>NZ_AP038275.1:0-12500 GCF_055385565.1 Neobacillus sp. S1115
TCGAAACTCCACATTATTTCCTTATTATATGTTTTCCACAAGCACTGTTCATATTTTAATAAATTAATAGGTTGTACTTACGGATGAAAAAATTTTTCATACCCAATATTGCACCGAATGAGAGATGAATAATTCAAATAGATAACGTTTCTTAGGAGTTTAACGTCATCGGAGTATTTAAATAAAAAGGAGGGAAACTAGTGGAAAATATTGCGGATCTTTGGCATGCGGCCCTTGCCAATATAGAGAAAAAAATCAGCAAACCAAGCTTTGATACTTGGCTAAAATCAACAAAGGCTCATTCCCTTCAGGGCGATTTGCTTGTCATCACAGCGCCAAATGAGTTTGCCCGCGATTGGCTGGAGGAACGCTATTCTCAGCTAATTTCAGGAATTCTTTACGATATTACAGGGGAAGAATTAGCTGTAAAGTTTATCATTCCGCAAAATCAGAAGGAAGAGGAGCTTGAAATCCCGACACCGCCAAAAAAGGCGAAAAAGGATGATGAGCATAACGATTTTCCTTCCAATATTTTAAATTCAAAATATATATTTGATACTTTTGTAATTGGATCCGGAAACCGCTTTGCCCATGCTGCTTCGCTTGCCGTTGCGGAAGCCCCGGCCAAAGCATACAATCCCTTATTTATTTACGGAGGCGTCGGATTAGGAAAAACGCACTTAATGCATGCGATCGGCCATTATGTTTTAGACCATAATCCTTCAGCTAAAGTAGTTTATTTATCATCAGAAAAATTTACAAATGAATTTATTAACTCGATTCGTGACAACAAGGCTGAGAATTTCCGCAATAAATATCGAAACGTGGATGTCCTCCTTATAGATGATATTCAGTTTTTGGCTGGAAAAGAATCAACCCAGGAGGAATTTTTCCATACCTTTAACAGCCTTCATGAAGAAAGTAAGCAAATCGTCATTTCCAGTGACCGGCCGCCAAGAGAAATTCCAACCTTGGAGGACCGCTTGCGTTCACGCTTTGAGTGGGGCTTAATCACAGATATCACCCCTCCAGATTTGGAAACGAGAATTGCCATTTTGCGAAAGAAAGCGAAGGCAGAGGGCCTCGATATTCCTAATGAAGTGATGCTGTATATTGCGAATCAAATTGATTCCAACATTCGTGAGCTTGAAGGGGCACTGATCCGAGTTGTCGCTTATTCTTCGTTAATCAATAAGGATATCAATGCTGATCTGGCAGCGGAGGCATTGAAGGATATTATTCCTTCCTCTAAGCCAAAAGTAATTACCATTCATGATATTCAAAAGATTGTTGGCGAACATTTTAGCATTAAGCTTGAAGACTTTAAGGCGAAAAAGCGGACAAAGTCAATTGCCTTTCCAAGGCAGATTGCGATGTACTTATCTCGTGAATTAACCGATTATTCTTTGCCGAAAATAGGAGAAGAATTTGGCGGCCGTGACCACACCACTGTTATTCATGCTCATGAAAAAATTTCAAAGCTGCTGCTAACTGATTCTCAACTGCAACGGCAAATTAAAGAACTAAATGACCTGTTGAAAATTTAGACCTATTGTGAATAACTTACGAGAATGTATACACAGTCTGTCCACATGTGGATAGGCTGTGTTTCCTTTGAAAAAGTTAGTTATCCACATGTTAACAAGCCCTACTAGTACTTCTACTAATTTTTTTAAAAAAATATTATATGTAATTGCATTAAAAATATTCCTAAAACGGAGGATTTAAACATGAAATTTATAATCCAACGCGACCGCTTAGTTCAAAGTGTCCAGGATGTAATGAAGGCTGTCACATCGAGAACAACCATTCCAATCTTAACGGGGATTAAAATCACCACAACGGACGAGGGAGTAACCTTAACTGGAAGTGATTCTGATATTTCAATTGAATCCTTTATTCCTAAAGAAGACGCCGGCGATGAGATTGTCGAAATTAAACAAACAGGCTCCATTGTTTTGCAGGCGAAGTTTTTTAGCGAAATCGTGAAAAAGCTGCCAACAGATTCTGTCGAAATTGAAGTATTAAACCACCTGCAAACCGTTATTCGTTCCGGTAAATCAGAATTTAACCTGATTGGTTTGGATGCAGAGGAATATCCACACCTGCCACAGATTGAAGAAAATAATAAATTCCATATTGCCACTGACCTATTGAAGGCAATGATCAGACAAACTCATTTTGCGGTGTCCACATCTGAAACACGGCCAATCTTGACAGGTGTAAACTGGCGAATTGAGAATGGCGAATTAACCTGTATTGCAACAGATAGCCATCGCCTTGCACTCCGCAAAGCTAAAGTAGAAATGGAGACGAGTGATAGCTACAACGTTGTCATTCCAGGAAAAAGCCTGAATGAGCTTAGCAAAATTATTGATGACTCGAATGAGCAAATTGATATTGTCATTACCGAGAATCAAATTTTGTTTAAAGCAAAGCACCTTTTATTTTTCTCAAGATTGTTGGAAGGAAACTATCCTGATACATCAAGATTGATTCCGAATGAAAGCAAAACGGATGTCACTGTCAACACAAAGGAATTTTTACATGCTATTGATCGTGCTTCCCTTTTAGCACGCGAAGGCAGAAATAATGTGGTTAAGCTATCTACCATTGAGGGAGGAATCATTGAAATCTCCTCCAATACTCCAGAAATCGGGAAGGTTGTCGAAGAAATCCAAAGTGAATCGATTGAGGGAGAAGATTTAAAAATTTCTTTCAGTGCTAAATACATGATGGATGCGTTGAAGGCTCTTGAAGGAACGGACATTAGAGTGAGCTTTACTGGGGCCATGCGTCCATTCCTGATCCGCCCGCTTCATGATGAAACGATTTTACAGCTTATCTTGCCGGTAAGAACATACTAAACATATATAAGCTATTATTCATAGGCCGCCTTTCTTCCACTGGCGGTCTTCTTTTTGACAAACATAAGTTTATTTTTGGTTTCCTTTGTAACTGTTCCGTTTTTTTAGTAAAATAAAGTATTGAGACTTTTTAAGAATTAGGTGATGCGGATGCCTGAAAAAATAAAGCTCGAAGCGGAATTTATAACATTGGGACAGTTTTTGCAGATTGCCGATGTTATTTCTACTGGCGGAATGGCCAAGTGGTTTTTAAGTGAGCATGAAGTGTTTATAAATGGCGAACAGGATCAAAGAAGAGGAAGGAAACTTCGCGCCGGTGACAAAGTCCAAATTCCCGGTATTGGAGAATTTGTGATTACCGAATAGGTAAAGGGACGACGTGTCTTATGTATATTGAAGCATTATCGTTAAAAAACTATCGAAATTATGAAGAGTTATTTATTGAATTTGAAAATAAAGTAAATGTCATATTAGGTGAAAATGCTCAAGGCAAAACCAATGTGATGGAATCCATTTATGTTTTGGCCATGGCTAAGTCCCACCGGACCTCTAATGATAAAGAACTTATTCGCTGGGACGAGGAGTATGCTAAAATAGAGGGTAGGGTTCAAAAACAGTACAGCTCATTGCCTTTACAATTAGTTATTTCAAAAAAGGGAAAAAAAGCACGACTTAATCATATTGAGCAGCAGAAATTAAGCCAGTATGTCGGGAATATGAATGTTGTCATGTTTGCTCCTGAGGATCTTAATTTGGTAAAAGGAAGTCCGCAGGTGCGCAGGCGATTTATTGATATGGAAATTGGCCAGATATCCCCTATTTACTTACATGATATGAGCCAATATCAAAAAATACTTCAACAGCGCAATCATTATCTGAAAATGCTTCAGATAAAAAAACAAACGGACCAAACAATGCTCGAGATCTTAACAGAGCAGTTTATTCAAGTTGCTGTAAAGATTATTGCGAAGAGATTTGAATTCCTTCACTTGCTTGCAAAATGGGCTGGTCCGATTCATAAAGGGATATCAAGGGGCCTGGAAACACTTGAAATCAACTATAAACCTTCCGTAGAGGTATTAGAAGAACAAGATTTGTCGAAAATGGTAACATGCTTTGAAGAAAAGTTCGGAAAGGTGAAGACAAAAGAAATCGAACGCGGTACTACCCTATTTGGCCCACATCGGGACGATTTATTGTTTTTCGTAAACGGAAGAGATGTGCAAACGTTCGGATCACAAGGACAGCAGCGGACGACTGCACTGTCGGTAAAGCTCGCTGAAATTGAATTAATTCAGGCGGAAATTGGTGAGTACCCAATTTTACTGTTGGATGATGTGTTGTCGGAATTGGATGATTATCGGCAATCGCATTTATTAAATACCATCCAGGGTAAAGTTCAAACCTTTGTTACCACAACTAGTGTTGATGGCATAGACCACCAGACATTAAAGGAAGCCTCAACCTTCCAGGTTTCGTCCGGTATTATTCAGAAAGTAGATTGAGGTGGAACATGTATATTCATATCGGGGAAGATCTCAATATTAGGGCAAAGGATATTATCTCCATATTGGACAAAGATAGTGTGAAAAATTCTGAGTTGGCTGGGGAATTCCTGCAGCGGCATCAGGATAAGGTCATCAACCTCTCAAAAAATCCTTTTAAATCAGTTGTGATTACATTTGACAAAGTGTATTTGTCCCCGATAGCCTCCGGAACGTTAAAAAGACGTTCCAGCCAAATGCATTTACAAGAATTTTAATAGCACAATAATTTTTCAAAAAATAAGGATTTATTTGGCAGAAAGTGCAGGTGAATCAAGTGACAATGGATCAAAAAGCAGTTCAGGAGCAGGCATATGATGCCAATCAGATACAAGTGTTGGAGGGCCTGGAGGCTGTAAGGAAAAGACCGGGTATGTACATCGGTTCAACAAGCGGCAAAGGGCTTCACCATCTTGTTTGGGAAATCGTTGATAATAGTATTGACGAGGCACTTGCAGGTTACTGTGACGAAATCAATGTCACGATTGAAGAAGATAACAGCATTACGGTAACGGATAACGGGCGCGGTATTCCAGTCGACATCCAAGAAAAAATGGGCAGACCTGCCGTTGAGGTCATTATGACAGTTCTCCATGCCGGAGGAAAGTTTGGCGGCGGAGGTTATAAGGTTTCAGGCGGACTGCACGGTGTTGGTGCATCGGTTGTTAATGCCCTATCTACTGAGCTTGAAGTCTATGTACATCGCGACGGCAAAATTCACGAAATAAAATTTGAACGCGGCAATGTCGCTTCTGAACTAAAGGTGGTCGGAACAACCGACAAAACCGGAACCATCACCCATTTTAGGCCGGACGGAGAAATTTTCACAGAAACACTTGAGTATGAATTTGACATTCTGGCAACACGCCTTCGTGAACTTGCATTCCTTAACCGAGGAATCAAAATCACCATAGAAGATAAGCGTGTCGAAAATAAACGCAATGAGTATCATTATGAGGGCGGAATTAAATCCTATGTGGAGCATTTAAACCGGACAAAAGAGGTCATTCTTGAAGAGCCTATCTACATGGAGGGCGAAAAGGATGGAATCAGCGTTGAGGTTGCCCTGCAATACAATGAAGGCTATACAGATAACATCTACTCATTCGCCAATAATATTCATACGTACGAAGGCGGAACCCACGAATCTGGTTTTAAAACGGCATTAACGAGGGTTATTAACGATTATGCCAGGAAAAACAATCTGATTAAAGAAAGCGATGCAAACCTTTCCGGTGAGGATGTTCGTGAAGGCCTGACAGCGATTGTTTCGATTAAGCATCCAGACCCGCAATTTGAGGGGCAAACGAAAACAAAACTCGGAAATTCTGAAGTCAGGGCGATAACAGATACCGTTTTTGCTCAGCATTTTGAAAAGTTCTTGTTAGAAAATCCGATGGTTGCTAAAAAGATTGTCGATAAAGGTCTAATGGCGGCAAGAGCAAGGCTCGCTGCCAAAAAGGCAAGGGAATTGACCCGCCGCAAGAGTGCACTAGAAGTATCTAGTTTACCCGGGAAATTGGCAGACTGTTCTTCTAAAGACCCATCAGAAAGCGAATTATATATCGTTGAGGGTGACTCAGCAGGTGGTTCAGCGAAACAAGGACGCGACCGTCATTTCCAAGCAATCCTGCCGCTTCGCGGTAAGATTCTGAACGTTGAAAAGGCTCGTCTTGATCGGATTCTTTCCAATAATGAAGTCCGGGCAATGATTACAGCCATTGGCACTGGGATTGGTGAGGATTTTGATATTGGAAAAGCCCGCTACCATAAAGTCATCATCATGACAGATGCGGACGTCGATGGCGCCCATATTCGTACGCTGCTGCTGACCTTCTTTTACCGCTATATGAGGAAAATTATCGAGGCGGGTTATGTATATATCGCCCAGCCGCCTCTTTACAAAGTGCAGCAGGGGAAACGGATAGAATATGCCTATAACGACAAGGAACTTGACAAGATTTTTGCCGAGCTGCCAAGTCAGCCTAAGCCTAATATTCAGCGCTATAAAGGTTTGGGAGAAATGAATCCTGAACAGTTATGGGAAACAACCATGGATCCAGGTACGAGAACGATGCTTCAGGTAAGTCTTGAAGATGCGATCGAAGCGGATGACACCTTCGATATGCTGATGGGGGAAAAGGTTGAACCACGCCGGAACTTTATCGAAGAAAACGCTCAATACGTGAAAAACTTAGATATATAACATAAATGAAAACTCGCCGATTGGCGGGTCCGGTAGGACGAAGATAGAGGTGTAGTTGAATTTATGCGTTAGGAAATTATAATTTTTGTGGAAATTTATAATTTCCTATTAGCTAAAAAAAGGGAAAAAGGGTAGAGGTGTCCACTATCCTCCTTTTTTATTTTAGGTGACACCCTAATAGGAGGTACCAATTATGGCTGAAACACCAAATTCTCAGGTAAAAGAAATTAATATTAGCCAAGAAATGAAATCTTCGTTTCTTGACTATGCAATGAGTGTTATCGTTTCACGTGCCCTTCCGGATGTTCGTGATGGCCTGAAGCCGGTTCACCGCCGTATTCTTTATGCTATGCACGATCTAGGAATTCATGCGGACAAACCATATAAAAAGTCAGCCCGTATTGTCGGGGATGTTATTGGTAAGTATCACCCGCATGGTGACTCCGCCGTTTATGAAACAATGGTGCGGATGGCGCAGGATTTCAACTATCGCTATATGCTTGTCGATGGCCACGGGAACTTCGGGTCGGTTGACGGTGATGCGGCTGCGGCGATGCGTTACACTGAATCAAGAATGTCGAAAATCTCAATGGAATTATTAAGAGATATTAACAAAGACACGATTGATTATCAAGATAACTATGATGGTGAGGAAAGAGAACCGGTTGTCTTGCCAGCGCGGTTCCCTAACCTATTAGTGAACGGTACAACCGGAATTGCCGTTGGGATGGCAACCAACATCCCGCCTCATCAACTTGGCGAGACAATCGATGCGGTCTTGGCTGTCAGCCATGACCCTGACATTACCACTCAGGAGCTGATGGAGATTATCCCGGGGCCTGATTTCCCTACTGGAGGGATCATCTTAGGCCGAAGCGGCATCCGCAAGGCTTATGAAACCGGACGGGGCTCCATTACAATAAGGGCTAAAGTGGAAATTGAGCAGAAGTCTAATGGTAAAGAGGTCATTATTGTTAATGAGCTTCCCTACCAGGTAAATAAGGCAAAACTGATTGAAAAAATAGCGGAATTGGTCCGTGATAAAAAGATTGATGGCATCACTGACTTGCGCGATGAATCAGACCGCCGAGGAATGCGGATTGTCATTGAAGTTCGTAAGGATGCCAACGCCAATGTTCTGCTGAATAATTTATACAAGCAGACTGCCCTGCAAACCAGCTTTGGAATTAACACCCTAGCACTTGTGAATGGGCAGCCAAAGGTGCTAAGTCTAAAGCAATGTTTAGTCTATTATTTAGAGCATCAAAAGGTAGTCATTCGCCGCCGTACTGCATTTGAATTGCGTAAAGCCGAAGCAAGGGCACATATTTTAGAAGGTCTGCGGATCGCACTTGACCATATTGACGCTATCATTACGTTAATCCGCAACTCGCAAACGACAGATATCGCCCGTGAAGGGTTAATGACCCAATTTAACCTTTCAGAAAAACAAGCCCAGGCCATCCTAGATATGCGCTTGCAGCGTTTAACAGGCTTGGAAAGAGAAAAAATTGAAGATGAATATCAGGAGCTTGTAAAACTCATTGCAGAGTTAAAAGCCATTTTAGCGGACGAGGAAAAAGTCCTTGAAATTATCCGCGAAGAACTTCTTGAAATAAAAGAACGTTTCAATGATAAACGCCGCACTGAGATCGCAGCAGGCGGAATTGAAAACATTGAGGATGAGGATTTGATTCCACGCGAAAACATCGTCATTTCATTAACCCATAACGGTTATATTAAGCGTCTCCCTGTCTCCACGTACCGCGCACAAAAACGCGGCGGCCGCGGAATCCAAGGTATGGGCACCAATGAGGATGATTTTGTCGAGCATTTGATCACAACTTCAACCCATGATACGATTCTCTTCTTTACTAATAAGGGGAAGGTTTATCGTTCCAAAGGTTACGAAATTCCGGAGTACGGCCGCACGGCGAAAGGCATTCCGATTATCAATCTGCTGGGTATCGAAAAAGGTGAATGGGTAAATGCAATTATCCCTGTTGAAGAATTCGTGGACGATTGGTTCCTGTTCTTTACCACAAAAGAAGGTGTCTCCAAGCGGTCACCGTTGTCATCCTTTGCACATATCCGGAATAACGGACTAATCGCCATAAGTCTGCGTGAGGGCGATGAGCTTATTTCTGCCCGTATGACTGACGGCAGCAAGCATATTATTATCGGTACGAGTAAAGGTATGCTGATCCGCTTCCCGGAAACAGATGTCCGTTCGATGGGCCGCACCGCAACAGGGGTAAAAGGCATTACCTTGGACAGTGATGATGAAGTTGTCGGCATGGAAGTGCTTGAGGAAGATAATGAAGTGCTGATTGTAACAAAAAATGGCTATGGAAAGCGGACTGCTGCTGCTGAGTACCGCATTCAAGGCCGCGGCGGGAAAGGTATTAAGACCTGTCATATTACAGATAAGAACGGTGAGCTTGTCTCGATGAGAGCGGTAACCGGCGAAGAGGACTTGATGTTGATTACAACAGGCGGGGTCTTGATTCGTATTGATGTAGCCGGCATTTCTAAAATGGGCCGGAATACACAGGGTGTAAAACTAATCAGCCTTGGCGATGAAAAGAATGAATATGTGGCAACCGTAGCTAAAGTAGAAAAAGAAGAAGTCCAGGAAAATGAAAGTACAGAGGAAACAGAAGAAGACGCATCAGGTGAAAACGCAGATGTGAATCTCAATTCTGATGAAGAATAACATAAACGGAGCACTGTAATAGGTGCTCCGTTTGCTGTATTTAACAGTACTTTTGAATTTATTATGTTTATATAGTAAAAAAATAATTAAAACATGTTGACTTTAACTTAGACGGGTGGTATATTTATAAAGTCGCTTCTGAGCGATAGAGAAATTGACCTTTGAAAACTAAACAAACAAAAACGTCAACAAACAATAATATTCGTTTCATTTGAAACGAAGCCAACGTAACATTTTTGAGCTAATCAACTCAACTTTATTGGAGAGTTTGATCCTGGCTCAGGACGAACGCTGGCGGCGTGCCTAATACATGCAAGTCGAGCGAATCACTGGGAGCTTGCTCCCAGTGATTAGCGGCGGACGGGTGAGTAACACGTGGGCAACCTGCCTGTAAGACTGGGATAACTTCGGGAAACCGGAGCTAATACCGGATAATTTCTTCCCTCGCATGAGGGGAGGTTGAAAGTCGGTTTCGGCTGACACTTACAGATGGGCCCGCGGCGCATTAGCTAGTTGGTGAGGTAACGGCTCACCAAGGCGACGATGCGTAGCCGACCTGAGAGGGTGATCGGCCACACTGGGACTGAGACACGGCCCAGACTCCTACGGGAGGCAGCAGTAGGGAATCTTCCACAATGGACGAAAGTCTGATGGAGCAACGCCGCGTGAGCGATGAAGGCCTTCGGGTCGTAAAGCTCTGTTGTCAGGGAAGAACAAGTATCGGAGTAACTGCCGGTACCTTGACGGTACCTGACCAGAAAGCCACGGCTAACTACGTGCCAGCAGCCGCGGTAATACGTAGGTGGCAAGCGTTGTCCGGAATTATTGGGCGTAAAGCGCGCGCAGGCGGTCCTTTAAGTCTGATGTGAAAGCCCACGGCTCAACCGTGGAGGGTCATTGGAAACTGGGGGACTTGAGTGCAGAAGAGGAAAGCGGAATTCCACGTGTAGCGGTGAAATGCGTAGAGATGTGGAGGAACACCAGTGGCGAAGGCGGCTTTCTGGTCTGTAACTGACGCTGAGGCGCGAAAGCGTGGGGAGCAAACAGGATTAGATACCCTGGTAGTCCACGCCGTAAACGATGAGTGCTAAGTGTTAGAGGGTTTCCGCCCTTTAGTGCTGCAGCTAACGCATTAAGCACTCCGCCTGGGGAGTACGGCCGCAAGGCTGAAACTCAAAGGAATTGACGGGGGCCCGCACAAGCGGTGGAGCATGTGGTTTAATTCGAAGCAACGCGAAGAACCTTACCAGGTCTTGACATCCTCTGACACTCCTAGAGATAGGAATTTCCCCTTCGGGGGACAGAGTGACAGGTGGTGCATGGTTGTCGTCAGCTCGTGTCGTGAGATGTTGGGTTAAGTCCCGCAACGAGCGCAACCCTTGATCTTAGTTGCCAGCATTCAGTTGGGCACTCTAAGGTGACTGCCGGTGACAAACCGGAGGAAGGTGGGGATGACGTCAAATCATCATGCCCCTTATGACCTGGGCTACACACGTGCTACAATGGATGGTACAAAGGGCAGCGAAGCCGCGAGGTGGAGCCAATCCCATAAAACCATTCTCAGTTCGGATTGCAGGCTGCAACTCGCCTGCATGAAGCCGGAATCGCTAGTAATCGCGGATCAGCATGCCGCGGTGAATACGTTCCCGGGCCTTGTACACACCGCCCGTCACACCACGAGAGTTTGTAACACCCGAAGTCGGTGGGGTAACCGCAAGGAGCCAGCCGCCTAAGGTGGGACAGATGATTGGGGTGAAGTCGTAACAAGGTAGCCGTATCGGAAGGTGCGGCTGGATCACCTCCTTTCTAAGGATAATGCAGCCTTTTAGGGCTGATAATAAGGTTGACTGTTTTTTGTTTGTTTAGTTTTGAGAAGTTAATTCTCTTTGAATATGTTTTGTGGGCCTATAGCTCAGCTGGTTAGAGCGCACGCCTGATAAGCGTGAGGTCGATGGTTCGAGTCCATTTAGGCCCACCATTTAATTTTACAGTGAATATTGGGGGATTAGCTCAGCTGGGAGAGCGCCTGCTTTGCACGCAGGAGGTCAGCGGTTCGATCCCGCTATCCTCCACCAATATCGTTCTTTGAAAACTAGATAATCGTAAAAGAAGAAGTAACCAAGTAAGAACCGAGTAATCGCCATTTTAGTTTTTCTCTCTTATTTTTAAGAGTAAGTAAAACCTTTTAGGTTAAGTTAGAAAGGGCGCACGGTGAATGCCTTGGCACTAGGAGCCGATGAAGGACGGGACTAACACCGATATGCTTCGGGGAGCTGTAAGTAAGCGCCGATCCGGAGATTTCCGAATGGGGAAACCCACTGTTCGTAATGGAGCAGTATCTTTACCTGAATACATAGGGTATTGAAGGCAGACCCGGGGAACTGAAACATCTAAGTACCCGGAGGAAGAGAAAGCAAACGCGATTCCCTGAGTAGCGGCGAGCGAAACGGGAACAGCCCAAACCGAAAGGCTTGCCTTTCGGGGTTGTAGGACACTCAACATGGAGTTACAAAGGAACGGGGTAGATGAAGCGGTCTGGAAAGGCCGGCCATAGAAGGTAAAAGCCCTGTAGTTGAAACTTCGTTCCCTCCTGAGTGGATCCTGAGTACGGCCGGACACGTGAAATCCGGTCGGAAGCAGGGAGGACCATCTCCCAAGGCTAAATACTCCCTAGTGACCGATAGTGAACCAGTACCGTGAGGGAAAGGTGAAAAGCACCCCGGAAGGGGAGTGAAAGAGATCCTGAAACCGTGTGCCTACAAGTAGTCAGAGCCCGTTCATGGGTGATGGCGTGCCTTTTGTAGAATGAACCGGCGAGTTACGATTGCATGCGAGGTTAAGTTGAAGAGACGGAGCCGCAGCGAAAGCGAGTCTGAATAGGGCGAATTAGTATGTAGTCGTAGACCCGAAACCAGGTGATCTACCCATGTCCAGGGTGAAGTCCAGGTAACACTGGATGGAGGCCCGAACCCACGCACGTTGAAAAGTGCGGGGATGAGGTGTGGGTAGCGGAGAAATTCCAATCGAACTTGGAGATAGCTGGTTCTCTCCGAAATAGCTTTAGGGCTAGCCTCACGTAGTTAGAGTCTTGGAGGTAGAGCACTGTTTGGACTAGGGGCCCTCATCGGGTTACCGAATTCAGACAAACTCCGAATGCCAATGACTTA
>NZ_AP038275.1:15000-167500 GCF_055385565.1 Neobacillus sp. S1115
AATGGCTGATACCGGATTGTTATTCAAAATTAGATGGATTCCTTCATCAGCAGAGAATTCCACCCCATTAGCAAATTTCGAGGCAAGAAACTCTTTAAATCGACTCCCGGTCATATGATAGGTATCCAGTATTTTCTCGGGAATATGGAGCTGGCTGCCGTTGCTATGTAGTTTTTCAAAGCAGTTTTTCCTCATAAGTAGGAAGAATAATTCATCGAGTTCAGGTATAAGCTGTAGTAATTCCTCCATTAGGACTTTTTCCCCTTCAAGCTGTTTCATGTGAAACAATTTTTCTGACATAAATGGAAAAAGTCCATTTTTTTGTAATTTCACTTCGTCTTGAAAAAATAAATAATTTTGCTTTTTTCTTTTTCTGGTGGAAACACCGTGTGCCAATACCGCTGTTGTTTCCGGATAGGATGGATCTACGGTTAAGATGCAGGCTTTTATTAAATGGACAAGGCCATAGAAAAGCAATATAGGTTTAATAACCAGCGGGGCTTTTTCTGCCTGTTCATAATAGATTTGCCCATGTTCGAGATAATATAAAAAGGCATATCCATTCTCATAGCTCTTTTGTTCAGGATTCTCAATATTCGCCTTTAGATAGCTATTTTTCAAATAGTGCTGACAGTATTCAGCTGAAAAAAAGCATGAGTAGCTTTTCCAGCCTTTAAATGGCGTATTCAAAGCAGATCACCTTTTTCAGAAAAATCTTACTAATATTTCTTCCTTGACAGTATTTTGTCCAATTGATAACCTACAAATAATATTTTTTGACCTGGAGGCTGTTAATATGTGGGAAAGTAAGTTCGCAAAAGAAGGATTAACGTTTGATGATGTATTATTGATTCCTGGCAAATCAGAGGTGCTGCCACGCGACGTGAGTTTGCAGGTGGAGTTAACTCCTGCGGTAAAGCTCAATATTCCAGTTATAAGTGCAGGTATGGACACAGTCACGGAATCCGAAATGGCAATTGCTATGGCCCGCCAAGGCGGCCTTGGAATTATTCATAAGAATATGACCATCGAACAGCAGGCTGAACAGGTTGAAAAGGTTAAGCGTTCAGAAAGCGGCGTTATCACTGATCCGTTTTTCCTGACTCCTGAACACCAAGTATTTGATGCAGAGCATCTAATGGGGAAATATCGTATTTCGGGTGTTCCAATCGTTAACAACATGGAGGAACAGCGTCTGGTTGGCATTATCACCAACAGGGACCTTCGTTTTATTCAGGATTACTCTTTCAAGATCTCTGATGTCATGACGAAGGAAAATCTAATTACTGCTTCAGTTGGGACAACCTTGAAGGAAGCTGAACAAATTCTTCAAAAGCATAAAATTGAAAAGCTGCCTCTTGTGGATGATCATGGAATGTTAAAAGGTTTAATCACAATTAAGGACATTGAAAAAGTGATTGAGTTCCCAAATTCCGCAAAGGACAGCCAAGGCCGTCTGTTGGCAGGAGCTGCAGTTGGGGTGACAAGCGATACGATGAAACGGATCGACAAGCTGGTGAAGGCTAACGTTGATGTAATCGTAGTCGATACCGCACACGGGCATTCCAAGGGTGTGCTAGACACTGTAAGGCAAATTAGAGCCGCCTACCCTAACCTTGCGATTATCGCCGGAAACGTAGCCACTGCAGAGGGAACAAGGGCCTTAATCGAAGCCGGAGTAGATGTCGTTAAGGTTGGAATTGGACCAGGTTCGATTTGTACGACACGCGTTGTAGCTGGTGTCGGAGTACCGCAAATAACAGCTGTTTATGACTGTGCTGGTGAAGCCATGAAACACGGGAAAACGATTATTGCAGATGGTGGTATTAAATACTCGGGTGATATCGTCAAAGCTTTGGCAGCAGGCGGACATGCCGTGATGCTGGGAAGCATGCTTGCAGGGGTAACAGAAAGCCCTGGAGAAACAGAAATTTTCCAAGGACGCCGCTTTAAGGTATACCGCGGCATGGGTTCAGTAGCAGCAATGGAAAAGGGCTCTAAAGACCGTTATTTCCAAGAGGACAATAAAAAGTTTGTCCCAGAAGGCATTGAAGGACGCCTTCCGTACAAAGGACCATTGGCAGATACCATTTATCAATTAGTCGGCGGCTTACGTGCAGGTATGGGCTACTGTGGTACGAAAAACCTAGAAGAATTACGAATGAACGCGCAATTCGTTAAAATGACCGGTGCCGGCTTACGAGAAAGCCACCCGCACGACGTTCAAATCACCAAAGAAGCACCAAACTACTCAATGTAAATAAAAAGCGTAGGAGCAGACTTTCCGTCTGCTCCTATTTTTATCCTAAGTTGATTGGAGCGGAAGGGGCGAGACTCCTGCGGGAGTATGGGGCAGGGGAGACCCCGCAGGAGCTTTAGCGACGAGGAGGCTCCCCGGCACGCCCGCGGAAAGCGAGCCCCTGGAGCGGAAATCAACGGATTACTGTGAATAAAGCCCTATCTATTTCTAGCAGTCTATCAAAATTGGCAAAAGAATGCTTCGATGCTCTCTCTATGATTTATAAAGCAGTTATGTTAAAATAACCAAAGTGTAAAAAATCATGGAGGGCGTTAATGTGAATAAACATGTTTTTAAAAAGTATCTTGCCAGTGCAATGGCCGTTATTTTGTTCTTCAGCCTTTTTGCCGGCATGGGCCAAGATAAAGCGGAGGCAGCCGCGGCGTTAAACATCAACGCGGACGGTGCCATATTAGTAGATGCTGAATCAGGCAAAGTGTTATACGAAAAAAATGCTGATACTGTCATGGGGATTGCCAGCATGACAAAAATGATGACTGAATATCTTTTACTAGATGCCATTAAACATGGAAAAGTGAAATGGGATCAGGAATATAACGTCAGTGATCTTGTTTATAAAATTTCCCAAGACCGCGCATTGTCGAATGTTCCATTGCGCCAGGACGGCACATATAAAATCCGCGAGTTGTATGAAGCGATGGTCATTTATTCTGCCAATGCAGCAACGATTGCTATTGCCGAAACAATTGCCGGGTCTGAAACCAATTTTGTGAAAATGATGAATGAAAAAGCCAAAAAGTTAGGCTTAAAGGATTATAAATTTGTAAACTCATCAGGTTTAAATAATGCCGAATATCGTGGCATGCATCCGGAAGGCACCGGTGAAACAGACGAAAACGTCATGTCTCCAAGAGCGGTAGCGAGTCTTGCCTTCCACCTAGTCAATGAATATCCCGAAGTGTTAAAGACGGCAAGCATACCGAAGAAAACATTTCGTGAAGGCACTTCTGACGCAATTAATATGATCAACTGGAACTGGATGCTTCCTTCTTTGGATTATGGATATAAAGGTGTCGACGGACTTAAGACGGGTACCACCGATTTTGCCGGCTACTGTTTTACCGGTACTGCCAGCCGTGATGGCAAACGGTTTATCACAGTTGTGCAAAATGCTAAAGATGCGAGCGGCAAAGGGGACTATAAGGCTCGCTTCGATGAGACTAAGAAAATGTTTGACTATGCATTTGCCAATACAACAAAAGAAACTATTGTACCAAAGCATTATCAGGTAAAGGGCCATAAAACGATACCTGTTATTAAGGGGAAGAATGACCAGGTAAAAGTTTATACAAAGTCAGCCATCAATATGGTCATTGAAAATGGCGAAAAGGAAAATTATAAACCGGTACTGGTATTAGATAAAAATAAAATTAACAAAAAAGGTGAACTAACAGCACCAATCAAAAAAGGTGATAAGGTCGGCTATTTAACAATAGAGCCTAAAAACAGCGATAAGGTCAACTTTTTAACTGAGGAAGGCAAAAGCAAATTACAAGTAGATGTCATTGCAGCCCAAGATGTTGAGAAAGCAAATTGGTTTGTCCTAATGATGCGGGGCATCGGAGGATTTTTCGGTGATGTCTGGGGAGGCATCTCCTCCACTGTTAAAGGCTGGTTCTAATTAGCTCTAAAGAACCTATAAGTAAAATGTTGGAAAGGATTCTTGTCTTGACAGGAATCCTTTTTTGTTGCTTTAATGATTTTATGGAATAAATAATTCGAATCGAATTAATAGGAATTTTCTAAATAATCAACGTTTTTAACGTGGAAAAACAAGGGGGATTTACAAATGAAAACAGGTACGGATCGGGTAAAACGTGGGATGGCAGAAATGCAAAAAGGCGGCGTCATCATGGACGTTGTTAATGCAGAACAGGCAAAAATTGCTGAGGAAGCAGGCGCAGTAGCGGTAATGGCGCTAGAGCGCGTACCTTCTGATATTCGTGCAGCTGGCGGCGTTGCTAGAATGGCAGATCCTCGAATTGTCGAAGAGGTTCTTAACGCTGTTTCAATCCCTGTTATGGCTAAGGCTCGTATCGGCCATATTGTGGAAGCACGTGTACTTGAAGCACTTGGTGTAGACTATATCGATGAAAGTGAAGTATTAACACCTGCTGATGAAGAGTTTCACCTATTAAAGAGTGACTTTACTGTTCCATTTGTATGCGGCTGCCGTGACTTGGGCGAGGCTGCCCGACGTATTGGCGAAGGAGCATCTATGCTTCGTACAAAAGGCGAACCGGGAACTGGCAACATCGTAGAAGCTGTCCGCCATATCCGCAAGGTTAACGCACAGATTCGCAAGGTTGTAAGCATGAACGAAGATGAACTTATGACAGAAGCAAAGCTATTAGGTGCACCATTTGAATTATTGCTTGAAATTAAGCGCAATGGCCGCCTTCCTGTTGTTAACTTTGCTGCTGGTGGTGTTGCAACACCTGCTGATGCAGCGTTAATGATGCAATTAGGTTCAGACGGTGTATTCGTTGGCTCTGGTATCTTTAAATCAGAAAACCCTGCGAAATTTGCAAGAGCGATTGTCGAAGCAACAACTCATTACCAAGACTATAAATTGATTGCTGAACTTTCAAAGGATCTTGGAACTCCAATGAAGGGTATCGAAATTTCTTCATTAGCCCCTGAAGCTCGCATGCAGGAGCGTGGATGGTAAAATGATTAAAATTGGCGTTCTCGCATTACAAGGAGCAGTTCGTGAGCATATTCAATCATTAGAAGCTTGTGGTGTCGAAGCCGTTGCCATTAAACACAAAGAGGAAGTAAAAGACGTTGATGGCCTTATTCTCCCTGGTGGAGAAAGCACGACAATGCGCCGCCTGATCGATAAATATGATTTTATGGATTCCTTAAAGGAATTTGCCCGGGAAGGTAAACCGATGTTCGGTACCTGTGCAGGCCTTATTCTTTTGGCAAAAAACATCGTCGGATACAGTGAGCCTCACCTAGGTGTGATGGACGTTACGGTTGAACGCAACTCCTTCGGACGCCAGGTGGATAGCTTCGAGGCTGACCTCGCTGTGAAAGATGTCGCGGGTGACTTCCCAGCAGTCTTTATCCGGGCCCCGCATATCGTAGAGGCAGGCGAAGAGGTCGAGATTCTTTCGAAGCATGATGGCCGCATTGTTTTAGCTCGTGAAGGGCAATTTTTAGGCTGTTCGTTTCATCCAGAACTAACGGATGACCATCGTCTTACAGCTTACTTTGTTGAGATGGTAAAAGAAGCAAAAAATCAAAAACAGCCTGTATAGATTGGTTGCTTTTGGCAAATAAATATAGTACTCTAAGTTATACAAATTAGAAATATGCAAAAGCAATGAGAGGAACTAGTAACAAGAGATTTATTCTAAAGAGAGCCGGTGGCTGGTGTGAACCGGTGAATAAGACTTGTGAATCCCTCCTCGAGTAGAGTGCGGAACACCTCATCACGAGGCTAGTAAGGACTCTCGGTGAAAAACCGTTACATTTTTAAGGTGGACAGATTCGTCTGTCAACCAGGGTGGTATCGCGGGTTAACTCTCGTCCCTGTTTTAGGGGCGGGAGTTTTTTGTTTGCCCTCGGATAAATAATAAAGGAGTGTTTAAGCATGTTGGATTTGAAGTATTTAAGAGCCAATTTTGCCGAAGTTAAAGAAAAACTGCAGCATCGCGGTGAAGATTTAACAGACTTAGGCCGATTTGAAGATTTAGACGTTAAACGACGCGAATTAATTGTCGAAGCGGAAAAACTGAAATCCAAGCGGAATGAAGTTTCTCAGCAAGTTGCAGTATTAAAACGTGAGAAGCAGGATGCCGATCACCTTATCAAGGAAATGCGTGAGGTTGGCGACCACATCAAGGAACTCGACGATGAACTAAGAGGCGTTGAGGAGACATTAGAACTATTATTGCTTAGCATTCCAAATATTCCCCATGAAACTGTGCCTATTGGCGAGACAGAAGACGATAACGTAGAAATCCGCAAATGGGGCCAGGTCCGCGAGTTCGGCTTTGAGGCGAAACCACATTGGGATGTAGCTGACCATTTGGGAATTCTTGATTTTGAACGAGCAGGAAAGGTGACCGGCAGCCGCTTTGTTTTTTATAAAGGTCTTGGTGCCCGCCTTGAGCGTGCGTTAATAAGCTTCATGCTTGACCTCCATGTCGATGAGCATGGTTACACAGAGATACTGCCTCCATATATGGTGAATCGCACCAGCATGATTGGAACAGGCCAGCTGCCAAAGTTTGAAGAGGATGCCTTTTTAATTGAAAACGAGGACTACTTCCTAATACCGACCGCAGAGGTGCCGGTTACTAATTATTACCGCGATGAAATTTTAAGCGGCGAAGAGCTTCCAATCCGCTTTGCAGCCTACAGCGCTTGCTTCCGTTCTGAAGCTGGTTCTGCAGGGCGTGACACAAGAGGCTTGATCCGCCAGCATCAATTCAATAAGGTTGAGCTTGTGAAGTTTGTAAAGCCTGAGGACTCTTATCAAGAGCTGGAGAAACTGACTGCTGATGCCGAAAAGGTTCTTCAATTACTGGAATTGCCATACCGTGTGTTAAGCATGTGTACGGGCGACCTTGGCTTTACAGCGGCAAAAAAGTACGACATTGAAGTGTGGATCCCGAGCTATGGAACTTACCGTGAAATTTCTTCTTGCAGTAATTTTGAGGCGTTCCAGGCAAGACGGGCTAACATCCGCTTCCGCCGCGACCCTAAGGCAAAACCGGAGCATGTGCATACACTTAATGGGTCTGGCCTCGCGATCGGCCGTACGGTTGCAGCTATTCTGGAAAACTACCAGCAGGATGACGGCAGTGTCGTAATTCCAGCTGTGCTGCGTCCATATATGGG
This sequence comes from Neobacillus sp. S1115, assembly GCF_055385565.1. Classification (NCBI taxonomy): domain Bacteria; kingdom Bacillati; phylum Bacillota; class Bacilli; order Caryophanales; family Bacillaceae; genus Neobacillus; species Neobacillus sp. S1115. The sequence continues at coordinate 22,175 of NZ_AP038275.1, forward strand.
TGGCCGCGACGTCATAAAGCCGTAATAAACAATGTATAACCAAGTTGAATAGCGCCTTTTTTAATGGCATATTAATAATGTTGACACAGGGTTAAATATATGATAAATTAACTTCTGTTGTCACGGAGGAATACCCAAGTCCGGCTGAAGGGATCGGTCTTGAAAACCGACAGGCGGGTTAAACCGCGCGGGGGTTCGAATCCCTCTTCCTCCGCCATCACAAGAAAAAACGCGCATAAAAACTGGAGATAAAAATTCGTTACAATCCTTTGTAACGGATTTTTTATTTTTAAAGAAAAAAGCACATATCAGGGATTACCCAATATGTGCTTTTGTTATATATAAAATTTCCTTTAGCTTGTCTTCTACTTCTTGGCATACTCGTTTGGCGTCAGCTTCACTATTCACCACATCGGTTGTGTCCATATCAATGACCAAAACCTCACTGGCATTATAGCGCTCCATGACCCATTCATCATAGCCCTTCCAAACCTCGAAATAATATTCCTTCAGTTCCGGGTTAATTTCAAAGCTGCGGCCGCGGGCCATAATCCGATCAATCACCGTATCAAACGATCCTTTTAAATAAACCATCAAATCAGGAGCTTTTTTGGGAAGTTCTTTTAACTCCTCCAGCATATTGTCGACTAACTCTTCATAGATTTTAAATTCGAGGCTGGAAATCCTGCCTAAATTTTTATTGACATAGGCGAAGTACCAATCTTCATAAATAGAACGGTCCTGAATGGTATAAATCGGGTTTGTCCAATTGATGCAATCCTTGACTGTTTTAAACCGTTTATTTAAGAAAAATAATTGCAATAGGAAGGGAATTCTTCTTGCATCCAATTCTTCCTGTGTTAATTCATAGTAAAGCGGGAGAATCGGGTTGTCATCCACCGCTTCATAAAAAACTTTGCTGTCAAGGCCATTATTCTGAAAGTGTGCTTTTAAAGTGTCAGCCACACTCGTTTTGCCAAGACCGATCATGCCTCCAATAACGATGCTCACGAACATCCCCCTGTTTCTATATAGTGTTTGTCCAGCTGTTTGCTTTCAATGATACTCCTAGCTTTTCAATGATATAGTCTAAATCCTGCTTGTTTTTCACAAAATCCAGCTCATCACCACTGAAACGGAGAACCGGTATTTCCGGATGCTCCTTTTCAAAAATAGTCATTGTGTTTTCATAATCAATGGAAAGCTGCTCTAAATAAAGCGGGCTGATGTTTTTCTCGACCTCGCGCCCACGGATTTTTATTCGCTTTAATAAGGTATCGAGACTTGCGTGCAAATATATGATGACATTCGGTTTTGGCATATCCTCTGTCAAAATTTGATAAATCTTATAATACTTTTTGTATTCGTCAGGACTCAATGTCCGAGTAGCAAAAATTAAATTTTTAAATATATGATAGTCAGCCACTACAGATTTATTTTTGCTTAAATAATGGGAATTAATATCTCCAAGCTGTTTAAAGCGATTGCAGAGGAAAAACATTTCTGTCTGGAAACTCCATTCCTCGATGTTTTCATAAAATTTCCCTAAGAATGGATTTTCATCGACAATCTCTTTTAATAATTCAAACTCAAAATGCCGAGAGATGGCTTTGGCGAGAGATGTCTTTCCGACACCTATCGGTCCCTCAACGGTAATAAAGGGTGTACCCCCCATTTGGCTGCTCCTCCTTCTCCAATTGCCTGCAGATTCTATCTTTTCCAGATTCGTCTGGTTCATATATATATGCAATTTTTAATAATTGTCCTGCAAAGTCGCCAAAAAGCGACAAGCACCTTGTCACTTATTCGAGCAATTATGCTTTAATTCGACACAAACATCATTTTATCACAATCGGTACAGGAAGGGATATGGAATTTTTGAGGAAGCTTTTACATGTTTATAAGAAAGAAAAAACCGCCGGAGACCGGCAGTTATCAGGTGGAGAATACTCGTGTTCCTCTTTTTGTTACGTTGAAATTATCAACGATCAACAGCCAGTTTTGCGGGAAGGCAAGGCCTAGTTTCCAATAGCTCATTCCTCTTAAATTCATCTGTTTGATCAAATCAAATTTTGCCTGGATAGAGCGGGCGTCTTCAAACCAGACTTCATGCTCTTTGCCAGCCGCATCCTTATATCTAAAATGTGGTGCTTGCGCTTTTGTATCGTATTCAATTGGGACATTGTGTTGGGCTGCAAGCTGTATGGCTTGCTGTGGGCTGACAGCCTTTGCCACGGTACCTTGAACGAAAGGCAGGGTCCAATCATAACCATAGAGATTTTGCCCCATGAGGATTTTGTTAGATGGTATATCTGTCACCGCATAATCCAACACTTTTTTTACCTGGTCAATTGGCGAGACTGCCATGGCCGGACCGCCGCTGTAGCCCCATTCATAGGTCATGATGACAACAAAGTCGGATATTTGACCGTGGGCCTTATAATCATGTCCTTCATACCATTTTCCTTGCTGGGTTGCACTTGTTTTTGGCGCAAGGGCAGTGGACATAAGCCATCCTTCACGTGAAAAGCGCTGCTTTGCCTTTCTTAAAAAGCGGTTATAAGCCTCGCGGTCAGCAGGGCGCAAGAATTCAAAATCAAAATGGATATCACGGAACCCGTTTTTTTTTGCGGTGGCGACAATGTTATTGATAAATCTATCTTGAATTGCGATGTCATTAAGAAGAATCCGCCCTAGCTCATCGCTGAACTGGTCATTTTCCTGGTTATTGATGACCATCATTAAGACATTGCGGTTGGCGTTTGCAATCGCCGGAAAGTTATTTAATAGCGGCTCCTTTAGCGTGCCGTCACGCCGGGCCTGAAAGCTGAATGGGGCTAAATAGGTAATATAGGGCGCTGCCTCGCGGGCACTTGCTTCCAAATTAGGGGCAACAGTTGTCCCGCGTGGTTCCACGTAAGCATTGAATTCGGCATTTCTTTTTTTCCCCTGAGGAATATAAAGCCTTAGACCGACATTGAGCGGCTGGTTAACGGGAATGCGGTTCACATTGGCAAGTTCCTGGGCGGTAGTGCCGTAATCGCGGGCTATTGTAAATAATGATTCACCCGACTGAACGAAATGAAAACGGCCGATAATCGGAATGACAAGTGATTGTCCGATAACCAGCTGATTAGGATTTGGCAAATCATTTGCCTCTATAATATCCTGGGTGGTTGTATGGTAAGCTCTTGCAATGGTTGTCAGCGATTCATTTCTTTTAACCACATGAATCTGCATCTCAATCCCTCCCTGCACATTTGCGCTACAACTATTCTATGAGGGCGGGACTTAATACATGTTATAATGTTAATAATTTTCCTATAAACGGAATTAGTTTTAGAAGGCGGTTTATTAAGATGACTAACCAAGATGAGAAATTTATGCTGGAAGCCATAGCAGAAGCAAGGAAGGCAGAGGAGCTGGATGAGGTACCGATTGGGGCTGTTCTTATCCATGATGGTAAAATTATTGCCCGGGCCCACAATCTAAGAGAAAGCGAGCAGAATGCGACGGCCCACGCCGAGCTGCTGGCCATTGACCAGGCCTGCCGGGAAACAGGCTCATGGCGGTTAGAGGATACTACTCTTTATGTCACGTTGGAGCCTTGCCCGATGTGTTCAGGGGCGATTATCTTATCGAGGGTCAAACGCGTGGTATACGGGGCGAGCGATCCAAAGGGCGGGTGTGCCGGAACGCTAATGAATCTTTTACAGGATTCACGCTTTAACCACCAATGCGAGGTTGTTAAAGGCGTCTTAGCAGAAGAGTGCGGCAGCATGCTTTCATCTTTTTTTCAAAAAATAAGAGATCGCAAGAAGCAGGAGAAAAAGTTGAAGCGGCACGCATCAGAAACAAACTTACAGTAATTTACAGTTAATATCGATTGCTTTTTTGCTAGATTGTTTGTATACTAAAAAGGCGTCAGATACGACGCACTAATAATTGGTATCAACTTTGCCGCGCTAGGTGGGGAGGTAGCGGTGCCCTGTACCCGCAATCCGCTCTAGCGGGACGGAATCCCTTCCCGAGGCTGATGGCCTGTAGGGTCTGCCTTAAGTAAGTGGTGTTGACGCCTGGGTCCTGCGCAATGGGAATCCATGAACTATGTCAGGTCCGGAAGGAAGCAGCATTAAGTGGACGCTCTCATGTGCCGCAGGGGTGCCTGGGCCGAGCTAACTGCTTAAGTAACGCTTATGGGCGTCAGTCGACGGAAGGTGCGCGGCAGTTATTACATATGCCATAATAAAACTCATCTCAGATTCTGGGATGAGTTTTTTTGTGAACTCTTAGGATTACTTTTGTAAAAAGGAATTTGAATACGTTATAATATATTAGACTAATTTGAAGGGGGCGATGTCGAGTGTCATATCAAGCTTTATATCGGGTTTGGCGTCCGCAGAAATTTTTTGACGTAGTGGGACAGGAACATGTCACGCAGACATTGCAAAACGCCCTGCTTCAGCAAAAAATCTCTCATGCATACCTATTTTCCGGTCCAAGAGGAACAGGAAAGACGAGTGCGGCTAAAATATTAGCAAAGGCGATTAATTGTGAGCATGCTCCTGTTGCTGAACCGTGCAATGAATGTGCGGCCTGCCTCGGGATCACGAATGGAACGATTCCGGATGTCCTGGAGTTTGACGCTGCCTCTAACTCGCGGGTGGAGGAGATGCGTGATGTTCTTGATAAGGTCAAATTTGCCCCCACGGCAGTAAACTATAAGGTCTATATCATCGACGAAGTGCATATGCTCTCCATTAGCGCTTTTAACGCTTTACTTAAAACGCTGGAGGAACCGCCGAAGCATGTCATCTTTATTTTAGCCACGACAGAACCGCATAAAATCCCACTGACGATTATTTCAAGATGCCAGCGTTTTGATTTCAGACGGATTACCGCAGGGTCTATTGTTAACCGGATGAAGCTGATTGTCGAGGAAACCGGCATTGACTGCGATGAGCGGGCCTTGCAAATGATAGCCAGAGCAGCTGAAGGTGGAATGCGTGACGCATTAAGTCTGTTGGATCAAGCCATATCCTACAGTCAGGACCGGGTGACAGTTGAAGATGCGTTGACCGTCACAGGCTCTGCATCACAGGCATTTTTAAATAAAACGGCCAAGGCGTTTCAGGATAAAGATGTGGCAAGCGGTCTGGAGGCGCTCGAGGAACTTTTATTTCATGGAAAGGACCCAGCGCGCTTTATCGAAGATTTGATCTTGTTTTACAGGGATATGCTGCTATACAAAACGGCACCAAATCTTGAGGAATCTCTCGAGCGGGTGATGCTGGATGATGAGTTTCGCCTGATGGCAGACGAAACGCCAACAGAGCAAATTTATCAGCTGATTGATTTCTTAAATAAGACTCAGCAAGAAATGCGATGGACCAATCACCCGAGGATTTTCCTGGAGGTAGCCATTGTTAAGCTTTGCCAAATGGAAACTAGCCAAAGAGAGACCGCGAGTTCCGGAGAATTGCAGCAGCTACTGACGAGGATTGAGCAGCTTGAGTCGGAACTTCATCACTTAAAAGCTAACGGCGTAGCCGCAGCACCTCAAGATGCCGCGCCACAGCCACAAAAACAGGTACAAAGAACCTCAAGAAACGCCTTCCAGCCGGCTGTTGGTAAAATAAATGAAGTGCTAAAGCAAGCCACAAAAAATGACTTGAATCTGATCAAGGGTAATTGGGGCGAAATGCGATCGAGTCTCATGAAATCACATGCTGCCTTATTAAATGAAGCAGAGCCGGTTGCAGCATCTGCAGCAGCCTTTGTTTTAAAATTCAAGCATGAAATGATTTGTCAAATGGCGATGAGCCGAGGCGATTTCCTGGAAGCAGTAAGCACTATCTTGAACAAATTAACTGGCAAAAGGTTCACGCTTTTAGGAGTTCCTGAAGAGCAGTGGTTAACCATCCGTGAAAATTTCTTAAGCACCCAGCATGGGGAAGAAGGGGAAATCAGCGGGCCTGCCCATGAAGAGGAGCCGCATATCGCTGAAGCCAAAAAGCTATTTGGCGAAGAATTTATTGAAATAATTGATTAAAAGTTAGGCGAAAATGCAAAAAACAGCTATCAATGTGATTATATAATCTAAATTTAATTGGAGGTTGATTTATCGATGCGTGGTGGAATGGGTAATATGCAAAATATGATGAAGCAAGTGCAAAAAATGCAGAAGAAAATGGCAGAGGCACAAGAACAATTAGGTGAGGAAAAAATTGAAGGAACTGCCGGCGGCGGAATGGTAACCGTCGTGGTAACAGGCCATAAAGAGGTTGTAGATGTTCAAATTAAACCTGAAGCAGTCGATCCTGATGATGTGGAAATGCTTCAAGACCTTGTCCTTGCAGCCGTAAACGATGCACTTAAAAAAGCTGATGAACTTTCCAATAATACTATGGGACAATTTACAAAAGGATTAAACCTGCCATTTTAAAAACAATAAGCGTTAAGCGCCTTAAGCAGCCACATGCTGCTAAGGGCGCTTTTAGCTTTTTCTAAAGAGAGGAACATAAATTATGCATTATCCAGAACCGATTTCGAAGCTGATTGATAGCTTTATGAAGCTTCCTGGCATTGGGCCAAAAACAGCCGCACGGTTGGCTTTTTTTGTCTTAAGTATGAAAGAGGATACCGTCTTGGATTTTGCAAAAGCATTAGTGAATGCCAAGCGGAATTTAACATACTGCTCTGTCTGCGGTCACATTACCGATCAAGATCCATGTTACATATGTGAAGATCAGCGCCGGAATAAGGGCATAATATGTGTAGTGCAGGATCCAAAAGATGTAATTGCGATGGAGAAAATGAAGGATTACAACGGATTGTATCATGTTTTGCACGGGGCTATTTCACCTATGGATGGCATCGGCCCGGAGGATATTAATATTCCCGGACTGCTAAAGCGGCTTCAGGACGAAACTATTCAAGAAGTCATTTTAGCTACCAATCCCAATATTGAAGGGGAAGCAACAGCTATGTATATCTCACGGCTGCTAAAGCCGTCGGGTATTAAAACAACAAGGATTGCCCATGGACTTCCGGTAGGCGGGGATCTTGAGTATGCAGATGAGGTTACCTTATCAAAAGCATTAGAAGGGCGAAGAGAATTGTAATATTAAAATTAAATTTAAATGCTTTAATGCCGGGGGGATGGCGATGTTTTTTCGGCGCAAAGGAAAGCTTCGGAAGGAATATAATGAAAAGCTTTTAATCCAGTTAAATAAATATAAAGATTATTGGCGGCAGGAAAAACTCCTTTTGGAAAGAAGTCTTGATCCCTCTGAAGAGGTCATTTGCCAATCAAAAGTCGCAGAAGCAAAATATATTCTTCTATTAAGAGAAGCTAAATACAGAAATGTGACACTAACAAAATAACTATTTTTAAACAACTCAAGCAATTGATTGCTTGAGTTTTTTTTATTGTTCTATTTTTAAGGGCTTGTACATAGCTTTTTAAGTAAAGAGACCATTGGAGGGTGACGCTTTTTGGAACCAATGTTTGTGATTGCCGTTTTGGGGGGACTAATTGTATTATTGTTATTTACCGGAGCGCCATTTAAGCCTGCCCGATTTGTCGGCCAAGCTGTTATAAAAATATTGATAGGAGCATTATTTTTGTTTTTCCTCAATACAGCAGGAAATCAGTTCGGGATTCATGTTCCAATAAATTTTGCCACGTCTGCTGTATCAGGGTTTTTAGGAATTCCGGGCCTATGTGCGTTAGTGGCGATTCAGCAATGGGTTCTTTGAGACAGAACCGCTCTTTAGCAGCGGTTTATTTTTTTTGAAAAAGGTATTGACCAACATAAAATTATCCTGTAATATATTTTAAGTCGCCGCTAACACGGCAGACAAGAAATAAAAAAAGTTGTTGACTTCAACAACAAGAAATGATATATTTAAAAGGTCGTTTTAAAGCGACGAAGAAATTGACCTTTGAAAACTAAACAAACAAAAACGTCAACAAACAATAATATTCGTTTCGTTTGAAACGAAGCCAACGTAACATTTTTGAGCTAATCAACTCAACTTTATTGGAGAGTTTGATCCTGGCTCAGGACGAACGCTGGCGGCGTGCCTAATACATGCAAGTCGAGCGAATCACTGGGAGCTTGCTCCCAGTGGTTAGCGGCGGACGGGTGAGTAACACGTGGGCAACCTGCCTGTAAGACTGGGATAACTTCGGGAAACCGGAGCTAATACCGGATAATTTCTTCCCTCGCATGAGGGAAGGCTGAAAGTCGGTTTCGGCTGACACTTACAGATGGGCCCGCGGCGCATTAGCTAGTTGGTGAGGTAACGGCTCACCAAGGCGACGATGCGTAGCCGACCTGAGAGGGTGATCGGCCACACTGGGACTGAGACACGGCCCAGACTCCTACGGGAGGCAGCAGTAGGGAATCTTCCACAATGGACGAAAGTCTGATGGAGCAACGCCGCGTGAGCGATGAAGGCCTTCGGGTCGTAAAGCTCTGTTGTCAGGGAAGAACAAGTATCGGAGTAACTGCCGGTACCTTGACGGTACCTGACCAGAAAGCCACGGCTAACTACGTGCCAGCAGCCGCGGTAATACGTAGGTGGCAAGCGTTGTCCGGAATTATTGGGCGTAAAGCGCGCGCAGGCGGTCCTTTAAGTCTGATGTGAAAGCCCACGGCTCAACCGTGGAGGGTCATTGGAAACTGGGGGACTTGAGTGCAGAAGAGGAAAGCGGAATTCCACGTGTAGCGGTGAAATGCGTAGAGATGTGGAGGAACACCAGTGGCGAAGGCGGCTTTCTGGTCTGTAACTGACGCTGAGGCGCGAAAGCGTGGGGAGCAAACAGGATTAGATACCCTGGTAGTCCACGCCGTAAACGATGAGTGCTAAGTGTTAGAGGGTTTCCGCCCTTTAGTGCTGCAGCTAACGCATTAAGCACTCCGCCTGGGGAGTACGGCCGCAAGGCTGAAACTCAAAGGAATTGACGGGGGCCCGCACAAGCGGTGGAGCATGTGGTTTAATTCGAAGCAACGCGAAGAACCTTACCAGGTCTTGACATCCTCTGACACTCCTAGAGATAGGAATTTCCCCTTCGGGGGACAGAGTGACAGGTGGTGCATGGTTGTCGTCAGCTCGTGTCGTGAGATGTTGGGTTAAGTCCCGCAACGAGCGCAACCCTTGATCTTAGTTGCCAGCATTCAGTTGGGCACTCTAAGGTGACTGCCGGTGACAAACCGGAGGAAGGTGGGGATGACGTCAAATCATCATGCCCCTTATGACCTGGGCTACACACGTGCTACAATGGATGGTACAAAGGGCAGCGAAGCCGCGAGGTGAAGCCAATCCCATAAAACCATTCTCAGTTCGGATTGCAGGCTGCAACTCGCCTGCATGAAGCCGGAATCGCTAGTAATCGCGGATCAGCATGCCGCGGTGAATACGTTCCCGGGCCTTGTACACACCGCCCGTCACACCACGAGAGTTTGTAACACCCGAAGTCGGTGGGGTAACCGCAAGGAGCCAGCCGCCTAAGGTGGGACAGATGATTGGGGTGAAGTCGTAACAAGGTAGCCGTATCGGAAGGTGCGGCTGGATCACCTCCTTTCTAAGGATAATGCAGCCTTTTAGGGCTGATAATAAGGTTGACTGTTTTTTGTTTGTTTAGTTTTGAGAAGTTAATTCTCTTTGAATATGTTTTGTGGGCCTATAGCTCAGCTGGTTAGAGCGCACGCCTGATAAGCGTGAGGTCGATGGTTCGAGTCCATTTAGGCCCACCATTTAATTTTACAGTGAATATTGGGGGATTAGCTCAGCTGGGAGAGCGCCTGCTTTGCACGCAGGAGGTCAGCGGTTCGATCCCGCTATCCTCCACCAATATCGTTCTTTGAAAACTAGATAATCGTAAAAGAAGAAGTAACCAAGTAAGAACCGAGTAATCGCCATTTTAGTTTTTCTCTCTTATTTTTAAGAGTAAGTAAAACCTTTTAGGTTAAGTTAGAAAGGGCGCACGGTGAATGCCTTGGCACTAGGAGCCGATGAAGGACGGGACTAACACCGATATGCTTCGGGGAGCTGTAAGTAAGCGCCAATCCGGAGATTTCCGAATGGGGAAACCCACTGTTCGTAATGGAGCAGTATCTTTACCTGAATACATAGGGTATTGAAGGCAGACCCGGGGAACTGAAACATCTAAGTACCCGGAGGAAGAGAAAGCAAACGCGATTCCCTGAGTAGCGGCGAGCGAAACGGGAACAGCCCAAACCGAAAGGCTTGCCTTTCGGGGTTGTAGGACACTCAACATGGAGTTACAAAGGAACGGGGTAGATGAAGCGGTCTGGAAAGGCCGGCCATAGAAGGTAAAAGCCCTGTAGTTGAAACTTCGTTCCCTCCTGAGTGGATCCTGAGTACGGCCGGACACGTGAAATCCGGTCGGAAGCAGGGAGGACCATCTCCCAAGGCTAAATACTCCCTAGTGACCGATAGTGAACCAGTACCGTGAGGGAAAGGTGAAAAGCACCCCGGAAGGGGAGTGAAAGAGATCCTGAAACCGTGTGCCTACAAGTAGTCAGAGCCCGTTCATGGGTGATGGCGTGCCTTTTGTAGAATGAACCGGCGAGTTACGATTGCATGCGAGGTTAAGTTGAAGAGACGGAGCCGCAGCGAAAGCGAGTCTGAATAGGGCGAATTAGTATGTAGTCGTAGACCCGAAACCAGGTGATCTACCCATGTCCAGGGTGAAGTCCAGGTAACACTGGATGGAGGCCCGAACCCACGCACGTTGAAAAGTGCGGGGATGAGGTGTGGGTAGCGGAGAAATTCCAATCGAACTTGGAGATAGCTGGTTCTCTCCGAAATAGCTTTAGGGCTAGCCTCACGTAGTTAGAGTCTTGGAGGTAGAGCACTGTTTGGACTAGGGGCCCTCATCGGGTTACCGAATTCAGACAAACTCCGAATGCCAATGACTTATCCGTGGGAGTCAGACTGCGAGTGATAAGATCCGTAGTCAAAAGGGAAACAGCCCAGACCACCAGCTAAGGTCCCAAAGTATACGTTAAGTGGAAAAGGATGTGGAGTTGCTTAGACAACCAGGATGTTGGCTTAGAAGCAGCCACCATTTAAAGAGTGCGTAATAGCTCACTGGTCGAGTGACTCTGCGCCGAAAATGTACCGGGGCTAAACGTATCACCGAAGCTGTGGGTGGACACCTTATGGTGTCCGCGGTAGGAGAGCGTTCTAAGGGCGTTGAAGCTAGACCGTAAGGACTGGTGGAGCGCTTAGAAGTGAGAATGCCGGTATGAGTAGCGAAAGATGAGTGAGAATCTCATCCACCGTATGCCTAAGGTTTCCTGAGGAAGGCTCGTCCGCTCAGGGTTAGTCGGGACCTAAGCCGAGGCCGAAAGGCGTAGGCGATGGACAACAGGTTGATATTCCTGTACCACCTCTTTATCGTTTGAGTGATGGGGGGACGCAGGAGGATAGGGTAAGCGCACTGCTGGATATGTGCGTGCAAGCAGTTAGGCTGGCAAGTAGGAAAATCCGCTTGCCATAAGGCTGAGCTGTGATGCCGAGGGAATTATAGTACCGAAGTTCCTGATTCCACACTGCCAAGAAAAGCCTCTAGCGAGATAAAAGGTGCCCGTACCGCAAACCGACACAGGTAGGCGAGGAGAGAATCCTAAGGTGAGCGAGAGAACTCTCGTTAAGGAACTCGGCAAAATGACCCCGTAACTTCGGGAGAAGGGGTGCTTTTTGGGGTGAATAGCCCCGAAGAGCCGCAGTGAATAGGCCCAGGCGACTGTTTAGCAAAAACACAGGTCTCTGCAAAGCCGCAAGGCGAAGTATAGGGGCTGACGCCTGCCCGGTGCTGGAAGGTTAAGAGGAGGGGTTAGCGCAAGCGAAGCTCTGAATCGAAGCCCCAGTAAACGGCGGCCGTAACTATAACGGTCCTAAGGTAGCGAAATTCCTTGTCGGGTAAGTTCCGACCCGCACGAAAGGCGTAACGATCTGGGCACTGTCTCAACGAGAGACTCGGTGAAATTATAGTACCTGTGAAGATGCAGGTTACCCGCGACAGGACGGAAAGACCCCATGGAGCTTTACTGTAGCCTGATATTGAATTTTGGTACAGCTTGTACAGGATAGGTAGGAGCCTGAGAAGCCGGAGCGCCAGCTTCGGTGGAGGCGTCGGTGGGATACTACCCTGGCTGTATTGAAATTCTAACCCGCACCCCTGATCGGGGTGGGAGACAGTGTCAGGTGGGCAGTTTGACTGGGGCGGTCGCCTCCTAAAGTGTAACGGAGGCGCCCAAAGGTTCCCTCAGAATGGTTGGAAATCATTCGCAGAGTGTAAAGGCACAAGGGAGCTTGACTGCGAGACCTACAAGTCGAGCAGGGACGAAAGTCGGGCTTAGTGATCCGGTGGTTCCGCATGGAAGGGCCATCGCTCAACGGATAAAAGCTACCCTGGGGATAACAGGCTTATCTCCCCCAAGAGTCCACATCGACGGGGAGGTTTGGCACCTCGATGTCGGCTCATCGCATCCTGGGGCTGTAGTCGGTCCCAAGGGTTGGGCTGTTCGCCCATTAAAGCGGTACGCGAGCTGGGTTCAGAACGTCGTGAGACAGTTCGGTCCCTATCCGTCGTGGGCGCAGGAAATTTGAGAGGAGCTGTCCTTAGTACGAGAGGACCGGGATGGACGCACCGCTGGTGTACCAGTTGTCTTGCCAAAGGCATCGCTGGGTAGCTATGTGCGGACGGGATAAGTGCTGAAAGCATCTAAGCATGAAGCCCCCCTCGAGATGAGATTTCCCATAGCGTCAAGCTAGTAAGATCCCTGAAAGATGATCAGGTTGATAGGTCAGAGGTGGAAGCGCGGTGACGTGTGGAGCTGACTGATACTAATCGATCGAGGACTTAACCAAGTCATAATTAAGTAAGGTGAACTCGTTCTTATAAACTTCTTCTGCGTTATCTAGTTTTGAGGGAATGAAACCTCTAAATAAATAGGTCTGGTAGTAATGGCGAGAAGGTCACACCCGTTCCCATCCCGAACACGGAAGTTAAGCTTCTCAGCGCCGATGGTAGTTGGGACGCAAGTCCCTGTGAGAGTAGGACGCTGCCGGGCAAATAAAAAGACAACCTTAAAATGGTTGTCTTTTTTTGTTTAGAAAGTGAAGTGTGAGTGATGCACGAGAACCGTCCCCATGCATCAATAAAAAATCGACATTAGACATACACCCAATTGTGAATGGCGACATATATTATTATTGCGGATACGAAAATTCGAAAAATTGTATACAAATTTTTGTTATCGGGCAGAATGGGTGTATGGAGGTGGAGCGATTGAGTTCAAACTTAGCACATAACCATTTGGGGGAAACATGCGTTATTTGTGAGAATCTTAAAGCGAAAGGCATACATCTATACACTTCTTTTATTTGCACTGAATGTGAAAATGATTTAATTCAAACAGACACGAGCGATCCAAAATATAAACATTATCTGAAACAGCTTAGAAAAATTACAACGCCCGAAATATTTTCATAACAAAGTCCTGATTGGGGCTTTATTTTTTTTCCCTAAAACGAGACAATAGGTTAGAATCTTAACAAGGATGTAAGGAAATGTTTAAGCAGATGAAAACACCTTTATATGATGCGTTAATAAAGCATGAATTCAGGAAACCAGTTTCCTTTCATGTTCCTGGACATAAATATGGTCTTATTTTTGATGCGAATGCGCAGGAGCACTTTAAACAAATTCTAAAGCTGGATGCAACTGAGTTAACTGGATTAGATGACTTGCATTCTCCTGCAGGAGCAATTTTAGAAGCAGAAGACCTTTTAACGCAGCTTTATCAATCAAAGAAAAGCTACTTTCTTGTAAATGGCTCCACTGTCGGAAATATTGCCATGATTTTAACGGCGTGCTCGGAGGACGATACGGTCCTGGTACAAAGGAATAGCCATAAATCGGTCCTGAATGCTATACAGCTGGCCAAGGCAAGACCCATATTTCTGGAGCCGGAATATGACCAAGATTGGATGGTTCCCTCTGGAATATCAGTGGAGACTGTTAAAGAAGCCATCACCCGGTATCCGAATGCAAAAGCCCTTATATTGACATACCCAAACTATTACGGGGTGGTCTCTGATTTACAAGGGATTATTCAGGAGGCGCACGGGAATAACATTCCAGTCCTAGTGGATGAGGCACATGGGCCCCATTTTATCCTCGGAAAACCTTTCCCAGCATCAGCTGTCCAACTTGGTGCGGATATTGTTGTGCAATCAGCGCATAAGACACTCCCGGCCATGACGATGGGGTCCTTTTTGCATTTTAATAGCTGTCTTCTTGACAATAAAAAAATCAAGGGTTACTTGGAAATGTTTCAGTCCAGCAGCCCGTCTTATCCGATCATGGCATCGCTGGATTTGGCGAGAGGCTATCTAGCAGCCTATGAGCAGAGGGATTTAGAATTTTTACAAAGCGAGATCTCCTTATTTAAAAGGGATTTGGCTGATGTTTCCGCGATTAAGATATTAGACTATCCAAATCAGCAAGGGGATTTATTAAAAATCACGCTTCAGTCACGAAGCAAATTAAGTGGCTTCGAGCTGCAGCAAAGGCTGGAGGAATACTCCATATATACAGAATTAGCAGATCCAAATAATCTCCTGTTCATTCTTCCACTACTGAAGGATGAACAAAAGTATCCCTTTAGGGAAACGGCTGCAAAAATAAAAGAGGCTCTAAAAGATATTTTTTGTGATTGTGACGAGGAAAAGGAAGAAATTCAATTAAGTATTAATCGAATTTCTGAGTTAGCTATTCCTTTCAAAAAGATGGGCGATTATGAGGAGTGGGAAATTTCTATTTCTGAAGCAGAGGACAAGGTTTGTGCGGAAACGATTATTCCTTATCCTCCTGGGATTCCGCTTTTGTTAAAAGGAGAGCGAATCACTGCTGAAAAGCTAAGCCGCTTACATAAGCTGATGAAAACGGGGGCAAGGTTTCAAGGTGGTTCCTTATTAAGAAAAAATATGCTGAAGGTTTTTTGGACAACTTAAGATATACAGTTTTGGAGGTTTCATAGATGACGAACGGAACGTTTATTACATTCGAGGGCCCGGATGGGGCAGGCAAAACTACAATCCTCAGTATGGTTGCTGAGCAGCTGCCAATGGCAATGGTTACAAGGGAACCTGGCGGCATTGATATTGCGGAACAAATCCGCCGCGTCATTTTGGCAAAAGAAAATACGGCCATGGACCCGCGGACGGAGGCGTTGCTCTATGCTGCCGCAAGAAGACAGCATTTAATTGAAAAAGTAAAGCCTGCCTTAGAAGAGGAAAAAGTTGTCTTGTGCGACCGCTTCGTTGACAGCTCCCTGGCTTATCAAGGCTACGCCCGGGGATTAGGAATTGAAGAGGTATGGACGATTAACCAATTTGCAATTGAGAAGATGATGCCAGATTTGACGATTTACTTTGATATTGAGCCGGAAGCTGGGCTGGAGCGAATTAATAAAAATAAAGGCAGAGAAGTTAACCGCTTGGATTTGGAAGACCTGGAGTTTCACCAAAAGGTGAGAGAAGGCTATCATATCCTTTTAGACCGATTCCCCAGCCGGATTATCAAACTTGATGCCTCAGGAACAATCGAGGATGTTTTTCAACAAACACTCGACATAATCAAATCAAAGCTAACAGAAAAAAAGCCTTCGCGATAAGGCTTTTTTTGCTAGCGAGGAAAACCTTCCTAATTTATTGCGAATGTAAGTCCCCAAAGAAACTGTTATAATAAAGGATAAGTAATGCCGGAAATTCCAAAGGAGAGGGCGGATTTACTATGAAACTTATTATTGCGGTAGTTCAAGACCAGGACAGCAATCGTTTGTCAAAGGCGTTGGTGGAAAATAATTTTAGAGCAACAAAGCTGGCGAGCACTGGCGGGTTTTTAAAATCAGGGAACACCACTTTCATAATCGGTACTGAAGATATTCGCGTTGACCGGGCTCTGCAGATTATTAAGGATAACTGCCGTGCCCGCGACCAGCTAGTGTCACCTGTTTCGCCAATGGGCGGCAATGCCGACTCATATGTCCCTTATCCAGTAGAAGTCGAGGTTGGCGGGGCAACGGTTTTCGTGCTTCCGATTGAGCAGTTTTTACATTTTTAAATCCTATTCTTTAGTTAGTGAGTGATAATCTTGGTGAAAACCTGGGATCAACTGGAGGAGCTGCAGCCGGCGGTCCTCCGCATGTTAAAAAATAGCTTATTAAAAAGTCGGGTGGCTCACGCTTACCTTTTTGAGGGCATGAGAGGAACGGGGAAAAAGGAAATCGCCGAACTTCTAACCAGGGCTCTTTTCTGTGAATCGTTAATTGATGGGTATAAACCTTGTGAGGCCTGCAGCAGCTGCCGGCGTATCAATAGCGGGAATCACCCAGATGTGCACATTATCGAGCCGGACGGTCAATCTATTAAGGTAGAACAAATCAGAAACCTCCAGTCGGAGTTTTCCAAAAAAGGAGTAGAATCCTTAAAAAAGGTTTATATGCTAGTTCATGCTGATAAGATGAGCGTAAGTGCTGCCAATAGCCTCCTTAAATTTCTCGAGGAACCAAATGCCGAAACGGCAGCATTATTACTAACCGAACAGCCTCAGAAAATCCTTCCGACGATTCTCTCAAGATGCCAGGCTTTAACCTTCCAACCGCTATCGCCGCAAAAAATGGTAAGTCAGTTGGTTGAAAATGGTGTAACACCGCAAAAAGCCCCACTACTTGCACAGTTGACTAATAGTCTGGATGAGGCGCTAGAATTAAATGTCGATGAATGGTTTGCACAAGCCCAAAAAATAGTGGTAAAATTATATGAGGTGTTAGAAAAAAATCCGCTCGAAGCGATGGTCACGCTTCAGACCGATTGGTTCTTGCACTTTAAAGAGAAGGAACAAATTCAACGTGGGTTAGACTTATTACTTCTTATTTTTAAAGATTTATTATATATACAATTAGATAAGCAGGAGCAAATTGTTTTTCAAAATGATTTGGAACGCATGCGGCAGTTTGCTCTAAAAACATCAAGGCGGCGCTTAACGGCTCAAATGTCAGCTATTCTCGAAGCAAAGAGAAAGCTTGCTGCGAACATGAATCCTCAGCTGATGATGGAACAGCTTGTGCTTAAATTGCAGGAGGGATCTTGAATTTGTATGATGTTGTAGGAGTACGCTTTAAAAAAGCGGGGAAAATCTATTATTTTGATCCTGGAGACCTCCCAATTCAAAAAGATGACTTTGTCATTGTCGAAACCGTCCGCGGGGTGGAATATGGCAGGGCTGTGATAGCCCGGAAGCGGGTTGAGGAACATGATGTGGTCCTTCCGTTAAAAAAGGTTGTTAGAATTGCGGACCAGAAGGATCGGATAATTGTCGAGGAAAATAAGCAGGCGGCCCAGGAAGCCTATGAGGTTTGTAATGAAAAAGTAACTGAACATCAACTGGATATGAAGCTGGTGGATGTTGAATATACATTTGATCGCAATAAAATTATTTTCTATTTTACAGCGGATGGACGAGTTGATTTCCGTGAGCTTGTAAAGGATTTGGCAGCCATCTTTCGGACACGGATTGAATTGCGCCAAATTGGGGTCCGCGATGAAGCCAAGATGCTTGGCGGTATCGGCCCGTGTGGAAGAATGCTGTGCTGTTCCACTTTCTTAGGGGATTTTGACCCTGTGTCGATTAAAATGGCAAAGGATCAAAATTTATCTTTAAATCCTACCAAAATTTCAGGTTTATGCGGCCGGCTTATGTGCTGCTTAAAATATGAAAATGATGAATACGAATCTGCTAAAGAACAGCTGCCGGATTTGGGAGAAGTCATTGAAACTCCTAATGGCAGGGGAAAAGTGGTAGGTTTGAATATTTTAGAGCGGGTTCTTCAGGTGGAATTGACAGAACAAGAGCGGGTTCTGGAATATACGCTAGATGAAATCATTAAAGAAGGTGCCTTTTCGATACAATCCACAGATTAATGAGGTGGAAGGCGTGGATAAAAAAGAGATATTTGAATCAGTAAGTAATATGGAAACACAAATTGGCCATCTTTACCAGCAGCTTGGGGAATTAAAGGAGCACTTAGCTGAAATACTAGAAGAAAATCATTGTTTAAAGCTTGAAAATGAGCATTTAAGACGCCGTTTAGATGTAACCACTGAAGCTGAGAAGAAGGATAGCAGCAAAAAAGCAGAGGAGGCGGCACAAACACCATCTCCCAATGTAAAGCCATTTGATGTCGGAGAAGGCTATGATAATCTAGCCCGCCTTTATCAAGAGGGATTTCATATCTGCAATCTTCATTTTGGCAGTTTGCGCAAGGAAGGCGACTGTTTATTCTGTCTATCTTTTCTAAATAAGAAATAACGTTAAGAGGCTGACCTTTCATCAGCCTCTATTTTCATACTTTGATAAGGAATGAATGAACATGATTAACTTGAAGGATGATGAACGCTTAGATTATTTGCTGGCCGAGAACTTAAGGATTATTCAAAGTCCATCTGTATTTGCATTTTCACTGGATGCAGTCCTTTTGGCAAGGTTTGTTTATGTCCCCATCCAAAAAGGAAACCTTATCGACCTTTGCAGTGGCAACGGGGTTATTCCGCTGTTTTTAAGTGCCAGGACTAAGGGCAAAATTACAGGGGTGGAGATTCAGGAACGCCTTTACGATATGGCGGTCAGAAGTATTGAATATAATGGTCTTGAAAATAGGCTGGAGATGATTCTTGGGGATATTAAGGATATGCCGAAAAAATTGGGATACGGCAAATTTGATGTGGTTACCTGCAATCCTCCTTATTTTACGACACCATCAAAGGGAGAAATTAACCCAAATAAACATTTGGCAATCGCCCGTCATGAAATTCTCTGTACGCTTGAGGATGCTATAAAGGCATCCAGCGACCTTGTCAGGCAAGGTGGGAAAGTGGCATTCGTACACCGTCCGGGGCGACTATTGGATATCGTAACGTTTATGCGTCAATATAGGCTGGAGCCAAAGCGGATCCAATTTGTTTACCCAAAGATGGGGAAGGAAGCGAATACGATATTAGTCGAAGCCATTAAGGATGGAAGTCCTGATTTGAAAATTCTTCCACCGCTGATCGTTTATCAAGATAACGATGAATATACTCCAGAAATAAGAGAGATTTTATATGGAGAAAAATGAGCATTATTTTTATGTGCTGACCTGCAGGGATGGCAGTTTCTATGGGGGTTATACCAATAATCTAGAACGCAGGATTCAGCTTCACAATGATGGAAAAGGGGCCAAGTATACAAGGGGCCGCGGCCCGGTTAAACTGACGTATTATGAGGGATTTGAAAATAAGGGTGATGCCCTAAGAGCGGAATACCATTTTAAAAAGCTGACACGGAAACAAAAGTTGGATTTTTTAGTGAGAGAGATAGGTGATGATGATGTGGCAGCAAAAGAGCTTTGCGAATGAGGAGCATAAGGGAATTCTCTATTTGGTTCCAACCCCGATTGGAAATCTGGAGGATATGAGCTTTCGTGCGGTACGGATATTAAAAGAGGCAGACCTGATTGCCGCTGAGGATACAAGAAATACAAAAAAACTGTTGAATTACTTTGAAATTGACACCCCGGTGGTAAGCTACCATGAACATAACAAAGAAACGAGCGGGGAAAAGCTGATTCAAAGGTTAAATGATGGTGCCAAAATTGCCTTAGTGAGTGATGCTGGTACACCTGCCATTTCTGACCCTGGCTACGAGCTTGTCGTGCAAGCCACAGCCGAAATGCTGACGGTCGTTCCGCTGCCGGGAGCAAATGCGGGAATCACTTCGTTAATTGCCTCCGGCCTTGTCTGCCAGCCTTTCTATTTTTATGGGTTTCTGCCACGCGGCAAAAAGGAAAAACGGGAGCAATTAGAAGGACTAAAGCGACAAACGGCTACCATTATATTTTATGAAGCCCCGCACAGGCTGAAGGAAACGTTAGCCCTCATGCTTGAAGTCCTTGGCAGCCGTAAGGTCGCCCTTTGCCGGGAGCTGACAAAAAAGTTTGAGGAATTTATCAGGGGGAATCTCGAAGAGGCTCTACAATGGGCTAATGAAGAGGAAATCCGCGGGGAATTCTGCGTCATCGTTGAAGGAACCAGCGAAATACCGGAGCCCGAAGAGGCCGCTTGGTGGGAGCAGTTAACGCTTGAAGAGCATGTCGGGCACTACATAACTGACAAAGATATGTCCTCTAAAGACGCCATTAAACAAACGGCGAAGGACAGAGGATTACATAAACGGGAAGTTTACCAGGCATATCATATCGAACCATAAAAAGAGGCTGACAAAAATGTCAGCCTCTTGGTCTATTTATAAAAGAAGAGATTACCTTTGGCAAGGAAGTCTTCTTATTTTACTAATTCAAAGTTGCTTTGGATTTCCTTGATTAACTGCTCTGCACCTTCGCGGCTTAGGATTAACTTTCCGCCTGCAAGAGCAAGATTATCATCAGAAACCTCACCAGTGATTTGGCAAGTCATATTTGGCTTGTATTTCTTTAAAATAATGCGGTCATCATCAACATAGATTTCAAGAGCATCCTTTTCAGCAATTCCAAGTGTACGTCTTAATTCGATCGGAATAACCACGCGGCCTAATTCATCAACCTTACGAACGATACCAGTAGATTTCATTTTTTTAATCTCCTCTCACTATTAAACAATTATTTTTTCTCTTTTATAATTCGTCATTATTCGACAAAAATTTCATATATTCATAATACCAGCGTTTCCCAAATTCGTCAATTATTTAATTTTGAAAAATAATAAGGAATTTTTACCCATTCACAAAAAGCTGATTTAATAAGGGATTTTTAAATTTTTATTCAATAAATACTATCATTAACATTATAGATAACTAATATTAGTCATTAGAGATAAATTCGACAATTCGACAAAATTCTACAAAATCCTATCCTATTCTAAAAATAAGTTTCGTAGTTTGTGGGGATTTTATGGGTGTGTTTTGGAAAAAATTTTTAAAAAATGGAATTCATCGAAATGCCGGTTTCTTGCACAAAAACGTAATTTTCGGTATATTTTGATGTTAGAGACCAATAAAAAAGGGCAATAATGTTTAGATGGGGATTAATTGTCTATTACTAGAGGAGTGATACGAATGGCGGGAAAATCTTTTTATATTACGACACCGATTTATTATCCAAGCGGTAATTTACATATTGGACATGCCTATACGACGGTTGCAGGGGATGCAATGGCCCGTTATAAGCGCTTGCGCGGGTTTGATGTAAGATATCTAACAGGTACTGATGAGCACGGACAAAAAATTCAGCGCAAAGCGCAAGAATTAGGTGTAACACCGCAGGCGTATGTGGATGAAATTGTTGGCGGAATTAAAGAGCTTTGGCAAAAGCTTGATATTTCCTATGATGATTTTATCCGGACAACAGAGGATCGGCATAAACAGGTTGTAGAAAAAATCTTTGCCAGACTGCTTGAGCAGGGCGATATTTATTTAGATCAATATGAAGGCTGGTACTGTACGCCTTGTGAATCCTTTTTTACTGACCGCCAGCTTGTTGACGGGAACTGCCCGGATTGCGGCCGCCCGGTCGAAAAAGTAAAGGAAGAATCGTACTTTTTCAGAATGAGCAAGTATGTGGACAGACTTCTGCAATATTATGAGGAGAATCCTGAATTTATCCAGCCGGAATCCCGCAAGAATGAAATGATCAACAACTTCATTAAGCCGGGACTTGAGGATTTGGCCGTATCTCGGACAACCTTTGACTGGGGCATCAAGGTGCCGGGCAATCCAAAGCATGTCATCTATGTTTGGATTGATGCGCTTTCCAATTATATTACCGCACTTGGGTATGGTACAGAAAACGACGCTAACTACTTAAAATACTGGCCGGCAGATGTACATTTAGTCGGTAAAGAAATTGTCCGTTTCCACACTATTTATTGGCCAATTATGCTGATGGCACTCGACCTTCCACTGCCAAAGAAGGTATTTGCCCATGGCTGGCTGTTAATGAAGGATGGAAAAATGTCGAAGTCAAAGGGAAATGTTGTCGATCCAGTGACATTGATTGACCGCTATGGCCTTGATGCGCTTCGCTACTATCTGTTACGTGAGGTTCCTTTTGGAGCAGATGGTGTTTTCACTCCGGAAGGGTTTATCGAAAGAATCAACTTTGATTTGGCGAACGACCTTGGAAACCTCCTGAACAGGACCGTGGCGATGATTGAAAAATACTTTAATGGGGTTATTCCTGACTATGCCGGTTCTGTTGGTGAATTTGATGAGTCCTTGCTCCAAACAAATCGGGAAACCATCACAAAGTATGAAGAGGCGATGGAAAAAATGGAATTTTCTGTCGCGTTAAGCTCTGTTTGGCAGCTAGTCAGCAGAACAAATAAATATATTGATGAAACACAGCCATGGGCGTTAGCGAAGGATGAGGCGAAGAAAAACGAGCTTGCGAGCGTAATGGTTCATTTAGCAGAATCGCTGCGCCGGATTGGCATTTTTCTTCAGCCGTTTTTAACCCGGACACCGAATGGCGTCTTTAAACAGTTAGGAATGAACGACGAAGCATTAAAAACATGGGAAAGCCTTGAAACATTCGGCAATATTCCAAGTGGGACAAAGGTTGAAAAAGACGCACCATTGTTCCCAAGACTAGAAATCGCTGAGGAAGTTGAATTTATCAAGACTAAGATGCAAGGCGGAACGGCTCCATCAGCTTCAGCAGAAGAAAAGAAAGAGGAGAAACCGGAAGAACTCACTGAAATCTCCATTGATGACTTTATGAAAATTGACCTGCGTGTAGCGGAGGTTATCCAGGCAGAACCTATTAAGAAGGCTGATAAATTATTAAAGCTTCAGTTGGATTTAGGCTATGAAAAACGCCAGGTTGTATCAGGCATCGCCCAGTACTACAAACCAGAAGAATTGGTGGGGCGCAAGGTTATCTGCATCACAAACCTAAAACCGGTTAAGCTGCGCGGGGAATTATCTCAAGGTATGATTCTGGCTGGCTCCAAAGACGGGCAGCTGTCTCTGGCAACAGTGGACCAAACACTGCCGAATGGCTCAAAGGTAAAATAAAAATAAATGGGGAAATGTTCCACGTGAAACAAATTTCGTGGAAATTTCCCTTTTTTCGTGTTTAAGCTGAAAAAGAGTAAAATGTTGGAGAAAAAGGAAAGAAGGCGATTTTATGTTATTCGACACACACGCCCATTTAAACGCCGAACAGTTTAACGAGGACCTTGAAGAGGTAATTTCAAGGGCCCAGGAAGCAGGAGTAACAAATATGGTGGTTGTTGGTTTTGACCGCCCGACCATTACCAGAGCGATGGAATTGGCCGAAAGCTATGAGTTTATTTATGCCTGTGTCGGCTGGCATCCGGTAGATGCGATCGACATGACGGATGAGGATTTATTATGGATTGAAGAGTTAGCGGCACATCCAAAAGTAGTCGCAATTGGCGAAATGGGTTTGGATTATCATTGGGACAAATCGCCTAAGGATATTCAAAAAGAGGTGTTCAGAAAGCAAATCCAGCTGGCAAAAAAAGTGAAGCTGCCGATTGTCATCCACAATCGTGAGGCAACTCAAGATATCGTTGACATATTAAAAGAGGAAGGCGCGGCCGAGATAGGCGGAATTATGCATTGCTTTAGCGGCAGCGCGGAGACTGCAAAGGAATGTGTGAACATGAACTTTTATATTTCGCTGGGCGGCCCTGTCACCTTTAAAAATGCCAAAAAACCGAAAGAGGTAGCCGCTGAGATTCCAATCGATAAGCTGTTGATTGAAACAGACTGCCCGTATTTGGCGCCGCATCCATTTCGGGGGAAACGCAATGAACCGAGTTATGTGAAACTGGTAGCCGAGCAAATTGCCGAAATTAAGGGATTAACGTACGAAGAGGTTGCTGAGGCAACGACACAAAATGCTAAAAAATGTTTCGCCATAAACTGATAAGGGAATTTGTCGAAACTGTAAGAAGCTTGTCCAAATTTTTTCCGATAACTAAAAGTTCTACACGTCTCCTTTTCAACATAGGATAACCGTGTCGATAAGTTTTCCTTTGCAAAATTTCCAGTTATGTGCATAATTAGGAATATGTTCTCAGGGTATGCAAGGGTTGACAGCCGGCGGCATGGTTTCACTATATCTCCATAAGAAAAGGAGGCGTTTTTCATCGTATTCAAAAACATGAAAAGCCTGTTTTTCCAGTCTTGGAGTGCGAGGAATTTGACCATTGCTTTTGCTAGTTTCGTAGTTTTGCTAACAACTCTTGGAATTCTTTTTTATGAAGGATCAAAGAAAACGGTGGCAATTACTCTTAATGGCGAACAAAAGGTCATCAAAACGCATGCAGATACCATTAAGGAATTATTGGATGAACTGGATGTTACAATGCGCTCCCAAGACTACTTGTATCCAAAGGCGAGTACGAAGGTAAATGAAAACCTACATATCGTCTGGCTGCAAGCGAAACAGGTTACCATTGTCAAGAACAACGAGAAGAAAACGATTTGGACTACAGCTGAGACTGTAGCGGAGGCTTTGAAAGAACAACATATTGTTTTAAACGAGCACGATAAAGTTTCACCCGGACCGCAAACGGCAATCACAAATAAGATGAAAATCGGCGTCACTGAGGCCTATCATCTGACTTTCATTGACGGCGGAAAAGAGCAAGCAGTCTGGTCCACTTCGACTACGGTCGCTGACTTTTTAACGCAGCAGGGCACTAAACTAAACGATTTAGACCGAGTTGAACCGCCATTAACAGAAACCATAGCAGAGAATGGTGTTGTTAACGTCATTCGTGTAGAAAAAGTCACCGATGTAGTGGAAGAACCTGTTGAATTTGCCGTGGTTACCAAGAGGGATGACAGCCTTGACAAAGGGAAAGAACAGACCATCTCTCAAGGTAGAAAAGGGCTCGTTTCCAAACAATATGAAGTCCTAATCGAAAATGGTAAAGAGGTATCAAGGAAGTTAATCAGTGAGCAGATGATTACAGCAAAACAGGATAGAGTTGTGGCTGTCGGGACGAAGGATTTAGCCCTTCAAGTTTCCCGTGGAGAGGTTCCCGCAGGAAGAGAGCTATACGTGTCGTCAACAGCGTATACAGCCTATTGTAATGGCTGTTCAGGAAGGACTGCAACTGGTTTTAATTTGCGCTCTAACCCGAACGCTAAAATAATTGCCGTTGATCCAAATATCATTCCGCTTGGCACGAAGGTTTATGTCGAAGGCTATGGCTATGCGGTTGCTGCCGATACAGGCGGAGCCATAAAAGGGTATAAAATCGATGTCTTTATGCCTTCAAAAGCTGATGCATATCGATGGGGACGTAAAAAAGTAAAGATTACGATATTGCAGTAATTCATTTTGCGGCAGGGGGAAACCCCTGCTTTTTTACTTTTTCTTAAAATTTCTTTATACTTAACAACGAACTCATAAGCAAATGATTACTAAAGTTTATGAATGGTTTCGTTAATATAGACGATGGACATTACAAAAATGTTTCAACTTTTTTTCAAAATCATAAAAAATTTAATAACTTTATACTTTGAGAAATGTCTAGCTCCAGCGCCTAGGGGCTCGCAGGTCTACAGCCAATCCGTCAAGAAGGCTAAAAAACAGCCTTCCCGCCGGCTCGTCTTATGCCTGTCGCCCCTGGGCAAGGCGCTTCCGCATTTCGGTTTTGGAGGAAAAATGAAAATTAAAGAATTTATCGTGGTGGAAGGCAGGGATGACACAACTGCCATCAATCGGGCAGTCGAAGCGGATACGATTGAAACGAACGGTTCCGCAGTTAATCAAACCACGATTGAAAAAATAAAACGTGCCCAGGAAACAAGGGGAGTCATTATTTTTACCGACCCCGATTACCCTGGTGAAAAAATAAGAAAAACGATTGCTGGGCAAGTTCCGGGCTGTAAACACGCCTTCCTGGCAAAAGAGGATGCCCTTGCAAAAAGAGATAAAGGAATCGGGGTTGAGCATGCCTCACCGGATGCAATCAGGGCGGCCTTAAAGGACGCACAAGTCATGCATGCAGATATTTTAGAAGAAATTAGCCAGGATGATTTAATCACTGCCGGCCTAATCGGCGGGGAAGGCGCCAAGGAACGGAGAATTCAATTAGGGAAGCTATTAAAAATCGGCTATACAAACGGTAAGCAGCTGCATAAGCGTCTCATGATGTTTCAAATCAGTAAACAGGAATTTGCCGAGGCACTAAGCAAGGTACGTCAGGAGGTAAATAATGGATAAAGATATTGCTACCCCTGTGAGAACAAGGGCTATTTTAGAAAAATACGGCTTTTCCTTTAAGAAAAGCCTAGGGCAAAATTTCTTAATCGATACGAATATATTAAAAAAAATTGTCAGCTTTGCGGAGCTTACCGACGAATCAGGGGCCATTGAAATTGGCCCAGGAATCGGAGCCTTAACGGAACAGCTGGCGCGTTCGAGCAAAAAGACCGTTGCTTTTGAAATTGATCAAAGGCTTTTGCCAATTTTAGAAGATACGTTGTCACCATATCCGAATGTAAAAGTCATTCATAATGATGTGTTAAAGGCTGATGTCGGTGAGGTTATTGCTGCTGAATTTGCTGGCATTTCCGATTTGATGGTGGTTGCTAACCTGCCTTATTATGTAACGACGCCGATTATTATGAAGCTGCTTGAAGAGCATTTGCCGATTCGCGGCATCGTTTGTATGCTCCAAAAGGAAGTAGCGGACAGGATCTCTGCCAAGCCTGGAACGAAGGATTACGGCTCTCTATCCATCGCTGTTCAGTATTATACTGAAGCGGAGACCGTCATGATTGTGCCAAAAACGGTTTTTGTCCCGCAGCCAAACGTCGATTCTGCGGTCATCAGGCTGACACGGAGGGAAAATCGTGCTGTCCAGGTAAAGGATGAGAACTTCTTTTTCCAGGTGACAAAGGCGAGCTTTGCCCAAAGAAGAAAGACATTATTAAACAACCTAACAAGTGGTCTGCCGGATGGCAAACAAAAGAAAGAGGACATCCTTGCGGCCTTGGCAGCCAGCGGCATTGAACCGTCAAGAAGAGGGGAAACACTGTCCCTCGAAGAGTTTGGCCGCCTAAGCGACGAACTATATGCATATTTCCAATAGACCTTTTAAAGGTCTACGATTGTCGAGAAAGGGTATTTTCTCGGCATTTTTTTTGTTGTCTGAATCTAAGCCTGCTATTTTTCCTTTTGACCGTACCACCACTTCACCGGGCAAAATAAGGCAGTCTATATTGACCGTTCATCCCAGTTTCAGTACCCAAAGGGCAAAATAGCGCGTCTATATTGACCGTTCATCCCAGTTTCAGTACCCAAAGGGCAAAATTGCCCGTCTATATTGACCGTTCATCCCAGTTCCACTACCCAAAGGGCAAAATAGCGCGTCTATATTGACCGTTCATCCCAGTTCCACTACCCAAAGGGCAAAATAGCGCGTCTATATTGACCGTTCATCCCAGTTCCACTACCCAAAGGGCAAAATAGCGCGTCTATATTGACCGTTCATCCCAGTTTCAGTACCCAAAGGGCAAAATAGCCCGTCTATATTGACCGTCCGCCCTAGTTCTACTACCCATAGGGCAAAATAGCAAACGAACCCATTAATACTTACATACTTCGGTGCCTTTTACCTATTCTTACTTGTTTGAAGTAAGAAACAAACTAATCTAACAGAGACATAAAATTTTCACAAGGACAACTACCCATGCATAGCCTATCAAAGAACCTTATTTGAAGGCCTTACCTGCGGTCTTATTGGAGTGACGACAGTGGATATAAAAATAAATGATATTGTCGGCAGACGTTCATATAATTGTGATATTCTCTTTCGAGTTATCGATATACAAAAAATTAGTGGCCAGACAGTGGTGATCCTCTATGGCGAGGATTTTCGCCTAGTGGCAGATGCCCCATATCAAGATTTGATGGTAATCAATCCAAATGAGCGGCTAAAGCTCACGAAGGAGTACCGGACGCTCGAGGAGCAATCCTTAAGGCTTTTTACACAGGATGTCGATTTATTGAGGGAGAGGCAGGAATACGAAGCCACTAGCGGCTATGTAAAGCCGAGCAGCTATTTTCAAATCCCCGGAAAAGTCCTTCACCTAGATGGCGACCCTGCCTATTTAAAAAAATGCATGGCCTTATATGAAAAAATCGGTGTTCCTGTTTTAGGGATTCATTGCAATGAAAAAGAGATGCCTGCGAAAATTGGCGGCTACATGGACTATTATCGTCCCGACATTCTCGTTATCACCGGACATGATGCTTATTCAAAAGCAAAAGGGAAGATGACCGATATCAATGCGTACCGCCATTCTAAACACTTTGTGGAAACGGTTAGGGAAGCGCGAAGGAAAGTGCCCCATTTGGACCAGCTTGTCATCTTTGCGGGCGCATGCCAATCTCATTTTGAATCGCTTATTCATGCCGGCGCAAACTTTGCCAGCTCCCCATCTAGGATTAACATTCACGCTCTTGACCCGGTCTATATCGTCGCCAAAATCAGTTTTACCCCTTTTATGGAAAGAATCAACGTTTGGGATGTGCTGAGAAATACACTTACAGGCGAAAAAGGACTGGGAGGAATAGAAACAAAGGGAGTACTCAGAACCGGAATGCCCTATCACCCCGTTCAAGAGGAGGAATAGGCCTATTAGAGAGGCGAAAAGCTAGTCATCAATACTAAAACTACTTTCGCTATGCTCTAATGGGTTTATTTTTTCCCTTGATACATATTCCCAAACATTTCAGGTAACGCTAGAAATGTTGAAATTTAGCAAAAAAAACAGAACAAAAAATATTGACAATCTTTTTGTCGGACTGATATAATTTATATTTTTGTTTGACATAAGTATGTCAGCGTGATATACTTTACATAGTGAGGTGGACCGAATGACTAAAACCTTAGCGGATATTAAAAAGTCCCTGGACTCCAATTTAGGGAAAAGGTTGTTACTAAAGGCCAACGGGGGACGTCGAAAAACAATTGAACGTTCCGGTGTCCTAGCAGAGACATACCCATCTGTTTTTGTCATCGAACTGGATCAGGATGAGAATGCATTCGAACGAGTTTCCTACAGCTATGCGGATGTTTTAACCGAAACCGTTCAAATTACCTTCTATGAAGAGGCAGCAGGAAATGCAGCTTTAAGCTAGAATATAATCAACGCATGGCGGTAAACCAAAGGTTTACTGCTTTTTGCTGTTCAAAAAGAACTTAAAATCTCCTTTGCTGATTCTTCTATCTGTTGATTGGAGCGAAATAAACAGACCTATATTAAAAAATTATTTAATATCCCAAATTATCTCATACTAATAATGCTGCGACAGGAAAGGGGTTGTTTAGATGGGCAGAAGAAGAGGAATGATGTCCGAACGTTTTAAAGAAGAATTAGCAAAAGAACTTGGATTTTACGATGTTGTCCAAAAAGAGGGCTGGGGCGGCATCCGGGCAAAAGATGCAGGGAACATGGTAAAGCGGGCCATCGAGCTTGCCCAGCAGCAATTAACCAACAGGAACTCGCATAAATCTTAATTCCCACAAGAACTTCCGCTAATTATTTAAACACTTAAACGCCGCAGCAAAGCCGGAGAATTTTCTCCGGCTTTTTTTTGCCTAAAAAATATCACTTTTTTCTTAGCAAAACTATGATAAAATATAAAATTTGATAGGATTCACGTCTTACAATTGTCGTTTTGTGGTAAAATAGGACAATATATGGATTCGGAAAGCAGGAATGCAGGCAAAAGGAGCCTGTCTCTTAGGATATTTGTAAAAGTAGGTGGACGAGCGTGAAGCTTTTAGTTAAAGCACCGGCTAAAATTAATTTAGCACTGGATGTTTTACATAAACGGCCCGATGGATATCATGAGGTTGAAATGATTATGACCACCATTGATTTAGCCGACCGGGTTGAACTTTCCTTGTTACAGGAGGATAAAATACATATTCTTTCTCATAATCGGTACGTGCCTGATGACCAGCGTAATTTAGCCTACCAGGCTGCACTGCTGCTAAAAAACCGTTTTAATGTTAAGAAGGGTGTATCAATCTCCATTGAAAAAACAATCCCCGTTGCGGCTGGCTTGGCAGGGGGAAGCAGCGATGCAGCAGCAGCTTTAAGGGGTCTTAACAAGCTATGGAATCTTGGACTGACGTTGGATGAACTGGGAGAGCTTGGCAGTGAAATTGGTTCAGACGTCTCCTTTTGTGTGTACGGTGGGACAGCGCTGGCAAAGGGCAGAGGGGAATTTATCACCGAACTGCCAGCGCCGCCGACATGCTGGGTTATTTTGGCCAAGCCGTTCATCGGTGTCTCAACTGCTGAGGTATATCGGCGTTTGGATGTAAACGGAATCACCCACCCAAATATAAACGAAATGATCAATGCCATTGGGCAAAATGACTATCACAAGGTATGCCAGCATGTTGGCAACGTGCTAGAGGAAGTAACTTTACACCTTCATCCAGAGGTAGCACAAATAAAAGACCAAATGAAACGATTCGGTGCAGATGCGGTATTAATGAGCGGCAGCGGTCCGACCGTTTTTGGGCTGGTTCAGCACGATTCCAGAATGCATCGCATTTATAATGGCCTGCGCGGATTTTGTGACCAGGTTTTTGCAGTAAGAATGTTAGGTGAACGGCATACGCTTGATTAAAGGCGCACAATAATAGTATCCTTTAATTAGAATATTCGGATTCGGGGGGTTGTTATGAAATTTCGCCGCAGTGAACGTTTGATAGATATGACAAGTTATCTTCTCGATCATCCTCGCCAGTTAGTGCCGCTTACCTTTTTTGCGGAGCGTTATTCTTCGGCAAAGTCCTCAATCAGTGAAGATTTGGCCATTGTCAAAGAGACGCTTGAAGAAAGGGGAATCGGAACGCTGCAAACTGTACCAGGAGCAGCGGGCGGTGTTAAATTTTTCGTCAAGGTAAGCAAGAGAGAAGCTGAGCCTTTCATTAATGAACTTTGTCAGCTTATCGGCAGTCCTGACAGGTTGTTGCCTGGCGGCTATTTATATTTGACTGATATTTTAGGCAGTCCGCAGGTGGTTCAAAAGGCAGGAAGAATCATTGCTTCGGCTTATGCGGATGCAAAAATTGATGTTGTCATGACAATAGCCACAAAAGGCATACCGCTCGCGTATGCCGTTGCCAGTCAATTAAATGTTCCAGTCGTAATTGTCAGAAGGGACAGCAAAGTGACGGAAGGGCCGACTGTCAGTATTAATTACGTGTCAGGTTCAGCCAAAAGGATACAAACAATGGTTCTTTCCAAGCGAAGCATGAAGGAAGGGGCAAATGTCCTTATTGTTGATGATTTTATGAAGGCGGGCGGTACAGTCTTAGGTATGGTAAGCATGCTTGAGGAGTTCAACGGCCACGTAGCTGGGATTGCTGTTTTAGTCGAAGCGGAGAAAACTGAGGACCGGTTAGTGGATGACTACTTATCGTTAGTTAAGCTGTCGTATGTGGATGTTAAAGAAAAAAGTATCAATGTCGAAGTGGGAAACTTTTTTGATAGGTAAAGGAGAGGAATATACGATGAAAGTTGTACAAACCAATCAAGCCCCGGCTGCAATCGGCCCATACTCGCAAGGTATTATTGTAAACAATATGTTCTACAGCTCTGGACAAATTCCGTTAACTGCTGAAGGAACAATGGTAACAGGGGATGTAAAAGAACAGACACATCAAGTGTTCCGCAATTTGCAGGCTGTTCTGAGTGAAGCTGGTGCTTCATTAGAAACCGTCGTAAAGGCCACTGTCTTTATCAAAAACATGGACGAATTTGCCGAAGTTAATGAAGTCTATGGAGAATATTTTTCCGTCCACAAACCAGCCAGATCCTGCGTAGAAGTGGCTCGTCTTCCAAAAGACGCCTTAGTTGAAATCGAAGTAGTAGCGCTCGTAAAATAATACGGGCGTTTTTTTTTTGTCAGCCAAAAGCCAAAATTTACAAATGTTCACCAATTTGCCCTAATTTTTCAAAAATTTTTTTAAAAATAAAGAAGGAAAACGCAAAATCTTGTTGAATTATTAATCTAACATTGAGAAAAGGGTGTGAGCACATGGAAGTAACTGACGTAAGACTACGCCGCGTTAATACTGACGGTCGTATGAGAGCGATTGCATCAATCACATTAGATAATGAGTTCGTTGTTCACGACATTCGCGTTATTGACGGAAACAACGGTTTGTTTGTCGCTATGCCAAGTAAACGGACTCCTGATGGAGAATTTCGTGATATTGCGCATCCAATCAATTCAGGAACACGTGGAAAAATCCAAGAAGCTGTATTGGCTGAGTACCACCGTTTAGGTGAATTAGAAGTAGAATTCGAAGAAGCCGGAGCTTCCTGAAGATAATCAACTAGGGCCTTTCTTCTGAGTAAGGCTCTTTTTATTATTTAAAAACCCCCCTCTCATCCCCCTTCAAAAGTAATTTCCCAATCTTAAAAAAGCACAATATTATGACATTAGACACATTTCGTTCATTCCTTGAAATGAAACCCCATATACGATAATATTTTTAGTGGATAAAAAGGTTAATTAAATGGAGGATCAGTCCATGTCTAATCGTTATGCTGTGATTTTGGCCGCCGGGCAAGGAACGCGGATGAAATCAAAGCTTTATAAGGTATTGCACCCAGTGTGCGGAAAACCAATGGTACAGCATGTTGTAGATCAAGTCAAAAAACTTGATGTTAAGGATATCGTGACCATCATCGGCCATGGTGCTGAAAAGGTACGGGCCCAATTAGGTGATGAGAGTCTGTATGCCCTTCAAGAAAAGCAGCTAGGGACAGCTCATGCGGTGATGCAGGCTGCCGGCATGCTTGAGGGGAAAGAAGGAACAACGATAGTCGTATGCGGAGATACGCCGCTCATTAAAGCAGAAACGATGGAGGCTTTATTTAAAGAGCATGTAGAAGCAAAGGCAAAAGCCTCGATTCTTACGGCAAAAATCGACAATCCTACCGGTTATGGCCGTATTGTTCGCAATGAAAGCGGTTTTGTTGAAAAAATCGTGGAGCATAAAGATGCCACGGAAGAAGAGCGGAAAATCAATGAAATAAACACAGGAACATACTGCTTTGATAATCAGGCTTTATTCGATGCCCTGAAAAATGTTTCAAATGATAATGTGCAGGGAGAATATTACTTACCGGACGTTATTGAAATCTTGAAAAAGCAGGGAGAAATCGTTACAGCTTACCAAACTGAAGATTTGGATGAAACTCTTGGGGTTAATGACCGCGTGGCTTTGGCAGAAGCAGAACGGATTATGCGTGGGCGCATTAATGAAGCCCAAATGCGTAATGGGGTAACCATTATTGACCCGCAAAACAGCTATATC
Source organism: Neobacillus sp. S1115 (assembly GCF_055385565.1). NCBI lineage: Bacteria > Bacillati > Bacillota > Bacilli > Caryophanales > Bacillaceae > Neobacillus > Neobacillus sp. S1115. Next base: position 55,655 of record NZ_AP038275.1, read on the forward strand.
GAAGCTGATGTACAAATTGGACCTGATACGGTTATCCATCCAGGAACAATCCTAAAAGGTGACACTGTTATCGGGGCAGATTGCATCATTGGCCCACATACAGAAATTGCAAACTGCCATGTTGGCGATGAGACGGTTATCCGTCAATCTGCCGCTTATAATAGTTCGATTGGCTCCCATGTCAATATTGGACCATTCGCCCATATCCGACCGGATTCTGCAATTGCTGATGAGGTGAAAATCGGCAACTTTGTGGAAATCAAAAAGGCTGTATTCGGTAAAGCAAGCAAAGCGTCCCATCTCAGCTATATCGGTGATGCGGAGGTTGGCAGCGACGTCAATATCGGCTGCGGCTCTATCACGGTTAATTACGATGGCAAAAATAAATATTTAACAAAGATTGAAGATCATGTGTTTATTGGCTGTAATTCTAACTTGGTTGCCCCGGTCACGATTGGCGAAGGAGCCTATGTGGCTGCTGGTTCCACTGTCACAAAGAATGTTCCAGGCAATGCATTGGCGATTGCCAGAGCACATCAAGTGAATAAAGAAAATTATGTTGAAAAGCTTAATATAAAGAAATAAGCGAAATTAAAATGGAGGGCCCTCATGTCGAACCAATATTTAGATCCAAACTTAAAGGTATTTAGTTTAAACTCCAATGTTGCACTAGCTAGAGAAATTGCCAAGGTAATTGGGGTAGAGCTTGGAAAGAGCTCGGTTACAAGATTCAGTGATGGTGAAATTCAAATTAATATTGAAGAGAGTATCCGCGGCTGTGATGTCTATGTCATCCAATCGACAAGCGCACCAGTAAATGAAAATATCATGGAACTATTAATCATGATTGATGCGCTAAAGAGGGCTTCTGCCAAAACAATCAATATTGTTATGCCTTATTATGGCTATGCCCGTCAGGATCGGAAAGCGCGCGCCCGTGAACCAATCACTTCGAAATTAGTGGCCAATCTGCTTGAGACTGCCGGTGCGACCCGCGTGCTGACTCTTGATTTGCATGCACCGCAGATTCAAGGATTTTTCGATATTCCGATCGATCATCTTATGGGTGTGCCGATTTTATCGGAATACTTTAGAAATAAAGAATTAAATGGTGATATTGTGGTTGTTTCGCCAGACCATGGCGGCGTAACGAGAGCCAGAAAAATGGCTGAACGCCTAAAGGCGCCAATCGCAATTATCGACAAACGCCGTCCAAGACCAAATGTGGCAGAGGTTATGAATATCGTTGGTAACATTGAAGGCAAAGTTGCCATTTTGATTGACGATATTATTGATACAGCAGGGACCATTACCCTTGCCGCTAACGCGTTAGTAGAAAACGGGGCAAAAGAAGTTTATGCCTGCTGTACACATCCAGTTTTATCGGGCCCTGCCATTGAAAGAATTCAGAATTCCAAAATCAAAGAATTGGTTGTAACAAATTCTATTGATCTTCCGGAAGAAAAGAAAATTGAAAAAATTCAAAGCTTGTCTGTTGCGCCATTAATCGGCGAAGCGATTATTCGCATCCACGAAGAGCAATCAGTCAGCACATTGTTTGATTAATCTAATGTGAACAGTCCCCGCTTTTCTATTGTCTAGCTCCAGGCGCCATCGGCTCGAGGTCACAAGCCAATCCGTCCAAAAGGTTAAAAAGCAACCTTTCGGCCGGCTCGTCTTGTGCTTGTCGCCGATAAGCAGGCGCCTTCCGCTTTTCTAAAAAGAAACAGTACAAATATGTTTAGACCTTCCTTTTTTGGGGAAATTTTATATAGATAAATGAAATAGGAAGGTGGACTAAACATGAGTACTGTTTTACAAGCGAAGGAGCGGAAGGAGCTGCGCCGTTCGGAATTGAGGAAAATCCGCGATAACGGCAATATCCCTGCTGTGGTATATGGAGCAAAGATTGAGAGCAAGCCGGTGTTTGTCAGTGGGGCTGATTTTACAAAAACCATTCGCACTGTAGGCAGAAATGGAATCATTTCACTCGATGTTGATGGCAGCAAACAGGATGTTATATTAACGGCTTACCAAGAGAATGCCATTAAAAAAGAAGTTATTCATGTTGATTTTCTGGCCGTTGATAAGTCTTCTAAAGTAACAGTTGATGTAAGACTTGTTCTGGCTGGAGAAGCAGCCGGCGTGAAGGACGGTGGCGTTCTGCAGCAGCCATTGCATCAGCTTTCCATTACGACTACACCAGACAATATTCCGCCGCAGATTGAAGTAGATGTTTCTCATTTGCAGGTAGGCGAAACTATTCTGGCAGGGGATATTCCAGCTTTTGATTTTACGATTAATCATGAGGATAGTGAAGTAATTGCCTCCATTCTGCCTCCTAAGGTAGAAGAGGAAATTAATGCTGGCGAGCAGCAGGAGGGCGGCCACCCTGACAACGAAGAAGGCAGGGAAACAGAGCCTGAAGGGAAAGAATAGAAATAGACGTAACCTAGCTTTAGGTTACGTCTTTTGTTGCATAACTAATAGATACGGGAGTAGACAATGTTAAAAAATTTTTTTAACAGGCGGGCGAAACAGGAAGAGGAGGCGGGAGTCCCTATGAAATTAATTGTTGGCTTAGGCAACCCCGGGAAGCAGTATGACCAAACACGGCACAATGTCGGCTTTGAAGTCATTGACGAATTGTCTAACCGGCTGCAAATCCCCCTTAATCAGTCAAAATTTAAAGGATTGTACGGCATGGGCAATCACAAAGGGGAAAAGGTATTGCTGCTAAAGCCGCTGACTTATATGAATTTATCTGGTGAATCTATCAGTGCGGTGATGGATTATTATAAAATAGAGCTAGAAGATCTGGTCGTTATCTATGATGATCTGGATTTGCCGGTTGGGAAAATCCGCCTGCGGCAAAAGGGAAGTCCAGGCGGTCATAATGGAATAAAATCAACAGTGGCCCATCTTGGCACTCAAGCCTTTAACCGTATCCGGATTGGAATTGACCGGCCGCACCCTCCGGGAATCAGTGTTCCTGACTATGTGCTAGGAAGGTTCCGTCCGGAAGAGCAGCAGCCAATCAAAGAAGCGGTGGAAAAAAGTGCCGATGCCTGTGAGGCATGGCTGGAAAGGCCATTTTTGCAGGTTATGAACGATTATAATCAGTGAATTGTTCATGATAAAGAAGTATCTCTCATACAATAAAGACAAGAAACGGGAGAGTGGAGAATGAATAAGTTCCTCCTGCAAGGTTCATACTATTATTAGGGAATCTTGAGATCAGGAGGGATTGTATGGCCATCCATTACCATTGCCGACATTGTGGATCAAATCTTGGTTCAATTCAGCAAACATCGATCCATTCGGAAGCGCTTGGGCTTCATAGATTAACGGACCAAGAGAGACAGGATATGGTTACTTATGATAATTCGGGAGAAATTCATATAAAGGCAATTTGCGAGGACTGTCAGGAAGCATTAGAGAAGAATCCAGATTTTCACCAATATGATTATCTTATTCATTAACCAGCTTTGGAGGGAAATCCAAAGCGTTTTTCTATTTAAGAAATGAACTTGATAGAAGCAAACATATACGGGAGGAGGAGAAACCTTGGAGGGGTTAAAATCACTATTTCTTCAGCAGGAAGATATTTACTCGGTTATTTCCGGAGTGGAAGAGGGCTTAAGGGAACAGCTTATTGCGGGCCTTTCCGGCTCATCGAGAACAGTGCTGACAGCTGCAATCTACGAAAAAATGAAAAGACCCATAATGGTTGTCACCCATAATTTGCTGCAGGCACAAAAACTTTATGATGACATTGCAAATTTAGTGAATGAAAAGGAAGTTTTTCTTTTTCCTGCCAATGAGTTAATTGCTGCTGAAATGAGCATTGCCAGTCCAGAGCTAAAGGCACAGCGGATGGAAGCCTTAAATTATTGGAGCAAACAGACCAGGGGAATTATGATTGTCCCGATTGCCGGATTAAAGAAAATCCTCCCTCCAAAATCACTGTGGGAAAAATACCAGCTTTCCTTAAAAGTAGGAGAAGATATCAATCTTGAGTCCTTGTTAAACATTCTCGTGCAAATGGGATATGTACGGGGGGAAATGGTATCCACACCGGGAGAATTTAGTGTAAGAGGCGGCATCATTGATATTTATCCATTAACAGAGGAAAACCCGCTGCGTATTGAACTGTTTGATACGGAAATCGATTCAATTCGTTATTTTTCTCTAGAGGACCAAAGGTCAAAGGAAAAGGTGTCGGAGGTCTTTATCGGACCAGCAACAGAGGTATTATTAGAAGCAGAACACTATAGCCGCATGGTTGGAAAAATAGAAGATGGTTTAGGGATTAGTCTAAGGAAATTAAAAAATGATAAAGCAAAAATTGAGCTTAGCCAAAATATCAGCTTCGAGCTCGAGCAGTTGAAAAATGGCCAAAAGCCTGATCAGGTTTTTAAATACCTGTCATTGGCCTATGAAACCCCTAGTAGTTTACTAGACTATCTGCCTAAGAACGGGCTGGTTATAATTGATGAAATCAGCAGGATTCAAGAGATGAATGAATCCCTTTTGAAAGAGGAGGCTGAGTGGTATACAGCTTTGCTTGCTGAGGGGCAAATTATCCATGATGTACAAATATCCCACGATTTGCAGGCGTTTTTGCAAAGAAAGCAATTTCCAATTCTTTATATGTCGTTATTTTTACGGCATGTGGCCAATACAAGCCCGCAAAATATTATTAATATTTCCTGCCGGTCGATGCAGAATTTTCACGGGCAGATGCATTTGTTGAAATCAGAAATAGATAGATGGAAAAAAGGCAATTATACCATTTTATTTTTAGGGGCTAATGAAGAGAGGGTTGCTAAGCTAGAACGGGTGCTCGAAGACTATGAAATTGACGCAAGTATTACCTCCGAGAACCAGCAGCTTTTACCGGGAAAGATTCAGATTATAAGAGGAAATCTACAGACAGGGTTTGAACTTTCAATTCAGAAAATTGCCGTTATTACGGAGGAAGAGCTCTTTAATAAACGGGTGAAACGGTCCTCCAGCCGTCAAAAGCTATCCAATGCCGAGCGGATTAAAAGCTACTCGGAGTTGAAGATTGGTGATTATGTTGTTCATGTGAATCATGGAATAGGAAAGTATTTAGGCATTGAAACTCTTGTGATAAACGGGATTCATAAGGATTATCTACATATCCGCTATCAAGGGACAGATAAACTCTATGTACCTGTAGAACAAATCGACCTTGTCCAAAAGTATGTCGGTTCCGAAGGAAAAGAGCCGAAAATCTATAAACTTGGCGGCACTGATTGGAAGAAGGTAAAGAAAAAGGTTCAATCATCGGTAGAGGATATTGCCGACGATTTAATCAAATTATATGCCGAGCGGGAAGCGGCAGTCGGTTACGCCTTTACGCCGGACGGAGATATGCAGCGGGAGTTTGAAACATCGTTTGCTTACCGTGAAACAGATGACCAGCTTCGATCGATTCATGAAATCAAAAAGGATATGGAAAGGCCGCGGCCAATGGACCGGTTATTATGCGGCGATGTCGGTTATGGGAAAACAGAGGTCGCCATCCGCGCCGCTTTTAAAGCGATTGCCGACGGTAAACAGGTGGCATTCCTTGTTCCGACGACGATTTTAGCACAGCAGCATCACGAAACATTAAGAGAAAGATTTCAAGATTTTCCGATTAATATCGGCTTATTAAGCAGGTTCCGTACGAAAAAACAACAAACAGAAACAATCAAAGGGCTGAAGGCAGGGACTGTTGATATAGTTGTTGGCACCCACCGCCTGCTGTCAAAAGACATTGTTTATCATGATTTAGGGTTATTGATTATTGATGAGGAACAAAGATTTGGTGTTACACATAAAGAGAAAATCAAGAAGCTGAAAACAAATATTGATGTGTTAACCCTAACGGCAACCCCGATCCCGAGAACACTGCATATGTCGATGCTTGGTGTCAGGGACTTATCGGTCATTGAAACGCCGCCGGAAAATCGTTTCCCTGTGCAAACCTATGTGATGGAATACAACGGTTCTTTAGTCAGAGAAGCCATTGAGCGCGAGCTTGCCCGCGACGGACAAGTATACTTTTTATATAACCGTGTCGAGGATATCGACCGGAAGGCAGAGGAAATTTCCATGCTGGTGCCGGACGCAAGGGTCACCTTTGCCCATGGCCAGATGTCGGAAAACGAACTTGAATCGGTGATGCTGGGTTTCTTGGCGGGTGATTTCGATGTTCTTGTCAGTACGACGATCATTGAAACTGGTGTCGATATACCGAATGTTAATACATTGATTGTCCATGATGCCGACCGCATGGGACTCTCCCAGCTTTATCAGCTCCGCGGCAGGGTCGGAAGATCAAACAGGGTGGCCTATGCTTATTTCACCTATCGAAAGGATAAAGTTTTGACAGAGGTGGCTGAAAAACGCCTCGAGGCAATAAAGGAATTTACCGAGTTAGGTTCCGGTTTTAAAATTGCGATGCGGGACCTGTCCATCCGAGGTGCGGGAAATTTACTCGGCGCCCAGCAGCATGGATTTATTGATTCGGTAGGATTCGACCTTTATTCGCAAATGCTCAAAGAGGCGATTGAGGAACGGAAGGGCGACCTTAAGGCTGAAGCAAAACCAACAGTAGAAATTGACCTTGAAATTGATGCCTATATTCCAGATTCATATATCCGGGACGGCCATCAAAAAATAGAAATGTATAAACGCTTCAGAGGAGCTTTGGCACTGGAGGATATTGACGAGCTGCAGTCTGAAATGCTCGACCGCTTTGGCGAATATCCTGATGAGGTCGGCTACCTATTCCAAATTGCCGAGATGAAGGTATACGCCATCCAAAATGGAGTAGAGCTGATTAAACAGGTCAAGCAGGATGTCACGATTTTATTAACGGAAGAAATAACAAACACAATTGAAGGCAGCAAGCTTTTCCATATTGGCAACCGCTTCGGAAGAGCCGTTACCCCGGGTATGGAAGGACGTAAGCTGAAAATCATGATTAAAACAAAGGACCTTGAGACTGCACAATGGCTTAATATTGTGTTTGAAATGATCAAGGGAATTTCTTTGGCGAAAAAAGAACAGGAAAATCCTGTGAATTAACGAAAAGGGCCTGACCCCAACATTAACGCATTAAAGCGGGGGTCAGGCCCTTTTATGTGATGTTGGGAATCTTTCCTGAATATGTGAAAAAAATATGTCCGATGTGAATAGAACTTTCCAGTTGAAAGATACTAAGTTCAAAGTTGGTGATGATTTCAATTAAAGGAAATTAAGTCACTCACCAAGTTGAAAAATCATCAGATGAAAGTGAGGCAACATTGGATGAAAGCAACTGGAATAGTTCGTCGAATCGATGATTTGGGTCGTGTTGTAATTCCTAAAGAAATACGCAGAACGCTGCGTATCCGGGAAGGGGATCCGTTAGAGATCTTCGTGGACCGGGATGGAGAAGTTATTTTAAAGAAGTATTCACCAATCAGCGAATTAAGCGATTTTGCCAAAGAATATGCTGAAGCCCTATTTGACAGCCTCGGTAATCCTGTTTTAATTTGTGATAGAGATGCGTATATTGCTGTTGCAGGCGGTTCTAAGAAAGATTATTTAAATAAAAATATCAGTGATTTAGTCGAGAAAACAATGGAGGATCGCAACTCCATGCTCAGTACCCAGCAGGGCGATGTTGCCTTGGTTGAGGGTAACGAGGAACCAGTAACATCTTATACAATCGGGCCAATAATTGCAAATGGCGACCCGATTGGGGCAGTTATCATTTTTTCAAAGGAAGGCTCCCTTGGTGAGGTTGAACAAAAGGCTGTTGAAACGGCCGCAGGATTCCTCGCTAGGCAAATGGAGCAATAATATTAAAAAAGGCAGCCAGCGCTGCCTTTTTTAATGTTATAATGGTTCCGCTTATGCTAATTAGGCAGGTGAAACTGTGAAAAATGTTAATCCTTCAAAGGCTGTGTTTAAAGGGGCCTTTATTTTAGCTTTATCGGCACTGATCACCAAAATTTTAAGTGCCTTTTACCGTATTCCCTTTCAAAACATTGTCGGGGATATCGGGTTTTACATATATCAGCAGGTTTATCCCTTTTACGGGGTTGCTGTTGTTCTTTCTACTACCGGATTTCCGGTTGTCATATCAAAGCTGTATGCTGAGCTGCTGGAAAAAGGCGACCAGGAAAAACCACGCCTTCTTCTTTTTTTATCGTTTGTCTATTTGCAGATATTCGGTCTTCTTTGTTTTCTTGTTCTTTATTTTGGGGCCGGCCAGCTGTCTATTTGGATGAAGGATCCTCATCTGGCCGTCATCATCCGGGTGGTTTCGATCGTTTTTTTAACTTTTCCATTTGTCTCCGTTTTGCGGGGCTATTATCAGGGAAAAGGAGATATGGTACCGACCGCTTTATCTCAAGTGGCAGAACAAACAATCCGCGTTGTTACGATTCTTTTTCTATCATGGCTATTAATGGAAAAGGGGGTTTCTCTCTATCTTGTCGGCGGGGGAGCAATGTTTGGGTCGATTACAGGCAGTTTGGTTTCAGGCCTTATTTTGTTTATGTTCTTGTGGATTCGTAAAGAATGGAAACTAATGGAACCAAATAAAGGGAATTTAAAGACGAACGCTCTTCAGGTAAAGCGGATTTTTAAGGCGCTCACGTTTCAAGGACTTACTATTTGTGTTAGCGGCATGCTGATGATTTTTATTCAAATGGCGGATTCTTTAAACCTCTATTCTCTGCTCGTTTCAAATGGAACCCCCGGGGATATGGCAAAAAGCTTAAAAGGAATCTTTGACCGCGGCCAGCCGCTCATCCAGCTGGGAACGATTGCAGCTTCTTCGATGTCGTTAACGCTGGTGCCGTTGATCAGCCGCGAGAGGCTTGCTTCCAAACCGGAATTTTTACAACACAAAATTCAATTGGCGCTAAAGGTAAGTATCGTTATTGGCGTAGGGGCTTCGGCTGGATTATGGGCGATTATTCGCCCGGCCAACACTATGCTGTTTGAGAATGATTATGGTTCAGATGTTTTAGGGATGCTTAGTTTTGTTATTTTGTTTACATCATTGATTGCAACAATTGTCGCTATTCTCCAGGGATTAGGCAGTTTTGCCCTTCCAGCTTTGGCGGTAGCTGCAATATTTCCCGTTAAGTATGTACTAAATATGATATTCGTACCAATGTTAGGAACAATGGGGGCAGCACTTTCTACTTTGTTGTCGCTTGGCATTATTATCATTTTATTAATTATTCATTTTAAAAAAATAGCGGCCATCCCGCTTTTTAATCTTCGCTTAATAGGGACTGTTTTTTTTGCGGCGCTAGCTATGGTTCTATTTTTGAAAGGCTGGCTGTTTCTGGCGGAACATCTATTAGAACCACTCGGATTAAGCCGCTTTGGTGCAGCTATCCAGTCTTTAAGTGCGGTATTTTCCGGTGGAATTCTATTTACGTTGATTATTATTAGAGGACGCACTTTTCTTGAGGAAGAGCTTGCCCTTTTCCCGTTTGGCAGCAAACTCATTTATTTTATGGCTCGAAAGGATCGAAGATAATATGGCGAAAAAAATTGAAATTGTCGGCTTAGGTGCGGGCGACCTGGAGCAGCTGCAGGTCGGCGTATATCGAAAGCTTATTAAAGGACAGCGGCTTTTTTTGCGAACAAAGGAGCATCCGGTAGTCGCAGAGTTAGTAAAAGAAGGAATGGTTTATACTTCGTTTGATTCCGTTTATGAAAAGCATGAGCAGTTTGAGGATGTCTATCAGGAAATTGCCGAAACCTTGCTGGAGAAGGCGCAATCGGAATCAGTAACCTATGCTGTGCCGGGGCATCCCCTTGTGGCAGAGCGGACGGTCCAAATTCTTTTGGAAAATGGGGCAAAGGCCGGGGTTGAAATCATCATTGGCGGAGGTCAAAGCTTTATCGATGCCTTATTCACTTCTTTAAAAATTGACCCCATTGACGGGTTTCAGCTGTTAGACGGCACTTCGCTTCAGGCTGGCCAGATCCAAATAGACCAGCATATCATCATCAGCCAGGTTTATGATGCCTTTGTTGCTTCGAATGTGAAATTAACCTTAATGGAGCAGCTCCCGGATGATTATGAGATATATATTGTCTCGGCAGCAGGCAGTCAGGAAGAGTCAATTATGAAAGTACCTTTATATGAATTAGACCGGAATTTATCTATTGATAATTTAAGGTCCATCTATGTTCCTCCAGTACAGGAGGAAGAAATTTTATGGAGAACCTTCCCCAAGCTGCGCAACATTATTGCCGTCTTGAGGGGACCAAATGGCTGCCCATGGGATAAAGAACAAACCCATGAGTCATTAAAGAAATATTTAATTGAAGAAACGTATGAAGTGATTGAGGCGATTAATAGCGAGGATATTGACCATCTCATCGAAGAATTGGGAGATGTTCTGTTGCAGGTTATGCTGCACGCGCAAATTGGCGAGGATGATGGATATTTTTCCATTGAGGATGTGATTGAAGGCTTGTCCGCGAAGATGGTCCGCCGCCATCCTCATGTTTTTGGAAATGCTGAAGCGGCCAATGCCGATGAGGTGGTCAAGAATTGGCAGGAGATTAAGAAGCAGGAAAAAGGGGAGGAACATGCTGATGTCTCCTTGCTTGCTGGAGTTTCGCTGGCCCTGCCTAATTTGCTGCGTGCCTATGAGCTCCAAAAGAAAGCGGCAAAGGTGGGCTTTGATTGGAAGGAAATCGGCCCTGCTTTGGAGAAAGTTAAAGAGGAGCTGGATGAATTTATTGCCGAACTTGATGGAACGGAAGAAGGCCGTGCCCGTGCAAATAAAGAATTCGGCGATTTATTGTTTGCGTTTGTCAATGTTGCCCGATTTTTAAAAATTAATCCGGAAGAAGCTTTGTTTGCAACAAATGAAAAGTTTATCCGGCGTTTTCAGTACATTGAAGAGAAGGTAAAAATGAGCGGAAAAGCGATCGAAGCCCATTCCCTAAAGGAATTGGATCAATACTGGGATGAGGCAAAATTAAAAGGGCTATGATGCATGGGGACGGTTCTCATGCATCAATGCTGGAATTAACCCAAAATTTAAGGGGTTTTAGAAGGGGAGAGTTAACATGCGCTTAGATAAATTTTTAAAGGTATCAAGGTTAATTAAAAGAAGAACGCTGGCAAAAGAAGTGTCAGACCAAGGAAGAATTGAAATCAACGGCAAGGAAGCAAAGGCAAGTTCCACGGTAAAGGTCGGAGATGAATTAACACTCCGCCTCGGTCCTAGGAGAATTACCGTCAAAATTGAACGAATTCAGGAGACTACCCGTAAGGAAGAAGCAGCGGAAATGTATACAATTCTAAAAGAAGAACGCGTTGGCTATTCCGAGGAGCAAAACGACTAATGATGTTCTAATTCTTTTACCTCACACATAGAAATGTACAAAAAGGTTGTACAAATAGAAAAGCTCAAGCGCCTTGGCGCTGAAGCTGGACAAATGATTGTGAGGGATGAAGGATGAGCCAATATTATGATAATACTCCTGCTAAAAGCAGTATTCCTGACCATGATGTGATTATGAGAGGGAGAAAGCTTCTAGATATTACCGGTGTAAAGCAAGTGGAAAGCTTTGATAATGAGGAGTTTTTATTAGAAACTTCAATGGGCTTTTTAGCGATCAAGGGACAAAACCTGCAAATGAAAAACCTCGATGTTGAAAAAGGAATCGTTTCAATTAAAGGGAAAATATTCGATTTGGTCTATCTTGATGAACACCATGGGGAGAAAGCTAAAGGATTCTTTAGCAAGTTATTCAAATGACCCTTTCCACGCAATTTCTGACGATGCTTTCTATGATTGGAATGGGGTCATTATTTGGCGCCATGCTTGACACGTACCATCGGTTTTTAAAGAGGCCCCATCGAAAAGGCTGGATTGTATTTTTAAATGATCTGTTATTTTGGATGATTCAAGCCTTACTAATATTTTACGCGTTATTTTTAGCGAATAACGGAGAATTGCGGTTCTATATTTTTATTGCTCTTCTATGTGGATTCGCCGCTTATCAAAGCTTATTAAAAGCGATGTATCTGAGGCTCCTGGAGCTTTTGATTGAGACTGTCATCTCCGTCTCCCAATTTACAAAAAGAACTTTCCTCCTCTTAATTTATAAACCAATTGTCGGACTAATCCAGCTTGTCATCGCCATCCTCTTAACATTTGGCAGGGGGTTATTATCCCTTGTCAAATTTATTTGGAAGATCCTTCTTTATATCCTTAACGTGCTATTTGTCATTGTGAAGAAGATTTTGTTTGTTTTTTGGAAACTTTTGCCGAAAGGTATTAAAAAATCCGTCGAGAAGTTATATAATAGAACGGCAGGAAAATCCAAGGAAATCGTGAATTATATTAGTAAGTGGATGGACAAGTTGAGAAAAAGAAAAGAGTAAGGAAGGATATAAATGGGAGCAGAACGACAAAAAGCAGTATCAAAAATCCAAACAGCTTATGTCCAACAGCAGGAATATGCTGAAATTGCATCAGCCCGCAGGAAAAAGCTGCTTCTCAGAAGGCTGTCGCTGTTTTTTGTGTTTGCCTGTTTGCTTTCTTATTTTATGATATCCAGTTATCTTTCCCAAACAAGAATCTTGGAGGCGAAAGTGGCAGAGAAGCGGAAGCTTGATCATCAGCTGGCAGATTTAAAAAAGCAAGAGAAGATATTAAAAGAGAACATCGTCAAATTAAATGATGATGATTACATTGCGAAGCTTGCCCGCAAAGAGTATTTTTTCTCGGACAAGAACGAAATAATCTTTAATATTCCAGACGAAAAGAAGGAAAAATGAACCAATAAGTAGTGTTATTGACACTCAATTTTCCCTTTCTGTATAATATATAGTAAGTTGATTTTTAAATTTTTAAGGAGGAACATTTTTTTTATGTCAATCGAAGTAGGCAGCAAGTTACAGGGAAAGGTGACAGGCATTACTAATTTCGGAGCGTTTGTGGAGCTGCCGGATGGTTCAACAGGACTCGTTCACATCAGTGAGGTCGCAGACAACTATGTAAAAGATATTAATGACCATCTTAAAGTTGGCGACCAGGTTGAAGTGAAGGTTCTTAATGTTGAGAAAGATGGTAAGATTGGACTATCCATCAAGAAGGCTAAAGATAGACCGGAACCAGAGAAAAAACATTCGCATTCCCATTCACAACGTCCTCGTCAAGGAAGGGCAAACGATCGTAATAATCATAATAGGCCGGAATCCTTCGAGCAAAAAATGGCAAGATTCTTAAAAGACAGTGAAGATCGTTTATCTTCCCTAAAGCGGCACACCGAGTCCAAGCGTGGCGGAAGAGGAGCTAAACGGGGTTAACTTGCTGCAGACTTTTTTACAAATAGAGCAGGCTTTACAAAAAGACAGGTCATAATGGCCTGTCTTTTTTATGTACCAATATATATTAAAAACTTTGAAATAATGACAGCAAATTAAGATAGATAATATTATTTGAATGAAAATAGTGAAAACCGTCGAACGATTCTTTGAACTCGTTCACTATTTTGACAAACTTTTAAATCTAGCAAACTTATAATAGATTCTAACAATAATGAATCGGGAGTGTGGATATATGGAAAAGCCAAATGCGAGTTTAATAGAACCGATCGGGGAAGTCAATCTTCACACGCCAAAATGGAATTTGAACTATGGATTTAAAAAGCTTCAATTTATGCTAGAGTCCTTTTTCATTAAAAAAGGATTTCTATTATTAATCGTAGGATTTTTACTTGGACGAGCCCTGATATTGGCAAAGCTGACTCCGTTTAGTCTGCCCTTTTTTGCCGCTGTTTATTTTATTAAAAAGGATCGGGCACCGCTTGCCCTGATTGGACTGGTTACAGGGGCTGCTACCCTGTCATTAGGAAATGCCGCCTTTACCTTTATTGTCACTTTTCTGTTCTTATTCATTTACCGTATCAGTCAAAAATGGCTGAACAATGAGATGAGAGCGCTGCCCTTTTTTGTGGGAATTATTTTAGGGCTTTCGAAATTGGCTGAAGCCTTTATTCTCTCCCGAGCAATAACCCTTTATGATGTCATGATGGTTGGGGTCCAGGCCAGCCTTGCTTTTATTTTGACGATGATTTTCCTGCAGAGCATTCCACTGCTAACGGCTAATAAACGCAGGCAGCTATTAAAAACAGAAGAAATCGTCTGCTTGATCATCATGCTGGCTTCGATAATGACGGGAACGATTGGCTGGAAGGTCTATGATCTATCGCTTGAACATGTCTTGTCCCGTTATTTGGTTCTCGTCTTTTCTTTTATAGCAGGGGCAACTGTCGGATCAACGGTTGGAGTTGTCACTGGTCTAATTTTCAGCCTGGCAAGTGTGTCGAGTTTCTATCATATGAGTCTATTAGCCTTCTCAGGTGTTTTAGGGGGTCTTCTCAAGGAAGGGAAAAAGATTGGTGTATCAGTCGGCTTGTTTATCGCTACCCTGCTGATTGGCATGTACGGTGAAGGGGGCGGCTCACTGCTGTTGACAATCTATGAAACAGCGGCAGCTATTTGTTTATTCCTATTAACACCCCAAAGCTTAACCTCCAGACTGGCAAAGTATATACCCGGAACACCCGAGCATATGGCTGAGCAGCAAAAATATATGAGAAAAATGCGCGATGTAACGGCCCAAAGGGTTTCGCAATTTTCAAATGTCTTTCATGCCCTCTCCAAAAGCTTTTCACAAACGGATGCATTTCCTGTTGAAAATGAAGATGAGCGGGAAATGGATTACTTCATGAGTCATGTAACCGAAAAGACATGCCAAACGTGCTTTAAAAAAGAACAGTGCTGGGCAAAGAATTTTAGTACAACCTATGCCTGCATGGAGGAAATTATTCATGAAATGGATCAAAACGACGGCAATATTTCTTTAAGGATGTCAAGAGAATGGGAAAAGCTTTGTTCGCGGCCGAAAAAGGTGTATGAAACAATAGCCCAGGAACTGACTTTTTACCAGGCCAATATAAAATTGAAGAAAAAAGTACACGAAAGTCGAAAGCTGGTTGCGGACCAACTTTTAGGTGTTTCTGAAGTGATGAACAATTTCGCCAAGGAAATCCAGCGTGAGCGGGAAAATTACTACAAACAGGAGGAGCAAATCATGGAGGCCATGCAAGGATTTGGCATCCATATTGAACAGGTGGAAATTTACAGCTTGGAGCCGGGAAATGTTGATATTGAAATGTCTGTTCCGTTTTGTAATGGCCACGGGGAGTGTGAAAAGTTAATTGCTCCCATGCTATCCGATATTCTTGGGGAAACGATTGTGGTTAGATTGGAGGAATGTGCAACCTATCCAAATGGCTTCTGCCATGTTGTCTTTAGGTCTTCAAAGGCCTATACGGTCGACACGGGTGTAGCCCATGCTGCCAAGGATGGCGGTTTAGTGTCCGGTGACAGCCATTCCACGATTGAACTGGGACTTGGTAAAATGGCACTCGCCATCAGTGACGGAATGGGGAATGGCGAACGGGCTCATTATGAGAGTGATGAAACACTAAAGCTGTTGCAAAAAATTCTCCAATCAGGCATTGAAGAAAAAATCGCCATCAAATCGGTTAACTCCATCCTCTCACTGCGGACAACCGATGAAATATTCTCGACATTGGACTTGGCGATGATTGATTTAAAAAACGCATCTGCCAAATTTCTTAAAATAGGATCTACGCCAAGCTTTATTAAAAGGGGGAAAAAAGTCATTAAGATACAGGCAAGCAACTTGCCGATGGGAATTCTTCAAGATTTTGAGGTAGATGTAGTGGATGAACAGTTAAAGGCAGGGGACTTGTTAATTATGATGAGCGACGGTGTCTTTGAGGGGCCGAAGCATGTAGAAAATTATGATTTATGGATGAAACGGAAAATCCTTGAATTGGAAACAGATGACCCTCAAGAGATAGCTGATTTAATCCTAGAAGATGTGATTCGCTCCAAATCGGAAATAATTGACGATGATATGACCGTCATGGTGGCAAAGATCAGACATAATACACCGAAATGGGCAACTATTCCTGTTCAAAAGATGAAGCGCCAAGCGTAACTAATTATTTTACACTGGATTCTGCTAATTTATGTATAAATACTTTTTCCCTCGTCGACAATGATACCAATTCATTTGTGGAGGGAGAAGGTTATGTACACAGGGAAGATTCGCCAAATCCTATTAATTACAGATGGCTGCTCCAATCAGGGTGAGGACCCGATTGCGATGGCTGCACTAGCTCATGAACAGGGAATAACCGTTAATGTCATTGGTGTAATGGAGCATGATGTGATTGATGAAAAAGGAATGACAGAAATAGAAGGAATCGCTGCTTCAGGCGGCGGCGTGAGCCAGATAGTCTATGCAGAGGCGCTCTCACAAACGGTTCAAATGGTCACAAGAAAAGCAATGAACCAAACCATCCAAGGGATGGTAAATCGGGAATTGCAGCAAATCCTCGGCCGTTCCAAGACAATGGAGGACCTGCCTCCGGAAAAAAGAGGCGAAGTGATGGAGGTTGTCGACGAACTCGGCGAGACTGTCGAATTAGAGGTGTTGATTCTTGTCGATACAAGCGCGAGCATGAAGCAAAAGCTTCCGACTGTAAAAGAGGCGCTGCTTGACCTTTCACTTAGCTTAAACGCAAGGACAGGAGATAACCAATTTTCTGTTTATGTATTTCCCGGGAAAAAGAATGATGTCGAAAGATTGCTGGATTGGACGCCAAACCTACAAAATTTGACAAGCATCTTTTCCAAGTTGACCACGGGGGGAATAACCCCGACAGGGCCAGCCATCCGGACTGCTTTAACGTCCTTTAATCAAAAACGATCATTAAGGAGTCTCTTATCAGACGATGATGAATCATACATGGAAGAATCAATATAAAATCAGTCCGGGAACAAATGTTACAGGGAGATGGCATTCCAAACAATATAAAATCATAAAGGAACTAGGATTTGGAGCAAACGGGGTGGTCTACCTTGCAAAGAATAATAATACACAGGTCGCTCTAAAAATGAGCGATAACGGTATGTCCATCACGTCTGAGGTAAACGTTTTAAAATCCTTTGCAAAGGTCCAGGGCCAAGAAACCCTTGGGCCTTCTTTGTTTGATGTCGATGATTGGCAAGTTGGCAGAGGGAACTCCCGCCCTATTTCGTTTTATGTGATGGAATATATTCAGGGACCCGATTTGCTTTCCTTTTTAGAGCAGAAGGGAAAATCATGGATGCCGATTTTGTTCCTGCAATTATTAAGTGATCTTGATAGGCTGCATGGCAGCGGCTGGATTTTTGGGGACTTAAAACCGGAAAACCTGATTGTGACTGGCCCTCCTCCGAAAATCAGGTGCATTGATGTCGGCGGAACAACAATTGAGGGAAGAGCCATTAAAGAATTCACGGAGTTCTATGATCGCGGCTATTGGGGCTTGGGCTCCAGAAAGGCCGAAGCAACCTATGATTTGTTCTCGGCAGCGATGATGATGATTAATACTGCATATCCTAAGCGTTTTAAAAAAACAACAGGCGGAATAGAGCAATTAAGGGAGGCGATTCGTTTAAAACCGGAACTGCATCGCTATGAACGGGTTATCCTAAAGGCTTTAATGGGACATTATCCTAGTGCCAGCCAAATGAGATCAGACCTATTGGACACCATCAGCGACCAGCCAAAAAAGGATTCCAAACCGGTATCCAAAGGGGTCAGACCCGGCCAGCATTCAGCACAATCCCCAAAAGGGAATATTAACATTTCCCGCCGCGATTTCCGAAAGAAAAAGAAAAAAAGCGGCTGGCTGGAATTTTTCTTTATTGCCATAGTGCTAAGTGTATTGTATGGGCTATATATTTTTTTAAAACTGCTTTAAATGAAAACTCGCCGATTGGCGAGTCCGTAAGGACGATGACAGAGGCGTAGTTGAATTTATGCGTTAAGGAAGTATAAAATTTGGAAAAATTTTATTCTTTCTTATTAGCAAAAAAATGAAACTTTTTTATTCTTTCTCCGTAAATAACAAGAGTTCAGGTTTTTATGAAATATTTCTTTTTCAAACGGGCCTATAATTTTGATAGTTACTCTAAAAGAGTGGTATTCTAAACTTAAGTTTTTCTAAAAACATTGATTTTAGAGAGTGTGTATCTGTATGTTAGAAGCCAAGGTTGAGGACTTTCTTAACCGGCATTCATTTAAGCTTAAAGATAAAAGAATTGTTGTCGGGGTTTCAGGCGGGCCTGATTCGTTGGCGCTGCTCGACTTCCTGCTAAGGAAGAAGGAAAAACAGAACCTGACGATTATTGTTGCCCATGTTGACCATATGTTTCGCGGCCAGGAATCCTATGAGGATGCTATGTTCGTTAAGGAATTTTGTCAACAGTATGGAGTTCCTTTTGAAATGATCCGGGTTAATGTAACGGACATCATGAAGAAGGAAGGGAAAAGCTCACAGGTAGCTGGCAGGGAAGTACGATACTCCTTTTATTCGCAAGTTATGGAAAAGTATCAAGCCCCCTATTTGGCTCTTGGACATCATGGTGATGATCAAATCGAAACGATTCTCATGCGCTTTACAAGGGGCAGTACAGGATTGGCCAGGGCTGGCATTCCTTTCTCCCGCCCCTTCTATTTCGGCACAATATTTCGCCCGTTCTTATGTGTAACAAAGGGTGAAATTGAACAGTATTGCCAAAAGCATCAGCTTACACCAAGAATCGACCCAAGCAATAAAAAGGGTGTATACAGTAGAAATCGGTTTCGCAGTGAAGTTCTTCCTTTTTTAAAATTGGAAAATCCTCTTGTCCATGAACAGTTTCAGCGATTTAGCGAAGACCTGCAAGTGGATGAATCATTTCTTCAGGAATTAACGATTGAAAAAATGAATACAGTAGAAAAACAAAGGAAAGCCGATAAAATTTTGATTGACATTGGGAGATTTCTCGAATTGCCTTTGCCTTTACAAAGAAGGGGTATTCAACTAATATTAAACTATCTTTACAAAAAAAGGTGCGCAGATCTTTCAGCCATCCATATCGACCAAGTTTTTAATCTAATCCAGCGCGGCGGACCATCGGGGAAATTGGATTTTCCGGGCGGGTTAAAAGTAATCCGTTCTTATCAGGAATTATCCTTTGAATTTAAGCCCGTTAAAGTGGAACAATATCTTTTTGAGGTGAATGAGCCTGGAATGATTAATCTGCCTAATGGCACCACTGTTAAGGTAGAGTACACCGGTTTAGATATTGCTGATATTCCTGTCAATATGGCGGTGTTTGACACCGAGAGAGTAACCTTTCCGATTATCATTCGGACAAGAAAAAAAGGCGACCGAATGACCTTAAAAGGGATGACAGGTTCCAAAAAGTTAAAAGATATCTTTATTGACCAAAAAATCCCGCTTCATGACAGGGATACATGGCCGGTCATAACAGACAGGGAAGGGAGTATCCTATGGCTGCCAGGTCTTAAAAAGTCATCATTTGAAGGTATAGAAATGTCAGCTAAACAATATATACTACTTACATATATTAAGTAAACATCTTCTAGGGGGCACACTAATAATGAACCAGGATATTAAGGAAGTATTAGTATCAGAAGAGGAAATACAAGAAAAAGTAAAGGAGTTAGCGGCTCAATTAACCGAGGAATATAAAGATCGCTTCCCCCTTGCAATTGGA
The DNA here is from genome assembly GCF_055385565.1 of Neobacillus sp. S1115. Lineage (NCBI taxonomy): Bacteria > Bacillati > Bacillota > Bacilli > Caryophanales > Bacillaceae > Neobacillus > Neobacillus sp. S1115. The sequence goes on from NZ_AP038275.1 coordinate 75,363, forward strand.
GTCTTAAAAGGTGCATTGCCTTTTATGGCTGATTTGTTAAAACGAATGGATTGCTATTTGGAAATGGATTTTATGGATGTTTCCAGTTACGGAAACGCGATGGTTTCCTCCGGAGAGGTAAAAATAATTAAGGATTTGGATACATCTGTAGAAGGAAGAGACATCCTAATTATCGAAGATATTATCGACAGCGGTTTAACACTCAGCTATTTAGTCGATTTATTCCATTACCGTAAGGCAAAATCCATAAAAATTGTCACGCTCCTGGATAAGCCGGCGGGTAGAAAAAGCAAGATACAAGCTGATGTTGTTGGTTTTATTGTTCCTGATGAATTTGTGGTAGGCTATGGTTTGGATTACATGGAAAAATACCGAAACCTTCCATATATTGGTGTTTTAAAGCCGGAAGTATATAGCAAATAATCATTAATCGGAACCAAAAAATAAGGCATTATTCTCGCTGTCCAAAACCTATTATGGCGAGGGCAATTCCTTGAATTAACAGGATTTTCTATGATACTATTTAATATAGTCTTTACCCGCGGGAGGAGGTAAGAGATGAATCGGATTTTCCGTAATACCATCTTTTATTTATTAATATTTTTAGTCATTATTGGCGTAGTCAGCTTTTTTAATGGCAGCAATGAACCAACCGATCATATTTCCTATGATAAGTTCGTAACACAACTGGAAAATGGTGAAGTTAAATCATTTTCGATGCAACCTGAGCGGGGAGTATATGAGGTTCGTGGAGTGTTGGAAGCTGGGGATAAAAAATTTATTACCTATATTCCAAACAGCGAAAAAATCCTTGATCGCATTGATAAAGCTGATTCCAAGGTAGAAGTAATGCCCGCTAAAGAAACAAGCGGCTGGGTAACTTTCTTTACTTCGATCATTCCGTTTGTGATTATCTTTATTTTATTCTTCTTTTTATTAAACCAAGCCCAAGGCGGCGGCAGCCGAGTTATGAACTTTGGGAAATCTAAAGCAAGACTTTATAACGACGATAAGAAAAAGGTCCGTTTTAGAGATGTTGCCGGTGCAGATGAAGAGAAGGCCGAGTTAGTGGAAGTCGTTGAATTCTTAAAAGACCCTCGTAAGTTTGCTGAGCTTGGTGCGCGGATTCCTAAAGGAGTTCTTTTAGTCGGACCTCCAGGAACAGGTAAAACCTTGCTTGCCCGGGCAGTAGCCGGTGAAGCAGGCGTTCCGTTCTTCTCAATCAGCGGTTCTGATTTCGTAGAAATGTTCGTCGGGGTCGGTGCATCCCGCGTGCGTGATTTGTTTGAAAATGCGAAGAAAAACGCACCATGTATTATTTTTATCGATGAAATTGATGCTGTAGGACGTCAGCGTGGCGCCGGTCTAGGTGGCGGGCATGATGAACGCGAACAGACATTGAACCAATTGCTTGTCGAAATGGATGGCTTTGGTGCCAATGAAGGAATCATTATCATTGCAGCTACCAACAGACCAGATATTTTAGACCCTGCATTACTTCGCCCAGGACGTTTTGATCGTCAGATTACGGTAGACCGTCCGGATGTCAATGGCCGTGAGGCAGTGCTTAAAGTCCATGCCCGCAATAAGCCGTTGGATGAAGCTGTTAATTTAAAAAATATTGCGATGCGTACACCTGGCTTTTCAGGTGCAGACCTGGAAAACTTATTGAATGAGGCAGCCCTTGTTGCCGCCCGTCAAAATAAAAAGAAAATCGAGATGGTTGATATCGATGAAGCAACTGACCGCGTGATTGCCGGACCAGCGAAAAAGAGCCGGGTCATTTCAGAAAAGGAAAGACGGATTGTTGCTTTCCACGAAGGCGGCCATACTGTTATCGGCTTAGTCCTGGATGAAGCGGATATGGTTCACAAGGTAACGATTGTGCCGCGCGGGCAGGCAGGCGGTTATGCCGTGATGCTTCCGAGAGAAGACCGCTATTTCATGACAAAGCCAGAACTTCTTGATAAGATTGTTGGTTTATTGGGAGGACGGGTCGCAGAAGAGATTGTGTTTGGTGAGGTAAGCACCGGCGCTCATAACGACTTCCAGCGTGCGACTGGCATTGCCCGTAGAATGGTTACGGAATTTGGAATGAGCGATAAGCTTGGGCCGCTCCAATTTGGCCAGGCGCAAGGTGGTCAGGTGTTCTTAGGACGTGACCTTCATAATGAACAAAATTATTCTGATGCCATTGCTTATGAAATTGACCTTGAGATTCAACGGATTATAAAGGAATCTTATGAAAGATGCCGACAAATCCTTACTGAAAATCGTGATAAACTTGACCTTATTGCAAAAACCCTGCTAGAAGTGGAAACACTAAATGCAGAGCAAATTAAGTATTTGATTGAAAATGGCCATATGCCGGAAGATCCTGCTGAATTAGAATCTGTTCGCTTGGATACTAAAAAAGCAGATGATGTGAAGGTAAATATTAACATGAAAAAGGATGAAGACGTTAAGGAAGATGCTCCTAACGATCCTGAAAATAAATAAAATGAAGAAGAGTGCTTCAGCAGAAGCACTCTTATTTTTTTTCACCGGCAATGTAAATATGGTATTATGTTTGCATATAAATGAAAATTTCCTAAAAAGTGAGTGATAGATGTGATTTTCGTTGTTGATGTGGGGAATACAAATATTGTCCTTGGTGTTTACAAAGGAGAAGAGCTCAAATACCATTGGCGGGTGGAAACAAGCCGGAACCGTACAGAAGATGAATTCGGTATGAATATTAAGTCTTTGTTTGATTATTCAGGCCTTGCTTTTTCTGATATAGATGGAATTATTATTTCATCTGTTGTTCCGCCAATCATGTTCGCCTTAGAGAGAATGTGTCATAAGTATTTTCATGTGAAACCGCTGGTTGTTGGTCCTGGCATTAAAACAGGCCTAAATATTAAATATGAAAACCCTCGTGAGGTTGGAGCAGACAGAATTGTAAACGCTGTTGCAGCGATCCATGAGTACGGCAGTCCATTAGTAATTGTTGATTTCGGAACAGCCACTACCTATTGCTATGTAAATGAGGAACGCCAGTACATGGGCGGTGCCATTGCACCGGGAATTGGCATTTCTACTGAAGCTTTGTATTCAAGAGCAGCAAAGCTGCCGCGTATTGAGATTGCCCGTCCGGAAGGAGTTATTGGGAAAAACACCGTTGCTGCTATGCAGGCTGGCATTGTTTATGGCTATGTTGGACAGGTTGAAGGCATTGTCAGACGGATGACAGAGCATAGTGAGAAAAAGCCGACTGTTATTGCAACTGGCGGGCTTGCCAGTTTAATTGCTCAAGAGTCAACCGTTATAGATGTAGTCGATCCATTTTTAACTTTAAAGGGGCTTCACCTTATCTATAAACGGAATATGGATAATATAAAGAATAGCAACTAGAAAGGGGTTTAACATGAACGATTATTTAGTTAAGGCGCTTGCCTATGATGGAAATATAAGGGCATATGCCGTCCGCACGACGGAAACAGTCAGTGAGGCGCAAAGACGTCATCAAACATGGAGAACGGCTTCAGCCGCGCTTGGCCGTGCAATGACCGCAGGGGTGATGATGGGGGCGATGCTTAAGGGCGATGAAAAGCTGACCATCAAAATCGATGGAGGCGGCCCGCTTGGTCCGATTCTCGTCGATAGTAACGCAAGCGGTGAGGTGCGCGGATATGTGACCAACCCAGAGGTTGATTTTGAATCGAACGAGCATGGTAAGCTTGATGTCCGCCGCGCGGTCGGAACGGACGGGACATTAGCGATTGTAAAGGATATTGGCCTCAGGGATTTCTTTTCCGGCCAGGTTCCGCTTGTTTCAGGAGAACTCGGAGAGGATTTTACATATTATTTTGCAACATCTGAGCAAGTCCCGTCCTCAGTAGGTGTGGGTGTCTTGGTGAATCCTGATGATTCCATTCTGGCAGCTGGCGGCTTTATCCTGCAAATCCTGCCTGGAACAGAAGATGCCGTTATTACCAAATTGGAGGAACGGTTAAAGACGATTCCGCCTATTTCGAAATTGGTGGAAAAGGGTTTAACTCCTGAAGAAATTTTAAATGAACTTTTTGGACAAGAGAATGTGAAAATCTTGGAGACCATGCCGGTCAAATTTCAATGCACTTGTTCAAAACAGCGCTTTGCTGATGCCATCGTCGGATTAGGTGCCCATGAGATTACCGCGATGATTGAAGAGGATGGACAGGCAGAGGCTCATTGCCATTTCTGTAACGAGAAATACCTCTTTACAAAAGAAGAGCTGAAGGAATTGAAAGAATCAGCTAAATAATCGTTTATGGGGAGAGAATTAGGCTTGGGGAAAAAGCAACTGTGGATGGTAATCGCCGGCCTTATCATGCTGAATTGTTTAACCATCGCCTTTTTTCTGGCAAAGGGAACCGGAGATGGCGGGACTGCAATAAATGATGAAGCTGTGGCAACCGTGGGGAAGCAGTCAGTTACAAGGCAGGAATGGCTAAATGAATTGGAAAAAAGATATGGGAAAGATATCTTAAAAGAGTTGATTGACCAAAAGGTTATTCGTGAGATGGCAAAGAAGTATGGCATTAAAATCTCAGACCAAGAGGTTGAACGTGAATTTCGGCTCCTGCAGGCCACGAACAGCGCATTCAGCCAAAAAAATCAGCTTGATGAGAAAAGGTGGAAGGAACAAATTCAGGACAGTCTTCTCCTGCAAGAGCTTTTGACAAAAGATGTAATTATTTCTGATAAAGAATTACAGAGCTATTACCAAAAGAACAAGGATTTATATGATGTTCCGGAAATTTATCATCTATCCCATATTGTAGTGAAAACCAAGGAAGAAGCGAATAAGGCGATAAAAGAATTGGCGCAAGGGTCGAGTTTTTCAGCTTTGGCCATGGAGCGTTCCATTGATGAATTCTCCGCGAATGAAGGCGGAGATATTGGATATATTAGTGATGGCGATGAGCGATACCCAGAAAGTTATATTGACACGGCAAAAAAATTAAAGAAAAAAGCTTATAGTAAACCATTTAAGATTGACGATGGGTACGCCATCATCAAAATGGAAGGCAAAATCAGCGGTAAAAAGTACTCCTTCGACGAGGTTAAAAAACAAGTCCGCCGCCAATTGGCCTTAGAGCAGATGAAGGCCCCAGCCTCTGCTTCTTCCTTCTGGAAAGAAGCCAAGGTAAACTGGTTTTACGGGAAAAATAACGAAACAAATTAAAGCACAGGAATCCATCTTGTGTTTTTCTTTTAGGCAAATCTGTTTCGAAAATTTTCACAAAATTCCCTAGTCAAAATGATTGACAAAACAAGTATAAAACTGGTAAATTCAATATATATAAATCCAATAAAAATACTCGGAATAGAATGGAGAGAGATTTCAGATGGTTCGTGTGGCAAATTCCATTACAGAATTAATTGGGCAAACACCGATTGTAAAGCTTAACAAATTAGTTGATGAAAATAGCGCAGATGTTTATTTAAAGCTTGAATACTTTAATCCAGGTAGCAGTGTAAAAGACCGTATCGGATTAGCAATGATTGAAGCTGCAGAAGAAAAAGGCTTAATCAAACCAGGTGTCGATACAATTGTTGAGCCTACAAGCGGCAATACAGGTATCGGACTTGCGATGGTAGCTGCTGCAAAGGGCTATAAAGCTGTTTTTGTAATGCCAGAAACAATGAGCTTAGAAAGACGGAATCTGCTTCGCGCCTATGGTGCTGAATTAGTTCTTACACCAGGACCAGAAGGAATGAAGGGAGCTATTGCTCGCGCAGAAGCTTTAGTTGCTGAAAACGGCTACTTTATGCCGCAACAGTTCAAAAACGAAGCCAACCCTGAGGTTCACCGCAAAACAACAGGGAAAGAAATTGTCGAGCAAATGGATCAGCTTGATGGATTTGTTTCCGGTATTGGTACAGGCGGAACTATTTCAGGTGCCGGCAGTGTTATCCGTGAAAAATTCCCTAATGTAAAAATCTATGCTGTTGAGCCGCAGGATTCAGCAATTCTATCTGGCGGTAAGCCAGGTCCGCATAAGCTGCAAGGCCTTGGTGCTGGCTTCGTCCCTGATACATTAAATACAGAAATTTATGATGAAGTTGTTCAAATTAGCACGGAAGAAGCATTTGATGCTTCCCGCCGCGCGGCCAGAGAAGAAGGAATTCTTGGCGGTATTTCTTCCGGCGCTGCTATTTCTGCAGCATTAAAAGTGGCAAAGGAACTTGGAAAAGGCAAAAAAGTATTAGCAATTATACCTGATAACGGCGAGCGTTATTTAAGTACTCCTCTATATCAATACGATGTAGAATAAGTGAACGGACAGGGGGTCGTCGGCAATTGCCGGCGTCCTCTTTTTTTGTGTCCTGGTCCTCTTTTATTGTATGATTAAAGGATAAGAGTTTTTAGGAGGGAATGGGATGAATGCAGCTTTTGAACAAAACATCCATTGCGGGCCATACACATTGGACATGAGCAAAAAAACCATTGTGATGGGAATCCTCAATGCCACACCAGATTCATTCTCCGACGGCGGTAGATTTAATAATATTGACAAGGCTGTTGAACATGCTAAGAAACTGGTTGAAGCTGGCGCTGATATTATTGATATCGGAGGAGAATCTACCCGTCCTGGCTTTGCGGTGGTTCCTGAGGAGGAAGAAATTAAGCGGGTAGTTCCGATTATTGAGGCCATTGCCAAACAAGTTCAAGTGCCAATTTCGATTGATACATACAAAGCGGAAGTGGCCAGGCAGGCGATCCAAGCTGGTGCCCATATTATTAATGATATCTGGGGGGCAAAGGCGGATGAGCGGATGGGTGAGGTTGCGGCGGAATATGATGTTCCAATTATCCTAATGCACAATCGCCATGATCGAAATTATCGATTGTTTGTAAGGGACGTCATCAATGATTTATATGAAAGCATCGCGATTGTTAAAAAAGCTGGTGTGAAGGATGAAAATATTATTCTCGACCCGGGCATTGGGTTTGCTAAGGACTATCAAGAAAATCTGTTGATGATGCAAAATTTGGATAAGCTTGTGATGCTTGGCTACCCGGTTCTCTTGGCAACCTCCCGAAAAACGATGATTGGACAGGCCTTAAATCTGCCTGTTAACGAAAGAATGGAGGGTACAGGGGCAACCATCTGTTACGGCATTCAAAAAGGCTGCCAAATGATCCGTGTTCACGATGTCAAAGAAATGAGCAGGATGGCAAGAATGATGGATGCAATGATGGGAAAGGGTGACATGCTTGGATAAAATATATGTTAATGGTATGGAGTTTTACGGGTACCACGGCGTTTTTCCCGAAGAAACCGTATTGGGACAGCGCTTTTCTGTCGATTTGTCGGTCTCATTGGATTTAAAAGCAGCAGGTGAAACTGACGCGCTTGAACATTCTGTTCATTACGGTGAGCTTTATCAATTATGTAAGGAAGTAGTCGAGGGTGAACCTAAAAAGTTGGTCGAGGCAGTCGCTGAGAAAATTGCCGGAAGTGTCTTATTAGGATTTCCTTTAGTTGAAGAGGTTACGGTGAAGGTGATAAAGCCGGATCCTCCTATTCCCGGCCATTACGAATCCGTTGCTGTCGAGATTACAAGGAGAAGATAAAAGTGGAAAATACAGCATTTATTGCCCTTGGCTCAAATATCGGAAACCGTTATGATAATATGGCGAAGGCTATCCAAATCTTAACCAATCATCCGGGAATTCAGTTGGTAAATAAGTCCTCTATATACGAGACAGATCCTATCGGCTATGAGGATCAGGATTTATTTTTAAATATGGTAATCGAGGTTAAAACAGTCTTAAACGCCAATGAACTATTGGATACATGTTTAAAAACCGAGCAGGAACTTGGCAGGAAAAGGGAGATCAGATGGGGGCCGCGGACGATTGACCTTGACATTTTGACGTTCAATCACGAAAATATTGAAACAGAGAAGCTTATCGTTCCGCACCCGCGGATGCTGGAACGGGCGTTTGTAATGATTCCGCTTTTTGAAATAAATCCAGATATTCATATTTCGGGGATGAAGAAGCCTCTTAGAGCATATATGGTTGAATTACAAGATAAAGAAGGAGTCCGAATATGGAAGCAGAAAAGTGGGGAAGGCGGATTCGAGCCTATCGGAAGCTAAAAGGTTTTACACAAGAGAGCTTTTCAAAGGAACTGGGGGTATCAGTTTCCATTTTGGGAGAAATTGAGCGGGGCAACCGTCTGCCAGCAGAGGAGCTGCTGGAGAAAATTGCGCTGTCTTTAAAAATAACCAAGGAAGATTTAGCACCAAAGGAATAGATGGATAGAAAAATTTTAGTTAAGGAGGACGTTTAATGCTGAAAATTGGCAATATTGAAATGAAGAACCCTGTCGTCTTGGCGCCTATGGCTGGAGTCTGTAACTCGGCATTCCGTCTGACGGTAAAAGAGTTTGGCGCCGGATTGGTCTGCGCCGAAATGGTCAGCGACAAAGGTATAGTTTTTAAAAATGAAAAAACAATGAACATGCTTTATATTGATGAGCGGGAAAAACCATTGAGCCTGCAAATTTTTGGCGGCGAAAAAGAAACGCTTGTCGAGGCAGCAAGATTCGTCGATAAAAATACGAACGCTGATATTATCGATATTAATATGGGCTGTCCGGTTCCAAAAATCACAAAATGTGATGCAGGTGCGAAATGGCTGCTCGATCCTAATAAAATCTATGAAATGGTTTCGGCTGTAGTAGATGCGGTTGAAAAGCCTGTTACGGTTAAAATGCGGATGGGCTGGGATGAAGACCATATCTTTGCAGTTAAAAACGCACAAATGATTGAAAAGGCAGGCGGGAAAGCTGTTGCGCTGCACGGTAGAACGCGCGTCCAAATGTACGAAGGAAAAGCGAATTGGGATATTATCCGTGAAGTAAAGCAGTCAGTAAATATTCCTGTCATCGGCAACGGTGATGTGCAAACACCACAGGATGCCAAAAGAATGCTGGATGAAACCGGTGTTGACGGCGTCATGATCGGCCGGGCTGCACTTGGAAACCCGTGGATGATTTATCGTACGGTTCAATATTTAGAAACGGGGAAATTAATGGGCGAACCATCTGTCCGTGAAAAAATTGATGTTTGTATCCTTCACCTCGATCGTTTGATTGCGTTGAAAAACGAGGATATCGCAGTCCGTGAAATGCGCAAGCATGCTGCTTGGTATTTAAAAGGTATCCGCGGCAATGCCAATGCGCGTAACGCCGTCAATGAGTGTCTTACACGTGAACAGCTCGTTTCCTTGTTAAACGAATTAGTAGTAGATGCAGAGGCAAAAGAACAAAGCCAGGCAATAGTAGGCTGAATTTGACATAAATTGTGCCATTTTCTATAATTATTTTGTTTGATGTTAAGGCTGCCAGTGGGTTACTGGCAGTTTTTATTGTATTCTATCTTTTTTAGATGTCTGAATTCTTCAGTTTGTGTAAAATAATAGAAGTATGCAGATGCGCGGTTTAACATGCGTTTTACATAAAATGATTAATGGAGTTGATAGTTGTGAGTGAAGAATTAAATGACCAATTAAAGGTCAGACGTGAAAAAATGCATTCGATGCGGGAAAAAGGGCTAGATCCCTTTGGTAAACGTTTTGATCGTACACATAGCAGTCAAGAGTTAATCAGTCAATATGACGAAGTTGATAAAGAGGAATTGGAAACCCTAAATGTGACTGTTGCTATTGCCGGGAGAATTATGACGAAACGCGGCAAAGGGAAAGCTGGATTTGCCCATATCCAGGATTTAACTGGCCAAATTCAATTATACGTAAGACAGGACGCAGTTGGCGAAGAGTCATATGAGATTTTTGATTCAGCTGACTTAGGCGATATTGTAGCAGTACACGGAACCTTATTTAAAACGAAAGTTGGCGAGTTATCTGTTAAAGTTGATAACTTTGTGTTCTTAACGAAAGCACTCCGCCCGCTGCCGGATAAATTCCATGGCTTAAAGGACGTCGAACAGCGCTACCGTCAGCGTTACTTAGATTTAATCATGAGCCAGGAAAGCAAAGAAACCTTTATTACCCGCAGTAAAATCATTCAATCAATGCGCCGTTATTTAGATGACCATGGTTATCTAGAGGTTGAAACACCGATGATGCATGCCATTGCTGGCGGAGCATCTGCGAGACCATTTATCACACATCATAATGCTCTTGATATGCCGCTGTTCATGCGAATTGCAATTGAGCTTCATTTGAAGCGTTTGATTGTCGGTGGTCTTGAAAAGGTTTATGAAATCGGCCGGGTATTCCGTAACGAAGGTGTTTCTACACGTCATAATCCTGAGTTTACGATGATTGAATTATATGAGGCATATGCTGACTATCGCGATATTATGAGTTTGACAGAAAACCTCATCGCTCATATTGCGCAAGAAGTATTAGGTACAACAACTGTACAGTACGGAGAATATGAAGTAGACCTCAAGCCGGAGTGGAAAAGACTCCACATGGTTGACGCCATCAAAGAATACACTGGTGCTGATTTCTGGAAAGAGACGAGCGTCGAGGAAGCCCGTCAGCTTGCGAAGGAACATGGTGTAGAAATTACTGAGCATATGCTGTATGGTCATATCGTTAATGAATTCTTTGAGCAAAAAGTAGAAGAAAAGTTGATACAACCTACATTCATTTATGGACATCCGGTTGAAATTTCTCCGCTTGCGAAGAAAAATGACGAGGACCCGCGCTTTACAGACCGTTTTGAGCTGTTTATCGTTGCCCGTGAGCATGCTAATGCTTTTACAGAGTTGAACGACCCGATTGATCAGCGTGAGCGTTTTGAAGCACAGTTAAAAGAACGCGAGCAGGGTAATGATGAAGCGCACGAGATGGATGAAGATTTCGTAGAGGCATTGGAATATGGAATGCCTCCAACAGGCGGTCTAGGAATCGGTATTGACCGTTTAGTAATGTTATTGACAAACTCACCATCGATTCGTGATGTTCTGTTATTCCCGCTAATGCGTCATAAGTAACTTTATGGAAAAGTGCTGTTAAGACAGCACTTTTCCTTTTATTTTTCAATAAAAAGAGTGAATATTTAAACTTGCACTTAGGTTTAAAAAAACTGATAAAAACTATTGCACGAAATTATTAATGGTGGTATATTAATATCTGTTGTTGCGAGACATTAAGTCTTCGACAAAAGATATTAAAAAAGTTGTTGACATTAAGTTGATAACTTGGTATGATAAAAAAGTCGCTTTTAGGCGGCAGGTTAAATAGTTCTTTGAAAACTAAACAAACAAAAACGTCAACAAACAATAATTATTCATTTCTTTTAAAATGAAGCCAACGTAACATTTTTGAGCTAATCAACTCAACTTTATTGGAGAGTTTGATCCTGGCTCAGGACGAACGCTGGCGGCGTGCCTAATACATGCAAGTCGAGCGAATCACTGGGAGCTTGCTCCCGGTGGTTAGCGGCGGACGGGTGAGTAACACGTGGGCAACCTGCCTGTAAGACTGGGATAACTTCGGGAAACCGGAGCTAATACCGGATAATTTCTTCCCTCGCATGAGGGAAGGTTGAAAGTCGGTTTCGGCTGACACTTACAGATGGGCCCGCGGCGCATTAGCTAGTTGGTGAGGTAACGGCTCACCAAGGCGACGATGCGTAGCCGACCTGAGAGGGTGATCGGCCACACTGGGACTGAGACACGGCCCAGACTCCTACGGGAGGCAGCAGTAGGGAATCTTCCACAATGGACGAAAGTCTGATGGAGCAACGCCGCGTGAGCGATGAAGGCCTTCGGGTCGTAAAGCTCTGTTGTCAGGGAAGAACAAGTATCGGAGTAACTGCCGGTACCTTGACGGTACCTGACCAGAAAGCCACGGCTAACTACGTGCCAGCAGCCGCGGTAATACGTAGGTGGCAAGCGTTGTCCGGAATTATTGGGCGTAAAGCGCGCGCAGGCGGTCCTTTAAGTCTGATGTGAAAGCCCACGGCTCAACCGTGGAGGGTCATTGGAAACTGGGGGACTTGAGTGCAGAAGAGGAAAGCGGAATTCCACGTGTAGCGGTGAAATGCGTAGAGATGTGGAGGAACACCAGTGGCGAAGGCGGCTTTCTGGTCTGTAACTGACGCTGAGGCGCGAAAGCGTGGGGAGCAAACAGGATTAGATACCCTGGTAGTCCACGCCGTAAACGATGAGTGCTAAGTGTTAGAGGGTTTCCGCCCTTTAGTGCTGCAGCTAACGCATTAAGCACTCCGCCTGGGGAGTACGGCCGCAAGGCTGAAACTCAAAGGAATTGACGGGGGCCCGCACAAGCGGTGGAGCATGTGGTTTAATTCGAAGCAACGCGAAGAACCTTACCAGGTCTTGACATCCTCTGACACTCCTAGAGATAGGAATTTCCCCTTCGGGGGACAGAGTGACAGGTGGTGCATGGTTGTCGTCAGCTCGTGTCGTGAGATGTTGGGTTAAGTCCCGCAACGAGCGCAACCCTTGATCTTAGTTGCCAGCATTTAGTTGGGCACTCTAAGGTGACTGCCGGTGACAAACCGGAGGAAGGTGGGGATGACGTCAAATCATCATGCCCCTTATGACCTGGGCTACACACGTGCTACAATGGATGGTACAAAGGGTAGCGAAGCCGCGAGGTGAAGCCAATCCCATAAAACCATTCTCAGTTCGGATTGCAGGCTGCAACTCGCCTGCATGAAGCCGGAATCGCTAGTAATCGCGGATCAGCATGCCGCGGTGAATACGTTCCCGGGCCTTGTACACACCGCCCGTCACACCACGAGAGTTTGTAACACCCGAAGTCGGTGGGGTAACCGTAAGGAGCCAGCCGCCTAAGGTGGGACAGATGATTGGGGTGAAGTCGTAACAAGGTAGCCGTATCGGAAGGTGCGGCTGGATCACCTCCTTTCTAAGGATATAAGCTGGACATATGAGCCAGACAATACATGTTTGTTTGATTATTTCTTGTTTGTTTAGTTTTGAGGGAATTATCTCTCAAAACCTTATTTTTTTGCTCCTGCGCCGCAGTAACTCGAGGAAGTGAATCCTCAGCTCGTCGCAAGGCTGCAAGAAGTAACGCTCTGATGTTTAGTCATGATGTGATTGAAGTCCGTAGCCTTGTTCCTTGAAAACTAGATAATCGTAAAAGAAGAAGTAACCAAGTAAGAACCGAGTAATCGCCATTTTAGTTTTTCTCTCTTATTTTTAAGAGTAAGTAAAACCTTTTAGGTTAAGTTAGAAAGGGCGCACGGTGAATGCCTTGGCACTAGGAGCCGATGAAGGACGGGACTAACACCGATATGCTTCGGGGAGCTGTAAGTAAGCGCCGATCCGGAGATTTCCGAATGGGGAAACCCACTGTTCGTAATGGAGCAGTATCTTTACCTGAATACATAGGGTATTGAAGGCAGACCCGGGGAACTGAAACATCTAAGTACCCGGAGGAAGAGAAAGCAAACGCGATTCCCTGAGTAGCGGCGAGCGAAACGGGAACAGCCCAAACCGAAAGGCTTGCCTTTCGGGGTTGTAGGACACTCAACATGGAGTTACAAAGGAACGGGGTAGATGAAGCGGTCTGGAAAGACCAGCCATAGAAGGTAAAAGCCCTGTAGTCGAAACTTCGTTCCCTCCTGAGTGGATCCTGAGTACGGCCGGACACGTGAAATCCGGTCGGAAGCAGGGAGGACCATCTCCCAAGGCTAAATACTCCCTAGTGACCGATAGTGAACCAGTACCGTGAGGGAAAGGTGAAAAGCACCCCGGAAGGGGAGTGAAAGAGATCCTGAAACCGTGTGCCTACAAGTAGTCAGAGCCCGTTCATGGGTGATGGCGTGCCTTTTGTAGAATGAACCGGCGAGTTACGATTGCATGCGAGGTTAAGTTGAAGAGACGGAGCCGCAGCGAAAGCGAGTCTGAATAGGGCGAATTAGTATGTAGTCGTAGACCCGAAACCAGGTGATCTACCCATGTCCAGGGTGAAGTCCAGGTAACACTGGATGGAGGCCCGAACCCACGCACGTTGAAAAGTGCGGGGATGAGGTGTGGGTAGCGGAGAAATTCCAATCGAACTTGGAGATAGCTGGTTCTCTCCGAAATAGCTTTAGGGCTAGCCTCACGTAGTTAGAGTCTTGGAGGTAGAGCACTGTTTGGACTAGGGGCCCTCATCGGGTTACCGAATTCAGACAAACTCCGAATGCCAATGACTTATCCGTGGGAGTCAGACTGCGAGTGATAAGATCCGTAGTCAAAAGGGAAACAGCCCAGACCACCAGCTAAGGTCCCAAAGTATACGTTAAGTGGAAAAGGATGTGGAGTTGCTTAGACAACCAGGATGTTGGCTTAGAAGCAGCCACCATTTAAAGAGTGCGTAATAGCTCACTGGTCGAGTGACTCTGCGCCGAAAATGTACCGGGGCTAAACGTATCACCGAAGCTGTGGGTGGACACCTCATGGTGTCCGCGGTAGGAGAGCGTTCTAAGGGCGTTGAAGCTAGACCGTAAGGACTGGTGGAGCGCTTAGAAGTGAGAATGCCGGTATGAGTAGCGAAAGATGAGTGAGAATCTCATCCACCGTATGCCTAAGGTTTCCTGAGGAAGGCTCGTCCGCTCAGGGTTAGTCGGGACCTAAGCCGAGGCCGAAAGGCGTAGGCGATGGACAACAGGTTGATATTCCTGTACCACCTCTTTATCGTTTGAGTGATGGGGGGACGCAGGAGGATAGGGTAAGCGCACTGCTGGATATGTGCGTGCAAGCAGTTAGGCTGGTGAATAGGAAAATCCGTTCACCGTAAGGCTGAGCTGTGATGCCGAGGGAATTATAGTACCGAAGTTCCTGATTCCACACTGCCAAGAAAAGCCTCTAGCGAGATAAAAGGTGCCCGTACCGCAAACCGACACAGGTAGGCGAGGAGAGAATCCTAAGGTGAGCGAGAGAACTCTCGTTAAGGAACTCGGCAAAATGACCCCGTAACTTCGGGAGAAGGGGTGCTTTTTGGGGTGAATAGCCCCGAAGAGCCGCAGTGAATAGGCCCAGGCGACTGTTTAGCAAAAACACAGGTCTCTGCAAAGCCGCAAGGCGAAGTATAGGGGCTGACGCCTGCCCGGTGCTGGAAGGTTAAGAGGAGGGGTTAGCGCAAGCGAAGCTCTGAATCGAAGCCCCAGTAAACGGCGGCCGTAACTATAACGGTCCTAAGGTAGCGAAATTCCTTGTCGGGTAAGTTCCGACCCGCACGAAAGGCGTAACGATCTGGGCACTGTCTCAACGAGAGACTCGGTGAAATTATAGTACCTGTGAAGATGCAGGTTACCCGCGACAGGACGGAAAGACCCCATGGAGCTTTACTGTAGCCTGATATTGAATTTTGGTACAGCTTGTACAGGATAGGTAGGAGCCTGAGAAACCGGAGCGCCAGCTTCGGTGGAGGCGTCGGTGGGATACTACCCTGGCTGTATTGAAATTCTAACCCGCACCCCTGATCGGGGTGGGAGACAGTGTCAGGTGGGCAGTTTGACTGGGGCGGTCGCCTCCTAAAGTGTAACGGAGGCGCCCAAAGGTTCCCTCAGAATGGTTGGAAATCATTCGCAGAGTGTAAAGGCACAAGGGAGCTTGACTGCGAGACCTACAAGTCGAGCAGGGACGAAAGTCGGGCTTAGTGATCCGGTGGTTCCGCATGGAAGGGCCATCGCTCAACGGATAAAAGCTACCCTGGGGATAACAGGCTTATCTCCCCCAAGAGTCCACATCGACGGGGAGGTTTGGCACCTCGATGTCGGCTCATCGCATCCTGGGGCTGTAGTCGGTCCCAAGGGTTGGGCTGTTCGCCCATTAAAGCGGTACGCGAGCTGGGTTCAGAACGTCGTGAGACAGTTCGGTCCCTATCCGTCGTGGGCGCAGGAAATTTGAGAGGAGCTGTCCTTAGTACGAGAGGACCGGGATGGACGCACCGCTGGTGTACCAGTTGTCTTGCCAAAGGCATCGCTGGGTAGCTATGTGCGGACGGGATAAGTGCTGAAAGCATCTAAGCATGAAGCCCCCCTCGAGATGAGATTTCCCATAGCGTCAAGCTAGTAAGATCCCTGAAAGATGATCAGGTTGATAGGTCAGAGGTGGAAGCGCGGTGACGTGTGGAGCTGACTGATACTAATCGATCGAGGACTTAACCAAGTCATAATTAAGTAAGGTGAACTCGTTTTTACTAAACTTCTTCTGCGTTATCTAGTTTTGAGGGAATGAAACCTCTAATTCAATAGGTCCGGTAGCAATGGCGAGAAGGTCACACCCGTTCCCATCCCGAACACGGAAGTTAAGCTTCTCAGCGCCGATGGTAGTTGGGACGCAAGTCCCTGTGAGAGTAGGACGCTGCCGGGCCATCATATATGGAGGATTAGCTCAGCTGGGAGAGCATCTGCCTTACAAGCAGAGGGTCGGCGGTTCGATCCCGTCATCCTCCACCATATTATTATGCCGGCTTAGCTCAATTGGTAGAGCAACTGACTTGTAATCAGTAGGTTGAGGGTTCAAGTCCTTTAGCCGGCACCACGCTTCTTACTTCATTGAATTGCATCAGCGGAAGCGTGCGCGAAATCCCGAAGGGATTTTAAGCAGAATAACTAGGTAGTTTAGCATTTCTTATTGTACGAGCCATTAGCTCAGTCGGTAGAGCATCTGACTTTTAATCAGAGGGTCGAAGGTTCGAGTCCTTCATGGCTCACCATTTTAATATGCGGGTGTGGCGGAATTGGCAGACGCACCAGACTTAGGATCTGGCGCCGCAAGGCGTGGGGGTTCGACTCCCTTCACCCGCACCATTTTAATATCGCGGAAGTAGTTCAGTGGTAGAACACCACCTTGCCAAGGTGGGGGTCGCGGGTTCGAATCCCGTCTTCCGCTCCATATTTGCCGGGGTGGCGGAACTGGCAGACGCACAGGACTTAAAATCCTGCGGTAGGTGACTACCGTACCGGTTCGATTCCGGTCCTCGGCACCATTTATAAAATAAGCGCCCGTAGCTCAATTGGATAGAGCGTCTGACTACGGATCAGAAGGTTATGGGTTCGACTCCTGTCGGGCGCGCCATCAAATTTAATAGTACGGGAAATAGCTCAGCTTGGTAGAGCACTTGGTTTGGGACCAAGGGGTCGCAGGTTCGAATCCTGTTTTCCCGACCATTTTAACGGGGCCTTAGCTCAGCTGGGAGAGCGCCTGCTTTGCACGCAGGAGGTCAGCGGTTCGATCCCGCTAGGCTCCACCATTTATTTTTAAAAATATATTGACATTGTTAATTTGCTTTGTTAATATATAAAAGTCGCCTTTGAGAGGCGGATTAAATAGTTCTTTGAAAACTAAACAAACAAAACGTCAACAAACAATAATTATTCATTTCTTTTGAAATGAAGCCAACGTAACATTTTTGAGCTAATCAACTCAACTTTATTGGAGAGTTTGATCCTGGCTCAGGACGAACGCTGGCGGCGTGCCTAATACATGCAAGTCGAGCGAATCACTGGGAGCTTGCTCCCGGTGGTTAGCGGCGGACGGGTGAGTAACACGTGGGCAACCTGCCTGTAAGACTGGGATAACTTCGGGAAACCGGAGCTAATACCGGATAATTTCTTCCCTCGCATGAGGGAAGGTTGAAAGTCGGTTTCGGCTGACACTTACAGATGGGCCCGCGGCGCATTAGCTAGTTGGTGAGGTAACGGCTCACCAAGGCGACGATGCGTAGCCGACCTGAGAGGGTGATCGGCCACACTGGGACTGAGACACGGCCCAGACTCCTACGGGAGGCAGCAGTAGGGAATCTTCCACAATGGACGAAAGTCTGATGGAGCAACGCCGCGTGAGCGATGAAGGCCTTCGGGTCGTAAAGCTCTGTTGTCAGGGAAGAACAAGTATCGGAGTAACTGCCGGTACCTTGACGGTACCTGACCAGAAAGCCACGGCTAACTACGTGCCAGCAGCCGCGGTAATACGTAGGTGGCAAGCGTTGTCCGGAATTATTGGGCGTAAAGCGCGCGCAGGCGGTCCTTTAAGTCTGATGTGAAAGCCCACGGCTCAACCGTGGAGGGTCATTGGAAACTGGGGGACTTGAGTGCAGAAGAGGAAAGCGGAATTCCACGTGTAGCGGTGAAATGCGTAGAGATGTGGAGGAACACCAGTGGCGAAGGCGGCTTTCTGGTCTGTAACTGACGCTGAGGCGCGAAAGCGTGGGGAGCAAACAGGATTAGATACCCTGGTAGTCCACGCCGTAAACGATGAGTGCTAAGTGTTAGAGGGTTTCCGCCCTTTAGTGCTGCAGCTAACGCATTAAGCACTCCGCCTGGGGAGTACGGCCGCAAGGCTGAAACTCAAAGGAATTGACGGGGGCCCGCACAAGCGGTGGAGCATGTGGTTTAATTCGAAGCAACGCGAAGAACCTTACCAGGTCTTGACATCCTCTGACACTCCTAGAGATAGGAATTTCCCCTTCGGGGGACAGAGTGACAGGTGGTGCATGGTTGTCGTCAGCTCGTGTCGTGAGATGTTGGGTTAAGTCCCGCAACGAGCGCAACCCTTGATCTTAGTTGCCAGCATTCAGTTGGGCACTCTAAGGTGACTGCCGGTGACAAACCGGAGGAAGGTGGGGATGACGTCAAATCATCATGCCCCTTATGACCTGGGCTACACACGTGCTACAATGGATGGTACAAAGGGCAGCGAAGCCGCGAGGTGAAGCCAATCCCATAAAACCATTCTCAGTTCGGATTGCAGGCTGCAACTCGCCTGCATGAAGCCGGAATCGCTAGTAATCGCGGATCAGCATGCCGCGGTGAATACGTTCCCGGGCCTTGTACACACCGCCCGTCACACCACGAGAGTTTGTAACACCCGAAGTCGGTGGGGTAACCGTAAGGAGCCAGCCGCCTAAGGTGGGACAGATGATTGGGGTGAAGTCGTAACAAGGTAGCCGTATCGGAAGGTGCGGCTGGATCACCTCCTTTCTAAGGATATAAGCTGGACATATGAGCCAGACAATACATGTTTGTTTGATTGTTTCTTGTTTGTTTAGTTTTGAGGGAATTATCTCTCAAAACTTTTTGTTCCTTGAAAACTAGATAATCGTAAAAGAAGAAGTAACCAAGTAAGAACCGAGTAATCGCCATTTTAGTTTTTCTCTCTTATTTTTAAGAGTAAGTAAAACCTTTTAGGTTAAGTTAGAAAGGGCGCACGGTGAATGCCTTGGCACTAGGAGCCGATGAAGGACGGGACTAACACCGATATGCTTCGGGGAGCTGTAAGTAAGCGCCGATCCGGAGATTTCCGAATGGGGAAACCCACTGTTCGTAATGGAGCAGTATCTTTACCTGAATACATAGGGTATTGAAGGCAGACCCGGGGAACTGAAACATCTAAGTACCCGGAGGAAGAGAAAGCAAACGCGATTCCCTGAGTAGCGGCGAGCGAAACGGGAACAGCCCAAACCGAAAGGCTTGCCTTTCGGGGTTGTAGGACACTCAACATGGAGTTACAAAGGAACGGGGTAGATGAAGCGGTCTGGAAAGGCCAGCCATAGAAGGTAAAAGCCCTGTAGTCGAAACTTCGTTCCCTCCTGAGTGGATCCTGAGTACGGCCGGACACGTGAAATCCGGTCGGAAGCAGGGAGGACCATCTCCCAAGGCTAAATACTCCCTAGTGACCGATAGTGAACCAGTACCGTGAGGGAAAGGTGAAAAGCACCCCGGAAGGGGAGTGAAAGAGATCCTGAAACCGTGTGCCTACAAGTAGTCAGAGCCCGTTCATGGGTGATGGCGTGCCTTTTGTAGAATGAACCGGCGAGTTACGATTGCATGCGAGGTTAAGTTGAAGAGACGGAGCCGCAGCGAAAGCGAGTCTGAATAGGGCGAATTAGTATGTAGTCGTAGACCCGAAACCAGGTGATCTACCCATGTCCAGGGTGAAGTCCAGGTAACACTGGATGGAGGCCCGAACCCACGCACGTTGAAAAGTGCGGGGATGAGGTGTGGGTAGCGGAGAAATTCCAATCGAACTTGGAGATAGCTGGTTCTCTCCGAAATAGCTTTAGGGCTAGCCTCACGTAGTTAGAGTCTTGGAGGTAGAGCACTGTTTGGACTAGGGGCCCTCATCGGGTTACCGAATTCAGACAAACTCCGAATGCCAATGACTTATCCGTGGGAGTCAGACTGCGAGTGATAAGATCCGTAGTCAAAAGGGAAACAGCCCAGACCACCAGCTAAGGTCCCAAAGTATACGTTAAGTGGAAAAGGATGTGGAGTTGCTTAGACAACCAGGATGTTGGCTTAGAAGCAGCCACCATTTAAAGAGTGCGTAATAGCTCACTGGTCGAGTGACTCTGCGCCGAAAATGTACCGGGGCTAAACGTATCACCGAAGCTGTGGGTGGACACCTTGTGGTGTCCGCGGTAGGAGAGCGTTCTAAGGGCGTTGAAGCTAGACCGTAAGGACTGGTGGAGCGCTTAGAAGTGAGAATGCCGGTATGAGTAGCGAAAGATGAGTGAGAATCTCATCCACCGTATGCCTAAGGTTTCCTGAGGAAGGCTCGTCCGCTCAGGGTTAGTCGGGACCTAAGCCGAGGCCGAAAGGCGTAGGCGATGGACAACAGGTTGATATTCCTGTACCACCTCTTTATCGTTTGAGTGATGGGGGGACGCAGGAGGATAGGGTAAGCGCACTGTTGGATATGTGCGTGCAAGCAGTTAGGCTGGCAAGTAGGAAAATCCGCTTGCCATAAGGCTGAGCTGTGATGCCGAGGGAATTATAGTACCGAAGTTCCTGATTCCACACTGCCAAGAAAAGCCTCTAGCGAGATAAAAGGTGCCCGTACCGCAAACCGACACAGGTAGGCGAGGAGAGAATCCTAAGGTGAGCGAGAGAACTCTCGTTAAGGAACTCGGCAAAATGACCCCGTAACTTCGGGAGAAGGGGTGCTTTTTGGGGTGAATAGCCCCGAAGAGCCGCAGTGAATAGGCCCAGGCGACTGTTTAGCAAAAACACAGGTCTCTGCAAAGCCGCAAGGCGAAGTATAGGGGCTGACGCCTGCCCGGTGCTGGAAGGTTAAGAGGAGGGGTTAGCGCAAGCGAAGCTCTGAATCGAAGCCCCAGTAAACGGCGGCCGTAACTATAACGGTCCTAAGGTAGCGAAATTCCTTGTCGGGTAAGTTCCGACCCGCACGAAAGGCGTAACGATCTGGGCACTGTCTCAACGAGAGACTCGGTGAAATTATAGTACCTGTGAAGATGCAGGTTACCCGCGACAGGACGGAAAGACCCCATGGAGCTTTACTGTAGCCTGATATTGAATTTTGGTACAGCTTGTACAGGATAGGTAGGAGCCTGAGAAACCGGAGCGCCAGCTTCGGTGGAGGCGTCGGTGGGATACTACCCTGGCTGTATTGAAATTCTAACCCGCACCCCTGATCGGGGTGGGAGACAGTGTCAGGTGGGCAGTTTGACTGGGGCGGTCGCCTCCTAAAGTGTAACGGAGGCGCCCAAAGGTTCCCTCAGAATGGTTGGAAATCATTCGCAGAGTGTAAAGGCACAAGGGAGCTTGACTGCGAGACCTACAAGTCGAGCAGGGACGAAAGTCGGGCTTAGTGATCCGGTGGTTCCGCATGGAAGGGCCATCGCTCAACGGATAAAAGCTACCCTGGGGATAACAGGCTTATCTCCCCCAAGAGTCCACATCGACGGGGAGGTTTGGCACCTCGATGTCGGCTCATCGCATCCTGGGGCTGTAGTCGGTCCCAAGGGTTGGGCTGTTCGCCCATTAAAGCGGTACGCGAGCTGGGTTCAGAACGTCGTGAGACAGTTCGGTCCCTATCCGTCGTGGGCGCAGGAAATTTGAGAGGAGCTGTCCTTAGTACGAGAGGACCGGGATGGACGCACCGCTGGTGTACCAGTTGTCTTGCCAAAGGCATCGCTGGGTAGCTATGTGCGGACGGGATAAGTGCTGAAAGCATCTAAGCATGAAGCCCCCCTCGAGATGAGATTTCCCATAGCGTCAAGCTAGTAAGATCCCTGAAAGATGATCAGGTTGATAGGTCAGAGGTGGAAGCGCGGTGACGTGTGGAGCTGACTGATACTAATCGATCGAGGACTTAACCAAGTCATAATTAAGTAAGGTGAACTCGTTTTTACTAAACTTCTTCTGCGTTATCTAGTTTTGAGGGAATGAAACCTCTAATTCAATAGGTCCGGTAGCAATGGCGAGAAGGTCACACCCGTTCCCATCCCGAACACGGAAGTTAAGCTTCTCAGCGCCGATGGTAGTTGGGACGCAAGTCCCTGTGAGAGTAGGACGCTGCCGGGCAAATAAAAAGACAACCTGAAAATGGTTGTCTTTTTTTGTTGGCGATTTAGACATGAATGATGCATACGAACCGTTTAAGAAACTGAAAAAACTTTTCATCGCGATTTATTAAGGACAAATATTCACTAGGTGGATAAGTAAATGTCTTTAATGGAGTTTATAGAGACAAAACCGTCTGGGGATGAAGGGCAAAATGTCCTTTATTGAGGTTAGTCTAAAAAGTGGACACGTAAAAATGAGATTTAGATTATAATACAATCATCATTTAAAAGGACGTGTTCACATGGGTAAACATCATTCTCAAGAGTATAAAGAATATGTTGCAAAGTTAATCGTTGAGGAGGGGAAAAAAGCCTCCCAGGTAGCTTTTGAACTCGAGATCTCCCCTAAAACTGTTAGTCGATGGGTGGCAGCTTACAGGACTAAAACAAGTGCTGGGAAAGCTGGAGAAAACTATCTTACACCCACAGAACTTGAAAAACTGAAAAAGCAACACGAGAAAGAGATACAAAAATTGAAAGAGGAAAACGAAATTCTAAAAAAGGCCATGCACATCTTCACGAAAAACCAAGCGTAATTTATACGTTCATTCAAGCCCACTCTGATGAGCACGCTGTGGCGAAGATGTGCAAAGTTCTTAAAGTATCATCAAGTGGCTATTATAAATGGCTAAGGATCCAGAATAAACCTCAATCTGAGAAAGATGCCTACCGTAAAGAAATCAAGCAAAAAATAAGTAAATCATTTCACGAGAGCTATGGTACGTATGGGAGCCCCAGGGTCCATGCCGACTTGGTGGAGTGGGGTTATACCATTTCTCAAAAGACGGTTGCACGTATGATGAAAGAGATGGGTTTAACAGCCACACCAAAAGAAAAGTTTGTCATTACTACTAATTCAAATCATGATTTACACATTTATCCTAACCTGCTTAATCGCCAATTTAATGTTGAAAAGCCCAACCGAGCATGGGTAACTGACATTACGTACATTTGGACGCTTGAAGGCTGGGTTTATTTATCATCCGTTATGGATCTATTCTCAAGAAAAATCGTAGGCTGGAGTATGGCTTCACATATGAAAAAGGAGCTATCCATACAAGCATTAAATATGGCGATTGTTACAAGGCAGCCTAGTGAAGGGTTAATCCATCATTCGGACCGTGGGTCCCAGTATTGTTCAAATGATTATATCGACATCCTGAAAGGGAAAAACATGCATATCAGTATGAGCAGAAAGGGCGATCCTTACGACAATGCATGTATTGAGTCTTTTCATGCCACAATCAAGAAAGACTTGATCTACAGAAGACGCTTTAAGACCAGGGCTGAAGCCGTAAAAGCCATTAATCATTATTTAAATAGTTTTTATAATGAAAAACGAAAACACTCTACTTTAGGGCACAATTCACCGAATCAATTCGAGAGAAACCACCGGCAAGATGAAGTTGCATATACCTCATAATATAGCCATTTGGTGTTAGGAAATGAGCAGTCATGCTTTTCGACTGATCATTTCTAATACCGTACCAAACGAAGTGCGGTAGTGGTTTGGTTTCTAAAAGTCTTAAATTTTACTGTCCACTTTCTTGACAGAAGACCATTATCCGGCTTTTCAAAGACAAAATGGCCCTTGAGCATGGCCGAAATGTCTTTTATCTGGCTTCTCAAAGACAAAATCACCCATACAAAGGTCAAAATGTCCTTTATCCACCTTATTAAAGACAAAATCACCAAAACGGAATGTCAAAATGTCTTTAATCTGTCTTTTTAATCTGTGTTCGTTGATTATCTCGAACGGTCCCCATGCCCCACATTCCCAGACTACATTCCCTATTTGATGCACAAGAACCGTCCCCATGCATCACAATCCTTCAAATTTAGTAGTTTTTTCCCATCAATCATAGGTTTCGCAACCGCGAGATTTGGAGAAAATCATATAATAGTGAATCGTTGCATCTGGAAATAAAATTGAGTATAATTAATGTCAAATATAGTCAAAGTCAGATGGTGCAAGGGGGTGGGAAGATGAGAAACATCTCCGATATTATCGAGAAATATCTGAAGCAGGTTTTGGATATGAGTGAAGAAGATATTGTGGAAATCAAACGCAGCGAGGTTGCTGATAAATTTCAATGTGTTCCTTCACAAATTAACTATGTCATTAACACCCGATTCACGATTGAACGGGGGTATGTCGTGGAAAGCAAACGGGGCGGGGGCGGATATATCCGGATTATTAAGGTGCAGTCTCATGATTCGGCCCAATTGATTGACCATTTGCTGTCACTTATCCATAGCCGTTGCAGTCAGGCAAGTGCGGAGGATGTGATTGGCCGGCTTATTCAGGAAGAGATTATTACAAAAAGAGAGGCTAAAATTATGTTAAGCGTGATTGATCGGTCTGTTTTGTATATTGAACTTCCATACCGGGATGAATTAAGAGCAAGAATGTTAAAGGCAATGTTAACATCTTTGAAATATAAATAATATAGCCAGAGGGTGAAAGTATGATTTGCCAAGAATGTAATCAAAGGCCTGCGGCACTCCATTTTACAAAAATTATTAATGGTGAAAAGACGGAAGTGCACCTTTGTGAAAAGTGTGCTCAGGAAAAGGGCGATATGTTTATTTTTAATGGTGAATCAGGGTTTTCTTTTAATAATTTATTAGCAGGTTTATTAAATTTCGACCCGGCATTTCAACAGCCAACCGAGAGCCCGTTTCAACAGGCAGAAATCCTGCAATGCCACCAATGTTCCATGACATTTCCACAGTTTTTGAAAGTAGGACGCTTCGGCTGTTCCCACTGCTATGAGACCTTTAAAGAACAATTAAAACCTGTTCTAAGGCGGCTTCATGGCGGAAATTGGACCCATAACGGGAAAATTCCAAAAAGAGTTGGCGGGGCCATTTATCTCCGCAAGCAAATTGATGAACTGAAAAACTTGTTAAGAGAATCTATTATCCATGAAGAATTTGAAAAGGCCGCAACCATCCGCGATGAAATCCGTCAGCTGGAGAAAAAATTAGCGGCTGGTCATGAGGGAGGGGAGTAACGGTGTCGCTCGAACGTTTTTTAAATCAAGCGGTCAGCTCCTGGATGAGTGAGGAAGGGCCTGAATCCGATATTGTCCTCAGCTCGAGAATTCGCTTGGCGCGAAACTTGGAAGCATATAAATTCCCAACTCTTTTTTCACATGAGGAAGCTAAACAGGTTATTAATGAGCTGGAGGGCATTTTGGAAACTTCCAGCCTCCGAAACTTTGGACATTTGGAATTGTTGAAAATAGGTGAGATACAGCCGCTGCAAAAGAGGGTCTTGGTTGAAAAACATCTAATCAGCCCGCAATTGGCAGAGGATTCACCATATGGTGCCGTTTTATTATCCGAAAATGAAGAAGTTAGTATAATGATTAATGAAGAGGATCATATACGGATTCAATGCCTATTTCCTGGGCTGCAGCTAAAAGAAGCATTAGATGCTGCCAATGAAATTGACGATTGGCTTGAAGGTCATCTCCAGTATGCTTTTGATGAAAAATACGGCTATTTAACAAGCTGTCCAACAAATGTCGGCACTGGCCTTCGGGCATCGGTGATGATGCATTTGCCGGGTTTAATTTTAACACAGCAGATTAACCGGATTATTCCAGCCATCAATCAATTAGGGTTTGTGGTTCGGGGAATTTACGGTGAAGGAAGTGAAGCACTCGGCAATATTTTTCAAATTTCCAATCAAATTACCCTTGGAAAATCTGAAGAAGACATGTGCCGCGATTTAATGGGGGTTGTCAGCCAGTTAATTTCACAAGAAAGGTCGGCACGTGAAGCATTACGCAAAACTTCGAACATACAATTAGAAGACAGGGTGTTCAGGTCCCTAGGGGTCCTAACCAACAGCCGGATTATTGAAACGAAAGAAGCTGCAAAGTGTTTATCGGATGTTCGTCTTGGAATAGATATGGGATATATAAATTATGTATCAAAGAACATCTTAAATGAATTGATGATTTTAACGCAGCCTGGTTTTCTTCAGCAATATGCTGGAGGACCATTAAGACCGCATGAAAGAGACATAAGGCGGGCGGCATTAATTCGGGAACGTTTTATAATGGAATCTAAAAATATTGGTGAGGAGTGATAGTATGATGTTCGGCCGTTTTACTGAAAGAGCACAAAAGGTTCTAGCTTTAGCACAGGAAGAAGCAATTCGTCTTGGGCATAACAACATTGGAACTGAGCATATTTTATTGGGATTAATCCGCGAGGGTGAAGGGATTGCAGCTAAAGCTCTTTATGGACTTGGATTAGGCTCAGATAAGATTCAAAAAGAAGTGGAGAATTTAATTGGCAAAGGGCAGGAAGCCTCACAGATTATTCACTACACTCCGAGAGCCAAAAAGGTAATTGAACTTTCAATGGATGAAGCACGCAAACTAGGACATTCCTATGTCGGGACAGAGCATATTCTGCTTGGACTGATCCGTGAGGGAGAAGGGGTGGCAGCCCGAGTCCTTAATAACCTTGGGGTAAGCTTGAATAAAGCGCGCCAGCAGGTATTGCAATTATTAGGCAGCAATGAGAGCGGCGGTCAGCATGGCGGAGCATCTGCCAGTGCCAATACGCCTACACTTGACAGCCTGGCAAGAGATTTAACAGCCATCGCAAGGGAAGGCAGCCTTGACCCAGTGATTGGCCGCAGCAAGGAAATTCAGCGTGTAATCGAGGTGCTGAGCCGCCGGACTAAAAACAACCCGGTATTGATTGGCGAGCCTGGGGTTGGTAAAACAGCTATCGCAGAAGGCCTTGCCCAGCAGATTGTCAATAATGAGGTGCCAGAGATCCTTCGCGATAAGCGTGTCATGACACTTGATATGGGAACAGTAGTTGCGGGAACCAAGTATCGCGGCGAATTCGAAGACCGTCTGAAAAAAGTAATGGATGAAATCCGCCAAGCCGGAAATATCATCCTGTTCATTGATGAATTGCACACATTAATCGGTGCTGGCGGGGCGGAAGGCGCCATTGATGCTTCCAATATTTTAAAACCATCGCTTGCCCGTGGCGAGCTGCAATGTATCGGGGCGACAACCCTTGATGAATACCGCAAATATATCGAAAAGGATGCTGCCTTAGAGCGCCGCTTCCAGCCGATTCGGGTGGATGAGCCGACTGCGGAAGAATCCGTTCAAATTTTAGAAGGGCTGCGTGACCGCTATGAAGCCCACCATCGTGTCTCCATTACCGATGAGGCGATTGAAGCAGCGGTAAAGCTTTCCGACCGTTATATCTCAGACCGTTTCCTGCCTGATAAAGCGATTGATTTAATCGACGAAGCAGGGTCTAAGGTTCGTCTCCGTTCCTATACCACTCCTCCAAACTTAAAAGAGCTGGAAGTGAAGCTCGAGGAAGTGCGGAAGGAAAAGGATGCAGCCGTGCAAAGCCAGGAATTCGAAAAGGCGGCATCATTAAGGGATTCAGAGCAGCGCCTGCGTGAGCAGCTTGAAGAAACGAAGAAAAGCTGGAAGGAAAAGCAGGGCAAAGAAAATAATCAAGTAACAGTTGAGGATATTGCCAGCGTTGTATCGAGCTGGACTGGAATTCCTGTTTCTAAACTTGCAGAAACAGAAACAGCAAGACTGCTTAACTTAGAAGAAATTTTGCATTCTCGCGTGATTGGTCAAGAAGAGGCAGTTTTGGCTGTATCTAAAGCGGTCCGCCGTGCGAGAGCAGGATTAAAAGATCCAAAGCGGCCGATTGGCTCCTTTATCTTCCTAGGACCAACCGGGGTCGGGAAAACAGAATTAGCCCGTGCCCTTGCTGAAGCAATGTTTGGTGATGAGGATGCGATGATCCGGATCGATATGTCGGAATATATGGAGAAGCATTCGACATCCCGCCTTGTCGGTTCCCCTCCAGGCTATGTAGGATATGAGGAGGGCGGACAATTAACCGAGAAAGTCCGCAGAAAGCCATATTCAGTTGTCCTTTTGGATGAAATTGAAAAGGCGCACCCAGATGTGTTTAATATCCTGCTCCAGGTATTGGAAGATGGCCGCTTAACCGACTCGAAGGGAAGAACAGTCGATTTCCGCAATACAGTTCTGATTATGACATCTAACGTCGGTGCGGAAGCCCTGAAGCGGAATAAGTATGTCGGCTTTAATATCCAGGATTCTGCCCAGGACTACAAAGACATGAAGGGCAAAGTCATGGAAGAGCTGAAGAAAGCATTCCGTCCTGAATTCCTGAACCGGATTGATGAAATAATCGTCTTCCATGCACTTGAGAAAAAGCATTTGGAGGAAATTGTTACATTACTATCTGATCAGTTAATTAAGCGATTAAAGGAACAAAAAATAGAAATCGAACTAACACCGGCGGCAAAAGGGAAAATTTCCGAAGAAGGCTATGACCCTGAATATGGGGCAAGACCGCTTAAACGGGCCATTCAAAAACATATTGAAGACCGCCTGTCGGAAGAGCTGCTAAAAGGGAATTTATTGACCGGCCAGCTTGCTGTTATTGACGTCGAGAATGGTGAATTTGTCGTCAGATCAGCTGAGCAAACGAGTTTGGCAAAATAATTATGTAAGATGAAACCAACTAAGGGAGGTACACGTAAATAATGTAAAATCGTGTACCTCTTTTTCCATGTAAAGGAACGTCTTTTTCGCACAGAGAGGAAGAGCAAGAATGGTAAAGCGAAAAACAAAATTCATGTGTCAGGACTGCGGTTATGAGTCACCAAAATGGATGGGAAAATGCCCAGGATGCGGCGGCTGGAATCGAATGGTCGAAGAAGTAGAGGTTACCGGGGCGCAAAGACGGGGAGCATTTGCCCATTCTCAGGGTGGTTCAGGCATTCTTTCTAAACCGGTTCCGATTACTTCGATTGAAACGGTCAGCGAGCCGAGAATCCATACTGACTTAAAGGAATTGAACCGCGTTCTTGGCGGCGGAGTTGTTAAGGGGTCATTGGTATTAATTGGCGGCGACCCGGGCATCGGAAAATCAACGCTTCTTCTGCAAGTATCTTCACAGCTAGCAAATAAGGATCATCAAGTATTGTACATATCCGGTGAGGAATCCTTACGGCAAACCAAGCTTCGGGCGGAACGGCTGAACATCGCCTCGCCAAATTTAATGGTATATGCGGAGACAAACCTTGAGGAAATTAACAGGACCATTGAAAGCACAAATCCAAGCTTTGTCATTATCGATTCCATCCAAACGGTTTACCACCCGGAGGTTACCTCAGCACCCGGTAGTGTTTCTCAGGTTCGCGAATGTACGGCTGAATTAATGAGAATTGGCAAAACGAAAGGGATTGCCATCTTTATTGTCGGGCATGTTACAAAAGAAGGGTCGATTGCCGGTCCTAGGCTGCTCGAGCATATGGTGGATACGGTCCTTTATTTTGAGGGTGAAAGACACCATACCTATCGAATTTTACGTGCTGTAAAAAACCGCTTTGGATCCACAAATGAAATGGGAATTTTTGAAATGAAGGAATTTGGCCTTGAAGAGGTCGAAAATCCATCGGAAATTTTTTTGGAGGAGCGCTCTAGAGGTGCGGCAGGATCGACTGTTGTCGCTTCGATGGAAGGGACCCGGCCTGTTCTTGTGGAAATCCAAGCACTTATTTCGCCCACCAGCTTTGGGAATCCGAGAAGGATGGCAACAGGGATTGACCACAACCGAGTACCGCTCTTAATGGCTGTTCTAGAGAAGCGGGTCGGAATGCTCCTCGCCAATCAAGATGCCTATTTAAAGGTAGCCGGCGGAGTGAAATTGGATGAACCGGCCATAGATTTGGCGATTGCCGTAAGCATTGCTTCAAGTTTTAGGGACAAACCAACAAGGCCGACAGATTGTATTATTGGGGAGGTCGGCTTAACGGGAGAAGTGAGACGGGTTTCAAGAATCGAGCAGCGTGTTCAGGAGGCTGCCAAAATGGGATTTGAGCGGGTTATCCTGCCGGCTAATAATCTTAGTGGCTGGAATGGGCCAATAGGTGTCGAACTCATCGGTGTTTCGTCGGTCAGCGAGGCGCTGAAGGCGGCTTTGGGAGGGTAGTGGATGGACAATAAAAGATCAGGGGAACTATCCATTCATGATGTAGTACAGTTAATTGCACCGGGTACCCCTATTCGAGAAGGACTTGATAATGTTTTACGGGCTAATACCGGAGGGTTGATTGTGATTGGCTATAACGAAAAAGTAAAAGCGATAGTCGACGGGGGATTTGAAATTAATTGTTCCTTTTCACCAAGCTTTTTATATGAATTGGCGAAAATGGACGGGGCAATCATCTTAAATGAAACCGGAAATAAAATTTTGATTGCTAACGCCCAGCTTGCCCCAGATACTGATATCGCCTCTACGGAAACGGGGATGCGGCACAGAACAGCCGAACGGGTCGCCAAGCAGACAAAAGCGCTTGTGATTGCAATTTCCCAAAGAAGAAATGTTATTACTTTGTATCAGGGGAATTTTCGTTATGCCCTCAAGGACATAGGTGTCATTTTAACAAAGGCGAATCAGGCCATTCAAACACTGGAAAAATATAAATCCGTCCTAGAGCAAAGCATTACCAATTTAAGTATTTTAGAATTTGAGGATTCTGTTACGTATAATGATTTTCTGCTTGTCCTCCACCGCTTCGAAATGGTCTTAAAGATTAAAAACGAACTGCTGGGGTTCCTGTATGAACTGGGGACTGAAGGCAGGTTGATTCGGCTGCAGATGAATGAAATATTGACAGAACTGGAAGAAGAAATGATGCTGATTATGAAGGACTATGCGTTTGATAGAGAGGTAAAACCAAACGAAGTCCTGCAGCGGATGCAGACTATGACGGCGAGCGGGACCATAGACGACATGGTTTTGTTAAGGCTATTGGGGTACCTAGGCTATGTTCACCTCGATGAATACCGAAATCCGTGCGGATATCGGATTCTTAATAAAATCCCCAGGCTTCCTGGTGTCATCATCGAAAATCTTATCAATAACTTTGGAAATCTGACAAATATTCTGACTGCAACAGTTGAAGACCTTGATGACGTGGAGGGAATAGGGGAAATACGTGCGAATAAAATCAAAGAGGGCTTCAAATTAATTAAAGAGCGATTATATACGGATCGTCATCTATAAAACTATTGAAAAAATCTAAAAGGCTATGTTAAAATAAATGTTTTTCATTTATTTGACACTCCCATTTTTCGATGCTACCCTAGATTTTAACGTAACAAATTTGTTTCAAAATCAACACAATTTGGAAAAATAATCTTACTTGCAACGTTTCAATTTTCCTATTGTGTTTATAATGAAAAAGAGGAGGTGAAGGAATGTTAAAACGAATTGTGCAGGCGTGCTTTCTCATTACTGGGGGAACGCTTGGAATTTTGTTTTTGCCGCAATTACTTGTTCTACTTCATCTAAATGATAGCCAACTTATCAATAATTCCTATGTCACTGCTATTTTAGGTGCTATTATTTTTTATCTTATAACCTTTTGGGCAGTAGATTACGTTATTAATTTTATTAAATGGGCGGAAGATTCATTAGTAAAGATTCCTGTTACAGATGTTTTATTTGGGAGTATTGGCCTAATATTTGGCTTGTTGGTTGCTTTCTTGATCGGCTTTGCCCTAAATGCCGTACAAGTACCAATCTTAAATGAAGTGGCCCCGATTCTATTGACCTTGTTATTTGGATATTTAGGATTCCAGGTGGGATTTAAAAAACGCGATGAACTTCTCGGTTTGTTTGGCCGAGGTAGCGGCAAGAAAAAGACCGCTGAAGAGGAAACAGATAAGGCGGAATTTAAATCTTTAAAAATATTGGATACAAGCGTCATTATTGATGGACGCATAGCTGATATTTGCCAAACTGGATTCTTGGATGGGACGATTGTCATTCCCCAATTTGTGCTTGAGGAATTGCAGCATATTGCGGACTCTTCTGACGTGTTGAAACGCAATCGCGGCAGACGAGGATTGGATATCTTAAATAGAATCCAAAAGGAGCTGGCTGTAAAAGTAGAGATTTACGAGGGAGATTTTGAAGAAATTCAGGAAGTCGACTCGAAGCTCGTTAAGCTGGCGAAAATAACGAACGGAATTCTTGTGACGAATGATTTTAACTTAAATAAGGTTTGTGAATTCCAAAATGTCTCCGTTTTGAATATCAATGATCTGGCAAATGCTGTGAAGCCAGTCGTTCTTCCAGGTGAAGAATTAACTGTTCAAGTAATCAAGGATGGTAAGGAATATCATCAAGGTGTTGCCTATTTGGATGACGGGACGATGATTGTTGTGGAAGAAGGAAGAGAATATATCGGCAAACGAATTGATGTTCTCGTAACGAGCGTCCTGCAGACATCTGCCGGCAGAATGATTTTTGCCAAACCGAAACTTTTAGAAAAAGCTTTGTAAAAAGGATTGTGTTATTTATGACTTACCGGGTCATCATCCCTGCCGCCGGTTCCGGAAAGCGAATGGGGGCGGGGAAAAACAAGCTTTTGCTTGAACTTGAAGGTGTGCCAATCCTCATTCATACACTTAAAGTTTTTGCGGATGATGAGGATTGCGAGGCCATTATTTTAGCGGTAAATCCGCAGGATGAAAAGGAATTCACGGATTTAATCAATAAACATCATATCAAAAAGTCCGTCAGTATGGTTCCAGGCGGTTCTGAACGCCAGCACAGCATTTATAATGCGTTAAAAACCATCAAAACCGATGGGATAATTCTTGTTCATGATGCCGCCAGACCGTTTATCAAAAAAGAGCATATCCTCCGTTTAACGGGAGTAACAGAGGAGACCGGTGCTGCCATTATTGGCGTGCCTGCAAAAGATACGATGAAAAAAGTCATGGGCGGTACTGTAACAGAGACTGTAGAACGTTCGAGCTTGTGGGCAGTACATACCCCGCAGGCTTTTCGCATTTCCCTCCTCCATCAGGCCTATGAAAAAGCAGAAAGAGAAAGCTTTCTCGGCACTGATGATGCCAGTTTGGTAGAAAGATTGGGACATCCAGTTGCGATGGTGGAAGGCGATTATGATAATATCAAAATTACAACACCAGAGGATTTATTTTTTGCAGAAGCGATTTTAAAAAAGAGAAATATAAAAGCGGAAGCGCCTTGACCAGGGGCCCCGAGCCCCTAGGCGCTGGAGCTGGATAAAAAGGAGTTTGAATTATGTTTCGAATTGGCCAGGGCTTTGATGTTCATCAATTAACCGAGGGACGCCCTCTGATTATTGGTGGTATCACGATTCCATATGAAAAAGGGCTGTTGGGGCATTCCGATGCCGACGTATTATTACATACCGTTTCCGATGCCTGTTTAGGGGCAATTGGCGAAGGCGATATCGGAAGGCATTTTCCTGATACCGACCCAAACTTTAAGGACGCTGATTCGGCTAAGCTGATGGAGCGTGTCTGGGGAATCGTGAAAGAAAAAGGATATGAGCTTGTTAATGCTGATTGTACAATCATTGCCCAAAAACCAAAGATGGCTCCCTACATTGGCGAGATGCAGGCGCGGATTGCCGAGCTTCTCGAGGCATCTCCGGAGCAGGTCAATGTGAAAGCGACCACAACTGAAAAGCTCGGGTTTCCTGGCAGAGGCGAAGGGATTGCGGCCCAGGCAGTTGTTTTGTTAAAAAAGGTTAGGGTTTAGACTTTATTGAGGTTCTGCCAAGTGATAAAATAAATCGGGATAAGAACTAAATGGGAAAGCTGTCTAGCTGCAGCGCCTAGGGGCTCGAGGTCATAAGCCGATCCGTCAAGAAGGTTAAAGAGCAACCTTCTCGCCGGCTCGTCTTATGCTTGTCGCCCCTGGGCAAGGCGCTTCCGCTTTTCTGAGGAGGCATTATGATGTCAAATGAGATTAGAGTAAGGTACGCTCCAAGTCCAACCGGACATTTACATATCGGGAATGCCCGTACGGCACTGTTTAATTATTTGTTTGCCCGCAATAAAGGCGGAAAGTTTATTATCCGGATTGAGGATACCGATAAGAAACGTAATATTGAAGGCGGCGAGCAAAGCCAATTAAAATATTTAAAATGGCTTGGAATGGACTGGGATGAAAGTGTCGATGTCGGTGGTGAATACGGTCCGTACCGCCAATCGGAAAGAAACGATATTTATGAAACCTATTATAAGCAGCTCTTAGAGAATGGAAAGGCTTATAAATGCTACTGTACAGAAGAAGAATTGGAGAAAGAACGGGAAGAGCAAATTGCCCGTGGTGAAACCGCCCATTACTCCGGCAAGTGCCGGCACTTAACTCCGGAAGACAGCGCCCGTTTGGAGGCAGAAGGCCGCAAGCCAAGCGTCCGCATCATTGTTCCGGAAGGAAAGACGTATACCTTTGATGACATGGTTAAAGGAACTGTATCCTTTGAATCAGATACGATTGGCGGAGACTGGGTAATGGTTAAGAAGGATGGCACACCAACCTATAACTTTGCGGTTGCTATCGATGACCGTCTCATGGAAATCTCGCATGTTCTGCGCGGCGATGACCATATCTCCAATACGCCAAAGCAACTGGTGGTATACGAAGCATTAGGCTGGGAGCCGCCCATTTTCGGACATATGACGCTAATTGTGAATGAAAGCCGTAAGAAATTGAGCAAGCGGGACGAGTCCATCATTCAATTTATCGAGCAATACGAGGAATTGGGTTATCTGCCAGAAGCATTATTTAACTTTATTGCCTTGCTCGGCTGGTCTCCTGCAGGGGAAGAGGAGATTTTCGCGCAAGAAGAATTTATTCAAATCTTTGATGCAGAGCGACTGTCCAAATCACCGGCATTATTTGATAAACAAAAGCTTGCTTGGATGAACAATCAATATATGAAAAAAGTAGAGCTAGAGCGGGTAGTGGAACTTTCCCTGCCGCATTTAATCAAGGCCGGCCGTGTCAGCGAGAACCTGTCAGAGGAAGAACAACAATGGGTCCGCACTTTGGTTTCTCTCCTTCAGGAAAAAATGAGCTTTGGCGCGGAAATCGTCGAGCTTTCGGATATGTTCTTTAAGGACGAGGCAGACTATGAAGAAGAAGCGAAGGAAGTACTGGGCGGAGAACAAGTTCCAGAGGTGTTAAAGGCTTTCTCACAGGAGCTTGATCAGCTTGAAAGCTTCCAGGCAGAAGGCATCCAGGCCGCGATGAAGGTTGTCCAAAAATCAACAGGGCAAAAGGGGAAAAACCTGTTTATGCCGATTCGGGCCGCTGTGACGGGGCAAACCCATGGACCAGACCTGCCAAAATCGATTGAACTTTTAGGCCGCGAGAAAGTTCAAAATAGAATTAAGCAAATTATTAGTTAACATTCAAGAAAAAATGTAATATAGTATAAGTATTATAAAACGAGCTAAAGCTTTGATGAGGAAAAGTAGAAAAATGATGCTTTAAAGAGAGAACCATCACCGGCTGAAAGTGGTTTAAGCCACTCATTTTTTGAAAATGCACCTCGGAGCCCCACTTCGAAACAGATTGCCTCTGGAGTAGATTTGGGCGGAACCTTTCCGTTAACAGGTAGAGTGAGGCCATATTAATGCGCACAACACAGTTTTTGTGTCTGTATTCATTGTGACCTAATCAGAGTGGAACCACGTTAAAATCAAGCGTCTCTGTCTTTACGACAGAGGCGTTTTTTATTTTATAAAAAGGGGTATAAAACAAAGGGGGGAGTATCAATGTTCAAAACATTGAAGGAGGATATTGATGTAATATTTGACCAGGATCCGGCAGCAAGAAGCTATTTGGAAGTAATTCTAACTTATTCAGGTCTGCATGCCATTTGGGCGCACCGAATGGCGCATGGGTTCTATAAGAGAAAATTGTTTTTCATTGCTCGAGTTATTTCACAAGTAAGCCGCTTCTTCACAGGAATTGAAATTCATCCAGGGGCAAAAATAGGCAGAAGGTTTTTTATCGACCATGGAATGGGCGTTGTTGTGGGAGAAACCTGTGAAATTGGCGATAATGTTACGATTTATCAAGGGGTCACACTAGGCGGTACAGGGAAAGAAAAAGGAAAGCGTCATCCGACTATTAAGGATAATGTACTCATCTCTACTGGTGCCAAGGTTTTAGGCTCGATAACCATCGGCGAAAATTCCAAAATCGGCGGCGGATCGGTAGTTTTAAAGGAAGTTCCGCCGAACTCCACGGTCGTGGGAATTCCGGGAAGAGTCGTCATGAAGGACGGCATTCGTGTTGGGAAAGATTTAAACCATTCCGACTTGCCAGACCCGGTTGCGGATCGCTTTAAAGATTTGCAACTGGAACTGGATCAAATGAAAAAGGAACTGGCAGAATTAAAAGAGGAAAGGACAAAAGTTAATGGCCATTCAACTGTATAATACACTTACCCGCAAGAAAGAGACCTTTGTACCGCTTGAAGAAGGCAAGGTCAAAATGTATGTTTGCGGGCCAACTGTCTATAATTATATCCATATCGGAAATGCGCGCCCGGCAATTGTATTTGATACGGTCCGCCGTTATTTAGAATACCGCGGTTACGACGTCAAATATGTATCCAACTTTACGGATGTCGATGATAAATTGATCCGCGCTGCCAATCAGCTCGGAGAAGATGTACCAACGATTGCGAATCGGTTTATTGAGGCCTATTTTGAAGATGTTTTGGCACTAGGCTGTAAAAAGGCAGATGTCCATCCGCGTGTCATGGAAAACATGGATATTATTATCGACTTTATCAGCCAATTAATCGAGAAGGGTTACGCCTATGAGTCTGAGGGGGATGTTTATTACCGAACTCGCCACTTTGAGGAGTACGGCAAGCTTTCCCACCAGCCAATTGATGAACTGCAGGCTGGAGCTAGAATTGAAGTAGGCGAGAAAAAAGAAGATAACCTGGACTTTGCTTTATGGAAAGCAGCCAAGGAAGGAGAAATTTTCTGGGAGAGCCCGTGGGGTCCGGGAAGACCGGGCTGGCATATCGAATGCTCGGCGATGGCAAAAAAATATCTTGGTGAGACCATTGATATCCACGCTGGCGGACAGGATTTAACCTTCCCGCACCATGAAAACGAAATTGCCCAATCCGAGGCGTTAAGCGGAAAAATCTTTTCCCGCTATTGGATGCATAATGGCTATATTAATATTGATAATGAAAAAATGTCAAAGTCACTTGGCAACTTTGTGCTGGTCCATGACATTATTAAGCAAATAAACCCACAGGTGTTACGATTCTTTATGCTGTCCGTGCACTACCGCAATCCAATCAATTACAGTCAGGAGTTATTGGAGAGCACAACGGCAGCCCTTGAACGGTTAACCACCTCTTACCAAAATTTAAAACACCGCCGTGAGAACAGCGCAAACTTGACGGAAAATAATCGAGAATGGCTTGATAAAATCAGCAGACACCGCGATGAATTTATCGAAGCGATGGACGATGATTTTAATACAGCCAAGGCCATTTCAGTTTTATTTGAGTTATCGAAACTGGCAAATTATTACCTCATGGAAAAAAATACTGCGGTAGAAGTCATTGATGCGTTTACAGCGCAATTCGAAGAGCTGTTTGCTGTTCTTGGCCTGACTTTTGAACAAGAAGAATTACTGGATGAAGAAATTGATGCCCTAATTGAACAGCGGATTCAGGCCAGAAAGGACCGTAACTTCCAATTGGCTGACCAAATTCGTGACCAGTTAAAGGAAATGAATATCATTTTAGAGGATACCCCACAAGGTACAAGGTGGAAAAGAGGCTAATTTAAATGCTTGATTACGATAAAACAGTCGATGCCAGCCAATTGAATAGTCTCGCACTTGCTTACATGGGTGACGCTGTCTATGAAACATATGTAAGGCGTCACCTCTTGTTCAGCGGGCGGGTCCGACCTCATCAGCTGCACAGAGAAGGGACGAGGTATGTTTCTGCAAAAGCGCAATGCCAGATTCTTTTTCAAATGATGGATGAAGGGCTTTTGCTAGAGGAGGAGATGGCGGTTGTTATGCGCGGCAGAAATGCGAAATCAGGAACTGTCCCGAAAAATACCGATGTCCAAACCTACCGATACAGCACGGCCTTTGAGGCGTTAATCGGCTATTTATATTTAATGGGAAGGAAGGACCGCCTAGAAGAACTCGTCCGCCAGTCGTTTTTCTATGTGGAAAATAAGAAAGGAGGAACGTCAACATGAATCAGGAACAGGAATACATCGTGGGTAAAAATCCGGTGATTGAGGCGCTAAAATCAAAACGGGATATCAATAAAATTTTAATTGCAGAAGGGTCACAGCGCGGGCAAATGCAGCAGATTACCCAATTGGCCAAAGAAGGAAATGTCCTCGTGCAATTAGTCCCAAAGAAAAAAATCGACCAGATTACTGACCAGAACCATCAAGGTGTCCTTGCCTATGTCGCAGCCTATCAGTATGCCGAATTGGATGATTTGTTTGCGGCGGCGGAAAAGAACAACGAGCCTCCTTTCTTTTTACTGCTGGATGAGATTGAGGATCCTCATAACCTCGGCTCGATCATGAGAACTGCAGATGCAGTCGGAGCGCACGGCATCATCATTCCAAAGCGAAGGGCAGTTGGCTTAACGGCAACGGTCGCCAAAGCTTCGACAGGAGCCATTGAATATATACCGGTTGTCCGGGTAACAAACATGGCTCGTACTATAGATGATCTAAAGGAACGGGGAGTCTGGATTGCCGGGACAGATGCGAAGGGACAACAGGATTACCGGCAAATGGACGGAACGCTTCCGCTTGGCCTTGTGATTGGCAGCGAAGGAAAAGGAATGGGGCGGTTAATCCGTGATAAGTGTGATTTTCTTATTCATCTGCCAATGGCGGGTCATGTTACATCCTTAAATGCTTCTGTTGCGGCGGCACTGCTGATGTATGAGGTATACCGGAAACGGCACACCTTAGAGGGATAGTATATGGATATCCTGCTAGTCGATGGCTATAACATTATCGGGGCGTGGCCGGAGCTTAAAGCATTAAAAGACCGGGACCTTCCGGCAGCAAGGGACCGACTGGTGGAAAAAATGGCCGAATATCAGGCCTTTTCCGGCTTTCGGGTAATCGTTGTCTTTGACGCTCATTATGTAAAAGGAACGGAAAAAAAGTATGAAAATCACAAGGTTGAAGTCATTTTTACGAAGGAAAATGAATCAGCGGATGAACGGATTGAAAAAATGGCGATCAGCCTGAGTAATCGAAGAACACAAGTTCACGTGGCCACTTCTGATTTTACAGAGCAATGGCAAATTTTTGGACAGGGTGCTTTAAGAAAATCAGCCCGTGAATTAGAAATAGAAATGTCCTCCATTGAAAAAGGAATTGAGAAAAAGGTAAAAAAAATTCAAGAGAAAAAACCTTTCTACAAAATACCGATTAGCGAAGAAATGGCAGAAATTTTTGAAAAATGGCGCCGTGGACAGAAGTGAGCTATCGACTTCAAAAAATTTCTAATGTATAATAATACTATCTATGCTTGTTCGGTGGAGGGGATCTTAAGTTGAGTGCGGACTTCGGGACAAATGTTAACGAGCAGTTTTTCGTAATGGAAGACGAGGAAATTGTCGATTTGGTTCACCAAGGCGACAGCGAAGCTTTGGATTTTTTAATCCATAAGTATCGAAATTTTGTACGTGCGAAAGCAAGATCCTATTTTTTAATTGGCGCGGATAAGGAAGATATTGTTCAAGAAGGAATGATTGGTCTGTATAAGGCGATCCGCGATTTTAGGGAGGACAAGCTGACCTCCTTCAAAGCATTCGCTGAGTTGTGCATCACAAGGCAAATCATCACAGCCATCAAAACGGCAACGAGGCAGAAGCATATTCCGTTAAATTCCTATGTTTCATTGGACAAGCCTATTTACGATGAAGAATCAGACCGGACGTTGATGGATGTATTATCGGGTGCAAAGGTTCTCGACCCGGAAGAGCTAATCATTAACCAGGAAGAGTTTGACCATATAGAAGTAAAAATGACGGAATTGTTAAGTGATTTAGAACGAAAGGTATTGGCCCTGTACTTGGATGGGCAATCGTACCAGGAAATTTCTGAAGAACTTAACCGTCATGTGAAATCGATTGATAATGCCTTGCAGCGTGTAAAAAGAAAGCTAGAGCGGTACCTGGAGTTTCGCGAGTTTTCCCTGTAAGTTTTGTATGCGCTCACAGATTTATGTCAGTTCACCGAATCTCCTGTCGAATGTTATTGACAATAAATAGGGGTCATGATACATTTTTAGGGATATAAAGAGGGTGCCTAAGGATGAGTAAAAAGAGAGTTCTTGCCTGCACAATCTGCGGTTCAAGAAATTATTCCACCGTCAGCAAGGATACACAAACAGAGAGATTGGAATTAAATAAATATTGTAAAACCTGTGGTGTGCATACTGTTCATCGTGAAACAAAATAAAAGATTAACATTCTAGCATTGCTATTTACGATAGTTGGGGGTTACTAAATGTCTCGCATAAAGAAATTCTTCAGTGACGTAGTTCGTGAAATGAGAAAAGTCAGCTGGCCAAAACGCGGAGAACTGACTCGCTCTACTGTAACTGTTATAACAACTGTTGCTTTTTTTGCCGTTTTCTTTGCTGTTTTAGATTTGGGAATTTCAAAATTGATTCGGTTAATTCTTGAATAATAACTTGTACTTCATGGTATAATGGAAAACACAAGGAATTTTTAGCAAAAAACCCGTCATTAGCGGGTTTTTTAATTTGTTCAGAAAAGCGGAAGCGCCTTGACCAGGGGCTTATGACCCCGAGCCCCTAGGCGCTGAAGCTAGACAGTCAAAAAAATAGTTGAATTTAAATTAGGGAGGGACGGACGCACAAGTCCTCTTAAATGGAAAAGAATTGGTATGTTGTTCATACTTACTCAGGCTATGAGAATAAGGTAAAGGCTAATTTAGAAAAACGTGTGGAATCCATGGGCATGTCAGATAAAATCTTTCGTGTCGTAGTTCCGGAAGAAGAAGAAACAGAAATTAAAAACGGTAAGAAAAAGGTTGTCAAACGTAAGGTGTTCCCTGGATATGTGTTGGTTGAGCTTGTGATGACCGACGATTCTTGGTATGTCGTACGGAATACACCGGGTGTAACAGGGTTCGTTGGTTCTGCTGGATCAGGTTCAAAGCCAACTCCACTGCTTCCGGAAGAAGTGACTGGTTTGCTGAAACGTATGGGCGTAGAAGAAAAGCGCATTGACGTTAACTACGAAATCGGCGAAACCGTCAAAGTCAAAGAAGGCCCATTCGCAAACTTCACAGGAGTCGTCGAAGAAATGGACAAGGACAAAGCTAAGCTTAAAGTACTAGTCAACATGTTCGGCCGCGACACCCCAGTAGAACTTGAATTCACACAAATTGATAAGCTTTAATTAATATTGATAGTAAGCAAAGTTGATGACATAGTTTTGCTAACCTGTTGATTGGAGCGGAAGGGGCGAGACTCCTGCGGGAGTACGGGGCAGGGGAGACCCCACAGGCGCTAAAGGCGCCGAGGAGGCTCCCCGAACCGCCCGCGGAAAGCGAGCCCCTGGAGCGCAAATCAACAGCCCTTTTTAGAGGGTAAGTTGGCCAATTTTAAAGAAAAATTATTTGATATTGTAAAAAAACTTGAAATCAGTTTTAAAAAATGATAATATTTCATAGGTCAGTATGTCTAAGGAAAACTCCTTGGACAAGACTTTTGTCAAGCTCTTTGTATTCATATAAAGACTTCAGATGAGTGGGAGGGTTAATACCCTATTAACCACATCACGGACTTTAAGGAGGTGTGTCTCGTGGCTAAAAAAGTAATTAAAGTTGTTAAATTACAAATCCCTGCTGGTAAAGCAAATCCTGCGCCGCCAGTTGGTCCTGCACTAGGTCAAGCCGGTGTTAACATCATGGGATTCTGTAAGGAATTTAACGCTCGTACAGCAGATCAAGCTGGATTGATTATTCCTGTTGAAATCACGGTGTTTGAAGACCGTTCATTTACATTTATTACGAAAACTCCTCCTGCTGCCGTTCTTTTGAAAGTAGCAGCTGGAATCCAGTCTGGTTCAGGCCAGCCTAACCGTAATAAAGTAGCAACAGTAAAGCGTGATAAAGTACGCGAGATTGCGGAACAAAAAATGCCTGACCTAAACGCAGCTAGCGTTGAAGCAGCAATGCGCATGGTTGAAGGTACTGCACGCAGCATGGGTATCGTTATCGAAGACTAATCCATGTAAGTAACTGTTATGTTGTAATGAAGGGGTTGCGCAGTTTTAAAATACTCGCAACCTTTTTCGTGGGAGTTATACGACGTTAAAACCACAATTTAGGAGGAAATAAAAATGGCTAAAAAAGGTAAGAAGTACCTAGAAGCTGCTAAGCTTGTAGATCGCTCAAAAGCTTACCCAATTGCAGAAGCAATTGAACTTGCTAAGCAAACAAATATTGCGAAGTTCGACGCAACTCTTGAAGTTGCTTTCCGCTTAGGTGTTGACCCTAAGAAAGCTGACCAGCAAATCCGTGGAGCAGTTGTGCTTCCAAACGGAACTGGTAAAACTCAACGCGTATTAGTATTCGCGAAGGGTGAAAAAGTGAAAGAAGCAGAAGCAGCTGGCGCTGATTATGTTGGCGATGCAGAATACATCAACAAAATCCAACAAGGTTGGTTCGAGTTCGATGTAATCGTAGCAACACCTGACATGATGGGTGAAGTTGGTAAATTAGGTCGTACTTTAGGACCTAAAGGCTTAATGCCAAACCCTAAAACAGGCACAGTTACATTTGATGTAACAAAAGCAATCAATGAAATTAAAGCAGGTAAAGTTGAATACCGTGTTGACAAAGCTGGAAATATCCACGTGCCTATCGGTAAATCTTCTTTCGAAAACGAAAAGCTTGTTGAGAACTTCACTACTGTGTTCGAAACAATGTTAAAAGTAAAGCCATCTGCTGCTAAAGGTACTTACATGAAGAACGTAACTGTTACTTCAACAATGGGACCTGGAATCAAGGTAGATCCTTCTACTGTTGCAGCGAGATAAGGTAACTAATTTTTCCAATTGACAATCGAAATTAGATTTTATATAATCAATTTTGTTGTTTAATATAACAAACATTTGTACCGTAGACAGCAGGGGCTTATGTGCTTAATAATCCTGCCGAGGTTATGCGATAAATTAAGCTATCTTTTTAGCTGATTATGCTGCCTCTATGTCTAATCTATGATATAGAGGCATTTTACTGACCGGTATAAATGTAGACATTCTACAGGAGGTGTTAAGATGAGCAGTGCAATCGAAGCTAAAAAACAGGTTGTCGAAGAAATTGCTGGAAAGCTAAAAGCTAGCGTATCAACAATTGTTGTTGACTACCGTGGCCTTACAGTTGGTCAAGTGACTGAACTTCGTAAACAACTTCGCGAAGCTGGCGTTGAGTTCAAGGTTTATAAAAACTCTATGACTCGCCGTGCGGCTGAAGAAGTAGGTCTTGCTGGCTTAAACGATGCATTAACAGGTCCTAACGCAATCGCGTTCAGTACTGAAGATGTAGTAGCACCAGCGAAAATCTTAAACGATTTTGCTAAAAAGAACGAAGCGTTAGAATTAAAAGCGGGTGTTATCGAAGGTAACGTCGCAACTGTTGAAGAAGTTAAAGCTCTAGCTGAACTTCCTTCACGCGAAGGCTTGCTTTCTATGTTACTCAGCGTGCTTCAAGCACCAATCCGCAACCTTGCTCTTGCAGCAAAAGCAGTTGCAGATCAAAAAGAAGAACAAGGCGCGTAAGTTAAAACTTATCGCTTAACCAATAACGGAATGAAAATTAAGGAGGAAAATTAAAATGACTAAAGAACAAATCATTGAAGCAGTTAAATCTATGACTGTTTTAGAACTTAACGATCTTGTAAAAGCAATCGAAGAAGAATTCGGCGTAACTGCTGCTGCTCCTGTAGCAATGGTTGGCGGCGCAGGTGCTGCTGCTGTTGAAGAGCAAACTGAGTTTGATGTAATCCTAGCTTCTGCTGGCGATCAAAAAATCAAAGTTATCAAAGTTGTTCGTGAAATCACTGGTCTTGGACTTAAAGAAGCAAAAGACCTTGTTGACAACACTCCAAAGCCTGTTAAAGAAGGCGTTTCTAAAGAAGAAGCTGAAGCAATCAAAGCTAAGCTTGATGAAGTTGGAGCAAACGTTGAAGTTAAGTAATCTTAACGTTATAAAAAAGTCCGCTGCATAAGCGGGCTTTTTTTGGCTATCTTAAAAAGGTCCTGGTGCCTCATTGTCTTCTATCCTATATCCTCGGGAGGTGAGTCGTTTGACTGAACACTACTATTCTCGTTCCCAAAAGGTTGAAAGTGACCCGAAATATTGGGACT
Source organism: Neobacillus sp. S1115 (assembly GCF_055385565.1). NCBI lineage: Bacteria > Bacillati > Bacillota > Bacilli > Caryophanales > Bacillaceae > Neobacillus > Neobacillus sp. S1115. The sequence goes on from NZ_AP038275.1 coordinate 120,068, forward strand.
TCACCTTAAGAAACCATCAATTTCGGTTTAAAACGGATAACGGAGTTTTTTCAAAAAGAGAGGTAGATTTTGGCTCACGTCTATTAATTGAATCTTATACGATTCCGGAAATAAACGGTCCTATTCTCGATGTTGGCTGCGGATATGGCCCCATTGGTTTATCTATTGCAAAGGCCAACCCAGACCGGATCATTCATATGGTAGATGTGAATGAACGGGCTCTTGAATTGGCGAGGGAAAATGCCGTTCTCAACAAAATTGAGAATGTAAAAATCTATGAAAGTGACCGGCTTCTTAGTGTAAAGGAAGATTCCTTTTCCGCTATTTTAACTAATCCCCCCATTCGTGCCGGAAAAAAGACTGTTCATGATATTTTTGAACAAGCTTATGAGCGTCTTGCTGCCCGCGGTGAATTATGGGTAGTCATTCAAAAGAAGCAGGGAGCTCCCTCGGCGATGGAGAAAATGAAAGAACTGTTTTCTAATGCTGAAGTAATTAACAAATCAAAAGGATATTTCATCATAAAGGCTAAAAAACAGTTGACTTGATAGTGTCGTTGTGATAGCATTATAAAATGCCATCATAATATTTACCGAATTATTCCTATAAATACATTTTGTCTGTATAAAATAGGGATAAAAAGGAAATGATGACAAAATAATAGTCAAAATGTGAAAATGTGGTTTTTGGGAAAAAACCCTTTTTCTTTTTGTCTTTTGGATAGGGCTTTAAAGCACTGCTCAAAAGATGTGCATAGATTTTTAAATTACGCTTGATTTGAGGGGTGAATCAGTTGACAGGTCAACTAGTTCAGTATGGACGCCACCGGAAGCGGAGGAGTTACGCACGAATCAGTGAAGTTTTAGAGTTACCAAACCTTATTGAAATCCAAACCTCTTCTTATCAGTGGTTTCTTGATGAGGGATTGCGTGAAATGTTCCAGGATATTTCACCGATTGAAGATTTTACAGGTAACTTATCACTGGAATTTATTGATTACAGTCTTGGCGATCCAAAGTATTCTGTAGAAGAATCAAAAGAACGGGACGTTACATATTCTGCTCCATTGCGTGTCAAAGTACGTCTTGTAAACAAAGAAACAGGCGAAGTAAAGGATCAAGATGTATTCATGGGTGACTTTCCGTTAATGACGGAAACTGGCACGTTTGTTATTAATGGTGCGGAACGTGTTATTGTTTCGCAGCTGGTGCGCTCACCGAGCGTTTATTTCAGCGGAAAAACCGATAAAAACGGAAAAAAGGGCTACACAGCTACTGTCATTCCGAACCGCGGCGCTTGGCTTGAATATGAAACAGATGCCAAGGATGTCGTATATGTCAGAATCGATCGTACTCGGAAACTGCCCGTTACGGTTCTTTTGCGTTCACTTGGTTTCGGCTCTGATCAAGAAATTCTTGAATTGATTGGTGATAACGAATATCTCCGCAACACGCTTGAAAAAGATAATACGGAAGGTATTGATAAAGCGTTACTTGAGATTTACGAACGTCTTCGTCCAGGTGAACCTCCGACTGTTGAAAATGCGAAGAATTTATTGATTTCTCGTTTCTTTGATCCGAAACGATATGACCTGGCTAATGTAGGTCGTTATAAAATTAATAAAAAGCTTCACATTAAAAACCGCCTATTCAATCAGCGCTTAGCGGAAACGCTGGCAGACCCTGAAACAGGTGAAATCATTGCAGAAAAGGGAACTGTTTTGGATAGAAGAAATCTGGATAGAATCCTGCCTGCGCTTGAGAAAAATATTAATTTCAAAAGCTACAACCCTGTTGGTGGTGTAGTGGAAGAAGAAATCATTATGCAGGGCATCAAGATTTACGCTCCTGGCGATGAAAATGAAAAGGTTATTAATGTCTTAGGTAATGCCTATGTGGCAGAACCAATTAAAAATATCACTCCTGCTGATATTATTGCGTCAATCAGCTACTTCTTTGATTTGCTGCACGGAGTAGGCGATACAGATGATATCGACCATTTGGGGAACAGACGTCTTCGTTCTGTTGGTGAGCTTTTGCAAAACCAATTTCGAATTGGATTGTCCCGGATGGAGCGCGTTGTTCGTGAAAGAATGTCCATTCAGGATACAGCAACGATAACGCCGCAACAGTTAATCAATATTCGTCCAGTTATTGCTTCCATCAAAGAGTTCTTCGGAAGTTCACAGTTATCACAGTTCATGGATCAGACAAACCCGCTTGCGGAATTAACCCATAAGCGTCGTTTATCAGCGCTTGGACCAGGTGGTTTAACACGTGAACGTGCCGGTATGGAAGTTCGTGACGTTCACTACTCTCACTATGGCCGGATGTGTCCGATTGAAACACCGGAAGGTCCGAACATTGGCTTGATTAACTCATTATCAAGCTATGCAAAAGTTAATCGCTTTGGATTTATAGAAACGCCTTACCGCCGTGTTGATCCTGATACAGGTAATGTGACAGACCGAATTGATTATTTAACAGCCGATGAAGAGGACAATTATGTTGTCGCTCAGGCGAATGCCCGTCTTGGTGATGATGGCTCCTTCCTTGATGAAGATGTTATTGCCCGCTTCCGTGGTGAGAACACGGTTGTTAAACGCGACCGGGTCGATTATATGGACGTATCACCAAAGCAGGTTGTTTCAGCTGCAACGGCATGTATTCCGTTCCTTGAAAATGACGACTCCAACCGTGCACTGATGGGTGCAAACATGCAGCGTCAGGCGGTCCCATTAATGCAGCCTGAGGCGCCAAGAGTTGGTACCGGCATGGAATATGTCTCCGGAAAAGACTCCGGTGCAGCGGTTATTTGTAAGCATGATGGTATTGTGGAACACGTTGAAGCCCGTCAGGTATGGGTGCGTCGTGTGAAAGAGATAGATGGTCAAGAGGTTAAAGGTGACCTCGATAAATACCGGATGTTGAAATTTATCCGTTCCAACCAAGGCACATGCTATAACCAGCGTCCGATTGTGGCTGTTGGCAACCGTGTCAAAAAAGGTGAAATTCTTGCTGATGGTCCATCTATGGAGCTTGGCGAATTAGCGTTAGGAAGAAACGTTCTTGTTGCATTCATAAATTGGGATGGATACAACTATGAAGATGCGATTATCATGAGTGAACGTCTTGTAAAAGACGATGTCTATACTTCTATTCATATCGAGGAATATGAATCTGAATCTCGTGATACAAAGCTTGGACCAGAGGAAATTACTCGTGATATTCCTAACGTCGGCGAGGATGCATTAAGAAATCTCGATGAACGTGGAATCATAAGAATTGGTGCAGAAGTAAAAGACGGAGACCTTTTAGTTGGTAAGGTTACACCAAAAGGGGTAACAGAATTGACCGCTGAAGAACGTCTCTTACATGCTATCTTTGGTGAAAAGGCTCGTGAAGTCCGTGATACTTCTCTTCGTGTTCCACACGGCGGAGGCGGTATTGTTCTGGATGTAAAAGTCTTTAACCGTGAAGATGGCGATGAACTGCCTCCGGGCGTTAATCAGTTAGTCCGTGTCTATATCGTTCAAAAGCGGAAAATCTCCGCAGGCGATAAAATGGCGGGACGCCACGGGAATAAAGGGGTTATCTCAAGAATTTTACCGGAAGAGGATATGCCATTCCTTCCAGATGGCACACCGGTTGATATTATGTTAAATCCATTAGGGGTACCTTCTCGGATGAATATCGGGCAGGTTCTTGAGCTTCACTTAGGTATGGCTGCCAGAGCTCTTGGTATTCATGTTGCAACGCCAGTTTTTGACGGTGCACGTGAGGAAGATGTATGGGCAACGATTGAGGAGGCCGGCATGGCCCGCGATGCCAAAACGGTTCTTTATGACGGCCGTTCGGGTGAACCATTTGATAACCGTGTATCAGTCGGGGTCATGTATATGATTAAGCTTGCTCACATGGTTGACGATAAATTGCATGCACGTTCAACAGGTCCTTACTCACTTGTTACACAGCAGCCGCTTGGCGGTAAAGCCCAGTTTGGCGGACAGCGTTTCGGTGAGATGGAGGTATGGGCGCTTGAAGCATATGGTGCTGCATACACGCTGCAGGAGATTCTTACGGTTAAGTCGGATGACGTGGTTGGCCGGGTTAAAACATATGAAGCCATTGTAAAAGGCGAAAATGTTCCAGAACCGGGCGTTCCTGAGTCATTTAAGGTATTAATCAAAGAACTTCAAAGCTTGGGTATGGATGTCAAAATCTTATCCGGTGATGAAGAAGAGATTGAAATGCGCGATATGGAAGATGAAGAGGACATACAACAAGTCGACACATTAAACATCGTTCCTGACGCACCAAGCTTTGAATCCGAAAAAGTAGGTTCAAAAGAGTAATCCATTCTTAGTTTAAGCGCACTTAAGAGAATAGCTCCTGCTGTGAACAAGCTATTGCTGTTCCTTGGTGCGCTTTTAAGCTTTTATATAAGGGTAAAACCTGGACATAAATAGGGAGGTAGGCCCCTTGCTGGACGTTAATAATTTTGAGTACATGAAAATAGGTCTTGCATCACCGGATAAAATCCGCTCTTGGTCATTCGGTGAGGTTAAAAAACCTGAAACCATTAACTATCGTACGTTAAAGCCAGAAAAGGACGGTTTATTCTGCGAAAGAATTTTTGGTCCGACAAAGGATTGGGAATGTCATTGCGGAAAGTACAAGCGTGTCCGTTATAAAGGTGTTGTCTGTGACCGATGCGGTGTAGAGGTTACTCGTGCAAAGGTCCGCCGCGAACGAATGGGGCATATTGAACTTGCCGCACCTGTTTCGCATATCTGGTATTTTAAAGGCATTCCAAGTAGAATGGGGCTTGTTTTAGACATGTCTCCAAGGGCGCTTGAAGAAGTCATTTACTTTGCTTCATATGTAGTGACAGAATCAGGTGACACTGCTCTTGAAAAGAAACAGCTATTATCAGAAAAAGAATATCGTGCCTATCGTGAAAAGTACGGTAATAAATTCCAAGCATCTATGGGTGCAGAAGCCATCAAGAAACTGCTGTCAGATATCGATTTAGATAAAGAAGTTGATGGTTTAAAAGAAGAGCTTAAAACAGCTCAAGGCCAACGCCGTACACGTGCGATTAAACGTCTTGAGGTTCTCGAAGCATTCCGTAATTCCGGGAACGAACCATCTTGGATGGTGTTAGATGTTCTTCCGGTCATTCCACCGGAGCTGCGCCCAATGGTTCAATTAGATGGCGGAAGATTTGCGACTTCTGACTTAAACGATTTATATCGCCGTGTGATTAACCGTAACAATCGTTTAAAGCGTTTATTAGACCTGGGTGCGCCTAGCATTATCGTTCAAAACGAAAAGCGGATGCTCCAGGAAGCCGTCGATGCTTTAATTGACAACGGCCGCCGCGGCCGCCCGGTTACAGGTCCTGGTAACCGTCCGTTAAAGTCACTGTCCCATATGCTGAAAGGTAAGCAAGGGCGTTTCCGTCAAAACCTGCTTGGAAAACGTGTTGACTATTCCGGCCGATCGGTTATCGTCGTAGGTCCTAATCTAAAAATGTATCAATGCGGACTTCCGAAAGAAATGGCGCTTGAATTATTTAAGCCATTTGTGATGAAGGAGCTTGTTGAAAAGGGATTAGCCCATAATATTAAATCAGCAAAGCGCAAAATTGAAAGAGTGTCCCCAGATGTTTGGGATGTGCTTGAAGATGTCATTAAGGAGCATCCGGTTCTGTTAAACCGTGCCCCTACGCTTCACCGTTTAGGGATCCAGGCATTTGAACCTACGCTCGTTGAAGGCCGTGCTATTCGTCTTCACCCGTTAGTATGTACTGCATACAATGCCGACTTTGACGGAGACCAAATGGCTGTGCACGTACCGCTTTCTTCAGAAGCGCAGGCTGAAGCCCGTCTTTTAATGCTTGCTGCCCAAAACATTCTTAACCCGAAAGATGGTAAACCGGTTGTTACTCCTTCACAGGACATGGTATTAGGAAACTATTATCTAACTCTTGAAAGAGAAGGTGCCGTCGGTGAGGGCATGGTGTTTAATGATACGGACGAAGCCCTTCTTGCCTATCAAAACGGCTATGTTCACCTGCATACAAGGGTTGCTGTTAATGCCGGTAATTTAGGAAATGAGACTTTTACAGAAGAACAAAACAACAAGCTGTTAATCACAACCGTTGGTAAGCTTGTGTTTAATGAGATTCTTCCAAAATCATTCCCTTATATCAATGAACCAACTAAACACAATTTAGAGGTTGAAACACCTGCTAAGTACTTTGTCGAAAAAGGCGAGGATATCAAAGAAAAGATTAAAAATATGCCTTTGATTGATCCGTTTAAGAAGAAAATTCTTGGTAATATCATTGCGGAAGTATTCAAGCGTTTCAAAATTACCGAAACATCCAAAATGCTCGACCGCATGAAGGATTTAGGTTTCAAATATTCAACTAAAGCCGGTATTACTGTTGGTGTTGCCGATATCGTCGTACTTAAAGAGAAAGGGCAAATTCTTCATGATGCGCAGGCTAAGGTTGATAATGTTACTAAACAGTTTAGACGTGGTTTAATTACAGAGGATGAGCGTTATGACCGTGTCATCTCTATTTGGAGCCAGGCGAAGGATACTATTCAAGGTAAATTGATGAAATCCTTGAATAAGACTAATCCAATCTTCATGATGAGTGACTCCGGTGCCCGTGGTAATGCATCTAACTTTACACAGTTAGCAGGTATGCGTGGTCTGATGGCCAACCCGGCAGGTCGTATCATCGAGTTACCAATCAAGTCAAGTTTCCGTGAAGGATTAACGGTATTAGAGTACTTTATCTCTACTCACGGTGCGCGTAAAGGTCTTGCCGATACAGCCCTTAAGACAGCTGACTCAGGTTACTTAACCCGCCGTCTCGTTGACGTTGCACAGGACGTTATTGTTCGTGAGGATGACTGTGGAACAGACCGCGGCTTTACTATCAGCGCTTTAAAAGATGGTACAGAGGTTATTGAACCACTTGAAGAGCGTCTAATTGGCCGATATGCACGTACGCCTATTAAACATCCTGAAACAAAGGAAATCCTTGTTCCGGAAAATGGCCTAATTACAGAAGACCTTGCCACTGTCATTGTAGAGGCTGGAATTGAAGAGGTTAAAATCCGTTCGGCATTTACATGTAACACCCGCCATGGTGTTTGTAAAAAATGTTACGGCCGTAACCTAGCGACTGGTCAAGAGGTCGAAGTGGGTGAAGCGGTTGGTATTATTGCGGCCCAGTCTATCGGTGAGCCAGGAACACAGCTAACGATGCGTACATTCCATACCGGCGGTGTTGCGGGTAACGATATTACGCAAGGTTTGCCGCGTATTCAGGAAATTTTCGAAGCGCGTAACCCTAAAGGGCAGGCTGTAATTTCAGAAATTGACGGTGTGGTCATCAGCATTAACGAAGGCCGAGACCGCCAGCACGAAATTGTTGTTCAAGGTGAAGTTGAGCAGCGCAGTTATACTGCTCCGTATACTGGCCGTCTGAAGGTTGCTGTCGGAGACCGGATTGAACGAGGTCAGGAATTAACCGAAGGATCAATCGATCCAAAAGAACTGATTAAGGTAAAAGATGTAATTTCCGTTCAGGAATACCTGCTTCGTGAAGTGCAAAAGGTTTACCGGATGCAGGGTGTTGAAATTGGCGATAAGCACGTCGAGGTTATGGTCCGCCAAATGCTCCGCAAAGTGCGTGTCAGTGAGGCTGGAGATACAGATGTATTACCGGGTACACTGCTAGACATTCACCAGTTTACGGATGCCAATGAATCAGCTTTACTAAACGGCAAAATACCGGCTACAGGGCGTCCTGTATTACTTGGTATTACCAAAGCATCTCTTGAAACTGATTCATTCTTGTCTGCAGCATCATTCCAAGAAACAACAAGAGTTCTTACCGATGCAGCAATTAAGGGCAAGCGCGATGAATTGCTTGGTTTAAAAGAGAATGTTATCATCGGGAAACTGGTTCCTGCCGGAACAGGTATGCAGCGCTACCGCAAAGCAGAGCCAGTCCTTCGGGATACAACCTCAGAAGAGCCGGTAACAATTGATTAAATAAATGTCAGAGGCTGACCTTCGTCAGCCTCTATTTTAAGAAAAAATTTAAATGTTTTGTTGACAACTATTTTCTAAGATGTTACTATATCAAAGGTGCTCCTATACACCTGATACTTTGGAGGATAGCAATCATGTCTTATGAAAAAGTATTGCAGGCGAAGAGTTTTATTATAGGGACAAAACAAGCAGTGAAAGCACTAAAGGAAGGAAAAGTCGAAGAGCTGATTATCGCGGCAGATGCTGACCAAAAAGTTACGGCACAGGTGGTCACAACAGCCCAAGACTTAGAAGTTCCTGTTCTGTATGTCGACTCCATGAAAAAGCTTGGTAAAGCATGCGGAATTCAAGTAGGTGCGGCCGCTGTTGCAATTATCCGTTAAAAACTGTTTTTGTAGATAGAGTAGTCTGCAAAAACTTTGTTTTTGCAAAAAAATGAACCACCTGGATGTGTGGGCTTACAATTAATGAAGGGAGGAAAAAACATGCCTACAATTAACCAATTAGTGCGCAAGCCACGTCAGTCAACGACTGAGAAGTCAAAATCACCTGCGCTAAATAAAGGTTATAACAGCTTCAAAAAATCACAAACAAATGTATCTTCACCACAGAAACGCGGGGTATGTACTCGTGTTGGTACAATGACTCCAAAGAAACCAAACTCAGCGTTACGTAAATATGCTCGTGTACGCTTGACAAATGGTATCGAGGTGACTGCATACATTCCTGGTATTGGCCACAACCTTCAAGAGCACAGTGTTGTTCTTATCCGTGGCGGACGTGTAAAAGACTTACCAGGGGTACGTTATCACATCGTACGCGGAGCGCTTGATACAGCTGGAGTTAACAACCGTATGCAAGGCCGCTCAAAATATGGTACTAAGAGACCAAAAGCAGCTAAGAAATAATCATACTATATAGAAGCTTCTTTGAAAGGAGGAAAAAGCATGCCACGTAAAGGTCCTGTAGCAAAGAGAGACGTGTTACCAGATCCACTTTACAATTCAAAATTAGTTACTCGTCTTATCAACAAAATGATGATTGACGGTAAAAGAGGTAAATCTCAAGAAATTCTTTACTCTGCATTTAATACAATCCGTGAGCGTTCTGGAAAAGAACCTATGGAAGTATTCGAAGCAGCAATGAAAAATATCATGCCAGTTCTAGAAGTAAGAGCACGCCGTGTCGGTGGTGCTAACTACCAAGTTCCAGTTGAGGTGCGTCCTGACCGCCGTACAACTCTTGGTCTTCGCTGGTTGGTAAACTATGCACGTCTTCGCGGTGAAAAAACAATGGAAGAGCGCTTAGCGAACGAAATCATGGATGCAGCAAACAACTCTGGTGCATCTGTTAAGAAACGTGAAGATACACACAAAATGGCTGAAGCAAACAAAGCGTTTGCTCACTATCGTTGGTAATCTAACCTTCAAATATAAAAACTTTCTACTAGGAAGGAGAAAGACCCAATGGCAAGAGAGTTCTCCTTAGAAAATACTCGTAATATCGGCATCATGGCACACATCGATGCCGGTAAAACGACTACCACTGAGCGTGTCCTTTATTACACTGGTAAGATTCATAAAATCGGTGAAACACATGAAGGTGCTTCTCAGATGGACTGGATGGAGCAAGAACAAGAACGCGGAATCACAATCACATCCGCTGCAACAACTGCACAATGGAAAGGCCACAGAGTTAACATCATCGACACACCAGGACACGTAGACTTCACTGTTGAAGTAGAACGTTCCCTTCGTGTACTTGATGGTGCGGTAGCTGTTCTGGATGCTCAGTCAGGTGTTGAACCACAAACTGAAACAGTTTGGCGTCAAGCAACAACATACGGAGTACCACGTGTAGTATTCGTAAACAAGATGGACAAAATCGGCGCAGACTTCCTGTACTCTGTGAAAACATTACATGAACGCCTGCAAGCGAATGCTCATCCAATTCAGTTACCAATTGGTGCTGAAGATCAATTCTCAGCCATCATTGACCTTGTGGAAATGAACGCTGTATTCTACGGAAACGACTTAGGAACTGATATTGAAGTTCGTGAGATTCCAGAAGAATACCGTGCACAAGCTGAAGAATATCATGAAAAATTAGTTGAGGCAGTAGCTGAACTTGATGAAGAGTTAATGGAAAAATACCTTGGCGGAGAGGAAATTTCAAAAGAAGAGTTGAAAGCCGCAATCCGTAAAGGTACTGTTAACGTTGAATTCTACCCAGTTATCTGTGGATCAGCTTTCAAAAACAAAGGTGTTCAGTTAATGTTAGATGCAGTTATCGATTACCTTCCATCTCCATTAGATGTACCTGCCATCAAAGGTCATGCTGTGGATGATGAAGAGGAAATCGTTGAGCGTCACTCAAGTGACGAAGAGCCATTCTCAGCTCTTGCATTTAAAGTTATGACAGACCCTTATGTTGGTAAATTAACGTTCTTCCGTGTTTATTCTGGTACTTTAGAGTCTGGATCATATGTTCAGAACTCAACTAAAGGCAAACGTGAACGTATCGGACGTATTCTGCAAATGCACGCAAACAGCCGTCAAGAAATCTCAAAGGTTTATGCCGGTGATATTGCTGCTGCTGTAGGTTTGAAAGATACAACTACTGGTGATACTCTATGTGACGACAAAAACCTTGTTATCCTAGAGTCTATGCAATTCCCAGAGCCAGTAATCCAGCTTTCAGTTGAACCTAAATCAAAAGCTGACCAAGACAAAATGACAACTGCTCTGCAAAAGCTGCAAGAAGAAGATCCGACTTTCCGTGCACATACTGACCAGGAAACTGGACAAGTAATCATCGCTGGTATGGGTGAGCTTCACCTAGATATCATCGTTGACCGTATGCGTCGTGAATTCAAAGTTGAAGCTAATGTAGGTGCACCGCAGGTTGCTTACCGCGAAACATTCCGTGCTTCTGCACAAGTTGAAGGTAAGTTCGCTCGTCAGTCTGGTGGACGCGGTCAATACGGACACGTTTGGATCGAATTCTCACCTAACGAAGAAGGAAAAGGATTCGAGTTCGAAAACGGTATTGTCGGTGGTGTTGTTCCTCGTGAATACATCGCTCCAGTCCAAGCGGGACTTGAAGATGCGCTTCAACGCGGTGTTCTTGCCGGATATCCATTAGTTGATATTAAAGCAAGACTATTCGATGGTTCATACCATGATGTTGACTCCTCTGAAATGGCGTTTAAAATTGCCGCTTCATTGGCACTTAAAAATGCAGCATCTAAGTGTCAGCCAGTAATCCTTGAACCAATGATGAGGGTAGAGGTTGTAATCCCTGAAGAATATCTTGGGGACATTATGGGACAAATCACTGCACGTCGTGGACGTGTTGAAGGTATGGAAGCTCGTGGTAACGCACAAGTTGTTCGTGCTATGGTTCCTCTATCAGAAATGTTTGGATATGCAACTGCGCTTCGTTCTAGCACACAAGGTCGTGGAGTATTCTCTATGCACTTTGATCACTACGAAGAAGTACCTAAATCAGTTTCTGAAGAAATCATCAAAAAAAATAAAGGTGAGTAATTGATTTTTACTTATCTTTAAAGTATAACTACTTATGTAAGAATGGAAACTGTGAAACGAGGACAACCTCTTTACAGTTTCCGCTTAAATATACTTAATTTTTATAATCCAAAGGAGGATTTTCCAAATGGCAAAAGCTAAATTCGACCGTTCAAAGCCACACGTTAACATTGGTACAATCGGACACGTTGACCATGGTAAAACTACTTTAACTGCTGCAATCACTTCTGTACTTGCTAAGCAAGGTAAAGCAGAAGCTCGTGCATACGATCAAATCGACGGTGCTCCAGAAGAAAGAGAACGTGGTATCACAATCTCTACTGCACACGTTGAGTATGAAACTGATGCACGTCACTATGCACACGTTGACTGCCCAGGACACGCTGACTATGTTAAAAACATGATCACTGGTGCAGCACAAATGGACGGCGGTATCCTTGTTGTATCTGCAACTGATGGTCCAATGCCACAAACTCGTGAGCACATCCTTCTTTCTCGTCAGGTAGGCGTACCATACCTTGTTGTATTCATGAACAAGTGTGACATGGTTGACGACGAAGAATTACTTGAATTAGTAGAAATGGAAATTCGTGACCTTCTTTCTGAATACGATTTCCCTGGCGATGACACTCCAGTTATCAAAGGTTCTGCTCTTAAAGCATTAGAAGGCGATGCAGCATGGGAAGAAAAAATTATCGAACTTATGGATGCTGTTGACAGCTATATTCCAAACCCAACTCGTGACACTGACAAGCCATTCATGATGCCAGTTGAGGACGTATTCTCTATCACTGGTCGTGGTACAGTAGCTACAGGACGCGTTGAGCGTGGCGTAGTTAAAGTTGGTGACGTAGTTGAAATCGTTGGTTTCACTGAAGAGCCAAAATCTACAACTGTAACAGGTGTAGAAATGTTCCGTAAGCTTCTTGACTTTGCTGAAGCTGGTGACAACATCGGTGCCCTTCTTCGTGGTGTAGCCCGTGAAGAAATCGAGCGTGGACAAGTTTTGGCTAAGCCAAAGTCCATCACTCCACACACAAAGTTCAAAGCACAAGTTTACGTATTATCTAAAGAAGAAGGTGGACGTCATACTCCATTCTTCTCAAACTATCGTCCACAATTCTATTTCCGTACTTCTGATATCACTGGTATCATCATTCTTCCAGAAGGTACTGAAATGATCATGCCTGGCGATAACACAGAAATGACTGTTGAGCTTATAGCACCAGTTGCGATTGAAGAAGGAACTAAGTTCTCTATCCGTGAAGGTGGACGTACTGTAGGTTCAGGTTCAATCACTACAATCATTGAGTAATTAATCAATAACAGAAGCAGCTGGGTGACGATCCAGCTGCTTTTTTATATTGTTCTTTAAAAAAATTTTCCGTGTTTCTTCTATATAATTATGAATGTTTAAATGTAATTTAATTAGGAGATTACTGGAGATTATTATTATGTGTTGAAATCATGTATATCAACCTTTATAATAATAAAAGTGTTCAGGACATAAGACTAAAAAAAATCGTAATAAATGTTGCGTTTGCTTTATGTTTTATGTATAATAGACAATGTTGGTCTTTGACTGCGATGATGTGGGAGGTTGCTGACACACCCGGCCGCTTTGCCATGGCGCTGTGTTAGGGAAATTCTCACTGAGAAATGTCTATTTTAAAAATAGGCGAATAAAGGAGGGAAAATAATGGCAAAACAAAAAATTCGTATCCGCTTAAAAGCATATGATCACAGAATCCTTGATCAATCTGCAGAAAAAATCGTTGAAACAGCAAAGCGTTCAGGTGCAGCTGTGTCTGGTCCGATTCCGCTTCCAACTGAAAAATCTATTTATACGATTCTTCGTGCGGTTCACAAGTACAAAGATTCTCGTGAGCAATTTGAAATGCGGACACATAAGCGTCTAATCGACATCGTTAATCCAACTCCACAAACAGTTGATGCATTAATGAGATTAGATTTACCATCCGGTGTAGATATCGAAATCAAATTATAAGCAAATAAAATTTTACAAAATTAGGAGGTGTGACTTACATGACCAAAGGAATCTTAGGAAGAAAGATTGGTATGACTCAAGTATTTGCTGAGAACGGGAACTTAATTCCTGTAACAGTAGTTGAGGTAGCTCCAAACGTTATTCTTCAAAAGAAATCTGCGGAAACTGATGGCTATGAAGCTATTCAAGTAGGTTTCGAAGATAAACGTGAAAAGTTAGCTAACAAACCTGAAAAGGGACATGCTGCAAAAGCAAATACTGCTCCTAAGCGCTTCGTTCGCGAATTCCGCGGAGATGACTTAGCAGGCTATGAAGTTGGTCAAGAAGTCAAAGTTGATATTTTCGCTGCAGGCGATTTAGTAGATGTAACAGGAATCTCAAAGGGTAAAGGTTTCCAAGGCTCTATCAAGCGCCACGGACAATCACGCGGCCCAATGGCTCACGGTTCTCGTTACCACCGTCGTCCTGGTTCAATGGGACCAGTTGCTCCAAACCGTGTATTCAAGGGTAAATTATTACCTGGACGTATGGGCGGAGAGCAAGTTACTGTTCAAAACCTTGAAATCGTTAAGGTTGACGCTGAGCGCAATCTACTTTTAATCAAAGGTAACGTTCCAGGCGCGAAAAAAGCGTTACTAAAAATCAAAGGTGCGGTTAAAGCATAATCACTTCATAAGAAAGGAGGAACATAGGAATGCCGAAAGTAGCATTATTTAACCAAAACGGTTCACAAGTTGGTGAAATCGAGTTAAACGAATCCGTATTTGGTATTGAACCTAACCAACACGTATTATTTGAAGCGATCATTATGCAAAGAGCTTCTTTACGTCAGGGAACTCATAAAGTTAAAAATCGTTCTGAGGTAGCCGGCGGTGGTCGTAAACCATGGCGCCAAAAGGGAACAGGTCGTGCTCGTCAAGGGTCTATCCGTTCTCCACAATGGCGCGGAGGTGGTACTGTATTTGGTCCACAACCACGCAGCTACAGCTATAAATTACCGAAAAAGGTTCGTCGTTTAGCAATCAAATCTGCACTATCATCTAAAGTTCTAGAAGAAAAAGTGTTAGTACTTGAAAGCTTAGCGTTCGATGCTCCAAAAACAAAAGACTTCAAAGCTGTTTTAAATGGTCTTTCTGTTGAGAAAAAAGCGTTAATCGTTACAGCTGACCTTGATGAAAACGTAGCATTATCTGCTCGCAACATTCCTGGTGTAACAGTTGTAACTGCTGATGGAATCAACGTATTAGACGTTGTAAATCATGATAAATTAATCATGACTAAAGCAGCGGTTGAAAAAGTAGAGGAGGTGCTTGCATAATGGATGCACGCGATATCATTAAGCGCCCCGTTATCACTGAACGTACTACTGACCTAATGGCTGAAAAGAAATATACTTTTGAAGTGGATGTTAAGGCTAATAAAACTCAAGTTAAAGATGCTGTCGAAGAAATCTTTGGCGTAGAAGTTGATAAAGTCAACATCATGAACTACAAAGGTAAGTTCAAGCGTATGGGTAAATTTGGTGGTTACACAAACAAACGCCGCAAGGCAATCGTTAAACTAACTGCTGACAGCAAAGAAATCGAATTCTTTGAAAGCTAAAATCTAATATAAGAGGAGGGAAATAAAATGGCGATTAAAAAGTACAAACCTACCTCTAACGGACGTCGTGGGATGACTGTTTCTGATTTCGCTGAAATCACAACAAGTACTCCAGAAAAATCACTCTTAGCTCCATTAAAGAGCAAAGGCGGCCGTAACAACCAAGGTAAGTTAACTGTTCGTCATCAAGGTGGCGGCCATAAGCGTCAATATCGTTTAATCGACTTTAAACGTAACAAAGATGGCATTCCTGGACGCGTTGCCACTATCGAATACGATCCAAACCGTTCTGCAAACATTGCACTAATCAACTATGCTGATGGTGAAAAGCGTTATATCTTAGCTCCAAAAAATCTTGAAGTAGGCATGGAGGTAATGTCTGGCCCTGAGGCAGATATTAAAGTAGGTAACTCACTTCCATTAGCAAACATTCCTGTTGGTACAGTAGTACACAACATCGAATTAAAACCAGGTAAAGGCGGCCAGTTAGTTCGTTCTGCTGGAACAAGCGCTCAAGTACTTGGTAAAGAAGGTAAATACGTACTTGTACGTTTAACTTCTGGTGAAACTCGCATGATTCTTTCTGAATGCCGTGCATCTATCGGTCAAGTAGGAAACGAACAGCATGAACTTATTAAAATCGGTAAAGCTGGTCGTTCTCGCTGGTTAGGCGTGCGTCCAACTGTCCGTGGATCTGTTATGAACCCTAACGATCACCCACACGGTGGTGGTGAAGGACGTTCACCAATCGGACGTAAGTCTCCAATGTCTCCTTGGGGCAAACCGACTCTTGGTTACAAAACTCGTAAGAAGAAAAACAAATCCGACAAACTTATTATTCGTCGTCGTAAAAAATAACGTGATTGAACTACGGTTCAAAGACAGAGCCGTAGACCGCTCACGAAGGGAGGTTCATTCATGGGTCGCAGCTTAAAAAAAGGACCATTCGTTGATGATCATTTAATGGTTAAAGTTGAAAAGTTAAATGAATCCGATAAGAAACAAGTGATTAAGACTTGGTCTCGTCGTTCTACGATTTTCCCACAATTTATCGGTCATACGATCGCCGTTTATGATGGCCGTAAACATGTGCCTGTGTATGTTACTGAAGACATGGTAGGACATAAGCTTGGAGAATTCGCTCCAACACGTGCTTACAAAGGTCATGGTAACGATGATAAGAAAACAAGACGTTAAGAGAGGAGGGCATCCCAATGCAAGCTAAAGCTGTTGCAAGAACAGTCCGAATTGCTCCTCGTAAAGTCCGCTTAGTCGTCGATTTAATTCGAGGAAAGCAAGTTGGTGAAGCGGTGGCGATTTTAAATCTGACTCCGAAGGCTGCTTCTCCAGTTGTTGAAAAAGTTTTAAAATCCGCTATGGCAAATGCTGAGCACAATTATGAAATGGACGTAAATAACTTGGTAGTATCCCAAGCATTTGTTGATGAAGGTCCAACCTTAAAACGTTTCCGTCCACGCGCTATGGGCCGTGCAAGCCAAATCAACAAGCGCACAAGCCACATTACAATCGTTTTATCAGAGAAGAAGGAGGGATAAGCTGTGGGTCAAAAAGTAAATCCAGTCGGTTTGCGTATCGGAATCATCCGTGATTGGGAATCTAAATGGTACGCAGGTAAAGACTTTGCTGATCTTTTACACGAAGACATTAAGGTTCGTGAATACATCACGAAGCGTTTAAAAGATGCTTCTGTGTCTAAAGTTGAAATCGAACGTGCTGCGAACCGCGTTAACGTTACAATCCATACAGCGAAGCCTGGTATGGTAATCGGTAAAGGCGGTACTGAAGTGGAATCACTTCGTAAAGCATTAAACCAATTAACTGGCAAACGCGTTCATATCAACATTCTTGAAATCAAGAAGGCTGATGTTGATGCGAAGTTAGTTGCTGAAAACATTGCTCGTCAATTAGAAAACCGCGTATCTTTCCGCCGCGCACAAAAGCAAGTAATTCAACGTGCTATGCGTGCTGGCGCAAAGGGTATTAAAACAATGGTATCCGGCCGTCTTGGTGGTGCCGATATCGCTCGTTCAGAACATTATAGCGAAGGAACTGTTCCACTTCATACACTTCGCGCTGATATCGACTACGCTACAGCAGAAGCCGATACAACTTACGGTAAACTTGGTGTAAAAGTATGGATCTATCGTGGAGAGATCCTTCCTACTAAGAAGAAAACTGGGGAAGGAGGCAAATAATCATGTTATTGCCAAAACGCGTAAAATTCCGCCGTCAACATCGTGGTAACATGCGTGGAAACGCAAAAGGCGGTACTGAAGTATCATTCGGTGAATTCGGTTTGCAATCAATGGAGGCATCCTGGGTGACTAACCGTCAAATCGAAGCTGCTCGTCGTGCGATGACTCGTTACATGAAACGTGGCGGTAAAGTTTGGATTAAGATTTTCCCTCACAAGCCATATACTGCAAAGCCTCTAGAAGTACGGATGGGTTCCGGTAAAGGTTCACCTGAAGGCTGGGTAGCAGTAGTTAAGCCTGGAAAAATCATGTTTGAAATTGCCGGCGTTTCTGAGGAAACTGCTCGTGAAGCTCTTCGTCTTGCAGCACACAAACTTCCTGTAAAGTGTAAGTTTGTAAAACGTGAAGAAATTGGTGGTGAATCAAATGAAAGCTAATGAAATTCGTGACCTTACCACTGCTGAAATTGAACAAAAAGTAAAATCGTTAAAAGAAGAGCTTTTCAACCTTCGCTTTCAATTGGCGACTGGACAACTTGAAAATACAGCTCGTATCCGTGAAGTACGGAAATCGCTCGCTCGCATGAAAACTGTGATTCGCGAGAGAGAAATCAGCGTTAATAAGTAAAATCCGAGAGGAGGTTCACGAGTGATGAGTGAACGTAACCAGCGCAAGGTTTACACTGGACGCGTTGTTTCTGACAAAATGGATAAGACTGTAACTGTTCTTGTCGAAACATACAAAAAGCATCCCCTTTACGGTAAACGCGTAAAGTACTCTAAAAAGTACAAAGCTCATGATGAGCAAAATCAAGCAAAAGTTGGCGACATCGTACGTATTATGGAAACTCGCCCGCTTTCAGCTACAAAACGCTTCCGTTTAGTTGAAGTAGTAGAAAAAGCAGTTATTATTTAATTGTTCGGAGATAGTTTTTCCGAAGGGAGGTTACACACATGATTCAACAAGAATCACGTTTGAAAGTTGCTGACAACTCTGGTGCACGTGAAGTGCTTACCATTAAAGTTCTTGGTGGTTCTGGCCGAAAAACGGCTAACATCGGCGATATTATCGTTTGTACAGTGAAACAAGCAACACCTGGTGGCGTTGTTAAAAAAGGTGATGTTGTTAAGGCTGTTGTTGTACGTACAAAGAGCGGTGTCCGCCGTCCTGACGGTTCCTACATCCGTTTTGATGAAAATGCATGTGTAATTGTTAAAGAAGATAAGAGCCCACGTGGAACTCGTATCTTTGGACCAGTTGCCCGCGAACTTCGCGACAATAACTTTATGAAGATTGTTTCTCTAGCTCCAGAAGTACTATAATTATAAATTCCAATTGCCTTTAAGGAGGTGCTTACGGATGCATGTAAAAAAAGGTGATAAGGTCAGAGTCATCTCTGGTAAGGATAAAGGCAAGACAGGTACAATCCTGGCTGCTTATCCTAAAGAAAGCCGTGTTCTTGTAGAAGGCGTGAACATCGTGAAAAAACACGCTAAACCTTCACAAGCAAACCCACAGGGCGGCATTATCAGCTTCGAGGCTCCAATTCATGTATCAAATGTAATGCCTATCGATCCTAAAACAGGTAACCCTACACGTGTAGGTTACAAATCGGTAGATGGCAAGAAAGTCCGAGTAGCAAAATCCGGTGAATTATTAGATAAATAGTCTAAAGAAGAAGGGAGGTACACTCTATGAACCGCCTAAAAGAAAAGTATTTAAAAGAAATCACGCCTGCTCTTATGAGCAAGTTCAACTATAAATCCATTATGCAAGTACCTAAGATTGAAAAAATCGTTATTAACATGGGTGTTGGTGACGCAGTTCAAAATGCTAAAGCTCTTGATAATGCAGTTGAAGAATTAGCAATGATCACTGGTCAAAAGCCTTTAGTAACTCGTGCGAAAAAATCTATCGCTGGTTTCCGTCTTCGTGAGGGAATGCCAATTGGTGCAAAAGTCACTCTTCGCGGTGAGCGTATGTATCAATTCCTTGATAAGTTAGTTTCTGTTTCTTTACCACGTGTACGTGACTTCCGTGGTGTTTCTAAAAAAGCATTTGATGGTCGCGGCAACTACACATTGGGTATTAAAGAACAGCTAATTTTCCCTGAGATTGATTACGATAAGGTAAGCAAGGTTCGTGGTATGGATATCGTTATCGTAACAACTGCAAATTCTGATGAAGAGTCTCGTGAATTGTTAACTCAAGTCGGAATGCCGTTCCAAAAGTAATCGCTAAATAAGGAGGCGAAAACGTGGCTAAGAAGTCAATGATTGCGAAACAAAAGCGCACGCCTAAATACAAAGTACAAGAGTACACACGCTGCGAACGCTGTGGTCGTCCACACTCTGTATATCGTAAATTTAAGCTTTGCCGTATTTGTTTCCGTGAATTAGCATACAAAGGACAAATTCCTGGTGTTAAAAAAGCTAGCTGGTAAAACTAGAGTTTGTGGAAGGAGGTAAAAAACAATGGTCATGACAGATCCAATTGCTGATTTGCTCACTCGCATTCGTAATGCGAATATGGTGCGTCACGAGAAATTAGAAGTACCTGCTTCTAATATCAAAAAAGAAATCGCTGAAATTCTAAAGCGTGAAGGTTTCATCCGTGACGTGGAATATATCGAAGACAATAAACAAGGTATCATCCGTATCTTCTTAAAATACGGTGCAAATAACGAACGTGTTATTACTGGATTGAAGCGTATAAGCAAGCCTGGTCTTCGCGTTTATGCAAAATCTAACGAAGTGCCGCGTGTTTTAAATGGACTTGGTATTGCGCTAGTTTCTACTTCAACAGGCGTGATCACTGATAAGGAAGCTCGTGCTAAACAAATCGGCGGAGAAGTTTTAGCATACGTTTGGTAAGAGATTTTTTGAATGAATGGAGGTGCACTAAATGTCTCGCGTAGGAAAAAAACCTATTGAAATCCCAGCAGGTGTAACAGTTGCTGTGAACAACAACACTGTTACTGTTAAAGGACCAAAAGGCGAGCTTTCTCGTTCTTTTAATCCAGATATTACAATTAACGTTGAAGAGAATGTTGTAACCATCTCTCGTCCATCAGATGTGAAAGAACACCGCGCATTGCACGGTACAACTCGTGCGGTACTCGCAAATATGGTTGAAGGTGTTTCTAAAGGCTTCGAAAAGAGATTAGAGTTGATCGGGGTTGGTTACCGTGCTCAAAAGCAAGGTACCAAGCTTGTACTAAACGTTGGATACTCTCATCCAGTTGAAATCGAACCTGAAACAGGTCTTGAAATTGAAGTTCCTGCAAATACAAAAATTACTGTAAGAGGTACTGACAAAGAACGTGTTGGTGCATTAGCAGCAAATATCCGTCAAGTTCGTCCTCCAGAGCCGTATAAAGGCAAAGGAATCCGTTACGAAGGCGAATTTGTTCGTCGCAAAGAAGGTAAAACAGGTAAGTAATGCCGCATAAGTAAACGAAAGGAGTGACGTAAATGATTACGAAGCAAGATAAAAACGCTACTCGCCGTAAAAGACACGCTCGTGTTCGTGCGAAGCTTAGCGGTACCTCTGCTCGTCCACGTCTAAACGTGTTTCGTTCTAACCAGCATATTTATGCACAGGTAATCGATGACACTAATGGAGTTACTTTAGCAAGTGCTTCTACATTAGATAAAGAACTTAGCCTTGAGTCAACTAGCAATATTGAAGCTGCACAAAAGGTTGGAGAATTAGTCGCTAAACGTGCGGTGGAAAAAGGAGTCTCTGCAGTTGTATTTGACCGTGGAGGATACCTTTACCATGGACGTATTCAAGCATTAGCTGATGCTGCCCGCGAAAATGGCTTACAATTTTAATAGACAAAGGAGGGACAAATTAGATGCGTCGCATTGATCCAAACAAACTTGAACTTGAAGAACGCGTAGTTACAGTTAACCGTGTTGCGAAGGTTGTTAAAGGTGGACGTCGCTTCCGTTTCTCTGCACTTGTCGTAGTGGGAGATAAAAACGGCCATGTCGGTTTCGGTACTGGTAA
Organism: Neobacillus sp. S1115; assembly: GCF_055385565.1. NCBI lineage: Bacteria > Bacillati > Bacillota > Bacilli > Caryophanales > Bacillaceae > Neobacillus > Neobacillus sp. S1115. The sequence continues at coordinate 141,537 of NZ_AP038275.1, forward strand.
AGCGCAGGAAGTACCTGATGCAATCCGCAAAGCAATCGAAGATGCAAAGAAAAACCTAGTAGAAGTGCCAATGGTTGGAACAACTGTTCCTCACCAAGTAATTGGACGTTTTGGTGCTGGTGAAATACTTCTAAAGCCTGCCTCTGAAGGTACTGGAGTTATCGCCGGCGGTCCTGTTCGTGCAGTACTAGAATTAGCAGGTGTTCAGGATATCCTATCTAAATCATTAGGTACTAACACGCCAATTAACATGGTACGTGCTACTGTAGAAGGATTAAAACAACTTAAACGTGCTGAAGACGTAGCAAAATTACGTGGTAAATCAGTAGAAGAACTGTTAGGATAAGGAGGGAAATCAAATGGCGAATAAACTTTTAGTTACCCTCAGCCGCAGCGTAATCGGTCGTTCACAAGACCAACGCGAAACAGTTAAAGCGCTAGGTTTACGTAAATTAAATCAAACAGTTGAGCATCAAGATAACGCTGCTATTCGCGGTATGATTACTAAAGTTGCTCACCTTGTAACAGTAAAAGAACAATAATTCATTGTTTTCTTTCATAAGGAGGTGCCAATATGAAACTTCATGAATTAAAGCCTACCGAAGGTTCTCGTCATGAGCGTAAGCGTTTAGGCCGTGGTATCGGCTCTGGTCAAGGTAAGACTGCAGGTAAAGGTCATAAAGGACAAAATGCTCGTTCAGGCGGCGGTGTCCGTATCGGTTTTGAAGGTGGTCAAACACCATTATTCCGTCGTTTACCAAAACGCGGTTTCACCAATTTTAACCGTAAAGAGTACGCCGTAGTTAATCTTGATGCATTGAACCGCTTTGAAGAAGGTACAGAAGTTACTCCAGAACTTCTTATCGAATCAGGTGTGGTAAGTAACGAAAAAGCAGGAATCAAGATTCTTGCTAAAGGGAACGTAGAGAAAAAGCTTACAGTTAAAGCTCATAAATTCTCCTCTGCTGCTAAGGAAGCGATCGAAGCTGCCGGTGGAACTACTGAGGTGATCTAATGTTCCAGACAATCTCCAATTTTATGCGCGTGGGTGATATACGTCGAAAGATCATATTCACCCTTTTAATGTTAGTCGTATTTCGAATCGGCACTTTCATTCCAGTTCCGAATGTAAATGCTGAAGCGCTAGCTGCACAAGATAAGCTAAGTGTTTTCGGTGTTTTAAATACATTCGGCGGAGGCGCATTAAAGCAATTCTCTATTTTTGCAATGGGGATTATGCCTTACATCACTGCTTCAATTATTATTCAGCTCCTGCAGATGGACGTTGTTCCAAAGTTTACGGAGTGGTCAAAGCAAGGTGAAGCAGGGCGTCGGAAGCTTGCCCAATTCACTCGATATTTTACCGTCGTGCTTGGGTTTATCCAAGCATTAGGTATGTCATACGGCTTTAACAATTTGTCTCAAGGACAATTGATTGAAAACCCTGGAATTGGAACGTATTTATTAATTGCCGTTGTGCTGACTGCCGGTACATCGTTCTTAATGTGGTTAGGGGAGCAAATTACTGCTAAAGGTGTTGGAAATGGTATTTCTATCATCATCTTTGCAGGTATTGTTGCCGGAATCCCAAATGTTTTAAATCAAATGTATGTTCAGCAGTTTGAAAATGCAGGCGAGCAATTATTCCTACGTATCGTGACTGTTGTTCTAATTGCAGTAGCAATTATTGCTATTGTAGTGGGTGTAATTTTCATCCAACAGGCAACTCGGAAAATTCCAATTCAATATGCGAAACGGATGGCAGTAGGACGTAATCCTGTGGGCGGCCAGTCTACCCATATGCCATTAAAAGTAAATGCAGCTGGAGTAATCCCTGTAATCTTTGCCGTTTCGTTTATTGTTACGCCAAGAACGATTGCATCCTTCTTCCCAACGAATGATGTAACGCTATGGATTATGAAAGTTTTTGATTATTCTCATCCAATCGGGATGACACTTTATGCAGCGTTAATTATCGCGTTTACTTATTTTTATGCCTTTATTCAAGTTAACCCTGAACAAGCAGCGGAAAACTTACAAAAGCAGAGCGGCTATATCCCTGGAATTCGTCCTGGAAAGAGCACGCAGGAATATTTAACACGCGTCCTATATCGGTTGACCTTTATCGGCGCCATTTTTCTTGCTATTATTGCAGTACTTCCAGTTTTATTTATTAAAATTGCGAATCTGCCACAATCGGCACAAATTGGCGGAACAAGCTTGCTGATCGTCGTCGGTGTTGCACTAGAAACGTATAAGCAGCTTGAAGCACAATTAGTTAAACGTCACTATAAAGGATTTATTAAATAAAAGGGTTTTGCGGGACCCTTTAATGGGCCCCAATAAACCTCACATATAGCACGAGGGGGAATATGTGTGAATTTAGTATTAATGGGGCTACCTGGTGCAGGTAAGGGCACTCAGGCTGAAAAAATTGTTGAACAATACCGCATCCCTCATATCTCAACTGGAGATATGTTCCGTGCAGCAATGAAGGAAGGAACTGAACTGGGTTTAAAAGCTAAATCCTTCATGGACAAAGGCGAGCTTGTTCCTGATGAAGTAACAATCGGCATCGTTCGTGAACGGTTAAGTAAAGAAGACTGTCAAAATGGCTTTTTACTTGATGGCTTTCCTAGAACAGTACCTCAAGCAGATGCATTAGAAAATTTACTAGTAGATTTAAATAAAAAAATCGACTACGTAATCAATATAAATGTTGATAAAAGCATTTTAATGGAGCGTTTGACTGGCCGTCGTATCTGTAAGGAATGTGGATCAACCTATCATCTAGTATTCAATCCTCCTGCAAAAGAGGGTGTATGCGACCGTTGCGGCGGTGAGCTATATCAGAGAGCAGATGATAACGCTGAAACAGTTCAAAACAGATTAGATGTCAATATCAAACAGCAAGAACCATTATTATCTTTTTATGAAGAGAAAGGGTACTTGCGTACTCTTGATGGTCAGCAGGATATTAACAAAGTATTTGCTGATATTGAAGAACTTTTGCGGGGTCTTCGTTAATGCTCATCATTTCCAATTGGCACGCGACTCTCGCTTTTCTCTCATAGAATTCAATTGTATGTGCAAGTAACTGGCTTTTCTATTGTACTGGGTATGCAGAACCGAGAGTTGGGCAAGAATGACTGAAGAAATTATTCTTCTTTTATGCAGAAATTACTTGCGGACAAAGACACAACAATATGTTAAAATTGTAGGGTTGCTAACTACGTACGAACGAGAAGACTCGCTTTACATTACTAGTCTTACGAACGATAATTCTTTAAAGAGAAGGGGGACGAGACTGTGGCCAAAGATGATGTAATTGAAATTGAAGGTAAAGTCATTGAAACTTTGCCAAATGCAATGTTTAAGGTAGAATTGGAAAATGGTCATACTGTGCTGGCTCACGTTTCCGGGAAAATCCGCATGCACTTTATCAGGATCTTGCCAGGTGACAAAGTGACTGTTGAGCTTTCTCCATATGACTTAACGCGCGGTAGAATTACCTATCGTTTCAAATAATTGTTTGCACTCCGAAACTCAAGGAGGTTAGGATAATGAAAGTAAGACCATCTGTTAAACCGATCTGCGAAAAGTGCAAAGTTATCCGCAGACGCGGCAAAGTAATGGTTATCTGTGAAAACCCTAAACATAAACAAAAACAAGGTTAATCGACAAGGAGGTGCACATATATGGCACGTATTGCTGGTGTAGATATTCCACGTGAAAAACGTGTAGTTATCTCTTTAACTTACATTTATGGTATTGGCAAAAAAACTGCACAAAAAGTCTTAGCAGAAGCTGCTGTTTCTGAAGATACTCGTGTACGTGATTTAACTGAAGATGAATTAAACAAAATCCGTGATATCGTTGACAAGCTAAAGGTTGAAGGTGACCTTCGCCGTGAAATTTCACTTAACATTAAACGTTTAATGGAAATTGGCTGCTACCGCGGATTGCGTCATCGTCGCGGCTTACCGGTTCGTGGACAAAATACGAAAAACAACGCCCGTACACGCAAAGGTCCTCGTAAGACTGTTGCGAACAAGAAGAAGTAATCGGCAAAGGAGGTTAAATTAAATGGCTCGTAAAACTAATACACGTAAGCGTCGTGTTAAAAAGAATATTGAAGCTGGGGTTGCTCATATCCGCTCAACATTTAACAATACGATCGTAACCATCACTGATGTTCATGGAAATGCAATTTCTTGGTCTAGTGCAGGTGCGCTTGGATTTAAAGGTTCTCGTAAATCTACTCCATTCGCAGCGCAAATGGCAGCTGAAACTGCAGCAAAAACATCAATGGAACATGGTATGAAAACTTTAGAGGTAACAGTTAAAGGCCCTGGTGCAGGTCGTGAAGCAGCTATTCGTGCTCTTCAAGCTGCTGGTCTTGAAGTTACGGCAATTAAAGACGTTACTCCTGTTCCACATAACGGATGCCGTCCGCCAAAACGCCGTCGTGTGTAATTTTTCTGTATAGAATTTATATCATCTGTCTATAATGGGATATGATATGAATTTATTGACTTTTATACAGAAATCTTATTCCAGTTGTTGTGCACAAAACGGGAACGTATACATGGGGGAATTTCGATTAGAACTCTAATCGAGGTTTCGACGTTTTGAAGGAGGGTTATTGGATGATCGAAATAGAAAAACCAAAAATCGAAACGGTTGAGATCAGCGAAAATGCCAAATACGGCAAATTCGTCGTAGAGCCACTTGAGCGTGGATATGGTACCACTTTGGGTAACTCCTTACGTCGTATCCTATTATCTTCACTCCCAGGTGCCGCTGTTACTTCGATTCAGGTCGATGGGGTACTTCATGAGTTCTCAACAATTGAAGGCGTCGTAGAGGATGTAACATCCATCATTTTAAACATTAAAAAATTAGCTTTAAAAATCTATTCTGATGAAGAAAAGACACTTGAAATTGATGTTCAAGGTGAAGGACCTGTTACGGCTGGCAACATTACGCATGACAGTGATGTGGAGATTTTAAATCCAGACCTTCATATTGCAACATTATCTGCAAATGGACATCTTCATATGCGTTTGACTGCTAAACGCGGTCGCGGATATACGCCAGCTGATCAAAACAAAAGAGAGGATCAGCCAATCGGTGTCATTCCGATTGATTCCATTTACACTCCTGTTGCTCGTGTTTCTTATCAGGTAGAAAACACCCGTGTAGGTCAATTATCAAACTATGACAAGCTAACGCTTGATGTTTGGACAGATGGAAGCACTGGGCCAAAAGAAGCGATTGCACTTGGTTCGAAAATTTTGACTGAGCATTTAAACATCTTTGTTGGTCTTACTGATGAAGCTCAAAATGCTGAAATCATGATTGAAAAAGAAGAAGATCAGAAAGAAAAAGTTCTTGAAATGACCATTGAAGAACTCGATCTATCCGTTCGTTCTTATAACTGCTTAAAGCGTGCAGGCATCAACACTGTTCAGGAATTAGCGAATAAGACTGAAGAAGATATGATGAAGGTACGTAACTTAGGCCGCAAATCACTTGAAGAAGTGAAGGCAAAACTAGAAGAGCTTGGATTAGGCTTACGTAAAGACGACTAGTCTAAATCCGTTCAACGACTTCAAAAAGGAGGGAACCCTTCATGGCATACAGAAAGTTAGGACGCACAAGCGCACAGCGTAAAGCTATGCTTCGTGATTTAACAACTGATTTAATCATCAACGAGCGCATTGAAACAACAGAAACTCGTGCGAAAGAACTTCGCTCAACTGTTGAGAAGATGATCACTCTTGGCAAACGCGGTGACCTACATGCCCGTCGTCAAGCTGCTGCATACGTTCGTAACGAAGTAGCAAATACTGAAACAGGTACTGATGCATTACAAAAGCTTTTCACTGACATTGCTCCACGTTACCAAGAGCGCCAAGGCGGCTATACCCGCATTATGAAACTTGGACCACGCCGCGGTGATGGTGCACCAATGGTTATTATCGAGTTAGTTTAATATTTTCTAACAGACAACAAGGGTATTGGACAGTTTAAGAACAAACTTGTTCTGTGCCCTTTTTCTGTAAATACAAGTATATATGTACGAACCAAGCCAAAAAGAGCGTTACGATGAGCGTGACTCCACTAGCTGGAGCGAAATAAGCAAGCTCCATTTGCTTCCGGAAAGAATAACTTTTGGTAATCTTTTTTGCGACTCGTCTAGCTCATGCACCTCCTCCTATTTCCTAAATGGAAATGTTTTGTAAAGGCAGTTGAAAATCGTTCCTGCCTGGGGATGAGGTGCAGGCTTTTTTTGTATATATGGATTTTTTTATAATAAAAGAGCAGAGTTGAGGCGAGGGGGGAAGCAGGATGAAAAAGTCAATCGTCAGCTTGAGGGAAGTTTCGTTTCAATATGATGATCAGGAACGGTATGCTTTAAATAACGTTACATTTGATATTTTTGAAGGTGAGTGGCTGGCGATCGTCGGTCATAATGGTTCCGGTAAATCTACGATGGCCAAGCTTCTTAATGGGCTGCAGTTTCCTAAGTCCGGTGAAATAACCGTCTGCGGTTTACCTTTGAATGAAGAGACAATCTGGGATATCCGAAAACAACTGGGAATGGTCTTTCAAAATCCAGATAATCAATTCGTCGGAACCACAGTCCAAGATGATGTGGCTTTTGGTTTAGAAAATATGGGGGTACCACGGAATGAAATGGTTCATCGTGTTGAGGATGCCTTGAAAAAGGTGAAGATGGATCAATTTCTATATCAAGAGCCCCACCATCTCTCGGGCGGTCAAAAGCAGCGTGTCGCGATAGCTGGTGTTCTGGCGTTACGACCCGCAATCATTATATTAGACGAAGCAACATCAATGCTGGACCCTAGAGGAAGAGAAGAGGTTTTAGCAACGGTTAGAGATTTAAAGGCAGAAAAACAGTTGACGGTTATTTCCATTACGCATGATTTAGATGAGGCGGCGAAAGCTGACCGAATTATTGTGATGAATAAAGGAGAGGTTTACCGGGAGGGTACTCCCGAAGAAATCTTCTCACTTGATGAAGAATTAGTTGAACTGGGGCTGGATATTCCATTCTCAGTGAAAATGACAAAGGCATTTCGTCAAATGGGTCTTACGTTTACAAAGAATTATTTATCGGAAGAAGAGTTGGTGACAGAGTTATGGACATCTCGCTTAAATCTGTAGAGTACCGTTATCAAGCTAATACCCCATTTGAAAGACTTGCTATTTCTGATGTTTCGATTGATATTCCATCCGGAACCTATCTCGCTTTAATCGGCCATACCGGCTCAGGTAAATCCACTGTTTTGCAGCATTTAAATGCTCTTTTGCAGCCGACAGAAGGAACGGTGCTAATTGGCAGCCAGGAAATAAAGGCTCATCAAAAAAATAAAAATTTAAAGGCAGTCCGGCAAAAGGTCGGAATTGTATTCCAATTCCCTGAACATCAATTATTTGAGGAAACAGTGGAAAAGGATATTATTTTTGGCCCGATGAATTTTGGCGTTTCCGAATCAGAGGCAAAAAAGCGGGCACGAGTTGCCTTAAAACAGGTTGGACTCGGTGAAGAAATCTTAGAAAAATCACCATTCGATCTCTCTGGCGGACAAATGCGGCGGGTTGCGATTGCCGGGGTATTGGCAATGGGTCCTGATGTCATCGTTTTGGACGAGCCTACTGCCGGTCTGGATCCGCGCGGCCGAAAAGAGATTATGGATATGTTTTATTCGCTTCATAAGGAGAGGGGCCTCTCAACTATTCTTGTCACTCACAGCATGGAGGACGCAGCAAGGTACGCTGACCAAATCGTCATCATGCAGCAGGGCCAGGTCGCCAAAAAGGGCACTCCAGAAGAGATTTTCTCAGAGACTGCCGAATTAATTCAAATGGGACTAGATGTACCTGAGGTCGTCCGTTTTCAGCTGAAGCTTGAAGAAAAAATAGGAAGTAAGCTGGATAAAATTTACCTTTCCATTGAAGAGCTATCGGCTGCCATTTCAGAACTTTTAAAGAGAGGTGTCCGCTCATGATGGAAAAAATGATTTTTGGACGCTATGTACCGGCTGATTCTCTTATTCATAAAATGGACCCTCGTTCCAAACTGATTATTATTTTCTTGTTTGTTTGTGTCATCTTTTTGGCAAACAATGGGCTAACTTATGCACTTATTGGTATATATACTTTTTTAATGCTGGGATTATCAAAAATTCCTATTCGGTTTTTATATGGCGGCCTGAAGCCAATCATATGGCTTGTCCTGTTTACTTTTATTCTGCAATTGTTTTTTACTAAAGGTGGCAGTCTTATTTTTCACTGGGGGCCCGTGAAGATCTACGAAGAAGGCCTCAAGATGGGAATTTTTATTTCTTTGCGATTTTTCTTTTTGATTTTAATGACCTCCTTGTTGACGTTAACGACGACTCCGATTGAGATAACGGATGGATTAGAGACATTATTAAATCCTTTAAAGAAAGTCCGCTTTCCTGTTCATGAAATGGCACTAATGATGTCGATTTCATTACGGTTTATTCCAACTCTTATGCAGGAAACCGACAAAATTATGAAAGCACAGATTGCCCGCGGTGTGGAATTTGCGAGCGGCCCTCTAAAAGAGCGGATCAAGGCTGTTATTCCGCTTCTCATTCCGCTGTTTGTCAGTTCCTTTAAGCGTGCCGAGGAGCTGGCGGTCGCCATGGAAGCAAGGGGTTACCGCGGCGGAGAAGGCCGGACAAAATACCGCCAGTTAAGCTGGGCTGCTGCAGATACCATACAAATCATTCTTCTTGCAGTATTAACGATTTTGTTGGTCCTATTACGTTCATAATGGAGATAGGCTGATGCAGAGGTATAAAGCAATTATTTCATATGACGGCACCGGGTTTCTCGGTTATCAGGTCCAGCCAAAAGGGCGGACGGTGCAGGCAGAGCTTGAAGCAGCCCTGGCGAAAATTCATAAGGGCGTCCCTGTGAAGGTAACTGCTTCCGGCCGAACGGATGCGGGGGTCCATGCCAAGGGGCAGGTGATTCATTTTGATTCACCGCTGGCAATTCCTGAAGATCGCTGGGTAGTTGCCCTTAATTCTTTGCTTCCAGAGGATTTGGCCGTTTTATTTGTTGACAAGGCTGATAATGCGTTTCATGCACGTTTTGATGCTGTGGGAAAGGAATACCGATATCAATTGCAATTATCTGGTTTTAGGGACCCGTTTCAGCGGAATTATGTGTACCGCTATCCCTATGCTTTGAACTTGGAGGCAATGCGGGAGGCAAGCAGGTATCTGCTTGGAACCCATGACTTTACCAGCTTTTGCGCCGCTAAGACGGAGGTTCAGGACAAGGTTAGGACAATTAAGGAGATAGACTTTTTATTGGATGGCGATCTTTTGACTATCCGCTTTGTCGGCAATGGTTTTTTATACAACATGGTGCGGATTCTTGTGGGGACTTTGTTGGCGGTGGGATCTGGTGACCTGTCACCTGAAGAAATTCCTTCCATTTTGGAAAAGAAGGACCGGTCTGCTGCCGGAAAAACTGCTCCAGCACGTGGGTTATACCTTTGGGAAGTGCTTTATTAAAAACAACCCATCCAGGTGTAACATCTTCTTGACAATTTTACCTTAAGTATTTATTATATTATATGTGTGTGTTTTTAATCCCACGATAAAGCCCCGGAAAGTCTTCATCGTGATTGAAAATATAGCTTTTGAAAATGACTGCACAAAGTGGCGTCCTGTTCATTCCCGGAACAGAATTGAACGGAAATAGCCAGTGAAGGTGCGAAAATATTATTTTTACGATTTAATAGGAGGGAAACTCATGCGTACAACGTTTATGGCAAATGCCAACAATATCGAGCGCAAATGGTACGTAGTTGATGCTGAGGGCAAAACTCTTGGACGTCTTGCTTCTGAAGTAGCATCTATCCTACGTGGTAAACATAAGCCAACTTATACACCACATGTTGACACTGGTGATCATGTCATCATTCTTAATGCATCTAAGATTGAATTAACTGGTAACAAAATAAACGACAAAATCTACTACCGTCACACAAATCACCCAGGCGGTTTAAAGCAGAGAACTGCTCTTGAAATGCGTACGAACTATGCTGAGAAAATGCTTGAGCAAGCTGTAAAAGGCATGCTTCCAAAGAATTCTCTTGGCCGTCAAATGTTCAAAAAATTACACGTTTATGCTGGTGCAGAACATAAACACCAAGCACAACAACCTGAAGTTTACGAACTTCGCGGTTAATTAAGAGGAGGGAATTAACTTGGCACAAGTTCAATATATCGGTACTGGCCGTCGTAAGAGCTCAGTTGCTCGTGTACGCTTAGTTCCAGGCACAGGTAAAATTGTTATTAACGATCGTGACATCGACACTTATATCCCATTCGAAGCTTTACGTGTTGTTGTAAGACAACCATTAGTAGCTACTGAAACTGTTGGCAGCTACGATGTTCTTGTAAACGTAAGCGGCGGCGGCTACACTGGTCAAGCTGGCGCAATCCGCCACGGTATTGCTCGCGCATTACTTCAAGCTGACCCAGAATACCGTCCAACATTAAAGCGCGCTGGTCTATTAACTCGTGATGCACGTATGAAAGAGCGTAAAAAATACGGTCTTAAAGGTGCTCGTCGTGCGCCTCAGTTCTCAAAGCGTTAATCTTTTGCAAACGTTCAAAGACTCTCAACTCTATTGGTTGGGGGTCTTTTTTGTATTTAGTATTAATGTTTTAAAATTCTTTTCCTACTCCTTCATCTAAATTTCAAAATTGGGAAGCATAAGAAGCGTCCCCGTGCTTCAAATTAGTATATAATTAGAATGAATTAGTTTAGGAGGTAAACAAATTGGAGCATAAGCAACCGAGGTTGGAAGTTAGGGTAAAGAAACTGATTGAAGTTGATGGATTAAAATTTAAGGATTTGAATAATAGTGGGAAATTAGAGCCTTATAAGGATTGGCGCTTGAGCCCGAAAGAACGTGCCGAGAATCTTGTTTCATTGATGAATCTCGATGAAAAGGTCGGGATGATGTTAATCAATACCCGTCAGATGGGTCTTACGCAAAAGGATAAAAGCAAGACAAGTCATGATGGTGTGTTAGATGAGGGGATTGTGGAAAAGGGCGAAACGATTTTTGCCTTGGCCAAGGTATACGGTACAACTCATACAATTGAAAATATGCATTTGCGCCACTTCATCCTTCGGGACAATTGGAGTCCAGCTCAAATGGCAGAATGGGTCAATACCATGAATGAAGTATGCGAGGGAACACGTCTTGGTATTCCTTGCTTAATAGCATCTAATTCAAGAAATGAAAATACTGAATTTATCTTTGGTATGAATGATGCAGCTGGGATTTTTTCCACATGGCCGGGGACTTTAGGGCTTGCAGCAGCCGCTAAAGGAGAGATGAAAAATGGCGGTGACGCCTCGTTAATCAGCCAATTTGCCGAAATAGCCCGTACTGAATGGGATGCTGTTGGGATAAGGAAGGGTTATATGTATATGGCTGATACCGTCACAGACCCTAGATGGCAGCGGATATATGGAACTTTTGGTGAAGACCCAGAATTTATTTCTGATGTCATCGGTCGTGTCATTGACGGATTCCAAGGGGAAGAATTAGGCAGTCATAGTATTGCAATGACAACTAAGCATTTTCCTGGAGGCGGAGCAAGGGAAAATGGCTTTGATCCACATTATGAAGAGGGGAAATGGAATCTATACCCAACTCCTGGAAGCTTAGAAAAGTATCACCTGCCGCCGTTCCAAGCAGCAGTAGAACATGGCAGCTCATCCTTCATGCCATATTACTCGATTCCTAGCATCAAAAAAAGTGCAGTTCAAAAATTCCAAGGTGAAGATATCCCATTCGAAGAGGTTGGCTTTACCTTTAATCAGTATTTTTTACAACACATCCTTAGAGGATTACTTGGATTCAAAGGCTATATCAACAGCGATAGCGGCGTCACCAATAAAATGAGCTGGGGCGTTGAAGATAAGACTGAGGCAGAACGTTTTGCAAAAGCCGTCAATGCGGGAACGGATCTGGTTTCCGATACAAATGATGTTGAAAATCTAAAATTAGCAATCCAAAATGGATTGATTAGTGAAAACCGTATTGATGAAGCAAACATAAGGCTACTTACCGAAATGTTTGCGTTAGGATTATTCGATGATCGTACATACGTGTCACCGGAAAATGCCGCTGCAGTGATAAGTAATCAAGCAAATTGGGACGCTGCATATGAAGCTCATAAAAAATCAGTAACTGTTTTGAAAAATTCAAATCAGACATTGCCTTTAACTGGTGCGAAGAAAGTTTATGTGGAAGTTTTCCATAAGGAACCTGAACGCGCAGCTTCTTATACGGAAAAGGCTAGGAAGGAATGCCAGGAACTTGGCTTGTTTAGCTTGACTGATAACTATGAAGAAGCGGAAACTGCGATTTTATTTTTACATCCAAAATCCGGTGCTTATTTTAATGCTACACCAGGGTTGTTAGAGCTGGAAATTTGCGAGAATAAACCGGAAAAAGCAATGGATGGAACTGATTACGAAGAAACGACTCTAAGTAACATGGCTAATCTAAAGAAAGTTGCCGATAGTGTTCATGATCGCGGAGGCAAGGTCATTATAGGTGTTAATTTCATTTTGCCGTGGATCCTTGGAAATGTTGAACCGCTTGCAGATGCCCTGATTGCTGGTTACGATACGTACTATAATGCACAGTTTGAGGTAATGGCAGGTAATTTCAAACCAATTGGCGTATTGCCATTGACATTGCCAGCGAGTGAGGAAGTTATTGCTGTGGATGAAAATGGAGACTGTGTATCAAGAAACGATGTGCCAGGCTTTGACAAGGACAAATATATGCCTGAAGGGCTTAAATATGCCTATGAAGATCGCGATGGTAACGTCTATAAACTTGGTCATGGACTAACATATTAATAACGTTCAGTAGCAGGCTAAAAAGGCTCTCAGTTTAATTGACTGGGGCCTTTTTTGCATAATAAAACGAATGTAATCATTCCACATTCGTCCTTAGTCTACTAAGTGATTCCTGACCGCATATAAAGCAGCCTGTGTCCGGTCGGCGAGTTCGAGCTTTGCAAGCAGGTTTGAAACATGTGTTTTGACTGTCTTTTCGGTAATAAAAAGAGCACCGGCAATTTCTTTATTGCTTTTTCCTTTGGCAATTTCTTTTAACACATCAAGCTCTCTTTTTGTTAATTCCTCGATTAAATCCCGTTCAGGTTTATTTTTAGAGGACAAATTAGCCAATAAATGCGAAGTCGCTTTTGGATGAAGCTGGTTTTCTCCGCTCATGATTCTTTTAATGGACGTTACCAATTCATCTGGCTGAATGTCCTTTAATTGGAAACCTGATGCACCTGCTTCCAAAGCGGGAATCACATGGTCCTGGTCGGAAAAGCTGGTCAGCATCATAATTTTGATTTCTGGCTGTTCCTTTTTAATGATTGTAGTTGCCTGGATTCCATCCATTTCCGGCATCACCAAATCCATTAAAATAAGATCCGGCTTCAATGATTTAGCCAGTTCAACCGCTTCTTCTCCGTTTGCTGCTTCCCCAATCACATCAAGGTCGTTTTGCGTCCGCAGGAAAAAGGCCAATCCCCGTCTAACAACATGATGGTCGTCTGCTATTAGTATCCGTATACTCACTGAATTTTCCCTCCTACAACGGAATTTCAATTTTGATTTCCGTCCCGCTGTCCGTTTTGCTTTTTAAATGAAAGGTCCCATTTAACGCTTCTGCCCGTGCTTTCATACTTTTTAACCCCAATGAGGGGATTTCTAGGCTTTCATCATAATGGAAGCCGCAGCCGGCATCCTTTATGACCAAATGAACTTTATCGCTGGACATTTGGAAAAATAATTGAACAGCCGTTGTCTGGGAATGCTTTTTACAATTGGCCAGTGCCTCCTGACCAATTCGCCACAATGCTTCTTCGACCTTACCGGGAATGTTGGCCGCACCCGCAACCTTTGTTTGAATTGACAATCCAAGCATTTCAGCATAGCTTCTCAAGGCGCTGACAATCCCATTTTCCAGTCCATGCGGTCTCAGCTGCCAAATCAATGCGCGCATTTCACCGAGTGCTTCCTGGGCCATATCCTGAATGTAGCCGAACGTTTGCTTTACATCATCTGTTTGTGCCATTTCCACTCCGGCTCTTGCAGTAAGGCTGAGGGAAAATAACAGCTGGTTCACGGAATCGTGAAGATCTCTCGCCAGCCTGTTACGCTCAGCAACTAGCGCTGTTTCTTGTTCTCTCTGGGTTAATTTAATTCGTTTTAAGGCCGTTCCAATTTGATAGGCAACTGCTTCAAGCAGGGCAAGTTCATTTTTTTCGAAATGGGTTTTATATGGTGAGCCTACATTTAAGATGCCGAACCGTTCTGCTCCTGCCCTTAGTGGAACGGTTGCATGGTGGGTTAAACCGCAAGTTTCTCCAGCCTTTTCCTCGATGGCATCTTCAATTCGTTTACATTCCATAATATTCGTAGCTTTGTTCAGCTGCCCGTTATTGTACTTGTTTACACACCAGCACTTGCCCTGGCACATCCGCCGCTTTCCGTCCTGGGCTAAAGCAGGCGGGAGGGCTGCATCAGCTGCGAGCTGATGCATACCATTTTCGTCCATTAAGAATATCCAGCCAGTTTGCAAGCCCGTTACATGGAGGAGTTTTTTCAATACCCCGGACAATATATTCCTTATATCTGTTCCTTCGTTTAAAAGCTCAGCGATTTCCTTTAAAATGCTGATTTCTTCGTACCCAGCCGCAGCAGACATCGAATTCTCCTCCCACCGACATTATCTACTGTCATTATAGCGTATTAGATGTTCGAAAAGTCTGTAAAAATTCAATGATTTCTTGATTTGGCCCCTCATAAAACACGGTCTCCCAGCCATTCGGAAGCTTGTAGGGCCCCTCAATCCTTGTTTCGTCATCCAACTTTTTCATCATATCGGGAAGATTGTCTACTTCAAAACAAAGATGTGTGTTCCTTTCATTTTGCTGAGGCCCAGAAATTAACTCAAGCCGGAAATCTTCAGATACAAGAAATACAATCTCTTCATCCATGAAAGAGAGCCTGCCTTCTTCTTGAAAACCAAAATAGCTTTTATAAATAGCAATGGCTTCCTCAAGTTCGTGCACTTCCAAGGCATAATGGTGAAATCGCATGCCATACCCATCCTCTCCATTAGATAATAAGGTTCATATCGCCAAACTCATGCCATAAATAACCGCAGGCTATCGCTTGCTCATATGCTTGAAGCAAATGTTGTTCCCGAATAAAGGCCGAAAGCATGTCAAGGTGGCTTGCTTTTGGCTCATGAAAACCTGTAATGATACCATCGGCAATTTTTAAAGGAAAGTGTTGGTCAATATAGAGATTTGTCACCCCTGAAAGGGCACCGTTTCGGGCAGCGGTCTCGAGAGCTCTGACCACAGTCGTTCCAACTGCGATAACCCGATTACCAGAAGCTTTTGTTTGACGAATCTGCTCTATTGTTTGTTCAGAAATATGATATTCTTCCTCATTCTCCGCTGGTGTCTGATGCCAGCTGTCATCAAGGAGATAGCTTAATCCTGTATGCAACTGGATAAAATCAAGCTCGATGTTTTTTCGCTTTAATTGAAAAATCAGCTCCCAGCTGAATGCTCTTCCTGCCGAGGGCATCTCCACTGAGCCAGGATGACAAGCAAACACTGTTTGGTAGTAGTCCAGTTCCCAAGGATACTCAATATATTCGTAGCGGACCGGCTCTCCAAGAGCATAGATGATATTAAATAAGTCTGTTCCTTTCTTTGAAAACTGAATGATTTTTAACGGTGAGTGTGCTTTTTCACCTATTACCATTGCAGTTAATTCCGGTGAAAATTGAAGTGCATCGCCAATTTTTACGGTATTGGCAACAATAAGAGCTTCCCATGTATCACCGAATCTGCGCCTCGACAGCCGGATTTCTATATTAGGTGCAATTTGACCGGCACTTCTCAGCCACTTAGCATGTAATATAGCGGGAATGGTCCGACTGTTATTTAAAATAACCAGGTCTCCAGGCTTTAGGTAATCTGCCAGTCGAAAGAAATGGTCATGCTTAACCTCGCCTGTATAGCGGTTAAGTGCCATCATCCGGACATGATCTCTCCTTACTCCGCGTTTTTCAGGAGGATGGGAGGCATTTAATTCATTGGGAAGATAGAAATCCAACGCTTTTGCCGGCATTTACAATCCCTCCTCTGACTGTGCTTCAAACCGTTTGCCGGTAACACCTACTGACTTATCGGAAGCAAGGTATAAAAATATGTCCACGATATCCTCCGGTTTTGCAAGCGGGTAATCGCAATCTGGAACGGCCAACCGATGCATGTCGGTATCCATTTCTCCTGGATCTACCATGTTGACCCGGATATTTGTTTCGCTTAACTCATCTGCCCATGTTTGTGTCAGGCCTTCAACCGCAAATTTAGAAATTCCGTATGCTCCCCATCCGGCGTAGCCGACGTGGCCCGCTTCAGAGGTCACATTGATAATCGATCCGATATTTCGCTGGAGCATTCCAGGAATGGCTCTTCTTGTTACTGAAAAAGTAGACATCACATTACCCTGAAGTACCTCCGCAAAATCTTCTTCAGGGTAATCAAGCAATAATGGCATTGGACTTGGCCCCAACATGGAGGCATTATTAATCAAAACATCAATATGGCCAAAGGCTTTCTCGGCCATGGCAACAAACCGTTCCACATCGCGGGGGTTTGAGATATCTCCAGTAACAGCCAACACCTCAGCTCCAAACCTTTGAGCTTCCTCCTTTACTTTGAATAGAGCTTCTGCTGACCTTGCACAGATTGCAAGTTTTGCCCCTTTTGCGGCAAAAGCCAAAGCTAATGCTCTCCCCAATCCCTTTGATGCTCCAGTAATCATCACCACTTGATTTTCCATAACGGTTTCTCCCCTTTATTCTTGATGAGTTAAGCATAACTATTTCTAGAAAATCTTCCGTCAGAAAAAAGCTTGAACTTTTCTACGACTTTTGGCTGAAATCCGAAAGGGGGAACTGTAAGACATAATAAAACCCCCGCATTGGGGGGAGCTGTTTCATGTTAAATTTCTTAAGTATCGATTCCTCTCTTTTATAAACGAGAGCATAAAATCTTTTTCCCCATCGAAAATTTCCCTCTGTTCCTCATTTGTAAAGAGAAGATATGGACTGATAGATTCGGTTAGTGAAGTGATGATTGGTTCAAAATAGTCAGGAGTAAATAATGTATCAAGAAGTTCTTCCATCAAACCCCGGTACTGCTTACGAAAAGCAGGGCATTCCAACAGTTTCTTTGTTAAATGATTTTTACCATTGATGGATAGGAAATCAGGTTTAATAATGTCGGCATCCCAATCCCGGCCGAATGTCCCATCATAGTCCCAGGGGAGGATTTCAAATAATTGAGTTTCTGGGTTTCGGTATAAGGCATAGTTTTTTTTAAAACCATCATAGTTTTGGGTACAGACGGCGACAGCTAGCCAGCGGAGATACTTTTCGACATCGAGGTGCCTCGAAATTACTTCCTCAAATTTGTCATGGGGAGTGTTATTAATTATATTGATAAAATCAATTAATTTGATGTCATCAGAAGTTGTTCCAAATTTACGTTGGTATCCGAGAAGAAGCGACTCTTTCAATTCTTCAGATTTATAGCGGTAGAGTGAAAAATCGGCATCAGGCTTGACCGCATAATAAATGGAATCGACTTGAAGGCCTCTTTTTTTAAAAAATAAATCATCGACAGATTCCAAATGCAAGTAGACGCCCTCATATTGGCCATTCAGGTACAAACGAACATGCTGGGAACGGGGTGAAAGAACCCCAAAGACCTGGAACAAATCGAGGGAAAGCTTATTACGAATGGAGGAGGGGTCCTTGTATTCAGCGTTGAGATGCAACTCGCGGGCCCCATTAAGGAGTTGTGGACGCTGCAATTGAACGAAATAGGATCTTTTTGGGAGTTTTTTTGTATAGTTTCCTCTGAATTGGGTGGCAATTGAAAATTTCATATCCTCAATATATAAATTTCCGGGAACTGGATCATCGTAGGGTCTTAGAGGAAACGAAAGTTCCTGAAGATCCCAACGATGAAAGGATAACATGTACACTGGTAATTCCCGTTTTTGGTCCATTAGAAAGTTACTCCTTTCTACTGTATTTTGACTTCATTGGAAAAAGAGTTTTAACATCGTCAAATAATTCGCCGAAAAATACCAAGGAAAACCAAGGGGCAAAGTCCCTTGGTTTTCCATCGTTTTCATTAGATTAGCATCTAATGAAGATCGCTCTGTTGCCAACGCTTCCTATAAAGCGGAAGCCATTTTGGGATAAGCATCTTACGGCATCTGCCAAAGGAGTTGCATTTGCTCCAGTTGTAGTGATTGTACAACCTTGTAAAACGATATTATCAGGGGCAAAGTCAACGTCTTGAACACGTCCGTTTCCAGGATTCACATCAAGAACGGCTACATCGTTAGCACAATCAGCAGGGAAAGCTGGGTTTGTTGGGCTAGCAGTATTGCTTGGGCTGCTGTTAGAACCACTTGGGCTGTGGGGCATCTAAGAACCACCTCCTTTCGATGGCTTGTACTGTATTTTATAAATAAAGGGGTACTTTAGAGACGGCAATTGAACTAGTATAAACGTATAATTTTGTCCACAGGAACTTTTTTCATTAAAAAGGGCGAATAGCATTTTGGAAGAAGAGGTTTTGCCCATTTGTCCAGTTAGGATAAAAATTGGAAATGAAAACGGCTGGGACTTTTGCATTTCTTCGTAAGGAAGGATGAAGAATAGTCCTAAGAGGTGAAAAGAAGTGACTGTGATTACAACCTTTAAAGAAAAAAGACGTGAAAAACAGATTAAATACGAACGGTCCGTGCTTCGGGACCTATCCATTAATACATTAAAAGAGAGAGTGCGGCAATATTTTGGATCGACCAAGATTGCCTCAAGCCTGATTATGAATTCTGGGGTGGAAGAGGCCTGTTATGATGTTGCACTTGAAGCTTTTCTATTAGGAGCTAAATTTAGCAAATTTGGCTACCATGGGGAAAGTATGGAACAGGTAAGAATGCGCTGCTTTAATGAAGAAAAGCATTTAATTGATACGTTATTTAATTTCCTTCTTTATTGGGGAAATGGCGAAGAGGGCGTCATGAGTGAATCGCTCTATTATCACTGTGAACAATATGTCCATATCTGGTGGAGAGAGGGCTATGAAAAGGGGCAAAGACGCCATAAGCTTCGGCTTCATTAATTCAATGCCTTCATTCCTGTTCTAAAGTCCCGCCTTGTCCCATATAAATTATTGAACAAGGGACGAGCGGGAAGGAATGATTTGGTTGGTAACAAAAAGAATAAAAATCATTTTTTTTTCAGTTGGCTTATTAGCACTATTTTTAATTTTACAGTATGATTTTGCCGAGGACGATTCCTGGAAGGAATGGAGTCTTCCGCTTTCCGGAAAAATTATTCTGCTGGATGCGGGCCATGGCGGCCCGGATGGCGGGGCAGGTACGGGCGAGACGCTTGAAAAAGATATTGCTCTTAACATCACTTTAAAGGTCAGAGATTATCTGCAGCAGCAGGGTGCACTTGTTGTGATGACAAGAGAAACCGATACCGATTTGGCAGATGCTGATACTAGGGGCTACAGCAGGAGAAAAGTGGAGGATCTGAAAAACAGATTAAAGATGATTAATGAAGAGGATAATGACTTCTTTGTAAGCATTCACTTAAATGCCATACCTTCGTCAAGATGGAGCGGCGCCCAAACCTTTTACGCCCCTCATTTTAAGGAAAATGCCAGGGCGGCCAAATTTATTCAAGAGGAGCTCAGGGAAAACTTAGAAAATACTAATCGAAAAGCCAAGCCAATAGGCGGCGTTTATATTTTAAAACATTCAAAAAAACCGGGTGTTCTGGTCGAGGTTGGTTTCCTCTCCAACCCTGCTGAAAAGGCAAGATTAAAGCGGGAGGACTATCAAGAGAAGGTTGCAGCCTCTATATATAAAGGGATCATAAGATATTTCACGAATGAAAAGGAATTAAAAGAAACAGATTAGGGGAAGGCGGGAATGAACACCTTCTCTTTTTATTTGAGGTTATTCCTATGGCGGTGGTTTTAATGTGTGATTCAATTAACTGTATATTGCCATAGTTATGATATACTGTTAGATGGAAACGAATTCAATTGGTGAGGTGTTTTTCAATGTTAACTGAAGCAAGAATCCGTGAGGTTGTTGGCAGCCTCAAAGAGCCATTTTTACATAAAACTTTAGCAGAATTAAATGCTATAGAAGAGATAAAAATTAAAGAAGAAAAAAGCCATGTCAGTGTCAAGGTAGCGATTGCTAGAACAGGGACAAGTGAGCAGCTGCAGCTACAAACGCAAATTGTGAACCTGTTGAAGGAGGCAGGTGCCGCAACAGTAGGAATCCGCTTCAACCAGCTGCCTGATGAAGTGCTTGCTGCCCATCGTCAGGCAGAACCAGAAAAGGAAAAGAATCTCCTTAATTCCCAGTCCACTACCTTTATCGCAATTGCCAGTGGAAAAGGCGGAGTAGGAAAATCGACGGTATCTGTTAACCTCGCTGTTGCTCTGGCGCGCTTAGGTAAAAAGGTCGGGCTTATCGATGCCGACATTTACGGTTTCAGCGTACCGGATATGATGGGCATTACGAATCGGCCGGTTGTCCGAGGCGAAAAGATTATTCCTGTTGAGCGTTTTGGTGTTCAAGTAATTTCAATGGGATTTTTCGTGGAGGATAATTCACCAATTATCTGGCGCGGTCCAATGCTCGGAAAAATGCTGAATAGCTTTTTCAATGAGGTAGAGTGGGGCGACATTGATTATTTACTTCTAGACTTACCACCAGGAACAGGCGACGTTGCCTTAGATGTTCATAGCATGCTGCCGGCATGTAAAGAAATTATCGTTACCACCCCGCATCCAACCGCAGCCTTTGTAGCTGCCCGCGCAGGTGCGATGGCGATGAAAACCGATCATGAAGTGCTCGGGGTTATTGAGAACATGGCCTATTTTGAAAGCAAGCTGACTGGTGAAAAGGAATATGTGTTTGGTCGCGGCGGCGGAGATAAGTTGGCCGACGAGCTAAATACAGAAGTGCTTGGACGCCTGCCACTTAACCAGCCTGACTGGAACGATGAAGACTTTGCGCCGTCCATCTATCAGGAAGACCATCAGTTAGGAAAAATTTATTTAGAAATTGCCGAAAAAGTCGCGGACCGGCTTGGAAAGTAATATTTTAAATATGGGCTCTTGCTATGGAAAAAAGGCCTGCAGTCAAAAATAAAACCTCTTCCGGCTGGAAGAGGTTTTATTTTTTAACACAATTATGAACCTTGATCACCGCTTTTGCTGTCTTTTGTGGTTGCTTTTGTATTTGCCTGCTCGGCAGCTTTTAAAAGCAATTCCTGAATTTTTGCTTTATAAAGCGGGCTGTCAATAGTCTCAGTTATTACATTTTGAAGCTGTTCACGATACTCCTTGGTTTTCAGGGCATCGGCCATTTGCTTTTGAATTTCCGGTTCCTTGAACACTTCGATCATCATGGCTCTATATTCAGGGTCATTCATTAAATCCTTAAGTAATTTTTCATTTTCTGCCCGCATGTTCTTGGCAACGCCTTGAGCAAATTTCGCGTCGCTGAAGGTTTTTTTCCAAAACTCTGTTGCTTTATCAGAGGTCAATGTTTGTTCAATCGTCTGAGCCACGACATTTTGGTCCATCACCAGTTTTTCCTTCATTTTGTCATCGGACATGACATCTTGGATAGCTTTCTTTCCATCATCCGTCTTTAAAATATCCACGACCATTTTTTTGGTCTGATCATAATCAGGCTGCAACCCGGCGCTAAGATCGTTGTTACCGGAACAGCTAGTTAAAAAAACAAAAACAGGCAGGAGGAGCACAGTAAATTTTGCTCTCATTTTGAAGCTCCTTTCACATAAGAATCCTTAATTTTATAATGAAGAAAATGTCGAAAGATTATACGCGGTTCACTCATTTTATGGATTTTTCAAATTTTGCTTGGTACAATCAGAATGTATTATTTTTTATGGGGGTTTATAGTGTGACAAGCCGTAACTGGGTAAGACTGTTTATGACCACATTATTAGTCGGCGGAATCACGACGGCTGTTGTGGGTTTTATTGTTCGCTGGAATGAATTTGAGTCATATTTTATTGATTTTCAAATAATCGACATCGTTTCCACAGCGGTATGGCTGCTTTTCATGGGCTTTTTATTCAGCTTGATCAGCCAAATGGGCTTTTTTGCCTATTTAACGGTCCATCGCTTCGGATTAGGTATATTTAAATCCGTCGCCCTTTGGAATGGGGTTCAGGTCATTCTGCTTCTGTTTGCCCTGTTTGATTTAGTTTATTTTCGCTATGTCAATTTTGCAAAAGAGGGAGATTCGCTGCTTCCTTATGTAGGGTTGGCGGTCTTTGTATTAGCTGTCGGATTGATTGCTGCCTGGTATAAAATGAAACAAACCAACCGGGAGGCGTTTGTTCCTGCTCTTTTCTTTATGGTTGTTGTTACTCTGGTGGAGTGGATGCCAGCTCTTCAGGAAAATGAAAAAAGCTGGGTCTATTTAATGGTGGCAGCGTTACTTGCCTGCAACGCCTACCAGCTGCTGGTTCTTCATAAATTAAATGCCAAGTCAGTAAAGGAACGTGAGCAACGCATAAGCCAATCAACCAATAATCGTGGAAAAAATAAAGTAGGTAAAAAATTAACAAAAAAACCGTCCGTTTAATATTTCGGACGGTTTTTTTGGTTATTTTATTTCTTTAGATTGGACTTCTCCGTTTGCAATCATTTCGGATACGGTTACGAATTCTAGGCCTTTATTCCTAAGATCCTGCAGGATTAGCGGTAAAGCCTCTGCTGTTTGTTTGGCAGAATCGGAGGCATGCAGAAGAATAATATCACCTTTTTCTGCATTCTTCACATTTTCTACAATCTTTGCAACACCTGGATTTTGCCAGTCCTTTGAATCCAAACGCCAATGTACGACTGTATAGCCGTAACGCTTCGCAATCGATAATGTGCGTTTATCAAAATGTCCTGTTGGAGCCCTTAGAAGTTTAATCCCCTTTACATTTAACTTTTTAAAAACCTCCTGGGCCTTTAAAATGTCTTTGCTGATTTTTCCATCCTCTTCGTCCCGATAGTCTACATAATTATAACCAAGCAGGCCGATTTCATAGCCGTCCTTGACAATTCGGCTGACAAGATCCGGATGTCGTTCCGCCCAGGAACCGGATAAAAAGAATGTGGCAGACTTCACATTTTCCTTTTTCAACGTATCCAAAATAGGCTCTGCTTTAACGTCGCCCCAGCCAATATTAAATGTCAGGGCCACATCCTTTTCACCTCGGAAAACGGCTTTTGGACCATCCTTGGTTGAAAATACAGGGATTTGCGTCAGGTTCTCCATATAGAGAAACCAAGCTGTAAAGAAAGCGGCAACCATAATTAACACAACACTTTTTAACGCTTTACCATTAACAATAAAAAAGAAATTCATCGCTTCCACCTCGTCCACTGCCATCCTTGTCTCAAACATATGATGAGATTTTTAAAAATATGATGAAAGATTTTTATTATAAAAGTAAACAAAATGGAAAAGACTACTATAACATACCATTTATTGGAGGTTATCTATGTACGGGCTTTTAATCAACGAGAAGGAAGTAAAAGAAATAGAATACTTAATAAAGAGAGAAATGGATGAAATTCTTTTTGACTTAAGGGATGAACGTATTGATCATATTGTGAAAAGAGCAATGGAGGAAAGATACAAAATCCTTTTTGATTTATTTAGAAGAGTTGCTTCACCAAATGAGTGTTTTAAATACATGCGCAGAGGTAAGAAAGAACAAAAAAAGGGATAAACTTTGTTTTTTTGAAAAGACTGTTGACATTCGATTATTATCTTGTTATATTAATAAACGTCGCTGCTGACACAAAAACAACTTAAAAAAAGTTGTTGACTTTTAAGTAAGCAGATGATATATTAATAAAGTCGCTCTTGAGTGACGGAGTAAGTTGGTTCTTTGAAAACTAAACAAACAAAAACGTCAACAAAAAATAATATTCGTTTCATTTGAAACGAAGCCAACGTAACATTTTTGAGCTAATCAACTCAACTTTATTGGAGAGTTTGATCCTGGCTCAGGACGAACGCTGGCGGCGTGCCTAATACATGCAAGTCGAGCGAATCACTGGGAGCTTGCTCCCGGTGGTTAGCGGCGGACGGGTGAGTAACACGTGGGCAACCTGCCTGTAAGACTGGGATAACTTCGGGAAACCGGAGCTAATACCGGATAACTTCTTCCCTCGCATGAGGGAAGGTTGAAAGTCGGTTTCGGCTGACACTTACAGATGGGCCCGCGGCGCATTAGCTAGTTGGTGAGGTAACGGCTCACCAAGGCGACGATGCGTAGCCGACCTGAGAGGGTGATCGGCCACACTGGGACTGAGACACGGCCCAGACTCCTACGGGAGGCAGCAGTAGGGAATCTTCCACAATGGACGAAAGTCTGATGGAGCAACGCCGCGTGAGCGATGAAGGCCTTCGGGTCGTAAAGCTCTGTTGTCAGGGAAGAACAAGTATCGGAGTAACTGCCGGTACCTTGACGGTACCTGACCAGAAAGCCACGGCTAACTACGTGCCAGCAGCCGCGGTAATACGTAGGTGGCAAGCGTTGTCCGGAATTATTGGGCGTAAAGCGCGCGCAGGCGGTCCTTTAAGTCTGATGTGAAAGCCCACGGCTCAACCGTGGAGGGTCATTGGAAACTGGGGGACTTGAGTGCAGAAGAGGAAAGCGGAATTCCACGTGTAGCGGTGAAATGCGTAGAGATGTGGAGGAACACCAGTGGCGAAGGCGGCTTTCTGGTCTGTAACTGACGCTGAGGCGCGAAAGCGTGGGGAGCAAACAGGATTAGATACCCTGGTAGTCCACGCCGTAAACGATGAGTGCTAAGTGTTAGAGGGTTTCCGCCCTTTAGTGCTGCAGCTAACGCATTAAGCACTCCGCCTGGGGAGTACGGCCGCAAGGCTGAAACTCAAAGGAATTGACGGGGGCCCGCACAAGCGGTGGAGCATGTGGTTTAATTCGAAGCAACGCGAAGAACCTTACCAGGTCTTGACATCCTCTGACACTCCTAGAGATAGGAATTTCCCCTTCGGGGGACAGAGTGACAGGTGGTGCATGGTTGTCGTCAGCTCGTGTCGTGAGATGTTGGGTTAAGTCCCGCAACGAGCGCAACCCTTGATCTTAGTTGCCAGCATTTAGTTGGGCACTCTAAGGTGACTGCCGGTGACAAACCGGAGGAAGGTGGGGATGACGTCAAATCATCATGCCCCTTATGACCTGGGCTACACACGTGCTACAATGGATGGTACAAAGGGTAGCGAAGCCGCGAGGTGAAGCCAATCCCATAAAACCATTCTCAGTTCGGATTGCAGGCTGCAACTCGCCTGCATGAAGCCGGAATCGCTAGTAATCGCGGATCAGCATGCCGCGGTGAATACGTTCCCGGGCCTTGTACACACCGCCCGTCACACCACGAGAGTTTGTAACACCCGAAGTCGGTGGGGTAACCGTAAGGAGCCAGCCGCCTAAGGTGGGACAGATGATTGGGGTGAAGTCGTAACAAGGTAGCCGTATCGGAAGGTGCGGCTGGATCACCTCCTTTCTAAGGATAATGCAGTCCTTTTGGACTGATAAGAAGTTGACTGTTTTCTGTTTGTTTAGTTTTGAGGGAATTATCTCTCAAAACCTTATTTTTTTGCTCCTGCGCCGCAGTAACTCGAGGAAGTGAATCCTCAGC
>NZ_AP038275.1:172500-602500 GCF_055385565.1 Neobacillus sp. S1115
ATCAAAACCTTGGTGTTATTTGGTACGATGCCCATGGTGACCTGAATACGGCTGAAACTAGCCCATCCGGAAATATCCATGGTATGCCTCTTGCGGTCAGCATTGGCTTGGGACATCCATTATTAACAAATATCGGCGGCTATGCACCAAAGGTAAAGCCTGAGAATGTTATCATTATCGGCGCCCGTTCCCTTGATGAAGGAGAACGGATTCTAATTAAAGAAAGAGGCATCAAGGTTTACACTATGCACGAAATCGACCGCCTCGGTATGGCAAAGGTGATGGAAGAAACAATCGCTTACCTCAAGGAAAGAACCGATGGTGTTCACCTATCGCTTGACCTCGATGGCCTAGATCCAAGCGAATGCCCAGGTGTTGGGACGCCGGTAATGGGGGGAATCAGCTACCGCGAAAGCCATCTTGCTATGGAAATGCTCGAGGAATCAAAATTAATTACCTCCGCAGAATTTGTTGAGGTAAATCCAATTCTCGATGAAAAAAATAAAACCGCCTCCATTGCTGTCGGACTGATGGGGTCTTTATTTGGCGAAAAACTTCTATAAAAACCACACAGCAGCTGCCGAAACAAGGGCAGCTGCTAATTTTTTCTGCAGCTGCAATTTTTACAATTCATTTATCATTCCTCCACAAATCGTTCATAATTCCAATGTAATATTACTATTAATACCTCTATGAATTCTTTTAGCAATTTTTACTATTTTTTTGTTAAAATTATAGGTATTGAGAACTTTTTTTACCTAAAACGAAACCTTTTTGCTAACGATACGTATATCGGATAGCAGCATTGGAGCTGAGGTAATTTAATGGAAGCTATAGTAAAAAAGAGAATAAAACAAGTCATAAAAGGCGACCAAGACGCATTTGGGGAAATTGTTGAAATATATAAAAACAGTGTTTTTCAGATTTGTTTTCGAATGCTTGGGAACCGGCATGAGGCTGAGGATGCAGCACAGGAAGCATTCATCCGTGCCTATGTGAATATAAAGTCCTTTAACCAAGATTTAAAGTTCTCCACCTGGCTTTTTCGTATTGCCACCAATCTTTGTATCGACCGGATGCGCAAAAAGAAACCGGACCATTATTTGGATGCAGAGGTGGCCGGTACGGAAGGGCTGACGATGTATTCGCAGATTCCATCCAATACCGAACTGCCGGAAAAGGAATTAGAAAGCATGGAGCTGCAAGAGTCAGTCCAAAAGGAAATTTTAAAACTCCCCGAAAAATATCGGTCAGCCATCGTATTAAAATACATGGAGGATTTGTCCTTAAACGAAATAAGTGAAATTCTCGACCTTCCGGTTGGAACAGTCAAAACAAGAATTCACCGCGGACGAGAAGCATTGAAACAACAATTAAGGTATGTGTAAAAAAAGAGGTGAAACAAGAATGTGTCCAGACCATATCATCGAACTCATGCACGAATACTTGGACGAAGAAATTGATTCAGAAAAGGAGAAGGTTTTACGACTACACCTCCAAAACTGTAAAGACTGTGAAACGATTTTTAACGAACTGAAGAAAACGATCGCTTTTGTCAAAAGCGTTTCAAATATGCAGGCCCCAGCCAATTTTACAGCCAATGTTTTGGCACATCTGCCGAAGGAAAAGAAGAAGGTACTAATGACACGCTGGTTTAAGAATCACCCAATTCTAACGGCAGCGTCCTTATTTGTTGTCTTAATGGGTGGCAGCCTAATGTCAACGTGGAATCATGAGCGGGAGTTCTCTGTGACAAAACAACGGAATTTAATTGTCAAAAACAACACCGTCATAGTCCCTAAGGGAGAAGTCGTAAAGGGTGACGTTGTCGTTCGAAATGGAACACTCAGAATAGAAGGAGAAATCCAGGGAGACGCAACTGTCATCAATGGGGAAAAGTACCTCGCTTCTGCAGGCCATGTTACGGGCGATATTGAGGTAGTAAACGAAGTGTTTGATTGGGTCTGGTACCAGATGAAAAAAACAGCTAAAGACGTTGTAGGTGTTTTTGACCAGACGGAAACTAAATAAATGACAAATCACTCAAAATGGAGTGATTTGTTTTTTTAAACAGTAACATATAATAAGTACAAGTTTAGTTTGTGATATAATGTATTGGTTATATTGTTTTACTAGCAAATTTACGGAGGAAAAACCATGCCGTTTGCCGATTGGACATTCTGGAAGTATATATCGAGTACAATTGATATTGTCCTTGTCTGGTATGTCATTTATAAATTAATTAATATTATTAAAGGAACCAAAGCGGTTCAGCTTTTAAAAGGAATTTTTGTTATTCTGCTTGTGAAGGTCGCTAGTGATTTTTTCGGGCTGACCACCTTGAGTTGGATGATGGAGCAGGTTATTACCTACGGATTCCTAGCCATTATCATTATTTTTCAGCCAGAGCTTAGAAGGGCTCTTGAGCAGTTGGGAAGAGGCCGGTTTTTCTCCAGATCAAACAATCCTGAAGATGAAGATCAGGAGAAAACAGTGGAAGCCATAATGAAAGCAACAGATTATATGGCAAAACGGCGGATTGGAGCCCTTATTTCGATTGAAAGAGAAACGGGGATGAGCGATTACATAGAAACGGGAATTGGATTAAATTCAAGAATTTCTTCCGAGTTGCTGATCAATATCTTTATTCCGAATACACCGCTTCATGACGGCGCAGTCATTATCCAAAGAAATAATGTGGCGGCAGCGGCGTGTTATCTGCCTTTATCAGAAAGCCCCTTTATCTCAAAAGAATTGGGAACACGGCATAGGGCGGCTTTAGGAATAAGCGAAGTGACAGACAGTATCACGGTTGTCGTATCGGAGGAAACGGGCGCCATTTCACTTACCAAAAATGGCGAGTTGCACCGTGATGTAAAAGCGGATGAATTTCGCGAATTACTGACTAATGAACTGCTGGATCAGCACAAAGCAAAACAAGCTTCTTCAGCTCGTTGGAACTGGAGGGGAAAAAGCAATGGATAAATTAATGGATACCCCATGGTTTATAAAAATCTTGGCGCTTGTATTGGCGGTTTTGTTATACTCCTCGGTTCCGCATGCCGGCAAAGATGTATATGTGCCTGGAGAGCAAACGAGTGAGACCATAAAGGATATACCGGTAAAGATTTATTATGATACTGAAAACCTAGTCGTCTCGGGAGTACCATATACAGTTGATGTGGGCCTCAAAGGGCCGATCACACATATTCAGTCGGCTAAGGCTTTAAGAAACTTTGAGGTTTATGTGGATTTAACCAATGCCAAAATAGGTCGGCAAAAGGTGAATCTGAAGGTTAAGGATTTATCCGATAAATTGCAGGCTTCCATTAAGCCGAACTCCGTTTATGTAACCATACAGGAAAAAATAACAAAGGAATTTAAGATTGAGGCAGAGTTTAACCCAGGCCAAATTGAAGATGGATATGCTGCCGGAACCCCAGTAGTGGAACCGAAAAGGGTAAAAATTACTGGAGCCAAAAGTGAAATCGACCGAATTACGTATGTTAAGGCCGTCCTTGAGGAAAAAGAAAAGCTGAAGGAAACCACAACAAACTCGGCTCGGATTCAGGTTCTTGATAAGGATTTAAATAAACTGGATGTAACGGTGGAACCGGAAACCGTTAGGGTCACACTTCCAATCAAAGAAACCGCCAAAACGGTTCCCATCAATATAATTAGAAAAGGTTCGCCGCCGGCCGGCGTGACAATAGATTCCATCGACCTAGATACAGTGGAGGCTGTCATCACAGGGGATGAAGATATATTAAAAAATACCGAAAGTGTCAGGGTAGAAGTGGATGTCAGTAAAATAAATGATAATACGACATTGGATTTGCCTGTTATTATTTCAAATGGCATCTCGAAGGTAACCCCGCAAATGGTAAAAGCTACTGTAAAGGTTAGCAAGCAGGCGGAAACAACCGTTTCCGGAATTCCGCTTAAAATTAGAGGCTTGGGGCCCAATTTGAAAGCAGACATTACAGATCCGGCAAACAAAGTGATTAATTTAATCGTGAATGGGCCAAGCACTGCCTTAAGCGGTCTCGGGCCTGATGATTTTAACGCATATGTTGATCTCTCAAGCCTTCCGGAAGGAAATCATGAAGTGAATATTCATGTTGATGGCCCGCCGAATGTTAATTATAAGCCTGATAAATCTACAGCAAAAATAACGATAACAAACAATGCTTAATTCGGAGTAATAGATATAGAAGGAGCGGATAATAGAATGGGAAAATATTTTGGAACCGACGGAGTACGTGGAGTCGCAAACAGCGAATTAACTCCGGAACTGGCTTTTAAACTTGGCCGGTTTGGCGGATATGTGTTAACAAAGGAACATGCCCGTCCAAAGGTTTTAATTGGACGTGATACCCGGATTTCCGGACATATGTTAGAAGGCGCCCTAGTGGCCGGTTTGCTTTCAATTGGAGCCGAAGTCATGCGCCTTGGTGTAATTTCCACACCAGGTGTGGCTTATTTAACGAAAGCATTAGGAGCACAGGCAGGTGTTATGATTTCTGCCTCCCATAATCCTGTTGCGGATAACGGAATTAAATTCTTCGGTCCGGACGGTTTTAAGCTTTCTGATGAGCAGGAATTGGAAATTGAGGGTTTGATGGACTTGCCAGAGGATCAGCTGCCGCGGCCGATAGGGGCCGACCTTGGTCTTGTCATGGACTATTTCGAAGGCGGTCAAAAATACCTGCAATATTTAAAAAATACTGTGGATGAGGATTTCTCCGGAATCCATGTGGCATTGGACTGTGCCCATGGGGCGACCTCGTCGCTTGCGATGCACTTGTTTGCTGATTTGGATGCAGATTTGTCGACGATGGGAGCAGCCCCAAATGGGTTAAATATTAATGCGGGCGTAGGCTCAACCCATCCAGAAGCACTGGCTGCTTTGGTAAAGGAAAAAGGGGCAGACGTTGGTTTGGCCTTTGACGGCGACGGGGATCGCTTGATTGCGATTGATGAAAAAGGGAACATCGTTGATGGCGACCATATCCTTTATATCTGTGGAAAATATATGAAGGAACAGGGCCGATTAAAGCATAATACAATAGTCTCAACCGTCATGAGCAACCTTGGTTTTTATAAAGCAGTAGAAAGCCAAGCCATTCAAAGTGTTCCTACGGCAGTGGGTGACCGCTATGTTGTTGAAGAAATGAAGAAAAATAACTATAACCTTGGCGGTGAGCAATCCGGTCATATTATTTTCCTTGACTACAACACGACTGGTGATGGTTTATTAACAGGGCTGCAGTTAGTGAATATTATGAAAGCAACTCAAAAGAAGCTTTCCGAACTAGCGGCCGAAATGAAAAAGTACCCGCAGAAACTTGTCAATATCAGGGTTACAGACAAACACCATGTAACCGATAATGAAAAGGTAAAAGAGATTATCGCACAGGTGGAAAGCGAAATGGCTGGAAACGGACGCATTCTTGTTCGTCCGTCAGGAACAGAACCACTTGTCCGCGTAATGGCAGAGGCATCTTCAGAGGAGCTTTGCGAAGAATATGTGAACCGCATTGCTGCTGTTGTTAAGGCGGAAATGGGTTTAAACGAAGATTAAAATTCGCGATATGCATAAGGGAACATCTAGTTTCCTTATGCATATTTTATTATGTATGGTTTAAATTTCGCCATAAAGTTTTAAGTTGACGAACCAATGCGTATCATGTACTATTAACTTGCTTTGTTTAATAAAAGCAATGTTATTGGAAGGGGGGCAGAGGTAGGACAGTTGTTTTACAAAAGCGCCAGAACTAGCCGAAAGAGGGTTTGGCTAGTTGACGAGGTGGAGGATTATCGAAATGTTCGGCGGATACCTCCCGGTTGAAACGCACAACCGTCAATTTCTTCTTTAAAACACTGGGGCAACCTGGTGCACAAAGAGAAGAAAATGCGCATACTAAAGATAATGTTTAAAGGTATAGACAGATACCTAAAAAAACAGAGATAAGGGGGCAGGTACGCCTCCGAAGCTTCTTGCCCCCTATATCAGGGAGGAAAAGAATAAATATGTGCGGAATTGTTGGATATATTGGAAATTTAGATTCGAAAGAAATTTTACTAAAAGGTTTAGAAAAGCTTGAATATAGAGGCTATGATTCAGCAGGTATAGCTGTTAAAAACGAAGACGGGATTCAGATTTTTAAGGAAAAAGGACGCATCGCCGACCTTCGCAGCATTGTTGATGAAAAAGTATTGGCACACGTTGGAATTGGCCATACACGTTGGGCAACACACGGGGTTCCAAGCAGAGGAAATTCCCATCCGCATCAAAGCGCATCCGGCCGCTTTACACTTGTTCACAACGGCGTCATCGAAAACTATGATCTGCTAAAGCGCGAATATTTAGCGGATGTTTCTTTCAAAAGTGAAACCGATACAGAAGTCATTGTGCAGCTTGTTGAGAAGTTTGCAAACGAAGGTCTGAGCGTATTAGAGTCCTTCCGCAAAACATTGACACTTTTGCATGGCTCATATGCACTAGCGCTTTTGGACGCAGAAGACAACAACACCATTTATGTAGCAAAAAATAAGAGCCCGCTGCTTGTCGGCCTAGGGGACGGCTTCAATGTGGTCGCAAGCGATGCGATGGCAATGCTTCAAGTAACCGATCAGTTTGTTGAATTAATGGATAAAGAAATCGTCATCGTAACAAAAAATACTGTAACTATTCAAAACTTAGATGGAGAAGTCATCGGCCGTACGCCATACACAGCCGAGCTTGATGCCAGCGATATTGAAAAGGGGACATATCCTCACTATATGTTGAAGGAAATTGATGAGCAGCCTGCTGTTATACGTAAAATCATTCAACATTATCAAGATGAGCAAGGCAAGCTTGTGATTGACCGCGACATCATTGATGCTGTAAACGCTGCGGACCGCGTCTATATCATTGCTGCAGGGACTTCTTATCACGCAGGACTTGTTGGTAAGCAGTTCATTGAAAAAATGGCAAAGATTCCGGTTGAAGTCCATATCTCCAGCGAATTTGGCTACAATATGCCGCTTTTATCTGAAAAGCCATTGTTTGTGTTCATTTCACAAAGCGGTGAGACTGCCGACAGCCGTGCCGTGCTCGTTCAGGTAAAAGAAATGGGCTATCCAGCGTTGACGATTACAAACGTGCCTGGATCGACATTATCACGTGAAGCGGATTATACTTTATTGCTGCATGCCGGTCCGGAAATCGCTGTAGCTTCGACTAAGGCTTATACAGCACAGTTGGCAGTTCTTGCAATTTTAGCCGAAGTGACAGCCAAGAGCCGCAGTTTAGAAGTTGGCTTTGATCTGATTCATGAGCTAGGCTTAGTTGCTAATGCGATGGATGTTCTATGTGACTCTAAGGAAATACTTGAAGTTATTGCCCGTGAATTCTTCTCAGTTACACGGAATGCTTTCTTTATCGGCCGCGGCATTGACTTTTATGTTGGCTTAGAAGGCGCCTTGAAGCTTAAGGAAATTTCTTATATTCAAGCAGAGGGCTTTGCTGGCGGCGAGTTAAAGCATGGAACGATTGCCTTAATTGAAGAAGGTACTCCGGTCGTTGCTCTTGCCACTCAGGAAAGCGTGAATTTAAGCATTCGCGGCAATGTGAAGGAAGTTGTTGCCCGCGGCGCCAATCCATGCATTATCTCAATGAACGGACTTAACATGGACGAAGACAGCTTCGTCATTCCAGAAGTGCATGAATTATTAACACCACTTATCTCTGTCATACCATTACAAATCCTTGCCTACTACGCAGCCCTGCACCGCGACTGCGACGTCGACAAACCACGCAACCTCGCGAAGTCGGTAACAGTGGAGTAAGGCATGGGGACGGT
Organism: Neobacillus sp. S1115; assembly: GCF_055385565.1. NCBI lineage: Bacteria > Bacillati > Bacillota > Bacilli > Caryophanales > Bacillaceae > Neobacillus > Neobacillus sp. S1115. Next base: position 180,351 of record NZ_AP038275.1, read on the forward strand.
TCTTTTGCTTCAGTTTTTGAAGCAAAGGAACCGTCTTTTTTTGCTTTTAGGTATAGCTTGATTCAATAGAGGCTTGTTACTTTTTTATGGGAGGAGTGTTACTATCAACATGAAAAGGAAGCAGGTTGTTTTCTTTTTCTCCATAAAATTGCTCCTGAATTTCTTGATTTGCCTTTTCTGTTTCGGTGTTTACCTGAGAATATCTTGCACTATAATCTTTAAATTCTTCACTTAAATTGTGATTTGCTTCTTTAGCCTCATTTTTGTTTTGTTCACCATCGGACATGCTAATCCCTCTCTTACTTTTTAATCTATTTTCCCTTCTAATGTTCATTTTTTTGAAAAATTAAATTCACAGGACGCCAAGGAATATTTTAGGAAAAAGATAGTAAAGGCTGCTTGCAATGAAAAATATTTATCTTACTTAAATAATTATTTTTGGCAGAGGCATTATAAAAAAGAATGATGCTATTCCTAATACTAACCTTATCCGGGAGGAATTTACGCAATGAAAAGTTTGAAAAAAATCAGCCTATTGATAACAATGGTAGCTTTGATGATATTTGCGGCTGCGTGTGGCGGAGGAGCGAAAAAAGACACAACTAAAGATACCGGTGATAAAGCCGGAAAAGAACTTTCTGGCTCCTTGGTCGTTTCCGGCTCATCTGCCATGCAGCCTCTTGTAGCGGCGGCGGCAGAAGAATTTATGGCTAATAATCCAAAAGTAGACATTCAAGTAAATGCGGGCGGGTCTGGTACAGGATTATCCCAGGTTGCTGAAGGATCTGTTCAAATCGGAAACTCTGATGTTTTCGCGGAAGAAAAGGAAGGGATTCCGGCTGATCAATTAGTGGACCATAAAGTTGCAGTTGTTGGAATCACTGCTGCAGTTAACCCAGGAGTCGGAATTAAAGACATTTCAAAAGAAAACCTTATTAAAGTTTTTACAGGCAAAATTACAAACTGGAAAGATGTCGGCGGCAAGGATCAAAAGATCGTTTTAGTAAACCGTCCAGATGCTTCAGGTACACGCGCGGTATTTAATAAATTTGCACTAGATGGAGCAACACCTGCGGAAGGAATTACAGAAGATTCCTCCAACACGGTTAAAAAAATTGTTAATGAAACCGCTGGGGCAGTTGGTTACTTGGCATTCTCTTACTTCACCGATGATAAGGTGACCCCTCTGTCGATTGATGGCGTTGAACCAACAGATGAAAATGTCCAATCAGGCAAATTCCCAGTTTGGGCGTACGAACACTCTTATACCAAGGGTGAACCAAGCGGTGCGACAAAAGCATTTTTGGACTATTTAATGTCTGATGATGTTCAAAATAAGTTGTTAAAAGAGCAGGGGTATTTACCTGTAACAAAAATGAAGGTAGAACGTGACGCAAAAGGTAATCAAACAAACAAATAGGTCGAATGTGGCAGTTAAAGGGTAAATGTGTCACCACATTTACCCCTTATGACGTAGTTTTAGGGGGTTGGTGCAATATGGAAAAAGCGAGTTCTGCAAAAGATAGGCTGCTGAAATCCGGCCAAGATTGGCTGGGTGGAGAATTTAGGGGAAAGACCTTGGTCATCTTATGTGCTGTCATTATGATCTCTGCCACTATTGCCATTACGATATTTCTAGGGACAAAAGGGCTCCAATCCTTTTTAAAAGATGGTGTCAGTCTTATCGAATTCATAACTAGTAAGACTTGGAATCCTACGGATAAGGCTAATCCGAAATATGGTACACTGCCGTTTATTTTTGGCTCATTTGCCGTCACCTTTCTCTCTGCACTTGTTGCAGCACCATTAGGGATTGGCGGGGCCATCTTTATGACGGAAATTGCCCCATCCTGGGGAAGGAAAATATTACAGCCTGTTATTGAGTTGTTAGTTGGAATTCCTTCTGTTGTATATGGGTTCATCGGGCTTTCCGTATTAGTCCCTTTTATCCGGGAAAATATAGGAGGACTTGGATTTAGCCTGCTTTCCGGAACCATTGTTCTTTCCATTATGATTTTGCCAACAGTAACATCCATTGCTACCGATGCAATGGGTTCTTTGCCAGGGGCCTTAAGAGAAGGTTCTTTTGCTTTAGGTGCCACCCGTTGGCAAACCATCAAAAAAGTACTTATTCCTGCTGCCATGCCATCACTATTGACAGCCATCGTATTAGGAATGGCGAGAGCATTTGGTGAAGCTTTGGCAGTCCAAATGGTAATTGGAAACGTAAAGAATTTGCCTTCAAGCTTATTGGATGCTTCTGCCACGTTAACTACCATTATTACGTTAAACATGGGTCATACTACATATGGAAGTGTGGAAAATAATACTCTTTGGTCGATGGGATTGATCCTATTAGTCATGTCGTTCGCATTTATTCTCCTTATTCGTTATTTATCAGCAAGGAGGAAATTGTAATGAATACGAAAACTGCTGATCGAATAGCTACTGGTGTGTTCTATTGCATAGCACTTATTATCATTGCAATTCTTGTTAGCCTTTTTTACTATATTTTGGTTAACGGATTAAAAAATATTTCGCTAGAATTCCTAACAACTCCCTCTAGCAACGTAAGAGCTGGAGGGGGAATCCGCGATCAATTGTTCAATTCCTTGTATGTTTTGGTCATAACGATGGTGATTGCCGTCCCATTAGGGATAGGCGGAGGCATTTATATGGCAGAGTACGCTAAACCCGGTAAGCTTACGGATACTATTCGTTCCTGTATCGAAGTTCTAGCATCTCTTCCTTCGATTGTGATTGGGATGTTTGGTTTATTGATGTTTGTTAATTTAACAGGATGGGGTTATACGATTTTAGGGGGGGCATTAGCTCTTACCGTATTCAATCTGCCAGTCATTGTGCGGGTGAGTGAGGATGCGATTCGGTCTGTTCCCCGGGAGTTAAAAGAAGCCAGCCTTGCATTAGGGATTACTCATTGGCACACCATTAAAACGGTTATATTGCCTAGCGCTTTTCCCACTATTTTAACGGGTATCATCCTTGCGTCCGGCCGTGTATTTGGCGAGGCAGCGGCATTATTATTTACTGCCGGCTTGTCTACACCAAGACTTGATTATGCAAACTGGAATCCCTTTTCTGCCACTTCCCCATTAAATATATTTCGTCCGGCTGAGACCTTGGCAGTACATATTTGGGCTGTCAATACTCAGGGCTTAATTCCGGATGTGGAAGAGGTCTCAAGCGGTGCGGCTGCCGTTTTAGTCCTTTTCGTATTAATTTTTAATTTATTGGCAAGATGGATTGGAAGTTTGATTCATCGCAAAATCACGGCAACTAAATAAAAGCAGGTGAAAAAACATGGCGACAGCAATGAAGCAAAGACCAGCCGAAACAGAAATGACTCAAAGTAATGAAAAACAGCAAAAAAATATGGTTTTGCATGTAAAAAATTTAGAAATTTTTTATGGCGAAAAACGAGCTGTAAATGGAATTTCCATGGACATTGAAGAAAATTCAGTAACCGCCCTTATCGGCCCATCCGGCTGTGGAAAGTCGACTTTTTTGCGAAGTATCAACAGGATGAATGATTTGATTCCCGGAGCTAGGGCAGAAGGGGAAATCTTATATGATGACCTAAATATATTATCAGAACAAATAAATGTGGTGGCGTTACGGAAAGAAATTGGGATGGTTTTTCAAAAGCCGAACCCATTTCCAAAATCCATTTACGATAATATCACCCACGCTTTGAAGTTTGCAGGCATCAGAAAGAAAAGCAGGCTTGATGAAATCGTTGAGGAAAGTCTTCAGAAAGCAGCATTGTGGGAGGAAGTAAAAGATCGGCTGCATAAATCCGCATTATCACTGTCTGGGGGGCAGCAGCAACGTCTCTGCATTGCTCGGACGATTGCTATGAAGCCAACGGTCATGCTCCTTGACGAGCCATCTTCAGCGCTGGACCCTATCTCGAATGCCAAGGTTGAGGATCTTATCGTGGAGTTGAAAAAGGACTATTCAATCATCATTGTTACTCATAATATGCAGCAGGCGTCGCGTATTTCTGATAAAACAGCCTTCTTCCTGAGCGGTGATTTGATAGAATATGACATCACAGATACGATATTTACCAATCCTTCTGTTAAAAAAACAGAGGAATATATCTCGGGAAGATTCGGATAAGGGGGGGATGATGTGACGTTTGCAACCTTAACTAGGAATGTATTTGATATAAAGGACCTTAATTTATGGTATGGTGAACATCATGCATTAAAGAATATTAATTTTCCCATTATCAAAAAAGAGGTCACAGCTATGATTGGTCCTTCCGGGTGTGGAAAGTCAACCTTTGTAAAGACGTTGAACTTGATGATTAATTATGTTTCGAATGTAAAGATGACGGGAGAAATCAATTTTAATGGCCACAATATATTAAATGAAAAATTGGACTTGGTAGAATTGCGGAAAAAGGTTGGAATGGTCTTTCAAAAAGGAAATCCCTTTCCACAGTCAATTTATGATAATGTCGCTTACGGACCTAGAATCCATGGAATCAAAAAAAAGAAGCATCTGGATGAGATTGTCACGAAATCATTGATGAACGTTGCTTTGTGGGATGAGGTAAAGGACCGGTTACATGCACCTGCTCTCGGGCTTTCGGGCGGTCAACAGCAAAGGTTGTGTATTGCTAGGGCTCTTGCCACAAAACCAGAAGTCTTATTAATGGACGAGCCTACATCCGCCCTTGATCCCATTTCCACCTTGAAAATTGAAGAATTAATTTTAGAGCTAAAGGAAAAATATACGATTGTCATTGTTACGCACAATATGCAACAAGCCTCAAGGGTGTCGGATAAAACAGCTTTCTTTTTAATGGGAGAATTAATTGAATTCGATGAAACTTCAAAGATTTTCTCGAACCCAAGGGATGAACGGACTGAGGGTTATATTACAGGGAGATTTGGATAATAGGGGGGACAATAGTGAATACAAGGTCAAAATTCGATAGTCATTTAAAAGAATTAAAAGATATGCTGATGGAAATGGCCCGCAAATCGGAAAATGCCATTAAGGACAGTATTAATGCCCTCATAAATCAAGATATTGATAAAGCAAATGAGATTATTCAAAATGATACAATCATCGATGATTTGGAACATGAAATTAATAATAAAGCCATTATCCTAATTGCAAAGGAATCTCCTGTAGCAAGGGATCTCCGGAAAATCATTGTCGCTCTAAAAATATCATCAGAAGTCGAACGTATTGCTGATAATGCTGTTAATATTGCAAAATCAACTGTACATATCGGCAAAGAAAAACATATTAAAGAAATAGTCGACATCCCAATTATGATGAATCTTGCATTGGAGATGCTAAGTGATTCTTTAAACGCCTTCCTCTCGGAAGATGTCGAACTGGCTAAGACGTGTGCTAAGAAAGACGATAAGGTTGACGATATGTACGGAAAACTAATAAAAGAGCTTATGGGATATGTGCAGAAATATCCAGATCATATTAATCAAATTAATCAGTTAGCATTTGTATGCAGATATATCGAAAGGATTGCGGATCACTCAACTAATATTGGAGAGCATGTTATTTACCTTGTGACTGGGGAACGTTATGATTTAAATGCTTAAGATTGTTCGTTAGAATGATGATAGAGCTAATGAATATGTCTAATACCTGATAATTTAATTGAAAAGGACTTTTGCTTTTCATCCTTTAAAAAAAGGACTTGTTCTTTTAAATTAACACCGCAAACTTTACCTTTCAGTATCTTCAAAGTTCCATTTGTATCATAATCAATAGTAATCATGCGATTGTTAGTAAACTGTCTTAAAAACATGGATATCCTCCTTTTATGTTGAAGTTGTTTTTCATGCTTATTGTAAAATCGGTATATTAAGTCAGTATGAAAGATGTGTAAAAGATCTTCATGTTTTTGTTTAAGTTTCTAAATATATAAAAAGGACGTTCAAGTAAAAGTTATACTTGGCGTCTTTTTTTAGATCCAAAAAAGAATAGTAAATTCATCAGATTGGCGAGAAAGGGTATTTTTCTCGCCAATTTTTTATTTTGTCAAAACCTGAATTATCCAATTTTTATTAATCATCCCTGCTAACAGGCCTGTTGAAAAAGCCTTTTATTAATTACGCTATAACAAATTAACACGGAGAATCATTAAAGAAAATGGATAAAATAAAAGGCTATCGATAGTTTCTCGACAGCCTGAAGTATTGTAAATTCATGATTCTCATTATTTAACTTATCTTTACATAACCTTTACATCCAATTAAAACCACGTTAATACTTTTGGACTATCTTTATATGTGTAAGGCAAATAAATATAATCAAACTTCCTGAGGAGGAACCAATACGATGAAAAGCTTGAAAAAACTAAGCCTTCTTACATTATTTGCTGCATTAATGGTATTCATGGCGGCATGTGGAGGCGGAGCTTCTACAGAAAAGACAGAGGGGAATACCGGCAAAGAAACACCTAAAACTGAGGAAAAGAAAGAACTATCAGGTTCATTAGTTATCTCTGGTTCATCTGCAATGCAGCCTTTAGTTGCAGCAGCAGCAGAAGAATTTATGGCTGAAAATCCTAAGGTTGATATTCAAGTAAATGCGGGCGGATCTGGTACAGGCTTATCTCAAGTTTCTGAAGGATCTGTTCAAATTGGTAACTCAGACGTTTTTGCTGAAGAAAAAATTCCTGATAAAGCAAGCGAACTTAAAGACCATAAAGTAGCTGTTGTAGGAATGACTGCAGCTGTTAACCCTAAAGTTGGAATTAAAGATATTAAAAAAGATGACTTAATCAAAGTATTCACTGGTAAAATCACAAACTGGAAAGAACTTGGCGGGAAAGATCAAAAGATCGTTCTTGTAAACCGTCCTGACTCTTCAGGTACTCGTGCTATTTTCAATAAGTTTGCTCTTGACGGTGCAACACCTGCTGAAGGCGTAACTGAGGATTCTTCAAACACTGTTAAAAAGATTATTAGCGAAACAGACGGTGCTATTGGTTACCTTGCATTCTCTTACTTCACTGATGATACTGTAACTCCACTTGCAATCGATGGCGTTGAAGCAACTGCAGAAAACGTTCAATCTGGTAAATTCCCAGTATGGGCATACCAGCACTCATATACTAAAGGTGAGCCAACTGAAATTGCAAAAGCATTCCTTGACTACCTAATGAGTGACGATGTTCAAACAACTTTATTGAAAGAACAAGGATACCTTCCTGTAACGAAAATGAAAGTAGAACGTGACGCTGAAGGAAAACAAAAAAATCTATAATGTTCACAAAAAAGGTAAGTGCTAACGCACTTACCTTTTTTAAACATCTAATTAACTAAAAGCACCGTGGGATTTCCCAACGATGCTTTTTTATGTATTAGCTGGCTTCACCTTCGACGATGGCCTTCTGATGATTTACTGAATACTTGGGAAGAATCCCAGGCTGTACTTCCTGATGTGGTTTACCTAGTGCATAGCCTTGACCGTAATGGACTCCTAGTTCACGTATGAAATGCAGTTCCTCCGTTCTCTCTATTCCTTCTGCAATTATCTCCGTAGAAGATTGTTTTGCGTATTCAATAATTAATTTTACCAATTGCTGCTGCTCCATATTTTGATCAATGTTTTGAATTAATGATCGATCTAGCTTAATAAACTCAGGCTTTAAATAGATTAATGTTTTAAGACTATTGTACCCGGAACCCACATCATCAATGGCAATTCGATATCCTTGGGAACGATAATTGGAAAGGACCTTTTCAAACAGCACAAAATCTGTAACAGCACTTCTCTCTGTTAATTCAAAAACAACTTGGTTTGGTTCGATTCCAAGCTCGGATAAAAGCTGAAGTGTTTCGCCGCTATGATAATTGGAATCTAATAAAACATGGGGGTGAATATTAATAAAAAGCAATGAGTTCTTATTGCGGACACTTCCTTTTAACCGATTCATAAACCGTTTAAGAGAAATATTTCTGCAAAAACATTCAAATAGGAACACCTGATTAGATTTACCAACAAAATCATAAAACGCTTCTGTATTTGGAAATAGGTTCGTTGCATTAGGGCGATTTAATGCTTCATATCCTACCGTTTCTCCTGACTGTAACTTAAGAATTGGCTGAAAGAATGTATCTAATGTATTATTTTTCATTATTTTTTGTAATTCCTTCAATCTTTTATAATACAAAACCTCCTTCATTCTTCTGTTATTTAAGTGCTTGAAATAAGAATAAAAGATACTACGCTTAAATGTCGAAAATAATTGGCTGGCTTCTTGAATATCCATGTTGGGTGCACCTGCTTTAAGTAAGATTATATTTAATTTACAATTGTTAACATTTAGATGGACCTGAAAAAACTCCGGGAATCAGTAGATTACCGGAGTAAGATTTTAATCAGCATCTTTACCTGTTTATTTTTTCAAGTTTTCAAGTGAAGGCAGTCCAGAAATATACCCAACTCCACCGGTACGGTTAATACCAATTTCTTTCTCCATGGCATTTATTAATTCAGTCCTATCTACTGCCGTGATATTCTTAGCATCTAATTCATCACCAGGATGTTGGAAATTGCTCATAATATAAGAGTGACCTTTTAGATTATCTGCTGCAAATAAACCGGTTGATTCAGCCCCAGCTGGTACTGATAAAACTCTTGATAATTCCTTCGTATCAACATTATAGGCCCATACGAAGTTATTAGTATGCATTCCGCTGTCTTCCCCTATAAACAATGTTCTTAATGCTTCGGAATAGCTTAGATTATCAGTATTGGCCACTGAATTCACATCTGCTGTATTTCCAAATGCATCTGCAGATGGCATGTCCTTCCCGGCAATAAGCCCTGACATTTTAGCCGCTGCATACTCACTGTTTATTTTTTGCCCTTCACTGTCTTTTTGCCCAGATGTTAAATCCAATTGATACGTAACACCTGATTTAATTTTTGGAAGATGGATATCATCAACTGGATCCGCGGAGTTTGCCTCCATACCTTTGCTTTGGTCGGAAATCGAAATGTATACTTTCTTGTCCTTTTCGTTTAGAGTTACGCCTTCCATTTTGTTAAATTCAGCTGTAGCTCCAAGCATTGCTGCATAACGGCGGGACTCTAAGAACGCAGCAGCCTTTTCCATACCAGGCTTCAATTTCAAGTATTCCGTTTTTCCGTATGAATATTGCTTAATGGCTTTAAAGCCTTCTTTTGGTACATCGGATGTTTCGAAAATATCACTGAATTTAACCCCGCTGTCGATGATGGCTTTGACTTCCTTATCAGTTGAATGACCGAGTTTAATCCATTCTAAGTCTCCAGCACCGCCATTCTCAGTTCCTGTTTGATGGAATTTAGCCGCATATAGTGTTCCAGCAGAAAGATCCTTCGCTTTATCTGCTACATACATAAACAACGTCGTATAGGATCCGTCATCTCCGAAGAAGGCAGTACGCTTATCCGGCATCATCTTCATTACTTCGTGCGAGAAACGTCCAGCACTATAATGTTTTTCGACCGAAGTAGAACCATCCTTGTTTACAGTAATTTCAGGAATGAATCCATAGAAATATGGATTTGCCTTTGAAGCATCCCCGAAATAAAGCTTTGCAAAGCTTTCTACCTGAGTTCTGGCATAAGATGTTGAATCCAATTCAAAACTGCGGGCATCCGGCTCATATTCTTCAGAACCTAAATGGGTATTCCAAGGTGATAGGGATCCATTACATGGAATCCAAAGGCCATTTACGCTCGAAAAATCAATCTTCTTTACCTCTTTCGTTGTTAGTTCACCGGTTTTATTATTTTGGTCAAGAGTTGTCAGGGACATGGATGCAGGAACAATTCCATAAGCGGATTTGCCAGCAGCATCAATTGTTTGGTATTCATAATGGGTGACCATGTATTGTTTTCCCGCAATTGGCTTTAATAAACTATTAGAATCAGGAGCATCGGATACATAGTACGTTGGATTCCCTTCTACACTAGTATCCATGATCGGATTTCCGTTTACATCAATCGGAGTACCAGCAGGAATCAGCTCGCCTTTATTGATAGCCACTTTATCTTCAGATTTAAATAGTTTCTTATAAGTAAGCGGGAAGTTCTTTACTTCACCATTGCTGTATTTTACATCTACTGTTGCTTCGGTGTACGTTTTTACCATTTTATCAATAGTAGTAGGTGCTGGCATTCCGTTAAACTTAACAGAATCAATTTTTACTTGATTATTGGATGCAGCTGCCGCTGGTGTTAAGGCAGGAATTGTTAATGAAAGAGCAAGAGCTATAGTAGGATATTTCTTTCCAAAGTACATCTTTTTCATTAGGATGACCCTCCTCGTATAATAGAAAAATTAAACTCTCCTATTCAATTAAACAAAATACTTGTTAAGTGCGTATTAGAGTTTTGTTAAGGAAATGAAAAGATTAGGTTAAAACCTTATCTCAAATGGAACCAAAGAAAAAAACAGTTCAGGAAAGTGAACTGTTTCTTCAATAATAAACAACAATTATTTTTTAAGTTCAATAATAAATTCGCTTCCTTCACCAGGAGCACTTATTACACTGATTTGACCATGATGGGCTTCGATTAAATGTTTAACGATGGCCAGGCCAAGACCTGTGCCGCCTGAGTTCCTGCTCCTGGCACGGTCGACGCGGTAAAACCGCTCAAAAATACGGGGGATCTCTTCTTTTTTAATTCCTATGCCTGTATCTTTAACATGAACACGGACAGTTTCACCATGCTCGAGAAGGATTACCCCTACATTCCCATTGCTTGGTGTATAGGTAATGGCATTGCCAATTAAATTGATAAACACTTGTTTCAGCCGATCTACATCCCCATGTATTTGTACGTGTTCCTCTGGACAAAGAAGTTCGAGACTAATGGTCTTTTCCTCAGCCTTCCCTTGGAGGAGTGTAATAACGTCTTCAAGCAATTTAAATAAATCGATTTTCTGTATGTTTAACTTGAAGCCTTGCTGCTCTATTTTCGAAAGGTCTAAAAGGTCTTGTATGAGTGATTGGAGCCGTTCACTTTCTTTTAAAATAATAGACAGGAACGATTCTAACGTCTCTTGATTGTTCATAGCACCATCCAACAAAGTTTCAGTAAAACCTTTAATCGATGTAATCGGGGTTTTTAATTCATGTGAAACATTTGCGACAAAATCCTTTCGCATTTGCTCAAGCTTTTTAATTTCTGTAATATCGTGAAAGACGAGCAAAACACCTTTCCAAACATGATTTGTTCCAATAATCGGCACGCCGTATACAACAAAATATCTTCTTTCAATAAATAATGGAATGAGTAATTGTTTACTTACCTTTTGTTCTATCCGAAAAACTTCAGTCACTAAATCACGAATTTCTTCCTGATCGATGACTTCGTAATAAAGCTTATTTAAATAATCGGCTTGGCTTACTTGAAAAATATCAATAAATCCTTTATTTATTAAATTAATATAACCCTTGCTATCAATTAGGACCAAACCCGCTCCCATATTTTCAATCAATACCTTAAGCTGCTCCTGCTGCATTTCTTGGGATTTAACAAGTTCTTGAAGGTTTTGGGCAAGTCTATTAAGGGATGTGCCCAACATGCCTGTTTTGTCCAGCCGATCTATGTTTGTTCTTGCCCGGTAATTTCCTTTGGCAAGTTCAATAGCTACATCTGTTGCTTCAACAATTGGTTTTGTAAACTTTGAGGTAATTCTTATTCCTAGAAAAATGATGACTACTACGGCAATGACAAGGAATAAGGCAATGCCCCATATGATTTCCATTTTTAGGCCATCGCTCATTGATTCTATATAGAAGCTTTTAAGCAGCTCACCAAGCAATATTCCTAAACCCACTAATACGAGGCTGATTAGGGTGATTAATGCCATTACTAACCTTGTCCTAAATATGGTCATTCGTCTTTATGCTCCTCAAGTTTATAGCCCAGTCCACGTAACGTTTTAATATAAACTGGCCGCTTTGTATCCTCTTCTATTTTTTCTCTTAAATGCGAGATGTTTACATCGACAATTCTAGTATCCCCTACAAAGTCATAATTCCAAACAGCACTGAGCAGCTGTTCCCGTGTTAACACTCGACCCTTATTTTGGGCTAGAAATAGAAGCAATTCAAATTCCTTTAATGTTAAATATAGCGGTCTTTTCTGAAGGTAGGCTTCATATCGTTCAGGATGGATGACTAAGTTACCAATTACTATTTCCTGTTGCTCCTCATTAGTCTTTTCAGAAGATTGCTCCGCTTGGGCCTGGATTCTTCTTAAGATCGCTTTTACTCTGGCAATTACTTCTCGCGGGCTGAATGGCTTTACCATATAATCATCGGCGCCAAGCTCAAGACCTAATATGGTATCGAATACATCATCTTTTGCTGTCAACATGATAATAGGAGTCTTGATGTTTTCCAGACGAAGCTGTTTGCATACTTCCATTCCATCTAATTTTGGAAGCATTACATCTAAAACGATAATATCCGGTGACTCCTGTTCCGCTAACAGTTTTCCTTCTTCACCATCCATCGCTGTTATAACTTCAAAACCAGCCTGCTCCAAATTATATTGAAGAAGCGTCACAATAGACTGTTCATCATCTACAACAAGTACTTTAGTTTTCATAATACACCCCCATTCAAGAATACATACAAATTGTTAATCCTTTATTAGGGGAATGTAAATCTAAAGTAAAGACAATGTAAATCTTTGAGACGTGGGGACGGTTCTTCTACCTCAATATCTAAAAGCGAGTAAATAACAACAAAGAAAAAGTAAGCCTCAGCTTACCCTTTATCCAAAAGCGCCCTTACATTGAGTTATTAGTCTTCAGAAAATCCTCCACTGCTTTAGTCAAACTCATCGCTTCAGCCGAGTTATTATTTGAACCAAGCAGCTTGGTAATCTCCCGATGTGTTAATGAATGGGTTACAAATATATCTGCTGAATTGCCGGCGTTTTTTGTTTTTTCTATAAAATCAAAAACGCTATTTCTGTTTTGGGTAACCAACAACATGGGCGGCAAGTGTTGATTAACAGCATTAGCAGCAGGGGATGCCTCCATCCATGCGTTACGATCATATCCAAAAACCTCTTTATATTGCTCATTTTTAGGGAGAAACTTCACTAAGTCGATTGGTCCATCCAGGTTCACTATGGATTGTACTGTGTTTGCTGGTATCCCCGCATGCTGCAAATAGCTATGATCCGTACCGATGAGCATGACCAAATGTCCGCCTGCAGAGTGACCCATCAAATTGAACCGTTGTTTATCTATATGATATTGGTCAGCACGGTCGTAAACCCATTTCACCGCGGTAGAGATATCATTCGCCATGTCATTGTACGTTGCATTAGGGTGGAGCCGGTAATTAACGGATATGAATACATACCCCATGTTTGTGTAAAAAGAGGGCTTATCCGAGACATTAGATTTATCCCCGCGCATCCAGCCGCCGCCATGGACATAAATGATAACCGGGTGATTTATGCTCTCTTTACCACTTGGTGTATAAATGTCTAATGTTTGCTTCACATCCGCACCATAATGAAGGTTCATATGTTTCAATTCTTGCCCATTGATAGATTGAGTAAAGGACATTGTTATAACCAAAGTAACGGACAATAGAAATAGTCTGAAAAGCATTGGCTTCATCTCTTTCTTCTTTTTAAAAAATAGATTACCCTAATTATTGGTAAAACTATTCAAGGTTTGTTTAGATTATATGAGGGATAAATGGATTTGCTAAATGCATGATTTGTGCGGTTTAATATCAATATAAAGAATGTTGAATTGTTTTAAATAGGCGGGGATTAGAGTGGAGCACCATATTGATCATTTGCTCATGCATTATGGCTATTTTGGCATCATTATCGCATTAATAGGCGGCATCATCGGACTTCCAATACCTGATGAGGTTCTCTTAACTTACCTTGGTTATAACATCTACGAAGGAAAAATGGTTTACTTTAACTCATTGGTCTGCGCTTTCGTCGGTGCAGCCGGAGGAATTTCGCTAAGCTACTTGATTGGATATAAATTCGGGTTGCCTCTGTTATTGAAGTACGGTCCAAAAATACATATTACCGAAACCAAAATCAATCGAACCAGAAGGCTTTTTGAAAAATTTGGACCGCCTCTTTTATTGGTCGGCTACTTTATTCCAGGAATCCGCCACCTGGTAGCCTACGTGGCTGCAATAAATAGATATCCATTTAAAAAATTTACCGTTTATGCTTATAGCGGTGCACTATTGTGGACCTTTACATTCATTACATTAGGAAAAAAACTTGGGCAGGACTGGATCTTGGTTGAGAGATATTTATCTAAATACAGTATTTACATTATTTTGTTGGCACTCATCCTGTGCGTTGTTTTTTATTTTTATTGGCGGAAAAGAGGGATGGTCGGAAAGGTGTAAGGCGGGGCAGGGGGCTTAAACTCCTGCTCTTTTTAATTGTTAAAAAACATCCAATTGGAAGGAAATAGAATTCGAGATTCAGAATATATAAATAAAGGGCAATGGCCCTATTTTTAGAGAGGAGGAATTTTCAATGTCTAAAAAGGTACTGATTTTAGCAGGGGACGCTGTAGAAGCGCTGGAAGTCTATTATCCATATTTTCGCTGCTTGGAAGAAGGGTTTGAGGTGCAAATCGCAGCTCCTTCGAAAAAGAAGCTACAGACGGTCGTTCATGATTTTATCGGCTGGGATACTTATACGGAAAGCAAAGGATACTTAATCGAAGCCCAAACTGCTTTTGAGGATGTAAATCCTGAGGAATTTGACGGGCTGATTATTCCAGGGGGAAGGGCGCCGGAATACATCCGCTTAAATGAGAATGTGCCGCGAATCGTTGCCCATTTCTTTGAGGCAAACAAACCAGTCGGTGCCATTTGCCATGCTAGTCTCGTGCTAACAACTGTACGCAAGTATATGGAAGGACGCGAGTTAACTGCCTATATTGCCTGCAAACCAGATGTGGAAGCGGCAGGAGCGACTTATATTGAAAACCATCTCCATGTTCAAGGAAATCTCGTTTCCGGCCATGCCTGGCCAGACCTGCCTGGCTTTATGAGGGAATTTATTAATCAATTAAACCAAAATAAATAACAATTTAGGCAGGAGCGCAGCAATGCTCCTGCTTTTTTAAAAATAAGTGTATTTTCTGAACCTTCGAACAACTGTATTGACAAAAACATAGAGGGCATATATGCTAGTCGCAAGCATGGACAAATGCCAGCAGGTGGAATTAGGGAGATTTTTAAAAGGAGGTACTTATATGTGGATTGAACCAAATGAATTGCCAGTTAACAGGGTTCAGTATTTAGATGAAAACGGAAAGCTGACAATCGGGGCGCCTGAGGTAAGTGATGACGAGTTAATTTCGATGTACAAATGGATGGTGCAAGCAAGAGTATTTGACCAAAGAGCCTTAAAGTTTCAGAGGCAGGGGAGAATTGGTACATATGCACCGTTAAGCGGGCAGGAAGCGGCGCAAGTTGGCAGCGCTTTCGCACTAGAAAAGCAGGATTGGATTTATCCAAGCTATCGGGAAGGGGCGGCCCTTTTTGTTCACGGATTCCCAATGAAAAACTTTTTCCTTTATACGATGGGGCATTTAAAGGGAACGGATGCCGAAGGGGCCAATGTTTTTCCAGTACAAATTATCATCGGTGCGCAGTGCCTTCATGCTGTAGGCGGGGCCTGGGCAGGTAAATACCAAGGTGAAAACAGTGTCAGTGTGACCTACATCGGTGACGGCGGCACCTCCGAAGGTGATTTCCACGAGGCCCTCAACTTTGCCGGTGTTTACAAGCTTCCGATGGTCTTTTTCGTTCAGAATAACCAGTGGGCCATCAGTGTTCCAAGATCAAAACAAACGGCGAGCGGAACGATTGCCCAAAAGGCGGTTGCCTATGGAATCACCGGAATCCAGGTAGATGGCAACGATGTCCTGGCGGTTTATACGACTATGAAGCAGGCGTTAGAAAGGGCACGAAGTGGACAGCCTGTTTTAATTGAAGCTGTTACATACAGACAGGGCCCACATACAACAGCGGACGATCCGACGAAATACCGGGATAAATGTGATGTAGATGAGTGGCTCGCCAAGGATCCGCTCAAGCGGATAAAGGCGTTTTTGCTAGATAAAGGAATCTGGAACGAAGAACTGGAACAGAGAGAATTTGCGCTAGCAGAGCAAAAGGTCACAGAGGCCTTTGAAATGGCTACAAATACTCCGAAAAGCAAAGTGGAAGATATATTTGAAATTGTTTATGAGAAAAAGACCAGCCAGCTTACTGAGCAGCAGCAATCTGTTTCATCAGAGGGGGTTTTGAAATAATGACCGCGATGACAATGATAGAGGCAATTAATTTTACCTTAAAGAAGGAAATGGAGAGAGACCCGAGAGTCATTTGCTTGGGAGAGGATATTGGAAAAAACGGCGGTGTGTTCCGGGCAACTGACGGTCTGCAGGCTATTTTTGGAGAAGATCGGGTAGTAGATACGCCAATTGCGGAATCGGCAATCGTCGGCACGGCAGTCGGCATGGCAGCAAGGGGCTTGCGCCCGGTGGCGGAGATCCAATTCTTCGGGTTTATTTATGAAGCGATGGACCAAATGGCAGCACAGGCAGCGAGACTTCGCTTCCGGTCTGGCGGGGTGCTGGGTGCGCCAATGGTTGTCCGTGCACCGTATGGCGGGGGAGTCAAGACTCCGGAGCTGCATTCTGATAGTTTAGAAGGTTTATTTTTGCATTCACCGGGGCTGAAAGTGGTAATGCCAAGTTCCCCTTATGATGCCAAGGGGCTGTTAACAGCGGCTATCCGCGATAATGACCCTGTTTTATTTTTGGAGCCGATGAAGTTATACCGTGCTTTCAAGCAGGAAGTGCCGGAAGATGATTACATCATTGAGATTGGCAAAGCCAAGGTTGTAAAAGATGGCGAAGACCTAACGGTAATTACGTGGGGACAGACGGTGCCGCTCGTAAGCAAGGTAGTTGAACAGTGGGAGCAGGAGCAGCCTGTTTCGATTGAGATTATTGACCTGCGGACGGTGTCGCCGATAGACGAGGATACCATCATTGCTTCCGTGCAAAAAACAGGACGGGCCATGATTGTTCATGAGGCGGTGAAAACCGGAGGACCGGGTGCTGAAATTTCCGCAATGATTAACGAAAAGGCGTTGTTCCATCTGTCGGCGCCAATTGTGCGGGTTACAAGCTTTGACACGCCATATCCGGTGCCATCAGTGGAAGAAGACTGGCTTCCAAATGCAGACAGAATCAGCCAAGGGATTAGAGAGGTATTAGCACATTAATTTTTCAAAAATGGGAGTGGCATAAAAATATGGCTTATGAATTCCGTCTTCCTGATATTGGCGAAGGCTTACACGAAGCAGAGATTTTGACATGGTTTAAGGCAGCCGGTGACTATGTAAGGGAAAATGAAAACATCGTAGAGGTGCAAACCGATAAGGCTGTGGTGGAAATTTCGTCACCAGTCGGGGGAGTAGTACAATCCTTCGGCGCGGAAGTCGGCGAGGTTGTTAAGGTCGGCGAAGTTTTATTCACAGTTCTTGAGGACGTAAAGGCTGGAGCGGGAGTGCTGGTCTCAGCTAGTAAAACGTCAGGACAACATGAATCCATCCAACAAGGCTCAAACGGGATCAATACATTACAACGAGAATCCACACAATTTGAACACACGAAACAAGTCTCCACACAAACCAATTCATTTACTCAACATAATTTACAGCAAAATTCAGTAGGTATTTTACCAAAAAAACGCGTCATTGCGGCACCGTCTGTCAGAAAGCTGTCAAGGGAACTTGGTATCGATATTACCGAGGTTGTGCCAACAGGAAAAGGCGGAAAGGTGACGGAAGAGGACGTCAGGAACTTCAAGACGCTTGCAGAGAAGGAGGCAGCGGCGGCTGTTGCGACTTTCGAATTGCAGGATGCTCCAGCGGTATCCGCCCAGCCTATGGAATCTCTATCAGAACGTGAAACAGCAGTTGGGCCTGAAGAAGAAGTAAGGCAGCCGATCCGGGGCTTAAGGAAAAAAATCTATCAAAACATGAAACTATCAAAATCCACAGCCATCCACTGCAGCGGGATGGACGAGGTCGTTGTCACTAAGCTTGTTGAATTAAAGAAACAGCTGGAGCCGCATGCTGAAAGGGCCGGAGTCAAGCTTACATATCTTCCGTTTTTCGTGAAGGCCGCAGCCAAGGCACTAAGCCGGTATCCTATCTTTAACGCAACGGTAGACGATGAGAAGCTGGAAATTATCTATAAGAAAAACATTCATATTGGGGTTGCCGTGGCCACGGATGACGGCTTGCTCGTCCCGGTCATCAAACATGCTGGCCAAAAGACGATTTTGGAAATAGCAGCGGAGCTTCAAGACCTATCAAAGCGGGCGAGAGAAAGAAAATTAAAACCGCATGAGCTTTCGGGCAGTACATTTACCATTTCGAGTACAGGCGGAAATGGCGGCTGGTTTGCCACTCCAATCATCAACTATCCAGAAGTCGCCATATTGGGTGTCCACAGCATCAAGAAAAAACCAATCGTCCTGGACGACCAAATCGTCATCGGTCAAGTCATGGGGATGTCCATCACCTTCGACCACCGCGTCATCGACGGGGGCCCTGCCAACGCCTTCATGGAAGAAATCGGCACCCTAATCGGAAACCCGGAACTATTCATCCTGGAAGGGCGATAATTTGATTGGGTGAATTAATATGGAGTCAGGCACCGCGCGCGGACATTTGTCCGCCGTGGGTGATAGTTTGTGAATTTGTGAATTTATGAGTTTGTGAGGGGGGCTAGGTTGTGTGGCTGTATGATGAGTTGTTAAGGATTGTTGGGGATGCTGAGCGGGTTAGTGTGAATGGGGCGGTGTTGGAGCAGCATAGCAAGGGGATTTCGTATCACTCGCCGCGGATGCCTGATGTGGTGGTTTTCCCGGTTTCTAAGGAAGAGGTCAGCCGTATCATGCGGTTTGCAAATGAAAATAAGGTTGCGGTTGTTCCGTTTGGGGCGGGATCGAGCCTTGAGGGGCATATCATCCCTTTAAACGGCGGCATTAGTCTTGATTTTACGTTGATGAATGAAATTATCTCCGTTCGCCCTGATGATTTTATTGTCACGGTTCAGCCGGGGGTTACGAGAAATCAGCTAAACCAAGCGTTGAAAAAGTATGGACTCTTCTTTCCGGTCGATCCGGGGGCAGATGCGACGATAGGCGGCATGACGGCTACCAACGCGAGTGGGACGAATACAGTTAAGTATGGAGTCATGCGGGACCAGGTTCTCGGACTGGAGCTAGTCCTGGCAGACGGTTCCTCCATTCGCACTGGAGGATATTCGTATAAATCATCAGCAGGATACAACTTAACCGGTTTATTTGTCGGCTCGGAAGGAACACTGGGAGTATTTACAGAGATTATCCTGAAGCTGCAAGGCATCCCTGAGACCACCATTGATATCAAAGCAACATTCCCATCGATTGAAGCAGCGGGAATAGCGGCCACTGTACTTCTAAAAGCCGGCCTGCCGATTGGGAAGATTGAACTCGTTGATCAAAAAACAATCCAAGCCGTTAATGCCTTTAAAAACACATCATATCGGGAGGAACCGACGCTGTTTATGGAATTTAGCGGCAGTGAACCGGAAGTCACCAACAGCCTCGAAATCGTCCAAGAAATTATCAAGGATGAGCAATGTGTCACCTTTGAATTCGAAAATGATTCCATTAAAAGAGCACAGCTCTGGGAGGCGCGCCACCAGGCTGCTCTGGCCATCATCGCCGCGAATCCAGGTAAGGGGCATATGGTAACGGATGTATGCGTACCGTTATCGGAGCTTTCCGATGCCTTACAATATACTAGAAAAATTGTTGACCAGTATGGAATTGATGCTGTCATTTTCGGCCATGTTGGCGATGGGAATTACCATGCCGTTTTTTCGGTGGACACGCAGGATGAAGAGCACATGAAGCAGGTCGAGGAGGTTCATACGCAAATCGTTCAGTATGCCCTGTCCAAAGGGGGAACCTGTACAGGTGAGCACGGGATTGGCCTTGGCAAGAAGAAATTCCTTCAAGAGGAACATGGGGACACTCTTTCCATTATGAAGGGAATAAAAACAATGGTTGACTCTAACAATATCTTAAATCCAGGGAAGATATTCGACAATGTTCCTTTGTCAGCTTCATTTGAACTTAAGTAAAATATGTATTGACAAATAAAAATTTTTATGTTATAATGGAATATTGCGTAATTGACACGTATTGATGGATGACTTACTATTAACTCCTAGCGAATTTTTTTGCTGGGGGTTTTTTCTTTTTTAAAAGAAGGGGGAATTAATTTGGAAAAAACAAAGGAAAGTTTGACCGCGTTAGTAAGCTGCTTTGCCAGAGGCTATCATGCAGCTGCATCAAGCCAGCCAATTTTTCAAGACAATATGGCCAATGCCCTTTTGCTTGAGGAGGAAAAGCAATTGATTGGCGCCAATTGGGCCAACGCCATTGCCTTCTTTGATCCAGGTACAAAATTGACTGCCTTTGAGGAAAAATTAGCCTGGGTCATGAATAATCAGACGGTTCCGCAATTGGTCAGCAGGGCAAGATATGCAGAGGATGCGCTAATGGCAGCGATTGAACGCGGTGTTCGGCAATATGTGATTTTAGGTGCAGGATTTGATACCTTTTCATTAAGGCAGTTGGATTTACCCGAAGATTTCACCATCTATGAAGTCGACCATCCCGCAACCCAAGCCTTTAAACAAAATCGGCTTCAAGAACTAGACATTGACTTGCCAGCCAACGTAAAATTTGTCCCCGTAGATTTTAAACACAATTCACTTCAAAACGAACTCAAAAAACACGGCTATGATCCGCAAAAATTAAGCTTTTTTAGTTTGCTTGGTGTGGTGATGTACCTCGAGAAAAAAGACTTTTTTCAACTTTTGTCGACCATTTCAGGAATGTCTGTAAAGGGAACTTCTTTCGTATTCGATTACCTAGATGCTGCTGCGTTTGATGACCAGTTTGCCTCCAAAAGACTGATTCAGATGCGGCAAATTACTGCTCAAACGGGAGAACCAATGAAAACAGGCTTTGACCCGTTGGAACTGGACCTCGAACTGCAGAATTGTAATATGCTCGTGTATGAAAACCTGGCTCCCGCTAATATCGAAGATTTATATTTTTCCAACAGGGAAGATAGTCTCCACGCCTTTGACCATTTTCACTTTGCGCATCTGGCTGTGCATAAATAACTGGAGGCAAATTAATATTTCAGGAATGCCTGCATACATTTTTATTGATACCAATTTTTAGCTGTAGGAGGCATGCATGGATATTATCGTTAGGCGTGGGGACTCTTTATGGTACTACAGCCAATTGTTTCATCTAGATTTACAGCTTATCTTGGATTCAAATCGGGACATTGACCCCGATAAAATTTCCGTCGGACAGCGAATTAGAATTCCTGGCTTTGTTGCACAGGACTACCAGGTTCAGCAGGGTGATTCCTTATGGGCGATTGCCCGCCATCGGAATCTGGGTGTGGATGCATTATTACTCGTTAATCAACATATTAACCCGAACCAGCTTCAGATTGGGCAAATGATAAAAGTACCGCTCAGGATTACCTGGAGATTGGTCCAAGGAAAGCAGAATTACGATTTCATCCTGTTGACGAAGGATATAGGACGGCTGCAGAGTGTGTATCCATTTATGGAGCTAAACACAATCGGGAAATCGGTTCTCAGCAACGAGTTATCTGAACTGCGGATAGGCAAGGGATCAAAGAGAATTCATTATAACGCATCCTTTCATGCCAATGAGTGGATCACGACAGCCGTGTTAATGACATTTCTAAACGATTACCTGTTGTCGCTGACTAATCAAAATCCGATCCGCGGCCTTGAGATGTCCAGATTGTATCAGCAAACCGCTTTATCGGTGGTGCCTATGGTCAATCCGGATGGGGTTAATCTCGTTTTGCATGGACCACCTGAAAATCCTGAGTGGAAAAATAGAGTCGTCGAATTCAACAAAGGAAGCACGGATTTTTCCGGCTGGAAAGCGAATATCCGGGGTGTCGATTTGAATGATCAGTTCCCGGCACGCTGGGAGCTGGAACGGGCACGGAATCCAAAAGAGCCGGGCCCGCGCGATTATGGCGGCGAGAAGCCGTTGTCAGAACCGGAAGCTATCGCAATGGCAGACTTAACCCGGAACCGCGATTATGCCAGAGTCTTTGCCTTCCATACCCAGGGCGAGGAAATCTATTGGGGCTTTGAGAACATGGAACCGCCGGTATCCGAGGGGATGGTCAATGAGTTAAGCAGGGTAAGCGGGTATAAACCTGTTAAAACCCTCGAGAGCTATGCTGGCTACAAAGACTGGTTCATTCAGGATTGGCAGCGGCCAGGCTTCACGGTCGAACTTGGCCACGGGGTGAATCCACTGCCCCTTTCGCAGTTTGATGAAATTTATGAGAAGGCTTTGGGGATCTTTTTGGCGGGGTTGTATCTTTGAATTTTTTAGGGCAGCTACTTGTGGGGAGTGGCTGCCAGTTTTTTTGTTTTTAGGTCTATGAAAATCAAAACCATCCAAGGCAAAAGGGGAAGTGACCTTCTAAAGGACAAACCGGCGAGAGGAAGAGAGGAACAGTCCAATAGAAGGCGTCTAAAGGACAAATCGGTTGAGTGGAAGAGAGGAACAGTCCAATAGAAGGCCACTAAAGGACAAATCGGCCGAGAGGAAGAGAGGAACAGTCCAATAGGAGGCGTCTAAAGGACAAATCGGCCGAGAGGAAGAGAGGAACAGTCCAATAGGAGGCGTCTAAAGGACAAACCGGCCGAGAGGAAGAGAGGAACAGTCCAATAGAAGGCGTCTAAAGGACAAATCGGTCGAGAAGAAGAGAGGAACAGTCCAATAGGAGGCGTCTAAAGGACAAACCGGCCGAGAGGAAAAGAGGAACAGTCCAATAGAAGGCGCCTAAAGGACAAACCGGCCGAGAGGAAGAGAGGAACAGTCCAATAAAAGGCGTCTAAAGGACAAAACGGTCGAGTGGAAGAGTGAAAATGTCTATTAAAATGCCCTTAAAAAACAAAATCCCCAAAAAAGGGGATCGTGCATTATTAAACTACCTTTTCAAAAAAGCAAAAATATCGTTTCTATTGTTGTTTCTGCACAAAATAGACCCATCTTCGGTCCCCGACTATATCAAAATGCTTACACAGAATTCTGCGTACTCTTTTTCTATCCACTATCCCCCCACACCACTCATAAACCAAATTAGTAGTAATCTTTAAATCCGGAAACAACAGCCGCAGCTCCTCCACATGCCGCAGCACCGCCGACTCAACTTTTTCCTCATGCCCACAATCACCGCAAACACACCGCTGACCCACAACTGAAACCTCGAAAGATAAGCACTTCGCGCAAGTAAGGCCTTTCCGAATTTTGCCATACTCATAGGCAGGCAATTTGGTATACGGGTTCTCCGCCAGATGAAGAGCTAATAATTTTTCTACGAGTTTCCGATGTTTGCTATTAAGCGCCGCAGGAGCAGCCTCTAATTTCCGCATATAAGTATTAAGTTGAGTTGGAAAAATGATCGGGACCTTTAGAGGAACTTGGTAAAGGGTAAATTCGGGGTTCACGTGGACAACTTTTCCTACAACAATGAATTTAAAGCCAAGTTTTTGCAGTAATTGGCGAAACATAGACTCGCAATTTTCCAATTGGACTAAGGGGTCTTTTCGTTCTTTTCTATTAGAATCATAGAACTTACCACCTTCATAAAAATAATCCCCTCTAAAATTTTTAACTTCATTCAAAGAGATAATATCTTGAAAAATAATCAATGAATCGATTTGGAACGTATTGCCATTTAATTCAAATAGTAAATCGTTTAACACATAACAGTCGCATTGAAGATTATCCGTTAATGACTTAAAAAACATCTCACCTTCGAAGCCGCTTTTTAATTTTTGGTAACTCCACCTATCATCTGGCAGCAACTCCATCCTCGTGTTTAGTGAACGGTAAATTTTAAATCTCTTCGATTCAGCGAGCGGTTTTACATTCACATCCGATCACATCCTTCTCAAGAAAATAAACTCCAAGTCCATTTTAAACGGAATCGGCCGACCCCACCGCTCCAAGAGGTGAATATTTTGTTAACATTCAAAAATTATTGACAATTCAAACAGACGGATGTTATTATTTTCCTCCATGACTCCAAAAAAGGAGGAAAACTAATTGATTGAACTAAAAGGCATAAGCAAATCCTACAAAGTGGCCAAGCGGACCACTGGTTTAAAACAGGCAGCAAAAGCCCTGTTCGTAAGGGAACATACCACTGTCGAGGCACTCAAAGATGTCTCATTTTCTATCAATAAAGGAGAAATCGTTGGATACATAGGCCCGAACGGAGCTGGCAAGTCGACCACCATCAAAATCATGAGTGGCATCCTCGTTCCAGATAGCGGCCACTGCTCAATCATGGGCTATACCCCTTGGAAGGACCGGGTTGAATATGTTAAAAATATCGGCGTCGTCTTCGGACAGCGTTCGCAACTGTGGTGGGATGTGCCGGTGATCGATTCTTTTGAACTCCTTAAAGATATTTACAAAATTCCACAGCAAGACTATCAAACTACTAGTGAACTCCTCATTGAAACTCTCGAACTGCAAGACATCATGAATTCACCTGTAAGACAACTTAGCCTGGGGCAGCGGGTGCGTTGTGAAATAGCCGCATCCCTGATTCACAGTCCCAAAATTCTTTTTCTCGACGAGCCGACGATAGGGTTGGATGCGGTCTCAAAAATAGCTGTCCGTCAATTTATTAAAACTATTAATAAAGAAAAAGGCGTTACTGTCATCCTAACGACCCATGATATGAATGATATCGAGGCGCTGGCAGACAGAGTAATTTTAATCGGAAAGGGCTCATTATTATACGATGGCCAATTAGAGGAATTGAAAAAGCGTTATGAAACGCAAAAAACAATCACGGCGGATTATCATAAAGTCCAGAAACCTATTCAAATCGCAGGCACGCAGACACTTTCGTGGACCCCGGAGAGGGTAATCATAAGTGTGGAAACCGGTAAAATAAGCACGTCCCAAGTAATCACTGAATTAACCAAACTAGTAGATTTAAAGGATGTGGCGATTGAAGTACAGCCGATCGAGGATATCATCGTCCAGCTTTATGAGGAGTATCAAATATGAAAGTATACACATCGGTTCTGAAGCTTCGTCTCTTAATGGGCATGCAGTATCGCGCGGCCGCGCTCGCCGGGGTGGCGACGCAGTTTTTCTGGGGCATGATAACCATCATGGTGTTTAAGGCTTTCTATGAATCGGCCGTCACGGCTTCGCCCATCTCTTTAACACAAATCATCACGTACATATGGCTGCAGCAGGCGTTTCTTGTTTTTGTGACCATATGGTTCCGCGACGCCGAACTGTTTGAACTGTTTACGAGTGGAAACATTGCCTATGAGCTTTGCCGTCCTTGTGAATTGTATGGCTTTTGGTACGCCAAGCTTCTTGCCCAGCGGCTCTCGAGCGCTCTTCTCCGCTGCTTCCCGATTTTAATGGTCGCCTTTTTTTTACCAAAGCCCTACAGCATGACACTGCCGCCAAGCTTTACCGCATTTATCTTATTCG
This sequence comes from Neobacillus sp. S1115, assembly GCF_055385565.1. NCBI lineage: Bacteria > Bacillati > Bacillota > Bacilli > Caryophanales > Bacillaceae > Neobacillus > Neobacillus sp. S1115. Next base: position 206,066 of record NZ_AP038275.1, read on the forward strand.
TAAGCTCATTACTTCTTGGCCTACTTCTGTTAGTGGCGGTCTCAATGTTCATGTATATATCCGTTTTTATAACAATGTCACCAACCGGTTCGCTGTTAATATTTAGTGTGCTCGGTGAATTTTTTGCGGGGTTAATTATCCCTGTTCCGTTGATGCCTGGGTGGCTCCAAAAAATGGCCTACGTCCTACCGTTTCGCTGGACCGCCGATTTTCCATTCAGGGTTTACTCGGGGCACATTCCGCAGCATGAGGCGCTCATCGGTATTGTCATTCAGCTGGTGTATCTTCTAGTTCTAGTTTGGTCGGGCAGGCTAGCGCTAAACAGAATCCTAAATCAAGTAGTCGTCCAAGGCGGGTGAAAAAAGGTGGGGCTATATTTTAAGTATTTAAAAATTCTTTTTAAATCACAGATGCAATATCGGGCTTCGTTTTGGCTGTTAACAATAGGCCAGTTCTTTATTCCATTTTCCATTTTTGCAGGGCTTTACTTATTATTTGAACGCTTCGGGCAAATAAAAGGCTGGCAATTTTTCGAGGTGGCGCTTTGCTTTGCGGTAATTCACTCGGCATTCAGTATAAGCGAGTGTTTTGCCCGGGGGTTTGATACGTTTTCGGGGCTGGTGGTCAGAGGGGAGTTTGACCGCCTGCTGGTGAGGCCGCGGAGCACGTTCCTTCAGGTCCTTGGGTCAAAATTTGAATTCACGAAATTCGGTCGGCTGCTGCAAAGTCTAATTGTCTTGGCTTGGACCCTAGACAATCTCACTATCGGATGGACCGCGGCAAAAATCATTACCCTATTCCTGATGATTACCAGCGGCGTTCTCATTTTCACAGGCATCTACATTCTTCAGGCGACGCTGTGTTTTTGGACGGTACAAGGTTTGGAGGTGGCTAATATTTTTACCGACGGCGGCCGGGAGATGGCACAGTACCCGCTAAATATTTATCAAAAATGGGTGACCCGCTTTTTTACCTATGTCATCCCTTTTGGGACGGTTAACTATTTGCCGCTTATGTACCTTCTTGGAAAAACAACGGGCAGCGCCATTTACTTTATGTTGCTCCCTGTACTGGGCAGCCTGTTTATCCTGCCATGCCTGCTAATCTGGCAATTTGGTGTTAGGCGCTATCGATCAACAGGTTCGTAAACTGAGGGAGATTCCTGGTCACCCCCCTGATTGAGTTAATTAAACGTTTGAATAGTATAGTACCGTTTTTAATTAAACGATTGAATAGCATATCATAAATAAAGGAGAACCCCATTAATACAGAAGTTCCCCCCATTACAAAATTTAATTATACGTTTGAATAGTAAACACATTAGCCTAACCGCTTTAATCAAACGTTTGAATAGTATAGTACAATTAGAAACGCCTAGATTTTTATCCAAGCGTTTCTTTATGCTATTTAAATATTAAAGCTCTTCATATTTCGTCCGGTTTGGAATGTTTTGTTCTCCTGCTATGTTTTGCATAAATTTAAGTTTCGGAACGAACCGGTGCACAACTAGAGCAGATATGATACTAAGGATAGCAGCGACCAAAACATCCCCTGGATAATGAACCCCTACCCATATCCGCGAAAACCCTACAAGCACAGCCAACAGGACCCACAAGAAACTCCAGCCTCTCCTGAAAAGCCAGAACGTTACGCATAGGGAGAAAAATATCATCGTATGGTCGCTAGGGAAGGAATTATCGACTGCTTTCTCGATAAGTTTATTGACGTTGGACAGTTCAGCGAAGGGTTGATTATTGGAGTGGAGCATTCCTGCTAGTTTTCCTAGACCTTCTGCCATTAACAAGGTGAATACCGAGCAAATGACCATCACTTTATTTTTTCGACCGCCTGTAAACAAATACAACACTAAAGCCACTATTAACACATACAGCGTGTATTCAGCGATAGCCATAATGGGAGGATTCAAAAAGTCGTATTGTTTCCCCAAATTATTAATCATTCGAAACACATTAATATTAATTTCCATAATAGACATGCTAAATTATAACCTCCGAATCTACCAGATAAAGGGATTATACTATAAAGTTAGTGAAAATGTTACCGTAAATAACGCGAACGGGGTAAAAAAATATAGGTAAATATTCCTTCACCTTTTGATACCAAAATGATATCATAATGATATAGATGGAAAAAATTTTCAAAAGGGGAGTGGTTGGGATGAGAGAGAAAGATATGTTCAAAATTAATGGATTTTTGGGGGTATTATTGTTTCTGTTAATCGGGGCGGCGGTAGTATTTGCATTCAGGCAATTTACCTTAACTGAAAGTCCTGTATCTTTTGTCCTCGCAGTGATTGGTGTTGTGGTGTTGTTTCTCCTGCTTTCCGGGTTCACTGTCATTCAGCCGAATCAAGCAAAGGTATTTACTTTATTTGGCCGCTACCTCGGAGTGATCAAACAGGAAGGATTTTGGTTGACGATTCCTTTAACCTTAAGAAAAACAGTATCCCTAAGGGTAATTAACTTCAATAGTGATAAATTAAAGGTAAATGATTTGGAAGGGAACCCGATCGAAATCGCTGCGGTAGTTGTATATAAGGTGTTTGATTCTGCCAAAGCCGTTTTTGATGTTGAAAACTACAAAACGTTTGTGCATACGCAAAGTGAAACAGGCCTGCGCCATATCGCCAGCCAGTACCCATATGATAATGTCAACAATGATTATGAAGTATCGTTAAGGCAGCACTCGGATGAGGTTGGTGACGAGTTGACAAAGGACTTGCAGAAACGCTTGGAATTGGCCGGAGTGGAGATTATTGAAGCAAGGATCATGCATCTGGCGTATTCGAGTGAAATTGCCCATGCAATGCTGCAAAGACAGCAGGCCAAAGCGGTCCTCGCAGCGCGCAAGGTCATTGTTGAAGGTGCGGTATCCATGGTCAAATCGGCAATTGACCAATTAAAGGATGAAGGAATTGTCGAACTGGATGAGGAAAAGAAAGCGCAAATGGTGAATAATTTAATGGTTGCCATCGTTTCTGATAAGGGAAGCCAGCCGGTAATTAATACAGGATCGATTTATTAAGGTAGTGATAATGTGGCCGATAAGAAGCGGTTTTTACTGCGCGTTGATCAGAAAATATATGATGCCTTGGAGAAATGGGCAGACGATGAATTCCGCAGTGTGAATGCCCAGATTGAACTGATTATAAAAAAGGCATTAAAGGATGCCGGAAGATTAAAAAACTTAAAGACGTCCAGAGAAAAAGAAGAAGATTAAAACCGGAGGCAAACCGCCTCTGGTTTTTTAACAGCAGAGTGTCTGAGATTGACACTGTACGATTTTATAATTATTGACTAGACAAATTTCGCAAGTTTGACAGCCTTCCAAAAACCTTCCAGATAAATTTGAAACCGAATTCAGGCTGTGCTATAGTAAAAGCATATTAATTGACCGTAGAACCAAATTAGTCAATGAGAAGGATGTGCGCTATGGCACCTGATCGCAGAAGAATGATTGTGGAGGCAGCAACTAAGTCTTTTTCCTTGTTTGGCTATAAAGCAACAACCATGGACCAAGTTGCCAAGCTTGCAAACGTCGGAAAGGGAACCATTTATACATTTTTTAAAAATAAAGAGGAGTTATTTGAAGAAATTATTTCTTCTTTGGTGAAGGAAATGATTGCGGAGGCGGATTCTGTCATTAACCCGGAATTGCCCTTTACGGAAAATGTCCATCGGGCCCTTTATCGTTTACTGGAATTCCGCTCTAGGCACCAATTAATGATTAAATTGGTACAAGAAGAGGCGGAAATGGGAACTTTAGCAGTTTCGGAAATGCTCCAGCATGTGGAGGACGAAATTATCGGCTATTTAAAGGAAAAAATCGAAACGGCTATTGCTAAGGGAGCAATCCCAGCGGTGAATCCAGAAATAACTAGCTTTCTTTTGCTAAAAATGTATATTGCATTGGTTTCGGATTGGGAAAAAAATCATGACCCGTTAAGCTCTGAGCAAATTGCGGAAATTATGAAGGTGTTTTTGTTAAAGGGGCTGCCAAGAGGAAAGTAACGCAATAAAGCACTGGGGGACAGGCCCCAGTGCTCCAGTGCTTTTAGTTTGGGTTATTTTTTGCTTAGGTTTTGCTGAGCCATTTTGACGAGTTCGCGGACCATGCTGCCGCCAAGACGGCCGCCAACCTTGCCGGCTTGTTCCGAGGTCAGCTTGCCGTTATAGCCTTTTGACAAGGGTACGCCCACTTCTTCAGCGGCCTCAAATTTGGCATCCTCAGGACGCTGTGCCTGCACGACCTTAGCCTTTAACTGATCCAACCCGCTTCTCGCCTCTGGGACAAGAATTTTGTTCCTTCTCGCCATACAAATCCCTCCTTTACGAATAGAATTTCCAGAACGGAAAAATTCATCAAAAACACCGGCAAGGACTGGATAAAACTGTTTCATTCCAGTATAATAACCAATAATTAAGCGAATAAATTCGGTGAAAAAGAGAGTAGTTATCTCGTAAGTTCAAGCGAGTCAGGGGCGGTGGAAGCCTGATACGGAGCAGATAATGAAACGCACTTTGGAGAAGTGCCCTTGAAAATAGTAGGGGGTGCCGGAGAATCCTCCGTTAACAAAGATCAAAGCCGGTTCAGTATGAACAATTAGAGTGGTACCGCGGGAATTTCAAACTCTCGTCTCTTTAAATAGAGACGGGAGTTTTTTGCATTTATAGAAAAATGAAGGAGGTCATAGGGAATGAATTTTAAGAAAGAGCTTGCAGAAGTCTTATATCAAGCATTAGAAGGCGAATTAGCCTCCCAGAATATCGAGCAGTTAATTGAAAAACCAAAAAATCAGGACCATGGGGATTTAGCTTTCCCGTGTTTTTCACTCGCGAAGCTGAAGCGTAAGGCACCGAATTTAATTGCCCAAGAGTTAAGTGAAAAAATCCCGTCTCCCACTTTTGAAAAAGTAGAAGTGGTCGGAGCCTATCTTAACGTGTTTTTAAATAAAAAGCTTGTCTCCGAACAAATCATTAACAACATTATGACTGAAAAAAGCCAATATGGTGCCCATGATTTTGGCCAGGGTGGCAATGTTACCATTGACATGTCATCTCCTAATATCGCAAAACCATTTTCCATGGGACATCTGCGTTCTACTGTTATTGGAAATGCGCTTGCCTTAATTGTTGAAAAGTGCGGCTACAAGCCAATCAAAATCAACCACCTAGGCGACTGGGGCACCCAGTTCGGAAAGCTGATTTCTGCCTATAAACGCTGGGGAGATGAGGAAAAGGTCAAGGCAAATCCAATCAAGGAACTGCTTGCCCTGTATATTAAATTCCATGCAGAGGCAGAAACGAATCCGGCTCTTGAAGACGAAGGACGCGGCTGGTTTAAAAAGCTTGAAGATGGCGACCAAGAAGCGCACTTCTTATGGCAATGGTTCCGTGATGAGTCCCTAAAGGAGTTCTCAAGAATTTATCAGCTTATGAACGTGGAATTTGACTCCTATGCCGGGGAGGCTTTTTACAATGATAAAATGGACCGTGTTGTCCAGCTTCTCGAGGAAAAACAGCTGCTCGTGGAATCTGACCAGGCCCAAGTTGTCGAATTGACCGAAGAGGAGCTTCCGCCATGCCTCATTAAAAAATCGGACGGAGCGACGCTGTATGCCACTCGTGATTTAGCGGCTGCTATCTACCGGAAAGAAAATTACGACTTCGCACAATCCTTATATGTCGTCGGCCATGAGCAAAGCCTTCATTTTAAACAACTGATTGCGGTATTGAATAAAGCTGGCTTCGAGTGGGCCGATAAAATGGTCCATATTCCATTTGGGATGATGCTAAAAGACGGCAAGAAAATGTCAACCCGTAAAGGCAAGGTTGTCCTCCTGGAGGAAGTTTTGAACGAATCAATCGCGATGGCCCGGCATAATATTGAGGAAAAAAATCCAAATCTGGCAGACAAAGATGGTGTGGCCAAACAGGTCGGTGTCGGTGCAGTTATTTTTCACGACCTAAAAAACAACCGGATGAATGATATTGAATTCTCCTTAGAGGAAATGCTTCGTTTTGAAGGGGAAACCGGCCCTTATGTTCAGTATACATTTGCGAGAGCCAGCTCAATATTACGCAAAGCTGGATGGAAGGCGGAATCGGCACCGGCGTCCGTATACCAGACTACATGGGAAAACGAGTGGAAGGTAATCAGCATGTTAATGGAATTCTCCAACGCCATTAAGCGCGCGTGCGAAAATTATGATCCATCCCAAGTCGCAAAATACATTGTTGACCTTGCTCAAGTCTTCAATAAATACTATGCCGAAGTTAAAGTACTCGAGCAGAGCGAGGAGCAAAATGCACGCCTGGCACTTGTTTATTCTGTAACAGTCGTTCTTAAAGAAGGTTTGCGTCTCTTAGGGATTGAGGCGCCTGAAGAAATGTAAAGCATTTCACTTAACCATTGGTTAAAAATGGGATACAATAAAAGTTAGATTAATGATTGGAGGGCTAAGGGATGAGTGAGGTATTATTAAAAAGTTTTGCAACAGCGAGGAATTACCTGCTAAAAAATGTAGAGGTGCTGGATCAAAACATTGTAGATATCCAGCCAGAAGGATTCAATAATACAATCCACTGGCATGTGGGCCATGTGTTAACTGTTGCCGAACAATTTATGTTTGGCTTTCCGAAAAAGTCAGCTAATTTACCAGCCAATTATTTAGAACTATTTGGCAACGGTACAAAACCGGCTGATTGGAATGGTGAAGTCCCATCTGTCCAGGAATTGACGGTTCAGTTAAAGGAACAATTTGAACGAATTCAAGAAATTCCGGTTGAAAGTTTCGCAGAGAAACTTAAAACACCATTTCTTGGCCAAGAAACGTACGGCGAATTGACGAGCTTTGCCATCTTCCATGAGTCCATGCATTTAGGGCAAATTGCAGCGATGAAACGAGTTGTCCAAGCGGCGGCTCAAGTGAAATAAATAAAAAGTGAAATTTCGTTTCTGCTCTAGTAGAAACGATTTTTCGTTATATATAGGGAAACATAGAAAAAAGAGAGGACGTCTAACAATCTTTATGGATAATCAGCAGGAAAGACTGAAAGAGAGAATTTGGACAAAGGATTTTGTCCTTATTATATTTGCTAATTTTTTTATCTTCCTAGGATTTCAAATGACTTTGCCAACAATTCCGCTCTTTGTTGAGAAACTAGGTGGCAATGACCAGTTAATAGGTTTCGTCATTGGTATTTTTACCTTTTCTGCACTGCTTCTCCGCCCTTTTGCGGGGCAAGCACTGGAGACAAAGGGGAGAGGCTTCGTATACTTATTGGGGTTGGCCATTTTTGTCCTATCAGTGGGATCCTTTGGCTTCCTGACAAGCATTGCCTTCCTATTTGTGATGCGTGTTGTCCAAGGGGTGGGCTGGGGCCTTTCCACCACCGCATCGGGAACCATCGCCACCGATTTAATTCCGGCATCCCGGCGCGGAGAGGGGATGGGCTATTATGGGCTGTCGGGGAATCTGGCCCTCGCCTTTGGTCCGGCGCTAGGTTTGGTTTTAGCCGGGGTATTGAAGTTTGAAACATTTTTTCTAATTTGTTCGGGTTTAGGGCTGATTGCCTTATTATTGTCATCAAGAATAACCTATAAAAAGGTGGAGCCGAGACAGGAAAAGCCAAAGGGGAGACTTAATTTTTACGAAAAAAGCGCTCTAAAGCCATCGATGCTGATGTTCTTTTTAACCGTTACCTTTGGCGGTATAGCGTCATTCCTCCCTCTTTATACGGCCCAAAAACAGATTGAAGGAATTGAATGGTATTTTCTGATTTATGCCATTGCCTTAATGATTACGAGAACCTTTGCAGGCCAAGTTTACGATCGAAAGGGGCATCAGGCAGTCTTTATTCCCGGGACGTTGTTAATTTTAGCGGCGATGCTATTGTTATCATGGCTTCCCAACAGCACTATTCTATTTGCTGCAGCAGGCCTGTATGGCCTTGGCTTTGGCACGGTTCAGCCTGCCCTGCAGGCGTGGTCCATTGAAAAGACCCCCATTAACCGCAGAGGGATGGCCAATGCCACCTTTTTCTCCTTTTTTGATTTGGGAATCGGTATAGGAGCAATGGTGTTTGGACAAATCGGCCATCTATTGGGCTATAGCAGCATCTATAAAGCAGCGGCATTCTCTGTATTCGTTTCAATGCTTTTGTATGCCTTTTTCATATATAAGGAAAAAATGAATAAGGAAAAACCGAATCGAAGATTTGCTTAGGCAAGTCTTCTTTATTTTTTGTATAATAAACATAAATACAAAGTCCGGGAGCGATTACGATGAGTTTAGGCTTTGCTGTTTATCAGTCCCCAGTTGGAATATTGCGGATTATTGCAGACGAAACGGGTTTGAAAAGAATTGAATTGTTTGAAGAGGACTGGGTTAAGTTTTTGGAAGAAAATCCTGATTTAAAAGAGGATACAGCCATTTGCCAGGAAGCGGTCCGGCAATTGGATGAATATTTTTGCGGCCAGCGCCGTGATTTTGACTTACCGATTTCCGTCGAGGGGACCGAATTTCGCAGGAAGGTTTGGGATGCGCTGCTTAGGATTCCTTATGGCGAAGTTCGCAGTTATGCGGATGTCGCGGAAACGATTGGAAATCCGAAAGCGGTCAGGGCCGTCGGACAAGCCAACCGGGCGAACCAGCTGCCGATTATTATCCCGTGTCATCGGGTAATTGGAAAAAGCGGAAGCCTAACCGGCTATGCCGGCAGTAATACCCCGATTAAACAGCAGCTGCTTGAACTCGAAGGCCGCAAAATGAAAGAAGAAGCGCCGCATAAGGTGATGCTCTAGGTTTGGTTTGAAATGGTCGAAACTGCTAACCAATTTCATAAATAAATTGTGCTATAATGGCGGTATGAATTAAATAGCTGAAAAGTTTTCTAGGGTTCCGTGGCGCAAAATCTGCACCAGTCTGGTCCGAGAGAAAACGCACAGATATATCTGTGTACACGGAGGGATAAAAGCCTGGGAGATACTGATAAACAGTTATCTCCGGGCTTTTTTTGTTTGTTCCGGTATTTGGGGAAGGAGTGAATAGAATGAATTTACAGTGGATGAAGGTGTTTTTTGCAGCATTTTTCGAAGTTTTTTGGGTGGTAGGATTAAAGCATGCTGATAATGTTTGGGAATGGGCGGGTACGGGTGTGTCTATAATTATCAGTTTCTATGCTTTAATCGCTGCGGGGAATAAACTCCCTGTAGGTACGGTATATGCAGTTTTTGTAGGATTAGGCACAGCCGGTACAGTTATTTCGGATATTCTCTTTTTTGGGGAACCGTTTGATATAGTAAAAATTCTTTTAATACTCGTGCTGCTGGCAGGAGTGGTCGGCTTGAAATTAGTAACGACAGATTCTGCTGAGGAAGGGGCTGATTCCTAATGGCTTGGATTTCGCTAATGTTGGCTGGTTTTTTTGAGATGTTTGGTGTGGCGATGATTAACAAAGTGCATAGGGATCGAAACTGGCAATCCTTTGTGTTATTGGTGATTGGCTTCGGCGGCAGTTTCTTATTTCTCGCTAATGCGATGAAAACATTGCCGATGGGCACTGCTTACGCCATTTGGACTGGTATAGGTGCATCAGGCGGGGCGTTATTAGGTATGTTATTTTATGGTGAATCGAGGGAATGGAAGAGACTGGTGTTCATTGCCATGGTTTTGAGTGCGGCGGTTGGCTTGAAGGTTGTTTCCTAGTTTGCCTTTCATTATCCGAAGAAAACCACTGACAAGTCTAGTCAGTGGTTTTCTTCGTTTTTTTAATTATAAAGTAGATAACTCCCAGCACAACTGCTGCAATCAGAATTGGCATGACGTATGGCTGCGCCGCTTCTTTAATATGCGACCAGTTTGCTCCCAAAGTTTTGCCGAGCACTAGGAACAGGATGGTCCAAGGGATTATCGCAGCAATCGTATAAAGAGTAAATTTGAGCGCTGACATTTTGGCAATACCTGCCGGAATCGAGATCGCGTGGCGGACGACAGGAATAAATCGGGCTGAAAAGATGACGCCGGCGCCATATTTTTCAAACCAATGCTCCGCTACATCGATATGCTTCTTTTTAATCAAGACATACTTTCCGTATTTCTCCAAAAATGGCCGTCCGCCATAATAGCCCGCCCAATATAAAAACAACTGAGCAAGTGTTCCGCCGATGGTCCCGGCTATTACGGCCCCGACAAAATTAATTTTTCCGAGCGAAATCATGTAGCCGCCATATCCTAAAACGAATTCGCTTGGGATGATTTCAATCATTAATCCCAAAGCAATCCCGAAATAACCTAACTGTGATAGAAAATCCAATACCGAAAAAATAAACTCTGTCATAGCACACCTTCACTTATGTAAATAATAGTCACTCTAACCCAGTTTATAATAGTTTGTCTCATAAAGAAATATATATGGTCTTTTTCATCCAGACATTCCATTTAAAAAGAAAAAAGCAGCTTAACAGCCGCTGCCTCATATACAATCAGGAACTTAATGATTTTTCTGTAGAAAACATATAGTTTCGGTGATGATAGCGGATGCTGTAGACAAGACCCATCGCAAACATATTCCCCATTAGCGAGCTGCCGCCGTAGCTGATAAAGGGCAGGGGAATTCCGGTAATCGGAAGCACTTGAATCGTCATGCCGACATTTTGGAACACATGAAAGGTAATCATGCAGATAATGCCCGTGCAAACATATGTATTGAACGGTTCATTCGTATCCAGCGCCGTTTTAATTAAATGGTAAATTAGCAAAAAGTACAGTCCGATGACAACGCTGCCACCGACAAAGCCGTATTCCTCGCCGATCACACTAAAAATAAAATCGGTATGGGCTTCGGGGACATAAACCACCCCATTGCTGAAGCCTTTGCCAGATATAAGACCTGACCCGATTGCTTTTAATGACTGCAGCAGATGAAAGCTTGATCCGGATGAATGATTAGCCGGGTCAAGCCAAGAATATATTCGATTAAATTGATAGGTTTCCACATGGAGATATTTTTCAAGAATTTCCGGTTTATTTAACACAAGATAAAAGATTAGGGCAACAAACGAAGCGCCAACACTGCAAATGGGCAAGATGATTTTCCACGAAATGCCGGAAACAAGGATAACACCGGTCAAAATCGCCATTATGACAAGGGCTGTCCCTAAGTCCTCCACTACGATTAAGCCAAGCGGCACCACGGTAATAAGGCCAAGCTTAAGCAACAACAGCAGGTCGGTCGTCAGCGTTTTTTCAATATACTTTTCATGATGAGCGGCCACTGCCCGGCTTAAGGCCAAGATTAAAAAGATTTTGACGAACTCTGAAGGCTGGATGGTCCCAATGCCTTTAATCACAAACCAGTTTTTCGAGCCGTTCCTTTCTGGTGCAATACTTGGCGGGGCAACCGCTAACAGGATTAGCAGGAAAATCCCAAAGCCATATAGTACCCAGGCAAGTTTGCGGTACTGATAGCTGTCGAAAAGAATGGATCCCAAGACAATGGCAGCGCCGACTACATACCAAAAGACCTGCATAATCAGGAAATTCCGTTCCCCGTATTGACCGGTCGATTGGGCACTGTAAATTGCCAGGCAGCTGATAAGAAAGAAAAGAAATAATAATAATGTTAATGTCCAATCAAAACGGTCCGCTTTTTTTATTTCTGTATCCATAGACCACACCTTATTTTTAACAATTAGTTATTATCAGACTAACAAAGAAATGGTAAGCCTACAACAACATAGGCAAAATCTGTCATATTATTTAACGATTTTAACGAAGGAAAAGTTTCAGTCTCACATTAAATAATGAAGAAACATCGTCGCAATCCCGAAATAAGTGAGTAAGGAAAAAATATCATTTAAGGTGGTAATCAGCGGCCCTGAGGCCACTGCAGGGTCAATTTTTATACGATAAAGAATAATCGGAATGATGGTCCCGGCAAGCGTTCCGATGATTAGGGTGAAAAACAATGAGCTGCCGACTACAAAACCTAACGTCAGGCTTCCCTGCCAAATATACGCAATGATCGATATTAATATCGCACACGTTGCGCCGATGGAAATTCCCACTCCGAGCTCCCTCATGATTAAACGAAAGATAACCTTTTTATCAATATCGTGAGAGATTAGTCCTCTGACAACGACCGCAAGCGATTGCGTTCCGGTGTTACCGGTCATTCCGGCAATCATTGGCATGAAAAAGGTAAGGGCGACCACCTGCTTCAACGTGTCTTCAAAGCTTGAAATAATCCGTCCTGAAATAAGCCCAATGAACAGAAGCAGGATAAGCCAAGGAAGCCTTCTTGCTGCGGCAACGAGCGTTTTCGTATCAAAATCGATCGCTTTACCTGAAGCAGACAGCTTCTCGATATCCTCATTTGCTTCTTTAATCACGACATCGATGACGTCATCAACCGTAATAATCCCGAGCAGCACATGATCCTCGTCGACAACCGGTACAGAGATAAAGTCGTAACGTTCAACGGTCTTGGCGACATCTTCTTGGTCTGTTGTGACGGTAACAGAAATAACCCTTTCAAACATAATGTTGTCAATCCTGTCGCCTTCACCAGCCAGCAGTAAATCGCGGTAGGATACAACTCCCACCAGCTTGCTATCTTCATCAATGACATATAAATAATTCAGCGTTTCGGCAAACTCGGCAAACGATTTAAGCTTATCAACCGCTTCCCTGACGGTATAATAGTTGCGAATCCAAACAAACCGGTTCGTCATAATTCTTCCTGCTGTTTCAGGAGGATAACTCATGATATCTTTGACGGCATTAGATTCCTTTGTATCCATTTCCGAAAGGAGGGAATCTATTTTTTCAGGAGACAATTCATGCAGAAGCGTGGCCAAATCATCATTGTCCATTAAATCCAGGACCTTGCTGGATTTCTCAATCCCCAGCATATTCAACAATTCAAGCTGTTCGGACTTTTCCAGCTCTTCCATCAGGTCGGCGAGAAGATCATATCTTAAATAAAGTAGAAACCGGCTCTTTTGCTTTTCTGGCAACTCTTTGTAAATCGCCGCGACATCGTAGGGCTGAAGTTCATCCAGAGCAGCTTCGAATTCGGCCTTTTTATTTTCAGTTAATGTGTTGATAATATAAAAACTTATTTCCTCATGAGTCATATCTTTAACCAAGGTTTATCACTCCTTTCCTAGACCAAATCGCTATAAATTAAATAAGGCGGGAGTACATAGAATAGTCAATATGGTTAATCCATAGTATACGTCATTATGGGTAATACCTTTAGGTTAAATCATTAATCGAATATTATTATTTGTAAAAGAAATGAAATAAGCTATTTTTCCTATTTTTTGATAAAATGAGGAGGTATTGTCTATAAGTATTTGGAAGTTTCGTGGAAACTGGAACTGATAAAATATAAAACGTGTTTGAACGGAGGAGTTTGGCGTTGAAAAAGCATCATCATCAAGACATACGGGACCTTATTTATTTACATTTAAATCAATCAGACCAGTATGTTTTATCCTATGGGATTGAATTCGCAGAATTTGCGGCAGCTTTTTCCGGGTCTTTAAATCACCTGCTGTTACTTAAGCACCGCTATGATGATGCTGATTTTAACATGCACACACTGCTCGAGTACTGTCCGGAAGAAGGAATAAACAAATTGGCTGCGGATGATGTTTACGGTTACGGAGATTTCTGCTGGATTGATTTTCTGGAAGAAGATGTTTTAAATGAACTTTCTGGGCAGGAAATGGCGGAATTATTATACTTAGGCCACCATAAACAACACTTGAAAACCCCGTTCTACAATAAATTGGGCAACCGTTTCGTTTACTTAGCTCATGATGACGGTTGGTTTAATAAAACATATTACCGCAGCTTCAAGGACTTTTTCCATTTACTAAGTGAAGTGGTTTCCGATAAGCTGGGGGAAATAAAACCGGAAAAGTCGCTGCTTGGACTTCGTAAAAAACGGACATATACGCCGGTGAACAAGGAAATCCTGCTGTCCTTGACGCCGTTCATCAAGGAAGGAATTTGCATTTCGTTTAGGGATGCGGACGCTCAGCGGACCCGAATTGAAATTCCAATTTGGGTGATTGGCGACTATGCCAATATGGATGATATGTATGAGGAATATCAATATATTAGGACAAAGCCTTATCATGCAAAAATTATTTTTGACAAAAAGACAAAAGAATGGAAACTTAACGTTGTTTAAGGCTGACCTAAAAGTCAGCCTTATTTTGTCGTGGAAAAACCAAGAGGAAACAAACAAACTATGGGCTTCATAATATAAATTTGAAAAACAAGTAAACTTAGGTATATCGAATTTCCTTTCTGATTAAAGAAAGTGATAAAATAAAATGTGAATGAAAAGATGGAGGTTTTCAGCATGAAAACAAAATTAGGATTGCTTTACGGAGGAAAATCCGCAGAGCATCAGGTGTCATTACAAACTGCTCTTGCTGTCATGAAAGCATTAGATCTTGAAAAATTTGAAATTCATCCAATTTATATAAATGTTGAAGGCCGCTGGATTAAAGGTCCGCAGCTAATGGAACCGGCTGAAACAGTAAAGGAACTGGCATACTCCGCTGACAGTCAAGTGCCGGCCGCTTTATCGCCTGCTCTATTCCAATCGGAGAACCAAGAGAACGCTGAGCTGGATGTCATTTTTCCACTTTTGCATGGACCGAATGGGGAAGATGGAACCGTTCAAGGGTTATTGGAAATCCTAAACCTGCCGTATGTCGGGAACGGTGTTTTGGCTTCAGCAGCCGGCATGGATAAAGTCGTCATGAAAAATATATTTGCACAAGCAGGTCTTGGGCAGGTAAACTATGTTTCTTTTATTAAGAGTGAATGGCAGGGCGCCAAAGAAGAAGCTTACGAACAGGTTGAGAAGGAGCTTGGCTATCCATGCTTCGTAAAGCCGGCCAATCTTGGCTCAAGCGTTGGAATCAGCAAATGCCGCAACCGGGCTGAGCTTGATACTGCATTTTCAGAGGCTTTCCAATTTGACCGAAAAGTCATTATTGAAGAGGGTGTCACTGCCCGCGAAATCGAGATTGCTGTTCTTGGCAATGATGCACCAGAATGCTCCGTTGCCGGAGAAATTGTCCCGAAAAAGGACTTTTATGACTATAAGGCGAAATACGAAGATGGGGAAACGGCGTTGATTATTCCTGCGGAGATACCTGAGGGTGTATACGCAGTAATGAAGGACATGGCAATTCGTGCCTTTAAATCGCTTGACTGTTCGGGATTGGTCCGGGCTGATTTCTTTTTAACACAAGATGGCAAGGTGTTAATTAATGAGGTGAACACGATGCCTGGCTTCACGCCATTTAGTATGTTCCCGCTGCTCTGGAAGCACACCGGAGTAGAATATCCGCAATTAATTGAGCGGCTTGTGGACCTAGCCAAAGAAAGACACGCCGAAAAGCAACAGATTAAATATACTTTTTAACAACAAAAGCGCAGCTTAGGATAAAAAACAACATTTGACACGGCTGTTTTTGCCGTGTCCATTTTTATAAATAAGACATAAGAGGAGGAGTTAATCATGATTAAACGATCATTAAAGCAGATTGCCGAAATGGTCTCTGCGCAAAATGATATCACGTCATATCTTGACATCGTTATTGCAGGTGTAACGATTGATTCCAGAAAAATTGAACCGGGCAACTTATTTGTTCCATTTAAAGGTGAGAAGGTAGACGGACATAAATATGTGGAAGAAGCCATCAAGAAAGGGGCCGGCGCGGCGCTCTGGCAAAAGGATGTTCCGAATCCGCCCAAAGGGCTGCCACTTTTGATTGTTGATGACTGCCTCGCAGCCCTGCAGGAATTGGCGCGCAATTACCGGAAGGAATTGTCTGTTAAAGTAGTGGGAATTACCGGGAGCAATGGAAAAACAACAACAAAGGACATGACCGCAAGCTTATTGTCACTTAAGTATAAGGTCCAAAAAACCGAGGGTAATTACAACAATCATCTTGGCCTTCCTTTAACAGTGCTTGGCTTAAATGAAGATACGGAGATAGCTGTCCTAGAAATGGGCATGAGCGGCCGCGGCGAAATTGAATTCCTTACCAAACTGGCCTGTCCGGATGCCGTTGTCATTACAAACATCGGTGAATCCCACCTGCTTGATCTTGGCTCAAGAGAAGGGATTGCTGAAGCCAAACTTGAAATTCTTCAGGGACTTCGGAAAGGCGGACTGGCAGTACTCCATGGTGATGAGCCGCTGTTGATGGAGCGTATTCATCAATTTAAAGGAGATGTTCAGGTTCAAACCTTTGGCAGAAGCGATTCGAATGATTTATTTCCAACTGAAATTACCCAGCTTGAACAGGGGAATAGCTTCAAGATTAATGCTTCTAATAAAACCTTTGAACTGCCGGTTTTAGGGACACACAATATTTTAAATGCACTTGCGGCGATGCTGATTGCCCGATATTTTTCCGTTTCCTTTGAAGAAGTAACTGAAGGATTAAAAACAACCAAACTGACGAATATGCGGATGGAGCTTGTGGAAGGGAAGCATGGTGAGAAAATCATTAACGATGCTTATAATGCAAGCCCTACGTCCATGATGGCGGCAATTGAATTAGTGTCAAACCTTCAGGGCTATGAGCGGAAAATCCTCGTTCTCGGCGACATGCTCGAGCTTGGGCCGCAGGAGGAGCAGTATCATTTGCAAATAGGTGAAGGTTTAAATGCTGACAAAATTGAGTTCTTGTTCACCTATGGACAACTTGGCAGCCATATCGCTGCGGGGGCAAGAAATGTATTGGGTGATGAAAGAGTTTTTGACTTTCTTGATAAAGAGGAATTAATTCAGTCGTTAAAAAAATATCTAAATGGGCAGACTCTCGTGCTTGTTAAAGCATCAAGAGGGATGAAATTGGAGGAAGTTGTCAAGGCACTGCAAAAATAAGGATTGGCCGAGCGGTTATTTGAGTCTCTTGCAGACCGGATGTTAATCCGCTTTTGGCCATGGGGCAGGTGACAAAGGGATGATAGGCTGCTTGTGCATTCACGGCTTTACGGGCGCCCCATATGAAGTGGAGCCCTTGGTGGAGTATTTAAAGAACCGTACAGATTGGGTTTTTCGTGTTCCTACGCTGCCGGGGCATGGTGAAACCCTTCGTTTAAAAGGAGTTCATTACCAGGAATGGATCCGCCATGCCGAGGAAGAATTAAAGGAACTTCTGGAAGTTTGTGATGAGGTGTATGTCGTTGGTTTTTCCATGGGCGGCTTAATTGCAAGCTTTCTTGCAGCACATTATCCTGTGGACAAGCTCATTTTGCTTAGTGCTGCTGCCTACTATATTCATCCCAAACAACTAGCGGCTGATGTAAAGATGTTTATTAAGGATATATTTACCGGCAGCATCCGGAATAATGAGCTGTTCCTGCGTTATAAAAGGAAAATAACTGAGACCCCGCTTGCAGCAACACTGGAATTCCGCCGGCTTGTTGCCTACATCCGGCCAATGCTGAATCAGGTAAAGGTGCCGACCTTTATCGCCCAAGGGGAATCTGACGGGATTGTCCCGCCGAAAAGCGCGGAATATTTATATCGAACGATTGGTGCAAAGGAAAAAAAGATTACCTATATAAGGGAATCTAAACATCATATTTGCCACTGTGAGGAGCGAAATGTCCTCTTTTTCCAAGTGCTGGATTTTTTAAGCGATTCTTAAACAATAAGGCACGAACCATCCAAACTTTATTTGCATAATACTATTGATAATGTTATCATTAATAGCAATGTGTCTAAAGATTGGTGAAAAATGGGCATACTCCTTGGGAGGAATGTCTTTTTTTTGGTAAAATAAAGATGTTACTTGATGTGTTTCTTGAGAATAGATTTAGCTTTAGATATTAAAAATATTGTTAAATAGATGAAGGAGAATGAATACATTGACGAAGTTTGAAGATTTAGGCATTAGCCAGGCTACGTTGAAAGCTGTCCTTAAGATGGGATTTGAAGAAGCAACTCCTATTCAGTCAGAGACGATTCCATTGAGCATGGAAAATAAAGACGTAATCGGTCAGGCTCAAACTGGAACAGGGAAAACGGCTGCTTTTGGGATTCCATTGGTGGAAAAGGTTGATACGAAACTAGAGGCCATCCAAGGGATTATTATTGCCCCAACAAGAGAACTTGCCATCCAAGTATCTGAAGAGCTATATAAAATTGGTGCCGGTAAAAGAGTCCGGGTATTGCCGATTTATGGCGGTCAGGATATCGGCCGGCAAATTCGCTCTTTAAAGAAAGCACCTCATATTATTGTCGGAACTCCTGGGCGGATTCTTGACCATATTAACCGCAAAACGATGCGATTAGATCAGATTAATACGGTTATACTTGATGAAGCAGATGAAATGCTAAACATGGGATTCATTGAGGATATTGAATCCATTTTGGCTGGCGTTCCTGAAGAAGGACGGCAAACATTGCTGTTCTCGGCAACTATGCCAGGACCTATTCAGCGTATTGCTGAAAAGTTCATGAAGGACCCGCAGATTGTCCGTGTGAAAACGAAGGAAATGACGGTTCCGTTGATTGAACAATACTATGTTGAAGTGCAGGAAAAAAACAAGTTTGATGTTTTAACCAGACTTCTTGATATCCAATCACCGGAATTAGCGATTGTGTTTGGACGTACGAAGCGCCGTGTCGATGAGTTATCCGAAGCCTTGAACCTTCGTGGCTATACTGCAGAAGGCATCCATGGTGACTTAAGCCAGGCCAAACGCCTTTCTGTGTTACGTAAGTTTAAAGAAGGTAATATCGATGTTCTCGTTGCAACTGACGTAGCGGCACGTGGACTTGATATTTCTGGCGTTACCCATGTTTATAATTTCGATATCCCGCAGGATCCGGAAAGCTATGTACACCGCATCGGACGTACCGGCCGTGCCGGTAAAACGGGTGTAGCCATGACGTTTATTACACCACGTGAAAAGCCATATTTATTTGTGGTGGAAAAAACAACGAAGCGCAAAATGGAACGTATGAAGCCGCCAACCCTTGATGAGGCATTGGAAGGCCAGCAGCGGGCAGTTGTTGATAAAATCCTACAGACGATTGAATCCAACAATCTTCATTATTATAAGAATGCGGCCGAAGAATTACTGGAAGCCAATGATGCTTCAACTGTTGTGGCAGCAGTGTTGAAGATGCTGACAAAAGAGCCTGATACAACACCAGTTAAATTGACTGAAGAGACACCGCTTCCGTCTAAAAAGGAAAGAAGACCTCATGACCGTGGTGGAGACCGTGGCGGGGATCGCCGCAGAAGAGACGATTCACGGAACTATAATTCTGACCGCAGAAAAAAAGCACCGGTAAAACCTCGCGGTGAAAGAAAAACCGGCGGCGGCAAACCGAAATCAAAAACATATTAAGATGATGTATTAAAGCATGGATGCTGGCTGTGTCCGTGCTTTTTTTATATGTGCAAAAAGGGAAGACTAAATGTTAAATACCTTTTGGAGGTTATAACATGATTATACGTCTCGGATATGTCGCCATGAGTGTGGAACTTCAAAATGCATCCCCATCGCAAACAATGACATTTGCACAATTCAGCAAAATTAAAGACAGGGATGCAGCTATTCGTAAACTGGAAAGAATTTCTGAATCAAATTTACATAATTGCCTCCGTCTCCTAAAGCATAATGAAGCCAATCAAATTCACTTCTTTCGGTTAAGCTCGCGGCTCGTACCACTGGCAAACCATGAGGAATTGCTCGATTGGAATTACATGAAGCCATTAATAGAGCCCCTAAAAGAGCTGGCAGACTACATCAAGAAGCACCCAGCAAGAATTGATTTCCATCCTGATCATTTTGTTGTTCTTAATTCACCGGATAAAGAGATTTTAAAAAACTCATTGAGAACACTTGTTATGCATAAAGCCCTGCTGAAGGGTATGGGGGTAGACACGGAACACCGCTGTGTCCTTCATGTCGGAGGCGGCTATGATGATAAGGAAAAGGCTCTCGAATTATTTATTCATAATTGGGCCTATATTTCCCCCTCCATCCAAAGAATGATTATGCTGGAAAATGATGATACGACATTTACCGTTAAAGAGACCTTATATCTTTGTGAAAAACTGGGCATTCCCATGGTGTTTGATTATCATCATCATCTGGCCAATCATGAGGACAAAAATTGGCAGGAGGATTGGGGGCGAGTGGTGGAGACCTGGAAGGATTCTCCCCTGCCGATAAAAATGCATATTTCTAGCCCGCGGTCCGAACGTGACTTTCGTGCTCATGCGGATTATGTGGATGTTGAGATGTTCCTTCGGTTTCTTGCTCAAATCAAGGGGACGGTTCCTGAGATTCATTGCATGATCGAAGCGAAGCAAAAGGATGCCGCACTCTTTCAACTTTCTCGGGACTTGCAAGGTAAGAGCGGAATCAAAATGCTGGATCAGTCAAGTTTTCTGATGGAATAGTAGAGCTTCCATTCCTTTCTATGTATACTAATATGTGAAAGTTTGCCATTTTCTCATTTAAAAGGGAGGGGGAAATAGAATGCAGACTGAACCGCAAAAACGCATCTCGGAAAGTGCCCTGAAAGTTTGGCGCATTTCTGGTGTTATAAAAGCGGCGATAGAGTGGGCTTTAGCTGTTACAGCCATCATAATAATACATATATTTAACGGACCCATTTGGGTATCGGTTATCCTTATAGCGCTCGCCATCATATTAACCTATTTACATGTTTTCTTATTCCCATCAATCAGATGGAGACGCTGGCGGTACGATGTCCGTGAAGAAGAAATTGAACTATTGGAAGGGATTTTTATCATTAGTCGTACGCTCGTGCCGATGGTCCGTGTTCAGCATGTCGATACCGTACAAGGCCCGATTTTAAGAAAATATAAGCTGGCATCGGTCATCGTCCATACGGCGGCCACCGCTCATGAAATCCCTGCCCTGGAGGAGAGCGAAGCGGAAGAATTACGATTCTATATTTCAAAATTGGCAAGGGTGGCTGAGGATGATGTCTGAACCAAAACGGCTTCACCCAATTGCCAGCGTCATTAATACCGGAAAAAGATTAAAAAACCTTTTCATCCCCTTAGCTGCAATATTTTTATCGGGAGGGCGAGAAGGCAAGGAATCTCTTTTTATTACACTTGGTATAGCCTTTGTTGTTGTTATTTCCACTTTTATCTCCGGCCTGATATTTTGGTTAAAATATACTTATCGTTTTGAAAATAATGAGCTTCGAGTTGAATACGGGATTTTCATTCGCAAAAAACGATATATCCCTTTTGAACGAATCCAAAGTATCGATTTGACAGAAGGCATTTTGCAGCAGCTGTTTGGGCTTGTGAAGGTACAGATTGAAACAGCCGGCTCAAGTGGAGACGAGGAAGCGGAGGCTGTTCTTTCAGCCATTACCAAGGAAGAGGCAAAGCTCATTCAAGAGTATGTCGCAGCAGCTAAAACGGGTGATTCAGAAACAGCAAGGCACCAAGTGGCTAAGCCGATTTTTAAAATAACCACACCGGAATTATTGCTCTTATCGTTAACATCAGGAGGCATCGGGGTGGTGATATCTGCTTTATTCGCACTGCTTTCCCAGTTTGACGATTTCATACCTTTTAAAAAAGTCTTTGGCGGGTTGGAAGACTGGGCGGTTCACAATCTTATCCTTATCGCCATCCTTGTCTTTGCCGGCTTTTTCCTGGCATGGCTGATTGCCTTAGTGATGACGATGCTGAAATATGCGCAATTCACGGTAGTACAAACAGAAAAGGACTTCGTTATTTCACAAGGGCTTCTTGAGAAAAAACAAATCACCATTCCTTTAAACCGGATTCAAGCCATAAGAATCAGTGAGAATCCAATCAGGCAATTGCTTGGTTATGGAACGGTGTATGTGGAAAGTGCCGGGGGATCCATTGAGAACAAGGATGGCGCAAATGTCATCCTACTGCCAATCATGAAGGTAAAGGAATTGACTGCATTGATTGGTCCTTACCTGCCGGAGTATCATTTCACGGCGTCCTTCACGCCAGTCCCGAAGCGGGCATTTAGGCGTTATATTTTCCGGAGCTGGTTCATTCCAGTTCCAATCGCAGCGGCAGCCATCTTTTTTTTCAAAATATGGGGTCTCTTTTCGCTGATCCTAATTGGAATATTTACATTTTGGGCTATACTGAAATATAAAACCGCAGGCTGGAGTTTGGATGGTCAGCAGCTGACCCTTAGATTTCAGACCACCAACCGCACCACTGTCTTTATGAAGAAAAACAATATTCAAAGCTTGAAAATAAGGGGAAGTTATTTTCAACGAAATAAAGAATTGGGGACAATTGAGGCCTATGTAAAATCGGGACTAGGCGGTGCCGGCGGGACAGTTGTCGACATGGAAAAAAGTGAGGTTGAGAAGATTTTCGGCTGGTACTCTAAGGAGAAGAATAGGGAGGGGGCGCACGGTTGAAGCCCCCTCTATTCTAAGCTTTGTCGTGAAACTGCCCCAAGCAAAAGCCCGCCCAGCAGCCCAAAAAGATGGGCGGTAATATTCACGTTAGGTTCAAGAAATGTCATTACTAAGCTGATAACCGTAAGTGTGATGATTATTTGGGAATTTGCTTTGGAAAGTGTATTTTTTTTAAAAAGAATTAGCGCCAAATAGTAGCCGAACAGCCCGAATATCGCCCCGCTTGATCCGACATGTGTATAGGTGAGCGCCTCAAGCATTAAGGTGGCAACGTTGGCGATCAATCCGGAAACCAGATATACAATCAAAAATCGTCCGCCGCCGAGCATCCGCTCTAGCCCTGGTCCAAATAATACAAGGGCAAAACTATTAAAAAGCATATGGGAGAAACCGCTGTGCATAAAGATCGGTGTAATCAGCCGCCAATACTCGCCCTCCATAATGTAAAGATTGACCCCGGAGAGGGTTTCAATAAACCAGGAATTAGGGAATATTGGTAAAATGGTGCAGATAAAAAGAATGAGATGAATGGCCACAATAATAGAAACCACCGGGTAATAGCGAAGAAACTCGCGAAGACTTTCTGTTCGAGTAAACATTATTTTCCACCTCTTACTACCATCATAGACTATTATTTTATCTTGTACACTATTATGCTGACAGGAAATGAAATAGAAGGAAGATTAGCGATGATTAAAGGAATTGGTATTGATATTATTGAACTTTCCAGAGTTCACGAAATCATCAGCCGTCAGCCCAAATTTATCGACCGGGTTTTGACGGCCAGCGAAAAACAAAGATTCTCAGAATTGGCAGAGCGTCGAAAGGTCGAATTTTTAGCTGGAAGATTTGCAGCAAAAGAAGCTTTCTCAAAAGCGATTGGAACGGGGATTGGTAAAGAGCTTTCCTTTTTGGACATCGAAATTAGTTCGGATGGGTTGGGCAAACCGGTCATTAAAAAGCCGGAAGTATGTGCCCATTTGTCCATTTCCCATAGTAGGGATTACGCTGTCGCCCAGGTTGTGATTGAAGAGGATCACTAATTTAAAAAAAGCTTGTCAGGCCTGTTAGCATATTCCCCAAGGTTGTCTCATATATTCATAGGGAAAAAGGAGAGACAAGGTCAGCTTGGTCATTTTGGTTATCATGCCTGATCCCTGCCTTTCTCTTCTCAATACACTGAAATGAGACAAGAAGGGGTTGAAGGAATGAGGAAAAAGTTAGTGCTGCTCATCACGGGGCTGATCGCAATCTTCATGCTCGCTGCCTGCGGTTCTAAATCACAGGATGATGTGGTAAAAGATTTAAATGGAAAGCAAAAGGACTTATCAAGCTATAAAGCTGAAGCAAAAATGACCCTCAAAATGGGGTCAGATTCTCAGGTTTACGACGTTGAAATCTGGCATATGGACCCAAACTTTTACCGTGTTAACCTAAAAAATGCGGAAAAAGACCAAAGCCAAATGATTTTAAGAAATAATGAAGGCGTGTTTGTGTTAACACCTGCCCTGAAAAAGAGCTTCCGCTTCCAAAGCGATTGGCCGCAAAACAGCAGCCAGGCTTATCTTTATGAATCATTAATTAAAGACATTGTGGCCGATAAAGACGCCAAATTTTCCACTACGAAAGAACACTACGTGTTTGAAACAAAAACCCGCTATCAAAATAATAGTATGCTTCCAATCCAGGAAATTAAGCTGAATAAAAAGGATTTGTCACCAGCAGTCGTTAAAGTGATGGACCCTGATCGAAATGCTCTTGTAACAGTAGAATTTACAAAGGTTAAATTCAACGCCAGCTTTGACAAGGACGACTTCGATATGAAGAAGAACATGACCCGTGCAGAGCTAAATATGCCGGCAATGGCAGACGGAGGAGATAAAGCCTTTACGGTTAAATATCCAACCTATGAAATTAAAGGCACAAAACTGATTGAGGAGAAATCTGTCAAGATTGAGGATGGAAAACGGGTTGTCCTTACTTACGACGGTAAAAAATCATTTACCCTTGTTCAGGAAAAGGTGAAGTCGAAGGTTGCCTCGACTACTCCGACTTATGTAGAAGGTGACTTGGTTGACCTAGGCATTACGATTGGGGCCGTTACTGATCATTCGATTTCCTGGTCACAGGGCGGAGTCGATTATATGATTGCCTCCAAAAACCTAACGAAGAAAGAGATGGTCGAGATCGCTAAATCGGTCCAAGGGGAAGCAGTAAAATAAATAAAGTTTCAAGCCGCGGAGGTGCTGCACCTGCCGCTGATTGGAACCAATAATTTACATCAGCAGGCTCTTAGGGGCCTGTTTTTTTATATGTTATAATACTGGTATTAATGTTTTTAGGAAGTGGAATCATGGGAGAACAAGACTCTTTTTATCGGGATACATGGGTAGAAGTAGATTTGGATTGTATTGCGGAGAATGTCACATCTGTCAAAAAACAACTGCCTGAAGGGGTGGACATTTTTGCTGTCGTGAAAGCTAATGCCTATGGCCACGGGGATATCCAAGTGGCTGAAACCGCACTGAATGCAGGGGCGGTGTATCTGGCGGTAGCCTTTATTGATGAAGCGATTGCACTCCGAAAAAAAGGGATAACGGCACCTATACTTGTTTTAGGGGCTTCTCGTCCATGGGACGCCTTGGTGGCTGTTCAAAATAATATCACCCTAACTGTATTTCAAAAGGAATGGCTCGAGGAAGCAAAACAGCAGTTGAATACAAATGATCAGCTAAAGGTCCATGTTAAAGTGGATACAGGAATGGGACGGATCGGCGTCCGTACTGTCGAGGAATTAAAAGCTGTTGAACAAACCATTGCAACTGATAGCCGACTTTTGTTTGAAGGGATTTTTACGCATTTCGCAACGGCTGATGAGTTGGAAACTACTTATTTCAATGAGCAATTAGGCAAATTCGAAGCACTTGTAGGCACACTGGCTGAACGGCCAAAGTATATTCATGCCAGCAACAGTGCAGCGGCCATTCGGTTTCCAAAAGCCTATTTCAATGCTGTCAGGCTTGGGATTGTAATGTACGGGTTAACCCCATCACCGGAAATGGAACAGGAAATTCCTTTTTCCCTAAAAGAGGCTTTTTCGTTAAAGACAAAGCTTGTCCATATTAAGAAGCTTCCAAAAGGAAACAAAGTGAGCTACGGGGCCACATATGAAAGTGAACAGGAAGAATGGATTGGCACTTTGCCAATCGGATATGCTGATGGATGGATTCGCAGGCTGCAGGGGCAGGAGGTCCTAATTGCAGGGCTTCGCGCACCAATTGTCGGAAGGGTTTGTATGGACCAATGCATGATCCGTCTTCCTTTTGAGATTCCTGTTGGAACAACCGTCACGTTAATTGGAAGCGAAGGTGACCAGCTGATTTCCGTTAATGAAATTGCCGCCAAGCTTGACACCATTAATTACGAGATACCGTGTATCATTGCGAGCCGGGTCCCGCGCATTTATAAAAAAAGTGAAAGAATTGTCGAGATAAAAAATTACCTGGTATAGGTGTAAATCATGCATAGGAAACATATTTATGATATTGCGGTAATTTGTGCATAAAAGCTTGTTTAGTTGGCTTATAATACAGTAGGAATCATATTTAGTCTATGCATGAAGAGCGTTTAGTGTTATTATAAAATATGGTATAGATAAAAAAATGGTGTGTAGTGATGGTGGAGGTGTATGTTGGGTGTCTGAATCCAGCGCAACTACGGAAATCTTGGTAAAATTACCGCAGCATCTATTAACTGAATTAGATGGTTTCGTAAAGCAGGAAAATGTAAACCGCAGTGAGTTTATCTACCAAGCAACAAAAATGTATTTACGCGAACGAAAAACGAGACAAATTCGCGAATCCATGAGACGTGGATACATGGAAATGGCAAAGATTAATCTTAGGATTGCGTCAGAAGCATTTCAAGCAGAATATGAGGCAGAGCATACTGTTGAACGTCTTGTAAGCGGAGGATAATCCCTTGATTGTCAAGCGTGGTGACGTATATTTTGCGGACCTTTCCCCAGTTGTTGGTTCTGAACAAGGCGGCGTCCGCCCTGTACTAGTCATCCAAAACGACATCGGGAATCGGTTTAGTCCCACAGTGATTGTTGCAGCGATTACAGCTCAAATTCAGAAAGCGAAGCTCCCTACTCATGTTGAAATTGATGCGAAGCGCTACGGATTTGAACGCGACTCAGTCATTCTGTTAGAGCAAATTCGCACAATTGATAAGCAGCGGTTAACCGATAAAATTACCCATCTCGATGACGAAATGATGGAAAAAGTGGATGAAGCCTTGCAGGTAAGTCTTGGTCTCATCGAATTTTAACTTAAAACGCTCTTTGTGAAAAAAAGAGCGTTTTTTCGTACATAATTCTGCCCTCATATTGCTAAGGCAAGCTCATGGAAGCTTGCCTCTTTTATTTTTTCAAGGGGAACTTGATCTTGGAAGGTAGAGCAAGACGGTTGAAGGCCAAAACGGGTTGTGACTAGGAGTGAAATGTCCTTGATAGGCGTGATGAAGGCCAAAACGGTTTGGAACTAGGAGTGAAATGTCCTTGATAAGAGGTATGAAGGACAAAATAGGTTGTGACTAGGAGTGAAATGTCCTTGATAGGCGTGATGAAGGCCAAAAAGGGTTGTGACTAGGAGTAAAAATGTCCTTGATAAGCGGTATGAAGGCCAAAAAGGGTTGTGACTAGGTGTGAATTGTCCTTGATGGGCGTGATGAAGGCCAAAAAGGGTTGTGACTAAGGGTGAAATGTCCTTGATAGGTGTTATGAAGGACAAAACAGGTTGAAACCAGGAGTGAAATGTCCTTGATAAGCGGTATGAAGGACAAAACGGGTTGGAACCAGGAGTAAAATGTCCTTGATAAACGTGATGAAGGCCAAAAAGGGTTGTGACTAGGAGTGAAATGTCCTTGATAAGTGTTATGAGGGCCAAAAAGGGTTGTGACCAGGAGTGAAATGTCCTTGATAGGCGTGATGAAGGACAAAACGGGTTGGAACTAGGAGTGAAATGTCCTTGATAAGCGTGATGAAGGCCAAAAAGGGTTGTGACTAGGAGTGAAATGTCCTTGATAAGTGTTATGAGGGACAAAAAGGGTTGTGACCAGGAGTGAAATGTCCTTGATAGGCATGATGAAGGACAAAACGGGTTGGAACTTGGAGCGAATTGTCCTTGATAAGCGTGATGAAGGACAAAACGAGGGCTGAACGGGATAAAAGTGTCCTTGATAGGCGTGATGAAGGACAAAACGAGGGCTGAACAGGATAAAAGTGTCCTTCATAGACGTGATGAAGGACAAGGCAGGGGTTGAACGGGACGAAAATGTCCTTCATAAGTAAGTGAAAGGAAGAGCGTACTAATTTACCGTATAATGAAACCCCCGCGCTAATTTGATACAATAAGTGTTAAAAGGAAATTGGAGGTAAAGTTGTGACCGAAACAATAGTAAAAGACGAACAGTTACTAGGCAAAATTGCTGCTGAATTGGCAATCAATCATAAGCAAGTAAAAAATGTCATTTCCTTACTGAATGAAGGAAATACCGTCCCATTTATCGCTCGCTATCGGAAAGAAATGACCGGTGCCCTCGATGAGGTGCAAATCCGGAACATTCTAGAACGCTGGCAATACATACAAAACCTCGAACAAAGAAAAGAAGAAGTTCTCCGGATCATTGCGGAACAAGGAAAGCTGACCGAAGAGCTCCAGCAAAGCATCGTAAAAGCTGAAAAGCTCCAAGAGGTAGAAGATTTATACCGTCCCTATAAACAAAAAAGACGAACCAAGGCTACTATAGCTAAAGAAAAAGGCCTTGAGCCGCTGGCCGAATGGTTACTGACACTCCCAAAAGAAAGTGTTGAAGAAAAGGCGAAAGAATTTTTATCGGAAGAAAAAGAGGTCCTTAAAATAGAAGATGCGCTAGCTGGTGCAAAGGATATCATTGCGGAAATGGTGTCAGACGATGCGGAAGGCCGCAAGTGGATTCGTCGGGATACCTTCAAATCCGGCACGGTTGTCTCTGTTGTAAAGGAAACGGAAAAGGACGAGAAAAACGTTTACGAAATGTACTATGAATACGAGGAACCGGTAAATAAAATCGTTCCGCACCGTATCCTTGCCCTAAACCGCGGTGAAAAAGAAGACATTCTAAGAGTATCTATTAAAATGAACCCAGATATCATCATTTCGTATTTGTCCAGAAAATGGGTTAAAAAGGAGCACTCGCCGGCAGCCCCATTGGTATTAGAAGCAATTGAAGACGGCTACAAAAGATTAATCCAGCCATCTATTGAGCGAGAAATCCGCAGTGAATTGACTGTAAAAGCAGAGGAACAGGCCATTCATATATTCTCAGAGAATTTGAGAAACCTTCTCCTCCAGCCGCCGTTAAAGGGAAAAATCGTCTTAGGTGTCGACCCGGCCTATCGGACTGGCTGTAAGCTGGCGGTTGTGGATGAAACCGGGAAAGTCCTAAAGATTGATGTCATTTACCCGCACCCACCGAAAGCGAAGCCCGAGGAAGCAAAAGACAAGTTTATCAAAATATTGCGGGACTATAAGGTTGAGATGGTTGCGGTCGGAAACGGGACCGCCTCAAGAGAGACAGAGCAATTCGTAGCTGATATTTTAAAAGAAGTTAAGGGAGAGATCTTTTATCTAATTGTGAATGAGGCCGGGGCAAGTGTGTATTCTGCTTCCGATCTTGCAAGAGAGGAATTCCCTAACTTCCAAGTTGAAGAACGGAGTGCCGTGTCAATTGCCCGCCGTCTGCAGGACCCGCTTGCGGAATTGGTTAAGATAGATCCGAAATCAGTAGGCGTCGGCCAATACCAGCATGATGTATCTCAGAAACTTTTGTCCGAATCACTCCATTTCGTCGTGGAAACGGCAGTTAACCAGGTCGGAGTGAATGTGAATACTGCCTCGTCTTCTTTGCTGCAGTATGTTGCCGGCCTTAATAAAACAGCAGCCAATAATATTGTGAAAATGCGCGATGAGGAAGGGAAATTCACCAGCCGCTCGCAATTAAAGAAGGTTCCTCGCCTTGGTGCAAAGACCTATGAACAAGCGGTGGGCTTCCTGCGGGTATTAGATGGAAAACAGCCACTGGACCGGACCGGAATTCACCCGGAAAATTACAAAGAGGTAGAAAAGCTCCTTAAAAACCTCGGCTTTACAACTGCTCACCTAGGGTCTGAAGAGTTGATATCTGCCTTGAACGGACTTGATTTGAAGTCTGTTTCTGAAGAGTTATCCATTGGTGAGTTAACATTGAAGGATATTGTTGACGCACTTGTAAGACCGGAACGTGATCCGCGTGACGACCTGCCCCGTCCGCTTTTGAAAAAAGATGTTTTAAAACTGGAAGACCTAAAATCCGGAATGGAGCTCCAAGGTACAGTCAGAAATGTTGTTGATTTTGGAGCCTTTGTAGATATTGGTGTTAAACAGGACGGGCTTGTTCATATCTCAAAACTAAGTACTCGATTCGTCAAACATCCGCTCGATATTGTTTCAGTAGGGGATGTAGTAACCGTCTGGGTAGATTCGGTTGATATGAAAAAAGGCCGGGTAGCACTAACGATGCTTCCTCCAGCAAAATAAACGAAAACACTGCTTGCTTAGCAGTGTTTTTTTCTGTAAAAAAACCAGCATTGATTTAACATCTTAATTTGATATCGATTTTTTTCATAAAATGCTCTTTTCATTTGGTTTTGAAACCAAGTAGGCATAAATTAAACCTCCCGAAAAGTTTCTCCACAAGGGTATATACAATATATGCTATAATAGGTTGTCACGTTCGCAAAGAAAGTGAGGGAACCTTAAATGAAGGATTCGGAGCTTCAGTTGATGGTGGAAAAAATCTCGATGGAGTACTTTGGGAAGCCATTCAAACATAAGGCATCCTTTAATTCTCGGCTCAGATCAACTGGCGGCAGATATCTTTTGGGGACACATAATATCGAAATTAATAAAAAGTATTTGGAGCAGCTTGGCGAACAAGAATTAATTGGGATCATCAAACACGAACTAGTTCACTATCATCTTCACCTTGAAGGCAAGGGATACAAGCATCGTGATTTAGATTTTAAAATACTCTTAAAAAAGGTGGGAGCACCAAGGTTTTGCAATCAGCTTCCGGATGTCCCGAAAAGAAAACGTAAAGCTAAAAAAATACTTTTATATAAATGCACAAAGTGCAGCCTTCCATATCAGCGCAGAAGAAGCATTGATACAAGTCGCTATGTTTGTGGAAATTGTAAAGGGAAATTAGAAAAGGTCAAAGAATATCTTTTGGAATGAAAGTTTGAAGAACCATTTATTTCTATGAAAATTCGTATTGACTTTAGATAAAGACGTCATTATAATTTAAAGAGTCGATAGGGCAACGCCTTATTGGACTAGCTTCATATTTGCTATTATTCCGCAGTAGCTCAGTGGTAGAGCTATCGGCTGTTAACCGATCGGTCGCAGGTTCGAGTCCTGCCTGCGGAGCCATATTGGGGAAGTACTCAAGTGGCTGAAGAGGCGCCCCTGCTAAGGGTGTAGGTCGCGTAAGCGGCGCGAGGGTTCAAATCCCTCCTTCTCCGCCAGGTTAAAATATCGGCCCCTTGGTCAAGCGGTTAAGACACCGCCCTTTCACGGCGGTAACACGGGTTCGAATCCCGTAGGGGTCATCAGGAATGGGGAATGAAACAAATTCATTTCCTGTTTCTTTCTCTCTTGAAAGATAAATATATTGGGCTATAGCCAAGCGGTAAGGCAACGGACTTTGACTCCGTCACTCGTAGGTTCGAATCCTGCTAGCCCAGCCATTTTTATGCGGGTGTGGCGGAATTGGCAGACGCACCAGACTTAGGATCTGGCGCCGCAAGGCGTGGGGGTTCGACTCCCTTCACCCGCACCAATAATTTCCTGTTGAAAAACCTCAGGAAACATGTTATGATTTTCTTTGTCACTAATTTAAAATGCGGTCGTGGCGGAATGGCAGACGCGCTAGGTTGAGGGCCTAGTGGTGGCAACACCGTGGAGGTTCAAGTCCTCTCGGCCGCACCAAAAAAATATATTGACATAATAAATCGAATGTGATAAGATATAAAAGTTGGTTTAAAAGAGCGCCCGTAGCTCAATTGGATAGAGCGTCTGACTACGGATCAGAAGGTTATGGGTTCGACTCCTGTCGGGCGCGTTCTAAAGTATAACTCCAATATCGGGAAATAGCTCAGCTTGGTAGAGCACTTGGTTTGGGACCAAGGGGTCGCAGGTTCGAATCCTGTTTTCCCGACCATCACAATTTTATATGCGGGTGTAGTTTAGTGGTAAAACCACAGCCTTCCAAGCTGTTGTTGTGGGTTCGATTCCCATCACCCGCTCCACTTTAGAAAAATAGTTCTTTGAAAACTAAACAAACAAAAACGTCAACAAACAATAATTATTCATTTCTTTTGAAATGAAGCCAACGTAACATTTTTGAGCTAATCAACTCAACTTTATTGGAGAGTTTGATCCTGGCTCAGGACGAACGCTGGCGGCGTGCCTAATACATGCAAGTCGAGCGAATCACTGGGAGCTTGCTCCCGGTGGTTAGCGGCGGACGGGTGAGTAACACGTGGGCAACCTGCCTGTAAGACTGGGATAACTTCGGGAAACCGGAGCTAATACCGGATAACTTCTTCCCTCGCATGAGGGAAGGTTGAAAGTCGGTTTCGGCTGACACTTACAGATGGGCCCGCGGCGCATTAGCTAGTTGGTGAGGTAACGGCTCACCAAGGCGACGATGCGTAGCCGACCTGAGAGGGTGATCGGCCACACTGGGACTGAGACACGGCCCAGACTCCTACGGGAGGCAGCAGTAGGGAATCTTCCACAATGGACGAAAGTCTGATGGAGCAACGCCGCGTGAGCGATGAAGGCCTTCGGGTCGTAAAGCTCTGTTGTCAGGGAAGAACAAGTATCGGAGTAACTGCCGATACCTTGACGGTACCTGACCAGAAAGCCACGGCTAACTACGTGCCAGCAGCCGCGGTAATACGTAGGTGGCAAGCGTTGTCCGGAATTATTGGGCGTAAAGCGCGCGCAGGCGGTCCTTTAAGTCTGATGTGAAAGCCCACGGCTCAACCGTGGAGGGTCATTGGAAACTGGGGGACTTGAGTGCAGAAGAGGAAAGCGGAATTCCACGTGTAGCGGTGAAATGCGTAGAGATGTGGAGGAACACCAGTGGCGAAGGCGGCTTTCTGGTCTGTAACTGACGCTGAGGCGCGAAAGCGTGGGGAGCAAACAGGATTAGATACCCTGGTAGTCCACGCCGTAAACGATGAGTGCTAAGTGTTAGAGGGTTTCCGCCCTTTAGTGCTGCAGCTAACGCATTAAGCACTCCGCCTGGGGAGTACGGCCGCAAGGCTGAAACTCAAAGGAATTGACGGGGGCCCGCACAAGCGGTGGAGCATGTGGTTTAATTCGAAGCAACGCGAAGAACCTTACCAGGTCTTGACATCCTCTGACACTCCTAGAGATAGGAATTTCCCCTTCGGGGGACAGAGTGACAGGTGGTGCATGGTTGTCGTCAGCTCGTGTCGTGAGATGTTGGGTTAAGTCCCGCAACGAGCGCAACCCTTGATCTTAGTTGCCAGCATTCAGTTGGGCACTCTAAGGTGACTGCCGGTGACAAACCGGAGGAAGGTGGGGATGACGTCAAATCATCATGCCCCTTATGACCTGGGCTACACACGTGCTACAATGGATGGTACAAAGGGCAGCGAAGCCGCGAGGTGGAGCCAATCCCATAAAACCATTCTCAGTTCGGATTGCAGGCTGCAACTCGCCTGCATGAAGCCGGAATCGCTAGTAATCGCGGATCAGCATGCCGCGGTGAATACGTTCCCGGGCCTTGTACACACCGCCCGTCACACCACGAGAGTTTGTAACACCCGAAGTCGGTGGGGTAACCGCAAGGAGCCAGCCGCCTAAGGTGGGACAGATGATTGGGGTGAAGTCGTAACAAGGTAGCCGTATCGGAAGGTGCGGCTGGATCACCTCCTTTCTAAGGATATAAGCTGGACATATGAGCCAGACAATACATGTTTGTTTGATTGTTTCTTGTTTGTTTAGTTTTGAGGGAATTATCTCTCAAAACTTAATTTTTTGCTCCTGCGCCACAGTAGTTCGAAGAAGTAATCTTCAGCTCGTCGCAAGGCTGCAAGAAGTAACGCTCTGATGTTTAATCATGATGTGATTGAAGTCAGTAGCCTTGTTCCTTGAAAACTAGATAATCGTAAAAGAAGAAGTAACCAAGTAAGAACCGAGTAATCGCCATTTTAGTTTTTCTCTCTTATTTTTAAGAGTAAGTAAAACCTTTTAGGTTAAGTTAGAAAGGGCGCACGGTGAATGCCTTGGCACTAGGAGCCGATGAAGGACGGGACTAACACCGATATGCTTCGGGGAGCTGTAAGTAAGCGCCGATCCGGAGATTTCCGAATGGGGAAACCCACTGTTCGTAATGGAGCAGTATCTTTACCTGAATACATAGGGTATTGAAGGCAGACCCGGGGAACTGAAACATCTAAGTACCCGGAGGAAGAGAAAGCAAACGCGATTCCCTGAGTAGCGGCGAGCGAAACGGGAACAGCCCAAACCGAAAGGCTTGCCTTTCGGGGTTGTAGGACACTCAACATGGAGTTACAAAGGAACGGGGTAGATGAAGCGGTCTGGAAAGGCCGGCCATAGAAGGTAAAAGCCCTGTAGTCGAAACTTCGTTCCCTCCTGAGTGGATCCTGAGTACGGCCGGACACGTGAAATCCGGTCGGAAGCAGGGAGGACCATCTCCCAAGGCTAAATACTCCCTAGTGACCGATAGTGAACCAGTACCGTGAGGGAAAGGTGAAAAGCACCCCGGAAGGGGAGTGAAAGAGATCCTGAAACCGTGTGCCTACAAGTAGTCAGAGCCCGTTCATGGGTGATGGCGTGCCTTTTGTAGAATGAACCGGCGAGTTACGATTGCATGCGAGGTTAAGTTGAAGAGACGGAGCCGCAGCGAAAGCGAGTCTGAATAGGGCGAATTAGTATGTAGTCGTAGACCCGAAACCAGGTGATCTACCCATGTCCAGGGTGAAGTCCAGGTAACACTGGATGGAGGCCCGAACCCACGCACGTTGAAAAGTGCGGGGATGAGGTGTGGGTAGCGGAGAAATTCCAATCGAACTTGGAGATAGCTGGTTCTCTCCGAAATAGCTTTAGGGCTAGCCTCACGTAGTTAGAGTCTTGGAGGTAGAGCACTGTTTGGACTAGGGGCCCTCATCGGGTTACCGAATTCAGACAAACTCCGAATGCCAATGACTTATCCGTGGGAGTCAGACTGCGAGTGATAAGATCCGTAGTCAAAAGGGAAACAGCCCAGACCACCAGCTAAGGTCCCAAAGTATACGTTAAGTGGAAAAGGATGTGGAGTTGCTTAGACAACCAGGATGTTGGCTTAGAAGCAGCCACCATTTAAAGAGTGCGTAATAGCTCACTGGTCGAGTGACTCTGCGCCGAAAATGTACCGGGGCTAAACGTATCACCGAAGCTGTGGGTGGACACCTTGTGGTGTCCGCGGTAGGAGAGCGTTCTAAGGGCGTTGAAGCTAGACCGTAAGGACTGGTGGAGCGCTTAGAAGTGAGAATGCCGGTATGAGTAGCGAAAGATGAGTGAGAATCTCATCCACCGTATGCCTAAGGTTTCCTGAGGAAGGCTCGTCCGCTCAGGGTTAGTCGGGACCTAAGCCGAGGCCGAAAGGCGTAGGCGATGGACAACAGGTTGATATTCCTGTACCACCTCTTTATCGTTTGAGTGATGGGGGGACGCAGGAGGATAGGGTAAGCGCACTGCTGGATATGTGCGTGCAAGCAGTTAGGCTGGTGAATAGGAAAATCCGTTCACCGTAAGGCTGAGCTGTGATGCCGAGGGAATTATAGTACCGAAGTTCCTGATTCCACACTGCCAAGAAAAGCCTCTAGCGAGATAAAAGGTGCCCGTACCGCAAACCGACACAGGTAGGCGAGGAGAGAATCCTAAGGTGAGCGAGAGAACTCTCGTTAAGGAACTCGGCAAAATGACCCCGTAACTTCGGGAGAAGGGGTGCTTTTTGGGGTTAATAGCCCCGAAGAGCCGCAGTGAATAGGCCCAGGCGACTGTTTAGCAAAAACACAGGTCTCTGCAAAGCCGCAAGGCGAAGTATAGGGGCTGACGCCTGCCCGGTGCTGGAAGGTTAAGAGGAGGGGTTAGCGCAAGCGAAGCTCTGAATCGAAGCCCCAGTAAACGGCGGCCGTAACTATAACGGTCCTAAGGTAGCGAAATTCCTTGTCGGGTAAGTTCCGACCCGCACGAAAGGCGTAACGATCTGGGCACTGTCTCAACGAGAGACTCGGTGAAATTATAGTACCTGTGAAGATGCAGGTTACCCGCGACAGGACGGAAAGACCCCATGGAGCTTTACTGTAGCCTGATATTGAATTTTGGTACAGCTTGTACAGGATAGGTAGGAGCCTGAGAAACCGGAGCGCCAGCTTCGGTGGAGGCGTCGGTGGGATACTACCCTGGCTGTATTGAAATTCTAACCCGCACCCCTGATCGGGGTGGGAGACAGTGTCAGGTGGGCAGTTTGACTGGGGCGGTCGCCTCCTAAAGTGTAACGGAGGCGCCCAAAGGTTCCCTCAGAATGGTTGGAAATCATTCGCAGAGTGTAAAGGCACAAGGGAGCTTGACTGCGAGACCTACAAGTCGAGCAGGGACGAAAGTCGGGCTTAGTGATCCGGTGGTTCCGCATGGAAGGGCCATCGCTCAACGGATAAAAGCTACCCTGGGGATAACAGGCTTATCTCCCCCAAGAGTCCACATCGACGGGGAGGTTTGGCACCTCGATGTCGGCTCATCGCATCCTGGGGCTGTAGTCGGTCCCAAGGGTTGGGCTGTTCGCCCATTAAAGCGGTACGCGAGCTGGGTTCAGAACGTCGTGAGACAGTTCGGTCCCTATCCGTCGTGGGCGCAGGAAATTTGAGAGGAGCTGTCCTTAGTACGAGAGGACCGGGATGGACGCACCGCTGGTGTACCAGTTGTCTTGCCAAAGGCATCGCTGGGTAGCTATGTGCGGACGGGATAAGTGCTGAAAGCATCTAAGCATGAAGCCCCCCTCGAGATGAGATTTCCCATAGCGTCAAGCTAGTAAGATCCCTGAAAGATGATCAGGTTGATAGGTCAGAGGTGGAAGCGCGGTGACGTGTGGAGCTGACTGATACTAATCGATCGAGGACTTAACCAAGTCATAATTAAGTAAGGTGAACTCGTTTTTACTAAACTTCTTCTGCATTATCTAGTTTTGAGGGAATCAAACCTCCAAATAAATAGGTCTGGTAGTAATGGCGAGAAGGTCACACCCGTTCCCATCCCGAACACGGAAGTTAAGCTTCTCAGCGCCGATGGTAGTTGGGACGCAAGTCCCTGTGAGAGTAGGACGCTGCCAGGCTGTTTATTAAATTAAACACTTTTTATTATCGCGGGGTGGAGCAGTCCGGTAGCTCGTCGGGCTCATAACCCGAAGGTCGCAGGTTCAAATCCTGCCCCCGCAATTCGGTCTGGTAGTTCAGTTGGTTAGAATGCCTGCCTGTCACGCAGGAGGTCGCGGGTTCGAGTCCCGTCCAGACCGCCATTTATACGTAAAAACAAGCACGAAACAATGTTTCGGCTTTTTTTATGCCTATTTTTGTTCATACATATATAATTATACCCTTAGGAGGCTTCCTAAGGTTTTTTTTGCACGTAATTAAGGTAAAATGAAGATATAGATATGGTAAGGTTAAAAGGTGATGCTATGAACCAATTTGAATGGAACACAGCTAATGCGGAGGAAACTGGACATTTTGCCGCAAGATTGGCTGAGCTTTTGCAGCCGGGTGATGTGATTGCACTTGAGGGTGATTTGGGTGCAGGAAAAACCACCTTTACCCAGGGCTTGGCAAAAGGTTTAGATGTACAAAAAACTGTTAACAGTCCAACTTTTACGATTATTAAAGAATATAAAGGCAAGCTGCCATTATATCATATGGATGTCTATCGGGTAGCAGATTCCATGGAAGACCTGGGCTTTGATGAATATTTTGAAGGCGATGGGGTTTCAGTGGTTGAGTGGGCTCATTTAATTGAAGACCAGCTGCCAGGGGAACTGCTGACTATTTATTTATATCGCGAGCGGGAAGACCATAGAAGATTGGTATTGGTACCAAAAGGTGAGCGGTATGAGCAATTATGTAAGGAGATTTTGGCATGACCATTTTAGCAATTGATACGTCTAATTATGCCTTAGGAGTAGCACTTTTAGAAGAGAAAGAAGTACTTGGCGAGTACATAACAAATTTGAAAAAGAACCATTCTGTCCGGATCATGCCTGCCATTCAGACGTTAATGAAGGATTGTGAAAGGGTGCCGTCCGACTTAACAAAAATCGTCGTCGCCAAAGGCCCAGGATCTTATACAGGCGTTAGAATCGGCGTTACGATAGCAAAAACGCTAGCATGGACTTTAAACATTCCACTTGTTGGAATATCAAGCCTTGAAATTCTGGCAGCAGGGCCCGGGCGATATTTTGACGGGCTTATTTCCCCGATATTCGATGCGAGACGGGGACAGGTTTATACAGGTCTGTATCAAGTCGAGAATGGAGAGCTAAAAGTAATTGAGCCTGATCAATTAACAATGGCGGTTGACTGGGCAGGAAAGTTATCCGAATTGGACAAACCGGTTCTATTTGTCGGCAATGATCTGTCAATTCACCGTGAAAGAATAACAGAGAGACTTGGTACTCAGGCCGTTTTTTCAAGCATAACAGAAAACAATCCCCGTCCGTCCGAGCTGGCCATGCTGGGAAAAGACAAACAAGGGGAAGATGTACACACCTTTGTCCCTAATTACATTCGGTTAGCAGAAGCGGAAGCAAAGTGGTTAGAGGCGCAAGGGAAAACTTTATAAAGATAAGGATAGAGAAAGATGGAAGATTCTTATGTTTTTCGCTATATGAGGGAAGAGGATATCGATCAAGTATTAGAGGTTGAGCATGCATCATTTACAACCCCTTGGAGCAGGGAAGCATTTTATAATGAGATGCACAATAATAACTTTGCTGTTTATATCGTCCTCGAACATGAAAATAAAATTATTGGCTATTGTGGAGTTTGGGTTGTTATTGATGAAGGTCATGTGACGAATGTCGCGATTCTTCCTGAATACCGCGGCAAAAAGCTTGGGGAGATGATGATGCGAAAGCTGATATCCGTCTGCCGTGAGAGGGGTGCAAGAAGCATGACCTTAGAGGTAAGGGTAACGAATCATGTCGCTCAGTCTCTTTATCGCAAACTAGGGTTTCAAAATGGCGGAATCCGGAAAAATTATTACTCAGATAATTTGGAGGATGCGCTGGTAATGTGGGTGAATTTATGAAAAAAGATCAGTTGATATTAGGTATTGAAACAAGCTGTGATGAAACGGCGGTGGCGATTATCAAAAATGGCCG
Organism: Neobacillus sp. S1115; assembly: GCF_055385565.1. NCBI lineage: Bacteria > Bacillati > Bacillota > Bacilli > Caryophanales > Bacillaceae > Neobacillus > Neobacillus sp. S1115. The sequence continues at coordinate 245,110 of NZ_AP038275.1, forward strand.
AGAGATAACGGCCAATGTGGTTGCCTCGCAGATCGAAAGTCATAAACGGTTTGGCGGGGTCGTTCCGGAAATTGCCTCACGCCATCATGTTGAACAGATCACGATCGTGATAGAAGAGGCATTAAAGCAGGCGAATCTATCATTTGCTGAAATTGATGCCGTTGCGGTAACGGAAGGGCCAGGTCTGGTGGGTGCCCTATTAATTGGCGTCAATGCCGCCAAAGCACTCGCGTTTGCTCATAATAAACCGCTTGTGCCCGTCCATCATATTGCCGGTCATATTTATGCAAACAGGCTGGTGACAGAGCTGAAATTCCCTTTGTTGGCTTTAGTGGTCTCAGGGGGCCATACGGAGCTTGTCTACATGAAAGAGCATGGACAATTTGAGGTAATTGGCGAAACAAGGGATGACGCAGCGGGTGAAGCCTATGATAAGGTTGCGAGAACGTTGAATCTGCCATATCCAGGCGGTCCGCATATTGACCGTTTGGCCCATGAAGGCAGTCCGACTATTGATTTGCCCCGTGCCTGGCTGGAGGAAGGCTCCTATGATTTTAGCTTTAGCGGCTTAAAATCAGCGGTCATTAATACGGTTCATAATGCCGAGCAGCGCGGTGAGACGATTGCTTCAGAGAATCTGGCCGCGAGCTTTCAGGAAAGTGTCATTGACGTATTGGTGACGAAGACCGTAAGGGCCGTTGCAGAATATGGTGTCAACCAAATATTATTGGCCGGAGGAGTAGCGGCCAATAAGGGGCTTCGAGCAGCCCTGGAAAAGGCATTTTCAGATAAGGCGGATGTTGAATTAGTCATTCCTCCATTATCCTTATGCACAGACAACGCAGCCATGATAGCTGCCGCTGGAAGTGTCATGTTTGAAAAAGGTATTAGAGGAGACTTATCATTAAACGCAATACCTGGATTGGATATTGAAACATATAACACCTGACCTTTCCTAACAAGGAAGGGTTTTTTTAATAAAAAAATCTAATTAAACGTTTGATTGATTTGGTTGATAAACTAATCAAACGTTTAATTGATATGGGCAATAAACTAATCAAACGATTGATTGAAAACGGCAAATGCTTAAAATATAGGCATTTTAAGAGTTAAACAAACATTTGATTAAACTTGGCTAATATAAAAATAGCAATTTTGTGGATAAGATTTTTTTGAAAAAGTGGAAAATTCAAATGACTTGTGGATAATTCAGTGGGTAATGTTGATAATGTGGATAAATCGACATTTTTTTGTGGATAATGTGGAAAAGTTAATTGGATAACTGAAATAATGGCATTTACAATGTGAATAATTCTGTGGAAAATTAGGCCTTTTGGATTACAAGCACAACAAAAAACCGGACTCCAACAGTCCGGTTATCCACATTATTCTGCCAGCTCGGCCCATTCTTCCATTAATTCGTCAAGCTCGGTCTTAGCCTTTTCATTTTTTAAATTAATCTCTAAAACCTTTTCATGGTCCTGAAAAACTTCTGGCTCGCATAATTGCTGTTCATAATTCTGAATCTCTTCTTCAAGCTCCGAAATGCGTTCCTCGATTTCTTCCAATTTGCGTTTTCGCTGGCGTTCCAGTTTTTTCGTTTCTTTATCCTGTTGATAACTGTTTTTTTCAGCAGGCTCTAAAGCAGAAACCTTCTTCTGGGAGGCAGCCAATGCGAGTGCCGTAAGTTCCTCCTGCTCCAGCTTTTTATCCACATAATAATCGTAGTCGCCGAGGTATTCAGTGCTGCCCGTGGGGCTCAATTCTAGTACCTTGGTTGCGATTCTGTTAATAAAATAACGGTCGTGTGAGACAAACAAAATAGTACCTGGATAATCAATTAAGGCATTCTCAAGTACTTCCTTGCTGTCCAAATCCAAATGGTTGGTAGGTTCGTCCAATATTAATAAATTTGCTTTCTCGAGCATTAGCTTGGCAAGGGCTAAGCGGGCTTTTTCGCCGCCGCTTAATGACAAAACGTTTTTAAGCACATCGTCACCGGAAAATAAGAAATTCCCAAGCACCGTACGGATTTCCTTTTCCGGTTTCAGTGGATATTCATCCCATAGTTCGTTTAAGACCCGTTTATTGGAGGTTAGGTTGGCTTGTTCTTGATCGTAATACCCGATGGACAAATTGGTTCCGTATTGAATAGTTCCAGCCAAAGCGGGAAGCTTTTTAATAATTGTTTTTAAAAGGGTCGACTTCCCGATTCCGTTAGGGCCGACAAGGGCAATGCTGTCGCCTTTATACACACGAAAGGAAATATCCTCGGAAACCTTCTCTCCATCATAGCCGACAGCAAGAGAATCAACAGTCAGTACATCATTGCCGCTTTGCCGCTCAATTTCAAATGAGAAAGAAGCGGATTTTTCATCCCCTGATGGGCGGTCCATGACTTCCATCTTTTCAAGCTTCTTCCGACGGCTTTGCGCTCTCTTAGTAGTAGTGGCCCGTGCGATGTTGCGCTGGATGAAATCCTTTAACGCGGCAATTTCCTCCTGCTGCTTTTCATAAAGCTTCATGTCGCGTTCATAATTGGCAGCTTTCTGCTCAAGATAAGTGCTATAATTACCGGTAAATCGCTGAATCAGGCGGCGTGATAGTTCATACACCTCTGTAACCACTTTATCCAAAAAATAGCGGTCATGCGAAACAATTAAAATCGCGCCATCATAGCCCTGCAGATATTGCTCCAGCCAGGAAAGGGTTTCGATATCCAGGTGGTTGGTTGGCTCGTCCAAAATTAAAATATCAGGTCTTGTCAGCAATAGCTTGCCTAGCGCAAGACGCGTTTTTTGTCCGCCGCTTAGACTTGAAATCATTAACGTAGTATCGGAAAAATTTAACCCATGCAATACAGAGCGGATATCGGCTTCATACTGATAGCCGCCTTGCTCTTTAAACTTTATTTGCAATTCATCATATTCCTTTAATACCCGTTCGTATTTTCCTGGGTCTCCGAAAACAGCAGGATCGGCCATTTGCTTCTCCAGCTTCCGGAGCGATTTTTCCATCGCCTGCAGGTTCTCAAAAACCGTCAGCATTTCCTCCCAAATGGACAGATTGGACTCCAAACCCGTATTTTGCGCCAAATAACCAACGGTAACATCCTTTGGTTTGATGATTTCGCCGCCGTCATAGCCCATTTCGCCGGCGATGATTTTCAATAACGTTGATTTCCCCGCTCCATTGCGTCCGACAAGGGCAACACGGTCACGGGTTTGTAATTCCAGTTTTATATTCGATAAAATAAGTTCAGCACCATAATATTTTTGTAATTGGTTAACCTGTAATAAAATCATTTTTTTCACCTCTATTACCTTACGACTAGTTTACCGTATTACCCGAATGTCGGCAATGAAGTGAAATTTTTAATGGAATTATAAAAAAATATACTGATAGTTCAAAGTTTCACACACATGGACATAAAAATATTGTATTATTTTTTGTAGGAGGATTTTTTTATGGCTGAATTTACTCATTTTAATGAAGAAGGCCGGGCCAAGATGGTCGATGTCAGCGATAAGCCGGAAACGGCACGCACGGCAATTGCCCAGTCTAGCATAACAGTAAGCACTGAAATTTATGAAAAAATCACAAACCACGAAATGAAAAAGGGCGATGTCTTAGCAGTTGCCCAGGTTGCTGCAGTGATGGCAGCGAAAAAGACATGGGATATCATTCCAATGTGCCACCCGATTCCATTAACAGGTATCAATATTAGTTTTTCGTGGGAGCAGGCCGGGCAGGAACAATATACACTGCATATTGCTGCATCAGTGAAAACCAAAGGCAGTACGGGGGTTGAGATGGAAGCGCTAACAGCCGCCTCTGTTTGTGCCCTGACCGTCTATGATATGTGTAAGGCAGTTGATAAAGGGATGGTGATTGGACCAACCTTTCTGGTGGAAAAAACCGGCGGCAAAAACGGTGATTTTAGAAGAGAAATCTAATATATCCATTAAAATTGAAGGGTGGGAGAAATATGTCCAATGAAACGATGAAAATACCACAGGCAACAGCAAAGCGTCTGCCCTTATATTATCGATTTTTACAAAACCTTCATTCTTCTGGCAAGCAGAGGGTGTCATCTGCAGAATTGAGTGAAGCAGTAAAGGTGGACTCGGCCACTATTCGCAGGGATTTCTCTTATTTCGGGGCCCTTGGGAAAAAGGGGTACGGCTATAACGTAAACTATTTGTTATCGTTTTTCCGGAAAACACTTGATCAAGATGAATTAACAAAGGTAGCGTTAATCGGGGTGGGTAATCTCGGCACAGCCTTTTTACACTACAATTTTTTAAAAAATAATAATACAAAAATCGCTTGCGCCTTCGATGTGGACCCCGGAAAAATTGGCGGTTCGATAGGCGATGTTCCCGTTTATTCGATGGACGATATAGAACAGTATTTGATCGATGAAAATATTTCGGTGGCGATTTTGACGGTGCCGGCCCCGGTTGCACAGCAGATTACAGATAAGCTTGTGAAAACGAATGTAAAAGGGATTTTAAACTTTACACCAGCGAGACTGAATGTACCTTCATCGATCCGCGTGCATCATATTGACCTGGCGGTGGAGCTGCAATCACTTGTTTACTTTTTAAAGCATTATCCAAACGACGAAGTAGAAGAATAAATAATCAATGGGCTTCTCGCCAAAATGGTGAGAGGCCCATTTTTCGTTTTGAAACATTTTTCCTAAACAGATCACTATACAAAAGGAGTTGAAGCGGGTAAAATGATTACACAAGTAATTATTGTAATCCAATAGGAAAGGTTGGGATTAAAATGACAGAAACAGTTCGTTCAATCCCACGTCCGCTCGTGAAAACAAACCAGTGGACAATTGTTTTAAGTGTTGTGTTAACATGGTTATCCGGACAGGAATGGTTTTTGTTAGTACCATTTGTTGCCGGTATGTCTGGTCTTTTATTCGAATTTAATCCGATTATGCAAATAGCAAAACTATTTTTAAGAAAGGACCCAAAGGCTTATATCCCTGAGGATTGGGAGCAGCAGCAATTTAATCAAAAAATTGCCGTATCGTGTTTGGGAATTGGATTTGTAGGATTCCTGCTGGGATGGAATGGTGTTGGCTATGTGTTCACGATTCTTGTCGCGGTGGCTGCCTTTGTGGCAATTCTAGGTTTTTGCATCGGATGCTTTATTCATTTTCAGTGGAACCAATACCGTTATAGAAGGGCGCACCAATAAAGGAGAGGTCTGAATTATTCAGCCTCTTTTTTTGTTTTTCTGCTTATATTTGACGCTTCCATATCCTTACATTTAAAATTAAATTGAAAATTATGAATTATCATTCATGAGGAGAGTGGCGTTTTTATGAAGCTTGTTTCCCAAGAGACAGAAGCAAGAGGAAAAAATTCTTACAGCTTTGATGAATTTCTCGAAAAACGTGACAACCTTGATTGGTACCGTGATGAACCGTTTTTACAAAAAGTGGTCAAGAAATTTACGGGTTCTCAGCACAGCCAAATCCACGAAAAACTATTATCCTTTTCACCAATAGTATCTGCAAAATGGAACCGGTTAGCCGAAAGAATTGCCAGACCGGAAGTCCGCCCCTATATGCTTCACTTTGATGCTTTTAATCATCGGATTGACCGGATTGTTCGTCCTCAAGAAGTTCATCAATTAGAGAATGAAATTTTCGGAGAAGGTCTTTTTTCCAGTAACATGACACCTTGGGAAAGCTTTGTGAAAAGAATGCTGATCCATCAGCTGGGTGAGGCAGGAGTGACCTGTCCGCTGACATGTACACATGGTTTAGTGGCTTTGCTTGACCAATTTCCGGATGAAGAATATCCAGAACTTCAAGATATATTACATCATACAAAAGAAGGGCTAAACGGCGAATTTGCCATTGGCGCTCAATTTATGACAGAAATCCAGGGTGGTTCTGATTTGCCGGCTAATGTTTTGGAGGCGGTTCCGGAAGGCAAGTGTTATCGTTTGTATGGGAATAAGTTTTTCTGTTCTGCGGCTCATGCCGATTATTCTGTGGTGACGGCAAAAATATCGGGAACTGACAAAGTTTCGACATTTATCGTACCATCCTGGCTTCCGGGGGATAAGGAGAAGGAGAAACGCAACGGGTACGAGATTAATCGGATCAAATGGAAGCTGGGAACAGCCGAGCTGCCAACTGGGGAGATTCAATATAAGGGGGCGCGTGCCTATCCAATCGGTCCAAAGGATAAGGGGATTGCAGTTGCAGTCGGAATTGTATTGACCTTGTCGCGGTTGGAAATTGGGATTGCCTGTGCTGGGTTTATGCTGAGGGCCTCTCGGGAGGCAAATTTGTACAGTGATTTCCGAAGTGTTTTTGGGAAGAAGGTAAAAGACTATCCACTCGCAGCAAGCAAGTTGAAACGAATCCAGCATGCCGCTGAGCGAACGACGGCGGGGGCATTCAAAATCTATAATCTTTTCTTGCAGTTGGATAAGCCGCTTAATCCAGGAATTAAATCGGACCATCCAATTGAAGTTAGGAAAAAGTTATTTAATCTGCGTGAACTTGTCTTGCTGCAGAAAATCTGTGCAACGAATGAGGGAGCGGAAATTTTACGGGAGGCTATCTCCGTGTTTGCCGGCCATGGAGTAATGGAGGAATTTTCGTCGCTGCCGCGTATCTTCCGCGATGTGGTCGTAAACGAACAGTGGGAGGGACCGCGTAATCTGCTGTTAACGCAAATTTACCGCGATTTGGGCAGGGTTTCTGATTGGTATTCACCTGCCGAGTTTGTGGCAAGCGTTCTTGAGGGAGCCGATTCAGAGACGATTAAAAAGTTTACGGACCAACTAGAGGACTTGCTGCAAAGACCTGTTTTAGGAGAAGTAAGTGAAGCATCGATGGAAGCCGCGGAAGAATGGGATGCGTTCTGTGACTCCTTCTTTAAGGCTTACCAGCTGATAGCTCTAAAAGAGGTCAATTAATGGAGCGGGGCGTAACATTATAGACGGTATCAAGGACAATTTGAGTGAAATTGGGGGTGGAAATGTCCTTGATAGGAGGTATCATGAGGTTAGTCTAAAAAGTGGACACGTAAAAATGAGATTTAGATTATAATACAATCATCATTTAAAAGGACGTGTTCACATGGGTAAACATCATTCTCAAGAGTATAAAGAATATGTTGCAAAGTTAATCGTTGAGGAGGGGAAAAAAGCCTCCCAGGTAGCTTTTGAACTCGAGATCTCCCCTAAAACTGTTAGTCGATGGGTGGCAGCTTACAGGACTAAAACAAGTGCTGGGAAAGCTGGAGAAAACTATCTTACACCCACAGAACTTGAAAAACTGAAAAAGCAACACGAGAAAGAGATACAAAAATTGAAAGAGGAAAACGAAATTCTAAAAAAGGCCATGCACATCTTCACGAAAAACCAAGCGTAATTTATACGTTCATTCAAGCCCACTCTGATGAGCACGCTGTGGCGAAGATGTGCAAAGTTCTTAAAGTATCATCAAGTGGCTATTATAAATGGCTAAGGATCCAGAATAAACCTCAATCTGAGAAAGATGCCTACCGTAAAGAAATCAAGCAAAAAATAAGTAAATCATTTCACGAGAGCTATGGTACGTATGGGAGCCCCAGGGTCCATGCCGACTTGGTGGAGTGGGGTTATACCATTTCTCAAAAGACGGTTGCACGTATGATGAAAGAGATGGGTTTAACAGCCACACCAAAAGAAAAGTTTGTCATTACTACTAATTCAAATCATGATTTACACATTTATCCTAACCTGCTTAATCGCCAATTTAATGTTGAAAAGCCCAACCGAGCATGGGTAACTGACATTACGTACATTTGGACGCTTGAAGGCTGGGTTTATTTATCATCCGTTATGGATCTATTCTCAAGAAAAATCGTAGGCTGGAGTATGGCTTCACATATGAAAAAGGAGCTATCCATACAAGCATTAAATATGGCGATTGTTACAAGGCAGCCTAGTGAAGGGTTAATCCATCATTCGGACCGTGGGTCCCAGTATTGTTCAAATGATTATATCGACATCCTGAAAGGGAAAAACATGCATATCAGTATGAGCAGAAAGGGCGATCCTTACGACAATGCATGTATTGAGTCTTTTCATGCCACAATCAAGAAAGACTTGATCTACAGAAGACGCTTTAAGACCAGGGCTGAAGCCGTAAAAGCCATTAATCATTATTTAAATAGTTTTTATAATGAAAAACGAAAACACTCTACTTTAGGGCACAATTCACCGAATCAATTCGAGAGAAACCACCGGCAAGATGAAGTTGCATATACCTCATAATATAGCCATTTGGTGTTAGGAAATGAGCAGTCATGCTTTTCGACTGATCATTTCTAATACCGTACCAAACGAAGTGCGGTAGTGGTTTGGTTTCTAAAAGTCTTAAATTTTACTGTCCACTTTCTTGACAGAAGACCAATCAAGGACAATTTGAGTGAAATCAGGAGTGGAAATGTCCTTGATAGGCGGTATCAAAGACAATTTGAGTGAAATTGGGAAGGGAAATGTCCTTGATAGGCGGTATCAAAGACAATTTGAGTGAATTCGGAAAGGGAAATGTCCTTGATAGGCGGGATGAAGAACATTAAGAGTGAAAGCTGAAAGGGAAAAGTCCTTCATTAGCCGAATGAAGGACTTTTTAAGTGGATTCAGAAAGGAAAATGGCTTTCATTGGTCCAATCAAAAATAAAGACATCATTGTTTATTCATTTTATCCCTGTACTTAAAATGAATTGCAATCATCTTTAAGGCTGACCCAAAATCAAAGGTTGCGAGGATGACCAAAAGGTAGCTGAAGAAGCCCCAGCCATTGTTTTGGACATCATCGATAGCAAAATAGGTGAACAGGGCACCAAGTATTAAATAAATCAAACCGGAAAACAAAGGTGAACGTCTCATAGAAATCCTCCGATAAAGTTTTGAACTGCCTCTGCCTCACGGATCAGCCGCTCAATGTCGTCCTTATAGACCGACTGAACAAGGACGACCATCGTGTTCATGGATACATGGGCGAAAATCGGCACCAGGATGCGTTTGGTTTTTACATAAAGAAAAGCAAAGGTAAAGCCCATCGCCGAGTAAATAAGCAGATGCTCAGGCTCCATATGGACAAGCGCAAAGACCACCGAGCTGATTAGGGCAGAAATAAAGAAATTAAACCGTTTATAAAAAGCCCCAAAGATAATTTTTCGAAACACAATTTCTTCTAAAATAGGGCCGATAATACTCGTTACAAGAATGGCCAAGGGAAAGGCATTAATGATCGTGAGGATTTCCTGTGTATTTTTAGAGCCCAATTCAATCCCAATAAGGCGCTCAATGATGGCAGCCGTATATTGGGCAAAAAGGGCAAGGAAAACCCCTAAAATCGCCCACTTTATCGAATGTCCGATTGAAGTGTTTCTCTCACTATGGACCTCAGGCTTCATTTCTTTTCTTAGGATAACAAGAATGATGAGAAAGGCAAGGGTGAAACTTGTGATCAGCCAAACCGGTACCACAAATTCCTGCCTCCATCCAAAAAGGCGAAATCCAAACATAAATGCAGGAATCCCAGCAAAGCTGGAAAGCTGCATGGCAATATAAACAATAAGGACAATCCAGTATTCCTTTTTCAAATCAAAACTCCTTTTCCATCTATTTTTTCCAATCGAAATGTAATCAATCACTATTCTTCATTCTACCTTTAATAACAAATTAGTTTCAATTTATAATGCCTGCTTTGAAAAGATTGAATAGAAATATGGATTTTATCCATACTTTATAAGGTGGAAAAAAAGGGTAACTTTTTTTAATAAATTTTATGCATCAGACTTGCAAAAGATTTTTAGATTGATTATTATAATAATTGTGTTAGCACTCATCATAGTCGAGTGCTAATAAATGACCGAATAACACATATTTGAGGAGGTTGTTTGAATGTTAAGACCATTAGGTGATCGCATCATCATCGAACTCGTTGAATCAGAAGAAAAAACTGCAAGCGGTATCGTATTACCGGATACAGCAAAGGAAAAGCCTCAGGAAGGAAAAGTTGTAGCTGTAGGTACTGGCCGTGTGCTTGACAATGGCGAGCGCGTAGCTGTTGAAGTTTCTGTAGGCGATCGCATCATCTTCTCAAAATACGCTGGTACTGAAGTGAAATACCAAGGTACTGAATACTTAATTTTACGTGAAAGCGACATCCTTGCTGTAGTTGGAGAATAAGAAAAATAACTAGCTTTAATTATAAGAGGAGGTTTTTTAACAATGGCTAAAGAGATTAAGTTTAGTGAAGACGCTCGCCGCGCAATGCTTCGCGGTGTTGATACACTTGCAGATGCAGTTAAAGTTACTCTTGGACCTAAAGGACGCAACGTGGTTCTTGAGAAAAAATTCGGTTCACCATTAATCACAAATGACGGTGTAACGATTGCAAAAGAAATCGAATTAGAAGATGCATTTGAAAACATGGGTGCAAAGCTTGTTGCTGAAGTAGCCAGCAAAACAAACGATGTTGCCGGTGACGGTACAACAACTGCAACAGTTCTTGCTCAAGCGATGATTCGCGAAGGCTTAAAGAACGTAACTGCAGGCGCTAACCCAATGGGCATCCGTAAAGGTATCGAAAAGGCAGTTACTGCTGCTGTAGCAGAGCTTAAAGCTATTTCTAAACCAATTGAAGGCAAAGAGTCTATCGCTCAAGTTGCCGCTATTTCTTCTGATGACAAAGAAGTTGGCCAATTAATCGCTGAAGCAATGGAGCGCGTAGGCAACGACGGCGTTATTACAATCGAAGAATCTAAAGGCTTCACTACTGAATTGGATGTAGTTGAAGGTATGCAATTTGACCGTGGCTATGCTTCTCCATACATGGTAACAAATACTGACAAAATGGAAGCTATCTTAGACAATCCATTTGTATTAATCACTGATAAGAAGATTACAAGCATTCAAGAAATCCTGCCTGTTCTTGAGCAAGTGGTACAGCAAGGCAAGCCATTATTGCTGATTGCTGAAGATGTTGAAGGTGAAGCACTTGCAACTTTAGTACTGAACAAGCTTCGCGGAACATTCAATGCTGTTGCTGTTAAAGCTCCAGGCTTTGGTGACCGCCGTAAGGCAATGCTTGAAGATATCGCTGCTCTAACTGGTGCTGAAGTGATCACTGAAGAGCTTGGCCGTGACCTTAAGTCTGCTACAATTGCTTCTTTAGGACGCGCTGCTAAAATCGTTGTCACAAAAGAAAACACAACAATTGTTGAAGGTGCAGGAAGCACTGAAGCAATCCAAGCCCGCGTAAACCAAATCCGCGTTCAATTAGAAGAAACTACTTCTGAATTCGACAAGGAAAAATTACAAGAGCGTCTTGCTAAATTGGCTGGCGGTGTAGCAGTTATCAAAGTTGGTGCTGCAACTGAAACAGAATTAAAAGAGCGTAAGCTTCGTATCGAAGACGCATTAAACGCAACTCGTGCTGCAGTTGAAGAAGGTATCGTATCCGGTGGTGGTGTTGCCCTTCTTAACGTATACAGCAAAGTGGCTGAGCTTCAAGCTGAAGGCGACGAGCAAACAGGTATCAACATCGTTTTACGTGCGATGGAAGAGCCAGTCCGCACAATCGCTACTAACGCTGGTCTTGAAGGATCTGTTATCGTTGAGCGCTTAAAGCATGAAGAAGTAGGTACAGGCTTCAACGCTGCTAGCGGCCAATGGGTAAACATGATCGATGCTGGTATCGTTGACCCAACTAAAGTTACTCGTTCAGCTCTTCAAAACGCTGCCTCTGTTGCTGCTATGTTCTTAACAACTGAAGCAGTTGTTGCTGATAAGCCAGAACCAGCTGGTGCAGGCATGGGTATGCCTGACATGGGCGGAATGGGTGGAATGGGCGGCATGATGTAATATCAGCCCCAATATCTAGGGTTTATAAACGTCAAATCGGAAGCTTTTCATAAGTTGAATAAACTTGTGGGAAGCTTCTTTTTCCATTTCTTGTGTTAAAATGAATATATAATTATTTGTTTCAAAACATGAGAGTGGGGGGATCGGAAAAAATGTACACTATTCTTACATACTTTGTTTCCCTGTTCGTGATTGTGATCTCAGTATTTACAACTCTTTATATTAAGTCCGAACTAGAGCGGGTATTACATGAAAAGACAGATACTGTCCCTTTCCATATTTGTAATGTAGTAATCATTTTAATGGCTTCTCTTTTGGCCCATGCTGTAATGACTAAATACGTCCTTGGGACTGAATTTGGCTTAATTTTGCAATTGGTCATCCACGTATGCATGATCCTCCCAATTTATATATTAGGTCATTTCGGAGTTGAAAAATATAGATCAATTTACCGAAAATACATGACCACAGAAAACCGGAAAGTGGTTGTACTTAATGAAAAGTACGTAAAAAAGAAGAAACGTTTTACAAAATTAAATAATTATAATGCCGCTTCAAAGGAAAAACAAAGAAAACGTTACTATACTAAATAATCAATTGCAAAAACCACTTCCTATAGCTAATTAGGAAGTGGTTTTGTTGTTGTTATTACGAATTCTTACCTGTCTTTGCTACTTTCATCGCCTCTTTAATATACTCAGCCGATTGATGCAGCCATTCCATTTCTTGAGAATCAATTGAAATTTCCAATTGCTGCTCCACACCATTTCTGCCGACGATGCATGGCATACTTAAGGCAACATCGCCATCATAGCCATATTGTCCGTGTAAGGTTGTGCAAACAGGATACACACTGCGTTCATCCAGCATAACCGCCTTAGCTAGTGTAACTGCGGCCTGGGCAACACCGGCATTGGTCCACCCTTTACCATTTAACACATCAAAGGCTGCCTTTACCACCTGCTGCTTAACTTTCTCACGACTTAATGGTTCTTTACCTTGAAAAACTTGGTCTAATTCTTTTTCGCCAAAGCCCTGCACATTTAAGCGGCTTAACACAGGGAAAGCGGTATGGCCGTGTTCGCCCATCATATAACCTGTTACGCTTTTTGGATCGATGTCATAATTGTCGGCAATGATTTTACGAAGGCGGGCGGAATCAAGCATCGTGCCGGTTCCAAATACCCGCCCCTTCGGATAACCGAATTCATTTTCTGCTATGTAGACCATAGTATCTAACGGATTTGTAATCAAAATAATGATCGCGTCTTTTGTATATTTCGTAATTCCCGTCATGACTTCACGAATGACCTCTGCATTAACAGCTGCCAATTGGGCTCTGTCCGGCATCTTATCATCTTCGCTTTTCAGCATGCTCGGGCCGGCAGCGCAGATAATCACGTCCGCATCGGCACATTCGGAATAATCACCGGAACGGACCGTTGTGTTCGACATATAGGTAAGAGAGGTTGCGTGCGCTTGGTCAAGCGCTTCGCCAAAAGCAACATCCTTATCGATATCAATGACTGCAATTTCCGCAAATAATCCTAATTTCATGGCATCTGCGAGAACATAAGAGCCGACATGGCCCACTCCTACTACAACTAACTTATTTCTTTTCATTGGTTAACCTCCTAAACAATCAATGTAAACATTTTATCACAATAGGGAAAATAATTTTTATTTTTTGTCAATTTACTAACTCCTTCCTCATATCGATCAATACATATTTTTGTTTGTAAATTTCTTTTGAAAATAAAATAAAAAAAACCAAGAAAATAGGACTATGAAAAATTAGGATAATTTGCCGTTGATTAAAGAGATAACCCCATTTATTGAGGAACATCCAGCCATTTATCATCTGAAAGTCTAATTATTATAAAATGGGGGTCTTCACCGGAATATCCATCTATTTACATATCTTTATACGCCATTAACAAATGCCAAATATAATCAAATTTGTGGTTCAGAATTTTAATCCTGAGAGGAGAAAAATCATGACAAATGAGAGAGCATTGGACGAACTAGTAAGGAAGTTTACCGAAGATAGTATGAAAAAAAATATTGACCGCCGCAGTTTCCTTCAAGGAGCCGGCAAGATAGCGGGGGTGTCCCTAGGGCTGGCCATTGCTAATTCATTGGGCGGCTTTAAGGTAGAAGCTGCTCCAAATTTCAGTGTCTACCCATTTACCCTTGGTGTTGCTTCTGGCGATCCCCTGTCAGACAGCGTCGTTTTGTGGACAAGACTAGCTCCGGATCCATTGAATGGCGGAGGAATGCCGTCTCATGTCGTTCCGGTCAATTGGGAGCTTGCTACTGATGAAAACTTCCGCAACGTCATCGGGCGGGGAACAGAACATGCTTCACCCAGTCTCGGTCACTCTGTTCACGTTGAAGTGAGCGGCCTAAAGGCCAATGCGGTTTATTATTACCGTTTCAAGTGTGGAAATGAACTAAGCCCTGTTGGAAAAACAAAGACACTTCCTGCAGCAGGTGCCAGTGTAGCAAGCATGACATTCGCATTCGCTTCCTGCCAGCAGTTTGAACACGGCTATTATACGGCCTACAAGCATTTGGCCAAAGAGGACCTAGATCTTGTGTTCCATCTCGGAGATTACATATATGAATACGGCACAAATGAATATCTTTCGGATACGGGTAATGTCCGTGCCCATCAAGGTGACGAAATAATCACTCTTGAAGACTACCGCAACCGCTATGCCCAGTATCGTTCCGATGAACACCTCAGAGCAGCGCATGCTGCATTCCCTTGGGTGGTGACATGGGATGACCATGAAGTGGAAAACAATTACGCAAATATTACCCCTGAAAAAGGACAGTCTGTTGAAGCGTTTATCAAGCGTCGTGCCGCTGCTTATCAGGCTTATTACGAGCATATGCCGCTTCGCAAGTCGCAGTTTCCTCAAGACGGCGGCATGCAATTATACCGGGATTTCACTTATGGTGATTTGGCAAACTTCTTTGTCCTTGATACACGCCAGTACCGTGATGACCAGGCGAATGGAGATGGATCGAAAGCTCATACACCTGAATCCTTAGATCCAAAACGGACTCTTCTTGGTGCTCAACAGGAACAATGGCTGTTTGACAATCTAGGAAACTCGAAATCTCATTGGAACGTTCTTGCTCAGCAGATTTTCTTTGCACAGCGCAAATCTGCAAGTACTCCGCCGAAGTTCAGCATGGATTCATGGGACGGCTATCCGGCCCAACGCCAACGTGTGACAGATTTTATTGCCGGCAAGAACATGGATAACGTAATTGTTCTTACAGGAGACGTTCATGCAAGCTGGGCTAGCAACCTGACTACTGACTATAACAATCCTGATGCTCCAATTTTTGGCGCCGAGTTTGTCGGGACTTCGATTACTTCCGGTGGAAACGGCTCCGATTTGCGTGCTGACACGGCGAAAACTTTAGCGGACAACCCGCACATCAAATTCTTTAATAATTACCGCGGTTACGTTCGCTGCCAGGTCACTCCAGAACAATGGCGCGCCGATTATCGTGTCGTTCCATTCGTGACCGAGCTGGGAGCAGATATTTCAACAAGAGCATCATTTGTTTATGAGAAAGACGAGAACGGGCTAAAGGAAATAGCAACCACTACGGTGCCTATGGGTGTCCAAATGTCTGCAGAAGTGGAAGAAGACCGCCACCGTGCCCATGCCCGTGCGCATGAAATTCAATTGGAGAAAAAGCGCAAAAAAGAAGCCGTTCCTAATTAAATCAAACAGAAAAATGGATGAATGGCACATAGTTATTTGCAACAAACTGGTGGCTGCCATTTACGTAAAAAGGAGATGATCCACAATGCTGTCCAATATCGGTATTCCAGGATTAATTTTAGTGCTTGTCATCGCTCTGATCATATTCGGGCCATCCAAGCTGCCGGAAATCGGCCGGGCATTTGGTCGGACATTAACCGAATTCAAAAGTGCGGCAAAGGATTTAGTATCTGATGACAACAAAGAGGAAGCGAAAAAACCCGCGCTTTCCGCTGTGAAAAAAGAAAACTAATGGAAAGAGAGCAGGCGAGGCTACACGTCCGCTCTCTTTCTGTGTAAAAAATAGGAGGGTTCAAAGGATGGAAAACAAAGAGCTGCATCTGGGAGATCATTTAGAGGAGCTTCGGCGGCGGCTGATTATCACGTTGCTGGCATTTATTATTTTTCTCATCACCAGTTTTATTTTTGCGCAGGATATTTATAAATGGCTTGTAAAAGATCTTGATGGAAAACTGGCAGTCCTTGGTCCAAGTGACATCCTTTGGGTCTACATGATGATTGCGGCTGTATTTGCAATCGCGGCAGCCATTCCGGTTGCTGCCTACCAGATTTGGCGCTTTGTGGCACCCGCACTGCATCGTGAAGAAAGGGTGGTAACCTTAAGGTTCATACCTGGGCTATTCCTGCTGTTTATAGCGGGGATCTCATTCGGGTATTTTGTGCTGTTTCCAATCGTTCTCGGATTTTTAACCAAACTGTCAGCTGGACAATTTGAAACGATGTTCACCGCGGAAAAATATTTCAGGTTCATGATCAACCTTACACTTCCGTTTGGATTTCTGTTTGAAATGCCGCTTGTTGTCATGTTTTTAACGAGACTAGGGATTCTCAATCCGGTTAGGCTGGCCAAGGCTAGGAAACTATCCTATTTTGGACTGATTGTCGTATCCGTTCTTATCACTCCGCCAGATTTCCTCTCGGATGTTCTGGTGATTGTCCCATTGCTTGTCCTATATGAAGTGAGCGTATCACTGTCTAGAATTGTGTACAGAAAAAAATTGCAGCTTGAGGCCGCTCTAGAAAACCATGGCTTAGCAGAAAGCGGACAGTCATATTCATAATGCCTATTGGCTAAGAAAAAAGGTCGCGGGAGAACTCCCGCAACCTTTTTTTGAATAAATCCTCTATCAATTACTCCTCAACTTCTCCGCAATACTGGCTGATTAGCTTTACTGCCCGGGTCTGGCTGATATTTAAATCCTTTGCTACTTTTCTCGAACTCTTATATTTTTTATACGACTGGGCAATTAACGTTTTCTTTACCTGCTCAATGGCATCGTCAAGTTTTGCGGGAAGGCTGTACTGAGTTTGCGGCTGGATGTTTTGCGAAATGAGCTCAGGCAGGTCATATCTCTGGATGGTAGAGTCGCTGGTGACAACTAGCCTTTCCATTACATTTTCAAGCTGGCGGATGTTTCCCGGCCATGAGTATCCATAAAAGATATTCATGCATTCTTGAGAGATAATTTTATTCATCTCATATTTTTTATTAAATTTATATAAAAAATTATAAGTCAGAGGAATAATGTCTTCTCTGCGCTCCCTTAGCGGTGGAAGGTGAATATCGATGATATTTAAACGGTAAAATAAATCCTCGCGAAAATCTTTCTTCCCCACCATTTCAACTAAATCTCGGTTTGTGGCTGCGATGATCCGGACATCCACTTTTTTCATTTCGTAACCGCCAATCGGCAGATATTGTTTGTCCTGGATGACCTGCAATAATTTTGCTTGCAGCGACAAAGGAAGCTCACCAATTTCGTCCAGAAACAATGTCCCTTGATCCGCTATCTCCAGTAATCCCTTTTTACCATGCTTGCTGGCACCGGTAAATGCTCCTTCGGCATAACCGAAAAGCTCTGATTCGAGCAGGTCTTCAGGCAGGGCTGCACAGTTTAGCTTCAGAAATGTTTTGTTTTTCCGCTTGCTTATGTCATGAATGTACTGAGCCAGCACGCCTTTTCCTGTTCCGGATTCCCCTTGAATTAATATGGTTGAATCTACCTTCGCAATTTTTTCACAGACCTTCAGAATGTCCTTCATTTTTTGACAATTCGTGATTGGAGTGGAGTGATGAGATTCTGCTGGATGATTTTCTCTTTCTTTTTTAATCTGCTTAAACGTTTGCATCTCTTGTGAGGTCGTGACAATTAGTTCAATTTCATTATCCTCGTTTAATATGGGAACTGCCGTCGTTAATAGCTCAGCCCCAATATAGGTGGACTGCCGGATGGTTACTGGCTTTTTTTCCTTAAATACCAAAGGAACAATCGAGGGCTTCCAATACCCCATTTCAAATAATTCCGCATTTAGTTTTCCGACGACATCCTCTGGCTTTAAACCATAATGCTTTTCGCAAACACTATTAACAAAAATAATCCTTTGATCCCGGTCAATGACAAATATTTCGTCAGAGGAATGATCCAAGATCTTTCTTAATGTTTCACCTGTTATTTCGGGTATTTGGATATTTTCTAACATAGGAGGACAGCTCCTTAATGAGTTTGAGTTGAATGTGATTCGAATGAGTTGGAAACAACTCGATTTTAGGCTAAGAATTGAATGAAAATTGGCACTTTTCCTAATTATAACGCGGATTTAATAATTGGCATGATACTTGCATTTATAAAAATAAGTGATTTAAATCACACTAATACAATTTAACAAAATATTCGTTCCTTTGTAAACGGTTTATTCTGAATTCTCTCGTTTATTGGGAACAAGTAAGATGAATTGTTTCTGACTCAATTACGTAATCTAGAAGATTCATAGCAATTTATCTTGTTAATAAAGAATTTTAGGATAAAAGGAGAGAATTAGTATGGCAACTTATAATCCAGTCGTAAACAAGTCGAACAAAGTTTATGAAAGAACATTAACTTATGATTTATACACAGACCCAAAGGTGTATCAGCAGGAAATGAATGATGTGTTCGCTAAGTCATGGCAGTTAGTTGGTCATGTAAGCCAAGTTGAGAAAGTCGGCCAGTTCTTTTCCTGTGAAGTGGCAGGCGAGCCAATTCTTGTTACCCGCGGCAAAGACGAAGTGATTCGTGCATTTTACAATGTCTGCCCGCACCGTGCAACAAAACTTGAAAAAGAAGACGCTGGAACGAAGAAAATTTTTGCCTGCGGCTACCACGGCTGGACATTCCATTTAGATGGACAGTTGAATAAGGCTCCAAACTTCACTGGCGAAGATGCCCATTGTGTCAGCGATCGCTGCTTACGATCTGTAAGAATGGAAATTGGAGAGGGACTCATTTTCGTTAATCTTGATGATCATGCTGCACCTTTAGCTGAAGTGTACGGCGATTTCTTCGATCGTCTAGCAAAGTTCCCATTCTTAGGCGAACTTAAGAGAATTAACCAAAAAACGCGTGTGATTAAAGCAAACTGGAAAGCGTTTATCGACAACTATTTAGAGTGTGACCACTGCCATGTTGCACACCCTAGCTTTGTAGCAACTCTTGATATGAAAAACTATCAAATTGTTACTTGCCAAAACTATTCCGTTCAAGCATCAGTGGTTAAACCGGATAAAACAATGGGTACAACTGACTTAAATGAAGCTGAATTCCAAGGTGGGGAGTTCTACTGGTTATGGCCAAACCTAATGGTAACAATCTATCCAGGACCTGCCAATATGGCAACTATTCAAATGGTTCCGATTGACCAAGAAACAACTTTAGGAGTGTACACTTACTATTTCAGGGATGAGAATTTATCCCAAGAAGAACAGGACCTTGTAACATTTGCGGAGCAAGTAAGACAAGAAGATGTGGAGTTAGTAGAGTTGGAGCAGATTGGATTCCGTTCCCGTGCCTTTAACCAAGGAGTTTATTCTTCCTCCGAAAAAGCAATTGTACAATTCCATGACATGGTATTGGAGGCGTTAAGACGATGAGTAAGGTGGCAGCAGCTGAGAAAAAGCATTTGTTTATTAATGGAGCAGACGTAGAGGCGGCAGAATATGCCCCTCTTTACTCCCCATATTCTGGAGAACTGATTGCTGAGATTGCGTTGGCAGATGAAAAACTGACAAAGGACGCCATAAAATCAGCTCAAGCAGGATTTCGAGTAATTTCAAAAATGCCGTCCTATCAGCGGGCAGCCATTTTGGAGAATGTCGTAAAACTATTAGAAGAAAGGTTAGAGCAAGCGGCAGAAGTTATTTCAAGTGAGTCAGCTAAGCCGATTTCTTTTGCGAGAGGAGAGGTTTCAAGAACAATCGAAACCTATAAATTTGCAGCGGAAGAGGCAAAAAGAATTCACGGGGAAACTCTTCCTTTTGACGCTTCTCCCGGCGGTGTAGGAAGAGTCGGTTATACTCTCCGCAAGCCGATTGGGGTGATCGGTGCGATCACGCCGTTCAACTTCCCTATGAATCTAGTGGCCCATAAGGTAGGACCAGCGATTGCATCAGGCAATTCCATTGTGTTAAAGCCGGCTTCGCAAACACCATTATCCGCTCTTTACATTGCAGAGCTTTTCAAAGAGGCAGGCCTTCCGGACGGTGTATTAAATGTGGTAACAGGTTCTGGTTCGGTTGTAGGGGAAGCGATCATCCGCGATGACAGAGTTGCGATGATTACATTTACCGGCAGCCCGGCAGTTGGAATTGCGATTCGCAATAAGGCGGGGTTGAAAAGAACAACTTTAGAACTTGGCTCTAATGCAGCAGTTATTTTGGATAAAGATACAAATATTGATCAAATCATCGACCGCTGTGTGATGGGGGCTTTCTCCAACCAAGGCCAAGTATGTATTTCTTTACAGCGCGTGTATGCCCATGAAGATGTGTATGATCAATTTGTTGAAAAGTTTGCGGCGGCGGCAAAACTATTAAAAATAGGTGACCCGTTAAACCCTGATACGTATATATCAGCGTTAATTTCCAAAAAAGAAACAGAGCGCGCGGCATACTGGATTGAAGAAGCGAAGCAAAATGGCGCAGAGATAGCAGCTGGCGGTAAGCTTACAGGAGATGGGGTTTTAGAGCCGACTATTATAACCAATGTTGACCCGAAACAAAAGGTGTCTTGCCAGGAAGTATTTGCTCCGGTTGTAATTGTGAATAAGGTAGGTTCCGTTGAAGAAGCAATTGAATATGTAAATGATTCAAGATACGGGCTCCAGGCTGGGGTTTATACAAAAAATGTTGATAAGGCTTTGTTTGCAAGCGAAACGCTAGAAGTCGGGGCGGTGATGATCAACGACATTCCTACTTTCCGGGTAGACCATATGCCATATGGCGGTGTGAAGGAAAGCGGAACTGGACGCGAAGGGATCAAATATGCAGTTGAGGAAATGACAGAATTGAAATTAGTTGTTTGGAACCGAGGAGACAAATAATGAGCACATATAATATTGCTGTAATACCCGGGGATGGAATCGGCCCCGAGGTATTGCAGGAAGGAATAAAGGTTTTAAATAAAATTGCAGAGTTAGATGGCAGCCTAAAGTTCGAGTACACATATTTTCCATGGGGCTGTGAGTACTATTCTAAACACGGTGTCATGATGGATGAGGATGGAATCGAAAAGCTCAAGGGTTTTGACGCTATTTTTCTAGGTGCAGTCGGATTTCCGGGTGTACCTGACCATATTTCCTTATGGGATTTGTTGTTGAAAATCAGAAAAAGCTTTGACCAATACATCAATATCCGTCCAATTAAGTTAATCAATGGCGCCCCATGTCCATTGAATGATATTAATCGGAAAGATGTGGACATGCTGTTTATCCGTGAAAACAGTGAAGGGGAGTATGCCGGGGCTGGTGATTGGTTATTTAAGGGCCAAGAAAATGAAGTCGTGCTGCAAACCGGAGTGTTTTCCCGCAAAGGCACTGAACGGGTGATCCGCTACGCTTTTGAAACAGCAAGAAAAGAAGGTAAATCTCTAACTAGTATCAGTAAGGGAAATGCCTTAAACTATTCGATGGTTTTCTGGGACCAAGTATTTGAGGAAGTCAGCAAAGACTACCCGGATGTGAAAACGGCTTCCTATCTCGTTGATGCAGCAGCGATGCTGATGATTACCAATCCGAAACGATTTGAGGTGGTGGTTACTTCAAATTTATTTGGTGATATCTTAACAGATTTAGGTGCAGCTCTAGCTGGAGGAATTGGACTGGCTGCCGGTGCAAACATTAATCCAGAAAGAAACTTCCCATCGATGTTTGAGCCAATTCATGGCTCTGCACCGGATATTGCAGGTAAAGGATTGGCTAATCCGCTGGCGACGATTTGGTCAGTGAGTCAGCTGTTAGATCATTTGGGATACGAAAACTATGGCAAGCTGGTTCTTGATGCCATCGAGGAATTGCTTGTGGAAGGCAAGGTATTGACGCCTGATATGAAGGGGGCAAATTCCACCTCTGAAGTTGGAAAACGGGTGGCGGAAATTCTGGTCGTTCTTATAGGTGAGAAATAAACTGTATAAATATTATTTTTTATCATAATACGCTCCGAATTATTGGAAAATTCTATCTGATTAAAATATTTAGAGAGATTGATAGAATAAACGGAGTAACCTTTTAATTAATATATGCTAGGATAGGAGAGGATCATTGTGCAAGGAGAGACTGTCATAAAAGAGACTACTGTAAAAAAACCAAAGATTTTCACGACTATTTTCCTTATTTCCGCTTTAATTACTGCATTTTTTTCTATCTTTTCGTTAATTAGCCCGAGTACACTTGCGAAAATTATGACCTTTATTCAGAATCTATTTGCTACTCAGTATGGGTGGACTGCCATGTTAATTCCAGTTTTATGTATGGGATTTTTAGTTGCATTGGGAATTTCAAAATACGGGAAGGTCGTCATAGGTGGCAAAGATGCCAAGCCGGATTATTCTATGTTTTCGTGGCTAGCAATGTTGTTTACATCCTCCATTGGTATAGGAATCATTTATTTTGGTGTAAATGAGCCTCTTTATGCCTATTATTTAGCACCGAGCAGCACGGAGGCTCCAAATAAAATGGAAGCAGCCAAAGAAGCAATGGGGACAGCCCTTTACCATTGGGGCGTTTCTGTTTGGGCTATTTTTAGTGTTGTGGGTTTAGTCATGGCTTACTTTGTTACAAAACATAACATCCGCTATTTGCCAGGTGATGTCATTGAAAAAAGCTTCGGCAGGAGAAAATGGGTCCCTGCAACGAAAAACACGATGAATATTTTAGCCATTGTATGCTCTGCCATGACCATTGCAGCCACCATGGGGCTAGGAAGTGTACAAATCGCTACCGGGATTAAACTGGTAATGGACATTTCTATTAAAGGAGTCCTTCCGTATCTTGTATTAATCATATTGCTTATCGTCTGTTTTTTTGCATCTACAACTAAGAAAGTCGGTAAGGGAATGCAAGTGTTAGGCGATTGGAATGTCTATTTGGCCATTGTAATTTTGCTTTTTGCCATATTATTTGGACCAACGCGTTATATATTAAATCAAGTTGTGCAAATGCTGGGAACATATATTGATCAACTGATTCCAAGAAATTTCGATATGTTTTTATTTAGTAAGGATCCTACCTATACAACCACATGGGATGTTGCTAATAATATGTGGTGGATTTCATGGACACCTTTTATGGGCGTATTCATTGCATCTATTTCAAAAGGCAGAACGATTCGCCAATTTGCCTTCGCCACTATGACAATACCGGTACTATTTATGTTGATTTGGCATGCTGCGTTTGGCGGAATCGCTCTTTTAGATGCCGTTTTGGGAACTGGAAAAATTGCTAAACACGCTATGGAAAGCCCAGATATGACCTTCTTTGCTATTTTGCAGACCATGCCTTGGCCAAAGTTAACCTCTATTGCAACAATCGTTCTCTTGATTATGTTTATTTCAACAACAGTGACAAGTGCCGCTTTATCATTAGCACGAATGACAGATATAGATGGAAAAGAAGCAGCTCCTGTTAGAAGTGGCGTATGGGTTATACTCATTACCATTATCGCTTTAACGGGGATTTTTGCCACTACCCTAGGTGGAAACGATGCTTTAAATGCGGTAAAATCACTGGCAACTACTCTATCGTATCCTTATTTGTTTTTCTTTATATTAATGATAACTGCATTCATTAAACAGCTAATGAAAGATAAGCCGCAAGTATAATTTTATGTTGAGGGGGAAATCACAGGATGGATTTATATTATCTGCATGGCTGGGAACTTATTGCTGAAAAAGTGCTGCAAATCGGAATGTTACTTTTTATCGTGTGGAACGTAAAGTTATTATTTGAAAAAAATAATAACATTGAAGGAGACTAGAAAAATTGGAACCGAACAAATATAATGCTTACAAAATGATGACTCCTAAAATGCTAGAAACATTAACAAAACAAAATGAACTTGTTGAAGATGCATTTTCAACTGATGTAACTTTTGAAGAGATGCGTGAAAACTATGTGAAGGAAAGAAAGTTTTGGAACGAAGGCGGTCCTGAACCGGGAAAAACCTTTGATTTAGAGGTGGAAGGACCATACGGACCCATTGCAATTCGTTTCCACTACCCAATGCGAAGGACTGGAAAAGGTGCAATTGTTTATATCCATGGCGGCGGGTTTGTAGTAGGGAATCTTGACACACATAGTAAAATTATGCGCTTGTTAATGGAAGAAACGGAATCAGTCGTAATAGGCATCGACTATCACCTAGCTCCTGAATTTAACTATCCTACACAAGTTGAAGAGTGTGCTTTCTTAGTTGATTGGTTGCGAAGTCATTCGGAAGAATATGATGTTGATAGGGATGATATTACCCTTGCAGGGGATTCAGGTGGAGCCAATTTATCCTTAGCAACGGCTTTATATTTGCGGGATACAAAGAAAGATGTGTCTTATATACGTTCTTTACTTCTTTATTACGGTGCTTATGGACTCACTGACTCGAAATCAATGCGCTTATTTGGCGGCGATTATGATGGATTAAGCCGTAAAGATTTAATGGCCTATTCAAAAATGTATCTAGGTGACGGAAATGCAGATTTACGTTACTATGACTGTTTTTCGAATGATTTAACTAAAGGAGTGCCCCCGTGCTATATTGCTTATGGCGATTTGGATCCGCTTCAGGATGACAGTAAACTATTATATGATATATTAGCATATAATAATGTTAAAGCAGAGTTAGAAGAATATAAAGGCGTGATCCATGCCTTTTTACACCATTCTCGTATTCTTCCGGAATCCAAAGAGGCAATTCAAAAAGGTGCAAATTTCTATAAATCTTGTATGAGGTAATTCCTGCTAAGCTGGTGAAACAGTCTAGTAAAATTTATAACATTAGCAGAGACCACTTCCTAAAAAATCTAGGAAGTGGTTTTTTGCATTTCTTTAGATTAAATATAAAAATTTTTTTCCTGTCTTCGAACTATCATAACAGGATAAACACTCGGTTCATAAATCAGGAGTTAGTTTCTGATAATAAGGAGGGCTTTGTTTTATTTGAATGATTCTGTGAAAGGAGTTGCCTGTATGATTGTTCGAAAAATAATGGCAGCAGCCTTATTTTTGTTAAACCTATTTTTAATGTGCGAAATAGAGGTACACGCAAAATCAGCACAAAGGCCGATAATAATACAAGGGGCCATGCCGGTCGAGGTTGACCAGTTAATTCAGGGATTAGAAAAAGTTAAAAAGGAAAAGTATGGATCGTTTGTTTTTTATAAAGGCGAAATCAACCGCTATCCGGTTATCGTTTCAAAAACAGGGAAAGGAATGGAAAATGCCGCGGCGGCTACGGCCATTGCTATCGTCAAATATCACCCGATTGCTATTATTAATCAAGGCACCTCAGGCGGCCATGTTCCTGATATACATGTTTTTGATATTGTCGTCGGAAAAAGAGTGACCAATATCGGCTCGTTTAAAACAGAAATAAGAGAGAAAAATCATGGGATTGCCCCGACTAGGTGGATGCCGATGGACTTAACCGCTTCGGAAGAAAGTGAAGAAGAGGTGAAGGCGGGGCAAATCCGCTACTTCGAAGGGGATCAAGGATTGCTTGCTGATGCTATGAAAATAAGGGAACAGTATCACAAAGGAAAAGTTGTCGAAGGTACAATCGGTTCATCGGATGTATGGAATAACGAAGTGGACCGAATCAATTGGCTGAACAGCCTATTCGGCACCTCTGTGGAAGAAATGGAAGCAGCATCATCCGCCCAAGTTGCAGAAAGCTTCCAAGTCCCGTTCTTGGGGATTCGAATTGTCTCTAATAACATTGTAAACGGTGAAAGATACAACCCCGATACAGAAACAGCAGGCCAGAGTTATGTGTATAAACTTGTTAAAACGTACATTTACAATTTAACAGAAAAGTAAGAAACATTTCCTCCTTATCATCCGTCTAATAGTTGAAATATCTGTGTCTTTTTCACAGGAATTTTTCGGAGAAAAATCGAATACATAGATGGAATGTAATTATTTGGTTTTTTGAATAAGGAGGAGTCAGCCTTGGCCCATGAACAATGGAATCCCACAATAGATAAAATTCTCGCGAACATTGAAAAGGTTATGATTGGAAAAAGAAATGTCGCGGAACTAAGCCTTGTCGCGCTGCTGGCAGGAGGCCATGTTCTGCTTGAAGACGTGCCGGGTGTCGGAAAAACGATGATGGTTCGTGCCTTAGCTAAATCAGTTAATGCTAACTTTCGGAGAATTCAGTTCACCCCGGACCTGCTGCCATCAGATGTAACCGGGGTGTCCATTTATAACCCAAAGGAAATGGAGTTTCAATTTCGCCCTGGCCCGCTGATGGGTAATATTATCCTCGCGGATGAGATTAACCGGACTTCGCCGAAGACGCAGTCGGCACTACTTGAAGGCATGGAGGAAGCGAGTGTCACGATTGACGGAGTGACCCACAAACTCCAAAAACCGTTTTTCGTCATGGCGACGCAAAACCCAATAGAATATGAAGGTACATATCCGCTTCCGGAAGCACAGCTTGACCGCTTTTTATTAAAAATGAAGATGGGCTACCCGGACATTCAGGAAGAAATCGAGGTATTGAACCGTGCTCAAAAGGTGCCGCCAATCGAGGACCTTCAGCCTGTTATTGATCTGGAGGGCCTGCGGGCGCTACAACAAGAGGTCAAAGAGGTTTTTGTCGATGATACGATCAAGCGTTATATCGTGGATATCGTTAACCGGACAAGGGGGTATGGGAGTGTATACCTCGGCGCAAGCCCAAGGGGATCCATTGCTCTGATGAAAGCTGCGCAAGCCTATGCCTTTATTTTTGGACGTGACTATGTGCTGCCGGATGATATTCAATATTTAGCGCCATACGTCCTGTCGCACCGGATTATTTTAAAGTCGGAAGCTAAATTTGAAGGGATCACCTCGGAGGAAGTAGTGAACCGTGTAGTTAACAGAGTTCCCGTTCCTGTCCAAAGGCTTGTGAAGTAAAATGAAAAAACTATGGAAATTCACTAAAAGGGCTTGGAAGTTTATCCTGTTATTTTTCTTGATCTTCCTGACCTTCTCCTATGCAATGTTCCAAGGGGGATTTGTCAGCTGGTTTCTGTTTTACAGCTTCCTGCCGTTTGCGATTTATTGCGTTGCACTTTCCTTCTATTCTTTGAACGAATTGGAAGTCAAAAGGGTTCTGCCCAAAACGAATTACAATGCCGGGGAGCCGTTAAAAGTAACCGTCCAGATAAAAAGGTCGAAAGGCTTTCCGTTATTTTATTTAATCGTCCAAGATAACCTGGACCAATCATTAGAATATGCCGATAAAGCCAGCTCCCCGAAGGCCATTCTGTTTCCCGGGTTTAAAAAAGAGTTTACCTATGAATATACCATCGATAAATTGCCGCGCGGCGAGCATTTTTTTCAAACCTTTACCCTTAGGGCCGGCGACCCGCTAGGCTTATTTGAAAAGGAAAAAACACACCCAGCTGAAGGGAAAATCATTGTCTATCCGGCCTATACCGAGCTCCTTTACCGTCCCTTTGAGCATCAGTATGACCAAGGTTTGACAGCATCCCGCGAACGGATCCAGCGCGATACGACCATGGCGGTCGGCGTCAGGGACTACCAGCCGGGCGACCGATTTTCCTGGATTAACTGGAAGGCAACTGCCAAGCGGAATGAAATTATGACAAAAGAGTTTGAACAGCGGCAGTCTCATGATGTATTTGTGGTGATGGACTGTGTACCGGATAAACGCTTTGAAGCAGTAGTTTCGTTCACGGCCTCTTTACTAAGGGCTGTTTTGAAAAAAGGGGCGCAAACAGGCCTTCTTACCATCAGCAAGGAACGAGCCTCGTTTTCAATCAGAGGCGGGGAACAGCAGCTGCAGCAGCTTTTCTATCATCTCGCCAAAATCGAGGCAAAAAGCTTTTCACCGCTAGAAAAGGTCATTGAAGCTGATGGCCTATTTATTCAGCAAACCGTTTCATTCATGCTCGTCACAGCCCAGTTAACCAAGTCTTTGATTGAAAAAGCCAGCTTTCACGGCCAAAGAAAAGGGGCGATTACCCTTTTCCTTATCAAAGGTGAACATGAAGCGCCTGATGGCAATGAACGCTCGCTCATTGGAGTAGCAAACGCCCGCGGCGTCCGAGTGATATTGGTTCATGACGGTCAATTCGCATCTGCCTTCTCGGAGGTGTCGTTATATTAATGAAAAGAGATTTCCCAACCCTTCTTTTATATACCTTTGGATTTTTGCTGCTATGGGAATGGCTTAGGCCGGTGGAACAATTAACAGATACGGACCATATCGAAACATTTATTGTTTTTTTGATTATTGCATTTGCCCTGTCCTATCTGCAAATGAGATGGTTTTGGCAATGGTTGATTAAGATTGCTTTCATTCTTTTTTCGATTAATCGGTTCCACTACGAGGGAGGTTTTTTTCACTCCGGGTGGTTAGGGTCCTTTTCCGAAGATATCATCAATAACTTATGGTTCATTGTGGCGAGAAACTGGGACGAATTATCAAACGAATTCCGCACCCTGCTGTTTTTTATCCTAATGTGGATCATGGTCTACCTCATCCATTATTGGCTCCTGCGGCAGCAACGGATTTTTATCTTTTTCTTTATGACGTTACTGTATATCACGGTTCTCGATACGTTTACCATCTATGATGCCAAATTTGCCATCGTCCAGACTGTGGTAGCTGGATTTGCTGTGATCGGCATGCTGACGTTTTTCCGCATCAATCGAAGAGAAAATATCAACAGCGACTCCGCTTTTATGAAAAAATGGATGGTGCCGCTTGTTATTATGGTTGCCTTAAGCGTGATTGTTGGAATTGCTGCTCCGAAGGCAGCGCCGATTTGGCCCGACCCGGTTCCTTATTTAAAAGCGGCGGGTAGCAAGGGAGGCGGAGATGGCATCGGCGGTATCAGCCGGATTGGCTATGGGACGAATGACTCCCGATTGGGCGGTCCGTTTATTGGGGATGATACCACTGTTTTTACGGTTGAGTCGAATGGCAAGAACTATTGGAAGGTTGAAACGAAGGATGTGTATACCGGAAAGGGCTGGCTTGCATCGGGATCGACAACCATTGATTTTAGACAGACTGATTTAGTGCCGGTATTATCTATTCCAGGTAATGTGGAAACCACCAATGAAACGGCTAAAGTCAATCCGGCTGGGGAGTTTGTTTCTTTTGTTGTTTATCCGGCCGGAATTCAAAAGTTCATCGATTTCCAACCAAAGCTGCCTGAACAGTATCCGATTCAAATTGATACAAATACGGAGAAAATCAGAAATATCGGCAATGTGGATTATACCGTTGATTTTAAAGTGCCTAAATACAAAGCCGTAGATTTAAGAAAAACGACAGGCTATGACCCGGCTGTGATGAACGAGGAGTTTTACAAAAGGTATACCCAGATTCCGGAAGAGCTGCCGCCAAGAATCAAACAATTAACAGAAGAGGTCACCGCTTCCGAAACGAATTGGTTCGATAAGGCAAGAGCGGTCGAGCGGTATTTTGGAAATACAGAATACACCTATGACCAGAAAAATGTTGCGATCCCAGGGGGAAAAGACGATTATGTGGACCAATTTTTATTCGATACGAAAACAGGGTACTGCGATAATTTTTCCAGCTCAATGGCCGTCATGCTCCGCTCGATTGGCATTCCAACCCGCTGGGTAAAGGGATTTACGGGAGGAGAGTTCCTAGAATACAGCCGGGATGACGAAACGAAGGAGCTTTACACAATCACTAATAATAATGCTCATTCCTGGGTAGAGGTATTTATCCCGACTCAAGGCTGGATTCCTTTTGAACCGACAAAAGGGTTCTCAAACAGTATTAACATTAACTTTACATCAGGGCAGACTTCCACAAATACGCAAACCCCTGCGCCTGCACCTGTTAAAAAACCGGAAAAGAAGCCGCTCGAAGAAACAGCAAATAAAAAGAAGGATAACTCCTTTGATATCAAGGATATCTGGAGAAATATCCAGTTGTTTTTCAAGAATGAGTGGAAATGGATTGTGTTTGGCGGTGTGTTTGCTGCTGCTGTTATTGCGCTTTTGTATCGAATTCGCGGCAAATGGTTCCCGTATCTCGTCATGCTGCGGTACCGTTTTAGGAAAAAGGATGAAACCATTGGTGTGGCCTATTTGGTTTTACTTAGTCAGCTCCACCGTTACGGGTTAAAGCGTAAGGAAAATCAAACACTTCGTAACTATGCCCGCTATATCGATACAT
Source organism: Neobacillus sp. S1115 (assembly GCF_055385565.1). Lineage (NCBI taxonomy): Bacteria > Bacillati > Bacillota > Bacilli > Caryophanales > Bacillaceae > Neobacillus > Neobacillus sp. S1115. The sequence continues at coordinate 275,527 of NZ_AP038275.1, forward strand.
TCTTTTCTACAAGGGAAATGACTCGCTTAACACAGGCGTATGAGCAGTACTTATACCATCAAAACCTTCCGGAGGGAAGCTGGAAGGAAGCGCGTGAATTGTGGGAAAATTTAATTAAAAAGACAATCGCTTGACCAAAAAATCAACCTATTGTTACAATATGGTGTAATTTAATAGGTGTAAACCTTCATATATCCTCGATGATAGGGTTCGAGAGTCTCTACCGGGCCGCCGTAAAGGGCCTGACTATGAAGGCAGAATTGGTTAAGTATAATCTTTTACGAGAAAACTAGAATTCTGCCTTCCTTTTTCTTATGGGCGGGAATTCTAGTTTTTTTGTTTTTTTGTGAAAAAACGGGAAAACTAAACTAAATTTTATAAAAATAGGGGTGGGCATGTTGTCTGGAAAGCAAGATATGATTGTCGTGTTAGACTTTGGGAGTCAGTATAATCAATTAATCACACGCCGAATTCGTGAGTTTGGTATCTACAGCGAACTTCATCCGCATACAATTACAGCAGAAGAAATCCGCAAGATGAATCCGAAGGGAATCATTTTTTCCGGTGGCCCGAATAGCGTGTATGATGAAAATTCCTTCCGCTGTGACGAAGAAATTTTTGAAATGGGTCTGCCGATTCTTGGGATTTGCTACGGAATGCAGTTAATGACTGTTCATTTTAACGGCAAGGTTGAACAAGCGAAGCATCGTGAATATGGAAAAGCTACAATGAAGGTAGAGAACCAATCAGCTCTATTTGGCGGTCTGCCGGAAGAGCAGGTTGTCTGGATGAGCCATGGTGACCTTGTTGTAGAAGCACCGGCAGGGTTTACTATTGATGCAACAAGCCCGTCCTGTCCGATTACATCGATGAGCGATGCTGACAGAAGACTTTATGCAGTTCAGTTTCATCCGGAAGTGCGACATTCAGTTTACGGAAATGACCTTTTGAAGAATTTCGTATTCAACGTTTGCGACTGCAGCGGCGATTGGTCAATGGAGAACTTCATTGAAATGGAAATGGAAAAAATCCGCGCAACTGTCGGAGATAAAAAGGTTCTTTGCGCGCTTAGCGGCGGGGTAGACTCTTCGGTTGTAGCCGTATTAATTCATAAAGCTATTGGCGACCAGTTAACCTGTATTTTTGTCGACCACGGCTTATTACGGAAAAACGAAGCAGACAGCGTTATGAAGACTTTCACTGAAGGTTTCCATATGAATGTTATCAAGGTTGATGCTAAAGACCGTTTCTTATCAAAGTTAGCAGGTGTTTCTGACCCTGAGAAAAAACGGAAAATTATCGGCAATGAATTTATTTATGTGTTCGATGATGAATCGGCCAAGCTTGAGGGCATTGAATTTTTAGCACAAGGAACGCTTTATACCGATATAATCGAGAGCGGTACAGCAACAGCGCAAACGATTAAATCCCACCATAATGTTGGCGGGCTTCCTGAGGACATGCAATTTAAATTAATCGAACCATTAAACACTTTATTTAAAGATGAGGTACGTGCCTTAGGTACCGAGCTGGGAATTCCAGATGAAATTGTCTGGAGACAGCCATTCCCGGGACCGGGCCTTGGTATTCGTGTCCTTGGTGAAATCTCGGAAGATAAATTAGAAATCGTCCGCGAATCAGATTGGATTCTCCGCGAGGAAATTAAAAAGGCAGGGCTTGACCGCGATATTTGGCAATACTTCACCGTGCTTCCGGATATCCGCAGCGTCGGTGTCATGGGAGATACCCGTACGTATGATTATACAATCGGGATTCGCGCAGTCACCTCGATTGACGGTATGACTTCTGACTGGGCACGGATTCCGTGGGATGTCCTTGAAGTTATTTCGACAAGAATCGTAAACGAGGTCCCGCACATCAACCGCGTTGTCTATGACATCACCAGCAAACCACCTGCAACAATTGAATGGGAATAAGAGGAAGTAAAAAAACGAACGATACTAAAAATATTTTTTAGTATCGTTCGTTTTTATTGTTTACAAACATAAAAAACGCTGTTAAAATAAAAAAGTCAAATGAAGATATTGTCGAATTGCGTCGTATAATATTGGGGATATGGCCCAAAAGTTTCTACCGAGCCACCGTAAATGGCTTGACTACGAGGCAGTGTTTAATAGAGAGGCATTTTTATTCTTTTCTCTGTTTTCACCTGCCAAGAGTCAACGTTCCGGTAGAATGCCGGAACGTTTTTTTGCATAAAATAAAGGGAAAAAACAGGGGGAATAAAAATGCAAAAGTACTTTGAGTTTGAAAAAGTAGGCACAAATTATCGCCGCGAATTTATGGGCGGGCTGACTACGTTTTTAGCAATGGCTTATATTTTGGTTGTTAACCCATTAACGCTGTCACTTGCATCTGTTAAAGATCTTCCTGATGCAATGAGAATGGATTATGGAGCAGTGTTTGTAGCTACAGCATTAGCATCGGCATTAGGTTCTATTATTATGGGTCTTCTCGGTAAATATCCGCTTGCGTTAGCACCGGGGATGGGATTAAATGCTTTCTTCGCTTATACAGTGGTACTAGGAAGCGGAATTCCTTGGCAGCATGCTTTGGGTGCTGTATTCATTTCCGGCGTATTCTTCTTTTTACTGACGCTGACAGGTCTTCGGGAGAAAATTATTAATGCCATTCCAATTGAATTGAAACATGCAGTTGGTGCTGGTATCGGTTTATTTATTACCTTTGTCGGATTACAGAGTGCTGGAATTATCGTGAACAATGATGCAACACTTGTTGGTCTGGGAGATTTGTCAGCCCCAGGGACATTATTGGCTATTTTTGGCATCTTAGTAACAGTTATCATGATGACAAGAGGAATTAGTGGTGCAGTATTCTACGGAATGATCATCACGGTAATCGTAGGAATGATTTTTGGCGAAATTAAAGTTCCTGACAAAGTTATTGGCCATGTACCAAGTATCTCACCAACCTTTGGTGCTGCGTTTTCTTCCTTTGGAGACAGTTCGTTTTATACAACAGCTATGCTGGGTATTATCCTTACCTTCTTGTTTGTGGATTTCTTTGATAACGCAGGGACACTTGTTGCGGTTGCCGGTCAGGCAGGATTAATGAAGGACGGTAAACTACCAAATGCAGGAAGAGCCTTGGTTTCTGACTCTGTTGCTTCAACTGTCGGTGCTGTCCTTGGAACATCAACAACCACCTCGTATATCGAATCAACAGCGGGGGTTGCTGCCGGTGCCAGAACAGGATTTGCGTCACTGGTAACTGCTGCATTATTTCTTTTATCATTATTCTTCTTCCCGGTATTATCAGTCATTACAGCACCGGTTACTGCTCCTGCATTAATTATTGTGGGGGTACTGATGGTTTCTTCTTTAGGAAAAATTGACTGGACTAAGTTTGAAATTGCCGTTCCGGCGTTTTTAACCATCATTGCAATGCCGCTTTCTTACAGTATCGCAACGGGAATTGCGATTGGCTTCATCTTCTATCCGATTACAATGCTGGTAAAGGGCAGAGCGAAAGAAATTCATCCGATTATGTACTTCTTCTTTGTTATCTTTGTACTGTATTTTATTTTCTTAAAATAAATCCTTTATGAAGGAGCTGTGGATATTTTTCACAGTTCCTTTTTTGTCGTTGACTTCCTGATGGGCGTCTTTTAGTATGGTAATACTGATTGTTTTTATTCGAAATGAGGATTAAGGGTATGGCAAAACTTCAGATAAATAAGGCTTTAAATAATAATGTATTGATTGCTGAACACCCTGCCTACAAGGAAGTTGTCATTATCGGCAAAGGCATTGGCTTTAACCGTAAACAGGGCGATTTTATTGATACGGAAAAAGTTGAAAAGCTATTTGTTCTTAAAAATGAAAAAGAGCAGGAAAACTATATTAAACTTCTTCCTTTTATTGACCAAAATGTTCACGAAGTAATCATTTCCGCCATTAACCTAATAAAGCAGCGTACTCGTTCAGAGCTAAATGAACATATTCATGTTGCTTTAACCGATCACTTAACGTTTGCGCTAACGCGTGTCTCGCAAGGGATGGAAATGGGCAATCCATTTTTGGTTGAAACGAAAGCGCTCTATCGTCATGAATATGAGGTGGCGAAGGAAGTCGTGGAATTGATTAAAGATAAAACCGGTATTGAACTTCCGGTGGGGGAGATTGGTTTTATTGCTCTCCACATTCATAGTGCCATAACGAATAAGAATCTTTCTGAGGTTAATCAGCATTCCCAGTTGATCAGCAGATTAGTGGATATGGTGGAAGAGCAGTTACTGGTTGAAATTGATAAGGAAAGCATTGATTATATGAGGCTGGTCCGCCATCTTCGTTTTACGATAGAACGTGTCAGAAATGGGGAAAAAGTGGAAGAGCCAGAAAAAATCGCTTCCCTATTGAAGGATGAATATCCGGTGTGCTATAATCTTGCATGGAAGCTCATTAAGGTAATGCAGCAAGCTTTAAAAATGAAAGTGTTCGATGCAGAAGCTGTCTATCTGACGATGCATTTGCAGCGGCTGCAAAACAAATTTAAATAGTCATCAATTTACGTGTTACTGATTCGATCAGGCATGAGTAAAAAATTGATTGAAATGAGGATGTATGGGAACTCTATACCCATATCTTCATTCAATTGGTCTTTTGCTCATGCCTTTTTTGCGTCTTTTTTATAAAAAGCATTCATTTAATGAGCTAGAATACAATTTCAGGAGGTTTAAATATGTTTAAGAGAGCTTTTGGTGTCTTACAAAAAGTCGGTAAAGCATTAATGTTACCGGTTGCATTACTGCCGGCTGCAGGGATTCTGCTGGCGTTAGGTGCAGCGCTTGTTAACCCGGCCTTATTAAACTTGGCACCTTTCTTAGATAATGAAGGGGTCAGAATGGTTGCTAATGTAATGAAAAATGCCGGAGATATTGTCTTTGGTAACCTGCCGTTGTTATTTGCTGTCGGGGTTGCTGTCGGATTAGCTGGCGGAGAAGGTACAGCCGGACTTGCAGCGATTATTGGCTACTTGATTATGAATGTCACAATGGGGACAGTTTTAGGAATTGATGCAAAGGATATTAATGGCACAAGCTATGTTAGTGTCCTCGGGATTCCTACCCTCCAGACAGGTGTATTTGGCGGGATTATCGTTGGTATTATCGCCGCAGGATTATATAATAAGTTCTTTGAAATTGAGTTGCCTTCTTATTTGGGATTCTTTGCTGGTAAACGGTTTGTTCCGATTATTACGGCAGGAACAGCTATCATTTTAGGTTTAATCATGTTGGTTATTTGGCCTCCAATCCAGCACGGATTGAATGCGTTCTCTAATAACATGGTAAATGCAAACTTAACGCTTTCGGCGTTTGTCTTTGGGGTTATTGAGCGTTCATTAATTCCTTTTGGACTGCATCATATTTTCTACGCTCCATTCTGGTATGAGTTTGGCAGCTATACAACTCATGCCGGTGAGGTAGTTCACGGTGACCAGCGGATCTTTATGGCCCAGATTTCAGACCACGTGAAGAATCTGACTGCCGGTACGTTTATGACAGGTAAATTCCCGTTCATGATGTTCGGTCTTCCAGCTGCAGCGCTTGCTATCTATCATGAAGCAAGACCAGAGAAGAAAGTATTTGTCGGGGGCTTAATGGCATCTGCTGCCTTAACTTCTTTCTTAACAGGTATCACTGAACCGATTGAATTCTCATTCCTATTTGTTGCACCAATTTTGTTTGGAATCCATGCCATTTTTGCTGGATTGTCATTTATGACGATGCACCTGTTAAATGTAAAAATCGGGATGACTTTCTCCGGAGGTTTAATCGACTACATTCTATTCGGGTTAATTAACCCGCAGACGCATGCTTGGCTTGTTATTCCTGTCGGTCTTGTGTTTGCTGTTATTTATTACTTTGGTTTCCGTTTCGCAATTCGCACGTTTAATTTGAAAACACCAGGCCGCGAACTGGAGGAAGAAGAAAACCAGGCGCCGACTGGCAAAGCAAGCTCTGGCGATTTAGCCTCTAATATATTGGATGCCATGGGCGGCAAAGCAAATATTGCTCACTTAGATGCATGTATTACCCGCCTTCGTGTATCCGTTAATGATATTAAAGAAGTGGACAAAAATGAATTGAAGCGGCTTGGGGCAGCGGGTGTCCTTGAGGTCGGAAACAATATTCAAGCTATCTTCGGCCCGCGTTCTGAAACGATTAAGGGTCAAATGAAGGATATAATGGAAGGAAAGCGTCCGCGCACAACCGCTGTCAATGCGCCGGAAAAAGGCGTGCAGCAGCAAATTGAAGAGGTAAACCCTGAAGCGCTTCAATCTGAACATAAGGGTGAAGATGTATTTGTTTCTCCTATTAAAGGGGAAATCAAACCAATCACTGAAGTGCCGGATCAGGTATTTGCAGGTAAAATGATGGGTGATGGCTTTGCAATTGTTCCTGAGGAAGGCATGGTTGTATCTCCTGTCGACGGTAAAATTGTTAACCTGTTCCCAACAAAGCACGCCCTAGGCATTCTTTCTGATAACGGCCGTGAAATTCTTGTTCACGTAGGTATCGACACGGTTAACCTGAAGGGTGAAGGCTTTGAAACATTGGTGTCTGAAAATGACCGTGTTACAAAAGGCCAGCCGCTGTTAAAGTTTGATATTGCTTATATTAAGGAGCATGCCAAATCAACGATTACACCAATCGTCTTTACTAATTTAACTGAAGGCGAAAAAGTAGTTATTGAAAAGCAGGGGCTTGTAGAAATAAAGCAAGAAGGTATTATTAAAATAACAAAGTAATGTATTAAGTTACCGGCTCTTTATAAGGGCCGGTTATTTTTTTGAAAAAAATCTATATAAACAGTTGACGAATTTAATCCAGGGTGATAGTATATTAAAGCAGTCGTTACCGAAGAGTTAACAACAAATTGATAGTAGGTACTTCAAAAAAGTTGTTGACTTAGAAAGAACGATGTGATATATTAATAGAGTTGCTTCTGATGAAGCGATTTTAAAAAATAGTTCTTTGAAAACTAAACAAACAAAAACGTCAACAAACAATAATTATCATGTTTCTTCTATATAAATAGAAAACATGAGCCAACGTAACATTTTTGAGCTAATCAACTCAACTTTATTGGAGAGTTTGATCCTGGCTCAGGACGAACGCTGGCGGCGTGCCTAATACATGCAAGTCGAGCGAATCACTGGGAGCTTGCTCCTGGTGGTTAGCGGCGGACGGGTGAGTAACACGTGGGCAACCTGCCTGTAAGACTGGGATAACTTCGGGAAACCGGAGCTAATACCGGATAATTTCTTCCCTTGCATGAGGGAAGGTTGAAAGTCGGTTTCGGCTGACACTTACAGATGGGCCCGCGGCGCATTAGCTAGTTGGTGAGGTAACGGCTCACCAAGGCGACGATGCGTAGCCGACCTGAGAGGGTGATCGGCCACACTGGGACTGAGACACGGCCCAGACTCCTACGGGAGGCAGCAGTAGGGAATCTTCCACAATGGACGAAAGTCTGATGGAGCAACGCCGCGTGAGCGATGAAGGCCTTCGGGTCGTAAAGCTCTGTTGTCAGGGAAGAACAAGTATCGGAGTAACTGCCGGTACCTTGACGGTACCTGACCAGAAAGCCACGGCTAACTACGTGCCAGCAGCCGCGGTAATACGTAGGTGGCAAGCGTTGTCCGGAATTATTGGGCGTAAAGCGCGCGCAGGCGGTCCTTTAAGTCTGATGTGAAAGCCCACGGCTCAACCGTGGAGGGTCATTGGAAACTGGGGGACTTGAGTGCAGAAGAGGAAAGCGGAATTCCACGTGTAGCGGTGAAATGCGTAGAGATGTGGAGGAACACCAGTGGCGAAGGCGGCTTTCTGGTCTGTAACTGACGCTGAGGCGCGAAAGCGTGGGGAGCAAACAGGATTAGATACCCTGGTAGTCCACGCCGTAAACGATGAGTGCTAAGTGTTAGAGGGTTTCCGCCCTTTAGTGCTGCAGCTAACGCATTAAGCACTCCGCCTGGGGAGTACGGCCGCAAGGCTGAAACTCAAAGGAATTGACGGGGGCCCGCACAAGCGGTGGAGCATGTGGTTTAATTCGAAGCAACGCGAAGAACCTTACCAGGTCTTGACATCCTCTGACACTCCTAGAGATATGAATTTCCCCTTCGGGGGACAGAGTGACAGGTGGTGCATGGTTGTCGTCAGCTCGTGTCGTGAGATGTTGGGTTAAGTCCCGCAACGAGCGCAACCCTTGATCTTAGTTGCCAGCATTCAGTTGGGCACTCTAAGGTGACTGCCGGTGACAAACCGGAGGAAGGTGGGGATGACGTCAAATCATCATGCCCCTTATGACCTGGGCTACACACGTGCTACAATGGATGGTACAAAGGGCAGCGAAGCCGCGAGGTGGAGCCAATCCCATAAAACCATTCTCAGTTCGGATTGCAGGCTGCAACTCGCCTGCATGAAGCCGGAATCGCTAGTAATCGCGGATCAGCATGCCGCGGTGAATACGTTCCCGGGCCTTGTACACACCGCCCGTCACACCACGAGAGTTTGTAACACCCGAAGTCGGTGGGGTAACCGTAAGGAGCCAGCCGCCTAAGGTGGGACAGATGATTGGGGTGAAGTCGTAACAAGGTAGCCGTATCGGAAGGTGCGGCTGGATCACCTCCTTTCTAAGGATAATGCAGTCCTTTTGGACTGATAAGAAGTTGACTGTTTTCTGTTTGTTTAGTTTTGAGGGAATTATCTCTCAAAACCTTATTTTTTTGCTCCTGCGCCGCAGTAACTCGAGGAAGTGAATCCTCAGCTCGTCGCAAGGCTGCAAGAAGTAACGCTCTGATGTTTAATCATGATGTGATTGAAGTCAGTAGCCTTGTTCCTTGAAAACTAGATAATCGTAAAAGAAGAAGTAACCAAGTAAGAACCGAGTAATCGCCATTTTAGTTTTTCTCTCTTATTTTTAAGAGTAAGTAAAACCTTTTAGGTTAAGTTAGAAAGGGCGCACGGTGAATGCCTTGGCACTAGGAGCCGATGAAGGACGGGACTAACACCGATATGCTTCGGGGAGCTGTAAGTAAGCGCCGATCCGGAGATTTCCGAATGGGGAAACCCACTGTTCGTAATGGAGCAGTATCTTTACCTGAATACATAGGGTATTGAAGGCAGACCCGGGGAACTGAAACATCTAAGTACCCGGAGGAAGAGAAAGCAAACGCGATTCCCTGAGTAGCGGCGAGCGAAACGGGAACAGCCCAAACCGAAAGGCTTGCCTTTCGGGGTTGTAGGACACTCAACATGGAGTTACAAAGGAACGGGGTAGATGAAGCGGTCTGGAAAGGCCGGCCATAGAAGGTAAAAGCCCTGTAGTCGAAACTTCGTTCCCTCCTGAGTGGATCCTGAGTACGGCCGGACACGTGAAATCCGGTCGGAAGCAGGGAGGACCATCTCCCAAGGCTAAATACTCCCTAGTGACCGATAGTGAACCAGTACCGTGAGGGAAAGGTGAAAAGCACCCCGGAAGGGGAGTGAAAGAGATCCTGAAACCGTGTGCCTACAAGTAGTCAGAGCCCGTTCATGGGTGATGGCGTGCCTTTTGTAGAATGAACCGGCGAGTTACGATTGCATGCGAGGTTAAGTTGAAGAGACGGAGCCGCAGCGAAAGCGAGTCTGAATAGGGCGAATTAGTATGTAGTCGTAGACCCGAAACCAGGTGATCTACCCATGTCCAGGGTGAAGTCCAGGTAACACTGGATGGAGGCCCGAACCCACGCACGTTGAAAAGTGCGGGGATGAGGTGTGGGTAGCGGAGAAATTCCAATCGAACTTGGAGATAGCTGGTTCTCTCCGAAATAGCTTTAGGGCTAGCCTCACGTAGTTAGAGTCTTGGAGGTAGAGCACTGTTTGGACTAGGGGCCCTCATCGGGTTACCGAATTCAGACAAACTCCGAATGCCAATGACTTATCCGTGGGAGTCAGACTGCGAGTGATAAGATCCGTAGTCAAAAGGGAAACAGCCCAGACCACCAGCTAAGGTCCCAAAGTATACGTTAAGTGGAAAAGGATGTGGAGTTGCTTAGACAACCAGGATGTTGGCTTAGAAGCAGCCACCATTTAAAGAGTGCGTAATAGCTCACTGGTCGAGTGACTCTGCGCCGAAAATGTACCGGGGCTAAACGTATCACCGAAGCTGTGGGTGGACACCTTGTGGTGTCCGCGGTAGGAGAGCGTTCTAAGGGCGTTGAAGCTAGACCGTAAGGACTGGTGGAGCGCTTAGAAGTGAGAATGCCGGTATGAGTAGCGAAAGATGAGTGAGAATCTCATCCACCGTATGCCTAAGGTTTCCTGAGGAAGGCTCGTCCGCTCAGGGTTAGTCGGGACCTAAGCCGAGGCCGAAAGGCGTAGGCGATGGACAACAGGTTGATATTCCTGTACCACCTCTTTATCGTTTGAGTGATGGGGGGACGCAGGAGGATAGGGTAAGCGCACTGCTGGATATGTGCGTGCAAGCAGTTAGGCTGGTGAATAGGAAAATCCGTTCACCGTAAGGCTGAGCTGTGATGCCGAGGGAATTATAGTACCGAAGTTCCTGATTCCACACTGCCAAGAAAAGCCTCTAGCGAGATAAAAGGTGCCCGTACCGCAAACCGACACAGGTAGGCGAGGAGAGAATCCTAAGGTGAGCGAGAGAACTCTCGTTAAGGAACTCGGCAAAATGACCCCGTAACTTCGGGAGAAGGGGTGCTTTTTGGGGTGAATAGCCCCGAAGAGCCGCAGTGAATAGGCCCAGGCGACTGTTTAGCAAAAACACAGGTCTCTGCAAAGCCGCAAGGCGAAGTATAGGGGCTGACGCCTGCCCGGTGCTGGAAGGTTAAGAGGAGGGGTTAGCGCAAGCGAAGCTCTGAATCGAAGCCCCAGTAAACGGCGGCCGTAACTATAACGGTCCTAAGGTAGCGAAATTCCTTGTCGGGTAAGTTCCGACCCGCACGAAAGGCGTAACGATCTGGGCACTGTCTCAACGAGAGACTCGGTGAAATTATAGTACCTGTGAAGATGCAGGTTACCCGCGACAGGACGGAAAGACCCCATGGAGCTTTACTGTAGCCTGATATTGAATTTTGGTACAGCTTGTACAGGATAGGTAGGAGCCTGAGAAACCGGAGCGCCAGCTTCGGTGGAGGCGTCGGTGGGATACTACCCTGGCTGTATTGAAATTCTAACCCGCACCCCTGATCGGGGTGGGAGACAGTGTCAGGTGGGCAGTTTGACTGGGGCGGTCGCCTCCTAAAGTGTAACGGAGGCGCCCAAAGGTTCCCTCAGAATGGTTGGAAATCATTCGCAGAGTGTAAAGGCACAAGGGAGCTTGACTGCGAGACCTACAAGTCGAGCAGGGACGAAAGTCGGGCTTAGTGATCCGGTGGTTCCGCATGGAAGGGCCATCGCTCAACGGATAAAAGCTACCCTGGGGATAACAGGCTTATCTCCCCCAAGAGTCCACATCGACGGGGAGGTTTGGCACCTCGATGTCGGCTCATCGCATCCTGGGGCTGTAGTCGGTCCCAAGGGTTGGGCTGTTCGCCCATTAAAGCGGTACGCGAGCTGGGTTCAGAACGTCGTGAGACAGTTCGGTCCCTATCCGTCGTGGGCGCAGGAAATTTGAGAGGAGCTGTCCTTAGTACGAGAGGACCGGGATGGACGCACCGCTGGTGTACCAGTTGTCTTGCCAAAGGCATCGCTGGGTAGCTATGTGCGGACGGGATAAGTGCTGAAAGCATCTAAGCATGAAGCCCCCCTCGAGATGAGATTTCCCATAGCGTCAAGCTAGTAAGATCCCTGAAAGATGATCAGGTTGATAGGTCAGAGGTGGAAGCGCGGTGACGTGTGGAGCTGACTGATACTAATCGATCGAGGACTTAACCAAGTCATAATAAATAAGGTGAACTCGTTTTTACTAAACTTCTTCTGCGTTATCTAGTTTTGAGGGAATGAAACCTCTAAATAAATAGGTCTGGTAGTAATGGCGAGAAGGTCACACCCGTTCCCATCCCGAACACGGAAGTTAAGCTTCTCAGCGCCGATGGTAGTTGGGACGCAAGTCCCTGTGAGAGTAGGACGCTGCCGGGCCAACAAAAAAAGACAACCTAAAAATGGTTGTCTTTTTTTGTTGGCTATTTAGGATTGAATGATGCATGAGAACCGTCCCCACGCATCACCTCAGTATATAAATCAAATACCTCATCCCAATTCCACCTTTCATAATAACTGCTTGGCACCGTAATGTTTTTAATCCAATGTTTTTCTCTTTTATTAAAGTGGGAAGTAAGTACGTCTGCTTTCTGTCGGTCAGTCCTTATCCAAAAAAGCTGCTCCTTTCTAACCATTGGTACAAAATCACCTTTATTTTTTTGAGGAAAGGTAATTTGCTTTTGTTTCTCGGTAAGGAGATTTACCTCTAATAACTGAGGAAGAGGCCGTTCATCCAGTCTGCCCTCCTTACTTTCGGCTGATCGGGAAACAACCACTACCGTTTCATTTTTCCAAACTAAATCCCGGTCAGCATATCCCTTAGCTGGCGTTATAAGCTCTTTTTTCAAAGGAGTAGGCCTTACCAGCAACAAATGCTTATTATAAGTCGCTTCCCTTCCGACTCCGCCAATATAAGCTAAATTAGTTCCGGCGGGCGCCCACTGCATCCATTCCGCATAATTCAGCATCTCATCCACTTTTTTAAAAACCGCCCCGTCAGCAGACAGCAGACAAAGTGGATTCGCATCTGCCGACATGGAAGCAGTCGGAATTAATAAAAAGCTAATCCAGCCCTTATCAGATGACCACTTAAACGAACTTGTGCTGACAAAGTATTCATCCTCCCCAACTGGTATTGTAAATAGGTTCTTTACAATCGGCCTTTGCCTGTCCACCTCTAACATAACCAGAGATAAAATAATATCAGAATGAAGCTGTTCACTTTTTTTGGCGGAGATCAATAAACCATCCCCATTAGTAAGCCAAGAAAAGTTCTCCACGCCTTGAGCCAGCATCGAAGCCAGCAAGGATTTAGAAGGTTTAGTATCTACTACATAAAGAGTCTTGTTGACGAGATAAGCAAGTTTATTTTCACGGCCGGACCATTGAAAGTTTTTGTTAACTTTTGAAGCCATCTTAAAATGTTTATTAGTATGAAGATTATAGAGCCATAGATCACCATCATAAACGATATTTCCTTCCTGTTTAACGGCCTTTAAATAGGCAAGCCATTGTCCGTCATAGGACCACTTTGGGTACCTTACATATTCACCTTTAGTTAACCGTCCTTCGTTATTGTTGATTTTTACCCATAAATCATCTTGGCGAATAAAAGCTGCTTTTTCCTGAACAGTGGCGAAAGCATTACTTAGGAATGTAAAAGTAAGCAAAATGGCAAGCAGAACGGTTCTAATCACGAAATCACCCCATCTGACCTGATGTAAAGGGACGGTTCTTATGTTTCATTTTCACCTTTTTTGATGCACAAGAACCGTCCCCATGCATCACCTGTGTTTCCCCATGTTTCAATATTTTCCCCTAAAAATAGTAAATCCTGCGATTCTTTGTAAAGAATAAGGATATGCGGGATGAAGTGATGCACAAGAACCGTCCCCATGCTTCACCCATGCTTCACTGGAGGTGGAACGATGGCATGGTTTGATTGGCTTCATGAGTATAGATTGACGAGTATTTTTTTTGCGGCTGTGATTGCTTGGTTGGGTGTGTTTGTGATTAATCGGGTTATTCATAAGTTTTTTCAGCAGACGCATTTTATTGAGGAGCGGAAAGAGGAGACGATTGCGAGTATGGTTCGCTCCTTTACTAGGTATTTGGCGACGATTGGGGTTATTTTTTACGCGCTCTCTCAATATGTCGATAATTTTGGGAGATTTCTCGCCGGCGCGGGGGTAGTCGGGGTCATTGTTGGTATTGGTGCGCAAAGCCTGATTAGGGACCTTCTCTCGGGCACTTTTTTAATTTATGAAAAACAGCTCCATAAAGGAGATTTTATTACGATCAATAACACTTTCAGTGGAACGGTTGAGGAAATTGGTCTTAGGTTTATTAAAATCCGGGAGTGGAGCGGGAAGCTGTTAACGATCAGCAATGGGGAAATCAAACAAATTCATAATTATAATATTGAACAAATGCGCGTGATTGAAAACGTGGTGATCAGCTATCGGGAGAATCCCGAAGAGGTTTTATCGGTCTTGGAGCTGGCCTGTGAAAAAATAAATGAAGTTAATCAAGACTGTTTAAAGATGGACGGAGAAAATTGTATTGTAGAGCCCTTTAGTGTTTTTGGCATTACAGCGATCAACGCTAACTATCATGGGATTGAGTATACCATCACCGGACTGGTCGATGACGCTTTTTATTGGGAAGCCGGCATTAAGGCGAGAAGGATTATTGCCCAAACACTTTTTGACCACGACATCATGCTTGCGGAGGATACGCTGTTCATTAAACAGGCAGCGAACCGGCTTGCGGGGGAAAAAGCGAACATCCCTTCTGACTGACCTTGGTAGATGAATATGTTAAAGTAGGGGAAGCACGGTTTAGGAGGGCATTCAATGTTGGAGAATAGTTATGTTATGGTTGCAATTATCCTTATCATTAATATTGTATATGTGTCTTTTTTTACTATTAGGATGATTCTAACTTTAAAAGGGCAGAGGTATTTGGCCGCGTTCCTTAGCATGATTGAGGTAGTCATTTATGTGATGGGGCTGGGTCTGGTTTTAAACAATTTAAATGAGATTCAGAACCTGGTTGCCTATGCAGTCGGTTATGGGATTGGCGTTATTGTCGGTATGAAAATTGAAGAGAAGTTGGCTCTCGGCTATATTACCGTCAATGTCATCACAGCGGAATATGATAAGAATTTGCCGAAGATTTTGAGGGAAAAGGGCTATGGCGTGACCGACTGGGAGGCGCATGGGCTGGAAGGAAACCGGATGGCCTTGCAGATTCTCACTCCAAGAAAGTTTGAGTTAAGATTATATGATGCGATTAAAAATATTGATCCAAAAGCCTTCATCATTGCCTATGAGCCAAAAACTATTTATGGCGGTTTCTGGGTCAAATCCGTGAAACGAGGTAAATTATTTAAATGAGGAAAAAGAAGATGCAATTTGAGGTACAGGATAATGAGAGTATTGAGGAATGTTTAAATCGGATAAAGGTGCAGGGGTATACGCCTGTAAGCCGAATAGAGAAACCTATTTTTCAAGAGGTCAAGAAAGGCAATGAAACCGTTTACGAGCCAGCCGGGAGGAAAATTATCTTTGATGCAAGAATTATCGAGTAAAACACGAACATTACAGTAATATTTAAAAATAATGTTCGATTATTGGTTGACAGCCTACTAAAATGCTTGGTAAGATAAGTTTAGAAATTACGAAATTATTCTTACCCTCATATATCAATGGGAATATGGCCCATAAGTCTCTACCCAATAACCGTAAATTATTGGACTATGAGGGAAAGTCAATATGTTCGGCACATAAGGGGCATCCCCCTTAGATTTGTGTTCTTGATTTTCCATGCCCGGACAAATGGCTTTCTCTTCTAGAGATACCATTTGTCCGGGTATTTTATTTTTCTAAAAAAGTTTTATAGGGGGACCAGCGGAATGAAGAACTTGGTCGGCGTAATTATGGGAAGCAAGTCGGACTGGGAAACTATGAAGCATGCATGCGATATTTTGGAAGAGCTTGAAATTCCATATGAAAAGAAAGTCGTTTCTGCACATCGGACACCAGATTTGATGTTTTCATATGCAGAAGATGCCAGACAAAAAGGCTTAAAGGTAATTATCGCTGGAGCAGGCGGGGCAGCGCATTTGCCGGGCATGGTGGCTGCGAAAACAACTCTTCCTGTCATCGGTGTTCCTGTCCAGACGAAGGCTTTAAACGGACTCGACTCTTTGCTGTCAATCGTGCAAATGCCAGGCGGTGTACCGGTTGCGACGGTTGCAATTGGCAAGGCTGGCGCAATGAATGCCGGGCTTTTGGCGGCACAAATTCTCGCTGCAACTGACGTGGAGTTAGCGGGCAAATTGGAAGCAAGGCGGGAAGCGACTAAAAACGCAGTGTTAGAAAGCAGTGATGAACTTGAATAATAAAGTTATATTACCAGGGGCGACAATCGGTATTATTGGCGGCGGCCAGCTTGGCAGAATGATGGCGTTGGCGGCTAAAGCTCAAGGCTTTCGGATTGCCGTTTTAGAGCCGACAGCGGACTCTCCTTGCGGGCAAGTGGCAGATGTGGAAGTCATCGGCGCTTATGATGACCGCGAGGCAATCGGCCGGTTAGCTGCGGTAAGTGACGTGATCACGTATGAATTTGAAAATATTGATGCAGATACATTAAGCTGGCTTTGCGAACAAGCCTATGTTCCGCAGGGACCAAAGCTATTGACCATTACCCAGAACCGAATCACAGAGAAGGCGGCGATTCGGAACGCAGGGGCTGAAGTCGCTCCATACGAAGAGATTTATAGTGTGGAAGATTTATTTTTAAAAATTGAAGCCGTGGGCTATCCTGCTGTATTAAAAACGGCAAGAGGCGGCTATGACGGAAAAGGCCAGCTGGTCATAAAGGAACATAGTGATTTAGAAAAAGGGGAAGCCCTTATTAATCATGGCGAATGCGTGCTAGAGCAATGGGTCCCATTTGAAAAAGAAATTTCCGTGATTGTGACGCGCAGACTGGATGGAGAAACAGCGATTTTACCAGTAGCGGAAAACATTCACGTAGACAATATATTGCATCAGACGATTGTTCCGGCACGGATCTCGGAGGCAACAAAAGCCCTGGCGATTCAAAAGGCGAAACAGATTGCCGACTACCTAGGATTGGCAGGAACGCTTGCGGTGGAGATGTTTGTGACTGCTGATGGTGAAATTTACATTAACGAATTAGCACCGCGGCCGCACAATTCCGGGCACTACTCCATTGAGGCCTGCCAGACATCGCAATTTGAGCAGCATATCCGCGCGATTTGCAGCTGGCCATTAGGTAGCACGGAGCTATTAAAACCAGTTGTTATGGTCAACCTATTAGGGGAGCATCTTGAAAGCTTATATCAAGAAATTCCGGCCATGAACGATTGGAAGGTTCACTTGTACGGAAAAAAAGAACCAAAGGTGAAGCGAAAAATGGGCCATGTTACTATTTTGCGTGATATTGTAGAAGATGCCCTTGACGAAATCCAAAAGAGCAGCATTTGGGCGGCTGCCACAGTAAAGATCGGAGGATAAAAGATGATTGATCGTTATACGAGACCAGAAATGGGAGCCATTTGGACGGAGGAGAACCGCTTCAACGCTTGGCTTGAGGTGGAAATTCTCGCATGTGAAGCGTGGGCCGAGTTAGGTGAGATTCCGAAAGAGGATGTTCAAAAACTGCGCGAAAATGCTTCCTTTAATATTGCCCGGATTAAGGAAATTGAAGAAGAAACAAGACATGATGTTGTTGCCTTTACCCGTGCCGTATCTGAAACACTAGGCGAAGAGCGTAAATGGGTGCATTACGGCTTAACTTCTACGGATGTGGTTGATACAGCCCTTTCCTATGTTTTAAAGCAAGCCAATGCGATTTTATTTAAGGACATCGAAAACTTTATTGAGATTTTGCGAAATAAGGCGATTGAACATAAATATACGGTTATGATGGGCCGGACACACGGCGTACATGCGGAGCCAACAACGTTTGGCTTAAAGCTTGCCCTTTGGTATGAAGAAATGAAGCGGAACCTGGAGCGTTTTAAGCAGGCTTCCCAAGGTGTGGAGTTTGGGAAAATCTCCGGTGCAGTTGGAACGTATGCCAACATAGATCCGTTTGTCGAACAGTACGTTTGTGAAAAATTAGGGATTCAACGTGCGCCGATTTCTACACAGACCTTGCAGCGTGACCGTCATGCTCATTACATGTCGACACTGGCGTTAATTGCCACTTCGATTGAAAAATTTGCCGTAGAAGTCCGCGGCTTACAAAAAAGTGAAACGCGTGAGGTAGAAGAGTTTTTCGCAAAAGGACAAAAAGGGTCATCGGCGATGCCGCATAAGCGTAACCCGATTGGTTCCGAGAATATGACAGGGATGGCCCGCGTTATTCGTGGCTACATGATGACGGCTTATGAGAATGTTCCACTATGGCATGAGCGCGATATCTCCCATTCTTCGGCTGAGCGGATTATCCTGCCGGATGCCACAATTGCGTTGAATTATATGTTGAACCGTTTTGGAAATATCATTAAGAATTTAACGGTTTATCCGGAAAACATGAAGCGCAATATGGATCGTACGCTTGGCTTGATTTACTCTCAGCGCGTGCTGCTAGCACTGATTGATAAAGGCTTATCCCGCGAAGCGGCTTACGACACTGTCCAGCCAAAGGCAATGGAAGCATGGGAAAAGCAGGTTCCATTCCGCAGCTTAGTCGAAGCGGAAGAAAAAATTACCTCAAAGCTGTCTGCTGAGGAAATCGCCGATTGCTTTGATTACAGCTACCACCTACAGCATGTGGATACCATTTTTGATCGATTAGGATTAAATGCGTAAGGCAGCAAGTTAACACGAAAAAAATTAAACAGGGGCATCACTAACATGGTTATGCCCCTTTACCTATACTGAAGATTCCTAATATTGAAAAATAAGGAGCGACCCAAGATGAAAGAAATGCTATATGAAGGAAAAGCGAAGCGTATCTATTCAACTGAAGACCCGCAAATTGTTTTAATCGAGTATAAAGACTCTGCCACCGCTTTTAATGGACAAAAGAAGGCTGACATCACCGGTAAAGGCCGTTTGAATAACGAGATTACTAGTTTGCTATTTATAAAACTTAAAGAACAAGGAATAGACTCGCATTTCATCAAACGCGTATCCGAAACCGAGCAATTAGTTAAAAAAGTCTCCATTATCCCGCTTGAGGTCGTCGTCCGCAATACAGCTGCAGGATCCTTCTCAAAACGTTTGGGAGTCGAAGAAGGCCGCCCGCTATCAGCGCCAATCGTGGAATTTTATTTAAAAAACGATGACTTGGGTGACCCGCTTGTCACAAAAAGCCACATCCTCGAACTGAAAGCCGCAACAGTTGAAGAAATCAGTATTTTACGAGATAAAGCACTGCAAATCAACGAAGTGTTAATAAACTTTTTCGATAATCTTGGCGTTAATCTTATCGACTTTAAGCTTGAATTTGGCAAAGACCAAGATGGGCAAATTTTATTAGCCGACGAAATTTCCCCTGACACCTGCCGCCTATGGGATCAGAAGACAAACGAAAAGCTTGATAAAGACGTATTCCGCCGTGATTTAGGAAGCTTAACCGAAGCCTATGAAACTATTCTTAAAAGACTTGGAGGACATCAGCATGTATAAAGTTAAGGTATTCGTCACATTAAGAGAGAGCGTATTGGACCCGCAGGGAAAGGCCGTTACCCATTCCCTTCACTCTTTAAATTACCCGGAAGTTGCGGATGTCCGCATCGGCAAATATATGGAACTGACACTTGAAAAATCAGAACGCGATATCGATGAAGTCATCAACGAAATTTGCAGCAAGCTGCTCGCCAATCCGGTTATCGAAGACTACCGATATGAAGTAGAGGAGTGTGTCGCACAGTGAAATTTGCGGTCATCGTTTTTCCGGGATCCAACTGTGATATCGATATGTACCATGCCGTAAAAGACGAACTCGGTGAGGAAGTTGAATACGTTTGGCATGATACAGACAACTTAGACGAATTTGACGGCATTCTTCTGCCAGGCGGTTTCTCTTATGGGGATTACCTTCGCACGGGTGCGATTGCCCGCTTCAGCAAGGTCATGAAGGAAGTCATCAAGGCTGCCGAGGCTGGAAAGCCGGTAATGGGAGTATGCAATGGTTTTCAAATACTCTTAGAAGCTGGCCTGCTGCCTGGGGCGATGAGACGAAACGAAAGTCTTTCATTTATATGCAAACCAGTCGAATTAAAGGTAGAAAATAACGAATCCATGTTTACTGGTGAATACGCACAAGGGCAAACCATCACCATTCCAGTCGCCCACGGCGAGGGAAATTATTATTGCGACGAAGCAACACTCGAACAATTAAAGGCAAACAACCAAATCGTCTTTACCTATCAGCAAAACCCGAACGGAAGTCTCGCTGATATTGCCGGAATCATCAATGAAAAAGGAAACGTGCTCGGAATGATGCCGCATCCAGAACGTGCTGTTGACAGCTTGCTCGGAAGCGCGGACGGTCTGAAAATGTTCCAATCAATCGTAAAGGCTTGGAGGGAAGCACATGTTGTTAACGCTTGAACCAAATCCAGAACAGATTAAAGCAGAAAAACTATATCAGCAAATGGGTTTATCCGATGACGAATTTACCTTGGTTGAAAACATCCTGGGCCGGACACCGAATTATACCGAAACAGGCCTTTTCTCCGTCATGTGGTCTGAGCACTGCAGCTACAAAACTTCAAAGCCTGTGTTGAAAAAGTTCCCAATCAGCGGCCCAAAGGTTCTTCAAGGACCTGGCGAGGGCGCCGGGATTGTTGATATTGGCGACGGTCAGGCGGTTGTATTTAAGATTGAAAGCCACAACCATCCATCTGCAATTGAACCGTATCAAGGCGCAGCAACTGGGGTAGGCGGTATTATCCGCGATGTATTTTCGATGGGAGCACGCCCAATTGCCCTATTAAACTCGCTTCGTTTTGGCGAGCTGGATTATTCTTCCAGAGTCAAATACCTTTTTAAAGAAGTCGTTGCCGGGATTGCCGGTTATGGAAACTGTATCGGAATTCCAACTGTTGGCGGCGAGATCCAATTCGAGGATTGCTATGAGGGCAACCCGCTCGTTAACGCAATGTGTGTTGGCCTTATCGACCACAAAGATATTAAAAAAGGCCAAGCGCACGGTGCTGGAAACACCGTTATGTATGTCGGCGCGAAAACCGGCCGCGATGGCATTCACGGGGCAACCTTTGCTTCTGTAGAATTAACCGAGGAATCAGATAAAGACCGTCCAGCAGTTCAAGTCGGTGACCCGTTTATGGAAAAACTCCTTCTAGAAGCTTGTCTTGAGTTGATTCATTCCGATGCCCTTGTTGGCATTCAAGATATGGGTGCAGCGGGACTTACAAGCTCCTCTGCTGAAATGGCCAGCAAAGCCGGAATGGGTATCGAGATGAACCTTGACCTTGTTCCGCAGCGGGAAACTGGCATGACTGCCTATGAAATGATGTTGTCAGAATCACAGGAACGCATGTTGGTGGTCGTGAAAGTAGGCCGTGAGCAGGAAATCGTCGAGCTTTTTGAAAAATATGATTTAGAGGCTGTTGCAATTGGAAAGGTAACGGATGACAAGAAACTGCGCTTGATTCATCACGGTGAAGTAGTGGCCGACGTTCCGGTCGATTCCTTAGCGGAGGACGCGCCTGTTTACAACATGCCATCCATGGAGCCTGCATATTTCGCAGAATTCCAGGCGATGGAGAACGAAATTCCACAAGTAGAAAACTTACAAGAAACACTGGTAAAACTATTAAGCCAGCCAACTGTAGCCAGCAAGGAATGGGTTTATCAACAATACGATTATATGGTTCGCACCAATACAGTCATCGCTCCGGGATCGGACGCTTCCGTAGTAAGAATCCGCGGCACCCGCAAAGCACTGGCAATGACAACTGACTGTAATTCCCGCTTCGTCTATTTAGACCCGGAAACAGGCGGGCAAATTGCTGTGGCGGAAGCAGCAAGAAATATCATCTGTTCTGGCGCGGAACCACTAGCGATTACCGATAACCTTAATTTCGGTAACCCGGAAAAGCCAGAAGTATTTTGGCAGATTGAAAAAGCGGCAGACGGTATCAGTGAAGCCTGCCGGGTATTAGAAACACCAGTTATCGGCGGAAACGTCTCTTTATATAACGAAACAAGCGGTACTGCTATTTATCCGACACCTGTTATTGGGATGGTTGGACTAATCGAAGACCTTGATCATATTACAACCCAGCACTTTAAAAACAGCGGTGACCTGATTTATTTAGTCGGAGAAACTAAGGATGAATTTGGCGGCAGCGAGCTGCAAAAGCTCCTTAACAATGGCCAGGTTTTTGGAAAGGCACCGGAATTAAATATTCAAATCGAAAAAGACAGACAGCAGCAAGTTCTTGCAGCGATTCGTGCCGGAGTGGTTCAGTCTGCTCATGACTTGTCAGAAGGCGGCCTTTCAGTCGCTTTAGCAGAATGTCTGTTTGAAAATCCACAGCTTGGGGCGAAAGTGAATGTCGCTGGAAACCTAGTTTCTGCCTTATTCAGTGAAACGCAGTCCCGCTTCCTTTTATCTGTGAAAAAGGAACATCAAGCTGAGTTTGAAAGTTTAGTAGAAGCCGCCTTGATCGGCGAAGTGAATAATTCAGGAACAATGAGCGTGATATCTGGAGAGCAAACAGTCCTTGAGTCGTCTGTGGAAGAATTAAAAGCTGCCTGGAAGGGGGCAATCCCATGCTTGCTGAAATCAAGGGATTAAACGAGGAGTGCGGAGTCTTTGGTGTTTGGGGCCATAAGGATGCAGCTCAGCTGACTTATTATGCGCTGCATGCCCTGCAGCACCGAGGCCAAGAAGGAACCGGCATTGTCGTTAATGACGGCAATACACTGAAAGTGGTCAAGGGCGAAGGACTGGTTACAGAAGTTTTTACGGCTGATAGAATGGCAGAGTTAACTGGCAACACAGCGATTGGTCATGTCCGCTATGCAACAGCAGGCGGCGGGGGTTATGAGAATGTCCAGCCCCTCCTGTTTCATTCCCAAACAGGGAGTCTGGCACTTGCCCACAATGGCAATCTAGTGAATGCAAATTCTTTAAAACATCAGCTTGAAGCGCAGGGCAGCATTTTTCAAACAAGCTCAGATACGGAAGTACTTGCCCACTTGATCAGAAGAAGCGGATTTCCGAACATGAATGACAAGGTGAAAAACGCTCTTTCGATGCTAAAAGGAGCCTATGCGTATTTGATTTTGACCGAAACCGAATTAATGGTGGCACTCGATCCTCATGGATTACGGCCGCTTTCGCTCGGCTGCCTTGGCGATGCTTATGTGGTCGCTTCGGAAACATGTGCGTTTGACGTAATTGGCGCTGAATATATTCGCGATGTTGAGCCAGGCGAGCTATTAATCATCAATGAAAATGGAATCAAGTCAGAGATGTTTTCGGTTAGTTCAACAAAAGCGATTTGTACGATGGAATATGTTTATTTTTCAAGACCGGACAGCAACATCCAGGGAATCAATGTGCATACCGCCCGCAAAAATATGGGGAAAAGATTGGCCATGGAGGCGCCAATTGAGGCAGATGTGGTGACAGGAGTTCCAGATTCCAGCATCTCTGCTGCAATCGGCTATGCCGAAGAGTCGGGTATTCCCTATGAGATGGGCTTAATTAAAAATAAATATGTCGGCCGGACTTTTATCCAGCCGTCCCAGTCGCTCCGTGAGCAAGGGGTAAAAATGAAGCTGTCGGCTGTCCGAGGGGTAGTCGAAGGGAAGCGTGTCGTCATGGTCGATGACTCGATTGTCCGCGGAACAACGAGCAGAAGAATTGTCAAAATGCTAAAGGAAGCAGGGGCAACCGAGGTGCATGTTGTCATCAGCTCACCGCCAATCAAAAACCCATGCTACTACGGAATCGATACATCCTCAAAGGAAGAATTAATTGCTTCAGATAAATCGGTTGAGGAGATCAGACAGTTGATTGGAGCAGATTCCTTAACGTTCTTAAGCCTTGAAGGGATGCTTGTCTCCCTTGGTCAGAAGGAAGGAACAAACGGATTTTGCCTTGGCTGTTTTACCGGAAATTATCCGACTGAAATCTATCCAGATACACTTCAATACTACTACCAAAAGGGGTGACAGCAGTGGCTAATGCATACAAACAAGCTGGTGTTGATATCGAAGCAGGCTATGAAGCCGTAGCAAGAATGAAAAAGCATGTCCAAAAAACAGCCCGGGCCGGCGTCTTGGGCGGCCTCGGCGGTTTTGGCGGGATGTTTGACTTATCGACCCTAAACTTAAAAGAGCCGGTCTTGGTGTCAGGAACGGACGGGGTAGGAACTAAACTAAAGATTGCTTTTGCGATGGACCGCCACGATACAATCGGCATTGATGCCGTGGCGATGTGCGTCAATGATATTGTCGTCCAAGGTGCAGAGCCATTGTATTTCCTTGATTACATTGCAACGGGCAAAGCGCTCCCCGAAAAGATTGAAGCAATTGTCAAAGGGATTGCCGATGGCTGCGAGCAAGCCGGATGTGCCTTAATTGGCGGAGAGACAGCGGAAATGCCTGGACTCTACCGTGGAAATGAGTATGACCTGGCAGGTTTTACGGTCGGGGCGTGTGAAAAGTCCAACTTGATTACTGGTGAAACGATTAAGGCAGGCGACGTCCTGATTGGTCTTGCGTCAAGCGGTATCCATAGCAATGGCTATTCCTTAGTACGGAAGGTATTTAATGATTGGTCATTGATTGAATTTGTGAATGAACTTGGCTGCACCTTGGGAGAAGAATTGCTGAAACCGACAAAAATCTATGTAAAGCCGATTTTGTCAGCATTGAAAAAATTCAACATTAAAGGCATGGCCCATATCACTGGGGGCGGATTTATCGAGAATATCCCAAGGATGCTCACCAAAGGACTAGGGGCGGAGCTCGATGAAAAAAACTGGAATATTCCATATGTGTTTAAGCTGATCTCAGAGCTTGGACAAATTGACTATAAAGAGATGTATAATATTTTTAATATGGGAATTGGTATGGTAATAGCGGTGAATAAGGAAGATGCTGCTGATGTGCTTGAACACTTTAAACAATGCGGCGAAACCCCTTATGAAATCGGAGTAGTAACTGATAGCGAAGGCATCAAAATTAATGGCAGGGGTGGACGTCGATGAAAAATATCGCAATCTTTGCATCCGGAAGCGGAAGTAATTTTCAAGCGATTGTCGACGCTGTCCAAGCGAACCAGCTTTCAGCAAACCTCTCCCTGCTTGTTTGCGACCAACCTGGGGCTTATGTGATTGAACGGGCGCGGGAGGCTGAAATCTCTACATTTGTTTTTAACGCCAAAGACTATCCAAACAAGGAAGCTTATGAAGAAGAAATCGTCCTGTTATTGAAAAATAAACAAGTCGATTTGATTGTGCTGGCAGGCTATATGAGGCTGGTTGGCTCTACTTTGTTAAGTGAATATGAAGGACGGATTATCAATATCCATCCTTCATTGCTTCCTGACTTCCCGGGCAAGGATGCGATTGGCCAGGCATTAGCTGCAAACGCCAAATGGAGCGGCGTGACTATCCATTTTGTCGATGAAGGTATGGATACAGGGCCTATCATTGTCCGGGAACGGGTACGAATTGAGGAAAATGAAACGAGAGAAAGCCTACAGTGGAAGATTCAGGAGATTGAACACAAGCTATACCCATCCATTCTGCAGATGTTATTGACAAAAGGAGATGCATTACAAAATGAAAAAGCGCGCGCTAATTAGTGTATCAGACAAAAACGGGGTAAGCGAATTTGCAAAGGAATTGATCAATCTAGGATTTGAGATTGTTTCGACTGGCGGGACGAAAAAAATGCTTCAGGAACAGGGGCTTCCTGTTCTTAGTGTAACGGACGTTACCGGATTTCCAGAAATTTTGGAAGGCCGTGTCAAAACATTAAATCCATTTATTCACGGCGGCTTGCTGGCGAAACATGGCGAAGCAGACCATCAAAAGCAGCTTGAAGAGCATCACATCGATCCAATTCAGGTTGTTTGTGTCAATCTTTACCCATTCCAGCAGACAATTGAAAAGCCGGATGTGACGGTTGAAGATGCGATTGAGAACATCGATATCGGCGGACCAGCAATGCTTCGCGCTTCTGCAAAAAATCATCAATATGTTACCGTGGTTGTCGACCCTGTTGACTATGAAACCGTACTTGCAGAGTTAAAAGCTGACGGGGAAACAACGCTAGAAACAAGACGAAAGCTTGCTGCTAAGGTATTCCGTCATACTGCTGCTTATGATGCGTTAATTGCGGAATATATGACCAACCTAGCTGAGGAAGAAAATCCGGAGAAATTAACGGTTACCTATGAATTGAAGCAATCGCTTCGTTACGGAGAAAACCCTCATCAAAAGGCTTCTTTTTACAAAAAGCCGCTTGGTTCCAAATTCTCGATTGCTTATGCCGACCAGCTTCATGGCAAAGAGCTTTCCTATAATAACATCAACGATGCTGATGCAGCGCTGCAAATCGTGAAAGAGTTCACGGAACCAGCAGCAGTTGCCGTTAAGCATATGAATCCGTGCGGAGTCGGCACGGGAAAAACTGTCTTCGAAGCCTTTGAAAAGGCGTTTGCTGCAGACCCCGTTTCCATTTTCGGCGGAATTATTGCTTTAAACCAGGAAGTGGATGCAGAGACAGCCCGCAAGCTCCATGAAATTTTTCTAGAAATTATTATTGCCCCTTCGTTCTCGAAGGAAGCGATTGAGGTTTTGACATCTAAAAAGAACCTGCGTCTGTTAACCATTCCATTTGAGCAGGGACAAAAAGTGGAACGGAAAATGACGACGATTGAAGGCGGACTGCTCATGCAGGACCAAGACCGTTATAGCCTTGATGATGCCAATATCACAATTCCAACGAAGAGACAGCCAACGGAGGCTGAGTGGGCAGCGTTAAAGCTGGGCTGGAAGGTTGTTAAACATGTGAAATCCAATGCTATTGTCGTTTCTGACAAGGACATGACCCTTGGAATCGGTGCTGGACAGATGAACCGTGTCGGCTCAGCAGAAATTGCCCTTAAGCAGGCAGGTGCAAAAGCTGAAGGTGCGGGGCTTGCTTCCGATGCTTTCTTCCCAATGGACGATACCGTCGAAGCTGCAGCAAAAGCAGGTATTACAGCGATTATTCAGCCGGGCGGCTCCATTCGTGATGCGGATTCAATTAAAAAAGCGGACGAATATGGAATTGCTATGGTGTTTACTGGCGTCAGACATTTTAAACATTAATCGGGGTGAAGAACAGTGAAGATTATGGTAATTGGCCGCGGTGGTAGAGAGCATGCGATTTGCCGGAAAGCGAGCGAAAGCCAGCAGGTGGAGAAAGTGTTTGCTGCCCCTGGCAATGCTGGCATGACAGATGTGGCAGAGCTTGTTGCGATTGAGGAATCCAGCCACAAACAACTGATCCAGTTCGCCAAGGAACAGGGCGTCGCTTTAACGATAATCGGTCCAGAGGTGCCGCTTCTTGAGGGATTGGCCGATAAGTTTTCTGAGGCGGGGCTAAGGGTATTTGGACCGCGTCAGGCGGCGGCTGAAATCGAAGGAAGCAAGTCATTCGCCAAGGAATTAATGGAGAAATACCAAATTCCAACGGCTGATTATGCTGTCTTTACTTCTTATGACGAGGCCCGTCAGTATGTTGAAGAGAAGGGTGCTCCAATTGTCATAAAGGCGGATGGGCTGGCAGCAGGGAAAGGTGTTACCGTGGCCATGACCATGGAGGAAGCACTGGAAAGCCTCAAAAGCATGTTATTGGATAAACAGTTCGGCGCTGCTTCTGCCCGGGTAGTGGTTGAGGAATTTTTGGACGGAGAAGAATTTTCCTTAATGGCTTTCGTCAATGGCGAGGTAGTGATTCCGCTTGAAATCGCCCAGGATCATAAACGGGCTTTTGACGGCGATAGAGGACCGAACACCGGCGGGATGGGTGCCTATTCACCGGTGCCGCAAATTGGCGCAGAAATTGTTCAGACAGCCGTTGAAACTATTCTGAAACCAGCGGCCAAAGCAATGGTTCAAGAGGGTAGAAGCTTTTGCGGGATTTTATATGCCGGTCTGATTAAAACGGAGAACGGTCCGAAGGTAATTGAATTCAATGCTCGTTTTGGCGACCCGGAAACTCAGGTAATTTTACCGCGCTTAAAATCAGACTTAGTTCAAGTGGTGAATGAATTGTTGGATGGCGGCACACCTGTTCTGGAGTGGGATGAAGAGGCCATGCTGGGAGTGGTGGTCGCTTCCAAAGGATATCCTGGGGATTACGAAAAAGGTGCTGTACTAGACGGTTTATCAGAATTGGACGCTGAACAGGTTTATGTTTTTCATGCGGGAACAGCTAAAAACGAAACTGGTGATTTTGTGACCACTGGAGGCCGAGTTCTTTTGGTGGGTGCTAAGGCTGGGAACTTGGCAGAAGCACAGGAAAAAGTTTATGCTGAGCTTGTAAAATTAACGTCCGAAGGTGTTTTTTACCGGAGGGATATCGGTTTTAAGGCTATCGCGCACGTCTTCTAGATTCAAGGGCTGCCGCACCTGCGGACAGCCCTTTTTTAAAAATTTACTAATTTAAACATCAGGTCGGATTATACGGCATGGCATCCCCGGTCAACCCTTCAATCCCATCAGCGGCATCAATGTTTCCATCAACAGATCCGCCGAGTTTCCCTTCATCGACCATACACTGATACTTCTCAAATAATGCCGTCATTGGACAGTAGCGGACAATTCCCTCCGCCACCTTCATGGCCGCACAAAGAGCGACGAACAAGTAGGAATCTCTCCATGGCTGCTTCACCAATTTAGCAGTGCACCAAGAAAGCAAGGTAAGTCCAACAGTAATACGGATTAGGGCGTTTAAAATCCCTATGTTTGGTGTAATTTTCATTTTTGTTCACTCCTTCACAAAAGTTTTACAATATTTATCATTTTCTTTACTGCTTTAAATTACAAAATATGATAGTATAATAACTAAGAAATTTGTAAGGGTTTTCTTTATTGTGAAATCAAACAATTTATAAATAGATACGTTTCATTTTAGGGAGGGATTTTGTATGCTGGAACAGCGCTACCGCTGGAAAAACAGACAATTACGCATGCATGTATCCGTTTTGGATGGGACAACAGCCCCCACCATTCTGTTAAAAAACGCCTTATACTTAAATCAGACGTTTAAGAAATGGATGCGTGCCAATATTTGGATATATGACGATCGGATTGTTTATGTTGGCGAGAACCTGCCTGCCAACACAGAAAACTGTGAAATCATTGATTGTACGGAACAAATCCTTGTTCCAGGTTATATTGAACCACATGCTCATCCGTTTCAATTATATAATCCCCATACTCTTGCGGCCTATGCATCGCAGTTTGGAACCACGACATTAATTAATGACAATATGGCCCTTGCTTTGAATTTACCAAAAAGGGAAGCGTTTTCATTATTGCGGGATTTCCGCTCGATTCCATCCACAATGTTTTGGTGGTGCCGGTTTGATTCGCAAACAGAAATTTTGTATGAGGAAGAAACTTTTTCACACAGTAATATTAAGTCCTGGCTAGAGCACGACGCGGTCCTTCAGGGCGGAGAGCTGACGGGCTGGCCAAAGCTTTTAAACGGCGATGATATGATGCTTCATTGGATTCAAGAGGCAAAACGGATGCGCAAGAAAATCGAAGGCCATTTTCCTGGCGCTTCGGAAAAAACCTTGGCAAAGATGATGCTTTTGGGGGCTGATTGTGACCATGAGGCAATGACGGGTGAGGAAATTTATAACCGCCTCATGCAGGGCTATATGGTTTCCCTACGCTATTCGTCAATTCGCCCTGATCTGCCTGATATTCTTGATGACATGAAGCGGATGGGAATTGACGCATATGATAGATTAATATTTAATACGGACGGAGCTACTTCGACTTTTTACGAGCAGGGCATAACCGATGCTATGATTCGGATTGCAATTGAAAAAGATGTTCCGGTTATTGATGCCTATAATATGGCCTCAGTTAATATTGCTAGATACTATGGCATCGACCACCTTCTCGGGAACATTGCCACAGGCAGAGTAGCAAATATTAACTTCTTATCAAGCGTTGAAAATCCAACACCGGTATCTGTACTGGCTAAAGGAAAATGGGTAAAACGGAATGGAATGAAGGTTGAGGAAGCCTACCCTGCTGTTGATTGGTCACAGTATGGTTTAAAGCCGATGAAATTAGACTGGGAATTAACAATGGACGACTTGCAATTTTCCATGCCGTTCGGAATCAAAATGGAGAATTCTGTTATCACGAAACCATATTCCATTGCCATTGATGTTTCGGGAGATGAATTGACAACCGATCATGATGAGTGTTTCTTTACCTTGATTGACCGCAAAGGGAAATGGCGGATTAACACGATGTTAAAAGGATTTGCCAATAATTTATCTGCACTGGCAAGTTCCTTTTCCAATACAGGGGATATCATTTTAATTGGAAAAAACAAGCAGGATATGCTTTTGGCATTTAATAGAATGAAAGAATTGGACGGAGGGATCGTCCTAGTCGAAGGCGGGGAGGTTGTTTGCGAGCTGCAGCTGCCATTGGCTGGAATTATGTCAAATCTTCCGATGGAGGAGTTAATGGTTCAGGAGAAACGTCTGCTTGAGGAATTGAAAAATCGAGGCTACAACTTTTCCGATCCGATTTATAGCTTGTTGTTTTTCTCAACGACGCATTTGCCGTATATTCGGATTACCCAGCAGGGGATGTATGATGTGATGAACAAAACAGTACTCTTTCCATCGATAATGCGTTAAACTATAATTAAGTTAATGATTTAACGCGCGAAAGTGATTGGATGTATGGAGAGGAAACAGGGGTGTTGACTGGATGAAAAAATGGGCTGTTGCAGCAGCAGCGCTTCTTATACTGTTCTCTGGATGCAGTAAGAAAGAAGAAACGGTAAAACCACTGGAACCAAAAGAAAAAGTGGTTGACAAGGTAGTGGAAAAAGAAGAAAAGAAGGAAGAAATCGCCTACTATTTTCCTCTTACTGGCGTAAAATCAGAAACGAAAACAGATGGAAGAGCAGTCGCAGTCATGATTAATAATCATCCAAAGGCTAGGCCGCAATCAGGCTTGTCTAAGGCGGATATTGTCTATGAACTTATTGCAGAAGGGGATATGACCCGTTTCTTAGCTGTCTTTCAAAGTGAAAAGCCGGCAAATATAGGTCCGGTAAGAAGTTCACGAGCCTATTATATTGATCTGGCCAAAGGTCTAAACGCTCTTTATATCGCCCATGGGTACAGTGAAGAAGCAAGGCAGATGCTTGAGAGCAACTATGTTGATAACTTAAATGGAATGCAATATGATGGTACATTGTTTAAGCGGTCCAGTGCCCGCAAAGCACCGCATAACTCGTACATTACGTACGAAAACATTTTAAAGGGTGTTGAACAAAAGCACTATACGATGGATAAAACACCACCCAGCTTTACATTTTTAAAAGAGGACGAAAAGAGTAAGGTCACAGGAAATGAAGCAAAATCTGTGATGATTTCCTACTCAAGAGGAGGCATCTCTGATTCGACTTTTACGTTTGATCCCCAGTCTGGCAAGTACAAACGCTTTTCTGGCGGTGAACAGACCGTGGATTTAGAAAATAATGAGCCAGTCCTATTGGATAATATTTTTATCATTGAAGCAGTTCACCAGGTTTATGATTCGGCAGGCCACCTGAAAGTGGATTTAAAATCCGGAGGAAAAGCCTACCTGCTGCAAATGGGAAAAGTAAACGAAGTGAATTGGGCGAACAAGGACGGACGAATTGTTCCGATGAAGGAGGGCCAAGAGGTTCCCCTCATTCCAGGAAAAACATGGGTCAATGTAGTGCCGGCTAAACCAGGCCTTTCTCAAAGCGTCTCATTTGATGTACAATGATTTATACGGTAAAGGGGAAATTATATGCAAATTAATAAACTACGTGGTAAAGAGCTTGACCAATTGTTTAAAGCCGTTCTTTCATTGAAGGACCTGGAGGAATGCTATCGTTTTTTTGATGACTTATGTACGATTAACGAAATTCAGGCTTTAGCCCAGCGCCTGGATGTAGCTAGAATGCTCCGTGAAGGAAACACGTACCACAAAATTGAATCGGAAACTGGAGCAAGCACAGCTACCATTTCACGCGTAAAACGATGCTTGAACTTTGGAAACGACACCTATGAAATGGTCTTAGAGCGGATAAAGGAAGAAAACAGCCAGGCATAACCTAAATATCAAAAAACCGGAGTAGAAAGTCTCTCCGGTTTTTTCTTTTTAGCTAATAGGAAAGTATAAATTCAACTACGCCTCTGTCTTCGTCCTATCGGACTCGCCAATCGGCGAGTTTCCATTTACCATACCGATATTTTCCAAAAATAGTTTCATTGTATTGTTTTTGTATCGAATGCTCTAGTGCTATAATGGTTTAATGGAATTATGAATTGGGGGGCTTAATAGATGTATGATGTTCACGCGTGGCGCCACGTGTTCAAACTCGACCCAAATAAAGAAATATTGGACGAACAACTTGAAAAAATTTGCGAATCTGGTACGGATGCCGTGATTGTCGGCGGAACGGACGGAGTCACGCTTGAAAATGTTCTTGATTTGATGGCTAGGATCCGTCGCTATACTGTGCCCTGTGTACTTGAAATATCAAACATCGAAACCGTAACCCCCGGCTTCGATCTTTATTTTATCCCAACCGTCCTAAATAGTACCGATACAAAATGGATTACCGGCCTTCATCATCAAGCGGTGAAGGAGTTTGGTGAAATTATGGATTGGGGAGAAATAGTCATGGAGGGCTACTGCATCCTTAATAGCGATTGCAAAGCAGCTAAACTTTCCTCCGCCAATGCACAATTAACCATTGATGATGTTAAGGGCTATGCGATGATGGCGGAAAAAATGTTTAATCTGCCCATTTTTTATTTAGAATACAGTGGCAAATACGGCGACTTGCAATTGGTTGCTGACGTGAAAAAGGTGCTTAATAACACGAAGCTGTTTTATGGCGGCGGCATTTCAACTCCTGAACAGGCTGCAGAAATGGCCAAGCACGCGGATGTAATTGTAGTAGGAAACGCTATTTATGATAACTTTGACCTAGCATTAGAAACCGTGAAGAGTGTCCGATAAAAGTTGCTTAAGGACACAGATTCCGTTATGATAAAAATAAGAACGAATGTTTGTATTTGGTGGTGGATAGATTGCAATATTTAACTGATAAATTGATAAACGGCTTGAACCCGGAGCAGCAAAAGGCTGTAAAAGCCACGGACGGACCGCTGTTGATCATGGCCGGGGCCGGAAGCGGCAAGACGAGAGTGTTAACGCATCGAATTGCTTATTTAATTGTGGAAAAACGGGTTAATCCCTATAATATTTTGGCTATTACATTTACGAACAAAGCTGCCCGAGAGATGAAAGAACGGATTGCGAAAATGATGGGCGGCGCTGCAGAAGAAATTTGGATTTCTACCTTTCACTCGATGTGTGTCCGCATTTTACGCCGTGACATCGACCGTATCGGGTTTAACCGAAATTTTACGATTTTGGATTCAAGCGACCAGCAATCCGTCATTAAAGGGATATTAAAGGAAAAGAACATTGATCCAAAGAAATTTGACCCGCGGGCGATTCTGGGTTCCATCAGCTCTGCTAAAAACGAACTCATTGACCCGGAAGAATATGCAAAAACCTCTGGGGGCTATTTCGAACAGGTTGTCAGCGATGTTTACGAAGAATACCAGAAACGCCTCCGGAAAAATCAGGCCCTGGACTTTGATGACCTGATCATGAAGACGATTCAATTGTTCCAGCGTGTGCCGGAAGTATTGGAATACTATCAGCGCAAGTTCCAGTATATTCACGTGGATGAGTATCAAGATACGAACAAAGCACAATATTTACTGGTCAAACTGCTGGCAAACCGCTTTAAAAACCTTTGTGTTGTCGGCGACTCCGACCAGTCCATTTACCGCTGGAGAGGTGCGGATATTGCCAACATCCTTTCCTTTGAAAAAGATTATCCAAACGCTACAGTCATTCTTCTTGAACAAAACTACCGCTCTACC
Organism: Neobacillus sp. S1115; assembly: GCF_055385565.1. NCBI lineage: Bacteria > Bacillati > Bacillota > Bacilli > Caryophanales > Bacillaceae > Neobacillus > Neobacillus sp. S1115. The sequence goes on from NZ_AP038275.1 coordinate 309,500, forward strand.
AAAAGGATTCTTTTGGCAGCCAATAAAGTGATTGAAAAGAACTTTAACCGTAAGGCGAAAAATTTATGGACGGAAAATCCTGAAGGAAACAAAATTGTTTATTACCGTGCCGACAGCGAGCAGGGCGAAGCACAGTTTGTTACAGGCAGAATTAAGGAACTGACCCGCGATGGGAAGTACAAGCTTTCGGACATCGCCATTTTGTACCGTACGAACGCCCAGTCCCGTGTAATGGAAGAAGTCCTGCTTAAATCAAACATCGGTTATGCCATTGTCGGCGGTACGAAGTTCTATGATCGAAAAGAAATCAAGGATATGCTTGCCTATTTGCGATTAATCTCCAATCCAGATGATGACATCAGCCTGCAGCGAGTAATCAATGTTCCGAAACGCGGCATCGGTTCAAGCTCGCTTGATAAAATTATTGATTTTGCCGCGATGCATGATCTGTCGATTTTTCAAGCGCTTGACTCCATTGATTTAATTGGTTTAAGCCCAAAAATAACAAAAGCGGCAGCAGAATTCCGCGATTTAATCAAAAATTATACGAATATGCAGGAGTTTCTATCCGTAACTGAATTAGTGGAAGAAGTCCTCGATAAAACCGGCTATAGCGAAATGCTAAAGGCAGAAAAATCCATAGAAGCGCAAAGCCGCTTGGAGAACCTTGAGGAATTGTTATCTGTTACGAAAAACTTTGAAGAAACAAATGATGATAAAACCCTTGTTGCCTTTTTAACTGATTTAGCTCTTGTTGCCGACATTGATTCCATGGATGATGACGGGGAAAAGGCAGACTCAGTTGTTTTGATGACCTTGCATTCCGCAAAAGGACTCGAGTTCCCCATTGTATTCTTAATTGGTATGGAAGAAGGGGTTTTCCCGCACAGCCGCTCCTTGATGGAAGAGGTGGAAATGGAGGAGGAACGCCGTCTTGCCTATGTAGGAATCACAAGAGCAGAGCAAAATCTGTTCCTTACAAATGCCCAAATGAGGACCCTGTTTGGACGGACTAATATGAATCCGGCGTCTAGGTTTATTAGTGAAATTCCCGAAGACCTTTTGGAAGTCTTTGAACCGGAAAGACGGCATTCGCCGTTTGGCTCAAGAAGTTCTTCTTTTTCATCGAGCGGCAGTTCATTTGGCTCGAGCCGTTCTTCCTTTGCAGGGTCACGTTCTTCCTTCGAATCTGCCGGGGCTTCAGGAACCGGCCGGGGTACATTTGGCACTCCTGCCTCTCCACGTAAGCCAGTTATGCGCCCAGTTTCAGCTGCTTCGGGCGGTGAGGGAGCTGACTGGAAGGTTGGCGACAAAGCTGAACATGGAAAATGGGGCATTGGGACCGTTGTCAGTGTGAAAGGACAGGGAGAAGGCACCGAACTCGATATTGCTTTTCCAAGTCCAACTGGCATCAAACGCCTGCTTTCCAAATTTGCACCGATCAAAAAGGTGTAACGATTTTTCCTGAAAAATCGTCTTAAAGTAAGTGAAAAATAGGTTTCCTCATTTTTATTGGGGAACTTGCTGCAATTAGATGAGGAAAGGGTTGGATATATGGACCTTCAAACCGCTGAACAAAAAATATCCGAAGTGCGGACACTATTAAACCAATACGGTTATGAATACTATGTCTTAGACAAACCATCCGTACCGGATGCTGAATATGACCGATTGATGCAGGAGCTATTGGAGCTTGAAGAAAAGTTCCCCCAATTAAAAACACCTGACTCTCCGTCTGTAAGGGTTGGCGGAGAGGTTCTTGATGTTTTTGAAAAAGTCGAGCATCGAACACCGATGCTGAGCTTGGGCAACGCTTTTAATGAACAGGACTTAAGAGACTTCGACCGCCGTATCCGTCAGGCTGTAGGGGATGACTTTTCATATGTCTGCGAGTTAAAGATTGACGGCCTTGCAGTTTCTTTACGTTACGAAGACGGTTTGTTTATCCAGGGGGCTACCCGCGGTGATGGTACAATTGGCGAAGATATAACGGCAAATCTAAGAACAATTAAATCCGTTCCGCTCCGCCTCACAGAATCTGTGTCCTTGGAGGTCCGCGGTGAGGCCTTTATGCCGAAGCGTTCCTTTGAAGCGCTGAATGAGGCAAGGAAAGAGCGGGGGGAGGAGCTATTTGCCAACCCAAGAAATGCGGCGGCAGGCTCACTCCGCCAGCTTGACACGAAAATGGCGGCTTCCCGGAGACTGGATATCTTTTTATATGGAATTGGAAATCCAGGGGACCTCGGCGTCGTCTCGCATAGCGAAGGCTTAGATTACTTGGACAAACTTGGGTTTAAAACAAATAAAGAGCGGAGAAAGTGCGTCAATATCGATGAGGTAATTGACTATGTAAATGGCTGGGTGGAGAAGCGCCCGCATCTGCCTTATGAAATTGACGGGATCGTTATTAAGATTGACTCCTTAGAACAGCAGGCTGCTCTTGGAACGACTGCCAAAAGCCCGCGCTGGGCAATAGCATATAAGTTCCCGGCTGAAGAAGTTGTAACGACTTTGAAGGATATTGAATTAAGCGTCGGCCGCACCGGCGTTATTACACCTACAGCTATTTTAGAACCGGTTAAAGTGGCTGGAACCACTGTGCAGCGTGCTTCCTTGCACAATGAGGATCTAATCCGAGAGAAGGATATCAAAATTGGCGACAAGGTCGTCATTAAAAAAGCGGGCGACATTATCCCGGAAGTCGTCAATGTTTTGGCTGATCAGCGCACAGGAGAAGAGGTCGATTTTCATATGCCGACACACTGTCCGGAATGTGAAAGCGAACTAGTCCGATTAGAGGGTGAAGTGGCCCTTCGCTGCATTAATCCGAAATGCCCGGCGCAAATCCGTGAAGGTTTAATCCATTTCGTGTCACGGGATGCGATGAACATTGATGGCCTTGGGGAAAAGGTCATCAGCCAGTTGTTTGCCGAAAAATTAATCAGCGATGTGGCTGATATTTATAAGCTATCCTATGACCAGCTTATTGCCCTTGAAAGAATGGGAGATAAGTCGGTTTCCAATCTGTTAAAAGCGATTGAAGCCTCTAAGGAAAACTCGCTGGAAAAACTGCTTTTCGGGCTTGGCATCCGTCATGTCGGGGCAAAAGCGGCAAAAACTTTGGCCCAGGAATTTGGGGCAATGGAAAGATTAGCGTCTGCTTCCAAAGAAGATCTGATTGCCATCAATGAAATCGGTGATAAAATGGCTGATTCCATCGTCAGCTTTTTCGAACAGGAAGAGGCAACCGAACTGCTTCAGGAATTAGCTTCTTTTGGAGTGAACATGGAGTTTAAAGGGGTAAGAAAGGTATCCGCCGAGGAATCTAATTCTATTTTTGCCGGCAAGACGGTGGTATTAACCGGCAAACTGGAACGCTTATCGAGAAATGAAGCAAAAGAAAAGATTGAGGCGTTAGGCGGAAATGTGGCGGGAAGTGTAAGCAAGAAAACCCACTTGGTCATTGCTGGTGAAGATGCAGGCTCCAAGCTCGCAAAAGCACAGGAACTGGGAATTGAAGTGTGGGATGAAGAGAAGCTCCTTGAAGAATTAAATAAGTAAGAGGTGTCAGTTTTGAGAAAACTCTCATTGCTCGCGCTTTCCCTTGTCTTTTTGCTGAGTGCCTGCGCACCTACTTTTCAAAAGCAAAATGAAGAAGTGCAAACAAAGGAGAAGGATAAAGGGAAGGCGATTATTCCGAAATATAATATTTCAGATAAATATTACCGGACCATTCTGCCATTTGAGCCGGGGCAGGCCCGCGGATTGGTCGTCAATAATATCAATACAAGATATGATTTAAACGAGTTTGAAATGGGTTTAATGCGTATAGCCCAAAATAGCTTTGATACTGATAAATATTATTTCCGTGAAGGACAGGAAATCAAGGAAAAAACGGTAAGACAATTGCTGAGCCGACAATATACAGAGGAGCAGCTAAAGGCAAAAAGCCTGAAGGCAGCGGATAATATCGGATTAAACCCTGTTGATACAGGCCCGCCAGGGGAACCGAGCAGTCCGCTTTATTTAGCACATATTTTGGAGCATGATTATTTAACAAAGGATGATAAAGGTAACGTTTCACTAGGCGGAATTACCATTGGCCTTGCCCTTAATTCAACCTACTATTACAAGGTTCAAGTCGATAGCGGTACTGTTGAAAAAGAGCAGCATATTGACTTTGCAGACATGGAACGCGAAGGAAAGAAAATAGCGGAAGAAATGATCAAACGAATTAGGACCATGAAAAATGTAAGCGACGTTCCAATCACGATTGCATTATTCGCCCAGCAAAGCAAATCTTCGGTTGTGCCAGGAAATTTCATTGCATATACAACAGTTGATAAAGGCAGCTCAAGTCTAAACTCATGGGAAAAAGTCGACGAAAAATATTATTTATTCCCATCCAGTGATGCCCAGGAAGCACACCGCGATGATACAATCGCCTTTTTAAACTTTAAACAGGATGTTGAAGAATATTTTCCTAACTTCAACGGCGTGATTGGCCGGGCGTTTTACGTAGGCGATCAGCTGCAAAATTTGGATATCACGATTCCAATTCAATTTTACGGAAAAACAGAGGGAATTGGATTTACCCAATATGTCACGGGATTGGTCATGGAGCATTTTCCTGAATACATTTCGGTATCAGTAAACGTGACCTCCGTGGACGGCCCTGAAGCACTGATTGTCCGTAAAGCCAATGAAAATGAACCGTTTGTGTATATTTACCAATAAGATTCGGCCGGCGGCCGGGTCTTTTTTTTTTGGTTAACAATCTATTTTTCGAGGCAAAATAGGATTGTTTCTCTGCGAAATTCGCCGCCTCCTGAAGAGGGGGTTTTCAGTGTATTTTTAGACAACCTATTATTTTTTCCGTAAGGATTAAATGATTTATTACATAGGAGGAATTTTAGCATGGTACAACCATATAAACATGAGCCGTTAACAGATTTTACTGTGGAAGAAAACCGCCAAGCCTATCTTCAAGCCTTAAAAACAGTTGAAGGATATTTAGGACAGGATTATCCGTTAATTATCGGCGGTGAAAAAGTGACTACTGAGGAAAAAATCGTTTCCTATAATCCCGCCAACAAAGAGGAAGTATTCGGCCGCGTGTCAAAGTCCAATAAAGAACTTGCAGAAAAAGCGATGCAGGCGGCCGTTGAGGCATTTAGAACATGGAGAAAAACCAAGCCGGAAGTCCGTGCAGATGTGCTTTTTAAAGCGGCAGCTATTATCCGCCGCCGCAAGCATGAGTTCTCTGCTTTGATGACAAAAGAAGCGGGTAAGCCGTGGAGAGAAGCAGATGCTGACACGGCAGAAGGAATTGACTTTTTAGAATTCTATGGCCGGCAAATGCTTGTCTTAAAAAATGGTGTGCCTGTACAAAGCCGTCCCAACGAATTTAACCGTTACGATTATATTCCGCTTGGTGTAGGTATTATCATTTCACCATGGAATTTCCCATTTGCAATCATGGCAGGTACTACCGTTGCCGCGATTGTTTCTGGCAACACGGTACTGTTGAAACCTGCATCCACGACACCAATTATTGCAGCTAAATTTGCGGAAGTAATGGAAGAAGCAGGATTGCCAAAGGGTGTACTAAACTTCGTTCCAGGCAGCGGCGCCGAAGTGGGCGACTACTTAGTTGATCATAAGGATACACGTTTCATCAGCTTCACTGGTTCCCGAGATGTTGGCCTGCGCATTTTCGACCGCTCTTCCAAAATCAGCGAAGGACAGCTTTGGATGAAACGATTAATTGCCGAGATGGGCGGTAAGGATACGATTGTTGTGGACAGTGAAGCAGATCTTGAATTGGCTGCACAATCCATCATGGCATCAGCATTCGGATTCTCCGGTCAAAAGTGTTCTGCATGTTCTCGGGCTGTTATTGTTGAGGACGTATATGATCAAGTATTGAATCGCGTCGTGGAATTGACTAATCAAATAAAAGTTGGCGAGCCATCTGAACAAGATACTTTCATGGGCCCTGTTATTGATAATAATGCTTTCAAGAAAATCATGGAATACGTTGAAATCGGTAAGTCAGAAGGCAAATTGATGACTGGCGGCGAAGGAGATAGCTCCAAAGGTTACTTCATCAAGCCAACTATATTTGCTGATTTAGATCCGAAGTCCCGCATCATGCAAGAGGAAATTTTCGGACCGGTGGTAGGTTTCTCAAAAGCGAAGGATTTCAACGAAGCGCTTGAGATAGCCAACAATACTGAATATGGCTTAACGGGTGCGGTTATTACCAAAAACCGTGCCCATATGGAGCAGGCACGCGAGGACTTCCATGTCGGTAATCTTTACTTCAACCGCGGTTGTACGGGTGCCATTGTCGGCTACCAGCCATTCGGCGGCTTCAACATGTCCGGAACAGACTCTAAAGCTGGCGGCCCTGACTACTTGCTTCTTCATATGCAAGGAAAAACAACATCGGAATTGTATTAGTTATATATGAGACCTCTTCCCTTTTGGATTCGGAAGAGGTCTTTTGTTTTGTGAAGGACAAAATTAGTTGTTTTGAGCTGGATATTGTCCTTCATCGGGGTTATGAAGGACAAAATAGAGTGTAGTAAATCTGAAAGTGTCCTTCACCAACCATAATGCAATCTTAAAAACTCTTTTATTTTCCCATTAATTACAACCAACTGTTCTTCTGATGGGATATGCCCCATATTAAACACTTCATAGTTTGCTAGATTGGGGATGATTTCCTTAGCTGCCGGACCTATTTTCTTCTCTGGAAAAAACACATCCTTACTGCCGGCGATAACCATGGTAGGAGCGGTGTAACGCAGTAACTCCCTCTTTTCCGTCAGCTTAGGCATATCCTGTTCAAGCTTCGTATAGTTGAAGATGCTACAGATAATCTCTTTATCTATTTCTTTCATAAAACCATCAGACATATTATCCGCTATTTTCTGCAGTTGGGCTGCCGACTTGGTTCCCTTGAAAAACATCAACGGAACTAAGATTTTTCTAATCATCTCTAATTTTGAACCAAGCGCAATCCCTGCTGGACAAAATAACACCGAACAAGCTATCTTCTCAGGCAAATACGCAGCGAGCCTTAATAAGATTCCGGCACCGTAGGATGGACCTGCAAAAGTGGCCTTTTCTACACCGAAATAGGTCATTAACTCTGAAATCCAGCGGGCAAAACTATCATCTTTCGCCGAAATCCTGTTCTCTGCACTATACCCGGGATGGCCAATCGTATCAGGAGCATAAACCCTGTAGTGTTCAAAAAGAGGTTTAAACCATGACAATGTCATCGGGTTGATGCAATTTCCCCCTTGAAAAACAAATAACGGTTTCCCGTCTTTTGGGCCCGTAATCAATACATGTGTCCTGCCGAAAGAAGTCTCCACATAAACTCTTTCCATTTCTACCCCAAAAGAATCCACGTAATTCTTATAGAATCTAAGAATCTTTTGTTTACCTTCATCACTTTTATAAATTGTGTGTTCCGCCATTTCACACCTCAGTCACCATTGGTTATTCCAATATTATCCACCAAATAATAGGTTTATGACAATAATGTGAAACCATTCACAAACAACAGCGGATTGTGACGAACCTCACAAATTTTCAAAAGACGGGAGTTTACAATTTAACTATAAATGAAACCTTAATAACCATTAAAAATAACTAAACAAAACATATAGGGAGCGGCCCAACATGAAAAAATTAGTAATGATCGGTAACGGAATGGCTGGAGTCAGGACAATCGAAGAAATCCTTAAACTTGCACCTGAACATTTTGAAATCACCATTTTTGGAGAAGAACCACATCCAAACTATAACAGAATTAAGCTATCAAATATTCTTCAAGGCGATACTAGTTTCGATGAAATCATTATCAACCCGTTGGATTGGTACAAAGAAAACAATATTCAATTATATACAGGCGAAGCTATTGTAAAAATTGACGCAGAAGCCAAACGGGTCATCAGTGACCAAGGCCGTGAAGTTGAGTACGATGAATTAATTATCGCAACAGGTTCCAAGTCTTTTATTTTGCCAATTCCAGGTACGGATAAACAGGGTGTGACCGGTTTTCGTGATATCCATAATTGTGAAATGATGATCAAATCATCAAAGGAATACAAAAAAGCTGTTGTTATCGGCGGCGGTCTGCTTGGCCTTGAAGCTGCAAGAGGCCTGCTAAACCTAGGAATGAAAGTGGATGTTGTTCACTTAATGCCGTCGCTAATGGAACGCCAACTGGACCATATTGCAGCATCTATGCTTAAGGCAGAACTAGAAGCCCAAGGTATGAACTTTTTAATGGAAAAGGAAACCGTTGAAATCCTTGGAGATGAGCGGGTAACCGGACTACGCTTTAAAGATGGTTCAGAAGTAGAAGCCGACCTAATTGTCATGGCAATAGGCATCAAATCAAACACAGAAGTGGCCAAAAACAGCGGCATCTATGTAAACAGAGGCATTGTCGTAAATGACTTTATGGAGACCAGTCTTCCTCACATTTACGCAGTCGGAGAATGTGCCGAACACAGGGAAATTGTCTATGGTTTAGTGGCGCCATTGTACGAACAAGGGAAGGTCTTGGCGAATCGCATCAGCGGCTTCGAAGCGGAGCCATATAAAGGTTCAGTAACAGGCACCCAGCTTAAGGTAGCAGGGGTTGACCTTTTCTCAGCGGGGGAAATCTTTGAAGACGGCACAACAAAATCAATCATGGCCTACAACGAATATGACGGCATTTATAAACGGATTCTAACAAGAGATAACAGGATTGTTGGGATTGTCCTTTACGGTGATACAAAAGACAGCACAAAACTGTTTCGGATGCTAACGAAACAGGAAAACATCAGCGGCATGACCAGCGTATCGATTCTTCAGTCAGAATGCAGTGCAAGCGGCTCCTCCAGTGATGACATTGCCTCCATGCCAAATGATGAACTGGTGTGCGGCTGTAATGGCGTTACCAAAGGAACCATTGTCGAGGCGATCAAAACACAAGGGTTGACCACTCTAGATCAGGTCAGCCATTGCACAAACGCCGGCCGCTCATGCGGACGCTGTAAACCAATGGTCGCAAGCATACTAGAACATACTCTCGGCGACCAATTTGACGCATCAGCAGCTCAAAAAACAAGCATTTGCGGTTGCACAACCTTAAGCCGCGAGGAATTGGTTCAAGAAATCAAAGTAAAGGGCTTAACAAGTGTCAAAGAAGTCATGAACGTTTTAGGCTGGAACAACGAGGAAGGCTGTACAAAATGCCGACCCGCGATTAATTACTACCTCGGCATGATTCACATGGACGAGTATAAGGATGACCGCGATTCCCGCCTTGTTAACGAAAAAATGCACGCTAATATCCAAAAGGACGGAACCTATTCCGTTGTGCCGCGAATGTACGGCGGGGTGACAACACCACAGGATTTAATAAAAATTGCCAAAGTGGCCGAGAAATACAATGTTCCATTAGTAAAACTAACCGGCGGCCAGCGGATTGGCTTGTTTGGCATCAAAAAAGAAGACCTGCCAAGCATTTGGGAAGAGCTTAATATGCCATCAGGGTATGCTTACGGAAAAACGCTTCGCACCGTCAAAACCTGCGTCGGTGCCCAATTCTGCCGCTATGGTACACAGGACTCAATGGCACTTGGCATTGAGCTTGAAAAGAAATTTGAGCGTCTTGATACGCCGCACAAAGTGAAGATGGGGGTATCTGCTTGCCCAAGAAACTGCTCTGAAGCAGGTATCAAGGATATCGGTTTCGTCGGCATTGATGGAGGCTGGGAAATCTATGTCGGCGGCAACGGAGGGGTTGACCTTCGCACTGGTGACCACTTATGCACGGTGAAAACCCAAGAAGCGGTGATCGAAATGACCGGCGCCTATCTGCAATACTATCGTGAGACAGCAAACTATCTGGAGCGTACTTCCAAATGGCTAGAGCGCCTGAGCTTAGAGCATATCCAAGGGGTCTTGGCAAACGAGGAAACACGCAAAGCCTTAAACGAACGGATGGACAAAACTTTGAAAAAATATATCGAGCCATGGGATGAAGCCATTCATAGTGAAGAAATTCAAGAGAAATATTATACTAAACATACCATTAAGGTCGGAGAGTGAGCAAAATGCTGCAAACTATAACTCGTATACCGGTTGCAAACTATTCAAACCTAAAAGCAAGATCTGGTTATACTATTAAAATCGATGACAAGGAAATTGCGCTCTTTAAAACATCTAATGGCAATGTTTATGCCTTGGAAAACCGCAGTCCCCATTCGAAGGGCGGTGTTCTTTCGGAAGGGCTTGTCAGTGGTGATTATGTTTTTTGCCCTGTCTATGATTGGAAAATCTCCTTAAAAGACGGGCTTGTGCAGGCTCCGGATACCGGCTATGTTAAAACATTTAACATAGAAATAGAAAAAGATATTATATTTGTCGTATTATAGAAGGAAAACACGGAAGGATGCTGCACGATGGGAACTGGAAAAGTTTTTTTAGTAGGAGCAGGACCGGGGGACGTTGGACTAATTACTGTGAAAGGGCTTGAAGCCATCAAGCAGGCAGAGGTTATTCTATATGACCGCCTAGCCAACCCGAAGCTTTTGGAGTTTGCTCCTGACAATTGTGAACTGATTTACGGGGGGAAATTACCGGACCGCCATTTTTTACGGCAAGAAAATATAAATGACGTTTTGGTCGCTAAAGCATTGGAAGGTAAAACTGTGGTCAGGCTTAAAGGCGGCGACCCGGGTGTATTCGGCCGGGTTGGCGAGGAAGCGGAAGCCTTGGCGAACCACCAAATACCATTCGAAATTGTCCCGGGTATCACATCGGGAATGGCTGCCCCTCTTTATGCCGGAATCCCTGTTACCCATCGGGAACATGCGGAATCATTTACGGTCGTAACGGCCCATGATAAATCAAAGGAAGGCAAGCCGCTCCTTGACTGGGCAAGTCTTGCCCGCGGGATGGATACAATCGCTTTTTACATGGGAGTCCGGAACTTGCCATACATTTGTGAAAACTTGGTTGCCCACGGGAAGCCAGCCGAAACCCCAGTAATTTTAATTCAATGGGGCACCTTCGGCCGTCAGAAGACACTGCAGGGGACATTGGCTGATATTGCCGCCAAGGCTGAAGAGGCGAAGTTTAGCAATCCGGCGATTATTTTGGTAGGATATGTCGCATCTCTCCGTGAAAAAATAAGCTGGTTTGAGAAAAAGCCATTACATGGCCGGCAGATTCTTTTGGCGCGCACGAGTGAAGGCGAGAGCGAGTTAGCGAAGGAACTGATGAGTCAAGGCGCGGATGTAATCGAGTTTCCAAGGTGGAAAAGAATCGCAGCACCTGTTAACGAAGAGATTATGGGTACCATATCCAGTTATCAAAAAATCTTATTCACATCGCCTGAGAGTATCGAAGAATTTTTCACTGCGTTAAAGAATCATGGGGTGGATATTCGGAAAATTACAGCAGACCTTTTCGGTTTTTCCATCAAAACCATCAATGCCTTAAAAGAACGAGGATTCGTTCCAGGCTTGATCGATGAAATGTCCGATGGGGGAAAAATGCTTGTAGTTGGAGATAGCGGGGCCCAGGTACAAAAATATGAAAACGCTGATTTCTGGAAAACAAGCGACAAAAAAGTAGATGAACAGTTCTTTTCAATTTTTAAAAGAATGATGGACGATGCGGATGTAAATACAGTTGTTTTCCCTTCGAGCGCCTCTGTTGAGCCATTTATAACAGCTTTGCAAAAATTCGGCATCGAAACAGAAGCCTTTTTGAAAAATGTCCAAGTTGTCGGAATGGGCAAACAAACGATGGGCGAAGTGGCCAAACTAGGTCTCGCGGAAAGCGGCATGCCAAAAAAGGCCACTAAAGAGGCGCTAGTCGAGTATTTAACTGGTCCTTGGCCGGAAAAGACTCCTGCCAATAGATGATGGAGGGGCAGAATGAACGGTTATTACCCAATTATGCTTAAGCTTGAAGGAAAAAAGGTAATCGTGGCCGGCGGCGGCATGGTAGCTGAGCGGAAGGTAAAAGGCTTGCTGGAAACGGGAGCAGCCATTACAGTCATTAGCCCGGAAAGTACGCCTGTTATACAACATTTGGCCCACGAAGGAAAAATAGCCTGGAAACAAAAGCCGTTTGCCAAGTCGGACATCCAGGAGGCGTTTCTCATCATAGCGGCCACGAATGACCCACACACCAACAATCTGGTGAAGGAAGAAGCGGCGGAGCATCAGCTTGTATCCATTGCGGACAATCCGGAGGAGTCTGATTTCCATCTGCCTTCCCATCTGAAGCGAGGCCGCTTAAGCATTGCGGTGTCCACAGGAGGAGCAAGCCCAATCCTAGCGAAACAGATCCGTAAGCAGCTTGAGCAGCAGTTTGACTCCCGGTACGAGGATTATCTAGAATTTCTTTTTTCAAAACGGCAATGGATTTTGAAAAATGTTGAGGATGCGTATTTAAAAAGAAAATTGTTAACAGCCATCGTCAGCCCGGAATTTTTGAACAGCGGCGACTGGGATGAGATGTTTCAGCGTTTATATGAAAAAATGATTTAAAGCAGCTACCTGAGTAAGAGGTATCTGCTTTTTTTATTGTGTTAAGAATCTAGTAATATCAAGGATTTTTTTATCTACGCAGGGGAATTTTACCTATTTTTTAAAATTTTTCAGAAAAGTAGTTCCATTTTCCGAAAGTGTGTTATATAATACAAAGCGAGGATAGTTACTGTATTATAACAAAGAGGTGATCAAGTTCGTGTCGACGCAAACAAGGGGGATGGAAGTGGTTGGTGCCTTGAAGGCCCAATACGACGGGATTTTAACGCCAGATGCTTTGAAATTTATTGAAGAACTTGAAACCAAATTTGGCCCAAGGCGGGCTGAACTGTTACAGTCCAGACAGAAACGCCAAGAGGAAATTAATAACGGCAAGCTTCCTGCTTTCCTCCCTGAGACGAAGCACATCAGAAATGGTGACTGGAGGATTGCATCACTGCCTCATGACCTTCAGGACCGCAGGGTGGAGATTACCGGGCCGACTGACCGAAAAATGGTCATCAATGCCTTAAACTCCGGAGCCAAATTGTTCATGGCCGATTTCGAGGATGCCACGTCACCAACATGGGAGAACCTCGTTGAAGGGCAAATCAACTTACGGGATGCCGTTAATCGGACGATTAACTTTGAAAATCCAGAAGGAAAAAAATACGAACTGAATGAAAAAACAGCTGTACTAATTGTCAGACCCCGCGGACTTCATCTCGAGGAAAGGCATGTGTTATTAGACGGCAGAACCATTTCAGGAAGCTTTTTCGACTTTGGATTGTATTTTTTCCATAACGTAAAGGAACTGCTGGCAAGAGGAACCGGTCCTTACTTTTACCTGCCAAAGCTTGAAGGCCACTTGGAAGCACGGCTTTGGAATGATGTATTTGTATACGCACAGGAAAGGCTCGGGATTGCCCAAGGCACCATCAAAGCAACTGTGTTAATTGAAACCATCCTGGCCGCTTTTGAAATGGAAGAGATTCTTTATGAATTAAGGGAACACTCAGCCGGATTAAACTGCGGAAGATGGGATTATATTTTTAGCTATTTGAAAAAACTACGTAACCAAGATGATGTTATTTTACCGGATCGTTCGCAGGTGGCGATGACAGTGCCGTTCATGCGTTCGTACTCCTTACTTACGATTCAAACCTGCCACCGCCGCAAGGCACCGGCAATAGGGGGAATGGCAGCACAGATTCCAATCAAGGATAACCCCAAGGCAAACGAAGAGGCATTTGCCAAGGTTCGCACTGACAAAGAGCGCGAGGCACGGGACGGTCACGATGGGACGTGGGTTGCCCACCCTGGGCTTGTTCCGGTGGCGATGGAGGTTTTCAACCGCGAAATGCCGACTCCAAACCAAATCCATACGATTAAACAGCAGAAGATTACCATTACAGCTAGTGATTTATTGGAAGTGCCAACGGGTACGATTACTGAGGAAGGTGTCCGTACCAACATCAATGTAGGTATTCAATATGTGGCTTCCTGGCTTTCAGGCCGCGGTGCAGCACCGATTCATAATTTAATGGAGGATGCGGCAACCGCCGAAATTTCACGGGCCCAGCTGTGGCAGTGGATCCGTCATCCAAAGGGCATCTTAAAAGACAACCGGAAGTTAACTTCCGAATTATATGAACAGCTAAAGGCCGAGGAACTTACGAAAATCAAGCGGGAAATTGGGGACCAAGCCTACTTGAACGGGCGGTTCGACGAAGCCGTTAACCTGTTTGACAACTTAATCTTAAATGACGACTTTGCAGATTTCTTAACTATTCCAGGTTACCAACAACTATAGGGATTTGAGAGTTTTTAACTCTTCAAAAATATATTTTAAAAAAATACTTTAATAGGTTGATAGGAGGATTTTAAAATGACTGATGCAAGAGTAGCGCAATTACAAGAAAGCTGGGAAATGGATGCACGTTGGAAGGGGATTACACGTCCATATACTGCAGAGGATGTGATCAAACTTCGAGGTTCTATCGATATTGAACATACATTAGCTCGCAAAGGTGCTGAAAAGCTTTGGAAACTAGTAAACGAAGAAGATTATATCAACGCTCTTGGCGCTTTAACTGGTAACCAAGCGGTTCAGCAGGTTAAAGCTGGGCTTAAGGCTATTTACTTAAGCGGCTGGCAGGTTGCTGCAGACGCTAACCTTTCCGGTAACATGTACCCTGACCAAAGCTTATACCCTGCAAACAGCGTTCCGGCTGTTGTTAAGCGTATCAACCAAGCACTTCAGCGTGCTGACCAGATCACTCATGGAGAAGGCGACAATTCTATCGATTGGTTCGCTCCAATCGTGGCTGACGCTGAAGCAGGCTTCGGAGGCCAGCTAAACTGCTTCGAACTAATGAAAGGCATGATTGAAGCAGGTGCTGCCGGCGTTCACTTCGAAGACCAGCTTTCTTCTGAGAAAAAATGCGGCCACTTAGGCGGTAAAGTATTGCTTCCTACGCAAACTGCGGTTCGCAACCTGATTGCTGCCCGTTTAGCAGCTGACGTTATGGGCGTTCCAACTGTGCTGGTTGCCCGTACAGATGCTAACGCTGCAGACTTAATCACAAGCGATATCGATGAAAACGATGCTGAGTTTATTACTGGCGAACGTACAGCTGAAGGCTTCTTCCGTACAAAAGCAGGTCTTGACCAAGCAATTAGCCGCGGATTGGCTTACGCTCCATATGCCGACCTAATCTGGTGCGAAACTTCCGAGCCAAACCTTGAAGAAGCACGCCGCTTTGCAGAGGCAATCCATGAGAAGTTCCCTGGCAAACTGCTTGCCTACAACTGCTCACCTTCCTTCAACTGGAAGAAGAAGCTTGACGATGAAACGATCGCAAAGTTCCAACAAGAGCTTGGCAAAATGGGTTACAAGTTCCAATTCGTTACACTTGCAGGCTTCCATGCTCTAAACCACAGCATGTTCGAACTTGCCCGCGGTTACAAAGAAAACGGCATGGCCGCTTACTCTGTCCTGCAGCAGGCTGAGTTCGCCAGCGAGCAATACGGCTACACTGCTACTCGTCACCAGCGCGAAGTTGGTACTGGTTACTTCGACCAAGTATCTATGGTAATCTCCGGCGGTACTTCTTCCACTACTGCGTTGAAAGGTTCTACTGAGGAAGAGCAGTTTACTGGTTCTAAATAATATAGAGTTCGGACGTGAATCCTTCCCTCCTTAATGGAGGGAGGGGTTTTTTCTTTGTGGCTGGGGCGGGGGTTACTCTCGGATAAGCGGTGAATACTCTCGGATAAGGTATGTTTACTCTCGGATAACGCGGGAATACTCTCGGATAACCGTAATTTACTCTCGTAACCGCAAATTACTCTCGGATAGGAGCGGAATACTCTCGGATAAAGTGAAAATACTCGCGGATGGCCATCATTTACTCTCAGAGATGCTGAGATTGGAACGTTTTCTTTACAGAAATCATACATAGTAAATAGCCCTTTAAATGGAGTTGATTCTTTTTGAAAAAACAAACCGTTGACGAGGTCTTGCAGCAAGGCATTCATGGACCGCTCGAAACCAAGCCTGAGGAAAGACGGAAATTTTTAGGATCTTTACGCGAACGAATTATTGTCGCTCTTACGAAAAAACAGGTAGCTGAAACCGAAGTGTACCCTCAAGTAGGGCAGTTAATGAAGAAATATCCTGGTGCCCATCTTTTTCTAAACGGAAATATGGGTTACGCCCAATTATCCAAATATGTAAAAGTCGCATCCAAACACAAGATTGGCCACACTATTGTCACCAACAAGGAGCATGACACCGACATCGGCTTAGTTTTAGCAATGAATCATGCTATTGATAAAGAAGAAATTTACCTTACAAAAAAGGAAATTGTGATTCCAAAGCAAAATAAGAAGAAAGGACTTTTTTCAAAGTTATTTAAAAGAAAATAAAGCTAATCAGCTCATGGAATAAAGGTGCCATGGGTTTTTTTATATCCATAAGTAAAATCGTGGTAATATTTAGAAGGGGGGCGAATCATGACTATTAAAGGAATAAACCACATTTTGTTTTCCGTTTCCAATCTAGAAAAATCCATCCAATTCTATCAAAGCGTGTTTGACGCCAAATTGCTAGTGAAAGGAAGGACCACCGCCTATTTTGACCTAAACGGCATATGGCTTGCCCTGAATGAGGAGAAGGATATACCGAGAAATGAAATACATCATTCCTATACGCATCTGGCTTTTTCAATCGAAGAGGCAGACTTCCTTAACATGTTTGAAAATCTGAAACAACTCCAGGTCAACATTCTGCCGGGCCGCCAAAGAGACGAAAGGGATAAACGATCACTATATTTTACCGACCCGGATGGACATAAATTTGAGTTTCACACAGGTACACTTCAAGACAGACTAGATTACTATAAACAAGAAAAAAAGCATATGGAGTTTTTCAATTGAAAAAGGGGCCCTAAAGCCCCTTTTTAGTTTGACGCCTCGACCGCAGCGCGCAATTCTATCTCCACATTTCCTTGCACCGCCCTGCTGATCATACAGGAGGTTTCCGCTTTCTTGGCAAGCCTGTGTGCTAATGCAAAATCCTTTTCGGCAGCATCCGCTTTCAAAACGATAAGTGGTTTATGAATGATTTTTTTATAGGTAATAACCCCATTGGTCACATCGACAATCCCTTCGGATTCCATCGTTAAGCCCGCCTTATCAAGCCCGCTCCGCTGCATCATGGCGGCAAGCGTGATGATATAGCAAGTCGCAGCCGCACCCAGCAGCATTTCATCGGGGTTTGTCCCGACCCCCGGGCCGTCCATTTCCGGCGGGATGGATACCTTCGTTTTCAGGTTTGCGGTTTCAATTTCACCAACATCATTCCGAAGCCCAGGCCAGTTTGCTTTTAATAAAAATCGATGTTCAGCCATCCAAAAACCTCCAGTGAAATATTTCTTGTATAAAAACCCGATGATTTTTAAAATATGATATGGTTAGTTTATTAATTAAATGGAGCAGCAAAAAACATGAACCTAATAAAAAAACTATTTTTGTTTTTAGTACTTTGCTTTTATCTGGCCATTCTTACAAAACTCGTATTATTTAAATATATCCCGCTATCTCAGATTATCAATCATTTTAATTTCACCTATGACGGATACCACTGGCGCTCAAACAATTTTGTTCCCTTTAAAACCATTAATTTTTATTTGTATATAGCCGATGTCAATTTCGATATTCGGGTGAAGAATCTAGCTGGAAACGTGGTTGGCTTTATCCCGCTTGGCTTTATCTTACCACTCTTGGCAAAAAAGTTTCAAAAACTTAGAACCGTCATGCTAGCCGCGTTCAGTTTAAGTCTATCCTATGAAATACTGCAGTTGGTGTTCGAATTTGGCAGCTTCGATGTGGATGATTTGATCTTAAATACCTTTGGCGGAATTTTGGGCTTTATCCCGTTTAAAATTTTGCAGTTTTTTTCCCGCCCCAAAAGGAAAATAAAAAAATAAGGCAAACTGAACCGAAATTATGTTGAAATCTGCAACGTTTTTTAAAAAATTGCAGATTTTTTAGTTTATCAGAAAAAAATGTGTTGTAAGGGTTTACATCCTGTAGTAATATGGGTAATGAAATCACATACATGATTTAAAATCACATATGTGATTCCGAGGAGGATCGGAGATGGCTGTTAAATCGGCAGAACGCGTGTTAAAAGTGTTTGAGTTGCTTGCACAGCACCCAGAGGGATTAACAATCAAAGAAATAAGCGAGACACTTGTTTTTCCGCAGAGCAGTACATCAGGTTTGATTGAGACATTATTTCAAGCAAACTATTTGACGGTCGATTATTCAAAAAAGTATAGGCTTGGACCAAAGCTTATACCCCTTGGAAGCATAGCGATGAATTGTCTCGATGTTGCTGCCCAAGGCTTGCCTTTTCTAAAAAAACTAATGGAAGAGGTACAGGAAACCGTCTTTATGGCTGTTTTATCAGATTCTGAACTTATCTATGTGGCGAAGATCAACAGCAATCGATCCATTCGTACAACAGCGGAACCAGGAAAAAGCAAGCCATTGTATTGCACGGGATTAGGAAAAGCCTTCTTAACCTTTCTCTCGGATAAGCAACAGGAGGAAATTATCAGAAACCTAATATTGCAGCCTATTACACCAAAGACGATAACTGACAAAACATCTCTCAAAGTGCAACTGGAAATGTTCGCAAGTCTTGGCTATGCCATTGATGATGAAGAGAATGAAGAGGGGTTATATTGTCTGGCTGCTCCTATATATGGGGTAGAATGTACGATTCAGGCCGCAATTAGCGTAGCAGGTCCTAAAGAAAGAATGTTAAAAAATAAAGAACGAATTGTGGAAAACTTGCTCCATACCTCAATGAAAATATCTGACAGTATTGGGTACAGATAACCACAATGCTAAATTTTATTATCCCTTTGAAAGGGGGACTTGCATGTAGGAAAAGGGTCATTATGATTCTATTCATTATATAAAAAAGCTGATTATCTATAGTTTTTTTGAAAACGCTTTAAAACGCTAAGGCAACAATCGTGTAATGTGGGTACTTAAGGAAAATTTCATGCAAGGGAATTTATTAATTTCATTATTCTACCAAACTATTTTTTAATATGTGTTATAGGTCTACAGTATAAAATGAAACCGTTATCACTTTTGTGAAAATAACAGCAAGGGGGAAAATTATGAAAAAGAGTTTAGTAGGTTTTAAAAAAGCTGCTGGTGTTCTTGCTTTAGCCGTTGGTCTTAGCTCTGCACTAGCTGGCTGCAGCGGTTCGAATTCCTCTGACACCTCAAAGGCGCCTGAGAAGAACACTGAGAAAAAGGTTCAAGAAATCCGCTTGGTTGCTGCTAACCATCCTTGGACAGAAGCAATTAAGGCACAATTGCCAGAGTTTGAGAAAGAGACTGGCATTAAAGTAAAGATTGACAGCTATTTTGAAGACCAATTAACACAAAAAACTTCCGTTGAGTTTGCCTCTAACTCTAAGAACATCGACGTTGTTATGTTCCGTCCGCTTCAAGACGGTAAGATGTTCCATAAGAGCGGTTACTTTGCAGACATGACTGGTTATATTTCTAAAGAACAAGACTATACAAAGGATTTTATTCCTTCTTCCCTAGGAAGCGTGCAACAAGACAAAAAATACTTTGGATTACCCCTTGTAACAGAGACGGAAGTTCTTTACTACCGTAAAGATCTGTTAGAAAAAGCCGGCATCGAAGTTCCAAAGACATTAGAAGAGCTTGAAGCAGCGGCTAAAAAGTTAAACGACCCTGCAAATGGCGTTGCTGGATTTGTTGCCCGTGGTAAACGTGCTGCTGCAGTTACACAGTTCTCCAGCTTCCTATATGGTTTTGGCGGAGACTTTATGAAGGATGGAAAATCCGCCCTTACTTCACCTGAGGCATTAAAAGCATTTGAATATTATGGAAACCTATTAAACAAATATGGCCCTAAAGGTACTTTAAACATGAGCTGGCCTGAGGCAATGGCTGTGTTCACTCAAGGAAAAGCTGCTTTCTATACAGATGCATCTTCCTTGTTCACAAACGCAACTGATCCATCAAAATCTGCTGTGGCTGACAAAGTTGGTTTTGCTCCGTTCCCAGCTGGTGCTAATGGTTCTAAGCCATACAACGTAACATCTTGGGCACTTGGTATTGGCGCTAACTCTGAGAAGAAAGAAGCGGCATGGGAATTCATTAAGTGGGTAGAAAGCAAAGAAATGGTTACGAAGCTTCAAGCTGAAGGAAATCCTGGTGCACGTATTTCTGTTTGGGAGTCTGCAGAAGGAACTGCTAAATTCCCGAAAGATTTAGCGGCAGCGATTGCTGAAAATGGTAAAGCTGGTACTTCTTATGACCGTCCAGTGGTAATCAACGTAGGAAGCGCACGTGATTCCATCGGCGATATCATCATTGCTGGTATCGAAGGCAAGGATGTTAAGGCTGCTGCAGAAAAGGCAGACGGAGAATTCCAAAAGATTCTTGACAGTGAGAAGTAATCCGTTCTAATTAGCACAAATTTTTAATCGGCTTTCGGTCAGCAATCTAGGTTGTAATACTGGATCATGCCCGAAAGCCGTTTGTTTTAACAAAACATAATCTTTTCCGGGAGGAACAAAAGAATGACAAATTGGATTGACCGTCACATCAAGTGGGTTTTTACCTTGCCGGCTGTGCTTTTTGTAGGATTAATGATGGTCATGCCTGTGGGCTATACGTTTTGGCTGAGTTTTCATGAGTGGAGCATGTCCAATGTGACTCCTCCGTTATGGGTGGCTTTGGATAATTATATCGCATTATTTAAAGATGAACTTTTTCTTAAATCACTTTGGTTAATGTTCTATTTTACAATTGTAGCTGTGTTGATTGAAACGGTATTAGGGGTTGGAATTGCGATTCTTATGAATCAGAATATCGTTGGAAAAGGCGTTGTCAAAACCTTATTCCTGCTCCCAATGGTAGCAACTCCAGTTGCTGTCGGTTTAATTTGGGTCCTAATTTATGAACCGAATATTGGGATTCTTAACATATTCTTAAGCAAACTTGGAATTCCGGGTCAGGAATGGTTAACCTCACAAAGTCTCGTTATGCCTTCGTTAATTTTTATTGATGTTTGGGAATGGACCCCGATGATCGCCTTAATCGTTCTAGCAGGTCTTGTTTCCCTGCCGAAGGATCCTTACGAAGCAGCGATGATTGACGGGGCGACTCCTTGGCAGTCGTTTACAAAAATTACGCTTCCGTTGTTAAAACCGACGCTATATTCCGCTGTTTTATTAAGGATGATTGACGCGTTAAAAACATTTGACATTATTTATGCTACTACTCAGGGCGGACCGGGGACTTCATCCCAAACGACCAACATTTACGGGTACGTGTTAGGCTTCCAATACTTCAAGATTGGTCAAGCTTCCGCATTATTGATGATCTTCTTTATCATCGTTCTATCGATTAGTATTTTCACGATTCTTTTACGGAAAAGGGCGGGTGTACAGCTATGAGTGAAAAACGAAGTCCGATTAAATCCATTTTCACCCATTTCGGCGTTTATTTTGTACTATTTTTGTTCTTACTCCCGTTCCTGTGGATGTTGCTCGCTTCATTTAAAACACAAGTACAAATTCTTAATACCAATAAAATCTTTGAAATTACAGCAAACTTTAATAACTATATTAATGTTTTTAAAGAATATAACTTTCTTAGTTTTATATGGAACAGCTTTGTCGTTGCAGCAGGGGCGACCCTATTTGGGCTCATCCTTGGCCTTCCTGCCGCTTATTCAATTGCAAAATTCAAGCAGCAGGGCTTTGGTCTTTTAATTCTTGTAGCAAGGATTGTACCGGGAATTTCTTTCCTTATCCCATGGTTTATTATCTTTTCAAAACTGCAATTAATTGACACATACACGTCGCTAATCCTAAGCCATATGCTTGTCACCATGCCGTTTATTATCTGGGTTATGATTCCGTTTTTTGAAGGGCTTCCGCATGAGCTTGAGGAATCAGCACGTGTAGATGGCTGTTCTATTCCAGGGGCGTTTGTCAAAGTTATGCTGCCAATCTCAGGACCGGGGATTGTGACATCATCTATTTTGGCGTTCATCTTCTCGTGGAATAACTTTATGTTTTCACTGATTTTAGCAGGCGATAACACGAAGACCTTACCGATTGCCATCTTTAATTTCCTATCCTATTCGGAAATTAACTGGGGCGGTCTGATGGCGGCATCTGTCATCATTACGGCACCTGTACTAGTCATCGCACTATTTGCCCAACGATATATCATTGCAGGATTAACAGGCGGAAGTGTGAAAGGTTAATAGTCTTAGCAAATGCGTGATTTAAAAATAATATAAACGAGGCGAATTTACTATGAAAATCACGAATCTAACATTATACAAAGTTCCTCCACGCTGGCTTTTTCTAAAAATTGAAACGGATAACGGCTTAGAAGGCTGGGGCGAGCCTATCGTCGAAGGCCGGGCGAGCACGGTAGAGGCTTGTGTAAAGGAACTTAGTGACTATTTAATCGGTCAGGACCCACGGAAAATTGAAGATCTTTTCCAGGTGATGTACCGTGGAGGATTTTATCGCGGCGGTCCAATCATGATGAGTGCCATTTCGGGAATTGAGCAGGCACTGTGGGACATAAAAGGAAAATTCTACAATATGCCTGTTTATGAAATGCTTGGCGGGGCGGCACGTGATAAAATCCGCGTCTACTCATGGATCGGCGGCGACCGTCCAAGCGATGTAGCCAGCGCGGCTAAGGAAAAGATTGATGCCGGCTTTACAGCAGTGAAAATGAACGCCACTGAAGAAATGGACTATATCGACAACTTCTCAAGTGTGGAAAGTGTCCTTAACCGGATTGCCGCTGTGCGTGAAGTAGTCGGTAAAGACGTGGGTATCGGCATTGACTTCCACGGACGTGTCCATAAGACAATGGCCAAAATCCTTGCCAAAGAATTAGAGCCGTATCGACCAATGTTTATTGAAGAACCAGTCCTTCCGGAAAATAATGAGGCATTACGGGAAATCGCCCGATATACATCAACGCCAATCGCGACTGGCGAAAGACAGTATACACGCTGGGGCTTTAAGCAGCTCTTGATGGATGGATATGTTGATATTATCCAGCCGGATGTTTCGCACGCTGGCGGAATTCTCGAGATGAAGAAAATCGCGGCTATGGCGGAAGCCTTTGATGTTGCTGTTGCTCCGCATTGTCCGCTTGGTCCAATTGCTTTAGCTTCATGCTTACAGGTGGATTTCTGTACGCCAAATGCAATTATTCAGGAGCAAAGCTTAGGAATTCATTATAATCAAGGCAGTGATTTGCTTGATTACGTTAAGGATCGTTCAGTATTCAAATATGAAAATGGCTATGTGAAGATACTGGAGGGCCCAGGCTTAGGCATCGAGGTAGATGAAGAGCATGTAAAGGAAATGGCTAAGGTTGGCCACGATTGGAAAAATCCAATCTGGCGCAATAAAGACGGCAGCGTTGCAGAGTGGTAAAAGTAAGGGGGATAAATAATGGAGGTTCTTACTTTTGGTGAAACTATGGTCCTTTTAAACCCCTCAAAAGCAGGGCCGCTAAGATATGTCAACGAATTTGAAAAGACCATCGGCGGAGCTGAGTCAAATGTGGCCATCGCTCTTGCCAGACTTGGGCATAGGGTAAGCTGGGCGAGCCGTCTCGGAAATGATGAATTTGGACTTTACATCCGTAACTTTATTCGCGGAGAAGGGGTTGATACCAGTTTGGTAACCTTTGACCCTGCCTCCCCGACAGGTGTATTTTTTAAGGAACGGCAAGATGGAAGAGATCCGAAAGTAAGCTATTTCCGGGCAGGATCGGCGGCAAGCAGAATGGGAAAAGCCCATTTGCAGGAAAGTGAAATTGCCAAAGCGAAAATCCTTCATATTTCAGGCATCACACCGGCGTTAAGTCCATCCTGCAGAGAGCTTGTCTATCATGCGATTGATGCAGCCAAACGAAATAAGGTGAAGATTGTTTTCGACCCGAATATTCGCCTGAAGCTTTGGTCAAAGGAAGAAGCGCGTGAAGTGTTAATGGATATTGCCGGTAAATGCGATATCGTTTTGCCGGGTATTGAAGAAGGTCTGATTCTTACAGGAGAAAAAACACCGGAGAAAATAGCTGAGCGATTAATTAAAAATGGATCAAAAGCGGTTGTTGTGAAGCTTGGGGATACCGGTGCCTATTACAATGATGGGGACAAGGAGGAATACGTCGACGGGTACAGAGTTGAGAAGGTAGTCGACACTGTTGGTGCTGGCGATGGGTTTGCTGCCGGCTTCATATCGGGCTTGCTTCGCGGCTGGTCCTATAGGAATGCCGTATCCCTTGGAAACCGGGTAGGCGCTTCTGCTGTAACGGTGGCGGGTGATGTGGAGGGTTATCCATATTGGGCTGAAATCGCTCCCGACCGTTCAGAAGAAATCTTGAGATAGTTGTCGGAAGGAGAGATTTTAATGATACCGAAAGTTCAGCTGCTGCAGAAATTGGTCGAAAGCGGCATTATCGCAGTCATCCGCAGGGTGCCCGAGGAAATCGTCGGACAGGTGATTGAAAGCCTTGTCGAGGGCGGAGTGACGGCACTCGAAGTGACTGTAGATTCACCACATGCATACCGAACAATTGAAACATACTCGCAGATGTTTAAAGGTCAAGCTCTTATCGGAGCGGGAACGGTTATTGACCGTGAATCCGCTCAGCGTGCCATCTCGGCAGGTGCAGATTTTGTCTTTAGCCCTAGCCTTTCTGAAGAGGTGATTAGAACGGCACTGCGTTATGGCAAAATAGCGATTCCAGGTGTGATGACCCCGACTGAAATGATTCAAGCTGTTGAATGGGGCGCGGATGCAGTGAAGGTTTTCCCAGCTGGGAATCTTGGACCAAAGTATATTAAGGATGTCGGGGCTCCGTTTCCTCACATTCCTGTCATTCCAACAGGCGGCGTCTCGTTAGAAAATATTGAGTCCTATATTAAAGCCGGCGCAGTAGCTTGTGGAATCGGAGGGAGCCTGGTCAATTCTAAATTAATAGAAGAACGCAACTTCAGCGAACTAAAAGAAAAAGCAACTGCATATGTTGAGGCAGTACGAGCTGCACGTAACTTGATCAAATAACAAGGCACCCATCGCCTGAATAGGGTGCTTTTTCTTTTTGGAAAGGCACTTTCAATGTCCGAATTGAACTAAAATTAAAAACTCTTGTCCATACTTAAAGAGTAATCATTGCGGTAAAGCGAAAAAGTTTGGTATCATCAATATTAAATGACAATAATCGGAGGTAACTTAGACATGTCGCGAATTTCAACCGACCAGGTGAAGCACGTGGCCAATTTGGCGCGTCTTGCGATTACCGAGGATGAGGCAGAAAAGTTCACCAAGCAGCTTGATGCCATCATCACATTTGCTGAACAGTTAAATGAACTGGATACGGACAATGTGGCTCCTACATACCATGTGCTTGATATGAAAAATGTTCTCCGCGAGGATATCCCAAAGCAAGGGTTGCCGCGTGAGGAAGTATTGAAAAATGCGCCGGAGCATCAGGACGGCCAATTCAAAGTGCCATCTATTTTAGGGGAGTAGGAGGATTATTAGTGTGAGTTTATTTGACCATAAAGTTTCAGATCTTCATGAGCTTTTACATAAAAAAGAACTGAAGGTCTCCGATCTTGTTGATGCATCCTATAAGCGGATTGCTGAGGTCGAGGACAAGGTTCAGGCGTTTTTAACATTGGATGAAGAGCGTGCCAGACAAGCGGCAAAGGCCCTGGATGACAATCTGGATGCCACAAAAGGGTTGCTTTACGGCATGCCAATCGGCGTGAAAGACAATATCGTCACAAAAGGTCTTCGGACAACCTGTGCCAGCAAAATACTTGAAAACTTTAACCCAATCTATGACGCAACAGCTGTTCAAAAGCTACAGCAGGCAGAAACAGTAACAATCGGTAAGTTAAACATGGACGAGTTCGCGATGGGATCTTCCAACGAGAATTCCCGCTTCCAAAAGACGCGGAATCCATGGAATCTTGACCGGGTCCCAGGCGGTTCTTCAGGCGGTTCAGCGGCATCCGTTGCAGCTGGAGAAGTGCTATTTTCCCTTGGTTCCGATACAGGCGGCTCGATCCGTCAGCCAGCTGCTTTTTGCGGCGTTGTCGGCATGAAGCCAACCTATGGCCGGGTTTCCCGCTTTGGGCTTGTCGCTTTTGCGTCATCGCTTGATCAAATCGGTCCAATCACACGGACAGTCGAGGATAATGCCTATTTATTACAAGCCATTTCCGGACTAGACCCAATGGATTCCACTTCAGCAAACGTGGACGTTCCAAACTTTGCTGGAGCCTTAACAGGCGATGTGAAGGGTCTAAAAATCGCTGTACCGAAGGAGTATCTTGGCGAAGGGGTACAAGAATCTGTCCGGCAATCTGTATTGGATGCACTAAAGGTGCTTGAAGGTCTTGGCGCGGTTTGGGAAGAAGTTTCTCTTCCGCATTCCAAGTACGCATTGGCAGCCTATTATTTAATTTCTTCATCAGAAGCATCTGCCAACCTGGCCCGCTTCGATGGTGTCCGCTACGGTTACCGAACACCTGATGCAGAGAATTTACTTGATTTATATAAGAAGACACGGGCAGAAGGCTTCGGTGATGAGGTAAAGCGCCGGATTATGCTCGGAACCTTTGCGCTAAGCTCCGGTTACTATGATGCCTACTATAAAAAGGCGCAAAAGGTACGTACATTGATTAAACAGGATTTTGAGCAGGTCTTTGAAAAATATGATGTTATCATAGGGCCAACTACGCCAACTCCTGCTTTTAAAATTGGTGAAAAAATTGATGATCCGTTAACGATGTATGTGAACGATATTCTGACAATACCAATGAACCTTGCCGGTGTGCCGGGAATCTCAGTTCCATGCGGCTTTGAAGGCGGACTGCCGTTAGGACTGCAAATTATTGGCAAGCATTTTGACGAAGCAACTATTTATCGTGTTGCCCATGCGTTCGAGCAGGCAACCGACCATCATAAAAAGAAGCCGCAATTGTAGGGGGTGAATAGAATGGAATTCGAAACAGTGATTGGACTTGAGGTCCATGTAGAGCTAAAAACAGAATCAAAAATCTTCTCGTCCAGCCCAAACCACTTTGGTGCTGAGCCGAATACAAATACAACTGTCATCGACCTTGGTTACCCAGGGGTGCTGCCTGTTCTGAACAAAAAGGTAGTCGATTATGGGATGAAAGCAGCAATGGCGCTGAATTGCCAAGTTGCCACGCATACGAAGTTTGACAGGAAAAACTATTTTTATCCAGACAACCCGAAGGCATACCAAATCTCGCAATTTGACCAGCCAATCGGCGAGCATGGCTGGATTGAAATTGAAGTGGACGGTTATACAAAACGGATTGGCATAACCCGGATTCATCTGGAAGAGGATGCCGGCAAGCTGAACCATGAAAAAGGCTATTCATTAGTGGACATTAACCGTCAAGGAACGCCGCTGATTGAAATCGTTTCTGAGCCGGATATTCGAACTCCAAATGAAGCTTATGCCTATTTGGAAAAATTAAAGTCCATTATCCAATATACAGGTGTTTCCGATTGTAAAATGGAAGAGGGCTCACTTCGCTGTGATGCCAATATTTCGATTCGTCCAGTCGGGCAAGAGGAATTTGGAACAAAAACAGAGTTGAAAAACCTGAACTCGTTCAATTTTGTACGAAAAGGACTTGAATATGAAGAAAAACGTCAGCGCGAGGTTGTCTTGGGCGGTGGAAAAATCGATCAGGAAACACGCCGCTTTGATGAGGCAACTGGTGCGACTATTCTGATGAGGGTAAAGGAAGGCTCCGATGATTATCGTTACTTCCCGGAACCGGACCTTCTCGAATTATATATTGACGAAGACTGGAAATCCCGGATTCGTGCCGAAATTCCTGAGCTTCCAGATGAGCGTCAAAAGCGTTATATCGAAGAGCTTGGCCTCCCGGTTTATGATGCAAAAGTATTGACTGTAATTAAAGAAACAGCTGATTTCTTCGAAGCGACAGTAGCAGCAGGTGCTGATGCAAAAATGGCGTCCAACTGGATCATGGGTGAGGTTTCCGCCTACTTGAACGCCGAGGGCAAAGAACTTCATGATGTTCCGCTAACGCCAGAAGGCCTAGCCGGTATGATCAAGTTGATTAATAATGGAACAATATCCTCGAAGATTGCCAAGACTGTCTTTAAAGAGTTAATCGAAAACGGCGGAGATGCCGAGCAGATTGTTAAAGATAAAGGGCTTGTGCAAATTTCCGATGAAGGAACGCTTTTGAAGATTATTGGTGAAATTCTTGATAACAATCCGAAATCGATTGAAGATTTCAAGGGCGGTAAGGCAAAAGCCACTGGCTTCCTTGTTGGGCAAATCATGAAAGCGACAAAGGGACAAGCCAACCCGCAATTGGTGAATCAGTTGTTAGTGCAGGAATTGAATAAGAGATAAGCTTGCAAGCCGGTAGAATTTTTTCTGCCGGTTTTTTGCATGCTGTAAATGAGTTTCTTTGCAGATAATGTCGGGGCAATATTCGACAATCGCTGCACCATTTCCCGGGAAAAAATCCTTTGCTGAAAAGGTTTTCTTGTTAAAATAACCAAACGTTTGGATGATGTTGCAAAGTGGGATTATGTGTCGAAGGATGGGAAATAAGTCGAGATGCTTTATTTTTCGGGTTGATTTGAGATTTTCAAATGAAATACAAGGTATGTGATACGACATTATTCCGCCCTTGTAAAAGAGAAAAGCTATTTTTCTAAGAAGAAATGGTGATTTAATCAAACGTTTGATTGAAGGCGTATTTTGGCAAATTTTTTAGGTGTTTTTTTATTTAATCCTTATTTTTAAAGGTGTTAAATGCTATTTAATTAAACGTTTAATTGACATGGAAATGTCAAATTTAAATGGGTTTTAGGAACATGTGAAAGTACCATCTGCCAAAAGGCGACTATTTTTTGAACAAGTCATAGGGAAACATTGATTTACCAGTATTCATGGAATTTAATCAAACGTTTGATTGGGACGCATGTTTTCGACAAGAAATTAAGGTTAATTTTATCTGAATCCTTGAATAATAAGGATTATTATCATTTAATTAAACGTTTGATTAGCAGGGGGGAGTGTGAGAAATTGTCGGTGATAGAAGCCTTATAATAGTGTTGCATTTATGGTTTGATTAAAACAAATGCTAACAATTGAGAGAGGAGTGTAATATGTAAATTCTGCAGTTGGCTATCATTTTAATTGCTTCTAAAGTTGCTGGAAGTCTAAGTGTCAGACTTGGTCAGCCATCCGTACTCGGCACCCTTTTGATTGGAATTGTTTTAGGGCCTTCAGTATTGGGATTGGTAAATGAAACTGAAACTTTAGCAGAATTCAGTGAAATTGGCGTGATCCTGCTTATGTTTATCGCTGGATTGGAAACGGATCTGGATGAATTTAAGAGGACAGGTAAAGCATCAACGTATGTTGGGTTTGGCGGGATAATATTCCCTCTTGTCTTCGGTTATGGTGCTGGAATTTTACTCGGAATGTCAGCGCCACAATCTTGGTTTTTAGGGCTAGTATTATCTGCAACAAGCGTCAGCATCTCTGTACAAGCGTTAAAAGAAATGAATCAGCTAAAAACCCGGGAAGGCACTACTATCTTGGGAGCGGCAGTAATTGATGATGTAGTGGTCATTATAGCGTTAGCATTTTTAATGAGCCTCTCAGGCGGGGACGTGAATCTAACTGCCGTTATTTTAAAAAAGGTGGCATTTTTCGCAGGGGCGCTTTTAATCGGCTGGTCAGTCGTCCCGTTATTTTTAAAAAGATTCTCTGTTTTAAAGGAATCAGAAACGGTTATATCGTCAGCTCTGATAATTTGCTTTGTTTATGCTTATTTAGCGGAATTTACAGGAGTTGCGGCTATTATAGGGGCCTATATCGCAGGTGTGGCAATCAGTTTAACGGATTTCAAACATGAAATCTTTGAAAAGGTCGAAACCATCAGTTATTCCATCTTTGTACCAGTGTTCTTTACCTCAATTGGTGTGACCGCACAGTTCGGCGGCATTGGTGAAAACATTATTCCAATCGTATTATTAAGTATTTTAGCTATTTTAACGAAATTAATTGGTGCATCTCTTGGTTCAGTTTTAGCGGGATTTTCTTGGGGCAGTGCTTTGGGAATTGGTGCTGCGATGGTATCGCGCGGCGAAGTGGCATTGATTATTGCCGATATTGGGTTGGAGACCAAACTTTTAAGTCAGGACATGTTCGCCATAATTGTTGTTGTGGCTTTGGTCTCCACATTGGTTACTCCGCCGATGATGAAATTATTTTTTAAGAGGGCGGCTAGGCAGAACATTGGATAAATAATGGCAGGGAAGGGCTCATAACGCCCTAGGGGCAGTCGAGCCGGTGGCTTAGGGAGTTATGAAGGGTTCATAAGTCCCGAAAGGCAGTCGAGTCCGTGGCCCAGGTAGTTATGAAGGGTTCATAACGCCCGAAAGGCAGTCGGGCCCGTGGCTCAGGTAGTTATGAAGGGTTCATAACGCCCGAAAGGTAGACGAACCCATGGCTCAGGTAGTTATGAAGGGTTTATAACGCCCGAAAGGCAGTCGAGCCCGTGGCTCAGGTAGTTATGAAGGGTTCATAACGCCCGAAAGGTAGACGAACCCATGGCTCAGGTAGTTATGAAGGGTTTATAACGCCCGAAAGGTAGTCGAACCCGTGGCTCAGGTAGTTATGAAGGGTTTATAACGCCCGAAAGGCAGTTGAGTCCGAGGCCCAGGTAGTTATGAAGGGTTCATAACGCCCGAAAGGCAGTCGGGCCCGAGGCTCAGGTAGTTATGAAGGGTTCATAACGCCCGAAAGGTAGTAGAACCCGAGGCTCAGGTAGTTATGAAGGGTTTATAACGCCCGAAAGGCAGTCGAGTCCGGGGCCCAGGTAGTTATGAAGGGTTCATAACTCCCGAAAGGTAGTCGGGACCGTGGCTCAGGTAGTTATGGAGGGTTTATAACACCTGAAAGGCAGCTGAGCCTGAGGACTAGGTAGTTATGAAATTTTCACAACGCCCGAAGGAGCCCGGAATTCGATGCCAGGGAGTTATAATATGTTCATAAAGCCCTAAGTAGACTAGGCCCAGATTCCATGTAGTTATGAAAAGTATAAATCAAAACATTAGAAAGAGATCATCGCACCGCGCTCATCAAATACGGAACTTGGGTTCCAGGCGACTTCCCAAAGATTATTTTCGGGATCGGCGAAGTAGGCTGTCCGCCCGCCCCAAAAGGCATCACTTGGCTCCCTTAAGATTCGGGCCCCTGCCGCGCGGATTTTTTCGATAACTTCATCTACCTGTTCCTTATGGTCCACATTAATCGCCAAGGTAACAGGTCGATAATGTTCAGCAGAGCCTCCAAACTCAATCCCGGCATCCTTCGCCAGCTCCTCAATAGGAAACAGAGAAATAAGTACCCCAGCCGTTTTAAATACAGCATACTGGTCAGAACTGAACTCAGTTTCCTCCCAGCCCAAAGACTTATAAAAAGCACGCAGTGCAGGCAGATTATAGGCACCAATAGTAACTAGGCTTACTCGTTGTGGAATCATCAATAAAACCTCCAAAAAATGTTTATTACTTATTTTTTCTCTAAACTTCCAAAAAACTCCTTCCCACACCAGTTTCAATTCGTTTATCTATGATAAGAAATGGTAAGATTGAAAGAAAAGCGGGAAAAAGTGAGGGGCTTACTATGACCATTTATATTGCACTGTTAAGAGGCATAAATGTTGGCGGGCACAATATTATCAAAATGGCAGACTTAAAAAATCTATTGGAAGAGCTAGGGCTAAAAAAGGTCAAAACCTATATTCAAAGCGGGAACGTATTATTTGAATCAAACGAGAAGCCGGAAAAGCTTACCCAACTGTTGGAAGATGAAATCGCCAAGAAATTTGGATTTCCGGTCCCAGTTGTTTTAAGGACAGCGGAGGATTTTGAACGAATCATTCGGACATGCCCATTCCCGACGGAGTCTTTAAAAGAGGAAGAAAGTATACAAGTGGCATTTTTGGCAGGTCAACCTTCACAGGAGGGTGTTCAGCAATTGGGCTCCATCCAAAGTAATAAGGATGAATTTAAAATAGAGGGGAAAGATGTCTATTTGTATCTCCGTCAAAGCATTCGGACCTCCAAGCTGGCCCAACAGCTTCCGAAGTTAGGTGTTCCTGCGACCGTGAGGAACTGGAAGACGGTAGTTAAACTCGATTCCCTAGCAAAAGCATAAGGGTTGAGAACATTGGTGTTTTTTGTGGCTGGAACAGTATTCTTTTCAATGTGTTCAGTCGCATATAAAGGCTATATGAGCTCGAACGATGAACCCCATAAGAGTTCGGTTGCATATAAAGGCTATATGAGCTCGAACCGATGAACCCCAAAAGAGTTCAGTCGCATATAAAAGCTATATGAGCCCGAACCAACGAACTCCAGAAGAGTTGAGTAGCATATAAAGGCTATATGAACCCGAACCAACGAGATCCAAAAGAGTTCGGTCGCATATTAAAGCTATATGAGCTCGAACCGATGAACCCCAAAAGAGTTCGGTCGCATATAAAAGCTATATGAACCCGAACCAACGAACCCCATAAGAGTTGAGTAGTATATAAAGGCCATATGAGCCCAAACCAACGAACCCCATAAGAGTTGAGTAGCATATAAAGGCTATATGAGCTCAAACCAACGAACTTGATAAGAATTGAGTAGTATATAAAAGCTAAATACAACCGAACCCGGCAAGTTTTTCTATCTTAAATGGGAAAGCCCCACAATCTGCAATAAAAATGCAAAAAAAACGCTCGGATCAAATATTCCGAGCGTTTCCCTCATAAATCTAATCTTGTTTCAACAACCGTACGCTTTCCTCAAACTCTTTCTCAACTACATCATTTTTCTTATATGTGATCATGCTGATAACAACAGATACGACAAGGTTGAAAACAAAGCCTGGGACGATTTCATACAGCGTATCGCCAAGTCCGGTATTTTTCCAAACGATAACCGTGACAGCCCCTACAATCATTCCAAACAGGGCGCCCCAGTTCGTCATCTTTTTCCAGAACAAGCTTAACAGGATGACAGGACCGAACGCGGCGCCGAAGCCAGCCCATGCATAAGCAACAAGGTCTAAGATGGTGCTGTTTTGCTTAAAGGCAAGTGCAGCGGCAACAACAGCTACGATAAGTACTGCCATTCTTCCTAAGAAAACTAAATGTTTATCAGATGCTTTTTTATTCACGACCACTTTGTACAAATCCTCAACCAGTGCACTGGAAGTAACAATCAACTGGGAAGAAATTGTACTCATAATCGCTGCCAGAATTGCGGCTAGGGCAAAGCCTGCAAATAATGGGTGGAATAAAATCTGGCTAAGTGTAATAAAGACAGCTTCCGGGTTTTTTAACACATTCTCAGTATGTTGGTGGAAGTAGGCAAGTCCAATAAATCCGGTAAAAATTGTTCCGATCAGCGAGATAATCATCCAGCTCATACCGATGCGGCGGGCACTTTTTGTTTCTTTAACTGTTTTGATGGCCATAAAGCGGACAATGATATGCGGCTGGCCAAAGTAGCCAAGTCCCCAAGCCATTGCTGAAATAATTCCTAGAGTAGTAGTTCCTTTAAAGAAGTCAAGTAGAGTCGGATCGATTGCGCGAATCGTATCAAACGTTTCTGCTGGGCCACCTGTTTTAAAAATCCCAAGTGCAGGGATAAGAAGTAAAGCGACCAACATCATTAAGCCTTGAATGAAGTCAGTATAGCTTACGGCTAAGAATCCACCAAACAAGGTGTAGGCCACAACAACGCCGCCAACAATATAAAGTCCGGTATGATAGCTGGTACCGAAGGAATTTTCAAAAAAGACTGCTCCTGAAACCATTCCTGATGAAACATAAAAAGTAAAGAAAATAAGAATAACAATACCAGATACAATGCGGAGCAATTTCGTGTTGTCTTTAAAGCGGTTTTCAAGATAGCTAGGAATTGTGATGGAGTCATTTGCTACTTGCGTATAAGAGCGAAGGCGCGGTGCAACTAATAACCAGTTTAGGTAAGCACCAATTGTTAAACCGATAGCAATCCAGGCATCGGCTAAACCGGTTACATAAATTCCCCCAGGCAGTCCCATTAAGAGCCATCCGCTCATGTCGGCAGCACCGGCACTTAAAGCGGTTACAGCAGGACCCAAAGAACGTCCTCCGAGCATGTAATCAGTAAGGTTACTTGTTTTTCGATAGGAATACCAGCCAATAAACAGCATCGCGGCCAAGTAAATTCCAATCGAAACAAGTTGTAAAGTTTCATTGGACATATATTTACCCCCTTTTTTTAAAAACAGAAAATATTTAGAATAATATTTTCTGCAGTATTTATATTTTATCTGTTTGCTGTATAAAATTCCACTACCAAAATATTGATTTACTAAGATAATGATTAATATTTTTAGAATAATATGATAACCAGCTATAAGCGGTGTTTTTGTAATTCATATTTAAAATGTTTATCATAAAAGGAAAAAGAAAGGTTGGGAAATGATGAATTTAAATGATTGGTTCGAAAAAGGAATGTCGGTCAATGAGTACATTGGCGCGATGACTCGAAATAAGGAACAAATGCTTTCTATCTATGAGAAGTTTGCTTTAAAAGAAGAGGATACAGCCAGGCTGGAAACGCTAAAGTCTCGGAAGTTGAGGGCGATTGTTTTGACAGAGGATTGGTGCGGGGATGCGCTGCTGAATAATCCGGTATTGCTGAGAATTGCCGAGGCAGCGGACATGGACGTACGGATGGTCCTGCGCGATCAAAATCTGGAATTGATGGACCAATACTTGACCAATGGTACATCAAGGGCGATTCCAATCTTTATTTTTATCGACCAAGAAGGAACTGAAATCGGAGTCTGGGGTCCGCGCGCACCGGAAGTGCAGGCGAGGGTGGAAAGAGAACGTGCTGCCCTGCCGGAAAAGGATGCAGAGGATTTTCAGGAAAAACAGCTTGCTATGTATAAGCAACTAGCTGCCTCTTATCAAACGGATGCCTCCATTTGGCAGACGGTTGCAAATAGCATCATGGCTGTCCTATTGAAGTAAAGTGAAGGGCCCCGGCGACAAACAATGTCGATTTGGGGCCCTTTTTTTAGCTAATAAGAAAGAATAAATTTAACTACGCCTCATGAACCGTCCTAACGGACTCGCCAATCGGTGAGTTTTGATTTAAAATTTAATTCCGCTATTTTTGGGAGGGATCCGGTCCCTGCCTAAATTTTTGTCATTAATCTTTGGCTCAATCCCAAGAATGAAGTTGCGAATATTAGAACGATGAAGATAAATTAACAAGAAAAGGAATAAAAGAAAAATCAGTTCAAATTCAATCTTCGGAGAAATCAAATCATAAATCAGCATGCTGAGCCCGACAGATATGGAACCGAAAAACACGTACTTCGTCAAAAAGATAACAGCAAAGAACGTGACGTAAGCGATTGCAAGTAATGGCAGGTTTGCAACCAATAAAGCACCGGCGGTTGTGGCAATGGCCTTGCCGCCGCGGAAACCGGCGAAAATGGGAAAGCAATGGCCGACCACTGCTGCCAGGCCGAAGTAAAGCGGTTCTGCATTGAGCTGAAAATAGAAGGGAAGTGCCGCCGCTAACGCACCTTTAGCCAGGTCAATCACGAGGACGAAGACCGCGGACTTTTTACCTAATACTCTCAGCGTGTTGGTAGCACCGGGGTTTTTACTGCCATGGTCACGGATATCAATACCATAGACCAGTCTTCCTATAATCAATGCAGTTGGAATGCTTCCAATTAAGTAGGAGGCAAGCAGCAGCCACCAAAACATAACAATCATTCCCTTTTAGAAGAATTTTCTTTTATTCTACCATAAATAATTGGAAGTATTTTGTCGAACTATCATGAATTGGAAAATTAACAAGTGTGTTCTTGACGATGATAGATAAGAGTACTATTTGTAAGTTGGGATTAGTAAATTGAGAAAAAAGGAGGACCGACGCCCTCCTTTTATTGATATTAAGATTTCAAGAATCGGCTTAAGAAGGTTTTTAATCTTGGACTTTTAGGGTTTTCGAAAATTTCCTTTGGTGCTCCTTCTTCTTCAATTTGACCGTCGTGAAGAAAGACAACTCGGTCGGCGACATCACGGGCAAAGTCCATTTCATGAGTAACCAAAATCATTGCCATATCCGTTTCCTTTGCCAGTTCCTTAATGACCTGTAGAACCTCACCCACAAGCTCTGGGTCAAGTGCAGAAGTAACCTCATCAAACAGCATCACCTTTGGTTGCATGACAACGGCTCTCGCAATCGCAACCCGCTGCTTTTGTCCGCCGGAAAGCTGGGCTGGGTAGGCATCCAATTTGTCACCCAATCCGACTTTTTCGAGCATTTCAACCGCCCTTCGGTGTGCTTCTTCCTTTGGTAATCCCAATACATGAATGGGTGCCTCTGTGACATTCCGTAAAATGGTCATGTGGGGAAATAGGTTAAAGTGTTGGAACACCATTCCAATATTCTGGCGTATTTCACGCAAATGTTTTTCGGTGGCTGGCACCAATCCTCCATTTAGTTCTTTGTGCCACAAATATTGTCCTTCTACTTTAATAAAACCGGAAGTGGGTTTTTCTAGTGTCATTAGCATCCGGATAATCGTGGTTTTCCCTGAACCGCTTGGGCCGATTAAAGCCACTTTCTCACCGGGAGAGATGTTAAGGTTTAGGCCTTTTAATACTTCGAACTCACCATAATTTTTTTTGATATTTTCATAGGCAACAATTGGATTTTTCATTTGTTTTATTGGAAATAGTTTTTTTGACGATTCTAGTTTCCTCTCTGGAACACTCATCATCTCATCCTTTCTGTGTCTTTTTTCAAACAATAACTAGTTTATGCCCCCGACTTTAAGCGGAATGGGCGGGCGCTCGTACGTTTATTTTTTCCGCTGAATGCCTGCTTTGATTTCTGTTCCAGTTTATTAATCAGCAAGGCTGATGGGTAGCTAAGCAGGAGAAACAACAATCCCACAATAGTAATCGGTTCGAGATATTTAAATTGATTAGCTCCTATCAATTGCGCTTTTTGTAAAAATTCCCCGATGCCAATGGCCATTAAAATCGGGGTTTCTTTAAATAACACAATAAAATAGTTCCCAAGCATCGGGATAACTGGAGGTATGGCTTGCGGCAGGATGACACGGAACCAGGTTTGTGTTTTGCTAAAGTTCATGGCTGTAGCGGCCTCCCATTGCCCCTTAGGAACAGCCTCTATTCCCGAACGATATACTTCAGAAATATAAGTGCTGTAATGAACCCCTAGTGTCAGGATTCCTGCCGCATATTTATTGATGGAAATGCCAATCGCAGGAAGTGCAAAGTATACAAAAAACAATTGAACAAGCGGGGGAGTGCTTCTGACAAATTCAATAAATGCGTAAACGGTTAGTGATAATGGCTTAAACTTTGACCGTCTCCCAAAAGTCAAAATGAGCCCGAGGATTAATGAAACAAGAAAAGACCCAACAGTTATTGCAATCACAAGCCAAATAGCGCCAAGGATTTCAGGGAAAACTTCAATGGCAAAATTCCAATCCCAACTCATGCGTTTGCCACTCCTTTCGCTGACCATTTCTCCAGTTTTCTAGCGAGGATAATAAGCGGCAGTGCCACAATGAAATAGGCGAACAGCAAGGTAACGAAAACTGGCATCGTATAGCTAATATTTGAATTCTGAATGATTAAGCCCCTATAAGTTAAATCGGTTAAGGTAATCAAGGATACAAGCGAGGTCCCTTTCAAAAGTTCAATTGATATATTGCCGAATCCTGGCAGCATCATACGAAAGGCCTGCGGTAAAATGACCAGTCTCATCCGCTGGAAGTTCGTCATATTTAATGCAATTGAAGCTTCTGTCTGCCCTTTGGGGATAGCCGTAATAGCGCCGCGAACAATTTCAGAACCGTACGCCCCATAATTTAGCCCGAGGGCAACGACACTGGCAAGAAAAGCGGAAAACTGAATTCCGAAAGCCGGCAGGGCAAAGAAAATCCAAAATAGCTGTACAAGTAACGATGTTCCTCTAAACAGCTCAACATAAACAGCGGTGACTCTGCGGATAATGGAGAATCGGGATACACGTCCGAGCCCAGCGATGAATGCTATAACAAATGCCAATACGGCGGATGCAAGCAAAACCTCAATGGTCACGACTGCCCCTGGTAATATTTTTGAAAAAATATCGATATATTTATTGATAATTCATCCCTCCAAAGAATAGTTTCATAGATTAGCAGGAAAAAGGCACTCTCGAGGAGGAGTGCCTTTTTAAACTGGAACAACAATCATTATTTGCAAAGTTCTGCTGTTGTGACATCTCCAGGTAATTCTGACTCCGTAAATCCAAATTTGCTGAGGATATCCAAAAGCTCCCCAGATTCTTTCATTTTATTCAGTTCGGCGTTATAGGCTTTGACAATTTCCTTATCGCCTTGTTTAAACGCTGCCGCTCCGTACCCGCGGACGCTTTTTCCATCAACAGAAGGCTGAGTGAAATCATCCACGACCTTAATGTTTTTGGCATTGGCTGTGTCAAGAGCAGCATTCAGTGTCGGGCCTGTCATCGTAATGGCATCAACACGATTGGACTCTAGTGAGGTGATATTTGATGGAATATCGGTGACAACTTCCATCTGGCTTTCCTTCACCCCGGCAGCCTTAAGATAATCTATTTCAATCGCGCCGTTCATAACGGCAATTTTGGTATCGGGGTTTGCAGCAATATCCTTGTAACTGTGAATGTTTTTTGGATTCCCTTTTCTAACAGCAAGTGCTTCACCGATGGAATAATCAGGTTCGGCAAAATCCACTTGTTTACAACGTTCTGGTGTTATGTACATCCCTGCCGTTATGACATCAAATTTCCCAGCTTTTAGCCCTGGTATCAGTGAACTAAACTTCGTTAATTTTCCTTCCATTTTTTCAATACCCATTTCCTTAAAGATGGCACGGGCAACCTCAACCGCTTCCCCTGTCAATTTCCCGTTTTCATCTTCATATGCATACGGCTTTTCACCGGCAAATCCAACAACAATCTTGCCTTCCTTTTTTGCTTTTTCAAGGGTGGATAGCTGTTCATCCCCTGAGGTAGTAACCGAACAAGCGGCTAATAGAAAAATAGATAAAATGCCTATCAATATAGTTTTTAACTGTTTCATGATCGACCTCCCTGATAAAAATAATAAAATTCTTTGATTGGAAAAATGGAAGAAAACTGGGCAGAAAAGGGTTGGTTCCCATTTTACTTTAAGTTTAAAAATCAGACAAATCTGATATTTCGGGATTATTTTGGATGAGAAGGGCTCTCGATAGCTCTCGTTTTATGAGCTGAAACATCCTAAAAAATCCTCCCATATGCTCCCAGATACTCTTGGATGCTAATCTGGTACAGTCTAAAGGCCTTTTTTGTTGAGTTAAAGGGTAATTATTTTTTGCAAAAAAATAAAACAAAGGTATTATAGTAAAGGGACGTTTTTCCCTAAAAATAGGATGTAAGGCATAATTGTAACGCATTACATTAATTGGTAGAATATAGAAATAACAAGCCGATATTAAAATTAGGATGATGATGGATGAGAAGAGCAAGACTGATTTATAATCCTACTTCCGGACGTGAAATGATTAAACGTCATTTACCGGAAATCCTTGAAAAATTAGAACTCGCCGGATATGAAGCATCTTGCCACGCGACAACAGGTGCGGGCGATGCGACAAAGGCGGCGCGAATTGCTGTTGAACGTCAGTACGATGTGGTCATTGCTGCTGGCGGTGACGGAACAATTAATGAAGTGGTTAATGGCATTGCCGAGCAAGACTACCGTCCGAGGCTAGGGATTATTCCTGCCGGTACGACCAATGATTTTGCCAGGGCCCTGCATATACCGCGTGATATTACGGCAGCAGTTGATATTATCACACGCGGGGAACTCATTCCTGTTGATATTGGCCGGATTAATGATAAATATTTTATTAATATTGGCGGCGGGGGAAGGATTACCGAATTAACCTATGAGGTACCCAGCAAATTGAAAACAATGCTCGGCCAGCTTGCCTACTACTTAAAAGGAATGGAAATGCTGCCGTCAATTAAGGCTTCCCATCTCAGGATTGAATATGATGGAAAAATATTCGAAGGGGAAGCGATGATGTTTCTTATTGGGTTGACCAATTCCATTGGTGGATTTGAAAGATTAGCTCCAGATGCATCAATTAACGACGGATTATTTTCACTGCTGATTTTGAAAAAAGTAAATTTGGCTGAATTTATTAGGGTTGCAACGCTAGCTGTTCGCGGTGAGCATGTAAATGACCCAAACGTCCTTTATACCAAAGCAAACCGAGTGAAAGTGTATTCAGATGAGAAGGTGCAGTTAAATTTAGACGGAGAATTTGGCGGCTTGCTGCCGGCTGAATTCGAAAACCTGTACCGCCATTTGGAAGTATTCGTCCGATTTGATGATATCCGTCCAAATGACCGGCCTACGGATTGGGTTCCGGGAAAGCGATATAGTTAGAGGAAAAATAAATACAATCGCGAAAGTTCGTTCCAGATGGAGCGGACTTTTTTTGCTAATAGGGAAGAATAAATTTTTACAAATTTATTCTTCCCTAACGCATAAATTCAACTACGCCTCTGTCTTCGTCCTATCGGACTCGCCAATCGGCGAGTTTCCATTTATGAATTCTTAATTGTGTGAAAAGGTTTCAAAGACTGTGTATAATGAATTAAAGACATAAGTCATGACACGATTAAAAGGAGCGATTTCACATGGGTAAAAGGGCGTTAATAAATATTGATTATACGTTTGATTTTGTTGCCGATGCCGGGGCATTAACCTGTGGCGCACCAGGGCAGGCTATTGAGGGGAAGATTGTAGAACTGACAAAAGAGTTTATTGCAAGCGGCGAATATGTTGTTTTTGCGATTGATGTCCACGACCAAGGTGATGAATTTCATCCGGAAACAAAGCTATTTCCGCCCCATAACCTGCGCGGCACCTCCGGAAGGGATTTATTCGGGGCGCTGCAGGAAGTATATGAGGAAAATAAGGAACGGGAAAATGTCCAGTATATGGATAAAACCAGATACTCTGCCTTTGCTGGGACAGACCTTGAAATCAAGCTGCGCGAGCGCGAAATCACGGAGGTTCACCTAGTTGGTGTATGTACCGATATTTGTGTCCTCCATACCGCTGTTGACGCCTATAACAAAGGCTTTAAGATTGTTGTTTACAAGGATGCAGTTGCTTCTTTTAATCCGGCGGGGCATGAGTGGGCTCTCGGCCACTTCGAACAGTCGCTAGGCGCTGTGGTTAAATAGTCTTATTAATGATATTATGGGATATAATAGTAAAAAGCTGTATTAGTACCTCGGAGGTCAATTATGAAACACATTTATCATGATGATAGTTTAAGTCTGCATACAGATCTTTACCAGATTAATATGGCAGAGACGTATTGGAGGGACGGCATTCACAATAAACGGGCTGTCTTTGAATTGTTTTTCCGCAAGCAGCCGTTTGGTAATGGCTATGCCGTTTTTGCCGGTCTTGAAAAAGTCATCCAATTTATTCAAGGCTTTCGTTTTAGTGAGGAAGACCTCGAGTATTTGAAAAATGAAGTAGGCTACCAGACTGATTTTTTGGACTATTTAAAAGGGATGAGTTTCACTGGAACCATTCGGTCCATGAAAGAAGGCGAACTAGTTTTTGCCAGTG
The DNA here is from genome assembly GCF_055385565.1 of Neobacillus sp. S1115. Taxonomy (NCBI): domain Bacteria; kingdom Bacillati; phylum Bacillota; class Bacilli; order Caryophanales; family Bacillaceae; genus Neobacillus; species Neobacillus sp. S1115. The sequence goes on from NZ_AP038275.1 coordinate 351,493, forward strand.
AGCCGATTTTGCGAGTGGAAGCACCACTTGCGGAGGCGCAGCTCATTGAAACAGCCTTGCTTAACATTGTGAACTATCAAACATTAATCGCCACGAAGGCATCAAGAATCAAGCAGGTTGTCGGCAATGAAGTAGCGATGGAGTTTGGGTCAAGACGGGCTCAGGAAATGGATGCCGCTATTTGGGGAACGAGAGCTGCATATCTAGGCGGCTTCGAAGCTACCAGCAATGTTAGAGCGGGGAAAATGTTCGGGATTCCTGTGGCCGGGACACATGCCCATTCCATGGTGCAAGCCTATAAGGATGAGTATACTGCATTTCATAAATATGCCGTGACCCATAAAGATTGTGTTTTTCTAGTGGATACGTATGATACGCTTCGCCTTGGCGTGCCAAATGCCATCAAGGTGGCAAAGGAACTGGGGGACACGATTAATTTCATCGGCATTCGCCTTGACAGCGGGGACCTTGCCTATCTTTCTAAGGAAGCAAGGAAAATGTTAGATGAGGCAGGTTTTAAGGATGCAAAGATCTTTGCCTCGAGCGATTTGGACGAATATACGATTATTAACTTGAAGGCGCAAGGCGCGAGAATCGACAGCTGGGGAATTGGCACGAAATTGATCACTGCCTATGACCAGGCTGCGTTAGGAGCTGTTTATAAAATCGTCTCGATTGAAAACGATGCAGGTGAAATGGAGGATACGATTAAAATTTCTTCCAACCCTGAAAAGGTAACAACCCCGGGCCTGAAAAAGGTTTACCGGATTATCAATAATACAAACCATCATGCGGAAGGGGATTATATCGCGATGGAGGGTGAAAAGCTTCCGGAAAAGAAGCTGCGCATGTTCCATCCGACCCATACGTATTTAAATAAGGTGGTTACGAATTTTACAGCAAAAGAACTTCATGAGGATATTTTTGTAAACGGGGAGTATGTTTATGAAATTCCTTGTTTGGAGGAATCCCGGGATTATTTAAAACAAAATTTGGCTGCTCTTTGGGACGAATACAAGCGGATGCTGAATCCAGAGCATTACCCAGTGGATTTAAGCCAAAAATGCTGGGATAACAAAATGAGAAATATCGAAGAAGTGAAAGATAAAGTAGAAGCGATGAAAGAAGAAGAATAACAAAAAGGCTGCCCCTAAGATTTATCATGATTGAGGGGGCAGCCTTATTTTTATTTTTACTTTTGTTTAAAGAAGTCGATAAAGGCATGGTAAATTTCGATGCCTTGGAAGGTCAGAAGTCCAGCTGCTGTCAAGGAAAAGTAGCCAATCATTAATAGTCGGAACCACATTGCCATTTATATTTCCTCCCTTATTTTTAAATTTATTTAAAAAAGGGAGGCTCTAATCACATAGTTAGATTGACAAAAAATGGGGATAAGAAAACTTTGCTTTCTGCTGAAGTTTGGCTGAAACAAATGGAGAGGTATTGCTGCGAAAGTCATGATGGATATAAGCAGGAAGAATAGATGCAGGTCAAATGGCTGTTTTTTCTCATCGTCCCATTGATGCTTCGCTGTCCAATCATCTAATTGAATGATTGCCTTGCTTTCTGGATGGTGGTGGGGAGGCGAATTTGAAGAATGTAAAAAGGTGAAGGCCAGAAAGGCAAGGAACATGATGATTGAGAAGCCTTTTATCATCTTCATCGCGATCCACTCCTTCCAAAAGGGATAATTTAATCATATACACTATCATTATATTTTAAAACAAAAATATTCTGACAATTTATGTGCCTATTTTACAATATTATTTTTTCAAGGACAAACTCGCATCCAAATCAGATGAAAATGTCTTTGATAAGCCGGATCAAGGACAAAACCTGTTGAAAACTAGAAAGAAATGTCCTTGATAAGCTGGAAAAGGGTCTTTTCGCATTTGATACTGCTTTATGATAAAATCTTGCTAGTAAATAGAGACGTAAAGGAAGAAGCGAATGAGCAGAGCATTACCAGTCAATAAAAATGATTATATAGATGTTGTATTTGAAGATTTAACTCATGACGGGGCGGGGGTGGCGAAGGTGGAAGGCTATCCGCTGTTCGTGCCGAAGGGCCTGCCGGGTGAAAAGGCGAAAGTCAAAGTCATCAAGGTTAATAAAAGCTACGGGATTGGGCGGTTAATCGAGCTTTACGAACGAAGTCCGTATCGGGTGGATATCCCTGACAGTGAGAAAACGAAATACGGGGGCTGTCAGCTTGAGCATATCAGCTACGAAGGGCAGCTAAAGTACAAGGAAAATCAAGTCAGGCAGGTACTCACACGGATTGGTAAATTGGAGGATGTTACAGTTCACCCGATATTAGGAATGGACAACCCTTTGTCTTATCGAAACAAAGCCCAGGTGCCTGTCGGTGAAAAGGACGGCAAGCTGGTTGCCGGCTTTTTTAAGCAAAGAAGCCATGAAATCGTCGATATGGATGAAAGTGTCATCCAGTTGCCTGAAGTAAATGAAGCTATCCAGACGGCCAAGGAAATCTGCAGCCGGCTCGGGATTCCGGCTTATAATGAGGAAACTCATAAAGGTGTTTTAAGGCATATTATGGCCCGGTATGGAAAACAAACCGGGGAACTCATGGTCGTGCTGATTACCAGAACACCAGAAATTCCACATAAAAAGGAGTTAATTGATGAAATTACCGCCCGCCTTCCAGAGGTAAAGTCGATTGTCCATAACGTGAATTCGAAGCGGACAAATGTCATCCTTGGCGAGAAAAACAACCTTTTATGGGGCAGCGAAGTGATCTATGATTATATTGGCGATGTGAAATTCGCAATCTCAGCGTTATCCTTTTATCAGGTTAATCCTGTTCAAACGAAGGTGCTTTACGATAAAGCTTTGGAATATGCGGATTTAAACGGTCAGGAAAGTGTCATTGATGCGTATTGCGGAATTGGTACCATCTCTTTATTTTTGGCACAAAAGGCTCGGAAGGTTTTTGGTGTCGAAGTGGTTCCGGAAGCGATTGAAGATGCGCGCAGGAATGCAGCGTTGAACGGAATGACTAATGCTGAATTCGCTGTAGGGGAAGCCGAGGTTGTTATACCAAAATGGTACAAGGAAGGCAATAAAACGGATGTGCTGGTGGTCGACCCACCGCGCAAAGGCTGTGATGAGGCCCTTCTCCGCACCATTATTGAAATGCAGCCGAAAAAGGTAGTCTATGTTTCCTGTAATCCCGCAACTTTGGCGAGGGATCTGCGGATATTAGAAGATGGCGGCTACAAAACACTGGAAGTCCAGCCAGTTGATATGTTTCCGATGACTACGCATGTTGAATGTGTGGCGCAACTCATTTTAAAGTAAGACAACTAACCAACTATTATAATTCTAACCGTGAAAGGTTTTATTTCTATACCAAAAAACCACTCCTTATAAAAATAGGGAGTGGTTTTTTGTTGATAATATTCGTGGATGAGGGTAAAATTAATCATCCGATTACGAAACTACGTGTTAAGCAACCGAATTCACGAACATTAAAAGTAAATTCAATATATATTATTCGCATTTTGTGTTGTCAAAGAGAAATTAATAAATTATAATACTCTATGAAAGGAATACAACTTATACTTGTTTATCAACATGAATAACCCTTTTTGAAAGTGAGGCCAGATATGACACAGCGAAGAATCCCATACATCATCTTGGCTCCAGGATTGATTCTTTTGATTTTATTCTTGGTGTTACCGCTTATTACCGCCATTTACCCAACCTTCTTTGATGGAGGATTCACCTTGGCGAATTATACTTCGTTCTTCTTGGATGATTATAATTTTGGTATTTTTTGGCGGACGATAAAGATTTCACTGATTGCAACATTGATTTGTGTAGTGCTAGGAGTTCCGACTGCCTACTATATTTCGAAAAGTCCAAAAAAATGGCGTGGCCTGTTAATGTCGATTACATTGTTTCCGTTGTTGACGAATTCGGTTGTGCGAAGTTTTGCATGGATCACCATTTTAGGACAAGACGGTATTCTAAATAATGCGTTAAAGAGTCTGGGGTTAATATCAAAACCACTTACCCTGCTTTATACGGAATTCGCCATTGTGATTGGCTCTGTGTACCTCTTCTTGCCTTTAATGGTCATTACTTTAGTGGGGATATTAGAGAACATTGATTCAGAAATTATGGAAGCTGCAGAAACGTTAGGCGCCAATCGTTTGGTTGCTTTTATGAAGGTAATTCTGCCGTTAAGTGTGCCCGGAATTATTGTTGGGAGTATATTGGTTTTCACCGGAAGCATGACCGCTTATACTACCCCGCAATTATTAGGCGGAAACCGGAACATCATGCTAGCAACTTTCTTATATCAAAATGCGACTGCGTTAGGAAACTGGCAGGGTGCCAGTGTTATTGCTTTGATTATGATTGTAGCGACCTTAATTGTGATGAAGCTATTCAACTGGGTTGCGGGCCGCATGGATAAGCGAGGTGAGGCAAGTGCGTAAAAATGTTGGTTTAAAAGTCTTTGCGGGTTTGGTATTTGCGTTTTTGCTAGTGCCTTTGCTGATTATTATCGTGACCTCTTTTGGAACGAATTCAACTATTCAATTTCCAATTAAAGGTTTTACCCTTGATTGGTACGGCAAGGTGTTTAGCAATGAGGCATTTATGGATAGCTTTTTTCTCAGTTTAAAAGTAGCTTTTATTGCAACACTCTTGGCTTTAATTATTGGAGTACCAGCCGCCTATTCTTTGGCCCGTCATAAGGTTTTTGGACGAAATTGGATTAAGAGTTTCTTTCTTTCGCCAACAATCGTGCCTGGATTGGTCGTTGGATATGCCATGTATCAATTTATCGTGATTAAGTTCCAATTCCCGATTATCCAAGGACTGTTGTTAGGCCATTTCTTAATTTGCCTGCCATACGTAATCAGGGTTGTCGGCTCAACGATCGAGCAGTTAGATTTTTCAATTGAAGAGGTTTCATGGACGTTAGGCTGCACAAAATTACAGACGTTTATTAAAGTGGTGCTGCCAAACATTACTTCGGGAATTTTTGCTTCCTTTATGCTTGCGTTCATTAATTCCTTTAACAATATCCCTGTTTCGCAGTTTTTATCAGGACCAGGTGTTACCATGCTGCCAACCAGCTTAATGAATTATATTGAATACAACTACGACCCATCTGTTTCGGCATTATCCGTTGTATTAATGCTTGGGACGATTGTTTTGATGTTTATTATTGAAAAAACATTAGGGTTAGCCAGTATTTCATAGAACAGACAGAATCCAACAGCGACGGGGGTAGAACAGCATTATGTCCTATGTTGAATTAAAAGATATTCGTGTAAGTTATGACAACAAAGCTGATATATTAAAAGATTTAAATTTATCGATTGAAAAAGGAGAATTGGTCTCCTTATTAGGACCATCCGGATGCGGGAAAACAACCACTTTAAGGGTGATTGCCGGCCTAATTGAGCCAAATGATGGCGAGTTCGTGGTTGATAATAAAAACTTAACGAAAGTGCCCGTTCATAAACGGGAGTTTGGAATGGTCTTCCAAAGCTATGCCTTGTTTCCCCATTTAACAATTAAAGAAAATGTTGCGTTCGGGTTGAAATTACGCAAGGAAAAAAGGCAAACCATTGAAAAAAAAGTAAATGATATTTTAGCCATTACGGGGTTAGAAGAGCTGGGCAATCGTTATCCGAAACAGCTCTCCGGCGGGCAAAGACAGCGTGTAGCATTAGCTCGTGCCTTAGTGATCGAGCCGAAATTATTATTATTAGATGAACCTCTCAGTAACCTGGATGCGAAATTGCGCCTGCAGATGCGGATTGAAATTAAACGGATTCAAAGCCAATTGGGGATTACATCCGTGTTTGTCACGCATGATCAAGAGGAGTGTTTCTCCATTTCGGACAAGGTGGCCGTTATGAATAAAGGCGTGATCGAGCAGTTCGACACACCTGAAGAAATTTATAAAAACCCAAAAACGGAGTTTGTGGCCCGCTTTATCGGGTTTGAGAACTTCTTTAAGCTAGCGCCTACTGAAGATTGGAAGTATAAAGCAGTCGATGGAACGGTCTTCGAAAGCACCCGCCAATGGAGACCAGCAAAAGGTACAGGAACCATTCGTCCAGATGATATTGAGATTGGGGAAGGTACCGAGCCAAATACCAACAATGCGGTATCAGGAAAGATAAAGGTCCGGACGTTCCTAGGCAAGTCCTACCAATATGAGGTAGAAACCCCGATTGGAACATTACGGGCAAATAAAGCGGATGATGTCATCTACCAAGTTGGAGACACAGTTACATTATCCATTCCTGCTCACAAGCTAATCATAGTTTAATAGGCAATAAAATTATTAATAAAAACTACATCTACGAAATGGGGACATGAAAAATGAAAAAGACATTAGGTTTAGTAGGCTTAACTCTTGCAGCTGCTAGTGTATTGGCTGCATGCGGCGGGGGTGACAGCACTGCAAGCAAGGAAAAACCAAAAACATTGGTTATCTCAACTTTCGGTTTGGAAGAAGATAAAATGCAGGAAGACGTCTTCAAACCATTTGAAAAAAAATATAATGTAGACATTGTGTTAGAAACAGGTACAAGCTCTGAGCGTTTAACAAAGCTTAAAAGCAATCCAAATTCAACAGTTGATGTAATTGAATTGTCCCAATCCAATGCCGCTGACGGTGTAGCAGCAGGGTTATTTGAAAAAGTCGACAGCTCTAAGGTTCCAAATATGGACAACTTAATTGATAGTGCAAAAGAATTAGCTGCAGATGGTTCTGGCCCTGCCTACACGTTAAACAGTATCGGAATTGTCTACAATAAGAAGGCAGCAGGGAAGGAAATCAAAGAATGGAATGATTTATGGGATTCCTCTTTGAAAGGGAAAGTTTCTATTCCTGACATTGCAACAACCTTTGGTCCGGCCATGCTTTATTTAGGAAGTAACCACGAGAATACTGACATTTCAAAGGATAATGGTAAGGCAGCGTTTAAAGGAATCACTGAGATAGCGCCAAACATAGTAAAAACATATAGCAAATCATCCGATTTAGCCAACATGTTCCAATCAGGAGAAATCACAGCAGCAGTTGTCGGCGACTTTGCTGTACCGATGATTACAGAATCCAATCCGGATGTCGCTTATGTTGTACCGCAATCTGGGACTTACGCCAACTTTAATACTATCAATATCAACAAAAATTCTAAAAATAAAGATTTAGCTTATAAGTATATCAACTGGAGACTAAGTCAGGAAGTTCAAGAAAAAACTGCCGTATCTCTAAATGAAGCGCCAACCAATAAAAAGGTAGAGCTAAACGAGGAAACAGCAAAAAATAAAACATATGGTGATGTGGCAGCTCGTACCAAGAAAGTGGATTCACTATTAGTCAATAAGAACCTTGAATCTTGGATCAATCAGTGGAATAGAATTTTGAACAAATAGTTTCGGTTAAGGAAAAGGGCTGAGGATCATCTTGGCCCTTTTCTCTTTAGCGGTTGATCTAAAGGAGGGAAAGATAAATGAAAGCTGACTTAGCCATTATAAATGGACAGGTTTTTAACACGTTTACGAAAAAGTTTGAACAGAAAAATGTGTACATTGTTGAAGATAAATTTTACTATGTAACAGCTGACGAGGTGGAGAATTTACAGGCCGGTGATGTAGTCGATGCAAGAGGTCAATATTTGGTCCCAGGCTTAATGGATATTCATATGCATATTGAAAGTTCTATGACGTCCCCGGCTATTTTTTCAAAGGCTGTCCTAACTCATGGAGTGACAACCGTTGTTGCTGATGCTCATGAGATCGCCAATGTGTTTGGCATGGAAGGGCTGGAGGCGTTTTTTGCCCAGCCGAGTGTCATGGATATTTTCTATGCGATTCCTTCCTCTGTTCCTTCTACGACCCCAGAGCTGGAAACGACTGGCGGTTATATTGGTGTTGAAGAAGTGAAGCAGCTCCTCAAGCATCCGAAAGTAATCGCTTTAGGGGAAGCAATGGACTTCAATGGCATTGTCAATCAAGAGGATTCCTTGATTCGGCAGATTTTACGCGTTGTTCAAACGGAGAGGCCAGCTATGCCTTTGGAAGGACATGTGCCGCGTGTTTCGGATTTGGAATTGGCCAAATTTTTATATGCGGGCATTACCGCTGACCACACCCATCAGTCGCCCCAATCGATTTATGAGAAAATCACCGGCGGGATGTTTTTAGAATTTCAAAAGAAATCAATAACGCCGGAAAATATGCGTGTTATTGTGGAAAATCAATTCTATGAATATATGGCAATCATTACAGATGATGTGATGGCGGACGACTTGCTTGAAGGACATTTGGATGCAAACGTACGTTTAGCCATTTCATGCGGCATGCCGGCAGAACAGGCGCTATACTGTGCTACCTATACCCCTGCAAGACGGATGGGATTCCAGGACCGCGGTGCTATTGTCCCGGGGTTTAAAGCCGATTTTCTATTAGTAGATGATGTGGAACGCCTGGATATTGCGGCAGTTTATAAGGATGGAAAATTGGTACACGAGCGGGGAAATGCAATCAAGTATCCAGCAGTGGAACCTGCTTTTCCTGAGCACTTCTATCAATCCATACATTGTCGGGAACTGACTTTAGAGGATTTGCGGATTAAGGTGAATTCAGCTGAAAAGGCTGTCGTCAACGTGATGCAAATTTCCGAAGTGGGTACCTTTACCGAACATGTACAGCGAGAGATGGCCGTTACAGATGGTTATTTAGATTGGGAGAATAGCGGGCTGGCCTTAATTATAGTGATGGAGCGATATGGGAAAACAGGGAACATCGCCTATGGGTTTGTTGAGAATGCTTTATCTGAAAAAGGAGCTGTAGCCACTACTTGGGCACATGATCATCATAATTTGATGGTAATGGGGATGAGTGCGGCAGATATACTTGCGGCACAGAAACAATTATTGGACATGCAAGGCGGATATGTAGTGACACAAGCGGGGCAGGTGCAAGCGGTTTGCCCATTGACAGTCGGCGGGATTATCAGCGATGCACCGATTCAAGAATTAGGTCAGCAATTAAAGGAAGTACGTCAAGCAATGATTAGCTTAGGCTATCGCAACAGTAACGAGATCATGTCTTTTTCAACTTTATCCTTGCCGGTTTCACCTGCTATCAAAATTACCGACAAAGGGATGATGAATGTACGTTCGCAAATGATGATCCCGCTGGTGGAGGGTGAGAAAGTTTGAATTTACTCATTAAAAACGCCTGGATATTAACGATGAATGAAAAAATGGAACAGTTTCAAGACGGCTATTTAATAGTAAACGAGGGTAAAATTGTAGAAGCTGGCCCAATGTATTCACTGCCAAAGAAGCTGGCCTTCGACCAATGCATTGATGCCAGAGGGGCGATTTTGCTGCCGGGTATGGTCAATACGCATACTCACATTGGCATGATCCCGTTTCGTTCTTTAGGTGATGACTATCCTGACCGGCTCCGCCGCTTCTTATTTCCGTTAGAAAATGAATGTATGAATGAACAGCTTGCCTATACCAGCGGAAAATATGCGATTGCCGAAATGCAGCTTGCCGGTGTGACAACCTTCTTTGATATGTATTATTTTGAGCAAAGATTGGCAGAAGCAGCAGAAGAAATGCATAGCCGCGGCATTTTTGCGGAAACAGTCATTGACTCCGTAACGGTTGATGTGCCGGAGCCAATGGGCGGATTGCAATATGCTGAAGGGTTTCTGCCAAGATGGCAAGGAAATAGCAGGATTCGGGCAACGGTAGCACCGCATGCCCCTTACACGAACACCATTGAAGTGCTCCAGCAGGCGGATGCATTGTCTCAAAGGTACGATGTGCCATGGATGATGCATGTCAGTGAAATGGATTTTGAAATGGAGAAGTATCGTAAAGAGCGAAACCAAACGCCGATTGAATTTTTAGAAGAGATTGGTGTGCTAAGCTCAAGGCTGGTAGCTGCCCACTGTATTCATTTGTCTGATCATGATATTGAATTGCTGAAGAGGTATGATGTAAAGGTTGCCCATTGTATCGGTGCCAATACGAAATCGGCTAAAGGTGTGGCCCGTGTCCAGGATTTATTGTCTGCGGGTGTGACAGTTGGGTTGGGAACAGATGGTCCAAGCAGCGGGAATACGCTCGATTTATTCAGCCAAATGCGCTTGTTTGCGAATTTCCATAAAACTATTTTACAGGATCGCAGTGCCTTCCCAGCGGAAGAGATTGTGAAGTTAGCGACCATCGGGGGAGCGAAAGTTTTAGGTATGGAGGACAAAAATGGCTCAATCCAGGCGGGAAAACAAGCTGACTTCATTCTAGTGGAAGTCGATTCAGTCAATATGTTTCCTATTTTTGATCCGTACAGTGCTTTGGTGTACTCTGCAAATGCCGGAAATGTAAGAGATGTATTCATCGATGGAAAGCAAGTTGTGGCAGAAAAACAATTAGTAAATTTTGATCTAACGAAATTAAGAGCAGAGCTTACTTCAGCCATGGAGGAATGTGGATTTAAAAGAAAGGCTCTAAAAGCAATGGAGGGAAAATAGGATTAGAATTGGTTGGTAACTCCCCTTGCTGCATTATCAAACGTATCTACAATCAGTGGTCGACACATGTAGAATGCGTGGCGCAACTCATTTTAAAGAAAGGCAACTAACCCTCTGGGCGTTGCCTTTTTTCTATTTCTACTAATTTTTCGCCGGTTATGATTAATTCAAAAAGGTTGAGATATGGCAGTGAAACGGATTAGTTTTTGGTTAAATGTGGTATCCTGTTGTTAGGAAATATGAGATTAAAGGAGAGATGGAGATGTCCTATATCGTTGATTTTAAAAATGTGTCTACAGTTGGTTTAGAGTCCTCACCGGTAGCAGAAGCGCTTGCTGGTTTACGTGCTAATGAAGCCCGTTACTTTATGAACAAATACAAGCATGAATTTACTGTCGTACCAGCTAGCGAAAGCGGGGAGACCCTTGATTATGTGAACCGGATTTTGAAGGAAGAACGTGGTATTGAGTTTGCCGCTAAACCTTTAGAGACGTCGCGTTTTCAAGTGGAAAATATCGATTGGACGTACGTCTTTTATGAGGATGGTCTTTCGATCAACGTCCTGTATACAGTTGATAATCCTAAGAAGCGGGCTGTAGGTTTTAAGCTTTCTGAGGGGATGGAGGTACCAAAGGAGTTAGAAGGGAAGTTTAAGTTTGCTAGGCAGAAGTCTAAACTAGCTGGAACCATTCGTGGCTCGTTTTTTGTCATTAAAGGTGAATATTAGGGGGAACATGTTTATGATCCCAGCAAAAATAGATCCTTTAGCTATCACTGCAATAAGGGAAAAAAGCATGGAATCCATCGTTGATTGGTTCGATCAACATAAACAATCGTTCTATACTCTGGGCTGGTCTTATCTTAGGAAGCAGCAGCAAATGGAAGAGCTTTTTTACCGGTCCATTATAAAAGTGCACAAGGAATTACCTCGTTTTAAAAGTGAAACAACATACGAAACGGGGGCTACATCCATTTTTATACATACTTGCCGAGAACTTTCTAAAGATAGAAGTTTACAAGACTCAGAGGAAAGTGAACAACATAAGGATTTATTTAAAGCACTTGATCGGTTGAAAGAGGATGAGAAAGAAGCGGTGGCCCTTACATATGTAAAAGGAATCTCTAAGGAGGAAACGGCACATCTTCTCCAGGTTTCAATGGAAAAGCTGAAAGAGCTTCTGTTTTCCGGTATCCAGTCACTTAGAAAAGAAATGGGGTACGGGTCATCCTTTAATGGTTGTAAGGAGTATCAAAAAAATTATATCGATTACTTGGAAAGAACCATGGATCGGTCGGAAAAGATTGATTTTGAGGTGCATGTTTATCATTGCCAAGACTGTCAGAAGGATTTGGGTCCCTTTCAGGATGTCATGTTAACTATGGTAAATCTTACTGAAAGGATGAAGGATTTCCGTGTGCCATCTGATTTCATGGAGAACGTCAAAGCTAGGCTGGCAGAAAGGGAAAAGCAAAGACAACAGAAGAATAACAAACGTAAAAGAATGGGCCTTGTTTTTGCAAGTGTTTTAGCATTATTAATGGGTATTGAAGTTTTTACAGGCTCTTTTACCAACCTTTACTACACATGGACAGAAGAAGATCAAGAGTTACGTGCTTTTCTGCAACAGGGCCTGGGTGAAAGGCAGAACCTGGAAGCGGAAAGCGCGGGGGTGAAAATTAAGATCAAGAGTGCGATTGCTGATGATGTTCAGACGCTTATCCTTTATGAAATAGAAGATACAGAAGAAGACAATCAATATGTAATGGATTATAATGAAGGTTTTTTTGTAGAGAACGAACAAGACATCATGAGCCGTGATACATATCCAAGGTACTATCCTCCTGACCTTAAATCGGCTGAAAATAATAGAGAAAAGAATGTGTATCATGGAAAGATTAGTCTGCTGCCACTCACAACGGATAACGGGACAATCAAACTCAAGATCACCAAGCTTCAGAAATTGAGTCGTGATACTTCCGACCAGAATAGTTTTAGACCTTACGGGAACATGGAGAATAAAGCAGGGGAGTGGAACTTCGAGATTCCTGTAACAAAACAGCCATCTATCGAATATGCGTTGAATGAAGAGACTGACATCGACGGAATCCCAATTCGATTTGATAAACTAACGATTGCTCCAACAGCAACGATTCTGCAATATGCTATTAATAATGAACAGACAGAGAAACGGGTGGATTTTCTTAATTTTGACAATCTAGAAGTGAACGATAAAAAAATGAAAGCTGATAGGTATGGCAGCAATTTTTTGGATTTACAGCAAGATATGAATTGGACTACTTTTCAAACACATTTTGGCTCTCTTTTTGGAGAGAAGCCTAAAGAGATCAGCGTTCAATTCAAATCTGTTCTTTTAACGTTTGAAGACCACAAAACCATTGAACTGGACGCTGCTAAGGAATATCCTCAAACCTTTGAGTATGCAGGCAGTACAATCACTATCGACCAGGTGGAAGTTGGACAGCCTACCAATGTTATCATAAGCAATCATGAAATTAAGAATCGGGCATATGAGTCGCTTAACTTTAATATTGTGGGTGAGGATGAAAATGAAATTGGTTCAATGGAGATGGATTCAGAAGGAGTGCTCGTTGATAAAGATGGAGTAGAATACGATATGAGTAAAATTCAAATACCATATGAAGAAATCGAGCAGCCTCGCAATTTTTTTACCGTTCAAAGAATAAGATTACACAGTAACAACGCTGATGACAAAGTGATCCCTAAAAGACTGGAGATTTATGGGTATAGCACTACGAAATATTTGGATGATGTTGTGAAGATTTCTGTGGACTAACATAAATCATAGGTGATTATATTTTTCCAAAATAAGTAACTCGCATGTACAAACCATCTTGGATATGCTATGTTTTTATTAATCAGAAAATTAAAATTAATAGAATAGGAGGAGTAAAATGGAACATATTTTAGTAGAAACGCAGAATGGGGTTCGCACCTTAACACTAAACAGGCCAGAGCGCCTCAATGCCGTTAATGATAAACTTAGTGCTGAGATCATTCAGGCTATTGCGGAGGCATCTGCCGACGATGAAGTTCGTGTAATTGTGATAACCGGGAGTGGAAAAGGTTTTTGTGCAGGTCTTGACCTGACCGAGTTTGCTAAGAGAGATAAATCCGCTGATTCCCGTCATAAAACATTAGATAACCTGGGCTGGGTTGGTCATCAGGCGTTAGGAATCGTTCATTGTGATAAACCTGTCATCGCCGCGATTAACGGAATTGCAGCTGGTGCAGGACTCGCTCTGGCTCTTGCCTGTGATCTGCGCTTTATGTCTGCTGGCGCAAGGGTAACTGCTGGATACATTCGCCGCGGTCTTAATCCGGATGCGGGAATGACCTATTTCTTACCACGTTTGGTAGGACAGGGAAAAGCAACGGAGTTGATATATACGGGTCGGGACATCTATCCTGAAGAAGCCGAACGGATTGGTTTGGTTAACGGAATATTCCCAGATGAGGAATTTCAAGATAGGGTTATGAATTTTGCCAAGGAGTTAGCGGAAGGACCGCCTGTTGCGCTGACACTTTCCAAAAGATTGCTTGCCGCAAGCCCTGACACGGATCTTACAACAATTCTAAAACAAGAATTAGCTTCAATTAAAGTTTGTTTTGGAACAAAAGACGTCCAAGAAGGGGTAAAAGCTTTTGCCGAGAAACGGAAACCTGTTTTCCGGGGAGAGTAGTAATAAGTAAATTTAAAGAATAACTAAGTTTCGGGGGCCATCCCCCGTCTTTTTTTTGCCAATTTTTCTACAAGAGTGTTCCATGATAAAGTATGGTAATATGGAATCATGTACTTAAGTTGTAGATAGTAATAACCACTTTTTGGGGAGGTTGTAAGGATGAGTCAAAATGGAATACCTTCCGCACTGAAAGGCAAAAGTGCTGCTATTTCAAATAATCGTTCCGGCCTTATGGCTGATATAAAAGCTCTTTTTAAAGGACCTGTCTTAATAGCCAATGTTCTGCCAGTATTTACTGGGTTTTGGCTGGCCCTTTATTTTACCGGCGCCTCTTTTTCTGATTACTTGAATGTATTTTTGCTGACCATCATCGGTAGTACGCTGGTCATGGGCGGAGCACTTGTCATCAATAACTGGTATGATGTTGACATCGATACTGTCATGGATAGAACGAAGCATCGGCCGACTGTAACAGGGCATATTCCTCTAAAAGTAGTATTAACGATAGGAATTGTCCTCACAGTACTAGGCTTCATTCTTTTGTCTTTTACAAGATGGGAAGCAGTGATTTATGCTTTCGTAGGCTGGTTTACTTATGTCATCTTATATACAATGTGGTCCAAACGGAGGTATACACTTAACACCGTGATTGGTGCCGTTTCAGGTGCTGTTACCCCGCTAATTGGCTGGACGGCAATTGAGCCAGGGACTCATATTGTTCCGATTATGTTATTTCTGATTATCTTTGTTTTCCAAATGCCGCATACCTTTGCCATCGCGATGAAGAAGTGCGAGGAATATCGTGCGGCGAAGGTAGCGATGCTGCCTGTGGTACATGGGTTTGAAATGACGAAGCGGCAGATGGTGGTCTATATCGCCTGCCTATTGCCATTGCCGTTTTATCTAGGATCGCTTGGGCTTACCTTTGTTGTCATTGCTACAGTGATGAACCTTGGCTGGCTAATTGTGAGCATCAGCGGATTTTTTACAAAAGATGACCTGAAATGGGCCCAGATTAATTTTCTGTACTCCGTAAACTATATCACCATCCTGTTTCTTATGATGATTGTGGTAACATTGCCAATATTTAAATAGGTTATTTAGCAGCTGTCCTTATGAAAAATAAGGGCGGCTTTTTTGTTTTTTTAAGATGATTTTACTTTAATTCACAAATTTGTCATTTTTGATTTCTTCCCCTTTTTCCACCACTTTTTTCTATTCCACAATAAAAATTATTCGATTAACAAGTTAAAAACAGTGGAAATACAGCTATTTTCCGTACTCTTTTTCATAAACATTCGGATTTTGGACAAAAAGTACAATAATATTCCCTTTTTTCTTACGACTAAAATCACTTATGAAATGTGACGCAGTTCACTTCGCTGAGAATCGTTCCTAACTATGATAGAAGTAAGAAAACAGAATAAATCAAAAGGGGGATTCACAAATGGCATCTGCAAAAGCAAATCGCAATAATAATAAGCCAGGCAAGCAGCACGAAGAACCGTTAAAAGGTACATGGATTTCCGTAGGTGTGGTTGGCGTTGTTATTCTCGTTACTTATTTAACTTTATATGGGCTTTATATGACTAGAGTATAGGGGGGAAAGAAATGAAAATGCATCTTGATGAAAAAATATGGCTGGCATTAAGCTTCGGTATAATGATGATTTTCATGTTAATCACGGGCTATCAGGCTGTTGCTGAAGGAATGGCACCGCCAAGTAATATCCAAACTATCGATTCGCAAAAAGTAGATCAAACAGCGCCTTTTGATAAGCCTGGAATTAAACAGATTGGCGATCATGAATACGAAGTAGTCATGACATTGCAAGTTTTTAGCTTTAATCCTGGAAATATTGAAGTTCCAGCTGGATCAACTGTACATTTTATCTTAACTTCAAAAGATGTTGTCCACGGTTTTGAAATTGCCGAAACTAACGCTAACGCAATGGTAACACCAGGTTATATCTCAAGAGTTACCCAAAAGTTTGATAAACCGGGAAGTTATTTAGTGTTATGTAACGAATATTGCGGTGCCGGTCACCAAATGATGAGCACGACAATTACGGTTAAGTAAAGGGGGGGAAAGGCTAATGGAAACAGCAATAAATCAAACGTATAAAACAAAAGCAACTAAATTGCTAGGTGTTAATAAAGCAGACGCAAAAATTTCGAAAACATATTTATTTGTATCATTTGTCATCTTGTTAGTTGGTGGATTTTTAGGTTTAGCGCAAGGATTAAACCGTGCCGGTCTTCTTGAACTGCCATCGTGGTTAAACTATTATCAGGTTCTTACGATGCACGGTGTGTTCATGCTTCTTGCCTTCACTACTTTCTTTACATTTGGCTATCTGTATGCAGGTCTTTCACATGAACTGGGAGGGCTTCTTCCAAAGGTTAGAAAGATTGTCTGGACTGCGTTTGCATCCAAGATTATTGGCGCGGTATTGGTTGTTATTCCAATCCTCATGAATGAAGCATCAGTAATGTACACATTCTATCCGCCTTTAAAAGCACACCCAATGTTTTATATCGGTTTAGTATTCTTCGCAGTGGGTATGTGGCTGTGCAACGTTGGCGCATTTATCCAAGTAGCCAATTGGCGGAAAAATAATAAAGGAAAGCATGTTCCAATCTTCTCTTACTTTGCAACTGGTATCAACGTTCTAATGTTTTTTGCACTTATTCCTGTAGCAATCGAAGTTTTATATCTAATTCCTTGGTCTTTAGGCTGGGTTAAGACCGTTAATGTTATGGTTTCTCGTACATTATTCTGGGCCTTCGGACATACGCTTGTAAATATCTGGTATTTAACAGCTACTTCTGCATGGTATGTCATTGCACCGAAATTAATCGGCGGCAGACGCTGGAGCGACACATTAACCCGCGTCGTTATTATCGCTTTGGTAATCATGAACATTACCGGTGGATTCCATCACCAAATCATTGACCCAGGTATTTCTTTACCAGTTAAAATGATGCACGTATTTATGAGTTTAGCAATTGGTTTCCCATCATTAATGACCGCTTGGGCCATGTTTGCAGTATTTGAAAAGACTGCGAGAAAGCAAGGCGGAAAAGGACTGATCGGCTGGTATAAAAAAATGCCATGGGGCGATGTTCGTTTCCTAGCACTATTTATCAGTATGGCTTCCTTTGCTCCAGCGGGTGCCGGTGGTATTGCGCAAACAACAAACCAATTGGACACAGTTGTTCATAACACGATGTGGATTGTCGGTCACTTCCACTTAACGCTTGGTGTGACGGTCGCATTGGCATTCTTTGGGATTAGTTATTGGTTAGTTCCATATATTTCAGGACGTGTTCTAACACCACAAATCAATAAATTAGGTGTTATCCAAACTTGGATCTGGACAATCGGCATGATCTTTATGTCAGGTGCCATGCACACAGTCGGATTATTTGGCTCACCACGAAGAACTTCATTTACAACATATGGCGATCATGCAACAGCATTAGGCTGGAACCCATATATGATGGCAATGGCTGTCGGTGGTACTTTGTTAATCATCGGTGTTATTCTTCAAGTGTATGCGGTAATTAATATGATGTTCTTTGCACCAAAAGGAGAAACAGAATTCCCAATTGCGGAAGCAGAAGAAAATGCCTCTCCAACTCCTTATTGGACAGAGCGCTGGGGACTGTGGATTGTTCTAATGCTAATCGTTGTAGCAATGGCATATGTCGTTCCAATAACAGAATTTATTGTCAATGCACCTCCAGGATCACCTGGATTCAAGACTTGGTAATTAGAAAAAGCGGAAGCGCCTAAGTGCTGAAGTCGGACAGAATTGATAACAAAAGAGATAGCTCGCATGCAGGGCTGTCTCTTTCTGCTAAAAAGAGAGAGAACTTTTTTAAAAATAGGTTTGGGAAGTGGTCGTTATGATCAAAAATCGGCATCAGGTAATTTCACTATTAGTCGTATTTGTGTTTGGATTTGTTTTATTTTATACAGGTACAGATGGGTTTCGGGCCTTTACGGCGGAAACGGCCAGGGTCAACAGGCTGCTGGACGAGAAGCCGAAATTTCCTAAAATAACGTTAGAGGACAGCAAGCAGCGCGAGTATTCCATTTCTGAATTCAAAGGGAAGTACGTATTTATTACCTTTCTTTATACGTCGTGTACATCTGTCTGCCCACAGTTGGAAATGAACATGTCAAAGGTTTACGAACAGATTCCGAAAAAATATTTGGGGAAAGATATTGTATTTTTAAGCATCAGCTTTGACGCATCCAGAGACACTCCACAGACGCTCGAAAAATACCGCACTTATTTTAAAAGTGATGGGGAAACCTGGCGGATGGCAAGGGTTCCGGACAAGAATGAATTGGATGCATTGCTAAAAGAATTTGGAGTGACTGTCATTCCTGACGGATACGGGAATTTCACGCATAATTCAGCATTTTATTTAGTGGACCCAAAAGGCAGTCTTCAAGATGTGATGGACTATAAAAAAATAGATGAGGCAGCCGATAAGGTTGTCAAGATTCTGAATCAGGAAGCGGGGGAATAATCAATGCAACAATTTATATATGGATTATTGTTACTTATTGCCCTAGCTATTCCGCCTATTGCTCATTTTATGGAATCCGTGATGATTATCCATATGCATATGCAAATGCCAATGGTGGTGTTTGCGGGATTCCTGATGGCACGACTTTTTATGGACCGCTTTCCGAGATTTTTTGAAAAATGGAACGGGAATGGCGTTCCGGGAATTTTATTGTTTGTCATAATTATAGGCTTCTGGACTCTGCCGCGTTCCATGGATGATGCTTTAACTGAACAAAGCGTAGAGGTATTTAAGTTTTTGAGTTTATCACTTTTAGCTGGAATTCCCTTGAGGGACAGCTGGAAAAAGTTAAATTCTCTTGGTAAAAATATTTTTTTCATCTTCTTCACCATTTTGTTCGTGGTGGTGGGCTGGCTTTATATTGATGCACCTGTCCAGTTATGTAATAACTACTTGGTTATCGAGCAAATCACGCTAGGCTGGGGCTTCTTGACTACGGCAATTTGTATAGTTATATACTTGATATATATTACCTTTACGGACCGGACGAAATATGAATAATAGAAATGCAGCCGCTTGGAGTGATTTCCGGGCGGCTGCATTTACTTTTTATAGGATTTACCCGAGCCAGGGTCAAAGAGGCAGCTACTTCTTTTTTAGATTCGCAAATATAACGGGGGCATTCGCAAATAAAGGGACGAGATTCGCAAATAAACAGTGAGTTTTCGCAAACAACTAGTAGAGGCACCGCTTTCTTTTTTAGATTCGCAAATATAACGGGGGTATTCGCAAATAAAAGGATGAGATTCGCAAATAAACAGTGAGTTTTCGCAAAAACAAGTGTAAGCAGCCCCCTCTTTTTTAGATTCGCAAATATAAAGGGGGTATTCGCAAATAAAAGGATGAGATTCGCAAATAAACAGTAAGTTTTCGCAAACAACTAGTAGAGGCAGCCCCTTCTTTTTTAGATTCGCAAATATAAAGGGGGTATTCGCAAATAAAAGGATGAGATTCGCAAATAAACAGGGAGTTTTCGCAAAAAACAAGTAAAGGCAGCCCCTTCTTGTTTAGATTCGCAAATATAACGGGGGTATTCGCAAATAAAAGGATGAGATTCGCAAATAAACAGGGAGTTTTCGCAAACAACTAATAGAGGCAGCCCCTTCTTTTTTAGATTCGCAAATATAACGGGGGTATTCGCAAATAAAGGGACGAGACTCGCAAATAAACAGGGAGTTTTCACAAAAAACAAGTGGAAGCAGCTCCTTCTTTTTTAGATTCGCAAATATAACGGGGGCTTTCGCAAATAAAAGGACGAGATTCGCAAATAAACAGGGAGTTTTCGCAAAAAACAAGTAAAGGCAGCCCCTTCTTGTTTAGATTCGCAAATATAACGGGGGTATTCGCAAATAAAAGGATGAGATTCGCAAATAAACAGGGAGTTTTCGCAAAAAACAAGTGTAAGCAGCCCCCTCTTTTTTAGATTCGCAAATATAAAGGGGGTATTCGCAAATAAAAGGATGAGATTCGCAAATAAACAGGGAGTTTTCGCAAAAAACAAGTGTAAGCAGCCCCCTCTTTTTTAGATTCGCAAATATAAAGGGGGTATTCGCAAATAAAAGGTTGAGACTCGCAAATAAACAGGGAGTTTTCGCAAAAAACAAGTGTAAGCAGCCCCCTCTTTTTTAGATTCGCAAATATAACGGGGGTATTCGCAAATAAAAGGATGAGATTCGCAAATAAACAGTAAGTTTTCGCAAACAACTAGTAGAGGCAGCCCCTTCTTGTTTAGATTTGCAAATATAACGGAGGCTTGCGCAAATAAAAGGACGAGATTCGCAAATAAACAGGGAGTTTTCTTTTCGCAAACAACTAGTGGGTTCTAAATTAAAGGCCTTATTGGATTTGTAAAATTAATACATCCAATAACTGGTATTGTATAATGATAGAAAGAAAGGAATGATACAAAAATGATAGAATGGTACACGAATGAGGATGTCACTTGTATTGAAGGGACCGTGGAAAGGTTTGGCCGCAAAATTTTTGCCTATTTAGTAGACGGCCTGTTGGTTGACACAGGTCCACAATCCATTGAAGCGGATTTTATTTCTTTTTATAAAGAGCATTCATTTGATAAAGCTGTTTTAACCCACAGCCACGAGGACCATTCCGGAACCGCTCAGTGGATTCAGGAGAATCGCGATATTCCAATTTATGTCCATCCAAAAGGGGTCCGCGTTTGTGCGGAGTTTGCTCCCTATCCGAAATACCGCCAGATTACTTGGGGGGTGCGCAGGGAGTTTCAGGCATTGCCGCTGGGAGAATCAATTCAATCGCACAAATCAACTTGGAAAGTGATTTACACCCCGGGCCATGCCGATGATCATGTTGCACTGCTTGATGAAGAGACAGGCCGGCTTTTTTCAGGCGATTTATTTGTCGCCCCGAAAACAAAGGTAATTATGTCGAGCGAATCGATTCCGGTTATTATCAATTCCATTCGGACCCTATTAAGCTATGATTTTGGTTCGATGTTTTGCGCCCATGCAGGTTACATACCGAATGGAAAAGACACGCTGAAGCAAAAATTGGACAATCTCGAGAATCTTAGCGGGGAAGTGGAACATCTCTATAAAAGTGGGCTTTCCGCAGCGGAGATTAATGAAAAGCTGTTTCCAAAAAAATACCCGCTTATTACTGTTTCGGGCGGGGAATGGGACTCGATTCATATCGTTTCTTCAATAGTCGCAGATTTTTCGAAAGGTGTTATCAAAAGTGGGTCACAAGATTAATGGCCTTGAAGTCTAAAAAGAACTGGACAAGCTTGAATTTACTGATTGTTATGGTCAGGTTAGCTTACTTGAACGGCAGAAACTCTGATACAGGGGACTGCCGTTTTATTTTTTTAAAAAGAGTGGTAAATTTATCGTAAACATTATTTTAATCAGCAGATGGGTGATCAACATGGAGTTGCCAAAGGACTTTCTCGAAAAAATGAAGAGCCTTTTAGATGAGGAATATGAGGATTTTGTAAAAAGTTATCACGATAATAGATCGCAAGGGTTTCGGGTGAACCCTTTAAAAATCTCAGTTGAGGAGTTTAAAAAAATCAGCCCTTTTAATCTGGAAAAAATCCCATGGGTGAAAGAGGGGTTTTTCTATGGAACAGAGGACCGGCCCGGGAAGCATCCGTACCATGAGGCAGGCCTGTACTATATTCAGGAGCCAAGCGCGATGGCGGCAGGGGAGCTAGTCGACCCGCAGCCGGGTGAGCGTGTCTTGGATTTATGTGCAGCGCCGGGTGGGAAAACCACTCATATTGCGGGAAAAATGCAGCAGCAGGGATTTTTGCTCACGAACGAAATTCACCCTGCACGGGCCAAGATTCTTTCGCAGAATGTCGAGCGGATGGGGATTAGGAACGCCGTTGTAACCAATGAAACTCCGGCGAGACTGGCCCAGCGGTTTCCGGGGTATTTTGACCGGATCATGGTCGATGCACCGTGCTCTGGAGAGGGGATGTTTCGCAAGGATCCTGATGCCTGTGCTGAATGGAGTCCTGAGAATGTAGCGGTATGTGCCGCTCGGCAGTTTGATATTCTCGAACACGCTGGGACGATGCTTCGTCCGGGGGGCAGGCTCGTATACTCGACCTGTACATTTTCACCTGAAGAAAATGAAGGTGTTATTAGTAAGTTTTTAAAAGATAACCCTAACTTTGAGATAGAGGATGTTCAGGTTTATGAGGGCTTTGGAAAGGGCAGGCCGGACTGGATTTCAGATGGTGCTTCTGGTCTTGGAAAGACGGTCAGGATTTGGCCTCATCAATTACAGGGTGAGGGGCACTACATTGCTGTTCTAAGAAAAACGGATGGTGACGAGGCGGGCGGCAGGCTGAAGTACGCTAAAACCTTGTCCGACCAGAAAATTTTAAAAAGCTATTATCAGTTTGCGGAGGAGACTTTGCTGGAGACACCAAAAGGGGAATTTCTTTTATTTGGCGAGCAGTTGTACCTGTTGCCGAAAGAAATGCTGTCATTGGAAAATTTGAAGGTTGTTCGGCCGGGATGGCATCTAGGGACGATTAAAAAGAACCGCTTTGAGCCGTCACATGCCCTTGCTTTAGGTTTAACCGGGGAACAGGTGAAGCATAAATGGAATCTCGAGAAGGATTCCCGTGAAATGCTCGCCTATTTAAAAGGAGAGTCTTTGGCGGCAGAGGGTCCGAAAGGCTGGTACTTGTTGGAGGTAGACGGCTATTCCATCGGCTGGGGCAAGCTGTCAGATCATATTTTGAAAAACCATTTCCCAAAAGGGTTGAGATGGACGGGGATTGGTTGAGGGACATGAAAGAACATTATTATGATAAGCTATTAAATATAAAGACAAGAGCGGAGCAGCAGGGATTTCACCAGTCCCTGCATTACCACCGCTATGAGCCAACTCCCTATAGCGGACTGGAAGAATTATTTAAAACCTATGAGCTGAAACCAGGCGACCGGGTTGTGGACTTTGGCTGCGGACGGGGACGGCTGAACTTTTATATCCACTATTTCTTTCATGCATCAGTGGTTGGAGTTGAAATGGATGAGGGGCTGTTTCAGGCAGCTTTGGCAAATCACGAAAGCTATATTAGAAAAACAAAGAATCGCAACGACAAAGTTGAGTTTCGTTGCTGCCTGGCAGAAGAATATCCGGTAGCTCCTCGGGATAATCGGTTTTATTTTTTCAATCCGTTTTCGATTCAGGTCTTTCAAAAGGTTATTAATAATATCTTAGTTTCACTGGAAGAACACCCGCGGGAACTTGATGTGATTTTATATTACCCCTCTGAGGATTATATTTATTTTCTGGAAAACCAAACGGCCTTTGAACTGCATGAGGAAGTAAAGTTGCCGTATGTTTATCGTCATAATCAAAACGAGCGATTTTTGATTTATAGGCTGGGATATTAGAGAAACTGCACGGGCAGCGTCAGGATTCACCGGGAGGGATTATGAATGTACCACCGTTTATGGATTTTTTTAAATGGATGTTTAGCCTTGATTTCTATCGTCTATATTTGGTTATTCAGTCCTCATGATAATTCATTAGTAGTACTGGCGCAGTTTTTGGCTCAGGTGGCAATGCTATTGTTTCTAGTCAATATCAATATGTATTTCATCTTTTTGGTGATTCGGAAAACATCGATACGAAAGGTGAAAATCCGGCTTGCCAAGTTTTCGCGCTATTTTATGAAATGGCATATCCCGATTGCGGTATTGGGTACGTCAACGATTATTGGGCATGCAGCGATCAATTTATATGCAATTGCCCCACTGCTTGGCTGGGGACATTTAAAATTATGGAGCGGCCTATTGGCGCTGGTAACGCTGGCAGTCGTGTTGTTTGCGGGCTGGCTTAGACACAAAAAGGCATCCGGCTTCCGCCGAAAATTCCACCTCATCGCTGCCATGATGTTTCTAGTGATATTCTTAATTCATATGTTTATACCCATATAATAAATAGGGTTTGAATTTGGAGGTGGTTTTGAATGGAGAGTATTACGGTTGTTTCGCTTCTAGATGTAATTAGTGAGTTGTTTTCGGATGAGATTTCGATTGCGGTTTCCAACACTAGTGAGTATATTTATTACCGGCCGAGCAAGCGGATTGATTTGAAGATTCGGCGTGGCGATCCTTTGAAGGATGGCACGATTGCCTATAAGGCAGTGAATACTGGACAGAAGGTTTCGGAGTTTATCGACCGTGATGTTTTTGGGATTCCTTACCATGGGATGGCTGTGCCATTTTTTCATGATGGGAAGATTGAAGGCTGTGTGACAGCAATATTTCCGTCACTAACCAGCGGCAAGTTAGTCGTCACCATTAAATCAGAAGATGGCTGGATTCCAGTTCCGTTTTCACAGGTGATCTACCTCGAGGCTAAGGAAAAGAAGACCTTTGTTTACGCCGAAGAGCACAGCGGCACCCATAAATATTCGCTGCAGGAATTTGAATTTCTACTTCCAAAGGATGACTTTATCCGCTGCCACCGCTCGTTTATTGTGAATGTCAATCATATAAAGGAGATTCACCCAGACACCCATTCGACCTTTATTTTAACGATGAAAAATGGCGACAGGGTGCAGGTCAGCCAATCTTATTCGAGCTATTTTCGTAGATTGTTAGGATTTTAGAAAAAATTCTGCTTTAGTCAGTAGATTTTCTGTTTTATCCGAAAATTTCGTAACTAGTCCCCAATTTCTCTGACTGAAAACCTTTATCGGTTACAATTAAAATAAAATTCCATTGGGGAGTGGGATGAAATGTTGGATAGCAAATACGAACGGATTAAAGATTCACGACTTTGGGACCGTGTAGTGTCGCCGGAAGAGGCAGCATCTTGGATTCAAGACGGTATGACGCTGGGATTAAGCGGCTTTACACGTGCCGGTGATGTGAAAGCGGTTCCCTTTGCATTAGTGAAACGTGCCGAGCACGAATCGTTTAAGGTAAATGTTTATACGGGAGCATCATTGGGCTCAGACGTTGACAAGCTGTTTGCAGAGGCTGGAATTATTGGAAAAAGGCTGCCTTTCCAAGCAGACCCGACGATGCGCGGAAAAATCAATAACGGTGAGATGTTGTTTGTAGATCAGCACTTATCACACACTTCGGAACTAGTTCGCGCTGGTGTAATGGATCCTGTCGATTACGCTATATTGGAAGCGTTCTCAGTTACCGAGGATGGAATGGTGATTCCGACCACTTCAGTGGGCAATTCTCTATCGTTTGCCCTGAATGCAAAGTCGATTATTATTGAGATCAATTTGGCACATCAGGTGAACCTGGAAGGCTTGCATGATTTATATGAGCCTGGGAAGCAGGGAGAGCGCGGACCGATTCCATTGACGGGGGTAAAAGACCGGATCGGCACGATTGGAATACCGGTTGACATTGATAAGGTAAGAGGGATTGTGTTTACCAACCAGCTAGACTCACCTTCAACGATTGTTCCTCCAGACGAGGAAACGGTCATCATGGCCAACCATTTAATTGATTTCTTACGTACCGAAGTGCAAACGGGCCGTCTGACAAACCGGCTTGCGCCGCTTCAGTCAGGGATTGGTTCGGTTGCGAATGCAGTTCTTCATGGCCTCCTGGATTCAGAGTTTGAAGACCTTGAAGTATACTCTGAAGTATTGCAGGATGCCGTGTTTGATTTAATTGATGCCGGGAAGGTTAAGTATGCTTCATGCTGCTCCATTACATTGTCAGAGCAGAAGATGAAAGAGGTTTATGGCAATTTTGAAAAATACCGTGATCTGCTTATCATGCGGCCGCAGGAGATTTCCAATCATCCGGAAATTATCCGCCGTCTTGGATTAATTTCCATTAACACCGCGCTGGAATTAGACATTTACGGCAATGTCAACTCCACTCATGTACTTGGAACGAAAATGATGAACGGAATCGGCGGTTCCGGCGATTTCGCCCGCAATGCCCGCCTTGCGATTTTCGTAACAAAATCCATCGCCAAGGGCGGTAAGATATCAAGTATCGTGCCTTTCGTTTCCCACGTCGACCATACCGAGCATGATGTCGATGTCATTGTGACGGAACAGGGGTATGCAGACTTACGGGGACTTTCACCGAGACAGCGAGTAGAATTGATCATCGAGCGCTGTGCGCATCCAATGTACCGTCAGCAGCTGCGCGAATATTACCGGGAAGCTCTCACAAGAGGCGGACAAACCCCTCATGTGTTGGAAAAAGCATTTTCCTGGCATACGAATTTTGCAACAAATGGAACTATGCTGCAGCCTGTACTGGAAACGGTCTAAAATATTATATTGAAAAGCTAAAGGTGAGCCATGTATCCTAGGGCTCACCTTTAGTTTTTTCTTTGAAAAAACATATCTAATTGAAGTTTGGGGGAATTTAGATGATGGAGGGATAAAAAATGAATGAAAATGTGATCAAGCTAACTAGTAGTGAAATATCCTCGTTATGGTCTTCGTATATAAACATCGGTGTGGCAAACTGCCTATCAACACACTTTGAAGAAACATGTAATGACCCTGAAATTCTTGCTCTTCTTGATGAGTGTCAACATTGTGCCAAAAAACATTTGAGGCTGATTGAAGATTTATTTAATGCAGAGAAAATTGCTATACCTGAAGGCTTCAAGGTGGAGAAGCATGTCATCCCCCGCGCACCAAAACTTTTTTCCGATATGTTTTATATCCATTCGATCCTTCATATTACAAAGTTCGGGGTTACCTCCCATACTGCTGGAATGCTTCTTGCGGCTCGGGAAGATGTACGAATATTGTTTAAAGGGCTATTTGATGATGTTTCTGATCTCTATAATAAGGTTGTAAATTGTATGCAAGAAAAAGGGATCTTTGTAAGAATGCCATATATGAACTATCCAACTAAAATTGACTTTGTAAATAAAGAAAGCTTTTTGACTGGCTGGTTTGGCAGAAGGCGTCCTCTGTTAGGCATTGAAGTAACCCATTTAATGGTCAATGCCATTCAGAATGAAGTTGGAAGGGCAATTTGTGCTGGATTTTCTCAGGTAGCCCAAGACCAGGAGGTTAGAGAGTATTTTCTCCGCGGAAAACACGTCTGCAAGCATATTCTAAATTCCATCCATGATGTGTTAATAGAAAGTGATGTACCAGCAGCGATGTCGTGGGATCAAGGTGTAACCGACTCAACAGCTGCACCATTTTCGGATCAACTAATGCTTTATATCGTGGGGGTTCTTTCTAATCTTGGCATTTCCTCTTATGGTGCTGCAATGTCAGCTACCATGCGCAGGGACATAAGTGCCATGTACACCGGCTTTATCGCCAAAACAGGAACGTTTGGCGAGGATGGTTTGAATTTAATGATTGAAAGAAGATGGATGGAACAGCCGCCGCAATTTAATGATCATGATAAATTGGCTAAAAAGGAATAAATGATGAAAATAAATGATTAAAAAAGGGAATCAACCTAGTGAATGGTTAATTCCCTTTTTTATATGGAGGAGATACCAGGAGAACAGCGAAATAAAAGAAGTGTTTATTTATAAGGGGGAATGTTTAATGGAAAAAAAGGTGTACGTGATTAGGCATTGTGAGGCGGAGGGACAGCCAAAGGGAGCACAGCTAACAGAGAAGGGGCGACAGCAGGCGAAGGAATTGGCTGGATTTTTGGCGGGTGTAAAGATTGATAAAATAATTTCAAGTCCATTTCGACGTGCTGTTCAGTCGATTGAACCTGCCGCTTTTTCGGGAAAAATTAGAATAGAGGTGGATGAGCGCCTCTCAGAGCGCATTCTAAGTACCAAGCCATTGGAGGATTGGCAAGAAAAATTAGAGACGTCATTTGTGGATCTAGAGGCCAAATTTGATGGCGGGGAGTCCAGTGCCGAAGCGATGGACCGAATTGTTAGTGTCGTAAAGGAAGTTTTGGCTGTGGAGACTGAAAATACACTTATCGTCACCCATGGGAACTTGATGTCATTGCTATTAAAATATTTTCAACCGAATTTTGGATTTGAAGAGTGGAAGAACCTCAGTAACCCAGATGTCTACCTTTTGACCTTTTGCAATCAGAATGTCAGTATTAAGCGTGTGTGGGAGTAGAGTGATCTGGTGTCAGGGATCAATTTAAGGAGAGTACAATGGAGTTAAATAAACGAATTGATGTGCTTGATTATTTGCGCGGTTTTGCTTTGTTGGGAATCATTCTAGTGAATATTGGACCATTGCTGTCTGCTAAAACCCCCGCGCCTCACTCATTGGACGCTTCCTATTGGCAATTTTTATATTTATTAGTGGAAGGCCGGTTTTACACCATTTTCACCTTTTTGTTTGGCGTCGGATTCTATATTTTTATTACACGGGCCAACGCAAAGGGCAAAAACGGATATGTCTTATTCTTGAGGCGAATTGCTGTACTATTCCTCTTTGGCTTGATTCATGTACAGTTTCATCCTGGAGAGGCATTAACCGTTTATGCAGCCTGTGGATTGATACTTTTGCCTTTTTATAAGATTAATAAAGCGGTTAACCTCATCATAGGGCTTGGTTTGTTAGTCATTATTGGCATTTCCGCCATAAAAATTTTAATGGTCATTCCGGTTATGCTGTTAGGGATTGCAGCAGGTCAGTTCGGTTTGTTTGAGGCTGTATCCAAAAGGGTAAAGAAGGTTGCCGTTTTCACTGTGATTATGTTCGGGTTAAGCGCAATAGGACTGTATTATCAATACCAATATGCACCGGTTTTGTCCGAGGGTGTACAATCTGGTAGAGAGGCAGCGAGGTTTATTGATATTGGCATAACAATAGGTCCGATTGTTTCGGCTTTTTATGCCGGTCTTGTAGTGCTGTTGCTGCAGATTCAGATTATCCAAAAGCTGTTGTCACCTTTAAAAAGCTACGGAAGGATGGCACTGACGAACTATCTATTGCAAACTGTGTTTATCTATCTGGCAGGCTATACCTTTAACCTGTTCGGAAGGATTTCTTACATAGAAACTCTTTATATATGTCTAGCTATTTACGTTATTCAAATGACATTTAGTGTCATTTGGCTGAGATTCTTCCAATACGGCCCGCTCGAGTGGATTTGGCGGGCAATCACATATACGAAGCTTCCGCCAATGCGACGCATGAAGATACCGGAGACCTGACCCTCGGATCCCATTCTATGCCAAAGGACAGAGGAATCGGGCTTGGCCTAACTGTCAGCAACAAAATTATCCAAGAACACCATGGCACCAAGAAAACGAAAGTCATATCGGCATGGCAAAACAGTAAAAGTGGAATTAAAACATATTTAAAAAGGTGTCAGGCACCGCTCGTGGACAAATGGGCCATTTGTCCACCAGGGGTGGACACTTTTTTTGCTTACTTTAGCATTATTTTGTATAGCGATTGGCATAGCTTGAGGCGACAAAGGCGTCAGGTTTTATTTTTGGTTCTACGCCCATGGATTCCATTCGCATGACCATTTCTTTCACAAACTCACTCGTTTTGTTTCGAATTCCCGCCCCGATGTCGATATGGCCCTCTATCGTAAAAGTAGCCCCTTGATAGACATTTGGCAGAACAATATTGATTAATTCATTTTTCTTTTCCTCTGTAAACAGGGAGACGACTTCCTCCGTTAATGATAATTCCAGTGAAATCCGCTCGTGCAGCTGAGTCATTTTTCTTGGAACAATCACCTTTTTTATACACGCCCATACGCCATTTCCCATATTTTGAATGACAATGCCGGTAATGAAAATGGTATGTGACCTGTGAACCTGAGAATCGGTTCCCACCATTAAGCGGTAATTCCCGCGTGGGTCACACTTCATAAATTCAGTTATCCGCTCGAAAACCTGTTCAAATGCCATTTTGCTCTCTTGAAGATTTTTAAATGTATGGCCTGCAGGCCTGGGATTTACCATCATGAATCCACCACATCTTTCCCTTCAATTCTTTGATGTTATTACTCTAGCTTATGGAAAAGTAAGGATTAGCGTGCAGCGATTGAAATGATTCTAAGGATGGGCTTTAGAGAATTTCAGATTTAATTTCCTTTATTTGCTCAATATGCCGCTGATCGTGCAAATAGACGTTTTCAATCCATTGGTAAAGAGGCAGATAACCAAAAAGAGGATGTTTAGCAGATTTCTCAGTTAGAACAGTTTTATCTTTTACCCCATCCATAACAGTCAGTAAATTTGTCCTTGATTCCTCCAGCAAATTGAGAATCTGCTGTAATTCGAAAGGGCCCATAGAAGGAGCGACGATACTCGGAGCATCTATTTTCTTCGTGCGGTCCAATAAATACAGTTGTAACGGTTTTGCATCTGCCTTTTGGCTTTTTTCAGATTTCATTCCATAAATAAATCCGCTTGTAAAAGATTTTTCCGCTAAGTAAAGATGGTGGCAGACTTGGGCCACACTCCAGCTATTTTCTCCAGGTGATTTGTTGAAACCATCAAAACCGAGATTTTGTATCTCGTTAATCAATTGCGAGCGAGCCTCCGCCAGCCTTTCACGAAGTACCTCCAATTCAACCATAACCATTCCCCCTAAATTGGACTAACAAAATATGTCCCACTATGTTTTATATTCGGCACTAAGCTAATTATTCCTTTTTATGACAAATAGAGGTTGGGTGTCCGCCTGCCTTAGATTATGACATTGCGCCTATTTACTAGAATGTGGACAAGTACCGTTACCATTTTTTAAAAGTTTCATAACTTATTTAAAAAAGTGATGAAAGGATGAGAGAATAATTGTTTGGTTATTCAATGGTTCAAATGGTGCGGACTCATGCACATAAACTGGACAGGCATTTGCGCGAAGAAGTTTTAAACCTGTACAAGCCGTTTACTTGGACACCGTGCTTTTTGCATAAACATTTCGAGGGATTCCTCAAATGGGGCCGCAAAATGTCCGTCATTATTGAATTCGAGGAAGGCTGTTTTGAAAAAGGCTGCCAGCAGGTATCCGAGGTGATGAAACAGCATGCCCGAAATGGCATGAAACGAAGTTTATCCAGTATGTCCTGCCATAGTGCAGATGTGACGCCAAATGGGTTAGAAGGGATCCTGTCAAGCTGCCATCATGTCAAAAAGGTTTATT
The DNA here is from genome assembly GCF_055385565.1 of Neobacillus sp. S1115. NCBI lineage: Bacteria > Bacillati > Bacillota > Bacilli > Caryophanales > Bacillaceae > Neobacillus > Neobacillus sp. S1115. Next base: position 382,931 of record NZ_AP038275.1, read on the forward strand.
TAAACAGGGAAGTAAAGGCGTTGCTTGATGTTGCTGTCCCTGCCGCTAATGCCAAAAATATTAAAAGAAATAACACAGTACTAACAGGAGAAGGAGTAACAATCGCGATTATCGACACTGGCATTTATCCACACAAGGACTTGGGGGATAGAATTAAAGGCTTTGTTGACCTCGTCAATAATGAAACAGACCCTTATGATGATAATGGCCATGGCACGCACTGTGCCGGTGACGTGGCTGCCAATGGTCCCTATGCAGGACCAGCCCCAGGAGCTCATCTGATTGGCGTAAAGGTGTTGGATAAATTAGGCTCGGGGTCTTTGGATACCGTCATGGAAGGGGTGGATTGGTGTATTAAGTACAATGCCGGTAATCCGCCTGAAAAAATTGATATCATCAGCATGTCATTAGGCAGCACAGCTCAGCCGGGTGAAGATCTAATGGTTAAGGCCGTTGAAAGGGCCTGGGCAGCAGGGATTGTCGTGGTGGTGGCGGCTGGAAATGAAGGTCCGAATTATGGAACCATCGCAAGTCCTGGTATTAGTCAAAAAGTGATTACCGTTGGGGCTCTTGATGATAAAAATTCTGTGGACCGCGGCGATGACGATGTGGCCAGCTTTTCGAGCAGAGGGGCAAAGGATGTTAAAGATGAGCTAAATAAGCCGGATATTTTAGCGCCTGGGGTGAATATCATTTCACTAAGATCTCCTAATTCCTATTTAGACAAGCTGCAAAAATCAGCAAGGGTAGACAATGATTACTTTGTTTTATCAGGTACTTCCATGGCAACACCTATTTGTGCGGGTATATGTGCATTGATTAAACAACGCGTGCCTGGAGCAACACCGCAGCAAGTGAAAGACCTATTGAAGAATAACACAGATTTATGGCAGGACCGCGAAAACGCGATTTACGGCGAAGGCTACATTAATGCGGATAGATCAATACCGTAGTAAGCCAATAAAGCGGAATAGGGAGATATCTCATTAATTATGGTAGAAATCAGTTATTTTTGTTAACTTAAATCATATTTTGGTTGACAAATAACCACCCGCCCATTATTTTTAAATTATCAGATATCAGAATTTAATTTAGGGTGGGGAGAAAATGAGAAAGTTAAGAGCGCTGGATATCACGCTTGTCGGGATGTTCGTGGCCCTAATGGCGGTCGGGGCAAACATTACGACGATTGCACCATTTTTGCAGGTTGGCGGAGTGCCAATCACGCTGCAGACCTTTTTTGCTATTTTAGCAGGGTTAATTTTAGGAAGCCGATTGGGAGCCATTGCGATGATTGTTTACACCTTAGTTGGCATGATTGGAGTACCTGTTTTTGCCGGCTTTTTTGGTGGACTCGGAATCATCCTTCGTCCAACCTTTGGCTTTATTATTTCTTATATTTTTGCAGCTTTTATCATTGGGAAAATCGTCGAAAAGAAAAAAAGCCTGCCTGCTTTTATTATAGCGGCTTTAATTGGAATGACGGTGAATTACCTGTTTGGAACCAACTGGATGTATTATGCCTACAAGCTTTGGGCTGCAGCGCCGGAAGGCTTCACCTATAAAATGGCCTGGTTATGGATGGTACCGCCGCTTCCGAAAGATATCATCTTGTCCGTATTTGCAGGCATCATGGCCCACCGTCTAGAAAAAACCGTCCTCTCTAAGGGTCAATTCAAAAACCTGAAGCGGGCATCCTAAGGTAGAAGACTAAGCGGACATCTTGAAATGTCCACCGCCCATGTGGACAAATGTCTTTTGTGGTGCCTGACACCAAAAATGGTACCACACCAAAACAAAGAAGCGGCAGTACCTATTGTTAGGTTACTGCCGCTTCTTTGTTTATAAGACCGTTTAGATAGGATACATGATTTTTTCCGAGCTGCTTGGATTCGAACATTAATTCGTCGGCAAGGATATAGGCTTTTTCCATTGATACATATTCATTAACCTTATAGTAGTAAAGTCCGAAAGATGCGGTATAAAAAATCAGAATGTTTTCCCCGTTGTATTCCGCATTTACTGACCCGTTTTCAATCCCATTGCGAATATCGTTAACCAAATCAACGGTTTGTTCGAAATTCCGATTTCGGAGGCAAAGTGTAAATTCCTCACCGCCGCTCCTAAACAGATAATCCTCCGGTCCAAGATAGCTCTTTAAAGTGGCGGCAAACTGCTGAATGACTTTATCACCCACAGCGTGGTTATAGCTGTCGTTTATTCCTTTGAATTTATCAATATCGGTTACGACAATCCCGATATTTTCATTAGATCGACTGAGCTCGGCCAATTTTTTGTCCATAAAGGTCCGATTGAAGGCCCCTGTCAAAAAGTCTGTATAGGCCATTTGCTCGAATTGGTCACGCTCCAATTTCGTTTGAATGTTTTGCGATTTTAAATAGAAGGAATGGCTGACGATGTAATTCAAAATAAAGACAATGATTAACATCTCCCACTTTTGATCCTGAAGGAAATGGAAAAGAAGGCCGTTTGAAATGGCAACTTTCCCATAATCCAGCATGCTGATGTCTTTAAAAATAAAATCGATGGCCTTCTTAAAGGATATTTTTTCACCCAAAAATAGAAACAGGATGACCATCGTGGTACCGGAAAGGTAAGAGGTAATGCAAACAATTAGAAAGATTAGAATCCAATACCCAAATGGAATGGCTTGAAAGCTTTCATGGAGGTAATGAAATAACAGGTAGGCTGCCGAGTTAGTGATCACAAAGGTTCCGGTATTATAAAATGCATCAAAAAACTCGGTCGGGTCTGCTGTTTTTGTCCATTTCCGATAAATATAAACAGAAAAGCGGTAAATCGTCTCAAATATAAATAAGCCGAGCGGCCCGGCAAATAGGACAAAGGATAGGTCGTAGCTAATCCCATATTCAATATTGGTATTGCCATTTTTAAAGAACACTCGAAGGCGGAAGTAAAGAATGGAGAACAACCAGTATACAATTAATATTTTAAAAAAAATGGAATGTTCCACTAAAATACCGGAAGAACTTAAAGCAGCCAAAAGTGCAACGGTAAATAAGGAAATCTCGTAAAGCTTGGCTTTATGCATAATTGTCAGTCCTTCCAACAGGTTTCAAAGAAGAGGCAATGAAATTGCCGATTTATTAAAAAAGAAAGATTATAGGCCAAGCAAATGGATAATCATATTTTACAAAATTTCTATTATATAACCTACATTTTTTTAAAAAATATCCTGTCTTAATTTTAAGTGGAAAAATAAGTCATCATTCTTTTTTCACAGGAAGGATAATAAATTGAAGGGAAGAGATAATGTCTTAGTGTTGGGGGGAATTTATGAGGGACGAGAGGTTTATGAAAATGGCCGTTGATGTAGCGCTTGATAATGTACTCCGTTATGGCGGCGGTCCGTTTGGGGCGGTTATCGTGAAGAATGACCAAATTATCAGTGTTGGCCGTAATCAGGTAACCGTGAAGAATGACCCGACCGCCCATGCTGAGATGCAGGCGATTAGGGCAGCCTGCAAGGTTTTAAATAGTTTCCAATTAACCGGCTGTGAACTATATACAAGCTGTGAGCCCTGCCCCATGTGTTTCGGCGCCATCTATTGGTCCAGATTAGAGAAGGTGTATTATTCCTGTACACATGAAGATGCCGCGAAAATCGGGTTCGACGACCAATTTATTTACGAACAGCTTGAAGTGCTTCCTGAAAAACGCACCATTCCTTTTATACGGCTTCTCACAAACAACACTTATCAGCCCTTCACTGCTTGGGTCAACAAACCAAACAAACAACAATACTGAGCAAATGTCCACCCAGGGTGGACATTTGCTTTTTTTGCGGTGCCTGACACCGCTTTTTTATTTTGAACCTAATTTTTCGGAAATGCGCAGCCCGTATTCAATTACTTTTTCAATTAAAAGGCTTTTTCGTTCCTCCGTTACGTTGAGATCGACGTAGCCAATGCTGATGGCCCCAATCAGCTCATTTTGGTGGTTGAAAATCGGGGCTGCCACGGATGATGTGCCCGGTGTCCTCTCCCCATGGCTCTCCCCATAGCCCTGTTTCCTAATCTCCCGCAATAGTTTCAAAAATGCCTCTCGTTCATCCTCAGTTACTAACGAATAAACGTTGCTGATGGCTTCCTTTTGGGGCATATGGGCGAGCATTACTTTATTGGCTGCCCCGATGTTCAAAGGGATCCGGATTCCAAGCTGGTCATAAATACGGATAGGATTATTCGGGCAGTCAATCCTTTCTACAATCATAGACTCTAATCCGTTTGGTTTACTAAAATAAATGCTCTCTTCCACGATTTTCATTAACTTTTCCATTTCTGGACGGATGAGTCCCACAAAATCAAAGGTATCGTACATTTGCAGGCCGTACTCCAGCCAGGCATTCCCCATAGAATAGAATTTTGAATCGGAATCCTGTTGAATAAGACCGTGCTGCTTCATGGATTGCAAAAGCCGGTGAAGAGTACTGACAGGCAGTCCACATTCCTTCGATAATTCCGAAATGGCGAACCATCTTTTTGTATCACTTCCTGCAAGAACCTTAATAACCTGCATTGCTCGATCGATTGTTTGCATATAGCAATTCCCTGCCTTTATTAAACTACTGGAAGATATTGTATATATTCTGTAAATTCGAAAAATATTGACATGTAATTTCTAAGATTATAATATCATATTATAAGTTTTCCTGTCACAGGAAACGTATTCCACTATGCGGAAAACGGAGGGGATTTTTTGCTGACGTCCATGTATAAGAAGCTCAACAGAGTCATCGTCAAACATCCGAAAGACGCTTTTATCAGTCAAGAACATTTAGGTAGGGAATGGAAAAGATTCAACTATATTAATGAACCGGATTTTCTAAAGGCTCAGCATGAATATGAGCAGTTTATTGCCATCATCAAGGAGCATGTGGGAAATATTGAGTTTTTGCCTGTCTCGGAACGGGTTGGATTGGATTCACTCTATGCCCATGATCCCGTTAAATTTACGCCAAAGGGCGCCATCATTTTGAAATCAGGAAAAACATTGCGGCAGACGGAGGCAGAGGTTTACAAAGATTTTTTACAAGAAAAAGAGATTCCGATAGTAGGAGAATTGACGGGCGAGGCAGTTGCCGACGGGGGAGACCTTGTCTGGCTTGATGACCGCACACTGTTAATCGGACGTGGCTACCGGACAAATGATGAAGCTATCCGGCAAATTAAAGAGATGGTCGCAGATCAAGTCGAAGAGGTCATTGTCGTGCAGCTGCCGCATGACCAAGGGGAGAACGAGTGTCTGCACCTAATGTCCATAATCAGTATCGTGGACAAAGATTTGGCAGTAGTCTATTCAAGATTGATGCCTGTGTTTCTCAGACAAATGCTTATTAAACAGGGCTTCCGGCTGGTTGAGGTACCCGAAGATGAGTACCTAAGACTTGGCTGCAACGTGCTCGCGCTGGCACCTCGGGTTTGTATGATGGTTTCCGGAAACCCTTTCACGAAACAGCAATTAATCAATGCCGGAGCAACTGTCTATGAATATGACGGAAACGAAATCTCTTATTTAGGGACTGGCGGCCCGACCTGCCTGACATGCCCAGTGGAACGAGAATAAGAAATTGGAGGATGAAAAAATGTTAAAAGAATCTGCGTTGAAATCAACAGAAGGAACAAAATTGTTCCATCATACAATTGTCAAAAGACCTGGAACGACTTACGTTAATGGCTTAACTACCTCAGACCTTGGCAAACCGATTTTGGAAAAAGCATTTGAGCAGCACGATGCTTATATTGAAGCACTTAAAAAGTGCGGGACTGAAGTAACTGTCCTGCCAAGCAATGACCAGTTTCCGGACTCCACCTTTGTGGAAGATACAGCTGTTTTAACCCCGGAATTTGCGGTTATTACCAATCCAGGCGCTGAGTCAAGAAACGGAGAAATCCATGACATGGAGCCGGCCATCAAATCCTTCTACGATAAAATTTACTATATTAAAGCGCCAGGTACACTCGATGGCGGCGATATTTTACAAGCTGAAGACCATTTTTATATCGGCATTTCCGCCCGGACAAACCAGGAAGGCGCCGAGCAGCTGAAACTAATCTTAGAATCTGAAAACTATAAAGCTACCATTGTACCGCTTCAGAAGTTTTTCCATTTAAAAACCGGAATTGCTTATTTGGGAAATCAAACCATTGTGGCGGCTGGTGAATTTGTCGATCACCCTGATTTCAATTCTTACAAAAAAATTATTGTGCCTCCGGAAGAGGAGTATGCAGCGAACTGTATTCGCATAAACGACTACGTTATAATCCCGTCAGGCTATCCGCAAACTAAACAAAGTATTGAGGAAGCCGGCTATCAGACGATTGAGCTGGATACTTCGGAATTCAGGAAATTAGACGGCGGTTTGAGCTGCTTGTCACTAAGATTTTAAAAATTGTGAGTGAAGGAGTTTGGAAGCAATGACACAGCTTAAGTGGGGAACACCGAAAGCTTTGCGGGAGCTATTATGTGAAGTAGTAAGCTGGAAAAGTATGACGCTGACGGAGGGAGAGCGTGAATTTCCTTCCAAGGTGATGGCGAAGCTTAAAGATTTGGCATATTTTCAAGAAAATCCAGAACACTTGGGTCTTCATGATGCCGATCTGGGCCGCCGCTTTGTAACCGCTTTATATAAACACCCGAGTGCCGCGGAAACGGTTGTATTGATTAGTCATTTTGATACGGTGAATACCGAAGAATACGGAGACCTTCAGGAGTATGCATACCGGCCAGAGGAATTAACGAAGCTTCTCCATTCCCGAATCGATGAATTGCCGGCAGAGGCCCGGGAAGATCTTTTATCAGGAGAGTACCTATTTGGCAGGGGCACGATGGATATGAAAATGGGTCTGGTCATGCATATGGGGCTGATTGAAAAAGCTTCGGTCGAGCAATGGCCGATTAATCTCTTGCTCCTGACGGTTCCGGATGAAGAAGTGAATTCTTCGGGAATGCGGGCCGCGGTTCCAAAATTATTAGAATTAAAGGAAAAGCATCAGCTAACCTTTAAGCTTTTCCTAAACGGTGAGCCGGTCTTTACCCAGGAGCCAGGTGACCGAAATTATTATGTGTACTCAGGTTCAATCGGCAAAATCATGCCATCCGCTTTATTTTACGGAAAAGAAACACATGTGGGGCAACCGCTCAGCGGCATTACGGCCCCGTATATCGCTTCCTTTTTAACACAGCGGATGGAGTGGAACTTAAGCTTGCAGGAAACGGTGATGGGAGAGAGGGCGCCCCTTCCGGTGACACTGCAGCAAAAGGATTTGCGATCGGAGTACTCTGTTCAAACACCGTACCGTTCGGCAGCTTTATATAATGTATTTTTAATGCAGCGAAACGCCGAAGAAATTATGAATATGTTTGAAAAGGTGACTTCAGATGCAGCTAAAGCTTGCAACCAGGCCTATCATGAGATTTGCAAAGAGCAGACTGTCACTCCGGTAGGAGACGTCCGCGTGCTCCGTTACGAAGACTTGGAAAAGCATGCGGTTCGAAAATTTGGTGATGAGTATGTTGCGGGAATCAAAGCTGCGATTCAGAAAAGGGAGGAATGGGACGACCGGGAAAAATCCTTCCGAATTGCGGATGCGTTAATCATTGAGTGCCAAGAACTCGCACCGGCGATTGTCCTCTTGTATGCACCGCCATATTATCCGGCAGTAAATTCATCAGAAAATGAATTAGTGAAAAAGTGTATTTCATACGTGAAGGAACGCGGTTTCGAAAAGTTTGGTCTGCCTGTCAACCAAGTCCATTATTTTAATGGAATCAGCGATCTAAGCTATGTCAATTACCAGGATGCCGGGGAGGGCTGGACCGTATTTAAAGAGAACACACCGGTTTGGGGAACAAGCTACAGCATCCCATTCGATGAAATGACCAAGCTCCATGCACCGGTTCTAAACGTCGGACCATTCGGCAAAGATGCCCACAAACGAACCGAACGCCTTCACATCAAAAACGCCTTCGAAGAAGTGCCAGCCCTCGTCGAAGGCATGGTCAAAATGCTGGCTGAGAAAAAGGTTCGCTGCTAGGAATTAATGAATGTTATTGGAATGGGTGTCAGGCACCGCGCGTGGACAAATGGGTGTTTTGTCCACGTGGGGTTGGACACCGCTAAAAAAGGGGGGGCAAAGATGGAACAAGAAGGTCAAAAGAACCAGTTAAGCAGGTCAATGAAACGGCGTCATTTGTTTATGCTTTCGTTAGGTGGTGTCATTGGTACCGGGTTATTTTTAAATGCGGGCTACACGATTAACCAGGCAGGAGCAGGCGGGGCGTTAATAGGGTATTTATTTGGCGGCCTTATTTTATATTTAGTAATGGTGTGCCTGGGAGAGCTTGCGGTCTATATGCCGGTTACAGGTTCCTTTCAAACATACGCCAGCAAATTTATTAATCCAGCCGCCGGTTTCTCGTTAGGCTGGATGTATTTCATTGGCTCCGCTACCACTGCGGGAGTGGAATTTACAGCTGCAGGTATCTTGATGCAGCGGTGGTTTCCGGGTGTTTCAGTGTGGATTTGGTGCGCCATTTTCATCGCCTTGTTATTTGTCCTTAATGCCCTGACCACAAGGGGATTTGCTGAGGCCGAATATTGGTTTGCAGGTATTAAGGTCGTAGCCGTAATTTTCTTTATTATTATCGGGGCAGCGGCTATTTTTGGCATCATTCCGCTTGAAGACAGACCGGCACCATTTATGGAAAACCTCGCTCCCAAAGGGCTGTTTCCAGCAGGCTTGACAATTATTTTTGTCACCATGATGAATGTTATTTTTTCCTACCAAGGCTCAGAATTAATCGGCATTGCCGCCGGCGAAAGTGAAGAACCTCAGAAGAATATACCTCGTGCCATTCGAAATGTCCTTTTTAGAATTATCGTCTTTTATATCGCTTCTATTATTATCTTATCGGCTATTTTTCCAACGAAAGAACTTGGCCTGCTGGAAAGCCCGTTCGTAACGCTAATGGATATGGCGGGAATCCCATTTGCTCCTGATATTATGAACTTTGTTATTTTAACTGCAATTCTTTCGGTGGGGAACTCCTGTATTTATGCTTCCACCCGGCTGCTTTGGGCGATGGCGCATGACGATATGGCGCCAAAGTATTTCGGAAAATTATCCAAACGGAAAGTGCCGTTCGCAGCCCTTGTGTTTACGATGATTTTCTCGTTATTGTCGCTGCTTACAAGCGTGTTGGCGGCAGATACAGTGTTTGTGCTGCTCATGTCCATTGCCGGTATTTCTGTTACTATCTCGTGGATTGGGATCGCTCTGTCCCAGTTTATGTTCAGGCGCAAGTTCTTGCAAGCAGGCGGAAGATTGGAAGACCTGCAATTTAAGGTTCGCTACTATCCTCTAGTTCCACTCGTTTGCATCATCTTCTGTGTATCCATATTAATATTCCTGGCCTTTGACCCAACCCAGCTGACAGGGCTCCTGATTGGACTAGGCTTCTTATTAATTTGCTATTTGTTCTATTACTTTAGAAATAAGAAGTTGGAGAAACTCAGCACAACGAGTAACGATATAAATCCACTTTAAGAACATACTATTTAACTGACTTGCTTCGCGGCAGGTCAGTTTTTTTCTTTTAGCTAATAGGAAATTCAACTACGCCTCTGTCTTCGTCCTATCGGACTCGCCAATCGGCGAGTTTCCATTTAAAAAATTTATTCGATTACACCGTTTCTGTAATGGAATTTTAACATTCTTCCATACATATTTATGTAATATCAAACGTTTGATGGTTTTAAAAACGGAATTCCGACTTGGCGCATTGGAATGTGTAGAATACTGTTTCCCACAACTTTTAAAGGGAGGACTAACATGAATACCATTCTGATCATTGTAAACATTGCTGTTCTGTTGTTGCTCATGTTCGGGTTGTTCCAAATGCAAAGGAAGCATGCTTCGTTTTCCAAGCGTGTCTTCACGGCGCTTGGCTTAGGTATTATTTTTGGAATTATTCTTCATGCCATCTACGGTACGACATCTGAAGTGCTGGCCCGTTCCATTGAATGGTTTAATATTGCCGGAAACGGTTATGTCAAACTACTGCAAATGGTAGTAATGCCGTTGATCTTTGTCTCGATTGTCGGGGCATTTACGAAACTGAAATTATCCAAAAACATTGGCAAAATCAGTGTCCTTGTCATTGGTATCCTGCTGGGGACGACGGCGATTGCGGCAGCCATCGGAATTGGCTCTGCCCTAGGATTTAATTTAGACGGCGTTCAGTTGACCCAAGGAGATGCAGAGAAGGCCCGTATTGCACAATTGGAGGAACGGGTTCCGACCGTGGAAAATATGACATTACCGCAGCAAATCGTTGATTTCATCCCAAGTAATCCGTTTCAAGACCTTACAGGCGCCCGAGCAACCTCAACAATCGCGGTGGTCATCTTTGCCGCCTTTATCGGGATTGCCTATCTCGGGGTAAAACGAAAAGAACCGGATCATGCGGAATTCTTTGCAAAAATCATTGATACCGTCTATTCGATCGTTATGAGAGTGGTCACCCTGGTGCTCCGGCTGACACCATATGGGATTCTTGCGATTATCACGAGGGTGGCTGCAACAAGCGATTACGACGCGATTGTGAAATTAGGGACGTTTGTAATCGCCTCCTATGTAGCGCTCATCATTATGTTTATTGTGCATCTATTGCTTTTAATGGCGGCAAAATTAAGCCCATTTAACTATGTGAAAAAAGCATTGCCAACGTTAACCTTTGCGTTCACTTCACGAACGAGTGCGGGAACGCTGCCGATGACGATTAAAACCCAGTCGAAGGATTTGGGGGTATCTGAAGGGATTGCAAACTTTGCAGGCTCCTTCGGACTGACCATTGGGCAAAATGGCTGTGCCGGGATTTATCCAGCAATGCTGGCTGTCATGGTTGCACCGGCTGCCGGGGTCGATCCGACGAGTCTAAGCTTTATTCTGACCCTTATACTTGTCGTCGCAATTAGTTCTTTCGGTGTTGCCGGTGTTGGCGGCGGTGCGACCTTCGCAGCCCTCATCGTGCTATCCGTGATGAACCTGCCAATCGCCATCGTCGGCCTGCTTATCTCCGTTGAGCCGCTCATTGATATGGGCCGTACCGCCCTAAACGTCAGCGGAGCCATGACAGCTGGCGTCCTCACTAGCAAAGCAACAGGCGAATTCGATATAGACACCTACAAACAGCCGGATATCGTTGAAGCATAAGCACAGGTGTCAGGCAACGCTCGTGGATATTTGTCCGCCTAGGGTGGACACCTAATATAAAAAGCCGAGCCCCAAATGTTACTTTTGGGGTTCGGCTTCTTTTTATTCCTTATTAAACCTCTCTAATCTATGCCTGCAGCGCAAGTTGGATCATAAGTTCGATAGCGGTTGGGATAGCTTCTTCGTCAATATCGAATTTCGGGTGGTGGTGCGGATACTGGCTTTTTTCACTTTGCATCCCGACGTTGATGAAGGCCCCGACCTTATCTTTCAGGTAATAGGAGAAATCCTCGGCTCCTAATACAGGATCTATTGGCAAGAAGGCATCTGCTCCGAAGGTATTTTCAATGACACTGCGAGCAAATTCACATGCCTCCGGGTGATTGTACAACGGAGGGGTTCCCTCGATAAATTGATAATGTCCTTTAGCCCCAAAGCTTGCGCAGATGGACTCTGTCAGCTGGGCCGTTTTCTCGTGCATGAGCTCGGCTGCCTCAAAGGTCAACGCCCTGATTGTCCCCTTCAACGTTACCTCGTGAGGAATGACATTGTAGGAATTTCCTGCCTGCATCCCACCAAATGAAATAACGCCTGCATGTAATGGATGCAAATTCCTGCTGACAACGGATTGGAAAGCCTGAATCAAGTGGCTGGCAATATAAATTGGGTCGACCGTATCATGCGGATAGCCTGCATGTCCGCCTTTACCTTCAATTTTAATATCAAAATCATTACAGGAAGCCATCGCATAGCCGGTGGCAAAGCCAACCTTTCCCATAGGCATGCGTGATATCAGATGGATTCCATAAATCGCGTCAATCCCGTCCAGTACTCCTTCTTTCACAAGCTTCTGGGCGCCGCTTGGCGAGGCCTCCTCTGAGCTTTGAAAAATCAAGCGGATATTATTTTTCACCAAATCAGGGTGATTGCTCATCCATTTTGCTGCCGCTAGCAAAACCGCCGTATGGCCGTCATGGCCGCAGCCGTGCATGACGCCTGGAACCTTGGAAATATAAGGCTTGTCCCCTTCCTCTTGGAGTGGCAGGGCATCCATGTCGGCCCTTAAGGCAATCGTCTTGTTGCCTTCCGTTCCTTTAAAAAAGGCCACTACGCTTGGGCCTGAAAATCTGTCATCCAAAGGGATGCCGAATTCCGCCAATTTTTCTTTTACATAGGCGGAGGTATTGTATTCCTGCCCGGACAGCTCCGGATTCATATGAAAATGTCGGCGCTGCTCGATGGCCCAAGCCTTTAACTCTGAATCTACATTTTTTGTCTGTGACATGATGTAACTCCTTCGATTCTGTGTGTATTTTTATGCAACCAATTTTAAGGTATATTCACTAATATTACAAGAATCAAATGTTGGATGGAAAAAAATGCTGTCATGCAGCGGCTTATCTAGATAGTTCCAAAAGACCTAATCCGGAAAAGAAATCCACTAGACTATTAACCTAATTAAGAGATATATTTATTGTAAGATTTTTGAAAAAGGAGAGCCGGATGAAAAACAATAAAGTGCTTTTTAATACAGGGGAAATGGACCGCACAGAATTACCTTACTATTACGATTATGGAAAAATAATTTCCACGATTCAATATCGTCTTCATGAGGAAGTGGGCGTGGACTTCAATATGTATTCCGATGAAGACACCTCCAATGAGATTTGGGAGATTCTTGAGGAAGATTTGAAGGTGGAATCCCCCGAGGTACGGCTTCTAAGCTATGTTTATAAGGAGGGTGAGACCCGGACGATTTCCTCCAACCATACGGATAAAGCCTTGGAGTTTATCATCAAGCCGCGGATTGCGAATGGTCTTTACTACTATCCAGCCTATCGGGTTGCCTTATCCAGGGTGCTAACCTTTCAAAGTGATGGCGAGCTCCACCGCGATCTTATTTTTGCCGAAAATGACGCATGCTTGGTTTCTTTCCTGCAATATGTTCTAAAAAGAAAGCGGGATTATATTAAAAACTACGTGACCGTTTATACGGATACCGAAGATGGTGTGGAGACAGACATCGAAAGCATTAATAGTTTGGTAAGAAGAGAGGACGTTTTCCTTGAAGAACCCTTGAAAAAGGAAATCTTCCGGTCGATTGACGAATTCTTCTCAGATAGCGGTGAGTTTTTCAAGACGTATGATATCCCTTACAAGCGAGGGATTCTGTTATACGGCAGTCCCGGCAACGGCAAAACAACATTAGTAAAATCAATTGCCAGCAGCATCAATGCCCCGGTGGCCTATTGGCAGATTACCGAATATACCTCGAGCTATACGATTAAAGAAGTGTTCAGTTCGGTTTTGAAGCTGGCTCCAATGGTACTGGTGATTGAGGATATTGATTCAATGCCAGCAGGAGTCCGCTCGGTATTCTTGAATACGCTCGATGGAGCTACCTCTAAAGAGGGTGTTTTCTTAATCGGCACGACGAATTATCCGGGAAAAATTGACCCGGCCCTAATGAACCGCTCCGGCCGGTTTGACCGCGCCTATGAAATCAAACTGCCGACAAAAGAGCTTCGCTATCAGTATTTAATGGCGAAAAAGCTTGACCGAATCTTATCAGAGGAGGAAATAAGGGAGGTCGTCGAGACATCGAAGGACTTTTCCTATGCACAGTTGAACGAACTGTACACCTCCATTGCGCTTCAATGGCATTATGAACAGCAGGTCGACATCGCGCGCCTCTGTGCCGATTTAAAATCCATCCAGCAAAAACAGAAAAAACAATCGTGGGATGACAACGATTCGAATGCTTCTATGGGATTCATCGGATTTCACGAAGAGTAATTTATATGAACGGATAGCCCTAGTCGGTTATCCGTTTTTATTTTTGAAACTGTCTAGTGAAATATTGTTTAGCTGGACTATAATTAAAATAACTGAATATTCCTGTAATGTTTAAGGGGCATTTTTAACACAAAGGCAATTCTTCTCCAAGAGATTTATAAAAATGTTATCAATCTATAAGGGGAGTGTTTAAATGCAAAAACAAAAGCTGTTGATTAATGGAGAAAGACTTAAAGAAGAATTGGCACGTTTTGCCCAGTTTGGCCGAACGGAAAACAATGGTGTCACCCGTCTTTCTTTATCGGAAGAGGACCGTGCGGCAAGAGGTTATTTCCGCAAATGCTGTGAGGATCTGGGGATGACTGTGAAGGTCGACGACATGGGCAGTATGTACGCGACACTGCCCGGAACGGAAAATAAGCCTCCTATTCTGATTGGCTCCCATCTTGATTCGGTCAAAAAAGGCGGCCGGTTTGACGGTGTTTTGGGTGTCGTGACGGGGCTGGAGGTCGTGCGAACAATCGTTGATCATAAAATCCAACCCAAGTACCCGATTACAATCGTAAACTTCACAAACGAAGAGGGAGCAAGATTCGAGCCTTCGCTGATGGCTTCAGGTGTTCTTGCCGGGAAATTTGACAAAGCTGCCATGCTGCAAAAGAAAGATTCAGAGGGTATAACCTTTGAGGAGGCCCTTAAGGCAATTGGATACGAAGGCAGTGAAGAAAATCGTCTTAAAGAAGCAACAGCCTTTTTGGAACTACACATCGAGCAAGGCCCTATCCTTGAAAAAGAGGCCCGCACAATCGGTGTCGTTGAATGCGTCGTGGGCATGGCCTGCTTTGAAATAGAGGTAACCGGTGAATCGGACCATGCCGGAACAACTCCGATGAGCATGCGCAAGGATGCCCTATTTGCCGCCAACAACCTAATTAATGAGACCCGTAAACGTCTAAGTGCATTGGACTCCGATCTTGTTTTCACCATCGGCAGGGTCAACGTCTATCCAAGCATCCATACCGTTATTCCTAACAAAGTGGTCTTTACGCTAGAAGCACGCCATAAGGACATGGACATCGTCAACAGCTTTAAGGATTTTGTTCAAGGGCTGCCGCACCAAGGCCTAAATGAAGGCTGTGAGGTAAAGGTAACAAAACTTTGGGAGCGTGACACGGTCTGGTTTGCGCCTGAACTGTGCGCTTCTTTGGAACAATCCGCGGAAACGCTCGGGTATAGCCATAAGCGAATGGTCAGCGGCGCTGGGCATGATGCCCAGTTTATTGCGGGTTACGTTCCAACAGCGATGCTGTTTGTTCCAAGCATCAATGGAAAAAGCCATTGCGAGGAAGAACTGACTGCCTGGGAAGACTGTGAAAAAGGGGTCAATGTCGTTTTGGATACGGTTCTGAAGCTGTTAAATAAGTAAAATAGTAATGAAGAACAGACTCTTCCGAAAGTGGTGGAGTCTTTTTTAATGTTAATTTTAGGAAAAATCATATTGCTAAACGGAGTAGTAAAGTGTAAAATTACACTAAAATATATTGGGAGTTCTATTTTATAAAAGGGGGCTTAAAATGGGGAAAAAACTGCTTTTCATCATCTTGTATTTTGGTGTAGTGCCACTAGTGATTTCTTTCTTAGCACTGCCGCTAATGGGGAATTTTGAAATGCTAATGGAAATCCTGCTGTCTGTTCTGATTGCGGGCGGTAGTCTGACAGGATTTTTTGCTAGCAGGAAACTGCTAAGATTGTGCCAATTAAAAGAGTATATTGTCCTAATCCCGCTTCCACTTGCCTATACTGCAGTGCTGTGGGCCGTTTTTATGCTGATTAACGGCGGGTTTTACGGGGCGAATTCATGGTTGTTCTATTGCATCTTTCATATCGCCTATGCACCGATTTACTTTGTCGCTATGTTTGGCGGCGAGGGAAGGCTGTTTTTATGGGCTCCGCTGGCCTACGAGCTTTCATTTACTATTGGAGTTATTATAGCAGCGGCTACTCGAAAGGTACAATTCACTGCTGTTTTCACCAAGAAGAGGCAGTTACTATCCATTTTAGCGGTGATCCTTTTGGCAATAGGAGCTGGTTCAGCTGTTCAATGGTATCGCAGCCAAACTGTATTGCCATCCTATGGCTTTAAATTTGCCGGTGGCTATTCAAGCACGGACCTAACCCCTTATGAGGTAATGAATCCTAACAACAAATTGCCTAAGCTTAACACAAAATCGACTTTTATCATTTCGAACCCATTGGAAATGCCTGTTCTTGATGGAGCGGAAGCGGCTTTTCCGGTTTATTCCGCCTTTGCCCTCGCAACTTATGAAAATATTGAAAAAGTGATGGGTGAAAGCAGGGAGGTTGTCAGCTTTACAAACACCATTTATTCCTATGAACGCTTATTATCGGGAGAAGTAGACATTTACTTTGGGGCTGAGCCATCTAAGGAGCAACGGGAAATGGCGAAGCAGGCTGGAAAAGAGCTAGTGATGACCCCAATTGGCAAGGAAGCGTTTGTATTTTTTGTGAATCCGAAAAATAAGGTAGATAGCTTAAGGGTTTCGGAAATTAAAGGAATCTACTCGGGAGAAATCAAAAGTTGGTCCGAGATTGGAGGAGACTCCGAAAAAATCATTGCCTTCCAGCGCCCGAAAAACTCCGGCAGCCAAACCCTTTTGGAAAAAATAATGGGAGATACAAAGATTATGAAGCCTCTAAAGGAGGATGTTCCCGAAGGAATGGGCGGGATTATCGAACAAGTGGCCGACTATCGAAACTATCAAAATGCAATCGGGTTCTCATTTCGCTTTTTTGCAACGGGAATGAAAGAAAATCCGGACATCAAACTGTTAGCAATAAATGAGATAGAACCAAATGCGGAAAACATCGCAACCGGCAAATATCCATTCACCGCCACACTCTACGCCATCACACTCAAAGACAACGCATACCCAAATATCCAACCCTTCCTTGACTGGATGCAGGGCCCGCAAGGACAGGAACTAGTTGAAAAGGTAGGGTATATAAAATTGACTCAATGATGGTGTCAGGCACCGCGCGTGGACATGTTATAGACATTAACATATAGTAGAAAATTAAAACGTTTTATGGCTCTTTCTTATTTTGCGGAGGGATATTTTTTTGCTGTTTTTGTAAATATGTTGTTTTTGATTCTATGCAACGTACCGCTGAATTTATCATGCATTGGAGCGCATAGAAAGGCTGTATGAGACAGGTCCCCTGATTTTTTTAAGTGTTCGGTCACTTATACCGAGCCAGTTAGTTATTCCTTCTTACTTGAAGAAGTTTTTATATTTAAAAGCAACAATATATTAGAAAAGAGGATTTTTTTAAGATAATTTACCAAAATGAGGCGTAAAATCCCTAATTAAATACGGGGATATAAGCCTCATTTTTTGTGGAATCTCGCAAACTCTTGCTCTTTTTTGTATACAAATATATGTTCTATACGGTAAATTTAACATAGGGGAGGTGAAGAAAATGAGTCTGAAAAAGAAGAAGAAAAAAGAGGCGTCTGGAGACATTCTAATTAGAAAATTTCCATTGCGTTTAACTGAAAGTGAAAGAGAATTGGTTGACAGATTAAGAATAGAATCGGCCAGACTTTGGAATGACATTTTGGATCTTCATTGGTGGCTCTATGATGTTTACAAACTTTGGACGAATGCATCAGATAAGAAAAAATGGTTTAATGCTAAATCTCACACTCTTCATTCTCAAACCATCCAAGCTATCATCGAATTACATGAAGAAACGTGTGAACGTACAAAAAAACAACGGGACGCTGGAAATAAAAATTGGAAGTATCCATGGAAGTACAAGCGTTTCTTCTCTGTGAAATACAAAAAATCAGCCATAAGTTTAGAATCAAATGGGTACTTAAAATTTAGTAATGGCGGAAAAGAAAAACCGCTGTATGTTAAAAAACCGAAGCATATTGATTTCGGTTCGATTAAGAATGCAGAGATCGTTTGGCACCGAAATGAATATTGGCTTCACTTGGGTGTGGAATTGACAAAAAGAGGAAAAGTGGCAGGTGAAAACAATGCTGGCGGAGATTTAGGTATCATTCACGCCATTACGCTTTCTAACGGTAAAAATCACTTCATCATTTCTGGAAAAGAGCTTCGTTCTTTGCACCGATTAAGAAATAAAACTTTAGCAAAACTCCAAAAGAAAATTAGTAAAAAACAAAAAGGTTCCAATGCTCGTTATAAATTGATTCTTCGCAAACGCCGTTTTTTAGAAAAAATGGAACGAAAAATCGAATACATCGAACATTGTATCTCTAAGCAAGCAGTGAATTGGTGCGAAGAGAACCAAATTAAGACGCTTTTCATTGGTACACCTGAGGGTGTTCAAAGAGGAACGAAGAAAAAGAGAAAAACCAGAAATGAACAAAGGCAACAACTATCCAATTGGAGTTTCGGAAGGCTGACAAGATTAATCACCTATAAACTGAAATTGATAGGGACTGAGGTTATAATGCAAGAAGAGAGCTACACTTCAGGGACCTGCCCGAAATGCGGAACGTACTCTAAACAGAGTAGTCGTAATTTTAACTGTCCGTGTGGAGAAAAAGGCCATCGTGATGTAGTGGGTGCCATAAACATATTGGACAAAGGGTTGAATAGGGAAATAACGAAAGGAAGAACCCTTCCTAAAATCGAAAATACAAAGTATCGTCGAGTGAATCTTGTACCGATTGTCAAAAGCAAGAAGTACAAGCTAACAGTGGCGTAGTGCCTATGATTGGGCTGCGGTATGTGGTTTTAACCACATGTCGTAATGAACTGGAGAGGCAGTAAGACCCGGAGGCTCAGGCCGAAAGGCAACCTTGATGAAGGTTTGAAAAAGAATCCCCTGCATTTATGCATGGGAGAGAAGTCAAAGCGGGCTGTTGATTCTATTTCGTGCCATCTTTATTGTCATTGTGTTTTCCGATCTTTATCTGGTCATTTGAGGCTTTTCTGGACAGGATCCTCACGAACATGAGGCAGGAAGTCAAGCGGATGAATCATTTGGTCGGTGACCTGTTAACATTGGCCCGTTCGGACACGAATACGATTGAATTACGGGCAGAACAATTTGATTTCCGGTCGCTTGCTGATAAAGCCATCGAATCTGTTGGAGCCCTTGCCGCTTCCAAACAGATCATTTTTACGCTGAGTGCGCCAGAAACCTTGAATATCATTGGCGACCCGCACAGACTATCACAGCTTTTATATATACTATTGGACAACGCCATTAAATACACCCCAAACGGCGGGGAAGTCCATCTCCGTCTTGAAAAGGACGGGCAGGGGCTGCGAATGGTCGTCGAGGACACCGGGATAGGAATCATAAAGGAAGATATCCCCCATATTTTTGAGCGCTTTTACCGGGCTGATAAATCGAGGACTCGGCAAACAGAAGGGCATGGTTTGGGGCTCTCGATTGCCAAATGGATTGTGGAAACCCACAGCGGGACCATAAAAGTCGACAGTGAACTGGGAAAAGGAAGCCGCTTTATCATCCAGATTCCTCAAGGCATCAAATTGGCTGGCTAATGCATATGGAGATTATTCATTTATTGGAAAATTCCACCTAAAGGTAACTATTCCAATGAAAGACAGTCTGGTTTATGATATGAATATACTAGTTTTTAGGTGGGAGTCCGTTGGTTCTATTAGATTACATTGTTAATCTGTCACTTTTTTCTGTCCTTGTATGTATCCCTTTGGTGCTTCAATCGTTTAATATCATGAAACAGGTGAAGCATAGAACTATACTATATGGTCTTTATGCGGGAATTGTAGCGGCTATTCTTGTTGCAATTTCAATCCATCAGAATGGCTACGTTTACGATATCCGCTATGCTGCTGTTATTATCAGTTTTGCTTATCTGGGGCCGGTCGGCGGATTGGTTACGGCCGTTTTTTCATTAACCGCAAGACTGATGGCAGGAGGGCAGTGGGTTATACCAGTGATTGGCTGGCTTATCATTACGGCAGGTTTTTGCATCAGCCATTTGTTTATAGCCCGCTTTTCTGCAGTGAAAAAAAGCGCTATATTATTTGTCATTTATGCTGTTATTTATGTCATAGATGTACCAATCCTATTTCATATTTTTCGAGATAAGCCCTTGTTTCATCTTCAATATGTTCTGTTCGTGATGCTGGGGGTCATTTCGGGTGTGATCCTGATTGAATCCTATCTGAAGCTTTATCGATTAAATAAAAGATTGGCAGAAACGTATAAGATGATCGAAGAAAGCGAAGCAAAGTATCGGCTGATTGCCGAAAATACATCGGACCTAATCAAAGTAATGTGGAAGGATCACTCGATTACTTATTTTTCCCCGTCACATGAGCTAGTCCTGGGATATCAGCTTTCAGAATTGGAAGGGAAAGAACTCTGCCATTTCATTCATCCTGATGATGTTGGATTTTTTAGAAAAAACGTCCAAAGGCTGTTTGAAAAAGAAGAAGCACAGTCAATGGAGGTCCGTTTCCTTCACAAGGACGGCCGTTGGATTGAGTTTGAATCCCGCTGTATGCCTGTTAGAGGAAAAAATAATTTAATCGAGCACCTTGTCATTGTCAGCAGGGATATTTCAGAACGGAAAAAGGCCGAAGAGATTCTCTTGCAATCCGAGAAGCTTTCTATTGTTGGAGAGCTGGCTGCAGGGGTAGCCCACGAAATACGGAATCCCCTTACGACCATTAAGGGCTTTGTTCAGCTTTATAAGGCTGGTAACAATAATCTTGAATATAGTGATTTGCTGCTGGGTGAACTTGAACGGATTGAAACGATTACAAGCGAGATGCTTTCGTTAGGTAAACCGCAGGCGGTCAATCTCAGCCAGGCAGATTTACGGGAATTGATTGAAAATACGATTGAATTTCTATCTCCTCAGGCCCTTATGAACGGTATTCAAATGAACACTTTGTTCGAGGAAGCACCATTTCCGATTATTTGTGAGAAAAATCAATTGAAGCAGGTATTCCTGAACATTTTAAAAAACGCCATGGAGGCAATGCCCCAGGGCGGTAATATCGAGATTTATCTCCGTAAAGGGGATGCCGACGAATGTATTGTCCAAATCAGGGACCATGGCTGCGGGATCCCGGAAGAGCTTTTGCCGCGGTTAGGTGAACCGTTTTATAGTTTAAAAGAAAAAGGAACCGGACTGGGTGTCATGATTTGCCACAAGATCATCAAGCAGCATAAAGGAAGTATTTCGTACTCAAGCAAACAAAACGAAGGAACAGTAGTGGTAATTAAACTGCCGCTGGCAGAATAAAAGATTGGTATAAGGGACTGTCTATTCAGGGAGTCTCTTTTTTGTGGGAAAAACTAATTAAACGTTTGATTGAAATGCTGGAATGCTTGGCACATACGGGCTGGGGAAACTAATCAAACGTTTGATTGGACTTTTAGGTCGGACGGAAAAAATTAATTAAACGTTTGTGTAGATTTGAGAAATGAGAGGAAAAAACTAACCAAACGTTTGATTGAAACGCTGGAATACTTGATACATAAGGCTTTGCGAAACTAATCAAACGTTTAATTGAGTTTTATCAAGAACATGGCGGATAAGGTGATAAACCGTTAAAATAGGAGAAGGGAAATTTTTCAAAAAGGCTGTGATGATTCGTGTGTTTAATTCTTTTTGCGTATAAGGTCCACCCTAAGCATCAGTTGATTGTGGCTGCCAATCGAGATGAGTTTTATAAAAGACCGACTGCCCCCGCCCATTTTTGGAAAGATGAGCCGGATATCCTTGCCGGAAGGGACCTGGAGAAAATGGGAACTTGGATGGGCGTTACCCGGGGAGGGCGGTTTGCCGCATTGACCAACTATCGTAATCCAAAAGAGGTTGCCGAGGGAAAACGGTCACGGGGGGAACTGGTGGCGGATGCCTTGAATTATAATGGGACCATTGAAAGCTACATGCAAAAGCTGTCAGAAACAAAGGAGCAGTATCCCGGCTACAACTTGCTGGCTGGAGATGCCGAGGGGCTTTATTATTATTCTAACATTGGACAAGAGCTTCAAAAGCTTGAGCCGGGCATTTATGGGGTCAGTAACCATCTTCTTAATACCGAGTGGCCGAAGGTGATAACAGGGAAGGCAGGCCTGTCAAACATCGTAACCGAAGACCCAAAGGACCTTGAAGAGCAGCTTATCACTCTCCTCAATAATGCAGATCCTGCTCCGGATGAACGACTGCCGAATACGGGCGTGTCATTAGAGATGGAAAGAATGCTTTCACCGATGTTTATCAAAAGTGGGAATTATGGGACAAGAAGTTCGACGGTTATGCTTATGTCCAATAATGGAATCAAATATATAGAACGAGTTTTTTCAACTGAAGGAACCAATGATCAAAAATATATCATCTCCTATTAATACAGCGGATCATGCATCTGCTGTATTTTTTTGGGTTATAAATATTTTTGGAATAATTTTATAAAAATACTAAAATAACAATTAATTTGCAGGTAATTGGGTAAATGCTTTGAAAACGGTTACTCGAAAAATGGAAAAATTATAAATTGACTGAAAAATAAAATTATATTATTATTCTATTAATAACAATAATTTAGCAACGCGAAATATTAATATTCCATCTTAGAGAAAGTGAAGTGATTTTATGTCACAAATGCTAGCCTTAGTCATAGTAGTATTCATTTTATTAGTAGGAGACCTTGTTGCAGTACGGACGAAGGCATGGATTCCATCGATATTTGTCAGTGCTGTGTTATTCCTGATCGGTTATTGGACCTTTTTTCCAAAAGATATCGTAGCCATTTCCGGCGTACCGCCTGTTGTTGCGACGATGATGATGTACTTGCTCATCACCAATATGGGTACATTGCTATCCCTTCGTGAATTGAAGAATCAGTGGAAAACGATTGTTATCGCCCTATCAGGAATCCTAGGCATTATTGCTGTGTTGATGACCGTGGGCAGCCTTATTTTTGGTTTTCAGACAGTCGTGGTTGCGATTCCGCCATTAGTTGGCGGGGTGGTTTCTGCATTGATCATGTCAGAGGGAGCAAAGGAAGCAGGCCTTGCAACACTATCCGTTTTTGCCATTGTTATCTATGTTATTCAGGGGTTTGCAGGTTATCCAATCACCTCAATCGTGTTAAAGAAAGAGGGAAAAAGGCTTTTGAAGCAGTACCGCAGCGGGGAAATTGCCGCAGTTAAGGAACAGGAAAATGCTGCTGCAGAGGTAGCCGCTTCCGCAATTGCAAAACCAGAGCTTAAGCTGTTTAAAAATTTACCTGATAAATACAACACCGATTTCTTTAAGTTCTTTAGACTTGCGCTAGTTGCTTACCTTGCTTATCTTGTTTCAACGCTAGCCGCGCCGGTTGTTTCCATCAGCCCGTTTGTTCTATGTTTATTGTTTGGGGTCATCGCCTCAAGTGTAGGATTTTTGGAAAAGCAAGTTCTGCAAAAAGCCAATGGTTTTGGTCTAGCAATTATGGCGTTGATGTTGTTTGTTTTTGACGGCCTAAAGCAAGCGACACCAAGCATGATGTTGGAAATTTTATTCCCATTGGTGGGAACTATCATTTTAGCGGTCATCGGTATGTATATCTTTTCATTTATCGCCGGCAAGATTTTGAAGGTGAGCAAAAATATGGCGTTTGCCGTTTCTCTGACTGCTTTATACGGATTTCCGGCTGACTATATCATTACCAATGAGGTAATCAAATCGTTAACGGATGACGAGAAAGAAAGAGAAATGCTGACAAACCAAATGCTGCCGCCAATGCTAGTGGGTGGTTTCATCACAGTGACAATTGTATCGGTTGTTTTAGCGGGTATCTTTGTTGGATTCCTGAAATAATTGGAGGGGAAAACATTGAGCGATTTACAGCAGAGAATCGAAAAACATATAGAAGTCTTGAGCCAATTCACTGCCACACCGGGAAAAGGGACGACCCGGCTGACTTATAGCAAAGAGGACTTGCAGGCTCGGAATTATATTAAAGAAATCATGAAGGAATACGGACTAGAGGTTCGCGAAGATGGTTTAGGAAATATTTTTGGCAAACTCGAAGGGACGTTAAAGGATGCACCTAGTGTCCTCGTCGGTTCCCACTTTGATTCCGTACCAAACGGCGGGTCCTACGACGGCCCTGCCGGTGTGGTGGCTGGACTTGAGGTGGCCGGTCTTTTTTCGGAAAATAACCTGACACCCAAATACCCATTGGAAGTGGTCGCCCTGATAGAAGAAGAGGGTTCTAGATTTGGTGGCGGACTGATGGGATCGAGAGGGATAACTGGTTTATTGACAGAGGGAGAATTTTTCAAGATTACCGATAAAGACGGGAAAACCACTGTAGAAGCGATGACGGAAATTGGCCTCGACCCGTCTTTGCCGAAAAAAAGGGATCCAAAAACGCTGAAGGCCTTTTTGGAACTACATATCGAACAGGGGCCAATCCTTGAAGAAAAGGGCATTCCAATTGGCATGGTGGAAGCCATTGTCGGATTAACCCAATTGGAAGTAACGGTTGAAGGTCGTGCAGGGCACGCGGGTACCACTCCAATGAACCGAAGGGCAGACGCCTTAGTAGTTGCTGCACAAATGATTGCTAAATTCCCAGAAATCGCTTGCGAGGAAGGGGATGGAACAGTCATCACCACTGGCCGGCTCAATGTTTGGCCGAATGGTGCAAATGTGATTCCTGATAAAGTAGTTTTTACCGTCGATATCCGATCAGGAAAAGAAGAACGCGTCCTTGATGCGGTCGAAAGGGTAATGGAATGGATAAAATCCTATAATGACCATGGAATCAAGACCACAGTCCAGCAGCAATTGTACATGCCGCCAAAAGTGATGAATCAAGAGATTGTTTCACTTTTAAAACAGAAATGCAGCGAACTGAATCTTTCCTATTGCTCCATCAACAGCGGTGCGGGCCATGACGCGATGGTCCTTTCCGATGTAACCGACGTGGCTATGTTATTTATTCCTAGTAAGGACGGGCTCAGCCATTGTCCGGAAGAGTGGTCCAGCAGTAAGGATATCGCCAATGCAGTTGAGATTCTATACGAAGCAGCAAAAACGTTAACGGAGGCAGAATAGCTATGATTCATGCAAAAATTAAAGAAGCGATTCAAAAATATAACGAAGAATTAGTAGAGTTGCGCAGAAAGTTTCACCGTGAACCGGAATTGTCCTGGGAGGAATATAAGACAACCGCCTTTATTTGCGAGTATCTTGAGAATCTTGGTATTCCGTACCGGAAGACAGAACCGACCGGTGTTATTGCTACAATTGAAGGCGGGAAGCCTGGTAAAACCGTAGGGCTGCGGGGTGATATGGATGCCTTGACGGTAGAAGAATTAAATAAGGAGCTCCCATATGCGTCGCAAGAAGATGGCAAAATGCATGCCTGCGGCCATGATGCTCATACAGCGATGCTGTTGATTGCCGCCAAGGCTTTGAATGAGATTAAAGAAGAACTGCCAGGTAATGTCCGTTTGATTTATCAGCCGGCCGAGGAAGTGGCAACAGGTGCGAAAGGAATGGTGAAGCAAGGGGCGATGAATGGGGTCGATAATGTTTTCGGCATCCATATCTGGTCACAGATGCCAACAGGAAAGGTTTCCTGCAATCCTGGTCCATCCTTTGCGTCCGCAGACCTATTTACCGTCACGTTTAAAGGCAGAGGCGGTCATGGAGCAATTCCACAAGCTTGTATTGATACAGCGGTTGTGGCTTCCTCCTTTGTGATGAATGTGCAATCAGTGGTCTCACGTACCGTCGATCCGCAGCAACCAGCCGTTCTAACAGTTGGGAAAATGGTCGTCGGGACGCGGTTTAACGTGATTGCTGAAAATGCGTACATCGAGGGAACGGTCCGCTGTTTTGACCCGGCAGTAAGAGATCATATTGAAACCCAGTTGAAGCAATATGCGGAGCAGGTAGCTGCCATTTATGGCGCGACGGCAAAAGTTGACTACGTTCACGGCACCCAAGCAGTCAACAACGATGAGTACAGTGCAAAGCTTGTTCAAAAGACCGCTTCCGAAGCGTTTGGCGAGGAGGTCATCTACTTCGAAAAGCCAACCATGGGCGGCGAAGACTTCAGTGAATACATGATGGAGGCCCCTGGCAGCTTTGCTCTTGTAGGCTGCGGCAACCCTGAAAAAGACACACAATGGGCCCACCACCATGGCAAATTCAACATCGACGAAGACGCCCTTGCAACCGGCGCCGAACTCTACGCACAATATGCATGGGCATATTTGAATGAGAAATAGAATAGGTGAATAATAGAACAAAGTGCCTGACACCTTTATTAGTGGGTGCTTGTATGGAAACAGTTTAAAAACCAACATAAAAAAGCTGGATAATCCAATAGGGGTTATCCAGCTTTTTGCATTTTGTCAGCCTCAGGTGGACAATACCCACGCGCGGTACCTGTCACCTTTTTCCTGCAAATACCAAATTAGGGCTTCCCTTTTGGAAAGGGATGGAATATAATCATAGTGTACTATGTATGATAGTACAGTTAATACAGATTGGGGGCACCCAGTTATGTTTGAGCTGGATATGAGGAGCCGTAAGCCAATATATGAACAGCTGGTGGACAAGATGAAGGAACTGATTATGAATGAGCTGCTCAAGCCTGATGAACAGCTTCCATCTGTCCGGCAGCTTGCAACGGAGCTTTCCATTAACCCGAATACGATTCAAAAGGCTTATCGAGAGCTTGAGACGCAGGGGTTTATTTATTCCCTTAAAGGGAAAGGAAGCTTTGTCAATCCAAACCAAAAAGCTATAGACAAGGAGAAAATCACGGAAATGAAGAAGCAACTGGAAAAATTAATCTTAGAGGCTTTGTACCTCGGGATTCCGGCGCAGGAACTGATTTCTCTCATCCAAGACCTTGATGCTTCAAAAGGGGGAGGCTAAAAGTAATGATTGAAATGAAAAACGTAATTAAAAAATTTGATCGACACGTCGCGGTCGAAAACGTCAACCTAACCATTCAAAAAGGTTCAATATATGGATTAATCGGTTCAAACGGGGCAGGTAAGACCACCATCATCAAGCTCCTCGCGGGTATTTACCGGCAGGAGCAAGGGGAAGTCACGATTGACGGGCAGTCCGTTTTTGAAAATATCCACCTCAAAGAAAAAATATTTTACATACCAGACCATCCATACGTTTTCCCACAATACACCACCAAGCAAATGGCCCGCTTTTACAGGAGCTGCTATCCAAGCTGGGATGAGGAACGCTTCAAGAATCTAGCCCAAGCGTTTGAGGTGGATGTAAATAAGAAAATTCAATCCTTTTCCAAAGGCTGGCAGCGTCAGATTGCCTTTATCATGGCTCTGGCGGCAAAACCGGACATTCTCATCCTCGATGAACCAATGGATGGCCTTGATCCGGTTGTTCGCAAAAAGGTGAAGAATCTGCTGATTCAAGATGTGGCAGATAGGGAAATGACGATTCTCGTTTCGTCCCACAACCTTCGGGAAATTGAGGACATTTGCGACCATATCGGCATCCTTCACAAAGGGTCACTTTTAATCGAAAAAGAACTGGATGACCTAAAGTCCAATGTCCACAAAGTCCAAGTTGCATATAAGAATGGCTTGCCGGATAGACTGCTCGATAAACTAAAGCCGCTTCATGCGGAAAAACGGGGAAGTGTCCATTTGCTTATCGTCAGGGGTGAGGAGGCAGCAATAGCAAAACAAATTATCGAGACCCATCCCGTCATTTTTGACCTGCTCCCACTAACACTTGAAGAAATCTTTATTTACGAAATGGGGGATATCGGCTATGCCATCAAAAATGTCGTTGTTTAATAAAGAACTGATGCTGCAAATGGGACGCAGTACAGGCTGGATTTCCGTCATTTACCTGCTTGGTCTGCTGTTTGTGCTCCCGATTCGCATTCTATTAATTCTATATTCAGATTCTGATAATTTTTTATACTATCAGTCTCGTAACAACCTTTTTCAATATGACTACGAGATTCAGGTTTTCCTGATTGCGATTGCCCCTGTCATTTTGGCTGTCTTTTTGTTTCGGTTCCTGCATGTCAAACAAGCAGCGGACCTCATGCATAGTCTTCCGTTAAAGAGGGAGCGAATTTTTCACCATTATGCTCTGACAGGAATGGTGCTGCTCATCCTCCCGGTAGCCATCGTGACAGGAATTGTTTACATCATGCATTTCACCTATGACCTCGGCAGCTTGTTCACGATCCATGATTTACTCTACTGGTCAGGCACGATCATCGTGATTACGCTGCTCCTGTATATAGCAAGCGTATTTGTTGGAATTATGACGGGAATCTCGGTAGTTCAAGCCGTACTGGCGTATGTTTTTCTGTTTTTCCCAATCGGGATTACCGTATTGCTGTCCTATAATTTGAAAATCTTGCTCTACGGATTCCCGGGCGATTTTTTCCTAAACCGCCAGTTGGAAAAATTATCACCGATCACCTTTACGGCTGTTCTTGAAAGCCGAGCTTTTCAATGGAAGGATGCTGAGCTGTATATTGTCCTGACAATTGTCCTGTATGGGCTGTCCCTGTTTTTTTATAAAAAAAGAAATCTGGAGCTTGCCTCTGAAGCGATTGCCTTTCCGAAATTGCGTTCCGTCTTTAAATATGGGACTGCCTTTTGCTTCATGCTTCTGGGCGGGTCGTATTTTAACGATGTTTCCTTTAAAAATCTTGGCTGGACCCTGTTTGGTTATGGAATCGGAGCAGCTATCGGCTACTTTGCGGCGGAGATGGTGCTGCGTAAGACATGGCGGGTTTTCACTCGCATCAAGGGTCTTGTCGTTTATCTAGCTGTTATTGCGTTTCTTGTAGTAGGGGTTCAGGCGCTTGGATTTTATGAAAATAGAATCCCGGAACAAAGTGATATTAAGAATGTCCTGCTGACGGATAATCCGAACTTTTACCTGAGCCATGATGGTTTTTACGGGGATGTCTTTGACCCTAAACCAATGAAGGAAACGGAGAATATCGCCGCCGTCCTGAAGATGCATAAACAAATCTTGGCCAATAAAAAAATCAATGAGCAGGAAAAGAATAAATCCGATAGAGAGTTCTTTATCATGTATGAATTGAAAAACGGGAAAAAGGTCATTCGCCAGTACCGTGTCATGACGCGTCTTTACGAGGATTTATATAAGCCGATTTACGAATCGAAGGAATATAAAATGACTTCAAAAGAGATTTTTATGGTGGATGAAAAGAAAGTGAGTTATCTGCAAATCAGGGCCAATGGGCCGGTGAATAAGTTTGTGACCCTTTCAAAGCCGGAGGATGTAAGGCAGGCGTTGTCGCTATTAAGGGAAGATGTGCTGGCAGAATCCTATAATGATAGTATTTATTATTCGGGCCTTGGATCAACCATTGAAATCAATTTGGGGAATGAACAGTCTGTTATGTTTGAATTTAAGCCGACTTATCGGAAATTTGAGAGTTGGTTGAAGGAAAAGGAAGTGCTCGATCAGGCAAAGGTAACCGCAGAGGATATTTCACATGTCCTGGTGGCAAAGGGTGATTTCTCTTCCATTGAGGACAGCGGGAAATTTTCGACAGATATCGAATCAGCGATAGAACACAGTGGGAACACCTTGAAAATTACCGATAATGGCCAAATTGAACAAGTACTTGAGAAGGCCGGGACAAATCCTCATAGTGAATATGCGGCTATCGTGTATTTTAATGATGGTCATTTTAATGAAGTCACTTATTTTGATGAGGAGCATGTGCCTGAGTTTATTAAAAATCATTTTAAATAAGCGGGAGCGAGAAATGAACGCAGTTAATTTTAATGAGGTTTATTCTAAACACGCAAAACGGCTATATTATATTGCTTATCAGTATACGAGAGACGAGTTTTTGGCAGAGGATATCGTCCAAGAATCCTTTTTAAAGGCGTACCGGAAATTGGACACGGTCGAGGACAATGGCAAGTTAGGAGCATGGCTCTCGGCCATTACCGCGAGAACAGCAATTGACTTCCTTAGGTCAGAGAAAAGGCGCCAATGGACGCCGATGGACTACGCCGAACTGGAACCATTGCAAGGTGTCGGAGCGGGAGCGGGCAGCGGTTCTAGTACAGAGGAGGCGGCTGTCATCCGGCTTTTCCAAGAGGAAATCGGCGGCTCAATAGAGAACCTCTCCAAGGAATTCCAGGAGGTGCTGATACTCAAAATGCAGTACGGACTAAAAGAAACCGAAATCGCTAGCCGCCTCAACCTCAAATCCGCCACTGTCAAAACCCGGCTTTACCGGGCTAGGAAACAGCTGCGGCAGATTTTGGCGGCTGGGTAAGGTGCAGAGAATAGGTTTCAGTTGGGTGTCATGCCCCACGCATGGACAATTGTCCGCGTGGGGCGGACACCCTTTTTTATTTCTACTAAACCAACTGAAAATAAGAAGGTATGGTAGTTATGATGGCTTCATAACGCCCGGGCGAGAAGGAAAAAGGGAGCATCGGTAGTTATGAGAGTTTCATAACGCTCGGACGAGAAGGAAAAAGGGAGCATCGGTAGTTATGATGGCTTCATAACGCCCGGACGAGAAGGAAAAAGGGAGCATCGGTAGTTATGATAGGGCTCATAACGCCCGAGCCAGAAGAAAAGGTGAAGCTTCGGTAGTTATGAGAGCTTTATAACGCCCGGACGAGAAGGAAAAAGGGAGCTTCGGTAGTTATGAGAGGGTTCATAACGCCCGAGCCAGAAGAGAAGGTGAAGCTTCGGTAGTTAAGGGGGCTTCATAACACCCGGACGGGAAGGAAAAAGGAAGCTTCAGTAGTTATAATAGGGCTCATAACGCCCGAGCCAGAAGAGAAGGTGAAGCTTCGGTAGTTAAGGGGGCTTCATAACACCCGGGTAGGAAGAAAAGAGGAAGCTTCAGTAGTTATGAGAGTTTGATAGAGTCCGGCAGCTGTTCAAAGTGCAAAATTCTTCAAATATTTTTTATGAACTAGGCCATTTTCTTATGAGAAAATGAAATCCCCCCCATTAAATGCAAGTTTTGCCCGGTGACATACTTTAAATCGTCACTGGTGAGGCAAACTTGGCCTTGTTGCGAGTACATGGGCATTCAGCTAAAACACCATATGCGGCCGAATCTGCGGGGTTCCCGGCTGCCTATTCCATAAGTAATTCTTATTCTTTTTCATAATAACTGCGAAATTTATTTATCGAGGGGACAGGAATATACTGGTAGTGAAGTGACAAGGGGGTGTCAAGGATGGAATATATCTTGCTTTACATGATTGGAATCTGTGCTACAACGCTTGGGACGCTTGCCGGCGGGGGCGGACTCATCAGCCTCCCTGCCATGTTGATATTAGGGCTGCCAATCCACTCGGCTATTGGTGCGAACAAAGTATCCAACACGGTTAGTTCTTTTTCGAGCTTTTACCATCTTTATAGAAAAAAGGAAATTTCCCTAAAGGAAGCCATCTGGATTATTCCTGTCAGCCTCGGCGGCGGGGTCACCGGCGGCTTCATCGCATCCCATATATCGGGAAAAAATATGTACATCATCGCTATTATTTTGCTTATTTTCGCTTTTATCGCTTCCTTTAAGGGGAAAGGGAATTTCGCCGGCACGGAACCGTTAAAGATGAACAAGGTCAGTGTGCCAGGCTTGTTTGGAATCGGATTGTATGACGGCCTGTTTGGCCCGGGACAAGGAACGCTGATGCTTTATTTGTTCGGCTATTTGAATATTGCCTACCTTCGCGCTGTGGCTTTGGTGCGGATCGCGACTTTTTCCAGCTGCTTTGGCGCTGCCATTTCCTATATCTCAACTGGAAAAATCATTTGGCCGATGACGATTGCGCTGCTGCTTGGTTCCCTTTCCGGAGCGCAAATCGGCGTCCGCATCGCCGAAAAACTAAAACCAAAATATGTGAAACCCATCTTACGAGTAGTGACAATTGGTCTGATTTTCCAAATATTTGTAGATAAAGTTATATGATACATGGGGACGGTTCTCTTGCCTCATTTTTTAAAAAGAGGCAGAAGAACCGTCCCCATGCACTCAAACACAAGCTTCGTATTCTCTCATAATGTTGCTAATAATGGTTTTGACCGGCAGGATTTCTTTGATTTCATGGACTCTTGCACCAGCGAAAACAAGGCCGTTCTCACTATCCCCATTCATGGATGTAATCAACGAATCCAGTGTGCAAAAACGATAAGAACAATTCTTCAGGCAATCAATGCAATGCTTTATTTTCACCTTTTTCTCATCTGAAATGAGTTCGGTAAAATGGTTTTTAATCATACGTCCCTGGAGGCCAACTGTGGTTTTGAGCAAAATCGTATCTTCCTGACGGGCATGAACATATTTTTCCTTAAATGATAACGGTGCATCACACTCTTCGCTGGCTACGAACCTAGTACCCATTTGGACTCCTGATGCTCCCATCTTTAAGGCGCGAGCGAGGTCCGCACCTGTCAAAATGCCACCGGCAGCAATGACAGGAATCTTCACTGCGTCTATTACTTCTGGCAGGATATCGAATAAAGGCCTGTCGGTACCAAGGTGCCCGCCGGCTTCAAAACCCTCAACCACAACAGCGGAAGCCCCAAGGCGTTCAGACATCTTCGCAAGCCTTGCTGTAGAAACAATCGAAATGACGGGAATGCCCGCTTCTTTACCCCAGGCATACATATCCCTTGAAATTCCTGCTCCTGATATGATGAAATCAACCTTTTCTTCAATGGCTGCTTTCATTTTTTCCGCAAAGTCATTCATGGCAAATAGAACATTAACACCAATATAACCAGTGCCCGTTATACTTTCCCTCGCTTTTCTAATATGCAATCTCATTTCCTCGACCGTAATCCCTGTTCCTGAGATAATTCCAATGCCCCCTGCGTTTGCAACTGCTGATGCCAGCTTACTTAAAGAAATTCCTACTCCCATACCGCCTTGCATGATAGGAAATTTGGGCATCATGTGACCTATTTTCAATTGCGGGAAATTCAAGAAAAAACCCCATTTCATTTTTAATTTTGAAGGAATTTACACCTTCTCATTGTAGCAATAGGGTTTCCATAATGCAGTGAGTTAATTAACACCTGGTACTAATGGTTGATAATATTTTTATGGTTTGTCACAGAATGTTCAAATTTACGGACAATCCAACCAGGAATCTTAATGAACTGAATGAGAGACCGACTCCAGATTCTTAACTTTAAGTATGCAGGCCAACGCAAACAGCATACTTACCGCAGCTGCAAAGAATAACATCCTAAATCCAAAGTGGTCAATCAGCAGACCTAAAACTGGCGGGGATACGATGGCAGCAAGGGAGGAAACCAAATAATATAAGCCGGTTCGGGTCCCATTTCTGTGTTCACTCCCCGTTGAAACCACATAAGGATAAGCATTGATATTGATGCAAGCCCAGAACATTCCCCCGGCGACGAGAAAGAACCTCAAGACAAACACAGAGTCTACCCAATTTAAGAAGAGAAAGACAAAGAATAACCCGATGACTCCTATTAAAATCACCTTTTTCTCCCCATATTTAGCGCCAAAAAAACCGCTTGGAATAGAGGACAGGACAAAGCTTAATGAAAAGAATGCTAACGAGAAGGCGGAATCACTTCTCGACAAGCCAAGTTCTTTTACCCCATACAAGGTAAACAACGCCTCCATCCCCTGAATCGCCACAAACCAAAAGAAAATGGCCGCCAGTAAAAAAATCGTCGGTGAGTTCAGTTCGCCTTTGTAATCTATCTTAGAAGCAGTCGACATGGTAACCGGTAAAGAATCACGGTTTTCCTTAATATTTTTAAACAGAACCCATAACGTAACGATTAAAACCATCCCCACCAACAGAAATGGCAAGGATTCATGAACATTAAACAAAAATGCCCCCACACTGAAGGCCAAGATGGCCCCTAGGCCGCCCATGAAATTAATGATCCCGTTCGCCTTGGTACGCTGATATTCTGGTGTAATGTCGGGCATCAGGGCAATGGTGGGTGAGCGGAAAATGGCCATTGATAAGTTCATACCAACCATGAAAAGGATTAACGTGAAAAGATTATGATGGAAAGGAATTAGCGCGATAAAGAGGGCTGCGAGTGGAATGCCGATAAGCAGGTAGGGCATGCGCCTTCCGAAGCGTGTCTCGGTCCGGTCACTGAGGCTGCCTACATAGGGCTGTATAAAAAGGGCGAAATAATTATCAATCGTCATGAGAAAGCCAATTAAAGCCGTGCTTTCCAGATAATCGTTGAGAAAGAAAGGGACAAAGCCGTTATACAAAGACCAGCCGATACTAATGCTGAAAAATCCGAACCCTAACAGCCATGTTTTTCGCAAGAGAAAACCTCCCTCGGCAGCTGATTCTTTTGCCCTATATCGAAAGCGTGCCTCATAAACCTATTCATACGAATGTTATTATCATATGCCGCACCTTCATTCTTTTGCCTGATTTTTTCATAGCTTGATAGGGAAGAGCCCAATAAAAGAAATTTTCCAAAAAGCAATTGACAGATATTAGAAAAGATATTATTATCATTATTGAGAATGATAATAGTAAAAATAGAGGGTTCAAAGGGGAGATTGAAATGGTAAGTACGGCAAAGATTATTGCGATGTTTGTGCCAATTATCTTTTCGTTTGTATTATTTATTGGATTGATTTTGTTTTATAGAAAGAGAACTGGGGTGTCTGCAAAGCCTGTAATTTTAGGGGCAGTTGGTTTTATTGTGTTCACCCAAGTGCTCGAAAAGATTTTGCATGTGGTCGTAATCACAAGCTTCCCAAATTACGCCGACCATCCTTGGGCATGGGGAACATACGGCGCCTTGGCGGCAGGGCTTTTTGAAGAATTAGGTAGATTCATATTATTTACATGGCTTTTGAAAAAATTCCATGACTATAAAGGCGGAATCTCGTTTGCCATTGGCTGGGGTGGGATTGAGGCAATTCTCCTTATGCTGATGGTTTGCGGTCAGGCTTTGGTTTTTTCCTTTATGCTCAATGCCGGAACGTTTGAAAGCTCAATGGCTCAACTGCCAAGCGACCAGTTGGAAACCATTAAAGAGGGGATCCTAAATCAGGGGCCAAGTTATTATTACTTGGCTGCTCTAGAGCGTTTCTTTGCAGTTATCCTACAAATGGCATTAAGTTTACTGGTTTTATTGGGTGTTGCAAAAAAGAAATTTACCTATGTGATTTTGGCTATTCTCATCCATGCAGGAATTGACTTCCCAATCGTATTTGCCCAAGTCGGCCAATTTACGAACCTGTGGATTATCGAAGGATACCTTGCAGTCGTCGCGATTTTTTCCTTTTTGTTTATCAAAAGAGCCAAAACAATGTTTCTTGAGGCCGGAAAATAGAATAATAGAAAATTAGCGACCTGGACCCAGAGCGGCTCAGGTCTTTTTTTGCTAAAAGAAAAGCATAATTTAACTATGCCTCATGAACCGTCCTATCGGACTCGCCAATCGGCGAGTTTTCATTTATTTAAGGAAAAGTTAAGGAAGGGATTTGATAATAGGCTTATCCAAAAATATGTTTCCGGCTGGGGCGCTGCCGGATATGAAAAGGAGTAAGCAAAGATGAAAAAATGGATCCTTATTGCAATTAGTGTGCTGATTGTGGGGTATGTCGGATATC
This sequence comes from Neobacillus sp. S1115, assembly GCF_055385565.1. Lineage (NCBI taxonomy): Bacteria > Bacillati > Bacillota > Bacilli > Caryophanales > Bacillaceae > Neobacillus > Neobacillus sp. S1115. The sequence goes on from NZ_AP038275.1 coordinate 418,659, forward strand.
AGTGGTATAACTCTAAAAACGCCACACAAACGGCATCGGCACAAGTCCGGACCGCCACCGTCCAAAAAGGAAAATTAGAAGTAAAAATCAGCGGATCAGGTACGGTCCAGCCGGTGACAAGTACTGATATTAAGTCAAACGAAAACAATAAAATAATCGATGAAGTATTGTGGTCTCCCGGTGAGGAAGTAAAATCAGGTGAAGAATTAATCACCTATACAGATGGAAGCGACCCTGTCACGGCACCTGCAGATGGTATGATCACATCTTTTTCCATTGCAGCAGGTGATCGGGTTACACAAGGACAGGTTGTTGCCCACTTAACGAACTATAAAGACTTACAAACCGTCGTACAGGTCGATGAGCTGGATATAACCAAGATTCAAGTAGGACAAGCGGTAAACATAAAGGTAAATGCGCTGCCTGATCAAACTTTCACAGGAAAAGTATCGGCGGTGGCTAATGAAGGGACATCATCCAATGGGGTGTCCACATTCGATGCCACCATCCATTTTGATCAAATCGATAACCTGAAAGTCGGCATGAGCACAGAGGCAAGTATCCTGACTGCAAGTAAAGAGGATGCCCTCTATGTTCCTCTTGATGCCGTCCATACAGCAAATGGAGAGAAATATGTCATCGTTGCTTCAAACAGCTCTAACGGTCAATCAGAACAAAAAACGGTAAAAACAGGTTTAGCAAATGAAGATTATGTAGAAATCACAGAAGGTGTTTCAGACGGGGATATCCTTCAGTTGCCTCAATTGGCGACAGACAGCTCGTCTACCACCAATACCCGCGGAATGATGCAAGGTGGATTTGGAGCAGGCATGGGCGGCATGGGCGGTTTTAATCGCAGCAACAACGGTGGTGGACAATGGCGGTCCGGCGGAGAAAGGAGCGGGAACTAATGAGTGAGCAAATGGTTCCGTTCCGTAATTTTACGCCTCAGAAGGGAGTAGTCAGTAATGGGTCAACCAATCATTCAAATCAGCAACCTAATGAAAACCTATAAGCTTGGCGGCGAAACAGTTCATGCCTTAAACAATGTATCTATCGAAATTGAAAAAGGGGAATTTCTAGCGATCATTGGCCCGTCAGGTTCGGGAAAGTCAACCTTGATGAACATGATTGGCTGTCTTGACCGTCCCCAGTCCGGAAAGTACTTGTTGGATGGCAAGGACATTGGCAAGATGAATGATAACCAGTTGGCGGTTATCCGCAATCAAAAAATTGGCTTTATTTTTCAAAACTTTAATCTGTTAACAAAATTAACGGCTCTTGAAAATGTCGAACTGCCATTGTTGTATGCAGGTGTTCCGGCAAAGGAACGGAAAGCAAGAGCAATGGAAAGCCTAAGCAAGGTTGGTTTGAAGGAGCGGGCCGGGCACCTGCCTACCCAGCTATCCGGCGGTCAGCAACAGCGGGTTGCAATTGCCAGAGCATTGGCCGGAAATCCTTCCATCCTTCTTGCCGATGAGCCAACTGGTGCCCTTGACAGCAAGACAAGTAAGGAAATTCTTAGCTTAATGAAAGAACTTAACGAATTAGGCCATACCATCATTTTGATTACACACGATTTGGCCATAGCGAAGCAGGCAGGGAGAATGGTCAGCATCCAAGATGGACAGCTTTTGGAAAATGGGGGTGAGCTGATTGGGAATATGGCAATCTATTAAAATGGCACTCCGCAGTATCCAAAGCAATAAGCTCAGATCGGCCCTCACCATGCTGGGGATGATTATCGGGGTATCCTCGGTGATTGTGCTTGTGTCGATTGCCCAAGGTTCGGCCCAGAACGTTACCAGCAGGATTAATCAGCTTGGTACAAACCTGTTAACCATCAATACGTTTGGAACGGATTTAGCTTTAACGGAAGATAAAATCAGTGAACTTAGTAAATTGAATGGTGTCAAAGCCATTTCTCCTGTTGTTTCGGGCCGTGTCAATGTGAAAAAGGATAAAACCGCTTCGCAGGTATCCGTGACGGGGACTAACGCCGCTTATTCGGATGTGCGCGACACAAAGGTTAAGCAAGGACGTTTTATCACCGACCTTGATATTGAATATCGGCAAAAAATTGCTGTGATTGGCTCGGAAACAGCCTCCACCTTTTTTGGAGCGGAAAACCCAGTCGGGCAATACATTCAAATAGAAGGAACTTCTTTTAAAGTTGTCGGGGTGCTCGCATCAAAAGGAAGTTCAATGGGACAGGGCGGCGACAACACCATTATCGTTCCGCTTAGCACTGGTCAGCGCTTAGTGAAAAGCACAACCATTAACCAGGTCTACTTACAAGGAAAAAGCGAGGACCAAATGGATTCGGTCATGAATGAAGTGAAACTGGCGCTTGCTGGCATGTATCCAAACAAAAGCGATTCGTACAGCGTCACTAACCAAAAGGATTTGATGGATACGATGAGCTCCGTAACGAATACGATGACGATGATGTTGGGCGGAATCGCCGGAATTTCTCTGCTTGTTGGCGGGATTGGAATCATGAATATCATGCTCGTCTCGGTTTCAGAACGGACGAAGGAAATCGGGATCCGCAAGGCGATTGGCGCCAAACGGCGAGATGTGCTGCTGCAATTCCTGATTGAGGCGGTTGTATTAAGCGGCGTCGGGGGATTGATTGGGATCCTTGTCGGCGTGGGATTAGGAAAGCTGCTCTCATCGCTGTTTAGTTTAACAGTGTCATTCACCTCTTCGGTGATGATTGGTTCGTTCCTCTTCTCGCTGGTGGTTGGTGTCATCTTCGGGGTGTTCCCGGCCAATAAAGCGTCAAAACTAAACCCTATTCAAGCCTTAAGATACGAATAAAAAGTTTGGATTTAAGCGGCCTTTCTTTTGCGGCCGCTTTGTTTCCTATATAATAATTTTAATAAATATTTTGGGAGCGTTCATTTATGCGTTTATTAGTGGTAGAGGATAATCTCTCCTTGCTGGAATCCATTGTTCAGCTATTATCCGATGAATTTGAAGTGGACCAGGCAGCCAACGGAGAAGATGCCTTGTTTTTAGCGATGCAAAACATTCATGATGCAATTGTATTGGATGTGATGATTCCGGAGATTGACGGTTTTGAAGTCCTCCAAACCATTCGCAGGGAAGGCCTGAAAATTCCGGTTCTTTTTTTAACGGCACGGGACTCCTTGGAGGACCGCGTAAAAGGACTAGACAGCGGCGGGGACGATTATTTAGTGAAGCCGTTCCAAGCAGCGGAATTAAAGGCACGGATCCGTGCGCTATTAAGACGGAGCGGGAGCTTAACGACCAACCAAACCATTCAATACCGGGGAATTGAATTACTGGGCCGGGAACGGGATATTGTGGTGGACGGCAAACCCATTAAGCTCACGGCCAAGCAATACGAGCTGCTTGAATTTCTGATCCAGAACAAGGGAGCGATTTTAACAAAAGAACAAATCTATGACCGTGTCTGGGGGTTTGATTCCGACACCACCATCGCGATAGTCGAGGTATTTATGCATCATCTTCGGAAAAAGTTGGAACCATGCGGCTACCACTCCGATATTAAGACTATTCGCGGTGTCGGCTATATGCTGAACGAGGAATAGGGGCAGTATATGTTCAGGCGCACACATATTAGGCTGACTTTGTTAAATTCGCTGGTTTTCATCGTTTTAATCAGCATTCTTGGAAGCATTATTTATTTTTATACCGATAATCGATTATATCAGGATGTAAACCGGTCGTTAATGGAATCTGTTAATCATTTTCAACAGCAGCCAGGCGTTGACGATGATGATCATGATTCTCCCGGCCCTAGGTTCATGAAACGGGACCCAAGGATCATGACCTTATTGTGGCAGGGCGAAGGTAAACAGCTGATCGGAGAACAAGGCCGTGAAACCGAGTTGTTTTCGGGTAAAGAGGAGCAGATTCGGCCGAAAAAACTAAATTCCTTGCAGGATGTGGTAGCAGGAGGGTTTTCCTACCGATATATCGCTTTTGATGTGAATACTACAGCCGGAAAAATCACCGTGCAATTCATCCGCAACGTCAATTCGGAAAAAGAATTATTAAATAGGCTGTTATTAATTATCTTAATCGGCTGCGGTATTGGTGTCGTTTGCGCGCTGGCTTCCGGGTATTTCCTTGCTGGCAGGGCTCTTGTCCCGATTAAGAAGGCCTGGGATAAACAGCAGGAATTTGTCTCGGATGCCTCTCATGAGCTGCGGACGCCGTTGGCAGTCATCCAGGCTAAAACCGATGTGCTGTTCCGGAATCCAAAGGCTACCATCCAGGATAAAATTCATGATATCTCTACTATTTCGAAGGAATCACGCAGGCTTTCCAAGCTAGTGACCAATTTATTGACGCTGGCAAGATCTGACTCCAATCAACTGGAAATGAAGAAGCAAGAGTTTCAAATCGATGAGCTTTTAAAAGAAATCCTTTTGCAATTTGAAGATATTGCTTTATATCAAGAAAAAACAATACATTTACAGGCACCTGAGCCCGTTGCTTTTTACGGGGATAAGGAAAGGATTCACCAGCTCATTGTTATATTACTGGACAACGCGATGAAGTATACAAATGAAGGCGGGCAGATCAAGCTGTCTTGTCTGCAAAGCCACTCAAGCATTGCGCTTACTGTAAACGACACTGGGATTGGCATTCCGGAGCAGGACATCCCGCGTATATTTGACCGCTTTTTCCAAAGCGATAAAGCTCGGACTTCCGCTGAGGGAACGGGGCTTGGATTATCCATCGCTAAATGGATAATCGACAAGCATCACGGCAAGGTCAAAGTGAGCAGCTCGCTCGGTAAAGGTACATCGATTGAAATTGTTTTTCCAAGAACCCAAAAAAATTAATTTGGGTTCTTTAATTTTTTTAAGAATATCTTAAGGAAAGCTCTTCATAATGAGGGTATCTAATGGGTACAAGCATATGGAAGGGAGTAAACTTTAAATGAAAAAAGTGAGAAAAGCGCATTTATGGATTGGTTTAATAGCTTCTGTGTTAATCTTTATGGAGTCGCTCACAGGACTGCTTATGAATGAACCATGGTTGATCGGACAGACACAAATGGGAGAGCGCGGCAATTTCCAGCCTGGTCAATTTAGACAAGGTTTTACAAACGGAGCTGGACAGACTCAAGGAGGGTTTAATCGCCAAATGCAAGGCCAAGCGGGCGATAACAACCAAGGACAACCAAACGGGCAATCCGGAAATCAAATGCAAGGACAAGATGGTAACCAAATGCAGGGGCAGAACGGAAACGGCCAATTCCAAGGAGGGGCTGGCAGGTTTAACGGAAACGGAAACTTCACGAGAGGGTTCCGCGGTGAAGGTGCAGGCCAAACTTCTGCTATTGGCATCATCAGGGGGCTTCATGAAGGGCGAATCGGAAATACTGATGTCAAGTGGCTGATTGATTTGACAGCCATTGCGATGATGTTTCTAACAGGTTCAGGCATCTATCTTTCTCTTAAAGTCCTAGGTGCGGAGAGAAAAAGGAGAAGACGTGAGGAAGATCCTTATAATGCGGTGCTCTAATTAGGAAAAGCAAACATGATAGTTTATTAAAATGGGAGAGGCACGTCTGAACGATGTGTCTCTTTATTTTGCATAAAATTAACAGGAAATCGAATGCCAGATGCCGAATAAAAGGAAGAATGAATTTTCGGCTAGTGGAGGAAAACAGATTTGATAAAGGATATGGAGTCAATATTAATCATTGATCAACAGGATGGACTGGGTCCAGAATTCAGTAAACTAGTTTCAATGATGGACTACGCAAGGGCTACAACGATTGAAGAAGTAAAGGATCTTACCGTCGAGGAGCTGGATTTTCTTTATGACGAGGATGCCAATTCCATCGGTATGCTGCTCGCCCATTTTGCTGCAGTTGAAAAAGTGTACCAAATTGTCACCTTTGAAAATCGCGACGATTTAACTGATGAAGAAGTTGCCCGTTTTAATCCAGCACTAGACCTCGGGAGACCCGCACAAGAAATCAAAGGTTATTCCATTGATTATTATTTAAAGGAATTAGCAGAAGTCCGGGCTGCCACCATTGAAAAGTTTAAAACCCTGCCGGACCAATGGTTATTTGAGCAGACTCCATTTTGGTGGAACAAGCCGGCCAATAATTATTTTAAATGGTTTCATGTATTTGAAGATGAACTCAACCATAGAGGTCAGATTCGACTTATTAAAAAAATGATTAAAAAGGTGAAAAACTAAGAAATTAGAGGTGGAGATTTTGAATATTTATGTTATCCGTCACGGCGAATCAGAGCATAACGTTGACAGGAACGTGATGGCGCATACGCACGATTCCCAGCATAGTTTGACAGAGCTAGGTCACAAGCAAGCCCAAGTTACGGCCGATTTCATGAAGACAAACGTAAATGGTAAGACAGTACTATACAGTTCCCCTTATTTGCGTACGAAACAAACCGCCCAGGCGATTCATTCCTTGCTTCCGGCTGAGGTTCCATTTTTGGAAAATCCTCTTTTAAGAGAATGGGAGCTTGGCAATCTTTATGATTTCAACAACCGGACTCCGGAGGCTAAAAAGGAATATAAAGCGGCGGGGCAATTTTATTTTCGCTTTCAAAATGGGGAGTCCCTTGCTGATGTATATCTGCGCGCGACCATGTTTATGAACACAGTCGTTGACCGCCTTAAGCGGCAGCAGCGCTACGATAACCTTGTGATTGTTACGCATGCAGCCTTTATGCATATGCTGCTGGCTTTTCTGATGGAATCGCCGGTCGAAGATTTAATCAATTTCAAGCCGATTGAAAATGCCTCTGTCATCAAGATTGACGAAGTGGATGGGGACTATCAGTACGAAAAAATATTTGTGCCAAAGGTTGAAATCTAATCCTAAATGGCCCCGCCAAAAAAGGTTGAGGGCCATTTCTTTATTAAAGAGCTTCATTAATAACCTTTTTGTAATAAGCAACCGAAAGGACACCAAAAATGGAGTATAGTGCCGCATACAATAGCATCACAACCAGCATCGGTGTCCAAACCTCTGCACCAAACAAAAACCAACCGGATTGAACCGCAAAATAACCGTGTGCAAGTCCAACCGCTAACGGAATGCCAAAGCTAAAGAGCTGTTTTCCTTGAATTCCTCTTAACAAATCCCCTTGTGTAAAACCAAGTTTTCGTAAAATCGTATAATTCGGCTTTTCCTCTTCACTTTCACCCATCTGTTTAAAATAAAGAATGCAGCCGGAAGTTATCAGAAAGGTTAACCCAAGGAAGCCAACGATAAACATGGCCAGCCCCATTGTCTTCTTCTGTTCTTTGATCAGGTTGAGGCGGGAATCATTTCCATGCTCGCTAGTAAACTGAAGTCCGGTAAAAATCTTATTTGCTTTTTCAAGCTGTCCCTCGTTTTTTAAATTGATTCCAATGAAAAGGGATGATTTTTGTTGAACCTTTGGATCCAAATCCTGTTTCAATCGCTGAAAAACAGCATCATCAACAATGGCAGTCGGTGAACCGCCAGCTGTGTAGTACCAGGAAATGACGAACTCTTTTTTCAGTCCCGAGTATTTTAATGGAATCACTTGATGAAGCCCCTTAAATTCAATCGTTCCTGAATCCTTTAAGGTCATAAACTTCTGCAGCAAATCACTATAGCCGGTAAAAATAGTTTCACCCGGTGCTGCATCAACATTTTTTACAGATCTGTCGCTGATGACTGACATAGGCATGTCGGCAGGGTCAACCATCATTCCTTCCAAACTCCGTTCTAGGATTGGCTTCAAGTTTGCGCTGACCTGAATAACCTCAATACGTTTGTCATGAAAGTCGATTCCGGAATTGTCCAGGGCGGTCTCAAATTTCGTTGCATCCCCTTCGGTAACAAAAGCAAAATCAGCTGCCACATTATTTTGGGCTGTTTTGTCAACAGAATAATAGGAGATATAGCATAATGATAATAGACCGATCGCCAGCGCCGATACAGTCGTGATAATCGTTAAAACAAGTGCATTCGATTTCATTCGGAACATGATGGAGGACAGCGACATCACTTCATTAATTGATAAATAGCCGTCTTTCCGTTTGCGGATGAGTTGGAAAATGAAACTGACCGAACCCTTATAAAACAAATATGTTCCGATAATGACTGATCCGAGAATTCCCGTCATCGCCGCAAATAATACCGGCATGGTGGTAAAATCTCCGCCGAACAGCTTGGAAGAAACATAATAGCCGGTGGCAATCAGCACTAATCCAAGAATTCCAATAACGTTTTGAAACATGGAAAGTTTTTTCGCGTTTCCCTCTGTCGATGAAATGACCCTAAACAAAGCTAAAATGCTTTGGCGTTTGATAAATAGATAGTTCATCAATATGATAAACAGGTAAATCACGATAAACACAATCATTGTTTGCATGAGTGCCTCTGATGAGAAATGAAGGCTGGCTACTGCATCAACGCCGGTAATTTTAAATAAAATCATCAATATTAGCCGTGACACTGAAAACCCGAGAAAGATGCCAACCACCAGGGAGCCGAAGTAAAGGATAAAGTTCTCGGCACTGAGAATCCGGAAAATCCGGCCTTTGGTCATCCCGATTAACTGGAATAATCCGATTTCTTTGCTCCGCCGCTTGATGAAAATGTTGTTGGCATACAGCAAAAAGATGGAGACAATTGCGACAAGCAAAATCGAAGCGGTTCGAATGGCGGCGGCCCCTTTGATGGTCCCTTTCGCTTCCGTCATCGCCGGGTCATACTGCAGTGTAACAAACGCGAAATATAAAGCTACACTAAAGACCAACGCAAACACATACAAGAAATAATTTTTTAAGTTCTTTTTCAGGTTGCGAAGAATCAGTTGATTAATGTTCATATTGAACACCGCCCAACACCGCTTGTGTTTTCATGATGTCTTGAAAGAAGGCCTGCTGGGGCTGTTCGCCCTTATTTAACTGGGTGTAAAGTTGCCCGTCCTTAATGAAAATGACCCGGCTGCTGAAGCTGGCGGCAACAGGATCATGGGTGACCATAACAATTGTAGCATTACGCCGTTGATTTAATCCGCTAAGCTTGTTTAACAGGTCCGATGCCGATTTGGAATCGAGCGCACCAGTCGGTTCGTCCGCAAAAATAATACTCGGTTCATGGATAAACGCCCTTGCAGCAGAAGTCCGCTGTTTTTGTCCGCCGGAAATTTCGTTTGGATATTTGTCCTTGAGCTCGTAAATACCGAGTTCTTCAGCAACTTCGGCAAATTTTTGCTCCGCTTCTTTTTTCGGCATTTTCGTGATGGACAGCGGCAGGAGAATGTTTTCTTTTACCGTTAATGTATCTAAAAGGTTATATTCTTGAAAAATAAACCCTAAATGATGTTTCCGAAACTCAGCCAGCTGTTTTTCTTTCATTTGAGTGATTTCGTTACCTTCTATTTTGATGGAACCGTTGCTTGCTTTGTCAATCGAAGAAAGGACGTTCAGGAGCGTTGTTTTTCCGGAGCCTGAGGCACCCATGATGCTGACAAATTCTCCTTTTTCAATACTTAAATCAAGTCCCTTTAAAACGTCCTGTTTATTCCACTTGTTGCCGTAGCTTTTATAAATTTTACTAGCTTCTAAAATTGGCATTTCGACACACTCCTTATTTCGATAGCTTAAGTATAAAGGTGCGTGTGGATCACTTCCTTCGTTTCGCCGAACAAATGCGGCAAAGCATGTGACAATGTTGTCACATGCCTGATATATGGTGGAATTCATTCCTTTTTGGGAAAATTAGCGTAAATGTTGTGCCTTCTCCTAATTTGGATTGCACCTCAAAATGGATGAATAGCGGCTGGGATACCTTTTTTGCAAGATAAAGCCCCATGCCGGTAGCCGCGCTGTCTTGATGTTTGCTCGTCGAGGTGAAGCCTTTGTCAAAAATGCGGGGCAGATCCCGTGGATCAATGCCTCGGCCCAAATCGGTGACTTCAAGAATGACTCGTCCATCCCGATTCCTGCTTTTTATGAGAATATCCGATTTTTCACTGTATTTAACGGCATTGGTTAATAGCTGTCTAAGAATAAACGCCAGCCATTTGGCATCTGTCATCACCTCGGTGTTGCCCAGCTCTACATCAAAACCGATCCCTTTTTGCATACACCATGATTGCAGCGTCTTAATCTCTGAATAAATTATTACTTTTAAATCTGCTTTTTCGATATATAAGTCATTTTCTATGAATGGTATCCGCTTTTGGTGAAGCTGCTGGTCGAGTAGCAGATGAATTCGCAGCCACTCAAATCTTAGGTTTGCCCGAAGCTTTTCATCCTCCATGCGGTCAATCATTAAAGACATAGCTGTCAACGGTGTTTTCACTTCGTGTATCCAGGATAATAGTTCATCCTTTTCCTGCTCGAGCATCGTCCGATTAGCGGAAGCCTCTATTTTTAGGGATTCGGTTTGGACGATGACGCTTCTTTCAATAATTTTTTCAAAAGGGCTTCTGGCTTTTGGCAGGCCGGTTAGATCAAGGCTGCTTTCCCATTCCTCCAGGCCTTTATAGTAGTTCGTCTCCTTGTGGTAACGAACGGTTAGGAAAATCGCAAAGATAAGGAGCGATAGAAAAACCATATACAGGACGGGCAAAAACGGGATAGCAGAATCAATGTAGGTGATAAAAATGATGAGAAATTCTAAGGATAAAATGAGCAGAATCCAGCTCCGCCGTTCTATTAAAAAATTTTTTATCATGGCAGTTGCGCCTCATCGACCGCCATATAGCCTTGTCCCACTTTTGTTTCGATAAAGTGTCCGATGCCAAGCTCATCGAGTTTTTTGCGGAGCCGGTTGACGTTCACCGTTAAGGTATTATCGCTGACAAACCGCTCGTCGTCCCACAAGCTTTTGATTAATGCTTCGCGAGTGACAATTTTATTCTTTTGATCAATAAGTTCTCTTAAAATAAACATTTCATTCTTGGTCAACTCGATTGAACCTGCGTCGTTTCCGACCGTATTTTTTTGATAATCGACTGTCGCTCCGCACCAGGTTTTCAGTTCGATTTGGCAGTCGCTGCTGTAATCATAAACCCGGCGCAGTATCGCTTGAATTTTTGCAATCAGGACATCGAAATGAAAGGGTTTTTGGATGAAGTCATCCGCGCCAAGCTGCATCGCCATCACCATGTCGGAAGGGTGATCCCGTGATGATAAAAATAAAATTGGCACGCTCGAGTGAGAACGAATCATCCTGCACCAATGGAACCCGTCATATTTGGGCAGCTGGATATCAATGATGACTAAATCAGGCTTGAGAGCTGTGAATTCCTGCATGACTTGGGTAAAATCGGTAATTCCATACACATCATAGGACCAGCCGCTCAGCCGTTCCTTCACTTCGTTGAATAATGTAGCATCGTCTTCAATCAATAAGAGTTTAAACATTGGTATCACCAACTTATTTTGGTTTTTCCTCAATTACATAGTATAGTAAAAATTTCCTTTTTTCTATTAAAAAAAGAGCCGACTTGTGAAGTGGCTCTTTTCTCAATTATGGCTGGTCGGCTGGGAAAACGATGCCGGCGTCCTTTCTAGCTGCAACTAGCATCTTCATGACTGAGTAACTGTAATCGAGTAATTCATTGCAGCTGTCAAAGTCCTGATTTTTATACATTTCTTTGAAGGCCAGCAGTTCATAATAAAGCTTGTTCGTTGTCGTCTGTTTGTTTAAGGTGACGGCTGTTCCGTCGGTATGTAAGATGACGTTTTGACACCCATTTGCCCCATGTTCAACATGGATATATCCTTTTTCACCTTGGATGAGGACAAAGTTAAGGCCTTGTGTATCCTTACTTCCCACGCACTCGGCGATAAAGTCAGGATATTTCATGACAAGTACCCCTGAGGTATCAATCCCGTTCGCATGCTTATTTGCCGTATAGCGGATGGATTCTGGTGTACCGAACAGGTTCATCACGAAATGCAGGTTATAAATGTTGATGTCAACAAGGGCGCCGCCGGAAAACTTCGGATTAAATACATTCGGTGTCTCCCCGGCAAGCAGGGCATCGTACCGGCTTGAGTATTGGCTGTAGTTGCACTGGATCATTCTTACTTGCCCTAGCATTGGCAGGTTTTCTTTAATGAGTTGATAGTTGGGCAGGTGAATGGTTGTGATGGCCTCAAACAGCATTAAATTCTTTTGTTTGGCGAGTGCTATCAAGCTTTCAAGTTCTGCGACGGTCGATGTGAACGGTTTTTCACATATGACATGCTTTCCATGTTGGAGAGCTCGGGTGGCCTGTTCATAATGCAGGCTGTTAGGGGATGCCAGGTAAATAAAGTCGATGCCTGGGTCTTGGAACATTTTTTCTAAATCGGTATAGATTTTAGGGATTTGATATTTTTCGGCTAACGGTTGAGCAGTTTCCTGCTTTCGGGAATACATCGCCACACATTGGGCGTCTTTTATATTATTTAATGCAGAAAGGAAGGTATCCACAATCGAACCCGTTCCAATAGTAGCAATATTCATATGCTCAAGTCCTCCAATAACAAAATACTCCTAACATCATAAAGTATTTTGGCGGACTTGCCAAATGAAACATGGAATGATGCATGGGGACGGTTCGTGCATCACTTTTGAACAGTGTAGGGCGTCGCTTGTTATCAGTATGATCTATAGATGTGTCCACTTGGAAACAATTAAATTATATCAAAATAATAAAATGCATTATGAGAGCGCCCCTAATTTATAGAATTAAAGTAAAAACTTAATTGCTTTATAGTTTAGTAATTCCGACTTGACTCATAGGAATAAATACATTAAAATTTGAAAGTATTAAAATAGGAGGTTATGAAATGATTAACATATTAATTATTGTGAATGTTGTCGTTCTTCTCTTGCTGATGTTCGGCTTGTTCATGATGCAAAAAAAGCATGTTTCTTTTTCAAAACGTGTGTTCACAGGACTTGGTTTAGGTCTTGTTTTTGGTTTTATTATACATCTTATTTACGGTGGAACACATGAAGTAACAACACAGTCGATTAACTGGTTTAATATTGTCGGCGGCGGTTATGTCAAACTGCTGCAAATGGTTGTTATGCCATTAGTGTTCGTATCGATTGTCGGGGCTTTTACAAAGTTAAAGCTGACTAAAAATATTGGGAAAATCAGTTTTCTTGTCATTGCCATTCTTCTTGGGACTACGGCGGTTTCTGCAGCCATCGGTATCGGATCTGCACTCGGATTCGGGCTTGATGGAATAAAGTTAACGGCGGGGGATGCTGAAAATGCCCGCAATGAGCTATTGAAAGAAAAAGTGGTTGGCGTTGAAAGTATGACACTGCCACAGCAAATCGTTGAACTCATTCCAAGCAATCCGTTTCTAGATTTAACAGGCGCCCGCCCAACATCAACAATTGCGGTTGTTATTTTTGCAGCTTTCATCGGTGTTGCCTATCTTGGGATAAAACGCAAGGAACCAGAGAAGGCTGAGTTTTTTGCAAAAATAATCGATACGTTATATTCCATCACCATGAGGGTGGTAACACTCATTCTTAGATTAACGCCATACGGTATTTTGGCCATCATTACAAAGGTGGCAGCGACTAGTGATTACGATGCGATTGTAAAATTAGGAAAGTTTGTCGTCGCCTCTTACGTAGCACTTATCTTGATGTTTATTGTACATTTATTACTTTTAACATTTGCAAAATTAAACCCTGTAAACTATGTGAAAAAAGGGATGCCTACATTAACGTTTGCCTTTTCGTCACGTTCAAGTGCAGGAACATTGCCAATGACCATTAAGACACAAACGAAAGACTTTGGCGTGTCTGAAGGGATTGCCAACTTTGCTGGTTCTTTCGGACTATCCATCGGACAAAACGGCTGTGCAGGAATTTATCCGGCGATGCTCGCAGTCATGGTAGCGCCGTCTGCAGGTATTGACCCAACAAGCATTTCTTTCATCATCACTCTGATTATTGTGGTTGCAATCAGTTCATTCGGCGTAGCCGGTGTAGGCGGCGGGGCAACCTTCGCAGCTTTAATCGTTCTATCAGTCTTGAACCTGCCAGTTGCGATTGTTGGTCTCTTAATCTCCGTTGAGCCTTTAATTGACATGGGTCGTACAGCCCTTAACGTCAGTGGTGCAATGACTGCGGGAGTATTAACAAGTAAGGCAACCGGCGAATTCGAAAGCGAAGTTTACCAACAGCCTAATGTAGTAGAAGCATAAATTATTTAAGAGACTGTCGAATTGATTCGACAGTCTCTTTTTTTGGAAGATTTGTTCACTATATTAAACATATTGTTCAAAATAATGAAAAAGTAAGAAAATAGGAGAAAAATGCATTAAAATGGACAAAAACTGTTCTGTATTAAGAAAAATGGCTGAAAACGAACTTTTTCACGGAATGGATTGTTCACTATAATGAACATATCAAAAGAAATAAATGGATGAAGGGGGGAAAAGGATGTTTAAAAAAATAATTCTTGCCTGCTTATTACTTTATAGTTCGACAATGGGATTGAATATCATCAACGTGCAGGCTGCTGAAACCGTGTTATCAAATCCAGAAGCAATTGTACAAGATAATGGAAATGCGGCTGATGGATTAAATGAAACAGTTAACATACCGAACTTGGATTTATCAGATACAAAAGAGGATGCAAGTGCTGCGGATGAAGCTGCGTTGCCTGAAGAGCCATCAAGTTCTGTTGAAGGCAGTCAAGATAGGGTAAACACAGAAAAGGAAGCTGTTTCAGATGATAAAAAGGTTAACCAGAACCAGTCAACTGATAGAACAGGCACCCAAAACCAGGATGTAACCGGTGCTGTAAATGTTGTCCAAGATCAAATGGCCAATGGCACAGTCTGCCAAGAGCAGACGGTTAACGCCTCTGCCTTCTGTGAAGGCAAAATTGAAAGTGATGTCCAAGGAGAAGCGGACCAAAGCCAGACAACGAAACTAGAGGCAGGACAGCTGCAAACCGGTGAATCATCTGAAAAAACAGAAGCTGAACAAAAGCAGGCGATGGATGTTACATCCGGACAGAGTCAGGAAGTCACCTTAGAAATGGGAGATACCCGAACACAAAATCAAGGCACCAATGCGTCAACGAGCCAATCACAGTCCATCAGTGCAGATGAGCAAGCTGAATTTGAACAGGCGCAGTTAACGGAATTAACGGTCGACCAAAGACAACAGCTTGATTCAAAGGTGGACGAACAGAAACAGAAAACGACAATAGAGGCACAACAACAACAATATTTAAGTACCACTGGCACTGCAAAAGTAGAACAAACCCAAACGGCAGAAGTAAAGAGTTCAATCTTAAATACAGTAAAACAAATGGTTGTTGAAACAGGTGTAGATGTAACAACAAAAAATTATATTGAAATTGTAAAAGATTCAGTAAGCAGTATAGTAAAAGTCTTTCAAGAAATTATTGTAAACGGAAAGCTGGTTGATTCTTATTCCCATATGTACGATGTAGATGGAATGAAAGAAGAGCCAACCAATCATAAGTATGAAAAGACGTTTGATTGGGGAACCGTTGTGGTTGAAAATTCGGCAATGGTTTCATTTAGTAAAGAACTGCAGCGTTTCGAAGCAACAATGAGCAGTTTTCTAGGGCTTACGTTCTTCTCCAGTATCATCAATAATCAAGTTGAGGAGAAACCAAATCCTGACAATGGCGGGCAACCAGAGACACCGCCTGCAGACGGAAGTGAAAACCCAGGAACCCAGCCACCAGGGGGAGAAGAGAACCCACCTGTAGATGGTAATAATGGAGGTACTCCTGTAACTCCTCCGGCAAGTGAAAATGAAAATCCGGGGACACCGCCGCAAAACGGGAATGAAGGTACTGCACCAGTCACACCATCTACAGATGGAAACAGCCAGCAGACACCGGTTCTTAATAACGTGCAAACTGTGAGTTCACAGCCTGCTGTAATCAAAACTACGGCCGCTGCTCCAGCCGCAAAAGGGTATTCACTGCCGGTGACTGCTACAAACAACTTTAATATCCTTCTTTATGGCGGGGTATTAGTATTAGCCGGAGGTTTGCTGTTAATAGTGCGTAGAAGAGTTAATCAATAGTTAAACAGATTGAAAGACCAAAACCTATATAGAAACATTCTATATGGGTTTTGTTTTATGGAAAAATGAATTTATTAGTAAGGAGCAATCATAATGAAAAATAATTTTTTTATTGCTGTCTGCATGACCATAACCATTGCTTTATTTTTTGCATGGTCCCAGCGCTGGTCGGATGGACCGAAACAAACCCAGAAAGATCAGGATACAGATATTGTTCTGCAGCACAAAAAAGACAATTGGGCAGACCAAAGCTGGCTTGTTATTTATGGGGTTGACGGGAAGGTTAGCTATTATGGGAGCGAAAAGCCTGCCTCAAATGAGAAGAATCCTGATCAAGTAGAAAAAACACGTAAAACTTTAACTTATGCTTGGTTTGGACTGACATTTTTATTTCTGTTATTAAGTATATTTGGAATAATAAACAAACTGCTGCCTAAGGAACAAAAGAGGATTTCTAAGCCGAATCGGCCTCTGAATTCTGGTGCAGAATATCGATAATCCAAAAATTTAAAGCCCCTAATAAAAGCCCTAAGTGAACGGGGCTTTTTTGCTTTAACAAGGTAATTTAAAAAAACAAAAAATTAAGAAAAACGGAGATTTCGCTAAATAAAGAACAAAAATCGTTCGTTATTAAGAAATAATCGCCGAATTTGGCGTTTTTCTAATTAATTCCAGTCATCGTATACTTATCTCAGGAACTAACAATTCCCAATTTTTTTGTGGAGGTATGGAAATTGGAAAATTATAAGAAAGTAAAAAACGTACTTAACTGGAAACGAATCTTAGGAGTAGGAGTAGTTGCAGGAACATTGCTAGGTTCTACCTCTGCATTTGCAGCACATGGTGTAAACCAGGACCAAACTGAGACTTCAACCAGAGTGCAGGGCAAACTTGGTGGAGGGTTCCTTGTTTCTCAAAACCAAGGTGCAGGTGATGCTGCAACACAAATCCAAGGCACCGCTTTTTCAAAGAAAGTATCTCAAAGCCAAGCAGCTGATAAATTTACAGCTCAAGGGCAAGCAGCACTTGGCGTTTTGGTTGGTCAAGGCCAAGGTTCTTCAAATGAATCATCACAAATTCAGCTTGCTGCCTTCGCTAAAAAGACAGATCAAAATCAAAGCTCAACTGATACTGTTCTGCAAGGTCAAGGAGCTTTAGGTGTATTGATTGGTCAAGGTCAAGGTTCAAGCAATGACACTACTCAATACCAAGGAACTATCGGCAAACATAATAGCCAAAACCAAACTGGATCAAATACAAGTGCTCAGGGTCAAGGCGCATTGGGAATATTGATTGGTCAAGTTCAAGGGTCATCCAATGACAGCTACCAAGGACAAGAGTCACTGGGTAAACATAATTCTCAAGATCAGGATTTCACAAATGAAACAGCTCAAGGTCAATTGGCAGGCGGATTATTAATTGGTCAGGCTCAAGGTGCTGACAATAATTCTACCCAAGACCAGTATGCTGAAGGAAAATGGAATGACCAAGAACAGGGCGTTTATAATGGAGTGGGGCAAGGCCAAGGAGCTCTTGGCGTCCTAATTGGCCAGGAACAAGGAGCTTCAAATGATTCAAACCAATTGTCTGAAGCTTACGGTGTAGGCAACGACCAATACCAAGGAGCAGCAACCGAAACAACTCAAGGTCAATCTGCTGTAGGTGCACTAATTGGTCAATCTCAAGGTTCCGCAAATGAGTCCGGTCAGGGTGCAACAGCTGTTGGAGTTGGCAACGGGCAAGGTCAAGAGGTTATTGGTGTAACTGATCAAGACCAATCTGCCGTTGGTATCGGTGTAGTTCAGGAACAAGGTTCAGCAAATGCTACCGGGCAATCTGCTTATGCTGAAGGACTTGGTAATGGACAATACCAAGGCACTTACAATGAAACTGCTCAAGATCAGGAAGGTGCATTTGGTGCTGCACAAGAGCAAGGTGCGGTCAATGAAACTGCACAAGGCGCAGATGCATCCGGTGCGTTTAATGAACAAGGGCAAGTAGCTGTTAATGAAACTTCCCAAGGCCAAAGCGGCGCGCTTGGTGCTGAACAGTCTCAAGGCGCAGCAACTGACACAACTCAAGTTGCAGCGGCTGATGGTGATGGAAACGCACAAGCTCAAGAATCAGTAAATTCCGCAGAACAATCTCAAGCTGGAGCTGCCGGTGCTGAGCAAGCTCAAGGTTCATCCAACACAACAGCGCAAGGAGCACAGGCTGCCGGAGATTGCAACGAGCAGTCACAGGCTAGCGAAAATACTACAACACAAGGTCAGGCTGCAGCAGGTAATGTTGACCAGTCCCAAGGTTCTGCAACTGGAACAGCACAAACAGCTTCTGCGGTTGGAGCAGGTAACGATCAAACCCAAGCTGCATCAAATGAAACTGTTCAGCAGCAAGATGCAACTGGCAGCGGTACTCAAAGACAAACTTCAGGTGGTCTATCCACTCAAATGGCATCTGCATTTGGTGCTGGCATTACACAAACTCAATCTTCCGGCTCAACAGTTGTACAATCACAATCTTCCAATTAATTTATAGCATTGATTTGGGTTCAGCTCCATCTGGTATTACGCTGGATGGGGCTTTCTTTAATACTTATTCATGTTAATCCGTAGGATGGAAGGGGACAAGTTATGTTTAAGAAAAGTGTAGGAACCATTGCAGCTGTTGCTTTATTAACGATTGGAGCAGGGAGCGCGTTCGCTCAAGATAATGATTCATCCGTTAGCCAAAATCAATCGATCTATGGCGGTAAATACCAATTACAAATGGATTCAATTAAAAAGCAAAAGTTACAATTGCAAACAGCTGCTGGTGAGAGCCAGTCCGGAAGCGCAACAGGAGTTCAAACTCAGGTTTCTAACGGATCAAGTGAAATGAGCCAAGAACAGTCAGCTAACACAAATGTTAGCGATCAGGGCCAGTCAACAGAAGCGAGTGTTGATAATACTCAAACTAACGAATCTTCTGGTCTTGCGGTTCAAAGCCAATTGGCCCATACCAATGTCTTCCACTTCCAGGCATCTGTTGAAGGAGGGCCATCTATTCAACATCAAATAGTACAGCGTTCCTCTGTGAATTATCAGTCTGCTATTCCGAATGCTGCCCCAAGTACTTCTAGCGTAGAGTAAAAGAGGGGTATTTGGATTTTGGGAGTTAGAATCAAAGAAATAGAAAGCAGAATGACGATAGCTGTCATTCTGCTTTTATATATTTAACTGTTCCTGCAGGTTATCCTATTGCGTGAAGCAAGAAATTAGTCAGAAACAGAATCGAAACAATATAGATTGATAAAGAAAGCTGATGTCTATTGTTGGTAAACAGCTTAACTAGCGGGTATGCGATAAATCCGAACGCAATCCCATCGACGATACTGTAGGTTAATGGAATCATGATGATGACAAGAAATGCCGGAAAGGCCTCCGTGAAATCCGTGAAATCAATATTCACGATATTGGTCAGCATCAATCCCCCGATAATAATCAGAATCGGTGCAATGGCCGTTGCTGGAACCAGTTTGATGAACGGCATGAAGAAAAGCGATGCTAGAAAAAGCAGCCCTGTAACAACAGACGTTAAACCAGTTCTTCCGCCTGCGGTAATTCCTGCTGCCGTTTCAACCGTTGAAACGGAAGGGCTCGTACCGAAAAGCCCGCAGAAAATCGTGGTAATGGAGATAGCCTTTAAGGATTTTCCGTTTTTCTCAGGCGCTTGCAGCATCCCGTCGACTTGGGAATGAAGCAGGCCGATATTTTCAAAAACCAGCACCAGCACCAGTGAAAAAGCAGCAGTCCAAAATGGAAGGGCCGTTATTTTTCCAAAATCAGCACTTAACAGGACGTTTTTATAGTCTGTAAAGGAGATAAAGCTGGTGTGCAGACCCGAGAAATCTACTAATCCAAAAAAATAGGAGACAATCGTTCCTAGAATAATGCTGATCAAGAAATTCCCTGGAACCTTCTTTAAAAATAAGAACAATGTGATGATTAGGTTAATAATTGACGCCAGAACAATCGGTGCTGCCAAGTTGCCCATCGCTACAAAGTTCGTCGGATTCCCGACGATAATCCCGCTTTTTTGAAGGCCGATAAAGGCAATAAATAAGCCAATTCCAACTGAAATGGATTCCTTTAAAGATGTTGGAATAGCTCTGGAGATTATGACCGATAGTTTGGAAAATGCTACAACCACAAAGAGGATGCCTGAGACAATAACCGCGGCTAATGCTTCTTTGTAGTTCAGCCCCATTGTTCCGACAATTGTATAGGTGAATAAAGCATTAATTCCCATACCTGGAACGATGATTAATGGTGCGTTGGCGACAAACGCCACGAGCAGGCAGCCTATCAGCGACGATATTACGGTTGCAATAATGCCAGCTTCTAACGGTATGCCTGCATCCTGCAGAATACTTCCATTGACAGCGATAATATAGACAATGGAAAAGAACGCCGTAACCCCCGCAATAACTTCCTTCTTCAAGCTTGTTCCGTGCTCGCTAAGTTTAAAAATTCCCTTCATTTTCTTATCACACTTTCTAGTGTGTCCCTCTCCCGCCCGCATCAAGTTAGAATTCTATGAATCAACTTATGCCGGGGAATATTATAACACAGAAAATGACAATAACAAGAGAGGAGCTTGCTTCCAGCTAAGCTGCCTGCAGCACCTACCGTAACGCTCGAGAATCCGATCACGCCAGCTAGGTGCTGCGGTATTACAAAATTTAGGATAGAGTATGAAACGCGTTTCAGGTCAAGGAGATTGATACAATTTTTTCAAGAAAACTTGGGTACAGCCACATCAACTGAACGCAAGTCTTTAGATTAGACTGTACCGCGTTCAATCAATCTAACAGGAATCTCCTGATAAGAAATTTCCTGATTTTCCTCGATTCCTTGAAGAAATAGATTTCTGCCAATTTCTACAAGCGGGATTTCAATCGTCGTGATGTCCATTATTTGAGAGATCGGCTGGTTATTAAAGCCAATCAGCGCTAGGTCTCTAGGAATGGAGATTTGCAGATTCCTTGCGCAGGTGACGATTCCGGCAGCAACATCATCATTTGTCACCAGCAAAGCAGTCGGAGCATCCGGCATTTCTATAATCTTTTCCACGACTCGTTCTCCATCCTCAAAATAAAGACAGTTATCAAATATGAAAGCAGGGTCATATGGCAAATGATTTTTTTTCAGAAAAGCCTTATATGCCAGTTCTCTAAACTTACTGTTTGTACCCGTTTTTCTCCCGATGGAATAACCAACTTTTCGATGCCCTTTTTGAATTAAATATTCCAGCGCATAGATAAAGGTTTGATAGTGATCCACAAAGGTAGATGGCACATTTTTACCTCTAGTATCCTCACACAGAATAATCGGCCCATAAGGAAGAAACTCCTCAATTAACGGCCAGCTGCTTGCTCTCGAACAAATGATTAACGCATCAATTTGTTTTTGCTTTAACATTTGCAAGGCGTCTAATTCTCTTTCTTCCTTATAGTTGGTTTGGAAAAGAACGAGATTATAATTATGTGCTAATGCTTCATGGGAGATTCCTTTCATTAATGAAGCGAAATAGGGGTGGTCAATGTATGGGACCACCACACCGACAAGGAAGGTTTTTCCCATGCTTAAATGAACCGCGTTAATATTTGGCTGGTAATTGCTTTGCTTAATGGCATCGAGGACAGCCTTGCGCTTTTCCTCTTTGACATATGGGTGATTATTGAGCACCCTAGATACCGTTGTGACGGAAACGCCGGCCATTTTTGCTAAATCTCTGATATTAGTCAAGGTGTCAGACACTCTCCATCGTTGCTATTATTAGGAAGAGTATAATACTTTTTTTAAGCAAAATGAAGGATGGAGGGCATGACCAGTTTAAGTGTTTAAACGTGAACGGGCTTTGGAGCAGGGATGTTTAACTTCATAAATTTCCTGCCTCTGTTCGGATAAATCCCCTCTGTTTGATACCAATCCCAGGCTTTTTCGCCTTTTTTTCGACCAATGGCGCCGCTCATGATCAACCCAGGTTTCACCAAATGGCAGGGAAGCCCCTTGATGTAATAAGTTTGGTTTGTCGTGAATTCAGTCAACACAATGGTGTCCTCTATTCTGCTGGTCACTTCGAAAAGGCTGTCCCGCCGGTCGGTAAACTGATTAAATTTGTGCTGGATTTTTTCCATATCCAAATCGAGATTAAAGTCATCGAGGTGAAGCCGCGGAAAATCGCGTAAAAAGAGGCTGTTCAGCAGGCGTTCGCAGGTTTTAAGGTCGGAGCGGGCCTCATTCGCAAATTGGTTAACAAGTCCATACCAAGAAGTGCCAACCCTTCGGTCCAGCCAGCGGACGAAATTTTTCAACTGCATCAGGAATTTTTCGGTTTCTTTTTCTTGCGGCGTAATTTTCATACAATGAGGAAAATGAGTGAAGATTAATTCTTCCCAGAATGAGGAATCGCATTCTTTCCATGAAGGAGGACAGGTATCTTCTAACGTATCGGTCATAAAGCTTGAAAAAATTTCGAGAAATTCATTGCGGAGCTTGTTGGCAGGCTGTTCCCGTTTGTAGGAGAGAATATCTTTTCCATAGTAGAAAAAGTGGCCGCGTTGCCGAAGGTGAAATTGGGAGCCTATCGCCATGTTCTTTATAAATTCTTCCCGTTCCTCCGGATTAGCGAATGGCTGTATAAATACATTCATTTGCAGCTTGTTGCCGCAGCATTTCTCCTGAGGTTTGCCGCTGCCGCACGGACATAAAGATTGTTTTTTCATAGAACGAATCAACCAGCTTTCTAAGTGGATTTTTTTGAAAGGGGCAAGAGAAGATATTCTAGGGGTGACAACCGTATTATAACTTATCTATGAAAAAATGAATCTGAAAGTTGTGTGAACGTAGCGGTTTGTAAAAATTGGATTTGGTGTCAGCCTGCGGTAAAGTAGAATTAGTGGATTTTTACGGGAGGACTTTGATATGAAAAAAGCAAAAGCAAACATCACGGCCATATTAATAGCGGACCGGGCGGGTACGTTTGTGACCAGAAGGATTCCGGAGGTACAACTTGAATTTGGCGGAATAAGAGGTGATCGTCATTTCGGAGTAACGTTCGCGGCTGACTCTAGGCAGCCTATGTATCCAAAGGGGACGGAAATTCTGAACCGCCGGCAGATTACCGTTGTTTCAGTGGAAGACTGTGCGGAGATTGCCAAAGAGTTAGGGGTACCGCATGTTATGCCTGAATGGCTTGGAGCGAACCTATTGGTGCAAGGCTTTCCGGGGTTGACCAAATTAACGCTGGGCTCGCGGATTCTGTTTCCAAGTGGGGCCGGATTGATCTGCATGGGGGAAAACCTGCCGTGCATCTTCCCTGGTGAGGAGATTCAAAAGCACTTTCCGGAGTATCCTAAGCTGGCCGCACGTTTTGTCCGTGCTGGGTATAAGCGGCGGGGAATCGTTTGTGCAGTGGAAAGACCGGGGGGCATTTCCGAAGGTGAAGAGGTACAAATATTGGTAAATGATTATATGAATCCGATGCAATAGTTTTTATACTTGAAATGATTTTTACATAACAGGGGGAATTCATATGCAATTTTCTTTCGACCATTTAGTTTGGTTCTTCAAAAACCCGGGGGAGGCCATTGAGCCTCTTGAACAAATAGGGTTAAAATTGGTACCCGGCGGACGCCATGAGTCTTGGGGGACGTATAACACCTTAAGTTATTTTGGATTAAGTTACTTAGAGTTTTTAGGAATTGAGGATTGGCAGCGTGCGGAAACGCATGAGGCCAACCGGTTGATTACGCATATTGTGGAACAGCTTCCGAAGGATAATGGGGAGGGGCCGGCCAGAATTGCGATTCGTACAAATGAGATTGAAGCATTGGCGGAACAGCTCAAGGAGGAAGGATTCACGGTTTATGGGCCGATTCCGGGAGAGCGTGTCCGCGGTGACGGCGAGGTCATTAAATGGTCGCTGCTATTCCCAGAGTATGCTGGGTCGGAGTTGCGGCTTCCTTTCTTTATTCAATGGGAGAAATCCGACGACGAACGGTTGGCAGAACTAGACCAGTTAGGCCTTATTGGCCGCCACCCGGCGGGGAGTGTCCAATTTGAGAGTGTTGGTTTTGCGGTTCATAATTTGGACGATTCCTTGGCCATCTGGGGGAAACTCCTTAACCTCCAAGTGAACGAGGAGTTCACAAACCATGAATTAAATGCTCGGTGCAGAAAAATAGCCCTGGCCGGAACAGAGCTTTTGTTTTGCAGTCCTATGGGGGAAGGGATTACCGCGAAAGTGCTGAAGGAAAAAGGGGATACCCCATTCATAGTAAACCTATCAAACACAAACCAAACCCAGATCTTTGAAAAGCTAAATGGTTATTGGAGTTTTCAATAGGTATACTTGTCCGCTTTAACGCGCCGGGGGCAAGGCCCCAGTTGCATTAATACGTGAATGCATCTGAAGCCTGACTGTGTTTTTCTTTTTCGAATGCGGTGACGATATAGGCAAATCCGTTCATTAGGAAGTAAATGACGTTGGATTGGGCTCGCTCGGTTTCACCTAAATAGGTATTAATGATGGTGAAAACGGAATATAAAATGACAAAGAATAAGGCGATTTTGTTGAAAATGGCCATTGCTTCCAACCCCTTTATTTAGATGCTTATATTAGCTTATTTGCTTGCAGGTGATTTTATGCAGTGGGACAGCCCCCGGCTTGTTAAGGTAATGGTGATTGAGGGACTTATACCTAGTGTATTAACGGTAAAAAGGAAGGTGACTCGGCACCTTCCTTTTTTGACGGGAATTTTTAGCGGTACATGGTCCACTTCCCAATATCTTTAAAGCCAAGCCGTTTATAAATACGGCCTGCTTCCGGGTTATCATAGAAGAGACAAAGCGTTTTACCTTCTGCTAGAACATCTTTAAATAACTTTTCCATGATAGCTGTTGCTAGACCTTGACGGCGGTTTTCCTTTCGCGTGCAGACTCCGACAATCATAGCTGATATGGAATTTTCCGCTGTCGTGGAAACACAGGCGGTCATCAGGCCTTGGCGGGCGGTATAATAGGTTCTTCCTGTGTTGGATTCCATCGCATTTATTAGCATCTTCCGGGCATCACTTCTAATGTGAAATTCCTCAATGCTGCTGCGAAGCTCAATGATTTGATCAACGTCCTCAATTGTCGCCTTTTTAACCTCAACATCATTGTCACCAAGACCATCGTCAGAAAGGCACTCTGCAAAAAATGTTACTTGTTTTTTGCCAAGAGATAGTTCCTCAAAGCCCTCGAATTTTTCCACGATATGGGACTTCCCTGATAGAAAAATAGGCTGCGTGTACTGTCTCATAATGGAGACAAAGCCGGCAGTATCAAATTCTCCCTTTGCGTAAGGAATGAAAGATTGATGGAATCTTAGCAGAACAGCTTTAATCGTGCTCTGTTCATCAAACTCTGCCCAAATTTCCTGAAACTCCGATGAATATCCGAAAGCCTCGATATCCCCGATGATAAATAGATTAATAGATGGTTCCTCACTTAAAAATGCGAGAACCTGCTGATGGTCTTGTTCGGTAAGCTTTCTAATCACGCCAATCCCCCCTTGTTTTAAATAGAGTACTCGTGCAATATGGAAAATTCAAGAATTTTTTTGGAAAGGCTGTTTACAACTCGTAATCTTAAAAGATATATAAACTATGAAGAGTTCATAACGCCTGAACGGTTGGAGGAATCAGTGACTCGGTAGTTATGAAGAGTTCATAACGCCTGAACGGTTGGAGGAATCAGTGACTCGGTAGTTATGAAGAGTTCATAACGCCTGAACGGTTGGAGGAATCAGTGACTCGGTAGTTATGAAGAGTTCATAACGCCTGAGCGAGTTGAGGACCGAGTGACTCGGCAGTTATGAAGGGCTTATAACGCCTGAACATGTGGAGGAAGCAGTGACTCGGAAGTTATGAAGGTGTTCATAACACCCGGGCGGTGAAGGAAATTAGGATTTCGGTAGTTATGAGGGGTTCATAACGCCTGAACGACGAAGGAAATCATCGCTTCGGTAGTTATGAAGAGTTTAACGCCCCATTGTTGAAGGAAATGGAGGCTCTGGTAGTTATGAAGGAGTTCATAAAGCCCGGGGGATGAAAGAAATGAGGGTTTCGGTAATTATGAAATGCTCATAACGCCCAAACATAGAAGGAAATTATCGCTCGGGTAGTTATGAAGAGTTCATAACTCCCCATTGATGAAGAAAATTGGAGCTCCGGTAGTTATAAAGAGTTTATAACTACTAAAACGGTAAAAGTAAACCGCTACTCGGTGTGATGGAATAACACAAAAGGCGAACAGTCCCGTGTGAACTGTCCGCCTTTCGTTTTACCAATTTTCTGGGTTAATGCGGGGTAAGCCCCTTTTAAGTAGTTTAGTAATCCGTTACGGTGAGATTTCTGTCCAGGTAGGATTCGATTAGCTCACTGACTTGGTAAGAGACCTGCGGGGAATCGAAGTTTTCGAATGCATGTTCACAGCTGCCTTTATAGCTCATTATTTCGTTATAATGGCTCATATGCCGTTCAATGACTTCCTCACTATCTTGACGATTCTTATGTCTTTCGATGACCGTATCACGATCCGCGTACACAAAAATTCGTACAACATGATCTCCATACATTTTTTTCAGCTTTTCAGCACCTTCGGGATTTAAGGTCAAATAAACGAAATCATGATTCTTAAATGCCTCGACAACATCTTGTTCACGAATCCCATAATGGATTCCATCAATCTCGACGCTTTCGAGAAATTCTTGTTGGGCTTGCATGTTTTTGAAGGTTTCTTCAGTTATAAAGTGGTAATCTTCGCCGTCTTTTTCATAATGCCGTGGGGAACGAGTGGTGTAAGAGAGAACAGTTTCCATGTCAAATGCGGTAGCGACATTTTTCGCAATAGTTTTTCGTCCGGAACCATCAGGACCTGTGTAAACGAAAATTTTTTCTTTCCCTTTAATCTGATACATCGAGGTACCTCCTTTTATTTTTATAAGATAGCCCTTTATCTGGAGGAAATCTTTCTGGATGCATATAGGGTATACTATCATTATATCAAAATGATAACGAAATGGGAATGTGTGGCTTTATAGGAAAAAACAACTAGGTGCTTGCCGGATATGGAGCCTTATCCTAAAAAAGAAAGGAAGAAAGAAATGGACAAATTCATGAAACGGGCTGTAGAGCTCGCACTTCAAAATGTGGCAGAAGGCGGGCAGCCGTTTGGAGCGGTGCTTGTCAAAAATAATACAATCGTCTCAGAGGGTGTAAATGAGCTCCACAAAAAGTTTGATATCAGCGGCCATGCGGAGTTGCTGGCCATTCGCCGCGCCCAGGAACAATTTCAAACGAATGATTTATCGGAGTGTGTAGTTTACGCCAGCGGTGAGCCTTGCGCGATGTGCTTGACAGCCATGTACTTTGCCGGAGTTGAAAAAGTCTATTATTGTGCGTCGGTAGAGGACGCCGCTGAAGTGGGTTTGGGAAAATCAAAATCCATTTACGAGGATTTGAAAAAGTCTCCATCCGAAAGGTCCTTGCAATTTATCCAAATGCCTTTAAAAGACGGACAAGAAAGTCCAATGGAGCTTTGGAAAAAACGGCTTTGAAAAAATACAAAGTGCGAAACAGTTTACAAGCATATGGTTAAAATGAAACTTTTATAGACATGTTACGTATATAAATATATACGATTACAAGGAGATGTATGTAATAAATGTTTCTAGCAGAACTTCAGCCTGAGGAGAAAAGGGCATTTCTTGAACTTGCGGCGATGATTGCCAATATTGATGGGAATTTGTCGATATTTGAAAGTTCCGTCCTTAGCAAGTTTCAAAAGGAAATGGGGCTGAAGGATTACAAACACGAAGGTCTCGCAATCGAAGACATTCTAAAAACTTTCAAAACTGAACGCTCCAAAAAAATCGTTTTAGCAGAACTCTTACAACTGATTTATTCAGATGGGGTTTTTCAAGAAAAAGAAAACGAAACCATCCAAATCATAAAGGAACACTTTGGATTCGATGCCAATGAATTCGGCAGCTTCAAAGACTGGATAGAAAAAATAAAAGAGTTGTCAGCAAAATAAAAGGTGCCTGACCCCCGCGTGCGGTATCGCGGCGGGGATCAGGCACCTTTTCTATTGGTTAGACTTCTACAGCGCTCACTTTAACGGTCCAGTTAAATGGATCCTCGAGCTTGCCTAATTGAATGCCTGTGATGCCATCATAGAGGCGTTGGGATGTTTGCCCGATTTTGCGGTCGTTAATGACGATCGTTTTGCCGTTCCATGTTAATTCGCCAACAGGTGAGATAACGGCTGCTGTTCCAGCTCCGAAAACCTCTTCCAGTTCTCCACGCTCATATGCCGCAAAAACCTCTTCAATGGAGATTCTCTCCTCGCGGACAGGTTCTCCCCAATGTTTTAAAATCTGAATAACAGAATCACGAGTTACCCCTGGTAAAATACTGCCATTTAGCTTAGGTGTAACGACTTCACCATTTATTTTGAAGAAAATATTCATGCTGCCTACTTCTTCAACATATTTGTTTTCCTTCGCATCTAACCAAAGAATTTGCGCGTAGCCGTTCGCTTCGGCCTTTTCCTGGGCTTTCAGGCTTGCTGCGTAATTGCCTGAAGTCTTCACGTGTCCAACCCCGCCAAGAACTGCGCGGACATAATGCTCTTCAACATAGATGTTAACAGGATTTAATTGATCCCCATAATAGGCACCTGACGGAGACATGATAACAAGCAATGTATATTGATGGGCAGGATGTACCCCAAGACCTGCCTCCGATGCATAAATGAATGGGCGAATGTAAAGCGATTGTCCGGCGCCTTCCGGAACCCAGTCTTTTTCAACTGTAACCAATTGTTTAATCGCTTTTAATAAGAACTCCCCATCAACTTGCGGGATGCAAAGCCTGTCGCAGGAGTCGTTCAGACGCTTCATGTTTTTATCCGGACGGAAAAGCTGCACCTCACCATCTGGAGTTTTATAGGCCTTCATTCCTTCAAAAATCGCTTGTCCGTAATGGAATACCATGGATGATGGATCAAGTGTTAATGGTCCATAAGGTACAATCCTGGCATTATGCCAGCCGTTATCTGTATGATAATCCATTACAAACATGTAATCCGTAAAATACTTCCCAAATCCAAGCGAAGCGGGATCAGGCTTAGCCTTTAATTGTTCTCGTTGAATAAATGTAATCTCTTGTGTCATCTTCGCACCTCATCTCGAAATCTCTTATATATAGAGACTACGACTTTTTCAGAAAAAACACAATAATTTGAGTATGGAAAACTTGGTATTCCATGGCACTTTAACGCTTTAAATTAATTTGTACGCCTTATGGTCCGTTAATGTGCAAAAATGATGCTGGCAAATTGCGTTCAAAGAGGCTTAAAAAATAAGGCTCCACCAATGGCAATCCAAATGAGCCCAAATGGCACTGACATCCATGCAGTGAAGAATTGGTCATTAAAGAAGAGCAGGCATAGTGAACTTATTAATATGAAATAACTGATTGGGGCAGGCAATGATTTTACCTTTATACTTCTAAGGCCAAACAGAAACAATCCGATAATTAACATAATGAAACCGAATGGTGCTGCCGGTTCCCACGCGCCATTCAAGAACTGTCTTAGTGAATGCCCGATAAAATAAAGGACGCTTCCAGATTGAATGAGGATAAAGGCGAATTTCGCAAGACCTTTATGGAGGAAAAGCTCCCGGTAAAAAATCACCATTCCACTTGTAATAAACAGCATTCCAATACTGAGCGGCGGCATCGAACCTTTTGAATCACGGTAGATGTCCAAATCTGGGTTTCCAGGGGGGCTAAGAGCCAACCGGGAACCAACTATCACCCAAACTAGCCCGCCGATGAACAACAACAGTGCATGGAAACGAAACCTCATTTTTTCACCTCTTGTTATGATCGTTTAGATTGCCTTCTAAAAAAGCGTGTTATCTAAGCGGATATCAAAATAGAATTATTGGAAAAAATATGAAATAAATATATTCAATTATTTTAAAAAAATTGCTGTTTTCGTAAATATTGTTGTTTTTGGTCCTATAAGACCGAATCGCTGATTTTTACAAGCCTTGGGGTGCATAGAAAGGTTATATACGACTGGACAAGTTATATTACCAAGTGTTCTATCGCTTACAGCGGGGCAATATGTTATTCCTTAGTCGGAAAGCCACAATATTTTGAAAAGATTCTAAAAAATAAGTTCTTCGAAAACACGACAATAACTCCTGCTCTTTTGCCTAATCCTAGTGATTTTTCACTGCAAAGCAAAATAGGATGAAATAAGACAATAAAAGCAAGGGAGAGGATTGTCGTGCCAATCGAGTGGAATGAAGAGGATGGGATCTTTCATTTATTTAATGACCGGACAAGTTATTTGCTTCAAATTGTACATAGAAAATATCCTGCCCATTTGTACTGGGGTAAGCGGGTTCACACATTGCAGCCTGCTTCGATCCTTTCCTTTAAAGGCAGGACCTTTTCGCCAACAACGGAACCAACAAGCAAACAATTTTCCCTGGACACTCTTCCCCAAGAGTATCCGGCGTACGGCAACGGTGATTTTAGGTGCCCGGCCTATCAGCTGCGCACCAGTGACGGGTCCACGATTACCGAGTTTGTTTATGATTCACATGAAATCTTAAAAGGAAAGCCATCCCTAGCAGGGCTGCCTTTTGCCTATGTCGAGGATGATTCCGAAGCGGAAACCTTGGTCATTACGATGGTTGATTCTAAGCTGGGGATAGGGATTAACCTCTTTTACACTATTTACAGGGACTTTGATGTGATTACCAGATCGGCTTCCTTCGAGCACCTAGGAACCCAGGCGGTGGAAATACACAAATGTATGAGCATGTCCTTGGACTTTCACCATTCTGATTGGGACTGGCTCCATCTTCACGGAACATGGGCAAGGGAGCGCTATCTCGAACGGGAGCCGCTCCATCATGGAGTTCAATCGATTTCCTCCTCAAGGGGCGCCAGTAGCCACCAGCATAACCCTTTTCTCGCACTGCTTTCAAAGGATGCGGGCGAAGAACATGGAGAGGTCTATGGGGTTAGTCTCGTGTATAGCGGTAATTTTGAAGCGTCTATTGAAGTCGCTCCTTACGAAACAACGAGGCTCTCGATTGGCATCAATCCGTTTGATTTCATTTGGCTATTAAAGCCTGGGGGAACATTTCAAACCCCGGAGGCCATCATGGTTTATTCATCGGCAGGTCTTGGCGGAATGTCGCGAACCTTTCACAAACTATTGCGAGCCAGGGTGTGCCGTGGAACCTATCGCGATAAATTACGCCCAGTCCTTATCAATAACTGGGAAGCCACCCGTTTTGATTTTTCTGAACGAAAATTAAAGGAACTGACGGATGCGGCGGCAGAGCTTAAAATCGAGCTATTTGTACTTGATGACGGCTGGTTTGGGCGCCGCGACAATGACAAAAGCTCGCTAGGGGACTGGACAGTCTACCAGAAGAAACTGCCACACGGGTTAAAGGGCTTGGGGGACTACGTGCAAACGAAAGGAATGAAATTTGGACTGTGGGTCGAGCCGGAAATGGTCTCGCCTGACAGCGATTTGTACCGGAAGCATCCCGATTGGTGTCTGCATGTAAAGGGGCGGAACCGGACGCTGTCGCGGAACCAGCTCATTCTTGATTTATCCCGGAGTGAGGTCTGTGAGTGGCTTCTCGAAACACTCACAAACCTCTTCCGCAGTGCCCCGATTTCCTATGTAAAATGGGATATGAACCGAAACATGACAGAGATTGGTTCCGCTGTACTCTCTCCTGAACGGCAGAAGGAAACAGCCCACCGTTATATGCTTGGCCTTTATCATATATTAGAAAAATTAACCGAACGTTTTCCGCATATATTATTTGAAAGCTGCTCGGGAGGCGGTGGCCGCTTCGACCCAGGCATGCTGTATTACATGCCGCAAACCTGGACAAGTGATAACACAGACGCAGTCGAAAGGCTGAAAATCCAATATGGAACTAGCATCGTTTATCCGGCCATCACCATGGGCGCCCACATCTCAGATGTACCGAACCACCAAGTTGGACGAATAACACCCATTCAAATGAGATTGTCTGTGGCCATGGCTGCCAACTTAGGTTTTGAATTAAATGTCGACAAGCTGAGCACGGAAGAAAAACTGGCGGTACAAAAGGGAATCCAGCACTATCGTAAAATCCAGGGTCTTATTAGCTTTGGTGATTTGTATAGGCTTCTCAGCCCCTTCGAAGGACTGGAAACAGCCTGGATGTACGTCGCGGACAATCAGCAGCATGCGGTTGTTTTTTACTATCAAACACTAGCAGTCCCGAATCCACCCTTCCGTCGCATTCTGTTACGGGGATTACATCCGAAACAGAAATATCGGCTTAACAACGAGGAAAAGCTCTTTTACGGGGATGAACTGATGAAGATGGGTGTAGCCTTGCCACTCGTAAAAACTGATTTTTTCTCGGAGATATTCGAAATTCACGCGGAAAATTGAAATATTAGGCGAACCACTCCAAATTAGGTAAAATAGAAGGAATGATAAAATTCTCAATGAACTATGTAAATAAACAAGTGGGGGTTAGTAAGTTGAAAAGAAGAGTAGTGATTACGGGTATTGGAGCGGTTACCCCTCTCGGTAATGACGCCCTGACGACATGGGATAATATTAAAAACGGCATTTCAGGCATCGGTCCGGCCACCCTGTTTGATACAGATAAAGTAGATGTCAAAATCGCAGCGGAAGTAAAAGACTTCGCACCAGAAAACTATATGGATAAAAAAGAAGCGAGGAGAATGGGGCGTTACAGTCAATTCGCGATTGCTGCAAGTAAAATGGCGGCAGCGGATGCCGGCATTCAGATTGGTACAGATATTTATCCTGAACGGGTCGGAGTATGGATTGGTTCAGGCATCGGCGGGCTGGGCGAATTTGAGGAACAGCATAAGAAATTTATTGAAAAAGGCCAAAGAAGGGTTAATCCGTTTACGATTCCAATGTTTATTCCGGACATGGCAGCCGGCCAAGTCTCCATTGAACTTGGTGCCAAGGGAATGAACAATTGCTCTGTTACCGCATGCGCATCCGGTGCTAATTCCATCGGCGATGCTTTCCGCGTGATTCAAAAAGGCGATGCCGAAATGATGATTGCCGGAGGAACGGAAGCCACCATCACAGAAATGACGGTTGCCGGATTCTCTAATATGACCGCCCTTTCGAAAAATCCAGATCCGAATACAGCAAGCCGGCCTTTCGATAAGAATCGTGATGGCTTTGTGATCGGGGAAGGCGCCGGCATCGTGATATTGGAAGAATTAGAACATGCACTAGCCCGCGGTGCCCGCATCTATGGAGAAATTGCTGGGTACGGGGCTTCAGGCGACGCTCATCATATCACAACACCGGCACCAGATGGAGAGGGCGCCCAGCGTGCGATGAAAGCAGCCTTGGAGGACGCCGGAATCTCACCTGAACAAGTGGACTATATCAATGCCCACGGTACGTCCACTTATTATAATGACTTGTATGAAACGATGGCCATCAAAGAGGTATTTGGCGGCCATGCCAACGGCTTATCTGTAAGCTCGACCAAATCGATGACCGGACATATGCTTGGGGCAACGGGTGCGATTGAGGCTATTTTTTCGCTGCTTTCCATCAAGGAAGGGATTATTCCGCCAACCATTAATTACGAAACATCAGATGAAGGTCTGGATTTAGATTACGTTCCAAATACAGCGAAAAAGAAGGATGTTCAAGTCGTCTTATCCAACTCCTTCGGTTTCGGCGGACATAATGCAACATTGATTTTTAAAAAATATATTAAATAAAATGCGGATTTTTCTACATGTTTAGCCAAAAACTTCGCTTTTTTATGACATTTGTCATGTCTAGTCCATGACACATGCTACTAACAAGATTATTTTCAATCTCCTATACTTAGTTTAACGACATACAAAGAAGGGAAATTGAAAAATGACCTTAGAGAGTACGAAACAATTACGAAAACAAGTTGCATCTTTTGAACAAACCACAACAAAGCAAAGTGTAATGCAAATAATTAATACGGTCGTGCCATTTCTAATATTATGGTTCCTTGCTTACCAAAGCTTGTCAGTCTCCTATTGGCTGACACTGGTACCAGCTATTCTGGCGGCAGGATTTTTGGTCAGGATGTTCATTATTTTTCATGATTGCACCCATTATTCCTTCTTGAAAAGCCGACGTGCTAATCGAGTAGTAGGGACATTTATGGGGGTATTGACGTTATTCCCGTTTGACCAGTGGGGGCATGATCATGCGGTTCACCACGCAACAAGCGGCAATCTCGACAAGCGGGGAACAGGCGATATTTGGACGCTGACAGTAGAAGAATATAAGGCAGCATCGTTCAGACTTCGTTTAGGCTATCGTTTGTATCGCAATCCAATCGTTTTGTTTGGATTAGGGCCAATTTATCAATTCCTGTTAAAAAATAGATTTAACCATAGAGGCGCCAAACAAAAGGAACGCAATAACACCTATCTGACGAATGTTCTGATCCTCGCGTTAGCAGGGCTGCTTTGCTGGGCGATTGGCTGGCAGGCATTGCTAATTGTACAAGGTACGATTTTCATGATTGCTGGAGCAGCTGGGATTTGGCTGTTTTACATCCAGCATACCTTCGAGGATTCTTATTTTGAAGAAGACAAGGACTGGGAGTATGTAAGGGCTGCAGTGGAAGGAAGTTCATACTATAAACTGCCAAAGCTTTTGCAATGGCTGACAGGGAATATCGGTTTCCATCACGTCCACCATTTAAACCCAAGGGTACCAAACTATAAATTGGAAGAGGCGCACAATAATACGCTTCCGCTGCAAAATGTTCCAACCATTACACTGGCTACAAGCTTAAAGTCACTAAAGTTTCGCTTATGGGATGAGGAAAAGAAGGATTTTGTAAGCTTTAAAGAGGCCAAAGAGGTAATGAGAAAAAGTGTTTCCATTCACGCAAAACCGGAGCTATAAATGACTATTATTGGCTGACTCCCCGTTTCTTTTTGGGGAGTCTTTGCATAATGGCAGGTGCCGTCAAGGAGGGAACAAAATGATCAGAATCGTCATCTTAGAGGATCAGGAAATGCTGTTAGGAGTCATTGGTTCCCTGCTTAACCTGGAAGAGGACATGGAAGTGGCAGGGCAGGCCAGTAACGGGGAAGAAGCACTGACACTCGTGCACCGCTTAAAACCGGATATTTGTATTATGGATGTAGAGATGCCTGGGAAGAATGGCCTTGAAGTTGCTGAATCTTTAATGTCGGCGGGCTGTAAGGTCATCATTCTAACAACTTTTGCAAGAGCAGGTTACTGGAAGCGTGCCCTAAAGGCGGGTGTAACAGGCTATTTATTGAAGGACAGTCCGAGTGAGGAGCTGGCCGGTTCGATTCGCAGCATCATGAGGGGAGAGCGGATTTACGCTCCGGAGCTAAAGGATGAACCCGATACCAAGCTAGAAACAGAGGAGTCAAACTGTCTCGATGGTAGTCCAATCACAGACACATCAAATCAGCCATCAAACAAAAAGGGAACGGTCCGGAACTATTTTTCGGCAATCATAGAAAAAATGAAATTAACCGCTGGATAAACAGTAAGAGACACCTGTCGAATTGGTAGGTGTCTCTTGATTTTTGGCAGCGAGTCTTTAGGTTTAGTCACATGACTGCACAACTAATCTTCCTCTTCGGCGTAAACCTCAGTCGTCTTCTTATCCCTGCACTCCCAGCATTCGGCCCTGTT
This sequence comes from Neobacillus sp. S1115, assembly GCF_055385565.1. NCBI lineage: Bacteria > Bacillati > Bacillota > Bacilli > Caryophanales > Bacillaceae > Neobacillus > Neobacillus sp. S1115. Next base: position 454,593 of record NZ_AP038275.1, read on the forward strand.
GCGCTCCATGATTGATAATTCCATTCCGCAAGAAATGCAGACATCCATCAAAAAAATTCCCCCTTTCTACAGGAAAATGGTAATGGGTATATATTTATGCAAAAAACTGCTTTGATATATCAGCTTCAGTTCGACAAATACCGTTGTAGGAGCCTAGAGTCCCGAAAATACCAACTTATTCATTTTTTCTGTATCATTAAGGTGAAGGATAAAAAGTGAATGAGAAAGGGGAACACTATTATGGAATTAGGTTTAATAGGGAAATCTGCCATCATTACGGGGGCAAGCAAAGGGATTGGCTTGGAAACGGCCCTTTATTTAGTGGGAGAAGGTGCAGAAGTCACGATTTGTGCCAGAAACGAGGACCGTTTACAAGAGGCTGCTGCGTTTATTTTTGAAAAGACCGGAAAAGAAGTACTATACGTTGTGGCGGATGTTACGAAGGAAGAGGATTGTCAGAAACTGGTCCAAGCAGCTGTTGAAAAATATGGGCGGCTGGATATTTTGGTGAACAATGCCGGTACGTCACAAGCCCACCCATTCGAAAAAGTGGAAACGGAGCTTTGGCAGCAGGATCTAGATTTAAAACTATTCGGGGCGATTCATTGTTCACGCTATGCCGTGCCATATATGCGTCAGGCAGGGGGCGGGGCTATCGTCAATGTCACGGCCATCTCTGGGAAAACTCCGCCTGCCTCTTCGCTGCCAACATCGGTCAGCAGGGCAGCAGGGATGGCTCTTACTAAAGCCATGAGTAAAGACCTGGGCAAGGACAATATCCGCGTCAATACCGTTTGTATTGGTCTGATTCGAAGTGAGCAAATCGAAAAAATGTGGAAAAACCAAGCGCCAGATCTATCATGGGAAGAGTTTTCAAGGAAAGACCGGCAAATTCCACTAGGCCGCATCGGAAATACGGAAGAAGCAGCGAAAGTGATTTCCTTCCTTGTTTCTGATGCCGCCTCATATGTTTCAGGGGTAGCGGTTAATATCGACGGAGGACTTGCTGGAACGTTATAATCGGGAAAAGAAAAAGGCACCTAAACCAAATTCGGATTAGGTGCCTCTTGCTTCCTCAAGCTTTTTTTCTAACTTTACTTAATATGAGTAACAATAACGGGATCAAAAGACCGAAAGGCAGGGAAAAGGCTGTCCACCAATCGGCTTGTTGGTCGGATTCAACAATATTCTTATTGATAATAAGAGAGAGAAATAGCGTGATGAACCCTAGAGGAAACGTTAAAGATTTATATTCCTTTAATTTTAAAATTTGGCCCAGGCATATAACCGATCCATAGAAATAAAGGGTGATTTTAATATAAATGGTAATGAACCAGATGAATGCCATCAACGCTTCAATACGCTGCCAAAAGCCGCCGATATTGATATTGAGTGCTAGTACATAGGTGATAAATTGCTGGTGTTCAGAGAAAAGCGCCCCGAAACACAAAATGCATAATAAAGTGACAAGCGCTAACACACTTCCTCCGATTAATGTCCCAAGCAAAAAAGACTTTTTAGCGGGTTTTGTCTGGTTTACAGCAGGGAAGACCATTAAAAATAACACCAATTGCAAATAAGGGGTTCCAAGGGCTTTCACAGCTGTACCCATTATAGGTTTTAATCCATTGTCCAACACTGGCTGGAGCTGATGAAATTGAATCATCGGGAAGAGTGAAAGGATAAACAATACAAAAAGTAAAAAAATATACGGAAAGAAAATTCCTATCGCACGAGAAAAGGGCTCTAGGCCGTAACGGACGCCCATTATCATAATGACAATGAGAAGAATATGAACCGCTAAAAGGGGTGTATCCTTGAGAAGCTGGATAATCACAAAATCACCGAATTGTCGCACAAAAGTAGCGGTACTTAAGAAAAAATAAAAGAAATATAAGAGGGAAACGAATTTTCCAGGCCATTTTCCTAATATTTTTTCACAATATTGAGCAAAGTTCATATTTGGAAAACTGCTTCCCAGTGCATTGAGCATATAGACGAGTAACAGCCCGAGCCCGACCACTAGAATACTAGCCAGCCAGGCATCTTGTTTCGCAGTATGGATAAGTCCTGATGGGACATACAATACACTGCCGCCGACTATAAATGAAGCAATCATTATGGTAAATTGATGAGGTGATATTTTACCCTTTTCAAGCATGCGAGTTCCTCACTTTTCCCAAAGGGGTGACAACCTTTAAGACCTATTTCATATTATTAAGAGGCGAATTATTGATGGTTCCAGTTTGCTGAATCGTCATATCAACCTTAACGGTAACAGGCATTTCGGAAAATGTTTGATTCCAATCCTTTTTATATTTCTTCCAAGCATCAGGTTCTGAGCGATAAAGTGCTTCCCCGAAACCGAAAATATCAATTTGATAATTTTTTTGAACATGCTCTATCGTCAATTTTATATTTTCTTTAAGGGCTATTTCTGATGCTTTTTCTAAATAAGAAATAGATTTGGGGTTTGTTAAATCTAATCCTTTGCAATCAACTTCTCCGACATTTCCTCGCACTTTGATCCTTACCGACCCTTGAGGCTTCCCATTTATCATTTTTGCAGTAAGTTTGGATTTTACGCCCAATACCTCTATGACGGCTTTTCCACCCTGCGGACATCTTACATGTCCTACACTGCTCTTCACTTTTCCTAAGGTATAATGAACATCCCTACTATCCCTTTCATTTAACCATCCAATCAGTTTATCCTGTTTGAAAATCGCCATTCCTTTATATTCCAGAGTTGTTTTCGGTTTTGTCCGTTCTGTATTTTTAAGATTTGCCCCTTCATTTACATTTCCTTTAATTTCAACACCTGTTAGAATAGGATTCATTCCATCACTCACCATGTTATTAACAAGTTTATCTAATGTAACACCTTCCGTTGGCGCCCAAGCTTTCGCTGATGCCTCGAGAGAGTTAAACAAGTTATTAGCTGGAATTTTTTCTAACGGAGTTAATACCTTTAAGACATCTGCTGCTTTCGCATTTTTGGCTACTGTTATGTAAAAATCATTTCGTACTTCCGGTTCCCTTAAAAGAGCGTCAATGGTTTCGCCAATTCCTTCCTTTGCCAATTTCTCTCCGAAGACCAGGATTCGCAGGTGCGCAAAATAAAGCTTTCTTGGGGAAGCTGTTGTAACTTTTCTTGCTGCTTCAAATATTGTGTCACCTTTGCTTTGATAAACGACCACTGGCGCTTTGCCGCTTCCGCCTTTCTTGGAGGCAATTTCACTCGGATTGACTACCTGGGCAGTCAAAACATATTGATCCTGATCTTTATCAAGCCCCAATCCTAATACAATAGACAGTTCATTTAATTCCCGTTTGTTCCAGCAGCCAGAAAGGAGGATAGAACTGAAAAGTAGGAGTATAAGGGTTTTTCGGTCCATCTCATTCCTCCAATGCGATTAGTCCTTCATGAAATTTAAAGGAGAGTTCTTAATCATTCCTACATCATGTATTTTTACAGTAACTTCTACATTTACCGGCATTTTTTCAAAAATTTTCTGCCAATCTTCCTTGACCGAATGCCAATAATCCGGGTTATCACGGCGTGCTGCTTCACCGAAACCAAATGGATCGAGTTTATATTTCTTTTGCGAAGCATGTAGAGCATTAAGAATGTTATCTTTCAATTTTTTCTCTGCTTTTCGTTCTAACTGGCTGATGGTTTCCGGTTTACTTAAATCGAGTGTCTTACAGTATACATCTGCCAACCTTCCCACTGCCGTAATTTTTATGTTTCCTTTTGGCTTGCTGCTTGAAACCTTTGTTTTTAACTCTGTTTTTGTATGAAGCAGCTTAATGCCTACGACCCCTTTTTCAGGACAGGGTACGGTTATTATCGTACTTTTGACATTCCCTAAAGCGTAGTTGAGGCCTTTGCTTTCGTCCGTGCCTAGCCATCCTATTAATTGATCCTTTTTAAACACGCCAACCTCATCATATTGCAAGTAGGTTTCTGCTTCTGATTGCTGATATTTCCCCAGACTTTCACCCGCCTGCAGCGGACCCTTTATCATAAGCCCAGTTAATTTGGAATCCTTCCCTTTTTCTATTAATTCTGAATTCAATTGATCCAATGTAACGGGCAGGGTTGGTGACCACTGTTTCTCCGAGGTTAGAAGCGAATCATATAATTGCTGGACTGGGATTTTTTCTATCGCAGTTAAGACTTTTAATACATCCCCTGCTTCGCTGTTTTTAGCGATAGTAATATAAAAGTCAGTCCGCAATTCAGGGTCCCTTGTCAAAAAGTCTAATGACTTACCAATCCCTTTTGTTGCAATTTCTTCACCAAACACGAGCAGACGTAGATGTGAAAAATATAGTTTTCGTGGTGATTCGTTTGTCATTCTTCTGATTGCCTCGAATAATGTAGCCCCTTTTTGTTGGTAAACAACCACAGGAGAATTGCCGCCGCTGCCTGTGGATGCTGCAATTTCACTGGGATTTACGACTTGTGTCGTCACTAGGAATTGACCATCTACTTTATCAATTCCCATTCCAATCACAATGCCAAGCTGATTTAATTCTCTTCGGTTCCAACAGGAAGTGAGAAGAATAAGGGAGCAAATGGAAGCAAGTAAAAGGAATTTTCGGTTCATGCCATTACTCCTTTAAGCCTGTAAGCTAGTTATATGCTCCCCAAAATTTGGTTTTTTAAGCGGGCAAATGGCAGGATGTTTTATTTCTCAAAGAGAAAATTCAATCAAGACCAACAAATGCGATTCGCACCGTTTATTATGTATAAAATAAGTTAAGAATGGATGGCGAGTGAGTATGAGTAATGAAACGAAGAGTAGGGAATAGACAGGATAACAGTGAATGAGAGGAAGTCATTCAAATGCTTGGAGTTGCAATTACAATAGTGGCAGCCATTATGATTTTTGCTTTTGAAATTCCTAAATTGCGAAAAAAAAAGTTAACAAAAGAGCTATGGGTATTTTCCGTCTTAATGGTTTTGGCCGTTGGGTTAGGCGTAGCACATAGCCTGAATTTGAACATTCCGAACCCTTTGAATGGGATCAGAATGGTTCTCCAGCCAATGAGTAATGTTATAAATGGCTTGCTGAAATAGGTTGGGTGAAAGTAATGGAAAATCTTAAAATAAGCGCACGGCAATTTGCGATTCTAGTTATTTTGTTTTCTGTGGGTACGACGATCTTAGTGATACCTGGCAGCCTTGCTAATGTGGTAAAACAGGATGCCTGGATAACAGCCATTATCGGTACAGTCATTAGTTGTTTGATCGTTGCTTTATATGTCATGATAGGCAGGATATTCCCTGCGATGACACTGGCTGGAATCATAGAAACACTCTTCGGTAAGTGGGCAGGTAAAATTATTTCCCTTTCATTTTTTTTCTTTGCTTACATTGCTGCATCAGATCTATTGTATTACGCAGGTACTTTCCTTACCACCCAGATCATGCCCCACACTCCAATAGAAGCAATCCATATTGTTCTCGCGTGCATCTTATTGATGGGAATCCGTCTTGGTCTTGAAACGCTTGCACGCTCGGCAGAACTGTTTTTTCCTGTATTTATTTTTTTGTTCGTATTGCTGGTAGGATCAATATTATTAACCCCTGATTTATGGAAACTGCAAAACCTCGATCCGATACTTATCTCGGGAATAAAACCAATGATCCGTTCTGTGTTCCTTTATTTAAGCAATTTCTCATTCCCATCGATTGTATTATTGATGCTTTTTCCTATTTCTGTGAAGCAGCCAAGGGCAGCTGAGAAACTTTTTTTTATGGCAATCGGTATAGCAGGAGTTTGTTTAATCATCTTGATTACACTGACTATTTTAGTTTTGGGTCCTGAAGCAAGCGCTAGACAGATGTATCCTAGTTATAATTTAGCAAGGATGATCAAGATAGGGGATTTTTTGCAGCGGATTGAAGCCGTCTTGGCGTTTATGTGGTTTATAACACTTTTTTTTAAGATGTCCCTTTATTTTTATGCAGCTATCATCAGTTTGGTACAAAGCTTAAACATAAAAGATTATAGGCCGTTTACATTTCCTCTAGGGATGATTATGGTGATAATGTCCCTTTTTTCACATCCCAATGTTACCCATTCAGCAAAATTTGACTATGAAATTTGGACTGTTTATTCTTTGATATATGGACTTGCTCTTCCTTTATTATTATTAATAATTCATGGATTAAGGAAATGTATTAGGTTTGGAAAAAAGAGAAAAAAGCTGCCTTTGACGTGAAGGCAGCTTTCATTCTTTTTCGGGAGGTTTTGGTGCAGGAGTGACTTCGCGTACGTTATTATTTTGACTGATTAAACGGGGCCGTTTAGACATAGCCCATCTTGGCAATCGGAAAATGGCATCCTTTTGGTCATCCATGATAAAGGGGCCGAAGGGGGCCATGTAAGGCACGCCAAATGAACGCAGGCTGCACATATGAAGAACCATGGCAATCAATCCGACAATGATTCCAAATAATCCAAATGAGGCCGCGATGGCCATAAAGGGAAATCGTAACATCCTGATGGCAATGGCCAATTCATAATTACTGACAATAAAACTGGCTATAGCTGTAATGGCGACAACGATAACCATGGCAGCTGACACAAATCCGGCTTCAACCGCTGCAGTGCCGATAACAAGTGTTCCAACAATGGAAACCGCTTGGCCAATCGCTTTTGGCATTCTTAAGCCTGCTTCACGCAATATTTCAAAGCTGACCTCCATCGCAAGAGCTTCAATAAAGGCTGGAAAAGGAACACCTTCCCGCTGTGCGGCAAGGGTAATCAGTAATTGCGTTGGCAGCATTTCCTGATGAAAGGTGGTAATAGCAATATATAATGATGGTGCTAATAAGGCGATAAAAAAACCGATATAACGCAAGAAGCGAAGAAGGGTTGTAATATCTGCCCGGTTGTAATAATCTTCTGGTGACTGCAAAAACTGTGCGAACACGATAGGTACAGTCATGACAAAGGGTGTGCCGTCAACCAGAATGGCAACACGTCCCTCTAACAGGTCGGCAGCGATGGCATCTGGCCGTTCCGAATGATACATGGTGGGAAAAGGTGTCCATACTCCATCCTGAATTAATTCCTCAATATAACCTGTTTCTAAAATACTGTCAATCTTAATCCGATTGAGCCGCGTGCGTACTTCCTCAACTACCTTGTCATTAACAATTCCTTTTATATACATGATGGAGACGATTGTTTTTGATACTTTTCCAATTTTCCTTGATTCAATCCATAGGTTGTGATCTTTGATTTTCCTCCTGATTAGTGCAGTGTTAACCCGGATATTTTCTGTAAATCCTTCTCGAGGGCCCCTGATTGTCGTCTCAGTCGTTGGCTCCTCCACAGAACGCTGATTCCAGCCTTTCATGTCAATGGAGAAGCCTTTCGAATACCCATCAAATAAAAGAATTACTTTACCCGATAAAAGAGAATCCAAGAGATTCGTAAAATCATCTAGATCCTGAATGTCTCCGACAGTTAATACCATTTCTTTTAAATAGGATAAAAGGTTCAAACCCGTAAAGGTTTCCGCTTCGACATCTGTCATGCGCAAATTATACATTAACGACTCCATTATGAAGTTTTGCGCAGCATGACTATCAATCAAGCCGTCTGTAAAAACGACACAAGCTTTAATCCTGCCATCCGTGCCAATTCTGATTTCCCTCGTAATAATGTCGTCGCTGTTACCTAATAATTCTTTAATCTTTTCGATGTTATCCGTTAATACAGGCTCCAACGTGTCATTTTCTTGTTTCGCTTGGCTTTGCGTGGCGGGCTGTTTCGCCGTTTCTTTTTGCATCTCTTTCCATTTGTCTTTAATAGGTTTTTTATTTGTACTTTTAAAAAAATTCAAGGTCATGTCCCTCGTATTCCTATTATATTTAAGGTTATTATTTCCACTTGCATTTGGCATATTCCATTTAACGTGGGTTATCATAAAACAATGAAGTGTAGGTTTAATTTACCAGCTGAAAGTTCACAATAATGAATATTCATTTCGTTTCTTAGGGAAGGACATTAATTTAATGGAAAAGGCGAAGATTGATGCGAAGCAGCTGTTTTCTCTTATGTTTCTATTTCAATTAGGAACCGGCATTGTCACGAGTATAGGAAAGCAGGCGAAACAGGATGCTTGGATATCAATCGCGCTTGGCATGGCTGGTGCACTCATTCTATTTTTCTTTGTATACTTTCAAATATTCAAGCGGTATCCGAATCTTCCTTTTACCGGGATTTTAGTGCAGGTATTTAGTAAATATATCGGGCTGCCTCTTGGTTTAGTGTATATCTGTTATTTTTTCTTTGCCGGTGCATTTAACGTTCGGCATTTAGGCGATACAATGGGAACCTATATTTTAGCTGAAACACCTGTCCCTGTTATTATTTTCATCAGTCTCTTATTGGTTTCTTATGGCTGTTATTTAGGAATTGAAGTATTAGGAAGAACGGCAGAAATCTTAATTGGTGCAATGGTTGCCTTTGGCGTCATTGGTAATATAACGGTCATTGCTTCCGGGATTATACAAATTAAAAATGTACAGCCGGTTTTAGAGTTCGGTTGGCTGCCGGTGCTTCAACAGGCTGTACCCTTAACGGTCTTTTTCCCATTTGGGGAAATCTTTCTTTTCCTGATGATTTTCCCTTATTTAAATAAGCCCGAATTGGTAAAAAGAACGGGTTTATTGTCCGTCTTGTTAAGTGGTTTAGGTCTTTCCTGGACCTTTCTTTTGGTTATTAGTGTAATCGGCGTAAACGCACAGAACGTTGAAATTCCGCTGCTGCTTGCCGTTGAAAAAATCAATGTTGGTCATATTATCCAGAGAATGGACTCTATCGTGGTTGGGACATTTGCCGTTGGATTTTTCGTGAAAATATTCCTGTATGTTTATGTCGTGGTGATCGGGTTAGCCGATATTTTTAAGTTTAAAAGATATCAGCCATTGATTTTGCCAGTTGTTGCCCTAGTCTTTATTTACTCCATCGTAGGGGCGAAGAATAAAGTTCTCTATCAAGAATTTTTTTATTTTAAAATGTGGTATGTAATTGCTTTACCGCTATTGGTCGGGATTCCTGTCATAGTCCTTATTGTGATATGGGTTCGAAATTATTTTGGTTCATCACGAGCCAATGTTCCAAACCAGCAAAAAAGTTAGATAAAAAGGATCGAATAAAATATGGTGATAAATTGGCTGCTGTTCTTGGCTGCTTCCGGACGATCTTGTCGCGCTTGATCAGGCGACTAGTGATGTGAAAAAAGTGACTTTATCCTATAAAAAGCAGGGGTGAATTCGTATGGAAATCCTCCATTCCTTTCAGGATGTATCGAAAAATTGGATTATGAAGCAATCATGGCGGAATTTATTATTTGCCCATTGGCCCGTTCCTGTGGATGTGATTCGGCCATTTGTTCCTAAAGCGTTACAAATCGATACGTTTGAGAGATATGCCTGGATTGGGATTGTTGTGTTTGTAATGGATGGGATTTTTCTGCGCGGGTTGCCGAGACTGCCGTTATTTGCAAAGTTCCCGGAAATCAATGTCCGGACCTATGTGAAATATAAAGGAAAGCCCGGCGTCTATTTTTTATCACTTGATGCACCGCATTGGGCCACCTATACTATTGCACGGAAGTGGTACCGGCTGCCGTATTTTTATTCTGAGATTCATGCTTGGGAAGAGAGAGCGGAGTTTAGTTACAATAGTGTAAGAAAAGATCGGAAAAGCACTTCTTCTCCAGTGGGGTTTGACGGGAAGTTTAGCGCTTCATCAGAAGTTTATTTTGCGGAAAGTGGAACCCTTGATCACTGGCTGACCGAACGATATTGTCTATACAGTGTCGATGCAAAAGGGAACATTTTTTGCGGAGAGATTGACCATGCCCCCTGGCCATTGCACCGTGCGGAAGCAGATATCTGCCAAAATACCTTGGTTTCTCCCTTTAAGTTTGACCTTCCAAAGATGGCACCGTTCCTTCATTTTTCACCTGGGGTTGATTCTATTTTTTCAAATATTAGGAGAGTAAAGAATGAGTGAAAGTAAAAAACGGCGAACAGTACTGGAGACTGTTCGCCGTTAATACTATATATATTACCCTTTAAACCGATACCCTGCACCCCAAACCGTCTCGATATATTGGGGATTGGATGGGTCGGTTTCAATCTTTTCGCGAATCCTTCGGATATGGACAGTGACGGTGGAAATGTCGCCCATGGAATCGAGCCCCCATACCCGTTCAAATAATTGCTCCTTGCTGAAGACACGGTTTGGATTTAGGGCCAGAAAGGTTAATACATCGAATTCCTTGGTGGTAAAAATAATCTCTTCGTCGTTTATATATACCCTTCTTGACGTTTGGTCGATGCGAAGGCCGCGGATTAGGATGCTGTCATTCTGCGGCACCTTGCCGATCAGTCTCTGATAACGGGACAGATGCGCCTTTACTCTTGCCACTAACTCGCTTGGACTAAACGGCTTGACGATATAATCGTCTGCTCCAATCCCCAAACCACGAATCTTATCGATATCTTCCTTTTTCGCCGAAACCATCAGGATGGGGATGTCTTTCTCGGTTCGGATGGTCTTGCAAATTTGGAACCCGTCTACTCCTGGCAGCATCAGGTCGAGTAACACGAGGTCAAAATCCTCCGCCAGTGCCTGTTTCAGTCCGCCATCTCCAGTGAAGGCAATTTCAACCGAGAATCCCTCTATTTCTAAATAATCCCGTTCAAGCTCGGCAATACTTTTATCATCTTCAATAATTAAGATGCGTTTCACTACTCAACACCCGCCTTTTTCAACGTAAAAAGTATCGTCGTTCCATGTCCTTCTTGGCTTTCCGCCCAGATGGACCCCTGGTGCTCTTCAATAATTCGTTTCGCAATCGACAGGCCCAGGCCGCTTCCGCCTTTGTCCGTTCCCCGCGCCGAATCAGCACGATAAAAACGGTCAAATATTAAGGATAAACTCTCCTTTGCGATTCCAGGGCCATTATCTGTCATTTTAAAAAGAACATAGGAATCGTTTGTAGATAAATGAAAGGACAACACTTTGTCCGGTTTATCAATGTATTTCAAGGAATTATCGACAATATTGGTGATGACCCTTTTCAAATTCTCACGGTCTCCAATCACTTGATAATCCCCAGATTTTTCGATGTTTAAGTTAATATCAACCCGTTTTCCTTCCACATCAAAACGAAGCTCTTCAACAAAATCCTCCAAATAGTGGTCGAAGTGAATTTTTTCAAAATGAAAAGGAAGACGCTGCAAATCCAGTTTAGAGTACAAAAAGAGTTCTTCAATCATACGGTCGAGCTCGTTTGCTTTCGAAAGAATCGTCTGCATGTAACGGTCCATTTTCTCCGGGCTGTTGGCAACTCCATCACGGATACCTTCCATGTATCCTTTGATGGTCGTGATCGGTGTTCTTAAATCATGAGAAATGTTGGCAATCAGCTCTTTGCGGTTTTCCTCATAGGCAAGCTGTGTTTCAATCGATTCCTTTAACCTGACCCGCATTTCCTCGACGCCCAAGGCAAGCTGGCCGATTTCATCCTTGGAGTAAACAGGAATCGGGATGCTGAGGTCGCCTTCCTTCATGCGCTGGGCAGCCTTTTGCAGTCCGCGGATTGGGCGGATAATGCTTTTGGAGACATAATAGGTCAGTAGTCCATTCGTGCCAATTAAAACCAGAATTAATAAGGTAAATAAAATCGGGAAGAAGGTTCGTACAAATTTGGTCACGCCGCTTGCGTCCTTGACAAAAAACAAGGATCCTTCGGAGCCATCAGGATAATAGAAATCCAACTTTTTTATCGAAACGAATTGGTGATTTACCTGCTCAACCGGTTCGATCTCCCGGAAGAGGCCAAATGGCGGTAGTTCACTCTTGTCTAAGTCTTTTAATTTTTCGGGTAAATAGATGATGTGCTTGCTTTTTCTTACAATTAAAGAGGTATCGGCCTTTTGATTTAATTGGCTGTCAAGATTTTCGAGATAAGCTGGATCCATGAACAGCCCCGGATTTTTCAAGGTTTCCTTGTGCAAATCAATAAAAAACTGATTTTTAATTGATATTTTCTTGTAATGCTCCGGAGGGAGGTAGATGGCCCGTAATTCTTTAACATCCGTTTTGAACAGTAACGCGACTAATACGGCGGATAAGCAAACAAAAATAATCGGCACAAGAATCATGGCGAGATTGGATAATACAAGCCTTAATTTAATGGACATCGATTCCACTACTTTCTTATTAAGATTCTTTTTGGCTTATAAAAGTCCAAAAACCAACCAGTTATTGTCCAGGGTTGATATTGATATTATCTTATACCAGCAGCCGCTCCGCAATGAAACGGCGAACAAGATAATCATAACCAAACAGCCTAAACAGGCTATTAAGGAGGTATTAAAAATTTATTAAATTACGGGGGAGGGAGGAGGGCAAAACTCCATCTTTAGGCTTTTTTTACTGATTACCCCCCGTAATCTATCTATCCTGCTTCTTCCACATCCGTCTTTTTCCATGCACCGATTGCTCCTGGTAAAAGGAAGTCATAACTACAATTGTTTGCTAATTTATATAAATTTTTTGAATATTTAAGTATTTGGGAGGAAACCGGGGGATTTTGGAAGTAGAGGCCGCTGACTTCCTCTTAGCCCATTAGAGCCCAGATTATATACGATAATCCCCTGAAACCCAAATTGACGTTTGTTTACTAAACTCGTTATGATTAATAATGTAAGCAAAATGGAAAAAAGGAGGAGTAAACTTATTGAATGATTTAAAAACAGCAGAACCCGTTAGACGGGCTTCCGTTCGGTTTCGAAAACCGACGAAAGAAGATGGTGCAGCCATTTGGGAATTAATCAAAAGTAGCAAGACATTAGATTTGAATTCAGCCTATTCCTATTTGATGCTTTGTGAATTCTTCCCTGATACCTGTGTCGTTGCTGAAGATGGGCAACGAATAATCGGCTTTGTGTCCGCGTTCCGTCCCCCTCAATCTCGTGATACCATCTTTGTTTGGCAAGTGGCTGTTCACGAGTCTTACCGAGGAATAGGGCTGGGAAAAAAACTATTGCATGAGCTGTTAAGCAGGAGGTCATGTGAAAATATTAACAAACTAGAAGCAACAGTATCTCCCACAAACATTCCCTCTCAGTCCCTGTTTAAGGGATTGGCAAAACAGTTGAATTGCTCCTGCAATATTTCAGAATGTTTTTCTGATGAGTTATTTCCGGAACCCGGACATGAAGCTGAGCAAATGTTTCGGATTGGGCCATTTAGATAAGAATTATGTTTCTTGATCTTAAGTACCTTTTTGCAAGAAAAAATGACCGAATATTCAGAAAGGTTGTGGTTGCATGCAAGTTATTACAGAAATTGATTCTCAGCTTCGTGTATTTGAAGAAATGGAATCCGTTGTACGAAGCTATATTCGCAGTTTCCCTGTAACGTTTGAAAAAGCAAAAGGCTATACACTATGGGATATAAATGGCAAGGAGTATATTGATTTCTTTGCGGGTGCAGGAGCGCTCAATTATGGCCATAATCCTCAGAAAATGAAGGAGAAATTGCTGCGCTATATCGCCGATGATGGAATTGCCCATAGTCTTGACATGGCAACAAAAGCAAAGGCTGACTTTTTAAGGAGGTTCCAAAAAACTATTCTAGAGCCGAGGAGACTGGAATATAAGGTGATGTTTCCAGGACCTACCGGGACCAATACCGTGGAAAGCGCCCTAAAGCTTGCGAGGAAAGTTACGGGTCGTGATTTGGTCATCAGTTTTACGAATGCCTTTCACGGCATGACTTTGGGTTCATTGTCTATCACTGGTAATTCCTTTAAACGTCATGGAGCCGGCGTCCCGCTACATAATAGTGTGGCAATGCCATTTGACCGCTATTTGGGCGATGAGGTCGATACTGTCGATTATTTGGAACGTTTCCTCGAAGATAACGGAAGTGGAGTCGCACTTCCCGCAGCGATAATTCTTGAAACGCTCCAAGGTGAAGGCGGTTTGAATACGGCCAATGAGGAATGGCTGAAACGAATTGAAGGGATTTGCCGCCGCTGGGATATCCTGCTGATTGTTGATGATGTTCAGGCAGGCTGCGGCCGAACCGGCCCGTTCTTTAGTTTTGAACCTTCAGGTATACAGCCGGATATCGTTTGTTTGTCAAAATCAATCAGTGGGTATGGGCTTCCAATGGCCTTGACGCTGATCAAACCGGAATATGACCTATGGGAACCTGGTGAGCACAACGGAACATTCCGGGGCCATAATCTGGCATTTATTACAGCGGCAGAGGCACTTACCTTTTGGGAAACAGAGTCGTTTGGCGAGGAAATAGTCAAAAAAGGGGAATTGGTTGAAGCGTTTCTGGAGGGGTTGAAACAAAAGTATCCTGAAATGCAGGGAGAGGTCCGCGGCAGGGGCTTAATGAGAGGCATTGCCTGTGGTGTCAATGGATTGGCTGAGAAGATTTGCAGGCATGCCTTTGAAAGGGGTCTTATTATGGAGACTTCCGGACCAGACAGTGAAGTATTCAAAATCATGCCGCCATTAACCATTGACCAAGAAGGGCTAAAGCGCGGTTTTGCCATTATTGAAGCCAGTGTAAAAGAAAGCCTAAATAAATAAAGACTGTTTTCGTAAATATTGTTGATTCTTTCTATAAAATTAACGTAACGAAGAGTAATATTACACCTTTTCAGGGGATTTTCAGGTTTTATTTGTGAATCCAGCACTTTAATTTGCGATTTTACGAGTTTTTTTGCGAATCAACTCCTTTTGTTTGCGATTTTGCAATTTTTATTTGCGAATCTTTATTAGTAACAATCTTTTAGAAAAAAGCCTAAATAAAAATGGGGTGCAATGCCCCTTAATGTTGATAGGAGGAATATAGAATGATTGTTAAATCTTTAGATGATGTAAAAGGAACTATTGACCATGTAACGGGAGATACCTGGGAGAGCCGGCGTTTTCTTTTAAAAAAGGACGGAGTGGGTTTTTCTCTCCACGATACGATTATCCATGCCGGTACAGTTTCAACTTTTTGGTATAAGTATCATGTCGAAGCGGTTTACTGTATTGAGGGAGAAGGGGAACTGGAGGATATAACAAATGGTAAACGATATTCAATAAAAGCAGGAACCATGTATACCCTCAATGGTCATGAAAAACATACACTAACGGCCAAAACGAAAATGCGGATGGTTTGTGTGTTTAATCCTCCGTGCACTGGCAGGGAAACTCATGATGAAGAAGGTGCCTATCCAAGGCCGGAAGAAAAAGCACGTGTTTAAATAAATGTTATTGAAAGGAGCTTAGTTGAATGATTGACTCATATCCTTCGAGAGTAAATAATAAGCCTGCAATAGTGGAACGAAAAGATCCTGTCGTTTATTCTCCGATTTCGCAGCCTGGCCCCTTAAGCCCGCAGCAGTTAAAGTTCTTTGAGGAGAATGGCTATCTATTCCTGGAACAGTTTTTTAGTGAATCCGAAACAGCCGTCATGAGGGATGAGCTTTCAAATGTCTTAAATTCGAGCAAAGGCAGTGTAAATAATAGGGTAATTCAGGAGCCCGAAAGCAAGGAAGTCCGGTCAGTGTTTGCTGTCCATGAGCATGAAACTTTCTTCAAGTCCCTGTCTGAAGATAAGCGGCTTGTTGATATCCTGGAACAGCTGCTCGGAAGTAAAGTGTATATCCATCAGTCCAGAATCAATTTTAAGTCCGGCTTCACCGGGAAAGAGTTTTATTGGCATTCCGATTTTGAAACATGGCATGTGGAAGACGGAATGCCGCGAATGAGGGCGATTAGCTGTTCGATTGCCTTAACCGAGAATAATCCTTACAATGGTCCGCTAATGGTTGTGCCTGGTTCCCACAAAAAATTTGTTGCTTGTGTAGGGGAAACACCGGAGGCCAATTATGAAACATCGCTTCAAAGACAGGAAATAGGGGTGCCTGATAATGAAAGCCTGATAAAGCTTGTAGAAGAGGGAGGAATTGTTGCTCCTACAGGACCTGCCGGTTCGATCATCTTGTTTGATTGCAACATTATGCATGGTTCAAATAGCAATATTAGCCCCTATCCAAGAAGCAATGTATTCTTCGTATACAATAGCGTGGAAAATAAGCTTGTTACCCCATTTTCGGGCCAGGCACCAAGGCCATCCTTTATTGCGTCTAGGGAAAAAACACCGGTCAGTTAATTAGGTGTTCGGACAGGTTCTCCGTTTTTCCGCCCGTTTTAGGTACAAAGGGTATCCTTTTAGGAAGGGTACCTTTTGTTTTTGCTTTTTCTCTTATCGAATTCTCTCCACTTGCATATAGTGGAAACATACAGTCTTAAAAGAGGGAATGTATATTATGGGGATTATAAAAAATAACAAATTTGTGGGTGGCAGAATTCTTAAGACTGGAATTGCGGTGTTATTAACATCAATTCTTTGTTATTCTTTAAAATGGCCGGAGATGTTTGCCGTCATAGCAGCCATTGTCACGGTTGAACCTACAGCAAAAGATTCAATAGAAAAAGCGCTTATTCGCTTTCCTGCCTCAGCCATTGGTGCAGCTTATTCTGTCTTATTTACGTTTCTATTTGGCGATCGTCCATTTACTTATACATTAGTAGCTTTAGGAACCATCTTTACCTGCAATAAACTGAGGCTGCATTCGGGAATATTGGTCGCTACTCTTACAGGGGTGGCTATGATTTCTACGGTTCATCATCAATACATATTGTCATTTTTCGTCAGGCTTGGAACGACGAGCATTGGTTTGATTGTATCGTCTTTAGTGAATCTTTTACTTATTCATCCGGACTATTCTAAGGATATCCAGGGAAAAACAAAACAACTTTTTATAGAAGTAACCCATTATTTTGAAAAAAGAGGGCTGGAAATTATCAACCAGGAGCCGTTGCATAAAGGTACAAGAATGATGTTTAAATCACTTGTTAAAAATTTGGAGACAATCCAAACACTATGCAGCTATCAGAGAAAGGAATGGGAGTTCCATCATTTTCCTCGTAAGATAATGAGAATTTACCATTATGAAAATAAAAAAATATGCATATTACACCAGATAATTAACCACCTGGGAATTTTAAATTCATTTCCTGCGCTTAAGACCTCCTTTAACCATGAGGTAAAACAAATTATGAATTCATCCATCGAATTAATAAAAAAGATAAATGATGATGATCCGTTCGAATTTTCGGAGTCAAATCAACAAATGATGAACAAGATTCTCGGGCAGCTTAAGCTTGGAGAATTGGATGGAAAAGATAAGCAGTATCACCAATCATTCCATTACCTCCCGCCCGAGACCCTCCTCTTATTTGAATTAGTTTCAATATTGGGCCAAATGGAAGAAATAAAACGTATCCAACGGTTGGAGCTTCGGGATAAAAGAAACGTCAATCATTATTCCTTAAAGGATGAACACTTTCAATAACCTAAAATACAGATTCTTCTGATCATCAATAAAAACTTAAAAGGCGAGTTTTTTCCATTAGAAGTAATCATAAATTAAAAACCAGGCTCTCAGAGTCTGGTTTTTTCTCTTCCAGTTAAGCTAAACGCATTTTAAAGTCTTGATAACCAAATTCACGTACAACTTTGCAATCGCCGTCTTTGTCTTTTACTGCGATGGCCGGCAGGGCCATGCCGTTGAAGGTAGTATTTTTAACCATGGTATAGATGGCCATATCGCCGAACACCAAGCGGTCGCCGCTCTTTAATGGCTGGTCGAACGAATAATCGCCGATCACATCGCCTGTCAGGCAGGTTTGCCCGCCAAGACGATATGTATATGGCTTCTCGCCTGCTTCGCCTGAACCAAAGAGAGGAGGGCGGTAAGGCATTTCTAATACGTCAGGCATATGGCAGGTTGCAGACGTGTCAAGAATAGCGATATCCATTTTATTTTGGTGTAAATCAAGGACAGATGTAATCAGATAGCCAGCGTTAAGAGCAATCGCTTCTCCCGGCTCTAGATATACTTCTAAACCGTATTTTTCTTGCATTCTCTTAATACAAGCTTCTAGTCTAGGAATATCGTAATCTTCTCTTGTGATATGGTGGCCGCCGCCAAAGTTGATCCATTCCATTTGAGGAAGCCATTCTCCGAATTTTTCTTCCACTGCATTAAGAGTTGTTTCTAGGTCATCAGAGTTTTGCTGACAAAGGGTGTGGAAATGAAGACCGGACACACCTTCAAGCAATTCTGGACGGAAAAGATCTCTAGTCACACCGAAACGGGAACCAGGTGAACATGGATCGTAAATCGCATGTCCAATTTGGGTGGAACATTCAGGATTGATGCGCAAGCCCACTTTTCTGCCGGCTTTTAAAGCTTTATCTTTAAATTTTTCTAACTGTGAGAAAGAGTTAAAGATAATATGATCGCAAATCGAAATAATTTCATCAATTTCATCTTCACGGTAGGCAGGGGCAAAGACATGATTCTCTTTGCCCATTTCTTCGTAGCCTAACCGTGCTTCAAACAAACCGCTTGCTGTAGTACCACTTAAATATTGTCCAATGAGGGGATACATTGTTGTCATCGAAAAAGCTTTTTGCGCTAAAACAATCTTCGCTCCGGTACGCTGCATGACACCGTTAAGGATTTTAAGATTTCTTTCAACAAGCTCTTCATCGACCACATAACATGGTGTTGGTAGTTCTTCAAACCGCATTTTAGCGAACTAGCTCCGGTTGTTTTGAGTCTTCAGGTAGTTCATCAACAAGAACTGGATTGAAATCCTCTACCCATGGAAGTCCCCATTTGTTTAACTCTTCCATGAATGGATCTGGATCGAATTCTTCGATATTGTAAACGCCCGCTTTGTTCCATTTGCCAGTTAAGATCATGGCAGCGCCGATCATCGCTGGAACACCAGTTGTATAAGAGATGGCTTGAGAGCCGACTTCTTTATAGCATTCTTGGTGGTCACAAACATTGTATACGTAATAAGTTTTATCTTTGCCGTCCTTTTTCCCTTTGAAGATACAGCCAATGTTTGTTTTGCCGACTGTACGAGGTCCAAGGGAAGCTGGGTCAGGTAATACAGCTTTCAAGAATTGAAGCGGAATGATTTGCTTTCCTTCGAATTCGATTGGTTCGATAGAAGTCATTCCTACGTTCTCAAGAGCTTTTAGGTGCATAATGTAGCTTTGGCCAAATGTCATGAAGAAACGGATACGCTTAAGTCCCGGCATGTTTTTCGCAAGGGATTCAAGCTCTTCGTGGTAAAGAAGATACATATCCTTTTCGCCAACTTCCTTGAAGTTGTAAACGCGTTTGATTTCCATTGGATCTGTTTCAACCCATTCGCCATTTTCCCAATAACGTCCGTTTGCAGAAACTTCACGGATGTTGATTTCTGGGTTAAAGTTTGTTGCGAACGGATAGCCATGGTCGCCGCCGTTACAGTCAAGGATGTCGATATATTCTATTTCATCGAAATAATGTTTTAATGCATAAGCAGAGAATACGCCTGTCACACCTGGGTCAAAGCCGCTTCCTAAAAGGGCAGTAATACCGGCTTTTTCAAAGCGCTCTTTGTATTCCCATTGCCATTTGTATTCAAACTTAGCCGTATCTTCAGGCTCATAGTTAGCTGTGTCCATGTAGTGTGTTTTCGTTGCAAGACAAGCGTCCATGATGGTTAAGTCCTGGTATGGCAATGCCAGGTTCATAACGATATCTGGCTTTACTTCATTAATTAACGCGATTAGCTCATCAACGTTGTCTGCATCTACTTGAGCAGTAGTAATTTTTGTTTTGGTTGTGCCGTCTAATTTAGCTTTAAGCTCGTCACATTTTGATTTTGTACGGCTTGCAATACAAATCTCTTCAAATACTTCGCTGTTTTGAACACATTTGTGAACGGCAACAGATGCCACGCCGCCAGCCCCGATAATAAGTGCTTTACCCATTTTCATATCCCCTCACTTAGTAATATTTTTCCAACAAAAAAAGCAAGTGTAATTCGCATATTAACGCGCACAACACTTGCTTTAGATATAATCGTCATATTAAAAAGCATAAGTATACCGTAAAAAGTTCACACGGATACCTCTACCATAATGGTTAATTGGACATTATGAAGAAAGCTTCTAATAATCAAAATATATCAATTGATCAGAGTCTATATAGCAAATAATGCCTTTTTCCACTCTTATTGACCGTTTCACAAGTTGTGTGCATATGCACTGGTTGTAAAGTAACCAACTTATAAAATTTGAGCTTTTAACTCAATCAATAAGGCAACCAAGTTGCCACTCGGCATTTGACCCGGCTGTCCGTATGGCCTTAACTCCCTATAGGAAGTGGTCAAAATTATCTGCTTGGAAAGACTCAAGATTAGATATATTTTAGCTTTCCAAAATAACGCTTCTTCATATTATCCGTATATGAGATAAATGTCAATAGATTTTTTGGCTTTTTTTGAATTAACATAAATTGGTGATGCATGGGGACGGTTCTGATGCATCACGTAAAGGAAAAGGGACGGTTCTTCTGCTTCAAAATGAAGCAGAAGAACCGTCCCCATGTGTTAATTTCTGATCAGATAATCAAATGCGCCTAAGGCTGCAGTTGCTCCTGATCCCATTGAAATGATGATTTGTTTAAATGCGCTGTCGGTACAATCACCTGCAGCAAAGACTCCAGAGAGGGTTGTAGCGCCGTGTTTGTCTACAATAACTTCACCGAAGCGAGTGCGTTCAACTGTACCTTCTAACCACTCGGTGTTTGGAACAAGACCGATTTGAACGAACACACCCTGTAGTTCAACATGGTGTTCCTCGCCAGTTGCACGGTCAACATAGGTAATACCGTTTACTTTGTCAGTACCGGTAATTTCTTTTGTTTGTGCATTCTTGATGACTGTTGCATTAGGAAGGCTGTTTAGTCTGTCTTGCAGGACGGAATCAGCCTTCAGCTCCGGAGCAAATTCAATAACAGTTACATGCTTCACAATACCTGCAAGGTCAATTGCTGCTTCAATGCCGGAATTTCCGCCGCCGATAACGGCCACGTCTTTACCGGCAAACAATGGACCATCACAGTGAGGGCAGTAGGCTACACCTTTGTTCTTGAATTCCGCTTCGCCAGGAACATTGACATTACGCCAGCGTGCACCTGTTGAAAGGATGACTGTCTTACTTTTTAGAACAGCGCCGTTTTCAAGCTCAACTTCAACGAGGTCATTTTTTTCCAAGCGTTTCGCACGCTGCAGATTCATGACATCAACATTGTACTCTTTCACATGCTCTTCGAGACTTGCTGCGAGCTTAGGACCTTCCGTGTATTTCGTACCAATCAGGTTCTCAATGCCAAGCGTGTCCATCACCTGTCCGCCAAATCGTTCCGCGACAATACCAGTGCGGATGCCTTTACGCGCAGCGTAAATGGCGGCACTCGCACCAGCAGGGCCGCCGCCGATCACAAGGACATCGAATGGATCCTTGTTGGCAAACTCGGATGCATCTGGCTCGCTGCCAATCTTGGCAAGGATCTCTTCTAATGACATACGGCCGCTGCCGAAGGATTCCCCATTTAGGAATACCGTTGGAACAGCCATGATGTCTTTGCTTTCAACTTCTGCTTTAAATGCCGCACCATCAATCATTGTATGAGTGATGGTTGGGTTAAGAACGCTCATCACATTCAGTGCTTGTACAACATCAGGACAGTTGTGGCAGGTTAGGCTAACGTAAGTTTCAAAGTGATATTCACCTTTGATGTTTTTCACTTGGTCGATGACTTTTTGGTCAACCTTTGGTGCTCTTCCGCTAACCTGAAGCAGTGCCAACACTAGGGAAGTAAATTCGTGTCCAAGTGGGACTCCGGCAAATGTTACCCCCGCGTCTTCTCCAATCCGATTCACACTAAAGCTTGGCGTTCTCTGCAATTCTGTTTTCTCTACCTTAATACGGTTTGACATGGCAGCTAATTCGTCCACAAGGGCCATCATGTCACGAGAAACGTCATCCGATCCAGCGCTAACTTTAAGCAGCACATCGCCCTCCATCATTTGAAGGTATTGGGCTAATTGTGCTTTTATATCTGCATCTAAAATCATGGTTATGACTCCTTAAATTTTGCCGACAAGATCAAGGCTTGGCTTAAGAGTTTGAGCTCCTTCTTGCCATTTAGCAGGGCAAACTTCACCTGGGTTGTTACGAACGTATTGTGCTGCTTTAATCTTATTTACGATTGTGCTTGCGTCACGGCCGATGCCATCTGCATTGATTTCCATAGCTTGGACAATGCCGTCAGGATCGATGATGAAAGTTCCGCGTTGTGCAAGACCTTCTGCTTCATCTAATACATCGAATGCACGAGTAACCTTTTGCGCAGGGTCGCCAATCATAATATATTCAATTTTGCTGATGGCTGGTGAATGATCATGCCATGCTTTATGAGTGAAGTGAGTGTCTGTTGAACAAGAGTATACTTCAACGCCAAGATCTTTAAGAGTTGCATATTGGTTTTGCAGGTCTTCTAATTCAGTAGGGCATACGAATGTGAAGTCTGCTGGATAGAAGCAAAGGACGCTCCACTTACCTTTGAAAGTTTCTTCAGAAACTGAGATAAACTCACCATTTTGGTAAGCTTGTGCTAAGAATGGTTGTACTTCTTTACCGATTAAAGACATAATGATCTTCCTCCTGAGGGTGTATTAATAAATAGTTCACTATAGCATTATAGCCAAAACTACATGGAACTAATTATTTTCCTTTTAATTATAATTAGTTTTTTAAAATAATTCTAATACAAGAGATATTATTATATAAATATTGCCATTTTGTCAAGGAGAATGAACTTTTATTTAAAATAATTGGCGTCAATCAATATACTGGAAAATAAACTCCAATTTTCAATTGCTATTAACATTTCTCAATTAACTGATGCACGGGGACGGTTCTTCTGCCTCACTGAGGCAGAAGAACCGTCCCCGTGCATCTTTTTTGGATACAATGAATAATGAAGGGAGTGATCCAAGTGGCTGCGGGCGAAGACTTTCAGTTGCGTTTACAACATATTGAGCTTTTATCATCCACTCTGTATTCGGGGATTGAAATTTTCCTTGTCCTTGATGGTGAATTGGTGATTGAAACCAATAGCCGATTTTATCACCTTAAAGAATATGACTACCTTATTATTAACAGAAATCAAATATATCAAGTCCAAGGTACGAAGAAAAATACGGTTTTAACATTAAGTATTTCTGATTCTTTTATTTCGCAATATTATCCGGAGTACCGTCGTTATCAATTTGAGCTGTTTTCCCAGCAAATAGATAGAGGGAAAGAAAATTTGATGTCGGAAATGCGGAAACTGTTTGCACAATTAATGGTTATTTATTGCAGACAGGATGAAGGCTACCGTCTAGAGATGCACGAAATGCTTTGTAAGATATTAATCACTTTAATTCGCCGATTTAAAAAGCAGGGAAGGGTATCTGAAAATATTCATGTCAAGGATACCAGGCTGAAGCAGATTATCTTGTATCTTGAACAGCATTATGATGAACAGCTCACCTTGGAGGACGTTGCTCATAAATTTTATCTGTCTCCCAGTTATTTCTCGCGATATTTTAAACAGCAATTAGGGGCAGGCTTTATCAATTTTTTAATGAATATTCGTTTAGAGCACAGCGTTAAAGATTTGCTCTATACAACCGAATCGATTACGTATATATCGTTGAAAAATGGCTTCCCCAATACCAAATCCTTTTCAAATTTGTTTAAAAAGGTATATGGTGAAACGCCGCACACTTTTCGTGAAAAGCACTCACAGGAAAAAGTTGTTCTCGTTGAAAGCCTTCAGCTTCAAGAATCAGAGATCCTTCTTAGTTCTCCAGATATATTAATGAAATTAGGCGTTCTTATAGCGGAAGGTGAAACTACCAAACCCTTTAGTAATACAGAAGCCGGCTTTGAAGAGCTGGAAATTGATGTGAGTTCGGTAAACATAAAAATATTAAATCATCCAAACCCTATTTTAATGATCGGCGAACTAAGGGAATTACTAAAGAACCCCGTTCGAACACAAGTGCTGTTAGCAAAAGAAGATTTACAAATCAAATATGTTGGAATTCAGAAATTATTGAGTGGGAGAACGATATCTCCAGCGGTAGAAACAGATGAATTAATACCAACGACATCACCGTATTATAATTCGGATGAAGTCATTCAGTTTATGAAAACGAATGATTTGTCTTTATATATTCAAGTAAACTACGCCGAAATATCATCCGATGAAAATGCCTATCTTCATAAACTGCAGAGCTTTTTAAAACACTGCTTACAAGTATTCGGTGAAAGTTATCTTGCCACCTGGTGCTTTTTATTTTCAGAAACATTTGATCAGGCTTTTGCGAGTAAACAATTAGAGAGATTTTATTTGAAACTGCGAAAGTTAATAAAAACAGAAATTCCTTCGATTCAAGTAGGGGCGTTTTTACCTTTTTCATTTACCGCAGGTACAACAAATGACCAGTATAAGTGGATTTTGCAGCAAGCTGCGGAAATTGATTTTCTCGCCTATAAAGTCAGCCCTAATGAAGTGATCAATTTTAAAGAATTAATCGACCACCATTATGGGTTGGCAAAAGATTTTATCAAGGAAAAAACGGAAAAATTAAAGCAATATTTAAAAGCGCATTCCATTGAGAAGCCGCTGCATTTGCTAACTTGGAACACCATTTCAGGAAATACCCGTTATACGAACGGAACCTTTTTCCGGGGAGCTTTAATCTTGAACGATGCCATTAAAGTTTCAGATGATGTGAAAACGCTCGGTTTCTGGATTAATACCGAAACACACGAGCAAAATATGGGAGGAAAAGATATTCCACTAGAAGGAATGGAGCTGTTTCATTATTTTAATGGAAAGCGGCCTGTCTATTATGCCATGTCATTCTTCAAAAAATTGCAAGGTAAAGTAGTCGCAAAGGGTCCGTCTTATATCATGACAGAAAATGAACGCGGCTATCAGCTTGTGTTAATGAACAGTAATATTGTGAACCCCTATTTTTCAATTGAAGAAACTTTTTTGCAAAAATTAATGAGAGAAATGCGGGTAACGATTAAAGGGATTCCCTGCGGTGAATATCAAATTCGCAAATATGTTTTTGATAAAGACCATGGGGCCCTTTATAAAAACTGGAGGGAAAACAATAGTAAATATGGTATGGACCAAGAGATTATTGACTATATTATCCGGACAAGCCATCCAAGCTTAGAGGTTTTTGATGAAATGATTGATGAAGAGTGGTCTTTTTACTCCTATTTAACTGTAAATGCGGTTCACTTTTTTGAAATAAGAAAAGTCATTCTATAATGTAAAAAATTGACCGCAAAATTTTGTGTTCCTATTTTTTAAGTTAATAAATACCTTTGACGATACGGTTATCTGCACAAAAAATGACTCCTTTTACAAGGGGTCATTTTTTTATAATAAAGGCACAAGATGATTTAAATCACCTTCACACTTGCAGGTTAATTAAGACTAAAAAAACAAATTATAAGGTCAAGGAGGAATTTATGATGACCACCTATAAAGGAACAAATAAATTAATTACCGGGATTGTGTTTGGCGTTATTACATTCTGGCTGTTTGCACAAGCAATGGTCAACGTCGTCCCATCTGTTCAAGCGGATTTAGGGGTATCACTTGAGGCGTTGAATATAGCGATTAGTTTAAGTGCTTTATTTTCAGGGATGTTTATTGTGGCTGCGGGCGGGCTCGCAGATAAAATAGGACGTAAAAAAATTACCAATATTGGTTTGATTTTAAGCATTATCGGCTCGCTTTGTTTAGTGTTTGCTCAAGGGGCGGTTCTTCTTATTATCGGACGTATCATTCAAGGCTTATCTGCAGCATGTATTATGCCGGCAACCATTGCGTTAGTAAAAGCGTATTATGAGGGAGCGGATCGGCAGCGGGCATTAAGCTTTTGGTCCATCGGTTCTTGGGGCGGATCAGGGGTTTGTTCGTTCGCAGGGGGCGCGATTGCTACTTACATGGGATGGCGATGGATCTTTATCTTCTCCATCATATTTGCTCTTCTTGGTATGTTTTTAATTAAGGACACTCCTGAAAGTAAGGGCGAAACATTTGGTGCTTTTAAATTCGATTATGCAGGCTTAGTCATCTTCATTATTACCATGCTTGCATTAAACGTATTTATCGCTTTTGGAGCAGACTTAGGATGGACAAGCCCAACTACCATCATTCTTGCAGCAGTTGCGATTGTTGGAGCGATTGTTTTTTTCAAAGTGGAAAGAAACAAAGCTATCGTGTTAATCGACTTTTCTTTATTTAAAAATAAGCCATATGCAGGAGCGACTTATTCAAACTTCCTATTAAATGCGATCGCAGGCACACTTGTTGTCGCAAACACTTATGTACAAGTCGGCAGGGGATTCACAGCCTTCCAATCAGGTATGCTGTCACTCGGCTACTTGGTTGCGGTGTTAGCCATGATTCGTGTCGGTGAGAAAATTCTTCAAAAAGTTGGCGCAAAGAAACCGATGATTTGGGGAACGATTATTACAACTATTGGCGTTGCGATGATGGGATTAACCTTCCTGAATGACTTAACATATACCGTTGCCGTGTTTATTGGCTTTGCCTTATTTGGCCTGGGACTTGGAATATATGCAACACCTTCTACCGATACTTCAGTATCCAATGCTCCATCTAATAAAGTGGGGGAAGCAGCCGGAATTTATAAAATGGCAAGTTCGCTTGGGGGAGCCTTCGGAGTGGCGATTTCCGCGACAGTCTACAGCACAATGGCGGCCGTTACCAGCATTGAATTCGCAGCAACCGCAGGTGTCATCGTGAATGTGATCTTTGGTGTGCTGGCGCTGTTATCCATTATCATCATGGTTCCTCAAAATGCAGGGAAAGAGAAAGAGCGGGAGCGTGTAATGAAGGCCGAACCACAAGCAAGTTAATGTGCGGAGAATTTTACAAAAAAGATTGAATGGAGGAACTGGGAATGAAGAACAAACTTATGCAAATGTTAGAAGAGTGTAAAGATGAAATGATCGAAATTCGCCGATATCTTCATGAACATCCTGAACTATCGTTTCAAGAAGAAAACACAAGCAGATATATTGAAGAGTTTTACAAAGGGAAAGATGTCAAAGTAGATCGGAAAGTGGGCGGCGGCAACGGGTTAATCGTGACGATTACTGGCGGAAAGCCAGGGAAGACGATTGGATTACGCGCTGATTTCGATGCTCTGCCAATATTTGAAGAAACAGATGTCCCGTTTAAATCGAAAAATCCAGGTGTCATGCATGCCTGCGCTCATGACGGCCATACAGCCTATCTCATGATCTTAGCCGACTGTTTAATCCAATTAAAGGATGAGATCCCTGGTACGATTAAAATCATTCACCAGCCTGCTGAAGAGGTACCGCCAGGCGGAGCGATCGGCATGATCGAATCAGGGCTGCTTGATGATTTGGACAATATTTTCGGTATTCATTTACTGCCAATGGGACCTTCCGGGGTTGTTGGCTATAACAGTGGATACGTCTTTCCTGGACGTGCCTACTTTAAATTAAAGGTCCAAGGGGTAGGCGGCCATGGTTCTTCGCCTCATTTAGCCAATGATGCGATTGTCGCCGGAGCTCATTTTGTAACGGCTGTTCAAACCGTTATCAGCCGCCGCTTAAACCCATTTGATATGGGCGTCGTCACGATTGGTTCATTTGACGGAAAGGGCACCTTTAATGTTATTAAGGATAGCGTCGAAATTGAAGGCGATGTGCGGGCAATGACAGATGAAACCCGTACGTTAATCGAAACAGAAATTCGCCGTATTTCAAGAGGGATTGAAGAAGAATTTAACGTTACTTGTGAGTTGACGTATACACCAGACTATCCGCCGCTCTATAATAATCCGGACCTAACGGAAATGGTGGCAGAGATTCTAAAAAATGCAAATGATAAAGATATTACGGAAGTACAGGAATTCCCGAAATTATCACCATCAGAAGACTTTGCACACTATGCGAAAAAATTCCCAGCCTGCTTCTTCTACATTTGCTGTACACCAAAAGGGGTTGAAAAACCATACTTCAACCACCATCCGAAATTCGACATTGATGAAGACGCCCTCCTAGTAGCAGCAAAAGCTGTCGGCCAGGTTGTTTGCGGTTATTATGGAATATGATGCATGGGTGATGCATGGGGACGGTTCTTCTGCTTCAAAAAATGAAGCAAAAGAACTGTCCCCGTGTTTTAATCTTCTTTATAGAAGCGCTCTCCGGTTTCCGGATTGAAGTAAACGACTAATTTTTTATTTGTGGTTGGATCAATGGATACCTCATTTGTTCGGATGAAGCCTTTAGGTACTTGCTGTCCATGTTTATTCTTGAAGCGGCGGTCCCAAATGAGCCAGGAGAGGATGATTAGAATAATCAGGATGAAGAATTGGATGCCGTAAAATCCCAAAATCCACTTCATTGTTTATTCCTTTTCCGCAACAACAGCTGTTCCGTAAGCAACAATTTCACTCATATTCTGGCCGATTTCTCCTGAGTCAAAGCGCATCATAACGATCGCGTTTGCCCCCATTGCGGCAGCATTTTTCACCATCCGGTCAATCGCTTGTTTCCTGGCATCTTCAAGCATTTCTGTATACTGATTGATTTCGCCGCCAACAAGCCCCTTTAAGGAAGCCATAATATCCTTGCCAATTCCTCTTGCCCTGACAGTTAATCCAAATACAGGACCTAACACTTCTGTCACTTTATGATTCGCAATATTCTCAGTTGTTACGATAATCATACCGATCCGCCCCTTAACAAAAATAATACCTACATGTCTATTTTACTTGCCGTTGGATATAAATACCATTACTTTTTAGTGTGCAAGGGGCCGGTTCTTCTTTTCATTGAAACCCCAAATAATCACTCCTATAATTAAAGGTGTTTAACAACTTTAGAAAGAGTGAGTAACGAACATGTCTATTTTAAAAAACGACTGGGAGCATTTGCTAGAAGGGGAGTTTGAGAAACCATATTATCAACGTTTGCGGAAAGTATTGGCCGCAGAGTATCAAACAAGAGAGATTTATCCCGATAAATATGATATTTATAATGCGCTGCATTTTACCCCTTATCATGATACGAAAGTAGTGATTATAGGCCAAGACCCATATCATGGTCCCGGTCAGGCCCATGGTTTAAGTTTTTCAGTTAAACCGGGGGTAGGAGTTCCGCCGTCTTTGCAAAATATTTATAAGGAACTGCAGTCTGATTTGGGGTGCTATATTCCCAATAATGGTTTCTTGGAGAAGTGGGCTAAACAGGGCGTATTAATGCTGAATGCGGTCTTAACCGTCCAAGCGGGAACCCCAAACTCGCATAAAGGCCTTGGCTGGGAGATGTTCACGGACAAAGTTATAGAAACATTAAATCATAGGGAGACACCGGTAGTGTTTATCCTTTGGGGGAATTTTGCCCAACAAAAACAACAGCTGATAACCTCATCACGGCATTTCATTATAAAGTCGCCGCACCCAAGCCCATTTTCCGCCAACAGGGGCTTCTTTGGCAGCAAGCCCTTTTCCCGTGCGAATGCAATTTTGCGTGAACTGGGAATGGAGGAGATTGATTGGCAGATACCTAATCTATAGAATGATGCAAAGGGACGGTTCTTCTGCTTTAAAAAATCAAGCAGAAGAACCGTCCCTTTGTCTCATCTTTAATAAACGATAACTGGCTGATAGGCACTGAGGTTATTGTATACGGTTTTCATCACGCTTGGCGGTGTATTGACACAGCCGTGTGATCCTGCCGCAAGATAGGCTTTACTTCCCCAATTTGATCGCCAGCTGGCATCGTGGAACCCCTGGCCATCATTTGTAAAAGGTGCCCAATAATCAACAGGAGTCTGATAAGTGATTTTTCCGTTTTCTCTACCTGTTAGGGTGGCATGCGTTTGCTTATAGAGGATATACCACACTCCTGGTGATGTACCATGACCGGTGTTCTGTGTGCCTGTTACGACATTCGTCGTGACGACTAATTGTCCATTTTTGTATATCCAAATCCGCTGCTCAGCAATGGAGACTTCGGCATACGTATCGCCAATGCCATTGTTCGTAATCGTATCATATCCGTAGCCTTCACCTTTCCAGCCCTTACCGTAAATATTGGAAGCGGCAACGGATTTCTCCCCATTTTCAAAAGCGGCCAGAATCCGCGGTATTTCTTTATCAACGTTTATGGCCCAGCCATAGCCTTTGCCTTTTACCGATATCACTGAACCTGAATGAGTCTTGAATGAGAAATCTTTATTTAATGTGGATTGTGAATTATTAATTTCAGCGATCTTATTCTTTATATCACTTGCATCATCAATCTTAATCTGCAAATCTTTTGAAATGGACGCATTTTTAATTAATTCGCTGGCGTTTAACGAAAAGACTTTATCCTGAACCTTATATTCAACGGATTGCGCAAGGAATGCCTCCAGCTTTTTCTGTTGATTTTTTATAATCTCGCTGTCTTCTTTAATGGGCTGTATATATGTAGGATTAAGATGGATTTCACTAATGTATTCCTGCTTATCGAAGTCCTTTAGAAGACCGGCGACATCTAACTGTTCACCGCCAACGCTGTTAGTGACAACAATCTTCCCTTGTTCTAAATGAACCGTTGCATCTTTTGGTGCGTTTAAAGTCGGATTCATGGATAGCAGCTTTTCTTCCAACTGTTTTTTCAACGTCTGATTTCGGTATTGGTCCTGATTTACAGGCATTAATGAATAATCTTTTGCTTTTGAAGACGGAAAAAACGTCCACTGGCTTCTTAATAATTTTTCTACATCGGCCAAATCTTTGTCCGTAAATGCCATCTTCGTATCTTCGCCATCTATAATTTGCTGATCACCGATATAGACCACGTTTTTTAATTCGGTTGTTTTTAACTTATCAAGTGCTTGCTCAGCACTCATTCCACTGACTTTTATGCCATTAATCTTTATATTTGAATTAAAGTGGGTTGCCTGATAATAGCTGCCTGCTGCAATAACTGCAAAAACAATAATGATACATCCAGTGATAAACTTCCAGTTTGCAAACCACTTTGATGGATTGGCGCGTTGTTGATTAATTTCATTAATATTTACCATACTTTCCATAAAGACACTCCCCACTTTAGGTAATTTCAGCTATACATCTTATGACGTTAAATATATTAGTTATGTTTCAAGTTTTACTATTTTTTAACAAAATCATTAAATTGTAACTACTATTCTACTAAATGTAATCGTCAAACATTGTCGTATTTTGTTTGCACGTAAAAAATTCTGGGATCGGAATGATGGGGAACTTTAACCTTCTTTTTTCATAATGTAAATTAATCAAGTACGGAGGAGTAACCAAATTGAACCATATTGAAATGATCCCAGGAAGATTGTACGCAGGGGGGAGTATTTCTTCCGATGACTGGAACTTTGTTAAAAGAAAAATATCGGCAATCGTAAACCTCCGCATAACCCCTGATCAGCCTGAATTTGATTTTTCAAGGAGAGTTATGATTTGGTCACCCATCTTTCTCTGGGTTAAACCAAGCGTGGAATGGTTAGATAATTTGATGAAGCAAATAAACAAGCTGGTGGACCGGGGGCATCGAGTTCTAATCCATTGCAGGTTTGGCATACACAGAACTGGATTTATTCTAACTGCTTTTTATATGTACCGATATCGGTTAGATCGAGAACAGGCACTGCGGAAAGTCAGGAGAAAGAAACCAGATGTCGCACCGCCGCCCATTTATATGGAAGTATTATCAAAATACGAAAAATTTCTGGGCATAAAATGAAACATGGGGACGGTTCTTCTGCCTCTTTAGGCAGAAGAACCGTCCCCATGTTTCATTTAACTTCTCTTAAGCCCTTCCCGTCGTGAATTTCTTGAATCCCTTCCTCACAAACTCCGTAGGAACGCCAGGAGCATGTTTCGCAGATAGTTTGAATATCGGCGGGGACGACAAATTTTCGGATGTGTGATTCGATCTCTTCCCAACTCAGAATTTGTCCGATTTTAAGCCCCATTTTCTCTAAAATAGCAGCGTCTCTTTCATAAATATGATTGTCTTCGCAGTGGTATTGCCCAGAGTTAGGGTATTTTTCGCACAACTGATCAGGTCCATCTACAAGATGAATTAAAGTTGTGGGGTTTTTTCGCAAGTTTTCATGCAAACGTGTCATATTTTTCACGTATTCTTCGGAATAGCCCATTCCCCGATAGCCGAGAAGGCAAAAAAGATGATGACCTCGCAGCCTATACATAATTCTCCCCCCATTTAACGTTAAAGGTAAACCTGAAATGAAATCTAGTTAACATATTATAACACGTTTAATGATGCAAAGGGACGGTTCTTCTGCTTCAAAAGCAGAAGAACCGTCTCCTTTTTTATATTGCTTGTGATGCACGAGAACCGTCCCCATGCATCATATCCTGTTATAATAAATATCATATACTTTTTAATATATAGGGTGGTTGAATGGGATTTAAGAGACCGAGTTTAGAGGAGAAATTAAGTCAGCAGTCTAGTGATATTTTCGTTGGGCGTGAAGAAATTTTATTGGATTTTTTTAGGGAGGATAGCCAGGCTCCGCTTTCCTTGGAAACATATAAGGTTCGCTCCTTTTATGGGGTAGGAGGCATTGGGAAAACAGCTCTCAGGAAGGAGATGGTCAAAAGAATCCAACAGAACTTGGATACTGTTGGCATTCTAAATTTTGAAACAAAGGAGCATCAAAAAATTGATAATGCTCTTATTCATTTAAGAAAATCTTTAGGGAAAAAGTACAAAATAAATTTCGCCTTCTTTGATATTGCCTATTCCTTGTACATGAATAAAGCTTACCCAAATCTCGCTTTAAACGACTCATCCGCCCCGCTATTAGATGAAAGTGACTTCCTTTTAGATGTCATCAATACAGTAAAGGAAATTCCGGGCATTAGTCTTGTTCCTAAAATATATAACTTATATCATAAAGGCCATAAATTAGTAACAAGGTATTTAAATGAAAGGAAAATGAGCTATTTATCTTTGTTGTCTGATAAAGATGCATCTGAACTCCTCTTATTGCTGCCGCAAATTTTCAGTGAGGATTTGATGGATTATATCCAAAAAAATGCCGCTAAAGTTTATATTTTTATAGATACATATGAAGCTTTATGGGAAGACCAGCGTTTAAAAGGGGACGAGTTTTACGTAGATGAATGGATTCGCGAGTGGATTCAAGTCACCCCAGGCATAACATGGGTGATTTTTGGACGGGAACGGTTACGATGGGCCGAGAAAGATAAAGATTGGAATGATGTCATCGTTCAGACGCAGCTCACCTCATTAGGAGAAGAAGTTGGGGCGGAGATTTTACGCCGTCACGGCATTTATCAAGAAGAAATCATCTCTACGATATTGGGCTACTCTAAAGGGCTCCCGTATTCGATTGAACTTTCCGTCGATTTATTTAAAAGAATTTTAAAAGAACGGGAACCCGTAAAGGAAGATTTCCAATTTGAGAAAAATGTAGAAAAGTTGTTCACTCGGTTCATGAAATACCTGACAAAGGGGGAACGAAGAGCGTTAGAGTTGTTGGCTCTCACCCGTTCCTGGGATCGCGAGTTATTTACACTCCTTGTGAAACAATTTGATATTGGCTTTTATGCGGATGATTTTGATGACCTTATTCAATTTTCTTTTATAAAAATGGGTGCTGATGGAAGATGGGAAATGCATTCTTTGATGCGTGAAAGCTTGCGCGACCATATTGGAATTCATAAATTTATGGAAGGAAACCAGTTTTTATTCCGATACTTTTCATCACAGCTAAGTCAATATGAATTCAATTCAACAGTAGAAAAGCCCTCTTTTTGGCTGGATGAATCATTTTTTCATGGGTTTAGTTTGGCGGTGAAGAATTTAATGCCGTTAGAGGAGTTTGTAGAATGGTTCAGAGCGGAGGACTCCAGATTTTTTAATTACGGTAAGTGGGAGGTTCCCATTCCTCTGCATCAGCAGCTAATCAACTATCTTGACCCGATACCAACAGACAAGGCAGGTCAGTTATTGGCAATCATTGTTTATGACTTGGCTTTTATTTATTTTAAACAAACAAAATATCAAGAAGCGGAAAAGCAGTTTAGAAAAGCAGTGGATCTTGCTGAGAAGGTATACGGGCCAAATAATAGCTTTACAGCAAAAACCTATTATGGCTTGGCTACCATCTTTCATAATCAGGGAAAATTTGAGGAAGCGGAGCCTTTATATTTAGAGTCATTAAGGATTAGGGAGCAGGTCTTGGGTGCAAATCACCTTGGCGTTGCCTTATCTGCCAACAACCTTGCGACACTTTATCAAGATATGGGCAGGCTGGAGGAAGCGGAGCCGCTCTATTTAAAATCAATCGAAATCCGAAAAAGACCGGAGAATTTTGATGAGAGAAAAATTGCCGCAGCATATATCAGTCTTGTCTATTTTTATCACCATAAAAAGGAATACGAGGATGCGGCAAAGATGGGTCTTGCGGTGATTAAGTTTGGTAAAAAAGTCTTTGGTATGACCCATATTAACTTTAGCCAGGCTCTAAATCATTTAGGGAACGTATATATACGGCAAGGAAAGTATCGGAAATCGCTAAATCTTTATCTAAAGGCTTTGCAAATCGTAGTTGGAAATTTGGGGGACTCCTCAGCGGAAGCAGCAAAGGTCTATCACAATCTTGCCGTGTTATCCTTTTTATTAAGTAAGCAGGCAGCCGTATCCGGATATATGGAAAAATGTCTGGAAATAAAGAAAGAGATTTATGGAGACAAGCATTTTCGTTATCTCCAATCAGTAAAGGTCCGTGAACAAATCGATCATCAAGACATTATCCCAGATGGGGTGTTTCTTGATTTTTAGGAGAGATTTCATGTTAAAAGAACCTAACTTTGTCAGGGATGTTCATTTACAATTTTCCGAACCGTTAAAAAAAATTCCTAGTCAGATAAAATACATTATTATTCACCATGCGCAGGAACAGGGCTGGGATATTTATAAGACCCACCACTTTCACCAAGCGGTACGGAAATGGAGTGGAATTGGCTATAACTTTTTTATAGAAGCAAACGGAGATATTCTGAAGGGGAGAGGCTACCATGTAGGCGCCCACGCTTATCATTATAATGAAGTATCACTCGGTATTTGTCTTACTGGAGATTTTGATGTCGACCATCCGACAAAAGAGCAATTGTCGTCAGCGAAAAAACTTTGCCACTATTTAATGAACGAGTTCAAGATCCCTGTATCCGATGTTTTAGGACATCGCGAGTTACCTGGGACAACCAAGACCTGCCCCGGGAAAAACTTCGATATGGATCAATTCCGTGATTTCATCAGTCAAAAATGATGCAAAGGGACGGTTCTTCTGCTTCACGAAGCAGAAGAACCGTCCCTTTGTTTCACACCACTTTAATATAAAAATAAATATCCTGCCCAACCTTTTTCGGTTCGGCTAGAAGTTTATAGCCGTGTTTGACGGCTTCCTCCGGCACACTGCGGAATGATTGCGGGCAGTCCGCGATGACCTGTAATACTTCCCCGATTTTCATAGACTTTAGCGCATCCAGCGCATAAATGACAGGGTATGGTCATGGCTCGCCGCGAATGTCTAAAGTGTAGTTAACATCCATCACCTGTGACATGAATTATGCCTCCTTTGTAACGTGAGAAATCCGTTCTTTCTTTTCGTGTTTGATTCCAGTCCCATAACGGAACCGCTTTTCCCACCAGTTTGAAAGTAAAAACCAAACAAGCAGCATAGCCATTGTACCAACCAGGGCTCCTGTAGGTCCCCATTGTTCAATTAAGTTTACCTTCGGCCAATTTTCTCCAAGGGCATGAAAAATCCCAAGATGGTCCCAGCCGTATGCCAAGAAAGTAGCTCCGACGATATTTCCTGCACCGACAACCCAGAATAACAATTGACCTTCCATTGCCCGGTACATCATGCCGGTTTCACAGCCTCCGGCAAGAACAATACCAAATCCAAATAACAGCCCGCCAATTACTGTACTAGGAGCAGCAATTTTGATGAGAGCAACAGAGCCGTTTTGAATATAGATGAATGTTATCACGACACTAATCATCATCCCGACGGCAATGGCTTTTGACATAACGGCACGGCCGCTAATCCATAAATCGCGGAAAGCGGAAGTGAAACAAATTTGTCCGCGTTCAATGAGAATGCCAAACAAGGCCCCAGCTATACATGCAACCGCCAAAAGAGTTTTGCCTGCTGCGAAAAAGTAAAGGATGACACCGATATAAAGACAGGCAAAGACTACACCCAAGATAGGCTGAATGTTTCTTTTTTGGACATGCTCGGTAACAACTGGGTTCATCGTCCCTTTCATTAGTGTTGGCTTGCCTCGCCACCATTTTGTGTTCACAACCTTAACGCCAAAAAAGGTCCCGATTGCAGTGGCGGCCATAAAAATCCACGAATGGAACGAAAACTGAGGGACGCCTGTGAAAAAGGCGGCCAAGTTACAGCCAAGAGCGAGACGGGCGCCAAATCCTGCTATAATTCCGCCAATAAATCCTTGTACCAGCCGCCTTTTTTGTTTCGGAACACGGATTTTGAAACTGTTGCTTAGGAGAATTGTAATGAGTGCGCCAGCCAGCATTCCGATGACAATCCAGCCATCTGTCCGGCTGACGGGAGTCCCTTGAAGGCCGACCAGTTGAAAATAGGCCCAATCCGAAACATCGACACCGAACCATCCTAATATATGTCCGCCCAATCTTGTGAATTCCCCAGTCACGGCCCAAACAGTTCCGGTAATGCCAAAGTACAATGCACTTACTAATCCTGCAATACTAATAGCTACATAGGGATTCCAATATTCTTTGAAGATTTTTCCATAAAGCTTCATAAAGCTGCAACACCCCTATCATTATTTTTTTAAAAATACTTACACAAAACAAAAATGCCAAGGAATTTTCCAGGCATTTTTAAAGGACGTATACAACTAATGTTACTGTTTTTTGGTGATTTTGCAATTCGATATATAGATGAATACGATTGAAGTCCATCGTTATAGTCGATTTGGAAAATTTTTGACTTGGAGAATTCATTGAAAAAAATCGAACATACGACAGCTAGATTCAAAGGGGAATTTTTCATGCTTTAGAGTTGATTTACATGATAAATTTTAATATGGACATATTATAAATGCCCTAGTTTAAAAATTATCCAGATGAGCGGGATGTAACGTAATTATATTTTTTATAAAGGTGATGCTTAAGTGGAAGCAAGGAAAGTTAGTGAAACACGTATTATTCATACGGATCAGGTACTAATTAATGATTTAAACAATTATGATACATTATTTGGCGGAGTTTTAATGAAGAAGATGGATGCTTGTGCGACCCTTTCAGCCCGCAGCCACACGCGAATTAAGCAATGTGTAACGGCATCGACCGACTCTGTTAATTTTCTTGAGCCAATTCGAGTAAGTGATTCGGTTTGTATTGAATCATTTGTCACCTATACAGGAAGAAAATCAATGGAGATTTTTTGTAAAGTGATTGCGGAAGATCTTGAAACAGGAGAGCGTCGAATCGCATCAAATGCATTCTTTACTTTTGTTCCTTTAGATGAAAACAAAAGACCGGTGGAGGTGCCTGGGGTTATTCCAGAAACAGAGGAAGAAAAATATTTATTTGAAACGGGAAAAGAACGTGAAAAAATCCGCAAATTAAAGAGAGAACAAAATAAGGAACTTGTATCGAGACTAACCATCGACAAACCGTGGGATTACTAAATTAAACTAAAGGGGGCTTATTTTGTGTTAGTATCATCAGATTACGATGAATTAAAAGATGCACAAATGGCCATAGCAAACCTACATACAACAAAACCATCGATTTATGAAAAGTTTATTAATATCATTCAGCTGACTAGGCAATTGCAGTATGGCTATCAATATATGGGCGCGCTTTTAATGGATGAGGAACCAAGTGAATTTGAACCGCAGTTCCAGGATGATTATGTATTGTCCATCTATCATAAGGAAATCGAAAAATTAAAAGACGACGAAAGATTTCCTGAATTAAAACAATTGTTAAATTCATACAAGCAACTTAGCTATGCAAACATTAGTAAGTTGGCATTAGGGGAAAACCCAACAGCATTAATAGGTACCACTATAATCCATTAATATTTAATGCAAAGGGACGGATTTTCTGCTTCTTGAGGCAGAAGATCCGTCCCTTTGCATCAGAAGGGGGTGAAAAAAGTTCATCCTCCTCAGACTGTTGAATGGCTCCTATAATCAAGTTGTAAATAACTTTTAGGAGGAAATAAGATGAATGGACAAAAAGGAATTTCAGCTTTTGCATTTTTAGGGATTTGTGGGGCGGCGCTTTTTGCCACAGTTCCCCTATGGTATGGATTATGGCAGGAAACATTGTTTCTCACGACCGTAGACATAACGGCCCATACTTTATTGTTGATGGGGATGATTGGTATTTATTTCGCCAACGCAGAAAAGTTAGGGAAATTTGGTTTAGTAAGCGGAATCCTTTTGATACCTGGCTTTGTTTTTCATATCTTTATGAAGGCGGCAAGTGGATTTTTTAAACCGATTTTACTTGAATATGCACCACAAGTCTTAGCAAATGGTGCTGTACCGTCTCCGCTGGCGGAAATTATTAATTTTTCCATGATCTTGTTCCCGTTGAGCATCTTTCTTTTTGGAATAGCGATTGCCATCTCCAAAATGGCTCAGCGGAAAATAGGGTTCTTGCTAATGTTTAGTCCGTTTGGTTTCCTGGTCCCATTTGGTGTATTTATCTCTCCTTTGCTGTTCTCTTTTATCATGATCTCCTTAGCCTATCCGATCGTTTCAGGAAAGAATAAAAATCCAGAATTGTCCCTTCAAGGTTAAATCAAAGAGGAGCTCTCCGTGAGTTCCTTTATTCTACTTTAGCCCCTTAATTTATCCCGGATACTGCGGAGTTGACTTTTAATCGTGTTGACAGATTTATAGAGCAGCTCCGAAATTTGGGTTTTATTATAACCTTGTTGCTTAAGGTCATAAATTTCCCGTTCCATCGGGGTTAAATCGGATAAGATAATTTCAGTGCGCATAATTTCCGCAGCATCAGGGTGGATAGCGGAGCGATTATAATAGGCTTCTCGAATAGCTCTAATGATATCTCGATAGCTTGATTTTGTTATAAAGTTCACTGCCCCTTGTTTAAATGACTGCATGACAATTTCTTTTTGATGTAACGAAGTCAGCATGATGATTTTGCTCGTGCTGATCCCATTTCTTTTCAACTCACGAGCGATTTCAATGCCGTCCAAATTATTGGCTGTTAAATTAATATCCATTAAAATAATATCAACCTCAATGGATTGGAGTGCTGATAACGCATCCTCTTTTGTGGAAACGACACCTGCTAGTGTAATGTCGTCTTCTTTGGCGAGGTCTTCACTAATGTTATTTTTCCAATCCTCATCATCTTCCACTAGTAGGACTTTGATTTTTTCCATTAGTTCACCCCCGTTTTATCCCTTGGTTAACCTCTACAACTCTTCTTTTTGGCAAAAGTATGGCCATGGTCGTTCCAATGCCCTTCTTGCTATCGAGAACTTTTATTTGTCCTTGATGCTTGGCCATGACATGGAAGCAATAAGACAATCCAAGACCGTAATTTC
Source organism: Neobacillus sp. S1115 (assembly GCF_055385565.1). Taxonomy (NCBI): domain Bacteria; kingdom Bacillati; phylum Bacillota; class Bacilli; order Caryophanales; family Bacillaceae; genus Neobacillus; species Neobacillus sp. S1115. The sequence goes on from NZ_AP038275.1 coordinate 494,385, forward strand.
TGGTGTTCTTTTTAGTCGTGAAAAATGGTTCAAATATTTTTGTGAATGAATTTTTGTCCATTCCACAGCCAGTATCACTGACTTCCACGGCAATATGTCTTTTTAGCCGTCTTACCTTGACCGTCAATATTCCTGATTCTGTTTGTATGGATTCAACGGCATTGGTACATAGGTTAGAAAAAACTTCATATATATGGTGAGCATCACATCGTAATGACCCGGCAAAATCATAATCTTTCAGTAAGGCAATATTTTTTTGATCCAGAAGCGGTTGAAAACCAACCAGTACCGTATCTAATAATTCGATAAGATTAACTGGTTTTTCGGTAAGGATGATATCTTGCGATTTCTCCTTAATCCTGTCAACCATTTGCTGAAGATGGCCGGTAACAAAGCCGATCTTTTCAACGGAGTGGATGGCGTCATCCTTGTTTTCTTCCATGATGTGTGACCTTGTTCTTTCTAACATATAATCCATTTTTTGAATTTCATTTTTAATAGCATGATTAATAATGGTGGTGCCAGAGGAGATTGTTGACATCGCGGCATTAAATCTATGCTTTTCCAATCTTAGTTTAATCCCTAGGATTCCGTAACGAATACTATAGAACAGTAAAAGAATAATTAACCATAAATCTATAAAATTACTATTGATGGTCCACTCTATATTCCTTTTAAAAATAATATCTTGTTCGGAAAGCGTCACTTGATCAATGAAAAGGAAGTCCTTTAACAAAATGACAGATAAAATCGGAATGAAAAGGATACCGAGCCTAATCGTATTAAGCCTTTGTTCCTGATTTTCAGCATTGAAGATGGAATATAAGTAAAAAAAACAGCCTGAAAAAATATAAAGACCTGCCCAAATGTGTAATCTGTTAAGGGTGATTCCCGTCATGATGGTTTCCAAATCCAGTAGGAAAAAGATGACTGAAGGAAGAAGCAAAAGCCATTTTGAAAAAGGGAATTGTATTTTCGCTAAGGCCATGGAGCTCATCAGAAAAACATATGGCAGCAGGAAATAAAACATGGCCATAAAGATTGTGACGGATACGGAAAGGATTGTCTCCTCTTGTAGTGACAACAAACCTTTTGATTGAAGATGGGGTTGGATGAAGTTATGCATAAGCGCAAAGTAACTGCCCCCGCCACCAATAAACAGAAGCAAACAAATCCATTTTACATAGGAATTTTCTCGATTAATGAAATAGAGAATGATAGAAATCGGCCACAAAATGGGAAACAATGCTCAACCCTCCAAAAAAAGGAATTTCCAGTATTTATCATATCATGACTAATTAGAAACACATATCATGACTTTTCAGCATTTTTTGCATTGAGGCATGGGGACGGTTCGTCTGCTTCGAAAGCAGAAGAACCGCCATTTTTTCACCAGTTTGATGCACGAGAACCGTCCCCATGTCTCATCTCTGTGTTTCACAAGAGATATTTGGAAATAATTAGTTATGGGAGGTTTTTGAGATGCCGAATTTGAGATATTTAGAGCCGACTGAGCTGCTGGAAAAGATATATGCGACGCTTTGCTCGGAATATGAAGATGCGCAGCATTATGACAGTGAGCAGGATCAGGAAGAAATAACGGTCACAAAGAAACGATTGACCAAAAAGATATTTAATGAATTCGTAGTGGATGAAGAGTATTTTTTAACAATGAATGAAAAAACTTTCAATGAAAGATATCAATTGTATGAAGTGGATTTATTAAAAATGATTCAAGAATGCAGTGAAAACCGAATTGAATATGAGACGTTTCTGCAAATCATCGATGACCTAATTGCCAGTGCAAAATTTCGACTACAGGCGTTTGAGCAGCTTACGGATGAAATTCAAAAATTACAAGAGGCAGATGAGCAGGAGGAGGAGGAAGGAGAATGATGCATGGGGACGGTTCTTCTGCCTCATTTGATGCAGAAGAACCGTCCCCATGCATCAAAAGGAGATCCAAATGACAACAACCAAAATCTATCTCAAGGAGTGGCAGCAAGCCCTTCAAAATGAAATTAATCACTTGAAAAAGTTCGGTGGAAGCCGATATATTGTGACGAATGGCAGGATGTTATCAAACGATGACGCCTACAGCTATTACTTTGATACAGCCATCACATTAAGGATACCCGTTGGATCGGCGATAAAGTTGGAATGGGGTGCGATGAAAAGCAACGGTAAAGTACTTTCCTCCGAGGGCAGGGGAGTCATCCTGGCACTAGAGCAAAGCTTCGGTGACCTCATCTCCGATGCGTTTTTGCTGCACGATCCCTGGGAGCTGCTGGAGCAATTAATTGAGCGCTTGGATGAAATCAAAAAAAACAAGCAAAAGCGGCTGAGAGTGAAAAGATTGCTGAATCCTTCGATGGAAACCAAGCATCCGGCAGAAAAAATTAAGAGCAATGTCCACGAATTGGTTTTGCGGTCTAAATACAACCCTGTCACGTTCGTCTGGGGTCCGCCGGGTACCGGAAAAACCTACACCTTGGCCAGAACGGCGGCCAACAAATATTTTCAGCAGAAAAAAGTGTTGATTCTGTCGCACAGCAATCAAGCGGTTGATGTATTGATGAGTGAACTAACTGATTTTATTAAACGGAAAAAACGATTCCGGGAAGGGGATGTGCTTCGCTATGGTGGTGGTGGTGATACGCTGTCGGCCCATCACGAAATTACCACGGGTCTGCTCATTGAAAAGCAGGACCCGCTCCTAGCCCAGGATCGAGAGAGACTAATAGAAGAAAGACGTAACTTAAAGCAGGATTTGGCTCATTCTTTTAGCAAACGAGATTCGGAACAGCTGCTGGAGCTTGAAACACAAATTGCGAGACTTCTTGAAAAAGTCCGGAAGAAAGAAGTCCAATTAGTAAAAGAGGCGTTCATTATCGGCACGACGCTGGCAAAGGCAGCCAGTGATAGCACCGTTTATGAGCAAGAGTATGACGTCGTCGTCCTCGATGAAGCCAGTATGGCCTATGTGCCGCAGGCTGCTTTTGCGGCTGCACTGGGTCATCGGGTGATTATTTGCGGGGACTTCAAACAATTGCCTCCGATTGCTTCAAGCCGGGATCCGCTTGTGGCCAAATGGCTGAAAGAGGATGTGTTCCATCATGCTGGGGTTGTAGAATCCCTGAAAGAAGGGAAGCTTCACCCGCAAGTTTTTTTATTAAAAGAACAGCGGAGGATGCACCCCGATATTTCTGCTTTTACCAACAAGTATATCTATCATTCACTGGTTGGAGATCATGAGAGCGTCTATAAAAGCAGGAACAGAATCACAAGCCTTGCCCCCTTTAAGGAGCAGGCTGCTGTGCTTTTGGATACAAGCTTCACGGGCTTACATTGTATGAGTGATAAAGCTACTAATTCAAGATTTAACCTCTGGCAGCTGCTATTGTCTTTTCAATTGATTCATGAAGCTTACCTTGACGGGGCTAAATCGATTGGGTATGTGACACCATACCGGGCGCAAGCGAATCTAATGGAATTGCTGCTTGAAGAGATATACACGAATGAGCTCGGCCAAGCGGATATTATTGCGGCCACTGTCCACCGATTCCAGGGCAGTGAACGGGATGTGATGATCTTTGATACAGTCGACAGTGCCCCGCAGGACCGGGCTGGAATGCTCTTAACCGGCAAAGACAGTGAACGTCTCATTAATGTCGCGATTACGAGAACGAAGGGGAAATTTCTTCACGTCAGTAATCGAGATTTTATCCAAAAACATGTTTACTCAGGAAAAACGCTAAGGCAGCTCGTTGACTATCAGGTCAGGCGCAATCAAACGGTCACGACGAAGGAAATTGGTTCATGGATTCGCAGCCAACACCCCAAATTAAGATGGATTCATGCACTAAAATTGGAAGCTGTTTTTCGGGACCTGAAATCGGCAAAGGCATCGCTTACCATCTCCTTGCCGAAGGGGAGCGAGTTAACGGAAGAATGGAAGGGGCAGCTAATGAAAAGGAGCGAACGGGTGAAATTAACCGTTATTTCAGAGCAGGAAGAGAACTTTCCGTTTCCGTTTGTCATGCTCGACGAAAAGGTTTTGTGGCTCGGACTCCCGCTCGAAGGAACCAGAGAAATTCGGCCCCCATATGTGGCGGCTAGACTAAGCTCAAGCAAAATTTGCGAATACTTGTTAAAACAGATTTAGTTATGGGGACGGTTCTCATTCTTCTGAAACATGAGAACCGTCCTCTGTTTATTGGAAACTAAAGCAATCGTTCGATAAACCAATACAATCCGATGAGACTAATCATGGCTGAGGTACTGTGAACAATTTTTGTTTGGTACCGGAATTTTCGAAGGCACCAAATCAGAGGAAATAAGATGACCAATACAACCACTTGTCCAACCTCAACCCCTAGGTTAAAAGATAAAAGTGGGGTGAAAATGTCGTATCCAAGCTTTCCTATAATGATATCCGCGAATCCAAATCCATGGATTAGCCCAAAGAATAGGGTTACAAGCCAGCGCCGTTTAATAGACTTTGCCCAAATATTTTCAACCGCGACATAAATGATGCTTAAAGCAATCATTGGTTCGATAATGCTGCTGGGAATAATCAAAACTTCTGCAGCTGCCAGGGCCAAGGTTATACTATGACCGACGGTAAAGGCAGTCAATATTTTTAGATAATCCTTGTAGCTTCCCTTTAATAGAAGAAGACCGAATAGGAAGAGCAAATGGTCAATTCCAGACCAGATGTGTTTCATTCCCAGCACTAAATAATCCTTAAACCCCAAAATATTATTATGGGTGCTGCGGCTTTCAACATAAGGTTTATTATCGGTCGATTGTATTTGTACGCTATTGGAATTTGTTTTTCCTTGAAAAACAATATTGTCTCGAGTAAATATATGTTCAATAACCTTACCGCCATTGGAAATGGTCATGAAATTTTGGTGGTCTTTATCGATTTGATGAAAGAAAATATTGTAATCGATCTCGTACTCTTCTACAGGCTCCTGGAAAGTAAACTCCAACGAAATGCGGAACATGGAATAATTCCACCGCTTCGTTAACTGAATATCTTTTATAATGCCTTCTCCTTTTATTCCATTATTGATGACGGATAGGTCTTTTAATACAAATTTTTCAATGTCCGGCTTGGATTGGGAAATCTCATTTTCTTTCATATAGCCATCTTGATTTTTATCTATATTTAATAGTCCGCCTAGAAGATCCCCAAGTAAATATAAATCATAGGTAGCTTTATTGCCCTCCATCTTTACCTCGGAGTATCCAACTGACCCGGAATGTGCCTCTACTGCTTTAGACTGAAAAACCGCGGCTGTCACAAATAGTACAATACATAGTTTGATAGCAATTTTTCGGTATATCATATAGATTCTCCTTGTCTAACTGGGATCTAATCTCGCTAGATTTTGTCATAACGAGTCTTATTTTAATGAAATATTGTTAAGTGAAAATTAATTTAATGTAAAGAAATTGATTTATTTTAAAATTTACAAAATTAATACAAAAATATAAAAACATTTACATGAGTTTTAAATTCCGCTAACATTCCTTGTTTATAATTGTCGATAGCTGTAAAGAAATAAAGATATTTGGAGGGGACCATGAGGAAGAAAGGAAAGAACAAAAGGGCAAGTAAACTAATTGTTTATGTGTGTATTTTATCTATTATTCTCTCAAACATTAGTATAACTATTCCGTCGAAGCATTTTTTAGCGGCGGAAGCTGATTCTACCGAGACAACTGTGTCCGATTCGACTCAACCAGCACAAGCAGAGGGAGATTCCGGTACTAAAGATCCTTCATTGAACCAAGAGCAACCTCCAACCGAAAATGAGTCTTCAGCACAAATCAATGAAACTGCTCTTGATAGCACAGAAATGGTTAATCAAGGAACAGAATCCACGAACAATGGAACACAACCGACTGTGTCTGAAACGCAATCTGAGGTTACAGAATTAAATAGAGAAGTTACGGTTCCTGAACAAACTAATTTAGCAGAAGAGGATTTTAATAGTTTCCCACATCTGCTGATAACAGAAATTTCACCTGATTCGGCAGGTACCGATAACTATGAGTACTTTGAACTGTACAATAATACGGATCAGCCCCTGCTACTAACTCATTATTCATTTGTATATCGTTATACAACTACAGGGGAAGAAAAAGTGTTTCAGGTTCCGCCTGTTACAATTGAAGCAAAGCAAACACTTGTGTTTTGGTTTAATAATGGCGGTAAGACCTTGACTGATTTTAACAATAAATTTGGAACTCACTTAACAAGCAGTCAAGTAGTTGAATATAAGGATGTTTTTCCGGGGTTTGCCAACGGTGGAGACCGGGCTGTCGGGCTTAAGGACAAAGAAGGCAAAGAAGTTATTTTTGCAAGTTATCTGCCAGGTGAAACGGATAACACAGGTTTAGTGGTTCAATATAAATATCCATCTGCAGGAACTGAAATGGAAAAGCTAACAGTAAAGGCTACTCCTACTCCGGGTGCCATTGAAGCAGAGCAAGTTCCTAGTACCCCAGTATCGTTGCCACCTGCTGCTGCGGATACTGCTGCTCCGGAAATTGTACATACGGCCATTAAAGAAAGTCAGCCGCTACAGCCAATTAAAATTCAGGCTGTTATCACGGATGATCAGGCAATACCTAGTGCCACGCTCTATTATAAGGAAGAAGGCGCTGACAACTTTACTGCTTTACCTATGAATCTAAACACCGAGAATGTATCAACCTATGAAGCTGAAATACCGGGAACAGGTGTAAATGCGAATTTAATATATTATATTGAAGCAACAGATGGTCAAAACAAACAAAAAACAGCTGAGTATCCAGTTACCGTTCAAATGCCGGAGGAAACATACAGTGACCTGCCGCTGTTGATCACAGAGTTATCCCCGAATTCAAATGGGACCGGAACGGATTACTACGAGTTCTTTGAATTGTACAACAATACCACCCAGCCATTATCCTTAACAAACTATACGTTTGTTTATCGCTACACTGATACGATGAAGGAAATTGTATTTAACATTCCTCCCGTCACAATTGAACCCCAAGAAACAAAGGTATTTTGGTTCAATAACGGAAGCAAATCACTTGTGGATTTTAACAAGAATTATGGCTTAGAATTATCTAGTGAAAAAGTGGTAGAGTTTAACGACCTAAACTTCCCCGGTTTTTCTAATACCGGAAATCGAGCCCTGGTGTTAAAAGACACTTCCGGAACTGATGTTGTTTCAGCCAGCTATTTAGCTGACGAAAATGATAATATGGGCGCTGATATTCAATACAAATTTCCCGCGATCGGATCGGAAATGGAGAAGTATGCCGTAAAAGCAGCTCCAACACCAGGCGTGATTGAAACTGCCCAGGTTCCAACAAAGCCTATTGAATCGGATGAAACACCGATTGACAAGGAAGTACCTGTTATTACACACGTTCCAGTAACGGAAAGCGATGCTTTTGCATCGATTACGATCAAAGCGGCGATTACAGATAATCAGGCCGTACCATTTGCAACTCTTTACTATAAAAAATCAGGTGAGGAAAGCTTTACCTCTGTTTCGATGAAAGCAAGTGCGGAGGATGCCGGCAGCTATTCTGCCGAGATTCCAGGTTTGGCAGCAGACTCTGATATTACTTACTATATTGAGGCATCAGATGGCGTAAATACTACAAAAACAGAAGACTATGTTATTAATGTCAATAAACCGGATGTTGATTATAATAAAGTCCCGGAATTCCTTGTTACCGAAGTAGTCCCAGATTCGACAAATGTTGGGTCTGCCGATGGATATGAATTTATCGAAATCTATAACAATACGGACAAGGATATAAATTTTAAAGATTATAAGATTCAATACCGCTACGGAGAGGATCCGACAACCGATGTCATTTGGCCGTCAGTTCCAGATAATGTAGTGATCTCTTCTAAAAAAACACTTGTTTTCTGGATTATCAACGGTCAAAACGACAGCAAAACCGTCGCTGATTTCAATGCCAATTATGGTACGAACTTGGTAGAAAACAAAGATATTGTAAGAATCTTCAGTGCCGGTATGGCGAATGGAAGCATGCGCGGTCTTGTGGTTGCGACAAACGCCAAACAAGAAATTGCCGTTTCCTACTATTTTGATGAAGCCAATGTCGATGATACACAGCCAAATAAAGGAATTTTATACAAATATTCTTTGGATGGATCAACAAAACTCATAAAAGTAAGCCCTGGTGTTCAAGACGCAACCCCAGGTGCCGTGGAATCCTTTCAGGTTCCGGCTAAGCCGGTTCATATCGAAGACGATTCCATTCTGCCAACGATTGAAAATCGGACAGCCTCGTCTGAAGTGGACCAAAAAGAAGACATTCAGATTGTGGCCGATGCCGATGATGACACAGCAGTGAAGTCTGTTCGATTATTTTATCGCACCAATACGCAAGCAGAATTCAGCCAAGCCATTTTAGCTGAGAATTTTGATGATATGATGTACCACTATACCATCTATTCTCCAGAGATTATTGGTAAAAAATATTTGGAATATTACTTTGTGGTTTCTGATGGAACGAACGAAGTCACAAGTGACACCTACAAAATAGCCATTACAAGTGACCTGGACGATTCCAGCCTCCGGTTAAATGTACAGGATGGAGATATTCTAAGGGGACAAAAAATTTTGAAGGGCACATCGAATGAAGACAGCCCTGAACAAGTCAAGTTGTTCATCGATGGCTCGGATCTGACGGAAAATACCTATAACTCAGTTGAAAATACGGCTTATTTTGCCTTTGAGGTAAACGGGGTCAATACGTTTTTTCAAAACGGGGTCACGATGGGTGATGAAATACTGAGGATTTTTGACGATCCGATAAATGATTGGGATACACTTACGGTGCCGATTGATGCCGATAAGCTCCTAGTTGGTGAAAATACAATCACGGTCCGTGCTGGCAACAAAGCGTCACCATTCCAATTGGATGAATCGGAAGAAAACCGCGATGATTTTAACATCCGAAATGCCCGTCTGGTTTTACCGGATGGAACCATCCTGGTAGATCCTTCTCATAGTAACCCAGCTAAGACGTATGACATGGGTGATGATGGAACCTATCGTCCATTTGAAGATTTCAAGTTTACGATTACTGAAGGGTTTGCTCCGTCAAAAACATATAAATGGGACACAACCACTGTTTCAGATGGACAGCATGTTGTAAAAGCCCAAGATTCGGATGAGGAAGTAAGCAGCACCGTTTTAGTTGATAATACTGCACCGGTTATCGCAACCAATATGAAAGATGGAAAAGAATATAAGGGGAAGTTTAGTATTGAGGCAGATGTAACGGATGCACTTTCTGGAGTGGATTCTGTTAAAGTGATGCTGGATGGTAATCTAATTAACGTACCTTATGATACTGCATCATCACTGCTTGCTCCAGGCAATCACACGCTGATTATAGACGCAGCAGATAAAGTTGGAAATAACAAGAATATGACGGTGAATTTCTCTGTTGCCAACGAAAATCCGAATAAGCCTGAACTTGTTTCCCCGGCTGATGACAGTGCAGTACCTGTTGATGGTGATCCAGCACTAAAGGTCAAAGTGACGGATCCAACCAATGATGAGCTAAAGGTCAATTTTTATAAAGGCTACAAATATGATGCAAGCAAAACCAATGATGTAAAAGCCTTTAAAAATGCAACGGATGTAGAACCGCCGCAAGCAAGGGTTCCTGCAGGAGAAGAAGCATTTTCTGCTGAGGATATTTCATTAGTATCTGCGAAAGATGGTAACTATTTAGCGTCAAATTCCGGAACCCAGTTTCCTTACCATCGATTTGATGTGACAGTCGATTCATCCGTTGATGAAAACGATATTATTGAGCTGGTTTGGGATGGTAAGTCGCTGTCTGGTCGAAAAGTATCCATGTATGCATGGAACCACATGCAAGGGAAATGGGTGCTGATCTCGTATAAAATTGCTGGTGCCGAAGACTTTGAATTAAAAGGGAATGTGGCGGTAAATGAGTATGTGAAGGATTCAAAAATCAACGTGCTCATTCAAGATGAAATTCCGCAAACACCTGATGAATATGACTATACCTTTGTTTGGATGTCAGATACACAATATTATGCGGAAAGCTATCCGTACATATTTGAAAGGCAGACCAAATGGATTGCCGAAAATAAGGACAGGTTAAAAATTAAATATGTGTTCCATACAGGCGATGTAGTGGATGAAGCCGACAAGGAATACCAATGGAATAATGCCGATCAGTATATGAGGATCCTCGAGGACAATCTTGTTCCATACGGTGTACTGGCAGGAAACCACGATGTCGATCACAAAACAAGTGATTATACCCAATTTTCTAAATGGTTCGGTGAGGACCGCTTTAAGGGTAAGTCTTTTTATGGCGGGTCCTATAAAAATAACCGAGGTCATTATGACTTAATCTCAGCCAATGGAAATGATTTTATCATGGTATACATGGGCTGGGGAATTCAGGATGAAGATTTGCAATGGATGAGTGATGTGTTAAAACAATATCCTAACCGAAAGGCGATTTTGAATTTCCACGAATACTTGTTAGTGTCAGGCAATCGCAGTCCTTTAGGCAACCGAATTTATAATGAGGTCGTACTGCCAAACAAAAATGTCATTGCTGTTCTAAGCGGCCACTACCATGACTCGGAAACATTGATTGATCCTGTTGATGATAATGGAGATGGCACTCCAGACCGCCAAGTGTACCAAATGCTCGGCGACTATCAGGGAGGACCTGAAGGCGGACAAGGATATATGAAGCTGCTTCATTTTGACCAGGATAACAACCGAATTATCGTGAATACGTACTCACCGTATTTAGATGATTACAATTTCTATGATCCGGAAACGTTCCCTGGCAAGGATGAGATGGTCATCAATGTCGACCTGCAAGTACAGGAAAAGCAAGTCGCGACTGATTACTTTGCCGTGAACATTTATACGGATGAAAAAATTGGCGAACAAGAAAAGGTTTCTAGTGGGAAAACAGCTGAAGTGGTATGGGACGGGCTAACCGAAAACACCGGCTATTCATGGTATGCTACGGCTGAGGATGACTATACAGGAAAATCTGTTTCTGACATCTGGTCATTTACCAAAGGAAACGCACAACAGCCAAATACACCAGATCCTTCAGATGATGAAGATGATGATAATGATGAGCAAGAGCCAGGGGATAATGAAAATCCTCCAAACCATGGGGGAGATCATTCTTCAGGGAATCCAGGGGAAGATGGCTTAAAAGAAAAAGTGACGACAAAACCGAATAAGGTTAAGTCTAGACTGGAAATTGGCGCAAAAATAATCGAACAGTTGAAACAAGAAGGATTGCTGGAAATTGATCTTTCAAACAGTCAAGATGAGCCAATCATTACTGTAGCGTTCTCCAAACAGCAGGTGAAGCAATTGCGCGAAAAGAAGGCACTGGTCAGACTGCAAAAAGCTGACCTTGTATTGGAGATACCAGCCCTTAACTTCATTCATAACGATGAGGAAGTACAGGTTATAATTGAAAAGGGCTCCTCTGTAAAAGGTTCAATAGGTGGGGTATATGACTTTACGATTATTCAAGGTGGAGAAAAAATTAGTACTTTCCAAAATCCTGTTTCGTTAACGTTTAAAGTGAACAAATATCAAGTAAAGAACTCAAAAAATGTGAAGATATACTATTACAATGAACAAATTAAAAAATGGGAGAAGATTGGCGGAGCGTACGAGAATGGATTTGTTACAGCAGACACTTCCCATTTCAGTAAGTACACAGTATTTGAATCAACTGAACAGTATATAGCTGGTGACCATTCCGAAAATATAGTAAAGACTTCGGGCAAAGCATTACAAGGAACGGCAACCAACATGTACAACTTAATTATCGTTGGACTCCTGCTCATAATCATGGGTTCAACCGTAATCGTATTAAGCAGAAAACAAAAAAGGATATGATGCATAGGGACGGTTCTTCTGCCTCAAAGGCAGAAGAACCGTCCTTTTTTCGTGCGATTGCTACACAGCAAAAGTCCCCACATCCCTACGCATTTGATGCACGAGAACCGTCCCCATGCTTCCCCATGCTTCCCCATGCTTCAACCCATGTTTCATTGTTTAAATAGTCTGAAATATGTCTAAACTGTTGGTGTAAATTATATTTTTGAGGTGGTATTTTGAAGAAGTTAATAGGTTTTAGTGTGTTGAGTGTTGCTTTGGCAGCGGGGCTTGGGTATGCGGTGTTTTGGGAAGATAAAGATGATGCAAAAGATCCTGGCCAAAAACAGGGTTCCTTACAGCAGGATGCGAGCGAGGTAATGAATAAGGCAGTCGAGGTTGCAGTATCCGATGATGGCAGTGTGAATGCGAATCATTTGTATATCCCATGGACGATTAATAAGAATGGCGGTTTGTTTTTTCTAAGCCAGCGGGAAGGGTCGGTCATTCAAATAAATGGTGACCTCGGCTTGGTAGATGTTCAGAATGTAAAGACCTCTGAGAAGATTTTCAATAAAGGGGAAGCCGGTTTCCTTGGGTTTACGTTAGCACCTGATTTTGCAACAACAAAGAAAGCATTTGCTTTTCACAGCTATCAGAAAGATGGCGAGACCCTGAACCGGATTATTTCACTCAAGCTTGAAGATAAGACGTGGCAGGAAGACAAGGTTCTCTTGGATAAAATTCCTGGCGGCGAGGTTAATAACGGCGGCCGAATTAAAATCGGCCCGGATGGCATGCTGTACGCGACTACAGGTGATATCGGCAAATCGACGAACGCCCAAAATCTTGATAGCTTAGCCGGAAAAATTTTAAGAATGACCGTGAATGGGGATGTTCCAGCAGATAACCCATATAAAAATTCTTATATTTACTCCTATGGCCATCGTAACCCACAGGGATTGGCTTGGGATCAGGATGGAAACCTGTATAGTTCAGAGCATGGGGAATCAGGGCATGATGAAATTAATCTGATTCAAGCCGGGAAAAACTATGGCTGGCCTGTTGCACAAGGAGATAAAGAGGTACAAGGCATGATGAAGCCGATTCTTCAATCCGGTGATCAAACGTGGGCACCATCAGGTATGGCATTTAATGACGGAAAGCTCTTTGTTGCTTCCTTAGCCGGAAAGAAAATCTTTACGTATGACCTTGCCAGCAAGAAATTTGAGGAGTTTTACAGTGAGGCAGGAAGATTAAGGGATGTGCTGGTCGATCACAATGAATTGTATACAATTACCAGCAACCGTGACAAACGCGGAAATCCGACCGATAAAGATGACCGGTTAATTCATATTTCCTTAACAGAAAAAGCATCTGCCAACTAAAAAAAGGTAATCGTCCATTAAAACAGGACGATTACCTTTTTTGTTTCTCGGACAGCTATCATCCGCCGCCCAGGCTCTTTACATAATCAGCGACTGCATCAATTTCTTTCGTCGTTAAGTTATCTTTAAATGGCGGCATTTGGCCTTTGCCATTCTCTACCTGTCTAATAATGGCAGCCTTGTCCATCTTTGTCTGTTGTAAATTTGGACCATTGTGTCCGCCTGCGCCTGCATCGCCATGACAGGCCATACAGTTGTTTTTATAAACCGCTTCACCTGAGGCAGTGCCAGAGGTTTCTTTTTTCGTTTTGTTAGCCTGCTGTTTTTCCTTCACAATCTGCTTAACTGGCGAGGTATTGATTTTATTTTTAGGGAAGTCTTTAACCGATCCGTATTTGCCCTCCAATGAAAAGGTATAGATCTTATCGCCATGCTTTGTTCCAGCCAAAGTATTTCCGGCGGCATAGATGGAGATATACTGCTTTCCGTCGACTTCATAGGTAATCGGCGGGGCATTTGCACCGGCATCCATTTTAAACTCCCATAATTGATCGCCCTTAGAAGCATCGTAGGCAATAATCCGTCCATCATTATGGCCGGTAAATAACAGGTTTCCTTTAGTCGTTAACAAACCGCTGTAAGCGATGGCATCCCATTTCTTTTGCCAAACAATTTTATTCGTCTTCACATCAAGGGCGGTTACAGTACCTCGGCTAGGTGAATTTTTCACCGGCTGCCAGACGCTGCCGATATATTCTTTCCCCTCGGAGAACCGATCCTTTTCCTCTTCGGCATAATGGGCATAGGCAAAATAATTGTCATTAGCCATTACGTAAAAATACTCTGTGTTCGGGTTATATGCCGATGGCGGCCAGTTGGCTCCTCCTTGCGGTGTTGGTTTAAGAGTGACAGGCTTATCCCAGAAAGGAGTAAAGATACTGCCAATGTCACCCTTAAAGTCCTTCGGCAAATCGCGCTTCACATCTTCTTCCGTCACGGCTTGCGGTACAAATGCGTCGCCAATTGGGAACGGCTGAGTCGGTGATGTTTTTTGATTGGCATTTTGCGGTACCGGTTTTTCCTCAATGCCAATCAGCGGTTTCCCGTTTGTCCTGTCCAAAATATATAGCCATCCTGTTTTCCCGGCCTGGACAATTCCTTTACGTATTTGTCCATTCATGTTTACATCAAATAAAACGACGGGATTGGCCGGGTCCATGTCCCAAATGTCATGATGCACTTCCTGGAAGTGCCATTTATATTCTCCTGTTTTGGCATCTAGTGCAAGAACGGAGTTGGCAAATAAGTTATCTCCTTCACGATTGCTGCCGTTCAGGTCTGGGGAGGTGTTCCCAGCTGCAAAATAAATCATCCCTAATTCGGGGTCAACCGCTGGAGTGTTCCACACCGGCGCTCCCCCGGTCAGCCAGTCCTTGCTGCCGTTTGGCCATGTTTCGCTTCCTTTTTCACCAGGGGCAGGAAGCGTATAACTCCGCCAAATTTGTCTGCCGATTTCCGAGTCATAAGCGGCTACGTACCCTCTAATTCCATATTCACCGCCGGCAATCCCTGTATAGACTTTTCCATCATAATAAAGCGGGGCGCTTGTAATCGTATAGCCTTTTTCCCAATCATCGACCCTAGTCTCCCAAACCACTTTTCCGGTTTTTTGATCTAAAGCAACCAGTCTGGCATCCAGTAATCCGACAAAGACCTTTCCGTCTCCTAAAGCGACACCGCGGCTTAACCACCCGCAGCAGACAGTATTCATACTGCTTGGTATCTGCGGCCGATATTCCCAAATCATTTTTCCGGTTTTGGCATCAAGTGCCTGGACCTGGTTTGCTCCTGTAATGGTGAACATGACGCCATCATAAACAAGCGGGGTTCCTTCACCCGAATATTTGAACTCAGTCCCGGAACCTAAGCTTGTGACCCATTCTAATTTTAAATTTTTCACATTAGCAGCAGTGATTTTTTCAAGAGGGGAGTATCTGCTATTGCGAATATCTCCGCCATTTGTGAGCCAATTCCCCGATGGCGGGGCGCTCAGTTCATCTGCTCCAAACTTTGGAGCAACCTTTCCCTTGTAAGTCATATGCTGATAAGCATTATAATCAGTGCCGGCCAGTTGATCCTTTGTTTGATTATCACTAGCACCCGGCTTACTGTCCTCACCCTTGTTTTCTTTCTTTGCTTCAGACTGCGTCTCATGCTGTTTCTCAGGCTTGTGCGCAGTCGTACACCCAGCAAAAACCAACATAAATAAAGTAATAAAAATCCAACCAGTCTTCTTCAATATAATTATCACTCCTTTCAAATCTTTTACAGTAATTTTCCCGTAAATGAGTAAAAGGATGCACGGGGACGGTTCTTTTGCTTCAGAAGCAAAAGAACCGTCCCCATGTTTCATGATATACTTATAATTAAATTGGTAAGAGGAGATCGGATGGTACATGCTTGCAACAAAAAATGTTTCTTCAGTTAAAAACCGAAATTTCTTGATCGTAGCCATCGCGTTAGGGGTCATATTGAACCCTTTAAATACAACGATGATAACTGTTGCATTACCTGAGATAAAAAATGAGTTTTTGCTTACATCAAAAGATATTACGTGGCTAATTGCTTCCTATTTTATTGTAAGTGCTATTTTCCTGCCCCTCATTGGTAAACTTAGTGACACTTATGGGAGGAAAAGAATCTTTTTATTTGGCCTATTGTTGGTAGGTATTTCTTCATTTACTGCTCCATTATCTCCGAATATGCCATTTCTCTTAGGCATGAGAACGATACAAGCGATCGGTACATCCGCTCTATACCCTGCTGGAATCGGTATTGTTCGCTCCTATATTCAAAAAAATCAAAACAGAGTAATCGGTACACTATCGGTATTTGCGACCACGTCGGCGGCATTTGGGCCGACCATCAGCGGACTGTTAATTCAGCAGGGCGGCTGGCATGTGATTTTTTATGTGAACTTTCCGATTATCATTATTTCGGCTATTTTGGTTGTTCTTTTTATTCCGAATGATGTGAGGAGTACAAATAATACATTCAAGTGGGATGGGATTGGGATTATTTTGTTCAGTTTATTTATTACATGCTGGATGTATTTTTTCCAAACACTCGCAAGCGGCTTGAATGTATGGGCATTAATTGGTTCTTTAGTGCTGACATTTTTGTTTTACTTTTTCGAAAAAAAGAAAGCGGGGCCCTTTATCGATGTTATTTTCCTAAAAAATAACCCCAATATTTCATTAGTGTATGTTCAATATATTTTAGCAACTGTAATCTTTTTTGCCCTGCTGCTTTCCATGCCGATTTATTTACAATCTGTATTAAAGCTAAGCTCCAAGCTAACGGGTCTCATTATGCTATCAATTTCTATATTCTCCATTATTACTACGCCACTGGCGACACGTTGGATCGATAAATCTGGATATAGAAAGCCGTTGCTAACCGGAGGGATTATTGGAGTAGTGGGCGGTGTCCTATTGCTGACAATCCACCATAACTCGCCGCTTTACTGGATATTTATCGTGTTATCAACCATTGGATTAAGTAATGGAATTTTAAACATAGGATTACAAACACGGCTCTATTCCTTTGTTTCTGTAGCGGAAACGGGGACGGCCTCAGGTCTGTTTATGACATCAAGATTTATAGGCAATATCCTTGCCTCGAGCGTATTCGGCGTCATCTTCGCAGCTGGAGTCAACGACACCAGCCAAAACTGGCTGACCATCATTTTACTCATCGTATCCTTCATATTACTGCCAGGAATCCTGTTCATTACTAAAAAGATGCAAGTGATGCATGGGGACGGTTCTTCTGCATCATGATGTGATGCATGGGGGGATTCTGATATTTCAGAATGAAAAGGGACGGTTCATCTGCTTCGAAAGCAGATGAACCGTCCCTTTGTTTCTAAATCCTATTACATGCAGGAACGACTTCTTTAGGTATTGGACATTGATAGACATCTCCACCTAATCGTTCTTTTTGTTCAAGTTTGCATTTCTCAAGGAGCTCTGGATTTTTGATTACTTCAAGCGCTGTTCCTGCTAGAACCTTTCCCGCTTGAAGCATTCCTTTATGAGCAATAGATGTAGCGCCTATGGTAACTACTTGCCAGGTATGGGCCGGTGTCCCTAAAACCCAGCAGGCAGTGCCAATTTGCGCTGTCGGTACTAGCCAGCTCACATCCCCAACATCGGTCGACCCTCCGAGCGGTTTATCTGCTAAATCATCAGAATATGGATTAATCATATCAGAAATGGCTTTATCCTTCAGAATCTCAGCGACTTCTTTCGGCAAGTTGTTCAATTCGTTTTTTCTGTCTGCTTCAGACAATGTGGCATGAAGCTGTTTGGCAAAAAGAAGTTCCTCCTCATTATAAATCGGGGCACCAATCTGATTCATTACTTCAGCCATTTTGGCGTTAAGTGTTGTATTTGGAACCAGGTTGGAGCAGGCTTTATCAAATACAATTTCTACCTCTGTTTCTGTCATCAACGCTGCGCCCCTAGCAATCTTACAAACTCTTTCGTATATTTCTTTAACTTGGTCTGTCTTAGGTGCACGAATTAAATAAAGAACCTCTGCTTCTGCTTGAACAACATTAGGAGAAAATCCTCCGGTGTTTGTAATGGCATAATGGATTCTTGCATCTGAAATGATGTGCTCCCGCAGGTAATTTACGCCAACGTTCATCAGTTCCACGGCATCAAGTGCGCTTCTTCCCAAGTGAGGTTGAACTGCCGCATGTGCACTTTTTCCTTTGAATTTAAAGTATACTTGGTAATTAGCTAATGAGTTCCCTGGTAAAATGGTATTAGTTGTCCAGGGGTGCCAGCAAAGGGCGAAATCAACATCATCAAAACAACCTGCTCTAGCCATAAAGGTTTTTCCAGAACCGCCTTCTTCAGCAGGACACCCATAATATCTGACGGTTCCCTGCAGCCCCTGCTGTTCCATCATCTCTTTTAGAGCAATCGCAGCGGCCAGAGCGCCAGTTCCTAGAAGATTATGCCCGCAGCCGTGTCCATTTCCGCCTGTTTCAATGGGTTCGTGAAAGGTCGTTCCGCTTTTCTGGCTTAGTCCTGAAAGTGCATCGTATTCACCTAGGATGGCTACAACAGGACTCCCAGTACCAAAGCTGCCAACAAAAGCGGTAGGTAGGTCTGCAATTCCTTTTTCAACTGAGAATCCTTCCGCTTCAAGCGTTTGACAAATTAGCTCAGCAGAGCGTGTTTCTTGGAAGCGGGTTTCAGCAAAATCCCAGATTTGATCGCTGATCTGAATGAAATGGTCCCTTTTTTCTTCAATAATCTCAATTATTTTTTGAATATCCGTCATGCTGCATTACTTCCTTTTATTTGTGTTGAATGAGAATTTGTTTTTAAAAATAGGCTTGTCACAATAGGGATCACAAGAGAAAGAATTAATAATGTGAAAGCCCCAGAGTAAGAACCGTTAAAAATGGTGATGGTATAGCCCATTAATGTTGGTGCAATCGTTCCTGCCATCTGTCCTCCAAAATACATAATTCCTACTGTGGTTCCCATCGATTCTTGAGAAAAATATTTCAAAGGGAGAGCAAGGACAACAGAGGTGAGACCAACTCCAAAATAAGCCATGCACAGGAATGTAAGTGCCATTGGGACAGAGGCTGCACCCATTGTTAAGTAAAGCGAAATGATACCAATGAGAGAACCTATTATGATAATATACTTTTCTTTCCCTGCTGCTATTTTGTCAATCGCCCAGGAACTGAGAGCGATTGCAAGAAGCGAAAATGCAATCGGCAGCATCGAAATGAGGCCCGTTTTCACTAATTCAAGATGACGCACGTTTACCCAATAGGAAGGCAGCCAAGAACTTAATCCCCAGTTCACCATACTCATCCCGAAATAAATAAGCATTAACTTCCAAGCAAGTGGATTTTTTAGCACGTTTATATAAGAAACTTTTGGCTTTTCTTGATCTCTGTTTAATTGGGTTCTTTCAGGAAGGTATTTCCAAAGTAAAAGAAGGAAAATAAATCCAAGCCCGCCAAAGACATAGAACATTACATTCCATCCAACCTTACTAATCATTAAGGCAGCCACAATAGAAGCCGTGATGGCGCCTATTTGCGTTGCGGCAGACAACAGTCCTTTCGCCCTTCCACGCTGTTCTTTAGGGAAATTTTCTGCTAAGGCGACAGAACTAGCAGAAGGGAAGCTTCCTTCGCCAATCCCGAATAAGAAGCGAATAATAATTAATGAGAGAAACGACCAAGCGAAGCCAGTAAAAATGGTGAATATGGACCATACAATTAACGATATGAGGATAATTTTCTTTGAACCATATTTATCTGTCAGCCATCCCCCGATTAATTGCATAATCGCATAAGCTAGAAAGAAACTGCTGATGATCATTCCCGATTGAGTTGGATTTAGGTGAAATTCTTTAGAAATAGAGATGATAGCAACATTCATAGAGTTTTTGTCCATATAGTTGACAATCCAAGTTAAAAAAAGAAGGGTTAAAACAATTGTTTTGGTTTTCTTGTTGTACACGTTTTCATTCATAGAAAATCCCCTTTTCATGATAGTTAGAAGCGCTATTTTTGGAACCATTTAAGACATGTCTTAAATTAATTATAACGAGCGGTTTGAAGAATTACAATATAATTTATAATGGAAATTTTCTAAAAATGGTTAGTGTTTAGTATTAAATCAAGTAAACTAGTATAATAAAGGTACTTATGTTCAGATGAAAGGAGCGAAATAGCTTATGATTAAAATTGGCGTGATTACGACTCCTTATTCGCTTGGAAGAATAAAGAAAATTGAACCCATGATTCGGGAGCAATGTGAACTCATTTTCATTCCTTATCGAAAAATTAGCGAGATTAAGGAGTTATATGAGCACTATCAGCCATTTTGTGATGGGTTTGTCTGTAGTGGAGAATTGGGTTATAAAATATTGAGCAAGAATACTGCACACTTTCCAACCCCTACGTTTTATTTGGATATCCCTGAAGGGGATTTTTATAAGCATTTATTTACTATTAGCAATGCGAATAAAGATTTAAACTTTTCCAGAGTTTTTATTGATTTTATAAGTGAAGAAAATGGTTTTATGGGTCTCCAGAAAGTATTAAAGGAGGAGGAATTTCCCTATACCCATGACCTTGAAGTTTTGGAAGACATTTATGAGAGGACATTTCAAAAGCATTTAACATTATGGAAGCAAGGGAAGACTGATTTATCGATTACGCGTATGAGCAATGTGGTTAGCCGCCTCGAAGAGTCAGGTATTCCTCATATCTTTATCTTTCCTTCTATTGAATCCATATTGGAACAGATGAAGCAAATCATCAATGAGGTGCAGCTTGCTCGGCTAATGGACAACCAGTTGGCAATCGGCATTATCACGATTGAAGGCCAAGAAACCATGTCTGATTTGGATTTCAAACAAATTCTTCTCCATAAAGCGCTTATGGAGTACAATGATCAATACAAAATACTGTCTGCCATCCAAAAAAAGCATGATTGCTTTGAAATTATCACTTCCTATGGAGAACTAAAAGAACTAACAAACCAATTTACGCAATGTTCCGTCCTTGAATACCTGAATAAGACACTCTCGTTCAATACATATATAGGATGGGGTGCCGGTTCCTCGTTATATCAGGCCAAAACATCTGCTGAAAACGCAAATAAAGAAGCGCAATTGCATGGAATTTCTTGTACTTTCGTGATTACTGACAATGAGGAAATCGTTGGGCCGCTTGGCGAAGAACATTGCATACAAATTACCAATACGGTTGAACCGCAGTTAGAGCAGCTTAGCGAAAAATTAGAAATATCGACCTTGCAAATCAAAAAAATCATGGCGGTCATTGCCAAAAATATGACCGATGAACTAACCGCGGATGAATTGGCATTTCATTTAAAGATTACATTACGTCAGGCCAACCGAATCTTAAATAAACTTGAGGAAAAGGGAATAGCCAAAATCTCACATAAAAAGCAAGAAAAACTGAGAGGAAGACCCAAAAAGGTTTATAAGCTGAACTTTCTATAAGTTCTATAAGTATTGTTTAAAAGTAAAGGTGTTAAATGCAAGTAGTAGATGAATACTTGCATTTAACACCTTATTTTAAATCTATGCCTATAGCTTTAAAGGATGCATAGGGACATTCGTTATTGAAATCGTATTATTTATTTTACATAATTACAAAGCTTACCAATCTGCTCTACTTCAACAACTACAACATCTCCGGATTTCATTGGGCAGCTTCCTGAAGGCGAACCGGTAGCCAGAACATCACCTGGTTCAAGTGTCATAACCTGTGAAATCCAACTGATAAGGAAAGGGATGGAAAGGGACATCTGATTCGTATTGCCATCTTGTACCACTGTTCCATTTAATTTTGTTACGATCCGTAAATTAGTCGGATCCAAGCCAGTCACAATACACGGACCCAACGGACCGAATGTATCAAAACCTTTGCCTCTTGTGAATTGGGGATCGGTTTTTGTAAGGTCCCTTGCCGTTACATCATTAAATAAAGTATAGCCAAACACGTAATCCATTGCCTCTTCTTCTGTTACATTTTTGGCCCGCTTCCCAATAACGATTGCCACTTCTCCCTCCAATTCTACCTGTTGCGTTAAGTCAGGTGATGGAAGGATGATTTCGCCCTGGTCTGGGATCAAGGAAGAGGTCGGTTTTAAAAACAAAAACGGCTCTTTAAGATTGGCCGTTCCTCCAGTCTCTTTTGCGTGTCCAGCATATGTCCAGCCAAAATTAACGATTTTAGAGGGGATAACTGGCTCCAAAATCTTCACATCGCTATATTTAACCCTTACACCATCAAATTTCAGATCATTATTTACAATTTCAGCAAAATCACTGGACAATTGTAATATCTCATTATCTTCAAGCATTCCATAAGAAGCTTTACCGTTAGGTTTCTGATAGCGAACTATCGTTTGTGTTTTTTGAAGCACCTGCATTACCATATGAACTCCTTCACTTACTTGATGTATCTTACCTGTTGCTGATTATATCATATTGTTCTTTTTCTTATTAACCTAATTTTATTACCATTTAATTTGCTATCATCTACGAGCAAAAATGCCCTACAAGTTTATAGATGACCTTGTAGGGCAATTTGTCTATGCTGATTTATTATTGAAATTAAGTTCAGACTCAATATGGGATGTTTTAGAAGATTCACCCATACGCCAGTAAGTAAATAGACTTATTGCTATACAAACGGCAACGTAATAGAAGAAGAGAGATTCTTTTCCGGCATTCTTCAACCATAAAGCAACGAACTCAGCTGACCCGCCGAATATAGCGACGGTGAGGGAATACGGAAATCCTACGCCAAGTGCCCGAATTTCGGTTGGGAATAATTCCGCTTTTACAATCGAGTTGATGGATGTATAGCCTGTCACAATCACGAGGCCGACCAACATAAGTAGAAAAGCCATGACTGGATTTTTTGTCTGTTGCATAAGCATAAAGAGCGGTACCGTCAGGATGGTTCCCAATACTCCAAAACCTAGTAATAGCGGGCGGCGGCCAATTCGGTCGGAAAGCATACCGGCAAGTGGCTGCAAAACAACAAATATGAGTAATGCCAGAAAATTAATCCAGCTGACAGATTCTTTATCGATTCCTACTGTGTTAATCATAAATTTCTGTAGATAAGTTGTAAAAGTGTAGAAGGCGATCGTTCCGCCGAGCGTTAAGCCAACTACTGTTAAAACTGCCTTAGGATATTTCATTAAAACCTTAAGGGTTCCAGCCTTTTTACGGGTTTCTTTGCCCATTTTCGAAAATTGTTCAGATTCGTCCATTGTACGGCGCAACCATAATACGGCCAATGCTCCTAATGCGCCAATGACGAACGGAATACGCCAGCCCCATGAATGCATAGCGCTCTCACTAAGTGTTTGCTGAAGGATAATCATTACACCGAGTGCCAGCAACTGCCCGCCTACAAGTGTAACGTACTGGAAACTAGAGTAGAAGCCGCGGCGGCCGCTGCTCGCCATCTCAGATAAATATGTGGCGGAAGTTCCGTACTCTCCGCCGAGCGAGATTCCTTGAATCAGCCGGGCAATGACGAGAATGATAGGTGATAGAATACCGATGCTGCTATAACCAGGAGTACAGGCAATAACTAAAGACCCCCCTGCCATAATGGTGACGGAAAGTGTCAACGCAGCTCGGCGGCCACGCCGGTCGGCGTATATTCCCATTAACAGACTGCCAATAGGACGCATGAGAAAACCGATAGCGAAAATCCCAGCTGTGTTAAGCAATTGAATGGTGGGATTTCCTTGTGGGAAAAATACAGCAGAAAAATAAATGGCAAAAGCAGAATAGACATACCAGTCGTACCATTCAATTAGATTTCCAAGCGATCCCTTGAAGATGTTGCTTGTAATACGTCGTGACGCTGCACGATCATTTCGTTCTTTCACTCTTAAATCCCCCTTTTATGTTGTAAGCGAATACAAAAAATGTAAACTAGGAATCCGTTTCGCCCCTTGATGTTTAAAAGCTTACTTATTTACAATGCAAATTTCATGCCAAAGTGTTTCAGTGGTAACAAAACCTTTATTTATAACGGAATATAAAGAAAATTAATAATTAATATTTTTCTTTATAAAAAAATATCCGGCAAAAAGTTCCGATTAAAACGGAATTTTTTGCCGGATACAGTCAACCAAAACGGACTTTTTTTCCTCTGCATAAATTAGTACCTACTGAATTCCGGAGTCTCTAAAATATTTCATTGCTCCCGGATGGAGGGGGACAACCAGGCCTTTTCCTGCTCCATTTCGATTAATATTATTTGCAGCTTGATGCGCTTGTTGCACTGTATTCAAGTTTTCAAAGAATGTCTTGGTCATTTTATAGACCTGAGCATCTGTTAAATCGGAACGAACTAGAAGTATGTTACGAATGGCTACTGTCGGGATGGGCTGGTTATTTTGGTAGACACCGGTCGGCAGTTCTGCCTTCTCAAAGAATGGATACTGTTTCATTAAATGATCGATAATGTTAGCTTGAATAGGAACAATCGCAACGTCTTTCAATTTCTGCAACTCCAAGACAGCATTATTGGGAAGGCCGGAAGTAACAAAGGCTGCATCTATTTTTTTGTTTTTTAATTGTTCCATTGCTTCAGCATAGGAAAGGTATTCAGGCTGTATATCCTGATAGGTGATGCTATGTTCCTGCAAAATCATTCGCGCATTCCTCTCAACCCCGCTATTCGGGGCACCTACACCGACTCGCTTTCCTTTTAAATCGTAAACGGACTGAATGTTTTCATCTTGCAGTGTAACAATTTGAACATAGTTAAAATAAAGTCCAGCTACTGCTTTAAATGGCGGTTGCTTGGATCTTGCATCCCTAGATTTTACATAGCGGTCCAGCTCGAAGGCAGCTGTATCGGACATGACAAAAGCCAGGTCCGCCTTATGATTCTCCAATAGGCTCACATTCTCGACTGATCCGTCTGTGGACCGGACGGCTGTATTGTAACCAAGTTTCGTTTTATACACTTTCGCTAATGCCTCCCCAATGGTGAAATAGGGACCAGAAACCTCGCCGGTTGCAATCGTTAAATAGTTTTGTTCGTTTGCTGGATGATGAGATGTTTTTTCTGGCTGTTTCGTACATCCAAGTGTAAAAGCCCCTAGAGTCAGCGCAATCCCCGCCATTAAAAAGAACCTTCTCATTCTGATTCCCTCAAATATTGCTTCAATTTTTCGCGTAATCCCCGCTCGCTGATGGCTAATTGTTTAGCCGTGTTCATGCGGTGACCCTGATTTTTTTCCAAAGTATAAAGGATATATTCTCTATTTACTTCCGCAAGCGAAAGGCCTTCCGGAAGGAATAGACCATTCTCATCAGGAGATTCTATAGAAGGAATATCTTTACGATAAACGGCTTCAGGGAGATCTGAAAGCTGGATCACATCGTTATCAGATAGGGCAACCGCATATTCTACTATATTGGAAAGTTCCCGAACGTTACCAGGATAGGAGTAGTGGTAAAGCATCCTTTTTGCATCAAGGCTGCACGACTTCGTCCGGATATTCATATTAGCAGAATAGAAAGCTAAAAAATGGTCGATGAGAAGCGGAACGTCTTCCTTTCGCTCCCTTAATGGAGGAACGTGGATTGGAATCACGTTCAAGCGATAGTAGAGATCCTCGCGAAAGTTCCCTTTAGCCACTTCTTCTAGAAGATTTCGATGTGTCGCGGATATAATTCGCACATCCACTTCCTTTGCCGCTTGAGAACCAAGTGGAGTGAACACCTTCTCCTGAATCACCCGCAAAATCTTCGCTTGAAGGGCAAGTGGCATTTCACCGATTTCATCCAGGAAGATGGTACCGCCATCGGATTGTTCAAAAAGGCCTTGTTTGCGCTGATAAGCACCTGTAAACGCGCCTTTTTCGTGCCCGAACAGTTCGCTTTCAAGCAATGATTCTGGAATGGCTGCACAATTAATGACAGAAAATGCATTTTGTTGGCGTATACCTTGAAAATGAATCGCACGGGCCACTAATTCTTTGCCCGTTCCGCTTTCCCCCGTAATCATAATGTTGGAGGGAATATCCTTCACCTTCTCAATTAATTGGAATACTTTCTGCATACATTCGCTCTTACCGATTAAACCAGCATAGGATTCCCGTTGGCGTACCGCTTGGCCCAACACTTGAACCTGCTGGTGCAGCTGCTGAAAAGTAAGGGCCTTTTTTAACATTAATTTAACTTCTTCCAGATTTAGGGGCTTTGTTAGATAATGATAGGCACCTTCTTTAATGGCTTCAACGGTGGAATCGATTGTGCCATAGGCGGTCATCATAATCACAACCGTATCCGGCCACTTTTCCTTGATAATCCGAAGAAGATCCATTCCGCTCGATCTGCCTAAATTAAGGTCGAGCAAAACGCCATCAATTGCTTCGCTTTCCAGCAATTTTTGGCCGTTCTCCGCATTAGAAGCTGTCCAAACTGTGTATTCATCCTCAAGAGCGAACGAAAGAGAGGAGCAAATAGCCTGTTCATCATCAATGATTAAAATATTCATCACGAAGCATCTCCTTCATTAGCAAAAAATAGGTTGAAAGTTGTTCCGGTATTTTTGGCGCTTTTCACTTCAATCCGTCCTCCATGCTCCTTCATAATCTTTTGGCTAATATACAGGCCTAATCCTATTCCTTGCTTCTTAGTGGTATAAAAAGGCTGAAAAAGATGAAGAGCATCCTCATCCTTAATCCCTTTCCCCGAATCAGCAATCTTGAGAATTTGCATGGACCCCTCGGTTGAAACATGAAAAGTCAATCGTTTTTCCTTCGCGTCTGCCATTGCCTCGATAGCATTAAGGATTAAATTGATTAGTACTTGTTTAATCCGCCCCCGATCCATAAACACTTCCAAGGTTGGGGGAATATCAATTTCTAACATGATCCCTTCACTTCGGATTTGTTTCATAAAAAGATCCGTGACCGATTGAACCAGTTCCAGCAGCTTTCCCCATTCGCGATGCATAGGTTTTTCCCTCGAATAATCTAGTAAATCCTCAATAATTCGGTTCATCCTTCCTACTTCTTCCGGGACATGGCGGACAAGTTCAGTTCGAAACCGCGGATCATCTATTTTTCTAGGAAGCAGCTCAACAAAAGTTTTAATCGCGGTAAGTGGATTGCGCAGTTCATGAGCGATACCAGCGACGAGCTGACCTAAAGCCCGCATCTTTTCCTGTGCTATTAATGCTTGTGTTTGTCTATTAACTTCTTGTTGTAATCTTTTATTCCAAATAAAGCTTCCAATCAGAATAGTAAATATGATTCCCGTCACGATGAGCAGCCCATAGACCAGATTTCGCCACCAGCCAATGGCTAAGCCGCTATATGGTTCAAGATACTGGGAATATAGGCGTTCATATGTACCGTTTTGATGGGTTTCTGCCAAACCCTTGTTCAATATGTTTAATAGTTTATAATTGCCTTTCCGTACGGCAAAAGCATAATCTGCTGGCGGGATAAGTCCCGTCCTAATTCGGTAGTGTTTTTGCTTGTCGACATTTTGGAGAACGTATTCAGCCGTCCAACGGTTCCCCAAGAATACATCCGCTCTTCCTAAAAAAAGCATGTCGAGCGCATCAGGTTGATTAAAGGCCTCTAGTATTTGACTTCCTCTAATACCTTCCAGTTGTGTAATGACAGCATCTTCCCGCTGAACTGCTGCGACTTTTCCTTTCAAATCATTGATACCGGAAATATCCCCAATGCTGGAGGGAATCACGACAGCGTCCGACATCGTTAGATAGGAATCGCTGAAGTCAATAAAAGAGTTACGGCTACTGGTATATTTTAATCCCACCATCACATCAAGCTGACCAGCCTTTAGCATTTGAATGGCATCCTCCAACTCAAGCGGTATAAATTGGAGTTGATATCCCTGGTGTTCGGTCACTTTCCGGATCAGTTCAATGTCAAATCCAACAGCTTCGCCATTTTGATCCAAATAGGAAAGGGGCGGTAAGCTTTTATCAAATCCGACTCGTATCACATGCGAATCCTGCGCTGCCGCCAATTGTGGGAAGGCAGGGAAAAGCAGGAGTGTTAGAAAAACTAGTAAACCTAAATATCGCAAAAAAAGCCCTCCCTATATAAAGAGAAACTTCGATCAGTGGGGGTATAATAACCCAATTATTTTATTTATTGTATCACTCTTAAGCATAATCAAACAGAGTCCGCGTTAGATTTGGGAGATGTAAAGGGAAGGTTCTGCCTCGTTTCGTACCTGTACTGAACAAGAGATAAGTAAAATCTGTGAACTCCCTGATAGAACTTAGTTTAGAATAAGTGCCTGTCAACGCCGCCATTTTTCAAGATAATGGGGTGCATGACAGGCACTTTTTGTGTTCAAAATATTGACAGGTTTATTAAATCCTGATAAGGTAATATAGTTACTTTTGATAACAGTTACCATTGGTAACTATTTTAGGCGGTGATTTACATTAATTACTCACGGAAATTTTTCCATAAACTATTAATGCTGTATCGTCCTTTTGAAAAAAGGCTTAATACTGAGCTCGGGAAGCATGAACTGCACAGGGCGCAATGGACAATCATTTATTATTTGGAAAACTTCAATCCTGCCACCCTTGTTGAACTTTCCAATTACCAGGGCGTCGAGAAACCGACGATTACCAGAACAGTCGGCCAATTAGAAGAATTGGGCTACGTCGAGCAGGTTCGTGGAAAGGATAAGCGCGAAAAGCGGATGCAATTAACGGAGGCTGGCAAACAGTTATACCAAGAGGTCCGCGAGACGGTTGATGCCTATGAAGTAGAAATTTTAAGAGGGATTTCAGAAGAGGATCTGAAAACGGCCATCCGTGTAATGGATGAGATCCGAAAAAATATAACTCAATCGGGAGATGGAGAAGTTGGAACAAGCGAGACCTAAATTGTGGACGAAGGATTTTATCATTATTTCGGCTGCAAACTTTTTCTTATACTTAATCTTTTATTTATTATTGGTGACCATCGCGGTTTACGCCGTCAATCATTATCATGCCAGTGAAAGCCAGGCGGGACTGGTGACGGGAATTTTCATTATCGGAACCTTGATTGGCCGACTCGTGATCGGCCGCATCATCGAATCCGTTGGAAATAGGAAAACGATGCTGTTGGGTCTCATCTTTTTTATTTTGACATCCTTATTATATTACATCGATTTAGGAGTAACCTTTTTACTATTTACCCGCTTTGTACATGGTTTAGCTTTAGGGGTAGCCAGTACCGCAACAGGAACGATTGTTGCCCAGATTATCCCGAACGCTCGTAAAGGCGAAGGGATTGGCTACTATAGCATGAGTACCACAATGGCCACCGCCATCGGCCCTTTCATTGGATTATACATGAGTCAGCATACAAGCTATTCAGCTATTTTTAGTTTCTGTTTAGCTTTAGGTCTCATCAGCTTCATCATTGCTTTGTTTATGAAAGTGCCGGAAGTCAAAGCATCTGCCAAAAAAGCGGCGGTTAAAGGAGGATTCAAGCTTTCCAACTATATTGAGCCAAAAGCGCTGCCAATTGCCTTTGTCACACTGATAGCCGGCATTTGTTACGCAAGCGTTCTATCTTTTATTAATTTCTATGCGATTGAAATTAATTTAGTAAGCGTGGCGAGCTTCTTCTTTATCGTCTATGCTGTAGCTATCCTGGTATCACGCCCAATCACGGGACGATTAATGGATGTGAAAGGCGCCAACTATGTAATGTATCCTACTTTTCTTCTTTTTGCAGCAGGATTATTCTTATTAAGCTCAGCTAGCAGCGGCACCATCTTCTTGCTTGCCGCTGTCCTGATTGGATTCGGATTCGGAAATATCCAATCTTGTTCACAGGCGATTGCCGTGAAAGTCACACCGCTTGAGCGGATGGGATTGGCCACATCTACGTACTTTATCGCACTCGATGCAGGCCTGGGATTCGGTCCATACGTGATTGGCTTCATCATCCCGTTAACCGGCTACCGTAACCTATATCTCATCATGGCCATCGTCGCCCTAGCCTGCACAGTTCTCTACTACATCATGCACGGAAAAAGAAAAGAAACCCTTGCGGAAGTTAGGCTGTAAGGCATAGGTTGAGGCATGGGGACGGTTCTCATGCCTCAATTTGCTTGTTTTCTCCAGTTTTCGATAAAATAAAGAAGAGAAAATAAAATAGAAAAGGTGAGAACATGAGTCAATTATCTGAGTTTTTATCCAGCCATCATGATCAAAATGTCGAGGAATTAAAAGAATTGCTCCGGATTCCCAGCATTAGTTCCTTATCTGAGCATAAAGAGGACATCCAAAAAGCAGCTACATGGATTGCCCATAAATTAGAAGGCATTGGCATGGAACATGTGCAAATCGTCCAGACAAAAGGGCATCCGATTATTTATGCTGACTGGCTTCATCAGGAAAATGCTCCGACTGTGTTAGTATACGGGCATTATGATGTACAGCCTGTTGACCCAGTTCATTTATGGGAAACCCCTCCGTTTGAACCAACGATCCGCGATGAAAAGATTTTTGCCAGAGGGGCAACAGACGACAAAGGACAGACGTTCTTACATATCAAAGCAGTGGAAACCCTGCTAGCTTTAAATGAAAAATTGCCGGTGAACGTAAAATTCTGCATCGAAGGAGAAGAGGAAATCGGAAGTCCACATCTACCACAGTATCTATCCGAAAATAAAGAAAAACTAGCTTGTGATGTAGTCGTGATTTCTGATTCTGATATGTGGGACAGAGGCGTTCCTGCGATCACCTATTCATTAAGAGGTCTATGTGCACTAGAATTCTCCCTTAAAACAGCTAATTCTGATTTGCATTCAGGCATGTTCGGCGGGGGCGTTCAGAACGCCAATCATTTATTGGTGCAGCTCCTTTCAACCCTTCATGATGAAAATGGTAAGGTGAATGTGGACCATTTTTATGATGACGTCGAGGAACTGACAGAATTTGAAAAGGAACAAATTAAAGCGTTGGGCTTTGATGAAGAAAAGCTGAAAAAATCGTTAGGGTTAACGGAGTTAACGGGCGGGGAAAACAATTACCCATACCCTGAGAAAATCAGTTCCCGGCCAACATTAGAAATAAACGGCTTATGGGGCGGATTCCAGGGGGAAGGGACTAAAACAGTCATCCCGAATGAGGCACATGCCAAAATCACCTGCCGTCTCGTCCACAATCAAAACCCTGAAAAGATTCAGGGCTTAATCAAAAATCATTTGGAAGAGCATGCACCAAAAGGCTGCACATTACAAGTGACTCTACAGGATACAGGTAATCCATTCTTAACGCCAATCGACAGCCCGATGATTCAAAAAGCGGCTGAAGCGTATGAAAAAGTGTATGGAAAGGCGCCTGTTTACAAAAGAGAAGGCGGCTCGATTCCAATTGTATCGGATTTCAACCAAGCCCTAAATGTTCCTGTTGTCTTAATGGGCTTCGGACTGCCGGATGAAAATCTTCATGCTCCAAATGAGCATTTTAACCTGGAGAACTTTGATAAAGGCATTTTGACGATTTGTTCGTTTTTGGAACTAGTTAAAAAGTAATTCACATATAGAATAAGTGCCTGTCACCTCCCGCATTTTGTCTATTTCTTTGACATGATTCGGGGCGTGGCAGGCACTATTTTTTTAGACACAAATTTGGTGCATGAGAACCGTCCCCATAGTATATCCTTAAACACTATTTGATATTAAAGTGCGTACTTACATCGTGATATTATCCAATTTATAATAAGTATACTAGGTAAGGGTGACTTGTATATTAAATGCAAATTACAAGGAGGCAGTCAATGATACGTTTTGGAATTATTGGAACAAATCAGATTACCGAGAAATTTATTAAAGCAGCTAGTTTGGTAGAGGGTTTTTCCTTAACCGCTGTGTATTCTCGAACTGAGGAAACTGCTATAAAGTTTGCCGAAAAGTATGGAGTTACGACCATCTTTACGGATATCGAAGAGATGGCAAGAAGTAAGGAAATTGACGCGGTCTATATTGCTAGCCCTAATTCTTTTCATTCAGAACAGGCCATTATATGTATGAATAATGGTAAACATGTTCTTTGTGAAAAGCCGATTGCATCGAATATAGCAGAATTACAAAATATGATTACCGCAGCAAAAAATAATAAAGTATTGTTAATGGAAGCTTTAAAAACAACATGTCTCCCCAATTTTAAAAGTATTCAGAACAACTTACATAAAATTGGAAAAATCCGCAGGTATATTGCAAGCTTTTGTAAATACTCCTCCCGTTATGATGCTTATAAAGAAGGAACCATTTTAAATGCATTTAATCCTAGTTTCTCCAATGGCTCTCTAATGGATATTGGCGTTTATTGTATATATCCAATGGTTGCTTTATTCGGAAAACCCTTACAAATCAAAGCCAATGGTTTATTGCTTGAGTCTGGAGTAGATGGTGAAGGAAGTATCCTTTGTAAATATAAAGAAAGCGAAGCCATTGTCGTACACTCCAAAATAACCACTTCCTATATCCCGTCAGAAATTCAGGGAGAACTAGGAAGCATCATAATCGATCAAATTGAAACCCCGACAAATGTGCAAATTCGTTACCAGGATGGAAGTTTTGAAGATATTACTCAATTACAAGAAGATCATTCAATGTATTATGAGGTTAAAGAATTTATTGATTTAATTAATCGTAACCAATTTGAGTCTTCCATCAATTCTTTTAAAAATTCGCTAATTACACTAGAAGTTATGGACGAGGCACGGAAACAAATTGGACTTGTCTATCCAGCCGATCTGGCGGTGTCAACCAACTCAATTTGAAGTTCAGGAAGAAATTTTTGAATGCTACTAATAAAGGAGTTGTAATTATGCAATTAATCATTGATTCAGCTAATCTAGATGAAATTAGGGAACTTGTTGACTATTATCCAATTGATGGGGTTACAACAAACCCAAGCATTATTGTAAAAGAAA
Source organism: Neobacillus sp. S1115 (assembly GCF_055385565.1). Classification (NCBI taxonomy): domain Bacteria; kingdom Bacillati; phylum Bacillota; class Bacilli; order Caryophanales; family Bacillaceae; genus Neobacillus; species Neobacillus sp. S1115. The sequence continues at coordinate 527,292 of NZ_AP038275.1, forward strand.
AAAAGAACTTCTTGCAATTACTTGAGGAAATCAGAGAGGTAATAGGATGTAATAGAGAGTTATTTGTTCAAACACTAGCTGATCATGCAGAAGAAATAGTGAAAGAAGCAAAATATATCCGTGAGAGTATACTCGATAAATTAGTGATTAAAGTCCCTGTGACGAAAGAAGGAATCAAGGCAATCAAAGCATTAAGCGAAGCTGGTGTAAGAACAATGGCTACAACCATATATACACCATTACAAGGATATATTGCAGCAAAAGCAGGTGCTGCGTATATTACACCATATGTTAATCGTATAGAAAAACTTGAAGGAAATGCTGTGAATGTGGTTAAGGAGATCGTACAAATAATAGAAAAACATCACTTTAACAGTAAAGTACTTGCTGCAAGCTTTAAAAATGTTCAACAAGTGCATGATGTTTGTCTAGTTGGGGCTCACGGTGTTACGATCCCTCCAGATATTTTAAGATTATGTTTTTCACATCGTGCAACGGAAGCAAATGTTAAAGTATTTATTGAAGATTGGCAAAAAGAATATGGTGAGAAGAGTATTGTAGATACGAATAAAATAAAAATTTAATAGAAAGTAGAGGTATTTTTGGATGATCAAAATTGCACCTTCCATTCTTTCAGCCAACTTTGCAAGGCTTGGAGATGAAATAAAAGATGTTGAAAAGGGCGGAGCCGATTATATTCATGTTGATGTTATGGATGGTCATTTTGTCCCAAATATAACAATTGGCCCACTAATTGTAGAGGCAATCCGGCCAGTCACAAAATTACCATTAGATGTTCATTTAATGATAGAAAATCCCGAAAGATACATTGGAGCGTTTGTAAAAGCAGGTGCCGATATTATAACAGTTCATGTTGAAGCATGCACACATTTGCATAGTGTCATTCACCAAATTAAATCGGCAGGCGTAAAGGCAGGAGTAGTATTAAATCCACACACCCCAGTCTCTTTAATTCAACATATTCTAGATGATATCGACATTGTATTGCTGATGACTGTAAATCCAGGCTTTGGCGGGCAATCTTTCATACATTCTGTTCTGCCAAAAATTAGACAAGTTGCAAGAATGGTAGGAGAGAAAAATTTGGATGTTGAAATTGAAGTAGATGGCGGAGTAAACGCGGAAACAGCCAAACTCTGCATTGAGGCAGGAGCGAATGTCCTTGTTGCTGGATCAGCGATATACAATCAATCTGATCGCGGTAAGGCAATTAGAGAAATTAGGGATTCGACTACCAATCTAGTGCAGAAGGTTTAACAATTTAATAAAACATAGCCTAATCCCCATCCTTCAAATTAGTGATGGGGATTAGTTTTACGTTATTGTTGTTCATTAAAAAGAATTTAGTATTTTGTTTGATTGTTCTGGTAAAGCGGTTTCAATATATTGCTTTCCCCATTCATGCATTGCCTCGAGAATCGGCAAAAGACTTCTTCCGCGTTCTGTCAGTGAATATTCCACTTTCGGAGGAACAACCGGATACACTACCCGTGAAATGATCAGGTCATCCTCAAGTTCCCTTAATTGGCTTACAAGCATCCGATGAGTAATTCCCGGAATCATAGATTTTAATTCACCAAACCGTTTTGTTCCCTCTTTCCCTAAATGCCACATAATCAGCATCTTCCATTTGCCGCTAATAATCGATAATGTTAATTCCTTTTCACAATTAAAGATTTTCTCACATAAATGGCCCATTTTGTCTTCCTCCTTGCTCTCCTCAAGTCAGAATTATCAGAATTAAGTGTATTTTTCTATACTATATAATAAAAAAGTGCGTACTTACAAACAAAATTTTTTGAGATTATACTATTTTCATAAGAAACAATAACAAACTACTGGTAAATTTGTTGATAAAAGGGTTTTGGAAATCTAAAAATCAGGAGGGGAAAGCATGAATGGTGTAATGATTCCTAAGGAGTTTAAAACGGTCGTCAGTGATTTCAACAGTATGAAGCCAGCGAAATTGGATTCGTTGACATTCGTTTTGTTTGGCGCAACCGGTGATTTGGCAAAGAGAAAAATATTTCCTTCGCTGTTTAATTTATTTTTGGATAGAAAAATGCCCGATTCAGTAACCATCATTGGATTAGGCAGAAGAGAATGGTCCGATGAAGCATTTCAAAAACATGTTGAAAAATCACTGCAATCATTTTCTGAACGTTCCAATAATGTAGACGCTTACAAGATAAAGGAATTTTTACAGTTTTTTCATTATCGAGCTTTAGATGTTACGGAGCAAGAAGGTTATAAGCAATTACTAAATGTCATTCAAAAATATGAGGAAGAGTTGAGTATTCCTGAAAACCGCATCTTTTATTTATCCGTTGCCCCTGAGTTTTTTGATGTGATTGCCCTTAATATCAAAAAAAGCGGATTAGGGTCAAGCAAGGGATGGAAGCGTTTGGTGATTGAAAAGCCATTTGGGCATGATTTGAAGTCTGCCCAAGAATTAAATGCAAAATTAAGAGAAGCCTTTGAAGAAGATGAAATCTATCTGATCGATCACTATCTCGGCAAGCCGATGGTTCAAAATATCGAAGCCTTGGCGTTTGCAAACCCAATGCTGCAGGCGTTATGGAGCAATAAACATATTTCCAATATTCAAATTACCGCAAGCGAAACGGTCGGGGTTGAGGAAAGAGCGGGTTATTACGACCAGGCCGGTGCCATTCGTGATATGGTCCAAAATCATCTGCTTCAATTAGTGATGATGACTGGCATGCAGCAGCCAGAAAAAATAAGTGCAAACGAGATTCGCAAGCAGAAGATTAAAGTATTAAAACACTTGAGGCCATTAAATATGGACGATGTCGGAAAAAACTTGGTCCGCGGCCAATACAGTCTTGGGGAGATCAATGGAGAACCAGTTCCGTCCTACACGGCAGAACCTGGAATTAAGCCAACATCCATGAATGATACATTTATTGCTGCCCGTCTCTGGATTGATGATGCTTTTTGGGGCGGCGTACCATTCTATATCCGAACAGGAAAAAGAATGAAGGAGAAGTCTACTAGAATCGTCATTGAATTTAAAAATTCATTAACAGATTTATATAAAGAAAAAAATGAGAAAACACCGCCTAATCTGTTAATCATTGAAATCAGTCCAAATGAAAGTGTTTCCTTGCAATTTAATAGCAAAAACCCGTTAAATAACAGCAAAATTGAGCCTATTAAGGTAACCTTTTCTGCAAATAAAAAGGATGTCCCGGAGGCTTATGAACTCTTGTTATTTGACGCTCTAAATGGTGATTCCACGTTCTTCGTACAGTGGAAAGAGGTAGAACTGTCTTGGAAATGGGTGCAGCCTATTTTGGAAGCGTTTGAGCAAAATGCTTTGCCGCTTCATGGTTATTCAGCCGGAACAATGGGTCCAAGGGCAGCAGATCAACTATTGGAGGAAGATGGATTTAATTGGTGGTAAGCAAAAACAAGTGAAAGACAGGACTGGAGGAATGAAGAAATGAAGGCAAGAGTAGCCATCAATGGATTTGGCAGAATCGGCAGGCTGGTTTTCCGCAAGGCGATTATGGACGATACACTTGATGTTGTGGCAATCAATGCCAGCTATCCGGCTGAAACCTTGGCGCACTTAATCAAACATGATTCGATTCATGGCAAATTTAATGGCGACGTGATTCCTTCAGGCAATCACCTGATTGTAAACGGCCGCACTATTCAGTTATTAAATAGCCGGGACCCTAAATATCTTCCTTGGAAGGAATATGAAATAGACATCGTTGTCGAAGCAACCGGGAAGTTTAATTCCAGGGAAAAAGCAGTACTTCACTTAGAGGCAGGGGCAAAGAAAGTGGTGTTAACCGCCCCCGGGAAGAATGAGGATATAACGATCGTGATGGGGGTCAACCAAGATGAGTTGGATGTTGAGCGGCATTTTATTATTTCCAATGCCTCATGTACAACAAATTGTCTTGCACCTGTTGTAAAAGTACTGGATGACCAGTTTGGGATTGAAAATGGTTTAGTGACAACTGTCCATGCTTATACGAACGATCAAAATAATCTTGATAATCCGCACAAGGATTTGCGGCGGGCCCGTGCCTGCGGACAGAGTATTATTCCGACAACAACCGGTGCGGCAAAATCACTTTCGCTCGTATTGCCACATTTAAAAGGTAAACTGCATGGCCTTGCACTTCGTGTGCCAACTCCCAACGTTTCACTTGTTGATTTAGTTGTTGATTTAAAAACGGATGTAACTGTTGATGACGTTAATCTTGCCTTTCTATATGCTGCGAACAGCTATTTAAACGGGATATTGGAATACACAACCGAGCCGCTAGTCTCCATTGATTTTAATTCAAATTCTCATTCGTCCATTATCGATGGATTATCCACGATGGTGATTGATGAAAGGAAAATTAAGGTGCTGGCATGGTATGACAATGAATGGGGTTATTCGGTCAGGGTTGTCGAGCTTGTGAAATTTGTGGCTGAAAAAATGGAAAAAGCAGCAAGAGTAAAGGTGAAATAGCATATTAAAATCCCTGTAAATCCTTCCTACCGTAGGGATTTACAGGGATTTCTAATGAAAATGCTATTTTAACAATGCGATCAATCTGCCTCAATCAATTTCTTTTTTTCAACCAATACTGTATCCATGTAGTTCTTTCCCCATTCATACATTGATTCAAGAATAGGTAAAAGGGTCTTCCCCTGCTCGGTCAATGAGTATTCTACTTTTGGAGGGACGACAGGATAAACTTCACGATGGACGATCTGATCATCCTCTAATTCGCGCAATTGATTGACAAGCATTCTTTGCGTAATTCCCGGCATCAAAGACTTCAGTTGATTAAATCGTTTTGTTCCTTCTTTGCCAAGATACCATAAAATCAGCATCTTCCATTTTCCGCCGATAATCTCCAGCGTCAATTCTTTTTCACAGTTAAAGGTCTTACTATCAATATGGCCCATCATCAATCCTCCCAAAATCATTATTAGTATATTAATTGATACTATATGAACTTAAAGTGCGTACTTACATAAAGGTATTATACTATTTATAATCATATTTGTACAGATGATTCAGAATTTACGGTGTATTCTGACTGTAGAAAATACAACAATTAAAAGGGGTGATGTTTTGGGTACTAGTAGTGTTGTAAAAGAAGGAGTTCATACCCTGGCAAAGGATTTTCTTTCTGTCGCACAACAAGCAGCGATTGCTGCCTATCCTTGGATCGGGAAAGGCAATAAACATGATGCCGACCACGCCGGAACAGAAGCGATGCGCAAACGCATGAATCTCATTGAAATGAGCGGACGGGTTGTGATCGGTGAAGGGGAAATGGACGAAGCCCCAATGCTTTATATTAACGAAGAGCTGGGAACAGGCCGGGGCCCGCTGGTGGATATTGCCGTTGATCCAGTGGAAGGTACAACCTTTTTGGCAAAGGGACAGGAAAACTCGATCACAGTTCTCGCGGTAGCAACGAGGGGCAGTCTTTTACATGCACCGGATATGTACATGAAAAAACTGGCTGTCGGGCCAAAGGCGAAAGGTCATATTAACATTCAGGCTTCTTTAACAGAAAATATGATTTCCGTCGCAAAGGCCTTAGGAAAGGATTTATCAGAATTAACCGTCATGATTCAAGATCGGCCGCGTCATGACCACTTAATGAAACAGGTCTTTGATGTCGGAGCGAGAGTGAAGCTATTCCCCGATGGAGACGTCACCGCGGCAATTGCTACAGCCATTGATGAATTAGGTATTGATATTTTAGTAGGTACAGGGGGGGCTCCGGAGGGAGTTATTGCTGCCACCGCTTTGAAATGCTTGGGAGGCGATTTCCAAGGTCAGCTGGCCCCGCAAAATCAGGAAGAATTTAATCGCTGTATAAAGATGGGAATCCAAGATCCGGAACAGGTCTTCACATTAGATGAAATGGTCCAATCAGATGATTGCTTTTTTGCCGCAACCGGCATTACAGATGGGATGCTAATGCGGGGTGTAAAGAAGAAAGAAAATGGTTTAATGCTAACCCATTCGTTCATTACCGGCAAAGGGGTAAATGAAAGATATCAGTTGGTGGAAGCATACCATTCGTTCTGGAAATAAGATTTTTTTGCCAGTTGAAAAAAATGAATTGAAAAAAGGAGAGGTAATAATATGCCATTAGTTTCAATGAAAGAAATGCTGATTCATGCTAAAGAAAACCATTACGCAGTTGGACAGTTTAATATTAATAATCTGGAGTTTACGCAGGCCATTTTACAAGCAGCCCAAGAGGAAAATTCACCGGTCATTCTAGGCGTATCCGAAGGGGCTGCCAAATATATGGGCGGATTTAAGCTGATTGTTACGATGGTGAAGGAATTGATGGAAGCCTATAAGGTGACAGTACCAGTCGCGATTCACCTTGATCATGGTCCAAGTCTTGAAATGTGTATTAAAGCGATTCATGCCGGATTTACTTCTGTCATGTTCGATGGCTCGCACTATCCGCTTGAGAAGAATATTGAATTAACAAAAAGGGTAGTGGAAGTGGCACATGCTGTTGGCGTATCGGTTGAGGCTGAGCTTGGCCGAATTGGCGGGCAAGAGGACGATTTAAGCGTTGAAGATGCCGAAGCGATGTATGCGATCCCTGCTGAATGTGATCAATTGGTCCGCGAAACTGGCGTAGACTGCTTTGCACCGGCGTTAGGTTCCGTCCACGGCCCATATAAAGGTGAGCCAAGACTTGGTTTTGATCGGATGAAAGAAGTGAAAGAATTAACAGGTGTTCCGCTTGTTCTTCATGGCGGCACAGGAATTCCAACAAAGGACATTCAAAAAGCGATTTCGCTTGGAACAGCAAAAATTAATGTCAATACAGAAAGTCAAATTTCAGCTACAAAAGCAGTTCGTGAAGTATTAAGTGCGAAGCCAAAAGAATACGACCCACGCAAATTCTTGGGACCTGCACGTGGAGCAATTAAAGATACAGTGAAAGGCAAAATGCGTGAATTCGGTTCTTCAGGAAAAGCTCAACAAGCGGAAGCCAGCTTGGTGACAAACTAAGGGGCCGATATAAGGAGAAAGGGGAAGCATGATGATTGATCAAAAGGTAGATTTGGATCTGCTATCTATTAACACGATTAGAACGTTAAGCATTGATGCAATTGAAAAAGCCGGAACAGGCCATCCCGGCATGCCGATGGGGGCAGCGCCGATGGCTTACACCCTTTGGACGAAATTTATGAATTATAATCCAAAAAATCCAGGCTGGTTTAACCGTGATCGCTTTGTATTATCCGCTGGTCATGGATCGATGCTGCTATACAGCTTATTGCATTTAACAGGTTATGATTTGTCATTAGATGACTTGAAAAATTTCCGCCAATGGCAAAGTAAAACACCTGGGCATCCTGAATTTGGCCATACGGCCGGGGTTGATGCAACAACGGGACCGCTTGGGCAGGGAATTGCAATGGCAGTTGGGATGGCTATGGCAGAAAGACATTTGGCATCCGTGTATAATCGCCCTGATTTCAATGTGATTGATCACTGCACCTATAGTATTTGCGGTGATGGGGATTTGATGGAAGGTGTAGCATCCGAAGCAGCTTCACTTGCCGGTCATTTGAAACTTGGCCGTTTAATTGTGTTATATGATTCAAATGATATTTCCCTTGACGGCGATCTCCATATGTCATTTAGTGAAAGCGTTCAGGAGCGTTTCGAAGCATATGGCTGGCAAGTATTGCGGGTCGAAGATGGGAATGATGTTGAGAAAATAGCGGGAGCGTTAGCTGCTGCCAAGGCTAATCAAGAACAGCCAACCTTAATCGAAGTGAAAACAACCATTGGTTATGGTTCTCCTAATAAAGGCGGCAAGTCTGCTTCTCATGGTGCCCCGCTTGGGAAAGCAGAAATAAAACTTGTAAAAGGGCAATACAACTGGGAATTTGAAGGGGACTTTTATATCCCAGAAGATGTAAAACTGTATTTTAAGGAGCTGGAGGAGGCATCCGGGAAGAAGGAACAGGATTGGAATAACTTGTTTGCCAAGTATGAGGAAGCCTTCCCATCTCTTGCAAACGAATTAAGATCTGCCATTAGCGGGCAGCTTCCTGAAGGCTGGGATGAGGATGTTCCGCAATATCAAGTTGGCAAAGATACGCTTGCAACTCGTTCTTCAGGCGGAGAGGTGTTAAACGCCCTTGCGAAAAGAGTTCCGCAATTATTTGGCGGCTCGGCCGATTTGTCATCTTCCAATAAGACCTTGTTGAAAGGTGAAGGAAACTTTAGTGCAGCAGATTATAGCGGAAGAAACATTTGGTTTGGAGTACGCGAGTTTGGAATGGGTGCAGCTGTAAATGGCATGGCACTGCATGGCGGCGTAAAGGTATTCGGAGCAACCTTCTTCGTTTTTTCTGACTACCTGCGACCGGCAATTCGTCTTTCTGCGCTAATGAAAGTGCCGGTCATCTATGTATTCACACATGACAGCATTGCCGTCGGGGAGGACGGTCCGACGCACGAACCGATTGAACAATTGGCATCCTTACGGGCAATGCCTGGACTTTCAACGATCCGCCCGGCAGACGGAAACGAAACAGCCGCAGCATGGAGGCTTGCAATAGAAAGTACACAAGAACCGACAGCGCTCATCCTTTCCCGTCAAGATTTGCCAACAATCGCTGATGCTAAGACAGCCTATGAAGGTGTTAAAAAGGGAGCCTATGTTGTTTCCAAATCGAAAAATATGGATGGACTTTTACTCGCATCCGGTTCAGAGGTACCGCTTGCCATTGAGGCGCAAAAGGCACTTGAAAAAGAGGGAATTCGTGTTTCTGTGGTAAGCATGCCAAGCTGGGATCGCTTTGAAAAGCAATCGCAGGAATATAAAGAAAGTGTGCTCCCCAAGAATATTCCCGTGCGGCTTGCAATTGAAATGGGTGCTTCCTTGGGCTGGCATAAATACGTTGGTGATTGCGGAAGCGTCATTGCTGCAGACCAATTCGGTGCTTCAGCACCATCCGAGAGAATAATGGAGGAATATGGATTTACCGTTAAGAATATTGTTTCCCAGTTTAAAGCGCTTCTATAAGGTTCTATGAACAATTTGGATAAGGGCAGACTTCAAGCTTTTGAATCTGCCCTTTTTATGGAGGGTTTTGCATGAAAAAGATAGCGGTATTAACGAGCGGCGGGGATGCACCTGGAATGAATACAGCCATTCGTGCTGTTGTTCGCAGAGGGATACACAAGGGATTAAATGTGTATGGAGTGGTAAATGGTTACAAAGGCTTGATTGAGGGCGATTTCACTCCAATGAGCCTAGGAAGTGTAGGGGATATTATTCATCGAGGCGGCACCATCTTAAAAACATCCAGGTGTGAGGAATTTAAGGACACAATCGTACAGCAGCAGGCAATTCAAAGATTAAGAGAAAACGAGATTGAGGGATTAATTGTCATCGGCGGGGATGGTTCTTTCAGGGGTGCAAGAAAATTAACAGAGTTAGGCTTCCCGACGGTTGGTATTCCGGGCTCAATTGATAATGATATTGCAGGGACAGACTATTCGATTGGATTCGATACGGCCGTAAATACAGCTGTTCAAGCAATCGATAAAATTCGCGATACAGCATTTTCCCATGAACGCACGTATGTCATTGAGGTGATGGGCCGAGGTGCAGGGGATATTGCCTTATGGGCAGGTGTGTGCGGCGGGGCGGAGTCCATCATTATCCCAGAAGCCGACTATGATTTGGAAGATGTGATTGATCGGATCAAGCAGGGGCATCAGCGCGGAAAAAGACACAGCATTATTGTAGTGGCAGAGGGTGTTGGCAAAGGGCTGCAAATGGGGAAAGAGATTCAAGAAAAAACCGGATTTGAAACAAAGGTTACCATACTAGGGCATATTCAACGAGGGGGTTCTCCAAGCGCCTACGATCGAATGATGAGCAGCCAAATGGGGGCACTAGCCGTTGATTTAATCATAGAGGGGAAAAAAGGTGTAATGGTAGGGGTGAAAAATGGCCAACTAACCCATACAACCTTTACGGAAATAGAAAAAGACCGACACAAGATCGATCTTTCCATTTACGAATTAGCCAGAAGCCTATCTATTTAAGGAAAATATCCATCTTCAAAATTCAGAATAGGAGAGTGGCCATATTGGAAAAAAAATATTGCATTCATTGCAGAACGCTCTATTCAAAAGAATCGATTTGCGGTATATGTGGAAAAAGTGAATTCCAGGATATAAAAATTATGATTCATCATCAAGAACAATCGAAACGGAAAAAAATTTTAGCGGAACACTCTATATCTTGTAAACTAGCGTAATCCCTCTTCCGTTATGCAGGGGGATTACGCTCACGACTATATTTATACTTCTACCTTTTTTTCTTGATCACTAACATTTTGGATTGTTTCGATAAATTTCTGCATTGTATTTGTCAGGAATGAATCTGCCCGGCGAATAAAAACCGTTGTGATTTTGGAGTATTTTTCGGGAATATGATAGATTCGAACAACCCCATCTGCCTCCAAGAGACTAACCGTAGATTTTGGGATAATCGTAATCCCCAAACCGGCTATTACACTGCCCAAAATCGTCTCCCATGTGCCAAATTCCATGATTTTCGCATTGATTCTTCCCTCATCGCGGACCCAGCCCTCCAATTTTGAACGGTAGCTGCACCCTTGTTTAAAAACAAGGAGCGGCTTGTTTTTTAATTCCTCAAAAGGAACCTCTTCCTGGTTGGAGATTAAAACCAACTCCTCTTCAAAGACTTCATATTGAGCAATTTGTGAATGATTAAAATTTCCTGTCACAAATGCTCCGTCCAGTTTATAGCTGAGAATAGCCTCGACTAGATCCTCTGTTACACCACTTACAAGAGATAAGTCAATGTTGGGATATTTCTTGTGATAGGCGGATAGAATCAGTGGAAGTTTGTATAATGTCTCAACAGTGCCTATTTCAAGGGTGCCAACCGGGTTATCCGAGTCTTGAACCACTTTTAACATCTCATCGACCATGGAAATAATTTTTTGAGCATAAAACAATAGTTTTTTCCCTTCCGAATTGATAACCATGCCGCGGCTTGAGCGGTGAAATAACTCGGTTTGAAGTTCTTCCTCCAACTGCCTGATCCTTACGGTTACATAGGATTGAACATAATTTAAGCTTTTGGCGGCCTTTGAAATGCTTCCGAATTCAGCTACCTTTTGAAAAATCCGCAAATCCTTAATTTCCATGGCTATTCCCCCGTATCAATCTGTTGTTCCTATTACCACATTGCTAATAGAGAAAGTATTTCTAATAGAGATAGATAGTATCTCTTTTAATCATTTTACATGATGGCAGAAAGGTCGTAAGATGTTATTAAAGAATTAAGAAAATTTAAATTATTGCAAAAGGAGAGCAGAAACGATGAGCAAAAAAGATTTTGATGTAATTGTAGTTGGCGCAGGATCGATGGGAATGGCAGCAGGTTATTACCTGGCCAAACAAGGTGTGAAAACATTATTGGTAGATGCATTTGATCCGCCTCATACGAATGGCAGCCATCACGGTGACACACGGATTATCCGCCATGCCTATGGTGAAGGACGGGAGTATGTACCGTTTGCCTTAAGAGCCCAAGAGTTATGGTATGAACTTGAGAGAGAAACACATCATAAGATTTTTACAAAAACCGGTGTTTTAGTATTTGGACCTAAAGGTGAATCTGACTTCGTTGCTGAAACGATAGAAGCTGCTAGCATTCATGGGTTGGATGTTGATTTACTAGAAGGCGAAGAAATTCATCAGCGCTGGCCGGGTGTAACCGTCCCTGAAAACTTTAACGCAATCTATGAAAAAAACTCTGGCGTCTTATTCAGTGAAAATTGCATTCGCGCCTATCGCGAGCTAGCAGAAGCAAATGGTGCAAAAGTGTTAACACATACAAGGGTTGAGGATTTTGAGATTTCCGAGGACTCTGTCAAAATCCAAACTGAATTTGGTTCCTTTACCGGCAGTAAGTTGATTTTGAGCATGGGGGCTTGGAACAGCAAACTTCTATCAAAATTAAATATTGATATTCCGTTACAGCCTTACCGCCAAGTTGTTGGGTTCTTCGAATGCGAAGAATCACAGTATAGCAATACACATGGTTTCCCGGCCTTCATGGTTGAAGTACCGACAGGCATCTATTACGGGTTCCCAAGCTTCAGCGGCTGCGGTTTGAAAATAGGATACCATACATTCGGTCAAAAAATCGACCCGGATACAATTAATCGTGAATTTGGTATCTATACGGAGGATGAAGGAAATATTCGCAGATTCCTAGAAGAATACATGCCGGGTGCTACTGGAACGCTTAAAAGAGGGGCAGTTTGCATGTACACAAAAACACCTGATGAGCATTTTGTGATTGATTTGCATCCGCAGTACTCCAATGTGGCAATCGCAGCAGGCTTCTCCGGCCATGGATTTAAATTCTCAAGTGTTGTTGGTGAAACGCTAAGCCAACTAGTGACAACTGGCAAAACCGAACATGATATTTCTCTTTTCTCTATCAATCGCCCTGCTTTAAAACAGAAAGCAAAGATCTAATAGATTATTAAATTGCCATTATCCTAGAACGATTAAAAAAATAATAAATTTAGAGGTGCAAAAATGAGCGAAAAAACATTAACCCAAAGCCAATTAACTTATTTAGATGCAAAACCGGGCATTCAATTAATTAAAGCAGGAACCTATAAATTAAATGAATTAAGCGTATTGCGGGGAACACCTGAGTTAAAGGGGCAAATCCTTGATGTGCCGATTACAGATAAAAAACAAGTATTAACAATGGGTTACTATGCACTCCAGCCTTCGGTTGATTATTCTGCAGAATTTACGTTTATCGAAATTAAAGTTGTGACCAAAGGTAAAATGGTTGTCCGCGATGTAGAAGGAAATAAATATGTGGCAGAAGTAGGGGACGTATTAGTCTTCTCCCCTAATACAACGGTTATTTTCGATGGTGAAAGTGATGGCGAAGTGGTTTACTTCAAAAATGTAGAAGCAAATCCTTCTTATTTGTGATAACCAACCTTATCAAAAAAGGCATTGACAATTACAAACAGAATGATTATTCTGAAAATAATAAAATTGAATAGAGCGGATGATTGTTGTGGGAGAGTGTATTATCTACATCTACCACCGAAGGAGCAAGTTCCAAAAAAACCCTTGGAACCAATCTCTCAGGTAAAAGAACCATAACAGGACGCACCTCTGGAGAGCGTATTTGAAAATGCCACCAAAGGAGAATGCTCCATAAAGATTGGAGTTTAACTCTCAGGTAAAAGGACAGAGAAGGGATGATTCTACACCCCTTTTCTGTCCTTTTTTGTTTTTTTTAAAAGCAATATGGAGAAATTGGAGGAATAATCAATGAGTTTACAACAAAACGATTCAACAATTTTTGAGGCGATTGAAAGTGAGAAAAACCGCCAGCTTCATACGTTGGAATTAATAGCATCAGAAAACTTTGTCAGCCCGGATGTTTTGGAAGCAATGGGAAGCGTGATGACGAATAAGTATGCCGAGGGTTATCCCGGTAAGCGCTATTATGGCGGCTGTGAATTTGTGGATGTCGCAGAACAGGCAGCGATTGAACGGCTGACCAAATTATTCGGCGCCAAATTTGCCAATGTCCAGCCTCACTCCGGTGCACAGGCCAATACTGCTGTATTTTTCGCCCTGCTTCAACCAGGCGATAAGATTATGGGGATGAATTTATCGCATGGCGGCCATTTAACTCACGGCAGCCCGGTAGCAATGTCAGGAAAATGGTTCGATGTCGTTTCTTATGGGGTAAGAGAAGACAATCACCTGATTGATTACGATGAGCTGGAAGAAGTTGCGAAAAGAGATCAACCAAAATTAATTATCGCCGGTACAAGCGCCTATCCGAGAGTTATTGATTTTGCGAGATTTAGAGAAATCGCCGATCAGGTTGGCGCAAAACTGATGGTTGATATGGCACATATTGCTGGACTTGTGGCTGCAGGTCTCCATCCTTCTCCGGTTCCATATGCGGATGTTGTGACCAGCACCACTCATAAAACATTGCGCGGCCCACGAGGCGGAGTGATTTTAACAAACGATGAAGAAATAATCAAACAAATAAATAAAGCTGTTTTTCCAGGAATTCAGGGCGGGCCGCTCATGCATATCATTGCCGCTAAGGCAGTTGCTTTCAATGAAGCATTGCAGCCAAGCTTTAAGGAATATGCCAAACAAATTATTGAAAATTCAGCTGCACTGGGAGAGGCATTAAAGCAGGAAGGGGCAGCGCTTGTATCCGGCGGGACTGATAATCATATTGTGCTCCTCGATGTGCGTCCATGGGATTTAACAGGAAAAGAAGCAGAGAAATTGCTTGAAGAAGTCGGGATTACAGTTAACAAAAACACCATTCCATACGACCCGCAAAGCCCGTTTGTGACAAGCGGAATCCGCATGGGAACAGCCGCGTTAACCACACGTGGAATGAAACAAGAGGAAATGGTGCAAATCGCAAAAGTGATCGCAGCCGTTCTTAAGAGCAAAGGGGATTTAACCGTGATCGAGCAGGGAAGAAAGACGACAAAAGCAATTTGCGGGAGATTTCCATTATTTCAACAGCCAATCACTGTGTAAGAAAGGGGTAACTTAATGGAGTATCAAAGCTGTTTTGACATCATCGGCCCGATTATGGTTGGGCCATCGAGTTCTCATACCGCCGGTGTTGTATCAATTGGGAAATTTGTTTATGAGCTGCTTGGAGGATCCCCGCAAAGGGCGGATATTACTTTCTATGATTCGTTCTCCGAAACATACCAGGGACACGGAACAGATAAAGCGCTTCTTGGCGGCCTGCTTGGGATGAATACAGATGATACCAGAATTAGATATGCGGTTGAATTAACCAAACGATACGGGCTTCACTATGAATTTAAATTTGAAGATCGCTGTCCTTATTACGATCATCCCAATACAACTGTTATTAGGGCAAGACGTGCGGGCCAGTTTGTTAAAGTAGGCGGTGTATCATTAGGCGGCGGTTTATCAAAAATCTTTATGATTGATGATGAAATAGTTGATATTCGATTAAGCACAAGTGATGATTTTTCAGAAATTGCAGCAAAATTTCGTTCCAATCCTTTTCATGAAGCGATCTTGGAGGGTGTATGATGGATTTTCGGTCAATGAACGAGCTTATTGAACTTTGTAACCGCGAACGGAAAACAGTTGGCGAAATGATGCTGATGGTGGAAATGGAAAAGTCCGGCCGTGACAAAGAGACGATCATCGATATGATGGCAGAGCGGTTAATTAAAATGAAGCAAGCAGTGGAGACCGGTGTAGAAGATGCTTCCCCGGCACCAAGCGGTATTTCCGGCGGTGATGCCGTCAAGATGAGCGAATATGTAAATAACGGGAAGGGCTTGTCAGGTCCATATATTAACGATGCAATGACGTTCTCGATGGCAACATCTGAAAGCAATGCACGGATGGGCGTGATTGTGGCGACGCCAACGGCCGGGGCAGCCGGTATTTTACCGGGGGTTTTATTTTCACTGCGAAAGAATGACGACACCTCCTATCGAGATTTAGTCATGGGTTTGTTTACCGCAAGTGCACTCGGATATGTGATTGCCAACCGCTCCTTTATCTCTGGAGCGGCAGGAGGATGCCAAGCGGAGGTTGGTTCGGCCACCGCAATGGCGGCCGGCGCAATTGTTGAATTAAAGGGCGGGACACCAGAGCAGGTCGTCAACGCCACCGCGATCGCGATGAAATCCCTTTTAGGGCTAGTTTGTGACCCGGTTGCCGGTCTCGTGGAAGTTCCTTGCATTAAGCGGAACGTGATCGGCACTTCGATTGCCTTTTCAGCAGCCGACCTGTCGCTTGCCGGAATTGAAAGCAGGATCCCATGTGATGAAATCATTGAGGCAATGTACAAAATAGGCAAGGAAATGCCGCGAACACTAAGGGAAACGGCACTCGGCGGCCTAGCCATGACGGACACGGGAATAAAATTAAAAGATCGGTTACTTTGCAGAAACACTTAAGACGGAGGGGCTCAGATGAGTACAGATACAGTATTAAAGCGGACACCGCTTTTTGAAACTTATAAAAAGTACGGCGCAAAGGTCATTGATTTTGGAGGCTGGGAGCTTCCGGTTCAATTTTCCGGAATTTTAGAAGAACATGAGGCAGTCCGTAACGAAGCAGGCCTGTTCGATGTTTCACATATGGGTGAGGTCCTTGTAGAAGGAAAAGATGCTGAGAGCTATATTAATTACCTCGTAACAAACGATGTAACCAAGCTTCAGATCAACCAGGCACAGTATACGGCCATGTGTTACCCGGACGGCGGAACAGTCGATGATTTACTAGTTTACAAGTTAGCGAGTGAAAAGTATCTGCTTGTGATTAATGCGGCAAATATTGAAAAAGATTACGAGTGGATGAAACAGCAGGCACAAGGGAATGTAGCCTTAACAAATATTTCTTCTGACACTGCCCAGCTTGCCATTCAAGGTCCAAAAGCCGAAAAAATTTTACAAAAAGTAACCGATACAAATTTAGCGGAAATTGGCTTTTTCCATATTGCTGATCATGTCACGGTTTCCGGGATCTCTGGTGTACTAGTCTCACGCACCGGCTATACGGGAGAGGACGGATTTGAGCTTTATTTAGCGGCAGACAAAGTGGAAGCGCTTTGGGAGAGGCTGTTAGATGCAGGAACAGAAGATGGCTTAAAGCCTTGCGGACTTGGGGCCCGGGATACACTTCGCTTTGAAGCCCGCTTGGCACTATATGGTCAAGAGCTTTCCAGCGACATCGGACCTTTGGAAGCAGGCATTGGGTTTGCCGTAAAAACAAACAAAGAATCAGCATTTTTAGGTAAGGAAGTACTCGTTAAGCAAAAAGAAGAAGGTTTAAAACGAAAAATAGTCGGAATCGAAGTGACAGGGAGAGGGATCCCGCGGCATGGCTATAAAGTATTTTCTGAAGGCGGAGAGGAAATCGGCTTCATTACATCGGGAACCCATTCCCCGACATTGAAGAAAAGTTTAGGCCTTGCCCTTTTAAGTGCAGAATTTGCAGCAGTTGGAACTCAGGTTAAGGTAGAAATTCGCAATAAGCAAATTGAGGCAGTTGTTGTGAAAACACCTTTTTATAAAAAGAGTTAGGTTCATTTTTTCCGAGATTGATTGGTTTTACAGGAATGACTAAATTTTGAAAACTAGGGTGGAAGGAAGGGTTCATATGACAAACGCAACAGCAAACCTTTTATATAGCAAGGAGCATGAGTGGGTATTATTATTGGGTGAAAATCGGGTGCGAATCGGAATCTCTGATTATGCACAGCACCAGTTGGGGGATATCGTTTTCGTTGAGAATCCAGCAGAAGGCGATGAATTAACGGCTAACGAAACAATCGGGACAATTGAGTCGGTTAAAGCAGTTTCTGATATTTACTCACCTGTATCCGGTACCGTTGTAAGTGTCAATGAGGAACTGGAAAGCGCTCCTGAGACGATTAATGAACAACCATATGATGCCGGCTGGCTGGTGGAGGTAGAATTGTCCAATCCAGAAGAATTAGAATCGCTTTTAAATGAGGCTGAGTACCAGGCATTTATTAATGAAGGAGAGGAATAGGATGACAGCGACTTATCGATACCTTCCTGATACAAAAGAAGATCAAGCGGAAATGCTTGAATTGTTAAATGCTTCGTCTGTGGATGCCTTATTCGAGGATTTACCGGCGGAGATTCGTCTCGATGGTGAGCTAAATATACCGGAAGCAGTTCCTGAACCGCTTTTGTTGAAAAAAATGCAACAGCTTGCTGGGCAAAATATAAATGCCAATCAATACCCGACGTTTCTTGGTGCAGGAACCTATGACCATTACATCCCAAGTGTAGTGAATCACATGATATCCCGCTCTGAATTTTATACAGCCTATACACCCTATCAGCCGGAAATCAGCCAGGGTGAACTGCAGGCAATCTTTGAATTTCAAACAATGGTATGTGAACTGACAGGAATGGATGTAGCCAATTCTTCGATGTATGATGGGTTTACTTCATTGGCTGAAGCAGCCTCACTTGCAGTTGCTCATACGAAGCGCTCTAAAGTAATTGTGTCAGGGGCCGTTCATCCTGAATCCTGCGCCGTTCTGAAAACGGTAGCTGTGGGACAGACATATATAATGGAAGAAACTCGTCTTGATGGTGATGTAACAGACTTAAAGCAGCTTGAGGAACAAGTAGACCAAACCACTGCGGCTGTGATTGTCCAATACCCAAATTTCTTTGGTTCAATTGAAGATTTAGCGGAAATTAAGAAAATTGCAGCGGCAAAAGGGGCTCTGTTTATTGTCAGTGCCAACCCGCTTGCGCTGGCACTCTTGGAGGCACCGGGAAATCTCGGGGCGGATATTGTGATCGGTGATATGCAGCCATTAGGAATCCCAATGTCCTTTGGCGGTCCGCATTGTGGTTATTTTGCCGTTGATAAAAAGTTGATGCGTAAAGTCCCGGGCCGGATTGTCGGGCAAACGTCAGATGATCAAGGGAAACGCGGCTTTGTGTTGACCCTGCAAGCAAGGGAGCAGCATATTCGCCGTGACAAAGCGTCCTCCAATATCTGTTCCAATCAGGCATTGAATGCTCTTGCTTCTGCCATTTGTATGTCGGCACTTGGAAAACAAGGGATTCGTGACATGGCCCAGCTGAACATTGAGAAAGCATCTTATATGGCCAAACGGTTAAAAGAAAAAGGCTTTATTATTGAAAATCAAGCACCATTCTTTAATGAATTTATCGTTGAGCTGCCGCTTCCGGTCAAGCAAGTAAATGCGAAACTTCTTGAAGCAGGCATCATTGGCGGGTTTGATTTGGGAAGTGAGTACGGGTTCGAAAATCAAATGCTAATTGCTGTAACTGAGCAGCGGACAAAAGAGGAGATTGACCAATTTATCAATGTATTGGAGGCAGTTGTAAATGGTTGAGTATAATGAGTTAATCTTTGAAATCAGTCGCCCGGGCCGTGTTGGTTCCAGCCTTCCGGCAAGCGATGTGGAAAAAGTCAATTTGCAAGAACTGCTTCCAAAGCATTTGATCCGTCAAGATGCAGCGGAGCTTCCGGAAGTATCAGAACTTCAGCTGGTACGCCATTATACAGCACTTTCGAATAAAAATCACGGGGTCGATAATGGGTTCTATCCGCTTGGTTCTTGTACAATGAAATACAATCCAAAAATTAACGAAGATGTGGCACGGTTTGACGGCTTTAGCCGCATTCATCCTTATCAGCCGGTTGAAACCGTACAAGGTGCTCTTAGGCTTCTATATGAATTGCAGGAAGAATTAGCTGTCATTACCGGAATGGATGCCGTTACATTGCAGCCTTCTGCCGGTGCTCAAGGCGAATGGACCGGGTTGATGATGGTAAAAGCTTATCATGAGCAAAAGGGAGAAAAGAGAACAAAGGTACTTGTTCCCGACTCTGCCCATGGAACCAACCCTGCCAGTGCAACCGTTGCTGGTTTTAAAACGGTAACCATTCCATCAAATAAAGATGGGTTGGTCGACCTCGAAGAATTAAAGAAACATGTCGATGGTGACACAGCCGCATTAATGCTGACAAACCCGAATACACTTGGATTATTTGAAAAAGAAATCCTGGATATTGCTAAGATTGTCCATGAAGCAGGCGGGTTATTGTATTACGATGGAGCCAATGCGAATGCGATTTTAGGGAAAACGACTCCAGGCAAAATGGGCTTTGACATTGTCCATTTAAATCTTCATAAAACCTTTACAACCCCTCATGGAGGCGGAGGTCCTGGCGCAGGTCCAGTCGGTGTCAAGAAGAAGCTGATTCCGTTCCTGCCTGTACCGCGTGTTGACAAAGACGGCGACCGCTATGTGCTGGATACGAATCAGCCATTGTCAATCGGCAGGGTAAAAGGCTATTATGGGAATTTTGGCATTCTTGTCCGCGCGTATACCTATATTCGGACAATGGGGCCAGAAGGATTGCGTCAAGTATCGGAAAGCGCTGTGCTTCATGCAAATTATCTTCGTAAGAAACTTGAGCCGTATTTTGAGGCTCCATATTCACAAGTTTGTAAGCACGAATTTGTTTTATCGGGATCCAAACAGAAAAAGCTTGGTGTCAGAACTCTTGATATGGCTAAACGCCTGCTTGATTTCGGCTATCACCCGCCGACCATCTACTTCCCGTTGAATGTAGAAGAATGCCTGATGATTGAGCCGACAGAAACAGAGTCAAAAGAAACATTGGATGCTTTTGCTGATGTGATGATTCAAATTGCTAAAGAAGTCGAAGAAAATCCTGGCGTGGTGCTGGAGGCCCCGCATACAACCGTGATTGGACGATTGGATGAGGTACAGGCGGCAAGGCAGCCAATCTTGCGCTATAAAAAGGAAGCAAGCAAAGAAACTGTAAAATCTTAATCCAATATGGGTAAAAAATAAACCATATTATTGGTTTCGGACCGGTCGATTTTGCTAAGTTTCGGTCAGCCGTACTTTTTATTGGTGATCGAACGGGTAGATTCTTCTCGATTCCGGTCACCCATACCCTTTATGGGTGACCGAACCGGAGGATTCTCCTCAGTATGGGTCACCCATACCCATTATTGGTTACCGAACAGGTGGATTCTTTTCGGTATGGGTCACCCATACCCTTTATGGGTGACCGAACCGGAGGATTCTCCTCAGTATGGGTCACCCATACCCATTATTGGTTACCGAACAGGTGGATTCTTTTCGGTATGGGTCACCCATACCCTTTATGGGTGACCGAACAGGAGGATTCTCCTCGTTATGGGTCACCCATACCCATTATTGGTTACCGAACAGGAGGATTCTTTTCGGTATGGGTCACCCATACCCTTTATGGATGACCGAGCAGGTGGATTCATCTCGGTATGGGTCACCTATACCCATTATTGGTTACCGAACAGGAGGATTCTCCTCGGTATGGGTCACCCATACCCTGTTTTGGTTGCTTAACCGGCGACTTTTCCGAGTGCATAAACGTATATAACAGCGGGAACTGGCGAAATTTTGAAAGGTAAAATAGATATAGGGTGTTTCTCTGTATCTATTTTTTATACCAAAACAAGCTTGTTAGTTTAGATGGGTCAAGTGCTCAAGAAAAAGAATGAACAAGCGATTACGTATACAGGCGTGATCTAAATCAAATGTAATACAAACTAAATAAATGTATCGTAAATTTGACTCGATTCGTTCATGGGAGTAGATGAAATGACTGTGGAACACGTTCGCAAACCTGATTGGCTTAAAATTAAATTAAATACGAATGAACAATATACCGGTTTAAAGAAAATGATGCGTGAAAAAAAGCTTCATACAGTCTGTGAAGAGGCGAAATGCCCTAACATTCATGAATGTTGGGCTGTAAGAAGAACCGCAACATTTATGATATTAGGAAGTGTCTGCACCCGGGCTTGCCGTTTCTGTGCTGTGCAAACCGGGCTTCCGACAGAGCTGGATTTGGTGGAGCCGGAACGTGTAGCTGAATCGGTCGAGCAAATGGGTTTAAAGCATGTTGTCATCACCGCGGTTGCCCGAGATGATTTAAAAGACGGAGGCGCGAGCGTTTTCGCCGAGACCGTTCGTGCAGTCCGGCGCCGGAACCCATTTTGCAGTGTAGAAGTTCTTCCGTCCGATATGAATGGAGAATATGAAAATTTAAAAATATTAATAGATGCAAGGCCCGATATATTAAACCATAACATTGAAACGGTAAAGCGCTTGACCCCAAAAGTGCGTGCCCGCGCTACATATGAACGGTCGCTTGAGTTTTTAAGAAGGTCAAAAGAAATAAACCCAAACATTCCGACAAAATCCAGCATTATGATTGGCCTTGGAGAAACAAAAGAAGAAATTATTGAAGCGATGGACGATCTTCGTGCTAACAATGTGGACATCATCACAATTGGCCAATATTTGCAGCCGACAAAACAACATTTAAAAGTCCAAAAGTATTGGAGTCCGCAAGAGTTCAACGAATTAAAGGAAATCGCCATGCAAAAAGGGTTCAGTCACTGTGAAGCAGGTCCACTCGTTCGCTCTTCTTATCATGCAGATGAACAGGTCAATGCGATAAAAGTGAATGTGTAAGTTATCGCATAAGACGATAAAGGGGGAGAGATAAATGGTGATCAGCTTAACAGAAGCAGCAGTGAACAAGCTGAAAAAAATAAACACAAAAGAAGATCAGTTCCCAAGGATTGATGCCGATATTGCCGGCGGATGCGGAATTTCAGTTAAATTTACTCTTATTTTTGATGAAATGCGGCGGAATGATACGGTGATCGAATATGAAGGAATTCAGATTCGAATTGACCATTTTACAAAACGTTATTTAGATGAAGTAACACAAATTGATTATACAGAGGAACATGGTTTTCAAGTTGGCGAAAGCTTTAGCTCAAGTGCATGTGCCACCTGAGATTTAAATAGATATAAAAGGAGATATATAGAATGTCACAGGAATATGATGTTGTCATTATCGGCGGAGGAACAGGCGGGTATGTTTCAGCCATTCGGGCGTCCCAATTAGGGTTAAAAACGGCAGTAGTGGAAAAAGGAAAGCTCGGCGGAACATGCCTGCATGCAGGCTGCATTCCGAGCAAGGCACTGCTAAGAAGTGCGGAAGTATTTGCTAATGCAAAAAATGGTGAAAAATTCGGGGTGATTGCGCCTGAAGTCAGCCTTGATTTTCGAAAAGTCCAGGCCCGGAAGGAAGAAATCACGGACCGCTTGTTTAAGGGAGTCCAGCATTTGCTGAAAAAAGGAAAAATCGATGTTTATGAAGGCAAAGGCAGGATTATAGGGGCAGGTAATGTTTCAGTACAACTGAATAATGAGGAGGAGGAAATCCTCTTAAACTGTCAAAATATTTTAATCGCAACAGGTTCCCGCCCAAGGACACTGCCTGGCTTGGAAGAGGACGGGAAGTATGTCATGACATCCGACGAAGCACTGCAAATGGAAGAATTGCCTAGTTCGATTCTGATTGTTGGCGGCGGTGTCATAGGGATCGAATGGGCTTCTATGTTAATTGACTTTGGTTTAGAGGTAACAGTCATCGAGTATGCCGACCGCATTTTGCCGACAGAGGATAAGGAAATTTCGAAGGAAGCACAGCGCCTTATGAAGAAAAAAGGCGTAAAAATCGTCACTGGGGCAAAGGTGCTGCCAGAAACATTAGAAAAAGGCGAAGGTGTATCGATTAAGGCGGAACAAAAAGGGAAGGAAGTTCCATACTCCGCTGATAAACTGCTCGTATCAGTCGGAAGACTGGCCAACTTGGAAGGGTTTGGTCTTGAGAATACTATTGTTGAAGTTGACCGTGGTGTAATCAGGACAAATGAATTCTATCAAACAAGTGAATCGAATATTTATGCCATTGGTGATGTAATTGGCGGTTTGCAGCTTGCCCACGTAGCCTCCCATGAAGGCATTATTGCAGTTGAACATATGGCGGGTGAAAAACCGGCACCACTCGATTATACGCTTGTTTCAAAATGTATCTATTCAAGCCCGGAGGTAGCAAGTGTCGGGCTGACAGAAGATGAGGCTCGAGCGAAAGGCTATCAGGTGAAAACAGGTAAATTCCCATTCCGGGCAATCGGTAAAGCGCTCGTATTTGGGGAAGCAGATGGCTTTGTCAAACTGGTTGTTGATCAAGAATCTAATAAGTTGCTAGGGGCACATATGATTGGACCACATGTAACCGATATGATTACGGAACTGGGCTTAGCTCAGGTTCTAAATGCAACATCGATGGAGATTGCTCATACCATCCATCCTCATCCGACATTAGCCGAAGCGATTGGTGAAGCGGCACTGGCCGTTGAGGGGAAGGAACTACATGCCTAATTAGTAAAAGGGTAACCCAGTATTTTTGGGTTACCCTTCTTCTATGAGGAATTCACTCATGGCCTTCCATTAATTCATGATGCTTTTCGAATACCAGCTTTCCTTTTACTTTTTTATTTAATTGTGTAGATAATCCAAAGGCTGCGAGAAGTAGCCCGCTGCAAAGATATAACGCAGAAGGGATTCCGCCAAGATAGTCGATAAACCAGCCGCCAAGGCCTGGGCCAATAAATTGTCCGACAGCAAAATAAACAGTGGCATAACCTAATGCAACAGGTGCGTAAGATTGATGAACCTGCTCTGTTGAAAGAGCTTGAATAAGCGAAAGCATTCCGACGTACGTAATCCCCCACAGGAATTGACAGATGACAAACCCAAGGTATACCGGAAATACAATCGGGATGATCATCGAGATGGCGCCAAGAAAAAGGGTAATAAGCATGGACGTCTTCCTGCCAATTTTGTCCGAAATCGTTCCCCATAACGGCCCGCTAAAGATGGACATAATGCTGCCCAAAGACATGATATGGCCGGCAGAATATTGATTAATATGTGAGTCCAATAAAAAGCTAAATAGGAAACTTTGTGGAATTAAATAAGCAAATCCAATCAACCCATAAATGACTGCAACCAGGACAACTTTTTTATTTAGGTACACATCATGAACAAAAGAATGTCCCTTTTGAGCAGTTTTATGTAACACTGTTGGAGGGTCTCGAAGGATTCTATAGGAAACAATGGAAGAAAGAAGAGTGACGAAACTGAATAAAAGCCAGAGATATCGCCAGCCATTGGTGGAGAACCAATCAGTAAAGACTGGTATTAGTATGCTTGAAATCAGTGACCCTAATCCTAAACCGCTAATAATAAAGCCAATCATCATTCCTCTTTGCTGCGGGTACCATCCCACCACGATATTTACCAGCGGGGTATAGGTGAACGCAGCCCCGATCCCTAACAGCACCATTCCAACTAAACAGCTAAGAAAAGTTTGCGTCCAGGTTAAATAGACTAAACCACAGGTGACAAGCAAGGTCCCGATGATGATTAACTTCCTCGATCCCCATTTCGCCGCAAATATGCCAACAAAGAGAACTAGGCTCAAATAGCCGACAGCAGTAACTGTGCCCAATAATCCGGCCTGCTGGTAAGTAAGTGATAAACTATCTTTCATAAAGGGCATTAGAATCCCATAAGACATCCTGCCGAAGCCAATTACACATAAAGATACTAATGTGGATGTTAAGGCATACTTCCAAATTTGCTGGTTTTTCTTCATTTATTTCTAATGCTCCTTTCTGCATAGATTAATAGCAACCTCTTTTGTTAGAATCTATGTGTCTGCTTCAAAAAAGTTTCCTGCTTTATAAGCGAATAAAACTGGGGGCGATGAACCCCCAGTTCTAGCAAACTTTTGTTTTATTAAGCGCCTGAATTACTTCTTAATAATGTTATATTCAGGGCCAAATGGGAAGCCAGTGATATCTTCAGCAGTACCATCTTCGTTAATAACTAAGATATCATGCTCACGGTAGCCGCCGGCACCTGGCTGTCCTTCAGGAATATTGAAGCATGGCTCCATAGAAACGACCATTCCTGGTTGAAGAACTGTTTCGATATCTTCACGGAATTCTAGCCCGCCTTCACGGCCATAGTAGTGTGATAGAACTCCGAATGAGTGGCCATATCCGAATGTACGGTTTTTAACTAGGTCATGCTGGCGGAACATTTCATTTAACTCTGCACAGATATCTTTACATACTGCACCAGACTTGATTAATTCAATACCGCGCTTGTGTACGGCAACGTTAATTTCCCAATATTTAAGATGGGCATCAGAAACTTCTTCCAAGAACATTGTACGCTCTAAAGCAGTATAGTAACCGGCAATCATCGGGAATGTGTTAAGGCTTAGGATATCACCTTTTTGTACTTGTCTAGATGTAGCCCAGCTATGAGCACCATCGGTATTAATACCAGACTGGAACCATACCCAAGTGTCTCTTAATTCAGACTGCGGATATAATTTTGCAATTTCACGCGTCATTGCTTGTGTTCCGGCAAGAGCTACTTCATATTCAGGCACACCTTCACGGATTGCTTCAACAACTGCATAACCGCCAATGTCAGCGATCCTTGCACCATTTTTAATGTGTTGGATTTCTTCAGCAGATTTGATCCAACGTGATCTCTGAATGTCTTGAGAAACATCAACTAATTCAAAGTTTGGAAATGCATCTTCAAATTTTTTGCGAAGGTCAACGGATACATGGTCTTCTTCAATGCCTAAACGGCCTTTTTTAACTCCGGATTCTTCCAAAACTTTTAGGATGGCATAGAAGTAGTTGTCTCTTCTCCAGTCAGTGTAAACGATATTTTCATCGAAGCTTCTTCTCCAAGGCATTCCGCCGTCGATGTTGGCGCTGACTGTTACGTGTTTGTTTTGGGTAACAACTAGTCCATAATTCCGGTTGAAAGAAGTAAATAGGAAGTCACTGTAATAGTTAATGTTATGGTAAGAAGTGAATAATACAGCGTCAATATCCTTTTCAGCCATGTAATTGCGCAAGTTCGTATTACGGCGCTCCATTTCCGCTTTTGAGAAAGTTCCTTTAAACTTTTCGCCGTTGTGCAGAATTTTCGTTCTTTCAAGATCTGTGATTTGTTGCATGTTTCTTCTCCTGCCTTCCTAATAATAAAATTTATTTTTAAGCTTTGCTAACCTGGAAACTATAAATCTTCTATTCTTATGTACTTATAGCAACCACCACCAATTTTTTAATATTTTGAAAACTACCTGATATAATTTCATCTTACAACCGATATTCCGTGTTAACAATTGGATGTTCATGCTTAATATTTGATTTAAAAACAGGGGATATCTTGTGCACGCAGTACAAGTTCGTTCCAATACATTGAAAGCTAGTTTGTAGAAATCTCATCTTTTGCTTGTTATTTTGTTGTATTTGTCTAAAATAGATATAAAATTATGTGTAATTTTCCAAAAATTCAGCACTTTCGGTCAATAGTAATCGCTTTCATAGGGTGTTAAGATTTAAAAAACAAAGCCAATAGCAGCTTAGAGAATACATGACAGAAGATGGGAGGTAACAACAGGATCTTAGATTAATGAAGGCAGTTTCAGCTCGAAGCAGAAGGTCATTATAATTGAAAGGAGTAGAGGAATGAATCGTCTTATTAGTAAAATGACCTGGAAAGAATATCGTGACAAAGTAGAGAATGGGATCTTAATATTACCTGTCGGCTCTACAGAACAACACGGGCCCCATTTGCCGCTTGGTGTTGACACGATTATCGCAACACAATTTAGTTTGGCTATCGCCGGGGAAGTGAATGCGGTAGTAGCCCCAACAGTATCCTATGGGTATAAATCACTGCCGGCCTCAGGCGGCGGGCCGATGTTCCCAGGAACGATTGATCTAAACGGCTCTACTTTAACCTCATTAGTATACGATTTATTGAAAGAGTTCGTGGCTGATGGCTGGAAGCAAATTCTCATTTTCAGCGCCCATTATGAGAATGAGGCATTTCTTTCGGAAGCTTGTGATCTCTTGCTTCGAAATCAAACAGAAGAGTTTCCTAAGGTTTTAATTTGCAATTGGTGGGATAATCTATCATCTGAAACAGTGTCAAGAGTATTTGATGAAGTAAAATTCCCGGGCTGGGCCCTGGAACATGCGGCAATTTCCGAAACATCCTTAATGATGCATCTTTCACCAGAACTTGTTAATGAAGATTTGATTACGGATGATGGAATGGTAAGTCCTCCAACCTATCAAAGCTTTCCTCCATCTAAATCTCTTATTCCGGCTACAGGATGCTTGCATTCAGCACGATCCAGCTCTGCTGAGAAAGGGAAACTAATCGTAGAAGATGCAACAAAAACAATCGTTTCCTTTTTGAAAAAAGAATTCTCCTTAGATTTGGTCACTTTTAAATAGTCTCCATTTGTTTGTTTTACATCTGAACAAAAAATAATCTTTAATAAGGGGAGATTTTATGAGTCAGGAAGGACAACTGCAAAAAGGCCTAAAGATTAGGCATTTAACAATGATTGCTTTTGGCGGTTCAATCGGTGCGGGTTTATTTGTCGGAAGCGGGGCCATCATTCAGATGACAGGACCGGCTGCTGTCGTTACAGCATTATTGGCGGGGATCTTAGTCATCCTTGTTATGAGAATGCTCGGGGAAATGGTTGTTGCTAAGCCATCATTAGGATCATTTTCTGATTATGCACGTGAGGCGCTGGGGAATTGGGCGGGTTTCACCGTGGGCTGGCTGTACTGGTATTTCTGGGTTATTGTTATTGCAGTAGAAGCCATTGCCGGTGCTCAAATATTAAGAGATTGGTTGTTTCCTAATATGTCTTTATGGGCATTAAATCTCATTTTGCTTGTAGCCTTAACGGTCACGAATATCTTTTCAGTTAAAGCCTATGGTGAATTTGAGTATTGGTTCTCATTGATAAAAATTGTTGCTATCACGTTATTCCTTACCCTTGGTGGTGCCTACATTTTTGGTTTATTGCCTGGTACAGAAATGCACTTATCTAACTTGACGGCACATGGCGGATTTATTCCTAAAGGACCTGGAATCGTCTTTATCGCTGTTGCCACCATTATTTTTTCCTTCGTTGGTTCCGAAATCGTAACAATTGCCGCAGCTGAGTCAGTTGAATCTGAAAAAGCAGTCGTAAAAGCGGTCAACTCTGTTATTGTCCGGATCATGACATTCTATGTAGGGTCCGTCTTTATTATCGTAAGTGTTATTCCTTGGAATGATGCAAAAGCACTTACAAATCCGTATGTTAGTGCACTTAAAGTAATGGGGATGCCATACGCGGATACGATTATGAACCTAGTTGTTGTAACAGCCGTCCTTTCATGTTTGAACTCCGGCATATACACTGCTTCGAGGATGTTATTTGCTCTGGGGGATAAAGGAGACGCTCCTAAATGGATTACACAAGTGACAAAAAGAGGAGTCCCGTTAAAAGCAATCCTGACATGTACGATATTTGGATTCATTTCCGTTATTATGGCTTTCGTATCACCAGATACAGTGTTTCAATTCTTATTGAACTCTTCTGGAGCTATTGCGCTGTTCGTCTACTTATTAATCGCAATTTCGCAGCTAATACTTCGCAAAAAGATCGAGCGTGAAGCGCCTGAGCGTCTTAAATTACGGATGTGGGCATACCCGTATCTGACAATTTTGGCCAGTTTATCAATCATCGCGGTCATCACGACAATGGCTTTTAACGCTAGTACCCGGTCTCAGTTTACCTTAAGCATCCTTAGTGCCATTGTAGTAGTCATCTTATATGCTATTAAAACGAACATATCCAAGAAAAATTCAATTAATGCCAACATTCTTAAGCCTGAAATAACTAAGCTGGATTAGCGTGAAAAAGGTCTAATGGGAGTCGCCATTAGACCTTTTTTCAAATTATCGCTATATCGCCTTCTGATTCGTTCTTCAGATCCGATTCCTTGTATTCAGTGGCCAATGATTCAAGATCAAGCGCTACCTGAATCCAAAATTGGCACCGTGGCGACGTTAAACTTTCTTCAAAAAGTTGTTCAATTCTTTTAATACGATAGCGTAAAGTATTAAGATGGATGTGAAGATCTTTTGTTACCTTATCGCGATTATAGTTATTTAATGCAAGGCATTTTAACGTTTCGTATAGGGTGGTTCCATGTTCAGTCAGTAATTCCTTTGGTAAGATGATATTTCTAAATTCCATTGCTTTCTTGGGGCTTAGCCCCCCATAAAGAAACATTTCACGTTTCAATTGCTCCGAAAAGTAGGCTCCCCCCGAATGGCTTTGATGAATAACTAAAGGCGCCAAAGCTTTAGCCTCCTGGTAACTTTCTTTAAAAGACAAAACATGCTGTTTAATCTCTCCTAAAACCACGACTGGAGCTGTGTGAGCTGTTGTATTTCTTACATTATCTTGTAAATGATGGACTGCTTGTTTAATAGAAGCTTTATCCAGATTAGATGCTAGAAAAAGCACTAACTGCTCTTTATAGATCTCGCAAAAGCCGTTTAGCCCTTCGGTTTCATCAATCCACTTTTTACATTCATCACGAATTGACTCCATCCCAATTGATAGGGGAGAGGTAAGATTGTTTACCCCGACAAGAATCAGTCCTGCCAGCCAATGCTTTTGTTGTTCGATTCTAAGCTCCTGAATTCTTTCTTCAATAATGATAGAGGCTGTTTCAGGATTTTCAAGCAGAAGTTCCAGTAATTCAAGACGTAGCTGTCTGCCTCTTGCTTCGAGATCTTGCTTATTTAAAACGATATCAACCAGGAGGTCTGCGGCAAAATCGAGGCTATAAGCAAACTCTTCATTTACTTCTTGCCCGGGACTGATCAGCCAAAGAGCACCCCTTTTTATTCCCTCTATCTTTATCGGAACGTTCATAATATAGGATGGGGGATTATCAGATAAATAAACGGTTTTTGTATTATTCATCAGCTGATGGGACTGCTTGTTTTGAATAAAAGTATTGATGCACTTTTGAAAATTAACACGCTCTCCTCCGTTTGGAGACGCCTTTACATAGATTTGATTGGCAGTATCCGTTATCGCAACTGGGCAATGAAGATAATCGGCAAGAATTTCACAAATGGACGAGTAACTGGGAGAAGATTGTAATTTATCCCTAAGTTCAATTGGAACCCGTGCAGATCGCTCCACTTTTTTATAGTGTCGGTCTATGATTTCCAGATGAATTTGTTCGGTAATTTTCACGAACGGGACATTATATGGAACTTCGATTACAGGAATGGAGTTTTTTTCACCAAATTCTAATGCAGCGGCAGGGCATCCAGTTAAGTATCGTCCTGTGGCAAAGAGAATACCAGAAATTTGGTTGCGAAGAAAGGAGTTGAGAAGTCTTTCTTCCGCTTGTTTATTTTGCGGCCATATTTGTCCACACGTCAACAGAAATTCTCCACCCTCTAAAAAGAGGCCCACGTCCTCAGTATCCATGACGTGAACCCAGCGGACCTTACGGCCTAAACCGCCTTTTCCGGCATGGACCACCGCTTTCTGGAGTTCAGGAAATTGTAAGACTTCTCTCATTGTAATCATAGCAATCCTCCTTTATTTAATTTCATATATATAGCGCTTTCATATCAGGGGGTCTGAAAGTGCAGAAAACTTATTAAAGTGATAGAATAGATATGTAAGTATTATCGAAAGATTGGGAAAATTACAAGTATAAAGCTAGATTGCTCTACACTATTTTATCATAAAATAGTAGCTTAATAAGATTAGCATTATTTAATATTTTGCACAATTGTACTATAATGCTAAAATATTGTAATAAAATTTAGAATTTTCTATACATCTGGCACAAAGGGGGAAAACTGCGTGTTAACAGTTAAAGAGGCATTACAGCTGTCGCAGTTGAGCAGTATAACCGTCCGTTCAGGGCAAAAAGGACTGTATCGAAGAGTACGCTGGGCTCACGCTTTTGAATATGATGATGTGCAGCATTTCCTGGAGGGAGGGGAACTGCTTTTAACTAGCGGACAAAGCTGGCCGAAAGATAAGGAATTGGAGAGTAAACTTCTTGAAGGATATTTGAGTTATCAAATTTCAGGCATTCTATTTGCGACCGGGCGTTACTTAACAGAATGTCCTCCGGCTGCCTTGGAATTTGGAGAAAAATATGCGATTCCTGTTTTAGAAGCACCCTATCATGTACCATTTGTGAAAATAACCCATGCGATTCATATTGAAATTATGAACCGCAAAATTAAAAAAAGAGAATTAGCCGCACAACTGCCTAGTAAACTTGCAAATGAATTAGGAGAGGCAAATAGCGGAATAAAAGTTTGCGAGCTTTTGAGTGAACATTTGAACTGTCCAGCCGTCATTACTGATTCTGCGAACAAAGTACTAGAACAATCAGTTCCAAAAGAAACCAGCATGAACCTGCCAGAAGTATTTGGTTCCCTTATTCCAATCTTCCAAAAAGGTTTATCTGATTGTCTGCTTGACGATAGACCGATAGATACTAAAGTACAGGTAATCAGCGAACAAACGGATGCTTTTGTTGTTCCTCTTCAAATAGAAGGGGATTTTTGGGGAGCTCTTTGGCTTTTACCCTCAGGTAATGACTTGACGGAGGAACAGCTTCCTATCCTCGAATTTGCGGCAGCTCTCCTTATCGATCAGGTACTACATAACAAGGAAACGGAGCTGAAAAATAGACAGTTACGTTTGGAATTACTGGAGTTTCTAATCGAAAATCCGCAAGAAGCCCCCGCCATTATGGAAGAAAAAGTACAAGAGCTGGGTTTTTCACGGAGCACAAATTGGCTTGCGGGTCTGATTCTCTTTGATGAAAATAAGCATGGACCTCGGGAGCGGGAAGATATGGACAAGCTGCTGGCTGAATGTGAACAATGGATTGAGGATACAGCTGAAGTTGACGGATTATGCGAGATATATGAGAATCAGTTTGTCTTAATCCTGTCTTTTAGCGGAGATCAGAATTTAATCGAAAAGGAACTAAAGCGCTTACAACACAACATAAATAAAAGCAGTCAAGAAGCAGCCCCGGTACTTATATTGGGGGAAACAAAGCAGCACGTGTCATCTCTTGCTGAAAGCTACCGTGAGGCCAAAGCTTTAGTGCCCATCGTTTTATACAAAAGTCAATCAGAGGGGCCATATTTTGCCGGCCGATTTAGGCGTGAGCTGCTTATTTATGGAGCAATGAGTTCGGACAGGGCTGAGCAATTACGGAACTTAATCCTGCCAAAGGAATTGCTTACCGAACGTGGTTTCATATTCTATGAGACGCTAAAATGTCTCGCTTCGCTTGAGTACAACCGGGAAAGTGCCGCTAAAGCCATGCATATTCACCGGAATACCTTGAGGTATCGAATTGAACGGATTGAGGAACTCATCGGGGACAGCCTGTCATCTACGAGCTGTCAATTTTGGATTAAGGTCGCGCTCGACCTTGAATCATTGTCAAATCAAGGTAGTTGAAATTAACTTTAAATCGCTGTTTACTTAGTGAAATAAAACAGCTTCACCGGATGGTGAAGCTGTTTTGAATTCTATTCCAAATTTGCATGTCTGCCATACATAACGCCAGATTCTAAACCCTTCTTGCTCATGATCCTTAAGATGGTCGCATCGAAGTAAAGTAAGAGGGTCTGCTCAAATAATGAGCCCATCGGTTGAATGGTTTTGTAATCACCATCCGCACCAGCTTTTGGCTTGGCCGGGATTTTAATGGCTACATCGCTTAATCTGCCAATCGTTGATTCCGGAGAAATGGTAACAACTGCAACCGTGGCATCGATTGATTTAGCCTTCTCTGCCATTGAGACGAGGCTTTTGGTTTCACCCGATCCAGATGCAATAATTAAAATATCGTCTTCCTGCAGGCTGGGGGTTACCGTTTCACCTACAACATAAGCATCTAACCCCATATGCATCAAGCGCATTACAAAAGATTTGGCCATAAATCCAGATCTTCCGGCCCCGGCTACAAATACTTTTCTGGCCTCAAGAATTCTGTCTACTAATCTTTCAGAATCCTCTTCGGCAATTTGGCCAATTGTCCGATCTACCTCTTTTACAATTTCTGAAGCATATTTAAGAGTTGTCATAATGGAAATACCCTTCTTACACTAAAGCATGTTGCTTAATCATGTCTTGCATTTTAGCCGCAACAGCTTTTTTATCAGCTTGGTTCGCAATACCGCCGCCTACAATGACAAGATCAGGGTTTGATTTAAGAACTTCTGGAAGTGTTTCTAATTTAATGCCGCCTGCGATGGCAGTTTTTGCATTTTTTACGACACTTTTAAGTGTTTCAAGGTCCTTAAAGGAGTTTTGGCCCTTTGCTTGCAGGTCGTAACCTGTATGAACACAGATATAGTCTACACCCATTGCGTCAACTTCTGCGGCACGTTTGGCAATATCTTTAACAGCGATTAAATCAATAAGAATCTTTTTGCCTTGTTTTTTCGCTTCTGCAACTGCACCTTTGATCGACTCGTCTTCAGCAACTGCTAGAATCGTAACGATATCAGCACCATGTTCGGCTGCTTTTAAAACTTCGTAACCTGCTGCATCCATTGTTTTCGTGTCAGCTAGTACTTTTAATTGTGGGAATGCTTCTTTAACTGCTTTTACTGCTTGAAGACCTTCAATTTTAACTACTGGTGTACCGATTTCTACGATATCAATGTAGTCTTTAACTTCTTCCACTAATTTAATTGCTTCTTCAGTATTTACTAGGTCTAGAGCTAATTGTAATTCCATTTTTTGTTCCTCCTTTAATATTTTGGTTGCTACAATGTTCATTATAATTTGCAATTTTCCAAAAACAAAGTATGCACTTTTTTTTCATATAGTGTTAAAAATGACACTGTAAAAACGTGCCGAAAAGACCTTTGAACCTGCCTTAAATCTTGGCACCATCTTACAAATTAGGTGTTTTTTTTCTCACTATCTAACAAAAAAGTGTGTACTTGTTAAAACTCAATCTGTACTTAATAATAAAAATAATCTTTCAATCTTTTTTATTTGTAGTTGGCAAAAGCTGATTAAATCAATAATAGGGGTGAAGAAAAAGTGGAATACCATCGAATAACAAATATAGTAGATCCGTATTTTAAACAGTTGCATCAATTGATGGGAGAAGTGTTCCCGCCGGAAGAAGTACTAGAATTTAATTTGTGGAAAGAGCCTTTGGAAGACCCAGATATACGGGTTTTTGTGGCAGTTGAAAATAATAAAGTAGTAGGAGCGACGGAATATCGTTATTATAAAGACTTTAATATTGCGATGACTGATTTTACCATTATTGGTCAAGCCGGGCTGGGGATAGGTCCTTTTTTGGCAAATAAGAGGTTTGCAGATTTGAAAGCTTTAGCGGCAGAAAACGGGGAAGAATTATATGGTATGTTTGCCGAAGTTTATGATCCATACCAAGTAGACGATTATGGATTCGGCGGTGTTAAGCCGATGGATCCCTATGTCCGCCGCGAGGTATTGGCGCATCTCGGCTATAAACGCCTTGATTTTCCTTATGTCCATCCATCCTGGAATAATGACGGCGAGCCTGTAACCGGCCTCGATCTTTGCTTTCTTCCGACCGATGGCAATCTGAAAGAACTGCCTACAAACCTTATTGTGAAATTCTTAAAACGATATTATACCGTTTTACCAAACAAACCAATCTCATGGTATGTGATGGTTCAGAATTTGGAGAAAAATAAACAGGTTCAGCTGCTGCCAATTTAGGTAAAAGGTAATTGGCATAGAGATGAAAGGGATTGGAATCACTCTGCCATATGCTTTAATCTTAACTAGAAAGGAAGAATAATATTTTGCCAAAACAACAGATTGGTGTAATTGGTTTAGCTGTAATGGGGAAAAACCTTGCATTAAACATTGAAAGCCGGGGATATTCCGTCTCGGTTTACAACCGTTCCTCGGATAAAACAGAAATTTTTTTAACCAAAGAAGCAGCAGGTAAAAAGATTGTCGGAACATATAGTGTGGAAGAGTTTATACATTCATTAGAAAGACCCCGGAAAATTTTGTTAATGGTTCAAGCGGGTACGGCCACAGACGCAACGATCCAATCTTTAAAACCGTATCTTGAAGAAGGGGACATACTTATTGATGGCGGCAATACGTTTTTCCAGGATACGATTAGACGGAATAAGGAATTAGCGGAAGCAGGCCTTCATTTTATTGGTACAGGTGTTTCAGGAGGAGAAGAAGGTGCATTAAAGGGTCCTTCCATCATGCCTGGCGGCCAGAAAGAAGCCTATGAATTGGTGAAACCCATTTTGGAGGCGATTTCCGCAAAGGTAGAAGGAGATGCTTGCTGCACATATATCGGACCAAATGGGGCCGGACATTATGTCAAAATGGTACATAATGGTATTGAATATGGTGATATGCAGTTAATTTCGGAAGCCTATTTTATTATGAAGCAGCTGTTGGGTTTAACTGCACAGGAGCTTCACGAAGTATTTTTAGAGTGGAATAAAGGAGAATTAGACAGTTATTTAATTGAGATCACGGCGAATATTTTTACAAAAGTGGACGAACAAACCGGCAAACCGCTTGTCGATGTCATTTTGGATTCGGCCGGACAAAAAGGCACTGGTAAATGGACAAGCCAGAATGCCCTGGATTTGGGAGTTCCGCTTCCGATTATCACTGAATCGGTATTTGCCCGGTTTATTTCTGCTATGAAAGAAGAGCGTGTGCAGGCAAGCAAATTGTTAAAGGGGCCAAAAGCAACTGCCTTTGAAGGCAAAAAAGAGGATTTCATTGATGCGGTAAGAAAAGCCTTGTATATGAGTAAAATCTGTTCTTATGCACAAGGATTTGCCCAAATGCGGACTGCGTCAGAAGAATATGATTGGAACCTCCGTTATGGCGATATCGCCATGATTTTCCGCGGCGGCTGTATTATTCGGGCGCAATTCTTACAAAAAATTAAAGAGGCATATGACCGGAATCCAGGACTTACGAATCTATTATTAGATTCTTATTTTAAAGAGATTGTCGAAAGCTATCAATCTTCGTTACGAGAGGTAGTGGCAGTGGCCATTACGTCCGGTATTCCAGTTCCCGCTTTTTCGAGCGCGATTGCCTACTATGATAGTTATCGTTCAGAAACATTGCCGGCCAATCTCCTTCAAGCACAGCGTGATTACTTTGGTGCACACACGTATCAGCGTGTTGACCAAGAAGGTATTTTCCATACTGAGTGGCTGGAAAAATAAACAAATTCTATTTTGAACCCTAGGCCTAGCCAGGGTTTTTATTTTTCAAATAATTCGCAATTGATGGAAAAATAAGGGCGAATATGTGATATTCGTCATTGGTAGGGAACAGTTAAACATGGTTTAAATAAAATAGGGATTGGAAAACTTCCTTAGCGGGTAATGATAGAATTCGACTAAAAAGGGGTTAGGTAGATGGGGAAAGATAGTAATTCATTTGTTCACATTGATAGTCTCGAAGAATTGGTGGATACGATTAGTGATCTGCTTGGTTGTCCCGTTACGGTGGAGGATGTCAATTTCCGGCTTCTTGCCTATAGCTCGCATGAAAAGGTCACAGACGCCGGCAGGATTGCGACGATCATTAATCGCCAAGTACCGGAAATTATCATTAATGGTTTATGGAGGGATGGTGTCATTCAACAACTGAAAAACAGTGACAATCCCATTCGTGTTTCTCCCATCGACGAGGCCGGTTTTGGCAGCCGAATTGCGATTGCTGTAAGGAATGGAAATGATCTGTTGGGCCATATTTGGGTGATTGGCTCCGGACATGCTGATGAAGAGTGGCAGACCCAATTGCTGAAAGAGGCTGCAGAAGCAGTGGGCATCAAACTATTGCAGCTTCGGTCTAGAAGAAAAAATGAACACGAAGGATACCATAAGTTTTTCCAGCAGATTCTATCGGGTGAGATCAATACTCAGGAAAGAATTAAGGAGAGGGCGCTCCAAGTAAAAGTCTCCCTTCCTTCCGAATTTAGTGTCATTGTATTTGAATCTCCAGAAGAAATAAGTGAAAGCATGTACAGGCAAATTGCTTATTTAGCGAACACTTTCAAATCGGTGCAGGTCATCATGAGTAGTAATGAGGGCCAAAGGCTTATTTTTTTAGTCAATCCTGATGCCCGGAAAGGTACTCCAAATAAAAACTGCAGCAGCTTTATTTCGAGTGCGATTTCGCAAATGACGGAAAAACTAGGGGCTTCGGGGTTTATCGGGGGCTGTGGGTGTGTCTATTCCAATTATCGGAAAATCCAAACCAGCTACCAAGAAGCCTTAACAGTAATTGGGATCAAACGAAAGCTTCCAGAGGAAACAAAAGGTATTTTCCATTATCCTCAATTAGGTTTTTTTCGATTTATCCCCGCCATTTTAGAAAAAAATGCCGATGAAGCCTATCAGAATCAGGCTCTGCAGAAAATCGGCGAATATGACCAGCAAGGAAATTCTAATTTGCTGAAAACGCTAGAAATCTATTTAAAACATGACAATATTAAAGAAACCGCAAGTGCGCTGCATATTCATATCAATACTCTTAATTACCGCTTAAAGAGAATAGAGGAAATCGGGGAAATCGATTTAATGGATCCGATGCAAAAGTTAATTCTTTATTTTGACCTAAAAACTGAAAAATTTTTAACGTAGAGGCATTTGTGTATTTTTGCAAAAATTGCCTCTTTTTTTTCTGTATTTTATACGAAGAAAAGAACAGGGAGAATTTTTATAATTAAAACCAAGTAAGGAATTTATAAAATTAAAAAAATTACGAAACATTCAGGGAGGAAGATGAGAAAATGGAAAATCTGGATCTGCTGTTTAGCCCAAAACAAATTCGTCACATTGAAATCAAAAATAGGATTGCGGTTACCGCGCATGCAACCGCTTTTAACCCTACAAGTAATCCGTCTGATCAATTCATCGATTACAATGTAGCCAAAGCCCGGGGTGGTGTAGGATTGCTGATGACGATGGGATCATCTTCCGTCCATCCTACTTCTCCGAACTCCGACTGGGGCGGAATTCACAACTGGGATGATAGTGTAATTCCTTATTTCAAAAAAATGTCAGAAAAAATTAAACCATATGGCACCGTACTGATGGCCCAGATTTCACACCGTGGGCGCCGTACTTGGAATGATGTTACATGGCTCCCAACCTATGCCCCGTCCGATATACCGGAACCAAACCATTATCATATGCCGCATATTGTTCAGCCTGACGATATTGATTGGTTAGTGGATGCCTATGTTCAGGCAGCATTAAGACTGAAAAAAGGCGGATTTGATGGAGTTGAAATCTCGGCAGCCCACGGGCATATGATTGATAACTTCTGGTCGCCTATTTCTAATCGCCGGACCGATCAATATGGCGGTATCTTGGAAAACCGGATGAGATTTGGCAATCAAGTGATTGACGCCGTTCGAGACGCCGTCGGGGATGACTTCCTAGTGGCGTTAAGGATCACAGGTGATGAACTGATTGAAGGCGGTCTTACCAATGAAGATATGCAGGAAATTGCGCTTCGAAGTGTGAAGAGTGGAAAAATTGACTTGCTCAATGTCATCGGGTCCGTGGGTGCGACACAATATCACACAGCATTGACCGTTCCATCGATGAACTATCCTCTTGGAATCTTTACCGGTTTTGCCGGGGCCATCCGCTCCTATTTGCAGGAAAATGGATGTGATGTACCGGTTTTAACCTGTGGAAGAATTGTTCACCCGCTGCAGGCAAACCAAGTTCTTGAAGAAGGGCAAGCGGATTTTGTCGGAATGAACCGTGCCATTATCGCAGACCCTGACCTTCCTAAGAAGGCACAGGAAGGCAAAATAGATGATATCAGAATTTGTATGGGGGCCAATGAAGGCTGTATCGGCAGAATTTATATCGGCAAACCAATGGTTTGTGTCCAAAATCCTCTCATCAGCCGTGAAAGCGAATTGCTGGAATGGAAGCCTGCAGAGGTTGCGAAAAAAGTATTAGTCATTGGCGGAGGCCCAGGCGGATTAGAAGCGGCACGTATGGCTGCAGAGATAGGACATAATGTAACAATTTGGGAACAAAGCGGCCAGCTGGGCGGACAAATTCGTTTGGCAGCTAAAGCCCCTAATCGTGAAGCTTGGGCAAGTTCCGTTGACTGGTTGGAAGGGCAGTGCCGCAAGTTAGGTGTTGAGGTGCAACTGGGTAAAACCGCTACTGTAGACGATGTAGTAGCATTTGGTGCTGATTCCGTCGTTGTGGCAACTGGTTCGACAGCTAGAAGGCTCGATATTCCGGGAACGGATTTACCATTTGTTGTTACAGCCAGAGAAGCCTTGGCCGAAACCGCCCAAATCGGAGAACGAGTATTGTTTATTGATGAACATCACCATCAAGAAGGTTTATCTGTAGCGGAGTTCCTTGCTGAAAGAGGACATGTTGTTGAAGTGATTTCACGCCTTTGGGTTGTAGGGGAAGAAATTGACGGAACGATGCGTCCTGACTTATATGCCCGCTTGGATGGCCTGGGTGTACAGATTACTCCTGTAACAAATGCCAAAGAAATCAATGAGGACAAAACCGTGTTAGTTGAACATTATCTATCACACCGTGAATGGGAAATGGGACCATACGATACTGTGGTAGTTGCTGCAAAAGGAGTTGCAAATGACGGCTTATGGAAAGAACTGAAAGGAAAAGTGCCTGATCTTCACCTTGTTGGCGATGCCGTTGCTGCACGCGGTTTAAATAATGCGCTATTAGAAGGTACAAGGGTCGCTAGACAGATTTAAGTGAAAAGGGGTGGGATTTGTGCCTGAAAAAACAAGTAGCATCGGATTCGCGGAGGATTCACAGATTTGGGTGCTTGCTGAACGGACGGGAAAGCAGTGGGATACTATCACATTGGAATTACTTCAAGATGCCCAGGTGCTGGCCAAAAAGACTGGATGGAAAACACTGGCGATTGTGTTTGGAAAGTCTGAGATGATCTCGGATCAAGATTGCCATCAATTAGCTGCAAATGGGGCGGATAAAGTTCTTGTTTTACAACATGCGGAATTTGGCAAACCAGGCTCAATTATGGGGTATAGCCAGGTTTTGCTTGACAGCATGAATGGTCAATCCCCCCGGCTGTTGTTGTGTCCGTCCACCCCTCTATGGGTTGAATGCGCTTGCCGTCTGATCGGTGCTTGGGATGGAGTAATCGCCCGTGATGCCATCAGTTTTAAACTTACTCCAGATAACAAGCTTGAGGTCATTCAATCCATATGGCAAAACAAAGGACAAATGACAATCAGCATGTCTGACGATCATCCATGGTGCGTATGTCTGAAGCCTGGAGTAGCCGGCCTTGGAAAGACGAAACCGCAGGCAAAGGCACAAATCCTGCGCCAGGATGTTAGCAAGAAGCAAACAGAGATCGTTCAAACGGTAGAGTTATTACCGCCAAACCCAAGCGAGCTTGATCTGGTTGAGGCAGAACGGATTGTGGCCGGAGGCCGCGGCATTCAGGGAGCGGAAGGCTTTAAAGCCCTGGAAGAACTGGCATTTCTTCTTGAGGCGGCAGTTGGTGCAAGCAGGGTAGCGGTAGATTTAGGCTGGGTTCCTTATGTTAGACAGGTGGGGCAAACGGGGAAGATTGTCAAACCCCGTTTGTATATCGCCGCTGGGATAGCGGGTGCTTCTCAGCATGTCGATGGGATGCGTGATTCTGAGGTGATCATTGCCATTAATACGGATAAGAACGCAAATATATTTAAGATCGCCCATTTAGGAATTGTCGGTGATGCCGATACCATCATAAGGGGATTAATAGCTGAACTAGAAACGGGCGGGAAATCACAGGCTGCGGACAAAAGGCCGAAAGCTGTCAGTTTGATCAATTAAGTGGGGGATGACATATGAAGGTGGCTGTATGCATCGATTCGTTCTTATCGCTGCAAAGTACCACACTGGAGACTGTGAAACAAACGTATTTCGATGAACAAACATCAGTCAAATATATGATTGAACCATCGAGTGTTGCGGCAATCCAGCTGGCAAGTTCACTCTGTGGGAAAGATGATCAATTGATTGCCGTTAGCTTTGGCGGTGAATCTAGTGAAGCGGCTTTGGAGTATGCGTTAGCTTACGGGGTTCACTCGGTTGTTCAGATTAGTAGAATTCCAGGCCTCGTCGGGCAGGATTCTACGGTTACGGCTACTATTCTCGCTAATTGGCTAAGGAAGCAGTCGTTTGATTTGATTATATGCGGTAATGCTGGCGGTACCGGAACACTGCCGGCGATACTGGCAACCTATCTCGGCATGCCAAGTATACCACGTGTGGATTTCGTCAAAAAACGGGACATGAAAACCCTAGAAGTGAGACAGCGCCTCCAAGGTGGCTGGCGTCAAATACTTTCGGTAAGCATGCCGGCATTGCTATCGGTCCAGCCTGGATACTTTCCTGTCAAATATGTTTCCGTCAAACGCAGAAACTGGGCCAATCAAAATCATGTCCAGATCAAAGTGGTAAATCCGGAGTGGGACGGGCTGCCGGGAACAAAGGTAATCTCGGTGGAAGCGCCGAAACCGCGGACGAAACGGACTGCTATCGACTCAAGTCAAAGTGCGGCTGACCGATTAAAATTCCTAAGGGGCGGCGGCCCCGCACAAACTGCAAAAGCGGGGAAGGAAGAGGATAAAAAAATGGTGGAAGCGGCACCGTCAGAGGCTGTTCGGGAGATTTTTGAATTTCTGAAGAAGAAGGAACTGCTTCCTGAAAAACTTCTGTAAGACTATCTGTCTATCTATTTAGATTGAACAGCGAGGGGATGGTGAAACGAATGACTCTACAACAATTTTTAGGCCTGCTGACCATTTTGTTGGCGAGCTTTTCGATAGTATTGATGCTTCTAAGACTGAAACCTATTTTGCTGGCAATGCGCCGGAGCCGGCATACTTACCGGATGGATCAGATAGGTAAGCGGCTTTCCTCGATGGTAGTCCAGGTATTTGGACATAAACGGCTGTTGCGCAACCGTTTGGCGGGGATTATCCACCTATTTATATTCAGCGGTTTTGTTATCCTGATGCTGGATATTATTGAAGCGATTGGGCAAGTCATTTCCCCAACATTTTCAGTAGGGGTGGTACTTCAAGCTGTTATCGATTTGTGGGTTTTACTAGTTTTGACTGGCGTTGTTCTGGCTATTTACCAGCGCCGCATCATCCGTCCGAAGCGCTATGAAGGGTCAGATGAGCGCGATGGAGAAATAATCCTTGGAATGATTTCCGCTATTATGATTGGCATTGTGATCCATACATCGTTTTTTCCGCTTGTCGCAGACTCGTTATACGGGATTGATGAAATGAAAGATGGCCATTTTCTTGGGATTATGCTTTCTAAGGTTTGGATTGCCCTAGGTCTGGATCAAACCAATATACCCGCTATTGGTTATACAATTGGTTATTTAATGGATATCGGAATCATCTTTGCTTTTATGATGTACTTGCCAACGTCGAAACACCTGCATGTCTTTTTTGCAGTACCGGCGATCTTCTTCCGGAAAATGGACCCGCCCGGCCAATTAGTCTCACAAGATGACTCAAATCAGTCTTTGGAGGAGATTAAAACATATGAAGACTTTACATGGAAAGACATTTTGGATTTATATACCTGTACGGAATGTGGACGCTGTCAAGACGTATGTCCTGCCCATGCAGCAGGGTCTCCCTTATCACCGAA
The DNA here is from genome assembly GCF_055385565.1 of Neobacillus sp. S1115. Classification (NCBI taxonomy): domain Bacteria; kingdom Bacillati; phylum Bacillota; class Bacilli; order Caryophanales; family Bacillaceae; genus Neobacillus; species Neobacillus sp. S1115. The sequence continues at coordinate 570,564 of NZ_AP038275.1, forward strand.
GATGCTTATCCTAAACCTAAGGGATGCTCATCTAGAACAGCTGCATGGAGATAAGCCGGCAATGAATGAAGATTGGGCAATTGCCGGAAATGTGATTTCCGCTGAAACGCTTTGGTCATGTACCACTTGCGGTGCATGCCAGGAGGCTTGTCCGGTATTCATTGAACATGTACCAAAAATTGTCGGGCTGCGTGCTTCATTGGTTGAGAATGGATTCTTAGAAGAACGGGCACAAGCAACGCTGGAAGGTCTCATTGATCATGGTAATGTGTATGGAAAAGACCATAAGCTGAGACCAGCCTGGGCTGCTTCGGTTGATTACTGCTTCAAGGACGCCCGTAATGAAAAGGTGGATTGGCTGTGGTTTTTGGGAGATGTAGCATCCTTTGAGACGGACCCGGGTGTTTTAAATTCGATTCATTCAGTAAGTTCAGTGCTTAAAAAGGCCGATTTAAATGTAGGCTTGTTATTTGACAGTGAGGTAAGCTCAGGAAATGATGCACTTCGCATGGGGGAAATCGGGCTTTTTGAACAGCTGGCAAATCAAAACATGGCTTCGTTAAAAGAAGCAAACTTTGATCGGATTCTTACTACAGACCCTCATAGTTTCAACGCGCTTGCTAACGATTATCAAAAGCTTGGGCTAGATAAGCCGGTCTATCATTACAGCCAGGTATTTTTAGAATTATTCAATGAGGGAAGACTTTCCGTTGAGTCCCCGCTTGGAATTCGGGCAACGTACCATGATCCTTGTTATATCGGGCGGTGGAATGGAATATTCGAACAGCCGCGGGAAGTCCTAAATCGTTGCGGCGTTGAGGTTGTAGATATGCCGCGGAATCGCGGAGGAAGCTTATGCTGTGGCGCTGGCGGCGGACGAATGTGGATGAATGAATCAGGAGTCCAAGAGCGCCCCTCAGAAAGCCGGATTAAAGAAGCCTTAACATTACCAGGGGTTACTCACTTTGTTGTAAGTTGTCCAAAAGATATGGTTATGTATACAGCAGCAGTCGCTTCCCTTGGCGTAGAGGACCAGATCAAAGTGGTTGATATATCAGAGCTGGTACTGATGGCGGTAAATGCAAACGCACTTCATGCGGCGGTTTCATAAGGTAAGTGAGGCATGGGGACGGTTCTCATGCCTCATTTTTGCCCAGCGAGAAAAGATGTAAGGCGCATATAAGACATTTCCTCGATACCCAAGAGTGATTTTTGTCTCTGAAAAGGTGTTTAAAAGACATTTTGTGATACACAAGGGTGATTTTGTCTTTAATAAGGCGCTTAAAGGACATTTTGACCATACACAGGAGCGATTTTGTCTTTAATAAGGCGTTTAAAAGACATTTCTCCCATATACAAAAGCGGTTTTGTCTTGTCTTTAATAAATGAAATAAGGTGTATTTTTTCAGTGCTCTTGGACGATTCTGCTCCATCATTTCGTCAAAAGACATAAATTGATGCATGAGAACCGTCCCCGTGAACCTACTTTAATCCAAAAAGACCCCTCAATTTCCTCGATAATCATTTTCAGATTCCTGTCATTTTGAAAGTGACTATTTTCCATTCAAAATAAGTATATCTATAACCGACCAAGAAAAAGACGAAATAATGGTTGTAGTTATTTCCTCTTTTTCGCAAGCTCCGGTTTAATCCAGATATTTTTAAAATCGACTTGTCCATGGGCATTTAACTGTACTCCTCTAATGGATGAATCAAAGGATGACTCGATTTTTTTATGGACCAGAAAGACGACTGCCTGTTCTGAATGGAGTAGTGACTCCATTTCTGAAAAAAGAAGCGAACGGTCCTTTCCCTTTGGCGTTGAGAGGATGGCATCTATTTTTCGATCAATCAAATCAGCGGTGCTCTGGCTAAGATGCCTCCGTAAAAAGCTATAATCGGATTGGTAGAGTTCGAGTTTCGACAATTCTTGTTCTCCCCACACGGCCTCAAATAAAATACAGTCCGCTTGATCGATGTATTCCTCTTTCAGTATTTCATTCCAGCCGAGAATCGCGACATCCATCAAGACTCCATATTGGGCTGCTTCGGCCTTGAGCCATTCCGCATCGGATCGGTGACGGTCGTAGGTGAAAAGGTGAACAGTTTCTCCGAGATAACCTGATGACTGCAAAAGAGCCTGGAATTCCTGATCTTCTACGCTATCGAAAGCCTTAACCCGAGATTGGTGTATTTCAAAACTATAGGAAGGGATCATCCTAGGCGGTCCAAGCTCCGCAATCAGTTTCTTTCGGTCAATCAATTTGTTTAAAGCTTGCCGAAAATAAATGTTTTGCTGAGGCCCGGTCCTTTTTCGCAAATTGAATGTAAACAAGCTGCTACCTTCATAGCTTCCTTCTATTAGTTCATGGCCCGATTTGCCAAAGTAATGGCTTTCGCCTGTGTTGACAAAAATACTGCTTTTATCCTCCAACAATTCTTTCTCGTATTCTTTTGGCACATTCAAAATCTCAAACCGATCGACGAAGGGCCTTCCCTCATAGTAATGGGGATTGGCTTCGAGAACGCAGTAATTTTTATTGTATGTATGAACCATGAAAGGACCGGTTCCGATATAGCCTGAACTTCCCGAGGGAACTATCGAAAGAGCCGGAAAGCTGAGGAAGGGCAGGAACAGGGCATTGGGTTTGTGCAAATGGAATCGCACTACATACGGGTCCAAACATTCGATGAAATGGATATTCTCGACAAGCCAGAATTGTTTAAAATCCGGTCGGGTAAGCATTGAAAACGTGTCATATATGTCACTCGAAGTCAGCTCCTTGCCGTTGTGAAACAGAATTCCTTTTTTTAGATAGAACGTCCACTTAGTCTTATCCTCGCTGCCTTCCCAAAAATGGGCCAGTTTTCCTGCCGCTGTTTCAGAAGAATAATCATATTCAACAATCGTGTCATAGACCTGCCTAATGAGATGGACATCAAAGTCAAAGAAAGCTTTTGATGGAGTCATGGAATTGAAGGTGCGAAACATCGGAAGCCGGATGATATCCTTCACTTCTTGTTTTTCGTATCCGAAAAAATGAGTCAGCCATTGCAAAAGCCGGTTTTTTAAAGCAGGAGTGCCGAAACGTGCGGCAAGCTCCAAGCCCTCCGTAATCTGTCCGGTTTTAAAAAGAACAACCGCTTCAGCAAAAACAGCTTCGTCAACCGATTTTAAAAAGGTGAGATGAGACTTGTTCCCACGCCCGCGGCCGGGTGAAAAGGATAAAAAGCCTGATTCCACCAGCTTTGTTAGGATAAACTTTACATTACGCTGTGAACAAAACAGAATGTTTGCGAGTTCTTCCATCGTGGTTGGAAAGGGTGCTTGGTCGGGGTGATGCTGGTAAAAATCACGAATGGCTTTGTAGTCCTCGATTAATCTCATTTTCTCCCTCCTAAAAACTCGAAATAAAACCGTATCATTTCTTCTATTTTTACGATTGAAAACTCCCCTTACAATAAAAGCAAAGATCGGAAGGGGATGGAATCGTGTCGATATCAACTGTGAAGGTGAACAAAAAAACAGCGATTATTTGGAGGAATCAATCCTTCCTCATTCTGCTGAGTTCCACTTTTTTACTTAGCGTTGCCAATCGTATCTATGAACTGCTGCTCCCATTGATTCTATTAGAATTGACGAATTCTTCAGTTGCTGTCACCACGATGCGGACCGCGGAGTTATTGCCCAATTTGCTGTTTGGCATCTTTATTGGCGTGTTCGTGGACCGCTTGAATAAAAAGAAGCTTGCCCTCTGGTCAATTGGTCTGCAAGCTGGGCTGCTTTTGTGTTTGGCCTATATGCTGAAAATAGAAACCGCTTGGCTGGCGTCCTATTACCTAATTGGATTCTTGCTGATGACCTGTAATTACGGTTATTTCAATGCTCAGGTTGGGCTTGTGAAAATGAACATCCCGCCCGAATATTTTAATTCAGCGAATGCCAAGTTTTCGTTCATTGAGACATTTGTCAGTGTGATGGGACCGGTCATTTCGGGGTTAATGCTGCTGCTGCCGTTTTTCTATAATGGCGTGTTGGTGACCGCTTTTGCATATGTACTTTGCTTTGTCATCATGTCCCGATTATCGCATCAATTGGAAACTCCCCGTCTGGCAAGTTCCGGTTTCCTGGCCGATTTTCGTGAGGGATGGGATGCCTTCAGGGCAAACAAAGCTCTTTGGATGATGACCATGTTTATCATGTTATTAAATTCGACCATGGTCGTGGTCCAGACAACAGTGGTTATTTTTGCAAAAATAGACCTTGGCCTTGCTTCATCAAAAGTGGCGCTGGTAATCTCGGCTGTCGGGATTGGCGGAATGGCGGGCAGTTTGTTATCTAGTAAGCTTCGAAAGTCGTGGGGGCTCGGTGTGTTGTTTGGCGTATCCGCAATTCTCCACTCGGCTGCCTATTTGTTGATGTATATTTCGAATAATTACCATATCTTGATTATAGCACTATTTATCAGCGGAATGGCGACATCATTTTACTCTGTTTGTGCTTATACGTTCAGGCTTGAACAAACGTCTCCCGAACTGATTGGAAGGATCAGCGGAATAACCGGAACGTTTTTCAGAGTGGGGATGCCGGTCACGGTCTATCTGTCGGGCTGGGTGATAAATGTTTGGGGGGCTGCCACGATTTTTCTTCTGGCAGGGCTCGTGAATCTTGTTGTGTTTCTTGTGTACCGCACTACATTTTTGTGGAAATTGAGGTAGGATTTCTTGGGGATGGATCGTGTCATGTTGCTTCGGTCATTATGGGAGGTTCAAAACGACTGAACTACTGTAAAAGCGATAGCCCCGGTCGTTATGAGAAGTTTATAACGCCCGAACATATGGGAAAGTCAATGCCCCGGTCGTTATGAGAAGTTTATAACGCCCGAACATATGGGAAAGTCAATGCCCCGGTCGTTATGAGAAGTTTATAACGCCCGAACTTATGGGAAAATCAACGCCCCGGTCGTTATGAGAAGTTTATAACACCCGAACAGATGGAAAAATCAACGCCCCGGTCGTTATGGGAAGTTTATAACGCCCGAACTTATGGAAAAATCAACGCCCCGGTCGTTATGGGAAGTTTATAACGCCCGAACTTATGGAAAAATCAACGCCCCGGTCGTTATGAGAAGTTTATAACGCCCGAACATATGGAAAAATCAATGCCCCGGTCGTTATGGGAAGTTTATAACGCCCGATCATATGGGGAAATCAACGCCCCGGTCGTTATGAAAGATTAATATTCCCAATTTCCAGATTGAAAGCATCAAACTATTAGAAAAGGCCTAAAAAATTATGAGGTGAAACATGAAAAATTTGACCTTTCCAGATCCGGTCAAGAGAGAGTTATATTACAAGCAATATGACCATTCGCTAAAAAAATGGAACATGGAAGTAGAGACTTTTTATATCGAAACGGCTTTTGGGAAAACACATGTGATTGCCTGCGGGCCTACGGATGCCCAGCCGGTTGTGCTGCTTCACGGCATGACCGTGAGTTCGACAATGTGGTTTGCAAATGCTCCCGTTTGGTCCCAAAACTATCGAGTATATGCCATCGACACGATAGGTGATTTTGGTAAAAGTGAATGTGTTCGTCCGGTCACAACCCGTCTGGAATTAAACAGCTGGTTGAATGAGGTACTGGATGCCTTGAATTTGGATGATATTTATTTAATTGGTCACTCCATGGGGGGATGGATTGCCCTGCAGTTTAGTTTGCAATCTGATAGAGTCAAGAAATTGGTTTTATTGGCGCCAGTCATGGGCATTTGTGGTTTGAATTGGAAATTTCCGTTCAGATTGCTCCCTGCTACTCTATTAAGAAACTCCCACTCTATAAGAAAATTATATAAGTGGATGTTTGCTGAGCAAAATACGCCTGACCAAATACTGTACGATCAATTCTTAAAAGGCTATAAATTTGGAAGAATTCAATTAAAAGTCGCCCCAACCGTTTTTAAAGAGGCAGAGCTTGAAAAATTGCTGCCAGAAACTTTAGTTCTTATCGGTGAAAATGAAGTAATTTATTCGTCTGTCCATCAGGCAATCAAGCGTGCCGATGAATCGCCAAAAATGTCGGTACACCTGATTCCCAATAGTTCGCATTGTTTGCCAGCTGAACAATCTCATGTTGTGAATCAATTGGTCATTAAGTTTTTGGGGGCAGGGGAAGGGTCGATTGTATGATAAGTAATTTAAGGGAACAGCACTTAAAGCTGTTCCCTTTCCTGTTATTCAAGGTTTTCTAAGAATCAAAATACGGGTATGCTTGGTACATGTTAAGAAAATCTTAAGATTTACATCATGGGTTTATTAAGATTTGCTGGGTATCATGATCTTGAGGACGAAAGGTAAAGGGGAGAATCGGATATCCGATACAGATATAGGGGTGAATTTTTTTATGAATATATTAGTTTGCGACGATGATCAGGCCATTGTCGAAGCGATTGGTGTCTACTTAGAAAATGAAGGTTATCAAGTATACACAGCTTATAACGGTTTAGAGGCCATCGAAATCATTGATAACCAAACAATCCATTTGATCATTATGGACATTATGATGCCTAAGCTGGATGGGATCCGGGCGACCATGAAAATTAGAGAAGCGAATAACATCCCTTTGATTATGCTCTCAGCCAAATCAGAGGATTACGATAAAATTTTGGGGTTAAATGTCGGTGCGGATGACTACATAACGAAGCCATTTAACCCTCTGGAATTAATCGCAAGAGTGAAATCCCAGCTGAGAAGATATACAACCTTAGGAGCTCTGGAAACCAAGAGTAATGTTTACCAAACGGGAGGGCTCGCCATCGATGATGAAAGCAAAACAGTCACGGTTGATGGAGAGGCCGTTCACCTTACACCGGTACAATATAAGATTTTAAAGCTGCTGACGGCTAATGCCGGCAGAGTCTTTTCCATGGAAGATATCTATGAAAAAGTTTGGAACGAAACGGCATACAGTCCGGAAAACACGGTTTCTGTTCATATTAGAAAAATCAGAGAGAAAATAGAAATCAATCCGAAAGAGCCAAAATATTTGAAGGTGGTGTGGGGAGTTGGATACAAGGTTGAAAAAATATAGCCATTCAATCATCACAAAGATTATTGTGTTTCTCCTGGTGATTACCTGTTTTACAGGCTTAATGAAAACGATTGTTGATGTAGAAGTGGTGAATGACGGGGAATTTAGCAGTGTTTTTCAAGACAATTATTTTCAAAGCCATTCCTTTGTAAAAGAAAGTGGTTACCTTGCGGAGGATCTTACCCGTCTGGTTGGGTTTTATAAAAATGAGGAACATATTTTAAATGGCGGAACGATTAATGAGGATGAATTAAAAAGACAAGAACAAGAGTTATTCTATGACTATCAAAGTAATTCAAAGAGTTATAACCCCAATTTATCAGAAGCAGAAAACTTTGAAAAATTTAAAACTGAATATGCAGATAAGATCGCCCAAGTTAGGGATGAGCTAATAAGGAATGATTTAAGAGATTTTCATTCATTATTGCAGAGGGTAGAAGAGGTTAAAAATCCTTTTTATTATGCCAGTGATGGTGTCAATATCTATAAAAACAGCTTGAATACCACAAAAGAACAGTTTAAATCCTTTCCTTCCTATTTCATCCTAGAAGACTATAAAAATGAGCTGTATCCAAAAGCAGCGGAGGAGAATGAAAATCTTCTTCAGGTGATCCAGAATAAAGAGGATTGGGATACGAAAGGCCAGGTCGTATATGTAGCTTTTTCGAAAGAGTTTTTACAGACAAAAGCCCAAGACTGGAAAGATACCAAAGCACTAGCAACAGCAAACTTTTATAAATTGCTAGCATATCTTACTGGTTTCATTCTTTGCTTCCTGTATCTAGTATTCGTGACGGGCAGAAAGTCATTCAAGGATGAAGAGCTCCGTCTGCACTGGATTGATAAATTATTTGTGGAATTGAATATCCTCATTTGTATGGGGTTAATAGCGTTATGGGTAGCCCTGTTGGATAACTTCACATCTTCAAACATCCCGAAATTGGTGATTCCGATTACAATCCCGATTTCGGCGGCAGTGCTCCTATTGATCCTATCACTCATAAGGCATGTGAAAAATCAAACCATCTTCAAGCATACCGTAATCTATCAAATTGTTTATAGGCTGATTCAATTTATTAGACATGTTTATGGGAGCGGAAGTATTGCTGTAAAGACCGTATTAATCGTTATCGGATACCCAGTGCTGATTGCGTTAACGTTTTTCATGTTCCCGATCACCATTGGGTTTGCAGCCTGGTTTGCCCTTAAGAAGGTAAAGGCCTTCCAAGCCATCAAGGAAGGCGTTGCAAAAATTAAAGAGGGCGATATCCAGCATCGTATATATGTTGGTGAAAAAGGAGAGTTTGCTGGTCTGGCTGAGAATATTAACAGCATTACTGATGGTTTGAAATCAGCTGTTGATAGCGAATTGAAAAGCGAGCGATTAAAAACGGAACTAATAACGAATGTCTCTCATGATATACGAACACCATTAACAGCCATTATTACCTATGTTGATTTATTGAAACAAGAGAAAGACCCTGTAAAAGTAGAAAAATATCTTGAAGTACTTGATCAAAAGTCAAAGAGGCTGAAAACTTTAACCGATGATTTATTCGAGGCAGCAAAGGCTTCAAGCGGAAATATTCCAGTTCAATTGGGGCGGGTCGATATTGTCTCGTTAGTCACTCAGGGGCTAGGGGAAGTGAGCGATAAAATAGAAGCTTCCGGGATAGATTTCAAAATCAATTATCCCGATGAAAAGCTATATGTCTTAGCAGATGGAAAATTATTGTGGAGGTCCATAGAGAACGTATTATCCAATATTTTCAAATACGCACTCCCAGGGTCAAGAGTATATATTCAATTCGAGGATGTAGGGAACGAGATTCTACTTACCTTCAAAAACATGTCTGCTTATGAATTAAATATTTCAGCGGATGAATTAATGGAACGTTTCAAAAGAGGGGATGAATCCAGAACCAGCCAAGGCAGTGGCTTAGGACTCTCCATTGCCCAAAGCCTCATTGATAATCAAGGGGGGAAATTTGCTATTCAAATTGATGGAGACCTATTCAAGTCGATGATCTATATGCCGAAGGACCAATGAAAGCATTCCAATCAAAAAAAGTGCCTGTCAATTTCCCCATTTTTATTTGGGGCGTGACAGGCACTTTTTTTGTAGGACATGGGGACGGTTCTGCTGTGTCATTCTGTCCAAAGACAGAAAGTGAGGCATAAGAACCGTCCAACCGTCCCTATGGACCTACTCCTCAACCAATTCCTTCTCGCGTATTTTCAAATTGAATTTTTTTAGCCTGCGAATGACATAGGATTGGGATACACCGAGTTTTTTTGCTGTTTTCCAAGTACTATTGGTATCATTATAAGCTTTAATTAAAATGTTTTTTTCAATCTGTTCCAAATAGATTGGTAAGCTCACTTCTTCTACATTTTGGAAAAGCATTTGTTGAGACTGGTGAAGGGGGAAATCACTTGGTAAATCGTCCATATCGATTTTTGGTCCAGCAGAGGTAATCACTAATCGTTCCATTAGATTTTCAAGTTCACGAATATTTCCATCCCAGCTGTAATTGTATAAGGCATCCATTATGTTTTTGGATAAAGTATGTTGACGGCCATACTTTTGATTGAATTTTTTTAAATAAAAATTCAAAAGTGGAATAATATCTTCCTTTCTTTTACGTAAAGGTGGAATTTCCATAGGAAGGATGTTTAAACGATAAAATAAGTCCTTACGGAATGTTCCTGCTTTGACGCGTTCCATTATATTCACATTGGTTGCTGCAATAATTCGCACATCCGCTTGTTGGACTTGGTTATCCCCAATCATCCGATAAGTCTTGTTTTGCAGAAATTGCAGAAGCTTTGATTGTAGATGAAGAGGGAATTCCCCGATTTCGTCTAAAAACAAAGTGCCTTGATCAGCTGCTGCGATTAAACCGAGTTTTCCATTGGCATTGGCCCCTGTAAATGCCCCTTTTTTGTAGCCAAATAATTCAGATTCAATGAGGGACTCTGGAATGGCACCGCAGTCTAAATGAATAAATGGTTTATTATTGCGACTGCTCAGCTGATGAATACTGTAGGCAAAGGCCGTTTTTCCGACACCTGTTTCTCCTGTTAAAAGAATCGTTGTATCGATATCCGCAACCTTTTGGGACCATTCGATAAGGTGCAGAGAAACTTTACTTTTTCCAACATAGAAATCTTCATACTGCTGATTTTTTTGTTGTAAGATTAGTTGACGAATTTGCTGTTTATATAGTTGTAGAATAGATTCGATTTTTTCTAATTCACTCGATTGATTGATAACTTGGGATAATTGTCTTGCATGGGTAACAATATATTGAATATCCCCCTTCTCGTCGGGAATATAGTCACTGGAAACTAGCAAGTGAACATTATTTTGAGTGACCTGCGTGGTGCTTACAAACTGCTTTTGTTCGATAACAAGCCTTGCAATAGAAGGGGTAAATAAACCTCGTTTTTCCATTTCTATTACGTTTTGGCCAACCAATTCATCGACTTGTAATGCTGAAAAAAAATCATAAGCTGCTTGATTAACCCACAATACATTCCCTTGGTTATCGATAATCCAAATAGGGTCTTTTAATGTATTAATAATCTTTAAGAGTAATTGCCCATCAAATTGTTGTAAGATCTTTGTAGTCAAAGTGTTTCCCCCTTTCATAAGATATTTCCTTATGCTAGAAAAGCTTTAAACCTTCAGTATTTTTGATTCGTATGCGACTCAATTTGAACCCCTATGTAAGAAACTATAGCATGTTATAAGACGTTTTCATACATTTTTCGACACGAATTGAATCTAATTAGAATCATTGAGTTGGAAATGAATTATAAATTTAGTAAATTCTTTTTTGAATGTGCTGATTTATCAGTCTTTTAAAATTGGCATGATTCTTGCAATATTACAAAGTGTACTCAAGAAAATGCATCCTAATTGGAACTTAGAAAACAAGTCGGAAACGAATTAAAGAAAAAAGGGGAAATTTTATGCAAGCTGCTAAAAAGATTGAGGAGCCAAAAAAACAATTTGGGGATCAAGGTAATGAGCTGCACCGTGGGCTTAAACGTAGACATATTACTATGATGTCCATTGGTGGAACAATTGGAACAGGGTTATTCCTTGCGTCGGGAAATGTAGTATCGAAGGCAGGTGCTCTTGGGGGCCCTATTGCATATTTAGTGATAGGAATTTTAGTTTATGTCTTAATGAAAGGTCTTGGCGAAATGTCCACCTTCATGCCGACTCCTGGTGCTTATACTACTTATTCGGGTTTGTTTGTCCACCCGGTTTTAGGTTTCATGGTCGGATGGAATCTATACATTAACGGTTTTCTCGGTCTTGGGGCTGAAATTGTTGGAGGGGGAATGATATTAAATCAATTTTTCCCAAACATTCCGCCGGTTGTATTCTGTATCGCGATTTCATTATTGATTCTGGTCTTAAACTTGATCAATGTTAAATCGTACGGAGAAGCTGAATACTGGTTTGCAGGAATTAAGGTATTCGCCATTATCATTTTCTTGATTATGGGGGTTCTAATGATCTTTGGAGTGATTGGACATCAAGGATTTATTGGATTATCCAACTGGACGAGCGAGTCCGTGTTCCCGAATGGATTTACAGCGGTCATATTAATGATGACTGGGGTAGTCTGGTCTTATTTAGGGGTTGAAACGGTTGTATCGGCAGCAGGAGAAACAGTAGACCCTCAGAAGAATGTTCCTAAAGCCATCAACACAATCTTCTTCCGGATATTAATTTTTTATGTTGGTTCGATAACAGTTATGGGTTTGGTTGTTCCTCACAAAAATGTAAGCGTTTTGAGTAATGGTTATGCTGGCTTATTTGACTTTGCCGGTATACCAGGTGCGGCTGCAATCATGAATATCGTTATTCTTACATCTTTAGCTTCTGCTGCAAACTCCATCGTATATTTACTTAGCAGAACGTTAATTGCGTTATCAAAAGAAGGAAAAGCACCGAAAGCATTAGGAAAAGTGAACAAACGCGGGATCCCAACGAATGCGGTTATTCTGACTTTATTTCTGGGCCAGATTTCCCTTATCACCAACTTCGTTTCACCGGATAAAGTGTTCATTTGGCTGACATCCATCGCTGGATTCAATACTCTGCTTGGCTGGTTCGGCAGTTTTCTCTCCCATTATCGGTTTAGAAAATGGCTGGTGGCAAACGGAGGTTCTGTAGACAAGCTAAAGTTCAAAATGGGAACTTATCCGATTCCAACGATCATCTGCTTATTGGTTTTAGTTGGTATTGCCATTTACACCGCCTACAGCCCTGATACAAGATTTTCCTTCTACATTGGAGTACCGATGCTAATATTGTACTTTATTATTGGCAGGTACCTGAATAAAAAAGGGAAGCTGCAGGAAATGAACTATGAGCCGTTCTTAAAGGCGCATATCAATGAAACAGAAATAAAATAAAGAATTTTATTTGTATCATCACGTTAAAATCATTTGATGCAATACCCTGGTAATCCTTCTGGAAAGCAGGGTTTTTGCCATTAATTCAGGGAGACAGAATGAAAATGGAAAGTAAAAATCTAGAATTGGCTATACAATTGCGACATGATTTACATCAGCATCCTGAACTTTCGAATCAGGAATTTTGGACGAAACAATACTTGATTGATTTTCTTAAAAAATATACACAGCTCGAAATTGTCGACAGAGGCTCATGGTTCTATGCAATCTATCACTCCAAGATTGGAAGAAGGAACATAGCCTTTCGCGCAGATTTCGATGCTCTTCCAATAGAGGAAACAATCAATCTCCCATACGGTTCTAAGTTCCCAGGAGTTTCTCACAAATGTGGACATGATGGACATTCTGCAACTCTTTGTGGTTTCGCTTTGGAGATTGATCAGAAAGGCTGTGACAATAACATCTTCTTCCTGTTTCAGCACGCAGAGGAAACAGGGAATGGTGCTGCCGAATGCTCTGTTTTTATCAAGGAAAACAATATTGATGAAATCTTTGGCTGGCATAATTGGAGTGGTGTTGAAAAAAATACGGTCCATGTCATTGATGGAACAGCACAATTTGCATCCAAGGGTATGTCCATCTATATGGAAGGTGTTCCTTCTCACGCCAGCGAACCAGAAAAAGGTATAAATCCATCATTTGCTATTGCAAAGATCATTGATGCTATTCCTGGATACATTTCTCCCGCAAACAATAAAGGAATCGTTCTATGCACGATCGTTCAAGTGGATATTGGTGCAAAAGCATTCGGTGTAAATGCAAGCAAGGGTGTATTAAGGATGACGATTCGAGCACTTTACGAAGAAGAGATGGTCAAACTTCAGGAGAATCTGGAAAATGCTGCAAAGGCTGAGGCAGAAAAATATGGGCTCAAGGTGAGCTTTGAGTATCAGGAGGAGTTCCCCGAAACAGCAAACCATAAAGAGAGCTCTGACAAAATTCGTCAAGTCTGCAAAGAAAAAGGCATTCCAATGGCTGAAATGACGGAAGCGTTCCGTGCATCAGAAGATTTCGGTCACTACACGAAACTCACAAAAGGTTCTTACTGTTATATTGGAAACGGAGAAGACTACCCGAATTTGCATAGCTATGAGTATGACTTCCGAGATGACCTCATTGAAACTGGAGTGGAACTATTCAAAGGACTAGCTGAGCTATAAAAAACTATTTAAAGCAATTTTAAGTATAAAACAAACCCTAGTTGGGGCATAGACAGGGACGGTTCTTCTGCATCATTTTTGTCCAAAGAACAAAAAACTGATGCATGAGAACCGTCCCCGTGCTTCATTATTGACTTATAGTACCTTCTACCTGATTAGCTTGCAGTCTCTGCTTCTTGGCTTTCCGGAAATGGAATAGTTCATAGAATGTCGGAATCACAATCAGTGTCAGCAGGGTGGACACGATGAGTCCGAATATAACTACGACGGCAAGTCCCTTGGAAACAAGGTTTAGGCTCATGGCTGATTCATGCGCAAACAACAGCGGCAGCATAGCAAATACCGTTGCAAGTGCTGTCATGAGAATTGGCCGTAAACGTACGGTTCCAGCTTCCAAAATTGCTTCGCGGATACTCATTCTTTCCTCGTTATGACGGATTCGGTCAACCAGCACGATCGCATTCGTTACCACAATTCCGACGAGCATCAGCATTCCGATACCAGAAGAAATATTAATGCTGGAGTTGGTAACAACCAGCCCTAATAGCGAACCAATTGCTGCAAGCGGCAGCGAAATCAAGATAGCGATGCTTGCCCGGAACGACTTTAAGGTCACAAGTAAAATCATAAACACGATTCCAATGGAGAACATGGCCAGTTTGGCGAGTTCGCCTAATTGGTCGGATGACTGCATAGATGAACCGGTAAGTTCGGCGCTAGTTCCTTTGGCAAAGGTATTATCTTTGCTCCAAGTTACAAGCTGCTGCTGTATTTTGCCGGCTACGTCCACCATTTTGTCCGGATTGACTTGAGCCGTGACTTGAAGATAATGATGTCCGTCTTTCGTAAAGATCGTGCCTTGCTCCTTGCTTTCTTCAACCTTTGCAATGCTGGATAAAGTAACAGGTCCATTTGGTGACATTAGCTGAAGATTTTTCAAATCGTCTGGCGTTTGAATCTCTTTTAGTGCTCCTAATTTTACGGCGGTGGTCCGTCCGTCTATTTTGATGCTCCCAATGACAGCAGGCTGAAGCATCGCATAAATCGATTGGGAGATTTCCTGTGCATTTGCTACTTTTGAATCTACCTGAATGGTAACGGTTGGCTTTGTATTTTGATCGTTACTTTCTACTTTTAGGACGCCATCAATGCTGCTGATTTTTTCCTTCACCTTATCAGCGGTTTTTTTAATGTCATCATCATTTTTTCCAATGACATCAACGGAAACAGTCGTTTTGTTGGTTCCCATTAATCCAGCGGTGTCAGCTGTAAGCTCCGCATCTGGAAACTGATCTTTTGTTTTTCGGATGTCTTTCACAAATTTGGCGGAATCGGTTCCCTCTTTAGGAAAAACCATAAAACGTACCATATTTGCATCCTGCAGATTGCCATATTGAGCAGCGTCCTCATTGACTCCCGCGATTGTAATATGGGTTTTTACCCCTTCTTTATCTGCAAGAATGTTCTCCATTTTCGCAACCCCGTCTTCCATTTCACTAAATGGAGTTCCGTTTTGATAGCGAAGACCGATTTCTATATAGGCGGAATCCTTCTGATCGACAGACCCTTTAGGCATGCTCACAAATAACCCGACAGACCCGACCACAACAAGTACGGCTATTGTGATGGGAAGCCATTTATGGTTAAGCGACCATTTCAACAGTGATGGGTAGAAGGAATTCTGCTTGTGTTCTTTCATCTTTACCTTTGACATCATCCGGCCGCTGAGTGCTGGAACCACTGTCAGCGAAACAAGCAGTGAAGCTAGTAATGAACAAGTGATCGTAATGGCGAACGGGGCAACAATATCCCGTAAGCCTCCCGAAACAATAAGCATTGGAAGGAATACTGCTACCGTTGTAAGAGTCGAAGACGTGATCGCTGCTCCTACTTCTTTTACCGCTTCGATCAGAAAAGCGGGGGTCAATTCATTATCTTTTTTCCTTCGGTAAATATTTTCTACTACCACGATACTGTCATCCACTAGCCGTCCGACTGATACCGCAATACCTCCGAGCGTGAGGATGTTTAAGGTAACGCCAAAGAAAGAAAGTAGAATCATCGTAATGCAAAGTGACAATGGAATACTGACAATCGTGATCAGGGTCATCCGGAAACTGCGCAGGAATAACCAGATAATCAGCGTTGCAAATAAGGCTCCAGTCAATACTTCTCTTGTCATCGAATTGATGGAGTCAAGTACTGTATCACCCAAATTCATCACTATTGTTGCTTGGAGTGTTCCCTTGTAGTCTTGATTGATTTTTTTAACCGTGTCTTCAACCTGTTGTCCAAGCGTTACGGCATTGGAGGTGGAATCCTTCTGAATAACGACATCAATGAAATTCTTTCCGTTCAAATGGGTGATGCTTTGGGTATCTTTTTGCATGGTAATATCGGCAACATCCTGCAGTTTGGTGTTGCTGTTTAACTCGATGTTTTTGAGATCGTCAAGCGATTCTAATTTTCCTGTTACGATAATGCTTGTTGCTTCGTTATTTAGCGTTTGCTCGCCCATTGCGACGGATGCATTTTTTCCTTGAAGAAGAGTGTAAAGTTTTTCAAGCGGGAACCCAGCAGCAGCTAATTTTTCTGGATCGACTTTAATCATTACCTGTTGATTTTTCCCGCCGTTTACGATGACATTGCCGATACCTTTTAAGTCTTGGAACATCGGCATAATCTCATTTTCTACGAGATTTAGCTCAGTATTGCCAACTTCCTTATCGAAGGTGAGGCCTAATTCTACAATTGGAATTTCAGATGTGTTGAGGTTGACTACGTATGGTTTCATGACTCCATTGGGGAGATTAACCATCGATATTCTTTCTTGTATTTGCTGTTTTGCCTCTTTGATATCAATGCTGGATTCAAAGGTGACGGTCAATTGGGTAAAGTTATTCCCGGTTTGTGCAACTACATTTTGTTTTCCTTTGACGCCGTTTATGGCTTTTTCAATTGGCTGTGTGACCTGTTCATCCATGCTGACGGCATCGACGCCGTTTCCGACGACTGAAATCGTAACGTACGGCTGATCAGCAGATGGCATTAGCTCCATTGGAATCGTAGTGTAACTGAAAATACCAAAAATCATTGAGGCAACGACAGAAAAAGCTAATGCAGCCTTATTCCGTAACGCCCACTTGGTAAACCAAGTCATAATATGTACCCCCTAGTACAAAAGTAATACAAACAGGTAAATTATACCTTTTCTGCCACATTCTGAATAGTCCGTTTTCATAAATTTTACAAAAAAATAACCTTAGAGAACGATCCAGCTGGCAGTTTGTATTTAACACTCTTGATTATAGGGTCACAGGGCATTTCCGATATAGTAACCAAAGTCAATAAATCTATGTGACTTTCGTCATTAATGATGCATGGGGACGGTTCTTTTGCCTCATTTTCACAGGGATCTCTTTGACTAAGTCTGCAAATAAGATTTCTTTTGACATGAAAAACGGTTGCAAAAAGGGAAGAGTCAGACGAGGTCCATAAATTAAATGCAAGATAGTAGCAAAAAATAATATAATAGGTGGATAAGCCAAATGTGTAAGGCAGGGAATATAATGAAAGATCATCAGCAAATAGATACCCCAAATCCAAATACTAATCGAAATGGACTTACACCTGAATACATTGAAGCCGGCCATAAGTTAAGGGGAAAATTACTCTATAGAATTCAAATGGGTGATCAGAAGTTGATAACTGACTTTGAAAAGGATCCATTTTTGAAGTTAAGTGATGACCAATTTAACCTTCTAAACAGAGTCCCAAATAATAAAATGCGATCCTATAAAAATATTCTATTATCACACAATACTCTTTATAGCTATGCGGCAGAAAAGGGTGGATTAAGCCCATGGCAATGCCACTTTATCTCAGAAAAATATGCCATTATGATCGAGCATGCCGAAACCATTTCGAAACTGGATCAGATTCATTTATATATGATAAAAGAGTATTCCGACCGTTCAATTCGAAAATCAAATAGTGGCAGCTTAACGATTGTAGAGAAGGCGGAAAACTATATAGAGATGAACTTTGCAGAGGATATTTCAATGGAGGAAATAGCCCGAAAAATACATGTTCATCCCTCACATTTAATGCGGGCGTTTAAAAAAGAAAAAGGCATAACGATTAGTACTTACCGGAATTTGAGAAGAATGAAGGAAGCGAAGGAGCTCATCCTAAACTCAAATCTCTCGATGACGGAAATTGCCATCATGGTTGGCTTCAGCAACCCCCAATATTTCTCCAAATTTTTTAAAGAGGTAGAAGGAATCACCCCAGTCGAATTTAAAAAGCTGAAAAAGAAATGAGGGGCGCGTGAGTATTTCATGCGCTTATTTTCTGCTTTCTAGGACTTTTTAAAAACAGAAAATTTCGCAATTATACTATAAAAGGATGCAACTATAATATAAAAACGTTTTCAAAATCAGATATATACTTAATTTCAAGAAATAAATTAAACGTTTGCAAAATCTACAAGAAAAAATGGGGGTTTTATATGAAAAAGTTTGGAGTAAGAGACCAGGTTGGATATGCGCTGGGGGATATTGGGGGGAGTTTTGTTAACTTATATATAGGCGGTTTTTTCTTAATCTTCTGTACCTATGTATTAGGTGTAAGCCCTTACTTTATGGGAACGATGTTTTTGTTGGGAAAATTCTTTGATGCAATTTGTAATGTGATTATGGGTACTCTTCCTGACCGTTGGAAATTAGGCAAATCTGGCGACAAATTCTTGCCGTATATTAATATATCTAAATGGATTTTAGCTGCTTCCTGTCTATTAGCTTTTGCAAACGTATCCAGTTGGGGATCCGCAGCAACTCATATCTGGGTAGTATTCGTGTATTTATTCTTCTGTGTTGCTTATACAGCCGACTCCATTCCTTATGGCTCGCTAGCATCTGTTATTACAAATGATCCTGTTGAACGCACAAAATTATCTCGTGCCCGTGCGATTGGCGGTATGGTTGTTGGAGTTGGATTCTTATCCTTCGTTCCAATGTTTATCTATGATAAATCTAAGGCTGTAGTTCCAGACGCATTCTTTCAAATTGCCATTGTATTTAGTATTTTATCGGTATTAGCTTATACAGGACTTGTAAAATTATCAACAGAACGTATTCGTGATGATCATACAGCAGGAGCCAATTCCGATTACAGTTTTAAGGATGCCTTTAAGGTAGCGATTAAAAACAGACCGTTAATCGGAATGATGGTTGCATCAATAGGTTCACTTCTTATGATCAATGGTGTAAGCCAATTAGCTCCAATTGTTTTTGCGGAACGTTATGGTATGCCAGGCGCTTTCGCTATCAACTCATTTATTAGCATTGGAGTTACGCTCGTGTTATTCGCGATTGTTCCTAAACTGGTTGTAAAGTTTAATAAAAGAAATTTAGTCATAGCTACAGCGATCTTCAGTTTAGTTGCAACAGCCATATTGACATTGGTTACAATTCAAAATGTATATGTGTTCATGGTTTTATATAACCTTGCTACAATCGGTTCGATTGTCTTCGTTATGGTTGTTTGGGCTCTTGTAACAGATTGCATCGACTATGCAGAGCTTCAAACAGGAAAACATTATGAAGGAACACTTTATTCCTTGTATTCCTTTGCTCGTAAAGTGGGGATGGGGTTAGGCTCCGCTCTTGGCAGTTATGCATTAGGTTGGGTAGGCTTCGTTTCCGGGGCAAAATCTCAATCACCGGCAGTAGCAGAAGGTGTATTAAAAATGTACACCGGTATGCCAATCGCTGCATTCATTATAATGCTGATTGGTGTAGGGATGATCTATAACCTCAATGAAAAGAGAACAAATGAAATGTATGCTCTATTAAAAGAAAGAAGAGCAGTTTAATAAGTTTTATAGAAATTTCAAGAAAGAAGAGATTTATATGCGTACTAGATTCCTTTCAAAACTGACAAATGGGGAAGTCGAAGACTACTTAGATCGAAATGATATTATATATGTTCCTGTTGGAGTGACGGAAACACATGGAGCCTTACCGCTGGATTCAGAAACGGTTCTTGCGGAAGCCATCGCTTTAAAAATGGCAGAAGAATCGGATGGGCTTGTATTGCACAACTTACCTTATTTCTTCCCAGGCGGAACGATTGTCGGCCGGGGAACCATTCAAATGACCGTAAAAGACGGAATGGCTTATTTAGATAAAATTGCCAAGTCATTGCTGAATCAAGGCTTTAGACGACAAATTTATATCACCAGTCATGGCCCGGCATATCTGACCGTAAGCGGGATGGTTCGTGATTTCTTTGATGAAACAAAAGTGCCTGCCCTGTATATGGACGTATTAAAAGCAGCAGAGGCAGCCAATCTCAATCTGATGGATGCATTCCATGATATGACGATAGGTGCTTATAAAATTTTAGGCAGATTAGAAGATGTTCCATTGAATATGCCTGAATCTCCTTCTGTGACTTATGATGTGCAGCATATGTTAGCAGGGATGAGTAAGAATCCTGGTAATACATTAGGGAAGTACGCTTATCAATCCGGTGCAGTGGGTTCTTACTTCTATGAGCCGTCTGATCATATGGCTACACCGCTTTTGAAGACAGCTGAGGAAAGAGAAGAGTATGCAGATGAAGGTGTCCAAGCCATTAATGAACTTGTGAAAGCATTGGATATGCCTGCTATCGTTGAAACCCTCCGTCAAGTGGATGATTATACGAGGGATACCATTCTTCCTAAATACGGGGCACATTTACCAGGCGGAAAGGCATAAATTTCAATGAATAAATGATGTTTTCAAAAAGCGATTCTTAATATAGGAGTCGCTTTTTTTTCGAAAACAGGTTTCTACCACCGCCAGAAAAACCATATATATAAAGTAAAAGTTCACAGAGGTAGATACATTGGACAAACAAAATAACAGATTTAGATGGGTTGTATTTGCTTCCGTACTGTTTACTTATTTAATAATGTCGAGCCAGCGAACTGCACCGGGATTGATTACGGACCAAATAATGAGGGATTTTCATGTAACAGCAACAACGATTGGTTTACTGGCAAGCATTCAATTTTTTGTATACACGGGTTTGCAAATTCCGATGGGGATTATGGCTGACCGATTTGGTCCCAATTTTTTTCTCATTATCGGTGCGATTCTTACGGGTCTCGGTACCATCATTTATAGTCTCGGCACCCATGAATTTGTCTTGTTTTTTGCCAGAATCCTTACGGGGATGGGGGATGCGACCATCTGGGTCAATATGGTGTTAATCTTGAGCCAATGGTTTAGTGCGAAGGAATTTACCCGCTTAATCGGTGTAGCGGCAATGACGGGGAGTCTTGGTTTTCTGTTGGCGACAGTTCCATTCTCCTTATGGATTGACCTGATTGGTTGGAGAGCTGCGTTTTTTTCAACAGGTCTATTATTATGTCTATGTGGCATTTTCCTTTATTTTGTGCTCGTCAAAAAGCCAAAACAAGTCCTTTCTGATAGGACCATAACAGAAAAAAATGAGATCCAACGGGAAAAAACGTTGGTATTGCTGCGAAGAATTGTTTCAAATCGCCAGGCATGGGCGTTATTCTTATGTCACTTTGGGATTGTCGGAACATATGTAGGTTTTATCGGTTCATGGGCAGTGCCCTATGGGATGGATATGTATGGAATGACACGTTCAGAGGCAAGCCAGCTTATTTTGATTGGTCTGGTCGGGGCACTGATTGGTGCTCCTTTATCTGGCTGGATTTCAAGCCGGCTAGAGATGATTAAACGACCTTATGTGGTTGTCCATATCCTTCTAATATTGAGTTGGTCTACTTTTCTTTTATTTAAAGGGAATCCTCCCAATTTCTTGTTAACGATGCTTTTCTTTGTTATTGGTCTTGCGTATGGGGCAAATGCTTTAACGTTTGCTGCCGTTCGTCAATCTTTTCCAATCATGGAATCCGGCCTTGCCTCCGGATTTGCAAATACAGGTGGATTCTTGAGTGCCGTATTGCTGCCAAGTATCTTTGGAAATGTCTTAGATCACTTTCAGACCGCTTCAGGCAGTTTAAGCGCAGGCTACCACTATGGTTTCATCACACCAGTCATCTTCTCCATATTTGGCTTGATTGGAGTGATGGTGCTTAAGGAATGTGGCAAGGGGACGGATCGAGATCACTGAGAAAAAATAAAACCTGATTAAGATAAAAAAACGGCTGAGTCGAAGTTGAAAAATCTCTTCTGAATGGACCATCCTAAGGTCAATGAAGACCAAAACGGTTTAGGCTATGATGAAAAATGGTCTTCATAAGGTCAATGAAGACCAAAACGGTACAGGGCAAGATGGAAAATGGTCTTCATAGGGTCAATGAAGACCAAAACGGTTTAGGGTAAGATGAAAAATGGACTTCGTAAAGTCGATGAAGACCAAAACGGTTTAGGGCAAGACGGAAAATGGTCTTCATATGTTTATTGGAGACAATCAGCAAGCCTGTGGGGGAATCTTTTATCTGCCTCTTATGAAGTGATTTCAGCAGCGTCGGACGGTTCTTCTGCATCATTTTGTCTATTTATTTTCCCGTCGGCAAAAATCTGCAATTTTTTAATATGCTAATTAAGCAACTTCCTTAAACAGCAATGTTTTTGTGAATTCAATCAAACGTTTGAGTAACTGACAAATATTTTAGAAGCTTCTAAGATCCTGCCCAATCATAACACGCATGTCCGAGTTTTTAACCAAACGTTTGTATAGATTTCTAGTAGGGAAATCTGGCGAAGATTGACAATCGCAGTTGAGGTCATG
Source organism: Neobacillus sp. S1115 (assembly GCF_055385565.1). Lineage (NCBI taxonomy): Bacteria > Bacillati > Bacillota > Bacilli > Caryophanales > Bacillaceae > Neobacillus > Neobacillus sp. S1115. The sequence continues at coordinate 593,091 of NZ_AP038275.1, forward strand.
AGCGATGATGGCGGTGGGATATGAATTCTTCGGTTATTTTCTTGTTCATTCTGCAATTATTTTGCCCTAAAAAGATGCCAGTTTCCCGCTTGACTTGAGTTATGTACAAATTTAATTAAACGTTTGTGTAAACGACAATGTTTTTAGTTATAAAAACCAATGGAAAGCCTATTTTTATTAGCATTTCATTGCAATTAATCAAACGTTTATTTAAAAAAATAAATGGGGGACTTTGTTGGAAGTTGATGGATGGCTAAGTAATGGGACAGACCGCTTAAATTAAACAAAACAGGGGACTGTCCCTTTTTAGGGGCTAAACTCGAGATACATTGGTATTAAGCTGCTCCAATTTAGTAGCGATTGCAGTAACCATATCCTTCGTTACTTTAGGAAGCTGAGACTTTAAGACCGCATTAACTACCGGACCCATTGCGCCGCCGGCAGTGAGTTCAAGAAAGCCGGTTATCTTCGTTTTATTTGCATCTACCGCCTCTGCTAGGAAATATCCTTCACCAGAAAGTCCTTCATTTACCCCCTTTAACTGAAAAGTTATCTTTGTTGGTTCAATCCATTCTTTTATGGTGACCATCAGACTGATCTTTTTCTTTATGAATCCTATGTTACTATTAAACTCCCAAGTCGACTGACGGTTCGTAAATTTCCGATGTTGAATATATCCAGGGATAAGAGGAGCCCAATTATCCATATCCTTAACAAAATCCCAAACCTGATTGATCGGTACATCCACCTCAACTTGATGCATTCCGGTAGGCATTCATTTACCTTCTTTCCGTTACATTAATAAGATCTTCTTATTATATGTTCCGTAAATTAAAGGGAGATTTGTCCCTTACAGCTTGGGCGAAGGATATGTACCGTAACTTTTAATTCTATAAGAATGCGGTGTCATGTTTGGAGATTAACTTTAAAAAACAAAAAAACATGTTGACGTGTTAAAAATAATCTAGTAATATTACGTTTGTCGCTAAGAGATATGACGAAAAACATTTTATCTCAAAAAAGTAGTTGACATTTAAAGGTCACTACGGTAATATTAATTACTGTTGCTGAACCGAGTTGCTGCCTTTTAAAAAAAGCAGTTGACTAGTTCGGAAAGAGATGGTATATTATAAATCTGTCTCTAATAAATTGTTCTTTGAAAACTAAACAAACAAAAACGTCAACAAACAATAATGATCATGTTTCTTCTATTAAATAGAAAACATGAGCCAACGTAACATTTTTGAGCTAATCAACTCAACTTTATTGGAGAGTTTGATCCTGGCTCAGGACGAACGCTGGCGGCGTGCCTAATACATGCAAGTCGAGCGAATCACTGGGAGCTTGCTCCCGGTGGTTAGCGGCGGACGGGTGAGTAACACGTGGGCAACCTGCCTGTAAGACTGGGATAACTTCGGGAAACCGGAGCTAATACCGGATAATTTTTTCCCTCGCATGAGGGAAGGTTGAAAGTCGGTTTCGGCTGACACTTACAGATGGGCCCGCGGCGCATTAGCTAGTTGGTGAGGTAACGGCTCACCAAGGCGACGATGCGTAGCCGACCTGAGAGGGTGATCGGCCACACTGGGACTGAGACACGGCCCAGACTCCTACGGGAGGCAGCAGTAGGGAATCTTCCACAATGGACGAAAGTCTGATGGAGCAACGCCGCGTGAGCGATGAAGGCCTTCGGGTCGTAAAGCTCTGTTGTCAGGGAAGAACAAGTATCGGAGTAACTGCCGGTACCTTGACGGTACCTGACCAGAAAGCCACGGCTAACTACGTGCCAGCAGCCGCGGTAATACGTAGGTGGCAAGCGTTGTCCGGAATTATTGGGCGTAAAGCGCGCGCAGGCGGTCCTTTAAGTCTGATGTGAAAGCCCACGGCTCAACCGTGGAGGGTCATTGGAAACTGGGGGACTTGAGTGCAGAAGAGGAAAGCGGAATTCCACGTGTAGCGGTGAAATGCGTAGAGATGTGGAGGAACACCAGTGGCGAAGGCGGCTTTCTGGTCTGTAACTGACGCTGAGGCGCGAAAGCGTGGGGAGCAAACAGGATTAGATACCCTGGTAGTCCACGCCGTAAACGATGAGTGCTAAGTGTTAGAGGGTTTCCGCCCTTTAGTGCTGCAGCTAACGCATTAAGCACTCCGCCTGGGGAGTACGGCCGCAAGGCTGAAACTCAAAGGAATTGACGGGGGCCCGCACAAGCGGTGGAGCATGTGGTTTAATTCGAAGCAACGCGAAGAACCTTACCAGGTCTTGACATCCTCTGACACTCCTAGAGATAGGAATTTCCCCTTCGGGGGACAGAGTGACAGGTGGTGCATGGTTGTCGTCAGCTCGTGTCGTGAGATGTTGGGTTAAGTCCCGCAACGAGCGCAACCCTTGATCTTAGTTGCCAGCATTCAGTTGGGCACTCTAAGGTGACTGCCGGTGACAAACCGGAGGAAGGTGGGGATGACGTCAAATCATCATGCCCCTTATGACCTGGGCTACACACGTGCTACAATGGATGGTACAAAGGGCAGCGAAGCCGCGAGGTGGAGCCAATCCCATAAAACCATTCTCAGTTCGGATTGCAGGCTGCAACTCGCCTGCATGAAGCCGGAATCGCTAGTAATCGCGGATCAGCATGCCGCGGTGAATACGTTCCCGGGCCTTGTACACACCGCCCGTCACACCACGAGAGTTTGTAACACCCGAAGTCGGTGGGGTAACCGTAAGGAGCCAGCCGCCTAAGGTGGGACAGATGATTGGGGTGAAGTCGTAACAAGGTAGCCGTATCGGAAGGTGCGGCTGGATCACCTCCTTTCTAAGGATATAAGCTGGACATATGAGCCAGACAATACATGTTTGTTTGACTGTTTCTTGTTTGTTTAGTTTTGAGAGAACAATCTCTCAAAACTTTCGTTCTTTGAAAACTAGATAATCGTAAAAGAAGAAGTAACCAAGTAAGAACCGAGTAATCGCCATTTTAGTTTTTCTCTCTTATTTTTAAGAGTAAAAACCTTTTAGGTTAAGTTAGAAAGGGCGCACGGTGAATGCCTTGGCACTAGGAGCCGATGAAGGACGGGACTAACACCGATATGCTTCGGGGAGCTGTAAGTAAGCGCAGATCCGGAGATTTCCGAATGGGGAAACCCACTGTTCGTAATGGAGCAGTATCTTTACCTGAATACATAGGGTATTGAAGGCAGACCCGGGGAACTGAAACATCTAAGTACCCGGAGGAAGAGAAAGCAAACGCGATTCCCTGAGTAGCGGCGAGCGAAACGGGAACAGCCCAAACCGAAAGGCTTGCCTTTCGGGGTTGTAGGACACTCAACATGGAGTTACAAAGGAACGGGGTAGATGAAGCGGTCTGGAAAGGCCAGCCATAGAAGGTAAAAGCCCTGTAGTCGAAACTTCGTTCCCTCCTGAGTGGATCCTGAGTACGGCCGGACACGTGAAATCCGGTCGGAAGCAGGGAGGACCATCTCCCAAGGCTAAATACTCCCTAGTGACCGATAGTGAACCAGTACCGTGAGGGAAAGGTGAAAAGCACCCCGGAAGGGGAGTGAAAGAGATCCTGAAACCGTGTGCCTACAAGTAGTCAGAGCCCGTTCATGGGTGATGGCGTGCCTTTTGTAGAATGAACCGGCGAGTTACGATTGCATGCGAGGTTAAGTTGAAGAGACGGAGCCGCAGCGAAAGCGAGTCTGAATAGGGCGAATTAGTATGTAGTCGTAGACCCGAAACCAGGTGATCTACCCATGTCCAGGGTGAAGTCCAGGTAACACTGGATGGAGGCCCGAACCCACGCACGTTGAAAAGTGCGGGGATGAGGTGTGGGTAGCGGAGAAATTCCAATCGAACTTGGAGATAGCTGGTTCTCTCCGAAATAGCTTTAGGGCTAGCCTCACGTAGTTAGAGTCTTGGAGGTAGAGCACTGTTTGGACTAGGGGCCCTCATCGGGTTACCGAATTCAGACAAACTCCGAATGCCAATGACTTATCCGTGGGAGTCAGACTGCGAGTGATAAGATCCGTAGTCAAAAGGGAAACAGCCCAGACCACCAGCTAAGGTCCCAAAGTATACGTTAAGTGGAAAAGGATGTGGAGTTGCTTAGACAACCAGGATGTTGGCTTAGAAGCAGCCACCATTTAAAGAGTGCGTAATAGCTCACTGGTCGAGTGACTCTGCGCCGAAAATGTACCGGGGCTAAACGTATCACCGAAGCTGTGGGTGGACACCTTGTGGTGTCCGCGGTAGGAGAGCGTTCTAAGGGCGTTGAAGCTAGACCGTAAGGACTGGTGGAGCGCTTAGAAGTGAGAATGCCGGTATGAGTAGCGAAAGATGAGTGAGAATCTCATCCACCGTATGCCTAAGGTTTCCTGAGGAAGGCTCGTCCGCTCAGGGTTAGTCGGGACCTAAGCCGAGGCCGAAAGGCGTAGGCGATGGACAACAGGTTGATATTCCTGTACCACCTCTTTATCGTTTGAGTGATGGGGGGACGCAGGAGGATAGGGTAAGCGCACTGCTGGATATGTGCGTGCAAGCAGTTAGGCTGGTGAATAGGAAAATCCGTTCACCTTAAGGCTGAGCTGTGATGCCGAGGGAATTATAGTACCGAAGTTCCTGATTCCACACTGCCAAGAAAAGCCTCTAGCGAGATAAAAGGTGCCCGTACCGCAAACCGACACAGGTAGGCGAGGAGAGAATCCTAAGGTGAGCGAGAGAACTCTCGTTAAGGAACTCGGCAAAATGACCCCGTAACTTCGGGAGAAGGGGTGCTTTTTGGGGTGAATAGCCCCGAAGAGCCGCAGTGAATAGGCCCAGGCGACTGTTTAGCAAAAACACAGGTCTCTGCAAAGCCGCAAGGCGAAGTATAGGGGCTGACGCCTGCCCGGTGCTGGAAGGTTAAGAGGAGGGGTTAGCTGCTAAGCGAAGCTCTGAATCGAAGCCCCAGTAAACGGCGGCCGTAACTATAACGGTCCTAAGGTAGCGAAATTCCTTGTCGGGTAAGTTCCGACCCGCACGAAAGGCGTAACGATCTGGGCACTGTCTCAACGAGAGACTCGGTGAAATTATAGTACCTGTGAAGATGCAGGTTACCCGCGACAGGACGGAAAGACCCCATGGAGCTTTACTGTAGCCTGATATTGAATTTTGGTACAGCTTGTACAGGATAGGTAGGAGCCTGAGAAGCCGGAGCGCCAGCTTCGGTGGAGGCGTCGGTGGGATACTACCCTGGCTGTATTGAAATTCTAACCCGCACCCCTCATCGGGGTGGGAGACAGTGTCAGGTGGGCAGTTTGACTGGGGCGGTCGCCTCCTAAAGTGTAACGGAGGCGCCCAAAGGTTCCCTCAGAATGGTTGGAAATCATTCGCAGAGTGTAAAGGCACAAGGGAGCTTGACTGCGAGACCTACAAGTCGAGCAGGGACGAAAGTCGGGCTTAGTGATCCGGTGGTTCCGCATGGAAGGGCCATCGCTCAACGGATAAAAGCTACCCTGGGGATAACAGGCTTATCTCCCCCAAGAGTCCACATCGACGGGGAGGTTTGGCACCTCGATGTCGGCTCATCGCATCCTGGGGCTGTAGTCGGTCCCAAGGGTTGGGCTGTTCGCCCATTAAAGCGGTACGCGAGCTGGGTTCAGAACGTCGTGAGACAGTTCGGTCCCTATCCGTCGTGGGCGCAGGAAATTTGAGAGGAGCTGTCCTTAGTACGAGAGGACCGGGATGGACGCACCGCTGGTGTACCAGTTGTCTTGCCAAAGGCATCGCTGGGTAGCTATGTGCGGACGGGATAAGTGCTGAAAGCATCTAAGCATGAAGCCCCCCTCGAGATGAGATTTCCCATAGCGTCAAGCTAGTAAGATCCCTGAAAGATGATCAGGTTGATAGGTCAGAGGTGGAAGCGCGGTGACGTGTGGAGCTGACTGATACTAATCGATCGAGGACTTAACCAAGTCATAATTAAGTAAGGTGAACTCGTTTTTACTAAACTTCTTCTGCATTATCTAGTTTTGAGGGAATGAAACCTCCAAATAAATAGGTCTGGTAGTAATGGCGAGAAGGTCACACCCGTTCCCATCCCGAACACGGAAGTTAAGCTTCTCAGCGCCGATGGTAGTTGGGACGCAAGTCCCTGTGAGAGTAGGACGCTGCCAGGCAAAAAAAGACAACCTGAAAATGGTTGTCTTTTTATTTAATTTGTGAAGCGTGAGACGGATCGCTTTTTATGATTAATTTTCTTAGTGCAAAAAAACTAAAAAAACATTGACGCAGATGAAATATTCTAGTAATATAACATTTGTCGCTGAGAGGAATTAACATAAGGTCTTTTGTTTCTAGAAAAATAGTTGACTTTTAAAAGCAGTTTTGCTAAAATTAATTCCTGTCACTGAAACAAGTTAACACTTCAAAAAAGCAGTTGACTAGTTCAGAAAGAGATGGTATATTATAAATCTGTCTGTAATAAATTGTTCTTTGAAAACTAAACAAACAAAAACGTCAACAAACAATAATGATCATGTTTCTTCTATTAAATAGAAAACATGAGCCAACGTAACATTTTTGAGCTAATCAACTCAACTTTATTGGAGAGTTTGATCCTGGCTCAGGACGAACGCTGGCGGCGTGCCTAATACATGCAAGTCGAGCGAATCACTGGGAGCTTGCTCCCGGTGGTTAGCGGCGGACGGGTGAGTAACACGTGGGCAACCTGCCTGTAAGACTGGGATAACTTCGGGAAACCGGAGCTAATACCGGATAATTTCTTCCCTCGCATGAGGGAAGGTTGAAAGTCGGTTTCGGCTGACACTTACAGATGGGCCCGCGGCGCATTAGCTAGTTGGTGAGGTAACGGCTCACCAAGGCGACGATGCGTAGCCGACCTGAGAGGGTGATCGGCCACACTGGGACTGAGACACGGCCCAGACTCCTACGGGAGGCAGCAGTAGGGAATCTTCCACAATGGACGAAAGTCTGATGGAGCAACGCCGCGTGAGCGATGAAGGCCTTCGGGTCGTAAAGCTCTGTTGTCAGGGAAGAACAAGTATCGGAGTAACTGCCGGTACCTTGACGGTACCTGACCAGAAAGCCACGGCTAACTACGTGCCAGCAGCCGCGGTAATACGTAGGTGGCAAGCGTTGTCCGGAATTATTGGGCGTAAAGCGCGCGCAGGCGGTCCTTTAAGTCTGATGTGAAAGCCCACGGCTCAACCGTGGAGGGTCATTGGAAACTGGGGGACTTGAGTGCAGAAGAGGAAAGCGGAATTCCACGTGTAGCGGTGAAATGCGTAGAGATGTGGAGGAACACCAGTGGCGAAGGCGGCTTTCTGGTCTGTAACTGACGCTGAGGCGCGAAAGCGTGGGGAGCAAACAGGATTAGATACCCTGGTAGTCCACGCCGTAAACGATGAGTGCTAAGTGTTAGAGGGTTTCCGCCCTTTAGTGCTGCAGCTAACGCATTAAGCACTCCGCCTGGGGAGTACGGCCGCAAGGCTGAAACTCAAAGGAATTGACGGGGGCCCGCACAAGCGGTGGAGCATGTGGTTTAATTCGAAGCAACGCGAAGAACCTTACCAGGTCTTGACATCCTCTGACACTCCTAGAGATAGGAATTTCCCCTTCGGGGGACAGAGTGACAGGTGGTGCATGGTTGTCGTCAGCTCGTGTCGTGAGATGTTGGGTTAAGTCCCGCAACGAGCGCAACCCTTGATCTTAGTTGCCAGCATTCAGTTGGGCACTCTAAGGTGACTGCCGGTGACAAACCGGAGGAAGGTGGGGATGACGTCAAATCATCATGCCCCTTATGACCTGGGCTACACACGTGCTACAATGGATGGTACAAAGGGCAGCGAAGCCGCGAGGTGGAGCCAATCCCATAAAACCATTCTCAGTTCGGATTGCAGGCTGCAACTCGCCTGCATGAAGCCGGAATCGCTAGTAATCGCGGATCAGCATGCCGCGGTGAATACGTTCCCGGGCCTTGTACACACCGCCCGTCACACCACGAGAGTTTGTAACACCCGAAGTCGGTGGGGTAACCGCAAGGAGCCAGCCGCCTAAGGTGGGACAGATGATTGGGGTGAAGTCGTAACAAGGTAGCCGTATCGGAAGGTGCGGCTGGATCACCTCCTTTCTAAGGATAATGCAGTCCTTATGGACTGATAAGAAGTTGACTGTTTCTTGTTTGTTTAGTTTTGAGAGAACAATCTCTCAAAACTTTCGTTCTTTGAAAACTAGATAATCGTATAGAAGAAGTAACCAAGTAAGAACCGAGTAATCGCCATTTTTAGTTTTTCTCTCTTATTTTTAAGAGTAAGTAAAACCTTTTAGGTTAAGTTAGAAAGGGCGCACGGTGAATGCCTTGGCACTAGGAGCCGATGAAGGACGGGACTAACACCGATATGCTTCGGGGAGCTGTAAGTAAGCGCCGATCCGGAGATTTCCGAATGGGGTAACCCACTGTTCGTAATGGAGCAGTATCTTTACCTGAATACATAGGGTATTGAAGGCAGACCCGGGGAACTGAAACATCTAAGTACCCGGAGGAAGAGAAAGCAAACGCGATTCCCTGAGTAGCGGCGAGCGAAACGGGAACAGCCCAAACCGAAAGGCTTGCCTTTCGGGGTTGTAGGACACTCAACATGGAGTTACAAAGGAACGGGGTAGATGAAGCGGTCTGGAAAGGCCGGCCATAGAAGGTAAAAGCCCTGTAGTCGAAACTTCGTTCCCTCCTGAGTGGATCCTGAGTACGGCCGGACACGTGAAATCCGGTCGGAAGCAGGGAGGACCATCTCCCAAGGCTAAATACTCCCTAGTGACCGATAGTGAACCAGTACCGTGAGGGAAAGGTGAAAAGCACCCCGGAAGGGGAGTGAAAGAGATCCTGAAACCGTGTGCCTACAAGTAGTCAGAGCCCGTTCATGGGTGATGGCGTGCCTTTTGTAGAATGAACCGGCGAGTTACGATTGCATGCGAGGTTAAGTTGAAGAGACGGAGCCGCAGCGAAAGCGAGTCTGAATAGGGCGAATTAGTATGTAGTCGTAGACCCGAAACCAGGTGATCTACCCATGTCCAGGGTGAAGTCCAGGTAACACTGGATGGAGGCCCGAACCCACGCACGTTGAAAAGTGCGGGGATGAGGTGTGGGTAGCGGAGAAATTCCAATCGAACTTGGAGATAGCTGGTTCTCTCCGAAATAGCTTTAGGGCTAGCCTCACGTAGTTAGAGTCTTGGAGGTAGAGCACTGTTTGGACTAGGGGCCCTCATCGGGTTACCGAATTCAGACAAACTCCGAATGCCAATGACTTATCCGTGGGAGTCAGACTGCGAGTGATAAGATCCGTAGTCAAAAGGGAAACAGCCCAGACCACCAGCTAAGGTCCCAAAGTATACGTTAAGTGGAAAAGGATGTGGA
>NZ_AP038275.1:605000-1440000 GCF_055385565.1 Neobacillus sp. S1115
CGAATCCCGTCTTCCGCTCCAATAATGCCGGGGTGGCGGAACTGGCAGACGCACAGGACTTAAAATCCTGCGGTAGGTGACTACCGTACCGGTTCGATTCCGGTCCTCGGCACCACTTAATAAATAATGCGCCCGTAGCTCAATTGGATAGAGCGTCTGACTACGGATCAGAAGGTTATGGGTTCGACTCCTGTCGGGCGCGCCATCAAATTTAATAGTACGGGAAATAGCTCAGCTTGGTAGAGCACTTGGTTTGGGACCAAGGGGTCGCAGGTTCGAATCCTGTTTTCCCGACCATTCTCACTAAAATCAATGGGGCCTTAGCTCAGCTGGGAGAGCGCCTGCTTTGCACGCAGGAGGTCAGCGGTTCGATCCCGCTAGGCTCCACCATTATTTTAAATATGTAATTTGGCGGTGTAGCTCAGCTGGCTAGAGCGTACGGTTCATACCCGTAAGGTCGGGGGTTCGATCCCCTCCGCCGCTACCAATTTATCATCTCGGAGGAATACCCAAGTCCGGCTGAAGGGATCGGTCTTGAAAACCGACAGGCGGGTTAAACCGCGCGGGGGTTCGAATCCCTCTTCCTCCGCCATAAGTTTTCTCAATATTATTATCGCGGGGTGGAGCAACGAGCGTTGCTTCTGTGAATAGTCTGCGAGTTGTATCAATCGAACTGCTGCTCGTATAAGCTTTCTGAGATTGATACAGTCCTACGCTAGCTTCTAGCATGGCGTAAACTTAATACTTTCTTATTATCGCGGGGTGGAGCAGTCCGGTAGCTCGTCGGGCTCATAACCCGAAGGTCGCAGGTTCAAATCCTGCCCCCGCAATATATGGGCCTATAGCTCAGCTGGTTAGAGCGCACGCCTGATAAGCGTGAGGTCGATGGTTCAAGTCCATTTAGGCCCACCATCAAACATAATTCTAATTGTTCCGCAGTAGCTCAGTGGTAGAGCATTCGGCTGTTAACCGAACGGTCGTAGGTTCGAATCCTACCTGCGGAGCCATTTTTTTTATGGGGAAGTACTCAAGAGGCTGAAGAGGCGCCCCTGCTAAGGGTGTAGGTCGGGCAACCGGCGCGAGGGTTCAAATCCCTCCTTCTCCGCCATAAATATCATGCGCCTTTAGCTCAGTTGGATAGAGCATACGCCTTCTAAGCGTACGGTCAGAGGTTCGAATCCTCTAAGGCGCGTATTTCAAACTTTAAGCAACTCAATAGTATCAATGGTTTAACAACATTAGGGAAAACTAATGGTATTCTAACCTAATTGGAATTCCTTAAAATAGTCGTTAAGAAAGATCAACTTCCAAATACATTGTTTGGAGGTTTTTTAAGTATTTTTAATTCCTTAGTAAACTAAAAAGTCAAACAAGGAGGGAAGTTCCTAACTTACACTTGGGACACCCTCATATAAAGTTAATTGGTACTATCACTTTTATTTCCGTACCTTCTTTTGGTGAGCTTTCAACCAGTATATCCCCTTTATGCATTTCAATTATTTTCTTTACAATGGCAAGTCCTAACCCGCTCCCGCCGGAAGATCGGCTCCTTGATGGGTCTGCCTTATAGAAACGCTCAAATATATGCATTTGAACCTCTTTTGTCATCCCAATTCCTGTATCTTTAATGATCACTTCTATCCTATCCATATCACTTTTTATTAATTTCACCGTTATTTTTCCATTATTGGGTGTAAACTTAATGCTGTTATGGATTAAATTAGTCCAAACTTGATTCATCAGATCTTCATCAGCATTAATCATCATTCTATCCAAAGAAACATCCATTTCAAGGTTTTTATTTCTCCATTGGGGTTCAATTGAAAGGATAACTCTACGTAATTGTTGATCTAAACGATAGGTTTTTAGCTCAAATGGCGGATGATCGGATTCTAATGAGGTCAGCTTTAACAGGTTATCGCTCAACCTAGAAAGCCGTATACTTTCCACTTCAATGATTTCAAGGTACTGCCTGCGTTCTTCATGAGATAAATGTTCATTTTTTAAGGCATGAGCAAATCCTGAAATGGATGTAAGAGGTGATTGGATCTCATGAGAAACGTTGGAAATAAACTCTTGGCGCATTTGTTCCATTTCTCCGAGCTCTTTCGCCATATGCGTAATACTCTCTGCTATTTCATTAAAAGGATGATTTCGATTACCAAACTCTTTTTTGTAGAAAGAAAGATCAATATTAAAATTTCCTTGTGCCATATCTTTCATCGCCTCAATCATTGGGCGTAAAAAGAGACTCTGCTTTTCTTGGAAAAATTTTATTTTGGAAATACCAAACATGATCAGGCCAAAGAGGAAAAATCCTACAAAAGAATCGATGATCAGCGTCGGGTAGATAGTTAAACGATTAATTGAAAAAACACGGAAAAACCAGGAGGTGATATAAAAAGCAGCTGTCCAGCATAAAAATAATACGATTAAAATGGCTAAAACTTCACCGCTTTTTTTTAGAAACTTGATGATTTTCATTTTTTCACCTCTAAACGATAGCCAAGCCCGCGAATGGTGGTAATTTTAAAAGGGCAGTTGTCATTTGAAAAGCGCTGCCTTAGACGTTTTATGTGAACATCCACGGTTCGCTCATCACCTTCGTAATCATAACCCCAAATATCCTCAATTAACTGTTCTCTTGAAAAGGTTTTACTGGGATGTGACATGAATTTAAACAAAAGCTCAAATTCCTTAAGCGGAAATGTGATATGGTTCCTGCCATCAAACACTTGAAAGGCGGTTCGATCAAGCTCCACTGCTCCTATTCTTACCTTATTGGAAAGAGTAATGTGGAAACGCTTGAGTAATGCCTTCACTCTAACAATCAATTCAGCTGGTTCAAATGGTTTGACCAAATAGTCATCCGCTCCGAGTTCAAAGCCTTTTACTTTTTGGACTGTTTCTCCTTTCGCGGTCAGCATCAAAATCGGGAGAGATTCAGAATAATAAGCTCTAATATGCTCACAAAGTGCCCAGCCATCCATGTTTGGCATCATAATATCCAGAATGATGAGATCGACTTTTCCAGAATCCAGCAGGGATAACGCTTCATTCCCATCCTCCGCCTCCAAAATCGAGAAGCCTTCCCCGGTTAAAATCACGCCAACCAATTTCAGAATATGAGGGTCATCGTCGACAATTAGAATTTTGGTCATTTTATTTCATCCTTTTTCATAAAAAATATTCTAAGTCTTTTTTAGCATACATGTTTTTTATGAACTTAGTATGAACTAAGAATTCATATTCAGTTCATAAATGCTTGTTACCATGTGCGTAGTGATAAGGAGGAATGATAATGGAACATTTACACCGAACCATTTCAGAAAACAGTGAATGGGCCGTTGAAGCTCGCGGTCTTTTGAAAAATTTTGGTGAAAATCGTGCGGTCAACGGCGTCGATTTGAACGTGAAGGCTGGTACCATTTATGGCATGCTTGGTCCAAATGGGGCTGGCAAAACCACTACCATCAGAATGCTCGCAACCTTACTGCGACCTGATGCTGGTTCTGCAAAAATCTTTGGGCATGATGTTGCAAAGGAGGCACAGATCGTTCGTCAATTGATTGGGGTTACAGGTCAGTATGCCTCAGTTGACGAATCGTTAAGTGCAACTGAGAACTTGGTGATATTTTCTAGGCTTCTAGGATTGGGGCGTGCAGAGTCCAAGCGTAAGGCAGAAGAGCTGCTCGAAGAATTTGGGTTAACAGAAGCGGCACGGCGTCCGTTGAAAAATTTTTCCGGCGGTATGCGGCGCCGTCTTGATTTGGCAGCTAGTCTTATTGCCCAGCCGCCGCTTATCTTTTTAGATGAACCGACAACAGGGCTTGATCCGCGCACACGGAATCAAATGTGGGACACTATCCGCCGTTTAGTAAAAACAGGGTCAACTGTTCTGTTAACAACACAGTATTTACAGGAAGCGGATGAATTGGCGGATAGAATTGCGGTAATCGATAGAGGAATCGTTGTTGCGGAGGGTACAGTAGATGAGCTAAAGTCATCAGTTGGCAGCTCATCCCTGCATCTGAGAATCGAAAATCCTCTGGATATTGGGGCAGCCCGACATACGGTAGAACGAGTGTTAAATGCGAAGTCAACTGTGTCGTCTGAAGGCGGGAAGATTATTGCACCGATGGCGGATGCTGACCGGGTCGCTGATTTGCTTATCGCACTACGTGAGTCTGGAATCCATTTGGCGGAATTAAGTATGCAAAAACCAACCCTTGATGAAGTGTTTTTAACCATCACTGGTCATGGGGTGAGTGAAGACGCATCTAATGTCTCAAATGAAGCGGTCAAAGTAGAGGAGGTAATACGATGAAAAGTACGGTATATGCCAATCGTCAACTGAAAAACCACACCACTTTTCGGCAGTCAGTGCAAAATTCATTGACGATGGCCTATCGAGGCTTGCTGAAGATTCGGCGCACACCTGAGCAATTGTTTGACGTTACGCTTCAGCCCATTATTTTCACCCTCATGTTTACCTACATCTTTGGCGGGGCCATCTCAGGAAATGTGGCAAGCTATTTGCCGGTTATCATTCCGGGCATTCTCGTTCAGACCGTCATAACAACTTCCATTGTGACGGGAGTCCAACTGCGGGAGGATATGGATAAGGGTGTATTCGATCGTTTCAAGTCCCTTCCGATCGCACGTATTGCTCCATTAGCGGGAGCACTTTTAGCAGATACGATCCGATATACCATTGCCACCGTGCTAACTTTTACGATGGGGTATATCATGGGCTACCGGCCAGAAGGGGGACTTGGGTACGTCGTCTTGGCTGGAGTTCTTGTCATTGCCTGTTCCTGGGCCATGAGTTGGATTTTTGCCTTTTTTGGTGTGATTGCACGAACGGCTTCTAGCGTACAAGGGATTTCCATGCTTGCGCTGTTCCCCCTGACGTTTCTCTCTAATGCTTTTGTGCCAGTTAATACTATGCCCGACTGGCTCCAATGGTTTGTAAAGATGAACCCACTGTCCCATCTAATAACTGCCGTCCGTGAACTTGTTAACAACGGTAACATTGGCTCTGATTTAGTCATTTCCCTCATTGGAGCAGCCGTCATCGTGGCACTTTTTGCACCTATGACGGTCCGTGCCTATATGCGTCGTACGTAAAATGGAATGATTGCTAGGTTAATAAGGCCCTTAAATATGGGCCCAATATAGTTCGGAAACACAAATTAGTTCCTCTGGAGTCAGAGCGATGCCGCTTTAGGTTGTCTAAAACCTCCACTTTGAATGATATAGAAAAAGTGCCTGTTACTCCGTATTTATACATGAAGGGGGTTGGTGCCAATTACTATAGTAGAGTCTAGTTCGTCATTGTGTACTAATTGTGGTATTAGTCCATTTTGAGAGAAAATTTCAACGGTTTGAGATGCCTGCATTTTGCTCGTCTCAATCAATAAGTGTCCTCCAGTTGTCAGCCAAAGGGGTGCTTCTTTTGCCACTCTTCGCTGAATGTCAAGTCCGTCAACTCCCCCGTCAAGCGCCACATTCGGTTCATGTAGACGGGCTTCTGGAGGAAGCAGCTTGATTTGGCCGGTAGGAACGTATGGTACATTTGCTACTAGGATGTCCACTTTCCCACGAAGTTTAGAGGGGAGAGGCGTATAAAGGTCACCCTCATATACTTGACCACCAAAGCTGGTAACATTTCGGAGTGCGCATCGAACTGCAGTAGGATCAATGTCAGTCGAATGCAACTCAATCCAACCCAGATCTTTGGCAATCGCGACACCAATTGCGCCAGTACCGCAGCAAAGGTCAACAACTGTGACTCCAGGTTTAGAAAAAGCTACTGCCTGGTGGACGAGAAACTCAGTACGACGGCGGGGGACGAAGACTGCGGGTTCTACTGCTATCCTATGCCCACAGAACTCCGCCCAACCGAGGATATGCTCAAGAGGAGAACCAGTTATCCTGTTATTGACCATATCGAAGAGGGCATCCAACGTCCGCGCCTCAGCAAGAAGAAGCGCAGCCTCTTCTTCAGCGTAAACACACCCAGCAGTCCGGAGTTTTTTGATTATACTTTCTTTTATTTGTTCATTAGTAAGAAGCTTTTTCTCGATAAAAACCACCCATCCTTTATTACAAGCTTTTTTTTTGTTGGAGCAGCATTGATAGGTTAGTATAGAGCCAAGATGACCTGTTTAAAAAGATGCGGTGCACCGTGACAGATATAGTGGATTTTTCAAAAGCACTCACTATTTCATTTGTGAGTGCTTCAATCTGTTAAAAATATGAAAACTTTGCCTGAATGGACGCGGAAATTTTAAGTTTACCAGGCTGTATCGGAGTTGAAGCTTCACTTTTGGCAAACATAGCAGTTTGCAAAGGAATGATTGGTGAAGTTTGGCTCAATTCTTGTATCGAAAAAGGCACCTTATTTAGCGTTACTCCCATCTCCTTTGTTAGTTCTGCAGCCTTAAATTGAGCATCATTGAGGGCAAGTGCCAATGCTTGATTGTAGTAGATTTGCGGATTTTTTACTTTAAATTCAATATTTGTGACAGTATTTGCCCCGTTTTTAACAGCAGTATCGACAATAAACCCGGTTTGTTCAATCTTATCATTTAGGACTTGAAGCAAATGGACCACTCTGTATCCTCGTAATGTTTGTTTACCGTTTTCGTAATCATATACCATTTCGATTCGGTAATCTGCCGTTTTAATATTCTCCTTTGAAATCCCTAAGCTTCTGAGTGACTGTATCACTTTAGTCGTTTTTTCATTATTTTCTTGTTGGGCATCTGTAAGATTCATATTCTCAGAATTCACACCTAATGTAACGATGGACATGTCTGGTGCTACAGATACCGAACCTTCACCTGTTACTTCTAAGATATTTTGGCCATTTCTAGAAAAGGCTCTCCATTCAGGCTGTGCCCGCATCCAGGGGTTTTGATAATGCATTAGAGCACTCCCTTCCTTTAAAAATTCCTTCCTTCATTGTATTCGGAAGAGGTCGAAAAAAATCCTCGGTTCCTGAAACAAAAGAACTGTCCCAGGGTTTTACTGTGTTTTACAATCAATTAACCCTAATTTACCCAATTCTTACAATATGTACATATGTATTTAATGTTTACCAGTTAAGCTAGTAATAGTTTGATAATAGATTTAAGAGGAGGAATAGAAACTTTATGGAAAATCAAGCATCTAAAAATGGTATGAATCGACGCGATTTTTTAAAAGCAGGAGGAATGAGCACACTTGCACTTACGATTGGATCAACTGGAGTGTTAACACTCGGTTCAAAAGCACTAGCGGATACAACCAATAATCCAACCAGCGGTTTTGGCGGGTATGGTCCTTTGGTTCCAGATCCAAATGGAATTCTCGATCTTCCACAAGGTTTCCATTACAAAATTATCTCTGAAGAAGGCGGTCAATTGACTAACGGTGGAAAAATCCCCGGCGCCTTTGATGGAATGGCCGCTTTCGAAGGACCTAATAATACGACCATTCTTGTTCGTAATCATGAATTAAGCCCGGGAGCAACAAATCCTGTGGTGGGCAGCAAACCTTTCGATGCAGCAGCTGCAGGAGGTACAACAGCTCTAGTCGTCGGTCCAAACCGTGAAGTCATCAAAGAATATGTAACTTCTTCAGGTACAGTCCGAAATTGTGCTGGCGGTGCGACGCCTTGGGGAACTTGGTTGACTTGTGAAGAAACACGTTCCGCGACACACGGATATGTGTTCGAAGTGGATCCGACACAGCCAGAGAACGAAATGTCCAGAACTCCAATCAAAGAAATGGGCCGCTTTTCCCATGAAGCCTGCGCGATTGATCCTGCAACAGGATATGTATATTTAACTGAAGATGCAAGCCCAAGTTACTTTTACCGTTTCATTCCAAATGACACTAGCCAGGAGCCGGGTGCCCTGCAAAAAGGCGGAAAGCTTTATGCGGCGGCCATTGAAGCGGTACAACGTCCAGCAGCAAGCACCTTTAAAACAGGACAAAAGTTTGAGCTTGTGTGGAAGGAGTTAGATCCTCATCTGTGCCGCGAAGATGCAAAGGCACAAGGCTGCATTGAGTTTAGTAGACTAGAAGGAGCATTCTTCCAAGAGGGAGTCTTCTGGTTCGACGACACCTCTGCCGGTGAGAAAAAACTTGGACGAGTATACCGCTATATTCCTCATACGAATACATTGGAGCTTTTCTATGAGGGAAATGATGCAAGACAAATGGAATATCCAGATAATATCTGCATGACTCCATGGGGTGACCTTTGGTTTGCAGAAGATGGTTCAGGCCAAGATCGACTGATGGGAATTACCCCAGAAGGCAAAGTCTATCCTTTTGCTGCCAACCGTCAAAGTGGATCTGAATTGGCAGGACCAACCTTCTCGCCTGATGGAAACACGCTTTTTGTCAATATTCAAGAACCAGGTCAAACCTTTGCCATCTGGGGACCGTTCCAACGCAGAAACACTGCACGTGCAAGGGAAATGTCCTATGCTGCTCCTGCGAATCTTGCGCCACAAGTTTCGGAAAAAGTGGCTAAGGCTGCCGAGGCACAAGGTATGTCCGTTTTAGAAGCTGCAGCATTTGAGCGCCACGGAGTAGAATTAATCTAATTGTGGAATCCATTCAAAAAAAGATGTAAACCGGCCTGTTTTGCGGTTTACATCTTTTCTTTTTGACTTAAAAAAAGAAGTCTCAGCAAATGGACTAAAGACTTCTTTCTTCATCTTACGCGGCTAGATTAACTTGCTGTTTGCGCCGATATACAACTCTCGATAATAGCACACTGCATTCATATAGGAAAATAAGGGGGATCACTACCAATATATCCGATAGAAAATCCGGCGGGGTGATGAAGATTGCTATTAAAATCAGTACAAAATAGGCGTATCTTCGAATCTTTTGCAATCTATATGGGTTTAGCACTCCGACACTGGTTAGGAACATGATAATGACAGGAAGTTCGAATAAAAAACCAAATGGCAGTGTCATATGAATTAAAAACATAAAGTACTTTTCTGTAGTAAAAAAGGTCGTAAACATATCCTCGGACATGGAGATGAGAAACTGGAATACCATTGGAAAAATGACAAAATAACCAAAGCAGATTCCTAGGATGAAAAGAAAAAATAGTGCTGGAATATAAGCCAGCGTTATTTTTCGTTCTGATTCTTTCAATGCGGGACGGACAAACAGCCAAGTTTGATAGGCGGCCATTGGGATAGTTCCTGCAATGGCGACGACAGCTGCAAGAATCATATAGACCCATAAAATGTCGCTCGGTCCTAAAATGGCTAGTTTCACCTCTAAGTCCTTGACTAGCCAGTAATAGATGTCCTGTACATAGATAAAGGACAAAATGAAGAACAGGATAAAGGTCCCGAGTACGAAAATAATACGTTTTCGTAATTCCTCAATATGACCAATAAGTTCCATGTCTTGTTTTTTCATGTAGAGCCTCCTTATCAAAAAGAAGATGCAAGCTTTCTTACATCTCCCTCAAAAATGATTGGATTAAATTGCTTTTTCCTCTTTTTGAGGCTGTGACTTTTCTGGCTCTTCATCGGAAATTAACTCTTTTGTTGATTTTTTAAACTCCCTTAATGTTGAGCCAACTGCTCGGCCCAATTCCGGTAATTTTGAAGGACCGAAAATAATTAGGGCGATAACAAGAATAAGAATCAAACCAGGAACTCCGATATTTTGAAACATATAAATAACCTCCTCTTATATGGCTGTTTTTGTTCTTCCTTATCTATGATTATAGGTAACTACCGTCAGTATGTTAATAAAGGGGGTGTAAGGAATTGTAAAAAAAACATTAATTACTTTAATAGTCTGTAAACGATGCATGGGGACGGTTCTTTTGCCTCAGAAGCAGTTTGAACTATATGAAACTGGAATATAGAATCTTCCTAAATTACTTGTTGCTTTGCTAGTTTCTGTAAAAAAAACATGCCCTTCATCACGCGAATGAAGGACATGCTTATTAAACTTTATTTTTTGCTTTTGAGAGTTTTAATTGCTTTTATGAGAAGAATAATATAGCCAGCCATTAATCCATATCCGATAACGATAATCAAGAATGGCACATATTCCGGGGTGGTGCCTGAATCGGTAGACATACCTGCTAAAAAGAGTGGTGCAATCGGCAACATGATGATGCCTGGACCTGTACCCACTATAAGCAGAGCACCAAGACCAATCACAACCCAGGGCCAAATCGTTTTTTTCGTTTCAGAAGAATGACTGTTTAATAGTTTTGGTTCTTGCAAAGATTCAAGCTCATAGGCCTTTTTGGCCCGATTATAATCCCTCAGTGCATTATAGGCCCGCTTCATTCCCCAGATGATAACGGTGATAATGGCTAATGAAATGACTATAAAAATCAGCGAGAAGAAATTCAGTTCATTTGCTTTCCAAAAGGTCATGAAAATGATAAAGGGTAGACCAGGAAGAGACGTAAATAAAAATAATCCACCGCCAATGAGGACAACCCATGCCCATATTGGCTGCTGCTGGTTAGAAGGACGCATGACTAAACTCCTTTATTTCCTAGAATGCTTCTATCATAATATAATTGTGGTAAAAAATGAAATAGTTTCCTATAGTTGGGAGTAGATTTCATTTAGCTGGCGCGTACTGAAGAAAAACATAAAATAAGGAAGTGAAACATGAGCTATTTTGTCAAAGCAATAGTTGGTTTTATCATTTTAGACGTTTATTTGAACGTCGGAATTGCAGGAGCCAGTTCATTTTTGGTTCAGGTTGTATTGGTCCTTCTGTTTTTTCCGTTATTGAAAGGAATTCTGTTTTTAACAAAAAAGGATTTTCAAAGAATCGGAATCAGCCTTCATCCAAAATGGTGGAAGAATATGATGTTGGGGTTTGCGATTGGCTTTTCCTTTTGGCTAATCAAGTACGGTATCGAATATTCCTTAAATGGATATGAGATTGTGGGAGCAATGCCGTTTTCTCAAATGATACTTTCCCTGCTCATGATCATGTTGACGTTTTTCGTAGGTTCATTTTTAAACGATATCATCGTTCGGGGATACGTATTTGGCCATTTAAAAGGAAAAATACCGATGAAATGGGTGTTTATACTCTCTCTTGTGCTCTACGCGCTTGATGATTCGTGGAATGAAGGGTTCAGCCTCTCCAACACGCTGTTTTCCCTTCTTCTTGGCCTATCTCTCACCTATGCCATTTATAAAACAGGCAGCATCTGGGCTGACACCGGAATCCACTGGGGACTGAACGTCTGCTACGGAATCTTTAACGGAACACTTGGAAGTACCGGCGGGGGAATTATCATAACAAAAGACGGCCCACCATCATTGCTACTAGAATCTATCAGCTACATCATCCCGCTGCTCATGTTCCTGTTTTTATATTTGGTAAGAAACAAGTTGAGGCAGGGGGACGGGTCTCATGCATCATTTTTGTAGAAATAAATAAATTGAGGCATGAGAACCGTCCCCATGTTTCATTTTTGAAATCCGGTTGGCAATCCTGTAATATTAGATAAATCAAATGGTGCTTGGATATGCGAAACGCACTAATTTTTTATTTGGAGGCCAATTGTGGATAATAACGATATTTTAATACGGCTTAGATATGCGCTGGAACTAAAAAATAAAGAAATGGCTGAGATCTTTCAGCTTGGCGGTGTGGATGTAACAGTGCCAGACGTAATAAAGATTCTCACGAAGGAAGATGATGAAAGCGACGAACAGCTCAAATGTAATAACAGTATGTTCGATTCGTTTTTAAATGGATTTATTGTCTATAAAAGAGGAAAGCAAGAGCCTAAACCAGGACAGCCTGAAACATCCGAACCGTCAATTAAGAAAAGTGCAAACGTCAATAATCTCCTGTTGAAAAAAGTAAAAATAGCACTAGCATTAACGACTGAAGATATGTTGGATATTTTTGAGGAAGCAGGAATCACGGTTTCAAAAGGGGAACTCGGCGCTTTATTAAGAAAAGAAGGCCACAAGAATTATAAAGAGTGCGGCGATAAATTCGCCAGGAACTTCTTAAAAGGGCTGGCGGTTAAATACAGAGGATAAGCCATGCAGGTGATGAGATGATACATACCTACTTAGGGGCTACAATACGTTTTGAAATCAAGTATAAAAATCGCACGTCTATAGGAATAAAGATCGATAGTTATGGAAATGTGGAAGTCCAGGCTCCGAAAGGGACATCTGATGCAAAAGTGCTTCAGTTATTAGAGGAAAAATGGGGCATCATTCAGCAAAAATTAATGGAAATGAAGGGCAGACTGGACGGGCCACAGGAAAAGGTCTATGAGCATGGTGAGAGTTTTCTTTATTTAGGAAACACCTATCCCATTGAGATTATTGAAGATATAACTATTATGCAAGAACATGTGCAGTTTAAAGAAGATAGGCTTTATATATATGTAAAACAGCATGACCTTGAAAAAATACAACAAGCTCTAAAACGATTCTACTACCAGCAATGTAAGGCATTAGTGGAGAAAAGCATCTCCTCCTATCAAAGCCACTTCAAGACAAAACCACGTGGCATTCGGATCACGGATAGCAAAACCACATGGGGAACCTGTGATTCAAAACTGCAGTTAACCTTTAACTGGAGACTGGCAATGGCACCACGGGAGGTCATTGACTATGTAGTCGTTCACGAAATGTGCCATATGGTCCATCTAAATCACGACCGCTCCTTCTGGCGCTTGGTAGGGAAACTAATGCCTGACTATAAAGAAAAAGAAAACTGGCTGACATTATCAAGTTGGAAAATGACGGTTTAAAGTGAGGCATGGGGACGGTTCTCGTGCCTCATTTTTTAATTTCTATTTATTTTGTTAGGAGCCAAAAGTCGGCAATTTTTTTGCCATTAAAAGCAGCTAATTTCCCGTTGCAAGTTGGTTTTGAATAGATTTAATCAAACGATTGTGTAACTGACAATTATTTTAGGATATTGTAAAGGGTTTGTACTTTCATAACAGGCATCCCAGAGTTTTTAACTAAACGTTTGTGTAGATTACTAGAAGGGAAATTTGGTGAAGATTGGCGAAGGTAAGAGCATTTGAAGTTTTTAAATAGGTAGCTTCGAACTTTTTTCTTGTTTGTTCAACAATTTTTTTGCCCCCAAAAGCGCCATTTTCCCGCTGCACTAAGGTTTTTACCAGATTTAATCAGACGTTGGTGTAAACGACAATGTTTTTAACCATAAAAGAATGGAAAGCTTATTATTGTTGAATTTTTATTACTTTTAAACAAATGTTTGTTTGGAAAAATAAATGAGGAATTATGTAGGCCGGTGACCCGAAAAATAGGGGTCAGCCCCCCGTCGCTTTAAAGCTTCAGCTGAGTGGGGGACTGACCCTTTTCTCTAAAACAACTGGATGTCCGTAATACAAGTGGCGTCCTTTTCAAATGTGGAAATCTTTGATTCTGCCTTTTTTCCATCGTGTGAAATCTTAATCTTGTAGGTTTTATCGCGTGGGAGCCAGAAATCGATAAAGCCGTTTGATAGTGATGTAACGGTTTTGTCTACGACTACGTTCCCATCACTGTCTTCCATATATACATCAAACTTTTCATTTGCTAGTTCACCTTGACAACCTGTCAAGCTATGATTCGTTCAGGGATGAGTTTGATTGGTATAAGGTGCGATTGACACGA
This sequence comes from Neobacillus sp. S1115, assembly GCF_055385565.1. Lineage (NCBI taxonomy): Bacteria > Bacillati > Bacillota > Bacilli > Caryophanales > Bacillaceae > Neobacillus > Neobacillus sp. S1115. Next base: position 618,668 of record NZ_AP038275.1, read on the forward strand.
AAAATTCGTCCTTCGGCAAATCATAACTGGTCTCTTTTCCAGACTTGTCCGTAACAATAAGTTGTTGAGAGGTAATGGATGCATTTTCGGCTTTTAATTTCCGTGCGCTGTAATCGCCAACCATTTCCTTAACGTCACTCGGCTTTGCTTTTTCAGCGGCCCCTTGATCCTGGCTATTTCCAGAACAAGCAGCCAATAAACTGGAAGCCAATAATAGCGCTGTGATGAGTTTCAACTTCATGGTATGGATTCACCTCCGTCTATTTACTATACCCTAGTATACTATATAAAATTTTAGTTCTCCGCTTTTTCAAGACCTTTTCACAATTTATTCGGTTTTATGATCAAAAGCACCTCACACTTGTCGGATGAAAAGTTTCCTTCCTAAATCGACGATTTATAAGTTTGGGGAGCATATAGTTAGAATCATTTTCCCAAAATACTATAATGAGATGTGGAAGGAGTTGTTGAAATTGGCACAATCATTAAAAGGAAAAGTAGCTTTCATCACTGGTGCTGGAAGAGGCATTGGCAAGGCCGCAGCCTTGGCATTAGCGAATGAAGGTGTAAACATCGGTTTGCTTGCCAGAACAGAGGCTGAATTAAAGAAGGTCGTAAGTGAAGTAGAAGGTTTAGGGGTGAAAGCAGCTTACGCGGCAGTGGATATTGCCTCTCAAGATGACGTAGAACAAGCTGTGAGTAAATTGACGGAAGCGCTGGGAACAGCTGACATACTGATTAACAATGCTGGCATTGGAAAATTTGCCACACTTTTAGAGATGGACCCGCAGGAATGGAAGCAAATTATTGATGTTAACTTGATGGGAACCTATTATGTAACGCGTGCGGTCCTTCCGCAATTAATCGAAAAAAATCGTGGCGACATTATCAATATTTCGTCTACAAATGGACTAAACGGGGCTGCCACCTCCAGTGCGTACAGTGCATCTAAATTTGGAGTTATTGGTTTAACGGAATCATTGGCACAGGAAGTCAGAAGAAACAATATCCGCGTTACCGCCTTAACCCCGAGCACAGTGGCTACTGAACTAGCGATAAAAACAAACCTAATCGCTGAAAACAATGATGAAAAATATATGCAGCCGGAAGACATTGCTGAGTTTATAGTTGCTCAATTAAAATTGCATCCACGCATTTATGTAAAAACAGCAGGCATGCTGGCGACGAACCCATTCTAATCTTTTGGTGCAATCTAAAGGGGCTGGTTCATTAACGGAAGGCCCCTTTAGCCATCCTAAAGGTTGCACGATTTGAGTTCATGGTTCCTTACAAATCCCCTTAAGTAAACAGTGGTCATCTCTTTTTATTCCTCTGGTATTTTGAGGCAATCGCTTCTTAAGTAGTTGTACTTTCCTTAAAGACACCCTTAGCTTAAAAGAAAAATAGTTCAATATTTTCAACAAAGGATTCAAAACCTTCCACCAATTTTTTTCTATGCTATTTGATATCATGAAATTTAGGGAATATTTAGTTTGAATCAATTGGTAAGCGGTTTCAATAATAATGTATCAGATTCGTTATCTGGTAATATATCAGCGCAATCAAACAGAAATACATAAACCAAATAATATTGTTACTAAACGGAAGATAGTATTAATTAAAACTAACCAATGATTATTATTGTTACTTTTTGCTAAAGTTCAGAAAGTTAAGGAAGCTCTGTTATTATTTTGTTATATTAATATAAATGGACTCATTTCAACAGTCGCTATCTTAAGAAAGAGGGGCTTATGCATGAAAGGCTTACTTCAAGGCTTGTATACACTATGTGAATGGATTATGCGTCTAGCTATTTTAAATGTTCTATGGATTGTATTTTCTTTACTGGGAGCCATTTTACTAGGCTTTTTCCCTTCAACAGCTGCTATGTTTGAGATCTCAAGAAAGTGGCTTAAAGGGGAGACGGATCTCCCGGTTTTTAAGTGTTTCTGGGCGGCGTATAAAAAGTATTTTGTCAAAGTAAATTTGATGGGGGCATTTGTCGCTATAGCAGGAATCTTTTTATATATTGATTTTAGCTTTTTTTCAAGCTTTGAAGGTTTTGCGTTTAAGATACTGACTGCCTTAGTGGTTTTGGTAACTATTATATATTGTATCCTATTAATTTATATATTCCCTGTTTTGGTAACATACGAAATTAGCCTATTACAATCGATTAAATTTGCATGTTTACTAGGAGTCTATCGTCCGCTTAGCACCATTGCCATTTTATTGGCGAGCATTCTGCTTTATTTTCTATTTTCTGCTTTCTCGCCGGTTCTCGTATTCTTTGGGGGCAGCATGACAAGTATGATGATGATGTGGGTGTCAAGAACCACTTTTTTTAAGATAAAAAATAAATATTCTTCCGAAAAAACGGTGTGAAGAAAATGAGATTGGTACGGTTCCCCAGATTTCGCCGTTTGAAGAATCAATTGCTGTTCCAAAATGCTATTGGGATCAGCCTGATTATCGGGTTAACCGCGGCCATTACCTACAACATTGCCATCGATATCCAAGTCAAAGAAGCAATCCGATATAATACGGTGATGGTGACGCAAATCAGTAAAAGTATCGATAATATGGTAGATTCGTTTAATCGTGTGATGGATGGAGTATCATTTAATAGTGATGTACAAAGTCTATTGAAGACCAAATATAAAAATGAAACAGATAAGAATTTCCTAAATAAAAGCTTATTATCTAATGTTGCGGATGAGACCATGATGTTTGAAGAAGTAGACTTAATCGGTCTTTACGATACGGAAGATGTAAGAGTAAATATAAGGAGAAGCGTAAATAGTAGAAACTATCCATTTTTCAATACTTTACGACCGAACATCTATGATAAGAGCGGGAAAGTTACCTGGAGAGTTGAACAATCTTTGATTACAGCCAACCGGATGATATACGATGTAAACGCTGATAAAATGAACACAATTGGTTATTTAACGATGTCAATGGACAAATCGTATTTACAGGATCGAATCCAAAAGTTTAATCCTGCTGAAGAGAGACATCTCATCATACTGGATCGCCAAAATAATCTGGTTGTATCTAATTCAGATGATGAAGAAGTAAAAAGAGTCAAATCATGGGTATCCAATCCAGAGAATACTTCAGTTGAAAAAGATTCATATATTGAGATTCCGAAATACGGGAAAATGCTTGTAAGTGAATATACCTCTAATTTAACAGGGTGGAAAATTATTTCGTTAGTCAGTTTGAATGAGATATCGCAAGGGCCTGCCATGATTGGGAAAACTATCTTTTTAATTGGAATCGCTGCCATTATCATCGGAATTATCTTTATTTGGATTAGTACCAACTCTATTGTTAAACCATTAAATAAATTAAGTGTAGTCATGGATGAAGTTGAAAAAGATAACTTCAATGCTCAGGTTGAAATAGAACGGATCGATGAGCTTGGAAGAGTCGGTGATAGTTTTAATCGAATGATGAATAAAATTAACACCTTAATCTCCGATATCTATCAAAAGGATATAAATGAAAAGGACGCACAGCTGAGAGCACTGCGGGCCCAAATTAACCCCCATTTTCTTTATAATACATTGGATGCGATCAATTGGATGGCACAGTTCGGAAAATCTGATGAAGTCAGTAAAATGACGGTTGCGTTGAGCAGACTGTTAAAAACGAGTATAAAAAATAACCAAGAGTGTATTCGGCTTGAAGAGGAAATGAACTATATTAATGATTACATGACAATACAAAAGATTAGATTTCAAGACCGACTTCATTATTCCATCAATATTGATCCAGAGGCTAACGATTGTTTAGTGCCAAAGCTGATTCTGCAGCCAATCGTTGAAAATGCCATGATCCATGGACTTGAAAAGAAGATTGGCGGCGGGTATTTATTTATCAATGGATATTTGAAAGACAACAAATTACACATCCAAATCATTGATAATGGAGCGGGGATGGATGGAGATACCCTCCAAGCCCTTTCCGAAGGAAGCTATGTTCAACATGATGAAAAACAAGGGACAGGAAACGGTATTTTAAATGTACAGAACAGGATCAAGTTATTGTTCAGTGAAGAGCATGGGCTAAAGATTGAAAGTAATATGAATGTTGGGACCTTATTTGAACTGATTTTGCCTGTTCAAAGGGAGGGGTAGAAAAATGTATAAAGTGCTTATTATTGACGATGAATCCTTTATCAGTAAAGGCTTATCTGAAAAAATCGATTGGGCTTGTTTAGGCTGCAGCATTTGCGGCATAGCTGCGAATGGATATGAGGGAAAAGAAAAAATAGACCAGCTGAAACCGGATATTGTCTTGTCGGATATAGTCATGCCTGGTTATACGGGTTTGGAGCTGGCTGATTATGTTCAGCAACATTATAAAAACATGATGATGATTCTATTATCAGGGTATGATGAATTTACTTTTGCAAAAGAGGCCCTTAAATGTGGCGTTTTTGATTATTTACTTAAGCCGACAGTCATAGATGAGGTAAGGAATGTCATCAAAAAAGCTGTAAAGGCTCTTGAACAAAAAAGAGATAAAGAGAAAAAATACGAGCATTTGGAATCCGCTTTACAGGAGAGCATTCCTATCATCGAACAATCATTATTACTTGATATCGCCGTTAAGGGGATCGTAAATACTGAAATTATTAACCAAAGAATTGATAGCTTTCATATTACCTTTGGAAAAGGTGCCGTTATTACGATTGAGGTATATAGTAATTTACACAGTAAACAGGCCCTTGAATCGATTCGAACCTCTATCGAGGAAATATGTAAGGGGAAAAATGTGGCAGTCCGGTTTGTGAGTTATGATCAGCAGCTGCTTGTATTTCCCGCATTTCCAGTGCACAAGACAAATAAAGAAATAAAAACACAATTAATAGACCTGTCGGAAGATATATTTCACTATTCTATCGAGGGGAATGGTATCAAAGCGTTGATTGGTATAGGCGAAATTTATACTTCCATTCATTCCATCCATACTTCTTATTTGCAATCTTTAACTGCGTTATCGAAAAGCTTTTTTACAGGCAGTGGAAAAGTACATTTTCATGATGAGATGAGCGACGGAATGACGAATCCAGACGTCACAACAAAATCAGCAAGATTCATAGAAATGTTTGAGGAAAGGAACCAAGAGGATATTCTCGATGAATTAGACTCCATCCTCAAAGAAATTAAGTATACCTATGATAAGCGGTTAGTAGTCAACCATTGCTTAGAGCTATTAATCAAACTTGGATTTATTGTCGCAAAATGGGATGCAAATTTTAAAATGTTTGTTGGCTATGAGCAGCTGGAGCAATGCAAAACATTCGATGAACTAAGAGACTTTATGAAGGATACCTGTATTTCGATCAAAAATCACCTCTATGAAATGATGAATAAAAATAATCTCGGAGTCGTCGAACTGGCAAAAAGAATTGTGGATAAAGAATATGCAAATCCAGATTTAAGCGCGCAATTTATTTCTGACGAGCTTCAGGTGAGTCTCAGCTATCTAAGCCGTTCTTTTAAAAAGGAGACAGGTGAAAATTTAAGTAATTTTATCACTGGAAAAAGGATGCAGGTTGCCCAAAAGCTATTAGCGACCACTGATTTAAAAACCAACGAAGTGGCAAAACGAGTTGGATTTATCGATGCCAGATATTTTGGGCAAGTCTTTAAAAAAATTATGAGAACCACACCTTCAGATTATAAGAAACTCCCATGATTCATTGAAAATCCCCGGATGAAAATTTCATCGGGGGTTTTCTTTTACTTTTTTTCGCCTCTGCAATATTTTCTACATTTAAAACAAATATTTCAACCAATCTAGTTTTTGTAATCAAATAAAATTAAAAGTAAGAAAATTATTTTTAATCACTTATTTGCAAACGCTACCAAAATAAGGGTGGGAAATAAATGAACCAGATCATATATCCCTTAAGCCATAATCAAGCTGTTAACCGTTGGTTGGTGGCAGGGACTTTTGAAGAGGAAAAATCCTTTAAAAAGATAACCATGAATTATACAGGGGACTTGAATCGCTGGCTGACCGAGGGGTTTGCGGTCTTTGAAAATCCTAGCCGAAAAGAATTCATCGACTCAGAAAAGAAGGTTATAAAGGAAAAAATTGACCTATCGGAAATTATTCCTAGGAAACCGCTAACCTATGAGTCCGCAACAAAGAATTGGCAGCTCTATTTCCCTTGGAGGAACAAAAAAGTTGAACGGTCGGGTTTTTGGCAGCAACCCACTCACCTAAAATCGTGGGCAGCAACGACCATCCGAACAACGAAAGCTCAAAAGGTATCTTTTAAACTATTTACATGCGGAAGTGTGAATCTTTGGGTAAATGGCGAGAAAGTTTTGACGTTTTCTCCGTATACAAGAAACGAAGAAAAGAATATCCAATTTGAGGTTATGCTTCAGGAAGGCGATAATGAATTTTTAGTTCTGTTCGAGGATCTGGCAGAACGGGATACATTGTATTACTTTCGGATGGATTATTTGGGACAGGATGCCTTGCAAGTCGTGATGCCGATTGGCGATATGATGGCAGATGACATTCACCGGTTGGAAGATGCCTTAAAAAACGCCTGGTTTCCGAGCGATGCAGTGACGGAGGGAGACGTGATCCTGAATTTTGAAAACCCTCTCAATGAACCAATTCAATTGAATTGTACGATGAAAACGGAGTGGTGGGGAGAGAAACGGGATTTGAATCAGATCGTCCCACCAGGCAGCAAACAAGTGGTGTTCGGAAAAGCAGAACAAATCGGAATGGGCAATGCGCTTTTATCCCTAGCGATTCAATATCAATCAGTTTCCATTCAAAAGGAAATGTTTCTTGAATTGTATCCAAAACATCTCGTACCCAAGGCCATACCGGACAGTCTTCAAGCAAGAAAACAGCAGGCTGCAGCCTTTATCGCAAAGTATGGGAACCATGATATTCATCGCGCCTACTTGCTGGCTAGAACAGGGAATGATTTAGAAGTAGTGGAATCCATAGTTAGAGAGACACTGCATGTGGTCAATTCAAGGTTTGATTGCAGTGACTTTTACCTAAACCAGCTTTTCCGGTTCTGGACAGACTTTTCCGATAAAGACATGTTCAATGAAAGCTTTTGGCTCGAGTGTAAGCAGGCCATCTTAAATTACCGGTATTGGTTCGATGAGCCTGGGGATGATGTGATGTGGTTCTTTAGCGAGAATCATGCTCTTCTTTTCCACACATGTGAGTACTTAGCAGGGCAACTATTCCCGGAAGAAATCTTCACAAATTCGGGCATCACCGGTGCTGCACACATGGAAAAGGCTCGGGTCAGGCTGCTTCACTGGTTTGAAAAGTTTGCCAAGGAAGGTTTAGCCGAATGGAACTCCAGTGCCTACATTCCAATTAACCTGATGGGATTCTTTCAAATCTATGATTCAGTAAATGATCAAGAGTTAAAAGCGGCAGCTAAGACGGCATTGGATACGACTTTCCGAGTAATGGCGTTAAATAGTCATCAAGGTTATGTATCCTGTTCACACGGACGGATTTACGAAAAAGAATTAAAAGGAAATTACAACAATGCAACAACTTCCCTGCTCTGGATCGCCTATGGGGAAGGAAACCTAAATAATGCCACCTTCGCATCAGCAGCATTTTCGGTTTCTGGCTATGAACCGCCAGATTACCGTCCATTCATTCAGCTAAGCGATGGTGAGAACGTTCTGTTTAAGCATCATCAAGGTCCTGAGGGATTTGTTGATTTGTATACGTTTAAAAATCGTTATGGCCTGCTTTCAAGTGCAGTAGAATATCGGCCAGGAATAAGCGGCTACTCCGAGCATGTGGTTCATTCTACGCTAAGTTCGGAAGCGATCGTTTGGATTAATCATCCCGGAGAAGAAGCGGAACTGGGGACAGGGCGGCCAAGTTTCTGGGCAGGAAACGGAGTCCTGCCGAAAGTGGATCAATATCAGGATCTCGCCATCGTTCATTACAATATTAATCCTGAAAATGAAATCGCTTATACGCACGCCTATTTTCCAATCGCTGCCTTTGAGGAAGTCGAATTAACAGAGCATTGGTGTTTTGGAAGAATAGGAGATTCCTATGTTGCCCTATTTGCGAAAAACGGCTTGGAATTACAGACCGAGGGCGCTAACAAAAACCGCGAGCTGATCTCTTTTGGAAGAGAAAATACTTGGATCATCCGCAACAGCCATGTACAGCAATTTGCTGATTTTACCCAGTTTAAAGAAACCATGAAAAACGTAAAATGGGAAAGGCAACAGCAGGAGTTCCAGTTCCAAGATCCAATTCATGGCCTTGTTCAAAGCTCTTGGCAGGGACCTTTCAAGGTAAAGGGTGTTATCCAATCAAATGGGAATCAGCAATCGGAAGGAGTGCTGGAAAAATGGTCATTGATTCAACATTAATCGAATCGAAAGTTCAGCTTGTGACGAATGCCCTGAAATCGTTAAAAAGTGATAACAGTTTTGAAGAAGAATTCCCGATCGGGCTGATTGACATCAATTTGTGGGAATGGCCGCAGGGTGTCGGGATTTATGGCTTATATAAGTACTATCAATTAACAAAAGACGAAGAGACGTTTAACTTTTTAACCAATTGGTTCGATCAAAGAATAGCCGAAGGGCTTCCTGAAAAAAACGTCAATACAATGGCACCGCTGCTCACACTTATGCACCTTGCCGAAGAAACCGGTAACCCTAAGTACATTGAAGTATGTAATGAGTGGAGCACCCGGATTATCGAGGATATGATCCGAACAGGTGATGGAGCCTTGCAGCATATGATTACAGGTGATCCGAACGACGGACAGATTTTAATTGATACCTTGTTTATGACCGTTTTATTTTTGGCGAAAGCCGGAACTTACTTTAAACGGCCCGATTATATCGAAGAAGCGAAAAAACAGTTTCTCATCCATATTAAATACTTATATGACAAGGAAACCGGCCTATTCTACCACGGTTGGGATTTTAATGAACATCACAATTATGGTGCTGTCCGCTGGGGAAGAGGGAACGGCTGGTATACGTGTGGATTACTAGAGTTTTTTGAAATTGTTGAGTTAGAAAAAGGCATCAAAGAATTTTTATTGGATACATGGCTCAGCCAGGTAAGCGCCTTAGCAAAATTGCAGGCAGACAGCGGTTTATGGCACACCGTTTTAGATGACCCAAGCTCCTACGAAGAAACCTCAGCAACGGCCGCTTTTGGATTTGGAATCATTAAAGGTGTAAGAAAAGGCTATCTGGATCAACAATACCTACAAATTGGTTTGAAAGCATTACAGGGTGTGATCGAGGAAATCGATGAAAACGGGGTACTTCAAAAAGTTTCATACGGAACCCCGGTAGGGATAGATGATGATTTTTATAAAAACATCCCAATCAGCCCAATGACCTATGGGCAATCACTTGCAATCTTATTGCTAATTGAAGCGCTGGAGTTTGCGAAAACTGAGTTTGCTGCAGTCTAAGAAGATAAGATTTATATACCATATAAATTTCTTATTTAAAAAACAAAAAAGGGGAGAAATTTACGATGAAAAAAATGCTGAAAATGATTTCTTTATCATTACTGGCAGTCGTTTTATTGATCAGTGTTGTTGGATGCTCTGACAGCTCAAAATCAAGCAGCAGCAACAGCGGCAAATCAGACGGTAAAAAAGTCACATTGGATTTCCTTTGGTTTACTGATGGAGTCGAAGGCGATGTCATGCGTGGAATCATTAAAGATTATCAAGCAGAACATAAAAACGTGGAAGTCAAGTTAATTGAAGTAGCTTATGCAGATTACGCCACAAAATTAAAAACGATGATTGCCGGTGGCAAGCCGCCTGCATTAGCACGAGTAACTGATACTGGAGTTTTTGCAAACCAAGCGATGGATCTTGGGCCATATGTAGGGGGAGTTGATAAATTTACTTCTCAGTTTCTTCCTTCTATTAAACCTTACTACGTGAAGGGCGACAAAATTATTGCTACCCCAATGGATGTAACAGCAAACGGCCTTATCTATAACAAAACATTGTTTGAAAAAGCTGGCGTTCAAGTTCCACAATCTCCAGATGACGTTTGGACATGGGATCAATTTGAGTCGGCTATTAAACAAGTAAAAGAAAAAGGCGGAGCAAAATACGGATTATTAGTAGACTTTACACCGCATAGATATTCTACTTTACTTTATGAATTTGGCGGAAGCATCTTTAATAAAGACGGTTCTGCACCTGCCATTAATAGTAAAGAAGGTATTGCAGCATTAGACTATTTTAAAAAGCTTCATAAAGAAGGAATCATCCCTGAGTCTGTTTGGTTAGGCGGAGAAAATCCAAATAACTTATTCCGTTCTGGAACAGCAGCAGCACACTTAGCCGGTAACTGGATGTTAAGTAACTACAAAGATATTAAAGACTTTGAATGGGGCGTTACGTATCTGCCTAAAGAAAAAATTCGTTCTTCCGTACCTGGCGGCAAATATATCATGGGCTTCCAAAAGACAGGAGTAGAAAAAGAGACTGCTGACTTTATTAAATACTTAGCTTCAAAAGAAGTGAATGCGAAATTTAACCAAGAATCTTTATTCTTAAGTGCAAGAAAAGATAACAGTGAATTAGATTATGCGTTTGGTAAAGATATGTTTAAAGTATTTTCAAATGAATTACAAAATACACCAGAAGCTGCAGCAAATGACTGGGGAAATCAGGTGGTAATCTCCAAAGTTACTACTGATATGAGAGACGCAGTTGTAGAAGCTATTAGTGGAGGGATCTCTTCTAAAGAAGCAATGGACAAAGTTGCGGAGAAACTAAAGCAAGCTATTGCAGATTCTAAATAACTTTTTAGTGGCAGCCTCCCCCAAGATTTTGGGGGGGCACTGCTATTAAAATGAAAAAAATTGATTCTAGGCAGGTGAATTCGGTGGAACCAGTAATCAAAGAGCAAACACAAACAAAAACTACCAAACAATTCTCCTTTAAAACAGAAAAACTGAAAAGACAAATTGCTCCCTATTTGTTTGTGCTTCCAAACTTTTTAATCTTTTTTATTTTCATTGTCATTCCTGCCTTCGTAGGGCTTTATTACTCTTTCACAGACTATGATGGATTATCTGAAATGAACTTCATTGGACTTGAAAACTACAAAGAAGTGTTCCATAGTTCAGAGTATTGGAAGATATTTAGCAATACATTTAAATATGCTTTTGCAGTAGTCCCCCTTATTTTTATCTGTTCCCTATTAATTGCTAATTTGTTGATCAAAGAGATTAAAGCGAAAGGTTTCTTTCGGGCAATCTTCTATTGGCCAACGATGATTTCGGCGATTATTGTGGGTGTTACCTGGAAATGGATCTTTGGGGATAGCTTTGGGATTTTAAATTATTTGTTAGAATCGATCGGGTTAGAGCCGGTAAAGTGGTTATCCGACCCAGTGTTTGCAAAGATTTCGGTTGTCGTTGGAACGATTTGGGCAAGAATCGGATTTTTTATGGTGATCTTTATGGCGGGGTTACAAAGTATCCCTACTTCATATTATGAAGCAGCACAAATGGATGGGGCTTCGAAGTTCAGAATGTTTTGGAGCATCACATTACCATTATTAAAACCAACTAGTTTGTTAGTATTAATTTTATTGCTTATCGAATCCTTTAAGCAGTATCCATTAGTCTTGGCTATGACAGGGGGAGGACCTGGTAAAGAAACGACTTTCCTTGTTCAATATATATATGAATATGGTTTCAAAAAAGGCGAATTGGGTTACGCAAGTGCAATGTCAGTTGTTCTGTTTGTCGTCATTGCCATCTTTACTATCATTCAATTTAAATGGACAAAAGGAGGTACAATCGATTGAAAAAGAAGTCGAATATCCTCTTATATGTAGGTTTGATTGTTCTAGCTTGTATCTTTATTTTTCCAGTCATATGGGTGATGCTATCATCCTTAAAAGGCTCTAGTGAATTATACAGTTTGCCACCTAAGTTTATTCCGGGTAAACCAACCTTTGACAACTTTCTTGCAGCATTTGAAAAAGGGAATTTTGGCACCTATTTTCTCAATAGTACGTTTGTAACGGTAACGGCTACGATCCTGACATTAATAATTAACACGATGGCAGGCTATGCTCTAAGTAAGTATCGGTTTAAAGGGGATACGTTTTTGTTAATCGGATTTATTTCAACATTGATGATTCCTCTTGAAGTCATCATGACCCCAATTTTTTCAGTGATTAGTAAGCTTGGCCTTTACAATTCACTTTGGGGTATTATTATTCCTCCTGCTGCGACACCAACTGGGGTATTTCTGATTAGACAGTATTTGCTGACGGTACCTGATGAACTGATCGAAGCAGCCAGAATTGATGGAGCTGGGGAATGGAAGATTTTTTGGAAGCTAATTGTTCCAATCGCTAAACCCGTTATATCTGTATTGGCCATCTTTTCCTTCATGTGGAGATGGGACGACTTTATTTGGCCATTGGTGGTCATCAGTGATCCAACCAAATATACAGTCCAATTAGCGCTATCCAATTTTATCGGAGAATTTAATGTGGACTGGGGAAGCCTTCTAGCGATGTCAGTAGTGACCATGATTCCTGTCTTAATTGTCTTTTTAATCTTCCAAAAACAGTTTATCCAAGGAATGGCCACTTCTGGTATGAAGGATTAATAAAATCATAGCTAACAAAATAAAAGTTTACGAAAGAGATAATCCACTAGGCTTATCTCTTTATTTTAAAAATCGAGAAAAGGTGAAAAACATGAGCTTGACTTGGAAGTTTGATTTGATAAAAGAACAAGATAATCAGCTGATCTTTGAATGCAATAATAAAAGAGTTACCTTCATGGTCCTGGAAGAAGATCTATTTAGAGTATTTATGCCGTCGGATCAAGAACCTGCCTTAACGAAAACTTGGGCAATCGCCCCAGCTGCAGAAGACATTCCTTTTGAAGGGAGGGACCGCTTTGATTTATCACCTTTCTCATTGCCAGCCTATCAAAAGGTAGCCGGCAGTGAGGAAGCAATCATTGAAACGAGCCTTTTAAAGGCTGTCATTCAATTAGAGGGCTTTAAAATAGCTTGGTATGCAAAGGTAGACGGTGAGGAAATTTTAGTAGCGAATGACCGCAAAACTCAGAGTTATAACTACAATAACAAGCTTGGTGAAGGTGTTTTTCATTATCTTGAACGCTACAAGGATGATCAGTATTACGGCTTAGGGGAGAAAAGCGGGAATCTCAATAAGACAAGAAAACGTTATATCATGAAAACGATTGATGCCATGGGCTATGATGCAGAATTTACTGATCCGCTTTATAAACATATTCCATATTATTTAACCTACAATCAAAAAACAAACATATCCTATGGCCTGTTTTATGATAACTATTCCGACTCTATTTTTGATATGGGGGCTGAACTTGATAATTATCACGGCTTATACCGGTATTATCAAGCGGTAAAGGGAGATCTTGATTATTACTTTATTTTAGGTCCAAAAATTCATAACGTCGTTGAAAAATACTCCAGGCTTACTGGAAAGACAATTTTTCCTCCAAAATGGAGCCTCGGCTATTCAGGATCGACGATGACCTATACGGATGCACCTGACGCACAAGAACAACTAAAGAAATTTGTTGATTCCTGTGTGGAATACGATATTCCGTGTGATTCCTTCCAGCTGTCATCCGGGTATACAACCATTGATGGAAAGAGATATGTATTTAACTGGAATTATGACAAAATACCGGACCCGTATGCAATGAACCAGCATTTCCATGACAATGGCCTGCATGTATGTGCCAATATTAAGCCATGTTTACTCCAGGATCATCCTAAATATCATGAGCTTGCTGAAAAGGGAATGTTCATCAAGTCGGAAAATGGTCAAGATCCGGAAATCGTTCAATTTTGGGATGATAATGGATCCTATCTTGACTTTACGAATGAGGAAACGATCCAATGGTGGAAGGACAATGTGAAAGAGCAGCTCCTGTCTTTCGGAATTGACTCCACTTGGAATGATAACAATGAATTTGAAATTTGGGATAAACGTGCAACGGCAAATGGTTTTGGCAACAGTATACCTGTTGATTACATTAAACCCATTCAAACGCTGTTAATGCTCAAGTCTTCTTATGAAGCGCAAAAAGAATTTGCTCCAGATTTGCGGCCATATCTAATCTCAAGATCTGGCGGTCCTGGCATGCAACGTTATGTACAAACATGGTCGGGTGATAATTTTACGGAATGGAAAACACTGCGATTTAATATCAAGATGGGGTTAAGCATGAGTCTGTCAGGTGTATATAATTTAGGACATGATGTTGGGGGCTTTAGCGGCTTGGCTCCAGAGCCTGAATTATTGATAAGATGGATTCAAAATGGCATTTTCCACCCAAGATTTACGATTCACTCCTGGAATGATGATCAAACAGTAAATGTTCCATGGATGTATCCGGAACATAGCGATGTCATCCAGAAATTTATGAAGGAACGCGTAAAATGGATCCCTTACTTTTATCATTTGCTTTCCAAAGCGCATCAGGACTATAAACCAATCCTTACGCCAACCTTCTATTATTTTGAGCATGATCCAAAAACGTTCGAAGAAAATGATGACTTTATGGTCGGTGAAAATCTCTTAGTCTGCAGTGTAGTAGAAAAAGGGGCTGTTGAACGAAGTGTGTATCTGCCGGAAAACGATCGTGGCTGGTATGATATGAATTCTGATCAATGGTATGAAGGCGGTCAAATCATTACTGTAAATGCGCCGCTCGACGTGATTCCGCTGTTTGCACAGGCAGGTTCAGCGTTCCCAATTCGTGATGGGAAAATTACGTTTAAGAATAAATCCGAGGATGAAAGAGGAATCCGGATCTATCCTTCATTAACGGAAGAGCATAAGAGCGAACGTTTCTACGAAGATGATGGTGTTTCATTAAATTATACAAAAGGCGAGTACTCATTCCTATTAGTAGATATGAAGACTACAAGAGATCGTGTGGAAATCAATGTATCTATGGAAGGGAATTATCAGCTTCCTTATGATACTGTTACAATCTATTTGCCGAAAACGGAAAAACGAAATGTTTATGTTAACGGTGAAGTAGTCGATGCAGCACTGCCGTTTGAAGTGAAACTTTAGCGATAACATTTAAAATAAGCCCTATCGATTAACGATATGGCTTATTTTTCTATTCAATAGAGAGGTGGATGAATCATGAATTTGGGGATAAGGGCACATGATATTGAAAACTTACCCTTGGAGGAATTGGTAAGAGAGATTTCTTCTAAAGGGCTGACATCCGTTCAGTTAGCGCTAAGCAAAACTTTTCCATATATGAACACAGACTTAGGCAGTCTTAGTCCTGGAATGGCTAATTATATCGGAAATGCGTTTCGCGTGAATCATATTCAAATTGCTGTCTTGGGTTGTTATATTAATATGATCCATCCGGATTTGGAGGAAAGAAGAAAGGCGTTGGATCGATTCAAGGAGCATCTTCGTTTCGCCAGAGATTTTGGTTGCAGTGTCGTTGGAACCGAAACAGGAAATGTTAACCAGGATATCGTCTATACAAAGGAAAATTTTAAAGAAGAACCGTTTCTTGAAGTAGTAAAAAGTGTAACGGAGCTTGTGGAGGAAGCAGAGAAATTCGGTGTCATCGTCGGCATAGAGGGGGGAATCAATCATCCTGTCCATACACCTGCAAGGATGAAAAGGCTCCTCGACAGTGTTAACTCGAACAATCTTCAGGTAATCTTTGATCCAGTCAATTATTTAACGATTGAAAACTACAAAAACCAAGAAGCAGTTATCGAAGAAGCACTCGAACTATTTGGACACCGAATCGTCATCCTTCACGCCAAGGATTTTATCATTGAAAATAACATTGTGAAAACCACAACGGTCGGAGAGGGACTCTTGAATTACGAGCTTGTCTTCAAATGGATAAAACAGAAAAAACCTTTCATCAATATATTACTAGAAGAAACAAAGGAACCTTTTATTAATAGAAGTATCGCTTTTCTCAAAGAAACATATAAATCGGTGTAATTCTCTTTTTGAGGCATGGGGACGGTTCTCGTGCCTCATTTTTAATTTGTATTATTTTAATAGAATTGATTCTTTTCTAATAACCTCTCATAGTCATCTTTCTAAAATAGGGCTGAGGACTTAGTAAGTAATTAGGCTCAAGCAGGTTAACCTTATTAATATCATTTTGTATGATTACTTTAGTGGGAAGGAAAATAATTCCACGTTAATTCTACTGAGAAGCCAGCATGTAAGAATATTATGAATCAAAAAAGTGGATGGAAATGATTCCTCCGAAGAACTTGAAAAAGATGGATAGAGGCAAGGATAAAAAATGTTATCGGATGCAGGCAGGAAGGAGGAAAAATATTGTTTTTAAAAATAGTCAAAAATGATTTCCTAAGAAACAAAATTGTATCAATAACAGTCTTTGTATTTATCACGATGTCCGTTATTTTGGCAGCCAGTGCCATCAATAACATTGCCAATCTGATTCAGTCGATGTCAGCTCTTCAGGAGCGTGCAGTACCAGCTGACATTACGGTGATGCATGCCGGAGAATATGACCAGGCAGAGATTAACCAATTTACAGAACAATACCGTGACTATATTGCGATGCAGGAGACGATGGTGCTTCAGAATATTGATGGAAGCAATATTCATTTTGGCCAAAATCAAACGATGGCAGGAACGATACAGGATATTTCCTTTGTTGTACAGAATCAGAAATTTGATTTTATCTTGGATCTGGATAACGATAAGCTGGATATTAAGGAAGGCTTCGTTGCCGTTCCCATCTATTTCATGGAACAACATGACTTAAAAATAGGCGATACGATTACGGTGAAAAGTGGCGGGTATGAGAAAGAGTTTGTCATTTCTGATTATGCAAGAGACTTTGAGATGAACTCTTCCCTTACTTCATCGAAACGGTTTGTGATCAATCAAAAAGACTATGATGAAATGCTTGAAATGCAGGCTGGGGAACTGGAATATCTGATCGAATTTAAATTAGATGAAAACGGGGATGCTGCTGCTGTTCAGGTGGCCTATATCAATGCGGGTCTTCCGGCAAACGGTCCTATGCTGGAAGGAAAAATATTTACGATGTTTAATGCCATGTCAGATATGGCCGTTGCGATTGTCATTATATTTATCAGCGGTCTGCTCATTGTAATTGCTACTCTCTGTATCAGACTTACATTTCTCGCAACGATTGATGAAGATATTAGAGAAATCGGTGTTATGAAAGCAATCGGGATATCCAAAAAAAATATAAAAAAGGTCTATCTTAACAAATACAGAGTCATCTCAGCAGCAGCCGGTCTGATTGGTTATCTAATGTCCTTTACAGTGGTAAATCTGTTAAACAGTAATATGAGGCTTTATCTATCTTCCGATTTTTCGGGAAGCTTAAAATATGTACTATCGCTAATAGCTCCATTACTTGTCTATTTCATGATTGTGATGTACTGCCAGAAAATATTGAAAAGAATCGATAAAATTTCTGCGGTGGAAGCTTTACGGAGAGATTTTATGGAGCCTGGAAAGAGCCGAAAATACAGTTTTTCGCTGCTTAAGAACAAATTCTTTAGCACCAATATTTATATCGGACTTAGGGATGTAGGGAAACGATTCAAATTATACAGACTGCTGTTTGTTATTTTTATCGTATGTACGTTTATTGTCATACTCCCCTTAAACATTTTTAACACCATGAACTCCCCTGAGTTTTCCACATATATGGGAATAGGGAAATCCGACATGAGAATCGATCTTCGAAGGACCGATCGTATTACAGAAGATTTTAAAAAACTGCAGGAAGAGTTGAAAAATGATAATGATGTTGAAAAGTTTGCAACCTACATCACAAGTTCCTACCCAGTTCAAAATGCGGAAGGTTCTTGGGACTATCTTAATATTGAAACCGGAGATTTTTCCGTATTTCCATTAAAATATTTGGAAGGCAGAGCACCTGAGGGGGAAGGAGAAATTTCGCTTTCCTTTGCCAATGCCGGAAAAGATGGATTAAACAAGAAAGTAGGAGAGGAAGTAACCGTCAGGGTTGGCGGGGAAGAACAGACTTTATTAGTAACGGGTATTTATCAGGATATTACAAATGGGGGAAAAACAGCAAAGGCGCATACGAGTCTTGGGGTAAATGAAGAGGCCATTCTTTGGTACATTGTGAGCATGGACCTGGCTCCGGGCGTTGATAAACGCGTGAAAATGGACTACTACCAGAATACGTACGATTCTGCACAGGTAAATGATATTAAGGAGTATACCTATCAGACTCTTGGAAATCTCATTGAACAGATGAGCACGGTGGTGATAGGCGGAATCGTAATCGCCCTCATCATAGCTGTATTGATTACTGCATTATTCGTGCGAATGCTATTATCAAAGGATATGTCTCAAATCGCCATCATGCGAAGTGTGGGATTAACGTCCAAGCAAATTAGTCATCAATATATGGCAGGAACGATGATGGTCCTGGTAGCGGGAATTATACTTGGCGTACTGGTTTCGAATTATTTAGGGGAGTTTCTTGTAAGTACGGCCATGTCTTATATGGGAGCGGCAAAAATTGAATTTGTCCATATTATCTGGCAGACCTGGCTGCTTTGTCCGTTAGCGCTGATTATAGCCGTTGGATTGACGATATTTGAGTCCTGTAAGGTAGCCGAAAAAGATGATTTATCTGTCGTATTAAGAAGTTAAGGAGAAATATAATATGACTAATATAATAGAAGCAAGAAGTGTATGCAAAAAAGTAGCATTAGGAAATGAGAATGAGCTTCATATCTTGAGGGATGTCAACCTGGATATAGAAGAAGGTGAATTCGTATCGGTCATGGGACCGTCCGGAAGCGGGAAATCCACACTTCTGTACAATGTAAGCGGAATGGATCGTGTTTCTTCCGGCAGTGTGAAATTTAAAGGCAGAGAAATCAGCAGCATGAAAGAAGAAGAACTGGCCCAGCTCCGTTTAAAAAATATGGGCTTTATCTTTCAGGATATTAATCTATTAAAAAATTTATCATTGATTGACAATGTGATGTTTCCTGCACTTGTCTCAAAAGATGCGGATAAAAATGCGGTCTATGAAAAGGCAAAAAACCTAATGGAAATGACAGGAATTGAAAAGGTTGCCGATTATACTATCACCCAAGGCTCTGGTGGACAGCTACAGAGAGTTGGCATCTGCAGAGCATTGATAAATAATCCGGATATCATATTTGGAGACGAACCGACCGGAGCATTAGATTCCAAATCCACAGAAGAGATTATGTCCCTTCTTGCAGAGATTAATAAAAAAGGGACAACCGTCATGCTCGTTACGCATGATGTAAAGGTGGCAGCAAAAACCGAAAGAATACTGTTTATGGTAGATGGAAATATTGTTGTACAGAAGAAAATGAATAAATACGATGCACAGCATGACAATATTAAGAAAAGAGAAGAAAGCATAATGAAATGGTTAGTGGAAAATGGGTTTTGAGGCATGGGGACGGTTCTGCTGCATCATTTTGTCGAAAGATAAAAAGTGGTGCATGAGAACCGTCCCTGTGTACCCTTTCTTTAAGCATATTTCCGTTCGTTCTGTTTATCTATAACACTTGCGTATTGCCAAATTAGATCTTCAAAAATTCTGTTCCAACTTTGTGTTAGGGCATAATTTCTACCGGCTATCCCCATTTGCTTTCTAAGTGGACTATTTTTTATAAGCTGAATAATGGATTTTGTAAATTCCTCTACATTACCCGGGGTGCATAAAATTCCGATTTCACCAGATTTAATGATATTCTTTACGCCACCCGAATTCGCTCCTATAACGGGAACGCCGCTGGCAAGTGCCTCAAGAACAACATTTCCGAATGTTTCAGTCGAAGAAGGAAAAACAAATAGGTCGGATGCGGAATAGGCTTGGGCCAAACCTTCTCCATTTAGGTATCCTGTAAAGATTACGTTATTTGGTGCTTGTGCTTCGAGTTGTTCTCGTAATGGGCCATCCCCAATAATTAACCACTGTATTTTTTCATTTAATTCTGCAGGAATCGATTTTGCAACCGCAAGAAGTGTTTCCAAATCCTTTTCTGGGGCTAACCTGCCCACGTAAGTAAGCAGGTACTTTCCTTGAGAACTATAGAGACTTTTGACAGCAGCGGTATCATAATGAGGGTGGAAAAGCTTACAGTCTACGCCTCTAGGAAAAATCTCTAAATTGGTAAATCCATGCTGTTTTAGTTGCTGGTACGTATCAATGGAGGGAACAAACAATTTTTCACAGGGTCGATGGAACCAATGCATATATTTCCAAGCGATTTTTGAAAGATAGGGCATACCATAGTACTGTAAGTAACGATCGAAATTGGTGTGATAGGAGCCAACGAGAGGAATGTTCAATTTCTTTGCAAGATAAACACCGCAAAGTCCCATGGAAAAGGGAGTGGCAACATGTATTAAATCAGGGGAAAAATCCTGGATTGTTGACTTGATTTCGAAAAGATTTGGTACAGCTAAGCGACATTCTGGATATAAGAAAAAGGGCAGGCTATTAAATCGATGAAAAGGTCCGGATAGATCTTCTTCTACCGTGGAAGTTGGGGCAAAGACTTTAAAGGTAATTTTTTGCTCTGTTAAATAATTTGTCAATCGTTTAAGGGTTTGGGCAACTCCATTGATGTCCGGATAAAATGTATCAGTGAAAATGGCAATCTTCATATGATCCCTCCTCCTTAAAAATGCAGCATTTTTTTATCATCTATCAGACTATCTTTAAAAATACAGCGCCTTCCTATTGATAGATAAGTAAGCGAATGCTTTTGAATTTCCTTAAGTGAATAGCAATTTCGCCCGTCGATTATAATCGGGTCTTTCATAAATGATGGATATACTTCAAGCGGTGCATTTTTGATTTGTGCCCAATCTGTTGCAATAATCGCCAGTTCGGCTTCGTGAAGGGCAAATCTAAGATCATATGCGTATTCAATCGTATCGCCTAAAACGCGCTTTGCATTTGGGATAGCTGCCGGATCATAAGCTCTGATAATGGCCCCTTCTGTAAGTAGTTCGTTTACAATCCTAAGGGAAGCTGAACCGCGAATATCATCAGTCTCAGGCTTGAATGCTAATCCAAGCAAAGCTACTTTTTTACCTTGTAACGAGCCTATGGCTTCTTTTGCCATCAAAACAGGCAATGATTGTTGAAAGTTATTCACGTTAATGACAGCCGCTAGTAAATCGAAGTGATGTTCAACATCACTGGCAATTCCTAAAAGTGCCTTTGTATCTTTCGGGAAACAAGAACCCCCATAACCAATGCCTGCTTTAAGAAAGTCATGACCAATCCGTTTATCATGACCAACTCCAAAAGCCACTTCTTCAATATCAGCCCCTACTTTTTGGCAAATGTTAGCTATCTCGTTGATAAAGCTGATTTTCGTTGCCAAAAAGGCGTTGGATGCATACTTTATCATTTCTGCGCTCCTAATATCCGTTGTTATAACGGGGATGGCTAAGGACTGGTAAACTTTTTTCAAAACCGAAGCTGCCTCAAGATTATCGGTACCAATCACAATACGGTCGCCATGGAAGAAATCGTGAACTGCTGAGCCTTCTCGGAGAAATTCAGGATTTGCGACCACCTCGGCACGGAGAGTCGGCGCCTTTTGATTATCAATAATTTGTCTAATTATGTCGTTTGTTCCAACTGGCACAGTACTTTTTGTGCAAATAATAACGTCATTTTCAATATAGTGAGCTATTTGTTGGGCAGCTTCATGGATATATTTTAGTTCTACTGAACCATCGGATTTCTCAGGTGTCCCCACTGCAATAAAAATGATTTCTGTATTTGAATAGGCAAGATGAGGATCAACTGTAAAGACCAGTTTTCCGTTTTGAAGATTTTTTGCCAAAAGATGCCGAAGCCCTGGCTCGTAGATTGGCAAACGATTGTTTTGAAGCAAGTCAATTTTCTCTTTTTGAATGTCTATGCATGTGACTTGATGTCCTAAATCAGCCAAACAAGCACTAGTAACCAATCCCACATATCCCGCACCAGCAACAGTAATCTTCATGAAATCCCCCCCTAAACTAGCTTCCTTATAATATATTGGGAAAATAAGTATTCTTTCTAAATCTAGTGTTAAAAGAATGTAAAGACTTCATTAAAGAGAGCGGTCCCTTTTACTAATTTCACTATGATAAATCAAGGTGTCGCCTTATTATGAAAAAAACAAACGAGGGGGCATGGTTGCTCTTTTGTAGCAGATAAACTTGGTGTGTAAAGGCAGGATTGTCGAAGAAGATAAATAAAAAGGAAAGGGGAAAGAGGAACTTTTAAAATGGTTGTGTTAACGAACAGTTCGAATATGATTATGCAATATATCGGGTGCTATCCTTTTATAAGGATCAGCGCCCAAGAATCACTGCATCATAAGGTTTGCGGGAGTTTCAAGATAGGAAAGATTGAAAGTAAAATTCATCTCTAATAAAGCCCGAGATAACTGGAATTTAAGATTCTTTTCCTTTGCCATAAGTCTTCAATTTTCTGTTTTGTTGCAACAGCAAATCTAATCTACGAACAAGTATTTCCTTCTTTTTTTTCTTGTCTACCACTTTACTTTTAAGATTTAATGACATATTTGCACCTCGAAAAATTTTTGGGGGAATTAGCTACTTGTCTTGCTTATTGTAATCAGACTTTTTGCTTAACAATTATATTATTCGACAAAATTCTTGTTTTTTTGTACTTCGTCCTTTAAAAATATCCTCAATATGGAATAGTCATTCCTAAATATTTCAAAAGTAACACCCCTTTTTTCTTATCAAAATTATTTATACGGTAGGTAGAAGGTTGTTTCAGAGGGATTGGGTCCGTATTAAATTTAGTAGCCCTTCTTTAGCATTTTTCCTAGCGCCCCAACAGTGTAGGTACCAGAAACCTATTAACAAATGAAGCACGGAACTGTCCCCTGCTTCTTTCGAATCATTCTTGTAGGAGAAAGGAATCGTTTCTTGCAAATGGGCGAAAAAATGGTCGAAAAGCGTTTGAATCCCCCGAATACTGTCTATGAAAATGTCGTTAAGAGGAAAGGGGGTGAGACAATGCACTTCCGCCATTTTCTAATACCAGCTCTTATGATGGGGGCAGCTCTATTTTTGCCAGGAAATGCTTTCGCTGAGAAGGGTGAACAAAATGGAGCGTTACAGTCCAATAAAGAAATGGTACAAACTTCTGAAACATCGAAGAACTCAGATGCACAAGCTAACGTTCCTTCAATTGCTGAAAGTGCTAAACCAATAGAAAAAACGGTACAAGTACCTGAACAAGCGAAACAAAATAGCGAGGCAGTTAAACCACTTTCTTCAAAGGCTGCTCCTAAACAGGTCGTTTCACCTCAACCTGCTAATGAAACGGCAAGAACTTTGCCGGCGCAGGCCAATGGGAACGGGTATGGATTATCAGATATAAAAAAGACTGAGAAAACCGTAAATACTCCAGGCCAGGAGAAAAAAGCAGCTGCTCAGGAAAAAGATAGCGGGTTTAAAACGAAACAACTACTTACATATGATATGACTGAAAATCCCTCTGATCATGAGACAAAAAATCGACTTCAGTCTCAAGAGGAAGAACCAAACATATCAAAAAGTAATCCTGCGGCACCGTCGCCCGCTCCTGTAGAAAAGGACAAGGCTCCTTCAAGCAGGGAAGAGCCGCCTCCAGCCGATCAGTCAATGAACCCAACACAACGTTCAACCAATACCGGCGGCTCATCAAATGATCGAGTTAGCACGGGAATAGGAACGGCCAGTTTGGCAGACAAGTGGTTTGAGTGGAATAAGTACTTTGAAATAAGACTTGTCCAACCATTCCTTTCTCGCCATGCATTACTGAATACTCAATGGGTGAATGCCCCGCCTTCACCACCGCCGCAAGCAGCTCCTTTTTTAAAAACCGTTAACCGAAGCTAAATGCCACGGCATACGAAAATTAAAGGAGCGAAATCAATAATGAAACATTATTTAAACACTAATAAGGTTATGAAATCTTTTGTATTAGCAGGAGCAGTATCATTTGGAGTATTTGCGGGTGCACATTTTACTGAGGCGGCTGGACCTGATAAGGCAAAACCAGACCACACCGTTCAAGTAAAGGCCGAAAGTCAAGTGCAAGCTAACGTGACAAAACCTGCAGTTCCTGCTACACCAGCTGTGAAGGAACAGCCGAAGGCACAACAAGCAGCCAAATCTCAAGCGAGTGTGCATGCCAGTGAAACGGCAAAAATGCATGCGAATCCGAACTCAGCCGTTCTCGGCAAGATTGGAAAAGTGGAAGAAGCTCCAGTACAAGAACCTGCTGCAGAAGAGCCGGTAATCGAAGAAGCCCCTGTACAAGAGCCTGCAGTAGAGGAAAACGTTGACATCAATACGGACCTTACTGCAGAAGAACAAGGTACGGAAACCGAAGTGGAATCAGAAGAGCCTGTAACAGTTGAAGATGAAGCGGCTGTTAAGGAAGATGTACAAGCAACAGATCTTGATTCTGAAGACGCTGCAGAGGATACCGAAAATGCCGACCAAAATTCTGATTCAAAGAAGGTCGAATATAATCACGAAGGTATCGTAACTTCGAAGAATGAAGAAGATGCAGATTCAGATGACGAAGACACAGACACAGACACAGATAAAGAACCTAAGGTTAATCCTTCAGCTGCCAATAAAATAAACTCACAAGCATACGAACATGCAAGTGATACAGCTAAAGCTCACGCGAATGCAAACGCAGCTGTCCATGCTTCTGGGGAAGTTTCTGAAGAAGCAGCATCTGAAGAAAAAGCTGAAGAAACAACTGAAGTGACAGTGGAAGACAATACTCAGGTTGTAGCAGATGAAACCACTGAAGGTGAAGTTGAAGAAGATGCAGCCGTTGTAACTGATGAAGCTACTGAAGCTGTTGAAGAAGATACAGCGGTTGTAACTGATGAAGCAACTGAAGAAACAACTGATGCCACGGAAGAAGCTGATGCTGTTGTTGCAGGAACTGAAGAATCAGTTGAAGCTGGAACAGAAGTCGTTACTGATGAAACTGCAGAAGTAACTGAAGAAGAAACAGTTGATACAGAAAAAGTAAACCCATCCCTATCTAACAAAGCAAACGCACAGGCTAGCGTAAATGCAAGCGCGCAAGCTAAAGCTGTCGCTGCTGCCAATTCAGCTGTACAAGCTGTAACTGTGGAAGAAGCGGAAACAGTTGTAACAGTTAATGAAACTACAGACGAAGCAGTTGCTGAAGATACAACTGTTGAAGCTGCAACAAAAGAATAATTTGTATGTTTAGGGAACTGTCCCGCTGAACAATCCCTGAAATACAAAAAAGGCCCGACTAGCTTCTATCCGGTAGTCGGGCCTTTTTTTACGTGCAAAACTTCCGAATGGGGATAAATTAATTGTCGGTTTTCTGGAACTGCTCATCACTTGCTATTGGATCAAATATTGTTGGCCCCTATTACGTAGTCCAACCCTCCCTTCCCATTGAAAAGCTTAGAAGTGCTATATACATTACTGCATGAAATAAAATTTTCCACGTATAAGTAGTAAGAAGAATTTTCGCGAATTGAAGGGAGGTTTTATTTTGTGGAATCATTCTGGTAGTCAAAATGGCCCTTTCAATATGTATAGTTATTATATAGGATATAATCCGCCAACTTCAGTGAATCCTTATCCAAAATTTCCAAGGATCCACAACAGTGCTTTCTTAAGTCCGTTTACTTATATTGTGGGTGATGTAACAATTCAGAGTAATACATATATCGGCCCATTCGTAAGTATCCGGGCGGATGAAGGAACGCCATTTTATATCTGCAGCAATAGCAATTTGCAGGATGGTGTTATTCTTCATGGTCTTAAAAATAGATATATTGAAAAGGAAAATAAACATTATTCCATCTATATTGGAAATAAGGTTTCATGCGCTCATGGAGCATTGATTCATGGCCCTTGTCGGATTGATGATGATGTTTTTGTCGGCTTTAACACCATTGTTTATAATGCTTTGATAGGGGAAGGAAGTTTTATTTCTTCAGGAGCTGTTGTAACGAATGGGGTGGTATTGGAACCCAATCGGTTTGTTCCCCCGGGCGCTCATATTGATACCCAAGGAAAGGCGGACCGATTATCACCCGTGCCTCAAACGGAGGAGGAGTTTGCAAAAGAGGTCCAAAGGGTCAATCAAGAATTCCCAGCGGCTTACTCCTTATTTTTTGGAAAAAATAAATGTTCTTGCGGGCTGGCTTGTTAGTTCAGTTTAAATTCATTTGATAAGAGATTTATTTTCTGAGGCATGGGGATGGTTCAAAATCACTGAGAACTGCCCCATGCCTCGGGTTATTAAAGACAAAAAGACCTTTGAGAATGGTTAAAATGTCTTTAATAAGGCCTAATAAAGACAAAACAGGGTAAGAAAGAAGCGGAAATGTCTTTAAACTGTAAAAAATTGGGTTATCAAAGACGAAGTGACCTTTGAAAATGCCTAAAATGTCTTTAACAAGGCTTATTAAAGACAAAACAGCCCAAGAAAGAAGCGTAAATGTCTTTAAATTGCAAAAATTCGGTATATTAGAGATAAAGTTGCCATTTCGGAAGATTAAAATGTCATTAATCCGTCTCATTAAAGACAATTCTGCATTAATAGAAAATGTCTCTAATCTTCCTCTTAGTAAGCGTTTTTCAGTGGTCTCGGACGGTTCTGCTGCATCATTTTTGCCGAATGACATAAATTTGGTGAACCATCCCTGTGGAAGTCTTAATAGAAATAATCGTATGAGAAGCTATTCTCTTAAAAGTTTCATTAAAATATCTACATCCAGGGCTTGATGACCCTCCTCATCCTTATTCGGGAGTAACATCAAACCGGAAATGACCGAGAAATAGAGCATCAAAAGCTTAGCAGGGTCGCCCATACAAAATTCTCCGATCTCCTGCCCCTTTTTAAAAACGGGAATCAGCTGCTCAATAAAAGAAGGGATTGGATATTGTCGGACAATTTCCTTTGCCTTGTTTGGGACTTCATCAGAGGTTTGTACTTGCTGTATGAGCATAAACGAATGTTTATTGCTTGTATCGAGCATTTTCTTGGTAAATTCTTTAATTTTTTCTAATGGAGAGCCCGACATATTCTCCAATGAAGCAAATGCCTCGGCGGTTTCTTCCATAGCATCCTTAACAAGTTCAATAAAAAGTTCATCCTTTGAAAGGTAATATCGATAGGTAAGCCCCTGACTGATGCCAGCCTCCTTGGCTATCATGCTTATTTTCGTGCCAATAATTCCGCGTTTTGCAAATACTTTTAGGGCGGCTTTCTTTATTTGTTCTCTTCGTTCTTCACGGTTCTGGTCTAGTTGCTGCTCATTAAATGGAGGCATCTTCTTCACTCTTTTCTTTTTTTATTTCGCATGTATTCAGCCATTCACCGAGAACATAACTTGTTCTTCACTTATTTTCCAAAGTTTACTTGCTAATTCTTTGTCAGCTGCCACCTCTGCCGGTTCCTTCTGTTGTCGATCAACACAATATTTCCCGTTAAGATTTGAGACATCTTTTGTTTCTGCCAGCCAAACCAACGTATCTGCACCCTTTTCTGGGGTACGGGAAAAAAGATTCATTACAGCCATAGTTGTCTTAGCCATCATTCCATTATTTTGATTAAAATTTGTTGCCACAAGTCCTGGATCGAAACAATGAACGGTGACATTTGTTCCTTCAAGACGACGCGCCAATTCAGATGTAAATAAGATATTGGCGAGCTTTGTCTGTGCATAGCGTATGGTCGGTCCTCCCATTATTTTTTTAAACCCTCTATAAAGGGCCTCTCCATTTACATGGGTAAAGTCAAAGCCGTCTTTTGCCATCTTATGTCCATGAGAAGCCGTATTAATCACCCGAGCGGAATCACTTTCCTTAAGTCGTTCTAAAAGCAGTGAGGTGAGGAGAAAAGGGGCTAAGTGGTTCACAGCCCAGGTCATTTCCACGCCTTCTTCTGTTTTCTGAAAGGTATTGAATAAAGCGCCTGCATTATTCACTAAAATATCAATCCTTGGACACCGTTCAAGAATCTCCGCTACAACTTGGCGAATGGACTTTTGGGAGGATAGGTCAGCAATAAATACATCTACATTAATTGGTTTGCTTGTTTGCGACTTTAATAGGGTTGAAATTTCTTCTGCTTTGCTGTGATTTCGAGCAATGATCCCTAGATTAGCTCCGCGTGTTGCCATTGCCTTGACCGCAGCAAGGCCAATTCCGCTTGTGGCACCTGTAATCAATACATATTTGTCCTGCAACTTCCAGTCTTTTTTAGTAGTATTATTCGCCATTTTTTTAGCTCTCTCCTTTTGAATGAATGATTCATTCATTTTTAAAATCAGTATATTTCACGACTTTAAAAAAAGTACCAATAATTTTTGAAATGGGAAAAGGGACTGAATAATAAGAAGCCGGGGGCAATGGTGGGCGATACCAGCCTCTTATTTTTTACGAAAAAAATACAATAGATTTACAAATATCCCATAATTTTAAAATATTAATATTCTATACTACTTGTATATGTCTAAATTTGTAATAAAAGATTGGAAGATGAAGAAATAAGGAGGAAATTAGATGAAGAGGAACGGAACGTTCACCCGGTTCAGAAAGATTTTTTTAGCCAGTATCATACTAGCTTCAGGCATCGGAATGAATGTGCATGATGCAAATGCTGCAACTACGATTCAAAATAAGCTAGAGGTCAAAAAAATTGCTGGGTACAGCATGGGTTTAACAAATGAAGATGGTGGAGTTGCTGAAATTGTTAAATACAATTCTGACAACGAAAAATTTTACGTGATCAATGGTTATGGACAAACAATTGATATTGTTAGTCTTAAAGATTTAACATCTTCTGAAACAGTGCAACAGCTTCAAAAAGATAAATCAATCAATATTGCAAATGCGGTAAACACGGATACTTTTACATATGGAGACGTAACAAGCATTGATGTTAACACGGCCCATGACATGATTGCTGCAACCGTTCAAGAGTCCGATTACACAAAAAATGGAAAAATAATCGTGATGAATTATGATGGAGAAATTCAAAAAACATTCGACACAGGTGTACAGCCAGATATGGTTAAGATATCAGCTGATGGAAAGTATATATTATCAGCTGATGAAGGGGAGCCGCGTGGTGGTCTTGAAACCGTAGACCCAGAAGGATCCGTAACGATTGTCGAAGTTGAAACTGGTAAAGTAACTAAAGTAAAGTTTAATGACGAAAGTGTCATTGATGACAAAGTTCATATTCGAAAAAATGGAACGAAAGCAGATGCTGTCAAAGATTTGGAGCCTGAATACATTGCAATTTCAAACAATGGCAAAAGAGCATTTGTTACATTACAAGAGAATAATGCCATTGCAACGATTGATATCGAGGCAGGGAAAGTATTATCTGTAAAGTCTCTTGGATATAAAGACCATTCATTGCCCGGAAATGAACTGGATGCTGCCAACAACGGTAAAGTAGAACTTGAAAGACTTCCAATTTTGGGGTCTTATATGCCAGATGGCATTTCTTATGCCAACATTGGTGGTACTGATTACCTTATTACTGCTAATGAGGGAGATGCAACGGAGTGGCCTGAAGATGATCCAACGTTTATCAATGTAGCAGACTTTAAAGATGTAAAGAATACGATTACCCTTGACACGAATCTTTTTAAAGGGATGACACCTGAAGAAGCACAAGCAGTTTTTGATAAAATGAAAAATTCCGAGGATTATAAGAAGTTAGAAGTATTCACGGATCGCGGAAATGATGCCATTTATACCTTGGGCGGACGATCATTCTCTATTTGGAAAGCCGATACAATGGAGCTGGTTTACGACAGTGGAAGTGACTTTGAAACCATCACAGCAGAGCGTTATCCGGACTTTTTTAACTGGTCAAATGACGATAATAAAATGGATAAGCGCAGTGCGAAAAAAGGGCCAGAGCCAGAAGATGTAAAAGTGGGTATGATAGGTGGCCAGCTCTATGCATTTGTTGGACTTGAGAGAATTGGCGGGGTTATGACCTATAACATTTCCAATCCAGAAAATGTTCAATTTGTAAACTATGTTAATAGTAGAGATTTTTCCCAAGCTGTTGCGGGTGATGTATCACCAGAAGGACTTGAATTTATTGCACCTCAGGTAAGTCCTACAGGACGTCCGCTTGTTTTAGTAGGAAACGAGGTCAGCGGAACCGTCTCTGTAAACGAATTTCAAGTCGATCCTATTAAACCGATTGAAGGAATTACGCTCGACCAAGCCCAAGTCAGTCTTAAAGTGGGGGATACGGCAAAATTAAATGCGAGCATTTTGCCAGCTGACACCACTGAAAACAAAGAACTAACTTGGACAAGCTCTAATGATAAAATTGCAACGGTAACGCAAGATGGTAAAGTAACGGCAATCGCTGCCGGAAATGCAACCATTACAGTTCAAACGAAAAATCAAATGTACTCAGCGGCTGCTGCCATTACCGTTGCTCAACAAGCTCCGCCGCAGAAACCATACAGCGCTTATAAGGATTTAAACAAGAGCTTAATGAATGAGAATGGAGAAATCATTTTTGATTTCTCAACATTCCCTCAATTAAGCTTGGAATTAACCACAGATCAGGTCCAAGATCTATTAAGGACAAATCCAAATGCCAAAGTAAAGGTAAATAAAGGCGATGTGGAAGTTGAAATACCGTTAGTTATACTGAAAGAGCTTAATCAAAAAGTAACGTTAACCATACTTCCAAAATCATTTGCGGGTGCAGTAGGTCCAGTATTTGATTTCTCTATTCAAACCGAAAGTGGAGCATTTATTGATAAATTTGAAGATAATCAAATTACTCTAAAATTTAAAGTTGATCCATCAAAGGTTAAAGATTGGAAAAATGTTGCGGTTTACTATATTGACAAGAATGGGAAAAAAGCAGAGAAGATCATTCCTGCTAAATATGATTCTACTAATGGAATTGTATGGGTACAAGTAAGTCATTTTAGTGCATATGGAGTATTTGAAGAAACTTCCTCGGAAAATATATCAAATGAATCCAATGCAAATGGAAACAAATCTCAGAATATTAGTTCTGGAAATAAACTTCCTAATACAGCAACAAACCATTTTAACCTAGTAGCAAGCGGTATTATTTTAGTCGTTTTAGGTGGAATTTTCTTATATCTAAGAAAGAGAAAAATGGTTTAAGAAAATCCAATCTGTTAAAAGGCTTAATCATTTTTTGATTAAGCCTTTTTTTGAGGCATGGGGACGGTTCTTCTGCTTCTGAAGCATGAGAACCGTCCCTGTGTTTCATCTTCGCTAAGTAGATTAAATCTCATTAAAACCTATTGATACAAAGTTTTCTGTATTAACGTTGTAAATACGTATAATCCTCCCCTAAGAAAAGAGCACCCCATATTGTAGAACATTATTGTTGTATTAATTTATCATGGTCGACTGCTTGTGGAGGTTCCTCCATCCAGCCTTGTTTAATCATAATATTGGCTCCATCTTCCACATACAGTGCGACTTCTGGAATCAATGATATATATTTAAGACCTAAATCTCTCCTTTGACTTGCTGCTAATGCAGTTCCATAATAGCCGATTCCTGCTGCAACCATGGTTGTAACATGAAACATCATTAGTTTATCTGAAAAAATACTTGCTGTTGTATTTAAAACAGCTGAACCTGAACTGATAGGGGCTGGCAGATCCTCCTCGGTTAAAAAATTGCTAAATATATCTATGTATTTTTGGGCAAGCTCTTTTCCTCTTAAGAAATACTGTTTTACATCTTCATTTTGAGCGGTCTGGGCAAAGCCCGTTACTAATTCTTTACCAATCACATTTATTAGAGTGTTTAAGTATAAGTGTGTGATTTCTAGTGAATTAATCGATCTCTTTTTCCCAAAAAAACCAGTTAAATAATGCTGTTTTTCTACAAAATCGACCTGATCAGGAATAGGTATAGAAGGTGGTTTTACATAAATCCCTTGTTTTAGCATTAAATCACGTGTTCGATCCTGCAATTCTACCCCTTTATTTAAGATTCGCTTATGAAAAGCAACAACATCTGGACGTGTCGCAACAGTTAGTGCTGCACTGCTGGCTGTCATGGCAAATACTGCCAGTTGACTTAAATGCTTTAAGAAAAAAGTATCTGTAAAAAGTCTTGGAGCTTTGGTATTGACATCTTGTTCTGTAAATCCAATGGGTATTGGAAAATTCTCTTTTTGAAACAGTTCCTGCATGATGGAAATATTCTCTTTTGCTGTATCAAGTGTCCATTCAATAATAGGACGTATTTCTTCATCCTCTACTTTTTCTAAGAAATAGCTGTTCATACAAACAATTATTGTATCACCCATGTATTGAGTCCATAAACCAGACATTTCCGCGGCGGTTAAGGGAATATGTGTTTTATCATCCATTAGGACAACCTCCAATTTTACATTCATACATTATGGAATAATATTTCCTAAAAAGCGGAAATCAATAACTTTTCTAATACATCGAATGAAAAAAGGACTGATCCTGAAAGTCCCTTTTTTCAATAAATATGAAAGTTAAAAAATTGGGGGCTACCATAGTCATTAGGACTGTGGTATTTTCTTTTTATGGAGAGGAATATCCTCAGTGAAATCTTTTTTTGATAGGAGGATTCATAATGCCAACAAGTTTAAAAGATACGGTTACTTTATCTAATGGCGTGGAAATGCCGTGGTTAGGTTTAGGAGTTTTTAAAGTAAGTGAAGGGGACGAGGTAATTCAGTCTGTAAAGGCGGCAATTCGGAACGGATACATCAGCATCGACACGGCTGCGATCTATTTAAATGAAGAAGGTGTGGGGCAGGCGATTCGTGAATCCGGCGTTCCCCGTGAGGATTTGTTTATTACAACAAAGCTTTGGAATACCGAACAGGGATATGAATCCACATTAGAAGCGTTTGAAACAAGTCTTAACAAGCTTGGACTCGACTATTTGGATCTATATTTAATTCACTGGCCAGGTGTTGATAAATATAAAGAAACGTGGAAGGCTTTCGAAAAGCTATACAAAGACGGTCGTGTCCGTGCCATTGGCGTCAGTAACTTCCATGTTCATCATTTAGAAGATTTGATTCGAGACGCTGAAATTAAAC
The DNA here is from genome assembly GCF_055385565.1 of Neobacillus sp. S1115. Taxonomy (NCBI): domain Bacteria; kingdom Bacillati; phylum Bacillota; class Bacilli; order Caryophanales; family Bacillaceae; genus Neobacillus; species Neobacillus sp. S1115. Next base: position 651,929 of record NZ_AP038275.1, read on the forward strand.
CAATGGTCAACCAGGTTGAATTCCATCCCCATTTAACTCAAAAAGAGCTTCTCGCTTATTGTAAAAAAGAAGGAATTCAACTAGAAGCATGGTCGCCATTAAAGAAAGGAGAACTGTTAAATGAACCAGTTCTGGAAGATATTGCGGCTAAATATAATAAATCCGTTGCACAAGCAATCCTGCGCTGGGATCTGCAACATGGCGTCGTAACAATTCCAAAATCCATCAAAGAGCATCGCATCATTGAAAACGCCGATGTATTTGACTTTGAACTGACCGCAGAAGACATGGAAAAAATTGATGGACTCAACCAAAACAGCCGCTCTGGATCGGATCCAGATGCCATGAGAGTAGGGTTCTAATTGAGGATGTGGCCAGCAGTTTATTCTGGATTCGATTTGGTGGGAAATTCCTAAGAATTTTATAATGTCTGCAAGAAAAATCTAATATAGAAGTACTTGTTATGCTCCCTCAGACTAAGAGTTGAGGGAGTTTTTTTGTGCTTCCACCGCATCGGTTGAAATGCACCCAGATTTTGAGAATAGGAAAGCATGGAAGGAAGATCAGCATTATGGAGTGCTTTACATGCAAAGGAAAAACTTATAATAGCCTTATAAGGGTTAGGTATTGGTAAGTAATAAAATCTTTTCCATAGTAGTTAAAGAGCCCACAGAACCGTACATATATGCCATCCTAACGAAATATAGTTAGTAGGGAGTGCGTCATTTGTAATATTCAGAAGGGGAGGGAGACGTATTGTATCTTAGTAAAAAGACCATTGCCATTTTGTTAAGTGTAATCGTGGTAATTTTCTCAGGCTTTGGCGTTTATGCGGCTGCACAGCAGGATGATGACAACCAAACACTTTATGCTTGCACGAAAGACAATGGACAAATCCGTTTGGTTGACAAAGATACATCATGTGGTCCAAATGAGAAAATGATTTCCTGGAACGTAAAGGGGCCACAGGGAGAACAGGGGGCACAAGGACCTCCAGGAAAAGACGGGACTGACGGAAAAGACGGTGCTGTTGGACCACAGGGACCGCCAGGAGTTTCATTGCCTGCTGGTGATGGAAGTCCTGCTCTTAATTATGATGTTTATATGAAATTGGGTAATATAAAAGGAGAGTCCTCAGCTGAACAATATAAAGATTGGATCGTACTAACTGGAGTTGAATTTGATGCTTCTCAAGTGCTCAGTACAGGAGCAGGCGGGGGAGGAAGTACAGGGAAACCCTCACTCAATGAGTTCGTTGTCAAGAAAAGCTACGATTCTTCTTCTGTTCCAATATTTCAGGATTTGTTGACAGGAAGACATAGTGCTGATTGCAAAATCGTGTTCGTATCACGCGGTGAATCCCCAACACCTATTCTCACAATTGAGTTACTCGACGTCCTGATCTCAGATTATAACTTTGACAATATGTTTGAAACAATTGGGTTGAATTTTACTAGGATTAAGTCGACATACGCTGGTGTAAATCCTCCGATTACCGGTGACTTTGATTTCAAGACAAATAAATAGTTTTAAAAGAATACTTAGCTTGTTACTCCCAAATTTTGTCGAATTCTACGACACTATTCAGGGAGTGAGAGGCACTGCTTTTGAGGAGTGGAGAATCGCAAAAAACAAGAAAAATGGGGAAAACCATCCCCATTTTTTTCATCCCTTATTAAGCAAAGGGCGGTCTTGCAAGTAAAGAGTCAAATCAGGACAGTTTCCTTCGACAATCTGCTTTACAATAATCTTCGACAGCAATTGGCTGTAGACCGTCCCATTATCACCAAAGGCAAATAGAAAATAACTATTAGGATATTCTTCATATTGGCCAATAATCGGAATACCATCCGCTATGCCACCATAAAATGCAGTTAAATAATATTCTGGCTGGACCTTAATAGTGGGAAACATTTTATTAAACTCTTCAATCAGTTTATCCTTTTTGTGAATCAGCTTACTATCGCGGTCTTCAGGGTATGGAGTATTATCATCAAGTCCTCCAATAATAATCCGGTTATCTCTAGTTGTCCGCATGTATAAATAGGGACGAGCAGTTTCCCAAATGAGTGTCCTGTAATACCATTCGGAGAAATTGTCGACTGGATTGGTTGTGACCGTATATGTACTGACAAAGGAGGCTTTTTTCTCCTTTTTGATTTCCATTCCTTCATAACCCGCTGCCAAAATAAGATAGCGTGCTTGAATCGAACTCCCATTCTTTGTAGAAACAATCATCTTTCCTCGTTCTTTATCATAATGGTGACCGTTCATTTCCGTATTTTCATATATACGGATTCCTTTTCTTGCGGCGTAATCCAATAACGCATGGGTGAATCGGAAAGGATTGATTTCTGCATCATTGTATGAGTAAATAGCAGCATCCCTGCTAAATGGGTAATTTGCTTCTATCTCTTCTTTTGTTAAAAAAGTAAGGTCACAGTTATGCTGCTTTAAAAATTCGTATTCCTTTCTTAGTTTTTCAACGTCCTCTGGACAGCTAGCGGAGTAAAGGGTATCTCTTCTGTTAAATTCACAATCAATTGTGACTTTCTTTGAGGCTGCTTCAATTTCATTAATAGCTTCCTTTAGTAATTGTAAATGCCTTCTTATGTAATCTGCTCCAAAGGTGTTGATCAGATTTGTAAACATTTTTTCGCCGGAGTATTGAAGGAGGGCGGTATTTGTACTAGTACTGCCGCTGCCAATGGTTGATTTTTCAATGACAGCCACCTCTAAATTTGCATTTGCATCAGCAAGATAATAGGCACACTGTGCCCCCGAGCTTCCGCCCCCAATGATTAATACATCACAAGATAGGTCTTCTTCCAACGCCGGGTACGAGGGAGCATCAGGAAAAGTAGTAGGCCAATAATAAGTTCCAGATTGTAAATTCATATATATCCCCCAGTTATTAAAAATATATAATTAATATAACCAGCCTCATAATATACATACGTGAGGCATGGGGACGGTTCTCATGCCTCATTTTAATAGCAAAAACGCCTGAATCTTTATGATTCAGGCGTTTTACCGTACAACACATATTCTATTAATCTACTGGGCGGTTTTCGAAATCGTAGTCCACTAATGCTGGAGCCACACGTGCCCGTTCGAGAGCCGGTGTATCCCAAAGGGGAAATATACATAATCCCTCCCTAGCAGGGAGGGATTATGTATTGTATGCGCTTGTGGGTAAAAACTAGTATCCCTCTGATTACTCCATGTTTTCTATAAATGTATTTTTCCTGTATTCTCAATTGTGATATTTACTGTAATATGTCTAAGTAGATATTTCCGAAATGCTAACGGATTTTCTTTTACGGCCTTTTTCCAGAGTTGATGATTTTGCCGGTACAGCGTGTTTTCTAAATTTAATATATCAATATCCTTTTTTAGCCCTTGATTATAGGTTGTAAGTATTTCCTTCCTGATGGCATCTTGTATTAGCTGCTGAGAATTTTTATGTTTCTCTAGTGAATTCAAAATCGTGGCTTTTCCCTTTATATGGATATCAAATTGAGGGAACCCTTTTTTTTCATTGACTATAATTTTGGGGCTGATTTTCCAAACGGCCACTTCAAGGGCCGTGTTTTTATTATCATCCATAACCTTTAAAATTGACCGTTTTGTATTCGATGTTAACCATCTGGACCCCCTGAGTGATTCGTCCGAAAACCACTCATGATACTTCTTATTGTGAAACAAAAAAGCCCCATTTATATAAGGTATTAGGTTTGACTTGTCTCCACTGTACCATGAATCTGTTAGTGATAAGTTTGGCAGCAAAAGTGTTCGTGCCGTATCTCTGTATTGCCGATTGAAATCTAATGTTTCTAAAGGTGAAATACGATGATATTGTTTAGTAATCCCTTTTGGAGTATGCTCGATAAGGGTTAAAGGTGAATTATTGAGTATAGGTGTTGTATTTAAAATCTTCATTAAATCGCCTTTGGTCCCAAATATCCATCCACTTAATCTAAAATCTGGATATCTTCGCAGTAAGTCTAAAGTATCTTGAAAATTATGCTTTAGAGCTGCATCTGTAAGAATATAACTGCTGACATGACTAAAAACAATCGGTTGTTGTGACATTTTCTTGGCATTCCTAATCGCATCAAACAAGTCTTCTCCCGACCCCGTCAAAATCCAACTTGGGACTTTTTCAGTTGATTTTCCTTGTTCTGTTTTTGCGATGGTTGAAAAGTCCAATAATTGCAGGTAGGTTGTATACTTGTTGTCTTTAAAATCAACCCCCACAGTTCCAACATAATAAATGTCTTGAATCACTTTCTGGTCCCAGCATCCTGTGAGGAAAACACTTGAACATAACAACAAAAAAGCAATCTTTTTAGTTGTCACCCCTTTTTCCTCCTCTTTTCATTGGTTTTGATTTTGTGATTCTACTTGGTTTGTCATCATCATAAATAGATGGTTTTGAAAAAATAGCTGAAATAACTTCTCGAGGGTTAAACGGTGAAACAGGTAATAAATAAGGGACACCGAATGACTTCATATACGTTAGATAGAGACAAATTCCAAATAATGAAAGAAAAAAACCATAGAAACCCAAAATCGATGAAAAAATCATGATTAAAAATTTTAAAGCAGTTATAGAATATGTTAATGCTGGATTGACCAAAGCAAAGCTTGCAACGGCTGAAACGGCCGTTACGACAAGGATACTTGGTGATGTGAGTCCTGCCCGGATGGCAGCATCCCCTACCATAATTCCACCTACAACAGCAACAGTTTGACCGACGGCTTTGGGCAGTCTAAGTCCTGCCTCACGAAATAACTCAAACATAACTAGCATAAGAAAGGTCTCAAACGCTGATGAGTAGGGTATACCGTATCTCCCCATTGAAATGGTTGCCAATAGTGGAACAGGTAATTGTTCGGGATGATAGGATGTAACGGCAATCCATGCTCCTGGGAGCAATAGCGCAATGACTAATGAAACAAGTCTCAGTAATCTTTGGAGCGATACAATGAAAAACGGAAAATAAGAATCTTCGGCAGAATTTAGCAGCTCAAATAAACCAATTGGCGCAATGGTAGCACTCGGCATTCCATCTATTAATATAACAAAGCGGCTATTTAACAAGCAGCCGGCCGCTAATTCTGGCCGTTGAGTTGTATCCGTTATTGGGAAAAGGCTAAAGGTATGGTCCGAAATGGATTCTTTAAGCATAGCTTGTGTTGGCGCTTCTCTATTAATGCCTTTTAGTCTTTTTCGCACTTCTGTCAGGATTTCAGGTTTTGCTAGATCCTTTACAAATAGAAGTCCAACCTTAGTTCTTGAACGCGTTCCAATCACAAATTCCTCATAAGACAAAGTATTCGTTCGTAACCGTTTCCGAATTAGGGCTACATTTGTACGAAGATCCTCGGTAAAAGAATCTTTTGCACCCAATGTAGTGACCTCAAGATTAGATTCCTCAGGTTTCCTATTAGGTATGTTTGCCATATCCAAACTGAAAAGGGCCTTTTCCTTTTCAAGAAAAAGCAATATTTTCCCGTTAAATACCTCATCCGCGATTTTTGAGCAGATATCAGAATCCACTTTTGTGATATTTAATAAATTATTTTCATTTAATTGGGCTAATATTGTTGCATTCTGTTTATTTGCCATCTTTTCTAATGCTGGCAAAACAATTTGGTTAATGTCCTTTCCATCAACCAATGTTTCACAATAGATCATCTTGATATTATACTCAGCATTTTGCCCGCCAAAAGAATGGTTATTTATTTTTACGTCATCGCATCCCTCAAATAATTCATTAAAATTAGGATTTCTTTCGAGCTTCATAAATTATCCCTCTGGCTTTCTTTTAAAAGTGGAAACCCCCGTTAGAAGCAATAATGCCCCTCCAAAGACAATTAAGATTAAAAAAGTATAATATTTCATAATTAGGTGAAAAAGATACTCTTCGTCTATAGGTAACATGGCAAAAAAAATCAAAATGATATGAATAGATGCCAAAAAGAAGACCTTAGATTTTCTGGATTGTACTCTAAATAAATCTAATGTTAAGAAACCCAATAGAGAAATTCGAATAAATGCACCAGATAACCATTGAAATATGGCGAAAAAATCAATATGTGATATATACTTGCCAATTGTAGCAATACGCCATAATTCAAAAGCAGGGTACCTTTGGCTTAATGCCTCTTCAGGACCAAACACAGAGATAGAACCTAATAGCGGGCCGATTGTTAATCCTATTAGAATGACACTTAGAATGGATAGATATAAAATCTTAGTCTTTTTTACAAGATGTTGTTGGAATAGTAAAACTAGAAATAGCTCGATTATTCCGCCAAGCATAAAAAATGCACTATGCCAAACAGGGATCATTCCATTCTCGAAAGAAGGAAATATGTAGGTATAATCCTTTTTAGGCATGTTTGCGGACATTATACCAATTCCTAGAATAATGACTATTGGTCCGATTATGCCTGCCGTATAGGCAATATAGCGGATTCCTGACATACAAGCGCTAAAGCAAAGTATGGCTAAGAAAATGGCTAAAACTAAAGGTGGTGTATAGGGCAAATAACTAGCAATCGACCATTTAATAGTATCTCTAAAGGCCACACAGTTCATTATCAAAATACAACCTGCAATAGGGATTATGAAGATGTAACTTATTACTTTACCAAACGTTTGTATAAGCCATAATGATAGCGGCATTCCATTCGTTCTTTTGGATATGATTAAGATAAAAAAAATCAAAAACGGTATAATGAGTGATGCCATTAAGATCCCTATCCAAGCATCTCTCCCGCCCGCTTTTAAAAGGAGGGGGATTAAAATTACATGATTATAAAGGCCTGAACTAAGTAACATCAAGAATAGCGCATTATAGAACCCAATGGTGCTTACCGGTTTATTCAAACTCTAACCTCCGTTTTGAATAATTAGTTATAAGTTTTCCTTTAGTGATGGGAATATACCCAATATTCTCCATTCGCTCTATTAATCGGGAAACTTCTAAAGGAATGCATTTTTTGTCTTTAATTAATCGAGGTTTGGAGTATTTATACAGTATTCGGCACATTGTTTTAGCTCCTATGCGACCGGACAGCAGAACTTTTCAAGAGTTGGGGTTCATAGAGAGGCTATATGAGCCCGGACAGCAGAACTTTTCAAGAGTTGGGGTTCATAGAGAGGCTATATGAGCCCGGACAGCAGAACTTTTCAAGAGTTGGGGTTCATAGAAAGGCTATATGAGCCCGGACAGCAGAACTTTTCAAGAGTTGGGGTTCATAGAAAGGCTATATGCAACCGGACCGCTGGATTTTTCAAGCGTCGGGGTTCATAGAGAGGCTATATGAGCCCGGACCACTGGATTTTTCAAGAGTTGGGGTTCATAGAAAGGCTGTATGCGACCGAACCGCTGAATTAATCTAGTGTAAGGGTTCGTAGAAAGGCTGTATGTAACCGGACTTGTTATTTATCCAAGTGTTCGGCACATACAGCGTGGCAATAAGCTATTCCTACTGAAAAATGTGCCAGTCACCATCCGTATATCTCCACAACAATATACGGATGGTGACTGGCACTCTTCGTGTTTTATCGTAATTACCTGACTGAAACAATCGATTTCCGTTTATATAACAACGAACCAATGATAAAGGCAATTCCACCCCAAAGGAGCATGATCCCAAATCCATACCAGAGTGGAGATGAAAGAATAGAAGTATGATAGACCATACTGTCTCTTAGGCCATCTGCAAAATAGGTGAGTGGGAGAATGTTTGATATAGGCAGTAGCCATTCAGGCATGGTTTCAACCGGAAAGAAAATGCCGCTGACAAACATCATCAGGAAGCTGACAATATTTGCAACTCCCATGTAGGCCTCATTCGTATTGCTAAAGGAAGAAATGAAATAACCAATTCCGTTGAAGGAGAGGGCTCCCATTAAGAAGACCATGAGTAAACTAGGAAAATTAATAAATAGATTAGCACCGAATACGAAAACGCCAATTAAAGATAAGAGGATGATTTGAATGGTGCTGAATAACAGGCGCATCACCATATCGCTAAGCCCAAAGATCCCCATTTTAGCCGGGGTCATCCGGAGCCTTTTGATTAACCCTTTTCTGCGCATATCCACTAAGTCAACCATGCCGAATAAGCCGCCTTGGGCAATCGATAAGGCAATCATCCCAGTCAAGAGAAAATCAGTATATTTTAATTCCGCACTGCCTGAAGAAATGGTTTCAAATTGCTGCTTGAAGGTTGGAGATGCACCCACTGCTTGCAAGTTTGCCTGCTGAATGAATTGATCCAGGACACCCGAAACGACTTGGGTTGAGACACTTTTTTCATTTTCTTTATTTACAATAAGTTTAATCGAGGTAGCATGTGCCGAATCTGGCAAAATGATGGCAGCATCGACTTTCTTCTCTTTTACCAACACTTTTGCTTTTTTTTCACTAGCAGGTTCATTTTTACTAACTTCCAGAATCGGAATTTGCTGCAATTGCTTAGCCATCATAGTAGACGTTTCATTTGGAGATTCGTTAACAATGGCAACTTTCGTGCTAAAATCATCATTTGAACCGCCTCCAAATATCGTCATAAAGATGACCATTAAGATTACTGGAAAAAAAATCCCCCAAAACCACGCTTGTTTTTCGCGGAGCGTTAATTTTAATTGAGCAAGGAACATTTGCTTAAATTGCTTGAGATTATTCATCCTAATCCCTCCACTCTTTGCCGGTAAAAGCGATAAAGACATCTTCAAGACTCATTTCGCGAATCGAAACCTGCTCGACTTGATAGTCCTTGTCTTTTGTAAATTTAAAAAGGTCAAACAATAAATCCTGGGGTTTAATGGTCCATAGCTTAAGTGCGGTGCCATCCCGTTCTGTCCGCGTCACGGAATCAAGCGCTTTTGCAAAAAGCTCCGCATCATGGGCAGCGCTCTCTCCATCAAGGAAGGATAAACGAACCTCTCTTTCCTTTGTTAAATTTTCTATTAGGGCGGAGGGGGAATCCAAGGTGATGACCAACCCTTGGTCAACAATGCATACCCGGTCACTTAGCTTTTCCGCTTCTTCCATGTAATGAGTGGTGAGAATCGTCGTTTTCCCTAACTTCTTAAGTTCAAGTATAATTTCCCACACATTGCGTCGAGCCTGTGGATCGAGTCCGGTTGTTGGCTCATCCAGAAATACGATATCAGGATCACTAATCATGGCAAGCCCAATCGCAAGCCGCTGCCGCTGACCCCCAGATAATTTCTTGACTTGATTCTTTCGATGCTCGGTTAAATTGACCAATTTGAGTATTTCTTCAGTCGACCGTGCCTTATCGTAAAAAGTAGCAAATAGATTCAAATTTTCTTCAGGGGTTAATAAATCAAACATGGCACTAGATTGCGGCTGTACGCCAATTTTCTTTTTAATCGTTACTGCATGCTTGTTCCAGTTCAATTCGCCAAACTGTATTTCGCCATGGTCCGGTGTAACCAAGCCTTCTATCATCTCTAGTGTAGTCGTTTTTCCTGCCCCGTTTGGTCCAATGATGGTAAAAATCTCTCCCGCTTTTACACAAAAGCTAATATCTTTTACGGCTTGAATGGAACCGAACGACTTCTTTAAATTCTGGACTTCTAAAATATTCATCGTTACATCACCTTTCCTTGGAAACCAGCCAAAAGTTGCATACCACCTTATACCTATGTTGTGAAATAGGAAAGGATTCATAAAATTTAAATGAGGCATGGGGACGGTTCTCGTGCCTCAATTTTTAATATAGCTATTTATTTTCCCTGTGTACTAAAGCCTACAATTTTGAGAATCAAAATGGTGTATATAACACTTTTAAAAATAGAAAAATATGTTATTATATATTTAGATAATTAACTAAATAACAAAGAAGGGAATATCATGAATGAGGTTTTTAAGGCTTTGGCAGACCCAACTCGAAGAAAGATACTGGATTTGTTAAAAGATCAGGATTTAACGGCAGGGGACATAGCTGAGCAATTTGAAATGAGCAAGCCATCGATTAGCAATCATTTAAAAATCCTGAAATCCGCAGGATTAGTGATGGATGAGAAAAAAGGGCAGTTTATTATTTACTCCTTAAACTCAACTGTTTTGCAGGATGTAATTAAATGGTTGTTAGACAAAAAGGGGGATGGGTTTTATGAAAAAAAATAAACTATTTTATATTACGCTAATCATTTCCTTCATTCCACTGATTGTAAATCTTATTGCCTTTCCACATATGCCTAATAAGTTTCCGGTTCATTGGGGACCTAGCGGTGAACCAGATCGGTATGGGTCAAGAATCGAACAGCTCACCATGAGTGCATTACCCCTTGTCCTGTTTGTGTTTTTAAATTTTCTGCCGTCCATTGATCCGAAGAGAGAAGCTTATAAAAAGCATAGCGGTGCATTTTCTATCATCAACTCTGTCATTATCTTATTTCTTGTTATCACGAATTTATTGGGGCTGTTCAGCGGGCTAGGATACGATATACCTTTTCAAAAAGTTGTACCGGTACTACTAGGTATTTTGTTTATCGTTCTTGGAAACTTCATGACGCAAATCCGGCATAACTATTTCTTTGGCATTCGGACCCCTTGGACGCTGGCATCGGAATATGTTTGGAAAAAAACACACCGGTTTGGAGGATATGTTTTTGTTGTTATTGGCCTTGTACCATTAATCACCACCTTCATAGGGTCCATGGGAATGTACTTTTTCCTGGCAGCATTAGCGGTTGGAATTGCGCTGATCATGATTTATTCCTATTCGGTCTTTAAAAGGGAAAAAGATAAAGTGTAATTTGTCAGAAACTTAATGCGATATATAAGAGGAGTAAAGCAAGTGCCAGTCACTCTATCCGAAATTAGTTGATTTTCATCAGCATTACTTGGGTGGTGGCAGGCACTCTAATATTAAAAAACTCCCCAAAAAAAGTTATTGAAGAGTTTTTAACAAAAATATTTATTGATAGGTTAGAAGATTATCCCGCATGGTTGCCAATCACGTTGTACCACTTTAAAACACAAACCGTAATACCATGATAGAGATGATTCCAGCTACAACCGTTCCTAATAAGCTGCGAGTCACAATGGCAATGATAAAAGCAGGCAGTGCAGCGATTAGTTCAAGGTTATCTGTCAAAGGTGCCAATTTTCCGTTTGGCATGAGCAATTCTTGCCCCACTAAGGCTGCCATAACCGCAATCGGAACATAGCTCAACCAGCGCATCGCCCATTCTGGAAGTTCAACACGACTTAAGACAGCAATCGGCAGCACTCTTGGAATGAAAGTGACAAGGGCTGAGCCTAGTATAATTAAAAAAATAGACCATCTTACTTCCATTTTTCCACCGCCAATCCTATGGTTGACGCAATGATTGTCGCCACAATAACCCCTGCGCTTCCTGAAGCCACCATACTTACCCCAACAACAATGGCAACAGCACTAAGGGCAACTACAATATCTTTCATCCACTTTCTTCGGCTGAACATTGACAGAACGAGAAGGCCAATGAACATTCCCGGCAAGGCAAAATCAAGGCCGAATTTTTCCGGATCGGAAATCCATTCTCCGAAAAATGCTCCTGCAATATTGGCTAGGAACCAATTTAAATAAGCCGTTATATTGAGACCATACATCCATTTTTCGCTGAGCGATTTCTTCCTTGCTGCTTCATTCATGGCTACACCAAATGTTTCATCTGTAAGTAAAGAACCGATTAATACATTCTTGAAGGGTGTAAGATGACGGAAATAAGGCGATATAGCCGCGCTCATCAACAGATGGCGGAGGTTAATAAAGAAAATAGTAAAGATAATCGCTAGCGCGGGACTATTAGCCCCAATCATCGCGGCAGCAATAAATTGTCCAGAACCTGCATATAAAAGCAAGGAGATCAGTCCAATTTCAACAATCGAAAGTCCTGCAGTTTTTTCCACCACACCGGCCGCAAATCCAATGCTTAAGTAACCAAGTACAGTCGGAAGACAATCCCGTACACCGGCAAAGAAGCTGCTTTCCTCCCGCAAATATGTATTTTCACTGATGTTCATCATCCTTCACCCCCTGATATAAATTATTTGTATAAAAATTACTTTATCATCATCATTGTATGGGTTCAATGATATAATTGTATGCAATACAATTTTTCAAGGAGGAGTGTGATATGCCGGTTAATTCATTTGAAAATTATCCGATGTCATGGAAGCCGGATAAAAAACAGCTTGTCCCTCCATTGTATCGATCGGTTGCTAGTTTGTTGGAATATGATATTCTCAATGGCTTTCTCGCACCCAATACGAAACTTCCCCCTCAGCGAGAATTGGCAGATTATCTTGATATTAACCTCAGCACTGTGACAAGGGCCTTTAAAATATGTGAAGTGAAAGGATTAATCTATGCCGTTACCGGAAGGGGAACCTTTGTGACGCCCAATGTAAAAAATGCTATTTTCATGGCAGATAGTGATGAGCATAAGAATTACATAGAGATGGGGATCATCAAGCCCCTTGATCACACAAACTCATTCGTCGCACAAGCGATTAAAAGTATCGCCGCCAAAGATTATCTGGAAAATTTGCTAGATTACAGGCACCCGTTGGGAATGCCTTATCATCGAATGGCAGCCAAAAAGTGGATGCAGCGCTTTAACATGGATGCCCCCATTGAAAATATTGCGATCACTTCAGGCGGGCAAAATTCGTTTTCGCTGATTCTAATGTCCTTGTTTCATCCGGGAGATAAAATTGCGGTTGATATCTATACGTATCCTAACTTTATTGAACTGGCCAAAACAATGAATATCCAATTAATCCCTATTGAGGGCGATGAGCAAGGCATGAAGCCGGAGAAATTAGAGGCCGTCTGCCGAACAAATCCATTGAAGGGAATCTATTTAAGTCCCTCCTGCAATAATCCTACTGCTGTGACTATGAGTATGAAGCGCAGAAAGGAAATAGCTGAGGTCATCAATAAACATGGGCTTATTTTAATAGAGGATGATGTATACTCGTTCCTGGCACCGGACGGCTATTATCCTATTTCGCATTTTGTGCCGGAACGGTTTATTTATATCCTGAGCGTTGCCAAATCACTTAGCTCTGGTATTCGAGTTGCCTTTATCGCTTATGCCGATCAGTTTGTTGAAAAAATCACGTACGGAATTTTCAATCTCAACGTAAAAACATCTGCCTTAAATGCAGAAATTATCACAGAATTAATTAATACAGGGGCTGCGGAACAAATCATTAAGAAAAAGCGGGAAATTTCGCAAGAACGAAACGAGATTTACCAGAAATATTTTAAAATTGATGATCAAAGCGAAAACCCGATTAGTTTTTTTCGCTGGATACCACTGCATAAAGAATGGCAGCTCAACCAGTTTGAGCATATAGCTTTAAGCCGGGGGATCCATGTTTATCATTCTCATCGTTTCTTGGTCAAAAAAGATGAATCTCCCCAGTTTATTCGTATTTCACTTACATCTCCTAAAGACTCCGACGAATTGGAGAAAGGGCTTTGCATCCTAAAAAGTTTTTGAAGCATGGGGACGGTTCTCGTGCTTCATTTTTGAAAAAGTGCCAGTTACTGCACGGAATTTGTTGATTTCTTTTCGATAAATTACGGGTGGTGACAGGCACTCTTTTTTTATACGCAAATATAGGGGGAGGTTTCGCAAATAAAACAGTTTTATTCGCAAATAAATGTTCGTTTTCCGCAAATAAAAAACAGGGCAGGAGCACTCCATTTTAGATTCGCAAATAAAACAGGGATATTCGCAAATAAATGTTCATTTTCCGCAAATAAATATCAGGGAAGGAGCACCTCATTTTAGATTCGCAAATAAAAGGCTAGGTTTCGCAAATAAAATAGGGAAAGATGCATGGGGACGGTTCTCATGCATCACCTATTAGACTAAAATGAGGCAAGAACCGTCCCCATGCCTCATCCGTATATAATCTTCCTAACGGGGGAAATTAAGGAAAAACCAGTTTGGGTGTTTATATGAAAACGGCTAAATCAAGTTTGTCTAAAGTTTTGAACGAGAACTTATCTTTCATTCAAGATTCTTTTCACCATAATAAAGAGTTAATTATCCGATTTTTCTTTTTTTCAGCTGAATCCTCAGGATGTTTGGTGTATTTAGACACTATCGCTGATAAGAAAATGATTCAAGAGCATATCCTGGGCCCATTATTAAAAATAGGGTCATTCTCAATAGATTCGCTTAAAGTGATCGAAAACACCATTGAGATTTCCAAGATAGAGACAATCGATGATTTAAATAAGTTGATAAAAGAGCTGTCTAGTGGAAACACCATCATTCTTGTTGACGGAGTCACACAGTGCATCTCAGCCGATACTGCAGATTGGAAGGACCGTTCCCTTTCTCCGCCACAGGCACAACGTGTGTTAAAGGGACCTCAAATAGGTTTTACTGAGCTCGCCCAAAATAACATTTCTCTTATTAAAAGATATTTTAAAAACGATCAACTCACCATTGAGGATCAGACAATCGGAGAAGAAACCAACACGGGTGTCTTCCTTTTATATTTAACGGAGAAAGTAGACCGTGACATATTAAATCATGTGAAAAGTAAAATGGATTCGATTCATTTAAAGTCGATTCTTGATTCATCGTATATTCAGGAGAGTATATCTGACGATCAAATCACTCCATTTCCTATCGTGTTAACAACGGAACGGCCGGATGTTACTTCGGGGCACCTTTTAGAAGGAAAGATCGTAATTATTTGTGACGGTTCTCCAAATGTATTGATTGTCCCTGCTTTGCTTATGCAATTTTTCCAATCAGCTGATGACTATTATGAAAGCTCTATGTTTAGTGCAGCCAGAATAATTAGAATTGTATCTTTTATTACGTCGATCTTTCTGATTCCTATTTACATTGCCTTTATTTTATTTCATCAGCAACTGATTCCCAGTGAGTTACTTATTAACCTGGCGACGCAGCGGCAGATTGTTCCGTTACCATTAGTTGTTGAAGTGCTCGTCCTCATGATGATTTTTGAAGTGATTTTGGAAACTTCCATCCGCTTGCCTACAGGCATCACATTGGCATTTTCAATTATTGGGACGATTATTTTGGGACAATCTGCCGCTGAGGCGGGGCTTGTCCAATTATCAACATTGGTCATCATTTCAGCAACCTATGTATTGAATTTCTCTGTACCTATTCATCCCTTTGGTAATGCCATTAAAATCATCCGCTATATTCTGGTGTTTCTGGCGAGTACTTTTGGCTTATATGGAATCGTCTTAGGAACGATTGTATTGATTAATCATCTGTCTTCCTTAAACAGCTTTGGTGTCCCATATTTATCACCGATTACACCAGTAAAAACAGCGGATTTTAAAGACACCTTTATTCGTTTTCCATTGAAGAAAATTATTAATACACCGAAAAAATATAATAAGGACGATCTTTAAAAAATAGCCGTAAATGAGTGATTTCTATGAGATATCTTTATGCTCTTTTTATTCTCTTAACGATGGCTTCTATTTTTTTTGCACCTGCAGATAGACATGAATTAAATGAACTCTCCTTTACTTTTGCAATGGGCATAGATGAAGCTAAAGATGGGTATGAACTTTCCCTGCAACTAATCAATCCTGCTGCAATTGCCGGAAAAACGCCCATCCAAAACTCACCCTATATTGTTTATAAAGCAACAGGAAAGACCATTGACTCGGCTTTTGAAAGAATCTCCGTCAACCTTTCACGGTTTGTGCATTTAAGGCAAGTGGAAATCATTATTATAGGTGAAAAGTTAGCTCGGAAAGGGAGAATCAATGAAATTGCAGAATATGTCCTGCACTCTTCCCAGGTTCCTACTAATACCCATATCGTGATTGCCAAAGCTGTCAGTCCAAGTGATTTGCTAAAGGTTTATTCACCTGTAGAAGGGTTTTCAGCATTTGAAATTTCCAACACGATAAAAAAGATTGGAAAGGATATCCCAAAGACATCCTCTGAAATCAAGGTCGATATGGTCAAGGAAGGAAAAGATTTTGCACTGCCTTTCATTCAATTAAAAGGCAATCTAAAAAAAGGGATTACGAAGGGGAACTTTGAAACAACCAGCCCGGCTCATATTGCTTATGGGGGATTGGCGTTATTTAAAGGAAATCAGCTTACTGCTTTTATTGAATACAGGGAAGCGGCCTTTTTGTCCTTACTACAAGGAAGCGCTGCAGGTTATTCCATAGAATCTAGCTGTCCAAAAGAAAAGAAAGATTATTTTGTGTATAGAGTATTTAGCAATTTCGCCAATGATGGAAAAGTCGAGGTACATAAAAATCAATATATCTTTCATTATGATTTGCGGCTGAAAGGCGACATCAGCCAATATCAATGCGGTTTGAACTTGGAAGATCCTAAACAAATAGAACAACTTGAAAAACAACTGAAGAAAACAATACAGATAAAAGTTCATGACCTTCTTACATTAGCTCAAAAAAACGAATTAGATCCACTAGGGTTAGGCCTTATGCTTAGTGAACAGCGCCCCAAGGAATGGAAGAAACTAAAAGAAGACTGGCCGGCACATCTGAAAAATGCTGAAATTAAGCTGAATACAAAGGTTTCCATAAATAGTATCGGGAACTACAAGTCCAGAGGTGACTAAATTGAAGAACAAACCTAACATCGGAATCATCGAAACCATGTTTACGATGCTGCTTTTCCTGATTGGAAGTGCCATTATTGTAGGGATGAATTTAACAGCAGAAAAAAGTTCCTGGATGGTCAATCTTTTCGCCGGCAGCATCGGGCTGCTTCTATTCCACATGTATGTTTATATTTGGAGGAACAACGATTTCAAAAGCTTAGGATACATTTTTAACAAACGTCTCGGAAAACACCTTGGTTCTCTAGTTTCCCTTGTATATGTCCTGTACTTTGCTTACTTGGCTTCACGTGTGTTAACAGATTTTACTTTTTTTATCAATAGTACCTTACTATTTACGATGCATCCTTTCTTTATAAAATCTTCGATCTTTCTGATTGTTGTTTATACATATATGAAAGGATTGGAAGCGTTCATCCGTTCTGCTGTGATTATGGGAACTATAACACTGCTATTCCTCCTATTACTCCCCATCGTCATCATGTTAAGCGGAAGTTTTCGGTGGGAGTATGTTGACCCGATTCTGTCATTTCATTTTGAGAAAATAGTCAGCTTACTTCCAACGATTATGACATTTCCATACGGTGAATTGCTTGCCTTTTTATTAATCTTTCCTTTCCTAAACCGCACGGACATAACAGGTGTATCAAAAAAAGGCACCATCATGATAATCTTTTTTATAATTTTACTGTCTCTTTTTAGCTTTTTAATTATTGGTATCCTTCATCCGGAATTAGCCAAAAACTATACCTTTCCCTTAATCACGGCGATTGAAAGGGTGAAACTCTTTGATTTCATTGAACGGCTGGATACATTGGCGGTGATTATTTTTATCATTGCTGGATACTTTAAAATAACGGTGTTTACATTTGCCAGTATCAACCTTGCGAAGCATACCATGAGCAGGGTAAATCCTAAATTTCTAGCATTTTTGATTTTAACGATCAATTATTTGCTTTCATATACCTATTCGGATAATATTTCCCAACATCTCCAAGTGGGACTGAACGTGATTCCTGCTATGATCCACCTGCCGCTATTGATTCTTTTGCCTGCTTTGGTTCTGATTATAACGTTTATCGGAAGAAAGCGGAGGAAGGCATGACGGCCGTCACTGCATTGATCCTTTCATTTGAAGTGGAGACTCAAGATGTATGATCGAACTTGGTTTTATAGTAATCTCCTATAAGAAATAGAAAACTAAGTTAGCTCCGTACATTAAGGTACCTTCACATAAAATAGTGCATACGATAATTTGTATTAATCTATGAAAGGATTGAATTTGATGAACTATACCCCTTGGATGTATTCATATCCAAATCCATATCAACCCAATGTCCAAATGTATAATAATTATACAAGACAGCCTAATTACTGGAATATGTATGATAACGCAAGAATCCAGGCAAAAGATTATGGACGGAAACCATTTGTAGTCAATATTAATGAGGCTGCCAGGCAGAACAATACCTATCGTACCGCTTTATGGACAGGAAATCATTTGCAAGTTACATTGATGAGTATCAATGTTGGTGAAGACATTGGTTTAGAAATTCATCCTCACATTGACCAATTCTTACGGATTGAACAAGGTCAAGGTGTTGTGCAAATGGGCAAGACAAAAGGGCGTTTAGACTTTGTTCAAAACGTTTATGATGATTTTGCCATTATGATCCCTGCAGGCACCTGGCATAATGTAACCAATACAGGTAATATCCCTTTAAAACTTTATTCTATATACGCTCCTCCACAACACCCCGCCGGAACAGTTCATGTAACTAAAGCACAGGCTTTAGCTTCGGAATAATACAAACCTCGTCCATAGTTACTGTAGCAGTCCGTCCAATTTCTCCATTTACTACTGAGAAATTGGGCTTTTTTATTATGGTAATTTCCTTATCGTTGTAACTCCGCCCTTTTCCTGCTTCGATTTCCATCTATAAAAAGGGGTGCACGAGGAGAATAATATTAAGTGAAAGATTGGAAAAACTAATTGGAAAGGAGTGAATAAAATGAGTGATACAAAAAACCATATGCCAATAGCAGAATTAACCTCAAGCGAGGTATCTAACCTTTGGTCATCCTATTTAAAGAGCAGTATGGAACTTAGACTTTTTGAATATTTTTATGCAAGTACTCAAAGTAACGAAACAAAACAAGTCATCGAAAAAATGTTAAATCAAACTGAAAATAGTATAAATGAACTCAAGGAGATTTTTATCAAAGATAATCTCACTATTCCTCTTGGTTTTACGGATGAAGACGTAAGGGTTGGCGTACCAAAGGTATTTTCCGATACATTTATTTTATATTTTTGTTTTGATCTTACATACCTAGCGATGAGTACATATCCAATTGCATTCTCAGATTGCACTAGAAACGATGTCCGAGAACATTTTCAAAAAAACATTGCCTTTTTTGTGAAAATCCAGAATGAACTTTTAGATTTGATGCTATCACAAGGAGTATATTTGAGTCCTCCACAAGTAGCGATCGATAACGAGGTAGAAATAGCTGATTCCATGCTATATCTTAATGGGTTTTTTGGTGGATCTAGACCTTTAAATGCTCCTGAAATTGCAAATCTATCCAGAATTGTTCATCGAGCACAGTTTTCAAAAATGGTATTTGTCACGTTTAGTAAATTAGCGAAAACAAAAGACCTAAAACAATATTTTAGTAAAGGCAGAGATGGACTCCAAAAAGTGTTAGATTCACTTCAAGAAATTCTTGAAAAAGAAAATATTCCGATATCAGCATCAGGGGACTACAAAATTTCCGATGTAGAGATGTCGCCATTTTCCGATAAGTTAATGTTGTTTTTTACGAATACATGTCTGGGAATATTCTGTTTTGCTATGATAAGTCAGGCTATGACTTCCAGCTTAAGAACAGATATTGTTTCTAAATTGGACAAAATATCTGAGGATATGAAGAAGTATTATGGTCAAGGTCTACTTTTAGCTATAAAAGAAAAATGGTTTGAACAACCTCCTCAAGTAGTAAATAGAAAAGTCTAGTTAATAGATTGCTTCAGCTAAACAGGCATAACTTGAATGTATGAAGGGAATCTTCAACGACATGGCGCAATTCTGGAGCAAGAATTACGCCTTTTTTAATGCAGCTATTAATTTATAAACGATTCATTTGCTTTAACCACTTCTACTCTAATAATATCCGGTTGTTAGAATTCAGGCCGCCGGCTATCCGGTTCTTAATTGAGGAAATTAGGTCCAGTTATCTAAAAATTAAAACTATTATTGACAATAGAAATCTATGATGCTAACATTTCTATAAACCGAAGAAGAGGGAGTAAAACTGTTAAACGGTCTCTCAGCGAATCCGGGATGGTGGAAGCCGGACAGATGCAGTCACAGTAAATGGGCCTCAGAGGGCGAAGCGAACGAAATTTTCTTAGTAGCTTAGACGCATGAGCCAGCGTTACAGGGCTAAGGGTGTGTGAGCACTCTACAAAGTGGGTATGGTTGATACATATCAAACAAGGTGGTACCGCAGGTTAACACTTGTCCTTGAATTATTATTTAATTTGAGGACAGGTGTTTTTTTATTTTTTTATAACCTTAATCAGCTGAAAGTGTTGAAAGGAGTAGGTGCCAATGGAAGATAAATTTACGCTATATAACTTAAAAGTAGAGGTTGTAGCTACCGATCAACCAATGGTATGCAGGCATAAGGAAGGTGACTATTTCTTAGTGATTGGGGAGGACCTGATCTTCCCGGAAACGAATTCATTTTCCATGTATGCTTTAAGCGCGATTTTGCCATTACTGCCGGCAAAGCAGCGGCCATTGCACGGGAATGACTGGATGTTGTCTGATAGTTTAATAGCCTGTCCAGATCCAAACTGCGGTGCCAGATTCAGAATAACCCGCACCGGAACGAAGGAATTTAGTCATGCTGAATGCACAATAGAACCTATACATAAAGGAGACCAACCATAATGGCAGCAGAACGATTTGAATTAGCAAAAGATTATACGATCAGCAGAGTGATCAACGGCTGTTGGCAGCTGTCGGAAGGCCATAGCTTGGAAACAAAATTAGATATGCAAGATGCCATGAAGGCCTTCCATATGCTTGCTGAAAGAGGATTTACGACATTTGATTGTGCAGATATCTATACGGGTACGGAAGAATTCTTAGGTGAATTTTTAACGGAACTAAAAGCTGGGAGCACCCTTTCACCGCATGATATTCAAATCCATACCAAGTATGTACCGGATATCAATTTGCTCAGTGAGGTGGATTACAACTACACAGAAAAAATAATTGACAGAAGCCTCCAACGTCAAAAACGAGAAGTCTTGGATCTGGTGCAGTTTCATTGGTGGGATTATGATGTTCCAGGCTATATTGAGACAGCGGGGGATCTGTTGAAGCTTAAAGAAAAAGGAAAGATCCGCAATATCGCCGTGACCAACTTTGATACGAAGCATTTAAGCGAGCTGGTTGATGCCGGTATCCCGATTGTGTCTTGTCAAAATCAATACTCGATTTTTGATCGACGTCCTGAAAAAGAATTACTAGATTATTGTAAAAGCAAGGGAATTTCCCTGCTATGTTACGGTACATTATCAGGCGGTTTGTTAGCGGAAAAATGGATCGGCCAGCCATCGATTCAACCGGAAACACGCTCACATGTTAAATATTTTCAGGTGATTGAGGATACCTTGGGTTGGGATGGGTATCAGGAATTATTGTTAATGCTGCAACGAATCGGTAAAAAGTATTCTGTCAAGGCTTCTCAGATTGCTACAAAATATATATTGAGCCAGCAAGGAGTCGGGGCATCTATTATTGGCGTTAGAAATAGCCGGCATGTGGAGTCAAATGCGCAAATTTTTAGTTTCGAACTCGAGCACGCCGACATCGAAGAAATCAAACAATACTTAGACAACTATCCAATATTAGACGGTGAACCTTTTGAGTTAGAGCGTACTGTTGGCTCAAAATATCGCAATATTATGAAGATGAATCTAAATGAAGAGTAAGTGAGAGTGTATGTTTAGTCTAGAATAGAGAGTTTAGTAGAGGAGAGGGAGTTTCGATATGAAGAAGAGACTTGAATTTAGAGGTGGATGGGGTACTGCGTTTATTCCAGTTGTGATCTTTCTGTTTTTCTGCGTATTGTATTTTATTGTCTTTAAAGCGTTTGAAATGTATGCTCTCGCAATGGGCGCTTTCGTCGCACTGATGGTCGGTGCCCTTTTTGTAAAAAAGGGTCACTACGATCGCTTCTGGGATTCGGTATATGACGGCGTAAAGGAAGCCGTTCCGATTGCCATTTTGCTGTTCGTCATCGGGATGTTCTCGGAGTTGATCAAAAGCACGAACATTTCGTCAGGTTTCGTGTGGCTTGCCGACCTGCTGGGCGTGGATGGGGGACTATTCACTGCGTTTACCTTCTTAGCAGTTTGTGTCATTTCTACTGCTACTGGGTCATCGATCGGAACCATGTTTACGTGCTTTCCTATTTTCTACCCGGCAGGAGTATTGTTGGGATGCGATCCTGCTGTTCTTGCGGGTGCCATCGTCAGTGCTTCTATTTTTGGTGATAACTTAGCGCCAATATCTGATACCACCATCATTTCTGCAGGAACTCAAGAATATACCAAAAAAGAAGGGTTTGCTGAAATCGGCGGCTGTGTTTCCAGCCGGCTGAAGTATTCCTTGGTCGCAGGTTCTATCTCTTTTGTTCTGTTCTGGATCTTCGGGGGCGGCGGAACGGTAGGTGATGGCGCTTCGGAAATTCTTACGAAAAGCATGAATCCTACCACACTGGTCATGCTGGTTCCGGTAGCAGTTATGTTAATTGCAGCAATAAAGACTCGCAATATCTATATAGCTATTACAATAGGTATCATTTTAGGGACGATAACAGGTCTGGTGTTTAATCTCTTAACTTTCGACAATGTGATCTCCGTTAAGGATGGGGCTCCGAAAGGATTCCTGACGGGCGGTGTCAGCAGCATGATGGCAACGGTCACGTTGGTTATTTCAGTCTACGGCATAATGGGTGTGCTCAATGGTGCGGGAGTGCTTGAAAAAGTCACAAACGGCATCCTTAGCAGCAAAATGGGCAGGACAGTCCGAGGTGCCGAGATCGCAATGATGTTAGGAATTTCGTTTACAACTTTAATCTTCGGCGGCGTCACCAGTGCATCGATGACGACATTTGGAAAAGTACAGAATGAGATTGGCAAACGTGTTGGTTTGCATCCATACCGTCGTTCCTACCTGCTGGATGGTTTTGCGAATGCGATCGTTCTCGTTATTCCTTTTTTAAGTGTTTTTGTATTTATCGGTGCGTTGCTTTCAAAAGGGTATGATTTTGTTGCACCACTATCACTAACACAAGTCAGCAGCGGTATGATTTACTGCATGGTACTGTTCTTGGTTCTATTATCCTCTGTATTAACGGGATGGGGCCGGGAATATGAAGGACCTGGCGGGAAAGTGGTTAGAAATTCTCAAGAATTGAAGCATGGGGACGGTTCTCGTGCTTCAATTTAATGGTACATGAGCAACGGTTCCATATAATGTTTTTGGTATTCTGATTCCCGCGTCTAGGATCGAGAGGTGGGTCCGCACTTATCGGTTGGGGGATCAGGTTAAACACCCGAGCTGGAAAATAGACGGAAAAATTTCGCTTATTTAGTGATTACTATTAAAAAAGGCCTAAATAGACGGAGAATTTTCGCTTATTGAATTGGAAAATGCAAAAATGGGGGATTTTTCTTTGCATAACCGAAAATTCTTCCCTTATTTACCGCAAAACGAGCTCTTTTCTATATTTAACCGTAAAACATTCGCTTATTTTACTTTTGCTGGTTACTCGATTAAGGCCACAAGGCTCATATTTAATAGGGAGTGAGTTTTTCAAAGAGAACGGTGAACAAGTAAGTGATGTATTATATAAATAAGGTTATTGTATTACTAATAAAGAAACTCGCCAATTATAATGGCGAGTTTTACTTTTTTGCCAATACGCCGCTTGTCATTTTGGCACTATTTTAAGAAAAGCACCTCAAAACGGAACCCTTTACTAGTTTGATGTGGAGGTTTTTTTATTGTTTGATATATATAAGTTAGGCTTTAAATGGTTTTTTGAAGAAATTGTTCACATAAATGTAGAAAAGATTTAGATAAGACTAATTTTATTTGAAATGTAATGTGATATTATTTTTTCGTAGGAACGTAGCAAGATGGAAACAAGACAATAAAAATAAATAATTCCGTTTCTGTCCTTCATAATTTTCTCCATCAAAACCACGGTATCATGGAATCCTTAAGAATGTAACACCTCATGAATTAATCAAACGTTTCCGAACACCCTCTTAATTGAATCTCCACATTTTTCTACCGTAGCATCCTTTTTCCTTGCGTAATGTTCAAACGTGAAAGGAGTGATAAGGCATGTAGTCTATTTATTGTCATTTTTCAACTTCCTAAGGCGCAGTATATCATTTCTGGTTTACAAATTTATTTTTGAAGGAGGATTATAAAATGGGTCACGATATTTCAGGATACAATAAAGCAGGAGAAGAAATTGCTTATGCGCGGTTTAGTATGGGGAATTATAATGCTATCTTACTGTACAGTTTTTTTGATGCAAATGATTACAATGCAGGAGTTAGTGGATCAGGCGACAGTTCTACGTACTCAATACAACAAATTGAAATGGCCTTGAATTCCTACAATCATTTATTTGATAAAAGTGATTCCCTATCAGATAATGATCCTTTAAATTGGGATCAAAAACAAATCCTGAATTTTATACTAAACTGTTTAGCAACAGCGCAAAAAGAAGGGAATGTAAGAGTGTGTTTTGGCTAATTTTTTAAGACTGTTGCTGAATTACTCCATTTCGCTGCCGATCTCTATAGCTATTCTAAATAGCCATTACAGCCAATCTTATGTATTTATTTTTCCCCCAAAAAACACCTGCTAGTCTTAGACATATATTCCTTACTAACAAAACCACACCTTGTACTCTATTAAATATCTCTATCGACAAGCAGCATAACATTCTTCAGTTTTATATGATGTTTTTTATTGAACCAAGTATAATATAGGATAATGGGAAAGAGGAGGAGGTCGGCTAATATGAAATGGAAAGAAGTTAGGGAACTCTTCCCTAATCAATTTCTTTTGGTTTCAATTCTTGATTATCATGAAGAAGGTGACAAGAAAATAGTTGATGAAGTAGCCCCAATAAGAACCATTTCTCAAAAGGAAGCCACCAAAGAATTCTTTCAGGCTAAAGAAGGAACTGTAGTTTATCACACTTCTAATGAAGAGTTTGTGATTCACATTAGAAGAGATCCTTTAATGAAAGTGAGAAGGAAATAATGAAGCTTTCATATGACGGGCAACTAATTACAACAACTTTTTATGTGGAATTTCGAGGAAGGTCAATAAAAATTAGTGATGTAATAGTAGATACAGGATCTTCCCATACTGTAATTAGCCCGGATATTTTGGAGGAAATTGGGGTTAATTATGAAAATGGAGATATGATTTATGAAGCTTATGGAATTGGTGGCACTGTCCCATTTTATACAAAGGTTATGGATAAAATAAAAATTGATTCATTTGCAATAAAAGAATTTGAAATAGATGTAGGGATGTTACCTAATAGTCACAATGGATTACTCGGATTGGATATTCTAAAATCTTATAATTTTACAATTGACTTAGAAAACTTGGAGTTAATTCCATCTACTAATATTTGAATTTTACTGTACACATTTGTAAAGAGGAGGAGTAACTGAACGCTGAAAGTACTTGAATGGGTCCTTTAACTTACCAGGACGTCATGCGTTGATGCATATACCCTAGACAAGTGAAGTGCGTGTCGTTTTTCGGTTGGAATTGAAGATGTAGAAGATATTTGGAAGGATCTAAAAATGGCATTACAATAACGGTGCGGCTTTGGCAATTCGTTAAGAGTTAAGGTTAAATATGACCTAGATTCTTGGGGTCAGACCCCGTTTTGGGGTTAAAATAAACTATGGAGAGGGGAAGTCCCTCTCCATATATATTTTGGTGTAATTTCATTCATATTGGCAATAATACAAAACCTTTAAGTTTACAAAGGGGACGTACACATGGATATGGAAATGCTACAAAACTTACTTGTTAAAGGAATATTTAAAATTTAATTCGTTGCAATAATGCTGAGATGTTGTTGTGCATAGGTAGATTTTCTGTTTTTCAGGAATCTTTTTCTCTTAGTGTTTTTACACTTAACTAATAAATAACAAACGTCTCCTAAAAAGTAGGAAACGGTCTAATGGTACTTACGATTTGTGGTGAATCCATCTTCAGATATATCCACCACCACCGTCATATATTATTCATCTATATCAATAATCTTCGCTAATTCGTTTTAATATGCTATACCGAGATTAGTAGTACGACATCAAACAGGGGGTTCGATAGCTAAGAATCCTCCGCCTGATCCCGGTGCAGCCCCTGATCCTGTACAGTTTACATTAAATGAAACTGCGGTTGAAACGGTCTGTCCGTTTACTGTGGTTGTTGCAGTGACCGTTGCTGTTCCAGTTGTCCCTGTCCCAAAAAATACAGATACTTCGAACGCACCACTAGCAAATGTGAAGGTTGCCTGAGCGGCTAATACCCCGTTAATAAATAATTCAAAGTCAATGGTTACTGGGAATGGAACTACTTCTCCTGAGCAGGTCACCGTCCCAGGAATGTTAAACAAACAAGGATTCACTTCCGTAGCCGTCATTTGAATACTGCATAACGTTCCAATTAAGTCAAGAATATTTCCAAATTTGAATTCCAATAACATTTCTTTCTTAATCACATCACGAATTGTTCTTTGGACACTTGAATCGAGATTAAGCAGATTTGTCAATGAAACAGCTGCAGGAGAGAACTCACGTCCAGGAGTACGTAATGTTCCAAGAACAAATTGAAGCTTTTCGGCTTCTGCGTTCATTAGGTGAGCCAGAGATAATTCCTCAAGGGCAACAGAAGCCAACAGTAAAGGAACTGTCTGTGCTGTCGAAAGAGAAATTGTTGGCGTGATATTATTAATATTAGCTTGAGACATTTTTTCACCTCCTTATCCATTGTTCTTTATATATTATTAAAAAAACATAGCAAAGACTGTATACTTGTCCTGTTATAAAATGGATTTTCTCCTTTGCAGATAATGGAGGAGGGAATCTTCTATATTTAGACTATAGAATGAATGAAAACCAGCCACCCATCGTTTTTTAGCATCATGAAAGAGCCATTAGCAAGGTGGTTGATTGGGGGCTGCCCCGTTCAAGCTGTAGTTTTATAAAATGTTGTTAAAGCCGATTTTAAATTCGAAATCGGCCGTTTTCATTTTTGCAAAAGAAAAAGCATAAAATCCCTTCCAACTTTGGAAAAATATTATCGAAATTGCCAAAGTGGTAAGTTCGATTATTCCTACGTTTTCCAGCGCACCTTCGCAAAAATAAAAATAAATAAAGAATTATACAATTAAAAATGTACATTTAATAAGGTTTACAGAGTTGGCATAACTTTTGCATATACTGCTTATAGGAAGAAATAAAAACGGCAGCATTTCAGATTAACGAAAATTAGGAGGCGTCATACTCATGAACTATTCATCAAAACTGGTAAAAGTAAATAAAGATCCAGGGCATGGCTCACACATCGCCCCTGTTTATTTGACCTCAACATTTGTTTTTGATAATGCAGAAGTAGGAGCTCAACGCTTCGCAGGAGAAGATCCAGGATTTATGTATTCACGCCTGGGGAATCCAAATGTAAGAGAACTGGAAGAGAAGGTAGCCGAATTGGAATTTGGTGAAGGTTGTTTGGCTTTCTCATCCGGAATGGCTGCCATAACGGGCTGCCTTTTTGGCGTTTTGCAGGCTGGAGATCACGTTGTTGCACACACAGCGTTGTATGGGGCGACACATGCATTTCTATCCAAAACGGTAAAAAAGTTTGGAATTGATGTAACTTTTGTACCGTTTAAGACAGGGGAAGAGCTTGAACCACACATTACAGATCAAACAAAAGTGGTCTACTTTGAAACCCCCTCCAATCCTACACTTTCCTTAGTGGATATGAAAAGTGTAGCGGCGATCGCTAAGCAAAAAGGGATCTTGACTGTTGTTGATAATACGTTTTTGTCCCCATATTTACAAAATCCAATACAATATGGCATTGATATTGTCGTCCACAGTGCAACAAAATACTTGTCGGGTCATGGATACCTTATTGGCGGACTCGTGATTTCCAGCAAGGAAATAATTGAGCCGATGCGAAAAGAAGTGCAGAAGACGATGGGAGCCAATTTGTCCCCTATGGATGCCTGGCTTCTCTATCAAGGAATACGTACATTGCACGTTCGCATGGATCGCTCACAAGAAAATGCACAAATTTTGGCGGAACGTTTGGAAAAACATAAGGCAATAGAAAAGGTTTACTTTCCGGGATTGGCCAGTTTTGAAGATAAAAATATCATGAAGAAACAAATGAAAGGTCCTGGGGCGATGATTTCTTTTGTCTTGAAAGATGGATACGAGGCTGGTGTTAAACTTATGAATTCAGTAAAACTGAGCACTTTAGCAGTTTCGCTGGGGGATGTAGGTACATTAATTCAACATCCAGCTTCGATGACACATGCAATCATCCCTAAGGAAGAAAGAGAAAAAGCAGGTCTCGATGATGGACTCGTTCGTTTCTCGGTTGGAATTGAAGATGTAGAAGATATATGGAAGGATCTTGAAATGGCATTACAATAACGGTGCGGCTTAAGGAATTCGTTAAGCGTTAAGGTTAATATGCTCTGGAAAAGTCGAACTAGATATAGAGGGCGCACTACTATGCTGACTTAGCAGCCATGTTGCCGCCTCAAATTATATAAAAGCCGAAAATATGCAAGTTTCTATTTGTTTTTATGCATATTTTTGGTTTTTTTACATATTACACAGTCTTACTCCTGTTAAAAAGGAAGATCGTCATCATCTATAATGGATTGGGCAGATCTTTTCAATGGCTCCATTGTTGGGTGAAAAGATCGCAAATGAAATCTAACTCGATGTTTGTATCGCTGGAAATCAAATAATCTCTCACTGTATGCATTTACACGACCCAATTGTACTGATATCAAAGGAAGCTATTTTTTAACCCTATCCAGTTTGATATCGTCGTATTCTTTTATTTTCATATAGAGTTCCACCCCATGCATTATCATTCAAAAAAGGATAAAGAGAGTCCTTTATTTTTTACTTATGCAGAATTTCCTCCAATTTTAAAAAAAACAGGTAGGTTAGTCATGTTACGACCTATGCTAAGTTGCTCTCCTTTTGTCCCTCATTTTCTAACTTTATCATGAGTACAAGTTTGACAAATCTCAAGGCGATGGAGTCAAGAGTTAAGCACGTTTTTAACTTCGGAACTTGAGGTGGTCTATTAGTTTAAGGAAGAAGCAATTTAACGCCATCAAGGGCATTAATGGTATTCTTAAGTATTTCTATAAAAGGCTCCATATACTCTGATTCATTATGTGGCTTACTTATTAAAAATATATTTCTGTCCGGTGGGTTGTTGATGAATTTTCGAGTGGTTAATAACGGATTCCTCAGAAAATACTCCAAGGCTGATGCTGGAACAAATGTCCATATATTTTTATTTAAAGATGTAAGAAAATCTTCAACAAGTAAAATTAAATCAGTTTCAATAAGCGGTTCATGCTGTGTTTTAAACCAACGATCAAACCAAATCATATATTCTGATGAATACGGAGAATAGACAGCATTTGAAACAGAAAGCATTTTAGGTTCAACTATATCTGGATAGTCTGAATCAGTTCGGCATATAAAATGCATTTTTTCACTATAGGCAGGTAAGGATGTAACCCCTTTAAAATAATAGTTAGCACCTACTAATGCAATCTCAATACTTCCGTTAGCGACTCTTTGATAGCATTCACGATAGTTTAATGTTCTCAAACGAAGTGCCAAGTCAGGAAATTTTTTGATCATTTCATTATAAACTTTGGGCAAAACAAATAAATGTGGTCCATCTGAAGATGCTACACGGAATAAGTTATATTGTTTGATAGTATCTAGTGCCTTTGCATCAATCCAAATTTCTTTGAAGCGATTTGCAATAGATATAAAAGAGTTCCCTTTTTCAGTAAGTTTTGTTTTTCGAACACCTCTTTGTCTAATAATCAATGGATACCCAAGTTCTTCTTCAAGCTGCGAAATACGTTTACTTAAAGCAGGTTGGGAGATGTGAATGGCCTCAGCGGCTTTTGTTAGTGTTTCGTACTTTACAACTGCTAGAAATGCTTCTATTTCATAATAGTTCATTAACCAATCTTTCCTTTTTATAATATAACTTTTGGCTATATTATAAATAGAATTAATCCATTATTCAACCAAACGATTATATTTTATAATAGCGGTAACATAAAAAGACCTTTTATAAATAATATCTTGGAGGAGGCAGTTAATAGGTGTAACCAGTGATGAAGTGATACTAACACGATATACAAAACGAAAAAATGGACAGATTTAAAAGGAACACGAAATTCATCCATCAATCAGTCTAACTGTTGATAAATGAACATTTATAGAGGGAGGAAAATGATTTATGAAAATAGTAGAAACTAAACATGCACCAGGAGCGATTGGACCATATTCACAGGGAGTTATAGTGGATGGATTGGTATATACGTCCGGTCAAATTCCAGTAAATCCAGAAGATGGAACGGTAGGAAATACGATTATAGATCAGACCGAACTGAGTTGCCGTAATGTAGGAGCAATTCTTGATGAAGCAGGAAGTGGATTTGAATATGTCTTTAAGACCACATGTTTCCTAGCAGATATGACAGATTTTGTGGCCTTTAATGAAGTTTATTCAAAGTATTTTGTATCAAAACCAGCAAGAAGCTGTGTAGCGGTTAAGGAACTTCCAAAAGGCGTTCTTTGTGAGATAGAAGCAATTGCTGTAATGCCAAGAAAGCAAGCTGAATAAAAGTGAATTCAGTTTAACTGAGTACTTTAGGAGTTTCCCTGGGTGATGTAGGTACATTAATTCAACATCCAGCTTCGATGGCATATGAGGTCATTCCTACGGAAGAAAGAGAAAAAAGGAGGAATAAAATGCTAAACCCATTGGCATTAGAATTAAATCATGTTATAGAAGAACGGAATAAACCAGTATTTGAGATGCTTTCATTGTTAGGGAAATCCTTGTATTTTCCAAAAGGGATTGTCAGCCAAGCTGCGGAGGCAAGGGGAAAAGCGGATCGATTCAATGCAACCATCGGGATCGCTTCAGAGGGTGGGCAGCCCATTTATATGGATGTGATTCATCAAAACCTTTCCTCCTATCATCCGAAAGACCTGTATCCGTATGCACCTACTGAAGGAAAACCGGAACTGCGTGAGGTTTGGAGAAAAAAGCTCCTGAAGGATAACCCCTCCCTAGAAGGAAAAGAAATTGGTACCCCGATTGTGACAACCGGGCTGACCCATGGCTTGAGTATCGTATCGGACCTATTTGTGGAAAAAGGCGATTCGATTATACTGCCGGATAAGTATTGGGATAACTATCATATACTCTTCAACATCCGCCATGGCAGTGAGACCGTGACCTATCCTTTATTTACGAAAGAAAATAAATTTAATATAGAAGGTTTGCTTGCGGTCCTTTTATCCTGCAAAAATGGTAAAGCGATTCTTGTGCTTAATTTTCCGCATAATCCTACCGGGTATACTCCTACGGAGAAAGAGGCAGAAGGAATTCTTGAGACAATCAAGCAGGCAGCAGATCTCGGGGTTAATATTGTTGCTGTTATGGATGATGCTTACTTTGGATTATATTACGAAGATTCAATCAAGGAATCTATTTTTGCCCGTTTAGTAGGATTACACCCAGGTGTTCTCCCAATTAAAATTGATGGGGCAACGAAAGAAGAGTATGCTTGGGGTTTTCGTGTTGGGTTTCTCACATTTGGCATTGAAGATCCACTGGTTTTAGAAGCGTTGGAGAAAAAGACGATGGGTTCCATTCGAAGTACAATCTCATGCAGTCCGCACCTTTCCCAAACCATCATTTTGGATTCTTTGTTACATCCTGAATTTGAAATGCAGCGCAGGGAGAGAAATAAAGTAATGGAAGACAGGGCCAAACGGGTCAAAGAGATCTTAGCTGACGGGAAATATGCGGATGAATTCGAACCTTATCCCTTCAACTCAGGATATTTCGTATGCCTTCGCATCAAGCATTCCGATGCTGAAACACTAAGGAGCCACTTGCTCAATCAGTATGGAGTGGGTACCATCTCCCTTGCCAAGACAGACCTTCGGATTGCATTTTCCTGTGTTGAATTAAAGGATCTGGACAGCCTTTTTGAACTTATCTATCAGTCTTGTAAAGAATTGAATTAGTGTAATATATATCTATGAATTTTAGAAAGTTTTCCCTTACTCTTTTCTTTCAATTATATATAATTAGCCTAATACAGAGGATACAGGAGGAGATTCATATGAATCTAGCACAATTTCCTAGAAAGCGATATACAACCGCCTATACACCTATTGAAAAATTACATCATTTATCTGAGGTTCTTGGGGGTCCTTCCATCTATATGAAACGGGATGATTTACTTGGGCTGACGGCTGGTGGAAATAAAACAAGAAAGCTGGAGTTCCTTGTTGCAGACGCAGTAGAAAAAGGTGCGGATACAATAATTACCTGTGGAGGCATTCAATCCAATCATTGTCGTTTAACGCTAGCTGCTGCGGTGAAAGAGAATATGAAGTGTATTCTTGTATTGGAAAAGGGGCTTTTAACCGATTCTGAGCCAGATTTTAATGGGAATTATTTCTTGTATCATTTACTGGGGTCTGAAAAAGTCAAGGTTGTGCCGAATGGGACAGACTTGATGAAAGAAATGCAGCAGGTTGCGAATGAGGTAACAGAAGAAGGACATACACCTTATATCATTCCGGTTGGGGGATCGAATCCGATTGGGGCAACAGGTTATGCTGCGTGCGCTCAGGAGATTTTGGCACAGTCCTTCGATCAAGGAGTCCCGCTCAATAACGTTGTTTGTGTTAGCGGCAGCGGCGGAATGCATGCAGGTTTGGTGACAGGCTTTTATGGAAGTCAAAGTAATATTCCGGTAATTGGAATGAATATAAGCAGAGGGAAAGCGGAACAAGAAGAGAAAGTCTTTCAGCTTGTTAAAGAAACTTCAGCATATATTGGCATCCCAAGTTCAATCCCGCGTGAGGCGGTTACGTGTTTTGATGAGTATGTCGGACCGGGCTATGCTATACCTACCCCCGAAATGGTCGAGGCTGTCAAGCTCATGGCAAGAACAGAAGGTGTTTTACTCGATCCAGTCTATACAGGTAAAGCGGCAGCGGGACTAATTGATTTAATCCAAAAAGGCTTCTTTAAGCGGGAAGATAACATTCTATTTGTGCACTCTGGCGGATCCCCAGCGTTATATGCCAACACATCGCTCTTCCAGTAAAGTTTTTGTTACTAAAATGTCAGAGAACCTTATCAATTTTAAAAAATCATCATAAATTTGGCTTGAAAATTGTACAGAGAATAATGATACGGAAAAATTTAAAAGCACTTGAGCACGCAGGAGGGAGAAAACGTGAGGGGTATCACTCAAAATCGGGAATTTATTCAATTATTTTCGGAAAACCTTACGGCGGTACTTGGCTTTGATATCACCATACTTGACCGCAACGGTAATCGGGTTAGTGGAACAGGAAGTTATCAACAGCAAATTGGCAAACCTGCACCTGATGGCTCCTTGTTGCGGGCTGTAATGAAAACTGGCAGACCCGATATGACCTATGATGTCATTAAAAATGAATCCCATTGTATGAGTTGTAAATTTTTTCAGGAATGTAAAGAGACAGCAACCATTGGTTTTCCAATCGTCAAGGGAAGTGAAACATTAGGAGCCATAGGGCTTATGGGCTTTTCAACGGAACAAAAAGAAAAGATGATCGAAAATGCAGAATCACTTAAGGAATTTCTACAACATCTAAGTCTTATAGTAGAATCCCAGCTAATCTCGCAAAATGAAAGATTCCAAGCACAATGCAATTTATACGAAGATACATTAAATGTCCATAAAGTCATTACCTTTGATAGCTTCATCAGCAAAAATGAGGATATGAAAGATGTGATCCGAAAAGCCAAGCGTATTGTAAATAGTACGTCAAACGTTTTAATTAGAGGTGCAACGGGAACGGGGAAAGAGGTATTGGCGAAGGCGATCCATTATGAAGGGAATCGGAAAACTCACCCCTTTATTGCGGTTAATTGTGCCGCTATACCGGAGAGTTTACTAGAAAGTGAATTATTTGGCTATGCGGGCGGGGCCTTTACTGGGGCAAACCGGGAAGGAAAAGCAGGGAAGTTCGAACTGGCAAATAATGGAACTCTGTTTCTTGATGAAATAGGAGATCTCCCTCTTTCTTTGCAGCCTAAACTTCTTAGGGCCTTACAGGAACGACAGATTGAAAGGGTGGGAGGAAGCAAATCTCTGCCTGTAAATGTTCGTGTGATAACGGCAACACATCGCAATTTAGAAGAAATGGTTCAAAACGGTACCTTCCGCGAGGATTTATATTATCGAATCAATGTGATTCCGCTACATACAAAGTCATTGAAGGAGAGGAGGGAGGACATTCCCTTCTTTCTCCAATACTTCATATGTAAGTATTGTTCAATCTTAAACCGCCCATTCATGACGGTGGACCCGCAGTTAGAAAAATGGCTAATCCAATATGATTGGCCCGGGAATATCCGGCAGTTAGAAAATGTTGTGGAGTATATGGTGAATATGGCAGAATCGGAGGTGATCGGTTTTCTTGATCTTCCGGATTATTTGTACCAGATTCAGGCACCTATTCATACCAAAGGGTTAAGCTTAGATGAGATGGTGGCCGAATATGAAAAATCCATTATTCAAAGTTTCTTCATGAGTGGTCAAGGCCGAAATGATAAAGAAAAAGTGGCCGATGAATTGAAAATTAGTTTATCGACACTTTATCGTAAGCTAGAACGGCACAATATAAAAGTTTTCTAATCTCTTCCTAAGATTAGGAGTTTTTTCCATCTTCTATTGATTCTAAGGGAGAATATTTTTGAATAATTAAAAAAGCATTTTTCAGATTTGGGAATAGATGACCAGTACTGAATGGCAGGCTTTCACTATCATCATCGCAGAATTGATAATTTCACCTTTTATTTGGAAGCAGGAATGTTGAATAAACAAGGATTTTATTTTGGCACAACTCTTGCATAATAAGTAACTGAAAAAGGAGGAGGTGGAGTATATTTGAAGAGGGTAGATATTGTAGCGGATTTAATTTTCGGAACATTATAATGATACAGAAAAGTAAAACTGATAATTAACAAATTTCGGTTTACGTAAAAATGAAAACGCATACGTAATTACTTTTAAAAAACGAGGGGAAATTGATGCGACACAACTTTGATGAAACCATAAATAGAATCGGTACCGATTCGGATAAGTGGGATCATGAGGGAAAGAGCGGCACTTTGATTCCACTAGGCATTGCCGATACTGACTATAGGGCGCCAAGTGAAGTATTAGATGCTGTAAGGAGAAAAGTAGACTTTGGGGTATTCGGGTATGGACATTTTCCGCATGATCGATTTACTGATGCTATAAAAGGTTGGTATGGACGCCATCATAAAATCGATATTAAGAAAGATCAAATTAGTTATGCTCCCGGATTAATGACAGGAGCTTTATGGATGTTTTTAGATGCCTATACCAATCCCGGAGACAAAGTAGTGATACAGCCCCCAGTCTATGCCACATTTAAAAGGGTAATTGAGAACTTTAATAGAAAAACAATGGACAATCCGTTACTATTTCGCGAAGGAGATTATCATATTGATTTTGAAGATTTGGAAGACAAACTAAAGAGGCCTGATGTGAAAATCCTCCTTGTATGTAATCCTGCAAATCCAGTTGGACGGGTGTGGACAAAAGAGGAAATGCAGAAAATGTACGATTTATGCCGCGAGAATAATGTGATGATTATTAGTGATGAAATTCATAGCGATATGATTCACAAAGGGCTGTCTTTTCACTCCTTTTTAGAATTTTGCGAGGAAGAAGATCAAAATGTGGTGGTCATGAACTCTCCAAGCAAAACCTTTAATTTAGCATCTTTCTTTAGTGCCTATGTGATTGTAAAAAATAAAAATTTAAAGAAAGCCTTTGATGAGATTTACGTAAAATATCATTTTGATTATAACTATTTAGGTGTTGAGGCTTTAATTACTGCTTACAATGAATGCGATTATTATGTGAATGAATTAAATGACTATTTACGCAGCAATATTGATTTTTCTTTGAAATATATCAACAAATATCTGCCAAAGTTAACGGTTCAGTATCCTGATTGTTCCTATTTATTATGGATCGACTGTGAAAAGTTAGGTTTAAATAGTAAAGCGCTGGCTGAATTTTTCGAAGAGTCTGGGGTTAGAGTAAATGCTGGGGAATCGTATGGAAAAGATAGTGGTCATTTTGTAAGAGTAAACATTGCTTGTACAAGGTCCTTACTAGAACGCGCATTAAAACAGATTAAGGTAAATTATGATAAATATGGTTTTTAAAAACTAATACAATGTGGGGTTTTGTCTATGGGGAACAAACCTGAAGGTCACGGAAATGCAATTGTTTCGTGGGATGTTCAATCGTATAAA
The DNA here is from genome assembly GCF_055385565.1 of Neobacillus sp. S1115. Classification (NCBI taxonomy): domain Bacteria; kingdom Bacillati; phylum Bacillota; class Bacilli; order Caryophanales; family Bacillaceae; genus Neobacillus; species Neobacillus sp. S1115. The sequence goes on from NZ_AP038275.1 coordinate 688,386, forward strand.
TTTCCGGTGTCATTTAAATATGCATTGATTTCTGTCTTGGTATTCTTCGGATTGCTGCTTACGGGAACACTTGGTTTTGGTGCATCCCTGGAATTAATGTTCTTGTTGTTATGGATTGTCGTGGCCTTGCTGGTCATGAAACTAGGATACAAATATAATGAAGTTCAAAATATGGCTTGGGAGATGGGAAAGCAGTCTTTTGAACCGAATACGATTATTTTAGTAGTTGGCGTAATGATTTCTACTTGGATGGCTTCTGGTACAATTCCTTATATTATGTATTGGGGGTTAGAAATCATTTCACCGCAATTCTTTTTAATCACGGCTTTGCTCCTTACATCCGCAACTTCCCTTGCAACTGGAACCTCGTGGGGAACCTTGGGTACGGTTGGATTGGCATTAATGACAGTTGGTAATGCGCTTGGCATTCCCCAAGCCATGACAGCAGGTGCCATTATTTGCGGTTCCTTCTTCGGAGATAAGTTATCACCGCTGTCTGACAGTACCATTTTAGCAGCAACCGTTGCTGGTTCTAAAGTAATGTCGCACGTTAAACATATGTTATGGTCAACTGTCCCATCGTATATTCTTACCGCTATCATATTTTTCTTTTTAGGTTTAAAGTATGGAAAAGAAGGATCGAATTTACAGCAGATTGATGAAATAACAGGCATAATTGCAAAGAATTTTGATTTATCTTGGATTTCATTGCTGCCTCTCCTTATTGTACTGGTGATGCTTGTGAAAGGCATCCCATCGATTATTTCGCTGTTAATGGGTGTGTTTAGCGGCCTGGCTGTTGCTGTTTTTACTCAGGGATTTCATATAACTAAAATGTTTGATATCATGACCAATGGATTTGTATTTAAAAGCGGCAGTGAGTTAGTGGATCCTATCCTTAGCAGAGGCGGGCTCTACAGCTTAATGAGCTCATTCCTTGTTGTCCTTTTAGCAATGTGTGTAACGGGCATGTTAGAACAATCAGGCATTCTGAGTGCTTTAGTAGAGCCATTAGTTAAACAAACCCACGGCTCTACTTTTAAAGTAACACTAGCGACAATGTTGATTGCATTAATCACAAATATGATCGGCTCATCGATGTTATTAACTGCGATTGTAGCAGGTTCACTTATGAGAAATGTCTATAAAAATAATAATTTGGCGCCCGAAAACCTTTCGCGTAATATCGAGGATGTTGGGACAATGGGTGCACCAATTATCCCTTGGAACTCCAACGCCATCTATTGCTCGCAGATGTTGGCAGTATCGCCATTAGTCTATTTCCCATATGTCTTCCTGGCCTTCTTGGTGCCATTATTCGATTTAATTTATGGTGCTACTGGATTTGCCATAAAGAAGTTAAAGCCTGAGAAGCTCGAGGATGTTGAAACAGCAACGAAAGCGGTCTAAGTAAATAGGTTTTTATGTAGGCGATTCCTGATCACATTATAGGAATCGCCTTTTCTTATTTGGTAAGTTGTCCATGTTTTCTTGGTCTTGAAAAAATCTTTCTCAAACGTGATAGAAAATAGGAATGATTAACCTTTAAGAGACTGAAAAAATAGTGATTTTACAAGGAATTAAAGTTTGGCACGAATCTTGCAAATTAATATTCATGACTATGATCTAAGGGGGGAAGAGATGTATAAAGCTGTTATTCTAGGGACTGGACCTGCGGGGTTAACCGCAGCAATCTATTTAGCACGTGCTAACATAAGTCCTTTGGTCATTGAAGGGCCTGAACCAGGGGGGCAATTGACATTGACAACTGATGTCGAGAATTTTCCTGGTTTTCCTGAAGGTATTATGGGACGAGAGTTAATGCAAAACATGCGCAAGCAAGCAGAGTTTTTTGGAGCAAAGTTTAAAAGAGGATGGGTTAAAAAGGTCGATTTTTCGAATAACCCTTTTGTCTTAACTTTGGAAGGAATAGGGGAACTTAAAACTCAATCTTTAATCATTTCAACTGGAGCTTCTGCGAAACTTTTGGAGATTCCGGGGGAAAGAGAAAATATTGGACGTGGGGTGAGCACCTGTGCAACATGCGATGGATTTTTCTTTAGAGGAAAGAAAATTATCGTTGTCGGCGGCGGGGATTCTGCTATGGAAGAGGCAAATTTTTTAACGAGGTATGCTTCGGAGGTTCGGGTTGTCCACCGCAGAAAGGAGCTTCGTGCTTCCCAAATTATGCAAGACCGTGCCAAGAAGAATCCAAAAATTACATGGAGCTTAAACTCCATTCCTGAAGAAGTGATTGCCGGGGATCGACATGTTACTGGCTTGAAAATAAAAAACAGCGAAACAGGAAAAGAGGAATTTCTGGAAACTGATGGTGTCTTCATTGCCATTGGGCATAAACCGAACACATCATTTTTAGACAATCAAATCAAAACGGATGATATGGGATACATCATGGTGAATCCTGGTACAACCCAAACGAATATTCCAGGTGTATTTGCCTGCGGGGATGTTCAAGATCATAAATACCGCCAAGCTATTACGGCCGCGGGAAGTGGTTGTATGGCTGCTCTGGATTGCGAAAAATATCTGGATGAAAGTGAATTATGTAGTGGAAACAATCAATCTATCATTGAAAACCAAATATAAGGGAGGATTAATATAATGAAAGAGATTAAAACAAAACAAGAGTTTGAAGAGGCGATTTTATCAACAAAACCAGTAATGGCCAAATTCTATGCCGAATATTGCCCAGACTGTCAGCATACGGATTTATTTATGCCCATCTTGGAAGAAGCGTATAAAGATAAAGTAGAAATGATTGCAGTAAATCGCGAACAATTCCCAGAGGTATTAGAGAAGCTAGATGTGTACGGAATCCCAAGCTTTATTGCTTTTCAAGAAGGGAAGGAATTGAACCGCTTTGTAAGTAAACTGGGAAAAAGTCAGGAAGAGGTTGAACGGTTTCTTAATCAAATTGTAGAGGCAAGTGGAAAACTAGGATAGAAAATCCTTGCCTAGAGCCAATAAATATAGAGCAGCTGCTCCATATTTATTGGCCATTTTATTAATCTAGGAAGAATATTTTTGAATAATTCAAAAAAATCTTTTCAAATTTGGGAAAAGAAGAACAGTACTGAATGGTAGGTTTTCACTATCATCATCGCAGAATTGATAATTTCAAATTTTATTTGGAAGCAGGAATGTTGATTTTACAAGGATTCTATTTTGGCACAACTCTTGCATAATAAGTAACTGAAAAAGAGGAGGTGGAGTTAATTTGGAGAGGGTAGATATTGAAATGAAGATAATTATCTGAATATTAGGATGATACAGAAAAATATAACTAGAAATCTGCAAATCATCCATTTTTTTCAAAAAATATAGGGGGGATTTTTTATGAAAAGGAGCTTAATCATCATCGCATTTTCGCTGCTCGCAGCACTTGTATTAACGGCATGTGGAAACTCTCAAAATCAAACAGCAGCCAAACCTGATAAGCCGGCTGAAATCAAGAACCTGCTAGAAAAAATTCAAGCAGATGGTACGATTAAAATCGGTACAGAAGGAACTTTTGCACCGTTTAGCTACCATGATGCATCAGGAAAATTGACTGGTTTTGATATAGAGATCGCAGAGGAAGTAGCAAAAAGACTCGGTGTGAAACCAGAATTTATTGAAACCCAATGGGACGGTATGTTCGCGGGACTCGATTCAAAGCGGTTCGATATTATTGCTAATAATGTAGGGATTCGCCCTGACCGCCAGGAAAAATACGACTTTTCAGACCCGTATATTATGTCAAAACCTTTCTTGATTGTTCACAAGGACAATAATTCGATTAAATCATTTGAAGATTTGAAAGGCAAAAAATCAGCTCAGACATTAACTAGTAACTATAAAGATATAGCAGTATCTTATGGTGCTGAGATCGTTGGAGTAGAAGGCTTTAATCAATCCATTGATTTATTACTTTCAAAACGTGCGGATGCGGTTGTAAACGATGGACTATCCTACCTTGATTTCAAAAAGCAAAAGCCTGATGCGCCAATTAAATCTGTAGCAGAGCTTGACGAACCAGAAAAAATGGGAATTATGTTAAGGAAAGGAAATAAAGAATTAGTAGACGCCATCAATAACGCACTCTCCGAAATGAAGAAAGACGGGAAGTATTTAAGTATTTCAGAAAAATACTTTGGTAAAGATGTTTCAAAATAAGGAGTGTTCTAAATGTTTGCTGATGAAAGAATGCAACGAATCGTTACTATAATTGTAGACTCATTTTTACCAATGTTAAAAGCAGGGATTGCATTTACCGTACCGTTGACACTCATATCTTTTTTTCTGGGACTCATTCTTGCTCTGCTTACTGCACTGGCTCGAATCTCAGGAATTAAACCTCTTGACACTGTTGCAAGATTTTATGTTTGGGTGATTAGGGGAACACCGCTGCTTGTTCAGTTGTTTATTATCTTTTATGGCCTTCCAAGTGTTGGGATTACCATTGGTCCGCTGCCCTCAGCTATAATCGGCTTTACGATTAGTGTTGGCGCCTATAACTCAGAGATTATTCGCGCAGCTATACTTTCCATTCCCAAAGGTCAATGGGAGGCAGGTTACTCAATCGGGATGAGCTATCGCCAAGCATTAACAAGGATTATTCTTCCTCAAGCAACAAGAGTGTCTGTACCACCCTTGGCAAACAGTTTTATTAGCTTGGTAAAGGATACATCGTTGGCCGCTACCATTACGGTGACTGAAATGTTTAGGGTTGCCCAGCAAATTACGGCAACAACCTATGAACCATTGGTACTCTATTGTCTAGCAGGAATTATTTATTTGATTTTCAGTACAGTTCTTTCTAACGCTCAAGGACGAATGGAAAAACGACTTGATCGTTATGTGACGGGCTAATTGGATAGGAGGATTTCCGCATGATTGAGATAAAGAACCTGCATAAGCAATTTGGACAAACAGAAGTTTTAAAGGGAATCGACCTAAAAATTGAGGTAGGCAATACAGTTTGTATTATTGGCCCATCGGGTTCAGGGAAAACAACCTTGTTACGTTGTCTGAATTTATTGGAAGCGCCTACAAAAGGGGCCATTAAGCTTGGAAAGTTTTCTTTGGATTTTCAGGAAAAAAAACCAGTGCCAAAAGATCAAGTGATTAAGTTCCGTCAACAAACAGGTATGGTATTCCAAGGTTACAATTTATTCCCTCATATGACGGCACTTGAAAATGTTATGGAAGGTCTTGTTTATGTTCGTAAACAGGACAAGGAAGCCTCTCGTAAGAAGGCTCTTCAATTGCTGGAGAAAGTAGGATTATCGGAACGGGCGAACCACTATCCATCCCAGTTATCCGGTGGACAGCAGCAGCGTGTAGGAATCGCACGGGCGATGGCAATGGAACCTGAAGTCCTTCTTTTTGATGAACCTACCTCCGCGTTAGACCCTGAGTTAGTAGGAGAGGTTCTAAAGGTCATGAAAGAACTGGCTAAAGAAGGAATGACCATGGTTGTTGTGACACATGAAATGAATTTTGCGCGTGAAGCAGCGGATAAAGTCGTATTCATTGATAAAGGTGTGATCGTTGAAGAAGGAACACCTCAGCAAATTTTTGAACATACAGAGCATGAACGAACATTACAATTTCTAAATAAACTTTGTTCATAGGTAAGGGCCGAAGATTGCAAATCACATTTGCAATCTTTTTTTGTATCTTACGCTCTGTTGCCGCCTTGCATGTGATGACGATCTCCAGATATTCTTCCTTTACTTTTATGTAAAAGGAAGGATTTTTTTTCGGATGTGAGATGGATTTTTTCACATTTGCCAAGACTCCAGCAAAAGCAATGGGTTCTTCCTGTGAAAGAAAATGATCAAACCTTGTTATACCAACAAAAGCAGCACCAACCCTGCTTCATTAAGGGGAATTATTACTTTGGCATGATTTTTGCAATATAGATTGGTGTGGAAGTTACCTAGTTAGGGAAGATGCGAAATGCATAACAACTTCGATCAGGAAATGAACCGGATGAAAACAGCTATATTGAGGAGGAATTAGGATGGATTACGCAAATGAATATGATTTCAAAAATTTTGTTCATGATCTGACCATAATGGTGGAACAGAGTCAGAGCGCTAAGGAATGTGTTGTGGAAGCGGAGAGGTTGGTTGGTAAATTAATTCAATTCCAATCATGGCTTCCTGCTGAGAAGATAAGACCAAGTGATGAGGGGTACTCACGGCATCCGTTGTATTGTGACCCAGAGGACCGTTTCGAAGTGATCGCGCTCGTCTGGAAGCCTGGCCAGAAGACCCCTCTTCATGATCACGATGATACATGGGGAGCAGAAGGAGTTGTCACGGGTCAGGTCAAAGTGACGAATTATATCCGATTAGAGGAATTATCAGGGGGGAAAATTGTGAAGTTACAGCCTGCTGATTCTATTGTTGTAAACGAGAAGAATACAGGAAAGCTATTGCCTCCGGCAGACTGTCATATCCTGGAGGGGGCAGGTGATTCCCCGGCTATCACGATCCATGTTTATGGAAAGCAATTAAGGAAATTTCGGGTATTCACTCCTTTAGACGAAGAAGGGTTGTATCTTGCTGAAGAAAAGCAGGTTGGATACTCCCCTGCCTAGTAATGGACAATTTACCCTGATTAGTCATAACCCCTAGAGAAGGTTATGGGCCTTTCATAACGACCGGGGACTACAGTTTTAATAGCGTTCGGGTGTTATGGGCCTTTCATAACGACCGGGTGCCCCCGTTTTTTCAGCGTACGGTCGTTATGAATCTTACCATAACTCCCGGGGACCTCTGTTTAAATAGCGTACGGTCGTTATGAGCCTTTCATAACTCCCGGGGACTACAGTTTTAATAGCGTTCGGGTGTTATGGGCCTTTCATAACGACCGGGTGCCCCCGTTTTTTCAGCGTACGGTCGTTATGGATCTTACCATAACTCCCGGGGACCTCTGTTTAAATAGCGTACGGTCGTTATGAGCCTTTCATAACTCCCGGGGACTACAGTTTAAATAGCGCTCGGGAGTTATGAGCCTTTCATAACTCCCGAGGACTACAGTTTAAATAGCGCTCGGGTGTTATAAGCGTTTCATAACGACCGGGTGCTACAGTTTTAATAACGTTCGGGTGTTATGGGCCTTTCATAACGACCTGGTGCCCTAGTTTTTTCAGCGTACGGTCGTTATGAACCTTACCATAACTCCCGGGGACCTCTGTTTAAATAGCGTACGGTCGTTATGAGCCTTTCATAACTCCCGGGGACTACAGTTTTAATAGCGTTCGGGTGTTATGGGCCTTTCATAACGACCGGGTGCTACAGTTTTAATAACGTTCGGGTGTTATGGGCCTTTCATAACGACCGGGTGCCCTAGTTTTTTCAGCGTACGGTCGTTATGAACCTTACCATAACTCCCGGGGACCTCTGTTTAAATAGCGTACGGTCGTTATGGGCCTTTCATAACTCCCGGGGACTACAGTTTTAATAGCGTTCGGGTGTTATGGGCCTTTCATAACGACCGGGTGCCCCCGTTTTTTCAGCGTACGGTCGTTATGAATCTTACCATAACTCCCGGGGACCTCTGTTTAAATAGCGTACGGTCGTTATGAGCCTTTCATAACTCCCGGGGACTACAGTTTAAATAGCGCTCGGGAGTTATGAGCCTTTCATAACTCCCGAGGACTACAGTTTAAATAGCGCTCGGGTGTTATAAGCGTTTCATAACGACCGGGTGCTACAGTTTTAATAGAGTTCGGGTGTTTGAACCTTTCCATACCTACCGGTGCCCACAGTATAAGTACCGAAAAAGTGAAAAGAGAGTTTTTGCGGATGTTAGCTAAAATGGAGTTAAACCCCGCAAAAATGGAATTGGTCATTGGCTTCTTAGAAACGTATTTAAAATTGAATGAAAGCGAGTAGAAGGAACTAATAGAAGAGATTAAACAATTGGATAAAGACGAAGCTGAGCAAATTTTAAAATTACCTAATTCGTGGAGAGAAAAGGGATTACTTGAAGGTATACAAAAAGGGAAACTTGAAGCCCAAAGAAAAATTGCTCTCAATTTGTTAAAAGAGGGATTACCCATTAAGCTGATTGCAAGAGCAACAAATCTTGATTATGCTGCAATTGAAGAGTTGAGTGAAAAATTGTAATACTCAAATACTATGGCTATTATGGTCTTGACACTTTTGGGGATCTGATCCCGTTTTTGGGCTAGAATAACTATGGAGAGGGGAAGTCCCTCTCCATAGTTATTTTAAGTGGTAATTACAACCATATAGGCGATATTATAAAACTTTATCCTTCTGCTTCAACCCAATCCCAACTTCTAATTCCCCCGATGACACTTTATCCAAGTGCCACCACCATTCTTCAAGCGGTTCTGCAGAAAGCGCGAAATCATAGACCTTTCCAAGATGCTCCACCATTCGTTCTACATTTTCGAGCAGCTTTAAATCATATTTCATTAGAAGAATTCTCTCTTGCTGTGTCATTTTGGAGGAGTTTTTATAGAGTCCACTGCGGCGGTGCAGCATATCAATTGTTTCAAAGGGGCTTACTTCAAAGTCAGTAACATCTTCACCGTAAAATTCGATATCCTTTAAGAATTCCATTATTGCCACACCTCTTTAATTTTACCAATATATCTATAACCTTTTGCTTCGTCTAAGTAATTAACATAATTATCTGCAATCATCGCTGTATCAATAATACCATCTTCTCCAATTATAACAATCCAAGCGTTTCCATCTGCAAAAATAAAGTAATTCTGTAAAAAGCCTTCCTTAAAATAGATATAAATATCGTTCTCCTTGTCATTAAGTATATTCATAATCATTCTATTATAATCCTGTAGTGCCCAATCTAGTGGAATGTGTCGGCGTTTCTTTCGTTTTAATAAGTGATAATATTCCTTCCCTGGTTTCCAAGAAAGACCAAGTTGATTAATGATTAAAAGAATTTGTTTAATTTGATTTTTTAGTGCAATGTTCAAGTTATTACACCTTCTGTCCAGGCTATTTCCTTAATTATAATTGCAATTTTTGGCATTACGAGTCTTCAATCATGGAGATTTTATGAAGATAATATTGATCTAACGAGTGTATTAAATAGCAAGAAAGTATAGCCTAAATTTTATATTATAATAAAAGTATCTTTGGGATTTTCTTGAAAAGGTGTGAGGGCTTTGGAAGAGGCACGTATTGCTTATGTCGATACTGCATCAAGCAGTTGTAAAATCACTAGCGGGATTACTTTTAACCAGATGATTCCCACGTTATGCATCCGGTGAAGGAGTTTTTACTGATTTACCAAGCGGGGGTGAAGCGGGAGATGAGAAGGAAGGTCAATATCATCTTTCTTGATTAAAAATGGGGACGGTTCGACCATGAAAAATACATCCTATGAAGCCGGAGTGCGTCACTAGTATTATTTATTATTTATTTTTTATTATAAGGAACTGATGTAAAATTACTCCTATACGAAACTATAAAATCTTCTAGCAACAACGGATAGGAGTAGATACATATGGCCATTCAGCCCAAGTTTCAATTAGGCCGACAAGAACGAAGATATATTGCTACTAAGCAGTTTACTGATAGAGAGTTTCCTAGAGAAGTATTTGCCAAGCGGGTTGAACGAATCATCCAAAGACCTGCCTCTGAAACGGAACATGATGTCGTTATGTATTACGGAGTAGGGGGAATAGGAAAATCTAGTTTACAAAGACAATTAAAAATAGAACTGCTCACACAAGTTCCGAATGCTCTATACACTTCGATCGACTTTATGAACAATGCCATACATTCACCTGCTCGGGCCCTATTGGAATTAGTAAGGGAGACGAAATTTAAACATAAAATTCACTTTCCTCATTTTGAGATTGCCTATTCTCTGTATTTTTTCAAAAGGAATCCTGATATCTCTTATAATGAGAAACAACTCCCGTTTAAATCAGAGTTGAATATTATCGGGAGTGTGGTTGCTGCTTTGGATGGATTAGGGGTGGTAGGAGCAGCCGCAGGAATTATCGAAAAATTATACGATACGAAGAAAAAGTGGAATCTTAACAAAGATGTGAAAGAACAGTTAAAAGAGCTTGAAAGCTGCTCACTGCAAGAAATAGAAGACCGTCTTCCGGCGTTCTTTTCCTTCGATTTACAACAAGGAATCGCCAAGCATCATATACCCGTTTCTGTTATTTTCATTGATACATATGAAGCCCTTTGGACAGATGTAAAAAATGAGGCCACAAAATACACCAAAGATGGATGGGTTAGGGAGCTAATTGCCTTGCTTCCTAATGTCTTATTTGTCATTTGCGGCCGCGAATATTTAGAATGGGAGATTGTTGACCAAGATTGGAAAGAGATTGTCGAACATCATATTTTAGGAAACTTGGACAGCAATAACGCAGATTACTTCCTGCAGCAATGTGGGATTGAAGAGGAAGAAATTCGTGGGAAAATGATTCATGCCAGTAGTGGCCATCCTTACCATCTGGATTTATCCGTTGACACCTATTTTGAAATAAAAAACCGCGGTGAGAGCCTCCATCCGGACCAGTTCGGTTCCAATAAGCGAGAAATTCTTGACCGGTTTTTACGGTATTTATCAGATGAGGAAATCGAAACACTCAAAATCATGGCCATTCCTCATTATTATAATCGCGACGTGTTTGTCTATTTGCTATCGCATTTTAAAACAGGGTATCCGATTACGAAATTTGCTGACTTTAATAAGTTCTCTTTTATTACAAAAGAGCAGCAAAATTATTATATTCACGCTCTCATGAGGGAAGGTATATTGAATTACACAAGTCCCGAACTCGTTCAGCAAGTTCATGAATTAATGGCTCATTACTATGAGGATTTATTAAAAAATAATCAAAGTCTATTGTCAAATAATGAAAAGGAAATCTCCGTGCTGGAAGAAAATATCTATCACAAGAAGTCCACTCTTTCTAATCAACAATTTACTGAGTGGCTGGAAAGGGAGAGAATCACTTACCTGAAAAAATATCAATTACGAGGCGAGATTCGATTTTTAAAAAATCTGTTAGGTAATATTTACGATGATATTGGTTCGAAAAATATGAATACCCCTCTATTTGCCATTTTAATTGATATGATTCATTTAAGCGGTGAGTATGAAAGAGCGGTTGATGAAATTGAGAACTATTATGATGGAACGCCAATGGAGGATATAATTAAATCTAAAGACGATTTGCATCTTACTATCCGTAAGGTTCATCACCAAATGTATTTTAAGCCTGTCAAACCTTTAATTGATAAACTATTGCATCTGGAGCCGCTTATCTCGGAAAGTTATGAAGAAGAATACAATGAGACTTTATTTATGCTTGGCGGTAATCTAGGCGTTTTACACGGCGACTTGTCCTTCAGCCGAAAATGGTTAGTAAAGTCCATCCGATATGCTCAAGCAAAAGGACGAGCCAATTACCTGTGCAGGACGCTGCGAAAATATGCGGATGTATTGCGCCTAAAGGGACATATCAAATGGGCGAAAATATGTACGGAGTATGGGATCAAAATTGCGAGAGAAAATGGCTTTGACAGATATGAATCTTATCTGCTCTGCACGCTGGGGGATATCCTCCGGACGGAAGAGGATTATGAAAAGGCAGCCGAATTATTTGAACAATCCGCTATCATCATTAAGCGTCACGGCATAAAAGGATGGGAAGGCCATGTCAACTCATCCTTAGCAGAAATGGCCTTTCAAAAAGGGAATTATGCAGATGCTGCTAAATTTTACAGTTACGCCAATAAGATTTATCTGCAGATTAACCAGCAATGGGGGATTATTGTTTCCAGTTTGGGATTATTAAGATGCAAGCTAAAGGGCATAGAAGTGGAGGTTCCTGCTGGGGTAGAAGAAATCACTCGCAATTCAGACTATCTAAACTACCTAAGAGAGCAGGAATTAACGAAAAATATGATGGCCGGTGAGAGTCCATCCGCTATCCAGCTAATATTTTTATAATGGGGTGACAGGAATGAATCGAAAAATCATGATGATCCAAAATGGAGATATTGAATTAGCTTTATCAGAGACGACCCGCCAGTATCTAGTCGGACAGTTAGGCAGACCGCAAATGCTGAAACATATAGATGATTCTCAGATTGAGATCGGGATCACCTCTTATGATAACTTCATTTCAGAAGAACCCCACTATCATTTGCAGGCCCATGAATATCAGTACATGATTAGCGGGATGACTGAATACTTGGATGTCGAAACAGGGGAAGAATATCAGTTTAAAAAAGGGGACTTTTATAAAATTCCACCTGGTGTGAAATATGCACAGCGGTCTAAACCTGGTACGGCCATTTTATTTATTAAAACACCTCCAGGGAATGATAAGCAAAACCTTGATGTCACAGACACGATCGCGCAATGGCTTCGGACGAAAGTAAAGACGGTCCGTTCGGATTTTACCAATGACCCTAACGCCCCAAAGGCAAATTCCATTAAGCCAGCAGCGGCCGTGGCCATTATGAACGAAAAGGAAGAGATTTTACTCCTAAAGCGCCGAGATAATGGAAAATGGACGATGCCCGGCGGGACATTGGATTTCGGAGAAGATCTAAAAAACTGTGCAATCCGTGAAGTCCAAGAAGAAAGTGGATACAAGGTTGTCATTACAGATATTATTGGAACATACACAAATCCTAATACAGTCATAGCCTATTCAGACGGTGAAGTGCGCCAGGAATTTACCATTCTGTATAAAGGTGAAATTCAAAGCGGTCAGCTTGAGATGGACAGTGAGTCTACTGCGTACCAATGGGTAGACCTGAACAAGGCTGCTGACCTCCCAATGGCCGATTCACAGAGACAAAGAATGAGAGATGTTATCCAATATCATATACAAGGCATACGTTCTTTAAGATAAAGAAGATTAGTGCATAGGGACGGTTCGAGACCACTGAAAAATTCATCCTAAGAAGTTGTAGAGCTACTTTCCTTGAGCTGCACGGGCAAAATAAGTGGCTTATTTTTACACGAACGACACTTTTCTTGTGCTCACGGGAAGAATAGACGGCTTATTTTTACCGGTATACTACTTTTCTTGCGCTACCATGAAAATTAACTTCTGTAATTCACAGAAAAAGGCAATACTAAAGAGGACGCAGCTCATTCGTTTTTTTAAAAGGGGAGAGCGCCAATTTCATGGATTTATGGTAATAAGGTGGACTGGATTAAGAGATTTTAGGTTCTTCCAACGTAACGGTGTATCCTAAGCTTTCGAGTCGTCTCAGAGAATGTCGAACAATTGACTGTTGTCTCTGCTTATCAAAGTAGTCTTCGCCTAAGTCTACATACATTTCTTTTCGAGTTAATAGATAATAAGAGATACGTAACATTGCGTGAGCGACTACAATACCAGCACGTTTCTTACCCTTTCGGGATGCTGTACGCCTATACAGTGCTCCAAGATAGTTTTTGGATCCTCTGACTGAATGAGCTGCTTCGGTTAACGCCGATCTTAAATACTTATTTCCTTTTTTAGTTTTTGCTGATTTTCTTTTTCCTGCACTTTCGTTTTGCCCAGGAACTAATCCTGCCCAAGAACACATATGAGCTGCAGTGGGGAATTGTTTCTTCACATCAGTCCCAATTTCAGATAAGATTTGTTCAGCCATTCTGGTCGCTATACCTGGAATCGAATCTAATCGTGCTATATCTTCTTGATGAGAACTGACTCTGTCCGCAACTTCCTTATCAAGCATCTCGATTTGCTCAGTTAAAAAGTCGATATGACCTAAAATGGTTTTTAACATAAGGCGTTGATGTGAACTTATATAGCCTTTTAGGGCGAGTTCCAATTCTTCTTTCTTCTTTTTCATAGTGCGGCGTGCGAAGTTTGCTAGTTTTTCAGGATCCTCTTCACCGTCGGCAATGGCATCAAGCATATCTCGTGCTGAAACGCCCAACACATCTGAAACAACTGACCCCAACTTAATGTTCGCTCCTTCTAACACTTTTTGGATTCGATTATGTTGTCTGGCACGCTCTTCAATAATACTTCTACGATAGCGAACGAGTTCACGCAATTCACGTTGATTTCGGTCAGGAATATAACTGGCTTTAAGTAGTCCGTGGCGAAGAAGTTTGGCAATCCATTCTGCATCCTTCACATCTGTCTTTCGTCCTGGAACTGCCTTCATATGTTGAGCATTAACCACTAAAAACTCAATATCCTCAGCTTCTAGTAAATTCACAATAGGCTTCCAATAAACACTCGTGCTCTCCATGGCGACATGGGTACAATTATGTTGTTTAATCCAGTCAACCAACTGTAAAAGAAATACAGTTTTAGTAGAGAACGTTTGAATCTCCTTTCCTTCAGGTGTCAAAATACAGGCAGTAATATTGTCCTTATGGACATCCATACCGCATGCTCTTTCAACGACTATATCCATTGAAAACATCCTTTCTACGGCTCACAATAATATTAGAGGCTGGTGCAGCAACCAGAATAGGATTAATCTACCATGTGTGCTTCCCGTAAGGGAGCGACAGTCAGTGGTGCACCGTGGTCGTTGGAGTCAGACTAACGGATGGGCTCTAACGCACCATAGTTCATCGACCTTCCTCTCCCAGCCGTAGAATCAGTATTGACGGTTTAAAACCATTTTCATTCTCTGTGGTGAAGCGCTGATTTTTGCGCTTCATGGATGGCTAACGGGAAGAATAGACCGGTTTATTTTTACCGGAACGCTGCTTTTCCTATGCTCACGGGAAGAATAGACAGCCTATTTTTACCGGAACGCTGCTCTTCCTGTGCTAACGGGAAGAATAGACGGCTTATTTTTACCGGTATGCTACTTTTCTTGCGTTAACGGGAAGAATAGACCGGTTTATTTTTACCGGAACGCTGCTTTTCCTATGCTCACGGGAAGAATAGACAGCCTATTTTTACCGGAACGCTGCTTTTCCTATGCTCACGGGAAGAATAGCAGCCTTATTTTTACCGATATGCTACTTTTCTTGTACTCACGGGCAAAATAACTGGTTTATTAAAGGTATACTTCCTTCAACCGAGGCCGTTTTGTCTTAAGAACCCAAGCTTAGGAGTGTTTTTCAGTGGTCTCGGACGGTTCTTGCATCATTTTGTCCAAAGACAAAAATGGTTGCATTACAACCGTCCCCATGGTTACTGAAATATTAAATATGTATAAAACCGCCACTCCTACCAGTTCCTCATAGTCCATATTTTCTCAATTCTTCGTTTATGTCCATTATGCAAGTTGGATTTTCAGTAGCATGATACAAAACTAAATTCGTCGTGAATAAATCATAAGATGATTCCATAATAGGAATGAAAACTTCTAAATGTTTCATTTCTGATGTGGAGTGTTATGAGAGGATTAAGTGGAAGGGGGACTTTATATTGGGAGATTACCAAAAGCTATTAGAATTCATACCATACTTTGAAAACAACGAAAAAGAATTCTGCCTGTGGAATTCCGGCTATCCACAATATGATGAAAAGTTTATTGAATTTATAGATACCGTCTATAGCACAGATTTATTAAAGAAAGACTACCTCGAATACTTGGAGGAAAGTGTAAAAGATCATAACCTACCTGCTGCGATTCCAGCTGCTGATTTGGAATTATTAAAAGCAATATTAACCTATTATGTCCGTCAAGAACGTTTCTGTGATGGAACATGGGCAACAGCGGCAAAAGACAAAGTATTTCTAAGGATTCTTTATCGATTAAGAGAGAGTGAAGGAGGTACTTCGATGAAAGCCATAATAGATGGGAATACACTTGAGCTCGTACTTGGAGATGTCACCAAAAGAAATACAGAAGCAATTGTAAATGCTGCAAACGGGTCGCTTTTAGGGGGCGGCGGTGTTGATGGGGCCATCCACCGGGCAGCAGGGCCAGAGTTATTGCAAGAGTGCAAAAAGATTCGTTATGAGGTTTTAAACGGAAATAATCTGCCTACCGGGGAAGCTGTTATTACCAAGGGGTACAACCTGCCGGCAAAATATGTGATCCACACGGTTGGGCCGGTATGGAGAGGGAATACCAACAACGAAGAAGAGCATTTAGCCAAATGCTACAATAACTCTCTGAAGCTAGCTTCAGAAAAAAATCTTAAAAGCATTTCATTTCCTTCTATTTCTACAGGTATTTTTCGTTTTCCAATTGAATTGGCAGCTGCCATTACCCTTAGAACCATCATCGAATTTTTGAAAACAAACCAGTTAGGTGAGGTTGCCATGGTTTTATTCTCTAAGGATGATTTTAAGGTATATGAATCTTCTTTAAAAAGAATTTTGACGGAAAAGTAGCAAAAGTACAGTTTAATTTAGGCGAAACAGTAAATTTGTTAGTAATGGGTTTTGCCTTATTCAAATGAAGTAATACTGGTAGATAAAATCAGAAAGGATGACAAAATATCAGAAATGAAAGATGAAATCATTTTAAGAGGGCTTAAAGAACATAATTTAAAAAACATAGATTTAAATATACCAAAAGAAAAAATCATCGTATTTACTGGTCTTTCAGGCTCAGGAAAGAGCTCGGTCGTCTTTGATACATTAGCAACAGAAAGCAGAAGACAAATGACGTTGAACTATCCTCTCTATGTCAGGAATCAAATGCCAAGGTACGAACGACCCCATGCCGATCTGATGCAAAACTTAAGCCCGGTTATCGTAGTGGAACAACGGCAAATAGGGGGCAATTCCCGCTCAACAGTAGGCACCTATATGGATATAAATCCATTAATTAGACTGTTGTTCTCAAGAATAGGAAATCCGCCAATAGGTTCTGCCAATGATTTTTCGAGCCAAAGTTCCTTTGGCAGATGTCCTGAATGTGGCGGATTTGGGGAGGTAATTGCGCCCGACCTAAATAAGATAATTGATTTCGATAAGTCACTTCGAGAGTATGCCGTGAAATTTAAGCCATTATCGCCTTCAGGCTGGCAAGGTCATTGGATGATGACCTGCGGATTATTCGATCCGGATAAACCATTAAAGGACTACTCAGAAGAAGATCTCCATCTATTTTTATATGGTCCTCGAGAAGGTGAAAGAGCCTATGCGCCGTTTCATACAAAAAATGGACCACATAACGCAGAATGGGATGGGTTATTGCCTAGATTTACGCGCGTTTATATCAATAGAGACATCTCCAAACTAAAACAAGTATCCCAAGATGACGTCTTAGCAGTCTCAACACATTCATTATGTCCGACCTGCCAAGGTTCAGGCCTTAACCCAGAGGTATTAAAATGTAGAATAAATGGCCTAAATATCGCAGAATACGATCAATTAGAACTTCCAGAAATACTGGAAGAACTAAAGAACATAAAAGATCCTATGGGAGAATCAATAGCACAACAAGCAATCCCGCATGTAAAACAACTAGTCGACATGGGACTAGGATATTTGAGTCTTTCAAGAAAAATGGGCACCCTGTCCGCTGGCGAAGCCCAAAGAGTAAAAATCGCCCGTCATTTGGGGAGCAGTCTCAACAATATCACCTACATTTTCGACGAGCCAAGTGCAGGACTCCATCCAGAAGAAGTGGATATGTTAATACAGATGCTAAGAAGGATAAAAGACCAACATAATACTGTCATCGTAATCGAACACAATCTATCAGTCATAAAGGTAGCGGATGAAATAATAGAGATGGGGCCGGGAGCAGGTGTAAATGGAGGGGAAGTTGTCTATCAAGGAAAATTGGAAGGGCTAAAAAACTCTCCCACCGCCGCAGCCCTAAACCACAAGCTAAAAATAAATAAAAATCCAAGGGATATAAAAAGTTATTTTTCAATAAAAAGAGCAAGTAATAATAACTTGAAAAATATAAGCGTAGATATTCCTAAAAATGTCTTAGTCTGTATAAGTGGCGTATCTGGTTCAGGTAAAAGCTCCCTCATGTTGGAAGCCTTCACGAAAAAGTATCCGGGAACCATAATGGTAGAACAAGGCGGCATAGGAATCTCCAATCGTTCGACCCTGGCTACATATATGGGAATAATGGACGATATTCGCACCATATTTTCAAAAGAAACTGGACAGCCAGCAGGTTTGTTCAGCTTTAACTCGTCAGGAGCATGTCCTATCTGCAAAGGAAAAGGAGTCCTAACGCCAGAAGTAGCATTTGCAGATCCGGTGACAATCCCTTGTGAAGCGTGTGCCGGAACGAGATATTCAGACGAGGCGCTTGTCTCTCGATATCGAGATAAAAATATAGTAGAGATTTTAGATTTAACAATAGACGAGGCTATTAAATATTTTGAAATACCAAAAATCATAAAAAGAGTGCAAACGCTAAAAGATGTAGGATTAGGGTATCTGACCTTAGGACAGACGACAAGTTCCCTAAGCGGAGGAGAAATCCAACGTCTAAAACTCGCAAGCCACTTACAAAAAGAAGGACAAATCTACCTATTAGACGAGCCATCCTTAGGACTACACACAGAAGATAATGAAAAACTCCTAGACGTATTTCAAAAACTCGTAAACAGAGGAAATTCTGTCATCATCATCGAACACAATCAAAACTTTATAGCGGCGAGCGACTGGGTAATCGAATTGGGTCCAGGTGGAGGAAAACAGGGCGGACAAATTATATTCGAAGGCACACCAGAAGAGATGTTACATGCAGAAACATTGACAGCGAAATGGTTAAAGGATGGAGTTGGCAAACATACAGGACAGGCCCTGTTTAATTAAGGCAGGGTGGTAAGTACGTGCCTGTCACTACCAGCAATTTGTCAAATTCTTCTCGATAAGATTCGGGTAGTGCCAGGCAACGGAAAGGCTTTGTTATAGCTGAATGTTGATTTGACAGAGTTTGAAAAATAAAGGGAAAAATTCCGTTTAAGTTGGGAAATACCCTTATTTCCTTAAAAATAATGGAAGTTTTTCCGTTTATATGATCCAAATCATTGGATTTTGTCTTATTTTGAGCAGTTAATCGGAATTTCTTCGCTTATATCTGCTTTTTAAGCTTCCTCTTTATACATTAGCCGGAAATTCTCCGCCTTTGAATTCTCATACCTGAACGAAAATCAACAATGAAACATAAAGTCGCTAATCCTATGCAGGACTTATACGCAAAAGGTAAATTATATTAGAATGAAAAAAATGGTGGTGAGCCGATGGAACCTTTAACAGAAAGAGAAGTTAATGAAATTCAACATACATTAACAGCTAAACAGATAGAATTCCTCAGTGAACATCTAAAAAGAAGTAAAAAGAGTAAAAACGAAACCTTTTTGTATGCTCCACACGATATGGCCATTTTAATAATATTTTTATTTTTCACGTAAAATTGGTAAGGTGCAGCAACGGAAGGAGCCGCCAGATTTAATGATTTCTGTGATATCCACTTCAATGACTTCAAAGCCCCGATTACGAAGCTCTTTGTTTACCTTCTTGTTGACCGGAAGACTTAAAATTTTCTTGTTGCCAATACTCAATACATTTGTGCCTAACTGAAATTGCTCTTCTTCCGAAACTTCAATTAAGTCATAGCGTGAACTAAAAAGCTCAATGTCTTTTTTCGTCAAGGCATTCGGGTAAATGAGTGCTACTTCAGGTGAAATCACATTAAATATACAATCTAAATGTAGGTATTTTTCTTTAAAAGGGATGGCAATAACATTGAATTGATTCAAAAGACGCTGTAATTGATCAGCAGCTTTTTGGTCCGTCCGATTGCTAAGCCCCACGTAAATTGTTTCCCGATCAATCATCACATCTCCGCCTTCAATTCGTTCCTCAGCTAAATTATAATAGGAGATTTCTTCATCCTCCAGCCATTGTTTTAAAACGTTTTCTTCCCCTGAGCGAACATCGGTTGCCATCTTGGCAACAAAGATTGTTTGCCCTAGTGTAAAACCAATATCCCGAGTAAAGACCTGTTCAGGATATTTTTTGTGATAAGGCAATAAAATAACCTCGACACCATGATCCTTTAGTGTTTTGACAAATTCGCCATGCTGCTCGAGCGCACGCTCAATATGGATACCTTCATTCTTAAAATGCTCCTGCGTTTCATTAATTACTTCACGGATCGTCATGTATTGGGGCTGACAAAGGACTACTCGTTTTAATACATCGTATTCACTCATGCAAAATGTCTTATTGCTCGTCTTTCGACTTTCTTCCATTTTTTTGCCCTCCTGTCCTATCTTTATAAACTAGGTTTTCCTGAAAAATCGCTAATAATTATAAAAGGGCATTAAGCAAACTCTTTTCAGCAACGGCTGTTGTCTTAATATATTTTTCACTCGTGAATATAATCTAAATAGGCTTATTTTCGGAGAACGCGAAAAGGGGGCTAATGAATGAGTAACTTGAAGCAGTTGGGAGACCAATTTGCCCAAATATTAAATGGAAAAGCTAAAATGGAGAAAAATGGATGTTCGGTTAGCTTAAAGCGCAGTTTTAATGTTCATGTCCAAGGGCGGCCAAGTCATTCTGTTTTACCAGTAGGAATTTCTTTTGAGTCATTGGATGCAAATGGTAATGCGTTAAACCTTGGGGAGATCACATTACTTGAACAGGAAATCCCGAACTTCACAAGATCTGTTGTAGGGCAAGGCTTAATGGTGAGTGCCTTGCATAATCACTGGATATTTGCCCAACCAAATCTGATGTATCTTCATATTCAATCGGTAGAACCGCCTCTCTCCTTCGCGAGAAAAGTGGCAAACGCATTTACAACATTAACAAGCCTCCCCATACAGGAAAAAAATGAATAAATACAACTTGAAAAAAGACAAGTGCCTGTCACTACCCTTCTCCTCGACAAGATTCGGGTGGTGCCAGGCACTTTTTTTAACGTTTCTTGTACCGGCTACAAAGCTGTATTGAATATGGACAGTGTCATCATAAAACTGTCTGAAAGAGGTTAATTAAAATCTACTGATTGTTTCCCATAGCATATTGAAAGGTTATAATGGTTATATATTCCACAATAGAGAGAACATCTGGCACTGAAAACGTAAAAAGGCAACTTATCCACTGCGGATGTTGCCCCTTTAGGTCTTAGCTTATTTTACATATCGCATCAAGGTTTCGGGATCAAAGCCAAGAACCCAATGGCCATTGACCTTTGTCTGCGGTACGCCCATCTGTCCGGTTTCCTGGAACAGCTTTTGGGCAGCGATAGGATCTGACTGTACATTTACTTCTTTGTAGGTTAATCCCTGAGCCTCAAGGAATTGTTTCATCATTGTACAGTACGGTCAAGTATTGGTCGAATAAACAGTGATAACGTTCATTGTGTATGCCTCCTTATTTTTTTCATACCCCGTTATAAGGTATATTATTAGATTTTCCCGGTAATGGTTATTTAATCAACCGTGTTGTGCCAAAAAATTTACCGGGACACAACTTTGTTCTTTTTTTAATAAAAATCTACGTATGTTTCTTGTTTTACTAATTTTAATTAGCAGTCATCTAACAAAAAAGGAGAGGAAGCAGTTGGAATCATTAGATAGATTAAGCCCGTTATTAAAAAGATTTGTAGAAAACGGTCCTGCAGGCTGTGCTTTATCGGTCATGCATAATGGAGAAGTTGTGTTTGAAGATTATGTTGGCAATAAGGATCTGGAAACGAAAAAGCCAATTGCACCCGACACCATTTATCGAATTTATTCAAACTCAAAAGTGATTACCTGCGTGGCTGCATTAATGTTATATGAGCGCGGCCTCTTTTTGCTAAATGATCCGCTTGAAGAGTATTTGCCAGAATTTAAACATCCTCAAGTCTATCAAACTGGCAAAGATAATGAGCTTGAAATAGTACCTGCCACAAGGTCTATTACCATTAAAGACTTATTTATGATGACTTCCGGGCTGACATACGCAGGAAACCAGTTTGAAACGGAACGCCAAGTGGCCAAGAGGTTAGAGACAGAAGCTGAACGCGAGGATTGGAATGTACGAAGCTTGTCAAAAACCCTTGCATCCATTCCACTCGCATTTGACCCGGGGACCCGTTGGCATTATGGATTTAGCCATGATATTCTTGGCGCACTGATTGAAGTGTTGTCCGGTAAAACCTTCGGTCAATTTTTAAAGGATGAAATCTTTGAGCCGCTTGGAATGCAGGACACATTTTTCAAGATTCCTGATGAGAAGAAGCACCGGCTTTGCAGCTTATATGACCGTAGCGAAGAAGGCCAGTTAATCAAAAATACCAGCATGGATTCGCGATACCAGCCGGGTACTCTTATTGAAAGCGGAGGAGGGGGGCTACTGTCTACACTGGAGGATTATAGCCGCTTCGGACATATGCTGGCGAATGGGGGAGAGCTGGATGGTATTCGCATTTTAGGGCGGAAAACCATTGAGCTCATGTCTACCAACCATCTATCACCAGAACTTTTGCAGCATTATAATTGGGATGCTCTGAAAGGTTATGGGTATGGCCTTGGTGTTCGCACGATGATCAATCCAGCCGCCGGGGGCAGCAATAGCTCGTTAGGCGAATTTGGATGGATGGGCAGGGCCGGTACATGGCTAATGGTCGATATGAAAGAAAATTTATCAGCTGTTTACATGCAGCAAATGGTTCCGAACTTTGAAGCGATTCACCACCCAAGGCTGCGGAATGTTATATATGGTGTGGTTTAGTTAAAGTACGCTGTTAACTCCCGCATTTTAAAAATGGATATTTTAGCGGTTTTAAAACATGAATATTTCATAAACAACCAGAATACTATTTTGGAAGGATTAAAACGAGAAAGCAAGAAAGTAAAAGAGGGTGGGGAAATACATGGGATTCTTTAGAAATTACTATCGTATTTTAGACGTGCCCTATGATGCAACCTTTACTGAAATTAAGGAAGCTTATCGAAAAAAAGTAAAAGAGGTACACCCAGATACAGAAAAAGGGAATGCTGAACAGTTTAAACGTGTCAAAGAAGCATATGAAATTCTTAATAACGCTGAAAAAAGAAAGAAGTATGATACTCTCCTTTTTTACGTCACACATAAACCAAAACAGGAAGCTCCTGCTTCCATAAAAATACTAAACATGCCGAAAAGCCGAAAACAGGGTACCCTTTCATCTGTATTCATGAATGCAGCTATTATTTTAATTGGAATTCTAGGTAATGTGTATTTAGATAAAAAGAAATAGAAAAAAGATACGGTTAGTTTGAATGCCTGTCACATCCCCCATTTCGCCGAATTTTTCGGCACGGGTCGTGACAGGCATTGTTTTAATTCTGAAATTAATTCTATCACCTTGTAGCTTATTTCGTATAAATGTCATAGATTGATAACATTGTATTTCATCATATTTATATATAATGAATTTAAGCAAATTTGTGGAGGTATTTCTATATGCTTGAACAAGACTTGACCGGCAAAAGGGTTATTATTACCGGAGCAAATAGCGGGATTGGCTTGGAGGCCGCTAAGGTTCTCGTTCAAAAAGGTGCTGAGGTTATTCTGGCGGTCCGTAACGAGCAAAAGGGGGGAATTGCCAAAGAAACCATACTAAGTGGGAATCCGAAAGGTTCGGTTTTGGTCATGGGCCTCAATTTGGCTGATTTAAAGAGTGTGAGGGAATTTGCACAAAATTATCGCAGCCGTTTTGATACATTGGATATTTTAATCAATAACGCCGGGGTAATGGTTCCGCCATACCAAAAAACGAAAGACGGCTTTGAAATGCAATTCGGCACCAACCACTTAGGCCATTTTGCTTTAACTGGATTATTGCTGCCATTACTAAAGAAAACACCTAACTCTCGTGTCGTGACACTGAGCAGTATTGCCCACAGAGGCGCACGCATCTTTTTTGACAACTTGGACGGCTCCAAGGGCTATAAAGCGATGAAATTTTATGGACAAAGCAAGCTCGCTAATTTGTTGTTTGCCAAAGAATTGGATCATCGATTAAAGCAAAATGGAATTGCGACAAAAAGTATAGCTTGTCACCCAGGCATTTCCTCCACAAACCTATTCAAAATAGGGAATAAAGATGCTCCTGGATATGTAAAGGCATTAATGAAGCTATTCCTACAGCCGGCTGAAATAGGAGCACTTCCGACACTCTATGCTGCAACAGATACGAGTTTAATTGGAGGGGAATACATAGGTCCAGATGGAAGGGGTAACCGAAAAGGGAACCCTGCAATTGAAACCCCTCGATCAGGTGTATATAATCCGGAAACCATGAAAAAATTGTGGGATGTATCTGAGAAGTTAACGGGAGTAACTTACGATTTTAGTCTAGAGCCCCAGGTGTTATAAAAGGCTCATAACGACCGAACGGTTTGAAAAGCTAGAACCCCGGTCGTTATGAAAGGCTCATAACGACCGAACAGCAAGGAAAGGCAGAACCCCGGTCGTTATAAAAGGCTCATAACACCCGAACAGCGAGGAAAGACAGAGTTCCGGTACGTATAAAAGGCTTCATAACTCCCGCAAGGCATGGAAAGGCAGAACCCCGGTCGTTATGAAAGGCTCATAACACCCGAACGGCGAGGAAAGGCAGAGTCCCGGTCGTTATAAAAGGCTCATAACACCCGAACAGCGAGGAAAGACAGAGTTCCGGTCGTTATGAAAGGTTCATAACACCCGAACAGCGAGGAAAGGCAGAGTTCCGGTCGTTATAAAAGGCTTCATAACTCCCGCAAGGCAAGGAAAGGCAGAACCCCGGTCGTTATGAAAGGCTCATAACACCCGAACGGCGAGGAAAGGCAGAGTCCTAGTCGTTATGAAAGGCTCATAACACCCGAATGGTGAAGAAAGTCAGGGTCCTGGTCATTATGAAAGGCCTAAAACACCCGAATAGTGAGGAAAGGCAAAGCCCCGAAAGGAATTTCATCAAAAGAACTGGTCAGTTAATAAAGGAAAATTAAGATCAAATGCAGAAATAAGAGTTAGCTATTTGGAATAATGGGTCGCTATCTACCAAATTTTATTTAAGAGGAAAGATATGAAAAAGCTCCAGTTCGATATAAACGATTACTCCGTTTTATTTCATAATGAGAAAATACTTTTATTACCTAAAGAATACCAACTTCTTAAATGTTTATATGAAAATAGGAATCAAACACTATCAAGGCAAATCTTACTAGATAAGGTTTGGGCAATGGAGGATCCTACAGACCGTACGATTGACGATCATGTGTACCGTTTGCGAAAAAAGTTATCTTTTTTAGAGGATATTTTAATAGAAACGGTTCGAGGCGTCGGCTATCGATTAACAATCAAACAAAATCATCAAGATAATCCCCTCTATCATGATAAAGAGTTTAGAGAAAGTATGGATGTCTTATATAATAAATACATTCTTTACGGGCAAGCAAACGGGTTAAAAACCATTGTGATGCAGCATGAAGCATTAGATATTCCCATTGAAGTACATAAGAGAATATACCTTCATTTTGTACAGGGAGATTTTCAATGGTTTGTGACAAGTTCGGATATTCCTCTTTCACAAAAACTGTTCTATCTCCTGCATATTTATTGGATGATCCAATTTAATATTGATAAAACCTATGCTTATGTTCAAAAGGCATTACGATTAAACATAATTCCATTCAAACAGCAGCTTGAATTAGAAGAATTGGGTATGATCGGAATAAACATCGATAAGGGTCAGTTTGAAAAGGCTAAAAAGAATATAAATGTAGTGCGTTCACAAATTGATAAGGGTGCCGTTCATGAAAGTATATTAACGTACCTAAAGATTCAAGAGATGAAAAAGGAATTGGTAACAAGAAACTTTCTTTCCGTTGAAACCCATATCGCAGAAGGTGATCAGCTATTTGAAAAATATCCTTATTTGCGGGAAAAGGGGAGGTATCTCATGTTAAAGGGGATTACCAAATGGATGAAAGGATATAAGAAAGAGGCCATTCAACAAATGGATGAAGGTTTCATGAGCTTATTGTCTTCTAAGTTTGTTCCCCATATCATAAATGGAGTAAGAGATATCATTTTACTAAGCAATCATTTGACCATCGATCTTCCACACGATTATAAAAATAAATGGGAAAGTTTCTCGTAACAGTATGATTTTCCAAGATTAACAATAAAGATTGAACAATTATTAAATAAATCCCTCTGATATTCCTCTGACATTTCCTTGCTATCCTTTTCTTACCAAGGTAAGAAAGGGATGTTTTTTTTGAAAAAATCACAAACATTTGCCTTATTAAAACGAAAAGATTTTCGATTGTTGTTTTCCGTTCAGGTATTTTCAAGTTTTGGAAATTGGCTTGATTTACTTGCGATTAATGCCCTCATTTCCTTTCAGTGGGGATTAGACTTACGGGCGAACGCTGCATCAGTCATCGCGATGTTTCTCCCTTATATTGTTATTGGGCCATTGTCGTCAGTTTGGATTGACCGATGGGATCAAAAGAAGGTCATGATTTTTTCTACTTTGTTTCGTGTCATGGCGATTTTTGGTTTCCTTGTGGCACCTAACATATGGGTACTACTTGCGCTTATTTTCTTGAAATCATCTTTGGCTTCTGTTTTCGAACCAGCTCGACAATCGTCTACTCGAAAAGTAGTTCCTGATAAGTACATGGCAGAGGCTCCGTCCCTTAGTCAGATTGTGGTGAATGTGACCAAGATTGTTGCCCCTTTAATAGGTGGAGGGCTGCTGGTTATGACGAAGCCGCAAATGATATTTTTGATAGAAGGAATCATGTATGGTATGGCACTAATGTTGATTTACAAACTTCCAGCCTTAGAAAAGGAGGGACAAGAAAATTGTTCTGCCAAATCTTCGTACTGGGTGGATTTTAAAGAAGGCTTTTCGCTTATTCGATCCAACAGACTTTTATTATCAGCTATTTCGATTACATCCATTTCCATGTTTATCATCTTTCTTTATGATAGTTTTTTTGCTCCTTTATCCTTGTCTTTGGGACTAGATAAAACAGGTTATGGATTAATCAGCAGTGCACTTGGAGCGGGTTCTGTCACGGAATCTTTCTTATGCGGCACCTATACAAATTGGAGGAAAAATCCGCTGATGTTTATGTCTATAGGCAGGATCATATCTGGAGTATTCATGCTTGTAGTTGGATGGGGCTGCTATGGTCTAGCTCATGGGAACCTTCTATTTTGGATGATGGTGCTTGCCATGATCGGTTGTGTTGGAACGGCTCTATTTGTTCCCTATGGTTTTATTCTAACGACGGAAACACCATCG
Source organism: Neobacillus sp. S1115 (assembly GCF_055385565.1). Taxonomy (NCBI): domain Bacteria; kingdom Bacillati; phylum Bacillota; class Bacilli; order Caryophanales; family Bacillaceae; genus Neobacillus; species Neobacillus sp. S1115. Next base: position 715,580 of record NZ_AP038275.1, read on the forward strand.
AATATGCTAGGGAGAATTAGTGCTTTTTCTACAGCCGTTCAAAGTGCATCCAGTCTTCTTGCCCCGGTCATGGGATCGCTCCTCGGGAAATGGCTTGGCTTGGCAAGTGTATTTACCGTGTCTGCCGTTACTTTTATCTTATTAGGCAGCGTTTCTTTGTTTATTACAATCAATAAGAAAAGTTATGAAAAGGAAAATTTAGAAGTTTAAGTGCCTGTCGCCTCCAGTATTTTGTCGATTCCTTCGGCACTATTCGGGGTGTGACAGGCACTTTTTTATGCCTGTTCTCGATATAACACTCTAACAATACTTCTCAAGTACCGGTTATAATGATTTAGGAGTCAATGGCAAGAGTAGTGAACAAACTAAAAAATAACAAATAATCTCTCATGAAGAAAGGTGGGTAGATAAATGGTTTCAAAACGGCAAAAAGACATCGTATTGTCTTTAATGAAAGAGAAAGAACCTGTTACAGCCGAATGGATGGCAAAAGAACTTGGTGTGAGTGACAGAACCATTCGCACCGAGATCAAGGAACTTCAATCACAATGTCCTTCGTTAGGAATCATGATAGAATCGGTTCGGGCAAAAGGATATCTATTACATATAACGGATGACGAAGTATTTGAAAAAGAGTTTAATGCTAATGCGAATGACGGGATCAATGAAAATCAATCTCATTTTTCTGAACAGGAAAATCGGGTTTTGTATATATTAAAAAGATTTTTATTAGAAAAGGAACCGATAAAATTAGAAAGTCTTGAGGAAGAACTATTTGTTTCCAAGCCAAAGCTTCAAAATGACTTAAAAGCCGTCCGTGAAATATTGGAGCATTATCATTTGAAGTTAGTTTCCAGACCGCATTATGGTACGCTGGTCGAAGGCGATGAATATATGAAACGGCTATGCTTTTCAAATTATATTTTAAGCCGGAATAGCAGCTTAAACATTGACAGTCCTTCTTTTCAACTATTGGACGAAAGACTATTTGAAAAAATAAAAGAAATCATCATAAAAAAAGTGAATCAGTACAAAATTGAGATATCTGACATAGCACTCGAAAATTTGGCAACCCATATCACCATTGGATGCAAGAGAATTGAGGAAGGGTTTGTCATTGAAAACCTCGAACACGATTTAGAAGGAAAATACCCCTTTGAAAAAATAGTAGCCAATGAAATTGTAAAAGAAGTAGAGCAGTTTACTGGCTTAAACTTTCCAAAAACAGAAATTAATTATATTATTGTCCATTTGTTAGGGACAAAATTAATTCATAAGAATACGTTGAATGAATTTAGTAAATTTGATGAGTTAGACACCATCATTCATTGCATGCTGGAAAAGTTGAAAACTAAATTAAATTGGGATTTTCATGACGACTCCGAATTCATTCAAGCGCTGACTTTGCACATTCGGCCGGCAATGAACCGGCTGCGGTACAATATGAACATTCGGAATCCATTATTAGATGAAATTAAAAGGAAATATCCTACCGCCTTTGAGGGTGCAGCCATTGCCAGCAGATGTATCGACGAATATTTGGGGATTGAGGTAGGAGAACACGAAATTGCCTATATTGCCTTACATATTGGTGTGGCATTAGAAAGAATGAAGACAAGGAAGAAAAAGGCAAAACGGGTCATTGTAGTGTGTGCTTCTGGTGTCGGGAGTGCAAGGCTGTTATTTTATCGTTTGCAAAATGAATTTAAAGAAGAAATCGAGATCGTGGCTACAACCAACTATTATCAATTAAACGAATACGACCTATCCTCTCTTGATTTTATTATTAGTACGATTCCCATAAAAGTAGATTTAGGCGTTCCAGTACAAGTCGTCAATACCTTTTTGGGAGAAGGGGATATTGCAAATATCCGGAAGGGCTTATCGTCTGTAAAAGAGGGGGAGGAACGGAGCTATATAGAGGAGTCCAAAGTTTTTATTCATAAAGACTTTGAGGAAAAGGAAAGCGTTATCCGTTTTATGTGTGAAGAATTATACAAACAAAAACTCGTCTCCAAAGATTATGTGAATTCGGTGTTGGAAAGGGAGGCACTCGCTCCAACCAGCTTTGGGAATCTTGTGGCCATCCCTCATCCACTTACACCGGAAACAGAGGAAACATTTTGGACCGTGTGCACATTAAAGAAGCCCATCGAATGGACAGATAAACAGATGGTTCAATTTATTTGCTTACTAAATATAAGAAAAGAACCCGAGGGTGATCTGGAAAAGATGTACAAAAGGCTCATTGCTTTAATTGAAAACAGTACAACGGTCCAAAAAATACTAAAGAGTAAATCAGCCGAAGAAATTATAAAGATTTTAAATGAATCTTAACAAATAGGAAATTGATCGTAACGAAGAAGCAATTTAATAGAAAAAGAATGGGGGTATTCCAAAAGGAGTACCCCTTTTAAGATTATGGGCATATTATCAGTGGATAATGAGTTTACATAACTTTTAGTGCCCATCCATTTTTCCGTTACGTAACGGAAAAATCCTTTCTGTAAAATGGAACGCTTTCAACATAAACTATAAACATAAAGTGATTCAATCACTCTTAAAACAGTTGCCAAATTAATCAGTTTAGATGAATTGGCTGATTGTTTTTTCAAAATAACTTTTATGGATAATAGGAGGAATAAATCGATGAATATTTTACTGTGTTGTGCCGCTGGGATGAGTACAAGTTTGCTTGTGACCAAGATGGAGAAAGCAGCCCAAGAGCAAGGTTTAGAAGGAAAAATTTGGGCGGTTCCTGCTAATCAAGTCAATCTGCACATTGACAAGGCAGATGTCATTCTTTTAGGACCACAAGTTCGATTCCTGCTTTCAAAAATGAAAGAGTTAGGTGAAGAAAAAGGCATCCCAGTCGATATGATCAATCCAGTCCACTACGGTATGTGTAATGGCCCGGAAGTTCTAAAAACAGCTATCAATTTAGTAAATAACAAATAATAAATAAGGGAGAAAAATAAAATGGGGAAATTCAACAGCATTCTTGAAGAAAAAGTCATGCCTGTTGCAGCAAAGATTGGTGCGCAAAGGCACTTATTGGCCCTTCGTGATGGTCTCATTGCGACGATGCCATTCATCGTTATTGGTTCATTTTTCTTAATCATAGCTAACTTGCCAATTCCAGGTTATGCTGATTGGATGACTTCTATTTTTGGTCCAACATGGGCTGCCAAATTAAGTTATCCAGTAGATGCAACATTCAATATCATGTCCCTTATTGCAGCATTCGCGGTAGCGTACCGATTAGCAGAAAGCTATAAACTGGACGCGATGAGTGCGGGTACGATTTCAGTTGCTGCTTTCTTATTAACAACGCCATTTAGTTTCATGTTTACTCCAGCTGGAGCAACAGAAGGAGTTTTGGTAACCGGTGCTATTTCAAAAGCTTTCTTAAGCAGTAAAGGGTTGTTTGTTGCGTTACTTTTTGCCATTATATCAACTGAAATTTATCGTTGGGTCGTCAAAAAAGATATTGTGATAAAAATGCCAGAAGGCGTACCGCCAAGTGTTGGCCGATCATTTGCAGCATTAATTCCTGGATTTATTGTTCTTTTAACTGTTTGGGTCATACGTTTACTTGTCGAAATGACTCCTTATGCAAGTATCAACGGCTTAGTGACGACCCTATTAGGTGATCCGCTGAAATTAGTAGGTCTTACTCTAGGAGGTACGATTGTTGCCGAATTATTCGTAACAATCCTATGGTCTACTGGATTACACGGTACAAACATCGTTAAAAGTGTAATGGAACCCATTTGGTTTGGTGCAATGGGTGACAATATGACAGCTTATCAAGCGGGCCAACCACTACCACACATTGTTACACAACAATTCTGGGATAATTTCATCCACATCGGTGGAACGGGCGTAACATTTGGTTTGGTTCTTTCGATGATAATGTTCGCCAAATCTCAACAAATGAAAAGTCTTGGTCGTTTAGCATTTGCTCCTAGTATCTTTAACATTAACGAGCCATTAATCTTTGGTATGCCGATTGTGTTAAACCCAATCATGATCATTCCATTCGTCGTTACTTCCATCGTGACCGTTATTGTCACGTTCCTTGGAATGGATATGGGCTTGGTCGCAAAACCTGTTGGTATTGCAGTACCTTGGACGATGCCGCCAATTATCTCAGGATATCTTGCTAGTGGCGGACATATTTCAGGTGCTATCATGAATGTAGTTAACATTGTGATTTCATTCTTAATTTATCTTCCATTCTTCAAAATATATGATAACGCGAAGAAGAAAGAAGAAGATGCGATGAACGCAGGTAAAACGAAAGAAAGTATTGCGTAATAAAGTGACAGGGCATTAGGTTGACTAGTGCCTGTCTCATTCCAATGTTCCTTATCAAGTAAATCAAATGAAAGGCTGTTAATTATGAATAAAGAAGAACTTTACAATCTTGCATTTCAACTAATCCTTCATGCTGGCAATGCAAGAAGCTTGGCGATGGAAGCGATGTATGTAGCTAAAGAAGGCAAATTTGATGAAGCGGAAGCAAAACTTACCGAAGCAGATGCTGCCTTCAATGAAGCACATCATTTTCAAACGGAATTAATCCAAAAAGAAGCAGGCGGAGCGAAATTCGATCTTCCTCTTATTATGGTTCATGCCCAAGACCATTTAATGACTTCGATGACTCTTAAAGATTTGGCCAGAGAAATCATCGATTTGCACAAACTGATCAAAAAGGATTAAAGCAAAATCCTCCCAAGACAATGAAAAGTTAAACATTGTTGGCAGCCTTGCAAACGCATGGTTGAAAAAGTAAATTGTAACTGAAAAAATGTCTGTCATTCTTGAATTGCCCAACTTATTTTGGGCTTTTTTCATTCAAAATGATTTCGCCTACTCATTTTACAATGATCGTAAGGAGAGAAATTTATAGTGGAACCCATAGTCTTCATTTTAGAAAGGAAATGAACTGAAATGAAAAAAACATTCCCAGAAAATTTTTTATGGGGCGGAGCTACAGCTGCAAACCAATATGAAGGTGGGTACAAGGAAGGCGGAAGAGGGCTTGCAACAAGCGACTTCATCACAAATGGTTCTGCAGACCGTCCTAGAAAAATTACCATCAAGTTAAAGGATGGCACAAAAACAATGGTAAACCGACGACCTACTGGGGATCCGAAAGTGGACACGATCCCAGAAGGTGCATCAGGCTATATTGATGAAAATGTTTATTATCCAAGCCATAATGCGGTTGATTTTTACCACCATTACAAAGAAGATATTGCCCTTTTTGGAGAAATGGGCTTTAAGTGTTTCCGGCTATCTCTTAGTTGGTCCCGTATTTTCCCAAAAGGTGGAATCGAAGGGGAACAACCAAATGAGGAAGGGCTAAAATTTTACGAAGATGTTTTTAAAGAGTGCAAAAAATATAATATTGAACCATTAGTCACTCTTTATCATTTTGAAACTCCTGCCTATTTGGCTGAACATTTTAATGGATGGGGCGGACGTGAGACGATTGATTGTTTTTTAAGAATGTGCAAAGAGGTCTTTACACGTTATAAGGATTTAGTGAAGTATTGGATCACTATTAACGAAATTAATGTCTTAAATGGTTATGCGTTTATGGGAACTAGAGAGGCCGATGCGCAGGTGCGTTATCAAGCAAAGCATCATATGTTTGTTGCGAGTGCCCGTGCCAATAAGCTTTGTCACGAGATCATTCCAGATGCAAAGATTGGCTGTATGGTTGCATTAAGCTGCATTTATCCGAAAGATTGTAAGCCGGAAAATGTATTTGGAGCTTTGGATTATCGAAGAGGAGCTTTGATTTATTCTGATGTCATGATGAGGGGATATTATCCATCTTACGCTGACCGCTTATTTGAAGAGATGGGGGTAACCATAAAAAAGGAGCCAGGGGACGATGAAATAATCAAGGCGAATCCTTCAGATTTCTTATCATTTAGTTATTACCGAAGCAGTGTGTACCATACTGAAATTGTTCAGAATACCGATACCGGCGGACAAATGGGGGATGTGAATCCTTTTGTTGAAAAAACGGAGTGGGGCTGGGCAATTGACCCTATTGGGCTAAGATACACCTTATCTGAACTTTATGACCGGTATCAAAAACCTCTCTTTATTGTTGAAAACGGAATGGGAACGATTGATCAACCGGATGAAAATGGATATGTAGAGGATAATTATCGGATCCAATATTTCCGAGATCATATTGCAGAAATGAAAAAGGCAGTTACTTTAGATGGTGTTGACTTAATGGGCTATACACCATGGGGGTGCATTGATTTAGTTTCAGCAGGAACTGGAGAGATGAAAAAACGATATGGTTTTATTTATGTTGATATGGACGACGAGGGAAATGGAACATTAAAAAGAACAAAGAAAAAATCATTTGATTGGTTCAAGAAAGTGATTGCAACGAACGGCGAAGACCTTAGTTTTTAGATTAAATAAAAATCAAGATTAGCAAAAAATAGAGGCTGACCCAAAAGTGTCGTCATTCATCGACCTTTGGGTCAGCCTCTTTTGATATCTTACACCTAACCTTTAATCAAACCTGTATCAATTACCTTTATTTGCATTATTCAACTGGTACTTCTTTTGTGAATGTTGGCTGTTTTCTCTCTTTTTCTTCTTTACGTTTTACCTTTACTTCCCCAGACTCTTTACTGTAGTATTTCCCCTTCGTATAGACAGCTATTGCAACAGTGAGGAATGAGGCAAGTATGGCTGCAAAGAAAGTGGCTGTATTTTGTAGGAACGTTCCCATGTACCCTAATCCAGCGATCGTTCCAAGAACACTTGAGATAATTAATGGTGCAACTCCAACTGGATTCCATTTATATAGTTTTTCCTGTCTCGCTTCATATTCTTTCGGTCCAATTTTCATCAACTTCTTCACGACTAATGCATCTGTAACTAAAATAGCAGCCCATGCCATTAAGAGAACCCCTTGGAATGTCATTGCACTACCTAAATAATCTAATATACCGCCAAGCATGAGCGCAATCGATACGACGGCTGAGACAACAACCCAAAAGTGACGATTAGGTTTGAAATGGAATACATTCTCGAAAAAATTGGACAATGACAGGGAAGCACTATAAATATTTGTAACGTTAATACGTAATTGTGTTAATAACGTAAAAGCGACTCCACCTAGTCCAAGAATGGTGACAATATAAACCCCTGGATTCGATTCAGCTAACCGGACACCAAACCATATTCCAAGTAAGCCCATGACACCAAAACAGAAAACTTGCGGAATAAATCCAATCATAATGGATCCAAGTTTAATATCTTTTGGTTTAAGGAAACGCGCATAATCTGACGCAATTAAGGCGGTTAATCCCATAATCCCGTGCTGCATTCCGATACATAATAGTAAACCTGTTCCACCTAACTGTACACCCTCAGGCATATAGGTCCAAAAGTGACCATCAAATTGAGACGGTATATTGGCTGCGACAATGATGATGGCAATTAAAAATAGAAAGAAGATCGGTAATGACCATTTTTGTAATTTATCTAATTGTTTAATACCAAACCAATTTAGCGGGATGACAATGGATCCAAAAACAATAATTAAAAGCCAAAGTGGAATTTCGGGGAAAAATGCATGTACTGCGGAAACGAGAATCATACCTTCAAAGGCGCAATACATAATGAAATTTGATGCGTATATCAATGAAGTTAACGAAGCACCAATGTAGCCAAACCCCTGCCTGGACATGAGGTTTACATTCATTCCTGACTTCGCGGATAAATAGGCAATCACTGTACCTAAGACTCCAGCAATCACGATGGCATAAATCGCTGAAATAATAGCATTCATTGCACCATACTGAAGGGCCATAACACTGCCTGTTTGAAAATAAAAAATCGCAGTAGCAATACCAAACGTTATGTTGGTTACGCTAAACCAACCCATATTCCGTTTTCCTACCGGAACCTTATCAAATGAATAATCGTCTTTTTCTTCTTCTTGGAGACCTTTAGTTTGATCTACACTCATGTAATCATCCTTCCATGATGCTCCTTACACCCTACCTCCTTTTTGCAGTTTATTTTCACATTCAATCTAGACCCCTACAAGATTGAATGCTTGTTTTAGAGGGTAATAGAATGTGTTTTTTTGAGCAAATTTTTATTTTAGAAAAAGTAAATATATCCGATTTCGCAGACTGCGTTTGTCTGCAACAATAATATTATATACACAATCAGTTTACATAATCAAGTGTAAAGGGGGAAAATGACTTAATAAGTCCTTTAAAAATAAGGGTTTTACCTCAAGTTAATACGTTAGACTCATACGTTATTATGAATAAAAATGCAATGGTCATAAAGCCTCGATTTTTGGTGCCTATTTTGTGCTCCGTTAAGAAGGTATTGTCACAAAGTCTGAAATGTGGATATATATCATCCATCATAAACTTCTCTTTTTTTCTCTTCTTCCTCGAAGATTTCGTCAGTAACTTTTTCTATTTGAATATTGTTAGGGCGGAGTAAATTTATGGTTTCGTGCTCTTCATCAAACTGCTGAACAATACCTACCATGGTTGGATATTTTTGAATATGCTCTTCATAACATGATTGAAAGTCCTCGCCCACAACGTAGATTTCCTTTTTATGGACACCCATTTCATTAACGTCTATATATGAAATAATAAATTCTTTCATAATTTCCTCCTTAAAAAACAAATTTTTTATTAGGGAAAATTTAGATATATAAACACTTAGGGAAGCCTATTATTCATTTATATCTAATCCAGATAAATTTAAAGAAAGTTCATCTAATACTAAAAATACACAACCAAAAACGGTTCTGTAATCGATAAAATTCCCTTTAACTTCAACATTTATCTCAATAATATTCCTTTTATTATGTATGTAATTTTCTTCAAATTGATTAAAATTAATACTTGTAATAGATACACTAATTTCCTCTAAGGATTTTTTTAGCTCTCTTTCAAATATTGAATTATTAAAGTTTTCGCTAAAGAAAATACGAATAGTAAATTTCATTTTCAAATCCTCCGTCTAATTATGATTTGCCAAAATCCCCCATACTCAACCTTCTTTCGAAAACTTGTGTATCTTTTCCCATTTAATTTATTCAACTAAACTGTACCGTTAGCAAATAAAAAAAGCGATCCTCTAGGTATCGCATATTTTACATTATTGCACTTCCATTTACCTGCCCCGTTAAAAAAATAGCCTTTCTTTTTTATTGGAAGCAAAGTATCAAAAATTTAAGTACTTCTTACCCTCCTTATTGCTACCTAGACGTATCTGTGTTAACGGTACCGCTCTTCTTTAAATGGATTTGCTGTCATCGAATAGCCAAGCTCTTCCCAAAAACCAGCCTCGTCTACTTTCATAAACTTAATCCCTGAAACCCACTTTGAACCTTTCCATAGATAAAATACTTCTGGTGGAATAAACCTTAGTGGATAACCATGTTTTGAATCAATATCTTGCCAATCATGATTTTTATCCTTCCAACGGTATACAAACAAAGAATCGTCCCCTAATAAAGGTTCTAGCGGCAGGTTTGCAGAATAACCAAATCTGTCCCCATTGTAGTAACCGTAAATTTTAATGTATTTTACACCTTCATTAATTTCAACAAATTTCAAAAACTCTCTAAGTGCAATTCCTTCAAAAGTTGTATCAAACTTAGACCAGGTGGTAACACAATGCATGTTAACGCTTGATATGGTCTTTGGAAGCTCCATGATTTCCTTATAGGATAAGAACTTTTCTTCCTTTACCTCACCAAAAAGTCTGAAATTCCATGTGATTTCATTAAACTCGGGAACATCCCCTGTATGCAGTATTGGCCATTTTTCTGTTTCGAATTGGCCAGGTGGAAGCGGCTTTTTCATCATACACCATCCCTTTTTCATCTAAAACGTTAATTAAATCACTGTGCTTAGTATAGTATGCTTCAAAATAATGAAAGCAAATCGTAGTCAAATCCATTAATTGGGGTTTACCTAAAACTTGGAACCATTATATTCCCATAAATTTCCTATTTGGCTATAGGAGCGCTAGCACAATAAGAAAACGGGATTGCCGTAGCTATCCCATCTAAACTTAAGTACCAGTTCGTTTAATCCTTCACAAATTAAACTAAACCAGTTCCAAGTGGAATAAAGGCCATTGACCCTTGCTGTGGAATTGGGACCGTACTGGTAGAGGCCTTATCTATGGGGATGGATATAGTTGGGAGCGATAGAAATCCTCTTATTCTTGGTGGAGCTAGAGAGAATATCGCACATTTTGGGCTTTCTGGAGAAGTGAAATTGACAGATATCCGCAATATCACAAATCAGATGATTTCAAGATGTCATGTTTATCAGAAGAATGAGAAGGTTAAATTTGGTAAAAATTAGAGCATTCCAGACTGATCATCCCTTCCTAGGAATAACAAGCTGACTTTGATGAAAACGGTTGTTGTCACACTTTGTCATATAATTAAATATTACAAAATGATTACGAGTATATTACACAAATCGAGGTGTAAACATAGAATTCCCTTGATTTCATTATTCTTCCTGCATAGTTATTAATATACTATTTGTAATAAAAAGTATAGATTCTACCAATTCTGTATTCATATTAGTAGATTAGCAACCAACTGCCACTTTTGGTGGATGTTTTTTTGTTGGTCATTTCATTATTATGTCTTATTGGAGCAAAATAATGAAAGGTAGGAAGTAAAACAGTGAAGAAAAATCTTGTAACAGCAGCTGCAACAGCTGGGCTCGTCCTTACTGCTTTTGGAGCCACAGCAAGTGCACAAGAACCCGCATATACGGTTCGTCCTGGTGACAGCCTTTGGAAAATTGCCAATTCCAATCATGTATCTATTAACCAATTAAAAGAATGGAATTCCCTTTCAAGTGATACCATCTATGTCAATCAGAAACTATCACTTACATACACTGTCAAACGAGGAGATAGTCTTTGGAAAATTGCTAAGGACAATGGTACAACTATAGATGAACTAAAACGGTTGAATGGCATGACATCAAGTTTTATTCGAATTGGACAGACATTAAAAATTGTAGCAACAAATTCAAATGCTTCTTCTTATAAAGTTCAAAAAGGAGATTCTCTATCAGTCATCGGATCCCGTTTTAATCTATCAGTGTCCCAGCTTAAAGCAATAAACCAGTTATCCTCTGACACGATTTATGCTGGACAGACGTTAAAGGTTAGTGGTGTGGAAAATCCTGCCATTGTGACGAAATCAGAATCAGTCACAACTGGAAATATAGCAGCAGCTTCAAGTGCTGAATCAACACCGAGCACTCAAGCCACTTCTAATGCAGGATCATCACAAAGCGTAGAGACAACATCAAGGGTACTAGCAACTGGTACTACAGAGGAAGCTTCTAATACAATAGCGGCAGATAATTCTGCAGTAACTTCTGGTGCAACAACCGGACAAGCACCGGCAGCATCCGGTGCACAGGCAACGACAGAAAAAGCACCGGTAACATCTAGTTCAACAGCAACAACTGGAAACTCAACAACGGATTCAAATCAAGCAGCACCAGTTCAAAAGCCAGCACCTTCTACTGAAGCAGCTCAAAAACCTGCAACTTCATCAGCTTCTCTCGTTCAGGGAGTGATAGAAGAGGCTAAGAAATATCTTGGTTCGCCGTATAAATGGGGAGGAAACACTCCAGCAGGTTTCGATTGCAGTGGCTTTACTGTATATGTGTTCAATAAAGTCGGCATCTCATTGCCACGGACTGCTGCAACACAATGGGATGCAACAACACCAGTGGCTTCGCCAAGCGTAGGAGATCTTGTTTTCTTTCAAACCTATAAACTCGGACCATCCCATGTTGGCATCTATTTAGGAAACAACAAATTTATCAGCGCAGCCTCAACAGGTGTAACAATCTCAGATATGACATCTACCTATTGGAAGACTAGATATCTCGGTGCAAAAACTCCTTACTAAACTTTAATAGTAATATGATTTTAATAATGTAGACAGTATGAAAAGATGGTAACTTAGCTGTTTTTCACACTGTCTTTTTTTGTTAATCAGTGGCAGTCATTAATTATGAGAGACTCATAACCGCTAATCATAGGTGAAAGAGAGCATATTAAGGTTAAGAGAGGTTCATAACCGTTAAGTCTTGACGCGGTTTTAACTAAAGAACGAAATATCTCTGATTAATGAATCAGAGATATTTCTGTTGTATCAAGTGAAATTGACCGGCCTAGCGGCCAGGGGAAAAAGGGGAGAATTCTGAGTGGACCACTACCGTGGGATTTGAGGGCATTAGGCATAGGCATCGCCGCAAGCTGCTTCCCTTTTTTTGATTTTCCTTTTACTAAGTTGGTGTCGCCTATCGGCTCTTTGGAGGAGGAGAGGGGTGTTCCCCTCACCCTTAATGAAATTTTTCTAGGCTGTCCAAATGGGCAGCTTTTTTTTATTTTCAGGAGGTGTGTCATTGCAGTCGATTTATTTCGCTCAGCAGTTTATAAGTAACCTAGAAGGAAGGAGTTGTATCGTTTCTAGGCAGCACTGTCCAGAGGGAATACTTATCACATAGGAACGTGCTGGCATAAATTAATAAAATAATATTCATTTATTAAAAAATGGCGGTGAGAGAAAATGATTGAAGTAAAGAAATCAAAATATGGCAGAGGGATATTTGCAACCCGTGACATTCATAATGGTGAACTGATACATGAAGCTCCAGTTATTGTATCTCCTGGTAAAGATTACAAATATTTGACAAAGACGATAATGAGGGACTATGTGTTCTGGTGGGACCAAGATAATGATGAAGTTGCACTTGCGTTAGGATATGGTTCTTTATTTAACCACTCCTATAGTCCTAATGCCATATATGGACTCAACTTTGCAAATAGAACAATTGACTTTTATGCACATATCGACATAAAAGCTGGAGAAGAAATTCTAATAAACTATAATGGAGAACCTGATGACGATGAGTCCTTATGGTTTGACGTCATCTGAACCTCTAGGCATGACAAAGTCTTATGATAAAAAATAACGTCTGCAACAACGCGGAATATGGAACGGCGGATACCGACTTTTATTTGAGGAATGAAATAAGCGGTTCGGACGGAATCTATACCATCACCTATAAAGCATTCGACAACGCAGGAAATTCGACAGTTACATTATCAACTATAATGGTAAAAAAGAAATAGAAGAGCAGTTCCGGGTTAAATAAACAAGTTTGATTTACGACGGTAGAGGTTGAAGGGAGAAGTGTTACAGCACTTCTCTCTTTATTTTTCATCCATTACATTCGGGTAGTGACAGGCATGTATGAAACCCACCTTTAATAAAAATAATAATTTTACAAATAATGTACTTAAGGTGTAGACATTTCACCGAGGAGTATTAATTTGTGTGAATAAAATGATCAAGCTGGAAAGGGGGTGTAATCATGAATACCCTGCGAAGAATTGCCTTAGCATTGACCATCATTGGGGCTATAAATTGGGGATTAATTGGTTTCTTTCAATTTGATTTGGTTGCAGCAATATTTGGCGGACAAGACTCTTTCCTATCAAGAGTTATTTACAGTCTAGTTGGTCTAAGCGGGTTAGTTTGTTTAACTCTCTTGTTTAAGCGATGGGAAGCGACGGATGCCAACAGAGAAGTGAACCGGAGTAACTATAGTGGACAACCAAATTATGGAACTGAATTTGGTGAGGAAACGGACGTACCTGATCTTAGAAGAACTGCCAGGGAAAAGGAATAAAAAAGAAAATGAAGAAAGCCATGGACGCATGACTTTCTTCATTTTCTTTTTGACCGGATTTCCTCAACTAAAAGGCTGTTAGCAAAAGGTTTTACAACGTGATGGCGAGGAGCATCAGCTGGTAGCATGGATAGAGAATTCTAGCTTATTACAGCCGTCGGCACCATTCGGGTGGTGACAGGCAATTTTTTTTACCATTCTTTTGGCTCATAATGAAGTTCGTTAAATAATTGAGTACGTTCTTTCTTGGATAAATCTCTCCACTGGCCAATAGGAAGGTTCCCTAAATGGATATTCATGATTCGTATTCGTTGCAGTCGACAAACCTGGTATCCCAAGGCAGAACACATACGGCGAATCTGCCGGTTTAACCCCTGTGTCAAAATGATTTTAAAAACATATTTAGAAAGCTGTTCTACTTTACATGGCAGCGTTTTTGTATCCAGTATTTCTACGCCTCCTGCCATTCTTTTTAAAAACTCTGGAGTGATGGGCTTGTCTACTGTCACGATATATTCCTTTTCATGCTTATGTTCAGCCCGCAGAATTTCATTGACAATATCTCCGTCATTAGTCAGGAGGATCAGGCCCTCTGAATCCTTATCCAGTCTTCCAATATGAAATATTCTTAATGGATGGTTGACTAAATCAATAATATTTCCTTTAATATGTCGTTCTGTCGTACTAGTAATGCCAACAGGTTTATTTAGGGCGATATAAACGTAATTTTTAGCCACTTTGACCGGATTTCCACCAATCCGAACATCATCGCCTGGTTCGACTTGGCTTCCTAATGTGGCAACTTTTCCGTTAATGGTCACTTTTCCTTCACTAATCAATTTATCTGCACCGCGTCTAGATGTTTTTCCAGACTCGGAAATATATTTATTTAATCGCAGGTTAGACACATCCTTAAAGGGAGATTCTGCTTTAAGAATACCCAACCAATCCCGTATTTTCAAGCACATATTAAATCTCATTTAGAAGAAAAGCGGGGAACCGTATCATAAGTAAATGAGGTTTTTAGTTCTAGCCTCTTCCTAAGGTTGGGAGAGGCTAGAACATACTATGGGATTTGAGGAAGGATACCAGACCTTTATGAATGGTCGCTTGCAGGCAAGAACTTGAGAACGGTTGATGCTTATAAGAAGGTGACTGAAGGAGCAGGGGGGGCTTTAGTTTACCATTTCCGATAGATCAGATAAATAGACGGAAAAAATCCGCTTATTTTCCAAATAACTTTAAAAATAGCATAAATAGACGGAGAAATTCCGCCTATTGACTCGAAAAATGCGAAAATAGGAGATTTTGATTTCAATAGACGGAAAATCTCCCCTTATTTTGCCCAAAACGAGCCCCATTCTGCATTTAGTCGGAAAAAATCCGCTTATTTTCCTTTCACTGGTTGCTTAATTAAGTTATTTAATTGGAATTGGTCTTCTGTCAAGAAAGTGGACAGTAAAATTTAAGACTTTTAGAAACCAAACCACTACCGCACTTCGTTTGGTACGGTATTAGAAATGATCAGTCGAAAAGCATGACTGCTCATTTCCTAACACCAAATGGCTATATTATGAGGTATATGCAACTTCATCTTGCCGGTGGTTTCTCTCGAATTGATTCGGTGAATTGTGCCCTAAAGTAGAGTGTTTTCGTTTTTCATTATAAAAACTATTTAAATAATGATTAATGGCTTTTACGGCTTCAGCCCTGGTCTTAAAGCGTCTTCTGTAGATCAAGTCTTTCTTGATTGTGGCATGAAAAGACTCAATACATGCATTGTCGTAAGGATCGCCCTTTCTGCTCATACTGATATGCATGTTTTTCCCTTTCAGGATGTCGATATAATCATTTGAACAATACTGGGACCCACGGTCCGAATGATGGATTAACCCTTCACTAGGCTGCCTTGTAACAATCGCCATATTTAATGCTTGTATGGATAGCTCCTTTTTCATATGTGAAGCCATACTCCAGCCTACGATTTTTCTTGAGAATAGATCCATAACGGATGATAAATAAACCCAGCCTTCAAGCGTCCAAATGTACGTAATGTCAGTTACCCATGCTCGGTTGGGCTTTTCAACATTAAATTGGCGATTAAGCAGGTTAGGATAAATGTGTAAATCATGATTTGAATTAGTAGTAATGACAAACTTTTCTTTTGGTGTGGCTGTTAAACCCATCTCTTTCATCATACGTGCAACCGTCTTTTGAGAAATGGTATAACCCCACTCCACCAAGTCGGCATGGACCCTGGGGCTCCCATACGTACCATAGCTCTCGTGAAATGATTTACTTATTTTTTGCTTGATTTCTTTACGGTAGGCATCTTTCTCAGATTGAGGTTTATTCTGGATCCTTAGCCATTTATAATAGCCACTTGATGATACTTTAAGAACTTTGCACATCTTCGCCACAGCGTGCTCATCAGAGTGGGCTTGAATGAACGTATAAATTACGCTTGGTTTTTCGTGAAGATGTGCATGGCCTTTTTTAGAATTTCGTTTTCCTCTTTCAATTTTTGTATCTCTTTCTCGTGTTGCTTTTTCAGTTTTTCAAGTTCTGTGGGTGTAAGATAGTTTTCTCCAGCTTTCCCAGCACTTGTTTTAGTCCTGTAAGCTGCCACCCATCGACTAACAGTTTTAGGGGAGATCTCGAGTTCAAAAGCTACCTGGGAGGCTTTTTTCCCCTCCTCAACGATTAACTTTGCAACATATTCTTTATACTCTTGAGAATGATGTTTACCCATGTGAACACGTCCTTTTAAATGATGATTGTATTATAATCTAAATCTCATTTTTACGTGTCCACTTTTTAGACTAACCTCAGAATGGAGATGAAAACCACCATGATGATTAAAAAAAAACACATTGAATTCCCCAATTCAATGTGTTTTTCAGGCTTCTCTTTTATTGTTTAGGCTTAACAGCTATAAATTCGTCAATCGTTTCAGGGGTATTTTTGCCTTCTTTTCCTTGGAAAATGTCGATATTAACGGTCACATCCATACAGCCAAGGTATTTTCCATGTTCATCACGTACAGCCATGAATTTTTGGTAAATTTGGCCGGTTTCACCCGTGCGTTTTGGGAACCAAAATTCCCATTCATCGCGTGTGCCCGAACGGAAATCATTCAACAATTTTTCAACGTGGTGAGCCACTTTTGGGTGAAGCTCAAGTACAGGGCGACCAATCGCTTCTTTACGGCGACCATGCACGCGGTTTGGATTATTTGAATACCAACGGAAAATATCGTTGGCATCGCAAAAGCCCATTTCAAATGGCAAAAGGTTGATGATTGAATCCAAAGTGCTTGCTTTAATCGCACCAGTTTCAAAGTTAATCACAGCTTCAGGACTAATTAATTCAGACAATTTTTCTTTAGACATATAAAAACCTCCTATATATAATCTCCGATTATGAGAAGAATAAAATAGTACAAATATTAGTGAGAAAAAAATCGGCCTCTTCTGGGTAATGATTTCCTAACTTCATTAATAATGATAGCATTAATAATGAATGCCAATTGTGATGTATCTCACAAAAGATGTTTTTTGATAATAATTGTGAATGAGGGACTGAAAGGACCATCACCAAATTAAAGTGCGATCCTATTCGTATGTTCAAAGGACAGTTATTATTGTTCAAAAATAATGTTAGCGTATAGTTTGCGAATTTTTGTAAAGATATACTGCTGGTTAAGCAGATGAGGTGCACCTTACCATAAGTAAATGAGGTAATTTAATTCCTGTTATGATAACATCTTAAGAGATATTAAACGAGGAAGTGAATGTATTGATAAATATAACTATTCCAAAACCAAGTGTGACCATTACCAAACAGAATAATCCTGAGTTAAGTAATATTTATGGGTTTACTGATTTTCATCTTATCCCTAGAGATAAGGGTGGTATTTTTATGTTCTATAACAATAAACAAGAACTATTATTCGTAGGTAAAGCAAGGAAGTTGAGACCTAGGATTAAAAAGCATTTTGAGGATACGGTATCCCCAATCAAAATGCATAGAGATGAAGTCACTAAAATTGAAGTTTGTGTGATTGAAGACCCTGTCCATAGAGAAATATACGAAACGTATATTACTAATGAACTCAAGTCGAAGTACAATATAGACAAGGTGTTTTTTAGATAAAATTTTATCAAGAGAGGCGGTAGGTGCAATTAAATAAGCATACCTATTGCCTTTTATTATTTAAGAGATTGAGGATGGAACTAGTGGATTGTAAACACGAAAAACTAACGACCTATATATATACTTACGCCTGCTATGAGGATGAACGTCCCTTGTGTGCTTTGGAAATGCGCTCCTTATTTGGGGAGGAGTCACAAACAAACATCTTGGAAAGCCATGTGAAAATGGATCCAAGTCGGAGTCCGTTTATCAAGGAACGACTTGCTGTCATTTATGAGGGGCAAAGTCTTCAACAGCTCATCGAACAAGTAGCAGCCCTGCAAGTAACTGGGGAAACGTTTAAAGTGTATTATGTAAAAAATGGCGGGCAGGCAAAAGATGTAGAGAATGGCATGGAATACCGCCGGGCAATTGAGAAGGAAATCGGATTACATATTAATGGTGAGGCTGATCTTCATCATCCGAAGAGATTATTTGGCGTTATGAATATAAACGGAAGATGGGTATTCGGGGATTATATGAAAAGTGAGTCTGTTTGGTTTCGCCATCAACAGAAACCGCATAGTTATTCCACTGCGCTTAACACACGTGTGGCAAGAGCGATTGTGAATATTGCCATTCCAGACCCAAGCGGAATCAAGGCCATTGACCCTTGCTGTGGGATTGGGACCGTACTAGTAGAGGCCTTATCTATGGGGATTAATATAGTTGGGAGCGATAGAAATCCTCTTATTCTTGGTGGAGCTAGAGAGAATATCGCACATTTTGGGCTTTCTGGAGAAGTGAAATTGGCAGATATCCGAAATGTCACAAATCAATATGATGTAGCGATTATCGATTTACCCTACAATTTGTGTTCTGTCATATCGCCTGAAGAGCAACTCGAAATACTTCAAAGTGCACGCAGGATTGCTAAGAAAGTCGTAGTCGTTACGGTTGAATTCATCGATGAAATCCTCATAAATGCGGGATTTTCCATTAGTGACCGCGCTGTTGTTAAAAAGGGATCATTTACTCGTGAAGTAATTGTCTGTAAATAAGTCTTTAATAATTTATAAAAAAACCTCCTTTAGATCAATCACGGTGAAACGTTTCATAAGTAAAGTGAAATGGGTAAAAGTTAATCAAGAAGTTTTTGATATTAGAGTTTTTTTATACGGATAGGGAGCTTTTGTTGTTTTACCAAGCGGGGTTCTAAGAGGAAAAATATAAATTTAATTGAATTTATAAATATGACCAACAACATTACCTGTAGGAGATGAAGAACGTGGGTATATTTGATAAATTCAAGAAAAAGGAAAAGAAAGATTATATAAAAGAAATAATTGCTATATTGGATTGTGACTGCATGATTATTGAGGAGAAAAATGTTAAAGGTGTCATGAACAGGTATCATCAAGCTCTCATGGAAGGCAAAAAAGAAGGATATACACCACTTATCATAATCCCTTCGGAAATGATGTTAGAAGTCATTGAAGCCGAGTCGGATAAAGAATACTTAAACGATAATCGGGAATCAATTTTAGCTAAAGCGAAGGATATTGATGTAAAGGAATTGTTAAAGAGCCTGCTTGACGAGGTCATGCCTATGGAAGAGGATGAAGACTACGATATCACTGGCGAGTTTGCGATAGAGAAACGGACAAATCATTTTCTATCAATTGAAGAAGCAGTTAATGAAAAAATCATTCTCGCAAAGATTCCAACGGATAAACCTTGGGAAGTAGCTGCTTGGGTTCCAATGGGCGGGTTTAATGAATGCCCAATGCCAGAAGAGCAAGTTGCAGTGTTCAAATATTGGTATGAAAAGTATGGAGCTACTCCCGCTTTAGTAACACCAGATGTATGGGAATTATATATTGTGAATCCTCCAAAGACTCAAGAAGAATCAGAATTACTCGCTTGGGAACAATTTGGATTTTGTGGTGATATAGTTTGGCAAGGTGTAGGGACAGTAAATTCACTCGCAGGAACACTTATTAATTCTTCTTATTGGTATTTTTGGTGGGATTAAAAAGTAACTAGTAGCTACTAGACACAATTCGAAAAATTATATTTTGGGTTTGTTTCATCGAATACAGTTTATGTTGATTAATACGTTCTCCCTCGACAACTTGAGAATAGATCGTACGGTTTAAAATTGCTTCGTTAGTAGTTGCAGCACAGCCTAAAAGCTGAGCTTTTAGACGAGAACTACTTATCCGCCTTCCCCTTTAAGGGCTCGCCAATCGGCGAGTTTTCTTAATATATTTTTCATTCGTGAATATAATCTAAATAGGCTTATTTTCGGAGAACGCGAAAAGGGGGCTAATGAATGAGTAACTTGAAGCAGTTGGGAGACCAATTTGCCCAAATATTAAATGGAAAAGCTAAAATGGAGAAAAATGGCTGTTCGGTTAGCTTAAAGCGCAGTTTTAATGTTCATGTCCAAGGGCGGCCAAGTCATTCTGTAATACCAGTAGGAATTTCATTTGAGTCATTGGATGTAAATGGCAATGCACTAAACCTTGGGGAGATCACATTACTTGAGCAGGAAATCCCAAACTTCACAAGATCTGTTGTGGGGCAAGGCTTAATTGTGAGTGCCTTGCATAATCACTGGATATTTGCCCAACCAAATCTGATGTATCTTCATATTCAATCGGTAGAACCGCCTCTCTCGTTCGCGAGAAAAGTAGCAAACGCATTTACAACATTCACAAGCCTCCCCATACAGGAAAAAAGTGAATAAATACAACTGTAAAAAACACAAATGTACAGTGCACCATTAAATGTGCCTGTCACTACCCGCTATTTACGCTGATGAAAGAATAATTCACTGTAACTAATGGGAACTCATCTTCAACACGATTAATAATTGGCTACCCCTGTTTCCGAGTTTAAATTTCCTCAGCTTTTTTTCTTGGAAGTATGGAATATAGCTATTAGTTTGAAAAATATTTCAAAAAAACCGCCTCTTAACCAGGTGCGGTAAACCGTAGTGTGTCTTTTGTTCTATTTATCAGTATGATATTAATATAACAGACGAATTGGAGGAGAAGTGATGAATGCAATTGTGTACAAAGGACGGTCCCCCCGACGTTCTTCAATTGGCGACGACGACTTTGACCAGTATTTCATTTTCTTTAGGAGTAGGTTTTGCTACCTCTGCGTCAATCCAATTTCTATATCATTTTTAAATGACTCTAAATCAGGTAAAATATCTCCCTCTTCTCCATAAAAAATGCCTCCATAAAGGCGTCCCTGATTACAAAGCATATGAATGGGGCAACTCCAGAAAGAAATACTGGAGAATCGCATGTAGTCCAATATTACACAAAACCCTCGATAACTCTTTTTGGAGTCAACGAGGGTTGAGAAGGCTATATATTAGCTATGAAATTTTGCGTCAATCTTAATAGAACCGCCGTATACCGAACGGTACGTACGGTGGTGTAAGAGGTCGGGGGTTAATCACCCACTCCTGCTCAATTTTATGGAGAGCAACTTTATTTGGATGCTATTTTATATATTCATGACTAACCAGATTATACTTGAGGACATCCGTAGGGATGATGAATTCAACAATCCCCATGTAACCCGGGGCCACTTCATATTTGTTAAAAACAATGACCAATTGGTGATCGTTGTTAATATAGAAATTTTGATCGGGCTTTATTTTTTCAAATGGGGCTATTGAATTTTTCTCTTTTTTATTTGGATCATTTACCCAATAAAATAAGGAAGGGTCTTTTTCCATTTTGGCAATCATTTGCTTTTTAATTTCATTGCTAATCAAATCCACATATGCATTATTTTTAAACAGGCTTGGTAATGTGATAAGCAGTTTATTTTTCTTATCAATCGTGTCAAAATGGTACGTTGTTGATGAAGAACCGACTGTGTTTGCCGTATAACGTCCTATGGATAAGATTTCGTCATTATCTGTTTTTACTTCGTATCCATTCTCTATGCCTAAATGTCCGCCGCCCTTTTCTTTTAAATCTTTTATATCAGCCTGGAACTGTTGATAGAGTTCTTTGCTTTCATTAAGGTACTTTTGATTTAACGTTGATTGTAATTCTTTATTATCAAGGTTTTTAATTTCTGGTACTTTAATATCTGCATGATACGTACCCTCATCCACCTTAAATTCTCTAAATGTTAATACTTTCACCACATCTTTTAAAACAGGAACCTCTGCCATCGTATTGGCAAACGCGGGAATTGCATTTATCCCCCCAATAAAAATCGCGGCAGAAGCAGCTAATCCAACCGTCGCACTTTTCATCATGCGCCTCTTGGGCTTTTGTTTTAGTGCCTTTTTAACCACAATATCTAACTGACTTGGGATTGGAATCTCATTATATTCTTTCATTAAATCTACCATTTTTTTATTCATTTGAACGACCTCCTAAAATGAAATTTCATTCATTTCTACTCGTAGTATTGAAAGTCCCTTATATAAACGAGTCTTAATCGTGTTTTCATTTTCATTTAGAATTCCGGCTATTTCATTAATGGTCAGGTCTTCAAAAAATTTAAGTATGATGACAATTCGATATTTAGGCTGCAATTCATTTAGTAACTTATTTAAGTCAACATCTTCATATTTGTCATTAGCGGAGGGAGAAAAAAAATCTAAAATACTATCCTCTACTACCAATACCTTTTTCTTTTTATTTATCAAATCTAATGATGTGTTAACAACGATACGAAAAAACCAACTTTTTAACGCCAGTGGATTTTCTAAGGTGTGAATTCTTTTCAGGGCTTTATAGATTGACTCCTGAACAATATCTAAAGCATCTGCTTCATTTTTAACGTAGCTATAGGCTAAACGATAAATTTTCTCTTTGTTTTCCAAGATAAAGTCTGTAAGTAGTGATTGTTGATGTTTTTTGTTCATTGTTAGTCACCTCCTTGCGGACTGCGTTCTAAACAATAGACGTCCATAGATAAAGAAAAAGTTTGTATTTTTAAATTACCCACTATTATGAATATTGCCGGAAAGTCAATTTCAGCGTACGAAATACTCGTGATTATCTTAAGAAAATAACTAACAATTTAAATAACAATTTTCTACAAAATCTCTCAAACTTTTTTTTCATGCCATTAGTCTATAATACGTGATTGATTAAAGATACCTATCTAAGGAAAGAGGAGTTTTTTATGAGAGTCAGTTAAAACAAAGGGTTCTAGCATTTATAACGGAAAAAAAGAATGACTTCTTTTGATGAACTTCCATCTTGCAGATATTTCAAGGATTTTACAAATTATGACTTAATGAAGGTAAAGAAAGGAATTTAGCTATGCACTACTTACATTATTTTAAAAAAACTATCCTAAAAAAAATACGAGTTTGGAATCAGGGGTAAAAGACCATGACTGTCACTAAAGTGCAAAATAGACGTTACTTGATAGGATTAGATGGTCTTAGAGCCCTGGCAGTGCTTTGGGTTATCTTTTACCACATTGGAGTTCCCTGGGCATCAGGAGGTTTTTTAGGTGTTTGCGTGTTCTTTGTGCTTTCAGGCTACCTTATTACCGATCTTCTAATGGGCGAATGGGAACAACGAGGAAGAATTAATTTAAAGAACTTCTGGATGCGCCGTGCCAGACGTTTACTTCCTGCCCTACTCTTTATGTTAGTGATCCTTATTGATTGGGTATACTTGTTTCACCATCAGCTTCTCATAAATTTGCAAGGGGATACGTTGGCAGCTTTACTATATATTAGTAATTGGTGGTACATCTTTCATCACCAATCCTATTTTGACAGCTTTCAGACACCCTCGTTATTAACGCATTTTTGGTCTTTAGCAGTAGAGGAACAATATTATCTTTTCTGGCCATTGATGCTTACAATCGGATTACGCTTTATCTCCAAACGTTTGATTTTAATCATAACGCTCACGTTTGCCGGTATTTCAGCAATAACAATGGCCGTATTATACCAACCCGGATTGGATCCTAGCAGAGTCTATTACGGGACTGACACAAGAGTTTTTTCGCTGTTAATTGGTTCAGCGCTTGCTCTTATTTGGCCAAGCCAAAAGCTTGCTACAAACATACCGTCACATGCACGGCATTTTCTTCATATAGTCGGGACCATTGCATTTATAGCAATTGCTTTATTAGTTGGACTGACCAATCAATACGATCCTTTCCTTTATCGCGGAGGGATGGTTTTAATATCGCTTGCAACTATGTTATTCGTTGCAGTGCTTGTTCATCCAGCTAACAGCATTAGTAAACTATTTAATGTATATCCTCTAAGATGGCTAGGTGTCCGTTCCTATGGGATCTATTTGTGGCACTATCCTGTCCTTTTGTTAACGAGTCCGGCCATCGATACAACAGGACTTTCGTTTAGCAGAGTACTATTTCAATTACTATGTATTTTTGGCTTATCAGCATTATCTTGGAATTTTATCGAAAATCCTATACGTCAAGGAGGATGGAAAAAAAGCATGAGAAAGGTTTCCTTTAAAAATATATTTCTTACTCATTTTACCTTCAAAAAGGGGATAGTCATTGGTTGCGCATCGCTAATCATGCTTGTTTCCTTTTTAGCTTTTTATAATGTAGCTTTTGCAAAAGTACATAAAAATGTGGAAACTACTGCTTTAACGAAAGAGGACGGTACGAGCAAACAACCGAAAGTAGAACACTTAAGAATAAAAGAGGACAAGGAAAATCAACTAGTTCGTAATAATGAGCTTCCGCAAACAGAAGCCATTATCCCAAATAATGAAAGGGTGACGGCGATTGGTGATTCGGTATTACTAGATGTTTCCAATTACTTAGCTGAATATTTTCCTTCTATAAATGCTGATGGGAAAGTAGGTCGTCAAATGTTTCAAGCAGTTGATGTAGTCAAAAAAATGAAGCAAGATGGAACATTAGGAGATACTGTAATCATAGAACTAGGGACAAATGGCCCAATTAATAAAGAACAATTACGATCGATGATTGAGTTAATTGGGAAAGACCGCAAAATTGTTTTTATCAATACCCGTGTCCCACGCCCTTGGGAAACTGTGGTAAACAATACGCTGAAAGAGGTAACAGCAAAATGCACGAATACCACCTTGGTTAATTGGTACGACGAAAGTGCTGGCCATGATGAATATTTTGCACCTGATGGTGTCCATTTAAGTGAAAAAGGCGCTAAGGTCTATGCAGAACTAGTGGCAAAGGCGGTGCGAGCAATATAAAGTGTCCAAAAGACATACGTTACGGAAAACGTTCGGCTATTGGTTTTTCAAAGCTACCAGGGGTGTTACTGTGCTTCAGGAAATGTTAAATCATTTTCATCTTTCTGCTACTCTACGTTATATAGGGAACATCCGATAATATATAGTTATCGGAACATAGAACAAGAATCGCAGTAGGATGGATGATATCATGCTGTCTCCAAAAGAACAGTCATTTCTGGGGTCTCGGCAGACTAATCTTAACATCGATGTGAGAACTATTGGAATATCAACTGTTCTCACATCATTTACATGAATTCAATGTAATTATTGGTTTAAATTAAGTTTAATTATTTTATCATGTACTGTTAAATTAACTCCCCCGTGAAAAAAGGTAAAAGCAAAGAGGAATTCAAATCTGCGGCGGAATATACTCCCCTGTTAAAGCCAGCTACTTTCATTTTTGTCTGGTTGCTATCCCAACCTTTACTAACATTAGACCTTGAGCAATTTACAACCCAAGACTTTCAAAAATTCATCATGATTTCAAAAATAATAAATAAAGAGACCTCGAAAGCGGTTAATGGCGGTGATGTTCTTAATAAATAGCAATATTAGAAGTGAATGATGTCTGAAGTTGATAGGCTTGTTTAGCAGCTAATAAAAAAGTGACAGCTCCTTTAACGATAAAAGTAAAGTGGAGACTGTCCCTTTTTTAGGGATAAACTCTAAATTCTGATTTCTGACGGGTAAATTCCCCAAATCGACGGGTACGTGGGGAGTCCCTCTAAAAGGGAATTAATAAAGGGATTTAATAAGGAGAAAACGGTATTTATTCAAATAAATAAGAACACAGGGACGGTTCTACTATTGGTAATCGGAAGAGAAGAACAGGCCATGAGAAACGTCCCTGTCGTACATTTTTGTTAGTTTACATTTACTATTAAAACGGAAGTGTCTTTAGTTGCTGCACCGTAGTTGTATTCAATATTTGCGACTTTGTCCATGTTGGTGATGATAAGTGGTGTGATGGCTGATTTGGCCTTTTCATTGATTAGGTTTAGGTCAAAGGATATTAATTTTTGGCCGGCCTTCACTTTGTCGCCCACGTTAATGAAACTTTCAAAGCCATCACCTGATAGATTTACGGTGTCAATTCCAATATGGAGTATGATTTCCAGACCACTATTAGTTTTGATTCCTACCGCATGCAAGGTTGGGAATACTTGAACGATTTCTCTATCCACAGGTGCATAAAGAATACCTTTTGAAGGTTCAAACGCCATTCCATCTCCCATCATTTTTGAAGCGAACACTTCATCCGGACTTCCGAAATGGGAAGGGCTGTTCCAACAATCGGAGATTTTATTTCGATTTTCGTTTCTTTTTTAAAAAAGTTAAACAATGTGACCCCAACTCTCGAAAAAATCAGTGGTCCTGTAGCATACATAGTATCAAAAACAGCATAAAGCTTTAACTGATTGGGGGTCAGTCCTATTTGTGATGCGTTGAACCGGATCATAGGTAAATGAGATGCGAAGGGTTGCCCCATGTGAGGACAACCTGTTTTTTTTAAATCTTTCATTTCCTAGAGCAACCGATTATTTTTTGAAACAGGTTAACCAAGCCGTTCTAGACTTGATTTACGGGCGGCTGCAAGATATAGGAAAAGGGCCGTAAGAATGACGGTCGTAATAAGCGGGAGTATGAATGGTCCCTCAATCTTCCCTTCTGTAAATAGGAAAGTGGCGGCATTTGTCAGCTGGGCTGGGCTCCATTCCATCCATTTCTTGAGAAGCGATGTTAAAAGTGTCAAAAGAATACTCAATAACAGTGTAAATGCTGCCACAAGCCCGCTGCTTTTCAAAAAGCTGCTAAGAAAAACAGTGAATGGTATTAAAAACAATATCCATATGAAATAGAGACTGATCCCCTTAACTATATTCATAAAAGGGAAGTCACCAATCAATAGTATTGTATAAATTCTATAAATAGTTTTTTTAATTGAGAGTGGGGGATTATTATGTTGTTTCATAATCATAATGGGGAATTTAAAAGTTCGAATGTTAGAGGAAGATAATTTCCTGTTAGCAAAATGGCTCTCAGACCCATCGGTTCTTGAGTTCTATGAAGGTAGGGATAATCCATTTGATTTAGACAAATTGAATAAAGTTTTTTATGCTCCTGAAGATGAAGAAGTTAGAAGCAACGTTAACCTAGAATATCAGAAAGTGCACTTTTTACATCTGTAAAATGAAAGGAGTAATTGTGGTAAAGTGCTTTTTGAGGAAGTACTCGCTGCCCTTTTAATACAACCTGACTCATTTCACCAAGTGCCACTTTTAAAAAAAACTCAGGCACACGGAGCCAATGTGGGCGGTGAAGGACGTCTGAAATTGCCCTTCCGAATGATGACAAGCGAATGGGATTAGGAGAGGTCACATTCAACGGTCCATCTATTTCGGGATTAATGATGGCGAAGTAAAGCATCTCAACTACATCTCGAATGTGAACCCAGGAAATCCATTGCATTCCATTGCCGATTGTCCCCCCAATACCAAATTTATACGGTAGCACCATTAGCGGTAAGGCACCCTTTTGACCAAGAATGATACCGAAGCGTGCGAAGACCGTTCGAATGCCAAATTCTTTGGCCTTAGCCCCTTCATTCTCCCACAGCCTTACAACTTTTGCTAAAAAATCATTTGCATTACTTTGTGAGGTCTCATTAAACGTCTTGAAGTCTGACATCCCGTAGTAACTTAAACCTGAGGCGTTAACAAGCACTTTTGGCTTGGGATGAAGCTGTCCTAGAATTCGAATGACCTCTTTTGTGGCGGTGAGACGGCTATTCAAAATAGCCTCCTTTTTACTTTTGGTCCATCGCCGGCCATTGATTGATTCCCCGGCTAAATTGACCATTGCATCCACATCCTCAAGTTCGTTTTCAGGCTGATGATCTTCAGAAAGCCACTCAACATAATGAACGGACTCATCTGTTCTAGAATTAGCAGGAAGACGTCGTGTTAATATGGTTACCCGATGGCCTTTTTGAGTCAACAGGTGTGTTAAGGCTTGACCAATAAACCCGGATCCTCCTGTTAAGACAACATGCAATTTACTCGCCTCCAGCAACTACCTTTTTATTATGAATTAACTTATCGGTTAAATGAGGAAAAGCAGCCATCGTTATTCGAACTATGAAATGAAGACCAAGTAAATAAAAGAATGAGGACCAGTTAGTGAATAAAATAACGGCCTAAGAGATTGCCGACAAGAAAAATATGGATCATTAATAGGCTGACGGGAATACTTGCGAAAATGAAATGCAAGTCTATCAAGCCGCGCTCGAACAAACTGTAATACGCAATAAGACAGTAAGGGATGAGGAGGAACAGCGCCGTTATGATACCAGGTGTATATCCTCTAAAAAAGATGGACTGAACAATATGCATGGTCGCCTGCAGAATAAATAAATTGAGTATTGCTGTATATAAGAGAAAGCCCCCTCCGTTCACGGAGAAATGGGCAGTCATCAAGGTGGTGAATGAGATAATCAGCAAAATCCATGTAGCCGAAATAGAAAGTTGGGCAGCGGTTGAACCTAGTTTTTTCCTCATTTTTAATGTTAGTTCGACGAATGGAGTTTTTTGAGAACTATATTTGTATTTACTCATGGAAGATTCAATTGTTATGATCTCTTCTAGGTCATGGAAAATAAAGATGATAGGGAACAACCAAATGACTGTATGAAGGTCGAAAAATTGGAGTAAAGTTTCAAGCATCTTTTACCTCCTGCTTATTAAGACGTTGTATGGTTGTAGTTTTGTTCAGTGTATGGGACAGGATATAAAAATATGCCAGCCTATATGTTTTATCATTCTTTTTAGCATCCCTAACAGCCAATTCGCCTTGTTTTTAACTCCCTTCAGCTAAATTTTTATAATGCGCGAGTGCCAGTAATGGAAAAAGGTATTCATAACAATGATAATTGAGATAAAAGGATCCCGCCATTCCCCTTCCTTTTGGATAGGTCTTTGTCCAATCTTTTTCTTTTCCGTCCACTAAAAAAGCTGCACCGTGTTCCATTTCAGGTGTGACAACAGTCGAGGCCGAGATAAGTGTGTCAAGGGCCCATGCTGTATGAGTACGGGTACTTTCGCGGAGCGGCACATAACAGTTATCGATATCACTCTTACAGGATTCTCCCCAACCCCCGTCTTGATTTTGAATTGATTTTAACCAGTTTACAGCCTTCTGAATGGATGGATGATTAGGGGAAATCCCAACCGCAACCAATCCCGTTACAGCCGCCCATGTTCCATAAATATAGACGCCCCAGCGCCCTACCCAAGAACCATCCGA
Organism: Neobacillus sp. S1115; assembly: GCF_055385565.1. Classification (NCBI taxonomy): domain Bacteria; kingdom Bacillati; phylum Bacillota; class Bacilli; order Caryophanales; family Bacillaceae; genus Neobacillus; species Neobacillus sp. S1115. The sequence continues at coordinate 745,053 of NZ_AP038275.1, forward strand.
ATTTTGCTTCTTTAACAGCCAACGAATCCCACGTTTCACCATGGGATGGTGGAAATCCAAATGGGTGTAGTTACCGAAAAATTCCAATGTCCTTCCTGTTAAATCAACCGTCGACGGATCAATCAACAAATCTTTTCCGCCCTCAATCGGTAACAGGTTCAATATTTTCTTGTTGACGTTCTTTTCGAATGCTGCCCAGCCACCGTCATTGTTTTGTATGGAAATGAGCCAGTTGATTCCGCGATCCCACGCCTGCCGACAATCTGCCTGTTCGATAGCCAAAGTTCGAATCGCTCTTAGTGCTGCCGTTGTGTCGTCAATATCCGGATGGATTGTATTCAAGTCCGCAAAGCCCCAGGCTCCAGGCAGCAAGTTTGGTTCATGAATGACCCAATCCCCGTATTTGATATGTTGACGGGAGAGGATATATTGGTTTGCCTTCTGGACGGTATCCGCTGAATAGGGGACACCAGATTCTTGCAGAGCATAACTAATTAACGTCGTGTTCCATACCGTAGCCGTCGTATATTGGCAATGAAGTTCTCCGTCAATACGGCAGGTCATCGCTTTTAAACCTTGCACGGCACGAGTAATCACCGGATGTGAATTCGAATACCCCCTCGCCAATAAGGCATAAATCATGAGAGAAGTAGTGCTGAAATAATTTAAATAGGTGCCGTCCGGTTCGATTCGGTCCAGCATATATTTTTCGGCACGATATAATGCCAATTCGCGAAGATTTACATGGGATTTCAGACCCTTAATCCCCTGTTTAATCCATTTGATCACCGAGCGGGCCTCTTCTGCTTGATCCTCTGTAAAAAAACGAATAGCTTTCTTTTGAAACAAATCGGAGAGATTGGGCGATCGAGGTGTTCTCTTACGAAAATTCGTATTGGCGAGAATCAAAAAAGGGATAATGTTCGCTCTTCCGTACACGGAGAGGTCAAAGAAATTGATGGGAAAGGAGTCTGGTAAAAGCATCACTTCAATATTAATGGGGAAGTGCGGCCACTCACATTGTCCTGTTATGGCCAACATGATTTTCAAAAACATATGGACTTCCGTAGCCCCTCCGTTGGCCATAATAAACCTTCTTGCAGCCTGGAGCTCCTGGTCTTTTCGATCGCGGTAACCAGAATAAAGAAGGGCATAATAAGCTTCAACTGTGGCTGTCAGACTTCCTTTTTCTTGGTCATGAAACAGCTTCCATGACCCATCTTCCTGCTGTTTTCCTGCGATCCGTTTCACCAATTCTTTTATGAACTCCTCATCATTTATCTCCAATGTCCGTAATAGGATAATCATACTGCAGTCTGATGCGATTCCGGTCTCGAAGGGATATTGCCAGGACCCGTCAGCTGATTGGTCCTTAATGAGTTGATCGGTGATTAGGTTGATTTCCGCATTTACCCGATCCATCATGATACCCACCTTCTTTCAAAAACTCACTATGTATTCATATTCATCTAGCAATATGAATATGCATTTATTTAATGAGTAAAAAAATCAAATCAATTAGTCACAATTTTAATAAGAAAAGGAGCACAAATTTCTAACGGGTTCCGTTAACTATCGCAAACCATAAAAATGTAATACAAAATAACCTTCAAATTGTATGGTAATTTGAAGGTCTATTTTTGTTGATATAAAGGGATTTCGATTATTATTTTGGGGAATTTGTAGTGCGATTTGTATATTAAAATGTGGGGTACAATAGCCAGTGTACTGCAGCAAAATAAACTACATTTTTACTTGCAAAATGATATACAGAAAAATTAAGGTTAGGCCCTGCTGTATCTTGGTGTGATTTGACTGGGTATGAAAAATAAACGGAAAAATTCCGGCTAAATTGGGAAATACCCATATTTCCTTTAAAATAAGGGGAGTTTTTCCGCTTATATTATCCAAATCTTTGGATTTTGTCTTATTTAGAGCAGTCAACCGAAAATTCTCCGCTTATTTTCGCTTCTTAAGTTTCCCTATATACATTAGCCGGAAATTCTCCGCCTATGAATTTCATACCTACACAAAAACCGATACGAAGAAAGGCGGAAATGGTTTCAAACTTCTTAAATCGTAATTTAGCAATTAAAAGCAAAATAGCAAGGGAATGAACCCTTGCTATTTCTAATGTTTTTTAATCTCTTTAGCCTTACAAATTTCCTTGCATTTTATTGTGCAAAAAGGATTACATTTTGGTTTGCATTTTTCTGTGCAAATTGACGTTTTGCGATAGGAAACGGAACCCGTTAACAAATTTCGCACTCCTTTTTAACTTCACTTATTTTAGACGTGCAATCCCATATGTTCAAATTACTTTTGCGTGCTGGTAGATTTTTTGAAGCCATTTCTGCCGAGTTTTATAGGTAGAATGTTTAACATACGTTAATCGAGTTCTTTTAATATTTTTAATGCCGCAGAACTTTAAAATGTAATTTTTTACTACAATCCATTCGACATTTTTTCTAAACAATCGAATAAATAAAGAGGGAGCATCGATGGTGTAAATAACCCATGCCGATTTATTCTTCAATAACCCTTTCGGAAATGCTCCTTTGTGTTGATACGCAAATCCGGAAACAAACACGCGATCAAAAAAGCCTTTTAAAATCGCTGGTACACCATACCACCAAATCGGGTAAATGAAAATTAACTGGTCAGCCTGCTCAATTTTTTTTCGATACTTTTCAGTATATGGATCATGGATTAAATCCCTTGGTTTATGCTGATTATCGATGACTAAAACAGGATCAAATTTCTCCGCGTATAAATCAATTAATTCAAATTTCCGTTTGGCTTCCTTTAACCCTTTCATAACGTTCTCTAATATCGCATGATTAAGGCTATCCTTATTTGAGTGGGCATAAATAATTAAGGTAGTCATATGGTTCCCTCCATTAAAGGATAATGAATTTTCCCTGGGCCAGTATTGGCGGTTTTAGACATATCATATTCTAAGTAAATTGCTAAGTTTACATCCTTTGGGATTCTATGTTCAACTCTTATCTAGTAAGATGAGAAAAAACTCTAACCGTATTCAATACTGTTAGAGTTTTTTGTTTGCAATTATTCGGGGAGGCACTTTTCTTATTTTAAGGTAAACTTTAACTAATGTTTTATAGTGGAAGCTTTGTGTATAATTAATTTGATTGCCATGGGAGATGAAATGGAGAGAAATTATGTTTTTTCGCTTAATGTATCATATTGTCTTGCCTGTTTATGTAGTATTTGTCATTTTCGCCTCGGTTTCGTTAGAGAAAACTCAAAATGCTTTTTTTATGATTGTATTTGGTCTTCTTTTTATAGCCAGTATCTTTTTGGAAAGAATGTATACCCACTTATTTTTGTTTATCGCATCTGGTGAAATCATTTCGTTACTATTGTTTCATTACACCAGCCAACTGAATTGGTGTTATTCCATTTATATCATTTTACTTAGTAAATTTTTATTCCAAGTCAAGGGAGCCGCCAAGGGGATTTTTATTGGTTTTGGTTTCATGGTTTTTTACACTGCTATTCGCGCTACGTATTCCCCTGTAAATTCCTATAGCATATTTGGGGTTGGATCGGACTTTCTAACTTCAATAGCTGTAGTACTAATCATTCAGTATATTATTGAAATGGAAGCGAAAAAAAATACTCTTATTGAAGAGAAGAAACGTGAAGAATTACTGCACAAAGAGGAAAAAGTGAAGCTAATAGCAGAAATGGCTGCTGGACTTGCACATGAAATTAGAAACCCGTTGACGATCATTCAAGGGTTTCTGCAACATTCCAAAGAGGATAATTATAATATACAGCCTTGGTATGATTTAATCACTAGTGAAGTCAACAGGATGAATAAATTAACGGTTGAATTCCTACAATTTTCAAAACCGGATGTTTCTCAATACCAAGCTTATTCCATCCACGAGTGTTTAAAGAGGGTCATTTCCTTAACCAAATCCGAAGCCCAAAGTGTAGGACATCAAATCGTATACACACACACGGAGTATAATCCTGATCTTTTGGTGAAAATGGACTTCAATAAAATGGTACAGGTTTTTGTAAATTTAATTAACAATGCCATTCAGTCTATGGTTGAAAGTGGACATATTACGATTCGATTGTTCAAAGTGGGGAACTTAGCAGTTTGTGAGGTTTGTGATACAGGTGTAGGTATAGAAGATGCAGACCTGAAAAAAATCTTTAATCCCTTCTTTACAACGAAAGCAGAAGGAACGGGTCTGGGGCTATCCATATGTCAGAAAATTGTTCAGGACCATGGGGGAACTATTGAGGTGAGTAGTACTCCGAAATATGGGTCTATTTTTACTATTTGTCTTCCATTAGATACTGGTGCTAGTCACGCTCTGGACTTATCCAAAGATTAGTAGATGTTTAGTTTATAGGACCTAATTGGTCCTATTTTTTATAGTTGATACAGATTCCTAGAGGGTAGTGGCAGGCACACTTTTTCACACCTTTCCCTAACCCTCAGTTGCAAACTTATACCCAATCCCTCTTAACGTTACGATAAAAGGATAATCTGTATACTCAGCAATTTTTTCTCTTAAATTTTTGATATGAACATCTACTGTTCGTTCATTGATTACCTTTTCATTCTTTTTATATACGGTATTGATAATATGTTCTCTTGAAAAAATTTGATCTGGGTGGGTCATAAATAGATAGAGCAATCTGTACTCGAAATGGGTTAAATCAAGTACTTCATCGTGGAATTTAACGACTCCCTTTAATGGTTTAATCGTTAACCCTTTATAGCTTAGTTTACTGCAGCGATTGGCCGTTCTTCGTAAAACTGTTTCAATCCTAACTGACAATTCCTCTACATTATATGGCTTACCAATGTAGTCATCAGCCCCTTGTTTCAGCCCTTCGATTCGATCCTGGTCCGTATTATTGGAAGATACAATAATAATTGGTACATTACTGTCCAGTTCGTAACGCATCCAGGAGCATACTTCGAGTCCATCCATATCAGGAAGAGATGTTTCTAAAAGCACAAAGCAGGGATCGTGCTTTAAGTACATTTCACGAGCTGTTTGTCCATTAACAGCCTCCAATATTTCAAAACCCTGTCTAGTCAGATGAAATCTTAATACAGCTCTATTTTCACTATTGCTATCAATAATTAAAATGGTTTTTCCTCTCAATCTTCTATCTTCCAACTTCCTCAACCCCTTGCCTCCATTATAGTGATAAAGAGAGTTTTACAAAAGGTGATGTTATATAGAAAAACGACCCGCTGTTAACGGGTCATTCCGATTATTTGTTTTCCGTATCCTTCTTCCCGGCAAGTGTTTCATAGGCTGCATCATCCGGTGCATCGCCTTTCGGCCAGTCATTTATTTTATCAGGGAAATCAGGTCTAGGCATAGAGTTAATATAGGCTGCGATATTCATCGCTTCTTCATCTGTGAAGGAACCTGCTTTATAACCGCCCATTGGCGCTTTAGGCATATACTTTTTGATAAAGCCCCCAGCCGTTCTTACACGACCCATACCTGCCCCAATATTGTAAGATTCGTCTCCCCAAAGAGGAAGTCCTGTGGCGCCGCCGTCACCGCCTTCTCCATGACAGGTAATGCAAGCTTTGTTATATAGTTCTCGGCCGGCATCCACATTTAACTTGGTTAAATCCCCTTCAGCTTTTGGCATTTTAGCCCAAGGTCTTTCCTTCGTACCATCAGGAACATTGGTTGAAATATACGTATAATAAGCAACCATTGCTTTCATCTCTTTGCTATCTAAAGGAAGCGGTTTTCCATTCATACTTCTTTTAAAACAACCGTTAATCCGTTCTTCGATGGTAACCTCTTTCCCTGCACGTGGATTATATTGTGGATAAGTTTTTGAAATACCGACTAGATCAAGAGAGGAAGCAACTCCACCATCCGCATGGCAGCTGGCGCAGCTCAGTTTGTTTCCTACATAATCATCTAAAACCGTGCTGGTTTCGTTATGTTCTTTATACCCTAGTTTAATTAATTCCCCTTCTTCCCCTTCCGGAACATCGTCCATACTTGGCGGTAAATAAGGATGGTCTGGTTTGGTTGATGTTTGTTCTCCAGATGTTGATGATGGTGCAGATGCTGCAGAACTTACCGCTGGCTGCCCCTTTGAATCTAGTATAAATAAGTAGAATACACTAAACCCAAGTACGATTGTGGCAACAATGGCACCAACGGAAGCAATAAATAGTTTATTCATGTTTAAGCTCATCTCCATATCAGAGGATTTCTCATTAAGAGAGGATTTTTCCGAATTGTTTTTACAGGCTCATTATCTATAACGAGTGTTAAGATTCGGTTAAGTAAAATTGAGCGTTTCGTGAACTAGGGGTAAAAGAGAGGAGCGTTCACCAAATGTACAAAAAGTTTCAGAGGAGTAGTTCCAGAAAGTCCTAAGAGGATAACTGAATAATGGACTTTTGGGTAAAATACAGTTGTATTCTTATTGACGATAGACAGATAAAATTTCGGAGGAATTAAGTATGAAACATTTTACAGAAGAAGAAAAGATAAAGATTTTATCTGACATTATAGCGATTAAATCTATTAATGAAAACGAAATAGAAGTGGCAAGTTACTTGAAAGATTTATTTGCTGAATATGGCATTGAATCTAAAATTGTTCCAGTTACTGACACTCGCGTTAACTTAGTGGCTGAAATTGGAAGCGGGAGTCCAGTCATTGGTGTTTCGGGTCATATGGATGTCGTTTCTCCTGGTGATGAAAGCGAGTGGACTTCAGATCCGTTCACATTGACAGAAAGGGACGGAAAATTATACGGACGTGGAACAAATGACATGAAAGCAGGATTAGTAAATCTTGCTTTAGTGATGATTGAACTTAAAGAAAATAATGAATTAAAAAATGGTACTGTCCGTTTTATGGCAACGACTGGTGAAGAGGTCGGTGGAGCAGGTTCAAAAAAATTATACGAAGAAGGTTATATGGATGATGTAGATTATTTATGGGTAGCTGAACCTTCTCATGACACCATTATATACTCTCACAAAGGATCACTTAACGTGCGTGTAACGTCTATTGGTGAAGCAGCACACAGTTCTATGCCTGACCAAGGTTATAACGCGATTAATCCATTGATGGAATATCTATTAGAACTAGACGCAAAATTGAATGGCGATGATCGTAAAAATGAAGTTCTAGATAAATTGGTGATGAGTACAACTATTTTTAATGCAGGGAACCAAGTAAACTCAGTTCCAGAAAAAGCAGTAGCTGAAATAAACGTGCGTACGATTCCAGAATTTGATAACGATGAAGTGATTGACTTATTCAACACAACAGCGAGCATTTACAATAAAGAAGGCTCAAATATTGATGTTGAAGTGACCATGTCATTACCAAGTGTTTTCACTTCAGGACAGTCTGAAATGGTTGATCTTGCGAAAAAACTCGGTAAAAAACATTTAGATTTAGAAATTGCTGTTAAAGGCTCGCCAGGGGTGACGGATGCATCAAACTTATTACGAGGTAAAGATGACAACTTCCCATTCATGATGTTTGGTCCAGGCGAAACAAAAATGGCACACAAAACAGATGAATATGTCTACAAAGATTACTACTTTGCATTCTTCGATATCTATAAAGAGTTAATTTTAGGATTGTCGAAATAAAAATAGATATATAAATAAACAGCACAATTCTTGTTACGGAATTGTGCCTTTTGGTTTATAAATATTGATATTTTTTGAGAGGTTGATTCAGAAAATCAACTATTTTCTACATGTGATGCTTCCATGAAAAATACTTCCCATAGATGGCCATCAAGGTCGGCGAAGCTTCGTGAGTACATGAAGCCGTGGTCCTGCGGATCGTTTGTAGGCGTTGCGCCGGCTGCCAATGCCTTTTCTGCTAACTCATCAACTTCCTGCCTGCTTTCAACAGACAAAGCGATAATAGCCTGTGAGCTTTTTTCCGTATTGGGAATTTCCTTTTTTGTAAAAGACTTAAAAAACTCCTCTACTAAAAGCATGGCATATATATTTTGATTAATTACCATACAGGCGGCTGATTCATTGGTGAACTGGGGATTAAACTCAAAACCTACCTTTGAAAAAAATTCCATTGTTTTTTCCAGGTTTTTAACTGGCAAATTCACAAAAATGTTTTGAACTCCCATACAATCCAACTTCCTTCCTTTTTTTTAATGGTTTTACTTTTTGGTGTAAATTGCCATGGATGTTGTCTAGTGTTCATAAATTCTTACTTGTAGCATTACCTAATTTCCCCAAAAGCATAACGATACAAGGTGAACATCGATCATTTAATGGAATTCCTGAAATTCACAGCTTGGGAGGCAGTTGAGAGTATCCCGGAAAACAGCAACGGAACGGAAAGTAGAAGAAAAGTTCTGCATTCATATGTAGAGGATATGAGGGCGAATCAAGAGATGGGGCTGGTTCCGAAAGAGCTGGACCCAGCCTTCATCACTTTGATGATTTCCAGTCTAACGATCTATCCTGTTCTCTACAGTAACGTTACCCAAATGATTACCGGACTGGCGCCAGAAAGTCCCGAATTTCAGGAAAAGTGGGCTAACTTCCTCCATCAGATCAGCGAGAGGATATTTAAGTAAAGCAGAGGGAGGGTTCTTGTGCTTTTATTATTTCTCAACTCGTATTAGAAACAGAGGAACTATTAATAAATCCCCTGTTTGGAAAAGCCTATACTGAGGAATTCGGAAAATATAAAGGAATTATAAGCAAGTGCCAGTCACTATCCGTAATTTGTTGATATTTGATCGACATTATTCGGGTGGTGACAGGTGCTTTTTTTAACAGGCTGTTTAAATACCCACTCAATCAATTGACCTACTGGACTATTCTTTCCAAATATAATAATTAACAAGAAACCGACAACAGTAGGAGGTAAAACCAACGAAAAAAGGAAAATCGTTTCAACAAGAACTTTCCCTTTGAATTTCTTATTCGCCATAACTTTTCCAAAAAAACTCCAAAAATTAATACCCATATTCCTGATACAGATGCGACCTCAATGGATAGTCCGACTGGTGACCAAAAGTCAGCTTGCATTTTAGTTAGTTCCTTACCAAGGCCACTCGCTGCCTTCCAAATCATCGAGAAGCAACACATCGATTGCTGAACCTGCCTTGAAACCTCTCTGCCCACCCGGCAATATTATTAAACTATTTGCTGTAGCAAGTGTTGATACCATACTTGATTTATCAAATCCAACTGGTATAACTTCTAACCCCTTTTCGGTAAAAGACATATAACCTCTAACTAAACGAGTAAATGAAATTGGAGTTGGAAAATCTGCTTGTAAGATTGCCCTTGCTTTTTTTAAATGAGGCTTTTTTGAACCAAAGAAAGTTTTCACTATCGGTCTTACAAAAAGTTCAAATCCAACATAACAAGCTGAAGGATTCCCTGAAATCCCAAATAATAATTTGCCGTTCAATTCGGCAACTGTCGTGACGCTTCCTGGACGCATAGCAATTTTATTAAATAATACACGTGCACCAAGCTTTTCATAAATGGCAGGTAAATAATCGAAGTCACCAACAGATACACCACCTGTTGTAATCAAAAGGTCTACCTGGTTTATTGCATTTGAAATAGCTTTATAACAGTCTTCAAAATTGTCGGCTAACTTGCCAAAATAATAAGGAATCGCACCCACACGTTTAATTTGTGCATGCAACATAGGTGCATTACTATTCCGAATCTTCCCGGGTTCAAGTTCCTCATGAACATCTAACAGTTCAGTTCCTGTTGCATAAATGCCAATAAGAGGCTTTTTTACAACTTTGACCTGGTTATAGCCGAATGTTGCCAGTAACGCTTGAACACCAGGATTAATATATGTACCTTTAGGAACTAGTATATTTCCTTTTTTTACATCTTCTCCTCTAAAAGTTACATTGTCACCCACTTGATATGAACGTTCGATGGCCATGTATTTTTTTCCGTCTTGCTCAAATTCCCTTGTTAACTCAAGTAAGACAACAGTATCACAAAGATCTGGCATTTGTGCACCTGTCATAATACGGACTGCTTGAAATGGTTTCACTTCTTTTGTTCCAACATAACCAGCACCGATTTCTTCAATGACTTCAAAAACAACAGGTTCGTGACTGCTAGCTGTTAGTGAATCCTTTGAACAAATCGCAAAACCGTCATACCCAGAACGATCAAAATGAGGTACATCATGGTCTGCAATTAAATCCTCGCATAAATATCTTCCATAAGCTTGTTCAAGCTTTATTTCCTCTACTTCTCCAAAGCGGGCAAATTTCATAACCTTTTCAACTGCTTCTCCTATTTGTATCGGGGTTCTTATTTCTACCATAATCAATTCGTCCTTTTCTAAAAAGAGTTAATGAATAAGGGATCCTAATTATTTCCACCTAATTAAATCTTTGTGCAGGTCGCTATTTAACTTTATTCCTCTCACTGCGCAATCGGTAAATGCCCTGATATTATAATCAGAATAATTTGATTATAACAAAGATAAAAAGAGATAAGAATAATTATCTGATTTTTTAAAAAACAGCAAATAAAGAGTAATTATTAGGTTAGTCATATAGTAAGCATACAAATTAAATATTGGTAAGAGTGTACAAAAATTGCTAATATTCAAATAAATACATTTCCACTATCTTTAACTTGCAAAATATATATTTACCAGAATGATATCCTTTATGAAGAATCCTCGCCGGCCCATTGCATCTACCATTTACTGAAATAAAGGAAAATTTCATTAGATGACTACGTTTAAAATTATTGTTTGCCCCTATGAATCTTTCTAAAGCTATTTCAGACTACTACAATGCTTTTCGCAAAATTTATCGTTGGCTTGTTTGTGGCCTCGTCCATTCAAGAGGGGGCTATTTTAGACGGCATCTTTTGCACTTGGAAAAACGGAGCTTTATTTATTGAAAGGGGGAATGCCGCAAATAGAAAAAATATTAAGAGTAAAAACCTATAATATGGAAATGGGCACAATGATCAAAGAATTTTTTACCAAGGGAGGAGAATAAGTGGAAAAGTTAACTCCATGGAAACTAGGAACTTTAGGTCTTCAGCATGTATTGGCCATGTATGCTGGGGCCGTTATCGTTCCCCTTATTGTAGGACCTGCAGTAGGCATGACCGCGGAGCAATTGGCTTACCTTATCTCCATCGACTTGTTCACCTGCGGAATTGCATCATTGCTTCAAGTGGTTGGAGGAAGGAAGTTTGGAATCAAGCTTCCAGTTATATTGGGGTGTACTTTTACTGCCGTCGGGCCGATGATTGCCATTGGAAAACTTCAAGGCATTACCGCCATTTATGGTGCCATCATCGTCTCCGGGATCATCGTTATGATACTTGCTCAATTTATGAGTAAGGTAATGAGGTTTTTTCCACCTGTCGTAACAGGAGCTGTTGTAACGATCATTGGGATATCACTTATTCCTGTGGCGATGAACAACGTTGCAGGTGGAGCAGGGGCACCTGATTTTGGGAATCCGCGAAATTTATTACTGGCAGCATTGACACTAGTCCTGATTATAGTAATCAACCGATACAGTTCAGGCTACATAAAGGCTGTTTCTGTTCTGCTATCCATGATTATAGGTACTCTGGCAGCTGCGGGTATGGGAATGGTGAATTTGTCACCAGTTGGAGAGGCTTCCTGGTTTCATATGGTGCAGCCTTTTTACTTCGGGATTCCCACTTTCCATGTAACCGCGATTCTTTCAATGACTCTTGTCGCCATTGTAAGCATGATCGAATCCACAGGTGTATTCCTGGCATTGGGGGAAGTCTGCGATAGGAAACTGGAATCGGAAGACATCAAAAAAGGACTCCGGGCGGAAGGTTTGGCTGGTGTTCTTGGAGGAATCTTTAACTCCTTTCCATACACCTCATTTTCCCAAAATGTTGGATTGGTTGCCCTTACGAGAATTAAAACACTCAATGTCGTCATTGCCGCTGGTGTGATCCTGATGATACTAGGATTGGTGCCAAAAGTGGCAGCGCTTACAACCATCATTCCAAATCCTGTTCTTGGAGGAGCCATGATTGCGATGTTTGGTATGGTGATTTCTTCTGGGGTCAAAATGCTTTCCCGGGTCGATTTTCATAAAAATGAAAATCTACTGATTATAGCGGTTTCGGTAGGAATTGGTCTGGGGGCCTCAGTTGTCCCTGACGCATTTGCTAAATTACCAGAGGGATTGCGCTTAATTTTCCAAAACGGAATCGTAATAGGCAGTTTTACCGCTATTGGGCTCAATCTATTTTTAAACAAAAGGGAAGAACAAAAGAGTATTGATATATTAGAAGATCTCAAGTCGGATCATTCGGCAGAAGCAAGTATTTGATAAAATATCCATTCGAAGTGTTATCTTGGGAAGTGCTTGAAACAATTTCATCTCGTATGGTAAACGAAGTCCCTCACTCCATTTATATTTAGGCAACCATAGTCAAACGCACTGATAGCTGCTGGGGAGTTTTTTTAGTAGAAAAAATTTTTCAGGGGGAAATAGGATGAAGAATTATTATGAGTTTGAAAAATTGGGGACTAGTTATCGTCAAGAATTCATTGGCGGCTTAACCACTTTTTTAGCGATGGCGTATATTTTAGTAGTCAATCCGCTGACACTTTCCTTAGCAAGTATTAAGGATTTTCCAGATGCGTTAAGAATGGATTATGGTGCTGTCTTCGTGGCTACGGCAATTGCATCTGCTGTTGGCTCGATTGTGATGGGGCTGCTCGGTAAGTATCCATTAGCACTGGCACCGGGGATGGGGTTAAATGCTTTCTTTGCCTATACCGTTGTTTTGGGAAGCGGTATTCCTTGGCAGCACGCCCTTGGTGCGGTATTGATTTCTGGTGTGTTCTTCTTTCTCTTAACACTTACCGGCATTCGTGAAAAAATCATCAACGCGATTCCGGTTGAATTAAAGCATGCTGTTGGAGCGGGGATTGGTTTATTTATTACCTTTATCGGCTTGCAGGGATCGGGCATTATTGTTAAAAATGACGCTACGCTGGTTGGTTTAGGGAAGATAACTAGCCCGACTGCACTTTTAACGATTTTTGGAATTCTCATTACGGTTATTATGATGACTAGAGGAGTTAAGGCAGCAGTATTTTTCGGAATGATTATTACAGCTGCTGTTGGAATGATTTTCGGGCAAATTTCCCTTCCGCATCAAGTGGTTGGCGGTGTGCCAGATATTAAACCAACCTTTGGCGCCGTATTTTCGGCCTTTGGCGACCCTTCATTCTGGTCAACCGCCATGATGGGGATTGTTCTTACTTTCTTATTCGTTGACTTCTTTGATAATGCAGGAACCCTTGTCGCAGTTGCCAACCAAGCGGGCTTAATGAAGGATAACAAACTTCCGAATGCCGGAAGAGCGTTGTTGGCAGACTCCATTGCTACAATGGCAGGTGCGGTGCTGGGTACTTCAACAACTACTTCTTATATTGAATCATCTGCAGGGGTAGCATCGGGAGCGAAGACAGGATTTGCTTCATTGGTCACAGCTGGATTCTTTATTCTTTCACTCTTTTTCTTCCCGCTTTTATCCGTTATTACAACACCTGTAACGGCACCGGCATTAATTATCGTCGGAATATTAATGGCATCCTCGCTTGGAGAAATAGACTGGAAAAGGTTTGAAATTGCTGTTCCTGCATTCTTAACCATGATTACCATGCCTCTTACTTACAGCATTGCAACTGGTATTGCCGTTGGCTTTATTTTCTACCCGATCACCATGATTGTGAAGGGAAGAGCCAAGGAAATTAATCCAATCATGTACCTATTCTTTGCGATCTTCCTTATTTATTTTATGTTCAAATAAATGGAATAAAAGCCGCCTGATTTATCCAGGCAGCTCAGATTCTCGAAATGAAGAAATCTATTTTCTTGTATACAATTAGAAATTTGGTCTAATTGTCTCTACCGGGTTGCCGTAAACTACCTGACTACAAGAATAATCTGAAGCTATGTTGTATTAGCTTTAGTTTATTCTTGTAGTCTTTTTATGTTCGGCCACCCGTTTTTAAGTTTAAATGGGGAATTTAGAAAGGGGAATATTTAATGGAAGAAATTTTTGCCGTTAAAGGCAATATTATTTTTACGAAGGAATTCGGCAAATATGAAATAATGGAAGATGGATATATTGTTGTTCATGGAAAAAGTATTAAAGGTGTTTATAAAGAACTTACAGAAGAATATAGGAATATAAGGGTAGAGGACTATGGTGATTCTTTAATCATACCTGGTTTTGTTGATCTTCATTTACATGCACCCCAGTTTGCTAACATAGGATTAGGTCTTGATAAAGAATTAATGCCTTGGCTTGAAGCCTATACATTCCCGGAGGAATCGAAATATTCAGATGTTCATTATGCTAGAAAGGTATATTCTTCCTTAATAAGGGAACTGTGGAGGTTCGGTACGACCAGGTCCTGTGTTTTCGCAACAATTCATAAAAATACAACAAAATTATTGATGGAACTATTCGCAGATTCAGGTCTTGGAGCCTATGTTGGGAAGGTGAATATGAACAGAAATTCACCAGATTATTTGACGGAAACGACAGAAGCTTCGCTTAATGACACGAAAGAAATTTTAGAAGAATATTGCGGCAAATATGAATTGGTAAAGCCAATTGTTACACCTAGATTTGTTCCTACCTGTAGCTTTGAACTTCTGAAAGGGCTTGGAGAGTTAGCTAAAAAATATAATGTTCCTGTACAGTCTCATTTATGTGAGAATTATGGTGAAATTAGTTTTGTAAAATCATTACATCCTGAGTATAAAAATTACGCTGAAATATATAATGGCGCTGGTTTATTCGGAGATGTACCTACTATAATGGCACACTGCATTTTAGTAGATGAGGATGAAATTGAACTAATGGTAAAGAAAAATGTATATGTTGCACATAGTCCTAATTCAAACTTTAATTTATCAAGTGGTATTGCCCCAATAAGAAGACTGGTTTCAAGAGGGGTTTCTGTAGGACTTGCCAGCGATATAGCAGGTGGGCATAGTTTATCAATGATGAACGTCATTACCAGTAGTGCACAGGCAGCAAATATCAAATGGATTGAAAACAATAGAGTTGATCAGCCTTTAAGTACCGCGGATTTATTTTATCTGGCAACAAAAGGCGGGGGTAAATTCTTTGGAAAAGTAGGAAGTTTTGAAGAAGATTATGAGTTTGACGCTCTTGTCATTGATGATCGTAATATCCCTGCTTTTAGAACGTTTACGGTAGAAGAAAGATTACAGAAATTTATCTATACTGGTGATGATAGAAATATTAAAGAAAGATATGTTTCAGGTAAAAAAATATCAGAGCCCAAAGTTTATTAAGCTAAAAATCTATTAAAAGAGCTAAAGTCGGATCATTCGGCAGAAGCAAGTATTTGATAATAGATTAATTCGAAGGATCACTGATTATTTTAGTGATCCTGTTTTTTTTAGTAAGAATATGAGTATGAAGGCGGCCCTAAGTTCATTTTTTTTGGATGACTATAGGTATTCATTTACTAACTTTATAAAATTTTTAGCAGAGGCGGAGACAAAATGATTTTCAAGCCAAATGACACCTAAAGAAGAGATTAAATTGGCATCCCTAATTGGTGTAGAGTAGAGACCGCTGTTCCCATAGACATCTAAAACAGATTTTGGCACGATGGTTACCCCCATTCCCCCCTTAACCATCTCCATTAATACATGCATGTCAGAGCATTCACCAATAATTATTGGTTGCAGCTTTTGTCTAGAAAAGGCTTCAAAAATGGTATTATAGATGCCTAAACCCTCAGAACTCGGAATAATAAGGGGCATATGAGAAATCTCTTTCAAAGAGATTATGTTTGCCTGTATCTTCTTATTGCTTACGAAAACAAAGTTCTCATTAATGAGATGATGATAAGTCAAGCCGCGATGGTCAATGGCAAGACGTACAAATGCGATCTCAATGGCTCTCGATTTTACCATTCCCGCCAAACGAGGGGAATCATTTTGAACAATTTTTAATGGTACAAGCGGGTATTTTTTGTGGAAGGATTGCAACATTTCTGAAAATCCTGTAACCGATAGGGTATTGATACCTACAGATAGTACGCCCCTCTTCCCATCTTCTGTTTCCTGTAATTCATTTTTTATTTCTTGGATACTGTTCACTAGAAGCAAAGCATGTTTATAGAGCACGTTTCCTTTATCAGTTAACTCCATACCCTTGCCATTTCGCTCAATTAATTTAACACCAAGCTCTTCTTCTAATTGTTTCAGCTGCATACTAAGAGGCGGTTGAGACATATGTAGCCGAGCAGCGGCAGCAGTTATATTCTTTTCCTCAGCTATCGCTATAAAATACCGTAATTGTTTGATATCCATCCATTTCTCCATCTATTTAAATAATATATGATTTCTATATAAATTATATATTTTTCGTATAGTATACGTCTATGATATCATAATAATATGAAAATTCAAAAAGTTATTTTACGCCAGCATCTTAGTTTGTATTTATCACGGAGGTGACCAAAAATAGAAGCAATCATCTTGGCTGCTGGATATTCCAGCCGGGCGAATGCCTATAAAATGACTTTGCCGCTGGGGCATATGACGATATTGGAGCAAACGATTTCTAAATTTGAAGGGTTAATCAGCAGGGCCAATATCGTAGCTGGGTTTCAAGCGGAAATCATCGAAGAGGAAATAACGAAAATCAGCAATAAAAATGCCTATTCGTTCCAGCTGAAATTTGTTTATAATGAAAACTTTGACCAAGGAATGTTCAGTTCTATACAAAAGGGCTGTCGTGAAGTAAGTGACCAAGCCTTCTTTCTAACACCGGGGGATTGTCCACTTGTTAAGAAAGAGACCATCCAGCTAATCGCCATGCAAAGAGGGGACGTTGTGATTCCCAGCTTTAACTATAAAGGCGGTCACCCGATCAAATTATCAAGTGAAGTGAAAAAGAGAATTCTAGATACCGATTCAAAAGGAATTTTGCGTACGGTCCTTGCCAGTTACGAAAGGAATTATATGAATATAGATGATCCTGGAGTACTCATGGATGTAGATACACCGGAGGATTACCAAAAAGCCATGGATTATTATAAAACGAAAATGTCTCATTTACCTTTATGGGGATAAAAATGAATTATAAAATTCATTTTTATATATAAATTTTTGAAAGGGGTTTCTACTAATCTATGTTTCAGGTGAAAAAATTTAATCGGAAGGAGTGGCTGCAATGAGACTAAAGGATATAAGCACTCCAGTGCCCAAAAAGGACCATAAAGATAAAGTATCAGGCCAGCTGCCTTATATTAGTGACGTGAAAGTAGACAATATGGTTTATGGTGTTTTGTATCGGTCGCCGATTGCATATGGAAAAATCAAATCCATTTACGTGCCAGATCTTCCTGAAGGATATGATGTAGTTGGGGCAGAGGATATCCCGGGTCCGAATTACGTAAAAATTATTAAACAGGACCAACCTATTTTCGCCAATGAGTGGGTCAACTATATTGGTGAGCCGATTCTCATGCTCGTCGGCAAAGATCTGAACACCCTCTACGGGTTGAGAGATGAAGTGAAGATTGAATTTGAAGAACATCAGGCTATCTATACATTGGATGAAGCAATCGATCAGATATCTTCCGCAAGTTTCGTTAGCTATGAATTTGGGGAAAGCTTAGATATCATTTCAGCTATCGAGCAAGATGCCCATCAAATTGTTGAAGAAGAATATACGACGGGTTATCAGGAGCATGTCTACCTTGAGCCACAAGGAATGCTTGCCGTTTATAAGGATGATGAAATTGTCGTCCACGGATCGATGCAAGCTCTTTATTATATAAAAAATGCATTGCTAAGCGCTTTAGCCTGTGGCGACGATGAGGTCAGAGTGGTGCAAAGCCCTACAGGCGGCGGTTTTGGCGGAAAAGAAGAATTTCCTTCGATGATGGCCTGTCACGTAGCCATTGCCGCAAATGCTGTTAAGAAATCAGTCATGCTCGTGTTCGACCGCCATGAGGATATGGTGGTGACGACAAAAAGGCATCCAGCCAAATTCAAGTATCGAACTGCCCTTGATCAAGAAGGAAATATTCTGAGCATGTGTGTTGACGTCTTTCTTGACGGCGGGGCGAATGAAGGATTGAGTTCTGTTGTGCTGCAGAGGTCATTATTAAACAGTGCCGGTGTCTATAACATTCCTCATTTTCATGCCAAGGGCTTTTGTTTAAAAACCAATACCGTTCCGAATGGTGCCTTCAGAGGCTTTGGTGCCCCGCAAAGCTTTGCCGGAATCGAAAGTCATATGGGACATCTTAGTAAACACACTCAACTAGACCCTCTTGAATATAAACGAAAATACCTCGTCAAACAAGGAGACCCTACCATCACAAAAGGAAATTTCCGCGACCCAATCTTAATGGAAGAAATGATTGAGGACCTGTTGGATGCCTCAGATTACAACAAGAAAAAAGAGGAGTTTCAGCGATTTAATCAACAAAACCTGCGCTATAAGAAAGGCATTGGGACTTCGGTGTTCCTCCACGGCTGTGGATTTACAGGCAGCGGCGAACGAGATCATATTAAAGCAACGGTGAAACTAGTTAAATCGAAGGACGGCAAGGTTCTTTTAAAAATATCAAATTCTGATATGGGCCAGGGAATTTATACGACATTGAGTAAAATTGTCGCCAAAGAGCTCGACCTCCCGTTGGAACAAGTCTCCTACCCTGATCCCGATACAAAAGAGGTTCCCGACTCCGGTCCAACCGTAGCCTCCAGAACGACGATGATTGTTGGAAAATTACTTGAACGGGCCGCAAAAAAACTAAAGGCCGAGTGGAAGTCAGGGGAGGAACAAGAAGTATTTGAGCATTATGTTCACCGTGAAATGATTCCTTGGGACGAAAAAACCTTCACTGGAGATGCCTACCCTGCTTATTCATGGGGCGTTAATTTCGTGGAAGTAGAAGTAGATACGTTAACAGGAATTGTAAAGTTAGAAAAAGTATACGGAAATTACGATGTGGGGAAGGCCATCGATGATCGGATTATGAAAGGCCAAATTGATGGTGGTCTTGCACAAGGGTTAGCATACGGGTATCTGGAAAAGATGACGACAAAGCAAGGCAAAATCCAACAAAAAAGCATATCGGATTATGGGCCTCCGACTTCATTGGACGTTGTTCCAATCGAAAGCAAGTTATTTGATAACCCATATGCGGATGGCCCGTACGGGGCGAAGGGCGCAGGTGAATTGACTTTAATCGGCGGAGCCCCGGCAGTCCAGTCGGCGATTGAAGATGCACTGCAAACTTCTTTTCAGCAAATTCCGGTTACAGCGGAAGTCATTATGGAAAGTCTTGAGCGAAGGTTGGTGAATAGGGTTGATTAAATTTACCCTTAATGGAAAAACGGTGGAAACCGATGCTCCTCCCACTGCAAGATTACTAGATTTAATAAGGGAAGAGTTTGGATTAATCGGAACAAAGGAAGGCTGTGGTGAAGGGGAATGCGGAGCCTGCAGTATATTCGTAAATAATTCCTTGCAAAACAGCTGCCTAATCCCTATTGGCGCGATTGCGGGTGCAGAAATTCAAACGATCGAAGGATTAATGGAAACCGAACAATTTAAGATTTTAGATGAGAGCTATTCCGAGTGTGGAGGGGTACAGTGCGGCTATTGTATCCCGGGGATGGTCATGGCAAGTGCCGCTTTGTTATCTGAAAATCCCAATCCAACAGAAGCGGAAATTCGTGAAGGCATTTCTGGAAATCTATGCCGATGCACTGGCTACAATATGATTGTGGATGCAGTTAAATTGGCAGCGAAAAAAGGTGAAGTCATATGCCAGAAAAAATAACTGCGTATCGTTTTGACTATTTAGACGAAACCTTGAGCCAATTGAATAAAGAGGACTGTGCCATCGTAGCCGGTGGCACCGATGTCATGGTCCTTCACAAAAGTGGAAGGGGAGTGCCTCCTAAAATTCCTAAGCCAGTTGTTTTTATTGATCATCTTTCCGAGCTAAAGCGGGTGTATCAAAAAGATAAAGATCTCCATATCGGAAGCTGCAGTACCTATGGTGAATTACTGGAAAACCCGTTAATTCCCATTGCCTTAAAAAACGCAATCAAAACGATTGCAGCTCCGGCCATTCGAAACAGAGGGACATTGGGAGGAAATATTTGCAATGCATCTCCGGCGGGTGACACACTGCCATTATTATATGTTTACAACGCAAAACTTTTGCTGCGTTCCGTTAATGGGGATCGTGTGGTGGCAATCAGTGATTTTATTCAAGGGGTACGAAAGATCGGGCGTCAGCGCAATGAAATTTTGGCTGAAATTATCTTGCCGTCCGTACTAGAAGAAGGTACACATGTTGTTTTTGAAAAAATCGGCAACCGTAACGCGGATGCCATTGCTAAAGTAGGGTTTGCAGGACTTATCCGGATCAGCAATGAACGAATCGATGACATTCGCTTTGCCTTTGGAGCGGTCGGACCGACGATGGTTCGTTCGATTGATATTGAGAAGAAGCTGCTAGGAAAACCGTTCCCATTATCGGATGCGGACATTGATTCGATTGTGGCAGACTTTGAACAAATCATTCGGCCAATCGACGACCAGCGCTCCACAGCAGTATACAGGAAAACGGTCGCCTTAAATCTTTTGCGTTATTTTCTTAACACGCCACAATATCAACCGAATTAATTTAAAAAAAGGGGGGTGAGTCATACATGTTACTGATGGAAAAAGTCGCCATGTTAAATCGTCAAAACGAAACCTTTGCTTTAGCCATGATCATTGAATCAAGAGGCTCGACTCCCAGCCATGTTGGAAAAATGATTGTATCCCCTGATGGCACGATTGAAGGGACTGTCGGAGGGGGATTAGTTGAATACTTTGTCATTGATGAGTGTGTGCAGGCAATTCAAAAGGGTAAATCGAAAATCGTTGAATATAAATTAAATAAACATGCTAAAGACGGCATTCAAATGAATTGTGGAGGAACAGTGCGGGTGTTTATTGAAGTTTATAAAAGCAGGCCTGAACTCGTTCTGGCTGGTGCAGGTCATGTAGCCATTGCGCTTTCAAAACTCGCCGATTTTCTTGAAATTCCCTATCGCGTTGTGGATGACCGGGAGGGTTATTGTACGAAGGAACGCTTTCCAAATGCGACCAGGCTTATTGTGGATGAGGATATTGGGAAGGCAACGCTTGCGGCCAACCTAAATGAAAAGTCTTACTTAGTGATTGTGACAAAAGATCAAGATGAAATCGTATTAAAAACAGCTCTGCAATTTCCTTGTTCCTATATTGGCATGCTTGCTAGCAAGCGCAAGGCCATACAAATATTACAAAAATTAAAAGATGAAGGATTCTCAGAAGAACTGCTGGAGCGCGTTTCTTCTCCCATCGGGGTGGATATTAACTCAGAAACAACACAAGAAATTGCCATCAGTATTATCGGCGAAATCATCAAATTAAGCAAAGAAACAAACCCAATAAAGGTGAAACAATTAACTAGATAAATAGAATAGATTCCGGGGGACGGTTCTGGCTGGTCAAAAAGGCCGCTTTACCGCCCCTGTGGTCTTTTTGGAACGCTGCGCTATTACCCACTTGGAGTTGAAAAATGTGACCAAACAACAAGTTAAAGATCAATTAGGCAGGCCGCTTCGTGATATTCGAATTTCTGTGATTGACCGATGTAATTTCCGTTGCCAATACTGTATGCCTGCGGAACTGTTCGGTCCAGATTATGCATTTTTACCTAAATCAGAATTACTAACGTATGAAGAAATTACACGTCTCGCCAGCATTTTTATTAAATTAGGTGTTGAGAAGATTAGATTAACTGGAGGTGAACCTCTTCTTCGAAAGGATTTACCAATTCTTGTTGAAATGCTTTCAAAAACTAATGGTCTAAAGGACATTGCTTTAACGACCAATGGCGTATTGCTCCCGAAATATGCTTCACAGCTGAAGGAAGCCGGTCTTGAAAGGATCAATATAAGTTTAGATAGTTTAAACGATGAACTTTTTGGTGAAATAAATGGCAGGAATGTTGGAGTTGGCCCGGTACTCCAAGGAATTGAGGCTGCAAAAGGCGCAGGCCTTCGCATAAAAATCAATATGGTTGTAAAAAAGGGACTTAACGACTCTGAAATTATTCAGATGGCAACCTACTGTAAAGAACAGAACCTAGAACTACGGTTCATTGAATATATGGATGTCGGCAGTACAAATGGTTGGATGATGGAGGACGTTGTTACAAAGCAACAAATATATGAAATATTAAAAGAACACTTTGAATTTGAACCGGTGGAAGCTGCTTATTACGGAGAGGTGGCCAAGCGTTACCGTTATAAAGGGACGGATATTGATTTCGGCTTTATTACCTCAGTATCTGAATCGTTTTGCTCAACCTGTACCCGTGCAAGATTGTCAGCAAATGGGCAAATTTTCACCTGTTTATTTAATGGAAACGGCCATAATATTAGGGATTTTATTAGAAGTGGAGCTACCGATCAAGATGTAGAAGAAAGAATTAAAGGCATTTGGAATCATCGTTCCGACCGTTATTCTGATGAACGCACCGAGGAAACGAGAAAAGCCAGGAAAAAGGTTGAAATGTCATATATAGGTGGATGAGTTACCTAATCACTACTACAGACTCCAAAGGTAATGAGGGTCACGACTTTCTTCTATTATATAGTCCTTTTTGTTTTATTTTAGGTTACATGAATTTTACTGGTCAAAACAAATTTGGAGGGAGTATTTTTGTTTGGTGCAATAGAAGCGGGCTACAAAGTTCATTTGGGCTGTCTGTGACATATAAATAGACGGAAAAAATTCGCTTAATTAGCAATTAGCATGTAAAAAAGATTAAATAGACGAAGATATTCCGCCTATTTACTCGAATAGCGTGAAAATGAGGGATTTTGCTTTGCATAATCGGAAAAACTTCCCTTATTTACCCCGAAAGTAGCTTCATTCTGCATCTAACCGAAAAATTTCCGCTTATTTTCCTTTAGCTGGTACCTTACTTAAGGACAAGAATTCTTATTGAAAAAGAAGTGAGATAAAAACCATCGCAAGACGAGATTTAAGGATCTTTCATATTTTGCATTCTCAGGTTTGCCCTTTTATTATTTCTCAACTCGTATTAGAAACAGAGGAACTATTAATTAATAAATTCTCTGTCTGGAAAGCCTATACTGAGGAATTCGGAAAATATATAGGAATTATAAAAAAGTGCCAGTCACTATCCGGAATTTGTTGATATTTGATCGACATTATTCGGGTGGTGACAGGTGCTTTTTTTTTGCTCCATAAAGAAAGCTATTGCCATAAAATATTCACTTTTTTATAAAAACCATCCTATCCGTTTTCCTCATCAAACCATAAATAGACTCTGAATAAAGTTT
This sequence comes from Neobacillus sp. S1115, assembly GCF_055385565.1. Lineage (NCBI taxonomy): Bacteria > Bacillati > Bacillota > Bacilli > Caryophanales > Bacillaceae > Neobacillus > Neobacillus sp. S1115. Next base: position 768,531 of record NZ_AP038275.1, read on the forward strand.
TCAAATAAACAAGGATGGTGGTTAAGGATGGCAAAGTATCGAATGGTGCGAACTGAATTTTGGGAAAACCCCGTTGTGGAAGAGATGACCCCGGAGGAGAAGTATTTTTACCTCTATCTGCTGACAAACTCGAAAACAACTCAAATTGGCATCTATCGAATAACGAAGAAGCAAATGGCTTTTCATTTGGGCTATTCTATGGAGACTGTTCATTCGTTAATGGAACGATTTGCCGAGCAGCATCAGTTGATTCGCTACAATCCGGAAACAAAAGAACTGGCGATTAAGTGCTGGGGGGAATATAACCTGCATAAAGGCGGGAAACCGATCATGGACTGTATCACCGCCGAGCTAAAAGAGGTCCAAGATCGCTCGCTTATTTCGTATGTTTCAGAAGGCGTTAGCAATCCCGGGATTAGCAGCATTTACGAATCTTTTAGTAGACAAGAAGAAATGCTTTTTGGCAACGAGGGCAGTGAACGCGAGGAACAGGATACATATACCGATACGGAAGACGAAGAGCTTAACGATACGTCTACGTGCCGTGATACGATACGTGGGCAAAAAGAAAAAGAAAAAGAAAATAAAAAAGAAAAACAAAAACAAAAAATAGCTTCTCAGCCAGATATGGAGGACGCTCCAGATTTAAAGAATCTTACAAAACCAGAAGATGTGAATGAAATTATCGAGTTTTGGGACGCCAATGGTTTTGGTTTTACAAATGTGATGGCGAAGCAGCGGCTGTTAGCATGGTTAGAGGATTCTAGCTTTTTGCAGCCGAAAGAGATGATTCTGAAAGCCATGGAGATTGCCTGTGCGAATAACAAACGAAGGCTCAACTATATAGTTGCGATTCTTAGAAACTGGGAAAATGAATCGTTACTGACCGTAGCAGATGTTGAAGCCCATCAGGCTCCCCAACAGGCAGTACCAATGTCAAGAAAATCAACTGAAATCGTTCGTACCGGAAGAGATATTCCACGTGGATTCCAACTCGATCTAACGGCAGGTGAAGAGGAATGAGTATGGCTGAAAAAGCGTTCTTGGGAAGTTTGATGAAGGCGGAGTACTTACTGATGGATACCGTGATTCAGCCTGAACAGCTAGAAAGTGCCAGGCACAAAGAAATCATGCGAAAAATGGTGGAATTCAAACGTGCCGGTAAGAATCTTGATTTGATCACTTTTTCAACCCTGTCTGACCTTGAATCAGTAGGGGGAATGTCATATCTTTCTGAACTGTTATCCTATGCAGACATGGAGAAGTTTGATGGAACGGAAAAGCTCATTCTAGAGTCGTGGAAGGAGCGGGAAAAGAGAAACATCTTGAGTGTTGCCGCCATGAATGACTGGGAGATTGCGAAGGTTATTAGCGAACTGGATAAAATCAGCCAATTAAAGCTCGAGGATCATACCCCGCTACAACAAGCATTGGCCAACATTTATGAGGCACCCTGGGAAGATCAATTACGCCTGAGAAGTGTCACAACGGGTATCAAACAGCTCGACGACATGACGGGAGGCTTTCAGGGTGGGGAAGTTACGATTCTAGCGGCCAGACCATCAATGGGAAAAACCGACGTGATGCTTCATTTTGCCAAAATGGCTGGTTGGGCTGGTTATCTGCCACTCGTATTTTCTTTAGAAATGCCTGAGAAACTGATCACCAAACGATTAATTGCTTCGACAGGGGGCTTTAACCGTACGAAAATGCGGGATCCAAAACGAATGCTAAGTCAACGCCAAAAGGATAAATGGTCGGATGTAATTGGTGATCTCACGGAAACCAATATGCAAATCTTTGATGGGGCGGGACAAACGATTGCCGAAATGAGAGCGAAAACGAGAAAGCTGATGAATCAATTTCCCGGCAAGAAACCCATTCTGTTTATCGATTACTTAACACTGATCCAATCCAGCCAACCGTACGGAGGGAATTCCCATCAACAAGTAACGGAAATATCCAAATCCCTCAAAAACATGGCGAAGGATTTTGATTGCCCCGTCATCTGTTTGGCACAGCTAAATCGATCAGTTGAATCAAGGGCCAATAAACGGCCGATGATGTCTGACATTCGGGAATCGGGAAGTGTCGAGCAGGATGCTGATGTCATTTTGTTCCTCTACCGCGAGGCATATTATGACAAGGAGTCGCAAGATCATTCCCTTGAAATCATTGTCTCGAAAAACCGAAACGGCCAAGTTGGCACCATCGCCGTGAATTACAACGAGTATACGGGAGGGATTGAGGATAAAAAGGAACAGAACCAATCCCTTGTATAGCTGTCCAGCAGCCATTAATAACGAAGCTGGCGGACCATATTATAAAAATAATGAGGTGTAATCACATGTTGGTGAAAGAAGCTTACGAAGATAGTTTCCGTTTTTAAGATTCCACTTTGGCTCATTACATCTACCATTTACTAGCGGAACAGAAAATTTCATTAGAAGACGACATATCTAAATTAGACGCAGTTCAAGCAGATCACCAGAAAGTAAAGGAATTGATCCGAAAGAATGTATTAGGAATTCAGAAGGTTCGCGTCTATTCCCTGAAGATGAACAAGAAGGACTTTTTCTTCATCTTTGCCAGCAGCCCGCAAGAGGCGATCCAATTCTTTACCGAAACCTTTCAGCAAAGCCCATTAAACTGCCACGAATATCCACTAGAATTTGAGTTTGAGAGAGGTAAAGAGGTGGTTAGCTTTCGGGAGATGAGGAAGGATTTTGAGAGTTTTCCGGCTATTGCGGGGTGGTATGAGAGGGTTGGGTGAAGGTATTCATTATCGTTTTTCTAAACCTTCTTTTGTAAAGTGGTGTAGTGACCAGTATTCTGCAGGCTTAAGGTTTTCACTTGATTTTGCTAAATAAGCTTTTAATTGATCCGTAGTGATCGTATCAAGTTGAACATCATTAAAAAAGCGTATAAGTAAGACAGACTGGAGTTTATATGCTTTTAAAGTTTGCGGCTAAAAGCCTTCAATTCGTTTATCAGATTCATACGTTTCCCATGCTTTAGATAATAACAAGTTCATCTCTCCCAAAAAAATTCTTTTTTTCAGGAATTATTGACCTGTTTCACTAAATTGAAACCGCAGTCCTTATTAAGCTAAAGTAGCAGGTTAGTTGCAAAAGGATGAAATTATCTTACTCCTGGATAAAGGGATTGAAAGAAAAAGAATTTTTTATATTTATCTTGGAATAGGAGGTTGGAAAATAATGAATAAAATAATAATGTATATAAAAGACAGTAACCAAGCTATCAAAGGTTTCCAATGGTGTACTGTTAATACAGTGAAGGTGACTAAATTAAATAAAAAAGACCAAAGTAGCGACCATCCATAATGGTAAGTAATACTCTTGTTAAGATATGCTATAAATTCTACACCTTCAAAAAGAAGTGCCCAAAAAATAATCCACCCGATTTTATAGGATAATAACTTAGGAAGCCTTCCTAAAAAGACGGGAATAACGAATGGGTAGGTTAAAAAAGGAATTTTCAAACCAATGATTGTATGTGTAGGAAAAATTTTTTTATCAATTCCAACAGGAATATATTCCCATACCCTGAAATGATTGAGCAAGGTACTATAAAGCAGATTAGCAATAATCCAAAATAATAATGTGGGATAGAATTCTTTCCAACGATTCCAGACTCCAAAAAGTAAACCAATAATTATAAAAAAGATTGAAAATGAAGTTTGCATTAGTATCTCCTAAAAAAATAAGTGAGTTTTCCTTTTTAATATGTCCAAATGGGAATTAGAATAAAATCTAATTAGCATTCCTGTAGATCGTTATTTTTCGACTTTGAAAAAAATAGAGCTCCTCAGTAAGATATGAGTATAGAGACCAATCTAACTCAAACCTTAAGGAGGAACCCCTATAATGAAGTTTAAAATGCAAAACAAACAAAATCAACTAATAGAAAGAATTTCAGTTAAACATCTAGTTGTTGGAGTTGATATTGCGCAACAATTTCACGTAGCTAGAGCTGTAAATTTCCGTGGAATTATAGTCGGAGATCCAATTACATTTAAAAATACCGAAGAAGGATTTGCTAGTTTTCTAAAATGGATTAAAAATCTTCAAAGATTAAACAACCTGGATGAAGCTATTGTTGGGATGGAGCCAACTGGACACTACTGGATCAATCTTTCAAAATGGCTTTCTAATCAAGATATTGAAGTAGTAACTGTAAACCCACATTTAGTAAAAAAGAATAAAGAAAATCGTGATAATACTCAATCAAAAAGTGATAAAAAAGATGCCTTAGTTATCGCTGATATGGTAAAGAACGGTTATTATTCTGAAGTTAGGTACACATCGGAAACATTCGAAAAACTTAGGATCCTGATGTCTAACCGTGATGTAGTAGTTAAACGCCTTGTTAGTTCTATTAATCAATTAAACCGTTGGGTAGATATTGTCTTTCCTGAATTCCGACAGGTATTTAAGGATATTACGGCTAAAGGGGCAATCACAACCCTTCGTTTATTCCCGTCCCCTATGGACTTAGAGAATATGCAGCCTCACGAGGTTATTACAGGTTGGAAATCTGTGATGAAGAGGCACCCTGGATTAAAGAAAGCCCTATTACTCCTCCAGTTGGCTAAGAAATCTGTAGGTACTAGACAGGCACTTGATGCCTATAAATTTCATTTAGAGCAGCTATTAGAGGAATATGACTTAGCCGTAAAACAACTCGAAAGAGTGGAACAACAAGTTACCGCTGCACTAAATAAAATACCTTTCGCTAAGATGTTACTTGCCATAAAGGGGATAAGTGAAATTTCTTTAGCTGGGATATTGGGTGAAGCGGGGGACTTAAGTCGTTTTACTCACGGTAATTCCCTTCTTCGCCATGCTGGATTGCATTTAGTCGAAGCAAGTTCAGGGAAATGGAAAGGTCAAATTGTCATTTCCAAGCGAGGACGCTCCAGACTAAGGCGATTCCTTTACTTAGCTACAATTAGTCTTGTAGTGAATAACCCAGAATTTCGGGCATTACATTCTCAAAATGTCAAAGTAAAAAAAATGAAGAAAATAAAATCAATTATGAAGTTAATTGGCAAGTTGGCCAGGATCTTTGTAAGTATATCTAGACGAAACGAATCATATTGTCCTGATAAAATCAAACCATTATCACCGTTGGCAGCTTAATGAAATTTCAGAAATAAAGATTATTTATCGCCCTGAAATAAATAATATTGGACACTCATATTAATCGAATGTTGGCATATTCGCAGGATTTCAAATATGTACGGAGTACCAGATTCTATTTTCGTAAGGGCACAGACCCATTTAATTAGCAAAACTGGCCTCCACCCCTTGGATAGGCATGACGAAGGAATGATAGGGCAGACGACCCGTTGAGACATGGGAGGGAAAGCCTCCAGGGGAGGCGTGGAGATGTACATTATATGGTAAAATATGGGGAACTAATTCGCTCCTCTATTTGACTATGCCTTCACGAAGCCATAATGATTTAAACTTATTTCATTTTATCGTTAACGCTAAATCAAGGGTTATGAAATCCTGCGAATAAGCGAGTATTCGAGAGAAAATCGTATTAAACTGAGGGAGAAAGTAAGGCATATAAAATTACGGATTACTACCGAAAAGGGAAAATTCAATATTGTGAAGAATTGTACTTAAATGTAGTGTAGTGCTTTATTAAGTGAATACGTCATTGTGAAGTTATTTTCAAATATTGTCGAACCCTCTACTGAAAGTAAGTACAGGCAATTTGTCACTTTAATTTGAGCCTCTGAGGGCATGATTATAAGCCATGAAGCAAGGTGTATCAAGGATTCTGGCTAAGTCTCTCCAAATAAAGTGCAGTCTCGTTTTTCTTTGTAAAGGACTACAGAAACAAATGGGTGTGTTTAGTTGAACAATCGTCATTAGCTTTTTTAACAATCGGGACAGTTTGTTGAAGAGTTAACGTACTTATTGGCGGATAATTAGCAATAGGAAGCAACACATATTTTAAAATAAAATTAGTCATAATATAAACGCTAAATATTTATTGTAATAGGATGGTGTAAATGTACATTATTGTACGCATGATGTTATGGATTCTTGCGGCATGGCGTTGGGGGGATTGGCGGAATTGGAAGAATTATCAGTCCACCTTTCTCTTTTTCATTCTCCTGGACCTGTTATATAACTTTCTTACATATAATTATCCGTTGTGGGAATATGAACCTACCGATATTATTCCAAATCATACTTTTAACAATCTGCTTGTAACGTTTCTCTCTTATCCATCCATTGTGTTTATATATTTGGGAAGGTATCCAACTGGATGGGTAAAACAGGTTGCTTGGATCATCTTCTGGGTGACTCTTTTGTCTGTCGTCGAGTTAGTAAACTACATAATGGGTTTAATGAGTTACCATAATGGTTGGAATTTCGGGTGGTCTGTGATTTTTTACCTCGTTCAAGTGCCTTTTATACGGCTCCATTACAAAAAGCCATTATTAGCCTATGGGCTATCTGTACTGATCATTGTAGGAATGTTATTGCTCTTTAAAGTGCCTGTCAGCAAAATGAAATAATACTGCTGTATTGTAAATATCTAACCGTTTACTATTTCCCCACCATTCATAAGTAGCGATAGCTCTTCCAATTCCACTGTCGCCACCATTAATTAGTGTAGTAATGCTATGATTAATTGTTTTTGAAATACACCCTTTTCTAACGAGCATTGTTAAATATTTTATTCCAATAGAAAGAACCATGAAGCATTCACGGTTCTTTCTATTTTTATTTACTATAAGAGAATTAATTTTATCTCTTAGGAAAAGTTAATCAAAGGTTAATTTTTAATTTTGGGGGATTGCATATGGGTTCATCGGAAAATGTCCATAAATTTTCAACAACTTATTGGCGTGATATAGAGCTTCCAACTTTTAATACACTAAATGAAGATTTAACGGTGGATGTTGCCATAATAGGGGCAGGAATTTCAGGAATTACTTCCGCTTATTTACTCTCGAAAGAAGGCGTGAAGGTTGCCATTATCGAAGCTCGGAGTGTCCTGAACGGCACAACGGCACATACTACAGCTAAGCTAACAGCACAACATATCTTAATCTACGACCACTTAATAAAATTTTTTGGCGAGGAAAAAGCCAAGCTTTATTATGAGTTTAGTTCAAATGCTATCCAGTTTGTTGAGAATACTTCAAGGGAAAAAAGAATCGACTGTGATTTCAGCAGGCAAGATGCGTATGTTTATGCTGTATCAGATAAATATGCTAAAGATATTGAGAAAGAGTGGACAGCCTATCAAAAGTTAGGTATAAAAGGGGAATTATTGGATACGATTCCGTTTAATCTCCAAATAAAAAATACGATTAAGATGGCAGGTCAGGCTCAATTTCACCCGCCAAAGTTTTTAAGAGGGCTTTTAAATGAAGCGATAAAGATGGGATGTAGGGTCTTTGAAAATACAACGGCAGTGGATTTGGAAGAGGATAAAATCAGTCCCAAGGTTATTACAAAAGACGGGTACAAAATAAATTGCAACCATGTGATTATCGCCACCAACTACCCATTTTATGATAAACCAGGGCTTTATTTTGCGAGAATGTATGCGCAGCGGTCTTATATAATTGGCATCAAAACCGATCAGGAATATCCAGGTGGAATATATATTAGTGTTGATACCCCGACACGTTCCCTTCGTTACACCCCTTTAAATGAAGGGAAATTACTTCTCATTGCCGGAGGTAGTCATAAAACCGGGCAAGACATTAATACCCTTAAATATTATAACGAACTTCAGGATTATGCCGAGCAGCTGTTTGGTATAAGAGATTATTCCTACCGCTGGTCCGCACAGGACTATATTACCCTTGATAGGGTCCCTTACATTGGACCTATAACACAAGGCAAGGAACATATTTTAGTCACAACAGGTTTTAATGATTGGGGCATGGCAAATGGGATCTCATCTGCACATTTGTTAACAGATTATGTTCTCAATCGGGAAAACCCATATAAAGAAGTTTATTCTCCTTCACGCTTTGATGCTAATCCTGATTTGTTAGCCGCATTAACAACAAATGCGGATGTTGCATTTCATCATATAACAAGCAAGGTGAAGTTTGTTTCAAAAGAAACAAGGGACGTTCGGAATGGGGAAGGTTCAATCGTTACGTATAAAGGGAAAAGTGCAGGTGCTTACAAGGATGAGAATGGCAACCTATATATTGTAGATACAACCTGTACCCACTGTGGTTGTGAATGTCAATGGAATGAAGCTGAAAAGTCATGGGATTGCCCATGCCATGGTTCCCGGTATTCCTATGAAGGTGATGTTATTGATGGTCCAGGTGTTCGTGGATTAAATAAATTGGTGCCAACACTAGAATTAATCTGAAAAACCATACAGTTTCTATGATAGAGGCATTGGGAAGCAGCATTTAACTCAATTTTCAATATTTACCTCAACATCTGATAATGTTTTTATATGACGAATCGAAAGACGCTATCAACGGCATAACACCATTTATTTGTACAAAAAAGGATAGATTGACTTTGAATGTGCGTTGAACCCAAGACGTTTTTTCTCTTTGTCAAGATATGGTTAATAACCCTTGCGAACTGTCTACCGTCAATGTTGAGATAATGTCTTGAACCGGTATCGAACCGAGTTACAACAAAACGTACAAGGTTCACGTTCAAGGTGCGACAGGTAGAACGATTGAACTTAAGGTGTTCAAGAGCATGTGATTAAAGGCTTTTTTGCATTTAAGCCTAAGTATAATGTTTATATTATTAAATTTTTTTCATTATTTAACTTCACGGGTTTACTTGAGTAAAAGTAAAGCCCTTTGTCGAAATCAGCGTATGGGATTGTCCATTAAATACTTTCGAGACAGCCCCATAGTTTTTTGGAGCTGTAGGAGGCTCAGAATAAACGCACATCGGGATCAGCAGTATGTGTTTGCTTTGAGAAAAGGAATTTTTCGATATAAGGTGAAGATATACCTTGATGGAATTTTATGGCAGTTTCGGCGAAAAAGCGTTTTGCTTCACCCACGGTACGCTTTCCAGTAACAATATCGTTTAACATATTCAATGCTAGAAAATTCATTTCTTCTTTGTCGCATTTCGCCGAAGCTTCACCGCTCGTGCGATCAGGATAAACACTTCCATCAAATTGTGCAACTTTATCAAAAAGTTCAACAGGCACCTTGTAATCAATGGTCTGTTTCAAAAAATCAAGATGGGGAGTAGGGAAGTTGTGTGGTACAGTATCAAGATAAACGATAGTTCGCTTCCACGGACCATTATGATGCCAAATGAGTCTTCTTGAACTAGTTTCGTTTGGTAGCCCGTATTTATTGATTAACTTATGAACAACATTTTTTTGAGGTTCGGACCAATTGGCTATAATTTGGTCGATAATCGGATGTATCCTGTAATATTGCGACCAATCCCCATAATTTCCTGTATGCATTAAAAATTTCCCTCCTGTGATGGGTTTATTACACCCTATCATATTCGGTTCAGATACCTAAGGTTACATTGAAAAAGCCCCACGGAAGTCTGAAGGGCGACAAATGAACAATAAAAATCATTTACGATATTTATTTTGCAAATTCACAAACGAATCAAAGCAAAATTAAAAGGATTGACCCTAGTACAATAGAGAGTTCAATCCTCACTATCTGCTTAAAATATTTGTCTAACTTTTTGGGTTCATTTCACGTCCAAGGGTTTTTAGTTTGTATACTTTCTAAAATCCTATCGAAAAGGCACGGATGGAGTTAACATATGTTCAGGAATAGGCTGGGAAGAATACGCTGAGAATGAGGGTGATAGTGGAAATGGTAGTGATGATAGTACCCCATTCCATAAGATTGGTATCCGTATCCCATATGCGTTCCGTAGTAAGGATATGGCATATATCCTGTTCCATAATGATGAAACATATACTCTCATGTCTGGATTCAAGTTTTCACTTTTCATACTATGACTTATATCTAGGAAAAGCTTGTTTTTATTCAATTAGGTGATTACCTATTAATTAAACAGCATATAATTTTCTTCTTTAGAAATATTTAACCGTTTACAATTTCCCCACCATTCACGTGTAGAATTTGCCCAGATATGTAGGATGCATCATCGGAGGCTAAGAATACATAAGCAGGTGCCACTTCAAACGGTTGACCGGCTCGCTTCATGGGAACATTGTCCCCAAATGTGGCAATCTGTTCAGGAGGTAAGGAAGATGGAATTAATGGAGTCCAAATTGGTCCTGGAGCCACACCATTGACTCGAATCCCTTGAGATGCCAGTGACAATGACAGCGAACGTGTAAATGAAACAATGGCTCCTTTTGATGCCGAATAATCAATAGAGTCGTTATTTCCTAGATAGGCACTAATAGATGTTGTATTTATTATGGAGCTACCTGATTTCATGTATGGCAGAGCAGCTTTCGTTACAATAAACTGCGAAAAAACATTTGTGTGAAAAGTATTTGCTCGTTGATTCGAATCTATATCGAGTAGACTGTTCCTTACGTAAAGTACACCTGCATTATTCACCAAAATGTCAATACGACCAAAATGGTGAATCGTTCGCATTACAGCTTCTTGGCGGGGCTGCTCATACCCAATATCACCTGGAATGATAATGCAACGACCGCCGTACTTTTCGACATAGAACTTCGTTTCTTCTGCATCACTGTGTTCATTCAGATATGAGATTGAAATGTCTGCACCTTCTTTCGCAAATGCGACAGCTACAGCTCTCCCAATTCCACTATCCCCACCAGTTATGAGTGCTACTTTATTCATTAGTTTACCGGCTGGTTTGTATTTGGGGTTATCAAATATAGGTCTAGGTGTCATTAATGATTCAATACCAGGTTTATTTTGTTGCTGAGGCGGGAATCCCATTACATACACTCCTCTCGGCATTTTCCTATAGAATGAAATTAAATTTTTGATATAAGTTATGATTATCATTTGGGGAATATACCCTTTAATAATGAGAATAAACAGAGGAAGGGAGGAGGAACTTCTTCAAGAAGGAGAAATAAACGGGATCTAAGGTAAATAATTAAGGAATTCAAACAGGGAACGTAAAATTGTGAAGAATTGCACTTAAACTAAAGGGTGCGATTGCTCAATAAGGGGTTGCAAGTGCATCTTCTTCTTACTTATTGAACCAACGAAGCAGATTACTTCGATACATCCCTGATTTGTAAAAAAAAGTGGCCACAAATTAAAATTTGTGAACCACTCTAAATCATCAATCATTGAATGGATTTTCTATGTTAATATTTGATCTGCCTGAATCCAATAAATTCACTTTTACATGATTTATGACAAGTGCATTTTCCTTTAAAGGGAGTGTTCCATTTTTTAGAAGTTTATGCCATTCCCTTGGAAAATGTCGATATGCTTCTTCATTGAGATTAAATAAATCCACATCTTTTTTTAAACCTTCTTCCCATGTTTTGTAGATCTCTTTCTTTATAGTATTCTCAGCTTGTTCACAAATGTACTTTTCTGTTAAGCCTTTTCTCATTTCGATTACACTACCGGAAATAGATAGGCTTGTCTGAAACGTTATTTTTCCTGCTTGTAACACAGGAGTAATTTTAGGTCTTGGATTTTCCAATATTAGGACAGCAACTGGTTCACCTTTTAAATAGATAATACATGGAGTTCTACTTGTTTGATTATCTAACCAACGAAGTCCCGGAATGTCTATTTTAGGAAACCGACCGGCCCATTTCCCTTCCTTTAATACACTTATTCCCTCAATTTCAATGGAAGGATGACTCTTTTTTTGATCCCTCCATTTGTCTTTCCTAATCTTGAGATTGGGAATAAGAGGTGTGGCACCGGGTTCATATAACATGGAAAAGAATTGATTGAAACGAATCGGTGCAATATATGAACTCTGTCTATACACATCACGAGGGTCACTGAGTAATGAATATACGGGTGAGTTTTCTAGAATGGGCGAAGTTAACAAAAGTTCTTTTAACGAATTTCGGGTAGAAAATACCCATACGTTAAGCCTAACTTCATTGTAACGGGTGATTAAATCTCCGATATTTTCCACTCCATGTTTTAGTAAGGCTTCACTAAAAACTATTGAATTTAAGTGACCCCAATAAAGCCTGCGTTGGGAGCTAGAGTATAAGTTTTGAATAGCGGATTCGATGGTTTTTCCAGCCCCTATTCCCACCCAAGCCCCACTTTGTTCACTTCCACCACCACCTTCTTTTTTTGCCAAGGTTTCAAAATTTAAGACTTGGGCATATACCACATATTGATTATCAGTATAGTCAATTCCTAACGAATGGACATAGAATAAATGTTCAATCTCCCGCATGTTCCAACAACCTGTTAATAAAAACGGCGTCAATATCGAAAGTAACATAATTTTGATTTTATTCATTATTCCCTCTCCGTGTCTTATCCACAGGGTTAAGTATACGTGCACGTTGCCTTAAGTACTTAACCGGAGGTCTTAATAAAGCTGGTAGAAGGTCTCCAAATGTTACAGGAGATATTGGAGCTAAATAAGAAATACCAAAGGATCGCAAGTTCGAAAGGTAAATAACAACAAGACTTACCGAAAGAATGAATCCAAATACGCCCATGACGGAAGATAGGAGAAGAATTCCAATCCGAATTATGGTAATAACTCCAATTAGTGATTGGTTAACCAAAGTAAAGTTAGCGACGGCTGTGATGGAAACGATGACAATCATAGATGGACTAGTTAGTCCTGCTCGTATGGCAGCATCGCCGATAATAAGCCCGCCCACCACAGAAAGGGTCTGCCCAATTGCGTTGGGTAACCGCACCCCAGCTTCCCGGAATAATTCGAATAAAAGTAGCATTAAAAAAGCCTCAATTGGGGTTGGAAGTGGAACCCCTTTTCTAGAGACTGATATTGTAGCAAGTAAAGACAAAGGGAGTTGATCGGGATGATAGGTACAAATTGCGATATAAAAACCCGGAAGAAATAATGCAATTGCTAGGCCAGCTAACCGAAAAAGTCGTTCAAAAGATACGAATAAATAATGTAGATGAATATCTTCAGGAGACTTAAGTAAAGAAAAAAGATTCATGGGAGCAATAATAGCTGTTGGCAATCCATCCATTAGAATAACAAAACGCCCACGCAATAGAGAAGCAACAACGTAATCCGGTCGTCCTGTATGGTCATAAAGCGGGAAAAGGGATGTTGGTTTCTCACTGATTAGCTCAATTAATTCTTGACTGCTATAAACTGCATCCATGTCTATTTTCGTAATCCTCTTTTTGACCTCTTCAATGACACTTGGTTGTACGATATCCTTTATAAACAACAAGCCTATCTTGGTTTGACTCCTTTTGCCTATGATAAATTGTTGGTATGATAGCGAACTGGTTTTTAACCTTTTTCGAACCAACGCAACGTTCATGTTCAACGCCTCTACAAATCCATCCTTTGGCCCTATAATAGACACTTCAAGACTAGATTCCTCTGGATTGCGTTGGGGAGGATTTGTTATATCAATGGAATAAGCTGCTTCTAATCCATCGAAAAACAATACTAATTGTCCACTAAACACATTCGTTGTTATTTGGTCAAACTCCATCACTTTACTGATAGAAGCTATTTGCAAAGCTGATAACAGCTGCTTTTCACAAAATGTTTCCAGATGAACTTTATGAAAAAAATATTGTAATTGCGGAATGATTGTCTGGTTAAGTTGCTTTGTATCAGATAATCCTTCACAATAGACCAATAAAACAGATACTTCGATTTGGTCATTTTGAAACTCTTTTTTTTCAATTTTCACATCGGCACAGTTATCAAATAATTGGTGCAGGATTTTTACATTTCCTTCCGTATGTTTTTCAACGGTCATGGACTCCCCGTTTGTCTTATTGACAAGAAACTTTTGCTGGCTCAATCAGATACCTCTTTTCTTCTGGAAATAAAGACGAGTAGACCAAGCAGTATTACGAGTACCAAGCTAAATATTAAAGTAAATGGGAGATAGATACTTCTTAATAATTCCATAAACTTCATATCACTAATCGGGATTAGGGAAATTCCGATAAGAAGGGTGTAGATGGAAAGCAACAAACCTATTCGCTTAGGTTGACTTTGAATGTTAAACATTTCGGGAATCAAAAACATAGCTAATGAAATCCGAATAAAAGATCCAACCAACCACTGATAAATTGAAAGAAAATCAACATGTTCAAGAAAATGTCCGAAGGTCACAAGTCGCCATTCTTCATATGCCGGGAAGCGTAGTCTAGATGCACCAATTGGGCCGAATTCTGCAATAGCAGCTGTTAATGGACTAAGCGTTAAATTAATGAGAATAAACCCTGTAATGAAAAAAGGAAGAAGACCAATTTTTCTTTTTAAATGATGCTGCATTAAAATGAACAAAAAAAATCCGCTGAATCCAGATCCTGCATATTCCATGCCTTTTATTACAGTGGGAAAGCCTTTTTCAAGCATTGGAGTAAGCAAAGCATAGTCTTTGTTTGCGAAATTAGCAATCATAACAAAAAAGCCTAATAGGACGACGAAAGGTAACAGAATGCCATTGGTTATTGCAATAGAACGTATCCCTGAAAGGGAAGAATAGTAAGAAACGATACAAAAAAATAAGACAATAACCAAAATAGGGGTTTTCGGCATATACGAGACCTTGGCCCAATAGGATACATCCCTTAATGTCATTGCAGACATCATTAGCATTTCCAAGACGATCCATAGGATAATAAATGTTGCTATGAACTTTCCCAATCGTATTGATAACCAGTCGTAAAGGTGTTGAGGATAGATTCCCTTTATGATGTAGTAAATCAATGGAATCAAAAGAAACAAAATACCACCACTTAATAGAACCGATATCCATGCATCCCTTCCAGCTGTTCGGAGAAGAATGGGAATAATAATAACGTGATCCAATATGCCTATTGACGTAACAATTAACATACATGCCTGTAAAACGGTGATTGAATTATTCATTTTATTTTAAAACTCCGCAAGAATATTTGTAATTCAGATTTATTCTTACCAGATTTAACCGATTTAATTTCTTTTTTTTTTCATGTTCTTTCTTCAAACTGATAAAAGTTGATGTTCTCCTAACGAACCGACATTCACATAAATGGTGGATGCCGGTTTTTAAAGTTGAATTTCGGCAGCTTTTCTTAATTGAGATAAAATAATGATGACATAGAATCGAGAGCAGAAAACAATATCTCACAAAAAAATGAGGATGAAGAAAGTGAACATTAAAATTGAAATACGATACAAAGCTTATAGCAAGGGTTAGGTTAAAAGATGGCGACATCGTTACAATTGAAATTGAGAAACTGGGCAGTTTATCCAATACATTTCGATCAGAAAAAAATTCGGTGTCAATAAATGAAAGTAAAGTAGTGGTCAGAACTAATTAAGTTTTAAAATAAGGAGGAAAACCACGCCCTTATCGTAATTGATATGGGCGTGGTTTTTTATATTCAGAATAAAAGATGCATTTATTAAAAAGTTCTGTTTTGATGAACAAGTTGTAAATTTAACATTTTAAAGTAAGAGCATTTCTTTGTAATGAGAAATGCTTTTTATTTCTGTTTAAAGTTAAAAGGAAATTTCAATAAAAATAATAATACAATAAAAAACAATAATAATTTATTGATAAACGATATATAATATGTTAAATTCGTATTGTCATTAAATAAGTGAGGTGTTTTAATTGAATGTTAAACGAGGTTCTACCACTTTCTTAGAGGTTATTATTTTTCTGGTTGGAATTGCAGTGCTTGCCGTG
The DNA here is from genome assembly GCF_055385565.1 of Neobacillus sp. S1115. Lineage (NCBI taxonomy): Bacteria > Bacillati > Bacillota > Bacilli > Caryophanales > Bacillaceae > Neobacillus > Neobacillus sp. S1115. The sequence continues at coordinate 784,362 of NZ_AP038275.1, forward strand.
TGTATATATTTTTTGCCTGAAGCAGCCAGAAGAGATGCAATAGAACGCCCAGGTGATTATTCGCTATATCCACTTTTGGTAAGTGCATATGGAATATGTATTACGTTTTCTGCAGCGTTGTATCAAATATTTAAACTTTTAACCTATGTCGAAAAGAATAATGCTTTTTCTGAGTTATCTCTTCAATCTTTAAAGGTAATTAAAAAATGCACTTTTACTGTCATTTTCTTCATTTTTTTAGCAATAGTTTATTTAAGGGTGCGTGTTCAATTCACAGGTGATGATGCAGCAGGTCCAATATCTCTAGGTCTAATGGGCATCTTGGCAACAAGTATCATTGCAGCCATTGTTGACGTACTTCAAAAACCTATAAAGAATTTCTTGGATTCACAGCCAAAAAACAATTAACAGTTTGAAATATACGAGAGGTGTTTTTTATGAAGGTAGCAACCACATTATTTTTGAACCTAAAAGATACTCAATAAAAATAGACAACAAATTAATTTAGTAAACCATCTAATAGTAAAGCAAGTTTCAATGTTAACTATGACTTAATTAACGTAAAAATGGCGTGCCAAAACTGTTGTCAGTTCACACGCCATTTTTGTTGTCAATTATATAATGTGCACCTCAAAACGGAACGGTTTATCCTCTCATAAGGATTAGGGTGTCAGGCTGAGTATAAAACATCCCCACCTTATAACTGGTGCCTAGTCACTCCCTGGATTTTGCCGAATTCATCGACATTATCCGGGGAGTGACTAGGCCTTTTTTTGTGCCCATTTATGCTCCGTTAGGACAGGTATTGTCACAAAATATCCACCTTTCTATAGAAACCACCCTATCCGTTTCCTACACAAAACCATAAATAAAGAATGAATAGAGTTTTCCAATAAACAAGGATGGTGGTTAAGGATGGCAAAGTATCGAATGGTGCGAACTGAATTTTGGGAAAATCCCGTTGTGGAAGAAATGACCCCGGAGGAGAAGTATTTTTACCTCTATCTGCTGACAAATTCGAAAACAACTCAAATTGGCATCTATCGAATCACGAAGAAGCAAATGGCTTTTCATTTGGGCTATTCGATGGAGACTGTTCATTCGTTAATGGAACGATTTGCCGAGCAGCATCAGTTGATTCGCTACAATCCGGAAACAAGAGAACTGGCGATTAAATACTGGGGGGAATATAACCTGCATAAAGGCGGGAAACCGATCATGGACTGTATAACCGCCGAGCTAAAAGAGGTCCAGGACCGCTCGCTTATTTCGTATGTTTCGGAAGGCATTACTAATCTTGGAATTAGCAGCCTATACGAATCTTTTAGTGGACAAGATGAATTGCTTTTTGGCAACAAGGACAGTGAATGCGAGGAACAGGATACATATACCGATACGGAAGACGAAGAGTTTAACGATACGTCAACGTGCCGTGAGACGATACGTGGGCAAAAAGAAAAAGAAAATAAAAAAGAAAAACAAAAACAAAAAATAGCTTCTCAGCCAGATATTGAGAATGCTCCAGATTTAGAGAATCTGACAAAACCAGAAGATGTGAATGAAATTATCGAGTTTTGGGACACAAATGGTTTTGGCTTTACGAACGTGATGGCGAAGCAGCAGCTGTTAGCGTGGTTAGAGGATTCTAGCTTTTTACAGCCGAAAGAGATGATTCTAAAAGCCATGGAGATTGCCTGTGCGAATAACAAGCGAAGGCTCAACTATATAGTTGCGATTCTTAGAAACTGGGAAAATGAATCGTTACTGACCGTAGCAGATGTTGATGCCCATCAGGCACCCCAACAGGCAGTACCAATGTCAAGAAAATCAACTGAAATCGTTCGTACCGGAAGAGATATTCCAAGCGGATTCCAACTTGATCTAACGGCAGGTGAAGAGGAATGAGTATGGCGGAAAAAGCGTTCTTAGGCAGTTTGATGAAGGCGGAGTACTTACTAACGGATACTGTGATTCAGCCAGAGCAGCTAGAAAGCGTAAGGCATAAAGAAATCATGCGAAAAATGGTGGAGTTCAAACGTGCCGGTAAGAATCTTGATTTGATTACTTTTTCAACCCTGCCCGACCTCGAATCAGTAGGGGGAATGTCCTATCTTTCAGAGCTGTTGTCCTATGCAGACATCGAGAAATTTGATGGAACGGAAAAGCTCATTCTTGAGTCGTGGAAGGAGCGGGAAAAGAGGAACATCTTGAATGTTGCCGCCATGAATGACTGGGAGATTGCGAAGGTCGTGAGGGAGTTGGATAAAATCAACCAATTAAAGCTCGAGGATCACACTTCGTTACAACAAGCGTTGGCCAACATCTATGAGGCACCCTGGGAAGATCAATTACGCCTGAAAAGTGTCACAACGGGTATCAAACAGCTCGACGACATGACGGGAGGCTTTCAGGGCGGGGAAGTCACGATTCTAGCGGCCAGACCATCCATGGGAAAAACCGACGTGATGCTTCATTTTGCCAAAATGGCCGGTTGGGCTGGGTATCTGCCACTCGTATTTTCCTTAGAAATGCCCGAGAAACTGATTACCAAACGATTGATTGCTTCGACAGGGGGCTTTAACCGTTCGAAAATGAGGAATCCGAAAAGAATGCTCAGTCAACATCAAAAGGATAAATGGTCCGATGTGATTGGTGATCTCACGGAAACCAATATGCAAATTTTTGATGGGGCTGGACAAACGATTGCAGAGATGAGAGCGAAAACGAGAAAGCTGATGAATCAATTTCCCGGCAAGAGACCGATCCTATTTATCGATTACTTAACACTGATCCAATCTAGTCAATCTTACGGAGGGAATTCCCACCAACAAGTAACGGAAATTTCAAAATCTCTCAAAACGATGGCGAAGGACTTTGATTGCCCCGTCATCTGTTTAGCGCAGCTAAATCGATCAGTGGAATCAAGGGCCAATAAACGACCGATGATGTCTGACATTCGGGAATCGGGAAGTGTGGAGCAGGATGCCGATGTCATTTTGTTCCTCTACCGCGAAGCCTATTATGACAAGGATTCTCAAGATCATTCCCTTGAAATCATTGTCTCGAAAAATCGAAATGGCCAAGTTGGAACCATCGCCGTAAATTACAACGAGTATACGGGAGCGATTGATGAAAAAAAGGAACCGGATCAACCCCTTGTATAGCTGTCCAGCGGTCATTAAGGAAGAAGCCCGCGGACTATATTATAAAAATAATGAGGTGTAATCACATGTTGGTGAAAGAGTTTTACGAAGATAGTTTCCTTTATGAAGAATCCACTTTGGCTCATTACATCTACCATTTACTAGCGGAACGGAAAATTTCCTTAGAGGACGACATTTCTAAATTAGACGCAGTTCAAGCAGATAACCAGAAAGTAGCGGAATTGATCCGAAAGAATGTATTAGGCATTCAGAAGGTTCGCGTCTTCTCACTAAAGATGAACAAGAAGGACTTTCTATTCATCTTTGCCAGCAGTCCACAAGAGGCAACTCAATTCTTTACCGAAATCTTTCAGCAAAGCCCATTAAACTGTCACGAATATCCACTAGAATTCGAGTTTGAGAGAGGAAAAGAGGTGGTTAGCTTTCGGGAGATGAGGAAGGATTTTGAGAGTTTTCCAGCCATAGCGGGCCGGTTTAAGAGGGCGAGATGAAGTGGGAGGGGGAAATAAAAACACATTTGAAATATTGAGATCTCCTGGTCAAAGAAGAGGCACGGATAATAACTTGGGAATACTGGACGAGCTGGATCACTGAGTGAATCGTCTTCAGAATTATTGATATTATGGAGAAAATTGAGGTTTCACATGCAGTTAAAGAATGTCGGCTAAAAATAACTTTAACCCAAACGTTGTCTTTAGACAACGTATCCTAGCTGTGAACTGTTTGAAGATGCTTACCCTAAATTTATAAAATCGCTTGGTCGGGAAAAATTAACGAAAATATTGATGCTCAGATATGGGTTAATAATTTTGCTGATCAAATTGCAGTAACTTGCAGTCGGGTATTAGGTAAGAAATATTAATAAAGTACATTTCTTATTTTGAAGGTAAGAATATGAAATTCTTGTAAGTGAAAAGTTTTGTATATATGATACGGTGAACCGTATCACAAGTGATGGTAAAGCAAAAATATACACTGTTAATAAATAAATCTATTCTTAATAAAATATTAAAGCAGTAATATTTATTAGTGGAAGGGCTTGGCTTATAAATAAAAACCTAGCCTTTCCTTCTTTTCGACAAAAGTAAGTATTTCTATATGTATTACTTGAAAATGGAAAAAAAAACAATTATTCTTGAGATAGTACATAAAAACTTAATTTTCTTCAATAATAAGCAGGGAATTAATTGCCTTAAAAGAATAATTAATAATAAGGGGTTCTAATGTATAGTGAAACATTGTATCATGGTTCAAATAGAGTTAGAGGTCAAGAGATAATAGATAATCAAAGAATGGTAGCATCACAGGGGGAGAATCATTGGCTAGGTGATGGAAGCTATTTCTTTGTTGAAGATTTTCATGCATATAAATGGATAGCTGATATGTTTGAAGATAGATACGAAAAATTTAGATTAAATTATGAAAATCTAATACGTTATTATTTAATACTTTCAGGTAATGTAAATATAAACAAGAATAAGGTATTTGATCTAACGAAAACTGAACATAAAGTTCTCTTTGACCGCGTATATAAAGAAATAAAAGGTAAAAGGCAAATTGATGATGAAATTGCTGAAGGTATAGTTATTAACTACATGTTTAATGAATTAGCGTATATTGAAGATTTTGACATTGTAAGGGCAATTTTTACAATGAATAAACGGAAATATTTTAGGATAAAAACAAGAATTGGATATATGCCTCAAGAGCAGATATGTATAAAGAATCTTGATGTTGTCAAGGATATAGTTGAGTATGACTTTAAGGAAAGATTAGACACATTTGGGATAATAATGAGTGATTATTACTTTGAGGATAACACTTCTGGGAATACATCATACAATAATTCCAGAGGTTTTAACCATATAATAAGAAAGAAAAAAAGCAGTTGATTTTCTTCTTTTAGGAGGAATTAAAATGGATTTAAATGAAAAATTAAAAAAAATTGAAGAGCACTTTCAAAAAATAACTAAAGAAGAATTAGAAAAAAATTTAATTAAGGCTGGTCTAGGCAGAATTCAACCAAGTAGTTATTCTCATATGAAAATGATTACTGAAGAGGATTTAGCAGCTGAAAAAAATAATTATATTTATGTTCCCAAGAAGGCAAATTACCAGTTCGAGGATTACCCTACAACAGTCTATTCAAAATATGAGGTAGCATAATGAATGAAAGTATTAACAGTGGATTAAAATTTATTAACTATAATGTTAATGATATAGAATTTCATATTAACGAAGATTTTGTTGATAGACCATTAAATGTAAAATTTAATATTGATAGATATGTAGAATATCTTGAAGATGAAGAAAATACTATGTTAGTTACGTTAGTGGTAAATATTTTTGATGATCCCAAGGAAAATAACTTCCCTTTTTCATTTATGGTAAATGTGACGGGAATTTTTGAACTCGAAAACGTTCACCTCGAAAACAGAGTCACATTTGCTGAGGTTAATGGGGTGGCAATTTTATTCCCTTACATAAGAGCTCTAATCACAAGTTTTACAGCAAATGCAAATGTACCACCATTAATTTTGCCACCAATAAATGTTGTTAGTCTAATTGAAAAACAGGAAAATAAATTTACTCAGTAAGTAAAATAATGAAATATAGACTTTGCTAAAGATTAAAAACTGTTTTATAAAACAAGCAATTTTTCAATTGCTTGTTTTTATTTATGCTTATTTTTTTAGCATGATCAATGGAAATACTTTATATGAATTTGATGAATCATTTGTAATTTATTTTACAAGATAATTTATTGAATGTGGTAGGACTTCATCATCCTCTATTTCCAGGGTATAGATATCGTCGACAATCCAATTATATTTTTCTAAAAGCACTCTTTGGTTTTTTAATTTCTCCTCATCCTCCTTGCTCCCATGGACTTCAATAGCATGCTTCACTCCATTGTGCAAAACAGCTATATCAATGAACCTGTTTTCAGTTTCTGTGAAGAAACCAACCTCCAAAGCAATTTCAAATTCTATATTTAACTTAGACAATTGATTTTTTAACTTACAGAACAAATACATAGCTTGTATGGTTGGATTTGGTAAATATGTCCACTTCTCATTGCTGAATTTGGAAAAAGTGGATGCATAGATTCGGGTTATCTTGTCATGAAACCATTGCTCAACTTCCTGAACCCACTCTTTCCACTCTTCTTCGAAAGCACTTTCGTGCATATCCCCCCACCTTTGTTACCACATCACAACCTAGAATTAAGGGGTGACTAGAAACTCGACCTAGGTTGTGTAATAGACAGTGGATCATTTAAGGTGGTTGTGTTTTTTAGTTATTCTCCAGTTATATTAAATGTTTAAAAATATGGTATCAACATCTATTCCTTTTGCAAATTTTGTAATTTGTTATAATTATTATAGGACTATCGTAAGGAATGGAGTTTTAATAATGAACGTAATTAAAACAGAACCGTCAGCGGCACCAGTAATACATGCCCTAAGATCCATCGGCTACAACCCAAGCACTGCGGTAGCTGACCTAGCAGATAACAGTCTGGATGCAAAGGCATCCGTGATTAATATAAATTTTGAATACAATGAATCAGACGGCATGATAACGATAACCGACAACGGAACCGGCATGAACGAAGAGATGCTGCAAACAGCCATGAACATCGGATCAAAAGATCCGCGGGCTAAAAGAGGCGCTAATGAGCTCGGAAGATTCGGAATGGGTTTAAAGACGGCATCCTTCTCGCTTGGTAAACGTTTAAGTGTCCTAACCAAATTTGAAGGCGTTTACCATGAACGATGCTGGGATTTGGACCACGTTTCAGAATGCAACGAATGGCAGCTTTTCACTTCTATTCCCGAAGAAGTTAAACAGAAAATGGGAACAATAGAAGGAAATAGCGGTACGATAGTCTGCATAGACAAATTGGATCGTTTTATGGGATACGGAGGAAAGCGTACATTAAAAGAAGCCAGCTTTTTTAATAAGGTTTCAAGGATAAATAAGCATTTGGAATTTGTTTTTCATTCCATTTTAGAAAAAGGCAATGTCCAAATGTTTATTAACGGGAAGGAAATAATCCCTTGGGATCCCTTTATGAGATACCATGAGCATACAATCGAAGGCGAAATGCAAGTTCTGAGAATTAACGAAAACAGAATAAAAGTTCAATATTTTATTCTGCCCCATGCTTCTCACTTAACTGAACCTGAGTACAAAAAAGCAGGCGGTTATAAGGGCTGGAGAGATCATCAAGGGTTTTACATCTACCGGGAGAATCGCCTATTGCATTATGGCGATTGGATGGGGTTATTCCCGAAGGATGCTTCTGCACAGCTTGCAAGGGTACGAATTGATCTGCCGAATGCAGCGGATTCCGATTGGCAGGTAGATATAAAAAAGTCTGGAATCAATCTTCCTGAAGAAGCCAAAAGACGACTTGAGGCTATCTCAGCAATTGCTCGGAAGGTATCAAAGGAAATATTCTATTTCCGAACTCAAAGCACAAAGCCAGGACAAACATTTAAAGGCAGTTTGAACACGTGGGAACAGTCTGGAAGAGAAGATGGACCGCAATTTATCTTGAATCGAAATCATCCCATTTTAGCTGAGCTATTTAAAAAAATGGATGATGAAGCTGCGAAGCTACTTAATTTATATCTTAAGTTTGTCCAATTGGGTTCGCCGAGCAACATTATAGATTCACCAAAAGTACCGGAAGAAATTATTCAAGAGGTTTCTGACGCTCAAAAAGAGCTTGTCATTCAGTTTGCCTCGACTTTATTAAAAATAAATGTTGCTGGGGATGAAGAACAGCTTCTGAATATGTTGATTACACAGCCAGCATTTGACGGCATTAATAGAGCAACCCTCAAGAAGATTGTAATGGAGGCCGGTTTAATTGACTTTAATTGATAAAAAAACGCTTTTTGAACAAACGTTTTCTACTAACTTTTATTCTTTAAAAGCATTTTACAGTACTCAGCAAGAAGCTGCAGAAAAGGCACTTGAATTAGCAAGGATGATTGTCTCAAGCTCAGGCGGCATCGATGAAAATACTTTTGAGATCTGGTCAATGCAAATGTTTAAGAAATATAAAATTGGCCAAGAAATTCCAAAAGTATATAGTATGCATGGAAGTATCAGCAAAAACTGGTACAGCCCTGAAATGGTATCTAACGGCTTTTTTTGGACAAGATACCGCCAATTTTTGACTCAAATTAAAGGCTGGCCAATGGAATCAGTTGAGGCTATCGATGATACAACCAATGAAATCATGAAATCCCTTGGCAATCCTAAATCCATGGAGCCGTTTGATAAACGCGGAATAGTCCTGGGGTTTGTTCAGTCCGGTAAAACGGCCAACTTTACAGGATTAATTAATAAAGCATACGATGTGGGATATAAATTAGTAATTGTACTTTCGGGCATTCACAATGACTTAAGAGCTCAGACGCAGATCAGATTAAATCAAGAAGTTATTGGGAACATGATGGATAAGGAAGGCAAGGCGTTAGGGGTTGCCCGTATTTATCCTAATACTCAAGAACATATTATCTCCTCTTGGACTACAGTAGAAAATGATATTAGTTCGCAGCATGGGGGGACCAGCAATTTAAATTACCCTACATTAATGGTAGTAAAGAAAAATAAAACAGTCTTAGAATCTTTACGTGATCAGCTGATTCACCATCGGGACTTATATAATTTGGATATCCCTGTTTTAATTGTGGATGATGAAGCAGACCAGGCTTCCGTTGACACTTCTGACCCAGTCAAGAATGAGGATCCTAAAACGATTAACAAACTGATAAGACAAATATTAGAGGTTTTCAATCGGAAGGCTTATGCGGGTTATACGGCAACGCCGTTTGCCAATCTCCTTATAAATACTGAAGCAAGGACAGCTGAAGAGGGACTAGACCTTTATCCGAAAGACTTCTTGGTGGGGCTTCCAAAACCAAAGGATTATTGCGGTCCAGAGGAGTTTTTTAATGTCTATGAAGACCCGTCGTATAAGAAGCCAAGTTTGATCCGTCATCTAAGAGAAGAAGATATTGAGATATTTACTACCATAAAGAAAAAAACGGATGCGGATAAGTTTGAAGAGGTTCCTCCTCAAATGCGTGAGGCCATATTAGCATTTTTACTTACCATAGCCATTAGGAATCTAAGGGGCCAACGGAAAACCCATAATTCTATGCTAATCCACACTTCACGATTCAAAGATGTACAGTCCAATGTAAAGGATGAAGTGGCAAGGACTTTCGAGGCGATCTCACATCAGATTCAATATAATCCGAAAAGTAACGTTCTTGAAGAAATAAAAGCTCTTTACGAACAAGATTTCATGCCTACGACGGAGAATTGGCCGGAAGATATTAAAATATACAGCTGGGAAGAGGTTTATGAGGAACTTAAAGCAGCAGCTAGTATTTTACAGGTTTTTGAAATTAACGGAAACAGCAAAGATGCCTTGGATTACCATCAATATAAAGAGGATGGCCTGAATGTCATTGCGGTCGGGGGAGATAAATTATCCCGCGGTCTGACACTTGAAGGGTTGAGCATTACCTATTACTTCAGAAACACTCTCATGTATGACACGCTTATGCAGATGGGACGCTGGTTTGGATATAGAAAAGGATATATGGATTTATGCAGAATTTACACTTCTGAAGAAATAGCTTCGAACTTTGAGCATTTGGCCATCGCTATGGTCGAGTTAAGGGAGGAATTCGACCGGCTCGCACAAATGGGCAAAACTCCTATGGAATATGCGGTGAAAATGTTAAGCCATCCAACCATGACCTTAACAAGCCCGCTAAAAATGAAAAATGCTATTTCATCAACAATTATCTATGAAGGGACCTTGCAGCAGACTAGGATATTCGGACATAGCGAACAGTTTTATAAAACAAATATGGAGGCTACAGAAAAGCTGGTTGAAAGTCTTGATTTAGAAAAAACAAAGATTGGCAAGGGAAAGACCGGTTATTATGTAGCATCCGATGTAAAAGCAGACATTGTTAAAGAATTTCTCAGCGATTATGAGACTAGAGGGAATAAGGCTGATTCCGGTTTAATGAAGAATTATATTCAATTTGCCAACGATAAAGGGGAATTAACAAATTGGACTGTTGCTATTGTTGAAGGGGATCCGACAGGTGCTGGTCCATTCCCGGTATATATAGGAGGTTTATTTTTAGAATCGGCAGTCGGACGGGCAATAGACATGAAACCAACGGGCAATAAGGAACAGGATGTAGATATAAAGGCAATTGTAGCTCCTAATCAGGAGTTTGTTGATATCGACCAGGAAAAACTCAAAGATAAGAAGGATAAGAAGGATAAACGTAAATTGCGTCCAAGAGAAAATGGGATGCTGTTAATCTACCCATTGAACCCAGATGTCCCTGTCTTTAAGAACTTGAATGTCCCATTTTCGGAAAAACTTGTCCCAATCGGTATAGCCATTTCTTTCCCTTATTCCGATTTAGACGAAACTGATGTTTACCAGGTAAATAAGACTGTCCAATAACTGATTAAAAGGAGAATGGCTGTGGTAGACGTTAAAACGGAATTTGAACAAATGATTGGGGAACTTAAAGACCAATCAAATGATGAATTTTATAAATTGAATGTACTAACTGATGAAGCTCCATTTATTTTTGCAGGGATTGACGCTGGCAATCTAAATAGAATGCTGTATATTGACTTAGGACAATCCCCCTGGGAGGATGAACAGCTAAATGCCCTCCCAAAATGGCGCGGTTTATCGATAAAAATGGAGTATTTTGAGAAGATTTTTTCTTTGAAAAATCGGCATGTACTAATCATACGGCAAGAAGATGAACAAAACACAGAGATCTTTGATTCGGTCCTTCAAAACTTAGTGGATCATTTAATGAACAATAAAGAGGATTCTCTTTTTTCCAATATATTTACTGTCTTGGATAGATGGAGAACATTTTTTCAAAGAGGCGGTTTTAGAAAGCTTTCGGATGAGCAGCAAAGAGGCTTATTCGGGGAGCTATGGTTTATTAATGAATGGCTGGATAAGTTCCCCGGCCAGCCACCTCTGATCATTGAGCAGTGGTATGGGCCGACTAAAGGAAGAATTGATTTTAAAAGCAATAGATTCGGATTGGAAATAAAAACTGTTACAGAGAAACTATCTAAATCAATTAAAATCTCGAATGAGGACCAATTAAAACTAAGTGAAGCTATTTCTACAATCTATCTGTATGTTTGTTTCTTAGAGCAAAGCAAGACTCATGGAATGTCTCTTCAGGACTTAGCAGTTCAGGTCAAAGGAAAAATTGCGAAGCGTTCAGAACGAATTGCCCTAATCTATAACGACTTCTTAATGGATCTGGGATTTAGGGAAGAGGAATATGCCGAACCCCTTTACTTTGTAGAAAATATTGAGGTTTATGAGGCGAGGGAAGGGTTTCCAAGGCTGCTTAAAAAGGACCTCCCAAGAGGAATCTCTCATGTAACATATAATATAGACTTAACTCATTGTACGGAATTTGGAAGGGATAAGGAGACAGTATTTCAATACTTTAGAGTGGATGGGGAAAAATGATTGAATTAAGACAACGAAAAGAATTTCTTATAGATTTTATGGAGGAATTAGAAGAAAAGGCAATAAAGGCAGGAAGTTACCAAATTCCTTTTCTTGATAAGATGCTGACCTTTATGGACCGCCCGGATGAACCTGAAATTTTGTTTCCTCCGTATTTAGATACAGCGAAAAATATTGCAATTAATGCTTATGCATATGATGAGGAGAACAATACGTTAGATTTATATGTTGTTGATTATAATTTTGAGCAAAACGAGGATGATTTGCTCACAATCAGCATGACGGCAATATCGGAAATTGCAAACAAGGCAAAAAGGTTTATGACGAATGCGCAATCCTTGATGGACACCATTGATCAATCACTGCAGTCTTATGATCTTGCTAAGTTAATATCGGATCATATTGAATCTATTAATGAAATAAATATTTTTGTGGTCACAAATTTATATTATACCTCAAATAAACCTGTTGAAATTTCCATTCCAGGGATAGAGACTGTAAATGTCCAAGTCTGGGATATTGACCGGGTTCAGCAGCTGATAACGTCGGAGCAGGGCATAGAAACAGATTATATTGATTTTGAGCGGGATTATGGGGAACAATTAACAATGGTACTGGTGCCGGACCCCGTAAGCGGTGTAAAAAACTTTGATTGTTATGTTGGCTACATTTCAGCTGAGCTTTTGGCAAAAGCCTATGACGAGTGGGGCCAGAAACTGGTGGAACGAAATGTAAGATCCTTCCTTCAAGCAAGGGGTGGAACAAATAAAGGAATTCGCGATACTTTAAAGGACCCATTCCAGCGGAAAATGTTCGTTGCTTATAATAACGGTATTTCAACTGTAGCCCGTGCCGCCGAAATTGAGAAGATTGATACGGCGGAAAATTTATATAAAATCAAAGGACTAAGCGGCTGGCAGATTGTAAATGGCGGGCAAACAACGGCCTCTATTCACCAGGCATACAAAGATGGCATCAATCTGAAGGATGTCTTTGTCCAAGCAAAGTTAACGATTCTGCTGGTTAATGAGTTTACTACGCAGGACCAGCATCTGTTAGAAGATGAAATGGTCTCACGCATTTCCCAGTACGCCAATACGCAAAATAAAATTAACAAATCTGACCTCCTTGCCAATACAAGGTTTATGTCAGACTTGGAGAAGTTTTCCCGAAATATTTGGATTCCTGTATTTGATGGACGTAAGCCTGAGAGCAAATGGTATTTTGAGCGGGCAAGAGGCCAGTACATGGTAGATATTAACCGCAGGAAACGTGGAAAGGAACAAACAGAATTTAAAAAGCAGTATCCTAAAGATAAAGTTTTGACCAAGGTAGATATAGCCAAGTACTTTATGTCATGGGAAGGCTATCCTCATACTTCAAGTAAGGGCGGGGAAGAAGCATTTAATAAGTTTATGGATTTAAACAAGAGTTTCTGGAAGACAGAAGGAAACTCTCAATCTAAAATGACATTATCTGTTTACCAAAAGTTAATCGGCAAAGCCATTATTAATAAACGTGTTCAAGAAATTGTGGAAGAGATGAAGCTGCGAGGTTATAAGGCAAATGTCATTTATTATACTGTGGCAATGCTTAACCATTTATACAGTGACAAGATAGACCTGGTAGAGGTTTGGAATGCACAGTCTCTATCCGATAAATGGGACGAAGTGATACGGATAATTGCTGATAAGACACTAGCTTTCCTCAAAGATTCTGCCGGAGACCGGAACGTAACTCAGTGGGCAAAACAAGAAGCTTGCTGGGTACAGTTTAAGGAGAGTTGTTCGAAGGAATTGAGTAATCTTATTTAAAAAATTATTTACACCCTTTGCCTTGTTTCCTTGAGACAAAGGGTGTTTTGCTTATCGCAAATTACCTTTAGTTAACTTCGGAGATTAAGATTTCAGATAGATAATTAATCGATGATTGTTACCATTTTCTTGTTAAAAATCTCGTATTACCTCTATTAATTTTTGATGATATAATTGATAAGTTAATAGCTTAATATTTGATGAGAACGTATGTTTGTATTAAAATATGAATTGAAGAATCCTTTCTGATTCCTGAAAGGTATTTATAAAAATATCAAGAAGACTTCTTCTTGTAGGAGTGAGGCAAATGGAAAATAAAAAACTACAAGTAATGGATCTTTTTGCAGGTGCCGGTGGTCTCAGCAATGGATTTGAGCAGACAGGGAAATTTGAAGTAAAAGTTGCTGTTGAAATTAATGAAAATGCTAGGAAAACGTATTTGGAAAACCATCCTCATTTTAATAAAAAATTCTTCTATAAAGACATCACAAAATTAAGATATAAAGATGAAAATGGTAACTTAAAAGAAGAATTTCAAAATATAAAAGTTATCATTGGCGGACCGCCATGCCAGGGATTTTCAAATGCAAATAGACAGAAGAATACTCTTATTTCTTCAAATAATCAACTCGTGAAAGAGTATTTAAAGGCTATTGAGGAGATTCAACCGGTAGCTTTTGTCATGGAAAATGTCAAGACTCTGGAATCAGAGAAACATAAATTTTTTATTCGTAAAGATGACGAAGTTGAGATTGCAGGATTAAATCTAGAAGAAAAAGATGAGCATTTTAAAATAGGGACACTAACAGTAAATCCAGATAGTCTAAAATCGTTTTTAATTAATGCTTATAAAAATAAAATTGAATTAGCCCCTTATAAAATAAATAAAGATTTATTTTCAAAATTAAATTTATTGTTAAGGCATGCAAAAAAACAATCAGATAATAGCTTTAATGAGTTTGTTAATAAGGAAAACAATCACAAATATTTTTTAAGGGTTGTAAAAGATAAATGGAATGAAATTCACGAAGAATACTGGGATATTAAGTATAGAGAAGCTTGGAATAATTTAGGGAATAACTTTAATGGAATCCTAGAAAATGACACTTCTTCCATTATGGAATTTTCGAATTTACTTGAACAAATTATTGAAGCCCAAAGATTAATAAATAAAATTTCTGAAATCATTCACCATAATATAAAACTTTATGGAGATGAACTTATCAGTGACAACGCTGAAATTCATATTAAATCATACAATGTATTTGAGTATATAAAGGCAAGGCTTTCGGTTTTAAATTATGTATTTAATGCCGGTAATCATATCTTTAATGCAGCGCAATTTGGTGTTCCGCAGGAGAGGAAGAGACTCATTTTATTTGGAGTTAGAGAGGATGCTTTAAACGGAAGGCCGCTTAAATTGCCAGAACCTATTTTTCATGATAAGGAAAGCTTTTATAAAATAAAAGATGCCATCTATGACCTTGAAAATTTACCACCTAAAACAAATGTTAAAGATGACGAGATATATAGAGAAGAAGCGAGAGTAATTAATGGAAATCCTCTAAATGAATATCTAAATAATCAACCTAATAAACCTCTTTACAATCATGTAAGAACAGACTCAAGGGAAGTCGCTTTAAAACGTTTCGAATCATTAAAAGAAGGTCAAAATTTCCATGACTTAGATGATACATTGAAGTCGACTTATACCGATCATAGTAGGACGCAGAATACGATATATAAGAGACTCGACTATAATCAACCTTCCGATACTGTTGTTAATGTAAGGAAGTCAATGTGGATACATCCTAAAATTAATAGAGCAATTAGTATTAGAGAAGCAGCAAGATTACAATCATTCCCGGATTCCTATAGATTTTTTGGATCAAAAGATTCTCAGTATCAGCAAGTTGGGAATGCAGTACCTCCGTTAATGGCTAGGTTTGTGGGTGAAAGTTTATTAGATTCACTCGGAATTGAAGTTGAAGAAAAAATTAGTGACATTATCAATCCTAAGAAAAAAATGTTAGTTAAATAAAATGAGTCTGTAAAGAGCCAAAAATTTTTTTTGGCTCTTTTTTATTTGAAACCAAAGATAGAAAACCCTCTTAGTCTTACTTCTTACTTAGAAAAATAAGTATGTCAAAAAATAACACGTTTAACAGGAAGTTTACTGGGATAACTAAAACCTTTTGCCAAATAATGTGATAAAATTACTTTAGTATAAAATTGAAAGAGGTGGGTAATTTGTCTCTTGAAGATTTAAAGGTTTTACATAATAAAAGGGTAATTAAACTACCTGAATGGATTCGTTTTGCTTTTAATTTAGGAGCGTATTTTTATGAACATGGAATTAAGTATAAAAAACCTGTAAATATTATTGTTTCCCTTCCTAGTGATCAATATTATTCGTTATTTATAGCGATGGGAATTGCGGATAAAACCTTTTCGATGCGTAAACAGATGAGGTCGATTAGGAAAACTATATTAAGTTTAGGACAAGGAAGCCGAATCATTTATCAGGATGAACAGTCTTCTAGGAAAGCGTCTGTAATCTGTGTAGAACCAAGTCCAGTATTTGAAAATGAAATGATTCTTAAAATTAAGGATGGAAAGATTGAAAGAGGTATTCCAGAAAAACAATGGATGGAGAGGATTATCTTATTGGATGAAGAATTCGATGAGATTAAACGAACAAGAAAAGTAAGTAAAAATCAAAAAATAGGATTGGATAGCCCATTACTTAAAAAGCTTTATACCACTAACCAGTTAAATACTACTGCATTTTATCCGGGGGATGAGTTTTATCTAATAGGAAATGTGTCACAATTCGAAGAGTCAATAGAGGAAAAGATTTTTACTTATAATGGTATAACTGGTTCTGTAAGCGATTTCCTTTACGTGGATAACCGGAATAGTTATACCAACGGAAAGTTTTTCTCGTCACAAATAAAGAAAATCGAAGCAGAAATAAATAATGAAGCACCAGCAATTTTTACAAATGTAATCAGCTATTTAAAGCAAGTAAAATACTTTTCAAGTAATCCAAAAATTATTGTATCAAGCAGGGCTGAAAACGATTTTCGATTTCATGAAATAAAAGAAGAAATAAAAAGAGAGATGCTTCAGGGTGATTATAAACTAGTTACTAGTGAAATTGTGGGATTCTTCGAATCTATTAGTGCACCGATACCTAATGGCGTTGAGTTTCTTGCTTGGAGGTAATGGATTATGAATTTTAGCAAAATATTAGATTTATATGATTTAGACGCATGCTCAGTTTTATTTAAGCACGTAGAAAGCAAAGAATTACTTGTTCTTGCTAATGGTATAGAGAGGTTCAGGATTGAAACTCAAACTAAATATGACAACGACGAACATTTACTTGAAGTGCTTGGCGTATTGAAAAAAGTATTCTTCAAGTTTACAAGTAGTTTTCTCCCTTTTAATAAAGTTATTGATCGTGATTTGGAAAATGAAATGCTCAAAAGGTTTTTTCAGCTGAAACGAAGTTATCCAGATTTATTTGAACATATCATTACTCCTATTGCAAAGTCGTATAGAAAAGTAGTAGAGGAAACTAATAATTATTTACATGAATATTTGAGTGTTTATATTAATAGTAATGCAGAAGTTGGAATGAGGGTTGCGCTAGTTACTAAAAGGTCACTTTCCGGTGAGGAGATAATGTTAATCAATACCGAAGTAAAATCATCTATTAAGACTTACTTTTTTACTGAAAATAGCTTTAGAAAAAGTTTGGATACATTTGATTATGTTATCTATATTGGTAATCCCAAATACTTCGGTGAATACGTTACTAACACTTTTAAGGGCAAGACGGTAACATTTATTTCCTATGATATTTTTTCTAATTCAATGACTCCAAATAAGGTTTTTGATGAGATTAATCCAAATGGAGCCTATAGTACAATTTTTAAAAATATTACGTTTGGAGAACCTTCAATTAAGAAAGGTAATATCAATTTAGAACGTTCAGACTCTACTAACGCAACAGTAAATAAATTTATCGAAGAACAACAAAATGAAGATAGTAACTCTTCTGATTTAGTTGAAGCGAATATTGTCTATTTAGAAAATGAAAGATTCTTATTTGCCCCAAGGGATTCAAAGATACGTGTTTTTAATCCAGATGAAAAAACAAACTTTATTAAGCAAATTAATTTTAAAGATGTCGAAGTTGATGATTATATAGTTATTCGGAATGATAGGGATACAAAACTTATTGCTGAAGTAGCTGACCAAGATGTATTAAAATCAAGGGCGAAATATTTTCGTACACTACAAAGCGAATGGAAGGATAAACTGCGTTTTAATGTTAAAAAGAAAGGCATTAAACGTGTAAGTGATATTTTGACGAATAGGTATCAAATTAATACGGCATCATCACAATCTTTGAGGTCCTGGTGTAATGAAGAATCTATTTGTCCAACTGAGCTGCCCAAACTTCTAAAGGCTCTTAAGTATGAGAAGAATAGGCTCGAAGAGATTTATGAAACAATGAAAAAAATTCAACAAGCCCACCGTAAGGCAGGAAGAATTATTTCTGAAAAACTAATGAATGAAATTTCTAAAGACATAATGAGGGAATTACAGGAAAAAGGTCTCTATACCTTCAAGTCCAAAGAATTTAATGGAGCTTCATTTAATATTGAAAGAATTGTTTCAATCGATCATTCTAGATATCTTATTGCTCCTTATAATCTAATGAAACCAATTAATATAGATTAAGGATGGAAAGGAATTGCAAGATATGGGAATTTCTTTAGAAAATTCATTAATTAATCGGCAGAAGGTACTGAACAATGTAAAGGAAGAAATTATAGGTCCTGGACAAATTAGAAGTCACTATCAAAAATTTAATCCTATTGGAACAACAATATTTGAGTCCAGAGAAGAATTATACAAGCCCTACTACTGGGAAATTGGTGGTGTAAAAGAAGAGATTCTTCAAAGGGAAACTCCAACAGAACGTTATGTGAGCGGGCATTTATTCCCATTAGGTATTAGCAGGGATGATGAATTAACCCTTGAAACTCCTGTAAATGAAGATTCCAATGAGAATCAGGATGACGAAGGGAAAATCGATAATCTATTTCAACAGAATGATGGTGTTGAAACGACTGAGGATGATGGTGAAGTAGAGTTATTTCCTCAACGTAATGATTTTATGCCGTCAACAATGGGATTGACCTTTTGTGTAAATAAGGATATTCCACAATTAAAGGTCATCATAGAGGGAGGAAGCTACACTCCGCATTCAGTAAGAGTTAAAGGAGAGAGTAATACTGTTAAGTGGTGGCTAAGGGAAACCGTTGAAGGGAAATGGGATTTGCCTTTGACTGAACTTATTACCCAGAAACAAATTGAAAAGGTTGTGGATATAACTAATAAAAAAGGGGAAAAACTCAGCCAGTTCCAAGTTCAATTTCAGGCACGTCTTCGGGAGGTCAAAGGCCAATATATCATTACTATAAGTGTCACCAACCGCTCTGAAACAGCAAAGTTTGACCGCCAGCAATTAATTTTATTTCAAGCGAAAATGTCTATTATCACTCCTGAAAAACACGCATTTTCTGTTTATCCTAAACAATATCAAATGAAAAAGTATTTGAGTGATGAAGAGGCATCGACAGAACTACTTTATCGGAATGAAGGCGTATATGCTTTTGGTCATGGATGTGCTGCAGATTGGGAACAAAACAGTCAAACCATACAGAAGATATCTACAACATTTATGCCAGAATATGAAACGCTCAGCATGACACCAAATGTTTTTGTAAAAGAGGGTAATAAGAAAATTGAACTAGAGATTAAAATGAGTGATTTAGCTGGCCTTTCCTCACATGGTCACCCAGAAAATATCCTTCAACCCTTAATTGAAGGATATAGCGAATGGATTGAAAGGAAACAAAAGGAAATCAACCTTATTCCGGTATTACTAAAGCCTGCTGCAAATCGGCACATGGATTTATGCAGGGAAAGTTTAACCAGAATGAAAAAGGGACTTGAACTGCTAAAGGATGATCAAATACTAGAAGCATTTCGTCTAGCAAACTTGGCGATTCTTTTACAGCAAGAGAATGGAAAAACGAAACGCCAGGGACGTGTGGAAGGAAATAAAATACTATTTACAACACCCATCAAAGAAAGTGTAATCGACGAAATAAAACTTAGTTCTGCCCAAAATACCTGGAGGGCATTCCAGATTGCCTTTATCTTGATGTCAGTTGAGTCGTTAGTGGATGAAAGCAGTTTTTCAAGGGAAGTCGTCGATTTAATTTGGTTTCCTACTGGAGGCGGTAAAACAGAAGCCTATTTAGGAGTGGCGGCTTTTCAAATGATTCTTAGAAGATTAAAGAATCCTTTGGACTCTGGGGTCGATGTTATGATGAGATACACACTGCGGCTTTTAACGGCGGACCAGTTTCAGCGATCTTCTAGGCTGATTTGCGCCTTGGAATATTTACGAGAAAAACACGAGGAAAAGCTAGGGATATCCCCTTTTTCCATTGGAATTTGGGTGGGTTCAAATACAACTCCAAATACGAATAAAGCGGCAAAAACTGCTTTACTCAAATTACAGAAAAACGAAAGAAATGCTCAGCATTTCATTGTTAATAATTGTCCATGGTGCGGGGCAGAATTAGGCCATTATGAAGAAAAGGGAAGTAAAAAGAAGTATTACTTTGGATATAAGATCGACAATGATAGGTTGGTTATTCATTGCCCTGATAAGAATTGCTGTTTTCATGATGAATTACCTATTCATATAGTTGATGAAACTATTTATGAAAAACGGCCAACCTTTTTGATTGGAACTGTTGATAAATTTGTTCAGTTAGTCTGGCAGCCAAAGGCAAGGTCGCTCTTTGGGATTGATAAGGATGGAAATCGCCTTGTTAGCCCTCCGTCTCTAATTATTCAGGACGAGCTTCATTTAATTTCTGGACCTCTAGGGACACTAACGGGTCTTTTTGAAGTGTTAATAGAGGAACTATGTTTAAAAAATAATGGTGGAAAAGTAATAAAACCAAAAATTATTGCGGCAACTGCTACTATTAAACAATTTGAAGAACAGGCACTTGCCCTTTTTGGAAGGAAAAATGCTCGGTTATTCCCAAGCCCTGGATTAGAGAATGAAGATTCCTTTTTTGCCACGCCTGCAATAGATAAGAATTCAGGGAGGCCTATGCCAGGCAGGAAATATGTTGGGGTTTATACAACAACGGTCCGATTAATGATGTCTCAGGTTATGACCTTTTCGTCGATTCTGCAGTCGGCTTCTGAAATTAAAGAAGATGAACGGGATCCCTATTGGACTTTACTTACCTTCTATAATACTTTGCGGGAACTAGGGGGCGGCTTAACCTTAACACAGACAGACATACCTCAGTATTCTAAGTCGATGTCAATGAGAAAAGGAAATCTTAAGGAGAGCCGATATATTAATAATGTTTTGGAATTAACATCCAGAAAGCAAAGCCATGAAATTTCTAAAACTATTGACGATTTAAAAACTGTGTATACTCCAGGTAATAATAAAGAAAGAGATACGACAATTGATTTATGTTTAGCTTCAAACATTATTGAGGTAGGTGTCGATATCGACCGTTTATCAGTAATGGCAATTGTTGGGCAGCCGAAAATGACTGCCCAGTATATTCAAGTAAGCGGACGAGTAGGACGTCGATGGTGGGAGAGACCAGGTCTCATTTTTACATTATACTCAAATACAAAATCAAGGGATAAGTCCCATTTTGAGCATTTTAGAGAGTATCATCAGAAATTATATGCTCAGGTAGAACCGACAAGTGTTACCCCTTTTTCGGATTCCTGTTTAGATAGGGGGCTTCATGCTGTAATCGTTGGATATTTACGCCAGGCCCTAAACGATGATATAGCTAGGACACCGGACTGGAAAGAGATTGAAAAGTTTATGAAGAACAAGATTCTCCCTTTTTATAATCGGTTAATAGAGAGAGCAAAACTCGTTGATTCCGAACAAGTGGATGAACTGAAAAAGAGATTCTTAACTGCCTTAAAAAGGCTGGAAAAAGGCGGATATACTGCATGGAAGGTTGATTCAAATGTTACAGGATATATGTATCCAGCAGGAACTGTTGTTCCCAAATTATTAAAAAACCAAGCAGAATCTATGATTAATTCCATGAGAAATGTGGATTCTGAATGCAGGGGGTTAATTGCTTCTGTTTATATTTCTGAGTCGAATTCTGATGATAGTGAAAGCAGTTGGGAGGCTCTGTTCTCATGAAAGACTTACCTTTAAGAAGAGGGCAGTTAGTTACAACCTTTGGACCAGGGGCCTTAGTTATTAGCCCAGAAGGGGAATCGGCCATGATAGGCGCCCTGGATAAATGGTATTACGACAAGAATGAACGCCGTATTGATTCTTTAGATGAATTTGATATTCACGAACCAAGGCTAAAATCATTATTGAAGGTTAAGCAATTATTATTACCGCCTGATTTTAGACCAAGCTATAAATATAAAGGCGCAGGAAATGCAATAACTCAAACTAATACTGATATCTATATACCTTTGTTAAGATTTCCTACTTGGCATTACTGCCCTTCTTGTAAAACTCTGCATCAAACATCAATGTCATCTAGGACCAGCTGGCTGGACTGCAAAGAGTGTAAAAAACAAAGAAAGATGATACAGGTACCCTTTGTTATGGTTTGTAATCAAGGGCATATATCCGATTTCCCTTGGAGAGAATGGGTGCATGGCGATGAAAATACAACCTGTAATGGATTAATGAAGTTGGTTTCTACTGGAGGAGCGACTCTAGATTCCCTTAAGGTTAAATGCAGCTGTAACAAAGAAAGGTCACTTAGAGGAATAATGTCACGTAAATCAAACTCTGAAATGGAAGAGGATAGAGTCAGTGAACTTAGCAGGAGATTAAATGAAAAGACAAATGAATTATATCAATGCCCGGGTTATACACCATGGTATGGCTCCGAAAAAGATCAAGAAGGCTGCACTTCTTTTCCTGTAGCAGTATTAAAAAACTCTATTAATGTGTATTATCCCAATACTATAAGTGCTATTCACTTGCCTGGGGAAAACAAAGAAGTAGAAGATATTATAGATATGTTTGAAAAAAATGGAATTAGTTCTTCTTTGCTTAGTGACTTTGACAAAATTGAAGATAAGATAAAGATTGCCAAAAGATTATGTCCTCCTGAATTTAAAGAATTTAATCAATCGGATATAGAATTAGCAATTCTTTATATTGAAGGGGCATTAGAGGATGAAGCAGAAGTTGAACAATTTAAATCGAATCGAGCTGAAACTGAACTAAGGAAAAAAGAATTCGAAACTTTGATAAAAGAGATAGAATCTAAAAACTTAAAGGTTAAAAAAGAATGGAATTGCGAACAGGTTGTTATTGAGGATTACTCCACCTATTTTAGTCTTATTAATCGGGTTACGAAGTTAAAGGAAACGATAGCCTTGACCGGTTTTAGCCGCCTTAGCATGAATGAAGATGAAAAGAGTCAGAATCAAATTATCAAGGGAAAGAAACTTCTGTTTAAAGACCCAAATCTCCCTGAAAATAGTTGGCTTCCGGCCTATAAGGTTTATGGTGAAGGAATATTCTTTACTCTAAACTTTGATAATTTATTGTCTTGGGAACAGCGAGAGGATGTTTCGAATTATTTCAATAGATTGTTGTCTCGTGTGAAGAAAAGGGGTACAACTGTTGATGAATCCTTTATAAAACCAAGAAACGTACTGCTTCATACCTTGGCACATATTATTATAGATGAACTAGCTTTAACATGTGGTTATAATACTGCTTCGCTTCGTGAGCGGCTCTATTATCATGGTGAACAATGTGGTGTATTAATTTATACATCTTCTGGAGATGTTGATGGTACATTTGGCGGCCTTGTTCGAATGGGTAAGAAAGAGAACTTTTTTCCAGTAGTAGAAAAAGCAATCGATAAGGCAAGATGGTGCAGTTCGGATCCGGTTTGCTCAGAAATTGGAAAATCCTATGGCCAGGGCGTAAATAATTTGAATGGAGCTGCCTGTCATAGCTGTTCTTACTTGCCTGAAACATCTTGTGAAATTGGGAATTTGTTTTTAGATAGGACATTACTGATTGATCCTAAAATAGGATTTTTTCAATAACTCGATGCTAAAAAATAGTATTAAGGGGCCAAAATCATTTTGGCTCTATTTTTTTCAAAAAAGTTAGTTGCTGCTGTTTCTATCAATGAATTCCGCTATTTTCTTTACTGTTGTATCGAAATCTTTTTTGAATTCATGTTCCCAAACCCGTAGGATGCACCACCCCTTTTCCTCATAATATTTATTCACCTCTATATCCCTTTTTTTATTTCTTTCAAGTTTCTTTTCCCAATAATCTTTGTTAGACTTTGGCATATTGCCGTGTAAAGGGCAACAATGCCAGAAGCAAGAGTCAATAAAAATGACAATTTTATATTTCTTTATAGCAATATCCGGTTTTCCAAAAATATTAACATTTTTACGGAAGCGGAAACCCATTTTCCATAGTGATTTAGTTACCCGATTTTCGAGAGCAGACTTTGATTTGATTGCCTTCATATTTTTTGACCTTTGGTCTTTTGTCAAGTTATCAGCCATTATAAAACCTCTACTAAAAATTTAATATGCTTTAGAGTTTCCCTAATGAAGAAATTTAATTGTCAATCCATTAAGGGTATAGATACACGTTAAAAACGTTTTGTTCTTTATGGACATTAGGCTTTCATTCTGGCAGCAGTTTATTCCACCATTATGAAAGCATGTATTTCTTTTTAGCAGTATTGACTTTTTATCTTAACCGAAGCCCACGATGCCATAAAGATTTGCAAACAATTTCCTCAAGCTTGGTTGTTGATCGAATCGAACCTATGATTCTGCTTCGGACTTCTGGTGCAAACTTGTCAGGCATCGTATAACCTCCAATTTATTTTTATTATAAAAGCTAATTGTATTACTTATTTTATTCAAAAATTGACTCCAATAAAATTCTAATTAACATAAACTAAAAGGTAATAATACTTGGTAAGGGACTGATAGAATGAAAAAGGTTGGAGATGTTGAAGGTAAACTTTAACCCTTCTTTTTTTAAGTGAGGTTGAAGGTATTACATTTATCTTGTTTTCTTTACTATCTCCATAATGCTATCAATGACAAACTTCGGTTGATCATGGTGAATGTAATGAACGGAATCTTCCACTATTATTCTTTTACTGTCTGTTGATAACTGAAGTAACGCATCCTGCGATTTCTGCCAGTCTTTATGTTCTGCTTCTTCCGCTCTGGAGGAGAAAATCATCACAGGAAGATTTCCCAATCCGGCTTTTCGAACCATCTTAAGCTGTTTTACATCAACAGAAGCCATAAAGGTAAGTTCACTTCTTTGGACCTTATTATAAAAATCCCGAAATTAAAACTCTCTTGATCTTTTGTCAGACATGACTGCTTCAGGAACAGGCAGCATACCTAGGTTCCCCATACCCTCATAATACCCATCATCCTTAACGACTCATGAAAAAAATAAAGCTGAATCTGTTACTTTTGAACTTTTTCCTTTAAGAGATGTGTCTATTTTACGATTCCTGCTACTTCACAAAAATCCGCTTACCTATTTTTATGGAATTGTCTTTCTAAAACAAAGAAATCTATTACATGAGGATTTAAATGAATTGGAATGTAAGGACAACGAGTCAGCATATAACTTCCAGAGATATTCAGACAGTACGATCCCAGTGTTTGATTGGTTATCCACCAATATCTTGGGTTATTTCTATCATCCTTGAATTCCCAATTAAATCATAGTTCGTTGGTCCTGCCTGCTGACTTAAAAAATATTTTCCACCCTGTCCTTTTCCCTCCAAAAACCATAAATAAAGGGTGAAAGGAGGTGAGAGACAATGGCACAAGCATTATTAGAAGGTTCAAAGCTTCGGCTGGCATTCCAGGTGGATCTGGACGAACAGGGAAATCCTGTTCTAAAAACCAAAACATTCAGCAACATCAAAATGGAATCGACTGTTGACCAGTTATTTCAAGTGGCAACCGCCATCTCAGCTTTATGCAATGACCCGCTTAACAAGGTAGAACGAAGCGACAGTACTGAACTTACTGCGTAACGGAAGCTAAGGGGTGATTCTCGTGATTCAAATGGTGCACGGGGACGGTTCTGGTAATCTAAAAAAACTATTCATGCTATGAATCAACGAAGCTTCAAACCTATCAAGCAGGAGGATTGGAATAAATTGAAGCAAAAGGACCGTCTCCATTTCTCAAAGAAGGGAGGTGAATAGAATGGCAAAAACATTGGAATTAATGTTTGGTACGGAGTTTGGAAAGACCGCTCGTATTGCAGTGGACAATCCGAAGGAACCAGTTGATGAGGCTGCTGTCAAACAAGCGATGGAACAGATCATTGCTGCAGATGTATTTACATCGGCCAGCGGCAGATATGTTGCTTCAAAAGGTGCAAGAGTCATCGACCGCAACGTAGTTGAGTATGAAATTGTTTAATAGGTTATTAGGTATCGAATTTGCGGTGAATTTGGTCAAATCGATATGTTCTAAGGGAGAGGCCGGATTCTTTTACGAAACCGGCCTCTTTTAAAATATGATTCGGAAAGGAGAGAATGTGCCGTGGAACAAATCATCTCATTTATCAATGAGGTCGGCTTCCCTATCGTTGTGACCCTATATCTTCTATATCGAATAGAATCCAAGCTTGATTTAGTCGTCCAGTCGATACAGAGCCTACCTGAGCGAATGAAGGGGTGATCATCATACCGCCCTTTGGTAATCCCAACATGACTAAAGCCAACTACCTTTTCAATGGGGCAGTGGGCTTTAATCTAAAAAATGAAAATCCCCCTATCCGCCCCAAAACTTCTCTAGCCCAATGGATAAAAATGAAGCACGAGAACCGTCCCCATGCATCAATTCTTATTGTATTTGTTCGAAATTCAAAAAAACGCATCAATATTTGTATTTTGAAGCAAAAATGTGTGGGTTTGGGGTACTTTTTGGTGTTGAAAGTGAATTAGAGGAGTTCGATGAAATGAGGGATTCCCGTTATGGTAGAGGTACCCGGGAATACATTGGCAAAGCGCGCTTTCCTGAAAGGAATGTCCGTTGGAAAGCTTTGATAAGATTACAGAACAATATAAACCAATGATTCATAAAATCATCAACTCTCTTCATCTATACAAAGACAAGGAAGAGTTTTATCAGCATGGCCTGATTGCCCTATGGGAGGCAAGCCAGCGATTTAATCCCGAAAAGGGGGATTTCACTAACTATGCTTATACGTTTATCAGAGGCCGCCTGCTCGTGGAACTGAGAAAAATGGCGCTAGCCAAGGAACGATGTGTTTCTCTTGAGGAGGAATTCTGGAGGATAGCTGGTGATTTCCAAACAGACAGAACCTTGGAAAGAGAAATCCTGTTATCCTATTGCGAAACGCTTACCACAAATCAGCAGAAATGGCTTTTGTACACCTTCTGGGATGACCTTTCCGTTAAAGAAATCGCCGAACTAGAAAAAGTCACGGTATCGGCTGTAAAGCAATGGCGGACAGGAGCACGAAAAAAAATAAAAGTGACAATCATGAATTGATTTGATGGAACGTTACGCTTAAGCGTACCACCTAAAAAGTGCCGTTATGTTAATTTTTCTTTATAGTACTTTGAATTGGTGGGCGGCAATCTATGGCTAAAAAAGTATATGTAAAAATCCATAAATTGCTTGATACGTATAAAATTTCAATGAGAGAATTATCCCTTCTATCTGATGTACGCCATGCAGCTATAAGCGAATTGGCTAATCAAAAAAGGAAGCGAATTGAATTTAGCCATATTGAAAAGATTGCAGAAGCACTTGATGTAAAAGATATTCGTCAGATTATTAACTTAGTAGACACCGATGAAGAAGAATGATACTGCCTTCCTCATTTATAAAACTACCTAATATGAAGAACTTGTTAATATTTCGCCATAAAACGCTAAAATTCGACACAAAATGTTACGATTTGTTCTGTTAAAACAGACCAATTATGTAATATTTTGTGTTATTTTTTTATGTGTAATTATTTTTTAAAAATAATAAATATTCTCCAAGATACCCTACTAACTATGAAAATTCTTACCCAACCAACCTCTTTGTCAGTCAGATGCTTTCTAGTTTTTCTTAGCGTTTTTCAAACCTATAATGTCAAGTCACTCTTCTTTTTAAAATTATATATTTTTGCAACCGCTTCATTCAATTGTATGCAGGAAAGGAGTTGAGGAAAATGTGAAAAGGGCAGAAAAACAACCAAGAGCAAGTGTCCCGGAAAGACGATACTCTTGGTACCATTAGTTTTTAAAAAACTAACTTATTGATAAGTATATCTTTTTTAAAAAAAAATTCAATCAACTAACGATTGAGGGGCGAGTATGTTGATCATTGAAAAATTTTATATTATCAACCAGCACTTTATGAATATGGCGGGACACAATGACCGAAATGGCAAGCCTTGTTCACTCGTACGTGAACTGTCCCGAACCATCATAGTCGACAAGTCTCCAATGGAAATTCTTGCAGACAGCATTCGCTGTATCGGTTTTGATTTAAAAGGAGCGATTGCCACTGCCAAATGGATCCTTGGTGACATCTCAATGTGTCCCATCATGGTCAATCCGATTCACAATATATGTGTGTTTGCCACCAAATCGTCCAAACATGAGGACGCCATGTGGTTTAATCCCGAGTATATTGTCAGAACCAACGGCTTTTATCTAAAAACTAAAGTCACGTTACGGAACGGTCTCATCATCACTGTTCCTTGCCGGCTAGCATCCTTTAATACGAAGCTGCAAAATGCCGACCAATTAAAGAAGATTACCGGGGAACTCGGCAGCAACCCACTCTCTTTCGTCCTCCATCCAAGGAGGGAGCAATTGCTAAAGAGCCGGAAGAGATCCCGCAAGAAGATCAAAAAATAGGTGTCTTATGTTCAAATAACATAATCGCGGTGCTTATGGCATATCTGAAAGGAGTTTCACACATGAATCCATCTGAACCATTCATTGAAACACACGAACTTTTCCGTTTATATTTAAACAGGAATTTGTACGTGGATATAGAAATATTTAAAGTTCTAGAAGGATACAAATGTTTTACATCCAATAACATTCGGGGATATGATGATTTAGAGGGCTACGGCGTACATAAGGTTAGATACGAATCCTTCCGTTTGGGAATGGGGGATTTGGCCAAATTGATGCGGGACAGAAAATCTAAAAAATAGGTAAGTCCGCGAATTTAATAACTCCTGGCGGAGGAAGACCAAGCAAGATAAACGGCTTGGTCTTTTTATCTTTCTTAGATACAGAGACAGTTTGGTTTTGAACATAAAAACCCATCCTCCAAACTGAACCGTATATTTATTTTGGGAAAGGGAATTCTATTTTCTTCGAAGAAGATAAAACGAAGTCATTCAGGCTGTCCTCGATTTCTTCTTGGGTAATCCCGATATAGCTCAGCGTGCTCTCAGGCTTGGAATCAAGATGGTTTGTAGCTTAGCGATATCCTTAGTTTGCTTATAAAACTACTTAGAATTCCGCCAATTATTTACGAATAAATATTTAAGTTTGTTAGGGTAATGATATTAGAGAATAAAATCATGGAACCTACACAATAAATTTTAATTTGGAGGATCTAGTATGTTAGAAGTTGAATTGGATATTTTTTCAGGAAGACCCAATCCAACATGGGTTTTAACTGAGGAAGAGGAGAAGGAACTACTAGATATATTACTTTCTGATCCAACACAAGTTTCACCGGTTTATACGTCTGAAGAGCAGTTTGGCCTAGGCTACCGTGGATTAATTCTCAGAGAAATTAAACCGGAAGAGGGTATTTGGAGCAGAACAAATCGAACATTGGAGAAGCCATTTCCTAGTGAGTTTAGGGTTGGAAGTAAATCATCGAAGCATGCAGCTGATTGGCTTCTGAAAACGTCAGAAAATCACCGTAGTAGAGTACCGGAAGATCTCTTTATAGAGACTTCAAGGGGAGCTATTTTAGTACCAACTCCCCGTGAAATTGATGACCCAGCTGATGATGAAATCTTGCGGGCCATTAGATGGGAGACTTGCCATTCTAATTATTTTAGTGGTCGTGATTCAAATCTATTCAATTATACATATAACGTTAAACATAGTAATTGCTATGCCTATGCCGCCAATCATGTTGCAGCTGGTCGCTATGCTTATCCTGGGCTACAAGGAGGTCGTCCGGCAAGGGATATTAATTGTAGTGAGGTACAAGGTGGTCTATTTGCAGATGGTTGGAATCACCATAGTTGTTGGCCAGGTGCATCGAACGTATTAATTATTGGATTAGCGATTAAGCCAAGCACACCTACGGATTTTCACTTCTATCGATGTATCCAGAACGGACCTGAATGGGAGTGGGGACACAAACCAGGAGGCACCTGGGCTACGGAAATAGATAATAGTGGGCAACGTATAAGTAATCCCGAAACATGTAACAGAGGGGAATATACTATATTCTGTGGTTATTTTTATGCGAAAGGTCCAACGGTAACCGTTAAATGTAACACTCGATGCTATCCATAATTTTTAGTAAACAAAAAATTTGGGTGGTAAACATCTTTTAAATTAAAAAGAGGTTTATCAGTTAGATTTCCTTTTTTTGAGACATTTTCTAAGACAATTACCCTATTTATGATGGTAATACCCAAGTTTTCTGCAATGAGGAGCACAAGATTATTCACACTTTTAACAGACAAAAACCATAACTAAAATCCAAAAAAAGGTTGGAACGTTATAGTTCCTTCATTTTGTTATTTTTCACATAGGGGAATGGGAAGAATTTGTACTTAAACAAACGGGAGGTTTGTTTGAGGATGCAGCAACATAAAATAAGCACGCTTTTTATAAATATAACAATCGTTGGCTGATGTGTCCTCCTAAAAATTAACATAAGTTGCTCCTTATATCAAAATTAATTTTATACATATTAATATTGTTAGCAAAAGCCTTTAAAGGAGATGAAAAAGTAGTGTCTAAAATGGTTGATGTTACAGAAGATGAAAAAGTAGTGTCTAAAATGGTTGATGTTACAGAAGATGAAAAAGCAGTGCCTAAAATGGTTGATGTTACAGGAGATGAAAGAGTAGCGCCTAAAATGGTTGAGGTTACAATACATCGTATTTATTGTGAAGACATAGGTAATGACGACGGTTCAAACATAGAAGTTCGTGGTACTATTTGGGTAGGAACAGGATCAACTGACCATGAAATGAACTTAAATAGGGAGATAATGTGGAGAAAAGAAGATGATCAGGGAGTTAACATCGGTGAACATGGTGCATTTATAATTGAAAGATCTGTTAGATTACCACTTTATCCCAACCAGTGGTTGTTCTTTGAAGCCCATTTAATGGAAGATGATGATACCACCCCAGATGATGATTTAGGATGGTATTATAAGTCACGTCCTGAGAGTAACATCCAGTATAATCATGTGTATAGTGGTAGTTTAGGATGGTTTGAGTTTGAAGGGCAAAAGGTTAGAGTTGAATATTCATACAGGCCGGTCCAGTAGTTATGATGTTAAAGGGGACGGAAAATAATGAGCTACCATGATCCAGTAAGTAATAAGGGACCTATTATTATTGATTCAGAATTGCTAGAAAATAATAAAAATGAGGCAGGATTTTTTGCAGGGGATCTGAGTGCTGATTTTAAAGCAAATGATACTAAAATACAATTGGATATTTCAAAGTTACTTTCTATTGCACAATCCCAATTTAGTGAAAAAGAAACAGACATTTGTGGCACATCTGATACCAGAAAACGAGTATTTGATACAAAAATATTTCCTCATAGCGCAATTTGTTGGTTAATTATAACAGATGCTAATGGAGGAATAGGCGTCGGAAGTGGTTGGCTAAGCGGCAAAGGGACCGTCATTACTGCAGGACACATTGTGTTTAATCGTGATTTAAGAAAATGGAACAAAGAAATCACCGTTATCCCAGGAAAAAATGGAAGTATTGCTGATGGAGATCCACCCTTCGGAACGTTTACTGTTACTCAGGATAAATTTCGTTCAGTAAAAGGGTGGACTGAACAACTTAATAGCGAGTATGATTACGGTGCTTTAATATTATCAGAAAAGGTGGGGGAGAGAACTGGATATTTTGGCTATAAAGTTGGCGATTCTGCTATCTTGGACAAGCCTATAAAAATTGCCGGTTATCCATCAGACAAAGTAGGTGCTGAATTAGCTACCCAGTGGTATAGCTTGGGCTATATTCAAAACCCCCCTTTATACGATCGATATATAGCTTATAAGCTTTACACAGTTAAAGGAGACAGTGGAGGTCCAGTTTGGATCGATGATAGTAATTATCAAGCTATAGGTATACATGTACATGGTGATTGTCCACATAGAGCAGTAAAAATAACTCAAGACGTTTTTAACAACTTACAAAAGTGGAGAAACGAAGGTAATGCCTAAGAGTACACTTAATCTGCTAATTTTAGTTACGGATGATAAACAGTTTAAAAAAGTTGATAATTGGATGCGCTATTTACATCATCGTGGAATTAAATTATTGTTGGTTTTAAAGGTTGAAAGATTAATGAATCGATCTTGTTATAAGCGAAAGGGCCATTCGGCCCTTTTTATTACTCCTTGTTCGTATGCCTGGTGCAAACGATATAACGCCATCTTTTTTGCCACTTCTGGCGTACTGCCGATACAGTGCTATACGAATGTGGTACCATCTGACGCCATTGCTTCGTATGAATCCCCGATTTTTGGCACCTTAATTTTGATGCTGTCACGCCCCGAATTGCCAGGTTTCATAGGGCCAGACTCTTCACTTTTTTTAGATAAGATAACCACGATTTTAGGTGACCTCAACAGGTGGACAAACATATAAAAGTTTACAATAGATTGAATTTTTAGTAGGCTTTTAAAGTAGATAGGAAAGTCAATTGGGAGGATTAGCTCATGAATGGTAAGTCAAGCAAAAGCGGCAGCGTAGAGAAAGCGCTTGAAATATTAGAGTGCTTTGACCGAAAGAATCCATTTTTAACTCTTGACGCAATTTCGGAACGTACGGGATTTTCTCGCTCTACGGCATTTCGAATGATCTGTTCGCTTGAGAAATTTGGCTATATCAAAAGAAAACAAACAAGTGGTGAAGTACAATTTTCCCTTGGTTGGAGCTTTATTGAAAAAAGCCATCTTGTCGTAGAACAAATGGATCTTCGTGAGGCAGCGCGCGATATCATGAAGGACCTTCGTGACGAGACGGGGCTTTCCGTTCAGCTTGCAATTAGAGATGGTCTGGATGCAGTCTATATAGATAAAATAGAGTCATTGAAACCGATTCGGGTTTACCCGGAGATTGGAAGAAGGGCTCCCTTGTATGCGGCAGCTTGTCCTAGAGTGCTATTGGCCTTCCTCCCTGAAAATGAACAAACTAAACTGCTAAGCAAATTTGCCTATCGGCCGATTACCGAAAAAACTATGAATAGTATAGAACAGATTCAACAACAACTTCAAACGATTAAAGAAAAGGGATATGAGATTAGCAAGGGCGAGTTGCATGAAGGCACTATAGCCATCGCAGTGCCAATCTTCGACCATTATTATTCTGCTGTAGCATCTCTTAGTGTAATTGGTTTGGAAAATGACTTTAGCGAGGGAAGTATACAGCAGATTATTGAAGCATTAAATAGGTGCTCGGCTAATATCTCGTTTAAATTAAAGGGAATGTAGACCCATTGGATATCTGTTTTCCAATCTTTATGAATTGGAAAACAGATATCCTTTTTATTTTGAATTTTAATTTACATAATATTTCTAATGTTCTATAATGTTAATATTCGGAATAGTCATTTCAATTAATGAAATGGTGGGTTTTAATTCATTTTTATAAAGGGGGATTTTGCTTGGAGAAACAGAAACTAAACAGAACGCTATCTTTTTGGGATCTCTATTCTTTAGGTGTTGCTGCTCTGATAGGAACGGGGATTTTCGTTTTGACCGGAGTCGCAGCAGAACCTGCAGGCCCTGGTTTATTTCTGAGTTTTATCATTGCGGGTGCCATTGCTACATTTACGGCGTTATCGTACGCTGAGCTGTCCTCGATGTTTCCGAGTGCGGGAGCTAGCTACGAATATTGCCGACAGGCCTTCTCCACATTAGGTAAGGGAGTAGGCGATCTTGTAAGTTCGGTCATTGGTTGGACTCTTTTGACTCAATATGTTGCAGTAGGGGCTGCCGTTTGGCTTGGTTTCGGGTTGTATGCTCGTTTCTTTGTCCCCAATCTTTCTGTAACCGTATGGGCATGTATTCTCGGGGTTCTTACGATTGCGCTTTTATATCGAGGAATTGCCATTTCCAAAGGGGTTATCAATCTCCTTGTTGTTTTTAAGGTGTTTGCTCTGATTTTGTTCATTGTTCTTGGGTTTATGCATCCTCAGTTGCCTGCACCGATTCATCAACAGCCATTTTTGCCGCATGGAATCGCTGGATTAATAGCAGCTGCTGCGATCATTGCCTTTGGACAAATTCATATTGATGCCATCACAACCGTTGCAGAAGAAGCAAAAAGGCCATATCGCGACGTACCGCGTGCTACAGTTTGGGCCATTTTTACTGTGGTAATCCTCTATGCTTTAGTCGGTTGGGTATCCGTTACACTTGTCCCAACGGATGTTCTTCCAACATTAAAGGCACCATTGGCTTCTGCTTTAGAGGTAGTGACCTCTGGCTGGGCTTCAAGTTTTGTTGCAGCAGCTGGGGTGGCGGCTACGATCACATCTGGACTAGGCTGTATGATTGGTGGACCAAGGGTTGGATTGGCCATGGCAAGACAGGGACAAATTTGGTCATTTTTTGGAAAAATACATCCAAAGTTTAAAGCGCCAAGTACAGCTACACTCGTAACTGGTATCTTCGCTCTATTGCTAACGCTTACCGGAAATTTAGGACTGGTTGCTTCAGCAGGTGTCTTTACGGCATTGGTTGTATTTATAGGAGTCAACGTATCCGTCATTATCCTTCGATTCAAAAGAAGAGATGTGAAACGGCCTTTCCAGGTCCCCTTTGGTATCCTTCTCCCTGTCCTAGGGATTGTGGGAACCTTGATTGAGATGTACTATCTCAAACCAGAGGCGATTCTCTGGGGGAGTATTTGGCTGTTAACCGGGGTTGGAGTTTACTTCATTTTCCGTGGCAAGAAAGAGGAAATGAGTGAAGATGAGGCAAAGGCCCAAGAAGCTTAAATTAATAGACTAACTATGGAAAGAAGAGGATGATCAATGAAAAGTGTATGGTTACAGGAAAATAAATGGGAAGATGTTGAACGTTATTTAGAAAGTAAAAAGACAATTCTTGTTCCTTTCGGTAGTGTAGAACA
Organism: Neobacillus sp. S1115; assembly: GCF_055385565.1. Lineage (NCBI taxonomy): Bacteria > Bacillati > Bacillota > Bacilli > Caryophanales > Bacillaceae > Neobacillus > Neobacillus sp. S1115. The sequence continues at coordinate 819,417 of NZ_AP038275.1, forward strand.
GCATGCTAAGCATTTGCCTATGGGGACCGATTCCTTAGTGGCGATTAAGGTAGCAGAAGAGGCAGCTATTCAAACGGGAACATTAGTGGCTCCCCCTACTTGGGTAGGATGGGCACCGCACCACATGGCTTTTCCGGGAACGATTACCCTTCGTCCAGAAACACTTACGAATGTAGCGATGGATATTATCCAAAGCTTGGTTTATCACGGATTTGAAAAAATTATCTTGATCAATGGCCACAGAGAAGCGAACCTTCCGCCGCTCAAAATCGCCGCTACGAAACTAAGAAATCGAACTGGTGCTTTTATTGCCATTGCCGACCCTTTTTATATTGCTGAGCAGGTGGGAAGAAGGATTCGCCAGTCCGAGGCGGGTGGAATTGGTCATGCTGCCGAAATGGAAACTTCGCATATGTACTATATACACCCAGAACTATGTGAAGAGGAAAATGCAGTAAAGAATGTGCATCAGAAACATCCGTTCCTTCAGCACGACCCTTATTCAGGAGGAGATCGTGTCTTTGTTCCTAGTGATGTTGCAGCATACCGTGAAGGCGCCCTGAATATAGGTGTAGTTGGGGATCCTACTGTTTCTACTAGAGAAAACGGAGAAATCTACCACCACGAGCTTGTTGGAAATATCGTAAACTTTATTCAATATTGTGAGGAAGAGGTACAAGTTACACTTCGTAACCAAGAGATTCCTTTATGATGTCTGTCACGACCCGACTAGGTAAGAATTATCTTTATTAAGCAGCGGTGATTATATCTCCAAAAAAGTATAGTCTTCTCATTTTGAGAAGACTATACTTTTTTGGATTAATTGCTCAACTGCTGGAACATCCGCTGGTGCCCACTTAAGCGAATCTAAGTTTTCTCGTTTTAACCAGATTAACTTTGAATGCTGGCTTGGCGTTGGGGTTCCCTCAACTACTCTACATTTAATGGAGATCAAATTAATGATAAATGTGTCGTATTCATGGGTGTTGTCATTAAAAGCTGTCTTTTAGAACATGACTCCAGAATTTAATATCCGAAGTTTAATTTCAGGACGAATCTTTAATCCTGGATATTCCTTTCGCCAGTTCATCTTACTCCATTCCACATGATGATAAGCATGAAGTTCACGGGCGAGTCCTAGATAGTCGCAATTTGCATTCTGTAAAGTCTGGATTGCTTGAAGCGCTTGATAATTTATTTCATTTGTCAGCATCTTCTCTAAATTGTTCAGCTTTGCTTGTGTCAGTGGATTTTTGTTTGAATGAGAATCCAGTAATTGTGCTTGTATTTTTAATGGCAGCATGATTTCAGTAACCTTATTATCCTTGGAGCTGACTACAATGCTACTGCTGGCCTTTTTTATCAATACATCATATGAGGCTCCATCCATATCTACGATGAGATGAATGCCTGTTCCCGCCACTCCTTTCATAAGCAAAACTATTTTTGTCAGAGTTGGGGACAAATCTACTCCTGAGTAACTTCCTTCCCGAAATAAAGCCGTCCCATTCAGCGATATAGTATCGCCTTTGGACTTAATTAATGGTAATGCAACATCAACATAGGGGTCATTTTTTGCAAAAAGAAACCGGAGCAGGGTCTCTTTGGGAATGAAGTTAATAGACTCGGCCTCTTTTATTAAAATAGCCAAATAATTTGTAATCGTTTTTTTCTTTAGTTCTTTTTTTGCAAGCAATTCGGAAACTTCTCCGTCATACACAGCAACACTTGATGTTAATGGGCAGGTGGCGACCTGTCCTAATACTTTCATTTTCTCTATCGGATTGTCGGATGCGAACGATTTACTCATGATATACATACGGGTTTGATTAAAAGTCAGCACTCCAGGTGCCCTTAAATCTGTGTTTTCAATAGCGTCCGCTAAACTAGATCCTTGTGTCGTAATTACATCCATATCCGGCTTTCCTCCACCCTGATGCGCTTCATATAGTGAGGAAATGGCGAGGCTTAATTTCATACCTTCGGACTTCTTCGCCTTGTCAAATCCAATCACATCAATCATTTGGAGGTTCTTAAAATTTTGCTGATCCCAGCATCCGCATAACATAAGCAAAATTAAAAAGGAGAATGAAAGTTTTTTCAAATATTTCTCCCCCTCAAACGTGAAAGTTTAGGTATGAGCAATAAAATGAGCGGTATGAAAACTATACAAACTATACTCATTATTTCATATGGTTTCCCCGATACGGCATTTATCACATTTCCTTCTGGCATCCAGCATCCAATCGTAAAGCAGATTCCTGTGCATATCCAAACCCATTGGACATGCTTTTTCTTGTGAACAGCTCCGATATGACATAGTGCTTTGGCGGCCAAAAAAAGATAAACATATACGGTAGCTGCAAGAATGGAAAACCATAATGCAATAAACAACATATCTATGCTTTGCACAACATCCCATCGTAATTGCTTTAATATGAATACAGTTGGTTCTGGTATGCTGCTCATTTGGTCGGGAGTGAAGTTTAAAGAACAAATTAAAATAACTGTCACATAAAATAGGGTTGTCAAGCCATTTGCCCAAGTCATCGCTCCCAGAATCTTTCTACTGCTTTGGCTTATTACAAAAGGGAATGCATACAAGAGCAGGTCATATCCAAAACCAGCACTGTAAACTTGAAATACGCCACTTACAAATGAAGAGCCCCCGCTGTGCCCTATAGGTAAAACATTACGGACATCTGCTTCTCTAAGTCCGCTAACTACTATCGCCAAATATCCTGCAAAGAGGATAGGTACCAGTGAAAGACTGATGAAAGACTGCAATCGCAATGACGACATGGCCGCATAACCGCTAACTATAAAAATTAAGAGTAGCAGCACCCACCAGGGGGTCTTAGGCAATACCCATCGGCTGAGCTTTTCGATATATAACAGTGCGACAATGAGCGCACTATAGGAAAAGTAAACTGCATATAGGAGGGTTAAGACACTACCAATCGGTTTGCCTGCAATCGTATAAACATATTGAAAGATATGCTGACTTGGATAACGTTTTCCAAGCTTCCAAATCAGCATAATACTTAATTGAGAGGCAGCTCCTCCGATAAGAGCAGCCAGCCATCCATAAATACCTGCATATTTCGCCTCTACGTAAGGCAAAGACAATATTCTGCTGCCTATTTGCATAAGTAGAACAAGGAATAGAAGATGCCGGTTGGAAATAGACTCCTCCTTCATTTATTCCTTCCACCCTTCGGGATTTCCGAGTCGCTGCGGATTAATTGGAGCAGCTTCCTTCGGACGTTTTCTTAAGCTCCAAACGGGCGCTCTTATAAGCGTATCTTTCACTCCACTATCGGCGAACGCCGGATAAAAATAGGGAAGACCCATAGAGTTCATTCGACACAAATAAATATTCAGCATAAGAAAGGAGAAAACAAGTCCCACAAGGCCAAAAAGCGCTGAAAGCAAGGTCACTGGAATGCTAAGGAGTCTGACGGAGTTGCTCATTTCGTAAGAAGGTATGAGAAATGACGCCATGCCAGTAAACGCAGCGACAACGACGGACGTATTTGAAAACAAATTGGACTGGACGACCGATGTTCCGATGATAATGCCTCCCACAACCCCTATAACTTGTCCTACAGGACTTGCAAGCCGCACCGCCGCTTCTTTTAATATTTCAAGCGCAAGCAGCAAGAGTATCACCTCAAACGCGGGATGAAACGTGATATATTTTAATGCGCCTTGAAAAGTCAAAGCCATATTCATTGGAAGAACGTATGATTGAAATATAATAAGCGAAGTATATAATCCAGGTAATCCGAGAGCAATAAAAAAGCAGGCGATACGCAACAGTCTAATTGCACTGCCAATCAACCAATTGATTTGATAATCGTCCGGGGATTGAAAAAAAGCCCAGAACGATACCGGCATTATTGACGCATCAGGAGAGCCTTCCATAATGATAGCGGCTTTTCCTTCCATTAAATATGCTCTCGTCCGATCTAACCGCTCTGATGTCAGCATTTGCGGAAATAAACTAAATTGTCTGTCTTGGACGAATTCCTGGATGAACCCAGGAGCGTAAATGCTATCAATATCTATTTTTTGCAGTCTTTGCTCAATTAAGTTAGTAACTTTCGGATTTGCTATCCCTTTAACGTAAAGGACTGAAACCTTAGTTTGCGAAACATGTCCTATGGTGAAGTGCTTAACGACAAGATCAGGTGAGGCAATCCGCTGCCTAAGCAGATTGATGTTCGTTTCCAAATGCTCCACGAAGGCTTCTCTTGACCCCCGAAGCACTCGTTCATTCATAGGAAAATTAATCTGACGCTCTTTGTGTAACTCAGTTCCGAGAAGTAATAAAACACTTTCTCCTTCCTTTTGCAATACCGTCTTCCCTTGTACGAGTGCCTTCACAGCCTCATGAAAGTCCACGGTCTCCTTCATATCCTGGACTGTGATAACTTCTTGGGGATTCGTATCAGGTCTTAGTGACACCGGCTTTACAATATGTTCCTGAAAAACTTTCGAATCGACCATTGTATCCAAGTAAAAAAGCGCATATTCGTATGGTGGAAAGCTCATTGTTTTCATAGTTAAATCCGAGCTGTAAGAAAAAGCTTCTAGGAGTTGGTGGTAAGTCTCTTGAATGGAAAAACTGGGTCTCATAAACTTTCCCTCTCATAATTATTGAAGTTGCTTTTTTAACTTTGCCCAACACTAACTGGAACTATACGATTAATCTCAAGCACGGAAAGTTGAAACAAACCAGATATGTGGTGAGTTGTTCAATACTAGTAATTAGAGGAATAAAATAATTTTGTGGCCGTGTGTGAAAGAGCTCTATATTTCAAGGAAACCTTTTTAATGAAAGTAAAGATTGTGAAATGATGCACTTAAACTCCTTCAGATAAATATGATTTTCACGAATACTCGCTTATTCGCAGGATTTCATACAACTTGATAATTAGTTGTGACTTAATGAAGGGGAGGCCAGTTTTGCGAACGGGGCAGTTTACTTCAAGAAGAAGTTGTTATTAAATGTTTTATTTGACCCAAAATACGACGAAAAAAATCCAGTTTTACTTACTTACTGGATTTTTTATGAGTTATGAATAATTGGAAGCCATAAATTACAAGGGCATAGCAAATGGCAGTGAAAAAGATGTGTTTTGGCTAATCCGAATGTAAACGAAAATCCAGATGGTTTCAACAAAAAAAGGTCCTAAAATAAAGCTCAAATCGAATGTAAAAGCCCAGAACCTTCTAAAGTAAGACTGGACGATACAATTACGAAGGTCAGACGCAGTGTTTAATATAGAGTTGGAGTTGGAGGAGAACAATGGAAGTTAACAATATCTCTTAAAGCAACCGAATATTGATTCCATCTTCCGCCGAAAAACCTATAGCCATAAGCTCTTTGATGCCCGACAGTCGTCAAAAAAAACCAGAAATTATCGCCGTTTCTAAGCCACAAATATGTGAAACGATAGATACAATTTTCAAGACCCCAGGGACTCAGGGAATAGAGTGGCATTTGTCGTATATTTTCCATATTTCGAAGTTCACTCCTTATTGAAATTAGACTAATAACCAGTTTATGCTGAGGGTCAAAGCTGGATTGGATGAATGCCTAGTAGCCCACCTAACTTCAAATATGAATGAAAAAGGATATATGAATGGATTGGGCAACTATTTTTATTGAGAACGGTATCTCTAACCAAATGAAATTATGAACCGTTTATAAGCCATGGAGTTGTTCAACTAACGAGTGTGATGCTTCAATAATGAAGGATCGCTTTTTTCTTATTCAAGTAACAGGGAGTACAGTTGCATAAAGGTAACAAAGCATTCTTATTATTTAAACAATGACATTGATGCAGGCTTTTTTTCATACTATATTTTTGGGAGGTGATGAAATGGCAAGAGTAAGGGCTAGAAGTCATGAAGTAGATGAAATGGCAAGAATGATGAGAGCAGAGGCAGAAGGCGAAGGAAAGCAAGGAATGTTATATGTTGGAAATGTTATAATAAATCGTGTTGTTGCAGAATGCTTAGATTTCAAAGATGTAAACAATATTCATGATGTAATATTTCAAATACAAGGAGGAAATTATTCTTTTGAAGCAGTGCAAAAAGGGAATGTTTTTTATCAAAGATCAAGAACCTCTGAAAGAAGATTAGCACAACAAAATATAAATGGTTGGAGAGTTCATCCTGCGAAATATGCTCTTTGGTATTTTAATCCACATGCTCCATGTCCACCAACATGGTATGGTCAACCTCATACTGGTCAATTTAAAGAACATTGTTTTTATGAACCAAAACCTGGAACATGTGATAGTGTTTATAGAGGTTAGGCTTACTCTTTGAGTAAGCTTTATTACATATTGTTAGTTAACTATAAAATGCCTCTTATCTTAGGGAATGACTTTTCTGGTGTCGTTGCAAAGGTTGGTGCAAAAGTAACTCGTTTTAAAGTTGGTGACGAAATATATGCACGTCCACGTAAGAGTAAAATCGGCACTTTTGCTGAATATATCGCTATTCATGAAGATGACATCGCCTTAAAACCTAAAAATTTGAGCTTTGAAGAAGCAGAATCGATCCCGCTGGTTGGGTTAACCTCCTATCAAGCCCTAACAGACATTTTGCAATTACAAAAGGGGCAAAAGATTTTAATTCATGCTGGGGCTGGTGGTGTCGGTACCTTTGCTATTCAACTAGCCAAATTAATGGGTGCCACTGTTGCAACAACTGCAAGTGTTGCTGGTGCGAATTTAGTAAAGTCTCTTGGTGCTGCAGATGAAATTATAAATTACAAGAAAGAAAGATTTGAAGAGATACTGAAAAACTATGATGCCGTATTTGATACACTTGGGGGCGAGATACTCGAAAAATCATTTGAAGTGATCAAAAGCAGAGGAAAAATTGTTTCCGTTTCGGGATTACCGAATGCTCGTTTTGGTAAAGAATACGGTTCAGGATTTTTAAAAACGTTGTTGTTTTCAGCAGCAAGTCATAAAATTACTAAGCTTGAAAAAAAGCATAATGTTCAATACACGTTTTTGTTTATGAAGCCAAGTGGAGAGCAATTACGTATCATAGCTAACTTTATTGAGACACGTAAAATCAAACCGATAATTGATAGAGTTTTCCCTTTTGAAGATGCTCAAAAAGCGATGGAATATGCGGAGTCAGGAAGGGCGAAGGGGAAAATAATAGTAAAAATCAGATAGTAAACTAGAATAAAAGCTTAAATTGTATGTAGGGATTGTGGATTTATATGGAAAAATCAAAAACTAATCAAAATAAAATAACTACTGGCTTGTTGGCTGTATATTTATTTGTATTAATATGGATTATCCTCTTTAAAATGCAATTTTCCTTTCAAGACTTGCGTCATTTCACGGATTTTAGGGGAATCAACTTAATCCCTTTTGCTGGTTCAGTTATTAAAAACGATCAAATAGATGTTGGTGAAATCATCTATAACGTATTTGCCTTTATCCCATTTGGAATTTATATCAGTATGCTAAAACCAAGTTGGTCTTTCTTGAAAAAGATTGTACCAATAGCGGGAGTTAGTTTGTTATTCGAAGTATTGCAATTCACCTTTGCTATAGGAGGCAGCGATATAACTGACCTTATGGGAAATACATTAGGTGGAATGATTGGAGTTGGAGTTTATATTGTATTTCGTAAGCTGTTTCGTACAAAAGCAAATAAAATCCTGAATGTTTTAGCTTTAATCGGAACAATAGGCATATTTGTATTAGTGTTGTTATTAATTATTGGTGTTATTAGGTACGGGAATTATGGCTAATAGATGAATTGAAACATCGGACATTATTAACAGAATGTGGAGTGACACTAAGGTCGGGTTGGGTATAAGAACCTGATGGAAACCCAATACAAATCGTTTGTAAAAGAAAAAATAAGTTTCTATAAGGGCCATATTGTGAAGTATAGACATATTGAAACCGGGTAAATTAATTTAATGCTAAGAATCAATTTAAGCCCGAGATTATAATGAGTGGCTTTCTGATGAGTAGGTACAAATAACAAAAACACTAATACATTTTTAAACCACTTAGGTAAATAGGATTATTTAGGGTGTCTATTAATGATGCTGCCTGTATAAATGGCAGCTTCATTACGTTAATGGAACCTATTACTAACGGATTTATTCGACGTAGTTGGCTAGTAAAATGTCGCCCTTTGCTAGTTACAAGGATACGTGGAATAGGTAATATAATATCTGTCCCGTTAACTAGGCAAAACACAATCACAACCAAAACTAGTGAATGTGTAGATAGCTAAAGGAGGACCCATTATGAAGTCTCATACTCGTATTAAAATCCCGGCAGGATTTTGGGCAGGCATACATCAATTAGGGATTGCCCCCCACGACGTGGCTCGAAAAGCACGACTACCGCTCACCATTATTAATGACCCAGTTGTTACTACCGACCAATATTTCGCGATTTGGCAGGCTTATTCGGATCTCATTGAGGACACCGCCGAAGGAATTATCAAGCTTACGACCGTCTTTGATACAGCGCATTACCCACCCGCAGTCTTAGCGACTTACCATGCTCGTGACTACCGTGACGCTCTAAAACGAATGGCACGGTACAAACAACTGTGTCCCCCTGAAAGCTTACGTATCACCGAGGGAAGTGAGTACTGTACCATTGAACTAGATTGGTTGTATGCCGAGCAACCTGGTCCACCGATGCTGGTTGGAATCACTCTGGCGTTTCTTTTGGAGCTTGGACGTCGAGGCACAGGTAAACCGTTGATGGCGAAATTTGTCGAATTTTCGCACTCGATGGGAGACATACAGGCACTCGAAGCTTACTTCGGCTGCCATATCCGGATTGGTGCAAATTGTAACAGGTTGACGCTACATCGAGGAGATCTAGACCTCCCCTTTGTCTCGTACAACGAAGAGTTGCTGGAGATTCTGACTCCCGTATTGGACAAATCGTTGGATGAGCAGCAACGCAGTCGCTCAATCACCGAAATGGTCAAGTGGATCATGAAACGCGGCCTAGCAGGAGGGCGTCCTGACATTCAGACTGTCGCAAGCGAGTTGGGGATGAGCGATCGTACCTTACAGCGACGTCTTACTGACGAAGGCACGAGCTTCAAGCATCTTTTGACACAAGTCCGACATGGGTTGGCTCGAGAGTACTTGGCAGACCCTTCGTTCGATATTAAAGAAGTAGCCTTCATGATTGGGTATGAAGACCAGAACTCATTTTACCGCGCCTTCCGCATTTGGGAAGGTGATACTCCCTCAAATTGGCGTACTGAACATTTTGGTGAAAATCCGATAAATTAACTGTGTCTTAAAAGTAAATTTTTTAACACGATATTAAAAAAGTTTAACCTAATTAAAACCTCAAAGGAGCGTTTTTTTATATTAACTTTTTATAATCATAAAAGGTAAATGAAATGGAGAAATGTATTTTGGATATGGGATTAAACAATAAAACAGCATTAGTTACTGGATCAACGAAAGGTATAGGTAAAGCAATTGCCATTGAACTTGCCAAAGAAGGTGTCAATGTACTAATTAATGGACGAAATTATGAAGAGGTAGAACGAATCGTAAATGAAATTAAATCGGATTTCCCGGCTACCTCTCCTCAAAATGCTACAGCCGATATTGTCGATATTCAACAAAGAGAAGCTTTATTTAAAAAATACCCCACAATTGATATTTTAGTTAACAATATGGGTATTTATGAAATTATGCAATATGAGGACATTGACGATGAAGTATGGGAAAAATACTTCCGTACTAATGTTCTTGCTGCAAATGGATTATCTAAATTTTATTTACCTAAAATGTTAAAAAATGATTATGGACGCATTATCTTTATTGCGAGTGAAGAAGCAATCATGCCTTCAGGACAAATGCCTCAGTATTGCATGACAAAATCAATGCTTTTATCATTGTCAAAAAGCTTATCTAAATTAACAAAAGGAACAGAAGTTACAGTCAATACGATCATGCCAGGACCAACACTCTCTGAAAATGTTCATCAAATAATTGAGGGTATATACCCTAATGATAATATGACTTTTTCAGAAAAAGAGAAAGAATTTATGGCTACAAACCTACCTCAATCTGAAATACAACGGTTTATCAAGCCAATTGAAATAGGTAGATTAACTACATTTGTGTGTAGTCCTTATGCATCCGCATTTAAATGTTCTCCAATCCGTATGGATGGGGGAATGGTACCGACTATTTTTTAGTATTTTTCTATTTCAAATATTGTATATAAGTTTAACAAACGTATAACAATAGGATGCACTAATACTATAGAATTGGAGTTTCCTATTTCCTTTCTTATTCCACAAACGGGCCAGATAATGGAGTAAACCCATGTTGTTACAATGTAAATTTAAAGGTAATCTTTGATAGACAATAGTGAAAGCAGCAATACACAAGTAGATTTGAATTCCACCAAAATGGTTTGACAAATTTGAGCTAATTTATATAATAGTTTTATGGTATTAAAACAATTGGATGATCAACAACGCATTAAGATATTTAATGCGTTGGCGGATGAGAAAAGAATACAGATGATTCGTTTACTATTTCACGAGAGCAATCGCCCTATGTGTTCGGAAATTGGAAGGAGTTTAGGGATCAGTAAGTCAAACGGTTCATATCATTTGAAAATTTTATCCGACGCACAATTAGTACTGATTGAACGTGAAGGTGTGACAAAGTATGTCACGCTAAACAAAGAGATATTTGATTATTATTTACCGGGGTTTTTGGCTACGCTCTGATGTAGCCACTTTTTTTTATTCTAAAGTCATAATGTTTTATGACTTTAAAACGATGTGAGAAGGAGAAAAAAATATGAAGATGAAAAGTAAAGAAAATGGACTTATCTTAACCTTATGTTTCATCGTTTTATCGGGTGTGATGAATTCAATTTTGTTTAATGTGGCACTTGTAGATATGAAAAGAGAACTAGGGGTAACAACTTCAATGATTAGTTGGGTTGTGATTTTATATACATTGGTCATTGCCTTCGGTTCTATTACTTACAGTAAATTGGCGTCATACTACCAACTTAAGACCTTATTAATCTTCGGTGTGTGTATGTTCGTGAGTGGTTCCATGATTGGTTCTATAACCAATCAGTATATCTTTGTGATCATTGCAAGGATTATTCAATCTGCTGGAGGTAGTGCTTTCATTGCCTTGTCCATGATTATCGCCAATCAATATATGACAGCATCTAAAAGAGAACTGGCATTAACGTTAATTAGTGGATGTTTATCATTAGGTTCAGGAATAGGATTTTTGATTGGCGGCACGTTTACTTTCTTATGGGGCTGGCATTCTTTGTTTTTATTGATGTTGTTGGTGGTTCTGACACTCATCGGGTTATTTATGGTTATGCCTTCCGGGTATGCCAACGGGAAAAAAGTAACCCTTCCTTTTGACTTCGTCGGGTTATTTTATTTATTGATTTTCGTTGTGTCGTTTATTCTGGGTGTTAAAATGAATGGCTATCTCCTTATCATAACTGCTCTGTCAGTAGTTGGTTTAATGACTCATGGCAACCGCAAAGATTTGGCTCTATTTGTCGATCTATCTGTTTTTGGACATTTCGCTTTTAACAGATTGCTTGTGATAAGCTTTGTTAATAACTCAGCAATGGTGGGAATTGTCTTTTTATTCCCATTATTAACTGAGCAGCGTTTTCATCATTCAGCCATTGGCACAGGTTTTATTTTGGGTGTGATCTCAATCTTTGCCTTTTTGATAAGTTTCATCGCAAAAAAGAGCCTGCATGTCATAAGCAGTAAGCAACTTATAGGATATTCTGCGATCATAGAACTTATCGGATTCCTGATATTGGCGACTGTCGGTGTAAGACAATCTGTATTCGCAACACTTGGCGTTTGTTCCATTTATATTGCTTTTACAATGATGACTGTGGCAATCAATATTGAAATTCCACAAACGATAGAAAAGGACAAAAATGCGATGGGTTTAGGAATATATAATCTTATCAACTTTCTGGGCATGTCATTTGGACCGGCCATATCAAGCCGCATTTTAGAATCGTACTCTCATTTCAGTTATGCTTTCATCTTTTTTGTTATTATTTTAATCTTGTCGATAATTTTTTCATTAATAGGATCTAACCAACTATCATCAAAGCATGCGAAATTATAAACTATAAGGGAATGTGTTGTACAAAATACAATCGGTATCTCTACAATATGGTTATATACTGGAAGTAGTTTTACGTCTTCCACAAACGGGCGCTTTCCTGTAGCAAGGATCAGCGTCTTTTTTCAATTTATTTGGCCATTTAGTGGAGTAATCTCAGTAGCTGGAAAATGTAAAAGAATAGTTCGCATACTGGAATTTTGGTTTGGGCTACGACCTAAGACGTATAACGATTTAGTTCATAGCCTGATGTAATAGTTTAACCAAAACTTTATAATGATTAAGGAATAAAGGTTTGTTAAATATTACGATACAAAGGGGAGTAAATGTTAAATGGAAAATAAGGGATTCAAAATATTGATTCATGCTAGTACTTGGTTTGCACCCATACTAGTTCCCATTATCACATATTTTATTATTTCAGATCGAGAAATTAAAAGCTTATCCTTACAGGCTTTGGTATTTCATATTGTGATCGGTATTTTAATCTCAGTGTCTGCTTTTTTTTCTTGGATATTAATCGGGATTCCATTCCTCATTATTTTTGGACTCATTGCTATAATAGCTCCGATTGTTGGAATTGTTAAAGCATTTAATGAGCGTCCTTTTCGATATCCTATTATTGGATCATGGTTTTGATTAAATCTAAATGAATCTAATTGTTTTAATGATGATGAATAGTGGTATTTAAATCACTTAATCTTCAGAAACACCATGCCACCGTAATTCATGCGAATGTTAGCTCTGCACGGATACTTGAAAAGAATAGATATGAGGGTGCAATAGTGGAAAAGACAGCGGAATAATTCCGTTGCTTTTTCACATTTCTAAAAGTATTTTTTATAACATCATCATCTCATACCTTCCTCACCTTTTAATTTAATTCCGACGAATTTCCAACGATCCCTTCCGTTTATAATTTGATAGTCAATTTCTATTGGAATAGGATATAGAAAGATAGGTCCATAATATACAAAGGTATGGTACTCGCCGTACTCTCCACATGGGTCTACATCAGGAGGCAATGCTTCTATCCATTCTTTTGTTAAGGTTTTCCCTAAAAAATCGGACGACAATTTCGTTGAATCTATGGATATGCAAGCAGCTTTCCATCCTTCTTCCACCAATTGTCGAGCTAATGTTTTCGTATTCCGTCCCCATAATGGCAGCAGCAATTCAAATCCGTATTTCGCAAGTAATTTTTCTTTATAGGTCTTGACCTCTTCCAAAAATAAGTCACCATACGCGATTTTTGTGACTCCGAAATGTTTCCTGAAATAAACCATGGTGCTGATTAAACCATCTTCGAAATTCTCAGTGGTAAATTTGTTCATTTTTATTTTGTATAGAGGCAGTCCAATGGCTTCCGCTTGTTTTTCTACTAGCAGTTCATCAATGTGGTGACTAGTGACGTTTCCATTGTTCGTACAGGTTGTCACTAACGATATGATTTTATACTTTGGATCCTTTAACAATTGGTTGACTAAGAAAACGGAGTCTTTTCCAGATGAAAAAGCAACGACGATATTTTCAAGGATTGTTTCTTCCATGGTCTCATCCTTTCTCAGAGATTATTAAATCATCTTCTCTTACTATATTATATATAGTTATTCTATTGTCCAATATATTGTAGCGTCATCTATTTAAGAGAGAGTGGTTCAAATTTGATTAAAAATATGATAATCAAAAGAAACTCCTACATTTGGGAATTTGGAATGACACTTTACTTATAGAGAGATTTTCTGAATGCACTTAAGGTGGAGTAAACGTTTACTAGGCTGGGTATATACCCAACCATTACCTGTAGAAATGTTAAAAGAATTACAATAAAATAGAAAGAAACTTAATAAAATATTCACCGGGCCTACTAGTAGAAGTGGCTCCTTTTTCTATCTTCATAGTCAAAAATAGTCAAAGGCAAAAGGAGGCTGGAAATATGTTTTGTCAAAACTGTCAAACATCGGTAGCGAGTTATCAGTTAAATTTCTCATTTAATCAGGGGCAAAGTCAAATTAGTTTGTGTGCGGAATGTTATGATATCGCAAAACAAAAATTGGAAAACGGCTCCATCCAACTTGACAACCAAATGTTCAATCTGTTGGACACAGATGGCAGCCAGCCTGAGCAAAACAAAAATGTCCATGTAACCAAGCCAAAGAAACGAAAAAAAATTAGCTTTCTTGATCAACATGGACGGAACTTGACGAATGAAGCAAAAGAAGGGCGAATTGATAATGTGATCGGCAGGGATCAAGAAATTGAACGGATCCTTCAAATATTAAACCGTCGTACAAAAAATAATCCGGTCTTAATTGGTGAGGCTGGTGTCGGGAAAACAGCGATCGTTGAAGGCCTTGCCCTTCAAATCGTCAAAGGCAAAGTACCGCCGAAACTAAAAACGAAAGAAGTATATGTGCTAGACATCAGTTCACTTGTAGCAGGTACAGCCTACAGAGGACAATTTGAAGAAAAAATGAAAAAACTTGTTGCTGAATTACAACAACGTGAAAACGTCATTTTGTTCATTGATGAACTCCACATGATGGTCGGTGCTGGAGGTACGTCTGACGGTTCAATGGATGCAGGGAATATATTAAAACCAGCGTTAGCGCGCGGTGATATTCAAATTGTTGGTGCAACAACGATGAAAGAGTATCGCATGATTGAAAAAGATCCTGCACTTGAGCGCCGCTTCCAATCGGTGAGCGTGAAAGAACCGTCTGTGAATGAGGCGTTTGAAATTTTAAAAGGAATTCGGCCAGCATATGAAAAGTATCACGATGTAACGTATTCGGATGATGTCCTAAAAGCATGTGTGACACTATCAAAACGCTATATTCAAGATCGCTTCTTACCAGATAAGGCCATCGATTTAATGGATGAGGCCGGTGCAATGCTAAACCTTGCTCACGGAGAGCTAGATATTAACTATTTAAACCAGCGCTTAAAAGAAATTGCTGAAGAAAAACAAGAAGCAACGAAATTAGAGCACTACGAAAAAGCGGCGATTCTTCGTGATGAAGAGAGAGAAATAAAACAAATATTATCTGAATATTCAAACGGTGTAACGAAAGATATTACCGTAGAAATGGTCCAAGAGATTATTGAAAAAAGTACTGGAATCCCAGTACAAAAGCTACAAAAAGCAGAGCAGCAAAAAATGAAAGACTTGAAAGAGAGACTAGCAAGTAAAATTATTGGTCAGGAGAAAGCTATTGAAAAAGTAGCCAATGCAATCTTAAGGGCAAGTGTTGGATTAAAACCGAAAACACGTCCAACCGCTTCATTTTTATTCTTAGGTCCAACAGGTACAGGTAAAACCGAGTTGACGAAAACACTTGCCGCCGAATTATTCGGTAGTAAAGATGCGATGATTCGCCTAGATATGAGTGAATATATGGAAAAACATTCTGTCTCTAAGCTCATTGGTTCACCTCCTGGCTATGTCGGACATGAAGACGCAGGTCAGTTAACGGAACAAGTTCGCCGAAACCCTTATTCCATCATTCTGCTGGATGAAATCGAAAAAGCACACCCAGATGTGATGAATGTGTTTCTTCAAATCATGGAAGATGGCAGGTTAACAGATAGCCAAGGAAGAGTCGTAAGCTTTACGGAAACGATTATTATCATGACTTCAAACGCAGGTGTTGGAAACAAAACTTTAGGGCCAATTGGTTTTGGCGGCGATGAACAGCAAGGAGCAGAGTCAAATATTGTCGATAAAATTGGAAATCACTTTAAGCTTGAATTCTTAAACCGTATTGATTCGATTATTGAGTTTAACCACCTACAAAAAGAGAACCTTGTGGAAATTATCGTGATTATGATGGCGGAGCTTAAAGAAACATTAGAGGAACAAGGGATTTCCATTGAAATCGATAAGGAAGCAAAAGAAAAGATTGCTGAATTAGGATATAGCAATGTGTTTGGTGCTCGTCCACTTCGACGCGTCATTCAAGAGCAAATTGAAGATAAAATCACTTCTTTAATTATTCATAGTGAAAACGTAACTGCAATCACTGTATCAGTAGAAAATAATAAAATTAACGTAGCATAAGGATAGATGATCTTCATCTATCCTTTCAGCTTGTCGAGAAACCTCACTTTTCAAATCAGTGAGGTTCCTCTTATAAATAGATCATTAAATGTTGGAACAATAAACGATTTCTATAGGCTTCAATATGGTAATGTTGATTAAATTAACGAAGTGTTTTGTAAGTTTATGAAGGATTACACTTAAGTAAACGGGGGCGTTAGTTTAAGAAAATTTTCAGAATCGTTAATGATCCTTTTCGAATATGTATGTATTAAGTCAAAAAGTAAGCCCTGGGAAGACCCAGAGCCTATCATATTCTTATAGCCAATCTCTTTTATTTATTTGTAATCCCTCGTTACCAAAGAAGTGCTCGATGTATTTCTGTTCCTCTTCAACAGTTCTTACTTTCAATACTGGACTTTCGCTTGGCTGTGAAGGATCGCCTTTTATGTTCCTAATTGTCAGATAGTCATTTTCGAAGTTAGAAAAGTCTCCATTTAGCCATTTATCTAAGATTTTCTGATATGGTTCGGATGCTTTTAGTTCCACTGCCTTGTTTTTAAAATATTGAAGATTAGCTCGGTCAAACTGAATTCTCTTGATACTATCAGGAGTATTTGGGATACTGAAGTTTTCTTCACCCTTGAATTCTAACTTCTGAAGAGCCATCGTTATCATTCCGTAGTAGAATAAGTCATCACCCTTTACATCACCCTCAATTTCTTGAAAGTTCTTTGCCGCTTTAACCAATTCGGCTTGGCTAACTTTATGAACTACTACTTTTTCTGTATTATCTGATTCATCCTGACTAACTTTATGACGATCTTGAGTTGAGACTGCTTCTGCTTTATCATTATTAGACGAAAAATATGTATATGAGCCTCCCATTACTATTGCTAATCCAAGTCCTGAATAAATAAGAGTTTTATTCATTAGTGTTCCCCCATATATTTCTACTGAAAGTTAATTCTTTACTAAGTTTACCATATGTTTCCTCCCCGTTAACAACCTTTGAATTCTATAAATTATCTTGTTCTTTTTGGCCTCTACATCTAAAGTAGATGATGAATATATGATGTAGAGGTGTAGAGATGTCACTTTGGCTATTACGGTATTTTATTTTTTTCTTGGTTTAACTTTCTTTGGATTAGGAAATGCGATAGCAGTGAATGTTCAATCCTTGGGGCTGCATCCATGGGAGGTATTAAACGTCGCTCTGTTCCAACGGATCGGATTCACGATTGGGACTTGGAGTGTCATATGCGGTTTAGTACTGGTGCTGATTACTCTTGTCTTTGATAGGAAGTATATTAGTATTGGGACCTTTCTAAATGCCTTATCAATTGGCCCAATCATGGATTTCTTTTTGCATCTCAATATTCTTCCTCGTGAAAACGAGTATTGGTGGGTAAATCTACTAATCTTGTTAATGGGTATCATCATAACAGGCATTGGCGGAGGAATCTATGTGGCTGCGGGAATCGGGGCAGGTCCAAGGGATGGTTTCATGCTTTCCGTTTCGGAAAAAACCGGGTTATCGGTCAGTCGGGCAAGAATCGTTGTCGAGAGTGTCATCTTGATTATCGGCTTAATCCTTGGCGGTCCTGTCTTTATTATGACGTTTGCATATACCTTTATTCAAAGCCCCATCTTTCAGTTTTCCATGAAACTAATGCGTTCCTATATCGCTAGTCTGGAGCGACAGCAAATGGGACAATTTAAAATCCCGTTATAAATCTAAGGAGGCTGCCTTTTTTTATGGTCAACCTCCTTTCAACTTATTTTACTGACATGTACTTTACTTCAATTTGGAGTGAAGTCTTTTCTTATTTAAGTAACGGTACAGGTTTGTTGAATAAGGTTACTTTACATAAAAAAATATCTTAAGGGAAAAATAAGAAAAAAGAGTTTCATAAATAAATGATGATGTATTAGTAACCATAATCGGAACATAAGGACAGGGTTCCTGTTGATTTATAAATTGATTAGGTTTGTATATAGGCTAAACTTTTTTAAAAGTATAGGAAAGGAAAGGATAGTAATTAATGCACATTGCTATTGCGGTATTAACCATTGTGGCTTCCTTTAAGTGGGGAAACTGGAAAAACTGGAGAGAATACCATGCCAGTATGTTTTTTATTTCCACGGGCGGTTTGCTGTACGAATATATTGTAAAGGAAAATACCTTATGGAAGTTCCACCCAGATTTCTTATATGGACATGAAATGGTCGTGATTGTTTATGCTGTAATTACGATGCCTGTTAGTATCTTTTTATTTCTTTCCCATTTTCCAGAAAGATGGTTGCAACGCCTTTTTTACATATTATTTTGGTGTGGAATCTACATTTCCGTTGAGTGGATATTGGATGTGTCAGGAAGAATCTCATATCAGAATGGATGGAAATTTTGGTATTCTTTTTTATTTGATATTGTCATGTTTTCAGTAATTGCACTGCATCAATATAAACCCTTCAAAGCTTATATCATTTCTATATTTATAATCATCTTTTTAATATCCTACTTTGATATTCCTTTTACATTTGCTAAATAACTCTAAAATCATTTAACGGTACTTGTAAACTAGCGGAGTGTGTTTCTGTATTATCAGTAACGCTTTTTCACTAAAAGTGCAGAATAGTTGAACAAGACAAAGGGTGGACTATTTCTGAATTAATTGTTATCAAATACATATCATAAACTTTGGAGCTGGTATATTGAAAAATTCAAAATTATTTTATATAGCTTTGCTGATTGTACCTTGGCTTACAGTACCATTCTTAGGGCGAAATGCATTTAAAAAATACCTACCAGCAGCAATATTTATAAGTACATTGACAAAAGCTTTAGACTTATTCGGTGAAAAGAAAAAATTGTGGCGAATTTATAAAGGTATACCACCTTTGGATAGCGCGAACTTTTTTAATTTTGGTCCATATCTTGTTGCAAGTCTTTGGATATTAAAATTTACTTTTGGTAAATTCCCATTGTATTTAATTTCAAACCTAATTCTTCACATTTGTTTTATTTATCTAGGAGGTTTAAAATTTTTAAAACATTATAAAATTGCTTCCTTAGAAAAATTAACAAAACTTCAATACCTAACAATCCACTTTTTAAGGGGATTAATTCTTTATGGTTTTCAATATATAAATAATTTTAGTATTAATACGAAAAAGCATTCTAACAAGTAATCAAATTAAATTTATTGCAAAGGATGGGGATTTCTAAAAATAAAACACTGTTCCTAGTGTTTATATAGCTTTAATTTTTATCCTTATTGTGTCAAAGAATGTGCATCAGAAACATCCGTTCCTTCAGCATGACCCTTATTCAGGAGGAGATTGTGTCTTTGTTCCTAGTGATGTTGCAGCATACCGTGAAGGCGCCCTGAATATAGGTGTAGTTGGGGATCCTACTGTTTCTACTAAAGAAAACGGAGAAATCTACCATCATGAGCTTGTTGGAAATATCGTAAACTTTATTCAATATTGTGAGGAAGAGGTACAAGTTACACTTCGTAACCAAGAGATTCCTTTATGATGTCTGGCACGACCCGACGAGGTAAGAATTATCTTTATTAAGCAGCGGGGAATATATCTCCAAAAAAGTATAGTCTTCTCATTTCGAGAAGACTATTTTTCTTGGCTTAATTGCTCAACTGCCGGAAGATCAGCCGGAGCCCATTTGAGCGAATCTAAGTTTTGTCTTTTTAACCAGATTAACTTTGAATGCTCACTTGGCCTTGGTGTTCCTTTAACTACTCTACATTTAATGGAGATTAAATTAATGATAAATTTGTCGTATTCATGGGTGTTGTCATTAAAAACTTCATTAAATGTCTCAATTTTACAGCCCAACTCTTCAGCAATTTCCCTTTTTAGCGCTGAATGAATGTCCTCATTTGCTTCCACTTTTCCACCAGGGAACTCCCACCTATTTGGAATCGACATTACTGGAGATCTAAGAGCACACAGAATTTCTTGCTGTTCATTTTCAATGATGGCAGCAACAACTTTTACAAGCTTTTTCAAGATACCCCTCCTATACATTTTCATTAGCCATTTTGATACCACTTTTCGTGGATAGATGCTGCATTGGTCATTTTTTTGTTTATTTTTTAAAAAAATTGACTCTAATCAAGGTACCAAAAATATCTTCGAATCACTTTTAAAAAAAGCTTTTTAAACACTAATATTTATACAAAAATTGTCGATTTAGAGCTTTATGCCACTAAAACAGCAGCTACGATTCCTGTTTGGAGGATTAGGTGGATAACTAATTGCGATTGGGATTATGGTTTCTATAGTCGGGTGTTTAAATGGGAAAAACCTTACCTTCCAAATGATCTTTACGAAGGTTGATAGATTGCTCGCTCTCCTAATGGTGGAGAGCGTTTTTTGTGATAGAAATTTTAATCATGACCATACTCATGGAAAAAGCAGTTGCTCAGGAACCAAACAAACCCATACATATTTCCTAAATTGCCCAAGCTTCATTTAGTTTAATTCCTTAAAAAATTTAATCATAAATTCCCGGAATTCCCGGACGACCTTTGAGGTATACCGGTCCGTTTTCCATGCCATTCCGATCGTTCTTGTACAGACAGGCTGTTCAATGTGCAATGGTACAAGTTTTTCATAGTGTGAATAGCGAAGGGTATGCTCGGTTAAAAAGGATACACCCAATCCCTCCTCTACATAGTGATGAATCGATCCCGGTTCTTCGAGTTCAAAGGCGATTTTCGGTGTGAATCCTGCTTTTTCACAAAAACCATCTGTTAGCATTCTGAAGGGATTGGTCGGCTCTCTGTGAATAAATTGTTCATCTGCCACTTCCTTTAACTGAATGCTATCTCTCCTAGCCAAAGGATGGGTATCCGGCACTACGAGGAATACTTCATCCTCCATCAGATTAATCCAACTGATTCCTTCTTTTTCAATAGGAAAGTAAGTCACACATAAATCGATTTCCCCTTTTTCCAATTGTTCCTCCAGTCGCAAAGGAGAATGCAAACTTACTTGAAAATTGACGAATGGATAGGTCTTACGAAATTGACTAATCATATTCGGCAATAATGGGATATGCATGACCGAAAGTGAAATTTGATTCCTGCTCTTTCCTGCAAGTTCCGCCATCTCAAGCTTGGCAGATTCTAATTCAGAAAAAGCTCTATCTACCCCTTTTAAAAAAATTTTTCCAAATTGATTTAGTTTAATATTCCTTCCCTCTCGATTAAAAAGGGAAACACCCAGCTCTTCCTCTAAACGAGAAATGGTTTGGCTTAGTGATGGTTGTGCAATCGTAAGCTCTTTGGCAGCCCTTGTCATATGTTCAAACTTGGCAACCGTTTGAAAATACCTTAATTGTAAGAAATCCATTTGTCCACCTCTACTAATAGTCCTTAACCTATAAGCAAATAGTAATATATATATTATTCATTATCAATTATTTGGAGTATGATTGTGAATATCAATTATTTTGGGAGTCGAAATAAATTCTAACGAATAAGAAAGGTGTTTATATGGAGAATTGGAAAAGAAATTTGTTTGTTTGTTGGTTCGGTTCATTTGTGACGGCCGCAGGGATGAGTCAAATATCTCCTATGCTACCTTTATATATAGATCAGCTAGGTGTACACGCAACTTCAGATATTGAAAAATGGTCTGGATTGGTTTTTGGTTCAACCTTTTTAATCTCAGCCATTGTTTCGCCTATATGGGGAAAACTTGCAGATAAAAAGGGCAGAAAGCTAATGTTACTCCGTGCAAGCCTTGGAATGGCCATTGTCGTTTTTATGATGGGATTTGTACAAAACGTTTATGAATTGCTCGCATTACGGATGTTAATGGGTGCCGTTTCCGGTTACATCTCTGCAGCGGTTACCTTAGTTGCCACACAAACACCGAAGAAAAACTCAGGCTGGGCACTCGGTACACTTTCAACAGGTTCCGTCAGTGGTGGACTTCTAGGTCCTTTAATGGGGGGGGTTATTACTGAATTCTTTGGTATTCGAAGTTGTTTTGTTGTAACAAGCGTGTTATTGTTAATCGGCTTCTTTGCCGTTTTATTTTTGGTAAAGGAAGAATTTACACCTGTTCATAAAACACCGTTAGCCTTTAGCCAAGTTTGGAAGCTAGTTCCTGATACGAGATTGCTAATTTCATTGTTTGCCAGCGTATTTATTTTACAAATTGCCAATATGTCCATTCAGCCATTAATTACTGTTTATGTAAAAGAATTATCACCACATGCAGCCCATTTATCTATGATAGCGGGAATGGTGGTGGCTGCTGCCGGTTTAGCCAATATAATCGCTGCTCCACGGTTAGGTAAACTTGCTGACCGGATTGGTTCAAGAAAAATATTGATCGGGGCACTTATTGCTGCAGGGATTATCTTTATCCCACAAGCATTTGTGAAAACACCCTGGGAACTCATGGGACTGCGCTTCTGTCTTGGGCTTGCGACAGCTGGATTATTGCCATCCATAAACAACCTTGTCCGAAAAAGTGCACCAGATGAAATAGTTGGCCGGATTTTCGGATATAATCAATCCGCACAGTATATTGGTACTCTCGGAGGATCTGTATTAGGCGGGCAAATGGCAGCCTTCTTTGGCATACATTATGTGTTCTTCACCACAAGTGCTTTATTACTGCTAAATGCATTATGGGTTTACAGTATTAATCATATTAGTATTAGAAGAAGGACCATGTCACATAGTCATTAAGAAGCACACTGAGATTTCAGCGTGTTTCTTCTTTTTGTTCTTTATTTAATAATGTTAAACCCTTGACTTAGTCATTGTAAGTTCCCAAAGTTGTAGTTTTTTACAGTGGAATGCCAGAGTCAAAATGGATCGCTGCGGCGGTCCTTTTTGCTTTTTGTGCTAACGATGTAGGTTAGTTCAACAAGGAATTCCGATTTTTTGTATCGAATAGATAATAAAAATATCTTTTTTAAAAAGGAGACCTTATGCTTTTTCATTATCATTTTTGGACCCCTTATGTAGAAGAAACAGAAAAATTTTATTTAGAAAATGGATTCCGTATTTCTCAACGTATAGGAAAATACAATGGCGATTTTCAAGCCTTTAATCCCCCGTTAAAGTGGGATGATTTTCGTGGAAAAAAGATTCTTTTTCGTATTATAGAGGCAAGAAAAGGGGCAGTAAATATTACTTTTGGTTTTGGAAAGAAAATTATGTTTGACCATATTGGCTTTCTAGTTTCAGAAGAAGAACAAGCTGATATATATGAAAATGCAGCAAAAATGAATTGGGAGGTAGATAAAGGGGAACGTCGAACCTTTATTGCAACACCATACAATTTTAGAATTGAACTTCAAACCAATGAAGATGCAGTAGAATCCTTTAATCACCAGGTAAAAATCCAGGGATTAAATTTAACAACAAAAAAAGCAGGATTAGAAAGCGACCTTTTTACTTTGTTCGGTAATTCTGCATATAACATTAGTTCAGAAGTTGGAGACGTGGTTACAATCAAACAAGCGGTAATAAAAAACCTCATTTCATCACCTATTGTAGACCCTAATGGCGTTGAAATTACAAGTGACCAAGGTTTTTAGTTTGTGAAAAGATGCACTTAAACAAACGGAGGCAATTATTGAAGAAGCGAATGGTTCTGTGTAGATAGATTGCTATGAAGTAGGTATCTTTGTAAAAGATCCAACTTATTTAGCATTCCTTCATCAAGATGTTTTGTCACAAGGAGATAAGGAATTCGCATTCATTAAAGCATCAGATGAGTGGAATTTTAGTGATAGGTACTGATAAGTCGGTGCGGTTTTTGTTTCTTTCAATTTGGGGCTGTGTTGGCTCTTTTTTTGTTCCGCTAAAGAAGCAGGATAGTTAAAGAAGAAAAAGAAACAAAACAAATTAATTTAAAAGATAGTTTAACCCAAAAAACTTCGTTAGATTTCCTTACAAAAGTACCATCTGTCAATTTTTTATGTGGTATTTATAAATATATAAATAAGTATATGGTTTTCTTGGATTCTATTAGGAGGGAGAAATATGAATTTAGAAATAAGGTTGGCAATTGAGAAAGAAGCTCCAATTGTTCATAAGCTTATGTTAGAGGCGTTTGAAGAATATCGATTACTTGAAGTTCCTTCAAGTGCATTAAATGAATCATTAGATTCTTTAATAAATGTACTTGAAAACGGTTCAGATAATGCTTTATTGTGCTTCGTAAATGGTGAGCCATTAGGTTCCTCAAGATTTACAATTAAAGGTGATTCATTATACTTTTCAAGATTATCTGTAACACCACACGCAAGAGGAAAGGGGATTGCAAAGGCTATATTATTGTGGCTTGAGAAATATGCTAAAGAAAATGGAAAAATCAAAATGAAATGTCGAGTTCGATCTTCAATATCTAAAAATATAAGTTTATACGAGGCAATGGGTTATATAGTTTCTAAAGAAGAGGTTGTAACCAATCCTAATGGTTACCCTGTAAAAACAGTGGTAATGGAAAAGAATTTGGAACAAGTAACGGCTTGATAAACGAACGGGTGCGTTAATTGAATAAGCATATGTATTTAAAGGCTTAAAATACAAGATGTTATGCATACCTTGTATATTAAGCCTTATTTCTTATTCGAAAATACTGCCATAAGCGACATTTCTTGACTACCAAATACATATAAATGACAATTTATTTGGCGATGGGAGAGGGGCAATCCCTTTAATAGCAGCGTTTCTGCAGCTTTTACATAAACGTTTGTGTCACTTCATTTCCTTGGAAATTTGTCGAAAAGGCACATGACGACGGTTTTCTTGTGTACCAATTCAAATGTCGTTCTCCTCAATACACCCAAGCATGGAACATAAACCGGCTAACCAAAATGAAGCAAGAGAACCGTCCCCATGCTTCCTTTTTGCTTCTTGTGCTAACGATGCAGGTTAATTGAAGAAGAGTAGGGAAATTATCTACTAATAAATTGGTTGTTTTTTTACAATTGTCTGAAGTAATGGACGATTTCTAGAGGAACATTTCTAATAAAATTTGGTATTGCAATTGAGGAATAACACTTTTTATATTTTTTTAGCCAGTAAAGGGCAAAGACATAATCTCTCAGAGTGAAGTAGAGTATAATGTAATAGAACAAAAGCGGTACAAGTCTTTGTTCTATTATATTAACTTTCAAGGAGGTGAAAATTATGTCATTACCAAGTTTCCCCAGTATGACACCTAACATTTCAATTTCCACTGCACAAACGATACCATTGCTGTTAGGTTCCATAGCACTTGAGGAATTGGCTCTCGCTCACCTGGTTAACGCAGAAGCAGAAGGACTTCAATTTATCCTCGGCACTTTAACCCCAACAAACACGAATTTTACCCCAGCAAATGTTTCGTTATCCAATTTTCTTACTGCCAATGCGAGTGTTCAAAGAACCCTTCGTGACGTCATAAAGAAAGAAATGCTGCTCGAGTTCAAATTTGAAAACGTCCTAGACCTAATCGCTAATACAACAACACCTCCATTCGCTTGCGACTGCTCTGCCACTTTAAACTTCTCTCAGGTTGCACCGCCTTCCGCATTTACTCAAGTTCTAACAGGAGCGATTTGCCCTGGCTGCGAACCAACAGGCAGTGGGTTCACATTTACAAGAGTGTCAGATTTCGTCGTATCTTTCATATCTAACACAATCACTTCGGTTACTTGTATTATCGGAGATACCAACAGTGCCATGGAAGTAACGGGAACTGGCATGGGTACATTTAATGGTACTCCGTTCAGTTCTAACTTCAGTTTACTACTGGAAGATGGTAGTGTTTTTGATACCTTTAGACTAGTGTTTGAAATTAATGGTACTCTGGTTGAATTCACTGGTATATCACCTGCAGGCGGTTCCATCGAAATAACTCCTTGCCCTTAACTTTGACAGACGATGAGTTAAAACAATTTCCATTCCGAAATTTGAATGGGAATTGTTTTTTTCGTTTATTTAAGAGGAGGGGCACAAAACTATGAATGAGCAAAGCATCAATGCACAAAATGCAGGCAATCACAAAACACGCAGAATACAATGAAATCATCAAATCGTCAGCCAATAAAAAGAGAATTTCCAAAAATAAAACAAGGTGGCTGCGGCTGCTGAAAACTCCGTCAGTTACTATAACAGCGGCAAAAAAATGAGAAGAAGCAAATCCATCTCATCTGCCCTTTAGACAAACAAATTTACCTAATTTCGATTTAAAAAATGGTATTCAAGGATGATTTTTTTGGTCCAACTAAAATTTGACCATTTTATATATTTGTGAATAACTTCACTTAAACGAACGGGGGCCAAGAGATAGTTTTTCAAGAGCAATGGAAGCCAAAAGCAGGGGAGCAACCTGTGCAGTAGTACTTATTGATTTATTAAAATCCCTATGACAATGTATAACGCAGATCTTTTGATGTACCAACATAAGAAAAAACATATAAAAGCAGTACATTTCACAAATGAAATCGAATCGCTTTTATATGTTAAATAGGAAAAATTCGTAGAAATCCTTTGCTATTTTTAATCAACTGATGACAAGGGAGTGGAATTTTTGTGTACTTGCTAAAATCGGTATTATGTTAACCGGCGCAGTCTACAATATCAATCGTAATGGTATTGCTGTCTTGTCCCAAAGCAGTAGCGGTAATCATTTCTGTATTAGGTACGGTAGTATTAACTTCGAAAGTAGCAGAAAAAGAACCAGATGGATCTGTTTGAGTAGGGTTGGTAGTTACTATAGCAATAGCAGGATTACTTAGTGTAAAGGAAACCGGTGTGCCTGCAGGAGGAGGACTTCCATTCACCAACACTTGCCCAGTTAGAAGCGTGGTACCAAGACCTGTTCCCGAAGTACATAATAAGTCTGCTACAGAACTCAAGGTAACTGTAACGTTTGTTGCGCAGTCTACAATATCAATAGTAATGGTATTGCTGTCTTGTCCCAAAGCAGTAGCGGTAATCATTTCTGTATTAGGTACGGTAGTATTAACTTCGAAAGTAGCAGAAAAAGAACCAGATGGATCTGTTTGAGTAGGGTTGGTAGTTACTATAGCAATAGCAGGATTACTTAGTGTAAAGGAAACCGGTGTGCCTGCAGGAGGAGGACTTCCATTCACCAACACTTGCCCAGTTAGAAGCGTGGTACCAAGACCTGTTCCCGAAGTACATAATAAGTCTGCTACAGAACTCAAGGTAACTGTTACAGTAGGGGGAGGAACCGGAGTAGTTGCGATTAAATTCAGAACGTTTCGAAATTTGAATTCCAACAGCATTTCTTTCATTATGTTGTCACGAAAATTGTTTTCAACACTGGAATTCAAATCAAGAAAGTTTGAAAGAGTAATGAATGTAGGGGAAACTGCTATACCACCTTTCAATGTTCCTAAAAAACTTTGGATTCCTTCTGCTTCCGAATTGATCATATGTGCTAGCGCTATTTCCTCCAGGGCAATGGATGCCAGTAGCAAAGGAACGATTTGTCCGGTGCTGAGCGAAATGGTAGGTGTCATATTAGGAATATTTGGCAAAGACAATACTACTCAACTCCTTATATAATTGTAAATTGGTGCTGTATAATATATTCAATTAAATATTAAGTGGACTGTATTCTTGTCCATGTTTAAGGTAAATAGAGGGTGCAGTGAAAATAAACTGGCTTCGTTTAGAGGATTAGCACAATTTTTTGTTCAACATTGTGAAGGTTTACACTTAAACTATCGGGGGCTTTCGTATTATAGAGTTAACCAGTTTTTACTGGTTGCTCTTTTTTTTATAGGACCTATTATTTCAGTAGCCAGGGTAGAGCGTACGGGTGCGTGGGAGTTAGATTTCGTCAACTAAACTGTTCGTCCCCTACTTGTAGAATGATGTTTTAGGCTGGTTGGGACATATGATCTCGTATAACAAGCAAAGCTATGGAACTACAGGAAGGTATAGGGGTTACTGGTGAGTACATCAAAGGGAGAGATGATTATTGAATCCGGTAGTAGGCCTGGATGTGGCCAAAGGTGAAAGTGAAGCTCAAGCCTTTTGATAAAGATAAGCCTTATGGAAAAAGCTTTAGTGTGAAGCATATCAAGGAGGATTTAGATTCATTTGTTTCTTTCTTGAGAGGAATAGAGAAAAAGACTGGTGTTCGGCCAGCTATAATCCTTGAATCTACTGGACATTACCATACACCAATTATTCAATGTCTGGAGAATAATCAATTTTTATATATCTTGGTAAACCCGATTATCTCTTATCAGGCAAAGAAAACAAGCCTGAGGAAGGTAAAAACAGATGCGGTTGATGCTTATCATCTTTGTATTCTTTATTACAAGGAAGAATTTGAGCCTTATAAAAAAAGAGGACTAAGACTTCTAAACCTGAGAACCTTATCAAGGCAATACGAAACCGTTACGAACCTTTATATCCAGGCTAAACTTCAGTTCCATACGATTCTTGATCAGGTATTTCCTGAATATAGGGGAGTCTTTGGGGATTTATTTTTGCAAGTTTCTCTCAAAATATTAAAAGAGTTTCCAACATCTGAAGATGTTCTTATGGCAGGGGAACCCAGGATTATTGCACGATTAGAGGAAATGCGTATTAAACGATCATCAAGTTGTATGATGGAGAGGGTAGCCAAATTGATAGCTTCGGCTAAACATAATCCTTTCCAACAAGATGTTTATGAAAGCCACTTGTTCATTTTAGATATGTACATTACTATGCTTCTTCAATACCAAGAACACCTATCAAGCTTAGAGAGGCAGATAGATGTTCTGGCAGAAGAAATTGAAGAATGTAAGATAATCCAATCAATTCCCGGTATAGGAGGAAAAATCGCGGCAACGATTATTTCCGAAATCGGAGAAATTGACCAGTTTAATGCTCATACAATTGGGCTTAAATCTGACAGTACTGTGGTGGCTGTGGGTTGGAATCAGCATGGCCAATGCGATGTAAATGACTGGCGCGATCTGCGGCGATCCCATTTTTCTTATTGACTAACGAGGAGGTTAGCATCAAGGATGTGTTTTTAGTCTAAAGATGAAAGTTGAAAAATCCGCATTTATAATAGGAAAAACACACTTCCTTTCAAATTATTTTTTAATATTATAAAGAGAACCATGGGAGTACAAGCTTTGCTCTCAAGTTACTTTATTTTATAGTTAGGAGGTAAAATTATGTCTCAGGCTAATTTTAATAACATCACTCCAACAATCTCTCTGTCAACAGCACAGACTGTTCCATTATTACTGGCTTCTGTTGCCCTCGAGGAATTGGCGCTGGCACACTTATTGAACTCAGAAGCAGAGAAACTTCAATTTGTTCTAGGTACATTAACCCCTGCACGTACCACTTTCTCCCCTGCAGTGGTTTCTTTATCAAATCTTTTTACCCTCAATAATAGTGTTCAAAGAACCCTTCGTGATGTCATCAAAAAGGAAATGCTGCTGGAGTTCAAGTTTGAAAACACATTAGATTTAATTTCAACGCTTGTACCTTCACCAGGACCAAGGTTTACGCGGATTTTTGCCGCAGGCGGCGGATTTTTCGGTGTTAACACTAATCAAACCGATGTTTATTCCTGTCTCACAGATACTTGGACGACACTTGCACCAATGTCAATACCGCGGGAAGGACACGCAGCGGCACTTCTTCCCGATGGAAGAGTCATTGTTAGTCATGGTGAGTCACAAAATATTGGTGATACAAACACCGTGGAAATTTATGACCCTGTATCGAATACTTGGTCGGCAGGTCCTAATGCGCCAGTCATCAATGCCGAACTGATGGGAACACTCCTCAATGGCAAGTATTACGTTGTAGGGGGGCGTGATAATTTTAGCAGCGTACAGATATTTGATCCTACCACTAGTACTTGGTCATTAGGTCCTTCATTACCAACTCCAAGAGCCGGTTTGGCAGTGGTTGAATTAAATGGATTGTTACATGCCATTGGAGGAAGAAATGGTACAGAACCACGAAGTGGAAGTGCTTTTGTAACACACGAGGTCTTTGACCCGACTACAAATACTTGGACAACCAGGGCGCCATTGCCTCTGCCGCGCATGGATATCTATTCTACTGTTGCCTTTGATGGAAAAATATACGTGATTGGTGGATTCGACGGTTCAACAACCGTTAATACTGTGTTCATATACGACCCTGCTACGGATACTTGGACAACGGGAGCGCCAATGCCTACTGCGCGTTCCAATGCTGGAGCTGCTGTTTGTGGAGATGAAATATTTGTAATGGGTGGCGTTCTTGAAGGATCATTTACACCACTTACTACTGTCGAAGCGTATAACCCAGCTACAAACACTTGGAGAACCAATGTTGCACCAATGCCTATAGGAAGAGCAGAATTTACTGGCGTTTCGTTATTATAAATTTGTGACGTAAAGGATTTTTCTGAGTAAATTTTAATCCCAGAAGCACTCAGTTCTCTTGTCTTTAGTAGGAAAAATTAAGAAGACAATTCTATCATTAATGAAAAAAGTAGAGATGCAGTATTAGAACCTTGCTGATAAACCGGCAAGGTTCAATTATCATGCTTTAGGGTTATGCGAGACTAGACCATTGCGACAAGTTTGCCTTTTACCTCGTGCCGTTCGAGGGGGTTAAGGCTTTCAGCAATTTCATCAAAAGATAATTTGTGAAATTCCCCCGATAAAAGAATCTCCTAATACTAGATACAGATAATTATGAAAATTCACTTTACCAGACCGCTGTATCTTGATAAAGTAAAAGAGACGGCATTATTTAGTGGTTAAGCTTTTTATTAACGTGATACATAAGCTAATTTCACTTTAATAGAAGTTAGAAAAAATGCACCCTATAACATTGGTTTTTACTACTCCAATTCATTTTCCGTCTGATGTAAGCGTTACCAAAATGAAAAAGTGATAATTTTCTGTTTGGAAAAGGGGGAGGGGACCAAAGATGGATCATACTATTCTTTTGAATCGCACTTGGGAGAGATTTGTGAAAGAAGATGTATTGGATTCGAGCAGAATTTCTAAACAAATTCTTGAATCTTGGTACAGATGTAAAGAGAGTAACGTAGATCCCTATTTAGTCAAAGGCAAGACAGTGTTGTTCGGTGACGAATATTTTAGTAAAGTATCAGAAAATGAAACGTTATTAAAAATAGCCACTCCTTATATTCAATCCTTATGGCGGTCCATCAAAGATAAATCTAGAATTATTATGCTTACTGATGCTAACGGTTATGTTTTAAAGGTGATAAGAGATAGCATAATCGATCCGATCTGTAACCAATTAAACCTAATTGAGGGTGTAAAGTGGACCGAAAAGGAAGTCGGGACGAATGCCATTGGAACGGCACTGGCAATAGAGGAGCCCATTCATGTCGTCGGGAAAGAACACTATTCACTCCTATCACAAAACTGGACTTGTTCAGCTGCCCCGATTAAAAACTCACGTGGTGAGTTAATTGGCGTTTTGGATATATCTAAGAACCAGCCATATTACGAATTCGATATTTATAGTCTCACTGTATCGACAGCATATGCCATTGAATCTGAGTGGAAGCTGCAGGAGCAAAGAGATCGGATCACACTGGTAGAACTATTTCTGCAGTTTAAACAAAAGGGCAATGAACAAATGATGATCTCAGATATAAATGGTTATTTTGTTACCGCTAGTGATTCCATCATGAAAATCATAAGAGATGGTAATAACCCTCATGATTTTGAAGTGAAAAACCTAAAAGATTTCGGAATAAAAATTTTAACGAAGCAGCCTCTTTACTCAGGGGATCATCGATTAATTGGATTCCAACATTTTGTGAAGCATGTAAATGAGAATTCTAATTATTATTTATCTGCAGTAGAAAACTTTACATTTATGGGAGAACAAGGAAATAGTATCGCTTTTAGAAAGATTCTAAGTGAGATGAAAAAAGCGGCAAAATCCAATGTTACGGTTTCTATTTATGGAGAAAGCGGAACAGGGAAAGAAGTGGTGGCTAAGTCGATTCATGTAAATAGCGACAGAAAATACAAACCCTTTGTTGCCGTTAATTGTGGAGCTATTCCAAAGGAATTATTGGAAAGTGAATTATTTGGTTATGTAGAAGGTGCTTTTACAGGGGCTAGAAAAAAAGGGTACGAAGGAAAATTTGTTCAGGCCAATAGAGGAACTATATTTTTAGATGAAATTGGAGAAATGCCATATTCCATGCAGATAGCCTTATTAAGAGTCCTTCAAGAGAAAGAAGTAGTACCAATTGGTTCGGAAAAGCCGATACCTGTTGATGTAAGAATTATCACAGCGACAAATAAAAATTTAGAAGAACTAGTTAGGCGTGGTGAATTTAGACAAGATTTATACTATCGTATCCATGTATTTGATCTTAAAATACCGCCTTTGCGTGAAAGGAAACAGGATATACCTGAGCTGGTTAAGTACTTTTTTAAGTCTAAAAATATAAATCTTACTATCTCATCAACTATTATGGATAAATTGACGACGTATTCCTGGCCCGGGAATATCAGGGAGTTATTTAATGTCTTGGAAAAAATGATGATCTTATCCGAAGGGAAATCTTTGAAGCTTTCACATTTGCCTTCGTATATTAAAGAAAGCCATGACAATCCCAGCACACCGATAGAACCTAAAGTAGAGTCAACAAATAAGTTAGAGGGGGGATTCTATTCAAACAATCATAAGCTTCAAAAGGAAAAAATGATAAAAGCGCTTCAGAGTACGAATGGCAATATAAAAGAAGCTGCCTCGTTAATTGGAATGCCTTTAAGTACGTTTTACCGTAAAATAAAAAAGTTTCATATATAATGAAAAATATGTTTTATAGCCAAAGTCAATACTGATTGATTTTGGTGATAAGGCAATCCAAAAGGAAAAGGGCCAATCTGGCCCTTATCTAATTGTGCACAGAGTTAACTCATGAATAGGGGAGCCTATCCCCTTCGTGTATCGGTTATCTTTACAAAATAAATGTTTAAGGTAGTGCCTATATACGAACTTTAGCTATTTTGTGGTTCACTCTTGGCATAACCTCTTCTTGAAGTAATCTCATTGATTTTTTCCAAATATCGGGTGTCTCGCTATAATCATAGCCTGTTACGAGTAAGGCCCCAAATCCGCCAACCGTTTCATAAAGATTTACTATTTTGTTTGCTACAGTTTCTGGAGAGCCAACAAACCAATTGTGTTTGGCAACATATTCAGTAGTGATTTGTGATTCATCAACAGATTCTTCGTGCTTGAATACAGATACTGCACGAAGGCTTCGGAAAAGGGGAATCCAATATTCGCTATGCTGTCTTCCCATCATTGAATTTAGTGATCCTTCAATTGCTTCCTCATCCGTATCTGCTACAAACACATCACGTGTAATCCTCCAGTCAGTTCTCGATGGAGTTCTGCCGCTTCTTTTTGCACCTTCCTCAACAGATTTCCAATGACCGGCTATATATTCATTGTTAGCTCCAAGACTCATTGGAATAAATCCTTTTTCACCAGCGGTTTTTAATGTTTCTGAACCAGGACTTAATCCGGTCACACCAATTGGCGGGTGTGGCTGTTGATAAGGATAAATATGGTAGCTTGCAAATGGATTGCCTTCAATTTTATTTGCCTTCCAGTAAGCTCCTTCAAATTGGAAAGGCTCTTTCTCATTCCAAAGTTTCAGCATGATTTCTAAAGCTTCTGCCATCATTGTTCGATTCTCACCAATTGCAGCATCAACACCAAAGGTTTCACTATCTGTCAGCAGGCCACCCGCTCCAACTCCCAGCATTAAACGCCCTTGTGAGAGATGATCAAGATACGCCACTCTATGAGCGAGCTCAACAGGGTGATGGTATGGCAGTAAATGAGCACCTGGTGCAAGTTTAATCTGCTTAGTTGACGTTAAAGCCTGAGCAATCATTAAATCTGGAGCTGGAATAGGTTCCCATGGTGCAGTAAAATGCTCTCCGATCCAAGCCTCTTGATATCCAAGAGTATCAGCGTACTGAATCATCTCTAAATCCCATTGCGTTGCATCATATAAACTTCTTTCCGGTGGATGTGACGGCATTAAAAATAAACCTAATTTCATACAATCATCTCCTTTTTAAATACATTTACACTTTAAATAATGCAAATTTTGTGCCAACTTAAAAAAGGAGAAAAGTGCTGATCCTATCCATGTTTTCAAAAAATCGGCAGTAAAATCATTACTAGAAATTTCTCATTTTTCTCATCGCAGCAATTAAATCTCGAATTCTATTCTATTTCTCAGCTTCTCACTTTTCTCACTTTTCTCAAGATGCATGGGGACGGTTCTTGTGCATCATTTCAGTCGTTTTCGGCTCCATGCACCCCATCATTGGAACCTGAAACGTCTCTGCAAAAATGAGGCAAGAGAACCGTCCCTATGCATCACGAAAAATTGACTATAATGAAAAATCAAATTAACATAAACTAAAAAGTTAAGGATCTGATGGGAGGCTGAAAGGATGAAAAAGGTTGGAATTGTTGGAGGTATCGGGCCAGAAGCGACAGTAGATTACTACCAAACGATCATTTCAAAATTTCAAGAAAAGATAGGAAGTAAAGAGGAATTACCAGAACTCTATATCAACAGCATTAATATGTACAAGATGTTTCGAATGCTTATGAATGGACAGACAGAAGAGGTCATTCATTATTTAACGGATGCTGTTCAAAAATTAGAAAGTGTTGGAGCTGATTTTGTGGTCATGTGTGGAAACACACCGCATATTGTTTTTGACCAAATTCAGCAAAACGTCCAAGTTCCTATGATCAGTATTGTAGAGGAAACATGTTTAAAAGCACAGGAATTGAGCTTAGAAAAGATTGGCCTAATCGGGACGAAGTTTACGATGGAAAATGATTTTTTCCAAAAGCCATTTGTATCTCATAACATAGAGATTGTCGTGCCAAATCAATCGGAACAGGAATACATACATAGAAACATTGTTGAGGAATTGGAAAATGGTATCGTGAACAACGAAACTAAAGAAGGTTTTTTAACGATAATCAAGCAAATGATAAATCGAGACGGTATACAGGGCATCATATTGGGCTGCACAGAACTTCCTATGTTGATCAAAAATGAGGATTTAACGATCCATTCTTTAAATACAGCGGAAATTCATATTAATAGGATTGTTGATAACATTTTTGAGGACTAAACTCATTGACCCGGAATAAAAAAAGCCAGATAATATCACCTGGCTTTAAAAAACATTTTACCAACTTCTATAAGTTTATCTCTATGAAAAAGAAATATCCGAAACTTT
Source organism: Neobacillus sp. S1115 (assembly GCF_055385565.1). Lineage (NCBI taxonomy): Bacteria > Bacillati > Bacillota > Bacilli > Caryophanales > Bacillaceae > Neobacillus > Neobacillus sp. S1115. The sequence goes on from NZ_AP038275.1 coordinate 854,955, forward strand.
ATCGATATTTAGGTAGGTTCTCCCTTGTCATTGCATTGAATATATTTATAGGGCTGATTAAGGGGGGTTATTAAAGTTTAGCTATGAAGAATTTTACTTTTGTAGTGAATATCACTAGCATAATTGGAACTGGAACGTTTATCGGAATCTTAGTCAGAACTAGAACTTTCATCGCTGCTTTCTTCAAAGCCGTCAAAATCCTCAAAATCCTCATCGTCCAACACATACGGATTAGGATTAGTTTGAATGAATCGTGCGGCATTTAACCCTATCATTTGGGCCGCCAGGGAAGTGTTTCCATCTGGTAAAATGGGTGCAATTGAGATATCAGCTACTTTAAGATTGACGGTACCAAACACATCAAGGAATTTATTGACCACCCCATCTTGAATACTTTTCCCCATCTTACAATGCCCTCCATAATGGAAGAAATTCGAATAAGATGCTCTAACAAAATTCTTAAGCTTGTTTCTATCCATGAACACGTCTTCTGTAGGATAGACAAATTCTCCAATCCCGCTGTCTGGCTGTGATTTTACCTTTTTAATAATATTAAACATATTAATATACTGATCCACCAAGAAATCTAAATCATTTTCTTGCGTCAACGGATCAAAGGAAAACGACGGAAGTGCTTCAGGATCGCTATGGGAGGCCTTAATGCTGCCCCTGCTATTTGGGTTGAGGTCGATCAGGCCAAAACTCATGATATTAATCGTTTTAGTTAAATCCAATTCCCATCCATTTTGCGCTACATCTGATGGAGGAAGAAAGAGGGGAGCAGGTGCACCAAGAATTTGAAGACGGCGGCCCTCCAAGCTTTCCTTATGCTCTGCTTTAAAAGCACTGAGGAGAAGCGGTTGATTAAAATCTGCGAATAAGATTGGACTAATTTTGGAAGTATCTACTTCAACTCCAAGTCCTGCATAGGCGTGTGTTTGCAAATGGTTGCCTACGTTTGAATTTGCAACTAAAGATGTAATCCCTGCATCAATCAAATCAGCTGGATGGCCGATCCCAGATCGTTGCAGGATGGTTGAGGAGAAAAAACCGGCCGAAATGATCACACCTTTTCGGGCGAAGCTTTTGTGGGAAACACCATCCTTGACATATTCAACTCCCATGGCAATAAGCTTTCCATGCTTTTTCTTAAATAATACTTTGTTCACCGTTGTTTTAGCGAAAATAACTAATTTTCTTTTGCCTACCCCAAACTCATCTGGATGAAACTCGTTACCTTGCGTAACAATACTCTCATTTAAATATCCTGTTGCAGTCGATGAACGGGTAATGGGCTCGTTGCCAACCTCCCTCTGGGTATATTGACCTTTGTAAGTAGTACAGTCCCTTACGCCATTGTTATAATCCTCGACAATCGGAATATCTAATACTTCTGCCGTTGCATTTGCTAGCCTTTGTATCAGTCCATCCGGGTCAGAGGGAATATGCTGTTGTCTAATATATATTGGCCCTTGTGTTCCCCTCTCTATAGGTACCGTGGGGTCTGTGCTGCCCGTATAGGTTTCATTTTCGATAAAAAGAGGGCGAACATGCTCGTAGTTCCATTCGTCACTTCCGGAAATCGAAGCCCATTCGTTATACAGCTCTTTACTTCCGCGCACAGCATACATATCGTTCACTTCCGAGCTCCCGCCAATGACTCTCCCATTCACCGTAACAAGCTGCCTTCCAAGCATAGACTCTAATTTAGATATAAGGTTGAAGGCGTACTTATTATCACTGGCATTCTGGACGGCATCTAAAATGAACGGGTTCTTTAGCTTTTCCGTGCTATTGATTCCTGGCTCAAGAACTAGTACAGAAGTACGCAAATCATCGGTTAATTTCTTAGCGACTACCCCTCCTGCGGTTCCTGCGCCTATCACAATATAATCAAAGACATTCTTTTTTTGTCCCATTTAATCTTTCTGCCTACTTTCTTATAAATATATGAAACTTCTGTATTATGATATGTGGACAAGCTCAATTTGGCATAGGTAAAGTTGCTAAGGCAGACAACTCATTTCATCTTTGACATCACCACTGGTGAAATTTCGATGTATTCTGTACAAGGTTTGTTAAGTTTTGGGAAAATTATTTGAGGAATCATTATTTTAAGAAGCAATTTGGAAAGAAATAAGCAAATAGTTAAAGAATACAAAAACGGGCACAGCTCCTTATTAAGGAATAATGCCCCCATTTATGGGACCGTAGTCAATCGATGTTTGTTTAATGTTAGATAGTCTTTTGTATTATTTAATCACCAAGGCATTTGTAGGAAAATCTAGTGCTTCTTTTTCAGCCATCCAACGACCCCATAAATAATTAGCAGGAACGCCCCTATCTCGATCGCATGGTCGGCCAAGTTAAGAATTCCGCCAGAGCGAATGATAAAATCTGTCACCTGCCCAAACAAAAGTCTATCAATTCCATTTCCAATTGCTCCTCCGACTAGGAATTCAAAATACTTCCAATCTCATTTTGCCAAGTTATTCTATCCTAATTGCCTCTCTAGTAGATTAACCATGTAGAGACCAAAATAAAAAGTGATGGATCAAGACCATCACTTTTTTTGTTATGTAGTTATGCTAGTGCTTATTTACCAGCTACAGCATCCTTTAATTGCTTTCCAGGCTTAAATGCAGGTACTTTTCCACCTTGGATTTCAATTTCCTCTCCTGTTTGTGGGTTGCGTCCTTTACGAGCAGCACGTTCACGAACTTCGAAGTTACCGAAACCAATTAATTGGACTTTATCTCCATCTTTTAATGCTTGCGAAATAGAATTGAAAATTGCATCTACAGCTTTACTAGCATCTTTCTGGGTTAGTTCGGAAGTCTGAGCCACTTGACTCACAAGATCTGTTTTGTTCATTGATAACACTCCTTTAAAATACACTGATCCCTTAATGGGCGTACATCATTTTTACCACATCGTACATAAGTTCGCAAGTTATAACTATTTTGTATCTTGTTACTTTTTGCTAGAACATTACTTAAAAGTTTATTCTAAACAATTTTCTGAGCCATATCCTGCTCATACAACTATAGGTGGTGCATCACTGCCTCTTGGTGCACGTTGAAATCGACATGATAGCTAGAAGATAAAATTCAGGTAAAATTTAAAGAATTAGGGTTCCTTGCAAATAATTTCAAAAAATGTTATTCTAAATATGAATTATTTTTGTTCGGTGTAAAGGATAGTATTAGTAAAAACTTTTCGTCTTGATGATCACTGAGAGCAAGGATAGTAATACATTGGTGTGCTAACACACTAGGAGGCAACAAACATGGAAAAAGGTAAAGTAAAATGGTTTAATGGCGAAAAAGGCTTCGGATTCATCGAGCGTGACGGTGGAGAAGACGTATTCGTTCATTTCTCAGCTATCCAAGGCGAAGGGTACAAAACATTAGAAGAAGGTCAAGAAGTGACTTTTGATGTTGAGCAAGGACAACGTGGAGCACAAGCAGCTAACGTTCGTAAAGCTTAATTATAATGCCAAACATGGACAGACTCTTTTTTAGAGTCTGTTTTTTATTTGTCTTAGAAAAACAAATAACCCCACTCAGGTAACGAGCAGGGTACTTGAAAACAGTAAATCAAATGGTAAACCAAGTGTAGCATATAAATGGTGGATTACCTAATTTCTTTTTATTTTTTTACAAAGAGACTAACCAGATAGGTAACTTGATGAGAATAATAATGGGACAATAAAAACGGATGTTGTGACCCTTCAAGCAATAGTTAAAGTCACTTATCAGAAATAGCGAATACTGAATAACACTTTTATATAATGACCCAATGTGTTCGAGCTCCTTTAAAGGAGTTCGCTTTTTCATAAATAGATTTCTATAATTTATAGTCCATTAGATTTATTTGCAAAAAAGTATATTGGAAATGGTATATAGTTCAAAATATTAAGGTTGCTGAGGCACCCCTTTTTATTGGACTAACAGGACAATGCTGGATTTTTGTAGAATAAAGATAAGAGGGGGGATAGGTTTTTGGTAATTAAGAATAAAAAGATTTTTTATGTTGTTTTGGTAATCATAGTACTTATTTTAATAACATTCATATTAAAAGCTACGAAGAAAGAGTATGGTAATGATGAAGAATCTATCTTAAAGGTAATCAGATCAATTGACGGATATAACTCTCAATCCATACAGATATTGGAAATTAAGGATATAAAAAAAGAACGGGTTGTTCCATTTTTACTAAATAATAATCCTGGTTATATTCAATTTACCAAGAATAAAAGAGGGGACTATGAATGGAATCATATTGAGAAGAGGGAAAATCAGTCTTTCGCTTCTTTCCTGGTCCATCTCCAAGGTGAGGAGTTACCTAATTTAAAGTTTTTGTTCGTGACTAATGAACATAATGAGATTGCAAAAGTAGAATTAGACGTGAACGGTCAGATCTTTAAACAGGAATTTAAAGTACACGAAAGTTCAGCAGCGTGGATCGATTTGCCTAAACATAAATCTGCGGAATATAAATATAAGTATTATGATGAAAACGGAAATTTAATCGATGAATAGGAAAAGGTTTATAGGCTTTATTTTTACAAAGGACATCATTGGTTCTTGAACAAAGGGACAATATCGCAAAGGAAATAAATTAATAAGCCAAAAATAGGCAAGTTTTTGTACATTACTTGCGTTTTTGGCTTTATTAAAATAATTGTATTATACAATAATAGTAGCTTTATAATATCAGCGTACGGAAAGGGGAGAAATATTCATGTCAGCAACAGCTGAAACGAAAACATTAAAGAACTTTATCGGGGGAGAATGGGTCTCTTCTGTATCTGAAAAAACAGAGGCTGTTCCAAATCCGGCAACAGGTGAAACATTAGCGAACGTACCGCTGTCAATCCGTGAGGATCTTGATCGTGCTGTAGAAGTGGCGAAGGAAGCATATCAGTCCTGGAAAAATGTCGCTGTTCCTAAACGTGCCAGAATTCTATTCCGTTATCAGCAGCTTCTTGTTGATCACTGGGATGAGCTCGCCCGCTTGATTACGATGGAAAACGGAAAAAATTATGATGAGGCATACGGAGAGGTGCAGCGTGGAATCGAGTGCGTGGAATTTGCTGCAGGTGCCCCGACACTTATGATGGGTACTCAGCTTCCTGACATCGCAACAGGAATCGAGTCAGGAATGTACCGTTACCCAATTGGGGTTGTCGGCGGTATCACACCATTCAACTTCCCCATGATGGTTCCTTGCTGGATGTTCCCATTAGCGATTGCTTGCGGTAATACGTTTATTTTAAAACCTTCTGAGCGTACACCATTGCTTGCAAACCGCCTGGCTGAATTGTTCAAGGAAGCAGGACTTCCAGATGGCGTACTGAACGTAGTTCACGGTGCGCACGATGTCGTTAACGGAATCCTTGAGCATCCAGATGTGAAAGCCATTTCCTTTGTTGGATCACAGCCGGTTGCAGAATATGTCTACAAAACAGCTGCTGCAAACGGAAAACGCGTTCAGGCTTTAGCTGGTGCGAAAAACCATACAATCGTTCTTCCTGATGCAGACCTAGATTTGACTGTTACAAATATTATCGGCGCAGCTTTCGGTTCTGCTGGTGAGCGCTGCATGGCTTGTTCAGTGGTTGTAGCGGTTGGGGATGTTGCGGATGAATTAGTCAGCCGCCTTGTGAAAGCTTGTGAGGAAATGACAATCGGCAACGGCCTTGAAAAAGGCAGCTTCCTCGGACCAGTAATCCGTGAAGCCCATAAGGAACGTACCGTTAAATACATTGAAATCGGTGAATCTGAAGGTGCCATTCTTGTTCGCGACGGACGTAAGGATAAGGCAGTAAATGGTGAAGGTTACTTTGTTGGTCCAACAATTTTTGATAACGTGAAACCTGGTATGAAAATTTGGCAGGATGAAATTTTTGCACCTGTCCTATCCATTGTTCGTGCTGAAACTCTTACAGATGCAATTGAAGTGGCAAACCAATCTGATTTCGCTAACGGCGCTTGCCTGTTCACGGATAGTGCGAAAGCAGTTCGTGAATTCCGTGAAAATATCGACGCAGGAATGCTTGGGGTCAATATGGGTGTCCCGGCTCCAATGGCCTTCTTCCCATTCTCTGGCTATAAAAAGTCATTCTACGGCGACCTGCATGCAAATGGTAAAGATGGTGTAGAATTCTATACTCGTAAGAAAATGCTTACGGCAAGATATTAATAGAATTCGGAGAAACTTTGAGTGGTGAGAGGGGACTACGGATTCCTGCTATAATTAGCGGAAACTGTAGTCCCTTTTTAATTTTTACTCGTGGGTAAGTTTTCTTTGTAATGTTTGTTACTTTTTGAGGGAAAATACAAGCCATCCGAACTAATCTCACTGCTATAATAATGATATAATTGGAAAATTTAAAGATCGCCGGTTCGGTCGCATATAGCTTCTCTATACGACTGAATGATTAAGAGATTGCGGGTTCGGTTTAATTTAAGAAGAATAAGTAGAAGCTGGAGTGACATAATGGATATTCAAAAGATAATTTTAGACCTCATTCATAGCGGAATGATTGATTCAGAACCAATAGAATATGAAAAATTAAATGGGGGCACTGTTAGTAAGGTCTACCTGCTTAACAGTAACAACACGAAATATGTTGTTAAATTAAATGAACCAAAAATTATCGAATCAGAGGCAAATTTTCTTAATACTTACAATGAATCAAATTTGTTACCTAAACTGCTATTCGTGGAAAAATCATATAAGTACATAGTGTATTCATTCATAGAAGGGTCAACCAATTATCTTCCAAATAACAAAAAGGATATGCTCATGGCACTTGTACAAAAACTTCTAAATCATTATAAGTCCGTTCCTGATATGGGGTGGGGTTGGGCTGATGAACCAACAGATTCTTGGCAGAGTTTTCTTATGAACAATATAATTGAGGCAAATAAAATTATCGATTCCCGATTAGATAGTAGTGAACATACCTTCGTTCTTAACCTCTTGGAAAAAATGAATACTGATAGAAAACCATACTTATTACACGGGGATTGCGGGGTCCATAATTTCATTTTTAGTGACGGACGGCTAAGCGGGGTCATTGACCCAACCCCTGTTATTGGCGATCCTCTCTATGATCTAATCTATTCCTTTTGCTCCTCTCCAGATGATTTGACGAAAGAAACCATTGATTCAGCACTAAGTGAATTGATGATAAAAAATGAAAATAATTCATTTTTATATTTAGAAGTCATGATAGGTTTATATCTTAGGTTAGGTACTTGTATTAAGCACCATCCACAAGATTTTGAGGAATATCTAAAAGCCTGGCACTACTGGAAGGACATTATTAAAGATACCTATTTATAATTGATCTTCTTCTAATGGGTGCACTTCTTTAAAAATTCGCAGCCATTTCGGTGGCCTTTTTTTTAATGTGGCAGTTCAATAGCTTTTTCGCTTTGTACACAATTTCTAGGTTAAAGGGCCTTCCTTAATGGTAGAGACGTCCTAAAATATTTTTTATTAATGTCCTATATTTAGTGCTTATTATCTAAAAACCATAATATCCTTTTACGTAGATATCGTAAAAGGAGAGATATGATGGATCAATTTGATGTCATTATTATTGGCAGCGGCCATAATGCGTTAATAACAGCTGCCTATTTAACACGGGCTGGGAGAAGTGTATTAGTTTTAGAAAAAAATGACCGTCCAGGTGGATTTTTGCGCACAGAAGAGCTGACACTGCCAGGTTTCAAACATGATGTCTATGCTGCTGCTCATCCGCTCTTTACAACCGGACCAGCGTACGCAGAGTTAAGAGAGGACTTAGAAGCACGCGGGCTTCGCTATTTAAATACAGACCTGCCGACTGGCGTTTCGATGGAAGACGGACGAACAGCGGTCCTTCCTTCTTCCTTTGAGGAGCTCATCGCTGAGGCAGAACGGTTGGCCCCTGGTGACGGCACAGCGCTGGCAGGCATGTTTGAACAGTTGAATCCTTATGTAAACGATGTTTTTGGGTTATTTAACATGGATCTTTCCAGTCCAGAAGCTGCACCTATCGTCCAGCGTTTACTTCATCAAGAGGGCGGCGTGGGTTATTCACCATTTGCAGCATCGCTCGTTTCAACGGCTCGTAATACGGTTAGTTCGCTTCAGTCACCTGTGACGAGGGCGATGCTTGCTTCCTGGGTTACTCACCTTGGCCGCACACCGGATGAGGTGGGAAGTGGAATTTGGGTGCCGCTCACCGTGCTGGCATTGATGGGCGGTGGAATGCCAATACCGGAGGGCGGCAGCGAGAAGTTAGCTCAGGCATTAGCTCAGCTGATCACGGACAAAGGCGGGGAAATTCTTACAGAGGTTCAGGTCGAGCGGATTTTAGTGGAAAATGGTAGAGCAGTTGGCGTAAGGACCTCAAAGGGGAAGAAATACCGTGCCAAACAGGCGGTCGTGGCCTCAACTACACCTGACCAGCTGTATCTCTCGCTATTAGCCGATACCGAAATGTCACCGCCACTGCGCGCGCAAGCAAAACAGTTTCGATACGGCAGAGGATGTGTACAAATTCATTTAGCTCTGAGTGAGCCGCCAAACTGGCCGGATAAGCGGTTTAACCGTGTCGGTCAGCCACATCTAACAGATGGGCTAGACGGATTTACCTTAGCTATTGCCCAAGGCGCAGCTAATCTGCTACCGTCAAATCCGACCTTTACCGTAGACTGTTCGACAAATCTTGATCCAACAAGGGCACCGTCAGGAAAGGCAATCATGCGTATTCAAGTGCTGGAAGTACCTATAAGGCCAAACGGGGATGCTGCAAATCTCATCGATGTGGGGGATGGGACATGGTCGCATGATTTGACAGAGCGTTTTACAGAACGTGTGCTAAACGTGGTCAGCAAGCATATACCAAACATCCCAAGCTCAGTCATTGGAAAATACGTAGTCACACCAGACACAATTGCTAAGTATAACCCTAATGCTGGTCCGGGGGATCCGTATGGTGGTGCACATGATTTAGGTCAGAGTTATCTATTGAGACCATTACCAGGGCAGCCGGGTCATCAGACAGCAATTCCAAATGTGTATATGCTCGGGGCCGCAACTTGGCCCGGACATGGGGTAAATGGTGGATCGGGGTATATAGTGGCTCAGAAACTATTAACACAATAAGACATATTAACTTATGGAATACAATCCAGAGTAAATTGCTCGTTTAATTGATTAAAACGTTTCATCAATTATAATAAAGGGTCCCGATTTGGGATCTATCTTAAACGTGGGCGTCCTTCAAGAAGGAGGTCGCCTTTTTCTTTTTGCACAAGAAAGATTGTGAAATGTTGTACTTAAATTCGGGGCAGGTTGAATAAGAAGGAAAACCAGCATTCTTTATAAAAGACATTCATTTTTATTGGATGTCTTCCATATTCAACTTCTAGTTTTTATTAGAATTGGAATGTTTAATTGAAATATGAAATTCAATGTCTTTAAGAAGGTCAGGCTTTGAACCGTGTACGTGATTATTAAACTTACTCCATGTATGATAGCCGTCCCTGTAAAGAGTAAGCTCTAGGTTCAAAAAATCCGTGTCGTATTTCTGTCCCATCTCATACAATTCTTGAATCTCTTTCGTGATTTTACAATTTACATACATCTGTTTTGGCTTTGATATATAGAATATTGGTTATAGATTAAAAGCGGTTTATGTAAGATAGATTGAAGAGATGTTCAATTGAAAAAAAACTGGACCATCATAACTTATTATTGGGTTCAACATGGCGGCAGCCAGCCTGGAGTGTCCTCTTATTTTGGATTTGTACCAGAAGAACATCTCGGCGTTGCGGTTCTTACCAATGCTTCAGATGCACCAAGTTATGACCTTTGGTTAGCTGCTGTGAATTCTGTTCTTGATCTTCCTCTTGATCAAAAGAAACGTATCGAACCAGTATATGAAGTTTCTCACGAAGAGCTTTTACTATTATATGGAACTTATTCTTCAGATGAGGGAGAACAAAGATGAGCCAAGGGGACTGTTCTAGTGATCTCGCTTTTTCTTTCCCAGTTAAGCTATTTGAACCGTCCCTATGGTTATATATGGGAGGTGTATGTATGCCCTTTTATGACGACGACAATAAGCTAAATGATACCAGAAAACCAGCAACAAGTAAGACTAGTTGGGTCAATAAGGCATTTTATAGGGAAATCAATTGGGGAAAGTTAAAAAGGGAACAAGCGTTAGTAAAGGAAAATCTGTTGGTGAATGTTCCTTTGCCAGTCATTCAAAGACAACATACTAATTTTTCCGTGTGGGATTTAAGTAAATATGCTTTTTTGTTAAAAGAGCAAACACCTGATACGGTTCATCCAAAGCTATGGGAACAAGCCAAATTAAACCTGCATACAGGATTATATAGAATAACAGACAATATTTATCAAATAAGAGGATTTGACATCGCCAATATTAGTTTCATTAAGGGTAAAACGGGGTGGATTGTCATTGATTGTCTAACTAGTATGGAAACCGCACAAGCTGCCATACAATTAATGCAATCATATTCAGGTGATTTTTCAATCAGTGCTATCATTATTACTCATTCACATGTGGATCATTACGGCGGGATCTCAGGAATTTTAGAAGACGCTAATATAGAATCGGTAATCGTGTATGCTCCAAAGGGTTTTATGAATTCCGTTATTGAAGAAAACATTACTGCAGGGGTAGCTATGAATAGACGTGGAATCTTTATGTTCGGGCTTCACCTGCCAAATAATGATAAAGGACAGATAGATGATGGCCTCGGTAAAACGATATCCACTGGAAAAGTAACGTTGAGGGCGAATATCGAAGAAATTTCTCCAGCTAATGATTTATCCTATGTAGAAAAGATTATTGATGGGGTCACTTTACAATTTCAACTTACTCCGGATACAGAAGCTCCTGCAGAAATGAACATTTATATTCCAAGTGAAAAGTCCTTATGTATTGCAGAAAATGCCTCCGTTACTATGCATAATTTATATACATTAAGAGGTGCCCAAGTTCGAAATCCTGTGGCTTGGGCATTCTATTTACAACAAGCCATTGATGTATTTGGTAATGAAGTAAGCAGTATATTTGGAGCACACAACTGGGCTCGTTTTGGTCATACAAATTGTATAAATTACTTAGAAAAACAAAGAGATGTCTATCAATATATCCACGACCAAACGTTACGTTTGATTAATCAAGGGTTTACTTTGGAAGAGGTTGGAAAGATGGTGAAGCTGCCCGAAAGTCTAAGTGAAGAATGGTACAACAGTTCATTTTACGGGACAGTCAATCATAATTCCAAGGCAGTCTATCAAAAATACATGGGTTGGTATAATGGAAATCCAATAGATTTAAATAAGCTCCTCCCAGGGGAATCGGCTAGAAAATACGTGGAATATATGGGGGGAGAGGAAGCGGTCCTTGAAAAAGCAAAAAAATCTTATCAGAATGGTGAATATCAATGGACAGCAGAAGTACTAAAACATGTGATTTATTCTAATCCTAACCATGAAGAAGCGAAGCTTCTATGTGCCGATGCACTAGAACAATTAGGGTATATTGCAGAATCTGGGCCATGGAGAAATGAGTATTTGATGGGCGCACAAGAGCTGCGCTATGGGAAAAGACTCATTCCAATATCGACTAGAACAAAAGAGGTATTGGATGCTATACCACTCCAAAGCATTTTGAATCTATTGAGCATTCGAATCGATGGTCAGTTAGCAGGAGATTTTGATTACAAAATAAACTTTGTGATTCCTGACCGAAAGGAAGCGGCATCAACGGAAGTAAAACGTGGAATTTTTAGATATTTGAAGAATGAGTTATTCATTGGTGCCGATGTAACGGTTACGATGTGGAAAGAAACATTATACAATCTAGTTACAACGAATAATCATACCAATAATTCTATTATCATTATCCAGGGAGATAAACATATATGGCAATCTTTCCTGGGAGTAATAGATAAAATAGACCCTAATTTTAATATTATGACGCCAAAGGATCCCATAGCGGAATAAATCAAGAGCGCAGGTTCTCCATGTTGAGTCCTGCATATTTTTTTGCTTTCAAGAGATACTAACTTAACAATACCAATTAAACCCAGGTGATGAAAATGACTGGTAACAAAGACACTTCGAGTGATCTTGGTAACAATATACATGCCATAAGGACGATTCTGGGGGAAAGTTCCGATCTTCAAATAAGGGACATTTTGTTGACGCGTAAAGATAAGAAAGCAGCCGTGTTGTTCATCGATGGAATTGTAGATTCAAATTCCATACAGGAGTACATTTTGGAACCTTTATTAACATATCCATTTCCCAATTTCCAAATAGATGAAGAACTGCTTTCCTTTTTGGAGTCAGCGGTTATTCAAACAAAAAAAATTACACGAGTGGAAAATATAAATCTTGCTTCAGTTGAGTTACTGACAGGCAAAACGCTGATTATAGTGGAAGGATGTAGTACAATCCTTTCAACAGATACGACCAAATGGAACGGGCGCAGTATTGAAAGTCCTAAAGGACAGCGTGTTGCAAAAGGACCAGACCAAGGTTTCAATGAAAATAGGAGCACCAACATATCTCTTGTTCGAAAAATAATAAAAAATCCTAATCTCAGAGTCACGACGAAACAGTATGGAACAAAAACCCATACAGATATATCTGTCATGTACTTGGAGAACGTGGTGGATAAGAAAGTGCTTCAAACCATCTATAAGCGTCTTGATAGCCTTCATTTGGATGCCGTGCTCGGAACCAATTATATAGAGTCGGTTCTTACAAAGGAGTCTATGTCTTTTTTTCCACTTATGCTCAATACCGATCGACCTGATGTGGTTGCTGCCGAAATACTTGAAGGAAAAATCGCCATCTTTGTAGACGGTACTCCATATGTACTTATTGCCCCTGCTGTATTTATTCAATTTTTCCAAACACCTGAGGACTATTATTTTAGTAATACAGGTTTCATTAATACAAGATTACTTCGTTTTTGTTTATTTTTTGTCTCATTGTATATTCCAGGTGTATATGTTGCTTTTATGACCTACCATGCAAACCTTTTGCCAGTCAAACTGTTAGTGGGATTTGTTTCACAGCGGGAGTTGGTACCATTTCCAACTTCATTAGAAGTAACCATATTAATTATTGTGATTATCGCCATAAACGAAAGTTCCACTCGGTTACAGCAAAACATTGCCGTAACCATTTCCATATTTGGTGGAATCATTTTAGGGCAGTCCGCAATAGAAGCACAATTAGTTGAACCTGCCAGTTTAGTGATTGTCAGCCTCACGTATATTTTAACAAGTGTCATTCCGATTTACCAATTGCGTATAACAGCAGCAAATATCGTTTTTTGCTTTATAGCTGCAGGTGCGGCTCTCGGTTTATATGGCATCGCTTTATTGTCACTTTTATTATTGGTTCATTTATGCTCATTGCGCAGCTTTGGAGTGCCTTATTTATCTCCTTTTGCTCCTTTGGTTGGACATGATCTAAAAGACAGTGCCATTCAGCTATCACTAGTGGAAATGACTAATGATGAGTCACAATTTATGTCTGAAGAAACGATGGAAGAGACATATAAAAGTAATAACAAGGTTAAGCTCAAGCATATGAAGTCAAATATTAATATATTTTTAGCGATAGGAATCATTTTTTCCATCATTGTAAGTAAACAAGTCCAGGACACATTGTTAAATAAACTTAGTGTGGTTTCCGCGATTGGAATTGATAAGAGTAAGGACGGATATATTGCCAGCTTACAAATATATAATCCTGCCTCTAATAGCAAAGAAGGAGCAGCTGAAACCGGTTCTTACACATACAGTGCAAAGGGAAGAACCCTCCCTGAAGCAATGGAGAGTATTCAAAATAAAGTAGCACGGCCAATTTTCTTAGATAATACGGAAGTAGCGGTAATAGGAGAAGCATTAGCAAAATCTGAAGGAATTTCTTCTATTACTAATTACTTTATGAGAGAATCCAATTTACCTGCAAACATCAGGTTTGTTATATCCAAGGGAGTTACAGCAAATAAACTGCTTCGGATCTTTACGCCTCTACAAAAAATTTCTGGAAGCAGATTCGAAGAAATGCTTATAAGAAAACGAGAGTCCTGGGGGAGGCTATCTGATATCACCTCCAATAATATAAAGGAAAAGATCGTGCAGAATCGAACGGAAGTAACCATTCCTTACATCACGATGAATGGTTCTTTTTCAAAAGGAACATCGAAGGCTAATATTGAAACGGCTACCCCGGAGACGATTCTATCATTAGAAGGATTAGCTGTTTTTCAAGATCAAAAACTTTCATACTGGCTTTCTTCTGAAGAAAGTAATTTATATGCGTTAATTCAAGGCAAAATTAAAGATACCACAATTATAACGAAGTGCCAAAAACAGAAAGGCTATGTGACATGGAAGGACGTTAGAGGTAAACCACAAATACAAATAAGTGATAATAAGGGAGTTCCTTCCTTTCACCTTCAGCTTCAAATTACAGGTAAGCTTTCTGACGTTTCGTGTAAGATAGACACTTCAAACACGAAAAACATTGCCTCCTTAGAACACGAGGCAGAACGAGAGCTTCAAAAACGGATTAATAAGTTGTTAGAAAAGACGCAAAATAAAAAAACGGATATAAAGGGATTCGGTGAAGCCTTATATAGAAAACAACCAAGAACCTGGAATAGGCTCAAAAACCATTGGAATTCTATATATTCAACCGTCCAAATTCAAACAAATGTGAGGATAAAAGTTTTAGATGTAGGAGACATTTCATCGTAAATGCAGATAAGCTTTATGGAGTGGAAGGGAAGAGATAGATGAATGGTCAAAATAGCACCGATGGAAATATTCACCTTAATGGTCAACTTTTTGCTCGGAAGTGCTATCGTCGTTGGCTGGAACTTCGATACAAAACAAGATGTTTGGATCGTGATTATTTTATCATTGATTATAGGGATCGGGATTTTCTATCTCTATATCCTTCTCTATTCTTTAGGAAAATGGAGTAACTTGATTGAAATTTTAGAATTAGGATTTGGAAAATGGCTGTCCAGAATCTTGGGATTTATGTATTGTCTATACTTTTTATATATTGCAGGAAGAGTGTTAAAGGATTTCTCTTTTTTCATCGGATCAGTGCTTTTTAACAATGTCTCTTTTTGGATGATTTCGTTTACCTTTCTGTTCGTGGTGTCCTATTGTTGTTATCTCGGTATTGAAGCGATAGCAAGAAGTTCTTTGATACTATGTGCGTTTACCGGTGTGATTATTTTCGTACTCATTGTGTTCGGATATATTTCTCCCTTCTTTGAAATCAGCCGATTAACTCCCGTTTTCAGAACAAGCTGGAAGCAGGTAATTTCTTCTGTATTCCCAACTGGATTAACCTTTCCATATGGCGAACTCATCGTATTTACGATGTTATTTCCGTATGTAAACGATAAAAAGATCTTACGAAAATACGGCTGGATTTCGATTTGTATCACTGGTGTACTGCTGCTTTTAGCAGGTGAGATGATGCTCGGCTTATTAGGTTCAGAAACCGTTACCTCGTATGTTTTTCCATTTGTAAAGGCGTTGGAACTAACCAGCTTATTAGAGATTTTACCTCATATAGAGGTTATGGCTGTTATTATCAATTTAATAGGTGGATTTGTAAAAATTTCTGTGTTTATGTACAGTGGGCTAATGATACTGGAGAACTCCTTTCCAAAGACAAAGCGAAATCGACTACTAATCATCGCGGCAGCCATAACGTTCTTATCCACATTTATTTTGTCTAAAAATATTTTTCAACACTTGTTTATTGGATTAAAAATTGTTCCGCTTTATATGCATATTCCCTTTCAAATTCTTATACCTGTAATCTTAGTCTTAATTTTGGTTATAAAAAAATATATAAACCAAGTGTGAACCATGGGGACAGTTCTCATGGCTTTTTTCTTGGAATTTTTCTTAAATTGATGCAATAGACAATTGATTAATAATGTAGTTCAAACGAGTGTCAATGTGCACTCGTTTTGTCATTAGGAATGAAAATGCACATTTAATAAATATTTTTCCATACTTGAAATTGACTCTTCCATAATGATTTTAATTAATTTAGCCAGCTGGCAACCCATAAATAGTATCGGGGTGGAGATAATAATACTTATACCTTTTCGCTTTGAAAGTTCTTGGATGATCGCAACTTTTATTTTAAAAACACCACAGGAACGGTTCGCCTCGTTCAAATCGGGCCGTCTTGGCCATGGTCTTGAAAGGTAGGAGAAAGAAACATGACAGAAAATGATTGGTCTCGGACTGAGCGGAGAAAAAATATACAAGAACAACAACAAAGTTCTTCAAAACAGGATGAGAACAAGAGGCCAAGAAGAGGATTTTGGAAAAAATTCTTATACATTTGTCTTACACTCGGAATTGTACTGTTCTTGTTTGGAGTGGGCGCTTTTTACTGGATCATTAAAGACGCTCCTAAGTTTGACGAAACGCTATTGAAGGATCCTTTATCTTCCAAATTTTTTGCTAGTGATGGGAAAACCGTCATTGCCGAAATCGGTAAAGAGAAACGGAATGAAATTAATATTAAGCAAATACCTGATGTCTTAAAAAATGCTGTTTTGGCCACAGAGGATGCCCGTTTTTATCAGCATCATGGAATTGATGTTAAACGTACTCTTGTTGCTGTTTGGACGAATATTACAACTGGTTCTTCTCAAGGCGGCAGTACGATTACACAGCAAGTTGTGAAAAATTCTTTTTTATCAATTGAAAAAACCCCTACAAGAAAAGTGCAGGAATGGTATTTAGCCATTCAATTAGAAAAAAAGTTCTCTAAGGATCAAATTCTAGAAATGTATTTTAACAAGAATTTATATGGTAATGATGTATATGGCGTCGCAAAAGCGGCCGAAAGGTTCTTCGGGCTTGGTCCCGATGAGTTAAATAAATTAACACTGGAACAAGCAGCACTCCTTGCCGGGATTCCACAAAGTCCCAATAACTATACACCTACTGTTGAAAATAATCTTGATGCAGCAGAAAAACGCAGAAATATGGTTCTTTATTATATGAATAGACATGGATATATTTCTAAATCAGAAATGGAGAAAGCACAAAGTACACCAATTGAAGATACATTAAATATTCAAAAAGCGGCATCAAATAAATATCAAGCCTTTGTTGATACTGCCATTTCAGAAGTACAAGAAAAAACAGGTGGGAATATTTTTGAAGATGGATTAGAAATTTACACTACCATTGACCCAAAAATCCAGCAAGTTACGGAAGATGTTCTTTCAACAAATGATTATATCGATTTTCCAGGTAATGATAAGCTGCAAACAGCTGTTATCATTGCCGAGACCCAGACTGGAGCCATTAAAGCCATTGGCGGAGGAAGAAATTATCAAACCGGCAAATTTAACTATGCAACAAGGATTAAACGTCATCCTGGTTCTACGATTAAACCAATTCTTGACTACGGCCCAGCCATTGAAAAATTCAAATGGTCAACTGGACACATAATAAAAGATGAGAAGTATCAATACTCAAATGGAACCCCTATTCGAAATGCAAGTCATACCTATGCAGGAGATAAAACGATTAGAGATCATCTGGCCTGGTCACGTAATATTCCTGCATTAAAAACATATCAGGAAGTTGGAGCAGACTATGCCACTGATTTTGCCAATAGCCTTGGTTTTCCTATTACAGAATCTCAAAAAGCAAATGAATCGAATGCAATAGGCGCCATTGATGCAGCATCTCCTTTAAATATGGCTGGAGCGTATGCAGCTTTCGGGAATGGAGGTTACTATGCAGAACCATTTACTGTTTCCAAAATAATTTATCCCGATGGAACGGAAAAGAACTTAGCTTCAAGTAAAAAGAAAGTAATGGAAGACTCTACTGCCTTCCTCATCACAGATATGTTACGTACTGTGGTGGATTCAGGTACAGGAACCATGGCAAATGTTAGCAGTCTTGATATAGCTGGAAAAACAGGAACAACCAGCTTCGATCAATCAGCAATAGAGAAATACGGTTTACCTAATAATGCGACAAGAGATGCATGGTTTGTAGGTTATACACCGCAGTACACAGGTGCTGTTTGGACAGGCTACACAGAAACTACTTCTTCAGATGACTATTTAGGAGGAAAAAGCGAGCACTTCTCTAAATTAGCGTTTAAAGAGATTATGTCACGAGCAGCTACCAGCACGGAAGGATTTATACAACCAAGCAGTGTTGGAAAATTAGGCAAGGAATACTATGTACAAGGCGGAGAAAAGCCACCAGCACCTAAGATTGATAAACCAACCAATGCTCAGGCGAAATATGATGAAGCTTCAGATAGCATTCAATTATCATGGAATTATGCTTCTGAAACCAGTTCAGAAACAACCTTTGATGTTTCTTATACAGTAGGTGGAATGACAACAAAACTAACATCCACAAATGAAAGCCAAGCAGTACTTCAAAGCCCGGAGAAAGGAAAATCATATACATTTACAATCGTTGCCATTTCTGAAGAGATAAAAAGTGATCCAGCATCTGTTTCAATAACAGTTGAAGAAAAAACAGAAGTGCCAAACAGTCCAACCAATTTGCAAGCTTATTTTGATAAAAACTCTAATAATATTGTTATTAGCTGGGACAACAATAATGCCATTACTCAAAATGTCAAATTTACCGTTTGGTTTACTGTGAATGGCCGTACGTATAGATTGAGGCCCATCTCAGAAACACATGCAACGTTAAGTAAGCCTAAACCAGGTCAAACTTATGTCATTTCTGTTACAGCATCAAATGATGCAGGTACCAGTGCCCCGGCCGCTACTTCAGTTACAGTTGGATACTAATACTGAAAGTAGTAACGAGAAACACCACAGGGACGGTTCATAACGGGGGTATCGGAAGTTTTGCGCGCAAAAAGGCAGAAATTATTAATGAATGTGAAATATTTTATTTAAGCTAAAGGGGGCGATTGTCAAATAAGAGCAGTCGCTTTTCTTGTTTCACTAACGGATGCAGTTTAGTTAAATTAGGAATGGTCGAAGAAAGGCTTTTGTCTAATAACCTCAAGGGGTATCTTATTTGTCATGATGAAAGAATAAAAACTGGATGGGTCGAATAAATCATAGTGAACTTGTTTTTTTGTATTCTCAAAATAAATGATTGGAGTATTTCATTGACAGTATTTTTTTCGTTATATGCCCGACAGTCGAAAATGAAGGTAATTTTATGCCACCACTTTTAACTTTGAAGGATTACATTATACAGTGAGGAGATTGATTTTATGCAAGTTATAGCCAAAATGTTTTTAGAACAACTCGACATGCATTGCCATGAGAATGAATGGTTTGCATCCATGGAACAGGCGCTTCATGGAGTCATTGCAGCTGAGGCAGCATGGACAAGTTCGGGAATCAGCAATTCGATATGGCAGATTGTCAACCACTTGATATTTTGGAATGAAGACGTAATCCATCGAATTAAGGGCACAGAGAATCCGCATAAGGCAGAAGACAATGAAGAAACCTTTGGAAATCCGGGGGATCCAGAAGACGAAATTGGGTGGGCCCAGACAGTGCAGCGCCTTAATGAAGTCATGAATAAATTAAAAACGGTCATTGCGGACCTTGACGATGAAAAGTTAAAAGCTCCGTATGCAGCTAACAGGTACTCTATTGAGCGTTTACTCAGCAATATCATGATGCACGATACGTATCATCTCGGCCAAATTGTTCTGTTGCGAAAGTTGCAATCCTCTTGGGGTGGCGTTGATTGGTCCTAAAGCACCATAATTCAGCGACCTTCCTCGCCCAGCCGTAGAAGCAGTATTGACGGTGTGAAGCCCATTTCATTCTCTATGGTGAAGCGGGTGATTTTCCTGCTTTATGGATGGCTAAACGGGTGTATTAGTCAAATAAATTAGAACGTATTTGCAGAGCGATCTTGAATGGGACTTTAAATGATTTAGATCTCCAACTTTAAAGATTTCTTCTTAAACTATCGGGTGCGGTGATCCAGGCAGGATTAACCGCCTTTTTTATAAATTCTTTATTATACAAACGGATGCAGGTTAAATAATCTTTATTAGCTTTTATTCAACATGGACCATGGAGTAAGCTATTTGAATTAAGGAAGTTAAATAGCTGAAACAAAGGGCTATTTTCTAAAAATTCAGCATTTATCTTATTTGTTCATGGTAAAATATGTAATGTGTGTAGGGTTAGGGGAGGGTGTGAGTGAAAAACTTAACTTCATGGTTATTTTTCGGTAATCCTATCGCACGTTCAAATGAAAATATTAAATTATGTTAGGTGGGGGAATATCAATGGATTTGTATTACGAAGTTAATGGTATTGGTCAACCTGTGGTCCTCCTCACTGGTGGGGCTGATGTACGAAATTGGACATTTGTCGCACCTCTTTTAGCGAAACACTATAAGGTCGTTGCTTTTGACGGACGTGGGACCGGGAAATCGCCGTCTCCTATAGAAGATGTCAATCCTGTTGAAGACTTGTTGTCACTGCTTGATCATCTAGAAATCAATCAGGCAACGCTCATCGGTCACTCAATGGGCGGCCAAATTGCCACTGAATTCGCTCTGAATTATCCTGAGAGGGTTTCTAAACTAATTTTGCTTGCGCCGGGTTTATCTGGGTTTAGCTATTCGAAGGAATTTGGAGAGAGAATGAAGAAGATTCATGAAGCTGCCCCCGATATTGATAAGATGATTGAGCTTTTACTCTGTGACCCATCGAATCGTGTTGTAGCGGTGAGTCCGCACCGGGATTTGATGGTTCAAATGCTCCGGCATCATATGAACCGAATGTTTGAATGGCCTCCGGTTAAATTGATTTGGCCGCAACCACCGGCCATCGAAAGATTAGGAGAATTGACGGCAAAAACATTATTGATAATCGGTAAGGAGGAATCACCTGATAACCTTCTAGTTGCCAATTACTTTCGAAACCACTCAGATGCTAGAATCATAGAAATTCCGGGTGCTGACCATATGGCTAATCTCACCCACCCCGAGAAGCTGTATAATCAAATTATTGATTTTATGGAGGAATGAAAAGTAGTGCACCTGAAAAAACAAGCCCAATGCATCATCTAAAAAACCTTGCTTTTTGTGAAGTGAGCGTTTTTAATTTATTGGGCTTAAGACATCTTTCGGCAATTTTCTTCGTGTGACTACAGCTGGAAACCTTTATAGATTAAGGTTTTGATCCGCTTTACACTCACGCTTGTATAATTGACAAATTTTTTGCCATTTGAAGGACAAAATCCTTTAATGGCAATACTTCTGCATTTTTTATAAAACGTTTGGTTGACTCCATTTCCCTGGAAATTTGTCGAAGAACAGCGCTTTGTTGTAGTGATCTGAAACTTACCCACGCCTAGGGACCATGATAATATCCCGATTGTTAGAAGCCATCGTAAGAAAATACATCCCGTTTATGAGAGATTAAAAATGATATAGAATACACAAAACATCATTAGTAGAAAAACGAAAAATAAATAGATGACTAGGCTTCGTCTAAATGCAGAAAGTGAAATGCCGGTGGCTTGTGCGTAATGGGAGGCTGTTAAGCCGGACAAAATGCCCATGATCACAAACCATGGCTCATAAAACAAAAGAGACCATAACGCCAGGCTCTGGACATCAAGTGAAATCCAGCCAGTGAATTGAATGGTAATAACACCAGCCAGAAGAAGGGTTTTTGTAATCATCCCGCTGATTCCATGTGCTATTAAATAAGCAGTACAGGAAAGGGTAGGGATTAATATGATGAGACGGTGGATGTTTTTCCCTCCAATAAACGGCATCCATGCTGGGACTACTCGTCCCCATGGCTTGACAAGGGCAATTAAAATGAACCCACAGGTCATGATCAAGACGCCCGCAAGGTAACTTCCCATGTACATCGCTTTAGGATTCTCCAGCTGCCCAGGGAGACCTAAAGTTCCGCCAGCAGCTTGATAAAATCGGACGAAAACGGCATACATGACTGCCCAGAAGCAACCGAGGTAAGCTGGCCATATCGCTTTTTTCGTCCATTGCTCAAAGGCAGTTAGCCTTTCCGTTTGAGCTTTCACATTGCTTGTTTTTTCATTCATGGTCACGCAGTCCTCCTTTTTAACCTCTTGCGCAGCGGGAACATCGGCCGCGCCGACGATAATAGTAGGCGATTGCAGCTAGCCCAAGAGCCACTCCCCATGGCACCCAAAAAATCATCGGACCCATAGCTCCCCAGCCTTGACTGAGTAAAATATTGTCCATCGACTGGGGATGAAGTGCTGTGGCGATGATACCAAAAGTAAAAACAAAGCCTGCTGCGGTTACAGCTATGGCAACAATAGAAGCAGGAATCACTGCCAGCATAATGGGGACTATTTTTCCACCAATGAACGGGAACCAGCGAGGAAAGACTTCACCCCATTTTTGAATCAAACCAAGTGTAAGGAAACCTCCGATTATACATACAGATCCAAACACCCATTCCGTCAGACGTGCCATCGGATTAGCGGTCGAGAAATCCCTAAGGAATTGCGGATCAACTCCTAAAGGGATATCGAGTGCCCACGAGAAGCGTATAAAGGCATAAGGAATAGGTGCCAACACTGCGATCATGGTCAACCATCTACCCCAATGAATCAATAAAGATGTTTCTCCGTTGTCGGTCCGTCCGCAATATTCACATGCATGACGAGTTTTTCTTTGGTAAACAACAGCGACCATCATCCAAAGAAGCGCTCCAATAAGACAAATAATTTGATTCAACATTTCCCAGTTAAAGTCGAATTTAAATAAAAAAGCGTAAGCCATAGCGGCAATTAACCTGGTATCAGGAATAAACAGGAGAAGCGCAAGTGAGAACCCCCATGAATAGGCAATCGCAAACCTCCGAGAAAAAGCCGTATATTGTGGTCTTTGCATGACAAGACCTATTCCAATGCTCATGAGACATAGCGTGACAAAAACAATACCGCCAATTTGTGCGGAAAGATAGGTCACCATGGCGGCGAACAATCCCATACCGTCATTTTTAAATGGATATCCAGCTCCACCCAATAACCAGTAAAGATGTAATGCTCCGTACAGCGTCGACCATAGCATGGCGGCATAACCGATCCATGAGGGCCAGCTGCTCCATTTTGTTTTAGCCTCATTATTCCGTAAAGGCGATGTGAGATTCAATGTAATCATCCTTTCTTTTTTAATTCAAAACAAATAACCTCACTTTCATCCTAATCACTAAAGGTTAAAATGAAGGTGAGGTTTCGTTTAAATTTTGTTTAATTTATATATAAAAAGAGCACTACTCTTTACTATAGGGAAATGCACCCCTACAATTTTAACCTCAATTTGATATACAATTTATCTTACAAAAATGATTAGAAACATAAGTAGTCTAATCTTTAATTGAGTAACAGTGATATTTAAAATAAGCGGAAATTTTCCCCTTAACTGTAGAATAGAGCTTGGTTCGGGGTATATAAGCGGAGGTTTTCCGATTAAGCAAAGCAAAATTACCCATTTTCGCGTTTTGCGAGTCATTAGTCGGAATCTTTCCGTCTATTTAGGCTATTTTCTGTGCTATTTCTTAATTAAGAGAAATTTCTCCGCTTATTTATCCAATCCGGTGCTTAACCTGCCCCCATCAGATAAGAGTGGACCCTCACAGACCCAGATGAGGGAATCAGCATCTTTGCTAGCTTGTTGTACTAACGTCACCGTGCTACTATTCTAATTTCATTTTTAACCCTTCGTGAGTTGATTTAAAACCTAGACGTTCATAAAATCGTAATGCATCGCCTCTTTGTTTATCTGTTGTAAGTTGAATTAAGTGGCAACCACGTTCTTTTGCACGTTGAATTGCCCATTTTATAAGTTCGGTTCCTACTCCCTTACCACGTACAGATGAGGTTGTTCTGACACCTTCAATAGTAGCTCTCCATCCACCTTGGTGTGTAATATATGGAGTAAATGTAATTTGTTGAACTCCAATCACTTCATTACCTTGATAAGCTACTACCAACTCATTATTAGGGTCAGATGTGATAGCTTGATATGCTTTTGTGTAACTTTCTGGAAGTGGATGTTCATAACGCTCACGCTTCCTTCCCAATTCATCATCAGCAAGCATTTCAACAATTCTATCCAAATCTTGTTCAGTAGCTATTCTAAACTGGATTTCTTTTTCCAATAAAATCACCCCTCCTTGATGATGAACGAACTCCGATTACAACTTAATCCTACCGTAATAACTACTATAAGTTGATTATTATTTTTTATAGATATTCCATAAGTATTTCTTATGAATTTTTGTGACTGATATTTATCCATTCATTTTTTATTCAAAACAAGTAACCTCACTTTCATCTAATCACTAAAGGTTAAAATGAAGGTGAGGTTTCGTTTAAATTTTGTTTAAGTCGTCTTTTTTTTCGTACAGATGGATGGCCGTGCCCTTTGGTGAACTTGTTATTTTCCATCCTAATTGCATTTCCTGGAGCATGAGTGACACGATGGAGAGGCCGATGCCGGCCCCTTTTTTGTCCGTTGTTACATCCAAGCCAGGGCCACTGTCTTCAATCAGAATAGCTGTTTTTCCTTCATAATCCACGATGCTGACACCGACATACCGCCCCGACTTAGCGTGTCTGATCACGTTTTGGTAGAGATTATCTAGAATGCGCATAAACCAATGGGGATCGATATTCCAGATCAAAGCCTTTTCGGGCAGACGTACATCTATTTCAAAGCCTTCTTTCTCAAATACCGGATACCATCCTGCCATTGACTCTCGAATGAACCGAATGATGTCCGTTTCTTTTCTTTGTAATGTGTATTTTCCGGCTGATAATAGCGTGTAGGAAAGGAGATTTTCAAGCAGATGGCTTAAGAGATCTACCTTGTTTTCGATTAAATGAAGTGATTCTTTCCCTTTGGATGATAAAGGTTCTTTTTGTAATGAATAGGCATGCCCGCGAATGGCTGTGAGCGGTGTTCGTAAATCGTGGGATATATTGGCAATCAGCTGTTTGCGCAGCGTTTCTTCTTCTTGTTCATGCTGCCTGCTTTTGATCAGTTCATCGATCATATGATTAAACGCTTTGCCCAATTCACTAATTTCGTCTTTTTTGTTGATAACGATTTTTTCGGGAATCCCGTTTTCCTGCGTTTCCGTCATGGCAATTTGGAGATGAACGAGCCGTTTCCGTATCTTGAAGAAAAATAGCCAAGAGACCAATAGAAAGAGACCAAATACGAGAAAAGCATAGATTGCCAAGAGCTTGTCATCAATCAAGGAAAGGGTCGGAAGTTTGGAAACGGAGGGCGGTATTTGGAAAACCATAAATCCGTTGCTCTGGTCTTTGCCGATAAAAGACACAAAAGTAATGGGATCTTCTTCGCTATGATTCATAAACCCAATACTGTTTTCTAAGGTCCATTGAGCCGGAATATTCTTTTGTTCGGAAAGTATTAGTTTGGTTTTGCCCGACCCGTCCACCCAGAATATCGATGCGAGCGGATACTGTTCCTTTACTGTGTGAAGCTTCTGATTTACCTGCGCTGGAGTGGCTCCATCCAGCTTTGCCGCCTCATGATGCCACATTTTCTTTAATTTGTTCGTATCCATATACTGAGCTCTCTGTGAAAAATCCTTGTCCAGAAAATAGGAGGGGATGTAATAGGCAGGTAAAACAAACGGCCATATGATAAGTGCTACCATAATGATCAGTAAATATTTTGCCAACAGTGAATGTCGGAACTTCATTGCTGCACCCGATATCCGATCCCCCGGATCGTTTCAATAATTTGCGGCTGGCTCGGATTTTCCTCTATTTTTTCGCGTAAATGGCGAATATGGACCATCAACGTTTTATCTCCAGCAATATAGGGGCTTTCCCAAACAGCTTCGTAGATTTGTTCTTTTGTGAGAATTTGGTTTGGATGACGAAGCAAATATGTAAAAATCTGAAACTGCTTTGCCGTTAGGACAATTTCATGATTCGATCTTGTATCGACAATGCGGTTTTGGTCTAAATAAATGCAAAGATGTGATAGTTGAATCAGAGGTAGTGCCATCTTCTCATGCCGTCTTAACAGCACTTCCACACGTGCCGCCAATTCATCGGGATGAAAGGGTTTTGTTACATAATCGTCGGCAAAATGAAGACCTTGCAATTTATCGTCAATAGAGGTTCTAGCAGAAAGGAGAAGAATCGGTGTCTCTGGATATTCCTTTTTTAACCGCTGGCCGATCGAGAATCCGTCCAATCCAGGAAGCATGATATCAAGGATGACTAGGTCGATGTCCTCCATGTAATTGGCAGCATCATCCCCCGAGGTAAGCCAGGTCACATGATAGCCTCTTCTTGTTAAATCTTTGCTGACCCAGGCGCCGATTTCCTGATCGTCTTCTATGTATAATAGTTTATTTTTCATGTTCCCCACCTATAATGGCTTTTTTAAAAAAAACTGTATGTCCAGCTTTTTCGTCGATTTTATCTATAAATAATCCATTCCACTCTTAAGTTGGATAATCCTTCTTTATTTTTAATAATGCCAAATAGGCATTTGCAGACATTGATTGGAAGGATAGTTGTACTTTCAGCCACTATTTTTATGACGGACAATTAAAAAAGTATGAATAAAAAGGTGTCTTCTTTTATCACGTATAAAGTTGTAAATAATTTGTAAACTAAATTTATCCAGATTAAGATTAAGGAATTGATGATGATATGTTCCAAGATAAGGTGCTGTTAATTGGTTTATTAGGTGTTCTGTCAACAATACCAGGGGAGATTGCTTCAAGGATATTTGTTTATACTGGCATTGGTAAGTATAGTATTTATGAATTAGCTAGTCTTATTATTACATTTAACAGGCCTGTATTTAACATAGGATTAATCGTCGATTTTTTAACGGGTAGTGTGTTTGCCATATTACTTTACTTTATATTTAAGAAGTTAGGTTCATGCCATTTAGTTATTAAAACTGCTATGGGCAGTTTACTGGCCTGGTTAGTATGTGAACTTTTATTTACAGCATTAGTAGAAGGCAAGTATATACCTATTAGACCGATCAATGATTATTATTCCCATATTTTCAGTACCTTTATTTTTGGTATAACATTAGGGCTGTTGATGAAAAAATTTATATTCAAGGAGTTAAATTCTTGATAATTTAACCATTTAAAAACTCCTCAGGTATTACTTTAAGAAGCCATCTTTTTGTTATGTTCAGGGTTCCTTGCAAATAATTTCAAAAAATGTTATTCTAAGTATGAATTATTTTTGTTCGGTGTAAAGGATAGTATTAGTATAACTTTTCGTCTTGATGATCACTGAGAGCAAGGATAGTAATACATTGTGTGTGTGAACACACTAGGAGGCAACAAACATGGAAAAAGGTAAAGTAAAATGGTTTAATGGCGAAAAAGGCTTCGGATTCATCGAACGTGAAGGTGGAGAAGATGTATTCGTTCATTTCTCAGCTATCCAAGGCGAAGGTTACAAAACATTAGAAGAAGGTCAAGAAGTGACTTTTGATGTTGAGCAAGGTCAACGTGGAGCACAAGCAGCTAACGTTCGTAAAGCTTAATTATAATGGCAAACTTGGACAGACTCTATTTTAGAGTCTGTTTTTTATTTGTCTTAGAAAAACAAATAACCCCACTCGGGTAACGAGCAGGGTACTTGAAAACAGTAAATCAAATGGTAAACCAAGTGTAGCATATAAATGGTGGATTACCTAATTTCTTTTTATTTTTTACAAAGAGAGTAACCAGATAGGTAACATGACTAGATAGTAATGGGGTGATTGTATGAGTAAAGCTAAAGGAAAAGGTGGAACAGGGAGAGGAACAGGCAAGAAGGGTTGGAATCGTTGGCAAGCCAGTACAAACAAAAAAAAGAGTGCAAAACCTTATATTAGTAAAGGTACAATAAAAACGGCTGTTGAAAATGACCCTGCGGGCAATAGTTAAAGTGACGTATCCGAAATAAAGCGAATACTGAATTAACGCAATTAAACAGCTAGAAAGAGGTCATAAAAATGAGCAAGGTATATGTCATCCATGAAAATAGTGAGTGGACCGTCCATTTGACAAAAAGGTTAGAGGAACTTGGTGTCCCTTATGAAGAATGGCATTTAGACGAAGGGACGCTAGATTTAACAACAGAGCCACCAAAAGGAATCTTCTATAGCAGAATGAGTGCATCCTCTCATACACGTGATCATCGTTTTGCAGCGGAATTTTCTGCGCAAGTATTAGCCTGGCTTGAAGCGCATGGCCGTACGGTGTTAAATGGAACGAGCGCCCTAAAGCTGGAAGTTAGTAAGGTGTTGCAGTACTTAGAGTTAAACAAGTATGGTGTGAAGACGCCAAAAACCATTGCAGCAGTTGGAAAACAAAATATTATGAAGGCAGCCGAAGCATTTGCAGGACAATCCTTTATTACAAAGCATAACCGTGCCGGTAAAGGCTTGGGTGTACAATTATTCCATAGTGTAGAAGCATTAAAAGCTTATGTGGAAGGCCCAACTTTCGAAGAACCGGTCGATGGCATTACCCTGATTCAAGAATACATTAAATCCCCTGAAAGCTATATCACCCGCTGTGAATTTGTAGGAGGAAACTTTGTTTATGCCGTTAAGGTTGATACCTCGGAAGGATTTGAACTTTGCCCTGCTGACGCCTGCCAAATTGGCGATTTATTCTGTCCTGTGGGAGAAGAAGTAGAAGAAAAGCCTAAGTTCCAAATCATTGAAGGGTTTGAGGACGATATCGTTGAAAAATATAAAAAGGTTCTAGCTGGTAATCATATTCAAATAGCTGGAATCGAGTTCATCAGAAATGCTGATGGTGAAATTTTTACCTATGATATTAATACAAACACGAACTATAATTCTGATGCAGAAGCAAAAGCCGGAAAATACGGAATGCTCGAACTCGCTTTATTTTTAAAGAAGACTTTAGAAGAAACGTACGTAATGGCTTAATTTGCGATTTAATTTAAACAAGCTGCCATAACTGGCAGCTTGTTTTGTTTGTTTGTTTGTTTGCAGCATCGAAGCGAGCAAAACACCAAATCGTATTTGTGATACGGTTCACCGTAACCCATCAAAATGAGGTTTTTATAAATAGAAGTCCTATCCTTAATTAAGTAACCAGAGAAAGTAAAATAAGCGGAGAATTTTCGGTTAGATGCAGAATGGATCTCGTTTCGGGATATATAAGGGGAGGTTTTCCGATTATGCAAAGCAAAATCTCCTATTTTCACGTTTTTCCTGTCAATAGGCAGAATCTCTCCGTCTATTTAAGCTATTTTTTGTAACATTCACCAATTAAGTGGAATTTTTCCGCCTAATTATCAGATCGGATGCTTAACCTGATCCCCCAAACGATATGAGCGGATCCTCTTGATCCCAGATGCAGGAATCAACATCTTTTTATCGACTAGTTGGGAAAGTACCTTTTTTACCGTCTTGTCACTTAACTTCAAATACTTCTCGACTTCTATAGGGGCTATGGCTTCTCCTTTTCGAATCGCTAGCCGAAGCACTTCCTTTTCGACAAATGATAGAGATGTCTGGTCCAGTTCATCACCCAGCCATCGGCCAATCACTTGCTGAACGATCTGTTGGCATCGACGAGGCTTCTCTTTAACTTGGTCATAAGAAAAGCGGATCACGGTCCATCCGTCAATCACCAACTGGTTTTGACGTTCCAAGCTGTCGGAAAATTGCCATCTGCTTATGTTCTTAAGGTGAGGGCCATAGCCGTCGACCTCAAGGCAAATACGGATGGCTGGACGAATATAAGCAAAATCCAAATACCTTTTGCCATCCTTGAAATCATTGACTTCATATTCTGGATGAAGATATCGGAAATGGTAAAATAAAGGCCACCTTACTTGCTTCAAAAACAACATTTCAGCCTGATTGTGACCTTCTTGTAAGCGCCGCAGCCGTTCACCGGTTCTTGCTTGCAAGTGAGCATTCATAAAGGCCTGGTATTCTTCTTCAAATCCCATATCATCTCTCCTCCATTTCTCCTATTATCAAATGTCCCCTGAATCCAATATGTTTTCGGTATATTTCTCTACTGTTTCGATGTATTAATAACCGCACCTCATACAAAAGATGAACTTTATGAGTTTTGTAATAATATCTTCAAATGCAAAACGTCCACAACATGGGTATTTAATAGCAAACATATTCTATGCCACGAATGAAAGGTTTCCATTATGAATTCAGACAGATTCTTAAAAATAATGAGTAATAATATGAGTGAAAGAAGTGTATAATGTGGCTTCAATGGTAGATTGTAAAAACAAATATAGACTTGCGGAATAGCTAATTTAAAAAAGAATATTTAGAGAAGAATTTGAGGATAGAACTACTTTTAGTTTAATAGAATTGTTAAGTTTGTCAATCTATTTTCCTTATATTTCGACAACACAGCGACATTTTAAGGCACCTCTTATTTAAGTCTTTCAATACGAAATAAAAAAACTACACTCTGATAAAAACAACTAGGAAAGAGGACTCCCTCTTACCAAGATGAGAAAAGTTATTTAGCTTCCTGAAGGACCGTTACTACCTCACCTGTATGCTCTCCCAACTCCGGCAGGGGCTTAAGGGCAAACATACCAAACACCACGCAGGCAATAAGCGCAAGGAAGAAGAAGGTCCAGCCGCCAATTCCAAGCAATAAAGGTGCAAGGGCAGGAACAACCGTCTACGGCAAGGCATTGGCCACGTTCATCAGCCCAAAGTCCTTCGCAGCATTCTTTTCTTGGGCAAAATACGTGCTACGCCGAGTCTACGGATCCAGAGGCACCCACACCAAGTCCTAGGATGATGCTAGCGATTGTAATCGCTGTAAGATTTGGAAGGAATGTGAGCATTAATAAACCAATAATTAGCAGAAGTAAAATAAGCGGAGAATTTTCGGTTAGCTGCAGAGTGGATCTCGTTTCGGGATATATAAGGGGAGGTTTTCCGATTATGCAAAGCAAAATCCCTCATTTTCATGTTTTTCTATTCAATTGGCGGAATCTCTCCGTCTATTTAAGCTATTTTTTATAAGTATTCACTAATTAAGCGGAATTTTTCTGTCTATTTATCAGATCGGGTGCTTAACCTGATCCGCAACCGATAAAAGCCGATTCTCATGGTCCCAGATGCGGAAATCAGCATCTTTTTATCAACTAGTTGAGAAAGTACTGATTTTACCGTCTTGTCACTTAGTTTCAAATACTTCATGTTCTAGCGTCCCCAACCTTAAGGAGAGGCATTTGCTAAAAACTTCATTTATTTGTGATACGATTCACCGTAACGCATCTATATGAGGTTTAACTGGCACTGCTTAAGTACAAAATAAAAATACTCTCTCCTGTAAACCATCTAAGACTTCATCGGGTACTTCCCTGATCTTGATATCCCCACCTAGGAAAAGCAGCCAATTGGTTATTTCGGTCAATTCTTCTGAATGATTCACATTGATAAAAGTCTTTAGAATGGCTGTGGTTTGGTATGGATTCGTATAGGAAATGGAAACCTTTAATGGATGGTATTTTTTGAACTGGGCAATCGCCTTTGGACCAAGTTCAACGACAAGGTTGATTACTTCTTCCTGCTTCCTTAGTTTTTCTAAAATCTTTTTCTTACTTAATCTTTTTTCCTTGGGGTATGGTTGTACATCGGTGAGGTTGTCGACAGAGAAAATTTGTCTCTTTTCCTCCTTTAAGTTAAAGCCTTCAATCAGCCAAAGGCCTTTTTCCTGATAAAGGTGTAAGAGATAAATGGGATAAGACTTTATGACCTTGCCTTCTTTAATGGTAATCAATAAATAGCGATCCAAAAGAAGGATTTGAATAAGTTTTTCTAACATCGGATGGGGAAGGTCTGACAGTTCAAGCAGGTCTGGGTTATTGGGGTTTGTCCCTTCAAAAAGCAGGATTTGATTTAATAGGACCAGGTCATCCTGCTGGGTTTCTGAAATCAGACCTAGTAATTTTTCAGCTAAAGACTGACGGCTCTTTAGGTAAGGGAGTTGTTGATTTCTTGTGGCCATAAAGGCAATAAAGAGAGCTTTAATCTCATTATCGGTAAAGCGGACGGTGGGCAGGACCGAATTGTTCATTACAAAATAGCCGCCATCCCTGCCAACTTCAGCGACAAGCGGCATCCCCATAGCTTCAATCTCCCGAATATCTCGAATCGCGGTCGAACGAGAGATGTTAAATTCTTGCATGATCTCAGAAATAGTAAAGTGGGATCGGTTGTTGATATACCGCATGATGATATTAATCCGTTCAACTTTTTTCATCGGGGTCTCCTAAACAGTTTCATTTTTTGACATGATTAAAGATTATTATAAACTCATCAAGTGAAAAGATAAATCATTTGATAAATTTTAAAAAAAGGATGGATTGAATATGACAAATTATACGTTAGAAGAAAAGGAAAGCTTCACCGTTTTAGGTATTGGAACAGAGCTTAAGAGCGACTACACAGACTATGCTGGCATCACCAAAGAAAAGGCAGACTTCTGGTCGGCCGTCAATCAAGATGGAAGGCTTGACAAGTTAAAAGCCGTTGCCACAAATGACTACATTTTTGTCGTGAATGAAGCAGTGAATAACAAGATGATGCATTATGCCGGCGTCATGACAGAGGCATCCTTACCAGAAGCATCCAGAGTGATTCAATTTCCTAAAAGTGAATATCTCGTTGTAAAAGGGGAAGCGGAGACGGCTGAACAGTTGAGTAATATGGTTACTGGCATTGCCTTTGGTCAAGTATTGCCAGAAGCAAAGGATTTTGCCTATGTTGGCGGGCCAAATACAGCGGTCATCATGGGGCAGCGAAACGGCTCTGTATTTGGTGAAATGTGGATTCCGGTTGTTAGGAAATAGAGAGATCACTATAGGGAGATCAAAATTAAAACCACTATAAATTATATATAGCTATTCAACAAATGGGCGCAATTGTTGAATAAATGAATCCCAATTTCTCATTTATATCACTGAGAGATTGGGATTTTTATTTTTGAATATCCTTAACGCTGTAAATCCGTATATAAAACGCTGAGTGTTGAATGACAATAAAGTGGTTTAAAGTTTTGACTTTACTTTTCAGCACGTGTGATCATTGATTAATTCTGCATGATTTATCGCTGTTTCGATATAGGTATTCAAAGTGTCGATAAACGCTCGGGCTGCAAATCCCAAGTACTTTTCAGTGCGATAAACTATACAAATATTTTGACTCGGTGTGGGATTAGTTAACTTAATAATTTTAATATCATTGTTATTAAAATTTTCAAGTAACAATTTTGGCAGAACACTTACCCCAATTCCTTGCTGTACCATGTTAATTAGAGAGGATATTGTTGTAGTTTCAATCTTTGGATGTAGATGAAATCCTAGTTCCGTGCAAAATTTATCAACTAATTTACGACACTGATGATTAGAAGGAAACATTACTGTTTCCATGTATTGTAGATCCTTTAGTTGAACAGTCCTTTTATTTGCAAAGGAACTCTCTACTGCAACAGCTAAAGAAAACTCTTCATTTGTGGGCATTAAACTCTGATTTATTCTCTAATACGAGAACTGACGAACTGTCTATTGTATGTCCTTCAGAATGTTTACCAATGAACGAGGTTATTAAGGAGGCTGAAAACGATTGGAAGTGTATAAAAGTAGAGGGAGTTTTAGACTTTAGCTTACTGGAAAGCCTCATTTTGAAGCCATGATGTCCCGGTTCCAATCAAGCCGGAACCCCCTACGTTTCCCGACCTCATAACGGGAATCTTTCCGTTTAAGCTGGAAAGATTATGTCCTGGTTACTCTTAAATAGCCCATAATAAAAAGTAAACAAATCAAAGTAAATCCTCAATCAATATGATAAAAGCAGGAAAAGTGGATATAAAACCCAATTTCCCTGCTATGATTGGGACTTCAAATACAACTAAATCAAGTAAGTTCTTGTTAAGGGAGCGGAGTAATCGAAATCAAATCCAGAATGTTTTCAAATTTGAATTCTAGCAGCATTTCCTTTTTAATCACATCACGAAGTGTTCTTTGGACGCTAGCGTCAAGAGCAAGAAGATTTGTCAAGTTGACAGTTGCAGGAGAGAATGTTGTTCTAGTAGGAGTTAATGTTCCTAGAACAAATTGAAGCTTCTCTGCTTCGGCATTCATGATATGAGCCAAGGCAAGTTCCTCAAAAGCAATAGAGCTCAATAGCAATGGAATTACCTGATCTGTAGTAAAAGGATTATTTGGGGTGCATGATGGACCTGGTATTGTATTGTCGCCTGTATCTGATAGTTGCCCTGCTTTCCCACTCGCTAAGACGCATCCAAGAAATAATGGCCTAGGATTATTAATAGTTACACAAAATGTTACTGGGGGATTATCAAACTCCAAATTTTGAATATTGTCAAATTTTATACCAGGGACTTCATTTTCATCCGGAGTGATAACTATTTCACAAATTTGGGGTACACCGTCGGAACGTGTACAGGTTACATCAAAAGTTGCTAATATCTCTGGAGGACAATCCACTCCTATAGTCCAGTGGCTTAACCCTTGGGGTTGTCCAACTGCATCTACACTATAACAGTAAGTCTGTGTATTCGGGTCAAATGATACAAAAGTGATTGTCCAACCGGCATTCGGATCAGTATCAGTAGGGAAACTGAGAAAAGTAGAATTTCCCTCACAAGTAGGGGTGGACCCAATAAGCGGGTTAATATTAGGGATATTTGGAAAAGACATAATAAATACCTCCTTTCATAGGTTTTCATTACATATTATGATAAGTTGTCCAAATAGGGGCAGGCATTTCTCCTAATATAAAAGTATATTTCTATAAAGACCCTAGCTTCCAATTGAGGCAGCATTTTTCTTATTGCACTAACAGGGGCGTTAATTAAAGTTAAAGGTCGCTGCGGCGGTCTTTTTTGTTGAACTAAAGAAACAGGAAAGTAAAACAGGACAAGTAGGGATATGTGAGCACATAAGACCTCTTAATTTGGATAATGGAATTTTTCAATAATTATTTTAAAGTAATACCATAGCCAGTCATGGCTTCCGGTATTACTTTTATTCATATCATCACTAGTTTAATGGAATGACCTGTGCGACTTGTGCGAATAAAATTGAAAAACGATTAAACAGTTATTGCACAAAATATAGTTGAAATGGAATAAAGGCGTTCCTTAGTTGGAACAGCCTTTTCCATTTCTGCAAATAGCCGCTTATATTTTTTATGTTTGCAAAGCTTCGCAAATTAATGGGTTGCTTGCTCCGACGACTCTTTTCTTGTTGCACGAACGGTTATGCATACTGCAGAAATTCGCCAAATAGCAGGGGATGTTTTGAGTTAAACTTCTTTACTTGAGATGGTTCGCTGGATATTAGCGGACTTTTTTTATTAAAGAAATCAGGGAATTTATGGTAAAGTGTAAATATGGTGCGAGATATTTATTTCATGAATGATTGGAGATGTAAAAGTGAAGAAAAGTAACTTTTTTATCGTTGTGTCTTTATTAGCTGTTTTATTAGTCGGAATGTCTGCTTGTAGCAATTCATCTGAAGATGCTGCATCAATCAATCATGATTCAGGTTCTGAGCATAAAAGTACAGATGGATTTGAATCAAATGATGCATCCACCGATAGTACAGTGAAATCCGATAATCATTCAGATGGAACATCAATCGAAAAAGAAGTTTCGACAGATACAAATAAAACAAAGGAAAATGAAAATATTCAGGAAGAAAATTCAACAAATGCAGCAACCAAAATTGAGGGAAGAAGAACCGAGTTCCTAGAAAGATTAGATAACATCCAAAAAGAACTGGATGCTTTACCAGAAAAGAAGGACTCGGATAAAGGCGTAACAAATGCTATGAAAAACTACTATGGAATCTCTTACGAAAGGTATGACAAAGAATTAAATGAGATTTATGCCTTACTAAAAAAAGAATTATCTCCAGAGACAATGAAGGATTTAAAAGCTGAACAAATTAAATGGATCAAACAGAAAGAAAAAAAGGCAAACGATGAAAGACTAAAGTATAACGGGGGAACATTTGAAAATGTTGCCATGTATATATCTTTATACGAATCAACAAAGGAAAGATGTTATGAATTAGTTAACACATATATGACGGATTAAAAGATGAAAAATGTGATTTAAGAAAAGTGATTCAGCTGTTGTGGAGAACCTCCTAAAAGAGAATTCATATATAGATCTACTAGAAAGGGAGCTTTAGTTAAAGAGTGGGGATTGTTGCCGCACTCCATTTTCTTTTTCAAAAAACCGGTTAATCCAATATGAAAGTAGTATAAGAATATTATTAGTAGGCGATACCTACACGTGATTTTATATAATCGCTTGCTTTAATCTGTTTAAAGGTAAATTCTGCGGTATCCGGTACGGATATTTTAGTTCCACCCTCCGGCAAATAATTTCGCTCTATACGATATCGGCCTACCCTTTCTCCAGCAGGCAAGTATGTAGGACAGACAATCGTCCAATCGAGGGTTGATTGTTTGAGCATATCGTAAACTTTATGATGTTCTTTCGCGGCACGGGTTGACTTCTGCTTTGACTCACTTGATTGATAACGCAGAGAATTAGGCGTGGTTCTACTCTGCAGAATTCCCGCCGTTCCTATAGTGATGATTCGTTTTATACCTTCGTTTTCCATTGCTTCGATCATAAGTGGCATACTTTCTGATAGAGTGGTTGTGCCATCCGTATTTAGTGCACTAATAACTACATCTATCCCATGCATGGCACGTACGATATCATCTTTGTTTAACACATTCCCTTGAAGAATGGTTAAATTTTCATTATTTATTTGAACCTTCTCTGGAGTGCGAACTAATAAAGTAACACGATGTCTGTCATGCAAGGCATAACTCACTATTTGACTTCCAACTCGTCCAGTTGCTCCTAAAATTAAAATATTCATAAGAATGAGGCTCCTTTTGTGTCTTGTTTAACTAACAGTTGCCTTGAAGATGGCGCTTCGATGGCAACTCTTTTTTATTGTTAAACTATAGGGTAGCATGGTTCAAGAAGAAGTTGTTATTAAATGTCTCATTAGACCAAAATATTACGAAAAAAAAAGTGAAGTGACCCAATATATAGTAATTAGACTAACTCGTTTTGTTAGGACTAAGTGAGGTCAGACCCAGGATTTTGTCCATTTGTGGGTCTGACCCTTATTTAAATGGAAAAATGGCAATGCCAGCAGGAGTATCTCCGACTTTAATCGTATCAATCACTTTTTGGCGTTTAATATTAATCACGGAAACCGTGTCTCCGAGGTTATTAATAATATAAGCGAATTTGCTGTCCTTTGTTATTGCGACAAGAACGGGGCCATCGCCAACTGTTATTGTTTTTATGACCTTATTCTTTTTAATGTCAATGACAGAAACCGTGTCGTCACCAAAATTAGTGACATACGCAAATTTATTGTCAGGCGTAACAGTAACACCAATAGGTTCATTTCCCACTTTGATTGTTTTCACGATCTTTCGTTTTTTAGTATGAATAACGGAAACTGTGTTATCAAGTCTATTGGTGATATAGGCAACTTTTCCATCGTTAGTAAATGCAATCTGGTCTGGACCTTTTCCAGTTTTTATCGTTTTAATTACCTCAAGGGTTTTCTCATCGATTATTGTTAGTGTATTGCTGTTAAAATTAACAACATAAACTTGACTGGGACCTCTACCTGGCAACACATTAACCCCACTAGGATTGTCACCCACTTTAATAGTAGCTAGAGTTTTTTTTCCCTTTAAATCCAATACTGAAACAGTATCATCAGCTGCATTCGTAACATAGACAAATTTTTTTGAGGTACTAACATCGCTTGGAAGCTTCCCAACTTTTGTTGTGCGAATAACCTTATTCTTTTTTCTATCAATTACTTGAAGGGTGTTATCGTTCATATTTACAACATAGGCAAATTTGCCGTTTGGTCCGACTGTAATCTCCCAAGGCTTATCACCTGTTTTAATAGTCTCAATAACTTTTCTTGTTTTCATGTTAATAATCGATATTCTATCATCACCAGAATTGGATACGTAAACAAGGTGTAATGGAGTTTTATCACCCAAAGGGATTCACCACCTTTTATACATTCTTAGTTGTATCCTATTCGATTTGCTGCTTTATAGAAACGGCTTATATCTTTATTGATATTCGATTTTTTATTTCCTGTTCAATCCATTTTGGGAATTTTTTAACAAGAAGGGGGCGTTGTTACTGAGCCTTGAAATCTATGTTCTGCTAACTGGGCTGTTTAGTAGAAGAATTCTCTTCTAAAAAGAAAAATGCCCAACCGACAAGAGAACCCTCCCTATGCATCATTTGCAACAATTGGATTATTAAAAGCTAAAGAATAAGCGCAAATGATCTCCACCTTTAATCAGGACGGGGATTATTTACGTTTATTTTTATAAATGTAGACATATTCCTCATTCATGGCATTAGTAAACACGGCTTCCGATTTTGGGGGTATTTCTATCAAATTTTGTAGGCTATTTTTTTGAAAATGGTATTCAGAAAATATTAAATATACTGATTGTTAACCGTTGACAGTTAACCGAAATTGTCTTACTATTAAAAATAGTTTGAGAAAACGCTTGCAAAGTGGTTCACAAAGGAGGGCGCTTTCATTGGAATCGATTGTTAGAGATACACTAAATACTCAAATCTATCAAATATTAAAGAAACGTTTATTGGAAGGTGACTACATTCCTGGTGATAGATTGGTAGAAGCAAAACTTGCGGAAGAATTCGGTACCAGCCGCGGACCGGTGCGTGAGGCTTTAAAAATCCTTATTCAAGATGAGTTGCTTGTGCAACAGGGGAACGCCATACATGTGTTCAGCCCTTCAACATCCGATATGATTGATATTTATCAAGTTCGGCAGCAAATGGAATCGCTCGCAGCTAAATTAGCTGCGCAGAAAATTGAATCTTCAGAATTAGAAGTGCTTGAAAAGATCGTTGAAGAAACTAAAACAGCATGGTTAAACCAGGATAAAAATCATGTAGTGGAATTGAGTATCAAATTTCATGAGATTATCCTGAAGTCATCTGGTAATCGCCAGCTGATTTCATTAACCAATATGATTCGGGATAAAGTGACCTATCTAAGGAACAGTGTTGTCAAAGAAGCCATGCAAGATGAGAGCCCTATCGAAGAACATTCACGAATCCTTTCAGCACTTAAAGAAAGGGATGGGGATAAAGCCGCAAAGGTAATGCTTGAACATATTGAGCATGATTTAAGGGCACTTATATCAATTTATAAGTAGATATCTTCTTTAGCTTTAAACAGATTGAGACTATGGGGGGATGAATACATATGGGAAAAAAAGCGTTAGAAGGCTTAAAAGTGCTGGAAATGGGGCAGCTAATTGCAGGTCCATTTGCCTCTCGGTTATTAGCTGAATTTGGTGCTGAGGTTATAAAAGTCGAACCTCCCGCTAAGGGTGATCCAATCCGAGAATGGCGGGTTATGGAAAACGGTACAAGTCTATGGTGGTATGTTCAATCCAGAAATAAAAAGTCCATTACCATTGACCTGAAGCACCAGGAAGGGCAAGAGCTGATCCGCGGCCTGGTGAAAGAAATTGATATTTTAATAGAGAACTTTCGCCCTGGAACATTGGAAAAGTGGGGCCTCGGATACGAGGAATTAAAAAAAATTAACCCAGGTCTAGTTATGATTCGGGTGTCCGGGTATGGTCAGGATGGTCCATACAAAGATAAACCGGGATTTGGATCGATTGGGGAAGCAATGGGAGGTCTTCGCTATATCACGGGATATCCAGACCGTCCGCCGGTACGAGTAGGTGTAAGTCTTGGGGATTCCTTATCATCACTTTATGCCGTGATAGGTGCATTAATGGCGGTTTACCATCGTGATGTGAATGGTACAGGAGAGGGACAGGTAATTGACGTTGCCCTATATGAATCGGTGTTTAGTTTAATGGAAAGCGTTCTTCCCGAATATGACCGTGCAGGATTGATTCGTGAAAGATCAGGAAGCATGCTGCCGGGAATTACACCATCAAATACATATGTTTGTTCGGATGGTACGTATATCGTTATTGGTGCGAATGGAGATGCCATTTTTAAAAGGCTTATGTATGCAATGGGACGTGAGGACATTGCTGAGGATCCGCGCTATGAAAACAATGCCAAACGATCTGAACATGCTGCATTCTTAGACGGTCTTATCGAAGAATGGACGAAAAGTTTGCCATTCGACGTAGTAAAGGAACGTTTAGATAAAGCTGGTGTCCCGGCTGGTTCCATTTATTCTGTGGAGGATATAGTCAATGACCCGCATTATCAAGCCAGGAAAATGATTCAGGAAGTAGCCGTTGATGGTCTTGGCATGTTGAAGATGCCTGGAATTGTGCCAAAGATGAGTGAAACCCCTGGTGAAATTCAGTGGGCAGGACCAGAATTGGGGCAGCACACCGATGATGTTCTTGGCGGGAAGCTTGGCATGACTGAAGAGCAAATAAAGGATCTGAAAGCAAAAGGGGTTATTTAAGAGAATTCAATTTATAAAGCTTGCATTTCTTAAAATAAAAGAGGGGGTGTCTTATGAATCTTCCGGATAAGGTAGAAATAATAGAAGTCGGACCCAGGGACGGGATTCAGAATGAATTTAATTTTATCCCGACCGAAAAGAAAATAGAGCTAATCAATGCACTTAGCAAAACTGGAATTAAACGGATGGAAGCAGTCTCTTTCGTTCATCCGAACTATGTGCCGCAAATGAAGGACGCAAAGGAAGTTCTAAACGGCATAGAAAAAAGCCCTTCCGTTCAATATATGGCGCTGATTCCTAATGAGAAGGGGTATGACCGGGCGATAGAAAGCGGGGTCCATTCACTATCACTGGTAGTAGGTGCAAGTGACAGCTTTAATTTAAAAAATGTAAAAATGAGCCGGGAGCAATCTATTACTAATCTTGCAACGGTAATCGAAAAAGCAAAGGCAAATGATATTTTTATCCGCTATAGTATTGCAACTGCTTTTTGGTGCCCGTTTGAGGGAAAAGTAGATGCTGACCTGGTTCTCAAAATGGTCGAGGAAGCAGAAATGCTAGGTGCAGATGAAATTGTTCTTGCCGACACCATTGGAAGAGCAAATCCAAAGCAGGTTTTTGAGTTATTTCAGGCTGCCATTTCCTTAAAAACAAAGTCAAGTATTTCTGCTCATTTTCACGATACATATGGCCTGGCACTGGGAAATGTAATGGCTGCATTAGAAGCGGGGGTCAATCGTTTTGATGCTTCTATCGGCGGTCTTGGCGGGTGCCCATTTGCCCCTGGTTCAGCTGGTAATGCAGCAACAGAGGATCTTGTTTTCATGATGCATGAAATGGGCATTGATACGGGAATTGACTTCGAGCAGCTTCTAGCTTGCATCGAATTACTGAAACCATTTACAAATCGGGAATTGACGGGTCATCTTCATAAAGTAAAAGGTTGCCAAGCCTAAATAGAGGGACACAAAACCTTTTGAGCGTAAGAGGGATGCCCAACACGAGATTAGTTTAAATGTTTAATAGAATATCTCTATTGGATACGGAAGGTTTTATAAAAAAGAAAAATAGTTGAAAGGGGAAGGGATTTAAAATGAAAAAGGTAATTTCAAGTTTTCTAGCCTTAATTTTATTAATGGGAATTTTGACAGCTTGTGGGGGAAAGGCAACAAATCAAGCAGCTCCTGCAAAAGGGGAAAAAGCTGAAAGCAACAGCGGCGGAGACGGGTACGAAGAAGCTACCATTCGTTTAGCGTACAATCTTCCTCAAGACCATCACATTTCTGTGGGTATTGAAGAATTTGCAAAAAAGGTTACTGAAAAATCTGGCGGTAAGGTAAAAGTGCAAGTATATCCAGCTGGACAGTTATTAAGTGATAAGGAAATGAACCAGTCGATTCTGACAGGCGGGGTAGAGATGGGTTTAAACTCGTCGACCCTTTGGGCTTCAACCGTTCCTTCCATGGGTATCTTTGACGTCCCTTATGTTTTTCATGATTATGACGCTGCTGGTAAAGCACTTTCAGGTGAAATGGGTAACAAACTAAAGTCTGCTATGGAACAAAAGGGTGCAAAGGTATTATTATTTGCTGACTATGGTTACGCTCAATTTGCTAATAATGTTAGACCGCTTAAATCGCCTGGAGATTTTAAAGGCTTAAAGATCAGAAGTATTGGTGAAATTCCATCAGAACTAATTAAAGCATATGGAGCTTCTCCAGTGTTTATGGGAGCCGGGGAAGTTTATATGGCATTACAGCGTAATACAGTTGATGGTGCAACATCTGGAACAACTGCGATGCTTCAAAGAAAATATGATGAAGTGGTTAAATATTTAACCATTAACAATTATGCCTATTTGGAGTTTATTTTAGCAGTAAATAAAGCTTATTGGGATAAGCTTCCTGCCAAAACACAAAAGTTAATTGAGGAAACTGCTGCCGAAACAGAACACTCGATTCGTGAAAAAGCAAAGGCTGAAGATGCGAGAACTGCTAAAGAACTAGAAAAGAAGGGTGTAGAAGTTTACGTTGTTCCTAAAGAAGATCTAAAAGTTTGGAAGGACGCCGCTAAACCAGTATATGATATTTTCGAAAAACAAGCCGGAGATCTTGGTAAGGAACTTCTAGACCTTGCTGAAAAACAAAACTAAATTAGTAGAATTATATAATCACCTGGGAGGGCATGCCTCCCGGGTGAATTTTTAAATAATGTCGTTTCTGACATAGTTTGGAGGGAAAAATGGATTTATTTAAGACGCTTTATAAAATCATCGATAGAATCATTCGTCTTGGGGGAATCATTTCAGGCATATTCGTAGTGCTTATGACAGGAATGATCTTTTATGAGATCGTGTCTCGTGCTATTTTCAATTCCCCAACGATCTTTGCGACAGAATTATCCATTTATTCGTTGATTGGAAGCTGTTTTATCGGAAGCGGATACGCGTTAAGAACCTTTTCACATATTACAGTGGATCTTTTAACAAATGCGGTACCATTAAAAGTAAAAAATATTTTGGATGTGATCTCCAATCTTTTAGGGCTCCTTTTTAGTGTCATTTTCACATTTTACTCGATCCTGCATGTACAAGGGACTTATACAATCGGAACAACCTCCTCATCACTATTAAGGGTGCCGATGTATTTACCGGAAATGATGCTTCCTATCGGCGGGGTATTGCTTTGCTTGGCATTCATTTTACAAATCATTGATGGTTTTAGTCAGAAAGGAGAGACTCACGCATGAATATATTTTTCCTTGGAGGAATGGGGACTCTCCTATTAATTGGTCTGCCCGTTGCCTTTACTCTAGGCTTACTTACGATAGGCGGAATGTACTTCTTTAATGGTGGAACACTAGCTTTCAACCAAATACCGATTATTTCATATAAGGCACTAGATTCATTTGAGCTAACGGCTCTTCCATTATATGTATTGATGAGCCAGATTTTGTTAGTTTGCGGTGTAGGGAAGGATTTATATGAAATGGCAAGCAAATGGTTCAGACATTTACCTGGCGGGCTTGCTATTGGAACCATTTTCTGCTGTGCCATTTTTGCTGCTATTTCAGGTTCTAGTGTCGCAACGGCTGTAACCGTTGGTTCAGTGGCTATTCCAGAAATGGTTAAACGAGGCTATACGAAAAGATATGTTTTAGGTTTAGTAGCTGCAGGTGGCACCTTAGGGATTTTGATCCCGCCTAGCGTTCCGATGATTCTTTATGGAAATATCACTGGAGAATCTGTAGGCAAACTTTTCATTGCAGGTATTGTACCTGGATTGCTCCTTACATTACTTTTCACCATATTTGCCTCCTGGCAGACAAGACATATTAAGGAAAAGGCTGCAACATGGGCAGAAAGATTTGAGGCATCGAAAAAAGCTATATGGGGATTAATTCTGCCAGTTATCATTATTGGCGGTATTTATTCAGGCCTGTTTACACCAACAGAAGCGGCGGCAGTGGGGGTAGTCATCAGCTTATTAGTCGCTGGATTGGCCTATAGAAATTTAACGTTTAAAAATATGAAAGAAATCTTATTTTCAACAGTTCAAACCAATGCAATGATTCTTTTCATTATTGTTGGAGCAATGCTGCTTGGCTTTATTTTAACGGTTCTAAGAATCCCACAAACCATTACCGAAATGGCAACATCATGGGATGTATCCCCTTGGGTTATTTTTATCTTAATAAATATCGTATTGTTGATTCTAGGGTGTTTCTTGGAGACGGTTTCCATTATCGTGATTACTGTTCCAATTTTATATCCAATTATTACGTCTTTAGGTTTTGATCCAATCTGGTTCGCTATTATTTTGGTTATTAATATGGAATTAGCATTAATTACACCACCTGTCGGATTGAATTTATTCGTATTAAAGGGAGTAGACAAATCCGCCTCTATGTCAGAAATTACTCGTGGTGTCTTTTCATACGCGATTATCATGATACTATTCATCGGACTGCTAGCGGTATTCCCAGAGATAGCCACATTCCTTACTAATACAGGAAATATAAAATAGCAAAACAACACTTGACCGGCACCTTTAGGATGCCGGTTTTTTTGTGACGGGTAGGGTTACGGAGGATATCCTGGCAATTTAAATATTTTCTTTGGGGTTGTAACAATAAATTTATCAGCGTGTCTTCTGTAAATTCCTTGTGAATAAAAAAAGCATCAAATGATGCTTCTAGGGAATAAACTTAATATTGGGTTTACTGGAAAAATCGTTTGGAACACTAATAAAGGTCATCATAGATAGATCCAA
Source organism: Neobacillus sp. S1115 (assembly GCF_055385565.1). Lineage (NCBI taxonomy): Bacteria > Bacillati > Bacillota > Bacilli > Caryophanales > Bacillaceae > Neobacillus > Neobacillus sp. S1115. The sequence continues at coordinate 899,914 of NZ_AP038275.1, forward strand.
AAAAGAGCATCAAATTGGATGCTCTTTTCAGGATTAGAAACATTGTAATGTAAACCTTACTCTATCAAATTGCTTGTTTGCTAATTCTTCCTTTTTAATGCAAAAGTAAAGAAGCCCGCAATCTCCCCACATCACCCCTAAATCCTCTTCATCGGAGTCGATTTGGAACAATAATACCGGTTCCTTTTCGTCGTCGTAAAGCTCTTCAAACACATCGTTTTGAACATTAAATGGTTCTCCCAGCATATAGTGGGCGGGGGAGGTGTTATCTTCTTCATCTTCCGGCTGCATTAATTCTTGACGAAAGTTCCAAAAGCGCTCTTCTTCGTCTTCGTTTTCAAATGTTAGATTAGCAGGATTTTCAGATATCGTAGAGATGTTCTTGAAATTCACCTGGAAAGCATTTAATGGATAATAGTCATCGGTGATCTCCGGATACTCTTTTCTTTTCAATGTGGTCAAGTCGCCATCAAAATAAAGGACTTTAAAGCATCCCTCATCCTCTTCAAAGCCCCAAGGCTGCTCAGCAACATCGTAAAAAAGATACAAAATCCCGCTGTCGGGAAGCAAAGAATCTTTATCAAATGGTTTAATTTCTTTTAGGTTAAATTGGCCGATAAACGTTAAATAGCCTTTATCATATTTGGGGAATTCCAATTCATCAGGCAAATCTGGCAAACCGCCTAATTTCGAAGAACCAATTGGAATAAACTCTTCATCTACTTTTGTTTTTTCTATTTTTATAGAATTTTTCAAAGCTGAGATAATATCTGCTTTCATATGGTACAACTCATATTCGTGAAGTAATGTGTCAATATGCTGCATAAAACAGAATCCCCCTTTTTGGTGTTTTTTTTAACCCTTTCAAAATAAACCTGCACTAAGGTTATTATATAAAAAAACTGAAAGCTTGTTTGTAACGTTTTGGTAAATGCTGATTATAAGCACTGCATATTGTCATCGTACTGTTGACTAATTTTATAGATTGATAACATAATTCCGTGACTTTATATGGTATAATTATCCAAAACAAATGGAGGTTCGCAAATGAATGCAATTTTTCCAATCGTAACTTTCTTATTTTACATAGTTCCTATTGTATTTGTGATTTGGTTTCTAGTTAAATTCCTTAATATACAGCAGGAAAAAAATAATATTTTAAGAACTATAGCTGACAAGTTAGATAAGCTAAATAAGTAGACGGGAAACACCGTCTCTTTTTTATGAGACTGTTTACAAACTACTTCATAAACAAAAATAAGCAAGGTGAAAGCGACAGAATTAAAGGAGGAAGATTGGACCTGGAATCGTGTTTTGGAAAGGGTTTTGGAATTGTTTAATCGCCAAAGCATTTGCAGGAGAATTTAGTGTTTATTTTTCAACCATCTAACGACCCCATAAATAATAAGCAGTAACGCACCCATCTCGATTGCATGGTCGGCCAAGTTAAGAATTCCACCGGAGCGAATGATAAAATCTGTCACCTGCCCAAACAAAAGTCTATCAATGCCATTTCCAATCGCTCCTCCGACTAGGAATCCAAAACTACTATCGATGAGGGCACCCTTCATTTCTTCGGTTCTTCGAAAATATAAAACACCTATTACAAAAATCACAGCTACAACCCCGAAGAGTCGTGCATTACCTTGAAATAACCCTCCGGCCATTCCGCTATTTTCGATATGTGTGAGGTGTACTCCCCATACTGAAAATGTTTCATTGATATCAATGTATGCCCGAATTAGAAACTTAGAAAGCTGATCCATCATAATAACGAGGATGGCAATTACATAAAATAGCATATATTGTCCTTCTTTCCTGCAGAATTACTTGCATCCTAATCATCATTATAATGGAAGGCTATGGGAGAAGTAATTGGTTGTAATTATTCATATTTTGTTGAATGAAATTATCTCAGATTCGAGACACTTTGTTTGACTACTACAAATTTGAGAAGTACTATGGTTACATAAAGTATATTTGATAACTAAAAATTACCTTATATATCGTACCAAAAGCAAAAAAGGCATGCCAATACAGTAGATCTACAGAGAATTATTTTTTGTTGAATAATGATTATATATTGAAGCCGGCTAATTCTAAAATAAAAAATATTCCGTTGACAAATAATAGTTGTGAGGTCGATAAGTTAGTTGATTTATATAAAATTGGAGGAATGCATCATGGGTAAACTAGACGGTAAAGTAGCCATTATTACAGGGGCAGCACAAGGTATGGGTGCTATGCATGCTCGTAAATTCGTGGAAGAAGGAGCAAAAGTAGCCATTACTGACCTTAACTTGGAGGGTGCACAAAAACTAGCCGATGAATTAGGGGAAAAAGCAATCGCTCTTAAATTAGATGTTGCTAGTGAAGAGAATTGGATAGAAGTTGTAACAAAAACAGAAGAAACCTTTGGTCCTATCAATGTGTTAGTAAATAACGCAGGGATTGGTATCTTCAAAACATTGGAAGAACTAACTGTCAAAGACTTTGAATTAACATTTAAAGTAGATGAGCTTGGAGTATTCCTAGGAATGCAAAAAGTAGTGCCTTCTATGAAAAAAGCTGGTGTAGGTTCCATTGTTAATATTTCATCTGTAGATGGTTTGGTGAGTGCACCAACGGCTATTGCTTATAGTGCTTCTAAACATGCTGTAACTGGTATGACAAAGGGTGCAGCTGCTGAGCTTGGACAATATAACATCCGTGTAAATTCTGTACATCCAGGAATTATCAAAACACCTATGGCTGACCAACCAGATGTAGAAGCATATCTAAAGCAACTTGAACAAGATATTCCTCTAAGAAGAAGAGCAGAAGTAGAAGAAGTATCTAATTTAGTTATATACCTTGCATCTGATGATTCAAGCTATTCAACTGGAGCCCAATTTGTAGTAGATGGCGGAATGATCTCTGACTTATAATTGATAAAAACAACTCATGGTTGGAAAAGAAAAATAAGGATGCATGGGAAGGATGCATGGGGACGGTTCTTTTGCATCATTTTAGCTGTTCTCAGCTCATTTGCCGGAGATGGAACCTAAACCGGCATAGTAAGAAAAGAAATAGGTTTGTTACACTATTTGGCGCATTTCTATTAAGAAGAAATGCGCCAAATTTTATCTTAAACAATAAATTTAAGAAATCCATTCGTTATACAGCTACTTACTCCCGCGCACAGCATAAAAATCGTTTTCTTCCGAGCGAAATATCATCCACAAGATTTTGAGGAATATTTAAAAGCCTGGCACTACTGGAAGAACATTATTAAATAGTAACAGCTGAATTTCTACTACATTCGTGTAACAAATAGTTTGATTTGTTAAAATTTTTTTGCACTTGTTTGAATTTATTTTAAGAGATTGTTAAATCTTGAACAATCCTCCCTGAAGCCAAAATACATTTGCTATGCTGTGGATGTATCGAAACTAAATTGCGGAGGTGTTGTTAATGTTAGTAAATTGGTTAAGACAAAGCAAAACTGCATCGGGTATTTTAACTGTTCTTCGTTTATATCTTAGTTACGTTTGGCTCACGGCGGGGTGGCACAAATTATCAAGCGGAGATTTTGACGCTTCGGGATTTTTAAAAGGAGCAATCGCTAACCCAGTTAAAGGTCCTGACGGTGCGGTAGTTTTTGGCTGGTATGTTGATTTCTTAAAACATGTTGCATTGCCTAATGCCCATATCTTCAATACGATTATTCCTTTAGGAGAATTTCTTGTTGGTTTAGGATTATTACTAGGATGCTTAACAACAGCTGCCATGTTCTTTGGTCTATTGATGAACTTCTCTTATTTATTTGCTGGAACGATTTCTTCGAACCCATTAGATATTCTATTAGGAGTTATAATCCTATTTGCAGGCGCTAATGCTGGAAGAGTCGGACTTGACGGCTGGATGAAGCCATTCATAAGAAAAACAGTACTTAAACGCAAAGTAAAAAGCAACAACCAAACCGTGAAAGATACCCAATCAGTCATAGACAATAAACCTGTCAACCTAAATTAGATGCATGGGTAGATGCATGGGGACGGTTCTTTTGCTTCATTTTCAGCTGTTTTCAGCTGTATTTGCTGGGGATGGAACCTGAACCGGCAATGTGGAATGGGACAAGAGAACCGTCCCTATGCATCATTCAAGAGGGATAGCCTCAATCGTTTTAACTTGAGTTGTCGCGAAATAAATCAATATACAAGTTTCCTTTTGTTCCTACAACTGCGTAAGAAATTTCAGAGGCCTGAATGTTTCTCCTTTTTAATTCTGCCAAGAACCAGTCTTTATCGTATTCGTGGTTAGAAAAATTCTTCTCTAATATTTCTCCATCAATAACCAGTTCTATAGGAACCTTACTTGAGGGTGGGACCAAATTTAGGTCCTTTCGCATTACATTTTGGTATTCTGCTTTTTTTAAAACCGATAGAGAACCATTTACTTCTAAAATGGCACATTCCACTTCTTCTATATTAAAGATATCTTTTCCTCGTAATGCCTGTGTAAGCATATCTAATGAATAACCAATCTTTTTAAGTGATTCTTCCATGATTTTTCCTTCTTGAATTAAGAAAGTTGGTTTTCCGGCAATCCATTCCTTATAGCGGTGTTTTTTAACAGCAAGGGTATTCAATGTAAAAATAACAGCACCCATTATAACGAATGCAAGGATAAAATACCGGAACTTAATATTTAGATTGAATGCTAGATTTCCTGCAATGGTTCCCATTGTAATCGTAGCGATGAAAAGGTGATACGTCTTTTGGAATATGGCCTGTTTCCCAAGAATATGTACAAAAACCCATAAGATGATAAATGCAGTTAAGGTTCTAAAGATGATTTCTAAAGATCCTGGCATCGCTGTTCTCCCTTGCAAAAGTCAAAACGGTAATAGTTGGCATCTATAAGCTAAAGATATTATGTTCTTCCTGCAAGTGAATTATCCGGAGTGTTTATATTTCATAAATTAAAAAATGTAAATACGTTCCCTTAATGGTGTTTCTTTAAAAATTTCAACATTTCGTTGAAGGCATGTTGAAATGATTGTTCATTAAATTTAGCAGAGTACGGGTCGCTGAATCCGTGTTGACCGTTAAATTTATGGATATCGATATTTTTTTGACCGAGATTCGAAATTAACTGATCCACATTAAAGGATTGTTCTTCTTCCGGAAAGAATAAAACCGTAGGGCATCGCGGCACAATCTGTTGGTAATTTCGAATTCTCGAACCATAATAGGCAACGACTCCATCCAAACAACCTTCCTCACTGCACAGCCAAGCAACCGTTGCGCCAACGCTAAATCCAATCAGATATATTTCTTCGTAATTATTTTTAACATCTAACAATAGATTCTTGATTTTTTTAACAGCTTCGGTGAAACCTACATTGTTCATAAAATGATGGTAGGCAATCTCTTCTTCAGAATAAGTAAAAGGTTGTTCTCGCTCTAATAAGTTCGGGCAGATCACATCAAAACCCTGTGTTGATAATAAATCACAAAAGTCTTCCATATGCTGATTAATGCCATAGATTTCGTGTATAACAATAATCAAATGACTTGAATTCTTCAGTATTTGGAGCATTTTATCCCCCATAAAGTGTCAATATTTAAAGGAAGCTTTCCGCAAATTGTTCTTCGGAAATGACTTTAAATCCATTTCTCTTTAGTAGTGCAGAAGTGACTCCCATTCCCTCGATTTTTTCGCCAATAAATTTGCCGTTATAGATCATCGAACTCCCGCAGGACGGACTGTTTTCCTTAAGAACCACTAAAGTCGCTTTTATTTCTTTTGCTTTTTCGAGTGTAGTATAGGCTCCGTTTAGGTAAAGCTGGGTAACATCTTTTCCTGATTGATCTACTACTTTCGCCTTTCCATCCAGCACATCTTCACCGTTGCCGCCGATGATTTCAGCAGGCGCTCTTGGCGTTGAAAAGCCGCCAAGTAATTCTGGACAAATGGTAATAGCTTTATTTTCTTCTACTAGTTTCCTAATTTTATTATTTAAACTATGTGTACCGTTATAGCGCACTTCCAATCCCGCTAAACACGAACTCACCAATATCATTTACGAACCCCCTTTCATGTAAATTTTAGCATATTCTCAGGGGGCGGCTCCTTTTGGGGTATAGGGGATGAAATGACAAGAACGGTCTCGAACGGTCCTTGTATATCATTTCAATAGCAGTTAGCCTAATAAAACACAATGATGGAACCTGAAACCGGCAATCGCAACAAAATGATGCATGAGAACCGTCCCCATGCATCATTATTTGTTATGTCCAACATATTGAAATGAGTAAATATGTGTTTTTGTTAGCTCAATGGCTTCTTGGATAAATGCTTCTGGAGTTTCTTTGAAGCCATTTTCGATCCAATTCTGGAGGAGTCCATAGAAGCCATAAGCTGTATAGCGTTTAAAATAATCCATATTAACTGGGATATTGTTGATGGTTTCGAAAATAAATTGTTCCTTATAGATTTTTATGATAGTTTGAGGGAACCGTGTATGCAATCCTGGTAACGTGTCATCGTAGTTGATCAATGTGAAAAAATTCTGATTTTTATAGATGTAAGAAACGATATTAAAAGATGGGGCATTTAGCTTGGTAGTATAAACCTTTTGACCAGGTACATATGCTTTGCCTACCGAATCTTCCAACCCCTCAAGCATGGAAATAAGTAAATCCTCAGCCAATTCGATCTTATCTGTGTAATGAATGTAAAAGGTACTGCGATTATAAGCGGCGTAATCGACGATGTCTTTTACCGTTACGGAATGGTACCCTTTTTCTTTTATGAGTTCAATCAATGCTTGCTTTAAATGTGCTTTTGTTCGATTTTGCCGTTGAGACGTTGTATTTTGTTCATTATTCATGAAAAAAACTCCCTCAATATAGACAGATTTAGTAGAAGTGTCTAATTAGTCGACACTTAATGATATCTTAATGATTGTTAGTTGTGAACAAAATAGTACAATTAAATTGTGAACAATAAAGCACAGATAATAGATTTATCTATTATTTTTCTCTAGACTGTGCTAAAGAATTCTTGAATACGAGGAGGACTTAGGATGGGAAAATTACAAGATAAAGTAGCAGTGATTACCGGTGGAGCATCTGGTATTGGGGCAGCTACAGCACGCTTATTCGTTTCCGAAGGAGCCAAAGTGGTTCTTGTTGATTTAAATGAGGAAAAAGGGAAAGCTTTTGAAGCAGAATTGAAAACGCTTAATGCCGAAGCTCTTTTTATAAAAGCAAATATTACGAGTGAAGAAGAAGTTGCCAATATTTTTAAACAAACTGTTGAAACATTTGGCAAAGTGGATGTGGTCTTCAACAATGCGGGAATTGGCCGTGTCCAGCCTTCACATGAACTAGAGTATTCAGAATGGCGCAACACCGTAAATGTTGACTTGGATGGTGTCTTCTTAGTAGCACGTGAATCGATCCGTGAAATGTTAAAAACAGGCGGCGGTACGATTGTGAATACGGCATCTATGTACGGTTGGGTTGGATCACCAGGTTCAGCAGCTTATAATGCGGCAAAAGGCGGCGTTATTAACTTAACTCGATCCCTTGCACTTGAATATGCTGAACAAAATATTCGTATTAATGCATTATGCCCAGGTTTTATCGACACACCAATTATTCCGGAAGAAAGCAAGCAAGCTTTAGCTGAAGTGACACCAATGAAACGTCTAGGTAAAGCAGAAGAAATGGCAAAAGCAGTATTATTCATGGCTTCTGATGATTCTTCATTCATGACTGGTAATAGTTTGACTGTTGATGGCGGGTATACGGCTCAATAATAAATCCTTTGAATTATGTTAAATGATGACCTTTCATGGGTATATATATTTAATGTGAGATAATTTATTTCGAAATATTTTTTTTAAAAAAACAAAGGGAGGAAATTTCCATGAGTAATCGTTTTGATGGAAAAGTAGTATTAATTACAGGTGCAGGTTCTGGTTTAGGTCAAGCTTCAGCCCTACAAGTTGCCAAAGAAGGAGCCAAACTTTCGCTTGTAGATTTAAACGCCGCTTCATTAGAAGAAACGAAAAGACAAGTCTTAGAAGTTGCACCAAACGCAGAAGTGTTACTGATCACTGCCAATGTGGCTGATGAACAAGCGGTTCAAAACTATGTAAATGAAACAGTTGAGAAATTTGGAAAAATCGATGGTTTCTTCAACAACGCAGGAATCGAAGGAAAACAAAACCTGACAGAGGATTTTGGCATTGATGAATTCCAAAAGGTAGTCGGCGTCAATTTAAATGGTGTGTTTTATGGTATGAAACACGTATTGAAAGTCATGAGAGAACAAGGCTTTGGCTCCATTGTTAATACTGCTTCTGTTGGTGGTATTCGCGGGGTAGGAAACCAATCTGGTTATGCAGCTAGTAAGCACGGAGTGGTCGGCTTAACAAGAAACTCTGGAATTGAATACGGTCAATACGGAATCAGCATCAAAGCCATCGCACCAGGCGCCATCATGACACCGATGGTCGAAGGTTCATTAAAACAAATGGATCCAGATAACTGGGAAGAGGTCGGAAAACAATTTGTTCAGCCAAACCCAATGAAACGTTTCGGTAAACCAGAAGAAGTGGGCTATTTAGTGGCATTCCTGCTATCTGACCAAGCCAACTTCATCAACGCAACCGTTATTCCAATAGATGGCGGACAATCTTATAAATACTAAGAAGTGTGGAGATGGTTCTCCTGCTTCAACTAATCTAGCGATAGGCGCATTTCTATTAAGAAGAAATGCGCCTATTTTTATTTTAGAGGAAAGGAACCATGGGAAAAGGCGGCCAAGGTACCCGGTGCAAGGTTTGTTAGGTTTTGGTAAAATTGGTTATGGATGCATTATTTTAAAAAATGCATCCAATGAATGAAAAGGGGTGGGACTAATGTTAGTGAGAGAAGTGATTGAAGCTGAATACCTAGAAACTATGAAACTATCTGAATACGCATTCCAATATAAGGTTCCAGAGGACAGCATACCGGCTCGGAAAGAAGCATTGAAAAACCACAAAATTTTAGGAATCTGGGATGAGGACAATCTGGCTGCCAAACTACATATTATCCCGTTAAGTGTTTATATGATGGATGCTGAATGGAAAATGGGCGGCATTGCAGGAGTCGCTACCTACCCGGAATACCGAAGAACCGGTTACGTCAAATCACTCATGATCGAATCCTTAAAACAGATGCATGATGATAATCAGATCGTATCTCTTTTACACCCGTTTGATATCGCTTTTTATCGGAAATATGGGTGGGAGATATTAACCGAAAAGAAGAAAGTGACGATTGAAAAAATTAATCTTAAGTTCCTCGAACCGCAGCAAGGTTTTATAAGAAGATATTCAAAAGATACCCACAATGAGGAGATAGAAAGGATTTATCAGCAGTATTGCAGTCAGTATACAGGGATGCTGAAGCGTGAGACCGATTGGTGGAAGCGGAGCGTGTATGATGATCATTCCCAGCTTGCTGTCTATTACCGTTCCGAAAAAGAGGCTTTGGGTTATATGTTGTATCATGTAAGGGATCAAAAAATGGAGGTGCAGGAGCTCGTTGCACTTGAACATGAAGCTAGAATTGGGCTTTGGAATTTTATCTGCCAGCATGATTCCATGGTTGACACAGTGACGATGGAACTTGCTGTTCATGATCCGTTTCCTTACTTTCTGCAGCAGCCGAATGTGAAACAGGAGGTTTCGCCTTATTTTATGGCAAGGATCGTAGATGCTGAGGAATGCTTAAAGAGGTTCCCTTTTGTTCATGAAAATGAGCCCCTATTCCTGCATCTCGAAGATTCACACGCACCGTGGAATAATGGCAGCTACCTGCTCGGAAACGGAGAAATAAAGGTGTTTAAAGAAAAAGCAGGCGGCCAATGTGTCCATCCCCCTAAAAAAGGGATTCAACTCAATATCAATTCCCTATCAGCCATCCTATTTGGCTACAAAAGACCAATGGAACTCTATGAAACGGGCTACTTAAAAGGCTCCAAAAACGAGATTAAACTGTTTGAGAAGAAGGTCCCGCTGAACAAATCAGCATTTTTTGATTTCTTTTGATGCATGGGGACGGTTCTTATGCATCATTTTCAGTAGGTTTCAGCCTATGTGCCGAAAACGGAACCTGAACCGGCACCGCGGAATGAGGCAAGAGAACCGTCCCTATGCATCATCCATAGAATAATTCTGTCAAAAGTAGACGGAATTATTTTTTTATTGTAAATATAAAAATATTATATATAATATAAAATATATTAAAGAGTCCAACAATTATATTTAGGGGGGATGCTTGAAGTTGGAGGTAGGATAGTACCTTTCTAACGAATAAGTACGGACAAACTATATTCCGTGGATATATTTGGAAGCGTATACACAGAGAATGAACATATCGACAAGGCTTTATAGGCAAACGTCGCAACGGAATGGTAAAAACCAATAGTTTTAGTGAAATGATACTAGAAGAGAACAGATAGTCAATACAACAAAAGACCAAAGGGGGATTGATAGATTATGAATAAAAAAGGTGGTATTTTTTACGGCTGGTGGATATTGGCAGCAGGCTTCATGATTATGACATTTCTTTATGCTCCTATTGCAAACCTCGTCTCACTTTTTACGAAGCCTGTTACAGAAGAACTTGGTTTTGGAAGAGCTGAGTTTACCATGTATTACACCATAATGGCTACAACTGCCATGATTACAGCCCCAATAGCGGGCAGATTAATGAAAAAGCTGGATATTCGAGTATACATGACCTTATTTACTATTTTAGGTGCAGGGGCCTATATAGGGTTTTCATTTGCTACTGAACTCATTCACTTTCAATTATTTGCAGTACCAATGGGTATGGCCCTTGCAGGGGCCGGAATGATTCCTGTCTCCGTTCTTATTACAAATTGGTTTCATACAAAACGCGGATTAAGCTTAGGGATTGCTTTATCGGGAACTGGTTTCGGGTCTATGATTCTCAGTCCTTTAGTTACTTGGATTATCACAGACTACGGTTGGAGAACGGCTTATCTTACGATTGGGATTTTAATATTGGTTGTCCTTATTCCATTGATCGTGTTTGTTATAAAATTAAGCCCAGCTGATAAAGGGCTGTCTCCACTTGGCGGAGAAAAAGCCTCCAACACGACAGCAAAGAAAGAATTGGTAGGGGTAACTCAAAAGGAAGCATTCAAGACCGTATCATTTTGGGTGCTTTGCTTAGGAATCGTCATCGGTGGAATTGTTGTTAATAGCATGATTATTAACTTGGTACCCTATTTAACGGATATTGGTACCACAGCGCAACATGCTGCATTGCTATTATCATTGGGTTCAGCGATGGTAATCGTTGCGAAGCTATTAGTTGGAAGATTATATGACAAGATTGGATTAATCAAAACTTTGGTATTTATAGTTTTATCAGATATCATCTGTTTTCTATTTTTAATGAAGGGCAATCTATTAATTCCTGGCATACTTTATACCGTCTTTTCAGCATTAGGCTCAACGGCAGTTACAGTAACACCAGCCTATCTTACAGCAGCGTTATTTGGTGAGAAAGAATACAGTGCAAAATATGGAACCGTATCTTTATTTACATCATTAGGTGCCGCTGTCACTCCAATCGTCTCGGGATTAATTTATAATGTTAATCATTCCTATGGATTACTGATAAAAATGTTGATTTTGCTTGCGGTTGTGGAATTTGTATTATTTTTCATTGCAGTAAAAACAAAACCAAAGCTTGGATTAAATACAGATATACCACAAAAAGAAGCGGTGTAATTTGTTTTAAAATTTAAAAGATCGCCATACCCTGCCCATAAAGGCGGGGTATTCCAAGTAAAAGGGAGGACCAGAATAATGACTTCTACTTTATCAAATAAGGTTAATTTTTTTGAGGAATCAAAGAAGTATGAAGAACAAATCATTGAGGATCGCCGCTATCTGCACCAACATCCAGAACTTGGTTTCGATTTGCCAAACACACAAAAATATATTCGGCAGCGTTTGGATGAAATGGGGATTGAAAATAAGCCATGCGGTGTCGTGCCAGAGGAAATTGCCAAAAAATATGCGAAAGCAGGATTTGGCTTACAGGAAAATTGTAGAGGTGTAGTGGCAACGATTGGTAAAGGTGAACCTTGTATTTTGCTTCGTGCCGATATGGATGCCCTGCCGCTTGAAGAAGAATATGATTCCGAATATAAATCGAAGATTCCGGGTAAAATGCATGCCTGCGGTCATGACTCACACGTCGCCATGCTTTTGGGCGCTGCCCGAATGTTAAAGGAGCATGAAGATAAGCTGCAAGGAACTGTTAAATTAATGTTCCAGCCGGGGGAAGAATGGGGCTATGGTTCCAAGTTAATGATTGATGACGGGCTGCTTGAAAATCCTAAAGTACATGCAGCGTTTGCCATCCATATTATGCCTGACCAAGAAGCTGGTACGTTATCTGTTACCAAAGGAACCGTATCACAGGCAATGGATACGTATATTGTTGAAATCCAAGGAAATGGCGGGCATAGTTCACAGCCGCATAAAACCATTGATGCTAATATGATTATGAATCAACTCTATACCAGCTTAAACTTATTATATACCCGCGAAGTGGATCCAAAGGCAAGTGTGACCTTCTCCATTGGAGCAATGAGCGGGGGGACAGTGACAAATATTATCCCAGATAAGGCTGTCCTGCAAGGGAATATGCGCAGCTTTGATCAACAATCGAGAGATCATATGTGCAAACGTATACCGGAAATGATCGATCATATCGTCAAAGCGTGGCGCGGCGAGTATAACATTGTTGATTTCCATACACCGACTACTCACAATCATCCTGAATTCATTGATGAAATTACGCCGGCATTAGAAGCTGTTGTAGGTAAAGAAAATGTCGTGGACCTTGGAAGTTTGGGGGGATCAGAAGATTTCTCTCATATTTCTCAGGCCGTTCCCTCAGCATTTGTCGTTTTAGGAACAGGAAAAGCAGGAGAACCACCAGTGCACAACCCTCGCATGCACCAAAACGAAAACATCTTCAAATACGGAGCAGCCCTACACGCAAACGTTGCAATGGAATGGCTAAAAGCTCAACGTAAATGATACATGGTGATGGATGGGGACGGTTCTTGTGCATCATTTTCAGTCGTTTTCAGCTTATGTGCTGAAGATGGTACCTGAAATGGTACCGCGGAATGAGAGAAGGGAACCGTCCTATGAATCCTCCTCTCATATAAACCTTGCTGTTGTGGAGCAAGGTTTATTTTTGTGGGCTTAAGACAGCGCTCGGCAATTTTTTCTGTAAGTTAAAGCCGCGAACATATGATTTAACAGGGGTTTGGCTATTTTTACACAAATGTTTGGTTAACTACATTTCCCTGGAAATTTGTCGAATAAAGGGGCTTTGTTGTAAATGCTTTGAGAGCGACCATAGCCGCGTTTACGCAAGTAATCAAGCATTTTTTTCCCCAGAAAGCATTGCGATGGGGGATACTGCAACTGAGAATTAATAATTCTCGGTCGAAGATCTCAAGAGTGTTTGTCACAGATTGTAGACAAAGGGGGTGCTACTTATGCATCCATGTCAGGCATTTCATGGACCGAAAATGACCATGGACCAGCATCCAGCATCCAGAATGAGGCAGAAGAACCGTCCCCATGCCTCATTTCTTTGCCAAATCATCCCTATCCGCGGCCATTGGCGGCTGTTCTAACCATCCGTTTTCAATCATTATATTTGCTCCATCTTTTGCATACTCTGCTATTTCAGCGGAAAGCCTGATATAATGAAGACCTATATCTTTCCTAGGGCTTACTGCCATGCTTGTTCCATAAAATCCGATGCTAAGGGCGATTAATGATGTAGTATAAAACATCATTAACTTATCTGAAAAGGTAAACGCCGTTGACTCTGTTACTTCGGTATTCCATGTCATTGGTACAGGGAGGTCATCCTCACTAAGAAGGGAACCTAAAATTTCACAGTGTTTTTTAGCAATGTCCTTTCCTCTAACCAGATACTCGGTAACCTCTTTTGACTGGGCAACTTGACTAAATCCCAGCAAGCTTGCTACCCCAAAAGCATTTCTTTGAACGTTAGTAAAGAGATTTGTAACCTCTGTACCTGTTAAAGGACGTTTTTCTCCAAAAAAACCCTTTAAAAAACTTTTCTTTTTAACAAAATCTATATCATCTGGTATTGGCAAATAGGGAGACCTGATATAAAGCCCTTTTGATAACAAAAGTTCCTTTACCTCTCTTAGAAATGTTGTTAATTGTGAAATACACTCATTAAAATGACTATAAACATCTCCCCTGACAGATAAGGGCAGATTCATGCTATACCCTTGGAGAGCAATTTGAGATGCCTGATGGAGGTAATTTAACATATATGGATCTGAATACAATCTTGGAGCGGATGTATCGACATCTTGATCTAGTTTAAAACCATATGGAATCGGATATTTTTCTTTTTTGAAAATTTCAGTTAGAGTGTTAAGATTTCCTTGAGCAATATCAAAAGCCTTTTTGAGTAATGGTTTAATTTCTTCATCCTCAACTTTGGATAAAAAATATTTCAACTTGCATGAAATAGCGCTGTCATTGATATAAGAAGCCCATAAAGATGTAATCTCTGCCGAAGTAAGCCTCACCTGATTTCCAGACTCCATAATTCAACCTCCAATAAATTAGACAAAATTCTCTAATATCAATTTCCCCAAAACACCCAAATATATGTAGCAGATGTAAAGACAGCTAAAAGGTAGGATACAACGCAAAATAAGCCGTCTCATTTCATGAATCTTGAATCAGATGATTTCTGTCAATCGCTTCAGGTTGCTTTTCTAACCATCCATGTTTAACCATAATATTGTATGAAATTGCACCAGCCTCCAAAGCGTGGGTAAATACTTTGGTATAGTTTACGAGTATATCCGACCTAAAGCTGGAACCTAATGACGCACCATAATAAGTAAGAGCTGCATTTACTAAAAACCCCGCGTGAAACATGATCAATTTGTCAGAAAATGGACTTATAGTAGAATCAGTAATTTCTCCATCCCATTTTTCAGGTATTGGCAAATGATCCTCTTGCAATATAGTGTCAAAGCTTTCAGCATCTTTTCCTGCTAATTTAACGTTTTTTAGCATAAAATTACGAACATCTTCCCGCACTGCCACCTGACTAAATGCCAAACTTAATGAACTGATAAATCCAGTTTTCGTTGAATTAAAGAAAAGGGTGCTGATTTCCGAACTGTTTAATGGCCGTTTGTCTCCAATTAAATTAGAAATGAATCCTGGTGATTCCATGAATTCAGCCCCATGTGGTGAAGGAATGGAGGGAACACTTGAATATTTTGGCTCACTTTTAGCCAATTTCACTATTTTTTGGAATAATTCCTTAGATTCTTCCGCACATTCAAAAAAATAATTTTGAATGTCTTCTCGTTCTGTATTCGTAATCGCTAAGCTATAAGCGGTTAACCCATGAATGGTCATAATATAGGAGTAAAATAGTAAAAATTGATCGGAAAACAGACGTGGGGCATTAACATTCACGTCATTCTCTGTAAATCCGATTGGGACTTGGAAATTTGCACTTTTCAAGAATTCGGTGATTTTTGTAATATGACCCTCAGCTAACTGTAAAGAGAATTCTAAAATGGGTTTAATCTCATTATTTTCAACAATTTTAAGAAAATATTTGTAGACACAGATCGCCATACTATCGCCCATATACTGAAGCCAAAGAGCGGATACTTCCGCTGCGGTTAATTTATTTGCCGATTTTTGCTTAAAAATCCCCAAAAAAATACCTCCAGTTTTTCTATATATTATTCTGAAATTATTTTATGGGTATTGATTATGAAGTATACAGATAAATTAAAGATGATGCATGGGGACGGTTCTTATGCATCATTCCAAGGTCCAGCTTAGTTTCGTTTCCGGTGATATCCAGCGGTATTGGTGAATAATCAAAAAACCTCAGTTCCAGACAACGGAACTGAGTTTTTTGTAGTGGTCGGGCTTGTCAGCTTTTATAAAAAAAGACAACTGTAATGAACTATCCCAATGTTTACTTCTGTTTCCCGCTCAAGAAATCCTTCAGCTTTGTGTATTCTTCGATTGTGATTTCTCCCGAGGCCAATCGCTTATCTAAAATAAGCAGGGGGTCATGATGATGCCTGTCTTGATAACAGAACCCTCTTTTACCTCGCCATAATCTGAAATTGGCAAAAATCAATCCGAGTAATAATAAAAAGAAGATAAAACCAAATGGGTGAAAATAGCCCCAATGCATAAACATCGTCTCCTTTTGGTAAATTCAATACATTTTCAGAATACATCCCGTTTATAATCAAACTCTGAACAAAACCTAAAATATTAATAAAAAGTTCTGTGAAGAATTGGAATGTAGATATCGAAAAAGCTTTACCAAATGATATTTAAAGTGCCTTTTTTGAATTTTATACTTTTTTTAGAATTGGTTTAGAGGTGTTTTAGATATATGGAGTAGGATGAATTATAGAATGCTTCGGCAAGATGAACTCGCAGGGGATAGAATCGGGGAAGTTTTTCAAGCACTTGCAAAACTTATCAATACGTTCCTACTCCTGTTATCATAATGTTTAAAGCCGGCTTGATTTTGTTTATGAAAAAACAGCTCTAAGGAGATTTGCCCATGTCCATCAAGAAGAGACTACTGCTTTCCTATATCGCGATGACCTTTATTCCCATCGTCTTGTTTGCTTTGATTGCAACTGCACTGTTCTCAGCCTTCTACACAGATATGGCGGGAACCGGGGGAAGGAAGGGGGTGCCGGCCTTTTGGGAGGAGTCTGCTCAGCGCCGCGACCTGATTTCAGGTGTGAAATTTATGGCCCAAACAGAACCTGATCGATTCACGGATCATGATTTTTTGAAAAAAACAGACGAACAATTGAATCGTTTGCAGACAGGTCTCGTGGTCTTGAAAAATAATCGGGTATCCTTCACATCTCCTTTCGTGGAAAACCTTGAACTTAAACAGCCGATCCAAGATATGCAAACGAGCCGGACCCAAAATCGTTGGGGAAATGGCCGTTTTTCAGTTGAAAAGTACAATATCGATTTCAGTAATGGAACTTCTGGGACGGTATATTTTGTTTCCGATTTGAAATCGTTTTTCGACGAAGCTAGAAAGTTTTTTCCGTTGCTTTTTCTATCGCTGTTATTGGTCATTGGGCTAACTAACGGATTCCTTACCTATTTAGTTTCCCGCAGCTTTATCCAACCATTGTACATGTTAAAAAAAGCTGCAAATCATTTTAAAGAAGGAAACTTGGATTATGAGGTTAGATTGAAACGAAAAGACGAAATCGGGGAGTTGGGAGCGGCGTTTGAAGAGATGCGGGCCCGCTTGCATAAATCGATTCATCTCCAGCTGCAGTATGAAGAGAACCGCAAAGAACTCATCTCTAATATTTCGCATGACTTAAAGACACCGATTACTGGGATAAAGGCATGTGTTCAGGGCATCCAAGATGGCATTGCGGATACGGCTGCCAAACAGGATAAATATATAAAGATGATTGCCAAAAAAGCCGAAGATATGGATGGTTTGATAGATGAATTAATGTTATATTCCAAGCTGGATTTAAATCGGCTGCCGTTTCATTTGGAACCGTTGGACATTTGCTTGTTCTTACGGGAATATGTCGAAGAGCTGCGTATCGACCCGCGAATGAAAGGCATCAAGCTTACGTTTTCCACATCCAATGATAATCCAGTTCCTGTAATGGCCGACCGTGAAAAGTTGAGCAGGGTGATGGTGAATATTATCGACAACAGCCTGAAATATATGGATAAACGAGAAAAGGAAATCCTGGTGGAATTGTTTGTGGATGATGAGAAAGCGACGGTTCATATTCAGGATAACGGACCGGGAATTGACTACGAAGCGCAGCATTATATTTTTGACCGTTTTTACCGAGCAGACCCATCAAGGAATACAGAAACGGGAGGGTCAGGCCTTGGTCTTGCGATTGTCAAACAGATCATTGAAGGACAAGGTGGAAACGTTTGGGCGGAAAGTCAATTAGGTGAAGGAACCGGCATTTATTTTACGCTAATGAGGGTGAAGACGATTGAAACGAATTCTGATCATTGAGGACGACGAGGTCATTGTTGAAGTAGAAAAAGATTATTTGGAGGCAAGCGGGTTCGACGTGGAAATTGCCACAAGCGGAGATGCCGGCCTTAAGAAGGCACTTGAAGAGGAGTATGACCTCATCATCCTCGATCTCATGCTTCCAAATACGGACGGATTTGAAATCTGCCGGCAAGTCCGCCGGGAGAAAAACATTCCCATCTTAATGCTTTCTGCCAAAAAGGAAGAAATCGATAAAATCCGTGGTCTCGGAATTGGTGCAGACGATTATATGACCAAACCATTCAGTGTCGGCGAGCTGGTGGCCCGGGTTAAGGCTCATCTTGCTAGATACGACCGATTAATGACAGATAATCTGATGAGACAAAAGGACGAAATCCGTATCCGGGGGATTCGCATTGATAAGCTGTCCCGTAAGGTATTTTTGAATGAAAAAGAAGTCTCGTTTACCTCGAAAGAGTACGACCTGCTCTTGTTTCTGGCGATGCACCCGAACAGGGTTTTCAGCAAAGACGAATTGTTTGAAAAAATATGGGGCCTGGATTCCATGGGTGATAACGCCACGGTAACCGTGTTTATCGGCAAACTGCGCGAAAAAATCGAACCGAACCCATCCAAGCCGCAATATATCGAAACCATCTGGGGCGTCGGATACCGGTTTAATGTTTAAATGATGCATGGGGACGGTTCTTATGCATTATTTTGGCCGTTTTTTTATTAGAAGTTTGAGTGATATTATTTTTATACTTTTTTTAGATTTCGTTTAGAATCCATTTAGACACACCCATTACTATTACTATAGAAGAAAGTAACAAAATTGGAGTGTGAATTAGATTGAAACCTAAAAAAAGCTGGTGGATTTTAGTCATTGTATCCTTTGGAGTCATCATTCCCTTTTCGGCTCCCTATTTGACATTTAATCCCGAAAATAGCCGTGTATCTTTCACAGCGGCGGCCATACAATTTCCTTTATTAGTTGCTCATATTATTACAGCATGTGTTGCACTGCTATCGGGCTTTTTTCAATTTCTGGAGCCGATTCGAATAAAGGCACCTAAGGTCCATCGTTATCTTGGAAGAGTGTATGTAGGCAGTGTTTTCATTAGCGCGGTTCTCGCATTGGTATACACCTTTTACGTTGAGGTTTTTTCAAAAGCGACTTCCTTCCTAGTATTAACACTTCTATGGCTCTTTACTTGCTGGAAAGGCTATCGAACCGCTGTGAGAAAAGACTTTGACGAACATCGTAAATGGATGATTCGCAGTTTTGGCGTCACGCTAGTAGCAGTAAGCGGTCGACTTGTGGTGCCGGTATTGCTATTAACCTATTGCATTTTAAACGGCTTCTCTCTTCCGGAAGGCAGGGTGGCAATGGTGGAAAAGGTGCTGAATGTGAATATATGGGTCGGCCTCATTGTTAACTTCATCATTATTGAGTGGGGGATACTCAAGGAATGATGGATGATGCATGGGGCTTACGCACAGCTCCATGCACTCATAATGGAATCTGGACCGGCACCACAGATGAGGCAAGAGAACCGTCCCCGTGCATCATTTTGCAAAGAACCAGCGACAAAATAATCGCGATATAAAGAATGAAAGGCAAATGGAAATCCAAGAAATATACCAATCCCAGTGTATGTATGTAATGAGGTCGGTGTATTTTTCGATAATAATTTCGCCGATCGTCAACACGGAGGTAAAGCCTACATAATAAGCCAATTGAAAAAGAGTACCTCGGTTATTGGGATACCAAACATTAAAGGCGGCACATATGACTGGAAAAGCAAAGTACTCATACGTAAAGCTCGTCCGATTGACAGAAGGAAATAATCGAACAGGATATTCAAGCAGTCCGTGCTCCACGACTACTAAACCTATAAGAAAGGTAATAACCTGTTTGAACAATATAGCCACTACTGCAAGGCGAAATTTATTTTTCGGTATGAAGAAAAGAGTGCCAGTCGCCACAACGTAGACCGATAATAAGAGCCACCATTCCATTCTCATCGGATATCCCGCCGTTCTGCTTGAAACAAAGCTTTGTCCTTAAAGAACCAATTGCACAAGACTTGACTCACGTAAAAGAGAAACCAAATGTAAATCCACATCCCCCACCAAGTCAACCTTTTATATTCTAATAAATCAGTAAATCTCTCGAGAGTAATATCAAACAACGTGATGGCAGAGACCCAAACCAAAAAGTATGTAAATCTGGGCCATCGGCTGCCCTTTACATTCTTATGCACGTAATAGATGGAAAACAAAACGGGATAAAACCAATAATCGATTGTAATGGGAAGATCGCTTGCTTTTGGGAACTCTCGAACAGGTGCACTTAACAAGCCGAAATGAAACGAAGGCATATCGCAAATCCAGATGATAGCCTGAAACATCATGTAGGCCAAGATTCCCTTGCGCCAATCTTTTCGTGGAATAAACAAAAGAAAGCCAGCAAAGCCGAACAGCCACATTGCAGCCAAGATCAAACGCTCCATCTGCATGTCTAAGAAACTCCATCTCTCGTGTAGGATAATTTTAGAATGATGCACGGGGACGGTTCTTATGCATCATTTCAAGGTCATTCACTAAATAGAAACCCTGATTCGGTACCGCAGGATGAGGCAAGAGAACCGTCCCTATGCATCAACAAGGATTGTTAAGTTTGAGTAAATTTTCTGAAAAAACATTAAAAATTATATTTCTATTGTTTATAATTTTTATAGGTTAGGAAATTTTTCCAAACGGAACATCCACGAGGGGGGAATGGAATGACTGTGGGGGTTATTATAACAGGGGTAATAGTCGTAGGAGTTATCGTGCTATATATTTCGTCGGCGGGCAAAAGGCGGCCAAAATTAGCCAAGGAGAATATCCCGGCCAACTTAGGTGTGCTAAGTCATGTCCCGATACAGCCTTTGATTGATCAATTAAACACCGCACTAGACGATGAATACATACAGCAGGTAAAACAGCGCTTTTTAAAGGATTTTCCGAATCGAAGTGAAGATGAGTTTGAATGGCTGCTGTTTGAATTAAAACGGTATTTCATCTTCGCCAACATTTTAAAGAAGGCGCCGATGTTTAGTGAGGATGTCGATGAAATCTGGCATGAAATGATTCTTTTTACAAAAAATTATCAGGTGTTTTCCGAGAAATTCTTAGGAAAAATGCTGCACCATACACCCAACACCAATCCTGAACCGGCACCTCAGGAGCGAGCTCTTTTTGACTGGATTTTTTCACAGCTGTTTGAAATTACTCAGTTCAGCTGGAAAACATGGGGGAGTTTTTTCAAATACCCGATGGCTAGCGAGCTATTAAAAGAATTTAAGGAAAGCAGTACGGAAACATTGATAGAAAAATATTTTCAGCGGAGCGAGGAAAACAATGACGTCCTTGAATTTTTGGTTAATCGGCTGAAAAAGCAATTAAGCGAAGCTGAAAATATGTATAATGCCAACCCGAAAGGTTCCTTTTCGAAACAGCGGACATATGGCGATATGGCTCCACTCGCGCTGGGGATGGTTTTTTTTTCGTATTTTTATTTTGATCATTATTGGGACTACATGAGAGCGTTTGCCTTTGCTGAAGCGGCAAAATATACAAGCGGCTGTTCTACCGCTGTTTTTTGCGGATCTTCCTCTTCGGACGACTCCGGGAATCATTCCGGGAATTGCGGCGGGGATAGCGGAGGAGGAGATAGTGGGGGGAGTAGCTGCTCATCCTGCTCGAGCTGCGGAAGCGGGTGCTCGTCTTAAGATGAAGCTTGGGTGAAGCATGGGGACGGTTCTTATGCCTCAAAAAAATGAGGCACAAGAACCGTCCCTCTGCATCATTTTAGCTCGATAGTGATGGGGTCCATTTCTTTTGTTTCTAGTCCTTTTCCTGAGCCAAGGGAATAGTAGATGACTGGTACTATTGTTAGGGATTTTGCGTTTGGATGGATAGATTTGATCGTACTGCTCCACTCAAAGGATACTCCGTTGTCACGGCTGACACCGCCGTTCCCATCGGCGCTGTAGCTATTCCCTAAATCATCTTGTACACTTTTAATTTCTGCGGTTACATGCGGCCATTTGTCTAGAATACGGCGTTCCACCAGCTGTTCGTAGTGGATCACTGTCGATAAACCATTCGTTTCAATGGACGTAATTTTAACTGAAACACCATGATTTGTAACGGACTGATTCACAAGTTTCGACTTGTTTTCCAAAGCGGACACTTCAAAGGAGAAATGCCAATCACCTGCAATGGATTCATCTGTTTCTAGATTTGTGAATGCCCCCGGTTCCCAGCTGATTTCAATACGGTCAGGTTTGCTTCCACGAAATGTAGGCGTTATTTTTTCTGTACCTACATATGTTGTGTCATTCACTTTTTTAATCGTACCAGCCGCCCCAATTGCCTCTGCTCCATTTACATTGAATGCTGATGACATTCCAGGACTTGTTCCTAAATCTTTATCGGTTTCAATCGCATAAGAAACAGTAATCGACGATCCATCGAATACAGCATCCTCAATCATGATGGATACACCATTACTTGACTGGGTTTGTGAAATAGATGTTGCGAATTTGGAATAGTTGCTAGTATAAGAGTTTTCATCTTGAAAGTAGCTCATAATATTATTCATAAATGGAATCTGAGATGCGAGTGATGGTACGGCAAAACTGGCACCAATCGTGGCCCCAAGTGCAATCGTTGCTGCCACTGCCATATATTTAAAAACCTTTATTTTCTTCTTTGCGCCCACTCCCATAACATGCTGTTTCACGCGTTTTTTTTCAATCTCACTGACTGCCACAGGTTCGATTTCATCAATATTGAGATCTGCTAACTTTTTATAGTAACTCATATAATGAATTGCTCCTTCAATTTCATATTTTTCGCTAATTTTTTCTTTCCACGATACAATCGATTATCGACTGCAGCCTTTGATAAATGGAGGGAATCGGCAATTTCACTATTACTCATCTCTAAAAAGTATTTCATGATAAAAATATCGCGATCTAGTTCAGCGAGTTTGCATAGTTCAAAAAGTAACTCATTTTTTTGTTCCCGATCTAATACGGACTTTTGTAAACTCGTAGGTGAACTAATCTGTTCAAGTTCAACGGGAGGAGCCTCGCGTGCCGTCTGTTTTTCAAAGACCCGATAGTAATCGATGGCTTTATACTTTGTGATGGTGCCGATCCACTTTTTGAAATCCGCCTCATCCCCATTAAATTGGTGGCTGTTTTTCCAAACTTCTAAAAACACATCATTTATACAATCATCGACGGCATCACGTTTACTAAGCGGCTGTAATATTTTCAGTGAAATGGCTTTGACAAAGGGCATATATTCATCAATTACATACTCCAGGGCATCTTCTTTTTGCTTTTTTAAACGTTTAATAAAATTCTTGCTAGAAACGGCCATATTATATCTCCTTCATTTTTTGAAAAAGCTTTTTCAATAACTATAACGAAGCGACCATCGGCATATTCTCAACTATTTTGAATTTATTTTACAATAATGAGGCATGGGGACGGTTCTTTTGCTTCAAAAATAAGTTGCACCCGGTACCGAATGCGGGCCAGGGCCGGACCGCGGAATGAGGCAAGAGAACGGTCCTAGTGGAAGTACCAACTCCATGCATCAAGACTTGACCGATTACCAAAAATAGGTTATGTTGGGTAATAACAAGCTATCTTGTTTTGCAAGGTAGCTATATTAATACGCAGTATCTTGCATTACAATATAGTGATAAGGACGAAATGTTTATGTCTCTAAGAAGCCAATTATTAAAAGGAATTTTAGAAGGATGTATTTTATCAATTATTGAAATAGAAACGGTTTATGGGTATGAACTATCACAGAAACTTCAACAATTTGGCTTGAATGATGTGAGTGAAGGATCCATTTATCCCATTTTGCTCCGGCTCCAAAAGGAGGGGCTAATTAAAGGTGAAATGCGCGCCTCCCCGACAGGTCCTAAACGGAAATACTACCAACTTACTATTCAAGGGGAAAAGGCAATAGCTGAATTTCGAGAGGAATGGGAAAATATTCAGAAACCTGTAGATAAATTGTTAAATAGGGGGTTTGAGGATGACCGCTAAAGAGTTGATTGAACTAAATAATCGAAAACGAAAAGAATTGACGAAAGAAAATGAAGAATATTACGGTAATATGCTCGTTTATATTCGAGCGAGTTTGGCCGTTTCAGAGCAGCAGTCAGAAGAATTATTAATGGAGCTGTTAG
Organism: Neobacillus sp. S1115; assembly: GCF_055385565.1. Classification (NCBI taxonomy): domain Bacteria; kingdom Bacillati; phylum Bacillota; class Bacilli; order Caryophanales; family Bacillaceae; genus Neobacillus; species Neobacillus sp. S1115. The sequence continues at coordinate 924,346 of NZ_AP038275.1, forward strand.
ATCATATCCTAGGGGCACAGAAAGAAGGAAAACGAGCAGTGGATATTTTTGGCGAGAATCCATCCGCTTACTGCGATGAAATGATTAAGCAGTTACCTAAAGAATCGGGGAAAAGCACAGCTTATTTTATAGGCTTTTTGTTAGTGAAACTGGCAGGCATAATAGCTGTAGTGAATGGAATAGGAGACCTCATTATCCACTATTTTAAAAATAGCGATCAGACAGTGTATGTCGGGACAGCCATTGTTACGTTTATAATCGTTGCTTGTATCATTTTCCTTGATGTGGTTCTAATCTTAAAATGGCTGCAACAATCTATTTACAAAGTATCAAATAAAGTAAAAGATTTTGTCTTATTATCTTTCATTATGACACTATCTATACTCGGTATGGTTTTTCTCCCTAGACTTATTCCTAACTTTGGATATGTAATAGAAGTTGGAGGCTTTGTATACCTATTTATCGGAGTCGCTGCACTCAGCATCTCCAAATGGTTAGACCGCAAATATTGTATTACAAAATAATTGAGGCAAGGGGACGGTTCTTGTACATCAATTCAGTGGATTGCGTTCGGAAATATGTTGCACCATGTACCGAATACATACCTTGAACCGTACCGCGGAATGAGGCAGCAGAACCGTCCCCATGCATCATAATGAGAAAGGAATTAAGGCTGTCATGGAAATAAAAAAGGTATCGATTATTGGATTAGGGGCTTTAGGGATTTTGTTTGGTCATCATTTGACCAGGAAAATGCCAAAGAATGATTTAAGGATTATTGCCGATCAGGATCGAATTGTGAGGTATCAAACTGACGGGGTTTATTGCAATGGTGAACGCTGTGAATTCCATTATGTAACACCAGAGGAAAAATGCGAACCAGCTGATCTATTGATTTTTGCGGTGAAATATGATGGGTTGGAGGACTCGATACAAGCTGCAAGAAATCATGTCGGAGAAAACACAATCATTTTATCACTGCTAAATGGCATCAGCAGTGAGGCTGTTATTGGCAAAGCGTTTGGGATCGATAAAATCCTATATAGTGTCGCACAAGGTATGGACGCCGTAAAAGTTGGAAATGAGCTAACGTATGCCAATAAGGGAATGATCTGTTTTGGAGACCGGGAAATTGGGGTGTTTTCAGATAAGGTCAAGAGTGTAGCGGCATTTTTTGAAAAAATGGAACTCCCTTATCAAGTAGACACAGATATGAAGAAAAGATTATGGGGCAAATTTATGCTTAACGTTGGTGTGAATCAAACGGTTGCTGTTTACAGGAGCGACTATGGTGAAATACAGCGGGAGGGACAAGCAAGAGATACGATGATTGCTGCTATGCGTGAGGTCATTGCGTTGTCTGAGAAAGAAGGAGTCCATTTAACGGAGGCAGACTTAGACTATTGGTTAACCGTGCTAGGCACATTGAGCCCGGAAGGAAAGCCGTCAATGGCTCAAGATGTTGAAGCAAAACGGTTCAGTGAAGTGGATTTATTCTCTGGCACGGTTTTGGAATTAGGGGGGGAATTTGGAATTCCGACCCCGGTCAACAAAGAGCTTTATGAGCGGATTAAATTGATGGAAAGTGAGTATTAATTAGTAAACACAGAGGGGCAGACTCCCATTACTATGAAGTAGCGGAAGTCTACCCCTTTGTTTATTGGTTTCCACTCTGAAATTTTCGAAAAAAATTTGAGGCAGAAGAACCGTCCCCATGCATCTCCCCATGCATCATGCCCAAGCATCATGAGTTTCGTTCGGAGGCCATCGGAGGCTGTTCAAACCATTTTTTTTCAATCATTAGACTCAATCCATCATCTAGAAAGGTACCCGTTTCCACGATGTAGGAGGCAAATATAGCGCTTAAATCTCTTCTTGCAACGACACTTAGGGCATTTCCATACCTGCTGATAGCGATTTCGACAAGAGATAGGGCTTCAAACATAATTAATTGATCTGAAAATGGCGAAGTGGAGGAGTCTGTTATTTCAGATTCATATGTAGCTAAAAAAGGCAAGTTCTCGGTTGCATTTAGAGATTGGAGTTTCTCCACTCGCTTTGCTGCGAGTTCCTGCCCTCTTTTACAATACTTTTGGACCTTTGGATCTTTTGCAATCTGAGAAAATGCCATAAGCATTATTTTTGCTAACATAACACCTCGGAGACTATAGAATAGGCTATCAATTTCTATGGCACTAACGGGACGTTGTTCCCCCCACCAACCTGCTAAGAAGGATTGTTCTTGAACAAATTCAGACTGTTTAGGTGGGGAAACAAAGACAGGTTGATGTTGGTGCCCCTTTTTATGGATTGCTTCTGTAATGGTTTGATACAGTTCAGTCGAATTAAAAAGACATTTTTTTATAAAGGCAAGAACTTCAGGTGTTTCAGTTTTACCTAATGTTAAACCGTATCCATATACTCCATATTCAGAGAGTATTTGAAGTACGAAAAGCACCAGTTTATCAGACATTAACCTTGGTGCATCTGGAATGACATCTTTATTTACAGGGAACCCAATTGGTTGAGGAAAACCTGCTCTTTCATATAGATCTAAACCTTCACTAACAATTTGGTGTGCTAGATCCTTAGAGCGTTGTAATATCATTTTCAGGTCTTCATCTTCCGCGTGTGAAGTCCAATGTTCAAGGAAACAAAGATGTGCTTGATTACCAATAATGAATCTCCAAATATTCGAAATCTCTCCAGCAGTTGGTTTAAACTCCATATTTCTCTCCTAAATATTCATTTTTTTCATATTGTTAAATTGAGGCAAGGGGACGGTTCTTATGCATCATTTCAGGTGTTTTGAGAAGTTTTCGCACTCACCCAGCACAAACACGGCAAAGATACCGGATTGCGGGATGAGGCAGAAGAACCGTCCCTATGCATCAATAAAAAGGGCAGACTCCCATTACAATTAATAGTGGAAGTCTGCCCTTTTTTATAGGTTTTGTATTCTGTTTTTCGAGAAAAATATTTGAGGCAAAAGAACCGTCCCCATGCATCACAACCAGTTTTGTGACCAGTCTTCTATGCTGTTCATGAGTGGTTTTAGTGCTTGGCCTTTGTCGGTTAGGGAATATTCGATTCGGACTGGAGTTTCCGGGAAGACTTCCCGTTTTACGATTCCTTCATTTTCCAAATCCTTTAACCTTTCTGAGAGCACTCTGCCGCTTACACCAATTGAAGATTCAATCGTGCAAAATCGCTGCGGACCAGATAAAAGCTGGTAAATGATCATACCGGTCCATCGTTGGCTCAATAACCCCATGGCTTTTTCAAAGCGAGGACAAATCGACTTATCCAATTGAATCAACTCCTTACTAATTATTATAAACATATTTATAAATAATTAAATTGTTTTTTACAATTTACACACTTGACACTATTAACTTATCGCAATATACTTACTTACATAAAGTAACTAACTAACAAATTGTTTTTTAAAACAAAATCAAGAAAAAGGAGTGCATAGTAAATGGCAATAAAAAATGAAGTGGTAACAACTATCTTACGAGTATTTTTGGGGGCAACCTTCTTAATACATGGGTTGGCAAAATTTCAAGGCGGGATTGAAAATACGGTCGGTTTTTTTGAAAGTTTAGGTATTCCTGGTTTTACAGCGTATGTGGTTGCTCTAATCGAATTAATCGGTGGCATCGCGGTTATTTTAGGAATAGGAACAAGGGTAATTTCGATTCTCTTTGCGATTGTTTTGGCTGTTGCCATTGTAAAAGTAAAAATCGCTGTCGGATTTCTTGGCAATGGTCAAATGGCAGGCTACGAGCTTGACTTAGCTTTAATGGCAATTTCTATCTATCTTGCTGCAGCAAAAAAATCAGTGCTAGCTTTGGATAACGTCCTGTTTCGCTCTGAGAAAGCTTAAAAGGAGGCAATAAAAATGAACTTTCATCGTGAACCTATTACATTTGTAGGCCAAGTGAACCTAAAGGTAGAAAATTTACAACGTTCATTAGCTTTTTATCAACAAGTGATTGGTTTTAAGGTATTGGAACAATTTGAAAGGTCCGCTACCCTTACTGCTGATGGGAAGACCGTTTTATTATCCATAGAACAACCAGATAACGTTATCCCTAAGCAGAGAAAAACGACAGGATTGTATCATTATGCTCTTCTTCTCCCGAATCGTTCTGATTTAGCGAGAATCGTGCAGCATTTTGCAGAAATCGGCTTGCGGTTCGGTTCGTCCGATCATCTTGTGAGCGAAGCTCTTTATTTATCTGACCCTGATGGAAATGGAATTGAAATTTATATCGACCGTGACCCTTCCGTATGGAATTGGAATAAGGGAGAGGTGGCAATGACGGTTGACCCGTTGAATTTCTCCGACCTGCTTTCTGGCGGGAAACAGCCAGCATGGGAAGGGCTGCCGGCGGGTACTGTGATGGGACATATCCATTTACATGTTTCCGAATTAAAAAAGACAGAAGAGTTTTATACAAAAGGTCTTGGATTTGAAGTAGTAAACCGATTTGGCAGTCAGGCACTTTTCATTTCCGATGGCAATTACCATCATCATATTGGTTTAAATACTTGGAACGGCGTAGGGGCGCCTGCACCTTCTCCTAATAGTGTTGGGCTTGAAACATTTACTCTCATGCTGGCAAATAATGAAAAGAGAAATAATATGATAAATCAACTGAAGAGTATTGGAGCATCTGTTGCTGAAGAAAATGGTTCTTTCATTACTTCTGATCCTTCAGGTAACCGCATCATCCTGAAAGTTTGAAAAATTATCCATCATAACTGGGGGAATTAGCTGTTATGGGACAGGAAAGAAATACTGGAATAGAAATTGGCCTCTATACACTTGGTGATATATGCATAGATCCTAATACTGGTCAAACGATCAGTGCAGGGCAAAGAATAAAGGAAATCATGGCTGCGGCTACTCTTGCCGACGAAGCCGGGCTCGATGTGTTCGGAGTGGGTGAACATCACCGCTTAGACTATGCCACGTCTGCCGTTCCAGTCGTATTAGCGGCAATTGCGCAAAAAACCAAACGAATTAAATTGACAAGTACTACGACCGTATTAAGCACAGTTGATCCTGTTCGCCTTTTTGAAGATTTTGCTACACTGGATTTGCTTTCAGAAGGAAGGGCAGAAATCATGGCAGGCCGCGGGGCATTCGTAGAATCCTTCCCTCTTTTCGGGTATGACATAAATGACTATGACGCCTTGTTCTCTGAGAATATCGATTTATTTTTAAAGCTTAATGAAAACGAGCGAATTACATGGGAGGGCAACTTTCGTTCCTCTTTAAAAAATGCTGAAATTGCTCCGCGGCCTTTCCAAAACCAGATTCCCATTTGGATTGGTGTAGGGGGAACGCCGGAAAGTGCGGCCCGTGCTGGCAGATTAGGTGTTGGGATGGCTTTGGCCATACTTGGCGGCGACCCAGTTCGTTTTAAGCCACTGGTAGAACTGTACCGTAATGCGGGCATTGCTGCGGGGCATGATTTGGAAAAATTAAAGGTAGGCGTTACGGGTCACGGGTATATTTCAAAAACAACTCAGCAGGCCAAGGATGAATTTTACCCTTACTATTCAAATTACTGGTATTCTGTAAACCGCCAGCGCGGGATGGCAAGCGGAAAAATACCAAAATCAGATTTTGAATCTATGACAGGTCCGGATACCGCCTTGTTTGTGGGAAGCCCACAACAGATTGCGGAGAAAATCCTTCGACAACACGAACTTTTTGGGCATCAGCGGTTTATAGCACAGATTGATATAGGTGGTATTCCATTTAAGAAAATTGCCGAAGGAATTGAATTGTTGGCGACAGAAGTAGCGCCAATCGTTCGAAGAGAAACAAGTAAATAAAAATTTTAGGGGTGTAAAGAAAATGGGCTTTATAGACAAACTATTTGGGAAAGAATCTAAGGAGGAAGTAGCAATGACAACAGAAAAATTAAATATTGGAATCATTTTAGGCAGCACACGCCAAGGTCGTGTAAGCCCGCAGGTTGGAGAATGGGTCAAAGGAATTGCTGATAAACGCGGCGATGCCAACTATGAAATCGTCGATATTGCCGACTTTAATCTTCCATTTTTAGGAACTACTGATGGATCAGAACCAGGCATTGCTGCTTGGAATGAGAAATTGGCAAGCCTTGATGGATTTGTATTCATCGTGGGCGTTAAAAAACGCTATCGATTTTGCTCGTGAAGCATGGTACAACAAATCAGCTGGTATTGTCAGCTATGGCTCGACAGGCGGTGCTCGCGCAGCTGAACATTTACGTGGAATTCTTGCCGAACAAAAAGTCGCGGATGTCCGCACACATCCAACTTTAAGCCTGTTTACAGACTTTGTAAATGGATCTGAATTTAAACCACAAGAATTACATCTCAACAATGTAAATGCCATGCTTGATGAAGTTAATGCCTGGAGCGGAGCTCTAAAAACGTTACGATAATATCCCGAATAAAACAAAGAGGCTGACTCAGCAGGGCCCAGCAACAACGCCCTTGAGCAGCCTTTTTTTTAGGCAAGGGTGATGCATGGGGACGGTTCTTATGCATCAATTCTTGTGTTTTCAGAAATATGTAGCACTTGCACTATAAACGAACATCTTCTGGAACTTGCACGGCAGGATGAGGCAGTAGAACCGTCCCCATGCATCATTTTTTCTTCTTACCTTGTAGTTTTAAAAACAAGGCCAAGGATAAGTAAATGACTGTAAGGAGAATTAAAAATATAGGAGTAGATAGGGTTTCCATCCTGTTTACCTCCTATTTCATTTCTGCTAGTGCTGGATGAAAGAGTAGTAAAAGAACCACTATTATCGGGAAAGAGATGACGAAAGCGGTAATTGGGTTTTTATGATGAACTCGAATCATGGTGAAGGCAATAAGGTTAAATAGGATTGACCACCATAGGTTCCATCCGTTTTCATATACGAATAATCCCTTTTTCTCAAAAATTAATTCAATAACCGAGAAATAGGTGACCCAAAAACCAAGATAGACGTATTTCTTCTTTCCTTTGGGAAAATACTGCAGGTAGATGAATAACACAATAGGGACGATGAATAAAGAAAAGGTAATTTCTATTAAAGTATGGTTTAACCAGGGAACGGTTACAGCCTTATATCTCCATAAGGTGTGCTGATAAAAGAGAAAATTATAAAGCAAATTGCAAATAATATAGAATTGGACAGTCGGATAGAATTCCCTCCACCTCTTCCAGTCTACAAATACCTTCGCAAAGATGATATAAACCCCTACAACTAACAGTAAATACATCAGAATCCTCTTTTTTTACTTTTATGTTTAATTTTAGCCAACAAAAATAAATAATATAACGGCAAGGAGAAGAGGTTAAAAACACGTTCCAATGACTCAACTAATGATTGTATTCCAAAAAACTTTTGTAATTTAAAACAGTAAAGCGTTAATTTGCATCATTGCTTGAAAATTCTTAAATAATTATAATCTCTTAAATAAGGTAATAATAGAAGCAAATTAGTAGAGGCATAAAGGCAGGAGGAGTAATGGTTGGGGAAAAATCAACAAAGTGAGAAGTTGCAGCGAGGTTTAGATAATAGGCATATCCAGTTAATTGCACTTGGGGGTGCGATTGGGGTTGGGCTGTTTTATGGCTCAAGTGCGACGATTCAAATGGCTGGTCCGTCTGTACTGTTGTCATATTTAGTCGGAGGCCTGGTTATTTTCACCATAATGAGAGCGTTGGGAGAAATGGCTGTGGACGAACCGGTTTCAGGTTCATTTAGTTCATATGCAAACAAATATTTAGGGCCGTTTGCAGGTTACTTCACCGGGTGGACCTATTGGTTTATGTGGGTTGTCGTTGGAATGGCTGAGATCACGGTGGCTGGTGTTTATGTGAATTACTGGTTTCCAGATATTCCGCAATGGCTGACCGCACTGGTCGTACTTGTCGTCATTACAATGATCAATCTTGCCAATGTAAAAGCATTTGGCGAGTTTGAATTCTGGTTTGCTCTGGTTAAAGTGGTTGCCATTATTGGAATGATTATTCTTGGATTAGGAATTATCCTTTTCGGCTTCGGCAATGGAGGTCAGCCGATCGCTTTTGAAAACCTTTGGACTCATGGGGGATTTGTGCCAAACGGAATCAAAGGTATTTTAATGTCATTGGTTCTTGTCATGTTTTCATTTGGCGGAGTAGAATTGGTTGGAATTACAGCAGGGGAGGCAAAAAATCCTGAAAAGTCGATTCCATCAGCCATCAACAATGTCGTCTGGAGGATACTGATTTTTTATATTGGTGCGTTAGGTATCATGATGGTTCTATATCCATGGAATGAGATTGGCACGAAGGGAAGCCCGTTTGTATTGATTTTTGACAAAGTTGGCATTCCAGGTGCCGCCGATATTATTAACTTTGTCGTCATAACAGCAGCATTATCTGCTTTTAATAGTGGGTTATTCAGTTCGGGAAGGATGCTATATAACTTATCATTGCAAAATAACGGTCCGCAATATTTCGGAAAGCTTAGCAAGAGCGGCAGTCCGAGACGCGGCGTCCTTTTCTCGTCATTCATTTTATTAGTGGCAGTCGTTTTGAATTATATTGTCCCCGAAAAAGTGTTCTTGTATATTTCTTCTGTTGCCACGGTTGCAGTTATCACTAGCTGGACGATTATCCTGATGGCACAATTAAAGTTCAGGCAATCAAAAACAGAAAAAGAAATAGAAAAACTAGCATTTAAAATTCCGTTCTATCCATTGTCAACCTATTTTGCCCTAACGTTTCTAGCACTTGTCATCATCTTAATGGCATTTATCCCAGAAATGCGGATAGCCATATACGTAGCGCCTATTTGGTTTCTGATTCTTTATATAGGGTATAAAAAGGGACAGAGGGACGGTTCTCATGCATCAGTTTCTCCGACTACAAAGGAATAATAAACAGGCTTTACTTCAAATAAGGAGTAAAGCCTTTTTAGTTTGAGAATGAGGCAAGGGGACGGTTCGAGATCACTGAAAAAAACACGCCTAACATCGGCTTATTAAAGACAAAACTGTCTCGACTGAGGGTAAAATGTCTTTAATCCGGCTTATTAAAGACAAAACTACCTCGATTTAGAGTGAAACTGTCTTTAATCTACCTTTTTCAGTGGTCTCGGACGGTTCTCATGCATCAATTTAGGTGTCTTCAGAAATATGTGCCCCCATGCATCAAACATTGTTTAATACAAATCCTAAACAAAAACGCGATGTTCGTTTACCTAAGAATCTTGGCCTGTGTTTTCATTTGGAACGGTTATATTGCCATAATTAATATTTGTGAATGTGTTTGAAGAGCCATCGCCGAAACTAAAATTGCCGCCGATTATGATATTATTAGAAGTATGGCTGTTTTGAGTGGTTCCGCTAAAATTTACGTTGGCATTGTTGGAAAGTGCTTGTACCTTAAATTGACTTATATTGAGTGAGTTTGCCATTTTAAATCACCCTCCTTACTCCATATTATTTGGAAGAAGGGCATGTGATTGTCCAGAGGCCTAGCAGTAAGAGTTTATTGCGCTTTATGGATGAGGCAGGAGAACCGTCCCCGTGCATCATCCATGCAGCAAAAATAGAGGGGGAATTGTATGAGTACATATGTAGACAAAAAGAAAGCAAATCATAAAAGGTTAACGGCAAGAAATATTGTTAAAAGGGGATTATTTATTACGGTTGGCGCCATCATTATGGCTTATGGGTTAGAGGCTGTGTTAATTCCAAACAATATGATTGACGGCGGAGTAACGGGCTTATCCATGATATTGAGCCATGTGACAGCCTTTAACCTTAGTATTTTCTTGGTTATTCTAAACCTGCCGTTCTTTTTCTTAGGCTATAAACAGATTGGGAAAACCTTTGCGATTAGCATGTTATATGGGATTATAGCTTTATCTGTGGCGACTTCTTTCATGCATCATGTAAAACCAATCGTAAATAATGAATTGCTGGCTGTTGTTTTTGGAGGGTTAATATTAGGTTTAGGAGTAGGGTTAACCATCAGAAATGGCGGAGTGTTAGATGGTACAGAAACGTTGGCCATTCTAGTTGAGAAGAGGGTCCCGTTTTCTGTAGGCGAAATCATCATGTTTGTGAATGTGATTATCTTCTCAGTTGCAGCATTTGTGTTCTCTGTCGAAAATGCTTTATTTTCGATGCTTACCTATTATATTGCCTTCAAAACCATTGACGTTGTGGTAAAAGGTATGGATGATATGAAATCCGTGTATATCATAAGTGATAACACCACGGAGATAGCGGATGCCATATCTGAGCGATTAGGCCGGGGAGTGACCTTCCTGCACGGAGAGGGTTCCTATAGCGGCGAAGATAAACGGGTAATTTTAAGTGTCTTTACAAGGCTGGAGGAAACAAAAATGAAAGACATCATCAGAGAATTAGACCCCCAAGCCTTTATCATCGCAACAGACGTAACCGCAGTACATGGCGGCCGTTTTAAGAAAAAGGACATTCACTAATGGGTGAGGCATGGGGACGGTTCTTATGCATCATTTCGGGCTTTCTAAAAATATACATAATCATGCAACGGTTCGGAACAAGAGAACCCTTAGCCAGGACCGAAATGAGACAAGAGAACCGTCCCCATGCATCAAACCAGAACCACCCATGCATCATACCACGTATGCTTTATGAAGATAACGTTCTATAAATTCTGCTAATCCATCTTTTTCGTGGTGTCCAGTCACGAAATCAGCTGCTGCTTTAACCTCTGCGCTAGCGTTCCCCATTGCCACACCAGTACCTATATGACGAAGCATCTCTATATCATTGGGGCCGTCTCCAATGGCTACGGCTTCTTTTGGACTAATTCGATAAGCCCGAAGTAAGCTTTTTATGGCAGACCATTTGGAAACATTAGGAGCAAGCAGTTCAAATCCATTATTCCAATCGATGACTTCTGCTTCCTTTTTAAACAAAGCAGAAAACTTCGGACTTGGTGCACCTGTTAGAACACTATATTTCAGTACATCCTTGTAATTTGCCTGTCTTAAATCTCCGATATATCGCGGCGGAATTTGCCCAACTTTTGTCCAATAATCAATTTCTTCATTTGTTTCCTTACAATAAAGCCCATTTGCTGTATGAACAATAACATTAAAAGGATTTTCGGCAGTTAGCTGGTGAAATCGTGCTTCGTCCACTCGAACGGTTTGCATTTGTATAGCTTTTCCTGTTTGTCCATCGTGGATAGCGGCACCATTCAAACAGATCATTGGAGTTCCTAATCCAATTTCTTTATGGTAGGGAGCAGTCACTTCATAGTGTCGTCCAGTAGCTAGAAACACCTTGACCCCCTGATTCATGAGCCTATAAATGGCTTCCATATTTCTGTAGGAAATGTTGTTTGAGGCCTTTAGAAGTGTACCATCCATATCAATAAATATTGCACGCACATTCATTTAATCTGCCTCCTCATTCGTTGGTAAACCAATCATAACATCTGATTATTAAAGTCTTGTAAACTCAGTGTATAGATTAAATGAAGTTTATTGGGAGGCAGATGGTTTTATGCAAGATCATAATAGCATTCCATTAACGGGTGCTTTCCTTAAAAATCCTTATGTTTTTTTCTAAAAAAAACATTGACCTTAACATTAATGTGAGGGTTTATAATAACCATAACATCATTAAGAAGGGGGGTTCCCCAATGAAAATTGGTGAGTTATCTAGGTTAACTGGGGTGAGTGTTCGTTCATTACGGTACTACGAAGAACAAGGAATTCTAAGCCCTATACGCTTAGCAAACGGATATCGTGAATATCATGATTTGGCAGTAGAACAAGTGAACACCATTAAGTTTTATTTAAATTTGGGACTCACGATTGAGCAAATCTCAGGTTTTTTGAATTGTGTCTTGAAGAACAAAGAAGCTTTCTGTAATGAAATTCTCCCAATCTACGAAGAAAAACTGCAGGAGCTGGATGATCAAATTCAGCTGCTTTCGATGATTCGCTCTAATTTAATTGAACGGATAACCTCAATTAAGGAAGAACGTACCCGTTTTGATGGTGGAAATTAGAGGGAGGTTTTACAGATGATTAAAGAATTAGATTTTCATAATTTTAATAAAGAAATTGACAAAGGGATTACACTGGTTGAGTTTGGTGCTAAATGGTGTCCGCCATGCCGTATCCAGGAGCCCATTCTAGAGGAGTTAGCTTTGGAATGGGGAGATAACATTTCAATCGCAAAGGTTGACACTGATAAAGAATCAGACCTCACTGTAAAATATGAAGTTCAAGGAATCCCCACGCTTGTGATATTTAAAGATGGAAAAAAAGTAGACTCTCTTCGTGGACTCCATTATATAGAACAAATTAAATCAAAAATAGAAGGGGTACTCTAAACTAACGTACAGTTTTACAGGATAAAATTATCCTAACTGGTGGTCTGCTGGGCAAGCAAAGTCGATTTTTTTGATAAACCGGGGAAAGAATTTAAGGTAGGAGCTGTCGATTTGACAGCTTTTTCTGATTAAGTAAACGAAAGCAGATTGTAATCAATCCAAAAATAAGCTGAAAAGTTTAGAAATGCAATCAAACTATTGTATTTCTTCTTGTGATATCCTTGGTTATAGTCAGGGAGGGAAAGAGTTGAAACAATATATAGGTGATGGAATGCTGCTCATTACAGCAATAATTTGGGGCAGCGGATTTGTTGTAACCGATATTGCACTAAAATATTTTACTGCTTATCAGGTGATGGCAGGTAGATTTGTTTTAGCTACAATTTTACTTACAGTGCTTTTTGGCTACAAATTTAAAAAATTTACAAAAGCTGTCGTGAGGAAAGGTACTATTCTAGGAACCTTTTTATATCTGGGATTTGCTTTACAAACGGTTGGTTTGCAATATACGACACCATCTAAAAATGCATTTTTAACTGCCGTCAATGTTGTCATTGTGCCGATCATTGCTTACCTCATTTATAAGCGAAGAATTGATCGATTTGAAATGCTCGGTTCATTCATAGCTATAGTAGGCATTGGACTTTTATCCATGCAAAGCTCTATGAGAATCAATATAGGCGACGCCTTATCACTTGGGTGTGCAATAGCCTTTGCTTTTAATATTTTTTACACCAATCTTTTTGTCCAAAAGGAAGATACCATTTCACTGACGATAGTACAATTCATCACAGCATCTTTGTTAAGTGTAGTCTCGGTGTTCATCCAGGGTGATATACCGCCGACGATTGAGGGAGAAGGAATGTATTCGATTTTGTACTTAGCGGTGTTTTCAACAACGATTGCCTATCTTACTCAAAATAGGGCACTTCAATTTACAACCGCTACAAAGGCATCCATTATTTTATCCACAGAATCATTTTTCGGAATGGTGTTGTCTGTTTTATTTTTACATGAAGTATTGACCGGTCGTATGATTATGGGAGCTATGCTCATTATGATGGCCATTTTAATTGCTGAAATAAAGCCATCTTTTAAAAAACACACTTTAAAAAAAAGCGCATGAGAGAAGTAAGTTATTTCACTGCGAACACGGGCCAAATCCGGCACAGCAGAATGATGCAGGAGAACCGTCCCCCTGCATCATTTTGATTGAATCCAATTTTTAACGTCATCCCAATCCTTGTAAGTTAAAAGGATTCTTTTCACAAAAAAGGTGGGATCGTTTGCTTTATTTAGGCCATATCGTAATGAAAAGATAAGATTATATCCATCATCCATTAATACTTTGTCTGTTCGAGGTGTTCCAAATCCATAAGGATAGGCAAAGTAATCTGGTTTAGATCCAAAATGCTTCTCATATGTTTTTATGGTTGAATGTGCATCCTTTTGAAAAGCATTAATGTTCTTCTTTACTAAGAATGGGGGACTGCCATTAGATTTTAAATAATGCAGGTCATAGGTATGGGTTCCAAATGTCGCCAATCCCGACTTTTGCATTTCCTCGAATTGTTTCCAATCAGCCAAACTTACTCCATTATAATCTTTGTTTCCCACCTGCCCCATTATAAGGAAAACAGTGAAAGGAATTTGATATTTTTTTAAAATAGGGAATGCATTCTGATAGACAGATTCATCTACATCATCAAATGTGATAAGTACGCATTTGCGGTTTAAAGGTAAAGCCTTTTTTTTAGTCATATATTCTTGTAAAAATTGTGGTGTAATAAATTCCACGTTATTACGTTTTAAATCTTTCATCTGTTGATCAAAGTCACTTTTATATATATTGTATGTGGTAAGCTGAGGGTCATTAGTAACAAATCCATTAAACTTGTCAAAAAAACTATCTTTATTAATCCTGTGGTAGGTTAGAACTGCACAACCTTGTCCGCTTAATTTTTCATGTGCTTCCACTGACGAATTATCATGGTTAATGCCGAACTTTAAAACAAAAAATGCTATTAATAACGCCGCTATAAGGAACAAAATTATTCTTTTCACAAGGTACTCCTTTATTATAAAAAAATCTGCTGTTTTATTTTATAAAATCAAATTCCATATGTCATAATACCATTATTCTTCCAAAATGTTTTAAAAATGTCCATCCTTTTTACAATGAATCTATCTTCGAATATAACCTTCTATAAAAAATATGGTGGAAATGTCCATAAGAGGCGATCTAAAGGACAAAGCTAGTAAAAAACTAGGTCAAAACGTCCTTAAGAAACGGTGTAAAGGACAAAACTAGAAAAAATCAGTCGGAATTGTCCTTGAGAAGGAGTAAAAACGAGCAGGATTTCCTTGCCTCCACCGAGAATACAACTGTTGCAAAGGCTGTTTATCTTGGAGGGATTGAAATGGATAAAATACAATTTTGGAATTTAATAGAGCAATCAAAGACGTATAAAGAAGACCAGGTACAATGGCTGACAGAGGTATTAAGTAATAAAGAAGAAAGCGAAATATTGGATTATGAGTTTATTTTCCGAAGCTACTTGAATGAAAGTTATCAATCACGACTTTGGGGAGCGGCCTACCTTATTATGGGAGGATGTTCAGATGATGCTTTCGATTATTTTCGAGGCTGGCTTATTTCGCAAGGCAAGTTAGTTTATGAACAAGCATTAAAAAATCCTGAGTTCTTGGCTGGATATATCTCGGATGAAAATCTGGGAGAAGAAGGGCTTCCGGAAAATGAGGATTTTCTGAATATTGGATTTGATGCCTACACCTTGAAAAAGGACGGGGATCCGGAGGACTGGGACGGGGAGTTGTATGACGAAATGTTTGACCTGCTGGCCGAAAAAGGTCTGAACCATAATGGGGACATTGAATTTGATTGGGAAGACGAGGATGATCTAATGGAGATGTTCCCGATATTATGGGAGCGTTTCGGAGAGAATCCGTTAGGTTAAGTAGATGAAACGAAAAGACTTTTCGTTATGGCTGGCGGCTGGTCTATCCCAGCTGCTCTTTGAAAGATAAAAGAGGATACATTTCAAATTTCAAAGGGATTCAAAAATATTAAACCGTCTGTTTTTAAAGACGGTTTTTATTGTAAAATAATATAATTATTTTTGGTTTTATTTTTATAAAATAATAAAAATAAAAAATATTCAATATTCTATAGAATATTGTATTGACAAATTATAAGCCCAAAAATAATAATGTATTTAAGAATTATCTGAAAACGGATACATACAGAGAGGTGAAGCAGTTGAGCCAGGGTTACTTGGATCTTTCAAAAGTAGAATCGGTGGAGAGGCAGCCTTTAAATGTTAGGATCTATGAGAATTTAAAGGCCGCTATTATAAAAGGTGATTTGCAGGCAGGCAGCAGATTAACCGAGACAGAAGTGGCGAAACAAATGAAGGTGAGTCCAACACCAGTTCGTGAAGCATTTCGCCGCTTGGCCGCAGAAGGTTTGGTGAAAATCGTCCCTTGGAAAGGGGTCGTCATCCAAAGCTTTTCCGATGAGGAAGTGAAGGAATCGTATCAATGCCGTGAAGCATTGGAGACACTGGCGATTAGGCTGGCGGTCGAGAATATCGATGAACAGGGGATTGAAAGGATGCGGATATTGCTCGAACAATCCTTTGAGGCAGAAAATGAAACCGAAATAGTCCGGTTAAATTCCGAACTCCACTCGGTCATCATTGAGTATGCACGAAACGCGAAATTAAAGATGCTCTTGGGTTTAGTCAGTGACGTGATTTATCATGACCGCAATATTTCTGCTTACAATTCAAGCCGTAGGGAAAAAATCAAGGCAGAGCATCTGGAAATCTTCCATGCTCTGAAAGAGAAAAATGCGGACAAAGCGGAACAGGCGATGAGAGTACATATTCAAAATGGACTCGAATATATCAAACAAGAAAACTCGTCCAAAAAGAATGGGACCCAGTCTCCTGAGTAAGGGATAATCGTGAGAAGTACCAACCTCTCACTTTTTATTAAATATAAATTCTATAGAATATATTTTTTTAAATAATAATTCTATAGAATATAGAAACTTTATTAATCCAACGATAGCAAAGGGGAGAGAATCAAATGAAAACAATTCTGATGAGTAAAGGGGCCCGTACGATTGTAGAAGTGTGCGCGAGTGTCAAACCAAATGAACAAGTATTGATCGTGACAGAACCAAAAATGATGAATATTGCCAAGAGCATTTCCGCAGCCGTAGTCGCTGCAGGGGCAGAGCCGACAATGGCTATGATGCCGCCTCGGACTTCAGATGGCCAGGAACCGCCGGCGCCAATCGCCGCTGCCATGGAAGCAAGTGATGTTTTTATCAGTGCTGTCTATACATCGATTACGCACACTAGTGCAGTCCGCAATGCTGTGGATGCTGGTTCAAGAGGAATCATGCTGACCCAGTTCCATGATGAAATGCTGATTGAGGGTGGAGTACATGCTGATTTTAAAGCCGTTGAACCGATTTGCCGGGCAGTAGCCAACGCCCTTGAAGGAGCAAATGAAATCAGGCTCACCACTCCACATGGAACAGACTTGACACTTTCAGCGACAGGAAGACGCTCAAACGCCATGCCATGTATGGTAAAACCGGGTGAATTTGCACCAGTGCCAACGGTTGAAGCGAATGTGTCACCAATCGAAGGATCCGCTCAGGGCGTGATTGTAGCAGATGCCAGCATTCCTTACATAGGGATTGGATTGCTCGACCAACCGGTGACAGTAAAAGTGGAAGATGGAATGATTGTTTCCATTTCAGGCGGAAAACAGGCCGACATGCTGGCTGAAAACCTTGCTTCAAAAAATGATCCGAATGTTTATAACATCGCAGAAATCGGCGTTGGGCTCAATCCTAACTGTAAATTCATTGGCTCGATGCTTGAAGATGAAGGGGTATTCGGTTCCGTGCATATCGGGATTGGTACCAATATTACGTTAGGGGGAAATGTAAAAGCGGCTTGTCATTATGATTTGATTATGACAGAACCTACCGTTATCGCAGATGGAAAAGTAATTTTACAAAATGGGGAAGTTCTTGTTTAAAAAAGTCTGAATTTTTTGAAGGAACTGACTTTTGTGAACGTTCACTGCCTACGGAAACAGGATAATTTTTAAAATAGATCTGATTTAGGGGGAAATTAAGATGAAAAGAATGTTTAGTGTAGTTATTCTTTTAATGGTCATGATGCTGGCAGCCTGTGGTGTTCCAAACCCTTCTTCTAAAGAAACAAGCAAGGAAAGCGGTACGAAATCAGAACCGCAAACAGAGACAAAAGAAATTACGATTGCAGCCAATGGTGGAAAAATTGAGAAGTTAATCCGTGATGATTTGGCGCCAAAGTTTAAAGAAAAGTATGGTATTACGATTAATTTTGTAGCCGGTTCTTCCAATGAAATTATAACAAAAGTCCAGCTGCAAAAGGATAACCCGCAAATCGATATCGCCATGTATGATTCCCCTGTAGCGGTTCGTGCTGAGGAGGAAGGCTTGACTGAGGCCATTGCGAAGGAAAGTATTAAAGGCTTAGACAGTATTGATGAACGTTATTTAATTGATGAACATAGTGTTCCTGTCTTAGGCTACTCCGTTGCGGTCGGCTATAACACGGATATTTTTAAAGAAAAAGGCTGGAAGGCAATAAGTTCCTGGAATGACCTGATCAGCTCTGATTATAAAGGGATGACAGCTTTCCCTGATGTCTCCAGTAACTCAGGATTCACAATGTTCTTGAGCTTGGCAAAAGCAAATGGCGGCGGCATTGACAATATGCAGCCTGGTATGGATAAGGGCAAGGAATTAGCTGCCTATTCCGATACGTTCTATAAAAACTCAACACAGATTCAACCGGCTATGCAGCAGGGCGCAGCCGTGACGGTACAAGCCAGCTATACAATAGCAGGCTTACATGATGCGGGTGTTCCGGTCAAAATGGTGATCCCGAAAGAAGGAGCTCCATTGCAAGCGATCGTCGCGACAGTCGTGAAGAATTCTCCGAACAAAAAGGCTGCTGAAGATTTTATTAATTTCATGGTAACAGAGGATTCTCAGAAGAAGATTGCCGAAATTGCCTTCTATCCTGTCGTGAAAAGTGTAAAACTACCTGAAAACTACGATTCTATTATCGGCTTTAAAGATAGCGATCCTGTCTATAAACCTGATTTCGCCGGTATAGCCAAAATCCAGCCGGAATGGACCGAAAAGTGGACGAAAGAAGTTACTCCTGAGCTTGGGAAAAAGGTGAAGAAGTAATTAGCATCAACGAACATTGGAGGGATTGAAGATGACTACTAGTGATGTAATGATTCGCGGTGTCAGTAAAAGATTTGGAACAAATGTCGTTTTGCAGAATATTGACTTGGATATCAAGCAAGGTGAGCTTCTTACCTTGCTTGGCCCCTCCGGCTGCGGCAAAACTACGACTTTAAATGCGATTGCAGGGTTCCTCGATCCGGACGAGGGAGAACTATATATAAAAGGAAAAAAGATGAATGGCGTCCCTCCCTATAAACGGGACCTAGGGATGGTGTTTCAAACGTATTCTTTGTTTCCGCACATGACCGTGCAGGAAAATCTTGTATTTGGCCTTAAGCTGCGGAAGTTAAAAAAGGATGAAATGGAAGGTAGAATTAAAAGAGCACTACAATTGGTAAAATTGACAGGCTTAGAAAAGCGGTACCCACGGGAGTTATCAGGCGGACAGCGGCAGCGGGTGGCGATTGCCCGTGCGTTGGTTGTGGAGCCAGAGTTATTGCTGCTGGATGAGCCGCTAAGTAACCTAGATGCCAAACTGCGCCATGAGCTTCGGGCGGAAATTAAGCGTTTGCAAAAAGAAGTCGGGGTCACGACCATTTTTGTTACCCATGACCAGGATGAAGCACTCTCGATGTCAGACCGGATTGTCGTTATGAACCAGGGGAAGATTGAGCAAATTGGCACACCGACCGAAATCTATCAAAATCCACAGTCCGAATTTGTTTTTCAGTTTATCGGAAAGTCGAATCGTTTTGAAGGCTTAGTTATAGAGATTGATGGTGACCAAATGGATGTTGAAATTGACGAGGGGTGGGTCATCAAAACGAAAAAAGAAAATGTCATAGGGAAGGACCGGACATTCCATGTCCACAATGCGGTCAATCTGTATATTCGGCCCGAATTAATCTCGATAAAGGCGGCTGACCAAGGGCTGGGCGTGGCTGACACTGTTCTTGTTCAGCAAAAGGCCGTCATCAAACAAATGAACTACCTCGGTTCACAATGGGAAATTGAAGTATCCGTTAAGGGGAAGCACCATGTGCAAATTATCGGGCCAACGATTGAGAATTCCTGGACGGTAGGGACGGAGGTGTTGGTGGAATGGAAAACCTCGGATATTCGCCTGACCAAAAGATGAGCGCGGACCTGCCACTGGCACAGAAAAGAAAAATAAATGTCTTTCGAAAATACATGGCAGCCATGCTGCTTCTTGCACCACTGCTCTTATTTATCCTTGCATTCTTTGTCGTGCCGATGATTTACGTATTTTATTTAAGCTTTATCGAGGTGGAAGGGCTCGATGTTTCCAATGCCAGTTACAGCATCGGTAACTATCTGACGTTTTTCACAGATCCCTATTTTTTAAGATCGCTTTGGATGACGATTAAGGTGAGCGTCTATGCGGTTATCATCGCTCTTATCCTTGGCTACCCTATTGCATTGACAATGGCGAAAAGCTCGGCCCGGGTGAGGGGCTACCTGACACTGCTTGTGGCATCGCCATTATTGATTAGCGTGGTGGTCCGCAACTTTGGCTGGTACTTGCTGCTTGTGCCAAACGGGGTTATTGATCAATTTTTAATGGGGATTGGAATTACAGATTCGCCTTTAAAGCTTCTGTTTTCCGTACCAGGGGTCGTTATTGGATTGGCGAATTCGTTCCTGCCATTTATGGTTCTGTCGATCGCCACAAGCCTGTACAATATTGACCCATCTTTAGAAAAGGCGAGTAGTATTTTAGGCGCAAGTCCGTTAAAAACCTTTTTCACGGTTACGCTGCCGCTGAGCCTCCCAGGTGTTGTGGCCGGAATTGTCTTGGTTTTCAGCATGTCGATGAGCTCCTACGTAACGCCTGCACTTATGGGGGGGGCGAACGTGCCGGTTCTTCCAATTGTCATTTATGAGCAAATTAATACTCTATTCCGCTGGACTTTCGGTTCGGCAATCTCTTATATCTTGCTCGGGGTTACGTTAATTTCTGTTACGATTTTTTCAAGGATTTTTGAAAGGAAGTTCAAGGAGGTGTTCCGATAATGAAGGCTGTAAGAATTACCGTTACTGTGATAGGTTTGATTTTTCTGCTGATTCCTCTCATTGTGACCATTGGAGCATCGTTTACCACTGCAGGCTACCCGACGTTTCCGCCAAAAGGCTTTTCCCTGCAGTGGTATGAAAAAATATTGGACCGTCCGGAATACATGGATGCCTTTTTCAATAGTGTGAAGTTTGCTTTCCTAGCTGCGTTCTTTTCGGTCCTGCTCGGTACCATTGCAGGCCTGGCATTGGCCAAATATGAAGTGCCGGGAAAAACCTTTATCGTTTCGCTGCTGACATCGCCGTTGACGATTCCGCACTTGGTGCTGGGAGCAGCGTTGTTGATTTATTTCACGCCGATGCTGCTGGCGGGTAAACCGACCGGCTTCCTGATTGCCCATATTGTCATTTGTGTGCCCTATGCGATACGATTTGTGTTAACGGGGTTGAGTGGCTTTGATTATACGCTGGAGAGGGCGGGGGCAGTGCTTGGCGCAAATCCGTTTGTGGTATTTTGGAAGATTACGCTGCCGATTATCCGTCCTGCGATTTTGTCCGGTGCGATGTTTGCCTTCCTGATTTCGTTTGACAACGTCACCGTCTCTCTGTTCATGGTATCAACCGATATGAGAACCCTGCCATTAGAACTGTTCTTCCATATGCAGGATTCCTATGATCCAATGGTCGCCTCCGTATCAAGTATCGTTATCTTCATATCCGTGATATTTATAGTAATATTTGAAAAAATCTATGGCGTCGGAAAACTGTTTGGCGGGTCGCATTAATAAATTTTTAGCAGAACCCTGGGCTGAAACGCCTAGGGTTCTTTTTGTGCGGGGGCAGGGGCGATGCATGGGGGCGTTCGTGACTACTGAATAACACAACCTACCTCGGTTTTATAAAGACAAAAAAGAGCGGCTGAGTCGTGGTTGAAAAGTCTTTAATCCCCCACCATAAGGTCAATGAAGACCAAAACCACCCAAGCCAAGGAGGAAAATGGTCTTCATAAGGTCAATGAAGACCAAAACGACCCAGGCCAGGGAGGAAAATGGCCTTCATAAGGTCAATGAAGACCAAAACGACCCAGGCCAGGGAGGAAAATGGTCTTCATAAGGTCTATGAAGACCAAAACGACTTGTCCAGGAGGCAAAATTTCCTTTCATCCGCCTTCTTAGGAAGTTTCTTCAATAGTCTCGGACGGTTCTTATGCATCATTTCTGGGATTTCGGAAATTTGCGCTGAATCATCCATCAGATCCGATCCCTGAAATGCCACCACAAGAATGACACATGAGAACCGTCCCCATGCCTCACCACATGTCTCAAGCTTTTTAACGAAAATAGGCTATTCTTAACTGGACAATAAGATTATGGTTAAGTAGACTATTAAATAAACTATTTGGAGTCTGCTGGAAGTTTGCTAGAAAACTAAGGCGATTTTTTTCTGGCTCCTAATCTATTAAATATACACAGAATAAAGATTGATCTGACAATTACATAGGAGCCCTTTGGGCGGCCATGATTCGTATGAAACAAGGAAAATTGGATGAATGAGGAGGAAAAAATATGTTTAACTTTGAACCAAGCTTGGACCAATTTGCTAGGATTAAAGTCATCGGTGTCGGCGGCGGAGGGAACAATGCTGTAAACCGGATGATTGAGGATGGCGTTGGCGGTGTAGAATTTATTGCTGTCAATACGGATGCACAAGCACTCCACCAATCAAGAGCAGAGATTACGATGCAAATTGGCTCATCTTTGACACGAGGCTTAGGAGCGGGGGCCAATCCGGAAATCGGCAAAAGAGCCGTGGAAGAAAGCAGGCAGCAGATTGAAGAAGTGCTGGAAGGCGCAGACATGGTTTTCGTTACAGCCGGAATGGGCGGCGGGACAGGCACTGGGGCAGCGCCTGAAATTGCGAAGATCGCTCGAAAAATCGGTGCCCTGACGGTTGGCGTTGTCACGCGTCCTTTCAAGTTTGAAGGACACAAGCGCTCAGTAAATGCTATGAATGGAATTAACGCCATGAGAAATGCGGTAGACACGTTAATTATTATCCCAAACGACCGCTTGTTGGAAATCGTCGATAGAAAAACACCGATGATCGAAGCTTTCCGCGAGGCTGATAACGTGCTTAGGCAGGGGGTTCAGGGGATTTCCGACTTAATCGCTGTTCCGGGTTTAATCAACCTAGATTTTGCTGACGTGAAAACGGTCATGTCCCATAAAGGCACGGCCCTCATGGGAATTGGTGTAGCAAAAGGGGATAATCGCGCTGCGGAAGCTGCCAAGAAGGCCTTAAATAGTCCGCTCTTGGAAACGTCTATCAATGGAGCGCAGGGTGTCATCATGAACATTACCGGAGGAGCCAATTTAAGCCTTTTTGAAGTTCAAGAGGCAGCCGATTTAGTTGCTTCTGCTTCTCATGAGGAATTAAATATGATTTTTGGATCGGTTATTAACGAAAGCCTGAAGGATGAAATAATCGTAACGGTCATTGCGACAGGATTCGATGAGCAAGCGCCTGAAGTTCAACAGCCTGCCCCTCAGCCAACAAGGACCTTTCAGCGAGAAGAAAGATTCGGGCGCACTCCAATAAAACGCGAGGAGCCGGTTTACGAACAACAACAACCAGAACCAGAACCAGAACCAGAACGATACTATGAACAGCCAGAAGAGGAATCTCTGGATATTCCATCGTTCCTGCGCAGACGGAGAAATCGATAAAAAGAGATAACCAGGGGGACAGTTCTAGCGGCCGCAAAGGCCAACAGAACAGTCCCCTTGTTTTTTTGGTTTTGATTTCATAATAATTTATATCTAATTAGTTTATTATCCGAATTAATGTAATTTATGGAAAACACCCGCTTTTTCCTTATGTTTTTCCTCATGAAAGCACTGTCATTTCCATAAAATATGCAAGTTTCTGAAATATTAAAATAATATACTAGACGAAAATAAAAAATTGTTTTAATATACTAATTGTTAACACATTTCTAACTATCATTTCCCGATACTAATATTCGGTTAATAATGTCAGAAAAATCAAAAAAGAGAAAAACAACAGAGGGGGAACCTAGAGATGAAAAAGAAATTTAGTAAGGTATTTATGGTATCAGCATTAGCTGCTGGAATCCTTGCCGGCTGTGGGACAGGAAACCAAAGCGCCAGCGGCGGCGGAGGCAATTCAGATGTCTTCAAGCTTGGCGTAAACATGGAGCTTTCCGGTAACGTTGCATCATACGGTGAATCCATGGCAAAAGGTGTTGAAATGGCCGTAGCGGAAATTAACAAAGCTGGCGGTGTTGAGGGCAAGAAAATCGAAGTGATTAAAAATGACAATAAATCAGAAGCGGCTGAAGCAACAAACGGAATTATCAAGCTGACAAGCCAAGATAAAGTAAATGCGGTAATCGGTGCAGCAACAAGCGGAAATACAGTGGCCCAAGCACAAATTGCCAATGATACGAAAACCGTTCTAATCGCACCAGGCGGAACTAGCCCGACTGTTACTGTTGATGAAAAAGGAAAAGTAAGAGAATTCGTTTTCCGTACATCGTTTATTGATCCATTCCAAGGCACAGTTGCTGCGAACTTTGCCGCAAATAATTTAAAAGTAAAAGATGCGGCCATTTTCTCAGACAGCTCAAGTGACTATGCAAAAGGACTATCCGATGCTTTCAAGAAAACATTTGAAAAAGCTGGCGGCAAAATCGTTGCAGAAGAGTCTTATGTAGGTAAGGATACTGACTTCCGTGCTACATTAACTCGTATTAAGGCGAAAAATCCATCCTTTATCTTTATCCCTGGATATTATGAAGAGGTTGGCTTAATTGTTAAGCAAGCACGCGAGCTTGGCATCACTGCTCCTTTAATGGGTGCTGACGGATGGGATTCACCAAAGTTAGTTGATTTAGCAGGTGCTGAAGCATTAAATAACACTTACCTAATCAACCACTATTCAACTGAAGATCCTGATCAAAAGGTTCAAGACTTTGTTAAAGCATTCAAAGACAAGAACAATGGCGATGCGCCTAACGCTTTCAATGCCCTTGGTTATGACACTGTTTATTTCTTAGCAGATGCCATTAAACGTGCAGGCAGCACAGACTCTGTCAAGATTCAAAAGGAATTAGCAAAAACGAAAGATTTATCACTTGTAACTGGAGTATTATCGATTGATAAAAATCATCACCCAATTAAATCTGCAACAGTGCTAGAATACAAAGACGGTAAACAAGTATTTAACTCGAAAATTAATCCTTAATATTTAGACCAGTAAAATGGAAGGATTATCCTTCCATTTTACTTTTGTAAAAAAAGGCTATGCTAAAAATAATTGTTAGTTTGGGAACTATTGATAAATAGAACAGACAAGTTTAACACAGCCTTAGAAAAAAGGAGCAAAAACGTATGGATTGGTTACAACAGCTGATAAATGGAATTTCACTCGGCAGCATCTATGCCTTAATCGCATTAGGATACACCATGGTGTATGGGATCATTAAATTAATTAACTTTGCACATGGCGATGTATTTATGGTTGGTGCCTTTATTGGATTCTATGCGATTAAGGGATGGGGATTAGGCTTCTTGCCTGCACTCATCATTTCGATGGTATTCTGTGCGGTATTTGGGGTATTAATTGAACGGATTGCCTACAAACGGCTTCGGAATGCTACGAGAATCGCTGCCTTGATTACAGCGATTGGAATGTCTTTGTTGATTGAATACGGAATGATCTATATCCGCGGCGCTCAGCCGGAAGCATATCCTGCTGACGTATTGCCAAATAAGGCCATCAATTTCTTTGGTGTCCATATTAATAGCCAGTCTTTATTTATCCTATTAACATCAATTATTTTAATGATTATTTTACAATTTATTGTTCAACGCACGAAAATGGGAAAAGCGATGCGCGCTGTCTCTCTTGATATGGACGCCGCCCGCTTAATGGGAATAAGCGTTGACAAAACGATTTCCTTCACGTTTGCCATTGGTTCGGCATTAGCAGGAGCAGCAGGGGTCGTGTTTGGTGTTTATTATACAAAAATTGAACCGCTGATGGGTGTCATTCCTGGGTTAAAAGCGTTCGTTGCCGCCGTATTAGGGGGCATCGGCAGTATACCGGGAGCGATGGTTGGCGGGATTTTCCTCGGTGTCATTGAATCGATTGTCAGTGCAGCAGGATTTTCTTTATGGAGAGATGCAGCCGCCTTTGTCATTTTGATTCTCATCCTTATTTTCAGACCATCCGGCATCTTTGGGAAAAATACAAGAGAGAAAGTATAGGTGAAAAATAATGAAGAAATCAAAATCATTTTGGGCATTTCTGATTCTAGCGGCGGTTGTGTACGTAGTCGTCCAATTTTTCATCGGCTCAGGGTTCATAAATATTTATTATAGTAATTTGTTGATTACCATTGCCATTAATATTATTCTGGCAGTCAGTCTCCATTTGGTCATTGGCATCACCGGCCAGTTCTCCATCGGCCACGCTGGTTTCCTGGCAGTCGGCGCTTATGTTTCAGCGATTGTCACAATGAAATTAGAGCTGCCATTTATTCTTGCCGTTGTGCTTGGCGGGGTTATTGCCGCTTTGGCCGGTCTGATTGTCGGCATCCCGACCCTAAGGCTCCGTGGTGATTATTTGGCGATTGCGACTCTTGGTTTTGCAGAAATCATTCGAATTGCCTTATTTAATATTGATTATGTAGGCGGGGCCGCTGGTATGCAGGTATCGCATCTTACGACTTGGACCGTCACGTTTGTCTGTCTGGTCATTACGATTCTGGTGATTACGAACTTTACGAATTCTAGGCACGGCCGGGCCTGTATTGCGGTGCGGGAAAATGAAATTGCTGCTGATGCGATGGGAATCAATACCACGTATTATAAAGTTCTTGCTTTTGCAATCGGATCATTTTTTGCCGGAATTGCCGGCGGGCTATTTTCACATAATTTCTATATCATCCAGCCGGGAAATTTCGGTTTCTTAAAATCATTCGATATCCTCATCTTCGTTGTTTTAGGCGGTCTTGGCACCCTTACCGGGTCAGTGATTTCAGCTATTTTATTAACCGTTATATCAGCATTCTTGGCACAATATCCGGAAACACGGATGATTATCTATAGCTTAGTTTTGGTCATCGTGATGCTTTACCGTCCTCAAGGCTTGATGGGCACACGTGAAGTCACCGATTTATTCAAGTGGAAACCGGCAAAAGGAGGCAATTAAGATGGCGTTACTTGAAGTGAAAAATGCCGGCATTCAGTTTGGCGGATTAAAAGCTGTTTCTGGCTTTAATATGAGACTTAACCAAGGCGAACTGGTCGGATTAATTGGACCGAACGGAGCCGGAAAAACCACTAGCTTTAACTTGTTAACAGGTGTTTACGTTCCAACAGAAGGCGAGATTTTGTTTAACGGAAAGCGGCTGAACGGACTGCCTCCCTACAAGGTGACGCAAAGCGGGATCAGCCGTACCTTCCAAAATATTCGCCTGTTTAGTGAATTATCCGTGTTAGACAATGTAAAGGTTGCCTATCATTCGTTAGCGAAAAACTCCATCTTGAGCTCCATTTTTCGTCTTCCTTCTCATTTTTCCGAGGAAAAAAACATGGAAGAAAAAGCGCTCGAGTTTTTAAAAATTTTTAACTTGGAAAGATTTAAAGATGAAAAGGCGAAAAATTTACCGTATGGCCAGCAGCGGAGATTGGAAATCGCCCGGGCGTTAGCGGCCGGTCCGAAACTATTGCTGCTGGATGAACCGGCAGCGGGGATGAACCCGCAGGAGACCCACGAATTAATGGAACTAATTGCCTTTATTCGTGAACAGTTTGACTTGACGATTTTATTAATTGAACATGACATGCAGCTGGTCATGGGAATCTGTGAACGTATTTATGTCCTCGACCATGGCCAACTAATTGCGGAAGGTACTCCAGAGGAAATTCGGAGCCATCCGAAGGTCATCGAGGCTTATTTGGGAGAGGAGGTTTCTGACGAACATGCTTAAGGTCAATGATATTAATGTATTTTATGGAAACATTCAGGCGCTCAAAGGCATTTCATTAGAAGTGAAGGAAGGCGAAATTGTCACCTTAATTGGGGCTAACGGAGCGGGAAAAAGTACGCTTTTGAAAACCTTATCCGGACTGCAAAGGCCAAAATCAGGAACGATTGAATATTTAGGCGAGACGATCTCAAACAAAGCACCACAAGCAATAGTTAAGGCTGGCATTTCCCACGTCCCAGAAGGACGGCGCGTGTTCTCCAATATGTCAGTAGAGGAAAATTTGGAGCTTGGCGCCTATACCAGAAAGGACGCAAGCGGGATTCGCAAGGATATGGAAAAAGTTTATGAATTGTTCCCGCGGCTGCTCGAACGCCGCAAGCAGCTATCCGGGACACTTTCCGGCGGGGAACAGCAAATGCTTGCAATGGGGCGGGCCATCATGGCCAAGCCAAAGCTGCTGCTGCTGGACGAGCCTTCAATGGGCTTGGCTCCGCTGATCGTGAAACAAATTTTTAACATTATCGAGCAGATCAATAAGGAAGGAACGACGGTCCTGCTTGTTGAACAAAACGCCAACATGGCCTTATCCGTCGCTGACCGGGCCTACGTCATCGAAACCGGCCGCATCCAAATCTCAGGCACCGCTGCCGAACTCCAAGCAAGCGAAGAAATCAAAAAAGCCTACCTTGGCGGACATTAGTGATTCATAGGGACGGTTCTCATGCATCAGTTGCATGAGGACCGTCCCTATGTTTTATGTTAAAATATTTTTTAACTAAAAATTAATACTGCTTTTTGGTCATTAACGGGTATTATTAAAAGGTAGCATTTAATTAGGAGGAAATATTTTTATGAGTGAGCACGTAATAGCTTTTATAATGGGAATCGTAGAAGGGTTAACAGAATATCTTCCCGTTTCATCAACAGGACATCTCATCTTAGCTGGTCATCTATTAGGGTTCGAAGGAGATCGGGCGAAAACATTTGAAGTTGTCATTCAATTAGGGTCGATCCTAGCGATTGTCGTGTTATATTGGAGAAGGTTTTTTTCACTGTTAGACTTTAAGAGTTTAAATATAAAGGACAACAATAGAACGAAACTGAATCTTCTTCACGTATTTTTAGGAGTACTGCCAGCCGTGATTGTAGGCTTTGTCCTCCACGATTTTATTAAAAATGTTCTGTTCTCTGCAACAGTCGTTTTGGTAGCTTTAGTCGTCGGTGCCTTTTTATTAATTTATGCTGACAAAAAGAACACAACGGTTACAGCGCACACCATTGATCAATTATCTTATAAGCAAGCCCTATATATTGGTTTGTTTCAATGCTTAGCTGTTTGGCCAGGATTTTCAAGAGCCGGTTCTACCATTTCCGGAGGATTACTAGTGGGTGCAAGCCAAAAAACAGCTGCCGAATTTTCCTTCATTCTGGCATTGCCTATTATGGTAGGAGCAACAGGATTAGACTTATTGAAAAATATGGACGCCATCACGTCAGGAGACATCACAACCTTTGTCATCGGCTTTGTAACAGCCTTTGTAGTCGCATTGCTATCCTGCATCGCATTCCTAAAACTGCTAGACAAAGTAAGGCTATCAACATTCGCCTACTACCGCATCATCCTTGCCATTGTCTTTGCGTTTATCATCCTATAAAGTGAATCATGGGGACGGTTCTCATGCATCAGATGCATGAGAACCGTCCCCGTGTTTCGTTTTGGACTTGACTTGTTAAAAAGAACTACTATAAAATACAAAGCGTAATGGTTACGATTTATCTAAAGGAGGAAATAATATGCGAGTAAAAATAACCCTGCAATGTACGGAAACAGGTGATCGAAATTACATCACAACTAAAAACAAAAGAAATAATCCTGACCGGCTGGAATTGCAGAAATATTCTCCCCGATTAAAACGATATACACTGCATAGAGAAACGAAGTAGCTTTTTCGAAAGTCGGATCCAAGCAGCATCTTGAATGTTCTATTTATTCATGTATAAGCATAATCTTTAAATCGTAATGATTTTGATTTAAAAAAGAAAGGAAGAATTCTTATGAATGATACTAAGATTCCAGTAACCGTATTAAGCGGGTATTTAGGAGCAGGTAAGACAACATTATTAAATCATATTCTTCAAAACCGCGATGGGTTAAGAGTTGCAGTCATTGTCAATGATATGAGTGAAATCAATGTGGATGCCGAATTGGTGAAACAAGGAGGAGGCCTAAATAGGACCGAAGAAAAACTAGTTGAATTATCGAATGGCTGCATTTGCTGTACGCTAAGAGAAGATCTTTTAAAAGAAGTAGAACGTCTGGTCAAGAAAGGAAATATTGACTACATTTTGATTGAATCAACAGGTATTAGTGAACCAGTACCAGTGGCGCAAACATTTTCTTACATAGATGATGAATTGGGAATCGACCTGACAAAATCTTGCAGGCTGGATACCATGGTGACAGTGGTGGATGCAAATAGGTTCTGGCATGATTTTGCTTCGGGGGATTTACTTTTAGAAAGAAGCCAAGCTCTAGGTGAAGAGGACGATCGCTCGGTTGCAGACTTATTGATTGACCAAATTGAGTTTTGTGATGTTTTACTTCTTAATAAATGCGATTTATTGGAGGAAGAACAATTAAATCAGCTGGAGGTATTTTTAAGAAAACTGCAGCCTACAGCAAAATTTCACAGGACGGTAAAGGGAAAAATAGCTGCTGCAGAGATTTTAAATACGGGTTTATTTAATTTTGAAGTAGCAAGTGAGTCGGCCGGCTGGTTAAAAGAATTGGAGGCACCTGAGCATACGCCAGAAACGGAAGAGTATGGGATTAGCTCATTTGTTTATAGAAGTTTGATCCCATTTCATTCTGAAAGATTTAATCATTGGATAGAAGAAATGCCTGTAGAAATCGTAAGGGCGAAGGGAATCGTATGGTGTGCAACCAGGAATGATCTTGCTTTACTATTCTCACAAGCAGGTTCTTCGGTACAATTAGACCCTGTTTCTTATTGGGTAGCCTCTTTGCCTTCTGAGCAGCAAACACAGTACTTTATTGAAAGTCCTGAATTAAAAGATGACTGGGATGAACAATTCGGTGATCGGAAGAATGAACTTGTTCTAATTGGAATCGATATGGATCAAAACCTTGTGAAAGCCTCTTTAGACCATTGTTTGTTGACCGAAGAGGAGATGGTACAAGATTGGAATAAAATGAAGGATCCATTTGTTTGGACCGTTACTGCAGCAGGTTAACATTTCTTTTTAAAATGTGCATTAATGGTCAGTTCTTTTCGTTAAAATTTGCTTGTTGACAGAAACAATAAATCGTTATACGATTTAAATCGTAATAATTTCGATTTGATAAATCTAAAAAACTTATAAAATACAGATAATTATAGGGATTAAATCGTAATGATTCCTAATTTAGGATAATTATGGAGGTAAAGGGAGTATGAAAAGACATATAAGTCTATTTATTATTTTTTTATTGATATTAAGTGGCTGCTCTAACGCAGCTTCAACAAACAGTGAAAAACAGAGTGACGGATCCAAAAAACTGCAAATTGTCACTACTTTTTATCCAATCTATTATTTTGCCGAGAAAGTGGCGGGAAATTCAGCAAACGTTGAACTATTGATACCAAATGGTGTCGAGCCGCATGATTGGGACCCAACTACAAAAGATATGATGAAAATTCAAGATGCTGATGTGTTTATTTATAATAGCCATTATTTTGAAACTTGGACTGAAAAAGTGCTTAAGAGCATTGATACTTCAAAATTAAAGGTTGTCGAGGCTTCTGATGGAATTGATTTGATGGATGCACTGGAAACAGGGGAAGAGGCGGACCATAACCATTCCGAACATTCGTCTTCTAAAGATCCCCATGTTTGGCTATCTCCGGTGTTAGCCCAGCAAGAGGTGGAAACAATAGCGAAGGCTCTAGGAGAGGTGGACCCTGACAATAAAGAACAGTATGAGAAAAATGCTGCTGATTTGAATTCTCAGCTTGCCGATTTAGACCGCTTATTCAAAGAAACTATTGACCAAGCTAAGAATAAAGAATTTGTTACCCAGCATGCTGCATTTGGCTATTTAGCCAAACAATACGGGCTAACGCAAATTCCTATTGCCGGCTTATCCCCAGATGTCGAACCTACATTAGGGAAATTAGCTGAATTAACGGAATTAACCAAGAAAAAAAATATAAAGATCATTTATTTCGAGGAATTAACCTCATCAAAAGTAGCTGAAACTCTAGCCAAAGAAATTGGCGCTGAAACAGCCGTATTAAACCCATTAGAAGGACTAACAAAAGAAGAACAAAAACAAGGTCTAGACTATATTGGCGTTATGAAAAAAAATTTAGAGTCATTAAAATTATCAATAAAGTGATACAAGGGACGGTTCTCATGCATCAGAAGCATGAGAACCGTCCTTATTTTTCCCTATGTTTAACTAATTTTTACTCCCACATCAAATACATATGGTTGTTTGGGAGCGGGAATTTTTGAAATCTGTTTTATCATTATTATTGGGATTGATTCTCCGTCAAATTGAGTTTGTTTAATTGTCCCCATTACTTGTACCCATTCATCCTTGGACAGTGCTGCTACGTCTCCTTTTGCCATGATTCCGTATACTGAGGAATCGGCAATACAACATGTAATTCCGAAACGTGCTATGATGATTTGATTTTGCATGAGATTCTTTTCACGATACACAAACCCTTTTATCGTAATTGTTTTACCAATCATTCCATCTAAATGATCTTGAAGGATATTCATCATATTTACGTATTGTTCATCTGTAATGTTTATATTATTGGTCTTTAACATGCTCTCCTTTAAGGCGGTGTATTGAGACTGTGATAATGGCTCGGGTTGATCATCGAGTACATTGTCGCTATTCGTAGAGTTTCGGGAATTACTAGAATAAGAGGGCGGATTATTATTAACCGTATTGATTTGCTCCCTATCATTTGAACTCGATCCAAGTTTAAGGGTTCTATTATTGGCAACAGAGCTATCAAGTACGTTGTCTGCGAAAAGCAATCCAGTGGTTATAGGGAAAATAAACAATAAATAAAGAAACAGTCCCTTCTTAAATGAAGTAGGGTATGAATGTTCCCCCTCGCAATCACAATGATAAGAATGTTTTTGCCCCGAAGTTCCTCTTAGGATCAAAAGGACCCCCAGAATAAGGAATACAAAAAGAGTGAAGTAAATAAAAAGAATCATTTTTGGTGCAATCAGAAGGGCAATATGATTGGTTAATAATAATTTAAATAATAGCAGCATGAATCCAATTAGAATGATTCCCCTGATTAAATAATGAAATGAGAAATCCTGAACATTATTTGTTTTCTTCATAAGGTCCCCCTAAAAAAATAAAAGTTGAAAGATATAGACGGATAAATAAACGACGATAGGAGTTACTAGAAGTAAAAATAGAACAAATTTTCTCTTAAAATACCCAAACAACATGATTGTGTTTTTTATATCCATCATTGGACCGAAGACAAGAAATGCTAGGATGGAGCCTTCCGTAAAGGTGGAACCAAAGGAAGAAGCTAAAAAGGCATCCGCTGAAGAACACACTGAAAGAACATAGCCGAGACCCATCATCACGCCCGGTGCTAAAGTCGTGCTTGTCCCAATAGACAATAGAACATTGCGGTCTAAGAAGGTCTGAAACAGGCTAGCAAGGAAAGCGCCTATAAACAAATACTTTCCAGTATCAAATAGCTCATCGCTTGCATGATAGAACGTATCTAATAGTTTATTTCCTTTTTTATGATGGTGATGGTGGTTATTTTCAACTGTTTTAAGAATATTTTCCCCCTTGAATTTTTGATAAATGATGTATCCAATGATAATGGAACTGATGAATCCAACTAGCATCCTGGCATTTGCCATATAAGGAGTACTCTTAAAAGCAAAATAGGTGGATGCATAGACAACAGGGTTTAGAATAGGAGCACTAAGCATAAAGACAACTCCTACATGCGGAGGCATGCCCTTCTTTATTAACCTGCGAACCACTAGGATAATAGCACATTCACAAACGGGAAAAATGATCCCTAACAATGCTGCGGGGATGATGGCTAAATAAGCATTTCGCGGCACTACCCTTCGAATAGCATTTTCAGATACAAATGTTTGAATAATCGCTGATACAAATACACCTAATAAAATAAATGGAATGGCTTCTAAGATAATACTCAAGAAAATGGTATTCACATTAAAAGAGGAATTTGGGATTCTACTAAATATTAAGTGCTTATTCATTTCCTCCGCAAAGAGAAAGAGGAAAAGGAATGAACAAAATAATAGAATAACGAAACTATCTTTTAGCATTTTATATAAAAAAGCCATAATTAAATCTCCCTCCTTGAATCTATCATTCCTATCATATTGATATGCACGTATTACTATTTCATTCACACACAAATTAAATATTCCTATTAAATCGTAATAGTTCCTATTGATAGGCAAATGGAAGATGAGTTAGTTTAATTGAAACTTGTCTTTTTTTTGAGAGTTTGTACATATAATGCAATTAAAAATGGATAAAGGTGGAATCTGGTGGAAATCAATTTAGGATTAATTATGAGTGCGCTATGTACTGCAGCAGGAGCTGTGCCAGCTTTATTATTAAAAAATGTATCTCACCGTGTGAAGGATAATTTATTGGCATATAGTGCAGGTATTATGGTTGCGGCATCTACTTACGGATTAATTCCTTCTACCTTAAAGCTTTCAAACATGTTCGTTTTAACCGTAGGAATTTTATTTGGGACAGCTGTGCTCACTTTATTAGAAATGTGCTTACCACATGTAGAAGTTGACCATTCAACCCATGGTTCTCGGCAAGCCAGGCCACTTCTGTTAGTAGCTGCAATGGCTATTCATAATATTCCATAGGGGACTGTCAGTAGGAGTCAGCAATGCAAGTCAGTATGAAGGGCTGGGATCCGTTGTTTCTTTTTCTATTGGGCTTCAAAATATACCGGAAGGCTTTCTTGTCTGCTTATTTTTACTGACGAATCATATTTCTAAAGTCCAAGCCTTTTTATATACTGCTTTAACAGGTGCCATTGAGTTTGCAGCAGCTTATAGTGGATTTCAATTAACTGACCAATTCCTCAGGATTGTCCCCTATGGATTAGCATTTGCAGCAGGAGCCATGCTGTTTGTTGTATATAAAGAGTTAATACCGGAAAGCCATGGAGATGGAAACGAACGATCGGCAACTTTTTCTTTTGTTATTGGACTATTAACCATGATATTTATTACGAATTTGGCGACATAAATATCACGCTAAACCCTGTATTTTTGGGATTAAACTCGGAAGATGAGTTTAATCCCATTTTTATTGTCGAAATATTGTATACGTTTTTTGTTGACCTTATTGTGATTCCTGTTTAACATAAAAGTTGCATAAGGGAAACTTTTTTTGATGAATATAACAAAAATGGCTTGGGATAAAAAAATTGCTATAATGCTAGATTGGAGGAATTGTCTTGAAGCGAAAGTTTAAAAAGTTGGCGGCGGTGATGGTCCTTCTATTCTCTGTGGCAGGCTGTTCTGCTTCGGAGGTGGCAAATGAAGGAAAAGAAACGGGTAAGATCCGTGTTACTACCACCATCGGGATGATTAATGACATCGTGAACAATGTTGGGGGAGAGCATGTGGAATCTATTGGATTAATGAAATCTGGGGTCGACCCTCATCTTTATAAAGCTTCTCAAGGAGACATAAAGAAGCTAGATACAGCCGATATTATTTTTTACAATGGGCTGCATCTTGAAGGGAAGATGGTGGATATTTTTGAAAAAATGGCAAAGAAAAAGCCAACGATTGCCGTTACGAAGAATATTCCGGAAGACCAGCTTCATGCCCCACAAGACGGATCACAGGAAGTTGACCCCCATGTTTGGTTTAATGTGAAAAATTGGATTTCGGCGACAGAAACAATCGCGGAGGAACTTTCTGCTTTTGATGAAAAACATGCTGAAGAGTATAAACAAAATGCTGAAAGGTACATTGAGAAATTGAAAGAACTTGATGAATACGTTACGGAGCAAATTGCCACAATCCCGAAACAGACACGGGTTCTAGTGACGGCCCACGATGCCTTCGGTTATTTTGGAGAGGCCTATGATATTAAAGTGCTGGGGCTCCAAGGAATTAGTACAGCCTCCGAATATGGCTCAAAGGATGTTAGTGAACTTCGAGACTATCTTGTTGAAAACAAGATTAAAGCTGTATTTGTTGAATCAAGTGTACCTAAGAAAGCCATCGAAGCTGTGATTGAAGGAGCAAAACAAAAAGGACACAAAATCACGATTGGCGGGGAACTCTTTTCTGATGCTATGGGGGCAGAAGGAACAGAGGAAGGCACTTATATAGGGATGGTTAGGCATAATGTCGATACGATTGTCAGCGCATTGAAATAGGAAGGGGATGATGGGGTTATGACGTACCCTCTTATGGTAAAAAATCTAACGGTTGCCTATCAGAAAAAGCCTGTGTTAAAAGATATTTCTTTTCGTGTTCCTGAAGGGAAACTAATTGGGATTATTGGTCCTAACGGTGCGGGTAAATCGACGCTGATTAAATCAATATTGGAATTGATTCCCGCCATTAGCGGAAAGGTAGAAATATTTGGAGATTCCTATAAAAATACGAGAAAACGAGTCGGATATGTGCCGCAGCGGGAATCTGTCGATTGGGATTTTCCAACGGATGCTTTGGATGTCGTAATGATGGGGAGATATGGACATTTAGGCTGGTTTAAACGCCCGGATAAAAAGGATAAAGCCTATGCTCTGGAATGTTTAGACCAGGTGGGAATGAGTCAATATGTTGATCGCCAAATAAGCCAGCTATCAGGTGGACAACAGCAGCGTGTTTTTCTAGCTAGAGCGCTTGCCCAGGATGCGGATCTTTATTTTATGGATGAGCCGTTTGTAGGAGTAGATGCTGCGACGGAAAAGGCCATCATTGCCCTGTTGATGAAGTTGAAAAAGCAAGGAAAAACGGTTCTCGTCGTACATCACGATTTAAATACCGTAAAAGAATACTTTGACTGGATTATGCTCTTGAATGTGAAACTAATCGGAATAGGCCCAACGGAAGACTTGTTTACCAAGGATTATTTACAAAAAACATACGGTGGGAGTTTAACCATGCTTGAATCCGATTCATCTCCCATTATGATCAACCCGAGGTGAGGATATGAATTGGCTCTCGTTTTTATCTGACCCTAATACACAATGGATTCTAATGGGGTCCATGCTCCTAGGATTGGCGAGCGGTGTGATTGGAAGCTTTGCTTATTTACGAAAACAATCGTTAATGGGGGATGCCTTATCCCACGCGGCTCTTCCAGGGGTGTGTCTTGCCTATATGGTAACAGGAACAAAGTCTATCTTTTTCTTTCTCATTGGGGCTATCATTGCCGGGGTTTTGGCAACCATAGCGATTAGCTATATTACAAGAAACACCCGTATTAAACAGGACTCGGCATTAGGGATAATTTTAACCGTGTTTTTTGGGGTAGGCATTGTTCTGTTAACACAAATACAGCATAGTCATAGTGGTAATCAAAGCGGGTTGGATAAATTTCTGTTTGGCCATGCCGCCTCGATGGTGAAACAGGATGTTTACACCATTGCTGGGATTAGTGTCGTGCTAGTTGTACTGTGTTTTCTGTTTTTTAAGGAATTTAAACTTCTCTCTTTCGATCCTGGATTCGCAAAAGGGATTGGTCTGCCAACCATTTTATTGGATCAATTTATGATGCTCCTTATTGTTACAGCAGTTGTGATTGGAATTCAGGCGGTAGGTGTGGTGCTGATGGCCGCATTGTTGATCACACCCGCGGTTGCAGCAAGGTATTGGACAGAGAAGCTGCATGTAATGGTGATTCTTGCCGGCCTGTTTGGGGCTTTAAGCGGATTAATCGGGACGGTGGCAAGTTCAATGGTGAATAATTTGCCGACGGGTCCGCTGATTGTTCTAGCAGCCACCATTTTGTTTGTGGTTTCCGTGTGTTTTGCGCCGAATCGAGGAGTATTAGCAAAAACTAGATTACGAGGCTCCGTCAAGAGAGAACAGCAGCCATTTACGAACCGTGGTGTAAAGGAGAAATCTTTATGAACCATTTTTGGATTATTCTGATTGGGGCGCTAGTAGGATCGTCCTGCAGTATTTTAGGATGCTTTCTTGTATTAAGAAAAATGTCCATGATTGGTGATGCTATCAGTCATTCCGTCTTACCGGGAATTGTCATTGCCTTTTTGATCAGCGGTACGAGGGACTCACTAGTCATGATGTTTGGTGCAGCGGCCATTGGATTAGTAACGGTTTTTCTCATTCAAATGTTTCAAAACAGCGGGGTTCAGTCAGATGCATCCATTGGAGTTGTATTTACAGCCTTATTTGCGATTGGGGTTGTCTTAATTAGTTTATTTACACGGCAGGTGGATTTGGACCTTGATTGTGTTTTATATGGAGAAATTGCTTATGCTCCGTGGGATACACTGCATGTTGGAGGGCAGAGTATCGGGCCAAAAGCTGTTTGGGGTGTTGGGGCAAGCTTCTTCTTAAATGTTCTTGTCATTAGCCTGTTTTATAAACAGTTTAAAATCACCACTTTTGACCCTGCACTGGCTGCTGCGTTAGGAATTCCGGTCGTGTTTTTCCATTATTTATTGATGGGCTTAGTTTCCATCTCAACCGTTGCATCCTTCGAAAGTGTTGGGGCTATTTTGGTGGTAGGGATGATAATTGTTCCTGCGGCAACCGCCTATTTATTAACAGATAAATTAAGCAAGATGATTATGATCAGTATTTTCCTCAGCATTGTCTGTTCGCTCCTTGGGTATTACGTTGCTTTCCTCCTGGATGCATCCATCGGGGGAACGATGGTGGCTGTAGCAGGCTTACTATTCCTCGGCGCTTTATTGCTTTCACCAAAGCATGGAGTCTTTATGAAAAAATGGGCTAGAAAAAAGGTGATTCAACAGAATTAAGTTTTTTAATCGTGATTTCTTAATGGGATTTCTTTCAGGAACTGTAGTTGGAGCAGTTGGGTACCGTTTGTACGAACAAAACAGCGGGCAACTAAAAAGTCTAGTTCAAAATAATGTCCCAACCATCAGTTTTCAGTCACCAAGAGCAGAACTGACCGTTGAAGAACTAGTCAGCCAGAAAGAAAGATTAGAAGATTTAATTGCCGAAAAAAGAGCAGTAGGAAGCCTATAATGAATAAAGGGCAGCCATTTAGTGGCTGCTCTTTGCATTAACATATTAGATTTCATTCAGTTGGAGCGGTTACTTACCATAGTATTTACCCTAAATCTTGACCTGTAACAACAATATATCCTATTAAGAATATATTCAATAGGACGATCACAATGGTACAGACCCATGCTGCTATTTTTACTGGCATTTTGTTTACAAATTCGCCCATTTTCTTTTTATTACTAGTAAATATAACTAAAGGAATGACGGCAGATGGGAGTGCTAAGCTTAAGACGACTTGACTCCATAGCAGTAATTCACCTGTTCCTTTGGATCCAGCCAGCCAGGTCACGATAAAAGCAGGTATGACCGCTAATAAACGTGTAATCAAGCGACGAAGCCATGGTGAAATTCGCAGGTTGATAAATCCTTCCATAACAATTTGACCGCTAATCGTTCCAGTAATGGTCGCATTTTGACCAGAAGCAAGTAAGGCAACCGCAAATAAAGTACTAGCTATCCCTACTCCGAGCGTCGGACTAAGTAATTCATAGGCTGCTTCGATTTCGGATACATCTAAATTCGTTCCATAAAAAGCTGCCGCTCCCAAAATCAAAATGGCGGAGTTAATAAGAAAAGCCACGGTTAACGAAAAGGTTGAATCAATGAGAGAGAATTTAATGGCTTCTCTTTTTCCCTCTGTTGTCCGCTTATATTGTCTAGTTTGCACGATGGAAGAATGCAAATATAAATTATGAGGCATCACCGTTGCCCCTAAAATCCCCAAAGAAATAAAGAGCATTTGTGGATGCGTGACAATTTCTGGTTTAGGAACAAACCCACCGAAAAGGTCTGCAATTTCAGGTTTTGAAATAATGACTTCAAATGCAAATACAATAAATATCGTAACCATTAAGACAATGACAATCGATTCGATAATTCGGAAGCTTTTCTTTTGTAAATAAAGCAATAGAAGCACATCTAATGTTGTTATGGCAATGCCTAATAATAAGGGAATACCAAATAATAAATTTAAAGCAATGGCTGAACCAATTACCTCAGCTAAATCTGTGGCAATAATGGCTAATTCTGTTAATATCCAAAGAAAAACGGCTGTTTTCTTCCCAGTTGCATCCCTAGTGGCCTGGGCAAGATCCCTTCCTGTGACAATTCCAAGTTTTGATGATAATGCTTGTAGCAGCATAGCAATTAAATTGGATAGTAAAATGACAATCAACAGCGTGTAACCAAATCGGGCTCCGCCTGCAATGGAAGTTGCCCAGTTTCCTGGGTCTACATAGCCAACTGCCACTAATGAGCCAGGTCCCATAAAGGCTAATAGCTTACGCCAAAAACCTCCTTTACTTGGAACACTTACTGTATTATTTACCTCTTCTAAGCTTATATTAGAGCTTTGCTTTAACCACCCATGCTCCTTTGCTGCATACTCTGGTTGACTATTCATTGGTCATTCCTCCTGAATATGCGTAAGGTTAAATAACTTTCGATAGTGCAACTTTTTAATTGAATTCCTACTAAATAATATATGAATCTATTTTAATACGGATTATTGCCTTTGTAAATATTTTTTGCATGTATGCAACTTTTTGGTATAAGGTAAAAATTTTCGGCGAAATTCTTTTGCCTGACCTTTGTTCAGTGTCAAGCACTTTCAATCCGATGAAAATGGCAAGATCAAGTCGGGGACGGCAAAATAATAATGGGGACGGTTCTCATGTGTCATTTGTTCTATTTAACAGTGTGATTCGTATGATATTAATAAAACAAACGAATTATGAGGAGGATTGATGAGGGCAATTGTATACACAAAGTATGGTCCCCCCGATGTTCTTCAACTGAAAGAGGTTGAAAAGCCTATTCCAAAAGAAAATGAAATTTTGGTAAAAGTAAAAGCGGCAATCGTAACAGTGGCGGATATTCGCGCACGGGGTTTTCTCGTTCCTCCCGCTTTTTGGCTGCCTGAAGCCCTCGAGGATTATTTTCGAATAGTCTTGAGGGCTGCTTTTTTTAAAAATTGATAGGTTTCCAAACAGTGATTTTTACATAAAAGAAAGCACCATTAATTCAAGTGCTTTCTTCGAGGTAATTTTTTTATTGATCAAACTGGATTTGGTGGTATGAACGGAATTGGTCGAAGGGATGCTATGGTATTGCTATGTGGTTTAAGATGAATTTGCATATTTGCGCCAGCGGCTGCAAGTTCACCGGTAATTCCGCTGAAGGTGTTTAGAATATCGAGCGGCGGGTTCGTTGGGCCGAAAGTAACCGGACCCTTGACCGCATCAATGAGTCTGTTCCAGCGCGTGACGATGGGAAGGACAGGGTCGGTTGGTAAGAAACGATTGAGCTGCGCACGATGCGGGGTTGTCGTAGACACGACAGTTGACGTCTTTGTGATGCCTGCAACGCTGTAGGTAAGGGCACCCGTGGTTGCATTCCACGAAATAAGCGTGGCATTCAGATTCATATTTGTTCCTCCTTTAAAATAAGATTCTAGTTATTTTATGCTTGTACAACAAATTAGTATGGATTTATATCAGTGTAAATGTGGATTTTCACATACTTAGTAGATAGACCATTTGGCGC
Source organism: Neobacillus sp. S1115 (assembly GCF_055385565.1). Taxonomy (NCBI): domain Bacteria; kingdom Bacillati; phylum Bacillota; class Bacilli; order Caryophanales; family Bacillaceae; genus Neobacillus; species Neobacillus sp. S1115. The sequence continues at coordinate 965,944 of NZ_AP038275.1, forward strand.
TGCGAAGTAGATGATCCGGGGTTTTAACTAAGGAGTGGATGGCTAGGTGATTCAATTCAAACAAATAGGCGGATGCCTTCTGCTATACGGTCGAGTGTCCGTCTGCGTAGGGCTATCCGCCTTTTTTGTTAACGACTTTTTTCAATAAAGTTTAAGACATCACCGACAGTTTGAAGCGTCGGCGCCACTTTATCACTAATTTCAATCGCAAATTCATCCTCAATTTCCATCGTCAGATCCACCATATCAAGCGAATCAGCTTCAAAGTCATCCTTGAATGATGCATCAAGTCTGACCTCCTCCATTTTAACCCCCAGTTGATCTGCAATAATCGGCTTCAACTTTTCAAATGTGGTCATTGCGGCATCTCCTTCCTCACGTTTCATACCCACCATTATAACAACCTAATTCGGAACGTAAAACATTAAAGTATTTCCAATATTCGGCGAACATTTCACCAAATAGAAGTCGTTTCTACTCTCAGTTAGGGCACTAAACAGTTCGGAGCAAGCTGCATTTATAAGGGGGCATCTCATTAGAAGATTTGCTGTGAGTATAGCCCCTATGTAGAGGGATTTTGACTCATCGATTATAAATTCTGCTTAGGTTAAAAGAACCCATTATTGTTAAAACCGACAAAAAATTTAATGATTATGTCGAATGCTGTCAGTGGAAGTGATAAAACTCTGCTTTTGAAAGGGGGTGAAAGAATGTACTTTCGGCATTTTATTCTAATGGGTGTTATTTTAGGGGCGGCCGCTTTCTTGCCAAATAATGCATTGGCAAACGGAGCAGCCGGCCAACCGGAACAGCAAAACGCAGCAGCACAAACTCGAGTTTCAGCGAATGCTGAAAATCCAATAGTTTCTGAAAAAGAAGTGCCAGTTCCAACTGAAAATGTACATAAAAGTCAAGGTGAAGTGGTTCAAAAACCGGAGGCGAATCCTAGTACACAAAAATCCATACCAATCAAGCCTGTTTCAGCGTCACCAAACAAAAGGAATGGGGCAGCACCTCCCTTAGATAAGGGTAAGAATGCAAGTAAATCTGCTGAACAGACTGCAAAGGTGAAGGACATAGGACAACCAGGGCCCGCAAAGCCAAATGTCGACACGAACCAAGTTCAGGAGGTCCCTGAGTCAACGCACTCAAACCAAACAGCTCCTAAAGCCGAAATGGACAGCCATCCTTCAGGTTTGATTGTTAAGTCAGAAACCATTACGGAAGAAAATGATTCCTTAGTATCAATAAAGACTAGCATTTCGCAGGAACCACATATAGTTGAAGAAAGCAAGGCTCCATCTAACGATAGGAAGATTCCTTTCGAGGTCATGAATATCCTTCCGCAGTTTACGTCATCCCCAGGAGGGCAGTCTGATGTTCAGTTCAGTCCTGGGACAGGTGCGGTAGGTTTTATAGCAAATTGGTCAGACTGGGATGAACATTTATCACTGACCCTTGGCCTGAACTACACTTCCCGACAAGCTAAGTACAGTCACCAATGGATTAATGCTCCACCTTCACCACCACCAGAAACAGCTCCTTTTTTTAAAACGTTAACTGCTAATTAAGCCACGCGTAACGAAAAATAAAGGAGCAAAATTGGAAAATGAAACATTATCTTAAAACATATAAACTCGTAAAATCTTTCGTAGTAACTGGAGTATTGTCGTTTGGACTTATGTCAGGAGGCCAATTTACTGCAGCGGCAGGACTCGATAAAGCAAAAGTGGAGCCTGTTAAAGCTGTTCAAGCAGTTGGCTCCCAAAATGGACATGCCAATGAAAAAAAGGTTGAAACCCCTATAGTTCCTGCTGGGACGGAGATAGCTGTTCAGACAGCAGAAGAAGTCGAAGCTGATGCTCAGCCAATAGAGGAAGTCAAAACTGAAGTAGAACATAAAGAAGAAGGAAGCATCGGAAAATCACAGGCAAGCATACATGCCAGTGAAACCGCAAAAATGCATGCTTCTGAAAACTCAGCAATCTATCAAACTACTTCTGATAGTCAATTAGAAGAATCGACTACAACTGCTGAAACTGCGGGATATCTATTCGGATCGGATTCCGCTTCATCAGCGAATCCTGCAGGGGAAGATTTTTATATTGGGAAGTTAGGTTATGGGAGCACGGTGCAATTTGATGCAAACACGGGCGGTGCCATTTATTTCAGCAGTGCAAGAGCACAGAGTGCCAGCTATGTGTACGGTTATTGGTTTTTATCGGGTATGCAAACAGCGCCAGCAGGAATCTCCGCAAGCGATTGGGGAGCGCAGCAGGCAAAATTAGCTCTAGAAAGCTACGAAGCTATGAAGAGTGTATATGGCTCAAAGGTTAGACCCGTTATTTTTATTGATGTAGAATCGGCTTATACCGGTTTAAGTGACTATGACTATGCTAATAATCATGAGATTTATAACGCATTCGTCAATTATTTAAATCAATATGGACAAGGTGTAAAACCAGGAACCTATTCATCTCCAGGCAACTGGGACCGTACCATGGGGGACTTTTCGCCAAATACTCCGGGTGCTTATTGGGTTGCCTATTACCCTGGTGACATCCCATCCGATTTGACAACCAGCAATTCATACTGGGTCAACTTCCCAGGAACAACCGAAAAGGCCGAAATCTGGCAGTACTATGGCGGCTATGATGACTATAATGTAGCTTGGAAATTGCCATAACGAAATATTCGGTTTCTATTTTCCATAGTAACCAAATAAAAAGTCTGTCCCAAAAAGTATAACTTTTAGGGGCAGTCTTTTTTTGTGAGATGGCAATGTTCCTCTTTTTTTTTAAATACCCAAAGCATCGAGCATAAACAACAAATTCCAATTTAATGTTCGTTCTTCTAACACCTTCTGGATTTCCACAAAGGTAATAGGGGGTTCCTTTGCGGAAGCCCCTCCAATTAGTGTTCTTTTTTCTTCTTTGAAAGAAGATTAAAGTCATTAATTATTCTTCTGAATAAGACGGTTGGGTTTGCATCTGGGACTGCACTTGACTTATCAATGTTTGAATTTGTGCAACTTCACTTGATGCTTGTTTCAATGCTTCTAAGCAGAGAGTGGTGTTAGCAGCTGATTGTTCAATGGCTGAAGTGATCATATCTTTTACAATAGAAGAAGCCGCCTCTGCTTGTTTCAATTTATTAGTGTCAACTTGATTTGTCATTTGTATTTCCTCCTTTTATTTGTTTACAACACAAAATATAGAATGCTTCTAAAAAATTATTTAATCCTTGTCCAAAACAAAATTAAATTACATATTTTACAGTAAACATTATAAGAGCATTGCTTAGGGGCGGTTTAGTTGAATAGTGATTATAAGGAAAAAAATGGTTAAATAATTTCATAAAGGAGTGATGAAAATATGGTATTAAAAATTGAACTTTTTCCATTGTGAAAATTCCCCCTAGGATAAATTTATTATCCTCCCCGTATCTTTTTATAAAAAATAATCGTTATATAAAGTAAAAGAGATTTATAAATGGAATGGGGGAGAAGGATGAAGGTTTTACTTTTAGGAGGGACTCGTTTTTTAGGAAGAGCGTTGGTAGAGGAAGGCTTGAATAGGGGTCACGAAATAACCTTATTTAATCGTGGAACCAATAAAGAGGTATTTCCTGAAGTGGAGAAGCTAATTGGGGATCGGGACGGAGATGTGTCCCTTCTGAAAAATCGCAAGTGGGATGTGGTAATGGATACGTGTGGGTTTGTTCCCCGGCAGATTCAAAAAATCGCAGCGGTACTTGGGGACAACATCCATCATTATACGTATATTTCAAGCATCTCTGTTTATAAAGATTGGGTTCCGCTCAATATTACCGAAGACTATCATCTACAAACTTTATCGCAGGATCAACTAAGAGCTGTTGAGGAAGGGGAAGCTTCTCCTTATGAGTATTACGGTGCGTTGAAGGTCCTATGTGAGAGGGAAGCAGAAAGGCATTGGCCGGGACGTGTGCTGCAAATAAGAGCAGGACAGCTTGTCGGACCGTTTGACTACACTTACCGGCTTCCGTACTGGGTCCAGCGGGTAGTACAGGGAGGAAAAGTATTGGTGCCGGGGCGTCCGGACCGTCTTGTTCAACTGATTGATATAAAAGATATCGCCAAATGGGTGTTTGATATGGCGGAAAACAGAAAAGCTGGAACCTTTAATGTGACAGGCCCAAACGAAAAAATGACGATGGAAGAGCTGTTGGATACTTGTAAAGCTGTCGCCAATAGTGAGTGCGAATGGGTATGGGCAGATGAGCAATTTTTGCTGGAGCGTAATGTGCAGCCATGGACGGAAATGCCGCTATGGGTTCCCGAGAACTTCCCGCTAGAGGGAGAAACAGAACCGTGGAAAGGCTCTTTTTCTATCAATATCGAAAAAGCAGTGAACGCTGGCCTTACCTTCCGAGCTCTGGAAGAGACGATTAAAGAGTTTTATGAATGGCTGAAGGCCCGCCAGCAGCATAATCTTAAAGCAGGGGTTTTGTGGGAAAGAGAACAAGAAATGTTAGAGGCGTGGTTTCCAAAAGGATAACGATGATATGTGAAAAATTAACAATGGTAAAAGGGATTGCTGCAGGCAATCCCTTTTTTATTCCAATTATTGTTTTTTCTTATCTAAGAGATATTGAAACCCGTAAATGGCTAAGGCCTTTATCATGAAGAAAGACAAAAATTGATATTTTTTCAATCTAACCAATTTCATTATGTTACATTTCTTCAAAATGGCCATTAAAATATAGACAAAACCCAAATCTAATCAGATATTCACCAGCATATACTTTTTAAATTTTCCCATATGTATTGACACTATCTAGGAACAGCTGCATTCGATTTCGCTGGATGAATGGAAAAGGTTTCTTTTCTCTCAGCTGCTTTGTTTCTGTTCGCGATGTCATTTTTATAATAGCTTATTACTTGGGCTGTTACCGCAATCGACAAGATGGAGCAAAGACCTCTTAGCAGCCCGACAACGTAAATACTAGATAGAACAACAATGGCATCAAATAGGAAGTTTATTTTACCAGGGTTGAATTGAAATCTCTTTTGCAGATACAAAGCAAGAATATTAGCCCCGCCAAGGGAAGCTCCATTCATAAACAGTATCGTTACACCAATTCCAATTATTAACCCGCCCAACATTGCACCTATCCAAATCGGAAGTGAAAAGTGTGGCAGCCATTGGTCCATTCCAGTCAATAACGTCAGGATGGAAACAGAAACAACGGTATTAAAGGTAAACTTCCATCCCATCCTAAAAACTGAAAAAATATAAAAAGGGATATTTACTAAAAAGAAAATCACAGCGAATGGAAGATTAAAAAGATAGGCTACACTTAGCGAGAGTCCGGCTGTGCCTCCTGTGACAATATTGGCATGTTTTAAAAGGATAACCCCAATACTTGTTACCAAGCATCCTAGGAAAATATCTATTGACTTCCTCATTTTTAAATCACCTAATCTCTTATCAATATTAATACGATTAATAACTATTTTAATAATAAAAGATAAAAGGACAATTTTACATATCAATAAGAAGGCGTTATTATTAAGTTGTGTTCAATTTGAATTAAAATCTATCGTTTTATATTCATAATGAAGGGAGTGTTTTTGGTGGATCAAATAGACATTAAGTTATTGGAGCTTTTGCAAAAAAATTCCCGCATGACAATCAGCGACTTATCACAGGAGTTAGCGTTAAGTAGGCCGAGTATTTCGGAACGTCTTCACCGGCTGCAAGAGAAAGGGGTTATCGAAGAATACAGTGCCAGAATTTCCCTTCCTGCAATTGGAAGAGACATACTGTTAATTATTCAAGTGGGCGGCGTTAAAGTATCCTTACAAGAATTTGAAGAATTCATTAAAAAAGAAGAGGGAATTATCGAGTGCCATCGTGTGACCGGGGAAGTAAGCTATATTTTAAAAGCTGCTGTTTCAAACATGAATGGTATGAGGCAATTAATCGATAAATTAATTCCATTTGGAAACATCAATACTTCTACTGTATTGTCATCACCTGTTCCATATCGATACATTCTGCCATTCGAAGAATCTTCATAGGCTTCCTTCCTACAGGGGAAGTTTGGGGAGAAAAGAGTGTACTGTTTCTTCCAGTGGAGTAATTCATGGGGACGGCCCTTATGCATGTAAAAACCATGAGAGCCGTCCACGTATGTGGAAATTTATAGTAACCATTCACCCTGAGCAATCTTTTCAACTTTTCCACCAACAGAAACATTGATGACTCCGTTTTCCTCATCTGCTTTTAAAAACAATAAAGATGGTCTGCCCATTTCATATCCTTGTTCGACTTTTATATTGATTTCGCTTGTTTGGAAAAATCGGTATTTAACCAGGTAGGCGGCCAAGCATCCATTTGCGCTGCCAGTGGCGGCATCCTCTGGCATCCCATAATAATCTCCAAAGTCACGAACATTTACCTGATTTTCCGGATGATACGTTTCAGGAGCAAATACCATTATCGCTTTTGCTTCAGTTTTCTCAATCAACTCATAGTACTTTTCTAAATGGACCTTTACTCTTTTGACAGCGTCCAGACTTTTTAAAGGGACAAGAATGACAGGAAGTCCAGTGGAAACCTCCTGGATTGGGAACCGCTCATCAATGGCATCCTTCTCAATCTGTAAGACACCAGAAACCTGGTCGGGCTCCAATATATTTCCGAAGGCAGGTTTATTTTGTTTCATCCAAATAAGACCTTCCTTTGCATCAAACGAGACGGGAATCTTGCCAGCCTTATAATTTAGCGTAAGTGTTTCTGCCGGTTCCTTTAATAGCTCATGTTGAATAACATAGGCAGTTCCCAGCGTCGGATGGCCGGCAAAAGGCACCTCTTCATTAGGAGTAAAGATGCGGACATCATAGCCACCATCATTTACTTGGTCGGATAGAATAAAAGTAGACTCCGAATAATTCATTTCCTTCGCGATTTGCTGCATTTCCCGGCCAGATAGATTACCCGCATTTTTGAAAACAGCAAGCTGGTTCCCGGTATATTTCCCTTGCGAAAAAACATCAACAATCGAAAAATTTATTTTTCCCATTATAAATCTCCTATTCTTTGAATCATGGGGACGGTTCTCATGCATCACCCGCGAAATTTTTCCATAAACCTTTCCGGGTGATCAATCGCTTTGAAACCGAATTGGCTATACAGGGTGTGGGCATCATTTGTGACTAACATAAACCGGCGGACGTTTTGCAAGTCAGGGTGGTTGGTGATCACTTCCATTAACCATTTGGACAAGCCTAATTTACGGTATTCGGGCACAATGAACACATCTGCAAGATACGCAAATATCGTTAAGTCTGAGACGACCCTTGCAAAGCCAACCTGCTCCACATCGCCTTTGCTGACATCCCCTTTATAGACGCCAAAACATAAGGCAGTATTGTCAATCGACTTCTTTATGATTTCCTTTGGCCGGCCCAATGCCCAGTATGATTCTTCGCTTAAAAATTTGTGAATGGCATCAATATCTAAATACTCTTTATTAGTAGATATGGAAAATCCGTTTTTTAGCCATGTTTTCATAGGTGAACCTCCTTCATTTTTCAAAAAAGTAGAAACGCATTGGAAAAAGATGTATCTTTAATAAATTTTAACATAGGATGTCTTTTACTGTGAGATTACTGATTGGGACAAATATCGTGGGAGTGAATAACATTTTTATAGGTGATGCCCATTTTTGAGAGAACAAGTTGATAGGTCAATGACTAAAGAATATGATGATGTAAGTTTTAAAAGAAAGGAGTGCATTTAATGTATTCTAATCCTATACCTATGTATAATAACAATCCATATACTCAGGAAATTCATGTGTATTCAACTCCATTTCCAGAGGAGTATTATTACCAAGTGAACCCTTATGAAAGACAATTTGGCCCACCAATGGGACCGCCGTCAGGAGCACCTGGCTTTTCACCGCCAGGTCAAGGTCCAGGATTTGGACCGCCATCAGCACCGCCAGGTCAAGGTCCAGGATTTGGACCGCCATCAGCACCGCCAGGTCAAGGCCCAGGAGGGGGACCGCCAATGGGACCACCAGGGCAAATCCCACAAGTCGGACCCCCAACGTCACCACCACCATCTTTTGTTCCCACACAGACACAACAGCAAGCTGAAGCATTTGCAGTTGATCCAGGGGGGATTAGAAGATGTTTATTCAGATACACCTATATATGGCTAAGGGGTTTTGAGCAATTTTGGTTCTATCCAATATTTGTCGGACGTAACTCAATCGCAGGGTACCGATGGACTGGATTTAGATGGATGTATACCGGAATATCCCTACGGCAAATTCAATCGTTTACTTGCGTTTAGACACACGGGGACGGTTTTCTCATGCATCAGAAGCATGAGAACCGTCCCCGTGCATCAATAAAAACGGCACAGTGCAAATGACTCCAACCAGGTAGAGAATGACTTTTGGGGGAAAGAGGAAAACAAATGACCCAGTCTACTGAGCCATTTGCTTGTACAAAAATAGACTGTAAAGTTTGCGGGCAAATTTAAGGAAAGCTTTTTCTGCTGTATTACATTGAAAAAAGGAATAATAAAGTATCGGCTCCTCCTACGCCAGATACCGTGATGGCCACGCTTGCCATCCCCTCTATTACATACTATAACTTTCCGATGTTAATAAACAGTGTTATAGATGTTAGCAAATTGTTAAACCTGCATTAAAAAAATATGAACAACATGTTGAACGCATTTTAGGTAAAGTATAGGAGATGCGGATCAAGAAAATAATATGAAAAACAAAAAATGGAGGGCGAAAAATGGTTCCTATTAATAAAAAGAATCAGACTTCAGATAAAAGCGGAATCGAGCAGCCATTAATGTCAACGGGCACGACGGAGCAGGGCTTCGATTGGGAAAAAGGAGAGTCAAATTTTGAGACGAACCCCAAAATTGGAAATGAGCCGATTGGGGAAGAAGCGGGAAGTGCTGATCAATAAATAGTTAAGATTCTGTTGAGATTATTCTCATGGAGGAGGTTTCATGAGGACACAACGATTGAAAAACCCGAGGGAAGAGTCCTCATAAAGGGTTCATGAGGACAAAACGATTGAAAAATCCGAGGGAAGAGTCCTCATGAAGGGCTCATGAGGACAAAACGAATGAAAATTCCATGGTAACAGTCCTCATAAAGATAAGGTTTTTAGTTTTCCTACAGCCTATTGAGAACCATCGGAATAAAGTCCGCATAGCTATCGATATGAAAATCAGCCTCAATGTTACGATTTTGAAAGGAACAGGTTTTGATCTTTAATTCCCGTGCCGGAATTAAATCCAAGTCCCGGTCCCCAACCACCAGATCAATGTGATGGCTTTTAAGAACATATTCATAAGAAGAACGATGAGGCTTTCTGATAAACCTTTGTTCTTCAACAGAAACAATGTCCTTAAAGTATTTTAATAAATGAAATTTCTCAAGCAGATAAAGGGTGGATTTCTTATCGCGATGCGTCACAATCACATTGTTCCCGACTGCTGATAAAGCGTCCTCCACGCCATCAAACGGCCTACTGATCCTTTTGGAAAAATAATTGAAAGACACTTGGTACTCACCTCTCCTGCTCTCGTCAATTCCATAATGTTTAAAGGCCGTTTTTGAATCCTTTTTCAGCCATTTTAAAACCTCACCACGGTCTAGCTCCTGCCTAGCTACCTGTACAAATCCTTCAATAAGTGCTGGATAGGTATCGAAAAGCGTTCCATCGAAATCCCACAAAATGTTTATAACAATCCCTCTTTCACACAAGATTTTTTCATAAAAAGAAAGTAACATATGATGCTTAAAAATGGAAGAAAGCGTAATATTTATTTCGAGGGGGGATTCCACTGAATGCTAAAAGAGGCATTTATTTATTAACGATAATCATTGTGATTTTACTAGGTCTCGCATCCAGAAAATACGGCCAGTTTCTGCCGTCGTTTATCGCGGAAAATGCCGGTGATGCGTTGTGGGCGATGATGGTCTATTTCGGATTCCGCTTCTTGCTAATAAAAAAAAGCATTTTCACTGTCATTATACTTAGCATATTCTTTAGTTTCGGAATTGAATTCAGCCAATTATATCAGGCCAACTGGATTAATCAGATTCGCGGTACGGTGCTCGGAGCGCTTGTTTTGGGGCAAGGTTTTCTTGTTGTGGATCTGTTGCGTTACATAATAGGCATTATGATTGGAAGTCTGCTTGATAGGATCACTCTAAAAATAAACAAGGTCTAGCCGGTTTTCGATTCGGCTAGACCTCATTTTTTACGATTTCATCACTATGGCCGCTTGTTCCCAAATCATCCGTTTTTGGTAAAATTTATCTCTGTTGTTGCTAGTTTTATTCGATTGGTAACTGGTATTTTCCTTTTAATTTATTTGCGAATCTAGTGTGATAAGAACCTGCAGGAATGCCGCCCTCATTGAAAAAATAAGGTAAAAGAACCGTCCCTATATTATAATAAATGGCAGGGAGGGAAGTTTATATGGAGGCTATGGTTGTTGTAGGAACAAGCTCTATTGAGGATTTGAAAAAGTTTTTGTTGGAGCTGGCTTCTACTGAGGAGAGGTCCTTTGAGGATGCCGTGGTGGAAAAATTAACGAAAAGTGATGATTCGCTTGTAGATGATTTGCTTTATATACTAAGGAATGAAACTGATTTAGAGTTACGGTTTCGTGCTTTTTTTGGAGTAGCCTCGTATCATCGCAGGAAAAATAATCACAGTGAATTTAAAAAGATTGTCGATGAATACATAGATGAATTTAGGAATTTTAGTTTGCATTATCATATATTATCTTTAATGCACAAGCAATTCGGTGACCGAGATGGGATTTTAAAATCAATCGAATATGGCAAGCTGGCAGTTATGAAATTAAACCGGCATATTGGTGTTTTACATAATTTTTGCGAAGCGGTTGTGGCAGGTATAGAGGAAGAACTTCCGATTGAGGAAGCAGATATCAACGCTGCGAATTCTTTTATTGAAACTGTCATTACTTTAAAGCATGACTATGCAAAATTTTATTGTACCAAAGGCAGATTGCTGGCTCAAAGAGGATTATTTGAAGAGGCCCAAAAGAATATTATTCACGCCATTGATATCGAAAATCCAGCTTCAAATGATTACGCTATGAGAATCAGCGACTATAAAAATTATCTTTCCATTATTAAAACGAAAAAACTCTATACTAATGTTGTAAGAGAGATTGAAGAAGCGAAAACCTCCGTATTGACTTCGGAAAAATCTATTCAACAAGCGGCAGCACATATGAAAGAACAAATGGAACATATGAAAACGCAAAATTTACAAATGCTTGCGTTTTTCACCGCCATTATTAGTTTTATTATCGGGTCAATCAACATAGCGAGTAAACAAAAATTTGATGAAGCTGGAATGTTAATGCTTATTTTAGCCGGCGTACTAATTTTGGTAAATGTAAGTGTTGGCGTCTTATTGTCGTTTTTAAAAGAAAACATGTGGAAGTACATCGTTGTTTCACTTATAGGCGTGTTCTTAATTTTAGCGGGATTTGTTGTACATCATTAATGGGGAGGTAAAAGGACCGTGAAGGTTGAAATGACATATGAAATAGGCAGTAACCCCACGAATGAGGATGCTTATGTAATAAACGAAACGAATAACATTTTTTCTGCGATTGATGGAGCAACAGGGTTAGGGGGCCTTTCCGGTAAAATAGCTGCAGAGACCATTGGACATGCTTTGAACCGTTATAGCACCTTCGATACACTCTTGGACTGTATTAAGAAAGGCAACAATGACCTTGGCGTTAAAACGAATAAGGAATGTGGCAGTGCAATCGAAAGCATCCCAAAGGAAAATAGGAGCACCTGCGGGATAGCAGCAATAAAAATAAATGATAAAAATCTAGAATATGTACATGCTGGTGACTGCATGATTTTTATAAAATATCGGGATGGAGAAATTAGATCACTTACCCATGAACATTTATTCAAATTGGATAGTGTAGCAATTGAAATGATGCACGGTAAAATCATGGACCGCTATAAAAAAGGGGAAATTCCAAACGAGAACAACGAAGAAGATGTGAAAAAGTTTTTAAACGAAATCAGAGCAGAGATTCTGCCAACCCTGATTGAAAACCGAAAAAAGCTAAATACAAAAAATGGATACAGTATTATTGATGGCAGCTTAGAAGCTATGGATTATGTCGAATGTGGCAAGGTCCCTTTGCTAAATATCACCGAGATCCTTTTGTTAACCGATGGAATGCAGCTGCCTTCACAAAATCCAACTGTGGAGTATTCCATATGGACCGAATCTGCCAAGTATGCCTTCAACCATGGGGTAGAGACTTTAAAAAACCACATCATCCAACTGGAGCATTCAGACAAAATATGTATAAAATACCCTCGGCTAAAACTTGCTGACGATAAAACAGGGATCTTAATTAAATTATGATTCATAGGACGGGTTCTTGCTTCAATACCGAAGCGGAAGAACCGTTCGAAACCACTGTAAAAGCTGTATGAAAACAGCCTAAAACAAATAAGGTCTAGCCGGTTTTCGATCCGGCTAGACCTTATTTTTTACGATTTCATTACCATGGCCGCTTGTTCCCAAATCATCCGTTCTGCCCGGTTCGGGTCATTGACGACGGCGCTCTCCAGGTTAAAAATCATCGTTGGCCGGAAATTCAAATCATACTTTGGCCACGAAGGAAGGGCGTCGGTATTTGGGTTCCCGTTCCGTGCAAAATTAATCCAGGCCTGGTGCATTTGATTCGCTACCAACTGGCGTTCCGGAGAAGAACCCGTAAAGTTTGTTGTGTTCGGCTTATCCAATGTGTTCCATACGAATGGAATCTCTAATGCATGTGTTGCTTTAAGAGCGCCGTCAAATACCGGTGTCTCCCAATCAAAGCGATACATCCAAACCGGAGCGCCTTGGTTACCCTGCAGTTCTGCCAGCTTTTGCGCAGGGTATGTAAAAATATGAATGGTCAGCAGTTTATTGAATAGATCTTGGCTTAGTGGTTCAGGATTAAAGTTTGCAATAAGAGGTACGAGCGGTCCAAAGGTTTTTTCAAAAATCGCCTTAACCTTTGCCTCATCTGCATCTTTCCACTCAGGGTCAAAGACACTGAAAATATTAAATTCATCCTTGTTGGTACCAATCAAAACTGGGATATCCTTTGCTGAACCCTCGGCTATCGCCAGTTGTGGATGTTTTGGCAGGGATACACCATCAACAACCGGTCCTAAGCTCATTGACGGGAGAAGATCAGCAGCTTGAAGCAGCTGTTCAACCGGTAATTCCTCCAATTTTGCCAGATTAGTAGGTTCTACTTGTAAAGCTGCTAGGATGGCGCCCGCTACTTTTGTTGCGGTTTCAGGAGGATGGACGTTTGCGGCTGCGCCGCTTTGCAGGATTGCTTTTTGGAAAAGACCTTGAGCAGAAGGGAATCCAAGCAATACACCAACACTCATGGCCCCGGCCGATTCTCCAAAAATCGTTACGTTATTTGGATCGCCGCCAAACGCAGCAATATTCTCCTGCACCCAATGCAGTGCGGCTACCTGATCAAGGATCCCGCAGTTCCCGGAAGTGGCATATTCAGCTCCGCCAATTTCGCCAAGGTGAAGGAAGCCGAAAACTCCCAACCGGTAATTAATTGTCACGACAACGACATCGCCTTGGGCAGCAAACGAAGAACCATCATACCAATGACCAGATCCAGATCCAGTAACATAAGCACCACCATGAATCCACACCATCACGGGACGTTTTTTATCATCTGCTCCCGGTGACCATACATTTAGGTATAAGCAATCCTCACTCACATTCGAGACGTCATTCCCGAAAAACTCCATTATTTCTTTTTGAGTTTGCGCTGCAACCGGTGAAAAGGAGGTAGCATCCCGAACACCTTCCCAAGAATCAGGCAGCTCTGGAGCGCGGAACCGAAGCGGACCGACCGGCGGTTTTGCAAAGGGGATCCCTTTCCAAGAATAAACACCGTCAATCTGTTCTCCCTGTAATTTACCGTAAACGCTTTCAACAATTGTATTGGACATGAACGTTCTCCTTTCAAACGATAATCATACTTATTAACTTTATTCGAGATGAGGGAGGGGTTTTCCTTTTATTTACATCGTTATATAAAATATTTTTTCACTAACCGGGCGGAGGTTTTCGTGTTAACTTAAATATTGTGAAAAGTGAAATAAATATTGCGCTAATTCGACTAATTTGTGGGGATTAAAAATAGGAGAAAAAATGGAGTTGACCAGCTGATGATAAGCAACACAATTTCGGAGTGGTTTTACTTGTACAACAAAGATATATACCACTTTTTGGTTTATTACATCGGGTCAAGTGATGTAGAAGATCTGGTGCAGGAAGTTTTTATCCGAGCCATTAAAGGCTTTGATACTTATCAGGAAAAATCAAGTCCTAAAACCTGGCTTTTTTCGATTGCGCGCCATGTGGGAATAGATGAAATTAGAAAAAGAAAGCGTTTAAGGATCAAGCAAATGAATTGGTTCAGGGAGGAGCAAAAGGATAAGGAAACACCGGAGAAAATTCTCCAATTAAATGAAAATAATAGGCTCCTGTATCAAGCAATCCAATCTTTAAAAACAAATTATCGGGATGTCATCATCCTGAGAGGGATTAAAGAACTCTCTGTATCTGAAACAGCATCCATTTTGAATTGGAATGAAAATAAGGTTCGAATAACCTATCATCGTGCGTTAAAGACACTACAAAAAAGTATAGGGGGATACTCTCTATGAAAAATGATGAGAAATTTGGTGATGTAGAGAGAAAAATTCGCTCATTACCAGAACCTGATTATGATAAAAAGTTTACTAAAGATACCCAAGATAAAATCCATGAAAACCTATTACAATTTGCAAGTTCATATGATAACAAGAAAAGGGGAGCTGCAATAATGAAAAAGATGTTAGTAGGTTTAGCTAGTGTTGCTGCGTTCATATTATTCGCTGTTTTAGCTATTCCGTTCATTGAGGATAAACTATCAAATTCTAATTCAAATACACCAGGGCAACAAACGAAAGAACCTGTGACAATAGATAAAAACAAAGAGGAAAATGATAATAAGAACCCAGCTGATCCTAAATCAACAGATCCTAGTCTATATGAAAATACAGAATATGGATTTAGCTTTGCGTTACCGAAAAGCTGGGAGGGGTACCAGATTGTAACGGATACTTGGGAAGGTATATCTACTGAACAAAATAAAATAATCGAGAGTGGCAAAATCCTTTTAATTAGACACCCAGGTTGGACGGAGGCGAACCCGAGACAGGATATTCCGATTATGATTTTTACGCTTGATCAATGGTCCTCACTTGAAAAAGGGGAATTTCATATTGGAGCAGCACCTATTGGTCCAACAAAGCTGGGAGAAAATGATAAATATGTTTTCGCGCTGCCGGCTAGATATAACTTTGCCTTTCTAGAGGGATATGAAGAAGTAGAAACCATTTTACAAAACCATCCACTTCAAACGGAAAATGTATCCAATAATGATAAATGAACACTGGTACTACAAAAGATTTTGACCAAGTATAACGACATCCGCAGGCGAATAGTGAAAATCACTATTCGCCTGAATTTGGTCCGGCAACCAAGGAGGAATCTGGTCGTTCCCCATTCTGCAGATCAGCAATCGTTAAGCCAAAATTCATCTCCAGGTGGGGATAATCCTTAAATTTGGCCCAGTCTCCGCCCCATTCAAACCCCAGCTTTTTCGCCAATTGGACGACCTCCATCCAATCGGATTTCGAGTTTCCATTCCGATCATATTCCCGGTCCCACACCACATCTCCCGAAGGCGTCTCCAGTGCAAAATCAATCGCCAGCCCGTAATTGTGATAAGACTCGCCGCCCTTTGCATGGGTGACAACCGCTCCATCAGCGGTACGGCCTTGTTCATAAAGACTGTCCTGCTCATCGGCACTGCGAAACCCATCCGTAATGACCACGACAATCCCTTTTTTGGCAGCCTGCTGGATTAGCTGATCGGCCCGCTCCTTCACGACCGGGTTGAGTTCAGTCGGCA
This sequence comes from Neobacillus sp. S1115, assembly GCF_055385565.1. Taxonomy (NCBI): domain Bacteria; kingdom Bacillati; phylum Bacillota; class Bacilli; order Caryophanales; family Bacillaceae; genus Neobacillus; species Neobacillus sp. S1115. Next base: position 982,041 of record NZ_AP038275.1, read on the forward strand.
TTGCAACATCCTTTGCGATCGCTGGTTTCGGAGTATCAGAATTCGTATTATTATAAAAGATTACCACTATGGTAATCACGAGAACTAATAAAGGTAATACTCGTTTTATTCGTATTCTTTTTCTTTTTCGTTTCAAAGCTAGAAGTTCCTTTCTTGTTTTTGAAAAATTATATCACTATAAAAGACGAAATGACGAGTCTAATAGTTTCATATAATCAGCAAATGGAAAAATAGGGTATTTTAACGCGATTTATTCCAAAATGTCGTGAGGACAGGAAATTATGTAGTGAGATCCATGAATTATGTCGTGAGAGGCACAAACTATGTAGTGAAAATTGACCAAATAAAAAGGGAGGGCCAGGTTTTGCCCTCCACACCAATTAATGCAACAATTTTAGCCCACCTTTACCCCCGTCAACTGCCCATACAGCTCCAATGCCTCGCCAACCTTCAGCCCCTTATGCACAATCCCGTTAATCGCCTGAATCATCGCTTCCGGATACTCCGATTGCCAGATATTGCGGCCCATATCAACGCCCGCCGCCCCCTGATTCATCGCATTAAACGTAAGCTCCAGCGCATCTTTAATCGTCTCTAACTTAGGACCGCCCGCAATCACAACCGGCACCGGACAGGTCCCCGTAACTTTTTCAAACCCCTCACAATAATAGGTTTTAACAATATCCGCCCCCATTTCGGCAGCAATCCGAGAAGCCAATCCTAAAAATCTTGCATCCCGCTTCTCAAGTTCGTGGCCGACAGCGGTAATTGCCAAAACAGGAATCCCATACTCATGAGCCTCGGTTACGACATTCGCCAAATTCGCCACCGTTTGCGTTTCGTACTTAGACCCAACAAACATCGATACTCCGACACCAACAACATTATGGCGAATTGCTTCCTTAATCGGCGTCACGATTGTCTCGTTTGAAAGGTCACTCAGCACACTTGGCCCGCCGGAAACGCGCAACAGCATTGGCTTATTCACATCGGCAGGGATGCAGGCATCGAGTGTCCCCCTAGTCACAAATAACGAATCCGTATGCGGCAGCAGGCTGCGAACGGTTTCGCCCGGTTTTTCCAACCCATGAACAGGGCCGAGGAAATAGCCGTGGTCTACCGCCAGCATGACCGCCTTGCCACCCGGAAAGATTTGACTCATTCTATTTTGAAATCCCCAATTCATCTTCAAAATCACTCCTTCATCTTCGGATTTTCTACAATGACCGTGTCTCTCTCGCTGATATGCGGCGATTTTATAAACACCGCTTTGAAATCGACAGAGGAAGTATTTTTTAAATAATGGGTTTCGAATGGCCGCACCTGCAGCATGTCGCCAGGTTTGACATGTACAGGCTCGCCGTCTATATAAATATCCATTTCCCCTTCAAGGATATAGAAAATTTCTTCGCAGGTCGTATGATAGTGATTTTCATGGTCATCGCCCGGTTTTAACAACACCACGCCAATATCGACATTTGGTCCTTTTCGTAAGTACTTCGGCCCGTGGGTGCCATAACGGTAGTCGAGGTTTTCTTCGTTCACGTGAAACATTGGCGTTTCACCCCCTTTCAAAAATTAAACAATCAACCCGGGTGCCATCCACATGTGGTTGGTTTTTCCCGAATCGGCTAATCGCAGCTGCTCGGCATAAACCGCCCGCCAATTTTCATATAGTAATAGGTAACGAGCATGGTTATCCATGTTTGGATAGTGGACCCGTTCCCACTTCACTAGACCTGAAATAGCAGTTTCGAGATTTAGAAACAAACCAGCACCCACCCCAGCCATAATAGCAGTACCAAGGGCGGCCGCTTCTTTTTCGACAGGGATCCTAACAGGAATGCCAAGAACATCCGCAAGCGTTTGGCTCCAAAGCTTACCCTTGGAGGCACCTCCTGCAAAAATAGCCTCCGTAGGGTAGTGCCCGGTGACTTCCTCGACAATCTTCAGGTTGCCATAGGTCACGAGGCATGCGTTTTCCTGTATCGATTTAAACATTTCTTTTTTACCGGTTTTGTTGGGATCAATAGTGAGATTAAGGAAGGAGGGGGCTGCGTGCCGCCATGAGATATAATCCATAACGTCTGAGAATATCGGAATAATGCCGTTCGAACCGACAGGAACGTCTTTTGCCTTTTCTTCTAAAATTTCATAGGCATCGCGTCCCGTTTGCGCGGCTTCCATTTTTTCCAGTTCACAAAAAGCATCGCGGAACCACCGCATGACAAGTCCGGGGAAGAAGGCGATGGTTTCAATTTGCCATAAATCCGGGACGGCGTGGCAATTCACACGGATTCGGCAGTCAGGGTCAATCAGCGAGTCTTTGGTGTTGATTTCCTGCTGCCAAAAGCTGCCTCCGCATATAAACGTTTGGCCGTCACCAATGGCGCCGACGCCAACGGATGCAAGCTGGGCATCACCGCCGCCGCTAAAAACGGGCGTGCCTTTTGCTAGTCCAGTAGAATGAGCGATTGATTCGGGAATCGTTCCTAGTAGAATTCCTGCTTCGTTTACGGGAGGGAAGATGTTGTTTTTCAGCTGACAGGCTTCGGCAATGGCTGGTGTCCAAGCGCGATTTTTCAAATCAAAAAGTCCGGTGGTACAGCCGTTAGAGGGGTCTACTTGAAGTTTATTGGTGAGTTTAAAGAGAATCCAATCATTGATCATGGTTAGGTAGGCGATTTTTTCATAAATTTCCGGTTGGTTGTTTTTAATCCAGAGCAGACGGGGGAGGGCGCCTAGGGCAAATGTTTGTCCGGATAATTCATAGAGTCGTTTTTCCAGTTCGGGGTCACCGTTTTTAAGCTCTTTGGCTTCTGCCATCGCTCTGGCATCGACATTGGCGCACGCCCAAATTTCCTTTCCGTTTTCGTCGTAAAGGACAAAGCCCTCACGCATGCTCGTGGCACTGATTGCTTTAATGCTGCTAGGGGGAACGCCGGACCGCTCCAACACCTCGGAGATGCAGGTTTGGATAATCTCCCAATTCCGGTTCACATCAAAATCCATCGAGCCTGGGTAGCGCGGGTCTTCCAGGTGCGTCCACTCATATTGTGAGACGGCCACTTGCTTACCCGCTTTGTCAAAAAGAACAGCTCTCACACTGCCGGTGCCGGCATCAAAAACTAGGATGTACTCCATTTAAAAAGCAGCCTCCTTTTTTAGTAGTGCAGCAGCGGTTTCTTCATCGGTAATCAGGGTATCGATGTAACCTCCTTTCAACGCGCCGAAGATGGCCTCCACTTTATTCGGACCGCCGGCCACGCCGATGACATTCTTTAATTTTTTCAATGTATGAAGATGGGTGCCGATTAACCGGGTGTGGTGCGGCAATTCTAGAAGCTCGCCATTAGCATCAAAAAATTGGCCAAGAATATCGCCGACAGCATTTTGATTTTTAATATAAAGCAGTTCGTTCAGGGTCATCTTTTCTTCTTTGATGATCGTCGAATCGGCGGATAACCCGCCAATCCCAACGACGGCGTGGTGGCACAAACTTGCCAAATCAAGTATATTTTCCACCGAAGGTTCTGATAACATATTTTTCGCCATTCTTTCCGAGGAGGCGAGAAATGGGGCCGGAATGACATGGATTCCGCCTTTGAATTTATCGAGGCCGCCTTCTATGGAGTAATCGCGCTTGTGAAAATAGTAGTTTACACCGCCAGTGAGGGTGACCATGGATACCTCGATGGCAGGATCGATGGATAAAGCTTCAATGGTTCTAGAGGCAGCTTCGCCCCATCCGAACCCTATCAAATCATTGTTAGAAATGCAGTTTTCTAGATATTGAGCGGCAGCTTTAGATAAGGAGCGGCTAAGGTTATTAGTAGGAGTTGGAATGACAAAGGCTTGCGGCAGCTTAAAGACGGAGACGAGGTCACGTTCGATTTCCAGACAGTGGACCCCGTGACCTTGGATATGAAATTGCACAATATTTTCGGTACGGGCGCGCTCGAGTAAACGAACAACTTTGTTTCTTGATAATTGGAGCCGTTCTGCGATTTCGGTCTGTGTGAGATTATCCTTGTAATAATACCAGGCGACCTTTACGAGGAGGTTTTCAGTGAACGCATCATTGTTCGTCATCTTCCTCAACCTTTCAACAAAAAATCAATCACGTAACAAATGTTCACTCTGATACTGAGTATAGGGGGCTGAAAATGGAAAGTCAATTAATTTCTAAAAATTTAGATAATTTAAAATAAACGTATTGACTCTGGGTATTTTGTCATTTAATATTTGGGTTGTAAGCGTTTTAATGAGCTGACACAAAAGTTGCCGTCATGAAAAAATGTTTAGATAACTAGTGTGATAACCGGACAAGGCGGGTGATTGGAATGGATGACCAGCTGCTTCACATCCGGCAAATATACAAGCAATTTGCAGGGAACCCCGTATTAAAGGGTGTGGATTTAACCCTTCATAGAGGGGAGGTCTTTGCGATTGTGGGCGGAAACGGTGCTGGTAAGTCAACGTTAATGAAAATCATCACGGGATTATATCGTCCCGATCAAGGGCAAATGGTAGTGGAGGGCAGCGAAGTATTGTTTCACCAGCCATCCGATGCCCACAAACATGGAATCTATCTAGTCCCACAGGAACCACTAATCTTCCCCAATATGACGATTCGCGAAAACGTGACCATTGGTTTGCATGAGAATAAAGCCGAATGCGAGAGACGGATTCAGCATTATCTCTCCGTCCTAGGCTGGAATTTGGATTTGAACCGCAGGGGCCTGAGCCTGTCGATTGCGGAGCAGCAGCTGGTTGAACTGCTTAGAGGGTTAATCCGAAATGCCAAGATTCTGATCCTAGACGAACCAACCTCCACCCTAACCTTTAGTGAAATCAATTCTCTCTTTTCCACCATCAAAAAATTAACAAGCGAAGGCCTTGGCGTGTTATATATTACCCATCGACTAACCGAGATTTTCGAACTGGCTGATACCGTTGCTGTCCTTCGGGATGGCGTCATCTCGGCAAACGGGCCCGTCCGGTATTTTACTTATGAAAAATTGTTGGCAGGATTAATGCCGGAACAAATAGAAGTTCTGGTTCCTCCAGTGGAACGAACGGAGGAGGAGCCTTCAGCTGGGCAGCATCGCGAACCAATTCTTTCCGTGAAAAGTTTATCGGGCCACCGGTTTCAAAATATCAGTTTTGACCTATACCCCGGTGAAATTTTAGGAATTGCCGGCGTCGTCGGTGCTGGCCGGACCGAGCTTGCCACTTCCATCTTTGGCCTTGAACCATCGGATTCCGGAGATATTTTTTTAGAAAAGGAAAGTATTAAGAGGTATTCTTTGCGTGAACGGATTAACCGCGGTTTGGTGTACGTCCCTGAGGATCGCCACCAGCACGGCCTATTCTCGATCGCCTCTTTAAAAATGAACATCACATCCACCATCCTTCCCACCTTTCGCAGCCTATTCCTCCCTTTTAAAAAAGAAAAAGCCATCGCCGCTCAAGCCATCAACAGCCTAAAAGTTGTCACTACAGGCCCGAGCCAATTAATCAGCAACCTATCTGGAGGCAATCAGCAAAAAATTGTTCTCTCGAAATACCTGGAAACTGGTCCAAAAGTTATTATTTTGGATGAACCGACGCGCGGTATTGACGCCGGAGCGCGCGGTGATATTTACAAGATGATCGACGACTTGAAGCAGAAAGGGCTGGCGGTGATTCTCATCTCCTCCGATACCGAAGAAATCGTCCAGCTTAGCGACCGGGTGCTTGTTATGCATGAAGGGCGGATGACAACAACGATAGCCAAAGGGGACTTAACCATCGATTCCATCACCTCAGCCGCATTCGGGATCCAGAAGGAGTTGAAGACGCTATGAATCTCCTTTCAAAAATAATGAAGCAGCGAGAAATCTCGATTGTCGTTCTGATTGTTGTGTTTATAGCAATAGTAGGAATGGTGAATAGCAAATTTGTAACAGGGAAAAGTTTGCTTTTGTTAGTGGAGAGCGCGATTATTTTGCTCATCCTGGCAGTCGGTCAGTCGTTTGTTCTGTTAACTAGAGAGATAGATGTTTCGGTCGGGTCGACGATGGGGTTATCGGCAGCGGTATGCGGCCTGCTGTTGACGAGCGGGGTTTCGGGCTGGGTTTCGGCTCTTGCGGTGCTTGCCGTTGGTGTGCTGGCCGGTCTGTTTAATGGTCTCGGAGTTGCCTGTTTACGGATTCCCGCCATCATTATGACATTAGGGACTTTAGGAATTTTACGAGGTTTCATGATTATTTTAACAGGCGGAAAGTGGATTGAGGACATTCCGAATTATTTTAAAAAGCTGTCGGGAACGGATTTGATCGGTTTGCCGCTGCCGGTTTGGGTTGGAATTGTGATTCTTGTAGCTGCGTACCTTACTTTGAGGCTGACCAAGTTTGGCCGTTATTTCTATGCGGTTGGGGATAATGCTGACGGGGCAAGGCTGATTGGGATTCCTGTTTCCAAGGTGAGAGTTCTCGCCTTCGTGCTATCAGGTCTATCTGCTTCGGTTGCCGGGCTGATTTTTGTGATGAATATCGGTTTTGTCCCAAACCAAACCGGAAGCGGGATGGAGCTGCAGGTCATTGCGGCGGCGGTATTAGGCGGTGTCAGCTTAAACGGAGGTCTCGGGACGGTGCTGGGAGCAGGGCTAGGGGCGATTTTTTTAACAGCCATTAACAGCTCGTTGATCTATTTAAAAATTCCCGCGTACTGGAATAACGCGATTTCCGGGTTTTTACTACTCGTTATTGTTATCAGCGATTCTAGATTCCAAAGCTTTTTAGCGAATAGCCAATTTAAAAAGAAGGAAACGGCTGAAGCGGAAGGAGGGGGTCAGGGCGATGAAGCTACTCTTTAGATGGGAGGGCGCACTTGTCATTTTTCTCATCCTTGAACTCATTTTCTTCGGAGTAATGAACCCCGACTTTTTAAATTTGACGAACTTGATTTTCAGCATGAATGATTATGTCTACATTGGACTAGCCGCAATTCCGATGACGTACGTAATTATTACGGGAGGAATAGATGTATCGGTTGGCTCCACAATCGGCTTAACCTCCATTGTCATCGGTGTTCTTTGGATGAATGGGCTCAATGTTTGGCTGGCCGTGCTGATTGCCCTGTTGATTAGTGCCAGTGCAGGGGCAGTTAACGGAACCATTGTCGCGACTACTAATGTCCAGCCGTTAGTTGTGACGCTGGGAACAATGTTTCTTTTTTCCGGAATTGCTTTGGTCATATCCGGCGGCAGCAGTGCTTCCGGATATGAAGGAATCAGCGGGTTTCCGGATGGGTTTGTGATGCTGGCCAATGGGGAGACATTTGGACTGCCGAATCCGATCCTGTTTTTTGTAGGCTTTATGGTTTTCTTTGCGGTCATTTTGAATCTTACCCGATTTGGCCGGCAGGTTTTTCTCGTGGGAATCAATAGCAAATCCGCCCGCTACAGTGGGATTCGGGTAAAATCAGTCTTAATTTGGTCATATATTATAGCCGGTTTGGGAGGTGGTGTGAGTGGGCTAATCTTGACATCCTACTTTAGTTCCGCCAGGTCAGACCTCGGAACGGAAGCCGTATTGCCTGTCATTACGGCAGTTGTTTTGGGAGGAACAAGTATTACAGGGGGCAAAGGTACAGTAGTCGGTACAGGAATTGCCAGTATTGTGATTGGTATGATGCAGTATGGCTTACAGATGATGAGTATGACCAGCCAGGAAACAAGTGTGGTTATTGGATTTTTGTTAATCATTGCCGTGTTACTCCGTTTAACCAATTGGGGGCTTTTTAAAAAGTTTCATATTAAAAAGGCAGAAGTGAAGGGGCCTTAAAAGGAGTGTAGCGTAATGAGAAAATCTGGTTATCTGAAACTGCTCACTATTATTTTATCGGCACTGCTGGTACTGGCAGCATGCAGCAGCAGCGGGGAGAAGTCGTCTAGCGGGGGCGGCGGCGGGAAAACCGACAAAAAGAACGTGAAGTTAGCGTTTATCCCTAAACTGACCGGTGTTGGCTTCTTTACCTCCGGCGGTGAAGGGGCAAAAGAGATGGCCAAAGAGCTTGGCGTGGAGTTGACCTACGATGGCCCAAGTGAGGCGTCTGTTGCCGGGCAGGTTAAGTACATTAACAATTTTGTTAACCAGGGCTATAAGGCATTAATGGTATCCTCCACCTCTGTCGACGGCTTGAACCAGGCCTTGGACCGTGCGAAAAAACGCGGAGTTAAGATTCTGACTTGGGACTCGGATGTCAACCCTGAGCACCGTTCCTTCTATATTAACCAAGGGACTCCTGACCAATTGGGCGGCATGCTGATTGATATGACGGCTGAGCAGGTTGGCGACAAGGCGAAGGTTGCATTCTTCTACTCTAGCCCTACAGTAACGGACCAAAACCAATGGGTTGAAGCTGCCAAGGCAAAAATTAAAGCTGAGCACCCGGGATGGGAGATTGTCACCACGCAATTCGGCGAAAATGATGCCCAGAAATCGCTGACTGTCGGTCAAAATATTATTAATACGTATCCTGACATCGACGCTGTCATTTGTCCGGACGCCACTGCGCTGCCGGCCATGGCTCAAGCAGCTGAAAACCTTGGCGTAGCAGGCAAAATTGCGATTACTGGATTCTCGACACCAAACGTTATGCGGGACTTTGTCAAGCGCGGCACGGTGAAGCAATTCGGGCTGTGGGATGTCAAAAAGCAGGGGGCGCTGGCTGCGTATGTTGCCTACCTAATGACGGTCGAGGGCAAGGATTTGAAGGTCGGCGACGAGTTTGATGTACCGAATATCGGCCACGTGAAGATTGAGCCAAATACCATTCAGGGCTATGATTATACCGATGATCGAAGCGGTATTATCTTATTGCCGGAGCGGGTGGTGTTTACGAAGGATAATATTGATAATTACGATTTTTAATTGTGAGATTTAGTTGGAAAACTGCCTTGGTTGAGGGCAGTTTTCTTTTATTAAAGGCATTTTTCATACGTTTGTTGGTAATAAAGATTCGCAAATAAAAATTGTAAAATCGCAAATAAAACTCGTAAAATCGCAAATAAAAGTGCTGAATCCGCAAATTAGCTCAAGCCCGATTTCACACTTTTCCTGCGTATTACCGCAACACACAAAAGGAAAAAGGGAATCAGCAGCTGAACCGTTAGGAAATAATAGGGTACGGTTGTACCCATCCCCCGAATCATGTCCTCAAACGACGGGATGGACCAGATTGAAAATAGAATAATTAAAAAACCAATTGGCAAGACAAATGGTTTATAACTAGGCAATGTCAGCCATTGGGAAGTACCAAGAACGAGCATATAAAAAAAAGCGGACAGCTGAACGAAACCGCCAAGTACCCATATGGCGATCACGATCGATTCAATATGTTCAAAAAAAGAGCCGATACTAATAAATCTTGCCGCCTCAAACACTGGAAATTGAAAATTGACGATAATTCCGCCGAATAAAAAAAGATTTCCAAGATTAATGAACACCATTGTCAAGACACTGGCAATGACCGAAAACATTCCCCATTTCATAACCTTTTGTTGTTTCATTAAAAACGGAAGCAGGAACGACATCAATGAAAATTGACTTAACCAGGCATGTGGGGCAAGAGAACCTTGGATAGAGGGCATTACCCCATCTTGCATGATCGGTAAAATATTTTTTACATTTAAATCGGGAATTAGAAAGATATAAATCAGTATATAAAGGGCTAATACAATCGGCAAAAAAATTAAAGCACATCGTCCAATCGTTTCAATGCCCCCATGGACCGCAATGGCGCAAGAAAGGGCAATACTGCCTGTAACAAAAATCATTGGTGTTTTATGTAAAAAGGCACTTTCAATGAACTCGCCGTATTCCCTAAATGCGATTGCCGTATCGTGTAGTAGAAAAAACAAATAAATGAACGCAATGATCTTTCCGAGGGACCGGCCAAGAATAGAATCACAATATTCAATGAGTGTTTTACCCGGAAATAGCTTTGAGAGCTTGACAATAATCAAGACGATCAGAAAGCCGCTCAAAGAACCCCAGATGGGAGACAGCCATAAATCACGTTTTGCATGCTGTGCGGTGACATATGGTATGTAAAGAATGGCCGTTGCAACAACGGTTGCATACATTATAAGGGCTAGCTCCAAGTAGGAAATTCTGCCTTTTTCAATCATGTTTGTTCATTCCTTTTCTAAAAGGAGTCTATTTTACCAAAACGGTTTAAAGGACTTATAGAGAAAATCAATGAGTTGCCCTGGTCCCGGCATTTCCGGAAAGAAGACAAGCAAAACAGCCAGGAGCCAGTTCACCGCCATCAACGAACAAAAGGCCATTTTTACCTTTCTTTCATTTTTCTTCAACTTGGGCCATTGGAGCAAAAAGATAAGGAGCAGTATAGCTGTTACCCCTAATATTCCTCCTGCCTTCATCGTTCTTCACCTCTATTATTTTTTGCAGTTCCCAAACCGGTTCTGTTGATCTTTGCCTTTGTGTCATAAGTAACGGCAACCTTTGGGAATATTTCGTTCCACTCATCCTTCTTTTGTTTCCATACTTGTGGATATTTTCTCTCGAATTCTTCAGCAAACCCAAAAATATCAGCATTTAATTTTTTCTGTACTACCGAGAAAGCCAGCCGTTCTCTTTGTTCAATTTCAAATACCACCTTTTGCTGGGCTTCTTTTATGACCTTTGGATCGAATAAGTTTAGTTTTGTCGTGTTTTGAATGACTTCCAGTTCTGCCTTTGTTTTGATGTGCATACGCCACTTGCTGCTTTTGATGGATGGGGCCAATTCAGTTTTGCTTCTTAAAAGATTTAAAGAGATGTAGCCTTTTTCGTTTTTTAAAGAGATTGTAATGATGCCGTGTTCAATTTCGTTTCTTGGCCAAAGAATTCCCCTTGTTTCCTTATCACTTAAGATTTCTGCCAGTTTGCCTTGCTTGAATATGGCTGCTCCGCTAATGATTGGAATGGCTTTGTTCGTTTTATCCATCTGAGATGGGGATAGGTTTACAACCCATGGCAGCACTGCTGCTTCGGATGCACCGGAAAGCATCTGCGATAAATCCTTCACCGTTACTTTTACCCCTATATGGGTTTTCACGATTTTGCGCAGCTGTTTCGATGCGTCCTGTTCCAATTCCGGCATGGCTTTCAAAACATTCTTCGCCTCACCTTTTGAAACAAACACGTCTGCACGAATCCGTGGTTCTGAGTGCCGCATCCAAAAATCAATCTGATCGCTTATTCCTTCCCTGGCTAACTTTTCGCCAATTAGGAGCACCTCATTTTGCCCCCAAAATATTTCCCTCGTGAGTGATTCCTGAAGCCTCGCCATCGCATCTGCAACGGTTTCTCCCTCAGCTGATCGTACAAACGACTTACCGCTGCTGCTTCCGCCCGACATCTCGGATCCTTGCCCGCTTTGCTGGGGGTGTGGAATAAAAATGAGGGCGGAGAGTTCGATATTCTTGTCTTTTCCTTTATCCATACCGGCCGCCAAAATAAGTGCCAAATCATTTACCTCAGTACGATCCCAACATCCTGTCAGAACAATCGAGGTGAGGACAAACAGCAGGAATAAAGTGAAAGCCTTCTTTTTTACTCGAAATTTATATCTCAACTTTCACCGCCACCTTTGCTTGGACGGGGCATTTGATTCCTGGACTCACGTCTTAGGTTAGTAGAATTATTAGAAAAAAATTCAGGCCGTGTATCCATAGCCCACCACGGGGCACGAACAAGGACATCCTTTAAATTTTGAATCTTAAGCGGTGCTGCTGAATTGAAATAGGGTACACCAAAGGATTTGAGCGTACACATATGGGCGACAATCGCTGTAATCCCAATCATAACGCCTAATAACCCCAGCATGCCGGATAAAATCATGATCGGAAAGCGGAGAATCCGAATCGAAATGCCGGTCGCATATCTTGGCATTAAAAACGAGGCGACTCCTGTAATGGCAACCACCATGACCATAGGTGACGAGACCAGTCCTGCTGCCGTCGCAGCTTGTCCGATGACGAGGGCTCCGACGATACTAACAGCAGATCCCACTTGTTTTGGCAATCTCACACCAGCTTCCCTTAGCGCCTCAAAGGTGATTTCCATAATAAATGCTTCCACCAACGCCGGAAAGGGGATTTGTTCACGGCTTTCGGCGATAGTTAGAAGCAATGAGGTTGGAAGCATTTCCTGATGGAACGTTAAGATTGCCACATACGCCGATGGTGCCAGTAAAGCGATAAAAAAGAAGAAATAGCGCAGCCAACGGATAAAGGTACTAATGTAAAATGGATTATAGTAATCTTCAGGTGCCTGCAAAAGACTTGCAAACGTACAAGGTGCAATCAGGGTGATGGGGGTGCCGTCAATTAAAATAACAACTCGTCCTTCTAAAAGGCAGGCAGCGGAGACATCCGGACGTTCCGTTGTTAAAAGCTGCGGAAACGGCGAAAATGGGTAATCTTGAATCAACTCCTCAATATACCCGCTTTCTAAAATACCATCAATTTTGATTCGCTTTAATCTATTGGTAACCTCATCAACTAAAGTGCTGTCGGCAATTCCTTCGATAAAAGCGACGATGACTTGTGTTTCGGTGTAGCCGCCAATATCTATTTGTTTCATTTTTAATAAAGGATGACGAATTTTCCTCCGTAACAGGGAGGTGTTTACCCGTAAAGTTTCAATAAAACCTTCTCTAGGGCCACGAATGACAGATTCGGCGTCTGGCTCCTTGATGCTGCGTTTTTCCCATTTCGGCAGGCCAATCGATATTCCCTTCGTTTGTTTTTCAATCAGAATAATCGGGTTGCCAATTGAAATTTGTTTAAAAACATCAGGAATAAAGTGAATTTCCTTGAGGCCCGAAACGGATATTTCCTTTTTCGTGCTCTCCAATATGGAGCTGTAATCAAGGTCTTTTATTCGTAACAGAGGCATTAACACATGCTGGTCGACCTCTTCCGTATTCGAAAGGCCATCAATGTAAAGAAGAACGGCATGGACACTGCCAGCGATACGAAATTCGCGAAATACCACATCAGAGCAATCTTTATAAGCCGACTTTAGTATTTCGATATTTCTATTTAACTCCGAATCAAGAGGAATTTCCGGTAACGTATCCAACGATTCATTTAATTGTTTACTTGGAAAATCAAAATTCTTTTTCCCATTCCCCAAAAATTTCATTAACTGGTTCCCCTTGACCGTATTTACATGTATTCTTTGCAATTTTATATTGATTATGCTAATTTCTAAACCAGTTAGAATCTATGTAATCAATAAAAGGACGGACAAACATGAAGAAATATTCACAGATTTTCCAAGGGACCGCTTTCTCAAGCAAGTCCCCAAAAGAAGTACAAATTTTAAAAGACCATCTGTTCTTTGTTAACGATGACGGAGCCATTGAGAAGGTTGTCTCTCCTGACGATCAAAACTATCAAAATTTATTATCAGAATATCAAGGCGGAGCAAACTTTCATCGTTTAACCGAAGGACAATACATCCTGCCAGGCTTCGTCGATTTGCACGTGCACGCGCCGCAGTGGGCTCAATCTGGAACGGCACTCGATATCCCGCTCTATGATTGGTTAAATACATACACCTTCCCGATTGAGGCAAAATTTTCTGATTTAGAGTTTGCGAAAAAGGTATACCAGGACGTTGTCAGCACCTTGCTTGCAAACGGGACAACCACGGCTCTTTATTTCGCAACTGTACATAAAGAAGCAAGCGTCCTGCTGGCAGAAATATGTGCGGAAAAAGGGCAGCGCGGCTTAGTCGGGAAAGTGGTCATGGATAACCCTGACCAGACACCGGAATATTATCGGGACTCGGACACAGCAACTGCCTTGGCAGATACAGAGGAATTTATCAAAGCGGTAAAAGAAGTGGCGAAGCGGGCGAAACAGGGGGTATTCCCAGTAGTGACACCGCGCTTTATTCCAAGCTGTACTGACGAAACTCTAAAAGGTTTAGGTGAATTGGCGGCTAAGTACGATGCACATGTCCAGTCGCACTGCAGTGAAAGCGATTGGGCGCATGGCTATGTTCAGGATCGCATGGGCAAAAATGACGCATTTGCGTTACATGATTTCGGCTTATTAAGGGAAAAATCCGTCATGGCGCATTGCAATTTTCTCAGTGATGACGATGCAGACTTGTTTGCGGAAACCGGCACGGCTATTGCCCATTGTCCTATTTCCAATGCTTATTTTGCGAACAGCGTCATTCCAATCGCCCGTTTCCAAGCAAAAGGAGTCGAGATTGGCTTAGGGTCTGATATTTCCGGAGGGTTCTCACCAAGTCTGTTCGACAATGTAAGACAAGCATTGATGTCTTCAAGAATGCTGGAGGATGGAGTGAACCCGGCTTTGCCTGCTGAAGACCGGGGAGTGCCGAATTCTCGCATCACTATAGGTGAAGCATTCTATCTGGCCACTGCCGGAGGAGGAGAAAGCCTATCTCTCCCAATCGGCCGTCTTGAGGAAAACTATGCTTGGGACATCCAAATCATCGATACAGCTATAGAGACTGCCCGGCTGCCACTCTATGATACAGAAGAAAAATTGCATGATATCTTCCAAAAAATTTTGTACCTCGCCCGCCCGGAAAACATACGCGAAGTTTGGGTCCAAGGGGAAAAGGTTTATAAGAGATGAATTAATGAAAATACCCTGCCAATAATCGGCAGGGTATTTTCACTTTATTAAATTCTTAGCTTTATTTTCGAAAAAGGATTGAATTCCGTAAAGCAAAAAGGCCTTGTAAAAAAAGTAAAGGAAAAACTGAAAATGATTAATGCGCACTAGTTTAAATATTTTCGTTTTCTCTAAGAAACCTGCAAAAGGAAAAGCAAAGAAAGCATCTACCAATGCATTTAATAATATATAACGAATGAAATTTCCGTAAGTCCATTTTAATATCCACAAGGAACCGACTAAATGCGGTCCGATGTTATAAGGAAACTCTCTAAAGAAAAACGACCTTGGTGTTCTGGGAATAATCCACCATTTGCGTTTTCTGGCAATTTGCACATTAAGTCCTTCTATCAACGAAATCAGGATGGATGCAGGAAGATATCTCTTTATGTTGCTCTTTCCCAAAAAAGGGAGCGTCGACCATGCTATAAGGACAATAGATACACTCAGTATCCAGTGTTTTTTCATTGAAAGTATTCCCCTTCATATAACTAGATTAATTTATAAACGTATTATCTACAAAACCGATCATTTCATTCCACTTCTATTAAACACTGGACTTTTATCAAAAATTTAAATATAAATCCAAACACTGAAGCATTATAATATAATTTGTCATTTGCAGTTATTTAACAAATTTTGTTAGTTTTATAATCATCAAAAGGAAGTGTAAGGGGTGTCAAATCCATTAGCCAATAACAATAAAATGCATCAAAATTTATCCGCCGATTGTGAGAACTGCTTTGCTTTATGCTGTGTTGCGCTGCCCTACGCCAAGTCTGCCGATTTTGCGTTTGATAAAGATAGCGGGACCCCTTGTAAGAACCTGCAATCCGATCACCGCTGCAGAATTCATCAAAATCTTAGAGATAAAGGGTTCCGCGGCTGTTCTGCCTACGAATGCTTTGGGGCAGGCCAAAAGGTTTCCCAAAATACGTATGAGGGAAGAGATTGGCGGGAGAACCCCGAGTCAGCCAAGGAAATGTTCAATGTATTTCCCATCATGCAGCAGCTCCACGAAATGCTTTATTACTTAAATGAGGCAATGCGTTTTGAAGAAACAAAAGCCATTCATCATGAACTGCATGCGGCCTTTGAAGAAACAGAAAGCCTGACCAATTTAACGCCAAAGGAAATCTTGAATCTTGATGTCCCATCACATCGGGCAAAGGTAAATAAGTTATTTTTACGTACCAGTGAACTAGTCCGGGCAAAGAATCCACCTGGGAAAAATAGCAACAAAATCGGCAAAGGCAGTGACCTGATTGGGGCAAAGCTGAGAAGTGCCGACCTGAGGGGAGTAAATTTAAGGGGGGCTTTGTTAATCGCAGCCGATCTTCGAGAATCGGACCTTAGAGGAGTCGACTTTATTGGTGCGGACATGAGGGATGCCGACCTAAGCGGTGCCAATCTTACTGGAAGTATCTTTCTTACGCAGGCGCAAGTAAATGCAGCAAAGGGCGACCGCTATACAAAATTGCCGCCTGCATTAAGGACTCCGGCTCATTGGAAATAAAATTAAATTATCGGGAATGGAAACGGTCTGGCATCCAGGCTGTTTTTTGTTTATTAAATTTTTCCAAATCTATCCAAATTAATGGTAAACTTAAATTAAGAATGTTTAGAAGGCAGGAGGGCTCCTATATGATAAAGGATAAAAAATCCTTATATATATCTATCATCCTATATTTGCTCGTAATCGTGTTAACCCTCCCTTTCCCAAATGAAGGTACCCTTGGCGAGACGCTTGCTTCGATGTTCCATTTACAAGTTAGACCGGCAAATGGTTTGAACTATTTTAGCATTGCCTTATTTGTTGCGTTAATGATGAGTCTATATTTGCTTTCAAAATCATTGAATAAGTATCAAACTAGATTCATAGTTATTGCCTTTTTGGGGGCAATGGTTCTCCCATCTCTTTTGGCCAGTTCCATTCAAAAATATTTTGCAACAGGTATTTACACAATCTCCTTCAATCACAACGAAAGCCGGTGCCATTTTGAAATGGCTGATGAGAAAATATTGCACGGCGAATGTGTACTTCCATTTGAAAACAACCGCAGCAAACCCGTCAGCTTTACCATTGAATTTTACGATAAATATGAGGACGAATTCTTAACACTGCTAAACATCAATGCTCCTTATGCAGTTAAGCTTGATGGGAAGGAAAGTAAACGAGTGGAGATTGAAGCAGATATTGATGTATCGAAAATGAAAAGCCACATTGATAGTGCCGATGTAAATGGCGTGAATATAATCATCAAGTCGGGCGGGAAAAGCCGAAAATTATGAGAAGATTAACGGAGGTGTTTAGATGGATGCGGTAATTTGGCTGTTGATCTTGCTGCTGCTTACCCTTTTCAACTGGGGAGCTATTTCTTTTCATAATAATAAAAAATTGCACTTTTTTTGGTCCGGGATTATTATCAGTATTCTTGGCCCCATCATTGCCTTTTTAATCGGGGCAATATTTGTGAAGATGGACCATAGTGCAGGCGGCACAGGTGAAGGCGGAGCCATTGGCGCTGCTTTTATTGGTTTAATGATCGTCGGCAACGGGATTCTTTATGTTTTCATTGGAATGATTGTAAAAATAGTTTCGTTAATAAAAGGGAATTCAGCCTAATTAGGTCAGTCCATTATTCGGTTACTATAGAGCAATATAGGAAATAATAAAAAAGCCTAAATCATCCTGTGATTTAGGCTTTTTTATTCCGATAATATAAGCATTATTTCCTCCTTGAAAAAATATTTGGTTTAAAATGTATTTTGTGACTTAAGTTTTAGAAAGAAGTGGTCGGTATGGAGAAATCACCATCTATATTAAAACAAGCTTTGACCGTCAATAGGAAGCCATTTCCGTGGCTAAAGGCCTTTACAGCAGGACTGGCTGCGGCACTGCCGATTTTGATTGGCTTGTTATTTGGCAACCTGGAATATGGATTAATTGCCGGATTGGGCGGATTTACATATCTATATGTGTTTAATGTTCCATACGCGCAGCGAGCGAAAAAGATCTTTTGGATTGTCATTGCCCTCACTTTCCTTACCGCGTTAGGTACACTGGTGGCCCCTTATCCCATGCTGGTAGCGATTTTTATGGGCATCATCGGAGCTGCAGCCATCTTTATTTTCGGAGCCTTAAGGATTGCAGGTCCTGCTGCCATCTTCCTGGTCCTCGTTTTTTCAATGGTAACAGGAATGCCCCAGGCACCTGAGCTTGCTCCATTAAGAGCAGGCCTAGTCTTCCTAGGCGGAAGTCTATCATGGATTTTGGCTATGCTTGGCTGGTTTTCTGATCCCCATGGTCCTGAAACAGGAGTAGTTAAAAGGGGCCTGTTAGAGCTCGCAGCATTGCTTGATTCAGTAGGGACAGACCGATTCCACGAGTCGCGGCACCGTGTCATGTCAGCATTAATGGATGCGGACGAAACATTGGCATCAGGGCAAACGCCTATCAGGCAAACGAACTATTTCAAACGTTTATATGTATTAAACAATTCGGCTCATAATATTTTTACCTATTTACTTGAAGATTTTCCAGAAGACCGAGTACCACTACCGCCAGAAGCAGCGCAGTCTGTCCGAAAAATAGCAAACTCGTTAAGCAAAAAAAATAAAAGTGACACTAATTCTGAAGTCATTTTACAGCCTGAAGAGATGGATGCTTCGGTCGCTCATTTATTTAAATTGATTTATGATGCAGATGCAGTTATGAATGAACCCACTTCCAAAATCAATCAAGAGGTTGAATTCTCAAAATTGTCACTTAAGAGTGTCTTTGGCGGGGCCTTTGATAAAAACTCGATTATTTTTATTGCTGCCATGAGGTTTGGGATCATCACAATCATTGCTGCTATCTTCGCGTTTGAGGTCGGATTTGCCCGTTCCTTTTGGGTCCCATTGTCCTGCGTGGCCGTCATGTCAGGCTATTCCATAGTCGCCACTTACCATCGGGCCATTCAAAGAGGAATAGGTACATTGCTTGGAATTCTGATTGCCAGCTTGATTCTTTCGATTCAGCCTGATGGATACATAATCGCTTTATTAGTTTTACTGTTTACGTTCATTACTGAGCTGTTTATCGTGAAAAATTATGCGTTAGCGGCATTGTTTTTCACCCCTAATGCGTTACTCATGGCAGAAAGCACAAGCCATGGGAGCTTTAGCTTTGCCTATTTTGCCTCGGCAAGAATGATGGATGTTTTTATCGGCAGTATCATTGGTCTAATAGGAGTATGGCTGGTCGGAAGGAGGTCCGCCTCCAGCCGACTTCCGCACTTAATCAGCAAAACCATTCGCAGTCAGTCGCAATTTTTATTTGTTCTCTTCTCTGACCAAGGAAAGGGGTTTAATGCTAGAAATAGCACAGAGTTAAAGAAAATGAGAACGAACATTTTGAATTTGAAAATCCTGTATAATACTGCTTCAGGTGAGATTCCGGTCAATCGCGATGTATTGGATTATTACTGGCCGGTAGTCCATTCTATTGAACATCTAGGTTATCTGCTGGAGAATGCAGCTAAATTAAGCAACCGTCCAATTCTTGCTGATGATGAACTTGCCCAGCTGCTCTTAGCGTGTGAAACGATGGCGATAGCGACCCATTTGAAAAAAGCACCGCCCCTAAAATCGATTCCTGGAATCATATCATTCCAAAGTATCCAAAAAGAGCTCCGTTACTTACAAAAGGCGCTTCAAAATTATGAAGGAGTTCCTTTATAGTGCGGTTTCGTAAAATTCGTCCCAAAAAGCTAAGCGTGGTCTTGAAGCGGCCACGCTTTTAATTTGGAATTCAGAAGTTTTTCCAAAAACCTGACCCAAACCGAAATGTTCCCTCCAAAAAATAGAAATACTATAAGAAAAATTTGAAGGAGGAGCAGTCTTTGGGACAAGTCATTTTAGACGATTTCAGCCAAGAAATGGCGGAATACTTTAAAGAGCATATTTTTGAAAACCTGGACAAGATTATGCAGGGCCCGCTGCTTTATCATTATACGTCCATGAAAGCATTGAATAATATCCTGGACCGGGAAAAGTGCTTTTGGATTACCCGTGTGGACTTCATGAACGATTACAAAGAGATCGCCTATGTGACTGAAGTAGTTCGGGCGATTATTGGCGAGATTGAGGACAGCAAAGAAAAAGACACCTTTATTGCCTTATACAAGGATTTTGCCTCCACCGAAAGTTATTATAAGGATTTAAACATCTTCGCCTTTTCCTTAACGGAAAACCCTGATTCGTTGCCGCTCTGGTATAACTACGGGGCGAATGAGGGCTGCAATATCGGAATCGACGCCTCGAAATTTTTTGGGCAATCATTTAACTCACAAATTACCTTTGTTGGAAAAGTGGTTTATGATGAGGAGAAACAAAGGCAAATTGTGAAAGAAGTGATTACCAGACTGCTGAAATTGGTAAGAAACTCCAATTTGTCAGAGGAGAGTTTTTCGCGTGTGTTGCTATTTACTTTCGGAACATTAGGCTGCTTTATTAAGCATCCCACCTTTGCCTGCGAAGAAGAATTCAGATTCATTTTCATCCCAAAATCCGATGAACACATCCACTTTCGGGTGTCCCGAGGGGCATTTATCCCGTTTATTAAAGTACCTGTGGTTGACCAAAATGATGAATCACGGGAAGGCAAGCTTTTGGTTCGCAAAATAACGATCGGCCCCCGAACCAAATTAGATATTGTCAAGTCCGGGCTAGAATTCTATTTGTCCGTAAAAAAACTGGAAGGGATAGAACTTTGTACGTCTAAAGCCCCATTAAGATTTTAAGAGGCGAACGGTAAATTGGTGCTGTTCGCTTTTTTTCTACTAAATGAGGAGTTGCTGTGTAGAGTGTGGGCTGAGTGTTACAATGTTTGGGGCTCCCTAGAAGGGGATGTTAAGGGCAAAGCAGCGTGCAAACTGGAGTTAATATAATAAGGCGAAACAAGAAATCAATCATTCTTACAACTCCTTTAGATTTGAGTTTGATAAACTCAGTATAGACGAATTTTGTTAATCCATTTTGGAGGAATTGTAAATTTATTGTCAATTTTATTCCGATAACGGAAGGGAAGATAAGTTACAAAATGAAAGCAATGGTCATAGATCGATATGGTAAAAATGTTCCTGTACGCCTAATGGAGAAACCGACGCCTCTGCTTGGTGAACATGAGGTATTGGTTGAAATTCATGCAGCAAGCATTAATCCTGTAGATTTTAAAATTAGAGATGGAATCGTGAGGCTACTAGCGAAATATGAATTTCCTTTAACGTTGGGGAATGATTTTTCGGGGACAATCATCCAGGTGGGATCGAAGGTAACAAAGTTTTCAATCGGAGATGAGGTGTTTGGACGGCCTAGAAAAACCAGAATCGGGACATTTGCTGAGATGATTGCGGTTCACGAGGATGACATCGCCTTAAAGCCAGGTAATTTATCCTTTGAAGAAGCTGCCTCAATCCCATTGGTGGGATTAACGACAATCCAAGCTTTTGAGATGATGGGGCTTAAAGCAGGACAAAAAGTCTTTATACCTGCAGGTTCAGGTGGGGTAGGCACCTTTGCGATCCAACTGGCTAAAGAAATGGGGGTATACGTGGCAACCACTGTCAGCGAAAAGGGATACGACCTCGTTAAGTCCCTAGGGGCGGATGTAATCGTTAATTATAAAAAAGAGAGTTTTGCAGAGATTTTAAAAGATTACGATGCAGTATTTGATACGGTAGGAAAAGATACGCTGGTCAAGTCGTTTGAAATTTTAAAACCGCTTGGAAAAATTGTTTCCATTGCCGCATTGCCTGATGCCAAATTTGCTAGAAAAGAAAATTTAGGTTTATTTCGAATGATTCTCTTTTCACTCGTCAACCTCAAAACTGCATCATTAGAAAAGAAGTATAACGTAGAGTATCTCTATCATTTCATGAAACCAAGTGGTAAGCAGTTAACCTTTATTAAAGGTTTAATCGAGCAGGGTAAAATCATCCCTGTAATCGACCGAGTTTATCCGTTTGTCGATACACAGGAAGCATTGGATTACGTGGAAACAGGACGAGCAAAAGGGAAGGTTATTGTTAGGATAAAATAAGAGGACTCTAAATCTATTGTAGAATGAGCATAATCGACATCAGAAGGAGCAGGTTATGACTGAGATTGTGTTGTAGCGGAATCAAGGGCAAAGGTGAACCGGTCAAAAAAGTGGCTCACACTCTAAGCAATGTGCGCTACTATTTATCGAAAGAGTAAGCTCTCTCCACCCTGCAGATTCTCACTTTGTAATGCTTATACCATTCAGTTTGGCCCTTTTCCTGCGCCGCTTTATGTGCTGTATGTTCCTTCCATGCCTTTATCGCCTCCAAAGAGTCCCAGTAGGATACGGTAATTCCTGTCTCTTTGTCACGGGCACTTTCAATTCCTAAGAAACCTTTTTGCCTTGAAGCTAATTCGACCATTTTTTCTGCCATCTTCTCGTAACCATTGTCACCATCGGTTCGTACCGATGTGAAAATGACCGCATAGTATGGTGGTGCTGGAGTTTTGTCGGTATTACTCAATGTTTCTTCCCCCTTTTAAAATTAAATTTGTGGGCTTTATAGAATTTTAGTAACTCGGCAGGCGGACGATCATCCTTTATTAAAGCAATTGAGGGGCAAAAGAGAAATAAACCAAAAGTTGTATATTGTACTTCTTGATATATGTTTGGAAGGTTTGAGCAATGCCTATATTTTCAGCATTCGCTTAGGTATGAATATGAACCGAACTTGTGATAAAATCGTAATATTGAAATCTCTTAACGAAGGAGCGACCGCATGAACATAGAGTTAACTTATAAAATCATCAGTGATATGTGTGGCGCGGTCTCCTTCAAAAGAGGAGATTATTTTTATCGGACGAACAAAGTGACCTTCACTGAATATGGTCTGGATCGCTGTCAGGCGACAGTTGATGGCGATTTTCATGTAACTGTTGAAACGGATGCAGATGGTGAGATTCGTACAAATTGCAGCTGCCCTAAGCTAGCTTCTTTTCAAAAGGATTGCCAGCATATTGCTGCTGTTTTATTGGCGATCTACGACCATCAGCAGCAAGGGACCACACCAAATCAGGAACTGACCGCCGGCCTGATGACCATTTTCGATCATAAGCCCGTCCAGTCTAGCGGACACCAGAATTATTTTGAAAAAAGAACCGTGCTGGATGCCGGGTTTACCTGTAAACCAGTCGCAGCAGGCGAAGGCCGGCTTATACTTGGCATTGAGATGGACGTGGAAGAGAACAAGGTTAAGAATATCAGAGAGTTTTTGAACAAGGTCAGCAATGGAAATCCATGTATTGTTTCGGAGTCCTTTACCTACGACCCAAGCCTTCATTGCTTTCAAAAAGAAACCGACGCCGTCATTCAGCAGCTGATTAACATGGTTCGAGATGAACAGGCGTATGGCAAGGAAGCTTTGGATCTGCAAGTCCTGCCGATTTCGGCATCCTTATGGGACCGGCTCCTGCCATTACTTATAAAGGCTTCCCGGGTCAAAATACATTACAATGGCCAAACCTATGAGGAACTCCAGCTGTCAGACGGTTCGCTGCCAATACAGTTTGCTTTTACGGAAAATCTACTGGTGGTTGAAGGATTCGATCAAATACTGATTCTCGAAACCTATCGCTCCGTTCTTTACGAGGGGAAAATAACACAATTGAAGAATCAGGATTTCCAGAGGTTATTGGAACTAAAGCGAATGCTCCATGATTCCAGGACCAACAAAATCCCGATCCCGCACGAACAAATTCCGTTTTTTCTTGAAAAAGTCGCTCCGGGATTGAAAGAACTAGGACAGGTAGAGATTGCCGATTCCATCACAAAAACCTGGATGAAAACACCGTTGAAGGCCAAGCTCTACTTGGATCGGGTGAAAAACCGACTCCTCGCAGGGCTTGAGTTTCACTATGAACATATGGTGATCAATCCTTTGGAGGGCAGGGAACTCCCCTCAGGCTCCATGGTCGTTAGGGATGTCGAGAGGGAAGCGGAAATCCTACAAATCATGGAGGACAGCTCATTCGCCAAGACGGATGGGGGCTATTTTTTGCATAATGAGGATCTTGAGTACGAATTTCTGGTCTATGTCGTACCCCGCCTGCAAAAGCTCGCCCAAATATATGCGACCACGGCTGTCCGTAGTCGAATTTTTCGAGAAAATGTTTTTCCGAAAATAAGAGTGAAGGTAAAGAAGGAGCGGACCAATTGGTTGGAATTCAAGTTTGAAATGGACGGTATTTCCGACAATCAGATTCGCTATGTCTTGGAGGCGCTGGAGGAAAAACGGAAGTATTATAGAATGCCGAATGGCTCTCTGCTATCCTTGCAAACAAGGGAATTCGAGGAGATTCAGCAGTTTCTCCATTCACCACTTATGAAGGCCGGTGACTTAGGGAATGGACTGGCCTTGCCTATCGAACAGTGTCTGCAGCTGCTGGATACGGTGGAGGTGAGCGACACCTTTAAGCTAGAGGAATCGTTCCGGCAGTTTATGGAACAGCTCCGAAACCCGGGCAGCCTGGACTTCGAGGTGCCTCGCAGTCTTGAGCCTATTCTCAAAGATTATCAAAAAGTTGGCTTTAAATGGATGAAGACTCTTGTCCACTTTGGCTTCGGGGGGATTTTGGCCGATGATATGGGACTGGGAAAGACGATTCAAAGCATCGCTTTTATTGTGTCGGTACTTCCGGAAATTCGCAAGCAAAAGCAGCCGGTCCTCGTTGTCTGTCCGTCCTCTCTGACCTATAACTGGCTAAGCGAGTTTAGGAAATTTACGGGGACCTCCCAACTGCGGGCAGTGGTCATCGATGGTTCGAAGGAGGAGCGGAACAGGCAGCAACAGGATCTTTCCGATGTCGATGTCATTGTCACTTCCTATCCTTTGCTGCGTAAGGACATCCTTTGGTTTGAAAAACAAACCTTTCATACCGTGTTTTTTGACGAGGCCCAGGCCTTTAAAAATCCGTTAACGCAAACAGCCCGGGCGGTAAAAAAGCTGCAGGCCCATCATCGTTTTGCGCTGACGGGCACGCCGGTTGAGAACTCATCGGAGGAGCTGTGGTCGATTTTTCATGTCGTTTTTCCGGAGCTTTTCCTTGGGCTAAAGGAATTCAGCCAGCTGACCCGAAAACAAATCGCTCGCAGGATCCGGCCATTCTTGCTGCGCAGGATGAAGGAGGATGTCTTATCCGAACTGCCTGCAAAAATCGAATCGTTGGATTTGGTTGAGCTGTTACCTGAACAAAAGAGGCTGTATGCTGCTTACTTGGCCAAGCTTCGGCATGATACATTAAAGCATCTGGACAAAGACACGATTCGAAAAAATCGTATCAAGATTTTAGCGGGGTTGACCCGCCTGCGGCAGATTTGCTGCCATCCGGGCTTGTTCGTAGACGGCTATCAAGGCGGGTCGGCAAAATTTGAACAGCTCATGGAAATATTAGAGGAATCACGGCTTTCCGGGAGACGGGTGTTAATCTTTTCCCAGTTTACGAAAATGCTGGCGTTGATTGGACGGCGGTTAACGGCAAAAGGACAGCCATACTTTTACCTTGATGGGCAGACTCCATCTGAAGAGCGGGTGGAAATCTGCGAACGGTTCAATCGCGGTAAACGCGACCTTTTCCTGATTTCCTTGAAAGCAGGCGGAACCGGCCTTAATCTGATGGGGGCGGATACCGTTATTTTATATGACACTTGGTGGAACCCGGCCGTCGAGGAACAAGCCGCAGACCGCGCGCACCGGATGGGCCAGCAAAATGAGGTTCAGGTCATCAAGCTTATCGCCCGCGGCACCATCGAGGAAAAGATTAATGAACTGCAGGACAAAAAGAGGCTTTTAATTGAGGAAATTATTGATTCGGATGAGAAGGCGATGGGGACACTGACGGAAGAGGATATTAGAGAGATACTGATGATTTAATAACCTTTATTGGCGCCCGGACAGCTGAAAAATCAAGAGCTTAGGTCGCCAATAGAGGCAATTGGCGCCCGGACAGTGTAAAAATCAAGAGCTTCGGTCGCCAATAGAGGCAATTGGCGCCCGGACAGTGTAAAAATCAAGAGTTTCGGTCACCAATAGAGGCAATTGGCGCCCGGACAGTGTAAAAATCATGAGTTTCGGTCACCAATAGAGGCAATTGGCGCCCGGACAGTGTAAAAGTCAAGAGTTTCGGTCACCAATAGAGGCAATTGGCGCCCGGACAGTGTAAAAATGAAGAGTTTCGGTCACCAATAGAGGCAATTGGCGCCCGGACAGTGTAAAAGTCAAGAGTTTCGGTCACCAATAGAGGCAATTGGCGCCCGAACGACGGAAAAACCAAGAGCCCGGGTCACCAATAGAGGTTATTGGCGCCCGAACGATGGGAAAATCAAGAGCTCCGGTCACCAATAGGAATTATTGGCGACCGGTCTCCATATAAATTTGAATTAGAACCTACGTAAACGCCGAAAAAGCCCCAGCAGTTACCTTTTCCATTACTTTTGCATGATCAGCATCCAGTTTAGCCTCAAACACGACGATATTTGTAAAATCAGCATAAAGAATATCCCCTTTATGAAACGGACCAAGTTCCCGAAAATTGCCACTCGTCAATTCCGCTTCAAAATAATCTTCCGTATCAAGGCGTTTCAGGACAACCCGAACAGTAGATCCAACCGCATTGACATGTGAGGCTTCTGCTGGTATGCCAACCCCATTGAAAAACCTGCTCAACCCAATCTCATGGGGGCGGATATACCCGACCGCTTCAACCGCCGAATCCCTCGCAATTGCAACATCATTATACAAAGCAGCCCCACGGAATTCGTTCACCCGGCCCAAAAAGCTATAGACAAAGGCATTTGCCGGTTTTTCATAAACTTCCGCAGGTGAACCAATTTGTTCAATTTTCCCATGATTCATCACCACAACAGTGTCGGCCATCTCAAGTGCCTCTTCCTGATCATGCGTGACAAATACAGTGGTAATATTAAGCTTTCGGTGGATTTCCCTTAACCAATGACGCAGCTCCTGGCGAACCTTGGCATCCAACGCTCCGAATGGTTCATCAAGAAGCAGCACCTCCGGCTCCACGGCCAGTGCCCGGGCCAACGCAATCCTTTGCCTTTGGCCACCTGAAAGCTGGGAGGGATAACGGTCGGCCACACCCTCCAGCTGCACCAGCCTTAATAACTCTAGTACTTTATCCTTGATTTCACTCCTGGAAGGACGCAATTTGCGCGGTCGTACCTTCAACCCAAAAGCCACATTTTCAAAAATTGTCATATGTTTAAACAGGGCATAATGCTGAAATACAAAGCCAACCTTTCGTTCTTTTACAGTCTTGAAAGAATAATCCGTACCGTTGAAAAATATCGAACCTGTATCCAGCCCCTCCAGTCCTGCAATCAGTCTGAGAAGGGTGGTTTTCCCAGAACCGGAAGGACCTAATAATGCCACAAAATCTCCGGTTGATATTTCTAGCTTGATATCTTTGACGGCCGCAAAAGCACCAAATACTTTCGTTGCGCCACTGATTGTAATCCCCATATCTTAATCTCCCTTTCTATTATTCTTCCATTCCAAAATACTTTTAAAAACTAACGTAACAAGCGCAAGCAGAGCCAATAGGGAAGCGACGGCAAAAGCGGCGGTAAAGTTATATTCGTTATACAAAATTTCAACATGAAGAGGGAGGGTGTTGGTCAGCCCTCTTATGTGGCCGGAAACAATCGAAACGGCGCCAAACTCACCCATCGCCCGGGCGTTGCACAGAATCACACCGTACAGTAATCCCCATTTAATATTTGGCAGAGTGACCCGAAAAAACATTTGCCAGCCGTTCGCACCAAGTGTTATTGCTGCCTGCTCCTCTTCAGTGCCCTGTTCCTGCATAATTGGAATTAACTCGCGAACTACAAACGGGAAGGTGACAAAAGTAGTAGCGAGAACAATTCCCGGTACACTAAATATGATTTTTAAATTGCTGGCTTCCAAAAACGGACCAAACACCCCATTTGAACCATACAACAACACAAACACGAGACCTGCAATAACAGGGGAAACAGCAAAAGGGATATCAATCAGGGTAATCAGGATATTCTTACCCTTAAAATTAAATTTCGCCATTCCCCAAGCGGCAATGACGCCGAAGATGGTATTCAAGGGAACGGCAATAGCCGCGGTGATGAGCGTAAGTTTAATCGCTGAAAGGGCATCAGGCTCTGTGATGGCCGCGAAGTATAATTCAATTCCTTTTTTCAAAGCCTCAGTAAAAACCGCGATGAGGGGAATGAGGATAAAGATCCCTAAGAATCCCAGGGCAGTTCCAATCAGCAGCCATTTTCTTATCGGAGCCAGCTTAATCCGGCTGGCTCCTGGAATTTTTAGATGGACATGTTCTCTAGCAATCATATTTTTCAAACTCCTCTAGGTCACTTGATGTTTCCTCGCCGTTCTCCACTGCCAAAAATTAATTAAGAATAATAGAAGGAAGGAGATTACGAGCATGACAGCAGCAATGGCGGCGGCACCCCCGTAGTTGTATTGCTCCAATTTTGTAATGATGAGCAGGGGGACAATTTCCGTTTTCATCGGCATGTTACCGGATATGAACACGACCGACCCATATTCACCCAAAGCCCTTGCAAAGGCAAGGGCAAAGCCAGTTAACATGGCCGGGAAAATGGCTGGAAAAATAATTTTGAAAAAAATCTGGGACGAATTGGCACCAAGTGTCGCGGCGGCCTCTTCAAACTGTTGATCCAATTCCTGCAAGACAGGCTGGACAGAACGAACCACAAAGGGGAGGCCGATAAACGTCAACGCAATCATGATTCCATACTGTGTATAGGCAATCTTCACCCCGGCTGCTTCTAAATATTGACCAATCCAACCATTCGGAGCATAGATGGCGGTAAGTGCAATCCCTGCAACTGCAGTCGGCAGGGCAAACGGCAGGTCGACAAGCGCATCAACGAATCGTTTCCCAAAGAAGTCATATCTGACTAATACCCAGGCAATAAGCGTTCCAAATAGAACATTCACCATTGCAGCAACGAAGGAGGTATAGAAGGTCAGTTTATAGGAAGCTACGACTCTCTCATTCGTTATAGTCTCCCAAAATTCGGCCAAACTTATGGTAGTTGCTTTTAAAAATAAAACCGCAATCGGGATCAGGACAATTAGGCTGAGATAAATGACCGTATACCCCATTGACAAGCCGAATCCCGGGAGCACCCGGCGGCGTTTGGATTGATTAAACACGTGAAAGCCTCCATTCTTTACGGTTTATAGATTTGGTCGAAGATGCCGCCATCATCAAAGTGAGTTTTTTGGGCTTTCTTCCAGCCGCCAAAAACCTCATCAATCGTGAATAGTTTGATATCCGGGAACTGGCTCGCATATTTTTCAGCGATGTCTTTATTGCGTGGGCGGTAAAAATTCTTCGCGGCAATGTCCTGTCCTTCAACTGTATATAAATAGTCAAGATACGCTTTTGCCACTTCTTCGGTCCCATGCTTTTTCGCCACTGTATCGACAACGGAAACAGGAGGTTCAGCCAGGATGCTGACAGATGGATTGACTACTTCAAATTTGTCTTCGCCGAATTCCTTAAGGGCAAGATAAGCCTCATTTTCCCATGCAATCAATACATCACCGATTCCTCTTTCGACGAAGGTAGTCGTCGAGCCGCGGGCTCCGGAATCCAATACCGGTACGTTTTTAAAGAGCTTTGCCACAAATTCCTGTGCTTTTTGTTCATTTCCGTTATTTTGCTGCAGTGCATAGCCCCAAGCAGCTAAGTAATTCCAACGTGCACCGCCAGAGGTTTTTGGATTCGGGGTAATAACGGAAACATCTTTTTTCACTAAGTCATCCCAGTCCTTGATTCCTTTGGGATTCCCTTTTCGCACCAGGAAGACAATGGTTGAGGTGTACGGTGAACTGTTGTCAGCCAGCCGCTCCTGCCAGTCGTCCGCAAGCTTGCCTGCTCCTGCAATCGCATCGATATCATAAGCAAGGGCCAGCGTCACGACATCGGCTTCGAGTCCGTCAATAACAGAGCGGGACTGCTTGCCGGAACCGCCATGAGATTGGTTAATCGTCACTTTTTGACCAGTTTTCTTCTCCCAATAGGCGGCGAAGCTTTTGTTATATTCCTCGTAAAGTTCACGGGTTGGATCATATGACACATTTAGCAGTTCAATCGGTTTCTTACTGGTTTCCTTTGCGGCGGCATCTTTTTTGGACTTGGCCGGTTCAGTTGAAGTTTGGCTCGAGCAACCGGCCGCCCCTACAAGAAACATGAGTGAAATTAACGTTATTAAGACTTTTTTGAGCATTTTTAACTCCCCTTTTTTTGTGTATTGGCGGGGCTTTTTTTCAACAAAAAAAGCCCATTAGTTTTTGCATGTACATCGTCACGTACATCTAACTAAAGGGCCTTCGGGGGTCCGATCGGCAGCATATTCATCTTTCGGTTTTCCTGTTGTTCGTTACTTGGCTGGTTTTTTTCTGCAGTGGCAGCCGGTGTCTTTCTAACCGGTCGATTTGCGTGATTTGCGAATCGTGAACGGTGATTTGCACAGTTCCAAATTCTAATCCTTCCAACAAACTTTCGAGTTTTTCTAGCACTTGATGATTAAGGTGTATTTTTGATGACAACTAAATCCTCTCCTTTTACTAGACTTATTTTGTTTTCTAATAAATCTTCAAGTGTTGTCCGGTCTAGGACATAAGCAATGGTATCTCTGACCAAGGACCATAGGGGCTTTAATTGGCAGCCCACCTCTAGTGGACATGGTTCATACTTCGTAATGGATGCACATCCCATCGGTGACAAAGGCCCTTCCAATTCCCGAATGATTTCTCCAATATTGATTTCCTGCGGTTCTTTTAGGAGCATATAGCCGCCTTTTGCCCCTCGTTTACTTGTTACATAGCCCAGCTTTTTTAATTGAAGCAGGATTTGTTCGAGGTAATTAGTGGTTACCAGGGTCTTCTCGGCAATTTCCTGGATGCCGAGGACATTGCCTTGATGCCCTCCAAGCAGGAGCAGGGCCCTTAAGGCATATTCGCCTTTACTTGATACCTTCATTTTGAGTTCCTCTCCTTAATGTTGAGTATTTCAGTCAACATTCACTGCTAAAAATAGCTCCCTAAGGGAGTGCTGGGACAGGAATGTTATGAACCAGGTATTAGTTTTAATAAATATAAGCAGTAAAGGAGTGTAGGGCACTTATCCTATTCCTCTAAAGTCAGCCCAATTTATGATGGTAAAGTAAATTCCGATAATAACTATAGGATTACTTAATTCAAAATCATAATATGCCGTATTTAAAAAATCAAGAACTTTTTGAATTTTTCCATGATAAAAAACGCCTAGAGAATTTTTCGCTCTAAGCGTTTGTTTAGGTTAATTGTCTAGTGCCAGACCCAAAAAAACTTCCGGTGAAATATATGCTACTGAATTGGGAATTCTTCAGGGATCGGTCGCAGATAAAGGATTTATACGGACTGAACTGAACGAGAGCCGCTGGCCAAGGTAGTTATGAGTCACCCCATAACGCCCGAACAGGAAAACGCGGCCCATCCCGGGTAGTTATGAACCCCTCATAATGCCCAAACAGGGAAGAGCGCCCCATTCCGGGTAGTTTTGAGCCCCTCATAACGTCCGAACAGGAAAGCGCGGCCCATCCCGGGTAGTTATGAACCGCCCATAACGCCCGAGCAGGAAAGCGCGGCCCATCCCGGGTAGTTATGAACCCCTCATAACGCCCGAACAGGGAAGAGCGGCCCATCCCGGGTAGTTATGACCCCCCCATAACGCCCGAACAGGGAAGAGCGGCCCATCCCGGGTAGTTATGAACCCCTCATAACGCCCGAACAGGAAAGCGCGGCCCATCCCAGGTAGTTATGACCCGCCCCATAACCCTCGAACAAGAAAGCGCCCCCCATCCCGGGTAGTTATGACCCGCCCCATAACCCCCGAACAAGAAATAGCCCCCCATCTCAGGTAGTTATGTCCCCCCACAATAAGCAAAGAGGGCGCACTGCTATAAACCTGCCAATGCCAACCCCAACCCTTCCCGACTTTCAGCGACCAAAATCTCATCCTGCTGACTATTTCCATACAAAAGCAGCATGATAAGCGAATAGATGGCTCTAAATCTTGCTATCTTTTTGACCCCAGACGATACTTCACCATATAGCCGAAAAAAGAACTCCCTGCCTTCCTCGGGAATAAAACTATACGCAATCGACAAGTCTATCGCCGGGCTGCCAATATGGGCATCGCCCCAATCAATCACCGAGGACACTCTGCCGCTGTCATCGACTAGCATATTTCGAATATGAAAATCACCGTGTACTAGTGCATAGCTATCATCCTCAAAAGGTTTCTCAACTGTTGAAAGAAATAACTGCAGCTGCCCCAGCTGATGTCCGCCAATCAAACCTAAATCCACAGCCTTTTCGATGTTCGTTTCCAACATAGGCTTTCTTTTTAAAATATCAGTCCGACCCAGCTCGTCGTAAGGAACGCCGAGCTTTTCCGCTTCGTTTATCGGAAAAGCGTGAAGTGTTTTTAAAAATTGAGCTAATGGTTCCACTGACAGCATTCGCTGTTCAGGAGTTAAGCAGGACAGGTTCTTTCCGCTTAACATTTTGTACCCAGCAAAAGCCCACGGATATCCTTCTTCTTGAATGCCTTGAAAAATAGGATCCGGTACTGGAATTGGCAGTAAAGGAGCCACGACCGGAAGCAGCCGGATCTCGACTTTAAGTAAGTTTACTGCTATTTCACGCCTAGGAAAACGAAACACAAATTGCTCATTTACGAGAAAGACGGAATTGTCAAATCCTTCACCCAATACCTGTATAGTTACAGGTTTCAACTGCGGAAACTGTTTTTCAATCAGCATAATCGCTTCTTCATTAGAGATAACTCTCTCAGGAGACCATGGCGAACTCATTCATTAATCCTCCAATCCCAATTTAGAAAAAACAGACCCCTATTACGGCGAGGTAGTAGGAGTCTGCCCGTTTTTCTCGATTTTTAATTCTAGTTTTTCGCTCAAAAATGTCGAGCCCAATACGAGGGCGCCGCCAATCATTTGGACCCATGTCATACTTTCGTGCAGGAATAACGCCGCGATGATGACGGCGGAAATCGGGTCAATATAGCTAAGAACTGCAATGGTTTGTCCTTTTAGTTTTTGAATGGAAGTAAAGTACATGAAATAAGCTAAACCCGTATGTACAATACCCAGTATTAAAATAAAAATAATCGAAGTGGAGTTCAATCCAGCAAGGTTAAGCTGCCCTTGCCACAATACATAGGGTAACAGTACTAAAGCTCCCGCCATTAATTGAACTAATGTCATTTCAAAACCAGATAGATTTTTAATAAATTTGTTCATTAAAATCACGCTGGCATATAAGGATGCCGCCAAAAGGCCATAGAAAATCCCTAAGGTATGATTGTGTGACCCGCCTCCCCCGCCAGGACCGTTCTGCACGATTAAAAATAAGCCCGCCATAGCCATGACGATACAAATAACCTTCTCACCCGTCAGTTTCTCCTTCAGAACCCAAGGAGCTAACATCATCACAAATATTGGTGCGAAGTAATAGCTGATTGTGGCATTGGATATGGTCGTATACCGATAGGACTCGAATAAAAAAATCCAGTTAAGACCAATTGCCCCGCCTGATAAAAGGAGCAGCACCGCATTTTCTTTCAGCGCCTTCATAGACGGTTTGTGTTTTACTAGAAAACTAGCTAAAAGCAGGAATAGACTGCCAATCACCCCGCGTAAGAAAGCAATCTCACTTGAACTCAAATCAATCTTCTTAACAAACACTCCAATGCTCCCAAAGATGAGCATCGTCATGATTAATCTAAATTTCACACTCATTGTAAAGCCCTCCCAGATATACTAATCCAACCACAAAATAGCTAATTTCTCAATATCTATTTGAATGGAAGACCCCCATGTAAATAGAACAGGGAAAAGCTAAAATGCGACAGTTTTTACCAGACTATTGATTATTTCGACATTTCTAAATTATTTTCCATCAAATACTATTGAAAATATTCGCATTATTTTATATTATTAAAATCATAAAATGAAATTGCATTTCACAAAATGAAACCGTTAGGAGTGTCATAATGGTTCAAAAAGTGTTAGAGATTGATCAGTTAAAAGTCGGTATTAATGATGATGGGAATAAAATTGCGATTGTGAACGGAATCAGCTTCTCCCTGAATAAAGGCGAGACACTTGGGATTGTAGGAGAATCCGGGTGCGGGAAGAGTATGACATCGCTATCGTTAATGGGGCTCCTGCCGCCTGGCGTGGAGTGGTTTGACGGCGATATCAAAACAGAGAGCCTTCATTTTAAGGATTTCAAAAAGAAGGATTGGCGGAAAATCAGAGGAAAAAGACTTGCGATGATTTTTCAGGAACCGATGAGCTCGCTAAACCCGGTTTACACAATTGGCCAGCAAATTGTCGAAATGGTTTTAAGCCATGAGAACGTCTCGAAGAAACAAGCGAGAGAACGCGCGCTAGAAATGCTGAAGCTTGTCGGAATTCCAAGACCGGAGCAGGTTCTTGATGAATATCCATACCAGCTTTCCGGCGGGATGCGGCAGAGGGTCATGATTGCCATCGCTCTTTCATGCAATCCGGAAATCCTGATTGCCGATGAACCAACAACGGCTTTGGACGTGACCATTCAAGCGCAAATCCTTGAGTTAATGAAAAAGCTGCAGGAACAGTTAAATATGTCGATTGTACTAATCACACACGACCTAGGTGTTGTGGCAGAAATGTGCGACCGTGTCATCGTCATGTATGCGGGAGAAATCGTCGAAGAAGCACAGGTGGTCGAACTGTTCGACCGTCCAAGGCACCCGTACACAAAAGGGTTATTATCCTCCCTGCCGGATGTGAATGAAGAGAAGGAATATCTATCTTCGATTCCGGGTGTGGTACCGGCCCCAGGGAAAATGCCTTCCGGCTGCCGCTTTGCCGCACGCTGCAGCTTTGCTCATGAACGCTGCAAGAGCACGCCGCCATTGTATGAGGTGAACGGCTCAAAGGTAAAATGCTGGCTCTATGAAAATGGTGATTCGGAGGCGGTACTGTGACACAAAATCCAATATTGCAAGTTCAAGACTTAAAGAAGTATTTCCCCATAAAAGGCGGGGTATTCGGCAAAAAAACCTTAAAGCAGGTTAAAGCCGTGGACGGTGTTTCGTTTGATGTGCACGAAGGGGAAACATTTGGAATCGTCGGTGAGTCAGGCTGCGGGAAGAGTACTACCGGACGGACGATTCTTAGATTACTAGAGCCGACGGAAGGAAAGATTCTTTTCCAGGGAAGAGATATTGCCGAGCTTTCAAAAAACGATATGCGAAAGCTGAGAAAAGATATTCAAATTATCTTTCAGGATCCGTTTGCGTCGTTAAACCCAAGAATGAAAATTAAAGAAACGATAGAGGAACCGCTGATTAATTTCGGGGTGACCGACAGAAGTGAGCGGGAAAAACGGGTCTTGGAAGTGGCCGACCAAGTAGGCTTAACTAAGGCGCAATTAACCAGATTTCCGCATGAATTTTCCGGAGGGCAGCGCCAGCGGATTGGGATTGCCCGGGCGCTGATTTCAAAGCCTAAGCTGATTATCGCCGATGAACCGGTTTCGGCCCTTGACGTTTCCATTCAGTCACAGGTTCTTAACCTCATGAGAGATTTGCAGAAAGAGTTTGGACTGACCTATATTTTCATCTCTCATGACTTAAGCGTGGTTAAGCATTTCTGTGACCGGATTGGCGTGATGTATCTTGGGAAAATGGTAGAGGTAGCGGATAAAAACCGTTTGTATGATACTCCGCTTCATCCATATGCAGAAGCTTTGCTTTCAGCATTGCCAAGCTCCCATCCGCTTCAGAAGAAGCAGCGGATTATTCTTCAGGGGGATGTCCCAAGTCCTTCTAATCCGCCGAGCGGCTGTACCTTTCATCCGCGCTGCTTTAAGTGCTTAGATGTTTGTAAAACGGAACAGCCAAGCCTGCAGGCGGTTCATGAGGACCATCTCGTTTCCTGCCATTTATATCAAGGCGCCAAGGAACAGATTGCCGCAGGTGAATCTCGATGAGTAAAACAGTAAAAAAAGCTTTGCAGCTTCTTGATATTTTTACGGAACAGAAACCTTACTGGAAGCTGGATGAGATTTCTACTTTTACAGGTGTCCCTAAGCCAACGTGTTTGCGCCTGCTAAGAACTTTTGTAGAACTCGGTTATTTAAAAAAGATGACCTTCCAGCAGGAGGGGCTCGTGATTGACGGAGAAAGCTACGGGCTGGGGTTGAAATTCCTGGAAATGGGAGAGCGAGTAGCCGAAAGGTTCGATATCCGCCCAATTGCTTATCCTTATATGAAAAAGCTTCAAGAGCAGTTTAATGAGGCTATCCAATTGATTGCCCGAGAGCAGGACGAAGGTGTGTACATTGAAAAGGTAGAAAGTACACTGCCCGTTCGGCTGTACACAAAAGTGGGAAGACACGCCCCGTTATATGCGGGAGCATGCCCGCGTGCCATTCTCGCCTATTTGCCTGAAGAAAAAATACAAGAGATTTTGGACAAGCCTCTGACAAAGTATGCCAGCCAGTCTCCGGCAACGAAAGAGGATGTTCTTCTTTTAATCAAGCAAATACGGGATAGGGGCTATTCGTACAGCGACTCGGAATTAGAAGAGGGAACCGCGTCGATTGGCGTACCAATTTTTAATAGCAGCGGAGCTGTCCAGTACGCGTTAAGCATTGCCAGTTTTTCAACCAGCCTGCCAAGAGATAAGGTGGATCATTTTGTTGGACCGCTTTGGGAGGCAGCTGCTGAAATTTCCAAGAAATTAGGCTATAACCATCCATATCCATATGGAAAAACCATAGCAACGAATCAAACATAGGGGTGAGAAAAAGCATGAAGAAGAAATTGTCAGTACTATTTGCACTGTTACTTAGTTTCACACTTGTTTTATCCGCTTGTTCTTCAGGCAAGAGCGAAAAATCCAATGCAAGCTCTTCTAGTAAAAGTAAAGAAGAGAATCCTGTTAAAGACCGTGGAAATGAAATTGTTATCGGTGTTACAAGTGAACCGCAAAACTGGGATCCAATTGATACATTTTTGCTAGATTGGAGCACAGTCGCTACCTCTGTATTTGAAGGATTAGTAGACCGTACGCTAGATCTAAAACTGGAGCCAGGACTTGCAGAAAGCTGGGATTACCTGGACGATAGCACACTTCAATTCAAATTGCGTAAAGGTGTTCAATTCCATGACGGCGAGCCGTTTAATGCAGAAGCTGTTAAATTTACATTTGACCGTTTATTAGGACCAGAAGGACAGAAAGGTCCACAGTATGCGAACTATAATTCGATTGACCATGTGGAAATTGTTGATGAATACACTGTTAACTTTAAATTGAAATCCAAGGACCCAGTCCTATTAACAAAGCTTGCCGGCTATGGTGCCGTAATCGTTCCACCTAAATACGTTCAAGAAAAAGGCGATGAGTTCTTCAACAACAACCCAGTTGGTACAGGACCATTCAAAATGACAGGCTATAAACGCGACCAAGAAATCGTATTGGAAAAGAACCCGAATTATTGGAAGCAAGGATTACCGAAGTTAGATAAAGTTACATTTAAAGTGATTCCGGAATCTTCTACTAGATTAGCAGAACTTCAAACTGGAAAAATCGATATCATGAAGCGTGTCGAAGTGGCACAGGCAAAAACAGTTAAAGAATCAAGTTTCCTAGAATTGAAAGATGTAGGTACTCCAACTGTTTATTCGATGCGTTTTGATACAGCTAAAAAACCGTTTGACAACAAGCAGGTCAGACAGGCTATAAACTATGCAGTGGATAAAGATGCGATTATAAAAGACATCCTATCTGGCTATGGAAAATCAATCAGCACATACCAAAGTGAGCTTTCATTTGGTAACAACCCAGATCTGAAGCCATATAAATATGATCCGGAAAAAGCTAAAAAATTGTTAAAAGAAGCAGGAGTGAAAGAAGGAACTCAAATCGATCTGTTCATTCCTGGTAACGATGCAACATTTAAAGAAATTGCTCAGGCTGTTTCCTTCTACTTAGAAGAAGTAGGCTTAAAGTTAAATATCAATAGTGTAGATGGTACAACATTAATTTCTGACTTGATTCCAAACGGCAAGGCTGGTCATATGTACCGCCAGGGCTGGGGCGGATGGACGCTTGACTTTGATAACACGGCGTACCTGATGTACAGCGAAGGACAGAAATGGAATCCATCCTTTAAAGATGCGAAGGTAGAAGAATTGTTAGCTGCCGAGCGTTCCACTGTTGACCAAAAAGAACGTGAGAAAATCTTTAAAGAATTAACCGAAGTGCTATATGATTTGGCTCCAGAGCTTAATCTGTACCAAGCAGTAGATTTATATGCCGTTAATAAGCGAGTTCAAAACTTCCAACCGCCACACGAGGACCGTATGCGCCTGGAAGAAGTATCAGTTAAGTAAAAAAATACTGCCCGCTTAACGCTCCGGTCCCCTTATGGGATGCTAAACGCGATGTGTTTAATGGCTGGATACCAATTCTGATTGGCTTAAAAAAGAGATAGTATGGTCCTCATGCTATCTCTTTCTTTATCAAAGAGGACGGAGGAATAACATGATAGCTTACGTGATTCGAAGATTACTTCACACGGTTTTAGTTGTATTTGCGATATCATTATTAATTTTCTTTTCGATCCGCTTGACGGGGGACCCGGTGACGGTAATGTTTTCCGCAGGTGAACCAACGAAAGAAGCAATAGAGGAAGTAAGAAGAAATCTCGGGCTCGATCAGCCGCTTTATGTGCAATATTTAATCTTTTTAAAGGGACTTGTAACATTTGACTTTGGCGAGTCGTTTCGCAGCCATATGCCGGTAATGGATTTAATTATGGAAAGAGCCGGTGCTACATTGGCGCTTGCCATTGGCGGAACCATTGTCTCCATCTTAATTGCCTTTCCTGTCGGAATTATTTCAGCCGTCAAGCGCGGTTCTGTTGTCGATTTCTTCGGGCGCATTTTTTCCTTGATTGGTATTTCTTTCCCGAACTTCTGGTTAGGAATCATGCTGATTTTGATTTTTGCCGTTAATTTGAAGTGGCTGCCTTCCTCCGGGTTTGAAGGACCGCAGCATCTGATTTTACCATCGATTACATTGGGGATGATTCTGTCTGGTATATTGGCAAGACTCGTCCGCTCTTCCATGCTGGAAGTCATGAATCAGCAATATGTGTCAACAGCAAAATCGAAGGGTATCAGCGATTGGGCAGTTATTATTAAGCACGCTTTCCGTAATGCCTTGCTGCCGACCATCACCTTTCTTGGTCTGCAATTTGGCTCCTTGCTCGGCGGAACGGTCATCGTGGAAACGATTTTCTCATGGCCTGGAATCGGGCGTTTGATTATTGATGCCATTAACCAGCGTGATTATCCTGTTATTCAAGGCGGCGTCATTTTCCTTGCCGTCATCATGGTGGTAGTGAATTTAATTGTCGACTTAAGTTATTCATTGATTGATCCAAGAATTAAGGCAGGAGGGAGTGGACGAGCATGACAACCTTACAGCAGCAGGTTCAGGAGGAGGTTGCCATTCTTCCGAAAAAAAGAACTGTTCTTCAAAGCTTTTGGCGTTTTGTGAAAAAGAACCCAGCCGGCTTCATCGGGATTTTACTTGTTCTTCTCAGTGTAAGCTGTGCGCTATTTTCTCAATGGATTGCTCCGTTTGATCCGACTAAGGCAAGCCTTTCATCAAGACTTGCACCGCCGTCCTTGGCAGACGAAACCGGCAAGTCCGTATTTCTCCTTGGGGCTGATCAGGTGGGGCGCGACCTATTAAGCAGAATCATTTACGGGGCGAAGATTTCCTTAATGGTCGGCTTTTTTGGCGTATTGATTTCGATGATTATAGGAACCATCCTTGGCCTGATTTCCGGTTACTTTGGAAAATGGATGGATGATTTAATCATGCGGGTTGCCGATATTCAATTAGCCTTTCCGTTTATCCTGTTTGCAATTGTTATTATGAGCGTCCTTGGAACGGGTATTTGGAAAATTATCCTTATCCTAGGATTAACGTATTGGGTCGGCTTTGCCCGCCTCATCAGAGGACAGGTTATTTCGCTGAAGGAACAGGAATATATTCAGGCAGCGAAAGCAATCGGCGGCACCCAGTTTAGGATTATCCGCAAACATATTTTACCGAATGTCATGTCATCCATTCTCGTGCTTGGAACGATGTATATTGCGGAGTTTATTTTATTGGAAGCATCGTTAACATTCTTAGGCTTGGGCGTTGACCCGACCGTTCCTTCTTGGGGAGGAATGCTTGCCGACAGCCGGAACTATGTCACAACCGCTTGGTGGACGGCGACTTTCCCAGGGATTGCGATTATGTTGACTGTTTTAGGATTCAATTTACTTGGAGACTGGCTCCGAGATAAATTTGACCCGAATATGAAGATGTAGGTGATGGTCATGAATAATATTCTGGCGATTTGGACGAAGGATGGACTTCTAAGGGATAAAAATGGCGATGGTGTGGTTGACGGAGTTTCTGTTTTTATCGATTTGCCAGAGGGATTGGCGCCGGAAGGTTTAATCGATTTCAGTGCCCGTCTGGGATTTGAAACTACTTCCCTATCATTCACCTTTTTTGAACCAAGCGAAGAGGCTGTGAATATCCGTTTTGTCGGTTCAAGTTTAAAAACAGAAGCACGATGGGAAAACGAAGAAATTATTTTTTCTTATAAAAATGAATCGGAATTGTCATTGCTCCTTCAGTTACTTGCAGCGATGAAGCCGGAAGCCGGGATGGACAGTCCGGTTGTTGAATTAAGAGACGGCCACTTATATGCAGGTACCGACTTGATTGCGGTGAACTGGGGCAGGGAAGAGGGGACCCAAACCGGTGCTGAATCAGAACCTAAAGTTTATTCTGATATCCACAGCCTCAGCCATCTTTGGAGTTTTTCCGGGTTTGGAAAAAATCAGGAAGCCTCTCCTTCGAAGCTACTAAACTTAAATATATCAGTTGAAAAACCATTTATGACAACAAGTGTATTACCTGAAATTTGTCATTTTGCAGCTAGAGCTGCCATGTATTCTACAAGTATCGTTTTTCCGATTACGGGGAATCAGGCTGCCCGGTTTCAGTTTGATATAAAAGAGGGCTCTGATGTAGCGGTGCTCGAGCTTTTAGGATCAAACCAACTCCGCTTAACCGGGAAGAGGGAAGCACTGCCTGCCGCTCTGAATGAATTGGCGAAAGCTAAGCATTGGAGTGAAGGAGGAGTATTTGGCTATTGGGAACAGGAATATCTATTTTCCCAGAAAAAAGAAGCCCCGCTTTTGTTTGAATCGGTATGGTCAGGTGAGCGGGAAGTGGATTTAGCATTCAAGGTATTAGAAGCATCCAAGAATCTTGAGGCAGCGAACGTTGAGATTTTCTTATCGGAACCATTAGAGGTGAGAAACCGTCTGGTGGCTGAGTGGAAAGCAATTTTTCCTGCTATTCACTCCCTATCCATCCGCTCCGCCTTTAAGCCTGGTTTTCATTGGATGATGGAAGAGGTTCTGCCTTCCTTGCAAACGGCAGGGGAAACCATTACGAAAATGGATATTTATGTGCGGGAGGAACAAGGGGAGATGGGCCTCGAGCTTCCGATTCGCTGGATTCAGGAGCTGTATCCTGTGGACCGCTGCCTGGAAGAGAAGCTCGGTCTGAAGGCCGATTGTGTCCATTTCAAGCTGGTGAAGGACCTTGACCATACATATGAGGTCCATATATGGAATGAGAAAGAGGAAAAGCAGCTTGCAGGCTGTTTGGATGTCCCTGTATCCAAGCTTCTTTACCTAGATCATCAGCGCTACGTTTATCCTGTTTCAAGTGTTGTTCGCATCAGTGGTGATGGAGGACGTGAAGAAGAACATCTTATTCAAACGGACCGAGAACGATTTTACTGTTATTATGTCGAAGAAGTGCTGCCGAAGCTTAGAAAAGAAGTTTCGAAGTACAATCCCGGCCAGGGCCGCAACCGTCCATTATTCGACCGAATTGAAATCGATGTCTGGATGAGTGAAGAGGAACAGAAGCTTGGAGTGGACGAGGAACGTATTTCTTCACTGGAAGCTCTCCACGAAGACCTATATTTTAATACGCTCGATTATTTTGCCTATATGGGAGAAGAACTGGAAGGTAAGTCGTTTGATGCACCTGGGGGCGTTCATCCATTTATGCATGTAAGAGTCGGCGAAAAGCCGGAAGCTCAGATTCGCGTGTACAAATGGGAAGATAAGCCGCTGGAAAACTCAGTGACAAAAGCGATTTCCTTTACGGAAGATGGCAGGTTCTCTGAAGCCGTCATTACCAACGGGGAAGTGGTCGTAAACCTGGAGATTAAGGAGTTTGAAAAACCGACTGAGCATATACATCCCGATGTTCAGCAATGGCTGAACACTTCATCACCTTATCGAGTTGTCTATCCAGACCATTCGTATCTTGGCAAGGCGATCCCAGTCATTGAGTGCTTCCTGGATGCTGGGGAAGAGTTCTATTCTCCTTTAAAAATGTCTCTTTTTAAAAAGACTGTGTTCATCGAAGCGGGACATCATTCGAATGAGGTATCCAGTACACCTGCGATCCTTCAGTTTATCAATCGTGCCGGGGCTGAATATGAAAACTGGCTGAAGGAAGTCAACGTGGTGATCCTTCCATTGGCAAACCCAGATGGATACGAATTGCTGACGAAGCTGACGGAAGAGCATCCGGAATGGAAGCATCATGCGGCCAGGTACAATGCGGTAGGTTTGGAATATTCCTTGGTTCGCTTCCATGAAACAGTTTTTGGAGAAGCTAATATTTATCCGGAAGTGCTGAAGCGATGGGCTCCTGATGTCATCATTGATGATCACGGCATCCCTTCACATGAGTGGGTACAGCCGTTTGCTGGCTATAATAGTCCGCCGCGTTTCCCGGTATCTTACTTTTTGCCAAGTGCGAAAATCTATGGTATCGCTCGGTTATCGAACGGAGAGTATCAGACTCTGCATGAAGATAATGTAGATAAAATTGTTGGTCAGGTCAGCAGTCGAATTCGTGGGACGTTGATTGAGGAAGAGAATGGATACTGGCAGGGGCGTTTTATAAAGTACGGAAACCAGTGGCTGCCAAATGTTTTTCCAATTGAAGAGGCGCCGGGGATTCATTTTTATCGCTCTGCTTCGGTGGCACCGTCGTATAGAACAATTGGAATCTCTAGGTACCCAGGGTGGATTGC
The DNA here is from genome assembly GCF_055385565.1 of Neobacillus sp. S1115. Lineage (NCBI taxonomy): Bacteria > Bacillati > Bacillota > Bacilli > Caryophanales > Bacillaceae > Neobacillus > Neobacillus sp. S1115. Next base: position 1,025,151 of record NZ_AP038275.1, read on the forward strand.
GGCCGAAATCATTTCTGAAACAGCGGATGAAGTGATATACGGTGAAGTGCTTCAAAGCTGCGTCGAAGCGCATATCGTCTTTGATTTAGCGATTTTGGAAGCTCTGCAAAAAGCTGAAATCGAGGTCAAACGCGATGACCGAAACGGCTTCGGTTTGGAACGGAACAGGCCGATTTCTCTATAAAAGCACATGGTTATTTTAAGATTCGCAGATAACTTTAAAAATGCACTTTTTATAAAACCAGGGGGAGGGTTTTGCAATGAAAACACTTTTACTAACAGGCTTTGAACCGTTTCTATCCTTTACGATCAATCCAACCATGCGAATTGTGGAAGAACTGAACGGTCAGGAAGTTGGCGGCTACAAGATTCATGGGGAAATCTTATCGGTAGATTTTAAGAAAGCAGGGAAACAGCTGTTGGAACACTTGGAGGCAATCAAGCCGGACGCTGTGATTTCCTTAGGCTTAGCGGGTGGCCGTTTCAAAATGACGCCGGAGCGAATTGCCATCAATGTCAATGACGGAGAACCAGACAACAGTGGCAACACCCCTGTCGATGAAGCGATTCAGGCTGAAGGCGCAGACGGCTACATGACAACCCTGCCGATTCGGACCATGGTCAACCAATTGAAGGAGGCAGGTCTGCCGGCTGAAATCTCTAATACAGCAGGAACTTATTTATGCAATCATGTTATGTATCAAAGCCTGCATTATGCAAAAACACAAAACAAGAAAATGCCTTCAGGTTTTATTCATATTCCTGCCTCCCATGAGCTGGCGATTCAACACGGAAAGATCCCAAGCTGGTCGCATGAGGATTTAAAACGGGGGATCTACACTTGCATTCAAGTGTTAGCGGAACATGAGTAACACGAAAGTTATTTTTCCAAGAGTAAACATCACGGGGGAACGCAGCATTCGCTTTGCCTTCAGCAATCAGGTTGGGAAAGAAATCTTTAACCAGGTGCAAAGCTTCTGTCACATGTTGGAAAAAGAATCTTTTTTCATTGAAGAAGTGGTCCCAAGCTATCACACGGTAACGGTTTATTTAAAGAAGGATTTGGAAAAAAAAGAACCCTTCATTCAGTCGTTGTTAGCAAAATGGGAACATCAATCAAAAGGGAAACCAGACTGGAATCCTAGAAAACTGCAAATTCCCGTTTGCTATAATGTAGAGTTTGCTTTGGACATGGAAAGAGTGATGGGGCATACCGGATTGCGGGACAGTGAGATTATCTCGCTTCACTCCCAAACGGTATATACCACCTATATGATAGGGTTTTTACCTGGATTTCCCTACCTTGGAGAGTTAAATCCAAAATTAGCAACACCCAGGCTTCCGAACCCGCGGGCAAAAGTGCCAAAGGGCACGGTTGGTATTGGCGGCAGCCAGACGGGAATTTATCCGATTGAATGTCCTGGGGGATGGAACATTATCGGAAAAACACCGCTTGAGATTTATCGGCCTGACCGGGAGGAACCGTTTTTTATTCGTACGGGAGACACGCTTCAGTTTACAGCCATCTCCCAAACTGAATTTAGCGCCATACAAGTGCAATTAGCAAAGCATCCTGAATCTATCAGTGAGTTTATCGTAGAGAATTAGAAAAAGGGGATTTTTAGAAGGGAGGGGCTCCTGAGTGAGAATCGATATAAATGCAGATATGGGGGAAAGCTTCGGCGCTTATACCATTGGCGATGATCAGAATCTGTTTCAATATATTACATCTGCCAATATCGCCTGCGGCTTCCATGCCGGAGATTATAACGTGATGAACGATACGGTGAAGAAAGCAAAGGAAAACGGCGTGGCGATTGGCGCCCACCCGGGGTATCCGGACCTTCAAGGATTCGGCCGGAGAAACCTGCAGATGACACCGCGGGAAATTTATAATTGCATGGTCTATCAAATTGGGGCACTAAAAATGTTTGCCCAGATTCAGGGGATGGCTATACAGCATGTGAAGCCTCACGGCGCCTTATATAATACGGCGGCTGAGAATCCGGCAGTGGCAAAAGCCATCGCTGAAGCTGTGTATGATACGGTTCCGGATGCTTATTTATTTGGGTTGTGCAATAGTGAACTTGTGAAGGCCGGAAAAGAAGCAGGCTTGAAAACAGCTTCCGAAGCGTTCGCGGACCGACAATATACGGATGACGGACGGCTGTGTTCAAGGCTTTTGCCGAATGCTGTTTTGAAAAACCATGATGAGATTTTGCAACAGGTGAAAGAGATTATTTTCCATAAGCGGGTGAAGGGTCTTTCAGGAGGCTGGATTACTTTGCAGGCAGACACGATTTGTTTCCATGGGGATGGGGCAAATGTGGTTGAACATACCGCACTGATTCGCCAAGCTTTAGAAAAGGAAAATGTTTTTGTCCGGTCAGTAGGAGCACCTGCATGATTCCTTTATTGAAGGTTCGAAAGGCTGGTGTCTACGGATCCATTCAGGATAAAGGAAGGTTCGGCTTTCAGCGCTTTGGCGTTCCTGTATCTGGACCGATGGACGCCTATGCTTACGAAATGGGAAATTACATCTTAGGGAATCCATCTGGCAGCCCAGCGCTGGAAGTGTTTTTAGGCGGGCAGGAATTTGAGGTTTTGTTGGATCATCGAATTGTCATCACAGGAGCGGATCTAGGGGCCCAGGTGGACGGAAAAGCTGTTCCGCTCTGGAAAACCTTCTCGATTCATCAAGGGCAGTCATTAAAGTTTACTAGTCCTAATAAAGGCAGTATCGCCTATGTGTTTCCTGAAGGTGGGTTCCATTCAGAAGAACTGCTGGGCAGCGCATCGGTTTATCCAAAAGGGCTTCTGGGAAGTTCCATTAAGAAGGATGGTATCCTCTACGCGAAGAAAGAGAAATCGACTGGGTTTCATCGAGGGTTGATTCCAAGTGAAATCCCGGATTACTCGGATGAGGTAGAGGTTAGTGTCTGGACTAGTCCGCATTCAGAAATGTTTGTACCGGAAAGCTTACAGGAATTTTTCCAAACTCCGTATACGATGAGGAGCGGGGACCGGATGGGATACCTCCTTAAAGGTCCTGAGCTAAGGTTTAAAAACGGAGGAGATATCCTCTCGGAAGCCACTCAATTTGGGACGATCCAAGTTCCTAACAGCGGTCAGCCGATCATCCTAATGGCCGACGCCCAAACGATTGGCGGCTACGCCACAATCGGAAAAATTGCGAAAGAAGATATATGGAAAATCTCCCAGCTCCGCCCAGGCGGCAAAATCCGTTTTAAAATTAGAGGTCAGGCCCCATCGCTTTAACAGGAAAGTGAAGCGGGAGCCTGACCCTTTGCTTTTAAGGAGCAATCTTAAGCAAACATGGACCGGCCCTTTGCCAACGTTATTTAAATATTTGCAGGACTGTCCCTTTGCCTTCCGCAACTTCTACCTCCGCAAAAGCCCCATTGATAATAGTAATCTGTGGCGGAACATGGCCGCAGTCAATATCATAAACAATCGGTATTTGCAGATCTTCAGCAAGGTCCTGGTAAACATCCTCAATGGTATAGTTCTCTACAGGCATATTCGCCGGACTCCGGCCAAACAGCAGACCGGAACAATTGTCAAACCAGCCGGCGAGCTTCATTTGTACTAATGACCTCCGCAAATCAGTTGTACTCAATTCACAGTTCTCCAAATACCAAATGATAGGTTCTCCAGGGATATGCTGTGTTCTAAAGCTTTGCACATCACCATATGGTGTGCCGACAAGATGTCTGATGATGTCAACACAGCCGCCGAGCAGGCGCCCATTTATTTTAAGGCCCCTGTTAGAAGAGGTTTTCCAAAGGGTCTCCTCGGTTAAATGAAATACACATGGGGATGGGTTATCGTGTTGCCATTCCTTTTGGTAAAGGGGGGAGGAGTGCTGAAGGACAGACCCGCCGCTTGCTGTCGATAAGACGGTCTCCCACATCGCAGTTGTTTCATCCCAATATTCTCCCCGAATATCGACCAGGTTCGTCCCATGAGCCGTTGCAATCCCTGTCTTTAATGTAATGGCCAGCAGCAGGCCGCTTGTATCAGAGTATCCCAACACCCATTTGTTTTTGATATTTTCGAAGTTAATATGCTCAAGAATCTCACCCAAAAGCTCGCCGCCCCAAGGAGGAAGAATGAGATCGATTTCAGCATCGCTCAACATCGCATTCAATTCCGCTGCCCGTTTTATCGCTGGTGCTGATTTGGCCTTGTCCTGCGTCCAAACCGTTTCTCCGCAGATTGTTCGATATCCTTTCTGCTCCAGCCGGCTGCACGCTTCCTTGACCAAATCATGCAATTCAACAGGGACACCCGATGAAGGTGCAGTGATCCCAATCGTCGCTCCTTTTTTCAAAAAAGGATAGGTAATCATGGATATTTCCTCCCCTAAGTTAATTTTGATAATTTTACCAGATTATATATAGATATACTATCATTAACTTAAACTATTATTTATGAAGAAAAATCTTAAAAAAGAAAAATCCCACAAATTCTGTAACGGGTTTACTTTAGGAGGTGCAATCATTTTAAACCACACAGCTAAACACACTTGAATTCACAATAATAAGCGAAGATTTTTCCGCTAAATGGAGAATAGGGCTCATTCCGGCGTAAATAAGGGAAGGTTTTCCGCTTAAATAAAGAAAAATCTCCAATATTGATGTTTTATGAGTCAATAGGGGAAATTTCTCCACCTATTTAAGTTATTCTTAATCTTATTTACTAAATAAGGGGAATTTCTACCCTTATTTATCAAACAGTGTCTAATGAACTTATACAACTTACGGTTGCTTTAGTCAGATAAAAAAAATTTGAAAAAGGCTTAGAGATATTTTCATCTCAGAGCCTTATGGACTGTGCAATATACAGTGAATTGTGTTGTGAAAATTATGTGCTCTACTATGTGGTTAAGGTTGTGATTTACCGTTTTGCACCTAACAAGTAAACCTGTTGCAAGTTCTGTGGGATTTTCCTTTTTTACCAACTATAGGCATTAGGACATTCTTTGGGCTCATAATAACAATGCTGTTTATATTGCCCAGAATGTGGCTGGTCATACCATGTTGGCGGGCATGGAGCATAAGGATTAAAATACCATAGGGCATGTTTAGCTGGTTGGCCCCTCCAATAATCCAACGTTTGTTTGGCTAATCTTTTCTCTGAACTTCTGGCTGCCTGGTAAAAAATATTACCCTTTTGAACAGCTTCAAAAGAATAATTATTGCCTTGTACTTGATAAATGACTTGTGGAATGGTCCGCAGCCCCTTAAAGTCTAAACAATCTGCTTTAAGACGATTAACGATGACATTCCCGACAAGCAGCATTCCCATTTTTCCTTCGCCTTCGGCTTCTGCTCTCATCATCCTTGCTACCAGATCAACATCCGATGATCTATATTATATTTTGCTCGTGGCATCCCTTTTCACCCCTGTTTTAAATGTATGATAACCCCCCTTCCGTTGTTAACGGGACCCTAATATTTCATTATTCAGATATGGAAATAGTTTACTTAATTGCCTGTTTCTACTTATAATAAAATTGCAGTTATTTATATTTCTATGAAAGAAATAGAAAAAGGGGGCTACTTGATGTATCCACAAAAACATAAAAGAAGAAACACGCCAGCGTTCACATTCTTGGCCTATTTTACCCTGTTTGCGGGAATTTGTTTATTTGCAATCGGCATTTATAATGCTGACCTAGAGCTGAATGAAAAGGGATATTATATTGCGGTGATGCTGCTAATTATTGTGGGCTCCATCCTTACCCAGAAAGTCATTAGGGACAATTCCGAGGATGATGAAATCATTGCCGAGCAGCAACGCAGAATGGAAAGAAACGAACAAGCGTAGGCAACCAAAAAGGAGTTCTGAAACCAAACTTGGTTCAGAACTCCTTTTTTAAAATTAATCTTTAATAATTAACCCCATCAAAGTAGAAAATTGCAAAGCCTGATGCGTTGAGACTTTGCATCCTTTTAAATCTTCAATGGCGACGGTCAGTGTATTGAAATTCGAGGAACTGATATCCACGCCCTTAAGGGAGGTGTGGTCAAAGCTGGCTCCATCCAGATTGCAAAATTGAAATTCGGTACTTTTGAATTTACAGTCATAAAAATCAGTACCCTTTAATGAACTATCCTGAAAAAGTACCTTTTCAAACTTGGAAGTGGCCAATGCCGTTAAGTTTAAGACGGAATTGATGAACTGAACGTTTCCAAACCGGGAGTCTTCAAAATTAACCCCTAATAATTTGCAATCCCTAAAGATGACCCTGTGAATCGAAGATTTGCTTAAATCGGCATTGGATAAATCACAGTTTTCAAAGATTACATCCGTTAGATCCATTTTTTGAAAATCAGTATTGGTGAACCGGCAATTCTTCAACACCACATTGTAAAGCCGGACACGGACAGCCGCTTCATTTTCAAAAACGGAGTCGCTAATCTTGCACATTTCTAATTCCGGATCTTCTTCATAAAAAATTTCATGGAAATTCCTATCACGTAACTCGTCAGGAATCTTAGGCGCTTCAATTTTCATATGTCTTTTAAACCCCAATAAAATTAATGGATGAGCGCAGTCCCTCAAGTGCAAACCCGCCGATGTATCGATATACAAATAAGGCGATGATTGGAGAAAAATCGATTGGACCTAAAGGAGGAATGAATTTCCTAAAGACGTTTAAGTAAGGTTCAACCAGCCTATAAATCCATTCGCCCACTTTTGTTGCTTGAAAACGCGGGAACCAAGAACCAAAAATCGATATTAAAATTAACCAATAATATGCCTCAAAAGCATACTGTCCAATTAGCATAATATAAGAACCCAATTTTCTATCTCCTGCCTATCATAATATTTAGAATGGTACAAACATGTATTACGTATTAGTCTATATAAAGTTTCACCAAAAGTGAAGAAAATTGAACAATAAAATGATGCCAAGCAGACTCAGGGTGTCTACCTGTACACTTCTATTAATTTGAAAACTGATTATACCAATATGATATAATAGGGTTAAAAAATTGTGAAAATTCAGCAAAAAGGAGGAGGTCAATTTAATGATTGGGAGTTTAACATTGTTTCCAAGTTCATGTCTATTAACAAGTTCTTTTTTCGCAACGCTCTCAGGAAAAACTAAACCAAGAGCTTCACAAAAATTGAATGATTTTCCGATTATCCTTGTCCATGGATTAACCGGCTGGGGCAGGGATGAAATGGGGGGAATTAAATATTGGGGCGGGGTCCGCGACCTCGAAGAGTACTTAAATGAAAAAGGACATAAAACCTATACAGCGACAGTGGGACCTGTTTCTAGCAACTGGGACCGGGCCGTTGAGCTATATGCGTACATCAAAGGCGGAACGGTAGACTACGGGGCGGCCCATGCTAAAGAGCACGGGCATGAACGGTTTGGCAGAACCTACCCTGGGATATACAGCCAATGGGATGTCACCGAGAAAATTCACCTTGTCGGCCATAGTATGGGCGGACAAACCATCAGGACATTGGTCGAACTGCTGGAAAATGGAAGTGCGGCGGAACGGGAATACGCTGAGCAGCATCCGGAAGAAGGGCTATCTGACTTGTTCAAAGGCGGAAAAAGCTGGGTCCATAGTGTCACAACCCTTGGTACGCCCCATAATGGCTCCACGTTTGCGGACGAAGAAGGGATGACACCATGGCTGAATCAGATGGTCTTTTACGCTGGGAGTTTATCAGGGGCAAGTGATGAAAACATCGTCTATGATTATAAACTTAACCAATGGGGGCTACAGCGGGAAGAGGGAGAGTCATACTTTGAATATGTTGACAGGGTTTTCAAAAGTGCCATTTGGACAAGCAAAGACAGCAGCCTAAATGATTTAACCACTTATGGAGCGGCTAACCTCAATAAATGGGTGAAGACGCATCAGAATGTTTACTATTTTTCTTATACTGGGGATGCCACCTATAAAGGCGTTCTGACCGGCCGGGCGTATCCGATGTTTAACATGAATCCTTTAATGAAAGCCTCCAGCATGTTAATGGGAGCTTATTCAAGAAAAAGCCCTGAGCCTGTTATTGATTCTGCCTGGTGGCCAAATGATGGGATTGTCAATGTAGTCTCGGCGAAATACCCGCACGGTCATGATCATAAGAGGTATGATGGCCATGTTGAAAAAGGGGTATGGAATCACTTTGATGTGCAGTCTGGCTGGGATCATTTTGATTTTATCGGGATTGGATCTGAAGATAATCTTGGCTTAAAAGATATCTACAGTTTTTATAAAGGAATTGCGGACAACCTGCATGAGCTGCCGGAATAAAATCTTCTCAGAATAAGGGGTATTAAAAAATGTATATTCCAAACCATTTCAAAATAGATAATGAAGAAATCCTCTATGACTTTATGGAAAATAACAGCTTTGCCACGTTGGTTTCGCAGCATAATGGGGAACCATATGCCACTCACCTTCCATTAACCATTCATAAAGAGGAAGGTGTTTTATATGGCCATTTTGCCCGTCCGAACGGACAGTGGAAGGATATTGCAAATCAAAAGGTTTTAGTCATATTTCAAGGCCCGCACTGCTACATCTCCCCTTCATGGTACGAAACCAATAAGGCTGTGCCAACCTGGAATTATGTTGCCGTTCATGTATATGGCCAATTGGAGATTGTGGAAGATGGTCAGGAACTGCTTGGTGCGTTAGCAGAAATGGTTACTACATATGAAAAGCCCAATAGTTCCTATCAGTTAAAGGATGTAGATCCAAGTTACATTGAAGGAATGACAAGAGGTATTGTAGGTTTTCGGATCAATATTACTAAAATTGAGGGAAAGGCAAAACTTAGTCAAAACCACCCAGTTGAACGTCAAAAGTTAATCATCAAGCGGCTAGAAAGCTCAACTGACCCAAATGATAGGCTTATAGCTGATTTAATGAGGAATAACCTTCAAAATTAATATGATAAGGCTGACTTTAAAGAAGTCAGCCATTTTAATGTCCGTTTGAATTAGTTTTCCCTATTGTTCATTTGCAAAAGCCAAACCGCAAGCTGCAGGGTCACCGCATCATTTAGCACCTGCGGGTCGAGTCCAGTTACTTCCTTGATTTTTTTAAGCCGATAAATAAGCGAATTGCGATGGATGTACATGCGCTTGGCACATTCCCCGATATTTTGATTGCTTTTGAAAAAATAATCCAATGTTTCGATCAGCTTGTCCGATAGATTCCCGATGACTCGGTTTAGGTACTGACTCTTAGCCCGCTCATCCAATCCCGCCAAGAGGGCTTGTGGTTCAATTTCTGCAAAAGTGGTCAATTTCTCTTGGCCTCCAAACAGTAAAGCCTGCTGTGCCTCCTGAAAGGAATGGCGTACTTGGGTAAAATCCATTGCTGTTGAACCGATTCCGATTTTTAAAAATAGATTGGTAGAGTTTAAAACAGTTTTCAATTTTTGTATCAGTTTTGTCTCAGACAGCTGGGATGTCAGCAGAAAGATTCTGCTGCTGTTTAAAAATCCCACCAGCGAGCTGCCCTCGTCAAAAGAGTTCTCGAGAATTTGCAGTAATTCTCGTTTTTTTAACGGGGTTTGTGAAACTTCAATAATAGCAATCTGGAAAGATGGAGTTAGTTTGATTTCTATTAAATTCAACCGTTGGTTAATGGACTCCACATCGTATTGGTCTTTCAATAACTCTTCAAAGACTTGCTCCTTCAGCCGCTGCTTCCATTCAAATTGTTCGGCGATAAAAGATTGATGAATCATCATCTCTGTGATCATTTTGACCAACGAGCCAAACTCTATGATTTCCTCAGGTTTACCGGTAATTCCGATAACGCCAATAATCAGGTCCTGGAATGTAATGGGAAGATTGATGCCAGGCAGGGAACCTTCCCATTGCTGCGGGTCATCTTCTTTGATAAATAAAGGCTTGCCGGTTCTTAAAACCTCTAATGCCCCAGAGTGGAGCTGATGAATACGACTTTGGTCCCCTGATGCAATAATCGTCCCGGTATGATCCATAATATTGATGTTGCGGTTGAGACGAATCATCGTTTGTTTGACAATTTCAGCTGCCATTTCCTGTGTTAGCATATGCCATCACCATTCCGTTGTAAGCGTTTTTATTTATTATACACAAAAAATTCAAAAAAGTTTTCTGTTTTTTTGTTTATGGCGACTGATGAATGTCAAATATCTGAAGATTATAATTGTTTTAAGCAGAATATTGTAGAAAAAAGGGGAAAACACAATGAAGATTGTTATTGCACCCGATTCGTTTAAAGGATCGCTTACTGCACTTGAAGCTGCCCAGGCAATCGTTCGGGGCATCAAAAGGGCGAACCCTTCAGCAGAAACGGTGCTTGTGCCGGTTGCTGATGGAGGAGAGGGAACAGCCGATAGCTTAGTTGCGGCAACAAATGGCCGAATGGTGGATGTCATGGTGAAAGGCCCATTATTAGAACCGGTGAAGGCAGCCTATGGAATTCTTGGCGATCAGGAAACCTGTGTCATCGAGATGGCGACCGCATCCGGCTTAAATTTGATTAAGCCTGAACAGCGTAATCCGATGCTGGCGACCACCTTCGGGACAGGGGAACTGATTAAAAAAGCATTAGACGATGGCTGCCGAAAATTTATTTTGGCCATAGGTGGAAGCGCTACCAACGACGGGGGAATTGGTATGCTTCAGGCACTAGGAATGAAGCTGTTGGATTCGGATGGAAATCCTGTGCAGGATGGGGCTGGTGCAGGTGAGCTTGCCCGGATTGCTTCCATTGATGACCGGGATTTTGACCTGCGCATTGCCGGGGCCCAGTTTCTAATTGCCACAGATGTTCAGAATCCTTTAGTGGGGCTGAGCGGAGCATCTCATGTGTTCGGTCCGCAAAAAGGGGCCACACCTGAAATGGTGGAAATTCTGGATGGATATTTACGCCATTGGGCCGATTTGGTTGAAGCCAAAACGAGTATCCGACTTCATGACAAGCCGGGTGCCGGGGCAGCAGGCGGAATTGGCGGAGCTTTCCAGGCGTTTTTTCCAGCCGAAACAAGAAGGGGCATCGATATCGTCATCGAGTACACCAAGCTTGCAGAAAAGCTGGACGGTGCTCAGTGTGTGTTTACCGGAGAAGGCCAGACAGATTTTCAAACCGCTTCCGGAAAAACGCCGATGGGCGTGGCTCAAGAGGCGAAGAAACTGGACATACCGGTATTCGTCCTTGCCGGGTCGATTGGCAAAGGGATTGACCAGCTTTATGAGCATGGGATTTCGAGTGTTCATAGTATCATCAATGCTCCGATGACGCTAAAAGAGGCAATGGACCGAGGAGCTGAACTGCTCGAGCGGTCAGGAGAGCAGGTAATGCGGACATATTTGGCTTCACTAGCTTAAGGGTTTGGAATACGAACAGGGGTTGGCAGGGAGAAAAACCTTGCTGTAAAGAGGAGAAGATTTTTACAAAACAACAAAGGGGTAATACAGATGTTATTTCTAGTTTTATTAATTGGCGTACTGTTAGTCGTCATCGCCACGACGAAATTTAAGCTGCACCCATTCTTATCGTTATTATTAGGTACATTTTTTGTAGGTTTTGCTTCAGGTATGCCGCTGATGAAGATTGTGGAAAACGTGAATACCGGATTCGGAGGATTGATGGGGGGAATCGGTCTCGTTATCGTGTTCGGAACCGTTATTGGGACAATCCTTGAAAAATCAGGAGCGGCCCTCAGGATGGCTGAAGTCGTACTCCGCGTTGTAGGTCCAAAAAGACCGCAGCTTGCGATGAGTTTAATTGGATACATTGTTTCGATTCCTGTATTTTGTGATTCCGGGTTTGTTATTTTATCAAGTTTAAGAAAAGCACTAGCAAAGCGTGCAAAGGTAGCGGTCGCATCGATGTCTGTGGCGCTTGCAACCGGCTTGTACGCTACTCACACGCTTGTTCCGCCAACACCGGGGCCAATCGCCGCGGCAGGAAACATTGGCGCAAGCAACTTCTTGGGAACTATCATTTTAATTGGTCTTATTACAGCTATTCCAGCAACCATCGTCGGCTATTTCTGGGCAACAAAAGTAGCGAACAAAATTGAGGTAGAAGACGATGGTGAGGAATTGAACTATGACGAAATCGTTCGTTCCTTTGGAAAAATGCCATCTACGTTTCTATCATTCTTGCCGATTGTCTTGCCGATCGTTTTGATTGGTATTGGGTCTGTTGTTACTTTCCTTGGGTCAGAAGGAAATATCGCTAAATTTTTAGTATTCTTGGGCACACCGCTTGTCGCGTTGCTTGCCGGTGTCATCGCTGCTTTTGCCTTGCTGCCAAAATTTGATGAAGAGACCTTAACAAAATGGGTGGGAGAAGGTTTAGTAGAATCTGCTCCAATCCTGTTAATTACCGGCGCAGGCGGTGCGTTTGGTGGTGTTATCAAAAACACTGGAATTGCGGATGCGATTCAAAGCTGGTCAATCGGCGACACATTTAGCGGCGCACTGTTCTTATTGATTCCTTTCATTATTGCTGCTGCATTAAAAACGGCACAGGGTTCATCAACTGCTGCATTGGTTATTACTTCATCTTTAATCGCTCCAATGCTGCCGACTCTTGGCATTGAGGGAGCTGTTCCGTTGGCACTAGTTGTCATGGCGGTTGGTGCAGGTGCGATGACAGTCAGCCACGTAAACGACAGCTTCTTCTGGGTTGTAACGCAGTTCAGCGGAATGAAAGTTACCGATGCTTACAAAGCCCAGACTATGGCAACCTTATTGCAGGGTGCAGTTACGATCGTTGTGACGATGATTTTATGGGTAGTTTTAGTTTGATTGATTGAAAGACAGATATACGGTTTTGAACCGGTAAATGACGGCATTATCGTCTGGGCCTATCGGTTGAATTTTTAAAAAAAGTATTGAGCGGTTTAATTTTTCAGCCGCTCAATTTTTTATTTAAGGCCCCTTTTTAATCGCTCAAAACCATAAATGATTAGAGAAAAACTGATAAAAGATAAAAAGATGTGCTTAGGTTTAAAGTTAATCAACTTAAAAAGCTTTAATTTTTGATAAAGAAAGCTTAATGGAAAAGAAAATAATAAATCCATGATCAGGTTAACCAACATATACCGTTTGAATTTCCCAAAGGTAAAATGGAATATCCATAGGGTTCCCACGAAGAATGGCCCCAGAATAAAGCTGCTATCGTTTAAAAGTTTCCCCTTCCATCCACCTTTTACAGTCCACCATTTATATGGAATAGCCAGCAAGCACAGCACAGTTACAAATAATGAAGCAACTATGGAAACAGGTAAGAACTGCCGAAGAGACTTTCTTGGAAGAAAAGCAATGGAAAACCAGGGTAAAATAAGATGAAGAATTCTAATCAAATAAGGCATAATGGAACCTCCTTTCTAATCTTAAATTCCCCTTGATTAAAGGAAATCATTCTCAATCGAGGAAAAGTTACTTTTTTCATAACCTTTGAAAAGTTTTGCAGGAAAAAGGATATATATCGAGAAGTCTATTACTAGAAATTGAATAACAACTATAAAAAATAGATAAATAAGTTAAAAAGGAAGGGGAGTCGAGACCAATGTTATCGTTTGAGGAGAAAAAGGAGATTTTCCGCACGTTCAAGCTGGAGGAGAAAGAAATCAGCAACGGCAGAGTGAACTTTAACTATCCCGAGAGTAAGCAGAGAGGCCTGGTTCTGGCCAGGGAATTGCAGCAGAGCGGCAATGGCTATGTGCTTGGCAAGTACATGTCTGAAGAAGTCATTAAGAAAAACAACTACACGGTTGATGCACGCGGCTGGATATCAGTAAGAGATTTTTCAAAAGATGAGTTAATCATGGTCATTGTTGAGGCCATGAAGTCCATGTCCGGGCTGGCCATCGAAGCAGACGCGTTTTTCCGGGCAAAGGGTTCAATGAAAACTGTCAGGACTACGCCGAGGAAAAAAGTAGTCAGTATTAGGGCAGTCAAGGATGCAAAACGGAAACCTGTTGAAAGCAAAATACAAACACCTGATACGTCAACATCCACAGTTGTGGAGGAAGTTAAAAATGAGCCGCTTGAGTCTTCGAAACCGGCAGCTCCCGTAAAAGACGATGATTTTTCAAAAGAATTGGAAAGCTATCCCCTTTCTTGTATGTTTTTCTGGACAGGGCTGACAATGTCGTTGATGGAAACCGGCTTCCTGATGTGGCGGAATGCGGTGCGGAGATATGGTGAAGTCAGTCGAGGATTGACTAGAAAAGAATAGGATTTATTTAGCCTGGTATTCATACTGGGCTATTTCAATTCTATCCTTATTTAATGCAGGATTTTTATTATTACTCGGACGCCCCATCTGATAAGCAGGTATATAGGTTCAATGAGATCGAAAGCGAACTTAAAGAATTCCCATTTGTCGCCCTTCTCTTCCTTCTTTTTCTTTTTCTTTTTCATCTTGAATCCCATTTTACATCCCCCCGTAAATTTTATTACGAATTTACCTTGTGAAGGTTTCAAAATAAATAGTCCTAATCCGATTTTTGTTAATATTCGTAAATTGCTGTGATAGAATTTGGATATCATAACCAAATGTTTTTTTCAAAATAAGAGCACTAGATAGGGTTTCGGATGATGAATGAATTGGGGGATTAAGGATGGAATTTTTATTAAATAAGGTTTTTGCCGGGCAGCCAAAAACAGTCGGTGATAAGGATGCCGCCAGTTTGATGGACCGTGAGTGGACGAGTGCGATTTTTAAAGAACCTGTTGAGGGGTCTATCTGGGTCGGCAAAACAGGCTTGGCGGGAGACGGGGTATTTGATACGGAGCACCATGGCGGTCCGGAGAAAGCTGTATTTGCGTATGCCTCGGAACATTATGTGGACTGGCAAAAGGAATTGGACTCTCATATTGGACCAGGAGCTATGGGCGAGAATTTTCTGATGGAAAATGCTAGGGAGAATTTGATTTCGATAGGTGATACCTTTCAAATCGGCGAAGCGGTTGTTCAGGTATCCCAGCCCCGCCAGCCATGCTGGAAGCCGGCCCGCCGTTTTAAAATCAAAACCCTCGCACTGCTTATCCAAAATACCGGACGGACCGGGTGGTATTTTCGGGTGTTAAAAGAAGGTTTCGTTGAAGCCGGGCCGGGCTTTACGTTGATTGAGCGCCCTTATCCGCAGTGGACTATTCAGAAGTGCAATGAGATTATTCATGCAAGGAAGCCGAATTTTGAGGAAATGCGTGAACTTGCCCGGTGTGAATTGCTCGCGCCAGGTCTGCTAACTACTTTAGGGGAAAGAATTAAGAAAAGGGAAATACCGGATATTACAAAAAGGGTCTACGGACCGAATGAGTGATTAAAAAGGACAAATCGACTAAAATCCCAGGTCAAAGTGGTCCGAACCAGAGCAGCCTTCGGACAAAAACGTTTGAAAAAGGGGTCAAAGTGTCCGAACTAGAGCAACCTTCGGACAAAATCGTTTGAAAAAGAGCGGAAGTGTCCGAACCTAGGTAACCTTCGGACAAAATTGCTTGAAAAAGAGGTGGAAGTGTCCGAACCAGTGCAGCCTTCGGACAAAACCGCTTGAAAAGGGGGTCAAAGTGTCCTTCATAAAAGTACGTATGAAAATCTACAATCCTAATAGGTATTAAATGAGGAGTGGAAAACTATGTTTTTAAAATTAATCCACAATGACACCGCAATCACAGAAGGAAGTCCATTTACTTCGGATGAAGTCCAATACAATCTAATCCATCGAATCAGTGAAGACCCTAACTCCTTATGTCTTAAAACACCAGACGAAAAAATGATTTTTGCCCAAACGCCCGGACATAAGGGCTGGCTGTGGATTTCGAACGATATCCCATCGAAGGAACGAACATCCCTAATAAATGAACTTATAAACCAGCTCGCAGAAGTGCCCTTGCAGGGAGTTACTGGAGACCCCAAAACGGCACGGATGTTCACTGAAATTTTTTCAAATATAAATAACGTTCAATACGAAACGGATATGACCATGGAAGCCTACCATTGTCCAAAGCTCATAAAGCCTGAAGGTGTGAAAGGAGAAATCCTTAAAGCAACGGAACAGCATGTTGACGTTGTTGCAGATTATCTCGCGGGCTTTATGAGGGATGCATTTGGGACCACTGTTGAACCGTCATCTCAGCAGACAAGGGCTGCCACGATGATTGCTGGTGGCGGGTTGTACCTTTGGATCGTCAATGGCCAGCCAGTGGCGAAAGCGAACATTTCCCACCGTTCTCCAAGGCATGCCAGAATCAATGCCGTATTTACCCCACTCCAACATCGAAAAAACGGCTATGCCAGTGCGCTTGTCGCTGAACTTTGTGAAATCATAGAGTCAGAGAATCGAATTCCGATGCTCTATGCAGATGTAAAGAATCCAGATTCCAATAAGGTATATCAAAATCTCGGATTCCAAAAATGCGGGCTGATTGAGGAAATCAAGTTTCTCTAGGTAAGTAACCAACCATCGAGGTGAAACAATCAATGTATGAATTTATAGAAGGACAAGTGCTAAGAACTGAATATTCCACCATTCCCTACACATGGATTCGCAGCAAACAACCAGCAAAAAGCATCTGTATTATGCTTCCAGGACTTGGTTATACCACACAGCGGCCGCTGTTTCATTATTCAACTGGAATTTGTCTGGACCAAAACATTGATGTTCTTCACATAAACTACCAGTTTGCAAATAATGAACATTTTAAAAAACTTCCTAAGCCAGAGCAAGAGCAATGGATGTACGAGGATGTAAAAGCAGTTGTTGATGAAGTATCGAAGGAACGTTCCTATGACCAATGTTTTCTGTTAAGCAAATCAATTGGCACGATTCCAATGGCGATGGAGTGGAAACAAAGGAATTTCATCCGCAATGCTTTTGGAATCTGGTTAACGCCGCTTATCAAAATGGATGGGGTTTATCAGGCTCTTTTAAACACCGATCTTCCTTCACTTTGTGTAATCGGTGACCAGGACCATCATTATAATGAGGAACGGATATCAGCCATTACAACTAATCATCTTGTAGATACAGTTGTAATACCAAATACAGAACACAGCCTGGAAGTAAAAGGGGATGTTTTAGCCACAATCGATGCCTTGAAGGTAGCAGTGAAACAGATTAATGAATTTGTGAAAAAACATAAAGAATAGTATACAAGACACTCACAAACTGGAGAAATAACATGTTTAATCAATTAAAAACTTGGGCAAAAGGTTTGAAAAAAAATATATTCGTCCTGTATTTGGCCTATAAAGACCCTAGAGTGCCTTGGTACGCAAAATTATTAGCCATCTGTGTTGTGGCGTATGCCTTCAGCCCCATCGACCTCATCCCTGACTTTATTCCAATCCTTGGCTACCTTGACGACATCATTCTAGTTCCATTAGGAATCAAGCTTGCCTTAAAAATGATTCCAAAAGATGTGGTCCATGATTGCGAATTGAAAGCACAGGAAATGATGACCAATGGGAAACCAAAGAATTGGATTGCAGGCTCCATTATTCTTGCCATCTGGCTGATTATCCTGATTTGGATTTTTCAAATGGTTTATTTTACTCTTGTAAAGTGAAAAGGACGTAAATAAGTGACGGACCACTCTCAATGGTCCGTCCTCATTTCCTACTCCTCATAAATCATTTTCCTAGTCATTCCACCGTCGACTACCAGGTTGATCCCGGTCACAAAATCATTTTCTTTGGCAGTTAAATAAAGGCAGGCCCGGGCAATGTCATCCGGCTTTCCGACACGCTTTGAAAAATGCTGTTCATGATCAGCCTTGCTAAGCTTTTCATAATCTCCTGTTTCAATCCAGCCTGGGGAAATGGCGTTGACTGTGATTCTATATTCACTAAGAGATGCTGCAAGTGCATGCGTTATGGCAACGATTCCGCCTTTAGTGGCAGCATAGCCTTCTGAATTCGGCTCAGACATGATGGCTCGTGTGGAGGCCAAATTCACAATCGCCCCGCCATCTTCGTTCTGACGCATATATTTCGCTGCTTCCCGCGAACTCAAAAACACACTTCTTAAGTTCGTGTTGATGATATCGTCCCATTCTTCGACGGATACATCAAAAGGGGACTTGAATAATCCTTTACCGGCGTTATTGATTAAAATATCAATCCGGCCGTAGGTTTGATAGGCTGTTTCCATCAATCGGACAATGTCTGATTCCAGTCTCACGTCAGTTTTTACAAAAAGGGCTTCGCCGCCTTGTTCAGTTATCGCGCTTGCTGTTTGTAAACCTGCCTTCTCATCTATGTCTGCCAGAACGACATTAGCGCCTTTTTGGGCATAAAGAAGCGCAACTCCTTTTCCGATTCCATTGCCTGCTCCTGTAACAATCACTGTTTTATTTGAAAAATCCATTTATTTTCACATCCTTATTTTTAAAAATCCACGAACACTAGTGGCTATGGTATTCTTTAATTAATATTAATATACCACTACAAATTAATGATAAAAAATTGGGATGCGATAAGATCAAGTCTGTTTCCCCCTAAGGCTTATCAAGATGCATCCTTATAAAAGGAGCAAATACATGTCCAATACTCCAATTTAAGGCCGCCCACACTTCGAGGATTAAATTATAAGTGGGGGAGAATTTTTGAAAAATAATCGTAACTTCCTTTTCTTGATGCTGGGGCAGTCGCTTGCCAATATTGGCGATGTCTTGTACATCGTGGCTGTGATAAGCATTATTTATGATGCTACCCAGTCGGCCGCAGCATCGACATTCGTTCCGTTTACGATCACTTCTGCGATGTTTATTTCAGGAACCATTACACCAATCTTTATAGGACGGTTTCCATTAAAACAATTATTGACATGGTCACAAGCGGCTAAGACGGTTTTAATGTTCGGATTAGGTACGATGTTAATGATGGAACAAAATCTGTATTTGATTTTTATTGTCATCGCCTCCATTGCCCTGTTTGACGGCTGCGCCAACCCGGTCAGGCAGGCATTGGTTCCGTATTACGTAGCGGAGGAGCGGCTGTTAAAGGCGAATGGCTTCGCCGAAACGATTACCCAATCCATTCAAATAGGAACGTGGTTTTTTGGCAGTTTGCTGTTGATGGTATTTACTCCAATCCAGCTTATCTGGCTGGTTGCCGCACTGTTTGTCATTTCCAGCATCCTTTTGTGCCTTTTGGAAAAAGTGGAACACCAATCGAAAAAACAGGGAAACACCTGGTCACAGTTGACCATAGGCTGGCAAACCATTAAGGTGACACCTGTTTTAAAAATCCTCGTAAAAATGGAATTTTTAGAAACGATTGCAGGTTCGGTTTGGATTGCCGCGATATTGCTAGTTTATGTTAAACAGGTATTACATGCGGGAGAGCAATGGTGGGGATTCATCAACAGTGCCTATTTCATCGGCCTGGTTGTAGGGAGTCTAATATGTGTGCGGTTTTCCGCATTCGTCGATGGCAATCGAAATAGATTCATTGTTTTCGGAGTCTTTTCAACTTGTATAGTAACCATGCTTTTCGGTGTAACAAGTTTACCGCTGATAGCCTTGGTTTTATCTGGATTGATTGGTCTCTTCGGCCAGTTAAAAAATATTCCCCAGCAGACGGTGCTCCAAACTAGCGTCCCAAAAGAACAATTGGCCACGGTTTACGCGGCTATTGGCACCATTTCTACCGGAGTCTTTGGGGTCTCCTCATTAATAATGGGATTGGCTTCAGACTACTTCGGGGTACAAAGTGTCTTCCTTATATCGGCTGCCTTGCTTTTAGGTGTGGGAATGCTGGCTTATAAAAATAAACAGTTATTCATTAAGAAAGAGATAAATTTTTAAAGCATAGGAGGAATTGCATCGGGGCAATTCCTCTTTTGATGAAACTTACTAATGGGATTTCATGGTAAAATAAATGGACAAAGTCGTTTAATAGGAGAAGATTGATGGAAAGTGAACATTTAAAAATTTTTGATGATGACAGAAATCAAATAGGTATTGCAACCAGGGAAGAAGTACATAAAGCCGGTTATTGGCATGAAGTTTTTCATTGTTGGTTTGTTCTTAAGGAAGAGGATACCGACTATATTTATCTGCAGCTCCGCAGTGAAGCAAAAAAGGACTATCCTGGTCTATTTGATATTACCGCCGCGGGACATTTGCTGGCAGATGAATCGGTTATGGATGGCGTCAGGGAGGTAAGCGAAGAGCTGGGCATCGATGTTTCTTTTGATGAACTGGAGCCGTTGGGTGTAATCGATTACTGCGTGACCAAAGGAAATTTCATAGATAAAGAAATTGCAAACATATTTTTATATAAAATATCGGGCGGGTTTGAAGATTTCAAACTTCAAGAGGACGAGGTTTCTGGAATCATAAAAGTTAAGTTTGCTGACTTTGCTGACTTTTGGCTGGGTGGAAAGGAAACCATCCATATCGAAGGTTTTAAAATGGGCGAAGAGGGCAATAAAATTCATATTGACCAAATGGCAGGAAAGGATCAATTTGTCACGCATCAACTTTCATATTATGAAACAGTTATTCAAAGGATAGCTCAAAAATTAAATTCTAAATAAGTAAAACTTTAGAAAAGAGGTATCCTTACTGGACTCCTTTGGAAAAATAAAGCCGCAATATTGCCCGGGCCCTATTGAAAGAGGTGGGAACGGTAAAAATAGTGCCGCAATATTGCCCGCCGCCCTATTGGAAGAGGTACGAACGGTAAAAATAGAGCTTTTATATTGCCCGCCGCCCTATTAGAAGAGGTGCGAATGGTAAAAATAGAGCTTTTATATTGCCCGTTACCCTGTTGGAAGGGGTGCGAATGGTAAAAATAGAGCTGCTATATTGCCCGGTGCCCTATTAAAAGGGGTGTGGACGGTAAAAAAAGAGCTGTTATATTGCCCGTTACCCTGTTGGAAGGGGTGCGAACGGTAAAAATAGAGCTGCTATATTGCCCGGTGCCCTATTAAAAGGGGTGTGAACGGTAAAAATAGAGCTGCTATATTGCCCGGTGCCCTATTAAAAGGGGTGTGGACGGTAAAAAAAGAGCTGTTATATTGCCCGTTACCCTGTTGGAAGGGGTGCAAACGGTAAAAATAGAGCCGCAATATTGCCCGATCCCCGTTGGAGAAGGTGCGGACTCAGAGTTAGAGAACCAAGTTATCAATTCAGACTACTTAATAGATTCATATAGAAAAGATGAGGGGGAACATCAATGCTAGCAGCACTACTTCATGGAATTGTATTAGCCTTTGGGTTAATTCTTCCTCTTGGTGCCCAAAACGTATTTGTCTTTAATCAAGGGGCATCGCAGCCAAAGTTTAGAGGGACTATTCCAGTCATTATTACAGCATCACTTTGCGATACACTGCTAATTTTATTAGCCGTATTAGGGGTTTCGGTCATTGTATTAACAGTGCCGGTCTTACAAACCGTGTTATTTTCTACTGGTATATTATTCTTAATTTATATGGGCTGGTCCATTTGGAAAAGTGATCCATCAGACCTATCCCGCAAGGAAGCCTCTATGCCGCCAAAAAAACAAATCATGTTTGCGATGTCGGTTTCACTATTGAATCCTCACGCTATCCTTGACACAATTGGCGTGATTGGAACGAGTTCACTCAGCTATTCCGGTACAGAAAAAGCGGCATTTACGGCAGCCTGTATCATCGTATCATGGATTTGGTTCTCCGGGCTTGCTGTAGCCGGTAGAATAGTAGGGAATGTCGACTCTCAAGGGAAATTCCTGAAAATGATAAATAAACTATCCGCCCTCATTATCTGGGGAGTAGCCATTTACATAGCCATTCAGCTTTTTCAAAAATTTTAGGTAGGCGGTGGAAAAATTATGGAACAGAAAATTTATGATGTCATTGTCATTGGAGCAGGTTCAATGGGAATGGCAGCGGGCTATTTTTTAGCAAAGAGTGGAAAAAACACGCTGTTATTAGATTCCTTCAACCCGCCGCATAACAAGGGCAGCCATCACGGCGATACCAGAATCATACGATATGCTTATGGGGAGGGAGCAGAATATGTCCCACTTGCCCTTAAAGCGCAGGAATTATGGAATGACCTAGAGATAGAATCAGGAAAAAGGTTGTTTCTCCAAACCGGAGTTCTCAATGTGGGTCCTGAAAAATCAGATTTCATCCAAAACATTATTTCCAGTTCAGAGACTTACTCTTTGCCACTGGATGTTTTAAATTCAAGCGAGGTAAACCGCCGTTGGCCAGGTATTTCATTATCTAACGAATACATAAGCTGCTTTGAACCAACATCAGGTGTGCTGAAATGTGAAGAATGCATCGAGGCTTACCGGGAACTCGCCATAAAGCATGGCGCTGAAATTTTAACAAATAGCAGGGTAAAAGAAATAAAGGTTCATGATAACCGAGTAACAATCAAGACTGAGAACCAAATGTTTCATGCAAAATCCTTAGTCGTTTCGGCAGGAGCGTGGTCAGGCGAGCTTCTTTCACAGTTAGATTTGAACCTTCCTCTCGAGCCAGTTAGAAAAACTTTTGCCTGGTTTGAAGCGGATGAGAATTTATATAATCATAAACATTTTCCAGCCTTTGCGTTTGAAACCACTCAGGGCCTTCATTATGGATTTCCAAGTATAGATGGAGCAGGTTTGAAAGTGGGTCGGCATGACGGCGGAGAAAAAATTAATCCGGACAACGCGATACCTGGATTTGGTGAACTTCCGGAGGATGAAACTGATTTGGTGCAATTTCTGAATGCCTTTATGCCGCAGAACCAAAAATTAAAATACGGTAAAACTTGTATCTACACCCTGACACCAGATGAAGATTTTATTATCGATTTGCACCCGAACTATCCAAACGTCGCTATCGCATCTGGTTTTTCGGGACACGGCTTTAAATTTAGCAGTGCGGTTGGAAAGAATTTAGCCGAATTGATTATTTCAGGGAAGACAGAACAGGACATTTCTTTATTTTCCATCAATCGATTTAACTAGAAGACAAAGCCCCTTGGAGAAGGTATCCAAGGGGTAAATAGTGGTCTAATGATGCGCTTTTTCAAGAGCGAGCTTGATGCCAAACCCAATCAGCACTGTACCTGTAAGTCCTTCAAAAACTCTCTGGGTCCGTGGTTTTTTCATAAAGGCGCTTATCTGATTCAACAAATAAATGTAGAACAAAAACCAAATGGCAGTTAATACAGTATACGTAATTCCCATAATGAGGAAGGGAATAAAGGTCTTGGTTCCGGAATGAACGAATTGGGGTAAGAACGTTAGGAAAAATACCGCCACCTTCGGATTGAGTAGGTTGGTAAGGAAGCCTTGTTTAAAGCAGGATTTACTCTCAAACTTGTTCTCAATCGTCATTTCGGCTGCAGCCGCTACTTCTTTGTTCTTCAAGGCCCATAACGTTTTGATGCCCAGGTACACAAGGTAAACTGCACCGACGTATTTGAAGATGGAAAATAATAAAGCTGATTTTACAATAATGGCAGAAAGTCCAATAACAGCAGCTGTTGTATGAATAAGAAGAGCGCAGCAGGTGCCTAAAACCGTTTTATAACCACCTGCGCGTCCTACTGTTAAGGTGTTTTTGGTGGCAATCGCTGTATCCGGACCAGGCAAAATAATAAGCAAAATACACATAATTACAAACAAATAAAAGTTCTCCACGGTATGAGCCTCCTTTTTGAAAAATTGTTAAGTTTAATTTACCATAAATTTTGAAAAATGAAATAATTAATCGCGATATCATTGGGAGTTTTAAGGGGGATATATGAAAAAAATAAAATGGTTCCTTTTTAGCGCAATTGCCATTTTAATCGCTGCAGGCTGGTTTACATATCAAAAGGTCACCGATGAAACATATGAAGGCATGTCGATTATTCCTGAGCAGCACAAGGATATTCCGCTATTTGAGGGATTGAAACCAACCCGTCATGAGTATGTAATGGAAGGAAACCACTGGAAGGAGATCTATGATTTTTACAAAAAGGAACTCCCGAAGAATGGCTGGAAGGTAGAATATGAACAGAGTTCTTCTAATGAGGAAGTACCAGGTTTTAGGTCAACTTGGCTTAAAAATGGGCTAGATTGGGAATTGTCTGTTAGCGGGGGCTATTATAAAACGAACAATCAGACAGAGGTTATTTTTGATAAAAATCCAATCTTACATTCAACCGCGTGGATTGATCAAATTCCCAATGCTATCTGTATATATAAAAGTACTTCTGATGAAAACTGTTTCGAAATTCAAGACCCATCTCAAATAAAAGAAATGGTCCGTTTAATCAATGATGCTATTGATTGGAACGGAGAGGTACAGCCCCGTGAAAAAACGAGTGTTATTAAAGCGGGAGATATAGAAGTTAAGGTGCTTTATGAAGGCGACAAGGGAATCTATCTTCAATCAGAAAAAGGCACGAAAATGATGAAGCCTGAATCGGAATTCTTTAAACTTATGAATATTTAATGGAGGATCTAAAAATGCCGATAAAAAGAAGGAGACTTTTTATTCCAGGATTCATTATTTTTTCATTATTTGTAGCAATATTCGTTTTAAATATTTATTCGCTTGAAAACGCCAAAAAGGCCTGTGTCGAAAACAATAGGACCCCTGAAGTCGAACAGGGGATTTTGGCTATAAATTGGTCTGTGGCTTGTAAACAGTAAAAAACCTAAAATGCCTTAACATAAAACGTCCTCGTCCTCGGACCATCGAATTCACAAAAGTAGATGCCCTGCCATGTACCAAGAAGCAGCCGGCCGTCCGAAACAATAACATGCTGTGATGCACCAACTGTACTTGCCTTCATATGTGCCGCGGTATTGCCTTCCATGTGACGGTCCAATTTATGCTCCCATGGATACACTTCATCAAAGCGGCGGATCATATCCCGTTTTACGTCCGGGTCAGCATTCTCATTAATGGTGATTCCGGCCGTTGTATGAGGGCAATAAACAATCACCGCTCCATCATGTAGCCCTTGCTCATTTACAAAATCCTGTACCTGTTCGGTAACTTCAATCATTTCATCCCGTTTCCCGGTTTTCAAAGTGAATTTTTTTAGCATTCTCCTCTTCCTTTCAAAAAATAATGGCCCAACAAAGATTGAGCCGTTATTTTTTCTTATCCTTATGATAATAATCCATTAGTTTAACGGATTTTGCAATTAAGTGAGGATTGTTGCTATTTGCAAAAGCAATAAAATCAGTATTAACAGCAAGAACGATTGTATCGACTGCCTTTATTTCTGTTTTTTCGTTTAAAGTGATTCCGTCAAATGGCAGATGAATCCTAACAATATGAGTATATTCGGAGAGAGCCGGTTTTCTCTTAACCTCCTTGATCCAAATGCGGATGTCACTCATTTCCGGCGGATCCATCATGACCGATTTGGCATTAAATTTTTCATGATAGAAATCGCTGGACTCTTTGATTATCCAGTGATCCAGAGTTTTGTATATAAAACTCTTTGCCGCAACGTTTTTCACTTCTATTTCTTTTCCCGTCTCGAGGACTTCAGCGGCTGCTGGAGAATTGAAATATAGTACTATTAAGAAAAATAACATAAGAATTTTCTTCAAAGTCAGACACCTCCTAAGTTTTAAGGTTTCCCTAAATTAATTTATTTATTTTAAAGAAAAGGAGATAAAATTATGATTTTAGAAGCTGCGATGCTCCAAGTTAAACCAGGAATGGAACAGGAATTTGAGGGCGCATTCCGTAAAGCATCTTCCATTATTTCATCAATGAAAGGCTATCTCTCCCACGAACTGCAGCGCTGCCTAGAAGTGGAGGGGAGGTACTTGCTGTTGGTACGGTGGGAAAAATTGAAAGACCATACAGTAGGCTTTAGAGAGTCGCAGGAGTATCAAGAATGGAAAAAGCTCCTTCACCATTTCTATGATCCGTTCCCAACAGTTGAGCATTTCAAAAAAGTGGAACTTTAAACGTGAGGTCTTTCTAAGCTGCCCACAGTAAAAAATGATAAAATAGAGAAAACAAGATTAATAGATTAATGGAGGCAGCGATGAGATACGATACGATATTTTTTGATATAGATGATACATTGTTCGATTTTGGAAAAACAGAACAGAATGCACTGCAAAAGGCATTTTTAGAATTCGGTCTTCCCTCTGGAGTTCAAGATTACCGTCCGCGATATAAAGAGATAAGCAAGGTTTTATGGGGGGAATTAGAGCAGGGGCTTATTTCTTTGGCCGAATTGGGCGTGGAGAGGTTTAAACGCTTGTTTATGGAATATAACCTCGGGATTGATGCAGACCGCTTTAATCGTATTTATCTCGAATATTTGGGAGAGGGAAGTCATCTTGTTCCCGGAGCATTTGAAGTGTGCAGCAATTTGAACGGTTGCAGGCTGGCGGTCATTACTAACGGATTTGGTCAGGTTCAGAAGTCTAGAATCTCGGGGTCTTCTCTTGCGCATGCTTTCGAGGAGATTATTATTTCAGAAGAAGCAGGATATCAAAAGCCTCATACAGGAATCTTTGATTATGCTTTTTCCAAGCTGCAAATTACAAACAAAGAACGAGTTTTAATGGTGGGTGATTCCCTGACTTCTGATATCCAAGGCGGACTCAATTACGGAATTGATACTTGCTGGTTTAATCCAAATTATAAAGATAACAATATTGGTATCAAACCGACTTATGAAATTCGCGAGCTGACGGACCTTTTAAAAATTGTCGAGCACAAACAAGAAATGCTGATTAAATAAACCATTGGGGGTGAGGGGGAGATGGAACAGAATTTGGACTTTGAAAAAAGCGACCTGCCGGAGAAATTGGCCAAGCCTGCACTTAGGGCACTAGCAGGAGCGGGTATTTTCCGGCTGGACCAGTTATCAAAGCTAAGCGAGGCAGAGATATTAAAATTGCATGGCATGGGTCCAAAAGCGATGGAACGAATACGGGAAGCGTTAGCTGCAAAGGGACTTTCCTTCGCCGATTAATTTTGGATTACCTAGTCGATTCTTTATAAGTGACTTTTAGAACCTTTTCAGTCTTATTATCAAATTGAATATCGATAAAAACACCAAATTCTCTTTGCCCCTCTTTTAACCAAAGCTTGAATTTTTCAACTGAGGAAGTGGCACCGGTTACTCTCCCAATATGGAGATAATCGACAATTTGGGCATTCGGATATTTTTTATGTGTTTTTTCCATCGCGAGCTTGCCCCATTTTGCATAGGCTGGAATAGGTTTTTGCTGTGCATTTACTTGATGATTTGGAACCATAGGAATACTACATAAATAAACAAGGGCAGTTGCGGTTAGGAAGCTGATTAAAATCTTTCTCAACTCAATTCCCCCTTTGTTTTACGTATAGGATGGGATTATTGAGCGGGAATTATGTTAACAATTCTGTGGAAGTAAAAGGATGTTAGTTGTTACCGAAGAAATTGTTCGAAAACCCCTAATACTAAGCAACAGAAAATAATAAAGCCAATAAATAGAAAGACGTTCTTACTTTCATTCTTTTCTTTCTTTTGTTTATTTAATATTTCACGATAAACATTCTGAATCCATCGTTGTTTCAAATCAAATGGTCCTTTTTTCTTTATCATCTCACTGTACCGCCTTTTAACTGATTTTTCCATTTAGACGTTATAAAAGGAACTAAGGTTTCGCATAAAAGTTGAAGAGGCTAAAAAAGGCTGTGTTATTTTTTAAAGGGAGAGACTGCCATGTTCATAAAAGAGATAGAATTTGCAGATGCCGAAAAGCTTACGAGACTTATTCAACAGGTTGAGGCCGAATCTGAATATATGTTGATGGAACCAGGCGAAAGAAAAGCTACACCTGAGCAGCACCGGCAAAGAATCGAATCAATGAAAAAGAGCGGGAATTCGACTATTTTTGTGGCAGTAGACGGCGGGGCTTTAGTTGGCTATATGTTCGCGATAGGTGGAACGGCCAGAAGGAACAAACATTCCGTTTATCTTGTGGTTGGGATTTTGAAGGAGTATCGAGGGCAAGGAGTCGGGACTAAATTGTTTACAAAGCTTGATGAATGGGCGGTTGAACATGGGATTCATCGCTTGGAATTAACTGTCATTACACGTAACGAAGCCGGAGTAGCTCTATATAAAAAAATGGGCTTCGAGATTGAAGGAACAAAGAAACATTCCTTGCTAATTGCAGGTGAATTTGTTGATGAATATTACATGGCAAAACTGCTGCAGTGAACGGGGGAAAGGGGAAGACGCCGTTTATAGGCGGTCGTCCTCCCATGCACGGCTATAATCCTTTATATTATCATTTGTTTTTAGTGTTTTAACTTCCTGGCTTTGGGTATTCCCCTGTGCAGGCTGGCGTTTTTTATTTTGTTTTTTCAAATCAATTGCCTCCCGATAAGAGTCTATTCAAAGAATCCTAAAGCATACTTTACAGCTTCATGAATATCGCTTGTTTCGTATGCCACCATATCCTCATGGGAAATTTTCATTCTTACGCTTTCCAAATCATATCCACTGTCCAAATCCATCTCTAAAAGAACCTCATATCCTTCGGCCCCAACATTCGTCTCAATAATATTAAATGTCCGAATGGCTGACCCTGTTTCGTAATCCTTTGAGTCCAAACTATCTGCCATAAAAAACACCCCGTTTTTTGCATTCTTGGCTACAAATTTAGATTTCCATTCGCGCTGCGTCTATATTCAATACTTTTTTTGGAGTATTTTCTATCTAGATTGAGAAGATACCAATAGGAGGGGGTTGTAATAAAAAAATTCTTTTCCCTTTTATTTGTATTTCAGGCAATGTGTTCTCCGGTTGCGGGCAATTCGGAATGTTACGATTTGCTTAACAAAAATGTCCAGAAGGACATACAAGCCAGTTATCCTTTTTTAAAAAAACTAATGAAAAAGGAAAATGCGTGGAGCTATAATTATGAGGACCTGATTAAGATGAGCTTGCCGATTGGTAAAAAAGATCCCCATTTGGATTCCCTGATTTCGTTATTCAGCGGAACATCCATTGGTGAAAGAAGGTTAGTTATAACTAGTGGAGAGTACAGTGAAAAGTGGGGGAATTCTTTAACTGGGTACATTTTTTACAAAGAAATTAATGGGAGAAATGTTCTTTTAAAAATAAAACGTGGCCCTGAGAAGTGGGAAGTTGTTGAAAAGAGGAAAGTTCGCGGACGATACATAACATTGAGTGGAATTAATAAAAACTGCTGGCAACAGGGTGGACGAAATTGGTAATTGAAGAGATCATAACGCCCGAACCGTCTAAAGTATAAGTGGGCGGGGTGTTATGAAGGGCTTATAACACCCGATCCGTAGAAAGAGTCAGTGTCCCGGTAGTTATGAAGGGCTTATAACACCTGATCCGTAGAAAGAGTCAGTGTCCCGGTAGTTATGAAGGGCTTATAACACCTGATCCGTAGAAAGAGTCAGTGTCCCGGTAGTTATGAAGGGCTTATAACACCTGATCCGTAGAAAGAGTCAGTGTCCCGGTAGTTATGAAGGGTCTTATAACACCCGATCTATAGAAAAAAACAGTGCCTGGGTAGTTATAAAAGGCTTATAACGCCCCAATGGAAGAAAGAGTCGGTGCCTCAGTCGTTATGAAGGTCTCATAATACCTGAAACCGTCAAAAATTCAACACCCAGGGCGTTATAACAGATCTAATAATTCCCCAAATACTCCGTCCGAAGCTCTGTTTCAATTACAGTATTATCCCCCAATCTACTGCCCAGCGTTTCTTTTCGCGAATTTCTATTACCAGCTTTGGCAGCCGGAGCAAGCTTCCCACAAAAATAGGAAACAGTACACTAAAGATTAAATTGGGCATTACCCTAAAATACATACTTTGGTATTCCCTTAACTGAGTCTGAATCACTGATCCAACGAGAAGGACTAGAATGAGAATGGATGACCAAATAAGATTTTTCAACCATCTTTGCATTTCATCACCTCATTTTTCTAAAACTACCTCAGCACATTCAAAAAAATTAACAACAATACCCCTAAAGCAAAAAAACTAATAAAAAAGTATTCAAAATACCTTAACGGCTTTGGCAGTTTCTTTAAACTTCCGTTTGCGGCATTGCCTTCGATTTTATCATAGTGATCAATGACATCATTAAATGGTTTATTTTTCGTCATTCAGACTCACCTCGTTATGAGAATGTTTTCTTTTCCTAAACATGATAATAGCAGCTGCCATTAATAAAGCCGAGGAAATAACTAGCCATTTAAACACTCCAGGTGTTGCCGCCAAATATAAAGTTAACGGGAAGGACCAGATTGCACAAATCAATAATAAGATAGGTTTAAAAGAGCGGCTTGCGTAAAGACCTATAATCATCGGAAGAAAATACGAAAGTGAAAAGGATGCAAGAACATCCTCAGGCGGAGGACCTCCAACGTAAGGGTTATTAAATAAAAAGTATCCGCAGTATAAAAGACCTCCTAAAGAACCGAGCACTCCCAAGAGTCTAGCTTTTTCCAACGCCATCCCTCCTCATATCTTTATATTCGTAAATTAGACCTGAATAACCTTCTTTTTCCAAATCTTTGATAAAATAAAGAAAACATAAGCAGGGGTTATTTTTATGAAAAAGGTTGTTTTAAAGCCCGTTGAATGGGATCAAAGATTGTCTTTTTTTGATTTGCTTCTTTTAGCAGATGAAAGCGAAGAAATCGTTAACAAATATATACTTGAAGGTGAAATGTACTCCATCAAGTATGAAGGGGCCGTTGCCGGCGTTATGTTATTCACCTTCCATCCGGACCACGTTGTGGAAATTAAGAACATGGCTATATCAGAAAAGTATCAGGGAATGGGAATTGGCAAAATGGCCATAATAGAGTCCTTTGAAGTTTATCGGTCCAGAGGATTCAACAAAATGATTGTCGGCACCGCCAATTCCAGCATTGCCAACCTCGCCTTTTATCAAAAAGCCGGCTTTCGAATGTCGGAAATTAAAAAGGATTTTTTCAAAAAATACCCTGACCCAATTTATGAAAATGGAATTAGGGCTTTGGATATGGTGTTGTTCGAGAAAAATTTACCATAAACTAACATAATTTTGCTTGAAACTTAAAAATAAATCCAGTAAAATGAAAATTACTCAAATTCGGAAGGGTGAACATTAAGCCAATGAATAACTAATCCTATTTTTAGAAATAATTCGTAATAACGAACATAATTCTGGATAGGATTGGTATGGGCTTTTTTATAAAAAGGATTCAATGGTACTTGGTGTACTATGACTTTTTGCGCCTGAAAAACCTCCTATCCAGTTGATCGGATAAGGAGGTTTTTTTTTGGAAACAACAAATTCAGACATGACCATTGGAGCATTGTTTCGAAATCGGGTGATTCAAACAATCCTGCTTTCAACTTTTTTCCTGCAGATTGGGATTTGGGTCCGAAATTACTCGATTTTACTATTCGTAGTAGAAAAAACAAATGAAAATGCAGTAGCCGTGTCGCTCATTTCGGTGGCGGAATTTGCTCCAATCTTTCTATTTTCCTTTATTGGCGGAACATTTGCCGACCGCTGGCGGCCAAAAAGGACGATGATATGGTGTGATTTCCTTAGTGCTATTTCGATCTTTGTTGTGCTGTTGGCACTTGTCTTTGGAAGCTGGAAAGCTATTTTCTTTGCGACACTCGTATCCTCTATACTTTCCCAGTTTTCACAGCCATCAGGGATGAAGCTGTTCAAACTGCATGTAAGGGAAGAACTCATTCAAATGGGGATGTCAATCTACCAAACCCTATTTGCACTGTTTATGAT
The DNA here is from genome assembly GCF_055385565.1 of Neobacillus sp. S1115. Classification (NCBI taxonomy): domain Bacteria; kingdom Bacillati; phylum Bacillota; class Bacilli; order Caryophanales; family Bacillaceae; genus Neobacillus; species Neobacillus sp. S1115. The sequence continues at coordinate 1,056,912 of NZ_AP038275.1, forward strand.
TCTTGGCCCGGTGATTGGGACGTTTGTTTATCAACGTTACGGAATTGATGCCGCGATTGCTATTATGGGTGTTGCCTTTTTGCTGTCGGCGGGAATTCTATTTTTACTTCCAGCCGATTATGAGGTAGAGGAAAAGGCTGAAAAAACAACCATCACGCAGGAAATGAAAGCAGGGTTCAGTTACGTGTTGAACAGCCGTCCATTGACGTTGCTTGGCGGATGTTTTGCGGCGGCCGGGTTGGCGCTGGGACTGACGCAGCCGCTGGCAGTATTTCTTGTGACAGAAAAGCTCGGCCTGCCAAAAGAGCAGCTGCAGTGGCTGATGGCCGCGTTTGGAGCAGGGATGATTTTAGGGGGAGGCTTAACTGTAGGATTGGCCAAAAAGACCCCGCCGCAAATCTTGTTGGCACTGGGGATGGCGATCAATGCGATTGTGTTTATGATGCTGGGGTTATCCGAGGTGTTCTGGCTGACTTTATCGGTTCAATTTCTCGCCGGCTTATTTATGCCATGTATCCATATTGGAATCAATACAATGATTTTGAAAAATACTGATGCAGACTTTATTGGCCGGGTAAACGGAATACTGAATCCGATGTTCATGGGGACCATGGTCATTACCATGACGGCAAGCGGCTGGCTCAAGGAAAAGTTTTCGCTTGTGGCGATGTATGAAACGACTGCGCTGTTATTTATCATCGGGGTGTTATTCCTAGTTCCGCTTTTCAAAGGGGCAACTGTTTTGAAAAAAAGTGAAGAGGCTTAATTTGGAGAGGGAGCTTTATAAAGGCTCCTTTTCTTATGGTAAAATATTCATATCGAGAATTAGGGAGGGGTTTAACATGGACGTGATTGATAAAGCACTTCAAATTGCCAGTAAAGCGCATCAACGCCAGTATCGGAAAGGAACAGACATCCCGTATATAGCACACCCTGTAGCTGTTGGCATGCTTTTGATGAAAGCGGGTTATCGCGATGAAGTCGTAGCAGCGGGAATTCTACATGATACTGATGAAGATACCGATTACAAATTAGCAGACATCAAACATGACTTTGGTGAAGAGATAGCTGAAATCGTGGCGGGCTGTTCCGAGCCTGATAAGTCGCTTTCTTGGGAAGAGCGGAAGGAACACACGATCGAATTTTTGAAAACCGCCTCCAGCGATATCCGTGCGGTTGCCTGTGCCGATAAACTTCACAATATCCGGTCAATTATTAAAGATTATGAGCAGGATGGCGAAGCGGTGTGGCAAAGGTTTAACCGTGGCAAGGAGAAGCAGGAGTGGTATTATACAAGGTTAGTGGAGAGCCTCAGGTACCAGGGGTCGTTTAGTTTAGTAGGCGAACTAGAGAAAGAGGTAATCAGGTTGTTTAAGCGTTAGGATTTTTTGTTGTCTAGCTTTACTTTAGTAGGGAATGAAGGACATTTTGAACGAGGGGCCGCATGGATTTGGTCTTCATCAAGCCAATGAAGGACATTTTGAACTAAGGCTCCCATGAATTTGGTCTTCATCAAGCCAATGAAGGACATTTTGAACCGATACCCACCTGATTATGTCCTTCATCAAAAAACGGGGAGCACATATAATCCATTCAACAGACAAACCACCCCAGTATAACCCTAAAATTTTACAAGGGAGATAAGTATGGAAATAAGACTATTAAACTCAAACGATGCCGCCAGCTATTGGCAGCTAAGATTAGAAGCCTTGCAGCAAAATCCGGAGGCCTTTTTAACAAGCTATGAAGATGCCATAAAAAGAGAAAAACCAGTGGAACAGACAGCACGGAATCTATCAGAAGAAGGAACCTATACATTCGGGGCATTCAATAACCAAGAACTCATTGGGGTCGTCACCCTAATGCATGAGAAACCAAGCAAAATCCGTCACAAGGCCAACATTTTTGCGATGTACGTGACACCTCATAAACGTGTATCCGGTGTAGGCAGTGCTTTACTTTCAGCCGCCGTTGAAAAAGCAAAATCAATCCAAACGATCGAAAAAATAAATTTAACTGTAACAGCAAGTAATGAAAAAGCGAAGAAGCTTTATACCAAGCATGGTTTTAAAGTTTTTGGTTATGAAGAAAAGGCATTAATAGTGAATGGTGAATATTTCGATGAGGAGTATATGGTTTTACATCTATAACTAAAATGGGAGGGGACATAGTGCTCAAAAGCAATAACATCTACATAAGACCCTTTACCGAAGACGATGCAGCATCCCTGCTCAAATTGCAAATAGAGAACCGACGTTTTTTCGAAAAGTTCTCCTATGAGCGCTCCAACGATTTTTACACATTAGAGGTCCAGCAAAACAGAATCAAAGAGTTTGCAAAGGATTGGCAAGCTGATCAGGCGTATACCTTCGGAATTTTTACAAAGGATGACGCTTTAATCGGCACAATCAATCTCTTCCAAGTTCTCCGCGGTTCTCTCCAAAGCGCCTTCATTGGTTACTTTTTGGACCAAAAGCACAACGGGAAAGGCTACACTACTGAGGCTGCAAAGTTCCTAGTGCAGTATGGGTTTAATGAATTAAAATTGCATCGCATAGAAGCAGGAGTCATGCCGCATAATATCGGCTCGATCCGGGTGCTGGAAAAGGCAGGCTTCCATAAGGAAGGAATCGCCATCAAGAATGTCAAAATCAATGGAAAATGGGAAGACCACCAGGTGCTGGCGATTATTAACCCAAATGATTAGACCAAAAAACCGGTTAGCCTTCACAAAGGGCTATTCCGGTTTTTGCTCAAGGGCTTGTCTTTTCAAATACCCGCAGTCACTAGATCCAAAAAAATTTCTTAAAATCATCAAAAAAATCATGATGCTTATCTTTCTCTTCTTCTTTAACAACAATTACTTTATTAGCACGAATGACGACTTGGTCGGCATCAATAACGATTCTTCCTCGTTTGTCACGGTGATGCCTCGTTAAGCCCTCTACTTCAATCTCTATTTTTTCGCCATCTCTCCATCCACTATACACTCAAAAAAACCCCCCTTTCCAGCATTATTTATTAAAATATGCTTGTACAGAAAAAAGGCTTGGACAAACAATCCTTTTTTTAAAACTGTATCGGTTTGAATCTACAAAAATATGTAACAAACCTCCTTATATTAATAATCTTGTTTATGATAAAATTGTCCTGTAGAGAATGGAGGTAGCTGACGATGACTTTCTACAAAGCTCTAGTTTTCATACACATTTTTTCTGCCATTATCGGGATGGGTCCAGGATTTATTTTAACAACGGTTGTTAAATCAGGAAAAACAATGACCGAACTGCGCCATTCCTATGCAATCCGTAATAAGTTACATATATATGTCATGATTGGCGGTACGCTATTACTGGTCACAGGCTTAGGTCTTGGCTTATTCAATACAGCACTGTTCCGTCAAGGATGGTATCTCATAAGTCTCATACTCTTTTTGGCGGCACTCGCAATCGGCCCAATCGTCTTATCGCCTAGGTCCAAACCCATTAAGGCGATGCTGGAGTCCCATAAAGGAGATGACATACCAGAAGAGTATTGGCGGTTATCTAAAGAGCTTTTCTTTTATGAAAACTTGGAAAATTTTATTTTTATCATAATCATTACCCTTATGATACTTAAACCTTTTTAGGTAAAATAAAAGTGCAAAGCCCCCGCGGTTTTGCACTTTGTTATGTAGGAGTGTTTTATGAAAAAGAAACTAGCCTTTACAGGCGCTGGAATTCTACTTGTTTTTCTACTATTGCTAGGCACCTATAAATTAATGAATTCACGAACCTTCCAGGTATTTGGGGACCTCACCTATAAGGTAGATACAAATCAGAAGCTTGTAGCGTTGACGTTTGACGATGGCCCTTCGAAAAACATACCGGGGCTTCTGCCGTTATTGAAGAAATACGATGCAAAAGCAACCTTTTTTCTAATCGGCAGCGATATCCAGAAACATCCCGGGGTAGCGAAAGAGCTGGCCGATGCTGGCCACCAGCTTGGCAACCATACTTATTCCCATGAACGAATGATTTTTAAATCACCTGCTTTTATTCGAGATGAAATTGAAAAAACAGATCAGTTAATACGTGAAGCAGGGTATAAAGGTGAAATTGATGTGCGGCCGCCGAACGGAAAGAAGCTTGTCGGATTACCCTATTATTTAAGCAAACATAATAGAGACACGATTACCTGGAACCTGGAGCCGGACAGCTACTACACCACTGCTTCAGACAAAGTGGAGTATGTAAGGAAAAACATAGAACCTGGGTCCATCATCCTGCTGCACCCTTGGTACAGTGGGTCCGCTGAAGAACTGAAAGCGGTGGAGGGGATTTTGCAATCGTTAACCGACAAAGGCTATAAATTTGTCACTGTAAATGAACTAAAAGAGTCCGCAAGCAAGTAATTTTTATGAGGAGGAATTTATTATGAAAAGTGCAAATCCATATGTTTTTATCGATAATTGTCTGACAGTAATGGAGTATTATCAAGGCTTGTTGGGAGGGGACATTAAAAACATTCAGCAAACAGAAGATGGCAAGTGTCTTCATGCTGAGCTTCATTTAGGTGATAGCATCATCCACTTTTCTGACACCTTTAGCAAAGTCCATGCAGGGGATAACGTGAGAATCACGTTGGAGTGTGAGAGTGAAGAGGAAATTACCAGAGTCTATGATTCGCTTAGCAGCGAAGGAAGAGTTACCTTTGCTTTACAAGAAACGTTCTGGGGTGCGCTGCATGCCAATCTGGTTGACCGATTTGGAATTGGCTGGCTGCTGAACTATCAGAAATAAGAATTTGAAAAATGCTTTACCTACATAAGCGGGTAAAGCATTTTTTATTGTTTTTTCATCCTCCAATAAACGACAATAGCAATTGGAAGGATAAGGGGAATGACTATGAAGAAAGAAAATGTCCAGATTGTGCTTAATACCAAGATAGTGTCACTGCATCCATTTGTTCCGCATTCTGTGGCGCGCAGACCTTTTTCATTAATAGACGAAAAATAACCAATCAGCCGTATTCCGAACAGGAAAAACCAAATCATGATAATAGCAATTAATAATAAAATGGCTTTTTTCAAACTGATGCCTCCTAAGCAAACCTTACCTATCATTTTGTTCCAAGCAGACAAAAAAGATTCTATCTCAAGGAGTATCAAGCACACTAATAATAGAATCATCTTCGCCTTGTCTAACAGTAACCTGCCATGTATTATAATCAGGATTGAACTGTACAGACTTTATTGCCGGAACTTCGTAAGCATGGATCTCCGGAGAAGTCAACGCCTTCCGAATTACTTCAAATTCACTTAACTTTGCTTTATCGGGCTTATTGTCTTGCATAATTAGTACCTTTTTCGCTTTAGCCTGACCTGGATAAGACTCAAGCACCACATCAAACCAAACCTGGACCTTCTGCCCGGCTTCAACTTTTCTCGGGGCATTTGTAAACCAAATCGCATTATAAAATTCCTTTAGACCGCCAGTCGAACTAAAATCCTTTGCCTCTTGGGCAACAACCAGTATCCTGCCAGCTTCCTTTTTCACGATATATCCTTCAATACCGGGTTCTTTATCTGAACTGCATCCGACTAACCCAAACCATGCAAACAATAGAATCATAAGCAAAAATTTCAAAAAAATTCCCCCCTTTTAATATTAGACTAATGGGACAAGGCTTTTGTTTCCGTTAAAAAAGGAAATTTATCCGTACATTCGTGATAATCAAAAGTTATAACCCTATAACAGATTTGTATTTTCTTCCAGACAATGGAACGGTGTAACATAGAGATAACAAAGGTTTAGGGGGTTACTTTTATGGAATTAAAAAAACTGTCGTGGGCAACTGTAGTAATGGAATCAAATGAAACTTCAATCCTTATTGATCCACTGGGGGCACCAATTAAAGGGCAGGATTGGCCGCTCGCCGCTAAATTAGGAGAACCTTTAGAGCCTTTAGTTTCGCTTGGGACTATCAAGAGGCCCGATGCAATTTTGGTTACCCATTTCCATCCGGATCATTTTGATTATCAATCGGTCTTGGCTAGCTTCGGTGAGGATGTTCCTCTTTATCTTCCAAAGGAATCTGTGAGCTATGCCGCTAAATGTGGATTTAAAAATGTAATCGGAGTCAGCCCAAATGAGGATTACAGAGTAAACCATGTAAAGGTTTCTGCCTCCTATTCAATGGATGGTTTTGGTTCCCCACAAGTTTCATGGGTTGTAAATGATGGTGTCCATACGATTGTCCACTGCGGAGATACCCAGTGGCATGGTTTTTGGTGGCGGATGGAGCAGCAGTATGGGCCAATCCATGCTGCATGTCTTCCAGTAAACGGCCCCATCCTCCATGTTGCCGGTTTGAAAGCACAAAGCAGTTTGCCAGCCTGTTTGACGCCTGAGGAGGCAGTTGAAGCAGCGAAAATATTAAATGCTGAATATCTGGTTCCGATTCATTATGGAACCTTTAACAATCCTCCATTTTATATCGAAGCAGAAAATGTGGAGGAAAGGTTAATACAACGAGGCAATGAACTAGATGTTAATATAAAAATTTTACGTCCAAATGAACTTCTTGGCGACACGATAAAACAATAAAAATAAAACAGGAGTGATATCTATGGAAATTCAATTAATCAGACATGCAACTCTTAAAATCAGCATGAATCAATATCATTTCTTAGTGGACCCGATGTTCAGCTCTAAAGGAGAGATGGATCCGGTAGGGAATGCGGCCAATAAGTTCAGGAATCCCTTAGTGGAATTGCCGCTTCCTATTGAAACCATCCTCCATGACATTGACGCGGTCATTTTAACCCACTCCCATCGCGACCACTTTGATGATGCCGCAATCAAAACCATACCGAAGGATTTAAAGATTTTTTGCCAGCCCGAAGATGAAGAAAAGCTTCGTGGGCATGGTTTTTCCAACGTTACAAAAATTAAGGAAGAAGAGAACTGGAATGGGATCCGCCTTACCAGAACGGGAGGGCAGCACGGAACTGGTGAATTAGGCAAGCAGATGGGAGCTGTGTCCGGGTTTATTATGGATTCTGCGGGAGAACCTTCTCTGTATATTGCCGGAGACACCATTTGGTGCGATGAAGTTAAGGAGGCCTTGACGGAACCCTCGCCTGAAATCATCATTTTAAATGGCGGGGAGGCGCAGTTTTTAACAGGTGATCCGATTACTATGGGAATTAAGGATATTGAAAGAGTAAGTGAAGAGGCCCCATCCTCTAAAATTATTGTGGTTCACATGGAGTCATGGAATCATTGCCTGTTGAGCAGGGAAGAGTTGAGGGGATATATTGCAAAAAATGGCTTGCGTAATGTCACGGTCCCGTCTAACGGAGAAATTTTTGAATTTTAAAGGATGAAGTCACGAGTAAATCAACTCGTGACTTTTTTTACAATGAAATTCTGTCTTCTCGGCTATTGGGCTGCGAAGTGACTAGAAATTCAATGTCATTGTCTGTCTCGTTGAAAATTTGATGAGGAACCATTGGCGGCACCTCATAGCCTTCCATTTGTTTGAGAATCACCCGTTTTCCATCAACCTCAAGGGTGGCTGTTCCGGACAAAATGAAAAAGAATTGCCGAGCCTGGACATGGTAATGTCTTTCCTCGGCAGTGTGGGGAGGCATGCGTTCATGGATGATACTCAAATTTGCATCCTTCACCAAATGCCAGCCGTCACATTGTTGTCCCCATATGTAGTGTTCCGCGTTAGACTTGCTTCTTTTCATTTTTTTACCTCAATTCTTCATTACTTGTACATACATTATACTACCTTTCGCTAGACAGATAGTTTGTTCATTTCCGAAGTTTATCTAAGATGGTAAAATGTTCTAAAGGGCTTTAAAAAAAGGATGAGAGCTATATGAATATTGATTACTTTCGAAGTTTTGTAGAAACGGTCAATCAAAAAAGTCTATCCAAGGCAAGTGAACGTCTTAATATATCGCAGCCAGCATTAAGCAAGCAAATTCGGAAATTAGAAGATTTCTTTGATGCGCCATTATTAGTGCGGTCCACATCAGGAGTCGTGCTTACCGAGGCAGGGGAGTTAGTCTACAAAAGGCTGCCGCAAATCCTTGGTGATCTATCGACTCTTCAAAATGATCTTAACAGTTTGAAGGAAATAAGAAGTTATAGAATTGGAACCTTGCCAAGTTTGGCCGGCAATTATATCCCGTCCCGAATCTTAAAATTGAAGGAGAAAGGGATTCACGTGGAAGTTGTTATAAAGAATGCCTCTCAAGAAGTATTTGAACTCCTAAAAAATGGCGAAATCGATGCCGCCATCATTGAAGAAATGCCGGTCAATAAAACGTATTGGCAAAAGGAAATTTTTGAAGAGCCTTTATATGCGATCCTCCGCACTTCTCATAAACTTTCTAGAAAACAGTCTGTTCAGATTGAAGAGATTAGTGACGAGGAATTTGTATTATATCCTTCCTTCTGTACGATTAGGGAAAGTGTCAGCAGGATGTTCCATGAACAGGAGAAAGAGCTTAAGATTATTAGAGAAATAGATTTTGGAGATTTTTTAATTGGATACGTTGCGGCCGGGTCTGGGATTACCGTGGTACCTGAAATGAGTATCAAGAATCTGGGGAACTCATTTGTAAAAGCCATACCATTAAACCATTCCTTAGCCAAACGAAAAATTTCGCTTATTGCAAATTCGAACACAACTGGAAAAGCCTTATATCCATTTTTTTAAAAACTTTAGGAGGATGGGATTTTGTTTAAAGATATTATTGAAACTGAGGCAGAACTGCGGTCATTGCTGGGAACACCGAGTGAACTCGCATCCAAAAAAGTCATTCATCATTTGGACGATCATTGCGTGGAATTTCTTTCAAAATCACCGTTTTTAGTGATGGCTACAGCTGACGAGCAGGGGTTTTGTGATGTTTCCCCAAGGGGAGACCAGCCTGGATTTGTCCTTGTTTTAAATGAAAAACAATTTGTCATACCGGAGCGGCCAGGCAACAAGAGGGTAGATTCATTGCGTAATATTTTATCCAATCCCAGAGTTGGTCTGCAGTTTTTCATACCGGGGTTAGGGGAGACGCTGAGGGTCAATGGGAAGGCTTGTATAGTCAGAGATGACGAGCTGCTTGAGAAGATGGCAGTTGGCGGGAAAAATCCTGTTTTAGGCATTGGGGTTGAAGTAGAAGAATGCTTTATACATTGTGCGAAGGCCTTTAAACGCTCCGGCTTATGGGATACAGAGTCCTGGATTGAAAAAGAACTGCTGCCATCTGCGGCTAAGATCCTTTTTGCCCACGCAAAGCTCCCCGATTCCAGCGTCGATACCATTCAAAAAAGTCTTGAGGAGAGCTATACTAAGAGGATGTATTAATTGATGTCAAAGGAAGTTATCAAGATGAAGCATTACGTAGTCGGCTTTGCATTTAATCACACAATGGATCGCGTCTTAATGTTAAAAAGAAACAAGCCGCCTTACCAATATCTTTACAATGGTGTAGGTGGGAAAATCGAACTTGGTGAGGATCCACAGCATGCCATGTTTCGGGAGCTCCAGGAAGAAACGGGTTTAAAACAGTCCGATATTCAAACATCTAGTCACTTAACCACGCTGGAATTCAAGTCGGGTGTAAGACTATCCGTCTACTATTTCCAATTGAACCGGAACATTGAACCCTCCCCCACAGTTAAAACAATGGATGAAGGAACATTGGAATGGCTGCATATAGAGGACGACCATTTGCTGGACGCCTCTAACCCCAAAATGGCCGGAGACGGAAATATCGCCTATTTCATTCAATTTGCCCAAAAGGTACATAAAGGAATTGCCTCTTTTTAAAGACAGCTGAAAAACAGAATCGGAGGGACACCCATGAAAGAAATCCAGGAATTCGCCAAACAATTCCATAAAGAAATGAACTGGGAAATCAGCAATGAAAGCTTTGAGGAAGCCCGGGCTTCCCTTTTAAATAACTACATGCTGCTGACAACAGAAGTGGCGGAGGTCGCAGAGGAACTGAGAAAGGCTTTTAACATGACAAGGACTCTAGTCCATGAAGGCATGGAGGAAGGGAAGGCCTTCGAAATGTCTAAGGATTTTGTAAAAGAAGACATAGGCAAGGAATTAGCTGACTGCCTCGCCTACATGCTCAAACTTTATAATTATTTTGGCCTCGACCTTGAGGAAACCTTTTACTCCAAAATGGATGAGGTCAAGAACCGGCGTAATAAGGATGTCGCACCGGTAAAAAAATAAAAGACAGGAAGCGCATTCCTGTCTTTCTTCGTCTAAGCCTTAATCTGACCGAACGGTTTTTATTTTAAAAATAAAATAATAATACTTATAAATGACAATTAACAGCAGCACGCTTTTCACGATATAGCTTGGATGAAGGAAAAAAGGAATCGCAATCATTGCATCCGCAAACAACAATATCGACAGCTTCTTCCTTAAAGTCATCGAACGTTCCCGGACGAAGCTTTCCAAATGGCGTTTATAGAGGTTTGTCCCTTTAAACCAGCGCTCAAACCGTTCTGACCCTTTCATGAAGCAAAAGGATGCCAGCAGCAGCAATGGTGTCGTCGGCACCACCGGTAGAATAATCCCTACAATCCCCAAGCCAAGTGCGATAAACCCAATGACAATAAAAAGAAACTTAACAATACGGTTTTGACTAATCATTGCCCTCCATCGATCCAATCAACTTTGTTTACCACTATTATCCCCTTTCCGAAAACAGGTAAGACAGAATCTCCGGCATTCTCTCCCGGAAAAAACGATAATGGTGTTCGCCAGCTTCCACGCTCACAAAGCGGGTATCGGCTATTTGGCTGCTTATAATGTCATAGACCTGTCTGGCAAGGTCAAAGAACAGTTTGCTTGCTTCTGGGTCTTCCGGAACTTCCTTCGTCCCGATATCCATATAAAATTTCTCCACACCCGCCAAATCACTCTGTCTAATAAAATCCTCCAACGCTTCTTGATTCCGATAATAGCCCGGTGAAAGGACGGCCACTTTTCTAAAAATCTGCGGATAACAGCAGGCGGCATAAGTGGAAATAATCGCACCTAATGAAATCCCAGCCATAGCCGTTTCATTCTCAAGTGTCCGATATTTTCGATCAATAAATGGCTTTAACTCATGAACGATAAAATCTAAATAGTCCTCGCCCTTTCCTCCTGAAGGACTGGCATAACCTAATATTTCCTCACTTAACTTTCCTTGCTTCCAAGGGCAGTATTCGTCTATCCGACCCTCTCCCTCGGTATTCAAATCAATCCCGACAACGATAATTTCAAGACCAGATTCCTCTAAATACTTTTTCAATCCTAATGAAGTGCCTTTAATCGCACCTTCATCTTCAAACACATTCTGCCCGTCGTGCATATAGAGAACGGGATATCGCTTCTGCCCGCTCTGATAGGATTCAGGCAAATAAACGCGAATCATTCTATCCTGCTGAAACGAAGTCATATAAAGGGTGAATTTTTCCAACATAATGGATCACTTCCAATCTCGAAATCTCCTAAACTTAAATTTATCATAAACCGACAATTTTTTCTTAAAATTTTTATATAAAAAGAGGACTCCAGCCTTTATAATATGGTTGGATATGGTAAAAAACCCAAACTATTGGAGTGGTACGAAATGCTCACAAGAAAAACGAAAAAGATAGAAAGCCAAACGGAATCCATTGCGGCATTGGAAGAAGTCATGATTGGCGGCCGGAAGCAATGGGTGCTATTCAGAGGGGAAGATGTTAGCCAGCCGATTATGCTGTTTTTGCACGGCGGACCGGGGACGGCACAGATCGGATTTGCCCCGAAATTTCAAAAGGATCTCGAAAAGGAATTCCTAATCGTCAACTGGGACCAAAGAGGGGCAGGCTTGTCTTACTCTCCTGATATTCGAAAAGAAGACCTAACCATTGAAAACATATTAAATGACACCATCGAAGTAATTGAATATCTCCTCAAGCGTTTCAACAAAGAAAAGCTGATTCTTGTTGGGCATTCGTGGGGAACGGTGCTTGGCATTTTGGCTGTTCAGAAATGTCCGGAATATATCTTGAGCTATATCGGCATTGGCCAGGTGGCCGATATGCGGGCGGGGGAAAAGCTATCATATGACTATACATTGAACAAGGCCCGTGAACAAAAAAACGTGAAAGCTCTTAAGGAACTGGAAGGGCTTGTTTATAATCCTGCTGACATGGACTATTTAAACGTCCAAAGAAAATGGCTGACAAAGTTTGGCGGTTCCTATATCGGGGTCAATGATTTTAATTTGATTTATTCTAACATGCTGTTCGCCAATGAATACACGCTGAAGGACTGGTTCTCCTACATAAAAGCAGGAAAATTTTGTTTGGAAACTATGTGGGAAGAGCTGTTGCCGATCGATTTCATAACGAATGCGATAAAGCTTGAGGTGCCGGTTTATATTTTTGGCGGCAGGCAGGATTATCAAACACCATCCGCCTTGGCCAAACAATACTTTGACGCACTAAAATGCCCGCATAAGGAATTTGTTTGGTTTGAAAACTCAGCCCATCTATTGAACTTTGAAGAACCTGAAAAATTTTATCACGAATGTATAAAGATTAAACAAATGCTGACGAATATTTAGGCAATAATAAGCAGCATAGAACTCTGGAAACAGGGTTTTTTTTCGTTATGGTTCGATATACATAATTATTTAATATTTCGAAATAATTTTATTTTTAAAATAGTCCTAATGAATTACTTTAAAATGGTATTTCTTTGCCATTGATTTGTATGCCGTTTGAAAATAAAATTATATTAGGCGATAAAATTGTGATTATCTTCATTTGTTTTTTGAAAGAAAAGAGGTAGAATGAATAATTCCTCTATGCAATTTAAACATTACAACAAGAGAGGTGCATGTTATGAAAAGAATTAGCTTGGCTTGGCAAATCTTCATTGGTTTAGTGCTTGGTATTATTGTTGGTGCCATTTTCTATGGAAACCCGCATATTGCAGATTATTTACAGCCAATTGGAAACGTTTTTATTCGGTTAATTAAAATGATTGTCGTACCAATTGTGGTTTCGAGTATCATAGTAGGGGTTGCCGGTACCGGTGATATGAAATCTTTAGGGAAACTCGGCGGCAAAACGCTGCTATATTTTGAAATCATTACAACAATTGCCATTGTTGTTGGTCTTTTGGCCGGTAACATCTTCCATCCAGGGACTGGCGTTGACCGTTCTCACTTAACGAAAACTGACATTAACACGTATGTGGAAACTGCCAAAACAACAGAAACCCATTCAATGGCTGATACCTTTGTCAATATTGTTCCGACCAATATCATGCAGTCATTAGCGAACGGTGATATGTTAGCGATCATCTTCTTCTCCGTCATGTTCGGATTGGGCGTTGCCGCCATTGGGGAAAAAGGAACCCCGATAATCAATTTCTTCAAGGGAACAGCTGATGCTATGTTCTATGTGACCAATCAAATTATGAAGGTTGCTCCAATTGGTGTATTTGCCTTAATTGGTGTAACGGTTTCAAAATTTGGGTTATCTTCGCTAATTCCTTTAGGAAAATTGGTCATCGTTGTGTACGGTGCCATGGCGTTCTTTATTTTAGTGGTCTTAGGATTAACAGCTAAACTAGTCGGCTTTAATATTTTCAAGCTGTTGAAATATTTGAAAGACGAACTATTATTAGGTTATTCTACAGCAAGCTCGGAAACAGTTCTTCCTAAAATTATGGAAAAAATGGAGAAACTCGGCTGTCCAAAGGCGATTACCTCCTTCGTTATACCAACGGGCTATTCTTTTAATCTCGATGGTTCTACCTTGTACCAAGCAATTGCGGCGTTGTTTATTGCACAAATGTACGGAATCCATATGAGCATCGGCCACCAAATCACGTTGGTGCTTGTATTGATGATTACCTCTAAAGGGATTGCCGGAGTTCCAGGTGTATCATTCGTTGTTCTTCTTGCCACTTTGGGAACCGTAGGTATCCCAGTAGAAGGCCTTGCCTTCATCGCCGGAATCGACCGTATCCTTGACATGGCGCGGACCTGCGTCAATATCGTCGGTAACTCCTTAGCTGCCATCGTGATCTCAAGATGGGAAGGCCATAAGGTTGACGAAGAACCAAAAGAATTAGCAGCATAGTAATAAAAAAAGGTGTCTGACCCTGAGGGTGTCAGGCACCTTTTTTTATTGTGGCGAATTTAGAAAAGGTAGGTCTTATTTCACAGGATTCTGAGACGGGTCCCGCTTTATTTAGTAATTTAAAATAGTAAATGCGCCAATTCCCTTTCCATAGGTTGTACATATTTTAGTAGTATAAGGACAACCTTAAGGGAGGTGGAACAAGTGCACAACCGCGAATACCGAAACCCATTTCGCTTTTGCGTATTCCCTGGCTACCGCTGGTGAGGACCAGGCTGCAGCGGGCCGGGAGCCCCGATTAATGATGTTGATGAATGCTGTCAGGGGCATGACTTTTGTTTAAGCAAAGGAATCGACCCATGCCAATGCGATTTTGAGTTTATGGAATGCCTGAAACATAAAAGAAACAGGCATACGGATAAAGGGCGGAAGGCAGCCCTTATGTATGATTTTATGAAGCTTAAAACTGCATTTACGTGTGGTGAGCGGCGGATTGAATCAAGCGATTGATCCTTTCAATATGTTGTTTTAACATCAAGTATTCTCACCCTTAAACCACTAAGATAAACCGTAAAAAATTTATTTTAATAAGCATAATTTCCCCCATGAAATACTTTAGTTACCCCATTTTTCTGGCGCATTTATCCAATCATAAACCGCTTCTTTCTTACCGAAAATAATAGCGGTCGCTTGAATATTGCAAAGGGGGAAACGGTGTGAAATGGCATAAGCGGATTCTTTCGATGATTCAGGAACGTCAGGATAAAAAGGTGGCCTTGGCAGTGGACACTTCCAGTAATGATGCCCCAACGATTCTCATCAATAACATAGTCAAACTGTTTGAAACAGTCAAACCCGATACGATTTTGGTTCAAGCAGATTTTAAAATAAGGAGCATTTCTCCGATAAAAAGTGACACCATTAAATGGTATTCTCACGGGAAATCCTCCTATACATTAGTTCTTGAGTGGGCAAAGGAAGAACAAATTGATACGCTGTTTTATATTACCGATGTTACCGGCTTTTTTTCTGAGGACTTAGAAAAGCTTGATTATGAAATGTTTTGGCTCGTACCAGGTGTATTCCTTCCTAGAGTGCCGTTTGGCAAAGCAATTAAAGTGGCCTAAGAACGTTAAAAAGACCAAATCCAGGTTTGGTCTTTTTCGTACTTATTGTAATAAAATGAAAAAAGAAGCGTGGTGGCTGCCACGCTTCAAAACGGTTGGAGGTTTTAGGAGGGTTGTCCAAACTAAATTAGTATCTGCCGAAGCTTGTTCCTACAATGATCAATAGGATGAACAGAACAACAATTAAAACGAAGCTATTGTTGTAGCCGTACATAACCTCACCTCCTTTTTACGAGGTAATACAATGTATTCAAAGGGTTTATTTTTTGAACTGGACAATTATGGAATTATACCGAAATATCTTTATCTGTTGAAAAAATAAAATTCTAAAAGATGGTATTGCCTTCAACAATTTCATATAATTATTCTATTATGCAATGTTGTAGGAGGCAGAAATGTCGAAAAAGACGATTGTTTTTACAGGCGGGGGTACCGCAGGCCATGTTACACCCAATCTCGCCATCATCAGTGAGATAAAAAATGACTGGGATATAAAATATATTGGCTCCAAAAAGGGCATTGAAAAGGAATTAATTGAAAAAATTGAAGTCCCTTATTACGGAATAAGCAGCGGGAAGCTGAGAAGGTATATTGATTTTGAAAATGTAAAGGATATCTTCCGGGTGTTAAAGGGATGCCTGGAGGCAAGAAGGGTACTGAAAAAATTAAAGCCCGATTTGGTGTTTTCAAAAGGTGGATTTGTGTCTGTGCCGGTCATTATTGCGGCCAGTTCTTTGAAAATCCCGATCTTTATACATGAAAGTGATATGACCCCGGGTCTTGCGAATAAGATTTCCCAAAGGTTCGCGGACAAAATCTTTACATCCTTTGAAGAGACGGAAAAATATTTTCCGAAAGGTAAAGTGAAGGCCATTGGCTCACCAATAAGGAAGGAAATTTTAGAAGGCTCGTCGGACAGGGGGAGACGCTTCCTAGGGTTCACTAGCGGCCGGCCGATTCTGACCATTATGGGTGGAAGCCTGGGGGCAAGAAAGATCAATGAGGCAGTAAGAGGCTCGCTCAAAGAGCTGACGGCAAAGTACCAAATTGCTCATTTGTGTGGAAAAAATAACCTTGACCCCAGCCTTGAAGGTGTTCCAGGGTACAAGCAATTTGAATATGTACATGAAGAGCTCTCGGATATTTTAGCAGCAACAGACCTGGTGATTACAAGAGGAGGCTCTAATGCCATTTTTGAATTTTTGGCATTAAATATCCCGATGTTAATTGTTCCACTCGGTCTGCAGCAAAGCAGGGGCGACCAGATTTTAAACGCAAAAGCCTTTGCGCAAAAAGGATTCTCCCTCACCCTTGAAGAAGAAAAATTAACTAGCGAGTCACTTTTGAAACATTTAGAATCGCTTGACCAAAAAAGTGCGGAAATGCGCCAGAATATGAAGCGCTCTCAGCAAGGGGAAGCACTGCAGACGCTGGTGACGGAAATCAATAAATATAGATAAAAAGCTAGCGAAGGCTAGCTTTTTTAATTGGATTGGGTATTTAACTTTTCTAATTCATCTTGAATGGCATTCACGTCAATTCGTTCAAATAATGGCTTCACTTCAGTAATTTTGTCCGGGATAGAGTCGATAGATTCCCATGTAAATTCGGAACGAGCAAACATCTGATTGACCTCTTTGCTGGAAAACGGCAAAAACGGTGCTAATAATTGCGCTAAATTCAATATGACGATCGTACAATTGAAAATGGTTTGGTCACATTCGCTTTTATTTTCAGCAATTTGTTTCCATGGCTTTTGTTCGTCAAAATATTTATTCGTGTAGCGGACAAGACTGAAAACCTCTTCTAATGCCTGTTTGAAATGTCCGCCTTCAATATTCTTACCGACCGTCTGATAGGCCTTTTTAATTTTTGTTTGAATATCAGGTTTAATAGAACCAATTGGTACACGTCCCCCGTAGTATTTTTCAATAAACTTCAACGTCCTATTGACCAGGTTCCCATACCCGCCAAGCAACTCGGAGTTGTGGCTATAAATAAATTCCCGCCAGGAAAAATCAGTATCTCGATTCTCAGGTGCATTAATCGTTAAAAAATAGCGAATCGAATCGGGATGATATTTTTCCAAAATATCCGGCACCCACACAGCCCAATTGCGGCTGGTCGAAATCTTTTTCTTTTCAAGAGTTAAATATTCATTCGAAACAATATGGTCTGGCAGCTTTTTGTTTTGAATGCCGAGTAAAATCGCTGGCCAAATGATGCTATGAAAAGGAATATTGTCTTTTCCGTGCACATAATAAGAAACGGCCTCCTCACCCCAAAATTTTGAATCATTTTTTCCGGAATCTAAGGCCCATTTTTTGCTGGCGGAATAATACCCCGAGACTGCCTCAATCCAAACATAGATTTTTTTCTCTTCATAGCCTTTTACAGGAACGCTGATTCCCACTGGTAAATCTCTAGAGACAGCCCGGTCCTGTAAGCCTTCGTTGATGTATCTTTCAGTTAAATGGATAGCATTTTCCCGCCAGGCAGCATTCTCTTTAGCTCTGGAAACCAAGTTTGTGAGCGGTTCTTTGAAATTCTTTAATGAAAAATAGAAGTGCTCTGTTTGCCTAATGGCCGGAGTATTCTCACATAGCTTACACTTTTTCTCTAATAGGTCGATTGGGTCCAGAATGGTGGAGCAATAATCACATTGGTCGCCGCGTGATGGCTGACCGCAATTGGGACAAATCCCCTCGACGTATCGGTCAGGGAGAAACTGCTCGCAGGATTCACAATACGTTTGCTCGATTTCTTTTTTATAAATATAGCCATTGTTGATGAGGTCCAGGAAAATTTGCTGTACCGTTTTATGGTGATGCTCTGAATCTGTTCTCGTGTAACAATCGTATGAAAATCCCAGCCTTTTAAAATTGTCGTCGAACTCGTTGTGGTAGCGGTCGGCAATTGCCTTAGGGGAGACACCTTCCTGTTTGGCGCGGATGGCAATCGGCGTCCCGTTGCAGTCACTTCCCGAAACGTACAATACATTTTCTCCTCTTTGCTGATAATAACGGGCCAAAATATCGCCCGGCAAAAGGCTTGCGATATGGCCGAGATGCAGTGATCCATTCGCATACGGCCATGCTCCTCCAATAAATACATTCATTTTCGATTACCTCCTTTTTTTGAAAAACAAAAAACCCCGCCCTTATCCATAGAAAATAGATAAGGACGGGGTTGTATTAATATCCCGTGGTACCACCTTAATTTACTAATTGCTCACGCAATCAGTCTCTGCAAGTACGGAACGTTGATGTTCGATACTGTGGTTTTGATAACGAGTACCAACTCTCGCCGCAGCCTACTAATTACAGGGTGTAACGTTCAGAACGGAGCTCAGAGGCCATTGTTCAAATGAGTCACTTTGCTTCTTTTCAGCTCCCGAAGCTCTCTGGTGAAAGTATCGTCATTTTACTTTTCCTCGTCATCGCTTATGATGAATATATTGGATTTATTATAAAGGGTAAATTTCCCAAAATCAATTAATATTTGAAAAATGGACTTTAAGAATTGAACTGCAGGGATCTTTCTACCCTAATTTCCTAATCACAGCCCTCACTGGACTCCCATCAGCCTCCACCAAAGGCAGCGGCAATGCAGCCAACTCATAATCCCCTGGCTCCACCTCATCCAAGACCAATCCCTCTAAAATATGAATCCCACAGCGAGTAAGCTCATGGTGGGCGGAAAGTTCTTTACTATCCAACTCATCCACGGATGGCAAATCGAGTCCAAGCAGCCGTACACCCCGTTCAGAAAGATAAGCCGCTAACTCAGGCTCTACTGGGGGAATTGAGCTAGGAAACGCACGACGGTCTGACCAAGCATCAGTCCGAATTAAAAGCCGCTCAACCCCTTCCAAATCCACACCGTTAAGCTCCTTAACTCCTATTTTCGCCATATTCGGCAAATGAACAACCCGCGCCGGACCAATATACAAATTAATATCCAAATCAATTACCCTTTTTCCATCATTATCAAAATGGTAGGGGGCATCAATATGGGTGCCGGTGTGAGCACTCATATTGATTTCGCCGACATTGCAAGAGCCGCTCTCTTCCATACTCCAACTCACCCGATAAGAGAAAGGGGTATCCCCCGGCCAAACCGTAATATTGTTGTGCAACCGCTGCGAAATATCTATCCATTTATTCATTTAAATACCGCCTCCAACACATTTATAGCCTAAGTGTATTACAGCTTTGTCCTGAGGCTCAAGAGCTCCGGAAAGAATTGATGGTCAATGACCTTTTTTAAATATGTAACACCGGAGGATCCGCCAGTTCCCTTCTTATGCCCAATAATTCTCTCCACTGTCGTCATATGATGAAACCGCCAAAGCTGCTGCTGATTACCGATGTCGACCAGCTTTTCAGCCAGTTCGTAGAGGTCCCAGTATTTATCGGTATTGCGGTAAACCGTCAGCCAAGCCTCCTCGACACTGTTATTCGGCTCATAACACACCGACCAATCTCGTTTCAGAACAACCTTATCAACAGGTAATCCATTAGCCGCAAGGGCCGAGATGGCTGCATCATAAATGCTGGGCGCGCCAAGAGCATCGCACATCTTTTTATATAGATCAGCCTGATGCCGATAAACAGCCAATGTCCTAGGATTTTTCTGACCTAAAGCAAACTCAATCAACCTATTTTGATACGATTGGAACCCAGAAGAACGTCCAAGTTTATGGCGAAATTGCATGTAATCAGCAGGCGTCAAGGTCGTGAGAACATTCCACGCCTGGATTAACTGCTGCTGAATCCTAGAAACGCGCGACAGCATCTTGAATGATGGCTCCAAATCGTTTCGGAGAATACATTGGATGGCGGCGTTCAATTCGTGCAGAATCAGCTTCATCCATAGCTCGCTCGTCTGGTGGATGATGATAAACAGCATTTCATCGTGGTGGTCGGATAACCGGTTCTGGCTTGATAAAACTTTATCGAGATGAAGATAATCTCCGTAGGACATTTCTTTTTGAAAGTCAGTCTGAATTTCCTTGTCTAAATCCAAGTTTTGGTCTTGCGCATCGCTTTCCATATATCTAGGCTCCTTTAGGAAATTTTTAAAAAAAAGACCTAAGGCTACGCGACAATATCCCGCTCATTAACAAACTTTTCATACTGTTTTTCCGACATAATGATCTTTAAAACTTGAACAACCTTCCAAACTTCTTCAAAGGTGTTGTAAAGGGCAACCGGAGCCAGCCGGATAATATTAGGAGCACGGAAATCTGGAACGACCCCATTTTCCTTTAATGCTTTGCAAATTCGGGCCGCCTCATCATGCTCAAGACTGACATGTCCACCGCGGCGGGAATCCTCACGAGGGTTTCTGATGACGAAATTCATGTTAGCTAACTCATGTTCAATTAATTTCATTAGATATTGGGTAAGATGCAAAGATTTCTGCCGAATATTCTCAATCCCGGCTTCAGCAAACATCTCCAAGGAGCCAATTAGCGGGGCGAGGCTCAAAACATGCGGTGTGCCAATTTGATAAGCGGCCGCTGTTTCCGCCGGTGTAAAGGTATGCTCCAGGTCAAATTGCTTCTCTTTGTTCGAGCCAAACCATCCGGCTAAACCAGGGGATGCCCCAAAATGTTTTCGATTCACATACAAACTACCGACGGCCCCAGGCCCTCCGTTTAAATATTTGTAATTGCACCAATAGGCAAAATCAACATCCCATTCGCTGAAGGAATGGGGGATGGCGCCAATTGAATGGCAGGCATCAAAGCCTATTAAAATATTGCGCTTGTGTGCTTCCAAGGTTAACCGTTTCATATCCAGCACCTGACCGCTGCGGTACAATACCGTCGGAAGGATTATCAAGACAATATCTTCAGCCATGGCTTCGATTATATCCGCCTCTTTTATGAATCTACCATCGCGGCTCTTCACGGATATAAGGTGAGTTTCTGGATCAAGACCATGAACTTGTAGCTGGCTTTTTAAAGCATAAATATCACTAGGAAAATTTAATTCATCTGCTAATATTTTCATGCGGGAATCTGTTGGTTTATAAAAAGTAGCAACAAGCTGATGGAGATTAGTAGTAGTGGAACCGCTTGCAATTACTTCGTCAGGAGCTGCCCCTATAAGCGGTGCAATCATTTTTCCTAATTTTTCTGACAGGAAAAACCATGGCTGCTTTCCTTTTGTCCAGCCGTCAATTCCATAGTCCTTCCAATCCTCGATAGTATCGAGAAGTGTACGTTCCGCCCGTTTGGAAAGTAGTCCTAACGAATTCCCGTCCATATAAATGGAATCTGGCTTTTTGTAAAACTCATCACGGAACCTCGATAGGGCATCCTCCTTGTCTAACATCCTGGCAAACCCTTGTGTCGGCGAAAAATCTTCTATGTGCATTGGACTCCTCCTTCTCTAATAAAAATATATTCTAATTGAATCTTAACAATGAATTGGAAAAAAGGGCAAAAAAAATAGATTGGTGACTGCACCAATCAAGATTATGGGAAGTTTTAAGAAATGAGTTCAAGGAACTTATTTCTTAATTAAGTTACTTTTATAATAGTGAAAAGTTATGTAGAAGTTGGGGGAAAGTTGTGGGGAAGTTGTGAAGATTTACTCTTGTTACCTTGCTCAAAAACCTGTATTTCCCCAATTCCTCGAAAACCTTTCTTAAAACTTTGGTACAAAATGGTTTAATTTACAGAATAATTGCTTTATAATTTTATTTGTAAACCAAATTGTATTTATAGTTAACAAATAAAATTAGAGGTGATAATGTGAGTTGGTCTAATCTAGCAAACGAAGTGATTGATGGGTATGTTTTAACAAAAGAGCAAGCCAAGGAAATCCTGCTTTCCAAAGACGATGAAATTTTGTCGCTGGTCAATGCCGCCTATGAAATCCGCCGGCATTATTATGGGAAAAAGGTAAAGTTAAATTTAATCATTAACGCCAAAAGCGGCCTATGTCCGGAGGATTGCGGCTATTGTGCGCAGTCGATTAATGCGAAAACCGAAATCGACCGGTATACCCTTATCAGCAAGCAGACGATTGTCGAGGGTGCCAAGGAAGCAAAGAAAAACAAAATTGGTACATACTGTATCGTCATGAGTGGCCGGAAACCGACCAACAATGAGGTCGATACCGTCATTTCAGCAGTTCAAGAGATTAAGAGCGAGGTTGAGCAAATCAAGATTTGCGCTTGTATGGGGCTGGTCAACGAAGAGCAGGCAGTCAGGCTGAAAGAGGCAGGGGTTGACCGTTTCAATCACAATATCAATACAAGTGCCAATCACCATGCTAATATCACGACTACACATGATTATGACGACCGTGTCGAAACGATTGAAAATGTGAAGAAAGCGGGGATTTCCCCTTGCTCCGGTGTTATTTGCGGAATGGGAGAAACCGATGATGATATCGTTGAGATGGCCTTTGCGTTAAGGGAACTGGATGCTGATTCCATTCCGGTTAATTTCCTTCATCCGATCAAAGGAACGAAGCTAGAGGATCTAAACGAGCTGACACCAATACGTTGCCTCAAAATTTTGGCACTGTTCCGCTTCATCAATCCGACAAAAGAAATCCGCATCTCAGGCGGCCGTGAATTTAACTTACGATCACTTCAGAATCTGGGACTGTTTATCGCCAACTCCATTTTTGTCGGCGATTACCTGACAACTGCCGGCCAAGGGGCTAGTGAAGACTATCAACTAATTAAGGACCTTGGCTTCGAAATTGAAGACAACCCATTTGAAACAGAAAGCCAGACATTTGCGGAAACCTTTTAAAAATTAGCCCCTCACTTTACTCTAAAGTGAGGGGCTTTATTTTTAAAGCAAAAAAAATAGATTGGCGCAAGCACCAATCAAAATTATGGGAAGTTTTAAGAAATGAGTTCAATGAACTTATTTCCTAATTAAGTTACTTTTATATTAATAGTATCTTGTGTAGAACTTATAGGGAACTTATGTGGAAGTTGTGAAGATTTTCGCTATCTGATGATTAGGTCAATATCTTTAATTGACTCCATGTCCCTTCCCATTTCTTTGTTTTAACCCGATTAAAATAAACTTTATTAAGCTCCATATTTGCCAAAAAAAATGGGGTAGGTTTAACTTCCATATGAATCAAATCCTCGATTCCCCATGGGGCAGCAATTACTTAGATAAAATTTAACACATTTTTCCAATAGGGTACCGCAATCTTATTAAGAGCTATAACTCCTGAACAGCTTAAAAATTCAAGGCTCCAGTCATTATGAAAGGCTTATAACACCCGAACGATATAAAAAAACGATGCTCCGGTCGTTTTAAATTATAATAACCCCAGCAAAAACATTCCGACCCGATAAAACCTTTTCCGGAAACTTTCGTCTAAATTAAATGAGGTGATACATAAATTGAAAGCAATCATATTTGATTTCGACGGACTAATTGTGGATACGGAAACAATCTGGTTCGAGGCTTATAAGGAAGTCCTAGAAAAAGGCTATGGAATAAACCTTACGCTGCAGCAGTTTTCCAAAGTCATAGGAACAGAAGACACAGAATTATTTGCGTATATCCAAGAAAACCTTTCGACACCAGTTAATCCCGAAGTCATCGAAAACTCTGTCAAAGAATTAGTTTTAGAAAAAACGAAGGAGCCCGCCACGAGAGAAGGGGTAAGGGACTACCTTAAAGCAGCAAAAGAATTAGGATTGAAAATTGGGTTAGCATCTAGCTCGACACGTGAATGGGTGGAAGGCTTTTTGCAAAGGCTCAATATTCTCAAATATTTTGATGTGATTAAAACGAGGGACGATGTTTCAAAAGTGAAACCGGACCCAGAATTATATATTCAAGCTGTCAAAGCACTAGGAATCAAACCATCCGAAGCTGTTGCCTTTGAGGATTCCTTGAACGGACTTAAAGCGGCGAGAGAAGCAGGAGTTCATTGTGTGGTAGTGCCGAATCAAGTTACATCGCATTTAGAGTTTTATGGCCATAGTCACAAGCTATCTTCTATGGCAGAGATAAAATTGATGCAATTATTGCAAAAAATTAAGGAGGGAAGCATTTGAACGGTTATAGTATCAAACTAGCGACCAATAAAGATGAACAATTTTTATGGGAAATGCTCTATCAAGCTATCTATATACCGGAAGGGCAGCCGAGGCCATCCAGGGATATTTTGAACGAACCACATATTGAAAAGTCTCTAAAAGGCTGGGGCAGAAACGGAGATACGGCCATTATTGCAGAGGATAATGATCATCAACCCATCGGTGCGGTTTGGGTTCGATTGTTCGATGAATTCAATAAAACCTACGGCTATATCGACAGTCAAACTCCTCTATTGGGAATGGCGCTTATGCCGGAATACCGGGGAAAGGGGATAGGGACTGTTCTGCTTGGCGAAATACTAAGAATCACAAAAGAATCCGGATATAAAGGAATCTCTTTAAGCGTTGACCCAGACAATCCTGCCCTGCAGTTATACAAACGATTTGGCTTTAAAAAGATTGGTGTTGATGGAACATCATGGGATATGCTGGTGACATTCTAACGATAAAAAAAGGTGACAGCACAAAAATGTGTCAGTCACCTTTTTTATAATTACTCCAAGCCATTTTTTATAAGCTTTTTAGCTGATACTTTTTGAATTCATCGATATATTTTTTGATGTCTTTCTATGCAGCCATTGATAAATAATCGGAATGATAATAAAGCTGTTGATGGTCGATGTTACCATACCGCCGATCACGACGATACCAAGTGTTTGCGAAATCACCGTATCTGCATTATGAGAAAATGCCAGCGGCAATAAGGTAAGGACCGTTGCTGCTGCTGTCATCAAGATCGGTCTAATCCTTGAAAGACTGCCATTCAAAACTGCTTCCTCAACAGGCATGCCCTCTTTTCGATTTCTTTCAATTTTGTCTATCAACACAATTCCATTCGTTACGACAATACCTGTAAGCATTAGAATGCCGATTAATGCTGCTAAATTCCATTCACCATGGAATAAAATTAACGCAATAACCACACCGCTTAATGCTAGCGGAATGCTTAATAATACTGATAATGGCGCCTTCCATCCCTTGAAGATAGAAGAAGTAATGAGCAATACTAACAGGATGGAAAAGACAACTGCAACTGACATATCAAAAATCATGTCTTTTACTTGTTCAGAGATTCCACCTAATGAGTACGTTACATCTTTAGGAAGTTTCATGCTGCTTAGAGCTTTCTCTGCTTGGCTGGACACTTTACCAATATCATTGGATGTAATCTGTGCTGTCACCAGAGAGAATGGCTGCCCATCTCGTTCACTAATGGTTGATGGGGACTGGTCTTTTGAGATTTTAGCAATTTGGTCAAAACGGACTAAATCACCATTATTGCCTGTAAATGTTTCAGCGGCAAGCGAAGCTAAAACATCATCCGCAGAAGCCTCTAATGTAATATTTGAGTTGCTGCCCGAAGCGATTTGATCTAAATATTGGTCCACAGGAAATGCCTTATGATCAACGGTAATCGTGGCATCCTTAGAGGCAGACATGTAACGGTTCACTACGGTCAGAATGTCCGCCACTTTAACCCCTTTATCCTCTATCGCATTTTGGTCAAATGTCACCTTGTACTTAGGTGCACCGTTTGTTAAATCAACCTTTCCATCGACACTCAAGTCTGCAATTTTCGATAGGTTTGTTCTGGCTTCTTGCGCTACTTGATCCAATGTCGCTTGGTCGGAACCAGTAAACAAGATCCGCATTTGTGCATCATCACCAGAAATGTTCTGGCTTGTTACCGTATAAGTAACATCCTTAGATAATGATGGAAGCTGTTTTTGTAACTGTTTAATGACAGAATCTGCATCCTTGTCGTTTTTCAATACAACTGAAAGGTTAGCGACATTCGGATAGGTGATAAAGCCGCCGCCTTGGTCAAACACGTCATCACTTTGCGGTGTCATCGTTGAACCAAAATTGGCAGAATAGGCATCCACCTTTGGGTTTTCTTTTAATGCTGTTTCAATTTTTTGCACTTCAGAATCTACTTGGATTAGAGTGCTTCCTTTAGGTAATTCTGCTTTTATGGCAATTTGTCCGATTTTTCCACTAGGTAATAGACTTACTGGAAGGAACGCAGAATAAATGCCGGCGCCTAAAAAGACTAGGATCGAAACAATAATCATCGCTTTTTTATGCTTGAATGCAGATTGTAAAATTGGTTTCATTTTTGAATCGAGCTTGACCGTTTGTTTTTCGCTGTTTCCGCCTTTCCATCCCATAAAAGCAAGAGCAGGAATGACAAGCATGGCAACAAAGAATGAAATGATAAGCGCAATCACGACAGACCAAGCGAATCCGCTGTATGAAGCACTGATGACGCCGCCAACAAAGGCAATTGGAATATAAACCGCAATAGTCGTTAAGGTAGAGCCTAAAATTGCTGGAATCATTTCAACAACAGATGAAGCAAGAATGGAAAGCAGCGGTTTATCTTTCGATTCTTCCCGTTTTCGATACATGTTGTCTAAGATAACGATGGAATCGTCGACAATTCGTCCCATCGCAACGATTAATCCAGAAACCGTTAGGATGTTTAATGTGATGCCCATTGATTTCAAGAAAGCCGTTGTCGCTAACAATGAAATTGGCAGCGAAATCGCAATTAACAGTGTCGATCTTACATTTCGGAAAAAGAAGAACACACAGACCATAGAGAATAAGCAGCCGAGCAAACCTTCTCGAACTAAACCGAAAAGAGAGCTGTTTAATTCTTTTTCTCGGTCAAGTAAAACTTGGAACGAAACGTCTTTTGGATTTACTGAAACCAAGTTAAGGTGAGAAACACGGTCTTTAACTTGTTCTGCGACATCAGTAATATTAGCTGATGGGGTTTTGATTACATTCAAAGTAACACTTGGTGCTCCATTTGTTCTTGAGACGGTCTTCACGTCATTTAAGGAATGGGTAATGGTACCGAATGCCGATACAGGAATTACTTTTCCTTCCTTATTCTTAATTATTGCGTTTTCCATTTGCTGCTCTGTTAATGGCAGCCCATCAAAAGATACTGGAATGGATAATTGATTGTTTACAATGTTCCCTTGTGGCATGGATGGAACAGCCAAAGCAAATGATTTATTCACATCATCTAATGTTAAACCGTTTTTGACGAGGTCTTTCATGCGAACAGTTAAAACATATCCATCTTTTGCTCCCCCGATTGCTGATACGTCCGCTACGCCAGGAACGGATTTTAATTGTTTAATGATTTCCTGAGTTGCAGTGGAACGCAGTGTTTGTTCATCCAATTTAGAGCTTGTTACACTGTAAGTCAAAATTGGAAATGAGCTTGTTGTTAATCGAGTCACTGAAGGAGTGCTTGTAATCGTTGACGGAAGGTCGGCATTTGCCAAGGCTTTATTTACTTGGTCCTCGGCTAGTTTCATGTCTGTATTCATTGGAAAATACAAACTCATAAATAAGCCGCCGTCATAAGAGGTTGTTTCTACATTGGACAAACCATCCACTGTTTTGACGGCACCCGCAAGGTTATCAGTAACCTGCTGTTTTACCTGAGCCGCTTGATACCCCGGAACTCTCATGCTTACTGTCAGGGTCGTATTGTTAATCCCAGGCAAGTAATCCCGCTGCATCTGGTAAGCTGAAATCCCGCCCCAGGCCAAGATTATGACAACACACACAATCATAAGAATGGCTCTTTGCATGGTTGCCTCTACTAACTTTTTCATTGTTTTTCCTCCCATTACTCCATCTATGATTTAACATGATTGTTTTCTGCTGTGAATTCATGATTGGACTTGCAATAAAATTGGGCACTTCAAAGTATATATAACGAGTCTGTTTGTTCACTTAATAAAAGATTAATATTTCATTAAGATGGAAAAAACTTTCTAAGAATAACGGAAGAATATATAGAAAAAGCTAAAAAAATGGGGATTTAAAAGTCAGGGGGGACAACCTTGTTCAAACATTTAATAAAAGCGATTCCTAATTTATTTACATTAGGAAATTTATTGTGCGGTGTTCTTTCTATTACTTTAAATATGAGTGGGTTTATCGAAGTGGCCTCGATCTTTATATTTTTTTCAGCTGTGTTAGATCTTCTTGACGGAAGGATTGCAAGAAAATTAAAAGTGAACAGTGAATTAGGGGTTGAATTGGACTCCTTGGCAGATATTGTGAGTTTTGGGGTGGCACCGGCACTTTTATTTCATTCAATAGCAGCACCATCCATTCTAACTTCTCTGGCATTTATCCTTTTTCCGATGATGGGGGCATTAAGATTAGCGAGGTTTAGTGTCAAGCCGACCATCGGCTATTTTAAGGGGCTGCCGATTCCAGCTGCCGGCCTGCCGCTTGCGGGAATGGGATTCTTCTCATATAGTAATGCATGGATTACCTTAATCCTTGCCCTTTTAATGGTCAGTCCAATTCGGGTCAAAAAAATTTAATTAAGTTTTCCTTTTTAAAAAAGCTAGGAACCTTCATATTCATAGCTTTTTTATTTTATCCATTCGCCTATTTGTTTTCTTAATAAAGGATTAAGAATTCATTAAAATAGTAAATATATGGATTTATCGTGCTAAATTGTATTTAAACGACCTTTTGTTTTCCTTTTTAAAAATTTTGGAGGCATGTATATGTCACATTTAATTACTTTATTTGAACAGCATAGTTATCTGATCCTATTTATTGGGATTTTCCTGGAATTAATGGCTCTGCCTATTTCAGGAGAATTTTTAATGAGCTATGCTGGCTATTTTGTCTATCAGGGAAAAATGAATTATATTTTAGCACTTCTGACCGTTTTTTTATCGGGTGGCGCAGGAATAACCGCAACGTACTGGATTGGGAAAGTGGGAGGATATAAACTTATAGAAAAATACGGAAAATATATTCATCTTGGACCCGAACGGTATAAGAAAATAGCTGCTTGGTTTGAACGGTACGGCAGTAAACTGTTGATTTTTGCTTATTTTATACCTGGAATTAGGCATTTCACTGGTTATATATCCGGGATTTCAAAAATGCCGTTTAAAAAATTTATCATTCCTGCTTATATAGGATCTTTCTTATGGGGGATTTGCTTTATTACCTTAGGAAAGATTTTAGGACCACGCTGGGAGGTTTTCCATCACACGGCAAGTAAATACTTCATTATTTTTGTTATTGTTTTGGCTGTATTTTTAGCAGGCTACTTTGTTTACCGTTTTTATAAAGCCCAAATTAAAAACTTCTTTATTCGTTGGGTAAGGTTATTGGTTAAACGACTGAAAACGATAAGAGCAGCGGAAGTATTTCTTACTTTTCTTACTTTAGTTTTTATTGGCATGGTTACTCTGATGCTGGGACTTGCACAAGATTATTTATATGGTGAGTTTAGTCAGTTTAATGAACTTACAGAATATATGGTGAAGACTGCTATATTTATGAGTTGGATGAAGGTATTTGAAATATTTCAATCTCCGTATGCCTTCGGTGTGATGATTGGATTTACAGTCATCCGTATTTGGGGAAAAGGAAAGAATAGGGTGTTAGAATATTTATTACTGATTGTTCCCATTTTAGGGGCAAGGTTGTTTCATGAATCAGTTATTGAGGCTTTTTCTTTTCTTCAATCAATCGGGTTTGTAGGCAAAATTCATTCAAGTAATTTTCCTGATTTAAGCAGTACTCTAACGATGATCATTTATGGGACATGCATATTTTTACTTGTCCGTCATTCTAGGAAAAACTATGTTCCCCTTATTGTTTCTTTAATTGGTTTAAGCTTATTAATAGGAATAGCGATAGTTAATATCGCATCAACTTCGCAGCTGCCAAGCGACATTGCTGGTGGATATGTATATGGCGGTGTCTGGATCTTTTTTAACTTCTTATTGTTTGAAATGTTCCGGCTTGTACTGGAGAGATATTAAATTCAAAATAAGCAATAAGATAGTAACTCCTTAAAAAGCTTTGGAAGGACGTATGTTTCATGGAAACACACATTTTAGTAATCGAGGATGAAGTGCAAATTGCCCGGGTTTTAAAAATGGAGCTTGAGTATGAAGGGTATGAGGTAACAGTTGAACACAATGGGAAGGCTGGATTGAAAACCGCCTTACAAACAGACGTTGATTTAATCTTATTGGATGTCATGCTGCCTGAATTAAGTGGAATGGAAGTATTAAGGAGATTTAGAAGAGAAAACACAGTGACTCCTGTCATTCTTTTGACAGCACGGAATTCAACTTTTGATAAAGTATCAGGCCTGGATCATGGTGCTAATGATTATGTCACAAAGCCCTTTGAAATCGAAGAACTGCTAGCTCGTATTCGTGCGTGCCTGCGGAATCGCCCGAATGGGGAAAAACTTCAATTAATTGTTGGGGATCTAATCATCAATAAGGAATCAAGAGAAGTCAAAAGGGATGGAAAACTTATTACATTAACACCGAAGGAATATGACTTCTTGGTCTATTTAGTCATGAATAAAAACAAAGTGGTTACCCGAGAGAACATCATCCTTAATGTATGGGGCTATGATTACGAGGGGGAGACCAATGTAATCGATGTTTTTATTAGACATCTGCGAAAAAAGGTGGATGAAGGTTTTTCTGTCCCGTTGATTACAACTGTGAGAGGGATTGGCTTTACGATAAAGGAGAAAACGGATGAAGATTTCGACGAAAATTAACCTGTTAACAACGGCTTGGATGCTTTGTATATTAATACTCGTTAATGTTGTTGTCTTCTTCTTATTTATGAAAACGACCATCAATATGGAAGAGGATATGCTCTTTCAAAAGGCTGCAGATATTGAAAAACAAATTGATAACAGCCAATCCTCTAGTGATATGGAGGATAAATTAAAAGGGTTTTTATCCGAATACTCCTATATCCGAATTATCGGGCCCGGGAACAAAATCGTCCACGAGGTTTCAAACGATAAGGTGCTATCCAGAAAGATAAAAGGGAAATACGCTGTAAATCAACAGTCTCAAACTTACGTAATTTCTGGCAAAAACGGGGAAGAACAAGTATTGGTTGTTCATTTTCCGATTAATACGAAGCAATTGAAAGGAAGCCTCGAGCTTGGAGAACGATTACAGGGTCTAGAAGCAAGAAAAGAGATTCTTAGAGCGATTTTAATCTTTAGTACGATCCTTGCTGCCTTATTATCTTTACTCGGAGGAAGATGGCTGTCAAATATCATCATGAGACCGATTTCTAATATGATTACAACCATGGAGGAAATTGAAAAAAGCGGTGTTCCAAAGACCATCACCATTCAAAATAGGGCAAAGGACGAACTGCAAACTTTGGCTAGAACATTTAATCGGATGATAGATAGACTTCAGGACAATTTAACAAAGCAATCACAGTTTATTTCTGATGCCTCCCATGAATTAAAAACCCCGTTAACGGTCATTAAAAGCTATGCAAATCTGCTGAGAAGGCACGGCCTTGAAAATCAAGAAATGGCTGACGAAGCCATTCAGGCTATTCATTCTGAGGCAACGAGAATTCAAAAAATGACTGATACGTTTTTGGACTTAGCCACCCTGGAAAAGGAAACGGAATTAGAAATCAACGAAGTAAACCTGGTTGCTTTATGCCAAAGTATTTTGAAGCAACTAAAACATGTCTATAGACGAGAAATAACATTGGAATATGACACGTCACCAATCATTGTCCATGCAGATGAATTAAAGATTAAACAAGTAATTATCATTTTGCTGGACAATGCCATGAAATATAGCCAGGAAAAAATTGAGGTTTTCTTAGAGCAGAAAGAACAATTTGCCATTATTCGTGTAAAAGATTATGGGATTGGAATCCCGCGGGATGAGATTCATAATATCTTTGAGCGGTTTTACCGAGTTGATAAAGCGAGGAGCAGAGAAACCGGAGGAACTGGACTGGGGCTGCATATCGCCAAAAGTATCATGAAATTGCACAAAGGTGAAATAGAAATAGAGAGTAATGAAGGATCAGGGACTACTGTAAAATTACTTTTGCCTAAATGAAGCAGGTCAATCCAAAACATAAAAAAGGTGTCAGGCACTTTACTGACACCTTTGTAGAATTAGTCCAGCATTTTTTTGATAAGCTGGGCTTTTCCTTTTATACCTAGTTTTTCATAGATGCTGCCAAGATGCTTTTTTATGGTGACTTCACTTACGTATAAGTTTTTCGCAATTTCCACGTTGGTCAATCCCTTTAACACCCACTCTACTATCTCCTTTTCCCTGGGGGTTAAGTTCTCCGCTCTTTTTGGGTCGGGAACAGAAACATCTGTCCCGGAATTTGGAATTCGAATCAGCCTTTCCATAAAGTATTTATACTTTTCTCCTCGTAAATCCAACTGAAAGGTTTTAGCATGGAACTCACTCCCGTAATCGTCATGTTCAGCGCCTGCAACCTCTGTAAACCCCAGGTTGGCAACGGTGTCCTGATGCAGCTTTAATGGTGAGGAATGCAGAAACAGCCCTGGTTTCATCAAATTCAGCATGATAAATTGGAAAAATGCCGTCCTGGCAGGGGGGCTGTGGTCCTGCCATTGGTCTATATGATAGAAATACCATCCCGATGGACTGTCCGGCGACGATTTTAGTTTCTCGAGCTCAGTTTTGGACAGATTCTTAAAATAATGCTTGGAAATAGGACTCTTCATTAGTATCGGCAGGGAATCACGGTGTATTGGAATATTCACTACCATGCTGATAGGCTGGTGTTGTTCGTTCTTAATCAAAAAGATTACATCATCACTTAAGTGAATCCACTCATCCAGATTGATAATCTTATAGGCATTCTCAATATAGCGAAAAGGCATGATGCTCTCATAGCGTTGATGGGTTTGCGGGTCATAGAATTCCTGAATGACATCCAGTTTCCCTGAAACGACTTGCTTTATATAATCCTTCGCCTTCTCCAGCTGGCTAGCCGTGACCGGTGAAGCATAATAGCTGCTTTCAGAGGTTTCTGTTAGAAAAATGGACCTTAGCGTGTAATCCTCTAACGTAAAAACCAAATCCAAAGCAGCCAAAGATTTTTCTGTTTCAGAAGAACTGGCTGTTAAGACGCTATGATGGTAGGCAATTAATCGTTCAGAAAGGACCCGATAAACGGTCGGCTTTCTCAGCTTAAATTCCTGGATAAGTACAGGGCGAAGCAAATCATGAACAAACCAGCCGCGCTTACTGCTGCGAATAATCGAGAGGGAGACCAAATGTCCGAACTCATCCACCGGGATGGTTTTTTGCAGCATTTCTTCCAATGTTTCTTGATTAAAAACACGAACCATCGCAGCCGCTTCGATTAATTCCTGAAGAAAGGGATCTCGGGTTTCACGCAACCAGCTTTCGGCAACCCGTTTCAGCAATTTATGAATATCGCCCGGACTATCCTCCGAAAAATCCTGTTCAGATAGCCCCATCATTAATGAAAGGGTTAACGGGTGCCCCTTGCTTAGCGAATATAGCCGCTGAATATAAGCTTCACTATATTGTGAAAATGAAGCCGCATAATTCTTGGTCGTCTCCAAATCGAAAAAGGCAAGTTGGGTTTGTCTTACCATGCGTTTCCAAATCGGATGCAGCCATTCTCCATCAAGTGGATAACGTCCTGCCATCACAACGAGAAACCGGTCATTCAATTCTCCGAAAAAGTCCTCCCGGAGCCATTCATCCATGTTCTTCATATCTTCATACGTATCAATGGCCAGGACTACTTTTTGCTGTTCCGCTTTGGTATGGAGGGCAGCGATACATTCGTCAAAGCCTTCAGCTGCCTCTTTGCCGTCTATCAATGAAAGTATTCTTTTTGAAAAGCCCTGAGGTGAATGGGGGAAATCACGGCTGTCAAGGTACAAAAAAAAGCTGTCCGCTTCCACAGCTAAACGAGAGAATTCATCCAGCAGGGTAGATTTACCAATGCCTCCCGGACCCCAATAATAAAGAATTTTCTCCTCCAATTCTTCAGTTTTAAGGTAATTCATAAATAACGTTTTTTCTTGCTCTCGGCCAATGAAATACTGCTGCTTCATTTGGCGAATATAGTCTCCCCACCTCTTTGCCATCCTTATCTCTCCTTTGTGCCAATGACTATTTATACGTATAGGTATACCAATGGATAATAGTTTCAACGTTCGTATTCGAATAAGATAAATCCATGATAATCAGAATTTACAAATTGTTACTAATAATGGTAAATGCTGAACGACAAAAAGAAAAGAGGAGATTCACAATGGCAAGTTGCAATTTTTCTGTTGATATTGAAGCACCTGTCGAAACGGTATGGATTCTGACGCAAAGCCCGGCACGGCGTCCGGAATGGGACTATCGAATTATCAAAGCAGAGCTTGTGGATGCGATTGTACCGCAAAAGGGGGCAAAGTTCCGATCAATTGGGCGCATGTTTGGATCATTTCAATTGGACATGGAATATGTCACTGTTGAACCGAATCAGCGTTCAGCTGTCAGGTTGGTTGCAAGTAAAGGCATTCCATTTAAGTCAGGCGGGGGATCGTGGCATTACAAGGATTTGGGTAATGGACGGTCTAGGTTTTCAACGAATATCCGAATGAATACAAATCGTTCTTGGTTTGGTAATATGGCCGACCGTTATATCTTGGAACCTTTTTTAAAATGGATGACCATCAAAAGTTTGAAAAAGCTCAAGGCTGTCGCTGAAGCGGATTATCAGAATTTAAATGATAACGGGATGCCGGTTCGTAAAATATAGGAGGGAAGACGATGTTTACATTATTGCTGCTAATCCATGTAATTAGCGTTATGGTTTGGTTTGGGGGTGCTTTTTATGAGCGTTTTTATATCCTGCCAAACTTGAAAAAAGCAAGAGGGACTGAACTTGAGATGGAGTATGCCAAGATGATTTTAGCCACAGAGAATATGTTTAAAATCGCGACTGTTGGAGTGCTCCTAACAGGTATCCTCATGACAATCGCTGCAGGATACGGGTTTTTCGAGTTAACCTGGCTTGGCGTCAAACAAATGATTGCAAGTGTTATGCTGCTATTTTTTATCATATATATTGTACCGAGGATGAATAAATATAAAGTGGCTATGAAGCCGTCGAATGAAGAAGGCGATCTCCTAAGCCCGGAAGGCAGAACGTATCTATTTAAATTTTACACAGGGTTGGATGTTGTCCATGTCGGTGTATTGGTTAATGCGGTTTTGGCACTTTGGAAACCTTTCTTTTAAACCAAATTATTTTTTTAAAATGTGATTTTTTTTACTTTGGTTTCCTTCTGAATTGCTATATAATGGGTATAACAAGTTCACAATTTAGACAAAAATTATTTGAGTATATAGCAAAAACTTTTCGGAGGGATTACTAATGATAAGA
Source organism: Neobacillus sp. S1115 (assembly GCF_055385565.1). NCBI lineage: Bacteria > Bacillati > Bacillota > Bacilli > Caryophanales > Bacillaceae > Neobacillus > Neobacillus sp. S1115. The sequence continues at coordinate 1,092,550 of NZ_AP038275.1, forward strand.
GCGGCGGTTGCAGGTGTTGTAGGTTTCATTTTGATTTTTATTGAATCCATGATTGTCATGAAGTTTAAAGGCTATGCTACGATAGAATTCGGCGGCCTTACGCCATTTATTAACGTTTGGGCAATGAATTTCTTTGCTGTTTTTGCTATCCTGACACAGGTTACAAATTGGTACGTTAACAGACAGAGTTTCAAGGAAGATAGCAGCTATTAATCTACAAAAAACAAACACCTCCATCTCAAGGCTGAGATAGAGGTGTTTTTTAGTTATGCAGTATGTTTAACCGGGTTGTTTGTTTTTAAAACTGCTTTACGGAAGAATGGAACAACCCAGCGGTCTAAACCGAAATGTCCTGCATTGTAGCCTGCAGCTAAGATCATCACGCCAAGGAAAATGTCAGTAGGAATGTGAGATACAGTTCCTGCAAGGAAGAACGCAAAGTTCATGACTAAAGCAAAGAATGCAGCGGCAGTAGTCAAGCAGCCTAACATTAATCCTAAGCCGACTAAAACTTCTCCCCAAGGAACGATAAAGTTAAAGATATCAACGTTAGGAAGGGCAAAGCCTTTTAAGAATTCCACATACCAGCCATAAACAACGGCACCATCAGGACCTTTTACAGGGTTAGCAGTCACTCCTTTTAAAAATCCTGCGGCGTCGAATCCTCCTGTTAACTTATGAAAACCTGCGGTAAACCAAGAATACCCAAGATATAAACGTAAGACAGTTAAAATACCAGCGGCAATTTTGTTTTCTCTTAACCATTTGTTAAGCATTTGAAACAACTCCTTAAAAGGTTTATAAGTTTTAAATAATTTCTTTTCTACACTCTTAATATAGCAAATCAAATTGGAGTTGAGCGCTTTTTTGTGGCTAATTCACATATCGGTCAAAAAGCTTTGAACACTTTGTTACATGACGATATTGGAAATGCTAGAGGCCGAAATTGACTGATCTCAGGCTGAAAAGAATTCGGGCAGAACGAAATAAAATCGCCTCAGTTCGGCTGGAACTGAGGCGATTAATGGTTGTTAAGCGGTTTGTTTAATAGGTTCTTTTCCTTTGATTACTGCTTTACGGAAGAATGGAACAACCCAGCGGTCTAAACCGAAGTGACCGGCGTTGTAGCCTGCAGCTAAGATCATCACGCCAAGGAAAATGTCAGTAGGAATGTGAGATACGGTTCCTGCAAGGAAGAACGCAAAGTTCATCACTAAGGCAAAGAATGCAGCGGCAGTTGTTAAGCAGCCTAACATTAATCCTAAGCCGACTAAAACTTCTCCCCAAGGAACGATAAAGTTAAAGATATCAACGTTAGGAAGGGCAAAGCCTTTTAAGAATTCCACATACCAGCCATAAACAACGGCACCATCCGGGCCTTTTACTGGGTTAGCAGTAACACCTTTCAGAAATCCAGCTGCATCAAAACCTCCAGTTATTTTATGAAAACCTGCAGTGAACCAAGAATATCCGAGATATAAACGTAAGACGGTTAAAATTCCAGCGGCAATTTTATTTTCTCTTAACCATGTTGCAAACATATGAAACATCTCCTTTAAAAAATTTATAAATTTTAAATAATTTCTACACTGTTAATATAGCAAATAAAACTTGAATTGAGCGCTTTGTGGAAGCTAATTCACATATCCGTAAAAAAGCTTTGAACACTTTGTTACATGACCAAATTGGAAATGCTGGAGGCCGAAATCGACTGATCTCAGGCCGGAAGAAGTTTGGGCAGAACAAAATAAAAATCGCCTCAGTTCGGCTGGAACTGAGGCGATTTTTTGTTAAGCGTTTAGTTTAACCGGATCGTTTGCTTTTAAAACAGTTTTACGGAAGAATGGAACAACCCAACGGTCAAGACCAATGCGGCCAGCATTGTAACCTGCAGCTAAGATAATCACGCCAAGGAAAATGTCAGTAGGAATGTGAGATACAGTTCCTGCAAGGAAGAACGCAAAGTTCATCACTAAGGCAAAGAATGCAGCGGCAGTAGTTAAGCAGCCTAACATTAACCCCAAGCCGACTAAAACTTCTCCCCAAGGAACGATAAAGTTAAAGATATCAACGTTAGGAAGGGCGAAGCCTTTAAGGAATTCCACATACCAGCCATAAACAACGGCACCATCGGGACCTTTTACTGGATTGGCAGTAACTCCTTTTAAAAATCCAGCGGCATCAAAACCTCCAGTTAATTTATGAAAACCGGCAGTGAACCAAGAATATCCGAGATATAAACGTAAGACGGTTAAAATTCCAGCGGCGATCTTGTTTTCTCTCAACCAATTTGCAAACATTTGAAACATCTCCTTAAAAGGTTTATAAGTTTTAAATAATTTCTACACTGTTAATATATCAAATTTAGTTTGAATTGAGAGTTTTTTGTTCACTAATTCACATATTCGTAAAAAAGCTTTGAACAATTTGTTACATACTGGAAGGGAAGATAATTTAGGAAAATTTTTCAAATAAACCTCTTGATTTAACTAATGTTATTAGTTAAAATGAAACTAATGATATTAGTTAAGGGGTTGGTCATAATGAGAATGATCAAGAAGGGATATTTGTATCAGGTAACGTTTATGGCGAATTTGTTTCCGGTGAATTGCTATTTAGTGGACGAAGACGACGGTTTAACCCTAATTGATGCGGCCTTAGGGTTTGGTGCAAAGGGAATATTGCAGGCTGCCGAGAGAATTGGAAAACCTATTACAAAGATTGTTTTAACCCATGCCCATGAGGATCATGTGGGAGCTCTGGATTTGTTAAAGGAAAGACTGCCGGACGTCCCTGTTTATATTTCGGTGAGAGATAACCGATTAATGTGCGGTGACCGTTCCCTAGATTCCCATGAAGATCAGACCCCGATTAAAGGCGGTGTGCCGAAGAAATTGAAAACTAGAGCCAGTGTATTATTGAAGGAAGGGGATGAGCTTGGACACTTAAGGGTGGTTGAATCACCGGGCCATACACCTGGGTCGATGTCATTTCTTGATTTGCGGACGAAGGCTTTAGTAGCAGGTGACGCCTTCCAGACAAGAGGAGGCATAGCGGTTGCAGGGGATATAAGACCACTGTTTCCATTTCCCGCGTTCGGTACGTGGAGCAAACAAACCGCTCTGAAAAGTGCTAGAAAACTGGCTGAATTAAACCCAAGTTTACTTGCTGTCGGACACGGGGAAATGGTAGAAAACCCAGTTGCAGTCATGGCGATGGCTATCAATAAATTCGAACAGAAATTAAGAAAAAAGGAGCACTAAAATGGCTAGACCGAAAGTTGGACTTGAATTATCCGCGATACTGGAAGTGGCAGGGGACCTTGCCGACCAATATGGCATGCAGGAGGTTACCTTGGCAAATCTGGCAAAAGAGCTGAACATTCGCCCGCCTTCTCTATATAATCATTTCGATGGACTGGCAGGATTAAGGAAAAAGCTGGCTATCTATGGACTCAACATGTTGTATGATGAATTGGCCCAGGCAGCTATCGGGGTGTCAGGAACCGATGCACTGCTATCGATTAGTAAGGCATATGTAAGCTTTGCCAGGAGACATCCTGGAATCTATGAGGCCACCTTGCTTGCACCGGATCCGGAGGATGTTGATGTCCAGCAGGCGGGGGCAAAAATAGTCGACCTTTCCGTCCGGGTCCTGCAGGCTTTTCACCTCGAAGGTGATCTCGCCATCCATGCTGTAAGGGGACTGCGGAGTGTCCTGCACGGATTCTCGTCCCTAGAGCAAAGAGGTGGATTTAAGATGTCATTGGATTTGGATGAGAGTCTGGAAATTGTCATAAGAGCGTTTATGGTTGGATTAGAGCAGCGTGGAAATTTTTAAGCTATGGGATGGGTGAAGGGAATCTGGTATAATAAAGGAAATTTTCGATTTAAGGAATGATCACTTTGCAAAGACAGGCGAAATTAGGATTAATGCTGGATGTGGAAACTACGGGGCTGGGACCGACTACTGATGAGGTTATTGAACTGGCCCTGAAGTTATTTTCTTACTGTACGGAAACCGGTGAAATATTAGAAATTTTGGAGGAAGATTCCTTTTTGCGAGAGCCGCTTTCAAACTCGGCTCGCCAGAATTATGATAGGGCTTATCGGGTTCATGGTATACCATATGACATGGTTCGAGGAAAAAGTTTTTATGATGTGAAGATTAAAACCTATTTTCATCGTGCTGACTCTGTTTTTGCCCACAATGCTTCCTTTGACCGCAGTTTCCTTTACCACATGTATCCGGAAGTGAATGACTTGCAGTGGTTTTGCACGATGAGGAATGTGCCTTGGAAACAGTATGGCTTTCCAAATGGCAAGCTGATTACCCTTTTGGAAGCCCATAAAATCACAAACTATCAAACACATAGAGCGATGGACGATATTACATATTTGATGGAATTGCTTAAGCGGACAAGTCCAAAAGGTAATCTTTATCTGCAAGAAGTTCTTGAATTTGGACCGATGAGAAAGTATCAGCCGGCAACATCAAGAGCGAAGATGGGTTAGTTATATCCGATTTGTGCCCAAACTATTGAAAAAACGAGTGTAATAGTCGCCAATAGGCGCCTGAGCTTCAGAAAAAAACGCATCGGTAAGCCCGATGCGTTTTTTCTACCCATTAATAATCGTCCCGCCATTCACATGAATCATTTGCCCGCTAATATAGGACGAATCCTCTGAGGCTAAGAAAACATAGCTTGGCGCCAGTTCATGAGGCTGCCCGGCACGCCCCATTGGAGTATCTGATCCGAAAGTGGTGACCTGGTCCGCCGTAAAGGTCGATGGAATAAGCGGAGTCCAGATTGGACCAGGGGCAACCCCGTTTACGCGGATTCCCTGCTTCGCCAATGAAAGGGCTAACGAACGAGTAAAGGTGACAATCGCTCCTTTTGTGGCCGAATAATCAAGCAATTGTTCATGTCCATGGTAAGCTGTTATGGAAGCCGTATTGATGATGGATGCTCCTTTCTTTAAAAAAGGAAGCGCCATTTTCGTCATATAAAAATAGGAGAAAATATTGGTCCTGAATGTTTTTTCCAGCTGCGCTGAAGTGATATTTAAAATACTTGGCTGCGGGTGCTGCTCCGCTGCGTTGTTGACCAAAATATCCAATCTGCCGAACTCATCAATTGTTTTCTTCACAACCTCTTTGCAATAGTCCTCATTGCCAATATCGCCAGAAAAGAGAAGACATCTTCGTCCTTCAGCTTCAACGATGCCCTTTGTTTCCTCAGCATCCTGATGTTCTTCTAGGTAAACAATTGCTACATCTGCACCCTCTTTAGCAAAATAAATTGCAACTGATTTTCCAATTCCGCTGTCGCCGCCAGTAATAATTGCGGTTTTTCCGGATAATTTTCCAGCCGGCTTATAGTTGGAATCAACAGAAATCGGCTTTGGGTTCATTTCACTCTCAGTTCCCGGCTGATGGTTCTGATGCTGCGGCGGAAACGTCTGCTTTTTTTGACTTTTATTGCTGCTCATTTTCTAACCCTCCATTGATTTTCATCTCTCGTTAGTGTTAGAAAAATGAGGAAAATTATGATGTTTAAAAATAAGTCTTAGTAGTGGGAGCCTCCTAATACGACAAAGGCTCTGTTCCATTGCTGCGAACAGAGCCTTTTGTTATTGGATAAGATATTATTGGTGCGGTTTGCCTTCTGTGAAAACTTGGAAGGTTATGCCGAATTTGTCTGTTACTTGACCATAGGCAGGGCTAAAGAAAGTTTCCTGTAAAGGCATTCCAACTTGACCGCCTTGGGAAAGACCTTCAAACATTTTCCTTGCTTGGTCTGCATCATTGGTTGAAATACAAATGGTCACTTGATTTCCGCTTTGATGATCCTGTCCAGGGAAGGTGTCGGAAAACATTACTTCTGACTCACCAATTTTAATGGTCGCATGACTTACCAAATCCTTGGCTTCAGCAGGCAGAGGATATTCTGGGTTTTCAGGCATTTCACCAAAACTTTGAGAGAATAAAACCTGTGCATCCAGTGCCTGTTGATAAAACTGGATCGCTTCCTTAGCGGTACCGTTCATCACGAAATAGGGGATTAATTTTACTGACATGAACATTCACTCCTTGAATCCATCAAAAATTATTAGTTAACATTTTAGTAATGAGGCCTCCATTGACCAACAGCCATTGAAAACAACACAATTTCTATTATTAACCAATAATTTCATTATAAGACACAGAACAAACGTTCGTCAATTGTTTTTAAAAAAGTGATGCCGCCTGGGAGGATAGGGGAAATCGCAACAATTAGTGTATTTTGGTTTATTTGAGTGTTCCAATATATTTGGATTGCGGCCGGTAGATGGTATTGTTTTCTGCTTGCTCCAGAACGTGGGCTGTCCAGCCGACGATTCTGCTTGCAGTGAAGGTTGGTGTGAAAAGGACTGCGTCCATGTTGATGGCTTTCATGATGGCTGCAGCGTAGAATTCTACATTTGTATAAAGGGAGCGGCCGGGTTTTAATTCCTCTAAAACTCTTACTGCGGTCTTTTCTGCTTCCATAGCGAGATCAAGCCATGTATCCTGACCAACTAGCTCCCGTAATTTGGCCTTTAAGGCAATAGCACGCGGGTCGTGGGTTTTGTACACCCGATGTCCAAATCCCATTAATCTTTCACCCTTCGATAATTTATCCCGCATCACCTTTTCAGCATCCCCAGCCGCCGCAATCTCATCCAAAAGTTCAATTACTCCTGAAGGGGCGCCGCCATGAAGCGGTCCTTTCATCGTTCCAATCGCTGATGAAACGGCTGATACTAAATCAGATTCAGTTGATGCCGTAACCCTTGCTGAAAAGGTTGAGGCATTCATTCCATGTTCAAGTGTCAAAATCATATACGTTTCGAGTACCTTCACATGGGCTTCTAATGGGATTGAACCATTAAGCATATAAAGGTAATTAGCCACATGATCCAATTCATTCAACGGTGGAACAAACTCTTTACCTTCCAGCTGTCTTTGCCGGTATGCAATGATTGTCGGGGCAAGGGCGGTAATACGAATAGCCTGTGACACAGTCGGCTTCCAGCCATAATTGAAATTCCCGGCTTCAGCTGAAATGGCTGTTCTCATCACACTCATTAGGTCCATACCAAAAGGGAGAAGGTCGATTAACTTTTTTATATTTTCCGGAAGTTCACGGTTGCTCTTTAACTCATTTTTCAAAGCTCGTAACTGAGCATCATCAGGTAAGTAGCCGTGCCAGAGCAGGTAGGCAACTTCTTCAAATGAGTAACGGTTAGTAAGCCTTCCGATTTCATATCCCCGATAAATAAGCTCTCCCTTTTCACCATCAATATGACTGATCAATGTTTCGGCGGCGACAATTCCTTTTAAACCCTTCTGAATCATACAAAATCTCTCCTTCCTTTATTTGTTAATAGTTTATATAATAAATTTGATTAATGGAATTAAATAATTTTAAACGAATTGATTAATTTTCTTAATAAGGAGGAGAATATGGAATTCCAATGGCTTAACACGTTTATTACGGCAGCTGATTGCGGGAATTTCCGCAGAACGGCGGAAATCCTCTATATTTCACAGCCATCTGTAACGGTTCATATAAAACAATTGGAACAAGAGCTCGGTATTCAATTATTTGATCGGGATGGAAAAAAAGTAAAACTAACTGAAGCGGGGAGGAGATATTTGGTTCATGCAAAAAAACTGATAGAGGTTTATCAGGGGGGACTCGAGGACATTCACTCGTTTAGTCAAGGCTACACAACGAAATTTTCCATTGCCATATCACCTTTAATCGCAGATACCATCCTGCCATATGTTTTAAAAAGCTATACAAACAAGCATCCGGAAGTAGAAATCTCGGTTAAAATCATTGAATCCGTTGGTATCGAAGAAGCGGTATTAAGGGAGGAAGTTGATATCGGGCTGTCCTGTTTACACAGCCTTCATCCTGAATTGATTAGTGAGCTTTTATATAGGGATAGGGTTATTCTAGTTGCGCCTCATGATGGGAGAGATTCCGAAACAGCACCACCGTTAGATGAAGAAGAGGTTTTAACATCGAACTATTTGTTAACCCATAATCACCCAGGTTACTGGGATGTTCTTTGCCACGCGGTAAAAAGCAAATATCCAAAGGTGAAAATGATGAAAGTGTCACAGGTACACATTACAAAAAGATTCATCGTTGAAGGGCTGGGTGTCTCTTTCCTTCCGACATCAACGGTCAGAAGAGAGCTGCTAGAAGGGAGGCTCTTAGAAGTAGACTGCCAAACCATCCACCTGCCCGAAGCAAACACCTACGCCATCATGAAATACGACCACTCCAAACAAAAAGAATTTCTCGAGTTTATCTCAAACTATCGGATTTAAAAAACAGTGTCCGCCTGAGGAGGACACTGTCCACGAGCGGTGCCTGACACCACCCGTTATTTCAAATTAGTTAAGTATCGGTCTGTCACGATGCTGAGGTGGTGGATTGCATGGCCGGCGATGATGTAGGCGATGGCGCGGGTGGTGACCTCCGTGCCATTGGCGTTGCCGCCATTTGTCCAGGCTGACTCTGGCATGTTCTCGATCAGCGTGATAGTTGCTTTCCTGACTGCGATGAAGTCAGCAAGGATAGATTTTAGTGGCAGCTCTCCCATTTGTGCTCCAGCCACATAATCATTCTCGTCAAACCCTGCTAATGGAGTTTTGTCGCCGCGGCCAACTCGAAGCAGGCGGTAGCTCATGATCCTCTCAGTATCTGCCATATGGCCGAGTACTTCCTTGATGCTCCATTTACCAGGTTCATAGCGGAATTGCGCATCTTCCACTGAAATCCCTTCGAAAAGAGAAACCGCTTTTTCAAGGCCTTCCTTAAGAATCTGCAATAAATCTCCTTCTGGAACTAACTGAACATACGGTACATAATAATCTGGAAACTCATTGTTATTAGGACGCTGCAACATTCGAAAAACCCCTTTCAAAAGTCTGAAAAATTAACTACCTTCATTTTAGAGTTTTTTTGAAATAAATACCATAAAAAAGAGCTGCCGCCTGGGGTGTACCCCTGAAGCAACAGCTCTTGAAATCTTTTATTTAAAGATTTTATCAAAATGAACGCGTTTGTTAATGAAATACATGACTGGCATGCCGACAGCCATTACAACGAACTCCCCAACTGCAGTAGTTAACCATGTAAATAGGAATGGCAGATTGAACGCCAAATGCAGTTCAATCGCAATGAGAAACATCGTAAAAGTGAACACCAACGTATTCACAATCATCCGAGCCCAGATTCCTTTAATAAACCGCGCACTTAAAATCGTAATGACCAAAGCAATCAAAGATTGGCCAACTCCGAAAATGAGGTCATAGGCCTTCATTGGCGAGAAAAATAAATTCGTTAAAAATACCCCTAAAATGATCCCGTAGAGATACTTTTTATTGAAAACGATGAGATGGTTAAACATCTCTGAAACGCGGAATTGCACCTGGGTAAACCCAAATGGCTGAATTAATGCCGAAACGGCGATGTACAAAGCTGCGACAATACCGTTTACAACAATCTCCCGCACCTTGCTGTTTGCAGCGCCCGAATTATACTGGGCGTCTAGCATATTTGTTGTTTTTTCCATATTCATTTCTCCTTAGTTTTTTATAGTGGGAGGTTCTCGAACCACTTAAGGTAATATATTAACAAACTATTATATTAATACATAAAAAAATGGCAGTCAATTACAGTTTTTGGGATAATGAGAATATAAAAAATATAATTTGCGGAGGGGAACCATGTACGAATATAAATTTGAAAAAATTGAGCTAAGCAAATTAAGCGGAAAACCTAAAGGGGATTATCAGGAAATTATTCATCAGAACGCGAGGAACGGCTGGAGGTTGGTCCAGATTTTTGCGCCGGGAATTGCTGCATATGGGTCTGCGGCTTATTATGAAGCCATATTTGAAAGAAAAGTAGATTAAATGAAAATTGGTCGGGGCTGACACAAGAATTTGAGTTAGCCCTTTTGTCTTTGTGTTTCTAAAATTCCTTACATCTTTCTGAGTAAAAAACGAATAATAAAATGGTACATAAAGTTTCCAAAATTAATTTTAATATAAAGGAAGAAATCTAAATGAATCAACATAATGCCAGATTCCCCGAAGGATTTCTCTGGGGCGGCGCAACTGCTGCCAATCAAATAGAAGGCGGATTTCGCGAAGGCAATAAAGGTTTGAATATCTCAGATGTTCTACCTGGAGGGAAAGAGCGCCTGAAAATATTGATGTCGCCTGGATTTAACTTTGAGATTGATCATCAGAAATATAGGTACCCAAACCATGAAGCGATTGATTTTTATCATCGTTATAAGGAGGATATCGCCTTGTTTGCGGAAATGGGCTTCAAAGTATTTCGGATGTCGATTGCGTGGACAAGAATTTTTCCAAATGGTGATGAGTTAGAACCGAATGAAGCGGGTCTGGCTTTTTATGACCGGGTCTTTGATGAATTACATAAGTATGGAATCGAACCGGTTGTGACCATCTCTCACTATGAAATGCCGTTGCATTTGGTGAAAGAATACGGCGGCTGGCGAAGCCGTCAGGTTGTTACTTTCTTTGAAAGATATGCAACGGCGCTTTTTAACCGATTTAAGGATAAAGTGAAATATTGGATGACCTTTAATGAAATAAATGGCGCCTTGAAGATGCCAATCATGAGCATGGGCTTCTCGCCTGACAGAGAAGATGACCGTTATCAAGAAACCTTTCAGGCTTTCCATCATCAGTTTGTTGCCAGTGCTATCGCGGTTAAAGCATGTAAAAAAATCATGCCAGATGCACAGATTGGCTGTATGATTCTGTTTGCACCTGTTTATTCTTACGATAGTAACCCGGAAAACGTCCTCTATGCCTTAAAAGAAGAGGAACTGTTTAACTATTTTTGCGCAGATGTTCATGTGCGCGGGGAGTACCCTTCCTTCATTCAGCGCTTCTTTAAAGAGCATAGTGTTGAACTTGAGATTCAGAATGGGGACTTGGAATTAATCAAAGAAGGAACGGTAGATTATATTGGCTTAAGCTATTACATGTCCCGTACTGATAAAAAAGTTAAGGCTGAAGAGGAAAAGGCAAATGGAAATATTGTCGGAGGAGTGAAGAACCCATTCCTGAAAGCAAGCGATTGGGGCTGGGAGATTGACCCTGCCGGTTTGCGAATCAGCTTAAACAGGCTGTATGGAAGATACCAGGTGCCGTTATTTGTTGTAGAAAATGGGTTAGGGGCGTATGACCAAGTGGAGGAAGACGGTACCATCAACGATAATCACCGGATAGATTACCTTCGTGAACATATCAAAGCCATGGGAGAGGCAATTGAAGATGGAGTAGAGCTAATGGGCTATACAAGCTGGGGCTGTATTGATTTAGTCAGTATGTCTACTGGTGAAATGTCCAAGCGTTATGGATTTATCTACGTCGACAAGCATGATGACGGCAGCGGTACATTAGAGCGTAAACCGAAAAAGTCATTCCATTGGTATAAAAATGTCATTGCAACTAATGGGGAGCAACTATAGTAATAAAAAAATCGGTATCTTTTTGAGGTACCGATTTTTCCATTTGTATTTCACAGTGGCGTCATTTTCGGATTCGCAGATAAAATTGAGAATTCGCGGATATATTGAAAAATCCGCAGATATAATCTGAAATTCGCAGATAAAATGAAAAATTTGCAGATATATTTCAATAATCCGCAGATATATTTTTCCTCAATGTAAAAATGCGCAAATTCTGAGGTATCCGGCATATTACGATACTGAACGAAGCCCGATAACCCCCACAATAATCAACCCAACACTGACAAACCGCCCGGTATTTTTCGACTCACCGAATAAAAACATATTAATCAAAACCGCGCCAGCCGTCCCGACCCCAATCCAGACAGCGTAAGCGATACTTACTTGCAAATATTGAAAAGATGTATATAAAAATCCGAACGATGCGCTGAACCCGCCAATATAGAGCACTCCATTTTTCAATGTTTTCTGCTGACTGTACAATTTTAACCCGGCGGCACCAATAATCTCACTTACACTTGCCAAAACGACAAATAACCACCCCACCTTAGGCAGCCTCCTTCGCCGTTTCTTTTTTTCCATCCGTGTTGTCCGCCAAATTCAAACCAATCACCCCAAGCACAATAATCGCGATAAACAAAAGCTTGCCGCTGTTGAATCCTTCCCCAAAAAGGAAGACATCCATCATAACGGTCCCAATCGTGCCAACACCGGAAAAAACGGCATAAACTGTTCCAGTCGGCAGTTCTTTGCAGGCTTCCGGTAGAAAGTGAAAATCGGTAAAAATAATCGCGATAACGATGGCCCACTGCCACCAGGTTTCAGCGACATTAAATCCATACACCCACATTAATTCAAATAAACAAGTTAAAGCTACGAATAACCAAGCTTTTTTCAATCGTCTCACCTCATGAAAGCCAGCTTTTTAACAAGCAAGCTTAACCTATAGTATATTAGGATATCACAATCGCTAAAAAAATTGATTCAATCCGAATTAAACACAATGGGAAATTGTGTATTCGTTAGAAAGTGTGATATAAATCACGAAACACCGTCAGGTAAATCAGTATAATAATAAAAACAGGGAAAATTTTGCAAAGGAAGGTGTAGAACTTTGGAATACCAACTAAAAACACTTTATTCGGAAATCGGCGGCCAAGAGACGATTGATAAACTGGTGGAAGCTTTCTATCCGCGCGTCTATGCCAATCCTGATTTAGCTCCATTATTTGAAGGGGATATGGAAGAAATCAAACGGAAGCAGAAAATGTTCCTGCCGCAATTTACAGGCGGTCCGGCACTCTACAGCCAGGAATTCGGCCCTCCTGCAATGCAACACCGCCATCTCCCGTTCGAAGTGACACCAAAACGGGCGAAATGCTGGCTTCGCTGCATGAAGGAAGCTTTTCAAGAAATCGGTCTTGACCAGATCCCTGCAGGACAGGCATTCTATGACCGCTTAACACAAGTGGCCGGCATTATGGTGAATAGCCCGGACCATGAATAAATCGTGAAGATCCTCATCAACACAGAGGATCTTTTTTATGCCCAAATAATCCTGCATAGTTTTATTTATAAAAGAAATGATAGAAATTGGAGGTGCTTGAAAAATGGCAAAGAAAAACACTCCCAATTCAATCCCCTATAGTATTTGGGATACCAAATTAGATAATGAGCAAATAGAAATGAACGAAAAAATTGCTGAAACACTGAAAGGCAGTACTGCGGAACAAAAATCAACGGAGCAACAGGATTAACAAGGTAAAAAGCAGCCATTCGGGTTGCTTTTATTTTGTATTGGCAGCCCTTTCAAAATAAGACCGTTGTGTTATGATGTAGGTGTTATTGAAGGGAAGGAGGAGCAAAAAAATGAATACAACTGACCAATGGTGGAAAAAAAGCGTCGTTTATCAAATCTATCCGCGCAGCTTCCGTGATTCGAACGGGGATGGAATTGGAGACCTTCCGGGGATTATTGAAAAACTGGATTATCTAAAATTACTAGGTGTCGATATCATCTGGCTGAGTCCGATCTATGATTCGCCCAACGATGATAACGGCTATGATATCCGGAACTATCAGGAAATCATGAACGAATTTGGAACGATGGCTGATTTTGACCGGCTTCTTGAAGAAATTCATAAGCGGGATATGAAGTTAATGATGGACCTAGTCGTCAATCATACTTCTGATGAACATGAGTGGTTTGTCCAATCGAAACAATCTCAGGACAATCCTTATCGTGATTACTATATTTGGCGGAAAGGCAAGGACGGAAAAGAACCGAATAACTGGGGGTCTTTTTTCAGCGGCCCGGCCTGGGAATACGATGAGGCGACGAATGAATATTATTTGCACCTTTTTTCAAAAAAACAGCCCGACTTAAATTGGGAAAGCCCAAAGGTTCGCCAAGAGATTTACCAGATGATGAAGTTCTGGCTGGAAAAGGGTGTCGACGGCTTCCGGATGGATGTCATCAACATGATTTCCAAAGCTCCAGGGCTGCCGGATGGAGTGCAGCATAGCGGGCAATTATTTGGTGACGGCGCTCCTTATTTTATGAATGGCCCTAGAATTCATGAGTTTTTACAAGAAATGAATAAAGAAGTTTTGTCCCAGTACCCAACCATCTCAGTCGGGGAAATGCCTGGAACCACTCCGGAGGATGCAGTTCTCTATACGAATCCAAACCGCCGTGAAGTGAACATGATTTTTACGTTTGAGCATATGGACCTTGACAGCTCACCCGGTGGAAAGTGGAATCTCAAGCCTTTAAATCTCCTCGATTTAAAAGAAAACTTGGCGAAATGGCAAACAGCTATACATAACAGGGGCTGGAACAGCCTGTACTGGAACAATCACGATCAGCCTCGGATTGTCTCGCGTTTTGGCAATGACGAAGAATATCGGGTGGAATCAGCAAAAATGCTGGCCGCGTGCCTGCACTTTATGCAAGGAACACCTTATATTTACCAAGGCGAGGAAATCGGCATGACCAATGTGAAATTCAAATCTTTTGAAGATTACCGTGATATTGAGACAATTAATATGTACAAGGAACGGACATCTCAAGGATATTCCCATGAGGAAATCATGACCTCCATTTATGCAAAGGGAAGGGATAATGCCAGAACCCCAATACAATGGGATGATTCGGAACATGCAGGCTTCACCACAGGAACCCCTTGGATTAAGGTGAACCCGAGGTATCAAGAAGTAAATGTGAAGAATGCTCTAGATGATAAGAATTCTATTTTTTATTTTTATCAAAAATTAATCGCCTTAAGAAAGGAACTGGACATCATTGTCGAAGGTGATTTTCAATTGCTGCTTGAAGACCACCCCGAATTGTTTGCTTATGAACGTAAATGGAAAGAAGAATGCGTGATTGTTATTTGCAATTTTGGGGATAAGGACGTGGCTATAGAGAATGAACTTTTGACAAGAATTTCTGAATACAACGTCATTCTTTCAAATTACGAAGGCTTAAACATAGAAAAACTCCGGCCATTTGAAGTAGTCGTTTTAACACGCTAATTAACCAGGGGCCTGAACCCGAACTGTCCTGATAAAGAGTGGGGATCCAGGCTCTGAAAAAAATGTTTGCACATTTAGCCCAGAAGTGTTATTATGAATCTACCGATTAGTGCAAACGTTTTCACTAATTGCTACATAATGAGATAGGGGGTCTAAATAGACAAAGGCTGTTATACGCAGTTAAATTGAATTGTTGCCTGCTAGATTTATTATGTTTTTTTTCACTTTTGCGCAAACGATTTCGCAAAATAGTATTTTGATAGATGACAATTTCGACTTTCCTTTAACAAAGTAGTTAGATTTTTTACTATACGGAATTGTGCAAACGATTTCGCAAATCTTTAATAGAGTATTAGAAGTCGTATCTGTCAATACTACCTACATCTCTGTCAATATGGTAGCTGCGCAAAAGACGATGTACCAAAAATTATTATGCAAAGCATGGGGGTAAATGATGAACAAGAAAAAGTTATTTTCCGGCATAGGTGCAGGGGTTTTATCGCTAAGCCTTCTTTTAACTGGCTGTGGAAACGCTGATAAGGGCTCTTCCAACGAAAGTTCAAAAGGCAATGTGACAATTGATGTTTTCCAATTTAAGGTTGAATTTAAAAAGCAATTTGAAACAGTTGCTAAAAAATATGAGCAAGAACACAAGGGTGTAAAAATCAACATCACGACTGTTGGCGGCGGTGAAGATTATGGTGCGGCCCTTAAATCCAAATTTGCTTCCGGCAAAGAACCGGCCATCTATAACATTGGCGGTCCGCAGGACGTAGAAGATTGGCAGAAGAAACTTGCTGACCTTTCTGATACTGAAGCATCAAAAGCTGCCTTAAAAGGTACTCTTGACGGAGTATCAAAGGACGGAAAAATTCTTGGTTTACCGTACAACCAAGAGGGCTACGGTTTGATTTACAACAAAGCTGTATTTGAAAAAGCCGGCATTGATGCAAAATCAATCAAGAGTTATGCTGACCTAGAAAAAGCAGTTAAAACATTAGATTCCAAGAAAAAAGAACTTGGACTTGAAGCGGTATTTGCTCTTCCTGGTAAAGAAACTTGGGTAACTGGTCTTCACTTATCCAATGCTTTCCTTGCTCCGGAATTTGATAACAACGTATTAAACGCATATAACGCAAAAAAAGTTGACTTCAAATACGGCGATGCATTCAAGAAAGTGCTTGATCTGCAAAACGATTATTCTGTACAGCCAACTGTAAGCTTAGATTACTCTAAGCAGGTTGAAGAATTATTCTCCCTGCAAAAAGTAGCATTGATCCAGCAAGGTAACTGGGTATATGGCTCCATCGAAGGCATTGACAAGGAATTTGCCCAAAAAGGCATCGGCATCCTGCCAATCCCTGTTGAAGGATACAAAGAAGATGCGATTCCTGTAGGGATTCCAATGTACTGGGGCGTAAACAGCAACAAGGACAAAGCAACTGTTGCTGAAGCGAAGAAATTCCTAGACTGGTTATATACTTCTGACGAAGGTAAAGCAGCGGTTATCAACGATTTTAAATTTATCCCTGCTTATGATGGCTTTGATGCATCAAAAATCAGCGATCCGCTTTCAAAAGAAATTTATCAATATGCCCAAGATGGCAAAACAATCGGCTGGACATTCATGGGTTACCCAACTGGCTGGGGACAAAACGAGCTTGGCGTGCAAATCCAGAAATACTTGAGCAAAGAAGCTAAGTGGGAAGATGTTGTGAAAGCTACTCAAGCAGCCTGGGAGAAATCCAGAAATAAATAATCAATGAACGCTGAGGCGTTGTTCTAACACAAATTTATAATGGGTCCTTAACAAAAGGACCCATTATTGTTTGAGAGACAAGCGGCTGGTTCGTAAGGAAGCTTCCCCTTATCAATCAGCCCCTTTTCTCTCATTATAAAACGAGAGATAGAGATTATTGCTTGGAGGTTTTTTACCATGATGCGTACTCGGGATTTATCCTATTGGCTATTTTTAGCACCAGTTCTGTTGGCCTTATCTATGGTTGTGATCGTCCCGCTGGTATTTGGTATATATTATTCTTTTACTAATTGGAACGGAATCGAAGTAGGCAGTTTCGTTGGCCTTGAGAATTATTTGGCCATTTTGGATGATAAGGAATTTTTAGATTCCATGTGGTTTACCGTGAAATTTTCAGTGGTTTCCATTATTCTAATTAACCTTTTTGGCTTATCTTTAGCCCTTATTGTCACTTCAAAAATTAAATCCAATAAGTTCTTAAGAACGATTTTCTTTATGCCAAACTTAATTGGCGGCTTGATTCTTGGTTTTATCTGGCAGTTTATTTTCATTAAAGTATTTGCTGGAATTGGTTCAGTGTTTGGAATTCAAAGTTTAGAAGGCTGGCTTTCTACTACCCAAACAGGTTTCTGGGGACTTGTCATTTTAATGAGCTGGCAGATGTCCGGATACATCATGGTCATCTACATTGCCTATTTGGAAGGCGTGCCTGGTGAATTGATAGAAGCAGCAGAAATTGACGGAGCAAGTCCATTCCAACGTCTCCGCTACATTATTTTCCCATTAGTCGCACCTGCTTTTACAGTCAGCATGTTCCTGACTTTGTCCAATACGTTCAAGCTTTACGACCAAAACCTATCGCTTACTGGCGGAGGACCATATAACTCCACACAAATGGTGGCAATGGAAATTTTTAAAACGGCCTTTACTGAAAGTGAAATGGCGTATGCGCAGGCAAAAGCGGTTATTTTCTTTGTGATTGTTGCTGTCATTTCCTTAACACAGGTATACATCAATAAGAAGAGGGAGGTTGAAATGTAATGAGGAAAAATAAATGGCCCATTGAGATCCTAGGTATTATATTAGGTCTTATCTGGCTCTCTCCCTTCTACTTAATGATTGTGAACTCCTTTAAAACAAAGCGTGAAATGTTCGAGGATACGCTAAAGCTTCCGGCAGGCTTTAACTTCGATAACTATATCGAAGCCTTTACGGAGCTGAATTTTCTTCAAACTTTCATGAATTCCGTGTTGATTACAGTGGTTAGCGTACTGGTGATCATTGTTTTTTCATCGATGGCAGCATATGCTTTATCGCGGAATAAAAGTAAAATCAGTAGTTTTATATTCTTCCTGTTTGTTGCAGCAATGCTGATCCCGTTCCAATCAGTTATGATTCCATTGGTGACGATATTTGGGGAATTAGAAATGTTGAACCGGGCTGGCATTATCTTTATGTACCTCGGATTTGGCGCCAGTTTATCAATCTTTTTATATCATGGTACATTAAATAGCATTCCTAAATCATTGGATGAAGCAGCCACTATTGACGGAGCTAACCGATTCCAAATCTTTTGGTATATCATCTTCCCAATGTTAAAACCAATTACGGTTACCGTCGCGATTTTGAATACAATTTGGATTTGGAATGACTACCTGCTTCCATCCTTGGTTATTAACCAGGAAGGAATGGAGACGATTCCGCTCAAGATGTTCTTCTTCTTTGGAGAGTATACGAAGCAGTGGCATCTGGCCCTTGCCGGACTAACCATTGCGATTATTCCAGTCATCATTGCTTATTTCTTTGCCCAGCGTGAAATTATTAAAGGGATTTCCGAAGGTGCAGTTAAATAACAAATTTACTATATAATAGAATCAAACTTTATTGGCTTAGGGGGAAGCACTGTGGTAACGATTAAGGATGTAGCAAAGGCAGCTAATGTGGCGCCCTCAACGGTTTCTCGGGTGATAGCCAACAATCCGAGAATCAGTGAGAAGACTAAGAGGCGTGTGAAAGAGGTCATGGAGGAATTAGGATACTATCCTAATTTGCAAGCAAGAAGTCTGGCCGCCAAAAGCACCCAAACGATCGGTGTCATTATGCCGAACTCAGCCTATCATGCTTTCCGCAACCCGTTCTTCCCTGAAGTCTTACGAGGAATCAGCATGAATGCCCATGACAGCAGATACGGGATTTACCTTTCCACAGGTTCAACGGAGGAGGAAATTCACGAGGAAGTGCTGTCAATGGTAAATGGGAGAAGGGTCGATGGGATTGTCATGTTATATTCACGGGTCAATGATCGCACCATGCAGTACCTTTCGGAAATAGACTTCCCATTTACCGTAGTGGGCCGGCCAAGCACCTATGAAGAACGAATTACGTATGTTGACAACGATAATATTTTTATAACTAATCAGGTGACAAAATATTTGATTGACCTTGGTCATAAAAACATTGCCTTCGTGGGCGGGAATTTGGACTTTGTTGTCGCTCATGACCGTTTAAATGGTTATCGAATGGCTTTAACAGAAGCGGGTCTTCCCGTAAATGAAGCCTATTTGGTTCATGAAAGATTTGTTAATGAAAATGGACGGGATGCCATTCAATCTTTGATCAATTTGGAAGTGCAGCCAACTGCATTTGTCACCCAGGACGATTTAATGGCGTATGAAATCATCAGCCACTTGGATGCTTTGAACATTCGAGTGCCAGAAGATATTTCGATTATCAGCTTTAATAACCTTTCATTATCGGAGCACTCGAAGCCTCCATTAACGTCAGTGGATATCGGTACCTTTCAACTGGGCCAGGTGGCAACGCAATGTTTAATTGAAAAAATTGAGCATCCAGACACCCTGCCAAAACGAATTACAATCCCGACGAAGCTGATTGAACGAAAATCATGCGCCCCAAAAAGGTAAGTACTAACAATGGACTAACAAATAGAAAGTCAGTGAGGAAGATATGAGTAAATTATGGTGGAAAGAAGCGGTGGCCTATCAAATATACCCACGCAGCTTTATGGATTCGAATGGAGACGGGATTGGCGATATCCAGGGGATCATCACGAAGCTTGATTACCTTAAGGATTTAGGAATCGACGTTATCTGGGTCTGCCCAATGTTCGAGTCGCCAAATGATGATAACGGCTACGATATCAGCAATTATCAGGAAATCATGAAAGAGTTTGGAACGATGGCGGATTTTGATTTGCTTTTACAAGAAACTCACCGCCGAGGGATGAAGCTAATTCTTGATTTAGTCATCAACCACACGAGCGATGAACACCCATGGTTTGTTGAATCCCGCGCCTCTAAGGAC
Organism: Neobacillus sp. S1115; assembly: GCF_055385565.1. Lineage (NCBI taxonomy): Bacteria > Bacillati > Bacillota > Bacilli > Caryophanales > Bacillaceae > Neobacillus > Neobacillus sp. S1115. The sequence goes on from NZ_AP038275.1 coordinate 1,112,725, forward strand.
GATCCGAAGCGCGACTGGTATATTTGGCGCGACGGTAAGGGCGGAAAGGAACCGAATAACTGGGAAAGCATTTTTTCCGGGCCTGCTTGGGAATATGATGAAACAACTGACCAATATTACATGCACCTTTTCTCAAAAAAACAGCCTGACCTTAATTGGGAAAACGAAGAGGTCCGCCATGCCCTCTATCAAACAGTAAATTGGTGGCTTGATAAAGGGATTGACGGCTTCCGCGTCGATGCCATCAGCCATATCAAAAAGGAAGCTGGCCTCCCCGACATGCCGAATCCAATGGGGCTTCCCTATGTTCCGTGCTTTGAAAAAATGATGAACGTGACCGGGATACACGATTTTCTTCAGGAATTAAAGGAAGAGACGTTCTCCAAATATGACATTATGACGGTTGGTGAAGCAAATGGTGTCACCGCTGATGATGCTAAGGACGTTGAGCTTTGGGTCGGGGAACAGCAGGGCAAATTCAACATGATTTTTCAATTCGAGCACCTTGCTCTTTGGGATGCTGAGGTAAAAAAAGGACTGGATATAGTAGAATTTAAGGATGTCCTGTCGCGCTGGCAGAAAGGGCTGGAAGGGAGCGGCTGGAATGCCCTTTTTATTGAAAACCACGACAAGGCCCGCGTAGTCTCCACCTGGGGAAATGATAAGGAATACTGGCGGGAAAGTGCCACTGCCTTTGCTGCGATTTATTTTCTGATGCAGGGGACGCCATTTATTTATCAAGGCCAGGAAATCGGCATGACTAACGTCCGCTTTGATTCCATTGAGGATTATGATGATGTTTCGGCAAAAAATATGTACCGCTTGAAACGGGCGGATGGTGTACCACATGAGGACATCATGGAGATAATCTGGGCGAGCGGCCGCGATAATTCCCGGACGCCGATGCAGTGGTCAAATGAAGTGAATGCTGGATTTAGCGTCGGAACTCCATGGCTAAAGGTCAATCCAAATTATCGCAAAATCAATGTGGCGGCACAGGAATACGACCAGGACTCCATATTGAATTTTTACAAAAAAATGATCCGTTTGAAAAAGGCCAATGAAGTGTTTACGTATGGCACGTATGATTTACTTTTGGCAAAAGACCCACAAATATTTGCCTACACCAGAACACTTGGCAAGGAAAAGGTGCTGGTAATTGCCAACCTTTCAGATAGTAAGGTAAAGGTAAAAGGAGTTAACTTTGAAAATAGCTCCTTGCTGCTTCATAATTATGAAGTTCCAAAAACGAGCGAACCAATTTTAAAGCCATATGAAACAAGGGTATATCGCTTGAAATAAAAAAAGACGATTCGACTTTGCGAATCGTCTTTTTTGCTAGAGTTTGTTAAGCAGTGGTATTAGGTTTTTCAGTCACAGCATGTTTCTTGGTCATTTTTCTGAAGAAAGGAACTACCCAGTAGTCTAAACCAAATCGTCCTGCGTTATAGCCGGCGGCTAGAATGATAAAGCCAAGGAAGATGTCAGTAGGGTTATGAGATACAGTTCCGGCTAAGAAGAAGGCGAAGTTCATCACAAGACCGAAGAACATAGCTGCAGTTGTCAAACATCCAAGCATCAATCCAAGACCAACCAACATTTCACCCCAAGGGACGATAAAGTTGAAGAGATCTACGTTTGGCAGGGCCACACCTTTTAAGAAATCTACATACCAGCCGTAAACAACAGCTCCATCTGGACCTTTTACAGGGTTTGCTGTCACTCCTTTTAAGAATCCTGCTGCATCGAAGCCGCCTGTTAATTTATGAAGACCTGCTGTGAACCAAGCGTAACCAAGGTATAAGCGGATAACAAGTAAGATGGCTGCGGAGACTTTGTTCTCCCTTAAGAATTTGTTAAACATAACTCATTCCACCTTTCAAAATTTATTTGTTTCTTTCTACTTCCAATATATAGAATTTTTCAGTAAAAAACATGGCTATAGTAATAAGTTCAAAGTTTGTTCGAAATGTTTTGACAGTTCCTTGAACGGTACAAAATTCAAAGTGGATGCCCGCATTTTTTACCATTGAAAACGCTGCCACTTCCGCTTTAACAACAATTGTAAAGTTAGATGTTTTTTGTTATTTTAAAATTAATGATTTTCGAAGCGAAAAAAGGGGAAAGAACGTTGAGGGAAATGAAATTGGCAAATTTTCGAATAAAGTGGATGATCATCATTTGTTTGCTTGTTTTTTCAGAGCTACTTGATTTAATTGTTTCTTTCAATTTTCCATCTATTAAACTATTTCACTTTACCACCATTGCGGTGATTGTATGTGCCATTCCTTTTCTCCTGGTCACTTTAAAGGAAATGGGGAAAAAATCAGTAGAATATGAAAAAAATGAACAAAAGTTAAAAAATATTTATGATTCCCTAGATGTAGCGATTTGGTCCCATGACCTCAAAACCAATCAGCTTTTCATTACCCAAGGGATTGAGAAATTGTATGGAGTATCGTTAGAAGACTTTTATCATGACCATGCTTTATGGAAAAAGGTCATTTTTTCGGATGATTTACCCATCATATCTGAACGTGAGCATAAAATAGCACTTGGGGAAACAGTTACAAGTGAGTATCGAATTATCCGGCCTAACGGTGAGGTGAGATGGATTTATGACAGGGGTTTCCCGACTTTGGATTCCAAAGGAAACTTTGTTTATTTTAGTAGTGTACTATTTGATATTACCGACCGGAAGGAAAGTGAGGACCGCTATCGCAGTTTAGTAGAAATGTCCCCTGACATCATCGCTGTTGTTAGTGAGGAGAAAATTGAATATATTAACGAGGCTGGATGGAGGCTGATGGGCGCAGCCTATCCGGAGCAACTAATTGGCAAGTCGCCATTAAATTATGTTCCCAATAACATTTTCCGGACAATTCGAAGGAGGGTTGGATCCTATGATAACCCTATTCAGGAAAGAGTAAGTTTCGAATTTCAGGTAAAACGGCTTGATGGTGAATTAATAGATGTCGAAATGGCTTCAAACCCAATTCTTTTCGAAGGCAGATTTGCTGTGCAAATTGTCGGCAGGGATATTACGGAAAGGAAAAGGGCAGAGCAAACGATTAAAACAATGGCTTACTATGACGCGTTAACCGGCTTGCCAAATCGAAACAGCTTTAAGGCCCACTTAACTGAGGCAGTAACAAATCACCAACACCAAAAACCGGCTGTGTTATTTTTAGACTTGGATCGCTTTAAGATTATTAACGATACGAAGGGCCATTCTATTGGGGATATAATCCTTCAAATGGCAGCAGGCAGACTGCAAGGTGCAGTTCAACAGAATGGGATTGTTTCGCGGCAGGGTGGAGATGAATTTATCATTTTACTAGAAGACACCGATAAGGAGCAAGTGACCTATATAGCCGAAAAAATCCTAACTGCCTTTTCAAAGCCCTTCTGCGTAAATAATCAGGAATTCTTTGTTTCAACAAGTATAGGAATTAGTCTTTATCCTGAAGATGGCGCTGATGAGGAAAGCTTAATAAAAAATGCCGATACCGCTATGTATAAGGCAAAAGAGCGCGGGAATAACTTTCAATTTTATTCATCTAGTTTAAATGGAATATCAGTCCGAAAGATGGAATTGGAAAATGGTCTGCGTAAAGCATTGGAATTCAACCAGCTGATGCTCTATTATCAGCCGCAATTTTCCTTGACAACCGGGGAGATTGTGGGAATGGAGGCATTAATCCGCTGGGATCACCCGGAACACGGCTTTGTTCCACCCTCTGAATTTATTCCGCTTGCTGAGGAGACGGGGCTGATTGTCCCAATTGGCAAGTGGGTTCTTAGGGAAGCCTGCAGACAAAGGAAGGATTGGAGCAAAGCGGGAAAAGCGGATTTTCCAATCGCTGTCAATGTATCGGTACGCCAGTTCGAAGATGACCATTTTATTGAATATACTGCAGCGGTTTTGGAAGAAATAGGACTCGATGCAGGGCTTCTTGAATTGGAAATCACGGAGAGCATCATGCAGAATCTGCAAAAATCGTCTTACATCCTTCATCAATTGGAGAGGATGGGAGTGCTTTTATCCATTGATGATTTCGGGACGGGTTATTCCTCGTTAAGCTATTTAAACCGTCTTCCCATTCATAAAATCAAAATCGATAAATCCTTTGTACAGGATGTACCTTTCCTTGCAAGTCAAGAAATGTTGGTAAAAACAATTATTGATATGGGGTTAAACCTGAATTATATAGTCATCGCAGAAGGCATTGAAACCGGACATCAATTGGAGTTCCTGCGGCAAAATGACTGTGCTGTCGGCCAAGGCTACCTATTTAGCAAACCATTACCGCCAGACGAGATTGAGATGTATCTTGAACGCAATAAAAGTGGTATCCGTTTTTAATGGGTACCACTTTTTTTTAGAAATACCTTATGCTGCCGCTCGGAAGGAATTTATATGAAGATGCCGATTAGGGTAAGTCATTGCCCCCATTTCATGTTAATAGATAAAGTGCAGCAGTCAGCAGGCTGAGCCTGAGTGGCTGGTGTAGTGAGGATGAAAGCTACACCTGATGGCGTAAACCTTGTGCCAACAGGAATGGTGAGTCCAATCGATTTAATGAGGCTGTCAACCTCGGCGTGCTTCCCCTGCTGGGCGGCGTTCATGATTTTGCGGGCAAATCCGACATCACTAAGCCGATCGAGCAGCAAGCTCCCCTGCCTCATTAAAACACGGAAAGTTTTGATGGATTGTTCAAAAATTTTCGTATTCACTGGCGGGTAGGCCCTTGGCGGAGGAAAGTGTATGGTGTAGGAAGGATAATACGTCATTGGCGGATTTACAGAATAATGAAAAGGGTTGTAATACATCATAACACTCCTTTTATAGCAAACAGCATAGCAGTATACGGTATGTTTAAGGCGGAAATTTGGTTCCTAGAGGCACAATCGTGATGCATATCACCGAAATGATTGTCCGTTTTTGTTAAATTGTAAATAGATTCAAAATTTTCCCTAAATTGGAGGGCGAAAGGTGACAATCAAACGGTTAGCATTTATTTGTATGCTTCTAACGTATTTCTTAATTGTGTTTGGCGGCTATGTGGCTTCCTCTAATTCCGGAATGGGCTGTGGGCCGGAATGGCCGTTATGTAATGGAGAAGTAGTGCCTGTCTTAAAAGGGGTAACCTTAATCGAGTTTGGTCATCGAATAATTGGTGCTTTGCTAGGGATTTTATCCCTTGTTCTATTTATTAAGCTTTTGAGGGCAAATAGGGGGCAGACGGTCGGATTGGCTGCTTTTTCAATGTTAGGGCTTCTTATTATTCAAATCCTGCTTGGTGCGATTGTTGTAGTCCGCGATTTGCCATCCATCATAATTACCATTCATCTCATCATCGCTTTTACTTTTCTTGTTTTCTTAATTTGGATTTGGAGATACCGAGGATTTCAAAATCAGGCTATTCAAGTTGACTTCATTACTGAAAAGACTCTAACTGCTACGATCCATCTGAACATATTACTCATTCTTTTGACATGTACAGTTGCCTTTGGAGCCTATATTAAACATGAATCGTTTGGTATGGCTTGCGGGTGGCTGGGCTGTCGGCAAACATTTTTTCCTTCAAGTACACCTGAGTTGCTGCAAACCCTCCACCGCGGTCTGGCTGGTATTTCCGCAGTTTACATCCTGCTTTTGACATACTGGTCTTTTTCAAAAAGATGGGGAAAGGGTCTGCAGAAACGCTTATTGTTGGGGACATTAACCGTCTTTTTTCAATTGATCATTGGTGCGGCGGTAATTGAAACTTCGATTTCCATCCCGTGGGCCGTCCTTCACCTTGCTATCGGAACTGCCCTATTTGCGATTGTCAGCGAGGCAAGGATTTATTTGGGGGAAAGAGCGGTTCCGGTTTCCGGCCTAAGAAAGCATAGACCGCATGGGGATCGGAAAAGTTTTGATTAATTCAGAGGGCGCTTGAAAAATGCCGATTTAAGCGCCCGCTCTTTTTAGAAACTATAAATGCTTTGCTTTTCCGCCATACACCGGTTTCTTCTTCTGCTGCGACTGATGAAGGAATTCCTCGAGCGCCCCAGAGCCAAATAACACCCCAAATAAAATAAGAAGGAATCCAAGGATTTGCGCAACGGATATATTTTCTCCAAGAATCGTCACCGCGCTGACTAAGGTAAAGAAGGGCTCAAAGTTGATGAAGATGGCTGCTTCCGTTACGCCAACCTTGCTTACAGCATAATTGTAAATCATATGACCAATCGCAGTGGCGAATACGGCAGAAGCGAGAAAAATCATCCAAATACCGAAGGACCCGTTAGATAATTCCTTTAACCCGCCTGGTTCCATAAATAAACTAATGAAAAATAAAACAATCGACCCAAAAAGCATCATGTATCCAGTCAATAAGCGGGGATCCAACGTATCGGAAACTTTCTTTATCAGCACAAAACTATATGCCTGTGTAAGAATCGATAAAAAGATGTACAGATCGCCAAGGGAAATGCTGCTTAGGGACAAACCGCCTTGTCCTGCCGTTACAATAAAGGTAACCCCAGTAAAGCCTAAGATGATTCCCAAAAATTTTACTAACGTTACCCTGCTCTTTAAAAAGATAAACGCCAGAATGGCTGACAAGAGCGGACCAAGCCCAAGAATGAGCCCTCCGTTTGTGGCAGTGGTTTTGCTTAAACCAATCGACAAAAAGAAATGATGACAGACCACGTTAAAAAATCCAGCCACAGCGATATAACGGAGTTCCTTTCTAGTCGGTATCCGGACCTTCTTTAAAAAGGCTAGGATAGTAAAGACAGATATTGCTGCAGTGAAAATCCGTAATGACGTGATCGTAACGATAGGAAAATTCGAAACAATTACTTTAATACCGACAACATTAAATCCCCAAACTGCCATTACCATAACGAGCAGCAAATACATCTGGAATTTTTGCGCTTTTGCCATATCTCCACTTCTTTCTTATTCCATAAAATATAATGGCAATATTATACAACAGTGGAAGTCTTTTTTGTTCAGCTTTTTTTCGATTAACGAAAGATATTACATTCCCAAATTATAAAATTGTGTTATTCTTTTGAATGGGGGTGGTTAGGGTGACAGTGAAAAAAATTACAGCTAAAGAGCTGCATGAAAGATTACAAGGACAAGAAAATGTTATGATTTTGGATGTCCGGGCAAACGAGAAATACAATGAGTTTCACATAGAAGATTCCCATGTTGAAAGCTGCAACATTCCAAAAACAGAAATATTTGAACTTGAAGAAAATAAGGACAAACAGCTTACCTTACCTAAAGACAGAGAGGTCATTGTTACCTGCACGACCGGGAATTCGGCAGCGAAGTGCGCGAATATCCTTGAACGAGAAAATTATCAGGTCACGCTATTGGAAGGCGGCGTCACAGCCTGGAGGGACTTTTTAAAGTCACTTGAAGATTAAAAAAGGGAGCGATCCTTTATGCTGCAAAAATTGAATAAAAAACTAGAGAAAATTATGCCATTTATAACCCCGGTTAGTGTTATAACCGGGGTTATCTTAAGTGCTTATATAAAGGATTTGTCCTTTTTAATCCCGTGGATTTTCGCCTTTATGACATTTGCCGGAAGCTTAAATTCCAATTTCAAATCGTTGAAAGACGCGATGCTTCATCCTTTTCCAATTTTTATAGCAATGCTGATTCTCCATATTCTCATGCCGCTGTTTGCGTGGGGAGTGGGGCATATCACTTTCCCGAATGATGCCTATACCATTACGGGTTTAATTTTAGGGATGGTCATTCCAACAGGCATTACGAGCTTTGTTTGGGTTTCCATTTATAAAGGAAATATTCCGCTTGTGTTATCCATTATTTTAATCGACACCTTGTTATCACCAATCATTGTTCCATATTCTCTCTCAGTTTTTATGGGACAAAAAATTGAAATGGATTATGTCGATATCATGAAAGGATTATTGGGAATGATTGTGATCCCATCCATTATCGGAATGCTGTTAAACCAGTGGACAAAAGGAAAAATAAATCAACAATTAGGGGTAAAGCTTGCCCCATTTTCAAAAATCAGTATGGGTATTGTTGTGATGCTGAATGGAGCGGTTGTTGCTCCCTATCTTAGAAATATTGACCTTAAACTAATCGGTATCATGGTTACAGTCTTTGTTATTGCACTGTGCGGATATTTGCTTTCTTTTTTCCTGGGGAGGATTTTGATTGGCGATCGGAATACGGCCATCACCTTGACCTTTTCAGGGGGAATGAGAAATATTAGTGCCGGGGCTGTCATCAGCGTCACTTATTTCCCGCCGGCGGTGGCCGTTCCGGTAGTGGTAGGGATGCTTTTCCAACAAATATTAGCGTCTTTAAATGGACATTTTATCGCAAAATACTACCAAAAAGGCGCGGAAAAGCAGGATTCAGTTGCTGTCTAGAAAGAAGGAAATTTTATCATGAAGGAACAAACAATAAAGGATAGCGGATTGATTACTAGTGTCCAGGGAATTCAGTGGGCTGTTTTTATGTTAACGAACGTAATTGCAGTGCCGGTCGTTGTTGGAGCAGCCTTTCATATGGCACCGGCTGAAATCGCTGACTTTATGCAGCGCATGCTGTTTGTAACCGGAATCGCTACCTTAATTCAGATTTTTTTCGGCCATCGTCTTCCCCTCGTGGAAGGGGCAGCAGGAATGTGGTGGGCCATCTTTATCCTGCTCGGTACTATGAGTGTCCCAGCAAATCAAGGAAATGTGCTCCAACAATTAGAAATGGGGCTAATCATCGCCGGAATATTGTTGGCTATAATCGGGTTTTTGCCGATTATTGAAAATATACGCCTCCTCTTTACACCAATTGTGACGGGTGTTTACTTAATTCTCCTAGTCAGTCAATTGAGTGGTTCGTTTTTAAAAAGCATGCTTGGCTTCACCGCTACCGGCCATTTAAACGGGAAAATTGCACTTATTTGTTTCCTAGTTGTTGTCATTATTTTATTCATATCATTAAAAACAACTGGCATTTTAAGAAGTTTAGGTCCGTTAGCTGGGATTATTGTTGGCTGGGCCATGTTTCATTTCTTTGGTTTGGGTGATACAAAACAAGCTTATGAACCCACCAAATGGTTCAGCATTCCTGAATTTTTTTCTTGGGGAACCCCGAAGTTTGATATTGGGATTGCCTTAACCACGATTCTTACTTCGGTCGTCCTCATCTCCAACGTAATCTCCAGCGTTTTGGTAGTGGGACTGGCCTTAGAAAAAAGGGTAAAGCCTACTCAGTATCAGAAGGGGATTTTTGGGAATGGAGTTGGTTTAATCTTCTCCGGTCTCTTTTCCGTAGTGGGCGTCATCCCGCTGGCTATTTCTGCTGGATTCATTATGACCACTGGCATTAAAAAATTGCTACCGCTCATTATAGGAGCGGTGTTAATCACAGCGTCAGGATTTTTTCCGTATATAGGAGGGTTTTTAGCAACACTGCCATTAGAAGTTGCCTATGCATCCCTTTTTACAATGTTTACACAATTGCTAGGGTTTGGTATCCGCGATTTAATGGGGCAGGAGCCGACGGGACGGAACCTGATGGTGATTGGGATTTCTTTAATGACAGGAATTGGGATCATGTTTTTACCGCCAGAAGCCTTTGAAAATATCGCTCCATGGCTGCGGAACATTGTGTCCAACGGACTGCTCGTCGGCCTCATTTTATGTTTTGTGTTAGAGCATGTTATATTTCGAAAAAGGAAAATCGAGCAGACAGCGTAATCCCTTCTGATTTGTGGAAGGGATTTTTTATATGCATTTTTGGGGAAAGTATTAAGGAACTTTTGTGTTGACATGAAACCAAATGGTTTTATATAATTGTAAATGTGAAACCAAAAGGTTGTATATTTTTTGAGAAAGCAGGCGAATTATAATGGTAAATACACTAGAAGATATCAAGAAATCGATTGTCATCGAAGCACCAATAGAAAAAGTATGGGAGCATGTTTCTACGGCTGAAGCGATTGGGGAATGGTTCATGCCAAACGACTTCAAACCGGAAGTGGGTCATGAATTTCACTTGCAATCTCCATTTGGTCCATCTCCTTGTAAAGTAACCGAATTTGATCCGCCCAATCGTCTGTCATTTAAATGGGATACAGAAGGCTGGTTTGCATCCTTTATTTTGAAAGACTTAGGCGAGAAAACAGAGTTTACGTTAATTCATGGCGGTTGGAAGCCTGCTGATGAAGTCATTGGTAAAGCCGGTCAAAAATCTAGTGTCATTCGTGAACACATGTCTGGCGGCTGGAATGGCATTATCGAAAAATTAAAAAGGATTGTGGAGGGCTAAGTGTCTGCAGCAGCACAAAAGCATGATGTGTTTCAGGCAATTGCTGACCCTACCAGGAGAGAAGTGCTAAAGCTTCTCTCTGAAAAAGAATTGCCAATTTCGGAAATCACATCGCATTTTTCGATAAGCCGGACGGCTATTGCCAAGCATTTGAAAATCCTTTCCGAGGCGGAATTGGTCAGCGGACGAAAGGAAGGCCGTGAAAAAATTTACCGGCTCCATCCTGAACCGCTCTCGGAGCTAAAGCAGTTCTATGACCAATTCTGGAACAATAGGCTTTCTGTGTTGAAACATATCGTGGAAACGGGCAGGGAAAACAGCGGCCTAAAAGTGATTCAATCAGAGACAGAAAAAAAAGAACCTTAGAACGGGTTCTTTTTTTTCGTAAACATTGTGGCTATAAGATTGCTTCCCAATTTGGTAATTTTCCCATTATCCTTGGGTAACTATTGATTACCGAACCTGCGAAATGTTTTCGGTTTCGGGCATCTATACCCTTTATTGATTACCGAACCTGCGAAATGATTTCGGTTTCGGTCACCCATATCCTTTATTGGTTACCGAACCTGTGGAATGTTTTCAGTTTTGGTCACCCATATCTTTTATTGGTTACCGAACCTGTGGAATGTTTTCAGTTTTGGTCACCCATATCTTTTATTGGTTACCGAACCTGTGGAATGTTTTCAGTTTTGGTCACCCATATCCTTTATTGGTTACCGAACCTGAGAAATGTTTTCAGTTTCGGTCACTCATACCCTTTATTGATTACCGAACCTGCGAAATGATTTCGTTTTCGGTCATTCATATCCTTTATTGGTTACCCAACTGGAGGATTATTCTTGGAAATGGGTACCATTTTTAACCTGCATCAATAGAAATATGCTGAAACTTGGAAACCTGAAACAAGCCCATGTCGGTAAGCTTTAATTCGGGTATGACCGGCAGTGTTAAAAAGGATAAAGTTAAAAATGGATTAAACGTGAGATTAGCTCCCAACTGCTTTAGTGCAAGATGGATCTCGTTCAGGTTGGTGTAAACCTCTTGATAGGGGCGGTCCGACATCAATCCTGCAATCGAAAGTTTTAATGATGCAAGAATTTGGCCGTGTTTTATGACCACCATACCGCCTTGCATTTCTTTGATCGTTTTGGCGGCCATCACCATATCATGATCGTTTGTGCCGGCAATCACAAGATTATGGGAATCATGGGCGATTGTAGTCGCTATGGCACCGGATTTCAGCCCCAGACCTTTGACAATTCCCAAACCGATAAAACCAGTCTGATGATGGCGTTCAATCACGGCCAATTTTAGCTGGTCCATATCCAAAGAGCATTGAAAGAAACCGGACTCATTTGTTTCCACTTGTTCAACGATATGACGTGTCACCAGGCTATTTGGAATGATTTCGATGATGTTTGCCTTGTGGGATTGAACCGGAATTTGAAATTCATCCTCGGAAATTTCATGGAAACGAACGGTTTGGGTTAAAGAGCTTGGGAGTTCCGGCTGGCTGCTTTCTGGAAAGTGTACAATGGCTCCTTTTTTGACAACAGCTGTCCCGTCCTTATAAACATCGGCAATTTTAATCGTTTCAAGATCTTCCAAGATGATGAAATCTGCTTTATATCCGGGGGCGATAGCCCCTTTTTCCTCAAGTCCAAAACATTCTGCTGCGTTGATCGTTGCCATTTGAATAGCGGTTATTGGTGAGATGCCCGATGCGACCGCCAGCCTAACATTGTGATCGATGCTTCCTTCATGAAGCAGGTCGTCAAGATGTTTATCATCTGTCACGAATAAGCAGCGGCGGGCATTGCACTCATTTACGACGGGAATCAATTGATGTAAATCCTTGGCCACAGTCCCTTCGCGGATCATGACATACATCCCCCGCTTGAGACGTTCCTTTGCTTCGGCTGCGTTTGTACATTCGTGATCGGTTCGGATGCCGGCAGCCATGTACACATTTATATCATTTGCGGAAAGACCGGCAGCATGGCCATCAATTTTTTTCCCAAAGGCTTTGGAAGTAGCAATCTTTTCGAGCATATCCTTGTCACAGTTAAGGACTGCAGGAAAATTCATGACTTCAGCCAATCCTAGAACCTTTGGCTGCTGAAAAAAAGGTTTTAAATGTTCGGCATTTAAAACAGCACCGGAATGTTCGAACTCAGTCGCAGGGACGCAGGAAGGGAGCATAAAGTAAAAGTCAAACGGCAGGTTTTCGGAAGCATCGAGCATATATTGGATTCCTTCGGTACCGAGAACGTTGGCAATTTCATGTGGATCTGCGATAACAGTCGTTACACCATGCAAAAGAAGAACTTTGGCAAATTCGGAAGGTGTGACGATGGATGACTCGATATGAACATGTCCATCGATGAAGGCTGGAGTTAAATAAGCCCCATTCGCATCAATCACCTGTTTCCCCTCATATGTGCCAATGCCCGCAAAGTAACCATCCGCAATCGCAATGTCCCCTTCAATCATTTCCCCATTAAAAACATCGATAATTTTTGCGTTTTTAATAACTGTATCCGCTGGTTCTTTACCGGATGCAACCGAGATTCTTCTTGCCAATTGTTGTCTTTCCATGCGCACCATCCCCCCTGAACTCTATATCTGACATATATTCTTTCCATACTAGTATTCTGTTAGTGTACGTAATTATTACAAGGTGGGATAAAGTCCTTCCAAAAATAAAAAGGACTGCAAAATTGAATATATACGATTTAAATACTAGGTTATAACCGCTAGCTTTTTTATGATACAATTTCCTTAAAAAAAGGAGTCGGCCGACATGAATATCATTGACCTGCATTGTGATGCATTACTTAAGCTTTCGGAAGGTAAAGGTAAGCTGCGCTTTGCCAATGCCCCGGAATTAGAGACAAACAAAGCTCGCCTGCAGCAAGGCAAAATCAAGGCACAGTGCTTTGCGATCTTTATCGAACCGGATATCCCATCTGACCAAAAGTTCCAGGCAGCGCTGGAGCAAGTAGATTATTTTTATAAGGAAGTCTTAGGGGAAAATCCCGATATAGTACATATAAAGAATTGGGCTGATTTTGACCAGCTCAAAATTGGCCAGATTGGCGCGATGCTGACGCTTGAAGGTGTCGACGCGATTGGCAATGACCTTATGAAGTTGCGTACATTGTTCCAATTAGGTGTCCGTTCTGTCGGTCTTACCTGGAATAACGCCAATTTGGCGGCTGACGGTGCCGGCGAGCCGCGCGGGGCGGGGCTTACACTATTTGGTAAGGAAATCGTGCAATTAAACAACGAACATCAAGTCCTAACGGATGTTTCTCATTTGTGCGAAAAAGCATTCTGGGATGTCATAGAACTTGCAGATTACCCGATTGCGAGCCACTCCAATGCCAAATCCCTTTGTAATCACCCGCGTAATTTAACTGATGAGCAAGCTGCGGCCATGTTCCAAAAGGGCGGATTGATCCATGTCGTCTATAATCCGCCATTTATCAATGAATCTGGCGATGCGAACATTAGTGACCTTATCAAGCATATTGATCATTTCTGCTCCCTTGGCGGGGTAAAGCAAATTGGCTTAGGATCGGATTTTGATGGAATCTCCCAATTTATCATTGATTTAGAGAATGCTGCCAAATCACAGAACCTGATCAACGAACTTTTAAAACATTACAGCGAAGAAGAGGTTAGGGGCTTTGCCTCACAAAACTTCCTTGATCACCGGCCAGGGGCAGCTCGATGAAAATCCGTCAAATCGGTATGAACATTGGAAAGCTTACGACTGGCGAAAAAAACTGCATAACTGACGTCCCTGGGGTAATGGTTGGGCACGTGACACTAGATTATCCTTTAAATGAAACCGGCACAGACTATGCCTGTACGGGAGTAACCGCCATTTTACCCCATAGCGGAAATATATTTAAAGAAAAAGTGACGGCAGCAAGCTGTGTCCTGAATGGTTTCGGCAAAACAACCGGACTAGTACAGGTAAATGAATTAGGTGTTCTCGAATCGCCGATTATGTTAACAAACACCTTTGGAGTCCCGGCGGTGACTCAAGGCACGCTTGAATATATGCTGGAGGAAAATCCAGAAATCGGTGATACGACTGGAACCATCAATATTGTGGTTGGGGAATGCAATGACAGCTATTTAAATTCAATTCGTAAGTTTCCGGTTAAACCTGAGCATGCCATTGAAGCAATCAAAAAGGCCTCCAATCAGCAAGCTGAAGAAGGGGCCGTTGGTGCCGGAAAAGGCATGGTCTGCTTTGGCTACAAGGGCGGGATTGGCACATCATCCCGAGTGGCATCAGGCTATACAGTGGGCTGCATGGTTCTCAGTAATTTTGGCAAAAAAGAAGATTTCCGCGGCTTTCAATATGAAACCGGAGCCGGACTTTCAGAAACTGCTGACGGTTCCATTATTATCGTTTTAGCAACTGATGCCCCGTTGAGCGATCGGCAGTTAAAACGCGTGGCGAAGCGTTGCGGAATTGGTCTTGGGCGGACAGGTAGCCATTTCAGTCACGGCAGTGGCGATATTGTGATTGCCTTTTCAAACGCTCATAAAATTCCTCATTTTTCAGATGAGACGGCTGAAACACGGACACAGCTGCGCGAAGACCATCCTATTATGAATCAGCTATTTGCCGCAGCAGCTGAAGCGGCGGAGGAAGCGATTCTTAATTCCTTGACCCAGGCCGTAACCACACATGGAAGGGAAGACCATGTTGTCGAAGCTATTTGTTTAAGGAAAGAAGGAAATTAAATGTACCTTTCAATAAAAGAAACAGCAGAGTTTTTATCCACATCTGAAGCTGACGTTAAAAAGCTCATTCAGCGGAAAAAAATCCGCGCTCTTTTTGACGGCAGTGATTACTTAATCAACAAGGAACAATTTAACACCCATTTAAAACAAATGGAAAAATACAAACAGCTTGTAGAGGAAATCTTGAGTGAACCTATACCTGAAGACTTGGACGTAAAGGATGAGGATTAATGGCAAATATTTTTTTAAAGCGAGTATATGAGCCTTACGATGAATCGGATGGGTGCAGGGTTTTGGTGGACCGGCTCTGGCCGAGGGGGATTTCGAAGGAAGCGGCAAGGCTCGATCATTGGTATAAAGAGATCGCGCCAAGCCCAGATCTTAGAAAGTGGTTTTGCCACAAACCGGAGTTGTTTGACGAGTTTCGCAGCCGTTATATTCAAGAACTTCGTACTGATGAGGAAAAGCTTCGATTAACTAGTCAAATATTCGAGATGGCAGCTTCTCAAAACGTAACGCTTTTATACGGTGCAAAGGACACGGTCTATAACCATGCGGTGGTTTTGTATGAGGGGTTAACGAAGAGAGGGGACATCGGGTGAAAAAAATATTTTTCACAGCACTGCTGTTAGTGTTAGTTCTATCCGGATGTTCTTCCAATAATCAAGCCAATAAAACGGATAAGAAAGATGCTAAAGTGGAATTAACCATTTCCGCTGCCGCAAGTCTGCAAGATTCCTTGAATGATATTAAAGCAAGCTTTGAAAAAGCCCATCCAAATGTACAAATAAATTATAACTTTGGTGCTTCTGGAGCCCTGCAGCAGCAAATTTCTCAAGGAGCGCCTGTAGATTTGTTCTTTTCGGCTGCAGAGGATAAATTCAATTTATTGGTCCAAAAAGGAGATATTGAAAAGAAAAACAGCGTTAATCTTGTGGGAAATGACCTGGTGTTAGTTGTTCCGAAGGACAATAGGAAAGGGATTAATAATTTTAAAGATGTTTCGCGCGCGGAAAACATTTCCGTTGGTACCCCGGAATCGGTGCCTGCCGGAAAATATGCGCAGGAAACATTCGAAGCATTGAATATTTGGAATTCCCTTCAAGGTAAAGTGGTCTACGCAAAAGACGTCCGCCAAGTCCTTACCTATGTTGAAACCGGCAATGTGGATGCGGGAGTTGTCTATAAAACTGATGCCTTAACCTCCAAAAAGGTTAAAATAGCAGCAACGGCAGAGGACAACACCCACACTCCCATCATCTATCCGGTAGGTGTTGTAAAAGAAACGGCACATCCAAAAGAAGCCGAGTTGTTTCTCGAATATCTTCAAAATCAAACATCGATGGACATTTTTAAAAAATACGGATTTAAAAACATACATTAAGCATGAAAAAAGCCTGGACGCTTCCAGGCTCTTTTTCGTTAGATGACATATAAAAACACGCACATAAAATGGGCCAAGCTTCCAAGCATAATGAAGATATGGAAAATTTCATGAAAACCCCAATTTTTAAATTGTAAAAACTTCGGCTTTGCCCCGTAAATGACGGCGCCAACGGTATAAAAAACACCGCCCAGTACCAGCAGGAATAAGCCGTATGGATTGATGCTGCCGGAGAGCGGAGAGAAAACAAAGACCACCATCCAGCCCATCGCAATATAAAGGGCTGTTGAAATCCAGCGCGGGCAGTGAAACCAAACCATTTTAAAAACAACGCCGCAGATGGCGATTGCTGCAATAATCGAAAAGAGAACAGCACCTGTTTTTCCATTTAAGCTGATAAAACAGAATGGAGTGTACGTACCGGCAATCAGGATAAAAATCATCGAATGGTCAAGCTTTCTTAAAAAAGCAATCACTTTATCCCGCGCAATGACCATATGGTAGGTTGCCGAGGCTGAATAAAGAAGAATCATGCTAATACCAAAAATGATGACAGCGGCAATGGCAAGGGGCGAAGGGGAAGTCAGTGAGGCTTTAATCACCATCGCCAACAGTCCGACAAAAGACAGAATCGCACCCGTCAAATGAGTGAGTCCGTTAATGGGCTCCCGAATATACGCATTCATTTTTTAACACTCCTATTCCGTTACGTAGTTTTAATAACTACATATAATGATACAAGTATATCAGAATCTAGTCAACGTCTATGTCTTCAGGTATAATAAAAAATATTAAGAATTGAACGGGGTTAACAGTAATGGAAAAAATCAATCAAATCATTGAAGAACTTGATTTGGAAGCGAATTTGCCGTTGGATGAGATTCCAAAGATAGATTTATATATGGATCAGGTCATCCAGCTTTTCGAAAATAAATTTGCGGAATCGAAGCGGAACGATGATGAAAAAATTCTTACGAAAACCATGATTAACAATTACGCCAAAGGAAAGCTTATTTTTCCTATTAAAAATAAAAAATACTCCAAAGAGCATCTCATCCTTATCAGTTTAATCTATCAGCTTAAAGGTGCTCTATCCATTAACGATATCAAAACGAGTCTTGATGGGATTAACAAAAGAATAATAAAGGAAGATATCGATTTAGATTCTTTCTATAACAGTTATCTAAATTTGACTGCCCAAAATGTCTCCGATTTCAAAGAGGAAATGACAAGAAGAGGGTTGGAGGTAAAGGAAGAAATCGCTGAAGGGCAGGAGGATACGTCGCCATATCTGGAACGGGTGTTGATGATTTCGTCCCTTGTCCATATGAGCAATTTATATCGAAAAGCGGCAGAGAAGCTCGTTGACGGCATCGTGATTGACAAAGAAGGAAAGCGCCAGAGATCATAATGGTCTCTGTTTTTTTTATACATAATCGGTGAAAATTTCTTCCGTTTATAATATAAAAAGAGAAAATAATTTACGAAACTTCGTGAGTATGCTATATTTTGTTTGAAAACGGTTAACAATAAGAAACCAATTTATGAAGGAGCCGATAAAGATGATTGCCGATCACATTAGTAATTTTGAGTTATATAAAGGGATAAACGAAAGAGTGAATCGTGCTATTCATTATATTCAAACCCACAATTTTTCAAGCCTTCAAACAGGCATGCATGAAGTTGAAGGGGAAGAACTTTTTTTCAACTTAATAGAATATGAAACGAAAGAAGCCGAGGAGCGGTTCTGGGAATCCCATAAAAAATATATCGATCTTCACTATATTCTTGAGGGAAAAGAGTTTGTCGCCCACGAGCTTTTTGAGAGAATGACGGTAAAACAAGACTACGATGAACAGGATGATTATTTCCTGCTGGAGGGGAAAGTGCAGTCCAAAGTGAAGCTTGAAAAGGGCAATTTTATGCTCTTATACTCGAGCGATGTCCATATGACGGGCATTAAGGTGGACGAAGCTGAAAAGGTCAGAAAAGTAGTTTTTAAAATTCTTATTTAGGATGTGCGGGACAGATGATTAAAGAAATCATGACAACGGATGTATTGGTCGTTGGCAGCGGGATTGCCGGGCTTAAGGTGAGCATGGAACTGGCAAAAGCCGGACAAAACATCATCATGTCGACAAAAACACAGCTTTGTTCCGGATCCAGTTTTTTTCCCCTAAAGGCCTCTTTAGGGACACAAGTAACGAAAAACGATGAAGACAAAGCCGTGTTTTTAGCGGATATAGATGCAGTCAGCCATGGTATGCAAGACCGTGAGATGGCAAAAATCTATATTGACGAGATTCGGGACAGGGTCGAGGAGTTTCCCGAAATCGGAATAGAGCCTTATAAGCTTTCCGATGATCGGAAGGCCTGTTTTGCCAACCATGGCAGAACTATTTACATGCTGAAGGATTGGAATAAAATCAGGGAAAATGTTACCGAAATCATCGATCATTACCCTAATATTACCCTCATGGATAGAACGGCAGTCATTTCCTTGGTAAAGCAGGATGGCAGAGTGGCAGGGGCGATTCTCTTAAACCGGGATAATGACTTTATCATGATTAATTGTAAAGCCGTTGTCCTTGCTTCCGGGGGATTTGGGAATATATATAAGCATAATTTGAACCCAAATGACGTCGATGGCTCGGGCCATATCCTGGCTCTTGAAGCAGGTGCAAGCCTTGTAAATATGGAGTTTATTCAATTTATTCCGGGCTTTACATCGCCAAAATACAAGACATTATGGGGCGAGCACACGTTAAATTATTGCAAGGATTTTGTGGATGAGGAAGGAAACAGCATTTTAGATAGTGTGCTGCCAGAAGGCATTTCTAAGGAAGAATGCTTTAAAATTCGCAGTACCCACGGTCCGTTTACAAATTCCCTGCCATCCAAATATTTTGATATCGCGATGATGAAAGAAATTTTCAGAACGAAAAGCGAAGATGGTTTCGAGTTACTTTACGATCCCGAAATTTACAAGAATAAAAGTGATTTCTATACGATTTATTTAAATTGGCTGGAAGACCGCGGCATAAACCTAACCAAGAATAAGATGAAAATTGCTCCGTTTGCTCATGCCAGCAATGGCGGCGTCAAAATTGACAGCTACGGTCGGACAGGCGTACCCGGGCTATATGCAATTGGAGAGCTCGCCGGCGGGATTGAGGGTGCCAACCGTTTGGGTGGGAATTCTACCGGAGCTTGCATGGTGTTTGGAAAACGAGCTGCCCAAAATTGCCTTGAATATGCAGAAAGCATCGAGCGGCTAGAAATCAATCTACATCAGATGACAACACAGTTGACACAGGGGATTCATGCCTTTTCAGCAGATTCACAAAGTGCTCTGACTCCACATGAAGTAATGGATGCGGTCAGGGAAATCATGTGGTTCCATGGCAACGTCATTCGTGATGAAAAAAATCTCCAGGCAGCCTTGAATAAAATCAAGGACTTGAAAGCATCTTTTAATATGGGGATTTTTACAAATAATATAAAAGAAAGAAAAAGCGCCTTTAAAGCAAGAAACTTCCTGATTCTTTCCGATCTGCTTCTGAAGGCAATGCTGGAAAGAAAGGAAAGCAGAGGCGCTCATTATCGGGAAGATTATCCTTTTGAAGATGAATTTTATAATAAAAGGTTAGAAATTTACCGAATTAATGGAAATCTTAAGCTGGATTTTGAGGTCAGATAATCTTTCCAAAGGGCATTGAGAAAGTGGATATTTTTTTCAAAAATAAAATAAATGAAGAAAATTATTTACACTATTAAAATATTATGATATATTTTGCTTGTAAACGTTAACATTACTTTCACTCAGGTGGGGATATACATGAATTTAGAAAAGTTTAAAGGGATCATTCCCGCATTTTATGCCTGTTATGATGATGCAGGTGAAGTATCGGAAATCAGAACAAAAGACCTCTGCAACTATCTTTATGAAAAAGGGGTAAAGGGTCTTTATGTCGGCGGGAGCTCAGGAGAATGCATCTACCAAAATCTTGAGGAACGAAAAGCAACCCTAAAATATGTTGCCGAAGCGGCCAAAGGGAAGCTGACATTAATTGCACATGTCGGAGCACCATCAACTCGTGATAGCGTCATTTTAGCAAAATATGCAGAAGAGCTTGGCTATGATGCACTATCTGCCATTCCGCCAATCTATTTTAAGCTTCCAGACAGCTCGGTTATTAAGTATTGGTCAGAAATAATGGAATCTACTGAACTGCCGTTTATTATTTACAACATCCCGCAAACAACAGGATACAATCTTTCGCTGTCAGCCTTTAAGAAGCTAATTGAAAATAAAAAGGTAATCGGCGTAAAGAATTCATCGATGCCGGTAATGGATATCGAACGCTTCAAGGCAGCAGCAGGAGAAGACTTTATTGTCTTCAATGGTCCTGATGAGCAATATGTTTCCGGCAGAGTAATTGGCGCTGACAGCGGAATCGGCGGTACGTATGCGGCAATGCCTGAATTGCTTTTAAAAGCAGAAGAGTTTGTGTCATCTGGGAATTTTGAACAAGCGAAAAATATCCAACGGGATATTAACGATATCATCATTGCCTTATGTTCTCTAAATGGCCATATGTATTCCACGATTAAGGAACTTCTAAAATTACGTGGTGTCAATGTTGGAAGTGTTAGAGGACCGCTTGAGCCTGTAACAGGCGAGGATTTGAAAAAGGTAGAAGAAATTAAGGATATGATTGATCAAGCTATCCTTAAATATAGCAGGTAAAAGAATGAAAAAAAGAATTGTTTGCTTTGGTGATTCTAACACATGGGGTTATAATGCCAAAACATTGGAAAGATTCCCGGAAGGTATCAGATGGACCAGCATTCTGGCCGAGTTTTTGGGGGAAGAGTTTCAAGTGGTCGAAGAAGGGCTATCAGGCAGGACAGCTGTAGTAGATGATCCCTTATTTGAAGGGTTAAGTGGATTGGCCTATATTCATCCATGTTTAATGAGTCATGCGCCGCTGGAGCTAGTAATCATCATGCTTGGTACAAATGATACGAAAGAACGGTTTCATTTAACTTCCTATAACATCGCCCAAGGCATAGCAAGACTTTCATATAAGGCCAAAAACACACCAGCAGGCGTAAACGGGGCTTTTCCTAAAGTTTTAGTGATTGCCCCGCCTCCGATTGGTGAAGAATACTATGAAACTGAAGTGGGAAAGTCGATGGGGAAAGCATGTGACATCAAATCATCGGAACTTTCCACCCATTTAAACGAATTGATGCATATTCAAAAAACTGAATTTCTTGATACAAAAGGAATCGTTTCTATGAATCAAATCGATTTTATGCATCTTGATGAGGAAGGACACAGGCTTCTTGCTGAGCTTGTCTTCAATAAAATAAAAACTTATTTTTAAGGGGGAGAAATTTATGTTCAAGAAGCGTTTTCTTGCAACCGCTTTATCTGGTGTACTTGCCCTTTCAGCATTAGCTGGATGTTCAGACAAAGAATCAAGTAAACCGGCTGAAGGCTCCAAAGACAAAAAGACTGTAGAATTATCCTTGATGTTAACACCTCAATGGAAGGGTGTTATGGATGCAACAGAACAAGGAGCTGACTATGATAGCTTCTTCAAGCATGCAGCAGAGAAATTTTCCAAGCAATATAAGGACTATGACGTAAAGGTTAAGGTTGAAGTCGTTGCCAGTGAACAACGGGACGAACTGTTAAACGTTAAGTTAAACGGCGGCACCCCGCCAGATATCTTCTTTGAAAATACGTTTGCCATGGGTGACTACGCTCATCGCGGTGCATTAGTGCCATTAAATGATATTGTTGATGATGCAGCTAAGAAAGATATTGATCAGAACTACTGGGATACTGTGACGTTTGGCAAGGACATTTATTTCTATCCATTCTCCCATATGCCAGGAACATTTGCTTACAACGCTGATATGTTAAAGGCAGCCGGACTTGAAAAATATATCGGCGGCGAGAATGAAATTAAAACGTGGACTTTAGAAGAATATGAAACTATCTTAAATTCTCTTAAGAAGGACTTGCCAAAAGACAAATATCCAAATGCCTATCCAATGGGATTATATGCTCTTAACAACCAAGCTGATACTTGGAACCTAGCGTATCTAAGAATGTTTGGCAATCAGTTCTTTGATAAAAAGGGAAATATTGTCCTGGATGATGCTAAAGGTGTGAAAGCTGCAGAATGGTTAAAGAAAACCTACGATGCTGGTTTAACCAATCCTGGCGCCGAATCAGTTTCTTCTAACGACGTACTAGCTATGTTTAAGAACCAAAAGATTGCTATTGCTTTCACTAACTCAGTACTATTTAACAACACAAAAGCTGAGATGGAACAAGGCAAGGCTCCTAAGTTCGATATCAGACTTGCAAACATTCCTTCTGAAAGCGGCGACCCATTAACATTTACTTATGTATCAGGTGCTGCCGTATTTAACACACAAGATGAAACTAGAATTAAAGTAAGTAAGGATTTTGTAAAATTCTTCTCAACTGACCCTGAGCTAGTAAAAGCATCTAAAAATGGTGTTCCTGTTAGAACTTCAGTGGCAAATGAGTTCAAATCACAAAATCCATTATTCGAAGCTTATGACAAAAACGCTCAGTATTTATTCAACTTTACAGGAAGCGTTCCAGGTTACAGCCAGTTAAGACAGGTATTATTCCCTGAACTTCAAGCCCTCTATACTGGTCAAAAATCACCTGAACAGGCAATCAAAGATTATCAGAAGAATGGTAATCAAGTAATTAAGGATGCAAAAGAAAACTCGGTGATTAAATAACCTTCAGCGTTATAAATAAAAGCTTAAGCCCCGATATTGGGGCTTAAGTTTTAGAAAGGTTGAGGCTTCTTATGAATTTCAACAAGCATGCTTTAAAAGAGAATTTGACGGGATACCTGTTTATTGCTCCACAGCTTATACTCTTCTTGGTATTTCTCGTTTATCCAATTATTGAAGGAATTCGCTTAAGCTTATATCGGATTAACTATACGAATGAAGTTTTTGTTGGTTTTGAAAACTATCAAAAGTTATTTCAGAATCCGGTCTTTGTAAAATCAACTATAAATACTGTCGTATTTGTTATTTTTATCGTTGCTTTAACTGTTATTTTTGCCCTATTCGTATCAGCGGCTGTTTTTGATAAAAATGCGAAATATGTTTCTTTCATTAGAGGAAGCTATTACATCCCGGTAATGGTTTCAATGGTTGTCATGAGTATGGTTTGGAGCTTTTTGCTTAATCCGGCTAATGGTCTCATTCCTTATGTTGCAAAACAGATGGAAATGTCATCAATCAATTTCTTGGGCAACCCTAAAACCGTATTGCCGGTCATCATTTTTGTAACCTTTGCAACTAACGTTGGTCAAGCGATCATACTTTATATAGCATCGATGATTGGAGTTCCAAAGGATTTATTCGAGGCGGCAGAGGTTGATGGTGCCAGCCGAACGACGATCATCTTTAAGATCCTAATTCCAATGGTAAAGCCTACTACCATCTATATTATTATCATGAATATAATTGCAGTATTAAAAATATTCGTTGTCATCCAGCTCTTAACGGGCGGCGGACCAAATAATGCTTCTACAACGCTCATGTATTTCTTATATAATAACGCGTTTAAGTTCAATCAACTTGGAATTGCTTCCGCTGTTGGTGTCATTATGTTCTTAATTACATTAGTGCTATCGGTTCCACAATTAAGAGCAATGTTTAAGAAGGATTGAGGTGACAGAGCATGTTGAAAAATAAAAATAAAAGAAAAAGAGAAACGGTTGACGTAGTTGCAAACGTGATCATTCTTTTCTTTGCTATCCTAAACCTGTTTCCGCTCTACTGGTTATTTACAAGCTCGTTAAAAAATAGTGCGGATGTTATCAAAATGCCGCCGGATTGGTTTCCAAAAACCATATCCTTCAGCAACTATGTGGATGTATTCCAAAATCAGCCGGCATTAAAATGGACATTTAATAGTATTGTTGTATCACTTGTCTCAACCATTGCAGTTATCGTAGTCAGTTCCCTGGCAGCCTATGCTTTTTCAAAGCTGCATTTTAAAGGGAAAAATGTTATTTACATTATCTTTATCTCAAGCTTAATGATTCCAAAAGAGGTTATGATTGTTCCATTGTTCAGAATTATTCAAGACTTAGGTATGGTCAATTCGCTAAATGGCATGATTTGGCCAAACGTCGCAACCGCTTTTGGTGTATTCCTGCTAAAAGGATTCTTTGATTCGATACCTGACTCATTACGTGAAGCGGCCAGAATTGACGGTGCAGGTGAATTATATACCTTCTACAAAATTATTTTGCCAATTGTAAAACCGGGTATTGGTGCATTATTTATTCTAAACTTTGTTCAGGTATGGAACGATTACCTATGGCAGCTGGTGGTTGGCCAGAGTGAAGAATCGAAAACTTTAATGGTTGGTATTGCTTCATTAATGCAGGATCTAAATCCAAACTTTGCTTACAAGATGGCAGGAGCTACTGTTGCTGCAGTTCCAATGCTGTTAATCTTTATTTTCTTCCAAAAATACTTTACTAAAGGCTTAGCAATTGGGGCAGAAAAGGGATAAAATTCAACTTGGAGATGCTTTTAAATGGATAATAAGGATAAAATTTTTGAACAAGTTAAAGGTAAATTAATCGTTTCGTGTCAAGCTCTTCCGGAGGAGCCGCTGCACAGTCCATACATTATGGGGAGAATGGCGTATGCGGCCAAGCTTGGCGGAGCGTGCGGCATCCGCGCTAATAGTGTAGAAGATATTAAGGAAATCAAAAAAACGGTTGATTTGCCGATTATCGGAATTATTAAACAAGTTTACAATGGGTCTGATGTATTTATAACACCTACAATGGAAGAAATTGACCTTCTTTACCGTGAGGGTGTGGACATCATTGCTTTAGATGCTACAAAAAGAGTCCGACCAGATGGCACGACGATTGAAGAGGTATTTCCTAAAATTAGAGAAAAGTATAAAGATCAACTCTTTATGGCGGATTGTTCTACTTATGAGGAAGGTATGACGGCCTATAAATTAGGCTTCGATTGTGTTGGTACCACCTTAAGCGGGTATACAGAATATACAAAAGGAACGAGCCTGCCGGATACGGATTTAATAGGGAGCTTAGTTCGTGAACTGCCCATTCCGGTAATTGCTGAGGGAGGTATCTGGACACCTGAGCAATTAAAAACTGTTTTTGAGCTTGGTATTCATACCGCGGTGGTTGGAACTGCGATCACAAGACCGATGGAAATTACCAAAAGATTTGTTCACGTTATTCAATAATGGAGAAAATTTTTTCCAAGATTAATCCCCCGAGTTTCTCGCGGGATTAATGCCTTCTCAGGTAGATATTGGCGGGGAGTGGGAATTGTGGAAATATTAGCTGTCGATATTGGAGGGACATCCATCAAGTTAGGCCTCTCCGATGAAAAAGGAAATATAAAGGTATTTAAAGAATATGATTCGGAAAGTAAAAAAGGCGGACCATACTTAATAGAAAAACTAATCCAGATTATTTCGGAATTTGCCGGTTTTGACGCGATTGGCATCAGTACTGCAGGACAGGTAAACAGTGAGGAAGGCTATATTATTTATGCTAATGAAAATATACCGAATTATACTGGAACGCATTTAAAACATATTTTTGAGGGAAAATTTAAAGTTCCTGTAAAAGTAGAAAATGATGTCAATGCCGCGGCATTAGGTGAAAAATATTTTGGTGCCGGCCGAAGATTTCATGATTTCCTTTGTTTGACATATGGAACAGGAATCGGCGGTGCCATAATTGCTGATTCCAAGGTATACAAGGGTCATAAAGGAATTGCAGCAGAATTTGGCCATATTATTACCCATCCCGCAGGGAATCCATGCAATTGCGGTGGAAGAGGCTGCTATGAAACATATGCTTCCACATCAGCATTAGTAAGAATGGCATTAGTGATTGACAAGGAATGTATAAATGGTAAGATTATTTTCGAAAAAATAAACCAAGGTGATCAACGGCTGTTGAAGGTTGTCGAATCTTGGGCTCATGAAGCCGCGCTGGGGTTGGCTTCATTAATCCATATATTTAACCCTCCTGCTATTATTGTTGGCGGCGGCGTCATGGAACAGGAGTTTTTGGTTGAAAGGGTTTCTGCGAAAGTAAAAGAATTGATTATGGAGAGCTTTTCTGATGTGGAAATCATCAAAGCTTCTTTGGGAAATAAAGCGGGGATGCTAGGTGCCGTTTCACTTCATTTAACGAGCGGGAAATAGAAGGGGTGCTTTATGACAACGGTAGATATCTTTTCACTTATTCGGTCACGATATAATTCATTTACAAATACAGAAAAAAAGGTGGCGGATTACGTCCTCGAAAATATTAAGGATGTCATCTATATGTCGATTACGGACCTGGCTGACGCCTGCGATGTAGGCGAATCAAGCGTTTTTCGGTTTTGCAAAACTATGAATCTTAAAGGGTATCAAGAGTTTAAGATTGCATTAGCACATAGCATTTCACAAGGTGAAGAAACACCGCAGATATCAGGTCAAATTACGATGCAGGATACAATTGGGGAGCTTGCCTCCAAGATTTTAACAACGAATGTAAGTGCCCTTACTGACACGTTTAAACTAATTAATGAGGACGATATTTCAACAGCGATAGACTACATCATAGCTGCAGATAGAGTTCACTTTTTTGGAGTTGGCGCCTCTTTAATGACTGCGATGGAAGCTAAGAACAAGTTTATGAGGGTTACCAATAAAACAGAATGCTCCATTGATACTCACCTGCAAATAATGTCAGCTGCTTTGATGACGGATAAAGATGTCGCTGTTCTGATCTCCTACTCCGGTTCAACAAAGGACACGATTGAAGTGGCAAGGGTGGTAAAAGAAAGAGGAGCAAAGATTATTGCGATAACTCGTTTTGCAAAGTCCCCTTTAACTAGTTATGCAGATATTACCCTGCTTTGCGGAGCAAATGAAGGACCTCTTCAAGGCGGCAGCCTTTCGGCCAAGCTTTCCCAGCTTTACTTGCTGGATTTGCTCTATGCTGAATATTTTAAAAGAACCTACAAAGAATCGACTGTTAATAAAGACAGTACAGCTAAAGCTGTCATTGAGAAAATGCTTTAATAGAAGGCCCGCAAA
Source organism: Neobacillus sp. S1115 (assembly GCF_055385565.1). Classification (NCBI taxonomy): domain Bacteria; kingdom Bacillati; phylum Bacillota; class Bacilli; order Caryophanales; family Bacillaceae; genus Neobacillus; species Neobacillus sp. S1115. Next base: position 1,140,364 of record NZ_AP038275.1, read on the forward strand.
TACATAAGGTGCGGCAGCACCTTATGTATTTGCGGGCCTATTATTATATTTGCATTTCGAATTCTTTAATATTATGCAGATTTATATCTTGAATGCCGCTTCCAATTTGAACTGCTTTTACATTAGAATCCTTAATGAGGACATTATGTATATGGACAGCATCGGCCCGGTTTTCACCGCCAAATACTTTTATTCCGGCACCTGCCGTTCTAAAATTTTTAAAAGAAATATTGTTTAGGGCAACATTTCTTGCTCGATATTGAATGGCTGCGATTGGATTTCCTTTATAGTCATAGTCGGGATCGCCAATAAAAGTTATATGGTTCAGCGCCACATTCTTATAAGCGGAAACCACCAAACCCCTTGGAGAGGAATCCTTATATAAATCTGAAAAAACAGGTGCAATTGAAGCCAAATTTACCCCCAAAATATTATAGGCTGTTTTCGACTCCATGTCTGTGCTTTTATGATGGCCGATATGCCGGAAGTTAAAGGACCGGTTATCGTTCAGGGAAATGTGCCCGACGATTTGCACGTTGGATGCCGCTGAAGAATTTTGATGTGCCTTGATTTCCACTCCTCCAAAGCACCTGGCCGTGGAATTATTGACTAGGAGGACATTCCTCGACCCATCATCCACCTCAATCCCATTCGAGTTTGAAAATCCTTTCTGGTGGGCGCGGCCGCTCGGGTCGCACATATGTGAATTTGAAATCCAAATATAATCACTATGGTGGGTGGTGATTCCGTCATCACCAAAGCCATGACCGTTTAAATTATCTAGCCAGACATACTTGCTGCCTCCGCGGGCCCGGAAACCATCACCGGCATAATTGTACAGGGTTGAAGTAATATCAAAGCAATGGAGACCTGGATTAATGGCGTCTACGTCCTTTACCCACCCATATGTTACATTTGCATAAGTTAGGCAGCTAGAATGGTTCCCCCGTGTACTTGTTTTAGCAGTATCCCCAAGTCTTTCGACATTCCAGTCGAGGCTAAGGCCTTGCACGAAGATATGGTGATTTCCTCGCCAATGATTGGCGTTGGTGACCAGCCTGGTGCCTTTAGGGGCTTCATCATGAAGCCGGATAGTGGTAATCCCCTTACCCGCACCTGCGAGGCAAGTCCATGACGGGAGCCTGATTCCCTTCACAATGAATACTCCGGGCGGAACGGCCACTTGTACACGCCCATCTCCGATTGCTTTTTTAAAAGCTTCCGTATTATCAGTAATTCCATCCCCGACTGCTCCAAAATCTGCGACATTTACTTCTTTCTTAATGGTCCCCAAAAGCAGGGTGAATTCTTGAGCTAATTTCCCTTTCCAATTAGGAATCACATTTCCATCTGAATCCATAGAAACTCGTGTTGGGTCCAGGAGCTTTGCGCGCTTTGCCAAAATACGAAAGAGCCGCTCTATGGCCATCTGCTTTAAAGGCATTGGTTGGACTGTAGAACCGTCGCTCTCTGATGGACCGCCTTTTTCGCCCAATGACTGAAATAGCTGCCCCGATTCCTCTAGTGCATCTCTGATATCTATTCGTCCGCCAAAGATTTGCATCAGCAGGTCTGCATTGTTCTGAGGGTCGTGATTTTTCTTTAACTTTAACATCTTGTTCACTCCAAAAATTTAAAGCCTGTATACTCTATTATAGCCTTTTTATATAAAACCCACATTTTGGCACATTAATTTTAAAAAAAGTGAAACCAAACAGGTGCTAAAAAACGACTTACTTATAGAGCAAATGAAATGGAGGGGGGCCCCAGTTTGAATAGGGAACAAAACCTAATGAATCGGATTCAGCAGGGGGATGGGGAAGCGTTCAGTTTACTTGTGGAAGAATTGCTGAACAGCGCTTATCGTACAGCTTATCTTATGCTCCATTCTAAAGATTTGGCCGAAGATGCTGTTCAAATGGCATTGGAGGATAGTTATATCAGCATTATGAGAAACAAGGATATACGAAATTTTAAGGCTTGGTTTTTCAGGCTGGTTTATTCTCGTTCAATCGACCTTTACCGGAAAAACTCCCGTGTCCAATTAAGTGATATTGAAGATAATCCCGAGGCACTGGTTAAAATGAAGTCGGCATCTGCCCAGTATGAAGCAATCCAGAATGAAAACACCGAAGAGCTGCTTCACCTAGTCTTAACTCTACATAAAGATCAAAGTGTACCCATCCTTCTTTACTATTTTGAAGACCTATCGATTAAGGAAATCAGCCTTATCCTCAATGAAAATACCAATACGATTAAAACAAGGCTGAAACGTGGAAGACAAAAGCTCGCCGACTTAATGAAAAAGAATGATCGATATCCTATGGAGGTGAAGTCATATGGAATCTAACAAGGAGCGTAGGAATGAAGCACTGAATCAGCTGCAGGTTCCCGTATCACTTGAACGGTTTACAAAGAAGCTTCCGCAAAGATTTACAGAGGGAGAGTTTGATGAAAGCCGGTTAGAGAAGGTTGATCGTGAGTGGAAGCTTTACCAAAAAAAAGCGAAAAAGCAATGGTCATCCGGAAAGAAAGCAGCAGCAGTTACGATGGCTGCTGCAGCTAGTCTCCTGTTGTTTGTTGGTTCTGGCTTTGTTTCCCCAGCAATGGCAAAAATGATGGCAAAAATCCCTCCGCTTAGCGCCATTTACGAACGATTTGATGGAGATGTTTCTGACCATATTGAAAAAGACCTTAAAGAAGCGGGTTATCCAGTTAAAGCAGTTCAGGAGCATGTTGGCGGTAAAAAAGAAGGGGTACATATTTTTCTTGATGCCTCGGAGGCAAACATAAAAAAGATGGAGTCCGGTGTTGAAAAAATTGGATACAACATTATTCAAAGCAACAAATACAAGGGCACAAAAACCGAGGATTATTACGTTCGGGTCAGAAAATATATCGAGCCATCAGAAAAGTGGAAAAAGGAACAGGAACAGATAGACAAGGAGACCACTGAGATTTTTGCCATTGTCGAGCAGGTTCTAAAAACAAAAGGCTATGATTTTAGCAACGGATTTGGCGGTGGTCCAGATACGGTGGAACTTGAATTTCCAAGCACCGAGAGCAAAGAGAAAATTGTAGAAATCAAGAAATCAGTAGAAGAAGCACTGCGAGCAGCTGGGAAAGATTCAGTAGAAGTCAAACATCGAACATTTAATCTTGAAAAAAGACAGCAATATAACCGCTGGGGGGATGCGATTGCCGCCATCGGAAGGGAATTGATGACTTACAAAAAATATAATGTGAAAATGGTCAGCCATGTCAGTAAAGAAGGTGTCTTTTATATCCATATTAGAATGACTCTATCGAGCAATGATCCGAATGCTGAGGAGAGGGCTAACGACATTTATTCAATGATTGACGATTTTATTCATACGGACGGTGTATGGGAGAAGGTAAAAAATGATCCTTACGAAATCACGATTACAAGTAAGGATAAAAAGACGCTATTTGAGAAGAAGGTAAATTAACAGGACCAATTTGGTCCTGTTTTTATTTCAAATGCGATTGATTGTTTATATCCGGTTATGGAGAATATTTACGAACAGATTAGATTGTTTGACTTTTCACATGTGGCTAAAAAGAAAAGTTTAAATGACCAAGCCAGCTATTAATAATCCAATAGGGATTATGCTGACAACAAGCATTCTGGCAGTGCTTACCCTTCCGTATAAAACAATGGTTCCAATTTGTTTATCCCAAGTGGCGTACCCGTGTTTCTTTAAATCTTTATAGGAGAAACCAAAACAAATAAAATTAATGATGGGCACTCCTAGTCCCATTCCAGCGGCTGTTACAAAAATACTTCGTTTTAGTGCGGTTACAAAATTAATAGGTTCACCCGTAACCGTTTTCATACGTGTGTTTAACAGAGACTTACCAAGCGTATTTCCAAAGACAGAGAGTATGGCCGCCTCTACAAGGATATAAAGGATTAGACAAATCATGAATACGGTAATGGCTGAGGATTCAACGATAAACTTCGGAGAAAAAATAGAAACAAAAGCTATAAGGAAAAATGTAAAGAGGGCAAGATCAAAGAACCTGGCAAGAAATCTCACAAAGGGCCTTCCGGTAGGATAGGTATCCTTTTTGATTTCCTCCCAATCTAAGGCATAATTTATTGCATCCTGTTTATTATCTGTTGACTGAAACACATTTAGGGTTTTAGCCATACACCAACAATCCATATCTGAGGACCAAAGAAAGCTGTCGCCAGTTAAAACACCTTGTTCATACAGCTTTTTTATTTCAAATAAGCCTATGGGACCCTGTTGTTGATGGTCACGAATATAAAACCAGACATTTCCCTCCGGACTGTCCATGGTTTACCGCCTCCTAGTCAGTTAAATTATACCATGTTGGCTAAAAGATAATTTTGGAACATTTTTTGACAATTTTTTAAATCAGGGATATTTTCCTAAGAAGGAAAAATACTAACAAATGTTCGGAGGTGGAGTCGATGGAACAAAAGGATTTTGAAAAAGTTTATGAGCAATATAAGCAGCAAGCCCAAGTGGAGGTCGGTGCAACTAATCCTGATGGAAAAGAAGAGTTTGTTGCTGTTAAGAAAAATGATGATGGGGACATTATTGCGTTTAAGACCAGCAATGGACGAGAATTGAATTACCTACAGGCATTGGATGAAGCGAAGGCAGGGAAGATTGCCCATATTGATGTTTTTCATAAATACGGGAGGGATATCATCCGCAGCGAGCCGGACGGTATTAAAGAAAATAATCTTGATCAGCTTCCTGAATTTTAATTTTAGAAAAACTGAGTAAGATAAGTCTCTGCTCAGTTTTTTGCTTTTCTAAAGTGTGGAATAATCCCGTCACGATTAGTGGAAAATCAATATATACATAAAAAAAGGAGCCATGTTATGCATTGGTATGAAAAGTTGAATCAATACTTTCCGGTTGAGGAAATGAAGTCGCGGGAACATATGGAAACCCTGCTCCGGGAGCGGCCTAATATTTATCATAAGGATGAAGGACCCAATCATGTGTTGATGTATGCGGAATTTGATAATTTTGTCTTTATTGATTATCTGTTTGTTTCAAGCGATGCCCGGGGTCAGGGACTTGGACATAAGCTTATGGAAAAAATGAAGCAAAAAGGGAAGCCAATTATCCTCGAGGTGGAGCCGGTTAATTACGAGGACAGCGATACAGAAAAGAGACTGCGCTATTATAAGCGTGAAGGCTTTGAGCATGCCGAGTCAATTGGTTACGAGCGAAGATCCTTGGCAACAAATGAAGTAAATAAGATGGAAATACTCTATTGGGCGCCGCATCAAGAGTCGGAGGAAATGATTTTTGAAGCGATGAAAAAAACATATAATTTGATTCATACCTATAAGGATGAACATTTTTACGGTGAATCCTATCAGCCGGCTGATGAGGTGCTGACCTTTAATGAAGAACCGGACAATACCAATATATTAGAAAACCTATAAAAATAAAAAAAGAGAGCCTGGCTCTCTTTTTTTATGAACGTGCAAGCTCATATTCTTTGATTTTATCTTCATAGGTTAAAGTAACACCGATTTCGTCCCAACCATTTAGGAGCATTTCCTTTGGGTATGGAGCGATGTCGAAAGTTAATTCAAAACCATCGTTGTCATAAACCTTTTGTTCTTCAAGATTTACTGTAAGCGAATAGCCCTCAGTTTCTGCTTTTTTCATAATAGTTTGGACTTGCTCTTCCGTTGCAGCGATGGCAAGGATCCCGTTCTTTACGCAGTTATTTTTAAAAATATCTGCATAGCTAGGCGCGATGATAACCTTAAAGCCAAAGTCCTGAACTGACCAAGGGGCATGCTCGCGGGAGGAGCCGCAGCCGAAGTTTTCACCGGCAACCAGGATAGAAGCACCTTTATATTGCGGTTGATTTAATTCGAAATTCGGATTTGGATTACCGTCATCGTCAAAACGCCAGTTATAAAATAAGAATTGGCCGAAGCCGCTTCGTTCAATGCGCTTTAAAAATTGCTTCGGGATAATTTGGTCTGTATCAATGTTTGAGCGGTTAATTGGGCAGACAAGGCCTTGATGTATGCGTAATGGTTCCATTTCTACATAACCTCCTGAGCAGTGAACTTGCGGACATCGACGAAATGGCCGGCAATTGCTGCAGCAGCCGCCATTTCAGGGCTGACAAGATGAGTGCGGGCCCCTTTACCTTGACGTCCTTCAAAGTTCCGGTTGGATGTGGAAGCACAGCGTTCACCAGATGGAATGATATCGTCGTTCATTCCGAGGCACATACTGCAGCCCGCTTCACGCCATTCAAAGCCTGCTTCTTTAAAGATTTGATCCAAGCCTTCTTTTTCCGCTGCAAGCTTGACGCTGAAAGATCCTGGAACGACAATCGCAGTAACCGAAGGGTTAACCTTCTTGCCGCGAACGATGTTAGCTGCTTTACGCAGGTCGCTTAGACGTGAATTGGTACAAGAACCGATGAAAACATGGTCAACTGTTACGTTTGAGATAGGCTGACCTGCTTCAAGCCCCATGTATTGAAGAGCGCGCTGAATTTCGTCTTTTTCCGCCGGTTTATCAGTTTGATCTGGACTTGGTACGTTTGCAGTTACCGGAATACACATTCCAGGATTCGTTCCCCAAGTTACCTGAGGTTCTACTTCTGAAGCTTCGATTTCAACAATTGTATCATAGGTGGCACCTTCGTCTGTTGCAAGGGACTTCCAGTCAGCAGCGGCTTCATCGAAAGCTTCACCTTGCGGAACGTGTCTTCTGCCGCGTAAATATTCGACTGTTGTATCGTCTGGGGAGATAAGTCCGGCTCTTGCACCGCCCTCAATCGACATGTTACAGACAGTCATGCGCTCTTCCATGGAAAATCCACGGATGGTTTCCCCGGTATATTCGATGACATAGCCAGTTCCAAATTTGACGCCGTATTTTCCGATAATCGCAAGGATTAAGTCCTTAGCGGTAACGCCTGTCCCAAGCTTGCCATTGACTTTGACATTCATCGTTTTTGGCGGTGCTTGCCAAAGTGTTTGTGTAGCAAGGACATGCTCGACCTCACTTGTACCGATACCAAAAGCAAGGGCACCAAATGCACCGTGTGTAGAGGTATGGCTGTCGCCGCAGACGATCGTTTTTCCAGGCTGGGTAAGACCAAGCTCAGGACCGATGACATGAACGATTCCGTTATCTGGGTGGTGAAGGTCTGCAAGTGTAATGCCGAATTCCTCACAGTTTTGCTGTAATGTATCGACTTGTTTTTTTGAAATAGGGTCATTGATTACAAGACGCTGGCGGGTTGGGATGTTATGGTCCATTGTTGCATAAGTAAGGTCAGTGCGGCGAACCTTGCGCCCGGTCATGCGTAAGCCCTCGAATGCCTGAGGAGAGGTCACTTCATGAACGAGATGCAAATCAATATAAAGTAAATCCGGCTTTCCTTCTTCTTGATGGACAACATGCCGTTCCCAAATTTTTTGAATGATATTTTTTGGTGTTTGCATAGCTTCCTTCCTCACGTTTATAGATTTTTTGCCTGAAATAGCAGGTAAACTAGTATTCTCTTTAGAATAAACCGCCAGGCCAATTCTGCACCAGCCTGGCGGTAACGTCCTCAAATTTAATAGTAGCAGCTTGCGATACACTTAGATGCGTTCAGTGTACGGATGTAGTCGACGATTAATTTTGTCATTTCCTCGGTGCCCACTTTGCGGCCGTTTGGAATCTGCAAATCAGCAGTATGATAGCCGGCATCAAGTACAGACTGGACAGCATCTTCGATAATTTTGGCTTCGTCCTCTAGTTCGAAGGAATACCTTAGCATCAAGGCAGCGGATAAAATCATCGCAACCGGGTTGGCTAGGCCTTTTCCGGCAATGTCAGGCGCTGAGCCATGAACCGGTTCATAAAGTCCGACGCCAGATTCATTTAAGCTGGCAGAAGGTAGCATACCCAGGGAGCCTGTTAACACAGATGCTTCATCGCTTAAGATGTCGCCAAACATGTTCTCAGTGACAACCACATCGAAAGAAGCAGGGTTGGTGATTAGCTTCATTGCTGCGGCATCGACTAACACATGCTCAACAGACACTTCAGGGTACTGTGCCTTTTTCTCCTCGACGATTTCACGCCACATCTTGCTGGATTCAAGCACATTTGCCTTGTCGACCGAAGTAAGCTTGCCGCGGCGTCCTTGGGCAGCTTGGAATGCCTTATCTACGATTCTTTCAATCTCGCGGCGAGTATAAGCTAGAGTATCGACAACCGATTCGCCGTTATCACGCCGTTCACTTGGAGTACCAAAGTAAATACCGCCAGTTAATTCACGGACAATAAGGAGGTCGCTTCCAGAAACAATTTCTTCTTTAAGCGGCGAAGCGTGAAGAAGATTTTTGAAGCCTTTGATTGGCCGTAAATTGGCATATAAATCAAGGGCCTTTCTGATTCCCAAGAGGCCTCGCTCAGGACGCAGATGGGACGGATTGTTATCCCATTTCGGACCGCCGACAGCACCTAAAAGAACGGCATCTGCCTGCTTGCAGGCATCTACTGTCGTTTCCGGCAGGGGAGTGCCGTATTGGTCAATGGCTGCTCCTCCGATTTCATGGGTTTCAAAGCTAAAAGTATGATTATATTCTTCTGCAATCGCCGTTAATACTTCTTTCGCGGAATGCATAACTTCCTTGCCGATACCATCACCGGGTAGTAAGACAATTCGTTTTTTCACTAGAAGCAACCTCCTTATTATTTTTAAAAATTAAGTTCCTAGCTTATCTCTTTATAATGCAGGTTTCAGTACCTGCACCAAACTTGGATTACAATTGTTTTATAGTGCAGCCGGTTCTTTAACACCGATTTTTTTGTTGAAGAAGACTCGGTTAACCGCGTTGATAAATGCTTTCCCAGATGCCTCAAGAACGTCTTGGGCAGAGCCGCGGCCGCTGACATTGACGCCATTTACGGTCAATTTGACATTTGCTTCAGCCAGGGCATCACGTCCTCGGCCGACTGAGCTTAAACTATAATCTGTTAGATGAATCTCTTCTTTAATTAGAGCATCTAACGTGTTAAAAAGAGCTTCTACACTTCCGGAGCCTGTGCGTGCTGTTTCCACTTTTTCACCGTCAGGAGTGGTTAATGCGACAGTAGCTGTCGGCAGGTTAGCTGAAGCATATTGAACCTGGAATGCGACTAACTCGTATTTTTTCACATCGAAGCCCGAGGTTTGAATGTCTGTTAGGATCGTGAATAAATCTTCATCCGTTACTTCTTTTTTCTTATCTGTTAAGGACTTAAATGACTGGAATGCCTCATTTAGTTTATCCTGCTCTAATTCAAAGCCCATTTGCTCAATTTTGTCTTTAAATGCATGACGTCCTGAGTGTTTTCCAAGAACAAGGTCATTGGATCCAACACCAACAAGCTCTGGTGTAATAATTTCATAGGTTAACGTATTTTTTAACACGCCATCCTGGTGAATTCCGGATTCATGTGCGAAGGCATTTTTTCCGACTACGGCTTTGTTGCCAGGGACCTTCATTCCTGTAAAGCGGCTGACTAAGTCACTGGTGCGCTTGATTTCTTTTAACACAAGATCCGTTGTGTACGGATAGAAGTCCTGACGAATATTTAATGCCACAGCAATTTCTTCTAAAGCCGCGTTTCCGGCACGTTCACCGATTCCGTTAATGGTGCCCTCGACCTGGGTAACGCCGTTTTCAATAGCAGCCAATGAGTTGGCAACAGCCATCCCCAAGTCATCATGACAGTGGCACGATAATGCTACTTTATGGATGTTAGGCACGTTTTCGCGGATATAGCGGAACATGCGTCCATATTCGGCCGGTGTGGTATAACCAACGGTGTCAGGAAGATTGATGACAGTAGCGCCGGCATCGATTACCTTCGTAATGATTTGAACCAGAAAATCTAAATCTGAACGTGAAGCGTCTTCTGCTGACCATTCAACCTGCGGGAAGTTTTTCCGTGCGTATTTCACCATTTCAACAGCGGTTTGCACGACTTCCTCTGGTTTTTTCATCAGTTTGTACTGCATATGGATAGGGGAGGTTGCAATGAATACATGCAATCTTGGTTCTGCAGCATCTTTTAAAGCATCCCACGCAATGTCAATGTCCGATTTAGTGGCACGGGCCAGACCTGTGACGGAAGAGTTTTTAATCGTTCTGGCGATGGCTCTTACCGCTTCGAAATCTCCTTGAGAGGAAGCCGGGAAGCCGGCCTCCATAATGTTAACGCCAAACCGTTCGAGCTGTCTGGCAATTTCCAATTTTTCAAGTTGGTTTAAATTTACACCAGGGGACTGTTCACCATCGCGTAAGGTTGTATCAAAGATGTTAACGTGAACCATTTACCACCACTTCTTTCTTTTGATTTACGGGCTTCTTAATAAATGGCATTAACGCACGAAGCTCGCGGCCAACCACTTCGATTTGATGATTATTTTCGGCACGGTTGATTGCGTTGAATTGTGGGCGGTTAGCTTGGTTTTCTAAAATCCAGCCCTTAGCAAATGCGCCAGTTTGGATATCTTTTAGTACTTCTTTCATACGTGCTTTTGTATCTTCGTTTACAACGCGCGGACCTGATACGAAATCTCCCCATTGAGCAGTGTCAGAGATGGAGTAACGCATGTTTTCAAGTCCTCCTTCGTATAGAAGGTCAACGATTAATTTCAATTCATGTAAACATTCGAAGTAAGCAACTTCTGGCTGATAACCTGCTTCAACAAGTGTTTCAAAGCCTGCTTTGATTAGGGCAGTTGTACCGCCGCAAAGAACAGCCTGCTCACCGAAAAGGTCAGTTTCAGTTTCTTCTTGGAAGGTTGTTTCTAAAACACCTGCACGGGCAGCGCCGATTCCTTTTGCGTAAGCAAGCGCGATCTCGCGAGCCTGGCCAGTGTAGTCTTGGTAAACTGCATACAGTGCAGGAACTCCAGCACCTTCTGTATAGGTACGGCGAACTAAATGTCCAGGACCTTTTGGTGCAACTAAGAATACGTCAACATCAGCAGGAGGAACGATTTGGCTGAAGTGAATATTGAAACCATGTGCAAATACTAAAGAGTTACCGGCTTGAAGATTAGGCTTGATGCTTTCTTCATATACTTTTGGCTGCATTTCGTCTGGAAGAAGAACCATAACTACATCAGCTTCCGCAGTTGCATCAGCAACAGATTTTACTTCAACACCATCTTCAACAGCTTTATCCCAAGATTTTCCGCCGCGTAAACCAACAACTACATCAAAGCCGCTTTCTTTTAAGTTAAGGGCATGGGCATGGCCTTGAGAGCCGTAGCCGATTACCGCGATTTTTTTTCCTTGTAAAACTTCCTCTTGAATATCTCCGTTATATAGTACTTTAACCATTACAATCATCCTTTCAGAATTAAGAGTTATTTTGTTAGTGAGTATGCTGATAATTCATTTACTTGTGGCTGGTGGCCTCGTAAAAAGGCGGTCAAGCCGGTTCTGGCAACTTCTTTAATGCCAAATGGGCGAAGCAAGTCGATTAAGGCATCAATTTTATCAGGCTTGCCTGTAACCTGAACGGTAATGCTGTCTTTACATACATCCACAATAATCGCGCGGAATGGATCGATGAGCCCGTTAATCTCGCTGCGCAGCTGTGAACCAGATGTTACTTTGATTAGGGCGAGTTCCCGAGCGACAATGGCCTTATCGGTTATATCAGAAACCTTTAAAACATCAATCTGCTTGTTAAGTTGTTTCGTTACTTGTTCAAGGCGCTGCTCGTCTTCTACTTCAACCACAAGAGTCATTTTAGAAACGCCTTCGATTTCAGTAGCACCAACGGATATGCTGGAAATGTTAAATTGACGCCTTTGCAGCAGTCCCGTCACGCGATTTAGAACACCGCTTCGGTCTTGAACAGTTAGTGTGATAATTCGTTTCATTCTGGTTTCACCCCAATCATTTCATGAAGCCCTTTGCCAGGAGCAACCATTGGAAATACTTTTTCCTTCTGAAGGACTCGGGCATCAATGAGAACCGGACCATCATAGGCCATAAGCTCTGGCAGGGAGGCAACTAGGTCTTCCTGATTATCAATTTTTGCACCGCGGATTCCGTAGCTTTCAGCCAGTTTGACAAAATCAGGCTGGGTATGAAGCAGGGATTCGGAAATCCGATTATCATATTGAAGCTCCTGCCACTGACGAACCATACCAAGTGCACCGTTATTAACAATAATGATTTTAACCGGCAGGTTGCGTTCATAAATGACCGACAATTCCTGTAGTGTCATTTGGAACCCGGCATCTCCGACAATTGCCACTACGGTACTGTTTGGTTCAGCCATCTGCGCCCCAATCGCAGCAGGGAAGCCGAAGCCCATTGTTCCAAGTCCGCCTGAAGTAATCCAGCGGTGCGGATGATTGAAGTTGTAGAACTGTGCAGCCCACATTTGATGCTGGCCAACATCTGTAGCGACAATCGCTTCACCATTCGTTACTTTATGAACTGCTTCGATTAGCCATTGCGGGCTCATGCCGTTTGGATCATGCTTATACCAAAGCGGAAAGTCCTTTTTATTTTGATTAAGAGTTTCCAGCCAATCCTCATTTGATGGGGAATCCGCTGCTTCTTCAATCAATTGTGTTAAAGCTGCTTTGGCATCGGCCACAATCGGAATTTGAGTTGGAACGTTTTTACCAATTTCCGCAGGGTCAATGTCAATGTGAGCAACTTTCGCAAATGGAGCAAAATGCTTCAAGTTTCCTGTTAATCGATCATCAAAACGAGCACCGAAATTGATGAGCAAATCGCATTCGTATAAAGCCATGTTAGCTGCATAAGTTCCGTGCATACCGCCCATTCCTAAGGAGAGCGGGCTGTCTGCCGGGAAGGTTCCGAGTCCAAGCAGGGTGGTTACGACTGGAATCTTATGATTTTCAGCAAAAGCCGTTAATTCAGCGGAGGCTTTTGCATGGAGAACGCCAGCGCCGGAAAGAATCACAGGCTTTTTAGCTTTTGGAAGGGCCTCAGCAAGCTTCCGAATTTGCAATGGATTCGGTTTAATTGTTGGCTGATAGCCTGGCAGGTCCATGGCAGCTTCTCCTGGGTATGCCGCTAAAATTTCAGAAGAGATATCCTTCGGTACATCAACTAACACCGGTCCTGGTCTTCCTGTAGAAGCAATATGAAAAGCTTCCTTAACAATTCTTGGCAGATCGGCTGCAGATTGCACTTGATAATTGTGTTTTGTAATCGGCGTGGTAATCGCCATTACATCTGCTTCTTGGAAGGCATCTGTTCCGATGACTGTCCGTGCTACCTGCCCTGTGAAAATCACAAGTGGTAAGGAATCCATCATGGCATCTGTAATTCCAGTAACCAAGTTCGTTGCCCCAGGACCAGAAGTGGCAATGACAACTCCAGGCTTACCGGTAATTCGGGCATACCCTTCAGCAGCATGAATCATTCCTTGCTCGTGACGGAAGAGGACGTGCTTAATGGATTTTTGTGCCCGATAAATCGCATCGTAAATCGGCAGGACGGCACCCCCAGGATACCCGAATAATGTATCAACACCTTCTTTAATTAAAAGATCGATGAGAAGGTCTGCACCTGTTTTTGGTGCCGTACTGGTTTGGAATTCCAGCTTTGCTTCTGCTTTCACGTCATAGTTCCCTCCTTATGGGTAATTGAATATTTAAAAAACTAAATCTTTAACTGTGTTTAAACACAGTAAAAAAGGCCTGTTCTCTCCGAATAAACTGCAGTCAAGTACATCAAAAGCAGAATGTTCGGGGAGAAAAGGCCTTTCATTTTCTCGGTACCACCCGGGTTTTACAGTATCCTTACGAATACTGCCTCATGAAGCGACAACTAATCTAAAAGAAACGCTTCTTTTTGTAACAGGTGCTCTAAGTTGACACCCGGCTATACCTACTGAGTTAAAAACCGTTCAGAATAACACTCAGGGATGATGTCGGAGTAGGTTGTATTACTGGGCTTCCAGCAACCCCAGCTCTCTGAAAATACAAATTCCTACACCTTTATTCCCGTCATCGATTTGACTATTTTATTGTCAAAGATTTTGTTGTAGTACCTTAACTTCTTAAGAGAAGGGGAGGGGTACTAGTGGTTCCCGGTTTGTTTAATAATCTTTTTACCACTTTTTATCTAGATAACTGTCTAGCTCCAGCGCCCAGCGGCTAGTGTCCTTCGCTCTTCTCCCTACGATAAGTCAACATCGAATCGCTAGCGCTCTTCGTGTTTCCTTTATCTCAGTCGAAGCGCTCCAGGCCATACGCCGCTAAACGGGCGCTTCCGCTTTTAGTTTTATATTTTCATTACTCCGCCGGTGTTGGCAGAAGTAACGAGTTTTGCATATTTTGCTAGATAGCCAGATTTGATTTTAGGCTCCGGCTTTACCCAATTCTTGCGTCTTTCAGCTAACACAACATCATCCACGACAAGTTCAATTGAACGTGCTTCGAGGTCAATTAATATTTTGTCACCATTTTCAACGAGACCGATTGGTCCGCCTTCTGCAGCTTCGGGTGAGATATGGCCGATGGAAATTCCACGGCTTGCACCTGAGAAGCGGCCATCTGTGATTAAGGCAACTTCTTTCCCCAAGCCTCGGCCCATAATAGCGGAGGTAGGAGCTAACATTTCCGGCATTCCTGGACCGCCTTTAGGACCTTCGTAGCGGATAACTACTACATGGCCGGCTTTTACCGTTCCATTATGAATGCTTTCTAATGCCTCATCCTGTGATTCAAACACAATTGCTTCACCTAAAAATGTTTTAATCGAAGGATCTACAGCGCCAACCTTGATTACGGCGCCATCTGGAGCAATATTTCCATATAGGATGGATAGTCCACCAACTGGGCTATATGGATTATCTTTTGTCCGGATGACTGCTTCATTGGTGATTGTTGCTTCCTTCACATTTTCCCGAAGAGTTTTTCCTGTAATCGTTAGACAGTTATCATGCAAAGCACCTTCGACTTTATAAAGTTCATTAATGATGGCACTTACACCGCCGGCACGATGAACATCGTCCATTGAATAATCAGATGCGGGCATAATCTTGGAAAGGTATGGAACTCTTTCAGCAATTTTATTAATTTCGCGAAGATCATAATCGATACCTGCTTCATGAGCAATCGCTAATGTGTGTAACACAGTATTAGTTGATCCGCCCATCGCCATGTCTAGTGCAAAGGCATTATCAATGGCTTCACGTGTAATGATATCGCGAGGTTTAATATCTTTTTTAATTAAGTCAATCAAATGTCTTGCTGCTTGCTTAATTAAATCATGTCTTTCTTCAGAAGTAGCAACCATCGTTCCATTGCCAGGAACGGTCATTCCTAAAACTTCCATCAAGCAGTTCATGGAATTTGCTGTGAACATTCCAGAACATGAGCCGCAAGTAGGGCAAGCATTAGTTTCAATTTCTAACAATTGCTGCTGGCTGATGGTACCATTGTGGTAAGCACCAACACCTTCAAAAACTGAAGTAAGGGAAAGATTTTTTCCTGTTGTTGGTGAAACACCTGCCTCCATCGGGCCACCTGATACAAAAACGGATGGTACATTGGTTCGGGCTGCTGCCATTAACATGCCTGGCGTGATCTTGTCACAGTTCGGAATGTAGAAGACTCCATCGAACCAATGGGCATTGATGACTGTTTCGGCACTGTCTGCGATGATTTCACGGCTTGGAAGCGAATAACGCATTCCGATATGTCCCATGGCGATACCGTCATCAACACCGATTGTATTAAATTCGAAAGGAATACCGCCGGCTTCACGGATGGCTTCCTTGACTATTTCACCGAAATGATTAAGGTGTTTATGACCAGGGATAATATCAATGTACGAGTTACAAACACCGATAAACGGTTTTTCTAGGTCACTCGTTTTGACCCCTGTTGCGTATAGTAAGCTGCGGTGGGGAGCACGATCAATCCCCTTTTTAATCATATCGCTTCTCATTTTACGATCTCCTAACTGACAGGTCATGGTTTGTTTCTTCATATTGACAAGCCATTCCGTTATTAAAAAGAAGAGCCTTTGTCGTTCTCATTTATAAAGAAATGAATAAAGGCGCCAAGAAAAATTTCTTAGTACTTATTGACGATTATCATACAACCAATTAAAGACATGGTCAACATAAAAATCTGACAATTCAAACTAGTTAAACAAACTGGGAGCGTTTACAATCCTTTCATCATGGGGATATAACGAAAATAAAAAAATTTATGAATTTTTTTATTTGCAGATTTATTGTGGGAATTTAAATTGGAGGGGAGGAAATAAACGGAAACAAAGTTAACTTTTCCTTCCATTAATTATAGTAGAAAAAATGTAGAGCCTTGTATATTTATTCAACTGACTGTTATCGTTACTTAAGCCTTGAAAGGTATTCATATATTTCCTGCAGATCTTTAAAGCCTTTTGTTTCTGCCGCTTTTAGATAACGACTCCAAATCTTGGCTGTCATAAGCGCATCGCCAAGAGCATGGTGCCGGTTCTTTATTTCAATGCCGCAGTTCTGGCAGATTTCCTCGAGCGGCCTTGGATTAAAGAATGGGTCTTCAAGACGAAGCAGGAAGGATGTATCGACAATACGGTGGTCGAAACTACAGCGCAGAAAATCCCTTGTCATCTTTCTCATAAAATTCAGCTCATGATTGGAGTGATGGGCGACAAGAATATTACTTTTGATAAATTTGAAAAAATCCACCAGTACTTCTGCGGGATTAGGGGCATGACGTAATTGTTTCTCTTGAATACCGGTTAGTTCAGAAATCTCCTTTGATAGAGGAAGGTCTGACTTTACGAGAGTATAAAAAGTTTCCTCCGCTTTCATTTCTGCTCCGATCATTTTGACTGCTCCAATCGAAATCATCTGATCCCCCTTCTCGGGATAAAAACCTGTTGTCTCAATATCAAATACTACTACGGGCAGCTCATGGAGAGGGATATGCAGTGTGTTCATCTGCTTGAGTTCTTTCTGCAGCTCCCTGAGGAATGCCTGATGCTGCGGTGAAGAGCTCCACGGCAGGCCTGCGTAAAGATTAGAATTGATTTTTCCTGATAGTTGTCTGAAGAATTGAATCATTTCATTCATTGGCATGGGAATCTTCCTTTTCAATTAACTTTCGGACAGAGTGAAAAAGGGCCGAGCCGTACTTGATCATATCTTTTAATTCTTTCGATTGCTCTTTCGATAAGTGGGCAACAGGCAAATAATGACCAGAATCATAATTTGTGTGATTACAATAGATAAGCCGAAAGTTTAATAATTTAATAAACTGATGTTTAAAAAAATCTAAATCAATATCGGAAAAATGTAGTTCTGAAAGCTGATCTAGTCGTTCAAGTGTGGGTGTTATAAGCAGATTCTCTTTGATAGCAAGGAGACGGACGGCATTTACGTAAGGTAAGATGCCGATTTCTTTGATGTTTAGCCATCCTGCGTATGGCCCGTATGTTTCAGTTACCAACTTTCCGAATACATTAATGCCATTTCTAAGGTACTTCGTGTTGTTAAACATTTTTTTAACAAGCTGATTTTTATTGGCGGTCTGATAGATTTGATTTTTTAAAGTATCTACAAATTCCTCATTACCCACTAATGTTCTCGCGTCTATAAAGATTAATAGATAGCGAACAGACTCCCAGGAGAACTCAAAAATCCACTTCATCAATTGCTGATCCCATTCATATAAGGATTTGCACCACAACGGATTGCTGGCCATCACCCCGCCATCACAATAAGCATATCCGGCTTGGAATAGCCCCCTTGATATTTCTTTTCCAAGTTCAAGGAAATAAACCTTTGTTTCAACACGATCATCCTGATAAATAATCCCATGATCTTGGTCGCTCCAGATAGACTGTTCAAACCGGCCGGCTGAACCCATGACAAAAAATGAGAAGGGACAAGGCAAAGGTCCGAGCTTTTCAGCAGTTTGGTTTAAGGAGAAATGGATGACCTTTTTCATTATTTCATCGTGGAGTTGATTTAATTTAATGTGGTCGTGAGATGCTTGATTCATTTTGTCATCCCGAAATTTACGGATTTCCATATAGGAGGAGTCCTCCATTAGGTTCCACCCCTTTTTGAAAGAGGAGACTGTCCGAGAACAGTCTCATTAGTGATAAAACTTAAGCATTAAGCCGTTGTTCGGATTCTAGTAATTCAGGGTAGCCGTAGCTGCCGTGTTCGCTCATATCAAGACCGATAATTTCTTCCTCTTCAGTTACTCTCAGTCCGTTCATTGTCGTTTTCATAATCTTAAGAAGGATGAAGGAGACAATAAAGGCAAAGGCGCCGCATACCAAAACCCCCAATGCTTGAATGCCAAGCTGATGTAAGCCGCCACCGTAAAATAATCCCGGCTGCCCGACCGTTGCTAATTCTTTCGTGGCGAAGAATCCAGTTGACAGGGTACCCCAAACTCCTGCTGTGCCATGAACGGATAATGCTGCAATCGGATCATCAATTTTTCTTTTTTCAAAAAAACGAATGCTGTAGAAGACGAGGATTCCTGCAATAAATCCGATTACCACTGCCGCCCAGGTTTCAACAAATGCGCAAGAAGCAGTAATTGCCACAAGACCAGCTAGTGCCCCGTTCAACATCATCGGCACATCGGCTTTTCCTAAAACCATCCAGGAGATCATCATCGCCGCGATGGTACCGGCAGCAGCGGCCAAGTTGGTATTGATGGCAACAAAACCGAAAAAGGCTTTGTCAACTGATAACGTGCTTCCGGCGTTGAAGCCGAACCAGCCTACCCATAAAAGCAACACGCTAAGGGCGGTAAATACTTGGTTATGACCGGCAAGATTATTGGCGGAGCCATCCTTATTATATTTGCCGATCCTCGGTTTTAAGATAATCGTAGCTGCCAATGCCGCCATCGCTCCTGTTAAATGAACAACAGTGGAGCCAGCAAAATCTTGTTTGCCATGCTCCGCCAGCCAGCCTCCTCCCCAGATCCAATGGGCAATCGGCGGATAGACGATAACGGAAAATAGGAGGGCGAAAACGAGATAGGCGCCTAATTTAGCGCGTTCGGCAAATCCCCCAAGGGCGATTGTTAATGAAATGCCTGCAAATGCTAGTTGGAATAGGAAGAATACTGAACCTGACAGCGCCAAACCATCAATTTCATATCCTGAGTAAAAGAAGTCGGAGAAACCAATAAGAGAATTTCCTTTACCAAAAATGAGGCCGTAGCCAACTGCCCAAAATACAATGGAGCCAATACCAAAGGTAAGAATGGTTTTCCCGGCCACATGACCGGCATTTTTCATTCGAGTTGATCCTGTTTCCAAGAGGATGAAGCCACCGATCATCAAGATGACGAGGACTGCTCCCAGCATCACCCACAGACTGTTCATTAAAAATAAAGTATCCATGTTTGTTCCTCCTTTAAAGTATGTTAGTATTTGTAACGTTTGGTGTAGTTGTATTTTTACATGTATTTGTTAGGAGTTCTACAATCTTGTTAGGAATTCTCACATGGTTTTTGCTATTTGGAAGGTCTTCGTTGTTGATATTGGAATCAGAGTCAGCCCGTAGGCAACAAAAAAGCCCGGCTTCCTTAATGAGAAGCTGGGCCTTTTCGTATCCCGAATTGGGCATTTAGCTGACCTTGTATCATCTTTCTGCGAATTTCCTCCTGGTTTTGTTTCTTTTGTGTTTTCAGCATTTCCTTTCTGATTTCGTGTGTCTGGACACCGTCCTCAATTTTATTGGCGATATCCACTAATAGTTCCACGTCTGCGAACGAGTATTTCCGGCTGCCGCCGGCGGTTCTTTCCGGAAAAATGAGTTTCCGCTCTTCATAGTAACGAATCTGTCTTTCGGATAAACCGGTAAGTTCTCTAACAATGCCGATGGTAATAACCTTTTTATCTTTGTAAGATGATTCATTTCCCATGTTTACTTCTCACCACACTCCATTCTAAGGTCCAATAAGTCTTAATATATTCTTATGTTATATTTTCTCACATGTAATTCGATTTGACATTTATTTTGTTTTGCTTTGGGAAAAAATTTATACAGGGTATCTAGTAAAACTTCCCCCCACGCTTAATGGTTTTGAAGTCTTCTTAATAATTCGTGCCCTCTTGAGCCCAGGTTTTTCATGAGTTCTTCGTATAACTCATCCCGTAATTTATCTAAAAGAAGAATCGTTTTAGCTAATCGAACGGAATTTTTTTGATTCATATGAATCATCCTCTCTAGTTTTATATGGAAAATTTATCTGAATTTTCGATTTTTGTCAGGGATTCTGTGAGATTATGTAACATAATTTTTAAAACGGGTTTTGGGAACTTGAAAGGAAACCTTACGGGGGTAATAAAAAAGAACCAGGTGCTGGACCTGGATCATTTTTATTAATATTCCCCATCGAATGGAGTAAACGGAAAGTTAAACCTTCTTTCAACAGCACGCAGGCGTTGATTTACACGCTGCAGGCGGCGCGAGAGCTGGTTAACTTCACGGGAAAGCCGCTCGATTTCCTTCTGCTGGCGATTATTTTCCCTTTCAAGTTGGTTGACCCTGCGCTCAAGTTGCTGTGGTTGTCTATTCGGATCGAACTGAGCTTGGGTTCCTTGCGGAAGGATTTGCGGGACATAGGCATTATAGTCCACTTGCGATTGCGGGATATGATAATAACCGTATGGATTCATTGGGCTACACTCCTTTATTTATGTGCATGTGATATACAATATGTAGGTATTCGTGGAGGAGCAACGGCTAATACCCAGGGAAAACCCTTTTGAAAATTTTAAAAAATGAGCTAAATGAATTAGGAATGTGTAAGATTTCAAAAAACTATATATATAATATGATTTTAACTTATTAATATAGTAATAAATTAAAGTTTATGAATAGATAAACATTGTTAGGTATAAAAATTTATTATCCCAATATTATAAACATTTTTGATAAACTACTTTTAAAAATTTATTCAATAGTGTATATTCAAAATATTATTAGAATTACAAAAAATGATTTAATAAAAAAATATAGGAGGTCCAAAATGAAGAAATTTAAATTATTCACTACAATTTTGGTTGCTGCATTTGTGTTCATTCTCTCGGCATGCGGAACAAGCAAAACAAGCGGGGGCGAAGGGGACAAGGATAAGACGTTAAGAGTCGTGACAGATGCGGCATATGCCCCGTTCGAGTACCAAGATAAAGGGGAAGTGGTCGGATTTGATATCGACTTTATTAACGCTGTGGCAAAGCAAGCGGGCTACAAAGTAAAGGTTGAACATGTTGGCTGGGATCCATTATTCGTTGAAATTAAAGGGAAAACAGCGGACATTGGAATTTCTGCTATTACGATTAACGACAAACGTAAACAAACCTATGATTTCTCAGTACCTTACTTCTTATCTACTAATAAAATCATGATTCCAAAAGACAGCCCTATTAAAAGCGCAGAGGATTTAAAAGACAAGGTCGTAGCTGTACAGAACGGAACAACCGGTCAGGAAGCAGTTGAAAAGCTCCTTGGAGCAGAAAATAAAAATCTTAAAAAGTTTAAGGATAACAATCTGGCAATTATGGAGTTAAAAGGCGGCGGTGCGGACGCGGTTGTTGCTGATAACACTGTCATTGAAGAGTATGTAAAAAATAATCCGAAAGAAAATTTTGTCATCATAGAAGATGAAGCTGCCTTTGATAAAGAGTTTTACGGATTGTTGTTCCCTAAGGGAAGCAAGTTAAAAACTGATTTTGATAAATCTATTAAAGAAGTCATGGAAAACGGTGAATATGCGAAAATCTACAAGAAGTGGTTTAAGGTAGATCCGGACCTTACCGAAGTCAAAGCACAACAAAAATAATCTTTAAAACTAGAATTGCGTAACTCTTACAAACTAGCAGTTACGCAATTTTTGTCTTAACAACATCACAGTTAAGCACAAGGTTTAAATAGGGGGATTCATGAATGGATATTCGTTGGGACATACTTGCTGAATATGCTCCATTTTTTGCAAAAGGAACATTACTTACCATTGGCCTCTCCATTGCCAGTATTTTAATAGGCACTGTCCTCGGACTATTTATTGGGCTGGGGAAAATGGTGCAGAATAAGTGGCTTGCTTTCCCGTTTAAGGCTTATATTACGTTTTTCCGGGGCACGCCATTATTAGTACAGATTTTATTAATTCACTTTGGACTTATTCCACTCATTATAGGTGAAACAAATGGCATTATCGCTGGTATTACAGCTCTATCGTTAAATTCAGCAGCCTATGTGGCAGAAATTTTCCGCGCCGGTATTCAATCAATTGATAAGGGCCAGATGGAAGCCGCCCGCTCCCTTGGGATGAATCATGTACAGTCAATGCGCTTCGTTATCCTGCCACAGGCTATTAAAAGGATGATTCCGCCGCTTGGAAACGAATTTATTGTCTTAATCAAGGATTCATCACTGGTAGCCATTATCGCTGTTAAGGAATTGATGTATTGGGGACAGGCCATGCAGGGGCAGTACTACCGTGCATGGGAACCATATATTACAGCAGCACTCATTTATTTGGTCTTAACTTTTTCACTCAGCTTATTGTTAAATCAACTTGAAAGAAGGTTGGCCACAGAATGATAGAAATAAAGAATCTGAAAAAAACATTTGGAACGAACGAGGTACTGAAAGGA
This sequence comes from Neobacillus sp. S1115, assembly GCF_055385565.1. NCBI lineage: Bacteria > Bacillati > Bacillota > Bacilli > Caryophanales > Bacillaceae > Neobacillus > Neobacillus sp. S1115. The sequence continues at coordinate 1,163,051 of NZ_AP038275.1, forward strand.
ATTAACGTATCCGTAAAGCCTCAGGAGGTAGTTGTGGTTATCGGGCCATCAGGATCCGGAAAATCTACTTTTCTGCGCTGTCTTACTCTGCTAGAAACGATTACAGACGGCCATGTTTGGATTGAAGGGACTGACATTACCGATAAGAAAACGGATATCAACGCGATCCGTACTGAAGTGGGTATGGTGTTTCAACAATTTAACCTGTTCCCGCATAAAACGGTCATTGATAATATCATGCTGGCGCCACTTAAGGTAAGAAAAGTCCCAGCGGAAAAAGCCCGGGAAAAAGGCTTGGAGCTTTTACACAAAGTCGGCTTGGCCGAAAAAGCAGATGCCTATCCAGATTCGCTGTCAGGTGGGCAGAAGCAGCGTGTGGCAATTGCAAGAGCATTGGCGATGGAACCGAAAATCATGCTGTTTGATGAGCCTACCTCCGCGCTCGATCCGGAAATGGTCGGCGAGGTACTTGAAGTTATGAAGCAACTGGCCAAAGAAGGTATGACCATGGTGGTCGTGACACACGAAATGGGCTTTGCCCGCGAGGTAGGAGACCGGGTGATTTTTATGGATGGTGGCTTTGTGGTCGAAGAAGGGGTACCGAAGGATATTTTTGAAAATCCTCAAGAAGAACGGACAAAGGCGTTTTTAAGTAAAGTCTTATAGAAAACGGAAGGAGGCGGATTATGCCTCCCTTTTCTTTAGCTATCGCTTGGCGCAAAAAGAAAAAAAATGTTAAAGCTCGAATACGTTTACAATTTGATCAGCTTTTATTCGATTTTGACATAGCTTAAATAATTGTGTTAAAAAGTCATCAACATCCGTTTCGGAAACCGGGAAGGGAATTTGAACTGAAGTGGAACCGAACATCTGTTTAAAATAAGCTTTTCGTTGATCATTTTTTCCGTCACGCTTAAAAGGTTTATAGCTCCACATAATATGAGGAGTTCCGTCAATATCCTGTACCTGCCGTAATTCTGCCAAGGTAGTAGACTTGTCATAAGCATATATAACTAAGTAATAGATTCCCTTGCGGTGCCAATCAATAAATAGAAGGTAACAGCCTGTTTCAGTACTTGGCTTATTTACCTTAAAGGCAGCTAAGGTAGTCTTCCCATTCGTCCATTGGTGGAACTTGGGTAATGTACCATTAACGGTTTCTAATTTCTTTATCTCATATTCAGTGGACCTTAAGTTTTCGATTTTTTTTGATAAAAATAATGCCTGCTCCCTTTCCATAATAGATTTCTCCTTTGGATTATTTGTCTTATTATACTTTTTGAGAAGGTAAATAAGGAAGTATGATGTAATTTTTATTTTTTAAAACAGAATGAAGGTATGTTGTTTGTCTCGAAAATGAAATACAACTGATATAATTTACATAAAAACATTTGGTAAAATCGGTAAAAAGGGACTTATAAGCCACATCACCTTCGAATAGTATGAGGAATAATTATGCCTCTTTACCATATATACAATAGAGTGTTGGCAATTGGGGGGATAGAAATGACGTTTGAAAAACAATTAAAGGACAAAACCTTTTATAAAATGTTCATTAATGAACATGAAGATGAACACCCCATTAAGGTGCTGGGGGAAGCATTTCAGGAGGAAGCCCGAAAGGATCTCCCGGATTTAACACGGATAAGGTATGCCCAAGGAGAAGTATATTTTCATCATAAGGACTATGAAGCAGCTATTTTTAAATGGGAAAATATTATCAACGAGCTCGAACCGTGGGCCAGAAAAAATACCGCCGATGCTTATTATGAACTGGGCCTGTTGTCGGCGGCGGAAGATATATACACGGTGATTGAAACCGATAATTCTACGTTGAATGCTGAGGTCGCGTTAAAGTTATTTGCTCTTTATATTGAACGGAGCAAAATTGATGCCGCTGTGGCGGTCATTAAAAGAACGGTGGCTGCTTATCCGGATTACCCAAGTGTCACGAATGTGGCCCGCGCTTTTTTTGAAGAGCGGGAGGATTGGGATAATGCCATTGAACTAGCGGTAAACGAAGCAAAGCGGACAGAATCGCTTGAGTGGTTTGAAATTCTAAACACCTATGTGGAAAAAGGAGTGACACGGGCGCTGTCACCTAGCTATTTTTCCCATGCCTTATTTAGTTTGTATGGCGTAAATAAGGAAAAATTTGAGCAGCTTGTTTCATCGTTATGGAACAGTTATATGAATGAAAATTCCTATCTGCTTTGGATTAAGGAAATCAATCAATTATTGTTGAATCTGGAGTTGGACCGCCAAGATCAATTGCGCGAGCTTTCGCGACTGCATAAAGAGACGTATTTTCACTATATTGGCGGTAAGTACTACATTAAACAAATTGATGATTTTCTTCCGGACCTGCTGACAAATTGGGTTCGGCTAGCTGATGGTGGGAATGTAGTTGCCGCGGCAGCGGCAATTTTGTCCTGGAACGAACTATTTCCAGCAAGCCTCAGCGTCTCCATTGTGGAGGAGGCTGAACATTTAATCAGCAAGACAGAGTGTGACATGGATGAACTGGAAGAGTGCTTGTCGTTATTTGAAGCGATTATTAAATGGGCGGAAGTCAACGATATGGGGAAAAACAACCGTGTGAACTGGATTGTTGACCAGCTTGTTGATTTCGATACGCAGCATCTGTTTGTTACCGGACTCGTAGGCAGCGGAAAGTCTACCTTTATCAATACCATCTTCGGTGAGGACGTCCAGGACAGCCCGACTTCATCCGTTGTGATGTTTAAAAACGGCGGGGAAGTGGATATTACCGAAATAACTGACGGAGAGGTTAAGACACTTTCCGGATTTACGGACTTCCAAGAGCGCATGGACCGTCTTCGTAATGCGCTTGAGTCCATCATTGAATTTAAGCAGCCAACTCCTTTTTTACAGGAGAATAGTTTGGCTATAATTGATACACCAGGGTTAAAAGGGAACCAAAACGACCGTTTTGAGGTTTTGAAGTATTTAAATCTTGCTGACTCTGTTTTGTTTGTGTTGGATGCGAATGCTCCGTTTACGGAAAAAGAGCGGGCGGTTGTGGCACAAATCCAAGGACTTGCCCCTGACCTGCCGATTCATTTTCTGTTGAGTAAGCTGGACACAATTGTAAATGAACAGGATGCCATTCAGGTTTATGAGGAAACGAAGCATGCGATTCATTCTTATTTGCCTGATGCCAAGTTGTTAGGCTTTTCTTCGCAATATGACCGTGTACAGCAGTTAAGCGATCTACAGGTGTTTATCGACTCAATTCGGAATACAAGAAACATAGCAGATAAACGTCTTGCTAAACTGTTATATTTTATTCGCGCGACGATTGCAGGTCTTTTGCAAAAGCGGCTTGACGTTGAAAATCGCTTAATTGAAACGGTTCATTGGAACGAAGAAATGAATATGAAGTTAAGTGGTGCTGTCCATCAATTGAATGATGAGGTATCGCAGAAAACAAAGTCAATCACCAAGCTGTACCGCTCTGTAAAGGAATCGATTGAAGCGGATATTTTTGAAGCTATTCCCAAAATGCTGTCAGAGTGCTCGAACTTGATCGAGGAGGACAGTAATTTCAGTACCATTCATTTGGACCTCAATCATGAGATGAACAACCGCATTCAAGATTATCTGGAGCAGCAGGTAATGCCGAATTACTATACAAGGCTTCAGGAATGGATTAAGGGCTGTCGGGAGGAATTTGACCAAGGGCAGGATTTATTAATTGAGCTCGGCGCAGGTTTCAACCAAATGTATGGCGAAGAGAGGCTTAGCCTTGAGTGTGATTTTAAGGTGCTTGATGATTGGCGCCGCGATATCGACCGAATGACAAGCCGATTCGTGCTTGAGCCTGTCAATATTTTGCTGAAGCGGACTCCTTCGCAGTTCTTATTGAAAAGTGCGGGGAAACTGTTTGGGGCCTTGTCGCAGAACAAAACGATGGTATATAACAAATACAAGTCCTTTGTGGAAAACGAGGATTATACAGAGGTTGCTGCACAGGTCTGCCGCCAGTTTTTCCAACCGTTCGAGCTATTTGAAAAATCGTTGGAGAGGGATGTCTCTTGGTTTTTCAAGAGTCCACTAGGTGTCTTAAAATCTGCAGTGGAAGAAACGCGCGGAGAAGCGGCAGCAAACCGCGAGATGCTGAACAAGTTGAACGCCAACCCGCAAATGTTCCGCGACCCGCTGACGCTGTTCGAGGTAAGGCTGCGCCAGTTCGAGTGGATGACAGTGGCCGGTAAAGGAATGCAGACGATATATTAATAGTTTTTGTTGGGAGATGTCCAGTGGTGGGCATCTTCTTTTTTTATTTGCTGGGGGATGAATAGAGGAGCGGTTGAGGGGAAAATGTCCTTGATAAGCGGGATGAAGGACAAAATCAGGTGCCAACAGTAACAAAATGTCCTTGATAAGCCGGATGAAGGACAAAATCAGGTGCCGTCCGTAGCAAAATGTCCTTGATAAGCGGTATGAATGACAAAAATGGGTGTCGGCCGAAACGAAATGTCCTTGATAAGCGGGATGAAGGACAAAGCCAGGTGCCGTCCGTAGCAAAATGTCCTTGATAAGCGGGATGAAGGACAAAATCAGGTGCCAACAGTAACAAAATGTCCTTGATAAGCCGTATGAAGGACAAAATCAGGTGCCGTCCGCATCAAAATGTCCTTCATATATCTAGATAGTTGAAAAAGAAATTTGTCGCAAAAAAATCCATTGTTTAATTCCCCCATCGATGGTAGCCTATTGTTAATATCTGTAAAAGGAGGCGAAAAAACTCGTGATTAAAATAACGGGAACACAGTCGGAGGCAAAGGTATTCTCCAATTACCCGCAGGAAGCAGCGCTTGAGCAAATCAAAGAGCTTTGTAATCAAGCATTTCTAAAAGATACAAAAATTAGTATTATGCCAGACTATCATGCCGGAAAAGGCTGCGTGATCGGCACGACCATTAAGTTAAAGGATAAAGTGGTCCCGAACCTAGTAGGCGTCGATGTCGGCTGCGGTGTTCTGACCGTCAAGCTTCAGGAGAAAAAGGTCGATTTTAATAAACTGGATAAAGTAATAAGGACGTACGTTCCTAGCGGGCAGGAGATTCATACGGATGAGACCGTCGGTTTCGTTAACACGAGTTTTCCGTCAACGGTAGAATTTAAAGCGGCACACATACTGAGTCAGAATAAAAGCTTGTATAGTCTTGGAACACTTGGCGGCGGGAACCATTTCATTGAAGTTTCGACTGACTCTGACGGATTTCACTATTTAACCATTCACACCGGCAGCCGCTATGTTGGGGCAAAGATTGCTCAATATTATCAAAAGTTGGCCATTTCTAAGCTCCGCAAGCATGATTTAAGCGAAATCATTGAAAAACTAAAGGCTGAGGGGCGCCAAAGGGAAATTCAAACTATGATTCAAAACTACAAAGAAAAAAATCCCATCATTCCGGATGATTTAGCCTATTTGGAAGGCGAGGATTTTAATGACTATATTCATGACATGAAACTGGCTCAGGCATTCGCAAAAGCCAACCGTGAAGAAATCGCCAGAGCGATTACTGAAAATATGGGGTTCGAAGAAGCGGACCGTTTCGATACAATACACAACTATATCGATACAGATAACCTGATTTTGCGTAAGGGCGCAGTATCTGCACAAAAAGGGGAGCGGTTGATTATTCCTATCAACATGCGGGACGGGTCGATTTTAGCGGTAGGCAAAGGAAATGACGAGTGGAATTACTCGGCACCGCATGGAGCGGGCCGCGTCTTGAGCCGGACCCAGGCATTGAAGAAATTAAAGCTGGATGATTTCTACAACACAATGAAGGGCGTATGGACGACATCGGTTTCCGAAGAGACACTCGATGAAGCGCCAATGGCCTACAAGCCAATCAATGAAATTCTTGAAAAAGTGGAAGAAACCGTCGTGATTGCAAGCTTTATTAAACCGGTATATAACTTTAAGGCGAGTGAAAAATACACTCCTGGAAGATATAAAAAATAGAAGAGAGACCGCAAGTGGTCTCTCTTCTATTTAATACCCTTTTGTATAATCAACAAGATTAATAGAAGGGGCTTCACCTAAAAGGTAGTTTTTTAAATTTGGTATCAAGATATTTTCGACGACACGATCATTATAATGCTCAGTGGAACCGGAGGTGTGCGGAGTGATAATGACATTTTCCATTTCCCAAAGCGGACTGTCCTGGCTTAATGGCTCTTTTTCGAAAACATCTAGACCTGCTCCGGCAATCTCACCTTCCTGCAAGGCTTTGACGATTTCCTCTTCAACCACGATTTCACCACGGCCGATATTGATAAAGAAGGCCTCAGGTTTCATGAGTTTGAACTGTTCGGCGCCAAACATCCGGCGTGTTTCTTTCGTCAGCGGCAAGGTGACTACCACATAATCGCACTGCGGTAAAAGTGCGTCCAATTGATCGGTAGTGTACATCTCATCGACAAACTCAGCCGGCTGGCCCGAATGCCGTACACCGAGAACCTTCATCCCAAAAGCTTTGGCGATTTTGGCGGTTTCCTTTCCGATTGTTCCGACCCCGATAATGCCAAGCGTTTTTCCATGGATTTCGAGCTTCATATTAGCATGATGCCAGGTTTTGGCTTGCTGGTTTCGTACATATGTATGGATTTTTCGGGTTAGACCTAGCATTAAGGCGAAAATTGTTTCAGAAATGGGATAGGCATGCACGCCGCTTGCACCTGTTAAAAGAATATTATGGGCTTCCAGCTTTTCAAGCGGCAAGGTATTGACTCCGGCACTCCAGCTTTGGAGCCACTTCAGTTTTGAATCAGGCGCAAGGCAGTATTCAGCAAGGCCTTTTTTCCACCCTGCAATAATTTCAGCATCCTTAGCATGTGCTTGCCAGATTTCTTTCTCCTTGCTGGCTATCAATTCCCAATCGGGGACTACTTCTTTAATTTGACTGAGCAGGTGTTGTTCAAGGTTATGGGTAATTACAATTTTTCTTCGCAAGGCTTGGTTCCTCCATTCATTGCAAATCAATCTAAACTAATGATATAGGAATTTTCAAAAAAAGGTAACTGATTTGACTTTTCTAGTTAATTCTAAACGTAAAAATCAAAAGTGTCCCGCAATTGGTTAGTAGAAAGGAGCACCGACATCTTTTATGTGGAAAAATAAGGATTAAAAATACAAAAAAGTCTCTGTTTTTGTTAAAATAGAAAATAAAGAAAGCGTTTTCTAGAAAGAGAGGTTTGTAGAAATGAAACATCCCTATTTAAACGAAGATCATGAAATTTTTCGCCAGTCTTTAAGAAAATTTTTAGAAAAGGAAGCATATCCCTTTTATGAGCAATGGGAGGAAAATCGACTCATTCCCCGCTCGTTTTGGACGAAGATGGGTGAGCAAGGCTTCCTATGTCCAGACATCGATGAAAAGTATGGCGGCAGCGGGGTAGATTGGGGCTTTTCGGTTGTTATTAATGAAGAGCTTGAACGAGTCGGAACCGGAACGATTGGAATTGGACTTCATAGTGACATAGTCGTTCCTTACATAACCGCTTATGGAACAGAGGAACAAAAGCAGCGCTGGCTGCCGAAATGCGTCACTGGTGAAATCATTACTGCGATTGCGATGACAGAACCAGGGACAGGTTCTGACCTTGCCAATATTAAAACCACTGCTAAGCTTGACGGGGACCATTATATTGTCAATGGACAAAAAACTTTTATCACCAACGGTATTCAATCGGACCTCATTGTGGTGGCGGTGAAGACCGATCTGCAGGCAGTTCCAAAGCATAAGGGCGTCAGCCTGCTGGTCATTGAGCGTGACGCTCCTGGATTTTCTAGAGGCCGCAAGCTGAACAAGGTTGGTCTCCATTCCCAGGACACGGCAGAATTAATTTTTGAAGACTGCCGGGTGCCTAAGGAAAACCTTCTAGGAGAAGAGGGAAAAGGCTTCCTTTATTTGATGGAAAAACTCCAGCAGGAACGCCTGCTAGTGGCAATTGGAGCGCAAACAGCTGCCGAAGTAATGCTGCAAAAGACGATTGAATATGTAAAAAGCCGTGAAGCGTTCGGCAAACCAGTCAGCCAGTTCCAAAATACGCAATTCAAAATTGTCGAAATGGCCACCGAAATTGAAATGGGCAGAGCCTTTTTGGACCAGTTGATTGCCGAGCATATGGAAGGGAAAAACGTTGTGACCAAGGTGTCCATGGCAAAATGGAAGCTGACCGATATTGCAAAAAAAGTCGCGTCTGAATGTATGCAGCTACATGGCGGCTACGGCTACATGGAAGAATACGAGATTGCTAGACGGTTCCGTGATATTCAAGTAGGAGCCATTTATGCAGGTACCAATGAAATTATGAAAACCATAATTGCGAAAAATTTAGGATTATAAAAAACCACCTGATAATGATGGCAATTGGCCGCTGGCCGATTGCCTCCTTATAAATCCAAATAAAATGGAGGCGAGTAAATGAGCAATACGACTATCGGTAAAATTTTTGAATTAACAGTCCAAAAGTACCCCAACAAGGAAGCCCTCTATGATGTTCGCAAAAATGTCCGCTACACCTATAAAGAGTGGAATGAGCAGGTTAATCGTCTGGCAAATGCTCTCCTTAAACAAGGCGTGAAAAAAGGAGACCGCATCTCCACCTTTATGTTTAATACAGAAGAACTAGGAACCGCCTTTTTTGCCTGTGCGAAAATCGGTGCCATCTTCAACCCGATTAACTTCCGCCTGATGTCGGAGGAAGTAGCGTTTATTTTATCCGATGCCGCCCCTAAGGTTGTAATTTTTGAAAAGGCATTGGAGCCAGTAATCACGGCTATTGCCAGCCGCTTTGACAAAATCTCGTTCTGGTTTATTGATGAAGAGGCTCCAGCCTATGCCGCCAATTACCAAGAAAAACTCGCCTCTACCACTGCAGAAACAATCCAAGCCGAAGTAAATGAAAATGATATTTATGCCTTTATTTATACGAGCGGAACAACGGGAAGACCTAAAGGGGTCATGCATAGCCACCGCAATATGGTCGACCAAAGCCTGCTCTGCGTTGCCTCCCAAAAGCTTGAAATAGAGGATGTCGGCCTTGTAACAGCCCCGATGTTCCATTGTGCCGAACTCCACTGTGCGTTCCTGCCAAGGGTGCAAATAGGGGCGAAAAACGTCGTCCTGCATCAATTTAATCCGAAAGTGATACTGTCATTAATCGAAAACGAAAAAATCACAAAGTTCTTTGCAGCGCCTACCATGTGGAATATGCTTCTGCAGGAAGATTTAAGCAAGTACAATACCGAAAGCCTGAAGCTAGGCTTATATGGTGCTGCTCCAATGGCGCCATCACTTGTTCATGCTCTCCATGACCGCTTGGGCATCTCCTTGATTCAAGCTTACGGGATGACAGAAATGGGTCCTGCGATAACCTTCTTGTCGGAAAAAGATCAGCTGAGAAAAGCTGGGTCTGCGGGGCAAGCAGGATTAAACCATGAAATCCGGGTTGTCAGGACTAAGGAAGATGGACCGTCCGAACCGGATGATGTTTGTCCGGCAGGAGAAGCAGGTGAAATTATTGTAAGAGGTCCAAGTATGATGCTCGGCTATTATAATCGTGAAGAGGCTACAGAAAAGGCGATGTATAAGGGCTGGTATCATTCAGGCGACATCGGCTACATGGATGATGAGGGTTACCTTTTTGTAAATGATCGGGTCGACGACATGATCATCAGCGGCGGCGAAAATATTTACCCACGCGAAGTGGAAGACGTGCTCCATGCACATGATGGTGTGCTTGATGTGGCTGTCATCGGTCAGCCTGACGACCGCTGGGGGGAAACCGTCACTGCCTTCGTTGTGAAAAAGGACCCGAATATCACGGAGCAGGCCCTAGACGAGTATTGCAAAAACAGCAACAGCCTAGCAAACTATAAACGTCCGCGCAATTACATTTTCTGTGAAGCGCTGCCGCGGAACGCTAGCGGAAAAATCCAGAAATTCGTTCTGCGCAAACAATTAGAGGAGCTTTTCAACCCAGGGCCAACAAATAAGGGATAGTTTGAGCGATGCAGTACCAAAGGAATTTGGGGTTTAGCCTAATTAAAATAGTAAAGACTGCCGGTTTCTACCGGCAGTCTGTTTTTATAATAGTAATGCTTTTTAAAAACTCAAACTAACTTGCTTGTTTGGGAATCTCTAAATGATTTGCGAAGTTACTTTGAATTTGAGCATCTAAAATAGATAATTCATATTGTTCTCTTTCTCTAAGTCCTTCCATAATAACGGATGTTGTATAATAAAAAAGAATAAATGAAGCAATTGTAACCAACCAAGCGAATGCCATTTTTAATTCCCCCCTTTTAATAACTTAATTAAATTGTATATAATGTTTTCTTCCATTTTCGTGACATAAGTCACATAGAACAGAGTAAAATTTGAACATTTTTAAAACATTTTTCTTGGTTGTGAAGGACCTATTTTTGTTCCATAATTGTTATAAGATTTTGAAACTTATATAAGGGATGAATGAACTTGAATTCTACCAACTTAGTAAACGTAACAAGAGGCAATTTAATTGAAAGCGTTCATCATGGACATATTGCAGTGGTGGATGCCAAGGGGAATTTACTTTATTATGCAGGCAATCCTAATGCAGTGGTATTCGCACGTTCCTCGATGAAACCGATTCAGGCCATTCCTGTAGTGGAAACGGGGACAGCTGATCATTATGGCTTCAGCGATGCCGATCTTTCGTTATGCTGTGCTTCGCACAATGGAGAGAAAATGCATACAGACAGGGTTCTAGCCATTCTTGCAAGGGCAGGCCTTGAAGACATTTGCTTGAAATGTGGAACCCATCCGCCGCGATGGGAAGAGAGATATAAAGAGCTAATCCGTGAAGGTAAAGAGATTACTCCTTTATATAATAATTGTTCCGGAAAGCATACCGGGATGCTCGTGACTGCCAAACATTTAGGAGAAACACTGGAAAACTATTACGAGCTGAATCATCCCGTTCAACAGCGGATTCTTGCCGCTGTCAGTGAGATGACAGATTATCCAATAGAAAAAATAGAAATAGGTATCGACGGATGCGGCGTACCGGTTCATGGCCTGCCTCTTGAAAAAATCGCTTATGGATATGCCCGCTTGGCACAGCCGGATGCCCTGCCTAAAAATCGCCGTAATGCCGTTAGACGGGTGGCGAAGGCAATGATAACAGCCCCGGAAATGGTTGGCGGGACAGACCGTTTTTGTTCCGATTTTATGAGGATAGGAAAAGGCAGATTCATAGGAAAGGTTGGGGCTGAGGCTGTTTATTGTATAGGTGATCTTGAAACAGGGCTGGGGATTGCCATCAAGGTTGAAGACGGCAATAGCCGTGCCGTCTTTCCTGTAGCAGTCGAAGTGTTGAAACAACTGAATCTATTAACTGCGGAGCAAATTGAAGAACTTGCTGAGTACCACCGCCCGAAATTGCGCAATGCCCGTAATGAAATAATCGGTGAATTAGTGGCTGATTTTAAATTGCAGCTTGCTTCAGCCAGTCAGGTTTAATCTATTTATTTTTTTGAGCGTGGTGTTATGAAAGACTCATAAGACTTGACCGATGGGTAAAGTCGGAGCCTCGGTCGTTATGAAGGGCTCATAACACCCGACCGAAGAAAGAAATCAATTCCCCTGTCATTATGAAGATTAACCAAACCATAACTATTCAATTTTTCATATCTATTTAGAAAGTAGTATAATAGAGGGGATAAAACCAATCTTCAAAGAAAAAAGGAGGACTTCCCTTGTTTGAACAAGCACTTCCCCTGCTGCAATCCCACTTTGGCTACAGCTCCTTCCGCACCGGCCAAGAGCAGGCCATTCAATCCGTTTTAACAGGAAATAACACTATATGCGTCATGCCGACTGGCGGCGGAAAATCGATCTGCTATCAGATTCCTGCTCTTATTCTCCCGGGTACCACCATTGTTGTCTCTCCGCTGATCTCATTAATGAAGGATCAAGTCGATGCCCTTATTCAGGTAGGAATTCCAGCCACTTTTATTAACAGCTCGCTTAGTTTCCAGGAGGCCTATGAACGAATCCAAGCAGCAAAGCACGGAGAATACAAATTATTGTACATAGCACCCGAACGGTTGGAATCGCCGGAATTCCTAAACGACCTTAGACAAATGGAAATCCCATTAATCGCAGTGGACGAAGCGCACTGTATTTCGCAGTGGGGCCATGATTTCCGTCCAAGCTATCGGCATATCCAAAAAATGATTCAAATGCTGCCGCAAAGGCCAAGCGTCATCGCTTTAACTGCAACGGCAACACCAAGGGTGCGGGAAGATATTTGCAGCCTGCTGGAAATAGATGAACGAAACACCATTATCACAGGCTTTGAACGTGAAAATCTCTCATTCTCTGTCATTAAAGGACAGGATCGTCTTAAGTATCTGTTAGATTATCTGAAAAAGAATGACAAAGAGGCGGGCATTATTTATGCTGCGACACGAAAAAATGTCGATATCCTTTACGAACGGCTCCGAAAGGAAAATATCAATGTCGCCCGCTATCATGCCGGAATGGGGGATGCGGAACGCGCCCACGAACAAGAACGGTTCCTAACAGACCAAGCTTCGGTTATGGTAGCGACATCTGCATTTGGAATGGGAATCGACAAATCCAATATCCGCTATTGTATTCACCTGCAGCTTCCAAAAAACATGGAAAGCTACTATCAGGAGGCGGGACGTGCAGGCCGTGACGGACTCGCCAGCGGATGTATCGTGCTCTACTCACCGCAGGATGTGCAAATTCAGCGTTTTCTAATTGACCAATCCAGCGATAGGACCAGAATGACTCAAGAACTTGAAAAGCTCCAGCAGATGGTCGATTATTGCCATACAGAAAGCTGCCTGCAGGAATTTATTTTGCATTATTTTGGTGAGACAGAAACGGAGCCGTGCGGCAGATGCGGAAATTGCACGGACGCAAGGACAAGCATTGATGTAACAAAAGAAGCGCAAATGGTTTTGTCCTGTGTGATTCGGATGGGGCAGCGCTTTGGTAAAAACATCACCGCACAGGTATTAACAGGCTCGAAAAATAAAAAAGTCACCGAAATGGGTTTCGAAAGGTTATCAACGTACGGAATCATGAAGGACAAAAGTGCAAAGGATGTCAGCGATTTTATTGAATTCTTGATTTCACAGGACTTACTAGCGATTGAGCAAGGTACCTTTCCAACCATTTATGTATCACCAAAGGGAAAAGAAGTTTTACTCGGAAATCAGCAGGTCCATCGCAGGGAAACTGTCCAGGTGAAACAAGTAACTAAGAGTGACCCATTATTTGAAGAATTAAGGGAAGCCCGCAAACGGATTGCCGAGGCAGAAAAAGTCCCTCCGTTTGTGATTTTCTCAGATGCAACGCTCAAGGATATGTGTGCTAAGCTGCCGAAAGCAAGTGAAGAAATGTTAAATGTGAGCGGGGTAGGGGAACACAAGCTTCAAAAATATGGACTGGAGTTTATCCAAGTGATTCGAGCGTTTTTAGAGGAAAACCCAAACTACCAAAGCGAATTGGAACCTGAACCGGTCGTGGCAAAAAAGCCGGCGAAAAAAGCGGTGACAGATTCGCACTTAGAGACATTGAACCTGCATCAAAGCCAATTATCCATTCAGGAAATAGCCGAACAGCGCGAGTTGGCAGTAAGCACTGTCGAAAATCATTTGCTGCAGTGTGCCCAGCAGGGACTTGCTGTTGATTTTACAAGGCTGATTCCAGGCGAGTATATTCCGCTTTTAGAAAAAGCAGTGGAACAAGCTGGCCGGGACCGCCTAAAACCTATTAAAGATTTGCTCCCAGATGAAGTGAGTTATTTTATGATTAAAGTATATGTGTATTTTTTAAGCAAAAAAAAATAAAAACCTGGCTGTACAAGGCGCTAGTGTCAGGTACAGCCTTTTTTGAAAGACGGGAATATAGATTCCTGAAAATTCAAAGAGTTTGTCGATATTCCTATAAATTTGTTCTATTTCCCCGGCAATTTGTCGATAAACGGATAAGCAGATTGAAAAGCATCCATTTGAATATAAACGTAATGGTGTTCATAAGCTTTTGTGTACCATAAAATCCACAAAGTCGGCTATAATAATTAAGTTTGTTAGATTCGATTTAAAGGAGCAAATCATGAAAACGATGAAAAAAATTTCCCCTCAATATGATCCTTGGGAAGCCTATCTGGATATTGAGGAGTACGGAAAGCCCCAGTTGACGAATATTGAATTCACCACCACAACACTTTGCAATATGCGCTGCGAGCATTGTGCGGTCGGATATACTTTGCAGACAAAGGATCCGGAGGCTCTTCCGCTCGAACTGCTATTACAAAGGCTGGAGGAAATCCCGACACTAAGAGCCCTTAGCATCACTGGCGGCGAACCGATGCTTTCCCTTTCCTCAATCAAAAATTATGTCGTTCCCATTTTAAAATACGCACATGAACGCGGAGTGCGGACGCAAATCAATTCTAATTTAACAATGGACCTCGACCGCTATGAATTAATTATTCCTTATTTGGACGTCCTACATATTTCGCATAACTGGGGAACTATAGACGATTTTGTTGAGGGCGGTTTTGCCCGGATGGAAAAAAAGCCTGATTACCAGCAGCGGGCTAAATATTTTGAAAGAATGATAGAGAACAGCCGCGAGCTTGTCAAAGCAGGTGTGATGGTATCCGCTGAAACAATGTTAAACAAACGGACGCTGCCGCATCTTGAAAAAATTCACCGGCAAATTGTCGATGAGATGCTTTGCCAAAGGCACGAGGTGCATCCGATGTATCCGAGTGACTTCGCTAGCAATTTGGAAGTGCTGACGCTCGAAGAAATACGAGAGGCGATCCATCGTTTGTTGGACATTAGGGATGAAAAAACGTGGATGCTGTTTGGCACACTGCCATTTTATCCGTGCAACAATAAAGAGGAGGACCTTAACCTATTAAAACGGCTCTATTCCAGCAAAAATATCACCGTTCGAAACGACCCTGACGGCCGCTCCCGTCTAAATGTCAACATCTTCAACGGAGATATTATCGTAACTGATTTTGGTGATGCTCCTCCGCTCGGAAACATTCAAACGACGAAACTTCAAGATGCGTATCAGACATGGCAAACCTCGAACTTAGCAAAAGAACTGAGCTGCCACTGTCCATCCGTAAGGTGTCTTGGCCCAAATATACTTGTCAAAAACAGCTATTATCAAGACATTGATTTTTCAAAACGGCAGACCAATATTTAAAAGCAGGATGACAGAGTATCCTGCTTTTTTATCTTACTATTTAGTAAGAATTCCCTTATACTAGAATTATAGTTTTATACATAGGGGGTTTGTAGCATGAGGATTTTAGTCGTTGGTGCAGGGGCAGTTGGCGGATATTTTGGCGGACGCTTGCAGGAAAAAGGCGTTGATGTCACTTTTTTAGTAAGAGAAGGAAGAAAGAAGCAGCTTGACCCAGCAGGGCTTGTCATTGATAGTGTTCACGGCAGCGTCACACTGACTCCAAAACTGATTTCGTCAGGAGAAGAAGCGGATCCGTTTGACTTAATCCTCCTCTCGACGAAAGCCTATCACCTGCAAGGTGCAATTGATAGCTTCCGGCAATATGTAAATGAAAAGACAGCCATTCTTCCATTATTAAACGGAATCTCCCATATTGAACAATTAGCAGCAGAGTTCGGCCAAGAGCGGATCATTGGCGGCCTGTGCTTTATTGAAACTACCCTAGACCAAGAGGGAAGAATCATCCAAACAAGCCCAAGACACGATATTGTCTTTGGTGAATTAACCGGTCAAAAGACTGAAAGAATCTTAAAAATTGAAGAAGCCTTCAGCGGCACTAGGTCTGGCTATCGACTCAGCGACAACATTAATCAGGATTTATGGAACAAATATTTGTTTATTTCGATGATGTCAGGAATTACGACTCTGATGAGGGCGCCGATTGGACCAATCAGGGAAATGCCAAGCGGCCGGGCAACAATCGAAAAACTGTCACAAGAAATCATTTCCGTCATGAACAAAATTGGTGCGCCTCTGCCTGAAGATATAGCAGCACTTCAACTGAATCAAATTGATAGCTTGGGCTATGCGATGAAATCCTCGATGCAGCGGGATATGGAGAAGCAGCTTTCTGTCGAAGCGGACCATCTGCATGGGTATTTATTAACGATCGCCCGTAAAGAACAAATTCCAGTTCCGGTTTTAGAAGCTGTTTATGCCAATTTAAAAGTGTATGAACTGCAACTGCAGCAAGGCAAATAAATAATAAAAAGGGTGAGCGCAAAGTTGCTCACCCTCTATGCTGTGTGCTTTGCCAGCTTTGGATGCTTATACATAGATACCAACAAAATTACACCGCTAATGATTAATAACGCGCTGGTACTGATAAATACAGCCGAAAAACCAAGATATCCTGAAATAAAGCCGCCGAGCATTGGGCCAATGATGTTTCCAAGAAACCTCAGACTGTTGTTATAGCCAAGAACCTCACCTTGCATGGCAAGAGGTGCCTCCTGGCGGATATAAGCAATTCGCACCGGAATAATTCCCCCGATGGCAACCCCTAGAACAAACCGAATGATGACTAGCTGCCAAAGATTTGTAACCGCGGCCCCAGGTAAGTAAATAATTCCCGCTAGGAAAAGAAGAATCACCAAAACCTTAATATAACCGTGCCGGTCAGCAATATTTCCCCATCTTCTGGACATCAATAAATTCCCTAAACCAGCAGCAGAAAAAGCAATTCCTGAATAAAAGGCGATATTTTTAGGGCCATGCAGCTCGCCTACAAATAGTGATAGGATTGGCTGAATACTAAAATGGGCGATTTGTACAAGGGCTGAGATGAGCAGAACAGTCAGCATGACCGGATTACGGATAATATGCTGGACAACTTCTTTGCTTGAATAGTGGGACTTCACTCCCTTTTTTACTTCTATTCGAACTTCTTTTACTGCTAGCACAAGCAGGGCGGAAAGGAAAATCGTGACGGAGGTCCACTTAAAGGTGTCTGCATAGCCAAAGGTGTCAGCGAGAACCCCGCCAAGCATCGGGCCTAATAAGGAACCCGTAATACTTCCTGTTTGCAGGGTGCCGAGGACACGGCCGGCAATTTCCTTCGGCGTTTGTGTGGAGATAAGTGCCTGTGACATTGGAATAAATCCTGAGAAGAAGCCCATAAAAAAGCGGAGCATGAAAAGCTGCCAAACCGATTGGGCAAACCCAATTAACAGGATTGAAAAAGCCATTCCCATTCCGGAAATGATCAGGATTTTTCTTCTGCCATAACGGTCGCCGATCCGGCCCCAAATCGGTGAAAAGAGGAAGGCGGACACAAATGTAATACCGAATGTTAAACCTGACCAATGCTGGACGTATTTCTCTGAAAAATCACCAAGTGACTCGATGTACAGGGAGATAAACGGCAGAACCATTGTCATGCTTCCAGCTACAAAAAAGTTGGCGAACCACATGATGGCCAAATTTCGTTTTGCCTGGTCCTGTTGTTTCAAGTTAGATAACACTTCTTTCTGTATTTATTTCGATTCTCTAAATATTATTTTACCGAAATTTCAGAAAAATTTAAATAGGAAATTTTATTTACATTTATGGTTTGACGGATTGGCTATTTGTATAAGCTCGTACTCGTTGAAGAACAATAAGGAGAAATATAGCAAATAGGCGTGAAAATGGTTTCAAATCATTTATAAGCTTTTTTACATTACAGAAGGGTGGCAGTTATAATGGATGCATATTTGTTACTCATCACACTGCTGGCAATTATCATTGTCATTTTAGGAGTTTCTTGGTTTAAGTGGCATGCATTTATTAGTTTAATGGTCGCAGCACTATTCTTGGCGATTTTTTCCGGAATGGGCTGGGACAAGATTGTCGGTTCCTATGAAACAGGGGTCGGCGCAGTCTTAGGACATTTAGTAGGCATTTTGGCACTAGGTACAATTTTAGGTAAAATGCTTGCTGAATCAGGGGCAGGATTGCAAATTGCCAATTTCTTTATTAGGGCATTTGGCGAAAAGAAGCTGCCATGGGCGATGTTTTTCTCAGGCTTTATTATCGGTATTCCCGTATTTTTTGAAGTGGGAATTTTAATTCTGTTACCGCTGGTTATTTCCATCCAAAAAGCGTCTAAACAAAATATTTTATTAGTTGGTCTGCCGGCTATTGCTGGTTTGTCCATCACACACGGTCTTGTCCCGCCGCATCCCGGGGCGATTGCGGCAATCGGAATTTATGGGGCTAATCTTGGAAAAGTATTGCTGTACTCTTTAATTATTGCGATTCCTACAGGTATAATTGGCGGGCCGTTATTTGCATGGATGATTAACAAACGGGTTATCCCGACCGGCGAACCAACGTTGGTGAAAATCGACGATCAAGCCGATAAAAAGTCGGTACCAAGTGTTGGTGTTTCCTTCCTATCGATCTTAATGCCAGTCATATTAATGATATTAGGAACAGCGGCACCATATTTGCATCTTTCAGCTGGTGCGCAAAAAGTGTTAACCTTTATCGGCAGCCCAGTCATCGCTCTGTTAATTTCTTGTTTCTTAGCTTTTTATTTCCTTGGCTTCCGTCATGGAATGGATAGGAACTCAATTAAGAAACTCGTGGAAGAATGTATTATACCAGTCGGTTCAATTATTTTAATCATTGGTGCAGGCGGCGGTTTTAAGCAAATTCTGATTGATAGCGGTGTGGCGAAGGTCATTGCTGATATGTCTCAAAATTTAAACATATCACCACTTGTGCTGGCGTTCTTGATTGCAGGGTTAATCCGGATTGCAACAGGCTCTGCAACAGTGGCATTAACGACTGCCGCTGGAATCGTTGCTCCCATTGTGGCCGGAATGTCCGGAGTCAATTTAGAATTGCTGGTTATTGCAACAGGCGCAGGCTCGTTAATGTTCTCACACGTCAATGACGCCGGGTTCTGGATGGTTAAAGAATACTTGGGACTGACTCTTGAAGAAACCTTTAAAACGTGGACGGTACTCGAAACCATTCTTTCCTTTGTCGCCTTTATTGGGGCACTTATAGTGAATATGCTTGTCTAAGTAAAAAAGCAGAGGATGCCTCAAAAAGGCATCCTCATTTAGATTTACATTCGTGTATTAGAAATGGCTTCCCTAACTTTATCAAGTGAGTTTTTGGCCTTGTCCTTATTGCGGATCATCATGTTAACATAAATAGCATCTATCAGGCTTAATTGGCCGATTCTCGAAGACAGTGCTTCGGAGCGGTATTCGGTCTCTTCAGAGCTTGTAAAAAGAGCAACATCCACGTTTTGTCCAATTGGTGATTTTGGATAGCTTGTAATACCGATTGTTTTGGCGCCATTTTTTTGCGCTGTTCTTAAAATATTGATGGTGTCTTTGTTTGTTCCCGAATGAGAAATCACCACAGCCACATCTTTTTCGCCGAGCTGGGAAGCCGACATAAGCTGGAAATGGGAATCGATAAAGGCAAATGCTTTAATCCCTGTCCGGACAAACTTGTGGAAAGCATCCATGGCGATTACATTTGAGCCGCCCGTTCCATAGAACTCAACCCGGTCAGCCTGCAATAATAAATCAACTGCCTTTTGAATAGAAGGCCCATCGAGAATCTGCAAGGTGTTTTCCAATGCTCTGATATTTGACTGAAAAATTTTCACCGCTACTGTCTTCTCCGTATCATCTTCCTTAATTTCTTCATGAATCTGTTGAATAGGTTCAAATATTTCAGAAGCGAGGGCAATTTTCATTGCCTGGTACCCCTTGAAACCAATCCTTTTGCAAAACCGAAAAACAGTGGCATCGGCGACATTCAAATCCTCTGCCACTTCGTTTATGGTGTTATGAATGATTTTTTCGGGACTGTCCAAGATGTAGTCAGCAATCTTTTTTTCTTTTTCACTAAGCCTTGCGTAATAAGAACGAATTTTTCCTAGACAGTTTTGCGACATTGGTGATTACCTCACCCATTTTTGCTGGAAGCTGCTGATGGCACCGTATTCTTCGCTTAATAACCGTGATAGGCGGATATAAATCGGGATTAGGTCCTCATAAATGGCCACATTTTCCTCAATTGGCTGGTGAGCATGGGTGGAACCGACCAATTCTGACATAATCGAGAAATCCTCAATTTCCCCAAGTGCATACATTCCAAGGACAACAGCACCTAGGCAGGAACTTTCAAAGCTTTCCGGCACAACAACTTCCTGGTTGAAAATATCCGCCATCATTTGTCTCCACAATGCTGACCGGGCAAACCCGCCTGTTGCCTGGATTTTTTGCGGTACGCCAATCATTTCCTGAAGGGCGAGCATAACCGTATATAAATTTAGAATGACACCTTCAAGGACAGAACGAATCATATGCTCTTTTTTGTGATGAAGGCCAAGTCCAAAAAACGAACCTCGGGCATTGGCATTCCATAAAGGTGCACGTTCACCCGCCAAATACGGATGGAAAATGAGCCCCTCTGCACCAGGTGTGACCTTGTCGGCAATTTTTGTTAAGACATCGTAAGGGTCGATGCCAAGTCGTTTTGCTGTTTCAACCTCCGACCAGGCAAGCTGATCGCGAACCCAGCGGAAGGTCATCCCACCGTTATTGACTGGACCGCCGACAACCCAATGATTTTCAGTTAACGCATAACAGAAAATTCTCCCTTTTGGATCAGTCACTGGTTTGTCCGTTACAGTCCGAATCGCGCCGCTGGTGCCGATCGTGACAGCCATTACTCCTGGGTCAATGGCATTGACGCCGAGATTGGAAAGAACACCGTCACTTGCTCCGACTACAAATGGAGTGTTCCCTGATATTCCAAGCTCCTCGACAAATTCATTTTTTAAGCCGGTTAAATAAAACTTTGTTGAAACTGGTTCAGGCAATTGTTCAGTGGTAATACCGGCAACACTTAATGCTTCTGCATCCCAATTAAGCTGTTCGAGGTTAAACAGCCCTGTTGCAGAGGCGATGGAATAATCCATCACATAACGATTAAATAGCTTAAAGAATATGTACTCTTTAATACCGATAAATTTGCTGGTTTTGCTAAAGATTTCAGGATGATCCTCTTTTAGCCAAGTAATTTTGGCAAGCGGTGACATCGGATGAATCGGTGTTCCGGTTCTACGATAAATGGCAAGACCATTCAATTCGTTTTTAATTTTTTCAGCTGTTACTGTAGCGCGGCTATCTGCCCACGTAATGCAGCGGGTAATTGGTTTACCGTTATCATCCATGGCGATAAGGCTGTGCATGGCGGAACTAAAGGAAACAAGCTTAAGCTGTTCCAAATTGATTTCGCCCTTTTTGATAGCTACTTTCATCGTTTCTAGGACAGCATGGAAAATTTCCTCCGGATCCTGTTCTGCAATGGACGGGGCAGGGCTGTATAAAGGGTATTCAACATGATGCATGCTGATAACTTTACCTTTTTCTGCAAAAAGAACTGACTTTGTACTTGTGGTACCAATATCAACACCGAGATAGTAAGACGTTCTAGTCATTGGGTTAATCTCCTTTATGAAGCGTTATTGTATAGTTCAAAAAATTTTTACTCCAGTATCATTATATAAGAAAAAATATTCCTGCACACTACAATTTGTCCTATAACTATTGTTAAACATACATAAAGAGATTATTAGATAGTTTTAAAAAAGAAAGGGAAAAAGGTGTATGCAGCGAATATTTTAAACGTATATGCAAATTATTATGGGAGGGAAGTTCATGTCTGAAAAATATCCAGTTCTAGAAGGTGCTGAACCGTTTTATTTTGAAGGAAATCGTGTCGGTATCTTGGTCTCACATGGTTTTACGGGGTCCACCCAAAGCATGCGCCCGCTTGGGGAGGCTTATGCCAAAGCAGGCTACACGGTTTGCGGGCCGCGTTTAAAAGGGCACGGAACACATTATGAAGATATGGAGCAAACTACATATCAAGATTGGATTACTTCGGTAGAGGAAGCTTACCAGTGGCTGCAGGAATGCTGTGACACGATTTTTGTGACTGGTTTATCAATGGGCGGAACATTAACCTTGTATATGGCTGAAACCCATCCAGAAATTCGCGCGATTATCCCTATTAATGCGGCTGTTGATATTCCGGCCATGTTACCAGTCCGCCAATTAGAAGATGTGCGTTATTTAGATGCGATCGGTTCAGATATTAAGAAGCCGGGTGTCGTGGAACTTGCCTATGAAAAAACACCGGTTCAATCTGTGAAGGAAATCTTGACCTTTATGGATGAGGTAAAAGCAGACCTTCACAAAATTTCCTGCCCGGTATTAATTTTTGTATCTGATGAAGACCATGTCGTCCCGCCGGATAACTCGCAAATCATTTATGATGACATTCGCTCAGAGGTTAAAGAACTTCATCGGTTGAAAGACAGCTACCATGTGGCCACACTTGATAACGACCAGCAGGTAATTATCGAAAAAACATTAGAATTTATCGAAAAAAATCTTTAATGGAGACAATTTTTTTGTCTCTTTTTTTTTTTGCATTTTTGGAACAATATTTAGTGAAGGAGTGATGATTAGTGAACCATTGTGAAACTTTTTTACGAAGTAAGAACTGGATTGATAATGATTTGGATGCCAGGTACATAAATGTGAATCATCCCTATGCGATTCTGATTTCAGAGGATGAAGGGAAGATTACCTTAAGGGGAAACACCGGTTTTGATAATG
The DNA here is from genome assembly GCF_055385565.1 of Neobacillus sp. S1115. Taxonomy (NCBI): domain Bacteria; kingdom Bacillati; phylum Bacillota; class Bacilli; order Caryophanales; family Bacillaceae; genus Neobacillus; species Neobacillus sp. S1115. The sequence continues at coordinate 1,185,804 of NZ_AP038275.1, forward strand.
GTCAGAATGGAGAAGAAATCTTCTCTTTTACCTCATTACAAGAGTTGCAGGAATGGTTTGAGAACAATATTGGGGAGTAGATTTTAACGACAAAGCCACCAGGAATGGATGGCCTGGAGTTATGTTGGTAGGAATAAAAACTCTCGCTTTCGTAAACCAAGTGGGAGTTTGTTTTCATTTAGTCGCTAATAGAAAGTCTATTGACATATAAATGTAAAAGGGTTACTATTATCTCAACTTCAAGATATCCTGTTTAGGGTAATTGAAGGTTATTTTTTGAAATAATATCTTGAATTCGAGATAATTACATTTATTCTAACCGATTTTGAAAAAATAAGAATGTAAGGAGTGAAAGAAATGAAACTTTTAGGGTTACATCATGTATCGATTTTGACCGGAAAAGCAGAAAGAAATTATGAGTTTTATACAAAAATCTTAGGAATGAGATTGGTAAAGAAAACAGTAAACCAAGATGATACATCGTCATATCATCTCTTCTATGCGGATGCAGAAGGAAATCCCGGTACTGAGGTAACCTTCTTTGACATTCCTAATCTTGGAAGTTCATACAGGGGAACTTCAGATATTTCCACTGTATCCTTAAGAGTTCCGACTACTAATTCTTTATTGTTTTGGAAGGAACGATTGAAACAGGCTGGTGTTCAACATGATGAAATTGAAAAAAGAGCAAATCGTGATACATTAGCCTTCAAAGATTTCGATGGGACACGTTTAATACTGGTCGCCGACAACGGTGAAGGTGTTAGGCCGGGGGTTCCTTGGGTACGGGAAGATATTCCAAAAGAACATGCCATAATAGGTTTAGGACCTGTTACCCTCACTGTTGGAATGGCAGAACCTACCATTGGTGTGCTTACTGAAGTCATGGGATTTCTATATGTGGGATCATACCCATCACTTGAAGGGGATTTTCCTGAAATATTGGTTTATGCAACAGGTGAAGGGGGCAGCGGCGCAGAAGTGCATATTGAAAGAAGGCCCGATTTGCCAAAAGCTCGATTAGGACGTGGGGGAGTTCATCATGTTGCTTTCCGTGTTCCAAATGAAGAAGAATATAATCAATGGGCACAACGTTTGAAGGATTATCGTTTGCCGAACTCAGGAAAAGTAGAACGTTATTATTTTAAAGCATTATATTTCAGAGAGCCAAATGGCATTTTGTTTGAATTATCAACAGATGACCCAGGCTTTGCAACAGACGAACCGATGGAAACAATGGGTCAAAAGCTGGCATTACCGCCATTTTTAGAGCATCGCCGAAAAGAGATAGAAGAAAAGCTGCGGCCGCTAGACCTAAATTAAACTTTGTGTAATTACTTCAGCCCAAGATGGGAGCCAATCGATTAGGATTCGATTGGCTTTTTTTAATTTATGAAGCAGTATTTTAAAAAGATTTGAAAAAATATCCAATTTATATATTGACACTAAACATATTAATGTTGATAATATAAACATAAATAATATTGAGGTGAACAATATATGAACATGCAAGATGTCATTCTAGGTTTTCTATATGAGGAGCCAATGAGCGGCTACGATATAAAGCAAATGATGGAGAATTCCGTTTCATACTTTTTTGATGCATCGTTCGGTGCTATCTACCCAGCATTAAGAAAAATGGAAAAAGAGGGACTGGTGGAAAAACAGGTCATTCAGCAGGAGGGGAAGCCAAACAAGAACTTATTTGCGATTACTGATGCAGGCCGGGAACAATTCCAGCAATACCTTAACAGTCCAATAAACCCAACTGTGACTAGATCAGATATCCTAATCCGTATTTTTTTCGGGCGGTTTACCACCAAGGAAAAGATCATCGAGTGGCTTGAGGAGGAACGAGAAAAGAACCAGGCGATGTATGACAATCTTACCAGAATCGATGAAATGTGCGGTTCAGACATGGAGCGCTACAAGCGGTTTACTCTTCAGTTTGGTATTCGGCAGGCAGAAATGGTTGTGAACATGATTGATGAAGAATTAAAAAAGTTGAATGATAAAGGGGAGCAATAGCATGAAAGGGACGGGCGGAATGAAGGTAGTACTGTTAATGTGCGTAGGGGTATTTGTTTGTATGCTTGATTCAACGATTATGAATATTACGCTGCCGGCAATCCAGGACAGTCTGCACACATCGCTGGAAACGAGCTCTTGGATGCTGAATGTATACACGATGACGATTGCAGTTTTAGCGATTCCGTTGGCAAGGTTTGCTGAAATGTTTGGACGAAATAAATTTTTTATTGTCGGGTTGTTTATTTTCGGATTTGGCTCGGCTTTATGCGGCCTGGCATACAGCGGAGAATTCTTAATTGCCGCAAGGTTCATCCAAAGCTTGGGGGCCGCTATCCTAATTCCTTGCAGCATGGTGATTGGGATTGCTGCGATGCCGATTGAAAAAAGGGTGCTGCCATTGACGCTTCTTGGGGCAACACAAGGATTATCAACTGCTCTCGGTCCCACAGTCGGCGGGATTATCACGGAAAAGCTTAGCTGGCACTGGGTCTTTTATGTCAATGTACCGATTTGTTTACTTGCTATAGCCGCTTCTCTTATGATCTTAACGTTAAAAAACGAAAACAGAGTAAAATCATCCATCGATTGGTTCGGCCTAATCTTCTCGGTTTCTGCCATATTCCCGCTAAATCTAGTCCTAATCAAAGGGAACAATTGGGGCTGGGACAGCAGCCAGGCGATTATTTGTTATCTTTTAACAGCCGCATCCATTGTACTTTTTATTATTGCAGAGAAAAAATCAAAAGCGCCGATGGTTAATTTAAATCTTTTTAGAGACCGTTTATTTACAGGTTCAGTTGTGATTGTGACTATAGGGTTCATCTTCCTTATTGGTGTCATGGTCCTGCTTCCACAGTTTTTAACCAACTTCCAGCACAAGACAGAGCTCCAAGCCGCACTCCTCGTCACACCTGTATCCGCCGCCATCTTTGTATTTTCCAACTTTGCAGGTTTGCTAACAAAAAAAATTGGTTACACGATTCCTGTCATGATTGGCTTTGCCATTATGGGAACGGCATATTATTTATTGCATAACTTAAATCTTCACAGCACATCAAAGGAGATTATTCTGCTTTGCAGTTTGCTCGGGCTGGGATTTAGCTTCGTGATTTCTTCCGCAACTATTGCCAGCACGTCTTCGTTTGAAGGGGAAATGCTGACGGCATCTCAGAGTGTTTTTTCGATGCTGCGTCAGGTGGGAGTTGTTTTAGCTGTAGCAATTTTTGTGGCCGGGTTGACGAACAATATTCATGATAAAAAACAGGATGTTATGCATTATGCACAGCAAAAACTTGAAAAACTGAATGTGCCGGAAACCGTTAAAGCCCAGATTTTATCGGAAACAAAAAAATCGATCAACAATGAAAAACAAACGAAGAAAGCTGATTCAGACTTCATCACAAAAGCGGAGCGCCAGCAAATTATTGATGACAACGCTGCAAAAGTATTAGCCTCTATTCCTGAAAACCAAAGAAGCGCGGCCAAAGATCAAATTTATAAGCAAGTGGAAAAGCAAGTGGATGAGGAAATTGTTAAAACAGGTATTTTGGTTAAAGGCTATTCCAAACAAGTAGGAGATTTTGCTGAAAAAAGAATCTCGGCTAGTTTCGCAGAGCTTTATAAAACAAGTATTCCGTTTGTATTCCTTTGTGTATTAACTGGATTGATTTTTAGAGAAAGAAAAAATAAGCGGATTGTCCAAATGGCGAAATCACCTGCAGCCAATTAATAAAAAACAGCCTAAAAACCCGTCCTTGGGTCTTAGGCTGTTTTTTCTGTTTTAACAGCAGCGTGAAACTTTACCGTCCTTCGCATTGTAACGTGCATCCTGAGCCTCACAAAAGAATTCTTTCCGTGTTTTAATAGGCTCACCGGGATGGTGCGATTCCATATGCGCTACATATGTTTCATAGCTTGGAACTCCAACCAGTAAACTAATAAATTGCTTACGGTAGGCGTTGAGCTTTCTCAAGCGATTAAGCATATTTCTTCATATCCCCTTCGGTACGCGGAATAAATGGTTCTTCGTGTACCGTTAATTTTTTGCCGTTTAAAACCTGAAGCCAAATTCGAATGGCAGCGATTAATACCAAAATGACAACAACCATGAAAATGCCTGTTAGTGTGGCATCCACGTAATCATTAATCAGTACTTGATTCATTTGTGCTGGAGAAGTCGCTGGTGCAAGAACCTTGCCGGCATCATTCGATTCTTTGAATATTTTGGCATGAGCAAGGAAGCCGATCTTTGGATTTTCATGGAATAGCTTTTGCCAGCCTGCTGTTAGCGTAACAATTAATAGCCAAGCGGTCGGCAGCAAGGTAACCCAGGCATACGCTTTTTTGCCCATTTTAAAGAGAATCGTAGTTCCAAAGAGCAGGGCGATTCCAGCCAGCATTTGGTTGGCAATACCGAAAAGCGGCCATAGTGTATTAATACCGCCAAGCGGGTCAATAACGCCTTGATACAGGAAGTAACCCCAGAATAGAACGCATAATGCAGTTGCAATAAGGTTTGGAACCAGCGCGTCAGTTTTCGCAAATGGCTTATAAACGGTTCCTAAAATATCCTGGATCATAAAGCGGCCGACACGAGTACCGGCGTCAATAGTTGTTAAGATGAACAACGCTTCGAAAAGAATCGCGAAATGGTACCAGAATGCCATTAACGCCTTTCCGCCAATAACTTTTGAGAAAATAACCGCCATACCAATCGCTAGGGTTGGGGCACCGCCGGTTCTGGAGAGAATCGAAGCTTCCCCTACATCCTTGGCATAATTCGCTAAATCTTGAGGAGTGACCGTAAAGCCCCAGCTGGATACAACAGAAGCAGCTTGGGTAACGTCAGTTCCAATTAAGGCAGCAGGGCTGTTAATCGCAAAATACACACCGGGATGCAGCACGCAGGCAGCAATCATTGCCATGACGGCAACAAACGATTCTGTTAGCATCGCACCATAGCCGATTGGGCGGGCATGAGATTCTGTTTCAATCATTTTAGGTGTTGTACCGGATGAAACGAGAGCATGGAAACCGGAAACAGAACCGCAGGCAATAGTTATGAATAAGAACGGGAAGAGGTTTCCTGCAAATACTGGACCCGTACCATCAATAAACTTCGTTACACCAGGCATTTCTAGGTGTGGAGCAACTACGACAATACCGATGGCAAGTCCCATAATGGTACCCACTTTTAAGAACGTACTTAAGTAATCGCGTGGTGCGAGCAGCAGCCAAACAGGCAGCACAGATGCAATAAAGCCATAAATAATCATCATAATGGCAATCGCTTCGCCTTTGAACGTGAACATGGCTGCTAAAGTTGGGGTTTCGGCAACTGTCTGTCCAAAAACTAAGGCAAGTAAAAGTAAAACAATACCGATAATGGATGCTTCGCCAACGCGGCCAGGGCGGATGAAGCGCATGTAAATTCCCATTAATAACGCAATCGGAATCGTTGCTGCGATCGTGAACATTCCCCACGGACTTCCTACAAGTGCTTTTACGACGACAAGGGCTAAAACTGCTAATAAAATAACCATGATTCCTAAAATCCCGATCATCGCAATGACGCCTGTAACCTTGCCCATCTCTTCTTTAATCATCTCTCCGAGTGATTTACCGTTGCGGCGCATGGAAGCGAAAAGAATAACAAAATCCTGAACAGCACCAGCCAAAACAACACCAACGACAATCCAAAGTGTTCCAGGCAAATATCCCATTTGAGCTGCGAGAATGGGACCAACTAATGGTCCTGCACCGGCAATAGCGGCGAAATGGTGGCCAAATAAAACCCATTTGTTTGTCGGAACAAAATCTTTTCCGTCGTTATGAATTTCGGCAGGGGTTTTCCTTTTATCGTTTAACTGAAAGACTTTTTCTGCGATAAACTTGCTGTAAAAACGGTAAGCAATGGCATATACGCAGATAGCGGCTGTTAACAGCCAAATCGCACTGATGCTTTCACCCCTGTTTAAGGCCATCACGGCAAAACCTGCTGCACCGAGGGCGGCAATGACTCCCCAGATAATAATGGATTTAAACGCTTTCACAAAAATTCACACCTTTCCTATTTAGAATAATATTATTATATTTTATTATTTTCTGAATTCAAGCGAATTTTTTGTGAATTTTGACAAATTTCCCGAAATTTTGATAAACTGACTAGAAATTGCCTTATAACAGGTTTTTGAATTAAACTATTTATCAAATGTTGAAATTGACGTGGTGAGATATAGATGAAAAATGAAGCAGAACGAACGTATGAAATTATGGAGGTTTGTCTTCTGGCGGGGAAAATTATGCTGCAGAGCGGAGGGGAGACGTATCGGGTGGAAGATACGATGATGCGGATGGCAGCCTCGTTCGGGATTGAAAAGTCACATAGCTATGTTACGCCGACGGGCATTATATTTTCCGCCGAAGGGTCGGAACCGACAAAAACCAAGTTGATTAGAATTTCAGAGCGTTCGACAGATCTAGAGAAGGTTGCTATCGTGAATAGTATTTCACGAAAAATATCAAGCGGTGATCTGGATAGTAAAGAAGCGATGAAACAGCTAACGGAAATTGAAGCCAAGGACCTTTCCTTCCCATTTAGGTTACAGGTCGCGGCAGCCTCCTTGGCAAGCGGCTGTTTTATGATTATGTTTAAGGGTGAATGGAATGATTTTTTGCCTTCAATGATTGCTGGAGGTGCGGGATATTTAAGCTTTGTTTATTTCCATCGCTTTGTACCGATCAAGTTTTTCTCCGAGTTTTTGGCGGCATTTGTGATTGGGCTGCTTTCTTTGCTTTTTGTAATCGTCGGGGTGGGCCATCAGCTGGATAAAATCATTATTGGATCGGTCATGCCGTTAGTACCCGGTCTATTAGTAACCAACGCCATTAGAGACTTAATGGCAGGCCACCTTGTTTCTGGACTGTCAAAAGGTGCCGAAGCGTTTCTGACAGCCTTTGCCATTGGGGCTGGAATTGCGGTAATACTGAAATTCTTGTGAGTGAGGTCTTGGAAAAGTGGATATTTTAGCTCAGGTCATAACCAGCTTTATTGCAACAGGGGCATTTGGCATCCTTTTTAATGCACCGAGGAATACCTTGGTGAAATGCGGGTTGATTGGTGCAGGAGGCTGGCTGGTTTATTATCTTGTAGAAGGATATTATGATGATCCTGTATTAGGAACATTACTGGCGACGGTCTTTATAGCTGTGCTAAGTCAGGAATTGGCAAAATTATACAAAACCCCTGTGATTATTTTTAGCGTTGCTGGAATTATTCCATTAGTTCCAGGGGGACTCGCTTATAATGCCATGAGAAATTTTGTGGAAGAGAATTATAACACTGCACTTGGTTCTGCTGCTCAGGTTTTGATGCTTGCGGGAACTATCGCCTTTGGGTTAGTTTTCTCAGAAGTGATCAATCAAGTAATTCGGAAAATCAATGAAAGAAAGTTAAAAATATAAATTTTTTCTAAGGGGCTGTTCTTTCATCTTTATACATGGAACAGCCTCTGGATTTCATTTGGAAACTTTTCCTCTTTTAGGTTCTTTTAATGTTTGGTATAGTAATATATTAGTATATTAGTACTGTATTTAATTGTTAACAGGAAAGGTATTTATCAAATATGAAGAAAACGATTATTGTGCTTATTGTTATCATAGCGACTCTCTTTGGTACAAAAACCATCATCGGAGTTCAAGCGATAAGATCGGCAACAGAATCCGTTTTGGAAGCCCCGCCTCTAAAAACACGACAGATAGCGCTTCAAAAAGATAGTCCTATTTTGCCTGAGAGCAAGCTGCTCGATGTCCCATTGATTAATCAAATGGATAAGCCGCTGCTTTACAATGGCTGTGAAGTGACAAGCCTTGCGATGGTAATGCAGTATCATGGAATCAAAGTGACGAAAAACGAGCTTGCTGAAAATATTAAAACAGTTCCGTTTAGCTATAGTAATGGTCTTAAAGGAAATCCAAATACCGGATTTGTTGGAGATATGGCACATGGGCCGGGACTTGGGGTGTACAATGGCCCCGTTTACGAGCTTGCTCAAAAATATGCAGGGAACCGTGCCATAAATTTAACGGGTAGTCCATTTTCAGACCTGTTGAAAAAAGTAAACCAAGGACATCCAGTTTGGATTATCACGACTACAAGCTTTGCTCCGGTAAACGTATTTCAAACCTGGAATACCCCAGAGGGAAAAATCGACATCACCTTCAGTGAACACAGTGTGGTGATTACTGGTTATGACCAGTCCCACATCTATGTCAATGACCCATACGGTACAAAGAACAAAAAATTGGACCGAGAAAACTTCATCAAGGCCTGGGAGCAAATGGGCAAACAAGCAATAGTGATCCAATAGTTTCCCGAAAATTGGACGAAGGCAGAGGAATAGCTCCCCTGCCTTCTAATGCTTTCCTTATTTTAGGATTTATCGTAACTTGAATTGCTGCAAGTTCATTATGCTGCCTTCATGTAAAAATTTAAATATTTCTTAATTAAATATGCCGCGGTACAATTTCCACCAGTAGGTTTTATAAACCTAAACGATGCCAGCCCTACCTCTCTAACATCCTTACGGCTCCGAGGCCGTTCCAGTGTGAATAAGTCTTTCCAAAAAAAACACGAGTGAAAAGCCAGTAAAATTCTTACATTGTGTATCCTCTATTTATTTCAAGTTATACAAATGAAAAGCAAGAAATTTAATAATACATGGTTAGTTGAAGTTTGTCAATAGGTAATGTAAAAATGACTTCGCGGTTTCCGCTTTTTTTTAAACATTTCTATAAAAAGGATTATTTGAATAGTAAATAGAAGTATTTATTTAAAAAGGGGGGGACCAGATGGAGGGCTTTCATTATAAGAATTATGACGGACTTGGATTGGCGGAGTTGATAAAAAAGAAAGATGTGAAACCGACCGAGGTGTTTTCGGAAGCCATCAAAGCTATTGAGGAATATAACCCAAAGCTTAACGCTGTGATTAATAAATTTTACGAAAAAGCCGAAAAACAGGCGGAAAATGTTGATTTAGAGGGGGCCTTTGCAGGTGTGCCAATGCTGTTAAAGGATATTACTCAAGAAGTGGAAGGGGAGAAGATTACGGCTGGTTCTAAGGCGTATCAGGGCTACCGGGCAAAATCAGATTCCACCTATGTAAAGCAAGTACGTAGGACGGGCGTCATATTTGTCGGGCAGACTAATGTACCGGAATTCGCCTTAATGGGCATTACCGAGCCAAAGTATTATGGCCCTACCCGAAATCCATGGAATCTAGGGCATACACCAGGCGGTTCGAGCGGCGGATCGGCAGCGGCGGTTGCAACTGGGATGGTACCGATTGCTGGCGCGAATGATGGCGGCGGATCGATTCGGATTCCGGGTTCATATTGCGGACTGTTTGGAATGAAGCCTACAAGAGGCAGGACGCCGGTCGGCCCTGTTTACGGCCGGCTCTGGCAGGGGGCTTCTGTTGATCATATCCTCTCAAGAACGGTAAGAGATAGTGCGGCGATGCTTGATGAAATTAAGATTTACGAAAAAGCGGCTGCCTTTCATGCCCCGCCATTTGATGGCTCCTACTTTCAACAGGTACAGAGCGGACCAGCAGAGAAATTAACGATTGCTTTTTCGATCCAGTCTCCCTTAGGGGCGGAGGTCCATATGGAATGTCAGGAGGCAGTCTATAAAACAGCCAGACTGCTGGAATCATTGGGTCATAATGTGGTCGAAATGGATGCGCCTGTGGATGGCAGGAAAATTGCAAAAAGCTATTTAACGATGTATTTCGGGGAAGTTGCTGCGACATTGGCATCTCTAGAAGATGTCCTTGGCCGGAAAGCGAAGATGAGCGATGTGGAGCTGCCTACTTGGATTTTAGGATTAGTTGGAAAGGCCACATCTGCTGAAGAGATAGTTTTAAGTATTCGCGAATGGGATAATGCGGCCATTGCTATGGAAACATTTCATGAAACATACGACTTCTTTATGACGCCAACGACCGCTTTCCCTCCGGCAAAAATCGGAGAACTTGAGCCAACCAGTTCAGAGAAACTGGCGATGACTGCTGCAGGGAAGCTATCCTTGAGCGGTATTTTGAAGAAGGTCGGCACGGTCGAACAGGTAGCGGAAAATAATCTGAAGAGAACTCCTTTCACACAGCTTGCCAATTTAACCGGTCAGCCAGCGATGACAGTTCCGGTGCATCTCACCCCGGATGGACTGCCGGTCGGAGTACAATTCATGGCCGCCCGGGGACGGGAAGATTTATTGTATGCTCTAGCCGGACAACTTGAACAAACAGAAATATGGATCCCGGTGCAATCGAATCCGTTATTTTAAATTCGATTTGGTGGAGGAGGCGGGCATAACTGTCTTCGGTCGTTACGAAAGGCTTATAACGCCCGAACCGGATGAAAGGCGGGGTCTTCGGTCGTTATGAAAGGTTTATAACGCCCGAACCGGATGAAAAGTGGAGTCTTCGGTCGTTATGAAAGGCTTATAACGCCCGAACCGGATGAAAAGTGGAGTCTTCGGTCGTTATGAAAGGCTTATAACACCCGAACCGGATGAAAGGCGGAGTCTTCGGTCGTTATGAAAGGCTTATAACGCCTGAACCGGATGAAAAACGGAGTCTTCGGTCGATATGAAAGGTTTATAACGCCCGAACCGGATGAGAAACGGAGTCTTGGGTCGATATGAAAGGTTCATAACGCCTGAACCGGATGAAAAACGGAGTCTTCGGTCGATATGAAAGGTTTATAACGCCCGAACCGGTTGAAAAATGGAGTCTTCGGTCGTTATGAAGGGTTCATAACACCTGAACTGGATGAAAAGCGGAGTCCTTGGTCGTTTTAAAACTTAAAAACAAATTCTTGCAAAGGAGGTGTCCCTTCATGATCTTCTTCCGAAGATTATTTCTAACGGCATCCAAATACCGCTATCGAACCGTCATCCTTTTCACAACCATTTACATATTTATCAATGCAGAGATTATGAGAATGCTGGAGCCGAAAACCTTTGAAAATACCTTTCACGCGGTCTGGTGGATTCTGACCACAATGACAACGGTCGGATACGGCGATATTTACCCGACGACGCAGTTGGGGCGGACCTGGGCGATGGTCATCGTCTATACGCTGGGTATCGGGCTTTTCGGCACCGTCATCGGGATGATTATTGACAGTGTTTCCAGGTATAAGCAAATGAAGGAGGAAGGCAGGATGACCTTCAAAGGTGAAAATCATTTTGTCATTGTTGGCTGGACAGCCAAAAGCAAAAACACGATTAAAGAGCTGTTTGCAGCGGAGCCCAAAACGGAAATTGTACTAATTGACGAGTTGGAGAAAACGCCGTATGAGCATGAACGGTTCCTCTACATACAAGGAAGCCCTACCGATGAGGAGACCCTCAAAAGGGCAAGAATCGAAAAAGCAAAAGCGGTATTGCTTTTTGCTCCTGACGGCATCACCAATCCCGATTTAGCTGACGGGAAAACACTCCTAACGGCTTCCTCCATCGAACGCTATGATGAAGGAACAGAAAGTAATATTTACACCATCGCAGAAATATTAAATGAAAGGCATGTCGGTAATTTCAACCATGTAAAAGTAGACGAGTTCATTCTTTCACACCAATCTGTATCCAACCTTATGGCTAAATCCGCCCAAACCAAGGGTACGAGCCATCTTTTTACACAATTATTAAGCAGAAGGGATGGGGACGCTGGGAGCGACCTTTGGGAGGTAGAATTAAAACCGGAATGGAAAACATACGGCGAGGCCTACGAATCCTTGAAAAATAAAGGAGCCCAGCTGATTGCCGATCGGGATGACTTAAACATCCTCAAAAAATGGCACGACCCAATCCCAAAAGAAGCGAGACTGTTTGTTATTTGCGACAAAAAAACTTATCAAAGGATATAAAAAACGCATCCCGGTGGAGATGCGTTTTTTTTACCTAATAAGTTAAACATCCGGCGATGATCACGCCGATAGAAACCGACAAAAACATCAAAAAAAGTCCAACTGCCTGGTTATCGTCCTCAATGCTTTGATTGACATTAAACCTGGGCGTCAGCCACTCCGCCAAATAAAACACAATAATCTGCGCTAAAATTCCAATTCCGCCCCAAATGGCCATATCCGCCAAAGAAACCGAATTAGCTGCCGTAGAATACAGCACAATCGCGAGGCCCAGCAGTCTGCCGCCAAGAACATAACTCGCTGCCTTATTCCCTTTAGCTATTAAGGAAAATTCCTTAACCTTGGTTGTGACCTCCATAAGAAATAGCCCAACAATCAACAAACCAAGCGAAACCGCCAAATATAATAAAAAATCCGTCATGATCCATTATTCCCCCTTTTTTACTCCAACTGGCAAAAAGTAAGACTCATTGCCGGTAATTTTTCCTCCAGCGCGGATTCCAATCGCACTTGGTTTTCCAGCGATGAGGAAGGATCCAATAACATAGGAAAGCTCTTCCTGCCCCTTTTCTGTTTCAAGCGTTACAGTCGGAAGCGAACAATAAGATTGATAGACTGACAATTCATCCTTATAGGTTGCAAATGCATTCTGTTCATAAACCCTAGCATGAGCATCCCAAATCGTCACTGTGTCCCCCTCCCGCCCAAAGGACGGCTTTTCAACATAGGGTGCCTTGCCAACAAAGGCATCCGGATCAAGATAGGTTGGCAGCATATATTCCTTGATCCAGCCTAGTTCTTCCACAGAATAAAAAACGCCTTGCTCAGCCAATCCCCAAATTAAGCATTGGACCGATTTTGGCTGGAGCAAAAAAGCTGAAATAGGATTGACTACAGCCAGCTTTCCATCTTTTACTAGCTGTAGAAGTTCAATGCCAACTAGAGCGCCGCTGATTGGATCTCTGTCCTCCAGTAAATGTTCAAGCGGGTATGTCTGCCGGTATAGTACATCGATAGGGATCCCATCGGCATCCGCTAAAGCACCATCTGTAATCCGCAGGTCAGCCAATGGAACCAATTTATTTCTTACCTGACAAAGCTCGCTTAAATAAACGCTGGTCTGCCAATCTTCCATGTGATCCTGATGGGCTGTAAAAACGACATTAGGGGAGGTTTTTCCCTCAGCAGCCTCTAATACCGCTTTGGTAATGCCTGAAGAAAGAAGCCGCTCCCCGCCCTGATTCGGGTCGACTAAGCCAAATTCCTTGCCGACCTTCCCGTTGATGTGGAAGCATTCCACAATAAAGGTCGGCGTGTCACTGTTGAATTCCAGCAACTTCACACCCGTTTCTGTTACAGCAAAATCAAACCGGGAAATTACTGATTCAGGAAAAAGATTTTTCAATCGTAAAAATGGAAGGCTCTCAAGCGGGTATCCAAGCTGCAAGAGCTGCTCATCCGGAAGGCTCCGCAGAAGTGTTGCTGTTTTAAAAAGGACTCTGCCCATTCTCTCCGTTGCTTCTCTAATCAGCAAAGAGGTCGTACTTGAAATGGGGAAAGTGTGAAATAAACTGTATTCACTGCCATATAAGTCTGACCAAAACGACGGGAATTGCGAATAAAACTGTCTGCGCCGTGTAGAATAATCCCCCATTCTAACCTCCAAATCCGCCCTTCGTTCCGCTGCCAAAGCCCCCTTTAAAGCTGGAAGAGGAATGATAGGACTTATAGGAGGAGGATTTCAGAAGCGAAGATTTATTTCGGAAATATTTGCCGCCATAAAAAAAGTGCCCATAATGGCTAGAACCTGTGTCGTCACATTGCCAGACACCTTGCTCATCATCCCAATCCCAGTCCCGGCAGCTACTGTCATCCGGCTGGGGCGGCAGGTCGTCGGAACAGCCAGCGATCGTTCCGGCCATTAGAGAAGTAAGAACGCCCGTGATAAGCAATCTAGTTTTCTTCAAACTTCTCACTCTCCTTTTTCAATTTGTAATTTTATTATAAAATGAATTTTAAGGAAAACAATGGAAAAGTAAAAGAAAAAAGGAGAGATTGGTTTGAGGCTTGAATATCGGCTAGATGAAGAAAATCAGCAATACCCTGCGTTATGGCACTACTACGACATTTCCAAATCGGAAGCGGCCGCGCGAATGACCTGTGAATATTTTGTAAAAAACAATGAGACGTACAAGGTTACCGCTACTGCACTTGACCCAGACGGAACGGCAGTCATTTATGTTGAAAGAGAAAAGTTCAGTAATGATACGCTGGATAAATATCATTCGCATATTGGATTTGAGATAAGGGAACTAAACGACCAGGGGAGCATTTTAATCGACCAGAAAGCTATTTGGGAACACGAGGAAGTGCTGGCTGTCCTTCACTCGGATTTCATCTATATTGAGAGGGGAGATAAGTTTTTAGAATTTGCCTTGGATTCGCGGGAGATTGACGAAGACCGCAAATGCTATGTATACTACGGAACATTTACCGGCAACAGCCGTTGACGTCTTTTTAAAAGTTTTCCGGAGAAGAAAAACCGCCATCGACACTTTCTGCCAAAAAATTTTCAGCATAAGAAGGAAAGTGCCGTTTTTTGTCGTATTGTAATGGATAATATAATTGATTCCTCGGGGGAATGACGATGCTGGCGGAAAAGCTTCTTTTGCAACTGTTAATTGTATTAGCACCAGTCCTGCTTTGTAGTGCTTTAACTGACTATAAGAAAAAATGGAATTCACCAATCATCTGTGGGTCTATGCACAGTCTGGCAGCAATAGCCTGCATGATTTTTAGTTATTCAAATTATGGCCTTATTTGGGATCTTCGCTACGCTCCGCTTATTCTTGCCATTTTATATGCAGGATCTGCTGGCGGCGGGATGGTCATTGCCTCTATTATTGGAGCTCGCATTATGATGGGTGGTGGCAGTGTCCATTACGCCATTGTGGGCTGCCTGCTTACTTCTATTGTCCCTTACCTTTTGCGAACCCGCTTTTGGAATGCTTCTTCAAATCGAAGAGTACAGTTCACTTTATTATCGGGCGTCTGGTCTTTAATTCTATGCTATTTATCACTTCTAACTTATCATTATCTAAATGGAAATACCTTCAAATTGTTTATAAACATTCCCGATTTACTGCTTTTCGCTCTTATTTATACCGCTTCCCTAATGCTTGCTGCAAAGTTATATGAAGGGCTGATTGAGAAAGATAAAATGAAGGAAGAGATACTGAAAGCAGAAAAGCTTAATACATTAAGTGAACTGGCGGCTTCTATCGCCCATGAAGTCCGCAACCCTTTAACAGTGGTAAAGGGATTTCTACAATTGATGCAGCAGGATGAGAAAGGGAAGAATTATGAATATTTTGGGCTGGTTTTAAGTGAATTAGGAAGGGCTGAGGCGATCATTAGCGATTACTTGAATTTTGCCAAGCCGAAATTAGAAAAACTAGAAGAATTCGCCTTAAAAGACATATTGAAGGAAATAGTCACCCTGCTCGAACCTTATGCTGTAAAGCAGGGTGTACAACTAGAAAGTGAATTGGACACATCCGATTTTTGCCTTTATACAGATCGAAATCAGTTAAAACAGGCTCTTGTAAATCTTGTGAAAAATGCGATTGAAGCGACCTCAGAGGAAGGCATTGTCACGATACATACAAAGTCCGATCAAACCCATGCCTCCGTTTTGATTACTGATAACGGAAAAGGAATGACAACCGAACAACTATCGAGGATTGGAACATTGTTTTATACGACCAAAGATAAGGGAACGGGGCTGGGGACTTCGGTATCTTTAAGAATTATTGAAACGATAAAAGGAAAGGTTTTCTATCAAAGTGAAACAGGTTTGGGAACAACGGTAACAATTGTTCTTCCAGCAGGTAAAAAGGAAGAGTTAGTTAGCAGTATCATTAATGAAGAACCGACAGCAGTTAAAATAATGTAAAAACAGGTGACATCCTTTCGTTTGATGTCATCTGTTTTTTTTATTCGGATAAACTATATCAAAATAGAGAAAAAAGATGAATTTCAATAAGGTTTATTTTATGTTAATTCAATGCAAAACCAGTATATTCCCAGTGTAATATTACCAATTTTTTTATTTTAAAAAAAATATTGCTTTTTCGATAAAAAGATTATATTATACCGATATAAATTTATTTATCTTTTCAGAAAATTATAACATCGAACCTGAGGAGGTTTAAATAATAAATGGATTTATTTAGGAAAAAATCAGTTCAGGACCTGATCCAGGAATCAGAGAAAAAAGGTGCCGCTTTAAGGAAAGAGCTGGGGGCCTTTGACTTAACGATGCTTGGGATAGGGGCGATTATCGGGACCGGAATTTTTGTTGTCACAGGGGTTGCTGCTGCGGAACATGCTGGGCCAGCACTCATTATTTCTTTTATCTTATCAGGTTTAGCTTGCATTTTTGCTGCCCTCTGTTATGCGGAATTTGCTTCAAATGTACCGGTTTCCGGAAGTGCCTATACTTACAGCTATGCGACCTTTGGTGAATTGATCGCATGGATTTTAGGCTGGGATTTAATTCTCGAGTACGGCTTTGCATCTGCGGCGGTTGCCAGCGGCTGGTCAGGCTATTTTCAAGGGCTGCTAGCAGGGTTTGGGATTCATTTTCCGAAAGCCATAACAAGTGCGTTTGACCCGGCAAACGGGACATTTGTTGACGTTCCTGCAATCGTTATCGTCTTTTTACTTACTTTGCTTTTATCTCAGGGGGCAAAGAAATCTACCCGTTTAAATAACATCATGGTAATTATCAAGCTTGTTGTTGTTCTTTTATTTATTGGTGTTGGTGTATGGTATGTAAAGCCAGCTAACTGGACTCCTTTTATGCCATTCGGATTCTCCGGCGTAGCGACTGGAGCGGCTACGATTTTCTTTGCATATATTGGCTTTGATGCTGTATCGACAGCTGCTGAGGAGGTTAAAAACCCGCAGCGCAACATGCCTATCGGAATTATTGCTTCATTGCTTGTTTGTACGGTTTTATATATTGTCGTCTCCGCTATCCTAACCGGAATTGTACCTTACAATTTGTTGGGCGTTAAAAACCCAGTTGCATTCGCCTTAACCTATATCCATCAGGATTGGGTGGCGGGTTT
Organism: Neobacillus sp. S1115; assembly: GCF_055385565.1. Lineage (NCBI taxonomy): Bacteria > Bacillati > Bacillota > Bacilli > Caryophanales > Bacillaceae > Neobacillus > Neobacillus sp. S1115. Next base: position 1,202,899 of record NZ_AP038275.1, read on the forward strand.
CATTTCAATTGGGGCAATCACTGGTATTACAACGGTACTTCTAGTTTTACTTTACGGACAATCCCGCCTATTCTACGCAATCGGCCGTGACGGATTGCTGCCAAAAGTGTTTTCCAAGGTAGATGAAAAGAAACAAACACCGGTTATAAACTCTTGGATCATTTGTTTATTGGTGTCTGTTATTGCAGGATTTGTTCCATTAAGTAAACTGGCTGAATTAACAAACATTGGAACCTTGTTCGCATTCATGACAGTTTCAGTCGGGATTTTATATCTTCGAAAAAACAACCAAGTGCCTAAAACAGGCTTCAGAGTCCCGTTTGTACCGTATATTCCGATTTTGGCATTCTTGTTCTGCGGATATTTAGCGGTACAGCTGCCGGCTATAACATGGATTAGTTTTGGTGTTTGGCTGGTAATTGGATTGTTCGTCTACTTCGGCTATGGACGAAAGCATTCGACATTAAATAATTCATCTGGACAATTGAAAAAGGTCAGCTAATTTAAGGGGAGTTCCACTCAAATGGGACTCCCCTTTAAATTTTCCCAATAAAATGTCGAAAATCATCGTTTTTTCATTTATTTTATAATGTTATTCTAAAAAAGTGGTAGAATAGTATGAGTAATGAACGAAATTTTGAATTTTTAGAATAGTATCTAGTTTAAGGAGAACACTCATGGAAATAAGTAGCAAAGGACCGAAACTAATATATGAAGAAAAAAAGGCAATAAAGCTATTTTTATGGTTATTTTATTTCTTCTTTATTGCATATGATTTTTTTTGGTATATTGTTTTACCAAGATTTACCGACTACGGAGCGGTTCAATTCCCTGGTAGCGGACTTGGTTTTTGGCTATATATTTTAGTATTTTTGCTTCTGCCAATCTCCGTTTCATTTATAAAAAAGGGAAATCCTTATATTGTCAAATACCTTTTGTTATTTGGTTACATCCTAATTGATAGCATAGATCTTATTATGAAGTATTATGGAACTAATCTAACGTTTGCTTCAGGAAATATAGTAGAGCTTTTGTTTGTCTTTTTTTCACCAGTGTTTGTTAATAAGGAATACTATTGGAGTGTAACTTTAGGATTGATTGGAAGGTATGTTCTATTAGGGCTAATACTCCATGATACTAATATCATACCGCCTATTTTCGTCATTATCATTTTATCGGCAATTGCCTTTATCATTTTAATTAGATTTTATTCATATATAAAGTCTTTAACATCTGTTCATGAGGAACTGAATAAAAAAGAAAAACTTGCAGTGATAGGCCAAATGGCAGCAGCGATAGGGCATGAAATTCGAAACCCGCTCTCATCACTAAAAGGGTTTACCCAATTACAACATGAATCGAATCCAAATAGCAGCGGCTTTTATCCAATTATGATTCAGGAAATTGAGAGAATAAATTCTATTGTAGATGACCTTATGTACCTTGGAAAACCAAGGGAAATTAATTTTAAAAAGGCAGATATGAAAGGAATTGTTGATTATACAGTTTCATTAATTTGTCAGCAGGCAGAGGTTCAAGGTGTGAACGTGGAAATAGATACCGATGCTACAATACCTTTGATTGATTGTGATGAAAAACAATTAAAGCAAGTATTTATTAATTTGTTAAAGAATGCGGTTGAGGCCATGCCGGATGGTGGTTTATTAAAAATCCAAATGAAAATGACAGAAGAATCGTCGTTATTAATAGTGATTGAGGATGAAGGCCCTGGTATCGAGGTGGACAAACTTGAACATATTTTCGAAGCATTTTATACGACCAAAAAAGATGGGACAGGTCTAGGGTTAGTTGTTACTAAGGAAATTATTGAAGGCCATGGCGGCAGTTTGAAAATTGAGAGTATATTAGGAGCTGGGACTAAAGTTATAGTCAGATTGCCGATATCCCAGAATAATATTTTTAAAGTTTAGTTCTCGAATTGTACAAAAATCAGCTAAATTAAATGTTTCAAGGGTTTAACTAATAAGATATAATGTAGAGGAACAAAGAATTTTTATAGATTTTGTCAAACCGCCAAAAAGATTCGGATTCTTTTATTCTATCTTGCTTGGACTGAACCAAATGAGATGGGTAATTTGGAGGATTTTATGATACCACATGAAGAGAAACAGACTGTAAAATGGTTTCTAGTGTTTTTTTATATCATTTTGTTAGGGTATGATTTTTTTTACTATTATCTTTTTCCTGTCTTTATAGCAAAAAAAGATATTGGGGTACCTAATAAATATTTATACCTTACCTATATAGTTATTTTAATATTACTGCCTGTATCATATTATTTAATTCGTAAAAACAAGCAATCATTAATTAAATATGTGTTCTTTGTTAGTTATTTATTTACGACTTTTATTGTTGATATACTTATGTATTACGGTAGAGGAGATTCATATTTTACTGGGAATATTGTTGAGGTATATTTGATTTTATCGTTACCTCTATTTATTAATACAAAATATTTTTGGCTAGTTAGCCTTGGAATTACTTTAAAATACGCCTTAATCGGCATTATATTAAATAACTCCTATGTCTTAATTCCAATCATTTTAGTTGCTGTTCTCTCAATAATGTCTTTCTTTTTATTGGTTCGTTTTCAAGGTTATGTTCGTTCAATAAGCACTTCCTATGATAACCAATTGCAGGGGATGGTTAGAGGGGTTATTGCAACTTTAGAGTTAAAAGATCCATATACTAGGGGACATAGTGAGCGTGTCGCAAGCTACGCCTTGTTACTAGCTAAAGAAATTGGCAGTTTTTCAGGAGATGAACAAAAATCATTTTATTATTCCTGTTTATTGCATGATATAGGTAAAGTTCACATTCCTGATTCAATTTTAATGAAGCCTGGCAAATTAAGTAATGATGAATATGAAATTATCAAATCTCATCCTGTGGTTGGTGCTGATGCGGTAAAAGACGTCGAGGGAATAAAGGATACTATTAGTGTTATTCGTTCTCATCATGAGCGCTGGGATGGAAAAGGCTATCCTGACCAATTAAAGGGAGAAGCGATTCCATTACTTGCGAGAGTTACCGCTATTGCAGATGCTTTTGATGCAATGACTTCTTCCCGATCCTATCGGGCGGCTATGCCTGTAGAGGAAGCCTACAGCCGGGTCATTGAAGGGAAGGGTTCTCAATTTGATCCAATGCTGGTTGAACAATTTAAGAAGGTTTATCCTGCATGGGTTGAATTTCATTCTAAATATCCATGGAATGACAAAATGACATTATTTAAGGAGGTAGGAGGATGAAAATTCGAAAACTCAAAAAGGTAAGAACTACGTGTTGGTGGTGTCCTTTCGTTCCAGGATATAAACCATGATAAATGTGGATGCTGGCATGATGCCATGCATCCTTCTTTATTGAAAAATAACAGGTTAAAGGTGTAAAAAAATGAACCTTACACTCCATTCACATCTCGTATTAGTCCCAATTGAAATTAGGAAAGATAAAAAGAATTATATCGTTGAAGATACCAACTCCGGGGAATTTTATGAAATGCCGGAGGTTTGTATCGATGCGATTCAATTAATCAACGAAGGCTATCAGTTAGGTGAAATTGAAAGCCGGCTTAAAAGCAAGTATTCTCATGATGAGGTCGATTTACTCGATTTTGCCGAACAGCTTCTCGAACTGCAATTGGTTGTCGAAATGGATGGTGTGAAACTCGCTGCCCCAATAAAGAAGCAAGATCCCCTTGGATTTGAGTGGATTTCTCCTAAGTTGGGAAAATTCTTTTTCAATAAAGCGGCTTATACTGTTTACGCAGCCTTATTTTTCATCAACGTTTTTCTTTTTCTAACCCACCCATCCTTATTTCCGGATTTTAAGGATATCTTTATTTTTGATTTAATGGTACTGAATATCCCGGCGTGGCTCGTTTTATCCTTCTGCTTTGTATTGCTTCATGAATTTGGGCATGTGCTGGCCATGAGGGCTTACCAGCTTCCCACGAAATTAACCATCGGACACCGCCTTTTCCTTGTCGTTTTCGAAACAGATATGTCATTTGTTTGGAAACTACCTTCAAAAGATCGAAATGTTTTATATTTCGCGGGGCTTTGTTTTGATACGTTCGTTCTTTTTGCAGCACTGCTAGGTCAGTTGATTTTCGCAGACGGGTCAGGGATTTTCCTGAGTGTGCTGAAGGTAATTGTCCTAGATGCTTTTATTCGGATGATTTATCAGTGCTGCATCTATATGAAAACAGATTTATATTATGTATTTGAAAACTCGACGGGTGTTTACAATCTTATGGAAAATGCCCAGCAGGTTTTTCGAAACTGGTTTAGATTTAGAAAACCTGCCCGACAAACTGAGGTTGTATTTGAAGAAGAAAAGCAGACGATTATCACTTATACCGTATTTTATGTGTTGGGTGTAGGGCTTACGTTATCGTTATTTTTTGGTTATTATCTCCCGCAAATGTTATATGCAATGACTACGATCCACCACTGTTTTGGCTATGGACCGTCCACCTATCATTTCTGGGATGCATCCTTGTCCACGCTGCAATTAATAATCGGGCTTGTGTTGCTTCTTTATTCATGGCATAAAAAGTACATCAAAAAGCAAATGTGACGAACTTTTGTCAAAATATGAAATATATAAGGGTTTTTTCCCCCTAGGATGGGGGAGTTCCCTGATAAAGATAACACTGTCGTTTTTCTTACAATAAGAATAAGAAAACGATAGTGTTATTTTTTTTAGGGAGGATCAAGAAAATGGAGTCAACTATTCAATCGGCGAAAAAACGGGATAATACCGTCAATAATGCATTTGCTTCCCATTTTGCCAAATCAATGTTTTTAAGCGTAGCTGGACTTGCGATTTTGGTGTTTATCGGAACAAGAATGTTTACACATATTGACTTAAACCTTTATGGATATATGGTAGGAACGATTACTTTCATAGGAGGTTTCTTTTACCGCTTCATCTCCTGGGGAGAAAGACCGCCAACCAAAATTATCATTAAAAAGGGCTTAAAGCTGCTTTTTAGAAAAAGCACTCCAAAAACAGTAGTAAGCCACTTAGCGATTTACGACTTCATCAAAAAGCGCGGATTTTACCGCTGGATGCAGCACGTATTAATCGGGTGGGGCTGTGTGCTTGCTTGTTTAGTTACTTTCCCGCTCGTGTTCAGCTGGATGTACTTCAATATGGATGGAAATGGCTATTACACAGTCGTCTTAATGGGAATGGACTTGGTACGGATTAAAGCAGATGGCATCATTGCTTGGTTCTCTTACAACGCTTTAAACATCTCAGCCATTATGGTGATTTCAGGTGTCAGCATGGCGCTTTACCGCCGCATGAAAAATATGCAGGCAAGAGCAGAGCAAAAATTCATGTACGATTTCTTGCCGCTCTATATGTTGTTATTTATTTCAGTAACTGGTCTATTATTGACAGTCCAAAACGTATTCTTACATGGATGGATGCAGCCGCAAATGTCGCTGATCCACCAGTTTTCAGTCATTGTAACGCTTATCTATCTTCCGTTTGGTAAGCTTGCTCATATTCCGTTCCGTCCGATGAGCGTATTTGCTAGAAACTACCGTGAACATTATGGAGAACAGCATATGAAAGAATGTAAAGTGTGCGGAGATAAATTTGTATCAGTCGAACAATCGAACGATATTATTCAAGTATTGGGAACTAACAACATGGAGTTCAACATGGAAGACGGCTTTAATCTTGCGGAATTGTGCCTGCCATGTCGCAGAAAGTACCGTATCGCAAGATTCTCAGGATTCCCTACCCATCAAGTGAAGGTCAAGGAGGCAAATCAGAATGCAAGAGGTTAACCAAAAAGCCCCAAAAGATAAATTTTTTAGAGAAATCGAAAACGTACGTCATCCAAATGAAACCTTAATAAAAACACACTGCGCCTATTGTGGCATGCAGTGCGGGATGAATTTACGCGTAAATACAAAAACAAACAAAATTATCGGGGTTGAGCCTCGCTATGAATGGCCGGTTACGGTCGGAAAAATGTGTCCGAAAGGGGTTACTGCTTACCAGCAGACGAACCATCCGGACCGAATTTTAAGACCGTTAATCCGTGACGATGCTTCCTTAAAAGGAACAGACAAAGGGTTCCGTGAAGCAACCTGGGATGAAGCTTATGATTTAATCGCTCGGAAATTCAAAGAGCTTCAAGGGAAATACGGCAAAGATACATTGTCTGTTTTCAGTGGTGTATCAATGACCAATGAAAAATGCTATTTAACAGGTAAGTTTGCAAGAGTTGGTTTGCAAACTCGCTATATCGATTATAACGGACGTTTCTGTATGTCCAGTGCAGCCGGCGGATTCCTTCGCTCATTCGGCGTTGACCGTGGTTCGACATTACCATGGACCGATATCCATGAAACAGATTGCTTGTTCATCGCTGGAAGCAACACGGCAGAATGCCATCCAACTTCGATGTTCCGCGTTTGGAACGTCCAGGAAAGAGGCGGTTATCTGATCGTTGCCGACCCACGTGAAACCCCGATTGCAAGACGTGCCGATGTTCACTTGGATTTAAGACCGGGAACAGACTTGGCACTTGCTAATGGTATTGTGAACCTATTGATCCAAAACGGCTATGTTGATGAAGAATTCGTCAACCAACACACAAATGGCTTTGAAGAAACAAAAGAATTAGTCAAAGAATTTACTCCTGAATATACAAGCGAGATTACAGGAATTGCAGTTGAAAAAATTATCCGTGCTGCGGAGATTTATGGTAAAGCGCCAAACGCAGTCGTGATGTTTGCACGCGGCATCGAACAGCAGCATAAAGGGGTCGACAACGTTTCTGGTTACACCAACATGGCGTTAGTTTCTGGAAAAATCGGCCGTCCGAAATCAGGTGTTGCAACATTTACCGGCCAAGGTAACGGTCAAGGCGGCCGTGAGCATGGCCAAAAATCAGACCTGCTGCCAGGCTACCGTAAGCTCACTAATCCAAAGCATGTTGAGGAAGTATGTCAGGTGTGGGGGATTACCCCTGAAGAAATGCCGCAGCCAGGTGTATCTGCTTATGAAATGTTTGAATTAATGGATCAAAAAACAATACGCGGTTTGTATTTGCTTTGTTCAAATCCAGCGGTATCTGCACCAAACCAAAACTTTGTCCGTAAGGCATTAAAAGGATTAGATTTTATGGTTTGCGCTGATTTCTATCTTTCTGAATCAGCAGAATTTGCCGATGTTATTCTTCCTTCCGTTACTTGGTCAGAGGATGAAGGAACGGTTACAAATATTGAAGGGCGCATCATAAAAATCAATAAGGCGCAGGAGCCGATAGGCGAATCAAAGCCCGACTGGCAAATGCAAGTGGAGCTTGCTGAAAAACTTGGCAGGGGAAAATATTTCTCCTACTTAAAAACAGCCAGAGATGTAGCAGATGAATTCCGTTTAGCTTCAAAAGGTGGATACGCTGACTATTATGGCGCTACCTGGGATAAAATCGATAAACAAGACGGTGTGTTCTGGCCTTGCCGTGATGAAAAGGATCCTGGTACACCACATATGTTTTTAGATAAGAAGTTCTATCATCCAGACGGAAAAGCAAAAATTTGCGCATTGCCATACCGCCCGCCTGCAGAAGAGCCAGATGCGGAATATCCGTTGCGCTTAACGACCGGACGTGTTGTGTTCCACTACTTATCTGGTAACCAAACACGCCGCATTCAATTCTTGCGTGATATGTGTCCGGAGCCATATGTTGAGGTTCATCCGGAAACAGCTGCAAAATATAATATTGAACATGAAGAATATGTCCGCCTTTATACTCGCAGAGGAGAGGCTGAATATAAAGTGAAAATTACCGAAGCTATTCGTAAGGATACAGTGTTCGTGCCGTACCATTTCGGTCACGAGAAATCTATCAATCTATTAACAATTGCCGCTCTTGATCCCATTTCAAGAATGCCGGAATTCAAGGCTTGTGCCGCACAGATTGAAAAACTAGAAATGAAGAAGGTGCAATAAAGTGGTAAAAAAGAGGTTATATCTTGAACTGGAAAATTGCATAGGATGCCGTTCCTGTTTGGCTGCTTGCACACAGTGCGGCGGACACGAACAGCGCAACCGCAACTATGTTTACGATGTAAATCCGCTTAAGAACCGGCAGACGATGCCTTTAATGTGCCTTCACTGTGTGAATCCGGCATGTGCGCGCAGTTGTCCGGCCCAAGCGATCCAAATCCATGAAACAGGAGCCGTCCTTTCGGCTCTTGTGGAAAAATGTATCGGCTGCCAAAACTGTACCATTGCCTGCCCATATGGAATACCGAAGTTCGATACAGAGCAGAATTTAATGTATAAGTGTGACCTATGTATTGACCGCACCAAGGACGGTATCCCGCCAATGTGCGCGAGCGTATGTCCGTCCAATACACTTCAATGGTTAACAGACGAAGAAATCGAAGCAAAACAAAAGCAATTTAATCTTGATAATGGCAAATGGGTAACCAGCATGCCATATTTAGAAGGCGAAACTAACGTACGTGTGAATCTCCCTGGAATCCTGCAGGGCGTCACTAAACTGTTCTAGGAGGGATTACCATGAGCGATAAAAATAATAAAATCCCGTTCAATGAAGATAACTATACCCACAATATTAATAGAAATAACGAACGAAAGTTGGACCGCCGCGGTTTCATGAAGACCTTGGTTGGTGCCGCTGGAGTGTTCGCCGTTTCATCACTTCCTTGGGGAGTCATGGCGGCAAAGGAGCTCAACCGCTTAGAAGATAAAAAATATCCGAAACATAAAATTGCTGATTTAGATCAGGTTCCTGTAGGTGACGCTGTTGATTTTCATTTTCCTGGCGAACACGACAGCGCCATTCTGATTCGCATATCGGAAAAGAAATTTGTGGCGTACCAAAATGCCTGCACACACCTGCGTTGTCCTGTTTTTTGGCAAAAGGATGAAGGCGAGATGCTATGTCCTTGCCATCACGGAAAATTTGATGTTGAAACAGGCGCACCAATTGCCGGCCCGCCAAGACGTCCATTGCCTGAAATCCATGTGAAAGTGGAAAACGGCGCTGTCTATGCCGTGGGGGTGAAGCGTTATGAAGCGTAGTTATATCCCAGTCGGCCTGCTGCTTGTGGTGCTGATGTTAAATATTATTTTTACACAATACATGGTGCATCAATATTTTTACGAAAATTACACCAGCACCATCATCGCTGCTGTTGTGAATGTTATCTTATTCCCAGTTGCATTCATCATTTATAAAAAAGGTGTGAATGTCAATGACTAGTGAAACGTATATTGATTTCTGCTTTGTTCGCCCGCAGGCCGGTGGATTTTCTGGGGAGATTGACGAACTGCTGAAATCGCTGTTTGCCAAGAAACGTTTAAATTGGTATCTCGAAGAAAAGGTCGTTGAAGGTGCCGAAATGGTGATTGCTGAAATTAAAGGGATGAGCAGTTGGGTGTCCGAGGACGAAACGATTAAGTTTATCGAGGAAAACGCGGGAGAGAAGTTTTGGGAGTACCTGCAAGGCTACAAGATGTTCATCTACCCTGTTGAGAGAGGATGTAATAGCTGTGGCGTCCATTGATATCAAGAAAATACAGGAGCGTTTCGCCGGTGCTGAAGTTGAAATTGCCATTCAGGACCGGGAGGGTGGGGACCAGGCCCCTGTGGTGAGCAAATCGATAAAAAAGGTTCAGCTTTGCCCAGATGGAACCCATCTCCGCTTCTATTTTGATGATTTTTACTTTTTGGCAGTGCCATTGGCAAGCCAAGTAACGGAGTCTGCTGGTTTGTGGTCGGCTGCCGATGAGGAAAGTGGTTTAACCTATACGTTTAAAAAGGTTCAGGTCTTCTAGGAGAACCTGAATTTTTTTATAAGCTTTTTAAATCACCAATAGGTTAAAAATTAGAATCGAGATATATTTAAATTGAGAATTAGAAGACAGGAGGGCAGGTAAAAATGGATTCATTAAGAACAAACCCTAATGTTTGCACATATATCATTGACTCCCAAGAAGAGGAAATCAAAAGAATTGCGCATGAACTGCATGAAGGGGTTGGCCAGAACTTATATAGTATTTTAACAGGCTTACAGTTTCTCGCATCAGGAGAACAGGACTCGTCTAAGAAAAGCTACATGAGGGAAATGAACCTGCTGATTGAAAAAACAATCCAGGAACTTAGATTGCTCTCCGTCGAACTCCATCCGCCTGCCCTGACAACACTTGGATTGTTACCGGCCATGAAAAGCTATATTGGATGTTATACCTCCACATTTGGCATAATCGTGGAGTTAAAGTCCAGCGGCGAGGGAAAATTAATCTCGGAAAAACAACGGATTGCCGTATTTCGTGTATGTCAGGAAGCATTAACCAATATTGCAAAGTATGCAGATACAGCCATTGTAAAAATGAATTTTTTCTGGAAAGAATCTGAACTAAAGATTACCATCCGTGATTTCGGGAAAGGATTCCAGCCTGAAGAGTTCCAAGGAAATGAACCTTCTTCAGGGCTCGCGGCTATGAAGGAAAGAATGCTTCTGATTGGCGGTAAGTGTGTGATATCCTCTAAAATAGGAGAAGGAACATCGATAGAAATATCTCTTCCATTATCGAATTAAAGGGGAGTTTACATTGATAAGAATCCTGTTGGTAGATGACCATGCCGTGGTAAGAAGCGGCCTGAAAATGCTGCTTCAAACGAATCCTGAAATGGAAGTAGTCGGAGAAGCATCTGAAGGCAATGAAGGCATCAAAAAAGCGTTGAAGCTAAAACCGAATGTGGTTGTCATGGACCTAAGCATGCCGCATGGAAAAGACGGACTTACCGCAACAATGGAATTAAAAAAGCAAATGCCTGAAGTGAATATTTTAATTTTAACGATGCATGATGACGAGGAATACCTGTTCAGAGCCATCCAAGGCGGCGCCAGCGGCTGTATTTTAAAAAGCGCCCCGCATGATGAATTAATGTCGGCAATTGAATCTGTGGCTAAAGGAGATGCCTACCTGCATCCGTCTGCACAAAAACGCCTGATGGAGGAATACTTAGCAGGCGTAAAACAGGATGGCAATGATACGTACAATCTGTTGTCCGAGCGGGAAAAAGAAGTGCTTACTCTTATTGCCAAAGGATACTCTAATAAAGAGATTGCCGAGCAGTTGGTCATCAGTGTCAAAACGGTCGAAACCCATAAAAGCAATCTGATGGAAAAATTGCAAATGAAAACCCGGCCTGAGCTGGTCGAATATGCCGTTAGGAAGGGGCTATTGGGATATGGCATTTAAGGAGAACGTGCGTAGATGTCAGAGTTAAGGGAACTCCCAGAATTGTTTATAGTTTGTGAGCGGTTAAGAGCTGAGATCGGCTGCGATTTTGTCGGGCTTGCCCTGCAAAATGAATCAGGTCCTGATGTCAGGTGGCATTACGCTTCCGGAAATTTAAACGATAAATACAAACGAATAACGGTCCGTTTCGGAAAAGGAATCGCAGGAAAAATTATATCAAGCGGCAGCCCTATGATGATTACAAATTTTCCAAACTCTATCATAGGAAAAGTGACGGATTATCCCATTAATCTTGCTGAAAAACTTGTGGCTACCTATGCGGTCCCTTTATTTTTTAGTGGCATACCAAAGGGAGTGCTCCTTATCGGAAAAAGAAAGGAGTACTTCTTTGCAGAAGAGGAGCAGGAAAAGGTGGCTGAATCTGCCCAAGCTCTCGAACAGCTATTAAAGGAGCATTTATTTTGATGCGGGGGATGGAAATGGACAAGGATTTACAGCAAACAAGAAATGAATTGACGGATTACAAATTTGCCCTTGATGCCTCCTCAATTGTTGCCATCACCGATGCGAGGGGGATGATTACATATGTTAACGACCAGTTTTGCCTAATATCTAAATTTTCAAGGGAAGAACTGATTGGGCAGGATCACCGTATCATCAATTCGGCACATCATTCAAAAGAATTTTTTAAAGAGATGTGGAGAACAATTGGCAGCGGTCAGGTGTGGAAGGGCGAGATTTGTAATAAAGCCAAAGACGGGACCTATTATTGGGTCGATACGACGATTGTTCCTTTTTTAAATGATAAGGGCAGGCCGTATCAGTATTTGGCAATACGTTATGAAATTACTGAACGTAAGCGGGTCGAGCAGGAACTGCAAAAAATGATGGCACGGATCATCGATGTCCAAGAGGAGGAGAGAAAGCGTTTTTCACGGAATCTTCATGACGGAATCGGACAAAACCTCTACAGTCACCTGATTACCATTAACCGCCTTTTGTCGGAGATGGACCATCCGCTCTTGCAGCAGATGCAGGAGGAAGCTACCCAATTAATTGAAGAAATCCGGGAAATCTCTTGGGAACTGAGGCCTTCTGTCTTGGATGACCTAGGTTTAATTCCGGCGATTCGCTCTTATCTTTCTCGGTATTCCAATCATTATAATATTGACGTCTATTTCGATTGCGCGTTAAACCGGCGCCTTGACATCAGCATTGAATTGACGATTTACCGAATTATCCAGGAAGCACTGACAAACATTCGTAAATATGCCGAGGTTTTGGATGCTTCCGTAACAGTTAGGGAAATGGACAATGTTGTCCGAGTAATGGTTGAAGATAAGGGGAAAGGGTTTGATCTGGGGAATCAGTCTCCAGGAGTCGGGCTGTTCAGTATGGATGAACGGGCTCGTTCAGTCGGCGGCATCTTGTCGATTAATACTGAACCGGGGATTGGCACGAAAATCATTCTGGAAGTGCCGATATCATAGGATTAAAGAATGTGGGTTTAAGTATATCAGCGAATCGTCCGTTTATATCAGCGAATTAAATAATCAGAATGATATAAAAGGCTGCCCCGAAACCCGGGGCAGCCTCTTTATTGTTAAAGTTTAAACGAACTCTTCAAGGAAACAATCCTATTAAACACAAGCTTTTCACCATACGCGGTATCCTTAGGATCAACATTGAAATAACCATGCCGGAAAAATTGGAATTTGTCATGCGGCTGGCATTCCTTCATGTTTGGCTCAACATAGCCTTGGTGCACTTCCAGCGAATTTGGATTCACTTTATCAAGGAAAGTCGCGCCTTCATCTTCTTCTGTCTCGTCTAAAATCAGCGGCTCGTAAAGACGGAACTCAGCAGGAACGGCATGTGCCGCTTCGACCCAGTGAATAGTTCCTTTTACTTTTCGGCCAGTAAAGCCCGTACCGCTCTTTGTTTCAGGATCATAGGTGCAGCGCAGTTCAACCACTTTGCCATCTGCATCCTTGACAATTTCCTCGCATTTAATAAAATACGCATGCTTCAGACGGACCTCATTGCCAGGGAAGAGGCGGAAGTACTTTGCTGGCGGGTTTTCCATAAAATCATCCTGCTCAATGTAAATCTCACGGGAGAAAGGAATTTTCCGCATTCCCATATCCGGATTTTCCGGGTTGATTTCTGCATCCAAAAGCTCAATTTGTCCCTCTGGATAGTTGGTGATGACCACTTTTAATGGATTAATAATACCCATTGTCCGTGGCGCCTTTAATTTTAAATCCTCTCGGACGAAGTGCTCGAGCATTTCCACATCAACTGTAGCATTATTTTTGGTAACAGCCGTTTCACGAACAAACGCCCGGATAGACTCAGGGGTGAAGCCTCTTCTGCGCATTCCGGAAATGGTCGGCATGCGTGGGTCATCCCAGCCATCAACAAACCCTTCATCAACTAGCTGCTTCAGCTTCCGCTTGCTCATTACGGTATTGGTTAAATTCAAACGGCCAAATTCGATTTGCTGCGGTGTGTTCTCCATCTCACATTGTTCAACAACCCAATTATAAAGTGGACGCTGATCCTCGAATTCAATCGTACAGATAGAGTGGGTAACTCCTTCAATCGCATCCTCGAGCGGATGAGCGAATGCATACATCGGATAGATACACCATTTATCGCCTGTATTATGATGTGTGGCGTGAGAAATGCGGTAAATAACCGGGTCGCGCAGGTTAATATTTGGCGAAGCCATATCGATTTTCGCACGTAACACCTTTTCACCGTTACTAAACTCACCAGCACGCATCCGTTCAAATAAGTCAAGATTCTCTTCGATGGAACGGTCCCGATACGGGCTTTCCTTACCAGGCTCAGTCAGTGTTCCTCGGTATTCACGAATTTCATCTGCACTTAAGTCATCAACGTATGCAAGCCCTTTTTTGATTAGCAGGACAGCGCGGTTGTACATTTCCTCAAAATAGTTGGAGGCAAATAATAAGTCGTCCCATTCAAAGCCGAGCCATTTGACGTCCTCTTTGATAGAGTTTACATATTCAATATCTTCTTTTAATGGATTCGTGTCATCAAAGCGCAAGTTAGTCAGTCCGTTAAAATCATCCGCCAAGCCAAAATTTAAGATGATGGATTTGGCATGGCCAATATGTAAATAGCCGTTTGGTTCAGGCGGGAAGCGGGTCACGATTTTGTCGTGCTTGCCTGATTCCAAATCTTTTATCATTATATCCTTAATAAAGTTAGATGTTTGATTATCCATCCTTTTCAACCTCTTTCATCTTATCTATCTATATTCATATCATAAATACTGATATTTTTCCATTGTTGCTATTAATTCATCCGAAAAACAGGCATAAACAGATTAAAAAAAAAGATGCCGGTGGAACCATAAAATCCACCGGCACCTCTTTATAATTAAGAAGCTTTTTTTAATTGTAATTCCTCATTCGAAGAGGATGAACGACTTAATTTTTCCAAAACAACCCCGGCCAAACCACCGGCCAAAGCTGGAACAGCCCAGCCTAAACCAACAGAGGCAAATGGAAGATTGCTCATTAAATGGTTTAGAACGCTCGACTCAAGACCAAACATTTTTAAGCCGTCATACAGGCTGACAAGTCCAGTCAGCAGCATGGCTCCTGCGTATACCTTATGGGAACCGCCGAAGAGGCGATGGCAGAATGCCAGTACGACAAGTACGATTGTTAATGGGTATGCCATTACAAGGAATGGAACAGAAACGGCGATAATTTGGTTCAAGCCTAGGTTAGCAATCAAGAAACTAAGAATCGTTACAGCAGTTACGACAAAACGGTAGCTTAGCTTTGGCAGTATTTTTGAAAAATATTGACCGCAAGCGATTGTCAAGCCGACACAGGTTGTAAAGCAAGCGAGTGTAAAAATTAGACCAAGCAGAACCTTGCCGCTGCTGCCTAAGACAATAGTAGAAGCAGTTGATAACAATGCTGTACCGTTATCAAATGTTCCGTAAGCCGCCATTTTTGCACCAAGGAACCCGATAGCAACATATACAAGTGCCAGTGCCACACCAGCAACCATACCCGTTTTAAGAGTGTAAGCCGTTAATTTTTTCTTCTCAGTTACACCTTTTTGTTTCAACGCAGTTAAAATTACAATCCCAAACGCTAGCGCTGCTAAGGCATCCATGGTGGAATAGCCATCGATAAAGCCTTTGAAAAGGGACGCTGTTTGATACGTTTCAGACGGAGCCTGAAGCGGTTTATCAAGTTTTGCAAATCCTAATACACACAAAACAACAATTGACAATAATAATGCAGGTGTGATGATGCGGCCCATATAGTCGACCACTTTTGATGGATTTAAGCTTAATAAATAAACAAGTAGAAAGAATACTGCCGTAAAACCGAATAAGAGAACGGTCTGGCCGACAGATACATTTCCCAAAAACGGCTTGAAGCCCATTTCAAACGCGACATTGGCGTTGCGTGGAACCCCGAAGAATGGTCCGATTGATAAATAGACAACGATTGTAAAAATGGTCCCGAACCATGGATGAACACGGTTGCCTAAAGTATTAGCGCCGTCCTTTACAAGGGAAATTGCAACCAAAACAAGTAAAGGCAATCCAACCGCTGTTACAACAAATCCGGTAATCGCCGGCCAGAAGGAAGTTCCTGCGCCCATTCCCAAAAAGGGTGGGAAAATGAGGTTGCCTGCACCAAAAAACATTGAAAATAGCATGAGTCCAACAAATAGTGTGTCTTTCTTTTTCATAACTCTCTCTCCCTTTTGACGATTTTCTAAAAACAATACAAAAAGCCCGTCCCTATGGATAGGGACGAGCATGCTCGCGTTACCACCCTACTTCCGCAACACAAAAAAACAGTTGCGGCTCTCGATCAACGTACCATCATACGTGTCCTATTGTAACGGCAGGCGGTCCGGCAGAGCTTACTTGGTTTTTCAGCCCTGCATCTCGGAGATGATTTTCACTTGCGTCCTGACACCAGCTTTCACCACCCGCCGGCTCTCTAAAGTCTAAGAATTACAAGCTACTCTTCTCGTCATCGATTTTGAAGTTTCTAAAAAGTCGAAATAAATTTTATAGATTGATTATATTATACTTCAATAATATTTCAAGTACTTTTTTTAAAAAAAATTATTTGACAGAATTTAGTCGCTAATTTGACAGCTTTATGAATTACCTAAATGCGATGATTAAAATCACATATCCATATTTTCCTGTTCCTTATAGTTAAGATATGAGGAACGGAGGGAACTTTATGAAGTCAAAAGCCTGGTATAGGAAACAGTTGAAACGAAAGCCTGTTCAAATAACACGATATGCTGTTCAAGCTATTTTCCTGTTATTTTTGTTATACGTTGGACTAAGATTCTATCAGTTTTATATGCACTTTGAAACGCTTGGGGAAAAGCCTTTTGTTGAGCGTCCATCGGCAGTCGAGGGGTTTCTTCCAATCAGTGCCTTGGTAGCGTTGAAGGTTTGGCTGTCAAGCGGAGAATTTGATATGATTCACCCGGCCGGACTTGTCTTATTTGCCTTTTTTATCGGTTCGGGGCTTATCTTTCGCAAATCGTTTTGCAGCTGGTTCTGTCCGGTTGGAACCGTCAGTGAAATAACTGCTTGGTTTGGACGAAAGCTTTTTAAAAAGAATTTTGAGATACCAACTTGGATGACGTGGATTTTAACTCCGTTAAAATATTTACTCCTGTACTTTTTCATCAGTATGATTCTTGCGATGCCGACGTTTGAGGCAAAGGCATTTCTAGAGGAACCGTATAATAAAATTTCTGATGTAAAAATGCTTCTGTTCTTTTTAAACATCGGCGGTTTTGCTTTGAAGGTCATCTTAGTGATTTTTGTCCTGTCCTTATTCTTCAGAAACTTCTGGTGCCGCTTCCTGTGCCCATATGGCGCAATGATCGGCCTTGGCTCCCTGTTCAGAATTACAAAGGTGCGCCGTAATGAAGATACCTGTACGAACTGTGAAATGTGTACAAAGGTTTGTCCGCAAAGAATCAAGGTTCATACCAAAAAGGTTGTCGCTTCGCCAAATTGCAATGCCTGCATGTCCTGTGTGGAGGCTTGCCCAATTAAAGATACATTGAACATGACGGTAGTGAACAAAAAGGTAAATAAATGGTTCATTCCTGTTGGATTTCTTGCATTGTTTTTCATAGTTGTCGTTTTGGCAAAACTAACCGGCCACTGGGATACGATTATTACCTATAAAGAATGGCAGCAATTGATTCCGGATGCGAATTATGTTGGCCACTAAGAGGCCCGTCTTTTTTGAAAAACTGTTTCTTGTTAAATAGAAAAATATCTTTTAAAATTAAGACAACTCATATGAACAGGTATTAAATAGATTGGACTGATTTATTGATGCTTTTTGTTACGGAAATGCCAAAGGAAGCGAAGGAAAAACTCCTTTATTCCTCACTAGTTCTATTTACAAATGAGGGGTATAAAAACACCTCAGTTCTTGATATTGTCGAGATGGCAAGAGTCTCAAAAACAACCTTTTACCAGCATTTCAACAGCAAGGAAGAATTATTGGCCAGCCTCTTTGACGTAGTGGCAACCGAAATCCTTCAAGAGGTAAACCTGGCCATTGACAAAGAAACCCGGACAGCTTATAAGGCGTATGTCGGTATCCGCCGCTATATCGAGATTTGTTTTACTGACGTAAAAGTGGCCAATTTAATGCTGGTGGAGTCAGTCGGTGTTTCCCAAGACGTTGAGATGGCCAGAAGTGAGGCCCACCTCCGATTTGCGCAGCTGATGTTTCAAACGGTCCGAGGCTACCTTCCTGAAACTGCTTCCGAGACAGAACTACATATCGTATCCCAGGCCATGATTGGAGCTATAAATGAAGTAGTCGTACAAAACTATAAAGGAAAGGATGACAGTCCTTACCATTATGATGATTTAGCCCGGCTTCTCAACCGAATAGTTATCGCAGCATTCGTTAATTTAACCAATTAACGGGTGCTTTTTTTGGGGGCATTCTTGCCCGAATACAGAGGAAAACAACATATTCATAGGGGGGATGTCGAAAAGTATCGAAATTTTTCGGTTGTGTAATACGAGTACGTATTGGTATCATAAAAATATCTGAAAATTCAGCACTATCAATTCAAAGGAGACAAAGTGGATCATTTTCTTTTAAATATAACGATGGTATGTAAAGACTGCTTTGACACAGAACAGAACCTTCTGGGCGGAGAAGAATATGATACCAATAATGCTTCCGGACCGCTAATACTTTATATCTATTTTAGGAGGGATTAATCATGTCAAAAACAATTGAAGAATATTCTTTAGCAGATTTAATGAAAAAAATTGAGGAAACATTAAATGGGAATTCCGGTCCGATTGAAGGCTTCCAAGCAACCTATCAATTTGACATAACCGGCGATGATGGCGGCACATACCAGCTTCAATTCAAGGATGGCAAGTCAGCGGTCAAGGAAGGCTCTGTAACACCAGCGGACTGTACTTTGATTATGTCTTTGAAAAGTTTCCACCAATTCATGCTCGGCAAATTAAACGGCACGATGGCATTCATGACCGGCAAGCTGAAAATTAAAGGGGATATGGGTAAGGCCTTAAAGATTGAAAGCATTCTTCGTCAATATAACGTAAGAGACAGTTTGTAAGATTAAGCGGCCCGGTAATTTACCGGGTTTTCTTTAAAATCTAAATTTGATAGGAGGTTGCCAATGAAGGCGAATAATCTAGTGGAAGTCGTTGCCCGCACTGCCCGCCGCTACGCTGATAAAGATGCATTTTTATGGAAGCAGAATGGGAAATGGCATGGAATCAGCTATTTTACCTTTTGGGAAAAAGTGAAACAGGTGGCAGCAGGCCTTGCCCATCTTGGTGTAAAACGAAATGATAAGATTGCGATATTATCAGAAAATAACCCCTACTGGCCGGTAGCTGATTTGGCCATTTTAAGTCTAGGAGCTGTCAGCGTGCCCATCCACTCAACGCTTCCAAATGACCAGGTCGAGTATATATTAAATAATGCTGATTGCACCTTTATTTTTGTTCAAGATGAAAACTATTTAAAAAAGGTGCCTCAAAATGGGAGCGTTCCCATGAAAACGGCGCTTATCTTCACACCTACGAACTTCACCGAAACAGACACCCTTCTCTCACTGCAGCATTTGGCCCAACTTGGTTCTGTATACCCGTTAGATAATTGGCAATCAATTTGGGATGAATTGACCAGGGACGACCTCGCCACGATTATCCACACGTCAGGAACAACAGGCAACCCGAAAGGAGCAATGCTGTCACACGGCAATATACTGGCTAACATCGAAGGAGTTCAATTCTGGGTGCTTGAGGCAAGACCATCCGATGTGATGCTTTCCCATTTGCCGCTATCGCACGTGTTTGAGCGGATGGCCGGACAATTTATGCCATTATCAGTCGGCTCAACCATCGCTTATGCTGAAGGAATCGAAAAGGTTCAAGAAAACCTTTTGGAGGTCAGGCCAACTGTGTTAGTCAGCGTACCGCTCCTGTTTGAACGAGTCTATGCAACTGCCCAGAGAATGGTCGAATCCGGTACGCCATTACGGAAGAAAATATTTAAATGGGCAATTGGAGTGGGTTTGAAAAAATACGAGCATTATTTAAGCAAAAGCTTTGATGATTTCATGAAAGAAGGCTTCCTGCCTAAAGAAATCAAGCGCAGCTGGAAGATTGCCAATGCCCTTGTCTACAACAAGGTTAAAGCTAAGCTTGGAGGCAGAGTAAGAGGGCTTATTTCTGGAGGAGGTGCTTTAAATCCAGAAATCGGCAAGTTCTTCTGGGCTGTCGATATTCCAGCACTTGAAGGCTACGGTCTGACGGAAACGGCGCCTGTCGTCTGTACAAATCCGATGGTCCGTTCCAAAGTAGGGACTGTTGGCAAACCGCTTCCGAATTTGGAGATTAAAATTGCTCCGGATGGTGAGGTATTGGTCAAAGGTCCAAGTGTTATGAAGGGTTATTACAAGAATGAAGAAGCGACCGCAGAGGTATTCGAAGATGGCTGGTTTAAAACCGGGGACATCGGCAGTATCGATGAGGAAGGCTATTTAAAAATTGTTGACCGGAAAAAGCGGATTATTGTCCTGACGACCGGAAAGAATGTCGCCCCGCAGCCAGTTGAAAATGCGATGACTCAAAGTATTTATATATCTAATGCAGTTCTTGTTGGCCAGGACAAAAAGTATGTCATTGCCTTAATCACCCCAAGCCTGGAGAATCTTTTGCCATGGGCAGAAAAGAAAGGGCTTTCCGGAAATATCGAGCAGCTGTTAAGGGAGCCGGAAGTGCAGCACTTGTTATTAAAGGAAGTGGCCAAATTTACGAAAAAGTTTGCCAAGTATGAACAGCCAAAAAAGGTTGTCATTATTGGTAAGGAGTGGACAGTTGATGATGGTGAACTGACCCCGTCTTTAAAGGTCCGCCTGCCGGAAATTCAGAAAAAATACAAGGACGTTATCGAACATGCCTACGCGGAGGAAAGCTTTATGGATATGCGGATTGCCGCTAATGAGGCGGCAGTTGGCTTATCAGTAAGCCATGAGCGAAGCGGTGGCCATTAAAAAAAAGCGTGAACCACATTCAGAGGTTCACGCTCATTTTATTTTGGCTATTAAACAGCCAGCATTAAAGCTAAATATCCAGCAAGGATAAATAGGATACTCATGATAATGGACATCATTTTTGGCGCCATTTTGGTAAAGGTTAAGACGATCATTCCCAAAAAAATGAATGCTAATATGAAAAGCCCAACTGACATGAGACCTGGTGAAAAATGCAGCGGAAATGTAACCTTGCCATCATGAAAAAAGGTATAGAGCGGTGAGTATCCAGACTCAGAAAGTGTTGTTTGGATATTATGCGGCGGCGATTCCTGGCCAAGTGCCCCTGTCATTGAAAAGATCAGTAACACGACAACACTTTCAAGTCTCACCCAAGGAAGCGGATTAAATGCCGCGTCACTTGTTAGTTTTTTCCGAATCAGGATGCTGTTAATAAAAGCAAATGCCAAAAGCGGAGCAATGGCTAAATGTTTAAGCAGTAGTGCCTGTCCCCAAGATAAAGACCACGAATTGACATAGTCCCCTTCATTCATCGTATAGCTCATCAGGTCAAATCCTGTCAGGGCAATCAGGACTAAACAAATGACGGACACAGGGGTAAACCACTTTAAGAACCGCTTCCAATTATCATGATTTTTTGAAAACCAGCCGACCGTTACGAGAATTCCTATCCATGTGCAAACGGCAAGAAAATGGGTCGAATGGGTGAAATAACCCTGCCATCCCGCAATGGAGCTGGCATGACTCGCTGAGCCTCGCACATTTATTAAAATGATGGTAAAGATAAGCCCTATAAAGGAAAAGAATCGCTTTTTCTCAAGACGGATAGGTAATAAAAAAATCAACAGAATAAAGCTGATCACAGCAGTACGAACCCAAGACTTCCCAACCTCAAAGTTGAGGAGCACGGATTTAACGGTCATACCTACCCCTAGGTCCTTATACAAATAAAGAATGATTTTTAAAACCGGAACAAACGAAAGAAAAGCAACTCCAAGAGTTGCTGTCAGCAGTATACCTTTTGGAATTTTTATTTGAGGGCGTGCCGTTTCCGGAACAAGCTGTACAATAAAACTTCCTAACAATATGGAAAAGCACAAATAAAGTAAGGCTTCACTAAGGACATTTGCTATGAACATTAAGCACGCTTCCTTCTATAGAGTAACCAATAGCTTCCCGCACCGACGACAATTAAAAGGCCGACTGAGGCAGGGATCACATAGTTTTTAAAGGTCGGTTGGTCTGTTTCAACATTCTTAGCCATAACAGCGGCACTCTTAGCTTTCTGTTCCTTTGTTGCAGTATCGGCAGTTTTGTCTGCCTTTTCTGTTGATGCTTGCTCAGTAGAAGTGCCTTCTGTTGAAGCAGCAGCTTTTTGAACCTCAGGGAGCTGCACCGTAAATGGAATATCGCCTTCTAATAAATGGCCGTCAATTCCGATAATCTTCCAATGTACAGTATATCCGCCGTTTTCTAATTTATCCGTTGGCGTTCCCACTAATTTATTGCCATCAACAGTAACCTGTGTCAGAGGGATTTCCGTACCGTTTTGATTTTTCAATGAAAAGCTGCTGGTTTGTTCTAATTTAGTTTCAAAGGTAAGGGTAATATCTTTAAGTTCCTGTGTTACCACCTCGCCATTTTTCGGAGAGGAATCTTCCAAATGGGAGTGTGCAAATACATTGGTTCCTAATAGAAAAAACAACATGGATACCATGAAGGAGATTTTCTTTATCATTATTTTCAACTCCATTATATTGTTAACATCCTTGTTGTTCATTCTATCATTTTTCTTCCCATGAATATTATTTTGAAAGCATTGTTCACAAACATGTCAAATTATCAGTCTGTGTTTTCTATTTACTTATTAGTTTTAAAAAAAATTTGTTGACCTTGATTTGAATCAATTCGGCAAGTCAAAGAAAACGATATACTGATTTCAATTAATTAAATCAATATAAGGGAGAGCATGAATTATGTTTGAGATAGTTGATAAGAAAGCGGTCATGGATGTCCGGGAACGAATTGCTAAGGGGGAACATCCACGCCGAGAAATATTAAATTTTATTAAAGCAGCCCCCATCGGAACTATTTTTGAGATTCATCTGCCATTTCGGGCGGAACCGCTTATTGCGAATTTGCAGTCCTTGGGGATGAATGTCATTGTGAATGAGCTTGAACCGATGCATGTCCGCCTCATGTCCGTCAAACTTGATGAGTTTTAAGAGATTTCGGCAATTTTCTTAAGTTGTTCCAGCTCCAGAATCTGAAGTTGCCTTGGACCGTCCAGCGCAATCAGCTTTTGCTTCGCAAACGCCAAAAGCTTACGGCTGACCGATTCTGGAGTTGTGCCTATATAACTCGCTAAATCCCTTTTTGTGATGGGAAGCGTAAATGCCCCGCCTTCAGCCCGCTGTTTATCATGAAATAGTATCAAGGCTCTGGCCAGACGCTGTTCCACTTCCATTAGACTTAATTGTCCCATAGATTCATCGGCTTCAAAAAGCCGGTCATTTAGGGCAAGCAAAAAGCGATAGGACAAATCCGCATTACTTTCCATTGTTTTCAGAAAATCCTTTTTATCAATGTAACAAATAACAGTAAGGTGCCCGGCAGCTTCCGCATCTACATAATGCTTATCATTTTTCAATAAGGAAAACAGCCCGAAAAAATCCCCTGGGAACAGCAAACGGACGATTTGTTCCTTTCCTTCGGCAGACATTTTAGTTAATTTAATCAATCCTTCATTAACTACAAATAAGGCTTCAGATTGTTCTCCATTGCGAAAAATGAATTCCCCTTTACTGAAGGATCGGCTCCTTGTTACCTTTTGCAAAATTTGTCGATCTACCTCATTCAACCCTTTAAAAACAGGTACAGACATGAGACATGAAGCTTCATGTGAGCAGCCATGTTCACAGCACATTCTAATTCCACTCCTTAATCGACCATTTCTAATTCCATTTTATCTGGTTTCTAATTTGCTTGTAGTGATATCTATCAATACATTTTTTTGATATATTGTTCTATTTTGAGAACATAACGTTCGTTTGTTTGTTATAATAAATTTATCTTTGTCTTTATATATATCACGTATCGGCATATTGCTTTGTAGAAAGACTGTATAGTGAAAGGGGGACTAATGTGAGGCTTTGCTTTTTCTTGTTGGGTGCAGGGGCGCTGGATGCGCTTTTGACACATTTCGGAATATCTTTAGGAGTCGTGGAAGAGGGAAATCCTCTGATAAAGGCGGTAATTGAAAAAGGCTGGGAGTATTTTTACCTGATTAAAGTTTTCCTTCCCCTTTTGTTAATTGGTTTATATTATCTTAATCCCTTAAAGGGAAGGGTTCGCACCCTTTTAATTTCCGCCTGTGTTCTTTATTTTTCTGTGCTAATTTTCCATATGGTATGGATTCTCCTCTATCTCAATACCTCAGCCTAACCTTTGCCAACTAGACACTTGCAACTAATTACGTTAGTATCAAATACAACATGATAAATGATTTAGAAAAGGGAGTACAACATGTTAAATAATTTAAAGCCATTTTTACAAGAGGCATGGGAAAAGTCTGGATTTCAAACTGCAACGGCCGTCCAAGAACAGGCAGTTCCATTAATTCTAGAGGGAAAAGATGTGATTGCCGAATCGCCCACGGGAACCGGGAAAACTCTAGCCTATTTACTGCCATTGCTTAATCAAATAGATGCTGATGCGCAGTCCCTTCAAACGGTTGTACTGGCTTCCTCCCAGGAGCTGGTGATGCAGATTTTTCAAGAGTTCCAGAAGTGGTCGGAAGGCAGCGGCATCAGGGGTACATCGATTATTGGCGGGGCCAACCTGAAACGCCAGCTTGAAAAATTAAAAAAGCGCCCGCATGTCATCTTTGCCACACCAGGACGGCTGCTCGAATTGATTAAGCAGAAAAAAGTGAAAATGCACGAAGTCAAAATGATTGTTTTGGACGAAGGCGACCAGCTGCTTATTCATGAGCATTTGGGTTCAGTGCAAACTATTGTGAAATCCACGATGGCCGACCGGCAAGTCGTGTTGTTTTCTGCGACACTGAAGCCTGCGGTCGAAAAGACTGCTAAGGAATTAGCAAATGAGCCGGAATTTTTACGAGTTTCCCGGAATGATTTGGCTTCAGCCGGTGGAGAGGTTGAGCATGTTTATTTTGTCAGCGAACGCCGTGACAAAATCAAATTGCTTGAAAAAATAGCCCGCCTTGAAGGCAGCAAGTCGCTTGCCTTTATCAATGATATCGGCGAACTCGAGGTACTGAAGGAAAAATTCGATTTTAAAGAACTTTCAGTTGGAATATTACATAGTGAAA
Source organism: Neobacillus sp. S1115 (assembly GCF_055385565.1). Taxonomy (NCBI): domain Bacteria; kingdom Bacillati; phylum Bacillota; class Bacilli; order Caryophanales; family Bacillaceae; genus Neobacillus; species Neobacillus sp. S1115. The sequence continues at coordinate 1,228,136 of NZ_AP038275.1, forward strand.
TGAAAAAGCTGGACCGTCAGGCGGTTTTGAAGGCTTTCCGCGATGGAAAACTGAAAATGCTGATTGCGACTGATGTGGCGGCAAGAGGGCTTGATATTCAGGGAGTCACTCATGTTGTCCAGATTGACATGCCAAAAGATATTACCCAGTATATCCACCGCGCCGGCAGAACCGGAAGGATGGGAGCGGATGGCATGGTCATCTCACTGGTAACAGACCGGGAAGAGCGGGAATTAAAACAGTATGGCCGGGAATTAAAAGTGTCGGTTGAAAAAAGAATTTTCTATAGAGGGCAAATCGTGGCGGAGCAGCAGACGCTGCGGCGTTAGAGGGTTGTGGATTTTCCACAGCCTTTTTTTCATAATGGGAAAGGATTTTAGGTAACTTTCTTGAATAATAAGAGGTGAAATTGGAGGGGAAACGTGATGCAAAGTCCAAAATTAAAAAAGTTTTTTGAAGAATGGCTTGAAGAAGTCACCATTAGTGAAATTCAAGAAAGATTAGAAAGCGGCGAGCTTACATCCAAGGAATTGGTCCTGTTATATTTAAAACGGATTTCAGTTTATGATAAGGAGATTCATTCGGTTCTGGAAATAAATCCAGATGCCTTACAGATAGCGGAAGCACTTGATGTAGAACGAAAAGTGAAGGGGCCGCGCAGTCCGCTGCATGGCGTTCCGATTTTAATAAAGGACAATATTGACACTCATGACAAAATGCATACCAGTGCCGGGTCGCTAGCGTTAAAGGATTCAATTGCCTTGAAGGACTCCTATGTAGCCGAGCAATTACGCAAAGCCGGTGCGGTTATTCTTGGAAAAACAAATATGACGGAATGGGCCAATTTCATGGCGTATGGAATGAAAAGCGGCTATAGCTCGCGCGGCGGTCAAGTATTAAATCCATATGGACCAGGTAAATTTGATGTCGGCGGGTCCAGTTCGGGCTCGGGTGCAGCAGTGGCTGCCAATTTCGCGGCAGCCGCGGTTGGGACGGAAACTTCTGGGTCGATTTTAAATCCTTCCTGTCAGAATTCGCTAGTCGGCATTAAACCGACAGTCGGTTTGATTAGCCGGCGCGGGATTATTCCAATTGCCCATACTCAGGATACGGCAGGACCGATGGCAAGAACGGTCGAAGATGCTGCGATTCTTCTGGGCGCCTTATGCGGCAGAGATAAGGCAGACCCAATTACGCTGACGAATCCGCTGGCGGGGGTCGATTTTTTAAAAAGTCTTCTTAAGGACGGTTTGGCAGGTAAAAGGATTGGCATCGCTGTTGATGGGTTTCTTGAGCTGTTAACAAAGGAAAAGCAGGACGTCTTACAGGCGGCAATAGAGGCTTTGAAATCGTCTGGTGCGGAAGTGGTGGAGAAAATTGAAATTCCTTGCGCCAAAGCGGAATGGAAATATGATGTGTTAACCTATGAATTTAAGCCAGACCTGAATGCCTATTTGAACGGTTTACATCCATCTATTACAATTCGCAGCTTGCGCGACTTGATTGCGTTTAACCATGCGGATGAAGAGAGAATGCTGAAATATGGCCAGGCAGTGCTGCTGGAGTCAGAACAGACAAGCGGATCTTTAACAGAGTCTGCTTATGTGGATGCGTTGGAATTCGACTTATATCATTCGACAGAGCAAGGAATTGATTATGCTTTGGAAAAATATCGGTTGGATGCAATTGTTTTTCCAGGTGATGAAGGGTCACACATTAGCGCCAAAGCGGGCTATCCATCCATCGCTGTGCCGGCCGGGTTTACTGTTAGTGGTGAGCCGGTGGGGATCACGTTTGCCGGAACCGCCTACAGCGAACCGGTTTTGATTGAGGCGGCCTATGCATTCGAACAGCTGACAAAATTAAGAAAAGCACCTGTTTTAAGTTTAGAATAAGTCATTTTGTTTTCACTCATACTATCAATGACTTTTTAAAAAAGGAGCTGATTAGTGTGGGTAGAACGAAACTTGGCAACGCAAATGCCCAGCGTAATAACAACCGCAAGAAAGCCATGAAAACAAGCTCTGAATTGGTTGAATTTGAAACTGGCGAAGCTTTAAAACAGAACCGTCCGCACGGGAACCCTAGATAACTGAGATAAAAACGCCTCCCTTGAGCGACTGGGAGGCGTTTTTTTTAGGAGGAAGGTCGAATTGTAGATATCCACTAAAAATTTGTAGATATCTTTGAATTTTTGTAGATAACCGCTAATAATTTGTAGATATCCATAAAAAATTATAGATATCTGCTAATAGTTTGTAGATATCTAACATAAATGTCCTTTGAGTATTGGTCAACAAAGGTCGTTATCCACAACCCAGGTCCTAATCCGCACCTCTTCGACCTAATTTCAACCTTCCGACAGCAATTCCAACCCTTCCTTGGCCGGTCCTTCAATCACTTCGCCTTTAAAGGAATAGCGGGAACCGTGGCATGGGCAGTCCCAAGTCTTTTCGGCATGATTCCACTCACATTCGCAGCCGAGATGGGTGCAGGTTGTGTCTACCACAAAAACCTTGCCGTTATCATCCTTGTAGCCTCCGGCCCTTTTCCCGTTAAACATGACGGAACAGCCCTCGCCAGCAATCAACTCATCGGCATCCTTCGGAACAAATTCAATTTTCCCTTTAATAAGGTGTTTGGCTACATCCAAGTTCGTCGTAATGACATTTTTTAATTCAGGGTCTGCCTGGAACCGGTGCGGTGAATACAGGTCTTTATAAGGATTGTCCCGGTCCAATACATAATCCCGGAGCAGGTGACCGGCAAAAATACCTGTCGTCATGCCCCATTTCTTAAAGCCGGTCGCCAGCAAAACATTCAACCGGTCTTCCGTAATCGGGCCGATATATGGAACCTTGTCCAAGGTGATCAAATCCTGCGCGGACCATCGGTAGCCATATTCCTTAATCCCAAATACCTCTTCAGCAAAGGCCTCCAAAGCTTCAAAATGCTTCATCGTGTCTTCACCCTGGCCAGTTTTATGCTTTTCGCCGCCCACAATAATCAACTTTTCCCCATCTATAGGCGTATAACGGATGGAGCGGGGCGGGTCGTCGGCGCTGATATACATGCCTCCGGGATACTCTTTAGCTGGCTTGATTCCAATGGCGTAGGATCTGCTCGCATACATTCTTGCAAAATATAGCCCTGGTTTATCGTAAAAAGGAAAATGCGAAGCCATGATCACATGCTTGCACGATACACGATTGCCGCCTTTGGTTACCACCACAGGCTGGGAACCTTCCGCATCCTCAATATCCCAAGCCGTCGTATGTTCATAAACCTGACAGCCGGCCTTCACAGCTTCATCCAAAAGTGCCCGCAAAAATTTCAACGGGTGATACTGGGCCTGGTTATGCATGGCCAAAGCTCCTGTTACCTGAATATTGAAAGGAATTGTATCCTTTAACGTGCCAGGAATCCCCAAGCGCTGGTAGGCCTCAGATTCGGTTCCTAGCTTCTTTTTCGACTGCTCTGTAGTGGCATACACATAGGCATCTTCTTTGCTGAAATCACAGTCAATTCCTTTTTCATTTACAAGCCGTTCGACGAACTCAATAGCCGAAGAGGTCGATTCGTAATACTGTCGGGCCTTTTCCTCCCCAAAATGACTAATCAATTCATCATAAATTATGTCATGCTGGGCCGTTAATTTAGCGGTCGTATGGCCTGTAGTGCCGTTTAACACAGTGCCGGCCTCCAAAATTGCGACCTTTAGGCCTTCCTGTGTCAATAAATAGGCGGCGGTGATACCGGTTATTCCAGCGCCGACCACAGCCACATCAACAGATAAATCTTCATTTAAGGCTTCAAAAGAAGGCAATTCGATTTCCCGCCAATAAGGCTTCGGGAATCTTGGAATTTTATTAGAACTCATAAATACCCTCCATTACCAAAATAATCTCTTGTTTAATTTTTCCTAAAATGAAAAATCAATGTAAGCTAAATAAAAAAGAACCCTGCGTAAACAGGGTCCGTGCGAATATCACCATTTAAGACTTGTCTGTAAATTGGGTTTCGTTATTGCTGTCGATTTTATCTATACGGGTCGAGTCTTCGATATCTAAGGCACTTCTTAAAAAGTGAACCAATACACCACCTGCAAGACCAAGACAAATCACCACGCCAATTGTCGTAACCCACCAGACACCCACAATATTCCCCCTTAAAATCTTTTTAAAAATATATGCGCTAGGGGAAATAATCTTGCTAATTATCCTTTTTCTTTAGCTCTGAATAATAATCAACTTTTTTAATATTGACGCCGACAAACGTCTCAATAATAGATTGGCCTCCGGCAATGGAAAAAATAAAAATAAAAACTAAAGTTATTTTGGGAAAAATCAAATAGGCGCCTCCCAGAATAATCGCACTCCAGACACCGGCACACCAATAACACTTTAATAAGTAACCAAACAGGGATTTTGGGACCTCTTTGGTATGTACCTCCCCGTTCTCCGTTTTTACCTCTACTTTTTTCATAAATGGCCTGCGAATCGATTCGGTAATTTTATCAAAAACAATTAAATGGGTAAAACGATAGCTCGCCAAAATTAACATAATATAAGTCATCCAGGAAATGTCTTTCACTCGTTTTTAGTCCTCCACAAGCCTCGTATACATCGGCTTTAAATTATATTTATCCTTCCCTGTATATTTTGAGCCTGAAATCAAAATTCTATATTCGGAGGAGGTGTAAAATGAAAAAATCTCTATGGTTTAGTTTCTTGTTTTTGCTAGCTCTATTTTGTATCCCAAGCGTGTCTTTTGCCCAGCAGATCTATACGGTTCAGCCGGGAGACTCGCTTTGGAAAATTTCAGTCAGGTATCAGGTAGGTCTTTCGGAAATTATCTCTGCCAATCCCCAGTTTAAAAATCCGGCTCTCATCTATCCTGGCCAAAAGGTAACGATACCGGATTTAGGCGGGGTAAAATCGATTGAGAACCAAGTGATTCAATTGACCAATCAGGAGCGTGCGAAAAATGGCTTAAAGCCGATGACCGCGGATTGGGAGCTGTCACGGGTTGCCCGCTATAAGGCGATGGATATGCGGGACAAGGGTTATTTTAGCCATACAAGTCCTACCTATGGCAGTCCGTTTACAATGATGAAGAGTTTTGGAATTTCCTATCGCAGTGCAGCCGAAAATATTGCTGCAGGGCAGACAACACCGGCATCTGTGGTACAGTCATGGATGAATAGCTCTGGGCACCGCGCCAACATTTTAAGCTCTAACACTTATATCGGTGTTGGTTACGCAAAGGGCGGTTCATACGGGCATTATTGGGTGCAAATGTTTATATCTAAATAACATGGAAGAAGGGTCGGTTTCAAAAGAAACTGACCCTTTTTATGTTTCTTCGGGCCGACCCCTTTCTAAGTCTCGAGACCTATCTAAAAATCAAGCTCTAGCGCAATTATGGAAACCATGAGAAAAAGGTAAGATGAAATCAAGATAAAGAAAGGGAGTGAACAACAAAATGAAAAAGTTTGGTTTATTGGTTGCGGGGGGTATCGCCGCAGTGGTGTTACTTTCCACTATCGGTCCAATGGTAGGATTAGTGGTCAGCCTGGTGCTTCTTTACTTCATAGCAAAGCAATTTTTAAAAGCAGATTCCATCTGGGCAAAAATAGGTCTTGGGATTATCGGATTCATCGTCCTGATGGCAGCTTTCCATAATGTACCTGCCATCATCGGTGCCGTCGCAGCATATGTGCTATATATCATTTACAAAAAATGGAATCAAAACAAAACCATCAAGTTTAAGGAAGAATCCGATCCATTCGTTAATTTTGAAAAACAATGGAACGATCTAAACAAAAACTAATATCAAAGGAGAGTATGATCATGACCAACTTATTTACAAGAATTAAAAACACTGTTTTAGCCGATTTACATGAGGCACTTGACCAAAAGGAAAACAAAAACCCGATTGCCCTGCTAAATCAATATCTTCGTGAAAGCGAGCAGGAAACTGAAAAGGTAAGAAAACTGGTCGAGCGCCAGTACCGCCTGCGGGATGAATTTACAAAAGAACTCCATCAGGCTTCGGAAATGGCCGCGAAAAGAAAGTATCAAGCAGAAGTGGCTGCGAAAGCCGGAGAAGAAGAGTTATATCAATTTGCTCAAAGCGAATTCCAGCAATATGCTGCCCGTGTCGAGCGCCTAAGTGCCTCTCTTGACCAGGTAAAAGGTCAGCTTGGGGAATTGGAAAGAAAATATGAAGAAATGAAGCATAAGCTGAAAGACATGCAGCTTCGCCGGATGGAACTGATGGGCCGTGAGAACGTCACGCGTGCTAACCAGCGCATGAATCAGGTGTTAGACTCCAATACCTATTCGGATAAAGCTTTCTCCCGCTTCAAGGAAATTGAGAACTATCTTGATGGCCTTGAGCACAAGGTGAACAGCTCTTATTACCGCAGCACGATTGACGCAAGGGTTGCCGAACTAGAAAAAAACATAAAATTGGAAGAAAGCAAGTCCATTTCTTAACCAAAACATGGTATTCTTATGAAAGAAGGCGTAGGGTCCTACGCCTTTTGACTATACATAAAACAAGAGGAGAGGTGAACCGATGTTTAAAAATGTAAAAAATGACTATCTAGGCTGGCTGATGCTTGTCGGCGTGGTCATATTGCTTTTAGAAATATTATTTTTCAACAGCGGGCTCATTTTCTCTTTATTTATCGCAGGCGGTATGGTTTATTTGGGCCGTAAAAGGTCTGGTAAAAAGTCTGGCAAACTGCTTTTCATCGGCGGAATCATTTTCTTTGTCATCAGCGTCTTAAACATGATGACTTTTAAATTTTTTCTATTAGCAATCTTACTGCACTTTTTTATACAATTTATAACCTCGAAAAAGAATCCTAATAAGATTGATTTGCAAATTATCGAAACGGAAAAAACATCTAAAGAAGAAATGCTCATTCAAACAAAGCCATTATTTGAGAATATCTTGTTGGGCCAGCAAAAAACGCCGGTCGGTGTTTATGAATGGAATGATATCAATATCCAGGCCGGTATCGGCGACACAATCATTGACCTTAGCTATACGATGCTTCCAAAAGGGGAAACGGTCATATTGATCCGAAACCTGATTGGAAATGTGCAGATTCTCGTCCCGTATGAGGTGGACGTCAGTGTCCAGCATTCCTGCCTGGTCGGTTCCTCAACGGTATTTGATCATCATGAAGCAAAAATGTTTAACCAGATTTTTCAATTAAAAACACCGGGTTATGAAGAGGCCGAGCACAAGGTGAAAATCTTTACTTCGCTCATCGTCGGGAATTTAGAGGTGAGCCGTATATGAGTGCAGCAGGCCGTCAGATTATGTGGAGTATCAGTTTTGCCTTAGGTTTGGCGATTATGATTACTGCCGTTTTTACGATAGTTTTTCCTTTGAAAGACTGGTCAGAATTATGGACGAGAAATTTCATGGATATTCCGATTGCCATTTTTGTGCCCGCTTTCAGTATTGCTGGCGGGATTCTGCTTGGTGCTGTGACGGGTCTTTTTTGGAGAAGGCAGTTTCACAGTATTGAACACTCCCTCCATCAACTGGAGGAGGGAAGGCATACGGATGTTACTGGCAAACAGCCGGTGGCAGAAATGCAGGCGATTGCCGGACGAATTGAAAAAATCGGCAAACAGCTGGCGGAGCAGGCAAAGCTTTCACAGCGTCTCGCCACTGAAAAGGTGGAGGACCAGGAAGCGCGCATTCAGGAAATAATTGAACAGGAGCGGAATCGGTTAGCACGAGAACTGCACGACTCCGTCAGCCAGCAGCTATTTGCAGCCTCGATGATGATGTCAGCCATCAATGAGACAAGGGAAGTATCTGCGGAATCCTTTGAGTCAAAACAGTTAAAAATGGTGGAAGAAATGATTCATCAATCCCAGCTTGAGATGCGGGCACTCCTTCTCCATCTGCGTCCGATTGCCTTAAAGAACAAATCACTCCAGGAAGGAATTGAGGAGCTGCTGCTCGAATTAAGGCAAAAGGTATCGATGGATATTCAGTGGAAGGTAGAGGAGTTTCCGCTTGATAAGGGTGTTGAGGATCATCTTTTCCGGATTCTTCAGGAATCGGTTTCCAATACATTGCGCCATGCGAAGGCGAAAAAACTGGATGTGCTGTTAATCAAGCGAGACCATCTGATTATCATGAGGGTGGTCGATGATGGAATTGGTTTTGAGATTGAATCTGCGAAGGCCGGCTCTTATGGCATGCAGAATATGCATGAGCGGGCGCTGGAAGTTGGCGGTTCTTTAAAGGTTGTCAGTATGAAAAATAAAGGGACGAGGCTAGAAGTGAAGGTCCCGTTGATGAGTTATGGAGAGGGTGCGGATGATTAGAGTAGTCTTTGTCGATGATCATGAAATGGTTAGAATTGGGGTGTCCGCTTATCTTTCAGCACAGCCTGATATTGAGGTTGTCGGTGAGGCGGATAATGGAAAAACTGGAGTGGAGCTGGCGTTGCAGCTGCGCCCGGATATCATTTTAATGGATTTGGTCATGAAGGAAATGGACGGAATTGAGGCAACACGGCAGATTATCGAACAGTGGCCGGAAGCCAGGATCATTATCGTGACCAGCTTCTTGGATGATGAAAAAGTGTACCCGGCGTTGGAGGCTGGGGCAACAAGCTATATGTTGAAAACCTCAAAGGCGAGTGAAATCGCTAATGCTGTTCGTGCCACTTACCAGGGCCAAACCGTTCTTGAGCCGGAAGTAACCGGAAAAATGATGGTGAAAATGCGTCAAAAAAGCCAGCATCTGCCCCATGAGGACCTAACCAGCCGCGAACTTGAAATTTTGCTTTTAATGGCCCAGGGCAAGACCAATCAGGAAATTGCTGACGAACTTTTTATCGCTTTAAAAACCGTCAAAACACATGTCAGCAATATCTTAAGCAAGCTCAATGTCCAGGACCGCACCCAGGCGGTTATTTATGCATTTAAGCATTCGTTGATTCAATAAATTTTTCAAAGGACTTTCCATGAGTGGGGAGTCTTTTTTGTTTTGTGCTAGGGGAATCCAAATTGTTCCAAAAAATGTCGTGAGGACCTGAAATCATGTAGAGAGGGTTCGAAAATTTGTCTTGAGGCGACCAAATTATGTCGTGAGCGAAACCATTCTCAAATTTTTTAATAAAAAACAATTGAAAATCTTTCTCAATTGCTGTTATTATAATTATCAATGATAATGATTATCATTCTAAATTAATATCGGAGGATTACATAAATATGAAATTACTTAAAGTATCTGGAATTCTATTAATCTCAAGCAGTCTTTTGTTTGGGTGCAGCAAACCTAATGAGGAAACAGCGGCCCAAAAACCACAAGAATCAAAGAAAATCGAATCAGCAGCCCTAAAAGGAGTGACTGATGAGTACCGAAAATACGCAATCGGAGAAATAGAGGAATTTGTTAAGGCTACTGAGAGCTTTACGACGGCTGTTAAAAGAGGTGACATCGAAAAGGCAAAGGAGATTTACCCAACTGCACGCATGCATTATGAACGGGCGGAGCCGATTGCAGAGGTGTTCGGTGACCTTGATCCAAAAATTGATGCGCGTGAGGGCGATGTACCTGAAGCAGAGTGGGGCGGTTATCACCGCATTGAAAAAGGATTATGGATTGAAAATACAACAAAAGGCTATGAACAATATGCCGATCAGTTGAAGAAGGATGTAAATCTATTGAGAGCTAAAGTGGAAACGGTTGAGGTGACACCAGAAATGTTAATCACTGGTGCAGTCGACCTTTTAAATGAAGTGTCCACTTCCAAGGTTACTGGAGAGGAAGACCGTTATTCTCACACTGACTTATATGATTTTGCCGCGAACCTGGAGGGGGCGGAGAAAATCTATCAGCTATTAAAACCAGAGTTAGAAAAGAAAGATGCGGACGTTTCAAAGGAAATCGAAGCACGTTTTGCGGATGTTTACAATCTATTAAACAAACATAAACAAGATTCCGGATATAAGGTCTATACAGATTTATCTCAGGAGGAAGTGAAAGGGCTTAGCCAGGCGATTGACGCCCTTGCTGAACCACTTTCCCAAATCGGAGTCGTAACGGAGGCATCCTAACATGTCAAAAACTGAATCACCTATGACAAGTCAGAAATTTACGCGCAGGGATATTTTGAAAACAGCAGGAGCCGGCGGTGTAGGGGTTCTCATCGGAGCATCCGGATTAGGAGGCATCCTGTCCATCAGTGAGGGAGAGGCAACAAGTACTGCCAAAGCTGAAATTGTCCCGTTTTATGGAAATCATCAAGGCGGCATTACAACGAAAACGCAAAACCATCTTTATTTTGCAGCCCTAGATGTCACAGCCGCTAATAAAGAGGAACTTGCCAGACTCTTTAAGTACTGGTCACAGGCAGCGGCATTAATGACAGAGGGGAAACCTGTTGGGGATCTTACCAGCAATGAATTCCTACCGCCAAAAGACACCGGGGAAGCGGAGGGCTTATCGGCATCAAACCTGACAATTACCTTTGGTGTTGGACCAAGTCTTTTTCAAAAGGACGGCCAAGACCGCTTTGGACTCAAAGCTAAGCAGCCAGCAGAGTTAACGGACCTTCCGAAATTTCCGCTCGATGCATTAGAACCGGAATGGACGGGCGGCGACCTATGTATCCAAGCTTGTGCAGATGACCCGCAAGTCGCTTTTCATGCGGTTCGCAATCTGATTAGGATTGCCAGAGGGAAAGCAACCTTAAGATGGGCACAGCCAGGATTCCAGCGTTCGAAGCAAGCTGATCCAAAAGAGAAAACTCCGCGGAACCTGTTTGGCTTCAAGGATGGATCGGTAAATCCGGATGTGAGCAGCGGGGACCAAATGAATCAACAGGTTTGGGTTCAGACTGGAGATGGACCGGATTGGCTCGCAGGCGGCAGTTACATGGTGGTCCGGAAAATTGAAATGCATATCGAGGTTTGGGACCGTACGAACTTAAAGGAACAAGAGAATACCTTTGGTCGCTATCGGGACAATGGAGCACCGCTTGGCCAGAAAAAGGAATTTGAAAAGCTGGATTTAAAGAAAAAGAATGACAAGGGTGAATATTACATCCCGGCGGATTCACACGTCCGCCTTTCACACGGGGACGGTACTCAGCAAATTCTTCGCCGAGCTTACTCTTATTCCAATGGCATGGATATGAAAACGGGAAGCTTTGATGCCGGACTATTGTTCATTTGTTTTCAGCGGAAACCAAGCAAGCAATTTATCCCGATTCAAGAGCGGCTTGCGAAAATGGATAAATTAAATGAATATACGACCCACCGCGGCAGTGCCATTTTTGCTTGTTTACCAGGATGCAAACAAGGCGGGTTTATCGGAGAAACACTTTTTCGTTAATGTTTTCCGTTTTTAAAGGAGAGAGGCTTAACATGTGGAGACCATTTTTACTAATATTGGCGTTGGTTTTATTTTTCCAGCCAGCCTATCATGGAACAGCAGCAGAAAATCATGATGAGCTTTTTGTTTTGATTGGTGACAGCCTTATGAAGGCAAAAGCAGGTGATACTGCTGAAGTTTCCAAAAACATTGAATCATTTGCATCGGAGTGGAATTCCTTAAAGAAGACGGATAGTAAACAGGCGAAAAATGTGGATCAAGAGCTTAAAGAGGTTCAGAGCCTGCTAAAAAACAAGAATGTAAATCTAGAAACGCTTTCGAAAAGCCTATCTACTCTTTCCAGTTCTGTCGTGAAATACGATCAGGAACAGAACCCGGTTGACAAAGCCAAGGAAAAAGAAAAGGTAAAAGCGATGCTGCTGCAGATTGAAAAATTTCAGCAGTCCATCACACAGGGGAACTCAGAGGGACTAAAAGCACAATACCAGACTCTCATGAATCAGTGGACTGCATCGGAAAAAATTGTTCATGATTCAAGTATTACTGCGTACGGGAACATTGAAAAATATATGGCTCTTATCCGGATTGGGATTACCCAAGAGCCGGCCGATCTTGACAAGGCAGGACAAAATCTAAAGCTTCTAAAAAAAGAGGTTGAAGATTTTTTAGCTGGCAAGATTCCTAAACAGGGTAATGAGAGCTACACATTAACGGACCTAGCCAATCTATTAACTAAAGCAGAAAAACAGATTGCAGGTAAACAATATCCGCTGGCCTCAAATGAATTAAATGAAGTTCTTACTATCTGGCCGATGGTCGAAGGCGATGTGCAAACGAGAGACAGTAAGCTTTACAGCGACCTCGAAACGAAAGTTCCAACAGCCATCAGTATTTTAAACTCTAAAACAGTGGATTCCCAAAAAGCGCTGGACGTTGTAAAGGATCTTAATGAGCGGTTGGAGCCTTTAACCAGCAAAATGAACTATTCCTTATGGGATGCCGCCTTGATTCTATTGCGTGAAGGGCTGGAGGCCTTATTAATCGTTGCTACGCTATTAGCTTTTTTAAAGAAAATGGGCCAGACAGCGAAACAAAAGTGGATTTGGGGCGGAGTAGCAGCTGGGATTGTGGCGAGTGCGGTTTTGGCGGTCATTATCAATATCATTTTTTCAAACATTACAGCAGCTTCGAGCCGGGAATATATCGAAGGAATTACTGGAGTAGTGGCTGTGATCATGATGCTGACAGTGGGCGCATGGCTGCATAATAAATCAAGTATCGGCAGTTGGAATAAGTTAATTAACCAACAGATGCAGCAGGCGATTGCCAAAGGGAGTCTTATTTCCTTTGCTTTTATCAGCTTTTTGTCAGTATTCCGCGAAGGGGCAGAGACGATTATCTTCTATGCTGGAATAACTCCTTATATCAGTTTGCAGCAGCTTGTGATTGGTGTCGTGCTGGCCATTGCCATTCTCGCTGTTGTAGGCTTTGCGATTATTCACTACAGCGTGAAAATACCGATCAGCCTATTTTTTAAAGTGGCTACTATCTTAATCTACTTCTTGGCCTTTAAAATTCTTGGAATCAGCATTCATGCTTTGCAAATTTCCAACATCCTGCCAACTAGTACGGTTCAAAACCTGCCGTTTATTGATTGGCTCGGGCTTTACCCTACTATGGAAACGACCATAACCCAAATAACATTGGTACTCGTCATTATTCTCATGACTTGGTTTATTAGAAAACGAACAGTAACAACAACAGCATAAAGGGCCACGCGCCCTTTTTTTTATTCGCCGAAAAAATCCCCTACTAATCCGAGAACTTGTCTCATAAGTTTATAAAAGTGAGATTGATAAAGGGGAATCCAAAATGGCTGTTTACTACAAGGGTATTTTCTTTTTGGCGGCAACCGCTTTTTTAGGTGAAGGAATTGAAGTTTTGGTTAATATGATCCTGGCGCGGGAATTGGGATCCCATGGTCTCGGGCTGTATATGTCTATTCTTCCGACCGTTTTTCTCATTGTCTTGCTTTCGAGTTTTGAATTGCCTGTCTCAATTTCGAAATTTGTCGCGGAAAGAGAAGAACGATATCATCGGAATATCCTCTATCATGCGATAACACTTACAATTGTCTTCACAAGTATCTTATTGCTGGCAGGAACCGCGCTGATACCGTTTATCCCGGTATTTGATACCTACCATCCATACATCAGGTGGCTTGTGCTCCTCTTAATACCGGTGATTTCCTTTACCTCTGTTGCCAGAGGCTATTTTATGGGCAAGCAGCAAATGGGAAAGATTGCGATTTCTAATTTCCTCAGGAAAGCCGTCCAGCTTGGGCTTTTGTTTGCGCTGTTCCGCTTTTTTGAATTTAACGCTGAGACCTCCTTGCTAGTGGCCCTTGGGACGCTGATTGGCAGTGAAGTTGTCGTCTTTCTTTATTTAATTTACATGTTCATGATTCAATATCACCACGTGAAACGCCAGCCGTTTTCTAATCTCAATCGCAAGCTTGTCAGGAAAAATTTAATGGCGGTCTCTATTCCAACCACTAGCATGCGCTTGTTTTCGGCTTTTACGGGTGCCATCCAGCCCTTTATTATCAAAGCGGCCCTAGTCCATGCCGGCCTTACTCACACAGCGGCGACTGAACAGTTTGGGATGCTGATGGGAGTGGCGATGTCGATCGGCTTTTTCCCGGCGTTTATAGCCCACTCCTTGCTGATCGTACTAATCCCGGCCGTCTCGAAAACCCATTCTGACCGGGATTACTCATCGCTTAGAAAGATGCTTCAGCAGGTAATGGTCCTTACCTTCTTCTATGGTATTGCGGCAGTTACGATTTTTTACTTTTTTGCACCCGAGTTAACCTCTTTATTTTTTAAATCAGAAACATCGGCTATTTATCTTCAGTTGCTCTGGCCGTTTTTCTTATTCCATTACTTCATCATGCCGCTTCAGGCGTTTATGATTGGACTGGATATGATTAAAGAGGCGTTTTTCCATATTATTTGGTCGACGGTCATTGGCTTCGCTCTGATTCTTTGGCTTGGCTCGATGTATGAGTGGAGAATGAATGGAGTCATTATTGGCATGAATACAGGCTCGGTGTTATTGTTCTTGATGCATTATGCTACTGTTTGCAAAAAAATTGGACTTACCTTTTTTATGAAGGGGACTGTTCCAAAAACAATGGAACACTAGACAAAAGTACTTTAAAAACGCTAAATTGAATAATATTTTATAGATAAATATTTTTTAAAAAAGGGGAAGGTCACAGTGAGTAAAAAGATTCCTGTCCACCTGCAGCAATATATCGCCAAGCAGCACTATCGGCAGTATACGCCGATTAACCACGCTGTTTGGCGTTTTGTCATGCGGCAAAACCATTTTTATTTGAAGAATATTGCTCATTCCGCTTATGTAAAAGGATTGAAAGATTCTGGAATTAATATAGAATCGATTCCGAGGGTTGAGGAAATGAATGAAAAATTAGCACAAGTTGGCTGGGGGGCTGTAGCAATAGATGGTTTGATTCCTGGTGCCGCTTTTTATAGCTTTCTAGAAAACCGCATTCTGCCAATCGCGACAGACATACGAAAAATTGAAAATATCGCATATACGCCTGCACCGGATATTATCCATGAGGCGGCAGGACATGCTCCTATTCTCTTGGACCCATCATACCGCGAGTTTGTTAGAAAAATAGGGGAAATGGGGGCAAAGGCTCTCTCAAGCAAGGAAAAGCTGGAGGTATTTAAAGCGGTACGCCATTTAACGATTGTAGCAGAAGACCCAAAATCTACTCCCGAGCAGGTAAGGGAAGCAGAGAATAGGGTTGCCGAGGCAAGAAAGAAGGTAAAGGGATTAACAGAGGCCGACAAAGTTTCCCGGCTTTTCTGGTGGACGGTTGAATACGGATTAATTGGCGACCTAGATTATCCAAAAATTTACGGGGCAGGGCTTCTTTCTTCAGTAGGTGAAAGCCAAAGCTGTCTTGCAGATGATGTACGGAAAATTCCCTTTTCCGTTGAGGGATGTATCCACACCCCGTATGATGTGACCAAGCCGCAGCCACAGTTATTTGTATGTAGCAGCTTTGCAGAATTAGCTGCGGAAATTGATGAATTCGCCGAAACAATGGCCTTCAGGAAAGGCGGTACGGAAAGCCTTGAAAAAGCATTAAGAACGGAAGCAATCGCCACGATTGTTTTTTCCTCAGGCCTGCAGATAACTGGGACGCTGGCTGAGTTGATTAAGGATGACAGGGAGGAAGCCGTTTATTTCCGGACAAACGGGCCGACAGCCTTATCCTTTGATGATATACAGTTAACAGGTCATAGTACGGAAACCCACCGAAAAGGGTTTGGAACACCGATTGGCCGCTTAGCAGACGGGATTGTTCTGGAGGATTGCAAAACGGAACAATTGCATGCCTTGGGAATTTACGAGGATAGCCCAACAAGCCTGTGTTTTGAAAGTGGTATTAAAGTGGAAGGGATAGTTACGAAGATTCTGCTTGCTGAGGGGAAACCGATTCTCATTTCATTTAAGGATTGTACGGTAAGGCATAAGAATCAACTTTTATTTAAGCCCGATTGGGGAACCTTTGACATGGCTGTCGGGGCGGGAATTACATCCGTTTTTGCAGGTGCCGCCGATCCATACTCCTTTTTTGATATGCAGCCTGCAATACCGCTTGAAGAAGAAACGGTAAGGGATTGTGAAACCGAACTTGAAAGCCTTTATGAATCGATTCGCCAAATTCGCGAAAGCTCTAATTGGAATGCCTCGGAGGTAGGGAAAATTACAGCTCTCCTTGATGACAACTATCCAAAAGAGTGGTTATTGCGGTTGGAAATTCTGGAACTTTATCAATTACATGATGCAGGCCATTCTAATGTTCAAGGATTAATAAGAACACTTCACCAAATGGGTTGGGGCCCTTCCATCAAACAATTAATTCAACGGGGGTTGGAACTTATATAACAAAAGGAGCTTGAGTGTGTTCTCAAGCTCCTTTTGTTATATGAAATTAATCACGGCTATTCAAAATCCCGAAAATACGCAGGATGCTGATGAATAGGTTGACAAAGTCTAGGTACAGGCTTAACGCCATCATTGGAACATCTTCCGGGCGTACACCGTAATGCTTCATTCGGCTGATGTCAAAAAGGACATATCCGCTGAATACCAGTACCCCGATGAAGGAGTAGGCAAGCATCCCGGTTGAGCTTAACGGAAAGAAAATGTTGAAAATGGAAATTGCTACTAACGCAAGCAGGGCAGCGAGCAGAAATCCGCCAAGGAACGAGAAGTTCCGTTTGGATTTAGCCGCATAAATGGAAATTCCTCCAAATACGACGGTTGTTGTAGCAAACGCCATGACAACAACATTGGCACCGGCAGTTGCTGCGTAATAAGCGACAATCGGATACAGGGTAATTCCCGAAATAAACGTAAAGACATAAAGGAAAGAGTAAGAGATGGCTTTCCTTCTTCTAAAGAAAACAGCAGCAAGAATCATGATGAATTCTAAAATAGCTAATGGCATAAATAAGGCAGGAGGAACATAAACACCGGCCATCGTTCCAACAAAGGCAATGGCAAGGGATAACGCAAACGTCCGTAATACCGATGGCATCATTTCAGTCGAAGTTTGTGTATTATACAATTTATCTTCACCTCATAAATAATTTGCTTACATTAAAGATATACGAAAAAGTGGTCAAGGAGTTTCATTTTTTCGTAAAAAAACTTTGTCTTCTTTTAGCAAATCGCGAATCTCAGCTAACAATTCCTCAGTCCGGTCGACTTTTACCTCCACTTTTACCTCTTCCTTCTTCTTCTTAAAGCGGTTAAGAAATTTTACAAATAGAAATATTGTAAAGGCGATAATAAAGAAGTCGATGACATTTTGGATAAATTGACCGTATTTAACACTTTTATAGGCCAGGTCTTTAACGTCCACTTTCCCGGTCAACAATACAATGATTGGCATAATCACATCGGCAACTAATGATGAGACGATTTTCCCAAACGCTCCGCCGATAATAACACCGACTGCTAAATCGATGACATTGCCTTTCATCGCAAATTGCTTAAATTCATTCCACATACAATTCTACCTCCACTTAATGGCTAATATAAAATTGTACCCATAAGTGCAAACTTCTGCAACCCCGACCAAAGACCTAAGAAATTAATTTCATTTTAATCGCCTTGACAGCCGCATCCGTCCGGTTTTTTGCCTCTAGTTTTTGAATAATAACCGACACATAATCACGCACTGTGTAGCTGCTTAAATGGAGCTCCTTAGCTGCTTCACTAATGGAAGCTCCTTCGGCAATCAGTTTTAGCACGTCTTTCTCCCTAGGTGTTAACAGTGTGTCAAAGCTTCCGAACTGCTGGAGAGCCTCATCCCAAATGGAAAACAACAACTCCCCAGCGTAATGGCCAAATTTAATTAGTGTGGTTAAGGTTTGATTCGACACAAGAAAATCAGAATATTCCCCTTGGTCCAAGATGGCGATTCCAATCAGTTTGTTTTTTGTCGGAACAAAAATAGGCAGCACAACTAACGAGCGAAGTTTAAATTCATGAATATATTTTTCTGGCAGCACTTCTGCGGCATTGGAAAAAAAGAGAGGCTGTGAATGCGTTAACGAATTTAGATACTTTTTAATTAGGGGAAGTTTAAAAATCTCCTCCCTAATTTGCTGGACGGACGATGTGCTGACATTATGACCGGAAACACCAATCCCTTTTTCTTCATACTGATTATATAAAAATAAGGCACAGCGTTCGAATGGCATATATTCAACCAGGCCTGTCGTAATCGCATTAACAGCATCGCCTGCACTGCGGGAAAGAAGCAGGTGCTGTAAAAATAAAAGCGAAGTATTTTTCCAATCAATTTTGCTTTCCAAATGGTAAAGCTTTAGCTGATGAAGATACATTTCCCTAATAAAATCGATTTGCTGTTCTTTTACTTGAAAATTCTCATTCTCAAGGCAAATAAGCAGGGTGTCATTTAAGCAAGGAATTTGGATAAGGGGAGAATCACCCGAGTTTTGGCCTATTAATCTTTCAATTGCAATGGATAGGTGGCCGATTTCCCGAGCCTTTAAGCTTTTACACATTTCAAGCAAATGGCCGTCTACTGGATTCTCATCGGAACAGACAACGCTATCGATGACATACTCTTCTTTGTCTTTTTTCACAATGGCAACCCACTTCAGAGGGAGAACATTAGTTTCAATAATGATTTTTGCGCTGTTTTCGTTTCGGTATTCCATGTCCTGACTAAGAAGTGCCTGGTCTAGTATTCTAATGAAAAAAGCTTGGATGGCCTGATGGTCAAGAAATGTGGACTCTGGATTTCTGTCCAGAAGCTTGTGAAACATATTTTCAATGGTTGTGACAAGAGAAAGGGCTTCATATTCATCATGCTTGCTGGAAAAACGCTTTTGCCATTCGGCAAGCAAGGATAGGATAAAAGAATCAGCATTAAGGCTTTTATTTTGAAATACATCTTTAATAGCAAACTGAATAATGACATCAATTTCATCAACTAAACTTTGATTGCGATATTTTAATGAAGGCATAAGTATCTTCCACTCTTTTAAAAAGGGTGAACTTAGCTCGTAAAGAATGGAAAGTCCTTTTAATAAGAGCCGCTCCACTTTTTCTTCCATAAAGCTTCCACCTCCGGACAATCTATATTTATATAATAATATGGATTGGAAAAATTTCCAATACGCCCTTAGTAGTATTACCCCGACATTTGACGGGGGTCCTTATAAATTTCCGATATTTTCAGTGATTGTAGTTGTCTAAAAAGAAGTGTAAGGTAAAGTAAGTAATTATTATTTAAATATTCGGAATTGTAGGAGGGTTTTTATGGAAAATCCAGTTCAACTTGAAGGAACAATTAGTAAGAAAGCTTTCTGGTCAGCATTGACAGCGGGGTTTTTAGCTCTGGGACTGCTGTTAGTGTCATTCGGCATTTCTGGTGTCGCTTATGCAGTGCCAATTGCGGGTGTAGGTGATTTCTATGTTGAGTTTGATAAATTAGAAGGCACAGGGTATACCTTCTATCCAAAGATGGGGGAAACAAGCTCAGAGGATTCTGCACCACAAGGAACAAACCTTATTGAAAATCTAACGATTACCAATTTGCAATTATACAAGGATTTTAAGGTAGGCAGTGAGTGGATACGAGTCAAAATTCAGGCTTCCAAGCCAGTTCAAATCAGCGGACTGCAGCATGATGCCGGCCTTATTGAAGCAGATGCCAAGTTCCAGAACCTGGTCCTCGAGGAGAATCACAGTGATGACTGGCAAAAGCAATTCCAGCAAAAATCTTCGACCATTATCTTGGAACACGCCAAATTGAAAACGCATTACCTTTTCCAGAAAACGATTAATATGAACGGTATGAAGCTGACTGTAGAAAGAATTAAAAAATAAGGAGGGAACTAGTATGAAAAAATGGCGAAAAAAGCGGCCGTTTTGGGGTGCCATGCTAACAATTATAAGCGGGCTGATGATTTTATGGGTACCGTTAAACTTATATTTAAGCACCTTCCTTCCTGGGTCGATTGCCGTTATTGGTTTATTATTTGGCGGGATGATAACGTTAATCGGAATCATTGCCTTATTTTTCCCTAATGCGTCACGAATTCTAGGGATTTTTACAATATTCCTATCGATATTATCTGTAATTGGGGCGTTAGGCGGGTTTCTCTTTGGAACAATCTTTGGAATTATCGGAGGTTCGCTCTTGACAGCATGGCACTTGGGACCGGCTAAAGTGAAGTCTACAAGGTCAAGCGGTGTCGAAGAAACCGTTCAACACACCTTCACCTTCTAAAGGAGACCAAATTATGTGGTGGAAAAACAAATCTTTCTTGATAAGCTGCAGTGTTGCGATCATGTTTTTCTCGCTCTTCTCTTTCAGTTACGGTGCTAGGGCAGAAACAACAACCGATATGGAAGGCTTTATCATTGAGGCAGACCGAGTGGTTGGGACTGGGATGTCAGCTTCCATTGTAGAGCGAGAAACATCTGCAACTGACAAAAAGCCGATGCTGCAAATTAAATATAAATCGGCTACGATATATGGTATGAAATTAACAAAGCGGGTTAATTCCGGCAACGGACCAATAAGCATTTTCTTAAATGCAAAAGGACCAGTTACCGTATATGGAATGACAGTTGATATCTCGGCCATTTCCTTTAAAGGAGCCTGTATCCATGCGGCAGAAACAGTCCCACAGCTAGGGATGGAAAATGTTACGATGGTGGCTCACTTTATGGAGTCAGATGACAGCGTCATCAATCAATTGACACTAAAAACGGTTTCAGGAAACGCTGGCCCTGAAAAGCCGGGCAAGCTGCAAATCCTTCAAGATTTAAGCAAGCTTCCTTTGGAGCAATTGAAAAAGGAAATTGAAAAAATCATGTCGGGACACCTGCCGCTTACCTGTGCTGATAGTAACACTGCTGGGGCTTCGGAGGATCTGGTTGGAAAAATTACTGACCCGCTTCAGGACGTAATTGGTGGAATCACGGACCCGCTAAGTCCAGTGACAAAGCCATTAGAGCCTGTTTTAAAACCGTTAGACCCGATTGTTAGTGTACTAGACCCGGTTTTGAGACCTGTAGAAACCGTCTTGGATCCAGTATTGCAGCCGCTGGAACCAGCTTTAAATCCACTTAAGCCTGCACTAAAACCGCTAGAACCGGTCGTGCAGCAGTTGGAGCCTGTCATCAAACCGCTAGAACCGGTGGTAAACGGTACGGTTAATACGGCAAATCAGACGGTGCAGACAGTTTGTTCAAAGCTTCAGTCTGCAAACGGTGTAATCACGAAGGAACTGGGCTTGCAATTAATCGATGAGGCATTAACAAAAAAGGTTGACCTAAATCAGGTATGTCCGGCAGACACGACTCTGACTAACCAATTGGTAAAGATCGAAGAAAGCTTATTGAACACGCTGGGGATTTCAAAGTTGCTGGGAATACTGATTCCGAATGATCCTGTATCAAAGCTAAACAAAATGCGTGATGAGATTATGAAAAAGCCGGATGGTACGGTTATTTATAGTCAATAGAGAAAGAGCAGGCCTTAGAGTGCCTGCTCTTTCATTTTTGATTTTTGATTGGATTAAAACGCCCAATTTCCTGCTTTAAAAATAGGTTCTGTCTGTCCATCTGCGGTAATGCCATCGATGTCCATTTCAGTCGATCCAATCATGAAATCAACGTGAGTGATGCTCTCGTTTAGCCCGTTTTCCTTTAATTCATCGGCAGACATTTTTTTGCCACCTTCGATACAGAAAGAATATGCCATTCCGATAGCAAGATGGTTTGAGGCATTTTCATCAAACAATGTGTTGAAGAACAGAATGTTAGATTGGGAGATTGGCGAGTTATACGGAACTAGTGCCACTTCACCAAGATAGTGGGAGCCTTCATCGGTTTCCACAAGATGCTTCAGAACTTCTTCGCCTTCTTCAGCTTTTACCCCGACAATTCTGCCTTTTTCAAAGGTAATTGAAAAACGGTCAATGATATTTCCGCTGTAGCTGAGCGGCTTCGTGCTTGTGACGGTGCCGTTTACGCCAGTTTTTAATGGAACCGTAAAGACCTCTTCTGTTGGCATGTTGGCCATAAACTCTACACCGTTTTCATTGACACTGCCTGCGCCAACCCACAGATGATTTTTCGGCAGCTCAATTGTTAAGTCTGTGCCAGGTGCTTTGTAATGAAGCTTTGCATACCGTTTTTCGTTGAGGTATGTGACTTTTTCATGAAGGGTTTCATCATGCTTTTTCCAGGCTTCAACCGGGTTTTCAGCATCCACACGGACTGCTTTAAAAATAGCATCCCAAAGCTTTTCAACCTGCTTTTCGGCAGGTTCGCTCGGAAACACTTTGGCAGCCCAGGCAGGGGACGCTGCGGCAACGACAGTCCAGCTGACCTTGTCTGATTGAATCGCTTGACGATGCTTAGTCATTGCTTTTCCGGCAGCCTTTTGGAAGTTGGCAATCCTCTGCGGGTCAACGCCTTTTAGCAAGTCTGGGCTTGAAGACACCACCGACATAAAGGCAGCACCCTGCTCAACCAATTCTTCCATTTCCTTAGCCCGCCACTGCGGGTATTCGTTGAATACCTCATCTGGTGCCAGTTCATATTTGGTTCTTGTAACTACATCATCGGCCCAGTTGACAATGACATTGCGGGCGCCCGCTTCATAAGCCTTTTTAACGATTAAGCGGACAAACTCGACTGCGTCCAAGGAAGCGTTGACCAATAGGCTTTGATTTTTTTGAATATTGACGCCGACTTTAACTGCAAGCTCCGCGTATTTTTCAAGGTTAGTTTGAAAATGGCTCATATATGTATAATCTCCTTTATCAGAATCTTCCTTTATTGTAGCGTTTTTATTTTGAAAAAGAAAATGATAGAGGGGCAGTGTTTTAAGCAAAAAAAAACAGCAGGAATAGTGTTCCTACTGCAGTTTGCTGCCATAAACTTTTATATTAAAATATACCCCTGCGGAAAATAAAACGATAAATGTAATAATGCCTGACAATGAAGTGGGAGCCATAAATGTTGACAATTCCACTTTGTCCACCGCCTTTGAAATATGTAATGTTTACACTCTAAGTATAATACTAAAAGGGGTAATTGTGAATAATTTAGTACAATTTTTTGTCTGAAATTTGAACATTAATTAAAGGGACCCTGCTCAGCTAGGATCCCAGTTTAATAGATTCTTTTTCAAATGAATAAAACATCAGCCAATAAAAGAAGGCGCTGAGGAGAGTGAGCAAAAATAGTACAAAAAATGTCCAGTTGTATCCAATCCAAACGGTCATCGGGATGGACAACGGGGCGATGGTTCGGCTGATGGTATACCGCAGGCTCGCTGCCGCAAAGTACTGGCCCCGCATATGTTCGGGGGCAAGTTTGGACACAAAGCTTTGCTGGAGACCTGCACCCATCAATTCTGCAAAAGTAAATACCGCCATTGCCAACATCAATCCCCAAATCCACTGCGTTTGGCTAAACAGAATCAATGAAACTCCGTATACAACCGATGAAAATACGAAAATATTTCTTTCATTAAAATTAGCTGTCCATTTGGTCACGATGACAGTTAATAACGCAACCAGCAGGCCATTCTCGGCAAGCACCATTCCAAAGGCTTGCTCGCCGCCAACCTTAAATGACCAATCCCCAAAAGAAAGTAGATTTTGATTGTGAACAACATCCTTCATATACACAGGAAACAATAGGTCCAACTGCATAAATGTTTGGCCGGCTAAAACCCCCGCCACGATAAACAAGAGAAACGTTTTATCCCGTACAATGATTGCATAATCCCGAAATTGATTAATTATAAAATAGTACCATTTTCCGTTGACGGATAAAGCTGAAGTTTTTTGAACGGGCACTGTTTCTTTTGTTAATTTTCCTAAAATAATGCCAAGCATCATACAAACAATCGCAGCGGCAAGCAATAACTGAAAGCGGTAATGGGCATAAAAAATCCCGCCTAAAATTGGGCCGATGACTACTGCAATATTGATAGATGTATAAAATATGGCGAATACCTGGCTGCGGTGTTTTTCCTCCACTAAGTCCGCAACCATGGCCTGGCTTGCCGGCCAATAAAAGGAGCCGAAAACACCGGCCGCCGCAAACGCTGCGAATCCAAGTATTGGGGACTGAAACCAGGGAGAACTTGCTGCTGAAAAAGCTAAAAAGGAAAACCCTTGCCCGATGGCAGAGAGAACCATCATTCGTTTCCGCCCAAATCGGTCGGCACAGTAGCCGCCCAACAGGTTGGCCGCCACCGCAAATAGTTGTGAAAAAACCAATAACAAACCAGCTTTGCTCTTGCCGAATTCCTCTGCAAAATATATCGACAGAAACGGAAAGAACATCCAATAAGTAATATTCATGGCCGCCTCACCGAACAGGCGAACCTTTAAATTCGTATCCCAATCTCTAATCCGCATTAAAAAATCTCCATTTCCAAAAATCGTGCCAATTTATCATACTATTCAAGTGGAAGGGAATACAAGAAAAAAAGAGACAGCTTTCCTATCATTGTTTAACAATAATGTAGTTGAAGTTTCGGAATTACTGAATCCATTAGAGACGTATGCTATATTTAACTTACTGTAATTTGAAAGGATGTTTTAAAAATGGCAAAAAGTGTTGTAATTGCTGAAAAACCTTCTGTCGCACGTGATATTGCACGTGTGCTTCATTGTAATAAAAAAGGAAATGGGTATCTAGAAGGCGAGAAATATATCGTTACCTGGGCACTAGGACACCTTGTCACGCTTGCTGACCCAGAAGATTATGATGTGAAATATAAAACATGGAAATTAGAAGACCTGCCAATGCTGCCTGAACGTATGAAGTTAACAGTCATTAGGCAGACCGGGAAACAATTTAATGCCGTTAAGAGTCAACTGACTAGGAATGATGTCAACGAAATAGTCGTGGCCACGGATGCAGGGAGAGAGGGAGAATTAGTTGCACGTTGGATTATTGATAAAGTAAAAGTCAATAAACCTATTAAACGTCTATGGATCTCATCTGTTACTGATAAAGCGATTAAAGATGGTTTTGCAAACTTGAAGCCTGGCAAGTCTTATGACAATTTATATGCTTCAGCTGTCGCACGTTCAGAAGCTGACTGGTATATTGGGCTGAATGCAACACGTGCTTTAACGACTAGGTTCAATGCCCAACTAAACTGCGGACGTGTACAAACACCTACTGTTGCGATAATTGCAGCACGTGAGGACGAAATCAAAAACTTCAGAGCGCAATCCTATTACGGCATTGAAGCCCAAACATCCAACCAACTAAAGCTGACTTGGCAGGATTCAAAAGGAAACAGCCGAAGCTTCGATAAAGAAAAAATTGAGGCCATTGTCAAAAAGCTTGGCAGACAAAACGCTATTGTAACGGAAATTGAGAAAAAGCCTAAGAAATCTTTTTCTCCGGGTCTTTATGACTTAACAGAATTGCAGCGCGATGCGAATAAAATCTTTGGCTACTCTGCTAAGGAAACGTTAAACATTATGCAAAAGCTGTACGAGCAGCATAAAGTTTTAACGTATCCTCGTACTGATTCGCGCTACATTTCTTCTGACATTGTCGGAACACTCCCTGAACGGTTGAAAGCATGTGCAATAGGTGAATATCGTCCATTAGCTAATAAGGTCTTAAGTAAGCCTATTAAAGCTTCTAAAGCTTTTGTTGATGACAGCAAAGTATCAGACCATCATGCGATAATACCAACAGAAAGCTATGTAAACTTCTCAGCCTTCACAGATAAAGAGCGTAAAATTTATGATTTAGTCGTCAAACGTTTCTTAGCGGTATTATTCCCGGCATTCGAGTACGAGCAGTTAACGCTGCGAGCCAAAATCGGTGATGAGAACTTCGTGGCTCGTGGAAAAACGATTATTTCAAGTGGCTGGAAAGAAGTTTACAATAATCGCTTTGAAGATGACGATGCGTCAGATGATTTGAAAGAACAGATTTTACCTCGCATCGAAAAAGGCGATACATTAATTGTGAAACTGATCGCCCAAACGGCTGGACAAACAAATCCGCCAGCTCGATTTAATGAGGCGACATTACTTTCGGCAATGGAAAACCCTGTAAAGTACATGGAAACAACCAATAAACACCTCGCAGAAACATTAAAATCTACGGGTGGACTGGGAACTGTTGCAACACGAGCCGACATTATTGAAAAGCTATTCAACTCGTTCTTAATCGAAAAACGAGGCAAAGACATTCATATTACTTCCAAAGGCCGGCAATTGCTGGATTTAGTGCCGGAAGAGCTAAAATCCCCTGCTTTAACAGCGGAGTGGGAACAAAAGCTTGATCAAATTGCGCATGGCAAGTTGAAAAAAGAAGTGTTTATCAGCCAAATGAAAAACTACACGAAAGAAATCGTGGCTGAAATTAAAGCAAGTAATAAAAAATATAAGCACGATAATATTTCTACAAAAAATTGTCCTGACTGTGGAAAACCAATGCTTGAAGTGAATGGCAAAAAGGGAAAAATGCTCGTTTGCCAAGATCGGGAATGTGGGCATCGTAAAAATGTCTCACGTGTTACAAACGCGCGCTGTCCACAATGCCATAAAAAACTTGAGCTGCGTGGCGAGGGTGAGGGCCAAATCTTCGCATGTAAATGTGGATATCGTGAGAAACTTTCTGTTTTCCAGGAACGCCGGAAAAAAGAATCCGTCGGAAAAGTGGATAAACGGACAGTACAAAAATATTTAAAGAACCAGGACAAAGATGAAGGACCTTTGAATAGTGCGTTGGCTGACGCGTTAAAAGGGTTGAAGTTTGATTAACACCATACTTATGGGGCTATTCATGAAGATTGAATTTCTTTATGAATAGCCTCTTTCATTCATTATCCTGCTAAAGTGATAATGTGCTAAAATTCAGAAAATTTTGTTGACAGGCAAGGTATCTGTCACATAAAATATTATCAAACTAATAATAATTTTTAGAATGGGTGGAAAATCATGAGGCAGCGCCGAAGAACCGTTCAAAATTTTATAACGTTTATTAAAGAGGCTGGATTCCAAATCTAATCAGAAATGGAATCCAGCCTCTTTCTTTATCTTACTAAAGTAATAGAGGAGTGGAGAGAAATGATCACATTAACAGGTAACAGTCTAACATTGGAGCAAATGAAGGAAGTATTGTACCGCGGCCAAAAGGTTGGCGCTTCGGAACAAAGCATGGAGGCAGCAGCCAAAAGCAGGGAAGCGGTGGAACGAATTGTTTCTGAGCGTAGAGTGGTTTATGGAATCAATACCGGGTTTGGAAAGTTCAGCGATGTACTTATCGATAAAGAACATGTGCAGGATCTGCAGTTGAATTTAATCCGCTCGCATGCCTGTGGAGTCGGGGAGCCATTCCCAGAAGTGGTGTCAAAAGCAATGGTCGTACTTCGTGCCAATGCCCTGTTAAAAGGTTACTCAGGCATTCGTCCGGTAGTCATTGAAAGACTGATTGAGCTGGCTAACAAAGACATTATTCCGGTTATTCCGCAGCAGGGTTCACTAGGGGCTAGCGGGGATTTGGCGCCATTATCCCATTTGGCATTAGTTGTTGTAGGTGAAGGCGAAGTATTCTATAAAGGCGAGCGTGTGGAAGCAGGCATTGCACTTCAGCAGGAAGGTCTTTTCCCACTAACACTTGAGGCTAAAGAAGGTCTTGCTCTCATTAACGGAACGCAAGCCATGACAGCTATGGGGGTCGTCGGATACCTAGAAGCAGAGCAGCTTGCTTTTGAGAGCGAACTGATTGCTTCCATGACGATTGAAGGGTTAAATGGAATTCTCGATGCTTTTGCAGAAGAGGTTCAAGTGGCCAGAGGCTACCAGCAGCAGATTGATACAGCAGCAAGAATTCGCCGCTATTTGAGTGACAGCTTATTAACAACGATGCAGGGAGAACTGAGGGTTCAGGATGCTTATTCTCTTCGCTGCATCCCGCAGGTTCAAGGAGCTTCCTGGCAAGCGCTTGATTATGTAAAAGAAAAGCTGGAAATCGAAATGAACGCGGCGACTGACAATCCACTAATTTTTGATGATGGAGAAAAGGTCATTTCCGGTGGAAACTTCCACGGGCAGCCAATTGCTTTTGCAATGGACTTTATGAAAATCGCAGTAGCAGAGCTTGCTAATATTTCGGAACGTCGTGTGGAACGGTTAGTTAATCCGCAATTAAGCGATCTGCCGCCGTTTTTAAGCCCGCAGCCAGGCCTGCAATCAGGGGCAATGATTATGCAGTATGCAGCGGCTGCACTTGTTTCAGAAAATAAAACTTTGGCACATCCAGCTAGTGTGGATTCCATTCCATCATCGGCAAACCAAGAGGATCATGTCAGCATGGGGACGATAGCATCAAGGCATGCACATCAAATCATCCAAAACACTCGCAGGGTCCTTGCGATTGAGATGATTTGCGCCATGCAGGCCGTCGAATATCGCGGTGTAGAGAAAATGGCGACCCATACGAAGAACTTCTATGAAAAAGGCCGGGAGCAGGTGGCATCCATTAAGCAGGACCGCATCTTCTCGAAGGATATCGAAAGACTGGCAGAATGGCTGAAAACTGTGGAATTTTCTCAGTTTATGAAGAAATTAAGCTTCGAAAAATAAAACAGAGTAAAAAGGCGTGAAAACTCTTCACGCCTTTTACTCTGTCTGCTCAGGAAGCAGGCGGGCGGTATCCTGCCGCGTGTCCTCTTCCTCAATTCTATTTTTAAAGGCCTCCTGGGTGACAATAAATTCTTCATCACCAATTGCCTGCTCAGCATGACTCGCGGTCATGGTGTTCTTTGGGAATTCACCCGGATGGTTTTTGTTTTTATGATTAAAATGTTCTCCACGTGCCAAGTCTAACACTCCTTTCGTTATCGCTTGTAGCATGCCCCAATAAAGCTGAAATCATTACCGATTTATTTTTCAACCAAAATGGACCTTTGTTATAATAAATCTAGTGAGTATGCTAAAAAAGGAGGGCAATAACATGGATATGTTTCATATTGTCTCAGAAGATCGGATTAAAAAAGCATACAAAGATGGGGAATTTGAAAATCTTCCTGGATATGGAAAACCGCTGAAGCTTGAAGATTTATCAGGTATTCCAGAAGAACTGCGCATGGCTTACAAAATCATGAAAAATGCAGGCTTTTCAGAAGAAGAAAACCATTTACGCAAAGAGATGATGACCATCGAGGATCTCATCAAAAAATGTGACGACAGCGGTAAGAAGGAAGATTTGCAAAAAAAGTTAAATGAAAAGCTTCTTCGCTTTAATCAATTGATGTCAAAACGAGGGGCGAAAACAAATTCGTCCATTTTTAAAAATTACGAACAAAAGGTAGAAAAACGGTTTAAATAAATTCTGATTAGCCAAAAAAAGCTGGCGAGGAGAGAATTTTTACAATTCCTCTTCACCAGCTTTTTCTTCTAATTTGGCAGGCTTGCACATGCGGTCTAAGAAATAACCCGCAAATACCATAAAAGCAATGGGGATTGAAAAGTTTAACACATGAATAATGGTCAAAGCCTATCACCTCTATTTGAATATTAACAATATTCTGTATATTATTATGTTGTTAATATTATATGCTAATCGTCACAAATTAGACAAATGTTTTCGTCATAAAATCAGAGCCAAAAATAAAGAAGGAAAAATTTTCTTCCCACAAATTAGGAGAATATTCGACTTCAAATGCTCTATTATTTTTATATTCCGCTTTAAAGGGATGGAAATTGAAGGAAAAGTTGCGGAAACTTGACTAAATTTGTCTAACAAGGAGGTTCAGAATATGAAAAACGCTGACAAAAACTAACACTATGTTAAAAAAGGACTAGATATAATGAACTTACTAAATAATAATGTGAATTTAGGCCTAGAATTTAAGGACTAATAATAAATAGGAAATTTCAGAAAAGGCAAACCTGGTGAAAGTCAGGGACGCAAAGCCGAGGATCTACGGTGGAAATAGAGAGAAGCTATGATGGCCGGGCTGCCTGAAATACGGGTAAGTATTTTAGGGGGTTGTTAAAATGAAGATGGGGATAGAGCAGATGGAGAAGATTGACAGAGATTGGTTGACACTAATTATGGAAGCTAAGAAAATTGGATTGTCGGTAGAGGAAATAAGAAATTTCCTTAGCGGTAACAACAAATCTGAACAGTTTCATACATATCAAAAGCAAAAAGCATCCTACAAGAATTAAGCATTCTGTAGGGTGCTTTATTTTTGCTCATATTAGCTGTTGCTTTGATTGTTCCGCCATTTATTGAATTCCAAGAACTCGCGGAATTGATCTTTTGAAACACCGGAGGTCATGGCTTCCTTTACTAAATTCATCCAATCATTGTCCAATGCCGTCTTGTCAATCTGCTCATGTATTAAATGCTCAACCGGAATGTTTAATACACCGGCAATCTTTTCAAGAAACTGTATGGACGGATTTTTTTGAAGGTTTCTCTCAAGCGAGCTTAAATAGGATTTTGCAACACCTGCCTGCTCTGCTAGTTCAGAAAGTGACATCTTCTTCTCTTGGCGGAATTTCTTTACGCGGTCACCTATCATGGATTCTCACACACCTAAAAATAATTTATAACATCATTCTATCAAAAAGAATTTGAGAGTACCATATTAAGAACAAAGGAATATGGCAAATTATCGAAATTTGCATAATTAATTTTTACATTGAGAAAGTAGTTTTGAAAAATAAGTCCGTTAGCGTTAATATTAAAGTGTTGCCAAAAATGTCATATAGTAATCGTTTTTTATATACCAGCATTCGCACAAATAGGTCTCCAGACAAAAGAATTTATTCAAAAAGGCAGGGGAACATTACATGATTGTCTTAAAGTCACAACGAGAAATCGAAGCAATGAAAAAGGCAGGGGAAATCCTCGCTGCCTGTCACAAAGAAATTGCAAAAATGATGATGCCAGGGATTACCACTTGGGAAATTGACCAGTTTGTAGAGGGATTTTTAAAAAAGCATAATGCCACTCCGGAACAAAAAGGTTATAAGGGCTACGAATACGCAACATGCGCAAGTATTAACGATGAAATCTGCCATGGCTTCCCGCGCAAAGAACCATTGCAGGAAGGGGACATCGTCACGATTGATATGGTTGTTAATTACAACGGAGCCTTGGCTGATTCAGCATGGTCTTACGCAGTTGGCGAGGTTTCCGAAGAGACTAAGCATTTGTTAAAAGTCACAAAGGAAGCCTTGTACAAGGGAATTGAACAAGCGGTTCCAGGCAACCGGATTGGCGATATTGGTCATGCCATTCAGACTTATGTGGAAAGTGAAGGACTCTCGGTTGTCCGCGACTTTATCGGACATGGGATTGGAGCAGTGATTCATGAAAAGCCGGATGTACCGCATTACGGTTTGCCAGGTAAAGGCCCAAGAATTAAAGAGGGAATGGTATTTACGATTGAGCCAATGGTGAATATCGGATTATTATTCACCAAAATGGATTCAAACGGATGGACAGCAAGGACCGTCGATAGCACCTATTCCGCCCAATATGAGCACACAATCGCCATCACCAAAGATGGCCCGATCATTTTAACTGATCAAGATTAAAAAATAAAAAACAGATCTCATTCGAGGTCTGTTTTTATTTTTTACGCAAGTTTCCCAATTCTTCAACTAGAGCCTGCATTTCATTAGGGCTGAAGGAATTCTTTTTCATTACCATTTCATAAATCTCTTTCAACTCTTCATACATTTCCTCATCAAAATGGGAAGGTTTAATTGCGCCTAGATTCAAAACCTTTAACTTCTCTTTAATTTGCTCAATCATATATTCAACATTTTCTACCGACTTCAACGATAAATCCATTTTCGCGGTCACCCTTTCGGAATTCATATGTCCATCTTTTCATGTTCACTGAATGATGTCAACATAGAAAAATTAGGGTCAGACTTGCATACCCTCTCTAGATAAAGCAAAATAAATGATAGGAAAAATCATTGGAATAATTTTCATTCATTTTTATGATTAAGCAAGGAGAGGTTAAGATGACAAAGAATAAATTTTGGCAGGGAATGCTCATTGGAGCCATTGCTGGCGGAGCGGTCAGTATGTTCGATAAACAAACCCGGCGAATTATGAAAGAACACGTGGGCAGAGTTTCCGGAAAGGTGTCCCATATTGTCCGGCATCCGGGTGAAATGGTCGGGAAGGTAAAGGAAACGGCAGAGAAAATTATTGATACCGTCGAACAGGCGGGAGAAGATATCTCCTATATCATGGATAAGGTGGATGAGCTTCGCGACCTGACACCTAAAGTGACCGAGACAATCAAGGAGACAAAGAAAACTTTCAGAGATGATGTGGATGCCGACTTTGTTGAGGAAATCTTTGATGAAAAAGAATTCAAATAAATAAAGGAGAAGTGATAATGAAGGACAAAGGAAATGTTCGATCTTCGTTAATCCGCCTGCTTTGGCACCGAATTGACGAGGATGATCTTCCGGGAATGAGTGCGCAGTTAGCCTATTATTTTCTTCTTTCACTGTTTCCGCTTTTAATTGTAATTTTTACCCTAATGCCCTATCTCCCTTTTCACGAACATGATGTTTTAGGGATCATAAGCGGCTTTGCGCCGGAAGATGCTATGAAATTGATTGAAAAAAATATAAGTGAAATCATGAGTCACCGGAATGGCGGATTGCTTTCTTTCGGGGTAATCGGGACGATTTGGTCGTCCTCTAATGGAATTCATGCGATTATGAGGGCTTTTAACAAGGCATATAATGTCGAAGAAAGTCGTTCCTTTATCGTTTCCCGCGGCATGGCCATTTTGCTGACGTTCGGAATGGTAATCGTTTTTATTGTCGCCATCGTATTGCCGGTGTTTGGCAGGGAAATAGGCCTGTTTTTATTTTCGCAATTTGGCTATTCAAGTGAATTTTTAAAACTTTGGAATACATTAAGTCTGGCTGTTAGCGCGATTATTTTATTTCTAATTTTTACAGGACTATACTGGGTGGCTCCAAATGTTAAACTTCGCTGCCGGAGTGCCTTTCCGGGTGCCGCCTTTGCGACTGTCGGCTGGATCATTTCCTCGCTTGGTTTATCTTACTATGTGGGGAATTTCGGCAATTATTCGGTTACCTACGGTAGTATTGGAGCAATTATTGTGTTGATGCTTTGGCTGTACATTTCAGCCTTTATCATCATTTTAGGCGGCGAAATTAATGCATTTTTCAGTGAAGAAAACCGTTCTAACTGCTAATACTTACCTTTATGAAAACCGTTTATCTGTCCAAACTAGGATTGGGGACTACTTCATTACTAGGGAGGTTTGGACGATGACAAAACATACAAAAAAAGACGGCGGCACGAAACAAAAAGGCAAGGGCAGCAAAGGAAATAAGACATCAGGATCCGCTAATGGGTCAAACGGATACCATTAATGGTTATAGTTATAGAAAAGGACCGGGTACTTTTGTACCCGGTCCTTAATGATTGCCTAATTTGCGGATAGGCGGCCCCAACTTGCGGATAACGCGCCCTAACTCGCGGATAACCGCTGCCAACTTGCGAAGTGCGCCCGCATTCTTATTTTAAAAGCCGTAAACTATTTAAAATGACCAGAATTGTACTGCCCTCATGGCCGATGACGCCAAATGGCAAGTCGATAATCTGAAAGAAGTTTGACGAAATCAACACCATGATGACCGCAATCGAAAAAATAACATTTTGCTTAATGATCCGGTTCATTCGCTGTGACAACCGAATGGCTTCTGAAATCCTTGGCAGGTCGTTTTTCATAAGAACAATATCTGCCGTTTCCAGGGCCACATCCGATCCTTCACCCATGGCAATCCCGACATTGGCAATGGCGAGTGCCGGGGCATCGTTGATACCGTCACCGACCATGGCGACATTTTTATATTTGTCTTTTAACTTTTTCAGATACTCCACTTTTGTTTCCGGCAGGCATTCGGCGAAGTATTCCGATACGTGGCTTTCTGCGGCAATCGCCCTCGCCGTTTTTTCACTGTCACCGGTTAGCATAATCGTATGAATGCCTTGTTTTTTTAAGTGGTCAATAGCAAGCTTTGTTTCTTCGCGGACAACATCCTTTAAGCCTATTGCGGCACTTAATTCTCCGTCAATTTCCACATAAACAAGGGTATTGCCCTGGCTCGCAAGATCTTTTGCAAGACCGTCCGCGAATTTCTCTGTTAGTTCTTTCCCAACAAACGCAGCTTTACCAATCTTCCACTGTTCCCCATTTACTACCGCTTTAATTCCCCAGCCTGGGACGTCCTCAAGGCTGTCAGGGTGAAATAACTCCTTAGAAAAGTTTTTCTTCGCATATTTCACAATCGCCTGCGCAAGCGGGTGATTGGAATGACTTTCAATCGAAGCCGCTTTCCAAATAAGGCTGTCTTTATCAAGCCCATCCTTGACGATCACTTCAGTCACAACCGGTTTGCCTTTTGTAAGAGTACCGGTTTTATCGAAAGCAATGGCTCCTAAATGGCTGAGGTTTTCCAAATGGACTCCGCCCTTTACCAATATTCCGTGCCTTGCTCCATTGGAAATAGCCGATAAAGTGGCAGGCATAATCGAAGCCACCAGCGCACATGGGGAGGCTACCACCAATAAAATCATCGCCCGGTAAAAGGATTCGTGCCAGTCCCAGCCAAGCAAAAAGTGTGGTACGAAGAACATCGCCAATACTACTAGCAGGACCACCTTAACATATGTTCCCTCAAAGCGCTCGATGAAAAGCTGTGACGGCGACTTTTCACTTTGGGCCGATTGCACGAGCTGAATGATTTTTTGAAAAAGAGTATCGCTGCTTTCCTTAGAAACATTGACAGTAATAGCACCGGACAGATTCACAGTTCCGGCAAACACCTCTTCCTGTTCGCCTTTGGAAACAGGCATTGACTCACCGGTAATCGCTGCTTCGTCGATATTTGTATGCCCTTTGACAATCATTCCATCGGCCGGAACCCGTTCGCCCGGTTTAATGAGAATTAGGTCGCCGACCCGCAGTTCAGATACCGAAACCAGCTTTTCTAAACCGCCGGAAATCAGAACGGCCTCTTCAGGCTGCAGCTCCATGAGTGAGGAAATTTCCTTATGGCTTTTATTCATCGTGTAGGTTTCCATTGCCCCGCTGACAGCAAAAATAAAGATGAGGATAGCCCCCTCTGTCCAATAGCCGATAATAGCAGAACCAATCGCGGCAAAAATCATCAGCATTTCAACATTTAATTCTTTGTTTTCATAGGTTGCCTCAATGCCTTCTTTTGCTTTGGCAAAGCCGCCAATGACGAATGCGAGCAGATAGGCAACAATTGATTCTGCTTCTTGGCCGTTTTTATCGAGAAGCCAGCCTGCAAGGATGAAGACACCACTTAACCCGGCAGCAATCAATTCTGCATGCGGTTTTATTTTTTCTAGAAAACTGGTCTTTGGAATTCCCTTCGTGAGAACTTTTGTTTCGGACACCATTTTTTTCACCCTCCTTTAATGAATTCTAATTGAGAAAAATAATCAAAATCACAACCCCTAAAAAACACGAAAGCTGTCATCAAGCGATGACAGCAGAACTTACTAATTAGAATTATTCTTATTTATTTTCATTGTACCATACATTTTATGTGATGGATACGGTTTTGCGCTAAGAATTTTCTTGGTGGGGAATAAAGACGTTTCTTTTTCCAAACATAAAGATGGTGAAGGAGACAAACAACAACAGCGTACTAATAATATAGAAGAAGCTGACGTTTTGAAAATACTTAATGAATAAACCGCCGATAACAGGGCCGGCTAAGCTTCCAAGGCTGTAAAAAATGCCGCATAGTAAATTTCCGGTCGGCAGCAAATTTCTCGGTACCAAATCGGCCATGAAGCTGATTCCCAATGAGAAAGTAGACCCGACGAGCATGCCGGAGACAAGGAAGGTCAGGAATAAGCCAAATGACGAATGCTCGACAAAACTGGCGGCTGTAAAACTGCAAAAGCCGAGAAAAAGAACTGTCATTAAAACTTTCCTTCGCCCATATTGGTCACTTAACAGTCCTAATGGCAGCTGGGTAATGATGCTGCCAATGGCAAATCCCGATAAAACAAGGGATACGCTCGATACTGCTAAATCCATTCGTAAGGCGTAGATCGGAAAGCTTCCGTTCAAGGAAGCTTCCAGGAAGCCATAAACAAACGTAGGCAAAAAAGCAACCCAGCCGTATTTTAAGGCTTTTGTAAACTGTTTGACTGTTGAAAAAAAGGAATTAATTTTCACTTCCTGTTCAGGAAATTCATTTTTAAGCACAAAGACAAATCCCCATCCGATTAAGCAAAGAATGGAAGATACTATAAATGGCAGGGCTTCATTTAGATTGACCAGCGGTGTCATCAGCGGACCAGCGGCAAAACCAATGCCAAAGAAAAGGCCGTACAAGGAAACGTTTCTTCCTAGTTTATCTGGCGGCGAAAAGGAGGTAATCCAGGTCTGGGTCGCAAAATGCAGGGCGTGATCGCCAATTCCAATCATCAGCCTTAGGAAGAACCAAAACCAAAAGGCCTTCCATAACGGAAATAAAGCAAGTGCGGTAAACACAAGCCCGCCGCCCACAATAATGATTGGTTTATAGCCATATTTTCGTAATAGCATTTCCATAAAAGGAGCCACACACAATATTCCGATGTAAAGAGCGGTTGCGTTAAGTCCATTTAATGAGGAAGACACCCCGCCTTTTTCAAAAATAACCGCAATCAGCGGCAGCAGCATTCCCTGCGAGAAACCCGAGATGGCCACAATGCTGACTAGGATTGTAAACCGATAATTATTTTTCATTGAATATTCCTCTACTTCAGACGTTCTTCCTAATGATGGTAAATCAGATTATGCTTTATTTGCAAGAAAAATGTTGCAAGTTCATTCCTTGAAATGGTAATCTTTAGTTTGAAAAATTTGGGCATAATGGAAAGAAAGATAAAAAAGAGAAGCGATTAAAATACATATATGGAGGGAAATCGGTGACAAATAAAATTTTTATGCTGCTGACATTTATCGGGGTCCCCGTTTCAGTTATTGGGACACTGATGCATTGGCCAAGTATTATCCTATTTATTATTTACTGTTTAACAATCATTGCATTATCAAGCTATATGGGGCGGGCAACGGAAAGCTTGGCCATTGTGGCTGGGCCGCGCATCGGCGGACTGTTGAACGCCACTTTTGGAAATGCCGTCGAACTGATTATCTCCGTATTTGCCTTAAAAGCGGGGCTTGTCGGGGTTGTCCTTGCATCGTTGACAGGTTCGGTGCTCGGGAATTTGCTGCTCGTGGCAGGTCTGTCTTTCTTTGTCGGCGGCTTAAAATACAAACGGCAGAAGTTTAATGTCTATGACGCCCGCCATAATTCCGGATTGCTAATGTTTGCGGTGATGATTGCATTTGTTATTCCAGAGGTTTTTTCAATGGATATGAATGATACTAAGAAATTATCTCTGAGTGTCGGCATTTCGGTTATTTTAATCCTGCTTTACCTCGCAGCTTTATTTTTTAAGCTTGTTACGCATCGTGGGGTTTATCAAAGTGATAACGAGGCCCAGCATCATGATGAAGAGCCGGAATGGGGGAAAGGAAGAGCCATCCTGGTGTTGCTTATAGCAACGCTTGCGGTTGCCTACATTTCCGAGAATCTCGTTCATACCTTCGAATTTGTGGCGGAATCCTTTGGCTGGTCGGAGCTGTTTATTGGGATTATCATTGTGGCTATCGTCGGAAACGCGGCAGAGCATGCCTCAGCGGTGTTAATGGCCTTTAAAAATAAAATGGACGTAGCTGTGGAAATCGCCATTGGCTCCACTTTGCAGGTTGCGATGTTTGTTGCCCCGGTTTTAGTGTTAATTTCCTTGTTATACGAAAAATCTATGCCGTTACTATTCAGCTGGCAGGAACTAATCGCGATGGTTTCATCGGTATTATTGATGGTTGTCATTTCCAACGATGGTGAAACCAACTGGTTCGAAGGTCTGACCTTACTTGCCGCCTATGTCATTATGGGGATTGGATTCTACCTAATATAATTATTTTCAGTAAAAAGACTCCAAGCCGATTGGCTTAGAGTCTTTTCTTTTTATATGGGTTAAGTCTTATGTTCTGGGCCGAGCTTTCTTTCATAATATAGGGAAATTCATCAATCGCTATTACTATTACTTGGGACCATCAACCACCAACCTTCATGTTTAATTTATGAAAACACGACTGTTGAATGCATATATAAGAGTATCCCAACCTCCTTAATAATAATAATTAATTAAACTAAGTCAGCTTTGTCGATTGATTGCAGCCCTCCTTTTTGAAAGTTAAGTTTATTATAACTTGCAATCTGAATTTTGTAAATGTTCAGATTATTACATTTTTATTACT
This sequence comes from Neobacillus sp. S1115, assembly GCF_055385565.1. Lineage (NCBI taxonomy): Bacteria > Bacillati > Bacillota > Bacilli > Caryophanales > Bacillaceae > Neobacillus > Neobacillus sp. S1115. Next base: position 1,266,552 of record NZ_AP038275.1, read on the forward strand.
TTTTGACCGCGCAGATAGATACAGAATTAGGACACTGAGAAAATTTGCAAATGCAGTACTTGCCAATGGATAATATGGCCCAACTCCGAAGAAACTACTAGCAGATTATTTTTGCTATTTGCGAAAGGAGTTTTTCTTTTGAAAAAAATTGCCTCGGGTCTTTTAATTTTTGTTTTAATGATTTCTTTCATACCGTCTGTCTTCTCTGAAAAAACTGCTGTAAAAAAGGAACCGATAAAGACCCAAATTCCATCCTCGGTTAGGAATATCACAAAGGAAAATACATATCCTAATTCGACTCAGGATTTGCCTTTTCTACAGCCAAGTGATTTGACAAAAAAACTTATAAATTCTTCAAAGGTCAAAATTGAAAACCCTGACCTTATTCGCATGCTTAACGAATCAAGCATAAACGGCACACCGTTTGCTGTCGGCTACCGCGCCATCATTTACCTTGGCCAGTGGCCGTTGAACTATGAGTCTTTGGAAACCTCGACGAACTGGGAGTATCAAAAAATCAATACGAATTACTTTGATAACCGCGGCGGCAACGCCCCATATCAAATTAAATATGTTCAGGAAGCACAGAAAATTGTCAGAGGCGGTTTAACGGCCAAAATTCCAAATGCCGAAGATGTGAAGAAAATGATTCTTTTAAAGGCAATGCAAAAAACGAATTTGCCGCTCTCATTTGATACAATTATCGGTGCCGGTACAAAGAACGATCACATTTATAACATCCCTTCAAACCGGCTTGGTTACCTTTATGCTTATGCGCCTGCCGTGAATGAAAAGGGAAAAGTAACGTATGGTGAAGTCTACTTAATGTTAAAAGGAAACCGCAAATTCATTGTCATCAAAAACGTAACCTCACAGGGAATCGGTGCATGGATTCCTGTGCAGGACTATGTTTCCTTTGGATTTCTCGCTTCCGAACGTCCACGCTAAATTTATTTTGAACTAGCTCCTGCCAATGGTTTCGGCAGGAGCTTTTTTAGCTAATAGGAATATATAAATTCAACTACCTCTGTCATCGTCCTATCGGACTCCCCAATCGGCGAGTTTTCATTTTAAAAAAGAAGATTGCAAAACCACTGAAATTTGGTTAGGATGAGAAAGGCAATTGAAAAAAAGGAGCGAATTTCGATGGGCAGTCCCACTCATGATAAAAATTCCCAATTAGACTTTTTAAAGCATCGTCTTAATATGTTTCTCGACATTCTAGAAGCCATTGACCCGGAAGATACCGATGTAGACGATATTGACCGTCTGATTACGATGATTGACGAGCTGGAATCAAAAATAAGAGAATTCAATAACCGTGAATTAAGTGAGTCTGTTAATTAGCAGGCTCTTTTTTTTTGAGAAAAAGTTTCCACGAAATCGATTACATCCAAATCCTTTAATTCTTTCGCCTATAGGAGTATAATTATAACCGTCAAAAAGTTGTAAAAATTTATGCATAATTAGGGGAAAATAGGGAAAGGGGAAACAGACACGTGAATATCGAGAAATTCCAAGAAAGCATGTACGAGCTAGTTGTTGAAACTTCCACAAAGCTGCCAAAGGATGTGCGCCGCGCTATCAAAGCAGCGAAGGAACAAGAAAATGCCGGGACTCGCGCTGCGATGAGTCTAGCGACCATTACCAACAACATTAAAATGGCGGACGACCAGGTATCACCAATCTGCCAAGATACAGGACTTCCTACTTTTAAAATTAAAACTCCGGTTGGTGTCAACCAATTAGAAATAAAAGAAGCTATTAAAAAGGCGATTGTTCAAGCAACAAAAGAGGGCAAACTACGCCCTAACGCTGTTGACTCTTTGACAGGTGAGAACAGTGGCGACAACCTAGGCGCCGGCGTTCCGGTTGTTAAATTTGATCAATGGGAAAAAGAATATATTGATGTGAAGCTGATTTTAAAAGGCGGCGGCTGCGAAAACAAAAACATTCAGTACAGCCTGCCTTGTGAATTAGAAGGACTTGGACGGGCTGGCCGCGACCTTGATGGGATTCGCAAGTGTATCATGCACTCTGTTTACCAGGCACAGGGACAAGGCTGTTCTGCAGGCTTCATCGGCGTCGGCATCGGCGGCGACCGTTCCTCTGGCTATGATTTAGCAAAAGAACAGTTATTCCGTTCGGTTGATGATGTGAATCCTAATGAAGATCTTCGTAAATTGGAAGAGTATGTACTTGAAAATGCAAATAAATTAGGAATCGGTACAATGGGATTCGGTGGCGAAGCAACTTTGCTAGGTTGTAAAATCGGTGTCATGCACCGCATTCCTGCCAGCTTCTATGTGTCTGTTGCTTACAACTGCTGGGCATACCGCCGCATGGGTGTTTCCGTTAACCCTGAAACTGGCGCAATTGTTGAATGGGCTTACCAAGACGGCGAGTTCATTGATTTCGCACAAGATGAGGCAGAACAAGAAGTTGCTGCTGCTTCTGAACAGGAAGTCATCACTTTGCAGGCGCCAATTACTGAAGAGCAAATTCGTGCTTTGAAAGTCGGTGACGTTGTGCAAATCAACGGCTTGATGTACACTGGCCGCGATGCGATTCATAAGTATTTAAGCGACCATGACGCACCTGTTGATTTAAACGGTCAAGTGATTTACCACTGTGGCCCGGTTATGCTGAAGGATGAAGCCGGCGTATGGCACGTGAAAGCTGCTGGCCCGACAACAAGTATCCGTGAGGAGCCTTACCAAGGCGACATCATGAAGAAATTTGGCATCCGCGCTGTTATCGGTAAAGGCGGAATGGGCCCTAAGACTTTGGCTGCTTTAGCAGAGCATGGCGGTGTTTATTTGAACGCCATCGGCGGCGCTGCCCAGTACTATGCTGACTGTATCAAGGGTGTCGAAGGCGTTGACCTAATGCAATTTGGTATACCTGAAGCAATGTGGCATCTGCGTGTTGAGGGCTTCAAAGCGGTAGTTACAATGGATTCGCATGGCAACAGCTTACATGCTGATGTTGACAAATCATCCTTGGAGAAATTGGCCCAGTTTAAGGAGCCGGTTTTTAAATAGGTAACTTTGGATAGATTCGCTTATGCGGGTCTATCTTTTTTTTGTGCAGTTACCTATTTTTAAAAGTAAAATGTCATGACGAGAGGGAATTATGTAGTGAAGTTCTGGATTTATGTTGTGAGGGATTCAAATTATGTAGAGAGAATGTACCTGGTTTAGCGGTTTGCCTATTTTATTCCTAAAAATGTCGTGAGAAGAGGAATTTATGTAGTGAACCCCAGAAAATATGTTGTGAGAGATTCAAATTATGTAGAGAGAAGGTATCTGATTTAGAGATTTACCTGTTTATTCCAAAAAATGTCGTGAAAGTAGGAATATATGTAGTGAACCCCCGAAATTATGTTGTGAGAGGTTCAAATTATCTAGAGAGAATGTACCTGATTTAGAAATTTACCTATTTATTCAAAAAAATGTCGTCAGAAGAGGGATTTATGTAGTGAACCCCCGGAATTTAGTTGTGAGAGGTTCAAATTATGTAGAAAGCAGGAATAAAGGGGAAAACAAAAATACCAATTTTTTATCCTAAGGATAAATGACAAAAAGTGTTCATAAGTATTATGAATTTGTAGTAGGGATATCAAAAATTTGTAGAGAAATGTATGTTAATAAAATTAAAGGAGGAATTTTTTTGTTTGACAGAGATATTATGGTCCCAAAAATCCTGCTCCAAACTGAGGCGCTTGAAGGGAGAATACCAATTAACCATCCGAAAATACCAGATGTTAAAATGAAGATAAAATCTTTGAAATCTGGATATAACGGGGAAAAAGCAATTAATCACTACCTTAAGCAAATCCCCAGTTACAAGTATCATATTTTCCACGATATACGCTTGCCCTATGGTGAAACGTACTTCCAAATTGATGCCGCGCTCCTTTCGAAAAAAATCTTACTCATGCTTGAAGGGAAAAATCATTCAGGAACACTCCAAATTGATCCTTTGCAAATGACCCAAACTTATAACGGCATGAGGGAAACATATGAGAACCCTATCACACAAGCGAATCGACACAAGATTTTATTAAATTCCTTTTTTAATCAGTATCAAATTCCTTTTATTCCAATTGATTTTTTTGTCCTCATTACTAGACCTTCCACCGAAGTGAATATTAAAACTGGTTATAGGGAAGCTGAGGAAAAGGTTCGAAGAGTGGGTGACTTATTAAGGGTAATTGAGTTCACTGAGAAAATTTTTAAGAAGGATGTAATAAACAATAACACGATAGAAAACATAATAGAGGTATTATTAAAAAACCATACTCAAAAGGAAACAGATGTATTAAAAATGTTTGGCATATTCAGAAACGAAATTATTCCTGGTGTGATATGTCCAAGATGTTTACATACGCCTATGAATTATCATAGAATGAGCTGGATTTGTCCCATATGTGAGTTTGTTTCCTATGATGCCTTTTTAAAAGCAATTAATGATTATTTTCTAATTATTAGCCCAACTATTACAAACCAAGAATTATGTAGTTTTCTTCAACTGCCTTCCTCAAGAATCGCCACCTATATTTTCTCTATATTAAATCTCCCCTATACAGGAGACAGGAACCATCGAATTTATTATGAGCCCCAAATACCTTTATATCCCAATTATGTTTTCCCCCCGAGAACAAACACTATAAAAAACAATATTGGGGGAAACTTGGATGAAAAAATTATTGTGCTTACTTAGCATAATGGTTCTATTGTTACCGACTCTTACATATGCGGCGTTGCCGAATCGGCCGATACATTGGGGGTTTAAAAAAGCAGTTGATGAAGTGCCACCGGAGGCAGGGGCGGAATATGATGAAATTCTTGCTAAATACGGGGCAGTTTACAAAGGTGACCCGAATAAAAAAATCATCTATCTTACCTTTGACAGCGGCTATGAGAACGGACACCTCCCTAAGATTCTTAAGGTCCTAAAAAAAGAAAAAGTGCCGGCGACTTTTTTTGTGACTGGGCATTTCCTGCTGTCGCAGCCGGAACTCTCTAAACAAATAGTTGATGAAGGGCACATCATTGGGAATCATTCCTGGCACCATCCTGACTTTACCCGCGTTAGTGACGAAAGGGTCCGCACAGAATTGCGCAAAGTAAGGGATAAAACCAAGGAGATAACCGGTCAAAAAGAAATGCACTATCTGCGCCCGCCGCGTGGTGTTTTTAGTGAAAGAACGATGCAAATTGCAAAAGAAGAGGGCTTCACACATATTTTCTGGTCCCTGGCTTTCGTCGATTGGAATGTAAACAGCCAAAAGGGCTGGCATTACTCATACAACAATATGATGAAGCAAGTTCATCCAGGTGCAATCATTCTCTTACATTCCGTTTCGAAGGACAACGCGGATGCTCTTGAAAAAACCATCCAAGATATGAAAAAGAAAGGATACAAATTCAAAAGTCTCGACCATTTGATGAAGAAACCGAATGAAAAGAAGAAGAAAGCGAAGAAGAAGTAACCGAATTTCATTGAAATTCGGTTTTTTTCAATTTCATGCTATAATACGGGGAAAATACTAAAGGATGGAGCCCATATGTGGCAAGAAACTATACGTATTGACGGTCCGTATAATTTTGACAGTGTATTGGAAAGACATGCGCCGGATCCTTTGAAGGTGCTCGATTTAGCCAAACGTACAATTCGAATCCCGATAGTAATCGGGAGCAGTTCACATGCAGTACAGGTAACGGCAGCTGGAACAATCTGCGAACCGGCGTTCATCGTTTCAGGAAAAAGCGATACCGACAAAGATGCAATCATCCAGCGCATAGCGGAAATTTTTCAATGGAATGTTTCTTTAGCAAATGTCCATGACCACTTTGAAAAAACAGATTTAAAGGAAATATTCGATTCTTTCGTTGGCACCCCGCTGGTTCTAGATTTCGATTTGTTTGGGTCGTTATTAAAATGCATTATCCACCAGCAAATAAATATGAAATTTGCTTATACCTTGACCGAGCGATTTGTCAAAACGTTTGGTTATGAGATAGATGGAGTATGGTTTTTCCCACAACCGGAAACAACTGCTAGGTTAACGGTGGAAGAGTTAAGACCACTGCAAATCAGCAGCAGGAAGGCTGAGTACATGATTGGAATTGCCAAAGAAATCGTCGAAAATGGCCTCGACTTAGACGCCTCGAAAAACCAATCGGATGAGGAAATTTTTGAACGGCTAATGAAAATCCGCGGCGTCGGCAGATGGTCGGTGGAAAATTTCTTATTGTTCGGACTGGGCCGTCCAAATCTTTTTCCATTGGCTGACATAGGCATACAAAACGCTATCAAGAAACTATATCAGCTCGAAAAAAAGCCGTCCTATGAAGAAATGGAACAATACAAACAAGGCTGGGAGCCTTATTTAAGCTATGCTTCCCTTTACTTATGGAGAAGCATCGAATAATTTGGAGTGAACTTTATGAAAACAGAACAACATATCAAAATACAACCTAAACAGACCTTCCCGCTGACCATCAAAAGACTTGGCATTAACGGCGAAGGTGTAGGCTATTTTAAAAAGCAAGTCGTGTTTGTGCCAGGTGCGCTTCCAGGCGAAGAAGTTGTCGTGGAGGCAACAAATATCCACCCGAAACATGCTGAGGCAAAAATTAAGAAAATCCGCATTAAGTCGCCGCATCGAGTAAAGCCGCTTTGCCCGGTATATGACCAATGCGGAGGCTGCCAACTGCAGCATTTACAATATGACCAGCAGCTTAAGGAAAAGCGTGATATCGTAATTCAATCGCTTGAACGCCATACAAAGCTCAACATTGAAAAACTTGATATCCTTGAAACCATTGGAATGGAAGACCCATGGGGATATCGAAACAAGAGCAGTTTTCAAGTGAAGGCAATAGATGGCAAGGTACTTGCTGGGCTTTATGGCCTTAATTCCCATCAATTGATTAATATTGACGAATGTGCTGTGCAGCATTCACAAACAAATGAAGCAACATCAGCGGTTAAAAGGATTTTAGAGGAATTAAAAATTCCTATTTATAATGAAAAATCCAGAAAAGGTATTATTCGAACCATTGTTACACGGGTTGGCATTCAAACAGGCGAACTACAAATAGTCCTAATCACAACACAAAAAGAATTACCAAAAGTGGACATCATCATTCAGGAAATCCAAAAACGTCTTCCAAATGTGAAATCAATTATTCAGAACATAAATGGGCAAAAGACGTCGCTTATTTTTGGCGAGGAAACACTTCCGTTAGCGGGTGAAGAGTTTATCCAAGAAACACTAGGAGATCTTCAATTTGAGCTTTCTGCAAGGACGTTCTTTCAATTAAATCCAGTTCAGACCGTAAAGCTTTATAATGAAGTGAAAAAAGCAGCCGCGCTGACTGGTCAAGAAAAAGTAGTAGATGCTTATTGTGGAGTGGGCACTATCGGGTTATGGCTCGCCGATCAGGCAGGAGAAGTCCGTGGAATGGACGTCATCCCAGAATCGATTGAGGATGCGAAGAAAAACGCAAAGCGTCACGGATTGAACAATACAAAATATGTACCTGGAAAGGCAGAAGAGGTCCTGCCAAAATGGGTCAAAAAGGGTTGGAAGCCCGATGTCATTGTTGTCGATCCACCTAGAACAGGTCTTGAGGGACAGTTAATTCAAACCATCCTTCAGGCAGAACCAACAAAGCTCATTTACATCTCATGCAATCCATCGACCTTGGCAAAAGACATTCAAACGTTAAGTTCCAAATATGATGTGAAATATATACAGCCAGTGGACATGTTCCCGCAGACGGCGCATGTGGAAGCTGTTGCAAAATTAATATTAAAATAGATAGAACCTCATTCTAACTTTAGATTGGATGAGCTTTTTTAAGAAATCTTAGTATATTTTTATTAAAAAATTTAGATGGTTTTGTAAAAAGGGGTACCCAAGTGTTGGGTACCCCTTAATCTTTAATTAAAACACTTTGGTAGTCCAATCCTCACAATTCCAAATATCGGTCGCAATTTCACGATAGAAATCAGGTTCGTGGGATACCATCAAGATACTTCCGCGATATGCCTTTAAAGCACGCTTCAATTCTTCTTTTGCGTCCACATCTAAGTGATTGGTAGGTTCGTCTAGGATTAATAAATTCGTTTCTGTGTTAATAATTTTACACAAGCGAACTTTGGCTTTTTCGCCACCAGAAAGGACTTCGACTTTACTTTCAATATGTTTTGTCGTTAATCCACATTTTGCAAGAGCAGCTCGGACTTCAGCCTGATTCATACTTGGGAACTCGCTCCAAATCTCTTCAATACAAGTGTTGTAGTTGGACTGTTTAACTTCCTGCTCGAAGTAACCAATGTGTTGATACTCACCACGTTCCACTTTACCCGAAATGGGATCAATCAACCCAAGAATACTTTTTAAAAGAGTAGACTTACCAATACCATTTGCACCTACGAATGCAATTTTTTGTCCTCGTTCCATTTTTAAATTCAGAGGGCGGGAAAGTGGTTCATTGTAACCAATAACAAGATCTTCAGCCGTGAAAATATAACGACTAGCTGCACGAGCTTCTTTGAAGTTAAACTCTGGCTTCGGCTTCTCTTTCCCTAATTCAATTACTTCCATTTTGTCGAGCTTCTTCTGACGAGACATCGCCATATTACGAGTCGCAACACTTGCCTTGTTACGAGCAACAAAATCCTTTAAATCAGCTATTTCTTGTTGTTGACGCTTGTAAGCGGACTCTAGCTGTTGCTTCTTCATTTCATATATTTTTAAGAAGTTATCATAGTCACCAACATAGCGATTCAACTCTTGGTTTTCCATGTGATAGATCAAGTTAACAACATTGTTTAGGAATGGAATATCATGTGAAATCAAGATAAATGCATTCTCATATTCCTGTAAATAGCGCTTCAACCATTCGATATGCTGTTCATCCAAATAGTTCGTAGGCTCGTCTAGTAATAGGATTTCAGGCTTTTCTAGCAAAAGCTTAGCTAGCAAAACTTTCGTACGTTGCCCACCGCTAAGATCATCTACATCTCGATCGAGTCCAACATCGTCTAATCCTAGACCACGGGCAACTTCCTCCACTTTTGCATTAATTCGATAGAAATCATTACTATCTAAAGTTTCTTGCAGCTCTCCAACTTCTGCAAGTAATGCATCAATATCAGCGCCTTCATCGCCCATTTTTGCATAAAGCTCATTGATCTCTGATTCAGCATCAAAAAGATATTGAAAAGCAGTACTCAAAGCTTCACGCATCGTAGTACCTTTTTGAAGTACAGCATGCTGGTCTAAATAACCTACACGAACTTTTCGTGACCACTCAACTTTCCCCTCGTCGGGCTGCAACTTCCCCGTAACAATATTCATGAAAGTAGACTTACCCTCACCATTCGCTCCAACTAGTCCAACGTGCTCTCCTTTTAAAAGTCGAAAAGACACATCATTAAAAATCGCACGATCACCGAAACCGTGACTTAAATTTTGTACGTTTAATACGCTCATTTTTTTAACTCCTTATCTAATGTCACATGTGGATATCTTACTAGATTTTGTCTGCTTTTTCTATCTGGAATTAATTTCTTGAGAAAAATTAATTCGATTTTTGGGCGGAATTGCAGTCTGTAGCATTTACCAAGTCGCAGGACTGGGTTTATTCTTATTTCGGAAATCAACCATCGCCTGAAAGGAACATTTTGTGTTTGAAAATAAGTTATAAAGCATGATATAAGTGTAAAAGAAGTAAAACTTTTGGTTTTATATTTTTTGGCCTAGTGCGTGAAATTATATCCATTATGAGAGGATTTGAGTTTGAATTGATAGATAATTTTTGGCGTGATTTACCACGACCATTTTTTATTCTTGCACCAATGGAAGATGTGACAGATGTTGTTTTTCGTCACGTAGTAAGTGAAGCGGGTCGACCGGATGTATTTTTCACAGAGTTTACAAACTCGGATAGCTATTGTCATCCAGAGGGCATGAAAAGTGTGCGTGGCCGTTTGACTTTTACAGAAGATGAACAGCCAATGGTGGCACATATTTGGGGGGATAATCCCGAATATTTCCGCCAAATGAGTATTGGCATGGCAGAGCTAGGATTTAAAGGCATCGATATTAATATGGGCTGCCCTGTACCGAATGTGGCATCGAGAGGGAAAGGCAGTGGCCTTATTCTGCGTCCAGACGTTGCGGCAGAACTTATTCAAGCAGCTAAAGCGGGCGGGCTGCCTGTCAGCGTGAAAACACGACTTGGCTATAAAGAAGTTCAGGAGTGGGAGGAGTGGCTAACGCATATTTTAAAACAGGATATTGCCAACCTTTCAATTCATTTACGTACACGAAAGGAAATGAGCCAAGTAGATGCGCATTGGGAGCTAATTCCGGAGATCAAAAAATTACGTGACCGTATTGCACCAAATACGCTACTAACAATCAATGGAGATATTCCTGACCGGCAAACCGGGCTGCAACTTGCTGAACAATATGGTATTGATGGCATTATGATCGGACGAGGTATTTTTAAAAATCCTTTTGCTTTTGAAAAAGAGCCAAAAGAGCATAGCAGTAAAGAATACCTTGATCTTTTAAGACTGCAGCTTGATCTACAAGATCGCTATGCGGAAGTACTGCCGCGTTCAATCACAGGGCTTCACCGCTTTTTCAAAATTTATGTCAAAGGGTTCCCAAGAGCTGCTGAATTAAGAAATCAATTAATGAGCACGAAATCAACAGATGAAGTACGTGCATTGCTTGATCATTTTGTGAAAAATATTGATGAGTCGGTGACAGTGAATGAATCCTAAGGTTGATAAATATTTAATTGATGGCTGTATGCGCTGCTCGCTGGGAGCTACTCCCGACTGTAAAGTCAACAATTGGCAGGAAGAATTAAAGAAATTAAGAATGATTGTTCTTGACTGCGGGTTGACAGAAGAATTGAAATGGGGAGTTCCTTGTTACACATTTCAGAAAAGTAATGTACTGATAATAAGTGCTTTTAAAGAATACTGTTCGCTTAGTTTTTTCAAAGGTGCTCTGTTAAAAGATGCCCATCGGATTCTAGAAAAGCCAGGGGAAAATACGCAAGCGGGACGCCTGGTAAAGTTCACCAATGTTAAGCAAATAGTTGAGCTCGAACCAGTCTTAAAAGAGTATATTTATGAAGCCGTTGAAGCGGAAAAAGCTGGTTTGAAAGTGAATACTAAAAAGAATCCAGAGCCAATTCCTGAAGAACTTCAAAATAAATTTGAGGATATCCCTGCCTTGAAAACTGCATTTGATGCATTGACGCCGGGGCGGCAAAGAGCATACATTCTTCATTTTTCAGCACCCAAACAATCCAAAACCCGGGTGTCAAGGATTGAAAAATGTATGGAGAAAATTCTCGCTGGAAAGGGATTAAATGATTAGTTGATTCGATGAAAATAGCCGTTCCAAATGGAACGGCTTTGTCTTTTATTTAATCCGAAATAATTCATATCCATTCCCTTTGGTTATCCATTTTTGTTTTTTTTCTTTATCGCTTAATGCTTGATGAAGCTTAAATAGCGCTAAGTTTTTAGCTGTTTCATGGGTACTGCCATAACAATCATGAACGGTTAGTTCCCCATTCGTTGCAGAGATAATGTATCTATCTTCGTCAAGCCAAATACGATATCTAACTTTCCCGTGCCGATACCAAATCCAATTCCGAATTTTCTTTATCAACCACGGCATTAAATTCACCCCACTTTCTCTTACTTTTAAAATTCAACATTTGTTATGTGCTTCCTATAGAATGATTTGGATATATTGTGACGTTTTCAAAAAACCTAATAACAAAACTATTTTTGTTATATATAAATAATAAAATCTGAAAATTAGTAAAATAAAAAATAGTGGAATACTTTAAAAATATTCAATTTACCAAAAACTAATAGTTTTATATGATTTTTAGGTATGATATATTAATAAAGTATTAATGTTTTATCTATTAAAAATAATCTAAAAAGGGGTACATTGAATGAAAAAGATTGGTTTATTTAGTTTATTTTTAATCCTTACGATCTTTATCGCAGCATGCGGAAGCAAGGAAACATCAACATCCGGAGAGAAAGCGAAAGATGAAAAGGTATATAAGGTTGGAGTAGATACCACTTACCCTCCATTTGAATATAAAGAGGGAAATGATTATAAGGGTATCGATATCGATTTGATTAATGCAATCGCGAAAAATCAGGGTATTAAAATTGAGCTTAATCCAATGGATTTTGGTGGAATTATTCCAGCTATGCAAGCTAATCAGCTTGATGTAGCCATTGCCGGAATGAGTATTACAGATGAAAGAAAAAAGGTAGTAGATTTTTCAACACCGTATTTTGATGCAGGATTAACAGTTGTTGTTAAAAAAGACAATTCAACTATTAAATCAGTTAATGATCTTAAAGGGAAAACTGTTGCCGTTAAAAAAGGAACAACGGGTGCCAAATATGCAGAAGATAATGCATCGAAACTAGAAATTAAAGTCGTTCAATTCAACGATAGCCCGGCAATGTTCCAGGAAGTTTCTAATGGAAATGCAGATGCGCTTATCGAAGACTATCCTGTAATTTCTTATGCTATTGCCCAAAAAGACCTTGGTTTGAAAATCGTTGGTGATCGCTTAAATGGCGACCAATATGGAATTGCTGTCCTAAAAGGACAAAACCAGGATGTATTAAAGAAGATTAATAAAGGCCTTGAAGAACTCAAAAAAGACGGAACCTACGATAAAATTGTAGAAACATACCTTGGCAAAAAATAAATATCAAATATAGGGCGCGCTCACAGCGCGCTTTTTATTCTAGAAAGGGGATGAAAAAGAGTGGATATAATTACGGCAGCATTACCAATATTATTAAAAGGACTTGAAGTCACACTTTATATATTTGTTATTGCTATTATTCTAGGGTTTTTAATTGGTTTATTAATGGCCTTGTTACGTCTTGCTCCGTTTAAAATCTTGAATTGGATTGCGAAGGTATATGTCGATGCGATTCGTGGAACTCCATTTATCGTGCAGTTATTTTTTATTTATTTTGGAGTAAATTCACTGCATTTGGTTTCCCTAAACAATACGACAGCGGGTATTATTACTGTAGCGATCAATGCTGGGGCATATTTTGCAGAGATTATCAGAGCGGGTATTCAATCAATTGATAAGGGGCAAACAGAGGCAGCTAGGTCGATTGGTTTTACGTCTGCACAAACGATGCGTTTCATTATCCTGCCTCAGGCGTTTAGAAGGATGCTCCCTACTATTACAAACCAATCCATTATTAGTTTAAAAGATACTTCTCTTTTATCGGTTATTGGTATTGCTGACTTAACACAACAGGGTCAAATACAGGCTGCTGCAACCTTTGAAGCCTTTAAAATTTGGCTGACTGTAGGTGTCATTTATTTTATCATTATTTATCTATTAACCATACTTGCTAACTTTATAGAAAGGAGGATCGAGATGCGATGAGCATTATTACTGTAAAAAACTTAAGAAAATCATTCGGGAACCTAGAGGTATTAAAAGATATTAATGCTGAGGTTCAAGAGAAAGAAGTTATCTGTGTAATCGGTCCTTCTGGATCGGGAAAGAGTACATTCCTTCGCTGCTTAAACCGCCTGGAGGAAATCTCGGGCGGCGAGGTAGTGATTAACGGACATAATATCACTGACCCGAAAATTAATATCAATAAAGTCAGGCAGGAAGTGGGAATGGTCTTCCAGCAATTTAATCTGTTCCCTCATAAAACTGTTTTAGAAAATATCACGTTAGGGCCGATTAAAATTCTTTCTAAAGATAAAGCGGAAGCTGAAAAAAAGGCTCTTGAGTTACTTGATAAGGTGGGACTTAAAGAAAAAGCAGGCAGCTATCCGGGAGAACTGTCCGGCGGACAAAAACAGCGGGTTGCCATCGCAAGGGCGCTGGCCATGAATCCAAAAATCATGCTTTTTGACGAACCAACTTCTGCACTTGACCCGGAAATGGTAGGGGATGTATTAGAAGTTATGAAACAGCTTGCCAAAGAAGGTATGACGATGGTGGTTGTGACGCATGAAATGGGATTTGCCCGAGAAGTTGGAGACCGTGTCATTTTCATGGATGGCGGGTATATTGTCGAAGAAAATGAACCGAATCAGTTATTCGGCAACCCACAGCATGAGAGAACGAAGGCTTTCTTAAGCAAGGTGCTATAAACAAAAATAGTAAGAGAATAAGAGGCGAAACCTTAAAAGAAAAATGGGGGTTCGCCCTTTTTGTGTGATCAATACTTTTGAAGCTTAATCCTATAAACTTGATGATAGGAGAATAAAACAAATACCATTTGTCAAAAATAAAAAATTAATAGCAGAAATATCATTAGATTTTCAGTTTACAAGTTCAATTAATAAGTTATGAAACGCATAAACAGATTCGGATCGATAATGAGCTTAATACGAGTAAAGGAAGTTATTTTATGACCCAAGAATATATAGAAATCCGCGGCGCTCGCGAAAATAACCTTAAAGATGTATCTTTACGTATTCCCAAGCGCAAAATCACTATATTTACTGGAGTATCCGGTTCTGGCAAATCGTCAATCGTTTTCGATACCGTTGCCGCCGAATCCCAGCGTTTGCTGAACGAAAACTTCAGTACTTTCGTCCGGACCTTTCTGCCGCGTTTTCCGCAACCGGATGCAGACGCGATTGAAAATCTTAGCATGGCAGTTGTCGTCGACCAGAAACGATTAGGTGGAGGTTCCCATTCTACAATGGGCACGATTACCGATATCTCGCCTCTTCTCCGTCTTCTCTTCTCCCGTGTGGGTCAGCCTTATGTCGGAAGTGCGTCGAGTTTTTCCTTTAACGATCCGCAAGGTATGTGTCCAGTTTGCACCGGTATTGGTCGCAGTATGTCCGTCGACATGAGTAAGGCACTGGACATGTCAAAATCGTTGAATGAAGGGGCCATCATGCTGCCGGGCTATTCGGTTGACAGCATGGAATGGAACATGATCCTTCAGTCGGGGTCATTCGATCCCGACAAGAAGCTCCAGTGTTATTCGGAGGAGGAGCTGAAACAACTTCTGTACAGCAAGGCGAGGAAAGTGCCGACGCAGTTTGGCGGGAAGACAGTGAATATTACAGTGGAAGGCGTCCTCGAGAAGTTCACCAACAAGTACATCAAAAAGGATTTAAAGACGTATTCCGAGCGCACACAACAAACAGTTGCTCCGTACATCTCCGAGGGAGTTTGCCCAAGCTGCCACGGTGCGAGACTCAGTCAGGCTGCACTGGGATGCCGGATCAATGGACTCAACATAGCGGAAATGTCCGCTAAGGAGGTGGGTCAGCTAATCCGCATTCTTCGGGAGATTGATGACGAGAGCGCCGCTCCGGTCGTCAAGTCGCTGACGGAGCGGCTGCAGCATCTGGTGGATATCGGACTAGATTATTTGACGCTGGACCGTGTGACTGATACATTGTCCGGCGGAGAGTCGCAGCGCGTCAAGATGGTGAAGCATCTTAGCGGCAGTCTGGTGGATGTCACTTACATCTTCGATGAGCCCAGCGTTGGCCTGCACCCCCGTGATGTTCACCGGTTAAATGGGTTACTTCAAAAGCTTCGCGACAAGGGCAATACCGTTCTTGTTGTTGAGCATGATCCCGATGTAATCAAAGTGGGAGATCATATCGTCGACGTCGGGCCTCACGCCGGCACACGCGGCGGTACCATCGTGTATGAGGGAAGCTTCCCAGGCCTGCTGGAGTCAGGCACACTGACAGGCACTCATATGAAGCGGCCGCTCCAGCTAAAGCAGACCTCACGGCAGCCATCAGGCAAGCTGTCTATCAAGGATGCCACACTGCACAATCTAAGGAACGTGAGTGTAGATATTCCAACCGGAGTGCTAACAGTCGTAACGGGTGTCGCCGGCTCAGGCAAGAGTACACTAATTAACGACGTATTCCTCAGCCAGCATTCGGATGCAATCGTCATCGACCAATCGGCGATAGGAGTGTCAACACGCTCGAATCCCGCGACCTACACAGGCATTATGGATGATGTGCGCAAGGCGTTTGCTTCTGTGAACAAAGTCAACCAAGGATTGTTCAGCTTCAATTCCAAGGGGGCTTGCGAGAACTGTCAAGGGCTGGGTGTTGTGTATAAGGACCTTTCATACTTCGACAGTGTAAAGCTGCCATGTGAAGTATGCGAAGGTAGACGGTTTAAGGAAGAGGTGCTCGAGTACAAGCTGAACGGCAAATCAATTGCAGATGTGTTGGAGCTGACCGTGGAGCAGGCGTTGGATTTTTTTCAGCTAAAAGAGGTTGTGAAAAAGCTTCAGGCGATGAGTGATGTGGGGTTGAACTATCTAACACTCGGTCAGCCGCTTAGCACGATCTCTGGCGGGGAATGTCAGCGGATCAAGCTTGCAAGCGAGCTGCATAAAAAGGGAAGCATTTACGTGATGGACGAGCCGACGACCGGCCTGCATATGTCAGATATCGGTCACCTTTTAGGAATCATGAACCGCCTCGTGGATACCGGTAATACGGTGATTGTCATCGAGCACAACCTCGACGTGATCAGCCAAGCGGATTGGATCATTGATATGGGACCGGACGGAGGCAGTAAGGGCGGCCAGGTTGTTGTCGAGGGTACACCATCAAAAATCATCAATTCGGAGCAGTCGATCACGGGAAGATACTTGTTGGAACATATTAAAAGTTAAACTTACGTATGTTTAGGGATAATAATTAACATTAATAGGAGATAGCCATTTATTGACTATCTCCTTCTTTGCATCATTAAGTCCTACCAAAGAAAAGAATTTTTTCAATAATTTTAAAATTATTTACCAGTGTGTGTGAAACGACACATCTGATATGATAGTGATATGTTATCTTAGATATATATTACTTTTGGAGGTAATGGGAAATGCAACTTACTTTAGAAAATACTAAAAATACCAAAAGTGACATCCAGCCATTTTCAAGGACCAATCCTTTTCAGGCGAAGGTTCTAAAAAATATTAATTTAAATGGGTCAGGCTCTAGTAAAGAAACAAGGCATATTGAGTTATCATTAAAAGGCTCAGGCCTTTCTTACAATCCAGGTGATGCACTTGGCGTTGTCCCTGCAAATGACCCGGAACTTGTGGCAGCCCTTCTTGAGGAAATGGCCTGGGATGAAGAGACGGAAGTAACGGTTGGCAAGCAGGGTGAAACACTGTCCCTTAAGGAAGCGCTGACAAGCTATTTTGAAATTACACTGCTATCGAAGAAAATTTTACAACAGGCAGCAACATTCACTGAAAACGAAGATTTGCAAAAACTTATTTTGGTTGAAAATGCAGCTCAGTTAAAGGAATATTGCTATGGGCGAGACCTGCTCGATATGCTACGTGATTTTGGCCCATGGAAGGCATCTGCACAGGAGATCGTTTCTTTATTAAGAAAAATGACACCGCGCCTCTATTCTATTGCAAGCAGTATTGCTGCTAATCCGGATGAAGTTCATCTAACTATTGGAGCTGTTCGCTACACTTCACATGGACGTGAGCGAAAAGGGGTTTGCTCTGTTTTATGTGCAGAACGTGTTCAAGAGGGAGATACCTTGCCAGTATTTGTTCAGGCAAATAAGCATTTCCATTTGCCGGAGTCGGGTGATACAGATATTATTATGGTTGGTCCAGGGACAGGCATTGCACCATTCCGTTCTTTTATCCAGGAACGTGCCGTTAATAAAGCAGCTGGCCGCACATGGCTGTTCTTTGGGGACCAGCATGCAGCATCAGATTTCCTATACCAAGCAGAGTTGGAAACCTATCAAAAAGATGGGGTTCTGACAAAGCTAGATACTGCCTTCTCCCGCGATTCAGATCAAAAAGTTTATGTACAGCATAAAATGCTTGAACATGGCAAAGAATTATTTGAATGGCTGGAAAAGGGCGCTTACTTCTTCGTTTGTGGAGATAAGGAACATATGGCGAAGGATGTTAATGATGCGCTAATTTCTGTGATAGAAAAAGAAGGCTCGTTTGACCGTGAGGCAGCTGAGGCATATCTGAAGGAGCTGCAGAAGCAAGGACGTTATCTGCGCGATGTTTATTAAAATAAATAGATGTTAAATACATTTAGAAAGGAACCTTTCGTTCGATTGGACGAGGTTCCTTTTTTACTTAATGATAATAAATTGAGGTAAAATAATGATATGAACAAATGAAAGGATTGTGGAAAGTGGCTAATAACGAAGAAGATATCAAAAAGCAAATGGAAGCCTCTGGTGAGAATTATTCCGACGATAAGTTCTGGGATAAATTAAAGAAATTTGCCAAAAAAGCGGGTTCATCCGTTGTATATGCAGTTTTGCTCTTATATTATACACTTCAAAAACCGGAAGTACCGGCTAAAGCAAAAGCCATCATTATCGGCGCTTTGGGATATTTCATCCTGCCATTTGATTTAATTCCTGATGTTGCGGTCGGTGTCGGGTACACGGATGACTTAGGAGCGTTAGGAGTCGCGCTATTGCAAGTTGCTATGTACATTGATGAGGACATAAAAAATAAAGCAAAAGAAAAACTTAAAGATTGGTTTGGCGATCACGTCGACACATCAGATATTGACAAAAAGCTTGTTTAAAGGATTTTTAACGGGAAATTGGGAGGAATAATAAGATGAATCGAAAAGCAGTTGTTGCTGGGGCGACCGGCTTGGTAGGAAAGGAGCTCGTAAAGCTTTTACTAAACAATCCGGAATACACAGCTGTAACGCTTATTGTCCGGCGGCCAACAGGGATTGCCCATCCAAAGCTGCAGGAGAAGATCGTCGATTTCAACCGATTGGAGCAATCCGATGTAGATTTGACGGGAGCGGATGTGTTTTGCACTCTTGGAACGACGATTAAAAAAGCAGGCAGCCAAAAGGCTTTCCGCTTGGTAGACTATGAATATCCGCTAGCACTTGGCCGAATGGCAAAAGCCCAGGGGGCAAAGCAGTTCCTCCTAATAACATCAATGGGAGCAAATCCCGCATCCCGGACATTTTACATTCGCGTGAAGGGAGAGGTTGAGAAGGAATTGCGTGAACTTGGTCTTTCCGCATTACACATTTTCCGGCCATCGCTTTTACTTGGTAACCGGGAGGAATTTCGATTCGGAGAACGCATTTCGGCAGTCTTTTCTAGTATACTGTCACCGCTCTTCTTAGGAACACTGAAAAAGTACAAGCCTGTTCATGCGGAAACAGTAGCAGGTGCAATGCTTCGTATTGCGCAAAAAGGCACTTCAGGAATCCACGTATACGAATCAAACCAAATTGTACAAGCATAGCTAGCTTAGAGGTTTCCGAATATTTTTTTAGACAGTATAATCAGGGATGGGAGATGAGACAAATGAATAAAAAAGACATCGCTAATATCCGCAAGGAATTTAAATTGGACAATTATCGAATGAACATTCGTGAAATCTTCAATGTTTACGTTCAAAAAGAATCAGGTGAGATTTATCACCAAGTCAGCCAGCCATTTCAAATGCTAGAACAGGAAACGCAGGAATTGTTTTTGAAAAACTTTAAAAAAGTTTTGACTGGCCAACTTGATGCCAAATTGTTTGAGCTGAAGTTCACGCGTGATGTGGAAGACAGTACACAATCATTCCTCTACGAAGGATTGCAGGCGGACTCGGAAGACTGGCAAGAATACATGCTGGAAATTGTCACAAAAATGTTTGCGCGTGGGGCCTATGAATTTGATACAGTTGTAACATTTATTCGGGCGGAATACCGAAAACAGACGAAGAAGCGGAACCAGGAGTCCGAAGAAGGCGGGGATGATGAGATTTATTCCAGCGGAATTATCCTTTGCAGCCTCAATAAAACCGATCAACCGAAAAAGGCATTAATGTTTGATTATATCGAGAAAGAATTCAAATCCTATAACTTTGTGGATCCTATTATTAATTTAGACTCCCCATTATCAGGTTTTCTGTTCCCTGCTTTTAATGACAATGCAGCAGATGTGAACCATATTCTTTACTGTGCTGGGAAAGCAAATCAACCTGATTTCACATTTATTGAAGAGGTTCTCAATTGTGAAGACATCATTACGGCTCAGGAAGATAAGGACAGTTTTGATCAGGTCTTAAAAGAGGTAATAGGGGACGAAGTAGATTCCGCGGTTATTTCAAATGTTTACGAGGAAATCGATAGGGTAGTACAAGAGAATATAGAAAACGAGGAAAGTGAAATCCCTACATTGGACTATCGGGACATCGAACGGATCTTAACAGTCAGCGGTGTCGAAAATATCGATACAGCCAAAGTGGAGCATGCCTTCAAAAGTGTCGTTGCTGATGAAAAGCATGAGTTCAAGGCAAGCAGTTTAGTCCCGAAATCGATAAAAATAAGCACCAAGATTGCCGATGTAACGATTAATCCGAAAGACTTGAAAAACGTAAAATACATAACATACGAAGGAAAACGCTGCCTATTGCTGGAGGTAGATGAAGAAGTAATTGTTGAAGGTTTTCGACTAGAATCGAATACACTTTAATAGGGCCCTTTAAGGTCCTTTTTCTTTGATTGACATGAAACCCGTTTCATAAATTAGACTAATAAATGATCAGGAATGAAGGATTGCTAAAATGAAAATTTGGGAATGTTACAAAATAATTATACTTTGAAAGTGGGAACAAAAGTGAAACAAAGCGTGATTTTTTTCGATATAGACGGAACGCTGCTTGACTCAAAAAAAGAGCTTCCTGCAGCAACCAAAGAGGCCGTTCTTGAATTAAAGGAACTGGGACATATTGTCGCAATTGCTACCGGACGGGCTCCTTTTATGTTTGAAGATTTGCGAGAAGAATTGGATATCAATACATTTGTAAGCTACAACGGACAATATGTTGTGTTAAACGGGGAAGTTTTATATACCAATCCACTGAATACGACTTCATTGGAAAAACTAACGGAAACGGCGCTTATAAATAATCATCCCGTTGTCTTCATGGACCATGAGGATATGAAAGCCAATGTGCCGGACCATGCCTACATTAATGAAAGCATTGGAACATTAAAAATCGATCGAACTCCTACGCACGACCCGCACTATTACAAAGGGCGAGATTTGTTTCAAACGCTCCTGTTTTGTACGGAAGGTGAAGAAAAACAATACGAACGGGATTTCCATGACTTTGATTTTATAAGATGGCACCCCCTCGCTGTTGATGTTCTTCCAAAGGGAGGGTCAAAAGCAAAAGGAATTGAAAGGATCGCTGAAAAACTAGGAATTCCTCCGGAACGGCAATATGCCTTTGGCGATGCACTGAATGACTTGGAAATGCTCACAACCGTAGAGAATAGTGTGGCAATGGGGAATGCTGAAGAAAAGGTGAAAAAAGCCGCAAAATATGTAACCAAATCCGTTGATGAAAATGGAATTTTCCACGGCCTGAAAATGGTCGGGTTACTATAAAGGAATGGCAATCTAAAGAAAAGAAACAGTTTCTAAACTAGCGATTAGAAATTGTTTCTTTTTTTTATGTAACCTCCTGTTCATCGTCAGTTCACACAGCGATTATAAACTAAGAATGTCATTAAGGAAATGGAGGTATGAACATGAACATTGCTTGGAAAGAAATGAAGAAAAATAAAGCACGGTTTTTGATATTAGGGTCAATCGTTTTTCTCGTCAGTTTACTCACGTTTATTATATCTGGTTTGGCCAATGGATTATCACAAGATAATGCAGCATTAATTAAAAATCTGCCCGATGGAACATTTTATATGACCAAAGATGCAGATAAAAACTATAACCTTTCAAGAATAAATCACAGTATCCAAGAAAAAGTTTTAAATCAGCAAAAAAACGCTGCAGCCATTTCCATTCAAATGGGATTTTTGATTGACAGTGATGGGAAGCAGCGAAGCGCCGCCTTTGTTACTTCGACTGATTCAAGGCTGTTTAAAAATGTGAAAAAGGGAGAAATCATCCTGGACAAGTCGATGAAAGAAGATGGTATTAAAATAGGTGAAACTTTTACAAACAATCAGTATAATGGCAAGTTTGTTGTTAAAGGCTTTGTGGACAACCAAAAATTCAGCCATGCACCAGTTGCCTTTATTAATATGGAGGACTTCAAGGAAATGTACCGGGTTAACGATATGCAATTGATCTTTATACCTGGAGGGGATGGGGCACAATTCGCAGGCTTACAAGCTTTTTCGAACAATCAGTTTCTGAGCACGATTTCGAGTTATAAAGCTGAACAGATGTCCCTCAATATGATCATCTGTTTTTTGGTAGTCATTAGCGGAATGTTGTTTGCCATCTTTTTCTACATGATGAACGTTCAAAAAATGGGATTGTACGGTATTCTTAAAGCCATTGGTGTCAAAACGAGTGCGTTGTTTAAAATGATGTGGACTCAAATGGTTTTTATAACAGCCATTTCGCTTAGTTTATCTGTTGTCCTAAGCCAAATCTTTAATATGGCGGCACCTAAAGGATTGCCTTTTCATCTAACCCTTGAAACAACAGTACAATTGTCCATCATTTTCCTATTGATTGGCTTTATTGGGGCTACACTGTCGGGTATACAAATAAAAAAAGTCGAGCCATTGCAGGCGATTCAACAAGGAGAGATATAATATGACTATATTTACAATTGATGAAGTACGGAAAACTTTTTCAATCGGTGAAATTAACGAGGAAATCCTGAAGGGAATTAGCCTTTCTTTAATAGAAGGTGAGATAACCGCCTTAGTGGGTGCTTCAGGTTCCGGGAAAAGCACACTGCTTACGATAGCGGCAGGACTCCAGCCGGCTTCAGACGGGCAAGTAATATTTGAGGGGCAAAATATAACTTCGATGAATTCAGAGCAGGTGCGACAAATCCGAGCTAATCATTTCGGGTTCGTCTTTCAATTTGCCCATCTGGTACCTTTTCTGACCGTAGAAGAGCAGTTAATGCTAATGTTGGATGTATCGGAATCTAAACTAAAGAAACATGAGCAAAAAAAGGAAATTGTTAAAATCCTAAAATTAGTTGGAATGGATCATCGGAAAAATGCTTACCCGGCTTCTTTATCCGGTGGTGAAAGACAGCGGGTTGCCATTGCCCGCGCCATAATCCATAAACCAAAAGTCCTCTTTGCAGATGAACCCACTGCCAGTTTAGATTCAAAAAGGTCTAAAGATGTGATGACGTTAATCAGCAATTTAACAAAAACGCTTAACATAACGACCTTAATGGTGACTCATGATGAAGAAATGCTGTCATTTGCTGACACTATTATTAAAATGAGTGATGGACAGATTTTACCAAGTGCAGTTTAATTTTTACAGATAGAAAAAATAGGAGAACCATGAATGCCAAATATTTTAATTGTTGACGATGATATCAATATATTAAAGCTATTAAATATTCACTTAACTGAACAAGACTATACGGTATTCCAGGCGAAGAACGGAATGGAAGCATTGGAGATGCTGAAAAAGGATGCTTGTGATATAGCAGTAGTGGATGTGATGATGCCGTTTATGGATGGCTATGATTTAACAAAAGAGATTCGTAAAGATTACGATATTCCAGTTATTCTTTTGACGGCAAAAAATCAAATCGAAGATAAGGAGCAGGGATTTAAAGCAGGAACCGATGATTATCTCGTTAAGCCCTTTGAACCTAGGGAGTTAACATACCGCATTAAAGCGTTGTTAAGGCGATATAATCATCAAATAGATGAATCGATCCTAAGAATTGGCAGTACAACAATCAACAAAAAGAGCTATGAAGTTCAGATTGGGAACCGAACATTACTCTTGCCTTTAAAGGAATTTGAACTTTTATATTATCTTGCAGCTAATCCTAAGCAAGTGTTTTCAAGAGAACACCTGATTGAACAAATCTGGGGCTTGGATTATGAAGGGGATGCGCGGACCGTTGATGTTCATATAAAAAGATTACGAGAACGGTTTTCTAAGTTGACGCATGACTTTCAAATAAAAACAATCCGCGGTGTTGGATATCTATTGGAGGTCCACCATTAATGAAAACACTTTATGTGAAATTTATCGTGATTACGATTGGAATGATGCTGATAAGCTTTATCTTAGCTTTCCTCGTCTCCAATATCTATTACCAGCAGAAATTGAAGCCTTATAATGACGATAAAAACACAAAGGTGGCACTAGATATTGCTTCCTTTGCGGAGGCGCATCCTGAGGTAAGCCTGACGGAGTATCTAAAAAGCATCACTAAAGTCGGTTATCAAATATGCCTTGTCGATAAGGATGGAAACCGAATCTTTTTGGGAGACCCGTTTCGGGATAAAAGTCTTCCAGTTTCCACTCAACAGGATGTATTAAGTGGCGATATTTTTCACGGGATGCTTCATTTTCCTCAGGAAACATTTGTTACGGGCTTTTTTGCTGATGAGCTAAAGAATACGATCGGTGTTCCATTGCAACATAAAGGAAAAAACTATGCTCTTTTTATTAGGCCGGATATCAAGTTCCTTTTCAACGAGATGCACATTTTATTTGGTTGGATCCTTGTACTGGCAATTACTTTAACCATTGTGATGGTCCTAATTAATACAAAATATTTAGTGAAGCCAATTTCTAACCTGACAAAAGCCACAAAATCACTGGCAAACGGCGATTTTAATGTGGAATTGGATAGTACCCGCCATGATGAGTTAGGGGAACTTTCCGAAAGTTTTTCGCGGATGGCGAGAAAGTTAGCACAAATGGAAGACATGAGAAAGGAATTTATCTCGAATATTTCTCATGATATCCAGTCGCCGCTTTCCAATATTAAAGGATATACGAACCTATTAGAAAATCAATCGTTAAGTAAAGAAGAAAGAAAACAATTTTTATCTATTATTAATGGTGAAATTAGCAGGCTTTCCACCTTAACAAAGCAATTATTGCTCCTCGCCTCGCTAGATCGAAATGAGGATATTTTAAGGGAAAATCCATTTAATGTTGGCGCGCAAATCAAGGAATTGGTGCGAAATCACCAATGGGCAATAAATGAAAAAGAGATCATGCTAAGCTATTCCCTGCCGGATATCGAGATTGTCGGCGACCCATCCATGCTGAATACGGTCTGGGATAACCTTCTGTCCAATGCTATGAAATATAATAGACCAAATGGGACTATTGATATTTCGATTGAAAAAAGAGGGAAATTCGTTTACGTGACTTTTGAGGATACAGGAATAGGGATGAATAATTTGGAATTAGAAAGGATCTTTGACCGCTTTTATCGGGCAGACAAGGCACGAACTCGAACCATTGAAGGGACAGGGCTCGGTTTATCAATTGTTAAGAGAATTATCGACCTGCATGGTGGTCACATTGATGTAAGAAGTAAAGAAAATAAAGGGACTGCTTTTATAGTTGAATTACCTGTTTGATAATGTTTAATTTAAAAAGAGGATAGCTGAATAAAAGCAGCTATCCTTTAAATGTTAGAACGTCTGAACAATCTTTTTTGCTGAATCTATACCGTTTTCAATGCAATCAGGGATTCCCACGCCATAGTAAGAACAACCGGCTAGGATAACACCCGGGTAAGCGGCTGCCATTTTGCTTTCAAGTGCTTCAACACTCTTCGGATGGGTAATCAAATAATTCGGCATTTGTTCGGTCCATTTGGTAATTACACTTGCAGCAGGATTTGCTGTAATACCAAGGGATTTGTGAATATCACCAAGTGCAACCTTTAGGAGTTCTTCTTGATCCATTTCCTTTAATGCACCGAATGCAGGATGGCTGCTTTTATAAAACAATCTAACAAGCAGGTTTCCCGACTTTGATGTATGCTCCCATTTCCGGCTTGTCCAAGTACAGGCGTTGCAGGACAACTCATCTGTATTCGCAGCGATAAACCCTGTTCCATTAGCAGGAAGGACCCTGTCAGGCACGTCAAAACCAACATACACACTAATCAATGAACTGTTTTTCAACCCAGCGAAATCTTGTGACAGATCAGGGTCATTGATTAAGGATTCAGCAGCCGTATGCGGAATACTAAGGATAATGTAATCCGCTTCGATGATTTCCTGATTGTTTAGAACCACTTTGTAATGACTGCCTTCTTGTTCTATTTTCGTGACATTTGTATTTAGTAAAATTTCCACTTCATCGAGCTTTTCCTCAAACGCATCTATAAGCGAGCCTAAGCCATTTTGAAAAGAAAGAAACTTCCTTTCTCCACCTTTAAATTTCTGCTTATTTGCTTCAAGGCCCTTGATGATACTTCCGTATTTTTCTTTATAATCAATTAAATAGGGAAGGGTGGAGGCGATAGTTAAGTCACTAAGTTTTCCGGAATAGACACCGGATAGGACAGGGGCAATTTGTTTTTCAACCAATTCCCTTCCAAGAAAATGCTCCAGAAAAGAACCGATGGAGTCAGTCTTGGTGAACGTTTCATTTTTTGTATAAAAATCCTTCAGTGCCGCCACTTTTCCTTCGGCAGAAACGAGTGTGCTCTTCGCCAGTGATTCAATACTTGCAGGAATACCGAAAACTGCATCATCCGGAATGGGCTTTAATTCTCCATCAACGTATATAAAGGAACGGCCTGTTGCATTGTAAACAACTTCCTTTTCCAAACCTAGCTCTTCGAATAGAGGCATTGTCTCCATTTTCCGGGAGACAATGGAATCCGCCCCCGCTTCCATCAATAATCCATTTTGTTTGACGGTTCGGATTTTCCCGCCAAGCTGCTGGGACGCTTCAGCCAGTACCAGCCTTAGGTCTAATCCGTTTGTCTTCTTCCATTTTTGCAATTCATACATGGCTGAAAGTCCCGTAATACCGCCGCCAATCACTACGACTGTTTTCACTGCTGCCACCTCTTAAATATTTTAAACTTCGTCACTTTTTTAAGTTTACCATACCTCGGTAAAAAACATTTATATGCTCAATTTGTTTTTTGGAGGATGGCCACGGTTTAAAAATGCTCTGATTTTTCCGGATATTATCAACTAAATTTCATCAATCTAGGAATAATGATTGGTGAAGTTCCGATAATACTATTTCGTTCTATAAAGGGGTTCATTATAATGGTAGAGTTTTTTCAAGAATTTAATCCTATAACTCAAGCGTTCATAGCTACTCTATTTACTTGGGGAATGACTGCTATTGGGGCTGCCTTAGTTTTTGCCACGAAAACAATCAACCAGCGATTAATGGATAGTATGTTAGGGTTTGCTGGCGGTGTCATGATTGCCGCCAGCTATTGGTCGTTACTTGCTCCTGCCATCGAAATGTCGGAAGGAAATTCAATCGGCACTTGGTTTCCGGCAGCTTTTGGGTTTTTAATAGGCGGAGTTTTTTTATGGGGCATCGATAAAATTTTACCCCATCTTCATCCGAATGCGCCGATTGGCAAAGCGGAAGGATATCATCCAAAAGGGAGGAAAAGGAGTACACTGATGGTACTCGCCATCACATTACATAATATCCCAGAGGGGCTGGCTGTCGGTATTGCATTCGGTGCACTTGCAAATGGAGGAACGGAAGCGTCCTTAGCCGGAGCTTTGACGCTGGCCCTTGGAATCGGTATTCAAAACTTTCCTGAAGGCGTTGCGGTTTCCATGCCATTAAGAAGAGAAGGAATGTCCCGTAGAAAGAGCTTCTTATATGGTCAATTTTCAGGTATGGTTGAGCCGATTGCTGCTCTCATTGGTGCATTTGCTGTCGCATTTATTGAAACGCTATTACCTTATGCATTGAGTTTTGCGGCTGGAGCAATGATCTTCGTAGTGACGGAAGAAGTGATTCCAGGTTCACAAGAAAATGGCAATAAAGATTTGGCTTCCATGAGTTTAATGGTTGGTTTCGTGTTGATGATGATTCTAGATGTAGCATTGGGTTAAAACTTATACAACAATAGCCGCATCATATTCCTGAAGTTTGGAAAAAGAGCCATTACAGTAAAAATCAAACGATTTTTAAATGGGAGTTTATGAATGAACCTGGATTTAAAAATAGATAAGTCGGCGATTCTTTTAATTTTGGAGTTTAATCTATCGACATTATGAATGTCATCAACAATCCATTTGTGTACCGCTCCCGTAGTCTCTTTAAGCTGGTCTTTTCCTGAATTGACGGCAAATGAGTTCATGATATCAAAAGCAATTTGTCCTTGCGGGAAATAGTTGGTTAACCGATTAAGAAGGATTTGTACTTCATCTTCTGTCAAATATTCCAACATTCCTTCAGCAATGATCATGACAGGCTTGTCGCTTGGGATTTGCTCTAACCAGTTGATTTCGGTAACTGAAGACGAAATCATTGTATATCCTGCCTGTTCTGAAAAAAAGTGCTTGCGTACTTCGATAACCTCAGGGAAATCCAAATCGAACCAACGAACAGTTGATGGCGGATTTATTCTTGATATTCTTGTATCCAGACCGCAACCAAGATTTAGTACCGTTGCATCGGAATAATTTTGTATAAAATCATGAATCCATGTATCTAATTGTTTTGCTCTAATGACCATGATTTCGTTCCCAAAACTATTGATTTTTTCAAAGTTGTAGTCAATCATCTGAATGATTTCTTCTGCCTTTTTATCATTAAGAATGGGATTTTTTGAACGGCTATCTAAGGATTTTGCATATAAGGTAATCAGAAGGGTTTCCATTTCGTTTTCTAAATTAACTTTATGGGATAAGACCATCATTATTACTCCTTTAAAGTTGGATAGGCAAAACTTTTACTCTAATCCTCCATTTTTTTTAACAATACATTAACCTTGTGAAGGGCAAATTTTAAGTCTAACTGCTCTTCCGTATTTAACCTGCCTAAATTTCCGCTGAATTTTTGATAAATCCTAGTCCATTTACTGTCTTCTATTTCCTTTCCTTTTGGAGTGAGTGAAACTAAAACTGCGCGTTTATCCTTAATGTCCGGGACTTTCATTAAATAGCCCCCAACTTCCAGTTCCTTGACAATATTCGTTAGGTGCTGCTTGGCGATATTCAATCCTAGACTAATTTCTTTAAGATTTAAACCCCTATTTTGCATGTAAATATATTCAATGACGTGATTCTGCATATGTGATAATTCCGAAGAATCCTTGTTTAATTCGCTAAAACTCCCAAAAAGGTTTGGTATCAGGGCGATATATTCATTTGCTATTTCCTTAATCATATACTATCCTCCTTAAATTAGTAATAATTATATTACTAATTTCGGATTTGGTTCAATAAATAAAAAGAAATAGTAATTATTTTATTACTACTTTCTTGAGTTCAACTAAACTTTAAGAAAAACACTGTCGCCAGAAACTCGGTTGCGAATTTTCCTAGCTTAAAATGAAATAAACGAATGTTGTTTGAATATTTTTCCAAATAGTTTTCGATAATAGAGGGGGAATTGTACGCAGACGATCGAATAAATCGAATGGAAAATTTTGCTAAAAAATTTACAGGAGGTAATTATGGGAAGATTAATTCATTTCGAAATTCATGTAAATGACATGGAACGGGCAAAGAAGTTTTATGGAGAGGTATTCGGATGGACATTCCAAGATTGGAGTGACTATGCTGGAATGCCTTACTTTGGTGCAGTGACAGGGAATGAAGATGAACCTGGAATTAATGGTGCCTTAATGCAACGTCAAAGTGCTCCGCCGGAAACAAACCAAGCTTTAAATGCTTTTGCTTGTACAATGGGAGTGGAAAATTACGACGTAACCGAAGCTACAATTCTTGAGCATGGCGGCAAGGTTGCTATTCCTAAATATGCACTGCCTGGGATGGCCTGGCAAGGATACTATCTGGATACCGAAGGGAATATTTTTGGAATTCATCAGCCGGATGCGAATGCAAAATAGGTTGCAATCAAAATATGTCAAGCAAGTTGACATATAATAACGGAATTTTGTATAGTAAGTGGCGAAGATGATGATTGGAGTGAATCGTTTGAGTTCCGCCTCTGGATTACAAAATTTAGACCTTATAGATTTATTAAGCGAGCGTCATACTTTGGTCAGAAGAATTTCGGAGAAAGCATGGAATGATCAAAGTGATATATATATTTCAAATTCTGAGTGGTATATCATGGCCAGGATTTATAAAAAGAGACCTACCATCTCGTTTGTTACAAAAAACGTAGACATTTCCCGCCAGGCGATCCATAAATTTATGAAAAACCTTGCTGCAAAAGGGCTAGTGGAAATCAGCAATGCAGAAAACAACAGAAAAGAGAAGTGCATCCAGTTAACTGCCTTAGGTGAAGAATGCTACGAAAAAAACGCGGCTCTTAAAGAACAGTTTGAGAATAAAATTGCAGAAAAAATAGGTGCAGAGCAAGTGAAAGCCCTTAAGGAGCTATTAAAGTTAGATTGGGGAATAGAATAATAATCATTGCTAGTTTAAAGAGAAACCTCCTCTTGTTAATACAAAAGGAGGTTTCTCTTTCGTTGAAAATAATTAGTTGTTTTCAGTTATTAAATCAATGATCATTTCATTTATTTCTCCAGAAGTCGTATCAAGAGAAATAGCTAATTCTTTAAATAGGATACTTTGTATTGTGTCCAAAAGTTTGCGGTCTTGTTCATAAAGTTTTCTTCCGCGTAACTCCGCTTCAATTTTTTGCCTCATAAGTGTATTTACCACTTTAGCAATTTCTTTTCGATCACCTGAATTAACAATATTCGAATATAACTGGTGACGTACGTTAGGTTTGTCATTCCATTTTACGCCCGGATATTTAAAAGACTCTATTATTTCATTTGCTTCTCCTTTATCAGGAAGTTCATGCATAATCACTTTACTATTGTGAACAGGAGCACTTATTGTTAAATGATGATTGCCCTCTGTAGGATGTAATACATAATACAGGCTTGTTTTACCCGATACTGTTTTTTCGCAAATATCATCAATTTTGCAAATGCCATGTGTGGAATAGACGACCATATCTCCAATACTAAACA
This sequence comes from Neobacillus sp. S1115, assembly GCF_055385565.1. Classification (NCBI taxonomy): domain Bacteria; kingdom Bacillati; phylum Bacillota; class Bacilli; order Caryophanales; family Bacillaceae; genus Neobacillus; species Neobacillus sp. S1115. The sequence goes on from NZ_AP038275.1 coordinate 1,297,527, forward strand.
ATTGATCACTTCCAATCCAAATTGATGTCAACTAGATTGATAATAACACTAATAATAAAGTTTGTCAACTAAGTTGACGTGGGTAAAAAAAGTTTGTCAACTTAGTTGAACCAAGTAGCGGGTGCAGCACTAACAAAATTGAATTTATTATAGAAACCATTCGTAATAGTTTTTTTACGAATGGTTTCAAGTTTTTATAGGCTATGTTAAGGATGATTCTAAATGAAAAAAGTAACAATAAGATGAAGTTGCTGTACGATAAGTCCGTAATAACGTAAATTTCAACCAAGGAGATCATAAACGTGAATGCGATTAATACTTCGAGAGATGTTGCTGAAGAAAAACAAGAAACGGTCATGAATAAAATATTAGGAGTAATCAGTGGGAGTTTCGCACCTATTCTAGGGGTTCTTGCTGGATCCGGACTCATTTCAGCTTTATTATCAATTCTAATGACATTAGGGTGGATATCTCCTAAAAGCGGAACCTTTGCCATTCTTTCTGCAGCTGGGCATGCTATTTTTTACTTCTTCCCAGTTTTTCTTGGAATCACATTAGCCACAAAACTTGGAGCTAATGGCTATGTCGGCGGTGCGATCGGTGCTGCACTTTTGGAACCCCATTATACGGATTTAGTTGCATCAAAAGCTCAAAACGTAGATTTCTTAGGGATTCCGGTTATATTAGCAAACTATTCCTCAACTGTTTTTCCAATATTAATTGCTGCTTCCATTTATGCAGTATTAGATAAGTTTTTGAAAAAAGTGATATATAAAGACTTACAAATGTTTTTGAATCCTCTTATTTCATTAGCTATTATTGTTCCCTTGACCGTACTTGTTTTTGGTCCTTTTGGTACATATGTAGGAGGGGGCTTAGCATTGGTGATCAAAGTTTTAAGTGCAAAAAGCGGTATTCTTACAGGAGCAGTGCTGGGTGCTGCCTGGTCATTCTTGACCATATTAGGTCTTCACTGGGCAGTTGTGCCAATCATGATTGCTAATCTGGCCACTGGCGGTGACCCGATTAGCCCGATGGTAGCTGCAGCTCCATTTGCGCAAATTGGGATGGGTCTTGGGGTTCTCTTAAAAACTAGGGATAGGGACTTAAAAACACTGGCTGGATCTGGGCTTATTCCTAGTGCCTTAGCTGGTACAACTGAAATCATTACATATGGTATCCTTGTACGGTACAAACGAACGATGGTGATTGTGGCAATAGCCGGAGCAATTGGTGGAGCTATTAATGGGGCATTTGGAGTAAAAGGGACTGCCTTTGCTCTCCCGAGTTTCTTGTCTATTCCTGTCTTTACACCGATCGGACTCTATTTAATTGGGACTATAGCGGCGTTAATACTTGCACTGGTTCTTACATTAGTAATTGGCTATGAAGGAAAAAATAAAGCTGAATCAGCCAAAACGATTAAAGAATTTGGACTAGCAGATGTAAAGAGGGAAACCATTTTAAGTCCGTTAAGCGGAGAAATTATTCCCTTAAGCAAAATTGAAGATCCGTTATTTTCAACTGAAGTGGTAGGAAAAGGCATTGCGATTGAACCAACCAAGGGTGAAGTGGTTTCCCCGGTGGATGGTATGGTGACCACTCTGTTTCCAACCGATCACGCCATTGGAATTACATCAGAAAATGGTGCCGAAATCTTGATTTATGTTGGGGTAGATACCATTAATCTGCATGGTCAATTTTTCACTGCGCATGTAAAACAATGGGATACCGTTAAAAAGGGAGACTTGCTGATTCAATTTGACATTGAAAGAATTAAAGCAGCAGGCTACGATGTTAATACTCCTGTAGTCATTACCAATTCCGGCCAATACTTAGATGTGATTCCAACCAAGGACGTGAATGTCCAAATGAAAGATGAATTAATCAGGCTTATTGTATAACATAGAAGGCGAGGGATAGTTCCTCAAAAAACTGCTGGGAGTAGAATTCTGGCAGTTTAAAGATCATCTAAAAATGATGGGAGGAAATCATATGAAAAACAAAATAAAAGAAAAGATGCTCAGAGGTGAAAAAACTTTGGGCACTTTTCACGCAATAGGCAGTGCTACTGCTGTTGAGTGTTTAGGATATGCAGGTCTTGATTATGTGATTGTCGATGCAGAACACGGACCATTTGATGTGGAAAGTGCGCAAACGTACATACGTGCAGCTAAATTGGCCGGAATTACTCCGCTTGTCCGAATAAAGGATGGACAACGAAACTCTATCCTAAAGATGCTGGATGTGGGAGCAATGGGCTTAATCATTCCCAACGTACAAACGGTTGAAGACGTAAAAGACATCATAAAATCCGGAAAATATTTTCCGGTCGGTGAACGTGGTATTGCTCCTACCAGCGGAAGCTCATATTGGTATACAGACTATGCTTCACAGGGCTTGGAGCATTATTTCGAGGTCAGCAACAATGAAACGTTACTTATTCCGCAATGTGAAACACATGGCTGTTTGGAAAATATTGATGAAATTGCCGCCCTTAATGGAGTAGACGGCATCTTTGTGGGTCCATTTGATTTGTCAACGGCGTTGGGCAAACCTGGACAATTCGAAGATAAAGAGGTAAAAGCGGCAATGCAAAAAGTGCTTAATGCCTGCAAAAAGGCCGATAAATTTGCCTTTATTTTTGCCGGATCTGAACCAGATATTAAGAAAAACTTTGCAATGGGATTTGATTCCGTCGCGTATAGCATGGATGCCATCGTCCTAACAGAAGCTTATAAGAAAATTATCTCAAACGCAAAAGGTTAGCGAAGTTTCTCAAAATTAAAAGTATGTTAATCGAATTACCTGTGTCATGTTACATGGAAATAAAGAATGAATGTGCCTCTTCTGTTTTGAGATGAAGGCACTTTTTATTTGATTTGATAGTTTGATAAAAGTGGTATAATAATCACTATCATTTAACAAATTAAATCTTAACAAAGAAGTGTTGAGAATGAATAATACCTTTGGAATGATGAAAAGTAAGGCAAAACCATTGTTAAATAAATATTTTAGCGGAGAATCGATTGATTACAGGGAAATGATTGCTATCATTATTCCTCTTTTTGTCGATCAGGCATTCCTTGTCTTGATGAGTTTTTTAAATACCGCGATGATCAGCTCCGCAGGGGCTGCTGCAGTCAGTGCGGTAAGTATGGTAGATTCATTGAATATTTTCCTAGTTAATGTTTTTATTGCCGTGGCGACAGGAGGTACCGTAATTGTTGCCCAATATAAAGGCAGTGGGAACATGGGGATGGTCTCCAAAACGGCAACGCAGGCAATAACCGCTGTTACCTTATTTTCTGTATTGATCAGTTCCCTTATTATCATTTTTCATACACCAACCTTAAATATCCTGTTTGGTAGAGCGGAAGCGGATGTATTTCATAATGCTAGAATCTACCTAATTGGCAGCTGTATTTCTTATCCCTTCATCGCCATCTTTCAAGCTGTGTCCGGTTCATTGCGCGGTGTTGGGGAGACAAAGCCGTGCTTGAAATTATCCTTAATCATGAATGTAACGAACACCATCCTCAATGTGTTGTTTATAACCATTTTTCATATGGGTGTGGAAGGTCTTGTGATGTCGATTATTTTAGCAAGAGTAATCGGAATGGCAGCTTCCATGATTTATATCATTAAATACAATGAGACAATTCATTTCCGAATAAAAGAGGCTTTGAAAATAGATGTATCCATCCTTAAAAAAGTAATGTTAATAGGTCTGCCTTTTGCGGCGGAACAGTTATTTTTCAATGGCGGAAAGCTGTTAACCCAAACGTTTATTGTCCAACTTGGGACGATGGCAATGACGGCCTACGCGATCAGCAATTCCTTTGCTTTGTTATTTCAAATAGGTCCGAATGCCTTAAGTATTGCAAGTGTAACGGTTGTCGGGCAATGTATCGGGCAAAGGAATACCACGGATGCGAGGAAATTTACTAAATCGCTGATTGGTTTTTCCTCGATTCTCTTTGTGATTGCTGCAGTAATCGTTGTGCCGTTGTATCCTCTATTAATCAAAATGTTCAGTCCACCTGAAGAGATTGTTGGAACCATTTTTATGATGACTTTAATCGTTGCTATTGCCCAGCCATTTTTGTGGTCACTTAGTTTTATTATGCCATCCGCACTAAGAGCAGCTGGAGATTCGAACTTTACATCAGTGGCATCGTTGCTGTCGATGTGGCTGCTCCGTGTTGTCCTTGGGTATATTTTGGGAATTACCCTTGAATTTGGTATTATCGGTGTTTGGGCCGCTATGGTAATCGAATGGGCGGTCCGTGGATTGATTTTTACTGGAAGATTCAAAGGGGAAAAATGGTATTCTCATAAGCTTGTATAATTTTTAAAAGAAACGGTGAAAAATTGAAACGTTGAGTTTTAAAAAAAAGGGCCAGTCAACCCGCATTATAGGTGCGGGATCTGGCCCTTTTTCCGTAGATGTCGAAATTTTTGTCATATTTTTCTACATAAAATTACAATTACATTACAAATCCGACAGTTTCATTGTTTTTAGTCTAATGGGAATATAAACTAATAATAGATTAAGAATTTGAAATAATACTAGGAAGCTAGAGGAGATTTGTGATGATAAAAAAACTATTTACATATACAGTATCGGCTGTCGTCCTCGCATCTTTGATACAAGCAACACCTGCTTTTGCAGAACCAGGAAATGTTACACAAAGCCAAATTAATGCGACTCAAGGGCATGTCGATGACCTTGAAACACAAGTTCAACAATTAGATAACCGAATTAACTTAGCGATAGAGAAAAGTCAAAATTTGAACGACCAAATTCAAATTCAACAAGGGGAAATCGAAAAATCCAAGGTTGAAATTGAAAAAGCAAAAAATGACTTGGAAGCTTACAAACAGGCATACTCTGAGCGGTTAAAAAGCATTCAGGCAGAGGGTAAAATCTCCGTCGCCGCTTACGCAGAGGTTTTGCTTTCATCTAATAATCTATCTGAGTTTTTAACACGCTTTTCAGCGATTTCGCAAATTATTCAAAATGACACGGACAAACTGAACGGGTTAAAGGAAAAACAACAAGCATTAACAAATGCAGAAGATAAACTGCAAAATGAGTTAGCTAATTTAAATAAGAGCCAGGTAGCATTAGCTGCTGAACAGAAACAGATTGAAGAAGATAAAGCTGCAGTTGGGCAGGCATTGGCGGCAGCTCAAACCCAATTACAAGATCAACAGGACCAATTCGCTGCTCAACAAGAGGCTGAGCGTCAGGCTCAAATAGCAGCAAGGGAAGAGGCAGAGCGTCAAGCGCGCTTGGCCCAGCCGCAACAGCCGGCGCAAGTGCAGCAGCCTTCCGTCAAAACTGCTTCAAACCCAGCGCCAGCGCCAACGGTTGCCGCTGCCAGCCCATCTGACCCTGATGCGGCAAATAAGGTTATTTCTTATGCAAAACAATTCTTAGGCGTTCCTTACGTTTGGGGCGGTTCAACGCCAAGCGGATTTGATTGTTCTGGATTTACTTCATACGTGTTTAGGAATGCAGTTGGGATTAGTCTACCAAGGGTCTCACGTGACCAGCAGAATGTTGGAACAAGAATCTCACCAAGCCAAGTGCAGCCGGGTGATCTTGTATTTAGGGGTAACCCCGCTTATCATGTTGGTATTTATATTGGCGGAGGACAGTATATTCATGCGCCGCAAACAGGTGATGTGGTGAAAATTGCATCTTATGATCCGTCCAAATTCTCAAGTGCGTCTAGAGTATTGCAAAAGTAGTATACAATAACAATGGTGAAAATTTGGAGAAAAGCGCTTAGAGTTAATCTGAGCGCTTTTTTGCCGTATCTTTTTTCGTTTGTCAGCTGCCTTTACCTATTAGGTTGTTAGTTTGCTGCTTCTCCATATTCTTTTTCTGTTGCGATTTTCTAGTATTAGACAATTGAAAACGGGAAAGTTTCTCCACAGACCCGGTTGAACTCTATTTTAGAAAACTATTCTCAAATGGAGGACTCTATAATGTGATGTTGGAGAAAGGGAACTTTTGTAAAAAAGAGATCGATATATCATTTGTTAAAAAGAGAAAGGCAACCAGTAATTACCATAATAATACATGTAAAATTATTACAAATGTTATTTTTTTTATGTAAAATTCGAAAGGTGCTAAATAAATTCTGAAATTTTGTTTGTTGAGTAAATTAACTATTGATTTGGTAAAAATGGGTATGCTAGGATAATAGTGTAACTGGAAACGATTCCAATAGACTGAAAGTTTAGTATACTGGATTGCCTTTCAGTAAAGAAAAAAATACATATGTGGGGGAAAAGTATGAAGAAATTATTCGGTATTGTCCTAGTGTTATTGCTTGCTATTGGGGCCGTAGGATGCAGCAATAGCACCTCTGGATCTTCTGAAGGTTCAGGCAAAAAAGATAGCAAGGTTTATACTTTAAAGATGTCAACACAGCAGGCAGAAACATCACCTATCGTAAAAGGATTCTATGAATTATCCAAAAGATTAGAAAAGAAATCTGATGGTAGATTAAAGATGGAAGTTTATCCAAGTGCACAGCTTGGTTCTGATGATGATGTAATTGAGCAAGCTGAACAAGGCGTTAACGTAGCCGTTCTTACAGATGGTAGCCGCATGGGGCTTTATGTGAAAGAAATGGGTATTATCGGTGCACCATATCTAGCTGATAACTATGAAGATGTTTTGAAGATTACACAAAGCAAAACTTTTAAAACTTGGGAGAAAGCCTTAGCTGAAGAACATGGAGTCAGAGTTCTCTCCTTCAACTGGTATGATGGACCAAGACATTTCCTTACAAACGAACCAGTTAAAAAGCCAGAAGACCTAAAAGGACTTAGAATCCGTACTCCTGGTTCACCAGTTTGGCAGGAATCAATCAAAGCTATGGGAGCAACTCCAATCTCAATGCCTTGGGGTGAAGCATATTCCGCTGTGCAGCAAGGTGCCATTGATGGTGCAGAAGCTCAGTATACCTCAACGTACCCATCCAGAATGTATGAAGTTGTAAAATATGTGGATAAGACAGGTCACTTCCAATTAATTAACGGAATTATCGTCGGTGAGAAATGGTTTAAGACTTTACCGGAAGATTTGCAAAAGCTTCTATTAGATGAAACAGCTGCAGTTGCCGAAGAAAATGCAAAAGAAATTGCAAACTTGCAAGAAGACTATGAAAAGAAATTAAAAGATGAAGGCATGACAATTGTAGAGCCAGATGTAGCCGCATTTAAAAAGGCTGCTGAAAAGGCTTATGATGTTTTAGGACTAAAAGAAACGAGAGATAAAATCTTTAAAGAAATTGGCAAAGAATAGTTTATGAGGTAATGATATGAAAAAAATTTATGGGTATTTTTGCAAAATAGAAGAGACTCTGGTTAAAAGCTTTTTAGTTGCAATCACGTTCCTAGTCTTTATTTCCGCTATATTTAGAACAATAAAATACCCATTGAATTGGGCAGTAGATTTATCGATGTTATTATTTGCCTGGGTCGTATTTCTAGGTGCCGATATGGCACTTAGAAATACCGAACTAGTAAATATGGATTTATTGTTAAATAAATTTTCAAAGAAAGTACAGAAATATATTTATATTTTTTGGAACATCGTAATCATACTATTTTTATTCTTTCTATTATGGCATGGTATCCCTCTGGCTATTGAAAGTACCAGTAGGCTGTTTCAAACATTGGGAATCAGTTATTCCTGGGCAACCATCAGTGTGCCAATTGGTTCACTGTTAATGATTATCAGCACAAGTATCAAAGTATTCAAAGCTTTGAAAAAAGAGAACTGGTAGGGGGGAGCGTATGTTAATAGTATTAGGTGTATTTTTGTTCTTATTATTCTTTGGAATGCCAGTAGCCTTCGCGATTGGTATAGCAGGATTGACGTTTTTCCTGAATACTCCTGAGGTTCCCCTTTCTATCGCGGTTCAAAGGACCTTGACGACTTCGCAATCATTTACGATGCTTGCGATTCCGCTCTTTATTTTTGCAGGGCACTTAATGAACAGTACGGGAATTACGAAAAGGCTTATTAAGTTGGCAGATGTTTTAACAGGACATATGTATGGGAATCTTGCCCAAATCAGTGTTGTGTTGGCTACATTAATGGGCGGCGTCTCGGGTTCTGCGGTTGCGGATGCAGCCATGCAATCAAGGGTTTTAGGCCCAGATATGGTGAGAAAAGGATACTCCAGAGGTTACGGAGCGGCCATCAATGGAGTCGCATCTTTAATAACTGCTACAATTCCTCCGAGTATGGGTTTAATCATTTATGGCTCTATTGGTGAAGTTTCCATCGGCCGGCTATTTGCTGGTGGAATTATGCCGGGACTTATGATGATGATCGCCCTTATGATTGCTGTTTCTTTAACAAGCAGAAAAAGAAAGTATATGCCTGAAAGGGAAAAATTTCCTAGTTTAAAAGAAGTTTTCATTGCGATTAAAGATGGTATCTGGGCATTGTTATTCCCGATTATTTTAATTATCGGAATTAGATATGGGATATTTACCCCTTCGGAATCAGGAGCTTTTGCCTGTGTATATGCCATTTTCGTAGGAATGGTCATCTACAAAGATATGAATTGGAAAAAATTCTGGGAAACAGTTCAAGAAAGTGCGATTGATATTGGTGCGATTATGCTGATAATTTCAGTTTCCGGTATGTTTGGATACGGTATAGTTTATGATAACGTAACGCACAGCTTATCTGAATTAATCGCCGGAATTACCCAAAGTCATTATGCCTTATTTGGAATCATCATCCTTATCTTAATTGCAGCTGGTATGTTTGTTGAAACAACAGTTATTGCGTTATTGCTTACACCAATTTTTGTTCCAATCGTTACCAGTGTTGGAATTGACCCCGTCCACTTTGGACTGGTAATGATGACTGTAACTACATTTGGAATCATGACACCGCCAATGGGGGTTTCATTATTTACTGTCTCACAAATTATGGGATGTTCTCCGCAGGAAACAGCGAAGGAAGCCATTCCATTCTACATTACAATTTGTGCAGTAGTAGCAATTATGGTATTCTTCCCTGATTTAGTCCTATTTATTCCGGATATGGTATTTGGTAAACATTAAGCAATATACCAATATTCCGGAATAAATCATACGAATAATTTGAATAGACAAGGATGCCGATTATTTGGCATCCTTTATCTAATAAACTTGCAGAAAATTCCTGGTAATGAATTACATATGTATAATTAATGGAGGAAAAAAGATGAATATCACATTTCGGTGGTTTGGCCGGGGGAATGATTCGGTCCAGCTGGAGCATGTTAAGCAAATTCCAGGTGTAAAAGGAATTGTATGGGGGCTTCATCATAAGGAAGTCGGCGCGGTTTGGGAGAAGGAAGAAATTGAGGCGGAAATCAATTATATAAGGGCCTTTGGCTTTCATACGGACGTGGTTGAAAGCGTAAATATTCACGAATCTATCAAACTTGGAAACGCTGAGCGCAACCGATATATCGAAAATTACAAACAAACGATACGTAATTTAGGTGTATTTGGCGTGAAAGTGATTTGCTATAATTTCATGCCCATCTTCGACTGGACTCGTTCCGAGCTGTTTCGGGCGTTGCCGGATGGATCAACATCCATGTTCTATGAAAAAGAAAAGGTCGAGAACCGCGACCCAGTGGAGCTTATTGCAACCTTTTCTAATTACTCAGAAATGACTCTCCCTGGCTGGGAACCTGAGAAAATTGGCAGAATAAAAGAGTTATTTGCCGCATACCGAGAAGTGACAGAGGAAGATTTATGGGAAAATCTCGGTTACTTTTTACAAGAGATCCTTCCTGTCGCGGAAGAGGCTGGCATTAAAATGGCGATCCACCCGGATGATCCGCCATGGTCCATCTTCGGCTTACCTAGGATTATAACTGGGAAAGAGAGTTTTGAAAGACTCCGAAAAATTTCAGATTCAAAATCTAACGGAATAACCTTTTGTACTGGTTCGCTTGGTTCAAACCCGGAAAATAATGTGGTTGAACTTGCTGCTCAATATGCGGAATTTTCGCCATTTACGCATATCCGCAACATTAAAATTTTTGAAAATGGCGATTTTATTGAGACGTCTCATTTATCTTCAGATGGCTCACTTGATGTTAAAGGGGTTGTAAAAGTATTATCCGACAGCCAGTACGACGGTTATGTCCGGCCGGACCACGGAAGACATATTTGGGGCGAAAAATGCCGTCCAGGTTATGGGTTATACGACCGGGCCCTTGGGATTATGCACCTGCTTGGATTATGGGATGCCTATCAAACGGTGAAACAGGAGGAAAAATAAATGCTGCCTTTACATAATAATTTACAGGGAAAAACCGCAGTCATTACTGGAGGAAGCGGAGTGCTTTGCTCTGAAATGGCACGGGAACTGGCACGCCAGGGAGTTAACGTAGCGATTATCAACAGAACCTTAGAAAAGGGGGAAGCGGTAGCGGTAGAGATAAATAATGCAGGTGGACGCGCTATTGCCGTTGCTGCCGATATTCTTGACCGCTCTTCCTTGGAACGTGCGAAGGATGCGGTTATAGACACTTTCGGGGCGGTTGACATTTTAATAAATGGAGCAGGCGGGAACCATCCTGATGCGATAACCGATGTAGAAACTTTTAAAGATGGTCCTTGTGAAAAATCGTTTTTTGATTTAGAAGAAACTGGATTTAATAAGGTGTTCTCGAGCAATTTCACGGGCACATTTGCAGCCTGTCAGGTTTTTGGAAAGGAACTGCTTAAACAGGATTCACCAGTGATTATCAATATATCATCGATGAGCTCCTACTCACCAATGACTAAGGTTCCGGCCTACAGTGCTGCTAAGTCCGCCATCAACAACTACACGATGTGGATGGCTGTCCATTTTGCTGAGACAGGTCTAAGGGTGAATGCCATTGCTCCAGGTTTTTTCCTGACGACACAGAATCGGAATCTGTTATTAAATGAAGATGGTTCACATACTCCAAGGACGAAAAAAATCATCACTCACACCCCGATGAAACGTTTCGGAGAACCGAGGGATTTGCTAGGAACTTTATTATGGCTTGTAGATGAAGAATATTCCGGCTTTGTAACAGGGATTACAGTTCCAGTTGATGGCGGGTTTATGGCCTACTCAGGTGTCTAATTTAATAAGAAGGGATACGGTTAACTTGGAAAATAACACCATGAAACAAGAAGCGTTTAATCCACTTAAGTTATCCTCTACACGTGCATGGCGCACCTACCTAGGAGGAAAATTAATTGATGAGTTGTATGGTATAGAAGATTCCATTGATAGTCATTTTCCCGAAGAATGGATTATGTCTGTTGTTACTGCCCGAAATGTCGGTAGGGAACACATAAAGGATGAGGGTTTAAGCAAATTGGCCCTTCCTAATAAAGAAATTGCCTTAAAGACCTTAATTGATCAACAACCTGAAGAGTTTTTAGGGAAAAGTCATGTGCAGAAGTTTGGCAATCAAACGGGTGTATTAGTGAAGATTATTGATTCTGCAGAACGATTAACGGTTCAGGTGCACCCAGACCGTGAAAGAGCAAAGGAAATATTCCAATCAGCCTATGGAAAAACTGAAAGCTGGCACATTTTAGGCGGCAGAGAAATCGACGGGGAACCTCCGTATGTCTACCTTGGGTTTAAACCAGGGGTGACAAGAGAACAATGGGAAAAACTGTTTTTTGATCAGGACATTCAGGGAATGCTTGAGTGTATGCACAAATTTTATGTAAATCCGGGAGAAACCTTTATTATTGAGGGAGGAACCCCTCATGCAATTGGTTCTGGATGCTTATTAGTGGAAATTCAGGAACCAACTGATTATACTATTCGAATTGAAAAAACTTCACCTTCCGGCTTCAAAATAGATGATTTCATGTGTCATCAAGGATTAGGATTTGAAAAAATGTTTGATGTTTTCAATTATGATACTTATTCAAGAGAAGAGACGCTGAATAAATGGAAGGTATCGCCATCAGTGCTGAAAGAATCTAATGGCAATAAAGAGACAGAGCTTATTGGGTACAGTTCAACACCATACTTTCGAATGTCTTTAATGGAGGTGCAGAATAAGGAAGAAGTCATCGGTACCGGGGTGTTTTCCGGATTATTTGTTTTGTCTGGTAAGGCTAAGTTCATGTATGAAGGATCAAGTCAGGAAATGAAAAGAGGGGACCAATTTTTTATCCCTGCAAAAGCTTCAGGCTTTACGGTGCAAAACCTCGGTGAGGAACCTTTTAGAGTATTACGGTTATTCGGTCCAAAGATTGATAATGATTAAAACAAAAGGATGATATCAAATGAAAAAGGTTCGTTGGGGTATTTTAAGTACTGCAAAAATTGCCCAAAGAGAGTTAATCCCTGCATTTGGCCGAGCGCAAAATGCGGAAGTGGCGGCTATCGCCAGTGGTAGTGGAAAAGCGGAGGAAGTAGCGGCGAAGTTTAACATTCCCAAATGCTACGGCAGCTACGAGGAACTTCTTCAAGACCCCGAGATAGATGCTGTCTATATTCCACTGCCTAATCATTTACATAAACAATGGACGATGGAAGCGGCAAAGCATGGCAAGCACGTTCTTTGCGAAAAGCCAGCGTCGATGACTCCTGATGAAACAAGGGAAATGGCGGAGTTTTGCCGGAAGAAAAATGTGAAATTTATGGAAGCCTTTATGTATCAGTTTCATCCGCAGCATGAACGGGTCCGGGAAATTATTGCCTCCGGTGAAATCGGTGAAGTGAAATACATGCGTGCTAGCTTTTCATTTTTACTTGCCCAGCGGGAAGGGAATATCAAAATGGATAAGCAAAAAGGCGGCGGAAGTATTTATGATGTGGGCTGCTACTGTGTACATGCGATTCGTAATGTATTGCAAACAGAACCTGTCGAAGTCCATGTTCATGCCAACATTGACCCGGACCATGAGGTGGATACCTCAGCATTTGTCTACATGAAACTAGCAAACGGAATGACTGGTTATTTTGATTGCAGCTTTGATATGACATTTAGAGCTGAGTATGAAATCATCGGAACGGAAGGAAAAATTCAAGTCCCACGAGCATTCCGCCCAGACCATCAAGGCGGGGAAGGCCTAGTCATTGTTCAGAAGGAATTCGTTAAAAGAGAAGAAAAAATTACCGGCGATATTTATAAATTAGAGGTCGAACATATTTCAAACGTCATTTTAGAGGATGGTGAACCATCCTACACCGCAGAAAATTCAATTAATAACACAAGGGCTATTCAGGCTTGTTATGAATCTATTCAAACTGGAATGATCGTACAGCTAGATTCTCAGGATTGATGGCGCGAAGAAATGAAAGACTTGTCATCCAGCGACATAAAAAAAGTCGAGAGAGTAATCTCGGCTTTTTTTTATGGATGGCTTTAATTTAAACTTTATAATACCGGCGAAGCAAATAGGAGATCCATTTACAATGTGGATGATTCCGAATATTCTCTAGCAGCCCCTTCACAATTGCCTGACTGAAGGCCGGTTCTAAAAGCTGTTGCTTTAACAGAATCAACGATTCTTTCTCAATTGGCTCTTCTATTTCTGCGATTTTTTGTTCAAGAGTGTCTAGGATTTGTTCCTTCGTTATTTCTTCATTCATGGGCTCCATCATGTGGTGAAGCTCCATAGAAACAAATGGGACGGTGGCGTTGTTAGCCAGCAAATTTGTTTTTTCCACAAGGGAGTCAGCCAGTAACATCAAATCTACTGGAATGCTGTAGAATACAAATAAATGAGAATACATATTCATAAAGCTTTTTATCGAATACATTAAGTCATATTTTATCTCTTGGACTCTGCCCCCGTATAAACGTTCAATCATCGAAAGGATAGTGTCCTCTAATAATTTGTCATAAGATCTCATTTTTTGAATGAGCTCTTTATTCAGTGTTTGCGACTGCTCCTTCATGAGTACCTTGGCAAAGTCAGAATGCTTGTGAAAAGACTGATAAATTGAATAATAAAATTCATATAAAAGCTGCTCATCGTTAGTATCTCTGACTATGCGGTCAATGTCCGTAACAACCTGCATCATAAACTGGTCGATTAAAGCAATAATCAATTCGTCCTTTGACTTAAAAGACAGGTAAAAAGCTCCTTTAGATATACCGCAATGCTCTGTAATTTGCTGTACCGAAGTGGCCTCAAACCCCTGCTCTGCAAAAAGCTCCAGCGCTTTTTCCATAATTAATTGTTTTTTGATCATCTATTGACCTCGCTCCTATGGTCTTTAATTGACAAATGACTGATTGGTCATTATTATAAGGAATTGAGTTCATTAAGTCAATTTAGGGCAGGTGTAATAGTGAAAGGGTTAGTCAATTTTGTCTTAAGAAATAAATTAGCAGTTTGGTTGTTGACTATCATCATTACGGTATCTGGTATTTATTCGGGGATGCGAATGAAAACCGAGATGATTCCCGATATTTCCATTCCGTACTTAATGGTAACGGATGTTTATCCTGGTGCCACCCCAGAACGGGTTATGAAGGACATCTCCATGCCAATTGAAAAAGCGGCGGAGGGCCTTGATCACGTTAAAGCCGTTTATTCCAATTCCTATTCAAATATGGCGAGCATCCAGGTGGAATACGAGTATGGTATCGATATGGATGAGGCAAAGCGTGAATTAAAATCGGCATTGGATTCCTTGAAAATGCCGGAAGGGGCGCAGAAACCAACGACCACAGCGATCAGCATGAACATGATGCCTGTCGTTGCGCTAAGTGTCAGCAGTTCAAAAGAGGATATTGTTGAGCTTACATCAACCGTTGAGGAAAGCTTGGTTCCTAAAATTGAGAAACTGGATGGTGTTGCATCTGCAACCATTACTGGTCAGCATATTGACGAAGTAGACCTTACGTACAATAAGGCTAAATTGGCTGAGTTAGGTTTAACAGAAGATAAAGTAAAACAAATGATTCAAGCGAGCAACATGGCTGTTTCCTTAGGTCTTTACCAGTTTAAGGAAGGCGAGCAGGCTGTTGCAATTGACGGAAAGTTCATGACGGTGGATGAACTAAACAATATGCTGATCCCTGTTACACCATCAGCATCCAATCCAGCACCGGTTGTGAAACTTGGCGATATTGCTGAGGTTAAGACAATCGGTAAGGTGCAATCGATTTCCCGAACAAACGGCAAAGATGCGATTGCGATTCAAGTTGTCAAAGCCCAGCAGGCAAATACCGTAGATGTTGTAAACAAGGTAAAGAAATTAATAAAAGATGAAAAAGCGAAATATGATGGACTTACGATTGATGTAACGCTTGACCAAGGGAAACCTATTCAGGAATCTGTAAACACGATGGTAGAAAAGGCCGTGTTTGGCGGTTTGATCGCAGTTCTAATCATTCTATTATTCTTGCGTGATTTTAAATCGACGATTATTTCTATCGTCTCAATTCCAGTGTCGATTCTAATGGCCCTGCTGATTCTGAACTGGATGGATATCACTTTAAATATCATGACACTTGGGGCAGTAACAGTTGCGATCGGCCGGGTGATCGATGACTCCATAGTAGTCGTGGAAAATATTTACCGGCGCCTGCATTTAAAGGAAGAGATGTTAACAGGGCGCGCCTTGGTCCGTGAAGCGACCATTGAAATGTTCAAACCAATTATGTCCTCGACATTGGTAACGGTCGCCGTTTTTGCACCGTTGATTTTCGTAGGTGGTATGGTTGGTGAATTGTTCACACCATTTGCCTTAACGATGGCATTTTCACTGGGAGCTTCATTGCTCGTGGCTATTACCATCGTACCGGCTCTTTCGCATTTCTTATTCAGGAAAAAATTATACAGCGAGAAGACGGCCATCCGTCATAAAGATGCCGGGGAGCTTGCCGAATGGTATAAGTGGTTTTTGGAAAAAGCACTTAACCACAAAGTCATCGCTTCTGTTTTGGCTGTACTGTTATTAGCCGGCAGCTTAGCATTAACGCCACTAATTGGTTTCAGCTTCATGGGCAGCGAAGAAGATAAGGTCATATACTTATCCTACACACCAAAAGCCGGCGAACTTCACGAGCAGACATTGGAAAATGTTAAAGCGGTCGAAGAAAAAATGCTGAAACGTAAAGATATTGATATTGTTCAAATCTCCATTACCGAAGAAGGCGACCCGCAGCGGGCTATGATGGGCGGCGGATCAAAAGGGGGATTAATGTATCTGATTTTTGATCCGGATACGCAGAACTTCCCATCCGTTAAGGAGAAGATCGAAAAGTATGTAACAGGTCTTGGCCAATCGGGAACATGGAAAAGCCAGAACTTCTCATCCATGTCGGGATCGACCAATGAAGTCAGCTATACGTTCTACAGTGAAAATTTAAATAAACTGAATGATTCAGTAAAAAAAGTCGAATCAGTTCTGAAGAAACATAAAGATTTAAAAGATGTGACTTCAACTGCCGAGGATGCTTATATTGAGTATACCTTCCGAGTTGAACAAGCTCATCTTCTAAAGTATGGGCTAACAACTGGCCAGCTTGTGATGATGTTAAATCCGCAGAAAACGAAGGATGTATTAACAACTGTTGACAAAAACGGGAAAGCTTTAGACGTCATCGTTCAGCAGGCCCAAACGACCCAGCCGGAATCTATCGATGAGATGCTTTCTAAACAGGTACCGACGGCAGTAGGGGCAAATGTGCCGCTCTCTGAGTTAGTGACTGTCAAGAAGGGGACCACGATGAATACATTGGCGCGCAGTAAAGGTGAATACTATGCAACCGTTTCAGCAACAATCAAAGGCAAAGACCTTTCGAAAGTAACCTCTAAGGTGGGGAAAGAAATAGATAAATTGGATCTCCCTAAGGGAGTGACAGTTGGCGTTGCCGGTGTCCAAGCAGATATGACGGAAACCTTTACCCAGCTAGGAGCGGCCATGGCAGCAGCGATTGCAATCGTCTACTTCATCCTTGTTGTTACTTTTCGTGAAGGTGTTGCGCCGTTTGCCATCCTATTCTCACTGCCATTTGCAGTGATTGGTTCCTTGGTAGGTTTGTTAATTGCTGGGGAAACCATTTCCGTTTCGGTCATGATGGGGCTGTTGATGCTGATTGGTATCGTTGTTACGAACGCCATCGTTTTGGTGGACCGGATTATTCATATGGAACGCGATGGCTTGAGTATGAGGAAAGCCGTTTTGGAGGCCGGAGCGACACGTCTTCGTCCAATCCTTATGACCGCTATTGCTACCATTGGCGCGTTAATCCCATTGGCACTTGGTGAAGGTGGCGGAGGATTAATCTCGAAAGGTCTTGCCATTACTGTTATCGGCGGCTTAGCAAGTTCAACGCTATTAACCTTAATCGTTGTTCCAATTGTGTATGAAGTGCTTTCTAAGTTGTTTAAAAAAAATCGTAGAGAAATAGAAGAAAACTAAAAATTCAGGCCATGCAGGATTTTTTGATGAAATGCCCTATTTAAATCATAACCTCAACCAAAAAAGCAAAAGCCGAGAGCATTTTCTCGGCTTTTTTCTATGGAAAATTCTTATTGAACAGCTGTTGCAGAAAACTCCGCAGCAGCTTTTAAATCTTTATCAGAAATGCTGACATCTGCCTTTTTGAACTCGTCTTTTAACACTTTAACAATCTGATCCTGTGTGACTTTTGATTGCTTTACCTGTTCGGTAAGGGTTTTTTTCATTTCCTCGTATGATTTTTTCTCCTTTTTATCAGTTACCTGGATGATATGGTATCCGTAGGAGGATTTGATTGGGTCACTGATTTGATCCTTTTCTAAAGCATAGGCTGCTTTTTCAAAATCAGGATCCATGACGCCGGTGCCAAACCAGCCAAGGTCGCCGCCTTTGGAGGCAGTGGCGGTATCCTCTGATTCCTTCGCTAAATCTTCAAACTTAGCTCCAGACTTGAGTTTCGCTGCAATTTCATTTGCTTTTGCTTCATCGCTCACTAAAATATGCCGGGCATGAATTTCCGGTTTGTAATCATCGTATGCCTGCTTCAGTTCTTTATCCGTTACCTTAAGGGTTTTAAACACTGCCTTTTGTTCCAGAAGATTTAGTTTTACAGAGTTTCGGTAGTCGTCTTCGTCTTTAAAGCCATATTGCTGAAGGGTGGATAGAAATGAATCACCTATTTGCTCCTTTGTTTTATTCACTTGGGCGTCCACTTCAGACTTAGAAACGGTATAGTTTTTTGCCAACACTTTTTCCACTGCAAGCTGCTGAAGTGTTTGTGTTCCATATTTGTCTTTCATCGCTTGATATAATTCATCCTGAGAGATGTTTCCTGCGTCGGATTTCATGATGGAGCTGCTGCTGCAGCCTGCCAAAGCCAAAGCGCCAACCATAAATCCTGAAAGAATCCATTTTTTCAATTATTTCACTCCTAAATTTTTAGCTAGTAAGAAGTATAAACTTTCTGTCGAAAGCTTTATACTTTCTTAACGCATAAATTCAACTACGCCTCTGTCTTCGTCCAAACGGACTCGCCAATCGCGAGTTTTCATTTATAAAATCTATGGTACAGAATGAATATGAATAAAAAATGAACAAGCTAAGAACAATTGTAGAAAAAATGGAAAGCGGCCGGAAGAAACGATAAAATATATTTTATTTCCGCTAATTAAGAAAGGATGTCACATGTGTCAATTTTGTCTTCACTTCTTTATACGCTAGTAGTCGGCGCCATTTTCGTGTATGTATTCATTTTTTTATATGATGTGTTTTATGGAGAAAAACAAGAGAAGCAGGAAAAGAAAATACGGAAATATTATAAAAACGAATCCATCCAAAAGATTGATCTGGTTGAACATCAGCCGCGTAAATATACGATTTATCAACTTAAAACAGATAAGGAAACAAGAAGGGTTAAATTAAAGCCTGGGTATAAAGTGGTGAAATTAGTACCGAAGGAAAAGAAAATTAATAAAAAAAGTAACTAACCGTCATGGCAGTTGCTTTTGAACTATCATTAAGATTTATAGATGAGGATGTTACCCTCGGGCGTAATGATTCATATCGGTTAATTCAATAATGTAGTTGTAGTTATCAATGGAATGAAGAAGAGTTTCTTTTTCCTCCTTTGATAGTTGAAGATTCTCCAAACTTTTCTCTAAATTATGTTTTGAAGCTTCTAATTTTTCCTTTACTTCTAGGTAGTTCATAACTAAGAACTCCTTTCTATTAGAAAAAGTTATTGAAACCTATGAGATGTTTGAAATCGCTTTCCTTTATATTTTTATTATAATATGATTATCCACTTTACTATTGTTAGATATGTTATGAATTTATGACATTTGGGAAGATGCAAAAAAGGACTGACTCAGTGGAGCCAGCCCTTTTTTTATACGTATTATTAAGAAGCAATAGAAGTTTTTGTTTTAGCCGCAGGTGCGCTGCTTGCTTTAAATTCTCCTTCAGTTTTTGAAATTACAACCGTTGCTACACCGTTACCAATTAAGTTGGTAATCGCACGCGCTTCAGACATGAATCGGTCTACACCTAGGATAAGCGCCATTCCTTCAACAGGAATCATTGGGAAGGCAGCTAACGTAGCGGCTAATGTAATGAATCCAGATCCGGTAACGCCTGCAGCACCTTTTGAAGTAAGCATTAATACGCCAAGTAAGGTTAATAGCTGCCAAATAGTTAATTCTACTCCATAGGCTTGAGCGATAAAGACCGCTGCCATTGAAAGATAGATGGAGGTACCATCAAGATTAAATGAATAACCAGTTGGAACAACCAGACCTACTACTGACTTAGAACAGCCAAATTTCTCAAGCTTTTCCATCATTTTAGGAAGAGCTGATTCCGAAGAAGATGTACCTAACACAAGCAGGATTTCATCTTTAATGTATTTTAAGAAACTAAAGATATTAAAGTTATAGAATTTCGCAATCGTACCTAGAATGAAAACAATGAAAAGGAACATTGTAAGATAAACGGAGCCCATCAATTTTCCTAAAGAAAGAAGTGAGCCGATTCCAAAGTTACCAATTGTAAAGGCCATCGCACCGAATGCTGCGATTGGTGAAAACTTCATAACGATATTAACAATTGAGAAGAAGATCTCTGATACTTTTTCAAAAAATGAGATCACTGGTGCTGCTTTTTCCCCCAAAGAAGCAGCTGCAATTCCGAATAATACGGCAAAAAACAGAACAGGCAGCAGTTCTCCTCCAGAAAGTGCTGCAAGGGCGTTATCAGGAACAATTCCCATGAAGAAGTCCATCAAGCCATGGCTTGATTCCGCAGCAGCCTTTGTATACTGCGTTACGTCCGCTCCTTCAGCGCCTTTGGTGTTAAAGCCATGTCCGGGCTTTATGATGGATACAACTAGTATCCCAATTGCTAATGCGAACGTAGTGACAATTTCAAAATAAAGCAGTGCCTTACCGCCAATACGGCCAACCTTCTTTAAATCTCCCATATTTCCAATACCGATGACGATGGTAAAGAAGATGATTGGTGCGATGACCATTTTTATTAGTTTAATAAAGATATCTGCTAGAACCTTTAGCTTTGCCCCAAACTCTGGAAACAGAAACCCGACTGCAATACCTAGAATAATACCGATAATAACTTGAACCGTTAAATTGCGAAAATTAATTTTCATTCCATTTACCCCCTTTGTTTGATAACGTTTTCATTTCTCCCTGTTTTCATATTAATTGATAATTTGAAATTTTAATATTTTAGGTGATAATGGTCTTTTTGGTCTTTTTGGTCTTAGAATTGGGCAAAGTATATTTAGTGTTAATAATAAGAAAAGGGACTGCCTGCCAAGGCAATCCCAATTTCGACTATTTTTCAGCTATCTAATTTTCCCCTTTTTTTCTCTGAAAACGAACCAAACGATTAAGGTAAGTATAATGGTAAGTACTTCTAGTGAAAGAATATAGTATGGGTAAGGGCCCAAGAAGTCTAATAAACTTGCATGTTTGGGTTTATGATTTAGGTACATATAATTTCCATCTACAAGATGATTGATAAGGAAGACTGTCGGCGCCAAAACATTTATGAATACAAACAGCTTTACACAGGACCAAATCGTTGGCCGATACCCCTTTGCCCATGTGAAATAAAGCGGCACCCAAACGATCACCATATGGGTAATAAAGAAATGAAAAAAGCGGAAATGTGGGAAGTCGTAGTTTAATGATGGGGTGAAAATAGCTTGCGTGGCACCTAGCAGGCCTGTGAACAACAAAATTTCATAAAGAAGTTTCTTTCTAGAAAATAAGAAAATAATCGTCAAAAGCAAACTAATATTGCACAATTCAAGCGGGAGAGAATGACTTGCTTTCCAGTTTCCATTTACATACATCCATAAATGGTTAATCAATTCTAGTATAATCAATGAGATGGCTAAGCCTATTTCTGCGTGTCTCCATTTTTCGTCCTTTAACCGGCCTCGCATATAGTAAAGTCCCGCTGTAAAACCCAAGAAGATACCCATAATGATAAAATGACTTAATGAAAACATTTCAAAATCGAACTTAGCATAATTATCCCCAAACCACTCCATAGTTTCACCATCCTTTCATTACATAATGGGTGGACCGAACAATTTATGTTGAGTCTTTGTAGTAACATATGCTAGTACTGTACTGCGTGTTCGACATTCCACTGTCCTGAAAACATCAACAAAAAAAGCCTTGAATAATCAAGGCTCTAAAGGTCATATTAGAATTCTTCAATAAGCGAAACTTTAGTGTGTCTCCAGTTGGTCCATCCTTTTCTTTACAAATTCTTTCATTTCCTTGTCTTTTGTAGTTTGCAGAAACTTCTGGTAAACAGGTCTTAAGGCTTGATACCACTCCATTTTTTCCTGCTCCGTTAATCGATAAATTTGGATGGAGGATTCCCGCTCTATTAGATTGAGCTGCTCTTTGTTTACCCGTTGTGATTCGGAAATCATCCACGAGGTGGTTTCGGACATTGCCTCTTGAATATCCCGCTGGACCTCTTTAGGCAGCTTGTCCCAAAACTCTTTGTTCATTAGAACCGCATAACCCAAAAATCCATGATTACTGACCGTCATATACTTTTGCATACCATAAATGCGTCTGGAATAAATATTTGAAATCGTATTTTCTTGACCGTCAAATTGGTCTTCCTGAAGCGATGTATATAATTGGTTAAAAGGAACCTCGACAGGCTGAGCGCCTAATGCCTCGAATTGTTCAGCTATAATGGGACTTGGCATAATTCGAAATCTTTGACCTTTAAAGTCATCTGGGTACAAAAGGGGGTTAAGATTGCTTGACATTTGCTTAAAGCCATTGCTCCACAAGGCAAGCCCCTTGATTCCTTTGTTCTCATTTATTGATAAAAACCTATGACCAAGCTCGCTTGAAAGTGTCTCTTCAATATCTTGATCATTCTCAAACAAAAACGGCAAGTCAAACAGTCCCCATTCTGGTGCCAGGTTTGTCAGTTTGGATACGGAGGGGGCAATCATTTGGACATCGTTATCAATAAGAGCGTCGAGCTCATCTTCGTCAGTATGCAAACTTCCATTTGGATACACTTCTACTTTGACTAAGCCATCTGTTTTTTCCTCCACCAGCCGGGCGAACTTTTGCGCGGCCAGCCCCTTAGGAGTATTTTCAGCAACAACGTGGCTAAAACGGATGACGATTTGTTTGGACAATCCGTCTTGTTCATCATCATAGGGGATTTCCTTCCCGCTTAACAAACTGGCGGGCAAGAAGAAGAAACCAATTATTAAGGTGATGACAAGCACGCTTGATGCAATTAAATACTTCATCAGAAATTCCCCCTTGTTTTCCTTATTATTTTAACATGTTAAAATTATTTTAGTAGATTTCATCTGAAAGGAATACTCCTATGAATCGTCTCTCAATACAGACCAAGATTACGGCGCTGATCTTTTTTATTGTTTCATTCTCTCTGTTACTTGCCGGAATTATCGTTATTAGTAATTTCATCAATACTGAAGAGGCTGAATTACAAAAAAGGGCTTTACTTTCGGCACAAACCATTGCAGAGGATGGAGGAATCAAATCCAATATTACGGGAAGCATGGAGGACAAGAGGAAGATTCGCAAACGAGTGGAAACACTGCGAATCATCCATCATGCGGACTATATTGTTGTGATGGATATGAATCATATGCGTCTATCTCACCCCCTTCCAAGCTTGATAGGAAAAAGGTCCAATGGGAGCGATGAGGGACCGGCATTTGCCGAACTTACCTACACGACAAAAGCAAAAGGTGAAGTAGGTACCATGATTCGAGCCTTTGTGCCGATTATGAATGAGGAGCATCAGCAAGTCGGGGTCGTCCTGGCAGGTTATAAACTTCCTACTTTTTTTGAAATGATTTGGGATTTACGGATGGAAATTCTATTTGCCGGCTTCATCTCATTATTGTTTGGCGGCTGGGGGTCCTGGCTGTTTGCTTCTAAAATGAAAAAGCAAATGTTTAATTTGGAACCGCACGAGATTGCTCAATTAGTGCAGGAGCGGACGGAAACCTTTAATGCCATGCATGAAGGGATTATCGCCATTGACAAGGAAGAAAAGATTACGATTTTTAACGATAAAGCAAAAACAATGATGGGGATTTCAGGAGATGTGATTGGCAGGTCTATTGCCGAGGTAGTACCGGACACAAGATTGCCGGAAATTCTCGAGCTCAAGAAGCCGATTTATAACAAAGAGCTGACCGTTCGTAATTTAAATATACACAGTAATCGCATTCCGATTAAAGTAAATAATGAAATCATTGGAGCGCTTGCCATATTCCAAGACCGCACCGAAGTGAAAAAACTGGCCGAAGAGTTAACCGGCTTTAAAGCTTTTGTCAGTGCCTTAAGGGTGCAAAATCACGAACATATGAACAAGCTTCATACAATTGCTGGACTGTTGCAGCTTGGGAACCCGAAAAAAGCGCTTGAATATGTATTTCAAACAGCCGAAGAGCAAGAAGAACTGACACAATTTTTGTCGAAGAATATTAAGAGTGAAAGTCTTTCCGGTCTGTTGATCAGTAAGGTTAGCCGAGCCAAGGAATTGGGCATTCATTTACATATTGACCGCAACAGCCGGCTGCATTCGTTCCCAGAACCGCTGGATGAACATGATTTTGTGATTATTATCGGAAACCTCATTGAAAATGCGTTTGATTCCTATAGGAACAAGGATATAGATGAGAAAAATATTTATGTTAGTATCGAACATGATGAGGAGATTTTATCGATTCTCGTTGAAGACAACGGGAGCGGCATTCCTGAAAACGTTCTGCCGCATATTTTTATAAAGGGCTTTTCAACCAAGGACAGCTTGGATCATGGAATTGGGCTTTATTTAATAAAAGAAATCGTTGATCGGGCGGGCGGCACGATTCAGGTAGAATCAGACCTTGGAAAAGGGACGACCTTTATTGTAACGATTTAACAAGGGGGATTGTTATATGGCTGAAGGGCTAATTCGGGTTCTGTTAATAGAGGATGATCCGATGGTTCAAGAAATAAACAGGCAGTTTGTGGAGAGGGTAGAAGGGTATAAGGTCATTGGTGTTGCCTCAAATGGAAAAGAGGGGATTGAGCTTATCAAAAAAGAAAGGCCGGACCTCGTTTTTATCGATATTTATATGCCCAACCAGGATGGAATTACGACAATCAAACAAATTCGCTCAGAGGAACTCGGAACGGATGTCATTGCGGTAACGGCAGCAAGTGATATTGAAACGGTCCGTGATGTCCTACAGCATGGGGCCGTTGATTATATCATGAAGCCTTTTAAATTTGAGCGGATTCAGCAAGCTTTGATAAATTACCGGAATTATTATAGCAGCCTTTTGAAAAAAGATGCGATTTCCCAGCAGGAATTGGATCATTTGTTATTTCAGCGAGGCAAGCAGGATAAAGGCGAGCTCCCAAAAGGACTGAATATGTTGACACTAGAAAAGGTAATCGAATATTTAAAAGGGCAGGACCAGGCCATCTCTGCAGAAGCAGTCGCAGAAGGCATCGGCCTCGCCCGTGTCACCGCGAGACGATACTTAGAATATCTCGAACAAAGCGGAAAAGTGGAAATCGTCATCGAATATGGCGGAATTGGCCGGCCTGTTAACCAATATAAGATTTTGTGATGCATGGGGACGGTTCTTTTGCCTCACTTACGTGAGGCAAAAGAACCGTCCCTATGTTTCAATGCTATATAATGTAAATAGGAGGGATTACGATGAAACCAAAAGTGATAGTTTATAAAAAAGTAGATTCTAATGTTTTGGAATTTTTACAGCAAACATGTGAAGTTGTTTATTTTGAGGAACTAGATTCAAATACATATCCTGCATTTTTTCAGGAATTGAAAAATGCAGATGGGATATTGGGTTCAAGGTTGAAAGTGGACGCCAAATTATTGGACAAGGCTCCTCAGTTAAAAATAGTCAGCAATATGTCAGTAGGGTACGATAATTTGGATATAGCAGCATTGACAGCACGTGGAGTCATGGCAACGAATACCCCTGATGTATTGAATGATACGGTAGCAGATACGATTATGGGATTAATTTTGGCTGCAGCTAGAAGGATACCGGAATTGGACCAATGGATGAAAACCGGGCAGTGGCAATCCGAACTGAAAGAACAGTGGTATGGGGTAGATGTCCATCATAAGGTATTGGGAATTATTGGCATGGGCGGAGTCGGCACTACCGTGGCCAAAAGGGCACACTGTGGCTTTGATATGGAGATTCTTTACCACAATCGATCAAGAAATATGGCTGCAGAAGAGAAGTATGGCGCCACCTATTGTTCAATGGAAGAATTGTTGAAGATATCCGATTTTGTCTGTCTCCTGACGCCGCTAATGCCGGAAACCGAAAAGCTAATCGGAAAAAGAGAGTTTGAACTCATGAAAAAGTCGGCGATTTTTATCAATGCATCAAGAGGGAAAACCGTTGACGAGGAAGCATTGATTCAGGCCCTGCAAACTGGTGAAATTGCTGGTGCCGGCTTGGATGTGTTTGTCCAGGAACCAATTAATATGGACAATCCGCTACTTTCCATGAAGAACGTAGTAACCCTGCCGCATATCGGCTCAGCCACCTATGAAACCCGTTTTCAAATGGCAATGACAGCGGCGACTAACCTCGTTTCCGGCCTAACAGGCGACACTCCAGCAAATTTAATCAAGTGAAGCAAGGGGACGGTTCTTTTGCATCATTTAGTGATGCAAAAGAACCGTCCCAGTGTATCATTTGACCATAAGGTAAGATTTGCCGTTTAAATTATCAATTGCTTGGAGGCCGGTGATATTTTTTGTGAAAAAAACTTTTACCTTTAGAAATTGATTTTCTAATATACATAGAGATAATGGCCTTATATCAAGAGCAACCTGTATTTCTAGATAAATTAGGGAAAATTTAATAAATCCGAGACAACCAAAGAAGAAGGAGACCTATGACCATGAAATTCGAAAAAGTTCGTTGGGGTATTATTGGCTGCGGCGATGTTACCGAGGTAAAGAGCGGGCCAGCTTTTCAAAAAGTTAAGAATTCAGAGTTAGTTGCTGTTATGAGGAGAACCGGTGAACTAGCGAAAGACTATGCGGAAAGACACCATGTCCCGAAATGGTACGATAATGCCGATTCACTTATAAACGACCCGGATGTTGATGCTGTCTACATTGCTACACCGCCAGGTTCACACAAAGAATATACCCTTAAAGCTGCACAAGCGGGAAAACCTGTCTATGTAGAAAAGCCAATGGCGCTCAACTTTGCCGAATGCCAGGAAATGATTGCTGCCTGCAAAGCCGCCGGCGTTCCATTGTTTGTTGCCTACTACCGCAGGGAAATGCCTCGATTTTTAAAAATTAAAGAGTTGTTGGAGAAAAATGCAATCGGAGATGTCCGTTTTGTTTCAACAACACAGTATCAAAAAGCTTCAGATGACGTAAAAGACCCCGAAAAACTTTCATGGAGAGTGCAACCTGAAATTTCAGGCGGTGGGCTGTATTTCGACCTCGCCAGCCACACCCTTGATTTGCTCGATTTTCTACTGGGGCCGATTAAGAACGTTAACGGATTTGCCTCCAACCAGGCGGATTATTACCGGGCGGAAGATATTGTGACTGGTACATACATGTTCGAATCCGGAATCCATGGGACAGGAACTTGGTGCTTTTCCGCTTTTGAAAATGTCGATGTCAACGAAATCATCGGGAGCAAAGGGAAAATTACCTTTTCCACTTTTGGGTCGGAACCTATTGTTTTGACAACTGCTGAAGGCGTGGAGCAATGGAGTTTTGAACCGCTGCAGCATGTTCATCAGCCTCTTGTGGAAACGATAGTAGAGGAATTGACAGGAGATGGCGGCAAGTGCCCGAGTACTGGAGAGTCTGGTGCGCGGACAAATTGGGTCATGGGGGAAATGACCAATACGATGCTTTAAAAAAATGGGGCAGGCTTCAATTATCTAGTTGTGATAACATTGTGAAATTTTTAACAAACTAATTGAACCTATACATGAATCTGTTATGATAATAATGTAAATAGATTCACAAAAGCGGTTTGTATGGGGGCTGAAAGCCATGTTTTCAAAAAAGAAAACCATCGTATTAGATTTATATGATCAGTATCGGACTCAGGAAGAGTTAAGCGAGATTGTCGTTCACGACCTGAAAGAAAGAGGAAATCAGTGTCAAAAGGTGGATTACAATACCGTCCTCATAAATGACAAAACCTACTCCGTTTCAGACAGAGTATTTCCAATCTGTGGCTTTATTGTCCATCAAGCGGTATTAAAACAAATTCAATAATTCAAATAGATAAGCGGGAGAGCGGCCATTCTCTCGCTTTTCCCTTTTCATAACGCTTACGAGGATATGGAGAAGTGTTTAACTTAAAAGACTTAAGTAGAAGAACACCCAAGGGAACTTCCTTAGGGTGTTCTTATAAAAACTATCTTACAAACTCGCTATGGTGATAGCCATTTTGGGTTGCGTACACCTCATACCATTGATATTTCGGGGCTTTTAACCACTCGTACTTTGGGAGGTATACGAGATATCGGATGTTGCCATCGCTATCAAGCAACGTTTTGAAGATTTTAAATCTCCCGAATCCAAAAGTTTGGTCCATATAACCCTCCAAACCATCTCTTACAAAATGTTTCTTATCCTCCTGCTCCTGCCTATTCAACTCAATCAGCCCATCCACAAAAATACTCAACAGAACCAAAGTAACCGCAATCAACACAAAAACCAAAATATTCAACAAAAAAATAACCTCCTAAATCAAGATAAGTGATGCATGGGGACGGTTCTTTTGCCTCATTCAGAATTGAAGCAAGAGAACCGTCCCCGTGCTTCAAAATCCGCAAAGATGCATCATCTCCTTTGTTTTTGTTAAAATCAATTCGATTGTACTTTTGGGGAGTATAAGAAGGTGTGATTCAGATAACTTTGTTTTGAGATAAATAAGAACATTTTTTGAAAATTTAGGAGGGTAAATAAGATGTCAAATAAGAAAATCCTTAATATACAGAGGTTGGGCTTTCCATGGGTGACGGAAGATCCTTTTTTGATGACTGTGCATCATAAGGATGCTTATCCACCGGGAAATGATGAACAGGGGCCAAGCACTTCATTGGCCGGCAGAAATCTTGGGCAGGATTTTACGATTAAAGACGGCTTTCGGATGTATCATGGCGAAATGGTACCGGGATTTCCGGCGCATCCGCACAAGGGATTTGAAACGGTGACGATTGTTCTGGAGGGTTTGGTCGACCATTTTGATTCGACTGGGGCAAAGGGGCGTTATGGAAATGGAGATGTGCAGTGGCTGACAACTGGGAAAGGCTGCCTGCATACTGAAATGTTTCCGCTTGTCCATAAGGACAAAGGCAACCCGCTGGAGCTTTTTCAAATTTGGCTGAATCTTGCCGCTAAGGATAAAACGGCTAATCCTGATTATAAAATGCTGTGGGCTGAAGATATCCCTGAAATAGAATCCGCAGATGCAAATGGGAAGAAAACGACAGTCCGGCTGATTGCAGGGAAACTTCAGGGGAAAAACAGCTTAGATCCGGCTGCTGCTTCATGGGCAAAAGACCCTATTAATCATGTCGGAATCTACCTTATTCGGATGGAACCAGGAGCAGCGTTTACACTGCCAGCGGTATCCAAAACATTGAATCGGAACATTTATTTTTACGAAGGAGAAGAAATCCATCTGGAGGGGACAACTGTCCAAGCTTATCACCGTGTCAAGCTTTCAGGGGACCAGGAAATCGAAATCACCAATGGCGAAAAAGAGGCATATATTCTCGTTCTTGAAGGTGAACCGATTGGCGAACCAGTCGTGCAGCATGGCCCATTCGTGATGAATTCAGAACAGGAAATCATACAAGCCTTTAATGACTATCGCAGAACACAATTTGGCGGCTGGCCATGGGGCAGGATGGACCCTGTCAATGAACCAGAGGATGGGAGATTTGCACGTCACGGGGATGGAAGAATAGAGAAAAGATAGCGCAAGGGATATGAAATAAGACAAAGTTTTAGTACCAATATTACTAGAAGGATATAATAGTCTTATATTAAATCAAAGGAGTCTTGCTTTATGGTCTTAAGGGTTCCCTACTATGACATTGCACCTGAAGGTTTGAAAATTATGATGGAGATGGAGAAGTATACGAAAACAACAGCAATCGATCGAAAACTTCGTGAGTTGATAAAAATTCGTGCTTCCCAAATTAACGGATGTGCATTTTGTTTGAATATGCATTCAGAAGATGCTCGGAAAATGGGAGAAACCGAACAACGAATATACTGCGTAAGCGCTTGGGAAGACTGTGAATTCTATACCGAGCAAGAAAAGGTGGCGTTAGAGCTTACAGAGCACATCACGTTAATTCCAACCAAACGTGTTCCAGATGAGCTTTATCAACGGGTCCGTAAACATTTTGACGAGAAACAATATGTTGACCTTGTTCTAATCATCAATCAAATCAACAGTTGGAATAGAATCTCTATTTCAATGGGGAACATGGCAACTGAAAAATAATGACTCAAGAACGAACATCTATGGTGTTCGTTCTTTTTTTGCCTCTATACAGAAAAGTGTCAAAAGCGCCCAGTGGTAGTCTTTTATTGTTTAAAAAAGGGTTAAGAAAAAAGAAGAGCAGCCCATGAAGCTGCTCCCCATTGTGATCCTTATTATTGTTTGCCCGCCAATTGCCTTTCCCGCTTTTCAAACAACACAATCAACCCTGGCAACAGCACACCCCTTACCAAGAAGGTATCCAGCAGGATCCCAATGGCGACGATGAAGCCGAAAACGAATAGGAGTTGAATGGGCTGTGTCATCAGAACGGCAAAGGTAGCCGCGAGAATTAGTCCTGCGGAAGAAATGACTCCTCCCGTGCTAGCGACCGCAATTTCGACTGCCTCTCGCACCGAGTGCTTAGCCCGCTCTTCCTGGTAACGGGAAATCAACATGATATTGTAATCAATCCCAAGTGCAATTAAAAATACAAACGAATACAGTGGAACGCGGTTGCTGATGGTATCGATATCAAAGAACAGATTGCTTAGGAACATCCCCAGCCCCAGGGCGGCAAGGAATGAAATCAAGATGGTCCCAATCATATAAACCGACATCTTGATTGACCTGGTCAAACTTATCAGCATCACGAAAATCAAAAGCGTCTCAAGCGCCACAATCACGATAAGGTCGCGGTCATTAATGGAGCGGTCATCGACTTTCGTGGCTGTTTCGCCGGCAAAATAAATGTCCCCGTTCACACCAGCCGAGGCAGCAATTTTATCATGGCTGTCCCGCATATCCTCCAAAGTATCCATCGTATTCGCGGAGTATGGATTTTCCGCAAAAGTTAAACTGTATTGAACGACTTTACCCTCTTCTGCGGTACCATTGACTCTAACGGAGCTTACCAAGTCCTGTTCAGCAAGTTTGTCTTTCAATGCATCCTGTTGTTCTGCAGATAGTGGCTCTGAACCTTCAAATAAAACGGTCGTTGGCGCGAGGTCGCCTTTCTCAAATTTCTCCTCTAGAATTTCATAGCCCATTCGGGATGGCATATCTTTCGGAAATGATTTCATCGTATCAAACTCAAATTTCATGTTCACCATATTGCCTGCTGACAACAGTAGGAACAAGCCAATCACGGCCACCGAAGTCCCCGGTTTTCTAGCAACAAAGCGCCCGATCCGGCTCCATAACGAATTGTTTTTGATGGCATCCTGGCCCACCTTAGGAATAACCGGCCAAAAGGATTTTCTGCCAAAAAGGGCAAACAGGGCTGGAACTAATGTCACCGATGCAATCATGATAATCAGCATAGTGGTGGCAAATGTTGGAGCAAAGTTCCGGTAATCACCAAATCTTGCAAAAAATAATACCAACATGGCCGCAAGAACGGTCCCGCCGGAATAGAACACAGGGGTTCCGACTTCCCGCATCGCCTGCCTCATCGCATCAAATTTATTCTCATGTTTTTTCAATTCTTCCCTAAATCGCGAGAACACAAATAAAGAATAATCAATCACGGCGGCAAACAGAA
The DNA here is from genome assembly GCF_055385565.1 of Neobacillus sp. S1115. Lineage (NCBI taxonomy): Bacteria > Bacillati > Bacillota > Bacilli > Caryophanales > Bacillaceae > Neobacillus > Neobacillus sp. S1115. The sequence continues at coordinate 1,329,108 of NZ_AP038275.1, forward strand.
GAATCGTCATGATAGACAGCGTTTGGCTGCTCATTACCAGTCCTGCCTTGCCCATAAGGCCAAGTGTCTGCATCACCACTTCATACACAAAGGCAGCAGCCAACAGCGGAATTAACGCCAACAGCGGTGAGCGGTAAATCACAATCAATAGCACTAGGATCAGTCCGACTGTTGATAATAAAAGAACAATATCTGCTCTTGAAAATAGATCCAGAGTATCGGTGGCAATACCGGCTGGGCCGGTTACGTACAAGGTTAAATCGGAGTTTTTCTTGACGATTTCCTGAATCGCATCCTCCACCTTTTTAATTTCCTTTGTCTCAATTGATGAATCAATGCTTAAAGGAATAATTGCCGTGGTTTTATCGTCTGAAAAGAAGCCTGCGGCAGCCTGTGGCGGCAGTTTTGATAACGGCACAATCTGGTCCACGCCCTGGATTTTTTCCTTTTCAATTTTATCAACGAGGCTGGCCAGCTGAGGGAAAGTGATTTCACCATCCTTCGATTGAAAAACGAGTATCGCAGGGATTCCTTCATTGTCTTTAAAGTATTTATCCACTTTCTTTTGGGCGATGACCGACTGGGCATCTTCCGGAATAGATTTGAGGCTGGATACTTCATAGTCCTTGGCGCCTGGGGCCAGGACTGCCAACAGCATTGCGGCCGCAAACCAGATTCCAAGCGTAATCCACATTCCTTTTTTGGTCGAGACACGGTCTGTGAGAGATTGCAAGAATGATTTCATTGCATAAGCACCTTTCTGAGTTAGTTTTTATAAAACTATTGTTCTAAAAACCGACACAAAGTGACACTTGTGTCACTTTTAATAAAAAGTAATTGACACTATTGTCACTAACATTATCTTTTAAAGTGACAGATGTGTCAATTACTTGTTTATGAACATTCCGTGACTGATAATCTCTTTAATCGATTGAATCCAAACATCTTGTTGGATGCCGAAGTGATTCGGAATGGCGATGGTTTGAAAAATAATTCCTAGCACTAGTGCATCAGGAATATGGGTCTTCAGCTTGTTCTCGGCTTTCCCGAGTGTCACAAAGTTTTGCATATAACTGTACATTTCCAAGTGCATTTTTTCTAGCTCTTGCGTATTGTTCAGTACCTTTTCAGTGAGGGAGGAAGGGATTTGCCTGCCTATCTCAATGAGTTGATGGATTTCACTATTTCTAAAAATAAGTTCAAAAAGGAATTCAAATTGCCTGTCAAAGTCATCTAATTGGGCTATTTCCTTTAATTCTGAAAGGAAATGCTTCATCTCAAATAACATATAATCGGTAATCAGTTCTTCCTTATTTTCGAAGTATTTGTAAATCGCGCCGCGGGAAATCTCCATTCGTTCTGCTAATAGACTGAAGGTAAAACCCTCATATCCATGTTCGAGCAGCAGCTGCTTGGTGTACTGAAATAATTCCTCCGTCGAAAACTTGCGCTCCCGTGCCATGATGCCACCTCCATCCATAAATGTAACACGGGGACGGTTCTTTTGCATCATTATTGATGCAAAAGAACCGTCCCCGTGCATCAAATTTTTCCGTTCCGAATGACCTGTTTCATCATATCCTATGCTTTTTTAAAAATAATACCATTAAATGGTTGAACGGACCAATTAGGGAATGATTAAATGAAAAAAAGACATGCTGGTTCCGGATTCCGTCCCACCACCCTGTCATATTTACCCATTTTGTACATCTCTTATATAGAGGTGTATTTTTATGAAAAGGAAACTGATTCGAACGCTCATTGTATTGGTAGTGCTAATCTTAATATATGACGTGAATTTTCGAACAAAAACAGTAACATATTTGGGGGAAGATGCAAATTGGTCCATTAAAATCAACTCAAAATTAGTTGGACTTAATGGTAGTTATAGAATTGAAGTTCAATATAAAGGCAGCAAATCAATCGAGTATATCGATTTTAATATCCATCCACCACATTATGAAGCAGGTATCCCTTCCTTGGACGAAAAGGGCTTTTACCAATGGGAATGTAAGGATGACTGTGGGTTTTATGATAAAGATGAGAAACTCCTCTTTTTTATTATTTGGAAGGAAGGCAACCATTCTGAGGAAAAAATGAGGTTTATTGATTTAAAAAAGATACCGACTAATTGGTGGAAGTAGAGGTACAAGTAAAGGAAAATTGTTAAAATAGTGTCGTGGAGGTGGAGAAAAAATGATTGCAACCCAATATAAGATTACACTGCCGAGCAATTATGATATGAATATAATCAGAGACAGAGTGAAAAATAATGGCCATAAAACAGACGGGTTTGAAGATTTAAAGTTTAAACTCTATTTGATCACTGAAAAAGGAATCCATAATAATTTGCAAAACAGTTATAGCCCGTTATATCTTTGGAAAGGGAATAACGGACTGAACAAGTTTTTATTTAATGGGTTTTATGACAATATCCTAAACTCCTTTGGCTGGCAGCAAGTGAATGTCGGAATTCCCCTGATTGATACCACTACGTCTAAAATCACAGACAATAAGTACATATTTCAAATCACAAAAGAAATTCCACCGCAAGAAAGTCTAAACAACTTGAAGGATAAAATTGCGGAAAGCATCCCGACAATAGACGAGACAGAATATCTTATTATTTATAATCCGGAGAGATGGAAGTACGAAGTGTTTTATTTCTTAAATGATTTAAGTAGCGTAAAAGATGTAAGTGGGGTCGTTTATTCGATTCTACATATATCACAAGGATAATACCTATTGTCTATTTTCTGTTTCATAAAATGGGCAAACATAAACCCAGTCCTTTTTCGGGGCTGGGTTATTACATTCGGTGGTGTATTTCGAAATAGAGCGCTTGGATGAATTTTTTCATGTTGATTCGGAGTGGGCTCGGTGTGGCGGTTTTTTTGTCTTTTAATTCTTTCATTTTTTGCCGGACGGTTGTAAAATCGAAAAACTTTGATGAGTAATTTTCAAACTTTGGGTGGGAAAAGTCTGTCAGCCCTAGTGAAGCGAGGCCATTCAACGATTGATAAATAGCCCTCCTGACACGCTGTTCGGAGGCTTTTATTTCTCTTTGAAGATCTGCCTCGCTGGCTGCTTCACCAAGTTTCTTCAAAGCTATGAATCTAAAAGTCTCCTTAAGGGAAGGAAATCCATTAGTGAATGTTTGCTGCTGTTCGTAGTCATGGAAAAACTGCATAATCTCCAAAAGGTCTTTACCCCCGCTTTCACCGGCAATGCCCAGTTCCGAAAGAAGGAACCGCCCGGCATCAGAGAATGTTTTCCCTTTTTCCCGATGTAAATTGCCCTCTGGTTTTTGAAAGCTAATATTCATCGCATTTTGTATAGACCTTTGGATATCCTGGATGGATTTCTCTAATCGGGCATGCTCGATAACCTTCTTTACAACCGAAACGACCTCGATTTTATTAATCGGCTTTGTTATGTAATGGTCGATCCCCTTTAAGTAAGCTTGTCCAATCAGGTCCTTAGATTCCACTTGTGAAATCATGATGACCTTTCCTTTAAAAACCGGCTTGATTTTCTGGACTGTTTCGATGCCGTCCTGAATCGGCATTAACAGGTCAACTAGTAAAATATCAACCTTCTTCATATCTAAAAGTTCTCCGCTAACCTCGGAACCATTGGCAGCCTCGCCGACGACTTCGCCAAGGTCATCATCTTCAATAATATGGCTAAGCATCGTACGAATCGATATATCATCATCAATGATAAAAAATCGCATGAAATCACTCTTTTCTCGTTATTTTTGCCAATGGCAGGTGAACAGTGAAAGCTGCCCCTTTGCCATCCTCCGAATCATTAAGCAGAACATTGCCATCATGCATTTCTGCCACTTCCTTAACGTAGGTCAACCCAATCCCAGTGGAGGATTTGCCAGTGCTGTCAAACTTTAAAGTGAATCCGGGTTTAAATATGACATCTTTATATTGGCTGGGAATTCCGGGCCCGGTATCCTTAACGCGGATTGTCAGCCAATCTTGATTTTGTTCAGCCAATAGCTTAATTTTCCCCGTTTCATTGATCGCCTCGACGGAATTGGAAACAAGGTTGTTGACAATGGAGGTAAATGTATATGCATGATAATCGGGGTGTGTTCCGCTAATTGAAAAGACGAACTCAATTTTTTTCCCCAACAGCTCAGCATACTTTTTATTTGTCCTTACAATAATTGAAAAAAGGGAGTCAATGTCAATATAATCAAGCAAACTTTCCTCGGTAATCAGTTTGGAAAGCCCGGATAAAATTCGTTGATTATCCTTTTTGATTTCATGAACTTCACCAGCAATCCGCAAGGCTTGCTGAGGAATCCCTGCCAATGAGAAGTCTCTTTGTCCCTCGTTGATTTCGTGCAAATCCTTGTAAAGATTGTAGGATTGTTTGGTGACCTTCTCGGCAAACTGAAGGGTTTTTTTCAAAAGGATGGTCTCTTCATAAAGATTCGAAACGACCATGATCATATGTTCATTTCGCTTTTGGATTTCCGTTTCCTTCAGCTTGGATTCATGGTATTTAAGAGTACTAAATAAACCAACTACAAAAAAACTTCGAAATACAGCGAAAATCAAAATTTTATGGACGGCATCAATAGTTGTTAATTCTTCAAATAAAAGCCTTTCGAAAAACAACTCTGACATTCCAGCCGCAAATTCTGTTACTATTCCCAATAGGCCTATCACCCAAGGCAACTGGTTAAACTGGTGGATTTTCAATAAGAAAAAGACCAAAGCATAGGTGAAATAATAGACAAAGGATGGCAGGTTAGTATGAATGGATACCAGCCAATCAAACGGTTCGAGAAAAATAGCATCAAGAAGGATTCGAAAAACTAGCACGGAAACCCCTGCAAGCGTGCCGCACAAAATAGCGGGTACTTTTCTTAGCCCCAATAAAAAGAGAAAAAGGGCAGGGGGTCCAAAGCTCACCCGATAGACCTCATTAAATGGATAAAATTTCACCTCCCCAGCAAGCGGAACCAAAATGGCCATTGCCGCCAGTAAGGTAAGTTCATTTTTTGAAAAAATTTTAATGTTCAATTTTCGCCACAACCTCATATTCTAACAATCCATCATTTAATGCAAAAAAAATTTGTAGGTTTTTGTAGATTTCTTGTTATATTGTGTAGTTACTATTTTACATTAAGACTAGCCCCACTGAAAACGCTCTCAGTAAATCACTGCCTCAAATTATAGTTTTATTTTAGCTAGAAATCCATTGAAAAAAAACTCTTCTAAGACCAAATCGTTAAAAAAATTAAAAAGAGGTGCTTGAATGAAAAAAATAGGTTTAGCTTGGCAAATCTTAATCGGACTAATCCTTGGTATTGTGATTGGTGCCGTTTTCTATGGTAATCCCGATGTTGCAAAGTACTTACAGCCAATCGGGGATATCTTCCTAAGACTGATCAAAATGATTGTCATTCCAATTGTTATCTCCAGTTTAATTGTAGGGGTTTCCAGTGTAGGTGATACAAAGAAGCTTGGGAAAATCGGCGGCAAAACCATTATTTATTTTGAAATTATCACAACAATCGCGATTGTAATTGGGCTGCTATCAGCGAATATTTTTCACCCGGGTTCTGGGGTTGATATGAGTTCATTACAAAAAACGGATATTGGCAGTTACGTAGATACTGCTGAAACTGTTGAAAGTCATGGCATGGCAGAAACCTTTGTGAACGTAGTCCCGCCAAATTTTATTAAGGCAATTGTTGATGGAAACATGCTAGCCATCATTTTCTTCTCAATTTTATTTGGACTAGGCGTTACTGCCATCGGAGAAAAAGGAAAACCGGTAATTGCCTTTTTCCAAGGGACCGCGGAAACCATGTTCTGGGTAACGAATCAAGTGATGAAATTTGCCCCTTTCGGTGTATTCGCATTAATAGGCGTGACCGTATCTAAGTTCGGTATTGAATCATTACTGCCATTGGGCAAATTAGTCATTATTGGCTATGCGACGATGCTGTTCTTTGTATTGGTGATCCTAGGGGCAGTTGCCAAATTAGCCGGCGTGAATATCTTTAATATCATCCGTCTGCTAAAAGATGAGTTAATTTTGGCCTATTCCACGTCAAGTTCTGAAACGGTAATGCCAAGATTAATGGAGAAAATGGAGAAATTCGGTTGTCCAAAAGCGATTACCTCCTTTGTTATTCCTACGGGTTATTCCTTTAACCTTGATGGCTCAACACTGTACCAAGCATTAGCAGCACTGTTTATTGCCCAAATGTATGGCATCGATTTGTCCATTGCTGACCAAATTTCTTTGATGCTTGTCTTAATGGTAACATCAAAAGGAATTGCCGGTGTTCCGGGGGTTTCGTTCGTTGTTCTCTTGGCCACGCTCGGAACAGTAGGAATTCCGTTGGAAGGACTTGCGTTTATTGCTGGTATCGACCGTATTTTAGATATGGCTAGAACCGTTGTCAATGTCATTGGAAACTCATTGGCTGTAGTGGTTATGTCTAAATGGGAAGGCCAGTTTGATAAGCAAAAAGCAAATTCATACTTGCAATCTTTAAATAATACAAAGCAAAAAGCGGCTTAACATTCAATTATAGAAAAAGGAACCCATTCCAGTGTGGGTTCTTTTTGCAAATTTAGCAGGAAATAAAATATTGCGATATCCCTTCTGATAGATTTAAAATGAGAGAGTAATATGATAGGGAAGAAGGTTTCAGCATGTGGATTGCTGCAGCATTGGTAACTACCTTAAGCTTCGGTACAAATAACACGATTTTTAAATGGAGTACAAGCCGTGGTTTGTCCAAAGTGCATATCCAGTTTTTCTTTTATTTTGTGGCGTTTATCTTAACACTTGCTTATGGAATTTATGTTGGGGATTTACGGTTTAATCTTTATGCCATCATTTTGGGCGGCCTGATTGGCATCTTAAATGCGAATGGCAATATTCAGATGTCCAAAGCATTTGAAAAGGGGCCTGCCAGCTTAACTTCACCGCTCATTGGGGCAAATGCGATTATGCCGATTCTTGGAGCCGCGATTATTTTTCATGAACGAATCAGTCTTTACCATTGGCTCGGAATTGTGGTAATCTTAGGTTCTGCGCTGATGATTCAATATTCGCCGAGTGCAAACCACGGCACGAATTACGGCCCATGGATCTACAGGGTTGTACTTGCCATTCTTTCTTTCGGAATGCTCGGGATTTTAATGAAAACAACATCTTATCTGCATATCAGTTCGCTTAGTACATTAATTTGTATGTATGGCGGAGGCAGCATTTATTTGGGGCTGACAAGCCTGCGGGAAAAGGAAACCTGGAGAAGGTCCGAAGCCAATGTCGGCTCAGTTGCCGGACTGGTCAGTGTTATCGGTTACAGCTGTTATTTCTTTGCACTGCAGACTGGGATTGCCAGCATTATTTTCCCAATCGTCAGCTTGAATTGCCTTGTGGTCATCCTGGCAGGCTGTTGGTTCTTTAAGGAAAAATTGAAACGATACCAGCTTGTCGGCATATTTTCTGCGATTCTTGGGATTATTTTTACAAAAATATGATACGTGGGGACGGTTCTCGTGCTTCAATTTTTGAAGCACAAGAACCGTCCCTTTGCTTTATCAAAAATGAGCAACGCTTTTTTGGTTTAAAGTGATAAAATTTTTATCGAAAATCTATTGTTCTATAACAATAATATATGGTAAAATCTGAATATTATTTATTTTTCAGAAAAATTAAAGCGGTTATTACTGCGTACATAGTCCGCTGAGGGGGAGAAAAGGTGAAAAAGAGTTTAGCCATTGTTTTGATGGGAGTATTGTTGCTGCTTTCTGCTTGTGGTGGGGGAAGCAAGGAAACTAGTGGGGAAAAGAAAGAAAAAGAAGTAAAAATAGGGATTACGCAAATCGTGGAGCATCCGTCCCTTGATGCCGCCCGCGAAGGGTTTATCGCGGCCTTGAAGGATGCTGGTTATGAAGAAGGAAAGAACCTGAAGCTTGATTACCAAAATGCACAGGGCGACATGAATACCAATTTATCAATTGCCCAAAAATTAGTTTCGGACAAGAATGATGTAATTTTAGCTATTGCCACTCCAAGTGCACAGGCTGTATTAAAAAACACGAAGGAAATCCCAGTTTTGTTTACGGCAATCACGGACCCGGTTGGAGCGCAATTGGTTAAAAGCCTTGATAAGCCAGGCGGCAATGCCACTGGAACATCTGATACGCACCCAGATGCCATCAAGAATACGATTGCTGCCATCAAGAAGTTTGTTCCTAATGCCAAGAAGGTCGGCATCATCTATAACAATGGTGAGCCTAACTCGGTTGTAAACGTGAAGAATGCCAAGAAAGCAATCGAAGCAGAGGGACTAGAGGCAGTTGAAACAACTATTACAGCCGGTTCCGAAGTGAAGCAGGCTGCTGAATCATTAGTTGGCCGTGTGGATGTCCTTTACATTCCAAAGGACAATACGGTTGTTGCTGCTCTTGAATCCGTTATTACTGTAGCAAATGCGAAAGATATCCCAACATTTGTTGGTGAAGGAGATTCTGTAAAACGTGGAACATTCGCCTCTTATGGACTAAACTACCATGACCTTGGCTATTCAACTGGTAAAATGGCAGTCGAAATCCTAAAAGGAAAGAAACCGAGCGAAATTCCAGTTGGCTTCCCTGAAAAACTAGAGCTCGTCATCAACAAAAAGGCCGCTGCTGAAGAAGGCATCACCCTAACAGAAGATTTAATTAAGGACGCGAAGATAGTAGGAGAATAAGTGAAACATGGGGACGGTTCTTGTGCTTCAATTTGAAGCACAAGAACCGTCCCCATTGTCTATCTCTTTTTCTTCTTAGAATTATCGACAACAGCCACTTTGCCTTTTTTGATTTCTTCTAAAACCACTTTCACATGTATCGTTTTTTCGTCAATATGCTCGACGTTTGAAACCTTGGCTTTGCGGCCTTTAATGGTTAAATCCTCTCCAACGGCCGGAATACGTTTTAGCAGCTGTGTTAATAAAACATTTTTGTTTTCAAGAAAATGCACAGCAAACATAGGCGGTCCTCACCTTTCATTTGTAATGGGTTGTCTCTCTACAAAAATATTTAATGAAAGGCGGTTTTAGACCAAAAACGCTTACATAAAAACTTGAAATTATACTTAAATTTACTGTTTTTCATTCTCCGGTCTCTAGTTTAAAAAATTTTAAAAGAACTAGTTGCGAAAAAACAGGCAAGTAGACGATGTCTATGTGGACAAGTCTACTTGCTTTTTTGCACTTAATAAGCTTTCCAGTAATAAAGTTATTTTTTTCGCACTATATTTAAATATAATTTGCTAGTTTATAAGAAAAAATGAAGGGGATTGTGGTAATCTCAATTTAATGAGTATTGCAAAAATAAAAAACCTTAAGCAGAGGTTGTGCTTCAAATGATTGAAGAGTTATTATTAAATGCCGATGAGTGCTATCAGCTGGGTGAGGAGAAGGCTGCTGAATATTTTCGGAGGCTATACAAACTGGTCACAGAAAAAAGCTATGTCACTGCTTTGACAAAGGATTTCCAAGAGTGGAAACACAACCATATTCGTCATCCTCTATTAACCTTCCTATTTCGAAGAAGGCAAAGGCCGGATGTTCGGGGATACCACCAATACATACAATGGCTCGACTATACCGGTAAACTGGACCATTATCTGGACCGAAGCATTTCCTATCTTTACATGCGGGACCTCGGCAAATCTCTGGAGTCACCGGAGACACTGGCTAGGATACGGAGTGTTGTGTCCAATTTAAAAAATAACCTGACAAGCCGTGATGACAAAACTGATTTTTTCAGCATGGCCGGATTGTACCGCTGGGCGCAGAAGGAAGGGATTGAATCCGCCTTTATTTGGCTAATGAATAGACTGAAAATCGTATCCGACAACATTCCGGAGGGAATGGATCCCGAGCATGCCAAACGAAAATTGATTAAAATCATTGCGGGGGTCATCCTGCATGTAAATGAAGAGATGGCTGATGAAACTGCCCAAGAAGAACGAAGCCGGAGGCTTGATGAAGCCATCAGGCTGGGCTATGCCTACGGTCTAACCTATCCCTTTATTGACGATCTACTTGATGCCCGTGTTTTGTCCGATAAAGAAGAAGAGGAATACTCCAGTTTAATCCGGACCACCCTTGTTACAGGATCGGTTCCTGATTTAGGCAACTGGACAGGACCTAATGCCAGTCTCATTCGTTATATTCATTCCGAACTCCGCGATGCCTTTGACTATATTAAGTCCCATCAGCATCCGGGAACGAGAAAGCATTTTTTCGAGCAGGCCTATATCTTTTTTAATTCTCAAGAAGTGGACCGCGTTAAAAGTTTATCCAACCCCAATTACACCAATGAAGAACTGTACATACCGATTATTTTAAAAGCGTCTTCGTCCCGATTGATTGCCCGTTCTGTCATCAGTGCTCCTGAGGATGAGGGGTTTGACAGCCGAACCTTCTATTACGGCATTTATAATCAACTGGCCGATGATTTTGCCGATATGTTCGATGACATAAAGGACGGTGCCGTCACGCCGTATACCTACTATATAAAATACCACAACCAGCGCGATGACCTTATCAACCCATTTGAGTTGTACTGGGCGGTTATTGCTAATTTGATTCACAATGTCTTTCACTCCGATCCAAAGACATGCGAGGTCATACTGGACCGCGCCATAAACGGATTGAAGCGATTTAAAGTGCGGATGGGAACGCAAAAATACAACGAAATATTTGGGCTTTTTACCTCAGGAATGCCGCAATTCAATCGTGTGATTCAAAAAATGGTCCAGAAAGCAGACGATGTGGATTTCTTTGATAAGCTGCTGCGCGACCATATTATTACAAATTTAAAAAATGATCGTATGGAGCAGGACGACTTTTTAGATACAATCGAAACGGTTCGCGACCAAATTAACAGGACCTTGAAAATTGAAGATGTACCATTAAGGAATGACCCCATTATCGATGCTGCCAATTACAGTCTTGAGGGTGACGGGAAGCGGCTCCGTCCCATTATGACGTGGGTTATGGGTGTTGATGGATATGGATTGGATGGTTCCTCCATTACCCCGCTTTTACGTTCATTAGAATACATGCATACGGCATCACTTATTTTTGATGACCTTCCATCTCAGGACAATGCTGCAATCCGCAGGGGGCGGCCAACTCTGCATAAGACCTATAACATCGCCATTGCTGAACTAACTGCGCTTTTTTTAACCCAAAAGGCGATCGAGGAACAGACTTCGCTTACCCGGTTCAATGCAGAAACAGTGCTTCGCTTGATTCAATATTCAGCCCAGGTAACAGAGGATATGTGTAAGGGGCAGGCGATGGATCTGGAATCTAAAGGCAAGCCATTAACACTGGATCAACTGAATGTAATGTGCTTTTATAAAACCGGAATCGCTTTCGAAGCGGCTCTAATCATGCCCGCGATTCTTGCACAAGCTCACGCGTCCGAACTGTCCGCCTTGAAAAAATTCGCCAGGCATGCCGGCATTGCCTTTCAGATTAAGGATGATCTTTTAGATTTGGAAGGGGATCAGAACGTATTAGGGAAACCCGCAGGCAAGGATGCTGCTAACAACAGCTCAACGTTTGTATCCATCTTGGGCGCAGAAGATGCGAAAAAAGCGATGTGGGACCATTATTGTCTGGCGATGGACACACTAGAGGAAGTGCCGCGCAACACGACTTTTTTGAAGCATTTACTGAACTATATTGTTAATAGGGATCATTAAAAAGAGGGGACGGTTCTTTTGCTTCATTTTTTGAAGCAAAAGAACCGTCCCATGTTTCAGTATATAACAACCGGTTCGTATGTGCTGAGATTTTCGTAGACGATTTTCATATCGTCTGGTTGTGTGTTGACGCAGCCGTGCGAGCCATCGTTAAGATAGGCATTGCTTGCCCAATTTTTCCGCCAGCTGGCATCGTGGAACCCTTGTCCATCGTTCGTAAAAGGAGCCCAATAATTTACCTGTACTTGATAACTTGGTTTTCCACCGAGTTCCCTGCCTGTTAGTATGGAAGGTGATCGTTTATAAAGAATATACCAAACTCCTGTTGATGTATCATGACCGGTGCTGTGTTTCCCGGTAACGACATTTGTTGTGATGACCAATTTACCATCTTTGTAAATCCAAATTCGCTGTTCGGCAAGGGATACTTCAGCATACGTGCCGCCAATTCCATTGTTCGCGGTTGTATCGTAACCGTAGCCTTCACCCTTCCATCCGTGTCCAATAACATTGGATGCAGAAATGGAGTTCTCTCCCTTTTCAAAAGCAGCTTGAATTTGAGCTGTTTCTTTGTCAACATCTAATGCCCAGCCGTAGCCTTTTCCTTTTACAGATATGACCGAACCCGAGTGGGTCTTAAAGGAGAAGTCTTTATTTAATGTAGATTTTGTATCATTTATTTCCGCAACTTTGTTTTTAATGTCATTCGGGTCAATTGTAACTTTTAAATCCTTAGTCACAGAGGCATTTTTAATTACTTCACTAGCCTTTAAAGAAAAGACTTGATCCTGAACCTTATATTCAACAGTCTGCCCAAGAAGTTCTTGCAGCATTTTCTGTTCATTTTTTACAATTGCGCTATTTTCTTTGATTGGCTGTATGTATAAAGGACTAAGATGAATGTCACTCTTATAATGCTGCTTGTCGTATTCCTTCAATAGGCTTGAGACGTCATATTGTTCTCCATCTTTGCTTTTGGTGATAATAATGCTGCCCTGCGTAAGCTTCGCCGCTGCATCTTGGGGTGCTTTTAAACTTTTATTCATGAATAAGAGCTTTTCTTCCACAAGCTTTTTCATTGTTTCGGTTCGGAATTGGTCTGCCTTTTCAGGTATCAGATGATAACCTTTTGCCTTTGTCGATGGAAAAAATGTCCACTGGCTTTTTAGTATTTTCTTAACCTCAGGCAAATCCTGATCCGCAAAACCCATCTTTGTATCGTTTTCATCTAAAATTTGCTGCTGTCCGACAAAGACCCTATTTTGTAAGACAGTGGTTTGTAATTTTTTCAATGCCTGATCAGCCGTCATCCCACCGACATTTATGTCATTAATCGTAGTCTGCGAATTGAATCGGGTTGCCTGGTAATAACTAATTCCTGCAATTAAAAGTACGATAATAGAGGCGCTGCTTGCTGCAACAAACTTCCAATTTCGATTGCCTTTGACTGATTTGCCTCGTCTGGTAGGTATTTCTCCAACCAGATTCATTTCTGCGTTATTCATAAATCTTCCCCCATAAATGCCTAATAACCTCGGTATCAAGTCCACCGACTTTAATCCCATAACACATTCTAAGTCTACAACAATATTCTTAATTTATCATTAATAATTTACTAGATTTTCATAGTATAAAATAAGTGCTAATTTAAACCCACTTAGGATAAACTGAATATAAATTAGATCATGGGGACGGTTCTTTTGCTTCAGAAGCAAAAGAACCGTCCCCATGCTTCAAAGAAGGGGTAAACGAAAATATGAGTAATCCAGGCTGGAATTTTGAAAATAGTTATGCCCGACTCCCGCAGGCTTTTTTTACTGATACGAATCCTGCACCAGTTGCTTCACCGAACTTGGTTATTCTTAATGGTCATTTGGCATCTGCTTTGGGGTTGAATCCCGAGGCTCTTCAGGGCGAAGAAGCTGTTGCGGTGTTTGCTGGGAATAAAATACCCGAAGGTGCTGCGCCGCTTGCGCAAGCCTATGCCGGGCATCAATTTGGCCATTTTACAATGCTGGGGGACGGCCGGGCAGTGCTGCTGGGGGAGCAAATCACTCCGGACGGAAAACGGTATGATATTCAACTGAAGGGCTCAGGCAGAACACCATTTTCCCGCGGAGGGGATGGCCGGGCGGCGCTTGGACCGATGCTTCGAGAATATATCATTAGTGAAGCGATGCATGCGCTGGGTATTCCGACTACCCGCAGTCTGGCCGTAGTGACTACAGGGGACGCCATTTATCGTGAAACCGAGCTTCCTGGTGCGATTTTGACACGCGTTGCGTCCAGTCATATTAGGGTTGGAACCTTTCAATATGCTGCCGGGAAAGGCAATGTGGATGAATTAAGGATTCTGGCTGACTATACAATAAAACGCCATTATCCAGAAGTCACAGCTGATACTGATAATAACAAGTACCTCTCATTTCTTAAGGAAGTTATAAAACGTCAGGCCTCACTAATTGCCAAATGGCAGCTCGTCGGTTTTATTCACGGGGTCATGAATACGGACAATATGACTATTAGCGGAGAGACCATCGATTATGGCCCCTGTGCCTTTATGGACACCTACGATCCGGCAACCGTATTCAGTTCTATCGACAGGGAGGGACGTTATGCCTATGGCAATCAGCCGTTTATTGGCGGTTGGAATCTGGCCCGATTTGCGGAAAGCTTATTGCCGCTGCTTCATGAAAACGAGGAGGAAGCAGTTAAATTGGCCCAAGAGGCTATTTCAGAATATGACGGGTTATACCGCCAAAATTGGCTTGCCGGAATGCGGGCAAAGCTGGGTCTTATTAATGAAGAGGCAGAAGATGAATCGCTTGCGGAAGACCTGCTTAGTCTAATGCAAAAACATCGTGCTGACTACACCAACACCTTCCGAGCTTTAACATTGGGTCAGTTGGAGGGAGCGAAGCTGTTTAAAGCACCGGAATTTTCCGAATGGCAGAAGCGCTGGCAGGAAAGACTCGGCAGGCAGCAGGAAGCAACAGCGGAATCCCAACAGTTAATGCGGAATTCCAATCCCGCAGTCATCCCGCGCAACCACCGAGTGGAGGAAGCGCTTGATGCAGCAGTCAGTCAAAGCGACTTCAGCGTCATGATGAAGCTGCTAAGTGCTTTGTCGAACCCTTATGCCTACACACCAGAACAGGAAGAATACTGTACAATTCCTGCAGCTGCGAACAGACCATACAGAACCTATTGCGGTACATGATTAGGAAAGGAAAACTTCGTTGGTTTCCGTTTTATTCCAAAGTTTGTCGTAAGACTCCTGAATTTTGTAGTTAGGGAGCAAAATTATGTAGTGAGACTCCTGAATTTTGTAGTGAAGGAGCAAAATTATGTAGTAAGCCTCCTGAATTTTGTAATGAGTTCCTATTTTTATGAAATTAGCGCAGTGAAATTTGAATTGAAAAAGAAGCTCCAACCCATGCTGGAGCTTCTTTTTATTTTATAAAAAAATTTAATATACGCCAACCGCATCAAACGATTTATTGACTGCGGTAACCTCCGCAGAGCTAGCCCCATAAAGGTCCGCAGCAGCTTGTACCAGAGCAGCGCGTGCCTGGCTGAAGGTAGAGGAGGCTGTTAAGTAGATGGTATTTGCACGATAATAAATTGCCCCCACTTTATCGTTGCCAATTCCTTGAACCATGACACCATAATGAGTTCCGCCGGCAGCCAACAGATAGGCAGCTTTATTGATAATGCCACTGTTCGTATGAACGCCGCCGTTGTCACTTGTTCCAGTATAACGTTTTGAATAATGATCCGGATCGCCGTATTTCGTCGGATCACTCATCGAACGAAGGGCATCGTTTGCCTTTGCTGGAGTATAAACGTCCTCGCCAATCTCATAATCTGGATTTTTCCCATTATAAAATTCAACAAGTGTACCAAAAATATCAGAAATGGCTTCATTTAATGCTCCGGACTCATTTTGGTAGACCAAATCGGAACTAGTGTCTGTAACCGCATGGGTCAGCTCGTGGGCAACAACATCAATACCACCTGATAACGGGATAAAGGTAGTTCCGTCTCCGTCCCCATACACCATTTGGGTGCCATTCCAGAAGGCGTTATTGTAGTTTCGTCCATAGTGGACCGTAGACTTTAAGGCTCCGCCGTTATTATCATAGGAATTCCGGCCAAAGACATTTTTATAATAATCATAGGTTTTACCTGCATAATAGTGAGCATCAACTGCAGGGCTTTCATACGAGCTATTTAGGAGGTTGTCAACACTTGTCCAAAGTGACCCCGGCGTACGGGAACGGTTGGATGCATCGTATGTGATTACCCCGTTTCCTCTTGTATTATCCTGCAGATAATAAGTTGAACTGGATAAAAGCATGTTTAAGGCCTTCGTATCACCTAAAACACCAACTCCGCTGCCCGTTGTATTTGTACCTGTTACGCCTGGGCCGGTTTTTGCTTCATGAAGGTCATTGTATTTATTTAAAATTTCCCCAGTGGATGCATCAATAAAATAATTATAATTTCCTGGCTTTGGTTCGAGGAAATTTAAGTTTACTAGATATGCATAGTTAGCATCATTACCCTGTGTGAAAACAACCAGGTCGGCAGATGGCTTTTTCTCGTAATCAGGAGAAATCCCAAGATCGGCTTCCGCAATTTTTATTGCTTGATTGGCATTGACCTTTTTCTCCTTTTTCAGACCCTTTTTCGTTTCAAGGTCCGGGGTGACTGTTCCGGAGAACACATTCAGAGTTCCGTCCTCCGCGACAAATGCTGCCTGTGCAGCGCCCCAAACAGGAACACCGTTGTACAATTGTTGGAGTCTCAGCGCCGTTCCGCCAAGCTTGTCTTTATTGCTGGAGGTGATTTTGAACGATTCCAGTGCGGATTTGGAACCAAGTTTAAATTTGTCTTTGTTAGCGTTTACATATTCAAGAACAATGGCTTCTGCACTTTTACCTGATGGGTTTGTAAGCTTGCCTGAAATAAACTCTGGGGATCCAGCTAGCTCATTGTATTTGTAGTTGGACAGGACATTTTTGGGTGCGGCAAATGATGATGCTGGGGCAATGGCACTGGCGGCAAGACCGATTGACAATCCGAAAGCTAAAACCTTTTTCTTCACTAAAACTCCTCCTTGGAAAACCTATTAATTTTTAAAACTATCATATTACCTCGAAAGGTCGTGAATTCATTTTACTATCAAAAAAAGCACTGGAAAAGAAAAGGCTTTCATTTTGTTGTTGGGAAAAAAATCAAAAAGTACAGAAAATTTTTTAAAAAAGACAGTGGCAATTTTAAAAATACTGTTATATAATTCTTTGTAAATACTAAAGTTGTTATATAACAATGTGGATGAAAGGGGAAAAAATGATGAACAAGGTAGATTCAATTGCACGGAGAATTCTAGGTTGGAAGTTAAATAGGTGGGATCGTTGGTACGATTATGAAAAGGGAATGTTCATCCATGATGCAGACTTTCAACCGGAGCACAACCTGGATCATGCGATGATCATTGTTGACAGATTAGAGAATTTAGGATTTACCTATACAAACAAAGGGCCATCAGAGGTTTGCTTCAATGATGTAACGGGAACTGGGGAAACATTGGCCCAGGCAATCACCAATGCAGCCTACTCCATCATCGAAAGAAGCACAGAAGCTGTCAGCAACAGACTATGGTCGAAGCTTTGCTAAATTAACTCAAAAAAATGGACCGTCTTCGATAGACGATCCATTTTTAATTACTTCGCACCTGCCGGCTTTAAGTTTTTCCTTTCAAGCCATGTCACACCAATATATAATACGGCCATTGTTACCCCAGTTCCAACCGCAAATCCACCGCCATGAACAAGAACGGCGGCAATCCACAGAATACTAAGAACAAAGTGAGCCGAGCGAATCGGTTTTTTCTTCTTTCGGTCCAGTACATATCCGTATATAGCCAAACAAAACAGCAATAAAAAGGCAGAAGCGCCCGTTAAATTGTCTGTTTTGGTGAATTCCTTAATTAAATAGTATCCGCCATGGATGACAACAAGGGCCAAGGCCGCCCAGCCGGCATACGTATGAAGGCTGTGAGCTTTTCGTGCACCAATCTTAACAATTGGAAACGGAGATTTCAGTTTCTTTTTCAAAAGAAACCATGAAAAACTCAACGCTCCGGCCAAAATCGCACCGTTCCCCATGAGTTTAAAAATTCCGCCTTCATCCTCGCGGTCCCGGGGCTTACCTGCTAAATTTTCCGGACCATCGTGAGGATTTGTAATTTGATAAAATAGAAATAATCCGATTAGGATGAGGCAAATTAAAACTGTAATGATAATAGGAATATAAATCTTAAAATTCTTTTTCATTCGGCCCTCCCTCTTAAAATTATTATTTCCTCCATTCTAAAGGACCAATCTTAAATTTTTCTTAAAAACATCCTAATATTCAAAAAAAACAAGCGGGGAATCACATGAATTATCGACTTTAAGGTAGGAAAAGGTTTAAGATATTAAATAGAGTGAATTGAAATAAGAACGGGGTGTATGTTTTGAAAATTGCTTTTATAGCACATGACCAAAAGAAAAATGACATCGTAAATTTTGCAGTCGCATATGAGCCGATTTTTTGCAAGCATGAATTATATTCCACAGGTACGACAGGCAGCAGAATTATGGATAAAACAGATTTAAAAATTACACGTTTTAAATCGGGGCCGCTGGGGGGAGATCAGGAGATTGGTTCTTTAATTGCTAAAAACCAAATGGATATTGTTTTCTTTTTCCGGGATCCATTAACAGCACAGCCGCATGAGCCGGATATTTCAGCGCTTATCCGCCTTTGTGATGTGTATTCTATACCGTTGGCCACCAATATGGGAACTGCGGAAATACTGATCCGTGGCTTGGAGCGCGGTGACTTGGAGTGGCGGAATCTTGTGCATGAGCAGCAAGGTGAATAAAGTATTAAAACAGGGAAAGCATCATTCATAATCAACAGTTATGTCTGATGCTTTTTTTGTTTTTAATCTTGTTCTTGATGAAAGTGATGATAAATAGAAGCGGTATATAACCATAAAGGAATATAAATCCGCTATAGCTGTAAAACTTATTCAATACTTGTGTAAAGTACATATCAACTAAAATGCTATCGTACAAAAAATAACAGAGAAGAAAAAAGAATAGGGCCCATGTGGGTTTAATCTTAATAAAGGTCAATTTAATCGTCCGAATAGAAGCCCATAAATAAAGACAAATGGGTGGAATAATGACCAGCAGCCAGGTGAAAAGAAATATAAACTCAAATCGTTCCAAAAATGGAAATGAGATAATTTTAATCATGGTAAGGGTGGGCCAGGTTAATAGTTTTAGTTTTCCTTGGGTGAAGAATGAAAAGGTTGTGATTGTGACGACAAGGTAAAGAATTGTTGTGTATAATAATGCGAAATGGCCCCATTTACTGGATCTTTCCCCATTTTTTATAAACGGAAAATAAACAAGCATGGTTTCGAATCCAAAAAATAAAGGCCCAGATTCCTTTGCTGAGAGGATGTAATCCTTCATCCCATGATTAAAGAACGGCATAAGGTATGAAAATTCACTGTAGCTAAGTAAGTAAAATATAGATAGCAGCAACCCGCTTGGAATAATGACTCCCCAAAAGGCAATTCCCGTTATGACTCGAAACCCTCCAGCAATTAAATAATAAGTGATGACACAAAGGAGAAGGGAAAATTCCCAAGCATTAATCCCTTCAAACACCCAGATTTGCAAAATATCAACATAAGAATGCATGAGTAATAATCCTGCCAATAAAAAGTAACAAACCATGAGCATATTCAGCATTCCACCCATAAATTTTCCAAATGTATCCGTATGGAAAGAAATAATATCCTTCTCGCTTGCGTGTGTAAGGATATAGACCATCATCAGGAAAACTAGGTGCAGGCTTAGTCCAATTAAAAGAACGGAGACCCATGCATCCTGTCCAGCACCCTTAATAATTTTTGATTGGTATTTTAATACAGTGATTCCTGTCTGGGAGGAATGAATCAGGAAGAACAGGAAATAAGGTGATACCATCATATTTTCTTTAACCCTAGTCTGCATGATCATTCCTCCTTGCTTATTATTTTTCAAGACCGGTATGGATGATTTCCAAATTCACCTTCACATGGATAGGCAGGTTGGGATATTTTTTGTAGAAGGTAGTCTCCTCCCAATTCTTGTCTCGTGCACGAACGATGTTTCCTATCCCAAGCGGATCGACTTTATTTTCTTTAAAAGTATTTAATAATTGTTCCACTCGTTTTTTGACTTCCTCTTCAATCATGGTTTTTAGCCGTTTGAGGTCCGTATCATTTGAAAGGTCCAACCAGTCTGGATATTTAAAAACGGTCCACTCAAGGTTCATGGTGAGGTTCAATTCCGGATTGTTTTGTTTGTTTATTAAATCCCAATTTTTCTTGCTCCTGAACCCACGGACAATAATAATCCCCCGTTGACCATTGTCATCCACTTTAAATCGATGCCATCCTTGAGTTTTCACCGTTTCTAAGATGGAAAAGAAAAAGCTCTGCTCCTCGTTTAACTGCAACTTAAACTTGTCACCCTTGAAGATTCCGACTCCGCCAACGTCAATACCGTTATTTCTGTTTATGGAAACAATCGGTACATAGGCATCCATCCCGTCACCAAAGAAATGGTTTAAAAAAACATGAAGGTTCATATCCGGAAGATTTTGTGTTAGCATATTTTGTTTTAATCTGTCAGCTAAGGTAAGGTCTTCTCCCTCTTTTATGGCCTTCAGTATTTCTTGTGCTGATTTTTCCGAAACCACAATTTGAATGTTAGTTCCAAGCTCCGGGGTGGTAATGAATCGTTTGATGATATCGCTTATATTTGTCTTGGCATATTTTTTGCTAAAGACTAATACTCTGATTTTCGACAGCTTTATAGGAGTACTGGTGTACTTGTCCATTTTTTCATAGATCACCGAATTGGGAGGCGCATGTTCAGTTAAATATTGAATATTTGGATTACCCCTGCTTTTTGTATAGTTTGGATACAATACTGTACCAACCAATTGTCCATCTTTAGAGACATCAAATCCATATACATGAACAATGCTTAATTGATCGATGATGTTCATTCTTGCACAACCGATCAGAAGGACGAAACAAAGGATGACTAAGAACAATGTTTTCCATTTTTTCATTCGAATCGCATCTTTCCCTTTTGATTTATCATGCATTACCGGGCCGTGACAGTGTGTACTTTATTCGGAATTAAGCCCATCTTCCGAATCTTGATTATCCTTAGGATTGAAACTAGTTCGGCTAAGCGGCCGTAAATAGGGAGAGAGTTTTTTTTGACGAATAAAGTTAAGACGTGTAAAAGAAGTGAAAAAACCGCCTTTCCTATAGGGGAAAAGTGGCAGCATATAAGGAACTCCGAAAGATTTAAGGCGCAGTAAATGCCCAATTAAAAAAACGATCCCTACATAAATCCCTAAACCACCCCAAATCGCCGCCAGCAGGATAAACGGATACCGCAATAGCCTGACTGCATTGGACATTTTATAAATCGGGGTGGTAAAGGAAGACAAGGCTGCCAATGCAACTAGAATCAATAAAATATTACTGGTTAATGCCGCCTCAACAGTTGCCTGGCCAATCACAATGCCCCCGACAATCCCAAGCGTCTGTCCGATTTTCGTTGGTAATCTCGCCCCTGCCTCTCTAAGTAATTCAATGGTGATCTCCAGGAATAACACTTCTACCACAGGCGGGAAAGGAACATTAGCTCTAGAGAAAATAATCGGCCCTAATAAATCCTTTGGGACTACTTCAAAATGAAAAGTTAAAATCGCTACATAAAATGGCGTAACAAAAATGGAAAATAAGATGCCAATAATCCGAATTAATCTAAAAAATGTTGCAACCACCCAAGGTAAGTAGTAATCCTCAGGCGTTGCAAAAAAATTCATTAACGTCGTTGGTCCTGTGATGGCATAGCATGATTTATCACTTAAAATGGCAATACTACCGGAAATCAAGGTGCTAACGGTTCTATCTACTCTTTCCGTAGTGAGATACAAAGGAAATATGGTTGAGGAGTGATCAGAAATTAACTGTTCCAATTGTGTGTTATCATAAATGACTTCTATATCAAGGTCTTGGATCCGCTGTTTAACTGTTTGAACGTATTGCGGATTTGTCACTCCCGCCAAATGGGCGACAATCACTTTTGTTTTAGACCTTGTCCCTACTTCAAATTCTTCGAAGATAAGGTCGGATGTGACTAAATGGCTTCGCAATAAATGAAGGTTTGTAGTTAAATCCTCAATGAATCCAACTTTCGGGCCAATCACGCTAAACTCATTTTCGCCTTCATTTGTTTCCCGCATGCCAAGCCGGGAGTTTTCTAGACTAATGAGGGCATATTCCCGGTTGTCATTACGTAAATGGACCATGGCGGCTCCTTTAAAGAGCCCTTTTTCAATTTCTTTTGCATCTCGGGTTATCTGAAAGTTTTCTAATGGAATAATCCTTTTTAAATCAGATAGTGTGGTGATGACAGTAGAATTCTCCTTAATCTTTTGAAGCAGTGAGCGATGAAGTAAATCGTAATCAATTAACGTGCTATAGTAACTTACTATTATGAAATCATCTTTCGATGGAGAAGATATCGTCGAAAAATCACTGGATTGATTGGCTTTATCCAATACTTCACTGATGGTTTTTTCTTGCGTTTCATAATGTGTAACCGTTTTTTGTTTTGGCCTCTTTTTAAAAAACATTTGTCCACCACCAGACTTCTAATGACCATGTTAAGTTAGTATTTAACAGCAAAAATGGAATTATGTACTAATAGAGGGACACGACATAAAATAGCTAACTCAACGATATTGCAGCAAAATAATTTTATAAAAATCTTGACAAGTAGTAATATTAGATAGAGAACAACAAAGGAGTAATGTTGAATGGTAGATAATATTTTAGCCACTTATGTCTCGATGCTTGACTGGCATATGTGGGCAGAGGTATTAACTTCGCCTAAGGCTTGGGGATTAATTCTCTCATTGGCTGTACTGGAATGTATCTTATCGGCGGATAATGCGCTGGTGTTGTCGGCGTTCGTAAAACCTTTACCGAAAAAGCAGCAAAAGAAAGCATTGGTATACGGTCTTTGGGGAGCGTACGTATTTCGCTTTATTTTCATCGGACTGGGAACGTTTTTGATCAAGCTTTGGTTTATTAAATTAATTGGTGCGTTGTATTTACTTTGGCTTGCTGTTAAGTTCTTTATTGACAGATTTAAGAGCAGTGAGGATGGAGAAGAGGAAAAAGCACGGGAGCCAAAGGGCTGGTTAATGAAAACATTTGGAGTCTTCTGGGCGACTGTTATCAGCGTTGAGCTGATGGATTTGGCTTTTTCAGTGGATAGTATCCTTACCGCGCTGGCGGTTTCCGATGAGGTCTGGGTCATTCTGCTGGGCGGAATGATTGGAATTCTTATGATGCGGGGCGTTGCCACGTTTTTCATCGGCTTAATGAACCGAGTACCGGAGCTTGAAACAACGGCTTATGTGCTGATTACCTTTATTGCTGTAAAAATGGGATTGACACTTATCGATATTCATATTGCAAATGAGATCTTTATCGTTGTCCTTGTCTTGGCGTTCCTAGTTACCTTTATCATTCATGGGATTCGTTCCAGAAGAGGAGAAAAAGTATCACATTAGAATAATATTGGACCCAGTCTTCGGACTGGGTGTTTTTTTGTTGGCAACTTTTGTTAACTCACTTGATATTATTCAAATATAAGAACACTTGTCTATGCCAATCATACTCTTGTTCATATACTATAGAAATTCGTATTATCTATGATTGTAATGAAGGGACGGCCTTCAGTAACTGCAGGTGAATGAGTGAATATTCTATAGGAATCTCCCGTGTTTTTTGTCAATGAAAGGAGGGGATGAAATGGCTGCCATTCAAAAAAGTGTAGATTCATCAAGCTTAGCCGAGGTTGTTGACCGTATTCTGGATAAAGGCGTGGTTATTGACATCTGGGCTTGTGTTTCGTTAGTTGGAATTGAGCTGCTTACAATTGAGGCACGGATTGTTATTGCCAGTGTAAAAACATGGTTGAAATATGCAGATGCGGTTGGACTCCTTAAAAAGGATAAAGAAGATGATGAACTTCTTGAAATGGAAGAAGCAGTTTAAATAGTTTGAAAAGCTGGAGCCGAGGCATATTTTTAAAGCCTTGGCTTTTTTGCTAAAAGAAAGGAGTAAATGATGTTGAATCAGCGAAGGGAGATAGATGGAGATGGAGGGTTTGTTAAAACTGCATTTTTCGATGAAATTATATTGAGGAGCCTCCGATATATGCAGGCCGGCTATCCTGTCCATTTTGTCGGTCCATCCGGTGTAGGAAAGACAAGCTTGGCTTTATATATCGCAAAGCAATTTAACAGGCCTGTTACCGTTATCCGCGGACACCATGAAATGTCAAACAAAGATCTGTTAGGGCATCATTATGGTGTTGTTAAGCGAGAGGTAGTAGATAATTATATTCGGTCAGTCTATAAAACAGAAAAAGAAATAAAACCAATTTGGGTCCAGGGACAGCTGATCGATGCCGTGAAAAACGGCCATATCGTAATTTACGATGAGTTCTCACGTTCTCGCCCAGAAACGAATAATATATTTTTAGCCCTATTGGAGGAGAAAATTCTCCCGGTTTACGGGAAAGAGAAGGAAACGTTTGTAAAATGCCATCCGAACTTTTCCATCATTTTTACGAGTAATCCGGATGAATATGCAGGGACCTTTCATACCCAAGATGCGCTTTTAGATAGGCTGATAACGATTAACCTCGATTATTGTGACAAAGAAACAGAGGCTGAAATAATCAAAAAGAAAACTGAAATTAGCGAATTCGAAGCAAATGAGGTGGTAAGACTCGTTTCCAATCTTAGAAGCTATGGAAAGAGATTTTGCCCGAGCTTGCGGGCCTCACTTATGATTGCCACGATTGCAAAGGAGGCAAATATACCGATTGGCCCTGGGAACAAAGATTATCAGACACTTTGCTTCGATGTATTAACAAGACCGGTGAATCAAAATTTTCCTGATTTAAAGCATAAAGAAATTAAGGAGCTAATTTTACAGGAAATGTTGAGAAGGGAAGAGGGGTAATGGACCAGCAAAGCGGAGTGTATGTCTTCTGTGCGATTCGTGAAACAAAACCAAAAACATTTGGCAAAGTAACGATTAACGGACAGGAAAGCGAGATTTATACTATCCACTACAAAAATACCGCGATGATTGCTGCCAAGGCTAGTGGAGAAGTATTACCGGACCGTCATCATTTATTTGCTCATCAACAAACCATTACGGAGGTAATGAAACAATACTGTGTCATTCCGATGAGCTTTGGAAATGTGTTTCATTCTGATAAAGATGTACTGCTTATAATGGAGAATTTACATGATCATTTTGAAAACTTGTTTTTAGTATTAGACAACAAGATAGAAGTTGGTCTAAAGGTTATGGTCAGGCGGGAATGGGTGGAACAAGAAATAGCAAATGACCCAATTTTAAATGAATGGAAGTCTGGGAAAAAGAATCTCACTGCCCCCGGTTCTTTTTACGAGCAAATCCAATTGGGTGAATTAGCCCAAAACTTTGTATTACGTCTTGAAGCACAAGCAGACATGGAAATCTATGAACCATTATTGGAATTGGCAGAGGCAGGCAAGCAGAATAATACCATTCCCGGGAAAATTTTATTGAATGCCGCGTTTTTAGTGGACCGGGAACAAGAAGAAGCCTTTGACCAAAAGGTAAACGAATTATATGAATCCTGGAAGGATAAGGCGGAATTTAAATATTCAGGTCCATGGCCGGCGTATAACTTTGTCAATATTCGATTGAGGATTGAAGAAAATCATGATTCATAAATTATTTACACTGCCCATTCGATCGATACTAAAGCTTGCAGAGAAAATTCAGGATGAGGCTGAGCAGGAGCTTTACAATATTCCGTATATTCAACAGCAGTTGATGGAATTGCACCTGGCGTACGAAATGGGGGAACTAGACGAAGAAACCTACTTAGTGCAGGAACAAGAACTGCTTAACCGTTATAAAACAGCAAAAGAAAGAGAAAAAGGCGAGTAATGGGATTAAGGGGAGGTAACATGACTCTTACAAATGTAGATAAAGAATTCATTTATGTGTACGGAGTTTGCTTAGCAGCGGAACTGCAGAAATCAGAGGTTCCAGACGTTTTAGGAATTGACCACAGCCCCATTAACATAAAAATTTTTCAAGAGATAGCAGCTCTCGTTACCCCAGTAAATGCCACTAACTATTCCCAACAACAAATTGATTTTCAACTAAAGGATGCTAAATGGCTGCAGGGAAAAGCGTTTCATCATCATGAAATCATTGCAGAATTTCAGCGGAATTTTACCATTCTCCCGATGTCATTTTGTACAATTTTTCAAACCGAAGGTAATTTGGAAAGCTTACTGACCGGACAATACGATCTACTACTAGAAAAACTTACTTATCTTAAGGGGAAACAAGAATGGAATTTGAAGCTGTTTTGTGATTCGGGGCTGGCTTTATCCTATGTGTTAAAGAATAATCCAGCGATTACAGAGATGAAGCGAAAATTAGTCTCGATGCCAAAGGGAAAACAATTTTTGATGAGAAAAAAGCTTGATCAACTAGTCGCTGCGGAATTCGAGCTTGAGCAAGCCAAATGGCGCCATGAGATTTTACCCCAGCTTGGATCAGTCATTGATGATTCAAATCTCCGCCAAAATTGGGGAAAAGAAGTGACAGAAAGAAAAGATGAGATGGTCGGAAATTTTGATTTTCTTATTCACGAAAGTAAAGTGGAACAATTTTTAAATAAAATAGCTGAATTAGAAAAAACGTATGAAGCATTAGGATGTTCGTTTCAGATAACAGGACCATGGCCGCCCTACCACTTCACTAAGTTTGTGAAGGAGAAGGTGTAATGGAACGGTATCATCCCTTAGAAAACAAAGAAGTAACGCTTTTGGATTTATTAGATGGAATCATTGATACAGGTGTGGTGGTGCGGGGGGAAATCCTGATCTCTATTGCCGATATTGACTTAATCATTGTCGACCTTAAGCTGCTTATATCATCTATTGAAAGTGCTTTTGGTTCCTATGAACGTATGAATGGCAGGGAGGGAATAGAAAATGGAACGCTTGCCGCTAGACTCCAATAGTGTGGAGCAAGGGTTAGCTAAATTAGTCCTGACGATTATCGAATTGCTTCGCCAGCTGATGGAACGGCAGGCGATGCGGAGAGTGGAAAGTGATTCGCTTACGGATGAACAGTTAGAGGAATTAGGGCTGACACTGATGAGACTGGAAGAAAAAATGGAAGAATTAAAGATTGTCTTTGGTTTAGAAAACGAAGAACTAAATATAGAACTAGGCCCGCTGGGGAGATTATTGTAAGACGAACGACAGGAGAGATACTATGCCCATTCAGCATGCACCTCAATCTTCAAATTTGCTTGAGGTTTTGGAAAAAATCCTCGATAAAGGGGTCGTCATTGCGGGTGATATTAAAATATCCCTGGCGGATGTCGATTTATTAACAATCAAAATCAGGCTGTTGGTCGCCTCAGTTGATAAGGCAAGAGAAATAGGCATGGACTGGTGGGTGAATGATCCGTATTATTCTTCCAAAGCCAGATTGGAAGAGGGAGAACATGCCCGTCTACTGGAAAGAGTGGACCGATTGGAGCAATTGGTGGCAGAAAAATCATTGCCCGCTCCGGAAAAAGAAATTCTATTAGCACAGACCACTGATGGTAAATCTGAGCAATTGTTATTAGCGGATGATTTAGCGCAACAGTTGGACGATGCCGATAGTCATCCATCAGCAAATGGATAAGGGTTGATGTGGGGGAAGCCTGGTAAAGGCCCCCCTTTCTCTACTCTGCCACACCCATCAATGGCTTCAGACTAAAATAGTCCAGCGCTTGATTAACATCATGGACATCATATATTTTTTTCTCCAGACAAAATTGAATGACTAAATCAAAGGTATCGCTGTCAGATAAAGAGTAACCGGCTGAACTTAACAGTTTGTCGGTTTCTTTTTTGTTTAATTCAAGGGCCAATCCAAGGGCAACTACCGTATTTTTTCCTGGACGGTATTCGGGGTTGGAGCGGATTTTAGAAAAATGCCTGCGGTCCAATCCGGCTTTTTTATAGATTTCTAAGTCGGCGGCGCCCTTTCTATCTATCAATTTGAATAAAGTTTGGTTGAAGGTCGGCTGGCGTTTGTTTTTGATAAAATCCTCTAATTCGAGACTATGTATTTCATTAGACTCCATCATGGAGTAAGTAAGGAAGTTTAAGTTTTTTTCAACGTATTCCTGCAATTCTACTAGTAAGTGTTTGTCCAGCATAATTTTCCCCCCATAAATGTCGCTTGAGAGGCGACCATCTCCTAAATTTAATACCCTATTATTATTTTATAAACAATATTGAAAGGATGATAGTAATGAATACAAACTTAACGGAGATTATTTTTTTGCTGGATAGAAGCGGATCGATGGCAGGCCTTGAAAGTGATACGATTGGCGGGTTTAACGGGCTTATTGAAAAGCAGAGGAAGTTAGAGGGGGATACGTTGGTTACAGCCGTTTTATTTGATGACCAATATGAAATACTGTGGAATGGAATTGAGGCAAAGAAGGCTGAACTTACGAATCAGGATTATTACGTAAGAGGTATGACGGCAATGTTGGATGCAGTGGGGAAAACCATTCTTGACGTAGGATATCGGTTATCCACAACTCCTGAAAATGATAAGCCCGGTAAGGTAATATTTGTGATCACGACTGATGGAATGGAAAACGCAAGTAGTGAATTTTCCTATACAAAAGTGAAGGAACTCATCAAGCACCAAAAGGAGAAATATAATTGGGAGTTTATCTTTTTGGGGGCAAACATCGATGCTAAGGAAGAAGCGGGCTGTCTTGGGATTGATGTTGAAAATGCCTTTAACTTCGAAGCATCTGAAAAAGGTGTTGAGATTATGTATAATATGGTGTGTGAGCAAGTAATGGAGAGAAGGCAGCGCACAAAGGAACTTTAAAGCAGTAGTGTATTTGTTGTAATATATATAGTATCTACTTTGCTCAGTCTGTAAGACTGAGTTTTTGTATTGAGGTGAGTTATGCAAAAGGTAATTGTAATTGGGGCAGGAATACTCGGAGCATCCACTGCTTATCACCTTGCAAAATGGGGGGCCGAGGTTATCATAGTGGACCGGCATGTCCCCGGTCAAGCCACTGACGCAGCTGCGGGGATTGTTTGCCCATGGTTGTCCCAACGGCGTAATAAAGCCTGGTACCAGTTGGTTAAAGGTGGAGCCCGGTATTATCCAGAATTAATAGCTCAGTTAGAAGCAGATGGGGAAAAAGATACGGGTTATAAACGAGTTGGGGCATTAAGTATTCACACTGATCCAGCAAAGTTGGAAAAGATGGCAGAACGGGCACGGACCCGTTGGGAGGATGCTCCCGAAATCGGCGAAATAACAATTTTATCTCCAACTGAAACGAATCGACTTTTTCCGCCGTTGTCCAATGAATATGGCGCGGTTTATGTTAGTGGCGGGGCACGTGTAAATGGCCGAGCATTGCGTACTGCGCTTGTAGACGCCGCAGTCAAGAATGGAGCCCAAGTTGTTAAAGGGGATGCTTCATTAATTAGTAGTGATAATAAAGTCCAAGGAGTTAAAGTATCAGATAGGTCATTTTTTGCTGATCAAGTCATAGTCACTGCAGGAGCGTGGGCAAAGGAACTTTTGGATCCGCTGGGAGTTGAATTTTTGGTAAGGCCACAAAAGGCGCAAATCATACATCTACATATGCAAGATATGGACACAAATTCGTGGCCTGTAATCATGCCACCATCCGATCAATATATTCTATCCTTTGAAGGTGGGCGTGTCGTCATTGGAGCAACTCATGAAAATGATGCTGGATTTGATAATCGGGTAACGGCTGGAGGTGTCCAAGAAATCTTAAATAAAGCTTTGGCAGTTGCTCCAGGACTTGCCAGTGGAATGATATTGGAAACTAGGGTAGGTTTTCGTCCTTTTACTCCCGGTTTTCTTCCCATTATTGGAGCTATTCCGAATTATGAAGGAATCTTATTAGCCAATGGTCTCGGTTCATCAGGATTAACCAGCGGACCATACTTAGGGGCAGAACTCGCTAAACTAGCACTCGGAAAACAATTGGAAATTGATATTCATAACTATGATGTTGCTGGTGCTCTAGCCTAATGTTATGCACAAAGAGCTTTTCATGCGAAAAGCTCTTTTCTAATCGAATAAAAAAATTTTTAAATTAATAATAAGTTGATATGACAATATTGAAAACGCTATCGGGTAAATTGCGCTATAATTTAGATGATTGACAAAACAAAAATAGATTTGTACTATCTTAATATAACTTAATTATTTGTTAATTTAATTTTCTTATCCAGAGCGACCGAGGGACATGGCCCGATGACGTCCGGCAACCCCCGATTGGGAAGGTGCCAATTCCTGCAGAATGACTGTACTATCATTCTGAAAGATAAGCCGAAATTCTATTTAATTTCGACGCCCCTTTCAGAATGAATGGGGCTTTTTGTTTGGGTATAAAGTCTAGTTTAGATATCGGAAAAATGAGGTAATCAGTATGATTGAAATAAAGAACCTTAGTAAAATTTATAAGACAAAAAAGGGTGAAGTAAAAGGTGTTGACAATGTTTCACTAACCGTCCAGGAAGGTGAAATCTTTGGTATTGTCGGCTATTCAGGCGCCGGAAAAAGCTCCCTGCTCAGATGTATTAATCTATTAGAACGTCCCACATCGGGAAGTATTATGGTTGATGGCACAAACCTTACCTCCCTTAAAGGCGAGCAACTACGTTCAGCTAGGCTTAAGATTGGTATGATTTTCCAACACTTTTATTTAATCAGTCAAAAAACGGTTTACGAGAATATTGCGTTTTCTTTAAAAGCGGCCAACATGCCAAAAGAACAAATTAAAATTAGAGTAGAGGCACTCCTTGAAATGGTCGGCCTTTCTGATAAACGTGATGTCTATCCATCCCAACTCAGCGGTGGTCAAAAACAACGAGTCGGTATTGCAAGGGCTCTCGCAAATAATCCGAAGGTGCTTTTATGTGACGAAGCAACATCTGCACTTGACCCTACGACAACAAAGTCGATACTCAATCTATTGAAAAAAATCAATAAAGAACTTAACATCACCATTGTATTGATCACTCACGAGATGGATGTTGTAAAAGAAATCTGCAGCCGGATGGCAATTATGCAGGAAGGACGAGTTGTGGAGGAAGGTTCGGTATATGATATTTTTGCCAACCCGCATACAGAACTTACAAAAGAATTTATTGAGAGTGTCGTGACCCTTGAAATCCCGGAAGTCATTCTAAAAAGCTGCCAGGGGCCAATAATAAAAGTTACCTTTAAAGGTAAGGTGGCGGGAGAGGGAGTCATTTCTGATACTCTTCAACAATTTAACGTAAAAGGGAATTTCCTCCATGGCTCGATTGAATACATTCAAGAGTTGCCGCTTGGTATTTTCATAATGGAGCTAAAGGGACAAAAAGAAGAAGTCCAAAAAGCCCTTCAATACATTGAGAACCGGGCAGCACAGGTGGAGGTGTTACACAATGGGCTTTGATTTTGCACATCTGATGGAGCTTATTCCGGATATTAATAAAGCATTTTTTCAAACCATCTATATGATTGCGATTTCGTTGGTCGTATCGACGATAATCGGATTGCCGGTTGGGATATTGCTTTACATAACCGATAAAGGATTGTTTATGGAAAATCGAGCCGTCCAGAATGTCCTGGGTTTTATTGTCAACATGGTCCGGTCGATTCCTTTCATTATATTATTGGTGGCATTGCTCCCACTGACAAACATACTCGTAGGGACTACCATAGGCCCAACTGCCGCCAGTGTTTCGCTATCGGTTGCGGCAATTCCGTTTTTTGCAAGGATTGTTGAAAATGCATTGAGAGAAATTGATAAAGGAGTAATCGAAGCAGCTATTGCCGCCGGGGCAACCCCGTGGATGATTATAAAAGATGTCCTATTACTTGAAGCAAGATCCGGCATTATCTCAGGTGTCACTTTAACACTCATCAGTTTAGTAGGATTTTCCGCTATGGCCGGAACAGTCGGCGGCGGCGGTATTGGAGACTTGGCGATTCGCTTCGGTTATTACCGGTACGACAATACCATTATGATTTCAACAGTTTTAATCTTAATTATTTTAGTTCAGGTCATTCAGCTTCTTGGTGACTATATCGCCAAAGTTGTAGATAAAAGAAGATAAATAAAGGGGAGAAATTATTATGAAAAAATGGTTAACAAGCATTCTATTACTTTGTGTAGTCTTTGCACTAGCTGCTTGCGGTAGCAACACTGAAAAAGCAGCCAGTGGAAAAGAGAAAGCAACAGAATCAAAAGAAATTAAAATAGGCGCGACTGCCGGCCCATATAGCGACATGGTAACAAAAGCGATTAAACCAGGCCTAGAGAAAAAAGGCTACAAAGTTGAAATTGTTGAATTCAGTGACTATATCCAGCCAAACAAAGCATTAAACAATGGCGATATCGATGCAAACCTTTTCCAGCACACGATTTACCTTCAAAATTTCGCGAAAGAAAACAACATGGATTTAACAGCACTTATTTCTGTGCCAACTGCACCAATGGGAATTTATTCAAACACAATAAAATCGATTAAAGATGTAAAAGAAGGGGCAACTGTTACACTTCCAAACGACCCGACAAATGCAGCACGTGCTTTGAACACACTTCGTGATGCAGGACTTATCACTATCAAAGCAGATGCGGATCCACTAAAAGTATCTGAAAAAGACATCGCTGAAAACAAGAAAAACCTTAAGTTCCAGCCAATCGAAGCAGGCCAGCTTCCACGCTCTGTTGAAAGTGCAGATTTAGCTGCTGTACCTGGAAATTTTGCTCTTGCTGCAAAAATGAATCTGTTAGATGCATTAACTCTAGAAGACATGGCAGACAATTACCGTAATATTGTCGCAGTAAAAACCTCCAACAAGGATTCACAGTTATCAAAAGATATTAAAGCTGTTGTTGAATCAGCAGATTTTGAAAAAGTGATTGATGACCAATTCAAGGGTTTTGGAAAACCATCTTGGATGAAAAAATAATTGTCAGCAAAGCAGGATATGGATTTTAATTCCATATCCTTTTTATGTTGGATATACAATAGCCTAATGGTGAATCCTATGATAAAAAGGAGGATGCCAGATGGGTTTTTTTAAAGGAAATGAAGAAAAGGAAAATCTAGAAGCGGTTCTCAAAGATTCTCTAGAAATAGAAGAAGATTTGATGCGTACATATTTAATTACCGCCGAACGGGTTCATGACGATGATGAGCTAAAAGAACGTCTAGAAAACTTTGCGGAAGGGAATGCGAAGAGGACAAAACAGCTAATTGATGAGTTAAATGAAACAAAAGAGACTTAAGATTTACAAATTTATTAAATGAATGAGTCCTATCATAACAAGGCTTTATCAAGTAGATAAATTAACATGGAAAAGCAGTGCAGTTTTCAGTTGTGAAATGCACTGCTTTTATTGTTGTATTGTTAATTCTTAAAAAAGAACGGTTATATCAGGTAAGGCAAAACCTTCTTAAACTAGTTCTACCTGCTATTCTTATTATAACCATTTCTTGATCGGTACTGTTGCGGAGCACGTGAAGGATACCTTAATGGAAAACTGAACATATGGACTAGAGTTGTAAATGGGATAGCAGCAAATAAAATAAACGCTACAATGATATGAATTTTAAAGAGCAAGGGCACCCCAAGCATTAAATCCGACCTTGGATGGAATGTGAACAAACTTCTGAACCATGGTCCGATTGATAAACGGTATTCGTATGCCCCTACGGTTGTATTATAGACGATCGTCATATATGCCCCAAGCCCTGCAACTAATATAAGCCATATGATGGTGAAATAACTTGTCCCGGTAGTATGGGCACGAACCCTTGGTGAATTGAATTTTCGAATCAGCATCAAAACTAGCCCAATTACCACCATGAGACCCGCAAGACCACCTCCTGCTATCGCAAAGAAATGATAGATATGGTCTTTGACTCCGAGTGCATTGTATACACGTAGTGGAATTAATACGCCCATTACGTGTCCAACAAAAGCAAAGATAATCCCATAGTGAAATAGGACAGATGCAATTCCCAATCCTTTTTTTTCAAAAATTTCTGTTGAAGGCGCAGTCCAACTTTTGCCACGGAAAACAAAACGATAAAATGTTGCAATAATTAGGATTGTTCCGCAAATATAAGGAAAAATTGTCCACCAAAATACAACTTCCATCATAGCCCCTCCTTTTTAGCGATACATCAATGGATATGGCAACTCATCCAGGTCAGCATCTTCCCGAAGTCTTTCTAAAGCAGAGATCTCTTCTGCATTCGGAGTTTCAAAAACATACATCATCCCTAATTCAAGCACTTTCTTGTAAGGATTATCCTCAGGAAGATTTGTTAAGATCCGGTCAACGGCATAGGCAATTCTTCTTGAAAGTTTGTTGATTTTTTCCTCTTCGGGTACAACCGCCAAAAGTTCTAACAACATAGGGATATAATCTGCCATATCATGTCCAATGTAATCAAGTCCGGCTTCAGATATGAGTTTTTGTAATTGGATAAGAGCAAAACCGCGTTTTCTGCTGTCTCCTAGTTCATGTGCAGTTAAATATAGATTGGTTCCTTCCTTATAATCAAAGGTCTCTACATATAGCTGCTCCAATTGCACCGATGGCATTTGATAGAAGGGAGAAATTCTATTCAATACTTCCTTTTGAATATCCTCTGATGTGATAGATTCGCAAATAAAGCTTATGATTGTTTCTTGATCTTCAAAAAAAGAAGTATCCGGATAATCCAAGAGACGCGATAAAAGCATTAAAATCGCTTTTTCTTCATTCATTATGCATTTTCACTTCTTTCAAATGGATAGGTCATCATACCTTCAGGAGGAGCTAAATCTTCAATGCTGCACGCTCCCTGTTTGTAATGTAAGTCATCATTCATTTCACGACGGCCAGTCGGAATGACAAATCGTTCATTGTATTTTGCAACTGCAAGTAACCGAGCCATCTCTTCTAATTCTTCATTATGGGTACCTGCTTCATCCATTAATTTAGTCAACTTTTGTTCGTCCACTCCACCAACGGTTTTTGACCTCATATAAACCCTCATCGCTGCCATTTTTAATAAGACCTTACGAATAACAGAAGTATCATCAGCAGTTAAAATCGAAGCCAAATACTCCATTGGAATTCTCATTTGATCTACTGCTGGAATATAGCCTTCCGCACTTAAATCTTGTTCGTTAGTAATGTGGTTCATAATCGGGCTAAGCGGCGGTACATACCATACCATTGGAAACGTCCGGTATTCTGGGTGAAGCGGAAGTGCAATCTTCCACTTTATTGCCATCTTATAGATTGGAGATTCTTGTGCACTTAAAATCCAACTATGATTGATTCCTTGTTTTTCTGCTTCCGCAATGACTTCAGGGTCAAATGGGTCTAAAAATACGGAGAGTTGGGATTCATATAAATCTTTAGGATCTTTAACGGATGCAGCCTCTTTCACCCGATCTGCATCATACAAGACCACACCAATATATCGAATTCGACCTACACAAGTTTCTGAACAAATGGTCGGTAAACCGGCTTCAGTTCTCGGATAACAGAAATTACATTTTTCGGCTTTGTGTGTATTCCAGTTATAGTACACCTTATGATATGGACATCCATTCATACAAAACCGCCATCCCCGACAAGCATCCTGGTCTACTAATACAATTCCATCTTCGTCCCTTTTATATAAAGCACCAGAAGGGCAAGAGGCAACACAGGAAGGATTTAAGCAATGCTCGCATATCCTTGGCAGGTACATCATAAAGGTCTTTTCATATTCCGTTTTAACGTGTTCCTGAAGTTTTCGTACATTCGGGTCATTTGGAACAGATTCGCTCCCTCCCGCCAAATCATCATCCCAGTTTGGACCCCATACCGGTTTATCGATATAGTTTCCTGTAATCATGGAACGAGGACGGGCTACAGGTAAACTATCTCCTTTATCCCGTTTGTGAAGATGCTGAAAATCATACGTCCATGGCTCATAAAAATCATTTAAATCTGCCATATTGGGATTGTAAAAAATATTCGCCAATTTTGTAAGAGGTCCACCGGCTCTTAAATGCAATTTACCGTTTCGCAACACCCAACCGCCTTTATAGCGGTTGGTGTTTTCCCATTCCTTTGGATAGCCTACCCCAGGTCGTGTTTCAACGTTATTGAACCACACATACTCCATTCCAGGTCGGTTGGTCCATACATTTTTACAAGTAACAGAACAAGTATGGCAACCAATACACTTATCAAGGTGCATGACCATTGCAACTTGTGCCTTAATCCTCAAGCCAATCGACCTCCTTCAGCGGTCTAATAATCGCCATTGTGTCTCTCTGACTACCAGTCGGTCCATAATAATTAAATCCATAACTTAATTGAGAATAACCGCCAATCATATGTGTGGCTTTTGGATAAATTCTGGTCACACTGTTATGGGTTCCACCACGTACTTTGTTAATGTTATTCCCAGGAACCCCCATATGCCTGTCTTGAGCGTGGTACATATAAACTGCACCTCTTGGCATACGGTACGTTAAAACAGCTCTAGCAGCAACAGCACCATTGCGGTTATATACTTCAATCCAATCGTTGTCTTTAATGCCGATAGCGGCTGCATCTTCTTCATTCATCCAAACGACTTGCCAGCCACGGAACAATTGAGCCATGTTATTCGTATCTGTAAACATGGTATGAATGCCCCATTTTTGGTGTGGAGTCATGTAACGCAATGAAATGGACTTTCCTTGATTTTCGACTTCTTTTTCTCCTTTCACAAAAGCGCCTCTTGTAATCGGAGGAATATATAAAGGAAGCCCTTCGCCAAAATCAAGCATCACTTCATGGTCAAGATAAAAGCTTTGCCTTCCAGTAAGTGTATGCCACGGTATATTAAATTCTTTGTTAATCGTAAACGGAGAGTACCGTCGATTATCCTTTTCGAGCCCACTCCATACTGGGGAAGAAAGGGTTGGTCTTGGTTGAATGGTTAAGGCGTCTAACGTATAATCTTCTTCCGCACGTTCCTCGGAAATATGAGTCAGTTTTTTACCTGTCTTTTCCTCCACGGATTTCCAACCTTCAACCGCTCGCTTGCCATTTGTAGCACCGGACATTAACAAAATGGCATTAATGGCTTTTATATCGGTATAAAGGTCAGGATAACCTTTTCCAATTCCTATATGTTTGGATGGTCCTAAGCGGTCAAGTAAATCCTTGTAAACTTGATCACCAGGAATTTTAACCCCTTTTGTTCCATATCCATTTTTAATATTTGGCCCAACGGTAATCCACATATCGTATACATTTGGATAATCACGTTTGACAAAATTAAAGTTTGGTAAGGTTTTTCCCGGTATTGCTTCCACTTCACCTTTTCGCCAGTCTTTGACTTTTCCGAAAGGCTGAGCAATTTCATTGATGGTATCATGTGCAAGTGGCGACAGAACAAGGTCCTCTTGAGCAGGAAGATGGTTTTTAGCAAGTTCAGAAAAACTTTTGGCAATTTCCCTAAATGCATCCCAGTCGCTTCTTGTCTCCCAAGGAGGAGAAATGGCTGCATTAAACGGATGGACAAATGGATGCATATCCGTGGTGCTAATATCGTATTTTTCATACCACGTAGCAGCTGGAAAAATAATATCGGAGAAAAGTCCTGAACTAGTCATTCGAAAATCCATGCTGACGAAAAGATCTGTTTTCCCTTCAGGTGGTTTTTCAGACAAGTTCACATCCTCGGGTTGCCAAGAATTTTCATAATCACCTAATACAGAATCTTGTCCGCCAATTAAATGCTTCACGAAATATTCATGTCCCTTTCCGCTATCTCCTAATAAATTTGAACGCCAGTTGAAAAAGACTCGCGGAAAATTACGTGGATCGTTTGGATTCTCAATGGCAAAGTCAAGCTTTCCTTCCACTAGTTGTTTTGTGATATCTTCGATAACCGCTTGATCATTTTTGTTTCCTGAGCGTGCTTCTCTTACTACATCTAAAGAATTTTGAGAAAGTTGTGGAAAGCTTGGTAACCATCCTAATCTTGCTGAAAGGGCATTAAAATCAGCTGGATGCATGCTGGAATATTTGCTTCCCCACTCTGATTCTTCTTCTTTTTTTTCATATTCATAGCGGAATTGCTCTGTTGCAAAATAAAAGAAGGAAGTACCGTTCATAAACCTTGGAGCCTTCACCCAATCATTAGCAAATGCAATTTGGGAGAATCCTTCAAGCGGACGTACTTTCTCTTGACCTACGTAATGGGCCC
Organism: Neobacillus sp. S1115; assembly: GCF_055385565.1. Taxonomy (NCBI): domain Bacteria; kingdom Bacillati; phylum Bacillota; class Bacilli; order Caryophanales; family Bacillaceae; genus Neobacillus; species Neobacillus sp. S1115. Next base: position 1,367,433 of record NZ_AP038275.1, read on the forward strand.
AACCCCCGCCATTTACACCTTGTGAACCGGTTAAAAGAATGAGATTTAAAATACAGCGATAAATTTGGTCACTATGATACCAGTGGTTTGTTCCACCACCCATTGCAATCATTGATTTACCCTTTGTCAATGCTGCATTTTCCGCAAATTCTCTGGCCACTTGAATGACATGAGCTTTGTTAACGCCTGTGATACTTTCTTGCCAAGCAGGAGTATAGGGACTTTGATCGTCATTATAGTCCTTTGGATAGTCACCCTTTAGACCTCTGTTAATTCCGTTATGGGCCAACATTAAATCATAGATAGTAGTAATGAGTAATTCATTTCCGGATTTATCTTTTATTTTTTTTACTGGAACTTCACGCTTAATCAAACCGCCATCCTTTTGGCCGAAGTAAGGGAATTCGACCATAGCGGTATCATCTGAATCATCTAAGAAGCTCATTTTGGGATTAATATTATATAAATCTAAGTTCCATTGATTTCCATTATCCCAGCGAAAACCTTGGCTGCCGTTAGGGATGGCAAAGTTATCAGTTGTTTCATCCCAAACCACTGTTTTCCATTCACCTAATTCTTCTTGGTCAGAAAGATCTGATGCACGTAAGAAACAATCAGAACGGTAACTATCATTTTTCTTTTTTAATGTGATTAAAAATGGCAAATCCGTATATTGTTTTGCATATTCCATAAAATATGGCGTTTCCTTATCTACATAGAATTCCTTTAAAATCACATGTGTCATCGCCATGGCAAGCGCTCCATCTGTCCCAGCTTTGGCAGGCAGCCACATGTCAGCAAATTTTTCGTACTCTGCGTAATCTGGGCTGACCCCGACTACTTTTGTCCCGTTGTATCTTGATTCCACCATAAAGTGGGCATCTGGTGTTCTCGTTTGTGGAATATTGGTTCCCCAAATAATAAAATACTTAGTGTTATACCAATCTGCACTTTCAGGAACATCTGTCTGATCACCCCAAACTTGTGGTGAAGCCGGTGGGAGGTCGGCATACCAATCATAGAAACTTAATATGGTTCCCCCGATTAAGGACAAAAATCTTGTGCCGCCACAATAGCTGACCATTGACATTGCAGGAATAGGGCTAAATCCAACGATACGATCTGGTCCATATTTTTTTATCGTATATATACTGGCGGCAGCAATCATTTCACAAAGGTCATTCCAATTCCCCCGAACAAAACCGCCTTTTCCTCTTGCTTTAACATAACGTTCACGCTTTATAGGGTCAGTAACGATATTTTCCCATGCCTGAACTGGGTTATTGGCTTTTTCCAATTCCTCTTTCCATAAAGAGTAGAGTTCGCCACGAACATATGGATATTTCACACGGGTTGGACTGTATGTGTACCATGAAAAGCTGGCACCACGAGGGCACCCTCTGGGTTCATATTCCGGAAAATCATCCCCAGTAGAAGGATAATCTGTTTGCTGTGTTTCCCAAGTGATAATCCCATCTTTTACGTGGATTTTCCAACTGCAAGAACCCGTACAGTTTACTCCATGAGTAGATCGTACGACTTTATCGTGTCCCCAACGATTACGGTAAGCTGACTCCCAATCCCGTGGACGCGGACTTTCTTCTGTCCAACCATCATTAATTCGGTCTCCGCGAACGAGATGTTTAAGAGAATGGAACAAATTATTCTTATGCTCCTCCATCGCACATCTCTCCTTCCTTTATTAAATCTCTTAGTGGGTTAAAGTTATCTCCCAATAATCGATAGGAATCTTTACTGACATTAAAATCTTCTACAAAAACATCCCAATTTGCCGAATTAGCAGCAGATAAGATGAGACGCTGCAATGTATTCATATCATTAATTTCATAAATTTTTTGGATCATTTCCCCCGGTAAAGTGCTGAATCTCATTTGTAAAACGGCAATCAAATCTTCTCGGTCATCAACCAAAAGTGCATCTGCTTGAAATGAAAACAAAAGCGTTTCAACTCCTTTCACACTTTCATCATTTTGTAGTAATCAGCAATTAACATAGACTTGCATTTTTCTGCAGATTCTTGAAAAAAGCTTGTCACTTCTTCATCAGGATGCTCCATTTGTTCAATAGTGAATTGACGGGTTACAGATTGAGAAAAATCAGCAGAAAATTTCAATGAAACTTCAAATTTGTCCTCGACTTTTAATACTGTGGATTGAACATCATATGGATGAATATGAAAATTCGAGAAAGTCTCAACCATCTTGTCATATAAGGCGGGTGCTCCATAGCGTAATAGTCTTTCCTCAAGCAATCTCATCACTCTCTTCCATAATTTCCAACTTATAGAATTCGTTATGTCCTAGAAGTTTATTCATTTCATCGTCATTATGTAGAGAGTCAACAATAATTAAGGAATCCATTAAAGATACTAATCTTTCATCAATCTCATTATTTATTAACAGAGCCTTCATTTGTTCTACTATTTTACGCATAAGGTCATGGTCACGAGTCAACTGTATGACAAGAGTTTTTAGATGGGGTTTTTCAGTTACCATTTCCTTATATAAACCTTCTTCCTCTGAACTTGCATGCTGCAATGTCCTAGATTCCCAATGTTCAATTGATACCTCTGCAACTTTAATGGCTTTTTCCTTTTGATCATCTTCCACGCATTTTTGTAATAACATCCTTAATTCTTTCGCCTCGTTTAATGCCGATTCATGTATTAAGTCATGTGCATCTTGTTTTTTTAAGCTAGGTCCTGACAATTCAAACCATCCTTTCATCTTGACACTTGATTTTCATGTGGGTACTTTTCCAAGTATTCCCTTACTATTTCCAACAAAATGAAAATTATCATAAAAATAACAAAAGAGTTGATTCCTCAACTCTTTTGTTCATTTAGATATAATTTTTTCTTTATTCATTTCTCACTTTGCTGATCGCCAGCTATTCTTGATGAAAAATGACCATCAATTCAGAAGTCCGAAAAACACCTAACGCAGCTCATTAAACATTCCCACATAATTCAGCGGATTATCATTTTCATCCTTAATGGTGCTGATGGTTAACAACTCCAAATAAATTTGCCCATCCTTCTTTTTGTTCCAAATTTCACCTTGCCATGAGCCGTTTTCACGGATATCCTCCCACATTTTTGTATAAAAAGCTTCATCATGTTTTCCGGAGCGAAGGATAACGGGTGTATTGCCAATGGCCTCATCTTTCGAATACCCAGTAACAGCAGTGAATGCAGGATTAATCCGTTGAATAACCCCCTTTAAATCTGTCACCATGATTCCTTCCGCAGTGCTTTCAATAACCTGGTTAGAAATCTGTAATTTATCAAGGAAGTATAGGGCTGTCACAATAATCGCAGCAGCAAGTGCAAATTCGGAAAGAGCCATAAAGCCAATCGCATAATGGCCGGTCATATTAAATAGAATCGTTAACACGATTGGCGGGAAAAATCCGCCCAGTCCCCCCATGGCCGCTACAATACCGTTTACAATGCCGGCCTGTTTTGAAAAATATAAAGGCACAAGCTTGAAAATGGTACCATTCCCGATTCCAGCACAAAAGGCAACTAAAATGCAGCCCACGGTGTAAATAGGCAATGACGGAGTAAACGATAACAGAAATCCGGCAAAAGTAATCGCATTAAAGATCACAATCAAGATGAGATAAGGGTTAAATTTATCAGCAAGAAAGCCCCCGATTGGACGCATGATGGTGGCAATGACAATAAACCCGGCTGTTCGGAAACCGGCATCCACCTTCGTTAAATGAAAATGGTTAACAAGGAAGGCAGGTAAATAAACAGTAAAGGCAACAAATGAACCGAAAGTTATAAAATAGAACAAGCATAAAAACCAGAGCCGATAATTTTTATAAACACTTTTAATTTGAGCGGTTAAGGAGACCCTTACCGTTTGTTCTTTTTTGTCACCAAAGATAAATGTCAGAACCGCGAAAATCACGATTAAAATTAAGAATAATTGAACCGTGCTTCGCCAGCCGATGGAATTGGCCAAAAGCGGGGCCGAAAAGGAAGTAAAGGCTGTACCAATGTTACCAGCCCCGTAGATGCCGTTTACAAACCCATGCCGTTCTTTTGGATAATATTTCGGCAGGGAGGTGACCCCGATTGAGAACAACGCCCCTCCGACACCAAGGGCTAAACCGCCGATGATTAAATCGGTGAAGGAATCCGCCAGGCTAATATAGTAAACAGGCAAAATCAGAAATAGCAGACCAATTGTAAACAGCCATCTTGCGCCATAGCGGTTAGTCCAAAAGCCGATTGGAACCCTTAAGATCGATCCGAGAATGACCGGAATGGCTGTTACGATCGATAACTGACCGGGTGTAAGCTTAATATCAGTTTGAATAAAAGATATTAAAGAAGAAATGATGACCCAAATCATGAACCCTAAAACTAAGTTAACTGTTTGCAAAACCAGTTGAAAATTGGCTTTCCCCATTTATTAAACACCTCTTAAAAAATTTCTTATAATCATAGGATGAGCAAAAACAAATAAAAACATTTTCACTAAATTTACCCTGTATATCCAAAAATGTGAAATATTATTTAAATTAGGATGTGCAAATTCTTATTTATGCCTTATTGTTAAATTAAGGAAAAAGTGAGAAAGGGATGAGTTTCTATTGGGAATGTAAATCTCATCGCTGTTTTGCTGGGAATTTTGGGATGGGGAATGACCGGTTATTTCGCCTATCGAATTTATAAAAAACAGACCATAAAAATAAGCGTGTGGAAAGTGATTGTTATTCTATTCATAGGTGTTTTTTCTTTTTCCTTCGATTGGAAGATGTCTGAAACGACCATTAAGCTTGCTATTTTGCCATTAGGAGTTTGGTTCTTGTTCTGGTTAAGAGGCAGGACAGAACAGTGGCAGATTTATCGGCACTTTGCCTGGCTTGGATTTTCTGCTAATTATATTTTTCTAGCGACAACCTTAGCTTATATACCGCTGTATCATTTTATTTATCCGGAAAACCAGGCAGACGTCTATATTTCAAACATCGAGAGAGCTTCTATTATTAGTACCTTCCCTACTGCACAAAACCTCACCCTGGATAAAAAATCATTGCAAGAGCAGCTCCCAAAAATGATGGAAGAATCCATCCACAGTATGGAATGGTTCCATGAGTCAGAGGAAGAGACGGATAAAAAAAGTGAACGATTCCCTTATCAGCTTATTGGTTCTACTCCCAAGTTTGGTAGTGGCCTTAATGTAATTGTTTACGTTGAAAACGAAGGAAAAGGGTTATTGATTTCGACACCGGAAAAACAGCATTATTTTCGTTCGGACGAATCGATATTAAAGGGCGGGCAATGAGATGAAAAAACGGATGATGATTATTTCTGGTATAGGAATCCTGCTCTTGTCCGCGTTTACAGCATATTGGTATTATTTTTCCAAGCCAGATCAATTTTTAACGAATAAGCGATTGGTTGAGGAATTAAATTATGTATTTCCCGAAGTGGCAGCTGACGCCATTCAGGATATAATCCATGTGGATGAACGTCATAAACTTGTCCCGTTTGTATCGAAGGATAACCGTTACGGATTAAGCTATTGGTCATGGAAAAATCATCGATGGAAGGCTGTATATATTGATAATACCGGCGAGCCTAAGGTTTGGCGAGTTAACCCTAAGATTCCGTCCACCTACACGATTGTATGGAACATCCACCCGGATGATGCGGTCAGCGATATGAAGTTTTATTTAAAGAAAGACAGGAATTATCTAATAAGGGACGGGATAGAGACTTATTATCCGGGCATTCTGCTAGAAAAAACGGTGTCTCTTGACGGTAAATCCTATGGTGTTTTAAGGATGCCCGCCGAATGGAGCTCCGTTATCGATTCTTTTGATGAATTAAACAAGGCAAAGCAGTCGAATTTTTTTCAAGATGTATTTCCTGCAAGGGACTTGTTTTTTGGCTGGACACCCTATAAAAGCTCTGGGGAGGAAGCGGCCATCAAGGCCACTGCGAACGGAAATTCTTTTCATAGTGGAGAAGAAATAATTGATTTTATTATGTATGTAAATGAATCAGATCTAAAATCTGAATAATTTCCAAAAGAGTCCAAACACCTTGGGCTCTTTTTTGGAGGAAAAGATGTAAAATGAAACTAGATATATTCGATGAGGAGGTTGGTTTGACATGTTTGCGGCGGGGCAAAGGGACATGCAGCGGATGGATCAGTATACGATGGAAAGGATTGGTTTACCTGGTGTGGTCCTAATGGAAAATGCCGGGGCAAGAGTAGTAGAGGAAATTATAGCGGACTTCCCTTGCCCAAATCCACGGGTCATCGTTCTTGCTGGCGGCGGGAATAACGGCGGCGACGGTTTTGTTATTGCCCGCAGGCTAATTGATGCGGGAGTCAGGACTCTTGTTTGTCTGCTCGTCGATCCTGACCGTTTAAAGGGAGATGCAAAAATCCACTTTGATGTGTATATGAATCGCGGGCTGCCTGTCTTTTACCTTCAAGAACATTCACTTAAGGGGTTAAAAAATGAATTGAACACGGCGGATGTGGTTGTCGATGCCATTTTGGGGACTGGGGTAAATGGTCCTGTCAGGGAACCCTTCAGCAATGTGATTTCCATGGTCAACGAATATACTGGAAAGAAATTGATCTTGTCTGTTGATATCCCTTCAGGTGTCAGCAGCGATACCGGGAAGGTTGTAGGAGAAGCAATTAAAGCTGATAAGACGATAACATTTGTTTTTCCGAAAAAAGGCTTCTTTTTACAGGAAGGGCCAAAATATATCGGTGACTGGAAGGCGGTTGATATTTCTGTACCGCCCTCGGCCGCGGCAGATTTAGGGCTGGACATGCCAAAGGTGATAACAGGGCCTCTTGTGCGGGAGGTGCTGCCAAAACGGCCAAGGCATGGTCATAAAGGGACATTCGGTCATGCCCTGATAGTCGGCGGCTCACGCCCATATGTAGGTGCCCCGATATTCTCAGCGAGGGCAGCCTTACATTCTGGTGCAGGTCTGGTAACGCTGGCCGTTCCGGAAGGGATTTATCCGATGGCGGCGGCGCAAAATCCGGAATCATTATTTTTGCCTTTATCTGATGAGCATGGTCATTTTGCTGCCAGGGCAGTTCATGAGATTATTCCGCACCTTCAGCAGTTTGACTGTGTAGCCGTTGGTCCCGGGATGGGGCGGTTTACTGGCGGAGAGGAGTGGCTCAAATTACTAATTGGGTCAATGGACGGTCAGGCTTTGATCATTGATGCGGATGGCCTTTATTTCATACGAAGCTTGATGGACTTGGTCCGCCAGTATAAGGGGCCTGTCATTTTCACTCCACATCCAGGTGAAATGGCGAGGTTAGTCAACAGGACCGTCAAAGAGGTGGAGGAAAACCGCATTGAAATTGCCCGGGAATATGCGAAGGAGGGCCATGTGTTTTTGCTCTTGAAGGGACACCGGTCCATTATTGTCTCACCGGATGGACAGGTCTATATAAACCCGCTCGGTCATGATGCCCTCGGAAAAGGAGGCAGCGGGGACGTTCTTACTGGCTTGATTGCCTCATTTCTTGCCCAGGGTGCGGAACCCTTACATGCTATGATTGCCGCAAGTTACCTTCATGCAAGGGCCGGACAAGAAAAAGCAAAAGTTCTCTCTCATTACGGAGTCATGCCCTTGGACATCATAGAAGGAATAAAAGAACAGTTAAAATAACGAGTCTTTCTTCCCCTTTTTATTTTTGGGGTATTACGACTTTTTTACTATATGAAATGGAAAAGAATGCATAATTCTTAGTATTTACCTTGAAAATTTTTCTAGTAAACTAATATTTAGGGAATGGAAATATTCAAACTATTGAAAATAAACCCTTATGTACCTTTTGATGGAAAGGAGTTTATAAAAGATGAACACCGAAGAAAAGGTTTACGCCGAGAATGGAATGGCCAATCATTTAAGCCAATTGGCTTCGATTGGCCAAATTGCTGCAGGAATTGCCCATGAAGTGCGAAATCCATTAACAGCGGTCAAAGGGTTTTTACAGCTTTTGCAGCAAGATCAAAAAAATGAATACCTAGAGATTGCTCATTCCGAACTTGATAACGCCCTGAAAACTTTAAATAATCTCCTTCAGGTTTCTAAGCCTGATCTGGAGGACGAAGAATTCCAAACTATTTATTTGTCAGTCGAATTGGAATCCATCATTAACCTATTCCAGGACAAGATGTATGAGATTATCATCCAAACTGATTTTCAAGATACTGGCGCTGCTATTTACGGCAGGAAAAATCAATTTAAAAAGGCTTTCTTTAATTTAATTAAAAATGCAATTGAAGCGATTGACGGGGAAGGCGCCATTACTCTGACACATTACACAAAGAATAATGAAGTTATTGTGACGATTCAAGATACAGGAGTTGGCATTCCCGAAGAGAAACTTTCGCTATTAGGCACGCCCTTTTTTACGACCAAGGATCAGGGGACAGGGATGGGACTAGCTCAGGTGTTCTCAGTCATTTATCAGCATGGCGGAATGATTTTGGTTGACAGCAAGAAAAATCAAGGAACCACTTTTACGATAAGGCTTCCGCAACAGCAGCAAAAAACACAACGGGGTGTGAGAAAATTGGATGTTATGTTTGACGATAAATATTCAATAAAGGAATACTTTTTGGAAAATCAAAAAGTATTTGAAGACCGTTTGCTGGCTGAGGCGACGAATGTAAGTGACAAAATTGATGATATACATAATGTCGGAATTAATTTACTTAACAATGCCCATAAGTTAGTTCTATATGTCGTTGAAGGTCGGGAACATGAACTAATCTCATTTGCCAAGCAGGAGGGCATGGCTTGGGCGAAGCATTCCTTGACCCTTGCGTTTAAGTTGGAATGGATTCAGGCGATCCGCCGAACACTATGGGATTTTCTCTATAACTTTGATGCTTTCAATAAATTGGAGACTGATAGAATTACATTTTTTTCAATGGAAAAAAGTATAAATGAATTAATTGATCAGTTTCTGACACACTTTTTTATCACGTACACGAAATATAAGGATGAATTGCTGGAGAACCAAAGAAAGCTTGTCGAAAACCTATCTGTTCCAATTATTCCAATTAATAAAGAGATTTGCATTTTGCCCTTAATTGGAACACTTGATGATCTGCGTATTTCAACGATTCAGAATAAAGTGCTGACTGAAATTGAATATCGGCAAATTCAAACTTTAATAATCGACCTTTCAGGTGTGGCCTCGATGGAAAAAGAAGCCGCACGGAACTTTGTCCAAATCATCCAAGGCTTTTCGATGATGGGCTGTAAAACGATCCTCACCGGTATGCGGGCCGAAATTGTCAAAAGTCTGATTGCCTCGGGAGTTGATATCAGTCATAAGGCAGAGTTTAAAGGAACGCTGCAATTAGCCTTGGACGATATTGTTTTTCACAAGGATTTGCAAGAGATATAAAGTTATTTAAAAAAGTACTCGCGGGAGTACTTTTTTATGTGCGCTTGGTAGCGCACAAATAAAGAGGATGCTTCTATGGGTAAATGTAATTTTACGTATTATGAATATTATAAAAATTAGCTATTGACCAAATTATCTGTCAAATGGCATAATGATTACATACTAAATTGTCGACAATATTGTATGTTTAATTTGATCGGGAGGAAACATGGTGACAAATGTAAAGAAGACAACAGCTATCACAATTGCTGAAGAAATAACTGCCAGAATAGGAAAGCGAATTCTACACCCTGGTGAACATCTGGTTGAAGCTGCAATAGCAGAGGAATTTAAGACAAGCCGTTCACCGGTTCGTGAAGCCCTCCTCATGCTAGAACGTGATCGGCTTGTGCAGAGAGTTCCCCATCAAGGGGTAGTAGTAAGAAGGTTTACGAGAACCGATATTTATGAATTGTATGATGTTATTTACAGGCTTGAAGAAATTGCGATGGAAAAGGCAATCGTTAAAATTGATCAAGATGGCATTGATAAATTTGAAAACGTTATCAAATTGCAGGAGCAAGCGGTCGAGAACTATGATCTTGAGCTTTACTATGAATTAAATGAAGAATTCCACCATTTAATTTTTTCCATCGCCAACAATAAGGTCTTAAGTGAAATGTATTTATCCTTAAGGCGATCTGCTCGTCCTTTCAGAATGCTATCTATGGCACAAGGGTCCAACTTAACCTCTTCTTTAAATGAACATAGGGAACAGGTAAAGGCCTTAATAGAAAAGGACGTCAGTGCAGGAAAACGAGCGATATATGAACAGGAGATTCGATCGCTTCGGTCACTGGAAATATTATTTCCAGAGTAGAGTGAAGAACAAAAATTGAAGGGATGAGAGCTTATGAAGATAGGTTTTATCGGAATAGGGAAAATGGGAAGGTGGATGTCCGAAAATCTGTTGGATGCCGGCTACTGCCTTACCGTTTATGATACAAATGTTGAGGCAATGAAACCACTGCAAGAAAAGGGGGCCATCGTTGCAACATCCATTCTTGAATTGGGAAAACAAAATGACATTGTGATCACGATGCTGCCCAATTCTAGCGTCGTAGAAGCTATTTTAGCTGGAACAGACGGGTTATTTCACTCCATGAATAGTGGCGGGATCATCATTGATATGAGCAGTTCCTATGTATTCAGCACAAGAAAGCTGGCAGAAGAAGCGAAAAGCTTCGGTTTAACCTTAATTGATGCACCGGTATCTGGAGGCGTTAAAGGAGCCAAGGCCGGAACTCTTACTATTATGGTTGGAGCTGAGGAGAAGGATTATTCTAAGGTGCTGCCAATTTTAGAATGTCTAGGCAAAGCAATTAATCTAGTCGGGCAGTCCGGGGCAGGACATGCACTCAAGGCGGTTAACAACTACCTGTCTGCGACATCCCTTTATGCTTCTTGTGAAGCAATGATCCTGCTTAATAAGCTTGGAATCGATTTGAATGTGGCGCTGGATACAATCAATACAAGCTCAGGACAAAGCTTTTCCACCCATTATAAATTCCCAACCTTTATCCTGCCGGAAACCTATAACTCAGGGTTCTCTTTAAATTTATTACTAAAAGACGTGGGCATGGTCAATAACATCGCCAAGGACACAAAAGTACCGGTTCTTCTCGCTTCTTTAGTCGAACAAGTCTATGAGGGAGCCGCAAGAACGGGAGAACCTGATCAGGACCATACGGAAATTATTAAGTTTTTAGAAAAGATTTCGAATGAACGCTTGCACAAAAAGGAGGTAGTTTCATAAGCACGTCACCCGAAAAAGTGAGAGGTTGTACGCATCAGGGTCAGTCAGCTTCACAATCTGTCGATAAAATGCTATGGGAAGGAGGTTCTTATGACAATGAATGAAGCACCTAAGTATGAGGTTTATGCAATCAAATACGCGACACGCGACGCTACCTGCAGCAGCTATTTCCACGGTCCGGCCGATCCGCATGAAGATTTCTCTATGACCATGGACTATTTCATCTGGCTTATAAAATCGGATGAGCACGCAATTGTTGTGGATACAGGATTCAATGAAGAGGAAGCAAAGAAAAGAAATCGCACTTTTCTGCGCTGCCCGATCAGCCTCCTGCCAGAGTTTGGGGTCGAAGTTGACTCGGTTTCGCAGGTGGTGATTACCCACATGCATTACGATCATTTGGGTAATGCGGATAAAATCCCGAATGGCCAATTTATCGTTCAGGAAGCAGAGATGGCCTTTTGGACAGGCAAATATGCTTCCAGAAAAGAATTTCTGCACCATGTAAGACCTGATGATGTGGTTCATTTGGTACAAGAAAATTTTAAAGGGCGGGTCAAGTTTGTCAATGGAAGCAAGGAAATCCTGCCGGGAATCTCTGTACATAAAACGGGTGGGCATTCCGAGGGACTGCAGGTGGTTGAGGTACCGACAGAAAAAGGAAAAGTCATTCTTGCTTCGGATGTGAGCCATTTTTATAAAAACATCCAAGAAGACCGGCCAAGTTCAATCGTCGCCAACCTTGCCCAGATGTATGATGCGTTTGACTTTGTCAACGACCTGGCCGAGTCTCCGGACCTGATCATCCCAGGCCATGACCCTGCTGTAATGGAAAAGTTCCCGGCAGTGGAAGGGCTAGAAGGTATAGCAGTAAGAATCGCTTAACGCTTTAATTCCATGCATTGCATGAAAAATAATAATAAAAATAGTTAGGAGAAATGATCATGAATAAAGAGTTATTTGAAAAGGGACTAGAAATTAGAAGAAGTGTATTAGGTGCTGAATATGTAGATGGATCCATTCAGAATGCGGATGATTTTAATATGCCAATGCAAGAATTGGTTACACAATACTGTTGGGGCGAAGTGTGGGGCAGACCGGGCCTTGATAGAAAAACGAGAAGCATTATTAACCTTGCGATGATTACGGCGCTCAATCGCCCGCATGAACTGAAGCTTCATGTTAGAGGAGCGATCAATAATGGCCTGACAAAGGATGAGATTAAAGAGGTATTCCTGCAGACGGCCATCTACTGTGGTGTTCCCGCAGCAATTGACAGCTTCAGAACAGCAAAACAAGTATTTGCGGAGATGGAAAAGGAATAGGGTTCATACTCAAAAAGATCGAAATTGTCCGGTCTTTTTTTCGTGAAATCTAGTGACAAAAAGGACTCCAAATGAGTGTTTTTTTGTCATTTTAGGTAACGTGGCCAAAATGGATTGACACTTTTCTATTGCTTCTAAATGTGCGGAAATTGTAAATAGTATTCCATCTATTTAAGAGATTCCATGATATGTTAAAGGTAAGAGATAAGGATTTATATAATATCTAAAAGTAGGAGGTTTTTAACATGGGAGCGCGTTTAATAGAACCAAACACTGGTCCAGTTATCCAAAAGGAAAAAGAAATCGTCAAGCAAATGATTGAGATTTATTGCCGCCGCAAGCATAAACATCCCAATGGTTTGTGCAATGAATGTCAGGAGTTGAAAAACTACTGTATGTTAAGGCTCTCCTTCTGCCGTTTTGGTGAGGAGAAATCATCCTGCTCCCATTGTAAAGTTCACTGTTATAAACCATCCTACCGACAAAAAATCAAAGCCGTCATGCGCTACTCCGGCCCGTGGATGCTGTTGTATCATCCTATTTATGGAGTAAAACATTTGATTAATAAAAAATAAAAAAGAACGAAGGCTTATCAAAGAGCCTTCGTTCTTTTTTAATCAGCAGCGTTAAAAGCTTATGCAGCTTGCTTCGCTTCTTTTGTTTCCTCTTCACCCAACATTTTCACAAGCTTCTTGGAAAGTGTAAGGAGAATCAGACCAAGGACAATTACAGCGATACCAATGACAGAGAATACTTCAAAGTAACCCATTGTTTCAGTAAAGGCACCTAATTGGCCGGCAAGAAGGTTTGCCACAAAAGAGCTGGCCATCCAAACTGCCATTAATAAAGAGGCGAATTTCACAGGAGCATACTTACTTACAAAGGATAGCCCAACTGGCGATAAGAACAGCTCACCAATTGTATGGAGCAGATACGTGAAAACGATAAACAGGATGTTTGCTTTTGTTGTAATATGGTTATCATCACTGCCTGTTTGCATGATGGCAAATAATAAAACAATAAAGCCCGCTCCTAAAAGAATCATACCAAATGCCATTTTCGTTGGTACCGGTAAATCTCCCCGTTTGCTGTTTGAAAGTTTTACCCATAACATTGAAACAACAGGTGCTAAAAGAATGATAAATAACGGGTTAACAGATTGGAACCATGAGGTTGGAATCTCCCAGCCAAAAAGGGTGCGGTCTACGAACTTATCTGTATAGATACTTAATGCGCCTCCAGCCTGTTCGAATCCTGCCCAGAAAAAGACAACAAAAGCAGCTAAAATGAAAATCACGATTGTTCGGTTTTTTTCGACCTTCGTCATTTTTTGATTTTGTGTAGTGCCAGATTTTGAAGCCTGTGGTTTTCCAACCGGCTTTTTGCCAATTTCGCCTAAGAAACGGTTGCCTAAAGCATTAAATAGAATTTGGCCTATAATCATTCCGATTGCAGATGCAAGGAATCCATATTTATAACCATATTCAATTACGCCATGTACATGCACCGCAAACCACTTATCAGTAATAAAACCAATGATTAATGGAGCGAAGAATGCACCTGTGTTAATGCCCATATAGAAAATCGTAAACGCAGCATCGCGGCGTTTGTCTTTAGCGTCATAAAGCTCACCAACAATAGTAGAGATATTCGGTTTGAAGAAGCCGTTACCAATAATTAATAATCCTAAACCAATATAAACGGCAGTGAAACTTTGATTAGAGAACAATACGATGTTACCAAGGGCCATTGTAATACCGCCAATCGTAACAGCAAGCCTCTGGCCTAAAAACCTGTCAGATAAATAGCCGCCAATTAACGGTGTGAAATAAACTGCACCGGTAAAAAATCCGTATAACATTAGGGCGGTGCTTTCTTTCATACCCAATCCGCCGCTGACCAATGATTTCGTCAAATAAAGGACAAGAATGGCTCTCATGCCGTAGTAGCTAAAACGTTCCCACATTTCTGTCATAAATAAGAGGTATAGTCCAGGGGGGTGCTTCTTTGATTGCTTGGATTTGAGTTGTCGGTCCATTGCTGCATCCATATAATTTCCTCCGTTGATATATTATTATTTTAATATAATTATCTTAATTTAATAATAATTAAATCGTCAATAAAATATATGAAAAAAGCAAAATTAGAAAGATTGCCAATTAAGTATATATTGCAATAAAAGTGATGGAACTAAGTGCTTATCGGTTTTCTATTTTGAAGATTGGAATTCCAATGACATGTTAACCAACAATTACTATTTTAATAAAACATTGAAAAATAAAAAAAGGTGTCTGCACCATTTTAGGGGAGACACCTTTTTTCGTTATCGAATTCCCTTCATAAATCCCTGAATTTTAGGCGCAAGCATTAAGAGGATGATACCTAATACTAGTGACGCCCCTCCAACCGTACCAAAGTAGACCATTTCTGTTTCAGGGGTGTAGAATTTTACGATTTGCGCGTTAATCGCTTGAGCAGCAGCACTTGATAAGAACCATAAGCTCATTGTCTGGGCTGTGAACGCAGCAGGCGCCAACTTCGTTGTAGCTGACAATCCAACTGGTGATAGACACAATTCACCAAGCACGCAGATTAAATAGCTGAGCACTAACCATAATGGGTTTACCAAAGAATCTGTACCGCCAAAGTAGGCAGGAAGCAAGATCACGATAAATGATAAACCGGAGAGTAATAATGCTAATGAAAACTTCTGTGGAATATTTGGTTCTCTTTTTCCAAGCTTCACCCAAAGCCAAGCAAAAACTGGAGCTAAGGTGATAATGAATAATGGATTTAAGGATTGGAACCATGCAGGAGAAATATGAATTCCTGCAAAATCAAGCTGGGTACGCTTGTCCGCATAGTTTGCTAAAATCGTTGAACCCTGCTCTTGAATCGCCCAGAACATAACAGATGCGATAAATAATGGAATATAAGCGATTAAACGAGAGCGTTCCACTGATGTTGTTTTTTTGCTGCGGTACATGACGATAAAGTATAAAGTGGGAATTAAGATACCCAAAATACCAATTAGGTTAACAAAGGTTTCAAATGTTAAATACCCATTAGGAATCGCAATGGCGCAAATTACCGCAATGACGGCTACACCTAATCCAATAGTAGTAAAGACTTTTTTTCGATCAGCAGGTGACAGCGGGTTTGCAACTGTAGTACCAGCTAATCCAAGGTTTTTCTTCTTTGTTAAAACAAACATTACTAATCCTACGAACATACCAATAGCTGCGATTCCAAATCCTAAATGGAAGCTGACACTCATGAGGGATCCAACGATTAATGGTGAAATGAAGGCTCCAAGGTTAATCCCCATATAGAATATACTGAAACCTGCATCACGACGATTGTCGTTCTCTGCATACATATCACCAACCACGGTGGAAACGTTTGGCTTAAGCAGTCCTGTACCAAGAACAATCAATACCATCGAAACAAAGAATAAAGTAATATTTCCCGGAATGGCTAGCGCAATATGACCAAACATGATTAAAATACCGCCATAGAACACTGCTTTTGATGTACCGAAAATCCGGTCAGCCAGCCAGCCGCCAATGATTCCGGACATGTAAACTAACGATCCGTAAATGGACATGATAGACAATGCCAGGGTTTGGTCCATTCCAAGGCCGCCCTTGGAAACTTCATAGTACATATAGTATACAAGAATTGCTCTCATTCCATAATAAGAAAAGCGTTCCCAAAACTCTGTGAAGAACAGTGTGAATAAGCCTTTAGGGTGACCGAAAAAACCCTTCTGAGGTACACTGTCCACAATTTTCTGTTTATTTATGTTTGACATAAATCTACCTCCTTTTATTATTTTATAATACTTTTATAGTTTAGAATCGTCAAAAATTTAATTCTGGGATTATATTTACAATTCGGCTTAAAACCTTGATTTTATCGTGTTTTTATGAAATTTTTATATAAAAAGAAAGTTTTTTTAAAATAGTTATTATTTTCGAATAAATAATATCCTTACCCTTGTCAGGTAATTTATCCATAATAAAAAAGCCCTCGAGATTTCTAGGGCTTTGATAGCAATTTTAGAATGGCATCATCCATGAGAGTGTGATCCTGCGTCGTAAGCCAAGCATCAGGAATTAGGACGTACCTGCCATGATTACCGGTTAAATAGCTATAAATAATTTGCGCTTCATCAAGGTCTTCTTTGTGGACAATAAGGGGAGTTTCATCCCTGGCACCTTTGAAAAAGGTCAAGATATTCGACTTTACCGTTACATCGACATCCGTTCCCTCCAGCAAATACTTCTCAGAAAACAACACCCTGTTGCCTTTGATTAAAAAAAGTTTAAAAGTGACGTCATCCAAAAATTCGATCGTGACGATATTTTGATTGGCCTCTGCAAAATCAATGACACCCTCTTTATAATGAAGAAAACTGATTGCCTCGATATATCCTTTATTCTTTGCGGCCAGTTCAAAATCCAATTGCTCCACAGCAGCAGACATTTTTTCCTCCATTTCCGCAAATGGGCTTAAGTTATTTCCTTTAATCAAAGCAATAATGCGGTTTAAAATCTTATCATATTTTTCTCTCGAGACTTTTCCGGTGCACAAACCGATGCACAGACCAAGAGAATGATTCAAACAGGGAGAGCCTCCTGAGGAACGGTTGCTGCAGCTAATTTTAAAAAATTCCTTGATCCCCTGGACCGCTTTTTCCACTGCGAATTTACTGATAAACGGTCCGAAATAAAGATTTCCGTCATTTTCAATGTAAACATTCGTTACTTCAAGTGAGGGATAACGCTCGTCCATTTTCACAACGATATAGGAATAGTTCTGCGGGTTTTTCATCTTCCAGTTGAAAAAAGGTTTGATTTCTTTGATTAACTGGCATTCCAGCAGAAAAGCTTCAAACTCTGTGTCGGTCAGGATGTAGTCAAAATCCTTTAAGGTCGAAACAAGTTTTTGTGTTTTTTTGGAATGAGCCTTGGAGTGCTGGAAATAGGACCGAACGCGATTCTTCAGATTTTTGGCTTTTCCTACATAGATGATTTGGCCGGCAGAATCCTTCATCAGATAAACCCCGGGTGTGAGGGGGAGATTTTTTACCTTTTCTTTTAAATCCATGTTTTTTCCCTTCCCGAACCATATTGTTTCTATAATTTTATCATAGGAAATTTATCGCGGATTCTGTCTAATATTTCCTATAAATAAAAAACCAGATTGCATTAACAATCTGGTAAACCTAATCACGGATTTCGTTTGTATAAAGCGATTAATAGAACTAACATGACGATGTCTAAGCGGGCGTTAAAAGCGAATTGCAAAAGCCCTGTGTTAAGGGTAGGCAGCTTCGTTAATAAAATAGCGGCTATCATAATTGCGATTAAGGGGATGACGGCATTTTTTACAGCTTTACCCGCTAGGATTAAAGCCCCGCAGCCAATTTCTAGAAGGATGACAAGCTTCAACATGAGCTGAGGATAGGGCAGGCCCAGGCTCAAAAAATAGTTGGCTAAATCAGTGTTAAGCAATTTCATTAAGCCCGAGATGATAAACACGTATGCGACCGAATAGCGCAGTAAATTCATAGTTGAAAATGAAGTATGCATGTTTGTCCGCCTCCTTTGTAATACATATGCAATAATGGGGACAAACCATGACAGATAGTTTCTCTGGAATGAAAAAACAGCAGGCACTGGTGCCTGCTGCTTGTTAATATCCCTATTAATTAATCCACGATTAAAACAACTGGGGGTTTGTTCAGAAATTGCATCATATTGGCCACGTCTGCAGTGACTTCACGGCCCTCTGGGGATGCTAATGACTGAGCTAGAATGGCTGGGTTTTCAAAATGAAGTTCTGCAAGAAGGTATTGGTTATCGCTCGTATTTTGCTTTTGCAAAACACGGTGAACCTCCGCACCTGTGATATTAGGCAGTTTTTCTGCTAAAGGAATATGAACATTGAAATAATAGTTTTCGAAACCTTCTTGATCCTTCGGTTGATCATAAATTACAACTAATTTAGCCATCTTTGCTTTCCCCTTTCACCCTCTAAAAATAGTACAATCACCCTCTCATTATAAAGGGAAAAAGAACCAATTATTATTAAAACTGCTCGACAATTTGTGCAAAGAAATTTTTAAAAAATATAGGCATACTAGTGATTGACATTGACGTTGCGTTAAGGTGTATCGTTGTTGGTGAGGAGGTGATAGGAATGGAATATACGGTGCAAAAGCTTGCGAGTTTGGCAGGGATTAGCACCCGGACGCTAAGGTATTATGATGAAATAGGGATTCTTAAGCCGGCACGAATCAATTCATCAGGCTACCGAATATACGGGCAGGCAGAAGTGGATCGGCTTCAGCAAATTCTGTTTTACCGGGAGTTAGGTGTTAGTCTCGACCAAATCAAGGAGTTTGTAACGGACCCTTCCTTCGATGGTGCCGAAGCACTCATGGAACATCGCCAAAAGCTCCTCGAAAAGAGGGAACAATTAGACTTGTTAATCGCGAATGTTGAAAAGACAATCGCGATGACAGAAGGGAGATTCAAGATGTCTAATAAAGAAAAATTCGAAGGCTTCAAGAAGAAAATGATAGATGAAAATGAGGGGAAATATGGAAAGGAAGTTCGCGCCCAGTATGGCGATGATGCGGTCAATCAATCGAATGCCAAGGTTATGAAGATGACCGAGGAGCAGTATCAAGAGGTCACCGCGTTAGGCGAGGAAATTAAAACCACCTTAGCGGAGGCTATAAAAACTGGCAATCCGGCAGGAGAGTTGGCACAGAAAGCAGCAGACCTCCACAAGCGCTGGCTCAGCTTTTACTGGAAGGAATACAGTAAAGAAGCACATGCGGGACTGGCGCAAATGTACGTCGACGATGAAAGATTCAAAGCCTACTATGACAAAGACCAGCCGGGAACGGCCGAGTTTCTAAGAGATGCTATTCAAATCTATACTGGTATAAAAAATAACTAACCATTGAGGTCAGGCCGACACTGCGTAAGATAAGAGAACGCAAGGGCCTGGCCTCTTTACGTTAACGAATTAAATTGCCCTTTTCTGCGTTTTTTTGCCACTTTAACGCTTTAAAGTATTATCCCTATTTTTTCCTCATTTAAAAAATTTTCCCCTAAATGACATTTTTAGATAGCGCTTACAGGGTGATTTATGTCATAATAATTTTAAAATTTATTATATTATAATATTTCAGAACACTATTCATTTGAAAATAATAGTCTAGTCAGGCAGGTGTTTAGTATGGATCAAAATTCCATTCTTCGAATAAACGATTTAAAAGTATCCTTCCAATCCGGAAAAAAGCTCTTACCTGCAGTGGATGGGATTAGTTTTGAACTTAAGGAAGGCGAAATCCTAGGAATTGTAGGGGAATCCGGCAGCGGTAAAAGTGTCACCTCCTTAGCAACGATGGGCTTAATTCCATCACCGCCAGGAAAAATTGAAAAGGGCGAAATTATTTTTAATGGAACTGATTTAACGAATTTAACAGAAAAAGAGTGGCGGAAAATCCGCGGCAACCAAATCTCGATGATTTTTCAGGAGCCGATGACGTCTTTAAACCCACTGTTTACCATCGGGAATCAGCTGATGGAAGCCATTCGTTTACATACGGACCTCTCTAAGGCAGAGGCAAGAGTCCGAAGCATTGAATTACTTAAGCTAGTTGGAATACCAAGAGCGGAAGGGATTTTAAAAGAGCATCCGCATCAATTATCAGGCGGCATGCGGCAGAGGGTGATGATCGCCATGGCGATGGCCTGCAACCCAAGAGTCCTGATTGCGGACGAGCCGACAACGGCACTTGACGTCACCATTCAGGCACAAATCCTTGCCTTAATGAAGGATTTAAATGAAAAAACGAAAACATCCATCATCCTTATTACTCATGATTTGGGCGTAGTCGCAGAAATATGTGAACGTGTCGTCGTCATGTATGCCGGACAAATCGTTGAGCAGGGCGATGTCAGAAGAATTTTAAAAGACCCGCAGCATCCCTACACAAAAGGATTATTGAAATCGGTCCCGGACTTGAGAGGCAAGAAAGAACGACTCTACAGCATTCCAGGAACGGTTCCGGTCCCAGGCACTGTTACCAATGGCTGCCGCTTCGCCGCCAGATGTGCGGAAGCGTTTGATCAATGCCATACCGATTCTCCACCATTATTTAAATCGGAAAAAGACGGACATGAAGTGCGCTGTTTCCTACATACATTGAAAGAGGAGAGTGACAAACATGTCGGAGTTACTTCTTGAAGTTAATGGTTTAAAAAAGTACTTTCCAATCAACGGCGGACTTTTTGGAAAAAAACAAGGGGAAGTAAAGGCCGTTGATGATGTTTCTTTTTATGTGAAAAAAGGTGAAACTTTAGGCATCGTAGGCGAATCCGGCTGTGGCAAATCAACGACCGGTCGCTTGCTTATGCGCTTAATTGAGGCTAGTGATGGGAAAATTGTTTTTGAAGATAAAGAGATTACGAGTATGTCGAATTCGGAATTAAGGAAGGTTCGCCGCGATATCCAGATGGTTTTCCAGGATCCCTATGCTTCATTGAACCCTCGGCATTCGGTAGAGCAAATTCTTGAAGAGCCTTTAATTGTGCACGGAATTGGAACAAAAACGGAACGCCAAAAACGTGTTAAGGAAATGCTTGAGGTTGTAGGCTTGAGCAGCTATCATGCGAAACGCTATCCGCATCAATTCAGCGGCGGGCAGCGCCAGCGGATTGGCATCGCCAGAGCATTGATGACAAAGCCAAAGCTGATTATTGCCGACGAACCGGTATCCGCACTCGATGTTTCGATTCAAGCACAGGTCCTGAACCTGATGAAGGACATCCAAAAAGAGTTCCAGTTAACCTACATATTTATCGCTCATGACCTAGGTGTGGTTCGCCATATCAGCGACCGCGTTGGCGTGATGTATTTAGGAAGATTGATAGAGTTAGCTGATAGTGAGGAACTCTATGAAAATCCAAAGCATCCCTATACGAAAGCACTGCTGTCCGCAGTCCCGATTCCGGACCCGGATGTCAAAAAGAAGACTATTTTAATAGAAGGTGAACTGCCAAGCCCGGCAAATCCGCCATCAGGCTGTGCTTTCCACACAAGATGCGGGGAGTGCATGGATATTTGTAAAACTACTAGACCAACAGAACACAATCTTAATGGTCATTTTGTTGCCTGTCATTTGTATAACAAGTAATAGGCGGCATTGATGATAAATAAAAAAGCTTTAGGGGGTAAAAAAACGCTTATGAGCAAAAAGTCAATTAAATTGCTGTTGATTTCCTTATTGGCCCTCAGCATGTTCTTAGCAGGCTGCGGCGGCAAAACGACCAAAGAAACAGGCGGCGAAAAAGAACCTGCTAAGAGCGGCGGTTCAGCAAAGGATACGCTAGTCTATGGCCGTGGCGGTGACTCCACATCTTTAGACCCAATCACTACAACTGAAGGGGAAGCCTTCAAAGTAACTGAGAATATTTTTGAAACACTTTTGCAGTATGGTGACCAAGATACGACTCTACATCCTGGTCTTGCTAAAGAATGGAAGGTTTCCGATGATGGGTTAACTTATACATTCAAGCTACAAGAGGGCGTGAAATTCCATGACGGAACAGACTTCAATGCTGACGCTGTAGTCTTCAACTTCGACCGCTGGATGAACGGGAACGAAGATAAATTCCCGTACTACACAATGTTTGGCGGCTATAAGGCTGATGAAGGCCACGTCATTAAAGAAGTGAAATCAGTGGATCAGTACACAGTAGAATTCGTTTTAAAAAGACCACAGGCTCCTTTCTTAAAGAACCTGGCTATGTCTCCATTCGGTATCGCCAGCCCAACGGCTGTTAAAAAATACGGCGACGACTTTAGAAAAAATCCAGTTGGAACAGGTCCATTCAAATTCGTAGAGTGGAAGCAAAACGATACGATTACACTTGAAAAGAATCCTGACTACTGGCAAAAAGGTCTTCCTAAGTTAAACAAAGTAGTCTTCCGTGTTATTCCGGAAAACACTGCACGTCTAAACGCTCTTGCTAATGGCGAAATCGATGTTATGGATGGCTTGAACAATTCTGACGAAGCAACAGTTAAAGGGAATGACAAGCTTCAAGTAATTGAGCGTCCGTCTATGAACGTTGGTTACCTTGGCTTAACAACTACTCGTAAGCCATTTGATAACAAGCTTGTCCGTCAAGCAATCAACCATGCTGTTAATAAGAAGGATATTATCAAAGCATTCTACGGCGGAAAGGCTCTTGCAGCGAAGAACCCTATGCCTCCTTCCATTGAAGGCTATAACGATAGCATCAAGGATTATGATTACGATTTAGAAAAAGCAAAAGCATTATTGAAAGAAGCAGGCTATGAGAAAGGCTTTGAAATCGACCTATGGGCAATGCCTGTAGCACGTCCTTATATGCCTGAAGCACAAAAAGTTGCAGAGGTTATCCAAGCAGACTTAGCGAAAATCAATGTTAAAGCGAAGATTCAATCTGTTGACTGGGCTACTTACCTAGATAAGGCCGCTAAGGGTGAGTTTGACATGTTCATGCTTGGCTGGACTGGTGACAATGGTGACCCTGATAACTTCTTATACACATTGCTTGATAAAGACAGCATCGGCAGCAACAACTACTCTCAATACAGCAATGACGAGCTTCATGATGTATTGATTGCAGCGCAGACCGAAACAGAACAAGCTAAGCGTAACGAGCTTTACAAGAAAGCACAGGAAATCATTCATGAAGACGCTCCATGGGTACCGCTTGTTCACTCAACACCGCTGTTAGCAGCAGCTAAAGATGTAGCAGACTATCTGCCGCACCCAACTGGTTCTGAAGCTCTGACAAAAGTGTACTTTAAATAATCCATCTTGAATGGGGGAGGGAGTTTTTTCCTCCCCTTTTATCAACAAAAGGTACAGTTTGCCGTATTTAAGGGATCGAAAAAGGTGTAAAACTACACTCTATTAGCGAATTTTTGAGTTCTATTTGCGGATTTCAACGTTCTATTAGCGAATTAATGCATTTTATTAGCGAATTTCGAGGTTCTATTAGCGAAATAACGAAACAGCAATCTTTTAGAAAAGAACTTTTGAAAAAAAGAGGTGAAACAAATGTTTACTTACACAGTTCGCCGAATTCTTTCTTTAATCCCAGTTTTATTTGGAATGACGCTTGTGGTATTTGCGATTATCCATGCGATTCCGGGGAATCCCGCCCAGGTGATCCTTGGACAAAGGGCTACTGCTGAAGCGATTGCAACGTTAACAAGGGAATTAGGGTTGGACAGGCCTTGGTACATACAATATTTCGATTATATTGGCCAGCTTTTTCAAGGGGATTTAGGTACCTCTTTGAGAACCAGAGGTCCAATCAACGTGGAGATTTGGCCATATCTAGCTGCAACATTTGAATTGACTCTGGTTGCGATGATTATAGCTGTCATTGTCGGCGTAAACGCAGGAATCATCAGTGCCTGGTTCTCTAAATCATGGTTTGATTATGTGGCAATGGTTCTTGCCCTAGTAGGTGTTTCGATGCCGATTTTCTGGCTCGGTCTAATGGAACAGTGGGCTTTTTCGATTGAATTAGGCTGGCTGCCTACTACTGGCAGGGAGAATGTTAGGGATCCCATCACAGCGATTACAAATCTTTATTTAATTGATACCTTGCTGCAGGGTAGATTTGATCAATTTTGGACCGTTGTTCAGCATTTAATTTTGCCAAGCCTTGCACTGGCGACAATTCCAATGGCAATCATTGCCCGGATGACGCGCGCCACCATGCTTGAGGTCATGCGCTCGGATTACGTTCGTACAGCACGTGCGAAAGGCTTAAGGATGTTCTGGGTAGTTTACAAACATTCTTTGAAAAATGCCATTATACCTGTTTTAACGGTGATTGGTCTACAAACAGGCCTTCTCTTAGGAGGAGCAATTCTAACAGAAACGATCTTTGGCTGGCCGGGAATCGGAAGATACCTATATGACGCGATTGCGTATCGCGATTATCCTGTTATCCAGTCAGGAATTTTGCTTATCGCGGCGATTTTCGTATTGATTAACTTAATTGTGGATTTACTGTATGTCTTTGTTGATCCACGGATTAAATACAATAAGTAGGAGGGAGTTAATGTGGCTGAACTTGCTAAAAATACAGCAGATATCCCGGTGGTACCTGCTGAAGAAAAGCTGACACCTCCATGGAAGGAAGCACTGCAATCTTTCTATAAAAATAAACTGGCCGTTGTTGGCTTGGGTATCGTGCTATTTTTTATTGTTATTGCGTTTATTGCTCCTTGGGTGGCGCCATACGGGTTCAAAGAACAAGTTTTGGCCGACCGGATGCAGGCCCCGTCAAGTAAGCATTGGTTTGGCACGGATGACTTTGGCCGGGACATTTTTTCAAGGATTTTATATGGTGCGCGAATTTCTTTATGGGTTGGATTCTTTTCCGTATTAGGATCTGTAGTAGTTGGAACGCTACTTGGTATTGTTGCCGGTTATTACGGCCGCTGGGTGGATGCCATCATTTCAAGGGTTTTTGATGTTATGCTGGCGTTTCCTAGTATTCTATTAGCGATTGCAGTAGTGTCCATTTTAGGACCGTCTTTACGAAATGCTCTTATCGCGATTGCGGTAATCAATATCCCAAACTTTGGCCGACTAGTTCGTTCGAAGGTGTTGAGCGTCAAGCAGGAGGAGTATATCATGGCAGCCAGGGCTATCGGGATGAAGGATTCCCGGATTCTGTTGAGGCATATTTTGCCGAACAGTATTTCCCCGGTTATTGTCCAAGCAACATTGGCGATTGCAACTGCGATTATTGAAGCGGCTGCTCTTGGTTTCCTAGGGTTAGGCGCCCAACCGCCAGAGCCTGAATGGGGGAAAATGCTCGCTGATTCTAAGAACTATATTACCCAAGCACCGTGGACATTGTTCTTCCCAGGTATGGCGATTATGCTGACTGTATTAGGTTTTAACCTGATGGGGGACGGGTTGCGCGACGTGCTTGATCCGAAGATGAAACAATAACGTGAGAGGCTCCTAGAGGGGTCTCTTTTCTGTTGGGGTGCTAGTTTATGAGTTTGCAGAATATTTAAGTTTCTTGTGGTGTTTTGGTAAAATATCTTTCATAATAGGATGAAGGACTAAGACGAGACGATGAAGGACAAAGTGGGGTTAAAACGTACTGAAAATGTCCTTGATAAGGCCGATGAAGGACAAAGTCGTTCTGGAACAGGTGGGAAATGTCCTTGATAAGGTCGATGAAGGACAAAATCGGGATGGAACAGGTGGAAAATGTCCTTGATAAGGCCGATGAAGGACAAAATGGGGATGGAACGAGCTAAAAATGTCCTTGATAAAGCCGATGAAGGACAAAATGGGAATAGAATGAGCAGAAAATGTCCTTCATAAGTATAGACTCTTAAAAGGTATTATGTTAAGGAGAGATGTAGATTGAAGTACCTAGCAGTACCGGCTATATTAATCATTCTAGCTCTTTTTACTTTTGCCTTAGGCGGTAGTTTCGTAGTCGCTATGCCTTTTCTATCGGTAATTTCTATATCAATCATGCTAATATTGTGTTTTCTAGTGGTTCATTTTATAAAAAGAGATAAAAAAAGGCTGCTAATATACTGGTTGTTAATTACAACTGTACCTGCATTATTAGTTATAATAGCTTTGAAGTTTTATGGTGCAGATTCCTTTTTATCATGGGACTTAATGTTATGGGATCTCGTCATTCCAATCCAATCTCAGCCTCACAGTGGCTGTTTGTTACAATAAAAAATCGACTATACGCATCTAAGATAGGAGTTGAAAATTTTGACGGTACGCCAAAACACAGAAAATAAAAACATCATTTTTATAGGATTTATGGGAGCA
The DNA here is from genome assembly GCF_055385565.1 of Neobacillus sp. S1115. Classification (NCBI taxonomy): domain Bacteria; kingdom Bacillati; phylum Bacillota; class Bacilli; order Caryophanales; family Bacillaceae; genus Neobacillus; species Neobacillus sp. S1115. The sequence goes on from NZ_AP038275.1 coordinate 1,393,917, forward strand.
GGAAAAACAACTGTAGGAAAACTTGTTGCAGAGAAACTAAATCGGCAATTTATTGATACAGATGAATTAATTGAAGAGGAATTCAAAATGCCCCCTTCGCAAATATTTAAAGTATATGGCGAAAAGGTTTTTAGAGAAAAGGAAAAAAGCCTAATCACTAGCTTAAATGAGGAAAAGAACCTAGTTCTCTCGTTAGGCGGCGGTGCCTTTCTTCAAGAAGATATACGCACGGTCTGTTTATCCAAGGCTACAGTCATTTTACTTGATATTTCTTTTGAATGCTGGAAAGAACGGTTAGACCTTATCATTGACAGCCGCCCAGTCCTGCATGGAAAAACAATCGAAGAAATGGAACAACTTTATAATAATAGAAGAGAAATTTATTCTAATCATCAAATAAAAATTAGTACTGATAACAAATCTCCTGAGCAAATTGCCGACGAAATTTTAGAGAAGGTGTAAGTAATGAAGAGAACAATTAAAGTTAAGGGGTTAACGTTAGGTGAAGGTGCACCTAAAATTTGTGTACCAATGGTAGGGAAAACAACACCCCAATTAATGGAAGAAGCCAGACTGCTAAAGACATTAGACCTTGACCTTGTAGAATGGAGGGTTGATTATTTCGAGCAGGTAAAGGACATCTTGCAAGTAAAAGAGGCACTTGACAATATTCGTAGTGTATTAACGGACACCCCCTTAATCTTTACTTTCCGTAGTGAGAAGGAAGGTGGAGAAAGGGAAATCAGCCAAGCAGATTACATCAATTTAAATATGGAAATCTCGAGGACTGGCAAGGTTGATTTGGTTGATGTGGAGTTATTTAATGAAGAAAAGGATGTTAAAACACTAATTAAGGTTGCTCATTCACACAATGTTTTAGTGATTGTTTCCAACCATGATTTTGAAAAAACCCCCCCAAAGGAAGAAATTGTATCACGCTTACGCAGGGCACAGGAACTTGGAGGGGACCTCCCGAAAATTGCCGTAATGCCTAAAACAAATGAAGATGTACTTACATTGTTAGATGCAACAAATACAATGTACGAAAAATATGCAGACAGACCGTTTATTACCATTTCGATGGGCCAAAAAGGGGCCATCACTCGTGTAGCCGGATTTGGTTCGGCACTGACTTTCGGTGCGGCAAAGGTTGGTTCTGCCCCCGGACAAATTGCAGTTAATGAATTAAGAACTATGTTAAACTTGTTAAATCAATAAATAGAATACATAGTATCAGGCCCTTTATGGGCTTTTTTTTATGGATTATTGCATAAATAGTTGTATATTTATTTAAGAAAAATTGAAAGCGTTTACACAAATTTATACCTGAAAATAGAATTAAATCTGAAAAATATGTGATTTTTGCATTGAATAATTATATATATAGATGTATAATAATTCATTATTAACGGTACTTAGGAGTTGAAAGAATTGAAAGCAGCGATTATTGGTGGAACAGGATATGGAGCAATCGAGCTAATTAGATTAATCCAAAAGCATCCATATTTGGAGGTTGGTTCAGTTATTTCTAACTCTCAAGCAGGAAGTAACTTTAGTGAAAGCTATCCGCATTTGTCGGAGATTATAGAACAACCCTTGGAAAAGTTTGATGTTCAAAATATTGCTAAAGAAAATGAGATTGTATTTTTAGCTACGCCATCTGGTGTCAGCAGTAACCTTGTCCCTCAATTGATGGAGACAGGTATAAAATGTATCGACCTATCTGGAGATTTCAGGTTAAGGTCGCCGGAAGTATATGAAACATGGTATAAGCATTCACCGGCACCTGAAAATTATTTGAATGAAGCGGTATATGGCTTAAGTGAAATTTATGGAGAAAATATTAAAAATGCGAACCTAATTTCGAATCCAGGCTGCTATCCAACAGCATCTACGCTGGGATTAATTCCTATCTTGAAATCAAACCTTGCAGACTGCGATTCTATCATAATTGACGCAAAGTCAGGTGTAAGCGGAGCAGGACGGGGACTTTCTCTCACCAGCCATTACGCCGAAATCAATGAAAACCTAAAGGCATATAAACTAGGCGCACATCAGCACATTCCGGAGATCGAACAGATCCTTACAGACGAAAGCGGCCAACCAATAACGATATCTTTTACAACACATTTGGTGCCAATGACTCGAGGAATTATGTGTTCCATTTATTTAAAACTTAAAGAAAAGGTTACTACCGAAGATGTTCATCAAATATATGATGAATTTTATAAAAATAAACCATTTGTAAGGGTAAGGCCAGTCGGAAAAGTGCCAGCAACTAAAGAAGTTTGGGGAAGCAACTATTGCGATATCGGCCTGCATGTTGACCCACGGACAAACCGCCTTACCATCATATCCGTTATTGACAACTTAGTAAAAGGGGCGGCAGGGCAAGCAATCCAAAATGCAAATATAATGAACGGCTGGGATGAGCGAGCAGGTCTCCAAGATATCCCAATGTATCCATAATAAAAATCGATAGTTAACTAGTTTGATTGAATACGAACAAGGGAACCATAAAGGGGGAAATGACATTGACACAAGCAACATCAACCAATGAAATCGTTGTTTTAGAAAATGCAGGAATAACATTACCACAGGGATACAAAGCAGGCGGAATGCACTGCGGAGTGAAAAGAAAAAGACTTGATTTGGCCTATATTGTGTCAGAGGTTCCCGCTGATGTGGCAGGAGTATATACAACCAACTTATTCCAAGCGGCTCCATTATTAGTAACACAAGAAAGCATCGCAAAAGAAAATAAGACTCAAGCAATCATTGTCAATTCCGGTAACGCCAACGCCTGCACAGGGGAGCAGGGGATTCAAGACGCTTACCAGATTCAAAAAGAGTTTGCAGGTCAATTAAATATTCAAGAGCACCTAGTCTCTGTCACTTCAACAGGAGTGATAGGCGAACTGCTGCCAATGGATAAGATAACGACAGGAATTAGCCAAATCCTTCAACCCGAGTTTGAAGCAGAGGAGAACTTCCTGCAAGCAATCCTAACTACCGACACTTGCGCAAAACACATAGCCGTTCAGTTCACAATTGACGGCAAAACTGTCAGCATCGGCGGGGCAGCAAAAGGCTCCGGCATGATCCATCCAAACATGGCAACCATGCTTGGCTTTGTCACAACGGATGCAAACATTGCCCATGAAGATCTTTTATCAGCACTTAGAGAAGTTACCAACCAAACTTTCAATATGATTACAGTTGATGGCGATACCAGTACGAATGACATGGTTTTGGTCATGGCAAATGGATTAGCTGGAAATGACCAGCTTACCAAAGACCATCCAGATTGGGATGTGTTCGTAAACGGATTAAAAGTTGTCAGTGAAACCCTTGCTAAAAAAATTGCCCGTGACGGTGAAGGGGCAACAAAACTTGTCGAGGTTCAGGTAAATGGTGCTTTAAAGGCAGAAGATGCGAGAGCAGTTGGAAAATCCATTATCTCTTCAAACCTTGTAAAAACAGCGATCTACGGAACCGATGCCAACTGGGGAAGAATTGTGACGGCAATTGGGTACAGCGGTGTCCCAGTTGAACCAAACCTAGTAAAGGTTTCATTAGGCTCCATTCCTGTATTTGAAAACGGGCTGCCTTGTCCGTTTGACGAAGCAGAAGCAAAGAGTTACCTAGAACAAGAAACAGTACAAATTTTTGTAGAGTTAAACCAAGGAAATAGCAGTGCAACCGCCTGGGGATGCGACTTAACTTATGATTACGTAAAAATCAACGCATCCTACCGCACTTAGCACTTAAGGAGGCTTTTTGAAAATGAAATACTTAGTCATTAAGTGTGGCGGAAGTGTGTTAGAAAATCTGCCAAGGTCGTTTTATGAAGATATTGTAAAAATGAAAGAAGCAGGCGAATGGACTCCGGTTATTGTCCATGGCGGCGGCCCATTAATCAATCAACTATTAAAAAGTTTAAATATAGAAACTAAATTTGTGAACGGACTTCGAGTAACCAACCATGATGTCCTTGACATCGTGGAAATGGTATTAAGCGGCATGGTCAATAAGCAGGTTGTTAGAAATATCGCCGAAGTCGGCGGAACCGCATTTGGGGTCAGCGGCGTAGATGGCAGCTTGTTAAAAGCTGAACCAACAGCAGACGCCCAAACCCTCGGATTTGTAGGGGAAGTTGTTGAAGTAAATAAAAATGTGATTGAGGGGATCGTCAGCCAAGGCTATATCCCAGTTATTTCCCCAATCGGAATTGACGCAAACGGCCAGCGCTACAACATCAATGGCGATATCGCGGCGTCTGCCATCGCCAAGGCGCTCCAGGCTAACCTTTGCTTTATCAGCGACATCCCAGGAATCCTGGTCGAAGAAGATGGAGCCAAGAAGAAGCTTGATAAAGTTTCTAAAGCGATTATTGAAGAATTAATCGAAAACAAAACCATTTACGGCGGCATGATACCAAAAGTAAAAGCGGCCATCGATGGACTTGTCCATAACATTAGTGAAGTGGCCATCATCAACGGTTTTGAAAAAAGCAGCTTACTAGATTACGTGAACGGAAAAAATACAGGAACAAAAATTGTTTTAGAAGAGGAGATAGCGTAATGACAGCCAATAATACCGTCTCTCAACTTTCACCGGTAATGCCAACCTACGGACGTTTCCCTGTCACTCTCGAAAAAGGCAAAGGAAGCTACGTCTGGGACGATAAAGGCACAAAATATTTAGATTTCACCTCCGGGATCGCAACCTGCAACCTGGGCCATGTACCGGATGCTATAAAAGAAAAACTCGAAGAACAGCTGCAAAACCTTTGGCACTGTTCAAATCTATACAATATACCAAATCAAGAAAAACTGGCAGCACTCCTTGCAGCCAACAGCTGCGGCGATCAAGTGTTTTTCTGCAACAGCGGAGCGGAAGCAAATGAAGCAGCGATTAAGCTGGCTAGAAGATACGCAAACAAAGTAAAAGGGAGCGGCTCATCGACAGTCGTGACCTTCAAGCAATCCTTCCACGGCCGAACATTAGCGACCTTAACGGCAACCGGCCAGGAAAAAATTCAAAACGGCTTTGCGCCATTGATGCCAGGTTTCAGCTACCTGCCTTACAACGACATGGAAGCACTTGAAGAGCTTGGCGAATTAAAGCCAACCGCTGTTCTTCTCGAACTTGTCCAAGGTGAGGGCGGCGTTATTCCAGCCTTCCCGGAATGGGTACAAAAGCTCGACCAGATTTGTAAGGAAAACGGGATTCTTCTGATGGTTGACGAAATCCAAACCGGCATCGGCCGTACAGGAACCCTTTTTGCCTACCAACAATACAACATTGAACCGGATGTTATCAGCGTTGCTAAAGGTCTTGGCTCTGGATTCCCAATCGGCGCCATTATTGCCAAGGAAGAAGCGGCAAAAGGATTTGAACCAGGCAGCCACGGCAGCACATTTGGCGGCAACCCGCTGGCAACAGCAGCAGGGCTGGCAACCGTTACACATATACTTGAAAACGACATTCTTACCAACGCGAACAAAATGGCAGGGTATCTCGATCAACAGCTTGAGAACCTGTCAACAAAATATGCGTTTATTAAAGAAACCCGCGGCAAAGGGCTTTTAAAAGGCTTGGTCGTTGACACTGATGCTTCAGCGATAGTCAAAAAAGCCATCGAGAACCAGCTGTTAATTTTAACAGCAGGCCCGAATGTGGTTAGAATTCTGCCGCCGTTAACTGTTACAAAAGACGAAATCGACGAATTTATTATAAAACTGGAAAAGGCGTTCCAAAGTTTAGAGAAAGGCGAGTGAGGTAAGTTGGAACAGGGATATCTTACTTTGGAAACGGGAGAAGTATTTGAAGGTGTGCTAATCGGCGCAAATAAGGAATCTCTCGGGGAAGTAGTTTTTAATACAAGCATGACTGGCTATCAGGAAATTATCACTGACCCGTCCTACGCTGGACAAATCATTACATTTTGCTATCCGATTATCGGAAACTATGGAATCAACGCCTTAGATGATGAAAGTATTTCACCGGCACTTGCGGGGGTTGTCATCGGTGACTTATGTGAAACACCGAGCCATTATCAATCCTTTCAAAAGTTTTCTGACAAACTAAAACAGGCCGGCGTTCCCGGGATTGTGAATGTCGATACAAGACTTCTTGTCAAAACCATCCGCAGCCGCGGAACCGTTAAGGGCTACATCAGCAAAAAGGCTGAAGCAAGCTTCACGAAAGATGAAAAAGCACCATTATGGGTAGACCAAGTATCCACGAAAAAGGTGCAATTTTTCAAAAATAACGGCCCGCATGTGGTCTTAATGGATTTCGGTTATAAAAAATCGATCCTTACCGCTCTTTTAGCAGAAAATTGCGCGGTAACGGTTGTTCCTTACAACACACCTTTTGAAAAAATAAAATCTTTAGATCCAGATGGAGTCCTCATCAGCAACGGCCCTGGGGACCCAATGTCACTGCAAAAATGGTTCCCGGAAATCAAGAAAATAAGCCAGAACTATCCTACACTAGGCATTTGCCTTGGACACCAGCTTATTGCCCTTGCTTACGGAGCTAAAACAGAAAAGCTTGCCTACGGCCATCGCGGCGGCAACCATCCGGTGAAAGAGTTAATGACCGGAAAGGTAAAAATCACCGCCCAAAACCATGGCTACGTAGTCGTCGACAACAGCATCGACGAAAAGGTATTCAATGTCACCTACCGAAATGTGAATGACAAGTCCATTGAAGGACTAACACATAAAAACTATCAAATTCAAACCGTGCAATTTCATCCGGAAGCACACCCGGGACCAAGCGACACCGCTTATATTTTAACAGAATTCGTAAGCAAGATTGCTTCAGTGGGAGAGACACGTTATGCCATTAAATAAAAACCTGAAAAAAGTACTAGTCATCGGATCAGGCCCGATTGTCATCGGGCAGGCTGCAGAATTTGATTATGCAGGAACGCAGGCGTGTATCGCCCTGAAGGAAGAGGGACTTGAGGTTGTCCTCATCAATAACAACCCGGCGACCATCATGACAGATGAAGCAGTTGCCGATAAGGTCTATATTGAACCCCTTAATGTGGAAACGATTGAAAAAATCATTCAAAAAGAAAAACCGGACGGGGTCATTGGTACCCTAGGCGGGCAAACAGGCTTGAACTTAACCGTTGAATTATTTGAACAAAAAATTCTTGAAAAATATAATGTGGAGCTGCTTGGAACTTCGGTTGCCTCCATTAAAAACGGCGAGGATCGCGAGAAGTTCCGGAATTTGATGCTGCAAATCGGCGAACCGATTCCGGAATCAGCGATTATTCACACGTACGACGAAGGCCTGGCATTCGTTAACGAAATCGGCTATCCGGTTATTATCCGCCCTGCCTATACGCTCGGTGGAGATGGCGGCGGTTTTGCCTATAACGAAGAAGACCTTGAGATCGTTTTGAAGAAAGGTTTGGCAGCCAGCCCGATTCATCAAGTATTAGTGGAAAAAAGCATCAAGGGTTGGAAGGAAATTGAATATGAGGTCATGCGGGATGCCAATGATACATGTATCATCGTTTGTAATATGGAAAACATGGACCCAGTCGGCGTTCATACCGGCGACTCAATTGTCGTTGCTCCATCACAAACATTAACAGATGTTCAGTATCAAATGCTCCGTGACGTTTCTATAAAGGTTATCAGAGAATTAGAGATTATCGGGGGCTGCAACATTCAGTTCGCACTCCATCCGGAATCCAACGAATATTACATCATCGAAGTAAATCCAAGGGTCAGCCGTTCATCGGCACTCGCCTCCAAAGCAACCGGTTATCCGATTGCAAGGATGGCGGCTAAATGCGCAATTGGCTATCACTTGGATGAGATTGTGAATCCGATAACAGGCAATACCTTTGCCTCGTTTGAACCGGCAATTGATTATATTGTGGTAAAACTGCCGCGCTTCCCGTTTGATAAGTTCCCGGAAGCAGACCGGACACTAGGGACGCAAATGAAAGCTACCGGCGAAGTCATGGCGATTGACCGTACGTTTGAAGGTGCCCTAAACAAGGCGATCCGCTCGATGGAAATGAATGTATACGGTCTTTGCAAAGAAGCAAATCAAGCTTTAGAAGAAACTGCCCTGGTACAGCTTTTGGAAACGGCCAATGATCAACGCTTGTTTATCATTGCTGAAGCATTCAGAAGAGGCATGACGCTTGAACAGGTACAGCAGCTAACTCAGATTGACCCGTGGTTTTTACACAAAATTAGCTCTATTGTGGCCCTGGAAAAGGAATTGGCTAGTTACCAATGGAGCGAAGTGCCTGACACACTCCTGAAGAAAGCCAAACGCACCAATGTTGGTGATAAGCTATTGTCGCAAATCTATGGTGTTCCTGAAAAAGAAATTAGAAGCAAGCGTAAAGAACTAAACCTGAAACCAGGCTATAAGATGGTTGATACCTGCTCCGCAGAATTTGACGCCGTAACGCCATATTATTACTCTACTTGGCACGGCTTTGACGAGGTGGAAGCTGAAGATTTGCCCAAAATCCTTGTCATCGGTTCAGGTCCAATCCGAATCGGTCAGGGAATCGAATTCGATTATTGTTCTGTACACGCCGCTAAGGCTATCAAGAAAAAAGGCTATCAGGCGGTTGTTATCAATAATAACCCGGAAACAGTCAGTACGGATTACTCCGTTGCCGACAGCCTTTACTTTGAACCTCTTGCTGCCGAGGATGTTCTGCATGTGATTGAAAAAGAACAGATTGAAGGCGTCCTGATTCAGTTCGGCGGGCAGACAGCTATTAATCTTGCCCATGAGTTAGAAGCAGAGGGAGTCAAAATTTTAGGAACTTCTGTAAAACATGTCGATCAACTCGAAGACCGAAAAGAATTTTATCAGCTCTTAGAGGAACTAGATATTCCGCATATCGAAGGGAAAACAGCTGAAAATGCTAAGGAATTGCTCAATGCGGCAACAAACCTTGGTTACCCGGTACTCGTAAGACCGTCTTACGTAATCGGCGGACAGTCCATGTTTACAATTTTTTCAGAGGAAGAATTAATTGGTTACATTCAGCAGCTTGAAAAAAATTCAAACGAAAAAATGTGGCCATTATTAGTAGATAAATATATGCCAGGATTAGAGTGTGAAATTGATGTTATCAGTGACGGTAACGATATTGTCGTTCCTGGAATATTTGAACATATTGAAAAAGCAGGGGTCCACTCCGGTGACAGTATCTCCGTATTCCCGCCGATTTCGTTAACAGCAGATACGAAAGAGACGTTAATCGAGTACGGTGCCAAAATTGCCAAGGCGACCTCCATCATCGGCATGATGAATATCCAATTCGTCGTCTATGAAAATATCGTCTATTGTTTGGAAGTGAATCCGCGTTCGTCAAGAACGGTGCCGATTATCAGCAAGGTAACGGGCGTTCCAATGATTGAATGGGCCGTACGAGTTCAATTAGGCGAGACTCTTAAGGATGTGAGTCAAACAACAGGTTTGCTTCCTGAACCGGCATACTATTCCGTAAAAGCACCAATTTTTTCATCAAGCAAGTTAAAGGGTGTTGACCATGTGCTTGGTCCGGAAATGAAGTCAACCGGTGAGGTGCTTGGTATGGGCGGAACTTTCCAGGAGGCTCTCAATAAGGCACTTCCTTCCATAGGTGGAATGGCCGGAGAAGATTACCTGTTATGCTCCATTTCTGACCGTGAGAAAGCAGGAAGCCTGCCAATTCTAAAAGAGCTTGCAGGAAAATGGAAGCTTGCCGCAACAGAAGGCACTGCAGCCTTTTTAGCAGCCAATGGCATCGTTGTCGAGACTGTTGTGAAAAACGACCAGGATGTGAATGACCTGTTCAAAAAGCAAAACATGAAAGCTGTAATCAATATGCCAAATCAAGGACGGAACAAACAGAAATTTGGCTTTTATATCCGCGAGCAGGCGATTCGCTATAAGGTGCCGGTGTACACCCATCTTGATACGGTGAAAGCAATCCTCGACTTGCAAAAAACAGTGGCAGCAGATTTTACAGTTCATACTGTAAGTGAGTTTTATCAATTGGAAAAGGAAGGTGCGGTTCATGTTAGAAGCCGTTAAAATAAATTCAAATAAATTACAGCTGAAGGGGAAGGATTTCCTTCAGCTGGCTGATTATACAACAGAAGAAATTCTTTATATGCTGGAAGTGGCCCAGGAATTAAAGGCCCAGCAAAAGCAAGGGAAGCCGCACACGCATTTGGGCGGCAAGGTCCTGGGAATGATTTTTGAAAAATCATCTACACGTACAAGAGTATCCTTTGAGGTAGGAATGCTGCAGCTAGGCGGGCATGCGATTTTCTTAAGTTCAAGAGATATCCAGATTGGCCGCGGGGAAAGCATTTCTGACACAGCAAAGGTCTTATCGCGCTATGTCGACGGCATTATGATTCGTACGTTTGCACACGAGACGGTTGAAGAATTAGCAGAGCATGCGACCGTTCCGGTTATTAACGGCTTAACTGACCTGCAGCACCCGACACAGGTCCTGGCAGATTTATTAACCATTTTAGAGAATAAAGGGAAATTAGCGGGCTTAAAGCTTGCCTATGTGGGCGACGGAAATAACAATATGGCTCATTCATTAATGGAAGGTGCTGCAAAAGTAGGCATGGATATCAGCATCGCCAGCCCGGCAGGATATTTGCCAAATGAGGAAATTGCCGAGAGAGCCATCAAGTTTGGGCAACAAACAGGAAGTACCGTTACAATTACAAACAATCCACAGGAAGCGGTTAAAGATGCAGATGTAATCGTAACAGATGTTTGGACCAGCATGGGGCAGGAAGAAGAAACGGCAAAACGCCTTGAGGCATTCCAAAGCTATCAAGTGAATACAGAACTATGCAAGCTGGCAAAAGACGACTATCTTTTCTTACATTGTCTGCCTGCACACCGCGGCGAAGAGGTAACTGCAGAAATTATCGATGGCCCTCATTCCGTTGTTTTTGATGAAGCAGAGAACCGTCTTCATGCACAAAAAGCAATTTTAAAACTTTTACTAGAGAAATAGACTTTCTTTTTTTGAAATTTGTTGTATAATAATACCGTTGAATGAATTTAAATACACGGTAATGTAAGGAGCGTTTAAAATGGCAAAGGAAAAAATCGTATTAGCCTATTCAGGCGGTTTAGATACATCAGTTTCGGTTAAATGGATCCAAGAAAAATATGGCTATGATGTCATCGCGCTAGGACTTGATGTCGGCGAAGGAAAAGACTTGGAAGCTATTAAAAATAAGGCATTAAATGTTGGCGCTATTAAAGCCATCATGGTAGATGCTAAAGAAATGCTAGCAAAAGATTATATTATCCCTGCATTAAAAGCTAACTGCTTATATGAAGGCAAGTATCCACTATCCTCTGCGCTATCAAGACCATTAATTTCAAAATTATTGGTTGATGTAGCGGAGCAGGAAGGAGCAGCAGCAGTTGCCCATGGTTGTACTGGTAAAGGAAACGACCAAGTCCGCTTTGAAGTTTCCGTGCAAGCCTTAAACCCAAGTTTAAAGGTGGTTGCACCAGTTCGTGAGTGGGGGATGACCCGTGACGAAGAAATCGCTTATGCACAGGAGCATGGGATTCCGATTCCAGTTGATTTAGACAATCCATTCTCGATTGATGCCAACATTTGGGGCCGTGCCTGCGAAGCAGGAGTTCTCGAGAATCCTTGGGCAGAAGCACCTGAAGCAGCATACGATTGGACTAACCCAATTGAATTAGCTCCAGATCAGGCTGAATACATTGAAATCGAATTTGAACAAGGTGTTCCTGTAGCCCTTAATGGTGAAACTTTACCGCTTGTTCAATTAATTGAAACGTTAAATGCCCTTGGCGGCAAGCATGGTGTCGGCCGTATCGACCACATTGAAAATAGATTAGTAGGGATTAAATCCCGTGAAGTATACGAAAACCCAGCAGCACTTATTTTAATTAATGCTCACAAAGAATTGGAGTTCTTGACATTACCACGTGAAGTAACTCAATTTAAAACACAGGTAGACCAGCAAATGGCGAAAATCATTTACGAAGGTCTTTGGTACTCACCATTGAAAGCGGCTCTTGATGCGTTTATTGACGAAACTCAAAAGGTTGTTTCCGGAACCATTCGCGTGAAGCTCCATAAGGGTAACCATATGGTTGTCGGCCGTAAATCCGTTCACAGCCTTTACAATGAAGAGCTTGCTACTTATACAAAAGGCGATGCATTTGATCATAATGCAGCAGTTGGCTTTATTAAGCTTTGGGGTCTGCCAACAAAGGTATATTCTGAGGTTAATAAAAAAGAAGAATCGGTTGTAAAGCAATAATTTGGGATTGAAAAATAAATTCGGAGTGCCCTCGAATCTGTTTCGGGGGCAATCTTCTTACATTTAGGAGGAGCAAGTGATGTCTAAGCTATGGGGCGGACGTTTTACGAAGGAAACTAACAAACTAGTAGAAGAGTTTACAGCTTCGATTTCCTTTGACCAAAAGCTGGCCAAGGAAGATATTGCAGGCAGCCTTGCCCATGTGCAGATGCTTGGTGAATGCGGCATCATTCCGGTTGAGGATGCAGAAAAAATTAAAAATGGCCTTCTATTGATTAAGGAAAAAGTAGACCGCGGCGAGGTCGAATTTTTAGTTGAAGATGAAGACATTCATATGAATATTGAAAGACAGCTAATCGAAGAGATTGGACCTGTTGGCGGCAAGCTCCACACAGGCCGCAGCAGGAACGACCAAGTGGCGACGGATATGCATCTTTATTTAAGAACAAAGACTACTGAACTGATCACGTTGGTGGAAGAGGTTCAGCAGGCGATTATCGGACAAGCGAAGGAGCATGTCGAAACGCTGATTCCGGGCTACACCCATTTGCAGCGCGCACAGCCTGTTTCATTCGCCCACCATTTAATGGCGTATTTTTGGATGTTTGAACGCGATAAGGAGAGACTGTTGGATTCGCTGAAACGCGTGAACTGGCTTCCGCTTGGTTCCGGTGCATTGGCAGGAACAACTTTCCCGATTAACCGTGGGGTTGTTGCTGAGCAATTGGGTTTTGAAACCATTTATCCTAATAGCATGGATGCCGTCAGCGACCGCGACTTTATCCTTGAATTCTTGTCGATTGGCTCGATTATCATGACACATATTTCTCGTCTTTCCGAGGAATTGGTTATTTGGTCAAGCCAGGAATTTCAGTTTGTTGAGCTCGATGATTCGTTCTGTACAGGATCAAGCATCATGCCGCAGAAAAAGAATCCTGACGTACCGGAGTTGCTGCGCGGAAAAACAGGCCGCACGTATGGCAATTTGATTGGCTTGCTGACTGTGTTGAAAGGACTGCCGCTCGCTTATAACAAGGACCTCCAGGAAGACAAGGAAGGAATGTTTGATACGGTGGCAACCCTAGAAGGCTCATTGAAGCTTTTGGCACCGATGATTGAAACAATGACCGTTCGCAAGGATGTCATGCGAAAAGCCATCAATAATGACTTCTCTAATGCTACTGACATTGCCGATTACCTCGTCCGCAAAGGATTGCCATTCCGCGAGGCTCATGAAGTGATTGGAAAAATTGTTCTTTACTCGATTCAATCCGGCAAATTCCTATTGGATTTAACACTGGACGAATATCAGCAGTTCAGTACGCTGTTTGAAGAGGATATTTACGTTGTTTTGGCGCCAGAGCATGTGGTGGCGGTCCGAAATAGCTTTGGCGGTACCTCACCAGAGCAGGTAAGAGAGCAAATTAAACTTGCTGAGGGAAAACTAGAGCAGTAAGCTGTTTAATAGGTAACTAAATTACCTTTTGGGAAAGAAATTAGTAGGATATCTACATTAAAGCCAGCGCCCCTGCTGGCTTTTTATCTACTTTCAATTTGGAATGCATTTCATTTGTATAAAGTGCTAGATTATAAGATAATTCAATATGGAATCTATCTTCCAATAACTTACCTGGAGGCGAAAAATGAAACTTAGAGTATCTGTTGTTCAGTACCATCTTCACACAATCAACTCATTTGCGGAATTTGCCGCTCAATGTGAGCATTATATAAAAACCGCCGAAGAATTCGGGGCTGAATTTGTCCTTTTTCCTGAATTCTTTACTACGCAACTACTTTCCATTGGAAATGGCCAGGGACAAAGCCTGACCATCAATGACCTGCCTAGCTTTACCAACCAATACCGTGAACTATTTATCAAATTTGCAAAAGAAACCAACATGCACATCATCGCGGGGACCCATGTCCTTGAAAAGGATGGCAAGCTTTACAATACTGCTCATTTATTTTACCCGGACGGCCGCGTCGGCGAGCAGGCTAAACTGCATATCACGCCAACCGAGGTTAACGAATGGAATATGGCAGCAGGGGACTCGTTTCAAATTTTTGAAACAGAAAAAGGAAAAATTGCTCTGTTAACCTGCTATGATATTGAATTCCCGGAAATCGTCCGGATGGCGAAGGCGAAGGGTGCAGACGTGATTTTCTGTCCATCCTGCACGGACGACCGCCACGGCTTCCACCGCGTTCGTTACACAAGCCATGCCCGAGCAATTGAAAATCAGGTATATGTAGTATTAACCGGAACGGTTGGTGCGCTGCCGACTGTTGATTTCATGCGGGCAAACTTTGGCCAGGCCGTCATCATCACTCCAAACGATATCCCGTTCCCGCCAAAAGGGCTTTTAGTAGAAGGGGAAATCAACAACGACATGGTCGTAACCGCCGACCTTGACCTGGAACTGCTATACGAAGTTCGCGAGCGCGGGTCTGTGACCACCTGGCGCGACCGCCGCACTGATTTATATACAGATTGGAATTAAAACGAGGGAGGCCTTTTCATGTATCGCAGTGAATTTTACGTTTATGATCAGGACCGGCCGCTGCCGGTTTGTGTACGTAATTACACAATGGAGGACTTTGACCAGCTCATCGAAATCCAGTCCGAATGCTTCCCGCCTCCTTTTCCATCCGAGCTTTGGTGGAATGAAGAACAATTAACGAATCATGTGACACTGTTTCCGGAAGGGGCATTATGCGTTGAAATTAATGGTGAATTGGCGGGCTCCCTGACCGGAGTTTGTGTTGATTTGGACCCGTCTAATCACAGCCATACATGGGAAGAAGTGACTGACCACGGCTATATCCGCAACCATAATCCGAACGGCAACACCCTCTACATTGTCGATATCAGCGTCCGCCCAAAGTACCGCAAGCTGGGACTCGGAAAATTAATGATGCATGCCATGTACCATGTGGTCATTGAAAAAAGGTATGACCGTCTGCTTGGCGGCGGGCGGATGCCGGGCTATCATAAAGTGGCTGAAAAAATGACGCCGGAAGAGTATCTGGACGCTGTCATTAAAGGCGAGCTAAAAGACCCTGTCATCAGCTTTCTCCTTCGCTGCGGACGTGTGCCAATCGGTGTCGCCAGAAACTATTTAGAGGACGAAGAATCCCTTAACAATGCGGCATTAATGGAATGGAAGAACCCATTTAAATAATTTATAAGGGGAATCAGAACCAATGGAATTTAAACGCATTACCAATATTGAAGACCCCAATTTTAAAAAGCTTCATGATTTAATGGGACAGATTTTTCCACCGGAAGAGGTCCTAGATTATGAATTGTGGAAAGAACCGTTAGAAGACCCAAGTATCCGCGTATTCGTTGCTGTCGATCAGGACCAGGTCGTCGGTGCGACTGAGTACCGCTATTATCCTGACTGGAATATTGCGATGACCGACTTCACGATTATCAGCAAACCTGGCCTCTCGCTTGGCCGATTTTTAGCTGAAAATCGTCTGAAGGACTTAAAACAGCTTGCTGCCCAAAACGGTAAGGAGCTGTTCGGAATGTTTGCCGAAATCTATGACCCATACCGTGTAGAGCACCACGAATTTGGCGGCGTGAAGGTCATGGACCCGTACGTGCGCCGTGAGGTTCTGTCACATTTAGGCTATCAGCGCCTTGACCTTGCCTACGTGCACCCATCCTGGGAAAACAACGGGGAAGCGGTGTCTGGCCTTGATCTATGCTTCATGCCGATTAAGGAAGAAATCGCCGAAATTCCAGCATCACTTGTCAAAGACTTTCTAACTACCTATTATTCTGTGCTTTCCAATAAACCACAGGAATGGCTGGACATGGTTGAGAAATTAGCAGCAAAAGAAACGGTCGCCCTTTTGCCACTTTAATATTGACAACTCTTGAAAATTCAGATAATATACTTTTTATATATCTTTGGAAATTTAATGAAAAATCAAATAAATACTCTTATCCAGAGCGGCGGAGGGACTAGGCCCGATGAAGCCCGGCAACCTTCAAGGTATTCCTTGAAAAGGTGCTAATTCCTGCAGGTTATTTGTAGCCTGATAGATAAGAGGAGGAATAGAGCCCTCTTCTTATGAAGAGGGTTTTTATTTTTCAAAAAAATAAAGGGGTGGCAGACATGTCTGTAATTAAAGTGGCAATTCTCGGGTTCGGTACGGTAGGTGAAGGGGTTTATCGGACCATTCAATCACATAGCAATGAGCTGGCGGCAGAATTAGGGAAGGAAGTAGAGGTTGCTGCCGTCCTTGTTAGAAATAAGCAAAAGCCGCGGGATATTAGCGGGAATGTTCTGCTGACAACGGACTTCGAAGAAATTCTGCAATTGCCGAAGCTTGATGTCGTGATTGAATGCATCGTGGATAAAGACCCAACTTTTTCCTACTTAAGAAAAGCAATCCAACGGGGCTGCCACATCATTACAGCGAATAAGGAGATGTTTGCCCACCACGGGAATGAGCTTATCGAGTTGGCAGAACAGCATCAGGTGTCGGTTGGTTTTGAGGCGACAGTGGCCGGGGGGATTCCAGTCATTCAAACGCTTGGTCAGCTTTTAAAAATTAATCGTGTCCAGCGGATCCTGGGAATCCTCAATGGAACGTCCAATTTCATCTTGACCGAGATGCGGGAAAAGCGGCAGTCATTTGCCGAAAGCTTGCTGCGGGCGCAGGAAAATGGCTATGCCGAGGCGGATCCGACCAATGACGTGGAAGGCTATGATGCTTTTTATAAAACGATGATCTTAAGCAGGCTGGCATTTGGAGAAGAGCCTGACTGGCGTGATGTTGAACGGGTAGGGATTACGTCTATTACGAGTGAATTGATTGAAGCAGCGCAAAACTTAGGGTTAAGGTTTAAACATATTGCGAGCATCTGGAAGTCAGGCACCCGCATCCAGGCATCGGTGAAGCCGGTTCTGGTCGGCTCTGAGCACCCTTTTTACCATGTTGAGGGAGTAGAGAATGCGGTAAATGTAAAATCTGATATCGTTGGCGAAATCACCCTTCAAGGACCGGGCGCAGGCATGTACCCAACGGCTAGTGCCGTAATCGAGGATTTGGTCCACGTATGTCAAAGCCACGTGACGAAATCTAATTATTTGAAAACCTCAGGGGAGGACATTGAGTTGAAAAGTGAACACCAGAGGGAGTACTGGCTGGTCCAGGGTCTGGTCCAAAAATATGGCAGTCCCGCGATTACCCTGGTGGATGAAATCTCTGAGGGAATCTTTGTCCTAAAGGGTTCCAAAAAGGACATCGAGCAGCTTGCGCAAAGGCAACCATCGGTTCAATATTTTTCGATCCTGGGTAAGGAAGAATTCCTCGTGAGGGGTATTGAGGAAGCGAAGGCATTATAGGGTTGGATTGAGGGGCATCTTTATGTGATGCTCCTTTTGTTATGAATGGACATTCATTTATCCAGTGTTTTTTCCACATCTAAAGTCCTGTATTTATAGGTAGTCAACAATGTTATGCACATTATCCACAATTTTGAAAGCGGTTATCCACTGTTAGTTATTAACAGAAAAGCTGATTGTGAAAATCAGATTTTATAAGGGGTTAGCTGGTGTTGTCCACATTATTAACATTGTCCACAAAAGAGGAGGGGGAACGTGCTGTATTGCGTTCACAATCTCTTCATATATCTAACATTAATATGTTAAGAAACTGTGAAAGCCGTTGTTTTTTCAATAGCAGGAGAGTATATTAAAAGTGTAAAGAAGATAGTGAAGCAATTCACAAGGACTTCCTTACAAGACACAGCTAGCTGATCAATCCCTTTCTTAAGGGAATAACTTAAAGTTAAAATTGTGAAATACTTCACAAAAAGCTATGGAGATGATTATGATGAGATGGTACAAAACTCCTTACGCAGCAGTTGTTTGGACAGTATTACGGGTTTGGCTTGGATTACAATGGATTGAAGCAGGTTATCATAAGTTAACTGGTGGTTTCGATGCTACAGGGTTCCTAAAAGGAGCAATGGCGGCAGCAACTGGCGAACACCCTGCGGTTCAAGCATGGTATGCAGATTTCTTACAGCAATTCGCTATGCCTAACGTGGGAATTTTTAATACATTAATACCTTGGGGAGAAATGTTAGTCGGTCTTGGTTTAATCGTTGGTTTAGCCACAATCCCAGCCTTGATTGCCGGTGCATTTATGAACTTGAACTTTATGCTGGCAGGTACGACAAGCACGAACCCAATTCTTTATACAGCTGCGATGATTCTGTTATTCGCAGGTGCAGGAGCTTACTACTTCGGTCTTGACCGATATGCAGTTCCTTTTATCAAAGGCTATTTCAAAAAAGCTCATGTAAATGAAGTAAAAACGCAATAAGGCAGCACCAATTAATAATCGTTAACTCCCCCTTTAAATACATTAAAGAAGCAGGAATCCTGCTTCTTCTTTTTTTAGCTAAAAGTATAAATTCAACTACGCCTCATGAACCGTCCTCTTGGACTCCCCAATCGGCGAGTTTTCATTTATTATTTGCGATTTCTGACGCGCTGGTTTGCCGCATTTGCGCGCGCCATTGCTTCTAAATCAGCTCCATCAGCCATTTCCTTGGAGAATTCTACGTCCTGTCCATCTGATTTCATATTTTTCGGTACTTGAGGAAGTGAGGCTTTGTTTTTGTCACGACTCTTATGTCCGTGTGAACGGCCCATTAAAAAAACCCCTTTCATTTTATCGCTAGTGGAGCAAAAGGCCTGCTCCCTTTACTAGCATTTGCAAATGGCAAGGGGTCCATTAATGGAAAAATTATATAAAGTTTTTAGTTGTTATCTTTTACGTTTCGTGTAGCCGCCAGCCCGGTCCGCCATTTTAAACTCATGGCCGTACGCGACCTCCTGCATACTTGTTAAATTAGTTCTTTCCCGATCCTTATTGCGCTTCTTATTTTCTGACATCATGCTCATTCCTTTCAACTATTTGAATTAGGTAAAAATGGTACATAATGTACACTTCACCATTTTTGCCTTATCGATGAGGAAAGATACTGTCTTTAGGAAAATATATTTTTCAGCGCAGGTTTTAAATCTGGATATTGGAAGGTGTAGCCGGATTCCAAAAGTTTATTTGGCAGTACTCTCTGCCCATCGACAACCAGTGTGCTCATTTCCCCTAAGAGGGTTTTTAGGGCGATACTAGGTACCGGAAGCCAGTTCGGCCGTTTGAGGACTTTACTTAGCACTTGGCCGAATTCATTCATGGTGACAGGATTTGGGGCTGTAAAGTTGACCGGACCTTGAATCGTCTCATTTTCGATGATAAAGAGTATGGCCTTCACAACGTCGTCAATATGAATCCAAGACATCCACTGCTTTCCTGTCCCGATGGGCCCGCCGATAAACGATTTATAAGGGAGTGCGATTTTTGGCAGGGCACCTTCTGCTCGATCAAGGACAATGCCAAATCTGCAGAAAACAGTTCGAATCCCGATTTCTGTTGCTTTTGCGGCTTCCTTTTCCCATTCCATGACTGTACGCGATAGGAAGTCATCGCAGCTGCCTTCATTTTCTTCTGAAAAAGTCTTATCGAATGAGGTTCCATAATACCCGACCGCACTGGCGTTGATAAATGCTTTTGGCTTTGGGTTTAATTCGTTCATGATTTTTAGAAGCTCATGGACGGCTTCGAGCCGGCTGTTCAAAATGGTTTGCTTTCTTTGCTCGGTCCAGCGGCAGCTGTTTATGGATTCGCCAGCTAGGTTGATGATGATATCTGTTCCTGCCAGGGACGAGGCAGGGTTTGAGTCTGCTTGCAGCCATTGGACATATTGAACGCTGGGGCTATCCTGATTTGAGTTTCGCGTTAAAACAATTACCTGGTGGCCGTTTTTGGTTAATTCATGTACAAGTGCTTTGCCAACAAAGCCTGTTCCGCCCGCAATCGCTATTTTCATTTTTCCGCCCTCCTTATTACCTTTATTTTATTATATTTTTTGACCAATATGGTAAATTAGAGTGGGGGTGACCGTGATGGCTATAATTACAAAAATCACCACACAGCAAAAAAATACAGACCGTTTTAATATTTTTATGGATTATGGCAAAGGTGAACAGTTTGCCTTTAGTGTTGACAGTGATGTTCTGATCAAATTTGGCTTAAAAAAAGGGATGGAAGTGGATGAATTTTCTCTTTTGGAAATTCAATATCAGGACGACATCCGAAAAGCCTACAATTTAGCAGTTCATTACCTGGCAAGGCGAATAAGGTCGGAGAAAGAAATACGAGACTATCTTGTTGAAAAAGAAATGGAAGAGCCAGTTGTAAATGAAGTGATTCATAAGCTGACAGCTCAGAAATACATAAATGACAGGGAATTTGCCTTCGCCTATGTGCGGACACAGGCAAATACCACGGATAAAGGCCCTGATGTGGTCAAGCAGGAACTGAAACAAAAGGGGATTATCGAGGTAATTTTGGTTGAGGCGCTAAAGGAATTTCCGCGGGAACAGCAAATCGAAAAGGCCGCAAAGCTTTGTGAGAAGTTTTTCAAAAAGGAGTCTAAGGATTCGCTGCGGATTCAAAAACAAAAGTTGGAACAAATGCTGCTTCGTAAAGGGTATTCGTTTGAGGTTATTCAGATTGCGCTTGAGGATGCGGGTACGATGAGAGCTGATGCTGCTGACGATGATGGCGGTGGTGGTGGCGAGCTTGAAGCAATCCGTTATCAAGGGGAAAAGGCCGTTCGGAAATACTCGCAATATAGCGGTTTTGAATTCGAGCAAAAAATGAAACAGGCACTTTATCGGAAAGGTTTTTCCATGGAGTTGATTGAAAAGTACTTGTCTGAGTTGTAAAAGACAATATGCTATCCCTTTGGAAGAAAAATGTCTATTAAGAGGCTTTTAAAAGACAAAACGGGTGCGGGTTTGAGTGGAAATGTCCAATAGAGAGCTTCTAAAGAACAAAACCGGAGCGGCTCTAAGTGGAAATGTCCAATAGAAAGCAGGTAAAGGACAAAACGGGTAGGGCTTGGAGAGGAAATGTCCAATAGGAGATCTCTAAAGGACAAAATACCCTAGTGGCCGCCTCAAAATGTCCTTCATTAAGCTGATGAGGGACAAAATACCAGGGGGTCCGGGTCAAAATGTCCTTCATCAAGCCCATGAAGGACAAAACACATCAGGAGCCGCCTCAAAATGTCCTTCATCAAGCCCATGAAGGACAAAATACATTAGGAGCTGCCACAAAATGGTCTTCATCAAGCCAATGAAGACCAGACTGCCTCAGATACCGTCTCAAAAAGTCCTTCATCGAACCAATGAAGGACAAATCGCACCGGGAGCCGCCTTCAAAATGTCCTTCATGGAGTCCATAGCACTAAATAATAACTGTCATCCTTTATTGCTCTCAATAACAATCGTATCCTGCTCCATCTGCTCGATAATGATCTCCGCCACTTCCCGGGCCGATCGCAAACGCGACGGGTCTTTCACATTGTCGCTGTCCGTCCAAAACGGTGTGTCCATGCCGCCCATATAGACAGCGTTTATTTTAATGCCTCGCCCTTCAATTTCCTTCTGCAGGCTTTCCGTAAACCCGCGCACCGCGAATTTGCTGGCGCAATAAACGGCTTCGTTTACTTTTCCGCGCAGGCCGGCAGTGGAGATTATATTCATAATCCGCCCCTCACCGCGCCTAACCAACTGAGGCAGAACCGCTTTCGTCATAAGAATAGTTCCCAACACATTGGTATCTAACATCTCCACAATCTGAGCATCATCCATTTCCACGAAAGGCCCAAAATGGCCGACCCCGGCATTATTCACTAGGCCGTACACATCATACCTGCCAGACAATTCTTTTACCTTAAAAAAAACATCCTCACGATTCCTAATATCCACGACCATAACATCGGCATTCCCGCCGCCAT
Organism: Neobacillus sp. S1115; assembly: GCF_055385565.1. NCBI lineage: Bacteria > Bacillati > Bacillota > Bacilli > Caryophanales > Bacillaceae > Neobacillus > Neobacillus sp. S1115. Next base: position 1,416,150 of record NZ_AP038275.1, read on the forward strand.
CCGCAAGTTCATTCCTCACAGTAGACAATTTTTCAGCAGTCCGGCCGGCCAGCACTACATGATACCCTTTTTGGGAGAAAAGCAGCGCTAATTGTTTTCCTAATCCGGACCCAGCCCCGGTAATAATAATTGTTTTCATATCGTCATATCCTTCCGTAGTTTTGCCTTTATTAATTTTACAAAAATCACTATACTAAAATAAAGAGGAACGGGGAGGAATTATCGATGCAGCAGGAGAAACGGTATAGTGACATGACCGAGCAGGAATTAAGACAGGAAATATCCAAGCTTCAAGAGAAAGCCCGCAAAGCGGAACAAATGGGAATGGTCAGTGAATTTGCCGTGTTGGAAAGAAAGGTGCTTATGGCAAAGGCGTACATAATGGACCCTAGTACCTTTAAGCCTGGTGAAATTTACGAAATTGAGGGTGCACCTGGAGAGTATTTCAAAATTGATTATATGAACGGCGTTTTTGCCTGGGGCTATCGTACGAAAGGGGACGGAACCCAAGAGGCACTGCCGATTTCTTTATTAAAATGGCTGAAATAATATAAAAACGAACCAGAGAACCCAAGGTCTCTGGCTTGTTTTTAAAACTTACTGCCAAACTTGAGGCGATTCATCATCACGCTCGCCAGAGGCTCTCATGCGCTCCTGCGGATGCGTGTTAATGGTGCCGTCTGCTCTTTTAGAAGCATATTCGGCTTTCGCCCGTGGCTCTCCTTCGAGCTTGTTGTTATTTTGATTTGGAAAGCTGCGCTGTTTATTTCTCATGCTGTACCTCCAGTTAAAGGGAATGAGAAAACATGAAAAGCATAGGACAGCCTGATGCTGACCACGCACTATTATTATTTACTTAATTCTTTTGCTTATGTGATAAGAAATTGCCAATGGGGTGGATAGATGAACGACTATCATGAAAAACTGACCAAGCTATTATTAAACAAAAATGACCATCTTTCTTATAACGAAGCCCGGACATGGGTAGAGCTTTTATGGGACGATTTTGAAACGACATTCGCGAGGGCCGGCCAAGAGTATATGGGCAGCGAAATGACAGAGAGAGTTGTCAAACAGTGGATTGAAAATTATGGAGACAAACTGCATGATTTCACGACAACCAATCCTAAATATGAAATATATTTAGCTCATGCAAAAAATATATTGCATTAAAAAAAGCGGGTGATTAAAATATCCCCCGCTTTTTCTATGTTATCCTGGAATAATCCCCAATTTTTTTCGCAGTTTTTTCTCGCTGAAAACCCAGCCGGTGTAGGAGCTGATTGGCTTTAAATCGCAGTCAAGCTGGACAACAGCGACGAACGGATAATGGCCGTTACTCCGGTAGCGGAGGTCAATGAAGCGGACCTCGTAATAGTTGTTATATTCGTCTACCTCCCAGCGATAAACTGGAGAGAAGGAAAGGAACGCTGATATGTTATGATCCTTTTTGGCTGCTTCAATGACAGGTGTCTTTGGCACAGGAATCCGTCTAAAACGGTCGAGAATTTCGACCTTCCCGTCAATCGACCTTGCCACAAAAAAGATATTTTCATTCATGGCCGCAATCCGCCATTGATGGAACTTCATCGTTGGCGCAATTATGATCTCGGTCGCATCAGGAATTAAAGCCCTAACTTCGACAAGAACACGTTTTTTAGCCTGGTACCTTCTGAGATAGTAACCGATAATAATTACATACATGATTAAAAAAGTATATCCAGGAGGTGCTCCGAGTACCCAAGCGATGATCCCAATAATATGCATGGTAAAAATAAACGGATCGAACGTATTAATGACACCAAGTGCAACCCATTTAGCCGAAAAAGGCCTTAGTGCCTGTGTTCCATAGGCGTTAAAAATATCAACAAAGACATGGATAAAAACCGCAGCAAACGTCCACGCCCAGAGGTGCAGCAGGTTGGCATTCGGGAAAAAGAAATAAATCACCCCAGTAATGAGAAGCGGCCATAACAGGACGGCAGGAACCGAGTGGGTAATTCCCCGATGATTTCGTATATAAATGGCGTTATTTCTAAGCTTTAAAACCGTATCAATATCCGGTATTTGTGAACCGGCAATCGTTCCAATTAAAACACTGGCAGCAGTGGCATGGCTGGCGGATACGGCCGGGTCAAGCGTGGCCAGCCCCCCGAGCGCAATGCCCATTACAACATGAGTTCCAGTATCCAAAGGTAAAAAATCCCCCTTCAAATTATCTTGTCAAAATGCCCAATATGGCATATCGTTAAAAAAGAATTGTTAATATTATATTCCCCCTTTTTAGAGTTGTTTACAAGCAAGAAGGAGTAAGTTTATGAAGATTGAGCTAAAAAATATCGAAAAAATCAATATAAATGATTTTCAACATGATTTAATTACCTGGTTTAAGGAAGAGCAGCGTGACTTGCCTTGGCGGAAGGACCGTGACCCTTATAAGGTTTGGGTTTCCGAAATCATGCTGCAGCAGACACGAGTGGATACGGTAATCCCGTACTTTAATCGTTTTATCGATTGGTTTCCGACCATAGATGACTTGGCGGAAGCTGATGAGGACAAGGTCCTTAAGGCTTGGGAGGGACTCGGCTATTATTCGCGGGTCCGAAATTTGCAATCCGCCGTTCGAGAAGTGAAAGAAAAATATAATGGCGAAGTGCCGAACACCCCTGAAGAAATATCTACGCTTAAAGGGGTTGGCCCGTATACGGCAGGCGCCATCTTAAGTATTGCCTACGGAATTCCGGAACCTGCCGTAGATGGCAATGTGATGAGGGTGTTTTCGAGGATTTTAAATATATGGGAGGATATCGCGAAACCATCTTCACGGAAAGTTTTTGAACACGCTGTCCGGGAATTGATTTCGCATGAGGATCCTTCAGCCTTTAATCAAGCTTTAATGGAGCTTGGGGCGCTAGTTTGTACGCCGACTTCGCCATCCTGTCTGCTTTGTCCAGTCCGCGAACACTGCCAAGCGTTTGAGGAAGGGGTGCAAGCGGAACTGCCAATCAAAACGAAAAAGAATAAAACCCGCGATGTGCAGCTTGCAGCCGTACTGCTTACAGATGAAGAAGGAAGAATCCTAATTCATAAACGGCCATCGGATGGATTGCTTGCTAATTTATGGGAATTCCCGAACGTCGAAATTCAGCACCCGTTACACCATGAGCGTGAAAAAATTTCCGATCTTTTTGAGCAAGAACTTAAAATCCATTTAAAGTTAGAAAAAATCATCGGGCAACTCGAGCATGTTTTTTCTCATCTTGTCTGGAATATCAAAATTTATAACGGAGAATTACAATCCAACATACCGGAAGGAAGCGATTGGAAACTCGTCACCATAGATGAAATAAAGGACTACGCCTTCCCAGTCCCTTATCAAAAAATGTTCAAAATCTATCTCGAATATTCAAATAGGCCTGGCCCCAATGCTGCTAAAGCTTAACACAGTCATGCAGCTCTGGGGCTAGGCCCTTTTTTTGAGCATAAATCAGTTAATCGTATGTGGGCTTGGTGCCGTTTGTGTAATTTGCTTCAGTTCTGTCGAAGCCACCTCGGTTTTCAATTTCTTCAATAATCTGTCTGTGAATAGATTGTCCCTCACTGTTCAAATAGGGAGTAATCTGCTGCAAGGCATGATGAAAAAAGGCAAGTTCGCTATCCTTCCAATCATTTTTTGCCATCATCGAGAGTTCGGTCATATCTCGTCCTACATACATTTGACTACATCCTTTCAAAAGGGTTTCTTGCCTTAGTTTTGTATATTAATTGTCATCTATTCATGGAAAAGCTAAAATGAAACCAATTGAATAAAAGATAGGAGACAGAAAGATGACACAAAAAGTAGCATTAGTAACTGGCAGCAGCCGTGGAATTGGCAGAGTAGCCGCCATCCGGTTAGCGGAGGCAGGATATGATATTGTAATCAATTATGCGCGCAGCAAAAAGGGCGCCTTAGAAACTGCGGAGCAGGTGGAAGCATTAGGCAGGAAAGCGTTCATTATCAAAGCCAATGTCGGCGATGTCAGTAAAATAAAAGAAATGTTCAAGCAAATTGACGAGGAATTTGGCCGCTTAGATATATTTGTAAACAACGCCGCATCCGGTGTTCAGCGGCCAGCGATGGAGCTGGAGGAATCACATTGGGATTGGACACTAAACATCAACAGTAAAGCCCTGTTATTTTGCGCGCAGGAAGCGGCAAAACTGATGGAAAGAAACGGTGGCGGAAAAATTGTCAGCATCAGCTCATTAGGATCAATTCGCTATTTGGAAAATTACACAGCCGTTGGGGTATCAAAAGCGGCGCTAGAAGCACTCACTAGATATTTAGCAGTGGAACTGGCGCCGAAAAATATTATTGTGAATGCCGTTTCGGGAGGGGCTGTTGATACGGATGCCCTTAAATCATTTCCAAATCGCGAAGAACTCCTAGAAGAGGCAAGACAAAAAACGCCTGCAGGAAAAATGGTCGAAGTGGATGATATGGTAAATTGCATTATGTTCCTGCTTTCAAACGACTCCAACATGATTCGCGGACAGACAATTATCGTTGATGGAGGCATTTCGCTTCTGGTTTAAATTTATTTTTCAAAAATTTAAGGATAATCTCCACGAGGCTGGGTAAATTAAAAATCGTGGAGGTGATAACAAATGGCTAACTTCAATCAACAACCAAACAAAACTTCTGCTGGAACTAACATCCAGGAAGTAAGACAACAAAACGCTCAGTCTGCTGGTGCAGGTGCAGCTGGCCAATTCGGAACAGAATTTGGTTCTGAAACAAATGCACAGGAAGTAAGACAGCAAAACCAACAATCAGAAGCTCGTAAAAACCAAGGTACATCTGGTCAATTTGGCCAAAGCTAATAAAAATACTTACGTGAAGGCACTCTCATTCGGCAGAGTGCCTTCTTTTTTGGTGCGGAAATTCGACAAAACCTCCCTTTTCTTTACATAAGTAGTCAAAGGAAAAAATATCTGCCACAAAGAATTATTAGTAAGGACAATTATTAAGGCGGTGAGGGAAATGGATCATTTTAATCGATTAGTTTCCGAGCAAATGGCAACAATGGAAAAGTTGCTTTTTCTTCAAGCAGAACTTGAGCGTTGCCAGCAGATTGAAGCGGAATTACAGGCATTGCAAAATGAAACTGATTTAGAAAGTATCCAAGCCGATATTCAACAAATGAAAAAGGAATTAAAAGAAATTCAGGCGATGTTTGAAAAACAGACTGAAGAAGTGATCAATTCCTACCGGGAAATGAATTTAACACAAACCATTTAGAGGAAAAAATAATCCGCAAAATTTACAAAGAACCATAGAAATATGGTTCTTTTGTTTTAAATTCTGGCTTCAACCGTTATAATAATAGAAAAAGGAATTTACTTTGTTGCCTTTTGTCGGTTTATTTGAATAGCAGGTCAGGTTAGCAAAGGTTCGGAAATGAAGGTAGGGGAGAAAATGGGCGTACCCATCGAAGGTGAACCAGTACAAATACATAGCTATAAACACAATGGGCACATCCATCGCGTCTGGGAAGAAACAACGATTTTAAAAGGGTCGCAGAATTTAGTGATTGGCGCAAATGATCGGACACTTGTCACGGAGTCGGATGGCAGAACGTGGATTACACGAGAACCGGCCATTTGTTATTTTCATTCCCAATATTGGTTTAATGTGATTGGCATGATTCGGGAAGACGGGATTTATTATTATTGCAATATAAGCTCACCCTTCATCTTTGATGGAGAGGCGTTAAAATATATTGATTATGATCTTGATATTAAGGTGTATCCTGACATGACTTTTAATCTTCTTGACGAGGATGAATACGAACGTCACCGCCGGGAAATGAATTATCCGGATGTCATTGACCAAATTTTAAAACGGAATGTAGATAAGCTGATTCAATGGATTAGGCAGCGAAGCGGCCCATTCGCACCAGATTTTATTGATATTTGGTATGAACGTTATTTAACATACAGACGTTAATTGGTGTGTAGGAAACAAACGCCTGTTGATGAGCATCAACAGGTTTTTATATGTCTTCATTTTAACACGAAGGGGGAAACTGGTTTGGAGAGCATCCGCAGATACCTTCAATTTGTCAAACCATACCGCTGGCAAATCATCGCCACGATTTTCATCGGTATTATTAAATTTTCCATTCCTCTCATCATTCCCATTTTAATTCAGTATGTGATCGATGATATCATTGGCAATCATGCATTATCCACCGATGGAAAAATTCATAAATTAATGCTCATCATGGGCGTCATGCTGCTCGTTTTTGTGATCCTGAGGCCGCCGATTGAGTATTATCGCCAGTATTATGCGCAATGGACATCAAATAAGGTCTTATATGATATCCGCAATAAAATGTATAAACATATTCAAAAATTAAGCTTTAAATATTATGCCAATACCCGGGCAGGAGAAATCATTTCGCGGGTCATCAACGATGTTGAACAGACAAAAACATTTGTTGTGACCGGATTGATGAACCTCTGGCTTGATATCGCCACCATCGTTATTGCCATTATTCTCATGTTTTCCATGAATGTAAAGCTGACGCTTGTGTCTATTTTGTTGTTCCCGCTTTATGCGTTTTCGATTAGGTACTTTTTTGGGAATCTGCGCAATCTCACGAGAAGACGGTCACAAGCCCTTGCTGAGGTGCAGAGCTATCTCCACGAGCGGGTGCAGGGTATGCCGGTAATTAAGAGCTTTGCGATTGAGGAATATGAACAAACCCAATTTGATAAGCAGAATAAGAACTTTTTGGAAAAAGCACTCCAACACACGAGCTGGAATGCGAAATCATTTTCGGCAGTCAACACGATTACCGATATTGCTCCGTTAATTGTGATTGGCTACTCCGCTTATTTGGTGATTCACCATCAGCTTTCCCTAGGGACAATGGTGGCGTTTTTCGCCTATATTGATAAGCTGTACAATCCGTTAAGAAGATTGGTGAACTCGTCCACGACGATTACTCAGTCGTTTGCATCAATGGACCGGGTTTTTGAATTTTTGGATGAAAAATATGATGTGCTGGATGCCCCGGATGCGGTGGAATGCGGGCAGGTAACGGGGAATATTAACTTTGAAAATGTTTCCTTCGCTTATAACGAAAACGAAGCGTCGGTATTAAAAAATATAAACCTTCAAGTGAAAAAAGGAGAAACGATCGCGCTTGTCGGGATGAGCGGCGGGGGGAAATCCACGCTGGTAAGTTTGATTCCGCGCTTTTACGATGTCACCAACGGCCGGATTACGCTTGATGGGGTAGATATCCGCCAATTTAGGGTTCAATCGTTACGGGATAAAATCGGTGTCGTGTTCCAAGACAATATTTTATTCAGTGAGTCGGTTAAGGATAATATTTTACTGGGTAAGCCAGAATCTACCGAAGAAGAAGTGTTTGCGGCGGCAAAAGCGGCCAATGCCCACGAGTTTATCCAACATCTGGCGGAAGGCTATGATACGAAGGTGGGGGAAAGAGGCGTCAAGCTGTCCGGCGGCCAGAAGCAGCGGGTCGCCATCGCCCGTGTCTTTTTGAAAAATCCGCCCATCTTAATTCTTGACGAGGCAACCTCAGCACTCGATTTGGAAAGTGAACACTACATTCAAGAGGCGCTGGAGGAACTGGCGAAGGACCGGACGACCTTTATTGTTGCGCACCGATTATCGACCATCACTCACGCAGACAGAATTATTCTAATTGAACATGGCCAGATTGTGGAATCAGGTACGCACGATGAGTTAATGGCTAAGCAGGGGAACTATTATAAACTATTTCAAGTCCAGCAGCTGGACAATAAAAATGAACAAACATCCATTTAAAAAAAACCGAAGCGTCATGGCTTCGGTTTTTCTATTGGTTGCTTTCTTCTTCAATGGATATTTCGTTGTGGTGGAAAGAATGAAAGCTGGTAATTAACACATCAAGATGCTCCACCTGCTCGCTGTAATCAATAATCGAGGCGACAATTTGCATGGTATGGTAGAGATGCTGATTATCATCATCAGCTGCAAACTCTTTTTGATGGACTAGAAATAAGTCAAAGAGCAGCTTTTTATCTGTGCTGACCTTTTCTACGGGTGAAGCTGTTGTAATAGGAATTTTCCCAATGAACTGCAGCATAATCTGTTCATGCTGGTAAATGAGGCTGTCAAGCTGCTCCTGGATGGCTTCCTTAAATGGTTCTGGCAGCAGCAATAGTTCATTTTCAAAGCGATGAATTCTTTTTAAGGTATCAAGACCTTTTCTAGCGGCTATGGTCATTTGCCGGTAAACCACGAGTTTTCTTGATTTTTCTAAGAGGTTCTTTTTAAAATAGCTTCGTTCTTCTTTATACATCGTATAAAATTGTTCAATGCTTTTGATGTTTTCCTTCAGCTTGCCAATATCCGTTTTCAGCAATTGATGGTCGTAATCGTGGCGTATGCTCAAGCGGATCCATCTGATGATTTCCTCGGTTGTGCTGCCAATTTTTAAATAAAGCTTATTTTCATATTTGGGCGGCATAAACACCAGGTTGACGATAAAGGCCGAAAATACCCCAATCATGATCGTGGAGAAGCGGATTGCGGCAAAGGTGATAAAATCACTTCCCGGTGCCTCCATAATCGAAATAAGCGTAACGAGCGATAACCCAATCGTATTTTCCAATTTAAATTTAAGGTTAAGCGTGATGACAATAATCGCTGCCAGTCCAATGACGATCGTATGATTTCCTAACAGAAGAACAAAGACGACCGCAAGGATGGCGCCAATGATGTTCCCTTGAACTTGTTCAATAATCGTTAAATAAGAGCGGTAAATGGTCGGTTGGATGGCAAAAATCGCGGCAATGGCTGCAAAGACGGGAGAGGGTGAATGCAGCAAATAGGCCAAGTATAGAGACAAGACAATCGCAATTCCCGTTTTTAAAATGCGGGCACCTAACTTCATTTGATAATAGATTCCTTTCAATGATACATAATTTCTTAATAGTTTGCTCGAGAGCTAAACAATTAAGTACTATACAGGGATTAAACTATTTAATCAAGAGAAATTATATGACATTATTTTTAAAAGTTGCTTAAAAAAAGCATCCGCAATAGTACGCGAATGCTTTTTTGAAAATTTATTATTCTGTAGATACGGATGGATCAGCCTGCTCTTTAACAGGAGTAATTTGCACGAAGTGCTCTTCTGGGCTTGCCAGCAAGCTTTGAAGCTGTTCGGCTTCTTCCGTTTGGCCGTTCTCGGCTAACAGGGCTGTATATTTGCCTAAGAGCTCATTAATATCCTGTTTGCCTTTTTCGGTTAAATTGACGACAGATACTTTGGCGCCTTTGGCAACGCGTCTCTGTACAGCTTCCTTGGTTAATCCGAGTTCAGGCTGCTGGCGGACATAGATGACACCGCCGGTCATACCTGCGCAAATCCATGGACCTGGGTCCCCAAGAACAAGACCGCGTCCGTTTGTCATATATTCAAACGCAAATCCTTTGATATTAGCGTTGGAACCGATATTGCCGTTTTCTTTTTCAGGCAACGGCTTTTTCAGCTGTCCGCCGATTATAAGATCGGCACCAGAGAGGCGGATTCCGGCACGGGCATCAGCATTGCCCTGGGCAACAAGGAGACCCTTTTGGGCACCGTAGCCGAAGCCTTTACCAACAGAACCGTTGACGTATTGGCCGTTTTTGCCTTTTGATTTCAGAACATGAATGTTACCGCCAAAGGAGGTCTTACCAACGCCGTCCTGACCGCCGCCGTTAACGGTGATTTCAATTCCTTCACTGTTGTATGCGCCTAGTCCGTTACCAGGGATGGAGCCTTCTTTGTACTTAAGCTGGACAGGCGGAAGCTGCTTGTAAGAGCCATCCAATCTGCCGCGGACACGGTGGCAGGAAACTCGGCTTCCCAATACCCGCTGTTCAGATGTGATGCTGACGAATTCTCTTGAAGAGTGAAGCTGATCCACACTTGCATCAAGATACTCAGCGCCAGCTGCCACTTGCATTTGCGCTTCGGAAACAGACTTAGAAGCTTCAATTTTAGCAAACTGGCTGATTTCTAATGGCTTTAATAGGTAAGAAAGGTTCAACTGATTTTGGCCTTTCACTTGCTCTAATAGTTCGGAATGACCGACGGCATCTTGCAGATTGCGGATTCCAAGGCTTGCTGCAAGTGCTTTTAATTCAGTACCAAATGCAGTGAATAGATTCATAATTCCTTGTACAGCTAAATCAAATTGACGCGGAACGAAGCGGCGAAGACCGTGGTCTTTTGCCTGTGCTTCCGTTTCAATTTGAGTGGCAATACCAACGTGGCAGGTATCTAAATGACAGCCGCGGCAGGTCGTACAACCAATCGACAGCATTGCTAATGTACCAAAGCCAACACGGTTGGCACCAAGAAGCATGATTTTCATAACGTCCATTACACTCTTCATACCGCCGTCAGCCCATAATTCCACCTTGTGGCGCAGGCCGCTTTCAAGTAATGCATTGTGAGCAGCTTTTACGCCGATTTCAACAGGGAGGCCGACGTGCTGCAGGGCGTGGATTCTGGCTGCCCCTGTACCCCCATCAAATCCGCTCAGAGTAATAATATCTGCTCCAGCTTTAGCGATACCGACTGCAATTGTTCCGATGTTTGGAACGACCGGCACCTTAACGGCAATCTTTGCCTGGTCATTTGCTGTTTTTAGCTCCTGAATCATTTGTGCCAAGTCTTCAATCGAATAAATATCATGGTTATTGGACGGTGAAATTAAGTCAGAACCAAGTGTAGCATTACGTGCTGCCGCAACCTTGGCCGTCACCTTAGAACCAGGCAAGTGTCCGCCTTCACCAGGCTTTGCACCTTGACCGATTTTGATTTCTAATAGATTAGAAGAGTTTAAAAGTTCGGCGTTAACCCCAAATCGTCCGGAAGCAATCTGCTGGCCTCGTGTTCTTGGGTATTTGCCAAGCATATCCTTGATCTCGCCGCCTTCACCGTTCAAGCTCACCATGTTCAAGCGGTCAGCCCCTTCAGCATAAGCTCTGAAGGCAATTTCGTTTTGCGAACCGAAGGACATAGAGGAAATCAAAAACGGCAGATCATGATCACCGACACGAAGATCAACATCGTTAGGCGATACCTGATTTAGGCCTTGCTTTAATTGAACTAAATGGCGGATTGTAACCGGATTTGCTGCTTCCTGCTCGGAGATTTTATCGCGATATGCGCTGTAATCACCAGTGGAGGCCACTTCGCCAATCGCTTTCCAAATCCGTGGGAAGAGGCTGAACGTTTTTCCGACTCTTTCCTTATCATTCTGATAATCTTCTGCTCTTTTTAAAGCATCCTGTTTCAGTGCTTCAAAATTATTTTCAATTTCATCGGAGCCGAAGAAGTTCACAATGTTTAATACATTGGCAATCGACTCGTGCAGACCGATACTGGAGAACAGGCGTCCATAGCCGCGCAGTTCATGGATACCAATCGTTGAAATGACTTTTTCTATCCCTTTGGTTAATGCACTGTAAAGGTTCGTTAACGGCGTTGTTGATTCATTCTGAACCGTTAAGAACATGTAGTATGGGCTGATTAAATCTGCACCTAAGCCAAAAACAGTAATAATGTCATGAAGCGAACGAATCGCAGCAGAGCGAAGCAATAATGAACAATCTCTTCTTAATTCTGCTTTCACTAAAGCTTGATCAATCGCCGATGTGACGAGATGCGGGTCAAGCCAATAAGAATTCTCTTGATGGGCTTTTGCATCGTCAAGGACAAGCAGCGACTTACCGGCCTGAACAGCCTGAACAGCTTCGTTTGCAAGTCTTTCAATGGCAGCATCAACCGTTTCATCCGTTTGGAAGGTAGTTGAAATATAAGCGATCAGCTTTTGCTCTTGGAAATGCTGGACAAGCTGATCAAAAGTCGGCTGTCCTAAGCTTTCTGCACATGCGAAGCCAGCTTTTCCTTCTAAGAGCAGCGGTGTTGTCAATTCAATGACTGATTCTGCTTTTTCGGCAGCTGCAAATAATGTTGGGCGCTTGCCAATAATGACACGGGTGGAGAAATGCTCTGTTTCCCGGTCGCGGTCAATCGCTGGGTTTGTGACAACTGCTACGCTTTCTTTAATATAATCGGCAATGTTGACACGCTCTGGATTTAAGGCTGCAAGCGGTGAGTCGTGGCCAAGTGAACGAATCGGCTCGGCCCCTTTTTCGGCCATTTGCTCGATTAATTGAATATGCTCGCGTTCCCAGCCAAATGATTTGTATTGCCCGTTATGAATTTTATCTGGATAATTCATGGTTACGGTTTTGCCAAGTGCCGGCGGCTGCAGACGCAGTCTTGCTCCTTGGAGGTTAACCCGTTTTGAAAAACGGTTATAAACGACATTTTGGTATTGGCTTTGTTCAAAAACTTCAAGCTGGTTTCCGTTCCACTTAAAGCCAACCTTTTCACCAGGTGCTAATGGCTTCGGATCGTTCACGTATTCGTTTGAAGGAATGATTCCTGGTTCAGACGAGAATAGGTAGGAAGTTTCCGTTTCAAGCATCCACAGCGGGCGGAGTCCAAGTGCATCGACACTGAACACGGCCTCATCGCCATATCTTGAAATAATGCCGGCAGGCCCTTGGGCAAAATGTCCCCAAGCTTCACGCATATAAGTATATAAATCTTGTAAATGCTCTGGATAAGCTTTGATTTCATTAATAATCGGCGGGAATAATAAATCCATTACTTCAAATAAGGAGTAGCCATCACGACAGATTAATGTTTCCATCGTTCTGCTTAAATCCTGGGAATCACTTCCGTCTTTTACAAGTGGTACACCAATCATTCTTGCCTCATCACGAAGCTTGGAAATGGTATTGATTTCACCATTGTGACCAAGCACGCTGAAAGGCTGTACCCGGAAAAAGCTGGAGAGAGTGTTTGTAGAATAACGGTTGTGGCCAAGTGTCATGGTGGAAGCCACAAGTGGGTTTGCTAAGTCTTGGTAATAGCGCGGCAGAATGTCACCTGCGCCCATTACTTTGTAAACAACATGGTTTTGGCTGAAAGACGCTACGTGAACAAGTTCATTTTTTTCAAAATCAACCAATGCTTCGAACAGGACCTTGTTTAATTCCTGGCCGTTCTTGTTTGATAGGATGGCAAATTGCCAGAAAATCGGGTTTTCCTGAATGGCAATTGGACCTAATGCTGATGGATTGGTGACCTCAGTTGTTTCAAAGATTAGCTTCAATTCATATTTTACTAGTTTGTCTGCTAATTCTTGCTTAACCTCAGCCCAATTTGCTTTCCTGCTGATAAAAACATGACCTACAGCAAAGCCCTCTTTTTCCGTGAGTGCCGGGTCCAGGTCTGCCTGAAGCAGCTTTTCCTTCCAAAGGTCCCTTGGGATATCCGTATGGATTCCAACGCCATCTCCCTCACCGTTAATAAAGCCTGCGCGGTGGTTCATGGTCACTAGAGCGTCTATACAAGCAAAAATGTTGTTCCTTGTTGGGGTCTGTGCTTTTTCAAGGCAAGCGACTATTCCACAAGCATCGTGTTCATGTTTATGAAAATCTTTAAATTGAGATGGCGTCCATCTTTGTGTCATTTTGTCGGGCTTCTTCAGAATTCCTAAAGGAAGCCGCTTCACCTCCTGATAATTGATAACTTGAAAAATTGCAGGAAAAAAGTTAAGAGAAAAAAGGAAAAATAATAAACATATCGTATCATACGAATTTTCAGAAATCAAATAATTATTCAAGAGTTTGGATATCAATTTGGCATGATTTTAATCGAAAATATAGATGAAAAGCCTTACATGAAAACGTTTACAATTTGTTTTTTTTAATAAAAAGAGAGCATGTATAGCTCCCTTTCGTGCATGAAATATGCATATTTATTCCTGTTTTAGTGAAGAAAATGCATTTCTGACCGCGTGGAGAGTTGCTTCCACATCTTCCTCAGTATGGGCGATTGTGAGGAACCAAGCTTCATATTTGGATGGAGCGAGGTTGATTCCTTGATGCAGCATCAGTTTAAAGAACTTCGCAAACATCTCACCGTCCGTTTTTTCCGCCTGCTCATAATTTTCAATTTTCTCATCAGTGAAATAGACGGTTAAGGCACCCTTTAAGCGGTTGATGGTAATTTGGATATTGTGTTCCTTAGCAGCCTCAAGAATACCTTCTTCCAGCATCGCGCCAAGGCGATCTAAGTATTCATAAAGGCCCTCTTGTTTTAACACTTCTAAGCAGGCGATTCCAGATAGGATCGAGGCAGGGTTGCCGGCCATCGTTCCCGCCTGGTAGGCAGGGCCTAGAGGGGCGACTGTTTCCATGATTTCCTTCCGTCCGCCATAGGCCCCAATTGGCAGTCCGCCGCCAATGATTTTCCCCATTGCGGTAAGGTCAGGCTTGACGTTGAGGAGGTCTTGGGCCCCGCCGTACATGAACCGGAAGGCTGTAATTACTTCATCGTAGATTACTAGCGCACCAGCCGCGTGGGTAAGTTCATTTACCTGTTCTAGGAAACCAGGGTTTGGTTCTACGATTCCGAAGTTGCCGACAATCGGTTCAACGAGAACAGCGGCAATTTGATCGCCCCATTTTTCTAGTGCCTCTTTGTACGGTTCAATATCATTGAATGGGACAGTAATAACCTCTTGGGCGATCGACTTCGGCACGCCTGCTGAATCCGGAGTACCTAAGGTTGACGGTCCAGAACCTGCGGCGACAAGAACAAGGTCAGAGTGACCATGATAGCAGCCGGCAAATTTGATGATTTTGTCTCGGCCTGTGTACGCACGGGCTACACGGATTGTCGTCATGACCGCTTCTGTTCCAGAGTTGACAAAGCGGACCTTGTCTAATGAAGGAATAGCTTCCTTTAGCATTTTGGCGAATTTTACTTCATGCGGCGTCGGAGTTCCGTATAGGACGCCGGTTTCTGCCGCGCGCTTGATGGCTTCGGTTATATGCGGGTGGGCATGACCGGTAATGATCGGTCCGTAGGCGGCCAAGTAATCGATGTACTGGTTGCCGTCAACATCCCAAAAATACGCGCCCTGAGCGCGTTCCATCACAACCGGTGCGCCGCCGCCGACTGCCTTATAGGAACGGGATGGGCTGTTGACCCCGCCGACA
Source organism: Neobacillus sp. S1115 (assembly GCF_055385565.1). Lineage (NCBI taxonomy): Bacteria > Bacillati > Bacillota > Bacilli > Caryophanales > Bacillaceae > Neobacillus > Neobacillus sp. S1115. The sequence continues at coordinate 1,431,292 of NZ_AP038275.1, forward strand.
ATATGTTCGAGAGCTTCATTATGTATTCGTTCTGAATTGGTAAAATGCACTTGGGTTTCCTCCTTTTTTATTAACATTCCTATTCTAGCATGTTTTTTGTGATTTACTATTTTGACATTTTGGGGTGGGGCGGGGGTGAAGGACATTATGGGGTGGAGGTGAAGGGTTTTTGTCCTTCATATGGCGGATGAAGGACATCATGAGATGAAGGTGGGACGTTTTGTTCAATAAAAGCACCTCTAAAAGACATTTCCCCTGTCTCAAATCAAGAACTGTCTAATAGGAATCAACTCGCACCCAATTTACAAGAACAGCAACCCACTTCCAGCCTCAATCCTTCTCCAAAAATAAAAAGCAAGATAGTTGTACCTCCGCCCCTGATTGGCTAAACTAAAACATTAGGGTAAGCCACATGCCACATCAGGAGGTGCCATATAAATGAAGAACGCTATAGAAGTAAACAGCTTACGAAAAGAATTCAAAGCTTATTCCAGCCGTTCCGGCTTAGCGGGCGCGTTCCGCGACCTTTTTACACGAAATTATAAAATAGCACGTGCAGTCAACGATATCAGTTTTAACGTCAAGCAAGGGGAAATGGTCGGCTATATCGGCGAAAACGGGGCCGGTAAATCAACAACTATCAAAATGTTAACAGGTATTTTAACCCCATCCGGCGGGCAAATCAAAGTGAACGGCATGAATCCCCATAAGGAGCGGGAAAAATTTGTCCAAACCATCGGCGTCGTGTTTGGCCAGCGTTCCCAACTATGGTGGGACATCGCCGTCCAGGAATCATTCCGGCTCCTCAAAAAGGTATATAAGGTAACGGATGAACAATATGACGACCATATGAACCATGTCATCAAAACACTTGATATCGAGCCGCTTCTCGACAAACCAGTCAGAAAGCTATCGCTCGGACAACGAATGCGCTGCGAGCTGGCCGCGGCACTCATCCACAATCCGCCGCTTCTTTTTCTGGATGAACCGACGATCGGCCTGGATGTCCTAGTAAAATTAAAAATCCGTGAATTTTTAAAGGAAATCAATGAAAAATACAATACAACCATTCTCTTAACAACCCACGACCTCTCAGACATAGAGGCATTATGCGAACGCGTCATTATGCTTGATGAAGGAAATATCATCTATGATGGGGCTTTGAAGAATTTAAAAGACACATTAGGGGATGGCAAAGAGCTGCAATTCCAGTTCCTTGAAAATGTCGATCTGCCAGCCGTAAAAAAACTTACAGCCGCCCTTCCTGTCAAATGGGAGCACGACGAAAAGGAACAAATCTTTACCGCCAACATGCAAAATAACGACGAACTCATCTCACAGCTGATTGCCAAAATCGTCGCTGCTTTTAAAATAAAGGACATTAAAATCAACGAAACATCCACGGAAGAAATCATCCGCAATATTTACGAAAAGGGTGCGGTGGAATTTGGATAAATATTTAGAAATGATTCGCATCCGTTTTTTAATGATGCTCGCCTACCGAACAAATTATTATACGGGCATCCTCATTTACGGCATCAACATCGGCGCCTATTATTTTCTGTGGACAGCGATCTACAGCGGCAAGGAGGAAATCCAGGGTCTATCCATTACACAAATGACAACCTATGTGGCGATTTCCTGGATGGCGCGGGCCTTTTATTTCAACAACCTGGACCGGGAAATGGCGATGGAAATCATGGAAGGGAAGGTGGCCGTTGAACTGATCCGTCCCTACAACTACCTCGGCATGAAAACCATGCAGGGACTGGGGGAAGGGATTTTTCGGTTATTTTTCTTCTCGCTGCCGGGACTCATTATTGTTTATTTCGTATTTCCGATCCAAATCACATTAAAGCCAGACGTATGGGGATTATTCGCCATCTCCATCCTACTAAGCTTTTTCATTAACACCCAGTTAAATCTATTAACCGGAATTACGACTTTCTTCTTATATAATAATTCAGGCCTAATCCGTGCTAAGCGGGTCGTCATTGATCTGTTTTCCGGGCTGCTTTTGCCGATGAGTTTTTTCCCGGGCTGGGCGCAGGGAATTATGAAATTCCTGCCGTTTCAGGGAATCAGCTATATACCAAGCATGATCTATACAGAGGGATTCACGCACCAGCAGGCCATTCAAGCCATCGGCCAGCAATTTATTTGGGTTATCATCCTCCTCATTCCCATCCAAATTCTTTGGGTTATTGCGAAAAAACAGCTGGTCATTCAAGGAGGGTAAATGGTGTTTTACGTAACGATGTTTTTTCAATACATGTCGCAATATATGAAAACAAGATTGCAATATCGGTCTGACCTGTTTGTCGAGTTTTTCTCGGACCTGATGTCCCAGGCCATCAATCTCGTCTTTATTCTGGTCGTCTTTGGCCACACCCAGCTGCTCGGCGGCTGGAGCCGTGATGAAATTATTTTTATATATGGATTTTTCTTAGTACCTTACGCGGTCTTTTCGGCCTTCTTTAATATCTGGGATTTCAACGAGCGTTATATTGTAAGGGGAGAACTTGACCGTATCCTAACTAGGCCGATTCATAGTCTTTTTCAGATTATCCTCGAGCGGCTGGAACTGGAAGCTTTATTAGGGGCGGTCACCGGCTTAGCTGTCATGTTTTATGCGGGTAGCCGGTTAAACCTGCAGGTGGATTGGTTTGATCCGATTCTCTTTATTATTTTCGTCATCGGCGGCGCGCTTGTTTACGGCGGCATCTTTGTGATGCTCGCCTGCGTCAGCTTCTGGGCGGATGCGAAAACCTCGCTCATGCCGATGATGTACAACATCAGCAACTACGGCCGCTATCCGGTCAATATCTATAATACGGTGATCCGCTTCGTGCTCACTTGGATTTTGCCGTTTGCTTTCGTTGGCGTCTATCCCGCTGCTTTTTTTCTTGAAAAACAAGAATGGTATATCTATTCGTTTTTAACACCTGCAATCGGCATCATCTTTTTTTCGCTCTCCGTATTCCTTTGGAATCAGGGTGTCAAAAAATACCGCGGCGCCGGCAATTAATAATTAATTAAAACCGTGCTACATTCGGCACGGTTTTTTGATATTTTATTGGTCAAGCCCACATACAATGAACTAATCTGTACAAATATTAGAGGTGGTCTTGTGATTTATTTCTTGCTGCCGATTGTGATTTTTTGCATCTTCATGAGTATTCGAACCTTGTTTATTCCCAACACGATTAAGGGCAAATTGGTGTCCTTTGACAATTTCTTTTATTTAGGAACATGCTATTTAACTGTCATCTTCGGATTTGGGCTGATTTATTTAATTTTTGAATTAGCGGGAATGAAGGTCTTGGCGGAAATAAATAACACCGAACACCGGAACATTTTTGAAACGAGCTTTTATTTTAGCGCGATGATGCTGTTCTCAGTTGGCAATGGAGATGTGATTCCTCAGGGAATCGGAAGGCTGGTTGCCGTCATTGAAGCATTAATAGGCTATACGCTCCCGGCGGCCTTCGTTGCCAAGGTCATGTTTGATCGGGAAAAATAAATCCCCAGGTGCACGAAAGTTGTATTGTTCTATCACATTGGTTAGGCTATAAATAGGAATATTTTTCAAAGTGGAGTGAATAAAATGACAGTAGAAATTGGTAAACAAGCACCTGATTTTACACTAGAAGCACAAACTGGAGAGAAGGTTACTTTGTCAGAGTTAAAAGGAAAATATGTTGTGCTTTATTTTTATCCAAAGGATATGACGCCGGGATGCACGACTGAAGCGTGTGATTTCCGTGATCAACATGAGCAGTTTGCCGACTTAAATGCCGTTATTTTAGGCGTGAGCCCAGATCCGGTAGACCGCCATCAAAAATTCGTTGAGAAATACGGTCTGCCATTCCTGCTCCTTGCCGATACCGATCATCAAGTGGCGGGGGATTACGGTGTTTGGAAGCTAAAGAAAAACTTCGGGAAAGAATACATGGGCATTGAACGGTCGACTTTTATCATTGATAAAGAGGGCAATATTGCGAAGGAATGGAGAAAAGTTCAGGTGAAAGGGCATGTCGAAGAAGCCTTAACATATATCAGGGAAAACCAATAATAGACTGCCTATTTTCGCAAGAAAAGGCTTTTGTCCAATGCAAAAGTACTTCAAGTGAATATCATTTTATTAGGGCATACCTCCTCAGATAAAACTTATTGGGTCCATTCGGACCCCTTTTTTATGCCTTCTTTCTTTTCTAATAAATGACCTAGGTGATATGATGAAGAAAAGATTTATAGACATGTGAAGCTGAAATTTACCAATAGGGGGTATTGAAAAATGAAAATTTATACGAAAACAGGGGATAAAGGAACAACTTCACTTATTTACGGGCAAAGGGTAGCAAAGAACGACCTTCGCGTCGAGGCCTACGGAACCTGTGATGAAACGAATTCGATGATTGGACTGGCATTAAGCTATTTAACTAAGGAAAATTTTCAGGGGAAAGAAATAATTGAAAAAGCATATCATAAAATACAAACAAACCTATTTCATGTCGGTGCTGAGCTCGCGACTCCGAAAGGGAAGGAAGTAAAGTGGTCATTAGCTTTAGTGGATATTGAAGAACTGGAAAAACAAATTGACGAATGGGATTCAAGCCTGCCGGCGTTGACGAATTTCATTTTACCTGGGGGACATCCTGCAGGTGCAGCCTTCCATGTGGCCAGGACCATTGCAAGAAGAGCAGAAAGATGTGCCGTCGGCTTAGGGGAGGATGTCAATCCGCTTGTGCTGGCGTATTTAAACCGTCTTTCTGACTTGTTGTTTGTCACGGCAAGATTTGTCAACCACCAGTTAGGAGCTTCTGAACAAACATTACATAGCTAATGAACTTCGGTGTTTGCAGTATTACAATATTGACAAAAGTACAAATTACCTAGTAAACTAATTATAACAATTACAATGTAAGAATATCTTTTTGAAAAGAGGTGCATGGCGATGAATCAATTAAAAGAAGCGTTGGATACCTTAAAGGATACTGGGGTGCGTATTACTCCGCAACGTCATGCGATACTTGAATATTTAATAAGCTCGATGTCACATCCTACTGCAGATGAAATCTATAAAGCTTTAGAGGGCAAATTCCCGAATATGAGTGTGGCAACGGTTTACAATAATTTACGAGTATTTCGTGAAGTAGGCCTTGTAAAGGAATTGACCTATGGAGATGCATCTGCCCGCTTTGATTTTGTTACGACCCATCACTATCATGTAATCTGTGAGGAATGCGGGAAAATTGTTGATTTCCACTATCCTGGCTTGGATGAAGTGGAGCACTTGGCAACACATGTCACTGGTTTTAAAGTGGCGAATCACCGCATGGAAATTTACGGCACTTGTCCAGATTGCTCTGCTAAAGAAGTTCACTAATGTAAAGCCGATTCTAATTTGGAGTCGGCTGTTTGTTTATAAAAAAGGGGATGACCGATTGCTGGTCATCCCTTTATTTCATTTTATTTTTATTATAAGTTTCGTCAAATTCCTTGCCTTCCAGGGCTTTATCCATAGTCAAAGGTTCGCGGCAGTGCATGCACATATCTACCCTGCCAAGCATTTTAGTGGGTTTGCCGCAACTGGGACAGTTGACAGAAATGGTTTTGGTTGACAGCATGCCAATCCAGAAATAAACAACCGTGCTGGCGATAATAAAAAGCAGACCAAAAATCATAAAGATGGTCATAATAAGTGGTGAAGTACGAAAATAAATACCACCATACATAACGATAAAACCAACAAAGATCAACGACAATGCGAACGTTCTAATTTTATTTATTTTACTCGAATATTTTGCCATGATTCTCCCTCCTAGACAAACTATACCACAATTCTCCATTGAGAAAAAAGGATACACAGAAGAATGTCGAATTTTGTCTTAAATTTTAGAAGGATATTTCTTCTTCCTGTCGAACATATATTGCTAGCTAGAAAAATGGAGGTATAGAAGATGGAAGACATTCTTCGGCCCATTTATCAAGAAAGGGCAAGCCAATTAAATACCCTGGGGATTTTATTGGTAGAAAAGAAACAACGGTCAAGTCAAACGACGGATTCGTTTGATGCGATTCTTTTAATGATTGTGAAAGAAGCAGATCAGCCTGTATATACAAAACATTATTCGTATGATGACAAAAAAGCTGCCATGCATATTATCACTGAGCCGCAGCTGCAAGAATGGATTTTAATAGGCAGCAACCGAAAGATTTTTGAATGGCTTCATCATTCCAAAATTTTATTTGACCGCAATGAATATGTAGCCAATCTAAAAAAGGAACTAGAAGAATTTCCGTTCCATGGCCGAAAAATAAAAATGGGGTTGGAATTTGCGAAGTTAATCCGCCGCTATGTGGATGGGAAAGCACTGTTTGAAAATAAACAGTATTTAGATGCCTATAATTATGTCGTTCACTCCCTGCATCATCTGGCGAGATTAGCGATTATTGAAAATGGCCTTCATCCTGAACTGACGGTTTGGCAGCAAGTGAAGCAAATTGAACCGGAAATTTATAAATTATATGTTGAGTTGGTTGTGAGTGAGGAAACATTGGAACAAAGGCTCGAGCTTTTATTCCTTGCCAGTGAATTCTTGATTCACTCCAGAACTAACATCGGTTCCTCCCACTTAATAGACGTTTTAAGTAAAAAAGAGCATTGGATGTTTAGCGAAATCATGAGTGAGCCGGAATTGATGCCGTATTCCGTTGATATGTCAGTCCTGCTTGAATACTTAATTGAAAAACATTTATTAGAAATCGTTAATGTTGAGACAAAGGGACAGGGTGTTTTTCACCGCTGTTACCGCGTTAGTCAAAAACTATCGTAAAAAAACAAAAAAACCTATTGACCTTTTCGTGAATACTTGATATATTAATAACCGTCGCTGCGAAACATTTTCAAAAAGTTTTCCGCAGTAGACGGTTTTAAAAAAGGTGTTGACATTAACAAACACCATGTGTTATATTAATAAAGTCGCTTTTGGGCGGCGCGCAAGATAGTTCTTTGAAAACTAAACAAACAAAAACGTCAACAAACAATAATATTCGTTTCTTTTGAAACGAAGCCAACGTAACATTTTTGAGCTAATCAACTCAACTTTATTGGAGAGTTTGATCCTGGCTCAGGACGAACGCTGGCGGCGTGCCTAATACATGCAAGTCGAGCGAATCACTGGGAGCTTGCTCCCGGTGATTAGCGGCGGACGGGTGAGTAACACGTGGGCAACCTGCCTGTAAGACTGGGATAACTTCGGGAAACCGGAGCTAATACCGGATAATTTCTTCCCTCGCATGAGGGAAGGTTGAAAGTCGGTTTCGGCTGACACTTACAGATGGGCCCGCGGCGCATTAGCTAGTTGGTGAGGTAACGGCTCACCAAGGCGACGATGCGTAGCCGACCTGAGAGGGTGATCGGCCACACTGGGACTGAGACACGGCCCAGACTCCTACGGGAGGCAGCAGTAGGGAATCTTCCACAATGGACGAAAGTCTGATGGAGCAACGCCGCGTGAGCGATGAAGGCCTTCGGGTCGTAAAGCTCTGTTGTCAGGGAAGAACAAGTACCGGAGTAACTGCCGGTACCTTGACGGTACCTGACCAGAAAGCCACGGCTAACTACGTGCCAGCAGCCGCGGTAATACGTAGGTGGCAAGCGTTGTCCGGAATTATTGGGCGTAAAGCGCGCGCAGGCGGTCCTTTAAGTCTGATGTGAAAGCCCACGGCTCAACCGTGGAGGGTCATTGGAAACTGGGGGACTTGAGTGCAGAAGAGGAAAGCGGAATTCCACGTGTAGCGGTGAAATGCGTAGAGATGTGGAGGAACACCAGTGGCGAAGGCGGCTTTCTGGTCTGTAACTGACGCTGAGGCGCGAAAGCGTGGGGAGCAAACAGGATTAGATACCCTGGTAGTCCACGCCGTAAACGATGAGTGCTAAGTGTTAGAGGGTTTCCGCCCTTTAGTGCTGCAGCTAACGCATTAAGCACTCCGCCTGGGGAGTACGGCCGCAAGGCTGAAACTCAAAGGAATTGACGGGGGCCCGCACAAGCGGTGGAGCATGTGGTTTAATTCGAAGCAACGCGAAGAACCTTACCAGGTCTTGACATCCTCTGACACTCCTAGAGATAGGAATTTCCCCTTCGGGGGACAGAGTGACAGGTGGTGCATGGTTGTCGTCAGCTCGTGTCGTGAGATGTTGGGTTAAGTCCCGCAACGAGCGCAACCCTTGATCTTAGTTGCCAGCATTCAGTTGGGCACTCTAAGGTGACTGCCGGTGACAAACCGGAGGAAGGTGGGGATGACGTCAAATCATCATGCCCCTTATGACCTGGGCTACACACGTGCTACAATGGATGGTACAAAGGGCAGCGAAGCCGCGAGGTGGAGCCAATCCCATAAAACCATTCTCAGTTCGGATTGCAGGCTGCAACTCGCCTGCATGAAGCCGGAATCGCTAGTAATCGCGGATCAGCATGCCGCGGTGAATACGTTCCCGGGCCTTGTACACACCGCCCGTCACACCACGAGAGTTTGTAACACCCGAAGTCGGTGGGGTAACCGTAAGGAGCCAGCCGCCTAAGGTGGGACAGATGATTGGGGTGAAGTCGTAACAAGGTAGCCGTATCGGAAGGTGCGGCTGGATCACCTCCTTTCTAAGGATATAAGCTGGACATATGAGCCAGACAATACATGTTTGTTTGA
>NZ_AP038275.1:1445000-4097500 GCF_055385565.1 Neobacillus sp. S1115
AAAAATTAGCGGACCGGTAGCATATAGCCTTTCTATGCGCCCCAACGCATGAAAAAATGAGCGGTTTGGTGGCATATGGCTTTTCTATGCGCCCCAACTTTTGAAAAAATCAGCGAACCGGTAATATATAGCCTTTCTATGCGCCCCAACTTTTGAAAAAATCAGCGAACCGGTAGCATATAGCCTTTCTATACTCCCCAACTCTTGAAAAAATCAGCGGACCGGTAGCATATAGCCTATCTATGCGCCTCAACTCTTGAAAGGATCAGCGGACCAGTCGTATATAACCTATCTATGCTTCTCTACGCTTGAAAAAGCTTTCCTTTCATTCTATTAACCACAAAATCACTCCTCTTTTTTTAAGCTAATATCAATTCTACTCTAATGGTTCCATTAATTTTTTAAATAAAATATGGACAAAATATACCAATGCCTTCTGCGGCCATGCAAGGTTACCATACCATAGGCAAAGAAGGGAACCCGTACATAATGTTTCAACGCATCAGGAGGTAAAAAATGCACTATGTTATTTCAATCTTAGGTATTCTAATTGTCGTGTTTGCCGCTTGGTTGGCTAGCTCCAATCGAAAAGAGGTAAAATTTATGCCCATTATTGTGATGATTGCTATTCAAATAACCTTATCCATATTGCTGTTAAATACAGAGTTTGGCCTTATCATTATCCAAGGGATTTCAAAGGTATTCAGCAAATTGCTCGATTATGCAAATGAAGGTGTTACCTTTGTGTTTGGCGGAATGGCGAATAAAGGGGAGGCACCATTTTTCTTAACTGTGCTGCTGCCAATTGTCTTCATTTCTGTATTAATAGGAATCCTGCAATATTTGAAAATTCTCCCGCTCCTAATGAGAGGAATCGGATGGCTGTTAAGTAAAGTGAATGGCATGGGAAAGCTGGAATCGTATAATGCAGTTGCGTCGTTAATGGTCGGGCAATCTGAGGTTTTCATTACGGTAAAAAAACAGCTGGGCATGCTTTCAAAAAAGCGTCTGTATACGCTCTGTGCATCGGCAATGTCTACAGTATCGATGTCGATTGTAGGCGCCTATATGACGATGCTGGATCCCAAATATGTCGTCACAGCATTAGTTCTTAATTTATTTGGCGGTTTTATCATTGCTTCGATAATTAATCCGTACGAGGTAAAGCCAAGCGAAGATATTTTGGAGATTCAAAATGCGGAAAAACAGTCTTTTTTTGAGATGTTGGGAGAGTATATCCTGGATGGCTTTAAGGTTGCCGTTATTGTTGGTGCGATGCTGATTGGGTTTATTGCTCTAATGGCGGCCATCAATCATGTGTTCGAGTTATTGTTCAGCATTTCTTTTCAGCAGTTATTAGGGTATCTCTTTGCCCCTATCGCCTTTATGATGGGGATTCCATTATCTGAGGCAGTCAGTGCCGGGGGGATTATGGCGACGAAGCTGGTGACCAACGAATTCGTCGCGATGTTGGATTTGTCCAAAGGCACCCATCACTTCAGTGACCGTACACTTGGGATTCTGTCAGTATTCCTTGTTTCCTTCGCCAACTTCTCATCGATCGGCATTATTACCGGGGCGGTCAAGAGTTTGAATGAAAAGCAGGGGAATGTGGTTGCCCGCTTCGGCTTAAAGCTGCTTTATGGAGCTACACTTGTCAGCATCCTTTCGGGGACGATTGTAAGTATTATTTTATAAAGAACGGTTTAGAGTTTTAGGCATAAATGAAACCCCCCAGCGCTTGTCATAGTTGCGCTGGGGTTTTTTTGCTCCTGACTCCTTACCGTCCAAAAACCTTATTCCAAAAGCCAGATTTCCTTTCTTCCTGTTGTTCAGATGGCGCGATTGATGGCTGCTTTGCTTCTGACACTTTAAGGATTCCTTTTTGCCGTGCTTCTTGAAGCCAGCTTGGGAACTCATTTAACAATGCTTCATAAAGTTGGTTATCTGAAATTTTATCGATATCTTCAATATGAAAGAAATTGGCGTTGTCGACAATTCGACCTTCCAATGTATCGAGTGTCCTTAGAAAATCAAAGTTGCCATTTCCGATACCGACAAATTGCCAAAAGACCGGATACTTGGACGAGCTTTCGATTAATGGCTTAATCGATTTTTTGCAGCCACCGTCATTGATAAACACAATATAGGCTGGATCTTGTGACGGATCTTCTTCAAGATACTTTTTCAACACGTTCTTCATAACAGGCAGTTCTTCATTTCTTCCAAATTTATGTACTAAATCATCCTCAAGGATAATGCGATTAACGTAGCCTTCAAAATCCCTTTCAGTCACAGGCTTTAACCGGGAGAATTCATTATCATAAACCCAAACATCCAACACGCCATCATTATCAAACTGAGCGGCGATCGCCAAAATCCGCTCGACAACTCTCTGTACCGTCCCGTTTTTATACAAGTTCCTCATGGAACCGGTAATATCGAGGACCAGCCCAACTCGAGCGGTTACCTTTACTAAATTCTTTTTTTCCAAAACAACTTTGACAGATTTCTTTTGTAAATCGATTGTCGCCATAACTAGCCTCCTTGTCTCAAATTCATATCCACTTCTATTATATTATTCTATCAATATAAATTTCCAATATTATCCTTACCTAATAAGTATCGCATTTTGTCGAACAATTTATGTAACATGGAGTGTAAACAAGTGATATAATACTAATAATAATTAACAAAATGTTAATTATAAGAGACAACAGAAATAGGTGAGCAAGGCTATGGAAAATTATGATGTCAGTAAATATCGAACTCCTGATGGATATACGAGTGATATTGCCGTTTTTACGATTATTTCAACAGAAGTGGGCCCTTATAAGCCGCCTCAAAAAACGTTAAAAATCATGCTGATTAAACGAGCGGAGCGGACAAAAGAAGGTGACCCCAATATTGAGGGGGGGAAATGGGCGCTGCCTGGCGGCTTTATTAAGCCAGAGGAAACTGCATTTGATGCAGCCGTTCGCGAGTTAAGAGAAGAAACGGGGGTAGAAGGGCTAAAAATCAAGCACTATGGCGTATATGACAAATTTGGTCGTGACAAGCGGGGCTGGATTATCTCGAACGCCCATTATGCGATTGTACCAGAAAATAAGCTGGTTAAAAGGAAGGCAGCAGACGATGCGGCGGAGGTAAAGCTATTCTCGATGGATGAAGTGTTTCAGCTGGACCTCGCTTTCGATCACAAGCAAAGTATTGATGACGCTTTGTGGTTTATCAAAAAGGATATGTCTTTAACAACGCTCGCCAAAAACTTTTTGCCAAAGGAATTTGTTCTTTCCGAGCTGCAGGGTGTGTTGCTAACCGTCATGGATGAACCTTGGCTAAAGCTTGATTCTCAATTTTTTAGAAAAGCTCCAACGCTCCCTTTTATTGAAAAAGTAGAGAAGGATGGAGAGCCGCAAAAAACCAATCGTTGGTCAAAGAATAAAGCACAGCTGTACCGATTCAATGATTTTAATCCTTATGTATCCATTTATAATGCCAAATACTAATTTTTTTCATCATTACAATTAACAATTTGTTAATTGATAATTATAAGGGAGCGATTGAAAATGAAGATCCTCAAAGACTGGACCTTGTTTGAAAAGCTTTGGCTTGTTACGTTTACGCTTGTGAATGTGTATTTGTTTTTTGCCTGGGACGATACGATTCTTGGGTTAATCACCTCGATTTCAGGCATGCTTTGTGTCGTGCTGGTTGCCAAAGGGAAGGTGAGTAATTACTATTTCGGCATTATCCAAACCGGAACCTATGCCTACATCTCATACGGTTATGGCCTATACGGTGAGGTCATGCTGAATGCCTTGATTTATTTTCCACTCCAGTTCGTTGGCATCTATTTATGGAAGAATCATAAAACGGAACACACCGTAAAAGGGGAAGAAATTCAAATCAGTTCTTTGACGAAAAAAGGGTGGGGCATTACGCTTTCGGTATTTCTGGTCATCTTTGTTCTAAACGCTTACCTGCTCGAAAAATTAGGAGGCAATGTCGTCTGGATCGATTCCGCTTCAACGACATTATCAGTGATTGCCCAAATACTGATGCTAAAAAGATTAACGGAACAGTGGTTATTTTGGATTGCGGTCAATGTGCTTTCGATTGCCCTTTGGGTAAAGGCCTTAATTTTACAGGATGGAAACGATGTCTCCATGCTTGTGATGTGGTCGGCTTTTCTGATCAACAGTATATACGGCTATTACAACTGGTCTAAAGTTTATAAACAGCAGAAGGGAGAGACGAGGTCATGAAGAAGATTGGCTTTTACGGTGGAAAGTTTTTGCCTTTGCATCAAGGTCATGTGTACGCCATCATCAAAGCTTCTACGATGGTCGATGAATTGTATGTGGTCTTGTCACATAGTGAAAAAAGGGATCAGGCATTGTGCAAGGGGAGCAAGCTTCCCTATATTCCAAGTCGGATCCGGCTCCGTTGGCTTTCTCAACTGACGAAGGAGATCGAACACGTCAAGATCGTGGAGGTGGAAGATCATGACGGTGATGAGGATTACAATTGGAAGGAAGGGGCCTTGAAAATAAGAAAGGCGATTGGGAAGGGAATTGATGTGGTGTTTAGCTCAGAAATCGACTATGACCCGATTTTTAAAGAGCTTTATCCTAAAGCAAAACACATCTTGATTGATGCAAAAAGGAAACAATGCCCCATTTCAGCAACGGAGATTAGGAATAAAGGAGTCTTTCATTATTGGGACTACATTCCCGAGGTAGCGAGACCTTATTTTAACAAAAAGGTAGTCATTTTAGGGACGGAAAGCTGTGGAAAATCGACGCTTACAAGGAATCTAGCACTCATCTATAACACGACTTATGTGAGAGAATACGGCAGAGAGTACTGTGAAGATTTGGGAGGCTGTGATGGGATTATTTTAGAGGAGGATTACCCGATCATTGCCTATGGCCATAAACTGAAAGAATATGAAGCTATTAAACAGGCGAATAAAATCGTTTTTATTGACACTGAAGCAGCGGTCACTCAATTTTACTCAGAACTGTATAATCAGAAACACCAACGGGTCTTAGATGAAGTCGCCCGGATTCAACAGTATCATTTATGCTTATTTTTAGAGCCTGACGTCAAATGGGTAGATGACGGATTAAGGGTGCATGGAGCACAACAGGTCCGAGAAGAAAATAATCAGCGGTTGAAGGAATTATTGAAGGAAAATGGAATCGAGTTCGTAAGTATTAGCGGGACCTATCAGGAACGGCTGGAAAAAGCAATTGAGGAGATAGGGGGAATGTTTGAGGGAGTTTAGTTACTTATTTGAATTAGGAAAGCTATTTTGGTGAAGTATCATCTGTTGAGGGACTCCTCTGGTTTAGGCGTTATGGAGCTTTTATAACTACCTGAATGGAGGGCAGCTTTCCCGTTCGGGAGTTATGGAGCTTTTATAACTACCTGAATGGAGGGCAGCTTTCCCGTTCGGGAGTTATGAACCTTTTATAACTCCCTGAATGGAGGGCCACATACCCGTTCGGGAGTTATGAACCTTTTTATAACTCCCTGAATGGAGGGGCACTTTCTCGTTCGGGAGTTATGAACCTTTTATAACTCCCTGAATGGAGGGCCACATACCCGTTCGGGAGTTATGAACCTTTTATAACTCCCTGACCAGAGGGCTACATACCCGTTCGGGAGTTATGAACCTTTTATAACTCCCTGAATGGAGGGCCATATACCCGTTCGGGAGTTATGAACCTTTTATAACTCCCTGAATGGAGGGCTACATACCCGTTCGGGAGTTAAGAACCTTTTATAACTCCCTGAAAAGAGGGCCACATACCCGTTCGGGAGTTATGAACCTTTTATAACTCCCTGAAAAGAGGGCCACATATCCGTTCGGGAGTTAAGAACCTTTTATAACTCCCTGAATGGAGGGCCGCATTCCCGTTCGGGAGTTAAGAACCTTTTATAACTCCCTGAATGGAGGGCCGCTTTCTCGTTCGGGAGTTATGAACGATGTTTCTAAGTTTGGCATTCGGTCAAATCGAATACCACTTACAAGTAACATAGATCCAATGAATACTACGCTAGCAGCTCCAATCAACGCTATATTAAAACTTTGAGTATAAGATAATAGAATTCCGGCGATTGTTGGACCTATCATTTGACCAGCAGCATAGATAGCGGTTAGAGAACCAATCATTCGACTGCTATTTGATGGACTCATTTGGCGTGCCAATGTTGTGGCAAGTGTGGTAATACCCATAAAAGTTGCTCCAAATAAGAAAGCACTTATCATTAAACTGGATTGGGTCAACCAGAAGACAGGCAGTGCAATTCCGATTGATTGAAGAACCATCGCAATGACTAATGATCTTACAAATCCCCACTTTTTTGCGAGGGTTGACCATACGATACAGGATGGAATTGCACCTAAGCCAACAACCATCCATACAATTGCAGGGTCAATGCTAAAGATTGAGGTCTTTTCAACAATTGACACAATAAATGTCCCTGTTACAATATAGCCTAATCCTTCTAGTCCATAGGCAATAATTAACCAAGGAAGCCATTTTAGGGGTGGAGCCTGTATAGTAACCATTTGTTTATCCTTTTGTACCTTCGAGCTTGGGGAATCTTTAAGCCAAAACCATACGAAGATCGTAAGGATACCGCTTATAATGGCTAGTCCTATCCATACACCTTCCCACATAAATAAATCGTTAAAACTCGGTATAAAGAGCGTCGAAAAAAAGATTCCAAAGCCTACCCCTGAATAAAAATAGCCTGCCCAATTTGTTTTTCCTACAAAAGCCAGTTTATCTAGAACAATACTGGAAGCTATTACAAAAATGAATGCACTAGACACTCCTGAAATAAAGCGAATGATGAGCATCCCTGTGTAGGAGTGAGCCAGCCCCATCAAGCAAGTGGTAATAATACTTACAGCAAGACTAATTCTTAAATAAAATGTTCTATGCTTTTTCAAAGGGAGAACTCCTGCTAAAATGGCCCCGGCAAAGTACCCTGCATAATTGCTGGAAGCGAGGTAGCCCGAAATAGCATCAGTAAAGGCAAGAGCCTTCTGCATGAGCGGTAAGATTGGAGTATAAGCAAACCTTCCGATTCCCATCGCAATCATTAATGAAAAAATTCCCCCAATCAAAAATAAAAAAGGGCTTTTATTCAAATTTTCACCTTCTATTATAATAATTTTATTATATTTTTATCTTATCTGTTTTTTGCCATATGCTATAATACTAAAAAATGATGTACCGATATCACTTTTCTATATATCAAAACAGGAAGAGGCGATAACTATGGATTTGCAAGCATTGAGATTTTTTCAAGCTGTTGCAGAGTTAGGAAGCATTTCGAAGGCAGCGAGGGAAATGAACTACGCACAATCTAATCTCACTGCAAGAATTCAACAATTGGAATCAGATCTTCAAACAACGCTATTTTATCGACATAACCGGGGGACTACTTTAACAGACAAAGGTAATGCATTACTTTCGTATACATATGAAGTATTTCAACTTTTAGATGAAATTCAAAACGCAATGAGTGATGATCAAACACCTAAAGGTCCTTTATTAATAGGGTCAATGGAAACGACTGCTGCGGTTCGTTTACCAACAATACTTTCAAAATTCCATCGTGAATATCCTGCTGTTGACCTTACGTTAAAAACAGGGCCAACTGAGCAAAATGTCCAGGGTGTTCTACAATATGAATTAGATGGAGCTTTTGTTGCTGGACCTATTGAGCATCCAGAACTCACATTTAAAACAGTTATAGAGGAAGAGTTGGTACTGATAACGGACACGTTACATCATCCTATTTCTTCTATAAAAGAAATACAAAATCGAACAATATTGGTGTTTCGTAATGGCTGTTCGTATCGGGCAAGGTTTGAAGAATGGTTACAACATGAAGGAGTGATTCCCGAAAAAATAATGGAATTTGGAACACTTGATGGAATTATTGGCTGTGTCTCCGCGGGACTGGGGATAAGTTTACTCCCTCGAAGTGTGGTTGATAAACATATGAAGGACAATCAACTTATCCAACATCCCATTCCTAATAGATTCGGGAAAGTCAAAACCATTTTCGTCTATCGTAAAGATAAATATATGTCAGCTTCTTTGAAGGTTTTTATAGAAATGTTGAGTAATGAAAATACAACAATCAAAGTTTAAAATGATTTAAAAACAAGTAAACGATATTAGACAGGTCAATGTTTTGTCAAAGCATTGGCCTTTTTTTTATTTTAAAATTACTAGCCTAAAAAATAATAACTTTCATAAAGATTTCATTTTTGATCGTTAAATTGTAATTAAGAAATCAAAAGGAGGAATTTTAAATGGAACGGGTCAAGTTTATTTTTACGGGAATCGGTGTATTGGTGGCATCTGGCGTTTTAATTTTGTTTGGAAGTTTATTTTAATAGAAAAGTGCCAGGTAGCAAACAATTATTTGGAAGCTACCTGGCACCTTTAGTTGAAATAACTTAAATTGCGCTCTTTGGTTTATAAGAAAACTGTTTCTTACTGCGAACAGAAATGACTACAGTAATGAATGATAAGATGATGAATATTCCGCCTGCAAATGGAATTACATTGACTGAAAGTGTATCAACTATTCCAGCTCCAATAACTGAACCGGCAGCGACACCTAAATGAAGAGATGAATTATTCAAGCTTTGCTGAATTTCCGATGATTCAGGCGCTGTTTCGATCAAATAAGATTGCATTGCCGGTGAAATCGCCCAACTGAGCATCCCCCATAAGATCAAGATAAGGAAAAATATTGGATAGAATTCTGTTGTATATGGAAATACAAAGAATAAAACACTAAAAACTGCAAGAGCAATTACCATTGTTTTTCGTGAGCCCAATAAATCTGCCAGTAGTCCGCCAATTCCTCCACCGCATACAGCAGCAAAACCAAAAATTAAATAGATGACACTAACCCAATTAGCGTTAAAATCAGTGGTTGCTTCTAAATATGGCTTAAAATAGGCATACATAATAGAATGGCCTGTCATATACAGGAATGTCGTCGTCAGCCCTAATGTGATTTTGTGATTTTTAAATGCTGCAAGCTGTTGCCTTAACGGAATTTGAGGTTTTGGTTCTACACGTCCCATTAATAGATGAACACCAATAATGGATAATGCTGTCAATACAGTTATAAGGACAAATGGTGCTCTCCAGCCAAAACTAGTTCCCATTATAAGCCCGATTGGTACCCCTAAAACTAATGAAGCACTTACTCCCACAGAGACAATCCCAATCGCCCTGCCTTTATACTGTTCTCCTGCTAAGCTAGGAGCCATAACTAAACACAATATAATTAATAGCGCTCCACTTAACCCTAAAATAATTCTTCCTAAAAACAAAATAGAAAAAGTAGGTGCAAATACTGTTACGATACAACCAATTAAAAAGATGTATAAGCAAACTAATGTGAGCCGTTTTCTTTCTATTTTAGCTGTCATAACAAGTAAAATTGGCGATGCAACGGCAAAAATGACAGCAAAAACAGTGATCAGCAAACCGGCTTGCCCGATGCTTACATGTAAATCCTCTGCAATTAAATCTAAAATGCCGCTAATGATCAGCTCAACCATCCCTATAACAAAGGATATGATCATTAAAAAATAAATACGCTTATCCATGTTGTCTTCCTTCCTAATTAGTTTCCACACTATATACTATCTTTTGATGAATGTTTACTCAAGAATAAGATAATAAATGCCATTTCGCTGCCGTTCTAACATTTTTACTAGTAAGAACCGACAAAATACCAGTTTTTCTCCCTTTTATCTATTTCTTTGAAATCGCCATCGAACGCATTTTTAAAAGGCTTTTGGTCGTTAGGCGTATATACGAATCCTGAAAAGTTATCCAGTATCCCACGATAGGTAAAAAAGAGAATGTTAAAACCATCGCCCGATTTCTCCACCACTATCTCACCGCCACCACTGGAAAGATGTTCGTATTTCTTAGGTAATTATGAGCGAAGAATCGTGTGAAATATTTGGCTTGAGTTCTCCGTTCTCAACCATTTTAACTACTTGCTCTCTTTCGGATTTGTTTAGTTTAAAATCAATATCCAATATGATTTGATTGAAAGGAACGATCAATAGCAATAGAATTGTGATAACTTGGATGACTATAGGCTTCCAATCTTTATTTTTAAACAATGTTATTATTGCTAGTACTGTTATAAAAATAAAGAATCCAAACACCAATAAAAGAACAGGGAACATTAGAAATACCGTAATAATATCAATTATTTTCCATTTGAAAAACATATATAGAATGACTAAAACACTGCTGAATATTGATAAATATAACAACCTGTTTCTTTGCATTTTTTCACCAACCCGTGATGATTCTCATCATATAGATTATATCTTGCCGTTGAGCTGGAATCCCACATCTATTTACATGAGATTAAAGAGTAAAATAGACAATCCATATTAAAATGCTGCTAAATTTAAAGGAATGTTGCCCAGACAATAAAACTTTATTGTTTTTGGATTGCTTTGTTTAATAATTGATGTTTGCTATTCAATTATTGCGAGCTCGATTAGAAATGTTTTAGCGAATAATAAAACTGTAAGGCAATGGCAGAAAAAGGTTAGTGGATTTACTTTAATTGGTTTAGGAACTTGGTTAGCTTTTGAAAAGAGAAGTTAATCATCAACGAACAGGTGCTTTAGTAAAAGTAGAAAAAATTGATTTTATGATTAAAAGATCATATTTAATTATTCCATTAAAGGGTGCTTTTCTTTAGTAAGAAAGCGTCTTTTTGATATGTCCCTACACATAAAGGGATTAGATTTTGTTATGGTAAAAAAATTGTGAACATTTTCACTTAAACTAAAGGGTGCTTTAACACAATAAGGATTACAATAAAAGGCCTAATTTCTCGAAACTCAAGGGAGGAATTAGGCTTTAGTTGCTTCATAAAAGCGCCCGCTTGGGGAACAACTTTATCGACGTGATTATATATTTGGGCTAGCGGCATGCCAAAGCTCATTACTTATCGGCCGGATACTTATGAATTACTCTTAATTTATTTGATTTTCTCGGCCAACTCTAGAATAATTCCCCCCGGCCCACGAACGAAGCATAACTTATAACTATCTTCATATTGTTGTATTTCACTAAGGATTTCTGTACCGTTCTTTTTCAATTTGGCAACAATAGCTTCAATATCTTCAACAGCAAAGGCAATATGGGTTCCCAAATTATTTGCAAAAGGTTGCTGAATTTCCCTTTCGTCTGATGACGAATAAAATTTGATTAGCTCTATCCATGCCTGACCGTCTGGCGTCCGCAATCCTACACATGCTACTTTAACGTCATTAAGCCCAACTACCTGATCTATCCACTTTCCTTCCCATTCCCCTTGCACTTCAAGGCCAAAATCGAAAAAAAACTCTATAGCAGCAGAGAGATCATTTACGATTATACCTACATGATCCATTCTGTGGATCTTCATATTTCATCCTCCTATGTTCCTGTTATTTTGCAATAAGACAATCCAAATGTTCAATTAGAAGATTCACTCAAATGTATATATTCCTATTTTAAACAAAATATAAAGATGTCAAAAAGGGCTGAAAAAAAGAGGCGATCTATGTGAGAAATATCTTAATGTTAGCTTTCATGTTTTTCTTTTTAACTATACCAAGTGTTGTCCAAGGAGAAGAATACAATAAAAAAAGTTTACAAGATGATTTATATAACGTAACGAATGATTTAACTCAAGAACAACATTTAAAACATTTTCTACTGAATTTAATTAACAAGGAAATCATTCTAGCTACAAGAGACTATTATAAAGATCAAAACATTTCTAGTATGGCATTTGACTGGGAGAAAAACTACAATGTTGTTGAGGTAACAGAGCCTCAAGTAACAGGTGAAAATACGGAATATCCATTTATAGTTAAAGTAAATGTCATTCCTGCCAACGAGAAACCCTTAGGGACTGATACTCTAACCTTCGGTATAATCGTCGATAGCCATCCCGACAAACCAGAAAACCCCTCCATTATCAGTAAGCTTTTAAAATATGAACATAAGGATTTACCAAAGGAGTAGTTGACTCCTTTGGTTTTTTATTTAAGCCATTACAATATTTCTATATACCCTTCTGTTCCATGCACACGAATTCGTTGCCCATCCTTGATCAGTTTGGTCGCATTGTCCACCCCGACAACAGCTGGTAAGCCATATTCCCGTGCGATGACTGCTCCATGGGTCATCAGGCCGCCAACTTCGGTGACGAGGCCTTTTATGGAGACAAACAATGGTGTCCAGCTAGGGTCTGTAAAGGTGGTGATTAATATATCTCCATCTTCTAGATCGGCATCTTCCATGTTTAAGATGACACGAGCGCGTCCCTCTATCACTCCGGAAGAAACAGGCAGGCCTACAATTGCTTCGGCTGGGAGATTTTCTCGTTTGTACTTACCTGTAATGATTTCACCATCGGATGTAATAACACGCGGAGGAGTCAGTTTTTCATATAATTTGTACTCGTCTATTCGTTTGCTGATAATATGGTAATCCAGTTCATTTGTGCGTACGACATCAAGAAGTTCTTCAAAAGTGAGGTAGTATATATCTTCCTTTTCATGAATTACGCCCGCTTTCACGAGTTGTTCGGCTTCTTTCAGTAAAGCCTGCTTATAAACGAAGTAGCGATTGATCATGCCGTATTTCGGATATTCCCTATAACCGATGAAATTCCGGATTAGGTCAATCATTCGTTTTGTTTCTTTGGCCTTTTGTTCACCATCTGGTAATTGCTTCAATCGTTCTAATAGCTCTTGTTCTTTTTTCAACGCTTCCTGCCGGCCTTGCTCAAATTTCCGCTTGCTGGTATTAGGCTCAAAGTTTTTGATATTGCTGAGAATCAAGGGAATAAGAGTAGTTGGTTTTTCAGTCCAACGGCTTCTGGTCATATCGATTTCTCCGGCACATCGCATTCCATATTTGTTGAGAAAAGCGAAGAAGGCGTCTCTAGCTTCCTGTCCACCATCAAACTTAACCAGTTCATCCAAAAAGTGATCATCTTTTACATGGTGTAAATAATCAATTACTTCTGGATAAGGACGAATCACATCTGCGACATCCAAAAGTGCAAGACCCATTTCCGAAGTAATATTGTTTGGTACAGATTGAGAAACCGGGTCCGCTGCGTTTTTTTCACCTAACCACTCGTTCATTTTTTCATTGATCCATGTTGAAGCATTCATAGCAGCCATAAATACTGCTGTACTTTGTGGGTCAAATAAAATCTTCTTTAATTCCTGTATATCTTCTAGAATAAAATCAAATAAATCAGATCCTGATTTCGTTTGGATGTTTTGTTTTAACTCTTCTATGGATGTTTGATTTTTCTTAATCAAATCAGAAACGATTGTTGGATTGTTTTCGATTTGTGCCAGCCTATCGGTATTGCCACTAACGGGCCTCGGTGCTTCATTTTCATTTGGTAATAATTTTATAAAATCTCCACGCTCAATGATGTTCATAATGGCGTCTTTCATGAGTGGATCGTGTTGTCCCATCATATTTAATAACATGTTTCTACTAGCAGGCGAAGCCAATTGACGTGCGATATCAACAAACAACCTTCCACCAGCTTTCCGCATCGGTGCATTAGTTGTGAACAGGAAAAAAGACAATCCCAATGGTTTGATGGGGTCTGTCATCATTTGCTGATGGCCGACAGATATAAAGACGTGGTTTTCTTGATCATTCGTTTCAGGGATGGGAAAAAGAGTCGTGACTGGACGGCTTTGGACAATATAAAAGGTATCATCAACCAAACACCATTCGATATCTTGCGGACAACCAAAATAAGCTTCGATCTGTCTTCCAATGCGTGCCAGTTGTAAAATTTGTTGGTCAGTAAGTGTTTGCGTCCTTTGCTGCTTAGGACCGATTGGCTGTGTCTCTGTTCCGCCTTCTTTTCGTCCATAGATAGCCAGTTTTTTCGTTGCAATCATCTTATCTGCGATTTTATCTTCCTGTACTTTATAACAATCCGCAGATACCAAGCCAGAGACCAGTGCTTCTCCGAGTCCAAAACTGGCATCGATAGACAGAAGCTTTCGGTTAGAAGTAATCGGATCAGCGGTAAATAATATCCCTGAAGCCTGTGGGAATACCATCCGTTGAATGATAACGGATATATAAACTTGTTTGTGGTCAAATCCGTTTTGCATCCGGTAGATTACCGCACGATCTGTAAATAGGGAAGCCCAACATTTGCTGATATGATGCAGGATGGCTTCTTTTCCAATGATATTTAAATAGGTGTCTTGTTGTCCGGCAAAGGAGGCATGTGGTAAATCTTCAGCAGTCGCACTAGAACGAACTGCATAAGCATGTTCTTCGCCAAACTGGGAGAGATAGTGAGCAACGGCGGACGCAACATCGAAAGGAATTTCAACTTCCATAAGGATTTGTCGTATCTTCATGCTGATTTCTCCAATTTGTTTTCGATCCTCTACTTTTAGCCGTGTTAGTTGATCCAACAATGCTTGAAACGTTTCGTTTTGTTCGATGGCTTTTTGATAGGCAATTGTTGTCACACAAAATCCTTCGGGTACTTGTATTCCTTGAATTTTTGATAATTCCCCTAAATTTACTCCTTTACCGCCAACGAGCAAATGCTGCGTTTTGTCCATTTCCTGAAAACCGAGAACCAAAGAATTCATTCTACATCTCTCCCAACCAGTAATGTTCTATTGATTTTAGCAGTCATAAATAAGAATAAACAGTCTATAATAACCATTTTTTAGATGTTATAATTAAATTAGGGAGAGTTTATATTTAAAAAATACCCAGTAACCTAATGCCCCGGTTCATCCCCTCGAAAGTAGTTATATACCTTTTAGCACTTGACTAAAATCTGCTTTTTTCCCAAAAAAACCTTGTATCAATATAAGATATTTACAATAACTTTACAATTAACCACTTGAATTAACATGTTTATTAATCTAATATATAAGCGAATAGTTATATATCAATTTAACCAATAAATAAGTAAATAGTTATTTACCTATATAAAAAATTAGGAGGTGTATTTAATGTTACAATCAACTATTGGAATTGAACAAACTGCCAACTTTTTAAAAATATTAGGGGATAAAACACGGTTAACCATTGTTGGGATTTTAAAACAACGGGAGTGTTGTGTTTGTGAATTGCAAGAAGTATTTGACACGAGTCAACCATCCATCAGCCAGCATCTACGCAAATTAAAGGATGCAGGACTTGTTAAAGAAGAACGAAGAGGTCAATGGATTTATTATTCCTTGAACCCAGAAAATGAGCTTTATGGACTTATAGAAAATATTTTGCAACATGTACCAGACCTGAAAGATAAAATTGAAATTATTAAAAAAAGCAATCCCACACTTCGTTGTGGTTGTTAACATTTAATTAAATAAGGAAGTGTAGATCATGAGTAACACGGGGAAAAAACGTCTTTCCTTTTTGGATCGATACCTAACGCTGTGGATTTTTATTGCGATGGCATTAGGAATTGGATTAGGATTCATTTTTCCAGGATTTGCAGACAGTTTGAATAATTTGCAGGTAGGGACTACATCCATTCCATTAGCGATTGGCTTAATTTTAATGATGTATCCACCGTTAGCAAAAGTTAGGTATGAAGAGATTGGCCGGGTCTTTAAAGATGTGAAGGTACTATCTTTATCGCTTGTTCAAAACTGGATTATTGGACCCATTCTTATGTTTTTGCTGGCCATTATCTTTCTGCCGGATAAGCCAGAGTATATGGTAGGACTTATCATGATTGGTTTAGCCAGGTGTATTGCCATGGTTATCGTATGGAATGACCTTGCAAAAGGGGACACAGAATATGCAGCTGGTTTAGTGGCATTCAATTCTATTTTCCAAATGCTATTCTTCTCTGTTTATGCCTATGTGTTTGTGACCGTTATTCCTGAGTGGTTTGGAATACAAGGGGCGGTTGTTGACATTACGATTGCAGAGGTAGCGAAATCCGTCTTCATTTATCTTGGAATTCCATTTATTGCTGGTATGATTACTCGCTTCACATTAGTTAAAGCTAAAGGAAGACAATGGTATGAAAAAGTGTTTATTCCAAAGATTAGTCCCATCACATTAATTGCATTGCTATTTACGATCATTCTTATGTTCTCTTTAAAAGGTGACGTTATTGTAAGTCTGCCGCTGGATGTGGTTCGGATAGCAATCCCATTATTAATCTACTTTGTTGTGATGTTCTTTGTTTCCTTTTTCATGGGAAGAAAAATTGGCGCGAGCTATCCCGTTACAACAACACTTGCGTTTACAGCCGGAAGCAATAACTTTGAATTAGCAATAGCTGTGGCGGTTGGTGTTTTCGGGATCCATTCTGGCGCAGCCTTTGCAGCAGTAATCGGACCACTTGTGGAAGTGCCGGTCATGATTGCGTTAGTCAATGTGGCATTATGGTTTAAACGAAAATATTTTAAAGAACACGCAGCCTAACAATAATAATAAAGGTGGCTTTCAACATGGAAAATAAAAAGAAACTTTACTTCTTATGTACAGGAAACTCTTGCCGCAGCCAAATGGCAGAAGGGTGGGCAAAAAATTATTTAGGTGAAGAGTGGGAAGTACGTAGTGCTGGTATAGAAGCGCACGGATTAAACCCAAATGCTGTAAAAGCCATGAAGGAAGCTGGGATTGACATTTCCAAGCATACTTCTGACATAATCGAACCTAATTATCTAAACAGTGCGGATTTAGTCGTAACCCTGTGTGGTGATGCTGCTGATAAATGCCCTGTAACACCACCAAGCGTCAAACGAGTACATTGGGGATTTGATGACCCAGCAAAAGCACAAGGAACAGATGAAGAAAAGTGGGCATTTTTCCAAAGAGTACGTGATGAAATCGGTGATAGAATTAAGCGTTTTTCCGAAACAGGGGAGTAAGATTGAATAAAAGCCAGGAGGGATTTACCTTCCTGGCTTTAAAATGTGTGTGAATGCCGTATTCTGTCTGCAAGCAATTTTTAACTTAGCTTATTTACAGCAACTGCTTTTTTGTACATCTTGTGATTGAACATTAGTGTCTTCTTTGACTTCCTCAATCTTAACATTGCAGCAGGAACTTTCTTTCTTTTGAAAAAGACTTTTAAAAATACTCATGTTTAAATATCCCCCTTAAATAATGTAAAATAGAAATCCTGATAAAGTAGACATCGTAAAGACTGAACCAACGAAGGCAAATACGAGTTTCTTTTTGAAGATGCTATTTAATAAAGTTAGCTCTGGTAGACTTGCACCTGCTGAACTGATCATGAGAGCCATCACTGGCCCCAAAGCCATCCCTTTGGCAATCATGATTTGGGATATTGGGATCATAGTTGAAAGTCTTATATAGAGTGGAATACCAATAATCGCAGCAATCGGTACGAGCCACCACTTATCACCTCCCATAAATGTAGAGATCCAACCTGTTGGAACGGCGCTATGAATGAATGCCCCTATAAATGCACCAATTAGCAAATAAGGATACACGCTTTTCATAAGGTGCAGCGTTTCAACTATAGCCGCTTTTAGCTGAAATTTCTTATCCGGTTCCTGGTATCCTTTTACTACGACATTTTTTATCTGTTCTTCAAAACCAAACTTTTCTAAAGTGAAACCAATAATGACGGAGAGGATGGATGTTATGACTGTGTAAGCAAAGGCAACTTTTACTCCGAGTACAGCTGTCATCAATGTGATGATGGTCGGGTCAAGAACTGGGGAGGAAAATAAGAATATCATGACAATACCAAATCGCACTTTTTTATTGAGTAGATTAACAACAACTGGTATGGTTGAACAGGAACAAAACGGCGTGATAAAGGCGAACCCTAGTGCGACAAAAGCACTTACCAATGGGTGGCTTTTTTCCATCAACTGTTCCATCTTTTTATAGGGAATGAACCCCTGTAATAGGTTGATGAGAAAAGAGATTCCAATAAACAATAAAGTTAATTCTAATGCAATGGATAGAAAACTATGAAACACTTCGGACCACATAAGCAACCTCCTTATTTATAAACAGCATTCTTTTTAATTTCCGCAGCATACTTCTTGGATTTTAATTTCACAGCAATCTCGTTTTGGCACAGCCTTTTGGTTTTTCTTAAACATATTTAAGAAATTTCTATAGAGTTTTGACGTTGGACTATTTTTCGAATACCGGCTAGCCAGCACAGCTTTCTCCATCTCTTCTTTTTTCATTTCATAATAAACTTTTAATTCCATTTCATTGAAATACATATTGCCATCTCCTTTTTACTTGCAAATTGCAAGTATTAATTTTTAATAAAAGAGCAAGTGGATCTTGCTCAAATTAACGGTTTACAACAAACAGTAGATTGTGACATTGCTTCATTTAACAGTTTAACTGATTTGATGACCATTTCTTGTTCAAACTCGCTCATATTTGAAAATACTTCGCTAAGATATTGGTTCATGTCTGCATCAATCTTCGCAGCAACATACTTTCCCTGTGTTGTTAGGGTTAGTTGAGAAACACGTCTATCTTCAGGTAGAGGTGATTTCACAACCAGTTCCATTTTTACTAGCGTTTGTATTTGCCGGCTAAAGGTGGTTATATCCATCCCTAACGTATCCGCAACCTGTTGCATCGAAGGCTTTTCCCGGCGAAGTAA
The DNA here is from genome assembly GCF_055385565.1 of Neobacillus sp. S1115. Taxonomy (NCBI): domain Bacteria; kingdom Bacillati; phylum Bacillota; class Bacilli; order Caryophanales; family Bacillaceae; genus Neobacillus; species Neobacillus sp. S1115. Next base: position 1,463,724 of record NZ_AP038275.1, read on the forward strand.
TTCATAAAGGATATGGCTTTGGACGAGGGATATCTCAGCTCCGCCTACCTGACAACAGTTTTTATTTAAAAGACCAAACCGCCTTGTCATAACCTGGAACAGTTCTCTAACATTTTCCATAATTTTCACCTCTGATTTATTTATATACTAATAATTTGCAATTTGCAACTAATTTTCTTTTAAAAATGGAAAATTTTTTATATAATGGTTTTAGCCATTCATTTCTAGGGGGATTATCATGAAAACAGGGTTAAAGACAAGGCTGGCAGCAGTAAGTGACTTAGAATCGATATTAAATATCTATAATCAGGGTATTGAGGACAGGATTGCAACCTTAGAAGAAGACCAGAAAGATATTGAATATATGAGGGAATGGTTTAAAAATCATACCGAACGTTTTTCAGTAATAGTTGCGGAACAAGCCGATGAGGTTATTGGCTGGGCATCATTAAATCCTTATTCCAACCGGTGTGCTTATGCTGGTGTCGCTGATTTATCCATTTATATTAGACGGGATTACAGGGGAAAAGGGGTTGGTTCCGTATTGCTTAATGAAATTGAACAGGCTGCGATTAAAAATGACTTTAACAAAATTGTTTTATTCACATTTCCCTTTAATAATCTTGGGCAAGGGCTTTATAGAAAAAAAGGTTATCGCGAAGTTGGTGTATTTAAGAATCAGGGGAAATTAGATGGTCGTTTTGTGGATGTGATGATCATGGAAAAGGTTTTTGAGTAAAACTGTAAGTTTATCAAATACCGGTGCCTGGGAATTATGATTTGGATTTTCAGAAACAAACATGCATTGATGTCTGTCTGAATATTTTCTTCAGTATCATAAAAGGGTTCGGACCAGCGTAAAGGTGCGAACCCATGATTTGAAATATTTCAAACAGGCTGTCAAGTGTGTTTTAACAATTTGAGTCCATCATACTCATTCACTTGATGTTCCTATATGATAAATAGTCTAAAAATTTCTTGGACGCAAGGGAAAGTGATTTTTGTTCTCTCATAGCAACACCAATATTCCTGAAAGCAGGAACCTCCAGCTCTTTTGCTATAATCTTGTGAGGAATACGCTGTAATATCAATTCTGGTAATATACTGATACCTAGCCCATTTTCCACCATAGACATAATGGCATAGTCATCCCATGTTGTAAAATTAACATTTGGTGAAATATCGTGTCTCTCAAAAATTTCGGAGATTTCTGCTTTTGCCCCCTTTTCTAACAGCATAAACGGACTGTTCAGTAAGCCGTTGATGGGAAACTTTTCGCAATTAGCAAAAGGATGATTATGTGGTATTACTACCAGCAAACGATCTTGTTCCAAAAAGATTGTTTCTAGTTCTGCTTTTGTTGGAAGCCGCAAAAATCCAAAGTCAACACGCCCATTTAGGATCCAGCTCTCAATTTCTGTATAATCACCAAGCAGAAATTCAAAATCTATCATTGGGTAATCCTTCTTAAAAATTTTAATAATATTAGGGAGCCAATGAGATGCTACGCTGGAAAATGTCCCAATTCGAATCATCCCAGATTCCATATTATTTAGTTCTTCGATCTGCCTCATTAAGATTTCATACTCATTGCAAATCCGCTTTAATTGGGGCAGCAACTTTAAACCATCCGAGGTTAAATTGATACCGGCACGTCCCCTTTCAAAAAGAGAAATCCCCCATTCCTTTTCTAAATCGTTAATCATACGGCTAATCCCAGACTGTGAATAGTCCAATATTTCGGCAGCTTTTGTAAAACTACCCAATTCTACTGCTTTAATAAATGCCATATATTTTTGGATATTCATATCTTTTTCCTCGTCCCATCTGATTTTGTCATATATATCATGATAAACATTCGTTTTTGTAATGTTTGTGATTATGATATATTTTTCCTATTCATTATTCAAGTTAGGAAAGGGAAAGGTGTTGAACGATGTTTTTTATGAGTGATGTTATGGAAAAAGCACCAGACAGCTACAAGTCTCAGAATCTGCGAATTATGTTTCGTAGGAGTAGATGATGAAATCTAAAATTCAGTTTATATTATCAATGATTATTTTCGGGACAATTGGTTTGGTTGTTCGAAACATTGATCTATCTTCGAGCGAAAGAGCTTTACTAAGCAGTTTCATAGGAAGTTTATTTTTACTGTTAATATTGTTCGTGATTAAGAAAAAAATATCATGGAATTTTGTTAAATCTAATGCTTTATTTTTGATTCTTTCAGGTATTGCATTGGGAGGAAATTGGATTTTTCTTTATCAATCATATGACCATACGACAATTGCCAATGCAACGCTAGGTTATTACTTTGCACCTGTATTTGTGATGATTCTTTCTCCCTTTGTACTTCGGGAACCATTATCCATCAAGAAAACTGTGTGTATTGGTGTAGCGATCATAGGAATGTTAATGATTGTAGTAGAAGGCCTGAGAGCATCGAGAGCAGACGACTTTCTTGGACTTTCCTTTGGATTAATCGCAGCTGCATTTTATGCTGCGTTATTGCTGCTAAATAAATTTATTAAAGATATGGGAAAGTTAGAGCTGACCATCATTCAGCTTGGAACAACCACTTTACTTCTAATGCCATATGTTTTCTGGACTTCCGGCTTTGGTATCTTTGAAGTATCAAGCTCTTCCATTCCTTTTATTTTAATTTTAGGGATTATCAATACAGGAATCGGGTTTTGGTTATTTTTCTCTGGTATGGAAGGATTGAAAGGACAGAGTATAGCTATGCTCAGTTATGTCGATCCATTTGTAGCTATATTGATTTCTGCCATTATCCTGCAAGAACAAATGACAATTGTTCAAATGCTTGGTGGTGTACTGCTATTAGGCTCTACATTTGTTAGTGAAATTAGATCAACCAACTGTTCAAATCAATTATTGAAAACACCGGCTGAATAAAGTTAAAAATTGTGTAGAAGTGTACTTAAAGTAACGTCACCTTTAGTTGGAAAAGCAAATTAAATTAAAATAAAGAAAATGGCTCGGTTTAAACGTACTTGGGCCATTTTCTTTTTATTAACAAATACAGATGCAAAACATAGTACAAATTCGTATACATTTTGATTTGAATTTTTAAGTTTTCGATGGGAAACAGAACCCAGCAAAGATTTAACCCAGAAGTCATAAAACATTCACATAGTTATAAAAAACATCCTATCCGGCTTCCTCATAAAACCCTAAATAGATATTGGATTTTATGAAAAGCAAGGATGGTGGTTGTTGATGGGAAAGTATAGAATGGTGCGTATTGATTTTTGGAACAATCCGGTTGTAATGGAAGAGATGACACCGGAGGACAAATACTTCTATTTATATCTTCTGACAAATCCGCAAACGACTCAAATTGGCATCTATCGCATTACGAAAAAACAAATGGCTTTTTATTTGGGCTATTCGATTGAGAGTGTTCATTCATTAATGGAACGATTTATCAAGCATCACAAGTTGATTCGCTACAATCCGGAAACAAGAGAACTCGCGATTAAAAACTGGGGGAAATATAACCTGCAAAAAAGCGGGAAACCAATCATAGACTGTCTTTTTTCCGAACTAAAAGAGGTCGAGGTTCGCCCGCTTATCCAATATGACTCGGAAGCCATTACCAAACCGGAAATTAGCAGCCTCTATGAATCTTTTTGTGAACAAGAAGAATTGTTTATTGGAGAGCAATGAGTATGGCTGAAAGAGTGTTCTTAGGAAGCCTGATGAAGCGCAGACTATAAAAAAGGCTCTTTTCTAAGCAGTCTTTCTATGAGCTCCAAATCTTGAAAAAATCAGTGGTCCAGTCGCATGTAGCCTTCATAACACCCGAACAACATGGAAAGTCAGAGCACCGGTCGTTATGAAAGGCTCATAACACCCGAACGGCGAGGAAAGCCGGGTCCCGGTTGTTATAAAAGGCTTCATAACGCCCGAATGGCGAGGAAAGTCAGAGTCCCGGTCGTTATAAAAGGTTCATAACACCCGAACGGTTTGAAAAGCTAGAGCCCCGGTCATTATAAAAGGCTCATAACACCCGAATGGTATGAAAAACTAGAGTTCCGGTCGTTATAAAAGGCTTCATAACGCCCGAACGACGAGGAAAGTCAGAGTCTCGGTCGTTATAAAAGGCTTATAACACCCGAACGGTTTGAAAAGCTAGAGTCCCGGTCGTTATAAAATGCTCATAACACCCGAACGACGAGGAAAGTCAGAGTCCCGGTCGTTATGAAAAGTTCATAACACCCGAATAACGAGGAAAGCCAGAGCCTAGGTCGGTATACACAATATTGAAGAAGGAAAGTTTTGGGCAGAGAATTCCTTTTTAAGTACTAGCATGCTTAGTCATTATGCATTTTATTTTTCTTGTATGCTAAAGGAGTCATGTTCATCGAATCTCTGAATTTATTTATAAAGTAACTTGTACTATTAAAACCAACTTGATAGGCAACTTCCGTAATATTCGAATCATCTTGCTGCAGTAGATATAAGCTTTTTTGAATACGATAATCGATCACATAATTTAATGGTGTACATTTTAGAAATCGCTTGAAATATCGACAGCATTCAGAACGGCTCAGCTGACCTGCCCTTGCAATATCCTCTAACATAATTTTTTCTGTATAATGCTGTTGAATCCAGCTTAACATTTGCTTCATTCTTTGACTCTTTACTATTTCTGTCTGAACAAATTCTAGTTTAAAACCATTATCGATTAAATTTTTCCAAATGAATGGCAGCCTTAATGATATATCTATTTCATAGTATTGGGACTTTTGCTCAATACATTGATAGATTTTTAAAATGGCATCTAAAATGTTTTTTCCCCAAATCTCATTTGCATCTATATATAAGTAGGGTAAATTAGTCGCTTGAATATAAGGTTTTACATAAGTAGGATAGAGTTCTTGTGACAAAACAAAATAGGGTGACAGATTTAAGCAAATATAGACACAACCCGAGCGATCCTTTTCCTGTGCCATGTGCAGGCATCCACTATTGATAAACAGTCCATCACCTTCTCGAACCTCTATCCAATCTTCATTCACCAGGAAAGTTGCTTCCCCTTTTACGATTAACACAAACTGAATCTCGTCATGCCAATGAAGAGGAATATAGCCATGGATATTTTGATTAATTGTGGTTTTATAACATGCAATTGGCATAACGACTGTATGGTGTTTGGTTAGCTCTTTTAAGCTTTCATCAATCATGAAGTTTTTCATTTGCATAGCAAACACCTCAATATTCTTATATTTTTCTATTCAATTTTAGTATTTTTATAGCAAATATTCAATTACCATATGATTATAATTATATTTTAAAATGTGATTCACCAAACATCAGCAAAATTGCCAATATGTTTTAAGTTGTTTCTAAACAAACTTTACATGTTGAAAAGGGGAAATGAACATGATTTCAAAGTTAAATCTATCAATCAATAGTGAACGTTTACTTAACCGCTTACAAGAACTTGGCCGAACTGGTCTGGACGATGATAACAAACGAACAAGATTAGCTGCTTCAGACACAGATAAGGCTGGCCGTGACCAATTAGTCACTTGGATGAAGGAAGCTGGATTGGAAGTTGAAATCGACAGAATCGGCAATATCTTTGGTATCTGGTGTGGTACCGAAAATAGAAATGAAGCACCCATTATGCTAGGTTCGCACATTGACACAGTCATTAATGCAGGGATGTACGATGGATGCTATGGAGTTCTTTCTGGGCTTGAAGTAATAAACACTTTACAGGAGACAGGTTTTATTCCATCTCGTCCAATTGCAGTCGCAGCATTTACCAATGAGGAAGGAGTGCGCTATCAGCCGGACATGATGGGATCTCTTGTGTATGCTGGCGGGCTCTCAGCAGATGAGGCGCTTGCACAGGTAGGTACGGATGGCACCATTTTGGGGGAGGAACTTGAACGTATTGGCTATGCTGGTACGAAGGAGCCTGGCTTTTTAACGCCACACTCTTACATTGAGCTTCATATCGAACAAGGTCCAATTCTTGATAAAGTGGGGATTCCAATTGGTGCGGTCGAGAATCTTCAAGGCATTTCTTGGCAGCGGATTACGATTGAAGGTGTTGCCAATCACGCTGGCACTACGCCAACGGATATGCGGCGTGATGCAGGACTTGCGGCCGCGCGTGTAATCACTTATTTACGTGATCGGGCGATCGCTTCAAATGGGCAAACTGTTGCAACGGTTGGAACTATTGAATTTAAGCCAAATGCTGTTAATGTCATTCCATCATTGGCCACCTTCACTGTGGATTTGCGTGATCCAAACGAGCAACGATTGAAAGAGGAAGAGCAAGAGCTTGCCAGCTATCTCAAAGAACTGGCGGCATCGGAAGAAGTATCCATTACATCTGATCAATTGGTACGTTTTCAACCAGTAACTTTTGATGAAACAATCGTTAAATTGATAGAGCAATCTGCAGGCGGACGCGGACTCGGATCAAGACGAATGACATCCGGCGCGGGACATGATGCTCAAATGATGGCTCGCATTTGCCCTACAGCCATGATTTTCGTTCCGAGCATCGACGGTATTAGTCATAATCCTAAGGAGTATACAAAAGATACTGATTTGGTTGCTGGAACTAATGTTTTGTTCGACGTAGTTAGTAATCTTGCAGTAAAGGAGGAACTTATAAATGGTTAAAGAAGTAATTACAACAAAAAACGCACCTGGAGAGATTAAATATATTCTAAATGAAAATGCGAGAAAAACAGATACTGAGAAGGCATCTGCAGCATTTATGAACCCTGAAGTTGTGGAAAAGGTAAGAAACTTTCATAAGAGTTTCCCAGAGTATAAAGTAACTCCACTTCACAGCTTAGATAAGTTGTCCAAACAATTAGGTGTAAGCCATATATGGGTGAAGGATGAATCCTATAGATTTGGACTTAATGCTTTTAAAGTGCTAGGTGGTTCCTATTCAGTTGGTAAATATTTAGCAGAGAAATTAAATGTCGATATCTCAGAGCTTTCTTTTGAAAAACTAAGAAGTAATGAAGTGAAAGAGAAACTCGGGAGTATTACGTTTGTAACAGCAACGGATGGGAATCATGGCAGAGGAATTGCTTGGGCTGCTAACCAGCTAGGACAAAAATCAGTCGTATTGATGCCAAAAGGGTCTTCAGAAATTAGATTAAACAATATTAGGAAAGAAGGAGCAGAGGCCTTTATAACGGATCTTAACTATGATGATACAGTTAGGCTGGCACGCCAGAAAGCGGAAGAAAATGGCTGGGTTTTGGTACAGGATACGGCCTGGGATGGATATGAAAAGATTCCAACTTGGATTATGCAGGGGTATGGAACGCTCCTGGATGAAGCAGTGGAGCAGATTGCTGAAGCTGGTCAAGACCGCCCGACCCATGTGTTATTACAAGCTGGAGTGGGTTCTTTTGCTGGCAGTATGCTCGGATATCTAGTAGAGAAATTTGGAGAGGAACGCCCTATTACAGTTATAGTCGAACCAGATAAAGCTGATTGTCTATACCAATCTATTAATGTGGGTGATGGGAAACCACATTCCGTAACCGGAGCTTTGTATACGATTATGGCAGGTTTAGCGTGTGGGGAACCAAGTACCACTTCTTGGGGTGTTTTAAAAGATTATGCTGAAATCTTTGTCTCATGTCCGGATCATGTGGCCGCACGAGGAATGCGAATTCTTGCAAATCCGTTGGGTGGTGACCCTCATATTGTTTCAGGCGAATCTGGTGCAGTTGGTATGGGATTAGTTAGTCTAGTGGCTGTTAATTTAACGCTCAATGCTATGAAAGAAACATTGAATCTGAATCAAAATTCGAAAATTCTTATTATCAGCACAGAAGGTGACACGGATCCAGATCATTATAGAAAAGTAGTATGGGATGGGGCCTATCCATCGGTTTAATGATTGAGAGGGTGAAATGAATATGATGAATGGAAATTTTGAAAAACAGCTTACTGAGTGGAGGCACTATCTTCATACGTATCCTGAAAGTGCTTTTGAAGAAAAACATACTTCTGAATTTCTTGCTAAAGTACTAACAGATATGGGATTAGAGGTTCATAGAAATATTGGCGGTACTGGAATCGTTGCTAATCATACAGTGGGCGATGGGAAAGGTATTATCGGTATTCGCTCAGATATAGATGCTCTTAATCTAACTGAAGTGGGGCAACACTCATATACCTCCCAGAATCCGGGTAAAATGCATGCGTGTGGTCATGATGGACATATGGCCACAGTATTGGGTGCAGCCAAGTTATTAACGGAGCGCAAAAATTTTAACGGGACAGTTCGGTTTATTTTTCAGCCTGCGGAGGAAATTGGTAAAGGTGCTTTTGCCATGATGCAAGACGGACTTTTTGAACGTTTTCCAGTAGATGAGATTTATGGCATGCACAATATGCCAGGCATGCCTGTGGGTTCCATTTCAACACGTGCGGGCGGAATTATGGCAAGTGAGGATAACTTTGTCATCCGTATTAAGGGACAAGGCTCACATGCTTCAAGTCCGCATATGGGTAAAGATCCAATCGTCATTGCGTCTGAAATTGTTCTTGCTTTGCAAACCATTATCTCCCGAAATATGAACCCAAATGTTCCTGCTGTCATTTCATGTACTGAATTTATAACGGACGGGATTCGAAATGCAATTCCTACAAATGTAGTGATTAAGGGCGATACTAGAAGTTATACGCCAGAGGTTCAAAAGTTGCTGGAAGAACGGATGCGGACGATTAGTGAGGGGATTTGCAAAATGAATGGGGCAGAATGCCAATTTGAATATACCCATGAATTCGCACCGACGGTTAACTGGGCAGAGTGCGTTGATGTTGCGGTAAGAGCAGCTCGAAATGTGGTTGGCGAAAATAAAGTGGATGAAAATTGTCAACCGTGGACGGCTTCTGAAGACTTTGGTGCGTTTTTGCAGAAAATCCCTGGCTGTTTTGTATTTATAGGAAATGGTGACGATTCTGAAGGAATCGGCAATGTTCCACTTCATAACTCAAGCTATGACTTCAATGATAAGATCCTTACAATTGGAGCGGAATATTTTGCAGAGTTAATTAAAGTCCGCTTGCCAAAAGTAAAATAGCAAACAAAAGGTCAACTTCTCGGAATGGTCCGGAGAGTTGACCTTTTGCATTTTTTGAAATCGCTCAAGGGGTTCCGATTCAATAAAATCAAGCATTGGCCATATTGAATTGGCTATATTTTAAATTAATGTCGAAATTTGATATAATTTCGAGAATATATGAATGGTCAATATTTGTAAAGGAGACCTGAGGTATGACAGAATTTTGGGAATCAAGTTTTATAGAAAATCAAATGATGTGGGGATTTGAACCTGCAGACTCCGCCATCGTGACAAAGGACTTCTTCCTTGAAAAGAAAGTGAAGGATATATTGATTCCCGGTATTGGATATGGCAGGAATGCAAAGGTTTTTATTGATAACGGAATAAATGTAACAGGTATTGAGATTTCAAAAACAGCTATTGATTTGGCAAGGAAAAATGGGCTTCATTTTAGCATTTTTCATGGTTCAGTAACTGATATGCCTTTTGAAAACAAACTTTATGATGGTATATTTTGTTATGCCCTTATTCACTTATTGAATCAAAGTGAGAGAGAGAAGTTTATTAATGATTGCTATAATCAGTTAAAGCCAAACGGATATATGATTTTTACCACGATTTCCAAAGAAGCCCCCATGTATGGAAAGGGTCAACAACTAGGTAAAGATTATTTCGAGACAAAAGATGGGGTAAAAATGTTTTTTTATGATGCTGACTCGGTCAAACAAGAGTTTGGAAAATATGGACTGATAGAAACTTCAGAAATTGTTGAGCCACATAAGAAGATGGAAAACAAGCCTCCATTTAAATTTATAATGGTTAAATGTCAAAAAGGACTATAATTAGAGCAAGATGTTATATTTTTAGAAGACAAAGTGAAAAAATTTCCTTAGGAAAAATATAAAAAGAAGGAAGTCTTGGGCGGAGACTTCCTTCTTAATGGGTAGGTAATTCATATGCTTGTAAAGCTATGGCATACATTAAGATATGCTTGACTGTTTTTTCTGACAAGGCTAAATTTAATTTTAGTCAACTTTTATTTCAAATTGGCAGCCAAGAACACTTTTTGTGCAGCAATAACTCCAGCGCCTGGTTCAAAGGTGTAGTTGAAATCCTGCAATCCTGCTTCCAATAGAGAAACCGCTTGAAGAATATCGCTTGGGAAACAGTAACCCATATGCCCAAATCGGAACAGCTTACCTTGCAGGTGACCAAGCCCTCCAGCAAAATCAAGATGGTATTTCTTCTTCAGATGGCCTAAAAATGTCCCGAGATCCAATCCTTCTGGAGTAAGAATAGCTGTAATCGTCGGCGAAGCATACTCATCGGACGTCAACAAGCCAATAGAAAGAGCCTTCATAGATTCGCGAACCATGTTTTTCATAAGTTCATGCCGTGCCACTGTTTGCGCAAATCCGCCTTCCTCCTCAATCAAATCACATACAGCAGAAAGACCGTAAATTAATGAAACAGCAGGCGTATTAGGTGTCATCCCTTTCTCTGCCCATTCACGATAGCTCAATAAATTTAAGTAATATGAAGGTGTATTATTCTCTTCAATTACTTTCCATGCACGGTCACTAATACTTAAAAGAGCGAGCCCAGGAGGCAGCATCATTGCTTTTTGTGACCCTGTTACTAAAATATCAACACCCCATTGATCCATTTCCGCAGGTGCTCCGCCAATACAGCTGACGCCATCAACAATAAATAGCGCGTCAGTTCGGGAACGTACAATCTTTGCTAATTTGTCAATTGGGTTTAAAATCCCTGTAGAAGTTTCGTTATAAGTAGCGAAGACAGCTTTAATATTGGATAGGGGCTTTAGAAACTCAGCAAGTTCTTCCGGTGTACAAGCTTCACCCCAAGGTTTTTCCAGCTTATGTACATGAAAGCCAAATTTTTCACAAATAGAAACGAAATAATTTCCAAAAGCGCCGACGGTAATAACAACCACTTCTTCACCAGTAGAGACAGTATTTACAGCTGAAGCTTCTAATGCCGCGGCACCACCCGATGGGATGAGTAAAATATCCTGCTTTGTTCCAAAAACAGGCTTCACACGTTTTGTTGTTTCCCGATATAGCTGTACAAATTCTTGACTGCGGTGGCTCATCATATCTTGGCTCATCGCAAGCTGTACTTTCTTCGGAATAGGAGTTGGTCCAGGATGTCTTAAAATATTTGAATACATACATTTTCCTCCAATATAACCTTATATAAATATTAATAGTACTCCAATTAAAATAAAGCAAATATGAAAGTCTTTTTCTTTTGAAAATGCTCGAAAGGCTGCTTCCTATAAGGGAAGAGCCTTTCGAGCATTTTCAATATTTAAGGAATCATAAAGGATAGAACTGAATTTTGCAGCCAAACGTTGATTCCAATAATAACGACTAGGAAAATACTATGTTTGATTGTAAAACGGAACAAATCTGGTTCTTTTCCGGCTAGTCCAACAACTGCACAGGCAACTGCTATTGATTGCGGCGATATTATTTTACCGGTTACTCCCCCGGACGAATTCGCGGCAAGTGCAAGCACAGGATCCATTCCAATAGAAGTAGCTGTAATCTTTTGCAGATTCCCAAACAGCAGGTTGGCTGATGTATCCGAACCTGTTATAATCACTCCCAGCCAGCCAAGGAATGGTGAGAAGAAAGGAACAAAACCGATCCAGTTTTGGCCAAAGACATTCCTAGCGCTGTGGTCATTCCGGATGCATTAGTAATATAGGCAAATCCGACAACAGAAGCATTCTCAGAATTGGATACTTTAATTCATTTAAAGTTTCACCGAATGTTAGAATCCAGTTTTTCCATGAGATTCCAACAATAAATTTAGTAAGAATAGCTGCTATTAAAATGGCCGTTCCTGCTGCCCCGAGAATTTCCAGCTTGTAAACAGCAGCAACTGGAGCCCCGGCCCAAGTAACTCGGCCGATATTGAGTTGAATCTGGTTGTCGGCGTACATGGTCCGATAAAGGCTACTTATATTGTGATTAATGATTTATAATTTTTGATGAGGGGTCGTTCATTAGATGGACACGGCTCCTATTTGTTTTCTATGTAATAGGTGCAAATGTCTATTTGACAAAATAAAATAGCAAACAAAAGGTCAACTTCTTCGATTCGTCCGGAGAGTTGACCTTTTGTATTTTTAGAAACCCCTAAATTTTTTTAGGGGAGTTCTAATCTAATTAATAAAAGCAAGATGCGCCAACAATGATTAAAAGAATGAACAATACAACGATTAAAACAAAGCTGCCGCCTCCGTAACCATAACCGCCATAGCCATATCCTCCATATCCTAACATTATAAAATTCCCCCTTTCATAGAAATTAATAAACGGACTTAGTAATAAAAGCCGCCATAGCCACCGTATCCGCCGACAAAAGAAGCACCGACGATAATTAAAAGGATAAACAATACCACAATCAGCGCAAACCCTCCGCCGTATCCTGCACCATCAGCCATCCTAATACCTCCCTTACTTTTCGGTAGTAATAAGGTATGTTGAAAATAAAAAAGCGGGAAAGGCTTTCATCCATTTTTTTCTGAAATTGTTATTAAGAAAGGGAAAGAGTGCTTTAGTGAACTTAAAATATCCCAAAATTTATGGTCGTGTTTGTCCATGTTTTGGCAGAACCATGGACAAATATTGGATTAACTGGGGAATGAATAACGCTTGGGTCTAGAGCCAAGCGTTGATAGGTGTAGTTTTAATTTGTTATTCGGTATGCCATTTCAAATGTTTGAAACTTACTGTTAAAGATTTTCTGTATCAATTCTTGGGATTACTGGTTCAAAAGCTGTTGCTGTCCTAGCATTATCATTATGTCGATCGTCGTTTTCGTATCGATCTAATTTACTGTCACTTTCTAGGTGTTTGGAAGTTTTCTTATTGTCAGCCACCTTATCACCTCCTAGGGATAATATGTCCAACTTTTCCCTTGAAAATAAAAATCGATTTACCTTAACTAATGTGTTTTTTTAATTCACCAGTCAAGTAAGATTTATTTTTTGCTTTTGTTTTGCAATTTTATTTTTCATTAACAATAATTTTCCAGTTAACATGGTTGGTAAACTTATACCAAGAAAGATAATTACGATCCCCGCTATCTGTATCGTGCTCACAGTTTCGCTTAGTAAGATCACTGATACCATCACGGCGATTGGCAATTCAATAGCACTCAAAAGGGATGTCATGCCTAATCCAACTTTAGGAACGGCAATAGTAAATAAAAACACCGGAATAATCATGCCAAATAACCCTAGTGCCAAACCATAAATCCAAAGTCCTTCGTTAAACAAAGTACCATTCCAAATAATCTCTGGAGATTGAAATGCAGCAGACATCATAAAAGCAAAGAAAGAAACAAACACCAAACGGCCTGAGGTATTCATCCTTGCGGTTGTCCGGCCGTTTACATATAAAAATAGTGAATAACAAAAGGCTGCTGCTAACCCCCATATCCACCCTTGTAAAGGTATTTTCGTTAAATCAACATCAATTAAACCGGCTGCCGGTATGGTCCCCAAAACCAATAATAGTATAGAAATAAATTCAATTCGAGTGGGCAGCTGACGCTTTGTTATACAGGAAATCAGCATACCGATCCATGTAAATTGAAATAGGAGAACAACTGCCAAAGAAGCTGGTAAATAGTTAAGAGAATGTCCATATACAATATTTGTCAACCCAGTTAAAATGCCTGCAAAGATAAGCATTTTAATACCTTTAAAGCTTATTTTTGTTCTGCTTGTCAGGAAATAAATACTCACAGCAATGCAAAAACCGATAAAGAATTGACTTGTAACAGCTTCCGAGGCTGAGAAACCGCTGTTCATTGCCAGTTTTATAATTGTTGAAACGACACCATAACTACTCGCGGCTATTATAACCAAGAGAGGGTGCAGATACTTCCTCATATTCTACCTCCTCCAATTTTTGTAATCTATAAGATTACTTTTTAAAAGTATAGTATATAATGGAATAGTTTACAAACGTTTGTTTATTATAGAAACTATTGTTTAAAAAGGTTGAGGTTGTTTTTAACACTTGTTTTATAATGCCAAATGGGCATTTGCAGACATTGCTTGGAAGGACGGTTTTATTGCTTATATCTTCCATATAACTTACAATTTCTTCATATACTTATTTTTTCTTTTTATCTAAAGGAGGAGTTTTGTATGTCAAGAAAGGCTTTTAGTGCATCTGGAGCGGTTGCTGTTGGTCCATACTCACATGCAATTGAAGCAGGTGATTTAATCTTTTTATCTGGGCAAACCCCAGTAGATTCACAGACTGGAAAGCTTGTAGAAGGTGATATTATTGAACAGACAAATCAATGTTTTAGAAATCTTTTCAATGTATTGGAAGCAGCAGGTTTAACTCCAGATCATGTTGAAAAAGTGAATGTTTTCTTAACGGATATGAATAATTTCACAGCAATGAATGAAGTTTATGCTAAACAATTTTCTGAGCCGTATCCCGCTCGTACAACTATAGGTGTGTCATCCCTGCCTCTTGGTGCACAAATTGAAATCGAGATGATAGCTAGAAGATAAGATTTCTAGAGTTAAAAGTGTGTTATCAAGTGTGTATTTTTTTAAAAATGACTCGTTATTATTCATTTTTGGTTTTCGTGTAGGTATGAGATTTATAGGCGGAGAATTTCCGGCTAATGTATATAGTGGAGGCTTAAGAAGGAGATATAAGCGGAGAAATTCCGGTTAACTGCTCCAAATAAGACAAAATTCAAAGATTAGTATAAAATAACCGGAAAAACTTCCTTTATTTTTAGGGAAATACGGGTATTTCCAGATTTAAGAGGAATTTTTCCGGTTATTTTTCAAACACAGTGAAATTAATATTCAGTTTAATTCAAGAGGTGTACCAGATGTTTATAAGACAGCCATTTGACGAATTTTTAGGCTTGAAATACGAAAAGATTGATGATAATAATTTGCAAATCATATTGCCGGTTCAGGATCTATTCATTAATAGTGCGGGGGTTATACATGGTGGTATCATTTCTTCTTTGGCTGATGTAGCCGTATCAAACTTGATACCAGCAACTGAAGACGGGATACAACAAGCTGTCACCGTTGATTTAAATGTTTCTTTTATGAAACCCGCCACTGGTACATACTTGATGGCAAATGCCAAAATTGAAAAACAGGGCAAAACTTTAATTCATACGGAGTGTTCGATTTATAACGATAAACAAGAAATTGTAGCTAAATCTAGAGCAATCCTATTTCGTTCAAACCTAAAATAAGCTTGCTGTGGCTAACGGGTTCCAACAAAAAACTATAATTAAATAATTCTAATTTATATAAGGAGCCTATATTGTTTTGGAGGCAAAATATATTAATTTCTACGAATTCGGCAGTCCTAAAGATGTGTTAAAAATCGAATATAGAACCATTGAACCACCAAAAGATAATGAGGTTCTTGTTCGAATGTTGGCACGACCTATCAATCCTTCTGATTTAATTCCAATAAGAGGGGCGTATTCTCATCGAATTTCTTTACCAAATATTCCTGGTTATGAAGGAGTTGGGATTGTACAGAATGTGGGTCCTTTAGTTTCAAAAAACCTTATTGGTAAACGGGTTTTACCTTTGCGTGGGGAAGGTACATGGCAAGAGTTTGTTAAGACAACAGCAGAATTTGCCGTTCCTATACCTGATTCTATTGATGATTTTACTGCATCACAAATGTATATCAATCCCGTTACAGCGTGGGTGGTTTGTACGGAAGTTTTAAAATTAAAACCAAATGATGTTTTATTGGTTAACGCATGTGGTTCTTCTATTGGGCATATTTTTGCTCAATTATCAAAGATTTTAGGTTTTCAATTGATTGCAGTGACTAGAAATAATAAGTATACAGAGGAATTACTTCATCTCGGTGCTTCTAATGTGATCGATACCTCTATAAGTCATCTAAATGAAACCGTTATGGAATTAACAAGTGGAATGGGTGCAGATGCTGCCATTGATTCTGTTGGGGGTACGGATGGTAATGAATTAGCTTTTAGTATCCGCCCTAATGGACAGTTTTTAACAATCGGTCTTTTATCGGGGATACAAGTAAATTGGGCCGATATTGTAAACCAAGCAAAAGTGAATGCGAATATGTTTCATTTACGGAATTGGAATAAAAATGTCTCAGCAAAAAAATGGCAAGAAACGTTTAATCATTTAATCCGGCTAATAGATGGAAAAAAGTTATGTTTGATGATGGTCGATTCTAAGTATGACTTGTCGGATGTCAAAAAGGCAATTGACGCTGTTGAATCTTCTAATAAGACAAAAGGGAAAGTATTTTTAACAAGTTACTGAGTTCATTCTTGTTCATTATAAGGGTAGCTTTGGTTAAATAAACTCCAAAAGAAATACAGGGAATAGCTTAGTTCCATATGGAGCTGGGCTATTTTTTTGAAAACAAAAAGCACCGCAAATACGGTGCAAATGGATATTCATTTTACTTTACATTTTAAGCAGTAAATTCCCGTTTTGCGATAGAAGGCGGAAACCCAAAATGGTTTCTGTTTATTTGTTTTGAACGTAGGATTTTAATTGCATGATATGCTTTTCTTGGAAAATACTTTAACTTTTTGAAACTTTTCTTGTTTATAGATTCCACTAATTAGTAAAGGGGGTTAAATAAGATGGAAATAGAAAGCCACCGGCTAGTTAAAAAAGCAATCAAAGGTAATAAAAGCGCCTTTGAAAAGTTAGTTCAACAACATTATGAAAGAATCTACCGTACTGCCTATCTTTATGTACATAACGAAGAAGATGCGTTGGATGTTGTCCAAGAAGCAACCTATCAGGCCTTTACATCTATCCATTCGTTAAAAAATCCGGAGTATTTTATGACCTGGCTAACCAGGATTGTCATACGATGTTCGGGACATGTCCTAAAGAGAAAAAGCAATGTTGTTCCTTTGAGTGATGAGATATTGTCAAACCTGCCGGGGCAGGTACATCCAAACATTGAAGAATCAATACAGCTGCTTAACGCCATTCAGCAGCTGAGAGAGAATTACCGTACTGTGATTATCTTATTTTACTATTACGATTACTCGATAAAAGCGATTAGCAGTGTCATGGAAATTCCAGAGAGTACTGTAAAAACCTATTTAAGCAGAGGCAAAGCGGAGTTAAAAAAATCCTTTAAAAATGAGGAGGACCAATGCCATGGATAACAAGGAACTCAAAACAGCAATAGAGAAAATACCTGTGCCCAAAGAAAAAGTATTTAGCGCCATTTCCAAAGGGATAAACAAGGAGGGCAATAGGGAAAAGGCAAAGAAAAAGAGGGTTCTTGCAGGTGTGGCGACAGCTGCTGCTCTTCTTGGAATCACCGTTGCCTCAGGATTTGTTAATCCTACCATGAATAGAGTATTAGCTAAAACTCCTTTAATTGGTGGGATTTTTCAAGAATTTAATGATTCCACCGGCGTGGAATTAGCTAACCAGGATGCAGTTACTGAACTAAACCAATCACTTACAAAAAATGGGGTAACTGTAAAACTGACCAGCGCTTACTTTGATGGCAATGTGGTATCAATTACAGGATTTGTAGATGAAGATGTTGAAAAGGGGGGGAACGAAAAAGGGGAAGTAAGCTTTGATATGAACTTCGAGCACTATAAAGGGGATCATGACCCTTGGCTGCGTGGAGGGTCAAATAACATTAAGAAAGTGAAAAATGGATATAACTTTCAATGGAAAATGGACTATCCATATAAATCATTGAAGGAGAATTTTACTCTTCCCATAACGATTCATAATATCAATGGGATAAAAGGTGAATGGAATTTTGAAATTCCCATTCAACAAGAAAAAAATCGTACACTTGTTATTAATCATGAGCAAGGTTACCCGAAAGATGAGGTCAAAATCCGTATAAAGGAGATTCTTACCGCAAAAGCATCATCTTCGCTTATTTATGAGACCGTGGAGAAATACAAGGGTGATGTAATTAATCTATCAAAAGCAGTTGATAATAAAGGAAAAGTATATAGGTTTGAAAACCCAACATATCTCGAGGAATCGAAACAAGAAGATGGATATCATAGTACCGTTCGGACAGAGATGACCAAACTCCATTCAGATATTACTTCACTTACCTTTTATCCTCGGTTATCGGCAGCAGATCCAAAAGTACAACATCTTTTGAATAGTAAATCTTTCACCTTAAAAAGCACACGGTTCAATTTTGGCCTGCAGGTAAATGATATTACTCAAAAAGGTGAGAAATTGGTAATCGATTATCAATTTACAGGGCTTCCGAAGAATTTGAGTCAAGGTCAACTTGAAACAATTAACCATAATTTGGAGTACCTTTTTTGGTTGGTGGATAAAGAATATTTAACCAAGATTGACCCGGAAAATCCTTGGCCTCCTAAAAACCATGGTATTCCCTTTAATAAAGTAAAAATGGTTGATAAGGCAACAGCACACTTCCAATCCACATTCGACTTAAATGGAGAAGAAAAGATTGAGAACTTTAAACTGGAAAACACAATGTTGCTATTTGATTTTTCAAGCTTTGTCCCATCTAAGGATTTAAAACCATTTACTGTTGTACTTCCAGTGGGGAATGAATAAACAATGAAAGTAACTCATTTTGTGGAACAGATAGTTGACGAGTGGAATTCTACATTGATAGCCAAATAGAATTAACAGTAAGATCTCTCTATTAAGTTATCATCTCCACAAATTTTCTGATGATGATTAAAAAAATGATAAAAAGGTGGTAACATATCATTATCTGAAAATTTAAATAGGCGTTGGATGGAGATGGAGGAAAGCGGAATGGAGTTCGACGTAATTGTGGTAGGGGCCGGACTTGCCGGACTAGTAGCAACGGCGGAAATCGCTGATGCCGGGAAAAAAGTGCTGCTCTTGGACCAAGAGCCCGATACCTCGATGGGTGGACAGGCTTGGTGGTCGTTCGGTGGTTTATTTTTGGTCGATTCCCCTGAGCAGCGACGGATGGGGATCAAGGATTCTAAAGAGCTAGCCCGGCAGGATTGGCTGGGAGCGGCGGGATTCGACCGGGAAGACGATGAAGATTATTGGGGACGAAAATGGGCAGAAGCTTACATTGATTTTGCGGCGGGGGAAAAGCGCGCTTGGCTACACAGAATGGGGGTTCGCTTCTTTCCGGTTGTTGGCTGGGCCGAACGCGGCGGCTACCTTGCAGATGGGCATGGGAACTCCGTGCCGCGCTTCCATATCGTCTGGGGAACCGGTCCCGGTATTGTCGAGCCATTTGAACGCCGTGTCCGTGTGCACATGAAAAATGGGCTAGTGGAGTTCCAGCCGCGCCACCGGGTAGACGATCTGATTACAAGTAATGGTGCTGTTACAGGCGTAAGTGGGTCTGTTCTTGTCCCTAGTTCCGCCGCCCGCGGGGAGGACAGTAGCAGGGAAGTTGCAGGCAGCTTTGAATACAGAGCCAAAGCCATATTAGTTTCAAGCGGAGGAATTGGTGGCAACCATGATTTGATTCGGAAAAATTGGCCAAGCAGGCTTGGCGAGCCTCCTCAACAAATGCTTTCAGGCGTCCCGGCGTATGTTGACGGCCGAATGCTCGCCATTACCGAGGAAGCGGGCGGCCGCATTGTCAACCGCGACCGCATGTGGCATTATACGGAGGGCATCAAGAATTGGAATCCGATTTGGAACAAGCATGGTATTCGGATTCTGCCGGGGCCTTCCTCCATTTGGCTGGACGCTCGCGGTCAGCGTTTTCAGGCACCAAACTTTCCGGGATTTGACACATTGGGCACCCTTGAAGCCATCAAAAAGACAGGCTATGACTACTCTTGGTTTATTTTAACGAAAAAAATCATTAAAAAGGAATTTGCCCTATCCGGCTCGGAACAAAATCCAGATTTAACGGGAAAAAGCATTCGTAAGGTGTTAGGGAGAGCAATTGGCGATGCGCCTGCTCCAGTTAAAGCATTTATGGACAAAGGGGAGGACTTTGTCATCGCAGATAACTTGGCTGACCTGGTCAAAGGGATGAATAACCTGACAGGAGAAAATTTATTGAATTTCGCGGATATCGAACGCCAAATAAAAGCACGTGACAGGGAAATCGATAATAAATTTACCAAAGACCTTCAGATTACAGCAATGCGCGGAGCGCGTCATTATATTGGTGATAAGTTAATCCGTGTGGCACCGCCGCACAAAATCCTTGACCCGAAAAACGGCCCGCTGATTGCCGTCCGTTTGAATATCGTCAGCCGGAAAACACTTGGCGGCTTGCAGACGGATTTATCAGGAAGGGTATTGAATGAATTGGGCAATCCTGTTCCCGGCCTATATGCTGCCGGTGAGGTATCCGGATTCGGCGGCGGTGGTGTCCACGGCTATCGTGCCCTTGAAGGGACTTTTTTGGGTGGGTGTCTGTTCACCGGCCGTGTTGCGGGAAGATCCATTGCTGCAGAATTGAAATAGATTAATAGAATAGAAGGATAGGAACGTCTTTACTGAAAAGTAGAGTCGTTTTTTGCATGAACAACGACATGTTCAATTATTTTTCACCAAAAATACTACAAAAGTAATAGCTGCATTAAAAAATTTGTAAAAATGGCTCATAGTTTCTTCTCTAAAAAAGTTATATAACTAAATTAATAAATTTTATTGAGGTGAGTCTATTGAATCAAAATACGCATGTTAGATATAAGGGAAAAGATTATGAGATTATCTACAGGTATACTTCCGGTTATTGCGAAATTAAAGAAATAGACTCTTTATATAACGTGGAGCTGGTTCATATAACTGAATTGACGATTGCATGTTAAATTAAAGAAAGCGTTGACAAATTTTAAATCCTCTTATATATTCTTGTTAAGTTAATCAAAGTGTCGGAGAACTGGAGATTCACACAATTGCTATGCTGTAATTGGGTGGGTCTCTTTTTTTATCATTATTGTAAGAATGGAAGTGGTTGTGGTGGTTGTGCAGACAGGTTTTTCTTTTCAATCAACTGATGGCGTGGAAATCTTTGCAAGTAAGTGGGTGAAGGGGAGCGAGGATAAGCCTCGAGCCATCGTGCAGCTGGCACATGGTATGGCCGAGCATATTATGCGATACGACAGGTTTGCAAGGGAATTGGTTTCCAACAATATATTTGTCTACGGAAACGATCACCGCGGCCACGGCAGAACCGGTAATAAGACAAACAGTATCGGATATTTTGCCGAAGAGCAGGGGTTTGAAAAGGTTGTTCAAGATATCCAAACCCTGACAACCATCATCAAAAAAGAAAATCCTGATGTGCCGATTTTTTTATTCGGGCATAGTATGGGTTCTTTTCTATCAAGACGCTATATTCAAATATTGGGGGATAGACTTGCTGGCGTGATTCTTTCCGGCACAGGCGGAGACCCAGGTCTTCTTGGGAAAATCGGCAAAATGGTTGCTTCCAGGGAGAAAAGAACGAAAGGTGATAGGGCGCCTAGTCCTCTGATGAATAATTTAACCTTCGGAAGCTATAATAAAGCGTTTCGTCCAGCCAGGACCGAGTTTGATTGGTTAAGCAGGGATGAACAAGAGGTTGATCTATATTTGGCTGATCCGTATTGCGGCGGTGTTTTTTCAAGCGGCTTTTTCCATGATCTGCTTCTCGGCTTGGAAACTATCAACAAACCCGAAAACATTAGGTCTGTTCCGTCGTGGCTGCCAATTTTCCTTATTTCCGGAAGTAAGGACCCGGTTGGTGCGAATTCTAAAGGTGTAATCAAAACTTATCATGCCTATAAACAGGCCGGTATGGCTGATGTAAGCTATAAATTATATGAAGATGCCCGTCATGAACTTCTGAATGAGCTCAATAGGGACGAAGTTTACGCGGACGTTGTGAACTGGATTAATGAACATATTTAAATGGCCCACAATATAGTAACGGGTTCCGTTCCCTATCGCAAAACCTGAAAATCCAGCCGAATATGTAAACCAATTTGTACCGTGTTTTGTACTAAAAGAAATGGCTCAGTCCAACTATACTGAGCCATTTCGCATTCTCTAAAACTCAAATTTTACAGGTCTTAAAAATAAATCTTTTAATGTTTCTTCTGCATTTTTATTCTCAAATATGATCTCAAATAGCGCGTTACAAATTGGGAGTTGAACGTCATACTGCTTGGATAATTCTATCAATGCCCTTACAGTTGCAACACCTTCTGCTAATTTTCCAAACTCTTTTCCTTCTACTAATGACTGACCGAATTTTCTATTTTGACTATGTTCAGAAAATAACGTTGCTTCAAAATCTCCGAGATGACTTAATCCATATACAGTTACATCATTTCCTCCCATTGCTCTAACAAGCCGAGAGATTTCCCTTGTTCCCCTTGCCATAAGTGAACCTTTTAAACTGCTATAATTTAACCCATCTAACATTCCTGCTGCTATACCCATCACATTTTTTGCTGCAGCGCCAATCTCATTCCCAATAAGGTCTTGCCCATAGTAGAACCTAATTAAATCACTATTTAACTCTTGGACAATTTTTTTGGTTACTTCAATATTGTCAGAACCGATAACCATACAGTTTGGTATATTACTCACGAAATCTTGTACGTGCCCAGGTCCAACCCATACTGCAGTATTTACATTTCTTCCAACCTCTTCTCCAAATACTTGGGAAAGTCTTTTTCCACTATTAGCTTCTAAACCCTTCATACACAAAATAGCTGTTTTACCTTGTATTGTATTTAATGTACTTAATTGATTTGCAAATGAACGTAATTCTTGTGCACTAATGGAAATAATTATGATTTCTGCAAATGATATTGCTTTTTCTAATGAATTAGTTAGTTCTAAATCTTCTGGTAAAGAAAGATAATCATTTCTTCGAGTTTCTTTTAATCCTATAAAATTTCTGGAGCTTTCTCTCCCCCATAACATAACATTGTGTCCAACTTTATTAGCATACCAAGCCAAAAAGGTCCCCCAACGTCCACAACCTAAAACTGTGATATTCAATATTTCACCCTCATTTTTTTAAATTCATCATTTTCTCTTTTAAAATTGCCCTTCTATCTCTTGAATCATCATTACTCTTCATCATCTCAAAGCCCATGCGAAGGCAAGATTTGAATCGCCTAGCACTGGCTAAGCAGAGTCTCTATTCATCACCTTTGAAAAAAATTCGACAAAATTCGTGTTTTTCTCTTGACGATAGTTTGTGAAATATGTAATATTATAAAGGTCGGATTTGTTAATAAATATTTCACACTTTTTGATATGCGGGTGTAGTTTAGTGGTAAAACCACAGCCTTCCAAGCTGTTGTTGTGAGTTCGATTCTCATCACCCGCTCCATACATAGTAGCCAACGCAGTGTACCGTTTCACAAAGAACGTTGCGCTGCGTTTTATTTTTTCCTCAAGAATTCCCAAGAATCCGATAGAAAGCTTCTCCGCCATGGATTTGGACAAACATGTTCATTAAGGACTCCGTCAGCTTTTTGGCGTTTTCCATATCTGTTGATGGTCTTAGGTAAATGATTTGCACAGCATTTTTAGTTGCAGTGGTGACTGCGCTTCTCTCAGAATCGACAAAAGGACTTCCAAACGGTCCGTTTGCATCAGATGTTAAAATAAGCCGCTCGAGAGAATTGCTTCTGCCGTTTAATCCTATATATTCCTCGCCCGCTCTTCCGATACGAATTTCTACCGGTTCCTCCAATAAATCCCTATCATAAAGGCCAATCGGCACTTGATATTGCAGTGAGAAAAAATTATATAAATCAACCGCACTCTGACCGGACGCAAAGTAATTTTGCTTTTTTACTCTCCTGAACAAAGCTTCTGCCGAATGGCGATAACGGTTCGGATCCTTCCCAGTCTTCTTAAAAACATTCCGCCATTCCTGGATTCCGGGAAGGTCAGTGACATTCTTTTCTTCCAACTCAAAGAAAATCGATTCCTGAAAAAGCTGAAGCCGCCCCTTTAACATCTGTGGTGATTCGCCTACTGTTATATTGCTATATTCAATTACCCCGACTTTAAAATTGGGTATCAGTTCTGTTAACTCTGTTGAAACCTGAATTTCCAACGTTTCCACCTCCAAAATTTCCTTAAAATAGTTTATCATAGATAGATGGCTGATAATAATTAAACAACTTTTTTATAGATCAAAACGTGTGAAGGGAGGTTAAACCAATGGACGTTCGAAAATTTAAGCAAGAAGTCATAGCTTACAGCAAAGAAATCGGTATCGATAAAATTGGTTTTACTACTGCTGACCCATTCACGGAATTGAAAAACCGATTAATCCGCCAGCAGGAACTGGGCTATCAATCAGGCTTTGAAGAGCCGGATATTGAAAAACGGACCACTCCTGCATTAATTATGGATGGTGCTCAGTCGATTATTTCAATCGCGTTAGCTTACCCTTCAAAGATGACAAACCGTGTGGAGAGTAAAAAGGGAGAACGGCGAGGGATTTATGCCCGCGCTTCGTGGGGTCAAGATTATCATCATATTATTAAAGACCGACTTCAGAAGCTTGAGGAGTTTATTTTAATGAAGCTACCGGAAGCGCAGCTGAAATCGATGGTCGATACAGGCGAGCTCTCCGACCGTGCTGTCGCCGAGCGGGCGGGAATTGGCTGGAGCGGAAAAAACTGTGCCATTATTACCCCAGAGTTCGGCTCGTATGTTTATTTAGGCGAAATGATTACGAGTATTCCATTTGAACCGGATTCTCTTGTCGAAGATCAATGCGGTTCCTGCACGAAGTGTTTGGAGGCATGTCCGACTGGAGCATTGATTCAAGGCGGACAGATTAACGCGCAGCGTTGTGTTTCTTTTTTAACGCAGACGAAGGGGTTTATTCCTGATGAGTTCCGCGACAAAATCGGCAATCGTATTTACGGTTGCGATTCCTGTCAGACCGCGTGCCCGCATAACAAAGGTAAGAACTTTCATTTTCATGTTGAAATGGAGCCGGACCCAGAGGCGGTTAAACCTTTGTTGAAGCCAATTTTAAAATTAAGCAATCGCGAATTTAAAAATCGCTTTGGCTATCTGGCAGGATCCTGGAGAGGGAAGAAGCCGATTCAACGGAATGCCATGATTGCGCTGGCCCATTTTAAGGATGAGACCGCAGTTGCCGACCTAATTGAGGTTCTAGAAAACGAGGCGAGTTCCGTTGCAAGAGGGACTGCGGCCTGGGCGCTTGGTAAAATTGGCGGGGACGCTGCAGAGGCAGCATTAGTAAAAGCGTTTGATCAGGAAGAAGATATCGAAGTGCGGTGTGAGATTGAAAAAGGGTTGAATATTTTAAAATAAAGGCTCTTTTCTAAAAGATTGTTGCTTCCCGAATATAAAAACTGCTCCAAGTAAGAAGGAATAACTTATTGCCTCGCTGTATGCGACCGAACACATGAACAAATCAGTGGTTCGGTCGCATATATCCTTTCTATGAGCCCCAACGATCGAAAAAAGTATGCGACTAGTCGCAGAGGAGCAAAAACAACAATATGTACCAAAACAGTAACAATAAAAAGAGCGGGACCAAATACCGGTTTCGCTCTTTTTGATGTTAAATCCCGCTTCCTTTCATATGTATGAAAGTGAAAGGAGATGAACAGCCAAATGCGAGATGCCCTTCAGCAGCTTTTTGAGTTCAGGGTCCAGCAATTCGTTGCCAATCCGAACCAACGAAATGCCAAAGACTTTTTTTCAAAAGCTGAGCAGAAACGGGAAACTATTTCGAAAAGGTCAGCGGAAATCGTCAAGGTGAAAGCGTCCGGAAAAATTCTTACCACCGCCGATGAAGACGATTTCCAGCAGGTGAAATACCTTGCCCATTATCAATATTTAATCAAACAAAAAGGAAGTCTATATCTAGAGGAAGAGACAGAAGAAAGAATGGCAAAGTTTTATCACGGGGCCTTAATTATGGATGAAGAAATCCACCCGCCATTATACCAGGAGTACCAACACGAAAACCCGCCCCCATCCGAAGCCGAGCTCCCTGAACCCAATGAAGAACGAATCAGCTACCAATACAACCGACTCCAAGCTGTCCAATACGCGGAGCGCTGGTGGAACAGCTACAATCCCGCCTATAAAAAATTTGAAAACGACTGTACCAACTTTATCTCGCAATGCCTTCATGCCGGGGAAGCGCCAATGCGGGGCTTTCCAAACCGCGGCACAGGCTGGTGGCTAAGAAATCAAAATTGGAGCTACAGCTGGGCAGTGGCCCACTCGCTCAAAATGTATTTCGCGCAATCCAAGCTTGGGTTAAGAGCACAAGAGGTATCAAGCCCCGATCAACTAACATTGGGAGATATCATTTGTTATGATTTTGAAGGAGACGGCAGGTTTAATCATAATACGATTGTAACCGGCAGGGATGCGTACGGGATGCCACTCGTGAATGCTCATACGTACAACAGCCGGATGCGGTACTGGGCATATGAAGATTCCTCCGCCTATACGCCAAATATTAAGTATAAGTTTTATGCCATCATTGACGGCTAAGGTCTAATTCTTGAAAAAGTGGTATAATACCTTTTAGAGTTTTTTTAAGAGGTGAAATTCATGTCAGTGCACGTTGTCCTATACCAGCCAGAAAACCCATCCAACACCGGGAATATTGCACGCAGTTGTGCTGCCACCAATACTAACTTACACTTAATCGGGCCATTAGGTTTTTCTTTAGAAGACAAAATGCTGAAAAGAGCGGGGCTAGACTATTGGGGATTTGTTAACATGGTTTACTACGATTCTTTAGATGAATTTTATGAAAAAAATGCCTGCGGCGAATTTTATTATGTAACGAAATTCGGAACGAAGCCGCATACAACCTTTGACTATAGCGACACCACTAAAGATTATTATTTTATTTTTGGCAGTGAAACAATCGGTCTCCCAAAAGAGGTCATTGAAAAAAATAAGGACGCAACCTTAAGGATTCCGATGAATGACAAGGTTCGTTCATTAAATCTGTCCAATACCGCAGCGATCCTCATTTATGAAGCACTGCGCCAGCAAATTTATCCAAACCTTAAATAAAAAAAAAGACTGCCGCAGCAGTCTTTTTTATTTATTCGAGCCTGGTTTATCGTTGAATCCTGCAGTGAAAATAGCTGACAAAAATGCGATCATAACTAAAATGATTAGAAAAGTACCCATTATGTATATCCCCCTTCTTTAATCAAGTTTTCATTTTATACACATATAATTATTATAGCCTAACTTCTAAAAATGAAAAGGGCAAGTTCATGAAAAAAAAGAAAAAGAAAAGAGTAATACGTCTTGGTTACGCATGTTCGATTGTTAAGGTGCATAGAGTATATTAATCGTCTCTGATCAACTACAGGGGGAGGGCCTTATGGACATTCTAAAAAAAATCGAGAGGTACCGAGAAGAAGAAGAGAAACTTCGCTGGGAAGGAACGTTTGCTGATTATTTGGAATTGTTAAAGGAAAAGCCATGGGTTGCACAGTCTGCGCATTCTCGAGTTTATAATATGATTAAGGATGCAGGAATTGAAGAAGTTAGCGGGACGAAGAAATATAATTTCTTTAGCAATGAGTTATTCGGTTTGGAAGAAGCCTTAGAGCGATTGGTGGAGGAATACTTCCATCCAGCTGCCAAAAGGCTCGATGTCAGGAAACGGATCTTACTGTTAATGGGACCGGTAAGTGGAGGAAAATCTACTCTTGTAACGATGTTAAAAAGAGGATTAGAAAAATACTCCCATAGCGATCGCGGTTCGGTATTTGCCATTAAAGGCTGCCCGATGCATGAGGATCCGCTCCATTTAATTCCTCATCATCTACGGCAGGATTTCTTTGATGAATATGGAATCAGGATTGAAGGAAATCTATCGCCGCTCAATATGATGCGTTTGGAGCAGGAGTACGGCGGCCGGATTGAAGATGTTCAGGTAGAAAGAATCTTTTTCTCCGAAGATAAGCGAACCGGGATTGGAACCTTCAGTCCATCTGATCCAAAGTCTCAGGATATTGCCGACTTAACAGGAAGCATTGATTTTTCAACAATCGCTGAATTTGGTTCAGAGTCTGACCCGCGTGCTTACCGTTTTGATGGGGAATTAAATAAGGCTAACCGCGGGATGATGGAATTCCAGGAAATGCTGAAATGTGATGAGAAATTCCTCTGGCATTTATTATCGTTAACACAAGAGGGGAATTTCAAAGCGGGAAGATTTGCGCTCATCAGTGCCGATGAGCTTATTGTCGCCCATACTAACGAAACCGAATACCGCTCCTTCATCTCGAACAAGAAAAACGAGGCCTTGCATTCACGGATTATCGTCATGCCAATTCCGTATAACTTAAAGGCTTCCCAGGAAGAGCGTATTTATGAAAAAATGATCCGCGAAAGTGATGTTTCCGATGTTCATATTGCACCGCATACGTTAAAGGTAGCATCCATGTTTACGATTCTTACCCGATTAAAGGAACCGAAAAAAGGCGATATTGATCTCATTAAGAAAATGCGCCTTTACGACGGCCAAAGTGTCGAAGGCTTTAATTCCGCCGATGTGGATGAACTTAAGAAGGAATATCCGGATGAAGGAATGAGCGGAATTGACCCTCGTTACGTCATCAACCGAATTTCCTCCACCATTATAAGAAAAGAAGTGCCATCAATAAATGCCTTGGATGTGTTAAGGTCATTAAAGGATGGTCTTGACCAGCATCCATCGATTACCGCTGAACTGCGCGAGCGATATATGAATTATATCTCTTTAGCACGTAAAGAGTATGATAATATTGCGAAGAAGGAAGTTCAAAAAGCATTCGTTTATTCTTATGAAGAGTCTGCGAAAACGCTGATGGATAATTATCTCGACAACGTCGAGGCTTATTGCAACAAAGCCAAGCTGCGCGATCCATTAACCGGGGAAGAAATCAATCCGGATGAAAAGCTGATGCGTTCGATTGAAGAACAAATTGGCATTTCGGAGAATGCAAAGAAGGCCTTCCGTGAGGAAATCTTAATTCGTATTTCTGCTTTTGCAAGGAAGGGGAAACGGTTCGATTATAATTCCCATGACCGTCTCCGTGAAGCGATCCAGAAGAAGCTGTTTGCCGACCTGAAGGATGTCGTGAAGATTACGACTTCAACCAAAACGCCGGATGAGCAGCAGCTGAAGAAAATTAACGAGGTTGTTGCCCGCTTGATTGATGAGCATGGCTACAATTCAACATCCGCAAATGAACTATTACGGTATGTCGGCAGTTTGTTAAATAGGTAGGGGTAAAAGACTGGTGGATGTTATTCTGCCAGTCTGTTTTTTTCACTTCATAGAAAAGTCCCAGAGAAGACGATGGGAACAAGTAGCTCGTCCATTTTCATAGGCGAATGAACCAATTGTCAAAATAATTTGTAAATTATTCTCCTTTTCTGCATAGGATAAAGTAATCCATATTTCTCTTCATTTTTTCATTCGCGTTATTGTATGTTATTTGATAAAAATGTGTGATTAATTGAAAGATTTCATTAAGGAGGGGTTTTCAATGTCAGTCAATAACCATCAATTTGTGATTTCGAAAGAAGATTGGTCCCTCCACCGTAAAGGCCACGATGACCAGCAGCGCCATCAAGAAAAAGTCCAAGAGGCTATTCGCAATAATTTACCAGATCTTATTACAGAAGAGAGTATTATCATGTCTAACGGTCGAGATGTGGTAAAAATTCCGATACGTTCTTTGGACGAATATAAAATTCGATATAATTATGATAAAAACAAACACGTGGGCCAAGGTGACGGTGAGAGTCAAGTAGGGGACGTTGTGGCGCGTGACGGATCAAACAGTGGCCAAAAAGGTCCAGGCAAAGGGCAGGGTGCCGGAGACCAAGCGGGAGAGGACTATTTCGAGGCGGAGGTTTCTCTAATGGAGCTTGAAGAAGCCCTTTTCAAGCAATTGGAGCTGCCTAATTTAAAGAAAAAAGAAGACCAGGAACATCTCGTTGAAAATATTGAATTCAACGATATCCGAAAAACAGGGCTGATGGGCAATATCGATAAAAAGCGGACGATGATGACTGCTTTTAAGAGAAATGCGATGAGCGGGAAACCGGCATTCCATCCTATTTATAAGGAAGATCTGAAATTTAAAACTTGGAATGAAGTGGTGAAGCCGGATTCTAAGGCTGTGGTGCTAGCGATGATGGATACAAGCGGATCGATGGGAATATGGGAAAAGTATATGGCACGCAGTTTCTTCTTCTGGATGACCCGTTTCTTACGGACAAAATATGAAACGGTTGAAATTGAATTTATTGCCCACCATACCGAGGCGAAGGTGGTATCTGAGGAAGACTTCTTCTCAAAAGGGGAAAGCGGCGGTACAATCTGCTCCTCTGCATACAGGAAAGCTCTTGAGATTATTGAAACGAAATACAATCCACGCAAATATAATATTTATCCATTCCACTTTTCAGACGGAGATAATCTCACATCAGATAACGCGCGCTGCGTAAAGCTGGTGGAGGAATTAATGAAAGTATCCAATATGTTTGGCTATGGAGAAGTTAATCAATACAACCGTCACTCTACTCTAATGTCCGCCTACAAAAACATCAAAGATGAGCATTTCCGCCACTATATCCTCAAGCAGAAAGCAGACGTATTCCACGCGATGAAAAGTTTCTTCCAAAAAGAGGAGAACGAAGTATTTGCATAACAAAAGGCAGGTGCCAGACACCTGCCTTTTGTTATGCAACGAGATATTGTGGGTTTTTGAATTATCTAAACAATTGAAATTCTTCTTTGAATTTTGACGAATTTGTGATAGTGTAATCTTAAATAAAGGATTTCCTGCAACAAATAATATAAATGAAGGATTACCTTCATTTTCCAGTGAGGTGATGAAATGGACTCACAATCATTTCAACAAAGGCTTAAAGAAAAATTCCCTGATTTGTCGACAGGTCAAAAAAAAGTGGCTAACTACCTGATTGAACATCTTAACCAAGCTGCCTTTAAAACGGCCTTTCAAATCGGCCGTCAAGCAGCAGTGAGTGAAACCACAGTGATTCGCCTTTCATATGCATTGGGCTTTGAAAGCTTTAGTGAGATGCAGGCTGTCATTCAAGAAGAGCTGCTCCGCGAAAATCAAGCTGCCATTGGCGAGCAGACCATTATGCCGATTGGCTCTAGTGACCCTTTTAAGAGAGTCATCTTAAACGAGATTCAGATTTTAAAACAATTGATTAATAGAAGAAATGTCCAGGAGATTTGGAAAGCGGTTGATGCGCTTATAAAGGCAGATCAAGTGTTAATCGCCGGGCATATGCTTTCCCATGCTGCGGCCTATTGGTTTTCCTATATGCTTGGTTCAATTAGAGACCATGTAAACTTATGCTCTCCAACAGGGGATTTTATCGAGAAATTATCTAATCTGACCAAAGATTCTGTTGTTGTCGTATTTTCCTTCTCAAGGTACTCCACTCAAACCATAAAGTTGGCTGAGTATGTGGCGGAAAAAGGAATATGCTTAATTACGGTGACAGACCGGATGCTTTCCCCAATTGGAAGAATTTCCGATATTGTCTTGACCACTGAAGAAAATGTCCAGACGGGAAGCAATTCGATTGCATCGGTCATTAGCTTAGTTGATTTAATTATTGAAGGCATTCATGAAAAAGACCAGGAGCGGATTCGGGCCCATCAGCAAAAATTGGAAGAAATGTATTCAAATTTTAATGTTTTTAGTGAATAATTCACGAGCAGAAACAGAAATGAGAAATGAGATGTCGATCATGAATCCAATAGATTATATTGAACAGAACAAAGAATTACTAGTTCAAACCTATCACGATTTACATATAGTGGCGGAGCCGAGCTGGGAAGAGCAAAAAACATCACAATATTTAGTGAACCGCCTGAAAAATGCAGGCCTTCTCGTCAAGACGTTTCCTACTCATTACGGAATTGTCGCCGAGATTCCCGGACAATCGGACGAAATAATCGCTTTAAGAGCAGATCTGGACGCGCTTCTGCAGGAAGTGGATGGTGTGGTAAAGGCCAATCATTCATGCGGACATGATGCCCATAGTACGATGGTTCTTTATTCTGCCTTGGCGTTAGCTGCGAGTGGTATGAAACCGAAGCATACGCTAAGATTTATTTTTCAGCCTGCTGAAGAAAAAGGAGAAGGTGCCCTTCAGATGATGGAGGACGGTGCACTGGAACAGGTTAAATTGTTATTTGGCGTTCACCTGCGCCCGCAATTTGAGGTTCCTTATTCGCATGCATCACCTGTGATTATCCACGGTTCTGCGGGGACAGTGAAAGGGACGATTAAAGGCAGACAAGCCCATGCGGCACGTCCGCAAGACGGGATCAATGTCATTGAAGCTGCGGCGCTGATAGTCCAGAAGCTTAAGGAGATTAAGATTGAAACAAAGCTGCCTTATTCCATCAAAATGACACAGCTTCACACTGATAACGAATCATCTAATGTAATTCCGGAAACGGCGGGCTTTACCATTGATGCCAGAGCCCAGTCCAATGAGGTTATGGATATACTAACACAACGGACTCATGAAATCATGGAGCAAGTAATGGAGGAAACAGGTGCTTTTGTTCAGTGGAAGATGGAAGAGTATGTTCCTGCAGCTATTAAGAATGATCAAGCTATGAAGTTTGCTGAAAACGCTATCAAGGATATTCTCGGGGAACATCAGGTTGTGCCTGTCTGTGTTTCTCAAGGGGGTGAGGACTTCCATTTTTACACAGTGAAAAATCCAGGGCTTCCTGCTACAATGATTGGATTGGGCTGTGGCCTTGCTCCCGGCCTGCATCATCCAAAGATGACTTTTCAATTAGATGCACTGCATTATGGAGCGAAAATCTTAACAAGAACCATAATGCTTGCTTTAGAAGAATACTAAAAAAAGAGGTGTTTTATGCAAAATACTGCTCGTAAAGTAGATGCTGTTGTTCAAACTTCACCCCGAGGAAAAGAACATTTAGAACGTAAGCTCAAAACCAGACATTTAACGATGATTGCCATCGGCGGGACGATTGGTACCGGCCTGTTCCTAGCAAGTGGTGCAACCATACATGATGCTGGTCCTGGCGGTGCGCTTGCAGCCTATATGATTGCTGGAATTATGGTTTATTTCCTAATGACCAGCTTGGCTGAAATGGCAGCCCTTATTCCGATTTCCGGATCGTTTTCGACCTATTCAGCAAGGTTTGTGGACCCCGCTCTTGGCTTTGCGGTCGGCTGGAACTATTGGTACAATAACGCAATCATTCTTGCCTTGGAGTTATCTGCCTCTGCATTAATCATGAAATACTGGTTTCCTAATACACCGGGAATCGTATGGAGTGCAAGTTTTCTAGCTATTATTTTTGCCTTAAATATTTTATCTGTTAAAGGATATGGAGAAGCAGAATTCTGGTTTTCACTAATCAAGGTTGTCACGATTATTGTATTCATCGCCATTGGTTTATTAATGATTTTTGGAATCATGAGCGGTCATACTGGCGGATTTGAAAACTTCACAAAAGGGGAAGCACCATTTAAAGGCGGCCTGTTTGCCATCTTCAGTGTTTTCATGGTAGTCGGTTTTGCCTTCCAAGGAACGGAAATGGTCGGTGTTGCTGCGGGTGAAAGTGAAAATCCGGAAAGAGATATGCCGCGTTCCATCAAACAAATCTTTTGGCGGATTCTTTTGTTCTATGTTCTCGCGATTTTTGTTATTGGTGCTTTAATCAGTTACAAAGATCCAAATTTATTAGGCGGCGATTTGGAAAATATTGCAGTCAGTCCGTTTACACTAGTGTTTAAACACGCTGGATTTGCGTTTGCTGCTGCGGCTATGAATGCTGTTATTCTAACTTCAGTTTTATCAGCAGGAAATTCTTCTTTATATGTAGGCTCTCGTGTCCTTTGGACGCTTGCTGAGGAAGGCAAAGCACCAAAATTTTTGAAAAAAGTAAATAAAGGCGGCGTACCGGTTAACGCCATTTATTTGACTACGTTAGTCGGAATGTTATGCTTCCTTACGTCCCTGTTTGGCGACGGAACGGTTTATAATTGGTTATTAAATGCTGCAGGTTTGGCAGGATATCTTTCATGGTTAGCTATTTCCATAACTCACTACCGGTTTAGAAAAGCTTATAAAGCCCAAGGCAGAGATATGAAAGACTTGCCTTATATCGCCAAATGGTTCCCATTAGGCCCAATTTTGGCGACAGCATTATGTTTAGTCGCGATGCTCGGCACCAACTATGGCGCCTTTATTGGCGACAAGATTGACTGGTATGGAATTGCTGTTTCCTACATTGGATTGCCATTATTTATCCTGGGTTATTTAAGTTATAAAATCACGAAGAAATCGAAAATGGTTCCACTTCAAGAGTGTGATTTCAGCCGCGAATAAATTTGCTTGCCAAACTGCCGGATTCCGGCGGTTTGGCTTTTTGAAAAATTATGAAATAATGAAGGATATACATATCAATGGAGGAGGGGCACTAGGTGAAAATAAAACAAGTAATCCTGCGTCATTTAAAAATGGATCTTCTTTATCCATTTGTAACAAGTTTCGGGGCTGAGTATGATAAAGATTTTATCCTTGTTGAAATCATGAATGAGGATGGGCTTGTTGGCTGGGCTGAGAATGTGGCTATGCCGACTCCTTATTATAATGAAGAAACAGTCAAAACCAACTGGCACATGCTGGAGGATTTTCTGATTCCGATTTTATTAAATAGTGAAATTCACCATCCAGATGAACTTTCTGAGAAATTTGCTCATATTCGTGGTAACTATATGGCGAAGGCATGCTTGAATATGGCTGTTTGGGATTTATATGCTAGAGAGCAAAATGCATCGCTGGCAAGTGTGCTCGGAGGAACGAAAAAAACAATCGATGTGGGCGTGAGTATCGGCATCAAGGATTCCATTGAGGCAACATTGGATGTCATTGAACAGCGGCGTGCGGAAGGCTACAAACGCTTTAAGTTAAAAATTAAGCCGGGCTGGGATGTTGAATTAATTGATAAGGTTCGTAAAGTTTTCCCGGAGATCCCGCTCATGGCGGACGCGAATTCCGCTTACACATTAGAGGATATGAATTTACTAAAAGCTCTGGATGACTATAATCTTATGATGATTGAGCAGCCTTTGGCGTACAATGATATTATTGACCATGCTGAATTGCAGGCCAACTTAAAAACGCCAATTTGCCTTGATGAAAGCATCCATTCACTCGAGGATACAAAGAAGGCTTTGAAATTAGGAAGCTGTAAAATTATTAATGTAAAGGTCGGCCGTGTCGGCGGTTTAACGGAGGCTAAGAAAATCCATGACTACTGCCTAGAGCGGAATGTCCCGCTTTGGTGCGGCGGTATGCTCGAAGCAGGTGTCGGCAGGGCCCACAATATCGCTATGACCTCCATGCCTGGATTTACCCTTCCTGGGGATACAGCCGGTTCATCCCTTTACTGGGCAGAAGATATCATTGAGCCGGAGGTCATTGCTGAAAATGGAACGATCACCGTACCAACTACACCTGGAATGGGATATGAAGTTAGCATGGATAAAGTTAAAAAATATACTTTATATAGCAAGACATATCGATGATAGAAATCGATAGGTTTGGGCTGGCGATTCAGATTGTCGAGATTTTTCTCGGCAATTTTTTATTTAAAGGAGTTAGGGGTTGGCGAGTAAAATCTTGATTTGGGCGAGTAAAAGTCACAAGTTGGCTAGTATATCCTCAAATCAAGCGATTAAATTTTAAAAAGGTATTTTTAAGATCTCATATGTTACCTGAGCGAGGCTCACCGCCTGGCTTTTTGAGGTGAATTCCCCCTGAAAAATAAGTTTGGAAAGTAAATCAGGTATTCCGGTAAGTATATGGCTAAAAAGTGTAAATAAAATCATGAATATGGCAAGTATTTCTCCCCATTTGGAAAGTAACCACACCAAATCGGAAAGTATATCCAAATAAGTGGTAATGCGAGGACATTTCCCTCTAAGATTGCTTCGATTATGTCCTTCATATCCTCATGAGGGGCTTAATAGAATGAGGGGATAAGATGGGCCGCCATCATCCGAACTTTTTAAAAAGAATCGAGAAATCAATATATTGAAAAGCCAAAAATAAAAAGCCATCGAAAGTTTTTCGACAGCCTTTTATTTTCTATTCAATTGATAAGATCCCGCTCTTACCTTGTTCTGCTTTTCCAAGCTTCTTCACATTTAATTTTGTTAAATTTGTAAAGATAACTGGTGTTACAACAGATGGTACGGATTTCTTAACAAAATCCAAATCAAACTTCAGAATCTCTTGACCATTTACTACTTGCTGGCCCTCGTGAACTAGTACGTTAAATCCTTCACCTTTTAAATTTACCGTGTCTAAACCGACATGAATAAGGATTTCATAACCTTGCTTCGATTTGATGCCAATCGCATGTTTGGTTGGAAACACATTCATGATTTTCCCGTCTACAGGTGAAACAACAACCCCGTTGGCAGGCACAATGCCAAAGCCGTCACCCATCATTTTTTGCGAGAATACCTGATCAGGAACCTCGGATAGCGGGATGATTTCCCCTTCAATTGGCATCACAAAGTCTTTATCAGTCAGCGGCTGGTGACCGTTTGAAACTACTGGTGTATTATCATCAACGTTTTTATCGATATTTACCACATTCATATCCATTTTCTTCATGGCATCAGCCACAAATTCAACCTCGGTGCCGACAACAACCTGAAGGTTCGTTTTATTCAATTTCATGATCCCTTTAGCACCATGCACCTTCAAGGCAGAATCGTTAACTTTATCCATATCCTTCACATTTAAGCGGAGGCGGGTTGTACAGTTATCAATCGTTGTAATGTTTTCGCGGCCGCCGATATCATTGATGAAATGGTAGGCCATTGTTTCATATTTGTCGCCGCGAGCAGTTGTGACAGTTGGGGCTTCTGAAATTTCTTCCGCAGCTTCGTCCTCACGTCCTGGTGTTTTAATATCAAGTGCCTTAATTAAGAAATAGAAAATGGCGAAATAAATAACAGCATAAACAAGGCCGACAACTAATAACAAGATAGGTTTTTCAGCGATATTGAAATTTAACAAATAGTCGATCGCACCTGCTGAAAAAGTAAACCCATCCCTAATTCCTAAAAGGGAAGTAATCCACATGGACAACCCTGTTAAGACAGCGTGAATTCCGTAAAGAAGTGGTGCGATAAACATGAAAGAAAATTCTATTGGTTCGGTAATACCAGTTAAGAATGAAGTCAACGCCAGGCCGATAAACATCCCGGAAGTTGCTTTTCGCTTTTCCGGTTTAGCCGCAGCAATAATGGCAAATGCTGCTGCAGGAAGTCCAAACATCATAATTGGGAAGAATCCGGTCATGTATCCCCCAGCTGTTGGGTCGCCTGCGAAGAAGCGGGCAATATCCCCGGCCTTGCCTTGAAACTCGCCAAACTGGAACCAGAATAAGCTATTTAATACATGGTGCAAACCTAAAGGAATAAGCAGGCGGTTTAAGAATCCGAAAATACCGGAACCAACAGCGCCTAAGCCAATAATCCAGTTGCCCACGCCATTAATCGCATCCTGGATCGGCGGCCAAACAAACCCAGCAATTCCCGCTAAAATGACCATCGCTACGGATGTAATAATCGGAACAAAACGTCTGCCACTAAAGAATCCTAACCACTCAGGAAGCTTCACATCACGGTAGCGATTGTAAAGCAGTCCCGCGATAATCCCTGTGAGAATCCCTCCAAGGACACCCATATTTATGGTTTTATCGATTGCTTTTGTTCCTTCTGTTAAAACTAAATACCCAATGGCACCAGCCAATGCTGCGGCGCCGTTATTATCTTTAGCAAATCCCATTGCGACCCCAATCGCAAATATCAAAGCAAGGTTAGCAAAGATGGCATTCCCTGCATTTGCAATGAACGGTATATCCAATAAATCCGGCTGCCCAAAACGGAGCAGCAATCCCGCTGCCGGCAATACGGCGATAGGGAGCATGAGTGCTTTACCAATTCGTTGTAAAAAGCCTAACATGATGTTTTCTCTCCTTTTGTCAAAAGATAATCTTAGCTGAAAGCGCTTTTCGTGTACAAATATACCACCGGTTGATTATAGATGTCTATACCAATTTAAAAGTGTTATTTTTTAAAATTATTAAAATACTTGATAAATCAATGTTTATAAAGGATGGGTACGTTCTGGTTTATTTCCTTAATAAAAATTGGTATAGACAACTAGAAAAAAGTAATGCTAATATTAAGTGAGAATCTGAAAGGAAGTAATGAAAATGAACCCAATAGATAATCTTATCTTAATTAAAGATATAAAAATCTATACAGAAGATCGCATTATTGAAAAAGGATATATAAAAATTGAAAATAACCACATCATCGAAGTTGGGAGATTAGAGGATCTTTCCAATGAAGAAAACTTTGAAATAATTGAGGTTCCAGCCAATTATATTGCGGTACCGGGATTCATTGATGTCCATATCCATGGAGTGAACGGTGCCGATACGATGGATGCAACAAAAGAAGCCTTGGACAACATGGCGTCGTCTTTGCCTGGTGAAGGAACAACAAGCTTCTTAGCCACCACCATGACTCAGGAACCAGAACAAATTGAAAAAGCCGTTATCAATGCTGGTGATTATATTTCCAATCAACCGGATAAAGGCCAGGCAGAAATTCTTGGGATCCATTTGGAAGGGCCGTTTGTCAATGCTAGCCGGGCAGGAGCACAGCCTACCCAATACATCATAGATCCAAATCTCTCATTATTAAGAGAGTGGCAAGAACAATCCAATGGAATGATAAAACTTGTCACCTTAGCTCCCGAGCGGCCAGGCGGTTTAGAGATGGTTCGTTATTTAAGGGAAAACGGTATTATTGCTTCCATCGGACATTCGGATGCCACCTTTGAAGAGGTAGGGGAAGCAGTAAAAGCCGGTGTCAATCATGTAACACATTTATTCAATCAAATGAGAGGCCTACATCATCGTGAACCTGGCATAGTGGGTGCAACATTTCTGCATGATGAGTTAAAGGCAGAGATGATTGTTGATGGGGTGCATGTTCATCCGGAAATGGTCAAACTTGCCTTTAAACAAAAACAGAGTGAAGGAATTATTTTAATTACTGACTCGATGCGGGCTAAATGCTTAAAAAATGGCCATTATGACCTTGGCGGCCAAGAGGTGACCGTGAAAGATGGCAAAGCTACACTTGCGGATGGCACTCTGGCCGGCAGTATTTTGAAATTGGGACATGCAGTAAAAAATGTCCTTTCATTTACAGGCTGTACCCTTGAAGAGGCTGTTCAAATGGCTTCCGTGAATCCGGCAAAACAGCTAAATATATATGACAAGAAAGGCAGCATTGCGGCAGGAAAAGATGCCGACATCGTCATTCTTGATAACAATATGGAAGTCTTCATGACTCTTTGCCGGGGAGCAGTTGCTTTTAAAAAGGAGGCAGAAACAAAATGAAAATTATTGAAGTCAAAGATTATAACGAAATGAGTCTGAAAGCGGCAGAATATATCATCGAAAAAGTTATAAATAATCCAAAAATAAAGCTTGGTCTAGCTACAGGCGGTACTCCTGTTGGAACCTACAAAAATTTAATTGCTGATCATCGGAAGAACGGAACTTCCTATCAACATGTTACAACGTTTAATTTGGATGAATATATAGGGCTATCCGGCGAC
Organism: Neobacillus sp. S1115; assembly: GCF_055385565.1. Classification (NCBI taxonomy): domain Bacteria; kingdom Bacillati; phylum Bacillota; class Bacilli; order Caryophanales; family Bacillaceae; genus Neobacillus; species Neobacillus sp. S1115. The sequence continues at coordinate 1,503,573 of NZ_AP038275.1, forward strand.
AATAAAAACAGCTATCGTTATTTCATGAATGAGCAATTGTTCAACCATATCAATATCCATGATAGTAAAACCTTTATTCCGCGCGGGATTGTTAAAGATATGCAAGCTGAATGTCTTTATTATGACGATTTAATCGAAAAACATGGCGGGATTGATTTACAACTGTTGGGAATTGGCCAAAACGGTCATATCGGCTTTAATGAACCAGGAACCTCATTTCGTTCCAACACGCATGTCGTTCAGTTAGCGCCGTCAACCATTCAAGCTAACGCCAGATTTTTTAACAATATAGAGGAAGTACCAACCAAAGCCATTACCATGGGGATTGCTTCCATATTAAGAAGCAAGGAAATTTTACTTTTAGTTTCTGGAGAATCCAAGAATGATGCCATGTTTAAGCTGTTGAATGGGGAATTAACAGAAAGTTTTCCAGCCTCTGCTCTGAAAAAACATCCTTATGTTACAATAATTGCAGATAAAGCGGCTGTTGCGGGTTTAAAGCTTCCTTGTTAAAGGAAGGCATTAGGACATCCAAATGTCCCGAGTAAAGAGAGAAAGGTGTTAATGGCAAAATGATTAATAAGAACTCCCCCATTCCCATTTATTATCAATTGGAAGAGCATATTAAAGAGTTAATTGAAAAAGGGGAACTACTGCCGGGAGATGCCCTTCCTCCAGAACGGGAATACGCTGAAAAGTATAAAATCAGCCGAATGACGGTGAGGCAGGCCTTTACGCAGCTCGTCAATGATGGCTATTTATATCGCTTGCAAGGAAAGGGAACCTTTGTTGCGGAGCGGAAAATCGAGCAGCCCCTGCAAGGATTAACCAGTTTTACCGAGGATATGAAGACACGAGGAATGATTCCGGGGAGTCAGTTAATTCATTTTGAAGTAATTCCGGCATCTAAACAAGTTGCCGGTCAGCTTTCGATTTCAGAGTTTGCTCCAGTATATGAAATCAAAAGGATTCGTTTGGCAGATGGTGTTCCCATGGCGTATGAAACGAACTACATTTCAGCCAATCTTATTAAAGGACTTACAGAACAGATTGTCAATCAATCGTTATATGCCTATATTGAAGGGCAGTTGCATTTAAAAATCGACAGCGCCTCCCAGATGATCGAGTCTTCGATTGCGAATCAAAATGAAGCAAAACTGCTTAAAATCAGCAAAGGCGCACCTGTCATGCTCATACAGCGAAACACTTACTTAAAGGACGGGACTCCTGTTGAGTTAGTAAAGTCAGTTTATCGCGCAGACCGCTACAAATTCATGATTCAGATGAAGAGATAAAAATGATGGAGAATTTGCTATGTTCAATCAATACTTTGAAAAACTAAAAGAGCTATTGACCACCGTTGAAGAGGTGGAAGAAAAAAGGATAAAAGCGGCAGCAAACGAGATTGCCAAATGTATTGAAAATGATGGAATTGTTCATGTATTTGGCTGCGGCCACTCTCACATGATTGGGGAGGAGCTTTTTTACCGTGCTGGCGGATTGGTTCCGATTAATCCCATCTTGATTGAAGACCTTATGCTTCATAAAGGAGCGGTACGTTCGTCTCAACTGGAACAGCAAAATGATTTCGCCGATTCATTTATGGGGGTCATCAGTATAGCGCCAAATGATGTCGTTATGGTTGTTTCTACATCGGGAAGAAATCCGGTCCCTATTGATGTGGCGAAATATGCCAGGAAACAGGAGGCTTTTGTTATTGCCATTACTTCACTTGCTTATCCAAAAAATGTTTCGTCCCGACATAAAGACGGACATTTTCTATTTCAAGCTGCGAACCTTGTCATCGATAACCACATTCCTTTAGGGGATGCCATGATGGAGCTGCCAAATTTGGAAGTCTCGTTTGGGTCGGGATCCACTGTTGTGGGTACAGCGATTGCCAATGGAATTGTGGTTGAGGCGGTAAATGTGATGGTGGAACATCAGTTTACTCCGCCGATCTTTAAAAGCGGCAATGCTGATGGTGCGGCTGAACATAATCGTGAGTTAATCAATAAATATAAAAACAGAATTCCTATGCTGGATAAATAAAGCATTTCATTACTCAAAAAGCTTGCGAAATCGCGGGCTTTTTTTGTGTTTTAAGGCGTTAATTTCCATTAATACTTTCCTTAAGAAATTTAGAAAATAAGTAAGCAAGCGAAAAATTTTTCAAAAGGGGGTATTACAATTGATAAAAAAATCAGCTAGCTTAGCTTTAACTGCCATGCTTACAATGGGATTGGCCGCTTGTAACAATGACAGAAATGACATTAACGATCGCGACAGGGTGGCTCTGGATACGAACAACCGAAACAATGGCATTTTCGATGTTCGTAATGGCAGAGATGATGGGATTGACCATAATGGTCCACTGACGGAAGATTATACAAATAATGACAACAACGACCCGGATTTCGATGCAAATCTGTTTAATGATAATCGAAAAATAAGACGAACTAATGATGATATGGTTTCGGCTTATTTCACGAATTTGGACAGCAATCAATATCCACACACGAGAGCTGTTTTAATCAAGGATGCCAAATATCAATTTGTCCGTCTTGACCCTAGTCAAGGCAATTGGTTCCAAACGGGCGTGATCGAGCAGGCACAGCCGTTCCTACAGGGACCAAATGTAAACGTGCCGACGCCAGCACCAGCACCGAAGCAGACTCAGCCGGCTCCTGCACCGGCCCCGGCACCAGCACCAAAGCAGACTCAACCGGCTCCTGCACCAGCACCGGCACCTGCTCCTGCACCGAAGCAGACGACACCGGCGCCGCAGCCTAAGGCACCAGCCAAAAGTACTGCACCGGCTACTGGCACAGTCGGTCAATATGCGCAGCAGGTGATTGATTTAACGAATGCCCAGCGTAGCAAAAATGGGCTTCCAGCCTTAAAGGCGGATACACAGTTAAGCAGTGTCGCTCAAAAGAAGGCCCTAGATATGCAGCAAAACCACTATTTCTCTCATACAAGCCCAACGTATGGCTCACCATTTGACATGATGAGGGACTTTGGTGTCACTTATAAATCAGCAGGAGAAAATATTGCGCAAGGACAGCGGACCCCACAAGAGGTAGTGAATGCCTGGATGAACAGTGAAGGCCACCGCAAAAACATTCTCAGCCCTAACTTTACTCATATTGGTGTAGGGTTTGAAGAAACAGGAAAGCATTGGTCGCAAATGTTTATCGGTAAGTAAGAAAACAGCAAAAAACCGACGGCACGAATGTACCGTCGGTTTTCATCATATTTGATTTTTAAAAATGGATGTAAGAGTGGGAAATTTGAATAAAAAGGTTGTCCCTACGCCTTCTTTGCTTTCTACCGAAATGGTTCCACCCATGGCCCGGACAATACTGTAGACAACCATCATACCAAGGCCTGTGCCATTTTTCCCTTTTGTCGAGTAAAACGGCTCTCCAAGCCGTTCGATTTGTTTGTCTGTCATGCCCATGCCTGTATCATTGACACAGATCGTTACATAGGTTTGATTAAATTCAGTTGATACACTCAAATATCCTCCATTTGGCATTGCTTCAATGGCATTTTTTAAAACATTCACAAAGCATTGGCGAAATTTTTGCCGATCTCCTTTAATCATTCCAATAACTGAAAAGTCGGTAATAATCTCAACAGAATTCTGTTTAGCTAAAGGCTGGACAATATTGATGATTTGCTTGAGTTCACTTTTAAGATTAAGCTCCTCGTATGTTTCGATGGAAGGCTTGGCAAAAGTCAAATAATCTTGGATGACTTTTTCTGCAGAATTTAGTTCTTCCTTGACGATGGATAAGTATTCTTTTCTCTTTTGCCTTGGGAGATGGTCATCCTCCAAAAGCTGTACAAATCCGCTTGCCGCCGTCAAGGGATTTCTGATTTCATGTGAAATGGCCGCACCCATTTGTTCCACCGCTTTTAACTTTTCCGCCTTTACTAATTGCTGTCTCATTTCAATATTTTTTTTAATGAATTCAATAGCATAGGAGATAATTCCAATTCCAAGTGCGGGGATTATTAAATAAGCGATCCAAACATCGAGCCAATAAGCATGGGTATCCGATAATACCATGCCCATTACTGTCAAAGCACTCAAAGTCATTCCGAAGCAAATAGATATGAAAATGCGTCTTCCAGGACCTTGCTTCCAAAACCATGGGAAAATCCGCCAAACAACAATGGCATAGGGAATAAAAAGCAGGGTCGTTAAGAACAAGCCAGAATTAATTCCAAAAAAGCTTCTCATAATAATGGCAGCCGCTACCAAAATCGGACCAATACCTATATATAATCCGCCAATGACGAGTGGGATGATTCTTAAATCGAATCTAGCGGAAGAAATAGGATTATAGGAAAATTGGATGCAAATCCACAGCATCACAATAAAAAATACGATATACGAGGACTTAGAAAGGGTAATCTTTTTACTTTTGTCGACTAAAATAAAACTGAAAAAGAGAAAGATGATTAAAATGGATAGATTTAAGAAAAGATGTTTTGTTACTTCCATTAACTTCACCATCCAAATGACCTGTTAGGAAAATTTTACAGGTAAATTCAGCAGGTTTCAACAAATTTTACCTTTTTTTTCTCAAAATTACGACAAATATGTGGAAAAAGTATATCGGAGGGATTTAAATGGTTCATTTACTCTATTATGCTACACCTATCTTAGCCGCTTTTATCGTTTTCGGCCCCATCTTTTTATTTAAATCATCAACCATTTTGGAGAATAAATCCAAGTATTATGAGGTATTGACAGAATTGGAAAAGGACCCGGAGAATGAGAAATTAAAATTAAGTGCGATTGAATTGGGACGAAAATTTTACGGCTCTGCAAGAATCACTGGTACAGCAACAACGTTTGATGAAGCCATCATAAATTGTGAAATTCACGCTTGCGAAATGAATGAAGCAGAAGCGTAGTGCTAAAGAAAAATAAAAATAATTGAGAACGGGGCTAAAGTCTGCGATGCCCCGTTCTTCTTTTTTTTAGAATTTAGTCCATTTTTTGTCGAACTTTTAAGATAACCTAAAAAAAGTATAAAAAAATCTAAAATTAGCAGGGTTAACGACAGGAATGAAAACATTTACAATAATTTTAGAAAGCACTTACAAAATCAAAAAGATTAAAAAAAGTCGAAAAAAGGAGGAGGATTTGGTAGTGAAAGCGCTAAAACGATTTTGCCTATTTATAGATAGCCTGTTTGAAAAAGTCGCGATAGGTTCACTGATCGTCATGATTATCATCGTAACGCTCCAAGTTTTTACTCGGAAATTGTTTAATTTCGTATTGTTTTGGTCAGAGGAAGTTACTCTTCTGTTATTATGCTGGTTTTCGTTTATGGGAATTGCCATTGGCGTTCGCGAAAAACTGCATCTAGCCATTGAATCCTTTACCGCAAAACTGCCTCCGGCAGTGATTAAGGTCATCGATAAGGTGGTATCGCTTGCTACCATGGCATTCGGGTATTATTTGCTGAAATACGGCTGGGATTTTACCGTTTTAATGAGTGATTCCACTTTACCGGCAACTAAATTATCGAACGCATGGGAATATGCTGTCATGCCAATTACAGGCTTTATGATGATCATATACGCTTTCTTGCAATTGATTGGTATTAACACGAAAAGACACAATGTTGAAGGTGGTGGCCACTAACATGGATCAAACAACTATTGCGATAATCATTCTACTTTCAAGCTTTGTTATCATGTTGCTGTTGCGTTTCCCGGTGGCACTGACATTGGCAGGTTCAACTGTACTCACAATGATCTATTTGAATATGCCGCTTGAGGTTATTGGACAACGGATGATACAAGGTGTCAATTCATTTGCGTTATTAACCATCCCGTTCTTCATTCTGGCTGGACAGTTAATGAATGAAGGGGGCTTAGCCGCTCGCTTAATTAACTTTGCGATGCTCGTAGTCGGCCGTGTCCGTGGCGGTTTGGCGATGGTAAACGTTCTTGCTTGTCTATTGTTCGGAAATATCTCGGGTTCTGCTGCTGCCGACGTATCGTCAATTGGTTCAGTTATGATTCCGATGATGAAGAAAAAAGGATACAGTAAAGAATTTGCAACTGGCTTAACTTCTGCTGCTGCGATTCAGGGCGTAGTTGTTCCGCCAAGCCATAACTTAATTTTGTACTCACTTGCTTCCGGCGGTGTATCCATAGCAACTCTATTCATGGCTGGTGTAGTACCAGGAATCCTGCTTTGTGTAACACTTATGTTTGTAGCCCGCATTTTGGCTATCCGCCAAGGCTTCACGCAAACAACTGTCATTGACAAAAAAGATAGACCGAAAGTAATCAAAGATGGAATTATTTCGATCATGCCTATCGTGATCATCCTAGGTGGAATATTCTCGGGCTGGTTCACTGCTTCTGAATCAGGAGCTATTGCCGTATTGTACGCGATTATTGTAACCTTCTTCGTCTTTAAGGAAATTCCGTTCAGCCGGATGTGGGACATTCTAATTCGTACCTTTAGGACGGTTTCCATGGTATTGTTCCTGATTGCAGCATCCAATGCTTTAGGTTATGTACTAGCATTCTTACAAATTCCTAATATGGTAACAGATGGCTTATTAAGTATCTCTGATAATCCGGTTATTATCCTATTGATCATCAACGTTTTGCTCCTAATCCTCGGATGTGGCATGGATATGGCACCGCTTATTCTGATTATGACACCAATCTTGCTTCCTGTTGTTACAGCAATGGGTATGGATCCGGTTCATTTCGGTATCATTCTAATGTTGAACTTAGGGATTGGTCTTTTGACACCTCCGGTTGGAACGGTTCTTTTCATAGGCTCCGCCATCGGCGAAGTCCCGATCATGAAAGCGGCCAAGGCAATGGCACCGTTTGGATTGGTACTTGTGGCAGCATTGATGCTGTTAACCTATATACCAGAGATTTCATTATGGTTGCCAAAAGTGTTAGGTCATTAAAATCGGTTTCAAAATTCATCTATATAAAAAAATCGAATTTACAATTTGGAAAGGGGATTTAATATGAATAAGTCAACAAAACGTACATCCGTTGCGCTAAGCGCAGTCCTTGGAGCAAGTTTAGTTCTTTCCGCTTGTGGCGGCGCGGGAGATAAAGCAAAAACTGATGGAGATAAAGGCGCAAAATCAGAAGGAAAAACATATTCTTTCCGTTTGGCTGATACTCATCCTGATAACTATCCAACTGTATTGGGAGATAAGAAGTTTGCTGAGCTTGTGAACAAAAAATCAGATGGCCGCATTAAAATTAGCGTATTCCCGAATGGCTCGCTTGGCGATGAGAAATCTGTCATTGAACAAGTTCAATTGGGAGCGGTTGAATTCACACGTGTAAGTGCCGGACCATTGGCTGAATTCAGTAAGCCTCTAGGTGTATTCAGTCTTCCATATATCTTTGACAGTTCCGAACATGAATGGAAATTCTTAAACAGTGAAAAAGGCCAGGAAATGTTAAAGAGCTTAGAAGCGTCTAAAATGGAAGGTCTTGCCTACTATGATTCAGGTGCACGTAGCTTCTATTCTACTAAGCCGATCAAGAGCGTTGATGATCTGAAAGGCCAAAAAATCCGTGTACAACAAAACCAGATTAATATTGACTTAATTGCAGCACTAGGCGGCAGTGCCACTCCAATGCCTTACGGAGAAGTATTTAGCTCACTTCAAACAGGCGTAATCGATGGAGCTGAAAACAATACACCAAGCTATGTTTCTGCTAACCATTATCAAGTAGCGAAGAATTTAATTCTTGACGGCCACCAGCGTGTACCTGAAATTCTTTTAGCCAGCAAAACTGTTTGGGATAAATTAAGTGATGCAGATAAAAAGATTATCCAGGAAGCTGCTAAAGAATCTGTGGAAACAGAACGCGCAGAATGGGATAAAATGGAGAAAGACTCTCAGAAGAAAATTGAAGAGTCTGGTGTAAAGATTGTTGAGGTAAAAGATGTTAAGCCTTGGCAGAATAAAGTTAAACCTGTAATTGATAAGTACCGTGCTGACTATAGCGATGTTCTTGATGCAATCGATGCAGCTAGAAAATAATTTTTGAATGTAAGGAAAAAATAACTGGAGAGACTATGCTTAAAATGAATTCATTTTGCATAGTCTTTCTTTTTTCATGTACCCTAGAAATAAGGTGAGTTATGCAGCGTTTAAGAAGAAATATGTTGGAGCGGTTAGCGCACGCACTGCTCATGAAAGATCAGTCCCTGGTTCGTAAGCTGTTTGTTTTTTCTGCACTTTTTGTGATTGTGCCGATTAGTTTTATCGGCTTTTTTTCCTACCAGAAATCAGTGGAAGTACTTGAGAGTGAAGCACGTTCATACAGCTGGCAAATCATCAGGCAGGTAAATACCCATATTGAGTATTATGTGGGTGATTTTGAGATTGAAATATTAAAAATTTTGAATAACCAAGCGGTGAATCGGTTTCTCCAAATGACGACCGAAGAGGAATTAAACTCGAGTGGCGGGACAGCTAATATCAAAAAGGTGTTGCAAAATGCTGCCTATTCAAGATCGGACATCGCTAACATTACGATTTCCTTGAATAATGTAGCTACAGTCGATGCAATCGATGTCCGCTACAATCGGTTTCATCCAATGGAGGCGTTTCAACCGAAGTTTTTTGATAGAATCCTGCCCGAAACAGCTGAACCAGTTATTTTTACACGTACACTTGAAGATAACGAGAACAAAGAGCATGTTATATCCATTGCCAGAAGATTGTTTAGCCCAAAAACCCTGAAACCAGTCGGTTTTATAGTGGTAGATGTTAATTTTAAGAGGTTTAAGGAAATTGCCAGCCAAGTCAATATTGGTCATTCCGGGTTTATGTATATTGTAGATTCACAGGGAAACTACGTCTATAATCCAGACTTTTCTCAACTAGGGAAGAAGGCGTCACTGCAAAATATGCAAAAAATTCTCCAAGGGGAGAGCGGTTCCTTTGTTACAAGCGGGGAACAGAAGAAATTACTCACCTATAACCATTCCGGGTTTCTTGGTTGGACTGTCATCACATCCATTCCCTATAAAGAACTAATCAAGAGTTCTGTCAATATCCGAAATACCATTTTTATTATGGCGGTCATCACCATGCTGATTGCGATCATCCTCGGTGCGGGTTTGGCAGAAAATATCATAAAGCCGATAATCGGATTGCAAAAAATGATGAGGCGAGTGGAAAAAGGAGATTTTAGCGGCCAGGTCGAGGTTTTATCAAAAGATGAGATTGGCGACCTAACGCAAGGGTTTAATAAAATGCTCATCCGATTAAATGAGCTTGTAGATGAAGTATATCTTTCTAAAATCAGGGAAACGGAAATGCTGCTGCGTCAAAAAGAAATTGAACTGAAAGCACTTCAGGCGCAAATTAACCCTCATTTTTTGTTTAACTCTCTAGAAACCATTCGCGGAATGGCCTTGGAAAATGGGATGGAGGAAATATCGGATATTTCCGCGGCATTGGCCAAATTATTGCGTTATAATATAAATAATAATTCGCAAATCGTGAAGCTGGACGAAGAAATTCTCCACACAAAGGTATACCTTCGAATACAGAAGCACCGTTTTGCTGATAAATTCGAGTATGAATTCTCGATTCCTGACTGGGCGAAAAAACAGACCATTGCCAAATTTTCGATTCAGCCGATCGTTGAAAATTCCTTTAAGCATGGGCTTGAACCGTCCGGTGGTATCTCAAAAATCAGCGTCACGGCGCTTGAGGAATCAGAGGATGCCTATATCATTAGAATTCAGGACAATGGAGTGGGGATTTCTCCGCTGAGGCTGGAAGAAATCCGCCAGAATCTAAGACAAAAAGATGTCATGGAAGGCGGGCCCGGAATCGGTATGGTGAATGTACATCGAAGAATTGTGCACCTTTTTGGCGACGAGTATGGCATCAGCGTTGAAAGCAGCGAAGGCAGTGGAGCAGTCATAAGCATTCGCTTGCCGATGAACAGGCTTATCGGGTAGCTGATTGAAGGATCAGGAGTCAAGAACATAAATTTTTTTGCTTTATTGGGAAGTGATGGCATGTACACAATACTCTTGGTTGATGATGAGAAATGGGTTCGTACAGCACTGCGGCATACAATCGCCAAGGCAGAGCTGCCCTTTGAGGTAATCGGGGAATGCACAAATGGCTTGGAGGCTCTGGATTTTTTAAAGGAAAAGCCGGCTGATCTCGTTATGACAGACGTAAGGATGGGCGTGATGGACGGGTTAGCCTTCGTTACGGCATTGGCAAATGGCGAGTCTCGTACTGACTGTATTATGATCAGCGGTTACGATGATTTTAAGTATGTACAGCATGCCCTAAGGTCAGGGGTATTTGACTACCTGCTTAAGCCGGTAGAGCTTGAAGAATTGAAAGAATGTCTGGACAAATGGGTAAAGCATCGCCAGGAAAGTGAAGAAATGGCAGCTGCCCCACAAAAAGAAGCCGATCCATCAGAATTATCCACCGTTGAGAAGGTCATTCAATACGTCAAAAGCAAAGTTCCAGGAGAGGTCACATTATCTGAAGTGGCCAACTACGTGCATTTGAATCCAAGTTATTTAAGTAAGCTTTTTAAAGATAAAACAGAACAGAACTTTGTTGACTTTGTTCTTGAAATCCGGATGAATGAAGCAAAAAAACTGCTTGAGAGAACCTCCTTAAGGATTTCTGAAATAGCTGATCGACTTGGTTATTCAGATATTACGTATTTTAGTAACTTATTTAAGCGTAAAACAGGAGTGACTCCATCTGAATATCGGAAGCGGGTCCGGACAAGCTAAACATTTCCTCCAGCGTAAAACCTGTGTAGATTTTTTTCTATCCAGGTTTTACTTGGCATTTCTTTGAAACCGATTGCAATCTATTCTGTTCTAAGGTAAAATAAAATTATGAATGTTAACGTTAACATTGTCCTGAACTATCGAAAAATGTTGCTACTAACTACAAATTTTTTTAATCAATTTGTTAACGTTAACAATAATTTACTTACTAGGAAGATGGTGGACATATGCAAAACTTTATGGATGAAAATTTTCTTTTGAAAAATGAAACTGCTGTCCGTTTATATCATGATTATGCAAAGCAAATGCCAATAATCGATTATCATTGCCATTTAAGTCCAAAGGAAATTTATGAAAATAAAACATTTAAAAATATTACCGAAGCTTGGTTATATGGTGACCATTATAAATGGCGCTTAATGCGGGCAAATGGGGTTCAAGAGGAATTCATTACCGGCAGCGCAAATGACTATGACAAATTCATGGCGTGGGCGAAAACCGTTCCAATGACAATTGGAAACCCGCTTTATAATTGGACTCATTTAGAATTACAAAGGTTTTTCGGGATTTATGATTTACTTGATGAGGAAAGTGCACCAGAAATTTGGGAGAAAGTAAATGCACAATTGAATAGTGAGGGCTTTGGCGCTCGGGATTTCATTACAAAATCAAATGTAAAAGTAGTTTGCACAACAGATGATCCTGTGGACAGCCTGGAATATCACCTTAAGCTTAAAGAAGATTCAAGTTTTGCTGTCAAGGTTTTACCAAGCTTCAGACCTGATAAAGGATTGGAAATTAACCGTGATACATTCCTCCCATGGGTTGAAAAGCTGCAAGAGGTTTCAGGAGTGTCTATTAACTCTTATGACGACTATTTAACAGCACTTGAGTCAAGAATCATGTTCTTTCATTCTGTTGGCTGCTTGGTTTCTGACCACGCCATTGATCAAATGTTGTATGCTGACACTACGAAAGAAGAAGCAGCAGTGATTTTCAGCGAAGCCTTGAAGGGGAATAAAGTTTCCCTAGAAGATGAAAAGAAATTCAAAACCTATACCTTTAAGTTTTTAGGTAAACATTATGCGGAATTAGGCTGGGCTATGCAGCTTCACATTAATGCATTACGTAATACGAATTCAAAAATGTTTAAGGTATTGGGGCCGGATACGGGCTGGGATTCGATTAATGATGAGAACATTGCCAAGCCATTAGCTAAACTGCTGGATTTGATCGAACAGGAAAGCGGACTTCCGAAGACGATTATCTATTCATTAAATCCAAACGATAACAATATCATTGCCGCCATGATTGGCAATTTCCAAGGCGGTGGAGTCCCAGGGAAAATTCAATTCGGAACAGCCTGGTGGTTTAATGACAATAAAGCTGGCATGATTGAGCAAATGAAATCACTGTCCAATATGGGCCTATTCAGCCGCTTCATTGGCATGCTGACTGACTCAAGAAGCTTCTTATCCTATACAAGACATGAATATTTCAGAAGAATTGTCTGCGCCCTCATTGCTGAATGGGTAGAAAATGGCGAAGTGCCTAATAACATCGAATTTTTAGGTAAAATTGTTCAAGGAATCAGCTATCAAAACGCAAACGAATACTTTGGCTTTGAATTATAATTTTCATGTAAAAGACGAGAGCGCAAATTTAGTCTCTCGTCTTTTCAAAAAGCGTTATTCCAAGTAAAATGAAAAGCGGAAGGTAAATAAAGGGTGAAACAAAATGGTTACAATTAAAGATATCGCGAAATTAGCAAATGTATCCCATACGACTGTATCCAGAGCCTTGAATGACAGTCCGCTAATCAAGCCAAATACGAAGAAAAAGATCCTTGACATAGCCGCTCAGCTTAACTATACACCAAATTTTAATGCCAAAAGCCTTGTCACTCAAAAGTCTTATACCATCGGCCTTTTCTTTACGAGCATATCCAATGGAACATCTTCCAGTTTCTTTGCTGATGCGGTAACTGGCGTAAATGCCGTCATCAATGAGGATTACAATTTATTCGTCAGAGGAATTGACGATTATGAAGACTTTTCCACGATTCATAGCAAAAGGTTCGACGGCATTATTTTAATGAGCCAAAGTGACGCTGATAATTCCTTTATATATCATGTGTTAAATCAAAAAATTCCGCTTGTGGTGATGAATCGGGAAATCAACGATCAGTCAATCATTAACATTCTATCAAATGATCATGAGGGCTCCTGCCATGCTGTAAATTATTTGATTGAAAATGGCCATTCCAATATTGCGATTATTGAAGGGATTACAGGCTTCCAATCCACACTGGAACGCAGGGAAGGCTACCTGCAGGCATTGATGGAAAATGATATCCCAATCCGCAAGGAGTATATGGTAAAAGGAAATTATGACTTGCAAAGCGGATATGAAGCAATGGAAAATCTGCTCGCCTTAGACAATCCGCCTACCGCCGTCTTTTGCTCAAATGATGATATGGCAGTCGGTGCTCTCCATGCAGCATTTGCCAAAGGGTTACATGTTCCGGAGGATATTTCGATCACAGGCTTTGATGATATAGCCTCGGCACAGTATACAAACCCGCCTTTGACAACTGTCAAGAAACCAGTTGAAAAAATCTGTAAACTAGGCGCTGAAAAACTGTTTGAAGTGATTGAAAATAATGAAAACAAAGGTGATAAGATTTTTGTTGAAACGGAATTAGTGATCAGAAAGTCTGTATCCTTAGTGAAGTAAACTTATACCGTTTAAAGGGCGGGAAGCTTTTAAACGGTTTTATAAAATGGGAAAATGTTCACGTGTGCATAAAAGGAGAGATAACTTTGCAGAAACTTAATCGAAAGACCATCCAAGGCATTGAATCCTATCCGGAAAAGGTCCTGCAATTTGGCGAAGGAAACTTTTTACGGGCTTTTGTTGATTGGCAAATCGATGTTATGAATAAAGCTAACCTTTTTAACGGAAGTATTGTGGTTGTTCAGCCACGCGGGTATGAAAAGGTAGAAAAGTTAAACGCCCAGGATGGCTTATATACGCTTTATTTGCAAGGGATGAAGGATGGTAAGCCGGTCAAGGAGCATACCTTAATCCAATCCATCAATAGAGGCTTAAACCTTTATACGGAATATGAAAAATATCTTGAACTCGCCCAAAGTCCAGAACTGCGCTTTGTTTTTTCCAATACAACAGAAGCTGGGATCGCCTATCAGGAAACGGACCGCTTGGAGGACCGCCCGCAAAAGAGCTTTCCTGGAAAGCTGACGGCATTTCTCTACCACCGTTTCCAGGCTTTTAACGGGGATAACAGCAAAGGGTTAATCATCATTCCTTGTGAACTTATTGAAAAAAATGGCGAGAAACTAAAAGAAATGATTCTCCAATATGCCGCTGCTTGGAGCCTTGGTGCGGAATTTGTTCAATGGATCAATGATGCCAATACATTTTGCAATAGCCTCGTTGACCGGATTGTTCCAGGCTTTCCTGTCGATACGATCACAGAAATGACGGAAGAGCTTGGCTACCAGGATGATTTTGTCGTTGCCAGTGAACAATTCTACAACTTCGTCATTGAAGGGCCTCAGTGGATAAAAGAAGAATTTCCAACCCATTTGGCTGGATTAGACACCATGTTTGTTGATGACCTAACACCGTATCGGACAAGAAAGGTGCGGATTTTAAACGGCGCTCATACCGCGATGACACCAGTTTCCTACCTTTACGGTTTAGAAACAGTTGCCGAAGCGGTCGAGCATCCGGTGATGGGCAGCTTTATTAAAGAGCTTATTTTTGACGAAATTATTCCGACATTAGATCTTCCGGCCGAAGAATTAGCTTCTTTTGCGAATGATGTTCTGGACCGATTTAGAAACCCATATATCAAGCATTTTCTGATGAGTATTTCATTGAATTCCATCTCTAAATATACAACTAGAGACCTGCCATCTCTATTAGAATATATCAACCGTAAAAAGGAATTGCCTGAAAAACTAGTATTCTCTCTAGCTGCATTGTTTGCTTTTTATAAGGGAAAAAGAGGTGCGGAAGATATTAATCTTAGTGATGACCAAGACATTCTTGAGTTGTTCAAAGCGCAATGGGACAGCTTTGACGGAACCAGTGAAAGTCTAAAAGAAATTGTTCGTGTAGTTTTAGGATACGAGAAAAATTGGGGAATGGACTTAAATTCTGTTACGGGGCTAACGGATGCTGTTACCCATTATTTGTACGAAATCGAAACAAAGGGAATGAAGCAGGCCGCCCAAGCAGTCTTAAAGGAGAAAACGGCAAGATAAGGGGGATTTAAGCAATGTTGGAATATATCCAGATTAATGAAAATGATAATGTTGTTGTTGCATTGCAGGATTTACAAAAAGGCCAATCCATTTCGGTCAATGGGCGTGAGGTTGAGCTCAAAGATGACCTGACACGTGGACATAAGATCGCTGTTAAGGATATTCAAGAAAATGAATTTATCGTGAAATATGGCTATCCGATCGGGCATGCTACAAAAGTAATATCTGCCGGTGAGCATGTTCATACACAAAATACGAAAACCAATCTTGATGGAATAAAAGACTATCAATTTAGCCAGAAGCTAGCCGAAAATCCTTATAAAAATGAGAACCTGACCTTTAAAGGCTTCAGGCGGAAAAACGGTACCGTCGGAATCCGCAATGAATTGTGGATCGTACCGACTGTTGGCTGCGTCAACGGTGTCGCAGAAACGATTATCAAACGTTTCCAAAAGGAAGTGGGCGATATCAGCCCGTTTGAAAATATCCTTGTATTAAAACACAATTATGGCTGCTCCCAGCTTGGCGACGACCATCACAACACAAGGACCATTTTGCAGGATGCAGCCCTTCATCCTAATGCTGGCGGCGTCCTCGTGTTAGCGCTTGGCTGCGAGAATAATAATCTCTATGAATTTAAGGAAAGCCTTGGCGAATTTGATGAAGGCCGTGTGAAATTCCTCGCTTCCCAAGAGGTTGGCAACGAGATTGAGGAAGGCGTTAAGCTTTTAAAAAAAATCTATGAAAATGCCAAAAGCGATAAGCGCGAAGAGGTCCCATTATCCGAACTAAAACTTGGATTGAAATGTGGGGGTTCAGATGGCCTCTCAGGAATCACGGCCAATCCATTGCTTGGAAGACTTTCGGATTTTCTTGCTGCCCAGGGTGGAACCACGGTGTTAACTGAGGTGCCTGAAATGTTCGGAGCGGAAACGATTCTCATGGAACGGGCAGAAAATAAAGAGGTTTTTGATAAAACGGTTGAATTAATCAATGACTTTAAACAGTACTTTATCGCCAATAATCAGCCTGTGTATGAAAACCCATCACCAGGGAATAAAGCGGGCGGGATCACTACCCTTGAGGATAAATCGCTCGGTTGTACACAAAAAGCAGGCACTTCCACTGTGACGGATGTGTTAAAATATGGCGAAAGATTAAAGAAAAAAGGACTAAACCTGTTGAGCGCCCCAGGAAATGACCTTGTTGCCGCATCTGCGCTGGCTTCTGCCGGCTGTCAAATGGTTCTCTTTACAACCGGACGGGGAACACCGTTTGGCACTTATGTTCCAACCATGAAGATTTCGACCAATACCCCGCTATTTGAAGCGAAGCCTCATTGGATTGACTTTGACGCCGGAGTATTGCTGGAGCAATCAGCTGATGTCGTCTTGAGACAATTTATTGACTATGTGATTAAAGTGGCCAGTGGTGAGTTTGTAAACAATGAGAAAAATGACTTTAGAGAGATTGCTATTTTTAAAACGGGTGTAACATTATAGGTATTTAAACTCTTATGCGAAAAAGAACTCAGTAATGGAGGCAGTTTCAATGGAGCAAAACTTAGTTTCTTTATTAAAACAAGAAAAAATTGTGGCAATTATTCGCGGCATTCCAAACGGCAGTGGTGAAGACACAGCCAAAGCCCTTGCAGCAGGCGGAGTTTCATTTTTAGAAGTGACATTAAACACCGATGGAGCCCTTAATATGATTGATGATCTGAAAGGGAAATTTGGCAGTCAATTACGAATTGGTGCGGGAACCGTTTTGGACCTTGAGATGGCAAAGGAAGCGGTTCATGCAGGTGCTGAATATATTGTGTCGCCAAACCTGGATGAAGAGGTATTGGCATACGGACTTGAACAAGGTGTGGAAGTTTGGCCTGGAACGCTGACTCCTACTGAGATTGTCCGGGCGTATCGCCTCGGGGCAAGCGCTGTTAAGGTTTTCCCAGTCGGCTCAATGGGAGTGAAATATATTAAAGATATTAGAGGACCGCTTAACCATATTCCCATGATGGTAACAGGCGGAGTGAATCTGGACAATATCAAAGAGGTTTTGGGCTACGGAGCCATTGCAGTAGGGCTCGGTGGAAATCTAGTAAACAATGAGTTAATTAAAAAAGGTGATTTTGAGCAAATTACGCAATTAGCTGCGGCGTATACTAGACTAGCTAAAGAGGTGCAGGTACATGCAGCCAAATAACCGTACGGATGTACTGACAATTGGGGAAAGCATGGTTCTTTTTCAAACAATCGGGAAAAAAGGGATTAAGTATGAGCCGCTCTTTACTAAGTCCCTGGCAGGTGCCGAATCAAATGTTGCCATCACCCTGACACGTTTAGGCAAGAAGGTTAGATGGGTCAGTAAACTAGGAAAAGATCCGTTTGGTGACTTTATTTTGTCAACACTTGGCGGAGAGGGAGTAGATGTATCCTATGCCCTCCGTGATGCGGAAAAACCTACGGCGGTTTATTTTAAAGAAAGTAAAAGCTATGGTGATCCAACCGTTTATTATTATCGGAAAAACTCAGCCGCTAGCAATCTTCTGCCAGAAGATGTGCAAAAAGAGTGGTTTGCTGGTGTCAAGCATTTGCATGTCACAGGAATAACACCGGCCTTAAGTGAAAATGCTGCCGAAGCTATCCGAAAAGCAATGGAAATGGCCAAGGATATGGGACTGACCATTTCCTTTGACCCAAATTTACGGAGAAAGCTCTGGAGTGAGGAGAGGGCGCGGAGTGTTTTACTTTCGCTTATCCCGCTATGTGATGTGTTTCTGCCAGGCGTGGAGGAAGCAGAGTTCCTATTAGGTCAACAATCCATTGAAGAATATGGAGAGAGATTCCTGCAAATGGGGCCGAAAGTAGTTATCTTAAAGCTCGGTGCCGAGGGATCGATGGGCTTTATCAACGGCGATTCTGTTAAAGCAGCCCCACATGTAGTCACACAGGTCATTGATACGGTCGGGGCTGGTGATGCGTTTGCAGCAGGGTTCCTCTCTGTGTATTTAGATAACGAGGCTGCTTTGACTCATGTATCCCTAGAAATGGCTTTAACCAGGGCCAATATTTTAGGCGCGTTGGCAACTCAATTTAAGGGTGATTGGGAAGGGAATCCATCTCTTGAGGAGATCAATTCCATTATCTCAGGCAGGGTAGAAGCTACAAGATAAATATGTAAAGTTGAGGTGATTGACTTGTTTTGCTTTGGAAATAAGGAAAATTCTGTGGAAGCAGGAGAAGGTGCCAAAAGGAAGCTTTTGGGAAGGGGCGGAAGCCTGATGATGACAGAAGTAAGTTTCCAAAAGGATGCCATTGGTGCAATCCACTCCCACCCGCACGAACAGGTAAGTTATATTGTTCAAGGAAGTTTTGAGTTCAATTTGGATGGAAACGTCCAGCAAGTGGTGAAAGGGGACAGCATCTACATTCCTTCAAATACTTTGCATGGGGTTAAAGCGCTTGAAGATGACTCGATCATACTGGATGTTTTTACACCTCAGCGGGAAGATTTTCTATGATTTAACTCAAAAAGACCGGGCTTCTGCCCGGTCTTATTTTGTTACAAAACGGAAATCGTGTCCCTGCCTTTTGTTTTTGAAGTATAAAGGGCCTCGTCTGCCAACTGAATCAAATCCTCCGGTTTGGCTGCCGGACCAGGGATGAATGAGGCGATCCCGATGCTTAGGGTGACGATTTCTGCTATTTCTGATTTAATATGGGGAATATTTAGTTCCTTAACAGTTTTCTTGATTAGTGCGGCAAATTGTTCGGCATTTTCCCGGTTTGCTGCAGGCATGATGAGGCTGAATTCCTCACCGCCATAACGGCAGAGTTTATAGCTTGAATCTTCCGTTACGAGATTGTTAATAGCTTGGGCAATGGTTTGCAAGCAATAATCACCAGTAAGATGGCCATAGGTATCATTATATTTTTTAAAGAAATCAATGTCGAACATTAGTAATGAAATTGGGACTTGATCCGATTGAGCGCGAAGCCACGCCTTTGCCAGTTTCGTATCAAAATATCTGCGATTTCCCACACCGGTTAATCCGTCTACATAAGAGAGTTGGTTTAATCGTTCATTGGATTTTTCTAATTTATGCTGTGTTTCTTTCAGTTCGATAAGGCTATTCTTTAATTTTCTTTGGTTTTCATTTGAATGGGCGATAAACACAGAAAAATGATAGGCGATAAATCCGCCTGTTAACGAAAAAATATAATGCATGATTAACAATTTTTTTAATACAATTGGATCTTCAATATTGATGGTAAAAACGATTGTTAGGATAAATAATCCGATCAGGTTCATGAAAAAAGCTTTCATTGTAAAATTATAATTCAATCTTGCTAAGCCGCTGCTTATGATCGCTATAAACAGCATTCCGATAGAAGCATAAAGAGCTGCATCACTATAACTGAAAAGCAGAAATCTCCCTATTACAATAAGGGCAGAAGCGAGCATCGCGGGAATGAATCCCCCGAAAGCAGCTGCAAGAACGATTGCTAAATGGCGGAGGTCGGCAATTGTTGTGGTAGAAATTTTAATACTAAAAATCATGAGTATGTTTCCAAGGATACCGTAGAAAAGTCCCCAATATAGTTTAGTGGACAATGGTGAAGAAGCCTTTAATGGTCTATTTTTGAATAATTGCCCTAAGACAAAAAAAGCTGATATTAATAGGGCAGTATTTGAAACAAAATCTTTTAACATTCAATGATCTCCGCTACTATGTTCTTTTGGTCAGGAGTGGTTCGTTCCTATAATCCGATTATACTATAAGAAGGGAAATTCCGACAAAAAATAAAGGAATAAGTCTGTTGAGCTTCGACATTTTCCGGGAAATTTTTATACAAAAATAGCTTCCCAATAGAAGGGAAGCTATTCATATTATAGGAGGACAGGCTGAGAAATGCCCGCAAGTTCCTTCGCGGCTAAACGTGCTTTTTCTTTGGCAGCGGCAACAATTTCCGGGACCTTTTGCGGATAAAGGTCCAAGCCCTCAGCAATGATACTATTCATGACGTCAATTCCTAGGAAATTAAGGGCAATTTTTAAATAACGGTCTCCAGACTCTAATTCCTGGATAGGGGAACCTGTATATTGGCCCCCGCGGGTTTGAATGTGAATCGCCTTTTTCCCTGATAATAATCCCTTTGGTCCGTTAGGAGTATGGGTGAAGGTTTTTCCTGCAATAAATAGATTATCGAGGAATGCTTTCAAGACCGCCGGTGAATTTAAATTCCATAATGGTGAAACAAAGACATAGTAGTCAAATCCAATAAATTCATCTGCAAGAGCGTGCATTTTAAGGATTTTTTCTCTTTCGGTTTCTGAAAGCTGGTCTAATGTATAGCCGTATCCTGCTAATTTTCCGCGTGCAAATACTAAATCGGCATCCATTTGGACAAAATCTAATTGGAATAAATCCATTCTCTTAATTTCTACATCCGGCCTTTCATTTATAAAGGATTCGAGAAAAGCCTCTCCAATTTGCAACCCTTTTGATTTTTCAAGACCCTTTGGATTTGCGGTAATATAAAGTAATTTCTCCATCAACACACTACCCATCTGTTTTAAATGATTTCATTACTTCTATTATAAGAAATTTACTTTGCTCAATTTTGAACAATGGGTGAAGTTCTTGAACATTAGGTGACCATTATAGTTTTCAACATATGAATTGGTAAATTTTTTTATATTAGCGCTTACATAAAGTTATTGACGAAAAAAGTCGATGGTGATATTCTACATATACGAAGTTGATTTGTTAGTTTATTAAACAAATTAATGGAAGTATAAACCAATCTCGAGATGTACAAATTATTTTTAACTGTTTTTTGAAAAGGATTACAAATAAAAATTATAACGGAGGGGTAACCATGGCACAAAGTGCAAGAGTACAGGCACCAGATTTTAATGTAGAAAAAGCAGCAGTTCGTCCGTTTGGAATGAAAGATAAATTAGGTTATTTGTTTGGTGATTTTGGAAACGATTTCTTCTTTATTTTAGTAGCATCATTCTTAATGGTCTATTACACAGATGTTTATGGTCTTAATCCTGCATTCGTAGGAACCCTTTTCTTAGTTGCCCGCCTATGGGATGCCGTAGCCGATGTTTCTTGGGGACGTTTTATTGACACAAGAAAAACAGGGAAAAACGGTAAGTTCAGACCATGGATTTTTAGAATGTCATTTCCGCTTGTCATCACTGGGGTGTTAATGTTTGTACACATTCCGGGAATGTCTACAGGATTTTATGAAGCATATGCATTTGTAACATATATTTTATGGGGAACATTATATAGTACGGTTAATATTCCGTATGGATCAATGGCTTCTGTAATTACAGGTGATCCAGTTGAACGTACTTCACTATCAAGTTGGAGAACATTAGGAGGAAACCTAGCTGGTTTAATCATTAACGTAGTTGGTCCAATGATTCTGTTTGTCAATAATAAGGCTGATGCCAATCACTTTTTATTAGGGGCCATCATTTTTGGAGTACTTGCCATTGCTTGTTATATGGCTTGCTACAAAATGTCAGTAGAACGTATTACAATCACTGATACAAAAAAGGAAAAAGTGAATTTAAGTCAAACATTAAAGGGCCTTGCAAAAAACAAACCTTTACTGTGGATTTTGATTGCATCATTGGCTTTCATGGTGACTTTTATGTTAATCGGTGCAGTAAACGTTTACTTGTTTAAAGATTATTTTGGCAATGCCAAAGCTTTAAGTATGGTTGGTCTTATTCAATCTGTAGCAGTATTTGTGGGAATGCCATTGGTTAAGCCATTAGTAGCTAAATTCGGGAAAAAAGAAGTTGCTGCTGCAGGGTTGTTACTTGCTGCAGTTGTATATGGCGTTTTATATCTGCTTCCAAACCTTAATGCAAACCAATTTATTGGAATTTTAGCGATTGCCATGTTTGGCTACGGATTATTTAACTTAGTCGTTTGGGCATTTGTAACTGACGTTATCGATTATCATGAATACCTTACTGGTTTACGTGAAGATGGAACTGTCTATTCAATCTATTCCTTTGCCCGTAAAGTAGGACAAGCGATTGCTGGTGGTGTGGGTGGTTTTGCGATTGCATCAGTTGGTTATAATGCAACTCTTAAGGCGCAAACACAGGACACATTGAATGGAATTCATACACTCGCCACATTGGTTCCGGCAGTTACTCTACTCGTAATTTTCTTAATTCTTGTATTCCTATACCCATTAAATAAGAAAAAAACACAACAGCTTGCTATTGATTTGGCTGAAAAGAGAAAAGCTTCTTAATATGAATGATGGAAGATAGTTAAGGGAACTTAGCTATCTTCTTTTTTATGCAAAAAAAATCCCCTTTTTAAAGGGGGTTTTTTAGGAAACGGTTTCATTCTACTGCTGTTCAAATGGTAAATTCAGCATCGGAACACCAAGGAAATGTTTAATCGCAAGGGCACATGCACCTAGTACGCAAGACTTTTTCCCAATTGAAGAAATGGATAACTCACGGTAATGACTAATGGACGAATGTAAATTTCTCTTAATTTTATCAAGAGCATCCGGATACATCCTTAGAAGTTCACTGTCGAGCACAAGGACATCAGGATTGTAAATATTAATCATATTATTTAAGCCGACGGAGAGATAGTAGAGTAACTGTTCCAGCTGCTCGTGTACTTCTTTGTCACCTTCATCAAGCCATTTTTGAATATCCTCATAGGAAAGGTTTTTCATTTGTCTTTTTTCGGATAGATACTCGAATATACTTGATTCTGAGGCGTACTTCTCCCAGCATCCTTTATTGCCGCAGTTGCATGGCCTGCCTTCAGGGACAACAATCATATGGCCAATCTCACCAGCAAAGCCATCATGCCCGCGGAAGAAGTCATTTTTCATCATCATTCCCATTCCGATTCCAGAATAGAGAGTGGCACAAAGCAGGTTATCTGTTTCATGGTGGAAAAATACCCGTTCTGCAAAAGAGCTTAGGTTGGCATTGTTTTCAAGATAAACATCGATATCAATTTCATTTTCAAGATCGGTTTTTAAATGAATATCCTCCCATCCAAGTCGTGGTACAAAATGAACAACTTCGTCCTTCCCAACAAGGCCATGGATGGCAATGACAATTCCGACAATTCCGTAGTGGCTATCAGTGTATTCCGCTTTATATTTTTTAATTTGCTCAACTAATATATGAAGAATCTCTGCATAGTCTGTTGTGTTTATTTTAATAATAGTAGATGTAACAGGATGACCCAGCAGGTCTGATAACGTAAAGGATATTTGACCATAATCAAGGTCGATTCCAAGGGCATAGCCTGCATGGCTGTTTAATGAAAGCATAATCGGCTTTCTTCCGACAGAAAAATGCTCAAGCTGTGTCTCAATAATCAGTCCTTCATCCAAAAGGTCAGAAACCTGGGCAGAAATGGTAGCTCTCGTCAGGTCAGTCACCTTGGATATATCTGCGCGGGAAATCATTCCTGCTTTTACAATTTCCTTAATGATTAAGGAACGATTTATTTTTTTTATATATGCCGCATCACCGGTAATCATTGAGTTCCTCCATTTTATACACTTTTATAAGTATTTCTATTATATCAAATTATTAAATGGCGGAAAAACATATTATTGATTTCCTTCATTGACGAATTAAGATAAACATGATAATTTATATTTGTAATTAATTAGTTTAATAAACAAATTAAATTAAACTATATGTATTTTTTAAATTTTTTTAGCGCAATTGAAAGGGTTTACAGCTAAAGCTTTACTATTGGGAGGGAATAGAATGAAAGCTTTTTTAGATAATCATTTCTTATTAAATACCGAGACAGCTAAGGGACTTTATGAAAATGCCGCGCAGGGATTGCCAATCTTTGACTTTCACTGCCATTTAAATCCCCAAGAGGTTTGGGAAAACAAACCATATCGAAGCATTACGGAAGTGTGGCTTGGCGGCGACCATTATAAATGGAGAGCCATGCGTATGCATGGTATTGGCGAAAGGTTCATTACCGGCGACGCTGATGACTGGGAGAAGTTTGCTGCCTGGGCGGAAACAGTGCCTCATTTAATTGGCAACCCGCTTTATCATTGGACACATATGGAATTAAAAATGTTTTTTGGAATCGAGAAGGTTCTTAATCCGGAAACCGCCCGTGAAATTTTTGACGAGTGCAATGAAAAACTCGAGAAGCCGGAATTCAGGCCAAGAGCCTTCATCGAACGATCTAATGTAAAATTTATCGGTACTACAGATGACCCAGTTTCAACTCTTGAATACCACCAATTGTTGAAGAAGGATGAAACGTTTAAGGCCATCATTGCGCCAACCTTCCGTCCTGACGGTGCCCTTTTCATTGAGCGGCCAACCTTTAAAACATGGCTTGAAACATTATCGGAAGTATCCGGGATTAAGGTGGACTCTTTAGATTCGTTTTTACAAGCATTAAAACAGCGGGTTGATTACTTCCATGAAAATGGCGGCCGAGCATCTGACCATGATATTCAAAAAATGGAATATGTACAAACGACTAAAGAAGAGATTTCACCAATTTTTGATAAGAAGTTCAATGGTGAAGAGCTTGATGAAGAAGAAATCACTCTATATAGAGCGTTCCTATTGACGGAGCTTGGAAAAATGTATGCGGAAAAACAATGGGTCATGCAGCTTCATATGGGAGCCATGCGCAGCAATAATACGAAAATGAAAAATCTGCTTGGTCCTGATACAGGTTTTGATTCTGTTGGCGAAACCAATTTTGCTGAAGGCATCTCCCGCTTTCTTGATGCTCTTGACGTACAGAATGCATTGCCAAGAACGGTATTGTTTAACTTAAACCAGAAGGATAATGTTGTTCTTGCTGGCATGATGGGTAATTTTTATGAAGAGGGTATTCCGGGTAAGGTTCAATTTGGTTCAGGCTGGTGGTTCCTCGATCATATCGATGGAATGGAAAAACAAATGAAGGATCTTGCAAACGTTGGGTTATTAAGCCACTTTATTGGTATGCTGACAGATTCCCGCAGTTTCCTATCTTACGCAAGGCATGATTATTTCCGTCGAATCCTCTGCAACATTCTTGGAGAATGGGTGGAAAGAGGCTTAGCGCCAAATAATCAGGAGTACATGGAGCAAATGGTTAGAAATATTGGCTATCACAATGCAGAGAAGTATTTCTTACAGCGATAATTTAGAAATGCCTTTCTTGATGTTCTTTGCTTAAAACGCTATTATGGATGGTATATTAATGGTGCCCGCGAGCCCAAACCGATAAACGGAGGGAGATTGTCATATGTCAAAGCAACAAATTGGTGTAGTTGGATTAGCTGTAATGGGGAAAAATCTTGCTTTAAATATTGAAAGCAGAGGGTATTCCGTTGCAGTCTTTAACCGCTCTTACGAAAAAACAGAGGAATTTTTGAAAAATGAAGCAGAGGGAAAAAACTTTGTTGGTGCCCGCACTGTCGAGGAATTTGTTAACTCTTTAGAAAAGCCTCGCAAAATTTTATTAATGGTTAAAGCAGGTACTGCTACCGATGCCACAATCGACTCTTTAAAGCCATTTCTTGAGGAAGGCGATATTCTGATCGATGGCGGAAATACATTCTTCCAGGACACCATCAGAAGGAATAAGGAACTAGCGTCAGCAGGATACCATTTTATCGGAACTGGCGTATCCGGCGGGGAAGAAGGCGCATTAAAAGGACCTTCGATTATGCCTGGCGGTAAACAGGAAGCTTATGAGCTTGTCAAACCGATTTTAGAAGCTATCTCTGCAAAAGTCGAAGGTGACCCATGCTGTACGTATATCGGTCCGAATGGGGCAGGACACTATGTGAAAATGGTTCATAATGGCATCGAGTATGGCGATATGCAGCTAATTTGTGAAGCATACTTTATTCTTAAGAATGTCCTTGGTTTAAATGCAGAGGAGCTTCATCAAGTATTTGCTGAGTGGAATAAAGGCGAACTAGACAGTTATTTAATTGAAATTACCGCTGACATTTTTACAAAAGTGGATGAAGAAACTGGAAAGCCAATGGTTGATGTCATCATGGATACTGCCGGCCAAAAAGGTACTGGTAAATGGACAAGCCAAAACGCTTTAGATTTAGGTGTACCGCTGCCGCTTATTACTGAATCTGTATTTGCGCGCTTTATTTCAGCGATGAAAGAGGAACGTGTAAAGGCAAGCAAAGTATTGAATGGGCCTGAGGCAAAACCATTTGAAGGCAATAAAGAAGAGTTGATTGAAGCGGTTCGTAAGGCATTATACATGAGTAAAATTTGCTCTTACGCACAAGGCTTTGCACAAATGCGCTCAGCATCTGAAGAGTACGATTGGAATCTTCGCTATGGGGATATCGCAATGATTTTCCGCGGCGGCTGTATCATTCGTGCTCAATTCCTGCAAAAAATTAAAGATGCTTACAATCGCGACCCAGAATTGAAGAACCTGTTATTAGATCCATACTTTAAGGAAATTGTGGAAGGCTATCAGCAATCACTACGTCAAGTGCTATCCTTGGCAATTGAACGCGGTATTCCGGTGCCATCGTTTGCAAGTGCGATTGCTTACTATGACAGCTACCGTACCGAAACACTTCCAGCCAACCTATTACAGGCGCAACGTGATTACTTTGGTGCCCACACGTACCAGCGTATTGACAAAGAAGGTACTTTCCATACAAATTGGATGGAATAAGCTACCTTTCTTTACCTGATAAGAGACAAAACCTCCAAACAAATGGACGGTTTTGTCTTTTTTTTTACTTAAACTAAAATATAAAAAGCAATATCAGTCAAATTTAATCGAAATGAAAGCAGTTTCAGAGAATGTTTTTCTCAAGCTTAAGGCGTAAAATATAAGTAAGCTTTGATATCGCTTACTACTAGGGAAGGCGTGAGAGCTGTGGAAGATTTATTTACCCTGCCATATAAAAGAAAAGTATTAGATGAGTGGATTTATGCATCTTATCGAATGCAGGGAGTGGAATCCTATACTTTTCAGTTTCACTCACATCACGAGTATGAGATTTATTTCTTCTGCGGCGGTGATTGTAAGTATTTAATTAATAATCGGATCTATGAGCTGGTACCCGGTGATATTATTCTTTTGGATGGCATGACCCTGCATAAAGCCAACCCTGGGGGTGAGAGCATCTATACGAGAAGTGTGCTTCATTTTTCTCCAACATGGCTGTCTGATTTGATTTCCACACTCGGAATACCGAATTTGTTAATGCCGTTTAAAAAATTGAACAACCCGCTTCTACGTACACGTTATGATGAAAATGGCCAATATGTGGACGGGCAGATGAAAAAAATATCGGGGCTTCTAACCGAAATCGATGAAGAGCTTCAGCGTACGGGGAAAAAGAGTGAACTATTAGAAGCTGAAGTGAAGCTTGAGCTGACTCAGTTGCTGCTTGCTATCTATAAAATGAGTAAGAAGGAGCTAGCGCAAATAAACAGCAGGAAGACAGAAAAGGAAGTACATGTAGAGGAAATTGCTTCTTGGATAAGAGACCACTATACAGAGAAAATTAGTTTGGACCGTATTTCGTCCGAGCTTAGTTTAAGCAAATATTATGTATCGCACGTTTTTAAAGAAGTCACAGGTTTTACTGTGATGGAATATGTAATGGGCTGCAGGCTTAACCAAGTGAAGTTCTTATTAGAAATGGAACCAGATCTTTCCTTAGCTGAAGTATCTAGTGCATCGGGGTTTGAAAGTCTTGCACATTTTAGCCGCTTTTTTAAAGAAAAGGTGGGCATAACACCGTCACGCTATCGAAAAAATAAACTACAACCAGCAACACAGCAATAAGGAGGAGTCACTATAAATGAATCAAGATTTATTGATCTCAGGATTTTCAGATGAAATTTCATCAGATTTTGATACACAGCTTGAGGTTGTTTCAAATCTAGGCATGCGTTATTTATCTTTGCGGGGCATTGATGGGAAAAACATCGGTGACTTTACCGTTGCTGAGATTAAAGAAAATGTCCTTCCGCGTCTTGAAAAAGCGGGAATAGCTGTATCATCGATTGGATCTCCTATTGGCAAGGTCTTCATCAATGATGAAGAAGGCTTTGCAAAACAAAAAGAAATGCTTGAAACCCTATGCCAGATTAGTAATCTGTTGGACTGCAAATATATTCGTATTTTTAGTTTTTATATTCCAAAGGGGGACAACCCTGATATTTACCGCGATGATGTTATTCGCAAAATAAAGGAATATGCCGCGATTGCGAAGAAATACAATGTCATTTTATTGCATGAAAATGAAAAGGATATATACGGTGATATCGCACGACGCTGTCATGAGATATTAAAAGAGGTTAATTCCCCGTACTTTAAGGCGATTTTTGATTTTGCCAACTTCGTTCAATGCGGTGAAGATACCGAGGTATGTTATGAATTATTAAAGGATGAAGTGGTTTATATTCACATCAAAGATGCGGTTACTACAGATAATCAAAATGTTGTCTGCGGTACAGGAGAAGGAAAAATTCCTGAACTCCTCTCCCAATTTATTAAAGCAGGCTATAAAGGCTTTTTAACACTAGAGCCTCATTTGGTTCTCTTTGATTCATTAAAGGATTTAGAGCTTGAAGATGCGGCCAAGATCATTAAGGACAACAAAGGGCTTGATGGTGCAGGCGGCTATAAACTTCAATATGAAGCACTTTTAGAAATTCTAAAAAAAATTGAAAGCGAGGAACGGTAAAAATGGAACAAGTGAAATTAGGAATTATTGGTTTAGGCGCAGAAGGCGGTATGTACGCTAAATTCATTTCAGAAGGCAAAGTAAAGAACATGGTAATTGGTGCAATATGTGATAATGATCCTGCTAAAAAGCAAGTAGCGCAAGAAACTTATCCAGATGTGCCTTTTTATGATAATTATATCGATATGCTTGAAAGCGGTCACGTTAATGCAGTCGTTACAACTGTTCCGCATTACCTCCATCCTGAAATGGGAATTGAAGCACTAAAACGAAACATCCATGCATTAGTGGAAAAACCGGCTGGAGTATATACAAAACAAGTGAAAGAGCTAAACGACTTTGCAGCGACAAAGCCTGAAGTTAAGTTTGCAATCTTCTTTAACCAGCGTACAAACCCGCTTTATAAAAAAGTAAAAGAACTTATTGATAATGGCGAGATTGGAAGCATTCGCCGTACCAATTGGATTATCACTACTTGGTGGAGACCGCAGGGTTACTACGATCAAAGTGAATGGAGAGCAACATGGGGCGGAGAAGGCGGCGGTGTTCTTGTAAACCAAGCACCACACCAAATTGACTTACTTCAGTGGATTTGCGGTATGCCTAAAAAGGTTTATTCAAAAGCAAACTTTGGCTATCAAAGAGATATTGTTGTTGAAGACGATGTAACTGCCGTTTTTGATTATGGAAATGGTGCTACTGGTGTATTTGTAACTTGTACGCATGATGTAGTGGGGACAGACCGTTTAGAAATCTTAGGCGATAAAGGAAAAATCGTGGTAGATGATAGTAAAAAAATCACTATCAAGCGCCTAAATAAGCCTGAAAATGAAATGAGCGCAACCATGAGTATGCAAGATGTTATGAGTATTTTCATGGGCGGCGGTCAAGGTGATATTTTCACTGAGGAAGTCCTTGAATTTGAAAGCGTTTGGGGCGGTCAGCACATTGCTGTATTAGAAGACTTTGCTTCAGCGATCGTTGAAGGTACACCATTATTAGCACCAGGTAGCGACGGTATTAATGGTGTAAGACTTGCAAATGCGATGCATCTGTCAAGCTGGTTAGGCAAGGAAGTGGAATTACCATTTGATGAAGATTTATTCTTAGAAGAACTAAATAAACGGATTGCAGAAGAAGGTAAATATCCGGTTAGAAAGTAATCACCTTAAACGAACTCAATGCTAATGCAGCTTTGAGTTCGTTTAAAAAAGGGGAGAAGCATATGCTTAAAGCAGCAGTAATAGGACTTGGAGATATTTCTAAAATTCATATACCAGCTATACAAGCGAATCCAGACGCTGAGCTAGTGGCAGTTTGTGACATAAATGAATCCTTAAAAGATACCGTACCTGGCGTAAACTTTTATACAGATTATCACGAGATGCTAGAAAAGGAAGCGCTTGATTGTGTCCATAACTGTCTGCCTCATTATCTGCACTACCCTGTAACAAAAGCTTGTGTAGAAAAAGGTGTTCATGTTTTTCAAGAGAAGCCGTTGGGCTTAAACACGGAAGAGGGACAGGCGCTGGTAAAACTTGAGAACGAACATAGTGATATTAAAATTGGTGTGTGTTTACAAAACCGATACAATGAAACGTTTGAGACACTTCTAGAGATCGTTAAGAGCGGTGAATATGGCAAGGTTACAGGGGTAAAAGGTCTGGTAGCTTGGTTTAGACCGAAGGCGTATTATGATGCCAAACCATGGCGCGGAAAAATGGAATTGGCCGGCGGCGGTGTGATGATTAACCAAGCATTGCATACCATCGATTTAATGCAGCTTATTGGCGGTGAAATCGACTCCATTAAAGGATCTATAAATCAATTATTGGACTATGGAATTGAAGTGGAAGATACGGCATCGGCCCATATCCATTTTAAACATGGAGCGAAGGGCTTATTCTTTGCTACTAATGCAAATGCAGAAAATTCAAGCGTGGAGCTTGAGGTATTGTTAGAAAAAGGAAAATTCAACATCAAAGATAGCATCTTGGTGAGAGTAACAGATGAAGGTAAAAAGGAAGAATTGGTGGAAGACGCCAAACTGCCAGGTTCAAAATTCTATTACGGGGCAAGCCATTTCAAAACCATTAACCAATTCTATCAATGTATTCTCCAAAATTCACATGATTATGTTCATGCGAAGGATGCATTCGTTTCTATTGCAATGATTGATGCTATACGTAAATCTTCAGAGATAAAACAAGTAGTTAAAATGGAGGGATAATAAATGAAAAAGGGTAAAATCGGCGTTCAAATGATGATGCTAAAAGGCAAAGTGGAAGAGCTAGGTGCCTATGAAACAATGAGAAAATTAAGTGAGCTTGGCTATCACGCAGTTGAAGTTTCTCAAATTCCTATGACTCCAGAGAACGTAGCGGAGATAAAAAGGGCAAGTCAAGATTTTGATATTAAGATTGCGGCTCTTTCTGCTGCGGTAGAGCCAATGCTTCCTGGAATGCCTGGTGAGACATTGACAAGTGACTTTGAAAAAATCGTAAACGACTGCAAGACCCTGGATTGTAACTTCTTACGTATAGGTATGCTGCCATTAACAGCTATCGGTCATAAAGATAAAATCATGGAATTTATTAGGAAAGCAGAAGAAATGGCCCACCGATTGGCTGAACACGGAATTGAATTGTATTACCACACACACCACATAGAATTCCAAAAATATGATGGTCAGTATTTGTTGGATATTATTAAGAATAACACCACTAAGCTTGGGTTTGAATTAGATGTTCACTGGATTCAAAGAGCGGGCGTAAATCCTGTGGAATTTGTTAAAGAATATACAGGCCGTATCTCACTCCTGCACTTGAAGGATTATCGTATTGGACAAATTGATACAAGTCAAATTGACTTCAAGGATATGGGGAAATTCTTTGACCTATTCACCAATACAATTGAATTTGCAGAACTTGGCGAAGGAAACCTCGATATTAAAGGTATTATGGAAGCAGGCCTTGAGAGCGGGGCACAGTATTTCTTGGTAGAACAAGATGATACCTATGGCCGTGACCCATTTGATTGCTTGGAGATTTCTGCTAATCACTTAAGAAAACTAGGTTATTCTGACTGGTTTTAAAAATATTAGCAAATAAAACAAGAGGCTGTTAATAAGTGGCAGCCTCTTTTTGTGTGCGTAAAGTGAAATATAAAAATTAGATTTATGTTTCATTACTCATTTCTTCTTGTTTTCTTGTTATTCTATTAAAGGCTAGACTTGCTGAAGAGAGAATCACAAGACCTAATAGGCTTACACTGAAAAAGAATCCTAATCCCGATATAGCGGCAACTGCAAAGTATATGGCGGCAGTTCCAAAAATCATAAATAGACTTGGGATCGGACTGTAGATGGTAATGAGAAGTGCATTTTTGATATGTGTTCTTAATGGTTGATCAAATTCAACATAAGAAGCCAACGTATAGCAAATGAGGAGAAAATAAATACAACTCATGATAATACTGGAATATAAAAGAAAAGCAGCTGTTTCATTAGATGCAGATTGTAAAAAGGTGATATTTACATACAAGATAAAGCCGAACGCAACGAATATTAACCCTAATTTATTACTGTTATGGAACTCCTTTTTATAATATTGCCAAAAAGTTTGGAATACTGGTGGATGATTTTTCAAAAGATACTGTCTTAATGTAGCTAACATCGCTATAGTCGCTGGAAAAAAACCAAATATCACGAATCCGCTTAAAGTAAAGAGGATCCATAATAAATTTAAATAAGCTAGTCTTGCTATCCAATTACAAACCATATAAATACCATTTGAAAATGAACCTAATTGCATGCTGCTCCCTCCTTTTCTATAAATATATCATGCACAGAAAGACTAGTTTTCCTTTTTCGATAGGAAGTAAAAATTTTCCCAGAAAAGTAAAAATAAAGCATGAACTAAATAGAGTATCTAGAGATTTTACATCTGAAATTGGAGAGGTGATAAAACTAGTAAAAATTTTCTCAATAATGTAAAAATTCCACATTGTTGAAAGCGTTATCAAAAACTATACTTAACCTACAATAAAGATAACTAAATCTTCTACAAAGAAAAAGAGGTGAAAATCGTGGGCAGCGAAGTAAAGGCCGAAACAAAAGTTACACCAATAACTAAAAATAAGGTAAACAAGCAGGCAAAAAGAAGAAAAAGTGCCGCTTTTAGCGGGTGGAAGGAGAATTTATCAGGTTACATATTTATTGCACCGATGTTTATTGGGACCTCCATCTTGGTAGTATTTCCAATTCTCGCTTCTTTTGTGTTAAGTTTTACCGATTGGAATTTTGTATCGGGTTATGAAAATGCTAAATTTGTAGGATTTGAAAACTTCTCGAAATTACTCTCCAATCCACTATTTATTAAAGGCTTAATCAATAATATTATCTTAATTTTAGCGGTGCCGATTACATTAATTTTATCACTTGGTTTAGCTGTAATCATTAACAAACATGTTTATTTTAAAGATCTGTTCAAGGTGATCTATTTTATGCCGTTTATTTCGAGCGTTGTAGCCGTTGCAGTGGTTTTTCAAGTGCTATTTCATCCAACGAAAGGTCCTATTAACCATTTACTGATGTCGCTTGGGATTGAGAATCCGCCTGGTTGGATCGCAGACGTTACCTTTGCCTTGCCCTCTGTAATGTTAATTATGATTTGGACAGGAATTGGGTTTAATTTAATCATTTACTTGGCCGGTTTGCAGAATATACCAAAAGAACTTTACGAAGCAGCACAAATGGATGGGGCTAGTGCTTGGGCTCAATTTACTAAGATTACAATCCCCTTGGTGTCACCTACAACCTTCTTATTGTTTGTTACAGGTGTAATTTCTAGTTTTAAAGTATTTGATTTAATCATCGTTTTAACGAATGGCGGACCAGCAAATTCGACCATAACACCAGTTGTTTATTTGTATCAACAGGCATTTATTGAATTAAAAACAGGCTATGCCTCCGCTATTTCTATAGTCATGTTCGTGATTATTTTGATCATTACTTATATTCAATTTCTTGGTCAGAAAAAATGGGTGAATTATTAAAAAGAAAGGAGCAGTTTAGATGGTACAAAGATTAGATATAAGAAAATTGATTATGACCATCATTATGGTTTTCATTGGAATAGCTTTTCTAATGCCATTCTTTTGGATGATATCTGCTTCTTTGAAAGTGGAAGAGGATGTATTAACTTTTCCGATTCAATGGATTCCTAAGCATTGGAATGCGGTTGAAAATTATAAAGAAGTTTGGACGGGGTCATTGCCGTTCCTGCTATTATACTGGAATTCAATCAAGGTAACAGTTTTAACAACATTAGTTTCATGTACATTCTCATGCTTAGCGGCATATGGGTTTGCCAAAATTAATTTTAAAGGAAGAGATTTCATCTTTTTAATCGTTTTGGCAACCTTCATGATTCCACCGCAAACATTGTTAGTAACACAATTTCTGTTATATAGATGGCTTGGTCTTTATGATACACACACTGGTCTTATTCTATTAAATAGTTTTAGTGTATTTGGAACTTTTATGCTGCGCCAATTCTATCTCGGAATTAGTAATGAAATCATAGAATCAGCGCGAATGGATGGTGCTGGGCATTTTAGAATTTTTAGATCGATTGCCTTACCATTAGTAAGACCTGCGATCGCAACTTATGCAATATTACGTTTTATTTGGACTTGGAATGACTTCCAAAATCCATTAATTTTCCTAAGAACAAAAGAATTATACACCATTCAACTAGGTGTAAACAGTTTTTCAGATCAACATGGCAGCGTTTACTCATTAATGATGGCTGCATCTGTTTCCGCCATTTTGCCATTACTGATTATTTTCATTATCGGACAGAAAAACGTTATTGAAGGCATACAGCTTGGCGGAGTGAAAGGTTAAAGTGGTATTTGCTGCCTCTATTGATTTAGAGAGAGTTGCTATACAAACTAAATATAAAGGGGGAAAATATGGTGATTAAACGGTGGGGTTCGCTGTTACTGGTTGGAATTCTTGCAATGTTTATGTTAGTTGCATGTTCTGGTAACGATAAGGCTGCAACAGATGAAGGTAAATCCGATTCATCTAAAAAAGAAGTAACGTTAAAATTTGTTCACTGGATTAATGAGGATGTTGGAAAATGGAAAGGTGTCATTGCAAAATATGAAGCAGAGCATCCAGGAGTAAAAGTGGAATCCATCCCGCTTGTAGAAAATATGAGCTCTGTGGATTATTTCAAACAGTTAGATTTGATGGCCTCTGCGGGCGATGATATGGATTTGATTATGTTTAACAATTCTCAAGATTTAGCAAAACGAATTGACGCAGGACTTGTTGAACCAATCACTAAATTTACTAAAGCAGAAGGCATTGATGTTACTAAAGAATACAATTATAGCTATCCAGCTTTTAAAGGCGAGTATTATGGCTTGCCAATGAAAAATGTCACGATGCTCGTTATGATGAATAAGGCACATCTTGATAAAGCAGGCTTAAAAGTTCCGACTGATTGGACATGGGATGATTATGCCGAATATGCTAAAAAGCTGACAACGGATGGTCATTATGGTTCATATTTGCACACATGGCATAACTTCCATTCTGTTTTAAAACTAATGAGTAAACCAGATGATAATTTGATCTTGCACGAGGATGGCACATCGAACGCAGCTGATCCGATGTTGCGCGCATCACTGGAACTACGAAATCAGTTAGAAAATGTCGATAAATCATCTGTTCCATTTGAAGAAATTTTATCGCAAAAAATGGACTACCGTCAGCAATTCTTTAGTCAATCCGCATCAATGGTTCCTTCCGGAAGTTTTATGATTACAGAATGGGGTCAATTTACACCAGAATTTGAAATTGCTTGGGCACCATGGCCAAAAGATAAGGCAAGTGATAAACCTGTAGCACAGATGGGCGGGGATTTAATTTCAATCGCCAAAAGCTCAAAACACAAGCAAGAGGCATATGAATTTATGCGTTGGTTGACAACAGAAGGAATTGTGGAACAAGGAATCTGGACACCGTCATGGAAGAAAGCAGATATGGACAAAGCGTTAGAAACAGTGGTAAATGGAGCCAAAAAACCTGATGCCATTGATATGGAATCATTGAAGCATGCACTTACCTCTGTTAAGGCAAGTAAAGTCATTGCTCCACCTCCATATATTACGGAAGCCTATAATGAATTTGGTGCTGAGGTGGAATTATATCTCCTTGGAGAGCAGAATCTTGATAAAACCATGAAAAACATCAAGGAAAAAGTACAAGCCGTAGTAGATGCTAATAAATAATTAGAATATTCATGCTATAATAGAGAGAAAACAATCACGTTTTCTCTCTATTTTTATTGTTTGAACTATTGGAAGCGGTGATCATCAGTGAAGTTATTTTGGAAAAAAATAAAGCAAATGTCGCTTCGAGCAAGATTAATTATATCCGTCATTCTCTGCATTTTTTTTCCGTGGGTTAGTACCTACATCGTTTCAAACTATTTTACGAAAGACGTATTAGAACAACGTGCAGCCAAACAATCAGAAGATGATTTACGAATGCTTGAATTAGGAATAAAGAATATGTTTGACGATATGATCTATACATCTAATTATATTCAATTTGATTCAAACATGAATCAGTTACTAAAATCACATAAGCTGATTGATGCAGATTCACCTAGTGTAAAACAAGAAATAGCTCTTAATTATATAAGAATCTCAAATGAATTGTCTGGAATTACTGATTTATTAATGCCTATGTATATTACCATCTTATTTAAAAATGACTTATATTACACCAATTATTCAAGAATCGATTTTAATCCTTTACAATTCAAAGAAAAACCATGGTTTGAAAAATTAGACCACTTAAGTTTTTACCAGACCTATTGGCTGGGTGCACATCCAACCTACATTAAATCTGATAGAGAAACTTACCCGTATCTTATTACTATCGGAAGAAGGATTCAAAGTTCTGATTCCTTAAATTCCTATATCATTATCAGTTTAAAAGAAAATGAGATTAAAAAGCTTTTTAGTCAGTTTCAAAGTGAAAAGAGGGCAAAATTTTATTTGACCAATAAGACAGGAGAAATTTATTCGAGTTTGGATACAGATGAGGTAGGAACGAAATTACCCTATGATGTGACGAACGTTAATTATCAAATTGTTGACTATGAAAAAGAGAAGCATTTAATGGTTTCTTATCCAGTATCCTATTCAAATTGGAGATTGGTCAGCCTTGTCCCATACGAGGACACGATTGGCTCAATCAATACGGTGACGAGAACAACGATTTTGATTCAAGGTGGTTTTTTAGTTCTATTTTTAATTGGATTGATCTTGCTTGTGCGTGAATTTACGAAACCAATCACAAGATTACATCTTGTGACAAAAGCAATTAAACAGGGTGACCTTTCAGCCAGGATCCATCTTCCTGGAAATAATGACGTCGCTCAATTAGGCCACAGCTTTAATCATATGCTTGATACCATCGAGGAAATGATTGAACAGATTAAAATACAGGAAGAAGCGAAACGAAATGCTGAATTAGACATGCTTCAAGCACAAATCAACCCGCATTTTTTATTTAATGTCCTAAATGCGATTCGTTTAAAAATAAAAATGGAGGGAGATACTGGCAGTGCTTCACTCATTTATTCTTTATCCGCACTCCTAAGAATGACGATCAATCGTAATAACGCATTTATTCCTTTTGAAGAAGAGTTAAAGATTGTAAGGCATTATGTAGATTTAATGAATTTTCGCCACCAGCATGATGTAGAATTGGAGATCAACGTGAACGAAGCAGCTTCTCGTTTCCAAGTACCAAGATTTTTCTTACAGCCGGTCATCGAAAACGCTATTATTCATGGGTTTAATAATAGAAAAGAAACGATAAATATAAGCGCAATTGAACAAAGTCATACGTACTTGGAAATCATCATTACAGACAATGGGAAAGGTATGGACAAGCTCACATTAGAGCGATTAAGGGAGAAAGTTTTTCAACCATATCGTCATGACTATGTTAAAAGTCATCAATCGTTTAATGGAATAGGAGTGCAAAACGTCTACCAAAGGATGAAATTGATTTATGGAGAAGAATTTCAAATGGGGATCGACAGTATGCAAGGGGAAGGAACGACATTAACATTTAAAATACCAGTGCATAAGGGGTGAATGGGATGTACAAAGTAGTTTTGGTTGATGATGATGTTTTCGTTATTCAATTTTTAAAGAAAATGATTCCGTGGCAGGACTATGGTTTCGAGATAGCCGCGCATTTTCAAGATAGTAGTTTGGCTTATGAATATCTGCAAGAGAATTCCTATGATGTATTGATAACCGATATAGGGATGCCCAAAATGACTGGAATCGAATTAATAGAGCAGCTGAAAAAATCAAACAGCAACTCGTATATTATCATCCTCTCTTGTCATGATGAGTTTCACTTCGCACAAAAGGCTATAAAAATAGGTGTCTATGATTATATTTTAAAAGAGACTATGGAAGAGATTGATATTATTGCTTTACTTGAGAGATTAAAGCAAAAGTTCGATCAAGAACGTTATACAAGTAATCAGCACTTAAATATCACCACATTTTTAGAGAAAAATAATATCAAATCAAAGGTTATTGAAAAGCTAATGAAAGAACAGAATATGGAAAAAGCGGATTGGTGGAAAGAGCAAGAGCACCTTTTGGGAATGGATCTTTCACACGAGCATTATACACCGGTGCTATGCTTTATTGATCATTATCAAAAAGCGATCACTGAGTTTGAAAATGAAACCTTGCTTCAATATCGTGTAAACAACCTAATAGATGAAGTACTGACAAAAGTTCGTCAAAAGGTGCAGATTTTTTATTTAAAGGATACATTTCTTATTCTTATTCCATTGAACAGAAACAAAACGATGGATACAAATCAGTTTATCGAACTCATGATAAAAGAAATGCATAGAAAAATCGGTTCCATTTTAAACATTAGTATTACTTCTTTTATCGGAGAACAAAATGTGAAGCACCAGCAATTAATCGAAAATATCCAACTTTTACTTAAAAATAAAGATCAACGTTTTTATTATCAACATGGCAGTATTCAATATTATCGCCCAATTTCCTATACAAGCGATTCTATTTTTCATGATTATGTACAGATTTCGCAGAAACTAAAAGAGTTGATCTTAAAAGATAAAAAAGATCAAATAGTAGAGAGTTTGTACCATCAATTAAATAATATAAAAGAGAAGAAATATTCTCCGGCAGTCATAAAAGATTGGGCAATTAAATTAATATTTGATATTAAATTATGCCTAAGCGCTTTAGAACATTTTGAAACCCAATCAAATACCTCGACGGACCATTTTATTCAGGATGTCGAAACATTTGAACATTTAGAATGTGTATTAGAAGAACTCTGTGGTCAGTTCCTTGAACAAGTAAAGTCCATTAATTTGACAACAAGAAATAAAGATGTTTTAAAAGCACAAAAATATGTACAAACCCACCTTAGTGAAAAAATTTCTCTAAAAGTAGTAGCTGACCATTTACATTTAAATGCTAGTTATTTCAGTAGAATGTTCAAGAAGGAAATGGGAGAAGGTTTTATTGAATATGTGACAAGAATGAAAATGGATAAAGCAATAGAATTGCTGGATCATTCGGTAAAGTCAGTAGAACAGATTGCATTTGAGTTAGGCTTTGAAAGTAAAAGTTATTTTTTAAAAACATTTAAAAAGAATTATGGCTTTTCTCCAAAGTCCTATAAGTATAAGGATTAAGTATTTATATAAGTGCAGGTTTTTTTGCATAAAAAAACCAATCCACTATTTTTATTTTTGTGGATTGGCGATTACTGGTTCGGATGAATCGAATGGGACGTATTCTCCGTGTTTTTCGATCAACTCAACAACTGTTTTGATTAACTTTTTCATGTTTTATTTCTCCTCTTGATTTGATATTCTTATTATCAGGGATGTGAGGAATTTTTACAAAGCGGTTGAAAACGGCAACAATTATGCTGAAAACGAAAACAATCTTGCTGAAAGCGTTCGTCATCTGCCTTTTTCTCAGTTTTTCGTCGTTTTTCTTGATTTTTCTTTAATTTTGCCAAGAACGATTTGTAATCAGATCGATATGCAATTCATTGACGTAAAATAATCATAATGATATGATAATAATGAATTTGTTAGTTTGATAAACAAATTAATTTTTTATTTACACATCCCTTGTTTGGAAGAATTTGAAAGGGATTACATGATAACAGATCTTAAAATGGCCGTACATGTAAATTTTTCATAAGGAAACACTAAAGATATAGAGAAGGAGTGAAGAATTGTGGGTGTTATTCAAGACTTACTAAAAGATATACCAGTGCCGAAGATGGCAAAAGTGAAAGTGAATTTTAGCGACGAGAAAATTGATAATCTTGAACATGCGTTAATGGAAAAATTACAGCAAGAACATATAAGAAAAACAGTTAAGCCTGGAATGGAAATTGCCTTGGCAGTTGGCAGCAGGGGACTTGACCGGCTTGTTGAACTAACGGAAGTGACGGTGCGATTCTTAAAGGAACTTGGTGCGAAGCCATTTATTGTTCCAAGCATGGGAAGCCATGGCGGTGCAACTGCTGAAGGACAGCGTGAAGTGTTAGCGCATCTTGGCGTCACAGAAGAAAGTGTTGGCTGTGAAATCCGCTCCTCGATGGAAGTGGTTAAAATTGACGAACTGCCAAACGGCTTGCCAATTTATATTGATAAATATGCTTCAGAAGCTGATGGTATTGT
Source organism: Neobacillus sp. S1115 (assembly GCF_055385565.1). Taxonomy (NCBI): domain Bacteria; kingdom Bacillati; phylum Bacillota; class Bacilli; order Caryophanales; family Bacillaceae; genus Neobacillus; species Neobacillus sp. S1115. The sequence continues at coordinate 1,544,218 of NZ_AP038275.1, forward strand.
CGTTATCAACCGGGTGAAACCACATACTGCTTTTAGGGGCCCTGTTGAAAGCGGCATTATGAAAATGATTAGCATTGGTTTAGGTAAGCAAAGAGGCGCAGAGGCCTGCCACCAATTAGGCTTTAAGTATATGGCGGAAAATGTTCCGGCAATGGCCAAGGTTATCATGGCGAAAAAGCCTGTTCTTTTTGGTGTGGCATCCGTTGAAAATGCTTTTGATAAAGTGGCAGCAGTGGACGTTCTTACGCCTGCAGAAATTATCGAAAAGGAAGCTGACCTGCAGAAAAAAGCAAAAGAGCTATTGCCAAAGCTTTTCTTTGATCAATTGGATGTTCTTGTGATTGATGAAATTGGTAAAAATATCAGCGGTGATGGAATGGACCCGAATATTACCGGACGTTATCCTACTCCGTACGCCTCTGGTGGACCTGATGTTAACAAAATGGTCGTGCTATCTGTTACTCCTGAATCCGAAGGAAATGCCAATGGGGTAGGTACCGCTGATTTTACAACTCAGCGCCTAGTGGACAATATGGATTTAGAAGGAACTTATGCCAACGGCTTAACTTCAACGGTTGTGTCGCCTACAAAAATAGCCACCACACTGCCTAATGATAAACAGGCGATTCAGGCTGCTGTTAAGACGTGTAATATTTTAGATTTTACCAAAGTGAAAATGGTGCGCATTAAAAATACACTGAAGATCAGTGAAATAGAAGTTTCTGAAGCTTTGCTCGATTATATAGCCAATCACCCAAATATGGAGCAGGTTTCAGATTTATATGAAATTAACTTTGATGAAAATGGAAATTTATTTTAGAAAAATTGGGGGAAAACAATATGACAAACTTATTTGACCTAACCGGAAAAACGGCTGTAGCCGTAGGTGGAAATGGCGTATTAGGCTCAGCTATGGCAAAAGGATTAGCAGAGCATGGGGCAAAGGTTGCCATTGTCGGCCGCAATCTCGAAACCGCTGAAAAGGTTGTAAAGGAAATCGTCGAAGCTGGCGGGGAAGCGAAGGCTTTCCAAGCAGATGTTAGTTCAAAGGATTCCTTGCAGCAGGCAGCAACTGAAATCGAACAATGGGCTGGCGGCTGGGACATTCTCTTGAATGCACCAGGAACCAACAGTGCGACTCCATTCTTTGATCTTGACATGGATGAGTATGACAAAATCATGGATATAAACTTAAAAGGTATTGTGATGACCTGCCAAATTTTTGCGAAGCGAATGATTGAACAGGACAGAAAGGGCAGCATTATTAATATTTCGTCTGTTTCATCAACAACTCCGCTGTCCCGCGTCTTTACGTATTCTGTATCAAAAGCCGGCCTTAATAGCGTGACTCAATTTTTAGCACGTGAATTTGCGCAAAATGGAATCCGCGTCAATGCGATCATCCCTGGGTTCTTCCCGGCTGAACAAAATCGCAAAATTTTGGACAAGGAGCGGATTGAATCCATTATGCGTCATACGCCAATGAACCGCTTTGGTGAAGCTGAAGAGCTTCAAGGGGCAACTGTATGGCTTGCGTCTGAGAAAGCCTCAAGCTTTGTGACAGGCGCAATGATCCGTGTGGATGGCGGTTTCGGAGCAATGACCATTTAAACATAATGACGTCAATTCCCTAATAAGATAACAATGATGAAGTATAAATAGATTGATTTACCCGAGGGGAGAGGGGACAATGCTTACCGAGAAATACAGTAAATTACAGTCTATTCTCCGAGAAATGGATTCCGTTGTCGTTGCCTTTTCAGGCGGTGTGGATAGTACGTTTCTGTTGAAGGCTGCCGTCGAGACATTAGGGCCTGAGAAGGTCCTGGCGGTTACAGCCGATTCAGAAACCTATCCATCCAGCGAGCTTCAAGAGGCGATTAGACTAGCGGAAAAAATCAGCGTGAAGCATCAGGTAATTGAAACTTCCGAGTTAGCGATTCCCGGTTATGCAGAAAACAGTAAAAACCGCTGCTATTTTTGCAAAAGCAGCTTGTTTGATCATTTAATCCCTGTCATGGAAGAAAAGGGTTTTAAAAATGTCATTTATGGTGTTATTGCCGATGATATGAATGAATTCCGTCCAGGCATGCAGGCAGCCAAAGAGAAGGGAATTCGCGGCCCGCTTCAGGAAGCAGACCTTTATAAGGAAGAAATCCGCGAGCTTTCCCGCGAGTTTGATTTGCCGACGTGGGATAAACCATCGTTCGCCTGTCTTTCTTCAAGGATTGCCTATGGTGAGTACATTACGAAAGAAAAGCTGACAAAGGTGGAAAAAGCAGAATACTATTTAAAATCCTTGCAAATCCGCCAGGTTCGTGTGAGAACTCACCAGGATATCGCCAGAATTGAGGTAGAGCCTAAGGATATGGCGGTCATTCTTGAAAATCATGATACGATTGTGCGCAATTTACAAGAGTTTGGCTATAAATATATAACACTTGATTTAATTGGCTATCAAAGCGGAAGTATGAATAAGGTTCTTTCCTAAAAGCTTTTTTCATTTGTTTTGCCTCCATAGAAAATTCAACTATAAAAAAGGCTTTTGGATTTTTCCAAAGCCTTTTTTTAGATTGATAGACTAACGGTAATTAAAAGTAGGTTGAGGTGTGCACAATGAAAAAAATTGTACTGGTTGATGATGAGAGGTGGGTTCGGACAGCCCTTAAGTGGACAATCAAAAAGTTGGCACTTCCTCTAGATATTATCCATGAATGCGGGAATGGTTTAGAGGCACTGGACTGGATCAAGCAAAATGACGTTGACCTTGTCATTACAGATATCCAAATGCCGATAATGGACGGGCTTTCGTTGGCGAATGAGCTATCGAAGTTAAACAAGAAACTGGATTGTTTTATCATTAGTGTTCATCATGAGTTCCAATTAGCGCATCAGGCGTTGAGGAGCGGTGTGACGGATTACCTTATTAAACCGATTGACGAAAAAGAATTAAAGGAATGCCTGGAAAAATGGTTATTTAAACGAAATAAAGAAGAGACAAGCAGAAAAATTGCTCAAGTACTGGATGAAACAATTCCATCCTCTACCATTGAAAGGGTATTACAATATATAGAGAAAACCCCTTTAGATCAAATAACTCTAAAGGCTGCCGCAGACCATGTCCATATTAATCCAAGCTATTTAAGTCAATTATTCAAACAGCAGTTCAATAAAAAATTTGTTGGCTATATCACGGAGCTGCGAATACAAGAGAGTAAAAGATTGCTACAGAATACATCATTACGCATGTCAGAGATTGCGGAACGGGTTGGTTATTCAGATTTAGCTTATTTTAGTAATAATTTTAAAAGAATTACGGGTAGTTCTCCCTCTGAATTTAGAAAATCAAGCGACTAACGGAGTCTATTAACTGACTCATTTTTTTGCTTTAAAAAATAGGAATTTAGAAATAGGTAAATAGACTTATTTTTCTAAATATTAAAAAAACACAAATATAGCAAAAAAAATCCTATACTACTATCATTCAATATCCTCTTAAAATTATAGTTGAAAGCGTTTACTAAAACCGATTAATAGGGGGAAGAAAAATGGCGTCAGTATCAAAACAAATAAGAAAAACGTCAAGACTGAGAAAAACACTTCTTACGGGTTCACTTGCTTTATCTCTGTTAGCTCCAGTCATGGTCCCACAGGTTAGTGCAAATAGTAATGAAGACTTGGGATATGTTGACCCAGCTTCACAAAATGCCGGAAACGGCGGGGCAGATACGGTTACATATCGTATTGCAGCCAACTCAGTTACTGGACAACCAGAAATCGAGGCAGCAAAGAAAGGTGTCCTAACGGCGGATGGAAAGCAATTCAGAGATTTAGATAGTGACAGGAGTTTAGATCCTTATGAGGACTGGAGAAAACCTGTTAACGAGCGGGTAGCCGATCTGGTGTCAAAGATGACTTTGGCTGAAAAGGCAGGCATGATGTTAATTAACACGCACACTCCGATTGCCAACCCGGCTGATGGAAAATATGTAAAAGCTGATGACGATATGATTGTTAAGAAAAATATGCGCCATGTCATCTTCCGGCAAACTCCGACTGTCGATGTGATTGCAAAGTATACGAATCAGCTTCAGGAATTAGCAGAGGAATCGAGATTGGGCATCCCGGTTGTTGTCACTTCCAATCCGCGTAACCATGCATCCACAGATTACACCAATAATAGTGACGGTGCTGGCATGCACACCTTCTGGCCTGGTCCGCTCGGATTTGCAGCAGCACGAGACGCAGAAGCAGTTAAGGAATTCGGGCAAATTGCTGCCAAGGAGTGGAGAGCGGCTGGCATTCGCAAGGTTTATGGTTATACAGCAGATGTTTCCACAGACCCATTATGGGCAAGAATCGAAGACACCTTTGGTGAGGACCCTGCTCTAGCTTCAGACATGGTCTATAACGTGATAACCGGCTTCCAGGGCGAAAAACTTGGCAGCGACAGCGTTTCGATTACAGTCAAGCACTTCCCTGGCGGCGGGGCGCGTGATAACGGTTTGGATCCACACTTTGTAGAAGGTAAATTTAATCCATATCCAACTGCTGGAAGCTTATTAAACTATCACATTCCTCCTTTCAAGGCAGCAATCAAGGCAAATGTAACGTCTGTTATGCCATATTACGCGTATCCAAGTAACGAGTACAGTGCCGATCAAGGATTGCCTAAATATAGTTCGACTCAGCAATTTGAAGAAGTTGGCTTTGCACTGAACAAAGGAATTTTAGATTTCTTGCGCAACGACCTCGGATTCAGAGGATATGTAAACTCTGATACTGGTGCTGTTGGAAACAACGCTTGGGGTGCCGAAGATTTATCGCCGGTAGGAAAAGTAGCGAAGGCCATAAAGGCGGGGACCGACATTATTTCGGGTTCATCCGACCCGCAGCTAATTATTGATGCAGTTGATTCAGGTTTACTACCAGAATCAGAAGTTAACGAATCTGTGACCCTATTGCTAACAGAAATGATGAATTTAGGTCTATTTGAAGACCCATATGTAAATCCGCAGCAAGCTTTGGAAGTTGTCGCAGATCCTAAAGCTCAAGCGTTAGCAGATGAAGCACACCTTAAGTCGGTTGTTTTATTACGCAACGATAAAAATATCCTGCCGTTAAAAGATGCTAAACTGCAAAAAGTGAAGCTTTATGTTGAAATGTTCACTGGTGGAGATGCAGCCGCAGCAACAGCCAATTTAAAACAGAATATTAAAAATCACGATGCCTCTATCACGATCGTAGATAATCTTTCGGAAGCAACACATGCGTTTGTTTGGGTGAAACCGGCGCAATCCAACTGGGATAACAATCCGCGAATCACAGTAGGTCCTGAAACAGGCATCGCGAATGTGAATCGAATTGTTGAAATCCAAAAAACCGTTCCAACCATTACGGCAATCAACTTTATCAGCCCATGGTTAATTAATCAAATTGAACCAAATGCGGCTGCTGTACTAGCCACATTCGGAACGAAGCCTGAAGCAGTAATAGATGTCATTCGCGGCGAATTTAACCCGATTGGAAAGCTGCCGATGGCCATCCCTGCTAGTGCTGAAGCAGTTGAAAATGAAGTTGGCGATGTCCCTAGCTTTGCACCTGAAGAAACCCCTAATTATTCTTATGTAAATAAAGCTGGTAACAAATATGAGTACGGATTTGGTCTTTCCTATAATCAAGGAAAAGCTGTTGGAAAACCAGACCATGCGGGTGAAATTGGCACACCTGCTCATGCTCAGCAATAAAAGGTAAGAGCTGTCCCCATGGGGGCAGCTCTTTTTGCCCTTTTCAGCAAATTGTTTAAAATGGAAAAAATAACGGCTGCCATTTGAATGGCAGCCGTCATTTTTATACCCATTTTACTTCTAGCAAAAATTGTTCCTTAAATAGCTGGATTAAAAAATCATTATAAAAGTCGTTTCTGACGATCACTTGATAGCGGTTGTTGGCATGAATGTAAAAATGAATGTCTGTCAGCACCTTATTATCGTCGAAATATTGTCGGACCTTTTCAATCCCTTTTTTCTGTTCCTTTGATAGAAGGGTGATGGAGAATTCAAAATCATCTCCATTTTTCTTTTCCGTTAATTCAATCAGTTTCTCGTTCAATTTATACTCAACCTTCATCTAATCCCCTCCTAAATTAAATATCGCAAATAGATATAAACCGTACAAATCAAAATTGAAAGAATCATTAATGGAAAGGCGATGAGTAAGAATTTACCGAATGAAATATGGTGTCCTTCCTTAGCTGCCAACCCAGCCACAATGACATTGGCACTCGCGCCAATCAAGGTCCCGTTCCCGCCAAGACATGCTCCTAGTGCCAGGCTCCACCAAAGTGGTTCAAGGTTTTGAATACCAAGTTCGCCCATATCTTTAATCATTGGAATCATCGTGGCAACAAACGGGATATTGTCTATAAATGCAGATGCAATCGCACTTACCCACAGAATTAAAAGCGAAGTGGAGGTAACGTTTCCACCAGTAAGATGAACAGCTTTGTCTGCCAATAAGGAAATGACGCCCGTCTCAACCAATCCGGATACAAGCACAAACAGTCCGATAAAGAAGAAAATGGTTGTCCATTCTACTTTTTCTAAAGCCTTATCCAAATACTTTTCGCCTGTTAATAAAAGCAGCAGGAAAGCTCCGGCTAAAGCAACAGTGGCTGATTCAATATGTAATAATTGATGCAGGAAGAATCCTAATATCGTTAATCCGATGACAGTTAACGATTTTGTTAATAACACTTTATCGGTTATTTCCTCTTTTTCATCCAAATCCATTACATTTGCTTTTAGTTCAGGCGATGTTTTGAGTTGTTTTCGATATATGAGAGCCAAAATGGCAATATTCACTAAAAGGATAAGAATTGAAATAGCTGAAAGGTTATAAATGAATTCCATAAAGGTTAGTTCTTTAACAGCGCTTCCAAGCATGATATTCGGAGGATCACCAATCAGAGTAGCGGTTCCGCCAATATTTGACGCAAGGATTTGCGTTATTAAAAAGGGTATTGGATTCACCTGTAGTTGACGAGTAATACTGAAGGTAACAGGGACCATCAAAAGGACGGTGGTAACATTGTCCAAGAAAGCTGAAACTACTGCCGTTATGATCCCGAACATGATTAGCGTTTTTAAAGGATCAGCTCCTGCCTTTTTGGCGGACCATATAGCCAGATATTTGAACAAACCCGTTTCGGCTGTAATGGTAACGATAATCATCATACCGGTTAATAATCCAATGGTATTAAAATCAATATGATGAAGTGCTTCTTCTTGACCGACAATTCCCAGTACCACCATTAAAATTCCACCGATCATGGCGATGATGGTTCGGTGAATCTTTTCTGTTACGATAAAGGCATAGATGACGAGAAAAACGCCTAATGCTATGAGTGCTTGTGTTGACATGTTTCGACCTCTTCTCCCTAATTTCTGCTTAACAAGTGAATACAAAAAGGAGCCCAAAATATCACAGACTCCAATTCACCGAATATTTTCTTATTTAATTTTATAAAAGTCTGCATAGGTTGTAAAGTGTCTAAACAAATAGATGTTGTCCAAGCCTACGTCTGTAGCCGCCCATTCCTCCGTTAGAAATGAACAGCCAGAGCAAGAAAGCCGGACAACAATTATTATTGTAATCACATCGCTCAGCAAAACAATGGATAATTTATGAATAAAAAAATAAATTTTTTAGACTCAGTGGCCTAATTTATTGATCGTATTAACCGTTTCCTTATGTTCAGGTTTTAATAATTTAAACAGCTCGGCATCTGTTTGGACAAGCGGTTTGCCGTTTTCGTCCGCAATCGGTCTGACCTCGGATATGCCATTTACGACCATCCATTTGCCGGCTACTTTTTTAATATTTAAATCAATAATCCCCAGATGACTTCCGAACGCTCCTGCCATTACGACCGGTTTTCCATTTATTCGTCCGGTTTTCATATCGGTGTTGGCAACCTTTTGATAGGATGGCCCGGGAAACACGCTGTGAGAATGCCCAGAAAGGATCGCATCAATCCCGGGGATTTTTGTTAAATAGTAAACAGCATCCTCTGTATCGGGATGATATGGTTCGTCGGTGATTCCCGTATGGGCTAAAGCTATTACAACATCTGCACCTTCAGCCTTCATGATGGGGACATATTCCTTTGCGGTTTCTACAATCGGCCGTGGGAAAACTCTGCCTTCAAGGTTTGACTTATCCCACTTCATAATCTGAGTTGGCATGAAGCTTATCACTCCAATTCTCAGGTCATGTTTCTTCCCATCTTGGTCCTCTAAACTTCGTTTTAAAATGACGTAGGGTTTAAAATATGGGGTGTTCGTTTTTACAGAAATAACATTGGCGTTAATGGCAGGCATTTCAGCCCCTTTTAAAGCAGCATTTAAAAATTTTAACCCATAATTAAATTCGTGATTGCCGATGGCGATAGCATCATACTTTAAATGATTGAAAGCCCGGTAAACGGGGTGGACCTTGCCTTTGTTGATTCCTTTAATTCTGGCCAGATATTCGCCAAGGGGATTCCCCTTTAAGTGGTCGCCGCCATCAAATAACAGTGAATTCTTCACTTCGTTTCGGGCCTGGCGAATGAGGGAAGCCGTTTGAACCAGGCCGATTCGATTATTTTCCCTTGAAAGATAGTAATCATAGTTGATTAAATCCGCATGCAAATCGGTCGTTTCCAGCAATCTTAAGCCAATCGTCGTGCTTTTCTGTATTGCTGCTTTTGCAACCGGATGCGTCGCGGAAGGCTGCAAAATGAATAGAAGGGTAACCAATAATAGAAAGGAAGTTTTTTTAAACAATAGAGGGACCTCCTTTGTTTTTAAAAAGTATAGGTCCCAATAGTATTTGTTTTTTTAAAACAATTATTAATTAAAATTAGGCCGACATTCCTTTTAATGTATGAGTCTGCTTTCTTTTGCTTTTTTTTGCAGGGTGCCGCCGTATTTTTCAATCGGTCCTTTTAAAACTAAACCAAATATTAAAGTGATCGCGGTCATAACCGAAAGAATGGCAAGGTCATGTTTGGCAACATCCCACTCGATTCCTCCGACGGCTTCCCGCATCAGGCTGATGGCATAGGTGAAGGGCAAAAAGGGATGAAGCTTTTGAAAGAATGACGGCATTACCTGAACAGGAAAGGTGCCGCCAGCACCGGAAATTTGCAGGACAAGAAAAACAATGGCCAACCCCTTTCCAACATTTCCGAAAATGGACACCAGTGTATAAGTAATCAGCATAAAGATAGCGCTAATCAATAATCCAAATAAGATAAACCAGGGCTTATCAACGACATAGGTCTTTAATAGCAGAATATCACCCGCGGTTACGATGAGAGATTGGCATAGCGCGATTGTCAAAAAGGTTAAAAAACGGCCTAAATAGACATGATTCGGATGATAGGTGCCAGGTAAACCACTTATCTCAACTGGGATTAATGAAATAAGAAGAGTTGCTCCGACCCATAAAGCAAGTGTGGTAAAAAAAGGCGACATCGCCGATCCGTAATTTGGAATCGGAAATAGCCTTTTTTCCTTTAATAGAACAGGCTCGGCAAAAAAGTCACTTTCCTTTTTGACATCGTTACGCAGCAAATCAATAATGTCACGGATATCCTCTGTTTTTTCAAATTCACGGATTTGATTGGCCAGATTTGTGATTTTTTGCTTTACAGCAGGGAAATCCATTTTTATAAGAGCTATATCCCGTTTCCCAATGGCAATTCCGGCTGCGGCATCCTGAAGGATTTTTTTAATTTGTGAAAGCGTTTGGTCAGCGGTTGCAAAAAATTCGTTTGCCTTGACGGGAACTTGTTTGGCGGCAGCACTGATTTGCGCAAAATTTGGTGCGATTTTGCTGTCATATTGATTCACAAGCTGAGTTAAACCTGATGACAGGTCTGAAGCAATTCGGTTAGTCCGCACTAACAGGTCCTGTGAGGGTGTCCCAAGGCTTTGAATCGTTTTTAAATTACTTAATAGGCTTTCGGCGGAGTCTTTTTGCTTGTTTAGTTGTGTTATTTCATTAGCAAAAAGTGGAGCCGTCCCCAAATCATTTATTTGATTTAATAGGTTGATTAAAAGAGTTTCTGCCCTGATTAATGCGGTAAGGCGGGTTATTCCATCGTTTAGTGCGCTTTGCCTTTCCTCTGAACTGGCGGTATTCGATAATAAAATTCCCGTAACCTGTTCCACATCCGCTGCTGTTTGCTCCATATAGATGAGATTTTGTTTAACGGCGGGCGCGAGATTTTCGAAGGTTTCTTGATTACTGTCAAAAAATGTTGTCAGTTGTCCGGACAGCTGCTGGGCACGGCCCATGATGGAGTCTACTTCATTGAGTTTTACTTGTAAATCCGCCACGATTTTTTCTGCCTGGTCTGTGTCTTGATTCGCGGTATTGATGATATTTTCGGCCTCTGCCAAATGATCGTTTAACCAAAAAATCATGGTTTTTAGTTTCTCTATATCTGGCAGATTCTTTTGCAATTCAATACCAAGACGATTAAAGATATCAAAAATAACGCCATTGGCTGTCTTCACAAAGTTTTTGCTGATTTGCTCTTTAATGCCTGTGGCTCCTTTTGCAGTGATTTTGGGGGCAATAGCATTAATTTTTTCATTTACAACATAGATAAGTACCGGCTTTTGCGGGTTATCGCTGAGGACAGTGCCAATTTTTTCGGAGAAATCATTCGGAATCGTAATACTCGCGAAATAGTCTCCGTGTTTCACGCCTTGGTCCGCTTTTTTAGCATCAACAAAATCCCAGCCAAGCGATTTATTTTGTTTAAGAGAGTTCACAACCTCTTTGCCGATGTTGATCTTTTTTCCTCTTAGGACGGTGCCGTTATCCTCATTGACAACGGCAATTGGAATTCCACCCGTATGGCCGTAGGGATCCCATGACGCTTTTATATTAAACCAGGCATAAAGAGACGGCAGAAACATCAGTGCGATAATAACGAGGGCTGCAGCCCAATTCGTCGTGACACTTTTTATATCATCTTGATAAATTCTTAAAATCTTCATATCAGCTAATCACCTAACAATGATGTTTAATAATTAATAGTATTTGTCATATTTACCTGTTGATACCCAAGATTTAAAAAGCAAATGCTAAGGATGCTGGTCAGAAATTTGTCAAAAACATATGAACAAATAGTGAATAATACTATCTTCATAATAAATAAGAAGATAAATTTTTTATAATGATGGTAGTTAAATCAGGGAGGTAATTTGACATGAATATAACTACTATTATTGAATTAGAGAACCAAGAAGTTGAAGCGATTGCCGGTGCAAAATTAGTGTTCGCCCAGGAACAAATTGAGGAAAATATCATCGAGACCTGTGTGGAATGTTTCCAAGAGGAAGAGTCCGAAGATCGGATTTCAACGGAAGAAGCAATGGAGAGAGTGTTTGCTAAATTACAGGAAGATGGAGTTATTCCGGCAAATGTGGAGGAGTTTTCCTTTGAACTGCCATCCTGTGAGAGATTAAAAAGCAAAGCTGATAATATGGCCGACATTCCGCAAAAAGTTATTCTATCATTTGTGTCATAAAGAAGTTCCTAGGAGCTTCTTTTTTCCATTCTGAGTTGTACGTAAGTGAGACATATGTCAAAGTCGGCAGACTTCTATGTGCATGATAATGGAATTGGCAAACTTTGAAGATTGGTTTGGAGAACTTGTTTGTAAACGCTTACAAATAGTAGGGGGCGGTTGTTAATTTGAGTGCGAATGGCAGGATTACCATTTTATCAGGGCATTTTGGCAGCGGAAAAACCGAGATTTCCATCAATTTGGCTTTATCAGAACGGACGAAACACGATAAAGTTGCCATCAATGATTTGGATATTATCAACCCTTATTATCGTTCCCGTGATGCTGCCTCAGTTTTCAGGGAGCATGATGTAGAATTAATCGCCCCACAAAGCCGCTTGGCTTCAGCGGATTTGCCAATTGTATCAGGAGAGATTTACCGGGTGCTCCATGACCCCCGCTATCGGTTAATCGTGGATGCCGGAGGGGACAAGGACGGGGCAACAGCGCTTGGGCAATATTATCATGAATGGAAAGAGTTGCAGCCGGAATTATGGTTTGTCTTGAATGCTAACAGGCCTTATGTCAGTACAGTAGAGGGGGCGGCATACACGATTGGCCAGATTGAAAAGGCATCCCGCTTGAAGGTGACCGGAATTATTAATAATACCAACATCGGTCTTGAATCCACCATAGAAGATGTTTGGCGGGGCCATGAGTTAAGTTGTCGATTGTCAGAAAAGCTGGATATCCCATTTTTATATACAACGATAGCCAATCATCTGAAAAAAGATGCTTGCGATTTTGCTTGCCGATATGAAGCGTTTTTTATTGAGCGGTATATGAAGTTACCTTGGGAAGGGTGAGTTCTATGGAAAAACGAGTTGTTTTTAATGAAGCCAGTTGTAAATCGTGCAGCCTTTGTGTGCAGGTTTGTCCCACCAATGTTATTTTTCTAGCAGACTATTTAAACGGAAATGGATACCGGCCTGCTAAAGTTGTTGACCAGGAGAACTGTATCAGCTGTGCCAAGTGCGCCCAGGTTTGTCCAGATACGGTCATCTCAGTATATAGGCCAGTCAAGGTATTACAAACAGTGTGATAGGGGGCGGTAGTTGTATGGGGAAAGTATTAATGAAGGGTAATGAAGTGATTGCAGAGGCGGCAGTCCATGCTGGCTGTAAATATTTTTTCGGTTACCCGATTACGCCGCAAAGTGAGCTGGTTGCCTACATGGCTAGACGGCTGCCGGAAGTGGGCGGTTTGTTTTTGCAGGCGGAAAGTGAGGTTGCCGCCATTAATATGGTGTACGGTGCCGCTTCGGCAGGAGTCCGGGTGATGACATCCTCATCAAGCCCAGGCTTTAGCTTAAAGCAAGAAGGGATTTCTTATCTAGCGGGAGCACAGCTGCCGGCCGTGATCGTCAATATTGCCAGAGGCGGCCCGGGGCTCGGCAATATCCAGCCTGCCCAATCGGATTATTTTCAGGTAACGAAAGGGGGCGGGCACGGCGATTATCATACTCCTGTTTTGGCTCCAGCCAGCCTGCAGGAAATTGTTGAATTGACCAAGGATGCATTTGATATTGCCGACTGTTACCGGACACCGGTTATTTTGCTGGGGGACGGAATGCTTGGGCAAATGATGGAACCGGTGGAATTCACAGAGGGTACAGAAATTCGTAAATTTGATAAGCCGTGGGCGACAACCGGGACACGTGGGGACGGCCCTCCTAGGACAATCACATCTTTAGACCTTGATGCCGAAAGTTTGGAAAAACGTAACTGGGAACTGCAGCGGAAGTTTGCTGCTATTTTGGAGAATGAGGTGCGCTTTGAAACGTATCTGACGGAAGATGCCGATTATATTATGGTGGCTTTTGGGACGGTAGCACGGATTACCATGAATGCTGTTAATAAGGCAAGAGAAGTAGGCGTCCGTGTTGGATTGATCAGGCCGATTTCATTATGGCCATTCCCAGAGAAGCCTTTCCTTGAAACACGTGACCGGGTAAAAGGCTATATTTCAGTAGAAATGAGCGCCGGACAAATGATCGAGGATGTCAGGCTGGTTGTAGAGGGACATGCTCCGGTGGACTTCTTCGGACGAACAGGCGGCATTGTGCCAACTCAGGAAGAAATTTTTGAAAAAATCATGATGGCTGCCAGGGGTGTGACGGTATGACAATGAAGACAGTCTTTCAAAAAACGAGCGGATTAACTGACAAGCCTACGCACTATTGTCCGGGCTGCACTCATGGCGTCATTCATCGCCTTGTGGCCGAGGTTTTGGAGGAAATGGGTGTTTTGGAAGATACGGTTGGCGTGGCTTCAGTCGGCTGTTCGGTTTTGTCTTATGAATATTTTAACTGTGATATGACGCAGGCTGCCCATGGCCGCGCGCCAGCGGTAGCAACCGGAGTGAAACGGGTTCTGCCGGACAGGATGGTGTTTACCTATCAAGGTGACGGGGATCTTGCTTCAATTGGTATTAATGAGGTCATCCATGCGGCTGCTCGTGGTGAGAATATTACCGTTATTTTTGTAAATAACGCCATTTATGGGATGACTGGCGGACAGATGGCGCCTACTAGTTTGATTGGGCAAAAGACAGCGACGACCCCTTTTGGCCGGGACGTCTCGGTCCACGGTTCACCGATTAAAGTTTGTGAAATGATTTCCGTGCTGGATGGCGCCGCATATATTGAGCGGGTATCAACCCATGATGTTCCTCATATTCAGAAAGCCAAGAAGGCCATTCGCCGAGCCTTTGAAACACAAAAAAGGGGCGGCGGCTTTTCAATGGTTGAGATTTTATCGACATGCCCGACAAACTGGGGGCTGGACCCTGCGGAGTCACTTGAATGGGTAAAGGACAATATGGTACCAGTTTACCCTTTAGGGGTTTATAAAAATTTATCTATAGAAGGGATTAAATAAAAAGAGGGGGTGGGCGGAATTATGCTTGAGGAAATGATTATTGCCGGCTTTGGCGGCCAGGGAGTGATGTCGATGGGACAGCTGATTGCCTATGCCGGTATGCTGGAAGGGAAAGGTGTCTCCTGGCTTCCTTCGTACGGCCCGGAACAGCGCGGCGGGACAGCGAACTGTGCGGTAGTGGTCAGTGATGAACCAGTCGGCTCTCCAGTCGTAACTCGGCCGTCAACGGCGATTATTTTAAATAACCCTTCCTTTGACAAGTTTGAACCTCGTATTCGTCCGGGCGGGCTGCTCATCGTTAATTCGTCGCTGGTGACCAAGGCTTCTGTGCGGGAAGATATTAAACTGATTGAAATACCAGCAACCGACATGGCCAATGATCTTGGCAATTCGCGTGTGGCCAATATGATTTTATTGGGGGCGTTCCTGTATTATGCGCAAGTAGTTTCAGAAGGGGCCGTCATTGAATCGTTGAAGAAGGTTCTTGGCGAAGAAAAACAGCACTTGATTAAGGTCAATAAATTGGCATTGCAAAAGGGAGCGTCTTTTGTTGGGGAGAGAATGGTTGTTTGATGGGGAGGGCCAGCCGTGGATCCGGCTGGCTTTTCTCGTACCTCTCATTAATAATATAATCTTCGAGGAAAAGGCGCTATATTGCTCAAGGACCAAAGAAAAAATGGCAGGTGGTAAAAATAAGGCGGCTATATTGCCCAGGAGCACCAGAAAAATAAGCTAACGGTAAAAATAAGGCAGCTATATTGCCCGGGAGCCCCAGAAAAATAAGCTAACGGTAAAAATACGACGGCTATATTGCCCGTGGCCCAACGAAAAAAGGGCCAACGGTAAAAATAAGGCATCTATATTGCCCAGGAACCCCAGAAAAACAAGCTACGGTAAAAATAGGAGGGCTATATTGCCCGTGGCCCAACGAAAAAAGGGCCCACGGTAAAAATAAGTCATCTATATTGCCCGTGAGCCCCAGAAAAATAAGCTAACGGTCAAAATAGGACGGCTATATTGCCCGTGGCCCAACGAAAAAAGGGCCGGTGGTAAAAATAAGGCATCTATATTGCCCGTGAGCCCCAGAAAAATAAGCTAACGGTAAAAATAGGACGGCTATATTGCCCGTGGCCCAACGAAAAAAGGGCCCACGGTAAAAATAAGGAAGCTATATTGCCCAGGAGCACCAGAAAAATAAGCTAACGGTAAAAATAAGGCAGCTATATTGCCCGTGAGCCCCAGAAAAACAAGCTAACGGTAAAAATAGGGTGGCTATATTGCCCAGGAGCACCAGAAAAATAAGCTAACGGTAAAAATAAGGCAGCTATATTGCACAGGAATACCAAAAAAAACAAGCAGCGGTAAAAATAGGGGCTTTTTTCCCCTTTTATTCAAAATAACGCCCTAATGTATTCCCTTTAGTGGTCTTCTGTCAAGAAAGTGGACAGTAAAATTTAAGACTTTTAGAAACCAAACCACTACCGCACTTCGTTTGGTACGGTATTAGAAATGATCAGTCGAAAAGCATGACTGCTCATTTCCTAACACCAAATGGCTATATTATGAGGTATATGCAACTTCATCTTGCCGGTGGTTTCTCTCGAATTGATTCGGTGAATTGTGCCCTAAAGTAGAGTGTTTTCGTTTTTCATTATAAAAACTATTTAAATAATGATTAATGGCTTTTACGGCTTCAGCCCTGGTCTTAAAGCGTCTTCTGTAGATCAAGTCTTTCTTGATTGTGGCATGAAAAGACTCAATACATGCATTGTCGTAAGGATCGCCCTTTCTGCTCATACTGATATGCATGTTTTTCCCTTTCAGGATGTCGATATAATCATTTGAACAATACTGGGACCCACGGTCCGAATGATGGATTAACCCTTCACTAGGCTGCCTTGTAACAATCGCCATATTTAATGCTTGTATGGATAGCTCCTTTTTCATATGTGAAGCCATACTCCAGCCTACGATTTTTCTTGAGAATAGATCCATAACGGATGATAAATAAACCCAGCCTTCAAGCGTCCAAATGTACGTAATGTCAGTTACCCATGCTCGGTTGGGCTTTTCAACATTAAATTGGCGATTAAGCAGGTTAGGATAAATGTGTAAATCATGATTTGAATTAGTAGTAATGACAAACTTTTCTTTTGGTGTGGCTGTTAAACCCATCTCTTTCATCATACGTGCAACCGTCTTTTGAGAAATGGTATAACCCCACTCCACCAAGTCGGCATGGACCCTGGGGCTCCCATACGTACCATAGCTCTCGTGAAATGATTTACTTATTTTTTGCTTGATTTCTTTACGGTAGGCATCTTTCTCAGATTGAGGTTTATTCTGGATCCTTAGCCATTTATAATAGCCACTTGATGATACTTTAAGAACTTTGCACATCTTCGCCACAGCGTGCTCATCAGAGTGGGCTTGAATGAACGTATAAATTACGCTTGGTTTTTCGTGAAGATGTGCATGGCCTTTTTTAGAATTTCGTTTTCCTCTTTCAATTTTTGTATCTCTTTCTCGTGTTGCTTTTTCAGTTTTTCAAGTTCTGTGGGTGTAAGATAGTTTTCTCCAGCTTTCCCAGCACTTGTTTTAGTCCTGTAAGCTGCCACCCATCGACTAACAGTTTTAGGGGAGATCTCGAGTTCAAAAGCTACCTGGGAGGCTTTTTTCCCCTCCTCAACGATTAACTTTGCAACATATTCTTTATACTCTTGAGAATGATGTTTACCCATGTGAACACGTCCTTTTAAATGATGATTGTATTATAATCTAAATCTCATTTTTACGTGTCCACTTTTTAGACTAACCTCATTAGCTATATAATTTTGTAGTAAAATTCTTCTAATTGTCTTTTTTGATACCATTTCATTACACCACTCAAAAACCAAATTGGTAGTAATCTTAATTCCCGGAAACAGCATAACCAACTCCCGTACACTCCGCAAAACCGCAGAATCAACGTACTCCTCATGCCCGCATAATTCGCACACAATTTTATTACCCTCTAAAGACGTTGAAAGTGTATGGCAGGAAGTAGAAAGGATCCCTTTTTGCAAGTGAGTATATTCATATGAAGGAAATTCAGCAAAGGGAAATTCTTCTTGATCAAGCGAAATGAGCAGCTCTGCCAGTTTCTCATGACCCTCATTCAGTCTTGAAAATGGTTTATCCAATTTCCTCATAAATTTCTTGATTTGTGTCGGGAAAATAACATGATCATTTTGAGGCGCTTGGTATAAGGTAAACTCGGGGTTTATGTGGACTAGGTAAGATTCAACATGATATTTGTATCCATAGTTTTGAAGCAATTGCCTAAATAGGTTTTCACATCGCTCCAACTGATTAAGAGGGTTTTTTATCTCTCGATTGCCTTTCTTTAAATGCCCGTCAGCATCGTAATAAAAATCTCCTTCAAAATTTTTCACATCAATCAGATAAATTTCTCTTTGATAGATAATCACTGTATCAATTTGAAAATAAGATTTGTTGAGCTTGAGCTGCAAATCGTTAATAACTAGACACTGACACTGAAGCTTTTCAGTCAACTTGTCAAACTCCAATTCACCGGCAAAACCCTTTTCCGCATTCAGATAATTCCATTTGTCATCTTCTGACAACAGCATGCGGGCATTCAATGACCTCATTTTCCTTAATTCCTTTCTTAATGTGCGCGGTTTCTTAAGCATAGTCACCATCCTTTATTAAAAATCTCAGATTTATTTTACTAAAAAAATAACTTTCACAGAGGCACGAACTATGAAATGTTTGTTAACATTTTCTTCTCGGCGCGGATATCGAATATTTAAAGAGATATATTAAAGAGATATATTAAAGAGATATATTAAATAGAAGTGACCCAACTCACTTAACTGAAAATGATTATCAACTATAATAAAGCCATAAAGGAGGCATCAACAATGGAAAAAAATTCAGTTAAAGCATATATGGAATACAGTGAAGAGAAGTTCACAAAAAGGATTATCTATAAGAAGGGTGAAACGACAGCATTCGTTTTAAACTTTCTGCCAAATCAAACCCTCCCAACTCATAAACACCCGGGAACAGAGGTTTATCTGTATGTTCTAACCGGCAGCGGCACAATCATCATAGATGGAACAGAGACAGCAGTATCTGAGGCAGACCTCATCCATGTTCAAAGCGAAGAGGAAATGGCCTTCAAAAATACGGGCAGCGAACCTGTAAGTTTATATGTAGTA
This sequence comes from Neobacillus sp. S1115, assembly GCF_055385565.1. Classification (NCBI taxonomy): domain Bacteria; kingdom Bacillati; phylum Bacillota; class Bacilli; order Caryophanales; family Bacillaceae; genus Neobacillus; species Neobacillus sp. S1115. The sequence goes on from NZ_AP038275.1 coordinate 1,562,952, forward strand.
TTAAGTAAAATTCCAAGCGAGCTATATGCTAAAAATATTTAACAGCAAAAGCCAGCCCAATCAGGCTGGCTTTTTACGATGCGATACATCACGTTTATTCTTGAACCCAAAGAACCACCAATTCCAATCACCCAACAGCTTCATTAAAGAAGGAACAAGGACCATGCGGACAATGGTAGCGTCAATAAAGATGGCGACCGCAATGCCGACTCCCAATTGCTTGATTGGCATAACGCCTGTAAAAGCAAAAGCACCTGTCACGACAATCATAATCGCTGCAGCGGAGGTAATAATTTTACTCGTGTACGTTAAACCGGAAATGGTCGCTTCAGTATTATCGCCCGTTTTCAGATAAAACTCCTGAATTCGGGAGATAAGAAATACCTCGTAATCCATGGACAATCCAAATACAAGCGTAAACACGAAAACGGGCAGAATCAATCCGATGTTAACGGGAGAAACCCCGAGATGTCCTTCTTGGAAAACCCATACGACAATCCCAAATGTGCAGCCAAGGCTCAAGGCATTCATCAAGATGGCTTTAAGCGGAATAAGAATCGACTGAAAAGCAGCCATTAAAATTACCAAAGTTGAAATCATAATCAATAGCAAACCATACGGAGCCTTCTTGATAATTTCATCAAAGATTTCCTGCTCGAACTTAATGGGACCGCCAACCGAAGCCTTCACACCTAAATCTTTGGCGGACCAATCCTTAACCCATTGCCGGGCTTTAGCTGAATGCTCGCCGGTCTTTAAGTAGACTTCAACAAGCATTTTATTTTCACGGACGAAGTGATCGAAAACTGGGGTGAGCTTGCTCATTTCACCATAAAGCAGCAGCTGTTGGAATTGCGCTGCATTCTTAATGCCAAAAGCAGAAAATGGCGAATCGACCGTATAAACCAGTGGGTCCTTCTCTAATTTATTGATCACTAGACTTACCTTTTCGAGATTATCCCTCGTCAGCACACCGCCGCTGGTCTCCAGAATAATTGATACCTTCTTTTCATCGCGTTTTTCTTTTTCAAAAAAATGCTCTTTAAATTTTTCTAAAGCGACACGCGACGGATAATTAGGCGGCAGGGAATCGGTGCCCGGAATCGTCAGAACCATTTGCTTCACGGGAATCAGTCCGACCAGCAAAATGGCAAGAGCGCAGACTGCCATCAGAACGGGCCGCCGCATGACAAACTTGGCAAATAAATACCAGCCGCTTACCCGATCGTCCGAAATCCGTAAAATGCTAAATTTATTGATTCTGTGTCCCAATAGTGCCAAGAACGCCGGCAGAAACGTTAAAGAACAGAGTGCAGAAACAAGGACGACCGTCATTCCGCCGAGTGCGACATTTTGAAAAATATCAATTTGGATAAACCAAAGCCCTGATAACCCGATAAAGACGCAGAGGCCGGAAAAAATAATGGACCTGCCAGCTGTGGCAACGGTAATCGCGATGGCCTCACCAACAGATTTCCTGGTTAGCTCTTCCTTATAACGGTTAATAAATAACAGCGCAAAATCGATACTCAAGGCAAGGCCGATCATCGGTACAATATTCAAGATAAAAATGGTTAGGTCGATGCTGTAACTGAAAAAATAAACTGTCCCCATGGTGGTTAAAATGGATACCACACCAATAATTAGCGGAAGGGCTGACGCGACAAGACTGCCGAATGCGAGGATGAGAACGAGCAGGGCGATCGGCAGGCCAATCATCTCCGCTTTCGCCAAATCCTCTTGGCTGGCTGTATTTAAATCTTTAACAATGATTGGTTCCCCCGTCATCGTTACCTTTAACCCATTTTTGTTTCTCAGCAGCTTTTTTAAATCGCTTATTTCTGCCCCAAGGCTTTCCGCTTTTTTATTAAAGGTAAGCAGGCCATAAGCGTAATTCCCTTTTATCATACCGTCCCGGGCAAAGGGGGGAATGATGTCCTCTGCATGGTCAAAGTCCTTTAGCCTTACAAAGGTATCCTCCATAAAATCCCGAAACTTTTCATCGCTGATGCCTTTTTCTTTTTGAAAAACAAGGATGATCGAGGACTTGGCTTGTCCAAAGTCTTTTTCCAAAATCCGCCTTGTTTCATTATATTCCCCCTTATATTCAAAACCGTTTCCGCTTAACACAGCAGGCAGTTTCAAAGCGAAAAAGCCAAACAGGATAATGGCTAAAACCCAAACCAGCATCACCCCTTTTCGATTCCGATAAATGAATCCACCGAGCTTTTCCACCCCATCACCCCCAATAAAAAATAACAATCAAATTAAGTATACAAAATATTACAGGGATAAACGTTTGACTTTTTTATGACTTTTTAAAAAGAAAACCTTTTATAAAGATTTCCCTTCTTACCAGTTGAAAATGTACATGTTTACAAATGTTCCACCGCTTTGTTATAGTAATTCTGGACAAACTAAGATACATAACGAGTTAAAAATAGGGGGAATTAGCAATGAGCCAAAACATAGCCAGACTGATTGACCATACATTATTAAAACCAGAAGCAACAAAAGAGCAAATCGTGAAATTAGCGGAAGAGGCAAAAGAATATTCATTTGCTTCCGTTTGTGTAAACCCTGCCTGGGTAAAAACAGCTGCTGAAATACTTAAAGATTCACCGGATGTTAAAGTTTGTACGGTCATCGGCTTTCCGCTTGGGGCAACGACCTCAGAGACGAAAGCATTTGAAACAAAGAATGCGATTGAAAATGGTGCGGATGAAGTTGACATGGTCATCAACATCGGTGCACTTAAAGCTAAGCAGGATGATTTAGTTGAATCGGACATCCACAGTGTTGTGGAGGCAGCGAAGGGGAAAGCCTTAGTAAAGGTCATTATTGAGACTTCACTGTTGACGGATGAAGAAAAGAAACGGGCATGTGAGCTTTCGGTCAAGGCTGGTGCTGATTTTGTTAAAACCTCAACAGGATTTTCAACCGGCGGGGCTACGGTAGAAGACATCCGCTTAATGCGCGAAACAGTCGGCCCGGATATCGGTGTTAAAGCATCCGGGGGCGTAAGAAGCCGGGAAGATGCCCTTGCAATGGTTGAAGCTGGGGCAACACGGATTGGCGCAAGCTCAGGTGTGGCCATCTGTAAAGGAGAAGTTTCCTCCAGCAATTACTAATACTAATATGAAAAAAGAGGCTGCCCTTTGTAAAGGACAGCCTCTTTCGTGACTAAAAGAAAAGATGTAGAACGTAATAAAAAATTCCAGCTAACAGTGCGGTAATTGGCAAGGTAATTACCCAGGTGACGAGCATCCGCCGGGCTGTATCCCATTTTACTCCTTTAAGTCTGTGAGAAGCGCCAACACCTAAAATTCCGGAAGAGATGACATGTGTCGTGCTGACTGGCAAATGGATATAAGTAGCGCCAAAAATAATGGCAGCGCCAGTTAAATCAGCGGCGACCCCGTTAATAGGACGGATTTTCATGATTTTACCGCCAACGGTTTTAATAATTTTCCATCCTCCGATAGAGGTTCCAAGTCCCATCGCCAACGCACAGGATAATTGCACCCAAAAAGGTACCTCGGCATTATGTGGAAGATATTGATTCGCAATCAGCGCCATGGTGATAATCCCCATCGATTTTTGGGCATCGTTTGTTCCATGTGAATAAGATTGCAATGCTGCAGTTGCAATTTGAATATAACGGAAATTTCGATTTGTTTTTGTTAAATTGAAATTTTTAAAAACAACTTTAAAAATACTATAAATTATGAAACCAACAACGAAAGCTAAAATCGGTGAAATGATAAGAGCTTCCAGAATTTTTATAAATCCTGTGTAATTTAATACATTTAGTCCCTCTGCTGCAACAGCGGCACCAGCAATGGAACCAATTAGCGCATGGGAAGAACTGCTCGGGATTCCGTAATACCAGGTAATTAAATTCCAAGCAATTGCCGCAAGCAGTGCAGCTAAGATAACAATTGAACCGTGCGCTAAATTAAAAGGGTCAACGATATCTTTTGAAATTGTTTTGGCAACGCCTGTAAACGTAAGGGCACCGACGAAATTCATGACAGCGGCAAGCATGATTGCCTGGCGTGGTTTCAAGGCTTTTGTTGAAACTGAGGTTGCGATCGCATTCGCCGTATCATGGAAACCGTTAATAAAGTCAAATGCGAGAGCCCCGATGACGATTAAGATTGTAAGTATTAAGACAGCACTCATATTATGACTCCTTACGCATTTTTCATGATAATGGTTTCAAGAATATTGGCAACGGTCTGGCAGCTGTCGGCAACGTCCTCAAGGTTCTCATAAATCTCTTTATATTGAATAATACGGATTGGATCCTTCTCCACATTAAACAGATTTTTGATAGATTGACGTAAAATATTATCGCACTTGGATTCAAAATCCTTGATTTTAATTGCATGTTCTCTTATTTGCGGAAGCTTTTTATTGGAAAGAAGCTCCACGGCTTTATCAATTTCAATAACACTGCCTCGAATAGCGTCCACAAACTGAAGCATGAAATCATCTGCCTGAGTGATGGAGTACATTTCAAATAATGCGGAAGTTGCTTCAAGACCATCTAATACATCGTCCATTACCATCGCAAGGTGAAGGATGTCTTCCCGTTCGATTGGTGTGATAAAAGCATCATTTAATTCTTTAATAACTTCGTGAACAAAGGAATCTCCCTTCGTTTCGATTTCCTTCATTTTTTCAGAGAAAATTTTTAAATCACTAACGTTTTTCAGTTTATATTCTGTAAAAAAATTTGCCCCTTCTTTAAGGTTGGAAGAAATATTGCTTAGCAAAACTGAGAATTTGTCATTTTTTTTAAATGCCATTAGAGATACCCTCCATTATTGTACGTGTTGTTCATCAACGGAATAATTTTATATGAAGATTGTCTAAAAAATAAATAATTTAAAAATAAATTTACAAAAACTTAACAAAAGAATTTTCAGACAATTATTTTGCGGATGTCCTATTTTACTTTTGCCATGATGCCAAAATTTATGTATGAATTATTTCATAGCCATGAGTAAAAAAAACAAAACAGGGTAATTTATAAGGTAACAGGCAGACATCCTTAGATGATTTGCTTGGCAGGCTCAAGAAAAAATCGAATGAATACTAAAAAAGGAGTGTTCTATGTGAGCTTTATTTGGGCATTAATTGTTGGCGGTATAATCGGTTGGTTAGCCGGCCTTATTGTAGGAAGAGATGTACCTGGGGGAATTATTGGTAATATCATTGCTGGTTTTGTTGGTGCATGGCTGGGGACTCTGGTATTGGGAAACTGGGGCCCGCATGTGGCTGATTTCGCCATCATACCGGCGATCATTGGTGCAGCAGTCCTAGTGCTTTTATTAAGCTTTATCATGAGGTCCTTCAGGAAAGCTGATTAATCATTATGAGGAAAGCCTCCCGAATTTGGGAGGCTTTTTATAGTGAGTAAATATCAAATTCTTTAAAAATAATCGGGTCATCCGTAAATGGTCCATATACAACGATTTTTTCCTCTGTTAAAGGATGGGTTAACGCCAGTTTTCCGGCATGGAGGGCTTGTCTGTTGACGAGCGGTTTCCCACCGTAAACAACATCCCCAACTAAAGGGTGGCCTAGATGGCTTAAATGCACGCGAATTTGGTGCGTTCGCCCCGTATCAAGCCAGCATTTTACGTAGGATAAATTACGCTTTCTGTCTTCCTTCACCACTTGATAATGCGTAATCGCGGCTTGCCCAGAGGGGGATACCCTTCTTTTGGTGGGGTGATGCCGATCTCGGCCAATCGGGGCATTGATCGTCCCTTTTTTTTGCCTCAATAATCCATGGACCAAGGCAAGGTATGTTCTTTTGATTTCTCTTTTTGCAAGCTTTCCGTCCAGAAGTGCTCCAGCAAGTGCGTGTTTAGCCAGCAGGATGGCACCGGAGGTATCACGGTCCAAACGGTGAATCTGACGGACATCCCTGATTTCCCCTTTGGCCTGCAAATAAAAGGTCGCTGCATTGATTAAAGTTTCGGTATCTTTTTCAGGGTCATTTGGATGAGTGTTCATAAACGGCGGTTTATTCATAATCAATAAATGGTCATCCTCAAAGAGGACATCGATATCCAGATAGTTGGGGATCGCATGCGGTTCCTCTTCGGTAAATAATTGAATTTGCAGTTTCGAGCCCTCTGAGAGCGGAGCCGTCCAGGAGCATTCCTTGCCATCAACCTGAACCTTTTTCTCCATTCGAAACGCATGTGTTAACTTTTTAGGGGCTTCCCATTCATGACGGAAGATTTCTTCGATTGTCTTTCCTGCCCATTTTTTAGGAACGATAATCTGAAACCATTCCCCGAGCCGCATTGTTTTCAGCATAATATCTCCTTCTTATTCCAGCAGGGCAGCTAACAGTAATTACCACCCTAAATACAAACTAAGATATGTTATTCTTATCATATATAATACGACAGAAATAAGCGCGTGAGCAAAGGTGGGTTATGGAGTGAAGATCGTTTTTGCCTCGACTCCAAGTCAGGAAGAAAAAATTTGTGAGCTCGTGGGATATATTTATTCCAATATATTTCCGCTATATTTTACGGACGAAGAAATAAACCGCTTTGAAAAATTAAAAATATTGCATACCTCTAAACAACATTTTGAAGAATTCAGCACGTTAAAGGATGCGTTTCAAGTGATGGCCAGTATTCAAACATTAATATCGATATTGGAGTCACCTCAGCTTGACGACCAATACGAAGCTATTTTTAATAAAAATGCAGCAAACCTTCATGAATTCGGCTTGTTTTTTCCGTTTGAGTTTGAACAGTTTGCCGAAGCAAAAAGCATGAAAAATACTGTTCTCAGCATATACACCAAGGCAGATAACCAACTGCTTATTTAATAGAGGAAAAAGCCGTTTTGCGGCTTTTTCTTTTTTTTATAAAAAAACCGCTCATTTTAAGGTAATATAAATATTGGATTGCCGAAAATATTGTGTCTGCGAAAATTGTCGGGATTTTGACGCTGCGTTTTAAAGGAGTATCAAACACCTGCTTAGAACCAATATTAGGTATAGATAACATACTGGAGGGAACCTAAAATGGATTGGAAAACTGCAGCTAAGAGCTGGTTAGAATTTAATGAATTGGATTCCGAATTAAAGAGCCAATTAGCAACGCTTGAGCAGGACGAAAAACTGCTTGAAGAGGCTTTTTATAAAAATTTAGAGTTTGGAACAGGCGGAATGCGTGGAGAACTTGGTGTCGGGACAAATAGAATGAATATATATACGGTCCGCAAAGCATCAGCTGGCCTGGCTGCATACATAGAAGAGCAAGGGGAAGAAGCAAAACAACGCGGTGTTGTCATTGCGTTTGACTCTCGCCATAAATCACCGGAATTCGCGCTGGAGGCTGCTAAAACCTTGGCAACGCGCGGAATTCAAACCTATGTGTTTGATGAGCTTCGCCCTACTCCGGAGCTTTCCTTCGCCTTACGTTATTTAAACGCATTTTCGGGGATTGTCATTACTGCCAGTCATAATCCACCGGAATATAACGGCTATAAAGTATACGGATCAGATGGCGGCCAGCTGCCGCCGGAGGCTGCTGATCAGGTTATTGCGAAAGTAAATGAAATTGACAATGAATTGGTTATCAAGGTCGATAAGGAAGAAACTTTAAGAACAGCCGGATTAATTAAAACGATTGGTGAAGAAATTGATCAAGCCTATATCGAAAGGCTAAAGACGATTTCCGAAAATCCGCAGCTTGCCGAAGAAACAGATCTTCAAATTGTCTTCACACCATTGCATGGGACGGCCAATAAACCTGTTCGGGCTGGGCTTAAGGCATTAGGTTATAAAAATGTAACGGTGGTAAAGGAGCAGGAGCTGCCTGATCCCGAGTTTACAACCGTGAAAAGCCCTAACCCAGAAGAACATGCCGCTTTTGAATTAGCTATTCGTGATGGCAAAGCAGTGGGGGCCGACCTGTTAATTGCAACAGACCCCGATGCTGACCGCTTGGGCATAGCTGTGCAAAATCCAGAGGGTGAATACGTAGTCTTAACCGGCAACCAAACCGGAGCATTATTGCTTGATTACTTACTTTCTCAGAAACAGCAAAAAGGGACTTTGCCGCAAAACGGTGTCGTGTTAAAAACCATTGTCACCTCTGAATTAGGACGTAAAATAGCATCAGCCTATGATTTAGAAACGGTCGATGTTTTAACAGGTTTCAAATTCATTGCCGAAAAGATTAAGCAGTATGAAGAAACAGGTGAACATACGTATTTATTTGGCTATGAAGAATCTTACGGCTATTTAATCGGCGACTTTGCCCGTGATAAGGATGCCGTTCAAGCAGCCCTTTTGGCAACAGAGGTTTGCGCGTATTATAAGAAACAGGGATTGACCTTATATGAAGGAATGATGCAGGTTTTTGAAAAATACGGATATTACCAAGAAGGACTTCGCTCTTTAACATTAAAGGGAAAAGAAGGAGCAGAATTGATTCAGCGTATTTTGGCTTCCTTCCGCAGCGAACCGTTAACGGGGCTGGGTTCCTTAAAAACGGCTGTAACAGAAGACTATTTAACAGGAAATAGAACGATTGATAACCGGGAAGAGAAAATTGATCTTCCGAAATCCAACGTGCTGAAGTATATTTTTGAGGATGGATCATGGGTATGCTTACGCCCATCGGGAACTGAGCCAAAGGTTAAATTTTACTTTGGTGTAAATAGTGGGGCGCTTGCAGACAGCAAAAGCAAATTGCAAACCATTGAAAAGGACTTCATGGATTTGGTTGATCAAAAAGTTAAGCGAGTTCAAAACGTATAGTATTATTCATGAAAGCACGGCTTCCAAAACGTTTTGGAAGCCGTGTTTTTTTTGGTGGAATTCATTGGTTTGGAAAAAGGTTCTTTAATAAAATCAGTATCCACTTGATGTTTCAGGAAAGACTATACATCGGTATCTCAGTTGGCGATTGTTCAAATGTTTCGTTGGCATGGTCGATGTAGCGAAGCAGGCTGTATAATTTGGTCTCGATAACGGAATAGTCGCGTTCAAAATTGTAGGCGTGCAGGAAATGTTCAATCTTCTTAGATAAGAACTGGTCTGTGGTTCTTACCATTAATATCAATAAATTATCCCATTCAGACCGGTGTGTATAAAACAGCGCTCGGTCATAATCCAATTTATTCATTTAATTTTCTCTCCTCCTTACTAGGAGTTGAGATTATTTTATGAAGTTTTGCGCTGAACTTTCACGCAAAAATTTGGACACCTTGTCCTCACAACGTTTTCAACATTTACCTGTATATTTTGTAATTGTTATTATCTTGTTTCATCAATCCTTCTCTTTCTTCATACATTGTGGTAAGAGGAAAAGGGGGAATGGCTGATGAATGAGGGAGATAAGAAAGCACTCGAATATGCGATCGATGAAATAACGGAAATCGCCAGCGGTTTTGGCTTAGATTTTTATCCGATGCGTTATGAAATTTGCCCTGCCGAAATCATTTATACATTTGGAGCTTATGGGATGCCGACCCGATTTTCACACTGGAGTTTCGGGAAGCAATTTCACAAAATGAAGCTTCATTATGATTTAGGTCTAAGTAAAATTTATGAACTCGTCATTAATTCGGACCCATGTTACGCATTTTTGCTGGATTCCAATTCGTTAATCCAAAATAAACTGATTGTTGCCCACGTTTTGGCCCATTGTGATTTCTTTAAAAACAATGTCCGGTTCCAAAATACAAAACGGGATATGGTTGAAAGCATGGCGGCTACGGCGGAAAGAATTCATCAGTACGAAATTCAATATGGAAAAAAAGAAGTGGAAAGTTTCCTTGATGCAATATTGTCTATTGATGAGCATATTGACCCTTCCTTGATGCGTCCAAAATTGGCATGGTCCTTGGAGGACGATGAGGACGAGGAAGAACAGCGGGCAGTTTCACCGTATGATGACCTTTGGGGCTTGGATAAAAAAGACGAAAAGGATTCAAAGCCGCCACGTCGAAAGAAATTCCCGCCAAGACCAGAGAAAGATATATTACTCTTCATTGAAACATATAGCCGCGAACTGGAGGATTGGCAGCGTGATATTCTTACGATGATGCGGGAAGAAATGCTGTATTTCTGGCCGCAGTTAGAAACAAAAATCATGAACGAAGGCTGGGCCTCTTTCTGGCATCAAAGGATACTGCGGGAAATGAATCTGACAAGCGGAGAATCCATTGAGTTTGCCAAATTAAATGCTGGGGTCGTTCAGCCGTCAAAAACGGGAATTAACCCTTATTATCTTGGCTTGAAAATCTTCGAAGACATCGAGGAAAGGTATAATAATCCGTCTGATGAAATGAAAAGACGAGGTGTTGAGCCAAATTCTGGACGGGAAAAAATATTTGAGGTTCGGGAAATCGAATCGGATATTTCCTTCCTGCGGAATTATTTAACGAAGGATTTAGTGTATAGGGAAGATATGTATCTTTTCCAAAAGCAAGGCCGAGATTATAAGATTGTTGACAAAGAATGGGAGCATGTCCGCGACCAATTAGTGAATATGCGGGTAAATGGCGGATTCCCGTATATCACGGTAAATGATGGCGACTATATGAAAAATGGCGAGCTCTATTTGAAGCATTGGTTTGAGGGTGTAGAGCTTGATGTTAAATATCTTGAGAAGGTTCTGCCATATGTTCATCAGCTTTGGGGCAGACCGGTTCATATGGAAACAACCATTGAAGACCGGGCCATGTTATTTTCCTATGATGGTAAAGGAGTTCACCGTAAGTACTTATAAATATGCACGTAGTGACAAACGTGATATCATGTTAGAGGCTGAAAAAGTTCAGTCTCTTTTTTATTTGTGTCATAAATGAAAATACATACCTTAATCCAAACTAATCTTAAGGGGGATTGAATAATGAAAGATACCAAATTGGATTCTAAAGTACTTGATGTGCTTCAAGATAAAATTCAATTAATTAAAACAGAAAAGGGTGCCATTTATTTAGTTGGGCCGATTCGCCTTCCAGTAAATTTATACGGTGAAACCGTTGTATTTCAGTGGTATTGTTGGCTGAATTGTAATGAGGTAACAGAGGATTTTGAACGGATTATTGATAAATTGTCTTCGGTTAATTTAGCGGAGCTTCAACAATCCAGTGTTCTTGTATATGGCGATTTCACATATGGTGAGGATGCCATCATGCGAATGCATTCGATTTGCCACACAGGCGATATTTTTGGCAGCAAAAGATGCGACTGCGGCTTTCAATTGAAACGGTCCATGAAAATGATTGTCGAACATGGGACAGGCGCCTTGTTTTATTTGGCCAATCATGAAGGGCGTGGAATTGGCTTATTTAGCAAGGCAATGGCCTATATCCTTCAAGAAAATAATTATGACACCGTCGAGGCGAATCATGCGCTGGGCTTTGTGGATGATGCCAGAAATTATAGCGATGCCATTCAGGTCCTGAAAGCATTGCGCACTAAACCGGTAACCTTAATTACTAACAATCCAAAAAAATTAGATGCATTGAAAAACGCTGGTCTGCCTGTTTCCGGAAGGAAGCCGTTATGGGGAGATGTATCCGAGTATAACGAAAAATACCTGCAAACAAAGATAAACCGTTCCGGTCATTTAAAGGACGAGGGGACTTGTCCAAATGACTAATCACGAGTTTTATATGGATTTAGCATTAAAAAATGCTGGGGCCATGAAGGGACAGACAGACCCCAATCCATTAGTGGGAGCGGTGATTGTTAATGATAACCGGGTGGTCGGAATCGGCGCCCACTTAAAGGCCGGTGAACCGCATGCCGAGATCCATGCCTTAAGGATGGCCGGTGAGAAAGCAAAAGGCGGGACCATTTATGTAACCCTTGAACCATGTTCCCACTACGGAAGGACAGGCCCTTGTGCTGTTGCATTAGTGGAAGCAGGGATTAAAAAGGTGGTCATCGCAACCCTCGACCCGAACCCGGTGGTAGCGGGCAATGGCGTTAAAATTCTTAAAGATGCCGGAATTGAGGTTATAATCGGCGTTCGGGAAGCGGAATCGAACCGAATGAATGAGGTTTTTAATAAGTTTATCGTTCAAAAAACGCCGTTTGTGACAATGAAGGCTGGATCCACCCTGGACGGGAAAATTGCCACACACACCTCTGACAGCAAGTGGATTACCTCCGAGGAAGCAAGACTCGATGTCCATCAACTGCGAAATGAACATATGGCGATTCTTGTGGGAATCAATACTGTCATAAAAGATGATCCGGAATTAACGGCACGCATTCCGAATGGACGGAATCCGCTCCGGGTTATTTTAGACTCCACCTTAAAAATTCCGCTGGATGCTAAAGTGGTTACGGACAACCTTGCACCAACCTGGATTTTTACCAGTGAACAATTTGATCAGGAGAAGCGCGAAAAATTAGAGGACTTGGGAATCAAAGTTTTTCAAATAAATGGGTCAAACCGTGTCTGTCCAGAAGAAGTTGTACGTATTTTGGGAGAAAATCTCATTTCCTCGGTGTTTATTGAAGGGGGAGGGGCGGTTCATGCTTCTTTCCTTGAAAAAAAACTGATTGATAAAGTGGTATTGTATTTTGCTCCGAAGTTAATCGGAGGCCATAATGCCCCGACATTTCTTGAGGGAACAGGCATTGAGAAAATGCGTGATGCAGTTGAATTAACAGACTGTTCCTTTACACCAATCGGAAAAGATTTTAAGTTCATTGGTTATCCAAAATATAACTTTTAAAAAAGTTGACTGCCTTAATAGTTAGATTAGGGCAGTCTTTTTTATAAACCTAATAAAAAGTGTATATTTTGTGAAAACTAAAAAATGAACGTTGACATTGAGAATCATTCTCTCTATAATCAAAAGTGTGAATGATAATCATTATCAAATAAATGGTTTACATAATCAAATTAATCGGGGGAGTTACAACATGTCACTAAAATTGAAACTTATTACATCACTTGCAGCCATCTCACTTATTCTTGGTGCATGTGGAAAAGCGGAAGAGACAGAAAACAAGCCAAAGGTTGAAAATACAGAAAAGCAGGCTGAAAAGAAAGAAGCTGCAGAAAAAGAAGAAGCAAACTATGCAGATGCCTACAAAGAGGCTATTGCTGAGCTTGATAAAGCCAAAGAAGGCAAAGAAGTCGATTTTAATAAAGTAACAGAATTGTATAAAGCTAATTTACAAGAATTAGTTAAACAGCGTGATGCGGAATTCCAAGATACTCTGGATGAAAAAATTACAGCCTCTTTAGCAGCAGGTAAAGACGGATCCATGGACAAAGTGGTAGTAAGGCAAATTTTTGATAAATTAATGCAAAAGGTATTCTATACCACAATCAAACATGAATTCACGGAAATTGGTGAAAACTGGGGTAAAACAGAAGAAGTGAATAAAGAGGTTGAAGAAGCAAAAGAATTCTATGCCATTATCAAATCGACTGTTGAAAAGCGTGATGCTGCCTATGGAACAAACATGGTAAGCGCCATTGAGGGCGGTTTTAGCGAAGTAGAAAATGGTATTAAGAATAATGACCAACTGGCAGTAAACTTAGGTAAGCAAGTAATTGATAAGACGTTAATGAAGACCTTCTATCTTGCAACCGGTGCGCTTCCAAACGGCTACGCAACAAAAGCAGCAGCTGAAGCACAGAAGGATGCTGCTCTTGCAAAGGTTGAACAGGCTGAAGGATGGGCTTTCTTCCAATCCATTTATACTTACTTAAACAAGCATGCTGCTGATGAAACTTTATTAATTGAAAAGCAATTTAATCTTGAAACAGATGCCAAAACAATTGATCCAGCCGCTGTTAATAAAGCATTTGTTCGTGGCTTTGCGAAAATTGCCATTGATGAATACAAAGAAAGTAAAGAAGCGATTGGTGAAGATAAAGGAGTTATCACTGGCTTAGAGGGAGCTCTATTTATAGATGTCATCGGTGATGATATCAAAGGTCTAATTGGCGAAGCTGAGTATAAGTCTTTAACGGAAAAAGCGCAAAAATATGTGGAAACGGCAAAAGCGAAAGATAAAGCTGCCGGGGAAACACAGGTTGACGAACTTATTGCTTCTCTTAACAGCATTATAGACAAAGCGAAATAATCTTGAAGGAGAAACCTTGGTTAAAGACGCAAGGTTTTTCCTTTTGTTTCCGGTTATGAGAAAATGGGAATATTACTCTGTTGTAGAGGTGTTTTTACTTGAAAATAATCGTCACTGGTGGAGCAGGGTTTATTGGTTCTCACCTATCAAGCAGGTTGATAAAAGAAGGGCACCAAGTGCTCATTATTGATGAATTACATCCGTATTACTCCGTTGAAAGGAAAAAGCGGCAGCTTGAAATGATCAAACATGCCGGGGAATTTTCCTTTTATCAGAAGAGCCTGATTCATCATGAAGAAGAAGTAAGAGACCTTTTTCATTTATTTAAGCCTGATACGGTCATTCATCTAGCTGCCATTCCAGGAGTCCCCAACTCGATTTTGGTTCCGAATGAGTATGTGGATTATGACATCAAGGCAACTATTAACGCATTAAGATTGGCTGGTGAAGCAGGTGCCAGGCAGTTTATTTTCGCTTCGTCATCGTCCGTCTACGGTGACCAGCAAAACATCCCGTTAAAAGAAGGCATGGCTAGTGGAACGGTCGTTTCCCCGTATGCGGCGGCTAAGTATGGCGCAGAAGCGTTTTGTCATGCCTACTCGACCATTTATGATTATCAGGTATCGATTCTCCGCTTTTTTACGGTTTATGGCCCATGGGGACGTCCGGATATGGCGATCACGAAATTTATTAAACAGTTGATGGCTGACCAGGAAATCGTCATATTTGGCAGCAGAACAGCCAGGGACTATACATATATTGATGATTGCGTTTCAGGAATCATTAGTGCGTTTCAGCAAAAGGATCAATACGCAATTTTTAATATCGGTTCAGGCAGTCCAATCCTGATTGAAGAGTTAATCGAGCAGCTGCGTGTTTTTTTTCCCGGAATGAGGGTCAAACATGATGACTTTCGTCAGGGCGATGTCCAATCAACATGGGCAGATATTTCGAAGGCTAAGGGCGAGCTTGGCTTTCACCCGTCTATGTCATTTACTGATGGACTGAGCAGAACAATTGAATGGGCAAAGGCGCATGCAAAAGAGATTTAAATACATAGCAGGGGTCATTCTTTTTGGAATCTTTATTTATTTGTCCATACGGTATTTTCATGTTGGAGAATTTTTAGAAGAAACGAAACGGTTCTTTTGGGAGAGCCCCTATCTGATTGCTGGGGTGACGATTTGCTATAGTTTATCGTTTATACTCAGGGCCGAAGCTTGGAAGTTGTATTTTGGGGATAGAGTCAGATTTTATAGCTGCCTGGAGGGGGTGCTCTTAAGCCTATTCATAAACCATATTACTCCAATCAAGCTTGGCGATGCTGTCAGGATAGGCGTTTTCTCTTTAAGAGAAAAACAAGTGAGCCCGGGGGAATCCCTCCAATCCGTGGTTGTTCTTCGCTCTATCGATATGGCTATGCTCTTGTTATTTTCTTTTATTGGCTTGATTGTTTTTGCAAAGGCGTTTGTTTTCCGGTATTCAATCCTGTTCATTGTTATTTTAGCCATTGCTTGTCTAGTAGGAGGCATCATGTTGTGGAGGTTTCTTCCCAGGTTTGTTCACAGGCAAATCCAATTAGTTAAAACCAACCTATCAGGAAGGAAAGCTTTGCTTATTTTTCTTATGATTGCCGTAAGCTGGGCATTAGAAGGCGCGGTAATATGGGGCGTTACTGCTTCCATGGGCAGTGGCCTTTCGATATATAAGGCTATTTGGGTTAACTCGATTACCGTTGGCGGACAAATTTTTCAAATTACACCTGGTGGCATCTCTACATATGAATCTGTCATGACGGCTGCATTAACGACTTTTCATTTTTCTATCAAAGACGGCTATATGGCGGCCATTGTCAGTCACAGCTATAAATTTGTCTTTTCTTATTTGGCTGGAATGTTGCTGCTCCTCCATTCCCCTGTCTTGAAAATCAAACAAATTAAAGAAATCCTAGTAAGGAGAGGATTATAAGAATGAAAAAAGCATCATCTTTTGAAAAAGCAGCAGCAAGATGCTGGAATCTTTTGAATGAAGGGAAGCCCTTTACACCAATTTTTACAGTTGGGACAATGGTGATTTACTCGGTTGCAAACTTCGGAAAGTCCGGCTTCCTAGCCGATTTTTTGCTAGGCTTGTTAGCCATTTTGCCATTGCTTGTGATCTATTACGTATTTGATTTCCCGTTATTTTTAAGAAATTATTTATGGATTCCGCTAGTTGCCTATCTTATTATTTGGAACAACGTGAATCTAGGATTACTGTTTACGGCAGTAGGATTATATTTCTTTTTTACCGTCTTTTTTTGGGGCACCTTTTATTATCATTTACGAATTGGTACCTCATGGCTTAATTTTACCCGTTTTTGGAAGCTTGTCTTGAAAAACAGCGATTCGACCAGTGGTAATGCCCAGGAACAGCTGCCAAAGTTTCTTTTATTATTATCACTATGGAATTTTTCGCTTTCAGAACATACATGGTCAGGGGCTGAAATCGGACAGCTTATCCTGTTTTATGTAGGAGTCTTTCTATTTTCATGGATTCTTCACAAAAATCTCTTCGATTGGAAGCCAAAGGTTATTCCAACCTACACCTCTAATGTTGTGGCAACCTCAAGGGAAATCAATCAAAAAGTGATTGTGATGGTCATTGACGGGATGAGAAAGGAAAGGTTTGAGGAAGCGAATACGCCGTTTCTTGATTTCTTAAGAAAAAATGGTACTGAGTATGCCCGGATGGAAACGGTCTACCCTGCTCGGACTGTTGTTTGTTTTTCGTCTATGTTTACCGGAACCTATCCATTTGAACATGGGATTAAATCCAATATGGTGTGGAAGCTGGGAATTAAGGTCGAAAGCGTCTTTGATAGTTTAAGAAAGGTTAGTAAAAAGGGGTCGCTTTTGGCAGTGGCCCATCTGGTGGATTCGTTTGGCAGTGATGTTGATACGTTCACGGCGGTCATGCATAACGATGTTGTCGATCGAAAAATTATTGAGAGGGCAAAGTTGATTATGGACGAAAAAAATCCCGATTTGCAAATCGTCCAGTTGATCAGTACCGATCAAACCGGCCACAGCAGAGGAGTCTTATATGACGAATATATTCAAAAGATTGAGGAAGCCGATACGCTAGTCAAGGAGTATTATGATTGGCTGAAGGAAAAAGGAATGCTGGAAAATTACACGTTCATCGTCTGTGCGGACCATGGCCAGGCGGATGGCATTGGCGGTCACGGTCACCTTGATGAAGGTGAACGGTTCGTACCATTTTTCATGTACGGAACTGCCATAGAGAGCGGCAAAGTGGTCGAAGAAAAGCATAGCCTGGTTTCCCTTGCTTCAACCATTTCCTATTTATTAGGGGCGCCGTTTCCAGATAAAGCCCGTGGGCCAGTATTAAACGAAGCAATTAGGAAGGAAGTATTAATAAATGATGCAGCAAAAGGTGATCGTATTTCTTCCAGCTCATAATGAGGAAGAGTCAATCGCGGAGGTTATTAAAAAGATACCTAGAGATTTTAATCCACGTGTGCAAGTAGAAGTTTTAGTTGTCAATGACGGCTCCAGTGATCGAACGGTTGAACAATCCCTAATGGCTGGAGCGGATCATATCTATACATTTGAAAAGAATCAAGGATTAGGGGCAGCTGTTCGAAAAGGATTGGAGCTTTGTGTAGAGAAAAAGGCTGATATTGGTGTCATGATTGATGCGGATAATGAGTATCCTGCTGAGCAGATTCCTGAATTAATTGAACCCATTCTAACTGGAACCAGTGACTATGTTATGGGGTCACGGTTTATGGGAACAATTAAAGGGATGAAGTGGAACCGGAGACTCGGAAATTATTGTTTTACGCTGCTTCAAGCACTCTTACTGCGGAAATGGATCTATGATGGCCAATCCGGCATGCGGGCTTTTTCTAGACAGGCAATGATGGAGGCAGAAATCATTCATGATTATAACTATGCCCAAGTGCTTACATTAAATCTAATAAGAAAAGGGTTCCGAATGAAAGAAATCCCTATTCATTATCAGGTCCGAAAATCTGGAGAATCATTTATTAAGTTTAGGGCCTATATGACCTCAGTCCTGCCGGCCATTATCAAAGAAATGACAAGGCCAGTTAGAAAAAGAAGGGTTTATCTTGAACAAGGCAGCGTTTTTCCGTTAATGAATAATAAGAAGGATTAATAAGTATTATAAATATGTTATTTATGTGAATTTCTAATTTGGTGGATTGACAGCGAAGATGATAATCATTATCATTATCAGTGGAGGAGGAAATTTTTTAATGAAGAAATTTTCAGTATTGTTTTTCATTACTTTTTTAATCATAAATGCCCTTTCCATTCACGGGGTAGAGGCCTATTCCTATGGTGACCCCAACGAAGAGAAGGTTGCTGAAGTTTACAAAGAAATGCTCGTAAAGCTTGATGAGAATCCTCCAAATTATACAGCTGCAAAAAAGTCTTATGAATCTGTTCAAGAAGAAATTGATATGCACATGGGGCCTGAGCCCTCAAAGCTTATTCTGAAAAACTTGGCTGATGAAGATAAACAGGCGCTAACCGATAATATGGAAAAGCTTCTTGTCTTAAATATCGCGAGACGCCTTGATAGTATTGAAAATAATTTTTCAGAATATGAGACTACGAAAAGACTCCTTGCTAAAGGATTTGCTACATATGAAGCATTGTCACCAAAGGTTGAAGCGGAGCATCCGGAAAACGATAAGAAAATCAGAGCGGATTTTGATGAGGCACTTCAAGCATTGGGGAACCCAGGTTTGTTTGGCGTAGGGAAAAAGGAAGCTAGTCTAGATTCTTTTAAGCAAAATAAAGATGAGATTTTGGATACTTTAAAATCAGAATTTAAAATAAAAAGCCTTGATGTAGGACATTTTTCTGAGAGTGCGACAGAATCTAATGCCGGCGGAAAAAAGGATTGGACAGATGTTTCGAATATTAGAAATTGGATTCCGCTGATCTTAATTGCTGCCGTGATTATTGCAGTTGTCATATTTGTTGTACGAAGAAGAAGGAAATAATAAAACGAAAAGACACCTTTGGAGAGAGGAGAGGCGGCTGTGGAAATTCAAGCGCTGCTGATAACATTTCGGGAAGTTTTAGAGGCATTGCTCATTGTCGGGATTATTACGACCTATTTAAAAAGAGTGAACCAAAAGCAATACACGAAATATGTCTGGTTGGGTGCAGGCCTTGCCGTCCTGGCGAGCTTTGGGGCGGCCCTGTTATTCCAGGTCGTGTTTACTGGATTTGCGGCAATGGGAAGCGAGATGTATCTGAAAATAGGGATTATGCTTGTTTCAACCGTCCTCCTCACGCAAATGGTGTTTTGGATGGCCAGTCATGCCCGCGATTTAAAAGGAAACATGGAAGGGAAAATGAGTAAGTTTATTACGACCGGCAACGTTGTTGGCATGGTCATTCATTCCTTTCTGGTCGTGCTTCGAGAAGGAATTGAAACGGTATTTTTCTTTGCTGCAATTACCGGCGGTAACATTGGCGCTGCAATGCAGGGCTGGGGTGCAATAACCGGGGTGATCGTCGCCGCTGTCGTCTCGTATTTCTTCTTTAAAGGAACAATGAGAATTCCATTAAGCACTTTCTTTAAACTGACTGGTGCTTTTATTATTTTAATTTCCGCAGGGTTATTGGTACAGGCGATTTCGATGATGCAGGATTTAAACATTATCGGTAGTGTCATTCCACATGTATATGACCTTACCTGGTTTTTACCTGAGCATCCGATTGACTATAGCCATTATCTTCGTGATCATGGTACTGCGCCGCTCATTTCAGGGGATATTGGTATCTTTTTAAAGGCCTTATTTGGCTATTCATCGATGCCTTCGATTGAAGAGGTACTTGCCTATATTGGTTATTTTGTCGTTATTTTATTGCTTACTTCCTCAAAAAATGCTCCGGTAAAAGCAAAAAAGGAAGAAGCGGCCCAATCAGCCAAACTGCTTAAACCACAGGCAAAATAGTTCAACGAAACTTAAAAGTACAAGGCGGACGCCTTGTACTTTTTCTCTTACCAAAAGCAGGTGATTATATGAAATTAGCAGGATTCAAGCGTGGACTTCTAATGGCATTAAGCATGGTAACAATCATAACTGTGAGTGCCTCCCAGCTTTATTTTTTAAATCCATTCGCCTCAACATGGGATCAGGTGGATTTTTCCCTGGCGGTGATTCGTTTTGATTTAATGGCTATGCAGCCCCATTTTCCTGGATATCCCTTCTTTATATTGGGTGGAAAAATCCTTTATCCTTTTTTAGAAAATCCAGCAGAGGCCCTGACCATGTTTAATATTCTGGCTTATGCAAGCTCGCTATTTCCGATTTATCGGCTCTTTCGAAAATTACTGCCTGTCCACTTTTCATGGCTGGCAACGGCCATCATTTTTTCGCAAACCTATATTGTGATCATGGTCAATCAGCCGATGTCAGAAGGGGCGGCGCTCGCAGTCCTTTGGTGGTATGTTTGGAGTCTTGCATTAGCTATGGAAAGACACAATTCCTCCTTTATTTTATTGCCATTAGGCATTTTAAGTATCATGCTAGGTATCCGTCTTTCCTATCTGCCGTTTGCATTGGGCATCTTGTTTTTGTTTTATTGGAAATGGAAAAATGGGCTTCTAACATTAAAAGAGGCCGGTTATTATGCTCTCTTTGGGTTTGTCTTTCAGGCCTGCTGGGTTGTCGCTCTGATCATCTCTGAAGGAAGTCTGACAGGTTTTATTAAGCTTTCTTTAGCCTTTACAAGTGGCCATTTCACAGATTGGGGCGGAGCAGTCGAAACATCTGAGATTAGTTTTTTGAAGAGATGTTCGATATTTTTATGGGATAATATTCTTTGGACAGGTATTGCCGCAAAAGAGTACATAATTGCTGTTATTTATCTTTGCTTGTTTATAAGGATAGTAGTTAGCAGGAGACCCAAAATAGAGTATGAAGCAAGAAAGCCTTTTGTGAATTTAATTTATCTGTTGTTTTTCAGTTATTTTTTATGGGCTCTGCTGGCACAAAATATTGAGAAACCAAGGCATATCCTCCCGCTTGCGGTTCTGCTTATTTTCTATCTTTGTTTTCAGCTTTTCGCAAAAAGGATTCCCTGGTTCATCACCGTCATGGCCGTTATTTTGCTTGGATTTCAAACTGTAAAAAGTGTGGAGTTACTAAAAGCGGAAGCGGCTGAACAGCCTGCCGTTTATCAAATGAATGCGTATATTGAAAAAATGAATGAACCGGTTATTCTTTACACATGGGAGGAAACACGGGTATTGCAATATTTACATGCACCGTACACCCACAAAAGGATTAACACGTACCAATTATTTCAAATGGAAGCAAAATATTATCAAGGAAGAACGGTGCTGCTGACGGACAAAGTAGTAAAAGGGTTTGTTTCACAGGGGGGGGCCGTTAAGGGGAAGATAAAAAAGCTGAAGAGCTTCAAGTCACGAGAGCTTTATGACCCAGTTTATAATGAAATAACCTTATATAAATGGATCGACCATTAATGATTGTAATAGAAAGGACTTAGGCATTGAAAAAAATTGCGATCGCGGGAACAGGATATGCTGGACTAGTCACAGGGGTTTGTTTAGCGGAGATTGGTCATTCGGTCATTTGTGTTGATAAAGAATCGACTAAAGTTGAAATCCTCAAAAAAGGAAAATCAACGATTTATGAACCTGGCTTGGAAGAGATGCTAAAGAGAAATTTAGAGGCGGGCAGGATTTCATTTACAGCTAGTTCTTCTGAGGGCTATAAAGATGCGGAAATCATCATCATTACTGTGGGAACTCCAAAAACAAAAGATGGATTGTTAGATTTGCACTATATTAACCAAGTCTCAATCGAAATCGGCCAATCCATTGTTCGTCCAGATGTCATTATTGTAACGAAAAGTACCGTACCAGCCGGAACTAGTGAAAAGATTAAGGAATGGATTAAGTTAAATAGTCCCCAAAAGCTCAATTTCCACATTGCGGCAAATCCGGAGTTTCTTCGTCAAGGTTCAGCTATTCATGATATGTTTCATGGGGACAGGATTATTATCGGTTCGGAGAGTGAGTATGCCTTAAATTGCTTAGAGGATTTATATAAGCCATTTGGCATACCAATTATGAAAACAGATACAAGCAGTGCAGAACTAATTAAGGTTGCTGCAAATGCATTTTTGGCCTTGAAAATTAGTTATGTGAACGCCCTGTCCAATTACTGCGAACAAATCGGAGGAAATATTGAAGATGTAGCAATGGGAATGGGGATGGACAATCGGATTGGGCTGTCGTTCTTAAATGCCGGCATAGGTTTTGGCGGCTCATGTCTTCCGAAAGATACCGAGGCACTTGTTAATATGGCACAAAAGGCAGGAGAGCCAAACAAACTGCTGGAGGAAGCATTACAGATTAATCGAAGGCAGGAATTACGACTATTTCAAAAGGCACAAACCAGATTTTCTAATATAAAAGGGAAGAGAGTAGCGATATTGGGACTTGCCTATAAACCTGATACAGATGATGTCCGTGAGAGTGCTGCAATCAAGCTGGCAATGCAGCTGGTGAAGGAGGAGGCCTCGATCATTGGCTTTGATCCTGTGTCAATAGAGAATGCCAAATTGGAATTAGGGGAGCTCATCTCCTATACAAATTCACTACCTGAGGCACTTAAGGGGGCTGATTTGGCGATGATCGTGACGGATTGGGAGGAAATTAAGACGATTGA
This sequence comes from Neobacillus sp. S1115, assembly GCF_055385565.1. Taxonomy (NCBI): domain Bacteria; kingdom Bacillati; phylum Bacillota; class Bacilli; order Caryophanales; family Bacillaceae; genus Neobacillus; species Neobacillus sp. S1115. The sequence goes on from NZ_AP038275.1 coordinate 1,585,817, forward strand.
CCTAAACACCTTTTCTGAACTCATGAAACAGCCGGTTGTTTTTGATGGAAGAAATTGTTTTCGGCTTGAAATCGTTGAAAAATATCCAATCGAATATCACTCCATTGGCAGACCCAGTGTATATGGAAAAATGAAAAAAGGAAATCCCGTAAGTTAAAAGGGGATTTCCTTTTTGTAAGCAGGCGTATGATTATTTTGAGGTAAGTTCCTTTTCCAATGCGATTTCAACAGGTACATAAGCATATCCCAAATCGTGGGCAACTGCCTCGTAAGTGATTTCTCCGTTTGCCACGTTTACGCCAAGTTTCAATGCTGGGTTCTCCGAAATCGCTTTACAAACACCTTTACCCGCAATTTGAAGGGCATAAGGAACCGTAACATTCGTTAAGGCAATAGTAGAGGTCCTAGGAACCGCACCTGGCATATTGGCAACAGAGTAGTGTATAACTCCATGCTTCTCATAGGTTGGGTTATCATGGGTGGTCACATGATCAATTGTTTCGACGATGCCGCCTTGGTCAATTGCCACATCAACAATAACTGACCCCGGCTTCATTGCTTTCACCATTTCTTCTTTGACAAGCCTAGGCGCTTTTGCACCTGGAATTAACACTGCCCCAATTAACAGATCAGCTTCCGCAACCGCTTCCCCAATATTATATGGATTGGACATTAATGTTTTAATTTGATTTCCGAAAATATCATCAAGCTGGCGCAGGCGGTCCGCACTTAGGTCAATAATCGTTACGTCAGCACCTAAGCCGATGGCCATTTTAGCTGCATTTGTTCCGACAACACCGCCGCCAATGATGGTTACTTTTCCGCGGTTTACTCCTGGTACACCGGCAAGCAGAATCCCTTGGCCGCCGTTATTTTTTTGCAGGAATGCGGCTCCGATTTGGGCAGCCATTCGGCCAGCCACTTCACTCATCGGCGTTAGCAATGGAAGTGTATTGTTTACCGATACGGTTTCATAGGCAATCGCACTGACGCCCTTATCTTTAAGTGCCTGTGCCAAAGCAGGCTCAGCAGCAAGGTGTAGATAGGTAAATAAAATCAGCCCTTGCCTGAAGTATTGATATTCACTAGCGAGCGGCTCTTTGACTTTCATAACCATATCCGCTTTTGTCCAGACCTGTTCGGCGCTATTAATAATTTCGGCCCCGGCTTTTTCGTACGATTCATTATTGAAACCGCTTCCAATTCCGGCGTCCTTTTCGATTAAAACCGTGTGGCCCGCATTAATAAATGAAATAACACCTGCTGGAGTAAGTGCTACTCGATTCTCATTATTCTTTATTTCTTTAGGTACCCCGATAATCATCTTGTTAATTCCTCCCTAATCTTCAATCAAAAATCCTATGGATAAAGTATAAAAGGTTTAGGGAAGAATTTCTTTGTCAGGAAAGAAAAATAATGTTTTAACTTTTTGGGGATTTTCACAAAAAGTTTTGTTTAAATCCCCTTGTATTTATTAAGCTTTAAATCAAGGTAGAGCATCATTTTTTGATTAGGGTCTTTAAAATTAATGTCGCCAATTTCGGAGATTCGCTTTAGGCGATAGGCCAAAGTGTTGGCATGGACATTCAAATCCTTCGCTGCATCGTTTATATTGTCATCAAAGTTTAAGAAACTCTCCAATGTTTCAAGAAGATTGCTGTTATGTTTTTGATCATATTCGTGAAGCTTTTTTAAGGAATAGTTCTCGTATTCTTCATTTCTTCTTTTTTCTAAAAGCAAATCAAATAACTGATAAATGCCCAGCTTTTGATAGTTAATGATGTTTTTTGTTTCCTTAGGGAATTTGTCTTTTACCGTTAATACAGCATTTGCCTCGTCGTAAGCTTTACTGATTTTTGAATAATCCTCATAAATGCCGCTGCAGGCGGGGGTAATCTCTTTAATTCCGAATCGGTCATCCAATTTGGCGGCAAACATTTTAGCAAATTGATCTAGTTCTGGGATCGGGTTTTCAAAATAATCAGCTGCGGCCAGTAAGATAAGCTGGTTGCAATCAATGGCATAAAGCAAAATTTTGACCCGCTGAGTTGTCTTTAATAAATAGGAAATAGCCTGTTCTTCTTTGGTTGTAATGTTGTGCGGCAGTTTGTAAACCTGCACGGCAAAGAATTTAGCGGGAGTTATTTGTAGAGAATGGAAGTGCTCCATAATTTCCCTAGATGAGTTCAAATGCCGGGTTAACAGTTTCCAAAAGAATTCCTGGGTACGTTCTTCCTTTTTATTTTTTCTTGTCTGAAGCTGCAGTAGTTTGTTTTTGACTGCGTCCGCAGCATTTTTTAATAAGGTAAAATCCTCGTTTGTTAATGACCGATCGATTTCAAGGGCCCAAATGAATCCTAATACCTCATCCTGCTTCCAGATTGAAATCGCGACCCGATGACCAAGACCGATATCCTCCATGTTTTTTACCCGAAGTGGTTCATTGGTTTTAAGCAGGGCAGGAATGGTTCCTTCTTTCCATAATTGATTAATAACCTTTTCAGGTACTCGGCGGCCAATAATGGTGGAAATTCGAGCCGGATCCGTTCGCTCGTCATGGGTGCTATAGGCAAGCAGACGATGGTTCGCATCTTCAATCGTAATCGGGCATTTAAGCACCTGGCTGATCATGTCGGCAAATTCATCTAAACTATCAAAAGCAGTCTTAAAAGGGTCATATCGATTACCTTCCAATTTGTTGACCTCCATTTATGTAGGAAAACTTTTCTGTTATATAATGCTCTTTGTTTTATTTTACAAAATTACAAGATAAGGTTGAATGCTTAATTTTTTCGCATACTAAAATTATATGTGTAAAGGAGGTATGTACATTGAGGAAACTGACCATGTTATTTGCTGCTGCTTTGTATTTATTGATTTTCCCAAATTCACTTGGCTTAGCACAGACTGAAAAAATTCCGCTTGAAAGCCTGTATGAGCAGAATACCATGTCAGTCTTATGGTTTCAAAAGTCTGGTGAGGCAAGGGCATTATATTATCAAGGGTACTACCTTGGCAAACTAAGACTGGATGAAATTCTTTCCAAAAATCCTAAAAGGAACGGGTTAAAACCAGCGATCGTGCTTGATATTGACGAAACGGTACTGGATAACAGTCCATATCATGCCTGGATGGTTCAAACCGGAAAAGGAGACCCCATTGATTGGAGTGATTGGTTTAACAGGGCGGAAGCAAAGCCGCTGCCAGGTGCGCTGGATTTCCTGAAGTATGCCGAATCAAGGGGAGTGGAGATCTTCTATATTTCTAACCGCAAGGAAGCACACAAGGAAGCGACCATCAAAAATTTACAAATGGTTGGCGCTCCGAAAGCGGATAAGGAGCATGTTTTATTACAGCAGGAAAAAGAAATCGGCAAGGAAATACGGCGGGAACAGGTGGCAAAAGATTACGATATTGTCCTGCTATTTGGGGATAATCTCGGGGATTTTAAAGGATTTGATCAATTATCCGCTGCAGATAGGATGAAGTCAGTTGACAGAATAAATGCTGAGTTCGGCAGTAAGTTTATCGTCTTTCCAAATCCAATGTATGGGGATTGGGAAGGGGCCATTTACAATTATGATTTGAAGAAGGCTCCTGCAGACTATATGAAAATAAGAAAAGACAACCTTCAAAGCTTTGAACCATAATTTTCATTTAAAAAGCGCTGCGGAAAAAAAAGCCCGCAGCGCTCTTTATTGAAATTTTAGAAGGACTATCAGAATAAATGCAGGAAATTTATTATGTTTAGCCAAAATATTAATTTGCTTTTACATTCTTAAGGATATTGATGGCAAAAAGGATGATACCGAGGACCATTAATGTTCCGCCAGTAGCAACACCTGGACCGGCAGACTCATTCCCTGAAACTAGCAGTGCCAGTGAAATCATCATGACAGGAAGGGCAATATTATGAAGCCAGAAGTGAACTTTTGCCAATGTGGTTTCTGCGGCTTGAGGAAAGGCAACATAAATAAGACCGGCAAGCGTCATCGCTGTCCATCCTAATAAATTAATATGGACATGAACTGGAGTAAAATTAAAGTTTTCCGTCATCGACATGTACATTCCGAGGCATACTCCAATGACAAAGTAGCAAACAGAAACTTTAATAAACTTAACACCCATTTTCCTACCTACCTCCCTTAAAAATAATGACTATAGTAGTAAATATGTAGGACTATTTCATTGTAGAACTATCATTTTCGAGGACGAGAACGGATTTACTCTGATACTAAAGTAATAAAAATAAAGCACCTCGAAAGGTGCTTTATATTTAAAACAATGCTTTTATTCCAACTAGTGCCAGCCCGATGAGAAAACCACACAATGCTCCATTGACCCGAATCCATTGCAGGTCTTTTCCTACATTGGTTTCAATCATGTGGATGAGCGTTTTATTATCCAGCTTTTCAAGATTTTCTTCGACCAGTTTGCCGACTTTGGAATGGTTTTTATCAACAAACCCGGCAATTTGCATTTTAATCCAAGCTTCAAGCTGTCCCATCTTTTCCTGATTTGAACCGAATTCACTTAGTCCGTCCTTTATGAAAGGAAGAAGATATTCATCGTAGAAAATAGGGTCTTCCACAAAATCCAGTGCTTTAGCTTGAGCATTCGCCAGGAATTCGTTGATTTTTTCTTCAGGTTCCCATTTTGCTATCAATTGGGATTTAAAGCGTTCCAATTCTTCATACATTTTTTCGTCACTTTTCAGGCTCTCAAGTTTCTGGTGAATGTGAACCAATAGGGTTTGCCTGTTTTGGTTAAAGGGGTCACGGAAGCTATCGACACCCTTAATGATTAGATTCTGGATGATATTACCCAACTTTTCCTCATTCACGAGATTGCTAAATGATCGGATTGCAAACTGCATAATCCCGTCGGCTGGAATATTTTCAATCATCTCCACAGCAATTCCGCCGAGACGATATTTAGTGCTATCCTTTTTGGCCCAAACATCAATTTCCTTCAGTACCAAATCAAGTGCTTTTTCATCATATTTTCTGACTGTAACCTGGTCAATCAGGAGAGGGAGATAATGCTTTGTATCTAAGCTATTCAGCTGAGATTTAAGCTCCTTTTCAATGACCGGGGCAATTTTTTGCAGGTTTACCATCTTAATTAAATGTTTAATAACCTTTATGCTATTCTTTTTTAGATTGTCTCCGTGTATTTCCTCATTGATGAGTGAAAAAATTTTCTCCGTGAACTGGAAATTGTTTATTTTCTGCTGGATACTTTCTTTCGTCAGCCAATCATTTTCCAGCATCGAGATGATTTTTGCGATAATTTTACTGCGATTTTTCGGCAAAAGCGCAGTATGCGGGATTGGCAGCCCTAGCGGATGCCGAAAAAGGGCCGTCACGGCAAACCAGTCGGCAAGGCCACCTACCAGCCCTGCTTCAAAACCGCCTTGGAGAACTATTCTCCAAATGGATGGCGGCATGGGAATTGTAGCAAGAAATCCGGCTGCCATAATAATTAAGGAAATAGTAGCCAGATGTCGTGTATTTGTTTTCTTATTAACCATTATTGTACCCCTCATTTTTTCATAAAGTCATATTGCTATTATCTCAATATTGTAGAAAAAAAAGCAAAAAAAAACCTATCTAAAAAATCCTATTCTTGTTGAGAAAGAAAAAAACCTTCTCGTTGGGTTAAGAGGAGGTTTTTTTCGCGGGCTTTTTGTGGGTAATCAGCCCGTCTAAATCAGTAATATAGAATTGTATTTCTGGAGCTGATTTTAAATATTTGTCCTGGATTAGCTGATAATAATTTACTCTGCGCTCCGGGTCAAACGGCAGCATCGGATATTCATTGTGCTCCTTGACATATAGGTCGACTGCTTTTTGGACAAGGTCCATTTCCCCCGGAATATGCTTTTCGTGTTCTTCAAATATGTCATAGGTTTCCTTCGACATATAGTATTTTCTTTCAGGTATCCCGCCAAGAAGATGGGCAAGCTGTTTAAAATCGATGGAGTGATCCTCCTTGACAAGTATGGTTCTGTAAACCCCTTTAGGTAATCTGTTTGAAAAATCACGAACGGTATTTTTTATTTCTTCTAACGTTGCATCAATAATCGGATGTTGTATTTCCTCCGTTGTACCTTTGACTGGAACCTTATGTTCCTTTTTGTGGCCAGTAAGTTTTAAGAATAAATAAATGGCAGCTCCGCCTATTACAATCCCTAAGATAGTCCAAATTAAAATGTTCATGCCCCCCTTATTTTATATGGTTGTATTATAAAATTATTATATCCATCTCATAAAATTCTGCCATTTCTTGGAGATAATGTCGAGGGTTTTTGGATAAAACAAAAAGGTATCCATCTGGCTGGATACCTTTTAATATGCTTCTCGAAGATTAATTTACATCCTTGTATGTCACCTGTAACTCTTTAAGGAAATCATCAACTGATAAATGGGTTTCTGTATCCTCAAAAAACCATAAATCATTTTCTTCTATATAGAAATTCATTCCATTTACTTCTTTCGAGAACCCAGAGTTTGATGGTGTTTCAATTGAAAATGCAAGACTATAGCCTTTGTGCTTTTCGCCAAAGCCGGCATATTGCGGGAACAGACGAACGCTAAAGGGCCTTGTGTATTCGAATTCTCCTGCAAACCATGTTACTGCTTTTTCATCAATAGAAATTAACATATTCAAACACCAACCTTTTCTATGAGGTGACAATTCTAAAGAATTATCCTTATTACTAAAAGATTACGTTTTTTCTTGGAAATTGCCTATGATAATATTCACATGAAGCTATTTTTGGGGTTAATTGTAATAAAAAGTTCATTTTTAACAATTTGATTATAGAGTTACTGTTTTTGTAACATCTTTATGGTGAAAATGGTGATATGATAGCCACATGAAAGGGGATGTTGTTGATGGAAAAGCAGTTTGAGAAATTAAATGAGAACGTAAACGACATGAAGTCACTAATAAATACATTTAACAAAACTTTAGAGAACATTGAACAAAGACTTTCAAGATTAGAGAAAATGGATAGTATAGAACATCGCGTCGCTGTTAATCAAATCGACTTATCCGATATTAAAGAAGTGTTAGAACGGATCGAGGAAACGCAAAACCATGATATCCAGCATATCAATCGCCGCCTTGATTCCCACCTTATTAAAATTGCAAAAGTAGAAGAAGAAACTTTGATTTTAAAGTCAAAATAAAAAAAGACCAGTTCAACACTGGTCTTTTTCTATCCAGAGGCGAATGCGCTTACAGCTTTTTGAAGAAAGCTTTAGCACCAAGGTAAAGTGTTGCAAGTGCGAAAATGAGAATGGCAAGTGCACCGATAACATGAAATAATGATGACAGGCTAGCTAAAAATGAAATGGTCGGCATTTTAACTAAGGCGAAGCCAGCCAAAATACAGGCCAAGAAAAGAATAGCAGTTTGGTTCAATTTCATCCCCTCCTTGATAGCAGGATATGCAGGCAAGACAAATGTTGGAATGAGTCAATTGTCCTGATTTAAAGGACAAAAAAAACAAACCTTTTACAGGTTTGTTTAAATTATGTTAGTAAAGAACCTCCGAATTGGATAAAGACACCTGCTTGACGTTTGTTGGTTCTCCGTTGCTTATACTTTTCATGACTTCTATATATTTAATATGATGGTCTTCCATTTCAATAATTTTAAAGGTGTACGGTTCATGTGCAATAATGTCGCCTTCTTTGGCATCGTAATTCTCGGTTAAAATCCAGCCGCCGATGGTATCAACATCTTCGTCATTAATTTCGACGCCCAATAAATCATTGACTTCGCTCACTAAAACCTTTGAATCAATAATATAATGATTTTCCTTGATCTTGCGAATTTCAGGAATCTCATCCATATCAAATTCATCGCGAATTTCCCCGACAATTTCTTCAAGAATATCTTCTACCGTTACCAAACCTGAAGTTCCGCCGTATTCATCCATTAAAACCGCCATATGCATTCGCTCTTTTTGCATTTTTACAAGCAAATCATGAATAGGAATCGTTTCAATTACACGGATGATTGGACGGATATACCCTTCGAGAGTTTGTGCCGAAAGCTGTTCGTTTCCGATAAAATCAGTCATGACTTCCTTGGCATTGACAATCCCAACGATATGGTCCTTATCCCCATCGATTACAGGATATCTGGTGAATTTTTCTTCCCGGATCGTTGATAAAAAGGCATCGAGAGAGTCGTCCTTAGACAATGAGACGATTTCGGTCCGCGGTACCATAATTTCTTTAGCGATTCGATTATCAAAATCAAATATTTTATTTACATACTTGAACTCTGATTGGTTAATTTCGCCACTTTTATAGCTTTCCGATAAGATAATTCGAAGCTCTTCCTCCGTATGAGCGATTTCATTTTCGGAAACAGGTTTAAGCCCAAAGATTCTCGAAATAATTCGAGCGGATCCGTTCAATACCCAAATAAACGGGTACATTATTTTATAGAAGAGAATGAGCGGGCGAGCTACCTTAAGTGTTATCCATTCTGCTTTTTGAATGGCCAATGTTTTAGGCGCAAGTTCTCCGACTACGACGTGCAAAAAGGTAATTGTTCCAAATGCAATCGAAATGGATAATATTTTTACAGCATTGTCGGGAAGATTCAATGAAATGAAGAGAGGACCAAGCAAATGTTCAATCGTTGATTCCCCAATCCAACCTAACCCAAGAGCCGTGATGGTAATTCCAAGCTGACAGGCAGAAAGATATTCATCTAAATTTGAAATCACTCTTTTGGCTGAAACGGCCTTCGAACTTCCTTCTTCGATTAACTGATCGATTCTTGAACTTCTAATCTTCACAATCGCAAACTCTGAAGTTACAAAAAAAGCAGTTAATGCTATTAAAATGGCTATTAAAACCAAATTAAATATGTCCAAATAAGTTCCCTTAACTCGTTGTTTAGACGAGTAAGGTAGTCACCTCCTGGTATTTTCAAAGATTAACTTGAAACCTTTAAAAGCGATTTCAATAATGCAGTTCTAAGCAGACTCAGGTTATTGGAAAGCTTCTCTTTTTGCTTCGCATCCAATTCTTCAAGAAAGGGGATGATGTCAAATAAATCATTGTGAAGCTTGAGCATTTGCTGGGTCAGCGTACACACATGTTTCTCCACTTCTGAAGCCTGAATGCTGCCTGCTGCTTTGCGCATTTCTAGTTTTCTCTTAATCTCGTCTAATGGATAATGCAGACTTTTGCATTCTTCAATAAATTTTAAATCATGTAATGATTCGTCCGTATAGATGCGGTAATTGGACTCAGATCGATCTGCTTTGAGCAATCCAATAGACGTATAGTAATCAATTGTTCTCTTGGAAACCATTGCTCTTTCCGCTAATTCGCCAATTCGATAAACAGCCCCATCATACCACCTCGACATATATATAAATTAACAATATTATAGAGAATTTAAACCGTACAGTCAAACGTTTCGGTTATTATAGGCATTGTTAACTATATTTTATGGAGAATTATAGGTAATATGAATATTAATGTCAAAATATTTAAAAAATAAAAAAACGTCCCCTTATTCAGGAGACGCAGGTGATTTTTTTACTTCTATATAGCCGATATGGTGGCCGTCGATTTCTTTGATTTGAAAGGTGAAACCATCTCTTTCGAGTGTATCATCTTTTTGGACATCAAATTTTTGGGTCAAAAACCATCCGCCGATGGTATCAACATCATCGTCCTCAAGGGTCGTGCCTAAAATATCGTTGACCTCACTGATGAGGACTTTACCATCCAAAATAAAATGATTCTCCCCCTTTTTCTGAATAAGGGGTACTTCATCCAAATCAAATTCATCCCTGATTTCCCCGACGATTTCCTCTAAGATATCCTCGACCGTGACAACCCCGGCTGTACCGCCATATTCATCGGATAGAACCGCCATATGAGAGCGGTTTTTTTGCAGTTTTACTAAAAGCTCCTGAATCGGGATAGTTTCAATTACATGTATAACAGGCTTTATGTAAGTAGTAAGCGGTTCTTCGCCGCTGCATTTCTGCTGGATGCAGTCGGTCAGCACCTCCTTGATATTGACGACACCTAAAATGTTATCCTTATCCCCATCAATGACGGGATAACGGGTGTATCCTTCTTCCTGGACAGTTTCAATAATTTCATTAAGAGAGGCATCTTTGGAAAAGGTGATGACCTCTGTCCGAGGCACCATAATTTCCTTGGCGATGCGATCATCAAATTCAAAGATTCGATTCATGTAGCTATATTCCGACTGGTTAATTTCACCGCTCTTATAGCTCTGTGATAAAATTAGCCGTAATTCTTCTTCGGAAAGGACGATATCATTTTCCGAGGCAGGCCTAATTCCAAACAGGCCCGTAACAAAACGGGCTGAGTGGTTTAACGCCCATATGAACGGGTACATCAGCTTATAGAACAAAATCATCGGCTTGGCAACATGCAGGATAATTTCCTCCGATTTTTGTATTGCAAACGTTTTTGGCGATAATTCACCAATGACCACATGGACAAAGGTAATGACAATAAACGAAAAAATAACGGAAATTATGTGCCCTAGTGAAGCCGGAATTTGCAGCCAATCCAAGATAGGTTTTAACAGCATTCGAATTGTTGGTTCGCCAAGCCACCCCAAGATTAAGGAAATAATCGTAATTCCGACCTGAGTAGCCGATAAATATCCATCCAAATTGGAAATGACTTTCTTGGCGGCTTCGGCTTTTTTATTGCCCTCGGCAACCAATTGGTCGATTCTGGTTGTCCGTACTCTAACGATCGCAAATTCTGATGCGACAAAAAATGCAGTAAACAGTATGAGCAGAGCTATTATCAAGATATTTATCCAAATCATTGGGGACCTTACGATTCGTAAGGTATGCCACCTCACTTACAAAATAATCTTATTTTTCTTACGGCCTTGCCGTATTTGAGTATAGTTTTATTATTTCAAAAAAATGCTTCTTGAGCAAATTAATGAACAAACCAATAAAAAAGCTGCCATCTGGCAGCTGGTGAAAGGGGTTTAATATGAGAGGGGCTGCTGCCATTCGCGGGCGAGCATACTGTACACGATAATATCATGGAAATAACCATTTAAATGTTCTCCGTCCCTTAATAAACCTTCTTTTCGAAATCTTAGTTTTTCGGGAATAGCTCGGCTTCTGATGTTCTTTACTCCACAGCGGATTTCAATCCGGTTTAGGCCTAAATCTAAAAATGCATAATTAAGCACGGCATGAACAGAGCGGATCATAATCCCATGACCTTCTGCATCCTTTGCTAAATAATAACCGATGCTGGCCATTTTATTGTACCAGTCAATTTGATGAAGTCCGATTGATCCAACAAGCCTTCCTTTGTAGAGGATGCCAAGGTTGCAGGCGGTGCCCTCGGCCAATTGATTCAGCCAATGGGGGATCACAGTTTCGAATTGATAGGGAGTGGTCATGCTATCGACCCAGGGAAGCCATGTTCGCAAGTGGTCACGGTTATCCTCGACAAGCTGATAAAGCTGTAAGGCATGCTGGCGTTGAAAGACAAGAAGCTCAATTTCATGGTCAGCCTTTAAAGTAAACATAGGTCATAACTCCTGGAATTTTTTTACTATATACTATGCAAATTGGGTTTGGGCTGTGATGCTGTTTTTTTTGGGGAAAAAACAGGTCCGGATTTGCAACACGTTTGTAATATTTTCCTTGTCAAACCTTTTAAACAGTAGTATCATTCGTTATGTAAACAAGTAAATAGTCCACAGGGGGAGCTGCGCATAAGCGGCTGAGAGTGAACGTTCGAGTTCTGACCCTATGAACCTGTTAGTTAACGCTAGCGTAGGGATGTGGTTTTGCCGATATTAGAAAGCAATGCAGACAATCCTTACGTCTTGCATTGCTTTTTTATTTTTTATAAATAAGGGGGAAAATGGTGTGAATCAAAAAGGAAGCAGTACACGTTTTATCGCAGAGGTTGCCGTCTTTTCGGCACTTGCTTATTTATTAGACTTAGCTGCAAGTATTTTGTCCTTAAAAATTTGGCCGCAAGGAGGATCAATCTCCATTGCGATGGTTCCGGTTTTTATTATGGCGTATCGCTGGGGAATTAAGGGCGGCTTATTAACTGGCTTCTTGTTGGGATTATTGCAATTCATTCTTGGTTTTGCGCAAATCTACACGATTATTCAGGGAATTATCGATTATTTTATTGCGTTTACGGTTCTCGGTTTTGCCGGAATTTTTGCACGCCAGGTTAAGAACGCTCTTGAAGAGGGGAATAAAGGAAGCTGGATGGTTTATTCCGTGATAGGAACGTTCCTGGGAAGCCTGCTTCGGTATATCTGTCATGTTTATTCCGGAATTGCTTTCTTTGGGGAGTATGCTCCTAAAGGCCAGCCGGTAGCCGTTTATTCCTTGATTTATAATGGGACCTATATGCTGCCAAACTTTATCATCAGTGCCATAATCGTTGTTTTAGTCCTTGCGGCTATGCCGAAAAGAATGGTTGTTAAATATCAATAACATTTAATGAAGAAAAGCCAGGTGCTTTTCTTTTTTTCTTTTTTTGTCACAAATTTTTATATTTTTTTTAAAAATTTAGGTGTAAAATGACAATATAGAAAGATAATCATTCTCAATTACAACGGATTGGGTGATAATATATGTTTACATCTTTGAAAGCAGGGGAAAAGGGGAAAATTGTTGATATTTCCCATGTCGGTAACCTTGTGAAAAGACGTCTGCTTGATTTAGGAATTACCGAAGGATCGGAAATATGTGTGAAATGCGTTATGCCTTTTGGCGGCCCGATTATGATTGAGTCCTGCGGCCAATGCGTCGGAATTCGCCGCAAGGAAGCCGTCCAGATTGAAGTGGAGAGAATATAAATGGAAATTGCTCTTATTGGAAACCCGAATACTGGAAAAACATCATTGTTTAATAACCTCACAGGTTCCTATGAGTATGTGGGCAACTGGAGCGGAGTAACGGTTGAAAAGAAAGTTGGCGTTTTCAAAAATAATATTGGCAGATTAATAGATTTGCCGGGTGTCTACACACTAAACCCGCTTTCAAGAGATGAGGGAGTCGTCACTTCCTTTTTTCTAAACGATTCCGTCGATCGGCTATTGAATATATTGGATGCATCTCAATTAGAACGGAATCTACATTTAACCATGCAGCTGCTGGAGTTTGAAAAGCCGCTTTTAATTGGTTTAAATATGATTGATGTCGCTAGTCAGCGCGGGATTATGATTGATGCCAAGAAACTTTCGGAAAAACTGGGTGTCCCGGTTGTACCCGTCGTCGCCAGAAGCGGTAAGGGCTGTGATCAATTAGTTGATACTATTTCCACAAAATCGTTTACGCCGGTGAAAAAGAACCTTGTAAACTATGGTGTGGAAGTGGAAAAAGCAATAGCCGACCTATCTCAGGAGCTGGCTGGGAAAACGGAGAATTCAAAACGCTTTTTGGCGATTCAGTATTTTGAAGGAAATGAATACGTAAAAAATTACGTAACGCGAATTGTGGATGGCGAAAAACTTGAAGCTCTTTCAGCTAAATTGGAAGAGTCCATCAAGAAATCGTATGACGTTAAAACATTACCAAACTTTATTTATATGAAAAGAAAAGCAGCGATTGAAAAAATTATTGCTGAAACAACGAGTAAACGTGATGGTGTCGTGCCATTATCTGAAAAAATTGACAGTATTGTCACCAATAAATATCTTGGTATGCCAATCTTCTTATTGCTTATGTATTTAATGTTTATGCTGACATTTGATTGGCTGGGGACGCCGATGTCGGATGCACTTGATGGGTTATTGACTGGACCGGTCGCGGCTGGTATTGAAAAAGCCCTGACGGCTGTTCATGCGTCTGCCTTTATTCATGCGCTGATTATTGAAGGATTAGTTGCCGGGGTTGGCGGTGTTCTTGTTTTTGTACCGCAGATTTTTATTTTGTTCTTTTTCATATCGTTATTAGAGGATTCCGGCTATATGGCCCGTGTTGCGTTGGTTATGGACAGAATTATGGAATCGGTTGGGTTGAACGGGAAAGCGTTTATCCCAATGATGATTGGGTTTGGCTGTAATGTTCCGGGCATCATGGCGGCAAGAACGATCGAAACACCGCGCGAACGGCTGTTAACAATCTTGCTGACTCCGTTAATGTCTTGCTCAGCACGTCTGCCTGTGTATGCCTTATTTGTCGGGGCATTTTTTGCAGCCCATAAAGCTTTTATTGTCTTAAGCTTATATGTATTAGGGATTGTAATCGCGTTAATCTTAGCAAAAATCTTTTCATCGACCATGTTAAAATCGCAGACTTCCTTATTTGTCATTGAATTGCCGCCATATCGGCTGCCGCAGTTTCAATCCTTATGGAGAAGCACCTGGGATAAAGGCAAGGGATTTGTACGGAAAGCAGGTACGTTTATATTTGCCGGTTCCGTTTTTATTTGGATTTTATCCTATGCAGGGCCGGGCGGCTTGAAGGTGGAAATGGATGACAGTTTCCTTGCGGCAATCGGTGGTGTCATTGCCCCGATTTTTGCCCCAATTGGCTTTGGCACATGGCAGGCAGCAGCATCCTTAATTACCGGCTTCCTTGCCAAAGAAGCAATCATTTCGACGATGAACATTATTTATTTTGTGCCGAATGATTCGAGTCTGCAGGGGCTGCTGGCCAATTACTATACACCGCTTGCTGCGTACAGCTTTATGGTGTTTATTTTATTGTACATTCCATGCTTGGCCACTACCGCAACCATTTATAAAGAAACTGGCTCAAAAAAATGGACAGCCTTCGCGATCGGCTATGCATTAGTCATTGCCTATGTTTTATCGCTGATTATTTATCAGGGCGGCAAGCTGTTTGGTCTGGTATAAACAAAAGGAGTGAAATTCTATGATTGCTAGCATTGTTATTGGAGTTGCTATTTTTGGATATGCCGCTTGGGCACTTGTACGATTTATTAATCGCTCGAAACAAGGAAAATGTGCTGCATGCGAATTGAACAAATCTTGCTCAGGCGGATGTAGTGTACCGCCAGAAATCAGTAAGTAATGAATGAACTGCTATCTTATGGGATAGCAGTTTTTTTTATGTGAATACCCTTATTACTTTTAAAATCAGGAAAACTTGTGTAAAATTACACTAGAAGTTATTGAAGGAAGGGCTTTGTATGACCAGAGATGAAATTATTCAGATTGTTTCAGAGAAATTGCGGCTAATCCGGACTGAAGCAGGCTACACTCAGGATAAAATGGCAGATATTATTGGTGTTTCTAAGAAAACCCTTGTACAGATTGAAAAAGGAAGAGTTCTTGCCAACTGGTCAACGGTAGTTTCTGTTTGTGCCTTATTTCGTGAAACAGAAACGGTCCAATTTTTATTTGGAAACGAGCCCCTTGAAGTACTTGAAACGGTAGCAAGAGAAGGCATTGATTACCGGAAAGCCAAAACACTTGGCGGCCGGGTCTGGTGGCGGGTCGTTGTAAAGAAGAACGGATTCGTCCTCCAGCAGAATATTCTAAGCAAGCATTTTCGGATCTTGGATGGGGGAAATTACCGTATTTTCAGCAGCTTTGACGAAAAGCTTTCTAAGCAGCGGTTCAGGGAATTGTCTAAAAGTGAAGACTAGATACATGAAGATGGGATGGCCGTGGGTGGGGGCTGTCTTTTTTCTTTTTATGGAATGGTTGCTTTGGTGGTTATGAAAGGCTTCATAACGCCGGACGTGAGGGAAAAGAATTAGTTCGGTAGTTATGAAAGTTTTATAACGCCTGGGCGAGAATGGAAAAGGGAAGTACGGTAGTTATGAAAGCTTTATAACGCCCGGGCGAGGAAGGAAAAGGGAAGTACGGTAGTTATGAAAGCTTTATAACGCCCGGGCGAGGAAGGAAAAGGGTAGTTCGGTAGTTATGAAAGCTTTATAACGCCCGGGCGGGGAAGGAAAAGGGAAGTACGGTAGTTATGAAAGCTTTATAACACCTGGACGAGGAAGGAAAAGGGAAGTACGGTAGTTATGAAAGCTTTATAACGCCCGGGCGAGGAAGGAAAAGGGTAGTTCGGTAGTTATGGAGCCTTTAAAACGCCCGGGCGAGGAAGGGAAAGGGTACTTTGGTAGTTATGAAAGCCTTTATAACGCCCGGGCGAGGAAGGAAAAGGGAAGTACGGTAGTTATGAAAGCTTTATAACGCCCGAGCGAGGAAGGGAAAGGGTACTTTGGTAGTTATGAAAGCCTTTATAACGCCCGGGCGAGGATGGAAAGGAAAGCTTCGGTAGTTATGAAGTCTTTATAACGCCCGGGCGAGAATGGAAAAGGTACTTCGGTAGTTATGAAAGCTTTATATCGCCCAAGCGTGAGTGGCTAACACCGAAACCACATTGGAACTACTCCGATAAAAACACTTCAAACATAATAGGTATACTTTTTCTTTCCACAAGCTTTATAATTCTCAACAAGAACTCGATGAATCAGCTTTTTCGACACTCTATCCCCACACCACTCATAAACCAAATTCACCGTAATCCGCATCTCCGGAAAAAGCAATACCAACTCCCTCACACACCGCAGCACCGCAGACTCCATCCGTTCCTCACACCCACAAGTATTACAAACCATTTTCCTCTCCTCAACAGACACCGAAAATGAGTTGCACTTCGAACAATAAGGACCCTTTCTCAGTTCCTCATAACTATAAGCGGGCTTTGGAGGATTTGGATAATCACCTTGATCCAGAGAAATTAATAGGTCTGCAAGCCTCTCATGGCCGCCATTCAGGTTTGATGGGATATTTTCTAATTTTCTTATGAAGCGATTGATTTGTGTTGGGAGAATAACATGAATATTTTGAGGAGCATTGTATAGGGTAAATGTGGGGCTAATATGAACCACGTAGGATTCAACCGGCAGATTAAATCTGTACTCTTCGAGAAGCTGCCGCAGCTTGGACTCGGCCTTCAACAATTGAAGGATAGGGTCGTCAATTTCGGTATCATTTTTACAAAAACGGTCAGGATCAGACTTATAAATATAGTCTCCTTCAAAATTTTTAACGTCAATCAGGTAAATCGTTTTTTGAAAAATAATCACCGTATCGATTTGAAAATGCTTTTCTTTCAATTTAAAGAGTAAGCCATTTAATACAATGCAGTTATTCTTCAATTCTTGGGTAATTGCATCAAACATCACTTCTCCTTGATAGCCTTTTTCAAGAGCGTAGTACTTTCTACCGTCTTTGTCAGAAAGGTTCATCCGCGGGTTTAAGGCCCGTAATTCAAGTAACTCCTTTGGTTCATGGCGTGATTTTTTTGGTGTAGGCATAGTCCATATCCTTTCAAATTTATTAAATATCCATCCCCCATTTTACTCCAATTTACAGACAGGCAGTTTCAAAATGTATGAATCTTTTGTTAACAGCAGCCGATAAGATAATTCCGAAAAATGGGAATTGACAATTAAAAAATATGGTGTTAATCTTACAAAGTAAGAAAAAAAAGGAAATGGAGGGCTGCAAAATGATTATTTTAAACCACTTAACTAATCAATCAACTGAATATGTTAACGCAGCCACCCCTAAAGGGATTTCCTTGTAATCTACACTTCACTTATGTATTTTCAAACACAGGCTGCGTTACTTTGTGATGCGCGGCGTGTGTTTTTTATTTTTAAATAAGAGGCATACTGCACAGTTGCGGCAGTATGTCTCTTTTTTTATAAAAAAAGGAGGAATTAGCATGCTGAAAAGACTCAATGTAAGGCTCGCACACAAAATAGGAGATCTAGAAAGCGGATAGATTAAAACAGAAATAGGGGGAAAAACAGCATGTTTTCCGTATTGAATAAATTAAGCTGGTTTTTTAAAGAAAATTGGAAGCGCTACCTAGTAGCGGTCACTTTACTTATATTCGTTGGTTTGTTGGATGTCATACCGCCCAAATTAATCGGTTTGGCGATTGACGATATTCATTCTGGGGCGATGACAAATCAGAATATCTTCATGTATCTTGTCTATCTCACCATCATTATGGTTTCATCCTACGCCATCACTTATATATGGCAATATCAATTGTTCGGCGGTGCTTTTTTAATCGAAAGAAAGCTGCGCTCAAGATTTATGGGCCATCTTTTAAAAATGACGCCGGCCTTTTTTGAAAAGAATCGTACCGGGGATTTAATGGCTCGGGCCACAAACGATTTAAAAGCTATTTCCATTACAGCCGGATTCGGGATTTTAACGCTTGTCGATTCGAGTGTCTGGATGCTGACGATTCTGTTTACAATGGGCGTTTTCATCAGCTGGAAGCTGACCTTGGCGGCGATTCTGCCGCTGCCAATCATGGCCATCCTGATGCAAATGTACGGCAAAAAGATCCACACTCGCTTTACCGAAGCACAGGATGCCTTCGGCGAATTAAATGACCGCGTTCTTGAATCGATCGCAGGAGTAAGAGTCATCCGTGCCTATGTCCAGGAAAATGCGGACCGCGAACGGTTTCACGAATTGACCGAAGATGTTTATCAGAAAAATATAAACGTCGCCAGAATCGATTCGTTATTTGATCCGACCATAAAAATACTGGTCGGCCTCAGCTATTTAATTGGGATTGGTTACGGCGCTACGCTCGTTTTTCATCAGGCTATCACCTTGGGAGACCTCGTTTCCTTTAATGTGTACCTGGGGATGATGATTTGGCCGATGTTTGCGGTCGGCGAACTGATTAACGTGATGCAGCGGGGGAATGCCTCGCTCGACCGGGTCCATGAAACAATCAGCTATCGGGAAGAGGTTCAAAACCCATCCCAGCCAATAAAGGTAGCAAGCCCCAACCCAATCCTTTTCGAAAAAGTAACGTTCCGTTATCCATCTTCGAAAACGGATAATCTGCAAAATGTCACTGTCAAACTGCTTCAAGGCCAGACCCTTGGGGTTGTCGGCAAGACGGGGAGCGGAAAAACCACTTTTATCAAGCAATTGTTGAGGCAATATCCACTTGGAGTAGGCGGGCTTTCAATCGGCGGGGCCTCCATTGAGGACCAAACACTAGAACAAGTGCGCCAATGGATTGGCTACGTTCCGCAGGATCATGTTCTTTTTTCGAGAAGCGTAAAGGAAAATATTTTGTTCGGCTGTAAGGTTGCATCTGAGGACGACCTGCAGACGGCTATAGATCTCGCGGCTTTTCGCAAGGATTTGCAAATGTTACCGGAAGGTCTCGAGACATTAGTTGGGGAAAAGGGAGTAGCGTTATCAGGAGGGCAAAAGCAGCGGATTTCGATTGCCCGTGCACTCATTAAAAATCCTGAAATACTAATTCTCGACGATTCCTTATCTGCGGTAGATGCGAAAACAGAGAAGAAAATCATCGACAATATCCGTAAAGTAAGAAACGGGAAAACAACGATTATCACTACGCACAGAATGTCTGCAGTCCAGCATGCCGACCATATCATTGTCCTTGATGAAGGGGCCATTATTGAGGAAGGAACTCATGAACAGCTGCTGGAGCGGGACGGCTGGTATAAAGAGCAATTCTTGCGCCAGCAGGTGGAAGCCAAAATCGAAGAGGAGGAGTCAGCATGAAGGTTGGCAGACGCTTAATTAATTACGCTTTAATTTATAAAAAAATCATTATCGCGGCCTTGTTCATGCTGACCATCTCGGTCGTTACGGATTTGGCCGGACCATTTATCGCGAAGAACATCATCGATCAGCATATTTTAGGGATTGAGTCGGTTTGGTATGAAACAGGAGCAAAAGGTGATAAAGCCGTTAGCTATAACGGAACGTTTTATAAACGGGAAAAGTATTTTACAAACGGCGAGGAAAAGGGAGAAAAAGTCCGGATCCTTCAGGTAGGAACAAAGTTTGTGTTTATCGAAAATGACCTTGAATTTGATGGGAAGAGAAGTCTCAAAGGCAGCAAACTAATGGTCACAAAAGGGAAAAAGCAAGCAGAATATCCTGCAAAAATTATCAAAGGGCCAGAACTTTTAGCGTTTTATCAGCCAGAAATACCGGGGATTTTAAAACTGCTGGCAGTTTATTTTGGACTCTTGGTGGTATCTGCAGTATTTCAATATGGTGAGCACTTCCTTTTGAAAAAATCAGCCAACCGGATTATTCAAAAAATGCGTGAGGATGTGTTTCATCATATTCAAAGACTTCCAGTCCGCTATTTTGACAACCTTCCGGCAGGCAAGGTCGTTGCCAGAATCACAAATGACACCGAGGCGATTCGCGAGCTTTATGTAACTGTCTTGGCAGCCTTTTTTACAAGCGCTATTTATATTACAGGCATTTACTCAGCTTTGTTTATTTTAAATGCAAAGCTCGCGGCAATTTGTTTGCTGCTCTTGCCCATTTTGTATATTTGGATTTTGATTTACCGGAAGTATGCTTCCAAATATAATCGGGTAATTCGTTCGCGGAACAGTGAAATCAATGCGATGGTTAATGAGTCGATTCAGGGGATGAACATAATCCAGGCCTTCAACAGGGAAAAGGAAACTATGAAGGATTTTGACAATCTGAATCATGGCCATTTTACCTACCAAAATAAACTGTTAAACCTTAATGCCTTAACTGGTCACAATCTGGTTGGGATCCTAAGAAATCTCGTGTTTGTGGCATTTATTTGGTATTTTGGCGGTCAGGCGCTTGCACCTTCAGCTGTCATTTCTTTAGGAATGCTGTACGCTTTTGTGGATTACATCAATCGGCTGTTTCAGCCCGTCCAAGGCATTGTCAACCAATTGGCCAATCTGGAGACAGCGCTTGTCGCTGGGGAGAGGGTATTTACGCTGATGGATGAGCCGGGGGAAAATGTCAGTCAGGAACGAATTTCACGGATAAAAGGCAATGTCACATTCGAAAATGTTTCTTTTGGTTACAAAGACGGTGAATATGTTTTAAAGAATATTCAATTTGAGGCAAAGCCTGGGGAAACGGTAGCCCTCGTTGGCCATACCGGTTCAGGGAAAAGCTCCATCATGAATCTGCTTTTCCGATATTACGACTGCCAGAGAGGACAAATCTTGATTGACGGAAAAGATATCGAATGCCTCCCGCGGCAAACGATCCGTCAGCATATGGGGATTGTTCTGCAGGACCCGTATTTATTTACAGGAACAATCTCCTCCAATGTGAGTCTAAATGATCCGTCCATTACAAGCGAAAAAGTCGAAAAAGCATTACGAGATGTTGGTGCGGAGAAAGTATTTAAAAACCTTGAAAACGGTTATGATGAATCGGTTATTGAAAAAGGCAGCACATTATCAAGCGGACAGCGTCAGTTAATTTCCTTTGCCCGCGCCCTTGCTTTTAATCCGGCTATTCTCATTTTGGATGAAGCCACCTCCAGCATTGATACGGAAACCGAAGCGCTGATTCAAGAGGCGATGGATGTCTTGAAAAAAGGGAGAACAACCTTTATCATCGCCCACCGCCTGTCGACAATTCGAAATGCGGATCAAATTCTCGTCCTAGACCGCGGCACCATCGTTGAACGCGGGACCCATGATGAATTAATGGCGCTTAAGGGAAAATATTATCAAATGTATGAGCTTCAGCTTGGAAGCAAAGATATGGCAGGTTAAATGAAAAAGTTCATAAAAAATTCACACCTTCGCCAAGAAAGTGTAATTTTAATCACTTGTCTTCCTTTCACCCCATGATATTGTAGTTTTAATTCAAATTAAAAATGGGGTGGCAAATCAATGTCAGACTACACAGTTGTTCTAACCATTGGCAGTTTTTTAGTTCTTACGTATTACATTGGCTATACTCTTATTAGCAGACATTAAGGCTGCGGACAATGTTCCGCAGTTTTTTTTATTTATAAAACAAATTAGTTTGGGAATACATATGAAAGGATGATAAATAGTGAGGTGGAAAAATGATGGAAAGATTCAGAATTGAACACGATACCCTGGGTGAAGTCCGTGTTCCTGAGGATAAATTTTGGGGAGCACAGACGCAGCGGAGTAAAGAAAATTTTAAAATCGGGATGGAAAAAATGCCGCTCGAGCTCGTTTATGGTTTGGTTTACATTAAGCAGGCGGCTGCTATTGTTAATCATCAGCTCGGTAAATTGAGTGAGGATAAAATGAACGCCATCAAAAAGGTGTCTGAAGACATTTTAGCCGGACAACATGATGAACATTTTCCATTGGCTGTTTGGCAAACAGGAAGCGGTACACAGTCCAATATGAACGTCAATGAAGTCATTGCCAATCGCGCAAATGAATGGTTAAAAAGTCAAAATAGCACCGAAAAGATTCATCCAAATGATGATGTTAATATGTCGCAAAGCTCAAACGATACTTTTCCGACGGCAATGCATATTGCTGCCTTTATAAAAATTGCCGAAAATCTTATTCCGGCAATACAGGAATTAAAAAATACCCTGATAGAAAAGGAAAAAGCCTTCGTAAATATCGTAAAAATCGGCAGAACCCATCTGCAGGATGCAACACCGCTTACTTTGGGGCAGGAAATCAGCGGCTGGAGGTATATGCTCGAGAATAATGAGCGAATGATTACAGAGGCATGCCAGCACCTGCTTCAATTAGCGATTGGCGGAACTGCAGTCGGTACGGGAATCAACGCTAGTCCAGAGTTTGGCGCAAAAGTCGCTGAAGAGCTCCACAAGCTGACTGGTTTCCCGTTTCAAACATCAGAAAATAAATTTCACGCTCTGACAAGCCATGATGAAATCGTTTATGTCCATGGGGCTTTAAAAGCATTGGCGGCCGATTTAATGAAAATTGCCAATGATGTCAGATGGCTTGCAAGCGGCCCGCGCAGCGGCATCGGCGAACTGACGATACCGGCCAATGAGCCTGGCAGCTCAATTATGCCAGGGAAAGTGAATCCAACACAAAGTGAAGCATTGACGATGGTTGCCTGCCAAATCTTTGGGAATGATGCATGCATTGGCTTTGCCGCAAGCCAGGGCAATTTCGAATTAAATGTATTTAAACCGGTGATTATTTATAATTTAATCCAATCAATCAGGCTTTTAACCGACAGCATTCGTTCCTTTAATGTCAACTGTGCAGTTGGCATTGAAGCAAATGAAGAAGCTATTAAAGAGCATGTGGGACGTTCGTTAATGCTGGTTACCGCCTTAAACCCTTATATCGGCTATGAAAAAGCAGCTGCAATCGCCAAACTTGCCTTTAAAGAAAATAGCACCCTGAAGGAAGCGGCAATCAAAACGGGGTATCTAACCGCTGAGCAATTCGATGAGTGGATTAAGCCAGAAAAAATGGTGTAAACAAAGGAAAGCCCCCTCCAAAGGAGGGGGCTCTTAGCCATATTATGAACTTTTATCAATAAGGTTTACTTAATTAGCGTTGGAAACCGCCAAGTTGAGATTCAGCCATAGCGACAAGACGCTTAGTGATTTCTCCTCCAACAGATCCGTTAGCGCGAGAAGTTGTGTCTGCTCCAAGATTTACGCCAAATTCTTGAGCAATTTCATACTTCATTGAATCAAGTGCTTGTTGTACTCCTGGTACTAAAAGTTGGTTAGAGTTGTTGTTGTTAGCCATAGTTAGTTAACACTCCTCTTTTTAGTTTTGGGGTTAGTATGGAGTTGAACCATAATGGGATTATTACCATAGCCTCCTAGGCCTAACCCATGATAATTGTTTTGGTTGGATGAACCGGAGTTGCACCGGTTGTAACCCTGTCTGGCTTCATCCATCGTTGTAAGTGATATTTGTTTTTCTTGGTGGGGTGCTGCTTGTAATCTTATTATGACTAAATCTAAAAAGCTTATTCGAAAATTTTAAGTGGAAATTTATTCCCTATTATAGAGGTTACAAAGTAACGCAAACTAAAGAAAACAAATTAAAGGGTGAATGAGATGACCGTGTGCCCAGTATGTAATGGCTTGAGAGAAGTATATTTATTATGTAGGGATTGTGGGGAGCCAATGTTAGAAAGCGGCAGACTTCAAGATTACTACGACGATTACAGTCCCTATATGGAAATTGATTTAATGAAAATGGAGGATGGATTTGCGGATACCCATTCTGAGCATAAATGCCCGCATCTGTATCGCTGCCCTGCCTGCCATAAAGATGATGTTATTTTTATTAAAGAATAATCAAAAGGTCCTGACCTCATTCTGCGGTATTGCAGAGTAGTCAGGACCCTAAAGAATCATATTTTATTTTTCGCTTTGTGGGCGGATACGTAGCTCTGTTTCCGTATCGAAGAAGTGGGCCTTGTTTAAATCAAATGCCAATTCTAATTTATCGCCAGGTCTTACATCGCTGCGAGAATCAAGGCGGGCCACATAATCTTGGCCTTCGATGCTGGAGTAAATCATTAATTCTGCACCAGTTAATTCGGCAACATCAATATGGGCAGCAATCTTTGTACCTGTGGAAGCTTCAATAAACAATGGCTCATCATGAATATCTTCAGGGCGGACACCAAGGATTAGCGATTTGCCAACATAGCCTTGTTCGCGAAGGAATTTCATTTTTCCTTCCGGAACAGCAATGGAGGTTTTACCAATGATAAATTTGCCGTCTTCTAATTTTCCGTTGAAGAAGTTCATCGCTGGTGATCCGATAAAGCCGCCAACAAAGACATTTTCAGGCTTTTCATAAACTTCTTTTGGTGAACCAACCTGCTGGATGATGCCATCCTTCATAACGACTAATCGGGTTGCCATTGTCATGGCCTCAGTTTGGTCGTGCGTTACATAAATAGTTGTTGTATTTAAGCGGCGGTGAAGCTTGGCAATTTCAGCGCGCATTTGCACACGAAGCTTGGCATCAAGGTTTGATAATGGCTCGTCCATTAGGAATACCTTTGCATCACGAACGATCGCACGGCCTAATGCAACACGCTGGCGCTGACCGCCTGATAACGCCTTCGGCTTACGTGTTAAATAAGCTTCAAGGCCAAGGATTTTAGCAGCTTCTTTCACGCGGCGGTCGATTTCATCCTTAGGAAACTTACGAAGCTTTAAACCAAATGCCATATTATCATAAACGGTCATATGCGGATAAAGCGCATAGTTTTGGAATACCATTGCAATATCGCGGTCTTTTGGTGCTACGTCGTTTACGCGTTTGCCATCAATGAGAAAATCCCCTTTTGAGATTTCTTCAAGACCGGCAATCATTCTAAGTGTTGTTGATTTTCCGCATCCGGATGGGCCGACAAATACGATAAATTCCTTATCATCAATGTGTAAATTGAAATCTTTAACTGCCGTTACCTTGTTGTCGTAAATTTTATAAATATGGTCTAATTTTAATTCAGCCATGTTCACAGCCTCCTTGTGGTTGTTTGTACTTTAAGTTTACAAGGAAAGCGCTTTAATCGATATGGTCAGGCTGCACAAATATTGAAAACGCTTTTTTGGGCAGATTGACATTATCCCTCTTGTTCAAATAGCAGGCATGCTAAAAACACGATAAACGCACCGTTAAAATCCTTTAATACTATTCCTGTTTTATCCACGAATTTATCAATCCGATATTGCAGTGTGTTTCGGTGAATATATAACTTTTTAGCTGTAAGACTGGCATTTAAATTGGTTTCAAGAAATACTTTTATCGTTGCAAACATTTCCGGATCATCACCAAAAAGCGCAAAAACCGCTTCGGGAACCATATTTTTTATTTCAGCAGGCAAGCGGGCAGAAAGGTAAGCCGGAAAAATTCTTTCAAAAGAAAAAATCTTTGAATTGTGCACTTTCACTAGAGCAAACTGGAATAATTCTCTTTCCTCTTGGAAGAAGTCCTTTAACTTATCAGAAAAAGGATGAACTTTTCCGATGAAAAAAGTGACACTTTCATAAAAATCGCTTTCCAATGTTTCTGAAATGGCCAGCAATTCTTCTTCGGAAAGAGAAATTTGTTTTTGTTCCTCTATAACCACACCTTTGGAGTGACTTTCCCAAAGAAACACAGCTTCATCCGAAAAGAAGCCTTTTAACGCAGTTTCCATTTCCTTTTGATCTGTATCATCGCCATTTAAATGAAAATGGATAAAGCGAAATGACGTGTCCTGCTTTTCTGAAGGGAGAACCCCATTTAAAAATAAAAACTCATACCAGGTGTTTACTCTGGACGTCACGGCTGAAGACTGCCATTCCACCAGTTCATACAAAGTCTTTAGAAGGTGGAGCTCTTTATCACTAATTTCCTTTTTGGGAATACCCAGCCATTCATCGGTGGACTGGTCGTAAAAAAGATAAAGCTGTTCAGATGGCACATCTGGCCTTTCGGAAAACAGCAGTGAATTTTCATATACAGTAAGTAATTTTCTAAGCATCGTTCATTTCCCCATTAGATTTCTTAGAGCCTATTATACCAGTTTCAATTTGTTTCCACAGAAAAATTGCCGAACCCTCTAAACTGGCTCGGCAAATGTTATCATGTATTTTCATTTGGCGGTGATTCTTCTATTAGATCGCGCGCTTCTTCAATATTTGTTGAATCATAACGGGCGTGGACAGACCCTCCGGACATTCCTTCATTAATCATTCTGTCAATATCCATGTAAGCCATGTCTCTGCCCTCATATGCAGACCCTTCAGTGATAGGCAGTTCATTTTTTTTAGTCACGTTCAACCATCCTTTCCTTCTAATTCGTTTTTAGTTTGTACAGAAAGGATGGAGTTTCATGCAGGGAATAGTCGATTATTCATATACATGGTAAAGCATTAGCTCGTGAATCTGGCTCGTCAATGCCTTCAAATCTTCTTCGGCAGGAGGAATTGAGGTCCATTCAAGGTTTCCTGTTTGGTGATAAACTCCTGTATATCTCTGTTTTTTAAAATAGAAGGAAATATTCCACCCGGGAATATTGGTATTTTCAAAAAGCGGCTTATATTGAAAATGCATGATCACCTTATTGTCCTCCTCTAACACCTAGTATTACTTATAGCTTACCTTGTTTTGAATATTATGCAAATAAAATTTTTTATGTGCAAGAGTTTGTTAAGTGGAGGAAAATACGGCATAGCTGGTCAATTTTTTTCTCTTCAATTTGAGATTCATCAAACCGCATTGGTTTTGAATTCACCTCGTAAATATAATATTTTCCACTTTTGCTCATTCCGGCATCAATGGAAAATTCACCGAAAAAGCCAAGCTGTTCCGATAAAGCTTTCCCAATGTGCGGGATAATCATTTGAAAAAATTGATCATGTTCGTTCGTTTGTAATAAAGAGTAGGGAAGAAGTCTTCCCCCCGATGGAATATGGGTGGTGACTCCTTGTTCCTGGGATTGCCGGATGCCGACGCCGGTTAGTGAATAATCCCCTTTTTCGGCGTGGGCAATAATCCGAAAATCATAGCGAAACCCTTCATATTCAGCAGAATTGATATCAATTTGTGCCAAATAGGTTTTCGATAAGAGCAATTCGCTCCAATCCTGCCAAAAATCTTCGAAAGTTGGGTAGCAAATGCTTCTTTTTCTTGACTCAAATTGGATGTATGGCGAGGATAAATGCCTGACGCGAAAAACGCCCTTTCCCTTTGATGAGGCTGCTGGCTTTAGATAAACACTAGAATTTGCTTTCAATAATAATCCAAGGTCTTTTTTTTCTTGAAGGAGGATCGTCTTCGGTACGTAATCTTGGAGGACAGGATGGTTTTCCATTAGTTGATAAAGCTCGTATTTATCTATAAAACCTGGGTTGAAATAGGGAATTCCTTTATCCTTTAAATGCTGAAAGAAGCTTTTACATTCTTCGGTCTGTTCTGTTTTTCTGAAGGGAATTCGGTTATACACCAAATCTGGGTAGGGGAAAGAGTTCTTTATCCAGCGATTTTCATCGGGTGAATAGCTGAATCCTTCAATATATTCCGCTCCGGCCCCTTCAAGGGTAAAAATAAAGCTTATTCCATTAAGTGAAATAAGCTTTTTTTGCAGTTTGATAAAAAGTTCCCCGTTTCCAGCAACTGTTCCATCGGATTTAAGCGCGGTCATGATGCCAATCACCGGCCCTGCTTGTTTGTCGATCATTGATAAAGTTCCTCGGGATGCAGTAAGGCTTGCTCGGTTAGAAAAACGGCGAAGGCGAGGGACAATTTGCGTGTCAATAAATCAAATTCTTTTAATTCCGGATGGCTGAAAATCGAACGGCCGGGTTTGGAATTTGCCTCGAACAGCCAGACATCGCCGTTCCGGTCAATGCCCAAATCAAAGCCAATTTCGCCGATAATTCCTTCGACATTTCGGTCTAATGCATGACTTAAGGAAAGGGCAGCATTGGAAAGCTTCTCTTCGAACATGCCGGCATCTTCAGCAGGAAAGATTTCGCTGATCGTTTTAATTTCTCCGCCGCTTCTCTTATGAGTGGTCGGGCTTCCCGGCCCGGCTATTTTTGCTGCAAGCGCGGAAACATGCCAGCTGCCTGTTTCGTCCTTGTTCGTATGGATGCGAAAATCAACGGGCCGCTGCTCGTTGCGAACTAAATGAATCCCCTGTTGGACAACCATTTTTTCCAGCGATTGCTTCGCGAATACCCGCTCAAACAATTTCTCCAGGCTGTGGAATTTTTGTAACCTGTTTGCCCCGTCGTCATCTTGATAACGGCAGTAATAGTCGTTTGTGTTTTTATCAAAAATAATTTGATGAATGCCAAAGCCAAGACTGCCATTTTTCGGCTTTATATACACATGCCCGTATTTTGAAAGCATCCTCTCGATTAAGGAAAAAGAGGTAAATGGATGGGTCTCAGGAAGGTATTTATCAACCGAATGATCTTGGAGAAGCCGTTCGTAAATATCTAACTTGTTGAAAAAGCCGGGATTATACCAAGGGATTAAATATTCCTGTTGAAGCCGTTTTTTTACTTTAACTAATTTGGGAATTCCTTCACTCCTTCGGTTTGGCAGACGATCATAAATGACGTTAGGGAAAGGGATCTCCCGCTGTTCCCAATCTCCATCGTGGAAAAAATAACCCTCAATCGTGCCCTGTTCCCAATCAATATGCTGCTCTCCGAACACAAAAGCGAGGGCTCCGACGTTTTTATTTACGGATAAAAGCTTTGAAAAAAACTGTGTTCTCTCGCCTAGGAGCTGATCAGGAAGCAGTGTAAATCCAGCCGTAAAAATGCCAACAAGAGGACCGATGTACAGAGTTTGATTATCTAAAAAGACATGGAGCGGCAGCTTAAATTCCGGAAATTGGAGTTCTTTTTGTATCACCCTGCTCATCACAATCCGATCTTTTCGGTCAGGATGGGGCAGAAATTCCACTGCCATTGAATTTGAACCAAAAGCAATTCGCTTAGGCCCATTTTCTTGAAGGAGGGAAGGAGGGCAAAAAACAATCAATTGATCATTTTGGACGACCTCAATGAGATAACGTTTTCTCATAGATGTTCTTCCTTTCCTGGTCTTTCGATTCCGACAGGTATTTTGCGTAAAGCAGCGGTGCACAGTACAGCTTTTCCTTAAGATTGGGGCGGGTTTGCAAAATAACCTTCCTTCCGGGCTTTGAATTCATATCTAAAATCCAGATCGAGCCGTTTTTGGCGATACCAATATCGACACCGATTTCAAAGAGCGGCAGGAAGCTTCTTTCAAGAAGGTGTGGTAATTCTGTAAGAATGCTGGTTAATTCCTGCTGAATAAATTCCCTTCTCGGTGCAGGCAGGGAAGCTGACCATTCTGAGAAGGCTGTTGCCATCCCGCCTGCACTTAAATTCGATAAAATCCCGCCGCTGGTACCGATTCGCACTCCGCGCCCAATTTCTCCCCAATTGCCATGCTCATTTTTTTGCAGGAGAATCCGGATGTCAAAGGGTTGCAATTCACTGTTGGTTAATTCAAGATAAGGCTGCATAAGATATTGATGCCGCGCGAGCAAGCTTCTAAACCACTGCGAAAATTTTCCTTCGTTTGGAAAAATCCTTGATATAATCTGTTTTTGTTTTTCCGTTTTAACATGAATCGATTTGTCATTTTTCTTTAAGGAATAAATGCCATAACCCTGTGAACCGTTAATGGGTTTTATGACAATCTTTTTTTCGCTGTTTAATTCTTTTAAAATTCCAGCCGTATCGATTACCTGCTTTGTCGGCGGCAGATAGGCAGATAGCTTCGTGTCTTTCAGCGCCTGATAGAGGTCTAGTTTATTAGGCAGACCATATCCTAAAAAGGTAATATCCTTCCTGCTTTTTAGCCACGATACAATCGGAAGGCATTGTTTCGATTGTTCATCCTCCCCATAGAAGCAACGGTCATAGAGGATGCGGGGGATTGGGAATTCGGCATTGACCCAATCCTTTTTTTCAGCGTCAAATTTTTTCCCTTGAACCTGAAGTGTATTTGGATTGATATTGGTTGGAACGAAGCGAAAAGCTTCGATACCTAAGTCTTTTGCATGTTCGGCCATTTCCGTTATATAGGGGGCCTCTGTTTCTAGGTTTAAGGACATAATGCCAAATGTAATCAAGTGAATTAAACCTCCTTTTCATTCAGGGTTTCAAAGGCCAGGCTTGTGCAAAAGCGAATGATTGCCTTTGCAGACGGTCTGATTTTCCCTGAATCATCTTCAAATACTTTCGAGGGTTTTGAGTTTACTTCAATCAGCCAGGGTTTCCCCTTTTCATCAACGCCGACATCAATCCCCAGTTCGCCGGTAATTCCGGCAGACAGCGCACTGACCTTTTCGGCGGTTTCCAACGATAGCTCTTTTATTAGCTTCAATGTTTGTATAGCGGTTTTTGGGGACATTTTGGAGCGTAAGGCAGT
Organism: Neobacillus sp. S1115; assembly: GCF_055385565.1. Classification (NCBI taxonomy): domain Bacteria; kingdom Bacillati; phylum Bacillota; class Bacilli; order Caryophanales; family Bacillaceae; genus Neobacillus; species Neobacillus sp. S1115. The sequence continues at coordinate 1,616,566 of NZ_AP038275.1, forward strand.
TACCGGTTTTATCGTATGGCCGCCCCTGGCAACATTGGAGACAATTTCCTGTTCAGCCCCGATTCTTGCCACAACCGAAGTAATTTCCCACTTTTTTTCATAATTTCGATGGACCAATACCCTGAAGTCCATGGCAGATGATTGATAGTCAATAAAAGAAATACCCTCCTGAACAATACAAATTTGGTTTTGCAGCAGTAATTTTATTTCTTGATAGATTTCATGTGCTGCTAGGGCTTGTAAAGCATCTGCTTGGGATTGGCCTGAAGTTTGGAGGGTAAATTGGTCTTCCGCAATTTTTTCCAGTTTAATAATATTTTTTCCCTGGCTGCCATGAATCGGTTTTATAAAAATGGTTTCATAGGTTTGCAGGAAGGAATGTAAAGTATCCCTTGAGAGCAAGGCTGTCTCGGGAATATAGGATGACAAATGATGTTCATTTTTCAACTGGTCGTATACTTCCCATTTTGACAGAAAGCGATCATTGAAGATGGGAATGGCAAGTTGTTCAAGAATCTTTCGAAATTCAACAAATTCTTGTTTGTTTTCCAGTTTTCGAGAATGGATCCGATTGTAAATAACATCAGGGGCAGGTGGGCTTGTTCCTAACCAGCTTCCGTTTTCAAAATAATAGCCGTGCTGTAAAAAATGTTTAAAAGAAAACACATAAAGAAAACCGCCATTTTCTGACACCACCTGATGGAGGTCCTCACAAAACTTATGAATGGAACGGAAATTAGGTTCTTCACCATCCTTCGGTGAAAAATCTGTCAGCAATCCGATGACCGGACCAAGCTTAAGAGTGTTGGTCTCAGAAAAATATTTTGCTTGTAGGTTAACCTTTCGGACAGGCAAGCAAAAATAGGTAAAGACTTCCTCCGGCACATGCAGTTCCCGGGGAAGGGTATCGATGATTTGGATATTGGCACGAATTGTTTTTGTGCCGACCATGATTTGTAATTCGCGGTGTTTCTCCATTTGCAGGTAGTGATACAGCCTGCGGGACATTTTAATCAAATGAGAATTCGTTGCTTCGGATTTCTCTGGTAAAATTGTTACGCTCGTTAATGAACGGGACATAATCACTCCTCATTCTTTATTAAATAGGCATCCGCTGATGTAGTATCCTATGTAAAACCAATAGGGATGGTGATTTGAACATTCTCGCATTCCCTTGAATAGTTTGATATAGTTGGGAAGTATTGTTAACCAAAAAGGAGTGAGCCCGCAAATGGCAGTAAATTTATATGATTCCGCCTATGCTTTAGAAAATGCGATCCGTCAAAGTGATGAATTTAAACAACTACAGCAAGCGTATCAAGAGGTAAATGCCGACCCGGCAGCGAAGCAGCTGTTTGATCAATTTCGCCACATCCAAATGAATTTGCAGCAAAAACAAATGATGGGACAAAACATTTCCGAGCAGGAAATTCAGCAGGCCCAAGCAACTGTCGGAGTTGTTCAGCAAAATCCGAAAATCGCCCATCTTATGCAGGTGGAACAGCGAATGAATAATGTAATCGGGGAGTTAAACCAGATCGTCCTAAAGCCATTGGCTGATTTATACGGACAAATTTAATTTTTTAAGAAGCTGCCTAGCCTACACTTTTACAAGCACTGTTCTATAAATTGGTGAAAAATCATAAAAGTGATATAAAGGGAATTTCACCAAGAACAGGGGGCAGCATAATGATTTATCGCTTACTTGCGTTAAATATTGATGGCACACTCTTACAAAGCAATGGAAAAATCCATAAATCGACAAAGGAAGCCGTAGAATATGTTCAGCAAAAGGGGATTTATGTCACACTCGTTACATCACGGAGCTTTCACTCAGCCAAGAAGGCAGCGAAAGCCTTAAAGATATCGTCACCGCTCGTCACCCATCAGGGGGCATTCATTGCGCGGGAGGAAAATAAGCCGGTATACGTGAAGCGGATTAATGAGGAAATTACCTATGATACTATTCGTCTGCTCGAGGCGCTGCCGTGTCAAATCCGTTTGGTTCACGAGAATTTCTCGATTGCCAATAAATATAAACTGCATCAGCAATTATTAGCAAAAACGGTTTTCACCACAGGCGACCCTTTTGTTTATTCACAGCAATTTGTCGAATCCCTCAGCGAATATTTGCATGATCAGCCGGCAACTCCTACGAAGATTGAAGTCTATTTCGAAAATAAACGCGATTTAGAGGATGCCAAAACCGCCATTGAAAAAATGTTTACGGAAATCACTCCGATTAAACTTGATTCATTGCGGCTGGATCTTGTTCCGGCAGGAGTTTCCAAACTTAATGGGTTAGCGTTTCTTGGCAGCCAGCTCGGTTTCCAGTTAAAAGAGATGGTCTATATCGGTGACAGCCTTGATGACATCCCGTTAATTGAAGCGGCTGGTCTAGGTGTTTCGATGTGGAATGCTCCTTTTGAGGTGAAGAAAGCATCGGACTGGGTAACAAGGTCGGAAAACGAACATGGCGTTGCTTATATGGTGAAGGAACACTTCAGAAAGCAGCAGCCAATCGAATTTTTAAGGAAAATGAAGATTATCAAAAATTAATCTTGAAAAAAGATATCAGGGCCGGTCTCTGATATCTTTTTATATGCTCCAATGATTTCCACTATATTGACCTTATTTTTGTGATTTTGTACACTTAAAGAAGTTTATTTTTGAAAGGTGATAAAGCTTGCGAATTTCGATACTAGGCTTAGAGGATGAAAGATTCAATCGGCCATTGACGCTTATTGCGAATTTATTTTTTGAAGAGTCACAGATTTTGACATCTCAGACGGATGATGCTGATATACAGATTTTATTTCATTTACAGGTTGAGGAGAAAATCGTTGTTTCTGCTGAATTAACGGATGGGAACGGAAAAGTCCTATCTGCTAAATATCAGCGGGATTTTAAGGAAGCCGATTCTGAAAAAGAACGGTTTAAGCAGATTAAAAATGCCGTTTCCCACGTTTACTTAACGGTTCTCCAAGACTTGACCGGCATTACGCAAAAATGGGGAATTTTAACGGGTGTGAGACCGACTAAGCTGCTTCACAAAAAACTGCAGGAAGGCATTCCACCTGAAGTGGCCCATCGGCAATTAAAGGATGAGTATTTAATTACTGATGAAAAAATTGCACTGATGCAGCACATCGTCGACCGGCAGTTGACGGTTGTTCCAGACCTTTACTCGCTCGAGCGGGAAGTGAGCATTTATATTGGCATTCCGTTCTGCCCGACCAAATGCGCCTATTGCACGTTCCCGGCTTATGCTATTAACGGGCGGCAGGGATCTGTTGATTCCTTCTTAGGCGGCCTTCATTATGAAATGAGGAAAATCGGCGAGTGGCTGAAGGAAAAAGGGGTGCGGATTACAACCGTTTACTATGGCGGCGGCACACCAACAAGCATTACCGCTGAAGAGATGGACATGCTCTACGAGGAGATGTACAACTCGTTTCCTGATGTCACTAAAATTCGGGAAATTACTGTGGAGGCGGGACGTCCAGATACGATTACCCCGGAGAAGCTTGACGTTTTGAAAAAGTGGAAGATTGACCGGATCAGCATCAATCCACAATCGTATACGCAGGAAACATTGAAGGCAATTGGACGTCATCATACGGTAACGGAAACGATTGAAAAATATCACTTGGCGCGGGAAATGGGGATGAATAATATCAATATGGACCTTATCATCGGCCTTCCCGGTGAGGGTCTGACAGAATTTACCCATTCCTTGGCGGAAACCGAAAAACTGATGCCAGAATCACTGACGGTTCATACTTTATCCTTCAAGCGCGCGTCTGAAATGACGAAGAATAAGGAAAAATATAAGGTGGCAGACCGGACTGAGGTTGAAAAAATGATGAATCTGGCCGAGGACTGGACCGCTGACCATGGCTATGTCCCTTACTATTTATACCGCCAGAAAAACATCCTGGGCAACCTGGAAAATGTCGGCTACTCCCTGCCAAATCAAGAAAGTATCTATAATATCATGATTATGGAAGAGCAGCAGACCATTATCGGACTTGGCTGCGGAGCATCGAGCAAATTCATTGACCCGCTTACTGGAAAAATCACGCACTTTGCTAATCCGAAAGACCCGAAATCCTATAATGATGGATTTGAAGCCTATACCGAAGAGAAGATAAAAATATTAGATGAGTTATTTTCGGAAAAAGGATCTCCTGCCTGATTTTAAGCGGGGGATTTTTTATTTTTGGTGGCGGGTACTTACCGTAATGGATCGGTAAAGTGGTCAAACGGTAAAAATAGAGCTTGTATTTTACACGATACCCAGTATCAAAGGGCCGATCGGTAAAAATAAGCCCTCTATTTTGCCCGTAAAGGGTAGGTGAGGGGTGAAGCGGTAAAAATAGAGCCTGTATTTTACCCGTTAGACTGAGTAGAAGCATCACTCGGTAAAAATAGGCCCCTCTATTTTGCCCGTAAAGGGTAGGTAAGTGGTCAAACGGTAAAAATAGAGCCTGTATTTTACCCGTTAAACTGAGTAGAAGGGTCAATCGGTAAAAATAGGCCCCTCTATTTTGCCCGTAAAGCATCAGTGAGGGGTGAAGCGGTAAAAATAGAGCCTGTATTTTACCCGTTAGACTGAGTAGAAGGGTCAATCGGTAAAAATAGGCCATCTATTTTACCAGTAAAGGGTAGGAGAAGGGGCAACTAGTAAAAAAAGAGGTCCAGCAAACAGAAATTACTCCTGATATCCAATCGAATTTGTTCTTAATAAAGGATTATTTTCCCCAATGTCGAATATTTAAGAGGAACCGCCACATAGGATACTATGGGGTTAAAACGCATTTACTAATAGGGGGAATAAGCTATGATGCAGACACCTTTAACAATGACGCAAATGCTCGAAAGGGCGGAAAAGTATTTTCCAAAGAAGCAGGTTGTCTCAAGAACCGCCAGCGGCATTCAAAGGCTAACTTACAAAGAAATTGGCCAAAGAACCAGAAAGCTTTCCGATGCCTTGACCAAGCTTGGCGTTGAAAAAGGCGACAAGGTGGGGACATTGGCCTGGAACCATCACCGCCATCTCGAAGCATACTTCGGCATTCCTTGCATTGGTGCAGTAGCTCACACCATCAACATCCGTCTTTCACCACAGCACATCAGCTATATCATTAATCACGCCGAAGACAAAATCCTCCTTGTTGATGCAGACATCCTTCCACTTCTTGAAAAATGCTCAAATGATCTTAAAACTGTCAAAGCTTATATTATCATGACCGACGAAAAAGAACTCCCGCAAACATCACTCGCGCCTGTCTATCATTACGAAAAGCTATTAGCTGAAGCAAACCCGGAATTTCAATATACCACTCCAATTGACGAAAATGACCCAGCCGGCATGTGCTATACATCCGCGACTACTGGAAATCCAAAAGGAGTAGTCTACTCTCACCGGGGGATTTTTCTGCATAGCATGGCGATCGGGTTAGCTGACACTTTAGCACTTAGTGAAAAGGATGTTGCCCTTGCAGTTGTCCCAATGTTCCATGCAAATGCTTGGGGAATGCCATTTGCCGGCGTTTGGTTTGGCACAACGTTGGTCCTGCCGGGACCAAATTTTACACCTAAGCTGTTAGCTGAATTCATTCAGCAGGAAAAAGTGACCATCACGGCAGGGGTTCCAACGATTTGGATGGGACTGCTGAAAGAACTTGAAGAAGGCAGCTATGATCTAAGCAGCCTAAGAGGAATCCTGTGCGGCGGTTCTGCAGCGCCTAAAGGAATGATTAAAACATTTGAACAAAAATACAATATTCCCTTTATGCACGGCTATGGGATGACTGAAACAAGCCCGCTTGCTGTATTCTCCTCATTCAAAAGCTATCAACAGGACCTCGATTACGAGGAAAGATTGGAATTAAGAGCTAAACAAGGAGTTCTTGTCCCTGGACTCGAGATGAAAATACTGGGCCAGAACGGTGAAGTCGCATGGAACGGCACGGAAATGGGCGAATTATGCTTAAGAGGACCATGGATTGCTTCCGAATATTATCAGGATGAACGGACGAAGGATGCTTTCCACGATGGCTGGCTGCACACCGGGGACGTCGCTACTATTGACGAAGAAGGGTTTGTTAAAATAGTCGACAGAACGAAGGACCTGATCAAGAGCGGCGGGGAATGGATCTCATCTGTTGATTTGGAAAATGCCTTAATGGCCCATGAAGCAGTGTTTGAAGCGGCCGTTGTGGCGGTTCCCCATGAAAGGTGGCAGGAACGCCCAATCGCATGCGTTGTGCTGAAGGATGCCTATAAAGGAAAAACAACTAAAGAAGAGCTCTTTGAATTTCTTCAGCCTCAATTTGCAAAATGGTGGATTCCGGACGATATTTTATTCATCGAAGAAGTTCCAAAAACCTCTGTAGGGAAATTTTTGAAAATGGCTCTTCGTGACCAGGTGCAAAAGGAAGTAAGTCAAAAAGGTTAATAGACGAGGGCAAGGGGGGCCAGCCCTTTGTCCTTTTTGCCCGTGGAAAATTCAATCTATTACGAAAGTTTGTTTTTATTCTGTTCATTTCTCTATATAATGAAGATGAACAAGTTTATTGGGGGGATTGGAAATGGCTTTAAATTTTGTCACAGAAAAGGTGAACTTACAAGTAGAGGGCCGGGTAGCCACATTGGAAATGAATCGGCCGGAAGCGCTTAACGCAATGGACGTGGATATGATAAAAGGCCTTGTCAGCAAACTGAAAGAAATCAGCGAATCGGATGATGTGGATATCCTGATTTTAACTGGAAAAGGAAAAGCGTTTTCAGCCGGGGGAGATATAAAAACAATGCTATCTGATATGGACGAGAATGGATTTTTTCCGCTCATGGACTGTATCAGTGAGCTGGTGGTCACCTTATATAGCATGCCAAAATTAACAATCAGCGCGATTACCGGTGCGGCAGCGGGCTTAGGGTTTAGTTTAGCGTTAGCAACCGATCATATAATCGCTGAAAAATCTAGCAAACTGGCAATGAATTTTATCGGCATAGGGCTGATCCCAGATGGTGGTGCCCATTTCTTCATGGAAAAAAGATTAGGAGAAACCAAGGCCAAGCATGTTATCTGGGAGGGTAAAATGATGAGTGCGGAGGAAGCGCATTCAATCGGTCTTATTCAGGAAGTAGCTGAAGGCGATCTGCAGGATGCTGTACATACTAGAGTGGCAGATTGGCTGCAAAGACCTGTTCAAGCGATGATCAAAACGAAAAAGATATTGGCTGAAAAGAATCGCCCGCAGCTCTTAAAAATACTGGAGCTAGAGAAATACGGCCAGCAGAAAATGCGCGAAACCGAAGACCATAAAGAGGGAATCAAGGCGTTTATTGAAAAAAGAAAGCCAAATTTTATCGGAAAATAAAACAAGAGGCTGTCATAAGACAGCCTCTTATTGCTGATTTTTAAGCATGGAAAAGTAGCAGTTTGCCTGCAGGAGATGTGCAGCGGTGCGTTTTATCTAGTAAATTTTTCTCTGATAATAGTTTTTCCCCCTGCGCTTTTGCAGCATCATCGTTTTCTGCTTGGAAGGCTTCGTCTAAAATCTTTTCTCCATTTGCCTCAAACGCCGTTAATTTATAAGTTTTCATTCCACATACCCCTTTTTAAAAAAGTTCTTACTATTATTTTTGCATAATTCTATAAATTGTGCAAAGAGAAAATTAAACCCACAATATGGTATATTTGTATTGTAAGAGGAAAGGAGTAGGTAAAATGGTACTTAAACTGGAACGGGTTACCAAACGTTTCGGAGAATTTACTGCTGTCAGCGATTTATCTCTGATGATTCCGGAAAAAGAAATGTTTGGTTTTTTGGGGGCAAATGGCGCTGGGAAAACAACAACGTTTCGAATGATTTTAGGTTTACTCGATGCAAGTTCCGGTAAAATAACCTGGGACGATCAACCACTCAATTATTCTACCAGCCATTTGGTGGGCTATCTCCCTGAAGAGAGAGGGCTGTATCCAAAACTAAAGGTCCGGGACCAGATTGTTTATTTAGCTAGATTAAGAGGAATGCCTAAAAATGAGGCTTTAAGGGAGCTAAGAAGCTGGCTCGAGAAATTTAAAATACCCGAATATGAAAATAAAAGGGTCGATGAGCTATCCAAGGGAAATCAGCAGAAAATTCAATTCATTGCTGCTGTGATTCATAAACCAAGGCTGTTAATATTGGATGAACCGTTTAGCGGACTGGACCCTGTCAATGTCGAGCAATTAAAAGAGGCAGTTTTAGGGCTAAAGGAAAACGGAACAACCATTGTCTTTTCCAGCCATCAAATGCATCATGTCGAGGAAATGTGCGAGCATCTCTGTATTCTGCAAAAAGGAAGTCCAGTGGTTCATGGTTCCTTAAAGGAAATCAAGCGCGCCTATGGGAAAAAGAACCTCATTATCCATGCGGATTTTTCCTTGGAGTCGATCAAAGACTTTCCTGGTGTGGTAAAGACGAAACCGACAATGGAGGGGCTGGAACTACAGATTGAAGGGGAACAGGTCGCGGAAGGAATCCTCAAGGAAATTGCCGGGAAAGGCTTGCTGCGAAAATTTGCCCTTGAAGAGCCGTCATTGAATGATATTTTTATCGAGAAAGTAGGTAATGCTTATGAATAATTTTTGGATTATTTTAGTACATACCTACCTGAATAAATTAAAAAGCAAATCCTTTATTGTCACAACCTTTTTGACAATCGTAATTGTCCTGGGGTTAACAAACTTTCAAAATATCATCGAGATTTTTGATAAAAACGGCGGTAAAGAGAATGTTGCTGTCCTGGATGAGACAGGCAAGCTTTACAAGCCTTTCAAGCAGCAATTGAAAACAATCAATAAGGATATAAACTTAACATCCTATAAAGGCACTGAAAAAGAAGCGGAAAAAGCAGTCGAAAATGGTAAGTTTACTGGATTGCTTGAATTGCATTTTAACAAAGAAGGGCTTCCGGAAGCGGGCTTTAAGGCAATGAGCATTGCTGATTCTGCGTTGTATACGGATCTTCAGACAGGCTTGCAGCAGGTTAAAACGATGCTCGCCGCTTCGAAAATTAATTTGGCACCTGATCAGCTGCAAAAGCTTTATGAGCCGGTTTCGTTTGAAAAAACAGCGCTTGAGAAAAATGCGAAAACAGAAGAGGAACTCAATCAAGCACGCGGACTTGTCTATGTCCTCTTATTTATCATCTATTTTGCTGTCATCATGTATGCCAATATGATTGCCATGGAGGTGGCAACGGAAAAATCATCCAGGGTAATGGAAATCCTGATTTCAAGTGTTTCGCCAATCAAGCAGATGTTTGCCAAGATTCTTGGGATTGGACTGTTGAGCCTGACACAATTGGCGGTATTTTTGATTGTCGGATATTTTTCTCTTACAAAAAATATGGAGTCCCTCAAAGACGGATTCTTCGGAGTGTATGGGTTTGGCGATATCCCGGCGGCAACCATCGTCTATGCAGTGATTTTCTTTATCCTTGGCTATTTTCTTTATGCCACTCTGGCAGCCTTTTTAGGCTCACTGGTCAGCAGGATTGAGGATGTCCAGCAGATGATTACCCCGATGACGTTATTGGTTGTTGGCGGTTTTATGATTGCCATGTTTGGCCTTGGCAAGCCGGATGCTGCGTTTATTACCATCACGTCCTATATCCCGTTCTTTACGCCAATGATTATGTTCCTCCGTGTTGGAATGCTGACCATTCCGGTTTGGGAGGCTGTTTTGGGGATTGCCATCCTTGTGGCAACGATTGCCGTATTAGCTATTTTTGGCGCACGAGTCTATCGCGGCGGTGTTTTGATGTATGGCAAATCCAATTCCTTTAAAGATATTAAAAAAGCTCTGCAATTAACAAAAAACGAATAGTCAGTCTGCACTTTACCATTTAAGGTAAAGCTCAGACTGTTGAGAAAGGGTATTTTTCTCGGCAATTTTTTATGTTCTAACACCGATAATTTTTGAATGTCCCTGCTAATGGTCCTGTTGATTTCCGCTCCGGGCACTCGCTTTCCGCGGGGAGGCTTCCCGGCACGCCCGCGGAAAGCGAAGTGCCTGGAGCGCCAATCAACAGACTTGTTGAAAGATCTATATATTTTAATATTTAAATAATTAACAAGTTGTGAAAGATCGTGAATAAGATAAAAATCTATCGATAGTTTTTTGACAGTCTGAGCTTTACCATTTATGGTAAAGCTTTTTATTAATCATGACACAGAACGTGCATTCGTATATTAGCCGTGATAAAATAAAAGAAAAGAACGTTTGAGAGGAAATTTTATGAAAAAATTATCATTTCTTCATGCTGCCGATTTACATATGGACAGCCCAATGGTCGGTTTGAAGCATTTGCCCGCTGCTATTTTTTCAAGAGTTAAAGAGAGCACCTTTACATCCTTAAAAATTCTAACTGAAACAGCAATTGATAGACAGGTTGATTTTGTCATCATAGCAGGTGATTTATTTGACGGAGAGGACCGCAGTCTCCGGGCCCAATCTCGATTCAGAGCGGAAATGCAGAGGCTTGCAGAACATGAAATTCCTGTCTATGTGATCCACGGCAATCATGACCATTTAAATGGTTCCTGGGTTCACCTTGACATGCCGGACAATGTCCATGTGTTTGGCAGCAAGGTCGAACGGATGGAACTGCAGACAAAGTCAGGTGAAACAGTATCCTTCTATGGATTCAGCTATCCAACCCGGCATGTGTTTGAGAGAAAAATAGATGAGTATGTAAAGTCAGTGGGTTCAGATTTCCACATTGGCATCCTTCATGGAAATGAAAGCTCTTCCGCCGACCATGATAACTATGCCCCGTTTACTGTTAAGGATTTACTTGATAAAGACTTTGATTATTGGGCATTGGGCCATATCCATAAACGTGCTGTATTGTCTGAAAATCCTCCGATTATCTATCCCGGTAATATTCAGGGGAGAAATAAGAAGGAAAAAGACGCAAAAGGATTTTATCATATCACGCTTACGGAACTTAAGGCAAGACTGGACTTTGTAGAAGCAGCAGATATTGTCTGGGAAGAGGCTGAAATTGATGCAGCATCAGCGAAGAATTTTCATGATATTCTTCAATTATGTCAGTCAAGCCTAAATACCTGGAGAAAGGATAAAAAAGGCACATTCTTGTCCCTAGCCATCAAAAACATTCTCCTGGAAGACGACATGGAAAGAAGAAGTTTGCAAACGGATCTGCTTGATCTTTTGTTAGAAGATGAACAGGAGGAGGAAGCATTTGTTTGGATTGTGGAGCTATCTTTGTCCGAAAGGCAGCAGGTGAACAAGGAACAATTAAAAAAAGAAGCCAATTTTTATGGTGAGCTTTTTGCTGCAATTGAACAATTCGATCATGTAGATGAAGCCTTGGCCGTTTTGTACGAGCACCGCTTGGGTAAAAAATATTTGTCGCCCCTATCATCAGGTGAGCAGCATGAACTAATTAATAGGGCGGAGAAACTGCTAATTGAATTACTTTATAAATAGAAAGGAGTGAATCCAAATTGAAAATCACGGCAATGAATATTTACGGTTTTGGGCAACTGGAAAATGTCATCATCGAAAATTTGAATGAATTTCAGGTTTTCTTTGGGGAAAATGAGGCTGGAAAATCTACGATTATGGCCTTTATACATAGTATTTTATTTGGTTTTCCAACTAAGCAGCATTCAGAGCTGCGCTACGAACCGAAACATGGTACAAAGTACGGCGGGAATATCCGAATTTATCTTGAAGGGCAAGGCTTTGCAGTAATTGAACGGGTAAAAGGAAAAGCCGCCGGTGATGTCAAGGTAGTCATGGATAACGGAATCATTGGCGGTGAGGAACTTTTAAAGGAATTACTAGAAAGCTTTGATAAAAATCTATTTCAGGCCATTTTTTCTTTCAATATACACGGGCTGCAAAACATCCACCAGATGAAGGGTGAAGAGCTGGGTAAATACCTATTTTCCGCAGGAACACTAGGCACAGAACAATTGGCAAAGGCAGAGGCTGCCCTCCAAAAGGAGCTGGATACCCGCTTTAAGCCAGGGGGAAAAAAGCCTGAGCTAAATGAAAAACTTCAGGAACTTCATGAGGTCAATCAAGAGCTAAAAAAAGCCGCTGCGAAAAATAAGGAATATGAGACCTTGGCAGCGAAAAAAGAAAGCCTGCTGCAGGAAATGGCTAATCTTAATGAACAGCTTACCACCCTTCAGGTAAATACAGCAAAGCTTTCGGAGTGGAAAAGGATAGAATCTTCTGTTAAACAAGAAAAGTGGATTGAGAACGAGCTTGCTGAACTTGAAGAAGTACAGTTCCCTGTACGAGGAATGGAAAGACTCGAAAAATTAAACCAACTTATTCTTCCCTACAAAGCAGAGCTGAACAGTCTTGCGGAACGAATTGAAAAGGTAAAGCTGGAAATCGCGGATTTGGAGCCAAATGAAGAGCTCCTCGAGAACGAGCCGGCGATATTAATGTTACTAGATCAGATGCCCATTTTTGATCAGTTCAAATTGGAACTGGGCCAATATGAACAGAGGCTGGCTGACTGTGAGGCAGAACTTTCCATTATAAAAGCGAAGCTCCATCTGCCATTGCAGGATCAAGATTTTCAAGCCATAAATACAAATATGTATATGAAAAACCAGGTTGAAACAACCGCAAAACAAAGCAGAAAACTGATGATAGCAAAAGAGGAACTGGATGTACGGTATGAGGAAGAAAAAAATGCCTTAGAGATGATTGAAAAGGAGGTTCTCTTGACCGAGGGCTTATGTTTACCGGACCAAGACAGACTGCTCCTTGAAAAACAGGTTCACGGAAATGATAAAAGGGGCTTAGAAGAGGAATTAAAGGGAATCGAGGAAAAAATCCATTTCCAGCAAAGATCGCTTGACCAGGAGCAGGCCGCTAAATCAAGGCTTAAGCTTCAATTTATCACGATAGAGCTGATCCTCCTCGGACTAATCCTTTATGGACTTCTGACAAAACAATGGGTACTGATGATCTTGGGGTTAGGGGGCAGTTTGGCTTTTGCCGTATACATGCTGCAATCCTTAAAGCAGGCTAAAGAAAAGCAGCTTGTTCAACAGCTTGGCGAGCTGCGGGAAAAAGAAAAACAGGTAAGTGAAAAGCTGCAATCTGCCGAATACCTGGATCTGAGCAAGGCTGCTGAAGAGTTGAAGATAGACAATCAGCGGCGTGAACAACTGCAGCTGTTAAAATTAAGGCTTAAGCAGCAGCAGAGCCAATTTGAAAAAGTGATTTCGAAATTTGAGGAATGGGAGATTGCCTCTAGTCAGCATAAGAAGACGCTGCTTACAATTAGCAGGGAATTAAAAATACCTGATAATCTTGCCGCCGCCTTTTTGGAGGAAGCATTTAAACAAATAGAAAAATTTAAAGAGATTTTATGGGAACGGGATAAGCTAATTGCAAAAGTGGACAAAGCTAATCAGCAGCAAAGCCAGATCGCCGAAGGAATTCTGGAATATGGCAAACGCTTTTTGCCGGAAAAGGATCTCGATTTACATAAGACCGCATTTTTATTGAGGACAAAACTTAAGGAAGAGCTTGAAAAGAGTATCAAAAACCAGGAAAGAAAAAATAAGCTTGCTGGCATGGAAGCAGATTGGCAAGGCAAATCACATGAACTAGAGCAGCTTGAAGCGGAGTATGCTTTGCTGCTTCAGTCTGCTAATACGGATACGGAACAGCAATTCTATGAACTTGGAAAAAAGGCGGAAAAAAGATCCGAACTGCTGGCTGCTTTGGACAATATCCGCAGTCAGCTTAACTATTCAAGCCTGTCTGAGGAAGAGAGGGAAAGCTTCCTAACCATCCTTAATTGGGATGAATTAATAACTGCCGGCCTTGATGAATCTAAGCGATTGCATGCTAGATTAAAAGAACTGCAGGAGGAGCAAGCCAAGGTCAAGTACGAATTACAGGTTCTCGAAGAAGGCGGCGTTTATTCTGATATTCTCCATCATTATAAGCAGAAAAAATCTGAACTCGAGGAGACAGCAAAAGAGTGGGCTGTATATTCTCTTGCACAAAATATTTTGACGGCAACAATCGAGAAATACAAAAATGAACATTTGCCCAGAATGCTGGAAAGGGCGGAGGAGTTTCTGTCTTTTCTTACAAATGGCAGATACCACCGAATACACCTGCACCCATTGGGGACTGGTTTCCTAGTAGAACGGGAGGACCGGACCCTATTTGAAGCAAACGAATTAAGCCAAGCCACCACAGAACAGCTATATGTTTCAATCAGACTGGCACTGGCTACAACCCTTTATGAAAAATACCGGTTCCCGATTATCATTGATGACAGCTTCGTAAACTTTGATATCGGCAGAACGGAAAGGGTCATCGCGCTTTTAAAAACGTTGGAACAAAATCAAATCTTATTTTTTACTTGTCATCAGCATTTACTGCAGTTCTTTCCAAAGGAAAATGTTCTTTTCTTGGAAAAAGGTGCTGTTCAGATAATTTCATAGAGTGAAAGAAGGATATGTTATACTTTTACTATCGGAAGGGAGCGTGTCTATGTTGGCGAAAGGTATTTTACATTATGATGTTGGGGAACAGATTGAGTTATATTTATTAATTAAAACGTCCACAAAAGGAATTGCGAGCAACGGAAAGCCGTTTTTAACGTTAATCCTGCAAGACCAAAGCGGCGATATTGAAGCCAAGCTTTGGGATGCCAATGAAGAGGATGAAAAAATGTATGCCGCCCAAACGATTGTCAAAATTCATGGGGACGTGCAAAATTACCGGGGCAAAAGCCAGTTGAAAATCCGCCAGATTCGAAGAACCGGACCAGCGGATGCGGTGAAATTGGAAGACTTCCTTGAAACCGCACCGTTAAGTCAGGATGAAATGGTGAGTAAACTGACCCAGTATATTTTTGATATGAAAAACCCAAATATCCAGAGGATTACCCGCCATTTAATAAAGAAGCACCAGAAGGCATTTTTGGAGTATCCGGCGGCGACAAAAAATCATCATGAATTTGTTTCCGGGCTTGCCTATCATGTGGTCAGCATGCTTGACCTCGCCAAAGCAATCTCCGGCCTATACCCAAGTCTTGACAGGGACCTGCTGTATGCAGGCATCATCCTGCATGATATGGGCAAAGTCATGGAATTATCCGGGCCAATTTCAACTGTTTATACGCTCGAAGGAAACCTACTTGGGCATATTACGATTATGATCAATGAAATTGGCAAAGCAGCTGAAGAACTTGGTATTAACGGGGAGGAAGTGTTAATCCTCCAGCACCTCGTTCTAAGCCATCACGGAAAAGCGGAGTGGGGAAGCCCAAAACCTCCGTTAGTGAAAGAAGCAGAAATCCTTCATTACATTGATAATCTCGATGCAAAAATGAACATGCTTGACCGGGCTTTGGAAAGAGTTAAGCCAGGGGAGTTTACTGAACGGGTTTTTGCGCTGGATAATCGATCATTTTACAAGCCTGCATTTCATAAATAGGAAGGGTAGCCTCTCTAGGAGGTTATCTTTTTTTTATGCATAATTTTTTAATCCATGAATATTATTTATTAGAAAATTGGACAACCATTTTGAAGGGGGCAAGTGAAGTTGACTATACCTATTTGGGTTTATGCTGTTGTGGTTGGGATTATCATTAGCGCGTTAATGGCAATTAAAACAGGGCGGGAAGAGCGCCAGCTTGAACAAGAGGATATAGAACGTGAGGGCGAAATCTATATGATGCGCCTTGAAAAAGAAAAGGAAGCCCGAAAAGGTGAACATGCCACAAGCGAATAAAAAAACGGAAGCGCAAAATGAGGCGCTTCCGTTTTTTCGATTTTTATTGGGCTGCAGTCTGTGGTGTTAGGGCGTCTTTTAAGTCTTTGTCATTAATCTTTACATTAGCGTCTTTTAATTCACGATCCATGGCTTTATTAATCACATCAGTAGTTAACTTTTGAGATTTTACTTGATATTCAATATCTTTTTTCATTTCATCATAGGATTTTTTCTCTTTTTTATCAGTAACCTGAATAATATGGTAACCGAATTGTGTTTTTACTGGAGCGCTGATTTCATTAACCTTTAGGGCATAGGCAGCCTTTTCAAAATCAGGGTCCATCTTTCCAGTACCAAACCAGCCTAAGTCGCCGCCATTTTGGGCAGAAGCTTTATCTGTTGAGTATTCTTTTGCCACATCTTCGAATTTTGCTCCGCCATCAAGCTTTTGTTTTACAGTGTTAGCAGTTGCTTCATCGGCAACGAGAATATGACGTGCTTTAATTTCAGGCTGATAATTATCATAGTAATCCTTTAATTCTTTATCGGTTACTTTTATATCTTTCATAGCCGCTTTTTCCTGCAGCATACCAAGCTTCATTGTTTTCTTTAGGTCGGCTTCACTTTTATAGCCATATTGGGCTAAGGTCATTTCAAAGTTTGAGCCAAGGTCCTCTTTGATTTGTTTAATTTTGTCATCTAATTCTTTGTCGGTTACTTTGTACTTTTTAGAAAGAACCTTTTCATAGACAAGCTGCTGTAATGCCTGATTGCCGAATTTATCCTTCATTGCCTTGTAAAGATCCTCTTGTGTTACATCCCCAGCTTTGCTTTCTGCAACCGTTTCCGAACCATTTTGATTACATGCACTTAAGGCAAGGATTGAGCTTGCAAGCGTTAGGGCCATTATCCATTTTTTCATGATGAATCTCTCCTAAATAGTTAAATTCTTATGGGTTTTTGTCCACATCCTTAACTATAACATAAATGGCAACTCCTGCAAAAAATTAAAAGGATTATCATTTCAAAAATTTACAAGCCCATTCATGTCTTTTCCACAAAAATAAGATAAGAGCCTAGTCGAATTGGAGGGAGGTTGAATAGTATATCGTAGAAACGGAAAGGAGGCAAAAATATGTCTGGTGGAGCAGGTTACGGTGCAGGCTTTGCGTTAATCGTTGTTCTTTTCATTTTATTGATTATCGTTGGTGCTGCTTGGGTTTGGTAATGCAGCATAAGTAAAAAGCGATGAGAGACACCTCATCGCTTGTTTTTTTACTTATACACTATGTATACAAAATTTCCAAATAGGAAGAAATTAATAAAATGGTAACAAGAACATTAATCGTACGAAACACCTTGTGCTGACGTTCTTCCGGAATTTCTTTTTGAATACATAATGAACTGGTCATTTTATTTACATAAAACAAAATAAAAATGGCAAATACGATAAAAATGGAGATCATAAGAAATCCCTCCCCCCAGATACTGTTCCATTTTACCTTACCAAATAATTTATTAAAAAGATAGTCAAAAAGAATGGAAGGTTTTCAGATTTTTCATGCCAAATAAGTAAATACTGAAATACGTTTATCCAAGTCCCAAAAAGGTGAATAATATGGAAAAGGGGGGCTTTTCATGGATAAATATGAAATGCTTGCAGAAAAAATAAATATGCTTGAATTTCATCAAAGGCTATTGTTAGAGGTAGTGGATCATCCGTCCAAGAAGTTCACTCGACTGATCATTCAATCCGGTCTTACGGAATCAGAAGTGAATCATTTTTATTCCATATGTGATAAACTGAGCAAAAAATTGGAAGAACAAAAAGCGGAAGGGTACGTATACTTTCATCCGCTTTTTGATGAGCTTTCCATCTCAATGCCCGACAAACTGGATATCAGACAAACCATCAAAGCATGTCTATCACAGAATCTATACAAATCACTTTTTCAGGAATTTGAAAAATTTATTTAGCCTGGTTAGGCAAGTTCTTGTTCTTTTTCCTCTGATTTTTTTAGCTTTCCGTCTTCTTCCACAAACTTACTTTCAAGATTATGGAAGGAACGTTCAAAAATCTCCATGAAGTCCTGTCCATAAATATTCCGGATAATCGCCATCATTTCAATGATGTCCGGAAATTTCCCGTATAATTCCCTTAAAGGCAGTGCGCCGGTAAATGCTGAGTAGGCATTTGGATCATAGGTTTCCATTAACTGCAGGAGAATGTTTTCACCCTCTGGTGTCAATTGAATATACGTATTCCGTTTGTCATTTTCCTTTTTAGAAAATTTCAGCAAGCCTCGTTCTTCTAATTTTTTTGAAAAGTTAAAAGCTGTTGAGACATGCATGACACCAAATTTGGCTACATCGGAAATAGATGCACCGTTCAAATGGTAGGCAATCCAAAGAATGTGGTGTTCATTGATATTTAAATCATACGGTTTTATCCATTGCTGCCAGTCTTTTTCAATCGATTTCCATAACGCCTTGCTTAATTGCGCAATTCTTTGACTAAAAATCATTGCTTCCTTGGCCGAATATTGTTTCTCCGTCATCTCCATTTTCACCTACTTTATTATTACTCTATTTTCATTATGCCAATAAAATAAAAATTAATAAAGAAAAAATTCACAAAATTTTTAGAAATTACGATAATTTTATATTGAAATTAAAATTGTTTAAAAGATTTCTATTTTATTATAATTGATTTATAAGAAAAATGGAAACTTTTTGAATATTTTTGTTAAAAATTTAATTTACTTATATAGTGTTACTAAATTTTTCATAGGTATGGACAGAAAAACATATAAATAGTTACAACATCAATTGAAAATTGGAATCCTGCAGGGGGATCTTGCTATGAAAAGTGCAGCTATCATGTTTTTTGTTCTAAGTGCCATTTTTTTCATGGGTACTGGTAAGTTTGTCATTGATTTAACGAGACCAGGTGTATATCCGCCTAAACAAATAATAAAGAAAAGGGCAGCTGTCTGCGCTAGCGGCGGGGGAATCTTTTTATTGTTAGCCTTATTGTTTACCTATTTTTTCTAAAGTGAATTTAAGAAAAGAACCCTTAAGGGTTCTTTTCTTAACGTACCTGTCATTACTTTTCAATGACGGAAACAGTTGATGATTTAGTTCTTTTAGCAATCGATTGCGCGATTGGGTACAAGACAACCATTGTGACAGTATTGATGGCAGCAGCAGGTAAAACAGCTACGCCAAACAGTGCAGCAAATGGGCCAGGCAGACCAACCAAGAAATAGGCAGATGTTAAAAAGACTGTTCCGGACACGATTGTCCCTATCGCTGTCAAAACACCAACACTTACAATAGAGCTGCGGTATTTTTTTAATGCTAAAAATAATCCGAAGAAAACTAATGCAGTGACGGGTTTATCAATGATATTTGGAAACTGCCCCCCAGGGAACTGAGTGGTGATCGCAGATAATACTCCTGTTACAATCGCCAAAAGCATAACGCTTTTGATTTCCGGAATAAGAATAATTCCTAAGAACATCATCGCCAGCATCATATCTGGTTTAATCGTCAGGAATGCCGGCATTACCGCGTGCAGCACAAATCCAATCGCCGCTAAAAGTGCTAAAATGACAAGGTTTTTTGTTTTCATTTCTCATCTCTCCTCTGCTCTTCTAAAGCTTTTTTCCTCCTGCAGTGCACTCATTGCCTGCAGCGAAGAATTTATACACATTATAGCATATTACGATAATAATAATAAAGAAATAATTTTCAGATAACTTACTGTGCGAGCTTATAATTTCTTGGCAATATTGGCTGCCATTTCCTGGAGCAGTTGTGGTGTATAGTCACTTTGATTATTTTTCCAGACTACACCAAGGCCATCGCCTTTGCCATAACGAGGAATTAAATGCATGTGGTAATGGAAAACAGTTTGTCCAGCTAACTCGCCATTATTGTTAATGGTATTTAAACCGGCCGGTTCAAATTCCTGTTTTAAAGCGTTGGCAATGGCAGGGACCACTTCGAATAGGTTTCTGGCGATTTCGGGCGTCAGTTCAAAGACATTTTCTTTATGTATCTTTGGGATGACCAGTGTATGCCCTTTTGTCACCTGACTGATGTCCATAAAGGCTAGGACATGTTCGTTTTCAAATACTTTTGCGGAAGGAATTTCACCATTAACAATTTTACAGAAAATACAATCGTTCATTTTTGGGACCAGCCTTTCATTATATTTTGTATATTTTACCATAGAATTCTTTCGCAAAAAAGAAAAGAGCAGGATTCGCTTAGAATCCCGCCCTCTCGAAGGGGAAATTGCTTCAAATTTGACGTTCAATAGGAGTGTTCTTTGATAAACACCTCATTTTACAGTAGAGTGTTGTTATAAAGAAACATCATTGTTCAAGCTGACCATCCCCTATTTGTTTTTATCGGTTTTTCTTACCTTTAAAAACGGACGATGTCTGCGACAAACACCTCATTTTCAGTTTTTTATCCAAAAACCTGGTGTTATTTGAACTCAAAATGGTTACCATGCACATTGTACAATACAACCATCCCCTTGTTTTGAAACGTTTTTAGAAGCTTCTGGGTTTGAAACGGATATTGTCTTTTGTAGACACCTCATTTCAAGTGGTTGATGAATCACTTCATCAATTGAACTCCCCTTCGAATATTATGATGTCCGATTAAAAAGGAAATATACAAATAAAATTGAATTTCTATTTTTATTGAAAACGATTTGATAAAATAAAGGAAATCATTAAGGGAAGGACTTAAAAAAATGTCTTTATTAACGATTGAAAATCTAGTTGGCGGTTACACAAGAAATCCGGTCTTAAAAGACGTTTCTTTTGAGGTGAACGAAAAAGAAATGGTTGGCCTAATTGGCTTGAATGGCGCAGGAAAGAGCACAACCATTAAGCATATCATTGGATTAATGGAACCACATCAAGGTGTCATAAAAATAAATGGACAAACCATCACAGATCATAAAGAGGCATATCGTAAAATGTTTACGTTTGTTCCGGAAACACCAATTTTATATGAAGAATTAACATTGGAGGAACATTTACGCTTAACGGCGATGGCTTATGGACTTTCTGAAACGGACTATAAAGCCCGCGTTTCTCCATTGCTCACTGAATTTCGGATGGAGAAGCGCCTAAAGTGGTTTCCAGCTCATTTTTCTAAAGGGATGAAGCAAAAGGTGATGATCATGTGCGCATTCCTTGTGCAGCCATCTCTCTACATCGTAGACGAGCCGTTTGTCGGCCTCGACCCGCTCGGTATCCAATCATTGCTCGATTTAATGAAGAAAATGAAAGAAAATGGGGCGGGAATCTTAATGTCGACCCATATTCTAGCTACTGCGGAAAAATATTGCGACCGGTTTGTTATTTTGCATGAAGGGAAAATTCGGGCAAAAGGGACACTTACAGAGCTTAGGGAGCAATTTTCGATGCCGGCCGGGTCATTAGATGACATCTATATTCAGTTAACAAAGGAAGAAAATTATGTTTAATGCGGTGAAACTTTGGAAGGAACGGGCAGGCCGGCGTGTTAAGGATTTGAGCACGTATCTTCGCTATATTTTCAATGGCCATCTTGTCATTGTTTTATTGTTTCTGATTGGCAGCGGTGCTTATTATTATCAGGAGTGGATTAAAACTTTATCAACTGATTTTCCGGCGGAAATTATTCTAGCCCTGTTTATCAGTTTTCTCTTAACATACAGCCCAGTTTATAATTTTTTATTGGAAGCGGATAAGGTATTTTTGCTTCCGTTAGAAGATAAATTAAAGGGGTATTTTCTTCGTTCCGGATTCGTAAGCTTTATTTTTCAAGGTTACATACTCTTACTCATTTTTGCTGTTCTTATGCCAATGTATGCCCATATAAGCAGCACTGGCTTTCGCTTATTTTTCCCGTTTCTCATTGTTCTTTTTGTCATCAAGGGATGGAATCTATTAGTCAGCTGGCGGATTTCTTATTTTGTTCAGACATCAGTACATAGATGGGATCTGACCGTCAGATATTTCATTAATCTCTCGCTAACCTATTTGCTGTTTAAACAGGCAAATTTTGTAGTCCTTTTGGTCATTGCTTTGATAATGGTCTTGTATTATTTCTTTTTCCATAACAGAACAAAAGCCCTAGGGTTAAAATGGGATTTATTAATTGACGAGGAAGAAAAAAGAATGGCTTCCTTTTATCGGCTTGCAAATATGTTTACAGATGTGCCGAAACTAAAGGATACGGTAAAAAGAAGAAAATGGCTGGATTTCCTCTTGGGGGGGATTCGCTTTTTACAAGAAAAAACGTATCTCTATTTGTATGCACGGACTTTTTTGCGGTCATCGGATTATCTCGGACTGTTTGTCCGCTTAACGGTTATTGGTATACTAGGGATTTATTTTATTTCGTTTGGATTGGGACAAATTCTCATCAGTATTTTGTTTTTATATTTAACTGGATTTCAACTGCTTCCGCTTATCCATCACCACCAAAACAAGCTGTGGGTTGACCTTTATCCGGTTGCTGAAAAACACAAGCATGATGATTTTCATTTATTGCTGATGGTCATTTTAACAATCGAAAACATTGTTTTTGCCCTGTTTATTTTTCTGAAGGGAGAAATATCCCTGGCATTATTGGAACTTGCCGCAGGCCTATTGTTTAACTTCTTATTTGTTTATTTTTACAGTAAAAATAGAATGAAGGATAAAATGACCCCCCTTTGAGTTTAGGCAAAGGGGGTTTTTTTTGAAACCAAACGGCTGATTCTTACGTATTTACGCATAAAATTAGTATGGCGAGGTGAGGTTTGATGAACGATTATGAATTAAAGGTATATGATGAAGTTCAAGACTGGAAACGAAAATTGATAAGACGGTCGGGAATGATGAATAGGATCTCGAAAAAGGCGCAAGGGAAAATCAATGAAATCATCCCCGAAAAAGTTCATGAAGTCATGACGGACAGCATTAAAACAATGGTAAAGGCTACTTTATTTGGTTCGCAAATGACCACCAACAGAAATGCTGCAGAAGGGTTAACTCTTGAAGAAAGAGATGAATTAGTCCGCAAAAAAATTTCCACCTACCAAAAAACGGCGATGGTGGAAGGGGCCGGCACTGGTGCGGGTGGGATTTTGCTGGGGCTGGCAGACTTCCCTTTGCTGTTAACCATCAAGATGAAGTTCTTATTTGATGCAGCCTCCGTTTACGGCTTCAATACGAAGGAATATGAGGAAAGGTTATTTATTCTTCATGTCTTTCAGCTTGCTTTTTCAAGCGATGAAATCCGCAGAAACACGTTATCTGAAATTGAAAACTGGGAGGAGCGAAAGCAGGTACTTGTGGAAATGGACTGGCGGAAGTTCCAGCAGGAATACCGGGATTATATTGATTTTGTCAAAATGCTTCAGCTTGTTCCGGGGATCGGCGCCTTTATTGGGGCATACGCCAATAACAACCTAATGAAAACATTAGGCGAAACGGCGATGAACGCTTATCGGTTAAGAATTTTGCAAAAAGCCCCTGAGCTTTAAAAGTTCAGGGGTTTCGCTTTAGTCTCTGTGAACGGTGATTGCTGCTGTTCCCAATGTCTTGGCAGCAATCAGCATTGCTTTTTCATCGATATCAAATCGTGGATGGTGATGCGGGTAGGCATCGTCATCGCTTTCCGGTTTCGCACCAGTAAAGAAGAAGGTCCCAGGAACCTTTTGCAAATAATAGGCAAAATCTTCTCCTCCCATATCCGGTTCGGTCTCTTCAATGAATTTTACCTCGGCAACATCCTTGGCACATTCAGCCAAAAACGCGGTTTCCTTTTCATGATTCACTACTGGAGGATAACCTCGATAATATTTATAGTCGTAAGTGCTGCCTGACATATAGCATGTGCCGTGAATGATTCGTTCAATTTCTTCCTCAATAAAGCTTCTAAGCTCTTCTTTGAAAGTACGGACCGTTCCGACTAGATGTGCTTTATCGGCAATGACGTTAAAGGCATTTTGCGCGGTAAAGGAACCGATGGTAACAACGGCCGAATCAATCGGATTGACCTTGCGACTGACGATTTGCTGCAGATTTAAAACCAACTGTGAGGCTATCACGATTGCATCTTTTGTTGTATGCGGCTGTGCGCCATGACCGCCTTTTCCTTGGATTTTGATTTCAAATCGGTCTGGCGCCGCCATGAAAGGGCCAGTTCGATATTGAATCGTACCAGTTGGCACGCTTGCCCATAAGTGGGTGCCAAAGATCACATCCACACCTTCTAAGCAGCCATCCTCAATCATCGAAATGGCACCACCTGGGGCATATTCTTCGGCATGCTGGTGAATAAACACATAGGTTCCTTCGAGATTGTCCTTAAGTTCATTCAATGCTTTGGCAAGGAGCAGGAGGGTGGCGGTGTGCCCGTCATGTCCGCAAGCGTGCATAACTCCTGGCACTGTTGATTTATATGGGACATCATTCTTTTCATCCTGAATCGGCAGGGCATCAAAATCGGCTCGTAATGCCACGGTTTTACCCGGCTTTTTACCATAAACCTTTGCCATTACACCGTTCCCGCCGACATTGCTGTTCACTTCAATTCCAAGTTTTTCATAAAAGGAAACAATAAATTTGGCCGTTTCGTATTCTTGATAGGATAGTTCCGGATGCTGGTGAAGATGTCGGCGGATGGAGACCATTTCCTCATAGGAATTTTCTAATTTAGCAAACAATTCATCTAACATATGTAAATCCCCCTCTTAGTCTTTACTAGCTAATCAGAAAGCATAAGTGCAACTACGCCTCATGAACCGCCCTTAGGGCTCGCCAATCGGCGAGTTTTCTTTAGAAATAAATAGCCTCTTTTTCATACTATTTTAACATTTATATAAGATATGGAACAAATAGAAGAGGCTGAAGATTTTCAGCCCCATTTAGATAGTTAGATTAGAAACATTGCCGCTATCGTGGTCACCACAAGGCCGATCACGACCGGAACGAGATTTCGCCGTGCAAGTTCGAAGGGGTCAACATTACAAATTGCTGCCGCCGGGATGAGGGCCCAAGGGACAAGGGTTCCACCGCCAACCCAGATGGCGGCGATTTGACCTAGCGCTGTCAGGGTAGCCGCCCCTTTTCCAATCGCGACGGCAAAAAGAGCAGCCACTGAACCTGCCAGTGAGATACCGGAAAATCCTGAGCCGTCAAGTCCAGTAATGGCACCAACAGCAGTCAGAGTAACGGCTCCAACCGCCTTGCTTAACGGAACGATGTTAGCAAGTGCCAGACCTAGGTCGTTGACAATTCCTTGAGATGCTTTCGGCAGATATTCTCCGATGATTTTCGTAAAGCCGGCATCTCCCAAGTAGAAGAAAGCGGCAATTGGAATGACTGGACCAAAGACTTTAAATCCAAATTGGAAGCCTTCAATCAAGTAACTTGTTGTTTTTTCAAGACCTTCATTTTTGAAACTTGTCAATGAGATTAACAGAAGAATTAAAATCGAGGTTCCGCCAATCAAGGCTGTTGCATCTCCACCGGTTAAATCAAGGATTGTCATTGCAGCAACGTCAGCGGCAAATAATAAAGGAACTATTATGGCAAAGAATCGTTTCTGGGAGAGAGAAAGCAGCCCCTGCTGTGTGGTTTCAGCTTCAGAAGCGGAGATAATCGATGTATCGGCCTTCAGAATTCCCCGCTTCATGTCACGGCGCAGGAAGTAAAAGGCCGCAATCGTTGTCACAATACCCATGATAAATACTAAAGGAATGCTGGCATCAATGACATCTTGGATGGGTATCCCGGCGGCATCAGATGTCAGTTTCGGTGCAGCCTGAATGACAAAATCACCCGATAAAGCAATTCCGTGCCCGAATAGGTTCATGGCCATGGCAACGCCCAAAGCAGGGAGCCCAGCCCTAATGGCAACAGGAAGAAGGACGGCACCGAGCAAAGCTACCGCGGGTGAAGGCCAAAAGAACCATTAAAAGCACTTATAGACACCACTTTAAAATGTTGGTATCATTGGTTTTAGGGAATAATACTAACATCAAGGAGTTGACACCGAAGTGGTAACAAACAACAACATCATAAAGAACGTAGCAGTGTACCTTCGTATTTCAAGGGATAAAGGGGAGAACGTGGACACCCTACAGAACCACAGAGAACGTCTTGTAAGGCTATGTGAGGATAGGGGATACACTTACAGCATATATGAGGAAATCGTTTCAGGTCAGGCTAGAATGGAAGCAAGGGAAGCCCTTAATAGTTTACTGGATGATTTAGAGAAATATGATGCGGTTGTGGTTACAGCTATTGACCGTTTAAGTCGTGATTTAGAATACAGTATCCACATATTTAAGCGATTAGAAAAAGCAGGGATTCCAGTTATTACACCTGAAAGGATTTACACCGAACAAGACTTTACCTTATACGCTATTGAATCAACCTTGGCACATGGGGAGTATAAGCAAATTAGAAAGAGGATGCTACAAGGCAAGCGAGATAAAGCCCTTAGAGGTGAAATCGTAGCAAGCAGACCTCCATACGGTTATGATTCTATTCTTACCAAGGATAAAAAGCGTACCTTTATACAGAATGAAGAAGCAGAAACCGTCAGGAAGATATTTAACCTTGCTATAAATGGTTACGGCGGAAAAACAATTTCTGATATGACTGGTAAGGCTTATAAATCAGTTCAAAATATTATACGCAATGAAGCCTATACTGGAACAATGATTTACAAAGATATAAGGGTAGAAGATGCCTTTCCTGCAATCGTGGATAAAGATACTTTTAAGAAGGCTAACAATGCCATGAGGGAAAGATTTGCAGGAGATAGGGAACAAAGAGTAAGAACAAAAGGTAAGGTGAGAACCATTCTAAAGGATTTAGTTTACTGTGATAATTGCGGTAGAAAGATTAGCTTCCAGTTAAAGAGAAGGGAAGTCTATGAAGATGCAATGGTTACTAAAAAGTGTGAATGTGGAATGTCAGGGACTAAAGAGGAAACATTGTTAGCTGAGTTTTACGCACAGTTCTATTGGGTTGAATTACATTTCAGAGAACAATGGCAGAAGGCACTGGATACACCGTTAGAGGACAAAAAGGGAATCATTGAAGGACAGCTTACCGAACTAACAAAGAAGCAAGAGAAGCTTAATAAACGGTTAAAGAATGCTAGAGAAATGCGTTTAGATGGTGAACTAAGTAAACAAGAATTTGAAGAAATCAAATCAGAATCAGAGAATGAACTTATTGCCCTTTCCAGTAAGATAGCTGAACTAAATGAGGAATTATCATCACTGGACACCGCCAAGTTATCACAAGGCTATCAGGAGAAATTAAAGCTTATCGGAATGATTAAGCAGGAATTAAATTTACCTGAGGGTAAAGGACAGCTTAACTATACCAAGATTGAAGAATGTACCAACAAGGAAGAAGCTAACCGTCTGTTAAAATTACTGATAGATAAGATTTATTATTTCAGAGGGATTGAAGCGGATGCCTTTGGAAATGAAGAAGAAGTTATAAAATTAACCATTGCCCCTAAGTAATTATACTTAAGGGTTTTTTTGGAGGTAAGAAAGTAAATTATTTACTATTAAAACTCTTTAAAATGATATATTAGATATATTAGATATATCTATATTATTAAGGAGGGGTGATATAACATGTTAGAAAAAAACAATCTTATTCCTAATGCTGGTACGGCGAAAGAAGTAGGGGAAGCCTTAGTTGAAGTAGGTAAAGCGATGGGGGATGCGATAAGGGAACATCCTGTAAAAGCTTTAGGTATAGGAGGGGTTTTAGGGGGACTTTATTTGTTAAAAGATAGAAAGTTTAAATTAAAACTTAAAAGACCAGATTTAGACATTGAATTTGAAGCAGAATAAACATTTTTGGTCCGCAGCTAAGAAGTAATTTCTTATGAAATTAAAGAAGGCTTTACTTTCAATAAGGACCGTCTAAAGGCGGTTTTTTTTAATGGGATTATTCCTTTAAAATTAATTATCAGTCGAATCGACGAAGTCGATCCAACCTAAAAAGGGGTTATAAAAGAATATGGATTGCAATGGCTTTTCTTATTCTGCTAACGGGGCAGGATAGTTGAAGAAAAAATACCAATAATTGGTCAAATATAGAGACAGATTATCACCATAATTTAGTTATAATGAAATTAATAAATAAACGGTAAATTGGAGAATTTTTATGAAGTTAATAAATACTTTTTTTGAACCTGTTTCTAATCTTTCAAAAAACCAAAAAATATTGCGGTTGTTTTTCTTTCTTATTCTATTTACTGAAATTATCACTCGTATTTTTAAAATTGATTCAATGTTGGTTCAAAATATAATTGATTCAGTAATGGGATTATGCCTAATTGCTTTCGTCTTTGAAATGTTGATTTTAAAGAACAAAAAGTAATAATAACTAGTTCGAGTTATTAAGCTAACGGGTGCGATTGTTCAATACGGACAGTCCACCCAAATTTGTTTTTGAAAAAAATAAAAATAGATGCCCCAAGTTAATTTTCAAAATGTATTAGATACTAATGCCCACCCCAAATATTTCCATTACTTAAAGCACCCCTACCACCATTTTCCAGTATCGTTACATTTTACCGCTTTATCTCTATTGGCAATCATTAACATTGACATGAATAGTACAATAGTATCTCTATGTGTATGGTTATAGATGGAAGGATATTAGTATAAGTATACATAAACTTGTATAAAAACGTATGATAAACAGTGATATAATAATTATTCGCTATAAAGTATGCAACGTATATACAATACAGTGTTATTCATTATTCATTTGCTACATTAAATGCACTTATAGAGACAATCATAATATGGTAAGGGTGGTGTGTATTACCAATTGACTTAACAGAAAGGGGATTATTTCCACCGTTTATTTATTGGTTTTAATAGGTAATAAATTAAGATTATGACATCCAGTGTTTTTACCAGTAATTACTATTGACATACCTCTAGCGGAATGTTCATTAGGTTGGACATAATTTAACCCTCTTCCTTGTGATAAACCTTAATACAAAAAGATTTGTGGAATCAAAAGATAAAAAGTACTAGTGTAAAGAGTGGACAAGAAGTGGACAAAAAAGACCCTAACCGTTTAGGCTAGAATCCTTGGTGTTTATATTTATCTTTTATTCTGAGTCTTATATTGAGTTATATCCCAGAATTTAACCTCTGTACCATTGTTAATTAAATCTTGAACGGTAAATATTTTTCTACCTTCAATTTCTAACTCTTTAATATGACCGTTCATTCGGTCTAATAATAGTTCCCCTAGATGACTGTATTTATATTCTTGTTGAGTTTCATCCATGAATATTGTACTAAATGCTTCATCATACAATACATGCACTAAAGTAACCTTTTCTAATTTGTTACCTCTGTTAGTTCTTTCGTAGGGTGTGTAATAATTACCGTATTCATCCCTTACAAAATCAATCAACCCTTGAATATTGTTTACATCCTGATTTGGTTCCCATCTAGGGCGAGTAACGGTTGGGAATTTTGGATTTGGATTTTCTGTCATACTTCAACTCTCCTTATTACCACATTTTTCTATTATTCTACCACAATTATACATATAGGATAAGTATTTTAATTATTAACGAATAACTCCATAAATTCATCTGCAAACTTCCTAACAAAATCTCGGTCAAGTGCAGTTGCCCAAGTCTCATTATTGTTTGGTGCAGTTTTACTCCAATTATAAGAACCATGCATTACATACTCTAAATCTATTATGCAGAATTTATTGTGAAGTCTGTTATACCCTTTTTTAGGTATTTTTACAACTTCAAAATTACGTTCAAAATCTGCTAATAAAGTTTGATTTGTTGGTTCATCTGAGGTGATTATTCGGACATTTAAACCGTCAATTTTTCTTAGTATCAATTCTCTATATATGTCTATATCGGTAAACCAAGCTACCGCTACCCATATAGTATATTTAGCACCTCGAATACCTTGAATTATTTCTTCTTTTATATCATCAAAAACAACATTATGTTCGACTTGTGGAGGAATGTTATCAAGTTCTACTGGTTTGGGCTTGATATTTAATCCCCAGTATTCATATTTTCCTGGTGACCTGTATACTAATGATGCCAATTTTTCTAAATCATCTCTTAAAAATTCGGCCTCTTCCATCATAGGCACTGGAACTCTTAAATCAATAAATTCCTGATTATGGTAAGGTTTATTTGCGAAAACTCCAGTTTTATCAAAGTCAATTTCTGAATTTCTTAAAAGAGTAAGTAATTGATTTTTGTTTGCATACTTTCCCCACTTTACCGTTTCGACCATTGTTCTCAAAAATTGTTCTTCGTTCATTTATATATCCCCCTAAACCTTCCAATATTGATAACCATAATATACCACAAATATGTATAAAGCAGCGGTGTAGTCGGTGGACAAAAAGTGTACAGAAAATATAAAGGCTAACCGTTTATTCCTCTTACTTATATAACGATTCAAAGGGGAAAGTGTATCCCTATTTGTGGGCGATAATCTCCCTAATCTACAGTAACGTTTTGTTACCCTTAGGGTAATATTTTGTTACCCTTGTAGTATCATTTTGTTACCCGAATAAGACTTAATATAATAAGACTTAATAGAATAATACTTAATATATTAAAAGACTGTCCTAACGGACTATGTTACTTATTAATGGATAATCACTTATAAAGAATACACCGTTATATTGTAAATGAAGAGATAGGGAACGGTAATCAACTATAAAAGAATATTAGTATTAAAGGGAAGTCCTTGCCATTGCGGTAGGGGCTTTTTTCATTGAGAAATTTTCTAAAAAACTTTTAGTTAGAGGGGTGCATATCTGACTACTTCACTTTATTTATAAGTATAAGGATTTAAAAAACCCTAAATAAAATTAACCTGATAGGGGTGCATATCTTGTTATTCACCTCGTTATATAAGTAGAGGGTTTAAAAAGACCTAAAAACTTCACTAACAATGGGTACATATCTGACTGTATCACTTGTTATATAAATATGAGGATTTAATCAATCCTTATAACTCAACTTAGAAAAGGATGTGTGTCAAATGGATAATAAGCTATCCATCTCGCAACAACAGTTTGTAAAACTGCCTAAAATATTCAAGGGTCATACCGTCTATAAGGGGTTAAGTGATTCCAGTATCATTCTTTATTCATACGGACTGGATACTCTGCAAATATCGAAACAAAATGACTGGTTCGACCATGAAAAACAAGAATACTACATTCTCTATTCGATTGAAAAAATCATGGAAGATATGAACTGTAGTAAACCTAAGGCTATCAGACTACGAAAAGAACTAGAAAAATATGGACTATGGGAAATGATTCACCAAGGGGCTAATAAGCCTACCATAATTTTCATTAGGGAACTGATACACAGCCAAGAACCTAAGAAAAAGCTTAGATATAATGTCAAGCCTAGAAATGAACCGAAGCCAGTAGACAAGACTGATATGGTCACCGTTAACGGTAAAGAAATAGATTATACAGAAATATTTTAATAGGAGTTGATACGGTATGAACGTTATTAACATCAGTAAAGGACAAGCTAAAACACTTTCAACTATTATGGCTTTGCAACGTCAGGGAAATGTGTGTCCTTCTTATAAAGAGTTATCCGTAATCACTGGATATAACGTCAGGAACGTTAGGAAGCAGGTTAGTGACCTTGTAGAAAAAGGTGTCCTGATTAAGTACCAAATGAAGCTAGATAACGGTAGGAATGCACCAAATGCCTATACCTTATCCGAAAAGCTAAGAATGGCTTGGGAAGATAGCTTTAAAGAATAGTTTAGTTTCTTGGACTGTCGGCTTTTAATAAAAGCTTAAAGATGATAGCCCTGCTTCACCTCTTTCGATATTTAGTTTTAGGGTCTATTAAAGGTATCTTACCTCCACCTTTAGTAGATTCAATAAGCTATGTATCAGCAAATAAAATGACTATAAGCAAGCCAGCTAGACAGCTTAATATTCTGTTCCGTATCAGGTTGGGTAGGTTGTCAGCCTATCTGTAAAACGTTGACATATTCGTTTAGTGGATTTTACGAATCTCTTTATTAACCAGGTGAGGGCTATCTTGTGTGTAGGGTAGTCTTTACCAACCTTTTTGTGGAGATCCCATCTCCACGAATAATAACAGGGAAAAATCAGGGGAAGAAATACTAGCCTGATGGTTAAGAAGAAAAAGCCTTGAAAGTATCCCGCCATTTCTAAAGTGACTACTTATCGAGTCAATGTTTTTTCTTTCTGCTACTGTTCCTTTTCTTGTGGAAGGGTTGAGGTCAGTACAATTTATCTTGAGTTGTCTTTTCTTTAGAGGTAGGGAACTGACGTAAAACTCATACCAAAAAGTAGAGGGAACAAGAAACCGAGACACAGACATTCCCTCTATTGCACTTTACCCGTTACAACATGATTGTAATGGCTAACCCCTATTCTCTTATGAGGGTGGGGGAAATGTTTTTATAATCGACAACACTATTAGGAGGTTAGGAAGTGATATGAACCAGTTACAAGAAGATACAATAACCGTCTTATCTAAGGAGAATGAGAAGCTAAAGAGAAAATACTTCTTTGCTACTAAGGATAATGAGTTAAACAAACAGCTAAAAGAAGCACTGGAAGAGAATGAGAAATTGGAAACAGAGTACAAACGGTTAACCGGAATAATACAACGATATGACAAGGGGAGAATTTAAACATGGATATTCAAGCATTCTTAAATACAGCAGTAGGAAGACAAATGAAGGCAATGGCAGAAAAGCATGTAGCAGAACGCAAGACAGAAAGACAGGGTTACCAAGAAGAGTTAAGCCAGTTACTAGCCAAAGGTGGAACAAGAACAAAAATAGCACAAAATAGAGGGGAAACTCGTTTTATCAAGATGGAAGGTGTACTAAGCTTTTATTCGGTAGGTGATACTGGAACGGTTAAAGACTTAAAACCGCTAACAATGGATACTTTCCAATCAATGGATAAGTTAGACCAAATGAGGTTTAAGGAAAAATATCCTGCTGAGTACATGGCAATTGAATACGGTTCATTCAAACAGGACTTATCAAAGGAGTTCTTTGAGGGTGCAGTAGTAGCCAATAACACCGACTACAAGGAACTGGAATTATATCTTAACCGTCCAACGGTATCTAATGAGTTTGAGTATCATCAGAACTTAGAAGTATCCTCCGCTTATGATTCATTTGAGGACTATAAGCAAGGGCTAACAAAGGAACTCAAGGCATACCGTCAAGATAATTCGGTAGAGGGTCGAATCGAAAGACAAAACCGTATCAGTGAACTTCAAGGGAAGATTAAGGAAATAGATTCAGAGGTTGGAGGAAGTGGGGAATAACATCCCTGCTTCTTTTTTTTCTAATCATAATAGGAAAGGTTTTGGTTAAATGGAAAAGCAGCTAAGGAAACATGATACACGAAACGGTAAAAGTAAACCTGATTATCTATCAGAACAGCAGGAAGCATTTTGTTATGCATATATAGCACATGGTCAGAACTTACAGAAGGCACTGGAAGAGGTGGGTATTAAGAGTAGAACCACTGGATACAAGTATTTAAACAATCCACTGGTGCAAGCCAAGATACAGCAGATTCAGGATATACACATTAAACCGTTAGTTATTCAGACCACTTAGAAAATGGAACTTCTAACTAACATAGCCAAGGGTGAAGACTACAATTACTATCCAAACTTTAAGACTGGTGAAATCATTAAAGCCCCAGTTAATGCTAGTGACAAAATTAAAGCCATTGAGTTAATGAGTAAGATTGACGGTGACTTTAATATCAGACATACGATTGACCAAAATAAAACCGTCTTTGTTATCGGTGGAGAAGAACTGGAAGAGGGCAGGAAGCGGAAGATAATTGAAGCGGAGATTTCATATCTTACAGAGGGGGAAGCAGAATGATTGAAGTGTTTACCGTTTTCCCTGATGGGGATTATTCTTTTTCTAAAGTACCCAAGGATAGAATTAAAGCAGTTTTTAAGAAACTGGGTACAAAGCCTGAAATGGTTATAGAGGGCATACCGTACAAGGTGAATCATTACACTGGAATCGGTACTAACATTTTAACGGACAATGACTGTATAAAAGTCTATTTGGAGAACCCAGAAGGGGAAGTATATCCGTACTTATTCTATCCAGTGGGGGAAGATTAATATAGGGAGGATTCCTTAACGGGGATTCTCCTTTTTTGTTATAAACTTATAGCAGTCGAATCGACGAAGTCGATCCAACCTAAAAATCTCTATTATAGGAAGTGGGAATAGTATCTAAGGGTAAAGTTCATCCCTACAGACACACAAAAATTATGATATCATTAAGGGTGGAATTACTTTCCATATTTAGTGGTTTTATTAGTGTCCATAGTGACTTTTAATTTGGAGGCTGTTTATGAAAGCAAATGAAATAGTTTCAGTATTAAATCATTTTAAAGATTCAAGTTATCAAAGGGTATTTATAGACGGTACTTGGGGAATTGGGAAGACAAAATATGTTTTAGATTTTAAGAAGGCACATTCTGATGCATGTTATGTCTCCTTATTTGGTAAAAAAGATACCGAAAGTATAATTCAAGAAATATATTTTCAGATTATTGATAGTGTACCTAACGGTAAATTTAAAAAATACTCTAGGAAGGTAAGAGAAATATTTAATAATGTCAACATTGAATTTCATGGCTTGACTATTTCAGTTCCACTTATAGAAAAATTACATTCAACCTTGTATAAAGAGTTGGATAAGAAAGGTACATATATAATTATATTTGATGATTTAGAAAGAAAACATCATGACCTTGATATAAAGGAAATATTAGGGTTAATTGACAGTCTTGCTAAAATAGACAATATTAAAACGGTTCTAATAGCAGCTACTGACCAGCTTGGAGAAGCGGAAGAAACCTTTAATAATTATAAGGAAAAAGCCATTGATAGGACTTATACAATCGAGGAATACGCAGATGAAGCACCCTTAAAAATCCTGGGTGAAGAGATATGGAAAGTCATAGGTATTATCGCTGAAGAATTTGAATTTAATAACTTGAGAACATTTGAAAAAACAAGTCTCTTTATT
This sequence comes from Neobacillus sp. S1115, assembly GCF_055385565.1. NCBI lineage: Bacteria > Bacillati > Bacillota > Bacilli > Caryophanales > Bacillaceae > Neobacillus > Neobacillus sp. S1115. The sequence goes on from NZ_AP038275.1 coordinate 1,651,501, forward strand.
AAAGAGGTTATAGATATTCTTGGAGAAGAAATTTTTACTGATAGATTTACAAGAGATGATGTTTACCGAATGTGTTTTGCAACTGTTTTCTTTAAAATTGAACATAAAGACAAGATGATATTATTAGATACTGAACAACCTAATAGTGAGATAAGGAACGCTTTTTATTTAAACGATAAAAGTGGGGTAATCGAATATTTATATAATTACATTCTAAAGAACTCCTTGGATAATGTTATGTGTAAGAGTGTTTTTCACCATATAAGAAAATGGTATGAAACGGGTTCGTATTCTAAAGAAATGATAGTTAATTTAATTGAATCAATCAATAGCTATGAAGAGAAGCCAAAAAGCTTTTATTCATCTGAAGAGGACATACTTCGAATTATAGAAAATACTAGAGAATATTTGAGAAATTTAAACGGGTCCGAACCACTGGATGATATTATATCCAGATTAAACACTGCATTTTCATGGTGTGAAGTGTTATCCGTTGACTTTGGAATTAGCATAGAAGAAATAGTAGGATTGGTAGAAAGAAATATACCTAATAAAATCGACTTAACAAAGAGTAGTTATCAAAATGGTATTGATTTATGGGATTATCATATTGAAAGTGAGGAAGCAAGAAAAGTAGTCAAGTCTATTAACGAAGCTTTAAAGGTTGAATATTATAATCTATTGGTAAAACAAATAAGAGATTGTTTTATTCAACAATCATACAACGAATATTTATATTTAAGACAACTCCAAGACTCAATAATTTCAATCAAAGATACCCCGATTAGAGATTTTGTAGTAAAAAGCATGAGTGATAACCATTTCTTTTTTCCTATCCCTTCAGGGAGTATTACCGAAGAACAATGGTACTGGTGTCGTAGAATTAATGTATTGATAAAAGATATTGAAGAACATTGGGGAATAGAAAATTATTATGAAGATTTTAAGTCATATCTTGATGGCTTAGAAATTACTAAACAAGACAAAATACTTCAACATAGATTAAGACATCTTTTCGAGAAAAAATAAAGGTAGGATAGAAAGGTTATGGGGAAAGTTGATATTTCTTCGGAATAGAATAAATTACCAAGGAGAAGCCAAGGGCAGTATTCCCAAGGCTTTTTTGTATTGGTGTATGTAAATGCATTTAATCCAGGAGATGACCATCATTAAAATTCCGATTGTCCAGTATGCTAATGCCGGGTTGCGAATCAGCTTCCGGAAAGGCGAAATCATCACATCATTGATCCCTGTTGTGGTTAACGTATGGCTCATCGCCACAATGATGGAGATGACAAGGATCGTGGACAATAATTCTGTTATCGCATATGCAAAACTATTAAAAATGCTGCTTATCGCATGGCTTAAACTGCCTGTGGCGATAAGACCAATTAAGAAAATACCGGCAATGCAGACAATTGTCGTGTCTCGTCTCATGACCATAAAACCAATAATCAGTGCAATAAAGACGACATATATCCAATGAAGAGCAGTAAGCTCCACGAGCATAAAATTAACCTCCTTTCTTTCATCCATGGACTTTTGTATTAGGTATCTGCCCGGCTGGATGTAATACAGAATATGAATTTGCTTAAAAGAGGTGAGCGGGAGGAAAAACAAAATTTTTAACCCTGGAAAGGAAAAAGGAATGGCTAGATTCTCCATTCCTTTTGAAAAATTAATCTTCAATTGTGTAGCTGCTGATATAGGGTGCACTTTCGAATATGTTTGGAAGATCGTCATTCTCAGGATTGTTTTTATCCCCTTCAAGAAATGAATTCGTGACATGCCAATCTTCAAAAGATTTTTCATCGGTCCACACAATCATAATTATATATGTATTTGAAGCCAAGGGGCGGAGCCCGCGAAGGGCGATAAAACCAGGTGTGCCTTCCAGTTTCCTGCTCTGATTTTTTAGGTGATGTTCAAATATGGGGTGTCCTTCAGGTGTAACGGGAATATTTTTCATCACAACAAACCCTTCGCCATTCATTTCCCCGATTGATTCAAAGACTTCATATTTCCTTGGTTCATTAAAAATGGTTTTTCCGGCAGTTTCATGGAATAATAATGCTCCATTTGCACTGCTCATCATCATAATTTTTTCAGCGGGATATTTCGCTTTAATCGTTTTTAAAAAATCGAGCGTTCCGCTGGTAATATATACGGTCATTTTTCAAATCCCCCTTAAGCTAATCTTAAGTAATAGCTTATGCAAAAACTATTTTCTTATTTAAACTCATTTTCAAACGTAAAAATCGACTTTTTTTTGACAAAAGTAATCGTTTGCTATGCAGAGGAGGAAATTATCGATATAGTGAAGACAACTGTGTATGAAAGAAAGTTTTTAAAATCTTGTTCTATATATTAAAATGGTAAACAGAATGTCTTGAAAGGTGGACTTATTTTTATGGCAAAGCCTATTAATGAAACATTTTTAAAAGCAGCTCGGGGAGAGAAGACGGATTATGTTCCAGTTTGGTACATGCGCCAGGCAGGACGTTCACAACCGGAATACCGGGAAATTAAAGAAAAATACTCTCTATTTGAAATCACTCATCAGCCGGAATTGTGTGCATATGTCACCCGTCTGCCTGTTGACCAATATAATGTTGATGCCGCGATTTTGTACAAGGATATCATGACACCACTTCCGGCCATCGGGATGAATGTGGAAATCAAAGGCGGCATCGGTCCGGTCATTGACAATCCAATTCGTTCGCTTGCGGATGTGGAAAAACTAGGGGAATTGAATCCTGAAGAAGATATTCCTTATGTCATCGATACGATTAAATTATTGACAGAGGAACAATTATCCGTGCCGTTAATCGGATTTTCCGGTGCCCCATTTACGCTGGCCAGTTATATGATTGAGGGCGGCCCTTCGAAAAATTATAATAAGACAAAAGCGTTTATGTACGCTGAGCCGAAGGCTTGGTTCGCGTTGATGGATAAACTAGGCGATATGGTCATTACATACGTAAAAGCGCAAATCAAAGCCGGAGCACGCGCGATTCAAATTTTTGATTCATGGGTTGGCGCTGTAAATGTGGAGGATTACCGTTATTTTATTAAACCAGTCATGAACCGGATTTTTTCTTCATTAAGAGAAGAGAATGTTCCATTAATCATGTTCGGTGTCGGCGCAAGCCACCTGGCATTGGAATGGAATGACCTGCCGCTGGATGTTGTCGGTCTTGATTGGCGTCTGCCAATCCGCCAAGCACGGGAAATGGGGATTCAGAAAACAGTCCAGGGAAATCTTGACCCAGCAATCCTTTTGGCTCCATGGGAAGTAATTGAAGAGAGGGCAAAAGCCATTTTAGATCAGGGAATGGAGCAAGGCGGATATATCTTTAATTTAGGCCATGGGGTATTTCCGTCTGTTAATCCGGAAAACCTAAAAAAACTTACGGCTTTTATTCATGAATATTCAGCAGCGAACAACGGCAGATAACCTGTTGAATTAAGCTTTTTATTGGTATTAAGAGCAGATTTTTGGCAAAATAAAAGAGCTATTAAAAAGGGCCATAAGGGATGTCAGGTTGAGACCGCACAAGCCTTGTGGCCCTATCCCTAATTAAAGGAATACGGAAAATTACATAAGAGGTGCAAACGATGACGAAAAAGAAAATGGGCTTGCTGGTGATGGCATACGGTACCCCCTACAATGCAGACGACCTGGAAAGATACTATACCCATATCCGGCATGGGAGAAAACCAACTCCGGAAATGATTGAGGACCTACGTAATCGCTATGAAGCGATTGGCGGGATTTCTCCTTTGGCAAAAATCACCCTTGAACAAGGTGAAAAGCTAGAAGCATATTTAAATAAAATTCAAGATGAAGTCGAATTTAAAATGTATCTTGGCTTAAAGCATATTGAGCCGTTTATTGAAGATGCCGTTAAACAGATGCATGAGGACGGCATAAAAGAGGCAGTAAGTATCGTCCTTGCCCCGCATTTTTCAACTTTCAGCGTAAAATCCTATAATGGCAGAGCGGTTGAAGAGGCAGAAAAATTAGGCGGACTTACGATAAAAACAATTGAAAGCTGGTATCAGGAACCAAAGTTTATTTCTTACTGGGCGGATAAGCTCAAACAAACTTTTGAACAAATGCCTGAAGAAGAAAAGGATCATGCGGTGCTGATCGTTTCGGCTCACAGTCTGCCGGAAAAAATTCTTCAGTTTGGGGATCCATATCCAAAACAGCTGCAAGAAACTGCGGATTTAATTGCTGCTGAAGCGGGAGTAAAGAATTATGTGATTGGCTGGCAAAGTGCAGGAAATACGCCGGAGCCATGGTTAGGACCTGATGTTCAAGATTTAACGAGAGATTTATATCATAACCATCACTATAAGGCATTCGTCTATGCACCAGTTGGATTTGTTTCGGACCATCTTGAGGTTCTATATGATAATGATTATGAATGTAAGGCTGTTACCCGTGAATTGGGCGTGAGCTACTATCGACCGGAAATGCCTAATGCAAAGGAAGAATTCATTGATACATTGTCATCCGTCATCTTAAAGAAGTTAGCGGATTAGGAACTTGAAAATTCAATTTGAAGAAGGTGACGTCAGGTGGCAGAAGAAAAACAGAAGGTAATTATTATTGGTGGGGGAGCTGCCGGTTTGACCGCAGCCTATTATCTTCAAAAAGAAGTAAAGGAGAACAATCTCCCGCTCGAGATCCAACTTATTGAAGCCTCGCACCGACTCGGCGGAAAAATGCAGACTGTTGTAAGAGACGGTTTCACCATTGAAAGAGGTCCGGATTCCTTCTTGGCCAGAAAAACGAGTATCATCCGGCTGGCGAAGGAAGTTGGGATGGACGATCAATTAGTACCAAACTCAACGGGGAAATCCTATGTTTTGGTGAATGAAAAGCTCCATTCCATGCCGGGCGGATCGATCATGGGAATCCCGACCGAAGTGGGGCCATTTATGACAACGGGCTTATTTTCCATTCCAGGGAAGCTGAGAGCAGCGGCCGATTTAATATTGCCCCGCTCTGAAAGTGGAAAAGACCAAGCATTAGGTCATTTTTTTAGAAGGCGGTTGGGCGATGAAGTGGTCGAGAACTTAATTGAACCGCTGCTTTCAGGAATTTACGCAGGCGATATCGATCAAATGAGTTTGATGGCCACCTTTCCGCAATTTTTTGAGGTGGAACAGAAGCACCGCAGCCTGATATTGGGGATGAAAAAATCAACTCCGGCACAGCCAAAACAGCAGGGTGATAAAGGGAAATCAAAAAAAGGCGGATTCCTCACCTTTAGAACAGGCTTGCAATCGTTTGCTGAAGCGATTGAAGCAAAATTAGATGCCAGCTCGGTTTTAAAAGGGCATCGGGTGGAGAACATCGCTCGGGTAAATAATAAATATGAGGTTTATCTGAACAATGGGGAATGCCTGACAGCCGATAGTATTATTGCTGCTACCCCTCACAAAATAACGCAGGCGATGTTTTCGGATTATCGTTTTATTGAACCTTTGAAATATGTTCCCTCGACTTCCGTTGCCACGGTTGCCTTGGCCTTCCCGGAAGAGGCCATAAATGAGGACATAGATGGGACTGGTTTTGTCGTTTCTAGAAACAGTGATTATACCATAACGGCCTGTACCTGGACACATAAAAAATGGGAGCATTCTACGCCGGAGGGAAAAGTTTTGCTCCGCTGTTATGTAGGCAGGGCCGGTGATGAAACGGTCGTTGACTTATCCGATGACCAAATTGTTAAAATCGTACTTGATGACTTAAACAAAATCATGCAAATTAATATGAGTCCTGATTTTGCCGTCATTTCCCGCTGGAAAAACTCGATGCCTCAATATACGGTCGGGCATAAACAGCGGCTCACTTCCATTCTGGAGGCTATGAAACAAGAACTGCCGGGCGTATTTTTAGCTGGAGCATCCTACGGTGGTGTCGGCGTCCCGGATTGTATCGACCAAGGAGAAGCAGCCGTTAAAAATGTACTAGAATATTTAAACAACAAAGGAAGCTGAACTTAAAACCAGCTTCTTTTTTAATTTTTCTTGTCAACATATTAAAATGGGAGTATACTCATTAAGTAATTAATGACTGAAATGTTCATATGGTCATTTTATGAGTGATTTATTTAGGATTGTCTGCTGGATAGTCCTTCTTTTTAGGATGTAAATGACCAAATGAACAAATTAGTCAATAATAGAGAGGAGGATAAGGTTGAAACCAAACCTATTAAAGGCTGAACTATCAACTATTCTAAAAAATAGAAAAATCTTAATCCCGATCATTGCGGTCATGCTGGTCCCGGTGTTATATGCTGGCATGTTCCTTTGGGCATTTTGGGATCCATACGCCAAACTGGACCATTTGCCTGTTGCCATAGTTAATGAAGATAAAGGGGCAACACTTGACGGAGAAAAGCTGAAGCTTGGCAATGACCTAGTGCGAAAACTAGAGAAAAGCAAGGAGTTTGGCTTTGAATCGGTTGGCAAAAGTGAGGGTTATAAAAAGCTCAAGGAACAAAAATATTATATGCTGATTGAAATTCCGAACGATTTTTCGGAAAATGCGACCACATTAATGGACGACCAACCGAAAAAACTAACATTAACCTATGTCCCAAACGAAGGCTATAACTTCTTATCAGCCCAAATTGGCGGAACGGCCGCGGAAAAAATAAAAACCGCAGTTTCTGAAAAGGTAACAGAAACGTATGCTGAGACTATTTTTTCTAAAATAACCGATCTTGCTGATGGAGTTGAAAAAGCAAGTAATGGTGCGGGCCAGTTGAGTGACGGTTCTGAAGAATTAACTCAAGGCTCGAAAGACCTTTACGCTGGGCTGGCAACGCTTGCTGAAAAATCGATTGAATTTGATAACGGTATGAAAACGGCAGATGCAGGATCGGATAAGCTTGCAGATGGCTCATCTAAGCTTAGCGCCGGTTTGTCTGAGGTGGATTCCAATCTTCCAAAGCTTGTTGCCGGAACAAAGGAGGCCTATGCGGGTGCTGCGCAATTGAAACAGGAGCTCCCTGCTGGAATTGCGAAAGAAATCAATAACCAATTGAGCGGCAGTGTTGTGGAATTAAATAATGGGATAAACAATTTTGAATTCCAGTTATCCACGTCATTAATTGAACAAATGGCTGACCAGACTGCTGGACAAATTTATCAACAAAAGCAAGCCATGAATCAAATAGCTCAAAGCCTACTCTCAAGTGGGAAATTTACTCCGGCTGAAGTGCAAAGCATGATGGGGCCAATCATTGAAAATCAAACAAAGGCGCTTGTTGCCAGCGGTATCCCAGAACAGTATGCACAGCAGATTATTCAAGCGGAATCAAAGGAACAAATCAAGGCTATAGTAAAGCCGATTGTATCTGCCAAGCTGACCTCCAATTTGGGTACAGGGTTTGATACGTTTAAAACAGAGTTGACTGGTAAGCTTTCAGGAGCAACGTCAGGCCTTGAAGAAAAAATCGCCAGCCAGACAAACCCATACTTTGATCAATTGTTATCAGGTATCGGAACGATTAACCAAGGGCAGCAGGCCTTACAGGCAGGGGTCCATCAATTATATTTAGGCTCTAATGAATTAAACGGCGGTGCGGGCAGTCTCTCAACTGGGATGAAGCAATTAACCGCAGGTGCCGATGCCATCACTATTGGTGCCGGACAGCTGGCAGATGGCTCGGAGCAATTAAAAGATGGAGCAGGAAAACTTTCTGATGGTGCCAAAGAATTGGCGGATAAATTGAAAGAGGGTTCCGATGAGGCGGCAAAGGTTCACACAGACAACAAAACCTATGATATGATGGCAAAACCGGTCAAACTGGATAAGGAAAGTTTAAACACTGTACCAAACTATGGAACAGGGTTTGCGCCATACTTCCTATCATTAGGATTATTTGTTGGTGCCCTATTATTATCGATTGTCTTCCCGATTAGAGATGCTGCCATCCGACCGGCAAACGGTTTTAATTGGTTTGCCAGCAAATTTGCCATTATGGCAGGCATCGGAATAATCCAGGCATTGATTGCTGATGCAATCCTTCTGTTTGGATTAAACCTTGAAGTTCAAAGCATGCCAAAGTTTATTTTGTTTTCCATAATTACAAGCTTAACTTTTATTGCGTTAATCCAATTGCTTGTATCAGTACTTGCAGATGCCGGGCGGTTTATTGCGATTATCATTTTGATTTTCCAATTAACAACAAGTGCAGGAACATTCCCGCTTGAATTGATTCCTAATTTCTTGCAGCATTTTAATGCCTTCCTGCCGATGACCTATTCGGTGCAGGGCTTTAAAGCGGTTATTTCAAGCGGTGATTTCAGCTTTATGTGGGAAAATGCCCTCATTTTATTTGGCTTTATTGTTGGCTTCAGCGTATTGTCAATTGCCAACTATGCGATGAGGATGAAGCATCAATTTAAAGCAGCACATGAATAAACTTGAAAGACCAGCCTTCAACATTGATACGGCTGGTCTTTTCGTGTATGAATATAGTAAAGAGCTGCTGATAATGTACATATTAAAAATGAACTGGAATTTTGGAGGGATTTATCATGAAATTGACGGTCATCGGGTTTTGGGGCGGCTATCCGAAAAAGGATGCAGCAAGCTCAGGCTATTTACTTGAACATGATGGGTTTCGGCTGCTAGTCGATTGCGGCAGCGGAGTTCTTGCGAAACTGCCAAATATCGTTGAGCCTGAGGAGCTTGATGCGGTTATTCTTTCCCATTACCATCCTGATCATATTGCCGATATCGGTGTCCTGCAGCATGCACGTCTAATCCAAGGCTTTTTGGGAAAACAATTTCCGACCCTGCTGATTTATGGGCACCATTTTAATCAGCATGAATTTGCTAAATTAAACTATAAAACGATTACGAAAGGGATTGCCTATGAACCAAATCAGCCCCTGTCTATCGGGCCGTTTCAAGTAAGCTTTTTAAAAACAGACCATCCTGTGCCTTGCTATGCGATGAGGTTTGAGGCGGGCGGCATGTCATTGGTTTATACAGGGGATAGCGCGTTTAAAGAGGAGTTTATTCAGTTTAGCAGCAATGCAGATTTGTTGTTATGCGAGTGCAACTTTTACGGGCATCAAAACGGCAAATCAGCGGGACATATGAACAGTGTAGAGGCTGGCCGGTTTGCCCGTGAGGCAGGCGTAAAGCAATTAATTCTCACTCACCTGCCGCATTACGGGAATGTAAGTGATTTAGTTCATGAGGCATCAGGTGAATTTACTGGTATAATAAAACTTGCAGAAGAATTTCAGACTATTCAACTTTAAAGGGGGATTTGGTGAGTATGCTGTTTATTGATAATAAAGGGATTACTGATCCGCGCATTAACCTGGCGATTGAAGAGTATGCATTAAAGAATCTTGATATTAATGAGACGTATTTATTATTTTACATAAATGAGCCATCCATCATCATTGGAAAAAATCAAAATACGATTGAAGAAATTAATACTGAATATGTGGAGAAGAACGGCATCCATGTGGTCCGCCGATTATCAGGCGGCGGGGCGGTTTATCATGATTTGGGGAATTTAAACTTTAGTTTCATCACGAAGGATGACGGTGAAAGTTTTCATAATTTCCGTAAATTTACTGAACCGGTGATTGAGGCCTTAAGAAAGTTAGGAGTAAATGCCGAGCTAAGCGGCCGTAATGATATTGAAGTAGAAGGACGGAAGATCTCTGGGAATGCACAATTTTCCACTAAGGGGAGAATGTTCAGCCATGGAACGCTGCTTTTGAATTCGGAAATGGAAAACGTTGCGTCTGCCTTAAAGGTGAAGAAAGATAAGATTGAATCAAAGGGAATCAAATCGGTCCGCGGCCGGGTTGCTAACATTTCTGAATTTTTATCGAAAAAAATAAGCATTGAGGAATTCCGCTCCCTGCTCCTTAAATATATTTTTGAAGGACAGGAAGATGTTCCTGAGTACGTGTTAACGGAAGAAGATTGGCAAAACATCAATCAGCTTTCCAAAGAAAGATATCAAAACTGGGATTGGAATTACGGAAAGTCTCCAAAATTCAATTTACAGCACTCGCACAGGTTCCCGGTTGGTTCCATTGATGTCCGGCTTGAAGTGAATAAAGGAATCATCGAGAATTGCAAAATTTATGGTGACTTTTTTGGTGTAGGCGATGTCAGTGAAATAGAACAGCGGCTTAGTGGGATTCGTTATGAAAAAAGCGAAATGGAAAGTGCGCTGGAAGATGTGGATACAACGTATTATTTTGGAAATGTTTCCAAAGAAGATTTTATTAACTTAATATACTAATTTTTAGATGTAGGAAGCGTTCGAATTAAAACGCTTCCTATTTTTATTTTTTTCTGAAATTTTTAAGTATTATACTTGTATAGATAAATTTCTAGCAATATAATATATTTAGAAAATTGTTACGAATTTATGAATGAGCATTCATTCATTTGAGGGGAGAGAGAATATGAATCTATCGACACAGCTTCATGAAACTGCCAAGGCTTCAGCCACGAAAATTGCTTACCACTTTATGGGCAAATCCAGTACATATGCCGAACTGGATGGGGCGATTACCAAGTTTGCTTCAGGCCTTGAAAAATTGGGGGTAAAACAAGGGGACCATATAGCACTATTGCTGGGGAATTCCCCGCATTTTGTCATTGGGTTGTATGGGGCACTCCGCCTAGGAGCAACAGTTATACCGGTCAATCCGATTTATACCGCTGATGAAATCGGTTATATCCTGAATAATGGCGATGTAAAAGTGGTTGTCGGCCTTGATCTGATGATTCCATTAGCAGAAAAAGTTCATACCATGCTTCCGAAAGTGAGCCACTATATTATTTGCGAAACAGAGCAAAAGGGATTGGCACAGCCTGGTGTTGAGGGATTTTCCGTGTATCCTAAAATGAAATCGTTTACAGGTGTGGTGGCATCCGGTGAATTAAGTTTCCAGGGTCCTGAACTTCATGACGATGATACCGCCATTATCCTTTATACTTCAGGTACAACGGGTAAGCCAAAAGGCGCGATGCTGACACATAAAAATCTGTATAGCAATGCCAGTGATGTCGGCACCTATTTGAAAATGAATGATGCCGACCGTGTGATTACAACCTTGCCAATGTTCCACGTCTTTTGCTTAACGGTTGCTTTGAATGCACCGCTGTTAAAAGGAGCAACTCTATTGATTGCCCCGAAATTTAGCCCGAAGGATATTTTTCATCTTGCGAAAGAATATCAGGCGACGGTTTTTGCAGGTGTACCAACCATGTATAATTTTCTATTTCAATATCCGGAAGGAAGCCCTGAGGACTTAAGTTCATTACGTCTTTGCATTTCCGGCGGTGCCGCGATGCCTGTTGCCCTATTAGAAAACTTCGAAAAGAAATTTGATGTGCTCATTTCTGAAGGCTATGGTCTTTCGGAGGCCTCTCCGGTTACCTGCTTTAATCCGCTTGATCGTCCACGCAAGGCAGGTTCGATCGGACCTTCCATCGTTAATGTGGAAAACAAAGTCGTGAATGAACTTGACGAAGAGGTTCCTGTCGGCGAGGTTGGCGAACTGATTGTCCGTGGTCCAAACGTAATGAAGGGCTATTATAAAATGCCGGAGGAAACGGCAGCGAGTATTAAGGACGACTGGCTTCATACGGGAGATATGGCAAGAATGGATGAAGAGGGCTATTTTTATATTGTTGACCGCAAAAAGGATATGATTATCGTTGGCGGCTACAATGTATACCCACGTGAGGTAGAAGAAGTCATCTATAATCATTCTGATGTTGTTGAAGTTGCGGTGCTTGGTGTTCCAGACCTGAACCAAGGAGAAGCGGTACAGGCATATGTCGTAAGTAAAAGGGCAGATCTTACGGAAGAAGAGATGATTAGCTACTGCAAGGAGCATCTTGCCAAGTATAAAGTTCCTTCTTCAGTTGTCTTTCTAGAGGAACTTCCAAAGAATACGACTGGTAAAATCTTAAGACGCGCTTTAAAGACACAGGTAGCGCAGACTGTTGGGAACTAAAATTTTTTAATGAAAAAGGCAGGCTTTTAGCTTGCCTTTTTCGAATTTATAAAGGCGAAAGGGGTGCAGGATAAATGAAGGCCATTTTACTTGAGGTTGCCAGCCACATAGCGGTTGTTACGATCAATCGCACTGATGCGCTGAATGCCTTTAACCATGAAACTTTAATGGAATTGCAGAATACGGTTGAGGAAATACGCGTCAATCCGGATATACGGGCTGTTATTTTTACTGGTGCAGGGGAGAAGGCATTCAGTGTCGGTGCCGATTTAAAAGAGCGCAAAAGCCTGACGGATGAACAGGTGAAGCGTAATCTGTTTAAAATCAACGAATGTTTTAATGCGATTGACCAGCTGCCGCAGCCGACGATTGCAGCGATCAATGGATTTGCCTTTGGCGGAGGGATGGAGCTTGCTTTGGCTTGCGATTTTCGGTTTGCCGCAAGCGGTGCCTTGATGGGGCTGACAGAAACTAGTCTTGCCATCATTCCGGGGGCAGGGGGAACACAGCGGCTGCCGCGCTTGATTGGGCAGGCGAAGGCATTGGAGCTTATTTTAACTGCTAGAAGGCTAACAGCAGATGAAGCCTTTAGCTATGGCATTTTAACAAGAGTGGTAGAAGGTAATGGGCTATTGGATGAAAGTCGTGCATTCTGCTCACAAATCCTTGCTAATGGTCCAGTGGCCTTACAGCAGGCGAAATTTGCGATTAAACAAGGGATGAATACTGATTTGAACACCGGGCTGCAAATTGAGCGCAAGGCATATGAGGTGACACTCCCGACAGAAGACAGAATTGAGGCACTTCAGGCATTTGGAGAGAAAAGAAAACCGATTTTTAAGGGGAAATAAGCTAGTTTTTCAAATTCGGTCACGTAGATGTTTCTGCGTGACCGAAACTATTTTAGAAGAAAAAAAACACGAAGTTCTATTTCCCGCATTTTAAACTAAACTAAATATAGAGGGTTGTACACAAAGGGGGACAAATCATGGCGAGAAAAATGGGGGTCTATGCAGTTTTGGCCTTTGTTTTATATGGCTTATTTTTTTACTGGTACTTATTCCAGTTTGCCGACCCGAAGCTTCCGTTTGAATATGAAGGAACAAAGGCGGATCCGGCTACTTTTTTAAATGGAAGAGAACTTAGCTTGAGTGAGGAATATTCGAAAATTAGAAATCTACTGTTTTTCCTATCTACTCCGCTGGAATGGCTGATTTACTTTCTGATTTTATTATTTGGCTTGTCGAAGGCATTCAAACGCTGGGCTGAGGACTCGGTGAAACATAAACTCCTGCACACCCCAGTCTACCTATTCTGGTTATCCTTGTTTGCCTTTATTGCGGTACTGCCATTAAGCTATATCAGCTTTTCCTTATCAAAAACGTATCATATTTCAACGCAATCCTTTCCTTCTTGGATGAAGGACGAACTGATTGATTTTTGGCTTAATTATGCAACATGGCTCATTATTGTTCCTGTTTTATACTGGCTTATGAGAAAAAGCCAAAAACGATGGTGGCTTTACGGCTGGCTGTTATCGGTTCCGTTCACTCTATTTATGATGTTTATTCAGCCTGTCATTATCGATCCGTTATATAATGACTTTTACCCTTTAAAAGACAAAGCATTAGAAACCAAAATCCTGACATTGGCTGATAAGGCCCATATCCCTGCGGAGCATGTCTTTGAGGTGAATATGGCGGAAAAAACAAATGCCATGAATGCCTACGTCGCTGGGATTGGCTCCAATGCCCGAATTGTCCTCTGGGATACTACCTTAAATAAACTCTCAGATGAGCAAATTTTATTTATCATGGCTCACGAGATGGGGCATTATGTGGAGAAGCATATATATTGGGGAATTGCTGGCTACCTGCTGCTATCGCTTCTCGGGTTGTATGTAACCTACCGGATGATGAATTGGGCGGTTGCCCGCTTTGGAAAAGAACTAAAAATTTCCGACACAAAGGATATACGGTCGCTCCCGTTATTTTACATGATTATCTCAATGCTGCTATTTGCGTCAAGCCCGCTGTCAAATCTCGTCTCCCGCTATCAGGAAACAAGGGCTGACACCTATGCAATTGAGATGACGAAAAATCCGGATGCCGCCATCACATCATTTCAAGAGTTGACACGCAACGGCTTAAGTCAAGTCAATCCGCCAATGCTGGTGAAAATTTTCCGCTACACCCACCCGCCAATGCTGGACCGAATTTCCAAACTGGAAGAATATGAGGTCAAGCATCGAACAGAATAAAATTTTATTAAAAAAAGCTGAGGATCATTGATCTTCAGCTTTTTTCGCTTGCCAAAAAGAAAAACCGTCAATGACGGTTTAATGCGAAAATATTCAAGTTCCAAACTTCTTATTGATTTCCCTAAGCTGGCCCGATAACTGGATGAACAACTTTTTGTCCCGCCGATCAATAGCCGAGTCAATTTTCCGCAGCAATTTTTCCTTTTCAACCGTAAGCTGGATTTCCGATAAAAGCATGTCGATGTAGAGGTCCTGGACGAAATTCTCTTTCCTTTGGTTCCGTTTCATGGCAGCAACTTTCATTAAGTCCGTGTAGGATTTTTCATTCAAGAAAATCACCTCTGATGCTTTTTTTTATTATATGGAGTTTTTAGAATATTATCAATAGTATTTATAATTTTCGTAAAACTTTTTCCTTGACAGGATTTGTGAATAATTTAGTAACAATTCAGAAAAGTAAATGCTTTGGGAAATAAAAGTGTTAAGATATGGTGGAAGTCATATGAATAGGAGTTGACGAGTTTGAAAAAACAAATAGAAGAGTATGAGATTAATTCATGTACCATGTTTTTGGCACCAATGGAATACGGAAGTAAAGTATACACAAAGATTATTGAGTTGGATGATGAATTTATTTCACCTTTTAAACCATTAGACATCATCAAAAAAAGCTGCGACTATTTTGGCGTCGATTATGAAAGCAGAAAGAAGGGGACTAGACAACTAATTGGATATTCCCGCAAGATTCCTATTGCCATTGAGCCTGCAAACCATATATTCTTTTTTCCAACCACATCACCGAGCCGCCCCGAATGTATTTGGATTTCACATGAGCACGTTGAGAATTACCGTCGTCTAGGGCCTCATCAAACTCAAGTTACTTTCCAAAACAAACAAACGCATCTTTTTTCAGTTTCATTTGGGACTATTGAAGGGCAAATGTTAAGAACGGCCTTATTAAAAACAAAGCTCCTTCAAAGAATCGAAGGTAATAAAAAAATGACTTACCTATTTAATGCTCCAAAGCCTATTAAAGCCTCTGAACATTCACATGATTATAAATAAAAATGACTTTGTGGCAGATTAACGGGACAGGTGTTTTTTTAATAAGTAGGTTTCCATTAATTCTTGGACCTTATTGCGGATGCGCGGATTAAAATAATTATGATGCTCTTCATAACCTTTATAGATAAACATGTACATGGTAAAGGCATCGTCCCGTTTGGTTTCACTAACCTGAAGCTTATTCTTTTTCATATATTGCTTTACCTCGGCTAATTCCCCCTGAATAGTCTTCATCGTTACTTCGATTAACTCCAAATATGGCTTTTTCAATTTAAATGGACTCTTCTCCACCACATTCAAATCCCTATTTAAGATCGTTAAAACCATTGGTAAATAAATGGCTTTTTCCATAATATCACGGTCATTCTCCGGAATTCGCGTCATAATAAGATCTCACCCTTCATTTTATACGAACCTACGTTCTTGTTTTTATTTTACAAAAAAGAAAACAGAAATGCAATACTGCTGCCACGCTTCTAGCTTTGCTTTAGGTGAGCTTTTTAATTGAAATATTCGACAAATTCATGAGAAAGTTTTTATTAATAGAAGGATATCTGATAGGGGAAAATGAATTAAAGAAGAAACGAAGGATAGAAAAAAACAGTCATATATAGTGGTGAACCCAAAAATACATAGATTAAGGTGATAAACATGCGAGCTGATAAACATCGAAATAAGAAAAGGAGAAGATGGAAATCCGTATTATTGGTGTTATTACTTTTAATTGGGGCCGGAGCGGCTTACTCCTATTTTCAATATAAACAGGGTGTCAATCAATCATTAAAAAAAATTGATAATGAAACGAAAGAGCAAAAGGTAGTGTATAAATTTGATGGACAGAAGGATCAGTATGGCGACACAAATGTTCTGATGCTCGGAAGCGATTCGCGCGGGGAAGAAAAAGCTCGCTCAGATACCATCATGATTGCCCATTACAACGAGGACAAAGGGACTTTTAAACTTACCTCGATTATGCGCGACAGCTATGTGGCCATCCCTGGGCATGGCAAGCATAAAATAAATTCTGCTTTCGCCATTGGCGGTCCGGAGTTAATAAGGCAAACGATTAAGCAGAATTTTGATATTGATTTGCAGTATTATGCGATTGTTGATTTCCAAGGGTTTGTCCAACTGATTGATGAAGCGTTTCCACATGGGATAGAAATCGATGTGGAGAAGAAAATGTCGGCATATGTTGATCCACCGCTGCAGCCCGGGCTGCAAAAGTTGAATGGCCAGCAGATGTTAAGTTATGTCCGCTTCCGTCATGATGCCATTGGTGATTTTGGGCGGGTCGAGCGGCAGCAGAAGGCAGTACAGGCCATTGGTGACCAATTAAGTGCGATTCAAACCCTTCCAAAGCTGCCAAAGCTAATAGGTGTGGTGGCTCCTTACGTTAATACAAATATGAAAACATCGGATATCCTCTTTATGGGGAAAGACTTCTTCGCCGATAAAAGGGGAAGTGTCGAAACATTACGGATCCCTGTTGATAACAGTTTTGAAGAGACGCGGGTTAAAGGGGAGGGCGCCATTCTGGATATAAATCTTGCAAAAAATAAAGAGGCGCTTCACCAATTTATTACAAAATAATACTTGTCTAGGATATAAAATAGAATTAGAAGCGGGTAGGAGAACACGGATGGATTTTGAAACATTTAAAGCTTGGTTTACACTCGAAAATATCATGAACCTTATTCAGGACTATAAAGCCCTTGGGCCTTTGCCTGGAATTTTGTTGACGATACTTGAAGCCTTCCTGCCGTTTCTCCCATTATTTTTATTTGTGATGGCCAATGCTAGTGCTTTTGGGCTCTGGCTGGGATTTCTGTATTCCTGGCTGGGTGCCTGCATTGGAGCGCTGCTAGTCTTTTCGTTCATCAGAAAATATGGGCAAAAACGATTGCTTGCCTTTTTGCCGAGGCACCAGAAAGTCCGAAAGCTGATGGACTGGGTGGAACGGCATGGGTTTGGCCCGTTGTTTTTGCTGCTTTGTTTTCCCTTTACACCATCTGCAGTGGTTAATATTGTGGCTGGGCTTTCGAAGCTAAGCTTTGCCCAGTATATGCTTGCGGTATGCATTGGAAAAATGGTGATGATTTTTACCATTAGTTTCATTGGATATGATATTCGCTCCTTGGTTACTCAGCCGTTTCGGACGATTATTGTTTTTATTATCATTTTTATTCTTTGGTTCGCTGGAAGAAGAATTGAAGCAAGACTAAACAAACATGAAAAAAATGGACATGTGGAGGAGAAGCATCAGGGGAAGGGACTAAAAAAACGGAGGGGATAAAGTGAGGAGTGAATGGAGACAGGAAGGAATCGAATGGGTTAAGGCATTTGCAATCGGTATTATTATTTTCGTTTTTATTCGAACATTTTTTTTCTCGAATTACGTAGTTGAAGGTGAATCGATGATGCCCACGCTCCAGGATGGGAATAAACTTGTTGTTAACAAGCTGGGCTTTCAAACAGGCGAACTGGAAAGATTCGATGTTATTGTTTTTCATGCTAATGAAAAAGAGGATTTTGTCAAACGGATTATCGGCCTTCCCGGGGACAAAATTGAATATCGGGATGACCAATTATTTATTAATGGCCATAAATATGAAGAACCTTTTTTAAAGAAGTATAAACAAGAAGCACTTGGTATGAAATTGACTGGTGATTTCAGTTTAAAAGAGATTACCGGTGAAGATAAGGTCCCTGAGGGGAAATTATTTGTCCTTGGCGATAATCGTTTGGGAAGCTGGGACAGCAGACACTTTGGATTCATTTCAGAAAGCCAAGTGGTTGGTAAAGTTGACCTGCGGTACTGGCCGTTGGATGAAGTGGGCGTTCATTTTTAAAAATAATAAACTTCTAGTCAGATTGTCGAGAAAGGGTATTTTCTCGGCAATTTTCTTATCTATGCTAATGGGCCTGTTGATTTCCGCTCCGGGCACTCGCTTTCCGCGGGGAGGTCCTGGAGCCTCCTCGGCGCTAAAAGCGCCTGCGGGGTCTCCAGTGACCTCTATTCTATATCCCGCAGGAGTCGAGTGCCCTCCGCTCCAATCAACAGGGAGGCAAATCAACTAAAGTATTGCACACACTTTGTCGAACCTTGCAAAGTGTTTCCCCTTTATGAAAGACGTTTCTCTTGGATTCCTTCGCTTTTGTCCTTCATCAACTTTATGAGGACATTTTCCTCAATGATTCCATCGCTTTTGTCCTTCATCGACTTTATGAAGGACATTTCCTCGTAGATTCCATCAATTTTGTCCTTCATTGGTCTTCTGGCAAGAAAATACTTGTTTCATCTTGTAAAGTTGAAGTTTTAATTTAATACACCTGTTGATTGGTGCGGAAGGCACGAAGACTCCTGCGGGAGTACGGGGCAGGGGAGACCCCGCAGGCGCCAGAGGCGCTGAGGAGGCTCCCCGGCACGCCCGCGGAAAGCGAAGTGCCTCCTCCTAAAAGCTAACATTTCAGTCGTGCGATGCCTATGCTTCCGAAGCTTTCCTTGTGGAGCGCCAATCAACAGACCCCTTCGACAGCCTAACACTAGTAAACTATCGTATTTTTTGCCTTTTAAAGCTTAGTTTTACCATTTTTGGCTTTAATCTATCACTGGCTATTGCAAACGTTTGTGCTTCTTTTATGATAAAATGGAGGATACGTAAAGTTGGAGAGGATGGAGGGGAGTACATGTCATTAAGAATGGTAATCGGGCGGTCAGGAACCGGCAAAACGGCCATGTTTTTTAATGAAATTACCAACAGCCTTTCGGAGAACCCTGAAGGAAAGCCGATTATATATATTGTTCCTGAGCAAATGACCTTCATGTCTGAATACCGTTTAGCAACAGACTCTAATATTGGCGGGATGATTCGGGCCCAGGTATATAGTTTTCCGCGCTTGGCATGGAGAATCCTGCAGGAAACAGGCGGAATCAGCCGGATGCATTTAAGCACTGTCGGCATGAGTATGCTAATCCGTAAAATCATCGATGAAAAGAAGGAACAGCTGAAACTGTTCAATCGGGCAGCAGATAAAAACGGTTTTATTCAGCAGGTAGAGCAAATGATTACGGAGCTTAGGCGGTATTGTGTCAGCCCTCAGGACCTTGCCCTAAGTTCATTCCGGATGGAAGCGGAAGGTTCTTCGGCTTCAAAATCCCTGCAGGATAAATTGAGTGATGTGGAACTGATTTATCAAAGGGTTGAGGATGAAATCTTCGGTAAATATTTGGATTCTGAGGATTATTTTCGGCTGCTTTCCGAGAAAATTTCCTCCTCCCACTATTTAAGAGATGCGGAAATTTATATTGATGGTTTTTACAGCTTTTCTCCCCAGGAATATCAAGTGATAGCGGAGTTAATGAAGCGATGCAGGAGAGTTTCGGTTGCATTGACAACTGATTCCATTAAGGTTGATTCCGGACCGGATGAACTAGACCTGTTTCGTGCTTCGAGCGCGGCTTGTTTTACAATCAATGAGATAGCAAAAATCGAAGGGATAACAATCGAGCAGCCTGTTATTCTTAAAGGATCAAAAAAATGGTCTGGGAGCGTCTTAAGTTACCTGGAGGAACATTTCGATGCCAGGCCTGCTGAGCCATATCATGAAAAAGCAAATTTAAACCTATTCCAAGCGGCTAACAGAAGGGCTGAAATTGAAGGAATTGCCCGTGAGATTCGTGATTTAGTCCGATTAAAAGGATATCGCTGGCGTGATATTGCTCTATTGGTTCGAAACGGCGGGGAATATCATGAACTAGTGGAACCCGTGTTTATCGACCATCAAATTCCCTTTTTTATTGATCAAAAACGGACGATGCAAAGCCATCCGCTTGTTGAATTGATTCGTTCTACGCTTGAAGTCATCAATTCTTATTGGCGCTATGATCCGGTCTTTAGGGTAATAAAAACAGAGCTAATCTATCCGCTTCAGGAAAACCCCGTGAAAATGCGTGAACGAATGGATCGGCTGGAAAACTATTGTTTAGCTTACGGAATAAATGGAAGCAGCTGGACGAAAAAGAATCGCTGGACTTATCGACGTTACCAAGGACTAGATGTAGAGCGAAATGTTCAAACAGATGCTGAAAGAAAGATGGAACAAGAACTGAATGAGCTGAAGCTTATGATAACAGCTCCTATTCTTAGACTGTCGAGAAGATTGAAAAAGTCAGATTCAGGCAAAAAGTTTTGTGAGGCTATTTATTTGTTTTTAGAAGAATTAGATGTTCCGGCTAAGCTTGAGAAATGGAAGATAGCTGCGGAAGAAAAGGGGAATCTGGTAAAGGCACGGGAGCATGAGCAGGTTTGGAATGCCGTCATCGATCTCATTGACCAGTATGTGGAAATTTTGGGTGAGGAGCCTGTTTCCTTAAAATCATTTGCAGCTATTTTGGAGGCAGGTTTTGAATCCATGCATTTCTCCCTAATTCCGCCGGCCCTTGACCAGGTTTTAGTCGGTGATTTGGAGAAATCGCGGCTGAATGATGTCAAAATTGTCTTTGTTGTTGGCGTGAATGAAGGTGTTCTGCCGGCGAAAATCGCTGACGAGGGGATTCTTTCAGACGAGGATCGGGAGCTGCTTGCAGCCGGCGGCATAACAGTTGCGCCAAGCAGCAGAATACGCTTGCTGGATGAAAACTTTATTGCCTATAAAGCCTTTACCGCCCCAACAGATATGCTTTATATCAGTTATCCGCTTGCAAATGATGAAGGAAAAGCGCTAATTCCTTCTTCGTATATTAAGAGAATAAAAGATATGTTTCCGGAGGTTATTGAACGGCTGCTGCTTGTTGACCCTTCACAGGTTTCAGAAGAAGAGCAGCTGAACTTTGTGTCTAATACTGGTGCTACTCTTTCATACCTTAATGCCCAGCTTCAATTGAAAAAGCGGCATTATGGGATTCCCGACCTTTGGTGGGATGTTTACAACTTTTATATGGATGGCCAGTGGAAAGACAGGGCGCAAAAGGTATTTTCCAGTCTTTTTTATGCCAATCAAACTGTAAAATTAGCTAGTGAAACAGCTGATAACCTGTATGGGGAAACGATTCAGGCCAGCGTTTCAAGAATGGAGCTTTACAACTCGTGCGCCTTTTCCCATTTTGCTCAACATGGGCTGAAGCTAAAGGAACGGCAAATTTTCCGCCTTGAAGCCCCGGATATTGGGGAGCTGTTTCATGCGGCCTTAAAGCAAATTGCAGACACAGTTACTGAACAAAATTTATCATGGGCAAGCTTATCGAGAAAACAATGTGAGGAGCTTTCGAAAGATGCGGTTAAAAGCCTGGCACCTAAGCTGCAAAACCAAATCTTATTAAGCTCGGAGCGCCATCATTATATTAAACGAAAGCTGGAGCAGATTATTACCCGGGCTTCCGTGGTTTTGAGCGAGCATGCGAAGGTAAGCGGCTTTTCGCCAATTGGCTTGGAACTCGGCTTTGGCCGGAATGAGAAGCTTCCTCCTTTATCGTTCACATTAAAAAATGGCAAACGGATGGAGCTTGCAGGAAGAATTGATCGGGTTGATCAGGCTAAAGCCGAAGACAACAGCATCTTTTTGCGGGTCATTGATTATAAGTCGAGCGAAAAGGATGTCAATTTAACTGAAGTCTATTATGGACTTGCCCTTCAGATGCTAACCTATCTTGATATTGTTATGACCCATTCAAATGAATTAGTCGAGATGAAGGCAAGCCCAGCAGGTGTGCTCTATTTCCACGTGCATAACCCGTTTGTCCAGTCGACGAAAATGCTGACCATTGACGAGATTGAAAAGGAAATCATGAAAAAGTTTAAAATGAATGGATTAATGCTTGGCGATCAGCAGGTCATCCAGCTCATGGATCAAACGCTTGAATCAGGTGACTCGCAGATTATCGCTGCCGGAATCAAGAAGGATGGACAATTATCAAAAAAATCAAAGGTTGCAAGTTTACAAGATTTTGAGGATCTAAAGGTTTATGTTCGCAATTTATATCAGAAAACAGGAAATGACATAATGGAAGGCCGTACCGATATTGCGCCATATAAGTTAAAGGACAAAACACCATGTACTTTCTGCGCCTTTAAATCTGTCTGTCATTTTGATGAATCGATTGAAAATAATCATTATCGTATTCTTTTCCCGCGTGCCAAGGATGAGGTACTCGAGTTAATCAGGAAGGAGCTGCATGAGAATGAGTAAAATCGTTATTCCTAAAAAGCCTGAAGGCGTAACCTGGACGGATGACCAATGGAAAGCCATTCAGGCGCGTGATAAGGACATTCTTGTTGCGGCTGCAGCGGGTTCGGGTAAGACGGCAGTGCTGGTTGAAAGAATGATCCAAAAAATCCTAGCTGAAGAAGCCCCCATCAATGTTGATGAATTACTCGTGGTTACATTTACGAATGCCTCCGCGGCGGAAATGCGTCATCGAATCGGAGAGGCATTGGAAAAAGCAATTGACAATGACCCGGCTTCAAGGCATTTAAGAAAGCAGCTCAGTCTGTTGAATAAAGCATCCATATCAACACTGCATTCTTTTTGTATGGAGGTCATCCGCAAATATTATTATCTGATCGATGTCGACCCTGGTTTCCGAATTGCGGATGTCACAGAAGCTCAGCTGCTCCGGGATGAAGTGTTGGATGAATTGTTTGAAGAGGAATATGGGAAAGAGAATAATGAGGCATTTTTTAGATTAGTAGACTCCTTTACGAGCGACCGTAGTGATGCCGCCTTAATGGAAATTGTGCTGTCCATTTACGATTTTGCCCGGGCAAATCCTTCACCGCAAGGTTATTTGCAGTCGCTTGTGGATATGTATGACGTTTCTGCTGTAAAAAATATCGAGGAGCTGCCCTTCGTGGAGTTACTTCTCTTTGATATTGAGCTTCAATTAGAGGCTGCCAGGGATATGATTTTAAAAGCTTTAGAGATTGCCAAGCTGCCGGGTGGTCCGGCTCCCAGAGCGGAAAATTTTCTCGAGGACCTGCAGCTAATTGACTCTTTGATGCTGGCAAAACAGGAATCCTGGACTGTTCTCTATGACGCTATGCAAGCATGGTCATTTTCAAGAGCGAAACAAGTCAAAGGGGACTCTTTTGATAAAGAATTGACGGAAAAGGCTCAAAAGCTTCGGGATAAAGCGAAGAAAAAGCTTCAAGATTTGAAGGATGAACTTTTTTCGCGAAAGCCTGATAGCTTTTTACGGGATATGGATGAAATGAAGCCGCTTATACAAACGATCGTCAGTCTTGTAAAAGAATTTTCTGTTCGCTTTGAAAGTGTAAAAAAGGATAAAGGGCTTGTTGATTATGCGGATTTGGAGCACTATTGCCTTGATATATTGACAGGTGAAATTACAGTAGAAGGGGTTTTTCATCCTTCAGAGGCAGGACTTGCCTGCCGGCGTCATTTTAAAGAGGTGTATGTGGATGAGTATCAAGACACCAACATGGTTCAAGAAACGATTTTAAAGCTTATCGCTAAAGAGGACGAGGCCGAAGGCAATTTATTTATGGTCGGGGATGTAAAGCAATCCATCTATCGCTTTCGGTTAGCAGAACCCAACCTGTTTCTTTCAAAATATAATCGATTTCGGCTCGATGGGGAAGCTTCGGGATTAAGAATTGATTTAGCCCGCAATTTCCGCAGCCGTAAGGAAGTCCTTGATGCGACAAACTATATTTTCAAACAAATCATGGGTGTAAAAGTTGGGGAAATTGAATACGATGAAGCTGCTGAATTGAAAAAAGGAGCTCCCTATCCTGAGGCAGAGCCATTTCCTGCTGAGCTGATTCTGATTGACCAAAATCGCGAAACTGATGGACCAGAATCGGCAGGGGGGATTGATGATGATGCTCAACCTGCTGAATTCGATCAGAGCGATCTTGAACAATCACAGCTGGAAGCCCGGACGATCGCGGCCAAAATAAAGGAATTAGTGGAAAATAGGGCTCAAGTGTATAATCCAAAAACGAAGTCAGGCCGGCCGGTTATGTATCGGGATATCGTCATTCTTCTTCGTTCCATGACATGGGCTCCACAGATAATGGAGGAATTCAAGCAACAAGGGATACCAATTTATGCTAACCTGTCAACTGGTTATTTCGAGGCTTCAGAAGTGGCCATTATGATGTCACTGCTGCGAATCATTGATAACCCGTTTCAAGATATTCCATTAGCGTCAGTGTTGCGGTCGCCGATTGTGGGCTTGAACGAGGAAGAGCTGGCGCAAATCCGATTATGCAGGAAAACCGGATCATTTTGGGAGGCTGTTCATTCTTTTTGTATGAGTAAACCCGCTGAACACTCTGAATCCTTTTATGAAAAAGTTCGGCACTTCTATGATTTATTGAAGGAATGGCGCCCTGTGGCGCGGCAGGGCTCGCTTTCAGAGCTTATTTGGCAGCTATACCGCGATACCCATTTTTATGACTTTGTCGGCGGCCTGCCGGGAGGAAAGCAGCGTCAGGCTAACCTTAGAGCTTTATATGACAGGGCGCGGGCCTATGAAAAAACATCCTTTCGCGGTCTATTCCGCTTTTTACGCTTTATTGAGCGCATGATGGAGCGAGGCGATGATCTTGGGGCTGCAAGAGCACTTGGGGAGCAGGAGGATGTTGTCAGGGTCATGACCATCCACAGCAGTAAAGGGCTGGAATTTCCAGTAGTTTTCATGGCGGGAATGGCCCGAAGCTTTAACATGGCGGATATACGCAATCCATATTTACTTGATAAAGAATATGGGTTTGCATCTAAATATGTTAATCCGGAAAAGCGAATCTCCTATCCGTCTCTGCCGCAAATTGCCTTTAAGCGTAAAAAGAAAATGGAGATGCTGGCTGAAGAAATGCGTGTATTATATGTGGCCATGACAAGGGCAAAGGAAAAGCTGTATTTGACAGCCACACTAAAAGATGCCAGCAAGAAAATCGATCAGTGGAACGACTCCGTTAATCATCTGGATTGGCTGCTGAAGGACTTTGAACGGGCTTCTGCCTCAAGCTATATAGACTGGATCGGGCCGGCTATAGTCCGTCACCAGGACAGTGGAGTATTAAAGGCTGTAGGTGCGGCAAATGACCTGGTTCCTGAGGAAATTACCCAGCATCCTTCCTCCTGGAAAATAGCCATTGTGCATGCAGATGAAATTCAAAACCAAGTAATCGCTCAGGAGAAAGAAGAAAACCACTATTTAGATTTAGTCATGTCAGGAAAAAAAGTTCCCCAGTCCTCTGCACTCTCTGATGAGATAGCAGCCAGACTTTCATGGGTATATCCGTATCCAGAAGCTTCTGTTCATCGCTCAAAGCAATCGGTTTCGGAGATTAAACGCTTCTCGGAACTAAAGGATGAGCAAAGCGGTACAGACCTTGTCCGCCGAATGAAGAAACCGATTCTGAAGCGGCCGAGGTTTATGCAGGAAAAATCGATTACACCTGCGGAACGCGGGACAGCCATGCACATGGTCATGCAGCATCTTGATTTGACTAAACCTGTTCAAGCGGAAAACATTACTGAAAAGATTTACTGGATGGTTAATAATGAATTATTAACACTTGAACAGGCAGAAGTAATTCCAGTTGAGTTAATTGTTCAATTCTTTCAAACGGAATTGGGAAGAAGATATTTTCAAGCAGCTGCGATCCATCGAGAAGTTCCCTTTACGCTTGCCTTGCCGGCAGGGGAGGTTTACCCTGATTGGAAGAATGAAGAAGAATCCGTCTTTGTCCAAGGAATCATCGACTGCATTCTCGAGGATGAAAGGGGTCTTGTGCTAATCGATTATAAATCAGATGGAATTACCGATAGGTTTAAAGGCGGGTTTGAACAGGCAAAACCAATTCTTGAAGAAAGATACAAAGTGCAAATTAATTTATATACAAAAGCAATCGAACAAATTTGGAAAAGAAATGTAAGCGAGAGATATTTATTTTTCTTTGATGGTGCCCATATTTTAAGGCTTTAATAAAAATAAAAAATGACATAAACCTAATTTGAAGGTTTATGTCATTTTTAGTTGTTCCCGACAATCGGCTGGTCAAGCAGCTTTGTATCAACCACATTGGTCCCGCTAAGGCCATTATTGGCTATCACAATTCCACCAGTATTAAACCCGCCAGAACCCGCGGCTGTTTTTGAGACAGCTTTTGGCGAAATATATACGGTATCTCCAAATTGCACGATTCCGTCGCTAACATTTATAATACTAACTGGTCCTATAATTGCCGGCATCTTAAAACATCCTTTGTAAATTGACTAAATTGACTTAAAGTCAGCATAAGGTTTTAACGCAAATCTGTCATTTTTAATTGTTCCCAACAATTGGCTGGTCAAGCAGCTTTGTGTCAACCACATTGGTCCCGCTAAGGCCATTATTGGCAATCACAACTCCACCAGTATTAAACCCGCCAGAACCTGCAGCAGTTTTCGAGCCGGATTTTGGCGAAATATATACGGTATCTCCAAATTGCACGATACCGCCGGAAACATTAACAATCTGAACTGGTCCTATAATTGCAGGCATTTATAACATCCTTTGCAATAAAACTTGTTGAGCGCGTATCTCTTACGGCAGTTCCTCTTCATGTCCATGCGGAAGGAGCTGCCGGATATGTTTTACGCGTGCTTCCATTGAAACATTCCTCGTATTACCGACATTCAGTACGGAGGCATTGGAAATTCCTATGATATCTATTTTCTGAACCTTTATAACAGGATTGGAATGATGCGACCTGATGGATATGTTTTCATTAATCGGCAGAAACGGAATCGGTTTTGTCGTTACCGGAAATGAAGGAGTATTCCCTTCTTGGCCATAAAAGATTTCCGCTTCTCTTTGAACGGCAAGAGCCCGAGAGAATGCATCTAAAATGCAGGAATCACCCACCTGAATAATGGAGGAGAAAGAGACAACCTTTGCACCTAAAAAATCGACTTTAGATATTCGTTCAAGCATAACCTGGAGTCACATCCGGTGCCAGCGGAACGAAGGGTCCGATGATTAAGGATTCCGGAGGAGTATCAAAAGCACTTGCCAGCTGGATGGTTTGAGTATCGCCCACCATGACCAATGAAGAGCTTGCAACCCCGGTGATTTTAATATTCCCTACACAAATATCCCGGTTATAGACTTCAAAAATCATTCCTTGTTCATCCCTTTCATATTCTCAGGTATATTTTGCAGAAAAACGAATACGCCATTTTGAATTTCCTTTTTTATAAGTTCTATAATTTGTTCCTCAATTGTATTTACATCAATTGTCCGGTCTTGGCTAAATGCCTTAAAATGAAAATCAATCCTGTTCGGAAGCTGTTTTATAATATCATCCCGAATGAAGCTAAGATAGGATTCATTCAGCGGGATAGCCAGCTGATTTTGGGCATTTTCAATAATTTGCGGCAAATCTGTTTCTAAATATTGATAAATAGCCTCTTCTATTTTCATCGTTCTTTGCATGAGATCCTGGGGCGTAATTGGAGCCTTAGGAGATTGATTTTGAACCGCAAAATCCTCAATCCCGGAAAGATCATTTGGATTTAACCCTATCGTCAATGTTCCTTCAAGTGTTTCCACCTTTAACTGGTCAAATTTGTATTCAATTCTCTCCACATTGATAGGCGGCTTTTCATTTAACTTTTTGATTTCATCCTTCATTTGTTGAATAGCCCTTTCTAATGAAGCAATTCGATTTTCCTGCTCCTGAACACTCCGAACCAGCCATTGAATATATTGGTTCATATCCTGATACATATATCTCACCTCACTAGAAAATTACTTTTCCCTGTTAAGTAAATATATGCAGCAGCAATGCTAATCTGGTTGTTATTTTACAAGAATGCTTATCTTTAAAGAATTTCAGTCATTTTCTGCTACTGGACTGGAGCTTGCAGCGGAACAGCAGGGGCCAGTGATAGTGGGGATATAGTCGGGCTCACGACTTCACCTGGTTTAATCGCGGTTGGCGCCGGCTGCGTAAATCCGCCGGTATTGCTTAAATAGGCTGCTGATTTAATGATTCCGGCACTGCCAATTTGCAGGATTGAGGAATTGGTGATTCCGCCAATTTTGATAAAATTGATGTGAATGGATTGTTGAATAAAAAAATTCATTATACCCCACCCATTCATTACATATTAAAGGCATTTGCTTGATCAATCAGCTCTGGATCGTACGTATTTGTGGAACTCATTCTGTTATTAACATCCAATCTTTCACCGGTATTAAAGGATCCAGCCCCAGAGAATGTTTTCGCAGCTGCGAATGGCATAATCTTATAAACATCGCCAATGTGAAAAACAGAGCTGTTACCCAGTGTAATGACTTGCGCAACTCCAACGATGGCTGGCATAAACAACACCCTTATGTTTTATTTGGTCTTTACCATTTTATGTTTGGGCTCATATAATGTGATAAAAAAGCCCAAATAATCTTATTATCGTGATTTTTATTCAAATAAGGCTCTTACCATTCCTTTTCTTCGTTTTTTTCATTTCCCTATGGTATGATAGACAAGATAACAATACATAGGAGGCAGTTATTATATGATTCACGGTCACGTTACCGCTTGGGCGTTAGCTCTCATTTTGTTTTTTGTGGCCCTTTCCTTGCATTCGAGCGGGAAGGCAAAAGGGGCAAAAATTGTGCAAATGATTTTAAGGGTGCTTTATCTTGTTATCATCGCAACTGGTGTTGGTCTACTATTCATGCTGTCAAATATCAGCGTGTTGTATATTTTAAAAGCAGTTGTCGGACTTTGGATTATCGGCCTTTTTGAAATGATTCTCAGCCGCGCAGCAGCTAAGCGAAAAACTTCAGTATTTTGGATTCAGTTTGTGATTGCATGGGCCCTTGTTTTATATTTGGGCTTTGTCAAACTGCCAATGTCCATTCTAAACCCTTAAAATTTTTAAGCTGTCGGATCGTTCCGATGGCTTTTTTAGATAATAGGATGACAACCAGGTGTTTTTCTTTTAATATTTTAATAAATAGAGAGGAGTGGCGCCGGTGATTGTGAAGGTATTTGCTAACCTAAGAGAAATTTGCGGGGGTGTATCTGTAAATGTATTGCCTGAGGGAGATCGGGTTATTGACGTTCTTGATAAATTGGTGGAAATGTTTCCTGCACTAAGGGAGGAAATTTTTACAGAGGAAAAAAAATTGCGGCAATTTGTCCATGTGTTCATCAACGGCAGAAATATCATCCATCTTGACGACCTGGAGACAAAAGTAGTGGATACCGACCAGTTCGCCTTATTTCCGCCCGTTGCTGGTGGATAATATGCTGGTAAAAGAGTTAGAGTTTCGCGGCATCCGTAAAGAACATCTTGGAATGTATTTCGAGGAACTTGGCGCAGAAAAGGTGACGGATTCCTTCCCATATACATATTCGGCAGAATACTGGTCAGGTCAGATCCTATCAGAGGAAATCATAACTATTACATCAACTTTTAAGGTGAATGCTGTCTTTGTTCGTTTTTGTGCAGAAAGTGAGAGCGACCTTGAAGAACTAATAAAAAAATATCGATATAAAACCTCCAGGGTTGGAGGCTAAGAAAAGAGGCTGTCTCATCTAGGAGTCAGCCTCTTTCAAATTAACTATTAAACTAATTGTCCTTGATGGTCAATAATCCCTAATTCACGAAGTTTTTCTTCGGTTACAACTCCGTCTTTCCATCCACGTACTTGGTAGTATTCTTCAAGCATAATATCCATGCGGCTGACAAACCCGGCACTATTACCTGATGCTGGTTCCTCCGTAAAGCGTTTTGGAAGGAAATCGTCTTCTCGCTTGTTAAAACCGGCAAGGTTATTATAATAGCGTTCAAGATTGTAAATTCTTTCTCCTGCCTTCATGACATCTTCAGCTGTTAGCGAAATACCAGTCATCGCACTATATTGCTCGGCATAATGCTCAGCATTTTCAGAGAAGGAGGAGAACTTACAAATATTCATTGAATCACCGAAGGCTAGCATATCCTGGAATACCTTTAATAATTCGCCCTTGCCTTCTGGCTTTAAGCGGTCGGTTGGTTCCGGAATTCCGGCAATTTCACTTGCCACGGTATAACCGCGCAGGTGGCAGGCACCGCGATTACTTGTTGCATATCCAAGACCAATACCTTGAATACCGCGAGGGTCATAGGCAGGGATGGACTGTCCTTTAACGGACATGGATAATTCAGGTGCTCCAAAATGGGCAGCAGCGCGGGCAGGTCCTTCGGCAAGAATGCCTCCTAAACCTTCACGCAGAGCAATCTTTCTAGTCAACTCAATCATCGCGTCTGCATCGCCCCAGTTAAGCTTTTCACTAATAATCCCTTTCTCGTATGCCTCCATAGTCACTGAAAACGCATGGCCAAGCTCAATGGTATCCAGACCGTATTCATTGCATTGGTCAATCATATAGGAAATAGCTTCTGCATCACTTAACAAACAGTTGGAGCCAAGTGACCAAGCAGATTCAAACTCGATGCTTTCGACCCGCGTCTTATACTTGCCATCCTTTACTTCGACTTCAATTTTACAACCGACTGGGCAGGCGTGGCAGGTGTTGTTGGCAACACGAAGGTGTGTGTTTACATACTCACCGCTATGCTTTTCGGCTTCCTCCCAGTGAGTGAATTGGGAGTTCTTTGTTGGAAGCGCGCCAACCTCATTGATGATATTGGTTAATACGTTCGTTCCGTATACGGATAAACCGCCTTTATTTGGAGCGGTCAACCCGCCATCTAAGATCGCTTTAACCGCCTTTTTGTTGGCTTCTTTATATTCGTTTTCAAGCTTTGGCGCCGGCATATTGCCTTTTTGGACAGCTTTAATGACAATCGCTTTTAATTTTTTATAACCAGCAACCGCTCCTGTTCCGCCGCGTCCTGCAGCCCGGTCATGCTCGTTGATGAAGCATGAGAAGCGGACGGTATTTTCACCGGCCTGGCCAATGGTCATGACACTCAGGTCCTTCTCCCCATATTGGTCCTTCATCGCTTTAACAAATTCTCTGGCGCTTGTTCCCCACAGGCTTGAGGCGTCGCGAAGCTCGGCTTTGCCTTCTTCGATGTAGAGGTAAACAGGCTGGTCACTTTTCCCTTTGATGAGAATATTATCGACACCTGCCCATTTAAGGCGTGCTGCTGTCCATCCCCCCATGTGAGAATCTGTTACGGTTCCTGTAAGCGGGGATTTTGTGACAACACAAAGGCGTCCGCTCATCGAGGAGCGTGAACCTGTAACAGGACCAGTCATGATGCAAAGCAGGTTCTCAGATGAGAGCGGTTCCACATCGGGGCCGTTATCTAAAACATATTTGACGCCAAGCCCCCGTCCGCCAATATACTTTTTTGCATCTGCTTCGTTGATAGTTCTGTAATCAATGGTACGAGATGATAAATCGACGACTACTTCTTTGTTTTTAAAACCACCTAAATTCAAGCTAATTCCCCTCTTCCTATTAAAATGTATAGCAACATCTCTTATTTTTATATATTTTTTTAATAAGAGATTTCTCCCAAAAATTATCTTTAAATCCAATATTTATTGTATCATTTTTACAATGTTTTTAAAATTAAAATTAATGGGATAGTAGGAGATTATTAATTTGATAAAATAGAAATAATTGCGATTCATTAATTTGTAGAAATGGGGCGGTTGGATGAGTAACTTGGAGCGGTATTCGAGACAAATTCTGTTTCGGGCCATTGGGGAAGAGGGACAAAAGAAATTGCTGGAAGCCCGAGTGGTTGTGATCGGAGCAGGTGCGCTTGGGACGGTTATTGCGAATCATCTAGTCCGCTCAGGTGTCGGTTATCTTAGGCTGATTGACCGGGATGTGGTGGAGCTGTCCAATCTCCAGCGGCAGACGCTATTTGATGAAGAGGATGCGGAATTAAATCTTCCAAAATCGATTGCCGCGCAAAAAAGGCTGAATAAAATTAATTCATCCGTCAAGGTTGATGCGGTTATTGCCGATGTTAATTTGGATAATGCTGAAGAGCTGATAAGTGGGATGGATATAATTGTGGATGGAACGGACAATTTTATGACCCGTTTCTTGATCAATGATGTGGCCATTAAGTATGGCATTCCTTGGGTTCATGGGGCCGCTGTCAGTTCAAGAGGAATGTTTGCCGTCATCAAACCAGGGATTACTCCATGCTACCGCTGTCTATTTCCAGATGTTCCGGAAGGATTGGGGGAAACCTGTGATACAGTTGGCGTTCTTTCTCCTTTAACAGATATTATCGGTTCCTTTCAGGCAATGGAAACCATCAAATATCTAGTTGATGCAAAGACGACTCCTAATCTTGAACAAATCGATATCTGGGATATGACGACGATGCAAATGGATATTTCACAGGGGCGAAATCCTAATTGTTCGGCCTGCGTGGAAAGGAGATTTGACTTTCTGGACCGCTCCTCGGAGCATCAGGCATCCTATACATCCCTATGCGGGCGGAACACAGTGCAGGTCAATCCCAGAAGGAAACGGGAGCTAGATTTAAATAAAGTTCGTGCAAGGCTTGTAAACAGCACTCAAGCAGCGGGAAATGACTTTCTCGTCCGGTTTTCTCCCGAAGAAGGGATCTCCATTGTCATATTCAAAGATGCCAGGGTCCTGATCCATGGAACCAATGACATTGTCAAAGCAAAATCACTTTATGCAAAATACATTGGAGAATAAATAAAAGAGGCTCACTTTAGCCTCTTTTATTTTATGAAATCATTTTTTCAATGATTAATCGCTTGCCAGTGTTAATTGTAAACTCAAACCGGTCGTTGACCTTTTCATAATAACAAAAATGATGCTGCACATTGCAAATGAGCTCTTGATTATCAAAAACCATAAAATTGACCCCATCTTTACGATTCTCATCCGAAAGAAAGGACAAATGATTATAACAGTAAATACAGTCATAAATGGAAAAATCTAAAGAATTCAAGGTCGTTACAAATTGGAAAAAGGCATCATCATTAATTCCATCTAAAAGTCGTTCGAGAGAGTAGATTAAATGCTTCCTAATTCTTACAGTATCATGATCCCGCAGCATCGTTACTTCGTTACCAATTCGGATGTTGCCTGGTTCATACAATATTCCCTTTTTCCAGCGGTTCATCCGAAGAATTTCGATTTCCTGGTGAAGAAATTCCTCCAACATAGAAGCTTCCTCTGTTTCCTCATCAAAAAATATCCATTGACCATTTATTTGTTCAACGGTCCCTTCTGTATAAGACCGCTCCTGAATATCGTATAGATGGATTCGTTGTTGTCGATTCATTGTTAACCTCCATGCCAGATGCTTTCATTTTCCTTTTTTGACATCTTAAAGGGATTTTATAACCTCAACTATTTTAAAAAAAATCTATTTAACGTAAGTATATAGACAAACTGATCGATACCATTTCTGTTATGGACAATTAACCAATTCATTTGGGCTGAATAGAATAATCACCATCTAAGCAGTGAATTAACTGCAATAACAGAGAGGAGTACAAAATTACATGTGTGGTATATCAGGATGGATTGATTTTAAAAAATGGGTTGGGAAAGAACAACATGCAATTGAAAAGATGACGCAAACATTGGCAAAAAGAGGTCCTGATGAAACAAATCTATGGACAGATACACATGTAGGTTTCGGTCATAAGCGGCTGATCGTCGTTGACCCTGCTGGGGGACGTCAGCCCATGTCCAAACAAAAGGATGGCTCAACATATACAATTTGCTACAATGGAGAATTATACAACACCGAAGATTTGCGCAAAATTCTCCTTACTAAAGGATATTCTTTTAATGGTCATTCTGATACAGAAGTACTGTTAACTGCCTATATAGAATGGGCGGAAGAGTGTGTGAACTATTTAAATGGGATCTATGCCTTTGCGGTTTGGGATAGCAAAAAAGAGCAGCTCTTTATCGGACGCGACCGATTGGGGGTAAAACCGTTATTTTACAAAGAACATCAGGATGGGGTATTGTTTGCATCAGAGTTAAAAGCTATCCTTGCCCACCCAGAGGTGAAAACAGAGATTACTCATGAGGGTCTGGCAGAGGTTTTGGGTGTTGGGCCATCGAGGTCGCCAGGATCTGGTGTTTTTAAAGGGATTAACGAATTAAGGCCGGCACATGCCCTCACCTTTTCCAAAAACGGCTTGAAAATTTGGCGTTATTGGAATGTAAAAAGCGAGGAGCATAAGGATAATGTGGAGGAAACAGCGGAAAAAGTACGTTTCTTAGTCAGCGATGCCATCACAAGACAGCTTGTTTCGGATGTACCCTTATGTACCTTATTGTCAGGAGGTCTGGATTCGAGTATCATTACAGCCATTGCCGCGAAAGGCTTAGAAGAGCAAGGGAAAGGGCAGCTTCAAACGTATTCGATTGATTATGAGGGAAATCAGCAATACTTTACTGCGAATGAATTTCAGCCGGATTCCGACGAAAAATATATTAATCTCATGACAGATACGTTTCAAACGAAACACCATAGTGAAATTATTTCACAGCAGCAATTAGTTGATGCATTAGTGGAAGCCGTTCACGTTCGGGATTTACCAGGTATGGCCGATATAGACTCTTCCTTACTATGGTTTTGTAGACAAATAAAAAAGGATTTTGTTGTTAGTCTGTCAGGTGAATGTGCGGATGAAATTTTTGGCGGCTACCCATGGTTTCATCGCAAGGAAGATTTAGAGCGCCCAGGCTTTCCGTGGATGCGTTCAGTTGAGTCAAGGGAAAATTTATTAAAGCCGTTTTGGAAGGACCGGTTAAATTTACGTGAATATAGCTTGGAACAATACCGTCAGGCCATTTCCGAAACGCCTAAATTAGAAGGAGAAAGCTTGGAGGAATCAAAGCGAAGAGAGTTATTCTATATCAATATGATATGGTTTATGACCACTTTGTTGGATCGGAAAGACCGAATGAGCATGGGGGCAAGCCTCGAGGTCAGAGTCCCATTTGCAGACCACCGTGTAGTAGAATACGTTTGGAATATCCCGTGGGAGATGAAAATGTACCGCGGCAGGGAAAAAGGGCTTCTGCGGAAGGCCTTCGAAGGCATTTTGCCTGAGGAAGTATTGTACCGTAAAAAAAGCCCTTATCCAAAAACACATAATCCTGAATATACGAAGGCCGTTCAAAATCAGATGCTGGCTATTTTACAAGATAAGTCTTCAGCTATTCATGAATTTTTTGACAAAGAGCAATTGGAAAAACTGACTCAATCTGGAGGAAACTCGTTCAAAGAGCCTTGGTTTGGCCAGTTGATGACAGGACCGCAGTTATTAGCCTACTTTGTTCAGCTTCATACATGGTTCAAGGATTACAATATCAATATCGTAAATTAAATTTGGAATAAAAACTTAATTAGATTAAAATGGATGTAGGGAAGAGGGAATCCTCTTCTCTTTTTATGAGGAGGAAGCTAGATGAAAAGGATTATACTCATTTTAATCGCCATTATACTTGGGGTTTCGTCACCGGCCTATGCAAATGTAACAAAAGAAAATCGACAGTGGCAGGATGAAACTATTTATTCTATCATGATTGACCGGTTTAATAACGGGAATACCCAAAATGATTTTGATGTGGATACAAAGAATCTCGAAAAGTACAATGGCGGGGATTTTCAAGGAATTATTGATAAGCTTGATTACATAAAAGACATGGAATTCACGGCAATTCGCTTGACTCCAATTTTTGATAACAGGGAAAATGGTTATCACGGTTATTGGGTGAAGGATTACTATAAAGTGGACGAGCATTTTGGAACAATGAAAGATTTCGAGAAGCTTGTCAACGAAGCACATAAAAGGAAATTGCGGGTAATAATTGATTTTCCTGCAAATACAGAGGTAAAGGGCGAAAATTTAATTGATGCCGCTACATGGTGGATCAAGAAAACGAAGATTGATGGTTACAGCCTCCCGGAAATCGATAAAGTTCCAATCAGCTTTTGGCGCGAGTTTTCAGTTGCTGTAAAAAAGGAGAAAAAAGACTTTTTATTGATGGGAGTCACAAACGGAAACACAGCTGATGACGTGGGAGTTTATCGGGAAGCAGGAATTGATAGCTTATTTGATTATAACGAGAGTGAACAAATGCGACAGGTGTTTGCCACTACAGACCGCTCCTTTCAATTAATTCATCCAGCAGCGGACAAACAAAATTTAGATGCTCATTTTTTTGATAATGAATATACCAAAAGATTTACCAGAGATATAGTGGATGAAAGACAATTCCCTGGAGCCAGATGGAAGACTGCCTTGACCTATCTTTATACGACACCAGGGATTCCCGTTGTCTATTATGGGACGGAAATTGCCTTGACGGGCGGAGATATCCCGGATAATCGAAGATTGATGAATTTCCGGGCAGAAAAAGATCTAATCGACTATATGACAAAGCTCGGTGAATTGAGAAATCAGCTGCCTTCCTTAACCAGAGGAACAATGGAAACGCTCTATGAAAAATCCGGGATGGCTGTTTATAAGCGTGTTTATAAAGGGGAAACAGCGATTGTTGCAGTCAATAATACAAACAAATCGCAAAAAGTTACCTTAAAGGGCGACCAAATAGAAGGAGGTAAAGAGCTCCGCGGCCTCCTTGGCGGTGACCTTGTCCGCAGCAGTGATAATCAATATATTCTGATCGTTGACAGGGACAATTCTGAAATATATGTCCTTGCAGAAAAAACAGGCCTAAACCTAAAATTTATCGCCGCGGCAATAGTACCGATAATTCTAGCGATATGGTTTCTTCTGTTAATTTTTAGACGGAGCAAAACGAAAACAGTAGAATAAAGAGATAAAGAGGCGGCCCAAAGGCAGCCTCTTTTAACATTACCGATAATTAATAAATTGAACATCAATGGTGAGATCTGCTTCACGAACAAGGGAAATGATTTTTTGCAAATCATCTCGATTTTTGCCACTGACCCGGACTTGGTCATCCTGGACTTGGCTTTTGACCTTCAGCCCGCTATTTTTAATAATAGTGTTAATTTTTTTTGCATTTTCCTTATCAATGCCCTGAACAAGTTTGGCTCTTTGACGGACCGTACCGCCTGAGGCCTTTTCGATTTTACTATAATCAAGATTTTTAATCGGGACGCCCCGTTTAATTAATTTGCTGAGCAAAACATCTTTAAGCTGGTCCATTTTATATTCATCGTCAGAAATAAGTACCAATTCTTCTTTATCTAATGAAACTTCACTTTTACTTCCTTTAAAATCGTAGCGTGTACTAATTTCCTTCATCGTTTGTGTTATGGCATTAGTGACTTCTGTAAATTCAACTTTGGATACAATATCAAATGAGCTATCTTTTGACATGACAAAACCTCCGAATTTGCTAAAGTTTCCCTTTATGTCTACATTATAGTAAAATATAGCAGTTCAAACAACCTAAAGGAAAACTCCAAGATGGAAAAGGGGAGTATAAGATAATGGCAATAAAAGAACTTATAGGACAAA
This sequence comes from Neobacillus sp. S1115, assembly GCF_055385565.1. Taxonomy (NCBI): domain Bacteria; kingdom Bacillati; phylum Bacillota; class Bacilli; order Caryophanales; family Bacillaceae; genus Neobacillus; species Neobacillus sp. S1115. The sequence continues at coordinate 1,689,324 of NZ_AP038275.1, forward strand.
CAACAACTTTAACGGTAGCCCGTCAAGCTGAATTCGGCTATTTTTTAACAGATGGCGAAGAAGATGTATTGCTTCATAATAATGAAGTGAATCGAGAGGTTGCGGAAGGCGACGAGATAAAAGTGTTTATCTATGTGGATTCTCAGGGACGTCCTGCGGCCTCCACGACGATACCTGAAGTGGCCGTCGGCCGCTACGCCTGGATAAAGGTGATAGATGTAAAAGAGGAGATCGGTGTCTTTTTAAATATCGGGTTAAAGAAAGACATTCTCCTTGGTGCCGAAGATTTACCAGTGCATAAATCGGTTTGGCCCAAGGAAGGGGATATGGTTTATATAACCCTAAGGGTCAACCGGAATAATCTTTTATACGCCAAGCTTGCCAGTGACCAGGTTATCCAATCTATTGCGGTGAAAGCATCGAGACAAGAATTTAATAAAAATGTGCAAGGGTATATTTACCGAACGGCCAAAGTCGGCAGTTGGCTTTACACTATTGAAGGCTTCAAAGGGTTCATTCATGAGTCGCAGCGTCGGATTGAGCCGCGCCTGGGTGAGAAGGTTGAGGGGCGAGTCATTGATATTAAGGAGGACGGAACGATAAACGTTTCCTTACTTGCAAGAAAACAGGAGTCCCAGGATTCTGATGCAGCCAAACTATATGAATATCTGATAAGCAGAAATGGTGCCATGCCGTACAGTGACAAAAGCATGCCAGAAGACATTCAAGAGCGTTTTGGCTTAAGCAAAGCCGCCTTTAAACGAGCTCTGGGTAAGCTCATCAAAGAAGGAAAGGTATACCAGGAAGACTTTTGGACCTACGTCAAGAAGGAGTAGATTTTGGCGTACATACTCTTTTCCAAATTGACAGACACTATTAAGCGAAAGCAGATGGAAAGGGGTAAGGACATGCCACACACATCCGATAATGATAAAAAGGCACAAGACAATAATGCACTGCACCATGAAAAAAATATGATGCGAGAAAAAAATCGTCAAGCAGGCAAAAATCAGTACTCGAAGAAAACAGATCATAAATGAAAACTTGCCGATAGGACGGTTCATGAGGCGTAGTTGAATTTATGCAATTAGCAAAATAAAAAACAGAGCCCAGAGCTCTGTTTTTTATTTATGAAGGAATTTTATTTAAGAAGAAAATGGAGATGGTCCCTGCTCCAGTATGGGCCCCAATTGCTGAGCCGATGGAGGAAATATAAACTTCTTTTGGCTGGAATTCCTCCTCAAGCATTGCTTTTACTTCTAGTGCCGTCTCTTCATTATCCGCATGGCTGATGCCAATAATCTGGTTTGACAGGTTCTCGCCACGTTCATATGCCAGTTCAATTAGGCGCCGGAGCACCTTTTTCTTACCGCGAATCTTTTCAATTGGAACCAGTTTGCCGTCTTCCACATTTAAAACCGGCTTAATATTTAATAAGCCCCCAAGAAATGCCGAAGCTTTTGAGACACGGCCGCCTTTAGCTAAATAATCCAAATCTTCAACCGTAAAAAGATGCTCCATATGGTTTGCTCTATACTGAACATCCCTTAAGATTTCATCCTTTGCTGCATTTTGTGCTGCAAGTTTCGCTGCTTCCATCACAATTATGCCTTGGCCGAGAGAGGCACATTTGGTATCGACAATGGTTAAATTGAAATTTGGATATTTTTCCTTGACTTGGTCAAGAATCATAACAGCGGTTGAATATGTTCCGGATAGTTCGGATGAAAAGGCTATGTATATTCCGTCTTCATTATTTTCCGCCATTTTTGTGAATACTTCCTCAAACAGAAGTGGTGAAACCTGAGAAGTTTTCGGTACTGATCCATTCCGGATAGAATTATAAACCGCTTTCGGGTCAATGCTTTTGACATCTTCATATTCTTCACCGTTAATGAGGACCTTTAAGGGAAGTAATGTGACGTTGTTTTCTTCATAAAAACTTTTAGGTAAATCGCATGCGCTGTCAGCTAGTATTTTTACCTGCATGAAGCTCACCTCATTCAAAATCATATCATACTCGTTTTAAGTGTATAGGTTTCATATGGAAAAAACAATTAAATTGTTAAGGTTGAAGTAAAAATAAAGGGGGATTTATCAATGGTTTGGCAGGAAACAAAAAAAATCGTCATCGTCATTGTGGGTGCTTTTTTGACTGCTCTTGGAATGAATTTATTTCTTATTCCCGCAAATGTCTATTCAAGCGGTTTTACAGGAATTGCTCAGTTGCTTTCTAAAGTATTGACCGAATATACTCCGTTGAATATTTCAATGGGGGTCTTGCTGTTGTTATTAAATATTCCAGTTGCGTTTCTGGGATGGAAGAAGGTAGGGAAGTCCTTTACCATTTATAGTTTTCTTAGTGTTGTTCTTTCATCATTATTTCTGGAGCTTATTCCAATCCATCGGATGTCTCATGATATTTTGCTTAATGCTGTCTTTGGCGGCGTCATTATTGCGGCGGGCGTCGGGATCACCTTAAAATGGGGCGCCTCTACCGGAGGGCTTGATATTATTGCGATGGTGCTTTCAAGAATGAAGGATAAACCGATTGGTCCATATATGCTTCTCTTAAATGGCATTATTATTATTACAGCAGGTTTCCTGTATGGCTGGGAAAAAGCTTTGTACACGCTTGTTTTTTTATACACTTCAACAAGGGTGATCGATGCGATTCATACGAGGCACGCTAAGCTTACCGCGTTTATTATTACGAAAAATGCGGATGAGCTTAAGAAAGCGATTCATAAGAAACTGGTCAGAGGAATCACCATGCTTCCGGCGAAAGGTGCTTTTTCTAACGAAACAAAAGAAATGTTAATGATCGTCATTACGCGCTATGAATTATTTGATTTAGAGAGAGTAATTAAAGAAGTGGACCCCCATGCGTTTACAAATATAATTCAAACAACCGGAGTTTACGGTTTTTTTCGCAGAGACTAAAGGAAAAAGGAGCTCAATATGCGTATATTATGTTGTATCATGTTACTTTTCTTTCCGATGGTAATAAAAGCAGATGCAAATGGGGTGGACCAATTGGCATACAAATTTTATGTAATCCCAACAAGCATGCCTGAGCAATTAACGATCGAAATGTTTTTAAAAAATGAGGAGGATTTCCCGCTCCATTTTGAATTTCCCACTTCACAATTTTATGAAATTAAAATTTTCGATACTGCAGCCCGTGAAGTATATGACTACTCAAAAGGACGGTTTTTCCTTCAGGCGTTTCAAACCATCAATCTTAAAGCCCATGGCAGCAAGAAGTGGCTTGAGACGTGGGACTATCATTTTATGGGAGAAAGAGTTCCAGCGGGGGAATATACTATCCAAGCCGTTTTAAGGGCAGCAAGCTTAAACGGCAAACCGATAACTGACCGCTCGAAACTGACCATAACGCATAAAATATATGTACCTGAGGAAAATGCTGTTTTCCGAAATATAAGGGTATCAGGAGCAAAAGGAAACTACCGAGTCAGCGGAGAAGTAAAGTCACCAAGCAGGGTGGTTTATTATTCGGTGGAGGATGGGCATAGAGAATTCCTGAGGGAGCAAAAGCTTGATGTTACTGGAAAAGGTGACCAGTGGAGACCTTTTAAAGTAGATATTCAGATTCCAGCTGAAAAGCTTCCAAACCATGGCGGTGTCTTTCTGAATTTTTACGAAAAAAATGCTGAGGGCGGGAGGAGTAATCCTTACCCTGCATTATTAGAAAGATTTGAATGAAAAAAGCGGAAGTCGCCTCCCAAGGTACTTCCGCTTTCCTCATTTACTGTCCAGCTTCAGCGCCTAGGGGCTCGCAGGTCTACAGCCAATCCGTCAAGAAGGCTAAAAGGCAGCCTTCTAGCCGGCTCGTCTTATGCCTGTCGCCCCTGTTCAAGGCACTTCCGCTTTTCTTATCATTGGATCTGGTCAAGCTCTTGTTGCATTTCTTGGAGCTGTCTTTGCTCAGCGACCGTCGAGTTGGCATAAGCAGAACTTAAGGCATTCTTGGCTTTGGCCACTGCCGTGTCGCGTTCACCTGGGCCGGCAGTTTTTGCCGATTCAACAAATCTACGTGCTTCCTGGAATAAACGGTTACCCATCGTTAAATTCCTCCAAGCGAGGATTCTTGCACATTGGCCATTTTCTGAGCTTCTGCTTCAGCGTAGGTCATGTGATAAGGAATCCGTTCTGAATGCTTGTTGACCGAATCCTTTCCTTGCTGGACAAAGCGTTTTGATTTGTTTGATCTACCCATTCGAATCCCTCCAATATGCTAAAAGCTCGGATTGAAACAGCTTAGCTGCTTCATCCATAGTATGCTCCAACATTGAGGGGTTCATATAGGTAAACAATGGTGAATAGGTGTAATTATTTTAACCGTAACAAATCCGTCAAATATTCTGCGACTCCATCTTCTTCATTGGTAAGAGTAACATCATTGGCAATATTTTTTACTTGGTCAATGCCATTTCCCATCGCAATTCCATAACCGGCGTATTCAAGCATTTCCAAGTCATTATCTTCATCGCCAAAGGCAATCACTCTTTGCTTGGAGATACCATAATAATCCGCCGCTTTCTTTAACCCTACTGCCTTATTTAAGCCGGACTTAATGATTTCGATAACATGCCATGGGGCAGCCCAGCTGCGGTGATCGATGACTTCGGCATGTGCATCAGATAGATGGTCGCGGATCTTCTTTAATTGGTCTTCCTCTGTATGGATGAGCAGGCTAGTTGGTGAATCCTTCAAATAATTACTTAAATCGCCCGTAGTAATATTGGGATGGCCAAAATTAAAAATCTCAATCAGCTTTTGGTCATGATAATGAAAATAGACATCATCCATTACTTCAGCGATGATATTATGAAAATGAAAGCTGCGGCAGGCCTCGACAATATCTTTTGCAACATGGATATCAAGCGGCTCATGGAAAAAGCCCCATTTCGGGTTCCGGGGATGATGCATGAAAGCCCCATTGAAATTAACGATCGGGGTATCTAAATCCAACTCTCGATAATACATTTCGCTGGAACGATATGGCCTCCCAGTGGCGATCATCACGATATGGCCAGCTTCTCTTGCTTTTTTTAAAACTTTCTTCGTTTTTTCCGAAATCGTTTTATCATCTTTTAATAAAGTTCCGTCTAAGTCCAATGCGATTAAATGTCTTTCTGTCATTTGAAACCTCTCTTTGGAAGTATTTGTTTCTATTATCAATATGTTATCAATTTATATTTAAACTGTAAAAAAATTCACTTCAAATGTTTCTGAAACGCGCTATACTGGTTTTCGAAATACCTTTTGTTATAATGGTTACAATAAAACTGAACAGGAGTGAAGATAAAATGAATGAAGATTTAAAAGAAAATATAATGGGTGCCCTTGAGCTTGTTATTGACCCTGAGCTTGGCGTCGATATCGTCAATTTAGGTTTAATATATAATACTGAAATGGACGACGAGGGAAAACTGACGGTTACAATGACATTAACAGCAATGGGTTGCCCACTTGCCGGAACAATTGTTGATCAGGTGAAAAGAGCATTGTCTGATATTCCGGAAGTCAAGGATGTCGATGTCAATATCGTCTGGAATCCTCCTTGGAATAAGGACATGATGTCCCGTTATGCAAAAATTGCACTGGGAATTCGTTAAGGGACCATCCGCAGCATGAAAAATAAAGTCATTTTAGTTAGTTCAAATCAGTTGGGCAAAGGCGACCAGGTTTTAGGAGAGAATGTTTTAGAGACTTTCTTTACTGTTTTAAAACAAAGAGAGGAACTCCCAGCAGCTGTTTTTTGCATGAACAGTGGGGTATTCACGTTGACTGAGGATTCCTTTGTATCCGTTCATTTAAAAGAGTTGGAGGATAAGGGTGTTAACATTTTTGCGTGTAAAACCTGTGCCGACCACTATGGTGTTAGTGAAAAATTGACAGTTGGCAAAATAAGCGGAATGGCTGACTTTGTTGAGCTTGCCTCCAAATACGAAGTTTTAACGATCTCATAAAACAGCAGAGCTTTTCGCTCTACTGTTTTTTTTCATTCACAAATCGTCCATATAATGAAAAAGGATTGTGAGGAAGTTCACTTTTTTCAAACATAAACATCTTTATAATACGAAGTAATAGGGCTATTTAGTTTGAACTAGCCGTTTTATAGGAGGCGTTTCAAGATGGATTTTAGCCGAGACTTTAATAAAGATCCGTTTATTGTGATATGGGAACTAACTCGAGCTTGTCAATTAAAATGTTTGCACTGCCGCGCAGATGCCCAGTATACGAGGGACCCTCGAGAACTTACGCTTGAAGAAGGCAAGCATTTGATTGATCAGATATATGAAATGAATAATCCGCTTCTTGTATTTACCGGCGGAGATCCGCTTATGAGAGAGGATATTTTTGAAATTACCAAATACGCAGTCTCAAAAGGGGTACGTGTTTCGATGACACCAAGCGCTACTCCTAACGTAACAATTGATGCGATGCGTAAGGCTAAAGAAGTCGGACTTTCGCGTTGGGCGTTCAGCCTTGATGGTCCTACTGCTGAGATTCATGACCATTTTCGCGGGACAGCGGGCTCTTTTGACTTAACAATGGAACGAATTAAATATTTACATGAACTGGAAATGCCGATTCAGATTAATACCGTAGTATCCAGATATAATTACGAACATCTTGATGAAATGGCGAAATTGGTTGAGGAATTAAAATGTGTTCTGTGGAGTGTCTTTTTCCTTGTTCCGACCGGAAGGGGACAGGTATCTGATATGATATCGCCTGTGGAGCATGAAAAGGTGCTAAGATGGCTCTATGATCTAAGCAAGCGGGTTCCTTTTGATATTAAAACCACGGAGGCGATGCATTACCGCCGTGTGGTAATCCAGCAAAAAATGCGTGAAGCCAAAGAAAAGACAGAGGAAATCAGCTATTTATCTGCGTTGACAGAAAAAGGCTTAACGGGCTCAATTGATGGTCTGGGCCGTGCACCAAAGGGTGTAAATGACGGCAATGGATTTGTGTTTATATCCCATATTGGGGATGTCTATCCGAGCGGCCTGCTTCCGGTTAAGGCCGGAAATATTAGGGAAACCCCTCTGGCGGAAATTTACCGCGAGTCGCCAATCTTTAAGGCACTTAGAAACCCAGATGGATTTAAAGGGAAATGCGGTGTCTGCGAATTCCGACATGTTTGCGGCGGCTCAAGATCAAGGGCATACGCCATGACTGGGGATTATTTAGAAAGTGAACCATTCTGCGTTTATATTCCTAAGGCTTTAAGAGAAAAACAGACACAATAAATTTATAGAGGCAATCGATTTTCGATTGCCTCTCTCAATAACTATTCAATGCTGCAATAAACAGTGGAACAATTTTCACAGCCAATTTCATCTTTTAAGTATTGCAAATCCAGGACGGTAATTTTACCTCGTTTAATGGAAATGATGTTATCACGCTTCAGTTCACTTAAGATACGGTTTGTACTTTCCCGTGAAGTGCCGCAGAAATTTGCCAGCTCTTGATTGGTCAACGGCAGGTCGATTAATATTCCATCACTTTTTGGTACTCCATAGCTATTGGTCATCCGGATTAAAGTTGAAAATAAGGCGCCGCGCTTTCCGTTTAGGACAAGGTCGCGGAATTTTGTCTGCGTTTTGCGGAAGTGATCGCTCATCCACTTCATAAATTCAAAGGCTAGCTTACTGTTTTGGAAAATTTCACTTTCAAGTACTTCTTTTTTTATTGCCGCGATTTCACCTTCTTCAAGAACCTTGGCACTTAATAAATATTTTGGACTATCAGTGAAAAGGGTTAATTCTCCGCAAATATCGTTTTCTCCGCAAATTCTTAGTGACAGCTCCCGCCCGTCTGCTGTAATTTTGCTGATTTGAATTTTACCGGAAATAATGACATATAATTCATCAGCGAGCATCCCTTCCTGAAATAGAAATCTTCCCCGTTCGCTTTTAAACTTCCGATCAGCAAATTTAAGCAGTTCTTTTATTTCAATTGAATGAGTTGGTTTCATCGTCGTAATCATTTTTCTCCACCCCTGTACTATATTTCTATATAAATAACTTGGATTCGTTAGTAACATTTTATATCAAGATTAGCCACGTAGAAGTAGTAAACAATGACAATATAGTGAAAACTGGACAATTTTTTTTAGGGAAATATGGATAGTGAAGAAAGTAACAGTATTTTTTAAATTCATCTGTTACAATGGTATAAAATGAGCTTCTTTATTTATTGGAGTTGATTAAATGGAAAAAACAATCATTACAGATAAATTTAATAGACCATTAAGGGATTTAAGAATTTCCGTTATTGATAGATGTAATTTTCGTTGTCAATACTGTATGCCAGCAGATCAATTTGGGCCGGATTTTGAATTTCTGCCAAGGAGTGCCCTCCTGACCTATGAGGAAATTGAACGGTTAGGAAAAATCTTCGTGCAGTTAGGCGTGAAAAAAATCCGCTTGACAGGCGGTGAGCCGCTGTTAAGAAGGGATTTACCGATTCTCATTGAAAAGCTAGCCGCCATTGAAGGCCTTAGTGATATTGGCTTAACAACAAATGGCGTTCTTCTTCCTAAATTGGCTGCGAAATTGAAGGAAGCAGGCTTGAAGCGAGTGAATATCAGTCTGGATAGTCTAGATGATGAATTATTTGGCAAAATCAATGGCAGGGGAATTGGGACCGGTCCTGTTCTAGAAGGTATTCAAGCCGCTAAAGATGCAGGATTAGGCGTTAAATTAAATATGGTTGTCAAAAAGGGTTTAAACGACCAAGACATTATTCCAATGGCTAAATTCTGTAAAGAAAAAGGGCTGGAGCTCCGGTATATTGAATATATGGATGTTGGCTCCACCAATGGCTGGAAAATGGATGATGTTGTGACGAAAAAGGAAATTTACGAAATGCTCAAGGCGGAATTTGAATTGGAACCAGTTGACCCTGCTTACTTTGGTGAGGTTGCTAAGCATTATCGCTATAAAGGTACCGATGTCAATGTTGGTTTTATTACCTCCGTCTCGGAATCGTTCTGTTCCAGCTGTACCCGGGCCCGTCTTTCAGCGAATGGCCAGATTTTTACTTGCTTATTTAACGGTAATGGCCATGATCTTCGTAATTTCATGAGAAACGGCGCATCTGATGAACAACTTTTTGGAAGAATTGCGGAGATTTGGAACGGTCGTAATGATAGATATTCGGATGAAAGAACGGCCGAAACAAACAAAAATCGTAAAAAAATCGAAATGTCTTATATCGGCGGGTAAACAAACCGCAAACGAAAGAAAACAGCCTGCATTGTAGGCTGTTTTCTTATGATTATCCCTGCTAACGGGCCTGTTGATTTCCGCTCCGGGTACTCGCTTTCCGCGGGGAGGTCCTGGAGCCTCCTCGGCGCCGAAAGCGCCTGCGGGGTCTCCAGTGACCTCTATATCCCGCAGGAGTCGAGTGCCCTCCGCTCCAATCAACAGGGAGACAAATCAACCTCATATATTGCAACACACTTATTCTAACGCTTGCTAAAGCGTGTTTATTTTTCGATATTTTGAAAATTTTAATTTCAATTGCTTTTATGAGGGACATTTCACGCCTGGATTCCATCGATTTTATCCTTCATCTTGTAAGTTGAGGTTTCTATTTGGCTACACCTGTTGATTGGCGCGGAAGGTGCGAAGACTCCTGCGGGAGTACGGGGCAGGGGAGACCCCACAGGAGCTTTAGCGACGAGGAGGCTTCCCGGCACGCCCGCGGAAAGCGAAGCACCTGGAGCGCTAATCAACAGACCTGTTGAAAGCTTTAAGAAAAATAAAAGGCTATCGAAAGTTATTCCGACAGCCTAACAGCCTGCAGTGAAGGCTGTTTTGTTCTTCTTAGATATATCTAGGGAATAGAATGTTATTTTCCAAATGAACATGCATAAAGGTTAGTCCTTCGAGTTCTTCTAAACGGCTATAGACTAGCCGGTACGTACCGCAGGCATCAAGCGGCGGTGTAAAGTCGCCGGTAATCTCCCGAAGCTCTTTCAATATGGCACCGGCATGGTCATGTTCTTTTTCGAGTTCCACAATCATGTTAATCGCTTCGTCGCGGTTTTCAATTGTCCCGTCCGCTAGTTTTCTAATGATTGGGAAGACAATTTCTTCTTCCTTTGCCATATGTTCTAACAATTCCTTTTTAAATTCATGGTAAAGCTCATAAACCTTTAGCAATTCCGGATGATTATCCCCATGGACGCGGGACACCTTTGTCACATAAGGACTAAGCATTTTAAATTCTTCTTCCGTTGCCCGGTGATAGTTAGCGATCACATGGTCAATGATGGTGTTGGAATCAGAGTTAGTCCAAACTTCTAAATCGGTCTCTTTGGACTCATTTTTTTCATAAACCGCTTTTAAATCCTCTAAAATAGCATCGATATTAAGATTGCCTTGGGTTGCAGCTTCGGAAAGCGGGATGTTACCGCCGCAGCAGAAATCGATTCGATAAGATTTAAATACATCACTTGTTTTTGGTAATTCATTTACAATATCTTTAACTAAAGAATTTGCGGAAAATGAGAATGTCAACATGAATCTTCCTCCTTGATAAAAGGTTTGGTTTCTAAACTAAGCATAATGGAAAATCAAATTTAACTAGGTGACTAAAATCACACTGCAAGCGTGAATTTTTATATTCTTCCGTGAGAAAGTTTCGAATTTGTGACTTTTGATATGTCTATTAGTTTTTTGTAAGCTTATAATGGATACAGTTAAAATACATAACGTTCAAAAATGATAGGAGCCGATGAATTTTGTTTGAAAGACGACAACCCATTCCAATCGGAGAAGCAGTTCAAAAAATAATGCAATACCAATTGTCCGGTGAGACGGAATATATCAACATTGAAGAAAGCTTTGGCCGATTTTTATCTAAGGATTTAGTTGCCACCTGCGATGTCCCTCACTTTGACAGGGCACCCTATGATGGTTTTGCTGTTAAAGCAATAGATACACAAGATGCATCCCAAGCTAATCCGGTGGAATTTGAGGTAATTGACCATATTGGTGCGGGGATGGTTTCCAACATGACCGTAACAGAAAATCAGGCAGTCAGAATTATGACTGGTGCGATTATGCCTGAAGGAACTGATGCTGTTGTTATGTTCGAAGTAGCGAAAACCTACGAAAAAGATGGGAAGCCGTTTATGGCCATTAAGCGCAGTTTTAAAAAGGGGGATAACGTTTCCTTTCGTGGGGAGGATGCGAAAGAGGGCGAGGTATTAGTTAAAAAAGGTACACTAATTAACCCTGGAATTCAAGCCATGCTTGCCACTTTTGGCTATAAGGATGTTCCCGCAGCCAAAAAACCGATTGTTGGCCTGTTTGCAACTGGTACGGAATTATTGGATGTTGGCGACCCTTTAGTTCCTGGCAAAATCCGCAATAGCAATTCTCATATGATTGCCGCCCAGATTGAGAGGGTTGGTGGTATCGTTCACTATTTTGGAAAGCTTCCAGATGAATTTGATACCTGCTTCGAGGCTGTGAAAAATGCCGTAAACAAGGTTGATTTGTTGATTACGACTGGCGGGGTTTCAGTTGGTGATTTTGATTACCTGCCAGAGATTTACGAAAAGCTTGGTGCCGAGGTTTTATTTAATAAAGTGGCAATGCGGCCTGGAAGTGTTACAACAGTGGCCAGCCATAACGGAAAGCTCCTTTTTGGTTTATCCGGTAATCCGTCTGCTTGCTATGTTGGATTTGAATTGTTTGCAAGGCCAATTTTACGCAGAATGCTTTTTTCTGAAAAACCTCATTTAAGGAAGGAGCAAGCAATCCTTGAGGTGGATTTTCTAAAAGCTAATCCATTTACAAGATTTGTGCGCAGCTCTGTTTTTATCGAGAACGGCCGGTTAAAGGTGACGCCAAGCGGTCTGGATAAATCCAACATTATCATGAGTCTTGCCGGTGCAAACTCATTAACCATCCTCCCGGGTGGCACACGTGGGTTCGCTGCCGGAACTGAGGTAGATGTTCTTTTGCTTGAAGATCAGTTTGGCAGTGAATGGCCTTGGTAAGACCGGTCATATTTCAAGTTACCGGTTACCAGGATAGCGGGAAAACAACATTTATTGAAAAGCTTCTTCATGGATTGAAGGCAGAGGGATTAATGACGGCTGTTATTAAACACCATGGTCATGGCGGTAAACCAGATGTTTTGCCTAAAAAGGACTCAACCAGACATCTTGCAGCGGGTGCGATTGCTTCGATTGTCGAAGGAGAGGGAAGGCTACTCCTGCAAACCGAACAGTTAGAGTTCAAATTGGATAAACAAATAAACCTGCTTGGTTTATTTAATTTGGATATTATCTTGGTTGAAGGCCATAAACAAGAAAGTTTTCCAAAGATGATCCTCCTGCGGGATAAGCGTGACCTTTCGCTAATAAGAAAGCTAAAAAATATTGCAGCGGTTGTTTATTGGGAGGAAGAGCTGGAGGGGGCAATAAGTGAGGTTTTGGAAGTTCCATGCTTTCATATTGGTGATGCAAAAGCTGAGCAACAGATTGTTCGATTATTAAAACAGATGCATGATAAGGAAACGGCTGACTCGAAAAACTGAGTCAGCCGCTAATTTGATTTCAATCTACCCTGCAAATATCCTCAGGGCAATCTTCGCAATCAATTTCATTTTTTAAATAATCAATGTCATGAATGGTGATTGTGCCTTTATTTATGGAAATAACCCCTGTCTTCCTTAAGTCAGCCAATAGTCGATTGACAACCTCCCTGGAGGTTCCACAGAAATTAGCCAGTTCCTGATTGGTTAAAGGCAATTCAATCAGGATGCCCTTGTTCGTTTTGACACCAAAACTATTGCTGATTCGAATTAAGGTTGAATATAAGGCGCCTTTTTTTCCGTGTAAAACCAAGTCGCGAAATTTTGTTTGAGTTTTTCGGTATTGAAGGCTCATCCATTGAATGAATTCAAATGAAAGAGGAAGATTTTGCGATAATTTTTCCTCCAGAAACTCTCTCTTTATTACCGCCGCTTCACCGCTTTCAATAATTCGTCCGCTTAACAGATATTTTGGCTGAGGGGAGAATAAATGTAATTCCCCCACAAAATCTCCGCTTGAACACATCCTTAAGGTAAGCTCTCTACCATCAGGAATAATTTTACTAACATGAAGAATCCCGCTTTTAACAATATATAGCTCATTTGCTGGCATTCCCTCTTGAAACAGAAAGGAGCCTTTCTCCATTTTCTTTGTATGTTGTACTGTTTCGAAAAGACGCGACAATGTGACAGGCATTTCTTTAATGGACTGCATGCCGATACCCCCTTTTAATGGGAACTTAAAAGCGATGAATCGCTCAGTAAAAATTTACTAGATATTACTGTAATTATATTGTTTATAATGAATCAATCGCAATAAATGGATGGATAAGTTCATATAATCGTCAAAATTTGGGTACAAAGCAATATTTCTTAGGAAATATTGTCGAACCTTGTAAAATTGAAGGAACTTCCTTTAATGAACCAAGGCTTAAAGGGAATAATAAAATCGAAATAGATAAGGAGGGAAAAACATGGGACAAAGCCGTCAATTCGGGCCGGGAAAAAAAGCACCGAATAATGGTGTTTATATTGAAGTTGGGGATACAGGCGATAACGTAGTCAATCCGAAAAAAATAAAGTTAAAAGCCGGCGACAGATTTCCGGAGAACTCAAATGATGACCGTGTATGGACTTACCAGAGAAAGCCATGATTAATATAAATTTGTTGAAAGAGCTGTCCGGAACCGGATGGCTCTTTCAAATTTTACTTTTAAATGAAGGATGAATTATAATATAAGTAATAGGTCAAAAAAGGTCAAAGGGTGTGAAAACTCATGGATTTAAACCGAATGACGGAGCGGATGCAGAATGGTTTAATGGATGCTCAAAGTATCGCCATTAAATATAGCCACCAAGAAATAGAAGAGCCCCATTTGTTATTAGCGCTTTTAAACCAAGATGACAGTCTTGCTGCATCCGTTTTGGAAAGGGCCGGGATTTCCGCTAAAAAAACTGAAGACAGTTTGATTAAGGCTCTTGCCAAGAAACCGCAGGTAACCGGAAGTGGAATTGAACAGGGAAAGCTTTATATCACAGCCAAACTGCAAAAATTATTGGTAAGTGCTGAAGAATACGCGGCAAAATTCGCTGATGAATATCTATCCATCGAGCATATTCTGCTTGCTGCAGCAAACGCGAACGATACGGAATTGAAAACAATTATTCATTCATTTGGCCGCACCTCGGAAGATCTTTTAAAGGTTATAAAAGAAATAAGGGGGAATCAAAGGGTGACAACACAACATCCTGAAGCGGGATATGATGCTTTAAAAAAATACGGGCGGGATCTTGTAACAGAAGTAAGAGCTGGGAAAATGGACCCTGTCATTGGCAGAGATACAGAAATAAGAAATGTTATCCGCATTCTTTCAAGGAAAACCAAAAATAATCCCGTTCTAATTGGTGAGCCTGGTGTAGGGAAAACCGCCATTGTTGAAGGATTGGCCCAAAGGATTGTTAGAAAAGATGTACCAGAAGGCTTGAAGGATAAGACTATTTTTGCCTTGGATATGAGTTCACTGATTGCTGGTGCGAAATTTAGAGGTGAATTTGAAGAAAGATTAAAGGCAGTTTTGAATGAAATTAAAAAAAGTGAAGGGCAAATATTGCTATTTATCGATGAAATCCACACGATTGTAGGTGCGGGAAGAACTGATGGAGCGATGGATGCCGGAAATATGTTAAAACCAATGCTGGCCCGGGGTGAGCTGCATTGTATCGGGGCAACCACACTTGATGAGCACCGTAAATATATTGAAAAAGACCCTGCACTTGAACGGAGATTTCAGCAGGTCCTTGTTCAAGAACCGGATGTCGAAGACACAATCTCTATCTTACGGGGATTAAAGGAACGGTTTGAAGTCCATCATGGGGTCAAAATTCACGACCAGGCCTTGGTCGCTGCTACTGTCCTTTCTGACCGCTATATTACGGATCGCTTTTTGCCGGATAAAGCAATCGACCTTGTCGATGAAGCGTGTGCTATGATTCGGACCGAAATTGACTCCATGCCAACTGAGCTGGATGAAGTGACCCGCCGGGTAATGCAATTGGAAATAGAAGAAGCGGCGTTAACAAAAGAGCAGGATGAGGTTAGTAAACAAAGACTCCGCGCCTTGCAAAAAGAGTTGGCAGATTTGAAGGAACAGACAAATGCTATGAAGGCGAAGTGGCTTGAGGAAAAACAAACCATTAATAAATTACAGGAAAAACGGGAGCAAATTGAAAAACTTCGCCGCGAACTGGAGCAGGCAGAAGATAAATATGATTTAAACAAGGCAGCAGAGCTTCGTCACGGTCTCATCCCAGCTGCGGAGAAAGAGCTATTGGCACTTGAAGAAAAAGCTGAAAGTGACGACCGGCTTCTACGTGAAGAAGTAACTGCAGAAGAGATTTCCAATATTGTTTCAAGATGGACAGGGATTCCGCTTTCCAAGCTTGTCGAAGGTGAGCGGGAAAAGCTTTTAAGACTGGAATCAATCCTGCACGAAAGGGTCATCGGACAGGATGAAGCAGTAGGTTTAACTGCTGACGCTGTTTTAAGGGCACGCGCGGGGATTAAAGACCCGAACAGACCAATTGGTTCATTTTTGTTTTTAGGCCCGACAGGAGTTGGTAAAACAGAACTTGCGAAGGCGCTGGCAGAAAGCTTATTCGACAGTGAAGAGCATATGATCCGGATTGATATGTCGGAGTATATGGAGAAGCATGCTGTTTCACGTCTTATTGGTGCACCTCCCGGCTACGTAGGTTACGAGGAAGGCGGCCAATTAACGGAAGCAGTCCGTCGAAAACCGTATTCGGTAATATTGATGGATGAAATTGAAAAGGCGCATCCTGAAGTATTCAATATCCTCCTGCAGGCACTTGATGATGGACGAATTACAGATTCCCAAGGCCGGGTTGTTGACTTTAAAAATACAGTCATTATTATGACATCTAATATAGGGTCACACATTTTACTCGAACGAAATGAAAATGAACAAGAAATCTCAGAAGGAACGAGAGAAAAAGTGTTGAATCTTCTGAGAGCACACTTCCGGCCGGAATTTTTAAATCGTATAGACGAAACGATTCTCTTTAAGCCGTTGTCTATGGCCGATATTAAGAATATTGTCGTCAAGCTTTTAAAAGAGCTTAAGGCAAGGTTAAAAGAGAAACAAATCGATATTACGATTGATGAACAAGCGAAGGAATTCATCGCCGCACATGGCTTTGATCCTGTATACGGGGCAAGACCGCTGAAACGTTATATTCAGCGAAATCTTGAAACAAAGCTTGCTCGTGACATTATTGCAGGAAAAATTCATGATGGGACAAACGTCGAGATTACAGTTGAAGACGGGGCAGTGGATTTAAAAATATTTTCATAAAAGCCATCGAATTAAAAAAGGTCCTCCAATTGGGGGAGGACCTTTTTTAAAAAGTCTTAGTGTTTTTCAACAGGCTCATTTGGAATAACTGTCGAAATAACGAAAATTAAAATGGTAATTCCTACAGATAAAATGGCACCAAGCTTGAAATCAAATGCCGCACCGGACATCGAGCTGACTACATATGTAAGCATTTCTGTTAAAAGAAAAGCCCAGAAAAAAGTCCAAAAGAAACGCATATTTTTTCACCTGCCTATTTTACATCCTATCTTATATTACCACATGATATGAAATTAATGAAAGGGTTTCTTTTACAAATAAAAAATAGGCAATGCCCCATTCATCTTTTGTGAAATGACATACATTATCATGAGGAAATATGGAAAAAGGAGTTTTATCTATGGAATGTCGGTGTTTTCAAATGGATTCCCAATGGAATATTATTTATTATCCTGAAAAGCCAACCGGGTTTGGGGTCTTAGTAATCGGAGATGAACGGCATTTTGTGGACGAGAGTAAAAGCTTTTGGACTCAAAATGAAGGAAAGCAAATCATAATCAACGATTTAAAAGAAAAAGGGTACACCATTTTTTCCTCGAATCTTTATGGGCGGAACTGGGGCAGTGATCATGCGGTTGAGCTTGCGCAAAGCTTGTATCAGCATGTCATTCGAAGTGAAATTCTTAATCAAAAAATTCATATTTTGGCAGAGGGCATGGGCGCGCTAGTTGCTCTAAAATTAATGGAGAAAATGAAAGACAACATCAGATCGGTTATCCTCCTAAATCCTGTGCTTTCGTTAAAACATCATCTCCAGCAAGAAAAGGAACATAAATTTTTTTATAAAAAGTTAATCAGGGAATTAGTTGCAGCCTATCAAACAAATCAGCAGGAACTTGAAAGCGCCATTTCTAAAATGGACGATACGGTAAATCTTAATTACGACTGCCCTATTCAAATCATCCACATTTTGGCAGGCGGCAGATCCTATAACCAATCGAAACAATATCAACAGATCCTCGGACCCTCAAATATAAATCCAATGTTTATTCTTCTTGAAAAAAAGCAACAGCTAGGTAAAATATGTGTTAAATTTCTAAGCAGCCACGAATCGGTCTTGTGACCATCCCTCCTCAAGTGAAATAATTCCTTATTGAAGAGCATAGGATTCAGTAAGGGTAGTTTGGGGAGGGTGATGAAATGGACAAGGCTGTCATTTGGGGCGTTTTGGACTTTGTCAATTTTCACGTCTGTAAAACGTTATTAAATAAAGGCATTGAGGTTGACGGTATCCATTTAGAGGATACAAGCAAAATCCCTTATTTAGATGAAAAAAGGCTTGAAGTGGGAAGAAATGCTAATTTTGCCGAGTACTCCTTCTCACAATGGAGAAAAAAAATACAGAACCGATCAGCTGAAAACCAACTGTTTATTTTTTCTATTTATGATCTTTACATGCTCCGTCAAGAACATCTCTTATTAAATGTGCAAGTTAGAGAAACAATATTGGATTATCTTAAAAAATATAATGGGAATATAGAGGTACTTTTTATTTTGCCTATGCAAATGTTGGAAACGAACGAGGAAACTGCTGTTTTAGATTTTCAAAGGCAGATAAAAAACCTGGTGGAAGACTTCAAAATTATATACCTGCCTTCCGCTTACGGACCTTGGCAGCCAAACGCTTTTTTTATACAACAAGCCATTGTTGCGGCCATTACAGATATAGCCATTTCAATTAATGATAGGGAATGGACTGAAGATGCAGTATATGTTGAAGATGCTGCTGAATCTATACTTGAACTGATTGAAGGAGAGGAATCAGGGTCATTTATTGTGGAAAGCGGTCAGGAGAATTATTGGGATAAATGTGTCACATATTTAAATATTACGGAACAGTGGGAACAGCTCAAAAGTCGGATAGTGCCGCATCTCTCTGACCATAATGCGGTAAGAGTGCCGGTTAAAAAGATAACTGATTTAACTGAATCACTGAACAGACAAAAGCAGCATACTCGGATGCTGTATCTCGATTATTTTGAAAATGATGGCCGATAGGCTCCTTTGTACGGGGGAAGAGAAGAAATTTACTTTTCAATTATTTATTGAACAGGTAGAATAATAATTAACAAGATTTACTAAAAGGTTAGTTTAGTTTAGGTTTGAGAGCTAGGCCGCCGTATGAAGGAGTTGCATTCAATGCTTAGCCGCTTCGGCATCATTTTTTTATGCCTTTTTTTACTAAGTGCTTGCGGGGAAACAAAAGCACAAGGCCACCTGCAAAAGGCTGGCTTATTAGTGCCCGATACCGTAAATGATCAAGTGTGGGCCACGAAAGGATTTAATGGACTGTTAAAAATTCAATCCAAATTTAATATCGATGTATTTTATAAAGAGGGCATGAATTCTGAGGACAAAGTGGAAAAGGCCGTAAAAGAGTTTGATCAAAAAGGTGTCAATCTTATTTTCGGGCACGGGTCGGAATACGCTCAATATTTTAATGAAATTTCAAAGGATTATCCTAATATTCACTTTGTCAGTTTTAATGGTGATGCCAAAACACCCAACTCCACCAGCCTGAACTTCAAGGGGCATGCGATGGGCTTTTTTGGGGGGATGGTTGCAGCCCATATGTCAAAGCAGCATAAAGTAGGTGTCCTGGCCGCCTATGAATGGCAGCCGGAAATCGAAGGGTTTTACCAAGGAGCTATGGCGGAGGATAAAAATACCCATGTAAGTATTGAGTATGTCGGCAATTGGGATGATGATAATAAAGCCATCCAATTAGTTGATCGAATGCTTGATACCGGTGTGGATGTCGTTTATCCTGCCGGGGATGGATTTAACGTACCCGTGATAGAAAGAGTAAAAGACCGAGGGCAATATGTGATTGGTTATGTTTCTGAACAATCGGATTTTGGAGAATCAACGGTCTTAACCAGCACGATTCAACAGGTCGATAAATTGTACGTTAAGGTGGCCGACCAGTTTAATAACCAGAAACTAAAGTCGGGGAATCTTTCCTTTGATTTTCAAGATGATGTCATTTCACTAGGCAAATACAGTCCTTTAGTAGACAAGGGCTTTATCCATAAAATGGATAGTTATATCGAGACCTATAAAAATTCCGGCAATCTGCCTTAATTATGGATAAAGCTGCCCTTTTGGAAGGCAGCTTTATTTTTTTTTCCAAAGCTGTTCGACAAACGGATAAATTTTCTGAAACAGGGGCTTTAATCCCCGGGCAGATTCCATTAAAGTATCAACATGCCCCATAATCTCCGTGTAATCAATATTCGGCGGCTGATATTGCTGGTGCTGGAAAAGAGGATCATGTTGGACCGTCCCCTGGCCCTGACGCCCCCGTCCATGTCCGAACATTAATGCCGTGAATGGATCCTCCTCCCACTTCTCCTCTGTTCCATCATGGTTGGCTAAACCGTCAAAGTCTTCCGCCTCTTCATTACCAAAATCCCTCAGTTCATTAAGTTCCCGATCGTCCACAGCATATTTGACTCCCTTCAAAAATAATTCGTTTAGTATTACCTTATGAATAAGCCAATAAATGGAATGTACATTAGCGGAGAGATCCCGGAAGAAACTATTGCTAAACAAAGCTCTAATTTGATAAAATTAGTACCAAGTCATAATAATTGATATTAAATGTATTTGGATAATCCAAAGGAGATGGAATTATGCGAGCAGGCATTGTTGGTATTGGAAGATATTTACCGGAAAAAGTGGTTACCAACTTTGATTTAGAGAAAATGATGGATACCTCTGATGAATGGATTCGCACAAGAACAGGTATTGAAGAGCGGAGAATCGCAGCAGATGATGTAAATACGTCTGATATGGCCTTTTTTGCAGCTGAAAAAGCAATTAGTGATGCAGGAATACGTGCGGAGGATCTAGATTTAATTTTAGTAGCAACAGTAACTCCGGATACACCTTTCCCGTCAGTCGCATGTAAAATCCAAGAAAGATTAGGTGCTCATAAAGCCGCTGCAATGGATGTCAGCGCTGCATGTGCAGGTTTTATGTATGGAATTGTGACAGCCAAACAATTTATTGAGTCTGAAGTTTATAAAAATGTCCTTGTTGTAGGAGTCGAAAAGCTTTCAAAAATTACCGACTGGAATGACCGTAATACGGCAGTTCTTTTTGGAGATGGGGCCGGTGCTGCAATCATTGGACCAGTATCAGAAAACAGGGGAATCCTTTCTTTTGAGCTTGGAGCAGATGGTACAGGAGCGAAGCACTTGTACCAGGACGAATATATCATTATGAATGGCCGTGAAGTATTTAAATTTGCGGTAAGGCAAATGGGAGAAAGCTGTATAAATGTCCTTGAAAAAGCAGGTTTAAGCAAAGAAGACGTAGATTTTCTGATTCCACACCAAGCGAACATCAGGATTATGGAGGCCTCAAGACAAAGATTGGAGCTGCCTGTTGAAAAAATGTCCAAAACGGTTCATAAATACGGTAATACTTCAGCGGCTTCGATTCCAATTTCGATAGTTGAAGAGTTGGAAGCAGGAAAATTAAAAGACGATGATCTAATCGTGATGGTTGGATTTGGCGGCGGCCTAACATGGGGAGCCATTGCCATCCGCTGGGGCAAATAATCGTAAGTTTAGCTAATAATAGAAGAAGGTTTATTTATAGGGAAAATGAAATCCTAAAAAAGGAGCTGTAAAAATGAATAGACGCAGGGTAGTTGTGACAGGCATTGGAGCGGTAACACCACTCGGGAATGATGCTGAAACAACTTGGAAAGGCATAATTGAAGGCAAATCAGGGGTCGGGCCGCTGACCCGCTTAAATGCTGATGAATATCCGGCAAAGGTAGCGGCAGAGGTCAAGGATTTTAATGCGGAAACTTTTATTGACAAAAAAGATGCAAGAAAAATGGATCGTTTTACGCATTATGCAGTAGCCAGTGCATTAATGGCTGTAAAGGATGCAAACTTAACAATAAATGAAGAAAACTCTCACCGTGTCGGCGTCTGGATTGGTTCCGGTATCGGCGGCATGGAAACTTTTGAAAATCAATTTGAGATGTTCCAAAAAAGAGGCTACAAGCGGGTCAGCCCGTTCTTTGTGCCGATGATGATTCCTGACATGGCCACAGGCCAGGTCTCCATCACACTTGGCGCCAGAGGTTTTAATTCGTGTACCGTTACCGCTTGTGCGACAGGGACAAATTCCATTGGGGATGCATTTAAAGTCATTCAACGCGGGGATGCCGATGTCATGGTAACAGGCGGTGCAGAGGCTCCGATTACGAGAATGGCGGTAGCAGGCTTCTGTGCGAATACAGCTTTATCGACAAACCCGGATCCAAAAACGGCCAGCCGTCCATTTGATAAAAACCGTGATGGCTTCGTTATTGGTGAGGGTGCCGGAATCGTTATTCTGGAAGAGTTAGAGCATGCGCTCTCCCGCGGAGCAAAAATATATGCAGAGATTGTCGGTTACGGAGCAACCGGAGATGCCTATCATATCACTGCACCGGCGCCAGGAGGAGAAGGCGGTGCCCGGGCAATGAAAATGGCAATCGAAGATGCCGGGTTGAGACCGGAGGATATCGACTATATCAACGCTCACGGAACAAGTACTGAATATAACGATAAATTTGAAACAATGGCTGTTAAAGATGTTTTTGGAGAACATGCCTATAAGGTAGCCATGAGTTCAACAAAATCGATGACGGGACATTTACTTGGCGCTGCAGGGGCGGTAGAAGCCATTATTACCGTTAGGGCTATTCAGGAGAGCATTCTTCCGCCAACAATGAATTATGAGACACCAGATCCGGAATGTGACTTGGATTATGTTGTCAATGCAGCACGACCAAAAGAAATCAACGCTGCCATGAGCAACTCATTAGGATTTGGCGGTCACAACGCAACCATTGTCTTTAAAAAATATCAATAATACGAAATGGGGACCGAGAATATCTTGGTCTCTTTTCTTTTTATGTTACAGCGCCTTGACAACCGAGAACCACCCCTAAAAAGCCATCATAAACTATAAATTAGAATGAACACTTAAATGGGGTGCAATAATGGGGATCATCAGAACCGATCAATGGCTTGAAAAAGATTTTGATCGTCCAATAAAAATCTGTGAACGGCTGCTCCCATATTTTAAGGGGCAAAAAGCCAATGAAATATATAACCAGCTGCAAAACTTTGGAATGTACCGGCCATCCTGGAAATCCCGAAATAATTTAAGTGAAATGAAGGAATACAACGCCTGGGACAGGGTGGAAGAATTGTTCAATATCTATGTAAAGAAATGGTCAGGACCGAATATACCCATTTTCCTTTTCCCGTTAAATGAGAGAGGAGGGTTATTTATTAGGAGAGATGAGAGGCGGAAGGCAGGGGTATCTTTCCCTGATAAGATGTTCCTGTTTCTTTCCGGCTACGAAGATTTAAAAGAAGTAGAAGCTTTATTTGTACATGAATATCATCATGTCTGCAGGCTTCGTGCACTTAATAAAGATTTTAAAGAATACACCCTTTTGGACTCCCTTATCATAGAGGGCCTTGCGGAATATGCTGTCTATAAACATTGTGGCAAGGAATATTTAGCAAACTGGTGCCGTATGTATACAGATAGGGAAATCTCTTATTTTTGGGATCGTTATATAAAAAAACAGCTAGATATTAGTAAAAATCAAAAACTTCATGATGAACTTCTATATGGCGGGGGAAGATTTCCGCTGCTGCTCGGATATGCTGCAGGATATAATATTATCCGAAAATTCTACGAGAAACAAAATTATTCTACAAAACTAAGTTTTACGCAGCCTGCTTCAAAATATTTAAAAGAAAACATTGATTTTTCCAGGTAGAGCCTGATTTTTCAGGCTCTTTCTATTTCAGTTAATTCAGAATTGACCAATTAAACAAAAAAGTCTTGCAATTGCAATAATTCTGTAATAAAATTCTATTTAAATATAACTAATTAACAGAATAATACAAAAAAGTAAGAAGGTGTAGCATGAGCGCAAATAAATCATTACTCAAAGAGGCACCATTGCTAGAAGTAAAAAATTTAGAAACAGCCTTTGATATTGACGGGACTTTCTATAATGCTGTCGATAATGTTTCATTTAAGGTTAAACCGAGGCAAATTGTCGGAGTTGTCGGTGAATCAGGCTGCGGTAAATCTGTCATGAGTTTGTCGGTCATGCAGCTGCTTCCTAAAGGGATAGGGAAAATCAATGCCGGTGAAATCGTTTTTGATGGCATAAATCTTGAAAAAATGACTGAAGCACAAATCAATAAAATTCGCGGAAAAGATATTTCAATGATCTTCCAAGAACCAATGACCTCTCTAAACCCTGTTTTTACAATAGGATATCAGCTTGAAGAGGTTCTTTTTAACCATACGAAAATATCAAAAAAAGAAGCTAGGCAGAAATCTATTGCTCTGTTGAAAAGCGTAGGAATCTCCCGCCCAGAAAAAATCGTTGATGAGTATCCGCATCAGCTTTCAGGCGGTATGAGACAACGGGTTATGATTGCAATCGCGATTGCTTGTCAGCCAAAATTGTTAATTGCTGATGAGCCGACTACAGCCCTTGATGTGACGGTTCAGGCACAAATTCTCGAATTATTGAAAAGCATTCAGGAAGTAAATGATATGTCCGTCATTTTAATTACCCACGATTTGGGTGTGGTTGCCGAGATGTGTGACGAAGTCATCGTTATGTATGCCGGCAAAATCGTTGAACGAACTGATGTTGAAACATTGTTCTATCATCCGAAGCATCCTTATACGACTTTACTTTTGGGAGCGGTTCCAAAAATGGAACAAGAGGAAGAAAGACTTAGCTCCATTCAAGGAATCGTACCTTCTTTAACGAATATGCCTAAGGTCGGCTGCCGGTTTGCGAACCGCTGTCCAAAGGCGATGCCAGAATGTCTGAAAACAACCCCAATTCTCGCTGAAACCTATTTTGGCCACGAAGTTGCCTGCCTGCTCTATGAAACAAGTAAACCCAGAGAAGGGGTGAGGTAATGAGAACTACTTCTGTACATAACAACCAAGAAGCAATTTCCTCTCAATCTGAAACACTATTACAAATTCAAAATCTAAAAACCTATTATCCTGTTAAAGGTGGCTTTTTTAAGCGGACTGTCGGCCATGTCAAAGCGGTTGATAATATATCCTTTGAGATTAAAAAGGGGGAAACGCTAGGGCTTGTAGGGGAATCCGGCTGCGGAAAATCCACGGCGGGCAGGACCATTTTAAGACTGCTAAAACCAACGGAAGGCAGTATTCTGTTTGACGGAAAAGACATTACGAAAATTTCCGGAAAACATTTACGGGAAATCCGTCAAGATATGCAGATGGTATTCCAGGATCCCTATGCTTCTTTGAACCCGATGCAAATGGTTGGGGATATTATTGCCGAACCAATCTATAACTTTCACAAAAAAAGCAAATCTGAATTAAAAAATGAAGTAATGGATTTCTTAGAAAAGGTAGGCTTGCCGCCAGATGCCTATTATAAATATGCGCATGAATTTTCTGGCGGGCAGCGCCAGCGGATTGGAATTGCCCGAGCCCTTGCGCTGCGCCCGAAATTGATAATAGCGGATGAACCGGTGTCTGCTTTAGACGTATCCGTGCAATCTCAAGTATTAAATCTATTAAAGGATTTACAGGAAGAATTTGACCTGACTTTTCTTTTTATTGCTCACGATTTAAGTGTTGTCAAACATATGAGTGATCGCATTGGGGTTATGTATTTAGGGAATATGGTAGAAATTTCCGATAAAAATAGCCTTTATGCCGAACCCTTGCACCCTTATACCCAGGCATTAATTTCCGCGATACCAAATCCGGATCCACGGCATAAGAAGGAGCGGATCATTTTAACCGGAGATGTGCCAAGCCCAATCAATCCTCCTGCAGGCTGTCCATTCCATCCTCGCTGCCCAATGGCAATGGAGGAATGTTCTAAAAGCAAACCTGTTTTAAAGGAGGTGAAGCCTTCTCACCGAGTAGCTTGCCACCTTTATTAGTAGAAAAGCGGAAGCGCCTTGACCAGGGGCGACAGGCATAAGACGAGCCGGCGAGAATGCTGCTTTTTAGCATTCTTGATGGATTGGCTTATGACCCCGAGCCCCTAGGCGCTGAAGCTGGACATCTACCAAAGCAGTAAAACTTATTTAGGGGGGAAACAAATGAAGAAGAGAAGTATGCTCTGGCTTGCAGCTTTAATGCTCGTATTATCAGCATTTTTAGCAGCATGCTCCGGCGGCGAAAAAGCCGGTACTAAGAAAGAAGAAAACGGAGGGAAATCTGGTGAAACTGCAGATAAACCTCAAGATGGCGGTACATTAGTATATGCGCTTGATTCTTCTCCAAAAGGAGTATTTAACTATTCCTTCTATGGCGATGCAGTTGATGCTCAAGTAATCGATCTTTTTGACGAAAATTTAATTGACTATGATGCGCAATTAAAAGCACAGCCCCATATTGCTTCCTGGAAAACTTCCGATAACAAAGTATTTGATTTTGAAATCAAAAAAGGTGTTAAATGGCATAATGGTGACGAACTTTCAGTGAAGGACTGGGAATTCGCACTATACACGATCGCTGACAAAGATTATGAAGGCCCTCGTTTCGATAACGTAAGAAACATCGTAGGCGCCCAGGATTTCCATGATGGAAAAACTGACAAAATCGAAGGTATTAAAGTTACTGACGATTATCATATCCAAATCACTTTTGACAAAGCACGCGTAAACAACCTGGATAATCTTTGGACATACCCAATGAACCGTACTGCTTTTAAAGGTGTAGCTGTTAAAGATATGATGAGCGCTGAAACAGTCCGCACTAAGCCAGTAGGTCTTGGACCATTTAAAGTAACAAAAATCGTTCCAGGTGAGTCCGTTGAAATGGAACGCTTCGATGATTACTTTGGCGGCAAACCGCATATTGAAAAGTTAGTTGTAAAAGTAATTGACCCATCTCTATCTGTCGGCGAACTTAAAAACGGTACACTTGACATGACTTCATTCCACCCAAGCATTATCGATCAAGTAAAAGCGCTTGATAATGTAAATACCATCACTTACCCAGGTGTAAGCTTCTACTATGTTGGTTTCCGCTTAGGTACTTGGGATGGCGAAAAGAACGTCATGAACGAACCGAAATACCAAGAAAAGAAGCTTCGTGAAGCGATGTACTACGCAATTAACCGTGAAGAGTGGGTTAAAGCGTTCTTCTTCGGCGTAGGTAAGCCAGTTAACCGGCCAATTCCAACTAACCACTGGATTGCAGCACCGAATGATCAATTAGAGCAATACAAATATGATCCGAAGAAAGCAAAATCATTGTTAGATGAAGCAGGATATAAGGATGTAAACGGCGATGGCTTCCGTGAAGATCCAAATGGTAAGGAATTTGTTGTGAACTTCTCTCACTATGCAACACAAAACCCAACATTTGAAGCACGTGCGAAAGCAATGGCACAATATTGGGAAGCAGTTGGCTTAAAGACAAAGGTTTCTATGGTTGACTTCAACCTTTACTACGATCAGCTTGAAAAAGCGGATAAGTCCATGGAAGTATTCTTCGGCGGCTGGTCAACTGGTGCCGATCCAGACCCAACTCCACTTTGGGGATCTAAGGCTCTTTGGAACTATCCTCGCTGGGTAAATCCAGAAAGCGATAAGCTATTAGATGAAGCTCTTGACATTAATGTTGTTGGTACTGATAACAACAAACGTAAAGATCTATATGTCCAATGGCAAAAGCTATTCATGAAGGACCTTCCAGTTTTACCGATTGCTGAACTTGAAGAAACAATGGCAGTCAGCAAGCGTGTAAATGGCGTTAAATTCGATGTATCTGGTATGAACCGTCCAAATGAATGGTGGATTAAGCAATAATAGCAGCAGATTAACAGCATTAAACTATGCTAAATGCCTTAACCTTTTGAAAAACGAAAGCCTTTTGATTTCTACTGGGATGAGTCATCAGAAGACGGCCAGAGAATCGTCCGATGACTTTCCCAGTTAATAGAAAGGTAATTGCAACAATGTATTTAACATAGTTATAGACAAGGAGAATGCACATGCTGAAGTACTCATTTCGAAGAATTTTGGGCATGATTCCAATGTTATTCCTCATCTCCATCGTCGTTTTTACTTTAGCAAAATTAATGCCGGGTGACGGCATCAGTGGAGAAATCGACCCACGGAATACTGATCCTCAATATATCGCTGAGATGAGGGAAAAATTGGGCTATAATGATCCGATGCCTCAGCAATATTTACGCTGGATCGAAAATTTTGTCCAGGGGGATTTTGGCAAGTCAACCCGCTTTAAAATTCCTGTGGCAGATGTTATATCCGAACGCCTTCCTAATACCCTTATGCTAGGTATTACATCCATACTTATAACTTATATTCTCGCTTTCTTTATGGGATCATATGCAGGTCGAAAACCGTATACATTTGGTGATAACTTTATAGGAGGATTAAACTATTTAGGTTTATCCATTCCATCGTTTATCGCCGGTGTATTTGCGATATACTTATTTTCCTTTACTTTAGGATGGTTTCCTTCCAATGGATCAGTTGATATCGGGGTTACTGATGGGACATTGGAATATTGGTTAAGCCGCCTCCATCATGTATTGTTGCCAGCCATTGTACTAGGTTTATTAAGTACAGCAAGTTATACACAATTTTTACGTAACGATATTATCGAAAACAGTCGTAAGGATTTTGTTCGTACGGCACGCGCTAAAGGGACGCCTGAAAGAAAAATTTATAATGTTCACATTTTAAGGAATTCGATTATTCCTTTGATTACCTTTTTGGGATTTGACCTTGTTGCGATTATTAGCGGTGCCATCATTACGGAAACAATATTTACATATCCGGGTCTTGGACAGCTATTCCTGCAATCAGTTGGAACAAGGGATTATCCAGTTTTAATGACATTGACCATGTTGTTCTCATTCTTAACACTAATCGGAAACCTGGTTGCTGATGTTTTATATGGTGTTGTAGACCCGAGAATCAGGTTAGATTAAAGGGGGAGAAAAGATGCAAATTGTTACACAAAAGGATACCAATATATCGGCACCACCCCCGAATAAGAGCATATCTCCTTGGGCAATCGCCAGAAAAAAGTTCGTTCAGAATAAACTTGCAATGATTAGTTTCATTTTTTTAGTTATTGTTGCGATTATCTCCTTTTTGGCCCCTTATATCACGACGGCGGATATAACGAGGGTAAATATTGGAGAAATGTCGTTAGAGCCTTCAAGTAAACACTGGCTTGGAACAGATAAATCAGGCCGGGATGTGTTTACAAGACTGCTTTATGGCGGAAGGATTTCGCTATTGGTTGGATTAAGCTGTACGCTTTTTGTTATTTTTATTGGGACATTGGTCGGCTCTGTGGCAGGTTATTTTGGCGGAGCAGTTGATAATCTGTTAATGAGATTTACTGATTTTATCTTAAACTTTCCGTTCTTGGTTTTTGTTATTGTTATTAATGCTATTTTCTTTGGTAAAGTAAGTGGACTATGGGTGTTAATTGCGGTTATCAGTCTTCTGTATTGGGGAGGTATTGCCCGGATTGTCCGCAGTAAGATTCTTGCCGAAAAAGAAAACGAATATATCATTGCAGCAGTTTCCATCGGCTGCTCACCGGCAAAGGTAATTGTTAAACATCTGTTGCCTAACGTTTTGTCAACAATCATTGTTCAGGCGACCATCACATTTGCCTCAATGATTGTTATTGAATCAGCATTGAGTTACCTTGGATTTGGTGTTCCGCAAGAA
The DNA here is from genome assembly GCF_055385565.1 of Neobacillus sp. S1115. Taxonomy (NCBI): domain Bacteria; kingdom Bacillati; phylum Bacillota; class Bacilli; order Caryophanales; family Bacillaceae; genus Neobacillus; species Neobacillus sp. S1115. The sequence goes on from NZ_AP038275.1 coordinate 1,718,626, forward strand.
ACGCCGAGTTGGGGAAATATGCTGAATTCAGCAAATGAACCTGATGTGCTTCAATTTAAGCTCTGGATATGGATGCCACCAGCACTCATCATCACCATGACCATCCTGTCCATCAACTTTATCGGAGAAGGCCTAAAAGACGCTTTCAACCCTAAATCAAGAAGATAAAAATCTACCATTAAGACATGGTAGATTTTTTTATGCATTCGAAGAACTTTCGATATATTAATAAGTAGGCTTTTCAACAGGTTCGTTGATTTGCGCTCCAGGCGCTTCGCTTTCCGCGGGCGTGCCGGGGAGCCTCCTCGTCGCTAAAGCTCCTGCGGGGTCTCCCCTGCCCCGTACTCCCGCAGGAGTCTTCGCGCCTTCCGCTCCAATCAACGAGTGTATTCAACCAAGAACTTCAACTTACAATTAAATAATAAAAATAAGCGGTGAAATCAAAATTTATGCTAAAAGAGTCTAGCAAGAGTGAATGTGATAGTTAACTTGGCTCCCTGTTGATTGGAGCGGAGGGCACTCGACTCCTGCGGGATATAGAGGTCACTGGAGACCCCGCAGGCGCAATAGCGCCGAGGAGGCTCCAGGACCTCCCCGCGGAAAGCGAGTGCCCGGAGCGGAAATCAACAGGACTGATAGCATATGTATATCTTTTAATATATATTGCTCTAAACAATAAAGTGATAACAAAATTTTTTAGGTCAAAATTACTATTAATATAAATGCAAAGGAGCAAAATGTATATAAAGGAATAATTTAACTGTAGCCTGCCCATACTGATTGACAAACAGTTTCTTGAAGTGAGGGATTATACAATGTTATATCTTCATGATGTATGGGTGAATTGGTTTGAAGGAGAAGAAAACGGTTATAATGTCTGCCACTTCCACGAATGGCGCAAGGATGACGGAGTTGAACTACTTGACCAAGTACCGCTGCTAAAAGTGGAGCCAATTCTTTTTAACTATATTGAAAATGATTTATCTGAATTGCCACAACAGCTTCTAGATGATATTTTTCAAAAAGCGTATTTAAGAAAAAACCATGAACGGATCCAATTGGATTACTGCTTTGTGGTAACCGATGGGGTAGGAATTCTTGCTGTTGATACGATTGGCTATAATATTCCGATTCGAAAAAGCCGGTTAATACCAAGACAGGAACAGCTCGTGTACGAAATGATCAGCAATCATGAACCAAAAGAATTTGTATTTTATAATCAGTCGAGCAAAAAGGACTTCCATATTCTTTCTCCAGAGCCTACGTTAATGCTGGGCTTGACAAGAAAAGAACGGCAGATAAAGCAGCTTCTGTTTATGGCTTTAGATCAGTTGTTTTCATCGAATAATGAAGCGGAGATTCGTTATTGGTTTACTGAGTGGTGCCCAGAACGCTACCAAACAATCCAAGAACTGAATTTTGCTGATGCCTGGGAACAACTTTATGAAGAAATCAAATTTGGCTGGTCTAAAAAACACGAAATCTTTTGTGAAAATTTAATAAAGGGACAGCCATTTTTTGAGAAGCTTTGGGAAATGGAACACGGTCCAAAGGTAAACTAAAAGCCTGGCCCAAAAGGAATATAATTCATTCCTTTTGCGGTTCAGGCTTTTTTACTATTTGCGCTTTCTTCCAAGACCCATTGCATTTTCCATTTTCTTTAAGGTAAGGCTTGCAATTTTATTTGCTTTCTCTGCACCAAGGTCTAATATTTCATCTAATTCATTTGATTCCATTAATTCATAGTATTTATCTTGGATTGGTTTAAATGCATTAATAACAACATTGGCCAAATCACCCTTAAAGTCCCCATACCCTTTTCCATGGTACATCTCTTCAAGTTCAGCAATAGTCTTATTTCCTAAGATAGTGTATATGGATAAAAGGTTTGAAATACCTGGTTTATTTTCTTTGTCATACTTAACAATTCCTTCTGAATCGGTCACAGCACTTTTAATTTTCTTTTCAATTTGTTTTGGGTCATCAAGCAATGCAAGGAATGCTTTTTGGTTCGGATCGGATTTGCTCATTTTCTTAGTCGGGTCCTGCAAGGACATAATACGGGCACCGACCTCCGGAATGCGCACTTCTGGTATCGTGAGTATTTCTCTATATTTTTTATTGAATCTTTCGGCAAGGTCACGTGTAAGCTCTAAATGTTGTTTTTGGTCTTCTCCTACTGGAACAAGGTCAGCATTATACAATAAAATATCTGCGGCCATTAATGGAGGGTAGGTTAATAAACTTGCAGATACAGCCTCTTTTCCTGCTGATTTATCCTTAAATTGGGTCATACGCTCCAATTCCCCGATATAGGACACGCATTGCATTAACCATCCGGCTTGAGCATGAGCGGGAACTTCTGATTGGATAAATAATGTCGCTTTTTCCGGATCGATTCCTACTGCAATATACAAGGCAGCCAAGCTGCGGATGTTCTTTCTCAAAGTTGCGGGATCTTGCGGGACAGTTATTGCATGCTGGTCAACGATGCAGAAGTAGCAATTATATTCATTCTGCAGCTCCACGAATTGCTTAAGTGCACCAATATAGTTACCAAGTGTAATTGTTCCACTTGGCTGAATTCCCGAAAATATTGTTTTCATAAATAATCCTCCTAAACAAATAGATAAAAAAAGCCATTCATCCCCAAAGATAGGGACGAATGGCTCGCGGTACCACCCTAATTACTCAAAAAAATGAGTCACTTTAAAACCCTTTAACGCGGGGAACGTCTACTCTTACTTTTCCTCTTATAAAGGCTCAGAAAGAAGCTCCAAAGTCCATTCCGTATTTCTTTGTGTTTGTTTCCACCACCCACAAACTCTCTAAAACAAAGGACGATACGTACTACTCTTTTTCAATGCTTTTTTACTGTTATTTAATTATTTCCCATTATAAATGATTTACATATTTCATTTCAAGTCAGTAAAACATAATAAACAACAAGGGCAATGACCATAAAAAGGCCATTTATAATTGCATAAAAAAGGAAGGGATTTTTATTAATCGTGACAAGTTCTGATAAACCGGGAACATCCTCGAATCTCCGTTTATTAGTCCTAAACGATAGTACAAAGTTGAAGGACTTGAAAATCGCATCATAAAAACCACTTTGAATGGTAAAAATGAGAAAAAAAGAAAGGAGAAGAGCAAATGAGATATAAAAAGATATATTGATATAGCTAACAATAGAAATTTCGCCGTAAAAAATAAAGGATAAAATGAAAATGGAAAGCTGTGTAAACGCTACCAATATTACACTTTTATTAGGGGAAAATTTCACTTTTATTCCTCCGAAACGTTGTAATGTAAGGTTTTATAACCCGAAAAAACCTTTATAAATATAAATTATAACATAGTAAATTGTAATTCATACGTAAGATTGTCTTGAAAATGTAAATTAATTTTCAAAAAGTAATGTACAAGAGAATGAAAATATGTATAATAGAGAATGTAGTAATTTTTCAGAATAATAGAAAAGGGAGGTCTACATAGTGAAGAAATCAAAACTTTCACTACTTTTAGTGTTATCGCTAGTGCTTAGCATGTTTTTAGCAGCATGTTCCGGCGGCGGTGATAAGAAAGAAACTGGTAAAAATGAAGGCAAAAATAATGCTGGTACTGAGAAATTAGCTGATAAACAAGAACTAAACGTTCTTGAATCTGCTGAAATTCCAACAATGGACAGCGTTATGGCACAAGACGTATTGGCTTTTACAACACTTAATGCTACAAACGAAGGCCTATATCGTTTAGATCCAGATCAAAAAGTTATTCCTGGTGTCGCTGATGGCATGCCAACTTATAATGATGACAAAACTGTTCTCACTATCAAATTGAAAAAAGATGTAAAATGGTCAAACGGTGACCCTGTTACCGCAAATGACTTTGTATTTGCATGGAGACGTGCAATCAATCCAGAACAAGCTTCTCCATATGGTCCATATTTCATGGAAGGTAAAATCAAAAATGCCTCTGAAATTGTTGCGGGAAAAGCTAAGCTTGAAGATTTAGGTATCAAAGCATTAGACGACAATACTCTAGAAATTACTCTAGTAAGAGCTCTTCCATATATTGAATCATACTTAACATTCCCGCTTTTCAGCCCACAAAACGAAAAGTTTGTTACAGAACAAGGTGCTGATTATGCAAAAGATGCTGCGCATTTACTTTTCAATGGTCCATTTAAATTGACTAAGTGGGCTGGCCCAACAGGAACTGAATGGGTATTAGAAAAAAATGCAGACTATTGGAATGCAAAAGAAGTTACGTTAGAAAAGATTAATTTCAACGTATCTAAAGATCCACAGGCTTCTGCAAATGCATACACTGCTGGCGAAGCTGATATTACACCAAAACTTGCACAAGCAGCAATCCTTTCACAATTTGAAGGAGCAAAAGATTTACTTCGTTACCAAGAGCCATCCATCTGGTGGTTGAAAATGAATGAAAAGAACCCAGCTTTGAAAAATGTTAATATCCGTAAAGCAATTGCTCTATCTGTAGACAAAAAAGCTTTAGTTGAAGATGTATTAGCAAACGGCTCAGTTGCAGCTGATTACCTTGTACCAAAAGGCTTCTCATTTTTAGATGGGAAAGATTTCCGCGAAACTGCTGGAACCTACCTAAAATCTAATAAAGCAGAAGCTAAAAAGCTTTGGGAAAAAGGACTTGCAGAAACTGGTCTTAAAGATGTAAGCTTTACTTATGTTGGCCAAGATACTGAATCATCAAAAGTTACTGATGCTTTCATTAAGGACCAATTGGAGAAAAATCTACCTGGATTAAAGATTACAATTGAATCAGTTCCATTTAAAATTCGAATTGCTCGTGAAGATGCCGAAGATTATGATTTGTTAATGGGCGGTTGGGGACCTGACTATGCTGACCCAATGACATACATGGATCTTTGGGTAACTGGCGGCGGACAAAACCATATGAGTTATAGTAATCCTGAATTTGATAAGCTAATCAAAGCAGCTAACGAAGACCTTGTTGCTAAACCACAAGAGCGTTGGAAAGCACTTCAATCTGCTGAAAAGATCTTGTTAGAGGACGATGCAGCTATTGCACCACTTTATCAACGTTCTGTAAACATCTTGATCAATCCAAAAGTTAAAGGTTTCGCACACCATGCATTTGGTCCTGACTATAGTTACCAGTGGATTAAAATCTTAGATAAGTAACTATAACAAATCAAATAAAAAGAGAGTATATTTTTCAATATACTCTCTTTTTACCTGTATGTTAATTGTCGTAAAATGTCGAAAATTCAACTAATTAGGAGGTGTAGGCATGGCTAAATATATATTAAAACGTGTTGGCTATATGATAATTACCCTATTTATCGTAACATCGCTTACTTTTTTCCTCATGAAGCTAATTCCTGGAAGTCCTTTTAATAACTTCGAGAAGCTTACTGAAGTTCAGCGTAATATCCTTCTGGATAAATATGGCTTAAACGATCCCGTGCCTGTCCAATATTTTAACTATATGATTAATTTGGTGAAAGGTGATTTAGGAGTTTCCTTCCAATTTGATAATACCCCTGTAACAGAACTTATTGCAAATCGTCTTGGACCATCTGCTCAGTTAGGTTTGCAAGCTATGATAGTTGGTTCAATTTTTGGTATTTTATTAGGAGTACTTGCTGCTCTAAAGCAAAATACATGGATAGACTATACATCAACTTTTGTAGCAGTTGTGGGTAAATCTATACCTTCATTTATTTTTGCTGGATTGCTTCAGTATTATATTTCAGTTAAATTAGGCTGGCTTCCAGTAATGTTATGGAAAGGACCTGAATATACAATCCTTCCCACTATTGCATTAGCAATGTTTCCTATTTCGATAGCAGCACGCTTTATGCGTACCGAAATGGTTGAGGTGTTAGGGTCTGATTATATTACTTTGGCAAGAGCTAAAGGGGCTAGCCGCTGGCAGATTAGCTTTAAGCATGCCTTAAGAAATGCATTAATTCCAGTTGTTACAGTTTTAGGCCCATTAGCAGTTAGTTTAATGACTGGTTCGCTTGTTATTGAGCAAATATTTGGTATACCAGGAATTGGTGAGCAGTTTGTAAAATCCATAAATATGAACGATTATCCAGTTATTATGGGAACGAACATTTTATTTGCTGTTCTGTTTGTTGTCGTTATCTTAATTGTTGATATTCTATATGGAATTATCGACCCGCGTATTCGTGTATCGGGGGGGAAGTCTAAATGAGTAACAAAAACGTAACCGTTTCAAAAGATATGTTCGCTCCTGCTTATATTGACCCAGCAAAAAGTGAAAAGATTGTCAAAGTAAGCCTGAATTTCTGGCAGGATTCGTGGTTAAGGGTCCGTAAGAATAAAGGTGCTGTTGTAAGTATAGTGATTCTTTTTATTTTAATCATAATGGCTTTTGTTGGCCCAATGATTACACCATATGCTTACGATACGCAAAACACAAAACATAATAACCTGCCACCGCGTATTCAAGGGCTAGAAAATATTCATTGGCTTCCGTTTGATGGAACTTTGACAAGGAGAGATGGAACTGAGTACAACGCATATGAGGTGCGAAAGGTTGATGCCTATTATTGGTTTGGTACAGATAATCTAGGACGTGACCAATTTGCACGGGCTTGGAAGGGTACTCAAGTATCATTATTTATTGCCTTTATGGCTGCCTTAATTGATATGGTTATAGGCGTAGCGTATGGAGCCATATCCGGTTATTTAGGCGGACGGATTGACAGCGTTATGCAGAGAATCATCGAGGTAATAGTCGGAATACCAAACTTAATTATCGTCGTCTTAATGATTCTAGTATTAAAGCCCGGGATTATCCCAATTATTATTGCCTTGACCATTACTGGGTGGACGAGTATGGCGCGTGTTGTACGTGCACAGGTATTAAAATTTAAAGGTCAAGAATTCGTTTTAGCTGCAAAAACACTAGGAGCTTCAGATGCTTCTATTATCTTTAAGCATATGATTCCGAATATGTTTGGAGTTATTATTATTAATACGATGTTTTCCATCCCGAATGCTATTTTCTTTGAAGCTTTTTTAAGCTTTATTGGGTTAGGATTACAAGAACCTCATGCATCTTTAGGAACATTGGTTAATACAGGTTTTAAATCGATGATCGCTTTTCCGTATCAAATGATTATTCCTTCCATTTTGATTGCGTTAATCATGGTATGCTTCAACCTTGTTGCAGACGGATTACGTGATGCATTTGATCCAAAAATGCGTGATTAGAAGGCAGGTGGATGTAAATGGAGAAAATTTTAGAAGTTAAAGATTTAAATATTTCGTTTCATACATTTTCTGGCGAAGTTAAGGCGATTCGTGGTGTAAGCTTTGATTTATATAAAGGTGAAACATTAGCAATTGTTGGTGAATCAGGATCTGGAAAATCTGTAACAACCAAATCAATTATGCGCTTACTTCCTGAGCACAACTCAGAAATTAAAGGCGGTCAAATTCTTTTCGATGGGAAGGATTTGGCCAAGTTAAAGGATAAGGAAATGCAAAAAATTCGGGGAAAAGATATATCAATGATTTTCCAGGATCCAATGACTTCTTTAAATCCAACCATGAAAATTGGCAGCCAAATCATGGAGCCGCTTATTAAACATCAAAATATGAGCAGAAGTGCGGCTAAAGAAAGAGCTGTTGAACTGTTAAGACTTGTCGGAATTCCTAAGCCTGAACTTCGTGTGGAACAGTATCCGCATCAATTTTCTGGCGGCATGAGACAAAGGGTCGTTATTGCCATAGCTTTGGCTTGTAATCCTAAGGTTTTGATTGCCGATGAACCGACTACAGCATTAGATGTAACAATCCAAGCCCAAATTCTTGAGTTAATGAAGGACTTACAAAAGAAAATCGATACGTCGATTATTTTCATCACTCATGACCTCGGTGTTGTGGCGAATGTTGCTGACCGTGTTGCGGTAATGTACGGTGGCAAAATCGTTGAAGTTGGAACCGCTGATGAAATTTTCTATAATCCGCAGCACCCATATACATGGGGATTGATCAGCTCCATGCCGGATATGGAAACAGATGATGAGGAATTATACTCAATCCCGGGAACACCACCTGATTTATTAGATCCGCCAAAGGGTGATGCATTTGCACCCCGTAACCCTTATGTGATGAAAATCGACCTAGAACAGGAGCCGCCATTTTTCAAGGTGTCTGATACTCATTATGCAGCCACTTGGCTATTGCATCCGGATGCTCCTAAGGTGGAACCGCCTGAGGCTGTAAAAAGGCGTCAAGGTCAATTCCCTGGTATAAAGGTGGGAAAATAAATGAGTGAAAGAAAAAAATTATTAGAAATAAAGAATTTAAAACAATATTTTAATGAAGGCAAACCTAATGAGGTAAAAGCAGTTGATAATGTCTCCTTTAGTATTTATCAAGGAGAAGTAATGGGGCTTGTGGGTGAATCAGGCTGCGGTAAATCTACAACAGGCCGGACAATTATCCGTCTATACGATGCCACAGGTGGAGAAGTCCTTTATGATGGTGTTAATGTTCATGGGAAAAAATCCAAGAAAGAACTTAAACAATTCAACCGTAAGATGCAAATGATTTTCCAAGATCCATATGCATCATTAAATCCCCGCTTAAAAATAGCAGACGTTATTGCCGAGGGAATCGATATTCATGGGTTGGCAAAATCAAAACAGGAGCGAATGGAAAAGGTATATGAATTGCTCGAAACTGTTGGATTGAACAAGGAACATGCCAATCGTTATCCTCATGAATTTTCCGGCGGTCAGCGGCAGCGAATTGGGATTGCCCGTGCACTGGCAGTTCAACCGGAGTTCATTATTGCGGATGAGCCTATTTCAGCATTAGACGTATCGATTCAAGCGCAGGTCGTAAATCTAATGAAAAAGCTTCAGCATGAAAAAGGGTTAACATATCTGTTCATTGCACATGACTTGTCAATGGTTAAATACATCAGTGACCGTATTGGTGTTATGTATTTTGGTAAAATGGTTGAGCTTGCACCGTCAGATGAACTTTACCGAAATCCACTTCATCCATATACGCAATCACTATTATCAGCGATTCCTGCTCCAGATCCGATCAGTGAGCGGGCTCGCAAACGTAAAACATATGATCCAGCAAGCCATAATTATCAGGACAATGAGCAGGTTGAGTTCCGTGAAGTTACGCCGGGACACTTTGTCCTTTGTTCGGAAAAAGAATTTAAACAATATCAAGCACAATCTAAATAATAATAAAAAAAACGATCTCAGATATCGAGATCGTTTTTTTTATTATTTTACTTTCTTTTTCCGCCAACGGTTTTCCAGCCAGTTTGAAATCTGGCACTTTGGTCGACAAATTCGCTGCGGCGTTTTCCGCCAAATACCTTTTCACCAATACCGTTTGTGATGACTCCCATAAAAGCTGTAATCCCGATCACTAACAGTGCAACAACTGTTAAATCAGTTATGTATCCAGCCATGATTGTCCCTCCATTTGATGAATCAAAGAATTGATTTTATTTTATTCACTACACTTATTGTAAGTGAACTTTGCCTTTAAGAAAAGAGAAAAATAAAAAACTAATGAAAAGCTATATTTAAATACTGATATCGTTTTCATTTTGTGATTTTAATTGAGAATGGATTTTTTAGAAAAAAACCTAGCAGGTTATTTGTTATTAAAAACTAGATTTAATTCACAATGCATTACCCTCATAAAGCATAATTAAAGATACGAACATTTTAGTATGATTAACAATGAAACGTAATAAAAAATAAAAAAATAAAAAAATTTTTGAAACTTTTTCAGAAATCATTCGTCTAATATAATAAGGAATCTTAAATTTAGGGGGTATTCTGATAGGGATTATTTTTGAAAAAGGGATACCTTTTTTCGATATTGTAGTGTATAATGAGTGATATAAATTCCTTATTTATAATAATTTTAATTTTATAAACTGTTAATACATTGGAATTGTGTTAATTTCCCTAATTCCGGATTGATATATGATAGATTTGCAAATAATTAGAGGAGTGTGAAACACAGATGGTAACACTATACACCTCACCGAGCTGTACATCATGTCGGAAAGCAAAGTCATGGTTAGAAGAGCATGAGATTCCATATAAGGAAAGAAATATTTTCTCAGAACCTTTATCTATGGAAGAAATCAAAGAAATTCTACGTATGACTGAAGATGGAACGGATGAAATTATTTCAACGAGATCTAAAACCTTTCAAAAGTTAGATGTGAATTTGGATACAATGCCTCTTCAGGATTTATTCAAATTAATTAAAGAAAACCCTGGGTTGCTTCGCCGCCCAATCATCATTGATGAAAAACGTTTGCAAGTTGGATATAATGAAGATGAAATCCGCAGATTTCTGCCTAGAAAGGTCAGAACGTATCAATTGCGAGAAGCACAGCGGATGGTAAATTAATTGAGAGTAAAGACCTTTTTTATGAAGGTCTTTTTTTCGTTTTTATTGTTTGAAATTTTTATTGAATTTTGTTATTATTAAAGGAATATCTATATTGGAAATTTTCCCTCTGAATGTTGATTGGACTACTGTTCGTATTGGATATTAGGCGGATTTATGGATTTTGTGAAATTGCGCTTTTTTATTTCCCTTATTTGTTCTTTTATCATAAAATGAAAGTACAAGAGTATTTGCTTTTTTATTTAAAGTTTCATTGAATAAACTTTTTTTAAGAGTGAATGCTAAGGGAGTTATCTGCTTGGGGGTATTTAGTCCCTTCAATATGAACAATGGAAGGGAGAGGTTAAAATGGAGATTGAACGTATTAACGAAAATACGGTTAAATTTTATATTTCCTATGGTGATATAGAAGAAAGAGGCTTTGATCGGGAAGAGATATGGTACAATCGTGAACGAAGTGAAGAACTCTTTTGGGAAATGATGGATGAAGTCCATGGAGAGGAAGAGTTTGTGGTTGAAGGTCCGTTATGGATTCAGGTTCAAGCCTTGGATAAAGGGTTAGAGGTACTTGTGACCAAAGCGCAGCTTTCCAAAGATGGCCAGAAATTTGAACTTCCTATTCCTAATGATAAAATTAAGGATTTGCCTGTTGATGATAAGATTGAAGAACTTTTAGATCAGCATTTTAATCCAAATTATTCAGATGAAGAAGAAGTCCTTCTTGAAGAAGATAGTTTGGAGTTTATTCTTGCTTTTAAAGATTTTGAAGATGTGATCAGTTTGGCAAAAAGACCGGGTCTTGATAACTTAGTCACAACGCTATATCACTTTGAAGGTAAGTATTACTTATATACTGAATTTCCTGAAGATGTTTTCGGGGAAGATGAGATTGATGATGTTTTAAGCGTATTGCTGGAATATGGGTATGAAACACAGTTAACGATTCACCGAATTCAGGAGTACGGTAAAGAAATAATTGCTGAGAATGTTTTTGAAGTTATTCGAAACCATTTTAGCTAAAAAAAGTACCGATTTCACAGTTGAAATCGGTATTATTTTATATGACTTTAAAAATGGGTGTTTCAAAGCAGGTGAGGACACTGAAGAATACGGTTCGGGTTGTTATATTTTTGTTGGTTCTTTCAATTCTTCTTTTTGCTTTCAAAAATCAGTTGGAGAGTGGCATTTTAGGGTTCCTAAGTGTAATGATTTCGCTTTCCGTCATTTTTATCGGGTTTGTAATATTTTTGGAAAACCGACATCCTACACAAACCATAACATGGTTGGTTGTTCTTGGTAGCTTTCCGCTGGTGGGGTTTATTTTTTATCTTCTATTTGGCAGGAATTATCGAAAGGAACGGATGTTTAGAAAAAAGTATTTTCTTGATAAACAGGCATTCTTAACCGTTGAGGGCGAAAATGACCCAAGGAGTGAAGAAAAGCTGCAGTTAATGGGGGAGCATCAAGGCAAATTATTTATGCTTGCTCAAAAACTGGGGAATAGTCCAATATCCTTTGATACAGCAACCAAGGTTTTAACAAACGGTGAGGAAACCTTTTGTCACATAATGAAAGAGCTAAAAAGGGCGAGGCACCATATTCATCTAGAATATTATATTATTAGGCATGATCAGATTGGCCAAGAAATAAAGAATATTTTAATTGAAAAAGCGAATCAAGGTGTAAAGGTTCGTTTTATGTTTGATGCCGTTGGGTCCTGGCAGCTTTCAAAAACTTATATCAATGATTTAAAGAATGCCGGAATAGAAACTGTTCCATTTGGGCCGGTAAAATTGCCTTTTTTAAATAATAAGTTTAATTTCCGCAACCACCGAAAAATAATTGTCATAGACGGGAATATTGGGTTTGTCGGTGGATTAAATATTGGCGATGAATATCTGGGACGAAATAAGGATATCGGATTCTGGCGGGATACCCATTTGATGCTTCGGGGCGAAGCAGTGCGGACGCTGCAGCTGATTTTTCTCCAGGATTGGTATTATATGACGAATCATAGTTTTCTGACGGCAGAATACTTATCTCCACAAATTGACCACAAAAGCCACGGTGGTGTTCAGTTAATCGCAGGAGGTCCGGATAACGAATGGAGTGTTATCAAGAATATATTTTTCTCCATGATTGGATCGGCAAGAAAATCAGTCTGGATTGCTTCTCCATACTTTATACCAGATGAGGATATTTTCTCCGCCATTAAAGTAGCCGCCTTAAGTGGAATTGATGTACGGCTTCTAGTTCCAAACCGCCCGGATAAGCGGATTGTCTTTCATGCTTCAAGATCCTATTTTCCTGAGCTTTTAGAGGCAGGAGTAAAGGTGTTTGAATACGAAAGAGGGTTTATGCACAGCAAAATTGTCATTGTTGATGGGGAATTGGCCTCAATAGGAACCTCTAACATGGATATGCGAAGCTTTCATTTGAATTTTGAGGTAAATGCGTTCCTTTTCCGTACGGAAAGTACCCAAAAGCTTGTTGCAGAATACCTAAACGATTTGGAATTTGCAATACAATTAGATTTAAAAACATTCCAACAGCGGCATTTGGGGTATCGGTTGCTAGAATCTACTGCAAGACTGCTCTCACCGTTATTGTGAAAATTTTGTTAAAACTCGTCGATACCGGCGGGTTTTTATTTTTTTTGTAAAGGGATTTTGGCACGTTTAGTCGAATTGGAGAAGAAAAGAAGGGGGAGGATTCCGATTGTTAACAGCCCAGACGAAAACAGGTAAACAAATTTCGCTTGGAAACGGTTACTCGAAAGAAGCACTTTTAAGCCTTAGAAAAACCGAGGAGTTCATATGTCCTGTCTGTGGGGAAAATGTTTCATTAAAGCTTGGTGAGCAGCGAATATTCCATTTTGCCCATAAAAAAGGAAGCACCTGCTGCGAACTATACGAAGCAGAGTCCGTCAATCATATTGAAGGAAAGCTTCAGTTATATCATTGGCTAAGCATGCAAAAAATTCCTTGTATCCTCGAATATTATGATCGGAAAATGCAACAGCGTCCCGATATCATGTTTGAACATAATGGTCAGAGATTTGCCCTAGAGTTTCAGTGCTCCACACTATCAGAAGAAATATTTTGGAAGAGAACAAAAAACTACCTTGAACATCACTATACACCTCTATGGATCATCTCCAGCCATCACATTCATCAAAAAAGCCGCCACATCATTCCTTTTTCAAATTTTCATTACTTATTTTTACGAACGGGCATCAGAGGTCAGTTGTATATACCCTGCTATTCTCCTGAAAAGAAAGCCTTCCAATTAATTAGTTCTATTACTCCGTATTCCATTAAAAATGCTTTTGCGAAGCAAACATTCAATTCCCTTGACCGTTTGCGACTTGAGGATTTGCTCAATCCTAAGCCCGATAAATGGAAGATTAATCTATTAAAGTGGAAGGAAGCCGCAGAAAATTATCAAATTAGTTGGGTTCTTCATGCAGGTGCCGTGAAAAATCCTTTTCTTCATGAAATTTATCAGCGAAATTTAAATCTCTTTTTATTGCCAGCAGAAATAGGCCTGCCAGTTCCTCATGCAGTTTACATTCAAACCCCTCCAGTTGTATGGCAAACCTACTTATTCCTTGATTGTCTAGCTGATAAAAATCCCGGAGCATTGATCTCGTATCAGGATATACATTACCAGGTGCAGAAAAGAATCTCCAAAAAAGATATTACGATCCGAACTTTACCTTTACTAGAAACTATTAATCCGATGATACCGGTCATAGAATATTTCCGGAAGCTGATTGAATTGGGCGTTTTAATTCGAAAAGGGGATTGGATATGCGAAATAAACAGAAACATCAAGATTCCTCAATCAAACCGAGAAAAGGATGAGGCAAAGTCAATATTTTATCAAAATAATAAATGAAAATAGATGACAGGGCATAATATAGGAGAGGCTTTACTGCATATAAGCGTAAAGGAGGAAAAATAAAGAAAAAATGGAATATAATAAAGTGATATTGGATTATCAAATGGAAATGGAGGATCAATCATGACAAATGAAACGGCTGTAAAGTCACTCCCAGCAAGAAGTGAAATTCCAGTTGAAGATACTTGGAAGCTGGAGGATATTTTTGCAAGCGATGAGGAATGGGAAAAAGAATTCCAAGAGGTGAAGGCACAAATTCCGGGAATTAAGCAGTTCGAAGGAAAATTGGGAGAAAGTCCAGAGACGCTTTATAAAGCCCTTCAATTTCAGGACCAGCTTTTTGAAAGAATCGGCAAGCTCTATACATATTCACATATGAGATATGACCAAGATACGACAAACTCTTTTTATCAGGGCTTGGATGATCGAATGAAAAATCTTTATTCTCAAGCAGCGAGCCAATTTGCCTTTATTGTTCCAGAAATTCTTGCAATTGACGAAAGTAAAGTAACTGGCTTTTTAAATGAAAAAACGGAATTAAAGCTATATGAACATGCTCTTGAAGAAATTAATTTGCAACGACCGCATGTATTGAGTGCGGAAGAGGAAGCTCTGCTTGCTGAGGCGAGTGAAGTAATGAATGCGTCTAGTAATACATTTGGTATGCTGAATAATGCCGATTTGGAGTTCCCATCCATTAAGGATGAAAATGGAAACGAGGTTGAAATTACACATGGCCGTTATATCCGTTTCCTTGAAAGCGAAGACCAGAGGGTAAGGCATGACGCTTTTAAAGGTGTATACCAAACCTATGGACAGTTTAAAAATACATTCGCAAGTACTTTAAGCGGGAATGTGAAAAAGGATAATTTTAATGCACGGGTCCGGAACTATGACTCAGCAAGACACTCTGCCCTTGCTGCTAATAATATTCCTGAAACGGTCTATGATAACTTAGTGAATACCGTTAATGAGAATCTGCATCTGCTGCATCGTTATGTAAAGCTCCGCAAACAAGTATTAGGGGTTCAGGAGCTTCATATGTATGATTTGTACACACCACTAGTTAAAGATGTGAAAATGGAAATTAAGTATGAAGAAGCAAAAGATCTTGTTATAAAAGGACTAGCCCCGTTAGGTGATGAGTATGCCCAGATTCTAAAAGAGGGCTTTGAAAACCGCTGGGTCGATGTCCATGAGAATAAGGGCAAGCGCAGCGGGGCTTACTCATCAGGGGCATACGGAACGCATCCATATATCCTGATGAACTGGCAGGATAACGTAAACAATTTATTTACCTTGGCTCATGAATTTGGTCACTCTGTTCACAGCTACTACACAAGGAAGAATCAGCCGTTCCCATATGGGGACTATTCGATTTTTGTCGCTGAGGTTGCTTCTACCTGCAATGAGGCGCTGCTGAACAACTATTTGTTAAAAACAATTGATGATGAACAAAAGCGGATTTATCTGTTGAATCATTATTTGGAAGGCTTTAGAGGCACGGTATTCCGTCAGACGATGTTTGCTGAATTCGAGCATTTAATCCATCAGATGGTGCAAAATAATGAGGCATTAACGGCAGAGTCATTAACAAAAACTTACTATGAATTAAATAAAAAGTACTTCGGTGAAGAGGATATTGTCATTGATGAGGAAATCGGCCTTGAATGGACCCGCATTCCGCATTTCTATTACAACTATTATGTTTACCAATATGCGACAGGCTTCAGCGCGGCAACTGCCTTAAGCAAGCAGATTTTAGAGGAAGGCGAGCCAGCCGTAAAACGGTATATTGAATTCCTCAGTGCGGGAAGCTCCGATTATCCAATTGAAGTATTAAAGAAAGCCGGAGTGGATATGACAAGCTCTGAGCCAATCAAGGATGCCTGCAAGGTGTTTGAAGAAAAACTAGGTGAATTAGAACAATTATTGCTAAAAAAATAAAAGTAGGAGGGATGGCAAAGCCGCCATCCCTTTTAAAATCCCTTAAATTTTTTTCTGTCATTGATGGAGATGCTGGGGATTAAGATGGAAAGAAACAATACAGGGATGCTAATTATAATCGGGAAAATTTTTAAGAGTGCCAGTACTTGTAAAAAAAATGCAAAAATAAAGAAAAGAATCATCAGTGCAATGGAGAACTTTTTCAATACTTAATCATCCTTTTTTAGTAAATATCTTTCCTTAATATTTATGGTCTACTCTATGAATTTATGATATTTTGACAATAATGTGAAATAAAGCACAAACTTATTGTCACCCTCTTTCAGCTCATGCTATATTTAATACGTGAAGTTGATCACAACAAACATATACCCCTTTGTTTGACCGTGAAAAATTTCTCCCATCCCCTTTGTTCGTATTAAGAGAAATGCCCTGCAGTTGATGGCTGCAGGGCATTTCTGTTATACATGATCATAAGCTACTCAATATACTTCCAAAAGGTCCCGAACTTTGCAGGGATTTGCTGCACCACCTGCTTAAGGAGCAATTTTTTCATTTCCCGTTCAATTTGTGAAATGGTCATATTATATACAAGTGCAATTTCCTTTGAGGCGACAAACTTAAAATTCTTTAAAAATGTTTCCAGTGGAGGCAGTGGAGATTTAATCGGTTTTTCTGTGAGCATTTCCTCCAGAATTTGAACATAAACCTCATATGGATATGTCCCTGTTATTTTTATTCCTTCTTCTTCAACGTTCTCATTAAAGAAGACAAGAGTAGGAATTTCCCGAACTTCCATTTCGGAAGTAATTTGCAGGTCGCACTGAAAAGCTTTTGCAGCACTTTCTGAATGCATGTCTTGAAGAAATTCTTGAATTTCAAGTCCTGCTTTATCCGCACACTCTCTTAATACTCCTAAATCTGAAATATTCCTTTTTTCCAAAAATAATACCTCTTGGATTGAGCGGAGGAAGCGGATTCCTGCACGTCTCCCTTGAAGTTCTGCTGCTTTTAACGCAATCGATACATTATAGGGAGCATCTACAGGGTCTTCAAACCCATGATTTCCTTCACAAGATATTACTGACCTGCTCGTTGTTTTTTCCCAAACCTGCGCAAGGTTTTCAACATTTTTTTTACGGCTTACATTTAAATCCGTTAATTTTCCACTTAACACATGCTTGATAGAAAAGTAACGTCCATACTCAATCTGAAGCTTTTTCATGATAGGCTCAAGTGACCAGCATTCGGGACAAAGCGGATCAATAAATAAATAAATTTCTATCGGTTTTTTATCATTGCTATTGATTGGCTGCAAAGAATTTGAGTAATCAAAATTATTCACGATGGCTCACCGGAATTTTCTTGATCGTCAGGTGTATTTATCATGTGCTGGGCAGTTAGAAAAAGCCTGGAATAAAATTCATCCCTAATCGGTCCTTCTAAGCCGGTTTTATCCATTGCTTTGGTCATGCATGAAAGCCAGGCTTTGGAACGTATTGGCGTAACCGGAAAAGGCAGATGGCGGGCGCGCATCATCGGGTGTCCATGTTCCTCAGTATAAAGTGGAGGACCGCCTAAATATTGGGTTAAAAATTGCTTTTGCTTACGGGCAATTTCAGAGAAATCATTTGGGAATATAGGAGCAAGGTCAGGATGTTGTGCAACAAGGCCATAAAAAGTGTCCACAAGACGATGGAGCGTTTTTTCTCCAATAACCTCAAATGGTGTTTGCTGATTATTCATCATGTTGACAACTCCTCCTCTCGTCATTATCAAGTTTACATTCATTTTAACAATGCCTAATTTTTATCTCAAATGAATTGCTCCAGAAAAAAGGATATTATTAATGTGTCCAATATGGATTTTCTTACGTAACTAATTTATAAGTTGTATTTCCGCCTGTAAAATCGGCGAATTTTGTTTTCGGTTTTTCTAACAGGAATTTGATAATTTTTTAACAGCTGCAAAAAGACTTCCTGCCCCTCCTGAAAGTTTTCAGCCTCATATTCTAGTTCAAAATCCTCTTGATTTAGGTAAATACTATGGTCGAAAACGAGCACGCCTTTCTTAAACGCAGCTTCAGCGCGTCTTGTTGCCAAAGATCCGAAATAAACCAATTTTCCAAAGGGGATACCCATTTCTTCTATGATCACCTTTATTTGGCCCGAAGGAAGTCTCCCAAATTGAATTGCTTCTAGAGCTTCCCTTTCGCTAAGTATTTGATTTGTTTCAAGAAGTCCGATTTCTGCAGGCTGCTTTAACGTCATTTCCCAGCTATTCTTTTTTAACCGAATTCTTAAAGCCGAACGCCTATCCTTTAAGGCAAAATCCTCCGTATCGAAGTAATGGTTCTCCTGAGAAAAAATGTTTATTTCATCAATTTGAAAATCGTTTAATAATCTTAAATATTCTTCTTTTGTCAGCATGTTTTTAAATTCAATTTCAATATTTTGCGGCATCGTTTTTCTTCCTTTCCGATAAAAATTATTTACATTATCTCATCTTCAGTGGAAACTGCAATCCTTGGGTGAAATGAGGAATTATGTTAAAATAGTGGGTATGGAAGATGGAGGTAAAAAATGAGGAAAAAACTAATAGTCCAAGCAGCAAATGTAATGGAAAATGCACTTGTTTTAGAAGTATCGGAAGCAATTACTGGTTTAGTTCCGGCCGAACAAATCCTTGTGGATTCTGAACATTATTCCTTTATTTATCTAATGGAAGATTCAGATGACTATACATATATCGTGCTCCCAGAACCAATCTGGCCCGCCCTGAAAATGGCTGCAGAACTTCCGGTTTGGATTTCCGACGGAAATGAAAAAATAGAACTTCAGCGTTTTAATGAAGAGTTTGATTTTATTATTAACAACATAAAAGGAAATAGCAATTACGGTAAAGAAATGGTTGAAAAAGCAGAAACAGTTTTTCATCCATAATTTGTTCTTGTCGAGGTGGAGTCATGAAGCATTGGGACCAATTTTTAACCCCTTATAAGCAGGCAATTAATGAGCTCAAGATAAAATTAAAGGGAATGAGAGGTCAATTTGAACTCGATTCGACACATTCACCGATTGAATTTGTTACCGGAAGGGTAAAGCCAATTGCCAGTATTTTAGATAAAGCAAACCAAAAAGGAATACCGTTAGATAAACTTGAAGAAGAAATGCAGGATATTGCCGGCCTCAGGATTATGTGCCAGTTTGTGGAGGATATTTATCGGGTCGTTTCGCTACTCCGAAACCGCAATGATTTTGAAATAGTAGAGGAAAGGGATTATATTTCTCATGAAAAAATCAGTGGATACCGTTCCTATCACGTTGTCATTCAATACCCGGTGCAAACCATCCACGGGGAAAAGAAAATTCTAGCCGAAATACAAATTCGGACATTGGCCATGAATTTTTGGGCAACCATTGAACACTCTTTAAACTATAAGTATAAAGGTGCTTTTCCTACTGATATAAAAATGCGCCTCCAGCGTGCGGCAGAGGCGGCATTCCGTTTAGATGAGGAAATGTCACTTATCCGCGGTGAAATTAAAGAAGCACAGGCTTTTTTTACGAGAAAGAAGGAAACAGCCCAAGAAGAAAAAAAATGAGCCGCTTTTTATTATGATTATTCCAATAAAAGGGGTAAAAAAGATGAAATTTGCGATAACATCTAAAGGGGATCAAAAATCAAATATTCTTATGCATAAAATGAGGACCTATTTGCTGGATTTTGAGTTAAAGTACGATGAAGACCAGCCGGATATCGTCATCTCCGTAGGAGGAGACGGGACGCTCCTATATGCTTTTCACCGTTACAGCAGCCGTTTGGATAAAACGGCATTTGTTGGGATCCATACTGGGCACCTCGGTTTTTATGCAGATTGGACCCCTGAGGAAATCGAAAAGCTGGTCATTGCCATTGCAAAGACACCGTTTCAGGTTGTTGAATATCCACTTTTGGAGGTCATTATTCGTTATTCCCATGCAGGTAAGGAATCCAGGTACCTAGCGTTGAATGAATCTACCGTAAAGGGTGTGGAGGGAACGCTGGTCATGGATGTAGAAATACGCGGCCAGCATTTTGAAAGATTTCGTGGTGATGGTCTTTGTATCTCTACCCCTTCCGGTAGTACAGCCTATAATAAAGCACTAGGCGGAGCCATTATTCACCCGTCCATCCAAGCCCTTCAAGTGGCGGAAATGGCATCCATTAACAACAGGGTTTTCAGAACAGTGGGTTCGCCGCTTATTCTGCCAGCACACCACACATGTATGCTAAAGCCTGTAAATCGGACGGATTTCCAGATTACAATTGATCATTTAACCCTGCTTCATAAGGATGTAAAGTCAATCCAATTCCGGGTTCCAGAGGAAAAAATCCGCTTTGCTAGGTTCCGCCCGTTTCCTTTCTGGAAAAGAGTACATGATTCATTTATTTCGGACTAAATGAAGGAAAACACCGAATGACAAAAAATTTTCAACTTCAGTGGAGTATTGATGATAATAGTGCTGGATTGCTCATTAAAGAGTTTTTAAAGAGGGAAGAAATCTCTCGGACTGCTTTGACGGATATTAAATTTAAGGGCGGGAGAATCCTTGTCAACAGTGAAGATGTAAATGTAAGGTATAAGCTCGTTGAAGGGGATGTACTGACAGTGCTATTCCCTTCCGAGAACCCTAGTCTTCCGGGAGAGAAGCTTCCAATGACAATTCTGTTTGAGGATGAATTTTTGCTGGTTGTCGTTAAACCTGCCGGTATAAGTACAATTCCGTCACGGGAGCATCCTGCCGGGAGCCTGGCAAATGCCCTTGTAGGATATTATCAAAAAACAGGACTAACTGCTACAGCCCACATTGTAACCCGGCTGGATCGGGATACTTCAGGGATTGTTTTAGTGGCTAAACATCGTCATGTTCATCATTTATTTAGTTTAATGCAGCGGAAATCTCAAGTGAAACGAACCTATGAAGCATTTGCAGGCGGTTTGTTGTCGGAGGACAGAGGCACGGTAAACGCCCCAATCGGACGTAAAGCGGAAAGCATCATCGAAAGGGAGGTCCGTGAGGATGGACAATATGCCTGTACCCATTACCGAGTCATCTCAAGGCATAGGGAATTTACCCAGGTTGAGCTGAACCTGGAAACCGGACGGACCCATCAAATCAGGGTCCATATGTCTTACTTGGGTCATCCTCTTCTCGGTGATGACTTGTATGGGGGAGACACCTCGTTAATTGATAGGCAGGCGTTACATTGTAAAGAAGTCCACTTCATTCATCCCCTTACCCGGGAGGAAATGACCTTTACAGCACCTTTGCCGGATGATATGAAGAAATTAAAATAGAGGCTGGGTCATGACTAAAAAGGCCAGCCTTCTTTTATTTTTATTTTTATTTTTATTCAAATTGTTTAAATTTTTCTTTGATATATGGCATTGTAGAGGGAATAGAGACCAGTTCCATTTCTGGATATCTTAAGGCAGTAAGTTTGCCGCCAAAAACAGCCCCTGTGTCAATATTATACGTTTTATTAATAATTCTTGGCTCCTTCACAGGTGTATGTCCATAAACAATATAAGCTTTCCCGTGATACTGTTTAGCCCAGTCTCTTCTGACAGGGGATCCGTCCGGGTGCTTTTCACCTGTAATATCTCCGTAGAGAACAAATGTCTTTACTTGATTATTTTTCTTTCCAATCAATTCTTGTTTAATTCCTGCATGGGCGATTATTAACTTTTTCTGGTCTAATACTAAGTACAATGGAGCATTTTCATAAAGGTCCATAAATTTTTTGCGAATGGAATCTTGGTCTTGGTTATATAATGTTTCGTATTCAGCCACGGTTGTTTCAAGTCCGTGCGAAATTTGGACTTTGTTGCCAAGGAAAAAGCGATACAGCTTATTGCAATGGTTTCCAGGTGTATAGCATGCCGCTTTTTGCTCGATGACCAGTTTCCAAACAGTTTCAATTACTTTGAGTGAATTTGGTCCTCTGTCGGTTAAATCGCCGACAAACCCGAGTATTCTGTCTTCTGGATGGAGGGGGATCCCACTTTTCCAATCGTAACCTAATTTTGCAGTTAACTCCGAGAATTCTGTGAAACATCCGTGGATATCTCCAATAATATCTATTTTCATAATTGTTGCCCCTTTCCGATTCTTATTTTTTGTCGGATCTCGAGCATTTATTACTATCCGTAAGGGAGGAGTATGATGGAACAACACGTCTCCATTATTTCATTATTAATTGTTGTGACAATGGCATTTTTAACTCCAATTCTATTGCATCGATTTAAATTAAATTTTATTCCTGTGGTTGTTGCGGAAATTATCATGGGCCTCATTATTGGTAAGAGTGGATTCAATATCGTTCATGAAGATATGTGGCTGTCCACCCTGTCTACACTTGGCTTTATTTTTCTTATGTTCCTAAGCGGTCTTGAAATTGACTTCACGGCTTTTTCACGCGGAAAAAAACGTGAGACTCTTCAAAACGGGAAAAAAGAACCTAATTCCTTTCTGGTCTCATCCGTTATCTTTGCCGGTGTCTTCATTCTTTCACTCGGTTTATCGTATCTCTTTGTTCTGGCAGGATTTATCGATAATGCTTTCCTGATGACATTGATTATTTCGACGATTTCATTGGGAGTAGTCGTGCCTACCTTAAAAGAAGCTCACTTAATGAAAACGGTGATTGGGCAGATTATCTTACTGGTAGCAGTCATTGCTGATTTGGCTACCATGATTCTGCTGGCCCTCTTTGTTTCCCTGAATGAAGGGGGAGAGGGGGATACATGGCTTCTGCTGATTTTGTTTGGAGCAGGAATTATCCTTTATTTTATTGGTAAAAGATTTAAAAATCGCAGCTTTATTGAAACACTCTCAACAGGGACGGTCCAAATCGGCACGAGGGCTGTATTTATGCTGATTATTGTGCTGGTAGGATTATCCGAAACAGTCGGTGCTGAAAATATTCTGGGAGCCTTTTTGGCAGGTGTCCTTGTTTCATTGTTGGCACCAAACCAAGAGCTTGTTCATAAGCTTGATTCCTTTGGCTACGGATTTTTAATTCCTATCTTCTTTGTAATGGTAGGTGTAGAACTGGACATTTGGTCGTTATTAAGTGAAAAGAAACTTTTGTTATTAATACCGCTTTTATTGATTGGGCTATTATTTTCAAAGCTAATTCCTGTGTACCTTTTGAAAATCTGGTACGATATGAAAACCGTCATTGCCTCGGGATTTCTGCTTACCTCCACATTGTCACTTGTTATTGCTGCAGCGACAATCGGAGAACGGATTGGGGTTATATCAGAGCAAATGAAAGGAACACTAATTCTTGTCGCTGTGATTACCTCAATTTTTACGCCAATTGTTTTTAAAAAGCTATTCCCTCGAGAAGCAGCGGAGGGCAGGAAGGTGTCTATTGCCTTTTTAGGTGCTAACCAGATTACTTTGCCTGTTTCCCTAGAATTAAAGTCCGGACTCTATAATCCGGTTTTGTATCATCAAAAAATTGAAAAGGCCGAAAAAACATTTGCTGACTCGGTATTTGAAATAAAGGAAATCCAGGATTATTCGCAGGAGGCCATTGAAAATACAAAAGTGTTCGAGTCTGAAATAGTAGTAATCTTAACAGGAAACCAGGAAGTGAATGCAGACCTGGCTATAGCTGCGAAAGAAAAAGGAGTTCCAAGGGTCATTGCCAGAATTG
This sequence comes from Neobacillus sp. S1115, assembly GCF_055385565.1. Lineage (NCBI taxonomy): Bacteria > Bacillati > Bacillota > Bacilli > Caryophanales > Bacillaceae > Neobacillus > Neobacillus sp. S1115. Next base: position 1,742,637 of record NZ_AP038275.1, read on the forward strand.
AAAGTCCTGAATTGGAGCTGAGGCTTCGTGAGCATGGGGTAGAGGTGTTCTCCTCCTTTATGTCTACAAAAGCGCTGCTTCGGGCGATGATTGAGTCTCCTGCAGTCATAAATTTATTGACGAATCAGGAAACTGGGTTATATGAAATTGTCATGAATAATGAATTATTTGATGGTATGTCATTAAGAAGATTTCCGTTTACCGGGGATGTTATTTTTGTCAGGATTTTCAGAGGAAAGGATTCCATCGTCCCTCATGGTGACACAGAGCTGCAAATGCATGACCGACTGATTGTCACAGGTTCAAAGGAATATGTGGATGAACTGAAAAGAGAGCTTGAATTTTCAGAAACAGGCAAAAGCTATTATTAGAAAGGGCTAGTACTTTTCATTTATTCAGAATTAGTGTAGAATTAGTACCAAGTACTAATATCAGTTATCATGTAGGAGGATTTTTTTAAAATGAATTTATCTTTAACTGGAAAAACATTTGTCGTAATGGGAGTTGCTAATAAGCGGAGTATCGCTTGGGGGATTGCCCGCTCACTTCATGACGCTGGGGCACGGTTAGTATTTACGTTTGCCGGGGAAAGACTGGAGAGCAGTGTACGGGAATTAGCGGAGTCATTAAATGCAGAGGGAACTTTAGTGCTACCATGTGATGTGACTAGTGACGAAGCAATTGCTGCGTGTTTTGCTGAAATAAAAGAAGCGGTTGGAACTATTCATGGAGTGGCCCATTGTATTGCCTTCGCAAATAAGGAAGAATTATCTGGCGAATATTTGAATACAACTAGGGACGGCTTCCTGCTGGCACATAATATCAGCTCCTATTCCTTAACGGCAGTAGCGAAGGAAGCACGCGGCCTCATGACAGAAGGCGGCAGCATCGTTACTCTCACATACCTTGGGGGAGAAAGAGCCATCAAAAATTACAATGTTATGGGTGTTGCAAAAGCTTCCCTTGATGCAAGCGTTCGCTATTTAGCTGCGGACCTAGGTAAAGATAATATTCGCGTAAATTCCATTTCTGCCGGTCCAATCCGAACACTATCCGCAAAAGGAATCGGTGAATTTAACTTGATTTTAAAGGAAATTGAAGAAAAAGCACCATTACGGAGAACAACAACGCCGGAGGAAGTAGGCGATACTGCCGTTTTCCTATTCAGCCATCTTTCCCGTGGAATTACAGGGGAAAATATCCACGTAGACTCAGGATATCATATTATGTAATATAAAAAGCCCGCAAAATGAACTGCGGGCTTTTTTATATGGAAAAAAACAGTTAACGCCTATAGTCCATTCACATATATATAAAAGTGTAGGATGCCGTAAGGAGGTGCTTATATGTCAAATACAAAAGATCAGGGCCCACTTTTCTTTATTAAACAGCCATTTTCAAGGAATCCCGCAAACTATCATATGCAGGAAATCTTCAGAAGTAAGCTTGAAGCTGAGCAGGCAATGGAAGAGAATATAAGGACAGATGAAAGTAAAAAGAATATCCCTCATGCGAAGATGGAGAAAGATTCAAATGGGATGGGAACGGAAATAAAAGAAGCAGCATCTTCAATACCTGTGGAGAATAACCGATCTTCCTTTAATCGAGTAAAACCATTTAAGGAAATGACGGTAAAGGAAAGACTGGAATATTTAATTAACTTTCCAAAAGTGCTTCCGCCTGTTCCATGTGTCTTTAATATCGATGATGAGAAACATTTGGGCTACCTGATTAGTTATGAGGACAATCAAATAACCATTGAATACCATAATAAAACTCAAAGAACATTTCCAGTTGATGATATAACAAATGTCATCATGATCGGAATAAAGCGATAATGAATAAATAAAAAAAAAGGCCAGCCGATTCACCGACTGGCTAATTTATTTAACTGTTGCAAATTCCAAGGTTTACGTCTGCAATACATTGAATGGCACAGAAGCAGCTTAAGTCAACTGTTACACAATCGTTGCTCGCCTTGAAGCAAGTAACTTGGCAATGTTTAGAAAGGTTAATACAGCATTTATCATCGCCCTTTACGAAATTGACTGGAACAAAGTTTCCGCCGTCTTTTTTGCCAGGAACTAATACGCGAAGTGTTGCACAGCAGTTATCGAACACATCCTCTACGCGGAAATAGATGGAGACGCATGCATTGTAATCGTCATTGAAGAATGCGTGGAAAGGTGTACCATCAGCTGTTTTTAAAACGAATACGCGCGTATCAACTGTTTCTTTAACCGGTGAAACCAATGAACCAAGCGGCTCATTAAAGCAGCTGGTACAGGATTGGCATTCCGCTGCTTCAACAGCATTATCTTGGATATCTTTAATCGCGCGAACTACTTGACATACGCAATTGCCGTTGTCGTGATTATTTCTAAAGCTCCCACAACCCATTTATTTTTCCTCCTTAATCCGTAATATATCTTACATTACTAACATATTTAACGAGAGCCTTATGGGTTACGGACAATTGCCTTATTTACCAAAATTAGGCTATTTTCATACACAGTCATTAGTCCAAAAATGAAAGGGTTTTTTAACATGAAGATAAGTTTTATGCAACTGCTCCTTTTAGCATTGGCAAGCTTTCGGTTTACGAGGTTAATTGTTTTTGATAAAATTGCTGAATTTTTACGCAATCCCTTTTTTGATGAGGTAGAGGAAGTAAATGCAGAAGGTGAAGTGGAAATTTATTATATTCCAAAAAAGTTTGGAATAAGGCGATTTATGGGTGAATTGCTAAGTTGTTATTGGTGTACAGGAATATGGTCTTCTGCCATTTTGGTAGGAATATCCTTCCTTTTCCCTGTTTGGGCGGAGCTAATTATACTTATCCTGGCTGTTGCTGGTATGGCGGCCATCATTGAAACAATTATTCAATATTTTATTGGGAAATAAGGATTTTTGCCTGAGACAAGACTTACGCTTTTTCATATGATGATTAGTAACTAATGAATTGTATTTGATTGGAGGGAAAAAGGTGACAAAGAAAAAGAAACAAACTGAAACAACAAAGGTTTACCAGCCATCAAATGCTATAAAAAAACAAGGCTGTGGCTGTGGGAAGAAGACATATAAGTAGAAGTGAAAAACTGCTGGGTTTACCTGGCAGTTTTATTTTTTCTCTAAACGGCATTAACTTAGTCATATTTTTAGTCAATGTCGAAAAAACTAATGACAGTCATATTTATAAAAAAGGGATGAATACCGTTATGCGTAATACATATCGATTCATTATATTGATAAGCGTGATCTTACTGGTTTCTTGCAATCAGGATCAAAAAGCAAAAGACAGCCAGCTCGCGCTCGTGAAAACCACAAATCCACCACCAGTTGTCACTGATGGGCATAAAGGAAATGACCAGGTAGAGAAAATTAAACAAGATGTAAGTTCTCTTCCAGAATTGTATGATGTCGCTGTCGTCAAAGGAAAAAAAGCAATCCTTGTTGCCTACAAGGTAAAGCATTTGCATCGGTTTAACATGAAAAAGATTGAAAAAAATGTTACCAAAATGCTTGAGAAAAAATATCCAAAAGAGAAATTCACCGTCTCAAGTGATTATAAAATCTTTTTGGAAGTCGTACGGCTTGATGAAAAGATGAGGTCCTCGGCTAGGTTTAACCATCGGGATGCAGAAAAACGTTTTAATGAAATCGTTAAAATGACAGAGGATATCAAGTAGGAAAGGGGATGCAATGATGGCAAGCAAACAGAAAAATATGACACCCGAGCAGCAAAAATACCAGCAGCTTCAACAAAAGCACGAAAAGAAACGGCCAGTTTTAAAAAATTGTATCAGGGCTTTTTTTGTTGGCGGACTGATATGCGCAATCGGCCAGGCCATCAGTTATTTTTACATTTACTTTTTTAATTTTACGGAACAAAGTGTCGGGAATCCAACGGTGGCCACAATGGTGTTTCTCTCCATGCTCTTGACCGGCTTCGGTGTTTATGATCGACTGGGGCAGTTTGCCGGGGCGGGGAGTGCAGTTCCGGTCACGGGCTTTGGCAACGCCGTTATCTCCGCAGCCATTGAACATCGCACAGAGGGGTTTGTGTTAGGAGTCGGCGGCAATATGTTTAAGCTTGCAGGCTCAGTTCTTCTTTTTGGTGTATTTGCAGCCTTTGTGGTAGCGCTGATTAGAACGGTTTTAAGCATTTGGGGGGTTTTGTAATTGCTAAAAGGACATCAATCGTGGGTCTTTCAAAATAAACCGATGATATCGGCGACTGGGGTAACAGGGGGCCCCTTTGAGGCTAACGGAAACTTGGCAAATGACTTCGATTTATTGTATGAAGACCTATGGATGGGCCAGGAGTCCTATGAAAAAGCCCATCGAATCTTGCTTGAAGAAGCGATAAAAATTGCACTGGACAAAGCAAATATTGAGAAGGAAAAAATTCAATTTTTAATTGCCGGTGATTTAATTAATCAAATAACGCCAACTAGCTTTACGGCGAGGACTATGCAGATTCCCTATTTCGGGTTATTTGGAGCTTGTTCCACTTCCATGGAAGGCTTAGCGCTAGCCTCATTTATTGTCAATTATCAGGGAGCACAAAATGTGGTGACGGGAGCATCTAGCCACAATGCTGCGGTTGAAAAACAGTTTCGCTATCCAACGGAATACGGCAGTCAAAAGCCTCCGACGGCTCAATGGACGGTTACAGGGGCTGGCGTTGGAATTATTCAGCCAAACGAACCGGGGAAGAAAAACCCTGTCACAATATCTGCAACCATAGGAAAGGTAATTGATATGGGTTTAACAGACCCATTCAATATGGGAGGTGCGATGGCTCCTGCAGCAGCAGATACGATTATGGCCCATTTTCGGGATCTTGACCTTGATCCATCTTATTATGACCTAATTATTACTGGAGACTTGGGGAGAGTCGGCCATGACGCTGCTTTTGAATTAATTAACAAAAGCGGCCTTAAGCTTGAAAGAAAGCAATTTCAGGATTGCGGGATCCTCATCTATAAGGATGACCAGCCCGTTCAATCAGGAGCAAGCGGAGCAGGATGTTCAGCGACAGTGTTGTATGGACATTTACTTAATGAAATGAGAAAGGGTACATATAGACGGATTTTGCTTGTTGCTACCGGTGCATTGTTATCCCCGCTCACCTTTCAACAAAATGAATCGATTCCATGTATTGCCCATGCAGTTGGCATAGAAATGAACAATTAAAGGGGGGACGATTATGTTAGCGATGTTTTTTTGGGCCTTCGTCATAGGCGGATTGATTTGTGTCATTGGCCAGCTATTATTTGATGTTGCCAAGCTTACACCAGGCCATACATTAAGCTTATTGGTTGTAGCCGGGGCGATTTTGGCGGGATTTGGGTTGTATGAGCCACTTATTAATTTTGCCGGGGCAGGTGCGACCATTCCAATCACCAGCTTTGGAAATGCATTGGTTCACGGGGCGCTTGATGATGCCAACAACCATGGGCTAATAGGCGTGTTAACCGGGATGTTTCAGGTGACCAGTTCTGGAGTATCAGCCGCGATTATTTTTGGATTTATTGGAGCACTCGTATTTAAGCCAAAAGGGTAAATGCTGATTTTTTTCTTAAATGGATGAATAGCTTATTCGTGCCTATACACTTTTTTTAGTGATTTCATATTGTATTAATGAGATTACTAAAGAGAGGTGAATCTATCTATGTGGGGTTGTGGAGGTTACGGCTACGGCTACGGCGGTGGTTTTGGCTATGGCGGCAGCTTCGTATTAATCGTAGTTCTTTTCATTCTATTAATCATTGTAGGTGCTAGCTGGTATTAATAGGTGAGCGGACTGTAGGAAAGGATGGCCATTTTTTGGCTATCCTTTTCTTTTTTCACCATTTTTTCATTCCTTCATACAATAAAGTAGTTTATGAAGGAGTGTGAATTTTGATCATGGATAATGGTTTCTTTAAAAATATAGAGAAAAAAACTGGCGTAAATATGAAAGATATTTTTGATTTGGCTAATTCTCTTCAGAATGCCAACTTTAAAGACGAAAAGACAGTCCGTGGAGTCATTCGCAAAGTATCTCAACTTGCAAACAAGCCGATCAGTAAGGAATTAGAAGATCAGATTTGCAATACCATCATTAAAGATGGAAAAAGTCTTGATTTCAATACCATTTCAAACATGATGAATAAGAAATAAGCAAAAAGGCCGCTTTCCTTATTGGAATTTGGCCTTTTTGCTTATTTTTAAAAGTGGTGCGAGAAATCTGGAACGGTTGGCTTTTTTTCCTCTTCGATTGTCCGGAATAGATAAATATAGACCTTCTTGAGCCCGGGTCATAGCAACATAAAACAGCCTTCGTTCTTCTTCGAGTCCGGAAAAGTCCCCGTTTCGACTTGTTTCCAATGCGTAGTCGTGCGGGAGGCTGCCGTCAACTGCGCCAAGCAAATATACATATTTATACTCAAGTCCCTTAGCCCTGTGAATGGTGCTTAAGGTGATAGCATCGCGAAAATGTTTGCTTAAATTTTTTATTTCCTTATTCATCGCTGCCATATGTTCAGCATGTTCTAAAAAAACGCCGATCGTGTCAAAGCTTTTTGCCGCCACTTTTAAATCCTTCAAATCATCTGATCCTTTTTCGATTTGATTTGCCTCGTTGCCGCGTTTTTTAAGAAAATCCAGGAAGCCTATTTCCTTTTCAATCTTTTCAATCGCTTTTGCCGGTGTCAAGGTTTTAAGGGCGCGAATCAGCGGAACTGCCTTTTTTAATTTTTTTTCCTGAAAGGCATGGGATGTTTTTAAATGCATCAGTGCCTCAAGGAGACTGCAGTCCTGAAGGATACTAAGTGCTTTCATGTCCTTCAGGGCCGATTGTTTTAAAAATAATAATGGCAAAATTTCTGTCATGCTGTTTGGATCTTCTTCATTTAAGCTGACCTTTAAAAAGGCCAGGGCGCATCTAATGATATAACGGTCATAAAAGGCTTCAGCGTCCATGTCGATTTTAAAAGGAAGATTCGAACCCGCCAGCCGTTCAAATACTGCCCTTGAAGCAGCATTGGTCCGATACAAAATCGCAAAATCAGCGGGATTTGCTCCGTTTGCAATCCGCTCAGAAATATCAGTGACAATCATAGTGGCTTCTTCCTCTTCGTCAAAAGGGAAAAAAGTAAGTGGCATTTCAACGCTAGAAAATTGTGCCTGCATTTTTTTTGATTTTCTTAATTTATTTGCAGAAATTACTTGATTAGCGGCCGAAACAATCTCATGAGATGAACGGTAATTTTGTTCAAGCGTTACAGTCTTTGATGAATAGAAGTCCATTTCAAATTCAAGCAGAAAATTTGGGTCGCTTCCTCTGAAGGAGTAAATGGCCTGGTCATCGTCACCAACAGCACAAACATTTTTGTGCTTTTTCGATAGTAGTTTAATTAATTCATATTGAACTTTGTTGATGTCCTGGAACTCATCGATTAAAAAATATTGAAATCGGTCTTGATAATACTCCAATATGGCAGGAGTGGTTTTCAACAACTGATAGCAGCCGATTAGCATGTCATCAAAATCAAACAAACCTTCACGGTTTTTGTAATCCTCATATTTTTTATATAAAATTGCAGTTTTTTCTTCCCATTCTGATGCCGGTCTGACCTCTGCGGGGAAAAGCATCGTATTTTTCCATAGTCCAATTTGCTGCAGTGCTAGATCATAAGCAAACTCCTTTTCGGACAAATCGAGTTCTTTACCGACTTCTTTCAAAATTCTATCCCGCTGCCATTCTTTTTTTAACAGCTTGTCAGAGGACCAACTGGCGGCATCATGGAACATGAGAATCCGGTAAAAGATACTGTGGAACGTGCCGGTTATGAGCTGCTGGATTTTTTCACGCTTCATATTTGGATAAGAAAGAAGACGATTTTTCATTTCAGCTGCTGCTTTGGTGGTGAATGTAACCAACATGATGGTTCGAGGGTCTATTTGTTTAGCCTCAAGCATGAACGCGGTCCGGCAAGTCAGCACTCTTGTTTTGCCGCTTCCGGCACCGGCAAGCACTAATAAGGGGCCTTCGGTATCTATAACTGCTTTCGTCTGACTATCATCTAAAATAACTCCATTTGCTGATAGCTGCTGCAAATAGGGGGGAAGGCTTCCTTGAGAATTTGTCTGTGTTTGCTTAAACGGAACTTTATATTCGATAGGTTTTGCTGTTTTAAATTTTACAGGAGCAGAATTTTCTTCTGTAATGGTTCTGCCCTGGGGAATTCTAAACCCGTTTCGTTCAATATAGTGATTTTCTGTTTGTGGCTGAAGCCCTGTGTCAAGTCTTCCTGGTAGCGGACATCTCTTTTCCGGTAAAGAATGGTGGAAAAAATGGGGGTCACTTAGGATTCCCAGATACAACTGCACCTTTTCTTTACAAGTAGGACAAGATAGATCGCCTCTTTTGCCGGCGATGTAAATAGACTGGAATTCCTCACGATTGAGCTCGTCAATCACAATCTTCTGATTTCGATAAACTGCTGTTTTCATTTTTATAACCCTCTATTTTGAAATAAGACATGTTCTATCATATCAAAACCTGGAATGGCGGGAAAGAAGTTTTGAAGAAAACCAATAAAAAGCACCTGCCAACTTCAATATTGGCAAGTGCATATTTCTATAAATTCTTTACCATTGTTTTGTGTGGAATTCCGGCATCCATGAATTCCTCTGAGACTACCTCGTAGCCCAATTTTTCGTAAAAGGGGATGGCATGCGTCTGGGCGTTAAGTTTTAGCTTTCGGAAATCTTTTTCCCGGGCATGGGATTCGATTGTCTCCATAATGGCTTTACCGGCACCAATGTTTCTAGCCTCTTTGAGGACACAAATCCGTTCAACCTTTCCATAGCCCTCAACATTGCGGAATCGTCCGGCCCCTACTGGACTGCCTTCATGATACAACACAAAATGAGTGGCATCATTTTCAAATTGATCAATTTCCTCTTCAAAGGGGACGTTTTGTTCATCTACAAAAACTATTTTCCGAACTGTGTAGGCGTCCTCGAGTTCTTTAGGGTTTTCAACAACTTTTACTGTCACTTAGAACTATTCCTTTCCAAACCGAAATGTTTCAGAAACTGTCCAAGAGCCGTTATCCAACTGGTAGAGGAGATGGAAACGGTCAATCGTTTCTTCGTGGTCAATTCTTTTCATACGCAGCGACCCGTAAACATCGGAGTGTTCATCATTAGATAGATTCTGGCCGATCGTAATATGGGGAACAAATGCGTATTCCGGATTTTGTTCGCTAAATTCTTTATTAACTTCTGCATGTAAGGAAGTTAGTTCTTCTGTCGGCTCAACCTTAAAGTAAATAACATTGTTAACCGGATGAAAAGAACTCACTTTAGTAGTTTTTAAGGTGAAAGGCTGTGTGTTGCCGGCAATTTTCCGCAGTTTATCGGCAAATTCTTTCACATCTTCCTCAGTTGCTTCAAAGGCATTTTTTAATGTCAAATGCGGTGTGATTAAAGCATAATGCGAATCATAGCGCTTGCGATAAGAATTTGCAAGGTCTTGAAGCTTTTTCGATGGAAAAATAACAACTCCAAATTTCATGGCGGTACCTCCGTTTTAAGTAGTAGGTTCTATCATAAGTCAAGGAATGTCAAGGAAAATAGCGAGTAAAAATGGGTATTTATTATTATAACAAATTTTCTAAATATAATAAATAATTCAAATGGCTTACTAGAACATCATTTTAAGTGCCCGTCGTAAGTCTGGCTGCCAATAGGTCCAAGTGTGATTTCCATTAAATTCTTCATAAAAATAACTAAAAGGCTTTTTGGAAAGGACTTTTGAAAGCTCCCGATTGGGTGTCAGAAAATCGCTGGTTTTTCCATCTGTTGTTTTCACTTCGGTTTCGAGTTTTCCTATGACATGATAAATTTCCAGTGATAACGGCTCTGTATAATGCTTGGCAGCTTCTAACACAATCTCGTCCACATAGGGAGATTGAAGCAGCACTTTCCCAAATGTATGCGGGTATTGCAATGCAGTCATTAGGGAAACCGCTGCACCAAGCGAGTCCCCTATAAGTGCTCTGGTTGTCCCAACTTGGTACGTTGGATATTCACTGTCCAAAAAGGGGACTAATTCATGAGCAAGGAAGCGTATGTATTGCCGGTTTTGGTCTCCTGCAGGATGATATTTTCTGCGGCGGTCCTTTACATTCTTATAGGGTACCCCAACAATAATTAAATTTTCCATTTCTTTTATAGAAAGATACTCGTCTGCCACTCGACCAATTCGGCCAAGCTGAAAATAATCACGGCCATCCTGAGCAATCAGCAGCGAGTATTTATATAGCGGTGAGAAATTGGCTGGAAGGTAAATGAGCAGCTGCATTTCTTCTCCAAGTTCATTGCTGTAAAATGTTTGTTCTGTAATGGTACCTCTTGGATAATCCATTTTGAAAAATCCCCCCGAGTTCAACTGTTTTACAAAAAGAATTTTACCATAATGAAAGTGGAAATGCAGAAATGTGTGTAAGGATAAGGGGGCTAGGTTGAGGATTAATGCAGGTAACGGCTTTTACGATGCTGATCAGGCATGATGGAAAGAATATTGTCCCGTTTAAAGGTACGGATTTGTTTCCGCAGCAGGCAGTAGGCGCGAATGTATTCGTCAGTTACCTCTTTAATTATTAATCTTCGCTGGGTAATTTCCTGGTTTTCGGCAAGATAAATCATCTCCAAAGGAATATTTTCTTCGATGGAACGAATAAACAGGCCATCCATTTTAAAACTCCTCCTTTCTATAAATTATTATAACCGAACATTAGTTCTTTAATCAACGAAAAGAGGAATGTGTGTTCTGTTTTTTTAGAGGGGTATTTAATGAAAAATTGTTATTGACTTTTTTGTTTTTTTTACTATAATAATATTTGTAGCTTAAATATTGATCTGTTAGCTCAGCTGGGAGAGCGCAACCTTGACAGGGTTGAGGTCGGGGGTTCGAACCCCTCACAGGTCATCGTTAATCCTAACATCTGCAGATGTTAGGATTTTTATTTGTCTTGGAAATGTTGGGAAAATAAATATTTAAAAAGCAAACTTTAATCAAAAGCTTGCTTTTTTGGTTCAGTGAATTTTTTTATTATTGCTTTTATAATAAACCCTGCTACAACCCCGGGTATGACAAACAACATCGGCAGCCAGACTGGTCCAAACAAGACACCAAAGATTTTTAATTTCGGGGAATAAATACAGCCGACCGTGACAAAATAAGCGGCAAATACGAACGGAAGGAAGGAATATCTTTCACTGCCTCCGCCTCCATCCTTAAACGCATCCCACATCGCAAAGAAATATAAGCAAGGATAAAACATAAGCCACTGATAATCAGTTAAAGCAATTGCCTTTTCAATCTCTCCATGAAAGCTTAGCATGATGATGGTATTGAAATTTGCTTGTGTATTCACCAGAATTTCTAAAAAAACAAACAAGAAACCTTTAAGATATTTTTTATTTAATAATTGCCCAAACCCCGGAAGGGCAATGCTCCAAAATAACTTTTCAATTGGATTTGACAAGCCAACTTCCCCTTCCAAGGATATACCTTTAGGACTAAATACTCATTTTTAAAGTAAACATATATCGTACTAATCAGTTTGTCCCGGATTATCATGGAATATGACAGACAATTAGGTACGGTTCAATAATTTTTTATTGGTGCTTAGGCTCAAAAGGTTTTAAAAAAATTGAATGAATATAACAAGTTTCAACACAATTCTTTTTCTCCTTTTGTTATTATGTAATCGTTTACATAGGAAGGGGGATTTTTTTGATGAGGGATATTGCTTATTTTAGGACTCCGCAAAGTATCGTTTATGGAAAACAGGCATTTAACCGAGTAGGAGTGGAAGCCGCAGGATTAGGGGATAGAGCGTTAATTATTTCAGACAAAGTCATGAATCACCTTGGCGTTGTTGATAAATGCAAACAGTTATTAGCAAATCATGGTGTTCAAAGCCGTGTATTTCTAGGCGTAGACTCTGAACCGACAGTCAACTATGTTTCTGAAGCACATGAGCAGTTCAGTTTGGAAAAGTGTAATTTACTTATATCCATTGGCGGCGGCAGTTGTATCGATACCGCCAAAGCAGTTGCTGTATTAGTAACAAACGGAGGAGATATTGGTGACTATGCAGGCGGCAGAAAGATTGCTGAAGCGATGCCAATCCCGCATATCGCGATTCCTACCACAGCCGGAACGGGTTCAGAAGCAACTGATGTCACGGTCATTACCGACCCTTCCACGAATGTAAAAATCATGGTCAAACAACCGGCGTTCATGCCTTCAATAGCTATAGTCGACCCGCTCTTAACCATTTCCTCACCGCAGCATGTAACTGCCGCAACAGGTGTGGATGCATTAAGCCATGCCATTGAAGCATATCTTTCCAAAAAAGGGCATCCTATGACAGATTCGCTGGCATTATCAGCCATGAAACTCATTGTCCAAAATCTTTATCAAGCTTATACGAATGGAGAAAACCTTGAAGCAAGGGAAGCCATGTCGCTTGGCGCCCTTCAGGCAGGAATGGCGTTTTCCAATGCGTCTGTATGTCTGGTACATGGAATGTCCAGGCCGATTGGGGCGCTGTTTCATGTTCCACATGGGTATTCCAATGCCATGCTGCTTCCGGCTGTACTTGAATTTAGTATGGATTCCTGCATTGACAGGCTATCCGATTTAGGGGATATCTTTGCCCCCAACCATTCCAATCGTTCAAAAGAAGAAAGGGCGAAATTTGCAGTAGAATCGGTCAAGCAGCTATGTTCTGCTTTAAAAATACCGAATTTAATGGAGTGGGGAATCGACAGACATAAATTTACCGGCGCCATCAGTAAAATGGCCAAGGATGCATTAGATAGCGGCAGTCCAGCCAATAATCCAAAAGTCCCCACACAGTGGGAAATTGAACAATTATACCGTATATGTTATGAATATGATTTCTCGGTTAAAGAAATAGTATGAATGCTTCATTAAAGCCATTGTTTTTTTACAATGGCTTTTTTAATATGTAAGAAGGAAAAGACAATGAAAGAAGGAATTGAGTGTGAAATATATAAACATTGCCAATACCGATTTAAAAGCTTCTAACATGATTATGGGCAATATGCGGTTAACCTCGTTATCGGTGCCAGAGGCAGAAAAGTTAATCCGTACGGCTTTGGAAGAAGGGATCAATTTCTTTGACCATGCCGATATTTACGGAAGAGGTAAATGCGAAGAAATATTTTCTGACGCCATTCAAATAAATTCGCAAATTCGTGAAAACATGATTTTGCAGAGCAAATGCGGGATCCGTTTGCCGGAAGGCTTTTTTGATTTTTCAAAGGATCATATCCTGAATTCTGTTGAAGGTATCTTAACACGTTTAAAAACGGACTATCTTGATATTCTCCTTCTGCACCGCCCTGACCCGCTAATGGAGCCTGAGGAAGTCGCTGAAGCTTTTCAACAGCTTCATACAAGCGGAAAGGTAAAATATTTTGGTGTGTCGAACCACAATCCGTCCCAAATTGAACTGCTGCAAAAATACATACCATTTAAACTGGTGATCAACCAGCTCCAGTTTAGCATCGCCCATACTCCGATGATTGACTCGGGAATTTCCTTAAATATGAAAATTGATCAGGCTATTAATCGTGATAGCAGCATTTTAGAATACTGCCGTTTGAACGATTTAACCATTCAAGCATGGTCCCCATTTCAGCACGGCTTTTTTGAAGGTTCATTCCTTGGGGATTTGGAACGTTTTCCTGAATTGAACAAAACTATTGACGGAATTGCTGAAAAATACGGTGTCACCAACACTGCGATTGCGGTTGCATGGATTACCCGCCATCCGGCCAACATCCAGGTCGTACTCGGAACAACCAATCCAGGTCGAATGCACGATGCCTGCATGGGATCTGAAATCAAATTAACTAGAGAAGAATGGTATCAAATTTATAAAGCAGCAGGGAATATTGTGCCTTAATTTATTAGAATAAATCCAACCTTTTAAATGCCTTTCAAAGTTATATTATTAAGCGGAAATAAGCTAAGCTAAAAAGACCTGCCCTTACTTTGGGACAGGTCAGATTGTCGAGAAAGGGTATTTTTCTCGGCAATTTTTTGTCTATGCTAACGGGCCTGTTGATTTCCGCTCCGGGCACTCGCTTTCCGCGGGGAGGTCCTGGAGCCTCCTCGGCGCTGAAAGCGCCTGCGGGGTCTCCAGTGACCTCTATATCCCGCAGGAGTCGAGTGCCCTCCGCTCCAATCAACAGGGAGGCAAATCAACCTAATGTATTGCAACACACTTTTTCCAACCAGACTAAGTAAGCCGCTAGAATTTGTCCTAATTGAGGCCTTATGAGGCACACTTTCCTCGAGATTCCATTGATTTTGTCCTTCATCGACATAATGAGGGACACTTTCCTCGTAGATTCCATCAGTTTTGTCCTTAATCGGTCTTCTAGCAAGAAAATAATTGCATCAACATTGTGAGTTGAAGTTTTTATTGAATACACCTGTTGATTGGCGCGGAAGGCACGAAGACTCCTGCGGGAGTACGGGGCTGGGGAGACCCCGCAGGCGCTTTAGCGCCGAGGAGGCTCCCCGGCACGCCCGCGGAAAGCGAAGTGCCGGGAGCGCCAATCAACAGCCTTGTTGAATGGTTATCGAATTTTTTTCGACAGCCTGACCTGCCCTTACTTTGGGACAGGTCTTTCTCCATTACATTTTCAATGGCGTCAGGGACTGCTGGAAAATTACAGCTGCCTTTTCCGGATTTACTGAAAAGCCCATTTCCTTCATCGTTTCCCCGATTAACACAATTGCTTTCTCAAGCATTTCATTTGTGGTGTTGCCCATATGGCCGATTCGGAACGCCTTACCTGCTAAATGCGCAAGAGCACCGGCGACAATGACACCTTTTTCGGCAAGGGCAGCGCGGAAGGCGGCATCGTTCAAGCCTTCTGGGTACAGAATACAGCTAAGAGTAGCGGCAGCGACATCCTCATCGGCGATTGCCTTCATGCCATATTCGGCGAGAGCGGACCGGACGGCTCGTCCGTAAGCTCTGTGACGTTTATAGCGATTTTCCATCCCTTCGGCAAGCACCAATTTCATTCCCTCGTCATAGGCGTAAATGAGGTTTACCGGCGGTGTTGCAAAGTATTTGCCAGGATCATTCATAATTGGGATCCAATTATGGATGTCACAATAGTAGGCTGGTACACGCCCGATTTTTTCCCGTGCGGCCAATGCCGATTGGTTAAAGGCGACAACTGCCAGTCCTGGGGGTACACCGATTGCTTTCTGAGATCCTGTTAACACAACATCGATTTTATAATCCGGATGGCCGTATGCCTTGCTCATATCTTCTTCCATCGCCGCAGTGGCGCAGACACCATCGAGAATAACCAATGCCCCGTGTTTTTTTATAAGGGGCACAAGTGCATCCAAGTTTGCGGCGACACCTGTTGAAGTATCGGCATGGGTAATGGTAACGGCTTTGTAATTCCCGGCAGTTAATTTTTCCTCTACTTCCTTTGTCTGAACCTGACTTCCCCATTCTGACTGAATGACGTCAACCTCAATTCCAAATGCTCTTCCTAAATGGATAAAGCGGTCACCAAAGTAGCCTTGACTGATGACAAGTATTTTCTCTCCTGCAGCCACTGTATTTACAAGGGCCATTTCCATCGCAAGGGTACCTGACCCTGAAACAACAAACACTTCCCCGTCTGTTTTAAACATCTCTCTTGTTTTTTCAATAGCACTCTTAAATATTTTCACAAATCTTGGGTCAGTATGACCCCGGGTTTCCTGTGCCAGCGCATCATAAATGGAATCCACGACAGGTGTCGGACCGGGGATAAGCAGCATCTCTTCGTTACGCATTTTTCGTTCCTCCTAAATAGACTTTTTGGATGAAAAATAAACCAACATTTACCTCTTCTATATCATTTTCGAAAATCCTTTAATATTTTTAAGGATTCATCTATTATATGAAATGGTATAATATGGTTTGGTTTCCAGGAAGGATGATGTCCGTATGAAAGATTTGGTATTCGCAAAGGGCTATCAAGAAAACGAACTCTTAAGAAAAAGCTTTAATGAATTAGCTTCCTCCATCTTTGGCATTGACTTCGAAGTTTGGTATCAGCACGGTTTCTGGACAGAAAAATATATACCATATTCGTATATTGAAAATGGTAGAGTCGTAGCAAATGTATCAGTAAATCTTGTGGATTTAATCATTGATAACGAAAAAAAACAGTCTGTCCAAATCGGTACGGTTATGACGCATCCTGATTATCGAAATCAAGGTTTGTCCAAAAAACTGATGAATCAGGTTTTGGAAGATTACAAGGATATAGATTTAATGTATTTATTTGCTAATCAATCTGTGCTAGATTTTTACCCAAAGTTTGGTTTTAAAGAATATGAAGAACTCCAATTTTCACTGGATCGTTCGTTCGAGGCAAAAAACGAAACCGGCATACGAAAATTAAATGGGAGAAACGTTGAAGATTTAGCATTTATTTATAGATTGGCAGCTGATCGGCTATCAGGGTCAGCTGCCTTTGGGACACACGGAACAGAGGAGCTGCTAATGTTTTATTGTTTGATAGTCTTTAACCAAGAGCTCTACTATGCCCAGGATGAGCAGGCTGTAGTCATTATGCAGCATGAAGAGGATACCCTTCACCTTTATGATGTTATTAGTAAGGAGAAAGTAGAATTAATAACTATCTTAAGTAAACTTGTTAATAAGAATACTACAAAAGTTGTTTTTCACTTCCAGCCTGAGGATGACGGGCTGCCGCTTAAGACTAAGGTGGATAAATCCAGTAATGTTTTATTTATCAAAAATCTAACAGGTGTTTCATTGCCAAATGGGT
This sequence comes from Neobacillus sp. S1115, assembly GCF_055385565.1. NCBI lineage: Bacteria > Bacillati > Bacillota > Bacilli > Caryophanales > Bacillaceae > Neobacillus > Neobacillus sp. S1115. The sequence continues at coordinate 1,759,551 of NZ_AP038275.1, forward strand.
TTAAACATCCGCTTACCTCACAGGCCTAAAGCTATTATTGGCAGAATACTAAAATAGTGCTAATATTTTAATATTCAGTTAATGTTTTGCTTATAAATTGTTTTTGAAGGAGACGAGTAGAGATGAGTATGGAAAATTTGAGCGTAGCAAGCAAAGGGTATTTTGGTGAATTCGGAGGCAGTTTTGTTCCAGAGGATTTACAAGGAGTTCTAAACGAATTGGAACAGCAATTTTTAAAATACAAGGATGACCCCGAATTCATTGAAGAATATAAATATTATCTTAGGGAGTACATTGGAAGAGAAAATCCATTAACATTTGCCGAAAATTTAACAAAGCAAATTGGTGGGGCGAAAGTCTATTTGAAGCGGGAAGATTTAAATCATACCGGGGCTCATAAAATTAATAACGCGATTGGGCAGATTTTGCTGGCTAAACGGATGGGAGCGAAGCGGATTATCGCAGAAACGGGCGCTGGTCAGCATGGTGTTGCGACCGCAACCGCCTGTGCAATGTTTGGCATGGAATGTATCATCTATATGGGAAAATTGGACACAGGGCGGCAAGCGTTAAATGTTTTCCGTATGGAATTATTGGGGGCAAAGGTGATCCCAGTAACCAAAGGCCAGGGGCGTTTAAAGGATGCTGTAGATGAGGCATTAGGGGACCTTGTTCAAAACTATCAAAATACCTTTTATTTGCTTGGTTCAGCAGTTGGTCCGCATCCATATCCAACCATGGTGAAGCATTTCCAAGCGATTATCAGTGAAGAATCGAAGAGCCAGGTTCTTGAAAAAGAAGGAAAGCTCCCAACAGCCGTGATTGCCTGTGCAGGTGGAGGCAGCAATGCCATCGGTGCATTTGCCCACTATATAGATGAAAAAAATGTCCGGTTAATCGGTGTTGAACCAGCAGAGGCGCCGACCTTAACGGAAGGGGTTCCGGCAGTTATCCACGGATTTAAATGCTTGACGCTAATCGATGAAAAAGGGGAGCCAAAGCCAACCTATTCCATTGCGGCAGGTCTGGACTATCCAGGTGTAGGCCCAGAACACAGCTATTTAAAAGAGAGCGGCAGGGCGGAGTATGTTACAGCAACCGGTCAGGAAGCGTTAGAAGCGTTTCAACTTTTGAGTAAAACAGAAGGCATTATTCCAGCGCTTGAAAGTTCTCATGCGGTTGCCCATGCAGTGAAGCTGGCCAAAGAATTATCATCGGACGATGTGTTAATTGTAAATCTTTCAGGACGCGGGGATAAAGACGTTGAGCAGGTTTTCCAGATGTTAAAACAATAATGTAAATGAAGGATGATCCTTTTAACGGGTCGTCCTTTTTTTGTCAAAAGTTATACACAAAAAATTGTTAAAGTTTTGTGAAATACTTCTGATAAATTGCCGAATTTCGACATCTTTCTGTCGTTGACAGCTCCAGAGATAGATAATTAAGGGAGTTTAGTCAATAAATAACAGGGTACATGCCGAAATGTGTCGAGATTATCGCGTTTACAATTTTTCCAAACCTATCAATAATTTAAATTGAATTATATTCCAATAAGTATTTTTTAAGAAAATTGGCTGTTGGAGTATGACCATTCATTAAATTTTTGAGGAGGATGTGTAATGGTGTATCAGCAAAAGCCTTGGTTGAAATGGTATGATCCTAGAGTGGAAGAGCATGTGAGTGTAAAGCACGAGTCTCTTTATGATTTTTTAGAAAGTGCCGTAAATCGTTTTAGCGAAAAACCAGCATTCACTTTTTATGGGGAAGTTTATAGCTTCAAGGAAACAAAATGGATGGTCGACAGACTCGCGTCTGCATTACATAAAGAAGGCTTTAAAAAGGGCGACCGAGCCGCAATTATGCTTCCTAATTGCCCTCACTATATATTCAGCTTATTTGCAGTTTTTCGTTTAGGCGGGATTGTTGTCCAAATGAATCCAATGTATGTCGAAAGGGAAATCGAATACGTTTTGGAGGACTCGGGTGCTAAATATATGATTGTGCTGGACTCATTCTATCCTAGGGTTAAAAAGGTCCAGCCGAGCACATCTCTAAAAAGGGTCGTAGCAGTGAACTTAACCGGTAACCGAGGCGAGCTCGGCGAAGGAGATTATTATTTTGAAGCAGCACTTCAAGATGATGTCAATCTTCCTGAAGTGGAAATAGACCCGCATGAGGATGTCGCAGTCCTGCAATATACTGGTGGAACAACTGGTGTGCCAAAAGGCGTTATGCTGACCCACTACAATCTTTTAGCGAATTTCAATCAGGTCTGCGATTTTATTTATAATACCTGTGATGATGTCCCAGACTCTTTTAAAATGATTACCGTCCTGCCTATGTTTCACGTCTATGGACTGTCGAGTGTAGCTCTTTGCGGAATTCGCGAAGGCGCTAACCAGATTATCCTGCCTCGCTTTGATTTAAAAGAGGTTATAGAAACCATTAAGCGGGAAAAGCCATTTATCTTTGCTGGAGTTCCAACCATGTATTTTGCATTGAATAGTTTGCCTGAAGCATTAAAGGATTGCGGTTTTGCAGATGTATATTATGCAGGCAGCGGCGGGGCGCCGTTACCAGTGGAGCAGGCGAAAGCATTTGAAAACATTACAGGTTCAACCCTCCGCGATGGCTACGGGCTTTCTGAAGCATCTCCAACGATTGCATTCAATCCGCCGTTTTTGCCAAGAAAGTATGGAAGTATTGGCATACCGGTACCAAGTACAGTGGTTAGAATTGTCCGGGAGATTGAAGACGGAGAATATGTGGATGTCCCTGTTGGTGAATCAGGAGAATTAATTGTTAAAGGGCCTCAGGTCATGAAAGGATATTGGAACCGTCCGAAAGATACGGAAGATGTAATCAAGGATGGCTGGCTGTTCACTGGTGACATTGCAAAAATGGATGAAGATGGCTATCTTTATATTCTTGACCGGAAGAAGGACATGATTATTGCCAGCGGTTACAATGTATATCCGCGCGAGGTGGAAGAAGTCCTCTATAAGCTGGTGGGTGTAGAAGAGGCGATCGTAATCGGTGTTCCTGATAGCTATCGTGGGGAAACGGTGAAGGCGTTTATTAAACTAAAAAATGGCTGTGGAATTTCTGTAGAAGAGATTATTGCGTTTGCAAAAGCCAACCTGGCACCTTATAAGGCTCCTAAAGAGGTAGAAATACTAGTGGAATTGCCAAAATCATCAGTTGGAAAGCTGCTTAGAAGAGTTTTGCGGGATGAAGAGATTGCAAAAGTGAAGGCTTAATATATTTATATTCCATTCGCATGTAGGAATAAAGTTTAATAGTTTTAGCTGCACAGAAAAATGCCCAGTCGTGATCGATTGGGCATTTTTCTGGATTATTGTTTTTTTAGAAATTCCAGTGCTTTTTGATTAACTAGCTCAGTGGCTTCGGTAACATAGATATGCCCTGCGCCTTTAATTGTTAGGAATTCGGCATTTTCGATATTCTCTGCCAGGGTAACGCCATTTTCATATGGGACTAAACGATCTTCATCGCCGTGAATAACTAGAGTTGGTACTTTAAGTTGTTGCAGTTCACTGTAAGTGTCGTGGGCAAGGCATGCTTGGAGCTGAAGCATGTATGCGTATGGAAGAATCGGCCTTTCGATTCTTACTTTAATATCCTCTGCTACGAGATTGCGCTGATTTTCAATAAATGATTGGCTATATAGGATGGGGGCAGTGGCCCATGCCATTTCCTCAGGAGTCGCAGTGGACGAAGCCCTGGACAGCATAAGCATAGAGACATCCGCCCCTGGCTGAACATGATTTGTACCGCCGGAAGTGGTACACCCAAGGATAAGGGATTTAATCCGTTCTGGATATTTTATTGCCAGCCTTTGGGCAATCATTCCGCCCATGGAAATACCATAAACATGTGCAACATTAACTCCTGCAGCATCGAGGACTGCCCGTGCATCTTCTGCCATCAATTCAATAGAATACGGGGTATTGGGCTTATCGCTTAAGCCTACACCACGATTATCAAAAATAATTACTTTATAGTGTTCCGATAGAGCTGGCAAAGTTCTATACCATGACCTGGAATCAAGGGATAACCCCATAATCAATAAAAGCGGCTCCCCTTCACCATGAACCTCATAATAAAGATCAATTCCATTTGCATTCGTAATCGGCACGCAAGCACAACTCCTTTAATCATAATATTAAAATATATGACCATAGCCATAAGGACATGTCTAAAAATCACAAATTCATGGACTGATTGCGTGCACCTAAACTGTCCACGGAACAAGGACAAATGTCTTTTTGTGGTGCCTGACACCTTTTTGTTATTCATCTCAAAATGAAAGCGTTTTCCCAAGATAGTGTCAATCAGTTGGCTTCGGCGGGGGGATAGATTGGGTGGGAAGTGAATGGGGAAAAATTCCAACAATATTCGACAAAGAACTATTTTGGGTAAAAGGGATTTTATTTAAAAAAACCCATGGATTAAATATGGAATGAATTTAATAAATGGTACCTTAAGGATATTTGGTGGTATTTGTGGAATTTTGTCGATAAGCATTGGTTTACAAATCTAAACTTTGCTTCAATAATTAAAATTATATTAATATTCTAACAATCTTTGTTTTACTTTAAAATCAAGAGGAGGCATAGTTTTTTATGGTTTATCAGCAAAAGCCGTGGCTTAAAGTTTATGATTCAAGGTTGGATGAGCATCTTCAGATTGAGTATAATTCTCTTTACCACTTTCTGGAGAAATCGGTAAATCGTTTTAATACGAAACCGGCAATGACGTTTTTGGGGAATGTAACCAGCTTCAATGATACCAAAACGATTGTTGACCAATTTGCTTCAGCCTTACATAGAGCAGGATTTGTTAAAGGCAGTCGTTTAGCCATAATGCTGCCAAATTCACCTCATTACATATTTACTTTATTCGGGACTTTTCGCCTTGGAGGGATCAATGTCCAAGTTAATCCCATGTATGTTGAAAGAGAAATAGAGCATGTTTTAAATGACTCCGGTTCAGAGTTCATGGTGGTCCTCGATGCGCTTTACCCAAAAGTGAAAAAGGTCCAGTCAAATACTTCGTTAAAAAAGGTGATTGTTGTTAATTTTGGCGGTGCCAAAATTGATCTTGCAGATGGTGATGTTTATTTCGATGAATTCCTTGATAAGGAAGCTAGTCTTCCAGAGGTAGACATTGACCGTGATGAAGATGTCGCTGTGCTTCAATATACCGGTGGAACAACCGGTCTCTCCAAAGGGGTAATGCTTACCCATACGAATCTTTTAGCCAATTTAACACAGGTTTGTGATTTTGCTTATAAAACATGTGATGACAAACCAGAAGATTTTAAAATCATAACTGTATTGCCGATGTTCCATGTCTATGGATTATCAAGTGTTGCACTTTGTGGAATCAGAGAAGGTGCCAACCAAATTATCCTGCCGCGCTTCGATCCAAAGGAAGTAATGGAGATTGTCAAACGTGAAAAACCATTCCAATTCTCAGGTGTTCCAACCATGTTCTTTGCATTAAACAGCCAAGAGGGACTAGAGGATGCTGGTTTTGATTCACTATACTACGTGAACTGCGGTGGTGCTCCACTTCCAATAGAAGCGGCCAAAGTGTTTGAAAAGAGGACAGGGAAACAACTGCGTGATGGATACGGTTTATCTGAAGCAGCACCAACAGTCATTTTTAGCCCTCCATTTGTGCCAAGAAAGCACGGAAGTATAGGCATTCCAGTTCAAAGTACAATTGCCAGAATCGTTCACGAAACAGAAGATGGCTTTGTCGATGCACCGGTTGGTGAGGCTGGGGAGATCATCGTCAAAGGGCCGCAGGTTATGAAAGGATACTGGAATCGTCCTGAAGATACGGATGCAGTAATAAAGGATGGCTGGCTGTTTACTGGCGATATGGCAAAAATGGATGAAGATGGATACTTTTATATTGTTGACCGCAAGAAAGATATGATTATTGCAAGCGGCTTCAATGTTTATCCAACCGAAATTGAAGGGGTTCTCTATCAGCTGGAAGAAATCGAAGAAGTGGTGGTAGTGGGCGTTCCAGACCCTTACCGCGGCGAAACCGTAAAGGCTTATGTAAAGCTAAAAGCGGGTTATTCTATTAGCGAAGAAGAAATCAAACAGTTTGGAAAGGAAAACCTAGCACCATATAAGGCGCCAAAAGATGTAGAAATCCTTCCGGAGCTGCCAAAATCTTCAGTTGGGAAACTGCTAAGAAGAGTATTAAGAGACCAAGAAAAACAAAAAGTAAAAGCCTAATAGTCAACTAGGAGGAATTTAAGATGAGTTTACAAGATTTATTCAGTTTACAAGGAAAAACGGCGATTGTTACAGGCGGTGGCAGAGGCTTAGGACAGCAAATTGCCACTGTGTATGCAGAAGCAGGTGCTAATGTTGTTGTTTGTTCAAGAGATGTTGAAGCATGTCAGCAATTAAGCGATGCACTTAAGGAAAAAGGTGTTCGCTCACTTGCATTTAAATGTGATGTATCAAATCCTGAAGATATCCAGCATGTTGTGGATGAAACGCTAAAAGAATTTGGCTCAATTGATATCTTGGTTAATAACAGCGGCACAAGCTGGGGAGCCCCTGCGCTTGAAATGCCAGCAGATAAATGGGATAAGGTAATGGATATCAACCTGAAAGCAGTGTTTTTATTTTCTCAGGCTGTTGGAAAAATTATGGTCGAGCAGCGTTCCGGAAAAATCATTAATATTGCTTCGATTGCCGGTATGGGCGGTCAGAAACCTGAAGTCATGGATGCCATTGGTTATTCTGTCAGCAAGGGTGCCGTCATTACATTAACGAAAGATTTAGCAGTAAAATTGGCACCGCATAATGTCCATGTGAATGCCATTGCACCAGGGTTTTTCCCAACAAAAATGACCAAAGCCATTTTGGGCTATTCTGGTGAAAGTATTCTTGATCGTACACCTGCAGGACGTTTCGGTTCCGATGAAGATATGAAAGGGCCGGCGCTATTTTTAGCATCATCAGCATCAGACTATGTATTCGGTCATGTACTGGTGGTTGATGGTGGAACGACTGCAAGTGTAGAATAAGTCCGCAAGCACTTTTTAAAATTTTTCTGAATTTTTAAGAGATAGCCTTGTAGGGTTCCAGTAAATATGTTTAGATTGATATATTAGTACATATGTTAAGAAGAACATACTAACCGGTTAGTAAGAGGGAATCAAATGGAAACCACGCACCAGGACGAAGTTGCTTTTTCCAGAGAACTCGAAGCGAATATAAATAAAAGAATCCATGAACTCACTAATAGCCGGGGCTTTACCCTAGCATGGGGGAGGGCAATGGATGCCCATTTGGCTCGGTTAAAAATTCACAGAAAATTAACAACTAGATGGTTAAAACGATTAGACCTTCCCAATAAAGATGAAGTAGCAGAGCTTTCAATTAGATTGGTAGATTGTGTGGAGAAAATAGACCTGCTCGACGATACAATCTATAGTTTTAAAAAAAGGCAGCAAATAAATTTAACTCATTTAAAAATGGTACGACAATCATGGGAAGAACTGCTGGTTGTTTTGCGGACGGAAGAAAAAGAATTAAAAGCAGGTAATCTTACATCGCTTGAAAAGGAATTAATACAACTAAAGCGATTATTTCAAATAGAATTCGAAATGGAGGAATAACCAATGACTGAGAAAAATGAAAAAGAGTTAGAGGTTGAGGTTAATGTTGAAAATCAATTGTCAAGCCTTGAGCTGATTTGGAAGATTGGCTTTGATGAATTAGATGCATGGGCTAATCGTTTTAATAAGCGCGATGAGCTATTCTTGTCAGCGGTTAAGAACTATGTAGAAAGCGTTAAGCGCAATCAGGACAATCTAAAAGTGGTCACTGAGCAATTTGACCGAGAAGTCAAGGATTGGGAAAAAGCTGCGCGTGAAGAATTACTTGTGACAACCACGACTTTGCAGCATTTCTTCCCTGTCAAATCTTATGAGGAAATCAATAAAGTTGTGGATGACATTCAACAAAAAACGGCAGCTCTATTGTTAACTCCGGTAAAGGCGTTAACCGGCGGTCAGGCACTAGACAAGTATCTGGATGTCGTCGAGCAATATCTGGCTTTCAGGAAAAAAGCACGTGAAAAATATATTGATAGTGTAAAGAAAACTACTAATGTACTATATGAAAATCAAAAAATATTTGTTGATTTATTCTCAAAACAATTAAAAGCAGCCATTTTTCCTTTTCAAAAATTCATGAAAAACGCGGTTGAATCAACAAAATCATAACGAGGTGAATGTTAATGTCAGAGAAAAAATATGATCCGTATGAATCCTTTCATAAGTTAAGTCTTTTGTGGGAAAAGCAAATCAATGATTTTATCTACCTGTGGACAAATAACAATGAGTTTGTCAAAATGTCCAATTTCGGAACTGAAGTGCAAACCCGTTATCTGGAGCAATTGAAAAAAAATCAAGAAGCCTTGGCAAGTGTCCTAAATTTACCGACGAAGAGCGACGTTACAAATGTGGCAAACTTAACGATTCAAGCAGAAGAGAAAATGGAGGCTCTTGAAGAGCAAATTTGGGATTTACAAGATTCTGTAAAATCACAGAGTAAAGAGATTGAAAGTGTCGTAGAAGTCTCCAAGGAAATCATTAAACTGACAAAACAGCTAAAACAAGATCTGGTTAAGTCAAAAAAAGAACTGTCCGATACAAAGAGCCTGCACGCCGAACTTCAGGAAATGAAATTTGAACTATTGAAGTTAAGTAACTTTAAAGAAGAACTTGACGCTATTAAGGGTCTGATTGAAAAGGAAAAAACGGAGCAACCTGTGTTTTCTAGTGCAGGATCATCTAAATAATTTTAAAGGGAGGGAAACATTACCGTGGCTGTAGAGACACCTTTTAGGAATTTGATTCCGGAATTGAATTATGAGAAAGAAACGGCTCGTTGGAAGAATGTTGTTAAAGCATTAACTGGACCTGCGCCGAAAATGGGGCACTCGCCAAGAAACGAAGTATGGCGGAAAAATAAATCGGTATTATGGCATTATCCAGCTAAACAAAAAAAATATGAAATTCCATTATTTTTTGTTTACTCCTTGTTTAATAAGCCATATATTTTAGATGTTGCTCCCAAGACCAGCGTGATCGAGGGTCTCACAAATTTAGGCTATGAGGTGTATTTGTTAGATTGGGGTGCACCAGGCTACGAGGACAAAAAAATTGGTCTCGATACTTATATCGACAAGTATTTAAGAACTGCGGTCAAGCGTGCAATCCGCCATTCCGGAGCGGATGAAATTACCGTTGTCGGCTATTGCCTGGGCGGAACGATTGCTTCCATTTATGCGTCAATTGCTGATGAGCCGATTAAAAATTTAATCGTTGCAACTGTGCCAATTGATTTCCAACCGGCTATTGGTCCGGATAAATGGACAGAAGGCATTAGAAACGGTGATATTAACATAGACAGCTTTATAGATGTTTATGGCAACATCCCGCCTAAAATGGTCGAAGGCATGTTCAGGGCAATGCAAGCACCTGTTTATTTTACTAACTACACAATGCTGCTTTCAAGGGCACATGACCAGCGTTATGTTGATAAATGGCAGCGGATGAACAAATGGACAGTTGATCAGGTTCCATTTGCAGGAGAAGCCTACCGTCAATTATCCAATGACCTTTTTAAAGAAAATAAACTGGTAAAGGGTGAGTTGGTCATTGGCAATAAAAAGGCGGACTTAAAAAATATTAAAGCCAACCTATATGTTATTTCTGGTTCTAGAGACCATTTGATCTTGGAAGATCAAAGTAAACCAATCATGGACCTAGTTTCCAGCGAGGATAAAACGTATGTGGTTGTTGAAACGGGGCATGTAGGCCTGGCGCTTTCTGGATTATTTGGCAAAATTGTAGATCAATGGGCATCCAGCCGTTCCAATCCCCTATAATAAACAAGTAGGAATAAAGTAAAGTACAAGGACATATATAGTAAATAGTGTTGCATAAAAGAGGAAGGAATAACTTCCTTCCCCTTAACTTGCAGCCTGGTGTTTATTCAAAAAATTGCGAAGCACTTCATTAAACGCGTCTTTTGCCTCAAGTTTAGCAACATGGCCGGTATTTCTAAAAACGACAAACTCGGAGTGGCGGATTTGTTTATGCATTAAATATTGAATCCAGACAGGTGTTACGGAATCATATTGTCCGCCAATAATAAGGGTCGGCACCTCGATTTTTGGAAGGAGTGTTAAATTATTGACCTTAAGACACGCTTCCATGGCTTTAAAATAAAATTCCTTGTTCGGACGGTAAAATTCGTAAAATTGCTCAAAATTCTCATCCGACCAAGTATACAGGCAAACCTTTGCTGCAGTTTCTCTTGTAATGTCTGGAGACTTATTTTCTGCCCGTGCCTTTCTATAGGCTAAAAATAATTTCCCGAAATTTTTCGGGGCATAATGGAACGTGCTGACCAGCATTAAGGAACGGCACACTTCTGGTGCCTGACGGTAAATCTCTTGTGCAACCATACCTCCCATGGATAAACCGCAAATGTGGGCGCTTTCAAAGCCTAGCCCTTTAATAAGACTTATACAATCGGCTGCGAAGTTTTTTATTGAAATCTCACCGGGCTTTTGATATTCACCGTGTCCTCGTAAATCAGGAATAATTAAGTCATATTGATCTGCTAATTCAAACTGATGTAACCAACCTTCTTTTACCTCCCCAAGTCCATGAATAAAAACTAAAGGCTCACCGGCACCGAGTCGTAAATAAGGAATTTCGTGGGTGACTTTAAAAAAATTACGCAAATTGCATTCCTCCCTGTGATTTTTAATAACCTTTGTTTCCTTCATTTCTATAATATATACATTTACAATATTCTGATTATTTTATTATATAATCGGTGTTGACAAAATATAACACATAGGTGTAAATTACATATATAGACTAGCAATGAAATTACATAAAGAAAATGCCAGCTTTAAGCGACTGGACTAATAATGAAAAAGGAGGAAGAAATATGAGCACAACAAAGAAAAATGGCCAAGCTGAAGAATCTCTTCAGACCAACCAATTAGTTGACACACTTTGGAATCAATATGAACAATCCTTAGACCGTGCCAGAAAGATTCGTGAAAGCAGGGAAGATGCTTACTTAAATGCAGTTAAAGAGGTAGTAAAGTTTAATCAAGAATTCAGATTTTCGCTTGGAAATCTATACCGTACTTTTAGAAACACCAATAGTGAATTAGTCAAGGGTGTTTCCAACGGACTTGTAAAAGAAGAAGCCAAAAAAGTTGTTCGCCCAGAATTAAAAGAACAAATTGAAGAAGTAAATGGCAGGATTGAACAATTGGTGGCTGCTCCGATCGCTGCGGGACTTGATTTGGTTGCTCGCACCGAAAATAGTTTTATTGAGAATAGTGAAAAATATGTTGAGTACTCAAGAGCGCGCAGAGGCAGCTGGCAGCAAGTTACAGATGGTTATGTAAAAGTAGCAAGAAAAAGCCATCAACAAGTGGTTAACCGCCTTGAAGAAAGTGTAAAAGTATTTGTAAATGCAAAATAATGATGTTAAATACGGCTGTCCATTTGGATAGCCGTGTTTTTATTTTTTATTCATGGGCTTTAAAGCTGTTTTGTTTTCATAAAATAAAGAGTATAAAGAGGAAAATTTAATCGTTTTCGGCTATGATAGAAAGTAAAGGATTTCAGGAAAAAAAGAGGTTCAGCTATGCTAAAGAGTTTACTGACATTCCAAAAAGCGAACGGGATTGCACCGTATATTTGGACTGTTCTTTGTATTTTGCCATTTTATTTTATATTTCAGGCTCCAACAACACTGCAAATCGTTGTTGGGATTGCGCTGACATTGGCGTTCTTTATTTTCTATCGGATTGCCTTTATTTCCAAAGGCTGGCTTGTATATGTTTGGACAATGATTTTGATTGCGATTTCCATAACGGCAACCAGCCTTTTCAGCTATGTATATTTCGCTTTTTTTCTTGCTTACTATCTAGGAAATATCAAGGATCGGGTTGCTTTCTTTACATTGTACTTTATCCATTTGCTAAGTACTTCCGCTTCCATCAATTACAGCATTGTCATCCATGAAAAATTGTTTTTGCAGCAACTCCCATTTGTCATCATTATTTGGATTAGCGTCATTCTTCTTCCATTTAGTATTCATAACCGCAAGGAGAGAGGGCAGCTTGAAGAAAAACTCGAGGATGCCAACAAACGGATTTCTGAACTGATTAAACTCGAGGAGAGGGAACGGATTGCCCGCGACCTTCATGATACACTGGGGCAAAAACTTTCTATGATTGGGCTAAAGTCTGATTTAGCAAGAAAATTAATCTCGAAGGACCCCGATCAAGCCCGAAACGAACTAAAAGATGTTCAAGCTACGGCCCGAACTGCATTAAGTGAAGTAAGAAAAATGGTTTCCTCCATGCGGGGAATTCGTTTAAAGGATGAAATTCAGCGTATTAAACAAATGCTTGCAGCGGCTCAAATCAATCTGGAATGCAGAGGAGAATTTATTTTAACAAATGTCACGCCATTTACTGAGAATATTTTAAGCATGTGCTTAAAAGAAGCGATTAATAATGTTGTGAAACACAGCGGGGCTAGCAGTTGTTTAATCTCTATTGATCAAACGCTGAAAGAAGTCGTGATGACGATACATGATAATGGTTCATTTAAAACTGCCAAGGGGAAAATTTCTGATGGCCATGGTTTAAGAGGGATGCAGGAAAGGCTGGAATTTATCAACGGCAGTTTAGAGCTATTGACAAGCAATGGTACTGCAATAATTATTAAAGTCCCAGTAGACTTAAAACCTCGCCAGGATAGGAGAGTTGGAAATGATTAGGATTGTCATCGCCGAAGATCAACAAATGCTTCTCGGAGCTTTTGGGTCATTACTTAATTTGGAAGAGGACATGGAGGTAGTCGGGAAGGCCACCAACGGAGAAGATGCTGTTACTCTTGTCAAGAATCTAAGTCCTGATATTTGTATAATGGATATTGAGATGCCCGGCAAAAGTGGACTTGAGGCCGCAGAGGAAATTAAGTGTCTAAGCTGCAAGGTGATCATTTTGACAACCTTTGCTCGATCAGGGTATTTTCAGCGGGCTTTAAAGGCAGGGGTAAGCGGATATCTTTTAAAGGATAGCCCAAGTGAAGAATTGGCAAGTTCCATCCGAAGTGTTGTGGCAGGAAGACGAATTTATGCGCCAGAATTAATGGATGATGTGTACGCCGAAGAAAATCCATTAACAGACCGGGAACGTGAGGTATTAGAACTGGTAGCAGACGGCAAAAACACAAAAGAAATAGCGGAAGAGCTTAGTATCAAAACAGGGACGGTCCGGAATTACATCTCCATTATTCTCGATAAACTGGAGGTGAAAAACCGGATTGAAGCCATAACCCAATCAAAGGAAAAAGGCTGGTTTAAATAGGTTTTCCAGCTTGCTTGTTTTTATTAATCGAAACGGGTGCGGATATGAGGCATCTTTTTTTTTACAATTTTTAATTTAACCAAATCAGCCAATAATTTTCATTTCTTAACTTTTTTACAAAGGGAACATTAATATTGAACAATGTTCTGAGGAGGGAAATAAATTTGAATTTAAAGAGGATCATTAGCTTTTCCTTCATCCTGTTCATGTTTTTGTTTAGTGTTCCTTTTGTATCTGCAGCGCCATCAGATTCAGAACTAAACCAGTATTTGCAGGAAATTGGTTGGACGAAGCAAGAACTTCAGGATTACCTTGACTTTTATGAAATTCCCATGGATGAATTTGCTTCAATTGATGAACTTCGTGAGTTCCTTGGAACACCTATCAATGAACAAAATTTGCAGGAACTATTAACGAAGTATCATCTGTCCCAGAAAGAAATGGATGATTTGTTGAATCATTTTGGTGATTCTCTGGGGGAGTATAAGTTCATAGAGGATTTGGATTCTGCATTAGACTTTTATGTCAATCACGATGAGTATATGGCTGATATAGAAAGTGAATTAAACGAAATTGGGATTACTGAAGAAGAGTCTGAGAAGTTTTTTAATTATCTTGGGCAGGTAGAAGAGAAAAACAAATATCAGCTGGACCAAATGGATTTGTACGACTCCCTTTTGGAAAAATTTGTAGGTCTTGATGATACCACCGACCTTACCGAAGAACAGCTGGATGAATTGGTGCAAATACTCACTGAAACCATTGACACTTATGAAATCAAGGTTCAATTTAAAGTCAACAATCAGAATATCTCCTTAAAAGAACTGCTAAAAATGAAGGAAGCACCTGATAATTTGTATATCGGTATATCCAGTATTGCAGGTGAACCATTAATTGACTTTACAATTCCAGGGTCATATTTCCAAACTGGAGAAACAATTGACCAAGGAGAACAAATGATTCATTTGGGGGAAATCTCCAATGAGTTTATTGATCATCTTCATGATGAAAAATACCAAAATGCAGATAACCGATATAAATAAGGAATTACCCGCCAGTATCGCAAACCTGGCGGGTTTATTTGCATAATGTTCATAAGTATTTCAGCTGGATGCATTTGTTTGGAATTTGCCAATGTAGTTTTTTATATATTCGAATACTTCCATGGGACGTTCCTCTGGCAGAGCATGGCCGGTTTCTTTTAAGATAATCAATTCCGAGTTTGCTAGGTCCTTGTTCAATTTCTCTCCAATTTTTAAAGGCACTGATTTGTCCTGGTCACCCCAGATTAATAAGCAAGGTGTTTTGATTTGTTTTAAAATTTCCGGTGGAAGATCGCCTTCGCGGTCGCGAATCATCCGTGTTAAGGCAACAAATATTTCATCCTGTAAAAAGGGCTGCAGATAGCCATTTATCATCTCTTCATTAATAATGGAATGGTTATAAAGGGCCTCCTGAAGGTTTTTCTCTACCCCGGTTCTGGCAAACCAATACTTTACGAAGCGATGAAAGTAAGGCAGGTAGCTGGTAAGAATGAGCGGAAGTTTCGCGCGTTTTAAATAGGCTGAGCTGCAGAGTAAAATAGCCTTGTCGGCAAGCTCCTGTTTTAGGTGAAGAATATTTAAGACAATTTGTCCACCCATAGAATGGCCGATAAAAGTCATTTTTTTTAAGCCCAGTGATTCGATAAGCTGTATGACGGTATCGGCTAAATTTTTATAGGAGTAGATATATCGGCTGCATTTTGCACTTTTCCCAAAAGGGGGAAGATCAATAGATAACACCTGATACTCATTCTTTAATAACGAAATTAAATGACGATAGGTGAAGGTGGAAGAAAGAAAACCGTGCAATAAAACGAAGGTCCTTTCTGCGTTTGGATTAGGATAAAATTCATAATAAACATTAATGTTATTTAGCGGCTTATACCCTGCTACAACATTCTGCTCCATCATCCTTCCTCCCAATTAACAAAAATAGATGAAATTAATATTCCCCCTTTTATTAATCCATACAACAATAAATTTAAATAACTCCTTTTTTAATTCCTAAATTTTTTAAAATTTCCAAAATAAAGTGTTTGAATTTTTAGAAAACTAACTGTATAATAAAAAAAAGCTCAAGGAGTTGATTTCCATGGAAAAGAAGTTACTTAATTCCCCGCAACATTCGGATGAAAACACTGATTCTGTCCTTGCTGAGATGTTTTTAAACAACGCCCTGCTTGAATTTAAAAGGGAGAAGATCCGGAAGGAAATCGACCAAACGTTACAAGACGGTAACAAGGAATTATTTCTTCAATTGACAGAAGAACTGAAGAAAATTAGCTAGTTGCGAACAACCTACTATCTATTATGACAAAACTTTAAAAAAGAAGCCCTATCCAATACGGATAGGGCTTCTTGGCCGTTCTGACGAGAATTTCATTTGGACCCTGAACCCTTTTTTTGTATGATAAAGAAAAGGAATCGGGGGCGGTTAGCAGTGAAAGAGAAAATTATCGAGGAATTAAAAAAAATCGAGGAGCAATATGCCGTTAAAATTTGCTATGCTGTTGAGTCAGGCAGCAGGGCATGGGGATTTCCTTCAAAAGACAGCGACTATGATGTTAGGTTTATTTATGTCCCCAAAAAAGAATGGTATCTTTCCATTGAAGAAAAGCGGGATGTTATAGAACTGCCAATAAATAATCTCTTGGATATAAATGGATGGGAGCTTCGTAAAGCACTCAGGCTTTTTAAAAAATCAAATCCGCCCCTAATGGAATGGCTTCATTCGGGAATTGTCTATTATCAGGCCTATTCTTTAGTAGATAAAATGAAGGCAATCCAAAACCAGGTGTTCCGGCCGCAGTCGGCCCTTTATCATTACCTGAATATGGCCAAAGGGAATTACCGTGACTATCTTCAATCAGATGAAGTGAAAATTAAGAAATACTTTTATGTGCTGAGGCCGGTTTTAGCCTGTAAATGGATTGAAAAATATAATAGTGTCCCGCCTATTGAATTCCAGACATTAGTGGCAGAGCTGATTATGGCCGGCCCTCTTAAAAATGAAATCAATACCTTGCTTGACAGGAAAATACGGGGCGATGAACTTAACCTCGAACCAAAGGTTGTTATTATTAATGAATTTTTGGAGAATGAAATAAATCGTATTGAAGATTACGCAAAGAAATCGTCTTTTCCGAAACAGGATATTTCCCCAATACTGGATGAACTATTTAGGGACATACTTGACGAGGTATGGCCTTGATTACCAAAAAATATGTTAAAATATATAAAAATATTATTTTGCGAAAAATTTCGAATAAATAAAGAATGAGGGGGATTCTATGAATATCGTTGCATCCGAGAAACTTCAAAAAATGTCATCGAGTATTTTTCAAGAGGTGGCCGATCAAAAGCAAAAGGCATTAAAAAATGGAATTGATGTCATCGATTTGAGTGTCGGAAGCCCGGATTTTGCACCGCCAGCGTTTGTGGTCAAGGCATTGGCAGAA
Source organism: Neobacillus sp. S1115 (assembly GCF_055385565.1). Taxonomy (NCBI): domain Bacteria; kingdom Bacillati; phylum Bacillota; class Bacilli; order Caryophanales; family Bacillaceae; genus Neobacillus; species Neobacillus sp. S1115. The sequence goes on from NZ_AP038275.1 coordinate 1,776,535, forward strand.
GCGGCAATGGACCGAAGTAAATATGGCTACACTTTAAAAGGGATTCCTAAATTTAATGAAGCTGTCAGTTATTTTTATAAACAGCGTTACGGTGTAGAACTTAATCCGGCATCTGAGGTTATTCAGCTAATGGGTTCGCAGGATGGACTTGCTCATTTAGCGATGGCGGTTATTAACCCTGGCGATTATGTTCTGGTACCTGATCCTGGATATCCAATCTATGAGGCAAGTGTGACAATTGCTGGCGGAAATATTTATCCAATGCCGTTATTGGAGGAAAACAGGTTTCTCCCTCAACTAGATGAAATTCCTTTAGGGGTTCTAGAGAAAACCAAATTGATGATTATCAGTTATCCAGGAAATCCGGTTACCGCTCTCGCTGACAGAAGCTTTTTCCAAGAGGTGGTCCGTTTTGCCAAAAAGCATGAAATCCTGGTTTTGCATGATTTTGCCTATTCTGAGTTAATTTTTGATAACAATCCGCAAATCAGTTTCATGTCGGTTCCGGGAGCTAAGGAGGTCGGGATTGAGTTTAATTCACTTTCCAAAACATTTAATATGGCAGGCTGCCGGATTGGCTATGCGGTCGGGAATGAACAAGCACTTGCGATCCTGGCTTCTTTAAAATCTCATATCGATTATGGTGTGTTTTATCCAATCCAAAAAGCAGCCATAACTGCTCTGACTTCGAATTTCTCATTTTTGGAATCACAAGTGAGAGAATACGAGAAACGTCGTGATGCATTGATATCAGGCCTTTCAAAAGGCGGGTGGCAGGCGGCAAAATCTCCGGCGACTATGTTTGTCTGGGTAAAAATCCCTTCAGGATGGACATCCCGTCGCTTTGCCTTTGAACTGATTGACAGTAAAGGAGTTGCGGTTATTCCTGGAGATGCGTTTGGAAAGCTTGGTGAAGGCTATGTCCGGATTGCCTTGGTTCAGCCTTCGGAACGGCTCTCTGAGGCGGCAGAGCGCATTCAAGAATTCCTTAGGGAAACTCAAGTTTAATTCTTCTATTTAAACCTTTCTTAACATATATCTTTAACAAAAGGCCTTCACACGACTGAAGGTCTTTTACTTTGAAGGGGAGAGGGAGATTATGCCTAGCGGAATGCATCAGGTCGAACTGGATTTGCCAATTGATGTGATTTGGGACTTTGTAAAGGATATGGACAATTGGGCACCGCTTGTGCCGAACTATATTCAACACGAAAAGCTAAATGAGCATAGTTCTACATGGGAGTTTAAAAGCGATATTGGCATAATGAAGAAGAAAATCAGTTTAATAATTGATATTAATGAATGGAAAGAGCCAGTAAGAGTAAGCTTTTCGTTAAAGGGCAAAAGTGAAAAATATGCGGGTGAAGGATTTTTCGAAGCGAAGGCAATAAACGTAAAAAAAACAAGATTAACTGGCTTTCTTGAAGTGAACGTTATTGGGAAGATGGCCGGAGCGCTAAACTCGAAGTTGGAGACCGCACTCCCAGAAGCGGTGAAAGAAATGGCGAAGGCTATTTCGGAAAAGCTTGTGGAAGTTAAATCTGTTTAATAGGTGCATCGATATCGATTAAACAAGAAATTCGCAGTTTGTAAAAGTTAAGGTAATCTTAAGCTTGGCATGGTATGTTAGTCCCAAATCCACTATCAATCAGATAGTAGACAGGGGGATTAGCAGCTTATGTTAAGTACAGAGCTTAAAAGAAGCATAAATTTATTTCTTGTTACCGCTATGGCCGGTATGAGTTTGGTCCATTTTACACCTGTTGTGTATGCAGAAACGACTGAAACAACTCAACAGCCCCAGACGGCAAGTGCATTGACAAAACTTGAAATCGACGGAGTAAAGCTCGACAAGGAGTTCTCAGCAGATGTAAAAGAATACTCCGCTTCCGTTGTAAATGAAGTTGAAACCATTAAGATGCTGGTAGAAGGGAATGAATCAGCCTCTGCCATCACCATTAATGGTCAATCTGTTCTTAGCGGGACACCTGCTGTTTTTTCACTTCAGTCTGGTGAGAATATTTTTCAGATTATCATCTATGATGCCAATCATGCAGAAGCTACCTATACAGTTCATGTAACCAGGTCCGCAAAGGTTGAACCGGTAACTCCAGCCGCTGCTGCAAATCCGTCAGACTCGGCTGCAGGCAATGTTGCTCAAGCAACCATTTTGAGCAACGGTAATTCCAGTTTTCAGTCAAGCCTTACACGTACCAATACAAATGCAAATACTGCTTCTCAGTCTTCCACACAGTCTATGAGCGGAACAACGCAAACGGTGAGCAAGGCTAAATTGTCTGCTTTAACGGTCTCCGAAGGCACATGGGATAGTTCGTTTACTTCTGATGAGTATACATACCATATTGCTGTACCAAGCGATACAACAGCCGTGACGATTCACCCAGCCGCCGCATCTCAAGGATCCTCAATAAAAATTGAAGGCGGAACTAACAAAACAGTCCAGCTTGACAATGATAATAAAACAATTATTTCCGTAGTCGTCACCTATAACGACAGCGACCGGAAAACCTATGTACTTGTCTTTGACAAATAAATATCACATTCCCAAAAAGCCTGCATTCGCAGGTTTTTTATTTTGTCAGAATCTTAACCCAGATATAAATGATTGTCCCTGCTAACGGGCCTGTTGATTTCCGCTCCGGGCACTCGCTTTCCGCGGGGAGGTCCTGGAGCCTCCTCGGCGCTTTTAGCGCCTGCGGGGTCTCCAGTGACCTCTGTATCCCGCAGGAGTCGGTGCCCTCCGCTCCAATCAACAGGGAGGTTAAGCAAATACAGTAATGCAACACACTTTTTCGAATCTTACTCAGTGTGTTGCATTTTTTATTTTTGCAGCTGTAGCTAGAAGGGCTTGTCTATTGGAAATTTTCCGTTTAGCTTTCATACGTTTTGTTATCATCCTCTGTTATTAAATTGTGAGTTGAAGGAACTTGTTGAACACACCTGTTATTGGTGCGGAAGGCTCGAAGACTCCTGCGGGAGTACGGGGCAGGGGAGACCCCGCAGGAGTGTAGCGACGAGGAGGCTCCGCGGCACGCCGCGGAAAGCGAAGCGCCTGGAGCACCAATCAACAGACTTGTTGCAGAGCCTAAATATTATTCATAAATTAACGCAAATTATAAAAAAGAAATTTATCTTTTAACAAATTTCTGAAGATATGATATATTTATAAATAAAAATTTTAGTACATCACATGATTAAAGGGAAGGTGAGAGAATGACAGCAGATTTGATGAAAAAAGACAGCAGTCTTCCGTTGCGTCGCGATGTTAAACTACTTGGCAAAATGCTAGGTGAGATTCTGGTGAATCACGGTGGCCAGGAGCTATATGAAAAAGTTGAAAAAATAAGACTTATGGCCAAGTCACTTAGAATTCACTTTGACGAAGAAATTTATTCTGCATTAAAACAAGAAATCGTTACCTTGACCCCGCCAATGCGCAAGCAGGTAATCCGGGCATTTTCTATGTATTTCCATTTAATAAATGTTGCTGAGCAAAACCACCGAATCCGCAGGCGCAGGCAATATCAGCTTCAAAGTGACAACATCATCCAGCCTGCTTCAATTGAAAGTGCGATCCTTTCACTGAAAGAAAATAACATTAACTTGCATACTATTCAAAATGTGCTGCAAAGCATATCCCTTGAGCTTGTTATTACGGCACATCCAACAGAGGCAACAAAGCGTTCCATTCTTGAAATACAACAGCGGATTGCTGAAATTCTAAAAAATCTTGATCATCCGCTTCTTTCAGGCAGGGAACAAAAAAAGCTCGAAGAAAGTTTGTTTAATGAAGTCGCTATTCTTTGGCAGACCGATGAATTGCGGGAAAATAAACCAACCGTAATGGATGAGGTTAGAAATGGGTTGTATTATTTTGATCAGACATTATTTGAGGTCCTCCCTGATATCCATCAAGAGGTTTCAGATAGTCTCGAGAAATATTATCCTGAAACCTCCTGGGATGTTCCAAATTTCTTGAGGTTCGGGTCATGGATTGGCGGGGATCGGGATGGTAACCCGAACGTTACCCATGATGTAACCTGGGAAACATTGGGCCGGCAAAGGCGCCTTGTCTTGAAAAAATATAAAAATGTTTTAGTAGATTTAATGAAACGCTACAGCCATTCCACCTCAAGGGTAAAGGTCAGCGAAGAACTGCTGAAATATATTGATGAAAAAGAAGATTTCTATTTGACAGAAGATAAAAAATGGCCGGTCCAAGCGGAGGTATACCGTCGCGCTTTCGCCATTATTATTGAGCGGGTCAAGCAGACTGGGAAATCTGAAGTAGGCTACAGCAGTGCGGAAGAATTGCTGGAAGATCTGTTTTTAATTAAAAGAAGCTTAAAGCAGAATCACCCTGCCCGCCACGAACTCGGGAACATTGAAAAATTAATTCGTCAGGTCCAGCTGTTTGGTTTCCATTTAGCTACACTTGATATTAGAAATCATAGTGGGGAGCATGAGGCAGCTATAACTGAGATACTTGGAAAAGTAGGCATCACTGAAAACTATGCAGCACTAAGCGAAACAGAAAAATTAGAAATATTGCAGAGGATTCTCCTTGATCCCCGGCCGCTCCTTTTATTACATGAGGATTACTCCACGGAAACACAGGAAATGATTAAAGTGTTTCAGATGATTAAAAACGCTCATGAAGAATTTGGACAAAGAGCAATTACAGTTTATCTGGTAAGCATGACAAAATCACCGAGTGATTTATTGGAAGTTTTAGTTTTAGCCAAAGAAGCTGGACTCTATCGTCTTCATGCGGATGGGACGTTGACAAGCCATCTAAATGTTGCTCCGCTATTGGAGACCATTGATGATCTAACAGCCGGTTCACTTATTATGGAAGAACTTTTCAATATGCCAGTTTACCGCAATCATTTGCAGTGCTTGCGGAATCAGCAGGAAATTATGCTCGGCTATTCTGATGGCAGCAAAGACGGCGGCACGCTGACCGCAAACTGGAAGCTTTATAAAGCACAGGTTGAAATTCATGAGATGGCCAAAAAGTATCAAATCAGCCTGAAATTCTTCCATGGGCGCGGCGGTTCATTAGGCCGCGGCGGCGGTCCTTTAAACAAAAGCCTTTTATCACAGCCGGCTGAAACAATTGGTGACGGCGTTAAAATTACCGAGCAGGGTGAAGTTTTATCTTCCCGATACCTCCTTGAGGATATCGCCTACAGAAGCTTGGAGCAGGCTGTATCGACCCTGATTCTTGCCGCAGCGCATGTTACGGAAGAAGGAGAAATGCGGGAGGCGTCATGGGAAAAAGCAATTGAAGAAATATCAAATGCTGCGCTTGCTAAATATCAATCTCTTGTCTTTGAGGATCCCGATTTCCTAACCTATTTTCAATCTGCAACACCACTAAGGGAAGTGGGTGCATTAAACATTGGCTCAAGACCAATGAGCCGTAAAAACCAAGGACGCTTTGAAGACCTGCGAGCGATTCCATGGGTTTTTGCCTGGACCCAAAGCAGACAACTCCTTCCGGGGTGGTATGCGGCAGGATCAGGTCTGGAAGCTTTTGCATCAGGCAGTGAGCAAAACTTAAGGCTGCTAAAGGAAATGTATCTGAAGTGGCCTTTCTTCCAATCAACGATTGATAACCTTCAAATGGCTCTTATGAAGGCTGATATTACAACAGCTAAAGAATATTTAACACTTGTTGAAGATAAAACGATTGCTGAAAGAATTTTTACAAATATATTCGAAGAATATGAGAAAACAAAAGCGATTCTTTTGAAAATTACGGGGGACCAAGAATTACTTGACCATACACCGAACATAAAAGAATCTGTGTTCCGCCGCAATCCGTATGTCGACCCGCTTAATTTCCTTCAGGTCGAATTAATAAAAGAACTTAGAAAACAGGACGAGCCTGACGCTGCTGTTTTGACGGAAGTTCTCTTGACCATTAGCGGTATCTCCGCCGGTTTGCGTAATACAGGTTGATTTTAGCCACAAACCTATTTTAGGGTTTGTGGCTTTTTTTGAACTTTTTGTGAACATTTGTAAAATGAATGGCTGTTCATTCATTTTGTTGCAAAATTCGACAAAATCGAAAAAAGTCACGTGCTATATTTATGCAGAGGGGAAAAGGAGTGATTCCATAATCATATTACCGGAGGGATGTCTACATGGCAGTAAAAGAAAAAGTTGTCCAGGAAAAACATCAGGTTTATGCAATGATCGATGAATTAGCCAATAATGGAGCGAAAGCACTGAATGAATTCCGCTGTTTTAATCAGGAAATGGTGGACGAAATTGTTAAACAGATGGCTCTTGCTGCCCTTGAAAACCACAAGTATTTGGCCAAGCTTGCAGTTAAAGAAACACAAAGAGGGGTTTACGAAGACAAAGTTTTTAAAAACATGTTTGCCACTGAAATGATTTACAACAACATCAGGGATATGAAAACGGTGGGTGTCATTGCCGAAAATGATAATGAAGGGATGGTCGAAATGGCCGAACCGGTGGGTGTTATTGCTGGTGTTATCCCCATCACCAATCCGACCTCAACAGTCATATTTAAATCGTTGATTTCACTTAAAACTAGGAATCCAATTATCTTTGCATTTCCACGATATGCTCAAAAATGCTGTACAATAATAGCCCAGCTGCTTAGCGAAGCGGCTGAAAAGGCTGGCGCTCCAAAGAATTGCATCCAGTGGATAGAGGTACCTTCACATGAAGCCTTTCAGGCCCTAATGAAACATCCGCAGATATCGCTCATCCTTGCAACCGGAGGCCCGAATCTAGTGAAGGCAGCATATAGCTCAGGAAAGCCTGCACTAGGTGTCGGTGCCGGAAATGTACCTTGTTATATTGAAAAATCAGCCAACATTAAACGTGCAGTCAATGACTTAATTATGTCAAAGACCTTTGACAACGGTATGATTTGTGCTTCCGAACAAGCTCTTATCATTGATCAAGAAATTTATGATGAAGTAAGACAAGAGTTGATCGCCAATCACTGCTATTTTCTCAATGGGGAAGAAAAGCAATTGCTCGAAAGCGCCACAATTGATCCAAAAACAAAAGAGCTTAACCCAATGATTGTCGGTCTTCCTGCTTATATGATTGCAAAAATGGCTGGAATCAATGTGCCGCTCAATACAAAGATTCTACTTGCCGAGTTGGATGGTGTGGGGCCGCTGTATCCACTATCCTGTGAAAAATTAAGCCCGATATTAGCGTGCTACAAGGTCAATAGTTTTGCAGAAGGACTTCTTGTTGCTGAAGAGACACTTGAATATGGCGGTCTTGGGCATTCGGCAGCGATTCACACTTCCACGCAGGATGTGATTGATACATTTTCGCAAAGAATGAAAGCTGGCAGGATTATTGTCAATACACCATCCACACACGGGGCAATCGGCGACATCTATAATACATCATTACCATCCTTAACCATCGGATGCGGAACATATGGAGGGAATTCTGTGTCACAGAATGTGGGAGCAGCAAATTTACTCAATATCAAAAAAGTAGCCAAAAGAAGAACTATGACACAGTTGTTTAAAGTTCCATCACAGATTTTCTTTGAGAAGAATTCGGTTCAAACACTTGCGGTCGTTCCCGGTATTTCAAAAGCATTTATTGTGACCAGCGAAAGCCCGCTAAAGAATGGCTATGTCGAAAAGGTGCAGTATTATTTAAAAAAGAATCCGGACAATGTTCTTTGTGATATTTTCTGGGAGATTGAACAGGACCCAAGTATTGAAACGGTGATGGCCGGCGCAGAACGGATGAAAAAGTTCCAGCCTGATTGTATTATCGCCCTTGGCGGAGGTTCGGTCATGGATGCTGCCAAAGCCATGTGGCTGTTTTATGAACACCCAGACGCAGATTTCAAGAGCCTAACGCATAAATTTTTTGATCCGAGCAAGCGAGTGGTTAAATTCCCGGCTCTTCGAACTAAGGCGAATTTTATTGCGATCCCAACCACATCCGGTACAGGATCCGAGGTTACATCCGCCTCCGTTATTTCAGATAAAAAGGCAAATATCAAATATCCAATGGTCGATGCTCAGCTGACACCAGATGTTGCCATTGTCGATCCACAGTTTGTCATGACTGTTCCTAAACATGTAACAGCGGATACGGGCATGGATGTATTAACACACGCGATTGAAGCCTATGTATCAGTTCTAGCCAATGATTATACGGATGGACTTGCAATGAAGGCTATTCAGTTGGTCTTTGAATATCTGCCTAAGGCATACAGGGATGGAAGCAATGAACTTGCCCGTGAAAAAATGCATAATGCGGCTACGATTGCCGGTATGGCATTTGGCAATGCTTTCTTAGGTATTAATCACAGCCTTGCTCATGTCATTGGTGCGGAATTTAATATTCCTCATGGACGGGCCAATGCCATCATGCTGCCGCATGTCATCCGCTTTAACGCGATGAAGCCCAATAAATTAATGACTTTCCCTAAATATGAACACTTTATTGCGGATGTACGTTATGCGGAAATTGCCAAAATGCTTGGCCTGCCTGCAAGCACGACCGAAGAGGGAGTGAAAAGCTTAATCGCAGCAATCGTTGAACTTGCTGAGGAATTAGATATACCAATGAGCATCGAAGCGTCTGGTGTTAGGAAAGATGAATTTGAAAGCAAATTATCAGAACTTGCTGAACGGGCATTTGACGATCAGGATACAATTGCCAATCCCAAAATGCCTCTAGTAACTGAATTAGCAGAAATCTATCTTCAAGCATACAAAGGTGTCTAAATAAAGTCAGTCTTTGGAGGGAGAAAAAATTGTCGGAGGAAATGGAGCAAAAACAGGAAACCAAAACAGTAGGCGAAGAACATATTCAGCCCGAGGTCAGCGGTTTAGACCTGCTCTGGCGTGCAGCTTTTAGGAAAATGGATGAATGGGCAAAACGTGCTGAATTCGAAGACAAGGTATTTTTGAAGAGGGCTAAGCTATTTGCAGATAGTGTAGGACGAAGCCAAGCAGATATGAAAGAAATCACTGATAAATTTACAAAGGAATTTGCTCAATGGGAAAAAACAGCACGCGATGAATTTTTTATGTCAACAACCAGTCTAACACACTTTTTCCCGATTAAGTCCTTTAAAGAAATAAATGAGCAACTCGAGCGCATTCATCAAAAAACACTGTCACTTCTTAATAGGCCATGCCAGTTTATAACTAATACGGAGGCAGCAGATAAATATTTTGCAATGATAGAACAGTATATTTCGCTAAGAAGAAAGGCAAGAAGCCGATATCTTACAACTTTAAAACAGGCTGGAAATCTAGTCTATGAAAATCAAAAAGTGTTTGTAAACTTATTTTCCAAGCAAATCAGTACGTTCGTTTTTCCGCTTAACAAATATCTGGAGAGAAGTACGATTAGAAAATTTTAATACAAGGAGTGAGGCGGCATGTCTAAAGAAAAAACCTATGATCTATTTGCAGGTTATAAACTTTTAAGTGAAATGTGGGAAAAACAATTAATGGATGTTTTATTTAAAGCGACTGACAAAAAAGAATTTGTCCGCACGGCAAATATAGGACTTGACCTGCATTCGCGATATATGGAAAGGATGCGGAAAAATCAGGAGTTTATAGCTGCATTAATGAATATTCCAACCAAGAAGGATGTTGCAAACGCTGCAAAAATGTTGATTCAGGCTGAAGGAAAATTTGATAGTTTGGAAGAACAGGTATGGAATTTGCAAGACGGTTTGGCAAGCTTTAGTAAAGAAAATTTGACTTTCCTTCAAGAAATAATCAACACTATCAATCAAATGAAAGCTGAATCACTGAAAACAAAAGAAGAGCTGGCAGAAACGAAAAAGATTAAGACAGATCTTCAAGATTTACGGCAGGGTTTTGTTGATATCAAAATCCTCCAGGTGAACCTCCAGGAAATGCGCAAGGAGCTTGAGGGACTAAAGGCAATTCAAGCAGAACTTAAAGATACTCTTACCCATCAAGAACCGCCAAAATTAGATAGCGGTTTGGAGGAACTAAGGCAGGAGATTGCCCAATTGGCTGAACTAAAAAGTGAAATTGCCTCTTTAAAGGAATTAATGGGAAAAGAGAAAGAAAGAAAACAAAAAAAGGAACCGGAAAAAGAGCTGGTCCTGCCAGGGGCCGGCACCACAAAATAACGTGAAGGGGGTATTGGTAAATGAGTACTAGAGTTTCTACAAAAAGTTTTTTACCGCTTTTAAATACCGAGAAGGAAACGAAACGATGGAATCAGCTTTATAAAGTTATGACTGAGCCAAAGCCGGATATCATCCCTACACCGAGAAAATGTGTATGGAAAAAAAATAAAACGACTTTATGGTATCATCCTGCAAAGGAAAAGAAGCATGCCGTACCAGTATTTCTTGTATATTCGCTTTTGAACAAAGTGTACATTTTGGATGTAGGAGAAGGCAGCAGCGTGGTTGGCGGATTAACGGAAAGAGGATACGATGTTTACCTGCTGGATTGGGGTACTCCGGGCCTCGAAGATGCTGATCTTACTTTAGAAAACTATATTATCGATTATTTGGAAAACGCACTTAAACGGGCAATAAGACATTCTGGTGCAAAAGAAATATCCTTAATGGGATATTGTTTAGGCGGGACAATGGCCGCTATTCTTGCTTCTATTACAAGCCTGCCAATTAAGAATTTAGTATTAGCCGCAGTCCCAATTGATTTTAGCATAGGAACTGTACCGCAAAAATGGCTGGATGGGATTCAAAATGGTGAGCTAAGCTTTGACCGCTTTGCCAATGCTTATCAAACCCTTCCATCCGAGTTCCTTTACTTGATGTTTAAGCTGATCACACCGTTAAACGCGGCCACAATGGCCAACCTATATACCCGCGCCCATGATGAGAAATATGTTGAAAAATGGCGCCGGATGGATAAATGGACGAAGGATGCTCAGGCATTTGCGGGTGCAGCCTTTAAGCAATTTTTTAATGATTTTTATAAAGAAAACAAATTGTTAAAAGGTGAATTGGTGATGGACGGCAGGAAAGTAGATTTAAAGAATATTAAATGCCCGTTGTTTGTGTTCTCTTGTTCCCGCGATACTTTAATTGCTGAAAAGCAAAGTCTGCCGATCATGGACCTTGTTTCAAGTGAGGATAAGACATATGAAGTATATGAAGGCGGCCATGTTTCTCTTGTGCTCACAGGAGTTTTCGCAGAAATAATGGACCCATGGTTATCCACTCGTTCACATGATTTACAAGAAGTTCGCTCATAATTTCCAAGGACGAGAATAAATTTATTAACGGGAGGAACGGGGTGGGGGCCCCATCCTTCCCGCTAATATAAATTTATCCGGCATTACGATGCTGGTTGAGGAATTCACGTAAGAGAAGGTTAAACCGGTCTTTTGCTTCGAGTTTGGCAAGATGGCCGGTATTCCTCATAATAATGAATTTTGAGTTTGGTATTAACTTATGCATCCATGCCTGTATCCAAACCGGCAATACAGAATCATACTGTCCGCCAATTATAAGGGTTGGCACTTCAATTGTTGGCAGTAATGATAAATTATTCACTTCCAGGCAAGCTTTCAATGATTCAATAAAAATCTCATGTTTAGGTCGAAAAAGTTGGTTGAATTGTTTAACAGTTTCCTTATCCCAGGAATACAGGGCCATTCGGGCTAAATATTCTGATTCTTTCCCGGCAGAAGCGACTTTTTGAAACTTTGCTTTTCGATTTTCGAATAGTAGGCGTTTGAGTTTATTTGGAAAGTAGTGGAATGTACTTACTAGCATGAGAGAACGGCAGATAGAGGGCGACTGGCGGTAGATTTCCTGTGCAACGGCTCCACCCATTGATAATCCAACAATGTGAGCGTTTTCAATTTTTAACTCCTTCAATAGGCTGATAATGTCTGCAGCAAAATTCTGGATTGTGATTCCATCTGTCTTGGTGCATTCCCCGTGGCCTCTCAGGTCTGGAATAATTAATTCATATTCATCGGCAAATTCAAATTGGTGATGCCACCCCTCCTTTATCTCACCTAGACCATGAATAAACACTAACGGCTCGCCTTTACCTAAATGTAAAAAAGGAACACCCAATTTGCTAACCTTTGCTTTTTCCATTTTCCACCACCTTTCATTTTTAATAGTTTATATCCAAGTTGGTAAAATTGTAAACAGGTTTATTCAGCTTTTAGTAATATTTATTGACAAGATTGACAAAATATTACTGATAGGTGTAAAATACATATAGGTGAGGTGATAAAGACATGGTAAACCAAGATAATCAATCAGTCAATCCATCAAAAAATTTTGTGCTGCCATTTATTTTATTGCTTCTTAGCAGGGTTTCTCTGCATGGGTATGAATTGAGTCAAAAGCTGGAGTCATTTGGCTTTAAAACTTTGGATCAAGGAAACCTGTACAGAATGTTAAGACAATTAGAAAAAGAGGATTTGGTTTCATCTGAATGGGATACAACTGGTGCAGGACCTGCCAAAAGAAGGTATTCCATTACAAAAGCTGGTATTACATACTTAAAAGGATATGCCAATCAACTAGAAACGTATCAATCACTCCTCGATCAATTTTTCAAAATGTATACCAGTGTCCTTGAGCTCTATATTCCTTCTTTCCAAAAGAAGGATGCAATAGAGAAAGTAAATAATCGTAAGAGGAGGAAGGACGATGGCGCAGAAGAAGATTGAAGCGATTCCTGAAGTCGACGTAAAAACAGTTCCACAAGCTGCGGAGGAATCTATTGCTGAAGTTTCGTTTGTTAACACTTTTTGGGAACAATATGAGCTTTCCCAGGAACGGGCACGGAAGCTAAGGGAGAGCCGGGAGGATGCCTACCTTAATTCTGTAAAGGAAGTCATCAAGTTCAATAAGCAATATAGAAAATCCGTTGCGAAATTATATGACCAGGCAAGAAAAACAAACAAAGAAATGGTATCTGAGGTTGCCCAGCAAGTTAATTTACGCAAAGAGGATGCAAAGGCTGAGGCAGTGCCAAATAACGATCGGGAAGAGCTTAAAAAGCAGCTTAGCGAGGTTTCCAGCCAATTGGAGATATTGGCTTTGACTCCAGTTAAAACCTTTTTCCAATTTGTCGAACAAATGGAAGACAATTTTGTGAAAAATACTGAAGCAGGAATTGGCTATGCTCGCGACCGCAGAAATGCGTGGCTGCAAGTTAGAAAGGAATACGTTAAATTGGCACGTAATACCCATCTTGATTTAGTTGAACGCGGGAAGAATAGTTTGAAAGAGCTTGTTAAAACGAATTAACTACTAGCATATCAGCAGCAAAGGATTATTACAGAATGTGTATTTACCTGAATTAAAGCCGCACTCTCTATTTACAGGGAGTTGTGGCTTTTTTATTTTAGGCCCATTTACTTTCTAAGAATGGGCTTTTCCTTTTTTACAAATCTGGGTAATAGGGATAAGTGTCTATTGCACATTTTTATCTAGGTGAATAGGATATATGGAATTCAAAAAAGGAGGTAATGTTAAATGACTGGTGTAGCAGGTGGCTACGGAGCAGGATTTGCCCTAATCGTGGTTCTGTTCATTTTGTTAATCATTGTAGGGGCTTCTTGGGTTATATAAAAATATAAGGAGGTAAAAAGTATGTTTGGATATGGCGGTTACGGTGGCTTTGGCGGCTGTGGTTACGGCGGCTTTGGCTATGGTTATGGTGGCTTCACTTTAATCGTGGTGTTATTTATCCTCTTGATTATTGTAGGAGCAGCTTGCTACTATTAAGAAAATGAATGGGTAATTAGCCCAAAAAAACCCGCTTGGTTTCCCAAGCGGGTTTTGTATGTTAGCCGGCTACATTCATATTCGCACAAATAATTTCTTCGACTTCATGCCCTTCCAAAGTTTCTTTTTTTAATAAGGCATCCACCAATTGCAGATACTGCTCTTGATGGCTTTCGATTAATTTTTCTGCTTTCTCTATACCCTTTGCAAACAGTTCCTGCATTTTGATTTCTTTATCCGGTTTACTAAAGGTTAACGTAAAGCCGTCCTGAAGCATTCCGGTTTCAACCATTTGTTCAATAATATGTTTAGCCTGTTGCACATCGCCGGATACACCGATACTGTGTTCACCAAGAAACATCCTTTCGGCGGTACCGCCGGCTAATATCATGGCAACTCGGTCAAGCAGATCGCTTGTTGTAGATAAATTCAATTCTTTCGGAATTGGTGCTACATACCCCAAGGCTTCACCCCGTGGAATAATCGTCGCTTTTCTGACTGAACCCGGTTTTGTTACAGAAGCAACAAGGGCGTGCCCGGCTTCGTGGATGGCTACCCGCCGCTTTGTCTCATGATCCTGCAACGGCCGTGAAGTACTTCCTAAAATGGTTCGGTCAAGAGCATAATCTAGGTCCTGTTTTTGAATCATATCACGCCCATTACGGACTGCATGACGGCTTGCTGATTCAAATAATGAAAACAGCTCTGCTCCGGAAAACCCGGAAGTACTTTCCGCTAAACCATCTATTGACGTAAGGACATCTTTGGCAATCGCTTTTCCTTTTGAATGAATGTCAATGATTTCCCTGCGTCCTTTTGTATCAGGCAGCGGAACATGGAATGAGAAATCTATTCTCCCTGGACGCAAGAATGCTTCATCAAGCATATCTTTTCTGTTTGTAGCGGCAATAAATAAAATGCCGTCATTGGAATGGCCGCCGTCAAGCTGGACAAGAAGTTCAGTTAATGTTTTTTCTCCTTCTTCGCCGCCATGAGCTTTACGTCTGCCGGCAAGAGCATCTACTTCATCGATAAAAATGACAGCAGGACGCTGTTTTCTGGCCGCCTGAAACAAGGAGCGGACACGGCTTGCACCGACGCCGACAAATAATTCATTAAACGCTGACCCGCTGGCAGAGAAAAACGAAGCATTCAGCTCATGGGAAATTGCTTGCGCAAGCAAGGTTTTTCCGGTTCCAGGAGGTCCGTATAACAGGATTCCTTTCGGCGGTTTAATCCCAAGCTTTAACGCTCTATCCTTATCCTTTAATGTTGTCAAAGTTTGCAATATCTCTTCTTTCATTTCATCGCCTAGACCGCCTACATCCTTTAAACTGATGTTTGGCAGAGGCTGGGCTTTTGCGACGCTGTTTTTCATGGAATTTCCTAAGCCGATGCCGCCCTTTGTTTTTTGGACAGCGTAGACAGCACCTCCTAATAAAAGAAGGACTCCAGCCATGATCCATTTACCATAGCGGCTGCTAGAAGAAAAGGAATATTTGATATTATATTTCTCAACCAGTTTATCCACCATTTGGCTATTAGGGGGAACTTGGGAAACATATTCGGATTTGCCTGCTTTTATAGAGAGACTTCCATCGGATTGTTCTGTTATGGTGACTGTTTTCCCGTTTTGCTCTTGAATAATTTTTTCTACAGACGAAAACGGTATAGATACTTGGTTAGTTGTTGATTGAACGAACCAAATAATTCCGGCAATAACTATAATAAATGCTGCGAACAGCGGAAAGAATTTTTTTGAAACTGTTTTTTTACTTTGATTCATGGGCTATTCCTCCTTTAACAGAAGTACAACCTCTATTATAAGGGGATTTCCAATAAAATGGATGTGGGAATCGATGGAAGCTGATCGAAGAAAAAACACTTCCCACAAAAAACAGGAAGTGCAGCTCAAAAATTATGATAGTAGCCGAAGATGGGGAATAATAGGCGTGAGAACGCTTTGTGCCAAAACACCGATGCTGACGCCAATACTCGATGCCTTTTTCCATTTAAATACATGAACCTTTTCATCTTTACCTTCATATAAAAATACAAGCTGCTCAGCTTCTTCGGCAATCCCGATTTTTTTATAGGGAATTTTGTTTTGTTCAAGCACGATTTCAAATGCCTTTTGCAATAAATTTAATGTTTGCCGATCAAATTTTGTAATTTCCATAAATCCTCCCAAAAGCATCAATTATGTATAATTTTATTATAGTCATTATTTCAACCCGATTAAAGAAAATCTCAATTGTATTTTATTGAAATATTGCAAAGTAACCGTTTGAGCGATAAGATTGAAGTTATGGAAAAATTTTAGGCTGTTAAAAGAGAGGAAGACATAATGGGAAACGATTTAAAAAAAGAAGTATTATCGCGCCGTACATTTGCGATTATCTCGCACCCGGATGCGGGTAAAACAACCTTAACGGAAAAATTGCTATTGTTTGGCGGCGCAATCCGCGATGCCGGAACAGTAAAGGCAAAGAAGACAGGGAAATTTGCCACTAGTGACTGGATGGAAATTGAAAAGCAGCGGGGAATTTCTGTTACCTCCAGTGTCATGCAATTTGATTATAGCGGTTTTCGCGTCAATATTTTAGATACTCCTGGACACCAGGATTTTAGTGAAGATACGTACAGGACCTTAATGGCAGTTGACAGTGCCGTGATGATTGTCGATTCGGCGAAAGGAATCGAAGATCAGACCATTAAGCTTTTCAAGGTTTGCCGGATGCGGGGAATTCCTATTTTTACGTTTATTAATAAGCTTGACCGCCAAGGAAAACCACCGCTAGAACTTCTGGCAGAACTGGAAGAAGTTCTGGGAATTGAATCCTACCCAATGAATTGGCCAATTGGAATGGGAAAAGAGTTCTTAGGAATTTACGACAGATATTATAATCGTGTTGAACAATTCCGGGTTGATGAAGCTGCACGCTATATTCCCTTAAATGATGATGGAGAAATTGATGGTGATCACAAGCTGAAATCTTCAGGTCTTTATGAGCAGACATTAGAGGAAATCATGCTGTTAAATGAAGCGGGAAATGATTTTTCTGCTGAAAAAGTGCAAGCAGGAAGCCTGACACCTGTGTTTTTCGGAAGTGCGTTGACGAATTTCGGGGTTCAGACATTTTTAGAGACCTATCTGCAATTCGCGCCGCCTCCTAAAGCGAGAAATTCATCGATTGGGGAAATTGATCCGCTTTCCGACCAATTTTCCGGTTTTATTTTTAAAATTCAAGCGAATATGAATCCCGCCCACCGGGACCGGATTGCTTTCGTACGAATTTGTTCTGGAAAATTTGAAAGAGGAATGACCGTAAACGTTCCACGGCTTGAAAAGCAATTAAAGCTTTCTCAATCCACTTCCTTTATGGCAGAAGAACGAAATACCGTGGAAGAAGCCGTCAGTGGAGATATCATCGGTTTATACGATACGGGAACCTACCAAATCGGCGATACGATTACGACGGGTAAGAACAATTTCCAATATGAGAGGCTGCCGCAGTTTACACCTGAGCTTTACGTAAGGGTATCTGCGAAGAACGTAATGAAGCAGAAATCATTTTATAAGGGGCTGCATCAGCTTGTTCAGGAAGGGGCCATCCAGCTCTTTAAAACGGTCAAAACAGACGAGTATTTATTAGGGGCTGTAGGCCAGCTGCAGTTTGAAGTATTTGAGCACAGAATGAGAAATGAATATAATGCAGAGGTCATTATGGAACGGCTGGGATCGAAAATTGCCCGCTGGATTGAAAAAGATGAAGTCGATGAAAACCTGTCAAGCTCAAGAAGTCTTCTCGTGAAGGATCGTTATGAGCATTATGTATTTTTATTTGAGAACGATTTTGCATTACGGTGGTTCCAAGAGAAAAATCCGAATGTAAAGCTTTATAATCCAATGGACCAACATGACTAAACTCCAAAAAATTAAGGCTGTCTCGGAAGAGGCTGCCTTAATTTTTTTATTGTCTAGCTGCAAAAGGGATACTTCGTCAGCATATGCTTCGCACGACTGAAAGCGATAGCTTTTAGGAGGAGCGCCTAGGGGCTCGGGGTCATAAGCCAATCCGTCAAGAAGGCTAAAAAGCAGCCTTCTCGCCGGCTCGTCTTATGCCTGTCGCCCCTGGTCAAGGCGCTTCCGCTTTTCTTATTGGGAAATTTTTTACGCAAACCCCCATAAAGAGTAATTCTATATACGTAACATTTATTAAAATAAGACATGAACAATAACAAATAAACGAAGGCTAGTGGGCTAAATACAGTCTTTTCCTATGCTTATCCCCATAAAGACCAAAGCTTGTTTCGTATGTTATAATTGGTCGAATAAGAGGTGAGCAAATGCTAGGTTTATTGTTTATGGCTAAAAAGAATAAAAGAACATTAGAAGATACAGTTGCCTTGATTCAGCAAGGTGATAAGTCATTGCTGAATGAACTCATCCAGGCCTATAAACCATTTATCGCTAAAACTGTTTCTTCAGTATGCCGCCGGTATATCTATGAATCCGATGATGAATTTAGCATTGGCCTTATTGCTTTTAACGAGGCGATTGAAAAATATTCAAAAGACCGCGGCAGCTCTTTATTAAGCTTTTCAGAAGTGATTATTAAAAGACGAGTTATTGACTACATTCGAAAGCAAACAAAAAATCAGCACATCAGTATTGATATAACGAATGCCCTCCAAGATGAGGAATTACCTGGAACGGCAATAGTCAATGAGCTTTCCCTTGATGAATATCAGAAAAAGACTGACGAACAGCTAAGAAAAGATGAAATTATTCATTTCCAATCATTATTAGCTTCTTTTGATTTAACCTTTAGCGATTTGGTGGAGAATTCCCCGAAGCATGCGGATGCTAGGAAAAATGCCATCATCGCGGCAAAAACATTGGTCGACAATGAAGAATTATTTAAATCATTACGCGAAAAAAAGCGGCTGCCTATTAATCAGCTTGAAAAAATGGTAAATGTCTCTAGAAAAACCTTAGAAAGAAATCGCAAATATATTATTGCCATTGCTTTAATTTTATCAAGTGATTACGTGTATATGAAGGATTATATAAAGGGGGTGCTTGATACATGAAAAAGGGAATAATAATGGAAATGGATGATTTTTTTCTCACGCTTTTAACCCCTGAAGGTGAGTTCTTACGGGCTAAGAGACTTAAGCAATCTTATTCAATTGGAGAGGAAATAACTTTTTATCCCGTTGAAGGCAAGAATCAATTAAGATATCTATCGTCCATAAAGAAAGTTGCCAAAATGAAAACCGTTTGGGCTGCAGCGGCTGCAGTTTTACTTTTTTCCGGTTCATTTATTCCAATGTATCAAAATAATAAAGCTTATGCCTATATGTCAATTGATGTAAATCCGAGCATTGAACTAGGAATAAATAAAAAGATGCAGGTTGTGGAATTGACAGGCTATAATCCTGAAGGTAAAAAGATTATATCCCATTTGGATGATTGGGAGAAACAAGATGTTACGAAGGTGACGGAAGAAATTTTATCGGAAATAGGTAAAGAAGGGTATTTCAAAACGAACAAGCATGTCATTATTTCAACCGTTCCGACCAGTCAAATGGAAAAGAAGGAAGAGCAAAAGCTTGAAACTGATATTAAAGAGATTACCAAAGCTGTTTCCGAGCAGCAGCTAGCGTATACTGTTTTATCAGGCACTGAAAAGGATCTTGAAACTGCTCACGAAAAAGGTGTCACTACTGGTAAATACAAGGCAGTAAATAATCCAGTGGCAAAAGAGAAAGTGGAGAATAATTGGAAGAAGTACAAAAATCATAATAATCCTACTGAGCCGGAAGCAAAGGCACCGCCAGGGCAATTAAAGAAACAAATGGAGGAAAATGTCACTCAGGAACCTCCTGCCGTTGATAATACTCCGCAGGCGGCCGTAGGCCAATCTCCAGTCGAAGATAAAGTACCCCCTGGACAGGCAAAAAAGATAGATGATTACCAACAAAAGCAAAATCCTGGGCAGGCTAAAAAGCAAGCCAATCAACAGGGGAATTCACAGGGAAATCCCAATCCAAAAGGAAAATACCATTATTCTGACAACCAAATTAAACAAAGAAACAAATAAAAAGAGGCGCTCCAAAAGAGCTGCCTCTTTGCCATTTTTATGAAATTATTCACGTCCTGATAATTGTGCCTGTGCTTGCTGGACAAGTCTTTTTGTTATTTCCCCGCCAACCGAACCATTGGCTCTAGAAACGGTATCGGACCCCAAATGTACTCCGAATTCTTGGGCTATTTCATATTTAACTTGATCAAGGTATTGTTCAATTCCAGGCACTAATAATTTATTTCTGCTGTTAGCCATATTTTTCACTCCTTATTCTATCCAGAGATTTTTTTCTCTGTAAGGGTAGTATTGATTGCTTTGACTTTATTCATAAGTGGAAATGTTTATCGAATCTGGTTAGCTTTTCAATCTGTACCTTTGCTTACATCCTTGGTGGGATGCATAAACGGATAAGCTTGCGGCTTTCTTTTGCTTTCTAGCAGTTCCCGATTTTCTGCCGTGTTCCAGCCGATATCGTTCGTCGGGTGCACCCACTCATCACCCGACATTATGGCTGGGTCCGTATCCTCTGACCAGTTTTCCAGTGGAGAATTTTCTGAGGCATATAAGCTATCCCCAATGACTACACCATGCTCATTAACAAATGGCGCTTCCATTTTTATTCCTGTTCCTTCAAAGCTTGGTGCATTTATTTGATGCGGCAAAGTTTCATCGATACTTACTTTCTTTCCAATTTTCTTCATATTATCTTTTTTCATCCAGCAGTCCCCCTGTTTTTTATATTTTTTGCGTAAACCTTTTTTTTATTTATGAAAAATAAGGAAACGAATGATTCGACAAAAATTGCTTAAAACTATCTATGTAACATGAATTTTAAGGAGGTTTTCCAAGATGGCTAAGCGGAAGGCTGAATTTGATGCAGTGGAAAAGTACACCAAAACCCCAAAGAAGAATGTCCAGGAAAGTGAATTTTCCGCTGAATTTACCGATAACAATAATGCAATCAGATTTCAAAACCGCAATTCAAAGCTAGGGAAAAAGGGAAGAAGTTAAGATGAAAGGCCGCCGCAAGACCCCGCCAAGAATACCTATAGAGGAATTTAGTGTAGAATTTGGTGATGTAAACGGTATTCCATTGGTTGAAAAAATAAAAAACAAATTTAAGAAAAAACGCACCTAAAAAAGAAAAATAAGCCGGGAGCACCGGCTTATTTTAAATTTTAAAAGGAAATAAAAGTGTCTCTAGGTTGGTAGGGTCGAAATACGCCAATAAACTGGAAGCCTGGTGGTCTATTTCACCGTTTAGAAAGTACTTTGTCAGGTCAAAAGACAAAAGCTCTAGCATGGTATGCTTATAGAGTTCTTTTTCATCCAGCTCAAGTTTGAGAAATTCCGGTCCTAAAAGCTGCGGAGTCTCGGAAATGCGTTTGTAGATTTTCGAACGTTCGCTTTTCTCCAGCCCTGCTTCCCACCAAGGTTTTCTCGGTTTGTATTTATGATGTTTTAAATAATCATATTTCATTAAACCGGAAATAACATCAAGGTTCGGAACCGCCCTCTTGACTAAAAATGAATGTAATCGACGAAATAGATCCTCCAACTGATGGCCGATTCTTGACCAGCCCTGTTCATCCCAGTAGGAACCAAAATCCTGAAAGAAATCGAACGGTGAAGGGAAAACATGTGTCACCAGGTATTCAACTGTGTGATCCATACGGTGGTCATTCCAATATTTTTCTAACACATCTTCCACTTGCTTTATTTTAACAATATCGTCAAACGATAGAACATTGTTGCTTAAAATCTCATACGGGGAATGATCCATATATACATAATCATGTTCTGAAGCACGTATACGTACCCCTGTTCCGCGCAGCATTTTTAAAAACCCTAACTGCAGTTCTTCCGGCCTCATTTCAAACACATCGTTGAAGGTCTTCCGGAAGGAGGCGTAATCTTCTTCAGGCAGTCCCGTGATAAGATCAAGATGCTGATCGATTTTCCCCCCAACTTTCACCATTGTCACTGTTCTTTTCAGTTTTTCAAAATTTTGCTTTCTTCTCACAAGCTCATTTGTATAGTCATTCGTTGACTGTACACCAATTTCGAAACGGAAAAGCCCTTTTGGTGCCTCTTGGTTAAGAAATTCAATCACTTCCGGCCGCATAATATCCGCAGTAATTTCAAATTGAAACACAGTTCCTGGAAGATGTTCATCAATAAGGAAGCGGAACATTTCCATTGCATAGCTTCTGCTAATATTAAAGGTCCGGTCAACAAATTTAATTGTTTTTGCACCGTTTGCCATTAAATAGCGAATATCCTCTTTAATTCGTTCCCGGTCAAAATAGCGGACACCGACTTCGATGGAAGATAGGCAAAATTGACAGCTGAACGGACAGCCTCGGCTTGTTTCGATATAAGTAACCCGTTTCCCCAACTGGGGAATATCCTCAGGAAAGCGGAAGGGGGAGGGTAATTCTTTTAAATCAAGCTTATTTCTCTGTGGTGTGCTGGCTAAGGTTCCATTGTCACGATATGCAACTCCATGGACATTATCGATATTTTTGTTTGTATCAAGCTCCGTCAGCAATTGTTTAAAGGTTTGTTCCCCTTCGCCCATTACGATAAAGTCGATTTCCGGATGTTTTTCCATCCATTCGCGTGTGTCGTAGGAAACCTCAGGGCCTCCTAATACAATAATGAGGGAAGGGTCAATTTTCTTTAGCATATTGATGACCTTAAGGGTCTCTTCAATATTCCAAATATAACAGCTAAAACCGATAACATCCGGCTTTTGCTGGTGGAGATCGGAGACAATGTTCATCACCGGATCTTTGATGGTGTATTCCTTTAAAATGATATCAAATTCAGGTGCTGCATATGCCTTTAAGCACCTTATGGCCAGATTGGTATGAATGTATTTTGCGTTAAGGGTGGAACAAATGACTTTCATAATAAAGCTCCTTTTTCATAATAAAACAAAATAATATTATAGCTTATTTTAGCCGAAAAGGACAGGGGACAAACCGGTGCCACTTTATCTTATGCTAAGATGATTTTCAATCGCAATCGTTCTGTTATAATACAACGAGTGACCTGTTATATAATTAAAAAACAATGAAGATGCTTTGTAAATAAAGAATTTTTTTGACGGATTAAAATGTGTTTTAAAAAAAATGTTTGGATGTTTGATTTTTGTCACAGATTTAAAAAATAATATGGCCTACAATAGCGGTGAGATAAGTTAATTATTTATGTCTTTTTCGGGTAGTTTTATTGAACAAAGAAGGAGAGGGACATTATGTCTATTTTACCGCAAAAAAATGAGCTGGGTTTTTTTGAAATCCGTCTCGAATCAATCGGTGGTCTTGGAGCAAATCTTGCCGGAAAAATGCTGGCTGAAGCAGGGGTATTAGGGCTTGGGTTAAATGGCTCCAACTTTTCGTCCTATGGCTCGGAGAAAAAAGGAACTCCGGTTAAAAGCTTTATCCGCTTTTGTGAATCTGGGGTTGAAATTCGTGATCACAGTCCAATTGAGCAGCCTCATATTGTGGGCGTTTTCCACGAAGCATTGTATAAAACGATTAATGTGGTCAGCGGTTTAAATGCTGACGGCATCGTCTTAGTCAACTCATCAAGAGATTTCGATGATGTGAAAAAGGACTTAAAACTAGAATATGGAACATTAGCGATTGTAGATGCGTTAACCATTGCTGTCGAGGAAAAAACAAAAGTAAATACAGCGATGCTTGGGGCGTTATTCCGCATTTGTGATTTTTTGGATCCGGATGCCATGAGAAAAGTTATCCGGAAGACATTCGAGAAAAAATACCCGCACTTTGTCGAACCGAACCTACGGACGTTTGACCGCGGCTATAATGAAGTTGAATTTAAAACCTACCATGTTCCGGAGGATGCCCAAGGTAAAGCCTTTACCCGCCCGCTTCCGCAGCTAGGCTATATGACCCAAGAGCTTGGTGGTGTAATCACCACTCAGGCAAATAGTATATTAAAAGATTTGAGTGGCTCAAGACAGGGCTTCCTGCCACAGTTTGAACGCGATAAGTGTATAGACTGTGCGGCCTGCGATAACGTTTGTCCAGATTTCTGTTTCGTCTGGGAAGAGGGAGAGGACAAGCGCGGCAGAAAGCAAATGTTTCTTAAGGGAATTGACTATCAATATTGCAAGGGCTGCTTAAAATGTGTGGAAGCATGTCCGACAAGTGCTTTAACGGATCTTCGCGAAATGATCGGATACGCAGATGCAAATCGTGTGAAGCAAAACTTTCCTTATGCAGTAGGAGGGAATTTATAATGGGTATTTTAGAGGAAAAATTAACAGCGCAGGTTGGAGCCGAGCAGATTTCAACTTTTGAATCCGGCAATGAAATGGCTGCGATGGCGGCAGCGCAAATCAACTATCATATTATGGGTTATTTCCCGATTACTCCATCTACAGAGGTGGCACAATTCTTAGACCAAATGAAAGCCCGGGGCGAGCATGATATTAAGCTGATTCCGGCAGATGGCGAGCATGGATCGGCCGGTATTTGCTATGGTGCTGCCGCCACTGGGGCGCGCGTCTTCAATGCAACAAGTGCGAACGGCTTTTTATATATGATTGAACAGCTTCCGGTTCAGGCGGGCACACGATTCCCGATGGTCATGAATCTGGTCACTCGGGCTGTCAGTGGTCCGCTTGATATCCGCGGAGACCACTCAGATCTTTATTTTGGTCTAAATACGGGTTGGGTTATTTTAACGGCAAGAACCCCGCAAGCGGTCTATGACATGAATATTATGGCATTGAAAATTGCCGAACACTCCAAAGTCCGGCTCCCTGTCATTGTAGCCTATGATGGATTCTGGACGTCCCACCAAAAACGGAGAGTTCAATACTTCAAGGACCGTCGGGTAGTGCAGCAATTTGTCGGCGAATGCCCGACTGATTACAATTTTATTAGAGATCCGCAAAAACCGGTAACGATCGGTGCCCACATGAACGGCGGAGATTTGATGAACAATCACTTCCAGCAATCCGAAGCTATGTACAATGCCGGAGAGGTATTCAGGGAAGTGTCTGCCGAATTTGCAAAACTTTCAGGAAGAGAATATTCTGTTTTGGACTTATACAAAATGGAGGACGCTGAAGTTGCGTTATTCCTATTAAACTCTGCAGCCGAATCGGCAAAGGATGTTGTCGACCAGCTGCGCGCCCAAGGAATTAAAGCAGGGGTAATCAGTCCAAATATTATTCGTCCATTCCCGGCTAAAGAAATCCGTGAAGCTCTTAAAAATGTGAAAGCATTATTAGTCGGTGAGCGTGCTGATTCCTATGGTGCACATGGTCCAAACTTAACGCATGAGATCAAGTCTGCCCTGCAGGATGACAAGAATAATCAAACCATCGTATTAAGCCGTGTATTCGGAATGGGCGGTAAGGATTTCTATGCAAGTGATGCCCATGAATTCTTTAATATGGCGATTGATGCGATGGAGAAAGGCTATGCGGAAAAACCATTTGATTATTTCGGGCATGTACCGGGAAATCCGGAAAAAATCCTGAAGCCTGTCATCACTCCGCAGCAGGGGGATGCTTATAAATCTGGTTTAATTGAAGTAAAAATGGATCAAGAAACAAATAAATTAAAAGTGAAAATCCCGCCACTGCGGATGCTGACAAATAAGCCGAAAAGAATTGCTTCCGGTCACGGCGCCTGCCCGGGCTGCGGCATATTTGGCGGGCTGGAGTTGTTCTTTAAAGGGATTGAAGGGGATATTGTCACTCTATTCCAAACTGGCTGTGCCTACGTTACAACAACTGCCTATCCATATAGCTCGCATAAGCAGACGATGATGCATAACCTGTTCCAGAATGGTGCAGCAACCCTCTCAGGTACTGTTGAGGCCTTCATGGAATTAAAGCGGCGCGGGGAAATTCAAGTGTCCGATGATGCGACATTCGTGATGATTACCGGTGACGGCGGAATGGATATCGGTATGGGATCGGCAATTGGAACGGCACTTCGCGGCCATAAGCTGATTATGCTCGAATACGATAATGAAGGCTACATGAATACCGGGTCGCAAATGTCTTATTCAACACCGCTTGGCCATATGACAAGTACTTCTGGTGTTGGAAAAACACAGCAAGGGAAAAGCTTCCACCACAAGGATACGGTACAAATTATGGCTGCGACAAATATCCCTTATGTATTTACCGGATCAGAAGCATTCCCGCAGGATTTGGTCAAAAAAGGCGCGAAAGCCCAGTGGTACGCACAAAATGTCGGACCAGTGTATGGAAAACTGTTAATTACCTGTCCATTAAATTGGAAGTCTGAGGACCGTTATGGAACAAAAATTCTTGAAGAGGCCGTCAATTCCTGCTTCTTCCCACTGTATGAAGTAGAACAGGGTGTTACCACTATTACCTATAACCCTGAAGAAAAGAAAAAGCGAGTTTCGGTAACAGAATGGTTTAAATATATGGGGAAAACGAAACATCTCCTCAAAGAGGAAAACAAACATCTAGTAGACGAATTCGAAAGAGAAGTAGAAAAAAGGTGGCAGCGCCTTAAAGCAAAGCATGAAAATCCATGGCTATAAAAAAGAAAAACGCAAAGCAAATTAGCTTTGCGTTTTTCATTTAAGCTAATAAAATTTATTGGCAGAAAAAAGGAATTTCCAAGTTTTATATAGAATATATCTTTTTAAATTAACGCTGAACTTTGGTTGATAGCGGGGTGGCCGTTTATTGGAAATCAAATTGGAACAGGATGGTACGTTACCAAGTAAGCCTGATGTAGTGTTTTCAAAAAATGCAAAATTGCAAGAGCACGAACGAAGATATGAACGCATTTTTGAAGATTCCATTGATGGACTCATCCTTTGGGATTACCAATATCGCATAGTGGATGTAAATTTTACAGCAGAAAAGCTATTTGGTCTTCCAAAGGAAAAATTAATAGGTAGATTGTTTTATGAGCCATTTAGCAAGGTTGAAAAACAAACGCTAGAAATAAAGAAACATATAAAGCAGGTAATTAAAAAGGGTTATTATACATCCATTATTGTTTTTGAGATGATTTCCGGCAAAAATAGGCATATCGAAATCAGTTCAAAATTAGACATTATGGCGGACTTGAATTTTACCGCCTTAAAGGATATTACTGAAAAGATGGATATGCAGGAACAGCTTAGGAAATCAGAAACGTTAAAGGTTATAGGCGAGCTAGCGGCCGGAATAGCCCACGAAATCAGAAATCCGATGACCGCTTTAAAAGGCTTTATCCAGCTGCTTGAAGGTAGCATTAAACGAGAACATTCCATGTACTATGAAGTAATTACTAGTGAGCTAGAGCGGATTGATACCATCATTAACGAATTTTTACTATTGGCTAAACCCCAGGAAATCCGTTTTCAGGAGAAGAATCTGAATCAAATAATGAGGGAAACCTTAGACATTTTACATGCCCAGGCTGTATTACATAATGTTCAATTCTCAACAAGGTTTGATGAAAAGCTTTCTCCGATTTTTTGTGAACCCAATCAGTTGAAAAAGGTTTTTATTAATTTAATCAAAAATGCGATCGAAGTCATGCCAGATGGCGGAACAATTACGGTTACGATAGAGGCCTTTGAGAATAATCAGGCTCTTATTTCAATCCAGGATGAAGGGATAGGAATATCAAAAGAGAAATTACAAAGGTTGGGGGAAGCCTTTTTCACAACCAAAGAAAGAGGCACAGGACTTGGATTAGTGGTCAGCTATAAAATCATTGAGGAGCATAAAGGCTCAATACGGATTGAAAGCGAAGTAGGAAAAGGGACTACATTCTTTATTACCCTGCCGCTGCATTAAAACTTAAAAAGTATGATAAAGAGGCTGACTTGCAGCCTCTCAAATTGTCGAGAAAGGTTATTTTTCTTGGCAATTTTTTATTTTATCTAAATCTAAATTAATAGTCTCTGCAACTAGGCCTGTTGATTTCCGCTCCGGGCACTCGCTTTCCGCGGGGAGGTCCTGAAGCCTCCTCGGCGCTTTGGCGCCTGCGGGGTCTCCAGTGACCTCTATATCCCGCAGGAGTCGAGTGCCCTCCGCTCCAATCAACAGGGAGACAAATTAATCTAAATTATTGCCACACACTTTTTCGAACCTTGCTAAGTGTATCGCCTTTATGAGGGACATTTCCTTCACATATCCCTTTGATTTTGTCCATCATCGGCTTTATGAAGGACATTTCTCTCCTAGATTCCTTTGATTTTGTCCATCATCGGCTTTATGAAGGACATTTCACTCTCAGATTCCTTCAATTTTGTCCTTCATCAACTCTGGCAAGAAAATACTTGTTCATCTTGTAAAATTGAAGTTTTAATTTAATGAACCTGTTGATTGGCGCGGAAGGCACGAAGACTCCTGCGGGAGTACGGGGCAGGGGAGACCCCGCAGGAGCTTTAGCGACGAGGAGGCTCCCCGGCACGCCCGCGGAAAGCGAAGTGCCTGGAGCGCCAATCAACAGACTTGTTGAAAGGGCCTATTTATTAATAATGTTATAGTAAACTAACGCGGCAAATTAATAAAGAAATATAGCAAAATAAGAGGCTGTCGATTTTTCGAAAGCCTCTTATTTGCTGTAAAGAATTATTTATAATAATCCGGTCTGCGGTCTTCGAAAATTGGAATCTGCTTACGGATTTCTCCGACAAGCTTTAAATCAATCTCTGCAGTTAAAATCTCCTCATCTGCACCCGCTTCGGCGATAATCTCACCCCATGGATCAATGACGAGTGAATGTCCGGCAAATTGATTATTCGGATCGCTTCCGGAACGGTTACAGGCAATCACAAAGCATTGGTTTTCGATTGCTCTGGCAATTAATAGATTTCTCCAATGCGATAATCTTGGTGCAGGCCATTCCGCCACTACAAACAGCGCTTCCGCCCCTTCAGATGTATGGGCACGAATCCATTCCGGGAAGCGGATATCATAGCAAATGACCCCGGCAAATGCATGATTATCAAGCTTAAACAAGCCTTTTTCACAACCCGCTTCCAAATAAAGGTGCTCATCCATCAGCTTGAATAAATGCAGTTTACTATATTCGGAACTAAGTTCCCCCTCACGGTTTATGATAAGAAGGGTATTTTTCACTCCCTTGTCATCCCGATTGGCAACAGAACCGCCGACAAAGTTAACATTGTACTTTTTGGCAGCATTTTTTAAAAATTCTATTGTTTGAAGCGCTCCTTTATCAGCGATTGTATCAAGGCGGGTCAAATCATAGCCTGTTGTCCACAGCTCGGGTAAGACAATGATATCCGGCTGTTCGCTAGTAGCTGTCTCGATTAGTTTTTCTGCATTCTGATAGTTTTTCTCGGGATTGCCAAAGGCAATATCCATCTGCAAACAAGCAATCTTTAATTTCATTATTCTCTCTCCCTTATGAAATTTCGGAATTTTTCCTTTACAAGCTGTTATAAAAGTTATATCATTTGTGACTAGAATTTCAACCTTAAAATTTAGAAAATAGCAGGTGAGAACATGAAGCATTTTCCTCAATCGGAAATATTGAATAGTCTTCCAAAGCAATTTTTTGCATCACTCGTCAAAAAAGCTGGTGAGTACATAGAACGGGGATTTGATGTGATCAATTTAGGCCAGGGGAATCCTGACCAACCGACACCAGGGCATATTGTTACTAAGCTTCAGGAGGCAGCGGCAAACCCTATAAATCATAAATATTCTCCATTTCAAGGATTTCCTTATTTAAAAAAAGCGGTTTCTGATTTTTATTTTCGGGAATATGGTGTAGAACTCAACCCCGAAAAGGAAGTTGCAATCCTTTTTGGAGGCAAAGCAGGTTTGGTGGAGATTCCACAATGTTTGTTAAACCCTGGGGATACCGTTTTGGTTCCTGATCCAGGATATCCTGACTATTGGTCTGGGGTCGCACTGGCTAAAGCCGAAATGGTCACCATGCCTTTGAAAGAAGAAAATCGTTTCCTTCCTGACTATAGCGATCTAGGGACAGAGGATCTTGAGAAGGCAAAATTAATGTTCCTCAACTATCCTAATAATCCGACCGGGGCTGTGGCTGACCTAGAATTTTTCGAAGAGACTGTAAGGCTTGCAAATGACCATGATATTTGTATCGTACACGACTTCGCATATGGAGGCATCGGTTTCGATGGTGTAAAACCACCAAGCTTCCTGCAGGCACAGGGTGCCAAAGATGTCGGGATTGAAATATACACACTCTCTAAAACTTATAATATGGCAGGCTGGCGCGTTGCTTTTGCAGTAGGAAATGAAAGTGTGATTTCTGCACTAGAGCTCATTCAGGATCACTTATATGTCAGTTTGTTTGGTGCCGTCCAGGAGGCAGCGGCTGAAGCGCTGACAGGCCCTCAGGACTGCGTGAAGGAATTAAATGAGATGTATGAGCAAAGACGAAATTGCCTCATTGACGGCCTCTGTTCGATAGGCTGGGACGTGTCTGCTCCAAAGGGATCCTTCTTTGCCTGGCTAAAAGTGCCGAACGGTTTTTCTTCCGAGGAATTTTCCAACATTTTGTTGGAAAAGGCTCAAGTAGTAGCAGCGCCGGGAGTTGGTTTTGGTTCGTTTGGTGAAGGATATGTCCGAATCGGCCTGCTGACCTCAGAAGAGCGCCTTGCAGAAGCAGTCAAACGGATCAGTGAGTTAGAGATATTTAAAAAAAGCTAAAAATATAAAGTTACAAAGCTGGCTAAGATTTTTTTAGAGCCAGCTTTTTTATATTAAATTCAGGGACTTTTGTACTAAAAAAATA
Source organism: Neobacillus sp. S1115 (assembly GCF_055385565.1). Lineage (NCBI taxonomy): Bacteria > Bacillati > Bacillota > Bacilli > Caryophanales > Bacillaceae > Neobacillus > Neobacillus sp. S1115. The sequence goes on from NZ_AP038275.1 coordinate 1,807,176, forward strand.
TTTTAAAAAAATGTACAATCCTCCCACAATGTTGAATGCGCTTTCATTATTGATGCAAAGCGGTTTTCTTCAATAATCTCAATCCACAACTAACGATTTGGGAATTTATGTCGAAATTTCAAGAAAACAAGCAAATAAACTGTCGAAAATAGAAAGTTTTAGAATGTTTTGTCTACTTTTGCGAATGTATTTACATTTGAAGAAATTCTTGTCATAATTCATCAAGTAGTCTAATTTTTTAGCGAATTAAAGTAAGTGTGTAAGAGGTAGGAGGATAACATTGTACGAGTATAGTAATTCCACTAGTCACAGTCCGAGCCATAGTCAAATGATTGAAGAGATAAAAGCAAAACGAGAACTTATGATAAAAAGTGCAAATACATTGGGATTTACAAGTGAACAAACCATTAAATACAGTCAAGAACTGGACGAGTTAATCAATGAGTATCACCGAATGATGGGACAAGCCTCCAAACCACCCGAAGAAATCAAATTCGCCTTAAAGCAGATGATCATGATTTGGCCCAAAGTATTAGTCTAACTAATTAGTAATTATCTAACTGTAAAATGCCCAGAAACCTCAAAATAAAGGCCTTCCGTTACATTTAATCATTGTAGCAGAAGGCCTATTCTTTTTAGTGCCTCCTTTAAAAAAATATTTTTCAGAGAGAAAAATATTTTCTACATGTATAGACAGTGCTGTGATTTTTATCATTGTCTATATCTCAATATTTCATATAGTTAAATTAGTACTATTTTCTATCTAAAATACCCACACCATGTTGAACTTCACCCGTGCTTGCTGCACATGCAGCAAATTTTCTATTATATGAATTTTCCAGCTTTTTTCATTCAATTAAAGAAATCTATTAATTTTGGGTAATATGCTTAAATTGCGATACATATATCGTTAATAAAAGCATTTTTAATAACCAACCAGTAAGTCAAACGCTTTCATCATTTTTAGCTTATTTGGAGGAGGGAAGTCCTACATGCACATTGTCGTATGTGTCAAACAAGTACCCGATACAAAAATCATCAAAATCAATCCGAAAACAAATACACTCGACCGCAGGAGTGCCCCGGCTATTTTGAACCCATATGATGCCCATGCGGTTCAAGAAGCTGTTAAAATCAAAGAAAAAACTGGCGGGACCATCTCGGTTTTATCAATGGGACCTCCGCAGGCAACTGCTGTCATTAAGAAAAGCGTTGAAATTGGCGCAGACCAAGGGTATTTAATATCGGATCGTGCTTTTGCCGGTGCCGATACACTTGCAACCAGTTACGCCTTATCAAAGGCGTTAGAAAGAATTGCCAAGGAACTCCCGATTGACATGATTATTTGTGGAAAGCATGCCATTGATGGAGATACCGGCCAGGTTGGCCCTGGTATCGCACGGAGATTGGATATTCCTCCTGTTACAAATGTGATTGAGGTAACAGAAGTGAATGAGCGTGAGAAAACGGTCTTAATTCAACGGAAATTAACCAACGGATACGAACTGGTCCAGTCGGAAATGCCTTGTCTATTAACAGTTGAAAAAGAAATCAATGATATCGAGTATTCACCAATGCCGAACATGATTAGTGCTGCAAGATATGAACCTATTATTTGGGCAGTGGATGATCTTGAAAATGTTGACCGCTCACAGCTTGGCCTAAAAGGGTCACCTACGGTTGTCGGCAAAATGTTTACACCTCCACGGCCTGAAGGCGGGAAAAAGCTAGATGGTTCCGCCGATGAGCAGGTAAGTCAGCTAATGGATATTCTGATGGAGAAAAAAGACCTGTTTACATTACAGTCAACTAAATAATGTTAATAAATTTTAGGGTATAGAGCAGGGAGGGGTCTTAAATGAATCTTGACGATTACCGTGGAGTCTGGGTATTCATTGAACAAAATGACGGCAAAATTGAAGATGTTTCACTAGAATTGCTGGGTGCCGGCAGGAAGCTGGCAGATAAGCTTGAGGTCCCATTAGGGGGATTCTTGCTGGGCAATCAAATAAGGCCATTAGCAAATCAGGTTATTTCTTATGGGGCTGACGAGGTCTACGTAATTGACCATCCAGTTTTGAAGGATTATCGTACAGAATCCTATATGAGCGGTGTTATGCTGCTAGCTCAAAAATATATGCCGGAAATTATTCTTTACGGTGCAACCCCCAACGGAAAGGACTTGGCAAGTGCTGTTGCAACTGATTTAGTTACAGGATTAACAGCAGATACGACGATGCTGGATGTGGACGTAGATAATAGATTGCTAGAAGCAAGCCGGCCGGCATTCGGCGGTAATATTATGGCAACGATCCTCTGTAAGAAGCATCGCCCGCAAATGGCAACAGTAAGACCTAAAGTAATGAAGGCACTTGAGCCGGATGCAGGAAGACAAGGAAAGATCATTGAAGAGAAAATAGCTCTGAACGAGGCGGAAATGCGTACAAAAGTACTACAAATTGTGAATGACGTAACAAAAAAAGCTAAATTAGCCGATGCCCATGTCATCGTATGCGGTGGCAAAGGAATGGGCGACCTGCAAAATTTCCAGCTAATCCATGAATTAGCGGAAACAATCGGCGCAAGCGTAGGCGGAACCCGCGATGTCGTTGAAGCAGGATGGCTGCCTCATGAGCAGCAGGTTGGACAGACAGGAGAAACGGTCACACCGAAAATTTATTTTGCCATTGGAGTATCCGGAGCGATTCAGCATGTGGTCGGTATGAAGAATTCTGAGTTTATAATTGCCATCAACAAAGACCCGAACGCCCCGATTTTTGACGTGGCAACGTACGGCATTGTAGGAGACGCAATGGAAATTATCCCTAAACTAATCGAGCAATTTAAAAAGCTTAAAGCTGAAAAGGGCGGTGAACTGAGCTATGCCTGAGAAATTTGACGTGATTGTGGTAGGGGCTGGCCCTGCAGGAACCTCTTGTGCTTACACTTGTGCTAAAAACGGTTTGAATGTGCTGCTGATTGAACGTGGAGAGTACCCAGGGGCAAAAAACGTTATGGGTGGAGTATTGTACCGCCAGCAAATGGAAGAATTGATTCCTGAATTTTGGAAAGAAGCGCCGCTTGAAAGACCAGTCATTGAACAGCGGTTCTGGATGATGGACAAAGAATCAGTTCTTTCGTTCGGATATAAAGGCCTTGAATGGGGTGTGGAGCCATATAATAACTTTACAGTTCTACGGGCCCAGTTTGACCAATGGTTCGCAAAGAAAGCTGTGGAGGCAGGAGCGCTTCTAATTACCGAAACAGTTGTCACAGAATGTATTGTCGAAAACGGCAAGGTAGTTGGCGTCCGCACTGACCGGCCGGATGGTGAGGTTTTTGCAGATGTAGTCGTCCTTGCTGACGGAGTTAACTCCCTGTTATCCAAACAGCTTGGGTTTCATAAGGAGTTCCGCCCGGACGAAGTGGCGCTGACAGTTATGGAAGTTGTTAATCTTCCAAAAGAAAAAATAAATGACCGCTTCAATTTGGAGGACAACCAAGGCTGCACAATTGAGATCTTTGGAGATTCCACAAAAGGAAATCTGGGTACGGCTTTCCTATATACCAACAAAGAGAGTTTGAATATCGGTGTGGGGACAACACTATCGAGTATGATAAAAGCAAAAATGAAGCCCTATGAACTGCTGGATTACTTAAAGAATCATCCGATGGTCAAGCCGTTCATTGCCGGCGGCGAGTCTGCTGAATATCTTGCCCACCTCATTCCGGAAGGCGGCTACCGCTCAGTTCCTAAAGTGGCAGGCAACGGAGTTATTGTTGTTGGGGACGCTGCCCAGCTAGTTAACGCTATTCATCGTGAAGGTTCGAACATGGCGATGCATTCTGGCTTATTGGCTGCCGAGACTGTCATTGAGGCGCACCGCCACGGCAATTTCAGCGAATCAATGTTAAATAACTACCGCGAGGCCCTTTATAATAGCTTTATCATCAAAGATTTAGAGAAGTACAAAGATGCGGCCCATACATTCGAAAAATACCCGCAATATTTTAAAGAGTATGTTCCGATGATGAATCAGGCAGCTAGCAAATTCTTTACAGTTGATGGCACGCCAAAACGTGATAAACAAAAGCAAATTATTAAGAATATGACCTCACAAAGAGGAACGCTTCGCGTATTGCAAGATCTCTATCGTGCTTGGAAGGCGGTGAAATAATGTCAACGAAGAATATTGAGGAAAAACAGTATCTTCTCAGGTTTAAGTGTGACACAAAGTCCCATCTTACCGTTCTTGATCATGACGTTTGCATGACCCAATGTCCTGATAAAATTTGTACAGTATTTTGCCCAGCCGAGGTATATAAGTGGGAAGGAACGCGGATGCAGGTAGGTTATGAAGGCTGTCACGAATGCGGAAGCTGCCGGATTGGCTGCCCTTACCAAAATATTAAATGGGAATATCCAAAAGGCGGACACGGGATTGTCTTCAGGTTAGCATAAAAAAAGGTGCTGTTTGCTATTGCAGGCAGCACCTTTTTTAGCTAATTGCAATTTACACTATATGTATATTTTTTCACAAGAGATTATAAAAAGAAGGTGAAGCTAGAAGGTAAGTACTTACAGGGTCAGCTTATTTTCTCTAAAAGGGCTGCCGAGGAAAGTTCATCTTTTTTGCAGGAGGCTGCAAGCGAGGAAGCAAGGGTTATGGCATGATCCATTTGTTCCATATTTTCTGAGCAATAATATGGCTTTTTCCAATTGAAGTCGCCGTCATTTGCGGCTGGATATATACTGACTTTCCAATGATAATAAATCCGTGGCTGAGGGAGCTGAACCCCTTCTACGGCTATTAGCCAATGTGTAGAATTGGATTCTGGAATATAGGCATCTGTATCCTTAAGCGAAACAAGATCATTTGCACCAATTGGTAAAAATGCCGTTTGATAAAAGTCATGATAATTTGGGGTTTTCAATATATTTACCTCCCTTTCATAATATCTAACTTTATTATATGAAACTATAAAGATTTTTTTGAGTGATAAATGTTATAATTTTTCAAAAAAATAAAACGTTTTCAAAAAGTTGTCAATAATATTATGAGGAAGTTGTAATTTGGGTATAGATGTGACGATTGTCACTACATAATTGTAATGGCGCTTTTATACTGAAAGCAGAAGATTGAAAGAGGTGAATGTAATGAGCAGTTGTATGAGCGGTTTCGGCGGGATGCCGAGTGCTGAGCTAAAAAGTAAGGGATTAAGGCAATTGAAAGAAGAACATCCCCCATTAAGAAGTCAAATGGAAGGACTGTTCAGCCTAACCCAAAAAATTGATAAAGATATTGATATAGAAGTTAATTTCCAAGAGTTAATTACGAAGGTAAAAGAATTTCAGGCAGCGCTTGACCCGCATTCGGAAAGAGAAGAAGGTGTGCTGTTCCCAATGATGGGGACTTATATTGGGACAACTTCTGGACCAATAGCGGTAATGGAGTATGAGCATGACCAAGCAAAAGCTCATATTAAATCCTTTCTTGAGCAGGAAACAGGCATGCCATCTTCACCTGATGAATTTAAAAAATTAGCTGGATACATCCAAAATGCTTACTTTATTTTAACGGAGCATTTTAACAAGGAAGAAAACGTCCTTTTTCCAATGGCCGAGCGAATGCTCTCTGATGAAGAAAAAGAAGAGTTATATCAAAGAATTCAAGAAATTAAGTAAAAAGGATGGGCATTCCATCCTTTTTACTTTTTCTATCATATAAACATTTAGGATAAGAAGTGTGACTTTGCCGTTAATTGACAGAGGTTCGAAATTTTTTTATAATAATTTTGAAATCGAGATATTATAGGTGTTTTGCTTTTGATGGCAATTTCCCAATAAAGATAAAGGATGAGTTGTTATGGAAAAAGATTCAACAGCCGTTTCGCTAAAACTATTTATTGTTCTCTCTAGAGCTTATAAAGCCATTAATGAACACGTTAATAAAGTGATCCAAGCAAGCGGTCTAAACCCAACTGAGTTTGCCGTATTAGAGCTTCTTTACCACAAAGGCGACCAGCCGCTGCAACAAATTGGTGCAAAAATCCTGCTTGCAAGCGGAAGTATTACGTATGTTGTCGATAAGCTGGAACAAAAGGGATTATTGAGAAGGAGTGCCTGCCCGACGGATAGACGTGTCATTTTTGCACAAATAACAGATGAGGGGAAAAAATTGATTCAGGATATTTTTCCTGAACATGCCCAACAAATTGATAAGCTTATGTCAAGTTTATCTGATTCCGAAAAGCTGGAGGCAATTGACCTGTTAAAAAAATTAGGTCTGCCTGCAGGAAAATTTTAATACGGCTTTTAGTCGTATTTTTTTTTGCAAAAAGGAATATTAATCAATAGTGTCGAAATGAATATAGCCAAAAAAAATGAAAAAGGGGGTTTTTTCATGGGCTTTGAACAGTATACATACATACGACCTAACTTAGACGAGGTTCGGGCAAAATTTAATGAAGCATTGGAGCGTTTCAAAAACGCTGACTCAGTGGAAAAGCAGAGCGGGGCCATGAATGAAATCAATCAACTGAGAAATGACTTGGGAACGATGTTCAATCTTTGTAATATTCGCCACACCATTGATACGAATGATGAATTTTATAAAAATGAGCAGGATTACATGGATGAAATCCAGCCTGAGGTGGAAGGGTTAATCACAGGATATTATCAGGCTTTGGTTGATTCCAAATTCCGTCCGCAATTGGAAAATAAATGGGGCACTCAGCTTTTCGCCCTTGCTGAAAGTCAGCTAAAGACGTTTAAACCGGAAATTGTTCCTTTGCTGCAAAGGGAAAACCGATTATCGTCAGAATACACCAAGCTTGTTGCATCGGCGAAAATCGAATTTGAAGGGGAAGAGCGTACACTTGCGCAAATCGACCCGTTTATTGAATCGACAGACCGGGAGATGCGAAAACGCGCCAGCACGGCGAAATTTGGCTTCTTTGCAGAGCATGAAGCGGAGTTTGACCGGATTTATGATGAATTGGTAAAGGTGCGGACCGAGATTGCTCACGCCTTGGGTTATAAAAACTTTGTCGAGCTTGGTTATAACCGCATGATGAGAACCGATTACAACGCCGAGATGGTGGCTAATTTCCGTCAGCAGGTAAAGGACTTTATTGTTCCAATTGCCTCTAAGCTAAAAGAGCGGCAACGGGAACGGCTTGGCCTCGATAAATTAAAATTCTATGATGAAGGCTTTGTGTTCGAGACCGGAAACGCTGTACCGAAGGGTAGTCCTGAATGGATCATTGAGAACGGACAAAAAATGTATCAGGATCTTTCAAAGGAAACCGGAGAATTTTTTACCTTTATGATGGAAAATAATCTGATGGACCTTGTTGCCAAGAAGGGGAAGGCAAGCGGGGGCTACTGCACATACATTGAAAATCATAAAGCGCCATTCATTTTCTCAAATTTCAATGGTACCTCTGGTGATATTGATGTCCTGACCCATGAGGCAGGCCATGCCTTCCAGGTTTATTCGAGCCGTCAGTTTGAAATACCTGAATATAACTGGCCAACCTATGAGGCATGTGAAATTCATTCGATGAGTATGGAATTTTTCACCTGGCCATGGATGGAGCTTTTCTTTAAAGAAGACACCGATAAATATAAGTTTTCTCATCTTAGTGATGCGCTCTTATTCCTTCCATACGGAGTTTCCGTTGATGAATTCCAGCACTGGGTTTATGACACCCCAGAAGCCACACCAACAGAGCGCAAGCAAAAATGGCGGGAAATTGAGAAAAAGTATTTGCCGCATAAGAATTATGACGGCAATGAGTATCTGGAGAACGGCGGTTTCTGGCAGCGTCAGGGACATATTTATAATTCACCGTTCTATTATATTGACTATACGCTTGCGCAAATTTGCGCCTTCCAATTCTGGAAGCGGTCAAGGGAGAATCATCAAGAGGCATGGGCAGACTATGTCAAGCTTTGTAAGCTTGGCGGTTCTATGTCATTTACTAAACTCGTGGAAGCAGCCAATTTAATATCACCATTTAAAACCGGCTGTGTAGAATCTGTTGTTGGTGAAATCGAGAAATGGCTGAATTCGGTTGATGATAAAAAGCTATAAAAAAAGCGAAGCCGCAGGGCTTCGCTTTTTATTTTTTTTCAGTGACAACTTTGATTTCGCCATCTTCTAAAATAGCAGAAAGATGTTTAGCATCTGGCTGGTCTAAAATAAAATCAGTAATTTTATCCTCGAGCTGTTCCTGAATGGCGCGTCTTAATGGACGAGCACCAAATGAAGGATGGTAGCCAAGTTCTGCTAATTTTCCTTTCGCTTCTACTGAAATGGTTAGTTCAATGTTCTGTTCTTTTAATGTTTCTTGCAACTCAGAAGCCATTAGGTCGACAATAGATAAGATATGCTTTTTATCCAGTGGTTTAAATTCAATGATGCTGTCAAAGCGGTTTAAAAATTCCGGCTTGAAGAAGCTGCCAAGAGAGTCAAGGATGCTAGCTTCTTCCACAGCATTGGATGTTCCAAAGCCAACGTGAATGTTTTTGTGCCCAACGCCGGCATTACTTGTCATGATAATGACGGTGTCCTTAAAGCTTACCACTCTTCCTTGGCTGTCAGTAAGACGTCCGTCCTCAAGTATTTGCAGGAACATATGCATGACGTCAGGATGGGCCTTTTCTATCTCATCCAAGAGAATAATGCTATATGGATTACGGCGGACTTTTTCGGTTAATTGACCAGCCTCCTCATGGCCGACATAACCTGGAGGAGAACCAATTAATTTTGATACGCTGTGTTTTTCCATGTATTCGCTCATATCAAGTCGAATCATCGAATCCTTCGTGCCAAATAATTCTTCTGCAAGAGTCTTAGATAATTCCGTTTTACCAGCACCTGTTGGACCGACAAATAAGAAGGACCCGATCGGACGATTTTTTGCTTTTAAACCGGCACGGCTGCGGCGGACAGCTTTTGCGACCTTCTGAACGGCTTGTTCCTGGCCAATAACCTTTTTATTCAAATTCTCTTCCAGTGATTTCATTTTAAGCTGCTCGTCTTCTTGAAGTTTACCGACCGGAATCCCAGTTTTTTCTTCAATAATTTTTTGGATATCAGAAACTGAAACAACTGGTCGCTCCGTTTTTGAGGCACTATTTAATGCCTTTTCAAGTTGTGTTTCTTCATCACGAAGCTTTGCTGCCAGTTCATAGTTTTCTTTTTTTAATGCTGTTTCCTTTTTAGCGGCAATTTCCTTAAGACGGGCCTCGATTTGTTCATTATTCCGATAATCTGTAGTTAGATTTAGTTTTGAACCTGATTCATCTAATAAATCTATCGCCTTATCAGGCAGGAAGCGGTCTTGAATATAGCGCTGCGATAAGGTCACACAAGCGTGGACGGCTTCGTCTGAATAATTGACCTCATGAAAGTCCTCATATTTTTTCTGAATCCCTTTAAGGATGGCAATGGCTGCATCTGTATCAGGCTCTTGAACCTGAATAGGCTGGAAGCGGCGTTCTAAGGCTGAATCCTTTTCAATTTGGCGGTATTCTTTTAATGTCGTAGCACCAATAACCTGAAGTTCACCGCGGGCAAGGGTCGGCTTTAAAATATTGCCGGCATCCATAGAGCCTTCAGCAGAGCCTGCACCAACAAGCAGATGGATTTCATCAATGAATAAAATGATGTTTTTCCGCTCCTGCAATTCAGCGATTAACTGCTTCATCCGCTCTTCAAATTGACCGCGGATCCCGGTATTGGCAACTAAAGAAGCTACATCCAATAAATAAACTTCTTTATTTTGCAGTTTGCCTGGTACATCGCCATCGGCAATCTTTAAGGCAAGACCTTCCGCTATTGCCGTTTTACCAACACCAGGTTCACCAATTAACACAGGATTGTTTTTATTTCTTCTGTTTAATACCTCAATGACTCGTTTAATCTCGTGATCACGGCCAATAACCGGGTCAATCAAGCCGGCTTTAGCCATTTGTGTGAGGTTACGGCCAAATTGATCGATAAAGCCGCCGCGGCCGTTTTTATTCTCAACTGCCGGACTAAATTGACCATTTGGAATGTGGCCTTGGGAGAAGTTTTTGCTAGCAAAAAGCTCTTCAAATGGAAAACCGTTGAATGGGTTCTTATTCATTCCAAAGCCTGCACCTAATGCATTTTTCTCCTTTGTATAACATTCATGGCAAAGTTTCAAATCATGACGCTGCCCATTAACATTCATGTTTAATTGTACATTTGCTTGATTTTGATTACATTTTTGACAAAGCATGTAAACAACCTCCTTGTTATTAGCTTTTATCAATTTGACTTTGACTATATTTGACCTTATGACCATAGTATACTCTGACCTTTTTTGACTTTCAAGTCTTTCGCTTGGTGAAATTTTTTCCATGATAGGAAAATAAGCTTACGAGAAAAAGCTCGTCATTGTTTGTCCCTTTGGTCATATATTTGTGATAAGGGGGAGATGATGTGAAAAAAAGCTGGAATCAAGCTTTTCAAATAGCGGCAGTCTATGTGGGGACTGTTGTTGGAGCAGGATTCGCTACAGGAAAAGAAATCGTGGAATTTTTCTCACGGTTTGGTTTCTTTGGCTTTATAAGTATATTAATGAGCGGATATCTTTTCGTTGTGATTGGTTCAAAACTGATGCGGATCGCTGCGCAAATTAATGCAAAATCGTACCAGGAATTTAATGATTATTTATTTGGAAAATGGGCTGGAGGCATCATCAATTTTTTTATGCTATTTATGCTGCTTGGGGTAAGTGCCGTTATGCTGGCAGGAGCAGGAGCTGTTTTTGAAGAACAGCTTGGATTGCCAAAAAATGCGGGGGTGTTTATCACCATTTTTTTATCCTATTTGGTGATGCTTGTAGGTACTAAGGGGCTTTTTGCTGTCAATACCTTTGTAGTTCCCTTAATGATTGGGTTTAGTCTGATTTTAATGCTATTGTCTTTGCAAATGCCAAACTTTTTAGAGCAGTTTTTGTATATTCCTCATGCTTCTGATGGGTGGAAAAGTGTTATTGCACCATTTTCGTATGCTGCCTTGAATCTTGGACTTGCTCAAGCGGTACTAGTGCCGATTGCATCAGAAGTGAAGGACGATTGGACAATCAAATGGGGGGGGATTCTTGGTGGTGTGGCTTTGACGGTAATATTAATTGCCAGCCACTTTACATTAATCATGCTCCCAAACCTGGAATTATATGAAATTCCGATGGCCGTTATTATGAGAAATTTAGCCCCGTTTTTCTATTGGATTTTTGTTCTTATCATTTATGGAGAGATTTTTACTTCAGTTATTGGGAATGTTTTTGGTCTCGACCGGCAGTTAAAGCAATATATGCCTGTACCGACGCTAGTTTCTGTAACGGCTATTTTTACAGTATCTTACTTAATTAGCTTGGTGAATTATGGAACACTTTTGTCCTACCTATATCCGTTGTTCGGCTATATTTGCATGAGTTTTTTTATTCTCCTGTGGATGAAGCCATTTACACCCCCAGAAAGAAATTGAAAAGCAGCTGCTCAGGTCAGCTGCTTTTATGTTAGTGGCAGAAAAATGAACATCATCATGTCAAAAATGATATGAGAAACAATAACGAGGGGCATGCTTTTTTTCCAAAAGTATAAAAATCCCCAGACAAGACCGGATACGAAGGCAGCGAACATTAGTAAAAAGGACCCTGAATAAATATGGACTGACCCATATAATATAGAGCTAGCAATAATGGCGACGTACGGTTTGAGGTATTTTAACAGTCTTTTTTGGACAAACCCTCTCCAGAACATTTCTTCGCCAGGTGCTGCCACTAAAATTAAGGCTAAATAGTGCCAGAATAACGAAGGGGCAAACCATCGGTACAAACGTCTTACATCTTTTTTAAAGCCTGAATTGGCCATCTCGAACAGCTGATAGCCAATCCAAAAAAGCAAATATAATAGCAAACCGGAAATGACGCCTAAAAATAAATACTTGATAAAAGAGGCCTCATCTTCCACGTCTCCCTGAAACGTGGAAAAGGCGATTAGTATTAGGATGGAACCGGAAAAAATGTACCAAAATATCGCCTTATCATGAAAAGAAAAAAAGAGTAGGGCATGGGCGATAATCAATCCGGTAATTAGACGTAAATCCAGGGTTCGTTTTAATTCCATAATAGGCTCCTTCGAAGATCATAACTCAATATGTAAAGGAAAAGATTTCAATATACATTTTAACCAATTAGGTTGATAAGAATATCTTTAAATGAAAAAAATATAATCGAGAAAGGAGTGAAGAGAATGAGTAAATCACAAAGTCAAAAGGAACGTGAATGGACGGTCAGAAAGCAGGATCAAAATCCTCATGGCAAAGTTAAATCGTTTAAAGAGCTTTCAAAGGAAATGGACCAAGGAAAATAAACGGTTTTCCGGTTAAAAAAGAAGAAAAGGCAGTGTGCATTCTGCCTTTTCAAATAATTAGTAAGCGGTTTCTTTAACAACCTTATAATTTTTATGATTAACAACTGTCCGCTGATCTAATTCTAAATCACGATAATTATCCATATATGTTAAGTCAACTATTACAGAATTTTCATTCACCTTTTCAACAATCCCTTGTAGTCCGCCGCGAAATTCGATGATATTTCCTACCTCTGCTTTTTTCAAATTTCCTCTCTCCTTTATCTAGCAAACTTAAAAACTATTTAAATAACAGTTTGCACTATTTTTCCAAATTCGTAAAGGTGTTAATGTTACAATTTGGTTAATTTCTTATATGTTTTTGTAAAAAAATTCTGGAAATATAATTAGATAATGGTAACGTTTTCATATTTAGGGATGAAATTAGCTTTAAATTAGGTTTTTACGTTAAAATAAGGAAGTGGAAAGAGGTGCTGAAAAATGAGGGAAGAAACAGTTAACGATATCTTAAATCGTCTTATGAACGGAGAGCTTTCCGAATATTACGTTAACGTTGGGGAATTTATGGATTTCCGTCAGGTGCTGGTAAAAAGAAAAGATTTTAAACACTTCCGCGGCATTGCTCAGCGGAATGGAGATGTTCTCTACCAATATTTAAAAGAGCCGAGAAGTTAAAGGAACGAACCCATTTTATAATAGGGTTCTTTTTTTACCAGTATGTTTGGAAAAGTGGAAAAATTTGATAAAATAAAAGGACTACATATATAGAAGAAACTTCCAGGGAGCTGAGGGAATGGCCTTAATAGAAAATATCCAATCATTAAAGCAGGAGATTAGTAAAGTAATTGTCGGAAAAGACTTGGAAGTAGAGTTGATGGCAATTTCTTTATTGTTTAATGGACATATTTTACTTGAAAGTGTGCCAGGGACGGGGAAGACCATGCTTGCGAAAAGTTTTGCAGCAGCAATTGGCGGACACTTTTCAAGAATCCAGTTTACCCCCGATGTTCTTCCGAGTGATGTCACGGGAATCCAATTTTTTAATCCAAAGGTTCAGGAATTTGAGCTTCGCCCGGGGCCAATAATGGCTAACCTTGTCTTGGCAGATGAGATTAATCGAGCAACTCCGAGAACACAATCCAGTTTATTAGAGGTTATGGAAGAGAGACAGGTCACGATTGACGGTATTACTGTTCCGATTAATGAGCCGTTTATGGTCATCGCAACGCAAAACCCGGTAGAATCCCAGCAAGGGACTTTCCCGCTGCCTGTTGCGCAAATGGACCGTTTTTTTATGAAAATAAAGGTGGGTTATCCTACATTTGAAGAAGAAAAACAGATTATGCATAACGGCCAGGTAAATCCAGGGCAGAATCCAGTCAGTCCTGTTTTTTTACTTTCTGATCTCGAGGAGTTAAAGAAGGAAGTAAAAAAGGTTTACATGACAAACGATATTGAAGATTACCTGCTATCTATTGTCAGAAGAACGAGGGAGCACAGCAGTATTGAACTCGGGGTCAGCCCGCGGGGAACATTGGCACTTATGAAAGCTTCTCAAGGGAAAGCTTTTTTAAACGGGCGCACCTATGTAACGCCTGCTGATATAAAGTCAGTTGCTCCATTTGTAATCGGACATCGAATCATCCTATCAATCGAAGGGTCGCTAACCAAATCCCAAGAGGAGATCATTTTGGAAATTATCGATTCGGTTCCTGTTCCAGTAGAAGCGGGGGCAAACGGATGAACTGGAACAAATATTCAATAGAGGACCAGGTAATTCCTGGCCTTGTCGGTTTGGCCATTGTTATGATTATAATTGGACTCTATATCCAATCAAAATGGACTCTTTTTTTAGCCGGCTTTTTTCTGGCAATAATCATGTTTAATCGTTATTATTTGAAGAAAGTAGGGAACGGCCTTGTTTTAGAAGATAGAAATGAATGGAATCGCTTTTTTATTGGTGAGGAGGGTAACTGGAACATAGTGTTCAAAAACCATGGGTATCCAATCATTAAAGGGGAATTAAGAGTCTCCTTTGATTCCTATATAGCTCCCAAAGGAAATGAACAAGAAGATGGGGTTTCTTTGTACGAGGTTAATGTCCCTTTTTCCATTTTTACGAATCAAACAAAACAGGTGGAGATTCCATTTAGGGCAATCAAAAGAGGCATTGCTCGGATTCGCAAAATCGAATACCGTCTCCCAAGTTTAATTGGGTTTGGGGAAATGGTGTTAGAGTCCAGATTTCTGTTAAAACAACAGGCTGTTGTTTATCCATCCACCGTACCGGTAAAAGGTTTAACGGAACAAAAGACAATCCGCCAAGGACATAATGCCGTTCCCTTTTCTGTTTTTGAGGAGCGCCTCGGACCGTTAGGAACTAGGGACTATGTTTCAACCGACAGCTTTAACCGAATTCATTGGAAAGCAAGTGCTAGAAAGCAGATTTTACAAACGAAACTTTATGAAAAAATTTCTGAAAAGGGCTGCGTAATCGGCCTGAATATTTCTAATGGGCATTCCATTACCGGCGATCTTGAAACATACATAAGTGCAATTGCAGAATTTGCGTATTATGCCTATCAACAGCAACTCCCCTTTTCTTTATGTATCAACGTTCGAACAGCAGGGAGCACGCCTTTTCTTTATTTGCCCAAAGGGGAGGGAAAAGAGCATTTACAAAAGGTTCTGGAAACTCTTTCCTCCATCAGTTCACTTAATACAACCTTGCCCTATCATCAGGTTGTTTCATTCTATCAGCGCTATTTCGCAAGACAGCCCTTTTTTATTCATCTCGGAGTCAGGACTGAGGAAACAAATAGGCTGCTATTAAATGAAGCGCAAAAAGGTGTAAGATTAATGGAATTAACGATAGCAGCCGAAGATTGCCTTTTTGGTGAGTTGGAAATTCAAAAAGAAAGAAGGCTGCAGCTATGATGTATCGAATTGCAGCCGCATCCTCACATTTTATATTAGAAATAGTCATTGCTAATTTATTTCTGTTTTTATTTTTTATCGGTCAAAAAAGGTTTCCGCCTATTTTGCTGTTTTCTTCTTTAGGCTTTATCAGCATTATTTTATTTTTCATATTGCTAGAAAGGTTTGCAAGTAAGGGGAAATGGCTTTTTTTAGTCATTATCTTGCCGGCCATCGTCATCATCGGTCATCTTGGGGGGCTGTCTCTTTCTTTCGCATTGGTAATAGGTTTGTTTGTTTTTTGGCGAGGAATTTCCATTTATGATGAAAGTTCAGGGCTTTCAAAAATCATATTGTTATTTTTTTCATTTACTCTTGGGATTATCGCCCTTGTGTATTCCGCAATGATTTCCTATCCATATCAAAATGCGATTATTTTTCAAATTATCCTTTTTATTGTCGTCATCATAACGGACGGTTTCTGTAGGAAGTGGTCTGCAGTTACCAATGACAAAGCGAAATTTGCCTTTTATTTTTTTAGAATAATGGCGAGTGTGACAGTGATTGGAATTGCCTTTATGTTCTTATTAAAATATATTCAGCTGATTTTCTCGAGTATTTTGCAAGGTATTGTTTTTCTATTTTCAGGCCTTGCAGTCCCTGTGATACGCTTTATCGAATTTGCGCTATCCTTATTTGGCAGCAGCGACTATAAACCTACCACAAAGGTTGGGGAAGGTACAAACGAGGGATTTGACTATCAGCCAAGATCCTTCGAAGTAACGGAAAATGTTTTGTATTTTCTTGCTCTCTGCACTGTAGTTGGGTTTGTCATATATTTGCTTCGAAAGAAATCAAGACTGAAGGAAGCAGGCAGTCATTTTCATCATTCCGTGATTATTTCGGAAGGTGAGCCTGGCGGAGTATTCACCTCCAGTTTTAAAAGAAAGGCAGTGCCGCCGGATGATTTTATTCGAAAGGAAATTTTTCGGCTGGAGAAATTTGCGCAGCGTCTGCGTTTAGGACGAGCGGCAAACGAGACGCTTAAAGAGTGGCGGCAGAGGACTGGACTTCATTTGTCAAATGAAACCATTCAAATTTATGAAAGGGTACGCTATGGCGGAGATGAAGCTTCTATTGAGGATAAGAACTATGTTCAACAGGAAGCACAAGCATTAAAATTACAACTGAAGGAAATACGAAAAGAACAAAAAAAGCAGACATTTAAAACTAGTAGGTGAACTTAAATACGATGAAACAAAAAATCTTGCCGGCTTCTGGAAACATGAAGGAATTTGAGCGGTTTTTACAAAGTCCGTACCAAATTGGGGTTTTTTTAGATATGCATATTGCCCAGCTGAAAAATATTAATCAAATGGCCAAGCAATCTGGGAAAAAAATGATCTACCATGTTGACTTAATTCATGGCATTAAAAATGATGAATATGCAACGGAATATATTTGCCAGGAGTTTAAGCCGTACGGACTTATTTCCACAAAGGCTGGTGTGATACAGAAAGCAAAGCAAAAGGGAGTCATCGCGGTGCAGAGAATTTTTTTAATTGACAGCCACGCCCTTGAAAAAAGCTATAAGCTAATCGAAAAAACCCAGCCGGATTATATTGAAGTTCTTCCAGGGGCAATGCCGTGGATGATTAAAGAAGTGAAAGAACGCGTTAATATCCCGATTTTTGCAGGCGGCCTAATTCGTACAGCAGATGAGATCGAAAATGCCCTAAATGCAGGCGCCACTGCAATAACAACCTCAAAAAGAGAACTCTGGAACCTATTTGAAAAAATAGGTTGACACCGTTTTCCTAACTTTATATACTCAATTTAACAAGTTAATATTTTGTGACGGAGATAAGGAGAAACACAGTTGGTCGTTTAATGCGGCTAGTTTGTGGTTCTCCTTTTTTGAATGAGAGGTGTAAGTATGGAAAAGTATATTTTATCGCTAGATCAAGGAACTACAAGTTCCCG
This sequence comes from Neobacillus sp. S1115, assembly GCF_055385565.1. Taxonomy (NCBI): domain Bacteria; kingdom Bacillati; phylum Bacillota; class Bacilli; order Caryophanales; family Bacillaceae; genus Neobacillus; species Neobacillus sp. S1115. Next base: position 1,824,490 of record NZ_AP038275.1, read on the forward strand.
TGCAATTCTTTTTAATCAAAGTGGCGAAATAGTCTATTCTGCCCAGAAGGAGTTTTCTCAGCATTTTCCAAAGCCAGGCTGGGTAGAGCACAATCCCAATGAAATATGGGGTTCTATTCTTGCTGTTATAGCTGCTGTCCTCTCGGAATCAGGAGTTAAACCCGAACAGGTTGCCGGAATCGGTATTACCAATCAGCGGGAAACAACTGTTGTCTGGGATAAAGAGACAGGAGTTCCTGTTTATAATGCTATCGTCTGGCAGTCAAGACAAACGAGCGAAATTTGTGAAGAGTTAAAAGAAAAAGGGTATCAGGAAACCTTCCGTATTAAAACAGGTTTGCTGATTGATGCCTATTTTTCAGGAACGAAAGTAAAATGGATTTTAGACAATGTTGAAGGAGCACGGGAAAAAGCGGAAGCAGGGAAATTGCTATTCGGGACAATTGACACTTGGCTGATTTGGAAATTGTCCGGCAGGCGGGCCCATGTGACGGATTATTCCAATGCTTCGCGTACGCTGCTGTTTAACATCTATGAGCTAAAATGGGATGATGAACTATTGGAAATTTTAAGTGTTCCAAAGTCCATGTTGCCCGAGGTTCGCCCATCATCTGAGGTTTATGCCAACACAATTGATTATCACTTTTTTGGCAAGGAAATACCGATTGCCGGTGTCGCAGGCGATCAGCAGGCAGCCTTGTTTGGCCAGGCATGCTTTGAGAAAGGGATGGCCAAAAATACGTATGGCACAGGCTGTTTTATGTTAATGAATACTGGGGAAAAGGCTGTCCGTTCAGACCATGGTCTGCTGACAACGATCGCTTGGGGATTGAATGGCAAGGTTGAATATGCGCTCGAAGGCAGTATCTTTGTTGCTGGGTCGGCGATCCAATGGCTTCGCGATGGGTTAAGGATGTTCAAGGATGCAAAGGATAGCGAGGTTTATGCCGAAAAGGTGGAATCGACTGAAGGTGTATATATTGTACCGGCGTTTGTTGGATTAGGAACACCATACTGGGATAGTGAAGTGCGTGGGGCCGTATTTGGCTTGACACGCGGTACAACAAAGGAACATTTTATTAGGGCGACACTTGAATCACTGGCTTACCAAACTAAAGATGTGTTATCTGCGATGGAAGCCGATTCAGGTATTGAACTGAAAACCTTGCGCGTTGACGGCGGTGCTGTAAAGAATAACCTCTTAATGAATTTCCAAAGCGATATCCTCAATGTGCCGGTCGAAAGACCAGTCATTAATGAAACGACCGCACTTGGAGCAGCCTATTTAGCAGGTCTTGCGGTTGGTTTCTGGAAAAGCCAGGAGGAAATTTCAAAACAATGGGCTATTGATCATCAATTCAATCCAACCATGTCAGAAGAAATCCGGACTGGATTGTATGCAGGCTGGAAAAAGGCAGTAAAAGCAGCGATGGTTTTTAAATAATTAATAACCATTTGAAGAAAATTATGGTATGATATTATCAAGTTAATAAATTGTCTGGAGAAATTGGAGAGACCACAAAACATTATCTAAAAATAGATAATGGCTTTTGTGGTCTCTTTTTATTTCCCCTTTAAAAAGTTTGCATATAATATAGCAATTACATTGGAGGAAATGACGATGAAATTTTCAAATTTAAATCGTATTGAAATTGCAACTAAACTAAAAAGTGAACGATTTGACATTTTAGTAATTGGCGGAGGCATTACAGGTGCCGGAATCGCATTAGACGCGGCAACTAGAGGGATGAGTACCGCCTTGGTTGAAATGCAGGATTTTGCGGCAGGAACCTCCAGCAGATCAACGAAGCTAGTCCATGGCGGGCTGCGTTATTTAAAACAATTTGAAGTGAAGATGGTGGCTGAAGTTGGAAAGGAAAGGGCCATTGTGTATGAAAATGGACCTCATGTTACGACGCCTGAATGGATGCTCTTGCCCATGCATACGGGCGGTACCTTCGGCCCGTTCAGCACTTCGATTGGACTTCGGGTATATGATTTTTTGGCAGGGGTGAAAAAATCCGAACGCCGCAGCATGTTATCAGCTGAACAAACGCTCGCTAAGGAGCCGCTGGTGAAAAAGGATGGTTTAAAAGGTGGGGGCTATTATGTTGAATATCGTACTGATGATGCTAGACTGACCATTGAAGTGATGAAGGCCGCAGTTGAAAATGGAGCAATTGCCTGCAACTATACAAAGGTAACCAAGCTTATTTATGAAAATGGAAAAGTTGTCGGAGTAATTGTTGAGGATCAGATAACTGGTGACAAATACGAAATCAGGGCAAAAAAAATTGTTAATGCTGCCGGTCCTTGGGTTGATCATATCCGTGAAATGGACAAATCAAAAAAAGGAAAAACACTTCAGCTTTCAAAAGGGGTTCATCTAGTTATCGATCAATCCCGGTTCCCATTAAAGCAAGCAATATATTTTGATACACCAGACGGCCGAATGGTTTTCGCAATTCCGAGAGATGGGAAGGCTTATTTTGGTACGACCGATACTTTTTATAAGGAAGATGCAGTACATCCACAAATGACAAAATCAGACCGGACCTATATCATTAATGCAATTAATTATATGTTTCCAGACGTAAAGATTACGGAACAGGATATTGAATCCAGCTGGGCTGGTGTACGGCCGCTTATCTATGAGGAAGGAAAGGATCCTTCTGAAATTTCCCGAAAGGATGAAATCTGGGAGTCTAAGTCTGGTTTGATTACGATTGCCGGCGGCAAATTAACGGGGTATCGGAAAATGGCGGATACAGTTGTTGATTTGCTAGTTGATAAATTTCAAACAGAAGAAGGGAGAACGCTTCCTTCATGCCAAACAAGAAACATGCCGATATCAGGAGGGAATGTAGGAGGTTCCGCCAATTTTAATTCCTATGTTTCAAAACAAGTTCAGAACGGGACAGAGCTAGGGCTGTCCAGCAAAGAAGCTGAAAAATTAGCGAGAATGTACGGTTCAAATATTGACACAGTCTTTAACCTAATAAGAAAGAATAAGGATGACGCTGTAAAATACAAACTGCCTTTGGATTTATTTGCAAAACTAATTTATGCAATTGAGCATGAAATGATTGCTACCCCAATCGACTTCTTAAATCGCCGCACAGGTGCAATATTATTTGATATACAAACAGTTCGGAAATATAAAAAACAAGTAATAAATTATATGTCTGATAAATTTGGATGGGGTGACAAGGATAAGGCAAAATACTCTTTAGCGGTCGAAGAGGCTTTAGTGTCCGCTGTCATACCGGTCGATGAACCGAGCGATTTTCCCCAAGCAGTGAGCGAGAATTAAATAATTAAGATTAAAAAACAAAAGCCGTCCGTTTGGACGGTTTTTAATGTTTTTGACGTTTTTGTGAACGTAAACACAAATATTTGAATGAATTTAAAGAAAATGCTATTCTACCATTTGTACCATTATTATATAACCTTGATAGATAAATAATCATTACATGTTTGGATAACTTTCAGGGGAAAATAAATTTAAATTCTTTACTTTATTTCTTTAATGTCTTATTTGACTAAAGAAGGTATTTTGGCTATTTTATGAAAGTGAGCATTAATTTTTATTTATCTACATAAAAAAAGGAGTTTGATTGAAGATGGCAGAAAAACAATTTACAGTAACAGCAGATACAGGAATTCATGCTAGACCAGCAACACTTTTAGTCCAAACAGCTAGCAGATTTGATTCAGAAATCAATCTTGAACATAAAGGGAAAACAGTTAACTTAAAGTCGATTATGGGCGTTATGTCCCTTGGCATTGGCAAGGGAGCCGAAATCAAAATTACGGCGGAAGGCAGCGATGCAAACGACGCATTAAACAGCCTGGAAGAAACATTGAGAAAAGAAGGATTGGCTGAATAATGGCTTTTTTACAGGGTATTGCTGCATCAAATGGTATTGCCATTGCGAAGGCATACCGTCTTGTTGAACCAGATTTATCATTTGAACAGAAAAAAGTTGAAGATGCTTCATCTGAAGTAGCACGTTTTCGTGACGCCATGGCAAAAGCGAAGTCTGAACTTGAAATCATTCGCGACCGAGCAAAGGTTGACCTTGGCCCTGATAAGGCAGCCATTTTTGAAGCGCATCTCCTTGTTTTAAGTGATCCAGAATTAAATAATCCGATTGAAGATAAGATCGGGTCCGAGAACGTAAATGCAGAAGCAGCCCTTAAAGAAACTGCGGATATGTTTGTAATGATGTTCGAACAAATGGATAATGAATACATGAAGGAGCGTGCTGCGGATATCCGCGACGTGACTAAGCGCGTACTAGCTCATTTGTTAGGCGTGCAGCTGCCAAATCCAAGCATGATTGCGGATGAAGTCATTATCGTTTCAGAAGATCTGACCCCTTCGGACACAGCACAATTAAACCGACAATTTGTAAAAGGGTTTACAACAAATATTGGCGGACGGACATCCCACTCCGCTATTATGGCGCGCTCACTGGAAATTCCAGCTGTGGTTGGAACCAAGACAGCTACCGAAGAAATTCAAAATGGCGATTTGGTCATTGTCGATGGGCTAAAGGGTGAAGTACATATTAACCCAACCCCTGAACTCGTGGAGCAGTACAAGAAAGTTCATGAAGACTTCGAAACGCAAAAAGCTGAATGGGCCAAGCTTGTCAACGAGCCTACTGTTTCCGCTGACAGGCATCACGTTGAACTGGCTGCGAACATCGGTACTCCAAAAGATTTAAAAGGAGTCAAAGAAAACGGCGGCGAGGGAGTTGGCCTCTATCGGACTGAATTCCTTTATATGGGCCGAGATCAGCTGCCAACAGAGGAAGAACAGTTCGAGGCATATAAGGCAGTCCTAGAAGGCATGGAAGGAAAGCCAGTTGTAGTTCGGACATTGGACATAGGCGGCGACAAAGAACTTCCATACTTGGAAGTACCGAAAGAGATGAATCCATTCTTAGGCTTCCGAGCGATTCGTTTATGTCTGGAAGAGCAAGGGATTTTTCGGACACAGCTTAAGGCCTTATTACGCGCAAGTGTATACGGAAACTTGAAAATTATGTTTCCAATGATTGCCACTCTAGATGAATTCAGGGCAGCAAAAGCCATTCTTGAAGAGGAAAAGCAAAAATTAATCTCAGGCGGGCAAAAAGTTGCTGAAAAAATTGAACTTGGTATCATGGTTGAAATTCCATCGACTGCGGTTCTAGCTGATCAATTCGCCAAAGAAGTAGATTTCTTCAGTATTGGTACTAATGATTTGATTCAATATACAATGGCAGCCGACCGCATGAATCAGCGTGTCTCCTATCTATACCAGCCATATAGCCCATCAATTTTACGATTAGTAAAAATGGTCATCGATGCTGCTCACGCAGAAGGTAAATGGGCAGGTATGTGCGGAGAAATGGCTGGCGACGAAACAGCGATTCCAATTCTACTCGGTCTTGGACTTAACGAATTTTCAATGAGCGCCACTTCCATTCTTAAAGCACGCTCATTAATCAAAAATTTACAGAAATCTGATATGGAAAAGCTTGTGCAGAAAGTCTTGAACATGCAGACAACCGATCAAGTAATTGAAGCAGTAAATGCAGCTGTAAAATAATTGAAAACTCAACATATCTTTCAAAAGGACTGGCTAATATGGCTAGTCCTTTTTAACTGTTTTTATTTTCAATTTATTATGTTCTTTCAAAGAATTTTCAGTTATAATATTAGTCACAAAGACCTGAACTTTAACTTCATGCGATGTCGATAGTATGAGGAATTTCGAAAGTTTTCTAGGTAATTTGAATGAAACTTGGGCATCTTAAGTGTAAATCATTGTGGGAGTGGGTAGTATTATGGAACAAAAACCAGTACATTATGACGGCAGTTTCCATCTTGAACATGCAGAAAATGAAGTAAATGTTAATGAACCTTTTCTAATGACAGATGAAATGAGAAAAAACGTAGGTCAAAATCCTTATTCGGTTGACGTAACTGAATAAAAATTACTATTGGATTTGTCAAAATGACAAATCCTTTTTTTATGTTTCAAAAGCAAAATAATTGATACGTTAAAGTTTTTATTTTAAAGTTACCTTGATTTTAAATCGTTTCAAACTGAGATAAATTTTGATTGGTTAAAAAATATGATTTTGAATCAGACTATGTATATCAATCAACGAGAAAGGTGAATGACATGGCACAGGTTTTATATATCACAGCTCACCCTCATGATGAGGCTCAATCTTATAGTATGGCAGTAGGCAAAGCATTTATTGACACTTACAAACAAGTTAATCCTAATGACGAAGTGATCCATTTGGATCTATATTCTGAAAATATTCCTGAGATTGATGTGGATGTGTTCAGTGGATGGGGAAAGCTGCGTTCCGGACAGTCATTTGATGATTTATCAGCAGACGAAAAAGCAAAAGTCGGCCGCTTAAATGAGTTAAGCGAGCAATTTATTGCTGCAGACAAGTATGTTTTTGTTTCCCCTCTATGGAATTTCTCATTTCCTCCTGTCATGAAGGCATATTTTGATTCCGTGGCGGTTGCGGGTAAAACTTTTAAATATACGGAAAAGGGTCCGATTGGTCTGTTAACCGATAAAAAGGCATTACATATTCAAGCCAGAGGAGGCTTTTATTCCACAGGGCCGGCAGCAGATCTAGAAATGGGGCACCGTTATATTAGTGTCATGATGAGTTTCTTCGGTGTGCCTTCCTTCGAAGGACTGTTTGTGGAAGGTCATAATGCCATGCCTGACAAGGCTCAGGAAATCAAAGAAAAAGCAATTGCACGCGCAAAAGATTTAGCTCATACATTCTAATAACTAAGTGTGATGGAGGCTGTCCCAAAAGTGTAACTTTTAGGGGCAGCCCCTTTTTGTATGGCTATATCTATAACCTCCCGAACTAGGAAATCCTTGAAGCGTTCGGTCGCATATAGAGGCTATAGCCTCCCGTACCAGTAAACACTTAAAGCAATCAGTCACATATAAGGCATTTATCCTCTTTACTTTGGCTCGACTCCTTTTGGAATAAATATGTAATTTCCTACTTTTTTTTTTATTAATTGTGTGTTTAAGTTCACTATGAATACACCTGTTGATTTGCGCGGAAGGCACGAAGACTCCTGTGGGAGTACGGGGCAGGGGAGACCCCGCAGGAGCGAAGCGACGAGGAGGCTCCCCGTCACGCCCACGGAAAGCGAAGTGCCTGGAGCGCAAATCAACAGACCTGTTGTAAGGCCTATAATACTAAATAAATAATGCGGTTATTCATTGAACCATGAGAAATAAAAAGCTATCGAATTTATATTCCCCTTTATGTTTAACACCAAAAAATTTTGGCGATGGTGGAAGATATAAAGGAGTGGTTCAAAATGAATAAAAACATTAAGATTATTTTAGGCCTCTATATCATTTTCGGGTCTGTTTTATTAAGCGGATGTGGAATACTGACTTCTAATGAATTAATTGCAAACCGTTATGCGGATGCTCTGTTAACCAAAAATAACGAAATCCAATTTCGCTTTCGAATAAACAATGAAATTTTGGAGGGACACCAATTATATAAGGTGAAAGTAACCATCCACGATAACCGCTTGGCAGCTGCCATCGGCAGGCGGGAAATTGTCTATGGTGAGGAGCAGGTCCTTAACGGAGAATATATAGACGTTAAGGGGAAAAAGGAGAAATATATTTTTATGGACCCGATTCCGCTGCAAAAGGATTTGTATATCCAAGAGCTTCAAAATATGATTGAACAGAATAACGCTGTCTCTATCGAAGTGTTCAATAACAAAAAGGTCTTTGGCAGATCCTTTTTAACAAATTTTTCGTCTGAACTTTAAGACCGGAATAAAAAGTTTCGGTCTTTTTTATTACGATAATATTGGCGGAAAATGCTAAAATAAAAGCAAAAGACGAGAGGAGAGATTTTTTTGTTAACACCAGATAATACAGTAATCGGTTTTATTGGAATAGGTGTGATGGGTAAAAGTATGGCAGGTCATCTGCTCGCTGCCGGATTCCCTGTAATGGTTTATTCGAGAACAAAAGACAAAGCTGCAGGATTAATTGAAAAAGGAGCTTTATGGGTGGAAACCCCGAGGGCCGTTGCTGAAAAGGCAAACGTGGTCATTACGATGGTAGGGTACCCAAACGATGTTGAGGAGGTCTATTTGGGTGAAAACGGATTAATTCCAAATGGAATTCCGGGCAGCTATTATATTGATATGACGACTTCTTCACCTTCTCTGGCTGAAAAAATATACAATGAGGCTAAAAAAAGAGACATCCATACGATTGATGCTCCTGTTTCCGGCGGTGATATCGGTGCTAGGGATGCAAAGCTCTCCATTATGATTGGCGGAGACTACGATGCCTTTGAAGCCGTTCACCCGCTATTAAAATTGTTGGGAACCAATATTGTTTACCAAGGACAGGCAGGAGCAGGACAGCATACCAAGATGTGCAACCAAATTGCGATTGCTTCTAATATGATAGGTGTCTGTGAAGCCATTATTTATGCAGAAAAGGCAGGACTTGATCCTGAAACTGTTTTAAAAAGTATCACAGCAGGTGCTGCAGGAAGCTGGTCATTGAGCAATCTGGCGCCGAGAATGTTAAAAGGGGATTTTGAGCCTGGATTTTACATAAAGCATTTTATTAAGGATATGAAAATAGCCTTGGATGAGGCTGAACGTATGGATATGGAAGTGCCAGGATTGGCTTTGGCAAAATCCATGTATGATAAACTGGCTTCGCTGGGTGAAGAAAGCAGCGGTACTCAAGCTTTATATAAGTACTGGAAAAATTAGCGGACCGGCCACAAACTGCCAGGCATAAATACCTCCTGCCTACATGAAACTATTCTAGAAACTAAAATAGGAGGTATGTTTATGGCAAAGCGAACAAAGAAAAACGACCCGCAGCAAAAAAACAAAAAGGGTTTTGATTCTGCAGTATTAAATGAAGAATTTGCCCACGAAATGGGCTCTGCCGATACGAATAAAATTCACCATGATAAGGCAAAAAAGGTAAAAGCTGCGAAAAATAACGGAAAATATAAGGGTTGAATCCCTAAAAAAGTAAAAGAGGCTGATTGGCCTCTTTTACTTTTTTAGGAACTGTTCGATTCGATTTAGTCCTTCTTCAAGCGTGCCCATTGAGCAGGCAAAGGATAAACGGAAATATCCTTCTCCGTATTCAGAAAAAGCACTGCCGGGTACTACTGCTACCTTTGCGTCATTCACAAGTTTAACCGCAAAATCAAAGCTATTCAAAGCAATCGTGCTTGGAATTTTTATAAAGAAGTAAAAGGCCCCGTCTGGCTTGACCACTTCAAAACCCATTGTCTCAAGGCGCTGATAGACATAATCACGACGCTTTTCATATTCCTTTTTCATGGAAAGGGCATCATCAATCCCTGCTGTAAGCGCCTCATATGCAGCTTTTTGAGCAATGGAATTTGCACAGGAAACATTATATTGATGAACCTTTAAGATATGCTTGGCAATACTTTCGGGAGCAAACAAAAAGCCGATTCGCCAGCCCGTCATTGAATGGGACTTGGATAATCCGTTAATGACGATTGTTTGTTCTTTAAGAAAGCTTGCGATCGAATAGTGCGTCTGGTTATAGGAAAGCTCGCTGTATATTTCGTCGGCAAGAACGAAAATATCTTTATCCCTTAAATAATCCGCTATTTCCCGTAGCTCTCCTTCGTTTAGACTTACTCCGGTAGGATTTGATGGATAAGGGAGGACGATGCAGCGAGTCTTTTCTGTTATGTATGGTTTTATCATATTCAGCGTGAAGCGAAACTGATTTTCGCGAATATCGCAATAGACCGGCTGTGCCCCCATCATTCGAATCACTGGTTCGTAACCCGGGTATATCGGTCCGGGTAAAATAACCTCGGTGCCTTCCGTTAAGATGGTCCTTAAAGCAATGTCAATTGCTTCACTAGCTCCCATTGTGACGATTACTTCCGATTCCGGCTGAAAGTCCAAATGATACTTCTTCTTTACAAATTCACAAGCAGCCTTTCTTAATTCTATTGTGCCGGCATTATGTGTATAAGAGGTAAAATTATCAGTAATTGCTTCGATACCCGCCTTTTTTACATGCTCCGGGGTAGGAAAATCAGGCTGCCCGATTGTTAAGGAAATCACGTCCTCAACATGGGAAACCATATTGGAAAACCTTCGAATCCCTGAAATTTCAATATTTTTTACACGTTCATTAAGTAAATGCTCCAAAATTGTCCGTCCTTCCCGAGATAAAATCAATAAAAGTTATTTTGCTTAATTATAGAATATTTACAATAGATGTTTCTACTATTTAGAACAAATGAAAAAGGCCGGAAAAGTCCGGCTTTTAAACCACTATGAATATCTTTCACCCAATTTTTTAAAGATCGGTTTTTGATAGGTCCGAGGCCTTTTTCTCGGGCTGCCTGGCGGAGGATCTAACTCGGTTATGCCTGTATAGGTCTGCAGCAGGGCTTTTGCTGTATTAAGGGATAGTACTGCCTTTGGATTTCGGATATGTCCGTCCAATTTTCCTAAATGAGGAAGATCCATAAAGTCACTCTTAGTAGGCGGAATGTGAAATAGGTAATTTCCGCATTCTACTAAAACATCGGATTGCTGCTGACTATTTCTGGGATGTTCGGAAAAGTGAAGACCGACTTTTTTTGCTTTTCCTTCTTCAATTAATTTCTTTAATGATTCTTGTTTTAGTTTATACAAAAACTTGGGATTTGGCGCTGTCTTTGCATGCCGATTCACGATAAAGACAGCTTGTGAGAGGTTTTCGATGGTTAGGTTTACTTTTTTATGGGGGGATTTCTGGTCGGGATTCAAAATCATATCTCCTTTCTTTTTTAGACAATTATATTATACCGTTTTTTTTAGGAAAATAGAAATAGAATAAGTAAAAGAGGAAAAACTTTCGTAGAATAGTCATTATTTTCTATAAATTACTTCCAATCAAATTATTTCGTTGTAAAATAAATTTAGAAATATGGTATAGGATAAGGAAAAAATTTTATTTTGTTCGTGAGGATGATGAAATGACCCAATTCAATCAGTTTTTTATAAGTGAAATTGAATCCGGGAAAGCCGGGCCTAAAATACAGGAAATCATCTTCGATATTATTTTTCAATATATACAGGATATGGTATTTGTCGTCAAAGTGGAAGATGGCCCAAGCTTTCGATACCTGTTTATCAATGAGGCGGGAATGAGAAAGGCAAACTTAAATGTGGAGGCGATAGGGAGGTCTTTTCAGGATGTTCTGCCAGAGGCTTTTGCCAAATCGCTTCAGCGAATGTATGAGAAACTATTGAAAAAAAGGGAAATAATTACTTTTGACGATGTATTTTATGGAGATAACGGGAAAGAGGTTTACGGGGAATCCATCTTAACTCCAATCTATGATGAGGATAACGCCATCTGTTATATTGTTGCAGTTACAAGGGATATTACCGAATGGTCCCTTGAGAGAAAAAGAATCGCCGAAAGTGAGCAGCGTCATCGGTCTATAGTTGATCATAACTTGGATGCAATTATTATCATTAGCCCGGAAGGAAAAATAATCGAAGCAAACCCGGCTGCTGCTGTTTTGACGGGGTCATTGGAAAGGCATCTGTCAAATCGGTCGATTTATGATTTAATTGATGACCATGATTTGGAAAAGTTTAAAGGTCTTATCGAAGAGACATGTTCCGGTTTTTCTCTTGAGTCACTGGATTGTAAAATTTTGAACAATAAAGGGAAACGGCTCATTGTACATATAAAAACAGTACCAATTGTCGTATACGGGGAAATAAACGGGGTCTACATAATTTTAAGGGATTTGTCAGAGCAGGCAAAAAACATGGAAATGATAAAATTCATGGCATTTCATGATCAATTGACAGGATTATATAACCGCCGGGCACTGCTAGAACATTTAAATGAACGTATCCCGACTGACCATCATCCGGCAGATGAGTTCGCCTTAATCTCAATTGACTTGGACAGATTTAAATATTTGAACGATACGCTTGGACATTTGGCTGGTGATGAAATTTTAAAGCAGGTTTCCAACCGGTTATTACAATTCCAGAATGAATGCTGTTTTATTTACCGGGTTGGCGGGGATGAGTTTACTATTCTATTGCTTAACACAAATCGCTCCGGGGCTAATTTTTTTGTAGGAAAGCTGCTTACTTCTTTTTCTCGATCCTTTTATTTTAATGCCCATGAGTATTTTATCTCTCCAAGCATTGGAATCAGCATGTACCCGAATGATGGGAAGGATGCAGAAATGTTAATTAAGAATGCAGATGAGGCGCTTTTTCGCGTTAAGGAGAGAGGCCGGGCCCATTACCAATTTTATCGATCAGATATGAATTCGTTATTTACCAATATTGTAACTCTGGAAACTCATCTAAGAAGAGCGATAGACAGGGGCGAGCTTACATTGTATTATCAGCCCCAAATAGATGTCCGGACCGGGAAAGCTGCATCTTTTGAGGCGCTTCTGCGCTGGAAGAATACAGAATTCGGCTGGATTTCTCCAGGGGTTTTTATTCCAATCGCTGAAGATACAGGCCTTATTGTTTCCATAGGGAATTGGGTAATAGAAAATGCCTGTAAACAGATTAAAAGCTGGAATGATAAAGGGATCATGGGTATACGGATTGCCATAAATATTTCACCGAAACAATTTCAACAGCCTAATTTGGTTTCTTTTATTCAATCGATGATTAATAAATATTCAATTCAGCCTACATCATTAGAAATTGAAATTACTGAAGGCATTATGCGGGACATGAAGGAAACAATCCCCCTGATAAGAAAGCTAAAAGACTTGGGGCTTTTAATTTCAGTAGATGATTTTGGAACAGAGTATTCATCGTTAAACTATTTGAAAAGGTTCCCGATTGATTGTCTGAAAATCGACCAATCGTTCATCAAGGAGATATTAGACGATGATAAGGATGCGGCAATCACATCGACCATTATCCACCTTGGCAGAAGCCTTGGCCTTGAAGTGATTGCCGAGGGCGTTGAGAGGAAAGAACAGGCTGAATTTTTGATTCAGGCAGGCTGCCACAAAATTCAAGGCTTTTATTATTCAGAGCCTATCCCGCCAGCCTTGCTGGAAAATCGTTTTTTAACTTTTTAAAGTAAACACTGTAAGCTCTGGCTTGGCCATAAATCGGAAAGGCAGGCGTGTCGTTCCGATTCCCCTATTTACATAAAGATTTAGCTCATGGCCGCCGCGGACAATGTAATGACCTTCCTGATAAATCTTCGCAAAAGGCGGTATAACAAGAGCGCCTATAAACGGAAGTTTAACCTGACCGCCGTGACTGTGTCCGCTCAGCTGCCAGTCGATGGGGTATGAACTTGCCGTATCGGCCATATCTGGCGCGTGTGATAATAATATTTTAAAACAATTATTTGGCACATTTTTTATCGCTGTCGTTATATCAGGTCTGCCTAACATGCGGTCATCAATCCCAAGCAGGCTGATAAAACTGTTATCCGCTAAGGTAACTGAAACTGCCGAATTTAACAGGATAGTAAAACCCGCTGTGTTCATAATTTCCCGATATATTTCTGAGCCATAACCGCCATGATCATGGTTCCCATATATACAATACTTTCCTAATGGCGCATGCAATTTCTTTAGAATTGGCGCGAGCTGATTCGTTTCCAAATATTTATTTGGCTCGTCCATTAAATCGCCCGTAAAAACAATAATGTCTGGCTGGAGGTCATTGATGGTATCAACTAAACCTGTAAACTTATCCAAGGTATATTGAAAACCAAGATGGGTGTCGCTGAATTGGACTATTTTTTTTCCATTAAAGCTGCTGGGAATTCGTTCATGGATGATTTCCAACTCTTTAATTTCAAGAAGAGATGGTTCAATTCGATTTGCATAATAATATCCCCCTGCCCCCATTCCGAGGACTGTTAGCAGGGAACCAATTGTTCTTTTAATAAACGTCCTCCGAGTTAAATTTTGAAACATTTTTATTACCAGCCTATTTTTTTTATTAGAGTCCCTTATGTATTTTCAGAAAAAATAAAGCTTATTGCAAGATTAAAGGCTCATGTTAGTGTTTATTCTGAAAAATCATAAAAGATACCAATAAAAAGCAGCCTGGACGACTGCTTTTTGTTTTGTCTAAATTTATATGATTGTCTCTGCAAATAGGCCTGCTGATTTCCACTCCGGGCACTCGCTTTCCGCGGGGAGGTCCCGCGGAAAGCGAAGTGCCTGGAGTGCCAATCAACAGACTTGTTGAAAAGCTTAAACATTAATAATATTGAAACAATCGGTGTATCATTAAAAAAAGCAAAATAAAAGGATATCGAAAGTTTTTCAACAGCAAGAGCAGCCTGGGTGGCTGCTCTTTGTCGTTTATTTGTAGCTGACTGCACGATTTTCTAAGGCATTCCATGAAGCGATAAATTGATCTTTGTTTACTTTGACTTGTTTTTTTCCTGAAAGTGGATCATTCAGATATACATGACCCTCGTCATAGCCGACGAGCAAGACGACGTGTAAATCAAGCGGTGTTTTTATAGATTCTTTTCCATGATTCCATGCTTCCCACCGATCTGGGAGCCGGTAATCACCTGTTGTCCAGATCACGACAGGAAACCCACTTGACACATGTTCCAATATTTTTTCAAATGGCTGCTTGGTCAAATTAACGGCTCTCCCCGGCAGCTTTTGATTTATTAAATCAATCATTGGCTGCTCAAAAGCAGCATACCCCGGTTGTTTGCCGGTCATATCACCAACAAATCCGTGATCGGGATTCCCCCAATGCAAGAAATCACCTTTTGGTGATTTGATGAGCGGATCGGGGTCTTTTTTTATCAGCCGGTACAACTCCATTTTGTTTGTTTGAATCCCGGCGTAGTTTAGCATCATTGCAAGGCTGGTCACTTCACATCCGTTTCTAAGCTCAGGGGTTTGCCTGATTATGATAACGTCCAATAAAGTGGAGTCCTTTTTTACAAAGGGCTTTGCTGTTTCCTCTTCTTGGCTTATATTTATGATCTGACTGTTTAGGTCATTTAAATTATAGGAGCGATTATCCTCTTTTGTAGAAGCAACGTTCTTGGGTTTTTCATCCTCAATGATCGGAGGCTCTTGCTTAATATTGTTTTGCTTAGAACTCACTTCGGTATTTTCATCAACATGGCTGCATCCAAGCAATGGAAGGATTAAAGCGAACAGACTTAGCTTTTTCACATCCTTACCTCCTCTTTTGAAGAGCTAAGAATATTGTTTGATTGTTTCTTTAGAGTTATAATGGTATCCTTTTGGCAAAGAACAGAAGGTAATACCTGTGCGTATGGTATAATGAAATTAACAATTTTTTGGAGGTACTTTGGATGGATGCACTGGAAATACTCTCAAATCTAAATGATGTTTTTCCTTATTTCCAGCCGATTTTTAGTGCCGATGAACAGCGTGTAATCGCCTATGAAGTATTAGGAAGATATAAATCAGCAGAAAATGTTATAAGCTTAGGTCCGTTTTTTTGTGATGAACAAATTCCTGAAGAATATAAATTCGAAGTTGATTTGCTTTTAGTTCGAAAAGCGCTGGAAAAGGCAGAGGAGCTGGATGAAGATGTCAGCATATTCTTGAACCGGAATGCTGAGCTGCTTATGTATGGACATGGAGAACCATTTCTTCAGGAGCTTTTAGAATTCGAAAGCAAGGGTTTTAGGTTAAGTCGAATAGTTCTTGAAATTTCTGATCACAAATACTCAGGGGATTTAGACCAATTTGATAACCTTTTGCAATATTATCGGACCTATGGAATTAAAATTGCCATTGCAAATCTTGGCAGTGAAAACCGTTTTTTCGAACGAATCGGGGAGCTTGAACCGGACATTTTAAAAATTAATTTAGAAGCTTTAAAATCAACCTCAATTGGTACCAATTTCAATGATGTTTTATTTTCCGTGTCGGTCCTTGCTAGAAAAATTGGTGCAACGCTCTTGTTTGAAAATATTGAGATGAGCTACCAGCTGCAGTTTGCTTGGAAAAATGGCGGCCGTTATTATCAGGGTTATTATTTGCACCCTCCAGCCGCGGAATTTATCAGCCGGGAGTTCTTAAAACCCCGATTAAAGGAAAAGTTCCATGACTTTATTGTATATGAAAAAAGAAAATTGGAAGCTGTTTATACAACTGCTGAATATTTTCAAGCAAGGGTTCAGGAAATTGTAACGAAAAACCGGAAGTCCGGTTTTGAAGAGCTCCTGCATGTCCTGGGAAAAGAAATGGATCACATCGTCTTTCGGTTATATATTTGTGATGAAGACGGCTTTCAAAAGTCGGCTAATCTTTTTAAGAAAGACGGAGGCTGGAGCATCCAGACCGAATATATCAATAAAAACTGGAGCTGGAGACCGTATTTTCTAGAGAATATCATCAAAATGCGGAATGAAAGAAAAGGCATATTGTCGGACCTATATAGTGATATTGAAACCGGCGAGCCGATTCGAACCTTTTCGTTTCCAATCACTGGAAGTGAATATTTATTTATCGATATTTCATACCAATATTTGTTTGAACACGATCAATTGCTGTAAGAATAGAATGTGTCACGGAGTGGCAATTTAAAGATATAGTTTATCTTTAAAGGAGAAATGCTCAATGACTCTTTTTGAAATGACGGTTGCCATTCTTATTGTTGGTATTTTGGCTGTTTCCCTCATTTATACACTTGCCCTTGGCAGACAGCAAAAAGCTGTGGAGGGTGAATTTGATACCCAGTTAGACAAAGGAATTCAAAAAAATGTATATGTCAAAAACCCTATTTTTTTATCTTACGGCATCTTCTTTGCATTGACTTTATTTATTATACTTTTTATTGCCATCAGATTTTTTTGAGAAGGTCTCAGTCAATGAGGGCCTTCTTTTTTCGTTTAGAAAATTTTTTAGCCAATTTTTTCATTTTTATTTGGACAAATAGAGGACGTTATTTTATTCTTTTAATATTGGCATGTTTAAAAGATGATTTTTTTATTGATGAAAATAATTCATTAGGATAGAAACATGTCAAATGCAAAACCTAATTTATAGAATTCTTGTTTGTGTTTGAAAGGAGATAAGCACATGTCACAGCTTCAAGGTATATTAACAAGATTAAAAAACCTTCAGGAACAATCTGCTAGCGGAGAGCCGGCGCAGCGTTATTTTGAGGTTAATGGAGAGAGGAAATGTCAAGTCACTTTCCATCCAAAAACAGAAACATTTGAGTTAGAGGTTTATTTTGAGAAGGAAAAGCCAAAACGATATCAATTCGATAATATTGATATGATTACAATCGAGATTTTTGACTTGATTCAATAGGAGCCTGTATGGTTCCTTTTTTTTATCAAGGCAATCGCAATTTTTAGCATGAGGTCCGAAAACTATGATAGAATAGGTCTGTAGAAAAACAAACATGAGGAGTTTTCGGTGATGATTAATCTTCCCAGCGGGGAATTTCTAGAATTAATGATAAAAGACTTGATTATCCCGTCTGAGCGGGTCGCACATGTACAAATCGGAAATAGTGTGGAACATGCCTTATTGGTGTTAACGAAAAGCGGCTACACGGCTATTCCTGTTTTGGATCCATCCTACAAGCTTCATGGTTTAATTAGTACACCCATTATAATGGATTCCATTTTAGGTCTCGAAAGAATTGAATTTGAAAAGCTTGAACAAAGACGGGTAGAAGAAGTTATGAAAAAATCTATGCCTAGAGTCACAATATCCACCCCATTTAATAAATGTTTAGATTTGCTCGTTACCCACCCATTTCTTTGTGTTGAGACTGAAGATGGGTTTTTTGAGGGGATTTTGCCAAGAAGTACGGTTTTAAATCAATTAAATTTGTTTATTAAGCGCGGTAATAGATAACTTACGAAAAGCAGGGCCCCCTTTTTGGGGGCTATTTTTTGCAGATAAAAGAGGAGGGGAAAAAACAGTGTCATCATTGTCGGAATTTCAATTACTGTCTGTTTTGGCACAGGAGATGAATATGCGCAAAGCCTCGGAACGGCTGTTTGTTTCCCAGCCGGCCCTCTCACAGCGTCTGCAAACCATCGAGAAGGATTGGGGGACTAAGCTTTTTATTCGCTCACAAAAAGGATTAGCGCTGACCCCTGCCGGAGAACATGTGATAGCTTTTGTAAACGAGGTCCTGAAAAAAGAGGAAAAGGTGCGGGAAACCATTTACTCCCTGCAGGAGGGCGTATCGGGTACTTTAAAAATTGCTGTAGCCTCCATTGTCGGGCAAAACTGGCTGCCGCAAGTTCTGAAGAAATTTATCGATAAATATCCCCAAGTGAAGCTTTCATTAGTGACAGGATGGAGCAGTGAGATTTTAAACTGTTTGTATGATGACCAGGTCCATGTTGGCATTATTCGCGGTACACCTGATTGGAAAGGGGTTAAGGTACACCTGTTTCATGATCCGCTGTATTTGGTGGATAGAGAAATCACCAATCCAGATCAAGTCCTTGATACAGACCGCCCGTTTATCCAATTTAAGAGTGACTCTAATTATTACCAAGAGATACAGGATTGGTGGATGCGGAACTTTAAAACCACGCCGAAAAGGACCGTTGTCGTTGACCAAATTGAAACCTGTAAACAAATGGCCTTTAATGGAATTGGCTATGCTATTCTGCCTGGAATTACCTTAACGAAGACAGAAAGAGATATTTGCAAAATTCCCCTTGTGAATGAAAAAAATGAACCTTTGAGCCGTGATACGTGGCTTCTTGGATATGAGTCGGCTTTTCAATTAAAACAAGTACAAGCATTTGTAGAGTTGATTAAAGAATATGTTTCAGAATCTTAAATAAAGCATATGTTTTTCTTGTTTTCAGCGCTTTTGTTTGCTAAAGTATTTTTTAGTACAAGTATAGGGGGATTTACAAAATGAAAATGATGGATGCACATGAAATTATATCCTTTATCCAAAATAGCAAAAAATCAACACCAGTAAAGGTTTATGTAAAAGGCGAGCTTGAAGGCATTGACTTTGGAGCAAATGCAAAAGCATTCATTAATGGTAATACCGGGGTTGTCTTCGGTGAATGGTCTGAAATCAGCGCTGTTCTTGAGGCAAATCAGGCAAAAATTGAAGATTTTGTTGTTGAAAACGACCGCCGTAATTCAGCCATTCCTTTATTGGATATGAAGCATATTAATGCCCGGATTGAACCAGGTGCTTTTATTCGTGACCAAGTAGAGATTGGCGATAATGCGATTATCATGATGGGGGCCGTCATCAATATCGGGGCTGTAATTGGTGAAGGAACGATGATTGACATGAACGCAGTTCTTGGCGGCAGGGCTACAGTTGGTAAGAAGTGTCATATTGGTGCAGGTGCGGTATTGGCTGGAGTGGTTGAGCCACCATCAGCAAAACCGGTTATTATTGAAGATGATGTTTTAATTGGCGCCAACGCCGTAGTTCTTGAAGGAGTAACAGTTGGAAAAGGCTCGGTTGTCGCTGCCGGAGCAATCGTTACCCAAGACGTTCCGCCAAATACAGTGGTTGCAGGAACGCCAGCAAGAAAAATTAAAGATATTGACGAGCAAACAAAATCCAAAACAGAGATTTTAGACGCACTTCGTCAATTATAATTAAGACAAAAAAGCGTGGAATTGTTCCACGCTTTCTGTATAGATTGGAGTGGTAACCATGAATCCATTTGTTAAAATCCGCCGTGATCTTCATCAAATTCCTGAACTTGGGTTTCAAGAATATAAAACTCAGGCCTATTTATTAGCTTACATACATTCATTACCCCAAGAGCGGGTTGCCATAAAAAAATGGAAAACCGGCCTCTTTGTCAAGGTTTCAGGGTTGAACCCGAAAAAAACAATTGGTTATCGGACTGACATTGATGGTCTTCCCATTCCTGAGGAAACGGGTCTTCCATTTTCTTCACAGCACAGCGAGCAAATGCATGCCTGCGGGCATGATTTTCACATGAGCATTGCACTTGGAGTGCTGACCTTTTTTGTAGAGAACCCAATTGATGACGATTTATTATTTATTTTTCAGCCTGCTGAGGAAGGTCCAGGCGGTGCCGAACCAATGTTAAGGACAGGGGAAATGCGGGAATGGATGCCAGGTATGATTCTTGCGCTTCATATTGCACCCGAGTATCCAGTTGGAACCATCGCTGTGAAAGAAGGATTATTGTTTGCAAATACCTCTGAACTGTTTATTGATTTGAAGGGAAAGGGAGGTCATGCAGCCTATCCGCATCAAACCAATGATATGGTTATTGCTGCTTGCCAGCTTGTTAATCAGCTGCAAACCATTGTTTCTCGAAATGTTAACCCATTAGATAGTGCTGTGATCACGATTGGAAAAATCACGGGAGGAACGGTTCAAAACATTATTGCCGAGAAAGCAAGACTAGAGGGGACAATCCGAACATTGTCACCGGAATCGATGAAAAAGGTCAAGCATCGGATTGAAGCGATTGTAAAAGGAATTGAAGCCGGTTTTGAATGTGAGGCAGTAATTGACTACGGATCTATGTACCATCAGGTGTATAATAACGAGGAATTGACCAGTGAATTTATAAATTTTATAAAAGAAGATGATGCGGTTCAATTCGTAGAATGTAAAGAAGCTATGACAGGGGAAGACTTTGGCTACATGCTGAAAGAAATTCCTGGATTTATGTTTTGGCTCGGTGTCGATTCCTCCTATGGACTGCATCATGCCAAATTAACACCAAGTGAAGAGGCAATCGATGTTGCGGTAAGGGTAATCACAAAATATATTGCCTTAAAAGGTAATCAATCATAAAGCATGCTTAGCGAGACCTAACCTTCGTGTTAGGTCTATTTCATAGGAGGGAAAAGAGATGAGGCTAAGGGAGGAAATGCCCGAGTTAGTGGGGGCGGCTGAGTGGCTAAATGGTCAGGTAACCAAGGATGAGTTAGTTGGTGAAAAGCCGACCCTATTTCATTTTTGGTCCATCAGCTGTCACCTTTGTAAAGAAGCTATGCCGCAGATTAATCAATTTCGCGACCAATACAAGGACAAATTGAATGTTGTCTCAATTCATATGCCAAGGTCAGAGAATGATTTAAATATTAAAGATATCAAACAGGCTGCGGCTGAACATGGCATCACCCAGCCGACTTTTGTCGACAGCGAACATAAATTGACAGCTGCCTTTGAAAATAAATATGTTCCTGCCTACTATGTGTTTGACAAAGAAGGCAGGCTCCGCCATTTCCAAGCTGGAGGCAGCGGCATAAAAATGCTCGAAAAACGCATTAACCGGGTGTTGAGTGAGTTAGAGAAAACAGAATAAATCTTGTGAATCTGTTTTAATAACGCACCGTATTTTATTTTTTATTAGAAGGAAAAGATGTAACCATCCCCTTATAAAATCGTCAGTGTATAAAATGGACTATTTTATAAAAAAAGGGGTGTCTTAAGATATGAAAAAGGTAATACAACTTTTCATCATTTTTATTATGACATTGATGGTTATACTGACAGGCTGCAGCTCGAACAATAGCAAAAGTGAAAGTGCGAAAATGAATGTGGAAAACATAGCACAAATGGATTCTGCAGGTTCGGGCAGTGCTGAGAAACCCTCTTTATCTGCTAGTGACAAATCAACCGCAAATAAGGCTGCTGAAACGGTAAGCATAGAGGTTCAAAGTAAAATGGTTATCTATCAGGCAGACTTAGAACTCCGTGTAAAGAAATTTGACCGGACTGTCCGGACTTTTGAAGAAAAAGCAGCCCAATTTGGCGGCTATATTGCTGAGTCCAATGTTGCAAGAGCCGGAAAAGAACAAATCAGCGGACATATGAAGATAAGAATCCCGCAAAAACATTTCCAGGACTTTTTGCACGATGCGGAGGGGCAAGCAGTTGAAGTGCTCCAGCGGAATATTACCGGGCAGGATGTAACCGAGGAATATGTCGACCTTGAGTCAAGGCTAAAATCCAAACGGGTCGTGGAGGAGCGTCTTCTTTCTTTTATGAATGGGGCAGTTAAGACAGAAGACCTTTTAAAAATCTCTGCAGATTTAGCGGCTGTTCAAGAGGAAATTGAAACAATCGAAGGGAAAATGAAATATCTCGAAAATCAAACATCTTTCTCAACGGTAAATATTACTCTCTATGAAAATAAAATTGTTGTTCCTGATATTGAAAAGGAAAAACTAAATACTTGGGAAAAAACGAAAAAACAGTTTATGAAGAGTACCAATATGTTGTTATCCTTCTTTTCAGGGTTGGTCGTTTTTATATTTGGCAATATGCCGATAATAATACTATTTATCATATTTGCAGCAGCGGGCATAGTTATTTATAAAAAAAGAAAGCAGCAGAGAAACCGTGATTAAATCGCTGAAATCTCGCTCTATATAAAAATTATGATGGATGTTAAAATAATACCAGTTATCTAATTGAATTTCCTGGGGGAATTGTTTGTGAAGAAAAGTTTTGCTGTCATTGGTCTTGGCCGATTTGGCGGCAGTATCTGCCGGACCTTAACAGATGAGGGAATGGAAGTATTGGCAATTGACGTAAACGAGGAACGGGTCAATGAATTTTCGATGATTGCATCACATGCGGTAGTCGGCGACTCAACCGATGAAACAGTCTTAAAAAGTTTAGGGATTCGTAATTTTGACCATGTCATTGTCGCCATTGGCGATGATATTCAATCAAGTATTTTAACCACTTTAATTCTAAAAGAATTAGGAGTAAGCCGCGTAACCGCAAAGGCGCAGAATGATTATCACGAAAAGGTTTTAAGAAAAATCGGCGCAGACCATGTTGTTCATCCTGAACGGGATATGGGGCGGAGAATCGCCCATAATATGACCTCTAGTAATGTTGTAGATTATCTTGAGTTATCAGATGAACATAGTATCGTAGAAATCGTCGCAAACGGTAAAATTGGCGGCCACACCATTATGGATCTGGATATCCGGAAAAAATACGGTTTGAATATTGTGGCCATCAAAAGAGGAGAGGATATCATTGTTTCTCCTCAAGCAGGAGAGATGATCAATGTCAATGACGTACTGATTGTGATTGGCACTGACAATGATATAGACCGGTTTGAACATAAAGTGATGGAATAGAAAAAGGAACTGCGGTTCCTTTTTTATTTTGTCTAAATCTATATTTATTGCCACTGCAACTAGGCCTGTTGATTTTCGTTCCGGGCACTCGCTTTCCGCGGGGAGGTCCTGGAGCCTCCTCGGCGCTAAAAGCGCCTGCGGGGTCTCCAGCGACCTCTATTTCCCGCAGGAGTCGAGTGCCCTCCACTCTAATCAACAGACTTGTTGAAAACGCGCTGAATTATTAAAAAAAGCATAATAAAAGGCTATCGAAAGTTTTCGACAGCCTGAGGAACCGCCTAGCGGTTCCTTTTTTTATACTTCCATAATAATTGGTAAAATCATTGGTCTTCTCTTTGTTTTTTCATATAGGAATGGAGCCAGCGTATCGGTAATTTCATTTTTAATTTCTGACCATTGGCTTGTTTTCCGCTCCATTATCTTGTTAAGATGCTTGGTAATTAAATTTTGTGCATCATTGATTAGGTCCCCTGACTCACGCATATAAACAAATCCACGTGAAATTAAATCTGGACCGGAAGCAATTTTAAATTCCTTCATGTTTATGCTGACAACAACAACTACTAAGCCCTCTTCAGATAAAATTCTTCTGTCTCTTAAAACGATATTGCCAATATCGCCCACACCGCTTCCATCAATATATACATTCCCAGATGGAATCTTTCCGGCAACCTGGGCTGTATTTTCTGATAATGCAAGGACTTCGCCATTGTCCATAATGAAACAATTTTCTTCTTGCACGCCGCAATCAACGGCAAGTTTAGCATGCATTCTTTGCATCCTATATTCGCCATGAATAGGCATAAAGAATTTCGGCTTGATTAATCGGAGCATTAACTTTTGTTCTTCTTGTCCGCCATGACCGGATGTGTGAATATTACTTAATTTACCGTGGATTACCTCGGCACCCGCTCTAAACAAACTATTGATTGTTCTTGAGACACTGATAGTGTTTCCAGGAATAGGAGATGAGGAAAAGACCACAGTATCTCCAGGAATAATTTGAATTTGTCTATGTGTACCGTTAGCGATTCTCGATAACGCAGCCATTGGCTCCCCTTGGCTTCCTGTGCAAAGGATGGTTACTTTATCAGCCGGCAGGCGATTAATCTGACCAGCATCAACGAAGGTATCTTTCGGTGCCCTAATATAGCCTAAATCAAGACCGATATTAATCGCTGCTTCCATGCTCCGTCCAAATACAGCAACTTTGCGGCCGTAGGTAACGGCTGCTTCTGTTACCTGCTGAAGTCTATGAATATTGGAAGCAAAAGTAGCAAAAATGATTCGTCCGTCTACCTTGCGGAAAATATCATCGATGCTTTCACCAACCCGACGTTCCGACATAGTGAAATCAGGAATTTCACTATTGGTACTATCAGATAATAAACAAAGCACGCCTTCTTTGCCGATTTCCGCCATTTTTGTTAAATTTGCTGGTTCTCCGACCGGTGTGAAGTCAAATTTAAAATCACCTGTGTGGACGATCTGGCCCGGAGGCGTTTTTACGACAATGCCATAGGAGTCTGGGATACTATGGGTTGTCCGGAAAAAGGTAACCGATGTTTTCCGGAACTTAATCACATCATCTTCTTTAATTTCGATTAATTTAGCATTCCGCAGTAGACCATGCTCTTCCAGCTTATTTTTAATTAACCCAAGCGCCAGCTTCCCTCCATAAATCGGAATATTGACTTCGCGCAATAAATAAGGAATGCCGCCTATGTGGTCTTCATGGCCGTGGGTGACGAATAAGCCCTTAATTTTATCTTCATTTTTAACTAAATAACTGTAATCAGGAATGACGTAATCTATTCCCAATAATTCATCCTCGGGAAATTTAATTCCAGCATCAATTAAGATAATTTCATCTTGGAATTGTACCCCGTACGTGTTTTTGCCTATTTCACCCAATCCCCCCAGGGCAAAAACAGCTGCTTGATCGTTTTTTACAAATTTCATAAATTATCAAATCTCCAATACTTTAAAGTTTTCGTTTTGCTGCTCATATTCTAAATAGGCTCCTTGGACCTCTTGAACATATTCCACATTAAATTTTCGTTCCGCAATTTTTGAAAGAACATCCCGTTTTGATTCACCTTCAACGAAAATGGTTTTTGTATTTTCTCTAACTGGGACTTCGTTAATGCTTTCTTGAAAATAGACCTTAAATAACATTATTCTCGCTCCTTAATTCATCATGACTTTTTCTATTATATAAAACATTTTCATCTTTTTCATTATTTTCAGTGGAAAACTTAGTTTCATTATGAAATGTATGTAAAAATGCATGTTTTAATCGCTAATAAGAAGTTATAACATTTTCTCAAATGTTATAACTTCTTAACGCATAAATTCAACTACGCCTCTGTCTTCGTCCTAACGGACTCGCCAATCGGCTAGTTTTCATTTAATTTACAATAACGAAGGAGCCCTTCGCAACTTTGAAGGGCTCGAAAAGTTTAGGCAATCGATTTTTTTCTGAGTAATTCTTTCCACTGTTTTAAAAGCTTCTTTTTTAGCTTCTTTAACATAGTGGATCATCTCCTTACTTCTTATTTTAAACAATCCTTGTCCAATGTAAAGGTGGTGATGGCAGATAATTGAAATTTTTTGAAAGAGCCTTTTTTTACTATTATTATATGGTGAAATGGCTGAATTTTTCATGGATAAAGATGGAATAAGGGGGAAGCAGACATAAAAAAGAGGCTGTCCTTAAAACAGCCTCATCATCGTTCAATCGCGCTGGCCCCTTCAATTGGCTTAAAAGGGTCCTTTTTATCAATATGATCATAAAACATAATGCCATTTAAATGGTCGATTTCATGTTGAAAACAAATAGCAGGCAGACCTTTTAAGCGGATTTTAATTTCCTCGCCAGTTAGACTTGTTCCTTTTACAGTGACACGGGCATACCGCGGCACAAAGCCCGGAATCGATTCATCAACCGATAGACAGCCTTCGCCTGTTTGTAAATAGGTTTTTTCAACAGAATGACTGATGATTTTGGGGTTAAATAGAGCATAACTGATAAGTTGTCCCTTGTCATCTGTGCAGTGAACAGCAATCATCCGTTTGGATACATTTATTTGCGGTGCTGCAAGTCCTATCCCAGGCCGCAGACCATATTTTTGCGCTATTTCAGGGTCCTGACTGTTGATAACATATTCTAACAGACTCGCAAGAATCTGTTTATCCTCATCACTTGGCGGCATGGAAACCTCTGCTGCTGCCATCCTTAAAGTGGGATGTCCATCACGAATGATATCATCCATCTTTAACATAACCTTCACTCCTATGTTCGAATAAAATCATATGTACTCATTAGTCTATCAAACATTTTGGGATTTGTTAACGGTGATGGTTCTTTACTTCTCGACAAAAGGGTATGTTGTCAAATAAACAAAGTAAAGATATAGTAGAGGGTGATAAGAAGGAAAGTAAGGTGCTTTAAGATGAAAAGAAAACGGTATGCTCTGTTTATTTTCGCTCTTATTTTGATATTATCGGGCTGCACAAGTGAAAAAGATCCCACGAAGGAAATGTATGATGTCCTAGAAAAGGTTGTAGCAAAAGAGAAAGGGTTTGAAGAACAACAGGAACCACTTGTTTCTCTTGAAAAGAAAGAAAAAGACCTTTATGACCAAATCATAAAACTAGGAATGAAGGAATATGAGCAAATTGTAAAGCTATCCGATGAGGCGTTAGACTCAGCGGATAAAAGAAAAGAGCTTTTGGAAAAAGAAACAAACAGCTTAAAAGAGTCTGAAAAAGAATTTCAAAAAGTGAAAAAAATAAAGGATCAGTTAAAAGACCCGGAACAAAAGAAATTAGCAAATGAACTGTATGATATTATGATGCAAAGGTATAGGGCTCATGATGTCTTGTACAGTAATTATTCCGAGGCATTAAAAAATGATAAAGAATTGTATGAAATGTTTAAAAACAAAGAGCTCCCGCTAGATGCTCTGGAAGCCCAAGTTATGAAAGTAAATGAGACGTATAAAAACGTTCTTGCCGCAAACGAAAGTTTTAACAAGTTAACGGAGGAATACAATGCGACAAAGCTTTCGTTCTATAAACAGGCAGGAATAAAATCATCTAATAAATGACATTATAAAAAGTCAGCCAAAAACAAGGCTGGCTTTTTTCTATATTATAACAACTCCAGATAAATGTTGTTTTTTATATAACAGATGTGAATTGCAAGTTAATACAGGTTATTAGAATGGGTGAAAAATAAATAATATGGATGTGTTGAAAAATTATGGTGTAAAGGATTTGACGCTTCAGATTGGATGGTGTAAACTCGGTTATGGAATGATATGTTGTATTATATTTTCTGTTGGAGATATTAATACAGATTATATTTGGCAGTTAGGTTTAGAATTTTTATTTGAAAAAATTTGGAATACCCTATTTTCCAGCTTTTTTGGGTAACCTAACGTAGTGGATTTTATTTTAATTATAAGTATTTAAATAATGAAAGGAAGATGTGACCACGATGGCTTCTCAAACCAAAAATATGCCGTTGGATGCAGTTAAGTCACTCCAAGCAGCAGAAGAACAGTTTAAAACATTCCAAATCTTAAATGAAGAAGGGGAAGTTGTTAATGAAGGCGCAATGCCAGCATTAACAGACGAGCAGCTGCAGGAACTTATGCGGCGGATGGTGTACACAAGAATTTTAGACCAGAGATCCATTTCCCTAAATCGTCAGGGCCGTTTGGGCTTCTATGCACCAACCGCAGGACAGGAAGCATCCCAGTTGGCATCTCAATTTGCTCTAGAAAAAGAAGATTATATTTTACCTGGGTATCGGGATGTTCCTCAGTTAATTTGGCACGGACTGCCACTTTACCAAGCATTCTTGTTTTCACGTGGACATTTTCATGGCAACCAAATTCCTGAGGGAGTTAATGTTTTATCTCCACAAATTATTATTGGTGCCCAATAT
Organism: Neobacillus sp. S1115; assembly: GCF_055385565.1. NCBI lineage: Bacteria > Bacillati > Bacillota > Bacilli > Caryophanales > Bacillaceae > Neobacillus > Neobacillus sp. S1115. The sequence continues at coordinate 1,852,612 of NZ_AP038275.1, forward strand.
GTGCAGACAGCAGGTGTGGCATTAGGACTTAAAAAGAGCGGCACGAAGGCTGTTGCGATTACCTATACAGGTGATGGCGGCGCGTCCCAAGGGGACTTCTATGAAGGAATTAACTTTGCAGGTGCATTCAAGGCGCCAGCTATTTTCATAGTTCAAAACAACCGATTTGCGATTTCCACTCCAGTTGAAAAGCAATCTGCAGCAAAAACAATTGCTCAGAAAGCGATGGCTGCTGGAATCCCTGGTATCCAAGTCGATGGAATGGACCCTCTTGCAGTATATGCTGCCGTAAAGGATGCTCGTGATCGTGCCATCAATGGCGAAGGACCAACCTTAATTGAAACATTAACCTATCGTTATGGGCCACATACGATGGCTGGTGACGATCCAACACGTTACCGTACTGCTGACCTTGATAATGAATGGGAAAAGAAAGACCCGCTTGTCCGTTTCCGTAAATTCCTTGAGAAGAAAGGTTTATGGAGTGAAGAAAAAGAAAATGAAGTAATTGAACAAGCAAAAGAAGATATTAAAGAGGCAATTAAAAAGGCGGATTCGACTCCTAAACAAAAGGTTACCGATTTAATATCCATCATGTTTGAGGAAATGCCGGTTAATTTAAAAGAACAAAATGAAATTTATCAAGCAAAGGAGTCGAAGTAAGTCATGGCTCAAATGACAATGATTCAAGCAATTACTGATGCACTTCGTACAGAATTGAAAAATGACCCTCAAACTTTAGTATTCGGAGAAGACGTCGGTGTAAACGGCGGTGTATTCCGTGCTACCGAAGGTCTTCAGAAAGAATTCGGCGAGGATCGTGTATTTGACACTCCGCTTGCTGAATCAGGAATCGGCGGGTTGTCAATTGGTCTTGCAATGACAGGTTTCCGCCCTATCCCGGAAATTCAATTCTTTGGCTTTGTATTCGAGGTAATGGATTCAATTGCTGGACAAATGTCCCGTATGCGCTACCGTTCAGGTGGGCGTTATCATATGCCGATTACTGTACGTTCTCCATTTGGCGGCGGCGTACACACTCCAGAGCTTCACTCTGACAGTTTAGAAGGTTTGATGGCACAAACCCCAGGGTTAAAAGTGGTTGTCCCTTCTACACCATACGATGCGAAAGGATTATTGCTTTCAGCAATCCGTGATAATGACCCTGTCATTTTCCTTGAGCATTTGAAGCTTTATCGTGCTTTCCGCCAAGAGGTGCCAGAGGAAGAGTATACTATTCCGCTTGGTAAAGCTGATGTAAAACGTGAAGGTACTGATTTATCTATTATTACTTATGGTGCAATGGTGCACGAATCTTTAAAAGCGGCAGATGAGTTAGCGAAGGAAGGACATTCTGTAGAAGTAGTCGACTTACGTACAATCAGCCCGCTTGATATCGACACGATTATTGCATCTGTTGAAAAAACGGGCCGTGCGATTGTCGTTCAAGAAGCACAAAAAATGGCAGGTGTTGCTGCTACTGTAGTGGCTGAAATCAATGACCGTGCAATTTTAAGCCTGGAAGCACCAGTACTGCGTGTCGCTGCGCCGGATACTATTTATCCTTTCTCACAAGCCGAGGCTGTTTGGCTTCCAAATTACAAAGACGTAATTGAAACAGCTAAAAAAGTATTAACATTTTAATGAAAAGGGAAATAGGGCTTAACTGTTTCCCTATTGTCCTTAATACTAAAAGCAAACCACAAGCGAAATAGGAGGATGAATACCAGTGTCATTTCAATTTAAAATGCCTGACATCGGTGAAGGTATTCACGAAGGGGAAATTGTTAAATGGTTCATCAAACCTGGAGATCAGGTAAAAGAAGATGATGTCCTTTGTGAAATTCAAAACGATAAAGCTGTAGTTGAAATTCCTTCCCCTGTTGAAGGAACAGTACTTGAAGTATTAGTTGGTGAAGGAACGGTAGCAACAGTAGGACAAGTTTTGGTAACTTTTGATGCACCGGGATATGAAGACTTACAATTTAAAGGAGACCATGCGGAAGAACAGCCGCAGCCAGAAGCACAAGCAGCTCCTCAGCCGGCACCTTCTACAGATACGAAACCTGCAGAAGCGTCATCTCAGCCTGCTGCACAGCCTCAAGAAGCTGCAGCCGCACAACCGCAGGCTGATGTGGATCCTAATAGACGCATTATTGCTATGCCATCTGTGCGTAAATATGCACGTGATAAAGGTGTAGAAATCAGTTTAGTCGCTGGAACAGGTAAAAATGGCCGGGTTCTTAAAGAAAATATTGATGCATTCTTAAACGGTGGTGCACAAGCAGCTGCACCTCAAGCAGCAGCACCTGCAGCTGAATCTGCTGAAACGGTTGAAGCACCTAAAGCTGCTGTACAAATTCCGCAAGGGCAATATCCGGAAACCCGCGAGAAGTTAAGCGGAATCCGCAAAGCAATTGCGAAAGCGATGGTCAATTCCAAACATACTGCTCCACATGTTACATTAATGGATGAAGTAGATGTAACAAAGCTTGTTGCCCACCGTAAAAAATTCAAGGAAGTTGCTGCTCAGAAAGGCATCAAGTTAACCTTCCTTCCATATGTCGTAAAAGCTTTAACAAGTGCATTGCGTGAATACCCTGTTTTTAATACATCGATTGACGATGCTGCTGGGGAAATAGTTCATAAGCACTACTTCAATATTGGTATTGCTGCTGATACTGAAAAAGGTCTATTAGTTCCGGTTGTTAAGGATGCAGACCGTAAATCAGTTTTCTCAATCTCACAAGAAATTAATGAATTGGCTGACAAGGCTAGAAGCGGAAAGCTAGCTCCTGATGAAATGAAAGGCGGCTCATGCACAATTAGCAATATCGGTTCTGCTGGAGGCCAATGGTTTACTCCAGTCATTAACCATCCTGAAGTGGCTATTTTAGGAATTGGCCGAATTGCCGAGAAACCTATTGTTAGAAATGGCGAAATTGTTGCAGCCCCTGTATTAGCCATCAGCTTAAGCTTCGACCATCGAATGATTGACGGTGCAACTGCTCAGAATGCACTAAATCATATCAAGCGATTGTTGAACGATCCAGAACTATTGTTAATGGAGGCGTAAGAAAAATGGTAGTTGGAGATTTTCCGATTGAAACAGAAACTATAGTCATCGGCTCTGGTCCTGGCGGGTATGTGGCAGCTATTCGTGCTGCTCAACTAGGACAAAAGGTAACAATTGTAGAAAAGGAATATGTAGGCGGAGTATGTTTAAATGTCGGCTGTATTCCTTCAAAAGCTTTAATCGCCGCAGGTCATCGTTATGAAACTGCCCTTCATTCCGAGGGCTTCGGGATTACAGCTGAAAATGTAAAGGTTGACTTCTCGAAGGTTCAAAAATTTAAAGCTGGTATTGTAAAAAAATTAACCGGCGGTGTTGAAGGCCTATTAAAAGGGAATAAAGTGAACATTGTACGCGGAGAAGCATACTTTGTGGATGCTAATACTCTTCGTGTAATCAATGAAGATTCTGCTCAAACTTATACTTTTAATAATGCTATTATTGCAACTGGTTCCCGTCCTATTGAACTGCCGGCATTTAAATATTCAAAGCGTGTTCTAAATTCGACTGGTGCCCTTAATCTAAACGAAATTCCTGAGAAAATTGTCGTGATTGGCGGCGGTGTTATCGGGATTGAACTTGGCGGTGCTTATGCAAACTTTGGCAGTCAGGTGACGATTTTGGAAGGTGCCGAGGAAATTTTAGGCATGGGTGTTTTTGATAAGCAAATGGCGGCCTTGGTTAAGCGCAACATGAAGAAAAAAGGCGCGGAGTTCTATACGAAAGCTTTGGCTAAAGGTGTGGAAGAGACAGAAAACGGCGTCGTGGTAACCTTTGAAACAAAAGGTGAAGAAAAGAAAATCGAAGCCGATTACGTTTTCGTGATGGTTGGACGTCGTCCGAATACTGATGAAATGGGTCTTGAACAAGCTGGGGTGAAATTATCTGAGCGCGGATTGATCGAAATCGACAAACAATGCCGAACTAATATTAGCAATATTTACGCTATTGGTGATGTCGTGGCAGGCCCTCAATTAGCCCACAAGGCATCATACGAGGCTAAAATTGCGGCGGAGGCAATTTCGGGACATCCTTCTGAAATTGATTATTTAGGAATTCCTGCCGTTGTATTCTCTGAGCCTGAGTTGGCTGCAGTTGGATATACTGAAGCGCAGGCGAAGGAAGAAGGAATGGAAGTAACGGTTGCTAAGTTCCCATTTGCAGCAAATGGCCGTGCTCTATCGCTTGACTCAAGTGATGGTTTCTTACGATTAGTTACGCGGAAAGAAGACGGCCTTGTAATCGGTGCACAAATTGCCGGTGCAAACGCATCTGACATGATTGCTGAGCTTGGTCTTGCGATTGAAGCAGGGATGACTGCCGAAGATTTGGCTATGACTATCCATGCCCACCCAACCCTTGGTGAAATCACTATGGAAGCAGCGGAAGTAGCTCTAGGAAGTCCAATTCACATCCTTAAATAATAAAAAAAGTCCCTTTCGTACATAAAACGAAAGGGGCTTTTTTATGGGGAAAATCAAATATTTGCAGTTAGTAATGCAAAATTTTACAAATAATTTGCTGTTCCTATAATATAATTATTTTAATAAATGTAACTGCGTGGTGACAAAGATGAGGGTTTATATCGTCATGATGCTGCAATTTATTATATGGAGTGGCTATACATTAATCGAATGGCTGTCAAAACACGATCAGCTTCTATTCAAAGTTATTATGTTTTTCGTCTTTTTTTATTTGGCTTTCATTATTGGCAACAAAATCACCAATTCTTTCCGCAAAACACTTTTTATTACCACATTAAGCCTAGTGGTCTATACATCAATCCATTACACCATGGCACGTTATATACATTAAAAAAAGCTCCTTTTAGGAGCTTGGATTGTCAAAAAACATTCAATAGCTTTTCAACAAGTCTGTTGAAGCTCCCTTTGGGAGCTTATTTTCTTGGGTAAAAGTACATAATTCTTTCGTTAAAGAGGTGCAATTCCCCTTGAAGCTTTTTGGCTAGGAATTTGCAAAATTCATTTGCTTTTCCTTTATCTCCGTATGTAGATTGTTCCGGCAAGGTAACCTGAATATATGTCTGCTCATATTCCCCGCCTTCTTCTGTTTTGACAGTTTCTTTATCAACACCTATTAAAATGGCAAAGTAACGTTCATGGTCAGAATGTAAATAAAACCAGTTTCCTTTTCCTTCAGCTGTTTCTTTTATCTCATAAGGTAGTGCTGCATCCTCAAATTGCCAATTCAGCTGATCGCCAGTTTTGCTTGTAATGTCTTTATAGTAGTGAAATAAATCCTTTACTTCTTCGATTGTAATCGTTTGCTTCGCTGATGAAGGCACGAGCTTTATATATGCATTTAAAGCCATCATTATCCCCCTTATATACCTGTAATATCACCTCTTTTATTCTAGCATTGAATAAAAAATAATGACAACTTAAATAGGTATATTTATAAACTTTTCTTTATTTGTACAGTTTGAAGCTAAAATGTTTGTTATTGGGACAATTTTAACTCCTATTTAAATTATTATTTTTTAAATGTGACATACAATTAGGCTTGAAATTTTTAATGTGATATATTATTATGATTTCAAGGATAGTAAATCGCTTTCAATTTAGTGATAATTCCACAAAAAAGGGGACTAATAAGCATGGGTACTATTGTATGCCAAACTTGTAATTCAACAATTGATCATTTTGAAGATGAAAAAGTAACGGTTCTCTATTCAAAATGCGGCTGCTGCTGCGAAAGCCATGGGGAAAAAGAAGTGAAATAAATATAATTTACTTAAAAATAAACAGGATTCCATTAGGAATCCTGTATTTTTTATTTACTATTGAATTGCCTTATATTCTTTAATAACCCGGATTGTTTTCAGTTCATCGTCCTCCGGTCCTTGAACAGGCAGTCCGGCCTCCAAGTTTTTCTTTATATAGTGGAGGTTTTCTTTCGTAATAATCTCACCAGGAATAAAAATTGGGATTCCTGGAGGATACACCATAATGAATTCAGCAATTATTCTGCCCTCAGATTTCTCCAGGGCTACTACTTCCGTTTCAGAGTAAAACGCATCCCTCGGAGTTAAGGCAAGCAAAGGAATTTCCGGAAGGAGAACCTCAACAGGCTCAATCTTTTCAGAATGATTCTCATACTCTTTAGAAAGCTCCCTTAGGGCGGTTACTAAAATATCCCCTTCATTTTCCGTATCTCCTAAAGTAATGATACAGAGGATGTTGTAAAGGTCAGACATTTCCACTTCGATATTGTGCTTTTCCCGGAGCCATTTTTCTACTTCATAGCCAGTAAGCCCTAAATCTTTGACGGAAATAATCAGTTTTGTCGGGTCATAATCAAATATGGCTTTGGAATCTAAAATTTCTTCACCAGGGCAATAAAGATGTTCTATTTCGTTCACTCTTTGACGGATGGACTGCGCAAGGCGAATCGTTCTGTCAATTAATTCTTTTCCTTTCATCACCAGCTGTTTCCTGGCAACATCCAGCGAAGCCAATAATAAATAAGAAGTGGATGTTGTCGTAAGCATGCTGAGAATGGATTGAACATGTTTAACCGAAACAAGACCTTCTTTAACATTTAAGATGGAGCTTTGCGTCATCGAACCGCCAAGCTTATGGACGCTGGTTGCAGCCATATCCGCACCTGCCTGCATGGCTGATATTGGAAGGTCTTCATGGAAATGAATATGGACTCCATGGGCCTCGTCTACAAGGACAGGCACTTCGTAAGAGTGGGCAATTTCCACGATTCTTTTTAAGTCGGCGGATACTCCAAAGTAAGTAGGGTTAATGACTAATACTCCTTTGGCATCAGGGTGCTGTTCAAGTGCTTTTTCCACTGATTCCGGTGTAATACCATGGGAAATCCCCAGCTCCATGTCAATTTCCGGATGGATAAATACAGGAATTGCGCCTGAAAAGACAATGGCCGACATGACTGATTTATGGACATTTCGTGGCACAATGATTTTATCTCCAGGGCCGCAAACTGCCATAACCATTGTCATAATGGCTCCGCTGGTACCTTGGACTGAAAAGAAAGTATGGTCGGCGCCAAAAGCTTCTGCCGCCAATTCCTGGGCCTGCTTAATCATTCCTTTAGGTGAATGGAGGTCATCAAGCGGTCCAATATTGATTAAGTCAATGGAAAGAGCATTCTCACCAATGAACTCTCGGAATTCCGGATCCATACCGGCTCCTTTTTTATGTCCAGGTATATGAAATTGAATTGGATTTCTATTGGCATGTGCTAATAAACCGCTAAAGAGCGGTGTTTGATTTTGGGACAATTTATACACACCTCTTATTAAGATCTCTTATAAATAAAAATTCAAAAAAACAAATTGAATTATAGCATTAAATATGTGGTCTGCATAGGAATTCTGAAAATTTTTATCCGAATGGATTTATAAAATTTAGTTTCCCAAAAGAAAAGGAAATTTACCCGTTTGAAACGAAATAACAAATAACGATTAATTAAGGAGTGATTTTTCAAATGAATTGGCAGACACGAGTAACAGAAATATTAAATATCCGCTATCCAATTATTCAAGGCGGGCTTGCGTATTTAGCTTATTCTGATTTAGCCGCAGCCGTATCCAATAGTGGCGGCCTTGGGCAAATTACGGCCATGTCCTTGGCAAGTCCTGAACTTCTTAGAGAAGAAATTAAGAAGGTTAGAGAATTAACCGATAATCCTTTTGGAGTGAACTTTGCCATCGGACAAACCGGAAGGCCTTTTGCTGACTTTTTGCAGGTAGCTATTGATGAAGAGGTACCTGTTATTTCTATGACTGGCGGAAATCCGGCTCCTATTTTTGAACAATTAAAGGGTACATCCATTAAAAAGCTTGTCCTTGTTGCTGCAAGAAGGCAGGCAGTGAAGGCGGAGGAACTTGGCGCTGATGCTGTAATGGTAGTTGGGCAGGAAGGAGGAGGGCATCTCGGCCGTGATGATCTAGGTACTATGGTGTTAATTCCTCAGGTTGTCGATTCAGTGTCAATACCGGTTATTGCTTCGGGCGGAATAGGTGATGGCAGAGGGCTAATGGCCGCACTCAGTTTAGGTGCTGAAGGAATAGAGATGGGTACTCGTTTTATTGCCACTAAGGAATGTGTTCATGCTAATGATGTGTATAAAAATGCATTGATTGAAGGCACTGAAACTGATACAGTGGTGATTAAGCGCTCGCTCGGCGCACCAGCAAGAGCAATTGCGAACACATGGACAGATAGAATTCTTGAAATTGAAAAGAATCATGGCGGTTATGAAGAGCTTAAGGATTTTATTAGTGGAAAAGCTAATCAACAGTACATTTATAATGGTGAAGTTGATAAAGGCTTCGCTTGGGCGGGCCAGGTCATGGGACTCATTAAAGACGTACCATCTACTGCCGAGCTTTTTGATCGGATTATCCTTGAAGCTGAACAAATTCGCCGGAAGTGGAAAGAATAAGAAACAATATAAAAGAGAGTCAGCAGGTGATCACATGGAATATCAGTATCCAATAGACTACAGATGGTCGACAGAGGAAATTGTTGATGTCGTTCATTTCTTTGAAGCCATTGAAAAAGCGTATGAGTCCGGAATTGAACGCGACCAGCTGATGTCCGTCTACCGGAGATTTAAGGAAATTGTCCCAAGTAAAGCAGAGGAAAAGACCGTTTGCGGTGAATTTGAAGAAATCAGCGGATATTCATCCTATCGGGCCATTAAAAAAGCAAAAGAAGCTTCTTCTGGTGAGAGGATTATGATGAAATAAACAAAGGAGACATTAGCTGTCTCCTTTGTTTATTTCAAATTACAAGCAATTTTATATATTGGTGCAACCTTTAGGAATACATTTTCGATTTCATTTATCAAGCCTTCAGAGCCAAGCGCGATGGCAGCTTCTCTATCTATCGTATAGCCACACAATAGTTCTGCTTTTTTTACTGTTTGTAAGCGGTCGATTAGCCCTTTCAATTCTTCCTTTGACATTTCCCTGTGTGAGAAAGTATCAGGCTTCGTATGATCAGCAGACCACGCAAATTCTTTTGGTATTTCTTTATATATCTTGGTCAATTTTTTTGACAGACGCTCTGCGATTACTTCCTTCTGTGGAGCTTCATAAATAACCGCAAACCAAATAAATAAATGGGTATGCCATAAGCCGATTTGAAAATGAGGCAGCATTTTATAGCCGCGCGGATTATTGGCGAAAGCCACCCAGGTATCCTTTGGCGGATTAACTGTCCGCCTTGCATGTTTGGCAATATGAACAAACATTTCATCACCAGTTAATACATTCAAGGCTGGGGCGAAATGATGGCCCAATTGCTCTAATTTAGGACGAATGGAGGTTTTTAAGGCTTCCATTCTATTCTCCAATCCCTCGACTAAAAACACATTAAAATCTTCTTCGGTAAATCCTTTAAAATCCATCCCTATACCTCCTATAAGCCACTCCCAAAACATTGTAGCATAATGCCTTTACAGACATGAAATGAACAGCATCTGGGTTAAAGCACATATTTGTTCCAACATTTCAAAATGCCTCATATTATACAGTAAAAAATAAACCGAAATGAATCCTAGGGGGAGGAGAAAAGGTGAAGCAGTTGATGAATACATCACTTAAAAAAGTTGGCGAAAAGCAAAAAGCAGCGGTTCTAAGATTGGAAATGGACTATGAATTAGCAGTTTTATTTGAAGCGATTGAAGAAAAAGACGAGAAAAAAATCAAAGAATGCAAACAGAAGCTTGAAAGAATCCGTTTGGAATTAATGCGGCTAAAAGCTTTATAAAAATAAATTTGTATTAATAATTTAAGGGGATACAAAATAGAATGAAACGAAAAGTTTTCATAATCTAAACGAACTCCAATGTGGACGGGGGAGTTCGTTTATTATTGTGTTTGGGAAAAAGTTAATAAAAGTAAAAAAAGGAATAAAGGATAAAGGCGCTAAAAGTTGATGATTGGCTTATCTTTGATTAAGCTATAGATACATGAAATTTTTTCCGTATCTCATACTACATACATCGAAAGCTCACAAGAAATAAAGATAAATTGGAGTGAAGAAGGATGAATTGGGAAAGTCTTTATTCCCAGGCAAAACAATGGGTAAACGAAGCAGGAGAGAGTATTCGGAAATCCTTTAATCAGCGCTTAAGTATCCAAACCAAATCAAATGCCAATGATTTGGTAACAAATATCGATAAAGAAACAGAACAATTTTTTATCAAAAAAATAAAAGAGGCTTACCCCCATCATAAAATCATGGGAGAAGAAGGGTTCGGAGATAAATTGGACAGCCTTGAGGGAATCGTCTGGATGATTGATCCAATCGATGGAACGATGAACTTTATTCATCAGCAAAGGAATTTTGCGATTTCTATTGGGGTCTATGAAGACGGTGTTGGCAAAATTGGGTTAGTTTATGATGTGGTTCATGATGAATTGTACCATGCTTTTTCCGGCAAGGGAGCCTATCTGAATGAAACTCCGATTGCGAATTTAAGCGAAACTTCAGTAAAAAAGTCCATTATTGCCTTAAACGCAACATGGGTAATGAAAAATCACCGAATTGACCATAATTTGTTAATTCCATTAGTTAGGGATGCAAGAGGGACGAGATCCTATGGGTCGGCGGCTTTAGAAATGGTGTTTGTAGCTACTGGCAGAGTAGACGCATATATCTCCCTGCGTTTGTCCCCCTGGGATTATGCAGCAGGGGCCGTGATTATCAAGGAGCTTGGTGGAGTTGTCACTAATTTAAGGGGAGAGAAGCTGGATTACCTTACACAAGACTCCCTTTTTGTTGCTAAGCCGGGACTGCATCAAACGATTCTTCAAGAATATTTAAAGGGCGGAAAATGGTAAAGAAGCTGACTTAATAAGGTCAGCCTCTTTTTTTTAGCTAATAAGAAAGTATAAATTCAACAACGCCTCATGAACCGTCCTAACGGACTCGCCAATCGGCGAGTTTTCATTTATAACGTTCCGTTTTCACGCATTTTCTTTTTTGTTTTAAAACCAAGTCCCATGATAACGATAACAGCAATAATACATCCTAATATCCCTAACAGGCTTTTTTCGGCTATAGCAACACCTATTCCCATAATGCATGCTGCGGCAAGGATTGCATAAATGAGGAACGGCCATTTCACATTTTTCATGATCTTTACTCCTTTATCAAAACTTTATTTTTCATTCTACAATAAAATACTTTTAAGTTTCCACTTCTATTATGGTATAATGTTTTAGTTGTAAATGAAACTATAAATAGATTTTACCCGAAAATAGTCAGGAGATGGAACTTCTTTGAAGAAAAGAGATAATATAAGAAACATTGCAATTATTGCGCACGTTGACCACGGAAAAACCACTTTGGTGGACCAGTTATTAAAACAGGCAGGAACGTTTCGTTCAAATGAGCATGTTGATGAACGAGCCATGGATTCCAATGATTTGGAAAGAGAGCGCGGCATTACAATCCTTGCCAAAAATACTGCTATTCAATATAAAGATACAAGAATTAACATCCTGGATACTCCCGGACACGCTGACTTCGGCGGGGAAGTAGAACGGATTATGAGAATGGTCGATGGTGTTCTGCTCGTGGTGGACGCATATGAAGGCACAATGCCGCAAACAAGATTTGTGTTAAAAAAGGCGTTGGAACAAAATCTGACTCCAATCGTGGTGGTAAATAAAATCGACCGTGACTTTGCCCGTCCAGCAGAGGTTGTAGATGAAGTGATCGACTTGTTTATCGAACTGGATGCCAATGAGGAACAATTAGAATTTCCTGTCATCTATGCATCAGGCATCAATGGAACAGCAAGTTTGACTCCGGATAAACAAGATGAAAATATGCAGTCATTATACGAAGCCATTATTGAACATATTCCTTCACCAGTCGATAACAGGGAGGAACCGCTGCAATTTCAGGTAGCCCTTCTGGATTACAGTGACTATGTAGGAAGAATTGGTATTGGCCGTGTCTTCCGCGGAACGATGAAAGTGGGACAACAGGTTGCTTTAATGAAGCTTGATGGCTCAGTCAAACAGTTCAGGGTAACGAAAATATTTGGTTTCTTTGGATTAAAGCGCGAGGAAGTTCAAGAAGCGGTTGCCGGTGACTTAGTGGCTGTTTCCGGTATGGAGGATATTAATGTCGGGGAAACCGTCTGTCCAGTAGAAAATCAGGAAGCCCTGCCAGTGCTAAGGATTGATGAACCAACCCTGCAAATGACTTTTGCTGTCAATAACAGCCCATTTGCCGGCCGTGAAGGAAAATATTTAACATCCAGAAAGATTGAGGAAAGACTTCAAGCTCAATTGCAAACAGACGTCAGCTTACGTGTCGAAAATACAGACTCGCCAGATGCATGGATTGTTTCCGGACGCGGAGAACTGCACCTTTCCATCTTAATTGAAAACATGCGCCGTGAAGGATATGAGCTTCAAGTATCCAAACCAGAGGTTATTGTTAAGGAAATTGATGGAGTACGCTGTGAGCCAATCGAGAGGGTACAAATTGATGTTCCTGAGGAGCATACCGGTTCTGTCATGGAATCTCTTGGAGCTCGTAAAGGTGAAATGCTTGATATGATTAATAATGGAACAGGTCAGGTTCGGCTAATATTTAATGTTCCTGCCCGCGGCTTAATTGGCTACACAACAGAATTTTTGACGCTGACCAGAGGGTACGGAATCATCAATCATACATTTGACAGCTACCAGCCAATGGCTACGGGTCAGGTTGGCGGAAGAAGACAAGGTGTTCTAGTCTCAATGGAGTCGGGTAAAGCATCAACTTATGGTATTATGCAAGTGGAAGACCGCGGAACCATTTTTGTTGAGCCGGGAACGGAAATTTACGAAGGAATGATCGTAGGGGAACATACTCGTGAAAATGACCTGACAGTTAATATTACGAAGGTTAAGCAGGCAACAAACGTTCGCTCTGCCAATAAAGATCAGACTTCTGTTATTAAAAAGCCTCGTCTCTTGACCTTGGAGGAATCTTTGGAGTATTTAAATGACGATGAATTTTGTGAAGTGACTCCACAATCAATCCGTCTTCGTAAGAAAATTCTTGATAAAAACGAACGGGAACGTTTGGCTAAAAAGAAAAAATATGCTGAAATGAGTTAATAAAAGGAGTGCAATTTAAATGGAAGGATTCTCCCCCACTCTAAGATTTTTCATGCAGCTTACAGATGTTAAAACGGCTGTTTGGCTACAGTTTATATATATCGTGATTTTGGCTGTCGTTGTATATAAATTGGGATATGCGAAGAAGCTGCCTCTTTTAAAAAACGTGGTCATTTATACTTGTCTCGTAATTGGATGCTTAGTTTTGCTGATTCTTTCTTATGCATTGCCAGTAGCCGAAGCGTTAGCTGTATCTGCGCTAATCTTAATCATATATAAAATCCGCCTGCATCAATCGAAAAAGCAGCAGTCGGAGGCAAAGTAATGGGGGGATACGATGAATTCCGTTCAGGATGTTTTATATAATTGGCTGACAATAAAAGTAGTAAGTGATGCCCGTCCGGAAGATACGGCTGCGATAGATACCTTAAAGCATTTCGAACGAATGCTTAAGGATGAATACCATATTAGCAAAGTTGAAATTACGCGCGATGAAGTGATGTACTATGTTGCCTATCAGCAGGGGGAAGATAGTAAAAAAACACGTTTCCCACGGGAATTAATTGAAGTTATGCTGGACCAAATCAGTAGAGAACCAGAGAAATACGAAAACTTTCCTATTGCAGATTAAAAAAAGAGGCTGACCGGAAAAGTCAGCCTCTTTACCATTCATCCCTATCTGATTTTGGCCTGAGAAAACGGAAATTTCCGGTTTCCAGCCGGTCGTTCGTTTTTTTCGCTATACGTTCCTGACATGGATCGCACATATATGTATGGATTGGACGATTTCTTAAACGTTTTGCCTCTGGAGATTCGTCATCAATCGTTTCAATTTTATCACAAAGCACGCATTTAACTCTCATTATGCACCTCTTTATATTTCTTGGTTACTACTTATTATACTATAGTATCAAGGCTGTCTGTAGGGGAACGTTGTATTAGTTGAAGAAAAAAAGAGATAGTAGTAATATGGGAATATCTGTTTTAAGGCAGCATGAAGAAAAAGGAGTTGAAAATAGAAATGGTCAATCAAGTCGAACCAAAATTAATTAAACCATTATATGAGGAATTGCAAAAAGAAAGATTTGTTACGCTGGCCACCGTTGATTATGAAACAGGTGGACCAAATGTCAGCGCTATATCCTGGGTGCTTGCAAAAGATGAAAATATCATCTATTTTGCGGTTGATAACCGTTCCAGAATCATTGAAAATATAAATAAAAATAACCATGTCGTTATTAATATTATCGCAAATGAGTCTACATACTCCATCCAGGGAGAAGCTAATTTAAAAGAAGAAAGACTGAAAGACGTTCCGTTAAAACTGGCCCTTATTGAAGTGAAAATTAAGGAAGTAAGGGATGTCATGTTTTATGGCTCTAAAATTGTTCAGGAAGTCCAATATGACAAAACCTATGATAAAAATGCCGCTGAAAGATTGGACAGGCAGGTCATGGATGCAATAAGAAAAGCTTAGCCTACAGCTAAGCTTTTTTCTCATTTATGATAATTAGACTGTTTTTCCTGCTCTTTTTCAAGCTGTTTTTCTTGTTTTGCAGGGAGCTTTTTATCGGGTTCTTCCGTTGCGTTTTTCGGATTAGGGGTTATTAAATCTCCAGGTATTTCCGGCATTAACCTCCCGGCAACGTCAGCTAGCTCCTCCATAATCCCTTTGATTGGACGCCCGTTGTTTATATCCGCCTGAATTTCTTTGAGCCGCTCAGTGGTATCGGCATCTGCTACAACGATGGCATTGGCACCATACCGATCCTTTTTGAGGCTTTCTGCCACGGAATATTTTATAGTCCCCACCTGAGAACGGTCAATTTTGGCATTTACATCGATTCCAACGATTGCGTAACGCCCTATTACCACGGCAGTTGCATCATTTACATTCGGTACGCTTGTCGCCAGTTCCACCAACCGCTTTGATATTTCCTGGCCCGTTTTTCGGTCTACACTTTCTATGTAGCTATTTTTTACATTTACTAATTTATTTTGTTGATTTTTTGCCGTCTCGTTATTTTGATTCGTATTACATCCCGTTAATAATAAGAAAATGGCAGCTGTCACTAAAATCTTCTTCATAAAAAACCCTCCCAAAAGGCTAATTAAAAGACTGGGAAAATTCACATAATATTCTATTTGATATGAAGGTCCCAACTAACAATTATTGTGCGGAACACCTTCTATCTTTATTCCAATAAACATATATTTTACCAAAGTCCAACCGGCAAAATGGCATGTATAGTAATGTTACACTTTCCTTACACCAAGTAAAGCAGGAGGCGTCGCTTTGAGTAAAATATACGTGTTAGATACAAACGTCTTATTACAAGACCCGTATTCCATTTTTTCCTTTCAAGATAATGAAGTAGTTATTCCTGCAGTCGTACTTGAAGAAGTGGACTCAAAGAAAAGGTACATGGATGAAATCGGTAGAAATGCTAGGCATGTATCAAGATTAATTGATGGTCTCAGAGCCTCGGGAAAGCTTCATGAAAGAATCCCGCTTGAAAATGGAGGAACCATCAGAATTGAGCTGAATCACCGATCATTTCATGAGCTTCAGGATATTTTTGTTGAAAAAACGAATGATAATCGAATTCTTGCGGTTGCGAAGAATTTGTTTTTAGAGGAACAAACAAAGGAGAATGGAAAACCCGTTATTCTAGTCAGCAAGGATGCATTAGTAAGAGTAAAAGCGGATGCCATCGGACTATCTGCAGAGGATTTTCTAAATGACCGGGTGGTGGAAGTTGATTCTTTATATACGGGATTTCTTGAGGTCTATATCCCAAAAGACCTGTTAAACCGTTATTATGAGAAAGGAGAACTTCTACTCTCAGAAATCGCCAATTATACCTTTTATCCAAACCAATTTCTGATATTAAAGGATTCCCTCGGAAGCTCGGCCTCGGCGATTGGGATGGTTAATATAACGGCCAAGAAGGTCAAGAAGCTAGCGCTGAACCAAGAGCATGTTTGGGGAATTCATTCGCGGAATGTACAGCAAACAATGGCAATCGAATTGCTGCTGCGAAAAGATATCCCGCTAGTAACTTTAATCGGCAAAGCAGGAACAGGAAAAACCTTGCTGGCATTAGCCGCTGGACTTATGCAGACAGAGGATTTTCACGAATATAAAAAACTGCTCGTCGCCCGGCCGATTGTTCCGGTCGGCAAGGATTTAGGCTTTTTGCCAGGTGAAAAGCAGGAAAAGCTGCGGCCGTGGATGCAGCCAATTTTTGATAATTTAGAATTTCTGTTTAATACAAAAAAACCTGGGGAACTGGATGCAATCTTAGCTGGTATGGGTTCCATTGAGGTGGAGGCACTAACTTATATTCGGGGGAGGAGTCTTCCTAAGCAATTTATTATTATCGATGAAGCGCAGAATCTGACCAAGCATGAAGTGAAAACGATTATAACCAGGGTAGGAGAGGACAGTAAGATCGTTTTAATGGGGGATCCGGAGCAGATTGATCATCCATATCTTGATGCTTATAATAACGGTTTAACCTATGTCGTGGAGAAATTTAAAAATCAAGTTATTTCCGGTCATGTGAAACTATTAAAAGGGGAAAGGTCAGGATTGGCACGGCTAGCCGCGGATTTATTGTAAGTAAAAACGGGCAAAATTGCCCGTCCTATTTTACGATAAAACCTTTTACTTTCTTAATAGGATTTTGCTGGTTTGAGCCGTCGCCAAAATAAACATGAACAGGGCCATCAGCGGATAGCTGCTTGCCTTTATCTGAGAATCCCAAAATCAACTCAAAGGCCTCATTTAAGGGCAGCTCATAATTATCATCTTCTGTTTCAATTACAAGCACTGATGCGGTGCTTGCCGGCTCGGAATTTTTCAGAAATGGTTTAAACAGAATTCCGAAGGTTCCGGTTAGCATCTTTTGTTTTTCATATATGCGCTCTGTTTTTAATGTCGGAGGGAAGACGGCTCCTTCCATGATTTCACGGTCCCAGTGCTTTGACACGGCTTTAGTATATGCTTCCGTAGAATCGGTATTATCTTTTTCAGTTGAAAAATGAGTAGTTAAATCAAGCCGGCGATCATCGAAAATCCAAACACTTGGGTCAAGTGTGATTGGATATTTTACTTTACCTGTTATATTGATAATGCGTTCCATGGTCAATCCTCCTTATTTACATTATTAAGTATAGCCTTTTTCTGCTCGAAAGTCATAATTATTCAATCGAGCGGCAGCTAAGGCTTATTGTTCTTGCAATTTTTCGCTGCAAAAGGTAAAATTTATAGATAAGTTGAATATTCGCTCTGAAATGGGGGGATCAATGTTGGCGTCTGAAATGATCGTGAATCACCAGGAAAAAGCTTTTGCCTTATTGCAGGCAGACGCTGAAAAAATATTAAAGCTTATCAAAGTGCAAATGGACAATCTCACGATGCCTCAATGCCCTCTTTATGAAGAGGTGTTGGATACCCAAATGTTTGGCCTATCTAGAGAAATAGACTTTGCGGTAAGATTGGGCTTAATAGATAGCAAGGATGGGAAAGCGATTTTAGATCAATTGGAACGAGAACTATCTGCGCTTCACGATGCATCCATAAAAAAATAACACAAAAGGACTCAAACAATGCTTGCGATTGTTTGAGTTTTTTGTTATATATAGAGTTAATATTTTTTACCTCACTTTTCTGAATTTTCTCTATTAAAATCTTGTAACAAATAATTGTTTCCTCAAGTCATAACATGAAATTTCGATTATAATAGAATGGTATAAACCTAAATTGAAAATGAGGATGTAAGCATGGTAAAGAAAATATTAAAATCATATGATTATTCTCTAATCATTGCCATTATACTTTTATGTACTTTTGGTTTAATCATGATCTATAGCTCCAGCATGGCTTGGGCCGTCCAAAGGTATGATGTGCCAAGTGATTATTTTTATCAAAAGCAAAAAATGTGGCTGCTATTGTTTGCTTTGATCTTCCTTTTTACCGCTATCATTCCGTATAAAATTATGAAGTTTACGCAAGTAATGGTATTTATTGTTTTGACCTCCCTTATCACTTTATTGGGACTTTTCGTATTTGGTACTGTCGCAGGCGGTGCACAAAGCTGGTATCAGATTGGTGGTTTTAAATTTCAGCCTTCTGAATTTGTGAAACTGGCAATTATCATTTATTTGGCAGCTGTTTATTCGAAAAAGCAGGATTATATCAATCAATTTAACAAAGGGGTACTACCTCCAATTTTCTTTCTTTTTATAGTTTGTGTATTAATTGCTCTTCAGCCTGATTACGGCACAGCGAGCATCATTGCCCTCATTGCCGGCATGATCATTTTTAGTTCTGGAATGAATTATAAAACGATCGGGAAACTGCTTGTGATGGCTTTAATCATTATCCTGCCTCTTTTTATTGCGGCTAAGGGATTCATCTTTTCGAAAGAACGGCTCGAACGTTTCTCAGTCTTGGGCGATCCGTTTGCTGATGCCCAAAACGCTGGCTTTCACCTAGCAAATTCCTTTATTGCGATAGGACAGGGCGGAGTAAATGGTTTGGGCCTAGGTAAAAGTATTCAAAAGCTGGGCTATTTGCCGGAATCTCATACTGACTTTATTATGGCGGTAATTGCCGAGGAATTAGGAATCTGGGGTGTAGGCTTTGTCATTCTGCTGCTGGCTTATATTGTTTTGCGTGGGATTTATATCGGCTTGCAATGTAAGGACCCCTTCGGCAGTCTCCTTGCGATTGGGATTTCAAGTATGATTGGGATTCAAACATTTATCAATCTTGGCGGGATCTCTGGGGTTATTCCGTTAACAGGTGTTCCGCTGCCGTTCATCAGCTATGGAGGTTCCTCCTTGTTAATGCTGGCTGCGGCAATGGGAATCCTTGTGAACGTTTCTATGTTTGTTAAATATGAGAAAAAATATAAAACCAAAAAACAAACAGTGGATACTAAAGTGCAAAGCGGTAATGGAAAAGTTATTTATATGAAATAAAAATGAGGGGGCTGATTATCAGCCTCCCGCATTTTTAAAAATACATAGATTGAGGTGTTTTATGTGGCAAGACAAATAAATAAAATATTGGTTGCAAACCGTGGAGAAATTGCAATCAGGGTTTTTCGCGCCTGTACTGAACTGAATATTCGAACTGTTGCGATTTATTCAAAGGAGGATTCCGGCTCTTATCATCGCTATAAAGCAGATGAGGCATATTTAGTGGGCGAAGGAAAGAAACCAATTGATGCCTATCTGGATATTGAAGGAATCATTGGGATTGCTAAAAGAAGTGGTGCAGACGCCATTCATCCGGGCTATGGGTTTTTGTCGGAGAATATCCACTTTGCCAGACGCTGCGAAGAAGAAGGGATTGTGTTTATCGGTCCTGCATCTAAACATTTAGATATGTTTGGCGATAAGGTAAAAGCCCGCTACCAAGCTGAACTGGCGGGAATACCAGTTATACCAGGGAGCGGCGGCCCTGTTAACAGTGTTGAGGAAGTGCTGGAATTTGCCGAAGAACATAGCTTCCCAATCATCATCAAAGCAGCGCTTGGCGGCGGTGGACGAGGAATGAGAATTGTCAGAAGCCGCGAAGAAGTTCGTGAAGCATTTGAACGGGCTAAATCAGAAGCAAAGGCAGCCTTCGGAAACGATGATGTTTATCTGGAAAAATTAATTGAAAAACCTAAGCATATTGAGGTTCAGATTATTGGAGATAAAGAAGGAAATATCGTTCATCTTTTTGACAGGGATTGCTCTGTCCAGCGGCGCCACCAAAAGGTGGTCGAGATTGCTCCAAGCGTCTCCCTTACTGATGAGTTAAGAAAGCAGATTTGTAATGCAGCTGTAAAATTAATGAAAAATGTCAATTACATCAATGCAGGAACAGTGGAATTTCTAGTTTCGGAGAATGACTTTTATTTTATTGAGGTAAACCCTCGTGTTCAAGTGGAGCATACCATTACAGAAATGGTAACAGGTATCGATATTGTCCAGACACAGATTTTAGTTGCCGAAGGACATGAACTGCATGGGCCTTTAATTGGGATACCGGAACAAGAAAAGATTCTTTTATATGGATATGCTATTCAATCCAGGGTTACAACAGAAGACCCGTTAAATAACTTCATGCCTGATACCGGCAAAATTATGGCGTACCGCTCTGGTGGTGGTTTTGGCGTTCGACTAGATGCCGGGAATGGATTTCAAGGCGCAGTCATTACTCCTTACTATGATTCATTATTAGTGAAGCTTTCCACATGGGCATTGACGTTTGAACAGGCGGCTGCAAAAATGGTTCGTAATTTGCAGGAATTTAGGATAAGAGGAATCAAAACGAATATTCCATTTTTAGAAAACGTTGTGAAACATGAATTGTTCCTAAATGGCAAGTATGATACCTCCTTTATTGATACAACACCTGAACTGTTTATTTTCCCAGTCCGTAAAGACAGGGGAACAAAAATGCTGTCCTATATCGGCACCGTCACAGTAAATGGTTTTCCGGGCATTGAAAAAAAGAAAAGACCTGTTTTTTCAAAGCCCCGAATTCCTTCTCTGCCATTTGATTTAGCATATAAAGAAGGGACTAAACAAATTTTAGAAAAGCAAGGAGCAGATGGCCTCGTCCAGTGGGTAAAAGATCAAAAGCAGGTGCTGTTAACTGACACAACTTTCCGGGACGCCCATCAATCATTGCTCGCAACACGGATGCGCACAACTGATATCGCTCATATCGCCGAACCGACAGCAAAGCTATTGCCGGAGCTATTTTCTTTTGAAATGTGGGGAGGAGCTACGTTTGACGTGGCCTACCGGTTCCTTAAGGAAGACCCTTGGGACCGTCTCTTGAATCTTCGCGAAAAGATTCCGAATGTTCTGTTCCAAATGTTAATTCGCGGAGCAAATGCTGTTGGGTATAAAAACTATCCTGACAATTTGATCAAGGAATTTGTTACGCAATCAGCGTCGGCAGGGATAGATGTGTTTCGAATTTTTGACAGCTTAAACTGGATCAAGGGAATGGAAGTGGCTATCGGCGCTGTAAGGCAAACAGGAAAGATCGCCGAAGCATCCATTTGTTATACTGGGGATATATTGGACCCTACGAGAACGAAATACAATCTTGAATACTATAAAAACCTCGCCAAAGAGCTTGAAAATCAAGGTGCCCATATTCTTGGCATAAAGGATATGGCAGGCCTATTGAAGCCAGAAGCTGCTTACCGGCTTGTGTCAGAATTAAAAGCGACAATCGATATACCAATCCACCTTCATACTCATGATACTAGTGGTAATGGGATTTATACTTATGCCCGTGCAATCGACGGAGGTGTAGATATTGTCGATGTTGCCATGAGTTCAATGGCAGGGTTAACCTCCCAGCCGAGTGGTAACTCCCTTTATTACGCTTTAGAAGGCAATCAGCGAAAGCCTGATGTAAACATCGATGCTCTAGAAAAGCTTTCCCATTATTGGGAGGATGTCCGTAAATATTATCAAGATTTTGAGTCCGGAATGATGTCGCCGCATTCGGAAATTTATCAGCATGAAATGCCGGGGGGGCAATACAGCAACCTTCAGCAGCAGGCAAAGGCAGTAGGGCTTGGCGAGCGCTGGGATGAAGTAAAGGAAATGTACTCCCGTGTAAACCAACTGTTTGGCGATATTGTAAAGGTAACCCCATCCTCAAAGGTTGTTGGCGATATGGCGTTGTTCATGGTGCAAAATGACTTAAACGAGGAAGACGTCGTATTGAAAGGAAATTCGCTCGATTTCCCTGATTCAGTTGTTGAATTGTTTGAAGGCTATTTAGGTCAACCGCATGGCGGATTCCCTGAGGAGCTGCAAAAGGTGATTTTAAAAGGCAAGAAGCCTTTGGAAGTGCGACCTGGAGAACTGCTTGAACCAGTTGATTTTAATACGTTACAAGAAGAGCTTTATGAGGAATTGGGAAGACAGGTAACTGATTTTGAAATTATTTCGTATGCCCTTTATCCAAAGGTGTTTATGGAATATGCTAAAACAACAGAGCTGTATGGGGATATTTCAGTTCTTGATACTCCAACCTTCTTATATGGAATGCGCTTGGGCGAAGAAATTGAAGTAGAAATCGAAACAGGTAAAACGCTAATTGTGAAATTAGTTTCGATTGGTCAGCCGCAGGCAGACGGGACAAGAGTCATCTATTTTGAATTAAATGGCCAGCCTCGTGAAGTGGTTATAAAAGATGAGAGTATTAAAGCAAAGGTTGTCTCTCGACTTAAAGGGGATCCGAAAAATGAAAACCATATTTCCGCCTCGATGCCTGGAACAGTTATTAAAGTATTGGTAGAGAAGGGCGAAAAGGTCGAACGTGGTGATCATTTGATGATTACGGAAGCGATGAAGATGGAAACGACCGTTCAAGCACCATTTTCCGGTGTTGTAAAAGACATCTACGCATTAAACGGTGACTCTATTCAAACTGGTGACCTCTTGATTGAACTAGTTAAAGCATAAAGAAAAAGGCTGTCTCAAACTCGAGACAGCCTTTTTTTAATGAAAGTTCCTTTTTGACCTTGAATATAAAAGGACAAAATAGCTTAAGAGACCAAATAAACAAGTAATAAAAAAAGCATGCAGCAAGGCGATGTAAAGGTTTAGGCGGCTAAAAATGATAAATGCGCCTGCGGTTACTTGCAATGATACTAATATAAACGAAATAATCCAGCCCCAATATAGGACTCTTTGGTGCTTATAATGACGGACAGCAAGCACAGTAATGTAAAGAATCCAGAGAAAAATCAAGCCCGCGGCCGTTCGGTGGCCCATTTGCACCCATTCATATAGATTGCTTGGAAGTCCGGGAGAATCGTTAAGACAAAATGGCCAATCCCTGCAGACAAGGCTTGATTTTGTATGACGGACAAGGGCGCCGGTATAAATGACGATATAACTATAAATGGTAACGCCAATAATATGGAAACCCATCCGTTTATCAATATAGAGTTTCTCGGCGGCGAACTTTTTATCGATTTCAAAAATGAGCAGCGTTAATAAGAAAACAGCCGCAAATGAAATGAGAGAAATACCGAAATGTAAAGCCAGGACGAAATCAGATTGTCCCCATTTTACTGCAGCAGCTCCGATTAACCCCTGGAGCAGCAAAAAGAAAAAAGACAGAAAGGAAAGAAATTTTGTTTCCCTTATATGCCCGATTGCCTTCCAAGACCAAACGGACAATATTAATACCATGATGCCGACTGCACCTGAAACAAGCCGGTGGGCAAGTTCAATAATAAGTTCCGGTGTAATGTCCGAAGGCAGAATCTTGCCGTGGCATAATGGCCAAGATCTGCCGCAGCCCATTCCGGAACCCGTTTTGGTAACGAGTGCCCCGCCGAGTAAAATAAGTATCATTCCAATGGTGGTGGCAACAGCCAACCACTTCAAAGAGCGTCGCAAAAAATTTCACCTCTAACTAAAGTTCAATAATTTGTCAAAAAAAATTCTTGACAGTATAATGGATAAAAAAAGAAGCAAGATTAAAAGTACTTATACATCATAACGAATTATCCCAAAAAAGAACAGAATTTCAGCCTAGTTTCTTATAGGATTTTTTTTGAAAATGGATAATGTTAATTTATCACTATTATTATAGTGGAAAACGTTGAAACTTAGGGTGTAGTCTGTTAGAACTATAGAGGGATGAATTTTTCAAGAGACCGAAGGGTTTGCATACTGCAGTCTTAATTCCGACAATCCAATATCCATACTGTTGATATAAATACATAAAAGACTTTCCTTTTTATTTTTTTACAAAACTTTAATGGTCAGAACAAGGGGAAAATAAGAAGAAATTTTATTTAGTCACAAATTAGTCAAAAATTATTCAAAAAAAGTTCACAAAAATTCCTGAAAGTGTGATTTAATATACAGAGAAAGTGTTATTAAAATCACGGTATACATAATGAGGGTATGCTTCATCAAGTGATAAAGGACAGTATTAAGAATCAGGAGGAGAAATTAAATGTCCAACTCAAAGGCTGCCATAGGAAATGGTGCGACAAGCCTGGATTCTGTTTCAGAAAAAACATCCGTTTGGAAAGACTTTATGGCCCTTATCAAAATTGGAATCGTTAATTCCAATCTGATCACTGTCTTTACAGGTCTTTGGCTCGCATTGCATTTTTCCGGCCTTAGCTTTTTGAATAATTTAGATATTGTCTTCTATACAGTGGCGGGTTCGGCTTTAATCGTTGCCGGTTCCTGTGCAATAAACAATTACGTTGACCGGGATATCGATCACTTAATGGAAAGAACAAAATCTAGACCTACTGTTACCGGGAAAGTGGTGCCGGTAAAAGTTTTGGGATTAGGTATTTTACTTATAGGACTGGGAACACTGTTTTTATTGTTTACAACGATAACTGCAACAGTAATAGGACTGCTTGGAGTTTTTAGTTATGTTTTCTTATATACATTATGGTCAAAAAGACAGCTAGTCTCTAATACCATTATTGGCAGTATTTCTGGGGCTGTACCACCGTTAATTGGCTGGGCTGCAGTAGATGCAAATCTTGATGTCATGGCATGGGCGTTATTTGTGTTAATGTTTGTTTGGCAGCCGCCTCATTTCTATGCTTTGGCGATGAGAAGGGTGAAAGAGTATAAAGCTGCGAACATCCCAATGCTTCCTGTAGTGAAAGGGTTTAAAACGACAAAAAATCACATTTTACTCTGGGTTGCAGTTCTTTTGCCAATCCCATTTTTTCTTACTAAATTAGGAATCCCATTTCTAATTCTTGCCACCGTCTTAAATCTCGGCTGGCTTGCATTAGGGATTTATGGATATAAGATCAAAGATGACATAAAGTGGGCAAAACTAATGTTTGTTTACTCATTGCAATATTTGACTATTATTTTTGTGGCGATGGTTATAGTTACATTAATCTAGTTTTGCTGACGTATCTTTCCTGAAGCAATTTCTTTGCGGGAAAGGGGTCGTACATACTTCTTTGATCAATCAATAAAATAATAAACTAAAAGTGAAAGAGGGGTTTGATTAAGCATGAAAAGGCTAGCAAATTGGCGTTTATTCTCGCTGTTTGCGATGGTAGCGCTTGTACTTTCCGGTTGTGGTAAACCATATTTATCCACATTAACTCCAGCCGGTGAAGTTGCTGACATCCAGTACGATTTGATGGGGCTAAGTACGATAATTATGGTTGGCGTTATTATTGTTGTTTTGTTAATTTTCGTTATCGTCTTTTTCCGTTTTAGAAGGAAGGATGACAGAATACCAAAACAGGTAGAAGGAAGTCATAAATTAGAAATTATTTGGACCGTTATTCCGATTCTTTTGCTTTTGGTTCTAGCTGTTCCAACTGTTTCTGCAACATTTAAGCTTGCGGATGTTAAAACAATGGATGACAAGAACTCTAAAGCAGTTGTAGTTAATGTTCGTTCCCATTTATATTGGTGGGATTTCGAATATCCTAAACAAAAAATTGTAACCAGCCAAGAACTGGTTGTACCAACCGATGAAAAGGTATATTTCAGTTTGAAATCCATGGATGTTAAGCACTCCTTCTGGATTCCGGCTGTAGGCGGAAAACTTGATACGAATACAGACAATATTAATAAATTTTGGTTAGAGTTTGATGCAGAAAAGGCTAATGAAGCAGGAAATCTTTTCTACGGGAAATGTGCCGAGCTTTGCGGACCATCCCATGCTTTAATGGACTTTAAAGTAAAAGCAATGAGCAAAGACGATTTCAATGCTTGGGTGAAAGATATGCAGAGCGTCAAAGCGCCTGAAAAAGCGCAAACTGCTTTAGCACAGCAAGGTCAGGATATCTTTAATAAAAGCTGTATTGGCTGCCATGCTGTAACACCTGAAAACAAAATGCCGGAAACAGCTCGTATCGCGCCGAACCTTTCAAACTTTGGCGAAAGATCACGTGTTGCTGGTATTTTGGACCATAATAAGGAAGAAGTAAAAAATTGGATTCGTAATCCAGAAACCTATAAGCCAGGCAACACTATGACTGGTAAGTATCCGCAAATGACGGAAGATCAGCTAAATGCTTTAGCAGAATATCTGATGGGCTTAAAGGTTCAGGACTAATAGGGGATTTGGTTGAAAGGGAGGTAAAAACGTGAGTACCTATGCTCAAAAAAAGGGATTTGGTGCAACTTTATGGGACTTTTTAACAACAGTTGACCATAAAAAAATCGCCATCCTATATCTGATTGCAGGTGGATTTTTCTTCTTAGTTGGCGGTATTGAAGCTGTCTTTATCCGTATCCAGCTTGCAGTTCCTAACAATGATTTTGTAAGCGCCGGGGCATTTAATGAAATCATTACAATGCACGGAACAACAATGATTTTCTTAGCTGCCATGCCGCTTGTGTTCGCGTTCATGAATGCCGTTATGCCACTCCAGATAGGAGCGCGTGACGTAGCTTTTCCTTATGTGAACGCATTAGGATTTTGGTTGTTCTTCTTTGGCGGAATTTTTCTAAACCTTTCTTGGTTCTTAGGAGGAGCTCCAGATGCTGGTTGGACATCTTATGCATCTCTTGCTATTCACTCCAAAGGACATGGTGTTGATTTCTATGTTTTAGGTTTACAGATTTCAGGTTTAGGTACGTTGATTGGTGGTATTAACTTCCTTGTAACCATCATTAACATGCGTGCACCTGGAATGACCTATATGCGGATGCCGTTGTTTACTTGGACTACATTTGTAACGTCAGCACTTATTCTTTTTGCATTCCCTCCATTAACAGTGGGATTAGTATTAATGATGTTTGACCGTCTATTTGGAGCTAATTTCTTTGAAGTCGCTCAAGGTGGTAATACCGTAATTTGGGAACACTTATTCTGGATCTTTGGTCACCCAGAAGTATATATCTTGATCTTGCCAGCTTTCGGTATTTTCTCGGAAATCTTTGCAATGTTCTCAAGAAAACGTTTATTTGGTTACTCATCCATGGTTTTCGCAACAGTGTTAATCGGTTTCTTAGGATTCATGGTTTGGGCACACCATATGTTTACAACTGGTCTTGGCCCAGTTGCAAATGCTATCTTCGCTGTAGCGACAATGGCAATTGGGGTACCGACAGGTATTAAAATCTTTAACTGGCTGTTCACAATGTGGGGCGGTAGTGTTAAGTTTACAACACCAATGCATTATGCGTTTGCGTTTATCCCTACATTCGTTATGGGTGGGGTAACCGGGGTTATGCTGGCTTCTGCAGCCGCTGACTATCAATATCATGACACATATTTCGTTGTTGCCCACTTCCACTACGTTATTGTTGGTGGTGTAGTATTAGCGCTTTTAGCGGGTACACATCTTTATTGGCCTAAGATGTTTGGAACAATGTTAAATGAAACAATGGGAAAGATTACGTTCTGGACTTTCTTCATTGGCTTCCATATGACATTCTTTATCCAGCACTTCCTTGGTCTATGGGGGATGCCGCGCCGCGTATTTACCTATCTGCCAGGGCAGGGCTTTGAAACTTCAAACATGATCAGTTCCATTGGAGCTGCCTTCATGTCTGTCGGTGTTATTGTGTTATTGATTAACATCATTGTGACATCTGTAAAAAATGTTAGAGTTGGAAATGACCCATGGGGTGATGGCCGTACATTAGAATGGTCTATTCCATCTCCACCGCCGTTCTATAACTTTAAGCAGCTTCCACTTGTCCGCGGCTTGGATGCTTACTGGTTAGAGAAAATGGAAGGTAAGACAGAAATGACACCTGCTGAACCGCTTGGTGACATTCATATGCCAAACTCTTCTTTCTTGCCATTTACAACATCGCTTGGTCTTTTCATCGCCGCTTTTGGTGCTATGTACCATGTGGATGATAAGGGATGGGCATTGCCAGTCTTGTTTATTGGTCTGCTCGTAACATTTGGTTCCATGTTATTACGCTCTGTTAAAGATGACCATGGTTTCCATATTCATAAAGAAGAATTAATGAACGATGATGATAATAAGGGGGTTAAGGCATAATGCACGCTGAAGAAAAATTAACTTATGAAACTTGGCCTGCAGAGCCGGAGAAATCAACCCTTGAAGCGAAAAATAAATTTTTAGGTTTTTGGTTATTCTTAGGGGGAGAGACTGTGCTATTCGCCTCTCTCTTCGCCACTTACCTTTCGTTAAAGGATAAAGTGCCAAATACCTCTCAGCCTCTGGCAAAGGATTTATTTGAACTTCCGTTGACCTTCGTGGCAACGATGCTGTTACTAACAAGCTCATTAACAAGTGTTTACGCTATTTACCAAATGAAAAACTTTGCCTTCAAAAAAATGATGGTGTGGTTAGGTCTTACTGTCCTATTAGGACTTGGGTTCTTAGGACTTGAAGTTTATGAGTTCACACATTATGTTCATGAAGGGCATAAATTTACAAGCAGTGCTTTTGGATCGGCTTTCTATACACTTGTTGGCTTCCACGGAGCTCACGTTGCTTTCGGATTAGCTTGGTGCTTATCGTTAATGTTACGTAATGCAAAACGCGGCTTAGACTTATACAACGCGCCAAAATTCTATGTATTTAGTTTGTATTGGCACTTTATTGATGTTGTATGGGTATTCATCTTTACTATTGTATATTTAATGGGAATGGTGGGATAAACTGATGGCAAATCAACAATTAAATTCAGGGAACCCAAGAGTTGACCTTGAATATCGCCGCCGTAAAAGTGCGGAAGAGATGAGATATCAAGTCATTTCATTTGCTTTAATGATTTTCTTAACATTGATTGCGTTTGCTGCTGTAGCTGCTAAAGGATTTACAGCGTGGTTTACTATACCATTTATCGTTCTTTTAGCGTTCGTGCAAGTGGTTTTCCAATTGTTTTATTTTATGCATATGAGTCATAAAGGCCATGAGGCTCCAACTTTATTCCTGTTTTCAGGTTTATTTGTTGGCTTGGTTATGATTTGGGCATTTATGACCATTATTTGGTGGTAGGAATAAAAAAGAAAATCGGCTTTTAGCCGATTTTCTTTTTTAGTAATTGGAAAACATATGCAGCATCATTTCTTTGCCTATCCCAAAAGCCAAGGGTATAATAAAGTTGATGATTCTTTAACTATTTTTAGAGGTGATATTGCAGTGCTTACCTTGGATATATTTGGTTTTCAAGCGCTATGGAGCCCGTATTTTTTATTGATTATGATTGTTTTGACAGGAGGATTTTTTCTTCTAACCACAAGATTTAGACACCGTTTCCAGGACAGTGAGCCATTAACATGGCAGCAAGGGTCTTTATTTCTTACCTCAATGATTCTTTTGTATGCTATTAAAGGATCTCCATTGGACTTAATGGCCCATTTGATGTTTTATATTC
The DNA here is from genome assembly GCF_055385565.1 of Neobacillus sp. S1115. NCBI lineage: Bacteria > Bacillati > Bacillota > Bacilli > Caryophanales > Bacillaceae > Neobacillus > Neobacillus sp. S1115. The sequence continues at coordinate 1,882,170 of NZ_AP038275.1, forward strand.
ATATGATTCAGATGGCTGCACTGGTCTTGATTGTTCCGCCTTTATTCATTTTGGGTGTACCAGCATGGCTGTGGAGAGCGGTTTTACGCATCGGAGTTTTTAACTCTCTCTTTAAGTTTTTCACTAGACCGCTTATGGCTCTAATAATCTTTAACGGGTTATTTTCGTTTTACCATGTTCCTATCATTTTTGATCATGTCATGCAAAATATTTGGCTGCATGCAGGCTATTCGATTCTATTGTTTGTCGTTGCCATTTTTATGTGGTGGCCATTAATTAATCAGCTTCCTGAGCATCAAACCCTAAGCGGTTTAAAAAAGGTTGGGTATATTTTTGCGGATGGCATTCTTTTAACACCGGCCTGCGCATTGATTATCTTTGCTGACACACCTATTTATGCTACTTATTCTGATCCGCATGTATGGGGCAACGTGATGAGCTTGTGTGTGGGTACCGCTAATTTTAACAGCTTAAATTTAAGCGGTCCTGAGCTGTTTAGTTCGATGTCCTTAATCCACGACCAACAGCTTGGCGGAGTATTGATGAAGATTATGCAGGAAATCATTTATGGGGTAATCCTTTTCCGCGTCTTTTTTGAATGGTATCGTAAGGACCAAGCAGAAACCGAGCGCGATTTAAATCCAAAATTAAATCCATCGCTTATTAAATAGAGGCTGTCCGAATGACAACCTCTTTTTCTTTTGGTTGAAGTTTAGGAAGGTTTACTCTACTATAAGAGGAGAATAAACAAAAAGAGAGGATTTATGCATGGATTCGATACCAATTTTACCCACGATTAGTACCACTTTTATCGTTTTAAGCGGGATTACAGTTGCCATCGGCTGGTGGCAAATTAAACAAAGAAAATTGGAAGCTCACAAACGGACTATGTTTTTTGCAGGTATTTTTGCTCTTATTTTCTTTATTATTTATGCATCTAGAACTATATTCATTGGGAACACATCCTTTGGTGGACCGGATAATATCAAAATATTCTACACTGTATTTTTGATTTTTCATATTACCTTGGCCACGTTAGGAGCAGTCTTGGGGATAATGTCTCTTATTTCAGGATATAAAAATAAACTCACCTTCCATCGCCGTCTTGGCCCCTTTACCAGCATCGTCTGGTTTTTTTCAGCCGCTACCGGAGTAGTGGTCTACCTGCTCTTATACGTATTTTACCGAGGCGGAGAAACAACTTCCATGATTAAAGCGATTTTAGGTTTTTAAGATCAAAAAAGCCGCATGATTAACATTCATGCGGCTTTTTGTGCGTTATACAGCAAATTTGCTGATTTCATTTTTTACATCTTCGATAATTTTTTTGCATTGATTTACAAGTGATGCAGGGAAGTTTTCACCTTCACCGTATTCAACACCGTGTGGGTAATAATGTTTTCCCAACAGAGGAGTCATCAATTGAACCACAGCTTTGAAGGTATCTACATCGCCTTCAACAGAATAGCCTTGGATCCGAAGGTAAAATACTCCCTCTCTTAGTTCAAACTTTTTGTCGTATGTAACGCGTTCATAATCCCATTGTCCTGCGCGCACTAAACCATGCTGATGCATTACGTCATCAAGCCGGTTTATGTCTGCTTTGAACTCCTCAATACCAGTATTTTCGAATTTCATAAATAAATCCCTCCTAGAAACGCTTGCCTGTATTCATTATTTGGTAATAAAGCAAGATTAATTCAATTTAATAATAGATGAAATTTCTGTAACTTGCAACGAAATCATTTAACGAATAAATCCATTATGGCTGGATATTCTAATTTACGAAAAGAGCTATAAATTTTGGAGGCGATTTTATGGAAAAAATCCGTGATATTATGACTGATGAGGTAGACTGCTGTACTCTATTAGATAATATCTATGAAGTAGCCGTTAAAATGAAAGAGTTAAATGTAGGGGCTATTCCTATTGTCGATAAAGAAAAAATTGTTGGTATGATTACTGATCGTGATATTGTCATTAGAGGCGTGGCAGAAAAGCATCCGGGCTCATCCAAAGTGGAGGAAATCATGAGCAATGACCTGATTACTGTTTCTCCAGAGGCTTCTACTAGAGAGGCGGCAAAATTAATGGCACAGCATCAAATTCGTCGTTTGCCCGTTGTAGAGGATGAGAAGTTGATTGGTATTGTATCACTTGGCGATTTTGCAATCCGTGAACTAACTGATGATCAAGCAAGGCAGGCCTTGACACAAATTTCTGAACAAAACTATAATAGTGCGCAGCATTAAGATAGTAATTTATTATAGGACAAATAGTTCTAAACAGGCGCCCCGGTGCCTGTTTTCTTTTTTAATTAAGCATTTTCAGACATTTTAGGAAAACGGGTATTACTTAAAAAGATATAAATGCTATAATTATTCTAACAGTACATATAATGGTAGAAATAGTAATAGAGAGGGTGTAGCCTCTGAAGACGCTTTTACGAATTTTGGTGCTTTCTGCGGTAATCGTCACAATTGGCTTTTATGTTGGCATAAATGAAAAGAATCAGGATAAGGTTTTAATAAAGAAAGACAGCACCTCAGAAATGGAACAAACTTATCAGCAAAATCCTAATTCGCAATCAAACAATAAATTGAAAAAACCTGAAGAAGGTTTGTCTTTATTGATAGGCAAAAATGCTGCGGACATTGTCAAAGAACTTGGGGAACCACAGCGAATTGATGAGACTCCATACGGTTATCAATGGTATATTTATAACTTGGACTTTAAACGTTATGTTCAAGTTGGGATTGAAAATAGTCATGTGGCAACGATTTTCGTCCTTGGTGAAAATTTGAATATATCCCCTTTTGAGATCGGGCAGCCGGTTGAAGAAATATTTAATACGCAATTTTTCGAAACGAATATCAATATCGATTTGAATGGGAATAACTATCGGTTTGAATTAAATGACACAGATTTAAACCTGCGACCAATCATTCAGCTGGGTGATGTTTTTTTTCAGCTTTATATTGATAAATTCAAGGGTACTCTTTCAAGCGTACGCATTTTAAATGGTGAGACGTTTATCAAGCAGCGCCCTTATGAGCTCGTCTATCGCGGTGAATTAATCGAACAGCCTATGCCTGACGAAGAAATGTGGGAAAAGATTGAAACAGGGGCAGAACAAGAAATTTTTGATATTTCAAATGTGTTAAGGCAAAGGTACAAATTGGATCCATTAAAATGGGACGATGGTACGGCTGAAGTAGCATTTGGCCATAGTAAGGATATGGCATTGAATAATGATTTTTCACATACATCTAAAAAATTTGGCAGTCTTGCCGATCGATTAAATAAAGCTGAGGTTGCCTATAAAACGGCTGGTGAGAATATCGCCGCCAATTATACGGACGGGCCTGCTGCGGTTGAAGGGTGGCTGAACAGCAAGGGCCACAGGGATTCGTTATTAAATAAGGAATTCACCCATCTTGGTGTTGGTGTATATCAAAAATATTATACGCAAAACTTTATCCAAAAAACAGAACAATAAAAGGGAGAAGAAGCAGGGTCCTGCACTTTCTCCCTTTATTATTTCTTATAAAATTAGCCGTTCGGAGTTTTCGAATCATATCGGTTAAATAAAAACGTATTTCCTTCCCAGCTCCCGTATAGACGAATGAAATGGCCTGGTGTAAATAAGCATTTTTCCATGTTTTTCGTAACAGGAGTCATTCTTTTGGCAGTGACTATTTTTGCATCAGTTTGAAGTTTTATTGTCTGAACCAAAAGATAACGGTGATAATAATAGCGTTCCTTGCTTTCGTCGATGCTTTTAATTTCACCTGTTAATATTGCTTCTTCCCTTACATTCCCTGCAGCAAGCCATTTTTCATCGTGCTCTTTCATCTCTTTTTTAGTCAGCAGGTAGAAATAAAAACAAATAATCGGGATAAGAATGGCTGTAACCATTATCATTAAACCCCTTCTTATTTATTTATGATAAAAAATGTGCCGGTGGCATAGGCTATTTTTTTGCCGTCATTTCGGTAGGCGGTGCCTGAGACGACGATTGTTTTTGTGCCATGATGAATGATGTCAGCCTTGCAGCTTAATGTGTCCCCAATTCCAGGGGCAATATAATGGATATTAAGCTGATTAGTTACGGCCCCCAAACCTTCTGGCAAAACATAGTTTGCTAATGAACCCATTGCAGTATCCAAAACTGTGGCTGTAATTCCGCCATGAACAATGTCTAAATTATTATGAATGATTGGATTAATGGGGATGGTAATTTCACACGTGTTTTTGTCCATTTTTCTATCCATATGGAGAAGATGGCCAATATAGGTATCACTGTTCTTATCAATCTTTTGCTGAACCCCTCGTAATAGGGAGGCGAGACTTTCCAAGTCTGTTTCCGAGCCATTCTCGATACAATCTTCTAAAAGATGCCTTAACTCTTGTTTCATTTTTTTACCTCTTTCTTTTTTGCGTTTCTTTGACCATCTTACCACTTGTGTGCCTAATAATAAATGTTTTAAACCTAATTCGCCGTTTCACATTTCTTCTGGTTTATCATACTTTATTATTGGAATGAATAGGGGCAGAGGTGAGGATAATGACGCAAAAGAAATTGCACCCATCCGTTGAAAAATTTAAAGAATTTGTTAAAAATAATCCAAAAATTATTAAGGAGGTCCGCAAAGGAAACGCCACCTGGCAGGAATTATACGAGGACTGGTACTTATTAGGGGAAGAAGACCAGCGTTGGGAGAAAATTGGTTCAGATGGTGAAGCTGCGGAGGTAAAAGATGAGAAAGAAGCCAAAGGGGATTTAATGTCCAATGTGATGGGAATTTTTAAAAAAATGGATCCCAATCAAATGCAGTCCCATCTACAGAATATCAGTCAGGCGATTGGCGCCATCCAAGGCCTTGTTTCCCAATTTCAAGGCGGTAATGCACCAAATAATCCTGTAAAACCTCCTGAAGGGCCAAAACATCCATTTTCATTTAGACAAGACTAATTAAAGGGTGGGGGATATGCGCAAGGAAATTTTAGAATATGTGGAAGGACAAAAGGATTTAAAACGATTTATTCGGGAGCAGCCACTTTGGTATCGGAAACTGTCAAGAAATCCTTATGATATTCAATCGCTAGAAATTGCAGCATTACACTATTACAAAAAAACCATTCCAGACCAAGTGGAGAAATTCACAAATGGAGTGCAAATGGCTTCAATGATGTACTCCATGTTCCAAGCAATGAAAAACCAAAATTAACAAAGGGCACACAAATTTGGGTGTGGCCTTTTTTGTTTGGATTAAAAAATATTGAGAAGGCGAACAATACAAACATGAGAAGGAGTGATATTGGTGAAAAAACATATCCTCATTGGTTTTATTTTGTTCTGGTCCTTAGGCGCCTTAATACTTCACGAAGCAAAGGCAATCTCAAGCGAAATACCTGAGCTGATTGTTCAACATGAAACAAAAGGAAATCAAGTGCTTGTAGAATGCATTTTAACGGGAATTAGTTTTAGAGAGATAGAGGATTCAAAACAAAAAACGGGTAAAATTGTCATTTGGGTAGACGGACTGAAAAAATCCGAAGCCTCCTCGGCGGTATTCATTATCAAGGATCTTTCTCCAGGGAACCACCAGGTAAAGCTGGATGTGGTTGATTTAAAAAATAATTCCTACGGTTTGAAAAAGGAGTTTATAGTAAATATCCCCTAATTAAATGGATTTTTTCGCTTTCAGGAGGAATTCATGATAAAATGTCAGTGGAGGTGAGCGTACATGCTTGCTACATCAGAAAGAGTTGAATTACTGGACTACGCTGAACAACTGGCAAAAATGGTTCTCGAATCTGACATTGTTGAAAATTATCGGATTTGTTTATATAAAATGCAAAGCAGCCCTGAAACGCAGCAAAAGATACAGCGTTTCGCGAAGCTTAAAGACCTTTATGAAGAGGTGCAAAGGTTTGGTAAGTACCATCCTGATTATAAAAACGTGATGACTCAAATTCGTCAATATAAACGGGAAATGGACTTGGACGCAAACGTAGCTGAATTTAAATTGGCGGAAAATGATTTGCAAAGCCTTTTGGATGAAATCAGTCTCCACGTTGGTCGATCCGTCTCCGAGCATATAAAAGTCCCGACCGGCAACCCGTTTTTTGATAAAGGTCATTCAAGCGGCTGCGGTGGCGGAGGAAGCTGTGGCTGCAGTTAAAAAAATGAGCATGTGAGCTAAAGGGGTAAGGATTGAAATAAAACCTTTTCATGTGCTAGACTTATTTAAAAAGAAGCCTGCATTGAAGGGGAAAAAATTATGTTTGTTCAAAGACAAGGATTAGTTGTTTGGCTGTATTCACTAAAACAGGCCAAAATGCTCAGACGTTTTGGAAATGTCCATTATGTGTCAAAAAAGCTAAAATATGTTGTGGTTTACTGTAACCAGGACGACGCAGAGGAAATTATAGAAAAGCTCCAATCCTTTTCGTTCGTGAAAAAAGTAGAGCCTTCATACAAGCCCTTTTTAAAAATGGAATACGAAAATTCAGCACCTGACAAGGCAAAAGAATATGACTATAAAATGGGGATATAAAAAGGTGAGATTCATCTCATCTTTTTTTTGCCCTAAAAAGAAAAAAACCCTGCAAAAATTTTGCAGGGTCCTTCTAAATCCTGATATAGGACAGAAGGCAAAGGGAGAGGAGAAACCGGAGGAAGAACTTATGGGGAAACGTAAGTCTTCTCCGCGGTTGGCAACAACATCCTCGAATTGATGTTGTTACTTACATTATTTCCACAACCCAAAACCTTATACGTCGAAATTTAAAATTTCCTTTTTTCGCAAATTTTTTATAAAATATAAGAAAAGAAAAAACTAATGTGACAAATTTGTTTATATTTTGCAGCCTATGGTAGGATGTAAAAAAACGTGATTTTGGATAAAATGTGGTGGTGAACACGTGAGAGTAGTTTCTGGTATCTGTAAAGGCCGTCCTCTTAAAGCTGTCCCTGGTAATACAACAAGACCGACAACTGATAAGGTGAAGGAAGCCCTATTTAATATGATTGGCCCTTATTTTGACGGGGGTACCGGGCTTGACCTCTTTGCCGGGAGCGGAGGATTAGGTTTGGAAGCACTGAGCAGAGGCTTGGATAAAGTGATCTTTATCGACAGGGACGCCAAAGCAATTCAGACAATCCAAGATAATATCAGCGTATGCAGGTTTGAAGACAAAACTGAGGTATTCAGGAATGATGCAGACAGGGCACTAAAGGCTTTAATTAAACGAGAAATTATGTTTGACTATATTTTCTTGGATCCGCCGTACAAGCTTCAAGAACTGGTCCGGTTAATGGAAAAAATGGATAAAGCTAATGTGGTCAAAGACCAAGGAATTATTGTCTGTGAACATAGTTTTGATGTAGATTTACCTCCCTCTGTTGGGAGGTTCTCGCAGATAAAACATGAGAAATACGGGATTATTGCTATAACAATATATTTAAAATCTAATGGGGAATAAGGGGGAGTCAAGTTGGCAAGTATAGCCGTTTGTCCGGGAAGTTTTGATCCAATTACATATGGCCATTTAGATATCATCCGCAGAGGGGCTAAGGTTTTCGATAAGGTTTATGTTGTGGTATTAAATAATGTCTCAAAAAATTCGCTCTTTACTGTTGAGGAAAGGCTTGACCTGATAAAGGAAGTTACAATGGACATTCCTAACGTGGCTGTCGATCAATTTTCCGGGCTGCTTGTCGATTATGCCAAGAGTGTGAACGCAAATGCAATCCTTCGGGGCCTTAGGGCTGTTTCCGATTTTGAATATGAAATGCAGATTACCTCGATGAATAGGTTTTTAAACGATCATGTGGAAACCTTTTTTATGATGACCAATAATCAATATTCCTTCTTGAGCTCCAGCATCGTGAAGGAAGCAGCAAAGTACAAAGGGGATATATCAGGGCTTGTTCCGCCCCCAGTCCAAAAAGAATTGCAAAAAAAATACAGATAAAAAAAGAGCTAAATTACTTAGCTTGCAGGCTGTCGAAAAAATTTCGATAGCCTATTAATTTACTCCTTTATAATTCTTCACGTTTATTTGTTAAAAATGATATTGAATATTGGCATTTCAACAGGTCTGTTGATTTGCGCTCCAGGCGCTTCGCTTTCCGCGGGCGTGCCGGGGAGCCTCCTCGTCGCTAAAGCTCCTGCGGGGTCTCCCCTGCCCCGTACTCCCGCAGGAGTCTTCGCGCCTTCCGCGCCAATCAACAGGTGTATTCAATAAAGATTTTCAACTCACAATAAATTATTTATAAAACCGTTGAAGGACAAAATTCGAAGGATTGAAAAATCAAGTAAAAAGTCTTTCATTACCATAACCTTTGCGACATATTTAGTAGGATTAGAAAAATTGTGTGGCAAATCTTTATTTCGGTTTGCCTCCCTGTTGATTGGAGCGGAGGGCACCGACTCCTGCGGGATATAGAATCACTGGAGACCCCGCAGGCGCCAAAGCGCCGAGGAGGCTCCAGGACCTCCCCGCGGAAAGCGAGTGCCCGGAGCGGAGATCAACAGGCCCATTTGCAGGAATAATCAATTATTAAAAATCCATAATTTAGACGAAATAAAAATTGTCGGGAAAAATACTCTTTCCCGACAATCTGTTAGCAAATCCTTTAGCTCTTTTTTATATTACTTTCTTTTAGCCTGATAAATAAGATTAGTACATATAATGATAGGGAGCAAATCGTGATGAGTGGGCCGGTTTCCAGCATTTTATGATAAAAATCCTTTGTCCATATTCCATCTCCAAATACAGGCAGGGCGCCTGCAGGCTGATTATGGCCTTGGAAGCGCACATAAATAGGATTCCATAATAGGAGCGTAAAGAGACCGGCAAAAATGCCTTGGAAGATTCGTGCAATAAAGAATGGCCGAAAGCGGATGTCAGTCTGGGCTAGGATGCTGGCCACCTGTGCTTGGACACTAAAACCGCTGAAGGCCAAAATAAAACTTGTTATGATCGCTTTCTGAAGCAGTATGGCATCTTCCACTCTGCTGGTCAAATCGCTGCCAAGAGTGATTTCAAACAGTCCGGAAATAAACGGTATGCTTAACATTTCTGAAAATCTAAAAACAGAAAAAATCATTTCCACGAATTTTGCCAGCGCAGCCGTTATATGTAGATGGTAAAGAAGTTGATTAATCACAGAAAATAGGATGATAAAACCGCCGACCATCAATAATGTTTGAATCGATGAGGTAACAGCATCGCCGAGAAGCTTTCCAATCGGGCGGTTATCCTTCAGTCTTGTTTGGTGCAAAGCTGATAAGGCTTCCCGAATCTTGAATTTTTTGGCGTTTTTCGCTTTATTAGGAGACTCCTTACCGTGGAAGCGCATCATAATGCCAACACATATGTTGCCCAAATAGTGCGCAACAGCCAAGAGAATGCCTAATTGGGTATTGTGAAAAAAACCGACAGCTACTGCTCCAAAGATGAATAAGGGATTAGAGGAATTGGTGAAAGAGACGAGTCTCTCAGCTTCAATTCGCGTTATGTGTCCTTCTTGCCGCATTCTTGCGGTAAATTTGGCACCTGCCGGGAAGCCTGATGCCATTCCCATGGCCCAAACAAAGCCTCCAACACCAGGAACTTTGAAAAGCGGTCGCATAAGTGGTTCAAGAAGAACCCCTATGAACTTGACCACCCCAAACCCGATCAACATTTCTGATACAATAAAAAAAGGCAGGAGGGAAGGGAATACTATTTCCCACCACATATTCAGGCCACGGATAGAGCCTTCAAATGATTCTTTTGGATAGAAAATAAGTGACGCTGCTAAAACGATGCCGGAGATGGCTAAAGCAAGCGTTTTGAGCTTTGACCGAAACATCAAAGAGTTCTCCTTCCTTGTGAAACTGCATGTCCTCATATAAAATAAATATACTCATAGAATGTTGTTTTAGACCATAAGATTGAACGTGATTTATTAGATGTATAATAGGAGGGTTCTGCTATGGAGCACCCTAAGATTGGCTTGGCGCTCGGCTCAGGAGGAGCTCGCGGGTTTGCTCATTTGGGTGTTATAAAGGTGTTAAAGGATGCCAGCATTCCGATTGATTTAATTGCAGGCAGCAGCATGGGAGCCCTGGTCGCCTGTTTTTATGGAGCAGGGATTGATTTAGACCTTCTATATAAATATTCAACCGCGTTTAGGAGAAAGTATTTTCTTGATTTTACTGTACCGAAAATGGGATTTATTACAGGCAAGAAAGTAAAGGAATTTATTCGTATCTTTACCCATGGGAAAAACATCGAAGACTTGTCAATACCACTTGGGATTGTGGCAACGGATTTATTAACCGGAGAAAAAGTGGTCTTTAAAGAGGGGCCAGTGGCAGAGGCTGTCAGGGCAAGCATTTCCATACCCGGAATTTTTGTGCCTGAAAAGTATAAGGGAAGAATCCTCGTGGATGGAGGAGTTGCTGACCGTGTTCCCATTTCTGTTGTGCAAGAGATGGGGGCGGATATTGTGATTGCAGTGGACGTCTCACGGGTTAAGCAAAACGCTGAAATTACCTCCATTTACGATGTCATCATGCAAAGTATTGATATTATGCAGACTGAGATTATCAATTTCCACGAAACATCTGCAAATGTGATGATTCGTCCCCCTGTCGAGGGCTATAGTTCGCGGGCATTTACTAACATTGAAGAAATCATTAAAATTGGCGAAGACGAGGCAAAAAAGTATCTTGAGCAAATTAAGAAGGAAATTGATAATTGGAAGGGGTGATGGCAGCTTGCGTAAAAAATTATCAATCGGCATTATCTTTATCCTTGCAGTGTTTCTAATTGGCGGAATGTATTATTCATTACCTTACTATGTTTCAAAACCAGGGATGGCAAAAGAACTTGCTCCAATCATTACAGTTGAAGGCGGTTATCAGGAAAAGGGAAATTTTATGCTGACAACTGTCCGGATGGGAAGGGCTAATATCTATTCCTTTATAGAAGCCAAAATGAGAAAATATGAGGAAATCTATCCGCTCGATATGGTATTAAATGAACAGGAAACGGAAGAAGAGTATAATGTCAGGCAGCTGCATTTGATGGCAGCATCAAAACTTAATGCGATTGAGGTGGCATACCATAAAGCAGGGCTGCCTGTACATTATAAATATAAGGGGATTTATGTGATGCAGGTCCTGCAGGGAATGCCTGCAGAAGGGAAGCTCCAGGCTGGTGACCGCGTTTTTAAAATGGATGGACACACATTTCCCTCATCAAAAGATTTCATTGAATATTTAGGGAAAAAAAGTGCCGGAGATCAAGTGACATTAACCTATTCCAGAAATAACGAGGAAAAAAGTGTGAATCTTATTCTGCAGCCCTTTAAGGATCAGCCTGGGAAGGCAGGCATTGGCATTTCACTTGTGGATGATAAAGAAATCTCCGTCGATCCCGAGGTTAAAGTCAGAACAGATGAAATCGGCGGACCTTCTGCCGGTTTAATGTTTACGTTGGAGATATATAACCAGTTAACCAAGAATGACATAACCAAAGGCTATCAAATTGCCGGAACGGGAACGATTGACCCAGATGGGACCGTTGGGCCGATTGGCGGTATCGAACAAAAAATTGTTGCCGCCGATCATGCCGGCGCAGAAATCTTTTTTGCACCGAACGAAAAGGGTGCTAAGGACTCCAATTATCGGGCAGCCTTAAAGGCAGCACGAGATATCAAAACAAAGATGAAAATTGTTCCGGTGGATACCTTTGACGATGCGGTAAAATATTTAGAAAAATTACCTATAAAGAAATAGGACGGTGCCAGAGCGCGCCGTCCTATTTCTTTATAATGATGGGAGGCTGTTTGAATTCCTGTTTCATCAAAAATTTTTTTGCCGGGCCCGGGACCCCCAGTGCATATACCCTAGCAGCCTTTAGGTCGAGGTTAATCTCTTCGTCCTTAAATGAAGACAATTTCGCAACCAAAGGCAAAGCAAATTCCTTTTTCATTTTATTTAGGTATTCTTGTCCTCTTTCAGACATCCCAAGGAGCCTTAAATAGCCCGCTCTTTTGCTTCCTTCCATGTTTATTTTTTTACTATTGGTCAATATGTGAACACATAATCGCTGCAGCCTCGTCCATGTATAGCGTTTTGTTTTAATTCTTTCCATAAACTCCTGAAAGCTTTGCGCTTCGGTTGCGGCGTGTTGTAACCTGTTCTCAAGTCCCTCTTCAGCCTCATATATTTCTTTTATCTCTTCTGGGGAGGAATGGAGGAGACGAAGCTGAAGAAATGGCCAATAATTTTCCCAGCGGTGGTAAAGCCCATATTGATTTAGATATTCATGTAATAATTGTCTAGTAGGCTCCGGTACATACTGATTTATTTCAGATGGGCTGTTTATATCTGCGAATAGTGCTTTCCTGATGCTGGTTGCACTGGCAATAGTTTCGGAGGCAAAATGTTCATCATGATAGTCGGCGTTTTTACGTGCCACAGTTAATGGAGTAATCTGACTTCTTTGCTCATGAATCGCTTTTATGTAGTGAAAGCCTAGTATGTTGTTTGGCCTGGACAAATCTAAATAATTATTCGAATTTGACAGCTGTTTGTATGATAATGCTAAAGCCTTCGGATAGCTGACACCTGACCCCATAAAATGCTTTATATTTTTTTTATGGGAATCCTGCTGACTTTCCAAAAAATGAATCGTTTGTTGAAAAGCTTCAATCTCCCCGCTTTCACTGCCAAAACAAAGATACTGACAGCCTGCAGCAGCAAGGATGGACACTGCCCCATTTGCAAAGGTTTCGGCATTTTGTGTGGCAAAGCGGTAGGGAAGTTCAAAAACGATGTCCACGCCATTTAATAAGGCCATTTTCGTTCTCTGCCATTTCGAAACAAGTGCAGGCTCCCCCCTTTGCAGAAAGTTTCCGCTCATTACCGCAATAACCACATCCGCTTGAGCTGCCTCGCGGGATGCCTGCAAATGAAAGGCATGCCCATTATGAAATGGGTTGTATTCAACAATAACACCAACTGCTCTCATAACTCTCTCCTTGAAATTTAATTACTATCATTATAGCAATTTATTCCGTTTTTCAATCGAATAATATGATATGATGATACATATGTTTGCAAAAGGTATTTATGGATACACTATAATGGAAAAAATTTTTTTATTTATGCAACACAAGGTGAAGTGTAAAGAAAAAATATTGACAAAAATTTTATCGAAAGCTATAATTACCTTTGTTGCCTTGGGGTGATTCAATTGAAATGGACATTAAATCAGCTGCAAAAATATCGAGATAAGGAATTTTCGATTGACGATACCATTCGGGTTGACGAGCTTAAACTGGATGACCCAACTATTCGTGAAGTGTCTCCAATGCAAATTACCGGACGTGGGGATATTGATTCTTCAAAAGTTACCTTTCATTTAAAAATTGAGGGGTATCTGATTCTTCCATGTTCGCGAACCTTAGTGGATGTCAAATTTCCAATTAATGTCGAAACTACGGAAACCTTCCTCCTGCAAAATTCAGTTTACCAAACTGAAGAGGAGGTCCATCAGGTAAAAGGAGATATGATTGATTTAAAACCAATCATAAGAGAAATTCTGTTACTTGAGGTTCCAATGCAAGTATTCTGTGACGATGACGATGTCCAATCTGAAGATGCAGCGCCGCAATCCGGTAAGGATTGGGAGGTTATTCAGGAGGAGGAACAATCTAACAAGATTGATCCACGTCTTGCAGGGCTAGCAAAGTTTTTTGACAAAAACAATTCATCGGAAAGCTAATCGAAATGATCTGACTTCAAGCGCTCCTGCGCATTTCTTATAAGGAGGTGGGAAGAATGGCTGTACCTTTTAGAAGGACTTCTAAAACTGCGAAGAGAAAGCGTCGTACTCATTTTAAATTAAACGTTCCTGGTATGGTAGCATGCCCAAACTGTGGTGAAATGAAACTTGCTCACCGCGTATGCAAATCTTGCGGAACATACAAAGGAAAAGAAGTAGTAAACGACTAATTTCTACTTAGATAAAGCACAAGGAGCAAACGCCCTTGTGCTTTTGTCATTTCAAAACAAATACATACTTTTTTAATTGAGAGGGTGAGCAAAAAATGGCTTTTTCGATTGAAAGGCGGGACCCGGGATATTTATTATTTACCATCGAAAGAAGCGAAAAGCGAAACGCCATAAACTACGATGTTATGGAAGGGCTATTGGAAGCGTTAGAAAAAGCTAGTGAACCTGAAATAAAAGCTCTTGTCATTACGGGGAGCGGTGAGAGTGCGTTTTGCTCCGGCGGAGACTTATCCGTTTTTCATCTCCTGCACACCAAAGAGGATGCGTATCCAATGCTTTCGAAAATGTCCAATATTCTGTATTCCTTATTAACTTTGCCCATTCCCACCATTGCACTAATGAACGGTCCAGCGGTTGGCGGCGGCTGTGAGCTTGCTGTTTCCTGTGATTTCCGGCTCGCCAGAAAAGGCGTTAAAGCAGGGTTTGTTCAAGGAAAACAAGCCATTACGACCGGTTGGGGTGGAGGCTCTATTCTTGTCGAAAAGTTCCCTTCCCCATTTGCCATGAAGCTTTTGATGGAAGCAGACCTCGAAACCGCAGAATATTTAACCGAAACCGGTTTTATTAATCACCTATTCGACGGAGACTCCCTTCAACAATGTGAAGATTTCCTTAAGAAAATGCTGTCCAATGATTTAGAGGTTCTCAAATCCTATAAAAGAATATGGATTAATAAGTGGAAGCAAGCAGGCCTTCGTGAAAGAATAGAGGAAGAGGTTAAAAACTGTGCCATCCTTTGGGAAAGTGATGCCCATCATCAATATGTAAAAAATTTTATTAAGAAAAACACGAGATAAGATGAATTCACGGCTCCAGATTAAGTCTATCTTTTCTAGTAGATGCATATGTTTATAAAAACACTACTAGGAGGGGATTTGATGTCACCAACTCGACAAGATGCTTGGAGCCAAGATGAGGATTTACTGCTTGCTGAAGTAGTATTAAGGCATATTCGAGAAGGCGGGACACAGCTTCAAGCATTTGAGGAGGTGGGGAAACAGCTATCGCGGACACCTGCGGCCTGTGGATTCCGCTGGAACTCATATGTAAGAAAGCAATACAAGTCTGGAATTGAGCTTGCCAAGAAGCAGCGTAAAGAATTGAAAAAACATATTGCTCCTGTTGAAGCTGATCCAGCCCCTGAAATAATTAAAAAGGAAGCTGTCTCGACCGAGCCAGGGGGTACTTTGACATTTCCGGCTGTCATTCAGTTTTTAGAGGGCGTTTTTAAACAAGTAGAGAATTTTGCTGAGCTTGAAGAGGGAAGCAGGAAGTCTTCCGAAAAAATAAAAGAATTAGAAAAGCAAACTTATTATTTAGCAGCAGAGAATGAAAGACTTACGGAGAACCTAAAGGCCATCGAAGAGGACTACCGTTCATTACTGGAAATTATGGAAAGAGCTCGCAAAATGGTTGTTCTTCAGGATGAAGACCGTCAATCCAAGGTTAGATTCCAGATGGATAAAAACGGCAACCTGGAAAGAGTAGAGAAATAGAAAAAGCGGACATCCGGTCCGCTTTTTCGCATTGTGCGCCCGGCATGGGTGCAGTCTCTAGGGTGAAAGTCCCGAGCCATGAAGGCAGTAGTAGTGGTTAGCTTAACGCAAGGGTGTCCGTGGTGACGCGGAATCTGAAGGAAGCGAACGGCAAACCTCCGGTCTGAGGAACACGAACTTCATATAAGGCTAGGTATCATTGGATGAGTTTGCAATCCAAAACAAAGTCCATACTGCCGAAGGTGGTACAGAGTAAATGAAGCAGATAGATGGAGGGAAAGACTGCACTCTTACCCGGGGAGGTCTGATTGACAAGCCAAGTACACTTGGTAACCTGTCTAGCAATGGATAGCTGAACAATCAGAAGTCAGCAGAGGTCATAGTACCATTCTAACTCGAGAATGAATGGGAAGGACTGAACTATTAAGAGAGAATGAAGTCTGTACATTCGGCAATTGCATTGAACACAGACAATCCGAAAGGACCTACCTAAAGGAGGAAGCGGTGAATCCGCTGGGGACTCTAGGAGGGTGGAGCAAGAGTCGGCATAAACAGAGCCTTCATTCACGTGGAAAGGAATATCATCATGTTAATGGAACGAATCTTGTCACGAGAAAATCTCTTAACTGCCCTTAAACGGGTAGAGCAGAACAAAGGAAGTCACGGCATAGATGGAATGTCCGTAAAATTCCTACGACGACATCTCTATGAAAACTGGGATTCCCTTCGGGAAGCTTTGAGAACAGGTAACTATCATCCTTCCCCTGTTCGCCGTGTCGAAATCCCGAAACCAAGCGGAGGAATAAGGCTTTTAGGCATACCAACTGTGACAGACCGTTTCATCCAACAGGCAATTGCCCAAGTATTAACCCCAATCTTTGACCCAACCTTTTCTGAAAACAGCTATGGTTTCCGTCCTAATAGGAGTGCCCATAATGCGGTAAGAAAGGCAAAGGGATTTATCAAGGAGGGTTTCCGTTGGGTAATTGATATGGACTTAGAGAAATTCTTTGATAAGGTCAATCATGACAAATTGATGGGGATACTCGCTAAAAGAATCGAAGACCGCATACTTCTCAAACTAATCCGGAAATATCTTCAATCAGGTGTAATGCTCAACGGTGTCGTTCAATCAACGGAGGAAGGTACTCCGCAAGGAGGACCTCTGAGTCCTCTCCTTTCAAACATAATTCTTGATAAACTAGATAAAGAATTGGAAACCAGAGGACATAAGTTTGTCCGTTATGCGGACGACTGCAACATTTATGTTAAGTCATTAAAAGCAGGAAAACGTGTAATGGAATCCGTTTCGACGTTTATCGAGCAGAAACTGAAGTTGAAGGTAAACAGGGATAAGTCGGCAGTTGACCGCCCGTGGAAACGGAAATTTCTTGGTTTCAGCTTTACTTTAAATAAAGAACCGAAGGTACGAATTGCGAAAGAAAGTATTAAACGCTTTAAGACGAAGATCCGAGAAATTACCTCTCGGTCAAAATCTTTTCCAATGGAAGTAAGGATTGAAATGTTAAACCGTTATCTAACAGGATGGTGTGGGTACTTCGCCTTAGCTGACACACCAAGCAAATTTAAAGAATTCGATGAATGGATAAGAAGAAGACTCAGAATGTGCAAATGGAAACAGTGGAAGAAACCTAAAACCAGAGTCAGGAAACTAATGGGTTTAGGTGTCCCTGATTACAAAGCATATGAATGGGGCAATTCCCGAAAGAACTACTGGAGAATCGCATGTAGTCCAATATTACACAAAACCCTCGATAACTCATATTGGAGTCAACGAGGGTTGAGAAGTCTATATAATCGTTATGAATTTCTACGTCAATCTTAATGGAACCGCCGTATACCGAACGGTACGTACGGTGGTGTGAGAGGTCGGGGGTTAGTCACCCCCTCCTACTCGATTATTTATTGTGCTTCCACACCTTCTGGATACCAGACAAGCGGATTTTCCCCGCGGTCTCGTTCCATATCGTAATCAACACTTGAAAAGCCCATCTTTTCCCAGAAGCCGCGAGATTGCATTCTTGCATTTGTCTTAATTGGAAGTCCAAAGCTTTTGGCGAAATCTACAAGTTGTCTACCAAAGTCTTTTCCCTGATAGTCTTGTAATACTTCCAGTTTCCATAATTCCAAATAACTTTGGGGCGGATAAAAATATCGATCGAATTTAGCTTCAATTTGGTATAAGCTCATCCGGGCAACAAGCTTATCTCCATAGTAAATACCGTAAAACGGTGAATTGATATCATTGTCTATCATATTGGCTTCAAGATCTTCAAACATTGAAAGCTCTTGAAGACCATATTCTTTAAACTTTTTAAATTCTTCTAGAGTTTTGAAATTAACTTTTAATTTTTCCACTTTAGTCCCCATGTTCTTCCTCCTAGAAATTATATTCTGTAACCTTGTATATATTTTTTTTTACTGAATAACATGATATGAATAATTTTTTCATTATTCAAATGAATTACTATCATTATAATACAAAAAAACTAAAATTTCCTCATTGAATAATCGAAAGCGGTTTCAAAAATGGCAGGAAATTCGAAGAATGATGTAGAAACTTAATAGTGAAAGTGACATTGGGTCAGGAAAGGGGAAGAAATGTGCAAAAAATTTTAATTGCCAATCGGGGAGAAATTGCCCTTCGTATTATTAGAACGTGCCAAGCGCTGGGAATTGAGACAATTGCTGTTTATTCCGAAGCAGATAGGGAGATGCCTTTTGTAAAGGCTGCGACGAGGGCGGTGTGTATTGGGGAAGCTCAAGTTAACAAGTCTTATTTACAGGCAGAGAAAATTTTAGAGGTAGCAAAAGCAGAAAAAGTGGATGCCATCCATCCAGGCTATGGCTTTTTATCGGAAAATGCAGCTTTTGCACAGAAAGCCAGAAACGAAGGCATTATCTTTATCGGACCGAAACCCGAAACAATTGATTTAATGGGAGATAAAATTGTTTCCCGGCAAACAATGGAAAAAGCGGGAGTTCCGGTTGTCCCAGGCAGCGGCACCGGTTTAAAAACGGTTGAAGCGGCCCTAGCCTTAGCAGAAAATATAGGCTATCCGATTATGCTGAAGGCGAGCGGCGGCGGCGGCGGAATCGGCATGGTGTTATGTGAAAATGAGCAAGCGCTCGCTAAGTCATACGCATCCACCAAGGCAAGGGCGCTTGCCTATTTTGGGTCGGATGAGGTATTTATCGAAAAATATATCGCGGATGCCAGGCATATTGAGGTTCAAGTTTTCGGTGATGAATTTGGCAATCTCATACACTTATTTGAAAGGGATTGTTCCGTCCAAAGAAGGCACCAGAAGGTTATCGAGGAATCGCCATCGCCGTTTCTTTCCGATTCAGTCCGGCAGCAAATGTATGAAACAGCCGTTAAAGCGGCTCGTGCTGTCAATTATACAAATGCGGGAACAATAGAATTTATTGTTGATGAAAACGAGAATTTTTATTTTCTTGAAATGAATACGAGACTTCAAGTTGAACATCCAGTAACTGAATCTATTACAGGTCTTGATTTAGTAAAATGGCAGATTCTCGTTGCGCGGGGAGAAAGGCTGCCGCTGCTGCAATCAGAAGTCCATTCTTCCGGCCATGCTGTGGAATTTCGTCTTTATGCGGAAGACCCTGTACGGTTTTTGCCTTCTCCTGGCAAAATCACCACCTTGAGGTGGGAAGAAAAAGAAGGTGTACGGATCGATTCGGGTTATGAAGAAGGTGGAACGGTCACCCCATTTTATGATCCAATGATAGCTAAATGCATTTTTTATGGTGCAGACCGGCAAAAAGCATTGGAAATGGCTGAGACTTTCTTCCAGGAAATTAAAATTGAGGGGATTAAAACGAATGCCCCGTTATTCTTAAATATTCTTGCAAATAGAGATTTTCAAAATGGAAATTATACCACAAGCTTTTTAACAAAAACATTAGTGAACTAAGGAGTGTTTTAAAGATGAAAGAAATTACAGCATCAATGGCAGGAACCGTACTTAATATTTTCACAGCAGCAGGCGAATCAATCAACATGGGTCAAGAAGTATTAATGCTTGAATCCATGAAAATGGAAATTCCGATTGAAAGCAGTATCGAAGGTGTGGTTAAGGAAGTAAAGGTTAACATCGGAGACTTCGTAAATGAAGGCGATGTGCTGATTGTTCTAGTTTAGGAGGGGGCATTATGGCACAGACGAATACATTAAATGACCAATTAAACGAATACCGGAAACAAATCGAAGCGGGCGGGCATCCAAAATATCATGAAAAGGCCAAAGAGCAGAATAAGCTGTTCGTCCGTGACCGCTTAAGATTATTGTTTGATGATGGGAAATATGAAGAAGACGGTAAATTTGCCAACTTTACGGCAGGTAATTTGCCTGCTGATGGCGTGGTAACAGCAATTGGCAAAATAAATGGCCAGACTGTATGTGTAATGGCAAATGACTCCACCATAAAGGCGGGCTCCTGGGGAGCACGGACCGTTGAAAAAATTATCCGTATTCAAGAAACTGCTGAGAAATTGCAGGTGCCTTTATTGTATTTGGTGGATTCGGCAGGTGCGAGAATAACCGACCAATTAGAGATGTTTCCAAACCGCCGCGGGGCCGGAAGAATTTTTTATAATCAGGTAAAGCTGTCCGGCATGATTCCGCAGATATGTATCCTTTTTGGGCCATCCGCAGCAGGCGGGGCCTATATCCCAGCTTTTTGCGATATTGTCATCATGGTCGACCAAAATGCCTCCATGTACTTAGGGTCGCCGCGAATGGCGGAAAAGGTCATCGGCGAAAAGGTGACGCTGGAGGAAATGGGCGGGGCTCGAATGCATTGTACAATTTCGGGCTGTGGTGATGTTCTGGCTTTCAGCGAGGAGGAGGCAATTGAGTCTGCCAAAAGATATATCAGCTTTTTTCCAGCCAATTTTAAAGAGAAGACAAAAAAGATTGCTGGTGCGGCTGCTAAGGAAGGAAGGGAATTAGAGGCGATTATTCCGGAAAACCAAAATGCCCCGTTTGATATGTATGAGTGTATTGATCGACTGGTTGATGCCGGCAGCTTTTATGAAATTAAAAAATTATTTGCACCTGAGTTAATAACTGGACTTGCTAGAATAGATGGAAGAGCGGTTGGCATCATTGCCAATCAGCCGAAGGTAAAGGGCGGCGTCCTGTTTGTCGATTCCTCGGATAAAGCCGCAAAATTCATTCAGCTTTGTGATGCCTTTCATATTCCGTTATTGTTCTTGGCGGATGTTCCGGGCTTTATGATTGGAACAAAGGTCGAGCGTGCGGGCATCATCCGTCATGGGGCTAAATTAATTGCTGCTATGAGTTCTGCCACAGTGCCAAAAATCTCGGTCATTGTTCGCAAGGCTTACGGTGCTGGGCTTTATGCGATGGCAGGTCCCGCCTTTGAACCGGATTGTTGTATCGCTCTGCCTACCGCGCAAATCGCCGTAATGGGTCCTGAAGCTGCGGTGAATGCTGTCTACTCCAATAAAATAAATGAAATTAACGATTCAAAGGAAAGATTCGCTTATGTTCAGGCGAAGCAAAAGGAATATAAAGAAGCTATTGACATTTATAAGCTGGCTTCTGAGCTTATTGTTGATGAAATTGTTGCCCCATCCGAATTAAGAAGCGTACTCATTCAGCGCTTTGATTACTATGGAACAAAAGAATTGAACTTCGGTGTCAGGAAACATCCTGTCTACCCAGTCTAAAAAAAATATCCCTTTTCGAACTTTCTGTCGAAGAGGGTTTATTTTTTTTACAAACAATTAATTGATTTTGGTAAAATACGGGTAAGACGATTTAAAGAAGGGATAGCGATGAAGGTTGGAATTATTGGAGCGGGTTCATTAGGTTTATTATTTGCTGCCTATTTGAGCAGGGCTTTTGAAACTATTATATACACAAGAACCCCCGCACAAGCAGAGCAAATTAATCAAAATGGAATCGTGCTTAAAAAAGGAGATACTGTGACGAGCACCAATGTACAAGCCTTGCCTATCAGCGATTGGAAAGGAACAGAAACTGTTACGGTTGTTGCTGTAAAACAATATCATCTGCAAACGATTATTGAAAATGTGAACAGCTCGGCGGCACCTAACTTACTATTTATCCAAAATGGTATGGGGCATTTAAAGCTGCTCGAAGCGATTAAGGAAAAAAATATTGCGGTAGGCTCTGTGGAACACGGTGCCTTAAGAGAAAATGCCTACACGGTTTATCATAATGGGGAAGGAATCACGAATGCTGCCAGTTATAAAGGAACGGCCGATTGGCTGCATTTTCTTGCTGCTAAAGTACCGAATGATTTTCCGATTGTAATAAGAGAAAATTATTTTGATATGCTGCTAAAGAAATTGATTGTCAATGCAGCAATTAATCCTCTGACGGCTATTCTTCGCGTCAAAAACGGTGACTTAATCGAAAATCCATATTACCTGCAG
Source organism: Neobacillus sp. S1115 (assembly GCF_055385565.1). Lineage (NCBI taxonomy): Bacteria > Bacillati > Bacillota > Bacilli > Caryophanales > Bacillaceae > Neobacillus > Neobacillus sp. S1115. The sequence continues at coordinate 1,904,224 of NZ_AP038275.1, forward strand.
GCGCTGAACAACTTATTCGAGGAAATTTCGGACGTGCTGCGTTTAGATGATAAGGAAGCCTATTTGCAGCATATTCATTATGTCTGTCAATCAACAGCCGAAAATCGTTCGTCCATGCTGAAGGATTTGGAAGCGGGCAGAATGACCGAGGTGGACGCCATTTTAGGGTTTCTCTTGGATGAGGCTGAGAAGCTGCATAAACAGGCCGCGCAAATACAGGGGTTATATTCCCTAATTAAGGGAAAAGAACAAGAAGGAAGGAGTGAGAAATTATGAGCGCCGTCCTATCGACTTTGTTAACGCTGTTGTTCATTATGCCGTTCCTTGGCTTTTTACTCGTTTTTCTAGTCTTTAAACTCATCACGAATGACACTCGGAAATCAGTGCATCATGCCCTTGATTATTCAACCATTTTATTTATTATTTCTGTTCATTTTTTAGTAAAAACAATTTGGGGGAATTCATTTTTTTGGATAATACTACTAGTAATGATTTTCATCGCGATCATTTTTGTTGTTGTCCATTGGAAAGTGAAAGATGAGATCATTTTAAAAAAGGTGATGAAAGGTTTTTGGCGGTTTAATTTTCTTCTATTTTTTCTTGCCTATATATCCCTGACACTATTTGGTGTCATTCATCGGGCCATTATCTTTTCGTTAGCATCTTAAAAAAATTGAGGCATATGTTTTTTTTATATAGGCCGGGGAGTGGTATACTCTTAAAAGAATAATTTGGGTTTACAGAAAGGGAGTTCATGAATGGAGATTTTAAATCTCTCTTTACCAGCGGCCAACCGGTTCGCTTCAAATTACTTGGCGCAATCAAAGGATGTTATGCCTTTTTTTCATTATCACTTCAATGATTTAAACGAAGATTTAAAGAGGACGGCTGAATTAAAGGAGAGAAGCTTTCCGCGCATTGAGACTGCCACACATATTGAAAGCTTTATGGAGCGATTTGGCACCTCGAAAGCGGTGGAAAACTCCATTGAGAAGTTAAAGCGTGAGGACAGTGCAGTCGTAATTGGGGGACAGCAGGCAGGAATCCTCACAGGTCCGCTTTATTCGATACATAAGGTTATTTCAATCATTAAATTAGCAGAACAAAAAGAGAAGCTTCTTGGGATTCCGGTTGTCCCAGTGTTTTGGATTGCGGGTGAAGACCATGATTATCAAGAAGTGAATCATGTCTATGTTCCGATGGAAGAAAAGCTTGATAAATGGACCTATCCGAAAAAGGTTCATAGCAAGCCAATGGTTACTGATATTCCATTGGACCAGGAAATCTGCCGGGAATGGGTTCGCAATATTATTGAGAATTTCGGTGAATCGGAGCATACGAAGCGGCTATTAGAGTTTGCCGAAAGGCAGATTGAAAAATCAGCCAACTTTGTTGACTTTTTCGCTTATATAATTATGGAACTGTTTAAGGATTATGGTTTATTACTTGTTGACTCCGGCGACAAAAGCTTCCGGCAGCTTCAAAGGGATTTTCTAACGGAGCAAATTGTCAATCACGAGGCAATCACCTTTTCACTATTGGAACAGCAAAAGCAGATTGGAGATAAAGGATTCCCAATCACCATCGAAGCGGGGGAACATGCTGCTAATTTATTTTATTATGATCAAAAATTAAATGAACGCATTTTGCTGGAATATGACCGGGCCGCCAATTGCTTTGTGGGGAAAAGTGGAAGAGTTACCTTCACCCAAGAGGAATTAGTGGAGATGGCAGCACAATATCCTGAAAAATTTAGCAATAATGTGGTGACCAGACCGCTCATGCAGGAATGGATCTTTCCTACCCTTGCCTTTATTGCAGGTCCAGGCGAGATATCGTATTGGGCGGAACTAAAGCTCGTCTTTGAACAATTTAACATGAAAATGCCACCGATTGTTCCTCGTTTAAATATTACGTTTTTGGACCGCTCAGTGGAAGCGGAAGTGACACAATTAAATTTAAAGCTAGAGGAAGTTTTACAAAGGGGAACGAATCAAGAAAAAGAGCAATTTCTTGAAACAGTGAAGGATAAGGAAGTTGAAATGTTATTTTCTTCTGTTAAGGAAGAACTGCTTAAACAATATCAGTTTATTGAAGCAAAAACAGCGGTGATCGACCGGGGTCTCCTGCCGCTGCTCAAGAAAAATGAAAGCTATCTTCTTAAGGAGATAGGGTTCATGGAAACAAAGCTCGAAGATGCGGTAAAGCAGAGACACGATATCCAATTAAAAAAATTCAGCCGGATCAATCTCGCCTTAAGACCAGACGGATCCCCGCAGGAAAGGGTCTGGAATATTTTCTATTACCTAAATCAATATGGATTAACCTTTATAAAAGACCTCATGATATTACCATTCGAATTTGACGGTCAGCATAAGGTTATTAAAATCTAGAAAATCTCACTTACGTGAGGTTTTCTTTTTTTTGTAAAAGTAACCAATTTGGAAAGGATTTTTGGATTTTAAGAAGAATAGTTAAAAAATAGGTGGTGGAAAGTGGGGGAATGTGGTACATTTTTAATAGAAAGTGGGGGTAGTGGGTATGTTCATGGGTGAATACCATCATAGCATTGATAACAAAGGCCGAATGATTGTGCCCTCCAAATTCCGCGATGAACTCGGCGAGATGTTCATCATCACTAGGGGTTTGGATCAATGTTTGTTTGGTTACCCATTATCAGAATGGAAGCTGATTGAAGAAAAATTAAAAGGCTTGCCGCTGACAAAAAAAGACGCCCGTGCCTTTACACGATTCTTCTTTTCCGGTGCAACAGAGAGTGAACTGGATAAACAAGGAAGAATCAACATCCCCGCACCATTATTGCAGTATGCAAAATTAGATAAAGAATGTGTGATTTTGGGTGTTTCCAATCGAATCGAAATTTGGAGCAAGCAGATTTGGGAAGACTATTTTTCACAGTCTGAAGAATCTTTTGCGGAAATTGCAGAAAATATGATTGGCTTTGATATATAATGGATAAGTTATCTTAATATATTTTCTGCATACAAATGTTTTGCGATAGATTGGAAAAGGTGGTACTTAAATGTTTAAACATACAACTGTGTTATTGGATGAAGCGGTAGAAGGCTTGAATATTAAGCCTGATGGTATTTATGTGGATTGTACATTGGGTGGTGCCGGTCATAGCTCTTTAATCCTCTCGAAACTCGGGACAGGAGGCAAATTGTTTGCATTTGACCAGGATGATACAGCCATCAGAAATGCAGAGCAGAAATTAGCCGAATATGGCGACCGTTTAACCATTATTAAAAGCAATTTTTTACATTTAAAAGAAGAGCTTGAAAAACAAGGAATTGAAAAAGTTGATGGAGTTCTGTATGACTTGGGTGTGTCCTCCCCGCAGCTTGATACTCCTGGGAGAGGCTTTAGTTATCATCATGATGCCCCTCTCGATATGAGGATGGATACGGGCGCACCAATCTCTGCCTATGATGTCATTAATCATTGGTCTTATGAGGAATTAGTCCGAATCTTTTTTCACTATGGTGAGGAAAAATTCTCGAAACAAATCACCCGTAAGATTGAAGCGGCGAGAGCGGTCAAACCAATTGAAACGACATTTGAATTGGTTGATTTGATTAAGGAAGCCATTCCGGCCCCTGCAAGGAGAAAAGGCGGACACCCTGCCAAACGAATTTTTCAAGCGGTTAGAATTGCAGTGAACGATGAACTGGGCGTGTTTGAGAAGTCTTTAAACCAGGCGATTTCTTTGCTGAATAAAGGTGGACGAATCAGCTGCATCACGTTCCATTCGCTTGAAGACAGAATTTGTAAAGCAACATTTAAAAAGGCTAGTGAAACACCACCGCTGCCGCCAGGTTTGCCAATCATTCCGGATGAGTACAAGCCTATTTTAAAATTAATCACAAGGAAACCGATTCTTCCATCTGAAGAAGAGGTGGAACACAACAATCGCGCGCGGTCGGCAAAGCTACGTATTGCCGAAAAAATATAGAATATAAATAATCAAACCGGAGGGGAAAAAGATTGAGTAATCTTGCCAGGAAAGTTCAAGAGCAGCAGCTAACAGAACAAACAGTACGCGACGAAAGACAGGTAAAAATAAAAAAATCCTGGCTTACTCCAGGGGAAAAAATAATCGGAGTTGTTTTTGCGGGTGTCGTTTGCTTTGGGGCGGCCCATCTCCTAAACAATCAGGCAAAAATCTATGACGTGAATAAAGAAATCCAAACGGTTGATGCCAAGGTGAAGGAACAGCAGAAAGTTAATAGTGACCTGCAGGTACAAGTTAGTGAATTAAGTACGTACGAACGGATTTATGAAAAAGCCAAACAAATGGGATTAATATTAAACGAAAATAACGTCAAGGTTGTGCAGCAGAAATGATTAAGAAACAGCCATATATAAATTCCGGAGCAGCGATATTGTTTATAATATTCAGCCTGCTCTTTTTTGTCTTATTGTGCAGATTTCTTTTCATTCAAGTTACTGGTGAAGCAGCAGGCCAGAAGTTATCAGCACTTGCTCAGGAAAAATATAACCGAAATGGAACCATCCCTGCAGTACGGGGAGTTATTTACGATCGGAATGGTGAGGTGGTTGCGGAGGATACTGCATCTTATACCTTAGTAGCAATTCTTGACAAGAAAATGACGACTGACCCGAAGAAACCGATGCATGTAAAGGACCCGGAGAAAACGGCAAAAGAGCTGGCCAAATATATTAAAATGGATGAATCAGAGATTTACCGCAGATTATCGATAAAAGGCCGGTTTCAGGTGGAGTTTGGAAAGGCAGGAAAAGATATTACCCATGACACAAAAACAAAGATAGAGGCACTGAAACTGCCAGGAATTACATTTATCCGTGATTCGAAAAGGTTTTATCCAAATGGTACATTTGCCTCACATTTAATAGGGTATACAGACAGCGTTAAACAAAAGGATAATACCTTCAAATATGAAGGGATAATGGGGGTTGAAAAATCGTATAACGATGCCTTAACTGGCAAAGATGGAAAAATACAATATGAAAGTGATAAATGGGGATATATTCTTCCTACTGGAAAGGAAAAAGTCACCCCCGCAAGAGATGGAAATGATGTTTATTTAACGATTGATAAGAAAATCCAGACATTTTTAGAGGATGCCATGGACAAAGTGGTTAAGGATTACAAGCCGAAGAAAATTATTGCGATTGTGGCCGACCCGAAAACAGGAGAGATTTTAGCGATGGGCCAGCGGCCGTCCTTTGATCCAAAGACAAAAGACGGGATTGATAAAAGCTGGCATAACGAAGCGATTGAAACTTCGTTTGAGCCTGGTTCGACGATGAAAATCTTTACACTTGCTGCAGCCGTTCAAGAAAATGTGTTTGATCCAAATGAACTGTATCAGTCCGGGTCTTACCGGGTGACGGATAAGGATAAAGCCATCCATGACCACAACGGTTCCGGCTGGGGCAGCATTACGTATCTTGAAGGTGTACAGCGCTCCTCGAATGTGGCGTTTGCGAAAATTGCTAAGGAAAAATTGGGATTTGAAAGATTCAGAGAATATTTAACGAAGTTTGGTTTTGATAAGCCGACAGGCATTGAACTGCCAAATGAAACATCTGGGAAAATTCAATACACTTATCCAATTGAAAAGATTACCACCGCATATGGTCAAGGAACAGCGATCACACCAATACAGCAAATCCAGGCGGCTACGGCCGTTGCCAATGGCGGGAAAATGATAAAGCCGCATGTGGTCAAGAAAATAATCAATCATGATACTGGCGAAACAATAAAAGAAGAAACTGCCGAGGTTGTTTCTAGCCCGATTTCTGCCGAAACAGCCAGCAAGGTTCTCGATTACCTAGAAACGGTGGTTGCCTCTCCAAAAGGCACCGGTGGGCGTTATAAAATTGACGGCTACAGTGTGGCAGGGAAAACAGGAACAGCTAATATTCCCGGTCCGGATGGAAAATACCTAAGCGGGGTTAACAACTATATGTTCTCCTTTTTAGGGATGGCTCCAAAGGAGGACCCGAAACTGATTGTTTATGTTGCCGTACAGCAGCCGGATCTGAAAGGGCTTGATGCAGGCCAAGGCGCCATTCCTGTGTCGGCCATTTTTAACCCTGTCATGCAGAATAGCTTGCATTACTTAAATATTCAGCCTTCCACTACGGAAAAAACGAATGTCAGCGAATTGCCTGATTTACAGGGAATGGACGTGAATGAGGCGGTAAAAAGTCTAAAGGACAAGGGAATTGAGGCGGTGGTTCTCGGAACCGGAACCGAGGTGGACAAGCAGCTGCCTAAAGCCGGAACGGAGATTCTCGAGGGTGAAAAGGTGGTTATTCGAACAAATGGTGAATTGACTGCTCCGGATCTAACAGGCTGGTCACTAAGGGATGTCATGAAGGTTGCCAATTTGGCTGGATTAAATTTGAATCCAAAAGGCAAAGGATATGTTGTTAGTCAAAATATTCAACCACAAGCGTTATTGCGTAAGGATGATTTCTTGATTGTCGAACTTAAAACGCCCGAAGAACAATGGACAGAGGAAATAAATGGGCAGCAGCAAGAGGGAACAAAGCAAGAGGACAATCAGGAAGAGAAAGTGCAGGATTAACTAAGGGAAGAGGCTGTAATCGGACAGCCTCTTTTCCGCGGTTTGAACCGTTTGGACCCGTTCTAATCAAGGAAGTACAAGCATATAAATGAACGATAACGTAAAGGAGTAGGAGGCATTGTTCAAATATGCGCGTTTCAAATGTAACGGTCCGTAAACGGTTATTACTTGCACTAATCATCGGAATTCTGATCTTTTTGATTATTGATGTCAGGCTAGGTTATGTACAATTTTATCTAGGAGACATGTTGACTGGACGTGCAAAGGATTCTTGGAGCCGGAATATTCCATTTGAGCCCCAGCGAGGCGAAATTGTTGACCGCAATGGTGTTCCGTTAGCGACTAATATGAGTGCCCCAACTGTCTGGGTTGTCCCAAGGCAGGTTAAAGACCCGGCGGCAACAGCTGAAAAACTGGCCTCAGTCTTAAATATGCCTAAAGAAACAGCCTATCGCGAGATAACACAAAAAGAGAGAATTGTTCGGATAAAGGAAGGGAGAAAGATCTCCCATGAAAAAGCAAAGGAGATCCGAGCTTTAGGTCTTGAAGGTGTCTACATTGGAGAAGATTCTAAACGACATTATCCTTATGGCAGCTATTTAGCCCATGTTCTAGGTTTTGCAGGAGTGGACAACCAGGGATTGATGGGTCTTGAAAAATATTATGATAAAGAGCTGAGCGGGGAAAGAGGCTCTGTTAAATTTTATGCAAATGCCAAAGGCGAACGAATGAATGATATGGCGGATGATTATGAGAAGCCCGTCAATGGTCTTGACCTAAAATTAACGATTGACACAAAGGTTCAGACGATTGTCGAAAGAGAGCTGGATATTGCTGAAGCTAAGTACAACCCTGATGGACTTATTGCCATTGCGATGAACCCGAACAGCGGTGAGATTTTAGCGATGTCAAGCAGGCCATCCTTTGACCCGGCAAATTTTCGCAACGTTCCGCAGGAGGTTTACAACCGGAATTTACCTGTCTGGATGACGTATGAGCCGGGGTCGACTTTTAAAATTATTACGCTGGCAGCGGCATTGAATGAGGGAAAGGTAGACTTAGAGAAAGAACATTTTCATGATTCCGGCTCAGTTCAGGTAGCCGGTGCCAGGTTGAAATGCTGGAAACGAGGCGGACATGGAGATCAAACCTTCTTAGAAGTGGTGCAGAATTCCTGCAACCCCGGATTCGTGGAGCTTGGTCAAAGGCTGGGAAAGGAAAAGCTTTTCCAATATGTAAAGGATTTTGGCTTTGGCCAAAAGACAGGGATTGATTTACAGGGGGAAGGAACCGGGATTCTATTTAATATGAACCGCGTCGGCCCGGTTGAATTGGCAACAACTGCTTTCGGACAAGGGGTATCTGTTACGCCAATCCAGCAGGTTACTGCAGTGTCTGCTGCCGTAAACGGCGGGATCTTATATAAACCTTTTATTGCAAAGGAATTAATCGATCCTGTAACTAAAGAAATCGTAATGAGAAATACTCCAGTTGAAAAGCGCAGGGTTATTTCTGAGGACACATCCAAGGAAATTCGCCATGCTCTTGAAAGTGTTGTTGCCCAAGGTACTGGAGGTAAAGCATTTGTTGATTCATATCGGATTGGCGGCAAAACTGGGACAGCCCAAAAAGCCCAGGGCGGCCGATACTTAGAAAATAACTTTATCGTCTCGTTTATTGGCTTTGCTCCCGCGGATGACCCGCAAATTGTCGTTTATGTGGCAGTTGATAACCCGAAAGGCGTAACCGCATTTGGCGGTACCGTAAGTGCTCCGATTGTTGGGAATATTATGAAGGACAGCTTGAGTGCGATGGGGGTAGAACCAAGAAAGGATCAAATTGAAAAAGAAATTAAATGGCCTGATACTGCACCAATCGAACTGCCTGATTTTGTCGGCATGACAAAAATTGAGCTTATGGAACAAATCTTGAACCTTCGAGTTGATGCAAGCGGCGAAGGTGATGTTGTTGTGAGACAATCTCCTGCACCAGGAACGAAAGTAAAGGAAGGTTCAAAAATTAGACTATACTTCGGCAGTGGTGATTAATTAAAAATCTTAAAGCATTTCTCACCTCTAGTTTTTACCGATGCAAAGAACAAAATGGCAAAAAAATTTATTTTCATGTAAAATAAAGTGAAACTTTTGCCCACTAGTCTCTTCTAAAGGGGCATTGGCAAAAGCAGAGGTAAGGTAATGAGAGGATTTGAGATGACCATGAAGCTGAAAAAGCTGCTTGAGAGTTTGCATCTGATAATTCCCTATGAAGGAGAAGACCGGGAAATCACTTCAATAGAAAATGACAACCGCAAGGTGCAAAATGGGAGCTTATTTATTTGTATTAAGGGCTACACCGTGGACGGTCACGATTTTGCTGAATCGGCCGCAGCGAGCGGTGCTGCTGCTATTCTCGCGGAACGTCCGCTTAAGCTTGATGTTCCTGTTATCGTTGTGAATGATACAACAAGAGCGATGGCAGTTCTGGCTGATACCTTTTTCGAACAGCCTTCAAAGAAGCTGCATTTGATTGGAATTACAGGTACAAACGGAAAAACAACAACCAGCCACATGATTGAAAAGATTTTTGCTGATTATGGGCGGATTACCGGATTAATTGGCACGATGTATACAAAAATAGCTGATAAGCTGATTGAAACTAAAAATACCACACCTGAAAGCTTAACGCTGCAAAAAACCTTTAAACAAATGGTGGATGAGGGGGTGGAAACAGCGGTCATGGAGGTCTCTTCACATGCTTTGGATTTAGGAAGGGTCCATGGCTGCGACTTTGACGTGGCCGTATTTACCAACCTTACTCAAGACCATCTCGATTATCATAAGACAATGGATGAATACCAACGGGCAAAGAGTCTATTATTTGCCCAGCTTGGCAACACCTTTAACCAGCAAAAAGCTAAATTTGCTGTGTTAAATTCGGATGACCCTGCGTCAAGCATGTTTAAACGGTCGACGGCTGCCCATGTTGTGACCTATGGGATCGATTCAAAAGCGGATATTCAAGCCGAAAATATCCAGATGAGCGCATCAGGAACCGAATTTGAGGTCGTGTTTGGCAATCGTAGATATCCCGTAAACATTCAGTTTATCGGCAAATTCAGCGTTTATAATGTTTTGGCTAGTATCTCGGCCGCACTGGCATCAGGGCTTCCAATAGAGACGATTATTCAATCTCTTGAAAGTATTAAGGGAGTGGCAGGAAGGTTTGAGCTTGTGCAAGCAGGCCAAGATTTTACCGTGATTGTCGATTATGCCCATACACCGGACAGCTTGGAAAATGTTTTGAAAACAATCCAGCATTTTGCCCGAAAAAAAATCTTTGTTGTAGTTGGATGCGGCGGTGACAGGGACAGGACGAAACGTCCGTTGATGGCGCAAATTGCCTGTCAATATGCAACTGATCCGATTTTTACCTCGGATAATCCACGCAGTGAGAATCCGCTTGAAATTTTAAAGGAAATGGAATCTGGGGTTCAAGGCAGAAACTATATTTATCGGGTGATTCCTGACCGTAAAGAAGCCATTGGCGAAGCGGTAAAGCAGGCAACCGCAGGTGATGTCATTTTGATTGCCGGCAAGGGACACGAAACCTATCAAATTATCGGCAGTGAAGTTTATGATTTTGATGACCGGCTTGTCGCTAGGGAAGCAATTGAGGAGAGAAAATAATGGTTTTGACCTATCAGGACTTGGCTAAAGTTTTTTCGGAAAAACAAGGAGTCCAAGGCGATTTTGCTTTTTATACGGTGACTGACATGGCGGGGGATATACAGCCAAAGGGACTGTTTATCCCTATAAGCGAAAATAGCGGCAGTCTATCTGAAGCTATTGCTCAAGGTGCTATTGCGGTTCTTTGGGACAAACGAAATAAACTGCCGAATTACACTCCAAATCATTTTCCGGTCTTTTTTACAGATGATTCAGGTGATGCAATTGTACAGATTTTAACACGATATATTGAAAAATTGGATGGAGAAGCAACTGCAAAAATGGAGACAACTAACTTTAAATTTTCAAATAAAAAACTTCTTAATAAAAATAACGAATCATATGATATTGCTGTAATGCTAAAAAAAATAATCGAAAAACAAGAAAAGATACACGGGGGGAGGGGATAATATGCTGGAGCAAGTTATATTTTTCACAATCATCATGGCGTTTCTAATATCGGTGCTGCTTTCACCAGTTTTTATTCCCTTCTTAAGAAGGTTGAAATTTGGACAAAGCATCCGGGAGGAAGGACCTAAATCACACCAGAAAAAATCAGGAACACCGACGATGGGCGGCATCATGATTTTATTTGCAATTGTCATTACAACGCTGGTGATGACGGGCAAATTTTCCGAACCGACAGTTAAAACGTATTTGCTGCTTTTGGTCACGCTTGGGTTTGGTTTATTGGGATTTTTAGATGATTTTATAAAAGTAGTCCTGAAGAGAAACCTGGGATTAACCTCCAAGCAAAAGTTTTTAGGACAAATTATTATTTCTGTTATATTTTACTTGGTGTACAAACAAAACGGGTTTTCAACCGAAATCATCCTTCCATTTACCGACAAGTCGCTTGATTTGGGATGGTTTTTTGTCATTTTTATTGTTTTTTGGCTAGTTGGATTTTCCAATGCGGTCAATTTAACGGACGGATTAGATGGTTTGGTGTCCGGTACTGCCGCTATTGCGTTCGGCGCGTTCGCCGTCCTTGCCTGGAATCAGTCGCAAATGGAAGTTGCGATTTTTTCTGTTGCCATTGTCGGTGCTGTCCTTGGCTTTTTGGTGTTTAATGCCCATCCGGCCAAGGTTTTCATGGGGGATACAGGCTCGCTTGCGCTGGGAGGGGCCATTGCCGCCATTTCGATCCTAACGAAGCTAGAAGTATTGCTCCTGATCATTGGCGGGATATTTGTGATTGAAACATTATCAGTCATTCTTCAGGTTGCTTCCTTTAAAACAACTGGAAAGCGCATCTTCCGAATGAGTCCCCTGCATCATCATTATGAGCTTGTCGGCTGGTCTGAATGGAGAGTAGTTGTTACTTTTTGGAGTGTCGGCCTAATTTTTGCGATTCTTGGAATCTATATCGAGGTGTGGTTGTAATTGAAGCAGATTGAATCTTATCGCCATAAAAAAATTCTTGTCTTAGGGTTAGCCAAAAGCGGAGTAACTGCCGCCGCTCTTTTACATAAACTTGGAGCCTTTGTAACAGTTAATGACAAAAAACCACTGTCGGAAAATCCTGAGGCTCAAGGGCTGTTAGAACAAGGGATTAAAGTAATTTGCGGGGAGCATCCGGTTGAACTGCTGGATGAAGGATTTGAGTTGATTGTCAAAAATCCCGGAATTCCATATACCAATCCAATGATTGAAGGCGCACTTGAAAAAAGTATTCCTGTCATAACTGAAGTGGAGCTTGCCTATGAAATCTCCGAAGCCCCACTTATCGGAATTACCGGAACGAATGGGAAAACCACTACGACAACCCTCGTTTATGAAATGCTGAATGAGGGTGGAAAGCAGCCGTTAATTGCAGGGAATATCGGGACAGTTGCTTCTGGTGTTGCTGAGATAGCGGGGAAAGACAATACCATTGTTATTGAATTATCATCCTTCCAGTTAATGGGGATTGATACTTTCAAACCGAAAATTGCTATTATTACAAACATCTATGATGCCCATCTGGATTATCATGGGACTAGAGAGGAATATAAAAAGGCAAAAGCAAACATTACGAAAAACCAAACAGAGGAAGATTATTTGATCGTAAATGCCGACCAGGAAGAAACTTTCGAAATGGCCCGCCATTCGAAAGCAAAAATCATTCCTTTCTCTACTAAAAAAGCGCTGATGGAAGGGGCCTGCATCAAGGACGGCTGGATTTGTTTTAATCAAGAAAAAGTCATGGAAATTGAGAAAATTGTTCTGCCAGGACGCCATAATTTAGAAAACATCTTATCGGCCATGGCTGCAGCCAAGCTTTCAGGTGTTGAAAATCATGCGATTCAACAGGTTCTTCTTACATTTACGGGAGTCAGACATCGATTGCAATACGTTGCTGAAGTGAATGGGAGAAAATTCTATAATGATTCAAAGGCAACGAATACGTTAGCAACAATCAAAGCACTTTCGGCATTTGACGGTCCGATTGTCCTGCTTGCAGGCGGTCTGGATCGGGGTAATGAGTTTGATGAGTTAATTCCTTACTTTAAAAATGTAAAAGCAATGGTTACATTCGGCCAGACAGCACCAAAGCTTGAACGCGTTGGGCAAGTTGCGGGAATAAAATGCATAAAGCGTGTCGATAATGTTGACATGGCTGTACCTGCTGCATTCGGATTTTCGGAACCGGGTGACGTTATTTTGTTATCTCCTGCCTGCGCCAGCTGGGATCAATATAAAAGTTTTGAAATCAGGGGAGACATTTTTATCGAAGCGGTGCATAGACTTAAGTAGGGGACTTGTCCAAAGAAAAGCTTCAAGCGCCTTCGGACCAAGCACAGCTTGGTTCTGCGATTGGCCTAAGAAGCTTTCCTTTGTGCCCTAAAACTTGTAGTTGAGGTGTTTGTGGTGCCGACAAAGAGAACAACTCCCGATTTTATTTTAATGATCGTTACCTTTACCTTGCTTGCCGTAGGGTTGATTATGGTGTACAGCGCGAGTGCAATCTGGGCTGAATATAAATTCGAAGATTCCTTTTTCTTTGCAAAACGGCAAACCTTATTCGCGGGTGTAGGCATACTGGCCATGTTTTTTATTATGAATATTAACTACTGGACATGGCGGACGTGGTCTAAAACTATTTTAATTGTTTGCTTTGTTTTATTAATTCTCGTCCTAATCCCAGGTATCGGAAATGTTCGAAACGGGTCACGAAGCTGGATTGGCGTAGGGGCGTTCTCGATTCAGCCGTCAGAATTTATGAAGCTTGCGATGATTGCCTTTTTGGCAAAGTATCTCTCGGAACGGCAAAAATTGATTACTTCCTTTAAAAAAGGACTTGTACCTTCATTGGGCCTCGCTTTCGTTGCGTTTGCAATGATTATGCTTCAGCCTGATTTAGGGACCGGTACCGTCATGATGGGCACGTGTGTGGTGATGATCTTTATCGCGGGGGCTCGCATCAGTCATTTTGCCTTTCTGGGACTCATGGGAGTAGCCGGATTTGTCGGCTTAATTGCCTCTGCTCCCTATCGGATTAAAAGGATCACGTCGTTTCTAGATCCGTGGTCCGACCCCTTGGGAAGCGGATTTCAAATTATTCAATCGCTTTATGCCATAGGCCCTGGCGGTTTGTTCGGACTTGGTCTTGGTGAAAGCCGGCAAAAGTTTTTCTACCTGCCAGAACCGCAAACTGATTTTATTTTCGCGATTCTCTCGGAGGAACTGGGCTTTATTGGCGGATCATTCGTTATTCTTTTATTTGCGCTTTTATTATGGCGCGGGATCCGTATTGCCTTAGGAGCACCTGACTTATATGGAAGTTTTCTAGCCGTCGGAATAATCGCAATGGTTGCGATTCAGGTTATGATTAATATAGGTGTTGTTACAGGACTGATGCCGGTTACGGGGATTACCCTGCCATTCCTAAGCTATGGAGGATCTTCCTTGACACTAATGCTAATGGCAATCGGTGTGCTCCTGAATATAAGCCGCTATTCAAGATATTAAAGAGTACCCTGTTGGTTGACAGGGTCTTTTTGTTTGTTTCTAATTTTCTTTTTTCATTACAAATAGATAACATTCTTTTTTCGATAGCTTTTTTCATATAATTTTTATAGTAGAATGTGTTTAGCTGACTTTTACGAGGTGAGAAATTTGAAAATAGCGGTAAGCGGCGGCGGTACAGGAGGTCATATATACCCTGCACTTGCACTTATTCGAGAAATCCAAAAGGAAAATAATCAAGCCGAATTTCTATACATAGGTACAAATAATGGTTTGGAGAGTAAACTTGTTCCCAGGGAAAATATCTCTTTTAAGTCTATCCACATTACAGGCTTTAAGAGAAAGCTATCCTTTGAAAATGTGAAAACGATTTGGCGGTTTCTTAAAGGAGTAAGAGACAGTAAAAAAATATTAAAAGAATTTAAACCGGACATAGTGATTGGGACAGGCGGATATGTTTGCGGACCGGTTGTCTATGCTGCTGCCAAACTGCATATCCCTACGATTATCCATGAGCAAAATAGTGTTCCCGGCTTAACAAACAAGTTCTTGAGCCGTTACGTCAGCAAAATTGCCATTTGTTTTGATGAAGCGAAGGAGTTCTTCCCTAAAGACAAAGTAGTCTTTACAGGTAATCCCCGCGCATCTGAGGTTATTGGTACGGATGGCATTAAGGGGCGGCTTTCTGCGGGTTTGAGCACAACTGAGCCTTGTGTCCTAATAGTTGGCGGGTCGAGAGGGGCGAGGCCTATAAACGAGGCGGTTATTAAGGCGATCCCTGAGTTTGCAGGTAAACCATATCAGGTGCTTTATGTAACCGGTGAAGTGCATTATGAAGATGTTAAAAAAGAAGCTGAATTGATTGGAAACCCCAAAAATGTCGTCATCAAACCTTTTATTCATAATATGCCCGAAGTTTTGGCAGGGACTGATTTAGTGGTAGCGAGGGCAGGGGCTACCACATTGGCAGAGCTCACTTCGCTTGGAATACCTAGTATTTTAATCCCAAGTCCGTACGTAACGAATAATCATCAAGAAAAAAATGCCAGGTCACTTAGCAGTCATGGAGCTGCACAAGTATTACTGGAAAAGGATTTAACCAGCGTGGCCCTTGTTAAGGAAATAGATCGGATTTTGCTAAATAAAGATATCCTGAAGGAAATGAAACAAAAATCCAGGGAAATGGGTGTTCCGGATTCAGCTGTTAGACTTTACAAAGTGATGAGGAATCTGATGAAATAATGGTAATCATTAGTAGCCCAAATTATTTTTTTGGCATAAACTAAAACGATATGTAAGTTAGGAAAGCTAGGTGGTATAAATTGGTTGAAGCTGTAAAAGAATTGCAAGAATTAAATATCGGAAAAGTGAAGATAAATGAACCTCTTGCCCATCACACCACAATTAAAATCGGCGGTCCCGCTGATATATTTATTGAACCTTCTTCTGTTGAAAATTTGCAAAAGGTAATGGAAGTTATTAGAAACCATCACTTAAATTGGCGGGCCATCGGCAGAGGCTCCAACCTTTTAGTGTCAGATAAAGGAATTGAGGGAGTTGTCATTAAACTGGGCAATGGTATCGATTCGCTTGAGATTAATGGAACTGAAATAACTGTTGGCGGTGGACATTCGCTTGTTAGTCTATCTACCCTAATTAGCAAAAAAGGTCTATCCGGTCTGGAATTTGCTAGCGGAATTCCCGGTTCTGTAGGCGGGGCCGTGTACATGAACGCTGGAGCGCACGGGTCTGACATCAGCAAGGTTCTTACAAAAGCCCATATCCTATTTTTGGATGGTTCAATGGAGTGGCTTTCTAATGAGGAGCTAGAGTTTTCTTATCGGACCTCCATTCTGCAGAATAAACGTCCGGGTATCGTCGTCGAAGCTGTATTTCAACTCGAGGCAGGAGAAAAGAACTCGATAGTAGCCCAGATGCAAAAAAACAAAGATTACAGAAAGGAAACTCAGCCTTGGAATTTTCCGTGTGCAGGCAGTATTTTTCGGAACCCGCTGCCTAATTACGCCGGAAAATTAATTGAAGTAGCAGGCCTTAAGGGCTTTAGTATTGGCGGTGCAAAGATTTCCGAAATGCATGGGAATTTTATTGTCAACGCCGGCAATGCCACGGCAGGGGATGTGCTTGCCTTAATTCAGCATGTTAAAGATACGATTTACCATTTATATCAAATAAAAATGGAAACAGAAGTTGAAATCATCGGGAGAAAATAAGCAAGGCCGCCTGTGGTATTTTCCTGACATTAGTTCCAAAATTTTACCCTTATTTTGAGCAAGAAATGTCTTACGAATGACAAATATTGTGATATAATTACTGGTAATATTATAGGGAAAATGCGGTAGAAAATGAATGACGGCATGACTTTTCGTGCCGTTGTTTCTCTTTCTTTGAAGCGTCTTCCAATGTTTTGGACAAGCAGGACAATAATAAAGGGAAACCACTTTTTATGGTG
The DNA here is from genome assembly GCF_055385565.1 of Neobacillus sp. S1115. Lineage (NCBI taxonomy): Bacteria > Bacillati > Bacillota > Bacilli > Caryophanales > Bacillaceae > Neobacillus > Neobacillus sp. S1115. Next base: position 1,920,972 of record NZ_AP038275.1, read on the forward strand.
GAGGAATTATAAATGGAAAATGGAAAAATAGTTGCTCTAGAGGATCGAATTCCTAAATTAAAAGAACAAAGGCGGAAAAAAGCAAACAAAAGGCTTGTGCTTTTATTGTTTTTGTTTTTTACGATGATAGCAGCTGTTGCTTATACACAATCACCGTTAGCCCATATAAAAAAGATTACCATAAAAGGAAATGAGGTATATTCCCAAGCCGAAATCATCAAAACTAGCGGCCTTACGAACAGCACGAACATTTGGGAAGTCAGAAAGGATACAGTAGCCGACAACCTGAAACGGCTATCTGAGATTAATAGTGCAGAAGTTAAGGTTGTATGGCCGAATTCAATCATGATCCAAGTAAAAGAACATAAAAGGATGGCTTACCTATACCAAGACAATGCCTACCTTCCGGTGATGGAGAACGGAAAAATCCTAACCAATAAAAAAACTGATATAATTCCCAGCAATTCTCCGATTCTAGTTAAATTCAAAGAAGGACCAGTCCTCGATGAAATGGTTGAAGGGTTAAAAAATCTTCCGGTTGGAATTGTGAACTCCATTTCTGAAATTCATTACACTCCGAAAAAAACCGACAAATATCATATTACTCTTTTTATGAATGATGGTTTTGAGGTAAGTGCCACACTTAGAAGCTTTGCTGAAAAGATGGTCCACTACCCTTCCATAATCAGCCAGTTAGACCCAAATAAAAAGGGCATTATTGATTTAGAGGTAGGTTCATATTTTAAGGCTTTTGATACGGAAGTGGAGGAAAATAAAGTTGAAAATCATGAAGGTGAAGGGTAATCATCTCGTCTTATCCCTTGTCTGTTTAGTTTTGGGGTTCATCATGGCATTCTCCTATCATTTAACCCAATTGGAACATGAATCGGAAAGGACAAGCCTTTCTGATAACCAATATAAAACAACCTTAGCCTTACGAAACCAGTTAATTTCGCAGGAAGAGGAGAATCGAAAACTGCAAAAGGAACTGCGACAAAAACAGGCCAGTGTGACAGAAAATGAAAAAAACCTAGCAAAGGAAGCACAGGTGTTTACCAACCTTGCCGAGGATGCAGAAAAATACAGGATGTTTTTAGGTAAGGTAAAGGTTACGGGAAAGGGAGTAAAAATTACTCTGACTGATGGGGCTTACAATCCGAAAGAACAGAATATAAACAGTTATTTGGTTCATGAACATCATGTTTTCAAGGTGATCAATGAGCTTTACATATCGGGAGCGGCTGCGGTTGCGATAAATGGCCAAAGGTTAACGAGCCATTCTTATATTAACTGTGAGGGCCCTGTCATAACGGTTGATGGAGTGCAGCATCCAGCCCCTTTTGTCATCACAGCTATCGGAGACCCTGAGGTCCTTGCTTCATCTATTAACTTAGTCGGCGGGGTGAAGGATCAGCTGGTTAACGATAATATTATTTTCACATTAGAAAAAGAAAGTGAAATTGCTTTAAACCCTATTCTTGGCGGTTAATAATGTGTCCACGAGTATATATGAGAAGGCTGGGTGGAAAAAGTGGACAAACGGAAAATGAAAATAAACTTTACGCTGATTGCGGCGATAATTGGTTTTATGATTGCAGTCCAATTTCAAACGGTAAAAAAGCCTGAGGACAGGGATACAAGGGATATTTGGCAGCTTAGAGAAGCCTTGTTAAAGGAAAAGGAGCTGCAATCTAATTTATTGAATGAAATTCGATCAAATGAGGAAAAACTATCAGCCTATAAATCTAAAAGGGAGCAAAGCAAAGAAAAGGCTCTGCGTGACACCCTAAATGAATTAAAGACAGACGCGGGCTTAACAGAAGTAACTGGCCAGGGAATTACTTTAATGATTGAACCTGTCATGGAAAATATTCAACTTGGGGAAACGACAAAGAATGTTGTTTCACCGGAACTCTTGAAAAGGCTGTTAAATGAGTTAAACATGTATGAAGCCAAATATGTTTCGATTGATGGCCAAAGGGTTATTAATACGACTGTTATCCGGGATATCAACACCGAAACCAAAATTGATGGCCATACCATAAAGGAACTGCCAATCGAGGTAAAAGTAGTCGTCAATGATCTTAGTACGGCTGAAAAATTATATAACCGAATGAAAGTTTCCAAAGCGAGAGACGAATTTTTCACGGAGAACTTAAGGCTCGATGTGAATGCACCAAATCCGGAAATAACAGTCCCAGCTTATCAGAATCCAATTCGCATCCGGTATATGGAGCCGGTTAAAGAGGGGAGCGGTTCCTAATGTGGCTTCCGGTCATGGGATTAATAATTGGCATTATTCTAGGCTTGCTGACAGAAATTCGGATTCCTGAAGAATATTCCAATTATTTGTCGATTGCTGTCTTAGCTGCACTCGACACATTATTCGGAGGAATCCGTGCCTATTTGCAAAATATTTATGATGAAAAGGTCTTTGTTTCTGGATTCTTTTTTAATATAATACTTGCTGCAAGTTTAGCTTTTCTCGGTGTTCATCTTGGTGTAGACTTGTATTTAGCAGCGGTTTTTGCGTTTGGCGTAAGGCTTTTTCAAAATATTGCTGTAATTCGTCGAATTTTGTTAACGAAATGGTCAACAAAGAAAGAAAAATTAGAAAAAAGTTGAAAATTTTTAAAGGGAATCATTTAGTTTTGACGAATATTTTTATAAGATATGACTATGAATAATTCATTTGGACAAATAAATTGTTGTTCAATAAAAGGGAAATTAAAGGAGGTGCCAGAGAATGAACAGCAATGAAATATACGTAAGTCTTGACATCGGTACATCCAGTGTAAAAGTAATCATTGGTGAAATGGTCAATGACTCAGGAAAAGGCTCGTTAAATATAATTGGAGTTGGCAACGTAAATTCTGAAGGCTTGCGCAAAGGCTCAATCGTCGACATGGACGACACCGTTCATTCTATTAAAAGGGCGATTGAACAAGCGGAAAGAATGATTGGAATGGAAATTCATGAGGTTGTTGTCGGTATACCGGGACACAATATCATGATGCAGCCCTGCCACGGAATTGTAGCAGTCTCTGGTCAAAACCGGGAAATTACGAACGATGACGTTGCACGTGTTATTGAAGCGTCCTATGCTGGTTCTATACCACCTGAGAGAGTGAATATGGGGGTTATCCAAAGGCAATTTATTTTGGATGGAAAAGATGAAATCAATGACCCTCGCGGGATGATAGGTGTCCGCCTTGAGATGGATGGAACACTTGTGACCGGATCAAATTCAGTTCTGGCAAATATCATTCGCTGCGTTGAGCGCGCCGGACTTCAATTTTCAGATATTATTCTTCAGCCTTTGGCAGCGGGAGATTACGCTTTATCAAAGGATGAAAAAAATCTTGGCGTCGCCATGATTGATATGGGCGGCGGCTCGACTACAATTGCGGTTTATGAGGAAGGCTATTTAAAAGCTACAAGTGTCATTCCTGTAGGTGGGGATTTGCTCACGAATGATCTATCTAAAGTGCTGCACACATCCACGGAGGATGCAGAAAATATAAAATTAAAATATGGACATGCATTCTATGATCATGCATCTGAAGATGAATTTTTCAGTGTACCGATTATCGGAAGCGACCAGCATCAACAATTTAATCAGCTTTATGTATCAGAGATTATTGAAGCCAGAATGGAAGAGATTTTTGAGCTTATAGCAAAGGAATTAAAACGCATGGGCGTGTCCGACCTGCCAGGCGGTTTCGTGTTAACGGGCGGAACAGCCAATATGCAGGGGTTACTGGAACTTGCTCAGGATATGTTTAAAAATCCCGTCCGCATTGCCCGTCCCGATTATATAGGTGTAAGAGAGCCTCAATATACAACAGCGGTTGGCTTGATAAAGTATGCTTACAAGAATGCTAGATTACCAGGGAGCGTGGCGAGCCCGCAATCCGCAGTTTCAGAGCCAGTCGAAAAGAGGGCCCCGAAGCAGCAGCAGCCAAAAACAAAAGTAGAAAAGCATCCGGAAGAAAAAATGACTTCAAGAGTAAAAAAATTCCTTGGATACTTTTTCGAATAAGTTAAATTGAAAAGGATATCGAAGAATTAGGAGGATTTTTCATGTTAGAGTTTGATACAAATTTAGATTCTCTTGCCACAATAAAGGTAATCGGGGTTGGCGGCGGCGGTAATAATGCAGTAAACCGAATGATTGAGCATGGTGTGCAAGGTGTGGAATTTATTGCAGTGAATACAGACGCACAAGCGTTAAATCTTTCAAAAGCAGAAGTAAGAATGCAGATCGGCGCTAAGCTAACCCGTGGTCTTGGGGCAGGGGCAAACCCTGACGTGGGGAAAAAGGCCGCTGAAGAAAGCAAAGAGCAACTTGAGGAAGCATTGCGCGGTGCGGATATGGTGTTCGTTACAGCCGGTATGGGCGGCGGTACTGGAACTGGTGCTGCACCTGTAATTGCTCAAATTGCCCGTGATTTAGGAGCTTTGACAGTAGGAGTAGTTACCCGTCCGTTTACGTTTGAAGGCAAAAAGCGGGCAACACAAGCCTCCGGCGGAATCGGCTCAATGAAAGAGGCAGTGGATACACTAATTGTGATTCCAAATGACCGCCTGCTTGAAATTGTGGACAAGAGCACTCCAATGCTTGAAGCATTCCGTGAAGCGGATAATGTTCTTCGCCAAGGTGTTCAAGGTATTTCCGATTTGATTGCCGTGCCTGGTCTTATTAACCTGGACTTTGCCGATGTTAAAACGATTATGTCGAATAAAGGTTCTGCTTTAATGGGTATCGGTGTATCTGCAGGTGAAAACCGTGCTGCAGAGGCGGCGAAGAAAGCCATCAGTTCTCCTTTATTGGAAACTTCCATTGACGGTGCTCAAGGTGTCCTAATGAACATTACCGGCGGAACGAACTTAAGCCTTTATGAGGTTCAAGAAGCTGCAGATATCGTTGCTTCTGCTTCCGACCAAGAAGTTAATATGATCTTCGGTTCTGTCATCAACGAGAACCTTAAAGATGAGATTATCGTAACAGTAATTGCTACAGGCTTTAAGGAAGAGGTAATCCAGCCAAAGGTAACACGTCCAACTTTTGGACAAGTTAAACCTCCAGTCGGCGGCGTCAAGAGAGAGCCAAAACGCGAAGAAGCACCACAACAGCAGGCTCCACAACAAGAGCCAGTTCGCAATAATAACAATTACCAGGAAGACACACTCGACATCCCAACCTTCCTGCGCAACCGCAACAGAAGACGATAAAAATTTTATATTAAATAAATGAAAAAGGTATGGCCTGATATAAAAAGGCTGTACCTTTTTTTATTTTCAATGTTGGAACCTATTATAAAACATTTGGTTAATTGCTGCGGAAAGCGAAGTGCTTCCTCCTAAAAGCTAATGCTTTCACTCGTGCGATGCCAATGCTGCAGAAGCTTTCCTTATGGAGCAGCAATCAACCAATAAGTAAAAGAGAGTAATTATTCTATTTTCAATGTGACAAAATCCGAATAGAATAGGGAAAATTTCTGTTTTTTTGATTACAGAAAGTGACACACTTCAGACATACATCTAAGGTATACTTTTCCATAATCAGAATAATAGAAAGGGCCTTGTAGAAGGAGGAAGCGTTTTTTGATTGTCTATTTGGATGTGATTTGGGCTCTAAACCTGCTATTTGATAGTCTTCTCCTTTTTTTAACAGCTATTATTCTCAAAAGAAGGATTCGGCTGTGGAGAATCTTTGCCGGGGGATTCATTGGTTCACTGATCATTCTATTATCTTTTACGCCAGTAAATGCCATCTCCGGCCACCCGCTTTCAAAACTGTTATTTTCGATTGTGATGGTCTTAATAGCCTTTGGGTATAAGCGTTTGTCCTTTTTTATAAAGGCATTGATGACGTTATATGTGTCAACTTTTTTAATTGGCGGCGCATTAATGGGTGTTCATTTTTTTATCCAATATGACCCAAAACTTACCGTCGGTGTTCTAAAGTCGAGTGTGTTGGGATTTGGCGATCCGATTAGCTGGCTGTTTGTCCTTATCGGGTTTCCTGTTGCGTGGCACTTTTCAAGAAAAAATATTGAAAGCATGGAAATGACAAAAATTCAATACGATCAAATTGTAACTGTAACCGTAGTGATTGAGGAACAAACTTTATATTTGAAGGGCTTAGTCGATAGCGGCAATCAGCTATATGACCCTCTGTCAAAGCTACCTGTCATGTTTGTTTCTATTAAGAATCAATTTGATAACATGTCGGATCTAATTAAGAAAATGGCGTCGGACCCTGAAGCACTTGTATTAGGCAATTCTGAGTTCCCCGAAGAGTGGCAGAGCAGAATGAGAATTATCCCTTACCAGGTAGTAGGCCAAACCTCTCAGCTCATTATTGCGGTTAAACCCGATAGGATATTGATTGAACATAATGGTTTCGAATACTTGTGTGATAAGGGGCTGGTAACATTTACACTTCAGCAGCTTTCATCTGATGATGTATTTCAGTGTATTGTTCATCCAAAAATGCTAACCGGGCCAAGGCAGAATGGGGAAACAGTGAAGGTAAGTTAATATTACTATACTCAGAAAAACAAAATTTTAGAAGGAGGAATACACATGAAAAAATGGAGACTTCGCTTATCCTATTATTGGTATAAACTATTAATGAAATTAGGTCTAAAAACAGATGAAATATATTATATTGGCGGAAGCGAAGCCCTGCCGCCTCCTTTAACAAAAGACGAAGAAGAAATGTTATTAAAGAAACTGCCTGGCGGCGATAAGGCGGCAAGATCGATATTAATCGAGCGAAATCTCAGACTCGTAGTCTATATCGCCAGGAAGTTTGAAAATACCGGCATCAATATTGAAGACTTAATCAGCATTGGGACAATTGGCTTAATTAAGGCCGTTAATACATTTAACCCGGAAAAGAAAATTAAACTGGCTACATACGCTTCAAGATGTATCGAAAATGAAATTCTCATGTACCTTAGACGCAATAATAAAATCAGGTCAGAGGTTTCCTTCGATGAGCCGCTTAATATTGATTGGGACGGCAATGAGCTGCTTTTGTCAGATGTTTTGGGAACGGATGACGACATCATTACAAAGGATCTTGAAGCAAATGTAGACCGAAAACTGTTAACCAAAGCATTGCATCAGCTTAGCGACCGGGAAAAGCAAATCATGGAGTTAAGGTTCGGTCTGACAAATGGGGAAGAAAAGACACAGAAGGATGTTGCTGATATGCTTGGCATCTCCCAATCCTATATATCTAGACTGGAAAAAAGAATTATTAAAAGGCTCCGCAAGGAATTTAATAAAATGGTCTAAAAGACAGAGAATAGAAAAAATTTTTTCCATAAAAAAGCTTTGAAAAATATTGCCTCTAATGCATTTTTCGACAATAGCTTACTTTTCCTTCCATCCATCAAGTGCATATTTTTCCTCCTCAAGGAGATACTGTTTTTTGTACAGCAGCTCTCTCGAGGAGGGAAAAGAATTGACTCGAAATAAAGTAGAAATTTGCGGTGTAGATACATCAAAACTTCCTGTACTGAAAAACGAAGAAATGAGAATACTCTTCAAGCAAATGCAAGAGGGCGATATAACCGCCAGAGAAAAGCTAGTAAACGGCAATTTACGCCTCGTATTAAGTGTTATCCAACGGTTTAATAACCGCGGCGAGTTTGTTGATGACCTGTTTCAGGTTGGCTGTATTGGACTGATGAAGTCTATCGATAATTTTGATTTAGGTCAAAACGTGAAGTTTTCCACCTATGCCGTGCCGATGATTATTGGCGAAATCCGGCGCTATTTGCGTGACAATAATCCGATCCGAGTATCTCGCTCTCTTAGGGATATTGCTTATAAAGCCCTCCAGGTAAGGGAGAGGCTGATGAGTGAAACCTCTCGGGAACCGACTGCTGAAGAAATCGCGAAGGTCCTGGAAGTACCCCATGAGGAAATTGTCTTTGCGCTAGATGCAATACAAGACCCGGTATCACTTTTTGAACCGATTTATAATGATGGCGGGGATCCAATTTATGTAATGGACCAGCTAAGCGATGAGAAAAATAAAGATATCCATTGGATTGAAGAAATCGCCCTTAAAGAGGGAATGAGAAGATTAAACGAACGAGAAAAATTGATTTTGAGAAAGCGTTTCTTTCAGGGGAAAACACAAATGGAAGTTGCGGACGAAATTGGCATCTCCCAAGCGCAAGTATCCCGCTTAGAAAAAGCAGCAATCAGACAAATGAATAAGAATATCCAAAGCTAAGCTGCCTTTTAAGGGCAGCTTATTATATTGCCGGGAAAGAGTTTTCTCAGCAATTTTTTATGTTCTAACCCCGATATTTTTGATTGTCCCTGCTAATGGGCCTGTTGATTTCCGCTCCGGGCACTCGCTTTCCGCGGGGAGGTCCTGGAGCCTCCTCGGCTCTGAAAGCGCCTGTGGGGTCTCAAGTGACCTCTCTATCCCGCAGGACACTGAAAGGCTTCCTTGATTCTGCCCACGCACGAAGGAAATGCGATAGCATTTTCGAGGAGTCGAGTGCCCTCCGCTCCAATCAACAGGGAGGCAAACCATATAAAGATTTGCCACACAATTTTTCTAATCACCTGCATCCTACAATTCCCCGTTTTTTTCACAAAAGCTTTATGAGAGACATTTCTTTTTCGGATTCCTTAAATTTTGTCCTTCATCGCTTTTATAAGGGAAATTGCCGCCATAAACCGAAACTTTTAAAATAAGAATTCCTCATTGTATTTATGTATTGTGAGTTGAAGGTCTTTATTGAATACACCTGTTGATTGGCGCGGAAGGCACGAAGACTCCTGCGGGAGTACGGGGCAGGGGAGACCCCGCAGGAGCTTTAGCGACGAGGAGGCTCCCCGGCACGCCAGCGGAAAGCGAAGTGCCTGGAGCGCCAATCAACAGACCTACTGAAAGCTTTAAATTTTTTAAAATAGGAAAATTACACGGTGAGTTAATAACGAAAATAAGTGAAATAAAAGGCTAGCTCATTTTTTCCCTTTCTAATTTAGGAAATACAAACATATATTTTTTATAGTATCGTAAGATTGGGAGTGGTTGTTTAATGGTTAAAATTTCCGACTTTCAGATAAAAGATGTTGTGAATGTTTCAGATGGCAAAAGACTAGGGAATGTTGGAGATATAGAAATTAATTTAACGACGGGAAAAATAGAAGCGGTTGTCATTTCCGGAAACGGGCGCGTGCTTGGCTTTTTTGGGAAGGACGAAGATATAGTGATCCCGTGGAAAAACATTATCAAAATTGGTCAGGATGTCATCTTGGTCCGCTATAAAATCAGCGATGAAAAAATAACGGAAGAAGAGTAGCCTTTGCATGAAATAAAACTGCTTCGGTGACCAATGCCCGGTTTCATGGTAAACTATAGAAAAAAGTTCAGGGGTAATGGAATGGAACCATTTATTATAAAGAATGAATCTTTATTAACCATCGACTGTTGGATGAATAGTAACCCCGGCCTTGTTGCCGGAATAACAACCAAGCTGGGGGGACAAAGTAAAGGCAGCTTTGAAGCCCTGAATCTCGGCTTTCATGTTGGTGATATTTTCAATGATGTTTGCTCAAATAGAATGAAAGTTTCCGAACTGCTTGATTTTCCATTAGATTCATGGGTTAGCGCTGAGCAAACACATGATATTTTCCTGCAAAAAATAACAAAAGCAGATCGCGGGCGAGGGTCTATTTCCTACGAACAGTCTTTTAAGAGCACGGACGGCTTCTATACAAATGAAGAGGGAATATTGTTAACGCTCTGTTTTGCCGACTGTGTCCCTCTTTTTTTTATTGCTCCCGAATATCGGATGATTGGGGCGGCACATGCTGGATGGAAGGGGACGGTAGGACAAATTGCCCGTGAGATGATAAAAAAATGGGAAGAGGAAGGCATCAAGGCTGAGAAGGTTTTTGTCACAATCGGTCCATCAATCTGCGAAAAATGTTATATTGTGGATGAACGTGTCGTTAACTTGGTTGAAAATATACTAGAAGATGTCGATAGAAAACCCTATAATTTAATTAGTGAAGGTCAATATTCATTAAACCTAAGGGAATTGAACAAGCAGATTCTTGTCAAGTCAGGAGTACCGAATGAGAATATAATCGTCACCGATTATTGCTCAAGCTGTAACAACCATTTGTTTTTTTCCCACCGGAAGAGCCATGGCAAAGCCGGAAGAATGTTAAGCTTTATTGGCTGGAAGGAGAATTAGAACCGCTTATGAGAGTAACAGCAAAGTATGAACTTATTAGACAGCAAATAAATGAAGCGTGCGAAAAGACAGGCAGGAAACCAGATGAAGTAACTATAATTGCCGTTACAAAATACGTCAGTACCCAAAGAGCGCAAGAAGCGCTTGATGCAGGCATTCAGCATCTTGGCGAAAACCGAGACGAAGGAATGCTTGAAAAATGGGAAGTTCTTAAGGACAAGCCAATTTGGCATTTTATTGGAACCCTGCAGACACGAAAGGTAAAGAATATTATCGATAAAGTGGAGTACATTCATTCCCTTGACCGTCTTTCTTTGGCACAAGAAATAAATAAACGTGCCAATTCAAAAGTAAAGTGTTTGGTACAGGTTAATGTAGCAGAAGAGGACTCAAAGCACGGTTTAGCGGTTGAAGAAGTGATCGACTTTATTAAATCACTTGGCTCCCTAGAAAATATTATTGTTGCTGGTTTAATGACAATGGCCCCACTCACGGACGATGAAGAAGTCTTGCGTGATTGTTTTCAAAAACTTAGAGAACTTCGTACTCAAGTTCAATCCTGTCACTTAGACTATGCTCCTTGTTCAGAGCTGTCAATGGGGATGTCTAATGATTTTGCCATTGCCATCGAAGAAGGGGCTACGATGGTAAGAATAGGTACAGCGCTTGTTGGTGAAGCTGGTTAGGAGAGTTGATATGACAATTAAATCTAAACTAAAAACATTTTTCTTTTTAGATGACGACAACGATGAGCAAAATGAAGATTATAGTGATCCGAAGGAACCAATAAAGCAGAAAAAACAGCCGTTAAAAAGTCATAATGTAGTCAGCCTGCAAAGTGTGCAAAAGCCCCCTGTCCAAGTAAAGCCCTCAAAGCTTATTTTGGCGGAACCGCATTCCGAAACTGAGGCAACCGAGATTGCCGACCATCTAAAAAACCGCCGTCCGGTTGTGGTGAATTTGCAGCGGATTGATCAAGAGGAAGGCCGGCAGATCGTTCATTTCTTAGGAGGAGTAGTATATGCTCTCGGTGGGGAAATCCAGAAAATTGGCGCCAATATATTCTTGTGCACCCCGGATAATATGGAAGTATCGGGGAATATTTCGGAACTGCTCCCTGACCACGAAAATATGAATACGAGGTGGTAAAGAGATGTTTTTTGTTATCGGTTTAATACAAAAACTCATTTGGGCTTACTCGTGGGCATTAATTATTTACATATTGATGTCCTGGTTTCCGGGTGCTAAAGAATCCGCGATCGGTCAATTCTTAGCAAGAATTTGTGAGCCATATTTGGAACCATTCAGAAGGATTATTCCCGCAATCGGCATGATTGACATTTCTCCGATTGTCGCATTTCTTGTGCTCAACTTTGCAACACGGGGCTTAAGCTATGTAGCTGTCTGGCTCTCATAATAATTAAAAATAGGTTGGTTTTTAGAGCATGAATATATATCAGCATTTTCGTCCAGAAGAACGGGATTATATTGACCAGGTCATGCAGTGGAAAAACACTGTCGAGCTTCAGTATGCCCCGAAATTAACGGACTTTCTTGACCCAAGAGAACAGCATATCTTAAAAACGATCATCGGTGAAAATGGTGATGTAAAATATCAACTCTTTGGAGGATGGCCAGGAGCAGAACGAAAAAGGGCTTTTCTTTTCCCGGAATATCTAGTCCCAGCTCAAGAGGATTTTCAAATCAGCTTGTTTGAAATTGACTATCCAAAGAAGTTTGTCAAAATTGAACATCCCAACGTCTTAGGCACATTGATGTCGTTGGGCCTAAAACGTGGGAAATTTGGCGATATTCTTGTCGATGATGGAGAAATCCAGTTCTTGGCAGCCAAGGAAATCGGCGGCTATATCAGCAGTAATCTTGAATCAATCGGTAAAGCAACGGTTCAATTAATCGAGAAGCCGCCCGAAAACATAATTTCTCCTAAAGTATTATGGGAGGAACGTGAATTAACAGTATCTTCATTAAGGCTGGATACTGTTATTTCTGGTGTTTATAATCTTTCCCGGCAAAAATCGCAAAACTATATTGCCGCAGGCCTAGTTAAGGTCAATTGGACTCAGATTGAAAGCCCGGCCTTTGTTTGTGAAATTGGCGATATGCTGTCAGTCCGGGGCCATGGAAGGGTAAGATTGTCCAGTATTGACGGAAAAACAAAGAAAGAAAAATGGCGAATTTCTGTCGGAAGACAAAAATAATTTATTTTCTTGCAGGATTTTCGAAAAACTTGTCGAATATTCACATTTACATATATTGCACAGATTGTTGGAGGTGGCATCATGCCGTTAACGCCGTTAGATATTCATAATAAAGAATTTAATAAAGGATTTAGAGGGTATGACGAGGATGAAGTAAACGAATTTCTTGATCAGGTAATCAAGGATTACGAACTTGTCCTAAGAGAGAAAAAAGAATTGGAAGAGCGCTTAACTGACCTGCAGGAACGTTTAGGGCATTTTACAAGTATTGAAGAAACACTTAATAAATCGATTGTGATTGCCCAGGAGGCAGGGGAAGAAGTAAAACGCAATGCCCAAAAGGAAGCGAAGCTAATCGTCAAGGAAGCGGAAAAGAATGCGGACCGTATCGTTAACGAATCCCTATCTAAAGCGAGAAAGATTGCTCTGGAGATAGAAGATTTAAAGAAGCAGTCGAAAATTTTCCGCACCCGTTTCAAAATGCTGATTGAGGCACAGCTCGATATGCTGAATACTGACGATTGGGATCACCTTTTAGAGTACGAACTTGATGCCACCGAGCTGAAAATCCACGAAGAAGAGGATTCATTAGCTTGACGAACAGCTAATTAGTAGCATATAATTTCTTAACAGATTAATTGAATGAAAATGACGAAGACAGGGACAGTACAATTTTTCAAAAAAGCTTATTAGCGAGTCGGGGATGGTGGAAGCCCGATAAAGCCGAAAGATTGGAAAATCACCCTCGAGTTCCGAGGTCGAACCTCTATATTTAGACAGTAGACTAAGGCGTGTATTCACGTTACGAATTCGCAAGAGGATAGAATAAGACAGTTCTATCAATCAGGGTGGTACCGCGGGAATAAAACCTTCTCGTCCCTTTTTTGGGATGAGAGGGTTTTTTTATTTGCAAGAATGTCAATTCTGTTCAATAGAAAGGTATTGGAGGAAATAAAATGGAATACAAAGACACGTTATTAATGCCGCAAACGGATTTCCCAATGCGCGGTAATCTTCCGCAAAGAGAACCGGATATGCAGGCAAAATGGGAAGAAATGAATATTTACCAAAAAGTACAGGAGCGCACTAAAGGGCGTCCGATGTTTGTTTTGCATGATGGCCCTCCATATGCAAATGGTGACATCCATATGGGCCACGCCCTAAATAAAATCTTAAAGGATTTTATTGTCCGCTATAAGTCAATGAGCGGCTATCATGCCCCATATGTGCCGGGCTGGGATACGCACGGTCTGCCGATTGAACAGGCTTTAACCAATAAAGGGGTTAAACGGAAAGAAATGTCCGTAGCTGAATTCCGCCAGCTTTGTACAGAATATGCGCTTGAGCAGATCGACAATCAACGAACCCAGTTTAAACGCCTTGGTGTCCGCGGTGATTGGGAGAATCCGTACATCACTTTAAAGCCTGAATACGAAGCCCAGCAAATTAAGGTTTTCGGAGAAATGGCGAAAAAAGGTTATATCTATAAGGGATTGAAGCCAGTATATTGGTCTCCGTCAAGTGAATCCGCTTTGGCTGAGGCAGAAATTGAATATAAAGATAAACGTTCACCGTCCATTTATGTTGGTTTTCCGGTGAAGGATGGCAAGGGAGTTCTTGATACGGATACGGAAATCGTCATCTGGACAACAACCCCATGGACCATTCCTGCCAACTTGGGAATTTCGGTTCATCCTGAGCTAACATATGTGGTTGTAGCGGTAAATGATAAAAAATACGTTGTGGCTGAAAGCTTATTGGAAAGTGTAACGAATGAAATTGGCTGGGAAGAAGCGGCCGTTCTTAAAAAGGTCAAAGGGGCTGAGCTGGAATATGTTGTAGCCCGTCATCCACTTTATGACCGTGATTCTCTTGTCATGTTAGGCGAGCATGTGACAACGGATGCTGGTACTGGCTGCGTTCACACTGCTCCTGGTCACGGGGAAGATGACTTCCATGTTGGTCAAAAATACGGCTTGGATGTACTTTGTCCAGTTGATGATAAAGGAAATATGACAAATGAAGCACCGGGATTTGAAGGGTTATTTTACGATGAGGCCAACAAACCGATTTCCCAAGCCTTAGAGGAAAAAGGAGCTTTGTTAAAGCTTACATTTATTTCCCACTCCTATCCACATGACTGGAGAACAAAGAAGCCGGTTATTTTCCGGGCAACTGCACAGTGGTTTGCGTCCATTAAAGATTTCCGCGAGCAATTGCTCGAAGCTGTGAAAGAAACAAAATGGGTGCCGGCTTGGGGCGAAACAAGGCTTTTCAATATGGTCCGTGACCGCGGCGATTGGTGTATTTCCCGCCAGCGCGTCTGGGGTGTGCCAATTCCGGTATTCTACGCTGAAAATGGTGAAGAAATCATTACTGACGAAACAATCGAACACGTTTCTAATTTATTCCGCGACAATGGCTCAAACATTTGGTTTGAGCGTGAAGCAAAAGACCTGCTTCCGGAAGGGTTTACGCATCCTGGCAGCCCGAACGGCAAGTTTACGAAGGAAACCGACATTATGGACGTTTGGTTCGACTCCGGTTCTTCCCATCAGGCTGTACTGCTTGAAAGAGAAGACTTGGTGCGCCCTGCCGACCTATATCTTGAAGGTTCTGACCAATACCGCGGCTGGTTTAACTCGTCTTTATCTACTGCAGTTGCTGTCACAGGCAAGGCTCCATATAAGGGAGTATTAAGCCATGGATTTGCTCTTGATGGTGAAGGTCGAAAAATGAGTAAATCATTAGGTAATGTCGTCGTTCCGGCGAAGGTTATGAATCAATTGGGAGCAGATATTTTACGCCTATGGGTGGCTTCGGTTGATTATCAATCAGATGTCCGGGTATCGGATGCAATTTTAAAGCAGGTTGCTGAAGTATATCGGAAAATCCGCAATACATTCCGCTTCTTGTTGGGTAATTTAGCGGACTTTGACCCGGCTGTTAATAAGGTTGCTTACGAAAACCTTCGTGAAGTAGATCAATTTATGCTGGTTAAATTAAATAAGCTGATTAAGAGTGTTCGCAATTCTTATGAAAATTACGATTATGCAGGTATTTACCATGCTGTCAATAATTTCTGTACGCTTGATTTAAGCGCGTTTTACCTAGATTTTGCAAAGGATGTTCTGTACATTGAAGCAGTTGATCATCCAGAACGTCGGGCGATTCAAACCGTTTTATATGAATCATTGCTTGCTCTGACCAAATTGGTTTCGCCAATCCTTTCTCACACTGCAGACGAGGTATGGAAATATATTCCGAAGGTTCAGGAGGAAAGTGTTCAGTTGACAGATCTTCCAGAATATCAAGAACTTCCTGGTGCTAAAGAGTTGGAGGAGAAATGGTCTGCATTCATGAAGCTTCGCGATGATGTCTTAAAGGCACTTGAAGAAGCCCGGAATGCAAAGGTGATCGGTAAGTCATTAACAGCGAAAGTAACCTTATACGTAAATGATAATACAAAAGCGCTGCTCGATTCTGTTTCAGAGAACTTGAAACAATTGTTTATCGTATCCGGTTTTGAAGTGGCTGGTGCTTATGATGAGGCACCTGAAGATGCCTTGAAATTAGATACAGCTGCCATTGTGGTCACAAAGGCAGAAGGTGAAACCTGTGAACGCTGCTGGGTAGTGACACCTGATGTCGGCCAAGATGCGGAGCATCCAACTCTTTGCCCGCGCTGTGCCCAAGTTGTAAAAGAAAATTATTCACACTTAGCGTAAATAGAAAGGGGCTGACTTGTCAGCCTCTTTCATTTTGCTAATAAAAAAGTATAAATTCAACTACGCCTCATGAACCGTCCTATCGGACTCGCCAATCGGTGAGTTTTCATTTATTTTCCACCTCCGTTAATTGTTGTTGCTGATGTCAAATTATTATCCGGGTCAATGGAAAACGATCGGTAATAATAAAACAAATAACATAACGGAGGTATTAACACTATGAATGCAATGCAGGAAAAGCTGTTTCAAGAACTCCGTCAAACAAAAACAGAAATCGAAAGGTCATTAAAGAACAAACAAACAGAGAATTGGTTTACAACTATTTTAGAGGAAGAAATGGCGGACATTGATTTGGCGCTGAAAAAAATCGAAGAAGGAAATTTCGGACATTGTGAACTTTCCGGTGAATTATTACCCCTCGACTTGTTAAATTTGATTCCAACCATTAGAACAGTCAATGATCCCAGCTTGCTTGGCGGCTATTGCAAGAAACCGATCTTCCCCACTCTGTAATTTTTGTTTCATTGTGATATAGCGATTAAGTATGCTAAACTAGGGGAGCAAGTCTAGCTTAAGTTGGAGGTATTTCTTAGTGTATTATTACTTAATCGCCCTATTCGTTATTGTGCTCGACCAAATTACTAAATGGCTTATTGAAAAAAATATGTATATCGGTGAGAGTATACCCATCATTGATAAATTTTTATATATTACTTCTCACCGGAATCGCGGGGCCGCATGGGGAATCCTTCAAGGGCAGATGTGGCTTTTTTATGTCATTACGGTTATTGTCATTATTGCGATTATGTATTATCTTTACAAAGCGGCCAAAGGAAAATGGCTGTTAGGTGTATCCCTAGCTTTCATGCTTGGAGGTGCAATCGGGAATTTTATCGACCGAGTGGTTCGGAAAGAGGTTGTTGATTTTATTCATACCTTTATTTTTGGCTATAATTTCCCTGTATTTAATATTGCCGATTCAGCATTAGTGATTGGTGTTGGATTATTAATGATTCAAATGCTGCTTGAAGAGAAGTCGTCAAAGGAGAAGTCATATGGAGAAAATGGAACACACCATTCTTGAGGAACAAAAAGGAGACCGGATTGATAAGGTAATCTCACGTATGAACGAAGAATGGTCTAGAACACAGGTACAGGATTGGATAAAAGAAGGCAATGTACTTGTGAATGGGAAAAATGTAAAAACCAATTACAAATGCAGTGTAAATGATACTATCGTTATTACCATTCCAGATCCGGAAGAATTGGACGTGGTTCCGGAGGAAATGGATTTAGATATTTATTATGAAGATAAGGATGTATTAGTGGTAAATAAGCCAAAAGGTATGGTGGTCCATCCTGCACCTGGGCACCTTACAGGGACACTTGTGAATGGGTTAATGGCCCATTGTAAGGATTTATCCGGTATCAATGGTGTATTAAGACCCGGGATTGTGCATCGCATTGATAAAGATACATCAGGGCTGCTAATGGTAGCGAAAAATGATTTGGCCCACGAAAGTCTTGTCAACCAACTAGTGGAAAAGTCTGTGACCCGGAAGTATAAGGCGATTGTCCATGGAGTGATCCCTCACGAATATGGAACCATCGATGCTCCGCTTGGGAGAGACCAAAAAGACCGGCAAAGCATGACGGTTGTTGATAACGGCAAGCATGCTGTTACTCATTTTCGTGTCCTTGAGCGGTTTAATGATTTCACGTTTGTGGAATGTCAATTGGAGACAGGCCGGACCCATCAGATTCGTGTCCATATGAAATATATCGGTTATCCGCTTGCCGGTGATCCGAAATATGGACCAAGAAAGACACTCGATCTTAATGGCCAGGCATTGCATGCCGGTCTGCTCGGTTTCGTACATCCAAGAACAAATGAGTATCTAGAATTCGAAGCCCCGCTACCGGAGGATTTTGAAGAACTTCTGGACCGGTTAAGAAATAATCGTTGACAGGATAAATAAATTAAAGTATGCTTACTATAGTTTAATAAGCCTTTAAGTCGGTCCCGTGAGGCCGAGAAGGAACGGTTAAGATGTTATTTCCCTAAGGAAGAACTGTCTCCCTCTCGCCACCACAGGCGAGAGGTTTTTTATTTTAGTATAATAAGAAGGTGAGACCATGAGCCAAAAAGCACTTGTTCTGGATGAACAGGCAATCGGGCGGGCGTTGACAAGGATTGCCCATCAAATCATCGAAAAGAACAAAGGAATCGAAGACTGCGTACTTGTAGGAATTCGGACTAGAGGAATTTATATAGCAAAAAGACTCGCTTTGAAAATAGCCCAAATTGAGGGAAGTCCGATTCAAGTCGGTGAATTAGATATCACTCTATATCGGGATGATCTAACAAAGAAAACGGAAAGTCAGGAACCACTCGTAAAAGGGTCAGATATACCGTTTGACATAAGTGACAAAAAGGTAGTCCTTGTGGACGATGTTCTTTATACAGGAAGAACAGTTAGGGCTGGACTTGATGCCCTTATGGACCTTGGACGTCCTGCTTCCATCCAGCTTGCGGTACTGGTCGACCGCGGTCACAGGGAACTGCCAATCAGAGCAGACTATGTTGGGAAAAATATCCCTACTTCAAGCAATGAAAAAATTGTTGTTGAATTGCTGGAAGTAGATAAAGTTGATCAAGTAAGTATATATGACAAATAAATAGCAGCCCTTTTAATTTCAGTCCCGTGAGGCTGACAAAGGGAAAAGCGCACATCTGGACCATTTTCCGGTGCGCCTTTCACCCCTCTTTGTCAACTACATGGCAAAGAGGGTTTTTTATTTGAACAATTGAAGAAAATAAAGAAAACAATATAGAAATTAGGAGAGAACAGAAAATGAGTAATAAACCAATCCTAGATGTTAAAGATAGACCAAAACCGGCCCAATGGCTGACCTTAAGCTTGCAGCATTTATTTGCGATGTTCGGGGCAACAATCCTAGTACCATACCTGGTTGGTTTAGACCCAGCGATAGCACTAATATCCAGCGGACTCGGAACGTTGGCATTCCTATTGATTACGAAATTTCAGGTTCCTGCCTATCTTGGTTCATCTTTCGCTTATATTGCACCGGTAATTGCTGCAAAAGCCTCTGGCGGACCTGCAGCGGCGATGGTCGGCACATTTTTAGCTGGCCTTGTTTATGGAATTGTCGCTTTAATTATAAGCAGAGCGGGGCATCGCTGGATTATGAACTTACTCCCCCCAATTGTTGTTGGACCGGTCATTGTTGTAATTGGCCTCGCCATTTCCGGAACTGCGGTTGGAATGGCTATGAACAACCCAGCAGGAAAGTATAGCATGCTTCACTTCTCAGTGGCGCTTGTGACGCTGGCAGCGACCATTATTTTCTCAATATACGCTAAAAAAATGCTCAGCATTATCCCTATCTTGGCCGGAATTATTGTCGGCTATGTATATGCCGTGATTGTAGGAATTGTTGATTTCAAACCAGTACTAGAGGCAAAGTGGTTTGCCGCTCCTGACTTCTTAATTCCGTTTGTCAGCTATGATGTCAAGTTCACGTGGAATATTTTCTGGTTAATGGTACCTGTTGCCATTGTTACACTATCTGAGCATATTGGACACCAACTTGTTCTTAGCAAGGTTGTCGGCCGTGATTACATAAAAGAGCCGGGCTTACACCGTTCAATCCTTGGTGATGGAACAGCCACAATCATTTCGGCGCTAGTCGGCGGACCTCCCAAAACTACCTATGGTGAAAATATTGGAGTCTTGGCCATTACAAGAGTCTACAGTGTATATGTACTAGCGGGTGCCGCGGTTCTAGCCATCATCTTCGGCTTTATTGGAAAAATAACAGCTTTAATCCAAACCATACCAACACCTGTAATGGGGGGAGTTTCCATTCTCCTGTTCGGAATTATCGCTTCCTCAGGATTAAGAATGCTGGTTGACAGTAAAATTGATTTTGGAGACAAACGCAATCTCGTGATATCATCGGTAATCCTTGTCTTCGGGATCGGTGGCGCGATTGTCAAGTTGCCATTTAATATCGAAATCCAAGGTATGGCCCTGGCGGCAATTTCTGGAGTGTTATTAAACCTGATCCTTCCTGGAAGGCCGAAAGTCAGTGGAAATATGTTTGAAACAGAAGAAACAACTAACAAAAAAACAGCATAAAAAAATGCCTTTTAAATTAAGTACAGAGAGACTTGGAAGGGTGTGTTGCTTAACTTGGATATGGGCGGGCTGCAATTTTGTCCATATCTTAGATTAAACTCTTGGCACCCTGACCACTTAGTCAGGGTGTTTTTTTAAGCAATCAGAGAAGGTGGGGAAAAAGGATGTTGCAGCACCTATTAACAACAAACGAGTTAAAAGTTGAGGAGATTTATCAAATCCTTGAGGATGCTGAAAGGTTTTCACGAGGACTGTTTTGGAAACCGGAAAGACAAATGTATACAGCAAACCTCTTTTTTGAAGCTAGTACCCGAACGAAAAGCAGCTTTGAGATGGCTCAAAGAAGGTTAGGATTAAGCGTCATTCCCTTTGAAGTCCAAACCTCAAGCGTACAAAAAGGTGAAACATTATATGATACTGTAAAAACGCTGGAATCAATCGGTGTTGATACTGTAGTCATCCGCCACAGCCAGGATCGCTATTTTGATGAATTGGTTGAAAATATCAATATTCCGATTTTAAATGGAGGCGATGGCTGCGGACACCACCCGACACAATCCCTTCTTGATTTGTTAACGATAAAACAGGAGTTTGGCAGTTTTTCAGGCTTGAAAATTGCAATAATTGGGGACATCAGTCATAGCCGGGTAGCGCGTTCCAATGCGGATGCATTGACCAGGCTGGGGGCGGAGGTCATTTTTTCAGGGCCGGAAGAATGGTTTGACTATCATAGTTTAAGTACTTCGCGTTTTAAACCAATTGATGAGGCTATCAGAGAAGCCGATGTTGTCATGCTTCTTCGTGTGCAGCATGAACGCCATCAGAAAAAGGGAAGCTTTACTGCCTCTGAGTACCATAAAAAATATGGCCTAACCATAGAGAGGGAAAAGCAAATGCAGCCGCACAGCATTATTATGCATCCGGCCCCGGTAAACCGAAACGTTGAAATCGCAGACAGCCTTGTTGAATGTGAACGGTCAAGAATTTTTAAACAAATGCAAAACGGAGTATATGTAAGAATGGCCGCCCTGAAGCGGTCACTTGAAAGCTTAGGAGGAGGAAATCAATATGAAACTGCTTATTCAGAACGCAAAATATATAGCATCTAATGGAGAAATGAAACAATCTGATATTTTAATCGAAAATGGGATTATTAGCAAACTGGCAACTAGTTTAACGGAATCGGCTGATAGAACTGTAGATGCACAAGGATTGCTTGTATCACCAGGGTTTGTTGATCTTCACGTCCATCTAAGGGAACCTGGCGGTGAGAAAAAGGAAACCATCGCAACTGGTACGATGGCAGCAGCCCGCGGCGGTTTTACGACAGTAGCGGCCATGCCAAATACGAGACCGGTACCTGACACCAAGGAGCAGATGGATTGGGTGATGGACAGGATTAAGGAAACAGCAAGCGTACGCGTTTTGCCCTATGCCTCCATTACAACAAGACAGCTTGGTCAGGAATTAACTGATTTTGCGGCACTGAAAGAGGCTGGAGCATTTGCCTTTACCGATGACGGTGTTGGTGTCCAATCGGCAGATATGATGCTTCAGGCAATGCAAAAAGCAAAAGAAGTAAATATGGCAATTGTAGCCCATTGTGAGGAAAATACATTGATTCATAAAGGCTGTGTCCATGAAGGTACCTTCTCCAAGCAGCACGGGTTAAACGGGATCCCTTCTATTTGTGAATCTGTTCAAATTTCCAGGGATGTCCTGCTTGCTGAAGCTTCTGGCTGCCATTATCACGTCTGCCATATCAGCACAAAGGAATCGGTGAGGACCGTCCGAGACGCTAAGCGGGCCGGCATTAAAGTTACCGCGGAAGTAACTCCGCACCATCTTCTATTATCAGAAAATGATATTCCGGGACTGGATGCTAACTTTAAGATGAACCCTCCGCTTCGGGGTGAAGACGATAAAAAGGCGTTAATCGAAGGGCTGCTGGATGGTACGATTGATTTTATCGCTACTGACCATGCACCGCATACTGCCGAAGAAAAAGCTGAAGGAATGCAGCTGGCGCCATTTGGGATTGTCGGTCTGGAAACTGCCTTTCCACTTCTTTATACCCATTTCGTCTTGAAAAACATCATCACACTTGACCAGCTAATTGCTTATATGACGACAAAGCCTGCCGATTGCTTTGAACTTCCTTTTGGAAGAATTGAAGAGGGTGCGGCAGCGGATATCGTGTTATTAGACTTAAACGAAGAAAAAGAAATCAATCCTGATGAGTTTTTATCAAAAGGGAAAAACACTCCATTTGCCGGATGGAAGTGCAAAGGGTGGCCGGTATTGACAATTGCTTCAGGCCAAATAGTTTGGGAAAAAGGACGTGTTACAGCATGAAGGCTCAGCTAATATTAGAAGATGGAACTGTTTTTATCGGTGATGGCTTTGGAAGCCATGTAGATACAATTGGTGAAGTTGTTTTTAATACAGGAATGACAGGCTATCAGGAGATTCTATCCGACCCATCCTATTGCGGACAAATTGTTATGCTCACATACCCGTTAATCGGGAACTACGGAATTAACCGCGATGATTTTGAATCGATTACTCCTGCCGTAAAAGGCTTTATTGTTAAAGAAGTCAGCGACTTTCCGTCTAACTGGAGAAGTGAGTTTACTGTTGATGAATATTTTAAAATGAAAAAAATACCTGGAATTGCCGGGATTGACACTCGAAAACTGGCAAGAATTATCCGCCAGCACGGAACGTTAAAGGGTGCGATTTGCAGCATTGAAAACGATGCTTCAGAGGTGTTAAGAGAGTTAAGGAAGACACGCCTGCCAATTGACCAAGTAAGAAGGGTTTCCACAAAGAATCCTTATCCAAGCCCGGGACGCGGCAAAAGAATTGTACTTGTCGATTTTGGCATGAAGCATGGAATTTTACGGGAATTAAATGAACGCGGCTGTGATGTCGTCGTCGTTCCATACCATACAACAGCTGATGAGATTTTGAAGCTGCGTCCTGATGGAGTCATGCTCTCCAACGGACCTGGGGATCCAAAGGATGTTCCAGAAGGAATCCAAATGATAAAGGACATCTTGGGAAAAGTGCCTCTTTTCGGAATTTGTCTTGGTCATCAATTGTTTGCCCTGGCATGCGGAGCGGATACTGTTAAAATGAAGTTCGGTCACCGTGGGGCGAATCATCCGGTAAAGGAACTATCGACAGGAAAGGTGTCAATTACCTCTCAAAATCATGGTTATACAGTAGATGAAAAATCAGTTAAAAACACCAAACTAGAAGTGACCCACATTGCTTTAAATGATGGAACTGTTGAGGGCCTTAAGCATTTAGAGTATCCAGCCTTTACAGTACAATATCACCCAGAGGCATCACCTGGTCCAGAAGATGCAAACGGATTATTTGAACAGTTTCTTGCGATGATTGAAGCTGAAAAACAGGAGGTAGCAGCAAATGCCTAAACGTACAGATATCAACTCCATTCTAGTGATTGGCTCAGGGCCAATCGTCATCGGTCAAGCGGCAGAATTTGATTACGCAGGTACTCAAGCTTGTCTGGCCCTTAAGGAGGAAGGATACCGGGTGATCCTCGTCAACTCCAATCCTGCTACCATTATGACAGACGCAGAAATTGCCGATGCCGTTTATATTGAGCCTTTGACACTGGATTTTGTCTCGAGAATTATCCGTAAGGAGCGTCCAGACGCCGTTTTAGGAACATTAGGCGGTCAGACTGGGTTGAATTTGACTGTTGAACTGGCAAATTCAGGCGTTCTTGAAGAGTGTGGCGTTGAGATTCTGGGAACGAAGCTTACTGCCATTAATCAAGCAGAAGACCGTGAATTGTTCCGTGCTCTTATGAATGAACTGAATCAACCGGTACCTGACAGCGAAATTATCCATGGACTTAACGAAGCCAAAGTTTTTGTGGAAAGGGTAGGATTTCCGGTTATTGTCCGTCCGGCCTTTACACTGGGTGGAACTGGCGGCGGCATTTGCCATAATGACGCCGAGCTTGAGGAAATCGTAACAAGCGGTCTTAAGAACAGCCCTGTTCACCAATGTTTATTGGAAAAAAGCATCGCTGGTTACAAAGAAATTGAATATGAAGTGATGCGCGATGCCAACGATAATGCCATCGTAGTCTGCAACATGGAAAACATCGATCCGGTTGGTGTTCATACGGGTGATTCCATTGTTGTTGCGCCAAGTCAGACATTAAGTGATAGAGAATACCAATTATTAAGAAATGTGTCTTTAAAAATTATCCGTGCGCTGGGTATTGAAGGAGGCTGTAATGTTCAGCTTGCCCTAGATCCATACAGCTTTAACTATTATGTCATTGAAGTAAATCCAAGGGTAAGCCGTTCTTCGGCCTTAGCATCGAAGGCAACAGGATATCCGATTGCCAAACTTGCAGCAAAAATCGCAGTTGGATTGACACTTGATGAAATGCTGAACCCTGTTACCGGAAAAACATATGCCAGCTTCGAGCCGGCCCTTGATTATGTTGTAACGAAAATCCCTAGATGGCCATTTGACAAGTTTGAGTCCGGAAACCGTTCGCTTGGAACACAAATGAAGGCAACTGGTGAGGTCATGGCAATTGGCCGTACATTTGAAGAATCTTTGTTAAAAGCAATTCGTTCCCTCGAAGCGGGTGTCTATCATTTCCAACTTAACGGTGCCGCTGAAATTGATAACGACCTAATTGAAAAACGAATCAGAAAAGCCGGTGATGAGCGCCTCTTTTACATTGCTGAAGCGTTAAAACGCGGAATTACGATTGATACGATTCATGAGTGGAGCAAGATTGACTTGTTTTTCTTGAAGAAAATGGAGGGCATTATCAAGCTTGAGGCAAAATTGGCTGACAATCAGCTTGATATCGAACTTCTTAAAGAAGCAAAGCAAAAAGGCTTTACCGATAAGAAAATTTCTGAGCTTTGGGATAAAACAGAAGGTGAGATTTACAAGCTTCGGAAAGACTTAGGTCTCATCCCGGTTTATAAAATGGTAGATACATGCGCTGCGGAGTTTGAGTCAGAAACTCCATATTTCTATGGAACTTACGAAGAAGAAAACGAATCTCTTGTGTCAGATAGAAAAAGTGTCATCGTGCTCGGATCAGGCCCAATTCGGATTGGCCAAGGGATTGAGTTTGATTATGCGACTGTCCATTCTGTAAAAGCCATTAAGGAAGCAGGTTATGAGGCAATTATCATTAACAACAATCCGGAAACAGTCTCGACGGATTTCAGTATCTCTGACAAGCTTTACTTTGAACCGCTGACAATTGAAGATGTAATGAGCATCATTGACTTGGAACAACCGATGGGAGTAGTCGTTCAATTTGGCGGGCAGACAGCGATTAACCTTGCTGCGAAGCTTGAGGAAAATGGTGTTAACATTTTAGGAACAAGCTTAGAGGACTTAGACCGTGCGGAGAACAGGGATAAATTTGAGCAGGCGCTTGAATTGTTGAACATTCCGCAGCCGCTTGGAAAGACCGCTCTTTCAGTCGCGGAAGCAGTCATAATTGCTGAGGAAATCGGCTATCCGGTCCTGGTCCGTCCTTCCTATGTGCTTGGCGGCAGGGCGATGGAAATTGTGTATCGCAAGGAAGAACTGCTCCATTATATGGAGAATGCCGTCAAAATCAATCCAGATCATCCAGTCTTAATTGACCGTTATCTAACCGGTAAAGAAATTGAAGTAGATGCCATTTGCGATGGTCAAAATGTCTTGATTCCAGGTATTATGGAGCATATTGAGCGGGCAGGGGTGCACTCCGGTGACTCTATCGCTGTATATCCGCCGCAAACATTATCTGAGGATGTTAAGAAGACACTTGTTGAATATACAGAAAGATTAGCAAGGGGCTTGAACATTGTTGGTCTCCTAAACATTCAATATGTGTTATCGGGCGGTCAGGTTTACGTGCTGGAAGTGAATCCACGTTCGAGCCGGACGGTGCCGTTCTTAAGTAAAATCACCCATGTTCCGATGGCCAAGATTGCAACAAAAGCTATTCTTGGGGTCTCAATCGTTGATCAGGGCTATCAGTCCGGACTGGTGCCAGAACAATCAGGTGTATATGTGAAAGTTCCGGTATTCTCTTTTGCCAAATTAAAAGATGTTGATATCACGCTTGGACCAGAAATGAAATCAACTGGCGAAGTTATGGGCAAGGATATCACCCTTGAGAAGGCTCTTTACAAGGGATTAGTTGCATCAGGAATGAATATTCAGCCGTTTGGGACGGTCTTGTTTACAGTCGCTGATAAGGATAAACAAGAAGCGCTTAAGCTTGCGAAACGGTTTGCCAGCATTGGCTATCGTCTGGTGGCCACAAGCGGAACAGCAGCTATAATAAAATCTGCCGGTCTTCCGGTTGAGGTAGTCGGCAAAATTGGTGCAGAAGGCAGGACGTTATTGGATATTATCCAAAATGGTGAAGCGCAGTTAATCGTTAATACATTGACAAAAGGGAAGCAGCCTGAGCGTGACGGTTTTAGAATCCGCCGTGATGCTGTTGAAAATGGAGTTCCATGCTTGACCTCATTAGATACTGCTGATGCGATCTTAAAAGTGGTGGAGTCCATGAACTTTTCCGCTGAAGCGATGAGTGTACCAAGCAGGGAGGCTGTTTTTGCATGATACGGAAGGAAATTTGTAAAATCATCAGCCAAAAGTTAATTGCTGAAAACATTTATGAGCTTACCGTAAAGGCTGAGATGGTTCATGACATCACCGAGCCTGGACAATTTGTTCATATTCGAGTAGGAAATGGATTGGATCCGCTTTTGCGAAGACCAATCAGTATTTCCTCGTATGATGTAACGGAAGAGCAGTTTACGATGATCTATAGAAAAGATGGAAAAGGAACTTCGCTATTGGCCTCTATGGTGCCGGGGATGGAACTCGATATCCTCGGACCTCTTGGCAATGGCTTCCCTATTAATGAAGCCAATATTGGTGAGACTGCTTTGCTCGTGGGTGGAGGAATTGGTGTCCCTCCCCTCTATGAGCTTGCGAAACAGTTGACAGCAAAAGGCGTAAAAGTCATCAATGTCCTGGGCTTCCAAGCTGAATCAGCCGTTTTCTACGAACAGGAATTTTCGGAACTGGGCGAAACATATGTGGCTACTGCGGATGGTTCTTTTGGTGTTAAAGGGTTTGTAACGGATGTCATAAAGGATTTACAGTTTGATTGTGTATATTCTTGTGGGCCGACCCCGATGTTAAGAGCACTTGAACAGCAGTACTCTCATAAAAAAATGTTCTTATCGTTAGAGGAACGGATGGGCTGCGGCGTTGGGGCTTGCTTTGCCTGTGTATGCAAAAAGGTGGATGACCCGACGGGAGCTTCCTATAAAAAAGTATGCAGTGACGGACCTGTATTCCGTGCCGGAGAGGTGATAATATGAGCCGATTACATGTTGAATTGCCAGGACTTAGCTTGAAAAATCCAATCATGCCGGCCTCAGGCTGCTTCGGGTTTGGCCGCGAGTACAGCCAATTTTACGATTTAAGCAATCTTGGTGCAATCATGATCAAAGCAACAACGGCAGAGCCCCGGTTTGGAAACCCGACTCCAAGGGTCGCCGAAACTTCAGCAGGGATGCTAAATGCAATCGGGCTGCAAAACCCTGGATTAGAAAAGGTGGTTTCCGAAGAGCTGCCATGGCTGTCCCAATATGATGTACCGATTATTGCCAATGTGGCTGGGTCGCTTGAAGAAGATTATGTAAAGGTTGCACAGGAAATCTCAAAAGCGCCAAACGTCCATGCACTGGAATTAAATATATCCTGCCCTAACGTTAAAACGGGTGGAATTGCCTTTGGAACCATCCCTGAAGTGGCAAAGCAATTAACACGAAGAGTAAAGGAAGTTTCCGAAGTTCCGGTTTATGTAAAGCTGTCTCCAAACGTCACAAATATTGTCGAGATGGCTAAGGCAGTGGAAGAAGGCGGTGCTGATGGCATTACAATGATTAACACGCTTGTAGGGATGCGGCTGAATTTAAAAACAGGAAAGCCAATTTTGGCGAACCGAACTGGCGGCCTTTCTGGTCCTGCTGTAAAACCTGTTGCGATTCGAATGGTCTATGAAGTAAGCCAAGCGGTAAATATACCGATTATCGGAATGGGCGGCATCGAATCTGCAGAGGATGTCATTGAATTCTTCTATGCAGGAGCAAGTGCCGTCGCTGTAGGTACAGCAAATTTTGTGAACCCGTTTGTCTGCCCCGAGATTATCGAACAGCTGCCGGTGCTTCTAAATCAACTAGGATTTGAACATATTAGTGAATGTACGGGAAGGAGCTGGAAATAGGATGAACAACTCGCTTATCATCGCGCTTGATTTTGCTAATGCGGCTGAAGTAGATCAATTTTTACAACCATTTGCCGGCAAAGAGCTTTTTGTTAAAGTGGGAATGGAGCTTTTTTACCAAGAAGGGCCTTCGATCATTCACCGTTTAAAGGAATCAGGTCACCGCATTTTCTTAGATTTGAAGCTTCATGATATACCAAATACTGTTTACAGTGCGATGAAGGGGCTTGCCCGCATGAACTGTGACCTTGTCAATGTTCATGCTGCAGGCGGAAAAGAAATGATGGCAGCAGCGTTAGAGGGATTGGAGGCTGGTTCTGCTTCCGGAAAGAAAAGGCCGTTTTGCATTGCCGTTACCCAGCTGACAAGTACATCAGAGGAGCAAATGAGGAGAGAGCAGCTGATTGGGGTTTCGCTTGAGGAATCGGTACTGCACTATGCTTCCCTGACAAAGGAAGCAGGACTAGACGGAGTCGTTTGTTCAGCATGGGAAGCAGCGTCCATCCGTGAAAAGATTGGCGCTGACTTTTTGTCCGTATGTCCGGGAATCCGGCTTTCTTCGGATTCTGTTGGGGATCAAAAACGGGTAGCAACACCAGAATTTGCGAGACAAGCAGGGGTCAGTGCGATTGTTGTCGGGCGTTCGATCACAAGGTCGGCTGATCCTCTTAAAAGCTATGAACACTGGATGGAAGCATGGAAGGGAGTACATCAATGAAACACACTATTGCTGAAAAATTACTAGACATTAACGCGGTGGGATTAAGCCCGCAAAATCCATTTACTTGGACTTCAGGGCTTCGTTCCCCCATTTATTGTGACAATCGGCTTACCTTATCCTATCCGGCCGTCCGCAGGGCTATTGCCAATGGGCTGCAAAAACTAATCGCCGAGAATTTTCCTGGTACGGAAGTGGTGGCGGGAACAGCAACTGCCGGTATTCCTCACGCTGCCTGGGTCAGCGAGCTGATGGATTTGCCGATGTGCTATGTCCGCTCTAAAGCAAAGGGCCATGGCAAAGGGAATCAGATTGAAGGAAAAGTCGAGCAGGGACAAAAAGTGGTTGTGGTTGAAGATTTAATCTCCACCGGCGGAAGTGTCATCACAGCTGTAGAGGCTCTTAGAGAAGCAGGCTGTGAAGTACTTGGGGTCGTATCCATTTTTACATACGGTCTTGAAAAAGGTAAAGAAGCATTTGCTGCAGAAGGAATTACAAGTTACTCCTTGACTGATTTTCCTTCACTAGTTGAGACGGCCATTGAAAAAGGTTATATCAGCCAGGATGATCAAGAAAGTCTGCTTGCATGGAGTAAGAATCCTGGCGAGTGGAGCAAGCGGTTCGAGTAGTATATGTAGAATTTGAAGTATTGTCGATATATTACTGTGATTTGTAGATATAACCTGAAAAATTGTCGATATACTTTAAATTTGTGTCGATATATCACGGAAAAGTGTCGATAACCATTATCAACAAGCTGTTTCGTTAATCAATCATAAAAAAGCCCCGGGCCGCCCCGGGGCTTTACACATTAATAGCTCTATTTCTTTAATTTCAGTACCATTTCCTCATCCGGCGTCACGTAAACCGTCTGCTGATGGTCATAAATGACAAATCCGGGTTTAGCACCGCTAGGCTTTTTGACGTGTCGCACTTTTGTAAAATCAACCGGAACTGAACTGGAATTTTTCGCCTTGCTAAAATAGGCTGCCAGCATTGCGGCTTCGTGAATGGTCCCATCTGAGGGCTCCTTACTGCGAATAACGACATGCGAACCGGGAATGTCCTTTGTATGCAGCCAAATTTCATCCCTTGCCGCAAGCTTATTAGTCAGATAGTCATTTTGTTTATTATTTTTTCCAACAATAATTTCAGTTCCATCTGAGGACTGATAGAAATCAAGAACCGGCTTGGCGTTTTGCACTTTTTTGCCGTTCCGTTTCTTACGGTCGCGAATATATCCGCCCTCAACAAGCTCATCGCGAATCTCCTGCAAATCTCTTGGGGAAGCAGACTGGACCTGCTGCAGAAGGCTGTCAAAATAAGCTGCTTCTACGCGCGCCTTGTCAATCTGTTCGATGACAATCGAAACTGCGTTTTTCGCTTTCTGATACTTGGAAAAATATTTTTGCGCATTATCAGAAGGAGATTTCCGAGGGTCAAGTGGAATGACGACCGTTCCTCCATTTTCATCATAATAATCAAGAACCTCGATTTCTTTCATTCCCTTTTTGGCGGCATAAAGATTGGCTGTTAACAATTCCCCGTAACGCTGATACTCATCGGCTTTTTCCGCTTCCTTTAGGGTTGCTTCCAGTTTATCTATTTTCTTTTCATTTTTTTCTTTTTCATTTGTAATAAGCTTCTCAATATCATTCCCTTGCTGTTTGACCCTGTCTCTTTCTGCCTTGCCAAAATAATAACGCTCTAACAATTCGCTAAGGCTGGAAAAACTCTTCACTTCACCTTTTAGGTGGTCAAGCGGGAACAGATAAAAGGCTTCCTTTTCGGGAGTAGTGATGATCGAAGGTGAGATCGTCCCTGACTGAATTTGTTTAATCAGGCTTAAAAATGTCTCGGGAACTGTTGTCCGATTGGCAAGTCCACTTTGAAAAATGACCTCCTTCGCAAACAGCGGCGAGATGCCGGCAAAATGCTCGACGAGCTGGCGGTCCAGCCGTCCAGTATTAAAATCGATTCCCCTTAAAACATCCTCTTCATTAGCTAGAAACGGATTTTGCTTGTTTTGCTCCGGCGGGAACACATACGGCTGCCCAGGCAGGATGGCCCTATGACTGTTAACAGCAAACGACACATGTTTGATACTATCCAAAATAATATTCCGGGTTTTATCAACTAAGATGATATTACTGTGCCTGCCCATAATTTCAATAATTAACTGCTTATAACTGATATCGCCAATTTCATTCCGGCCTTTGATTTCAAAAATAATCATTCGGTCGGTTTCAACTTGATATAAATCCTCTAAAATATGACCCTCAATATGCTTCCTTAGCAGCATACAAAACATTGGCGGCTCACTAGGGTTTTCGTGGGTTTCGGTAGTAAGCTGTGCCCTGGCATAGCTCGGATGGGCAGATAAAAGCAGTCTGTGATTAACCCCTCCAGCGCGAATCGTTAAAATAATTTCATTTTTATAAGGCTGATGAACTTTATTAATCCGCCCGCCTTTTAGGGCACGGGAAAGTTCATGACTAATCGCGTTTGTAAATAAACCATCAAATGACATGGTGAACATCCTTTTCTATTAACAATAGTTTTCTATATAAGTATAACCTTTCAATTGAGAATCTGTCTTTTATCATAGCATTTTTTTGGACGACCCTGAATAAGCTGTCTATAGAGTTCTTGCTTGAGAGTGCAAATGCATTGGCTGCAACTATTTTTTTATGCAGAGATTCACAGGCTTGTCATTAGAATTAGAGCTAAGGGGGAAGTGAGATGGTCGGATGAAGTTCCATGAGATGGAGATAAAACAAGTTGAAAAGGCTCTAGAAACCGACTTTTCATCTGGATTATCAGCAGAGGAAGTGAAAAAAAGGGTAAAGCAATATGGTTTAAATGAGCTAGAAGAAGGGGAGAAGCAATCGGCTTTACTCTTATTTTTTAGCCAATTTAAAGATTTCATGGTATTGGTGCTCCTTGCAGCAACGTTAATATCGGGGCTGCTTGGTGAATATATCGATGCAATCGCGATCATTGCCATAGTCATTATCAATGGATTTCTTGGCTTCTTCCAAGAACGGAGAGCGGAAAAGTCACTTCAGGCATTAAAGGAGTTATCTGCTCCGCAGGTCTCAGTGCTAAGAGATGGAGTATGGATTAAGATTCCGTCAAAGGAAATCGTCGTGGGCGATATTTTAAAATTTACAAGCGGCGACCGGATTGGTGCGGATGTTCGTCTGATTGAATCGAAAAGTTTGGAAATCGAGGAATCAGCGCTGACCGGTGAATCGGTGCCCGTTTCGAAAATTACGGAAAAGCTGACGAATGAAAATCCGGGCATTGGCGATATGGAAAATACAGCCTTTATGGGAACGATGGTAACAAGAGGCAACGGTGTGGGTGTAGCCATTGCTACCGGTATGAAAACAGCGATGGGTCAGATTGCCGGACTTTTGCAAACGGCTGAATCCCAAGAAACACCGCTGCAGCGGAGGCTCGAACAGTTAGGGAAAATTCTAATTACAGTGGCACTTCTTCTGACCTTTCTAGTAGTAGTGGTTGGTGTGATTCAGGGACATGATATTTATACAATGTTTTTGGCAGGCGTTTCCTTAGCAGTAGCGGCAATACCTGAGGGTCTGCCGGCAATCGTGACGGTAGCTTTATCCTTGGGTGTCCAAAAAATGATCAAGCAAAAGGCGATTGTCCGCAAACTGCCAGCAGTTGAAACTCTCGGCTGTGCATCAGTCATTTGTTCCGATAAAACAGGAACCATGACACAAAACAAAATGACGGTAACCCATCTCTGGAGCGGCGGCCAAACATGGACAGTTGACGGTGGCGGCTATCAGCCAAAGGGTGATTTTTTCCGGAATGAAAAGAAGGTTCACCCTAAGGATGAAAAAGCCTTGCAGCAAATGCTGATTTTTGGGATGCTATGCAACCATTCTGAGATAAACCTTAAAGGTGAGGACTATATTCTTGACGGTGATCCAACGGAAGGCGCGCTTTTGGTAAGTGCCATGAAGGCAGGTTTTAGTCGTCCGAAGCTACTTGAGGAATTTACCATTATGAATGAATTTCCTTTCGATTCCTCAAGAAAAATGATGAGCATCCATGTCAAAGACAAACAGGGCAGACATTTTATCATCACAAAAGGGGCCCCGGATGTTATTTTGGGAATCAGTGAATCGATTCTTTGGGATGGGAGAACCCAATATTTAAATAAGGAAACAAACCAAAAGGTTCAATCCGCAATTGACAATCTGGCATCACAGGCATTAAGGACGATTGCGATTGCCTTTAAGCCAATTCCTGCGAATACGTACATTTTCAGCGAAAAAGAAGCTGAAAGCAAATTGACCTTTATTGGTGTCCAAGGGATGATTGACCCGCCAAGACCTGAAGTGAAATTAGCCGTTAAAGAGTGTAAAGAGGCAGGCATAAAAACTGTCATGATTACCGGCGACCATGCCATCACTGCTAAAGCAATTGCAGCTCAGCTTGGGATCTTAACGAGTAAAAGCAAGGTGCTTGACGGTAAGCAATTATCTGAAATGTCGGTTGAGGATTTAGAAAATGTGGTGGAAGATGTTTCGGTTTTTGCCAGGGTATCACCAGAACATAAACTGAAAATTGTTAAAGCCCTTCAGAACAGAGGTCATATTGTAGCGATGACAGGGGATGGCGTCAATGATGCTCCTGCCATCAAAGCCGCAGACATTGGGGTAGCCATGGGTATCACCGGAACGGATGTAGCTAAAGAGGCATCGGCACTCGTTTTACTAGACGATAATTTTGCAACCATTAAAGCAGCCATCAAAGAGGGCAGAAATATTTATGAAAATATCCGCAAGTTCGTCCGTTACTTGTTAGCTTCAAACGTCGGTGAAATTTTGGTGATGTTGTTTGCCATGCTTCTTGGACTTCCTTTGCCGCTCGTGCCAATCCAGATTCTTTGGGTGAACCTGGTGACAGATGGACTGCCGGCGATGGCACTTGGACTTGATCGCCCGGAGGAAAACGTGATGAAACGTGGGCCGAGAAGTCCTAATGAAGGAGTATTTTCACGTGGACTTGGCTGGAAGGTAGTCTCCCGCGGCTTTTTAATCGGACTGGTGACGCTTTTTGCCTTCATGATTGTCTATCATAATGACCCATCACAGCTGCAATATGCTCAGACTGTTGCTTTTGCCACCCTTGTTATGGCTCAGCTGATCCATGTCTTCGATTGCCGCAGTGAGAAATCTGTTCTGTCAAGAAACCCTTTTGGTAACCAATACCTTGTATGGGCAGTTATATCATCATTGCTAATGGTGTTGGTAGTAATCTACTATCCGCCGCTGCAGCCGATCTTCCACACCCTTCCAATCGCTGCAAAGGATTGGCTGTTGATTATCGGATTATCCTCCATCCCAACTTTTTTACTAGCAGGCTCATTTTTATTAAGAAAAACGAAATAAAGTGTGTTATAATCCAAAAGGTAATAGAATCCATTCTATTACCTTTTGGATTTTTTGGCTTATAGCATAAATTCAAAGAATGGATGTGCGCCTAGATGGTTGTAAGTATGACAGGCTTTGGAAGAGGCCGGGCAGAATCGGATTTCTTTATCGTGAATGCCGAAGTGAAATCGGTTAATCATCGCTTTACTGAAATAAATATTCGAATGCCAAGACAGCTATTAAAAATAGAAGATAAAATTAAGAAGAAGCTGAATCAGTATATCCGCCGTGGCCGGTCGGAGGTATATATCAACATTGAAGGTGCAGGTCTAATTACTCGAAAACTTCAAGTTGATTGGAAATTGATTGATGAATATTATCAGTTTATCGAACAGGCAAAGAGCAGATATGGATTTGAAGGAAAAGTAACCCTTCAGGATTTGCTCCTTCGTGCAGACCTATTACATATTGAAGAAAATGAAGCCGGTAATGAAGAACTTGAAAATTTAGTGCTATCCGCTACTGAGGAAGCATTCATCCTGTTGAAACAAATGAGGCTCGCGGAAGGTGCGGTTTTAAAGAAAGACTTGCTCGCCATTATTGCCCAGTTGGAAACCCATGTAAAGGAGCTGCAAAATTATGCGCCTGAAGTGGTTCAGCTATACAAGGACCGAGTCTTAAAGAGAATGCAGGAGTTTACCGGCGGTCAGGTGGACGAGACAAGGCTTTTGACAGAAGTGGCTGTTTTTGCCGAAAAAGCCGATATAAATGAAGAGATTACCAGATTGACAAGCCATCTGGAGCAGTTTGTGCAAACATTAAATGAAGCTGAACCGATTGGGAGAAAACTTGATTTTATCGTTCAGGAGATGAATCGAGAGGTCAATACCATCGGGTCAAAAGCAAATGATGCAAAAATTGCCAAGAAGGCAGTTGAGATGAAAAGCTTGCTTGAGAAACTGAAGGAGCAGGTTCAAAATATCGAATAGGATTTGTTTAGAAATGCATTGACACGGTCAAAATATATTATTAATGATTGGATGATTTTCATGGCAATTAAATTAATTAATATTGGTTTTGGTAATATTGTATCGGCAAATCGAATTATTTCTATCGTAAGTCCCGAATCAGCTCCTATAAAAAGAATTATCCAAGATGCCCGGGACCGCGGGTCATTAATCGATGCTACATATGGAAGACGGACTCGTGCTGTTATTGTAATGGATAGTGATCATGTTATTCTTTCCGCCGTTCAGCCTGAGACAGTAGCGCACCGCTTAACGGACCGTGAGGATACTATTGAAGAAGGGTAGGATTTTAGTAATATGCCAGAAAAAGGATTGTTAATTGTACTTTCCGGTCCATCAGGGGTTGGTAAAGGAACTGTACGAAAAGAGATTTTTTCACAGCCTGATACGGCTTTTGAATATTCTATTTCAGTTACAACCCGAAAGCCTCGTGCTGGAGAAGTGGATGGAGTGGATTATTTTTTCCGAACCCGCGAAGAGTTTGAGGAAATGATCAGGCACGGCAAGCTGCTTGAGTATGCTGAATTTGTTGGTAACTATTATGGCACGCCAGTGGATTACGTCCGGCAAACCCTAGATGAAGGCAAGGATGTTTTCTTAGAGATAGAGGTCAAGGGTGCCCGCCAAGTTCGTGAAAAATTTCCTGAAGGTTTATTTATTTTTCTGATGCCGCCAAGTCTATCGGAATTAAAAAACCGAATTGTGACAAGAGGAACGGAAACAGAAGATATTATTCATAATCGGATGCTGACAGCCCGTGAAGAAATTGAAATGATGGAATTATATGATTATGTTGTTGAGAATGACCAAGTGGAACTCGCCTGCGAACGCATTAAAGCGATTGTAGTTGCGGAGCATTGCCGCAGGGAACGAGTAGAAAAACGTTATAAAAAATTGCTGGAGGTTGATTAGAATGTTATACCCTTCTATCGATTCATTGCTGGAAAAAATTGATTCAAAATATTCGTTGGTATCCGTGGCAGCAAAGCGTGCCCGTGCCATGTCGCAGGCAAAAGACGAAAGACTGCCAAAATACGTTTCCTACAAATATGTTGGAAAAGCACTTGAGGAAATATACAGTGGCGAGCTAACCTACCGCATTTCCAAAAAAGCAGAAAACTCTGCTGAATAAATGTAGAAAACCATTGAATGAAGGCTTGACATAACAGTCAGCCTTTTTATTTTTTGTAAAACTTATGATAATGCATTTTTCCTTCTGTTGATTGGAGCGGAAGGCGCTCGACTCCTGCGGGAGTACGGGGCAGGGGAGACCCCACAGGCGCTTAAGCGCCGAGGAGGCTCCCCGTACCGCCCGCGGAAAGCGAGCGCCTCGGGACAGGCAAAGAGCAGCCTGTCCCTGCGATGATTATTCAAAGAAGATTTCCTTAGTGGAGCGGAAATCAACAGACCCATTAATAGAATTTTGTCGAATTCAAATAGTAAAAGGTGAAAAATAAGTAAAATTCAATCATAATAGAGGAAAAAGTGTTTACATAAAGCGGGGGAAAAGTATGTTAACCAATAAAAAAATATTATTATGCGTAACAGGTGGAATTGCTGTTTACAAAGCAGCGGCCTTGACAAGCAAACTCGTTCAAGCCGGTGCCCAAGTTAAGGTTATAATTACCGAATCAGCCAGCCAATTCGTAACCCCATTAACCTTCCAAGCACTTTCACGCCATGAAGTTTATACAGATACATTTGATGAAAAAAATCCGCAGGTTATTGCCCATATCGACTTAGCCGACTGGGCCGATTTGATCCTCGTGGCACCAGCCACAGCTAATACGATTGCCAAACTGGCGGGCGGGATTGCTGATAATATGGTCACGACTACGCTGCTCGCAACAACGGCATCTGTCTGGATTGCACCAGCCATGAACGTTCATATGTATGACCACCCAGCGGTTAAAAAGAATCTTGATATTTTAGTGGACTACGGATATCGGTTCATCGAACCAAGCGAAGGCTATCTTGCCTGCGGCTATGTTGGCAAGGGACGCTTAGAAGAACCTGAGAAAATTGTTGAATTAATTCAAGGTTTTTTTGCCAAAAAGGAATTTAAACCACTTAAAGGGAAAACAGTCGTAATTACGGCTGGACCGACAAGGGAAAAAATTGACCCTGTCCGTTTTATATCCAATCATTCAAGTGGAAAAATGGGTTATTCCATCGCAGAAGAAGCCAGGAAGCAAGGGGCCCGTGTAGTATTGATTTCCGGTCCGGTACAAATACCCGCTCCCTCTGGTGTTGACCTAGTCAAGGTGGAGAGCGCGGAAGATATGTATAACGCCTGTATAGAAGTTTTTGATAAGGCGGATATTGTGATAAAAACAGCGGCTGTTGCTGATTACCGTCCCAAAATTGCTTATGATGAAAAGGTGAAAAAACAGCCTGGTGGCACATCGTTAGAGCTTGAACGGACAAAGGATATATTGTTTGAACTTGGCCAAAGAAAGAAAAATCAGGTGCTGATTGGTTTTGCGGCGGAAACAAATAATGTCGATGAATATGCCCGAAAAAAATTGTTCACAAAAAATGCCGATATGATTGTCGCAAACAATGTGAAGGCCGAGGGAGCAGGATTTGGCACAGATACAAACATCGTCACCCTATACAAACGTGACGGCTCAATTGTTGAATTGCCTTTAATGTCTAAAGTGGACGTCGCTGGGAAAATTATTGAAGAAATTGCCGTGCTTCTAAAGGATTTGGAGAAAAAATGAAAATTGCCAGTGTCATTGTAGACGTGCCGGCGAAACAAACAGATAAACCATTTGATTATCTAATTCCATCCCAATGGGAGGAGACGATTCAACCGGGAATGAGAGTCGTCGTTCCGTTTGGCCCGCGTCATATTCAAGGGTTTGTTATTGAGGTGAAGCGTGAGTCCGAATTCAAACAGTTAAGAGAAATTATTGAACCGATGGACCTTGAGCCGGTTTTGAATCAGGAATTATTAAAGCTTGGAACTTGGCTGACAGACCATACCCTATGCTTTAAGATTTTTGCCTTTCAGGTCATGCTTCCCGCGGCTTTAAAAGCTAAGTACGAAAAAAAGGTTAAACTTGCTCCTGGAGCGGCCGCCGTAGATTTGCCAATGCCGCTCCAGCCATACTTTGCTAACAGCAACACATTCAATTGGGAGATAGCATTAAAAAATGGCCTTGTTCCCTATCTGCAGCGGGCTTCGGCCGAAGGGCTTCTTGAGGTCTTATATGAAGTCAAGGAAAAGGTTAGGAGAAAACTTGTCCATGTGATTGGTCCCAATCTTGGTGTGCAGGACTTGAAGCTAGAGCTGGAGAGATTGCCTGGAAATGCAGAAAAGCAGAAGCAAGTGCTGGCGTATTTTATAGAACACGACAGCGAAATTGAATTGCGTCAATTAACCGAGAAAATTAAAGCCTCCTCGACCACAGTCAAAGCCCTAGTTGAAAAGAAATTGCTTTGGGAAGCGGAAAAAGAAGTCTACCGGGACCCGTATGAAAACCGCACCTTTGAACGAACCAGCCCGCTGCCCTTAACAGAGGCCCAAACCACCGCCATTAAACCGATTCTTGATTCGATTGAAGGAAATCAACATGAGGTATTTCTGCTTTATGGGGTTACTGGCAGCGGTAAAACAGAAATTTACCTGCAATCCATTCAGGAGGTCATTGCAAAAGGCAAGGAAGCAATTGTCCTTGTTCCCGAGATTGCTCTTACACCGCAGATGGTCAATCGGTTTAAAGGAAGATTCGGTGACCAGGTTGCGGTGCTCCACAGCGGTTTATCGGCCGGTGAAAAGTACGATGAATGGCGGAAAATCCAACGGAAACAGGTTAAGGTAGCGGTTGGTGCAAGATCCGCTATCTTTGCCCCGTTTGAAAATATCGGCATTATCATTATCGATGAAGAGCATGAGACAAGTTATAAACAGGAGGAAATGCCGCGCTATCATGCTAAAGATGTGGCGATTGAAAGAGCAAAAACCTATTCTTGTCCGGTTGTGTTAGGCAGTGCCACTCCGTCTTTAGAATCGTTTGCGAGAGCGCAAAAGAAGGTTTACCATCTTTTGTCCTTGCCGACACGAATGAATAATCGAGCATTGCCGTCCGTGGAAATTATTGATATGCGTGAAGAGCTACGCGCCGGGAACCGTTCCATGTTTTCCACGAAACTTTTTGAAATGCTTAAGGACAGGCTTGAAAAAAACCAGCAGTCCGTTTTATTTTTAAATAAACGCGGACATTCTTCGTTTGTCATGTGCAGGGATTGCGGCTATGTTGTCAGCTGTCCTAACTGTGACATCTCACTTACCTACCATCGAGCCGGAGTTCAAATGAAGTGTCACTATTGCGGTTTTGAAAGCCCGGTTCCGAAGATATGCCCTGAGTGTTCAAGCGAATATATCCGCTACTTTGGAACAGGGACGCAAAAGGTTGAGGACGAACTTGGAAAAATTTTGCCCGAGGCCAGGGTCATTCGGATGGATGTGGACACAACAGGCCGTAAAGGTTCACATGAAAGATTGCTGAAGGAGTTTCAGGAAGGCAAAGCGGATATTTTATTGGGAACACAAATGATTGCAAAAGGGCTGGACTTCCCTAATATTACTCTTGTAGGTGTGCTTTCAGCTGATACGATGCTTCATTTGCCTGACTTCCGGTCATCAGAAAAAACCTTTCAATTATTAACACAGGTAAGCGGCCGGGCTGGGCGACATCAGCTCCCCGGAGAGGTAATTATTCAAACCTATACTCCGGAACACTACAGCATCGAGCTGGCCGGAACACAGAATTATGACCTTTTTTATCAGCGGGAAATGTTTGTCCGGAAAATGCACCATTATCCGCCTTTTTATTTTCTTGCTCTTATTACGGTCAGTCATGAGCAGTTGATGACAGTCATGTCCGCGACAGAGAAAATAGCCCGTTTCTTGAGATCACAGGTTTCTAATCAGGCGGTTGTTCTTGGCCCCTCAGTCTCCCCAATCGCAAGGATTAATAATAGATATCGCTATCAATGTCTGATAAAATACAAGCGGGAACCGAACCTGACAAAAACATTGAAAACAATCATTGATCAGCATCAAAATGAAGCGAAAAACGGACTTCTTGTGTCCGTTGACGTAAATCCGTTTATCCTGATGTAATCTGGGTGAAAATGATTATAAAAGCGGAAGAGCCTAGGCGCTTCCGCTAGAGATTAAACAAGTTAATAAGCTTATTGGAGGAACCGTTTTGGCGATACGTAAAATTGTAAACTACCCTGCGGAGATACTGGAAACAAAATGCCAAGAGGTAGTAAAGTTTGATAAAAAACTGGCAAAAATGCTAGAAGATATGTATGACACCATGATTGAATTTGATGGGGTAGGACTTGCCGCTCCGCAAATTGGTGTAGACGCCCGCGTGGCGATCGTCGACATTGATGATGAATCAGGAACAATCGAAATGATAAATCCGCGTATTCTCGAAACAGCCGGAGAACAAACAGGACCCGAGGGCTGTTTAAGCTTTCCCAATTTGTTTGGGGAAGTATCAAGACCAAATTTCGTGAAAATTGAGGCCTTGGACCGAAAAGGCAGAAAATATATAGTGGAGGCTGAAGGGTTCCTGGCACGGGCTATTCAGCATGAAATCGACCATTTAGACGGGATATTGTTTACTTCAAAGGTATTGCGATATCTCGAGGAAGATGAGTTAAAAGGAGTAGAGGCTGAATGACGAAAATTGTTTTTATGGGTACACCCGATTTTTCAGTGCCTATTTTGCGACAAATCATTGAAGATGGTTACGAGGTAATTGGCGTGGTAACCCAGCCAGACAGGCCTGTCGGTAGAAAAAAGGTTTTAACGCCGCCTCCCGTTAAGGTAGAAGCGGTAAAGCAGGGGATCCCAGTCTTGCAGCCCGAAAAAATTCGTCATTCAGAAGAACTCAGTAAAATCCTCGCTTTGAAGCCGGACTTAATTGTAACGGCAGCCTTTGGTCAAATTTTACCAAAGGAGCTGCTGGATGCCCCAAAATTTGGCTGTATCAATGTCCATGCTTCCTTGCTTCCGGAATTACGCGGCGGAGCGCCAATCCACTATGCTATTATGCAGGGAAAAAAGAAAACAGGCGTTACCATCATGTATATGGTCGAGAAATTAGATGCCGGTGATATGCTATCAAAAGTGGAAGTTTCAATTGCCGAAGATGATAACGTTGGTACACTTCATGAAAAACTTAGTGCGGCAGGTGCCAAACTACTTTCTGAAACGTTGCCTAGGCTTCTCGAGGGCAAAGTAAACCCAGTGCCGCAGAATGACAGCGAGGCGACCTTTGCTCCCAATATTAAGCGAGATCAGGAAAAAATCAATTGGGCCAAAACAGGCGCTGAAATATATAATCAAATTCGCGGCTTAAATCCATGGCCTGTTGCTTTTACGATGTTAGATGGCCAGGTGCTAAAAATTTGGCAAGCGGAGAAAATTAAAAATGCCAAGCAAAACGTACCCGGGACAATCATCAACATTGAGCCGGACGGCTTAACGGTCAGCACCGGAGATGATACGGCGATTAAAATCATCGAACTGCAGCCATCCGGAAAAACAAAAATGGCCAGTGAGCAATTTTTACGGGGAGCGGGTTCGAAAATTGCAACAGGCAGTAAATTAGGAGAATAAAATGACAACCAAAGCGAGAACGAATGTACGGGAAGCGGCAATGGACCTTCTTGTTACAATAGAAAAAAATCAATCCTACAGCAATTTGCTTCTTAATCATGCAATCAATAATAATCAAATTTCGCAAAAGGATATCGGCTTATTAACGGAATTAACCTATGGAACGTTACAAAGAAGAATGGCCTTAGATTTCTTTCTCAAGCCTTTTATAAAGGACCATAAAAAATTGGCGGATTGGATTATTCATTTACTTAGACTCACGGTTTATCAAATGGTTTATCTTGATCGAATTCCTGATCGTGCTGCTATATATGAAGCTGTAGAAATTGCCAAAAAACGCGGGCATAAAGGAATTGCAGGTTTGGTGAATGGCGTACTTAGAAGCATTCAAAGAGAAGGACTTCCATCTTTAAATGAGGTTTCTGACCCAATTGAAAGATTATCACTGGAAACGAGTCACCCATTATGGCTTGTGGGCCGCTGGGTCAGCCAATTTGGCTATGATAAAACAAAAGAAATGTGTGAGATCAATCTGACGGCACCGATGCAAATTGCCAGAGTCAATCTCACCAAGATGTCTCGAGATGAATGTGCCCAGGTACTGGAAGAAGAGGGGTTTGAAATTGAAAAAAGCCCGATTATTCCAGAGGCGATTAGATCGTTAAGGGGAAATCTGGCTACTAGCATTGCCTTTAAATATGGAATGTTCACAATCCAAGATGAAAGTTCGATGCTTGTAGCCTATGCATTAGGTGCTGAAAAAAATGAATTTGTCCTTGATGCTTGTGCAGCCCCTGGAGGTAAAAGCACGCATATTGCTGAAAAGATGCAAAATACTGGCGAAGTGATTTCCGTTGACCTTCACCAGCACAAAGTAAGATTAATAAATGAAAATGCCCGCCGATTAGGGTTATCAAATATAAAGACAAATGTCTCTGATTCAAGATTGCTGCAGGAAAAGTTCAAGGAGGAATCATTTCATCACATTCTGCTTGATGCACCATGCTCAGGGCTTGGGGTGATGAGAAGAAAGCCTGATATGAAGTATACCAAGACCGAAAAGGATTTAGAGCGTTTAAGCAGTATTCAACAAAGTCTATTAACATCGGTTGCTCCTTTACTGAAAAAAGGCGGCACCCTTGTATATAGTACCTGTACAGTAGATAAAGAGGAAAATGAATATACAGTAAAGACATTTTTAGATAACAATCCGGAGTTTGAGGGAGATTTATCATTCAAAAACAGGATGCCAGAAGCGATTCAACCGCTCATTACCGGATTTGATTTACAAATATTCCCACAGGATTTTGGGTCAGACGGCTTTTATATAGCCGCTTTAAAAAGGAAGGTGTAACGATTGGAACAACTAAATACAGCAGAGAAAAATACAGCATTGGACAAAAAGAAATCGATTTACTCACTTGAGCTTCAAGATTTAAAGGAATGGCTGAAAGAGAATGGCGAAAAACCATTCAGAGCCGAGCAAATTTTTGACTGGCTTTATAAAAAACGGGTCACTTCTTTTGAGGATATGAACAATTTATCCAAAGAATTAAGAGAGAAACTGGCCGCCGCGTTTCAGATTACTACCTTAAATACGGTTATTCAGCAAACATCCTCGGATGGAACCATCAAATTTCTCTTTGAGCTTCATGATGGATATTCCATTGAGACAGTTTTAATGCGTCACGATTATGGAAACTCAGTTTGTGTAACGACTCAGGTTGGCTGCAGGATTGGCTGTACTTTTTGTGCTTCCACTCTTGGCGGCTTAAAAAGACATTTAGAAGCTGGTGAAATCGTTGCGCAGGTTGTCAAGGTCCAGCAAGCTCTTGATGAATCAGATGAACGCGTCAGTTCCGTTGTCATTATGGGTATTGGTGAGCCATTTGATAATTACGATAATATGCTGTCGTTTCTAAAAATTATCAATCATGAAAAGGCGTTAAATATCGGGGCGCGTCATATCACTGTTTCAACAAGCGGTATTATCCCGAAAATCTATCAATTTGCTGATGAAAATATGCAAATTAATTTTGCCATTTCCCTGCATGCTCCTAATACGGAATTAAGGTCAAGGTTAATGCCGATTAATAAAGCTTTTAAACTTGATGACTTAATGAAAGCAGTGCGGTATTATATCGATAAGACAGGCAGAAGAATAAGTTTTGAGTATGGCCTCTTTGGCGGCGTTAACGATTCAGTTGAGCATGCCGAGGAATTGGCAGAACTAATAAAAGGGCTAAAATGCCATGTAAATCTGATACCTGTTAACTACGTTCCGGAAAGAGATTACGTCCGCACGCCTAGAGAAAAGATTTTTGCTTTTGAGAAGACGCTAAAAACGCGTGG
Organism: Neobacillus sp. S1115; assembly: GCF_055385565.1. Lineage (NCBI taxonomy): Bacteria > Bacillati > Bacillota > Bacilli > Caryophanales > Bacillaceae > Neobacillus > Neobacillus sp. S1115. Next base: position 1,965,804 of record NZ_AP038275.1, read on the forward strand.
TATAAATGTAACCATTCGCCGGGAGCACGGCCATGATATTGATGCAGCATGCGGGCAGCTTCGTGCAAAGGAGCGAAAAGAGGAGACGATGTAAAGGTATGAAAGAAGTATTTCAAACAGACCGAGGGAAAGTGCGTCTTCACAATGAGGATGCCGGGGGAGTTTTTATTAACCTTGACGGGGACCGCCTTGCCATTGTAGCAGATGGGATGGGCGGCCACCGTGCGGGTGATGTAGCAAGTGAAATGAGCGTATCGCATTTAAAACAAGAATGGGAAAAAACCAAAGGAATTAAAGATGCCGAGACGGCCGAAACGTGGCTCGAGGAGCAAATTAAAAAGGTAAATGACATTCTTTTTGACCATGCCTTAAGCCATACGGAATGTGACGGGATGGGGACGACGATTGTCGCTGCTATCGCCACGAGTTTGTTTGCGACAATGGCAAATATAGGCGACAGCCGCGGTTATATTCTGAATGAATCTGGTTTTAAGCAAATTACCGAAGACCATTCCCTTGTTAATGAATTAGTCAGAACCGGGCAAATTTCGAAAGAAGATGCAGAGCATCATCCTCGTAAAAATGTATTACTGAGGGCATTGGGGACTGAAAAAACAGTCGAAATGGATATTAAAACAATCACTTTCGAAGAAGGCGATTTACTCCTTTTATGTTCTGACGGTCTTTCCAATAAAGTCAGTGAAACAAGGATGAAAGATACGCTGTTAAGCAGCGGCCTTCTCGAGGAAAAAGCGAAAACCCTTATCTCACTTGCAAATGAAAATGGCGGAGAAGACAACATTACATTGGCTATAGTAGAGTTTCTGGAAGCCCGTGAGGGTGGTATGTAATGTTGATTGGTAAAAGACTAAGCGGCCGCTATAAAATCATTGATATGATCGGCGGAGGCGGCATGGCCAACGTTTACCTTGCCCATGATATGATCCTTGACCGGGACGTTGCGGTTAAAATGCTCCGGCTTGATTTTGCAAATGATGAAGAGTTTATTCGGAGGTTCCATCGAGAAGCACAATCTGCTACAAGCCTTGCACACCCAAACATTGTCAATATATTTGATGTCGGCGAAGAAGACGATTTATATTATATCGTTATGGAATTTGTAGATGGAAATACACTGAAACAATACATACAGCAAAATTCTCCTCTTAAGGTGGAAGAGGCAATTGAAATTATGAAGCAATTGACCTCGGCGATTTCTCATGCTCATCATAACCATATCATTCACCGAGATATTAAACCGCATAATATTTTGGTAGACCATGATGGGAATGTTAAAATTACGGATTTTGGTATTGCCATGGCTTTAAGTGCCACTAGTATTACGCAGACTAATTCAGTTCTTGGGTCTGTCCATTATTTATCGCCCGAGCAGGCCCGGGGCGGTATGGCCAATCGAAAGTCAGATATATATTCACTGGGGATTGTTATGTTCGAATTATTGACCGGCCGACTTCCTTTTTCCGGAGAATCTGCTGTATCAATTGCCCTTAAGCATTTGCAATCCGAAACTCCGTCCGTCAGAAGATGGAATCCAAACATTCCGCAGAGTGTAGAAAATATCGTCTTAAAAGCGACAGCGAAAGATCCATTTCATCGCTATGATAGCGTCGATGAAATGGAGGAAGATTTACGGACAGCGCTTGATCCTGATCGACTGTTTGAACCAAAGTTTATCATACCGATTGATGATGAAGCGACGAAGGCCATCCCGATTATTACAGATGATAAGCCATTAAAAAACCTAGATGAAACAATTGTTCACTCCAGTGAAAAAAACACTGGCGGTTCGGGTGGCACAGCTGATTCGAAACAGGGAAAAGGGGCAAATAAAAAGCGAAAAAAATGGCCAATCGTTCTTACTTCTCTTTTAGTTTTGCTGGTTTTGCTTGGCCTATCCGCCTATTTTGTTCCGGGATTAATTTCTGCAAAGGATGTCAAAATTCCTGATGTCAGCGGAATGAAGGAAGATGATGCGATTTCAAAATTAAGACAACAGGGACTGACTATTGATAAGAGAATTAAACTAACTGATGATGAAATCGAAAAAGGCAGTGTTATTAAAACGAATCCTGAAGCGGCTACAGTCGTTAAAGAAAAATCAAAGGTAACACTTTATATAAGTACAGGAAAAGAAAAATATGAACTATCCGATTATGTGGGCCGGCAATATGATGATGTTGTCCGTTTGTTAGATAATCAGAATTTTAAAGATATAAAGAAGACTGAGAAAAACGATGACAGCGAGCCAGGAACAATTCTCAGCCAAAATCCTTCCGGGGGGGAAAAGGTGGTTCCAGAGGATACTGTTTTGGAATTTGAAGTTAGTAAGGGCCCGGAAAAAATTGTATTAATGGATCTAACACAATATAGTGTAAAAGCTGCACAGGATTATGCGGCATCAGTCGGTTTAACGTTAGATGCTTCTCAGGAACAATATAATGAAACCATTCCAAGGGGTATGATCATTTCGCAAGAACCTAAACAAGGGACTCAGCTGCAAAAAGGTGATAAAGTCAGCGTGATTGTCTCTAAAGGAAAAGAAGAAAAACCTCCAAGGGAAATAACGAAAGAAATTACCATTGATTACGAACCTCCTTTACCAGGCCAGCCTGGACAAAAACAAGAGGTAAGGATTTATATTGATGATATGAATCACAATATGAGTGTACCTGCGGATGTCTTCTCTATTACAGAAACAACAACTAGGCAAATTAAATTGATTATTGTGGAAGGTAAAAAAGCCAGCTATCAGGTGTTTCGTGATTCTAAAGTCATTGCAGAAGAAACTATTAATTACAACGACGTAGAATAACCTTTTTAAATTAAATCTTTTTACAAGGAGGGCTGCTATGCCTGAAGGGAAAATTGTAAAAGCATTGAGCGGTTTTTATTATGTTCTTTACAATGATAACTTAATTCAGTGCCGCGGAAGAGGAGTGTTTCGGAAAAATAAAATCACTCCCCTTGTGGGGGATGAAGTTGTTTTTCAAGCGGAAAATGACCAAGAAGGGTACATTTTGGAAGTGAAGGAACGCAAAAATGAATTGGTTCGCCCGCCAATTGCGAATGTCGACTTGGCGATTTTGGTTTTTTCCGCCGTCGAACCTGAATTTAGTACCGTACTCTTGGATCGTTTCCTTGTTCTGGTCGAATTTAATCAAATTGAGCCGATTATTTGTATTACCAAAATGGACCTAACAAATGATGAGGAGCAGCAGAAGATTTCAGAATATGCCGCGCACTATCAGGCCGCCGGTTATGAAGTGATTATGACATCTTCCGAGACGGAAACAGGCATTGAATTATTGCATCCACATCTCGAGGATAAAATATCTGTTTTTGCCGGCCAATCAGGGGTTGGCAAATCATCTTTGTTGAATGTACTAAGACCAGACTTGGAATTGAAAACAAATGATATCTCCACCCATTTGGGAAGGGGAAAGCATACAACAAGACATGTTGAACTGATAAAAGTCGGCAATGGATTATTAGCGGATACACCGGGATTTAGCTCTTTGGATTTCACGGATATCGAAGCAGAGGATTTAACCTCCTGTTTTCCGGAAATCTTAAGGGCAAGTGAAAATTGCAAATTCCGCGGCTGCCATCATCTGAGCGAACCGAAATGCGGTGTTAAACAGGCAGTGGAATCTGGGGAGATTCCAACGTATCGTTACGACCATTATGTCGATTTCCTTCAGGAAATTAAAGATAGAAAGCCGAGGTACTAGTTATGGTAAAAATCGCCCCATCCATTCTTTCAGCTGATTTTGCAAAATTAGGGGAAGAAATCATAGCAGTTGAAAAAGGGGGAGCAGATTACATTCATGTAGATGTGATGGATGGTCATTTTGTCCCAAATATCACAATCGGTCCGCTTATCGTCGAAGCCATTCGTCCGGTAACCAAACTGCCGCTGGATGTTCATTTAATGATTGAAAACCCGGACCAATATATTGAAGCCTTTGCGAAAGCAGGTGCGGATTATATTACGGTCCATGTCGAAGCATGCCGTCACCTGCACCGCACGATTCAAAACATTAAATCCTTTGGTGTAAAGGCCGGGGTTGTCTTAAATCCTGCCACACCTGTCGAGTCAATCCAACATATTATCGGGGATATCGATATGGTGCTGTTAATGTCTGTAAATCCCGGATTTGGCGGGCAAAAATTTATTCCTGAGGTGCTGCCGAAAATCAAGAAAGTAAAACAAATGGCAGTGGAAAAAGGAGTAGAAATTGAAATTGAAATTGATGGCGGTGTCAATCCGGAAACAGCAAAGCTATGTATAGAGGCCGGCGCAAATGTCCTTGTCGCCGGATCGGCCATTTATAATCAAGCGGATTATGCGAAGGCCATTTCGCATATAAGAGGGTAAAAAAAGTCGGCTTAACGCCGGCTTTTTGTTTATCAGAAAGGAGCTCAGATGATGATTATTAATATACTCGCCGGAGGTCCGGAGGATCTTCTGCCCGATTTAACGGAATATATCGAAGAGGATGCAATATGGGTGGGTGTTGACCGCGGCGTATTTCATTTGATATCGAGAAGCATTACACCAGCAATTGCCTTTGGCGATTTTGATTCCGTGACAAAAGCGGAATTAGCGGTTATCGAAGATAAGGTTACTAAATTAAAAAAATTTATTCCTGAAAAAGATGAAACCGATATGGAGTTAGCTTTAAACTGGGCATTAAAGCAACAGCCAGAGAAAATCCAACTGTTTGGTGCCACAGGGGGAAGGCTTGACCATTTACTGGCGAATGTCCAGCTGTTAATTCATCCGCTAAACGCCAAAACTGAAACGGAAATTTTTCTGATTGACCGTTACAATATTGCTTTTTTAAAAGGGCCAGGCACATATACACTCAAGAAAAGATGGGATAAAAAATATATTTCTTTTGTGCCATTAACCCTAGATGTTTTCGGGATTACTCTGGATGGGTTCAAATATCCTTTGCAGAACCGTCATATTTCCCTCGGATCCACACTATGTATAAGTAATGAACTTATTAGCGATTATGGTACTTTTTCATTTTCGGAAGGCATATTATTAGTGATAAGAAGCCATGATTAAAAGCCTCGAAAATTCGGTACTGATTTTGTTCGTTTGAATAAAATGGTAAGGGCGTACGGATTTAGGGTAAAGAATAAAATGTTAGACGTGAGATTTGTGAGGAGGGACAGTATGAAATTTTATACAATTAAACTGCCGAGATTTTTAGGTGGAATTGTCCGAGCGATGATTGGCGTGTTTAATAAAAAAGAATAGGAAAAAGGCCTCATTCCTAAAAAAGGGCTCATTACCTTTCATAAACCTAAAGCACCCATTCGAATAAAATGGGTGCTTTTTATTTTCATTAATTAGGACAAAATAAAAGAAAATGAGGCTGTCACATGACAGCCTCACTAAAAATTATACGCGTTCTACTTTACCGGATCTTAACGCTCTTGCAGAAACCCAAACACGCTTTGGTTTTCCATCAACAAGGATACGTACTTTTTGTAGGTTAGCACCCCATGTACGCTTGTTAGCGTTCATAGCGTGAGAACGGGCGTTACCAGTAGTGGTTTTCTTTCCAGTTACTACACATTTGCGCGGCATTAAATTTCCCTCCTTAACACGAAAAGCTTAACCAGTATTCTTTAAGATACTAATCATATAGAAAAATGGCATAGCCAAATTTTCTGTCTTAAGATACCTTAATAATTTATCACACAACCATTATGAATGCAATAGCTTAGTTAAATGGTTTCAAGAAAAAAACCTTGACATTACCCTGAAATAAATGCTGTTATAGTAAACGTACTAGGAATGACTTTCAATATTTAAGCTACTATAGTAAAATGACTGTAGTTAAGGAGCAATTTTTCAGGAGGGGGAACGATTCATGTCCATTGAATTGAAAACGAAGTACGGACAAATTGATATTTCAAATGAAGTAATCGCAACCATTGCCGGAGGAGCAGCGGTAGAATGCTATGGAATTGTCGGCATGGCCTCTAAAAATCAGATCAAAGATGGCATAACTGAAATTCTTAGAAGAGAAAATTTCACCCGCGGTGTCATTGTCCGCCAGGAAAATGAAGCGTTACATATTGATATGTATATTATTGTCAGCTATGGAACCAAGATTTCTGAAATTGCTCACAACGTGCAATCAAAGGTTAAGTACACCCTTGATAAGACAGTTGGACTTGCCGTTGATTCGGTTAATATTTTCGTTCAGGGAGTTCGTGTGACGAACCCGTAGTAAGGAGTGAAGTTTGTGTCAATTACAGCATTAGATGGAAAACGTTTTGCCGAGATGATTATTCAAGGCGCCAATCATCTGTCAGCCAATGCTAAAATGGTAGATGCTCTGAACGTTTTTCCAGTTCCGGATGGCGATACAGGGACTAATATGAATTTATCCATGACCTCCGGTGCAAAAGAGGTTAAAAATAATGTTCAAGAACATATTGGTAAAGTAGGGGTTTCTCTCTCAAAAGGACTGCTCATGGGAGCACGAGGAAACTCTGGTGTTATTCTTTCGCAATTGTTCCGCGGTTTTTCTAAAGCAATCGAAGCAAAAGCGATCATTAATGGAAATGAATTTGCAGGAGCGCTTGAGGCAGGAGTTGAAACTGCTTATAAGGCTGTTATGAAGCCGGTCGAAGGAACAATTCTGACTGTTGCCAAAGATGCTGCCAAAAAAGCTGTGCAGACTGCGCTAAAATCAAATGATATTGTTGTTATTATGGAAGATGTTCTAAGGGAGGCTAAAGCTTCCCTAAAGCGTACGCCTGACCTATTGCCTGTTTTAAAGGAAGTCGGAGTTGTGGATTCCGGAGGGCAGGGGCTTGTCTGTGTATATGAAGGCTTTCTTGCTGAATTAAAGGGAGAAAAACTGCCGGATTCACCAGAGGTCATGCCATCAATGGATGAATTAGTTAATGCCGAGCATCATAAAAGCGTCCAGGGCCATATTAACACTGAAGATATTGAATTTGGCTACTGTACAGAGTTTATGGTTCGTTTTGAAACAGAAAAGATAGCAAAGCATCCATTTAATGAGACTGCTTTCCGCAATGATCTAAGCAATTATGGAGATTCGTTATTAGTGATCTCTGATGATGATATTGTGAAAGTTCATATTCATTCCGAACAGCCTGGTGAAGTATTAACATACGGTCAGCGCTACGGCAATCTTATTAATATGAAAATTGAAAATATGCGCCAGCAGCATTCCAATATTGTCGGAGAAACACATACTCCGCTTGCCACTGCGGTGAAAGAAACACCAAAGGAAAAGCAGGGATATGGAATTGTCGCTGTTTCGATGGGCTCGGGCGTTGCCGACCTTTTTAAGAGCATCGGGGCCCATGCAGTCATTGAAGGCGGCCAGACGATGAATCCAAGTACAGAGGATATTGTCAAGGCTGTTAAAGAAGTAAATGCCAAAAAAGTATTTATTTTGCCGAATAATAAAAACATCATTATGGCTGCTGAGCAGGCTCGCGATGTATCGGATGAAGAAATTTATGTGATTCCATCCAAAACCGTTCCGCAAGGGCTTTCCGCTCTGCTTGTCTTTAATCCTTCCGCAGATGCAGAGGCAAACACTACTGCTATGACGGAGGCGCTAAGCCGTGTGAAAACCGGACAAATCACCTTTGCCGTCCGCGATACACAAATCGATGGATTGGATATTGAAACTGGGGATTTCATGGGGATTGCCGAAGGGAAAATTGTTGTTAAAAATAAAGATAAAGAAAAAGCAGCGGAAGACCTGTTATCAAACATGCTTGATGAAGATTCTGAAATTCTTACCATCATTTATGGTGAAGATGTGACAGAGGAAGAACTCAGCCAGCTTACCCAATTCGTTGAAGAAAAATTTAGCGATGTGGAAATAGAGGTTCATAATGGCAATCAGCCATTATATTCTTATATCTTTTCAATTGAATAAATAACGGCTAAAATAGAAGGGGGTCCTTAGGGACCACCCTTCTTTTTTTGGATAATATATACTAACCATTTTTTAATAAAGATAGAAAGACATAGGCAAGGGGGAATAGATTCATGAAGTATAGAAGCGTGTTTGATATCATTGGCCCGGTCATGATTGGTCCGTCAAGCTCTCACACTGCCGGTGCTGCGAGAATCGGCCGCGTCGCTAGAAGTTTATTTGGCAGAGAGCCGAAATGGGCAAATATTTCGTTATACGGATCCTTCGCACAAACGTACAAGGGTCACGGTACGGATGTTGCGATTGTGGGCGGATTATTGGATTTCGATACGGACGATAAAAGAATTATCAAAGCTATTGAGATTGCTGAAGAACGCGGAATGAAAATTCGCTTCATTGAAGAGGATGCAGTTACAGACCACCCCAATACTGCTAGAATCATAATTGGCGATCACAATGGGGAGCTTGAATTAGTAGGCATTTCCATTGGCGGCGGAAAGATTGAAATCATCGAGTTGAACGGTTTTGAATTGAAGCTTTCTGGCAATCACCCTGCCATCTTAGTTGTTCATAATGACCGGTTCGGTGCCATTGCAAGTGTAGCCAATACTCTGGCGAAATATGAAATCAATATCGGCCATATGGAGGTTTCCCGTAAGGAAGCTGGAAAAATGGCCCTGATGACAATTGAGGTAGACCAAAATATTGATGAGACCCTGATCGAGGAACTCGAACAGTTGCCAAACATCTTGAAGGTAACAAAAATTGTTGATTAAACATACACAGCGAAAGGGGGTCATTTTATGTTTCGTAATGTAGCAGAATTAGTAGAACTGGCCAACAGTCAAAATAAAAAAATTTCCGAAATTATGATTGAACAGGAAGTCACCGTAACGGGACGGTCCAAGGAAGAAGTAATCGGCTTTATGGACCGTAACCTCAAAGTGATGGAAGAAGCAGTTGAGCGAGGATTGAAAGGGGTTACTTCCGTTACCGGCTTAACAGGCGGAGATGCAGTACTATTACAAAAATATATTGAAAAAGGCAATTTCTTATCTGGGGAAACGATTCTCGATGCCGTCAGCCGGGCTGTGGCAACAAATGAAGTAAATGCGGCGATGGGAACGATTTGTGCCACACCGACTGCCGGATCAGCGGGTGTCGTTCCAGGGACGTTGTTTGCTGTAAAGAAAAAGCTGCACCCAACAAGAGAGCAAATGATTTCGTTTTTATTTACCGCCGGAGCGTTCGGCTTTGTTGTTGCAAACAATGCCTCCATATCCGGTGCTGCCGGGGGCTGCCAAGCCGAGGTGGGATCGGCAGCAGGAATGGCCGCAGCGGCAATCGTCGAAATGGCCGGAGGAACTCCGGAACAATGTGCCGAAGCAATGGCCATCACATTAAAAAATATGCTTGGCCTAGTTTGTGATCCGGTTGCCGGTCTTGTGGAAGTGCCTTGTGTAAAGCGAAATGCCATGGGTGCAGCCAATGCCATGGTAGCCGCAGATATGGCACTTGCCGGAATCAAAAGCCGAATTCCATGCGATGAAGTGATTGACGCAATGTATAGAATTGGCCAATCAATGCCAACAGCCTTAAAAGAAACAGCGCAGGGAGGGTTAGCGGCAACACCAACTGGCCGGGCGCTGCAGGCCAAAATTTTCGGAATGCCGCTTACAGAAAAGTGAATCCATATCTAAACCAGCCAATAACAGTTATAAAGGGCATAGGTGACGAAACGGCGGAAATTTTTTCAGAAATGAACATTTTCAGCATTCATGATTTGTTGGAATATTTTCCCTATCGTTATGAGGATTACCGCCTTCGCGATTTGATGGAAGTACAACATGACGAGAAAGTGACGATCGAAGGGAAGGTTCAAAGCGAACCTTCTCTTGTCTATTATGGCAGGAAGAAGTCAAAGCTCTCCTTCCGCTTTTTTGCAGGACAATACTTAATCAAAGTCGTTTTCTTTAACCAGCCCTATTTAAAAAATAAAATCACCATCAATGAAACGTTAACAATTACAGGAAAGTGGGATGCCCATCGGCAGACGATTACTGCCAGTGAACTCCAAATAGGGGGAAATGCGAAAGGTAAAGATTTTGAACCTGTATATTCTCTTAAAGGAAGACTGACAACAAAGGGCATGCGTAAATTTATTAACTTAGCTTTTCAACAATTTGGAGCGTATATTGATGAAACGCTGCCGGATTACTTTATAACAAAATATCGACTTTTAAACCGGAGAGATGCCATAAAAGCGATGCATTTTCCTGGCGGCGGGGAGGATCTCAAGCAGGCGAGACGGCGCTTTGTGTACGAAGAATTTCTAATCTTTCAGCTAAAAATGCAGGCACTTCGGAAGTTTGAACGTGAGCATTCACCCGGAATCAGCCAAAACTATGACCTTGGGAAATTGAAGGAATTCATCGCCCGCCTGCCGTTCCCATTAACAAATGCCCAGAAACGAGTTGTAAATGAAATACTATCCGACCTTAAGTCGCCTTATCGAATGAACCGCCTGCTGCAGGGAGATGTTGGATCAGGAAAAACGGTGGTGGCAGCGGTTGGTCTGTACGCAAGTGTTACGTCAGGCTATCAGGGAGCGCTGATGGTACCGACAGAAATATTGGCCGAACAGCATGCAGAATCATTGAAAACCTTATTGGAACCATTTGGAATAAAATGTGGATTGCTGACAAGTTCCATAAAAGGGAAGCGCCGCCGGGAAATCCTTGAGCAGCTTACAGAAGGAATTATTGATATCTTAATAGGGACACATGCGCTAATTCAGGATGAGGTAACATTTAATAAATTAGGTTTTGTTATTACTGATGAGCAGCATCGCTTCGGTGTGGAGCAGCGCCGTATCCTGAGGGAAAAGGGAGAAAATCCAGATGTGCTGTTCATGACGGCCACCCCGATACCCCGGACGCTTGCCATTACTGTTTTTGGCGAGATGGATGTATCCATCATTGACGAAATGCCTGCCGGCAGGAAAACAATTGAAACCTATTGGGCCAAACCAGAAATGCTTGAACGGGTATTGGCATTTGTGGAAAAAGAATTACGGAAGGGCCATCAGGCATACGTCATTTGTCCATTAATTGAGGAATCGGAAAAGCTTGATGTGCAAAATGCTATTGATGTGCATGCAACATTAAGCAGCTATTTTCAAAATCGCTATACAGCAGGGCTGATGCATGGGAGATTAAGCTCTGAGGAAAAGGATTCCGTTATGAAGGCGTTCAGTGCAAACGAGGTTCAAGTGCTCGTCTCGACAACTGTAGTTGAGGTTGGCGTGAATGTGCCCAATGCAACAGTCATGGTTATTTATGATGCAGAAAGATTTGGTCTCTCCCAGCTTCATCAGCTCCGTGGCCGTGTCGGCCGGGGAAGTGATCAAGCCTATTGCATTTTGCTTGCCAGTCCAAAATCAGAGACAGGCCAGGAAAGAATGAGGATCATGACGGAAACCAATGATGGTTTTGTATTAAGCGAAAAAGATTTGGAGCTAAGGGGACCGGGAGACTTTTTTGGCAAAAAACAAAGCGGCATGCCAGAATTTAAAGTAGCCGATATGGTTCATGACTACCGCGCCCTTGAAACCGCCAGAAGCGACGCCACCACCCTAATCCAATCCGAAACCTTCTGGAAATCGCCAGAATATGAACTGTTAAGAAAGCAGCTTGAAGACGCCGGTGTTCTTGAGGGAGAGAAGTTGGATTAGGATTTTTATTGCTCTCCATTTATCAGTACATGTTGATTGGAGCGGAAGGGGCGAGACTCCTGCGGGAGTACGGAGCAGGAGAGACCCCGCAGGAGCTTTAGCGACGAGGAGGCTCTCCGCAACGCCCGCGGAAAGCGAGCCCCTGGAGCGCAAATCAACATCCTATTAGTAAAAAGCAGACTGGAGGAGAAAACTAATCCTTGCAATCTGCTTTTTTAAATTTTATACTACTCTTAGTACCTAGTCATAAGTTTTCGGACGGTGTGAAAAATGAGAAGAAGCAAAAAAGAACGTCAGCAGCTGCTTAGCTCAACCATACAAGAAAATCCATTTATAACCGATGAAGAGCTTGCTGAAAAATTTCAGGTAAGTGTCCAAACCATTCGCTTAGACCGCCTGGAATTATCGATACCCGAGCTTCGCGAACGAATTAAAACAGTCGCAGAAAAACGCTTCGATGATGAGGTTCGTTCCCTTCCGCTTGAAGAGGTAATCGGGGAAATCATTGATATGGAACTAGACCAGAGCGCCATCTCCATTTTTGATGTAAAAGAGGAGCATGTTTTTAAAAGAAACCAAATTGCGCGGGGCCATCACTTATTTGCCCAGGCAAATTCGCTTGCTGTTGCGGTCATTAACGATGAATTAGCATTAACGGCAAAAGCCAACATCCAATTTAAGCGCTCCGTAAGATTAAATGAACGGGTCATTGCCAAAGCAAGGGTCATGAATATTGATGATGTAACGGGCCGGACGTTGGTCCAGGTATCAAGCTTCGTAAATAATGAACTTGTTTTTACAGGTGATTTTCAAATGTACCGTTCGAAAAACAACTAAAGGATGAGACATATGAAACTTGCGATTGATGCAATGGGCGGAGACAATGCCCCAAAGGAAATCGTTTTGGGAGCCATGAAGGCGGTAGAAACCTTTCCAGACTTACATATCACCCTTGTCGGGGATGAAAATAAAATTAACGAAACTTTAAAGAAACATGACCGGATTACGGTTTTACATACGACAGAAGTAATTCTTGGAACAGATGAACCGGTAAGAGCAGTCCGCCGCAAAAAAACGGCCTCTATGGTTCTAGCGGCCCAACAAGTTGCCGATGGTGCAGCAGATGCCTGTTTGTCCGCAGGGAATACAGGTGCGCTTATGGCTGCCGGACTTTTTGTGGTCGGAAGAATTGAAGGAATTGACCGGCCAGCCTTAGCCCCAACTCTGCCAACCATAGGTGGGGAAGGATTTTTATTGCTTGATGTGGGCGCTAATGCCGATGCCAAACCGGAACATCTGGTGCAGTATGCCATCATGGGCTCCATTTATAGTAAAAAAGTAAGAGGGATTGAGAGTCCGCGTGTCGGACTTTTAAATATTGGAACAGAAGAGAAGAAAGGCAATGAACTAACAAGACATGCCTTTGATCTTTTAAAACAGGCCGATTTGAATTTTGTTGGCAATGTTGAGGCCCGTGATCTGCTTGATGGCGTCGCTGATGTCGTCGTAACGGATGGTTTTACAGGTAATATGGTGTTGAAAACGATTGAGGGAACGGCCCTTTCCATGTTTAAGATGTTGAAAACAGCGCTGATGAGCAGTTTTACAAGCAAGCTGGCAGCAGCCGTTTTAAAACCGAATTTAATGCAGTTAAAAGGTAAGCTGGATTATTCAGAATATGGCGGGGCAGGGTTATTTGGCTTAAAGGCACCAGTTATTAAGGCACATGGTTCGTCAAATGCCCAGGCTGTCTTTAGTGCCATCCGCCAGACAAGAGAAATGGTTACAAACGATGTAGTCGGCCTAATTAAACAAACCGTCGAAGCAAATAACGAAACCATAGTACGATAGGGGGATTCTTATTTTGAGTAAAATAGCTTTTGTGTTTCCTGGGCAAGGTTCCCAAACAGTTGGGATGGGTAAAGATTTGGCAGAAAAATATCCTGAAGTGATGTCCTATTTTAAAAAGGCAGATGAAACTCTTAAAGTCCCTTTAAGCCAGCTGATTTTTGAAGGGCCAAAAGAAGATTTGACACTGACAATTAATACACAGCCTGCCCTTTTAACAACCAGTTTGGCGGTTTTATCCTTCTTCCAAAATTCAGGGATTAAACCAGACTTTGTCGCCGGTCACAGCTTAGGGGAGTATACAGCCCTTGTGGCGGCAGGCGTGATGAGTTTTGAAGAAGGCGTATATGCCGTTAGAAAAAGAGGCGAGTTCATGGAAAATGCCGTACCTAATGGGGAAGGCTCCATGGCGGCAGTTCTTGGTCTTGATCGGGATAAGTTAGCTGCGGTAACCGAAGAAGTGACAAATGAGGGCAATCCGGTGGCACTGGCCAATTTAAATTGCCCTGGGCAGATTGTTATTTCCGGATCCAAAAAGGGTGTAGAAGATGCAGGAGCGAAAGCAAAAGAGGCAGGTGCCAAAAGGGTACTGCCATTAGAAGTGAGTGGTCCGTTCCATTCACCGCTGATGAAGCCTGCATCCGGACAATTGCGTGAAGTTTTAGATGGAATCGATATGAAAGATGCCGTGGTACAGGTTGTTGCTAACGTATCTGCTAAGCCGGTAACCTCCGCCGCTGAAATTAAGGATAAATTAATTGAACAGCTGTATTCACCTGTTTTATGGGAAGACTCTGTTCAAAAAATGATTGAATTAGGTGTCGATACCTTTATTGAAATTGGTCCGGGCAAGGTTCTTTCCGGCTTGATTAAGAAAATCGATAAAACGGTGAAAATCTATTCTGTATCAGATGAGGAAAGTTCACTCGCAGTAATCGACGCGTTGAAGGAGGAAAAGCTATGAGTTTAGCAGGAAAAGCTGCTCTTGTTACCGGTGCATCACGGGGAATCGGCAGGGAAATTGCTCTTGAATTAGCAAGGCAGGGGGCAAATGTAGCGGTTAATTTTTCCGGAAGTGAAGCTAAGGCAAATGAAGTTGTCGACGAGATTAAGGCTCTCGGCCAAGAAGCTTTCGCGATTAAATGTAATGTTTCAAATACTGAAGAAGTAAGTGAAATGGTCAAGGCAGTTATTGAGCAATTTGGCAGGCTCGACATCCTTGTTAATAATGCTGGAATAACAAGGGATAATTTGTTAATGAGAATGAAGGAAGAAGAATGGGATGATGTCCTCAATATTAATCTAAAGGGAGTCTTCCTGGTCACAAAGGCTGTTACAAGACAGATGATGAAACAGCGGGTTGGCAGAATTATTAATATTTCCTCTGTTGTCGGCGAAAGCGGAAATCCTGGTCAGGCCAATTATGTGGCAGCGAAAGCCGGTGTGATTGGTTTAACGAAAACAACCGCAAAGGAACTGGCGTCCCGCAATATTACGGTTAATGCGATTGCCCCAGGGTTTATTACAACAGATATGACCGATAAACTGCCTGAGGATGTAAAAACGGAAATGTTAAAACAAATTCCGTTAGCTAGACTTGGCGAACCAAAAGATATCGCCAAAGCCGCAGCATTTCTTGCTTCCGATGATTCTGCATACATTACAGGACAAACGCTGCATATCAACGGCGGCATGGTGATGTAAATAGAAAAGCGGAAGCGCCTTGGCGCTGCAGCTGGACAAAAAAACAATTTGTATTCATTCAGGAAAATCACTATAATACTTGAGGGGAGGTGAAAGTGATGGCAGAAGTATTAGAGCGTGTAACAAAGATCATCGTTGACCGTTTAGGAGTAGACGAATCTCAAGTTAAACTTGAAGCGTCTTTCAAAGACGACCTTGGCGCAGATTCCCTTGACGTTGTAGAACTAGTGATGGAATTAGAAGATGAATTCGATATGGAAATTTCCGACGAAGATGCCGAAAAAATCAGCACTGTTGGTGATGCTGTGACCTACATAGAAGGCCAAAAGTAATCTTCTTGGAATAATTCCTAAAGCTCCGTTTTCAAACGGAGCTTTATTCTGTAATATAGAACTTGGCACAACATTTGCCAAGTTTCTTTGCGTTTTAAACGTAAATTACTTAAACTTAGGCTATGCAAATTGGAAACAAGGTGGAGAATTTAATGCGCAAGAACTGGAAGGAAAAAGAAATAAACAATCGCGCAAACGAAAAACAATTTAAGGAACTGCAAAATTCAATCGGTGTCATATTTGAAAACGAAAAATTACTAAAACAGGCTTTCACCCATTCATCATATGTGAATGAGCATCGCAGAAAACCTTTTGAAGATAATGAGAGGCTCGAATTTTTAGGAGACGCTGTGCTGGAACTGACAATCTCCCAATTCCTTTTTAAAAAATATCCGACTATGACCGAAGGAGAATTGACCAAGCTTAGAGCTGCAATAGTATGTGAACCATCCCTGGTAGCATTTGCGAATGAACTTCATTTTGGCAAACTAATCTTGCTTGGCAAGGGTGAAGAAATGACCGGCGGCAGGGAGCGCCCTGCTCTTTTGGCCGATGTGTTTGAAGCGTTCATCGGCGCTCTCTATTTGGATAAAGGAATCGAAGTGGTTATTCAGTTTCTTGAAAAGGTCGTTTTTCCTAAAATTGATGCTGGTGCTTTTTCTCATGTGATGGATTTTAAAAGCCAATTGCAGGAGCTAATCCAAAGAGATGGATCAGGCATGATAGAATATTGTGTCCTTCAAGAAAAAGGCCCTGCCCATAATAAGGAGTTTGTCTCTAAAGTGACCTTAAATGGCGCTGAGCTTGGCGTAGGTACAGGAAGGTCGAAAAAGGAAGCAGAACAGCATGCCGCTCAAATGGCACTACAAATGTTGAAAAATGAGTCAGCCCAGAATTAACAAAAGAAGTTTTTGAGGAGAAATCCCCGGGCATTTTAGGAGGATTAATGAATGTTTTTAAAACGGTTGGACATTATTGGCTTTAAATCCTTTGCGGAGCGAGTTGGCGTGGAGTTTGTCCCTGGCATTACCGCAGTGGTTGGTCCAAATGGGAGCGGCAAAAGTAATATTACCGATGCCATCCGCTGGGTGTTGGGGGAGCAATCGGCCAAATCACTAAGAGGCAGCAAAATGGAGGACATCATCTTTGCCGGCAGCGATACGCGAAAAGCGGTCAATTTTGCCGAAGTAACCTTGACATTAGATAATCAGGATCAGGGACTCTCGATTGATTATAACGAAGTAAGTGTCACGAGAAGGGTTACTCGCTCAGGGGATAGCGATTTTTATATTAATAAACAGCACTGCAGGCTAAAGGATATTATTGATTTATTCATGGATTCTGGGCTTGGCAGGGAAGCCTTCTCAATCATAAGCCAAGGAAAGGTAGAAGAAATTTTAAACAGCAAGGCTGAAGACCGAAGGACTATTTTTGAGGAAGCGGCCGGGGTATTAAAATATAAAAACCGCAAAAAAAAGGCAGAATTGAAGCTTTCAGAAACCCAGGAGAACCTCAATCGGGTTCATGACATTTTATTTGAGCTGGAAAGCCAGGTAGAACCATTAAAAATTCAGGCATCCATGGCCAAAGACTATTTGGAGAAAAAGGAAGAGCTTGAAAAATTCGAGGTTTCGTTGACGGTGTATGAAATTGAAGACCTCCATCAAAAGTGGGAAAGCCTTTCGAAACAGCTTGATGAGCATCAACACGAAGAACTTGGGATTTCTTCGAATTTGCAGCTAAAAGAAGCAAAGATTGTTGAAATAAGGGATCAAATTGCTGCGTTGGATGAGTCGATAACCGACCTTCAGAATGTCCTCCTTCATGCCAGTGAAGAGCTTGAAAAGCTTGAAGGGCGTAAGGAGGTTCTGAAAGAACGGAAGAAAAACGCATCGCAAAATAAAGATCAGCTCAAGCAAAATATCACTGATTTAACAAATCGTATCGCCGAGCTGTCAGGTGCCCGGAACTTGCAAATTGAGACTGTCAACACATTGGAGAAACAGGTTAAGGACTTGCAGGCCCAACTGAAGGAAAAGCAAGAGAAGCTTCATT
This sequence comes from Neobacillus sp. S1115, assembly GCF_055385565.1. Classification (NCBI taxonomy): domain Bacteria; kingdom Bacillati; phylum Bacillota; class Bacilli; order Caryophanales; family Bacillaceae; genus Neobacillus; species Neobacillus sp. S1115. The sequence goes on from NZ_AP038275.1 coordinate 1,983,449, forward strand.
TGTTTGCAGAAAATTTGGATGAGAAAATTGATAGCTTAAAGAGTGAGTATATTGACCTGTTAAATGAGCAGGCTGGTGCTAAAAATGAGTGGAAATACATCAACGAACAGCTTGAGCAGCAGGATCATAAAAGTACGCGGCTTGATGCGGAAAATGAAAAATTCCTGTTAGAACGGGAGACGGCCCTAACTAAAAAGCAGCAGGTTCAGTCTTCTTTAGTTGACATCCAGGCTAAGCTGGAGGCGCAGGTCGTCACGTTCCGCGAGCAGCAGCGAAAGCTGGAGTCACTCAGGGCCAATTATCAAAAACAGGAAAAAACATTATACCAAGCATATCAGCTGCTTCAGCAGGCAAAATCAAAAAAAGAAATGCTGGAAGAAATGGAAGAGGATTTTGCAGGCTTTTTTCAAGGGGTTAAGGAAATCCTTAAGGAGCGTGGAAAAAAGCTTGCCGGCATTGAAGGTGCCGTTGCTGAACTCGTCACTGTTCCGAAGGAATATGAAACAGCTCTTGAAACAGCCTTCGGCGGGGCGCTACAGCATATCGTCGTAGATACTGAGGAAAACGCCCGCAAGGCAATTGGATACCTTAAACAAAATTCTTTTGGCCGCGCCACCTTCTTACCATTAACGGTTATTAAAGGGAGACCATTGTCAGCGGCTCAATTGAATTTAATACAACACCATCCAGCTTTAATTGGAACGGCGGTAAGCCTCGTTCAGTTTGACGGGAAATATGCAGAGGTTATGAATAATCTCCTCGGTAATGTAGTCATAGCAAAGGACCTAAAAGGGGCTAATGAACTGGCAAAGATGCTGCAATATCGGGTACGCCTGGTAACCCTAGACGGGGACGTCGTAAATCCTGGCGGTTCAATGACAGGTGGTGCCGTCAAACAAAAAAGTTCATCTTTATTATCACGAAAAACAGAGCTAGAGGGTTTAAAAGAAAAACTTGTCATCATGGAAGATCAAACGGCTGGTTTAGAGAAGACCGTTAAATCCCTGAAAGAGGAAGTACAAACCTCAGAAGCTGCGCTTGAGGAAATTCGCAAATCCGGGGAGGATTTAAGACTATCGGAACAGTCGATTAAAGGGGATTTACGAGAAGCGGAGCTTGAAGAAAAGAATATTAATGACCGATTGGCCATATATGATTTGGAAAAGAATCAAATAGCCAAAGACCGTTCGGAACTTTTGACAAGAAAAACGAAGGTGTCCGACTCACTCGAAACATTTAAAAAGACCATTGCTGACTTGGATCAGAAAATCCTGATCCTGACAAATCAAAAGACAAAGGATTTAACATCCAAAGAATCGCTCACCACTGCGATAAATGAACTTAAGATTGAATTTGCCTCAAAAAATGAACAGTTTTTACATGCAAAGGAACGGCTTGAGCAAATGAAGCGGGATATCGCTGAAAACGAACAAAAGCTGACTATTTTCACCGAGGACCTGAATTTCCTTACAGCGGAAATGACCAACAGTTCAACCGGTGAGGAGCAGCTAGAGGAAGCCGCCAAACGAAAGCAGCAGGACAAAGAAAATACGCTTAAGCTGATTGCGGTCAGGAGACAGGAACGCCTAGAGCTGCAAGGCGACCTGGAGAATTTGGAGCTTGAAACAAAGGAATTAAAACGAGTTCATAAAGGATTAACCATCGCCATCAAGGACGAGGAAGTAAAAATGAACCGTTTGGATGTAGAGCTTGAAAACAGGCTGACGCACCTTAGAGAGGAGTATTTATTATCCTTTGAGGGAGCCAAGGAGCAATTCCCACTAACTGTTCCGGTAGAAGAAGCCCGCAAAAAGGTGAAATTGATTAAGCTTGCCATTGAAGAGCTAGGCCATGTTAATCTTGGTGCGATTGAAGAATATGAGCGGGTATCGGAACGCTATGAATTTCTAAGTGAACAAAAGGCTGATCTTCAAGAAGCAAAGGATACACTATTCCAGGTCATTGGAGAAATGGATGAAGAGATGAAGAAACGGTTCAGCCAAACCTTCGAGGGAATCCGGGAACATTTTGAACCGGTTTTTCGGGCGTTATTTGGTGGCGGCCGCGCAGACCTAATCTTAACAGAGCCAGAAGATCTCTTGAATACCGGTGTTGAAATCGTTGCCCAGCCGCCTGGTAAAAAACTGCAAAATCTAGGGCTTTTGTCTGGGGGAGAGCGAGCCTTAACGGCAATCGCTCTGTTATTTTCGATTTTAAAGGTACGGCCTGTTCCATTCTGTATCCTTGATGAGGTTGAAGCCGCCTTAGATGAGGCCAATGTCCACCGTTTCAGTCAATATTTAAAACGCTTTAGTAAGGAAACCCAGTTTATTGTTATCACTCATCGAAAAGGGACAATGGAGGGTGCCGATGTCCTTTACGGGGTGACAATGCAGGAATCCGGCGTATCAAAGCTTGTATCCGTCCGCTTGGAGGATACCAAAGAACTAGTAGAATCATAAGATCAGGAAGTGAGAAAATGAGTTTTTTTAAAAAATTAAAAGAAAAGATTACAAAGTCGACGGATAATGTAACAGAAAAATTTAAGGAAGGACTCACCAAAACAAGGGACAGCTTTTCCGGCAAGGTCAACGACCTGATTGCAAGATACCGAAAAGTTGACGAGGAATTCTTTGAAGAGCTCGAAGAAATCTTAATCCAGGCGGATGTCGGTTTTGATACAGTTATGGAGCTGATCGATGAGCTGAAAATGGAGGTAAAGCGCCAAAATATTCAGGACCCTGTTGAAGTCCAAAGTGTCATCTCTGAAAAGCTAGTCGATATTTATAATTCAGGGGAAGAACAGTCATCGCAATTAAATATTCAGAAGGATGGACTGACGGTAATTCTATTCGTCGGAGTAAATGGTGTCGGTAAAACAACAACTATCGGCAAGCTTGCCTATAAGTTTAAGTCCGAGGGGAAAAAAGTAATATTAGCGGCTGGAGACACATTCCGTGCCGGTGCGATTGATCAGCTTGAGGTGTGGGGAGACCGGGTGGGAGTCGAAACCATTAAGCAGGCTGAGGGCTCAGATCCGGCAGCTGTCATGTATGATGCCATCCAGGCCGCAAAATCAAGAAACGCTGATATTCTCATCTGCGATACAGCAGGCAGATTGCAAAACAAGGTAAACCTGATGAAAGAGCTTGAAAAGGTGAAGCGGGTAATTGAAAGGGAGATCCCTGGTGCGCCGCACGAAGTTCTCTTGGTGCTTGATGCCACAACCGGCCAAAACGCACTCATTCAGGCAAAAACCTTTAAAGAAGCCACCAATGTAAGCGGAATTGTCCTATCCAAACTCGACGGAACAGCCAAAGGCGGAATCGTCCTAGCGATCCGCAACGAATTGAAAATCCCCGTTAAATTCGTAGGGCTGGGAGAAAAAATGGACGACCTGCAAGAATTCGACGCCGAAAAATACGTCTATGGACTATTCGCGGAGCAGATTGAAAAGTCTGAATAGAATAATGTAAAGATGTTTTGCTTGACACTAACGGTTCGCCCATGTAAACTACTTCGTAAAGGCTTTTCGCTTTACAAAAGGGGGATGCGGCATGCTTGAAAAGACAACACGAATGAACTACCTGTACGACTTCTATCATTCGCTGTTAACGCCAAAGCAGCAAAGCTATATGTCTCTCTATTATTTGGAAGACTACTCACTCGGTGAAATCGCCGAAGAATACGAAGTCAGCCGTCAGGCCGTTTATGATAATATCAAACGGACAGAGGCAATGCTCGAGGAGTACGAAGAAAAGCTATTATTATTTGAAAAATTTCAGGAACGCAACCGGCTCGTCAAGCTTCTGAAAGAACTGCTCGATGAAGAGCAGCCAAGCAAGCAGGCGATGCAAGCCACAATCGCTGAGCTGGAGAATTTAGATTAGGAGTTGGGATAAATGGCGTTTGAAGGATTAGCCGACCGACTGCAAAATACAATCCAAAAAATCCGCGGCAAAGGGAAAGTCACTGAAGCGGATGTAAAAGAAATGATGCGTGAAGTGCGTCTCGCCCTGCTTGAGGCGGACGTTAACTTCAAGGTCGTCAAAGATTTTGTCAAAAAGGTAAGCGAACGCGCCGTTGGACAAGAGGTACTAAAGAGCTTAACTCCCGGACAGCAAATCATTAAAATCGTTAACGAAGAATTAACGGAATTAATGGGTGGCGAGCAAAGCAAAATTGCCGTGTCAAATCGCCCGCCAACCGTCATCATGATGGTCGGTCTGCAGGGGGCTGGTAAAACAACGACCTCAGGAAAGCTGGCTAATTTGCTGCGGAAGAAGTATAACAAACAGCCGATGCTCGTTGCAGCCGATATTTATCGCCCAGCCGCAATCAAACAGCTTGAAACACTAGGCAAGCAATTAAGTATGCCTGTTTTCTCCCTTGGTGACCAGGTAAGTCCGGTTGAAATTGCCAGACAAGCCATCGCCAAAGCCAAAGAAGAGCATCATGATTATGTTCTGATCGATACCGCCGGCCGGCTCCATGTTGATGAGACCTTAATGAACGAACTAAAGGACATTAAGGAACTAACCAAGCCGGATGAAATCTTTCTCGTTGTCGATGCGATGACAGGTCAAGATGCTGTAAACGTGGCACAAAGCTTTAATGAACAGCTTGGCCTGACTGGGGTCGTGCTGACAAAACTTGACGGTGATACAAGGGGCGGTGCTGCTCTGTCAATCCGGTCGGTCACTCAGACACCGATTAAATTTATTGGGATGGGTGAAAAGATGGATGCCCTTGAACCGTTCCATCCGGAGCGAATGGCATCACGGATTTTGGGCATGGGTGATGTGCTGACCTTAATTGAAAAAGCACAGGCCAATATCGACGAAGAAAAAGCCAAAGAGCTTGAGCAGAAAATGCGGACAGCGTCGTTTACACTTGATGATTTTCTCGACCAGTTAGGGCAGGTCCGCAAACTTGGTCCGCTTGACGAACTGTTAAAGATGATGCCTGGCGCTAATAAAATCAAAGGTTTGAACAATCTGCAAATCGATGAAAAGCAAATAGCTCATGTTGAGGCCATTATCAGGTCGATGACGAAACAAGAAAAGCTTCACCCCGAAATCATGAACTCAAGCCGTAAACGCCGGATTGCCGCAGGAAGCGGACGTACCGTTGCTGAGGTAAACCGTCTGTTAAAACAGTTTGAGGACATGAAGAAAATGATGAAGCAAATGTCTGGCATGCAGCAAAAAGCCAAGAAAAAAGGCGGATTTAAATTTCCTTTTAAGCCGTTTTAATTCGAAATGCGGAAGCGCCTTGTTCAGGGGCGACAGGCATAAGACGAGCCGGCGAGAAGGCTGTTTTTTAGCCTTCTTGACGGATTGGCTTATGACCCCGAGCCCCTAGGCGCTGGAGCTGGACACCAGTCTAAGTTCATGTTTGCATTCTGTTTTAATTCTGTAAAATTTGGAAATAATAACTGTAAAGAAAAAACACTTTACAAATAAAAAAACAATTGGTATTATACTATCTTGTGTGAAACTATTCGGAGGTGCTTATTTAAAATGGCAGTAAAAATTCGTTTAAAGCGTATGGGAGCTAAGAAAACTCCTTTCTATCGTATTGTAGTAGCAGATTCTCGTTCACCACGTGATGGACGTTTCATCGAAACAGTTGGAACTTACAATCCAGTTGCTGAGCCAGCTTTAGTTCAAATCAACGAAGAACTAGCTCTTAAGTGGTTGCAAAACGGCGCGAAGCCATCTGATACAGTACGTAACTTGTTCTCAAAACAAGGCATTATGGAAAAATTCCACAATGCAAAATTAAGCAAGTAATCGTGGAGAAGCGATGAAAGAATTGATCGAAACGATTGTTAAGCCCCTTGTTGATTTTCCTGAGGAAGTTCGGGTTGAAACCATTGAGGATGATACTCGAATCACCTATCACTTAACCGTCAATAAAACGGACATCGGTAAGGTGATTGGCAAGCAGGGGCGTGTTGCAAAGGCCATTAGGACTGTTGTCTACGCAGCAGGATCATCACAACAAAAGAAGATTTTCTTGGAAATTGGTGAATAGCTTTTTGCATCAAGAAAGAAAGGGAGGGATCAAAGTCCTCCCTTTTTTGTTAGTTGTTCAAATTTTTAAGGGGGCAATAAACATGCAAATTATTCAATCCGTTGTGGTGAAGCAAATCTTAACCGAAAAAAGCAAACAACAGCTTTTTGACAAGTATCATGCAAGGAAACGGCAGTTTGAAAAAGAATGCGACCAGCTTCAATTCGAATTAAAACGCTTGGAAAAATCGAAAAGCTACCCTCAGGGCACACTAAAAAAGCACTTTGAAAAAGAAATTGAAATGAGACGAGAAAAAATAAAATTACTTGATTTTCAAATAGAACAATTACATATCCTACCAATAGGCAGCGAATTAAAGGAAAAAGAAGTCCAGGCTCTCATTGAGGTTAAAGCAGGGGACCTTTGGATTGACCAAGATTTACAGCCTGAGATTCTTATTAAAGATGGTATCATTGAGGAAATTAGAAGGTGAGTACATATGGAAAGATGGTTCAATGTTGGTAAAATCGTTAATACCCATGGTATAAAAGGAGAAGTCCGCGTCATTTCGAAAACCGATTTTCCGGAAGAACGCTATAAACCGGGGAATACATTATATTTATTTCAAAAGGCATCAAGCACACCGCTTGAATTAACTGTTAAAAGCCACCGCAGCCATAAAAATTTTGATTTGCTTGTGTTTGAAGGGTATGAAAATATAAACCAGGTGGAGAAGTTTCGTGAAGGAATTTTAAAGGTTCCGGAGTCACAGCTAAGTGAACTCAAGGAAGATGAATTCTATTATCATGAAATTATCGGCTGTCTCGTGGCCACAATCGATGGGGAAGAGCTTGGAAAGATTACTGAAATCCTTACTCCGGGTGCGAACGATGTTTGGGTGGTCAAAGGAAAAGATGGAAAAGAAGTTTTAATCCCGTATATCCATGATGTTGTCAAGAAAGTGGATGTAAAGGAAAAGGTTGTCCTTATTGAACCAATGGAAGGACTATTGTCATGATGCAAATCGATATTCTTACCCTTTTTCCTGAGATGTTTACCGGGGTAATTGGGAGTTCGATTTTAAGCAAAGCAGCGGAAAAGTCAGCTGTCCAATACAATGTCGTGAACTTCCGTGAATTCTCTGATAACAAGCATTCCTCTGTGGATGACTATCCATACGGAGGCGGTGCTGGCATGGTTTTAAAGCCGCAGCCGATTTTTGATGCGGTTGCCTCGCTTACAGAACAGGCTAACAGCAGCCGCCCAAGAATCATTTTGCTTTGCCCTCAAGGGGAGCGATACAGCCAAAGGAAAGCGGAAGAATTGGCCGGCGAGGAACATTTGATATTTATTTGCGGTCATTATGAAGGCTATGATGAAAGAATCAGGGAGTATTTGGTCACCGATGAAATATCAATAGGCGACTATGTTTTAACAGGCGGTGAGCTTGGTGCCATGGTTGTGATTGATAGTGTTGTCCGTCTGCTCCCCGAGGTGCTTGGCAATCAAGAATCCCATATGAAGGATTCGTTTAGTACAGGTTTGCTTGAACACCCTCACTATACAAGGCCTGCTGATTTCCGCGGCATGAAGGTGCCGGATACACTATTATCCGGCAATCACAAGTTAATTGAAGAATGGCGCAATAAAGAAACCCTAAGAAGAACTCTATTAAGAAGACCTGACCTATTTGAAAAAGTAGAACTAACACCAGAACAACAAAAGTGGCTGGAGGAAGTAAAAAAAGAATACAAGTAGTATTGCAGGGGCTTTGAGATTATGTTATGATATTTCTTGTGACTTGAGCTGAGCCTATCAGTTTAATGTCTTATAACGATGTTCCGCTGCAATTGTTAAATTCTTGGTTTGCATGAGCGTCTGTTGGAAGGAGTTGAAAACGATGCATAAATTAATTGAAGAAATCACAAAAGAACAACTTCGTTCTGATCTTCCTGCGTTCCGTCCTGGTGACACTGTACGTGTACACGTTAAAGTTGTCGAGGGTACTCGCGAGCGTATTCAGTTATTTGAAGGTGTTGTGATTAAGCGTCGTGGTGGTGGAATTAGCGAAACTTTTACAGTTCGTAAAATTTCTTACGGAGTAGGCGTTGAGCGTACTTTCCCTGTTCATACACCAAAAATTGCGAAGCTTGAAGTAATCCGTCGCGGTAAAGTTCGCCGTGCTAAACTTTACTACTTACGTGAACTTCGCGGTAAAAAAGCTCGTATTAAAGAAATTCGCTAATAAGAAAAAGAGAGCTTGCTCTGCAAGCTCTTTTTTTATACCTAGTGAAAATATCTATTAACAAATTATTAAATTTAATTAAAAACATTAATCCCCTCGTGTTAATTAGTTCTAAGTTATGTAAAATAGGCTTTATAAGACATTTTTTACTGGATTGGTGGGGACAAAAGAATGGCAAAAAAGAAAAATGAATTTTGGGAATGGACAAAAGCGCTTTTAATTGCTGTCATCCTGGCAGCCGTAATTCGCTATTTTCTCTTTGCGCCGATAGTAGTGGACGGCTTATCAATGATGCCTACTTTAAAAAATCAGGATCGCATGATTGTTAATAAGTTGAGTTATAAAATAGGTGAACCGCATCGATTTGACATCATTGTTTTTCATGCACCTGAGCATAAAGATTACATAAAACGGGTCATCGGTCTTCCTGGAGATAGAATCGAATATAAGAATGACACTTTATATGTGAATGGCAAAGCGTATAAAGAGCCATATTTGGATGAATATAAAAAACAAGTGGAGGACGGTCCTTTAACAGACTCTTTCACATTGGAAGAAACACCGGTCGGTCAAATAACAGTTCCAAAAGGGGAATTATTTGTAATGGGTGATAACCGCCGCTTCAGCAAAGATTCCCGTCATATCGGATCCGTTCCAATGAGTAAAGTCATTGGCAAGACAAGCATCGTCTACTGGCCGCTAAACGATGCCCATATAGTTTCTGTGAAATAAATAATATTTTTGCAGAATGCATAGTAAAAGGAGGTGACTGCTTTGACGATCCAATGGTTTCCCGGTCACATGGCTAAGGCTCGCAGAGAGGTCACGGAAAAATTAAAATTAGTTGATATCATTTTTGAATTAGTAGATGCCAGAATTCCATACTCATCAAGAAATCCGATGATTGATGAAATCATTCAACATAAACCTCGTTTGGTGTTATTAAATAAAGCGGATATGGCCGATAAGAATGTTACCAAGGAATGGATTGCCTTTTTTGCCAAAAAAGGTGTGAAGGCCCTGGCGATTAATTCCCAGGCAGGAGAAGGAATGAAGGAAATTGCCAATGCTGCCCAGGAAATTTTGAAAGAAAAATTTGACCGCATGCGGGCAAAAGGGGTAAAGCCGAGGGCCATCAGGGCCATGATTGTCGGCATTCCCAATGCTGGTAAATCCACACTCATTAACCGCCTGGCGAAAAAAAATATCGCCAAAACTGGCAATACCCCGGGTGTGACAAAATCCCAGCAGTGGATAAAAGTAGGCAAAGAAATGGAGCTGCTAGATACTCCGGGAATATTATGGCCAAAGTTTGAGGATCAAGAGGTCGGAAAGAAATTGGCGATCACTGGGGCCATTAAGGATACGCTCTTAAATCTGCAGGACTTGACCGTTTACGCCCTGGATTTTTTAGAGCGGGAATATCCTGAACGCTTGAGGGAGCGCTATAAGTTTACCGACATTCCAGATGACGTTGTACTTAAGTTCGACCACATCGGCAAGCTCCGCGGCTGCCTGATGGGCGGAGGAATGGTAGACTACGATAAAGTGGCGGAATTGGTGATCAGAGAAACCCGTTCCGAGAAGTTTGGTCCTTTATCATTCGAAAGGCCCAAGGATTTTCAAACTGAAAATGAAGAATAACGAAAAGCTCTCCTATTGGGGGAGCTTTATTAAACGCTACCTAAAAGGTGAATTAGAATGAAACGTTTGTCGATTGCAGAAATTGAAGAACAGCTGAATAACGTTAAAGCAGATAACGACCCTTTTCTAATCAGTCTTGAAGGAGATGAGCGAAAAGGGGTGCAAACCTGCCTAGCGAGATGGAAGAAGCAGAGAGCTCAAGAAAAAGGCCTTGCTGAGAAATTTTTTGAAATGACGGCCTTTGAGCGTAAATACCGCGATCAAGGTTTTCAGTATATCGCAGGTGTGGACGAAGTAGGTCGAGGGCCGCTGGCTGGTCCGGTTGTGTCCGCAGCGGTCATTTTGCCGACGGATTTTTTCCTGCCAGGGATTGATGATTCGAAAAAGTTGTCCGAAAAAAAACGGCTTGAATTTGATGAAATCATTAGGAGAGAGGCGCTTGCATTCAGTGTGGCCATGGTTCATGCTCCAGAAATAGACGAAATCAATATCTATCAGGCAACTAAAAAAGCAATGAAATCGGCTATTGCAGGTCTTGGAACAAACCCGGATGTAGTGCTCATTGATGCCATGAAACTTGACACTCCTTACCTGACAGAATCGATCATTAAAGGGGACGCCAAAAGTATTTCAATTGCAGCAGCATCTATTGTCGCTAAAACAGCAAGAGATTCCCTTATGAAAGAAATTTCGGGGCGGTTTCCGCAATATGGTTTTCAAGAAAACGCAGGCTATGGAACGAAGGAACACCTGCTTGCGATTGACCAGTATGGAATCACTCCTTATCATCGTAAGAGCTTCTCACCCATCAAGGATACATTGACAAATCAATTATCGTTTTCGTTAGGTACATAAATCTAGCTTAAGTGATTTATAATAAAACAGGCTGAATTAAGCCTGTTTTATTTTTGGAAAATAATAGTTTTTTATTATATTACTAATTATTTTCCTTGATTTTTATATAAATATTATTTATAGCATAATGGTGGACAAGGTTTGTTTCATTATATAAAATGTAAACGGAGTCAAATTTTTTGAACAGTTTGATTAGGAGGATGGGAAATGAATATCCATGAGTATCAGGGGAAAGAAATCCTCAGAAAATATGGGGTAGCGGTTCCGAATGGAAAAGTGGCTTTCACTGTTGAAGAAGCAGTTGAAGCTGGGAAAGAATTAGGCACACAAGTATGTGTGGTAAAAGCGCAAATACACGCAGGCGGACGGGGAAAAGCCGGCGGTGTTAAGGTTGCCAAAAACCTTGATGAGGTTCGTACATATGCCAGCGAAATTCTTGGTAAAACATTGGTTACACACCAAACAGGACCTGAAGGTAAAGAAGTTAAGCGTCTCCTAATTGAAGAGGGCTGCGACATTAAAAAAGAATACTACATTGGATTAGTATTAGATCGTGCTACTTCCCGCGTGGTATTAATGGGTTCTGAAGAGGGCGGAACAGAAATCGAAGAAGTTGCCGCTAATACACCTGAGAAAATTTTTAAAGAGGAAATTGATCCAGTTCTTGGATTAATGCCATTTCAAGCACGTCGTTTGGCATTTAATATCAATATTCCAAAGGAATTAGTCAATAAAGCTGTTAAGTTTATGACAGCCCTTTACAACGCTTATATTGACAAAGATTGCTCAATTGCCGAAATCAACCCGTTAGTTGTAACTGGCGATGGTAACGTTATGGCATTAGATGCAAAATTAAACTTCGATTCCAATGCACTGTACCGTCAAAATGATGTTTTAGAGTATCGTGACCTTGAAGAAGAAGATCCAAAAGAAATAGAAGCTTCCAAGTATGACTTAAGCTATATCGCGTTAGACGGCAATATCGGCTGTATGGTTAACGGTGCCGGACTGGCAATGGCTACAATGGATATCGTTAAGCACTATGGCGGCGATCCGGCAAACTTCCTTGATGTTGGGGGCGGTGCAACAGCTGAAAAGGTAACAGAAGCATTTAAAATTATCCTTTCCGATCCAAACGTAAAAGGTATTTTTGTTAATATCTTCGGCGGTATCATGAAGTGTGATGTCATTGCTGATGGAGTAGTAGAAGCAGCAAAACAAGTTGGTCTATCTATTCCGCTTGTCGTTCGTTTAGAGGGAACAAATGTTGACCTAGGTAAGAAGATCCTATCTGAGTCAGGTCTTAATATCACAGCTGCTGAATCCATGGCAGACGGCGCACAAAAAATCGTTTCATTAGTGAAATAGGATCAAGAGAAAGGGGAATTAACGTGAGCGTTTTTATTAATAAAGACACAAAGGTAATTGTTCAAGGAATAACAGGCGGAACAGCCCGTTTCCATACAAAGCAGATGCTTGAATACGGCACACAAATCGTCGGCGGAACTTCACCGGGCAAAGGCGGCCAAGAGGTGGAAGGTGTTCCTGTTTTCAATACTGTGAAAGAAGCAGTCGAAGCAACAGGCGCAAATGCTTCTGTTATTTATGTTCCAGCTCCATTTGCTGCAGATTCCATTATCGAAGCGGTTGATGCTGAACTAGATCTTGCTATTTGTATTACAGAGCATATTCCAGTATTGGATATGGTGAAAGTTAAGCGTTACATGGAAGGCAAGAAGACTCGCTTGGTTGGTCCAAACTGCCCTGGCGTGATTACAGCTGATGAATGTAAAATCGGCATTATGCCTGGCTACATTCACACTAAAGGACATGTTGGCGTTGTTTCCCGCTCTGGTACTTTAACATATGAGGCTGTTCATCAATTAACTCAAGCAGGTATCGGCCAGACAACTGCAGTTGGTATTGGCGGAGACCCTGTTAACGGAACAAATTTCATCGATGTATTAAAAGCATTCAATGAAGACCCTGAAACATATGCTGTTATCATGATTGGTGAAATCGGTGGAACAGCAGAAGAGGAAGCGGCACAGTGGGTTAAAGCAAACATGACTAAGCCTGTTGTCGGCTTCATCGGCGGACGTACTGCACCTCCAGGAAAGCGCATGGGCCATGCTGGTGCGATTATTTCCGGCGGAAAAGGTACTGCTGATGAAAAAATCCGCGTTATGAACGAATGTGGTATGAAAGTAGCTGCAACACCATCCGTAATGGGTGAAACTTTAATTGAAGTACTTAAAGAACAAGGCTTATACGAAAAGTGTAAAACTCACTAAAATACACCATGATAAACAGATAGTCCCTCATACTATGAGGGGCTCTTTCTGTTTAAAAAATTTAAAATGGAGGAAATTAACAGTGAATGAGTTTACTGAAAAACTAATCTCCCTGCTTCATTATCCTGATATATCGTGGCATACGATCTATCAAATATTAAAAAGAGACCCGGGACTTGAATCTCTAAAATCTTATCGACCAACAGCCCAATTGAGCATGTTCCCTCCTCCGGCCTCCGCCATTGCTGCATACCCTGCAACTGAACCATTTTATCCCGAAATCATTTATGACCAAATCCGCCAATACAAAACAAATGATATCTCCGTCATCACCGTATTTGACCCGCTGTATCCCCGTTATTTAAAAGAAATTTATCAGCCTCCTTGGGCAATCTTCGCAAAAGGTGACTTATCCCTGCTAGAGAAAGAGCCGAAATTAGCTGTGGTTGGTTCTAGGCAAGCGACCCAGTACGGAAAAAATGCCATCCGTTTAATTTTCCCGGAATTAATTGATAATGGAGTGCTAATTGTCAGCGGTTTAGCAAAAGGTATTGATAAACTCGCCCATGAATACGCTATTAAAAATGGCGGAAAGACGATTGCTGTGATTGCCGGAGGGCTGTACCATATTTATCCAAAGGAAAATATGAATCTGGCATTGGAAATGATGAAAACACAGCTTGTACTGTCCGAATACCCCCCGGATACACAGCCACAGAGATGGCATTTTCCGGCGCGAAACCGAATCATTAGTGGAATGTCCCGGGGAACATTTATTATAGAAGCAAAGAGGAAAAGCGGCTCATTAATAACGGCCAACTATGCCGTTAATGAGGGCAGAGACGTTTTTTCGCTTCCTGGAAGCATTTTTAATCCCTATTCAATCGGGGCAAATGAACTTATTCAGCAGGGAGCAAAACTTGTCACAAAAGCCGGGGATATATTAGAGGAAATAAGATAAAACTGTATTTTATTGAATAAATTTTTAATTTTTGCAGGGTTTTTTGTATAAATGAAGAAAAGTTAGGATAAAAAGGTTGAAATAATTTCTAATATGTATTACATTTTCCAACATAAGTTCAAAAACTAGAATGAGACAATAATATTGAAAGTATTATATAAATAATTTGGGATTTGGGAGTTTTGGAAAGTATTTCTTGAAGCAAAGTTGTCATAACTAGAATTTAGAAAACTTCTCAAAAAAATCGAGCATCTTAGAAGCGGGCTTTTGCCAGATTCGGGGCGCTTTCACACTTTCCCTCTTAAGGAGGAACATACATGTCGGAGTTTCTTGTCATCGTTGAATCGCCTGCAAAAGCGAAAACGATTGAGCGATATTTAGGAAAAAAATATAAAGTAAAAGCATCAATGGGACACGTTAGAGATTTGCCGCGCAGTCAAACGGGGGTTGATGTTAACAACGGCTTTGAACCGAAATATATTACGATACGCGGAAAAGGCCCTGTTTTAAAGGAATTAAAGACAGCAGCCAAAAAAGCCAAGAAAATTTTTCTGGCGGCCGACCCCGATCGCGAAGGAGAAGCAATCGCTTGGCATTTGGCGCATAGCCTTGATGTGGATATTAACTCAGACTGCCGGGTAGTATTTAATGAAATCACCAAGGATGCCATCCAGGAATCCTTTAAACATCCACGGCCAATCAATAAAGACTTGGTAGATGCACAACAGGCCCGCAGAATTCTTGACCGCCTGGTGGGCTATAATATCAGTCCGCTGTTATGGAAAAAGGTCAAAAAGGGGTTAAGTGCGGGAAGAGTCCAATCGGTTTCTGTCAGATTGATCATTGACCGGGAAAATGAAATTAAAGCCTTCATTCCAGAAGAATATTGGACGATTGACGGCGAATTTTTAAAGGGGAAAGATCAATTCAGTGCTTCGTTTCATAGTCTTGTAGGACTGAATAAAACAGAAGTAAACTCTGAAGAAGAGGTGCAAAAGATTCTGCAGCAAATGGAGGGAAACAAGTTCACGGTTATTGCCGTAACAAAAAAAGAGCGGCGCAGAAATCCTGCCCCGCCATTTATAACCTCTTCCTTGCAGCAAGAAGCAGCCAGAAAATTAAACTTTCGGGCCAAAAAGACAATGATGCTGGCCCAGCAGCTGTACGAAGGAATCGAACTTGGCAAAGAAGGGACAGTCGGTTTGATTACCTATATGAGAACAGATTCCACCAGGATTTCTGAAATAGCTCAGGAAGAAGCGGCTAATTATATCAAGACTGAATATGGGGAGCAATTTCTAAAAACAGAGCAAAGGAAAGAGAAGAAACAGACAAATGCTCAAGATGCACATGAAGCGATTCGGCCGACCAGCACATTCAGAGATCCGAGCAGTTTGAAGGAGTTCCTTTCAAGAGATCAACTGCGTTTATATAAATTAATTTGGGAACGGTTCTTAGCCAGTCAAATGGCCCAAGCTGTAATGGATACAATGAGTGTTGATTTACAAAATGGCAATGTGGTGTTTCGCGCTACTGGATCGAAAATAAAGTTCCCCGGCTTTATGAAGCTATATGTTGAAGGTACGGATGATCAAGTGGAGGAATCCAACAAAATGCTTCCTGACCTCAATGAAGGGGATGAAGTGTTCCAGAAGGATATTGAGCCGAAACAGCATTTTACCCAGCCGCCGCCTCGGTATACGGAGGCAAGGCTTGTAAAGACGCTTGAGGAACTTGGAATCGGCAGGCCTTCAACCTATGCTCCAACGCTCGATACCATTCAAAAACGGGGCTATGTAGCGCTCGACAATAAGCGCTTTGTTCCAACGGAGCTTGGAGAAATTGTCCACGAATTAAT
The DNA here is from genome assembly GCF_055385565.1 of Neobacillus sp. S1115. Taxonomy (NCBI): domain Bacteria; kingdom Bacillati; phylum Bacillota; class Bacilli; order Caryophanales; family Bacillaceae; genus Neobacillus; species Neobacillus sp. S1115. The sequence continues at coordinate 1,999,324 of NZ_AP038275.1, forward strand.
GGTAGAGTTTTTTCCGGAGATTGTGAATGTCGAGTTTACCGCCAAAATGGAACAGGATTTGGATAATGTTGAAGAAGGCAAAACACCATGGGTAAAGATCATCGATGAATTCTATCAGGATTTTGAAGTTCATCTGAAAAAAGCGGAAAAGGAAATGCAGGAAGTTGAAATCAAAGATGAACCTGCCGGTGAAGACTGTGAAAATTGCGGCAGCCCGATGGTGTTTAAAATGGGCCGGTACGGCAAATTCATGGCTTGCAGTAATTTCCCGGACTGCCGAAACACAAAACCGATTGTTAAAGAAATCGGCGTTACCTGTCCTACTTGTAAAGAGGGAACAATCGTTGAAAGAAAAAGTAAGAAAAAGAGATTGTTCTACGGGTGCAGCCGCTTCCCAGAGTGTGATTTCCTATCTTGGGATAAGCCGCTTCCTAGAAACTGTCCAAAATGTGAGGGACTCCTTGTCGAGAAGAAACTCAAAAAGGGTGTCCAAGTCCAATGTGTATCCTGTGACTATAAAGAAGAACCACAAAGCTAAGGAGTGGGAAATATTCCACTCTTTTTAATTTTTTTTAAACATAAAACTTTTTTGTTTGTCATTCGTATAGTAAAATGCAAGATGGACTGAATTCGAGGGAATGGTATAAAGTAAGGACTTATTTAATATTTGAATGTTTCAGGAGGATTAACATGGATATAACAGTAAACGTTGTTGGTGCCGGTTTGGCAGGCAGCGAAGCAGCGTGGCAGCTCGCCAAGCGCGGTGTAAAGGTCCGTCTTTACGAAATGAGACCAGTCAAACAAACTCCAGCCCATCATACAGATAAATTTGCCGAACTGGTCTGCAGTAACTCGCTTAGGGCTAATACCTTAACAAATGCAGTCGGTGTATTAAAAGAAGAAATGAGAAGGCTTGATTCTGTTATTATCTCTGCAGCTGATGCCTGCAGTGTTCCTGCCGGAGGGGCATTGGCTGTTGACCGTCATGAATTTGCGGCGAAAGTTACCGAAATGGTGAAAAACCATGAAAATGTGACAGTCATCCATGAAGAGGTCATAGATATTCCGGAAGGACTAACGGTCATCGCAACCGGCCCACTAACAAGTCCGGAATTATCGGCCAAACTGAAAAGTTTAACAAATGAAGACTATCTATATTTTTATGATGCAGCGGCGCCGATTATCGAAAAAGACAGCATTGACATGGATAAAGTTTATTTAAAGTCCCGCTATGATAAAGGGGAAGCGGCATATTTAAATTGTCCGATGACGGAAGAGGAATTTGATCGTTTTTATGAAGCTTTGGTCACAGCTGAAACCGTCCCTTTAAAGGAATTTGAAAAGGAAATCTTTTTCGAAGGCTGCATGCCAATTGAAGTAATGGCAGCAAGAGGGAAAAAAACGATGCTGTTCGGTCCATTAAAGCCAGTTGGGCTAGAGGATCCAAAGACAGGTAAAAGACCCTTCGCGGTTGTTCAGTTAAGGCAGGACGATGCAGCAGGTACGCTGTATAATATTGTTGGTTTTCAAACCCATTTAAAGTGGGGCCCGCAGAAGGAAGTGCTCCAATTAATACCGGGACTTGAAAATGCTGAAATTGTTCGCTACGGAGTTATGCATCGCAATACCTTTATCAACTCACCAAAGGTGCTAAAAGCAACTTACCAATTTAGAAACCGGGAAAATTTATTTTTCGCTGGACAAATGACGGGTGTTGAAGGGTATGTGGAATCTGCTGCGAGCGGTTTGATCGCGGGAATTAATGCGGCAAGGCTCGCGACGGGAATGGAAACTGTAGAATTCCCAGCGGAAACGGCAATCGGCAGTATGGCACGGTATATTACTTCTGCAAACCCGAAAAGTTTTCAGCCGATGAACGCCAATTTCGGACTGTTTCCTGAACTGCCTGTGAAAATAAGAGGAAAGCAAGAACGGAATTTAGAGCATGCTAATAGAGCGTTAGAAACAATTCAGAACTTTGTGAAAGTTTTGTAAAGTTTATTGCAAGGGCTATTGAATTGTGGTACGATTTAGAAGCCCTTGTGATAGAAAATGTTGATAATTGTGAATGTTTTGTTAACATTTTTAATTCGTTATTTACAACTGGACAGGAATTGCGCAAAATACTAAGGGGCTTATTCAACTTTTTTATAGTGATTTTGTTATGTTCATGGCTGAGCAAAAGGTGAAGAAAAATGTATAGAAAAAAACATCCCGGGGTATAAATGAATACAGTTTTCATAATTATCTTGTAGAAGGATTTTTTTACATATTTTACTTTGAACTAAAAGAAAAAACTCCAAAAATGAAGGAGGATATCTTAATGGAACAATTTCATGCCACCACGATATTTGCCATCCATCATAATGGCGAGTGCTCAATGTCCGGTGATGGCCAAGTTACCATGGGCAACGCTGTTGTGATGAAACATACAGCTCGTAAGGTTAGAAAGATATTTAATGGGAAGGTATTGGCAGGCTTTGCTGGTTCTGTGGCAGATGCTTTTACTCTTTTTGAATTGTTTGAAGGAAAGTTAGAGGAATTTAACGGGAATCTTCAAAGAGCAGCAGTTGAGCTTGCAAAAGAGTGGCGAAGTGATAAAGTCCTGAGAAAACTGGAAGCCATGCTGATTGTGATGAATCGTGAAAGTTTGCTGCTTGTGTCCGGCACAGGTGAAGTTATTGAGCCCGATGATGGAATTCTTGCAATTGGATCAGGCGGGAACTATGCATTATCAGCAGGTCGCTCATTAAAGAAATATGCCGGAGATCATTTATCGGCGAGGGAAATTGCAAAAGCATCGTTAGAAATCGCTGCTGAAATCTGCGTCTATACAAACCATAATATTATCGTGGAAGAGTTATAGCGGGAAGGAGCTAAAAATAATGGTCAGAACAACCAATTTAACCCCCCGGCAAATTGTTGAAAAGCTGGATCAATATATTATTGGCCAAAAGGATGCGAAGAAAGCTGTTGCGGTAGCCCTAAGAAACCGATACAGAAGGGGCCTTCTGGACGATAAGCTTCGAGATGAAATTATCCCTAAAAATATCTTAATGATTGGCCCGACCGGTGTTGGGAAAACGGAAATTGCCCGGAGAATTGCAAAGCTTGTCGGTGCACCATTTGTTAAGGTGGAAGCAACGAAGTTTACCGAAGTCGGCTACGTCGGTCGTGATGTAGAATCCATGGTTCGTGATCTGGCAGAAACATCTGTCCGTCTGGTAAAGGAAGAACGGATGCTAAGCGTGAAAGAACGGGCCGAAGAAAATGCTAACAGCAGACTTGTTGAACTTTTGGTTCCATCAGCGAAAAAATCATCTAACTATAAAAACCCGCTCGAAATGTTATTTGGCGGCGGGAACACTGCAAACGAGCAGGAAACACACCAGGAGGATTATTCTGTCCAGGAAAAAAGAAAGATTGTCAAAGAAAGATTGGCTCTTGGTCAAATGGAGGATGAAATTGTCACGGTTGAAGTGGAAGAGCAGGCGCCTTCCATGTTTGACATGCTCCAAGGCTCAGGTATTGAACAAATGGGGATGAATATGCAGGATGCCCTAAGCAGCTTCATGCCGAAAAAGCGCAAAAAAAGAAAACTTACTGTTCGAGAAGCAAGAAAAGTATTAACGAGCGAAGAAGCTGCGAAGCTGATTGATATGGATGAAGTAACATCCGAGGCCATTTATCGCGCTGAGCAAAACGGAATCATTTTTATTGATGAAATTGATAAGATTGCCAGCAAAAATAATGGCGGCTCCTCGGCAGATGTTTCCAGAGAAGGTGTGCAAAGGGACATTCTGCCAGTAGTTGAAGGTTCCACAGTGGTAACAAAATTTGGGCCGATTAAAACCGACCATGTCTTATTTATTGCTGCGGGTGCCTTTCATATGGCGAAGCCTTCCGATTTGATCCCGGAATTGCAAGGGCGTTTTCCAATCCGGGTGGAATTGACAAAGCTTACAGTCGATGACTTCTTTAGGATTTTAATCGAACCGGACAATGCTTTAATAAAGCAATATCAAGCATTATTGGAAACAGAAGGTATACAAATTGAATTTTCTGACGATGCTATTCGTAGAATAGCTGAAGTAGCATTTGAAGTGAATCAAAATACCGACAATATCGGTGCCAGACGGCTTCACACGATCCTCGAAAAACTATTAGAGGATCTATCCTTCGAAGCGCCGGATATTACGATGGATAAAATCACCATAACACCTCAGTATGTTGACGAGAAGCTAGGCGCTATATCGAAAAACAAAGATTTGAGTCAATTTATTCTTTAAGTTATTATCTTGTTACCTAATACGTTGCAAAAATCGTATTACCAATAAAAATTTAATAATGGTTGTAGTTATTTAGGAGGAAGAAACAGATGGATTTACTTACAAAAACAAGAAGGATTAATATTTTGCTGCAAAAGGCAGCAGGCAAACCGGTAAACTTTAAAGAAATGGCAGCAACATTAAGTGAAACCATTGAAGCAAATGTTTACATCGTCAGCCGCCGTGGGAAACTACTTGGCATTACGATTTATCAGCAAATCGAAAACGAACGTATGAAAAAAATGTTCGAGGATCGTCAATTTCCGGAAGAATACACAAACAATTTGTTCTCAATTACCGAAACATCCCCGAATTTAGATGTGGATAGTCAATATACAGCTTTCCCTGTTGAAAATAAAGATTTATTCCAGGAAGGTTTAACAACAATTGTTCCGATTATTGGCGGCGGTGAACGTCTGGGTACTTTGATCCTTGCAAGATTGCATGATAAGTTCAATGATGACGATTTAATCTTAGCTGAATATGGTGCAACTGTTGTCGGAATGGAAATCCTTCGTGAAAAATCTGAGGAAATTGAAGAGGAAGCACGAAGCAAAGCTGTTGTGCAAATGGCCATCAGCTCCTTATCTTACAGTGAGCTAGAAGCCATTGAACATATTTTTGAAGAGCTAAACGGTAATGAAGGGTTATTAGTCGCTTCAAAAATTGCAGACCGTGTAGGAATTACCCGCTCCGTTATTGTCAACGCTTTAAGAAAGCTCGAAAGCGCTGGAGTTATCGAATCTCGCTCCCTTGGAATGAAAGGAACTTACATTAAAGTTCTTAATGACAAGTTCTTGGTCGAGCTTGAAAAATTAAAATCACATTAATGTTATAAAGGATTCCCGGCAGGAGCCGGGAATTTTTTTGAATCTAAACCTTGATTGTTTAATGGCCATGTGCTATATTATTTCATGGTGTTATTACACACGCTTGTTGATTTAGGCAGAGGGTGCTTAACTTTAAGTCCTGCTTAAAGATGAGATGAGCGGAGGAAAACAAACCATTAGGAGGAAAAAAACATGTCAGTCATTTCTATGAAGCAATTGCTTGAAGCTGGTGTACATTTCGGACACCAAACTCGCCGTTGGAACCCAAAGATGAAGAAATATATCTTCACAGAGCGTAACGGCATCTACATCATCGATCTTCAAAAGACAGTTAAGAAGGTAGAAGAAGCTTATAACTGGGTTAAGGAACTTGCTGCAGAAGGCGGTACAGTCCTTTTCGTTGGTACAAAGAAACAAGCTCAAGATTCTGTTAAAGAAGAAGCAGCTCGTTCTGGTATGTACTATGTTAACCAACGCTGGTTAGGTGGTACATTAACAAACTTTGAAACAATTCAAAAGCGTATCGGCCGCTTAAAAGATATTGAAAGAATGTCAGAAGACGGTACTTTTGAAGTATTACCTAAGAAAGAAGTTGTTCAACTTAAGAAAGAACAAGAACGTCTTGAGAAATTCTTAGGCGGAATCAAAGATATGAAACAGCTTCCAGATGCATTGTTCATCATCGACCCTCGTAAAGAGCGCATTGCAGTAGCAGAAGCTAAGAAATTGAACATTCCTATCGTAGGTATCGTCGATACAAACTGCGATCCGGATGAAATCGATGTTGTTATCCCTGCAAACGATGACGCAATCCGCGCTGTTAAACTTTTAACTGGTAAAATGGCGGATGCTATCCTAGAAGCTAAACAAGGCGAAGACGTAGCTGTAGAAGCTTAATTTTATAGCCTTATCTTAAAAAAGGTGATAAGAGGGAGACCCTTTATCACCTTTTTTTAAAGAATGAAAGTTTAACCCGGGTCTCATTGGTAAAGATATGAATACATAGTTAATTGAAGGAGGATATTAAATTATGGCAATTACTGCTCAAATGGTTAAAGAATTACGTGAAAAAACTGGCGCAGGTATGCTTGATTGCAAAAAGGCGTTGACAGAATCAGACGGTGACATGGACAAAGCAATTGACTACCTACGCGAAAAAGGTATCGCAAAAGCTGCTAAGAAAGCAGACCGTATCGCGGCAGAAGGCTTAACTTCCATTTCAACAAATGGCAATGATGCTGTTATCCTAGAAGTAAACTCTGAAACTGACTTCGTTGCGAAAAACGAAGGCTTCCAAACACTTGTAAAGGAGCTTGCTGAACATTTACTTAAGAACAAGCCTGCTACAGTGGAAGAAGCATTAGCACAAACAATGGAAAACGGTGCAACTGTTGATGCTCATATCAATGCGGCAATCGCAAAAATTGGCGAAAAACTATCTCTTCGCCGCTTTACAGTAGTTTCTAAGACAGACAGTGATGCATTTGGCGCTTACCTTCATATGGGCGGACGCATTTCTGTATTAACTGTTCTTGAAGGTTCTACAGATGCCGATGCTGCAAAAGATGTTTCTATGCACATCGCTGCGTTAAATCCAAAATATGTTTCCCGCGATCAAGTTTCTCAAGAGGAAGTAGAACATGAGCGTCAAGTATTAACTCAGCAGGCTCTTAACGAAGGCAAGCCTGAAAATATCGTGACTAAAATGGTTGAAGGCCGCCTTGGCAAATACTTTGAAGATGTTTGTGTTCTTGACCAGGCATTCGTTAAAAATCCTGATCAAAAGGTTCGTCAATTTGTTGAATCTAAAGGCGCTACAATCCGTGAATTCATTCGCTACGAAGTAGGCGAAGGTATCGAAAAGCGTGAAGATAACTTTGCTGAAGAAGTAATGAACCAAGTGAATAAAAAATAGTCAATTATTCTCGGGCTAAAAGGTTTGAAGTATTTGTAATTGATGTTTGAATAGGGGACACGCTGTGTTCCCTATTTTTTAAGATGAAAAAAGTTAGAATTTTTTATGGAGGTTTATATGAACGGTCCTAAGTACAAACGCGTTGTGTTAAAATTAAGCGGAGAGGCTCTTGCTGGTGATTCGGGCTTTGGAATTAAACCATCAATCATCAAATCAATTGCCACTCAAGTAAAAGAAATTGCCGAGCTCGGTGTAGAGGTGGCAGTTGTTGTCGGCGGCGGCAATATTTGGCGCGGGAAGATTGGCAGTGAAATGGGGATGGACCGGGCAACTGCTGATTATATGGGGATGTTGGCAACGGTAATGAACTCTCTTGCGTTACAAGACAGTTTAGAGCACTTAGGGATTGAATCACGGGTACAAACCTCAATTGAAATGCGTCAAGTTGCAGAACCTTACATAAGACGCCGTGCGATCAGACACTTGGAGAAGAAGCGGGTAGTCATTTTTGCAGCAGGAACAGGAAATCCGTATTTCTCGACAGATACAACAGCGGCCTTAAGAGCAGCTGAAATTGATGCGGAAGTTATCCTGATGGCGAAGAATAATGTCGATGGTGTTTATTCTGCTGACCCACGTGTTGATGCCAACGCTGTAAAATATGATGATCTTTCATTCCTTGATGTTTTAAAGGAAGGCTTGGCAGTTATGGACTCAACTGCATCATCCCTATGTATGGATAATGATATTCCACTTATTGTCTTTTCTATCATGGAGCAGGGCAATATCAAAAGGGCCGTTATGGGTGAAAAAATCGGAACGATTGTTAGGGGGAAAAACTAATGGCAAAAGAAGTCATCAATTCCGCAAAAGAAAGAATGGCAAAAGGAATTCAAGCTTATACTCGCGAGCTTGCCAGCATTCGTGCCGGCAGAGCGAGTGCTTCACTTTTAGATCGAATTACAGTCGATTATTATGGGGCGCCAACGCCTGTTAATCAGCTGGCGGGAATCTCGACTCCGGAAGCCCGGTTATTGGTCATCCAGCCATATGATAAAACAATCCTTGGCGATATTGAAAAAGCGATTCTGAAATCTGATTTAGGCTTAAATCCTTCCAATGATGGTTCTATCATTCGGCTTGCCATTCCTCAATTAACAGAGGAGCGCCGTAAAGAATTGGTAAAAGTGGTGAAGAAGGAATCAGAAGAAGCGAAAATCGCGATCCGTAACGTTCGCCGCGATGCCAACGATGAGTTGAAAAAGCTTGAAAAAAATGGTGAAATTACAGAAGACGCCCTGCGCGGATTCTCTGATGATATTCAAAAACTTACCGATGATCACATCCATAAAATTGATCAAATCACAAAAGATAAAGAAAAAGAAATTATGGAAGTGTAACGTAAATAGTAAAGAATGACCCTCTTTTTAGGGGGTTTTTTCACTATTAATAGAAAAATTTTAAAATACATAAGTTAGGATTGTTTGACATTATTCTTAATTCTTTCTATTTTACATAGTATGAAATGAGATATCTTTTTTCTTTTTTGGTATGATATAGGCATGCTGGATTAAAATCTATTACATACTATAACAAGTTCGATGAAGTTTATTATCGGAGGAAAGCTAATAATGGAGGAGCGCTTGCCATGTTAAATAAAATAAAAATCTGGAAGAACCAAAATAACTCTTCCACACTCCGAGATAAAATTGAAGAAATTAAAAAATTGCCGGTACCGGAACATGTGGCCATTATTATGGATGGAAATGGCCGATGGGCTAAAAAACGGGCACTGCCGCGCATTGCCGGTCATCATGAAGGGATGAAGGTTGTCCGAAAAACAACTATGCTGGCCAATGACCTTGGGCTAAAAGTGCTGACATTGTATGCTTTTTCCACAGAGAATTGGAAAAGGCCAAAAAATGAAGTGGATTATATTATGAAGCTTCCAGAGGAATTCCTAGGAACCTTCCTTCCAGAATTGGTGGCCAATAATGTTCAAGTGAAAATGATGGGCTATAAGCATCAACTGCCAAAACATACTTTAAATGCCATTGAAAAGGCGATGGAACAAACAAAGAATAATACAGGACTTGTGTTAAACTTTGCTTTGAATTATGGAAGCAGGGCTGAGATTCTCGATGCGGTGAAGCAAGTCTTAAATGATTATAATAGTGGCATACTGAAGGAAACCGATTTAAATGAGGAGGCATTTTCCTCCTATCTAATGACTTCCAATTTCAAAGATCCTGACCTATTAATCCGGACAAGCGGCGAAATTCGCTTAAGCAATTTTATGTTATGGCAGTTAGCCTATTCGGAGTTTTGGTTTACTGATGTGTTGTGGCCCGATTTCAGTGAGGATCATTTGTTAGAGGCAATCGAAGTGTTTCAAAAGCGCCAGCGTCGATTTGGAGGAATATAAATTTGCAGTCAAAAAAGGTGTTGAAACAGTAAATGAAACAAAGAATTATTACAGGAGTCGTAGCAGCGGCACTTTTTTTGCCAATCGTATTTTACGGCGGGCTTCCGTTCGTATTATTGACTTATTTGCTAGCAACCATTGGGCTATATGAACTATTAAGGATGAAGGGCTTAAGCATTTTTTCTCCATACGGGTTCCTTTCTCTGCTTTTCCTTTGGGTTATTTTATTCCCTGCACAATATAATGAAATAATGGCGGACTTTTACTATTCAAAAACGGAGCTAGGCATTGCTTTTATTCTTTTGTTATTGACCTATACGGTCATTACAAAAAATCGTTTTACTTTTGAGGATGCCGCTTTTACAGTGCTTTCGGCAATTTATACAGGTATTGGTTTTTATTTTCTCATGGAAACGCGAGAAGCTGGTCTTGTGTATGTTTTTTATTCCTTATTCATCATTTGGGCAACTGACTCAGGGGCTTACTTTATTGGCAAGGCGATGGGCAAGAAGAAATTATGGCCGGAAATCAGTCCTAACAAAACGGTTGAAGGCTCAATTGGCGGTATTATTTGTGCCGCTGTAGTGGCAATTATGTTTGCTGTTTTTGGCGATATGAATGCCGGGATTGTTACAATAGTAGGCATGACCATCGTTCTATCCGTTTTTGGACAAATCGGAGATCTTGTCCAATCTGCCTATAAACGCCATTTTAATGTAAAAGATTCAGGAACCATTTTACCGGGACATGGAGGCATTCTAGACCGGTTTGACAGTTTATTATTTGTTTTGCCATTATTGCATTTTTTCCACCTTTGGTAAGAGGTTTTTCTTTTTAGGAGTTGACTTGTTTGAAGACAATTAGTTTACTGGGTGCGACCGGGTCCATCGGTACCCAAACCCTGGATATTTTTCGGGAGCACCCTGAAGAGTATAAATTAGCTGCCATTTCCGTTGGCAAAAACATCGATTTAACGCGAAAAATAATTGCGGAATTTCAGCCTGAGCTTGTTTCTGTACAAACGATGGCTGATTATAATACATTAAAAGCAGAATTCCCTAAGCTTAAGTTTACGTTTGGCGAGGAAGGGCTGATTGAAGCAGCGGTTTATGACAAGTCGGATATTCTTGTCAATGCTGTTCTCGGCAGCGTAGGGTTAAACCCGACGTTGCAGGCGATTGAATGCGGGAAAACAATCGCAATCGCCAATAAAGAAACACTGGTGACGGCCGGCCATTTAGTGATCGAAGCAGCGAAGAAAAATAATGTTGCACTTCTCCCAGTAGACAGCGAGCATTCGGCCATCTTTCAAGCCCTGCAAGGAGAGAAGGAGAAAAACATTGAACGCTTAATTCTAACTGCCTCTGGCGGCAGTTTCCGTGACCGCACCCGTAGTGAACTGGAGGAAGTGACTGTTGAGGAAGCATTAAATCATCCGAACTGGTCGATGGGTGCGAAAATCACGATTGATTCGGCAACGATGATGAATAAGGGCCTCGAAGTTATTGAAGCACATTGGCTGTTTTCACTTGGCTATGAAAAAATTGATGTATTGCTTCACAAGGAAAGTATTATTCATTCTATGGTTGAATTCCATGATACAAGTGTGATTGCCCAGCTGGGAACACCGGATATGCGGGTACCGATCCAATTTGCACTCTCCTATCCGGACCGATTGCCTCTTACCACAGGGAACCGCTTAAATTTGGCGCAAATTGGGACACTCCATTTTCAGGAAATGGATATGGAAAGGTTCCGCTGTTTGAAGTTTGCCTATGAGGCTGGGAAAATCGGTGGCACGATGCCAACTGTTTTGAATGCGGCAAATGAAGCGGCAGTCGCAGCATTCCTAGAAGGAAAGATTCGCTTCCTGCAAATAGAAGATTTGATTGAGCAGGCCTTAAGTGCTCATCAAACGACCCGGCATCCGAGCTTAAGTGTAATCCAAGAGGTTGACAAGGAAACGCGGCAGTTTGTAAATTCACTGCTATAAAGTTAATAAGCGCCTTGACCAAGGGCGACAGACAGATATTGAGGTCTAAAGGTACTTTCTAAACCAAATAAAAAGGTGGTTTTATTATTGAGTACAGTCATTGCCTTTATTGTGATATTTGGCGCACTCGTTTTTTTTCATGAATTAGGACATTTTATTTTTGCAAAACGGGCAGGCATCCTTTGCCGCGAATTTGCGATTGGGATGGGTCCGAAGGTCTTTTCCCATAAAAAAGGAGAAACCACATACACTATTCGTCTATTGCCAATTGGCGGATTTGTCCGGATGGCTGGCGAAGATCCAGAAATGGTTGAAATAAAGCCAGGCTACCGAATTGGACTATTATTTGATAAGAACGGCCAAGCAACCAAGCTTATCTTGAATAATAAAGAAAAGTACCCAAATTGCCGTATTGTTGAGGTTGAATATGCAGATATTGAAAAGGACCTAATCATCAAAGGGTTCCCTGAGGATGACGATGAAAATTTGCAAACCTTTATGATTCATCCAAAGGCAGTCATTGTCGAAAATGGCGTGGCATCACAAATCGCACCATTGGATCGGCAATTTGCTTCTAAAACGTTAGGACAAAGATTTATGGCCATTTTTGCGGGCCCGATGATGAATTTTGTATTGGCATTTGTGGTATTTATTATCATTGCTTTATTGCAGGGAGTACCGACTAACGATCCGAAACTGGGTGAGATTACCCCGGATGGTGCCGCGAAAGCAGCAGGACTACAAAAAGGGGATATTGTCCAAAGTATCGATGGTTCTGAAATTAGCAGCTGGTCTGATGTTGTTGAAATTATCCGCAAAAATCCAAACGAAAAGCTTGATTTTTCAGTTGTACGTAATGGAAAAGAAATGGATATTTCGGTTACGCCTAATGAGAAAACGGTGGAAGGCAAAAAAATGGGGATTATCGGTGTTTACAGCCCAGTTGAAAAGTCGCCAGTCCAAGCCGTTACAGCAGGCGCCAAAGAAACCTATTTCTGGACAACGCAGATTTTTGTTATGCTCGGTAAATTAGTAACCGGACAATTTTCCATTGATGCCTTATCAGGCCCGGTCGGAATTTATGTTTCCACGGATGAAGTGGCCAAATCGGGGATCTTCTACCTAATGAAGTGGGCCGGAATTTTAAGCATCAACCTTGGGATTATGAACTTACTGCCAATCCCGGCATTAGACGGGGGAAGGCTGATGTTCTTCGCAGTAGAGGCCGTTCGCGGCAAACCGATTGACCGTCAAAAAGAAGGAATGGTCCACTTTATCGGATTCGCCTTGCTAATGCTGCTAATGCTCGTTGTCACATGGAACGATATTCAACGATTTTTCTTAAAATAATAAAAAAGGGGCATTTATGAGGCCCCCCTACAGATTGTCGAGAAAGGGTATTTTTCTCGGCAATTTTTTATTTTGACTGAACCTAAATTACCAACTTTTATTTATCCCTGCTAACTGGCCTGTTGATTTCCGCTACGGGCACTCGCTTTCCGCGGGGAGGTCCTGAAGCCTCCTCGGCGCCTTGGCGCCTGTGGGGTCTCCAGTGACCTCTCTATCCCGCAGGAGTCGAGTGCCCTCCGCTCCAATCAACAGGGAGGCAATTCACCTAAGTATTGCAACACACATTAAACTTATGTGTTATAGGCGTTTGCCTTTAAATGAGTTGAATCTGTAAATAATACACGTCCCCTAACCATTATGTGAATCATTGCTAGGAGAACAATTTCATCAAAAACATCCTGAAAGATAATTGTCCTCACTAGAAAAAGGACGAACTTTTCCTAGAAGAAAAGAAAGATAAATATATTTGTCAATCAAGCGAAGAAGTTGGACATTTGGAACCAATTCTTCAATAGAAACAATTTATACACAACTTGGCTAAACTCTTTTGGCTTAAACATTAAACTCTCCACTAATTTTATTGGAGTTGAGGGACTTAATTTGCATACACCTGTTGATTGGCGCGGAAGGCACGAAGACTCCTGCGGGAGTACGGGGCAGGGGAGACCCCGCAGGAGCTTTAGCGACGAGGAGGCTCCCCGTCACGCCCACGGAAAGCGAAGTGCCTGGAGCGCCAATCAACAGACTTGTTGAAAAGCCTTATATTAAAATAAATTAACGCGGCGAATCGATAAAGAAAATGAGTAAAATTTTTTTGTTAAAAATGGATAAAGGTTTCTGTCGAATTAACCCGAATCTTTTCGGATGATATGGTATAATTACTTTCTGAAATAGACTAGAAAAAGAGATTTTTAAAGAGGGGAGAGATGAGAGGATGAGCGAAAATGCCTTAGGCAAAAAAGAGCGATTCCAACTCTTACTCCAGCAGCTGCAACTAACTGAAGATGCAGTCGTTATGCATTTCCAAAATGCGCAAATCGAAAGGCTACTGGTAGAAAAGAAAGCGAGAAAATGGCACTTTCAATTTTTATTGGAAAAAGTCCTGCCATTCAATGTATTCACGCGGTTTACTGCCCAAATTGAGCGAACTTTTTCAAACATTGCAGCAGTATCATATGATATAAAAGTTACCAATCAAGAAAACGCCTCAGAATTAATCAGCGAATACTGGAGCTATTGCATCCAGCAAATTGATGGAATCTCCCCGCCGCTCATTAAACTTTTACATGAACAGCTGCCTGTGGTAAGTGGCAATAAGCTTACCGTTTCGGTTAGAAACGAGGCAGAGGGATTAACCTTAAAACGTAAATATGGGCCATTAATCGGTGAAATTTATCAATCCTTCGGGTTCCCGCTGTTTTCCTTTGAGATTGAAATAAAAAGTGAAGAACATAACGAGGAATATCAACAATTTTTAATTGCTAAACAAAAGGAAGACCAAGAACGTGCCTTAATGGCAATGGTCGAAATGCAGAAACAAGATGCCGAGAAAGAGCAGGGAGGCGGTGATGTGCCGCAAGGTCCGCTTTCAATCGGTTTGACAATTAAGGATAACAGCGAGCTCCGCAGCTTAATTGATATTGTGGATGAAGAAAGACGAGTTGTCGTCGAAGGTTATATATTTGATGCGGAAATTCGCGAGCTGCGCAGCGGCCGCTCCTTGTTAACCTTTAAAATTACAGACTACACCAGTTCCATAATGGTTAAAATGTTCTCCCGCGACAAAGAGGACGCAAATGCCTTCCAACTTGTTAAAAAGGGAATGTGGGTAAAGGTCCGCGGCAGCATTCAAAATGATACTTTCGTTCGTGACCTTGTCATGATTGGTAATGATATTAACGAGATTAAGCCTGCTGGCCGGAAAGATACTGCTCCAGATGACGAAAAAAGGGTCGAACTGCATTTGCATACCCCGATGAGCCAGATGGATGCCGTCACTCCTGTCGCCACTTTAATTGCCCAAGCAAAAAAATGGGGCCATAAAGCCATAGCTGTTACCGACCACGCCGGAGCCCAATCCTTCCCAGAAGCCTACAGTGCCGGGAAAAAGAATGATATAAAGATTCTTTATGGTGTTGAAGTGAATCTGGTCGATGATGGTGTACCGATTACCTTTAACGATGCCCACAGGCTTCTTGCTGAAGATACTTATGTCGTGTTTGACGTTGAAACAACGGGTCTTTCAGCCGTATACGATACGATAATCGAGCTTGCTGCTGTAAAGATAAGGAACGGCGAAATCATCGATCGGTTTGAATCATTCGCTAATCCGCATCATCGCTTATCAGCGACAACCATCAACCTGACAGGCATCACCGATGACATGGTTCAAAATGCTCCAGAGGTAGCTGAAGTTTTCCAGAAATTCTATGACTGGACTGGGGATGCTGTCTTAGTTGCCCACAATGCTTCCTTTGATATGGGATTCTTGAATGTCGGTTATAAAAAAATTGGTATTGGAAAAGCCAAAAACCCTGTCATCGATACGCTGGAGTTGGGCCGTTTCCTATATCCAGAATTAAAAAACCATCGATTAAATACCTTGGCGAAAAAATTTGATATCGAACTGACCCAGCACCATAGAGCGATTTATGATGCAGAAGCAACCGGATACTTATTATTGAAAATGTTGAAGGATGCGCAGGAAAAAGAGATTTTTTACCATGACGAATTTAATGATCACATGGGAAAAGGAAATGCCTATCAAAGGGCCCGTCCTTATCACTGTACGCTTTTGGCGCAGACTGAGCATGGGTTAAAAAATTTATTTAAGCTCGTTTCTATTGCACATATTGAATATTTTTATCGTGTACCGCGTATACCACGGTCGGTGCTGCAAAAATATCGCGAAGGAATACTTGTTGGTTCCGCCTGTGATAAAGGAGAAGTTTTTGAGGGGATGATGCAAAAGTCTCCTGACGAAGTGGAGGCCGTAGTAGGCTTTTATGATTATATCGAGGTTATGCCGAAACCGGTGTATGCCCCGCTCCTTGAAATGGAACTGGTTCGTGATGAACGGGCGCTTGAGGAAATTATCGGCAACATCGTTGCGCTTGGTGACAAGCTCGGAATACCGGTTGTAGCTACAGGTAATGTTCACTACTTGAACGAAAACGATAAGATATACAGAAAAATATTAATCAGCTCACAGGGCGGTGCTAACCCGCTGAACCGTCATGAGCTTCCGGATGTTCACTTTAGAACGACAAATGAAATGCTTGATGCCTTTTCATTCTTAGGCAAAGAAAAGGCAAAGGAAATCGTCGTCACAAATACAAATAAAATTGCGGATATGATTGACGTCATAAAGCCAATAAAGGATGATTTGTACACACCAAGAATTGAAGGTGCCGATGAAGAAATGCGGGAAATGAGTTATGCCATGGCCCGGAAAATTTATGGCGACGAGCTTCCGGAAATTGTTGAGGCCCGTTTGGAAAAAGAATTAAAAAGTATCATTGGGCATGGATTTGCCGTTATTTATTTGATTTCCCATAAGCTTGTTAAAAAGTCTTTGGATGATGGGTACCTGGTCGGATCGCGTGGATCGGTCGGTTCCTCATTAGTCGCAACAATGACGGAAATAACTGAGGTTAACCCATTGCCGCCGCATTATATTTGTCCATCCTGCAAGCATTCTGAGTTTTTTAATGACGGTTCGGTCGGTTCAGGCTTCGATTTGCCTGATAAAGATTGCCCGCATTGCGGCACAAAATTTCGAAAAGATGGCCATGACATCCCGTTTGAAACCTTCCTTGGCTTTAAAGGAGATAAGGTTCCCGATATAGATTTGAATTTCAGCGGAGAATATCAGCCCCGGGCCCATAACTACACAAAGGTGCTTTTCGGGGAGGAATACGTTTATAGAGCTGGAACAATTGGTACTGTTGCCGACAAAACGGCCTTTGGTTACGTTAAGGCCTATCAGCAGGACAATAACCTCCAGATGCGCGGGGCCGAAGTGGAACGGCTTGCTTCCGGCTGTACGGGTGTAAAAAGAACAACTGGTCAGCATCCCGGCGGTATCATCGTTATTCCTGATTATATGGACGTTTACGATTTTACGCCAATCCAATTTCCGGCTGATGATCGAAATTCGGAATGGAAAACGACCCATTTTGATTTCCATTCGATTCACGATAACGTTTTAAAGCTTGATATTCTTGGACACGATGACCCGACGGTGATCAGGATGCTGCAGGATTTGAGCGGTATCGATCCAAAAACGATTCCGACCGATGACCCTGAAGTAATGAAAATATTCAGCGGTACGGAATCCCTTGGGGTAACAGAAGAACAAATCATGTGTAAAACGGGAACGTTAGGCATTCCCGAATTTGGTACCCGGTTTGTTCGACAAATGCTTGAAGATACAAAGCCAACGACCTTCTCAGAACTTGTTCAGATTTCTGGTTTATCACATGGTACGGATGTTTGGCTGGGAAATGCACAGGAATTGATTCAGAATAAGACTTGTACCCTAAGTGAAGTAATCGGCTGCCGGGACGATATCATGGTTTACCTAATTTATCAGGGGCTTGAGCCATCCTTCGCTTTCAAAATAATGGAATCCGTCCGTAAAGGAAAAGGATTATCGGAAGAAATGGAAGCGGAAATGAGAAGGAACGAGGTACCGGAATGGTACATTGACTCCTGTAAAAAAATTAAGTACATGTTCCCGAAAGCCCACGCGGCTGCATATGTCTTGATGGCTGTGAGGATTGCCTATTTTAAAGTTCATCTTCCCCTTCTTTATTATGCTGCTTATTTCACTGTTAGGGCAGAGGACTTCGACTTAGAAACAATGACGCGCGGCTCTGAGGCCATCCGTGCAAAAATTGGCGAAATCAATGCGAAGGGTTTGGAAGCATCGAACAAGGAGAAAAACCTGCTGACGGTGTTGGAGCTTGCGCTTGAAATGACTGAACGCGGCTATTCCTTCCAGAATTATGATTTGTACAAATCGGCTGCATCGGAATTTATCATTGAAGGAGATACGTTAATTCCGCCTTTCAACTCCATTCCGGGGCTGGGAACAAACGCTGCCGTAAATATTGTTAATGCCCGCGGTGCTGGAGAATTTCTATCGAAAGAAGATCTCCAGCAAAGAGGGAAGGTTTCCAAAACAATCCTTGAGTATCTGGACAAGCAAGGCTGCCTCAGCGCATTGCCTGAGCAAAACCAGCTTTCGCTGTTTTAACCTTCCGCTTTTCTGACTCTAGCTCCTGTGCCTAGGGCCCCGGGGCATAAGCCCCTGCGCAAGGCGCTTCCGCTTTTGATATTTGCAACTAATTCATGGTTATGTTATAGTTTTATTGGAAATACTAAGACATACTCTCGTGTACAAGAGTGGGGATTCTCCCACTCTTTCGTGTTGTTTAGGATGGTTTTTCATCAGTATTTTAAACTTGCATAGCTACATAGAAGATATTGCTGGAAAAGGAGGTAGGGCATGAGTAAAGTCACCGAGGTTGTTGAAGAACTGGCTGCACCTATTTTTCAAGAGCTTGGCTTAGAATTAGTAGAAATTGAATACGTTAAAGAAGGAAAAAGCTGGTTCCTTCGCGTATATATCGATAAAGACACAGGCATTGATATTGAAGACTGCGGAATTGTCAGTGAACGACTTAGTGAAAAACTTGATGAAGTGGATCCAATTCCTCATAACTATTTTCTTGAAGTATCATCGCCAGGTGCAGAGCGCCCTTTAAAGAAGGATAAAGATTTTGAAAAAGCAATCGGGAAAAATGTTTTTATTAAAACTTATGAGCCTCTTGATGGTGAAAAAGGTTTTGAAGGGACTCTTTTAGCTTTCGATGGTCAAACTGTTACAATCGAAGTGAAAATAAAAACCCGTAAAAAAACGATTGAAATTCCATACGAAAAAGTGGCAAATGCAAGGCTTGCTGTAACGTTTTCTTAAACTTAGAAAAATACAATAGAATAGGGGGATATACTCAAATGAGCAGCGAACTAATAGATGCTCTTATTGTCCTGGAAAGAGAAAAAGGTATCTCCAGGGATGTTTTAATTGAAGCCATTGAAGCAGCACTTATCTCGGCTTACCGCCGTAATTTTAATCAAGCGCAAAACGTCAGAATTGATTTAAACCTGGAAACTGGTTCAATGCGTGTTTTTGCACGTAAAGAAGTAGTGGACGAAGTGTTTGATCCACGTCTTGAAATTTCCTTAGAAGATGCGATAAGAATCAATCCAAACTATCAGGTTGAGGATATCGTCGAAATGGAAGTAACGCCGAAGGATTTCGGCCGAATTGCTGCCCAAACTGCTAAACAGGTTGTGACACAAAGAGTCAGAGAAGCGGAAAGAGGAATTATTTATTCTGAATTTATTGACCGTGAAGAAGATATCATGACTGGTATCGTCCAAAGACTTGATTCAAAATTTATTTATGTCAGCCTTGGTAAAATAGAAGCTCTGCTCCCAATCAATGAGCAGATGCCAAATGAACGTTATAAGCCGCATGATCGAATTAAGGTATTTATTACTAAGGTAGAAAAAACAACAAAAGGACCTCAAATATTTGTTTCAAGGACTCATCCGGGATTATTAAAACGTTTATTTGAAATCGAAGTGCCGGAAATCTATGATGGGACGGTAGAAATTAAATCCGTTGCCCGCGAAGCAGGCGACCGTTCGAAGATTTCAGTTCACTCCGATAACCCTGAGGTAGATCCAGTTGGATCTTGTGTTGGTCCGAAGGGTGCTCGTGTCCAAGCAGTTGTAAACGAATTAAAGGGCGAAAAAATCGATATTGTAAAATGGTCTGATGACCCGGTTGTTTTTGTAGCCAATGCGCTCAGCCCATCGAAAGTGCTGGATGTTTCAGTAAATGAAGATGAAAAAGCGACAACGGTTGTTGTGCCGGATTATCAGCTTTCATT
Organism: Neobacillus sp. S1115; assembly: GCF_055385565.1. Lineage (NCBI taxonomy): Bacteria > Bacillati > Bacillota > Bacilli > Caryophanales > Bacillaceae > Neobacillus > Neobacillus sp. S1115. The sequence goes on from NZ_AP038275.1 coordinate 2,019,130, forward strand.
AGCAATTGGGAAACGCGGCCAAAATGCTCGTTTAGCGGCTAAATTAACCGGCTGGAAAATTGATATTAAATCAGAATCTGAGGCTCGTGAAATGGGGATTTATCCTCGTGAAGAAACAATTCGTCTATTCGATGATGGGGCGGATACTGATTTTGACGATTTTAACGATGAAGAATTAGATTAGATCAGAGGTGAATGATGGTGAACACAAAGAAAAAAGTTCCTATGCGGAAATGTGTGGCCACTGGTGAAATGAAACCGAAAAAAGAACTCGTTCGCATCGTTCGCTCAAAAGAAGGAGATGTATCCGTCGATTTAACTGGAAAAAAATCGGGCAGGGGTGCATATCTTTCAAAGGAAAAAGATGCCGTCCTCTTGGCAAAGAAAAAGAATATTTTGGCAAACCATTTAGAGGTTACGATTTCCGAATCGTTATATGATGAGCTGCTTGAGTTGATAGAGAAGGAGAACAGGTCGTCTAAATGAACGAAAACCAATGGATGTCATTGCTTGGACTGGCCAATCGAGCACGAAAAGTAATATCTGGTGAGGAGCTTACCGTTAAGCAAATCCGCAGTGGAAATGCGAAGCTCGTTTTATTATCCGCAGATGCATCACAAAATACGACAAAAAAAATTACCGACAAATGTAATTCGTATGAGGTTCCAATTAAAATGGTTGAAAATCGTTATCTTCTTGGCCAGGCGATTGGCAAAGAGGCCCGCGTTGTGGCAGCCGTTTTGGATGATGGATTTGCCAAAAAACTTAAACAAGTGCTCGATTAAATCTTGCGGGGGTGAAAATAATGAGTAAAATGCGTGTTTATGAGTATGCAAAAAAACATAACCTATCTAGTAAAGAAATCATTACAAAATTAAAAGAAATGAACATAGAGGTTTCAAATCATATGGCAACTCTAGAATCATCAGATATTAAAAAGCTTGATGCTGCCTACAATAAAAATGAAAACAAAGAGCAGCAGAAAAAGACTGGAAATACGGCTGAACAAAACCGTAGCAATAACAATAATAATAACAATGGTCGCCAAACTCAACAAAAGGTTCAGACAAAGCCACAGGTGCAGACTAAAACGACGCCAAAGGCTTATGAGGACGATGATGAAAAACTTGTCGTGCCTTCCAAAGTAAAGGTTGCTCCGGGAGCGCCAAAAGCAAAAGAAGGCAAAAAACACGAACAGGAATATCAATCCAAAGAAAATAAAGCATTTCAAGCTGGGAAAAACAAAAGTCGTCCCCATAATAATCAACAACAAAATCGTAATCATCAACAAAATAAGAAGAGAAATCATCAACAAAACCATACGCAGCAACAATCCCAAGCGCCGCAAAAGAAGAAAGAGAAGGAGCTTCCTACTAAAATTACCTTCAGTGAATCTTTAACGGTTGCAGAACTAGCCAAGAAGCTGCACAGAGAGCCTTCTGAACTAATCAAAAAGCTATTCCTGCTTGGCGTCATGGCAACAATCAATCAGGATTTAGACAAAGATGCAATTGAATTAATTGCCGGTGAGTATGGTGTTGAGGTCGAAGAAGAAATTAAAGTTGATGCGACCGATTTGGAAATTTATTTCACAGAAGATACAGCGGAAAACCTTGTGGAACGCCCGGCTGTTGTGACAATCATGGGTCACGTTGACCATGGTAAAACAACCTTGCTTGACTCCATCCGTAATACAAAAGTTACTGAGGGAGAGGCAGGCGGAATCACTCAGCACATTGGTGCCTATCAAGTAATCGAAAACGGAAAGAAGATTACGTTCCTAGATACACCTGGACACGCTGCGTTTACAACAATGCGGGCCCGCGGTGCGCAAATTACAGATATTACAATCCTGGTGGTTGCTGCTGATGACGGTGTTATGCCTCAGACAGTAGAAGCAATTAACCATGCTAAGGCAGCTGAAGTTCCGATTATTGTTGCTGTTAATAAAATGGATAAACCAGCAGCAAATGCCGACCGGGTTATGCAAGAGCTTACTGAGCACGGTTTAGTAGCCGAGGCTTGGGGCGGGGATACTATATTTGTTCCGCTATCCGCTAAAACAGGTGAGGGAATTGACAGTCTTCTTGAAATGATCCTGTTAGTAAGCGAAGTAGAAGAATATAAAGCAAATCCGGAACGGAATGCAGTAGGAACTGTCATTGAGGCTAGATTGGATAAAGGGCGCGGATCCGTTGCAACCTTGCTTGTTCAGAATGGAACGCTAAAAATTGGTGATCCAATTGTCGTCGGAAATACATTCGGACGTGTGCGGGCAATGGTGAATGATTTAGGACGCCGGGTTAAGGATGCAGGTCCATCTACACCGGTTGAAATTACCGGACTAAGTGATGTACCTCAGGCAGGAGACCGCTTCGTTGTATTTGATGATGAGAAAACAGCCCGTCAAGTTGGAGAATCACGTGCTCAAATCGCATTAGTTGCCCAGCGCGGTGAAAAAACACGTGTCAGCCTAGACAATCTCTTTGAACAATTAAAGCAGGGAGAAATGAAGGATCTGAATGTCATTTTGAAATCAGACGTTCAAGGTTCTGCAGAGGCGTTAGCTGCTTCCTTGCAAAAAATTGATGTCGAAGGTGTAAACATCAAAATTATCCATAATGGAACAGGCGCCATTAACGAATCTGATATCACGCTCGCAGCTGCTTCAAACGCCATTGTCATCGGCTTTAATGTTCGTCCTGACGTGAATGCCAAACGTGCAGCAGAAGCGGAAAAAGTAGATGTCCGTTTACACCGCATTATTTATAAAGTCATTGAAGAGATGGAAGCGGCCATGAAGGGTATGCTTGATCCGGAATTTGTTGAGAAAGTTATCGGTCAGGCTGAGGTCCGCCAGACATTCAAGGTTTCAAAGGTCGGAACGATTGCCGGTTCATATATAATCGACGGGAAAATTACCCGTGATAGCGGTATCCGTGTCATTCGCGACGGGGTTGTTATTTTTGAAGGTGAGATTGATGCCTTAAAACGCTTCAAGGATGATGCCAAGGAAGTATCCCAAGGCTACGAATGCGGTATCACCATTAAAAACTTTAATGATGTTAAAGAGGGAGATATTATTGAAGCGTATGTAATGGAGGAAATCGAGCGGAAATGATAATCGGCGCAGCCGTTTGTGAATGCATCATTTACGATGCACATTCCTTAAAAGAGAAGCGAGCTGTTTTACAGCGAATTCTTACTCGTTTAAAACAAAAATTTAATGTGTCAGTAGCAGAGGTTGACTATCACCATGTCTGGCAGCGGACTAAAATAGCCATTGTCGCTGTTACGGCAGCGCGGGTGTCAACAGAGCATGAGCTGCAGAATGCATTAAAACTAATTGACTCGTTTCCAGAGATAGAAAGAACAGTCACCGAAATGGAATGGCTTTAAATGAAGAGGTGAATTGAATGAGCCACAGACCAAATCGTGTTGGAGAGCAAATGAAGAAAGAACTGAGTGACATTATCGGACGCAAGATAAAAGATCCTCGGATTGGTTTTGTGACCGTTACAGACGTTCAGGTAACAGGCGATTTGCAGCAAGCTAAAGTTTTTATTTCGGTATTGGGTGATGATGAACAGAGGGAGAATACGCTTAAAGGCCTTGCAAAAGCAAAAGGATTTATTCGAAGCGAAATCGGCCATCGTATTCGCCTTCGCAAAACTCCCGAAATTATCTTTGAATTCGACGAATCCATTGATTATGGGAATCGCATCGAAACACTTCTTCATGATTTACATTCTGACGGAAGCCCGATGGAAAAAAATGAAGAAGAATAACTCATCTTATACCAAATAGTTTGCATATCCTCACAAATGAGGAAAATGGATAGACGAAAAAGTCTATCCATTTTTTTCGGGGATGACAGGAAAGAGGTTGTGAAAATTGGAAGGCATTTTACCATTATTGAAGCCGGCGGGGCTTACCTCTCATGATTGTGTTTTTAAATTGCGGAAGATCTTAAAAACAAAGAAAATCGGTCATACTGGAACACTTGACCCTGATGTAACCGGAGTCCTCCCAATCTGTATCGGGAAAGCGACAAAAATAGCCGAGTATATTACAGATGCAGGCAAGGCGTATGAAGGTGAAGTAACCATTGGTTTTTCCACGACAACGGAAGATGCTTCTGGTGACGTGGTGGAAAAGGAAATGGTTAACCGGACCATCAGCCGCGAAGAAATTCTAAAGGTACTACAGTCGTTAACCGGCGAAATTGAGCAAACACCACCAATGTATTCCGCCGTTAAAGTGAATGGGGTCCGTCTTTATGAATATGCCCGAAAAGGGATTGTCGTGGAACGCCCATCAAGGAAAGTAATGATTTATTCGATTAACCTTCTTGATGAACGGACTGAATTCGCTGGCGAGACTATCAGCTTCCGCTTTCAGGTTAGCTGCAGTAAAGGCACTTATATTCGAACCTTAGCTGTCATGATTGGTGAGGCTTTGGGGTTTCCAGCGCATATGTCGAAATTGGTAAGGACGCAATCGGCTTCGTTCACACTTACTGATTGCCTTACGCTTGAAGAAGTGGAAAGGTTAATGGCAGAAGGGAGCATTTCGCAGGTTTTACGACCATTGGAATCGGCACTTTCTCATTTGCCGAAAATGCAGATTAATGATAAAGTAGCAGAGAAAGTGAAAAACGGTGCACTTTTAGAAATTCCAGAGAATTTAAAAACTTGTGACGGACCTATTATTGCCGAAACGGCTAAAGGGCTGGCGCTTGCTATCTATGCAAAGCATCCCAATAAGCAAGGCCTCTTAAAGCCGATGAAGGTTCTAAGAAATGAACTCGAATAAAGGTTCCTGTATAGAAAAGGTGAGTTTCAGTTGGAAGTAAAAAGATTAAGTTTTCCACTAAATGTGTCAGATCTGCAGGCGCTGCCTCCTTTATCGATGGCCCTTGGCTATTTCGATGGCGTGCATCGCGGGCATAGGCAGGTAATACTTGAAGCAAAGAAGCAAGCTGATGAACAAGGACTGTCAAGCGCAGTCATGACTTTTGACCCTCATCCTTCTGTGGTTTTAGGGAAAAATGAAAAGCATGTAAAATCCATTACCCCATTAGCAGAAAAAATCAAAATTATCGGGGGAATGGGTATTGATTATCTTTTTGTCGTTCACTTTACCCCAGAATTTGCCAATCTTCTGCCTCAAGAATTTATTGACCAATACGTTATCGGGCTGAATGTGCAGCATGCGACCGCAGGCTTTGATTTTACCTACGGCCGGATGGGCAAAGGGACGATGGAGACCATTCCATTTCACTCAAGAGAGAAATTTACCTTTTCTGTTATTCCGGAATTTACCGAGGGGAGCGAAAAGGTGAGCTCGACCAGAATTCGCCGACTTCTTAAAGAGGGGACTGTTGAGGAACTTTCGCACCTTTTGGGAAGGTATTACACAACTTCAGGGTATGTCGTCCATGGTGATAAACGCGGACGGACCATTGGTTTTCCGACGGCAAATATTGAATTAAATGATGAATACATTATTCCCCCTACAGGTGTTTATGCGGTAAGGATGATGGTTAGCGGCAGTATGCATAATGGTGTTTGTAATGTTGGCTATAAGCCTACCTTTAATAAGGAGGCAGTCAAGCTGTCGATTGAAGTTCATTTATTTGATTTTCATAAGGATATCTATGGGGAGGATGCCGTAATTGAGTGGCATCTATTCCTGCGAAATGAACAAAAGTTTTCTGGAATAGAAGAACTTGTAAAGCAAATTGAAAAAGATAAAAATAAGGCTTTGGAATATTTTGCGAAAAAACACAAATTGCTTGATGTATAGAAGAAGAGAAGTTTTCCTATAATATATGATGGAATGAACTTGCATTTTGCGACAAAACATTGTATTCTTAAATACGTACTAAATGAACCTTTGCTTGGCAAGTCGAATCACCGACGCTTGCTCGGCATAAGGGGATTGAGAAATAGGAGGTGAACCTGGATGGCAATCACACAAGAACGTAAAAACGAAATCATCAATGAGTATAAAACTCATGAGAACGACACAGGCTCTGCTGAAGTTCAAATCGCTGTCCTTACAGAATCAATCAACAATTTGAACGAGCACTTACGTACTCACAAGAAAGATCATCACTCACGTCGTGGTCTTTTGAAAATGGTTGGTAAACGTCGTAATCTTTTAACTTACCTGCGTAACAAAGATGTTCAACGTTACCGCGTGTTAATCAATAAGCTTGGTCTACGTCGTTAGTTTACAGAAGCGGGATTTTTCCCGCTTTTTTGTTAGCTTTTAAAAGTTATTGAATATTTCATACATAATTTTTAAGTCATGATTTTTTGTGCATACTAATACTAATTTGGTTTGAAATCACAAGCGTTTTCGCTTTTTTATAGTTACATTAGAAAGATGATACCAGCGAATAAGTTTCGCGTCATCCTCCTAAGTGATTTAGATAGAGAGGGGTAAAAATATGGATCAGCAAAAACATGAGTATTCCATGGATTGGGCCGGCCGCAATCTGACAGTTGAAATTGGGCAACTAGCCAAACAAGCTAACGGTGCAGTCTTGGTCCGTTATGGAGATACAGCCGTTTTAAGTACGGCCACAGCGTCTAAGGAGCCTAAGAACCTAGACTTTTTTCCATTAACAGTGAATTATGAGGAAAGATTATATGCAGTCGGTAAGATTCCCGGAGGCTTTATTAAACGGGAAGGACGTCCAAGTGAAAAAGCGATTTTGGCAAGCCGATTGATTGACAGACCAATTCGTCCGCTTTTCGCAGATGGTTTTCGTAATGATGTTCAAGTAATCAGTATTGTAATGAGTGTGGATCAGGATTGTTCTTCAGAAATGGCCGCGATGTTCGGGTCATCACTGGCTTTATCGGTATCGGACATCCCGTTTGAGGGCCCGATTGCCGGCGTTGTAGTCGGCCGTGTAAATAATGAATTCGTGATCAATCCAACGGTGGAGCAGGCTGAAAAGAGTGATATCCACCTAACGGTTGCCGGTACAAAGGATGCTATTAACATGGTTGAAGCAGGGGCCGATGAGGTACCTGAAGAAATCATGCTTGAGGCTATCATGTTTGGCCATGAAGAAATCAAGCGGTTAATAGAATTCCAAGAGAAAATCGTTGCTGAAATCGGCAAAGAAAAAAGGCAGATAAACCTGTATGAGCTTGACAAGGAGCTTGAAGCAAAGGTGCGGGAAATGTGTGAAACAGACATGATCAGTGCCATTCAAGTTCAAGAAAAACATGCTAGAGAAGCTGCCATCACTGATGTAAAGAATCGAGTATTGGCTCATTTTGTTGAGCAGGAAGCTGCCGATGATGAGCTAAAACAGGTTAAACAAATTTTGGACAAGATGGTTAAAGGTGAAGTCCGCCGCTTAATCACAGTAGAAAAAGTCCGTCCGGACGGCCGGAAAATTGATGAGATTCGTCCTTTATCTTCCCAAGTAGGAATCCTGCCGCGTACCCATGGTTCAGGGTTATTTACAAGGGGACAAACCCAAGCGTTAAGCATTTGTACCCTTGGTGCAATGGGGGATGTGCAAATTCTTGATGGTCTCGGAATTGAAGAAGAAAAACGCTTTATGCATCATTATAATTTCCCATCCTTCAGCGTCGGGGAAACGGGACCGATCCGCGGGCCAGGCCGCCGGGAGATTGGCCATGGTGCACTAGGGGAGCGTGCCCTAGAGCCGATTGTGCCATCTGAAAAGGATTTCCCATATACGATTCGACTTGTATCAGAGGTGCTTGAATCCAATGGGTCTACTTCGCAGGCAAGTATTTGTGCCAGCACATTAGCCATGATGGATGCCGGTGTACCAATTAAAGCACCTGTTGCCGGTATCGCTATGGGTCTTGTGAAATCAGGAGAGCACTATACCGTTTTAACGGACATTCAAGGGATGGAAGACCATCTTGGCGATATGGACTTTAAAGTAGCCGGTACAGCCAAAGGTGTTACTGCTCTGCAAATGGACATTAAAATTGAGGGTCTTTCCCGTGAAATTTTAGAAGAAGCATTGCAGCAGGCCAAAGTCGGAAGAATGCAGATCCTTGATTCTATGCTTGCTACACTTGCTGAACCAAGACCTGATCTTTCGCGGTTTGCGCCAAAAATTCTGACCATGACGATTAATCCGGATAAGATCCGCGATGTTATTGGACCTAGTGGGAAGCAAATTAACAAAATTATTGAAGAAACTGGGGTTAAGATTGACATCGAACAGGATGGAACTATTTTTATCGCATCTGCTGATTCAGAAATGAATCAAAAAGCGAAGAAAATTATTGAAGATATTGTCCGTGAAGTTGTCGTAGGGGAATTGTATCTTGGTAAAGTAAAACGGATTGAAAAATTCGGTGCTTTCGTTGAAATCTTTGCCGGCAAAGACGGCTTAGTCCATATTTCTGAGCTTGCTGAAGAGCGGGTAGGAAAAGTGGAAGATGTCGTGAAAATCGGCGATGAAATTTTAGTGAAAGTGACCGAAATTGATAAACAAGGCCGCGTTAATTTATCGCGTAAAGCTGTCCTTAAGGAACAGAAGGAAAAAGCTGAACAAAATCAATAATCGTTTAAAAAGTCAGGAGGCCGCTCCTGACTTTTTCTTTTTCTATTGGCATGCTTTATCATCGTTCTACCTTGTCCCTGCTCGTCATAATCTGTATAGAAGGGGGAAGAGGAAGAATGAAAAAAAAGATAATTATCGCGGTAATTGTGCTTGCTGCTTTCCTTATTGTAAATAGTCCAATTGTACATAAATATGTTTCCGCCTTAAAGGGATCAGCACTTCCGGCAGTAAAGGAGACGGATTCCTTATACCAAAGCATTGTAAAAAATGCGCCTGAATATGAGAAACCGCCTTCAGATGCGAAAATCGATCCGGTTTGGAAGGCGATACCGGGATACAATGGCCTTGCAGTTGACCTCGCTGCTTCTTATCAAAATATGAAAAAGAAAGGCACTTTTGATGAGAAAAAGCTCGTCTTTAAACAGGTGAAGCCTAAAGTGCAGCTTAAAGATCTGCCGCCCTCACCTATTTATAAGGGGCATCCCGATAAACCGATGGTCAGCTTTATTATTAACGTTGCCTGGGGAAATGAATATTTATCAGATATGCTGGCAACGTTAAAAAATCATAACGTATCGGCAAGTTTTTTTCTAGAAGGCAACTGGGCTAAAAAGAACCCAGAGTTGGCCAAAATGATTGTTAGTGCCGGGCATGAGGTAGGAAACCATTCGTATTCCCACCCGGATATGGCAAAGCTTACAGCTGCCCAGACCAGAGAACAAATGGTGAAAACCAATGAAGTGATCGAAGCCGTGACCGATAAAAAGACAGAATGGTTTGCTCCTCCGAGCGGCAGTTATCGCGACGAAACAGTCAAAATCGCAGATGAATTAAACATGAAAACAGTCATGTGGACGGTAGATACTGTGGACTGGAGAAAGCCTTCTCCAGATGCCTTAATTAACCGGGTAATGGGCAAGATTGGCAATGGGTCGTTAATCCTCATGCACCCAACCGAATCGACGGCAAAATCTTTAGATCGATTAATTACCTTAATCGAACAAAAGAATTTACAGATTGGGACGGTTTCTGAATTAATGAGCGAGGAAAGGGTCATAAAATAAATTGAGGGAAGAAATACCTAAAAGTTGGAGAATATAGTGATTATAGGTATAATTAACAATTGGGAAGTAGCATCTGCTGTTTATAGACAGGAGGAAGTCGATGATTAACAAATACACGTGCCAAAATGGAGCAAGAATTGTATTAGAACAAATCCCTACCGTAAGGTCCGTTGCCATTGGTATCTGGATTGGAACGGGATCAAGAGATGAAAATCCTGAGACAAACGGGATTTCCCATTTCCTTGAACATATGTTTTTTAAAGGAACCACTACCAAAACTGCTAAAGAAATTGCTGAATCCTTTGACAGCATTGGCGGTCAGGTAAATGCGTTTACCTCAAAGGAATACACATGCTATTACGCTAAGGTACTCGATACCCATTCAAAGTTTGCTTTAGACGTATTGGCAGATATGTTCTTTAACTCTACCTTTGTGGAAGAGGAATTAAAGAAAGAAAAAAATGTGGTTTTAGAAGAAATAAAGATGTATGAAGATACACCTGATGATATTGTTCATGATTTGCTGAGCAGGGCTGTTTATGAAGACCATCCGCTTGGTTATCCAATTCTAGGAACTGAAGAAACACTGAACTCTTTTACAGGCAATACGTTAAAGGAATATATTCATGAACGATACACACCTGAAAATGTTGTGATTTCAATTGCAGGTAATGTTCCAGAAAGCTTCATTCAAGAAGTGGAAGCCTACTTTGGCTCCTACCAAGGCGGAAGCACAACAGTACAAGAAAATGTTCCTGTTTTCCATGCCAACCGGATTTCACGGAAAAAGGAAACTGAACAGGCGCACCTTTGTATCGGGTTTAAAGGATTAAAGGTTGGTCATGAAGATATTTATAGCTTGATTACCTTGAATAATATTTTGGGTGGAAGCATGAGCTCCCGATTATTTCAAGAGGTACGCGAGCAAAGAGGATTGGCTTATTCCGTTTTTTCCTATCATTCTGCTTATCAAGACAGCGGCATTGTGACTATTTACGGCGGTACCGGGGCAAAGCAATTAAATGTATTGTTTGATACTGTTCAGGAAACGCTTGAAAAATTAAAACAAACAGGCATAACGGAAAAGGAATTAACGAACAGCAAGGAACAGCTGAAGGGCAGTCTTATGTTGAGTCTGGAAAGTACGAACAGCCGGATGAGCCGAAACGGAAAAAATGAACTCCTATTAAAGCGCCATCGCTCGCTTGATGAAATCATTGAACAAATTGATGCAGTAACAAAAGAAAGCGTAGACAAAATGACAAGGGATGTATTTACTGATAAGTATTCCGTGTCGTTAATCAGCCCTGACGGAGAATTCCCAACCAATTTAGCATAATTAACGAAAAAAACAGTTTGCCTCGGTGAACTGTTTTTTTCTTTATTCTAAATAAGGACTTCCCTCTATAAATATATAGTAAGTGAGGAATAGGGGGCGGCTTATATGAGGTTGAGTGAATTAAGCGGAAAAGAAATTGTCGATGTAAAAAAAGCAGAGCGCCTAGGTGTCTTGGGCCAAACAGATCTAGAAATAAATGAAAGCACAGGTCAAATCCAGGCGCTCTTAATCCCGTCCGTCAAATGGTTTGGACTGAGAAAGCAAGGGGATGAAATAAGAGTACCCTGGCAACACATTAAAAAGATTGGGTCAGATATGATCATCATCGATGTTCCGGAAGAAGATTAATATTGATGGTCCCTGCAAATGGGCCTGTTGATTTCCGCTCCGGGCACTCGCTTTCCGCGGGGAGGTCCTGGAGCCTCCTCGGCGCTTTTGCGCCTGCGGGGTCTCCAGTGACCTCTATTTCCCGCAGGAGTCGAGTGCCCTCCGCTCCAATCATCAGGGTATCCAATCAACCTAAAGGATTGCAACACACATTTTGCATCGTTTCTAAGTGTGTTGCAATCTTTTTCATATTTTGGCAGTCTGCAGTCGATTAGCGGTTTTTCGCGTGGTACTAATTCATCTATAGAAAACAAATTATTCACTTTAGCTATACTTTTTTTGCTGAAACATTTATTTCACCACTAATTTATATTATTTATTGTGAGTTAAATATCCTAATTGAAAACCTGTTGATTGGAGCGGAAGGAGCGAAGACTCCTGCGGGACTACGGGGCTGGGGAGACCCCGCAGGCGCTTTAGCGCCGAGGAGGCTCCCCGGCACGCCCGCGGAAAGCGAAGCTCCTGGAGCGGAAATCAACAGACCTATTTAAGGCCTCTATATTAATAACATTTAATAAGTAGAAAAAAGATAGCCTGAAGCCCAAGCAATTTAATTTGCTTGGGCTTTTTTGCATATTCCCGCGTGGAAAACTCACCGATTGAAACTTTCTTACATAAGATGGGGAAGTGATAAAGAACAAAGGAAAAATTGAATGGATTCTTTAAAAAAGAAGGTGAATGTTTTCATGCTGACAGGGATGCAGATAGCCGTTATTGGTGGTGATGCCAGGCAGCTGGAAATTATCCGAAAGTTAACGGAATTAGATGCTAAACTAGCACTGATTGGATTTGAACAGCTTGACCACGCCTTTACTGGTGCAGTCAAGGAGAAAATCTCCGAGGTTGACTTTTCGAATATCGATGCCATTATTCTGCCAGTCGCTGGCACAAATTTAGAAGGTCAAGTAGAGACGATTTTTTCCAACGAGAAAGTGGTCTTAACAGAGGATATTCTTTCGAAAACTCCTGAGCATTGTACCATTTATTCAGGAATCAGCAATTCCTATTTAAACGGGATTACAGACCAAACAAACAAAAAACTAGTCCAGTTGTTTTCAAGAGATGATGTAGCCATTTATAATTCGATTCCGACTGTTGAAGGAACACTTATGATGGCCATCCAGCATACTGACTTTACGATTCATGGTTCTAATGTAACTGTCCTAGGATTGGGACGGTGCGGTATGAGTATTGCAAGGGCATTCCATGCATTAGGGGCAAAAGTAAAAGTCGGGGCAAGAAAAAGCGAACATCTTGCTAGAATTACGGAAATGGCACTGACACCGTTTCAATTAAGCAATATTGAAACGGAAGTGTCGGGTACAGACATTTTAATCAATACAATCCCGCAGCCAATTGTTAATGCATCAGTCATTGCCAAACTACCCGCACATACCATTGTAATCGACATTGCCTCAAAACCGGGAGGAACCGATTTTCGTTACGCAGAAAAGAGAGGAATCAAAGCCCTCCTTGCACCCAGCCTGCCTGGAATTGTCGCTCCCAAAACAGCGGGGCAAATTTTAGCAGATGTCCTATCCCAGCTGCTTTCAGAGACAGAACCAGATCGAAAGGGGAATGGAAAATGAGTTTAAAAGGTAAAAGAATTGGTTTTGGATTAACGGGTTCACATTGTACGTATGACGCTGTATTTCCGGAAATTGAAAAACTGGTGCAGGCTGGCGCAGAGGTGGTTCCAATTGTAACTTTTACGGTTAAAAACACTGATACCCGCTTTGGAAAAGGCGAAGATTGGGTCCAGCGAATTGTCGATTTAACTGGCAATAACCTAATTGATTCCATTGTAAAAGCAGAACCGTTAGGACCGAAAATGCCGCTCGATTGTATGGTAATTGCTCCTTTAACAGGAGTATCGATGAGCAAGTTTGCCAATGCCATGAATGACAGCCCTGTTTTAATGGCGGCAAAAGCAACGCTTCGAAATTTAAAGCCGGTTGTCTTAGGTATTTCCACGAATGACGCTTTAGGGTTAAATGGGGTAAACCTGATGAAACTGATGGCCACTAAACACATTTTCTTTATTCCTTACGGACAGGATGACCCGATAAATAAACCGAATTCAATGGTGGCGAGAATGACAATGCTTCCGGAAACAGTGGAAGCAGCAATGGAAGGCAGACAGATTCAGCCGGTATTGGTTGAAAGATACAAAGATGAGGACTAATTTCCTTTCCCTTCATTAAAAAAGGTTATTTCTTTCAAATAATATGATAAAATAAATTAATCTTTCATCAGTGGGTTAATAAGTTAATCCGCTGATGAAAACAATCATAAAATATTACTATACTGGCAGCAAGAAAACTTAAACTTAAGGGAATAACCGGCCAGTGAATAGGAAGGGGAACAAGAATGAGTCATCAAAATGGATTTCACGTCGCAGTTGTCGGAGCAACAGGCGCTGTTGGCCAACAAATGATCCAAACTTTAATGAAAGAGAATTTTCCAATTAGAGAGTTAACCCTGCTTTCCTCCGCTCGTTCGGCAGGAAAAAAGGTCGATATAAATGGCCGTGAATATACAGTGCAAGAAGCAAAGCCAGAGAGCTTTGAGGGTGTAGATATCGCATTGTTCAGTGCGGGCGGAAGTGTCTCCAAAGAATTGGCTCCTGAGGCAGCAAAACGCGGTGCAGTTTGCGTTGACAACACCAGTGCATTCCGTATGGACACCGATATTCCTTTAGTTGTTCCTGAAGTTAATGAAAAAGACTTATTTGAACATAATGGAATCATTGCTAATCCAAACTGTTCAACCATCCAGATGGTGGTTGCTTTAGAACCAATCCGTCAAAAGTTTGGCTTGAAAAAAATTATTGTTTCCACCTACCAAGCTGTTTCCGGTTCAGGTGCTGCAGCGGTAGAAGAACTTCTTCAACAGACAAAGGCAATTTTAAATGAAGAATCGTATGAACCACAAATTTTACCTGTGAAATCTGATAAAAAACACTATCAGATTGCTTTTAATGCGATTCCGCAAATTGATAAATTCCAGGAAAATGGCTATACCTATGAAGAAATGAAAATGATTAATGAAACGAAAAAGATCATGCATCTTCCGGAGCTTCAGGTTTCCGCGACTTGTGTTCGTCTGCCGGTAGCTGTAGGACATTCTGAATCCGTTTATTTTGAAATTGAAGAGGATAATGTGAGCGCCGCAGAAATCAAAGCGCTTCTTAAAGATGCACCTGGGGTGATTCTGCAAGACGATCCAGAAAACCAAGTATACCCGATGCCAGCCGACTGTGTTGGCAAGAATGAGGTCTTTGTCGGAAGAATTAGAAATGACATCGATAATAGCAAAGGATTTCACATGTGGGTAGTTTCAGACAATCTTCTTAAAGGAGCAGCCTGGAACTCCGTCCAAATCGCACAAAGATTAGTGGAATTAGGGCTTGTAAAATAGAGAAGGCAGGTTTTGGTGTTTACCATGAAAATCATTGTTCAAAAATTTGGCGGGACCTCCGTCAAAGATGAATCTAGCAGGAAATATGCGCAGGGACATATTGAAAAAGCGCTGGCTGAGGGCTATAAAGTAGTCGTTGTCGTATCCGCGATGGGAAGAAAGGGCGATCCATATGCAACCGATACGTTACTGTCCCTGATTGGCGGCAATACAAGTAACATTTCTAAACGTGAGCATGATTTATTACTGTCCTGTGGAGAAGTAATCTCTAGCATTGTGTTTACGAATATGTTGCTTGAGAGCGGTATTAATGCAACGGGATTAACTGGGGCTCAAGCAGGGTTTAGAACCAATAACGACCATACCAATGCCAAAATTGTTGAAATGAAGTGCGATCGCTTACTTAGGGAACTGGAAAGCCATGATGTCGTCGTGGTTGCCGGATTCCAGGGAGCAGCCAAAAATGGCGATGTGACGACGATTGGCCGCGGTGGCAGCGATACATCCGCTGCTGCTTTGGGAGCCGCACTTAATGCTGAGTGGATTGATATTTTTACCGATGTAGAAGGAATTATGACTGCTGACCCGCGCATTGCCGAAAATGCCCGGCCGTTATCAGTTGTTACCTATACAGAGGTTTGTAATATGGCCTATCAGGGAGCAAAGGTCATTCACCCTAGGGCAGTTGAAATCGCCATGCAAGCAAAAGTGCCGATTCGGATTCGTTCCACTTATTCAGAATCCGAGGGAACATTGGTGACTACTTTAAATAAAAATAATCGCGGCAGTGACATCAAGGAACGGTTGGTAACGGGAATTGCCCATGTTTCGAACGTTTCGCAAATAAAGGTTTTTGCCAAAAAGGAACAGTACTACTTGCAGGCAGAAGTATTTAAAGCGATGGCAAATGAGAAGATTAGTGTGGATTTTATCAACATTTCTCCAAGCGGAGTTGTATATACGGTTACAGAAGAAATGACAGATAAAGCAATCCGGGTACTAAATGAATTGGGACACGAGCCAGAGGTTGAACGTCATTGTGCCAAGGTTTCCGTAGTAGGTGCCGGGATCGCGGGAGTTCCGGGGGTTACTTCAAAGATTGTAACTGCCCTTTCAAATCAAGGAATCCGGATTCTGCAATCGGCAGACAGCCATACGACGATTTGGGTCCTCGTCAAGCAGGAAGATTTAGTAAAATCAGTAAACGCCTTGCATAGTGCCTTTCACCTTGAAGATGAATCACTAGAATTAAATAGCTTGGATTTTTAAGAAAACCTTTTGAATAGGATGTTAGAAGCACCAGATTTAGGGAGCGAAAGTTTCGAAAGGAGAAATAAAATGGTTCATTTCGGGCGAGTATCCACTGCAATGGTAACGCCTTTTGATCATAAAGGGCATATTGACTTTGGCAAAACCACGAAGCTAATCAATTATTTAATTGATAATGGTACAGATTCACTTGTTGTGGCAGGTACAACAGGTGAATCACCAACCTTATCGAAAGAAGAAAAACTGGCGTTATTCAGCCATGTTGTGAAAGCCGTAAATAAACGAATCCCTGTTATTGCCGGAACAGGCAGCAATAATACGTACGCATCAATCGAGATGACAAAAAAAGCGGAGCAGGTCGGTGTGGACGCTATTATGCTGGTCGCACCGTATTACAATAAACCGAATCAAGAGGGTCTATACCAGCATTTTAAAGCAATTGCCGAATCAACTACCCTTCCGGTAATGGTCTACAATATCCCGAGCAGGTCGGTTGTGACAATTCACCCGGATACGATTATCCGCTTGTCAAAAATACCAAATATTGTGGCTGTGAAAGAAGCGAGTGGGGATTTAAATGCAATGACTCACATAATTGCTAATACCGATGATGACTTTGCTTTATACAGTGGCGATGACGCGGTTACGCTGCCCGTGCTGTCCATCGGGGGTGCAGGGGTTGTTTCAGTCGCCTCACATGTCATTGGCAATGAATTACAAGAGATGGTGAAAGCATTTTTTGACGGAGAAAATCAACGGGCAGCCAAATTACATCAGCGTCTGCTCCCGTTGATGCAGGGATTATTTGCTGCACCAAGTCCAGCACCTGTGAAAACAGCTCTGCAAATTAAAGGCTTGGATGTTGGATCCGTTAGATTGCCGCTAGTGGGATTGACAGAGCAGGAACGTGCTAATTTGATTGAAATTTTAAATCATAAATAAATGCGAAGAAACCAACCGCCAAAAGCTCGGTTGGTTTTTTCCTTTTTTACCATTGTAAAGGTTTTCCGATTTCAAGTATAATAAACCTAACTGATTTCGATCGGAGCAACTTAGGTTTAGGAGGAAAAGGATTTGATAAAGAAAAAAAATCAATCCATCAAGATAATTGGACTTGGTGGAATAGGGGAAATCGGAAAGAATATGTATTTGGTGGAAGTGGACAAGGACATATTCGTCATTGATGCCGGGCTAATGTTCCCCGAGGAAGAAATGCTGGGCATTGATATGGTAATACCTGATATCACCTACTTAAAGGAGAATAGGGACCGGGTTAAAGCAATATTTCTAACGCATGGACATGAGGATCATATCGGGGCTCTTTCATACATACTTCGGCAGATCGATGCGCCTGTCTACGGAATGAAACTGACACTTGCACTAGCAGGAGCCAAATTAAAGGAGCAGGACTTTAATGGAAAAGCTGACTTTATCGAGATAGATTCCAATATGGTTCTCGATTTAGATACTGTCCAGGTAAGCTTTTTCAGGACCAATCATAGTATTCCAGATTCAGTTGGGGTTTGTATTCACACTTCAGAAGGAATCATTGTTTACACGGGCGACTTTAAATTTGATCAGGCAGCCACCAGGCTTTATAAGCCGGAAATTGGAAAAATGGCAGCTATCGGTGAACAGGGTGTATTATGCTTGCTATCAGACAGTACCGAAGCGGAAAAACCGGGTTATACAACGTCTGAAGCAATCGTCGAGCGCGAATTATCGAACGCTTTTTACAATGCGCCGGGACGGATTATTGCTGCCTGCTTTGCATCTGATATTAATAGAATTCAGCATATTTTTGATGCAGCCAAGGAGAACAAACGTAAAGTCGCAGTAGTTGGAAAAAGTCTTGAGCGAATTTACCACATTGCCATGGATTTGGGTTATTTAGAGGTGGCGGATGATTTAATCATATCTATTGATGAGATTAAGAATTATCAAGACAAAGAAATTGCCGTCTTGATGACTGGAAGCCAGGGGGAACCAATTGAGGCGCTGCAAAAAATGGCCAAGCAGACACATAAGCTGATCAATATCCAGCCGGGTGATACTGTCTTGATAGCTGCCTCGCCGCTAAAGGGCAGCGAAGTATTTTTATTTAAAACAATTGATATGCTGTTTAGAGCGGGCGCTAATGTTGTCTCCGGGAAACGGACCATCCATGTTTCAAGCCATGGCAGCCAAGAAGAATTGAAATTTATGATTAACCTGATGAAGCCTAAATTCTTTATTCCTGTTCACGGCGAATACCGGATGTTGAAAGCCCATCGGAAAATTGCAATAGAATGCGGTCTTCGCGATGAGCAGATTTCCATTCCAGATCGCGGTGACGTGGTGGAGTGGAAAGAAGGGAAGTTTGCCATTACAGGTAAAGTGCCATCCGGAAATGTCCTGATTGATGGAATTGGCGTAGGCGATGTAGGGAACATTGTGCTGCGGGACCGTAAATTATTGTCTCAGGATGGCATATTAATAGTTGTCGTCACCCTGACAAAGAAGGAAAAGAAAATTGCCGCCGGACCGGAAATTATCTCAAGGGGATTTGTTTACGTCCGGGAGTCTGAAAAGTTAATGGATGACTCCACTAAATTAGTCCGTGATATCGTTGAAAGAAATATTGCCAAGGAAAGCTTTGAATGGTCAAGCTTAAAGCAGGAAATAAGAGATGATTTAAATCGTTACCTCTTTGAAAAAACAAAAAGACGGCCGATGATTCTGCCAATTATAATGGAAGTATAATCTTATAGGGGCCTGCCCCCGCTGCTTAAGATCCATGCAGCGGGGGACAGGCCCCTTTTGATGTTTATTTTTCAAGCATGAATTTATTTCATAGGCGAATACTAAAAGATATCATGCTTGAAGGGAGTATTGGGATGAATAACAATTTTATTAAAAATGATGCGGAGAATCCAGGGAGCACTGAGCCACAAAAAGAGGAAAAACCTGCTTCTCCTTTAGTAGAAAAAATACAGCAGCTTGGACAAACGAATGTCCCGCAATTATCCCTAGATTCAAAAATTCACTGTTTGACGATTGTGGGACAAATTGAGGGGCATATGGCGCTTCCACCGCAAAACAAAACGACAAAATATGAACATATTATTCCCCAGCTTGTAGCGATTGAACAAAACCCGAATATTGAAGGATTATTGATTATCTTAAATACGGTAGGCGGTGATGTTGAGGCAGGACTCGCCATTTCGGAAATGCTGGCCACTTTATCGAAACCAACCGTTTCGATTGTCCTTGGCGGCGGCCATTCAATTGGAGTTCCGATCGCTGTTTCCTGCACGTACAGCTTTATTGCTGAAACCGCAACGATGACAATCCATCCAATCCGCTTGACAGGACTGGTCATCGGCGTCCCTGCAACCTTTGAATACCTGGACAAAATGCAGGAGCGGGTTGTTAGTTTTGTAACCAAGCATTCAAAAATACCGGAAGAAACCTTTAAAGAATTAATGTTTGCTAAAGGGAATTTAACGAGGGATATCGGAACAAACGTGATTGGCGAAGAAGCTGTGAAATATGGGTTGATAGATGAAGTAGGGGGCCTCGGTCATGCGATGAAGAAACTGAATGAATTGATTGAGTTAAAAAAGGATGAAAATAAGGGACTGATTCAATGATTTTATATACGATGATGCCGCAGGAGCTAATATTCCCTTATGATGCAGATGCCTTCAAAAATCAGCAAACGGTTTCCTACCAGGGCATCCCTTTATTGGTCGAACAAACAGACCAGCAAAATTATCAAGTCATTCGAGTATTAAGCAGTGATCCACAGCATTTTTTGAATGATCAGATTTGCCCTGGTGCAAAAATTTCTTTTTAAGGATAAGGGAAAACTATTAACACATTATGGTATAATAAGGGTAAAGAGACAAGAGCAGCCAAAATAAGGCTGCTTTTCTGCCTTTATCACAAAAAAGTCGAGGCATCATTAGAATAAAATCAATAATATAAAGGTGATTGCATGGCCAAAAAAAAGAAACGACAACCGAAAAGACGAGATACCCAGCTAAAACGGACGGTCCAATATGAATTATCGGCACTGGCAATCCTAGCATTAGCGATTATTTCAATTGCAAAGCTTGGGGCCGTCGGCAGAGCAACCGTCCTGTTCTTCCGTTTTTGGATGGGTGAATGGTACATGCTTAGTTTACTGGGGCTGGTTATACTAAGTATTTATTTAATGTGGAAAAGGGAGATTCCATTTTTCTTTCATATTAAGCTTGTAGGCAGTTATTTTATTGTTTCAGCTATTCTTCTTTTGAGTCACGTTACATTGTTTGATTTGCTGAGCAATAATGGGAAATTTAAGAACCCTAGTGTCATCAACAATACATGGGAGTTATTCATGATGGAGGTCCGGGGGGAAACCAGTACACATGATCTCGGTGGAGGAATCCTTGGGGCCATATTGTTTGCTCTGTTTCATTATTTATTTGCAGAAACCGGTACAAAAATCATTGCCTTTATTTTTATTTTAGTAGGGTTTATTTTACTAACCGGCAAATCATTTGGTGATTTTGTAGCAAAAATCTTGATGGGGGTTTTTGGCTTTTCAAAAACCCAGTGGCAAGCTTTTAAAACGGATGTAGCCGAATGGAAACAGAAACAGCAGGAAAGGCGGACCGAGCGGAGCAATCAAAGAAGGCAGGCCCAAGAAAACAGGCGGATTCAGCAGACTCCCGCAAACGTCCCCGAACCACAGGCTGATATAGACGAAGCTGTCATCCCTGAACCGTTAATCTCCAATTTTGCGGATCGGGCATATCAGGAGGAGCTGCCTAGGGAAAGACCGCAGCGAGAACCGGCCAAGAGCAGACGGAGCAAACAAGAGGAACCTGAGGAAGACAATACTCCTCCTATCTCATTTGCCGAAGTAGAAAATGCATCCTATGAATTGCCGCCGCTCAGGCTTCTGAAACTTCCAAAGAAAACCGACCAAAGCGGTGAATATGAACTGATCAATAAAAATGCAGCCAAACTGGAAAGAACCTTCCAAAGCTTTGGAGTCAAAGCACGTGTTACACAAGTGCACCTGGGACCTGCGGTGACAAAATATGAAGTCCATCCTGATGTCGGTGTTAAAGTCAGCAAAATCGTCAGCCTCAGCGACGATCTCGCATTAGCACTAGCAGCAAAGGACATTCGAATGGAAGCTCCAATCCCCGGAAAATCAGCGATTGGGATAGAGGTTCCAAATTCCGAAGTTGCAATGGTTTCACTAAGAGAGGTTTTGGAAGCAACGCAAAATGATAAGCCGGATGCCAAGCTAATGATTGCACTTGGCAGGGATATCACGGGCGAGGCCGTGCTGGCAGAATTAAATAAAATGCCCCACCTTCTTGTCGCTGGTGCAACAGGAAGCGGAAAAAGTGTATGTATCAACGGAATAATTACGAGCATTTTAATGCGGGCAAAGCCCCATGAAGTAAAATTAATGATGATAGACCCGAAGATGGTTGAGTTAAATGTTTATAATGGAATTCCCCATCTGCTTGCGCCAGTAGTGACAGAACCCAAAAAGGCCTCACAAGCGTTGAAAAAGGTTGTCAGCGAGATGGAAAGACGATATGAGTTATTCTCCCATACCGGAACAAGGAATATAGAAGGCTATAATGACCATGTTCGAAAACATAATCTCGAAGAAGATGATAAGCAGCCGTTATTGCCGTATATTGTTGTCATAGTGGACGAGTTGGCGGATTTAATGATGGTTGCCTCTTCAGATGTAGAGGATTCGATTACTCGGCTGGCGCAGATGGCCCGTGCGGCCGGGATTCATCTTATTATTGCGACCCAGCGTCCATCCGTCGATGTCATCACCGGGGTCATCAAGGCCAATATTCCTTCCCGCATCGCCTTCGCAGTATCAAGCGGAACAGACTCACGGACAATCCTCGACATGGGCGGAGCGGAAAAGCTTCTCGGCAGAGGGGACATGCTCTTTATGCCGGTCGGTGCGACAAAACCGGTACGTGTCCAAGGTGCCTTCCTCTCAGATCAAGAAGTGGAGGACACGGTTGAATTTGTTATCTCCCAGCAAAAGGCTCAATATCAGGAGGAAATGATCCCAGATGATATCCCAGAGGCTGCTGGAGAGGTTGAAGACGAATTATATGACGAGGCAGTTGAATTGATTGTTGACATGCAAACGGCATCAGTTTCGATGCTGCAGCGCCGCTTCCGGATTGGCTATACAAGAGCGGCAAGACTGATAGATGAAATGGAGCTCCGCGGAGTGGTAGGGCCATATGAAGGAAGCAAACCTCGTGCGGTCTTAATTACGAAGCCAAACGAGGAAAAGAGCTCTTAAAAAAAGGGCCTTATGGCTCTTTTTTTATTCTACTTTTATGGAAAGTTGATAAAATAGTAATAGGCGTTAAAGATGATTTTTATCTTTTCGTCTTTTTTCGACAAAATCATGGATTTCTATTTATTTCTCGCAAAAAACATGATAAGATTATTGCGATTAGTAGGAATGATATCAGAGGTCTGATGTCTAAGGAAAAGGCTGGAGGAAAGCAGCATGTCCATCAAGTCAGATAACCGGCATTTATATTTACAAGTAATCGATCGGCTTAAGCAGGATATTGAAGAGGGTATATACAAAGAAAAAGAGAAACTGCCATCAGAATTCGATCTTGCCAAACAGCTTGGTGTCAGCAGGGCTACACTTCGAGAAGCATTAAGAATTCTTGAAGAGGAAAATGTGATTATCAGACGCCATGGGGTTGGTACGTTTGTTAACGCAAAGCCATTGTTCACATCGGGGATTGAACAGTTAAGCAGTGTTACTGACATGATCAAACAAGCTGGCATGAAACCAGGAACTATTTTCTTAAGGTCATCAACTCAAAGCCCATCGGAAGAGGATATTCGTCGTTTCTCATGTTCTGCTGATGAGGAAATGGTCGTGATTGAGAGAGTAAGAACCGCCAATGGAGAACCAGTCGTTTATTGTATCGACAAGGTTCCAGCACACATATTACCAGAAACCTTTTCTCATGGTGAAGAATCGATCTTCAACATATTAGGAGACGAGGCAAACAGAAGGATTACATACGCGGTTGCCCAAATCGAGCCGATTGGCTATCATGAAAAAATTTCCCCAATTTTAGAATGTGACCCGGAGACTGCATTATTGGTATTAAAACAAATGCATTTCGATGAAACGGATGAACCTGTCCTTTTTTCGGTAAACTATTTTAAGGCGGACAAATTTAGTTTTCATGTACTTAGGAAACGAGTGTAAAAATTTTTAATGGTAATGAAAACGCAATCAGTCCAGTTTTATACCATTTCTACTATCAAACAACATTCTTAGGGGGAAGATACCTTGAAAAAGCGTAAAGTTGGAATGGCGCTATCACTTGTTCTTGCTGCTGGAACACTATTAGGTGCTTGTGGAAAAAGTGATGACAACAAAGGAACTGAAACATCAAAAGGCGGAGAAAAAGGAAAATCATTCTCTGTAGCAATGGTTACTGACGTCGGCGGTGTAGATGACAAATCCTTTAACCAATCAGCGTGGGAAGGCCTTCAAAAGTTCGGTAAAGATAACGGCTTGAAAGAAGGAAAAGGCGGTTACTCTTACCTTCAGTCCAAATCAGATGCTGACTATGCAACAAACTTAAATACTCTTGCTCGCCAAGATTTTGACTTAGTATATGGAATCGGCTTCTTAATGCAGGCAGCCGTTGAAGAAATTGCAAAACAACAAAAAGACCATCATTTTGCAATCGTTGATGCTGAAGTAAAACAGCCAAACGTAGCAAGCATCCTCTTTAAAGAGCAGGAAGCAGCGTTCCTTGCGGGTGTTGCGGCTGCTTTAACAACTAAAACAAACCATATCGGTTTCATCGGTGGTATGGAAATTCCAGTTATCGAGCGCTTTGAGTCTGGCTTCCTTGCGGGTGTAAAGGCTGCTAAACCGGATGTACAGGTTGACGTTCAATATTCTGGTGCATTTGACAAAGCTGAATTAGGGCAATCCATCGCTTCTAAAATGTACTCTTCTGGTGCAGACGTTGTCTTCCATGCTGCTGGTGCTACTGGTAATGGTCTTTTCAAAGAGGCTGTTGACCGTAAAGCGAAAGAACCAAGCAAAGACTTCTGGGCAATCGGGGTTGACCGTGACCAAGCTGACATGGGTCCAGACGTAGTCTTAACATCTGCATTAAAGCGTGTTGACGTAGCAGTTCAAGACTTGTCCAAAAAGGCAATGGATGGCAACTTCCCTGGCGGAGAAGTGGTATTATACGGCTTACATGAAGATGGCGTAGGTTTAGCACCAGTTAACGCAAAGGCTCCAAACAAAGATGCGATTGATAAAGCGGTTAAAGACTACATTGAAAAAATCAAATCTGGTGACTTAAAAGTTCCTCAAACTCGTGATGAATTGAAAAACTTTAGTGCAAAATAAAACTACTAACAGGGAATAAGCGGATATTATCAAGATAATCCGCTTATTCCTTCTTAATGAATCTTAATTGAAGTGCAGAAATGATTTTCTGCCTTTCAATTAAGGTTTTAATGGGGAGATATCCCTGTTTTTTAAATCTTGGAAAGGTCTGACCTCTTACTTTTATTGGTCGGAATTTCCATCACCTTCATTACAGGGAGTGAGAAAAAATGGATTATGTAATCGAGATGCTAAACATTCGGAAAGAATTCGGCAGCTTTGTTGCAAATGATAACATTACTCTCCAATTGAAAAAGGGAGAAATTCATGCCTTGCTTGGCGAAAACGGAGCTGGCAAATCAACTTTGATGAACGTGCTTTTTGGTTTGTACCAACCAGAAGCTGGAGAAATTAGAGTAAAGGGAAAACCTGTTAAAATTACCGATCCTAACGTTGCCAATGACCTTGGAATCGGGATGGTCCATCAGCATTTTATGCTAGTGGATACCTTCACAGTAACGGAAAACATTATCCTTGGCAGAGAGATTACATCTGCTGGCCGGATTGACATTAAAAAAGCAGAACAGGAAGTTCGGCAAATTTCCGAACGTTACGGATTGTCAGTTGACCCGCAGGCGAAAATTTCCGATATCTCTGTAGGTATGCAGCAAAGGGTTGAAATTTTAAAAACATTATACCGCGGAGCGGAGATTTTAATTTTTGACGAACCGACTGCTGTGCTGACACCGCAAGAGATTAAAGAGTTAATTCAAATTATGAAAACACTTATTAAAGAGGGTAAATCTATTATTCTTATTACCCACAAGTTAAAAGAAATTATGGAGGTCGCCGACCGATGTACTGTCATTCGCAAAGGAAAAGGGATTGGTACGGTAAATGTTAGTGAAACAAATCCAAATGAACTTGCAAGCCTGATGGTTGGACGGGAAGTTGTCTTTAAAACAGAAAAGAAGCCTGCTGAACCAAAGCAAGACGTATTGCTAGTTAAAGATTTAGTGGTGAAGGATTCACGTGGTGTCACGGTTGTTAATGGATTGGATTTAACAGTTCGTGCCGGTGAAATAGTCGGGATTGCCGGGGTTGACGGTAATGGACAGTCCGAGTTAATTGAAGCGCTTACAGGATTGCGTAAATCGGATAGCGGCAGCATTCAATTAAATGGCAAAGAATTAATAAACCATACCCCTAGAAAAATTACGGAATCTGGAGTAGCCCACATTCCGCAAGACCGTCATAAACATGGACTTGTTTTGAATTATCCAATTGCCGAAAATATGGTTTTACAAACCTATTATCAGAAGCCTTTTTCTAAAAGTGGAATCTTAAATTTTAAAGAAATTTATAATAAGGCAAGGAATTTAATTAGTGAATTCGATGTCCGCACACCAAGTGAATATACGTTGGCACGCGCTCTTTCTGGAGGTAACCAGCAAAAGGCAATCATCGGCCGTGAAGTGGACAGGAATCCTGATTTGTTGATTGCCGCTCAGCCGACTCGTGGTTTGGATGTGGGTGCGATTGAATTTATCCACAAACGCCTCATTGAGCAGCGCGATCATGGCAAGGCCGTCTTGCTTGTTTCTTTTGAGTTAGATGAGATTATGAATGTCAGCGACCGGATTGCTGTTATTTATGAGGGGAAGATCGTTGCTGTTGTCAATCCTAAAGATACAGACGAACAAGAACTTGGATTGTTAATGGCAGGATCGAATAGAAAGGAAGCGGGTGCAAATGTCTAAGCGCTTAACAGGTATCTTAACACCGATCATTTCGGTGTTATTAGGAATCATCGTGGGAACCATTATTATGTTAATCAGCGGATATGACCCGGTTGCCGCTTATACAGCACTTTGGAACGGGGCTTTTGGAGAAGTATACTATGTTGGGGAAGTTATTCGCCAGTTTACACCGTATATTTCGGCTGGTTTAGCGGTAGCGTTTGCTTTCCGTGTTGGGCTATTTAACATCGGGGTAGAGGGACAATTTATTGTCGGTTGGCTGGCATCGGTCTGGGTAGGGGTTGCTTTTGACCTTCCAAAAGTCATTCATCTGCCGCTTGCCATCTTGGCAGCTATTGTTGCAGGTGCCCTGTGGGCCTTTATCCCTGGCTTTTTGAAGGCGCGTTTTCGCGTCCATGAAGTTATTGTCACCATTATGTTGAACTATGTTGCTTTGCATGTGACTAACTATATTATAAGAAATGTTTTAGCTGCTAAGAGCGGTGATAAGACAGAAATGATTCATGAATCTGCAAGCTTGCGTTCAGAATGGCTCCAAAGCCTGACAGATTATTCCCGTCTTCACTGGGGGATTATCCTTGCAATTGCCTGCTGTTTTATCATGTGGTTCTTATTGGAAAAAACAACAAGAGGATTCGAATTGCGGGCAGTTGGTTTTAACCAGCATGCAGCGCACTATGCAGGGATGAATGTAAATAAAAATATCATCCTTTCAATGGTGATTTCCGGCGCTTTTGCTGGATTGGCCGGTGCAATGGAGGGACTTGGAACCTTCGGATATGCGGCTGTTAAAGGCGGATTTACCGGTGTAGGGTTTGACGGAATCGCGATTGCCTTGCTTGGTTCTAACACGGCATTAGGAGTATTCTTCTCAGCGATTTTATTCGGTGCCTTAAAAGTAGGGGCTTTAAACATGCCGCTTGAAGCGGGTGTGCCAAATGAACTAGTTGATATTATTATCGCACTTATTGTTTTCTTTGTTGCATCCAGCTATATAATCAGAGCATTTCTTAATCGAATCGGTAAGAAGGGGGTGAAGTAAGTGAGCTTAATGGACATTTTAACAATTGTTGTTCCATCTACACTTTTATGGGCTGCTCCACTTATCTTCACTGCGTTAGGCGGTATTTTTTCAGAGCGTTCAGGTGTCGTTAACATCGGTCTCGAAGGATTAATGGTTATTGGGGCATTTACTTCCATCGTGTTTAACTTAACATTTTTTGATGCATTCGGAAATGCAACCCCTTGGCTTGCCATCTTAGTGGCGATGGTCGCCGGTGCCATTTTCTCGTTATTGCATGCAGTAGCGTCCATCACTTTTCGAGCTGATCACACCGTTTCCGGTGTAGCTATTAACTTACTGGCAGTTGGTTTAACAATGTTCCTTGTTAAACAAATTTATGGTAAAGGTGAAACTGGGATTATTTCCAAGGGCTTCAGCAAAATTGATGTGCCTGTTTTAAAGGATATTCCAGTTATTGGGGAAATATTTTTCCAAAATACTTATTGGACATCCTTTGTAGCGATTATCGTTGCTATTATCGTTTGGTATATTGTTTATAAAACACCGTTCGGCCTTCGTCTTCGTTCTGTCGGAGAGCATCCGATGGCGGCAGATACAATGGGAATCAATGTAACTAAAATGCGTTATTTAGGTGTAATGCTTTCTGGAGCACTTGGCGGAATCGGCGGTGCTGTCTATGCACAGTCCATCACTTCTAATTTCAGTCATGCTACCATCAGCGGACAGGGCTTCATGGCGCTGGCGGCCATGATTTTTGGAAAATGGCATCCACTTGGAGCACTTGGAGCAGCTATTTTCTTTGGATTCGCACAAAGTATTAGTATCATCGGATCAAGCTTGCCATTCTTAAAAGAAATACCAAATGTGTATTTGTTAATTGCTCCATACGTTTTAACTATTCTAGCCTTAACTGGATTCATCGGCCGCGCCGATGCCCCAAAGGCAGTTGGAACACATTATATAAAAGGAAGCAGGTAGATACTTGCTTGGACTCCCAGATTTTCTGGGGGTTCTTTTTTTATAACTTGAATTGTACAGGTTTAATAGTATAGGTTTTATTTGAAAGGAAAAAATATAAAGAAAAATGTTTTCATATCATATGTTAAGACCCTTAACAGACAGGAGGAAGATAAATGGAAGCAGTCGTTGAAAAAATAACGCAAATGCAAGGCTATAAACTCCATGTTGTTGAAACTGATAAATATAAAACGAATACCTTGGTATGGAGAATGAAGGCGCCTTTATCAAAAGAGGATGTCACGAAAAGAGCGCTTCTTCCTTATGTCCTGCAGTCCAGTTCGGCCAAATATCCAACGACGACACAGCTCCGTTCCTATTTGGATGATCTATACGGAGCTACTCTTTACGTCGATTTAGGAAAAAAGGGCGAGTATCATATTGTCAGCTTTCTAATAGAAATTGCAAATGAAAAATTCTTGACCGACCCTAGTCCTTTATTGAAAAAGGGATTTGAATTATTGTCAGAAATTTTGACGAAGCCCAATGTCTCCGGCCAAGCGTTTAATAAGGAAACAGTTGAAAAAGAAAAACGCACACAAAAGCAAAGAATTCAATCAGTGTATGATGATAAAATGCGCTACTCCAATGTTCGCCTCCTTCAGGAAATGTGCAAAGGGGAGCCATATGCTCTGGAGGTTAATGGCGAGGCTGAAGCAGTCGATGCAATTACTGCAGAAAACTTATTCGAATATTTCCAGAGAGCCTTTAAAGAGGATGAGATGGACCTTTACGTGATTGGCGATGTAAAGGAAGAAGAAGTGAAGACTATTGCAGAAGGGCTTCTGCAATTTGAAAATCGCACTCCACAAAAGTCTTCCGCTGCTGAGGTTCAAAACAGATCAGAAGTAAACGAGGTTAAGGAAGTTCAAGATGTCAAACAAGGAAAATTAAATATGGGTTACCGGACAAATATCGTCTTTGGCAATCCCGATTATTTTGCATTGCAGGTTTTTAACGGCATTTTTGGCGGCTTTGCCCATTCGAAACTGTTTATCAATGTTCGGGAAAAGGCAAGTCTAGCCTATTATGCAGCCAGCAGGCTTGAAAGCCATAAGGGCTTAATGATGGTCATGTCGGGAATCGATAATAAAAATTATGATCAGGCTGTTAAAATCATTCGCGAGCAAATGGAAGCAATGCAAAAAGGTGACTTCACGGATGATGAGCTAGTTCAAACGAAAGCCGTCATACGAAACCAAATTCTTGAAACCATAGATACATCGAGGGGATTGCTCGAGCTTCTATATCATAACGTCGTTGCAAACCAAGATATTAAGCTCGAATCATGGATTACAGATATGCTGAAAATAACCAAAGAAGAAATCATCGCAGTGGCTAATAAGATAAACCTTGATACCATTTATTTCTTAACAGGAACGGAGGCGGGCAAGTAATGGAGAAAATCAGCTTTGACCAGCTTCAAGAAGAGCTTTATCACGAGAAAATGTCAAACGGCTTACACGTCTATATCTTACCGAAAAAAGGCTTTAATAAAACTTATGCGACCTTTACAACTAAGTACGGATCGGTTGATAATACATTTGTACCTTTGGGGAAAGACAATTTTGTCAAGGTTCCTGATGGGATTGCCCATTTTTTGGAGCATAAGCTATTTGAAAAGGAAGATGGCGATGTCTTTCAGCAATTCAGCAAACAGGGAGCATCGGCCAACGCCTTTACATCATTTACACGGACTGCCTATTTGTTTTCAAGCACTTCAGATGTTGAAAAAAACTTAGAAACATTGGTGGATTTTGTTCAGGACCCATATTTCTCTGATAAAACAGTGGAAAAAGAGAAAGGCATTATTGGGCAAGAAATCACGATGTATGACGATAACCCAGATTGGCGCCTATATTTTGGGATCATCGAAAATCTATTCCAAAACCATCCTGTCAAAATTGACATTGCGGGAACAATTGAGTCCATTTCCGAAATCACAAAAGAATGGCTGTATGAGTGCTATAATACTTTTTATCACCCAAGCAACATGCTTTTGTTTATTGTCGGAGCGGTTGACCCGGACAAAATCATGAAACAGGTAAAAGACAACCAGGCTAAAAAGGACTATAAGGAAATGCCTGAAATAAAGCGGAAGTTCGAAGAGGAGCCCTTGAAGGCTGCGGAGAAAAAACAGGTATTGCAAATGAATGTGCAAACCTCGAAATGCTTGGTTGGCATGAAAGCGCTGCATGTGGATCAGCAAGGCCCGGAAATGTTAAAAAACGAGTTAACCATGAATGTGCTCCTTGATTTACTATTTGGGAAGAGCTCTGAAAACTATTACGAGCTATATAATGACGGATTAGTCGATGAATCCTTCTCCTTCGATTACACGCAGGAGCAGGGCTTTGGCTTTGCGATGATCGGCGGCGATACGAATAATCCGGACCAGCTAGCGGACAGAATCCAAAAAATCCTGTTGGATGCAAAGGGTGCCCAAACATTTACCGATGAACAGCTGGAAAGGGCTAAGAAAAAGAAAATTGGTGCATTCTTGAGGGCGGTCAACTCTCCTGAATATATTGCAAACCAATTTACCCGCTACGCCTTTAACGACATGAACCTATTTGATGTCGTGCCAACACTTGAAAAAATCACTTTGGCTGACGTTCAGTCACTGGCTTCGGAAGTGATTGCCGACGAGCGGATTTCAGTCTGTCAGGTCGTGCCCAAAAATAAACAATAGAAATCCAGAGGCCTGCCCCCTAGGGATCAGGCCTCCTTATATAAAGAGAGAGTGAACAATATGCATAAATATGTTCTTATTACGGGAGCGAGCGGAGGAATCGGCCAGGCGGTTGCTTACCATTTGGCAGAAAAAGGCTATCATCTTTACTTGCATTACAATCAAAATGAAGAATCGATTAAAGAGGTGCTGAACAAGCTTTCCCCTTTTAAGGGGGAATACATACCGATTCATGCCGATTTGGCTGAGCCTGAAGGTTATTTAAAGGTTAGCTCGCAAATCTTTTCGCTGGATGCGATTGTCCATTGCGGAGGAATGGGGCAATATGGATTGTTAATGGATTTAAAGCTTGACGAAGCGATGGCACTCATGAATGTCCATGTATTAAGTCCCTTAATGCTGACAAAAGAACTTTTGCCAAAACTAATCAGTAAAAAATCAGGAAATATTGTCGTGATTACATCCATATGGGGGCAGACTGGTGCCGCTTGTGAAGTGGCCTATTCTGCCGCTAAAGGGGCGCAGATTGCCTTTGTGAAGGCCTTAAGCAAGGAAGTTGCATTAAATGGGATTCGTGTGAATGCTATCGCCCCTGGGGCGATTGAAACGCCGATGATGGCCGGATTTACGGAGGAAGAAACCGAAAGAATCGCCTTTGAAATTCCAATGGGCAGGCTGGGGCAGGCCGAAGAAATTGCTAAGGGTACAGCTTTCCTCTTATCTGATGATTCCAGTTATATTACTGGACAGGTGCTTGCCATCAATGGCGGCTGGTATACCTAAAAATTCATGCTTTCAGGATGTATAGAAACTGCCTTAGTTTTGCAAAATATACTTGTACCATCTTAAAAGGAGGCAAAATTATGTCTGTTTTAGATAACTGGAAACAATGGCAGGACTTCCTTGGGGATCGCCTAAACAACGCACAAACTCAAGGAATGAGTGAAGGAGCAATCAACACCATTGCTTACCAAATTGGCGACTATCTGGCAAGGAACGTTGATCCAAAGAATGAGCAAGAAAGAGTTCTTTCCGATATGTGGTCAGTTGCCGATCCACAGGAGCAGCAAGCCATTGCCAACGTCATGGTTAAGCTTGTAAAACAATAATGTGTAAAGAGAGGAGAAATCTCCTCTCTTTTTTGATAGATATTAATTACTATTTGGACATGTTTTTTCTTTCATCTTCTATCAAAATCATTTATGATAAGTTTTAGGGCGTTTTTGAAATAGAAAATGATTGATATCCTAAATGGGGGTTAAAGCATGAAGAAAGAATGGTATCTAGAATATGAAATTACAAAAAACCGTCCGGGTTTGTTAGGTGATATTTCATCCCTCTTAGGAATGCTTGCTATTAATATTGTAACTATTAATGGTGTCGATGAAGGAAGACGCGGCTTGCTTATACTGGCAAAAGATGATGATCAAATTAAACGTCTTGAGTCAATTTTAAATACAATGGACACAATAAAACTAATAAAATTAAGAGAACCAAAACTGCGGGACCGTCTTGCTGTCAGACATGGCCGCTATATACAACGGGATGCAGATGATAAAAAAACGTTCCGATTCATCAGAAGCGAGCTTGGGGTTTTAGTGGATTTTATGGCAGAATTATTTAAGGAGGAAGGCCACAAGCTGATTGGCATTCGCGGCATGCCTCGTGTCGGTAAAACGGAATCACTGGTTGCCGCAAGCGTTTGTGCCAATAAGCGCTGGCTGTTCGTCTCTTCAACCCTGCTTAAGCAAACGATCCGCAATCAGCTAATCGAAGACGAATACAATGCGAATAATCTGTTTATTCTTGATGGCATTGTATCGACCCGCAGGGCAAATGAGCGGCATTGGCAGCTAGTCCGTGAAATTATGCGTCTCCCGTCTGTAAAGGTGATTGAGCATCCGGATATTTTCGTCCAAAACTCCGAGTATACGCTTGATGATTTTGATTATATTATTGAGTTAAGGAATCACGCTGACGAAGAAATTACATATGAGGTAGTTGATCAACACAATATGTTCTCCGGATCGGATTTTGGAGATTTTGATTTTTAAAAAATTGGAAGGTGTTAACGGTGACTGAATTAGGGAATCGATTAAAAGAAGCCCGTTTAGCCAAAGGTTTGAGTCTTGATGATTTGCAGTCTATGACAAAAATCCAAAAGCGTTATTTAGTTGGAATTGAGGAAGGCAACTATTCAGCCATGCCCGGAAATTTCTATGTGCGGGCATTTATTAAGCAGTATGCAGAAGCCTTACATCTAAATCCCGAAGAGCTATTTGAAACGTATAAAAGTGAAATCCCGGCTTCCTATAGCGATGAACTGCCTCAGCAATTATCAAGAGTAACGACGCACAAGAAAATTTCGCAAGGAAATTCGAAAATTTTTGATGTGCTGCCAAAGGTGTTAATTGGTGTTTTTGTCATTGGTATTGCTAGTCTTTTATATTATTTTTTCGCAACGAATGCGGGTACAGATTCAAATCAATCAACGAACAAGGATAATGAGCAGGTTAAATTAGTCAAGAACGAGAAGCTTGAAAAAGCACAAGCCGAAGAAAAGGCAAAGGAAGATAAAAAGAAAAAAGAAACTGTTAAGGAAGAACCAAAAAAGGAAGAAACCACAACACCTGTTGAGGAAACTCCGAAGCAAGTTTTATCAGTAGTACAAACCAGTGGAAGAAATTCTACTTATTCAGTGAATAATGCGGATAAATTCGTCGTCAAGATTATATCGCGTGGCGTGTCCTGGGTTAGTGTAAGGAATGGCAAAGGAAAATCTTTCTATTCCGGAACACTGCAAGCAGGCGGTGTTGATACCCAGACTATTGATTTATCAGCAGAAACTGAAGCTGTCATCACGATTGGAAGAACGTTGGATGCCGATATTTATGTGAATGATCAAAAGCTCGAGTATGCAGTCGCACCCACTGAGAAGGTTCGTCAGGACATTACGATCCAATATGTTCCGAAGGTCCAAAAATAGTCATCCTTTCGATGGCTATTTTTGGCGTGTATTTTATAGTGCTCATGAAAGCACGCTGGTTTTTTAGGAGGAAATTTTGATGAATATACCAAATAGAATTACTGTTTCAAGAATATTTTTAATCCCGATATTTATGATTGTTATGTTGGTTCCTTTTGATTGGGGACAAATGTCCTTACTTGGGGCGGACATGCCTGTTACGCATTTCGTCGGGGCGTTGATTTTTATATTAGCCTCCACGACTGACTGGGTAGACGGCCATTATGCCCGTAAGTATAACCTTGTAACCAACATGGGCAAATTTCTCGATCCGCTTGCCGATAAGTTGCTTGTTTCAGCGGCTTTGATTGTTCTTGTGGAACTTGGGTATGCCCCGTCCTGGATTGTCATCATCATCATCAGCCGGGAATTTGCTGTCACAGGCCTCCGCCTCCTGCTTGCTGGCGAAGGAGAGGTTGTCGCAGCCAATATGCTTGGAAAAATTAAAACCTGGACACAAATTATTGCGATTTCTGCGTTACTATTACATAACATTATTTTTGCGCTGATCCCTTTTCGCTTTGATATTCTGGCATTGTGGGTCGCGATGTTCTTCACGATTTGGTCAGGATGGGATTATTTTGCAAAAAATAGCCATGTGCTGAAGAATTCGAAGTAAAATTTGATTTGTAAGGGGCGATAGATGTGAATGCTGAGATTATTGCAGTTGGCTCAGAGCTTTTACTCGGGCAGATTGTGAATACGAATGCACGGTTTCTATCTCAGCAATTAGCTGAGCTCGGAGTGGATGTATATTTTCATACGGTGGTTGGCGACAATCCTGAGAGGCTTAAGGCAGCGATTGACATTGCCGAGAAGCGTTCGGAAATCATTATTTTTACCGGCGGACTGGGTCCGACCAAGGATGATTTAACGAAGGAAACAATTGCCCGCCATATTGGTACGGACCTTTCGCATGATGAAACAGCATTAGAATCGATTGTTGATTATTTTAAACGAACTAACCGAGTAATGACGGAAAATAACAGGAAACAGGCATTGGTTTTGAAGGGATCTGAAGTTTTGCCGAATGACTTTGGCATGGCTCCGGGTATGGTGATGAAAACGGGCGGTCATATTTATATGCTCCTCCCAGGACCGCCAAAGGAAATGGAGCCGATGTTTTCCCACTATGGCAGACAGGCGCTTGCTTCGGCAACCGGCTCGACGGAACAAATTGTCTCCCGGGTACTGCGCTTTTTTGGGATTGGCGAAGCCGCCCTTGAAACGGAAATTATTGATTTGATTGATGCTCAAAGCAACCCGACGATTGCGCCGCTTGCCGGTGATGGGGAAGTGACGTTGCGTCTGACCGCTAAGCATGTGGATACTGCGGCTGCAGAGGCTATGCTGGATGAAGTGGAGTCGAAGATTCGCGGGCGTGTCGGGCAGTTTATTTATGGGTATGGCGATGCCTCATTGTTAGAGGAACTGACGAAGACATTAAAGGCTGGGCAATTAACCATTACGGCAGCTGAGAGTTTAACAGGCGGGCTGTTCCAGCAGGAGATTACCTCGATTTCCGGAGCAAGCTCTGTATTCAAAGGCGGCGTTGTATGTTATGCCAATGAAATTAAG
The DNA here is from genome assembly GCF_055385565.1 of Neobacillus sp. S1115. NCBI lineage: Bacteria > Bacillati > Bacillota > Bacilli > Caryophanales > Bacillaceae > Neobacillus > Neobacillus sp. S1115. The sequence goes on from NZ_AP038275.1 coordinate 2,054,696, forward strand.
CGGGATGTTGTCGGGGTTAGGCAGGAAACGCTTGATCAGCATGGGGCTGTAAGCGAAGAGTGTGCTCGTGAACTAGCGGAAAATGCGGCTCGGATGTTTGGAACTGATATCGGAATTAGTTTTACCGGCGTGGCCGGACCGGATGAACTGGAAGGGAAACCGGTTGGGACCGTTTATATTGGAATCGCTGCTGCTGGTAAGCCGACGGTCGTTGAAAAATTAACTCTTGCCGGTGGAAGGGCCGCCAACAGGGTGAGGGCTGTTAAATTTGGATGTTATTTTTTATTAAAGTTATTAAAAGCTGAACCACAAGATACCGTTTAGGTGTTTTGTGGTTTTTTTTGTTTTTGAAGGTATGGGAAGAGCGGGAATATCCATGAGGACAATGTATGAGAAGGAAGAGCGGAGAATGTCCCCATTAAGGGGTCATGAGGGCAATAGATGGGAAGGAAGAGTATCACTAGTGGTAAAAATAGAGCGATTATTTTACCCGTTTGACGTGAAGGAGATGGGCAACGGAAAAAATAGAAAGGTTATTTTACCCGTTTGACGTAAAGGAAATGGGCAACGGTAAAAATAGAGGGGTTATTTTACCCGTTGAACGCAAATGAAACGGGCGACGGTAAAAATAGAGAGGTTATTTTACCCGTTGGACGTGAAGGAGACAGGCAACGGAAAAAATAGAGAGGTTATTTTACCCGTTTGACGTAAAGGAAATGGGCAACGGAAAAAATAGAGAGGTTATTTTACCCGTTGGACGTGAAGGAGAAGGGCAACGGAAAAAATAGAGAGGTTATTTTACCCGTTGGACATGAAGGAGAAGGGCAACGGAAAAAATAGAGAGGTTATTTTACCCATTGGATGTGAAGGAGAAGGGCAACGGAAAAAATAGAGAGGTTATTTTACCCTTTGGACGTGAAGGAGAAGGGCAACGGAAAAAATAGAAAGGTAATATTACCTAGTTAAGTTGGTTGAAAGCAGGCATTGGTAAAAAATAGTGATTTCTAGTATTTTTTAGTTTTCTGACAACAAGAGAATTCCCTTTTTTTATTCAGAAACTCACAAGAAAAATACAATTCCATGAGTTTTTTTGTAATTTTCCCTGCTTTAATTACTCAGAAAAAGGCAGAATAAATGTTCGTGTTTTTTCTCGACAAAAACTCAAAAAGAGGTTATATTAATAATAGGTTTCGTTTAATAGATTCCAGCAATAATATTATTTTATATATAAAAGGAGGAACTATTTGTGAGTGACCGAAAGGCCGCCTTAGAAATGGCGCTAAAACAAATAGAGAAACAATTCGGTAAAGGTTCCATCATGAAAATGGGAGAGCAGCAGGAAACAAGAATTTCCACCGTACCAAGTGGTTCCCTAGCACTGGACGTAGCACTTGGTGTTGGGGGATATCCTAGGGGACGTATTATCGAGATATATGGTCCCGAATCATCTGGTAAAACAACCGTAGCCCTGCATGCAATCGCAGAAGTGCAGGCAAAAGGCGGACAAGCGGCGTTTATTGACGCTGAGCATGCCTTGGACCCTACTTATGCCCAAAAACTAGGCGTAAACATTGATGAACTATTATTATCCCAGCCAGATACTGGTGAACAAGCACTTGAAATCGCTGAAGCTCTGGTACGAAGCGGTGCAGTTGATATCATCGTAATCGACTCAGTAGCTGCTCTAGTTCCAAAAGCTGAAATCGAAGGTGAAATGGGAGACGCCCACGTAGGCTTACAAGCTCGTTTGATGTCCCAAGCACTTCGTAAACTATCAGGTGCAATCAATAAATCTAAAACAATCGCTGTCTTCATAAACCAAATTCGTGAAAAGGTGGGTGTCATGTTCGGGAACCCCGAGACGACACCTGGCGGACGCGCGCTGAAGTTCTACTCGACAATCCGTCTTGAAGTCCGCCGTGCTGAAACCCTTAAGCAAGGCACTGAAATGGTCGGTAACAAAACAAAAATTAAGGTTGTTAAGAACAAAGTTGCGCCTCCATTCCGTACAGCTGAAGTCGATATTATGTATGGAGAAGGCATCTCAAAAGAAGGCGAAATCGTCGATATGGGATCGGAACTAGAAATTGTTCAAAAAAGTGGTTCCTGGTATTCCTATAGCGATCAAAGAATCGGACAGGGCCGGGAAAATGCAAAATTGTTCTTAAAGGAAAACCCTGATATCCGCCTTGATATCCAAACAAAAATCCGTGAACACTACGGGTTGGATGGTGAAAAAACTGTCACCGAAGTGGATGACGATGATCAAATTGAGCTACTAGATTAATTTTAAAGAGCAAAGCCTTTTCTCTAAGGTTTTGCTCTTTTTGAAACGGAATGTATTTTTATTCAGTAATATACATGAAAATTACTTCTGTAAAAACTGCCCATGTTCCAGCCCTGTCATACTAAATTCGAAATATTTCAAAATGCCAATTGGACTAAACCTTGACAATGATTGGCACCACATTTACAATTAACATGTATATTTTACATTTTTGGAAATATTACATTCGAAAAAGCCGTAGTGCTTGCTGTATGTTGAGTCTAAACAATGTACATGCCGACACTTAAAAAATGTAAGAAAAGTTCATAGCAAGAGGAGGTGTAACTATTGGATTTAATTACTATCATCTCCATTTTGCTTGGCCTTATCGTCGGTGCCGTTGTTGGCTATTTTATTCGTAAATCCATTGCTGAAGCAAAAATAGCAGGAGCTAGAAATGCTGCAGAGCAAATCTTAGAGGATGCAAAACGCGATGCTGAATCCTTAAAGAAGGAAGCCCTGTTAGAAGCAAAGGATGAAATTCACAAGCTTCGTACCGAAGCAGAACGTGAGGTTCGTGAACGAAGAAATGAACTGCAAAAACAAGAAAACCGTTTACTGCAAAGAGAAGAGAATTTAGACAGGAAGGATGAAACGTTAAACAAGCGTGAAATTCTTCTAGAAAAGAAGGATGATTCTCTAAATCAAAGACAACAGCATATTGAAGAGATGGAAAGCAAAGTGGACGAGTTGGTACGTACACAACAATTAGAACTCGAACGAATTTCGGGCTTAACTCGTGAGGAAGCGAAGTCGATCATTATAGATCGGACTGAGAATGAACTCGCTTATGAAACCGCGATGATGATTAAGGAAAGCGAAAATCGTGCAAAAGAGGAAGCTGACAAGAAAGCGAAAGAAATACTTTCCTTGGCTATCCAGCGTTGCGCAGCTGACCATGTAGCGGAAACAACTGTCTCAGTCGTAAACCTTCCAAACGACGAAATGAAGGGCCGTATCATTGGACGTGAAGGACGAAACATCCGTACCCTTGAAACGTTAACAGGTATTGATTTAATCATTGATGATACTCCTGAAGCTGTCATTCTATCAGGCTTTGATCCTATTCGTCGGGAAACCGCTCGCTTGGCGCTTGAAAAGCTTGTTCAAGACGGCCGCATCCATCCAGCCCGGATTGAGGAAATGGTGGAAAAATCACGCCGTGAAGTGGATGAATATATCCGTGAGGTTGGCGAACAGACCACCTTTGAAGTCGGTGTTCATGGACTCCATCCAGATCTGATCAAAATCCTTGGCCGCCTGAAGTTCCGTACAAGCTACGGTCAAAACGTGTTAAAACACTCAATGGAAGTAGCACAGCTTTCGGGATTATTAGCCGCAGAGCTTGGACAGGATGAAACACTGGCAAGACGGGCCGGACTTCTCCACGATATCGGGAAAGCAATTGACCATGAAGTGGAAGGAAGCCATGTCGAAATTGGTGTTGAGCTTGCGACCAAATACAAGGAACATCCAGTAGTCATCAACAGTATTGCTTCACACCACGGTGATACCGCACCAACATCGATTATTGCGGTCCTTGTTGCAGCAGCTGATGCCTTGTCAGCAGCAAGACCAGGTGCACGAAGTGAAACTCTCGAAAACTACATCCGCCGCCTTGAAAAGCTTGAGGAGATTTCCGAATCCTATGAGGGTGTTGAGAAATCCTTCGCTATCCAAGCAGGCCGTGAGGTTCGGATTATGGTCAGACCGGAAGCAATTGATGATTTGGCTGCACACCGTCTGGCACGGGATATCCGGAAGCGAATTGAGGAAGAGCTTGACTATCCAGGTCATATTAAAGTAACAGTTATCCGTGAAACTCGGGCTGTTGAATACGCGAAATAAAGCGATGCTTTTGCATCGCTTTATTTTTTTGCATAAAAAAATATGCTAAACTTCTAATTAACACATTTTATTTACGAAAGGGCAAAAACATGAACATACTTTTTATCGGCGATGTCGTCGGTTCTCCAGGCAGGGATATGGTAAAAGAATATCTGCCAAGATTAAAAGAAAAATATCGTCCGCAAATAACGATTATTAATGGTGAAAATGCCGCAGGCGGTAAAGGAATTACGGAAAAAATTTACCGGCAATTTTTAGAGCAGGGTGCACAGGCTGTAACATTAGGCAATCATGCCTGGGATAATCGCGAAATATTTGAATTTATCGATCAAGCCAAATATTTAGTCCGCCCGGCCAATTTTCCAAAGGACACGCCTGGTAAAGGAATTATTTTTCTAAAAATAAACAGCTTTGAAGTAGCAGTCATCAATTTACAGGGAAGGACATTTATGAATCCAATTGATTGCCCGTTTCAAAAGGCCGATGAGCTCGTTGCATTGGCGCGGACACGAACACCATTCATTTTCGTTGACTTCCACGCTGAAGTGACGAGCGAAAAGCAGGCCATGGGCTGGTATTTGGACGGAAGGGTATCGGCTGTTGTAGGGACCCACACACATGTCCAAACAGCCGATAACCGAATTCTTCCAGGGGGAACAGCCTATTTAACTGATGTGGGCATGACGGGCCCGTATGACGGTATTCTTGGCGTGGAAAGGGAAGCGGTCTTGAAACGATTTCTTACAAGTCTGCCGGTACGATTTGAAGTCCCAACAGGAGGAAGAAATCAATTAAGCGCAGTGCATATGGTTCTGGATCAAAAAACAGGCCTTGCCAAAAAAATTGAACCGATCTTAATCAATGATGACCATCCTTGGTATTCATAGGAGCAAACACTCTCGTTTGCTCTTTTTATATGCCTTATTTTTGTCCAAGCTGGAATATGTTATTTGATTCGTGAATATAGTAGCAGTGGAATGTTTTATACCTGATTGATTCATGAAACTGCTCATGCGGGATCGGGATTATTACAAGGGGGAGCTAGGAATGGAAATATTAAAAGTTTCAGCAAAATCTAATCCTAATTCTGTAGCTGGTGCACTTGCCGGAGTTCTGCGTGAAAGAGGTGCAGCAGAAATACAGGCAATAGGTGCGGGTGCATTAAATCAAGCCGTTAAGGCAGTAGCCATTGCAAGAGGATTTGTAGCGCCTAGCGGAGTTGACTTGATTTGTGTCCCTGCGTTTACCGATATTTTAATCGATGGGGAAGAACGCACAGCTATAAAGTTAATTGTAGAACCGCGGTAGAAAAAAGCCGTGGGTATAAAAAATTCAAAGTTTTATGTGCCTGGTTGTTTTATACAAGCAGGTATTTTTGTGTTCTCGTTGTGAATGAATTGTTTGCTTACCATAATTAAAGAATACTATTCTGATATATGATAGAATATTTTGAAAAACGGAATACTGGGTCATAACCGTAAAGGCAGAAGAATTGGCAAAACTGTTTAAAAATACTGTAATTGCCCATTTATTCTTGATATTTTTAGAAGGTAAATCAAGTAATTTAAAATAATAAAAAAATATTCATATTTTAGACATTATTTCGAGCCAAAGGGTTGCATTTTTTACTTTATAGGTCTAGAATTGTAAGCGTTTAGTACATCTCCGTGACTCTAGTTTTTGGGCTTTAAAGCATTAAAAATCACAATTTCTAGTGGTTTACTCGGAAATGTGCTATAATCTACATGTTTATTTAATTATCTTTTACATATCCAAAGGGGTGTAAGTCATGATTAAGCAACTTTCATGGAAAGTTGGCGGGCAACAAGGTGAAGGTATTGAGAGTACCGGTGAAATCTTTGCAATCGCACTGAATCGCTTAGGTTATTACCTGTATGGTTATCGTCACTTTTCATCACGTATTAAGGGCGGCCATACGAATAATAAAATCAGAGTAAGCACGACAGAAGTTCGTTCTATTTCTGATGATCTTGATATCCTAGTCGCTTTTGACCAAGAAACAATTGATGTAAACTACAAAGAACTTCACAGCAAAGGACTAATCCTTGCTGATGCTAAATTTGGTCCAACTAAGCCTGAAGATACAGAAGCTTCTTTATTTGTAGTTCCATTTACGGAAATTGCAACAGAGCTTGGTACTTCATTAATGAAGAACATGGTTGCAATCGGCGCTACCGCGGCTGTTTTAGATTTGGATATTCAAGTATTTGAGGTAGTTGTACGTGAAATCTTTGGCAAAAAGGGCGACCAGGTAGTTGCAAAGAATATGGATGCCATTAAAGCTGGCTTTGACAATATGAAAGATAAGCTTGGAGAAGGCGTCGAGCCAATGCATCTTGAAAAAGCTGACGGCAAACAGCGCATGTTTATGATTGGTAACGATGCGATTGCCCTTGGTGCTATTGCAGGCGGATGTCGTTTTATGGCTGCTTACCCTATTACACCTGCTTCCGAGATTATGGAATACTTAATTAAGAAGCTTCCTGCACTTGGCGGAACAGTTATTCAAACTGAAGATGAAATTGCTGCAGCTACAATGGCTATTGGTGCTAACTATGCTGGAGTTCGTACAATTACTGCCTCTGCAGGCCCTGGCCTTTCATTGAAAATGGAAGCAATCGGCCTTTCCGGTATGACTGAAGTTCCGTTAGTAATCGTTGATACACAGCGCGGTGGTCCTTCTACAGGATTACCAACAAAACAAGAGCAATCTGATCTTATGGCCATGATTTACGGAACACATGGTGAGATTCCAAAAATCGTCATGGCTCCAAGTACAGTAGAAGAAGCTTTCTATGATGCAGCAGAAGCTTTCAATCTTGCTGAAGAATATCAAGTTCCGGTAATTTTATTAACTGACTTGCAATTATCCTTGGGTAAACAAACCGTTGAACCATTAAGCGTTGATAAAGTTGAAATTCGTCGTGGTAAGCTGTTAAATGGCGATCTTCCAGAGATTGACGGAAAAGGCTACTTCAAACGTTATGAGGTAACTGAAGATGGTGTTTCACCTCGTGTTATCCCTGGTATGAAAAACGGTATTCACCACGTAACAGGTGTTGAGCATGCTGAAACTGGTAAACCATCCGAATCAGCTGCAAACCGTCTAGCGCAGATGGATAAGCGTATGCGTAAATTAGATAATATTCGCTTTAATACACCTGTGTATAAAAATGAGAAGCATGAAGAAGCTGACGTTTTATTCGTTGGTTTTAACTCGACTCGCGGTGTTATTGAAGAAGCAATGGGACGTCTTGAAAATGACGGCTTAAAAGTGAACCATGCTCATATTCGCTTAATCCATCCGTTCCCGACTAATGAGGTTCTTCCGCTTATTCAATCAGCGAAGAAGGTTGTCGTGTTAGAAAATAATGCGACTGGTCAATTGGCTAATATTATCAAAATGAACGTTGGACATGCAGACAAGATTGTAAAGCATGTGAAATATGATGGTAATCCATTCTTACCTCACGAAGTTTATACAAAAGCAAAGGAGTTGTTCTAAATGGCCACTTTTAAAGACTTTAGAAATGATGTAAAACCGAACTGGTGCCCTGGCTGTGGCGACTTCTCTGTACAAGCGGCAATTCAACGTGCTGCTGCAAACGTTGGTTTAGAACCTGAAAATTTAGCAGTTATTTCCGGTATCGGCTGTTCTGGTCGTATTTCCGGTTATATCAATTCATACGGATTCCACGGAATCCATGGCCGTTCACTGCCAATTGCACAAGGCGTTAAGATGGCTAACCGCGATTTAACAGTTATCGCTTCCGGCGGTGACGGTGACGGCTTTGCGATTGGTATGGGTCATACGATTCATGCAATCCGTCGTAACATTGACGTTACTTATATCGTTATGGACAACCAAATTTACGGTTTAACAAAAGGTCAAACTTCTCCGCGCTCAGCTGCTGGCTTTAAAACAAAGTCAACACCAGCAGGTTCCATCGAACAAGCGATTTCCCCAATGGAAATGGCACTGACTGTGGGCGCAACTTTTGTTGCTCAAAGCTTCTCAACAGATTTGAAAGATTTAACTGCGTTAATCGAAGCGGGTATTAATCACAAGGGCTTCTCTTTAATCAACGTATTCAGCCCATGTGTAACTTATAATAAAGTAAACACTTATGACTGGTTCAAAGAAAATCTTACTAAGCTTAGCGATATCGAGGGTTATGATCCACATAACCGCGAAGCAGCGATGCAAACATTAATGAAGCATAAAGGTTTAGTAACTGGTCTTATTTATCAAAATACGGAGCAAAAATCTTACCAAGAATTAGTTCATGGGTACAAAGAAACTCCATTAACTCAAGCAGACCTTGAGCTTGATCAAAATTATTTTGATAAATTAGTTGCTGAATTCATGTAATGGTGAAGAAAATCCCGAGGCACTCCCTCGGGATTTTTTTTATAGAGTGTGATTGTCGAAAGCAGCCTAGATTTTCTATTGTTTTCAGGTTCGTAAACCTTTATACTATTATAATGTGCAGATTAACCGTTAATTCTATGCACAGTAAAAAATTAGCATTATTTATAATAATAGAAGTAATTTTTTAAAGAAAGGGGATTAACCCACATGAACGAAAAGCAACGATTAGAAGGTCAGCAAGTAAACGCTGCTAATTCTTCGGACAAAAAATCCGCCAAGGATTACAGCAAATACTTCGAACAAGTAATTACTGGGCCTTCCTTAAAAGATGCAAAAAAGCGTGGTAAAGAAGAAGTAAAGTACCAAAATGATTTTGCTATTCCAGAAGAATTTCGCGGAATGGGTAAAGGCCGTAAGTTTTATATTCGCACTTACGGTTGCCAGATGAACGAACACGATACAGAAGTAATGTCAGGTATCTTTTTAGCTTTAGGTTATGAGCCGACTGACCGTACTGAGGATGCCAATGTTATTCTATTGAATACTTGTGCGATTCGCGAAAATGCGGAGAATAAAGTATTCGGCGAGCTTGGCCACCTGAAAGCATTAAAAATGGAAAAGCCGGACCTGCTTCTTGGTGTCTGCGGCTGTATGTCACAGGAAGAGTCAGTCGTTAATAAAATTTTAAAAACATATCAGCAAGTAGATATGATTTTTGGTACTCATAATATTCACAGACTGCCTAATATCCTTCATGAAGCGTATATGTCTAAGGAAATGGTAGTAGAAGTATGGTCCAAGGAAGGCGACGTAATTGAAAACCTTCCAAAGGAACGCCGCGGCAATATCAAGGCATGGGTAAATATTATGTACGGCTGTGATAAATTCTGTACGTATTGTATCGTTCCATTTACACGCGGTAAAGAACGCAGCCGCCGTCCTGAAGAAATCATCCAGGAAGTGCGCCAGTTAGCAGCACAGGGCTATAAGGAAATCACTTTACTTGGTCAAAACGTGAATGCTTACGGAAAAGACTTTGAGGATTTGAAATATGGACTTGGAGATCTGATGGATGAAATCCGTAAAATTGATATTCCAAGAGTTCGTTTCACAACAAGCCACCCACGCGACTTTGATGACCATTTAATTGAAGTCCTAGCAAAGGGCGGCAATTTAATGAATCATATTCACTTGCCAGTACAATCAGGCTCAACGGATGTACTGAAAATTATGGCTCGTAAGTACACAAGAGAACAATATTTAGAGCTAGTTAGAAAAATCAAAACCGCCATTCCGGATGTGGCATTGTCAACGGATATTATTGTCGGCTATCCAAACGAGACCGACGAACAATTTGAAGAAACAATGTCACTTTACCGTGAAGTAGGTTTTGAAATTGCCTATACATTTATTTACTCTCCTCGTGAAGGCACTCCAGCGGCCAAGATGGAGGATAACGTCCCAATGGAAGTAAAAAAAGAACGTTTACAGCGTTTAAACAACCTTGTAAACGAGCTTTCTGCTGAGGCTATGAAAAAATATCAGGGCCAAATTGTCGAGGTACTAGTGGATGGGGAAAGTAAAAACAATCCGGATGTCCTTGCCGGCTATACAAGCAAGAACAAATTAGTCAATTTTGTTGGTCCTAAGTCAGCGATTGGCAAAATTGTAAAAGTAAGAATTAATGAAGCAAAAACATGGTCATTAAACGGAGAAATGGTGGAAGAACTAGAACCAGCAGAGGTGAACTAAAGTGACGAAGTATACAAAAGACGATATCGTCGCTCGTGCAAAAGAATTGGCTCGCATGATTGCAGATACTCAGGAAGTGGATTTCTTTAAACGGGCAGAAGCGCAAATTCATGATAATCAAAAGGTAAAAACATTAATTGCTGATATTAAGGGATTGCAAAAGCAAGCTGTAAACCTGCAGCATTATGGCAAACCGGAAGCATTGAAAAAGGTTGAAGAAAAAATCGCTTCAATCGAACAAGAGCTGGATGACATTCCAGTTGTTCAAGATTTCAAGGAATCGCAAATCGAAGTAAATGAATTGCTTCAGTTAATTGCGACAACCATTTCAAATACTGTCACAGATGAAATCATTATTTCAACAGGCGGCGATGTGCTGCTTGGGGAAACCGGCGCTAGCATGAAAAATGGCGGCGGAGCCTGTGAAGGACACGATGATTGCGATCACGAGCATTAAAAATGTAAGCCAGACTTTCTGAAGTCTGGCTTATTTTTTTCCTAATATGGATTCCTCCCGCAAAAGACTACCCCCTTAAGGCACACACCTAGACATCCCGCATAAGATGAATCATGACTAAACTTTTATCCAGTATTCGCAGATTTAGATATCACACTAGTATAGACATTCGCATAGGATGAAATGAAACTGAATGAGGAGGGTTCGCGCAAAATGGGAGAATATAGAGAGATATTTGCGAAGGCCGTAGTAGCGAAGGGACGGAAGTTTACAAAGTCCAATCATACGATTAGCCCGGCACACAATCCATCCAGCGTTCTCGGCTGTTGGGTTATCAACCATAAATATAACGCGAAAAAAGTTGGTAAAACGGTTGAGATACACGGACATTATGACATCAATACTTGGTACTCCTTTAACGATAACACAAGAACAGAAGTTGTTACGGAACGGGTCCAATACACAGATGTCATTAAGTTAAAATACCGTGACCATGACTGCATGGACGACAGCGAAATTGTAGCAAAAGTACTGCAGCAGCCAAACACCTGTGAAGCCGTCATTTCCCCAAATGGCAACAAAATCATCGTTCATGTCGAAAGGGAGTTCTTGGTTGAAGTCATTGGCGAAACCAAGGTTTGTGTCCGCGTAAATCCTGAAGGATGCAGAGACAATGATGATGAATGGGGCATGGATGTTGACGACGAGGAATTCGAAGAATTAAGTCCGGATTTCTTAGTAGGTGGCGAAGAAGAATAACTTTAACTAGGAGGTTTTTGCTTCCTAGTTTTTCTTTTTTTCGAGAAATGTTTGAATGCATGATTACCAGTTAAAATCAGCATGCTAATTTCTAGGAGGTGGTAATCACTTGGAACCGAAAAAACCGGGAAATGGCAATATGACTGATTTTGATAAGTTAAATGACCGAATCATTGCAGAAAGTCCAACCGGACCCATGTTAGTAATTAAAACAAATTTGGACCCAAAGAACGTTACCGAAAATAATCCTTATTATCATAATGAAAAGGCTAAGGATCCGAAGGAATTTAAAGACTACTTTGAAGAATGAAAAGAGCCAGGTTACTTATTTTCCTGGCTCTTTTCCCATTCTGGCTTTAGTATCGATAATACATATGTATCATGAATATGATTGTTTTGATGCATATAGCCCCGTAGAATGCCCTCTTTCGTAAAGCCCATTTTTTGAAGCAGGTTGACCGAGGCTGCGTTTTCCGGATAGACAATGGCTCCGATCCGATACAGATTCATTTGCGTAAAACTAAACTGTAATACTTCTCTAATGGCTTCAGTCGCATACCCTTTTCTCCAATAGGCAGGATGCAGTTCATAGCCAATTTCGGCTCGTTTGTTTTTCAGTTGCAGGTTATTAAGACCGATGGTTCCAATAATCTTTTGATTCTCCTTCAGCTTAATTCCCCAGCGGATTCCCCGTTTATCTTGATAATTCTTTTGAAACAAATCAATTAATTTCATGGCCTCGGCTGGCAGGGTAAACCGTTCGGTTCCATAGAACCTCGTTACTTCATCTTGCGAAAATATTTCAAACAAACTGTCGACATGGCGATGGGTGAGTTTGATTAATTGTAATCTTTTGGTTTCAAGGATTGGAAAGTTCACAGATTCACCTCGGATAAAACTTGTTCATCTATCAGTTTATATCGAGGATCGAAAAAAAGAAAGAAATACAATAACGTTTAGAAAATTTTAAAAAATATGATAATTTTTTCCTGTGATTCTGATAAGATAAAGAAGAAAACATGGAGTATTCTTTGAAAGGAGGATAACGTTTTAGTGAACTTCCCTTTCTATATTTTTGGCATTCACCCCCATCTATTATTAGAATCATTAGCCTATTTTATCGGCTTCCGCGTTTATTTATATACACGAAATAAAGATAGAATCCCAATGGATAAAGCCCTTTGGGTCATTGTTGGGGCAATCTTAGGCGCTGCTTTCGGCTCCAAATTTCTCTATTGGCTTGAAGACCCAAAGGAAACGCTGGAAAATTGGCATAATCTTATTTATTTAATGGAAGGAAAAACAATCGTCGGCGGCTTGTTAGGCGGCCTAATCGGTGTCGAAACAGCCAAAAAATGCATTGCCTGGACGCGCTCGACCGGCGATGATTTTGTTTTGCCACTTGCCGTTGGAATGATGATTGGCCGAATTGGCTGTTTTTTAACAGGCCTGGATGACCACACATATGGGACCGCCACGACCTGGATCACCGGGGTGGACTTTGGGGACGGAGTCAAGCGTCACCCCACACAGCTTTATGAAATAGCTTTTTTGGGTGCTCTTGCCGTCGCGCTTTTTCAGCTAAAGAGAAATAGGATCGGCTGGGATGGCCTGCTATTTCAACTGTACATGCTTGGTTATTTAACGTTTCGGTTCATGATTGATTTTATCAAACCAACCCCGCACCCATATTGGCTTTTAAACAACATTCAAGTGGCAAGCTTGCTGGGGATTCTGTATTACATATGGCTCATTAGTAAAAAACAAACAGAGAAGAGGAGAGAAATCCATGCCTAACCGGCCGTATTTATTTTATGAATTAACAAACAGCATTTGCTCGACCTGTCTTCGTAAAGTGGAAGCCAAGGTCATCATTGAAAATGAAAAGGTTTATTTGGTTAAGCATTGTATGCAGCACGGCAGGGAAAAGGTTTTGATTTCAATAGACGTCGATTATTATAAGTGGTGTCGTGAATTTATTAAGCCCTCGGAAATGCCATATCGCTGGAATACGCCAATTAAATATGGCTGCCCGTATGATTGTGGCCTATGTCCGGACCATGAACAGCATAGCTGTTTGACATTATTGGAGATTACCGAGCGATGCAACCTGAAATGCCCGATTTGCTATGCGGATTCCTCGCCGCATAAAGGGACCTTCCGCAGCATAGAAAAAATAGAATTTATGCTAGATAACATTATTAAAAATGAGCGTGAGCCTGATATCGTCCAAATTAGCGGCGGCGAACCAACGATTCATCCGCAGTTCTTTGACATCCTGGACATGGCAAAATCACGGCCGATCCGGCATATAATGGTGAATACAAATGGGCTCCGAATCGCAAATGACAAGGAATTCGTCAAGCGCTTAGCCTCGTATTCTCCTGGCTTTGAAATCTATCTTCAATTTGACAGCTTTGAAAAAGAAGCATTGGAGGAATTAAGGGGAGTAGATTTACGAGAGATTCGTCAAAAGGCGATTGACCATTTAAATGAATTTAATATATCAACTACACTTGTTGTCACCTTGAAAAAGGGATTAAACGACCATGAAGTAGGCAAAATCATTCAATACGGTCTGCAGCAGAAGTGTGTCCGCGGGGTGACCTTTCAGCCTATTCAAGCAGCAGGTAGATTGGAGGAATATGACCCTTCTGTTAACCGCTTAACGCTGAGTGAAGTGCGGCAAATGATTATTGACCAATCGAATGTGTTTGGATCAAAGGATATAATCCCCGTACCATGCCATCCTGATTGCCTGGCAATGGGCTATGCCTTAAAGCTTAATGGGGATGTGACGCCGCTAACAGGATTAATCGATCCTAATATTTTGCTGGAAGGCGAGCGCAACACCATCGTTTTTGAACAGGACGATAATATTAAAAATATGATTTTTAAATTGTTCTCCTTGAACCATTCTCCAGATTCCTCGGCCTTGTCCTTGAAGGACTTATTATGCTGCCTGCCAAAGGTGGCAATGCCGGGAGAAATCGGCTATGACAACGTCTTCCGGGTGATTATTATGCAGTTCTTAGATGCACATAACTTTGATGTCCGCTCCGTAAAAAAATCCTGTGTCCATATCGCCCATCCAGATGGCCGGATTATTCCGTTTGATACGTACAATTTATTTTATCGGGATGAAAAGGAACAAGAATTGAAGAAAATCCAACAGGAACTGGAAGAACGAACATTCATAAAATAGTAGTTTTGAGCATTTAAGGGGGGAATAGGCATAAATCAAAATCAAGGGAACAATTCAAAGGATGGGAGTTTAAAAGACCTATGGATTGGGATTGGCATCACCATCGGGATTTATCTTCTAGGGTTATTGGTTTTGTTAGTTTTCTCCCCGATGTTTTTTGCTTATCTATGTATAGCCGCCATTGCCTTGATTGTGATTCCAATCATTTGTTTTACAAAGGGAAGGAAGCGGATGGGCCAGGGGGCATTGATTGGTCTCGGGATTAATATTCTATTATTTACAGCTTGTTTTGGGATCCTGATTTCTGGGCTGGGTGGTTTATAGAATGTTAAAAGCAGGTGCTTTTTATAGGTACCTGCTTTTAACATTCATTTATATTGGTTTTGCAACATAGTTATAAATTAATGTGGAAAGCTGGGAGGGACTGCTAATGGATGATCGTTTATTTCGAAATGCGATGGGGAAGTTTGCAACAGGGGTAACAGTGGTGGCAACAGAGGTGGATGGCAAGGCTCACGGGATGACGGCAAATGCGTTTATGTCTGTATCGCTCAACCCAAAACTTGTTGTCGTATCAATTGCGGAAAAAGCATCTATGCTTGAAAAAATAAAAAAGTCCAATACATTCTCGGTCAATATCCTGTCGGCTGAACAGCAGGAGTTGTCGATGATTTTCGCGGGGCAGCTGAAGGAGCATCGGGAAGTGGCGTTTGACCGGCTTGGCGGGGTGCCTGTTATCGCCGGGGCACTGGCGCAGGTTGCATGTGAAGTAACAGCTGCACATGTGGAAGGGGACCATACACTATTTATAGGTAGGGTAATTGAAATTTCCATTGAAGAATCCAACGCCGAACCGCTTATTTATTTTAGCGGGAAATACAGGTCTCTAGCAGAATAGGATATAAAAAGATGGATTAAGCCAGCCTAAATCAAAACTGTTTGATTGGGTGGCTTTTTTTGTTTTGGATAATTTACCCAATTTGATATCATGGTTTTAGCATAATAATTTATTATTGTGAGAGGAGGAGGAAGATGACATTAACCATTCTGATCTGGGCGGTGGCAAGTGCTTTTATTATCCACGACTTTGAAGAAATCATCGTCATGGAAGGCTGGTTGAAACGGAATGAGAAGGATATCCTAAAGGTCCTTCCGCAAAGGTTCCACAACTACTTCATCCGGGTGTTCCCAAGGCATACAGCCGGTTTTGCTTTGGCTGTATTGGTTGAGTATATGGGTATTTTGATAGTGGTTATTGTTGCGATGAGCGGGGAAGCAAAGGATTGGACTTTGATAGGAATTCTTTCGGTCGTTTCCATTTTGTTTATCCATTCCTTCACCCACATTGGCCAGGCTATCATTCTTAAAAGATATACTCCTGGTGTAGTCACTGCCGTTATTATATTGATCCCGTTTTGTCTATATTTCTACCAATTTGCCTTAGAGATTGAGGCCATTGATTGGCCAATGATTTGGATCAGCATCCCAGTTGGCGTCATCTTAGTGGTTTTCTTTAATCAAGTAGGGCTAATAATGGGGAAGAGACTGGAAAGATATTTTTAAATATTGGATAAACCCAAACAAAAAAAAGTGCCTCAAATCCCCGCTTGAGGCACCTCCCATATATTAAAACTATACCCCTTTATAAGCTTGACGCAGGATTTCCATCAGTTCTCTAGTTAATGGACGCTTTGGATTGACGTTTGTATCAGGATCATGAAAGGCATGTAAGGCCATCTCGGCAATCTTGCTTTCATATACAGGCTGGCTCACACCGCATTCCTCGACACTTAACGGCAGATCGAGCTCTCTCGCCAAACTGATCACCGCTTCAACCAAGCTTTCTATACCTTCTTCCGTTGTCCGTGCCGGAAGCCCCAGCATTTTTGCCAGCTCAGCATAACGTTTATCAGCCTTATAATACTCATAACCGGCAAATGGCGTAAATTTCGTCGGCTTCACCGCGTTATAGCGAATAACAAGCGGCAAGAAAATCGCGTTTGCGCGGCCGTGAGCGATATTGAACTCGGCGCCAACAGCATGGGCAAGGCTGTGATTAATTCCTAAATAGGCGTTATTAAATGCAAGGCCCGCAATCGTGGAAGCGTAATGCATTTTCTCGCGTGCCAGCTCATCAGAACCGTTACGGTATGCCCTTGGCAAATACTCAAATACTAGCTGAATGGCCTTAATAATCTGTCCGTCTGTAAAATCATTGGCAACGACTGAAACAAAAGCTTCAAGAGCATGTGTTAAGACATCCATCCCGGTGTCTGCCGTGATTTCCTTCGGAACAGTCATCGAGAACTGTGGATCGATGATCGCCACATCTGGTAATAGTTCCGGGTCGGAAAGCGGGTATTTAATATTCGCTTTTTTATCCGTGATGACGGCAAAGGAGGTAACCTCCGAACCTGTTCCGGAAGTAGTTGGAATCGCGATCAACTTAGCCTTCTCCCGAAGCTTCGGATAAGTCACAACTCGTTTTCTCGGATTAAGAGTCTTCAGTTTCAAAGTGTTAAAGTTTGCCTCAGAATCCTCGTAAAATAACCACATCGCTTTTGCGGCATCAAGGACAGAACCGCCTCCTAAGGCAATGATCATATTTGGCTTAGCGTGTCTCATCAATTCAGCACCCGCCATGACCGTTTCGATGCTAGGGTCAGGCTCCACCTCAGAAAACACCTCATAGTGGACAAAATCAGGCCGTTTCGTTAGAAAATGGAGCACTTTATCGACATAACCATTTTTCACCGAACTTGGGCTTGTGACAATAAATGCCCTTTTAATATCCGGGATGATTTCCAATGCCTGAACAGAATTCTTACGATAATAAATTTGTGGCGGTGTCTTTAGGATTTGGGCGTTATTATTGCGTTTGGCGACCTTTTTAATATTAAGTAAATGCATGGCGCCGACATTGACTGAAACCGAGTTTCCTCCATATGTGCCCGTGCCCAGGGTGAGTGTCGGCAGTAAATCGTTATAAACGTTTCCAGTTGCCCCTTGGGCGGAAGGAGTATTGATTAGGATCCGTCCTGCCCTCATTCTTATTGCATACTGTTCAACAATCTGGTCATTAGCCGTATGAATGGAAGCGGTGTGGCCGAGTCCACCGTATTCTAATGTGGCTTCTGCCAGGTTAAAGGCTTCCTCCGTACTATTTGCCCTATAGCAGGCAAGGACAGGACTTAGTTTTTCGCAGGATAGCGGAGATTTCGGTCCTACTCCTTCCAACTCGACTACTAAAACCTTGGTATCAAATGGAACTTCGATTCCGGCCATTTGGGCAATTTTAAAGGCTGGAAGGCCGACAATCATCGGATTGAGGAAGCCGGTTTCTTCTTTTATCGCTACTTTTTCTAACTGTTTCCTTTCCTCCTCATTTAAAAAGTAACAGTTATTGGCGATCATTTCCGTAATGACTTCAGTATAGATTTCTTTATCGATGATTAATGCTTGCTCAGAGGCACAAATCATTCCATTATCATAGGTTTTCGACATAATCAGGTCTTGGACGGAGCTCTTGATATTGGCAGTTTTTTCGAAATAACAAGGTACATTGCCTGGCCCGACACCAATTGCCGGTTTGCCGGAACTATATGCGGCTTTCACCATGCTAGAACCTCCCGTCGCAAGAATTAGCGATACTTTTGGATGCTTCATTAACATATTGATACCATCTAGAGTGGTAGTTTCCATCCATTGAATACAATTTTCAGGAGCGCCTGCACGGACAGCGGCTTCTCTTAGAAGTTCAGCTGTGAACCTTCCCGAATTCTGTGAAACGGGGTGAAAGGAAAAAATAATCGGATTTCTTGTTTTCATAGAAATAAGAGATTTATAAATGACAGTGGATGTGGGATTTGTCACAGGCACCAGCGCGGCGATGACCCCGACAGGTTCGGCAATTTCATAGCTGCCCTCATGCGCGTTTTCACTGATAATGCCGACCGTTTTCAGATTTCGAAGGGTGTGATAAATCATCTCTGTTGCAAACATATTTTTCGTGATTTTATCTTCGTAAAGGCCTCGATTCGTTTCATCAACAGCCATTCTGGCAAATTTATCGTGGTTCTCGAGTGCAACAAGTGCCAACTGCTTGACAATTTCATCGACCATTTCCTGCGTAAAGCTGCGAAACTCCGTAGCTGCCTGAGCCGCATTAGCTGCTAATCGGTCAACACCCGAGACTGTTTGCTTTTGCTGTAACATTTTTTCTTCCAATGCCATTGATTGTTCCTCCCTAAAATCATTTATTGTGAAATGTTGAACAATAGGAAATTAATATTTTCCTTACGTTCAAAATATAGCAATCGTAAACCAAGAAATTTGTAGAATTATGCGGCGAAAGTTGGGGAAACACTTATAAATAGAATAGTTTCAAAGAATGTTCATAATTGCTTTTTTTAGAGTGGAAAACTCTCAATATTTTTATTTTTGGAAAATTTTGATACTATATTATGTATAAAGTCAATCATAAGAGGGGAGTAAAATAATGATTCTGCAACTAAAGGACGTTTCGCTCAAACGGAGCGATAAATGGATTTTAAAAAATGTCAATTGGCAAGTAGGAAAAGGGGAGCATTGGGTTTTATTCGGTTTAAACGGTTCTGGTAAAACGGCCATCCTAAATTTGCTGAACGCCTATAATTTCCCGACAAAGGGAAAAATTAATGTTTTAGGAATGGAGTTTGGGAAAACCTATCTTGCTGAAAAGCTGCGCAAGCAAATTGGCTTTGTTTCATCCTCACTTCAGGAAAAATTTCACCCGGGCGATAATGCCTTTGAAGTGGTACTAAGCGGAGCATTCGCTTCCATTGGTCTCTATGAAACTCCCACAGACGAAATACGAAGAAAAGCCATTTCCTTACTTGAGGAGCTTGGCTGCATCGATTATGCTAACAGAAATTATGAAACTTTATCGCAAGGGGAGAAACAGCGGGTGTTAATTGCCCGCGCGTTAATGGCTGACCCGTCTTTGCTGATTCTCGACGAGCCAACGAACGGTCTGGACTTTATTGCCCGTGAAAAACTATTGGAATCAATCGAAACGATTGCCAAAAATCCAAATGCACCAGCCATCATTTATGTTACTCATCATGTTGAAGAGATTCTGCCTGTATTCAATAAAACCTTGTTGCTAAAGGAGGGGCAGGTTTTTGCGTACGGAAACACCAATGAACTGTTATCGAGCGAGAGCCTTAGCCAATTTTTTAATCTGCCGGTTCGGGTTTCTTGGGAAAATAAAAGACCATTGCTGTCGAAGTTGCAGGTGACACATCAAAATATTTAGAAGAATAGGATATCCCGTGTGCAGGGATATCCTATTCTTTTAAATCGAGCAAATCTTTAACTCGCTTGCAATATTCTTCCTTTGGATAGGTATGATACAAACCGCTCGACAAGCGGACAGGGTCGCCGAAGAAGTACCGTTCATACTGGGTTTGCCTTGTGCCAAATGAGCTCATCGTCAGGTCCCAGGCTAATCGAAAAAGCTTGACGCGTTCCTCAGCATTTTTTCTAGAGCCTTGCAGATAGGATTCCAAATCCTGTTTTATAGGGGAATTAAAGTCCTTTTCAGTCGGCAAGGTAACCATTCCACTCGCGCCAATTAATTGAATGATTTCGCTGAATCTAGGATAAATTTTTGGAAAGACATTGCTAGCGACTTTAAGAGGAATGAGGCTTGGTCTCATATAACCCCACTCATCCAATTCCGCCTCTTCCTCAGATTTGAGCAGCAGCGCCCTCATCGTTTCAAGTCCGATGATGATTTCTGAAAGTTTTTCTTGAATATGCTGATATCCGCAAACATTGATTGTATCCGAAAGGGACTCGGCAAGTCCCAATAGAAATTCTGTTTTCACAACCTGTCTAGTGATGGCCTGGTGGTAGGCGTGATGGTAGAATGAGCTTTTCTCCATGAATTCATTTGCTGCATCGACATTTTCGTAAAAAAAGACTCTTTCCCACGGAACCACCACGTTATCAAAGACTAAAATCGTATCCATTTCTTCGTAACGCGAGCTGAGCGGATAATCAAAGACTGACTCACCGCTTACAAACGACTCTCTGCAAAGAAATTTAAGTCCTTTTGTATCAGAAGGGATGGAAAATGCATAGGCATCCGCGTCATTTGTCACTCCGCCGGCTGAATAAACTAGAACTTCATCCGTTAAACCGCCTTGGGTCGCTAACAGGCGAGCCCCCTTGATAATAATTCCCTTTGCGTTTTTCCCGACAATTTTGGCGGCAATTGGTTCTTTCGATTTTTCAAAGTTGATTTGCGACCGGTTAACCTGGGGAGTTATAAAGGTGTGGGTAAACGAGAGATCTTGATTCCTTGCCCTTTCATAGAGGGAAATAATATTTTCCGGAAAGCAATTCTCACTCCCTTTTAAAAATAAGGCGGAGGAGGCAAAGGCCATAACGACTGAATTCATATAATCCGGACTTCTACCCATCAGCCCATTGGTATGTCTGGCCCAAATTTCGATCATGGTCCGCCTTCTTTTTAAATCCTCTTTCGTCCGTGGCTGTAAATAGGATAGCCCAATCCGCTCTTCCGTCTCATCGGATAAAAAGGTTAGCTTTTCTTTCAGGGTCGAATCAAACTGTAAATCATATAAAGATGCTTTACTTTGAAGAAGACCTCTAAATGCAGGATGATCAGAAATTTGCCCTTCCAACCGTTCTCCATCCAGCCAAATTTCCTTGTTTAAACGATCCATACGTTCGATAAATTCTTTTCCGTTAATTGCTCCCATTTGACCACTCCCTAAAACATGGAGCATTAAAAAGTTTTGTAATTTATTTTATTGGGAAAGTGGTTGTCCTGCATGGGTTATCCAAACAATTGGACGAATTTGGGTATAGGTGGAAATGTTAGTGGATAATTATTCAAAAATAGGAAGAAAGTGGTGTATAAAAAGATTGTAATGAGGACTTTAGTAGAATGTCTACAGTCCCTTTAAAATAATATAATGAAAATTGAGAAAAAGAGAAAGGGAGAGGTTCAAACGATGAAGAAGAAGAAGAAGAAGATTTTTGGAAGCGCTTTATCTGTTGCTTTGGGAGCATCCGTTATATTTAGCGGAGGGATTTCAAAAAGCAGTGCTGCACCTGTGAACAAGGAGTACATAGTAATTTTTAAGGATCAATCCCAGCTTCCGGCAGGATATGAAAAAATGATCAAGGACGCCGGCGGAAAAGTGACAGGGAAGCTGGATAAGTTGGGGGCTGTTGAAGTAAGTTCAACAAATACTGCTTTTTTGGACAAGGTGAAAAAATCGAGTCTTGTTTTGGATGCAGGTGAAGAAAATATAGTTTACCCAGAGGAAGCTGCTATACAAGAAGCCGCGGAAGTTGGAGGGACTTCTGGTACAGCTGATTTATATGAACAGCTTCAATGGGATATTAAACAGGTAACCAATAATGGGGAGTCATGGAATTTACCAGGAGGAACTGGAATGCCAGTTTCAGGAGAAGAGATTGTGGTTGGTATAATTGATACAGGTATTGATTATAACCATCCAGATTTAAAAGCGAACTATATTTATGGAAAATCATTTGTGCCGGGATATTCGAATGCGATGGATGAAAATGGACACGGCACGCACGTGGCTGGTTCGATTGCCGGGAAAGGAAGAGTTTTAGGTGTTGGACCAGACCTGAAAGTGGCAGCCTACCGTGTCTTTGGACCAACTGGCGGTGCTGAAACTTCCCATATTGCAGAGGCTCTAATGACAGCTGCAGATGACAATGTTGATGTTGTCAATATGTCCCTTGGCGGTTACGACTGGTTCCAAGACCCTGAGTATGTAACTAAAGATGTTATAGCAGATGTTCGCTTATTTAATCGTGCTATTCAATATGCTATTCAAAAAGGGGTAACTGTAGTTGGTTCCGCAGGTAATAATGGGCTTGATTTAAGCAGTCCAGGCCAACTGTCGGGAGATGATAAAGGCGCAACACACCGAAGCCCGAGCAGTCAAACGATGATTCGGGTTTCAGCCGGCGGGGCTCAAAAAAATCTAGCATTCTATTCAAATTATGGAGTAGGAAAAATTGATGTGATGGCACCTGGCGGGGATTTGGGACCAAATTATGATCCTGCCACTGGAGCAGGAAGAGAAAATTTTTATCTTTGCCTAAGTACAATTCCTGGCGGTGGATATGGATATAAAGCCGGCACTTCAATGGCCGCACCAAAAACAGCTGCCTTAGCGGGAGTGATCATCGCGAAGTACGGAAAAGACGTTCTTAAGCCTGCGCAGGTAAAACAAATCATCCAGTCTTCAGCAGAGGATGTGTTTAAACCAGGTTATGATGAAAAGGCTGGATTTGGATTAATAAATGCTGTTAACGCATTAAATCAATAAAAAACAAAGCAAAGAAGCGATCGGTGGTGATCGCTTCTTTGCTTTGTTTTTTCACTACAGTGAATCTGAATTTTTTAAATAGAAACATAAATGTGAAGGAATTTTAAGGGTGCTTTTCCATAATTCTCAACTATCCGTTGACCAATATTAAATCTATATTAAAAAAGCAAATGTATAGACCTAACTTTTACAAAGTGTCGAATTATTTTTGAACATTTGGTGACAAATCTTCTGAATGGGTGTCTTTTAATAATGTTTGGTATTAAGATAGTTACTAATGATGTGATGTAAATCACAAACAAAAAATTTTTTTAACATGATATTTTTTAAATAAAAGAAAGGGGTACTAGCATGAAAGTAAAATCGGCTTTGTTACTGCTTGTTCTCACTATTGTCACAGTGCTTACAGGATGTGAACCACTTATGGTTCTTGATCCTAAAGGGCCGCAAGCCGAAAGGCAAGCCCACGATATTTTGTTATCTATTGGGATCATGTCGTTCATAGTAATTGTAGTTTTCGCTATTTTGATTTATGTGCTAATTAAGTATCGTGCCTCAAAGGCAAGCCCAGATTATGAACCGCCTCACATTGAAGGAAATAAATGGGTTGAGCTAATTTGCGTCGGTATTCCTGTCATCATTGTCACTTACTTTTCAATCGTTTCTGTTCAAAGTAACAATATTGTCGAAGCAAAACCAATAAAATATCAGGATAAAGATCCTTTAGTCATTTATGCATCTTCATCTGACTGGAAATGGCATTTTAGTTATCCTGAACAAAATATTGAAACGGTCAACTATTTGTATATTCCAACAGACCGGCCGATCGAATTTAAGCTTTATTCCTACGGACCAATCACTAGCTTCTGGATTCCACAACTTGGCGGTCAAAAATACGCTATGTCAGATATGGTGACGACACTGCACTTAGCTGCAGATGAACCGGGTGAAATGATGGGCCGTAACGCGAACTTCAGCGGTAAAGGTACTGCTGAAAATACGTTTAATGTTACAGCAATGTCTGAAAAAGATTTCGATAAATGGGTAAAAGACGTTAAGAAAACGGCAAAACCTTTATCAGAGAAAAAATTTGATGAGTTATTAAAGCCAGGACACCTTGGACAAATGACTTTTACAGGGACTCATTTAAAATTTAGTCCAGCACCAGAACACGATCATAGTCCTTCCGCAAAACCAGAGGAAGGTCAAACTGACCACTCAAAAATGGAAATGGATATGGATATGTCAGATCACCAAAATCATGAGTAATTGTTAAAAGGTTTATGAAACGAATTATTGAAAAAATTAATCTCTCGAAAGGAGTTAATAAAGGATGGAGTTCTTTGAACGTTTTGCCATACCAAATCCAAGTCTTGCAATCTATGCATCTATGGTAGCGATTGGCCTAACAGTGGTTGCCATTATTGCAGGCCTAACCTATTTCAAAAAATGGGGATATTTATGGCGCGAATGGTTAACAACAGTTGACCATAAACGGATTGGGATTATGTATTTACTCTCTGCCTTAATTATGTTATTCCGCGGCGGCGTGGACGCGATTATGCTGCGTGCCCAGCTGGCTGTACCTGATAATAAACTGCTTGATCCTCAGCATTACAATGAAGTTTTCTCAACACACGGGGTTATTATGGTCATGTTCATGGCGATGCCATTTATCTTTGCCTTCATGAACTACCTTGTGCCGTTACAAATTGGCGCACGTGACGTGGCCTTCCCTAGATTAAATGCAATAAGCTTCTGGCTATTCTTCTTTGGTGCGATGCTGTTTAATATCTCTTTTGTTATTGGCGGATCTCCTGATGCAGGATGGACTTCTTATTTCCCGCTCGCAGGGAATGATTTCAGCCAACATGTAGGAACGAACTATTATATGATTGCGATTCAAATATCTGGTATTGGGTCACTAATGACCGGTATTAACATGATTACAACAATAATGAAAATGAGAGCACCTGGCATGACCTTAATGAAAATGCCGATGTTTACATGGTCTGTTTTAGTAACAAACCTTATCATCGTAACGGTTTTCCCTGTCATTACAGTTGCGCTTGCGATGGGAACCATGGACAGATTGTTCGGAACTCACTTCTTTGCAACGACAAATGGCGGTATGGATATGCTCTGGGCCAACCTATTCTGGGTTTGGGGACATCCTGAAGTTTATATCCTTATATTACCTGCATTTGGTATTTACAGTGAGGTTATCTCAACCTTTGCCGGCCGGAACCTTTATGGCTATAAATCAATGGTTGCATCCATGGTTATTATCTCAGCATTATCCTGTATGGTTTGGGCACACCATTTCTTTACGATGGGGCAGGGGGCAGTAGCAAACAGCTTCTTCTCTATTACAACAATGATGATTGCCGTTCCAACAGGTGTTAAGATTTTCAACTGGTTATTCACTTTATGGAAAGGGAAAATTCGATTTACCGTTCCAATGTTATACTCTCTAGGGTTTATTCCGCTATTTGTAATCGGCGGGATGACAGGGGTCATGCTAGCGATGTCAGCTGCTGACTATCAGTACCATAACACAATGTTCTTAGTAGCTCACTTCCATAACACAATTATCCCGGGTGTAGTATTTGCTATGCTAGCTGGTCTAACGTATTATTGGCCAAAAATGTTTGGCTTTATGTTAAATGAAAGAATTGGGAAATGGTCATTCTGGACGCTTACAATCGGATTCTGCTTAGCGTTCTTCCCAATGTATATTACTGGTTTAGATGGTCAGGCACGCCGTATGTACACTTATTCAGAAGCAACAGGTTATGGACCATTAAATATGGTTTCATTCGTTGGTGCAGGTGTTATGGCCATCAGCTTTGCATTGATTGTCTATAACGTTTATTACAGTGTTCGTTATTCACCAAGAAATGTTGGTGCAGATCCATGGGATGCACGTTCGCTTGAATGGGCAACACATACTCCTGTACCGGAATACAACTTTGCCATCGAGCCTCAGGTTGCTTCTAGTGAAGCATTCTGGGATTCCAAGAAAAAAGGTCATGAGCTGTTCCCGGGTAAAGTGGAAAAAATCCATATGCCAAATAACAGCGGAGTTCCATTTATTATGGGCGCAATCTTCTTTGTGTTAGGATTTTCGCTGGTCTTCTCCTTATGGATTCCGGCAATTCTTTCACTAATTGGAATTTTGGCATGTATGGCTCTACGCTCATTCGAACAGGACCACGGCCGATATATTTCTGTTAAAGAAATAGAAGAAACTGAAACAAAACTGCGAGGTGCTAAATAATGAACGTCGATCACTCGCTGCCATTAGAATATGGTACAAAACAAAACGGACTGAATATTTTTGGCTTTTGGGTTTTCCTTGCAGCTGAAATTATGCTGTTTGCTACACTGTTTACCTCTTACTTTACGTTAGAGCATAGAACCGGAAGCGGTCCAAGTGGTACAGAAATTTTTGAAATAGCTCCGGTTATTATAGAAACACTTTTGTTATTAACAAGTAGTTTTACAATTGGACTTGGCGTTCACGCAATGCGTCTAGGACGCAAAAAAGCAATGATGACCTTCTTTGTGATTACACTTCTTCTTGGTCTAGGGTTCTTAGGCTTTGAAATTGATGAATTCATCACCTATATCCATGATGGTGCAACATTGCAGACTAGCGCATTTACTGCCATGCTGATGACTACATTAGGTACACACGGACTGCACGTTACCTTCGGATTATTCTGGGGAACAGCTATCCTTTTGCAAGTGAAAAAACGCGGCTTAACGCCTGAAACTGCGAATAAATCCTTTATCTTTTCACTTTACTGGCATTTCTTGGATGTCGTCTGGATCTTCATCTTCAGCTTCATCTATTTGAAAGGAATGATGTAAGATGAGCGAATTATTCCCACGAAAACAAATAATTGGTTTTGTCTTTTCCTTAGTCCTAACGGCAGCTGCTCTGGCAGTCTATTTCTTGAAACTCTCCTTTGCACAAGGAATGGTTGTCCTAGTTGCCACAGCATTTGTTCAGGCTCTTCTGCAGCTTGTTGTGTTTATGCACGCTGGCGAATCAGAAGATAAGTGGGTAATTTATGGCAAGGTATTTTTTATGATTGCCATGGCCCTGATTACTGTTTTTGGAACATTACTCATTTTCCTTTGGGATATGTAGATAAATGAAGAAAGGGAGCGTCTTTTACAGACGCTCTCTTTTTTCCTAACGCATAAATTCAACTACTCCTCTGTCTTCGTCCTACCGGATTCGCCAATCGGCGAGTTTTCATTTATCTTTTTACTAAATATAATCTCGGTTTCATTGGCATTGTCGGGATTTCTAATCCCTTATCCGTCTTTTCTACCATTTCCTCAGTCGCGATAAAAAACATTCCCATCAGAAAGAACATCACCGCTCCCACAATGGTACCAATCCCAATCCCGGTGACCGGCATTAAACCGCTTACAATTCCGTATAAAAAAATCATGATACCTGTTAGTAAGGTAACACTGCCGGCCCATTTTGTTGCATGTAATATTTTCATTCGCGTATTCATCATTACGACCTCCTTGGGATGGGGATGATTTACACTTCCAAAACTCTTATACTATATATTATTCACCGAGTTCACAAAATTGTCAAAACTTTGTTCACAAAATTGTCAAAAAATATTTTAAATTTGTCACAAATATGTGGTATATGTTCGTGAAGACAAAAAGGATTCAGTTAGACGACTGAATCCTTAAGGGGGAGAATCTACAAATTCAATTCTTGTGATGGTTCACCATTAAGATTCATAATACGAACGGTTTCTGGTTTTATCTCCAGAAAAATATAGTTCGGATCGTCAGGGCCGTTGAACCATTGATTAAATGACTCTTCCCAATATTGTTGTTTCAGATGAGCAGAATCATTAACAGCGGTAGTTCCGGATATTTCAACATAGGAATCAGTTTGTCCTTTTTTTTCATAGCCTAATAAAACAGATACGTTCGGATTTTTCTCAATTTCCCCGATTTTTTCAGTATCCCTTTTTGTTGGTGTATATAAGGTTAATTCGTCGTTATAAAAAGTCATATACCGGGAATGGGGTTTATTATTTTCAACTGTCGATAGAATGCCCGTTTTGTGGTCTGAGATAACCTTCTGGACCTTTTCTTTTAAATCTGAATTTGTCATGAAAATCTACTCCTTTAAGTGAAGTACTCAATTTTTGCTTCAGGGAAATAATTATGGATATATGAACCCAAGGTATCTTTGATATCCTCTTGCTCTTGGTCGGTATACACGTACTTTCCGATCCCGTAGCGTCCCCATTTCCATTTCCGTTTCGACTCATCCAATTCCAATTTCGTCATTGGATAGTTTTTTTCTATGACCTTTTTTGCCGGTTTGGTAAAGCGATGTTGAATCAGCTCGAAGGTTAAGTCCTTTTTCGCTGCATTTGGAAGTTTGGCCTCTAATTTTTCAAACATTTCCTTATAACCTTCCTTCCAACCGTCATGTAAATAGATAGGGGCGATTATAAAACCTAATGGGAATCCTGCATTCGCAACTTTTCCGGCCGCCTCAATTCTTTCTTGTTGGCGGGAGGTGCCTGGCTCAAAATTTTTGATGATATAATCATCGTTCATGCTAAACCGAAAGCGGGTTTTTCCATTATGTTTGGCATCGAGCAAATGGTCGACATGGGCAAACTTTGTGACAAACCGAAGCTTTCCATATTCAGATTCACCAAAAAACTCAATCGCTTTTTTTAAGGTGTGGGTTAAGTGATCCACACCGACGATGTCCGAAGTACAGGATGCTTCAAATCGTGTTGGTTCCGGAGCACGTTCCTTCATATAATTCTCGGCTGCTTCAAAAATATCATCAATGTTGACATAGGTGCGGATATAGGGTTTACTGCCCATCGTCGTTTGCAAATAACAATAATGGCAATGACCCATGCAGCCAGTCACAAAGGGAATCGCATATTCTGCTGAAGGTTTGGAGGTATCAAATTTTAGCGTTTTTCTTACTCCGACCACGAGTGTTGATTTGGCGACACGATACCTTTGAAAGTCATTCTCTCCGGGTAAATTCCGAATTTGATTATGGGAGGTGGTTTGCCTGATCTCAATCCCCATATTTTCAAATTTGGACACAAGCTCTTTTCCAAGTGGATAGGTCAATGCATCGGGTTCTACATAGACAAGTTGAGGGACAAAGGGTTTAACCATAATAACCCTCGATTTCTGTGTAGCCGAATGCTTCCTGAAAGGCATTTTCCGCCTCGAAAGAAGAACTAAAAACCGCTACTTCATCATTTAATGGATAATAGGTTTCATAAACAAACAGCGCCAAATCACCTGGTGACTCGGGATTTTGAACAACCGCTGCTTCTTGGACATTGGCCACATCCTGTGCATGAGGATTGCGAATAATTACATATACTATTTGTCCCGGTTGAAAGGATTGAATCGACATGGTTTCATCCTTCCTTTCCTAAATGTGGTTTATTAACATATCCATGCTAATCCTTCATTATTTTCTCCAAATTAAAATAAGTTATTTCTATTAAAAAAATACAAAAATTTCCCATTTTGTGAAACTATAATGACCTTTCCTCCGTCTAATTCAATGTTGTAAAAAGCAATAGAGAAATAGGGGGAAAACTAAATGAAGAAATTTTTATTACCATTCGCAGCATTAACTATGACTATTGGTCTTGCTGCATGCTCAAGTAATGACGAGGCAAAAACGACAGAGAGGGAAAAGAAAAATACGGAGGAAGCAGTAGCACCCAAGACGGATGTAAAGAAGGAATTAGTTAAATTCTATACGGAGCTAGGTAAGAAAATTAACGCGAAAGATGTGGCTTTAGATACATATGTAGCGAAGGCATCCAAGGAAGACGCAAAGCCGGAAGACCTGCCAACAGTTGAGGATAAAGCAGGTGCAAGTGCGGCTGCAGCAGCCATTGCCGATGAACTGAACGTCATTCAAATTCCAGCAGAGTTGAAGGACCATCAGTCAGAGCTTGAAGCCGTCATAAAAGAATTTGCAGCGTCCTACCAAGCAAAAGCTGATGAATTGAAAAAAGAAGCCCCAAATTTTGAAGCAGCAGACGCAACCTTTGAAAAAGCTGACGAAGCACTTGGAAAGGTATTTGAAAGTGAGAAGTTATTGCCGCCAAGCTTGGGGAATCAAGTTAATTAAGCATAATTATAATTACAAGCCGAATTCATTTCGGCTTGTTTTTTTGTTTAATTATTCTTTCATTTTTATTAAGCCGATATGGGAATTCTATTTGGTCTATGATAATATCTTTTTAGGTTATCAGTATTTATCCCGAAGGACAAAATAGTGATGCAGCATATATAGAAGGAAATGCAGATGAAGGGGAATTTTTAATGATTAATGAAAGCAGTAATATGCTTTTTAACTTATTGGTTATTATAATCGCAATGATTGATCATCAATTCTGGAATGAAAGTAAGCCTGAAAGTCCATTTGTAAAAAAGTATGGAATTCTCGTCACCTATGGAACCACCATATTGTTTTGTATGGTATTTTCCTTCTATAAAGATAACGGGTTGAATTTTGATTTGCGGAGGATCCCTCTTTGGTTGGGTACCTTGTATGGCGGCCCTTTCGGTATGTAACATCCATATACTGGATAATGGTGTTGGAATGAGCAGAGAAGTGCTTGAAAGGCTAGGCGAGCCCTATTTTACCATGACGGGAAACGGAACTGGGCTGGGGATGATGGTGGTTTATAGAATCATTGAAAGTATGAATGGCAAAATTAAGATTCATAGTTCACCCGGTAAAGGTACAGAGGTTATCCTTTCTTTACCGGCAATCTCAGATTAAAACTATCATTATTAAACATAGTAGATATAGATTAAACACACAGGTTCTGTGTGTTTTTTATTTTTTTAATTTGTATTTAAAAACTTTCATTTATTTAAGGTGCCTTTCGCAAAAGTGTTTCTTATTTTTGCGAATCTTTTGCATAAGTGTAAAAAAACGATTATAGAAAACCAGGTTTTAAAAAGAACAAAAATTGGCATAAAAATTGCAAGTAAAAATAAAAGAAGGAGGAATAATGATTGATTTTATAAAAAATAAAAGGAAAAAAATTAAGGGGGATGGAAATTTTGCGACTAAGAAATAAGATTGCATTTGTTACAGGTGCAGGGGGGCCAATGGGGCAAGCAATTGCTTTACGCTTTGCTGAAGAGGGTGCCAAAATCGCCATAACAGATATTTCTGAGAAAAGATTGTTTGAAACCAGAGAAAAATTATTAGATTTTGTGGATCATGAAAATATTTTAGCAATACGGGCAAACGTACTAGTTTTTGATGAGATAAAAGAAGTGGTAAATGGAGTTAACGAAGAATTCGGTAAAATAGACATTCTTGTTAATGTTGTTGGCGGTATTCGGGATAAGAGTTTAGTTAAATCCATTTTTGAAATTGATGACGAGCGATGGGATCAAACGATGGAACTAAATTTAAAGGGTACGTTTAATTGTACCAAATTAGTTTCGCCAAAGATGATTCAAAATGGATATGGGAAAATCATCAATATTTCCACGATCCATTTTGAAGGTGAAAAAGGATACTCAGATTATGGGGCAGCGAAGGCAGGGGTAGCTTCTTTTACAAAAACCGCCGCAAAGGAATTGAGCCCGAATGTTAATGTTAATTGTATTGCACCCGGGTTAATTCAAACATCTATTTTAGATCGCATGGATAGTGAAACTCTAGAAGAATATCGTCAACAAACGTTATTGGGAAGATTGGGGAAGCCAGCAGATGTCGCTAATGCAGCATTATTTTTAGCTAGTGATGAATCGAGCTATATTACTGGACATATCATGCCAGTTTCTGGTGGCATTTGGCCGCACCTATAATTGAAGGGAGATTTGATGCTAATGGGAGTTTTAAATAATTTGCGGAAAAAATTTTTAAGTATTGCTTTGATCTCGTTACTACTCTTACTTACGGCATGTGGAAGCCAGTCTTCGTCCAATTCGGAAAGCTCAGGGGATTCAAAGAATGTCATTAAAGTGGGGCTGAGTGTTCCATTGTCAGGGGCAGCCGCCAACTGGGGAATCACTTCTGAATGGGCAGCCAAACAAGCAGCCAATAAGATCAATGAGGAAGGTGGAGTTACAGTTGACGGGAAGAAATATACCTTTCAGGTCATAGCCTATGATAATAAATATAATGCAACGACAGGAGCACAAGTAGCTCAAACACTAATTAATAAGGATAAAGTTAAATTTATTGCGGGTTCTATTGGCAGTGCACCAACACTAGCATTACACACCTTAACTGAGAAAGCGAAAGTAATCCATTTTACCTCAGCATGGACTCCAGACATAAAAGGAAAGAAATTCCCTTATACTTACACAACCTTGAATACACCTAGAGAGGTTATTGAACCAATCTCCACTTATATTCTTGAAAAAGATCATAATCTTAAAAAAGTTGCTGTCATAAATCCCAATGATGCAACAGGAACGGATACTTCAGCAGTGTCGCTTAAAGTATGGGATGAAAAGGGACTTGAAATAGTGGTTGAGGATTATTACGAAAGAGGCACAACCGAATTTTCACAAATTGTAACAAAAATTCTTTCCAAAAAACCAGATATTATTGATTTAGGCGCAACCCCTCCAGGTGATGCAGGATTAATTTTGAAAGCCCTATCAGAGCAGGGATGGGATGGCGTGAAAATAATTGGGGCAGGAACAAGTGCTGATCAATTGATTGCTGCTGCAGGAGAAGCGGCAAATAACGTTTACCTAGGGTTAGCTCCAGATTTTAATAGTAAAATTGCTACCGATGTCCAAAAGGAATTGGCAAAAAAAGCCAATCAAGAATTAAAACAAACTCTAAATGCGATTTCCATGCAGTCTTATGATGGGTTAATGGCGATAAAAGCTGCCATTGATAAGACAGAAAGTTTGGACCCTGATAAGTTAATCAAGGCACTTCAAGAAGTTAAAGTAGATAGTTCTTACGGCCCAACTGCTTTTGGTTATAAAGCAACCTACGGTATCGCTCAACAAATGCTTCTTCCTATAACCATTACTCAAATACAAAATGGGTCACCAGTGGAAGTAAAAAGAATCATTCCAAAGGAATTAGAAGAGAAAGGAATTAAATAGAGGACGAGCAGGGGTGGCTTGGAAGTCATCCCGCTCTTATATCACTCATCTTGAGGAAGAGGTGAATGCACATTGGATTCTATTATCCAATTACTAGTTAACTCGTTACAAACTGGAGCAATATACGTCATTTTTGCATTGGGTCTTACCTTGGTGTTTGGTGTAATGAAAATTGTTAACTTTGCCCACGGTGAATTTTATACTGCTGGTGCATTTCTTACCTATTTGTTTATCGACCAATGGGGATTTTTGGCAAATTTGAATAGTTATTTAGCCTATTTTATAGCCTTTATTTTTTCAATATTAATAGTAGGAATTGTTGGCTATTTTGTAGAATTGGCTATATTTTCGCGATTTCATGGTGATATGATTTCAGGCTTAATTATTTCTCTAGGACTTTCCATGGTATTGCAGGTAGTATACCTAATGCTTTTCTCCGCTAACCCTAAAAATGTAACTTCGATTTTTGAAGGTACGAGTAATTTGTTTGGCGGTGTAATTTCAAATGAGCGTATAGCGATATTTATTTTAGCATTGCTCTTTACTTTTGGAATGTCTCTAATTATTAAAAAGACTAGATTTGGAAAGGCCATGAGAGCTATATCTCAAGATAAAGAGGCCGCAGAACTGCAAGGGATTAAATACAAATCTATTACAAGATGGGGATTTGTTGTTGGGGTTATTCTCGCTGCTTCTGCTGGTGTATTGGTTTCACCAGCCTCAGTTGTTGATCCCTATATTGGAGGTGCCTACTTAATGAAAGCGTTTATTATCATTATTTTAGGCGGTATGGGAAGTATACCTGGCTGTATTATTGCTGGTTTTATTTTAGGTGTGATTGAGAGTTTTGGAACCTTTTATTTTGATTTGGCTTTCGCCACAACCTTATCGTTTGTTTTGGTGATGGTAATGCTAATAATACGACCGCAGGGACTGATGGGAAATGTTACAAAATAATAGGAGTTGGATTATCGTTACTTTGGTTGTTGCTGCCATTGGATTTTTGGTGAAGGATCCATATTATGCCCATTTGTTTTCAATCCTTTGTGTTTATGCTGCATTGGCTGTAAGTTTTCGCTTTACAATGCTTGTTGGGGAAATTAATCTGGCCCATGCAAGCTTTTTTGGAATAGGAGCGTACGTCTCTGCAGCGTTAACAATTTCCTTTAGTGTACCTTTTATCATAGCGATTATTTTAAGCGGATTAATTGCAGCTGTAATAAGTGTGGTATTTGGATTGATTGCCTTTCGGGTCAAAGGAGCTTATTTTCTATTATTAAGTTTTGCGTTTGCAGAAATGGTGCGGCTTTTTTTCCAAAATGTTTGGAAGGATGTTTTAGGCGGCGTAAATGGTATAGCGGGAATCACCATGCCAATGAATTATTACTATGGTTTTATTGCCGTGGTCACTCTACTAGTATTGTATATTTTGTATCGTCTTGAGAAAGGAAACTTTGGAAAAATACTAATCGCAATAAGGAATTCAGATGATTTATCAAGATCTATTGGCATTAACAGTTTTAAATATAAGGTTCTTGCATTGGTCATCTCCACATTTATAGCTGGAATATGCGGATCAATGTTTGCTCATTTTAATTTAGTCATTAGTCCTCAAGATTTTTCCTTCCATTTATCCATCATTATTCTTAGTTTTGTCATCATTGGGGGGAGAAATAATTTTGTAGGGCCAATTATCGGGGTAATTTTATTAACGATCGTGACCGAATATATCAGAGGCTTCGGTTCATTTGAAACCCTTGCATATGGTTTAGCGATTATTATTGCCATGTTGTTTTTGCCGAACGGATTGGTTGGTACCTTAAATTCTATTAGTTTACTTAAGGATAAAAATTCAAAAATAGCTAGTCGAGAGGAGGCCAAAACTTGACAGCTCTTTTAAAGGTAAATAAGATGACCCGTATTTTTGGCGGCATCGCAGCTGTAAATGATGTCTCCTTTAATGTGAATAATGGTGATATTTTGGGATTAATCGGGCCAAATGGTGCTGGGAAAAGTACAACATTTAATTTAATTTCAGGCTTTTATAATTTATCTTCCGGAAAAATTTATTTTGATGGGGAAGAAGTGACGAATAAAAAGCCTGAATATTTAAATAAAAGACAATTAGTTCGTACATTCCAGCACAATGTCCTGTTTGATGAAATGACAGTGTATGAAAATATTTTCATGGGGACTGTACTGAGTAAAATGAGTGACAAAGAAAGGGAAGCATTAATTTTAGAAATATTAGAAACCTTAAATCTTTCCTATGTTAGAGATGAGCTTTCTAAAAATTTGCCGCATGGAACGCAGCGGATGTTAGGCATTGGTGTGGCATTAGCGACAAAGCCCAAACTATTACTGCTAGATGAGCCTTTAACAGGAATGAATATGGTGGAGATTAGGGAAGCCGTTGACGTTTTGAATAAATTAAACAGAGAAAAAAACATAACCATTGTGATTGTAGAACACAACATGAAAGCGGTTATGGAGTTATGCAACCGAATTGTTGTACTAAGTTATGGAGAAAAAATTGCTGAGGGTACCCCAGAGGAGGTGCGAAACAATGAAGAAGTCATTCGAGCATATCTTGGGGGAAGCTAGGGATATTTTACAAATACATGGATTATGTGTGAATTATGGAAAAGCAGAAGCAGTTAAAGATGTTAACTTAATGGTTAAACAAGGAAGTATTACAACCTTAATCGGGGCAAATGGTGCGGGAAAAACCTCAATATTAAAAGCAGTTACCGGAATAATAAAACCGAATAACGGTGAAGTCATTTTTAATAATGAAAAAATCAGTCACTTTCATGCATCTGAAATTGTTAAAAAGGGAATTGCACTTGTTCCTGAAGGCCGAAGATTGTTTCCTGAGATGACGGTTATGGAAAACTTGGAGCTTGGAGCTTATTTAATAAGGGATAAGAACCAAGTCAAGAATGGTTTAGAACAGGTTCTGACTTATTTTCCAGACCTTAAGCAAAAGTTAAACCAAGAAGCTGGCCGCCTAAGTGGTGGACAACAACAAATGGTTGCGATTGGGCGTGCCTTAATGTCTCAGCCAAAATTATTAATATTGGATGAGCCTTCCATTGGTCTTGCGCCGATTATTGTTCAGAAAATCTCTGAAATTATCAAAAACATTAATGATACCGGTGTGAGTGTTCTACTGGTGGAGCAAGATGCTCATACCGCATTGACTATATCCGAATATGGATATGTCCTGCAAAATGGGATGATTGAACTTTCTGGCAATTCGCGAGAATTACTAGAAAATGAAAAAGTAAAGATGGCATATTTAGGTATTTAGCATCAAGTTCAATTACTTATAAATTGAGATCTACAAAAGGGTGAGTAGGAGGAAAAGGAATTGAAATTTGAAACTTTGCTAACTCCAGAATATATTAATCGGTATCAATCTGAATGGCCGAATAAGACGATTTTGGATTATTTAAATGATGCGATAAAAAAACATCCTAACAAGATTGCTATTATTGATAAGAAGAGTAGATATACTTACTTAGAACTCGGAAAGCTAGTAGATCGAGTGGCATTAGGTCTACTAGAGTTAGGAATCGGCAAAGGGGATGTTATTTCCGTTCAACTGCCAAACTGGAATGAATTTGTTATCCTTCATTATGCGATAACCAGAATTGGTGCCATCATCAACCCATTGATTCCTATTTATCGTGACCGAGAAATTGGTTATATGGTATCTCTAGCAGAATCTAAAATGATTGTTATTCCAGATCAATTCCGTAATTTTAATTATCCGGAAATGATTGAACGGCTTTGCGATAAATGGTCTTCAATGGAGCATATGTTTATTGTTGGAGATAATATACCGAACGGGATGAACCCTTTTTCTTCATTACTAGATGTTCCTTGGGAAGAAAGAAAAGATAAGTCCTTATTAGATGAAATAATCCTAGACCCAAATGAAATAACTCAAATTGTATATACATCGGGTACTACTGGGAATCCGAAAGGGGTCATGCATACACATAATACGCTCTGTATTGCTGCGGATTACTGGATAAACCGCTTACAACTAACCTCTGATGATGTTATGTTCATGGCTTCCACTTTTGCTCATCAAACAGGATTTGTCTATGGTGTTCGAGTACCAACTCAAATGGGAGGCACCGCCGTTTTTCAAGATGTTTGGAATCCGATGGAGTTTTTTAAATTAGTCGAAAAAGAAAAAATTACCTTGACTGCAGGGGCCACTCCTTTCCTAAAAGACATACTTCAATTGGAGGGAAGTGAGAAATATAATCTTAGTTCGCTCCGAATTTATGGTGCTTTTGGTGCTCCAATTCCAAGAGCTTTGGTTAAAGAAGCAAGGGAAAGAATGCCATTTACGATATTAGCTGGTTGGGGTCAAACTGAAAACGGATTGGTAACCGTGACGAAACTAGATGATACCGAAGAAAAGTTAACGGGGTCAGAAGGTTTTCCTTTTCCGGGGATGGAAGTAAAAATTGTCGATGAAGATGGAAACCCTTGTCCTCCATATCAAGAGGGAAATTTATTATGTAAAGGGCCTGCACATTTTGTAGGATATTTAAAACAAATTGAGGAAACTCTTAATGAATTTAAGGATGGTTGGTTCATTACAGGTGATCGTGCAATAGTGGATGAAGATGGTTATATTCGAATTTCGGGGCGAAGTAAAGATATCATCATTCGTGGCGGTGAAAATATTCCTGTTGCTTATGTAGAGAATGTTTTGTATGAACATCCAGATATTTTTGATGCGCAAATTATTGCCATGCCTGACCCGAGGCTGCAGGAGAAAGCGTGTGCCTTTATCAGTATGAGGCCTGGAAAAGAACCGCTTACTTTAAAAGATTTACAAGAATACCTCACCCAAAAAGGGGTAGCGAAGCAATATTGGCCAGAACATTTAGAGGTTATAGATGACTTTCCAAGGACACCGAGTGGAAAAATTCAAAAATTTCGCTTGAGAGAAAGGATTATGAATCTTATTACTTAGAATAAGCTTGAATGAGATTTGATAAGCGAAAAAAAACGTAACCATATTTGGTTGCGTTTTTTTTTATGAGTCTAAAAAAACTTCGGCTGATTATATCAACTTCTATTTTTAGGCTTCTGGTTTCTCTTTTCCCATAGAGTTGAATAATTGTGTAGATGATAAGGCATTGAAAGGTAAAGCTACATTGTGTTTAAGCCCTTCGTTATATGCCGCTTTTAAGTCTTTAAGTAAAACAGCCAAGGCAGTGTCTGCTGTCCATTCAGAAACATCGCTCCAATTTCTAACTACCCAGCTATCACCTGTACTCACTTTTAATAGGTTTAATATCTCTTCTTGAGGTAAGTTATAGTGTTTCCCTAATTTAAGTCCTTCAGCTAATGCGTTCATGTTAATACCTAAAATCATATTATTCACTAATTTTGCTACTTGGCTGTTGCCCGGCTTATCGCCATAGTGGAATATATTGGAACCAATCGCATCAAAGTATGGTTGGAATGATTTCACGATTGTTTCCGAACCGGATGTCATAATGGATAATGTTCCAGCTTGAGCACCTGATGCACCGCCACTTACCGCAGCGCTAATTAATTTCAGATCACTTTCTGCTTCGACTTTTTTGCCTAATTGATTCATATTATCAGGGTCAAGTGTACTCATGACAATGATTGTTTTATCTTTAGGCTGAGCAGATAGTAGACCGTTTTCACCAAAAATGACGTCAACATTTTGGGCATAGTCACGAACCATGGAGATCATCGCTTCGTCAGCTTGTTCCGCTACTTCTCTTAAGGTCTCTACCATTGTGATTCCTTCAGCATCTGCCTTCTCATAAACACCTTTAAAGGCATCATAACCGATTACCTCAAAACCAGCTTTCTTTAAATTAACGGCCATAGGGAAGCCCATTGTTCCTAAGCCTACAAATCCAATTTTTTTACTCATGATGAATTCCTCCTATTCCGCATTATTATTGTTTTTTATATTAGTTCAATCACATAAAAAGTGCTTTAAAATTTTTTTCTCTTACCCTTTAATCCAGTTTCCGTTCTCCTGCGCATCAATCGGAATGTTAAAGGTTTGTATGAAGCCTGATAACATATTGTAATACCCAATGACAATCATGGCATCTGCCAATTCTTCAATGGAGAATTGCTCAAGCGTGTGTTTGAATACAACACCCGGCACTTTCCCTTGTTCAAGCATAAACTTCCCAAATCGCAACAGGGACCGTTCACGTTCTGAGAATGCTTCACTATCATCAAATCGTCGTTCAGCGATCGCGATGAATTGATCTTCACGCACACCTGCTGCTTGGGAAATGGAAACATGTTGCTCCCATTCATATTCGCAGCCTCCATGCACTGCTACTTGCAGAATGAGAAGCTCTTTGTTGTAATCGGATAATGTGAGTTTTTTGAAAATGGCGTCGGTCAAATCCATCACTTCCACAAAGGTACCGGGGCTATATCCCATCATCCGGAAAAAATTCACTATTGTTGGTAAGCTTTCATATCTTTGCTTCACTTGCTCAGGTAATTTTGTGAAATCAGGAAAATCAATTTCTACTATCGAACTTAACTTATTATTACTAGACAATTGTGTCACCTCTTCGGATGTTATTTCGCTATAATTTCAATCATTGCTCCCATTTAGTATACATCTTAATTATTTATGGGTAAAATGAATAGTTAGAATACTAATTATGAATATATTTCATAGATTGGAGATTACAGTTATGGATATACGTCACCTCACTTACTTTATAGAAGTAGCAA
The DNA here is from genome assembly GCF_055385565.1 of Neobacillus sp. S1115. Lineage (NCBI taxonomy): Bacteria > Bacillati > Bacillota > Bacilli > Caryophanales > Bacillaceae > Neobacillus > Neobacillus sp. S1115. Next base: position 2,094,746 of record NZ_AP038275.1, read on the forward strand.
AATACAAAAGTTTTACCAGGGCTTCCAAATCCCTGCATTTGTCACAGTCTACACTAAGTAAGGTAGTCAAAAGTTTGGAAGAAGAATTAAATGTAGAACTGATTGACCGTTCCGCAAAGAAAATCGAATTAACGGACGCAGGAGAAATTGTTTTAACGGAAGGGCAAATGATTATGGAATCGCTAAATGATTTATCTTTCCACCTATATGATTTATTAAACTTAAAAAAAGGAAAAATAAAAATTGGTATACCGCCAATTATTGGTTTTTTATTTTTCCCAAAAATTATAAAAGGGTTCAATAATTTGTACCCCGATATCAAAATAAATATCTTTGAAGATGATTCAAATAAGGTTAAACAGGAAGTCAAAGAAGGAATAATAGATTTTGGTGTGGTTATGCTGCCGGTGGATGAAAAGGAGTTTGATGTTATTCCCTTTGTTTATGAAGAACTGTCGCTCTTCGTCCATCATTCCCATCCATTAGCGCAGAGGGAAAAAGTTAAAATGAAAGAATTAATAAATGAAAACTTTATTTTATTTAAGCAAGAATATATTCATGACCTCATTATTCAAGAATGCCTAAGAGCTGGTTTTCGTCCGAAAATTACTTATGAAATTTCTGAGTGGGGTTTTATTAGTGGAATGATTGGTGAAAACTTAGGGATTTCGATTTGTCCAAAACCCATAGCCAAAAAAGTCGACCAAGATTTAATCAAAGTGATCCCCATCGATAATCCAAGCTTTCCTTGGAATTTAGGATTGATATCAAAAAAAAGGAAACATGCTTCACCTGCAGTTCGAGAATTTATCCAATATATTTCAGCTCAATTACCTATTAAATCATGAAAACAATTTTATTTATTCATAAATCGGTTATAAAAAGGAGGCTCTAGATGGAAAGCCTCCTTTTTGTCGTGTGCTAATGGTTAATTTAGACTTTTGATGTCGTAACCCAATTTTTTTAATTTTCGATAAAGGGTGCTTCGGCTCATGTTTAATTCCTTCGCTGCATCCGTGACATTCATCTGTGAACGTTTTAATGCTTGTATAATCCAGTCTAATTCGGCCTGTTTGACGGGATTAGTTTTCACTGGATTCATAGGTAAGGTCTGTTGCTTATGGATATGTTTTGGTAGACTTTCAGGGGCAATGATCCCGTTGGTTGAAAAATTGACTGCATATTCCATGGCATTCTCCAACTCGCGAATATTTCCAGGCCAAGAATATTTTTTTAAAATCTCCATCGCTTCTGGAGTTACATAGTGAGGACCGTGGTGTTTTTTTAAACTCAGCTTTTGAACAAAATTTTCAGCAAGTAAACGGATATCTTCCGAACGTTCACGTAAAGAAGGTATCTCAATATGAATGACATTGAGACGGTAAAAAAGATCCTTACGAAATTTCCCCGCTTGAATTTCTACAGGAAGATCTTTATTGGTCGCTGCAATGACGCGAACATCTATAGAGATACGTGTTTTATCCCCGATGCGGACAATTTCTTGTTCCTGGATGACCCGAAGCAACTGGACTTGTAACTCCAGAGGCATATCCCCTAATTCATCGAGGAAAAGAGTTCCCTTATTCGCCAATTCAAACTTTCCCATGCTGCCTTTCGGATTAGCGCCCGTAAAGGCACCAGCCACATATCCAAAAAGCTCACTAGGAAGCAAATCCTTTGGTATCGCAGCACAATTTAGAGCGATAAAAGGATGATCAGCTCGATGGCCGGCTTGATGAATGGCATTGGCCACTAACTCTTTTCCTGTGCCGCTATCCCCGGTAATCAAAACGTTAGAATCACTAGAAGCAGCAACTCGAGCTAATTGAATAGTCTGCTTAAATGCCTCCGATTCACCAACTAAGCTTTGAAAAGAGTATTTTGCAAAGTGGTTATGGGTAGTAGGTGAAGGACTCATTCTATTTTTTTTCTCTAAAATAGAAATGAAACCTATGAATCTATCATACCAAAATATTTTTTTGTATAGTGCCCGATATTCAGAGCCATGCAGCGTTACTTCTTCTTCCCATTCCTTTTTCGTGGTAAATTCATTTTTTTCCACTGTACGTGACATTAACACTTGCTTCTCGTCGACATGACCGTGATTGTTTAACCTTACTATTTTCCCCTTTGAGTCACATAAGATAACAATTTGGTTTTTCCATTTGTTTATCGCTTCAATGTAAATGTTTTGTATCATTTCACGAGCCTGGTAGTAATTGTGAAATAGAATCCTTTCTATTTGGTTCACGATTCCGACGGTTTTCACCATGCTAAGAGTATGGTAACTATCACTGGTGGTAGAAAGGTTTACGATCCCTAATAATTCACTAGTAAGCGGATCCAAAATAGGGGCTGATGAACACACCCAGTCATGACAGCTTTGAGAAAAATGTTCGGAAGAAAAAATTTGAACAGGCTGTTTCAAAATCAAGGAGGTACCTATTGCGTTCGTACCGGCCCAACGCTCTGACCACTGAGCACCATTATTTGCATTCACAGAGTTTCCAATTTGATGAGTTAACCGTGAATTCCCATAACTCTCTAAAATGATGCCATCGCTGTCACAAAACAGGAGTACATGATGATCATTAGAAAGTTCTTGCCCCGCCTGTTTAAGTACTGGCTGTGCGAGGTGGAAAACTTCATTGTTTTCCTTTTTTTCCTTGAGTTCTTCACCTGAGATATTTTTAACTGACCCTTGAATCATCGGATTTAGATCATCATATTGCTTACTCCGATTCCAAGATTCTAAAACTACATCTCTTAATTCAGTAAATTCGGTAGGATGCGGACCGATTTGACAGGTATTAAAGAAGAAGTTTTCCCACTTTTCATGATATTTTTTTCTGAATAGAACAATATCATTTTTTGATACCGGGTCTGAAAAAGGAACAAGGGACATATAGTACTCACCTCTTAATTATTCCGAATATTATTAATTTACATACTATCGGTGGGGAGTGTCAACTATCAACTTTCTGCTAAATGATTCTGAGTTATTTGTTTCTTCATTTCCATTGTAGCAAAAGTGAGAATAGAGTGTTGCAAAATTAAGAATAGTTGACTATATAAGGTGCTATTTCCTTCTTTTTGAAATTAGTTGTATCAAAAATGCTACACACAAAGAGTCAAACAATAAAGAAAAGGCTGAAAATATAAAAAATTAAGTTGGCACGGTAATTGCATATTAATTAAACGAATCACCCAAGAACACCCATCTCTGAAACCGTATTCAAATGAACGTACAAACAAGGAGGAAAACAATGATGAAATCAATGGAGCAGAAAACGACAACTGTATCACTGGAAGCAGATTATCTACGGGCATTGTACCAGGATTGGAGCGACCGTATGGTGGCCAATCCGAACATGACGCTGGCAGACTTGCGCAGCCTTTTTGACGAGTGGGAAAAACCTACGTTAGAGCCTGAAGATGTAACGTATAAGACTGACACTGTCGGCGGAGTTGATGTGGTCTGGGCGTATCCAATTGGGTGCGACAAATCGAAAGTATTAATCTACACACACGGCGGCGGGTTTGCAGTTGGGTCCTCCACAAGCCATCGCAAGCTGGCTGGCCATGTGGCCAAGGCTTTGGGCGTGTCATCTGTCGTATTGGATTACCGCCGCAGCCCGGAGAACCCTTTCCCGGCACAATTGGAGGATGCTGCCGCTGTTTACAGCGCATTGCTTGCGTCCGGCATTAAGGCAAAGGATATCGGCACTATCGGTGACTCTGCTGGAGGAAACCTTGCCGTATCATCGGTGTTGAAATTCCGTGAATTGGGACTTGAACTTCCAGGCTTCGTCATTGCTTTCTCGCCGTGGCTTGATATGGAACTAACTGGCAGCACACTGGAGAGCAATGCCGCTACTGATGCGCTCATCACCGTTCCATTGCTCCAAGGGATGATTGGGATGTTTATCGGTGAAGACGGTTCTAAGGTTCGTAATCCATTAGCCAATCCGCTGCACGCTGATTTCAATGGCTATCCGCCGCTCTATATCAACGCGGGTGGAGCCGAAATGCTGCAAGACGATGCTCGCCGCCTGCATGCTCGCGCCACTGATGCTGGTGTACAAGCTACATTGTCAGTTGTTGATGGAATGCAGCATGTTTTCCCATTCCTAGCCGGCCGCGCTCCTGAAGCGGATGAGGAGATTCGTAGAATCGCAGCTTGGTATCAGGCACTGCAAAAATAAGAAAATGCTAGTTTCGTAAATATTGTTGTTTTTGCACGTATGCGACCGGGCTACCGATTTTTTGAAGAATAGGATCGCATAGAAGGGGTATATGCGACCGAACCGGGGATTATTTGAAGAGCAGGGGCTCATAGAAGAGGTATATGCGACCGAACCACGAATTTTTTCAAGCATTGGGGCTCATAGATAGGCTATATGCGACGGGAAAGGTTATTTTTCTAAGCGTTCGGTCGCTTACACCCAGTCAATGAGTTATTCCTTTTTACTTGGAGCAGCTTTCACTGTTGGAAAGCAACAAACTTTTAGAAAAAGGCTCTGTAATAGCTCAATGTGTTGAACAATAAACGGAGAAATTCCGTTTAAATTGGGAAATATCAATATTTCCTTAAAAATAAAGGAAGTTTTTCCGTTTATATGATCCAAATCATTTGATTTTGTCTTAATTAGAGCAGTTAATCGGAATATCTCCGCTTATATCTGTATTTTTGCTTCATCTTATTCAATTAGCCGGAAATTCTCCGCCTATGAATTATCATACCTACACGAAAATCAACAATGAATAATAAAAGAGCCTAGAAGAAAAAGAAATCCTAATAGATGTAGGTGCTATCAAATAAAAGCGACTAGAACATGAAGATAATGAGGGGGAAACCATGATGAATCACAACAAGATAATCGAAGTTGATTTTGATGCGGTTGTTGTTGGGGCTGGATTTGGCGGCCTTTACGCTGTTCATAAACTCCGCAATGAACTAGGACTAACCGTACGCGCCTATGATAATGGCTCTGATATCGGGGGTACTTGGTATTGGAACCGCTATCCAGGAGCGCTTTCAGATACCGAAAGCTTTGTTTACCGCTACTCTTTTGATAAAGAACTGCTTCAAGAAGGAAAGTGGAAGCACAATTACCTGACCCAGCCGGAAATCCTGTCCTACCTAAGCGACGTCGCCGACCGGTTCGACTTGCGGCGCAGCTTCCAGTTTAACACCAAAGTCACAAAAGCCTATTTCAACGATTCAGCTAACGTTTGGGAAGTCACCACCGATAAGGGTGAAACCGTCACGGCAAAGTACCTCGTTACGGGACTTGGTCTGCTATCTGCAACCAATATACCGAATTTTAAAGGCAGGGAGACCTTCAAGGGAGAACAATATCACACTGCTAGATGGCCGAAATCAGGCGTTGACCTGAAAGGCAAACGAGTAGGCGTCATTGGTACTGGTTCAACTGGGGTTCAAGTTATTATTGCGATTGCCCCTGAGGTCGAGCATCTGAATGTGTTCCAACGGACTCCGCAATACAGTGTACCAATTGGATTAAAGCAACAATCCGATGCTGAGAAAGAAGAAATAAAGGCAAATTACGACGAGATCTGGAAACAGGTGAAATCCTCCGCCGTTGCCTTTGGATTTGAAGAAAGTAAAGTATCAGCGGTTGAGGTTTCAAAAGAGGAACAAGAGCGTGTGTTTGAGGAGGCATGGAATAAAGGAGGCGGCTTCCGCTTCATGTTCGGTACCTTCAACGACATTGCCACCAATTCAGGGGCTAATGAGGCTGCCTGCAATTTTATCCGCAAGAAAATCCAAGAGATTGTAAAGGATCCTGAAACTGCACGAAAGTTGACGCCAACCGGTTATTATGCCAAACGTCCGCTTTGTGACAATGGCTACTACAATACATTCAACCGTGACAATGTCTCACTCGTTGATGTCAAGGAGAACCCAATCGTGGAAATTACGCCAAAAGGAGTTCGCACCACGGATGGCGAGTATGAATTGGACGTACTGATCTACGCAACCGGATTTGATGCGGTGGATGGCAATTATACCAAAATCGACATTCGCGGACGCGGGGGTGTCACGATGCGCGATAAATGGGCGGATGGACCAACAGGGTATCTTGGCATGACGAATACCGATTTCCCTAATTTGTTCATGATTCTCGGACCAAACGGCCCGTTCACCAACCTGCCGCCAAGCATTGAAACGCAAGTAGAATGGATTTCCGATACCGTGAAGTACATGGTCGAAGAAGGCATCAGCACGATCGAACCAACCGTGGATGCCGAGAATGATTGGGTTGAAACCTGTCGGACAATTGCCGATATGACCCTGTTTCCAAAGGCTGATTCGTGGATTTTCGGGGCGAACATCCCTGGTAAGAAAAATGCGGTCTATTTCTACATGGCCGGCTTGGGCAGCTATAGAGAAGCCTTGAAAGAGGCCGGTTATAAAGGCTTTGTTTTCGACCGTGCGATGGCTAACGTGGAATAAAATTGTACTACTAACGGAGCCGGGGGCAGTCATACCCGGCTCTTATATACCCCAACCTAGTATGAGCATCATAAATGAATTAGCCTTTAGGGCGCCACAATCATGGGAATAAAAATGTATCCCATTGTTCCCAATCCCTGTTTTACCATCGGAAAATAAATAGAGAGGAATAGGGAGGTTATTATGTATCTAAGTCAGCAAAATTTTAATTCTTCATTACCTACCAATGTAATTTTTGGAGTAAACAGTGTCGAGGAAAGTTTAGTAGTAAAAATTAAGGAGTTCAATAAATTGAACGTTTTTATAGCGACTGATCCTGGACTTGTTCAAGCTGGAATTCCAAATAAAATACAATCCCTTTTAAAAGAAAACGGGATTGATTCAGCCTTATTTTCAGAGATTGAGCCAAATCCTCATGCCGTAACGGTCATGAAGGGGGCTAAAGTTTATAGAGCTGAATCATGTGACATGATTCTCGCCGTTGGCGGAGGAAGTGCAATGGACTTCGCAAAAGCAGTTGGCGTAGTGGTTAGTCATCCCGGCCAAATCCTTGATTATCGCCGCGGAGTAAATCCAGTTGTTAACGATATTCCTACCTTATTTGCTATTCCTACAACTGTTGGTACCGGCTCTGAAGTAACGACAGTTTCAGTGGTCACTGACCATGAGGCAGGCAGGAAATATGTTGTTGCTTCACCCAAGTTGGCACCTAATATTGCATTTATTGATCCATTGTTAACCACTTCACTTCCACGCCACGTAGTCGCATCTACAGGAATGGATGCTATGGTTCATGCAATAGAAGCATTTACATCTGTACGTTCAACTCCCATAACGGATGGCTTAGCACTACAAGCAATTAAAATGCTTAAAGATCATCTGCCAGCTAGTTATGCACATCCTAATAACCTTGAAGCAAGATCACAAGTGCATCTGGCAAGCACCATTGCTGGTATGGCTTTTGGTCTTGGCGGTGTTGGGCTGGTTCACTCCTGTTCACATCCGATGTCCGCTATCTACCATGTACCCCATGGTCTGGCGAATGCAATTATATTACCTTATGTGATGAAACACAATCTAATCTCAAACTATAAGAAATATGCCGAGATTGCTAGAATCTTTGAACCTTCCTTAACTTTTGAGAATGATAAAGTTGCTGCTGAAGAACTAGTAGACTTACTAAATGATTTTAACCAATCATTGAATATACCAAAAGATTTTAGTTATTTAGGAATTGAATTTACAAAGGAAATGGTCGACCGTTTAGCCCATGATGCAATGGATGATAAAGGGACCATTCCAAATAATCCGCGAAAAGTTGTCATAGATGATGTGATAAAAATTTATAATCGGGTTTTACCATTCTATCAAGAAGGGGGATCAGCAGAATAATGTACATTAATGGAAAGTGGTTGGAAACTGAACAAAGATTAGAGGTAAAAAACCCCGCTAATGGTGTAGTGGTTGATCGAGTGTTTTTAGTAGGAAAAGAAGAAACGAAACGAGCGATAGAAGCAGCAAAAAATGCGTTCCCATTATGGTCTGGACTGACCGGTGAACAGCGGGGGGCTTATTTGCATAAAGTCGTGGAACTATTGGAGGCAAAAAAAGAACACTTTGCCCAGACCATTACGAAGGAGATGGGCAAATCCATTCATAATGCCCGCTATGAAGTGGGGAGCACGATCGCTTTTTTTAAATGGTATGCAGAAGAAGCCCGACGGGTCTATGGGGATATCGTCCCTGCCTCTGCGCCAAATAAAAGAATTTCTGTCATCAAGCAGCCAATTGGGGTTGTTGGGGCGATTACGCCATGGAATTTTCCGCTATCAATGGGCGCGAGAAAACTAGGTCCTGCATTGGCAGTTGGCTGCACGGTTGTATTTCGGCCATCCCGTGAGGCACCTTTATCATCACTGGAGCTATTCAAAGTGTTTGATGAAGCTGGCCTTCCAAAAGGTGTTGTGAACCTTGTCATTGGGAATTCTTCTGATATTGTGGGAGAACTAATGGCTAGTGACACTGTTCGAAAAATTTCCTTTACAGGCTCAACAGAAGTCGGAAAGAAGCTCATTCGCCAATCGGCTGACACCGTAAAACGTGTATCCATGGAGCTTGGCGGACACGCTCCATTTATTGTTTTTGAAGATGCAGACATTGATCTTGCCATTCAAGGCACCATTTCCAGTAAATTTGCCTCAACAGGCCAACAATGTGTTTGTGCGAATCGTATTTACGTACATGATTCTATTTATGACGCATTTGCTCAGCGTTTTGCAGATAAAGTGGCCTCCATGGTGGTCGGTGATGGATTAAATGAAGGTACTCAAGTAGGTCCAATGGTGAACCAAGAGGCTGTTGATAAAGCACACGATCATGTGACTGATGCAGCAGGTAAAGGGGCTAGAGTTCTTTGCGGTGGTAAAGTGCCGACTGAGAATGGATATGAAAATGGCTATTTTTATTTACCGACGGTACTAGCAGACGTGAACGAAGAGATGAAAATCACCTATGAAGAAACGTTCGGTCCAGTGGCACCATTAATCCGCTTTAGTACAGAAGATGAGGTGATTGAAAAAGCAAATCATACCGAGTATGGTCTGGCCTCTTATTTCTATACAAATGACCTTTCACGAGCACACCGGGTTTCAGAAAAGCTTGACTATGGAATGGTAGGAGTAAACGACCCCGCCCCATTTGCTGTTCAAGCGCCATTTGGAGGAGTGAAACAAAGCGGGTTGGGAAGAGAAGGCGGCCGCTATGGTTTGGAAGACTATCTTGAAACGAAATTAGTTTCTGTAGCAATACGCAGTGAAAGCCGGTAAAAAAGCAGGGAAGTGTTCTGTCTCTTGAACAGAATGCTTTCCATATATATATAGAATATTTTTAAAATGATAGATTGGCAAAGGAGAGAAACCAGGTGAATTTTTCAACAAAGCTTCATGAAACAGCAAAATATGATGGCAGCAAGATTGCCTATTACTTTAAAGATGAATCAAGTACATATGCTGAATTGAATCAAGCGATTACACAATTTGCCTCTGGCCTGGAACAATTAGGGGTCAAGAAAGGGGACCATATTGCCTTATTGTTGGATAACTCTCCTCAGTTTGTGATTAGTTTACATGGGGCGTTCCGATTAGGAGCGACTGTCATTCCGATTAATCCTATTTATACAGCCGACGAGATCGGGTATATCCTTGATAATGGTGATGTGAAGGCTGTTGTTGCCTTGAAATCGCTCATCCCAATCCTTGCGAAAAAGCAAACATTTCTGCCAAAAGTAGGGCACTATGTGTATGTGGATACGGAAGAAAAGACAGAGGATTTGCAAGGCCTTTCTATTTACCCTAAATTGAAATCCTTTACTAGTCTGCTGGCCTTCGGGAATTTGGACTTTCAAGAACCGGAAATGGATGAGGATGATGTGGCTGTTATTCTTTTTACATCCGGAACAACTGGAAAACCCAAAGGTGCGATGCTGACCCATAAGAATTTGTATAGCAATGCCATGGACGTAAGCCATGACTTAAAAATCACAAGCGATGACATCATTATTACAGTACTGCCAATGTTTCATGTTTTTTGTTTAACTGATTGCTTGAATTCAGCGATTATTTGCAGGGCAGCGATGCTGATCGTACCAAGGTTCAGCCCTAGGGAAATATTCCGTTTAGGTAAAAAATATCAACCAACAATATTTTTTGGCGTACCAACGATGTTTAACTTCCTCAATCAATTTTCTGAAGGAAACCCGGAGGATCTAGCATCGCTAAGGCTCTGTTTCTCAGGGGGAGCCTCCCTTCCCGTTTCCCTGTTAAGAAATTTTGAGAAAAAATTTAATGTGGTGATTTTAGAAGGATACGGATTATCCGAGGCATCACCAACAACAACTTTTAACCCTCTTGACCGTGAACGTAAGCCAGGCTCAATTGGAACATCCATCAGCCATGTGGAAAACAAAGTGGTGAATGAGTTTGGCGAAGAAGTTCCTGTCGGGGAAGTAGGAGAGCTGATTGTCCGCGGCCCGAATGTCATGAAGGGCTACTATAAAATGCCTGAAGAGACAAATAGGGTGTTAAAAGATGGCTGGCTTTACACAGGTGATCTGGCAAGAATGGATGAAGATGGCTATTTTTATATTGTTGACCGCAAAAAGGATTTGATTATCGTAGGAGGGTATAACGTTTATCCAAGGGAAGTAGAAGAGGTCTTCTATCATCACCCTGACATAGTGGAGGCCGCGGTCTTTGGGGTACCGGATTCTGACCGCGGTGAGGCTGTGGTAGCTTATGTGGTCACCAAAGATCCTTATATAACAGCGGAGCAGCTGCAGGCCTATTGTAAGGAACATCTGGCAAAATATAAACTTCCTTCGGCCATTGAGATTATCGACGAACTGCCGAAAAGTGGAACGGGGAAAATTTTAAGAAGGGCTTTAAAAGAACAGCTCGTTGAAAAAGTTGCGCTTTAGAAAAATCGCGATAATAATGACGTTAATATTCTGAACCTTAACATTATTATGAATTAGCCGAAAATCAGGGGGGTTCAAAATGAAAATGGACGAAAACGTTAGAAAAAAACAGATGAGGAAGGTTGCCATAGCTAGTGTGGTTGGAACCTCTATTGAATGGTATGACTTTTTCATTTATGGAACGATGGCTGCACTCGTTTTTCCACAATTATTCTTCCCGGAATCTAGTTCTTTCATGGGAGTCTTACAATCATTTATTACACTATTTGTAGGCTTTTTAGCTCGACCGATTGGAGCCATCGTCTTTAGCAGTTATGGTGATAAAATTGGGAGAAAGGCTGCGTTGGTTACTTCCTTACTGATAATGGGGATTAGTACCACCCTTATGGGATTATTGCCAACTTTTCATAGCGTTGGTGTTGCCGCACCGATTTTGCTTGTCGTATTAAGATTTATTCAAGGGATTGGTGTCGGTGGAGAATGGGGTGGTTCGGTCACACTTTCTGTTGAATGGAGTTCGAAAAAATCAAAAGGTTTAATGGGAAGTATGACGCAATTGGGTGTTCCAATAGGGATGATCTTTTCTACTTTAGTTGTTTCACTATGTATGTTCCTAACAGGAGATTCCTTTGAAGCTTGGGGATGGAGGCTTCCATTTCTTCTGAGTATTGCTCTCGTGTTTATTGGTTTATATATCCGATTAGGGATTGAAGAGTCTCCAGAATTCGAGAAGCTGAAAGAAGAGAAGAGAACAGCAAAGCAACCAATTTTAGAAACTATTAAAGGATATCCAAAAGAGATTCTCCTAGCTGCTTTTACCCGTCTTGCTGATAATGTTCCTTTTTATATTTGTACAACATTTACTATTTATTACGCTACAACTCAACTTAACATGGATAAACAAATGATCACAAATGCTGTATTGCTCGTGGCGATCACCTTTCTATTCATCGTACCTTATGCAGCGCATTTATCTGATAAATTTGGACGAAAGAAAATTATGTTCTCTGGAATGATCATGACACTTTTAGGAGCTTTGCCGTATTTTTATTTGGTAAATACAAAAGAAATAGTACTTATTGCAATTGCTATTGTACTTTTAAGTATCGGCCCGGCTGTCATCTATGGACCACAAGCAACTCTGCTTGCTGAAATCTTCCCTGTCCATTTAAGATTCAGCGGCTCATCCCTTGCTTATCAATTTGCTGCGATCATTGCAGGTGGATTGGCACCTACCATATCCTTAACATTGCTGGAGAAATTTAAAAGTGCCAATGCCATCACAATGTATATCGTCATTTGTTGTGTCATAGCAATTACGTCATTATTCCTCCTCAAACCAAAAGGTGAAAAAACAATCGTTGAGGAGCTGGCCCGAGCTAGCAATGAGTAATAAGTAAATTTTGAATCCAAAAAAAGATGTAGGAGGCATTGGGATGGCTGGTCCATTAGAAGGAATAAAAGTAGTAGAACTTTCAAGAACACTAGCTGGTCCTTTTTGCAGCATTCAATTAGCCGATATGGGAGCGGAAGTGATTAAGGTTGAACAGCCGGGGATTTTACGATTACATCAATAAATAGAAAGGAAAGTGGATTTTATGGATTTTCAATTATCAGAAGATATCAAGTTTTTAAAAAAGAGTATACAGGATTTTATTGATAACGAAGTTGATCCTCTTGCGATGGAAATCGAAGAGAAGGATGAAATTCCTGAAAAGATAATGAACATGTCCAAGGAAATGGGCTTGTTTGGTCTGAGTATACCAGAAGAATACGGTGGAACGGGAATCGGAATGGTCGGCAAGTGTGCAATCTATGAAGAAATAGGCAGAACACATAATGGCTATACGACTGTTATTGGTGCCCATACTGGGATAGGTTCAGTTGGGATTGTGGAAATGGGGAATGAAGAACAGAAGCGAAAGTATTTACCGCCGATGGCAGCAGGTGAAATGATCGGTGCGTTTGCTTTGACAGAACCAAGCGCCGGCTCTCATGCTACGAACTTGAAAACAACTGCGGTGAGAAAAGGGGACAAATATATATTAAATGGGAGCAAACATTACATTACAAATGCGCCGATCGCAGATGTTTTTACGGTTATGGCCGTAACCGATCCATCGAAAGGAGCAAAAGGAATTACCTCCTTTATCGTAGAGAAAGACTTTCCTGGGTTCACAGTTGGGAAAAGGGAAAAGAAAATGGGGCTGCACGGATCACATTCTGCAGAGATTTTCTTTGAAGATTGCGAGGTCCCTGTAGAAAATGTACTCGGTCAAGAAGGCCAAGGGTATGTCAATGCTTTAAAAATTCTAGCAAATGGCCGGGCAGGGCTTGCTGCCAGAAACCTGGGTTCCTGCGAAAAACTGCTGGAAATGTCTCTCCATCATGCCAATGAGAGAATTCAGTTTAACAAACCAATCTTTGAGCAACAAGTTATTCAACATTACTTGGCTGAAATGGCCTTGGATATTGAAACATTAAGGAGCATGACATACCGCGTGGCGTGGATGGTAGACCAGGGTATGAAGGTCATTAAAGAAGCGGCAATGGTGAAACTGCTGGGTTCCGAAGTGTATAATCGTATAGCAGATAAGGCAGTACAGATTCACGGAGGAATCGGTTATATTGCTGAATTCCCTGTTGAACGTTTTTATCGTGATGCAAGAATCACCAAGATTTATGAAGGAACATCCGAAATTCAAAAAAATATTATTGCAGCGCAGTTAAAGCAGGAATATTTATAAAAATCTACACTTATAGGTTCAAGATAAAGCAAATATTTTAGTTTTGATGAGTAAGACCTTCGATTTTTCCTGTTAAATATCCAGTGGGGATATTTGTAGGTTGCATATGTGTTTTATATTTTAGTCCTCTCCTTTAAAAAAGCAGAGAGGACTTTTCCTTTATACCTTGTATGTAGGTTAACGGGGGATTTTTTTTCTCTTTTTCACAAATGTACGTCGCATGGATAACAAACCAAAGGTTATTCAGCTACTGTTCGAATGTTGTTCTTTGAAGTTGTTGGCTGTGCCTGCAACTTTATTTCTATAAATATTGTACTGAGCCTTTTCCTTAGATGTGAATAATTAGTGAAAATTAAATGTGAAGAAAATGTGAAAATCACATGAAGAAACTTCACATTTTTTAATTACGTTCTATAATACCCATATAGGTATAAAACCCACTGGGGTATATCTAATAATGTTTAATTTTATTTCTTAGTTGTTAAGATTTATAAATATTACTTGGAGGGAACAAATATGACACTGAAAGTAATCATCGTAGGCGGAGTTGCTGGCGGAGCTACTGCAGCTGCCAGATTAAGAAGAGTAAGTGAAGACGTCGATATAATTCTTGTAGAGCGTGGGGAACATATTTCGTTTGCAAATTGTGGATTACCTTATTATATTGGTGAAACGATTAAAGACCGAAGCAAGCTATTAGTACAAACGGTAAAAGGAATGTCAGAGCGTTTCAAGCTTGATATTCGCAATTTAAGTGAAGTAATGAGCATTGATCCAGAAAATAAGAAAGTAACTATCAAGAATTTACAAAATGGAGAAGTTTACCAGGAAACATACGATAAGTTATTATTATCACCTGGAGCAAGACCAATCGTTCCACCAATTCCGGGATTAAATGAAAATCAGACGTTATTTACCTTAAGAAATATACCGGATACTGATAAGATCAAAAACTACGTTGACTCCCAAAATCCTAAAAAAGCCGTTGTGGTTGGCGGCGGATTTATTGGAATTGAAATGGCAGAAAACCTGGTAGATAGAGGAATCGAAGTGACCATTATTGAAATGGCAAATCAAATTATGGCACCTATCGACTTTGAAATGGCCAGTATTTTACACACTCATTTAAAAGAAAAAGGCGTAAAGTTGATTTTAGAAAATGGTGTGCAATCATTTGCTGATCAAGGGAAGAAGGTTATTCTTTCTGATGGAACAGAAATAGAAACCGATATGACGATCCTATCTATCGGAGTCAGACCAGAAAATGAATTAGCCAAGACTGCAGGGTTAGAACTGGGAGAGCGTGGAGGTATTATTATCAATGAATACCTTCAAACTTCTAATGAGGATATTTATGCCGTTGGCGATGCGGTTGAAGTTGTCGATTATATTAGCGGAGCAAAGGCCATGATTCCGCTCGCAGGGCCAGCAAACCGTCAAGGCCGGATTGCAGCAAATAATATGATGGGGAAAAAAGAGAAGTATCAAGGAACAATGGGTACTTCGATTGCTAAAGTATTTGATCTAACAGTTGCAGCTACTGGAAATAATGAGAAAACATTAAAACGTTTAGGGGTATCATATGAAGTTGTTCATATCCACCCAAGTTCACACGCAGGATACTATCCGGGAGCAGCACCAATTGCTTTAAAATTAATCTTTGATAAAGAAAACGGGAAAATTTTCGGCGCCCAAGCAGTCGGGGCAGATGGTGTGGATAAGCGCATCGACGTGATTGCAACCGCCATTAAAGGTGGATTGACAATAGAAGATTTGACCAACCTTGAATTATCCTACGCTCCGCCATACTCATCTGCAAAAGACCCAGTTAATATGGCTGGTTATGTGGCTTCCAACATCATGGAAGGCGAGCTGGAAATGGTACAATGGCATGAAATTGACAAAATCGTGGCAGACGGAGGGTTATTAATCGACGTTCGTGAACCAATGGAGCGTGAGTTTGGTTTTATCGAAGGGTCCATCAATATTCCTTTAAATGATTTAAGGAATCGATTAGAAGAGCTTCCTAAAGATCAGAGCATATATGTCAGTTGCCAGGTCGGTTTAAGAGGATATTTAGCAAGCAGAATTCTAAAAAACAACGGCTATCAGGTTAAAAATGTGGATGGTGGCTGGAAAACGTATTCCTCCGTATTTGGAAGCAATATAAACAAAAAGGTTGAAACCTTCACAAACGACCTTGGGGAAACAGTTGTAAACAATACAAATATCATAAAAGTGGATTCGGTTGTAGATGTAAGTGGCCTAACTTGTCCAATGCCAATCATCAAATTAAAAAAAGGTCTTGATTCATTGGAAAGCGGACAAGTATTGGAGTTGCATGTTACAGATAAGGGAGCCTTAAACGATCTGCCAACTTGGTCAAAAAATGCAGGTCATACCATCCTGAGAACGGAAATCGATAAAAACATGATCAAGTTTTGGATTGAAAAAAAGTAAATAGTAAATCATTCTTTAGACCGCCATGTTCATTGCGGTCTTTTTTTTGCATACTGAAAAAAATTTTTTTAGATTCTATTGACATTAATACCTAACGGGGTATATTATAAACCTTGCCAATGAATTTGTTTCATTGAAGGAGGCTTTAAATGATAGTTTTAATTTTGTTAACAATAATTGTATCATTTATTTTATATAGAAGATATTTTCCGGTTCTTGGTGTTCATTTTATCAATTTGAAGGATCTTAAAGATGATAATATAATGATAATAGATATTAGAGACTATAATGAATGTAATAACGATCCTATCAAAGGTTCAATTAATATCCCGATTGCCTATCTAAACAGAAATATAAACGAAATACCTGATGGTGATTTATATATAATCGCATCGAGTTCACTTGAAAAAAATGTTGGCGTTCGTTTTTTTAGACATAAAGGTTTTAGGGTTGTCGGATATTCCATTTCTGACAATAACAAAATTTCAATAGAGGAAAAATCTTTAAAGGTAGAAAATAATTGTTGTTAAAGGAGATAAGAACATGGACTATAATGATCAAATTAAAAATAGGGTAAAACGTATTGAAGGACAGTTAAGAGGAATTTTGAGAATGATGGAAGAAAACAAGGATTGTAAAGAGGTAATCACTCAGTTGTCTGCATCGAGAACGGCCATTGATCGGACAATTGGTGTTATTGTAAGTTCCAATTTAGTGGAATGTGTGCAAAAGGCGAATGACCAAGGAGAAAGAAGTATGGAAGAAATGGTAAAAGAAGCTGTCGATTTGCTTGTAAAAAGCCGTTAACCTAAGAGGAAAATACCATACCCAAAAAGGTGTTAATAAATATCTTGGAGGGTATATTATTTTCTTAAGGGAAATACCCCTTTCGGTATATATTAGGATAAATAATGGAGAAAACTCATTGTAAATAGGATAATATAAAGGGTTGACACCTGCTTTACCTTTATTTAATATTATACCCATTGGGGTAATAAAAAAACAAGAGGAGTGGTCATATGAATATAGATAAAGTATTAGATGCAAAAGGATTAGCATGTCCAATGCCAATTGTAAAAACAAAGAAAGCTATGAATGAACTTGAATCTGGTCAAGTATTAGAAATTCATACAACTGATAAGGGCGCAAAAAATGACCTAGCAGCCTGGGCTAAATCGACTGGACATGAATTATTGAAACATGAGGAAGAAGAGGAAGAAAATGAGGTATTAAAGTTTTGGATTAAAAAAGGATAATTTTTTTGATCTTTAAAATACCCGTACACGTAATGGTTTAATTAAAAAATTTACAATCAGGAGGTTGCTACATGACGGAAATGAAAAAAACAACGATTGTCCTATTTAGTGGAGATTATGATAAAGCAATGGCGGCTTATATTATTGCAAATGGTGCAGCTGCTTATGATCACGAGGTCACCATTTTCCATACGTTTTGGGGACTAAATGCTCTTCGTAAAGATGAACAGATTCCATTGAAAAAAGGGTTCATGGAAAAAATGTTCGGAAAAATGATGCCTAGAGGAGCAGATAAAATGGGACTATCCAAAATGAACTTTGCTGGTTTCGGTCCTAAAATGATCAAAGATATTATGAAAAAGCACAATGCTCTGCCACTTCCGCAGTTAATCGAAATGGCCCAAGAACAAGATGTAAAATTAGTGGCTTGTACAATGACAATGGATTTGTTAGGTCTTCAACAAGAAGAATTATTGGATAACATTGAATATGCCGGTGTTGCAGCGTACTTAGCGGACGCTGAAGAAGGCAATGTGAATTTGTTTATTTAACAAAAGGGAAGGAATCTTTCCCTTTCAATATGACAGGTGGATGACCACCTGAGAAGGAAATGTGTGGGAAAAATTTTTTTGATAAAATAATACCCTTATTGGTATATATTTAGGAGGTCTTAAGATGGAGAACATGAAAGCTAACGTTATTTTGGACGCTAAAGGTTTGGCATGTCCAATGCCAATTGTTAAAACCAAGAGAGCAATGAAGGAATTAGAGGCAGGTCAAGTATTGGAAGTTCAGGCAACAGATAAAGGATCCAAAGCGGATATAAAGGCTTGGTCTGAAAGCACAGGGCATCAATATTTAGGCACGTTGGAGGAAGGAGAAGTATTAAAACATTATCTGAGAAAGTCGTCTGGTGATGAAATAATTGAACATAAACATCCGCTTGTAATTAGCAACGAACAGCTAGAAGCGAAGCTTGAGAATGAAAACATCGTGGTACTTGATGTCAGAGAAACGGCAGAATATGCCTTTAACCATATTCCAAACGCTATCTCCATCCCTTTGGGTGAATTGGAAGAGAGATTAATAGATTTAAACAAAGAGGATAAAATTTATATCGTCTGCAGAACAGGAAACCGCAGTGATATGGCAGCACAAAAGCTGGCGGAAAAAGGATTTGCAAAAGTTTTTAATGTGGTTCCAGGAATGAGCCAATGGAATGGAAAAACTACAGGTTTAATCAAAAATTAGGAGGAATTAACAATGAATAAAAAAGTAGCAATTATTGCAAGTAATGGCGGTTTATTTGATGCCTATAAAGTGTTTAATATCGCAACGGCAGCCGCTGCAACCGATCAAGAAGTAGCGATTTTCTTTACATTCGAAGGATTAAATTTAATCCATAAAGAAGCAAACAAAAAACTCCCAATGCCGGAAGGGAAAGAACATTTTGATGAAGGCTTTGCAAAGGCGAATGTTCCATCCATTCCTGAATTATCTGCTATGGCGCAAGAAATGGGTGTTAAATTCATTGGCTGTCAAATGACAATGGATGTGATGGGTTTAGCAACAGAAGATTTTGTTGATGGAATTGAGGTAGGCGGAGCCGTAACGTTTTTAGAGTTTGCTAAAGACGCGGATGTCACTCTAACGTTCTAATATTTTTATTTGAAAAATACAGGCTCAAGAACTGGAAATCGGACCATACCGTTGTGCGGTCCACCATGCAGAATAACAAGGAGGAATAGAATAATGAATGCGAATAAAGTTTTAGATGCAAAAGGGTTAGCATGCCCAATGCCAATTGTAAAAACGAAAAAGGCAATGAACGAACTTGAGAGTGGTCAAGTGTTAGAAATACATGCAACTGATAAAGGGGCAAAAAATGACCTCGCTGCGTGGGCAAAATCTGGCGGTCATGAATTAGTCAAGCATGAAGAAGAGAACGGTATATTAAAGTTTTGGATTAAAAAGGGATGAAAATAAGAGGAACCATTTTTGGTTCCTTTTTTTAAGGAGGAGGTCAACATGGATATTGGTTTTATAATCACGATCTTCCTAATTGGATTTGTAGGCTCATTTATTTCTGGAATGTTAGGAATAGGCGGTGCCATCATCAACTTTCCGATGTTGTTATATATTCCGGTCATGTTAGGAGTAGGTCATTTTACAGCACATGAAGTTTCCGGAATCACCGCAATCCAAGTGTTCTTTGCCACCATTGGAGGGGTTTTAGCTTACCGTAAAAGTGGATATTTGAATAAAACTTTGATTGCCTACATGGGTACTAGTATATTAATTGGAAGTTTTATTGGAGGATTCGGCTCCACACATATGCCTGAAAGCAGAATTAATATCGTTTATGGGGTTTTAGCACTAATTGCCGTTATTATGATGTTTGTCCCGAAAAAGGGATTGATAATATTCCTCTGGAACAAGTTAAATTTAACAAATGGCTGGCAGCACTATTTGCCTTTATCGTAGGGATTGGGGCAGGTATTGTAGGGGCAGGAGGAGCCTTTCTGTTAGTTCCGATTATGCTTGTGGTGCTAAAGATTCCTACAAGAATGACTATTGCCTCTTCTTTAGCGATTACGCTCATTTCATCGATTGGAGCCGTTTCGGGAAAAATCTCTACGGGGCAAGTGGAAATCCTCCCTTCACTAATCATGGTAGTTGCCAGCTTAATTGCTTCACCATTAGGAGCGAATGCTGGTAAAAAGATCAATACGAAAGTTCTGCAAATCATTATGGGTATCTTAATATTCGCTACGGCAGTGAAGACATGGATGAATATTTTATAAGCTGAGGTACTATTAAAATATTAAATAAACGATAAAGAGGGGAAGGAGGCTAGGCAATGAGATATAAATCAGATGATTCTACTGGGTTAATAAAGCATCCCGAATGGATACAGAATTATGTTGATTCGACTGAAAAGCAACAAAATTTATATAGACGGACGTTTATCATCGTTGTCCTTTCACAAATTTTTGGCGGTGCAGGGCTTGCCGCAGGTATAACCGTCGGAGCACTTCTTGCTCAGCAAATGCTTGGAACGGATATTTTTTCTGGAGTTCCGACTGCACTATTCACTTTGGGTTCTGCTGGAGCAGCACTATATGTGGGGCGGCTTTCTCAGCGGTTTGGCCGTAGATCAGGACTAGCAGCAGGTTTCCTTGCTGGGGGTATCGGAGCAATCGGGTAGTCATTGCAGCAGTAATGAATAGTATCGTCCTTCTTTTTATTTCTCTATTAGTTTATGGCGCTGGAACAGCTACAAACCTACAAGCTCGCTATGCAGGTACCGATTTGGCGAATGCGAGACAGCGAGCCACTGCTATCAGTATCGCCATGGTATCAACCACATTTGGTGCTGTTGCGGGACCCAACGTGGTTGAAATCATGGGTCAATTTGCTATAAAAGTTGGAGTCCCTGCACTCTCTGGTCCTTTTATTTTAGCAGCTACAACCTACATTCTTGCCGGAATGGTGCTTTTAATTTTCCTGCACCCAGATCCTCTTATCATTGCCAAAGCGATTGCAGAGGATCAGAGAAAAAACAAAAGTAATTTATCTAATGAGAGCGATAACATTCTTAGATTTTGCTAAAGATGCAGATATAACTTTAACATTTTAATTAATAATAGTTTTTTTATCTAAAAAATATGGAGGATACATCATGGTTCAAATTTCACAGGCTGCAATATCCATAATTACAAAAGAAGTTCAAGATCTTCTTGATGAAGGAATACTTCCGCTAATCCGATTATCTATGGGTATTGGTTGAGGGGGGCCACAGCTCCGTCTGGCTCTGGAGGAGTCAGCATTAGAAAGTGATGCAATTACAGAATACAATGGAATACAGTTTTTGGTTAATGAAAGAGACAAGGTTTATTTTGAAAATGTCACGATTGATTACACCAAGACTTTCTTTGGTGGAGGGCAATTTACTGTATATCCAATTTAAAAAGGGCTAAAAGCCCTTTTTTTTATTTAAGTGGCTGGTAAAAATATTTTAAAGAGTCAAAATAAGAATCCATCTCAAACTTATTTAAGAGATATGTAATTTGAGTTCTGGAGAATTAAAGCATATAATTCCAATAGAAATAAACTGAATGAAATGGAGTATTGATATGAAATTATACAATTCTATTTTAGAACTGATTGGTCATACCCCGATTGTAAAGTTAAATCATTTACCCAATCAGGAAGGTGCTTCTGTTTATGTTAAATTGGAATCCTTTAACCCAGGAGGAAGTGTAAAAGACCGTGCTGCTTTTAACATGATTATGCAAGCAGAAAAAGATGGGAAAATTACTCCTGGCAAAACCGTTATCATTGAGCCGACCTCTGGTAATACGGGAATCGGTTTAGCCATGGTGTGTGCCGCAAGGAAGTATCGTTGTATTATTACAATGCCAGGTAATGCCACAGAAGAGAGAATTAAAATTTTAAAAGCATATGGTGCAGAAGTGCATTTAACTCCTTCGGAAAAAGGCATGCGTGGAGCGATTGAAGAGGCTTATCAAATTGCAGAAAATATTCCTGACCACTTTATTCCGATGCAATTTGAAAACCCTGCCAATTCAGATGCTCATCGTGATACTACAGCGATTGAAATTTATGAATCATTTCAAGGGAATTTAGATGCCTTTGTTTGTACGGCTGGAACAGGCGGAACCGTTACTGGCACTGGTGAAGTGTTAAAAGAAAAAATACCAAATTTAAAGATTTATGTCGTTGAACCTGCCGGGTCTCCTGTTTTATCGGGAGGTTGTCCAGGGCCGCATAAAATCCCAGGTACAGGTCCTGGTTTTATTCCTAAAATTCTAAATCAATCCATTTATGATAAGATTTTATTAATTGAAGATAAAGACGCCCAGAACATCGCACGCCGTGTAGCTGCCGAAGAAGGAATTTTAGTCGGAGCCTCCGGGGCAGCATCCATTTACTACGCTTTAGAAATTGCCAAAAAGCTTCCTTCTCACGCGAATGTTTTAGCACTGGCTCCCGACACTGGTGAACGCTATTTATCATCTGACTTGTTCCCAATTTAAAAAATGATATTGTCTGAAAAGCTGCTTCGGCAGCTTTTTATTTTTCTGCGAAGAACCACATAGCACTTAATGTCAGTGATCGGGTCAAAAGATTTTGCATGGTGGATGTCGACTCCTAATATAGTGCCTGTTTCCTTTATTCAAACATTCGGTGCATTTGGTGGTGTCCTGGTAAACTTCATCCTAGTTGCCATTTTATTTTTCATAGTTTATTTGATTGAAAAGCGGCGAAATGGAAAAGTGGAGCCGATGTTTAAAAAGGGACCCTTTAAATGGGAAATTGTGTTAAAAGGACCATGGACATGGGTTGCTGGAGGCCTTGTGCTAGCAGTTGGGCACTTTATTCTCCTTCTTGTTTCTGGATTCCGAGAGAATAGGCTCCTAAAAGGAAAATCCCTTGTGATAAAGTGTCTGAGGAACTTGCCAATAATAATATCGAAGATAGGGCTAGACCAACGCAGATGGCTGGACTGCTAAAATTTAAATTATTAATGAAGGAAAAAAATTCAGTCCGAGCACCAATCCTTTAAGTGTCATTATGGTTTGGCATTGTTAAGGTTTGATTAAGAATAAAATTGTAAATGTTATATTGGGTTTTTGCATGATATATAGAAAAGATAACACTAGGAGGTTGAACAATGAATCAATGGAATACTCGTTTTCAAGCCGAAAATTATGTTTATGGGAAGGAACCCAATATATTTTTGGCAGAAATGCAGAAAAAACTTCAATTGTCAGGTAACGCTTTGTGCATCGCTGAGGGTGAAGGACGCAATGGGGTTTTTCTAGCGGAACAAGGAATGTATGTGACAGCATGGGACTATGCGGAATCGGGTTTGAAAAAAGCGAAAAACCTTGCTGAAGAACGTAGAGTTCAAATTAAAACTGAACTTGTCGATTTAAACGAAGTAACATGGAAAAAAGACCATTGGGATGAAATTGTATGTATCTTTGGTCATTTTCCAGAGGAATTGCGAAAAAAAATACTTCTCGGGGTAAAAGAAGCCGTTAAACCAGGTGGGTATTACATAACGGAAGTATATTCACAAAAGCAGATTCCCTATAATAGCGGGGGACCGAGAGATTTAAACTTTTTATATACTCCTGAGGAGTTTTGGCAAACCTTTGCTGATTGGCGTATTCTTCATTTTTTTATTGGTGAGGCTGTTCGTCACGAAGGGGAATTGCATAATGGTTTGTCTCATGTCATTCAGTTCGTTGGGCAAAAACCAAGTATTCTGGCAAATTAATTATTACGGCTGCAGGGTGTTAAAAACAAAATGGCTTTAAGGTGAAAAATATGGTAGGAGGTATGTTGGCATGTAATGATTATTTTGAAAAATAATAACTTTGAAAGGAGGGCGAAGTAATGGAGGTTACTGTTAATAAAGTGTTAGATGCGAAGGGCTTGGCTTGTCCAATGCCTATTGTCAAAACGAAAAAAGAAATGACCACGCTCGAGCCGGGGCAAGTCATGGAAATACAAGCAACGGACAAAGGTTCAACTGCTGATATGAAAGCATGGGCTCAAAACACGGGCCATCAGTATTTAGGCACCATTGAAGAGGGGAGTGTTTTAAAGCACTACCTCAGAAAAGCCAGTGTGGAAGAAGAAAAACCGGAAACAACACACCCGGATGTAGTCAATTTGGATAACCTTTTGAAAAAAATAGAAGGAAATGAGAAAATTACCGTTTTAGATGTACGAGAGCCAGCAGAGTATGCTTTTGGACATATTCCTGGTTCTACTAACATACCGCTTGGGGAGCTGGAACAGCGTTTTGAGGAATTAAATAATGCTGAAAATCTTCACATTATTTGCCGGTCAGGAAATCGAAGCGATCTTGCTGCACAAAAACTGACGGAAAAGGGATTAAAAAACATAAAAAATGTAGTAACCGGTATGAAAGATTGGACAGGTCCTATCGAAAAAAACCACTAATAAGGAGGAAAAGGAATGAAAGTAGCAATTATTGCTGCTAATGGCGGTATGTTTGATGCTTACAAGGTCTTTAATATTGCAACAGCTGCTGCTGCAACAGATGCAGAAGTTGGGATATTTTTTACATTTGAAGGGCTTAACCTGATTCATAAGGAAGCACATAAAAATTTACCTATGCCTCCTGGCACGGAACATTTCCAAGAAGGATTTAAAAAAGCTAATGTTCCACCTATCGATCAACTCGTTTCTATGGCTAGCGAGATGGGGGTAAAGATGATTGCCTGCCAAATGACGATGGATGTGATGAGCCTGGAAAAAGAACATTTTGTTGAGGGTATTGATGTGGGTGGAGCTGTAACGTTTTTAACCTTCGCAAAAGATGCAGACGTTACACTAACCTTTTAGGGGGAGGAGGTTAATTATGACTACCGAAACAGCTGTCAAAACGATTTCGGCAAAAGAGCTCGCAAGAAAGGTTATAAGTCATGAAGATTTATTCATTTTAGACGCTCGAAATACAGATGATTTTGATGATTGGAAAATTGAGGGGAAGAATGTCGAGATTATTAATGCTCCTTATTTTGAATTATTAGAAGGAATTGACCCCATTAAAGATAGGTTGCCAAAAAACAAGGAAATTTATGTAATTTGTGCGAAGGGTGGATCCTCAGAGTTTGTCGCTGAGCAAATTGCCGAAGCCGGTTTTACTAATGTTTACTCGATTGAAGGTGGTATGAAAGCGTGGAGTGAACATTTAGAGCCAATAAAAATCGGCGATTTAAAAAATGGTGGAGTTATTTATCAATTTGTTCGGATTGGAAAAGGTTGTTTGTCTTATTTGATTGATTCAAACGGGGAAGGCGCCATGATTGATACAAACCGGATGCTGGAACCATACGAAACATTTATAAAAGAACACAATATTAAACTAACACATGTTTTAGATACTCATTTACATGCCGACCATATTTCTGGAGGAAGAAAACTTGCTGATAAAATGGGTGCAACCTACTATCTTCCTCCCAAAGATGCGACAGAAGTCATTTTTGAGTACCAGTCGATCCATGATGGAGACGAGTATAAGGTCAGTAGTACAACGATTAAAGCAGTGTATTCACCAGGGCATACGATTGGAAGTACATCCTTCGTCATCGATGACCAATATTTGTTAACAGGGGATATTTTGTTTATCGATTCTATTGGCCGTCCTGACTTGGCTGGAAAAGCTGAGGATTGGGTAGGAGATCTACGAAACACTTTATATAAAAGGTACAAAGAGCTTGCGGATGATTTATTAGTTTTGCCGGCTCATTACATGGGAATAAACGAAATGAACGACAATGGAAGCATCTCTGAAAAACTTGGTGTGTTATACAAACAAAACCATGGATTAAATATTTCAGATGAAAATCAATTTAGAAAGACCGTTACTGAAAACTTACCGCCGCAGCCCAATTCCTATCAAGAAATTCGACAAACCAATATGGGTAAAATCACCCCGGATGACGAGCAGCAGAGGGAAATGGAAATTGGACCTAACCGTTGTGCTGTAAGATAAGGGAGTAGACAAGTCTAATCAAGCTGTTACTAAAAGACGAGGAAGATAATGGTGCCTTTAAAGTTTGGTTGAAAAAAGGATAAAAAAACGAAGGTAGCGATAATCCGGCTACCTTCTATTTTAAATTTTATTAGCTTGCATTACTTTCAATATATGTTTCAAAAGCGGGATGAAATTCTTTTTTATAATGATTGTCAGGACACGATTTAATGACAACAGATTTTAATATATTTGAATGTTGAGTTTCCAACACTTTATGGCATTTAGGACAATGTTCAATAAATAGACGTTTTAAAAAATGCATACCCAGCCTCCTATTCCTCTAATTCCTATGTTTATACTATGAATTATAAACTTTTTTCGTAAATTTTCAATAGATTTAAATGAAGAAACAAAATTACAGTTGACAATATACCCTGTTGGGTATAATATATAACTTGTCAATGCTTGAATAAACGCTTGTTAATTCCAAACAGAAAAATGCAGTCAGAGGGGAGGTAAACCGGGGAAGAGAGCATGAAAGATTTAGTAATTGCTAGTAAAAAGTCGATAAAAATGGGTGGTCACCCACTTTTATTTTTAATATAATTATACCCACTGGGGTAATCAAAACATTCCCCAGATATACAAGGAGGAAACAAAAATGGAATATGTAAATTATCTTATCATTGCGGTGCTGTTGTACTTTGTGATTAAACGCTTTTTGCCAACAAAAGGTGTTAACAATATTTCTACAACAGAATTAAAAGCTGAATTAAATGACAAAGGCAAACAATTTGTTGATGTCCGCACACCAGGCGAGTTTAAAGGAAACCATATTAAAGGTTTTAAAAATATCCCTCTTCAGCAGCTTGCGCAAAAAGCAGACAAAGAACTTTCAAAGGATAAGGAAATTGTTGTTATTTGCCAAAGTGGGATGAGAAGCGGGAAGGCTAGTAAGATTCTTAAAAATATGGGATATAAAGTAACGAATGTCAGAGGCGGCATGAGTGCTTGGTCTTAAACACTTAAACTATATTGAAGGAGGACTATTAAATGAAACAAATCACAGTAAAAGAAGTTGAAACATTATTAAACGAAGGAAAGAAATTAAATATTATAGATGTACGTGAGGTGGATGAGGTTGCAGCTGGTAAAATTCCAGGTGCCGTAAACATTCCATTAGGATTAGTTGAATTCCGTTTGCATGAATTAGATAAATCAAAAGAGTATATTATGGTATGCAGTTCAGGTGGCAGAAGCGGTCGTGTTACACAGTTTCTTGAAAGCTATGGATTTAACGTGATCAACATGGCTGGTGGAATGCTTGCGTGGGAAGGGAAGTAGAATAAATTTTTTTAACTATAATAATACCATAGGGGGTAAAAAGAAAATGGCAGTAAATGTGATGACTTCACAAGAAGTTACGAAAAGAGTTTTTAATAAAGAAGAAATGTTTATTTTGGATGTACGTAATGAAAGTGATTTTAACGATTGGAAAATCGAAGGTGAAAACTTTGCGTATTTAAATATTCCTTATTTTGAATTGCTTGATGGAGTGGAAGAAATCCTTGATCCAATTCCAACTGATAAAGAAGTTTTAGTGGTTTGTGCAAAAGAAGGATCATCAGTGATGGTAGCAGAAATGCTCTCAGATGCCGGGTTAAATGTTTCATACCTTGAAGGTGGAATGAAAGCGTGGAGTGAACATTTAGAACCTGTTAAAGTGGGCGACCTAAATGATAGCGGCGAAATTTATCAATTTGTTCGAATCGGAAAAGGTTGTTTATCCTACATGGTGGTATCAAACGGCGAAGCAGCACTAATCGATGCAACACGTATGACCGAAATCTATCTTGATTTTGCTGAAAGCATCGGTGCCAATATTACACACGTATTTGATACGCACCTCCATGCAGACCATATTTCAGGAGGGCGTCAAATCGCCGAAAAAACAGGTGCCACTTATTGGCTGCCGCCAAAAGATGCAACAGAAGTAACATATGATTACCAACCATTAGAAGACGGAAATAACGTAACAATTGGAAATACTATTATTAATATTCACGCATTGTACTCTCCAGGTCACACGATCGGATCTACTTCCTTTGTAGTGGATGAAAAGTTTTTGCTATCAGGCGATATCTTATTCATTGATTCCATCGGAAGACCTGACCTTGCAGGTTTGGCGGAAGACTGGGTTGGAGATTTAAGAGAAACTCTTTATAAACGTTACAGAGAATTATCAGAAGAGCTCATCGTCCTTCCAGCACACTTTATGATTATTGAAGAATTAAATGATAACGGCAGTGTTGCTGAAAAATTAGGAACATTGTTTGCCAAGAATCATGGACTAAATATTGAAGACGAAAATGAATTCAGAAAAATGGTAACGGAAAACCTGCCTCCTCAGCCAAATGCGTATCAAGAAATTCGCCAAACAAACATGGGAAAAATCAATCCAGACATCGACAAGCAACGTGAAATGGAAATTGGACCTAACCGCTGTGCAGTTCGATAAAGTTGGATTAAAACGTTAAAATAAAGGGAACCAGTATAGGTTCCCTTTATTTTAAAAGGAGGATACCATGGATATTAGCTTTATCATCACGATCTTCCTAATTGGATTTATTGGATCATTTATTTCAGGGATGTTAGGTATTGGCGGTGCGATCATCAATTTTCCAATGTTATTGTACATTCCAGTTTTACTGGGGGTAGGCCATTTTACAGCCCATGAAGTATCAGGAATTACGGCGATCCAAGTGTTTTTTGCGACAATTGGGGGTGTCTTGGTATACCGTAAAGGAGGATTCCTAAATAAAACGTTAATTGCCTACATGGGAATCAGTATTTTGATTGGAAGCTTTATTGGAGGCTTTGGCTCGACTCATATGCCGGAAAGCGGAATTAATATAGTTTATGGAATTTTAGCATTGATTGCCGTCATCATGATGTTTGTTCCAAAACGAGGAATTGATGATGTTCCTTTAGAACAAGTAAAATTCAATAAATGGCTTGCAGCCTTCTTCGCCTTTGTCGTCGGAATATGTGCAGGTATCGTTGGTGCTGGGGGGGCATTTCTGCTCGTTCCAATCATGCTGACTGTACTAAAAATCCCGACTAGAATGACAATTGCTTCTTCCTTGGCCATTACACTTATTTCATCTATTGGAGCTGTTACCGGAAAATTTACAACAGAGCAAGTCGCCATTCTGCCTTCCATTATCATGGTTGTTGCCAGTTTAATTGCTTCTCCAATTGGCGCGAATGTTGGAAAAAGAGTAAATACGAAAGTTTTGCAAATTGTTATGGGCCTTTTAATATTAGCTACCGCAATAAAAACATGGATGGAAATTTTATAAGCTGCTTTTATACTTGAAATGGCAGTTGAATTGGATGTTCAATTTTATGTGGTTGATATAGATATTAAGGATTCTGCCAAATTTATTTATCATGCAGAGCAAGTACCTATCAAATGGGTCTTAAATGAGGCAGCTACCGCAGACCTTTTTGTTTATTTTTAAATTTATGGAGGAATCATCAAAAGCATGGCTTCGTTATAAGCCGTGCTTTTTTACAGTCTAAAAAATGACATTATTTTGAAAAACTATGTAGACAAATTATAATAAATTTAAAGTATAATATGTAATATTACTACTAGAATTTTTGAACGGTCTGTGAAAGGTTACAAAGATGAGTATAATAAAGGATTTTTTACTGCAGCTAACACTTACGGTTATTCCCATATTTATTTACTCCACCTTTATTATGGAGAAGGTGAAGAGTGAAAAAAATAGACACGTCACGATGACCATTCTGTGGGGAATGTCAATATTACTATGCATGTCCTTTCCCGTGAATTTTGGTCAAAATGCCAGGTTAGAGTTAAGAATTATCCCTCTTTTATTAGGAAGCCTATACGGAGGATTTTGGCCAAGTATTTTCCTCTCTGGTTTAATCATACTGTATCGACTTAATTCCGGCATCAGCATAGGTTTCTATAATACCGTTCTTGTCTTATTGTTAACACTCCCTATTATCTTGTTTTTTCAAAAGTCTTTCAAAAATAAGAAAAAAGATAAAAGGGTTAAAATTGCAGTGGGCCTATCCTTTTACTACTGTTTAATTGGCCTTACTGTTTTTGGGATGTTAAGAGGTTTTACGTTTGAACATCTAAAAGTACAGATGATTCATTTGGTTTTTGCAGTCGTATTTACCTGGTCCTTCACTTTGTTAATTGAAAAAATCAGGGAGATCCACCAGTTGCGGCTAGAGATGCAAGACTCAGAGAAATTGCGAGTAATCAGTGAGTTAACAAGTGTTTTCGCTCATGAAATTAGAAATCCGATGCAGGTGACTCGTGGTTTCCTGCAGCTTCTGGACGAGCCCGATTTGGCTCAAAAGAAGAAGGAATACATTCAACTATCCATTGAAGAGTTAGATCGAGCCAATGAAATTATTAATGATTTCTTATCTTTTGGAAAACCATCCAACCATAACGAAGTAAGAGTCGATGTAGGGAACCAATTACATCGTGTGGTTAATCTCATTCACAGTTACGCCCTTGGCCATAATGTTGTGATAAAAACAGATATTTTTGAAAACGGTTGGGTTTATGCTAATCCTCAAAAATTAGACCAGTCCTTGATTAATATTTTGAAAAACGCAATCGAGTCGATGCCGAACGGTGGAATGGTGTGGATTTCGTGTGCTTCAAATGAAGATGGCTATATAAAAATTAGTATTAAGGATCAAGGAATCGGGATGAGCCAAGAGCAAATCGACCGCCTTGGATCTCCGTATTATTCCTTAAAGGAAAGCGGAACTGGACTCGGAATGATGGTAAGCTATCAAATTATCCGTTCGTTTAAAGGTAAGGTCCAAGTGAAAAGCGAAAAAGGAGTGGGGACCGAATTTATTATTCTTTTGCCTCAGATAACCTAACTGCTTGTTACATAATAATAGACTGCCAAAACCTATTGTCGTAATGACCATAGGTTTTTTATTTTGAAAAAATAAATATCTCAAATTCAAGATACTTAACTTGACGATAATTTAATCAAAATGTATCATGATTACATAAAGTAACTAAAGTTATTAATAGTTACCTAATAAATAAAGATAACCTAAAATAGGGGTGACAATAATGATAGAAGTAACTGTAAAGCTAAGTTACAAAGGGAAAAATTACTTAACCAATGTAATTGTTAAAAGGGACACATCTGAAAAACAGATTTTGCATATCGCACAAGAGCAAATTAAGAAACAATGGTTGAATTGATAAAGTGATCTTCTGAACTTTACTTTATATTAGGGTAATGTTTTTCAAATACTAGGAGGAATTAAATTGGAGTCAATGACCTTTGTCTTATTTGGGGCAACAGGAGATTTAGCGAAGCGAAAAATTTTCCCCGCCCTTTATAATTTGTATTTAGATCAAAAATTACCACAACCAATATCTATTATTGGACTTGGAAGAGGTACCCTCACTCATAATGATTTTCAAGAAAAAGTAAAAGAATCTATATTAACCTTTTCACGCCGTTTGGAACATGACGCTGGCGAAATGGGAGATTTTCTAGATACTTTTCGATATAACACTTTAGACGTTAACAATACAGAAGATTATCAAAAATTACTTCAGTTGGTTAAGCAAAGAGAAGCGGAATTGCAAATAAAAGAAAATCGAATGTTCTATCTTTCTGTTGCACCAAAATTTTTTGACATTATTGCTTTGAATATCAGAGATAGTGGCTTGGGAGCAACGAATGGTTGGAAACGTTTGATGATTGAAAAACCATTTGGGCGTGATCTTCAAACTGCCCGTCAACTAAATAAAAAATTAAGTTCTGCATTTGAAGAAGAAGAGATATTCCGAATTGACCACTACTTGGGTAAGCCAATGGTTCAGAATTTAGAGGCATTAGAATTTGCAAATCCAGTCTTACAATCAATATGGAATAGAGAACATATCGCAAACGTTCAAATTACTGCGAGTGAAACGGTAGGGGTTGAGACAAGAGCAGGTTATTACGATCAAGCAGGAGCCATACGGGATATGGTTCAAAACCACATGCTGCAAATGCTGATGATGACGGCCATGAATCTCCCCAAAAAAATCAATGCTTCTGAAATCAGGAATGAAAAAAGGAAGGTAATGGAGGCTCTCAGGCCAGTAACAAAAGAAGATGTTCAAACCCAAATCGTTCGTGGTCAGTACCTTTCTGGTGAGATTAATGGTCAAAAAGTTCCAGGGTATAAGGATGAACCTGGAGTGGACCCTTCTTCCAACACTGATACATTTGTAGCTGCTCGAATTTGGATCGATAATCCGTTTTGGTCTGGTGTTCCTTTTTATATTCGAACAGGAAAGAGAATGAAGGAAAAATCTACTCGTATCGTAATCGAATTTAAAAATCCATTAGATTTACACTATATAAACGATAACCAAAAAGTCGAACCTAATTTATTAATCATCGAAATAAGCCCAGGTGAAAATGTCTCGCTACAATTAAACAGTAAAAATCCGATGAATAATGGAAAAATTGAACCTGTCAGAATTAATTTTTCTTGTGAGGATTCAACAGGCAATGGAAATAGCTTAGGAGTACCTGAGGCATATGAAAGGTTGATTTATGATGCTTTAATCGGAAATTCCACCTTCTTTGCCCATTGGAAAGAAGTCGAATTGTCGTGGGAATGGGTTCAACCAATTCTTGATGCATTCGAGGAAAATCTACTCCCACTACATGAACATTCATCAGGTACTTATGGTCCGGATGCTGCAAATACCCTCTTGTTAGAAAATGGGTTTAAATGGTGGCTAGATGAAAAGGTTGAAGAAAATAAAGAGAAAGTACTTCAGAAATAAGTATCCAGGAGGTTTATTAAAATGACGCAAAACATCGAGAACTTAGCAGTTACTACCATCAGAACATTATCTATCGATGCTATTAACGCTGCAAATTCTGGTCATCCCGGTCTACCAATGGGGGCGGCGCCAATGACGTATGCATTATGGGCGAAGCATCTTCATCATAACCCTGAAAACCCGAAATGGTTCAACCGTGACCGATTTGTTTTATCTGCGGGACATGGATCCAGTTTGCTGTATAGCATGCTTCATTTAGCTGGCTATAATGTCACCATTGATGATTTGAAAAACTTTAGAAAGTTAAATAGCAGAACGCCGGGGCATCCTGAATTCGGTCATACTGCTGGTGTAGAAGCGACTACAGGACCATTAGGTCAAGGTATTGCGAACGCTGTTGGGATGGCGATGGCAGAAGCACATTTAGCAGCGAAGTTTAATAAAGAAGGGCATCCGATTATTGATCATTACACCTATGCGTTAGTCGGAGATGGCGACCTAATGGAAGGTATTTCCTATGAAGCTATGTCAATGGCGGGTCACATGAAACTTGGGAAGTTGGTCGTGCTATACGATTCAAATGATATTTCACTGGATGGTGAATTAAACGCTTCGTTCTCTGAAAACATTGAGAAAAGAGCAGAATCAGCCAACTGGCACTATCTCAGAGTGGATGATGGAAATGATATTGAAGCTATTTCGAATGCGATTGAAGCAGCGAAACATCATATAGATCAGCCAAGTTTGATTGAAATCAGAACGATAATTGGCTATGGCAGTCCAAAGGTAGCTGGTACCAATAAAGCACACGGTGCACCACTTGGAGCGGAAGAAGGAAAAGCAACAAAACAAGCCTATAACTGGCTCTATGAAGAAGATTTCTATGTTCCAGAGGAAGTAAAAGAGCACTTTGCGCTATTAAAGCGTAAAGGGATTGATGCTGAACAAACTTGGATTCAGCAATTCGATGCATATAAGCAAGCCTACCCTGAGCTAGCTGATCAATTAACCAAAGCTATTGATGGAAAAGTTCTCATCGATACAAAAGATGTATTAACATTTGAATCTGGGAAAAGTATTTCCACAAGGGTTGCCAGCGGCGAAGCCATTAACCATTATGTGAAATCTGTTCCAGCTATATTTGGTGGAAGTGCAGACCTTTCCCATTCCACCATGACTGAAATCAAAGGTGAACAAATGTACGCAGTTGAATCGTATGGTGCACGTAATGTTTACTTTGGAGTCCGTGAACACGCAATGGGTGCAGCAGCAAATGGGATGGCTTATCACGGTGGAGTGAAACCTTTTGTAAGTACATTCTTTGTATTTAATGATTATCTTCGTCCGTCTATCCGTTTGGCTGCACTATCAAAGCTTCCTGTGATTTATGTATTTACGCATGATTCGATTGCAGTAGGTGAGGATGGCCCTACACATGAACCGGTTGAACATCTGGCAGCACTTCGTTCCATACCAGGGTTAACGGTTATTCGACCAACAGATGCAAACGAAACAGCTAGTGCATGGGCATATGCTCTTCAGCAAACAGAAGGACCTGTTGCATTAATCCTAAGTCGACAAAATTTACCGGTGTTTAATGAAACAAAAGCAAATCTAGAGAAGCTTTCTAGGGGAGCTTATGTATTAGAAGAAACAAATGCCACACCAGATGTTATTTTAATTGCTACCGGTTCCGAAGTATCCTTGGCTGTAAACGCAAAAACAGAACTTGAAAAGGATAATATCTCTGTGCGGGTTGTTGCAATGCCAAGCTGGGAATTGTTTAGTCATCAATCAAAGGAATATAAAGAAAAGGTTCTCCCTTCTTCAAATTCTAAACGAATTGCCCTAGAAATGGGGATTTCCCTTGGGTGGGAGAGGTTTGTGGGCTTTGAAGGGAAAATTCTTTCCATAGAGACATTTGGTGCTTCAGGTGATGGAACAGCTGTTATGAAGCAATTTGGATTTACTCCTGAGAATGTTGTAAGTATTGCGAAAAGTGTCTTAAAACATTCTTGAGTGGGCCATTAAATAAATGGAAAAATTATTATCCAACATTGGAGGAGAACATAATGAAGGTAGGACTTATTGGTTTAGGAAAAATGGGACTAAACTTAGGGCAAAATTTAATGGATCACCATCACGAAGTGGTAGCATTTGATGTTAATCCAAGTGCAGTAGAAAATATGAAGAAATATGGAGCAACTGGTGTATCAAGTTATAAAGAACTTATCCAGACCTTGGAACATCCAAGAATTGTCTGGATAATGGTTCCTCACGCAGTGGTTGATATAGTTATTGGTGAGATCTTACCCTATTTGGAAAAAGGCGATATTGTCGTTGAAGCCGGTAATTCTCACTATAAAGAATCAATTCAACGCTACAATGAATTAAAGGAAATAGGCGTAAGATATTTGGATGCCGGTACTTCTGGCGGTATGGAAGGGGCCCGAAATGGAGCTTGTTATATGATAGGAGGCGACCCAGATGCTTGGGAGATAGTGGAACCCCTTTTCAAGGATACAGCAGTGGAAAATGGCTTCTTATATGCCGGAAAAGCTGGCAGCGGTCACTTCTTAAAAATGGTTCATAATGGTATCGAGTATGCGATGATGGCTGCAATAGGCGAAGGCTTTGAAGTGCTGGAGAAAAGCGATTTCGATTTCGATTATGAAAAGGTCGCCAGAGTTTGGAATAATGGTTCTGTTATTCGTTCATGGTTAATGGAATTGACTGAGAATGCCTTTTCAAAAGATGCAAAATTAGATGAAATTAAAGGGATCATGCATTCCTCAGGTGAGGGAAAATGGACTGTGGAAACAGCTTTAGATTTACAAACGGCTACTCCAGTTATTGCAATGTCTTTATTAATGCGTTACCGTTCTTTAGATAATGATACATTTACAGGTAAAGTTGTAGCCGCATTAAGAAATGAATTTGGCGGACACGCTGTCGTAAAGAATTAAAATAACCGAATTTTTAACAATAGGAGGAAAACAAAAATGAAATTTTTTATTGATACTGCAAACTTAGATGAGATTAAAAAAGCGTATAAAATTGGAGTTCTTTCAGGTGTTACAACCAACCCTTCATTGGTAGCAAAAGAAGGAGTTAAATTTGAAGACCGTATTGCTGAAATCCTAAATGCCGTTCCAGAAGTGGAGTCCGTTTCAGCCGAGGTAACACCTAATGCTTTAACTGCTGACCAAATGATTGCAGAAGCAGACGAGCTTATTAAAATTAACGGCGGCGATAAGAATATCACCATCAAGCTTCCAATGACCCTTGATGGACTAGAGGCTTGCCGCTATTTAACTAAAAAAGGTGTTAAAACCAACGTTACCTTGATTTTTAGTGTGAACCAGGCATTGTTGGCGGCACGTGCAGGTGCTACTTATGTTTCACCATTCTTAGGACGTTTAGATGATATTAATGAAGATGGTGTACAACTTGTCGCAAAAATCGCAGAGATGTTCCGGATTCAAAATCTAAATGCGCAAATCATTGCTGCATCCGTGCGTCATCCAGACCATGTTACCCGTGTAGCGATGGCAGGAGCGCATATTGCAACGATTCCATTCAAGGTCATTGAGCAATTGTCAAAACATCCGTTGACCGATCAAGGACTTGAAAAATTTGCTGCTGACTGGAAGACAGTATAAAAGAATTTAAAAGTTAAGGGCGTTAGTCAGAGGAGAATTAACGCCCTTACATAACCAAACAAACGGTGAGGAGAACAAGCGTATGTCAATTACTTTTGATTATTCAAATACATTATCTTTCATGCAGCAGCATGAAGTGGACTATTTAAGTGAATTTGTAAAAACTGCACATGAGATGCTCCATGAAAAAAAAGGACCGGGATCTGATTATCTTGGATGGGTAGACTTACCCCATAACTATGATAAAGAAGAATTTGCGCGTATCAAAGCAGCGGCAGAAAGAATCCGCAGTAATTCTGATGCTTTAATTGTCATCGGAATCGGAGGCTCTTATCTTGGTGCAAGAGCTGCCATTGAAGCTTTGTCTCATACGTTTCATAATCAAATGGATGGTACTACTGATATTTATTTTGCAGGACAAAATATCAGTGCTACTTATCTGACCCACTTATTTGATGTGCTTAAGGACAAGGATATTTCCGTTAATGTGATTTCAAAATCAGGTACAACAACAGAGTCTGCTATTGCGTTTCGTATTTTCCGAGAATATTTGGAGAAAAAGTATGGAAAAGAAGAAGCAAAAAAACGTATTTATGCAACAACCGATCGTGCTAAAGGCGCTTTAAAAACACTTGCCGATGAAGAAGGATATGAAACCTTTGTCATTCCTGATGATGTTGGCGGCAGATACTCTGTGTTAACAGCCGTAGGTCTATTGCCAATCGCAACTGCTGGCTTAGATATTGATATAATGATGGCAGGGGCTGCAGCTGCTGCGGATAAGTATAATAACCCAAACTTGGCAGAAAACCAAAGTTATCAGTATGCGGCCGTCAGAAATGCTCTTTACCGAAAAGGAAAATCAATTGAACTTTTGGTGAACTTCGAACCTGCCCTTCATTATGTTTCTGAATGGTGGAAACAGCTATTTGGAGAGAGTGAAGGAAAGGACCAAAAAGGTCTTTATCCTGCTTCTGTTGATTTCACCACTGATCTTCACTCCATGGGACAATATGTCCAAGAAGGACGCCGTGACCTTATTGAAACCGTGGTATCTGTAAAAGAACCTAAAGTTGACATTACTTTAGGGATGGAAGAGGCAGATCTTGATGGATTAAATTATTTAGCTGGGAAGACAATGGACTATGTAAATAAGAATGCTGCACAGGGTACGGTTCTAGCTCATGTGGACGGAGGAGTTCCTAACCTATCCGTAGAGCTGGATCAATTAAATGAATATACCTTCGGTGAAATGGTTTATTTCTTTGAGAAAGCATGTGGAATCAGCGGCTTGTTAATGGGAGTAAATCCTTTTGACCAGCCGGGTGTAGAGGCATACAAGAAGAACATGTTCGCGCTTCTAGGAAAACCAGGATATGAAGCGGAAAGAGAACAATTACAAAAACGCATTACTAAATAATAGTAAATGAAAGCAACCTTGTCTTAATTAAGGTTGCTTTTTCGTGAAGTATGAAACATTACAAATACAAAAAGGAGAAAAGCCAATTATGATGGAGGCTTTTCTCCTTTGTGAAATAATTAGGCGATATTTTCCATTCTAATTGTGAATTGAATATTTTCCTCAGTTACATTTAATAATCCTTCTAGTACAGCCAGTTTAACTTTTAATTCCTTGATTTCCAAGCTGCTAACTACATTTGTTTTTCTTAGGTTACCTATCATATCTGCTACCACTTGTTTAAAAATTTGTGAATCAATTAATAAATATTGAATTAATTCCATTGCTGCTTCTTTTTCTTGTTGGTTTTTGACGGCAAAGATACTTTGAATATCGGGTTCTAGAACGAAAAGAGATTGTAAATCCTCCGAAATTCTTATACGAGCATAGCTTTTTTTATTTCCATAATACTTATTATCCCTAATCCGCATTAGATCAAGGCCAATCATAAATTCATAAAAAGGTGTGTTCTTATCGAGAGAACGAAACCCGTTAATTTCAATGTTTGATTTTTCATCTATAAAAATTTCTTTTTCAAATCTCGTTTGAATTACTTTTGATTCTAACATATTCATATTTTACTACCTCACTTCTAATTTTTATATAAAAAGTAACATGTATACTTTAAGTAACCTAATTACATTATAGTAAACAAAGAGAAATAAATCAATATAAGTTGCATGAGATTTTATTAGGAGTGTCAATTAATAATTTTTTATAATAATAGTGTTGACAAATAGGGAAGAAGAAATATAATAAAAATATCCTTAATTAAAGATAATTAAATTCGAGATAATTGAGAATCAATAAATAATTGATTTAACTTGATAAGGAGAGAGTGTTTAAAATGGTAACTTTATTTCTAACACCAAGTTGTACCTCATGTCGAAAAGCAAGAGCTTGGTTTGAGGATCATCAAATTCCATTTAAGGAAAGAAATATTTCTTCTGAAAAGCTTACGATAGAAGAGATTAAGAACATCCTTCAGTTTACAGAGGAAGGAACAGACGAAATTATCTCGACAAATTCAAAAGCTTTCCAGAAACTGAATGTAAATATGGATTCTTTATCACTTCGAGAATTATTTAATATTATTAAAGAAAATCCTGGGTTATTAAGAAGACCATTAATCCTTGATGAAAAAAAATTACAAGTGGGATTTAATGAAGAAGAAATACGGAGTTTCTTGCCGCGTAATATGAGAGTATTCCTGCTAGATGAAATCGATAGCTTTTTAGAAGAAGTTCAATAATGCCGATTTTCAATTAGATATTTTTTTTATTTTTTAATATCTCGAATTAGAGAATCTCAGATTAAAAGGTCTATAATTTCATTAAATAATAAACACAATAATTTTAAAAGGAGTGTTTCTCTTTTCCATTGAAATACCGAAATAAATCTTCAAAAAAATCCTATGGTGAAACGAGGAGATTCTTACAATGCAAAAAACGTCAGGTATCCACCATATTTCTGCGATGGTAAATGATGCCCAAAGGAATATCGACTTTTATGCAGGTGTACTAGGATTAAGGCTGATTAAGAAAACAATCAACTTTGATCGTCCTGAGGTGTATCACCTTTACTTTGGAAATAAAACGGGCAACCCGGGAACAGTCATTACCTTTTTCCCCTGGGAAAAACAGCTAAAAGGGCGAATTGGAACCGGACAGGTAGGAGTAACGAGTTACATCATCCCAAAGGGCTCGCTTCCATTTTGGAAAAAGCGATTTGAAAAATTCAATATTGAATCTACTTCTTCCATTCGCTTCGGAGAAAAGTATCTCCGATTTAACGACCCAGACGGTTTGCTGCTTGAACTTGTCGAAAGTGATGAGGGACCAACTAACCAGTGGAGCTTTGGTGGGGTTCAAGCAGATAATGCCATAAAAGGGTTTAGCGGAGCTATCCTTAACTCTGCTCAACCGCATAAAACAACAGATGTACTAGAAAATGTGATGGGATTAGAATGTATCGGACAAGATGGAGATTATCTAAGATTTAAGGCTGAA
The DNA here is from genome assembly GCF_055385565.1 of Neobacillus sp. S1115. Taxonomy (NCBI): domain Bacteria; kingdom Bacillati; phylum Bacillota; class Bacilli; order Caryophanales; family Bacillaceae; genus Neobacillus; species Neobacillus sp. S1115. Next base: position 2,134,707 of record NZ_AP038275.1, read on the forward strand.
GGACATCTTGGAAATACGATTGATATTCAGCTTACCCCATCTGTCCGAGGATTAATGGGGTCAGGCACGGTTCACCATATTGCCTGGAGAGCAAAGAATGAAGAAGATCATCACAGATGGAAGTCGCTTCTTGAGGAAAATGGTTATCATCCGACAGAAATTCTCGATCGGAATTACTTTAAGGCAATTTATTTTCATGAACAGGGAGGAATCCTCTTCGAAATAGCAACTGACCCGCCCGGTTTTTCAGTCGATGAACCAGTTGCGAAACTCGGCCAGAAACTTATGCTGCCATCTTGGCTCGAGTCAAAAAGGGAAGAATTAGAAGAAACCTTACCGTCTGTAGAGGTTCGAGTTCTGGAGGGAGATAATTAATGAAACATATATTCAATAAGGGGCAAGATCATTTTATTACTAAATAAAATAATAAACCGGAGGATTTACGAAGATGTTAAAAAATGAAATTGGGGCACTTATATTACGCGTGACATTAGGAGTAATATTCTTTATTCATGGAGTTGTTAAATTTCAAGGTGGAATTGAAAATACGGCAGGCTGGTTTGAAAGTCTTGGCTTACCAGGGGTCATGGCATATGGAGTTGCTATACTTGAAATTATTGGAGGGATATTATTAATCGTTGGATTGGCAACAAGACTAGTTGCGGCATTGTTTGCATTATTAATGATTGGAGCAACATTAAAAGTAAAACTAGCAATTGGCTTATTAGGAAATGGTCAAATGGCCGGTTATGAATTAGACTTAGCATTCTTAGCTATTGCGGTATATCTTATCATTAATGGAAGCAAGCTATTCGCAATAAGCCACTTGATATTTAACAAGGATTCAAAAGAGACTACAAATGCTTTCTAAAATTTAGAATGTAAAATTTAAAAAAAGAAATAATAGGAGGTGTATCAATATGGGCTTTCTATCCAAATTATTTGGAAATTCATCAGAAAAGGAGAATGAAAAAATGACAAATGTTAAACTAGCAGTTATTTATTACAGCATGGGTGGAACAAACTATCAATTAGCAAGATGGGCAGAAGAAGGTGCTAAAGAAGCAGGTGCTGAAGTAAAAGTATTAAAAGTACCTGAACTTGCTCCGCAATCCGCTATCGAGGGGAATCCGGTTTGGAAAGCTACAGTTGAAAAAACAAAAGATGTACCAGAGGTTAAATTAGATGACTTAGAATGGGCAGATGCAATTATATTCAGCGTACCAACTAGATTTGGTAATATGCCATCACAAATGAAACAATTCCTAGATACTACAGGTGGACTTTGGTTTAATGGAAAACTTGTAAATAAAGTTGTAAGCGCAATGTCATCAGCACAAAATGCTCACGGCGGTCAAGAGGCAACTATTTTATCGCTATATACAACGATGTATCACTGGGGTGCAATTGTGGCTGCTCCTGGTTATACTGATCCGGTTACATTTGGAGCTGGTGGAAACCCATATGGAACAAGTGTTACTGTTGGTCAAGATGGAAAAATGATTGAAGATGTTCAAGCAGCTGTAAAACATCAAGCAAAGCGTACTGTTACAGTGGCAGAATGGGTAAAAAAAGCAAATCAATAACGGAATAAATATAAAATAAAGGGAGCTAATCAAAGGAAATGATTGGCTCTTTTTTCTAATATGGAGAAACTATAGGATTGATACGAATAGAAGAAATGGGGAAATGAAATGACTGGTCTGTTATTAGATCATTCCAAAATTGGAGAAGAAGCACTTGAACTCATTTGGGAAAATACTAATGATGCCATTTTTTTAATTGGTCAAGATGGAGCTATACTTCATGCAAATCCAACTTTTACAGATATATTAGGATGGGGAATACAGGAAATAAGGGGGCTGACTCCACCCCCAGCTTTGCATAACATGACAAAAGAACAGCATGACGCATTTTTAAATAAATTAAGAGAAGGAGAAAATATTAATTATAGTCTTATAAAAAGAAGGAGTAAAGATGGGGAAATACTAGATATTTTAGCAACCTACCGCTCTATAAACAAGGGTGAAATTCTTGCTGTGGGCATGTATAAAGATTTTACAGAACAAATGGAAATACAGCGGCAGCTAGAGGAAAGTGAAGTCTGTTATCGAAAACTTGTTGAATTTTTACCAGAGGCGATAATTGTTCAAAATAAACATCATATTGTTTTTGCGAATCCAGCTGGAGTTAAGTTTTTAGGACAAGAAAATACGAAGTATATTATTGGCCGATCGATTTGGGGGTTTTTCGATGCGGAAAATAAAGAAAGTATCGAGCTTCGGTTACTTGACATGATTAAAAACAGTGATGGTGAAAAACCAATTCCTATCGTAGAAAGATTGGTTCGGTTTGATAAAAAGGAAATTTTTGTGGAGATCACTGCAATCCCGATGGTTTATAATGGCGAATCGGTCATGCAAATTCTATTTAAGGATATAACAGATAGAAAAATATACGAAATAGAGTTGGAAAATATGGCTTATCACGATCCGCTGACAGGACTTAAGAACAGGCGGAGCTTTACTCAGTTGCTGGAACGATCCATTGAGTCTGCAAGTGAAAAGGGAGAGCAGCTTGCTTTATTGTATATGGATTTGGACAAATTCAAAGAAATAAATGATTCTCTCGGTCATGAAATGGGAGATGAGCTTCTTAAACAGTTTGCTAATAGATTAATAAATAGTGTAAGAGGAAATAGTGTTATTAGTCGAATAGGCGGCGATGAGTTTTTAATCCTGTTGAAGGACAATATGGATTTACAAAGTGTTAACAAGATTGCTTTTAGGCTATATAAAACACTTCAACAGCCTTACCAAATTAAGGGACAACTCATTAAAACAACAGCAAGTGTTGGTATTTCTATTTTTCCTATGGATGGATCGAACAGCGATATGTTGATAGATCATGCTGATCAAGCTTTATATTTAGCGAAAGAAACGAGAAATCAACTCAAATTTTATAGTTAGAACTAAAACGGGAACTACTAATTAACAATAAAAAACACACTTCAAACTGAAGTGTGTTTTTCACTAAATTTAAAATGAGGAGGTATTTCTATTTTATAACCATTTGTCTGCCCATTCTTCTAAAGCTTTGAGCGATCGTCCAAGTTCTGTACCTTTTTTTGTTAGCGAATATTCAGTCCGTACAGGACGGTCTGCAATAACATTTCTTAACACAATCCCATTGTCCTCAAGCTCTTTCATCCGTTCATTTAATACTCTTTTGCTTAAATCTGGTATAAAGGCATGAATTTCACTAAATCTTTTCGGTTCCGCCATTAGTGTATGGACAATTAATCCCATCCATTTCTTTCCCATTATATGATAGCACTCTTCAACTTTGCTGCATAATTTATTTTCTGTATCCATATATAAACACCCCTAATGGTTCCTAGGTTATTTTTAATAACTATAATTTAATAATAACAGAGTCAGTTAATAAAATAAAGTATCTACTGGATTTTAATTACCAAAACAAAAGTTTTGTCCTGGTTCATTCACAAAATTGACACATATAAATTGACAATATAGTTACAAATAGTTATTATGGTTACATAAAGTAACCAGATAATTGAACCTTTATTCGAATAGTGAATCATGAAAAAGTCATTTTGATACCAGGAAAAATTAAAATGGTATGAGTTTAAATTATAGGGGGGATCATTCAGGAAATAGGAATTATTTTTTGTATTTTATCTCGGAACCGAGATTATTAAATTGAAGATAAAAATTTGAAATGTATGGAGGAATTAAGAATGGACCGAAATTTATCAATGGAACTTGTTCGAGTAACGGAAGCTGCTGCACTTGCTGCGGGCCGGTGGCTGGGGAGAGTTCTGGCGGAGCACCTGAAGGTGTAATTGCAGCAGCAGCCCTAAAAAGCTTAGGTGGAGATTTTCAAGGCAAACTGATTCAGCAATCAGAAGAGGAAAAAATTCGGTTAAATCAAATGGGCATAACCGATTTTAATAAAGTTTTATTAATGAATGACATCGTGAAAGGCGATGATGTCTATTTTGCTGCGACAGGTGTAACGAATGGAGAGCTTTTACGAGGAGTGCAATATAAAGGAAAAATTGGAACAACTCATTCCGTTGTGATGCGGGCTAAAACAGGGACTGTTCGATTTATTGAAGGACAACATACGTTGGGTCAAAAACGATAACGTATTCGTGATGAAAGAAATGAGGGATACAAATGAGTCAAAGTGCCTTTAAAAAAATGATAAATTCCGAAAAAAACACTGCAAATGATATGATTAGACCATTTGGATTTAGGGATAAAGTTGGCTATATGTTTGGGGATTTTGGGAATGACTTTTTCTTTATTTTAGTTAGCTCATTCTTAATGGTGTATTATACAGATATTTATGGAATTAGTGCAGCTTTTGTTGGGATTCTTTTTTTAGTTGCACGTTTGTGGGATGCTTTTGCTGATGTCACCTGGGGTAGGTTCATTGACACAAGAAAAGCAAGTAAAAATGGCAAATTTAAACCATGGATTTTTAGAATGTCACTCCCTCTCGTTATTTCAGGAGTATTAATGTTCGTTCATATACCAGGAATGTCTAAAGGGTTTTATGAAGCATATGCATTTGTCACTTATATCCTATGGGGAACTTTATATAGTACTGTTAATATTCCATATGGTTCAATGGCCTCAGTCATCAGCAATGATCCGATTGAGCGGACATCTTTATCAACATTCAGAACAATTGGAGCGATGCTGGCAAGTTTAATTATCAATGCTGTTGGACCTTTGATTATTTTTGTAGACAATAAAGCAAGTGCGAATGGATTTCTAATGTCAGCCGTAATTTTTGGTATACTTTCTTACGCGTGTTACCTTGCATGTTATAAATTATCGACTGAACGGATCATGTTGGATGAAAATGAAGGGCCAAAAGCAAAGTTAAGTAAAACAATAAAAGGGCTATTTAAAAACAAACCATTACTCGCAATCCTTTCAGCATCACTAATATTCATGATGAGTACGATGCTGATGGGTGCAGTTAACGTATATTTGTTTAAAGAATACTTCCACAATACAGCAGCATTGAGTATTATCGGGATTATTCAAACAGTCACTGTATTTATTGCTATTCCTTTAGTAAAACCGTTAGTGAACAAATTTGGTAAAAAGGAGACTACATCAATAGGAATGTTAATAGCAGGTTCGGTATATATGCTTTTATACCTCCTCCCAAATTTATCAACAACTCAATTCATTGCCATTTCAGCTGTAGGAATGTTTGGATATGCCTTCTTTAATACCATGATATGGGCTTTTGTTACGGATGTAATCGATTACCATGAATTTCTGACCGGTTTAAGAGAAGATGGTACAGTATATTCTTTCTATTCTTTTGCCCGCAAAGTTGGTCAAGCCATTGCTGGAGGTATCGGCGGCTTTGCCATTACAGCCATTGGCTATGATGCAGCACGTGCAGTTCAAACCCAAGGTACGCTGAATGGACTTTATCAACTAGCTACCATCGTACCTGCAGTTATCTATTTATTGATTTTCTTTATATTAGTCTTTCTATATCCATTAACGAAGCAACGCATGAAACAGCTATCGATTGATTTAGCTGAACAAAGGAAGACTAAAAAGTGATAGAATTACTGTTTTTTCTTTCCTTCTCATATAAATGAAACAACTAACAAATACTACCTTATAGCAAAATAATAAGGGGTAATTCAAGATGGTTAAAACAATTGCATCGCTTCTGTTAATTAGGCATACCACAGTATGCCTATGATTGGACCATTACAGGTGAAAAGCGGACAGGGGTATCTTATTCTACTCAGGGTGCGATTGACCGGTACCTTAGTCATGAAAGCTAAATTTTTTATGATGATACGGCTGCTTCTCCCTGGATTAGGTATGTTGATCAAAATCAAAAGTTGCATGAAGTCTGGTTTGAAGATCCCTGGAGTCTTCTTGCAAAATTTCGGCTAGTGAAAGAATACGGATTAGGAGGATTGGGCTGCTGGCATTTAGGCACATCTATGCCGCAAACAGAGGAGATATTGCTAACAGAATTTAATGTTCAATAGTCCGACAGCAAAATATGGATATGGAGTGATCATTCATGGACAGCAATAATTGTGACTTCTCACCTATGAAACAACATTTAGAAGATGGAATTCAACATCTAATTCTTATGCTCCAATCTAACTTGAATGTACTTGGTAATGAAAATTATTGTTTGTTGGGAAGTCTCGAAGATGTTAAAGATCATCTAATGGAAATTGAATCAATGGCTGCTTCTTTTTATTTGAATTGCTATTTATCATCTTTTACGGACACTTATAAAGATTTATCCACCTCTGTTCAGCACCTTTCGAAACATAGGCATGGTGCACTGATCGTTGTGGAACGTCGTGATTTGGTTGAACCTAATATTCAAATAGGAACAGCAATTGGAGCATTAGTAACGCCTAAATTAATAGAATCCATTTTTTATCCGGGCAACCCTTTGCATGATGGGGCTGTTTTAATTCGGGGAAACCAACTTATTTCGGCAGGAAATGTTCTTCCTTTAACCACAACTATAATAGAAGAAAAAAAACTAGGGACACGGCACCGAGCAGCTCTTGGAATTTCAGAACAATGCGATGCACTGGCATTGGTTGTTTCCGAAGAAACGGGTAGAATTTCATTTGCCCTGAACGGAAAACTATATCCAATTAATACCACTAAACCCATTAAATTTGTAGGGTAGTTAGGTTACACACTTGAAATAAATTTATTCAGGAGGCTCCCTATGACTAAAAAAATATTATTTTTCCTTTTAACAGTTTTCATGGTTTTAATGACTCCCATTTATACATATGCCCAAGTAATCCATGAAGTGAAATCTGGTGACAGCCTGTCCAAAATTTTGAGAAAATACCAAATCAACAAAGACGATCTTGCTAAGCTAAATGGTTTAGCAAAGAATACTCAACTTGTGCTTGGACAGTCTTTATTAATACCTGGTGAGACATATGTCGTTCAACCCGGTGAAAGTGTATGGGAAATTGCTAATCGACACGCTATTAGTGAGGAAACATTAATGCGGCAAAATGGTTTAAAAAGCCGTGTAATTATTCCAGGTCAGAAATTGAGTATTCCACGTCCGCCAAAAATGAATATTTGGACAGGCACCTATTTTGTTCCAAAAGATAAGAATTCTAATGCTTGGATGTTGGAAAATTATAAAAGTACACTTACTAGTATCTTCGTGTTTGAGTATAGGTCCGATGAACAAGGAAACATCATTGAAACACCCGAAAACCAGGCTAATAAGATTGCATGGAATAAGAACCTCCCTCCGTTTGCAACACTTACAAATTTAAGTGAAAAGGGGTTTGATCCGAACCTAACTCATAAGTTAATAAGCACGCCGTGGTTAAGACAGAAATTTGTCAAAAATATTTACTCGCTTTTAGATAGCCATGATTACAAAGGAGTCGTAATTGACTTTGAACAGGTTAAGACAAAAGATCGGGCAAACCTTAACCAGTTTATTCAGGAATTAGCTGCCAAGCTACATCCGGCAGGAATGGAAGTTATGATGGCGGTACCGCCAAAAGAAGGGGATCAGACCCCATCTTATTCTTCTGCCTATGATTACCGAATACTAGGGAAATACTTAGATAGAATGTTTTTGATGACGTATGATTGGCATTGGCCAGGAGGTCCTTCAGGTCCGATTGCTCCAATAGAGAAAGTAAAATTAACCCTTGATTATGCCGTGTCTGTTGTTGATAAATCCAAGTTGATGCTTGGAATTCCTCAATATGCCTATGATTGGGTTATAGGAACGAATAAGCGATCAGGTTCTGCTTATTCCACCCAACATGCCATTGATTTATATACTGGATACCAAAGCCAAGTTCATTACGATGAAAATGCTGCTGCCCCCTGGTTCCGTTATGTTGATAAAAAAGGAAATCTACATGAAGTATGGTTTGAAGACCCAAGAAGCCTGCTTGTTAAATTCCGTCTTGTTCGTCAATATGGATTAGCTGGAATGGGCTGCTGGCATTTAGGTCTAACCATGCCTCAAACAGAAAAAATGCTGCTTGAGGAATTTAATGTGCATAAACATTAATTACAAATTTATAGATATGGAGGTACAAAAATGCCCAAAATCACTGTTTTGGGACATGGAACTTTTGATATTGAACGTGGTAAAAAATTGGTATTAGCATTAGAAGACAACGGTGTAAAAATACTGCACAAATGTGGTGGGAGGGCAAAATGTACAACCTGCAGAGTAGAAATTTTGGGCGGTGAATATTGCGATTTAACAAATGTTGAGAAAGTTGCATTTTATGAGAAGGGAATTTTTGATGATCATTTGCGCCTGTCCTGTCAAATCCGTGTGGAAGAAGATTTAGAGGTGCGACCAGTAATGACCGTTGAAAATTCGGGGATGGATAAAGGTCCAAGGCCTGAAGATTAAAAAATATAAAAACTTAAGTTACCATCATACAGCAAAAAGCGGGCAGATGCCATTATTTTTAGTGTACCAACCCGATTTGGTAATATGCCATCTCAAATGAAACAGTTCTTAGATACAACAGGTGGTCTTTGGTTTAATGGAAAACTTATCAACAAAGTGGTAAGTGCAATGAGCTCTGCACAAAATTCACACGGTGGTCAGGAAGCCACAATATTATCATTATATACGACGATGCATCATTGGGGAGCCATTATTGCAGCACCAGGGTATACAAATCAAGTCATTTTCGGGGCCGGTGGAAATCCGTATGGAACCAGCGTAACAGTAGATCAGTCAGGTAAGATGGTTGAAGATGTCCTTGCCATTCAAGATGCCGTGAAACATCAGGCAAAACGCACTGTTACCATAGCAGAATGGGTAAAAAAAACAAATTAATAATTTTTTAATAAAAAACTAATCGGGCCTCCGGTTAGTTTTTCTGTCTTTATCTAAAAATCTTAAAAATTGTAAACTAATAATAGTCTTCAGCAAAATCACTATCTCTTTTCTTACGTAATAAGTCCAAACATCTCGTTAGCATAAATAACTCCCAATCCGTAAGCACCTCCGTGCTGTCTAACAATATCGAGTGTCCCATTGTAGGTTTCTTTATGAGCCCAATCACGTTGTAACTCTAGCAAATATTGTAGCCAAGTAATTGGGGTTGCTCCAGCTTGTGTCATACGTATGACGGCCATGTCGTGGGTCTCTTTACTCACCCCACCTGAGGCATCCGAGACAAAATACACTTCATATCCGTCAGAGATAGCGCTCAAAACCGGTTCGAGCAAACATACCTCTGTCCAAAGACCGGCGATCACTATTTTTCGTTTCCTATATTCATTGATTTGTCTTACTACTCTGGGATCCTCCCATGCATTCATCGTTGTTCGATCAATAGGTATTTGATCAGGAAAGACTGATTGGATTTCTGATAAAATTTTACCGCTGAAAGTTGCCGCGGTTATTGATGTCAATATAGTAGGGATCCTGAATAATTTCGCGGTTTTTGCCAATCCGGCAATATTGTTGCGCAGGAGTGCACTATCGTGTGATTGGACCGAAAAAACCATTTGCGGTTGATGGTCGGTTAACATCAGGATATGGTCAGTCGGAGTAAGCAAACGCCGAAATTGGCGGCCTGATGTGGTTCTCTTTGAACTTCCGGGGACTCCGGAAGGAATACCATAAAAATGGTTATTACAAAATGGGCACCTATAAACTACAGGTTTCATGTTAATTCCTCCAGAGTTTTTGGGACTAAAAATTTAATTCTTCAAAGTATATGCATAAAGACCATACGGGGTGATTTACTCTTGTTAATAAAATTTCCTCACTATTTATATCCCCATATTGTTCTAGGCAGGAATGGAAGTTATTATGGCGGTACCGCCAAAAGAAGGGGATCAGAACCCATCTTATTCTACAGCCTATGATTACCGAACACTTGGGAAGTGCTTAGATAAAATGTTTTTGATGAAGTATTATTGGCATTGGCCAGGGGGGCCTTCGGTCCGATTGCTCCAATAGACAAAGTAAAAGCAACCCTTGATTATGCTGTTTCTGTTGTTGATAAATCCAAGTTGATGCTTGGAATTCCTCAATATGCCTATGATTGGGTTATCGGAACGAATAAGCGATCAGGTTCTGCTTATTCTACCCAACATGCCATTGATTTGTATACTGGAATACATTTATGTAACACTTTTATTTTTGATTTCAATTACCATTCAAAAGGTTAAAAAAATCATGAGTCAACGACCTAATCCATAGAAAAGTTTCGTTAGTTTTCTTTTAAAAAAATTCTAAAAACTACCTGTATTAAAGATTTGTTTTGGGCAATTTAAGGTTATCACGATTACAGAAAATGAGAGGATGTTAATAGGTGGAGAAAAAGTTGTTAAACTTATTACTAGCAGTATGTATTGCTTCTTTTCCATTTTTATTCAAGGGACCAAAAATGAGAGAAAATCTTTTGATTTTTTTCTCAAAAGGTGTTCTTGCTACTTTAGTTGATGCTTATGTTGTTGGAAAACAAAAACTTGAATATCCAGTTCGTCCTTTTCCAAAAATTTTTAAAACGAATATTATTTATGACATGTTATTTTTCCCGATTTTAAGTGTGATCTGGGTAAAGATATCGTACAATGATAATTTCGGTAAAATTTTGTTAAAAAGTTTAATTTTTAGTGTACCAATGAGTGTGGGGCAATGGATTATGGAAAAAAACACTGGTTTATTTAAATGGAAAAAATGGTCACCTCTACATACATTTGTCAGTGTTAATTTCACACTGTTTACAATTAGAGGGTTTATTGGGTTAATAAAAATATTAGATAAGTTAAAAGGCAAGCAAGATATAACCGAATCTTAAAGTACAGATGATTCATTTGGACAAAGGAATCGGGATGAGCCAAGAGCAAATCGCCAAACTTGGCTCTCCGTATTATTCCTTAAAGGAAAGCGGGAAGGGGCTCGGAATGATGGTAAGCTACAAAGGGTTGGGAACCTACTGAGTGTTTTAGAAAAACAAAGAGAGCAAATCAAAAACACCCTTGCATCGGCAAGGGTGTTTGTATGTACGTCCTGAATGGGGTATTTTTCCGGATATTGAAAGAGGCAGATGGCACTAGGCACTATACCGGGAAACATCATCATTATATTCGGAATAATAGGAAATTCCTGTGTACTTGCTGTTTTTTCTCCTATAAACAGAAAAGAGGCTGTCCCAATTATGGGTAGCCCCTCTGGGTGGCTTCTTGTCCTATAGCCACAAAATTTCATGTCCTACAGTGTAGCAAAAAAAACGTTGTTTTTACGCTAAGTATTAACCAACATAAATGAACGGTTAAATAGCGTCAAACAACATTTTCAGGGTATTTAGCGTCCCGAAGAGGATTCGAACCTCCGACCTACAGTTTAGGAAACTGTTGCTCTATCCTGCTGAGCTATCGGGACAAATTTACAACTGAATATTTAGTTCCATCACACGCAAAAAGTATGGCTAAATCCCGTCCTGACCTCAGTAAGCTTAATCAAGCAGCAGCTCGGTCAGTACGCTAAAGCATATTCAAGGGAGCGGATTCGAACGTGCTGAGCTATCGGGACAAATAAATTTGTGGAACGTTTATTATTATAATTCGAACATCGAAAAAGGTCAATAATGAATTTTAGCGAATTGGCAGTTCCTTAATTTTTTTGGTGTTTCCGTTTCCTTTTTCCCGGAAAATTAACCAGACGATAAGACTTAGCGAGATTAACAGCCCTTCAAGCGATAAAATATAGTATGGATATGGCCCCAAGACGTCTAATAAACTTGCTGTTTTCGGTTTGTGGCTTAAATACATATAATTTCCGCCGACAAGTTTATTGATCCACATGATGATTGGCATCAGCACATTTAAGAAAACAAAAAGCTTTACGACAGACCAAAGCGTTGGGCGGTAGCCCTTAACCCAAGTGAAATAGAACACTACCCAGATGTCCATCAAATGCGTGTAAAAGAAATGAAAGAAACGAAAATGCGGAAAGTCAAAGTTTAAGGCTGGGGTAAAAATGGCCTGTGACGCACCCAAAAGTGCTGTGAACAACAAAATTTCGTATATGATTTTCTTCCTGGTTAGTAACAAAAGTACAGTCAAAATTAAGCTGATGCTGCAGAGTTCTAATGGAATAGCGTGACTAACGTCCCAGTCTCCATTAATATACATCCAGAAATGATAGGTCAGTTCTATTAAAATTAACGAGACCGCTGCCCCAATCTCTACTTTTCTCCATTTTTTGTTGTCGAAAAATTTTCCCCGATTTACAAAAATTGCAGTGGATCCTAGAAGTAAGATGGCAATGATCACCCAATGACTGTTTGAGAACATTTCAAAGTCATAGTCTTTATAGCTGCCCCCGAACCAACCCATTGATACCATCTCCTTTTCCCATTCGATTTTAAATACTTCTAAGTATATTATGACCGTTTTATATTCTGCTTGTAAGGACCTATCGGTTTGCAAATTATTACAAAATTTTACAATGGTATTTTTGAATTTGTATCGTAGGTCTTACATCTTATAAAAATTGAAAATGTTACTAAAGTTACGGGGATTAAGTACCTTTTGACTACTGGGAAATTTTGATATGTTTGAATAGTACGATTTTATTAGGAGGGATGCTCTTGTTAAAAGTATTATCGAAAACCGGTCTAACATTGGCGTTGGCAGGAAGTATTGCATTGGCGGGATTCCAGCCGGACGGGGAAGCAAAACAGGCTTCTAGTACATATGGTTTAAGTTTGGCCCATTATGTAGGTGCGGCTCCGGAACTAGCTGAAAAAGCTAAGAAGCTGGGAAAAGATCTTTCAAAGGTTGACCCTGCAGAAAAACTGGCAAATCAAGGGGCAAAATTCCAGCAGGCCGGATACAATCATGTTGCATACCGTGACGCAAACGGTGATGTGCCTGTACTTGTTATTTTGGCTAAATATAAAGATAGTGACGAGCCGATTGGGGACCTGAAAGGACAGGTGCCAGCGCATTACTATGAGGATTTGATTTTTGGTGATGAGTATAACCCTTATGAGTTGGATTATTTCAAACAATATGCAGAATTTAATGGTGTGAAAGCACCAACTGATCGCACGATGCATAATGCTTATAAAGAATCTAGTTATGACAAAGTGAACCTTGTTCGTAAGGAAAACACAGAGTTTGTTTGGGTGGAACTGCCTAAAGGTGCTTCCTACTATTTAGATCAAGAAGGTACGTATGCTGAAAGTGGTAAATATGTTTTAGGTAACGTAAACGGCGATGCCCACACAGGTGAATTCGTTCGTGACCTTCTAAAGGCTGCTGATGAACAAATTGATTTTTCGAAGTATGCTGACGAAGAAGGGGAAGTTCCAAATGTATTTATTATCCATGAAGGAACGGGTGCAGAGTGGAGCGCTGACCCTGCTCAGTTCTGGTCTCATAAGTGGAATCTATTAAGTGCGTTGTACTATGGCAAATACTATGAAACTGGTAAACCTGCAGATGTTTATGCAGGTATGAGCCAAGGGGCTTGGATTAATAAAACGATTGCGGAAGACATGACCTACGACGGAGTTATCGTCAATAACTACAACATCCAGCCTGCCATCGGCGGGAACGTCGCTGGATTTAACGAAGCCACTGGTGGTTACGATGAAGCATCGAAAACGGGTCCATATCCTGCTACTGCCGGGGTTTATGCCCATGAATTCGGCCACGCTTTAGGATTGCCGGATTTCTATGATACTGCGTATTCATCCGAAGGTGTTGGGAACTACTCGATGATGGCCGGCGGTTCCTGGATGCGGTATCCGGACAGTGGTGCATATTCAGGAAACTCACCGACACACTTTGATCCTTTTTCAAAAATATTCTTAGGATGGGCTGAGCCGATTGAGGTTAAACCGGGGGATAGTGTACAAACAATTACCTTGCCGGCAATTAGTAGGTCTGCTGCGAATAATGGCATCGTTAAAATGGAAGTGCCAGGCTCCAATGGAACAGAATATTTCTTATTCGAAAATGTCCAGCAGGACGGCTTTAACAAAGGGCTAATCCGCCAGGGTACAGATTCCCATGGCTTGGTTGCATGGCATGTTGACGAAAATATCATTAGCCTCTATCAGTCTGCTGGCTTCCGCCCGAATAACGTGGAAAACTGGATGAACAAACGTTTCCAATATAACCAGTCAGCGAAAGCCAGTGACGGCACAGTTGTTACTCACTATGGATTATCTGTCGTGCAGGCGGACGGAAAATATGACTTAGAGAAAAATAAGAACCGTGGTGATGCAGGGGATTTCTTTAAGACAGGTTCCAAGATTACACCAACTACGTCCAATGTTCACACAGGTTCCTACTATTTTTGGAAGGGCAATAGCGCGACACCAGCTGATTCTGGTATTCATGTAACGGATATTAAAGAAAATGGGGATGGTTCCATTACCGCGAAGTTCTTCTATAGTACGAATGAAGGTACAAAATAAAAAAACAAAGAAACCTGGGCTTTTATTTAGCTCAGGTTTCTTTATTATTGTTTCTTCTAATATCTAGGAAGAAGTCTGTTATATAAATGATCGATTTTTAATGCCCGAACGGGACGAGGAAACTAGTCGCCGTTCGTTATGAAGGGCTCATAACGCCGGAACGGGACGAGGAAACTAGTCCTCGGTCGTTATGAAGGGCTCATAACGCCCGAACAGCACAAGGAAACAAGTCGCCAGTCGTTATGAACTGGCTCATAACGCCCTAACGGCACGAGGAATGAGGTCCCCAGTCGTTATAAAGGAGTCATAATGCCCGAACGGCTCGAGGAAATAAGTCCCCGGTCGTTATGAAGGGCTCATAACGCTCGAACGGATCAAGGAAACAAGTCGCCAGTCGTTATGAACTGGCTCATAACCCCGAACAGCACAAGGAAACAAGTCGCCGGTCGTTATGAAGGAGTCATAACGCCCGAACAGCACAAGGAAACAAGTCCCCAGTCGTTATGAAGGGCTCATAACGCCCGAACGGCACGAGGAATGAGGTCCCCAGTCGTTATAAAGGAGTCATAATGCCCGAACGGCTCGAGGAATCAAGTCCTCAGTCATTATGAAGACTCATAACGCCCGAACTGCCAGTGCAATCCTGACTCTGGTTGATTAGATTATACCTTTTTAGAAGTATATAACATCGATAAGCTAAAGAATTTATTAACAGCAATAGAGATAGTTTTTTCTACCAACAAAAATTCCCCACAATTATGATATAATTGTTTGTCGAAGATAATCGAAAGTTTTTAAACGGTGGAGGAAATTATGACAGCATACACGCCGATGATACAGCAATATTTAGCAGTTAAGGCAGATTACAAGGATGCCTTTTTATTTTTTCGTTTAGGCGACTTTTATGAAATGTTTTTCGAGGATGCCATTAATGCATCCCAGGAATTAGAGATAACCTTAACCAGCCGCGAAGGCGGTACAGAGGAACGGATTCCGATGTGCGGCGTTCCTTACCATTCAGCGGCCAATTATATTGAACAATTAGTTGCAAAGGGCTACAAGGTGGCGATTTGCGAACAAACCGAGGATCCGAAACAGGCCAAAGGGGTCGTGCGCAGGGAAGTGGTCCAGCTAATCACCCCGGGTACGGTGATGGACGGCAAAGGGTTAACAGATAAAGAGAACAACTATATTGCCTCAGTTACTGCTTTCGACGATACCACATACGGACTAGCATATAACGATATTTCCACAGGTGAAAGCCGAGTAACTCTACTGACCAATTTTGACGAGGTCCTGAACGAGCTGGCTGTTTTGGGTGCGAAGGAAGTCGTGGTTGCAAGTAATTTTGACGGTGAACTTCAGAAGAAGATGCGCGAACGAGATGTACTGGCCATTTCTTTTGAGGATAATAGTTCAATAGAGATGAATTTTGCCAACCTGCTCGAGGACTTGAACCAGGATAAACTGAAGCAGACAGCAGCAAGGCTGTTTCACTATCTATACCGCTCGCAAAAGAGAAGCCTTGACCATCTTCAGCCCGTCACAACCTATCAAATCCATCAATTTATGAAAATTGATTACTATTCGAAGCGCAACTTGGAATTAACTGAGACGATTCGCTCGAAAGGGAAGAAAGGTTCCTTATTATGGCTGTTGGATGAAACGATGACAGCGATGGGCGGCAGGACATTAAAGCATTGGATTGACCGGCCGTTGATTGACCGTGAACAAATAGAATATCGCCATACATTGGTGGAAGTTCTCATGAACCATTATTTTGAGCGTCAGGAGCTTCGTGAAAAACTAAAGGAAGTTTATGATTTGGAACGTTTGGCGGGACGTGTTGCCTTTGGTAATGTAAACGCCCGTGATTTGGTGCAATTAAAGTATTCGCTCCTGCAGGTACCATTTTTAAAAGAAATTCTTCTTAACATGCAGGATTCCAGAGTGAACGAAATCGCTGAAAAATTGGATCCGTGTGAAGAAGTCACCGATTTATTGGAGCAGGCGATTGTCGAGAATCCGCCGCTTTCGTTAAAAGAAGGAAATATCATCCAGGACGGCTATAATGACCAGCTTGACCAGTATCGTGATGCCAGCCGCAACGGCAAAACGTGGATTGCCCAGCTGGAGCGGGAGGAGCGCGAGAAAACTGGTATCAAATCCTTAAAGGTCGGTTACAACCGTGTGTTTGGCTATTATATAGAAGTAACAAGAGCGAACCTTCATCTCCTTGAGGAAGGCCGATATGAGCGGAAGCAGACCTTAACAAATGCGGAACGCTTTATTACACCTGAATTAAAGGAAAAAGAAGCGTTAATTTTACAAGCGGAAGAGAAAATTGGCGAGCTTGAATACGAGTTGTTTACGGAAATACGCGAAACGGTGAAGGAATACATTCCGCGCCTGCAAGCTTTGGCGAAAACCGTGAGTGGGCTGGATGTGCTGCAATGCTTTGCCCAGGTGAGCGAAGATCGCCGTTATGTCAAACCGCAGTTTTCATCAGAACGCCGGGTTGTCGTGAAGGACGGCCGCCACCCTGTGGTTGAAAAGGTGTTAAATACTCAGGAATATGTGCCGAACGACTGTTTGATGGACAGCGACCGTGAAGTGCTGTTGATTACCGGTCCAAATATGTCCGGTAAAAGTACGTACATGCGCCAAATTGCGTTGACCGCTATTTTAGCGCAAATTGGCTGTTATGTCCCGGCATCAGAAGCAGTGCTGCCGATATTTGACCAAGTCTTTACCCGCATCGGGGCAGCGGATGATTTGATTTCCGGACAAAGTACCTTTATGGTGGAAATGCTCGAAGCGAAGAATGCCATCGCCAATGCGACGCAGAACAGCTTGATTTTATTCGATGAAATCGGCCGCGGGACATCCACTTATGACGGGATGGCACTAGCCCAGGCCATAATCGAGTACATTCACAACCGTATTGGGGCGAAAACCCTATTTTCTACGCACTATCACGAATTGACGGTATTGGAAGAAGAGCTTTCCAAACTGAAAAATATCCATGTCAGCGCGATTGAGCATCATGGCAAGGTTGTCTTTTTACACAAAATTAAGGAAGGTCCAGCAGATAAGAGCTACGGAATTCATGTGGCTCAGCTGGCCGAGCTTCCGGCTGAATTAATTGCAAGGGCAAATGAGATTTTGACTGCTTTTGAACAGCAACCAGGGGGTCCTGCGGAAGTGAAGGAACAACGAGTGGTCGAGGCTGCACCCGCTGTAGTTCCAGAATCAAAAGCAGCAGCGGCTGACCAAGTGGTTCCAGATCATCTCACCCAGCTCTCGTTCTTTGATGAACCGAAGGAAACGAAGAAACCAGAGCTTTCTACCAAAGAAAAGAAGGTTCTTGATAAAATTAAGGAACTGGATTTATTGGATGTGACACCTCTCCAGGCGATTAACGTGTTGTTCGAACTGCAGAAAAAATTAAAGTAGTTTTTTTAGGAGGCGGAATGCATGGGGAAGATTATCCAGCTAGATGATGCCCTGTCTAATAAAATAGCGGCGGGTGAAGTAGTCGAACGCCCCGCCTCTGTTGTCAAAGAATTAGTTGAAAACGCCATTGATGCCGGCAGTACGGTGGTTGAAATTGAGGTCGAAGAAGCGGGACTTGCGAAAATCCGCATCACCGATAATGGTAATGGAATCGAAGAAGATGACGTTTTGCTGGCTTTTCAGCGCCATGCCACGTCAAAAATAAAAAATGAAAATGACCTGTTCCGGATTAGGACACTAGGTTTCCGTGGTGAGGCCCTGCCGAGTATCGCCTCTGTTTCGAGACTTGAGCTGAAAACCTCAACTGGTGAAGGTGCCGGGAATCGCGTAGTGATTGAGGGCGGCAAGGTTGAAATTTTTGAAAAAGCATCAAGCAGACGGGGAACGGATATTACCATCACCGATTTGTTTTTCAACACGCCTGCGCGCTTGAAATACATGAAGACGATTCACACAGAGCTAGGGAATATCACCGATGTCGTAAACCGCTTGGCCCTTTCTCATCCCGAGGTGGCGTTCCGCTTGATTCACAATGAGCGGAAGCTGCTGCAAACGAACGGAAACGGCGATGTCCGCCAGGTTCTTGCATCTATTTACGGCATGAGCATTGCCAAACAGCTGGTGCCGATTTCGGGTACCTCGTTAGATTATAAAGTGAGTGGATTTGCTTCCATGCCAGAGGTGACAAGAGCTTCAAGGAACTATATCTCGACAATGATTAACGGCCGTTTTATTAAAAATTATTCGCTGGCTAAGGCGATTACCGAAGGGTATCATACGCTGTTGCCGATTGGCCGGTATCCAATCGTCCTTCTCAATATCGAGATGGATCCGCTGCTCGTCGATGTGAACGTCCACCCGTCGAAAATGGAGGTCCGCTTTAGTAAAGAAGCAGAGATGAACGAACTGGTAACTTCTATTATAAAAAATGCATTTAAATCGAAGGTGCTGATTCCTACAGCCTATACAAAAAGAGAGGAACCTAAAACGGAGCAAACGGCTTTAGCGCTAGATGAGGGGACCTCTCCTGCTCGTTCTTCCTCTGGCTTTGGCGGTGAGCGGCCGACTGCTGTTGCTGAGCCATTTTTTACAAAAATTAAAGAAGAACCCGTGCGGGAAACTGACTTTTCGAATAGGAAAGAGGAATTCGTCCCGCAACCTGAAGTTGGAATACCTTTTTTTAGGGAAATGGAAAAAGTTAAACCGACTAGTGAAAGGGAATATGATTCATTTGAAGATGAGGAAATTCCTCAACACGAGCCCGAGGATTACCCTGAAGTGGAGCCATCTGTAGAGACAGAGAGCAGGGTCCCACGGATGTATCCGATCGGGCAAATGCACGGAACGTATATTTTTGCACAAAATGAAAATGGCTTATATATCATCGATCAGCATGCTGCGCAAGAACGGCTTAAGTATGAGTATTTCCGAGAAAAGGTTGGTCGGGTTGCACCGGAGCTGCAGGAGATGCTGGTCCCGTTGACTTTTGAATATTCAACAGATGATTATATTAAAATTACCGAGCATAAGGATGAGCTTGAAAAGGTCGGTGTTTTCCTTGAAGAGTTCGGTATCAATAGTTTCATTGTCCGCTCCCACCCTCAATGGCTGCCAAAGGGGCAGGAGAAGGAAATCATTGAGGAAATGGTTGAACAGCTGTTATTAATGAAAAAAGTGGATATTAAAAAACTCCGCGAGGAAGCGGCCATCATGATGAGCTGTAAAGCCTCCATCAAAGCGAACCGCCATTTGCGGGATGATGAAATCCAAGCGCTTCTCGACGATCTGCGAAAGGCGTCCGATCCGTTCACCTGCCCGCATGGCAGGCCAATTATCGTACATTACTCTGTGTACGAGATGGAGAAAATGTTTAAACGCGTGATGTAGACTTAATTAGCTTAGTTGCGAAACGGGACATATGGACCTAGATACGGAAACGCCGGTGGATATCCGTAGAGCGTTGGGATCAAATGATAGTAGTGATGTCCAACGTGGATGTAATGATGATTCTGGTGGATGGGTTGGTTCCAGGGACCAACCATAGGTGCGTGGACACCTGAGTAAATTGCCCAGTTTGGTCCCGTTATGATATGGGTCATGCTATCACCAACTTTTTTGATTTTTACATTATATGTTTTAAGATTTTGAATGTCTGCTTAAGAGGGCAGTGAAAGTCCAATTCACGAACGAATTGGGCTTTTTATTTTGTCTGAAATAGGTAATTAGGGGTTCGTTGATTAACAAAGTGTTCTTATTTTGCCTGTGGGGCGAAATGTGGTGGGTTGCTGGTAAGAATAGAGGAGTTATTTTGCCCGTGGACCAGTTTCAGATGGGATAATGGTAAAAATAGTGGCGCTATATTGCCCGAGAGCCTGTAGTGGATGGGGTTGATGGTAAAAATAGGTCTGTTATATTGCCTGGGGGCGATTATTAGATGGGTGAACGGTAAAAATAGAGCAGTTATTTTGCCTGAGAACCGTCTCTAAAATGAAAATAGGTAAAATAACCCTAGTTGCCGATTCCTAATGAAACAGTAAACTCAAAAAGATTGCGAAAATTGCAACAAAATTACCTTGAAACGTATTGGAATGATTTAACATTGGTGAAATAATAATATTGTAAGGATTGACCATTTGAGAAAATGGGGGTGATGCCTTGGTTGCCTATAGTCTATTAGGTATATTTTTACCTGCAGTTTTGCTTATTTTTATTGTTGTTTCTGTAGTGAAATACAAAGACAAGGGGGGAGAGGCTGTGATTCGCCATCTTTATACGTATTTGGTGTTATTTGCAACCCTGATGATGGTCATCGGAGGCGGGATCTCGATTTTTATGGCAGCCGCTGATTTGATTAGTCCGCCGGGCTATTATCAAAGCTATGAAGATTTTAAAATGATGAAAGAAAGCGGTAAGATTTCGAATGAAAATGGAGATAAATTGACAGAGAAAGAACTTCGCGCGAACTACGAACAGGCCGTCGAAGATCAAAAGAACCAAACACGAGAGCAAGCCAAGAACCAAATTATCAAAAGTCTTGGATTCATCATTATTCCGCTTCCGATTTTTCTATATTTTAATAGTTTGAGAAAAAAACAGAGTGATATTTAAATAAAAAAAGCCGCATTCTCCTTCGAATTTAGGAGAGAATGCGACTTTTTTTGTTAAAAAACTAAAATTGCCATTTTAAAACTAACTTCTAGTTTGAGGAATCAAATATATCAGCGAATTTTTCCAACATATCAGCGAATTTCAGATTATATCAGCGAATTTTAAAATATATCAGCGAATTCAAGATTATATCAGTGAATTTCGCAATATATCAGCGATCCCGTTTTTCAATCCAAAAATACCCCTATTTCACCGCAACCTGAATCTTACTCATATATTGCAGTGCCTTCCCGGTGCCGATGGCGACTGACTCAAGCGGACTAGGTGCCAGCTGGACAGGTACAAAAATTTCACTGCTCAGCCATGCCTCCATCCCGTTCATAAGCGCACCGCCGCCCGTGATAATTACACCACGATCGACGATATCTCCGCTCAACTCGGCCGGGCTGTCTTCAAGTGTTGCGCGGATGACCTCTAAAATATGCAAGAGGGATTCCTTCATTGCACTACGAATTTCGTAGGATGAAAGTTTAATAGTTTTTGGCAGACCAGTCAGCAGGTCGCGGCCGCGGACATCCATGAACTTTTCCTCATGGTCGATTAACGCAAAACCGATTTCCATTTTCACATTTTCTGCCGTTCTTTCACCGATTAACACATTGTATTCCTTACGAACATGCTGAATAATATCATCATCAAGACGGTCGCCGCCGATTTTAATGGAATGGAAAGCAACCACGCCTCCGAAGGAAATAATCGCAACCTCTGTGTTGCCGCCGCCGATATCGACAACCACATTGGCAACCGGCTCGTCGATTGGCATGCCTGCTCCAATTGCAGCAGCGACTGGTTCCTCAATCAAGGTAATCTTCTTGGCCCCGGCGTTCCTTACGGCATCCTGAATTGCCCTTCTCTCAACACTTGTCGAACCAGACGGAATGCAGACCACGACATTTGGCTTTCGCATTGCAAAGCCAATCTTTTTAGAGGCCATTTTCATGATTTGTTTAAGCATTTCTGTTGTGACATCAAAGTCAGCAATGACACCATCTTTTAACGGGCGGACTGCCACGATTTTCTCAGGCGTTTTCCCGATCATTTCTTTTGCTTCTGTACCGACAGCGACGATATTTTTCGAAACGGTATCGATCGCCACAACGGAAGGCTCGTTTACGGCAATCCCCTTATTTTTGCTATAAACCAATGTATTTGCAGTACCTAAATCAATTCCAATATCAAAAGTAGATAACATTCTATTCACCTAATTTCTAATTTTTCTTCATCCAATGACAAAATGCGATTAATTTTTACAAAATATCCTACGTATTAGCCTACCATGAATCTGGGGGTGGAAAGCGCTTTGTAAAATAACCGTTATCTTTTTGTAAATAGACGAAATGTAATTCTTACAATTGAAATATAAATTCCTCTTCAAAAAGTGCATAGAAAAGGATATTATTGTATATACTTATTTGATGTTCAACTGCTTTTTAAATTTATGTTACGATAAAGGAGAAACGCCCCTCTCAGGCGTCGATTGTAAAAAGGGATAAGGCAGTGTGAAAAGATTGGAATTAAATCAGAAATTATTAGTGATCATCGGACCAACCGCTGTGGGAAAAACAAAGCTGAGCATTGAAATGGCTAAATGTTTCAATGGCGAAATCATCAGTGGGGATTCGATGCAAATTTACCGCGGCATGGATATTGGAACGGCGAAAATCAGGAAAGATGAAATGGAAGGGATTCCGCATCATTTAATTGATATAAAGGATCCGGATGAAAATTTTTCCGTTGCTGAATTTCAAACCCTTGTTCGAGCTAAAATAAAGGAGATTGCCGAAAAAGGGAAACTGCCCATCATTGTTGGCGGGACAGGGCTTTATGTTCAATCTGTCATCTATGATTATCAATTTTCCGATGCTTCTGGAGATGAAGAATTCCGCAGGCAGCTCGAGGAACGGGCGAATAGAGAAGGGAATGAGGCTCTCTATAAGGAACTCTCCGAGGTTGACCCGGAAAGTGCCGCTGAGATTCATCCTAATAATCTCAGAAGGGTGATTCGTGCTCTAGAAATCTTCCATCTTACAGGAAAAACCAGACAGGAATTTCAAAAATCTCAAGCGCCGGACCTTCTATACCAAACCGCCCTGGTCGGATTAACGATGGACCGTGATAAACTTTATGAGCGAATCAATGCCCGCGTCGATTTAATGATGCAGGAAGGGCTATTGGACGAAGTAAAGGGACTGTACGAACAGGGTTTGCGCGACTGCCAATCTATTCAGGCGATTGGTTATAAAGAGATTTATGACTATCTTGATGGTAAAATATCATTAGAGCAAGCTGCCGAGAACCTAAAGCAAAACTCGCGGCGTTATGCCAAACGGCAGCTGACATGGTTCCGCAACAAGATGGAGGTTGAATGGTTTGATGTGACAAATGTGAACAATTTCGCAAAAAAAATCATGGAAATTTCACAATATGTTGAAGGAAAGCTTCAAGTAAAATCGAATACATATTAGTAGAGATAAAAGAGGAGGATATACAAAATGAAAACAACCATCAATATTCAGGACCAATTTTTAAACCAATGCAGAAAAGACAATACCAACGTAACGGTATTCCTTTTAAACGGATTCCAATTACGAGGCCAAATCAAGGGCTTCGATAACTTTACGGTTTTGTTTGAATCAGAGGGGAAACAGCAATTGGTTTATAAGCATGCCATTTCAACCTTTGCACCGCAAAGAAATGTGCAGTTGGACTTGGAAAATCAATAAATCTTCACCCGTGGGCCCATACAATTTGGGCTCTTTTTTTATTTTTTTCCAAAAGAAAACTTTTTTAATGAATTTCCCGAACGGTGAATACAAATAGAATGAAGGATTATGATTTTCTTGAAATAACTCACCACAAACAAGAAAGGCATACATTCCTGCAAGCTAATTTACGTATCCTGGTTGCGTTTAGGAGAGGTGAAGGCTTTGGATCAACCGATTCGTATGAAAAGCAATGGCCAAATAAGCGTTTCTCTCAACTCCCAAAAAAGAAAAACAGTAACGAAAACGTTAACTGATTTTCAAGTTGCTCCAAAGGTTATTCCCCCTGAGCATTCCGCCTTAAAGGAAATCGAAGAGGAACTTGGTGCTTTGGTTGGCATGGAAGAAATGAAACGAACGATAAAGGAAATTTATGCATGGATTTATGTCAATAAAAAGCGCGAAGAAATGGGTCTCAAAGCAAAAAAGCAAGCTCTTCATATGATGTTTAAAGGTAATCCGGGAACGGGGAAAACCACAGTCGCACGGCTGATTGGCAAGCTTTTTCAAAAAATGAACGTGCTAACGAAGGGGCATTTAATCGAAGCGGAGCGGGCTGACCTCGTAGGGGAGTATATCGGCCATACAGCACAAAAGACGAGGGACTTGGTAAAGAAAGCTCATGGCGGGATATTGTTTATTGATGAAGCTTATTCCTTAGGACGCGGCGGCGAAAAGGATTTTGGCAAAGAAGCGATTGATACTCTCGTGAAGCATATGGAGGATAAACAGCATGAGTTTGTCCTCATTTTAGCCGGCTACTCAAGAGAAATGGATTATTTTCTATCGTTAAATCCAGGGCTCCATTCCCGTTTTCCATTAGTAATCGATTTCCCGGATTACAATATTGGACAATTAATGCAAATCGGGGCGAAAATGCTGGTGGAAAGGGAATATTCGTTAAGCCATGAGGCAGAAAAGAAAATAAAGGATCATTTAATATGGGTGAAGTCTGTCTTAAGCCCCAATCATTTTTCCAACGGGAGATACGTCCGGAACATCATTGAAAAATCGATTCGGGCCCAGGCGATGAGGCTGTTATTGCAAAACAGTTATGACCGGCATGAGTTGATGACGATTCGCAGTAATGACTTGGTGTTTGATGAGGATGGTTAAATGAAAAAATCGACGAGGGCTATCCCCGTCGATTTTTTATTGTCTAGCTGCAAAAGTAATGCTTCGAGAGCAAAAGCTACGCACGACTAAAAGTGATAGCTTTTAGGAGGAGCGCCTGGTCAAGGTGCTTCCGCTTTTCTTAGTTCATTCGCTGTAAGCCGTGTGTCGGCAGCTTCCAGTCGTATGTGTAGGATAGGACACGAAGCGCTGTCACGATAATGAACAATGTATACAATTCCCAAGATTGTGTGGCTATTTTAAGCCCGATGAGGAGCCCAGCAAGAATCGCCCAGACTGCATAGATCTCAGAACGCAGCACAATCGGCTTTCTTCTTGCCAATAAATCTCGGATAATACCGCCGCCGCTTCCTGTTAATACGGCTGCAACAATCACTGCGCTTAGCGGGTGATTCATATTTGCTGCGTAAATGGCACCCTGGATAGCAAATGCCGACAGCCCGATGGCATCGGTGAAATTTCCCCACTTTTGCCAGTGTTTTAAAAGATTGGTTGGAAATAAGAATACGGCCGTGATCGATAATATAGCAACCTGAAAAAATAACCCCTGTTCCCAAATAGCTGAAACCGGTACACCTATTAAAAGATTGCGAATCGCCCCGCCGCCAAAAGCGGTGACAATCCCCAAAATATAAACTCCTAAAATATCATATTTTTCTTCCATGGCCACAATCGCGCCGCTGACCGCAAAAGCGATCGTGCCAATCATGCTTAATACTTCCCATGTCATTTCGTTCCGCTTCTCTCTGATGTATATTTCTTTTTATAAACAATAAAAATTTTATCACGATACTCCAAAATTACAATAAAAAAGTATTGGGAAAATTAGAGTATCGGAGTGTTTTTTGTTAAGATGGAAATTAGAGCTTTAACGGAAAGGAAGGATGCCGTTTGGAACAAAGAGAAACAAAGGAAAAAGCCATTCTGGTCGGCTGCCAAATCGATGATGACGACCTAAGGTTTCAATATTCAATGGATGAGTTAGGGTCCTTAACGGAAACGGCGCAAGGAGAAGTATTGGCTTCGCTTGTCCAAAAGAGGGACCGTCTCCATCCAGCAACGTACATAGGTAAAGGAAAAGTGGAAGAATTATCGGCGCTTGTGGCCGAATTGGAGGCTGACCTGGTCATTTTTAATGATGAGCTTTCTCCAAGTCAGAAACGGAATTTGGCTTCCGCAATTGAGGCGCGCATCATTGACCGGACCCAGCTGATTTTAGATATTTTTGCACAAAGAGCCCGTTCTAAGGAAGGTAAGCTTCAGGTAGAGCTTGCCCAGTTACAATATATTCTGCCGCGTTTGGCTGGACAGGGTACGGCATTGTCACGTCTTGGCGGGGGAATCGGAACAAGAGGTCCAGGGGAAACGAAACTGGAGTCAGACCGCCGTCACATCCGCCGCCGTATCGATGACATTAAAGGCCAGCTTTCGGTGGTCGTGCAGCATCGCGAGCGTTACCGCGAACGCAGGAAGAAAAATAAAGCCTTTCAGGTTGCGATTGTTGGTTATACGAATGCCGGGAAATCGACGCTTTTTAACCGGCTTTCCGAGGCGGATTCATATGAAGAAAACCAGTTGTTCGCCACGCTCGACCCGATGACGCGAAAGCTGATTTTGCCAAGCGGCTTCTTGTCTTTAATTACTGACACCGTTGGATTCATCCAGGACTTGCCGACCGCGCTGATCGCAGCCTTCCGCTCAACTCTTGAAGAGGTAAAGGAAGCCGACCTGCTGCTTCATGTCGTCGATATGTCGAACCCGGATTATTTTCAGCATGAAAAAACGGTTAATAAACTTCTTGAAGACTTGGATGTCAAAGATATCCCGCAATTGACCGTTTATAATAAACGGGATATCAAGCATCCTGATTTTGTTCCGACCGCCGACACGCCGACTGTGTTCATCAGCGCTTATGATGAAGAAGACCGTCATACGTTAAAGGTGAAAATCGAGCAGCTTGTCGTGGGTATGATGGAACCATATGAAGTAATGGTGCCTTCTACAGAAGGGAAGCTCTTGTCGCAATTAAAAAATGATACGATTCTAAGGGAACTTATCTTTGATGAAGAAACTCAAGATTACCGCTGCAAAGGGTATTCCCTAAAGGATCATCAAATAACAGGCCAATTACAGAAATTCAATGATTAAAGGGAGTTAACAGCATGTTTCAACACTTGAAAAATGGGGAAAAGCTTCAGCCGATTGTAAAGGAAGTCGAAAAACAAATTGCTGAAGTCCATAAAGGAATCGAGGAACGCATTGAATCCAATCAGTTCCGAGTTTTACAAAGCTTTCAAAAGCACCGGGTAAGTGATTCTCACTTTATTCCTTCTACTGGTTATGGTTACGACGACATCGGTCGCGATACGTTGGAATTAGTGTATGCGGATGTTTTCGGCGGTGAGGCAGGTCTGGTTCGCCCACAGATTATATCAGGCACTCATGCCATATCGATTGCGTTGTTTGGTGTGCTTCGCCCCGGTGATGAGCTATTGTACATTACCGGAAAACCGTATGATACCCTTGAGGAAATCGTCGGAATCCGCGGGAATGGAGTAGGTTCCTTAAAGGAATTTGGAATTTCCTATGACAGCGTTGCATTGACCGATGAAGGCGGGATTGATTGGGAAGGAATCGCTCGAAAAATCAAACCAAATACGAAAATGATTGGCATCCAGCGTTCGAAAGGCTACGCGGTCCGACCATCGTTTACGGTAGCGGAGATTGGCGAAATGATTAGTTTCGTCAAGGAAATTAAGCAGGATGTTGTCGTATTTGTTGATAACTGCTATGGTGAATTTGTAGAAGAGGTGGAGCCTTGCCATGTCGGAGCCGATTTAATGGCAGGCTCCTTGATTAAGAATCCAGGCGGCGGCCTTGCCAAAACGGGCGGCTATATTGTCGGGAAAAAACAGTGGGTTGAAGCTTGTTCTTATCGGATGACTTCTCCGGGAATCGGTGCTGAGGCCGGGGCTTCTCTTTATAGTTTGCAGGAAATGTATCAAGGCTTTTTCTTAGCACCTCATGTGGTCGGGCAGGCTCTGAAAGGTGCTGTCTTTACCGCTGCCATGCTAGAGCGGCTGGGGATGAATTCCTCTCCGCGTTGGGATGTGCGCCGCACAGATCTGATCCAATCTGTTCAGTTTGATGACCGGGATAAAATGGTTGCCTTTTGCCAGGCCATCCAGTTCGCCTCACCGGTGAATTCTTATGTCACACCGCATCCGAGCTACATGCCTGGTTATGAGGATGATGTCATAATGGCAGCAGGTACATTTATTCAGGGTGCAAGCATCGAGTTGACTGCAGACGGCCCGATCCGCCCGCCATATGTCGCTTATGTGCAAGGCGGCTTAACTTATGCCCACGTGAAAATGGCTGTATGTTTAGCTTTGGATCATTTGGTTGAGAAAGGGTTACTAGATTTGGAATAGGGGAAAATTGTATAGGACTTATATGAGCCCGAACGTTTGAAAGAAAGGTTGGTCGGGAAGCATATAGGACTTATATGAGCCCGAACGCTTAAAAGGATGGCTGGTTGGGTAGCATATAGGACTTATATGAGCCCGAACGCTCGAAAGAAAGGTTGATTGGGTAGCATATGGGTCTTATATGAGCCCAAACACTTGAAGGAGTGGTTGGTTGGGAAGCATATAGGACTTCTATGAGCCCCGAATGCTTGAAAAATCACCCGTTTGGTAGGATATAGCCTAATCCCTGGGCAGGGTGGCGAATTAGGAGGCTTCATAACACCCGAATCAAAGAAGATATTACCAATTCAGTCGTTATGAACGCTTCATAACGCCCGAAGCAAAGAGGAAAATACTAATTCAGTCGTTATGAACGCTTCATAACACCCGAAGCAAAGAGGAAAATATCAATTCAGTCGTTATGAGCGGCTTCATAACGCCCGACGCAAAGAGGAAAATACTAATTCAGTCGTTATGGAGGCTTTATAACGCCCGAAGCAAAGAGGGCAATCCCAATTCAGTCGTTATGAGCGGCTTCATAACACCTCTACCAGAGAAATCCAAGGAGGTTCGGTCGTTATCAATGAATCATCACTCCTCTTGCCAGGGTTTACAGTCAAAAATTACAATTATAAGAAACTATTAAAAAACCATGTTAGATTATCTTACATATCATTGACATATTTCCTAACACCAAATATAATACAAATATATATTAGCAAAAGGGAGGAGAAAATTGGTGAGTGGAAAAGAAATTCGCCGATCAATGCCGTTGTTTCCCATCGGTACAGTGATGCAGCTGACCGAACTTACCGCCAGGCAAATTCGCTACTATGAAGAACACCAATTGATATCTCCGGCACGTACGGAGGGAAACAGGCGACTTTACAGCCTAAATGACATTGACAGGCTGTTGGAAATAAAAGACTTAATTGACCAGGGAATAAATATGGCTGGCATTAAGCAATTATTATTGGTCAAAGAACAGCAAGAGTCGCTGCTTGAACAGCAAGCGAAAAGTGCAAAGCGCGAGGTTACCGATGATGAGCTGAGGAAACTTCTTCGCAATGAACTGATGCATTCAAACAGACTGAATCGTTCGTCATTGAGACAAGGAGATCTTTCACGCTTTTTTCATTAATTTTTAATAAAATTGGAGGAATTGCAAATGCCGAAGTACACAAGAGAAGATATTCAACGCTTGGCTAAAGAAGAAAACGTTAAATTTATCCGCCTTCAGTTTACTGACATTCTTGGAACCATCAAAAACGTGGAAATTCCAATCAGTCAATTAGAAAAGGCGCTTGATAACAAAATGATGTTTGACGGCTCCTCTATTGAAGGATTCGTACGTATTGAAGAATCTGATATGTACCTATTTCCAGATTTAAACACTTGGGTAGTATTCCCTTGGACTGCTGAAAAAGGAAAAGTAGCCCGCCTAATCTGTGATATTTACAATTCTAACGGAACACCATTCTCCGGTGACCCGCGCAGCAACTTAAAGCGTGTATTAAAAGAAATGGAAGAGCTTGGCTTCACTGATTTCAACCTTGGACCTGAGCCTGAATTCTTCTTATTTAAATTAGACCAAAAAGGCGAGCCAACATTAGAGTTAAACGACCAAGGTGGATACTTTGACTTAGCTCCTACAGACCTTGGCGAAAACTGTCGCCGTGATATCGTACTTGAGCTTGAAGAAATGGGCTTTGAAATCGAAGCTTCCCACCACGAAGTGGCTCCAGGCCAGCACGAAATCGACTTTAAATATGCAGATGCTCTTACAGCATGTGACCAAATCCAAACTTTCAAGCTAGTTGTAAAAACAATTGCCCGCAAGCACGGATTGCATGCAACCTTCATGCCTAAGCCATTATTCGGCGTGAACGGTTCAGGAATGCACTGTAACGTTTCCTTATTCAATAATGGTAAAAATGCATTCTTTGAGCCAACTGGCGACCTGCAAATGAGCGATACTGCACGTCAATTTATCGCAGGCGTTCTAAAGCATGCACCATATTTCACAGCAGTTACCAACCCAACTGTTAACTCTTATAAGCGTTTGGTTCCAGGTTACGAGGCACCTTGTTATGTAGCATGGTCTGCACAAAACCGCTCACCGCTTATCCGTATTCCGGCTTCCCGCGGCTTGAGCACACGTATCGAGGTTCGCAGCGTTGACCCTGCGGCTAACCCATACCTAGCTATGGCTGTTATTCTAAAAGCTGGTCTTGATGGAGTGAAAAATAAATTAACTCCTCCAGCACCAGTTGACCGTAACATCTATGTGATGACAAAGGAAGAAAGAATCGAAGAGGGTATCATCGACCTTCCTGCAACATTAGCAGCAGCACTTGAGATGTTAAAATCAGACGAAGTTATTGTTTCTGGCTTAGGCGAGCATATCTTTGAACACTTTGTGGAAGCAAAAGAGATTGAATGGGATATGTTTAGAACCGTCGTTCACCCTTGGGAACGCGAACAATATATGAGCATGTATTAATATGAAAAAGAACCCCCTTGCGATGTGAAGTAAGGGGGTTTTTGTTTTTTAATGGCCATGGTAAAAATAGGGGCTTTATTTTACCCTGTCTTCAATAGATAAGGGCAATGGAAAAATATTCCCCCTCCTTTGTTATAAAGGTAATCCAATTAAAAAAAGCCCAATCAAATTACAGATTGGACTCCAGAACTCTATCAACTAATGAATCTGTCGATAAACCCCAATAACTTTCCCCAAAATGGTAACATTGTTTAAAATGATTGGGTCCATCGTAGAGTTTTCCGGCTGCAGGCGGATGTAGTCTTTCTCCTTGAAGAATCTCTTACAGGTAGCCTCGTCTTCTTCGGTCATCGCAACAACGATATCCCCGTTGTTAGCAGACGGCTGCTGCTTGACAATAACGTAATCCCCGTCAAGAATCCCTGCTTCAATCATACTTTCTCCCATGATTTCAAGCATAAAGACATTCTCGCTAGAAGGAGCAAGTCTTTCAGGAAGAGGAAAGTATTCCTCAACATTTTCAATGGCCGTAATCGGCAGTCCGGCAGTAACTTTACCGACAACTGGGACATTTACAACATGGTTTCGAGGGATATGAGAAGCTTCATCCGCTTCCAGGATTTCGATAGCCCTTGGTTTTGTTGGATCTCGTCTAATTAAACCCTTGCTTTCTAATCTGGCTAAGTGCCCATGTACAGTAGAACTCGATGCCAGTCCGACTGCTTCGCCAATTTCCCGAACAGATGGCGGATATCCCTTTGTTTTCACTTCTCCTTTTATGAAATCAAGGATATCCTGCTGCCGCTTTGATACTTTTACCATGATAAATTACACCTCGCCTGGTTAATGTTGTCTTTATTATAGCATGTTCGCATAATTTATACAAACATAAGTTCGAATAAAGCTTGACAACAAACAAACGTTCGGGTTATAATCAAATCAAATAAAACGAACATACATTCTAATTAGGGGTGTTTTATAATGAAAAAAATATGGAACCAATACTCATACGCTATTATTCTTCTATTATTAAGCTGCACATTAGCATTTGTATTAGCATTTCAGCAAAGCCCGAAAAATCAGGATAAATATTTAAAAGTGACTGTAGCAGACGGAGACACACTATGGGAAATTTCCCAAAAGTATGCAGGCGAGCATTCATTATCAAACAAGGAATTCGTCAACTGGGTGAAAAAACATAATCGGAATGTTGGTGATGAGATTTTTCCAGGTGAAGAAATTTTAATTCCGGTTAGTAATGAAACTCCCCCAGAAAGGGAATTAGCAAGTGCATTAGAGAAATAGGAAGGACCTAAAAAATGAACGCAATCATCTATTGCCGAGTAAGTACGAATAAGGAAACGCAGGAAACATCATTGAGACGCCAGGAAGACGAACTTGTCCAACTAGCAAACCGTTACCAATTCCATATCGATTCAATTATTAAAGAGCAGGCGAGCGGCTATGATTTCGACAGAGATGGTATCCTGCAACTTTTAGAGCGCATTAAAGATAAACAAGTCCAAGCTGTCCTGATCCAGGATGAAACAAGGCTCGGCCGAGGGAATGCCAAGATCGCCATCCTGCATTGCATTTTAAAAGAAGGAATTAAACTATACAGCATTTCGCATAATGGTGAATTGCA
The DNA here is from genome assembly GCF_055385565.1 of Neobacillus sp. S1115. NCBI lineage: Bacteria > Bacillati > Bacillota > Bacilli > Caryophanales > Bacillaceae > Neobacillus > Neobacillus sp. S1115. The sequence goes on from NZ_AP038275.1 coordinate 2,167,411, forward strand.
ACTTTCCGAATCGGATTCAATGGTTCTAAAAATCGTCAGCATGGTGGAAGAGTACCAGCGCAAGCTTCATAATGTAAAAATAAAACGCGGCATGAAGCGGGCAGTTGAACAAGGCTACAAGCCGGAAAAAAATTTAAAGAATCTAGGCGAGCATTCGGGCCGGGATAAAATTGAAGTTCCAGTTCAAGAAATAGTCAGGTTGAGAAAGAATGGCCTGACCTTTTCAGAAATTGCCGCAACATTAAGAGGCTTTGGTTATAACATTTCGAAAGCCACTGTACATAGAAGATACCAGGAAATCATTGAAGAGCAGGAGGAATAAACCTTCATCCTTGCCAGGTGGATTCTTTTCTAGTACAATCTTGTCTTAATGTTAGCAGTTTTTTGGAAAGGAATGTACTTGAATGCTATCCAAGGAAAAAATGGCCAGAATCAATGAATTGGCAAGGAAAAAGAAAGCGACGGGTTTAACAGAAAAGGAAGCAAAAGAGCAGTCATCACTTAGAAGTGAATATTTAGCTGCTTTTCGGTCGCAAATGCTGGATACCCTGACAAATACAAAAATAATTGATCCACTTGGGAATGACGTTACACCTGAGAAAATAAAAATCAGGAAAAAAAATAATCTTCATTAATGCATCTGGGAATACAATTTATTTGTATTCCTTTTTACATATACTGCGCTTACATGTGTCAAAATAAATAATAAAGTGAATTTTGCTACAAAATGCGTAGTAATTTGTTGAATAAAAATCCGCAGCACTATAATATTAAAGTTGTTTGTATTTTCCGAAGAAGGAAGGTTGTAAAAAGATGTTTAACACAATTGATGATTTATCTGTCACCACGATTCGTACGCTTTCAATTGATGCTATCGAGAAAGCAAACTCTGGACACCCTGGAATGCCGATGGGTGCAGCTCCAATGACCTATACATTATGGACAAGATTTATGAACCACAACCCAAAAAATCCACATTGGTTCAACCGTGACCGCTTCGTATTGTCTGCAGGTCATGGCTCTGCATTGCTATACAGCATGCTTCATTTATCCGGCTATAATTTATCCATGGATGATTTAAAGCAATTCCGTCAATGGGGTAGCAAAACTCCAGGACATCCTGAATATGGCCATACTGAGGGTGTAGAAGCAACGACTGGTCCGCTTGGTCAAGGTATTGCAATGGCAGTGGGAATGGCTATGGCAGAACGTCATGTTGCTAGCGTTTATAACAAAGACAAATATGAACTTGTGAATCATTTTACATACAGCGTTTGTGGAGACGGCGACTTAATGGAAGGCGTATCTGCTGAGGCTGCATCACTTGCCGGCCACTTAAAGTTAGGCCGTTTAGTCGTATTATATGATTCAAATGATATTTCCTTGGACGGAGACTTGAATAAATCTTTCTCTGAAAGTGTGAAGGACCGCTTCCAATCTTACGGATGGCAATATCTTCGTGTTGAAGATGGCAACAATTTCGAAGAAATCGCTAAAGCACTTGAAGAAGCAAGAAATGATTTAGACAGACCAACCATGATTGAAGTAAGAACAGTGATCGGTTACGGTTCACCTAACCGTGCCGGCACATCTGGTGTTCATGGCTCACCACTGGGTGCAAATGAGTTAAAGCTTACCAAAGAAGCTTATAAGTGGACTTTCGAGGAAGACTTCCATGTTCCACAAGAAGTTTACGACAACTTCCAAAAGCTAATCGTTGAAAATGGTGAGAAAAAAGAAAAAGAGTGGAACGACATGTTCGCTCAGTATAAAAACGAATTTCCAGAGTTGGCAAGCCAACTTGAACAAGCGCTAAATCATGAACTTCCTGAAGGCTGGGATAAGGATGTTCCGGTATACAGCGAAGGTAAGGGGCTTGCAACTCGTGCTTCTTCAGGTGAAGCGCTAAACGGCATTGCTAAGAACCTGCCGATTTTAATTGGCGGTTCTGCTGACCTTGCTGGTTCTAACAAAACAATGCTTAAAGGGACAACAGACTTCATGCCAGGCGCATATGAAGGCCGCAACATCTGGTTCGGTGTTCGTGAATTTGCAATGGGCGCTGCTATGAATGGTATTGCTCTGCATGGCGGGGTTAAAGTTTTTGGAGGAACATTCTTTGTATTCTCTGATTATCTTCGTCCGGCAATTCGCCTTGCCGCATTAATGGGTCTTCCAGTTACCTATGTATTTACACACGACAGTATCGCCGTTGGGGAAGATGGACCAACTCACGAACCAATCGAGCAGCTTGCTGCATTACGCGCAATGCCAGGTCTATCACTCATCCGTCCTGCTGATGCCAATGAAACAGCAGCAGCGTGGAAGCTTGCAGTTGAATCAACAAACAAGCCGACAGCTCTAGTATTAACTCGTCAGGACTTACCAACATTAAAAGACACAGATAAAAACGCATATGATGGAGTTTCTAAAGGAGCATATGTTGTTTCCACAGCAGGAAATAATACTCCAGATGCCCTATTGCTAGCAGCTGGATCCGAAGTAAGCCTTGCAGTGGAAGCACAGAAAGCACTTGCTGGAGAAGGAATCCAGGTTTCTGTTGTAAGCATGCCATCATGGGATCGCTTCGAACAGCAATCTCAAGAATACAAAGAGTCTGTCCTTCCAAAGAGCGTGAAGAAGCGTCTTGCTCTGGAAGTCGGAGCATCTTTCGGCTGGCACAAATATGCTGGTGATGAAGGTGAAGTATTAGCCATCGATCATTTTGGAGCATCTGCGCCAGGTGAAAAAATCATGGAAGAGTTCGGATTTAGTGTGCCAAACGTCGTTGCTCGTGTGAAAGCACTTTTACAAAAATAATCAAAATGACGAGGGAGAGCGGAAATTTCGCTCTCTCTTTTTAATATGTAGGAAATCCGTCAGCTTCTATCGAAATAAATAACTGATATAGCACTCAAATTGCAAATCGACAAAATTAGTGAAAGTTTTTGCCGCGATAAGACAAATGTTTCCTGAGCGATTCTTTATAATAGATAAAAGGATTGTCAGCGGAGGAGAGGTTGGAATGAGGAAATATCAGCTTTATTTAATAGAAGATGAATTTGCCACCCATTACTTCGGACGAGAACGGTTGTTTTTTCAACTTTTCCAAGAACATCAGCACGCACGGGGCGAGCTTCAATTTATTACAAAAAAACAAATTGCCTATATAACAAAGAAAATAGAAGTATTAAAAATCCACCAGCTGATTCAAAGACAGCTTGGAAAAATAAAAGGCTTTAAAGCAGACCATGGTGCATATACGATCGATCTTAGTGGAAAAATAAGTAGGGCAAAATTGGAAGTCTACCAGGATTTAATCTCGCTGGAGGCACATGGAAGCTATGAAGCGGAGACAGCGTTTTTTGAAGTGCTGAGAAAGTGTGAATCCTCCTTTTTGGCAATTGACCTAGAACATGAGCAGTTTGGCTGGTTAAAGCCAATTAAAGAAAGAAAATATGTCTAATTAAAATCGAATATTGTCTAATTTCGTTTTATTTAGTACACTGTTGTATGGTAGACAACATGAAGGAGGAAATTATTATATGATGTACGTTCTAGTTGGTATACTGGCACTTGTCGCTGGTGTAGCACTAGGATTTTTCATTGCTCGCCGTTATATGATGAGCTATTTAAAGAAAAATCCGCCAATCAATGAGCAAATGCTTAAAACCATGATGATGCAAATGGGTATGAAGCCTTCACAAAAGAAGATCAACCAAATGATGCAAGCCATGAATAAGCAAACTGGCAAATAACACGTTGATATATCAGGGTTGTCAGATGGTTGAGAGCATTTTTAAGAATAGGATAAGTTAACGACTTAATCCTTCATCACAAATTCTTTTAAAAATGCTTAATCCTTCAATATTTCAACACAAAACCACTTTTCTATTTGGAAGCTTAACCAAAGGAAGGTGGTTTTTTTGTTATTAGAGGATGTAATTAAAGTCTTCGGAACAAGTTTAGAAGGTTCTTAATATTTAAATGGGGTTTTTTACAAACTGGCTTATTATTTTACTTTTTAGATGCTTGCTTTTGTTATCGAAGCGTGTTACACTAGTAAAGAATTATTTTTGTTCGGTGTAAAGGATAGTATAAGGAAAACTTTTCGTCTTGATGATCACTGAGAGCAAGGATAGTATTACATTGTGTGTTTACACATTTCAGGAGGCAACAAAAATGGAAAACGGTAAAGTAAAATGGTTTAACAGCGAAAAAGGTTTCGGATTCATCGAGCGCGAAGGTGGAGACGATGTATTCGTTCATTTCTCAGCTATCCAAGGCGAAGGTTTCAAAACTTTAGAAGAAGGTCAAGCAGTAACTTTCGATGTTGAGCAAGGACAACGCGGACCTCAAGCAGCTAACGTTCGTAAAGCTTAATTAAACCAAAAACAAAACAGGCTCTGTAAAGGGTCTGTTTTTTTTATGCATAAAAAAATCCCTATTCACGAATGAATAGGGTCATGAAAACAGTAAATCAAATGGTAAACCAAGTGTAACATATAATCTTGAAATTACCTAGTTTTTTCGGAAATTTGTTAATAAGTACACTCATCATAGCGTTGAGTGTCTTTTTTATTGCGTTAAAGCGTTAATTTCTTAATCTTCCTTATTTTAGAAAAATTTGATAAAATAAATCTTCGTCAGGCTAAATATTTTTTACCATTAATGAACGGTACATGATTTTAATCCGTTTAGGGGAGGTCATATGAAGGTTTTTTTAGAGCTGGGCTGGTTTTTTAAACAAGAGAAAAAAGCATACATATCAGGGGTTTTCTTTTTACTAGTGGTGGCTTTGCTGCAACTGGTTCCGCCTAAAGTCATCGGAATTGTGGCTGACCATATAAATGAAGGGACGATGACGAAAGGACAACTTACGGAGTGGGTTTTTGTACTTGTTGCTGTCGGACTTGCTACCTACATCCTTAGATACTATTGGCGGATCATGATTTTCGGATCCTCAGTAAAGCTAAGCAAAATTTTAAGAAATCGTTTATATCATCATTTTACAAAAATGTCCCCTGCCTTTTATCAAAAAAGCAGGATAGGGGATTTAATGGCACACGCGACCAATGACCTTCAGGCCATCCAGCAGACAGCAGGGGCGGGGGTTTTGACTTTAGTAGACTCATTGTCAACCGGCGGTTTTGTTATTCTGACAATGGCCTTTACCATCAGCTGGAAATTAACGCTCATTTGTTTAATCCCGCTGCCGATTATGGCGATTCTGACAAGCTGGTTTGGGACTATGCTGCACAGAAGCTTTCATAAAGCCCAGGAAGCTTTTTCATCCTTAAATGATAAAACGCAGGAAAGCATTACTGGAATAAAGGTCATCAAGACATTCGGCCAGGAACAAGAAGATATTGAAGACTTCAGAAAACAATCAGATGATGTCGTTCAGAAAAATATCGTCGTCGCCAAAATTGATTCTCTCTATGATCCGACTATTTCCATCATCGTCGGAATTTCCTTTTTCCTATCCATTGTATTCGGTGCCAAGTATGTGCTGAATGGCGAGTTGACGATTGGTGAATTAATATCTTTTACTACCTATTTAGGTTTATTAATCTGGCCGATGCTGGCATTCGGATGGCTATTTAACATTGTGGAGCGGGGCCGGGCTTCCTATGACCGTGTTGCAAAGCTCCTTGGCGAAAAGGTCGAAATTACCGATCATGAACAAGCGGCGGACATGGTACCATGTGGTGATGTAGAGTATCGAATCCATGAATTTACGTATCCAGGTGAATTGCAGCCCATTCTTAAAGATATTCAGTTTAGATTAAACAAAGGGGAAACTTTAGGGATTGTTGGAAAAACTGGCGCAGGAAAAACAACTCTATTAAAACTCCTGATTCGCGAGTTTGAAGGATACAAAGGGGAAATCCTCTTTGGCGGTACGGCTCTACAGGATTATAAACTGGAAAAATTAAGAGAAGCGATTGGTTATGTACCGCAGGATCACTTCTTGTTCTCTGCAACTGTTGCCGAAAATATTGCCTTCACAAATCCATCAGCAAACCGTGAAGAAATTGAAATGTCAGCAAAATTAGCCAATATCCATGAAGATATTCTCCAGTTTACGGACGGATATAGAACAATTGTCGGTGAGCGGGGTGTGTCGTTATCAGGCGGACAAAAACAGCGAATTTCGATTGCCCGGGCACTCCTAATGAATCCAGAACTGCTGGTGCTTGATGATTCCTTATCGGCCGTTGATGCGAAAACGGAGGAAGCAATCCTTTCAGCGCTTAAGGAAAATCGTGAAGGGAAGACAACCATCATTACGTCCCACCGATTAAGCGCGATTCAGCATGCTAACCTTATCCTGGTTTTAGAAGATGGAAAAGTCATTGAACGAGGCACACATGAGGAATTGATGGAGCAGAACGGCTGGTATAAGGAAATGTATTTACATCAGCAGCTAGAAGAGCTGGTTGAGCATGGGGGACATTAATATGGAAGAAAAAGTTCAATTATCGGAACGCGAACAAAGAACAGTCTTATTCCGTCTCCTTTCCTATACAAAACCACATAAAAAGACGATAACGCTCGCCTTTGTCCTGCTGCTGTTAACAACAGTGGGGGATATTATTCTGCCGATTCTCGTCAAAATCTTCCTGGACGATTATTTGACACCGGGGAATTTGGAGTTTAAGCCATTATTGCTGCTTGGCTCTTTGTATATGGGAATCCAGATCGTGAAAGCGATTCTCTTATTTTTTCAATTGGTAAAATTTCAGGAGATAGCGTTATATATCATCCAGCAGCTCAGAATCGATGTTTTTTCAAAAGTGCAAGCATTGGGATTGAAGTATTTTGATAAAACACCGGCGGGGAGTATTGTCTCACGGGTTACCAATGATACGGAAGCGATTAAAGAGATGTTTGTCACGGTGCTGGCAACTTTTATTCAGAGCGGGTTTTTGCTTTTGGGTATTTTCATCGCGATGTTCATCCTAAACGTGAAGCTAGCCTTGATGTGTGTGATTATTATTCCGATTCTTATTTTTGTAATGGCTCTATACAGAAAGATGAGCTCGCGATTTTATTTGGATATGAGGGAGCGGCTCAGCCAGTTGAATGCCAAATTGAGCGAATCACTTCAGGGTATGGCCATTATACAGGTCTTTCGGCAAGAGAAGCGCCTGCGAAATGAATTTGGAGAAATCAATGAAAAGCACTATAACGCGGGAATGAAAAATATAAAAATAGACGGCCTGCTGTTAAGGCCTGCTATTGATTTAATTTATTTTTTTGCCTTAATCATCGTGTTAAGTTACTTTGGGATTACTTCCTTAGATACTAGTGTGAAAATTGGTGTCATATACGCATTTATCAATTATCTGGATCGTTTCTTTGAACCGGTGAATCAGATGATGATGCGCCTGTCATTATATCAGCAGGCGATAGTGGCCGGCTCACGGGTATTTAAATTGCTCGATGAAGACAGTTTGGCACCTGCCCAGAAAGAGGAAGGTGCAAGCCAGATTGAAAAAGGAAAAGTAGAATTTAAGAATGTGAGTTTTTCCTATGACGAAAAACGCGATGTCTTAAAAAATATTTCCTTTGCCGCTAATCCAGGTGAGACGGTTGCGTTAGTCGGGCATACGGGAAGCGGGAAAAGCTCTATCATCAATCTAATGATGCGGTTTTACGAATTTGACCGCGGCGAGATCTTAGTCGACGGGGAATCCATCCGCAACTATTCAAAGGTTGAGATACGCAAGAAGCTAGGCCTAGTCCTTCAGGATCCGTTCTTGTTTTACGGGACGGTAAAGGATAATATTCGTCTTCATAATACCGACTTGACTGACGAGCAAATTGAAGAGGCTGCCCGGTTTGTTCAGGCCAATACGTTTATTGAAAAGCTTGAGGATGGCTATCAGCATAAGGTGGTCGAGCGTGGCGCCACTTTCTCAAGTGGACAGCGGCAGTTAATTGCTTTTGCAAGAACGATTGCGGCGAATCCAAAAGTCTTGGTTCTTGACGAAGCGACTGCCAATATTGATACAGAGACGGAGGAAGCAATCCAGACAGCCCTTGCAAAAATGCGTAAAGGCCGGACTACCATCGCGATTGCCCACCGTCTATCAACAATTCAGGATGCCGATTTAATCTTAGTCCTGCATCAAGGCGAAATTGTAGAGCGTGGGAACCATCAGGAGCTTCTGGCGCAAAGGGGACTCTATCATAAAATGTTCCTGCTGCAAAACGGGATGGTAGAAAAAATGGAGGATATCATCAATTAGAAGAGTAAACAAATAAAAGAAGCCTGGAATGCCAGGCTTCTTTATTTGTTTGTATGGTTATTGAGCAACGAACGATGACGAGATTTTTGTTATATATGCTCTATTGTATTCATTTATTAAAAGGTCAAGCTCCTGACTGTAGCGAATGGCAATGGAGGAGGTCAAGCCGTTTTTAGTTGCAACTTTATAAAGCTCAGCACGTTTTTTTTCAATTAAAGTGACAATATCTTGTTTAACCACGGCTGATATCCTTTCTGGAAAGATCCTAAAATTTTACTTAAAGGTCTGACTTCTAAACTATTAAATGGAACTGTTTTACTAGTATAACCTAAGTTGTAAATTATTTCAAAGAAAATTTGTAAATAAATATCCATCTGTAATGGCGATATTTGATTAGATCAATGATAGACACAAAATATTCATGTTAATCATTATCTTTTAGCCTAAAGTTTTGTTAGAATGAAAGGGTATCGACTATGGTAGGAGTGTTAATATGGCAGATGTAAATTTATTTTTAGCGCTTGGGGCAGGTTTTTTAAGCTTCATTTCTCCATGCTGCTTACCGCTTTATCCTGCGTTCTTGTCGTATATTACGGGGATGTCAGTGGGTGAATTAAAGAGCGAAAATGCGATGCTGACGAAACGGAGCCTTTTACATACATTATTTTTCCTGATTGGTTTTTCCGTTATTTTTATTGCGATTGGTTTTGGTACATCATTCGTTGGCAGCTTCTTTCAGGAATACAAGGATTTAATCAGGCAGCTAGGCGCCATATTTATCGTTTTCTTCGGTTTAGTCATTGTCGGCATTTTGAATCCTGAATTTTTGATGAGGGATCGCCGGTTTGAATTTAAAAACCGTCCATCCGGTTATATTGGTTCGATTTTGATTGGGATGGCGTTCGCAGCAGGGTGGACCCCTTGTACTGGTCCGATTCTCTCATCGGTTATTCTGCTTGCTGCGTCTAATCCAGGTTCAGGCGTTTTATACATGACGGCCTATTCGCTTGGCTTTGCGATTCCGTTCTTCATTTTATCATTCTTTGTCGGCCGGATGAATTGGATCAAGAAACACAGCGTTAAAATTATGAAAATAGGCGGCACCTTAATGATTATCATGGGGGTTATGCTTTTCTTTGACTGGATGACTAAAATTATTCAAATCGTATCTCCACTTTTCGGCGGGTTTACAGGATTCTAATGACTTTATGAAACCATTTTTGATTTTGTTAAAAATGGTTTCCTTTTTTTGGACTGGTTTCCTTGTGCATTCAATTTTTCCACGAGGATAACAGTAAAAATCTTTATCCATTTTCATAAATATGAAGTATAATGGGAAAGTAAATTATAGGGTAAGGAATGAATCCAATGAATTACGTTCTTATTTCAACAATCGGTGCCGTTTTTATGGGCACTTTAGCATTTTTTGTACGGATGAAAGCTGCCGCAAAGCCAACTAGTGTAAAAAAGATTATCTTACCGCCAGTATTTATGTCGAGTGGGGCATTAATGTATGTAGTTCCGCAATTCAGATTAACGCCAATGGAAATTCTCGAGGCTGTAGTGGTGGGGATGTTTTTCTCGATATTCCTCATTAAAACATCGAAGTTCGAGATTCGTGACAATGATATATATTTGAAGAGGTCAAAAGCGTTTGTGTTCATATTAGTCGGGCTGTTACTGATTCGGATTGTATTGAAATCCATCTTAAGCAGCACGATTGACGTCGGCCAATTAAGCGGCATGTTCTTCCTGCTAGCTTTCAGCATGATTGTGCCTTGGCGTGTTGCGATGTATACGTCTTATAAAAAGCTTTATAAAGAATTGCATGGGATAAAATTGTTGTAATTTATGGAACACTGGCTTTTATGGGCCGGTGTTTTTCTATTTTAAAGGCGGTCTACGTGCCCGAAAAAGGTGAAGGTGTGAAGGAAAGGTCACGTATCATTTCTAATCCAAACAAAAAACCGTTCCTAAGAACGGCCTAAAATAAATGCTCATAAGGAGCAACATCGATTTTATTCTCAAATAGCTTTTTCCGTAAAAACTTATGATCACGTTTGGGAGTAGCTTGGATATAGCCGCGGATGACCAATTCTTCAGTTATCCTTGGAGCCTTTTCATTAAGGGCAATCTCGCCGATTTTCCCTGCAATTTTGTGCCGTGCTACATCACGGAATAATTCCGGAACAGGGCTGACTAAATCCTCAAGCAGAGCTTTTTCATCAGGTCCCCATAAATGGCGTGTTTCATTAACGTAATGCTCCTCCCAATCCATAACTGATTTCCCATCTTCTTTTGGCATCTTTTTTAAGAACTTTCGAAACATAAAATATCCACCAATAGAAAATGACCCTATTAAAAAAAATGTCCAAAAAAGGATAAACCACAAAAACCAACCTTGAAGTTGAAACATGTTATTTCACCTACATAAACATTATATTCACCCTTCATTATAGTCGGTTTTTAACGGAATTGACAAGTTATCGTTATAAGTCGATATTGGAGTAATTTAGTTAAAAGGGGAATTACTCTATTAAAAAAGTTGTCGGAAAAATGACAATCCAGTTCAATTTATTGATTAATAATATATTCCAATGTATTATAGTGTTACGAAAAGGAAAAAATTTTTACGGGATTGGATGGGGTACTGGTGTCCTCCACAGTCTTCAAAACTGCTTGAGACCTGCGTGCCAGGTCTGGTGGGTTCGATTCCCACGCAGTCCCGCCAACTCAATAATACCAAGGATTCTGAAGAATTCCTGTTGTACATAGACCAGAGGGTACTCGGTCTTTTTTTATTGCCGTTGCCCAAACAGTGTGTCATTCTCGTTTTTTTACATTCAACTTATTCAAGTGCAAGCGTGGGCTTTAATAGATAAAAATAGTAAGGAATTCCCTTATTTTGGTTTGGTTTTTTATGTTATCTTTTGCTTAAATATTTTCAGAAGAAAGTTGGTGTAACTATTGAGTAAAAAGAAACAAAAACGTAAAGCAAGGAAGAAAGAACCGAGTACGTTCGGTACAGCACTAAAGCTATTAGGCTGTTTTATCGTCGTATTGTGTTTAGGCTGGTATATGATGGTAGATCATTTAGATGGGGAAACGTTTCATGGGGTCGTGGAGCTTCCCTTAAAGGAAAGCTATGCGAACCCAGTATATGGTTTGGCATTGATACAATGGGTCATTGGAGTTCCTAGCGTCATTGTCGCTTTAATATTAATAGTAAAAGGGAACAAAAGGGAATTCTTGATATCCTGTTTCTATAGTGTTCCTATTTTTTTAATGAGTTTAGGATTTACGATTCAGTATATGGTTTTGTTAGTTAAAGTTGGTGCTGAATTCTTATGGTGGTTTTATGTTGTTGCAGCAGTCCTCGGATTCCTAATAGCGAATCTCTTAATCTATTTGGATAAAAGTAAATTACATCCTGTTTTTATTGGACTGGGTGCTATCTTAATAGTCCTCAGCTGGATCCTTTTAGTCGTGGCGAACTCTGCCGATGGAAATTATATTGTTACATATAGGGATAAATTAAGAGGAAGTTTCTCGATTAAGACCATGGTTGGAACCTTTCAAACTTTGGGAATTATGATTTTCCTCCTTATGTATGGTTTTCTATTGAAGCTTCGATTTGGTGGGGAAGAGTAAGGGTCTCTTCCCACACCCTACTATTACGTTTTAAGTGATTCCCCGTAAGAAATCTTATCATCTACCATCAATAATTTCATTTATTATTACCAAAGGAAAAACTGTTAGGGTAAGACTTTTAATTTTGCTATTATAAAAAGGTGAACGATGCCATACTTGGTGCCATATTTCTTGAAATTACGGAACACTAGAAAATACAAAAACGGTAAAAAACTTGATATAACAGCATTTCCGGCAACTGCAAGGTACCAGAAAAACATGTTCAGCAAACGTCAAAACTGCTTGAGACCTGCGTGCTAGGTCTGGTGGGTTCAATTCCCACGCATTCCCGCCATTAAGTCAATTGTATCAAGGGTATTAGCAGATACTCTTTTATTAAAGTTTTTACATATTCATTCACAGTCTCACACTTATCTACTACGAGACTGTAGAGGACTTTCCTTCAACCTCCGAATAATTTTTTCGGAGGTTATTTTTATGCAAACGAATGTTAAGTAAGAACTAGGTAAGTAAAAGGGTAGGTAGCAAAAAGATAACCAATGATTATCATCCACCTTTCACTTTTTATATTTAAGCTATAGAAAATCTTAATAATGATAATAGAAATTATATCTTAGACTAATATATTTCAGAATGTTATAAATAGTATAACAATTACAGACGTGTGAAATTAAGTGAATACAGAGTAATAGGGAAGAAAGTAGTGAAATTACAAACTGTATTAGATTTAAAGATATGTAAATTAAACGAAAGGAGATGGCAAAACATTGTCAAACATTCTTAAAAATATTACGGTGATCGATTGGACGCAAAATGTTGCAGGACCTTATTGTACCCAGTTATTGGGAGACCTTGGAGCAACTATCATAAAAATTGAACGTCCAGGTACCGGAGATGATACTAGACAATGGAATTCGCCTTCATGGGAGGATGAAGCGACCGCTTTTCTTGCATTCAACAGAAATAAAAAAAGTATTTGTATAGATGCAGATGATTCAAAAGGTCAGGAAGTCATAAAAAAATTAGTGGAACATGCAGATGTTTTCATTCACAGTTTAAAGCCAGGAAGCGCCGAGAAGCGTGGATTAGGATATGAACAACTAGTAAAAATTAACCCTTCAATAATTTATTCCGCAATCAGTGCATTTGGTGAATCAGGTCCATTACGGGAATATCCAGGTTATGATCCTCTTATTCAAGCTTATACGGGAATTATGAGTGTTACTGGGAACCCAGGTGATGATCCTGCTCGAGTTGGGGTTTCTCTTATTGACATGGCAACTGGTATGTGGGCACTTACCGGCATTCTTTCTGCAATTATCAATCGTTCTAATACGGGTAAAGGTTGTTTAGTTGGAGCGAGTTTGCTAGAAACAGGATTAGGATGGATGAACTTACCATTGACGAACTATATGGCTACGAGAAAGGTTCCTGAGAAGTTAGGTACTGGTACGGCCATGGTAGCTCCATATGAGGCTTTTCGAACCAAGGATAGCTGGGTTATTATAGCCGCTGGTAACAATCGTCTCTTTTCATCTTTATGCCATGCCCTTGGTATACCTGAGCTATTAAATGATCCGAGATTTGAAAGTAATAAAAATAGAGTTGCATATCGTAAAGAATTGCATCAGACCATAGAAGAGCGCTGCCTTGGGTTTAATACTACATCTATAATCAAAATTCTCCAACAAGCAAATGTCCCTTGTAGTCCTATTAATTCGACTAACGATGTATATGAAGACGAACAAATTAATTCATTAGAAATAATAAAGAAAATAGATGGATTCAGAATTTCAAATTTTAAAATAATTGATCTACCTATCCGCATCAATAATCAAAGAAGTACTTTCCGTTTGCCGCCACCTTTGCTTGGTGAACATACCGCAGAGATTTTAAAGCAAGCTGGATACAATTCAGAAGAAATTGAATTACTTAAAACTGAAAAAGTTGTTGGTGGGTAGGAAGGAGAATAAAAAGTGGGATTACCTAAAAGTGTCGTTATTTATGAAGTTGGTCCCCGAGAGGGATTCCAGATAGAAGATGGCCCTATTTCCACGAATGATAAAGTGAATTTGGTTAACGGTCTTAGCGAAACCGGACTCACAAGCATCGAAGTAACTTCCTTTGTTAGCCCAAAATGGGTACCCCAAATGGCAGATGCAGAGGAAGTATTATCACAAATAAAAAGGAAAGAAGGGGTAGCGTATAGGACTGTATATCTTAATATAAAGGGATTACATAGGGCATATCAGAACAGTGTGACATTGGATGGAGTGTTAATGCTTACGGCAAGTAATACGTTCTCAAAAAGGAATACGAATAAAGACATTAAAGAAACCTTATCAACTATTCCTTCCTGGATTCAAGCATATAAGGAATATAAAATTCCGGTAGAACAGATTGCAGTTATGGCAGCATTTGGCTGTAATTTTGATGGGGATATAGAACAACAGAAAATATTGGATATTCTAAGGCAGACCATCCAAATGGCAGAGGAAAATGGGGAAACAATCCAAAAATTTAAGTTGGCTGATACCATGGGGTGGGCGAACCCGCAACAAATAAAAAACATGATCTATACGATAAGAAATGAATGGCCACAAATTAAGATTCTTTTGCACCTTCATGATACACGTGGTCTTGGAATGGCCAATGCTTATGCGGCAATGGAGGAAGGAGTGAATGAATTTGAAACCGCACTTGGCGGGTTAGGCGGCTGTCCATTTGCCGCAGTCAAAGGTGCTGCTGGAAATATTGCCACAGAAGATTTTGTCTTTATGTGTATGGAACTAGGTATCGACACAGGAATCAATCTTGATTTATTAATTGAAAACGTTTCCGCAGCAGAAATGATCGTTGGTCATTCACTGCCAGGGCATCTTTTAAGAGGAGGACTCTTACGAAGATAGATTCATTATTTAATATTTTTATATTAAGAATGGGAGGATTTAAGGTGAACTTTGAATTTAATGACTTGCAGAATGAGATTCGTTCAGGTGTGAGGTCTTTATGTTCGCGATTTGATTTGAACTATTGGAGCAATTGTGATAAAGAGGGCGCGTATCCAGAGGAATTTGTAAGATCAATGAGCGAAGCAGGATGGTTAGGAATACTTATTCCAGAGGAATATGGCGGGGCTGGTTTGGGTATGACAGAGGCAGCGATTGTATTAGAGGAGATTAATCGTTCAGGCGGTCTCGGAGCTGCTTGTCATGCGCAAATGTATACTATGGGCTCTGTTCTCAGGCATGGAAGTAAGGAACAAAAGGAAAAATATTTACCGTTAATTGCAAACGGAACCCTGCGTTTACAGGCCTTCGGTATCACAGAACCCGATGCTGGTTCGGATACAACTAAGATTAAAACCTTTGCGAGAAAAACAGATAATGGATATGTCATTAATGGGCAAAAAATCTTTATTTCTCGTTATCAGCATTCGGACATGATTTTATTGCTTGCACGGACAACACCATTAGAACAAGTAAAAAGGAAAATTGACGGGATGAGTCTTTTTTTAATTGACTTAAGAAAAGTAGGAAGTGCAATTGAGGCCAAACCGATCAAGACCATGATAAATCATGAGACAAATATACTTTTTATAAATGATTTGGAAGTACCCGAGAACTGTTTAGTAGGCGAGGAGGGAAAAGGGTTCTACTACTTACTAGATGGAATTAATGCAGAGAGAATTTTAGTTGCTAGTGAATGCATAGGGGATGGAAAGTGGTTCATAGAACAGGCAGTAAGATATGCAAATGAACGAGTCGTTTTTGATCGTCCTATTGGGAAAAATCAGGGTATCCAGTTCCCTATTGCGAAAGCTTACATGGCTGTCCAAGCAGCTGAAACGATGAATTTTAAAGCAACATCAAAGTTTGATAACGGACTTCCTTGCGGAGAGGAAGCGAATATGGCTAAATATTTGGCATCAGAGGCATCCTGGGAAGCCGGAGACGTAACGATGACTACATTTGGTGGATACGGTGTAGCGGAAGAATATCATATTGAACGGAAATGGCGAGAAACTCGTTTATTCCGCACGGCCCCGATCTCCAATAACCTAGTATTGAGTTATATCGCTGAGCATAGTTTGAAATTACCAAGATCTTATTAATATGGGTGGAAAAGGAGAAAAAAATAGAATGAGTGACCTTCTAATTGAATATAAGGGAGCAGCAAATGAAATTTTGACCGTTACACTTAATAGACCTGAGGTTATGAATGCATTAAATACACAGCTTTTTAAGGAGTTACTGCAACTTTTTAGAGAACAATCACATAATGAGGAACTAAGATGTATTGTTTTAACCGGAGCAGGGGAAAAGGCTTTCTGTTCAGGTGGGGATTTAAAAGAAAGAAATGGCATGTCAGATGAAGATTGGAAGAAGCAGCATCATTTAATAGAAGAATTGTTCCTATGCGTTAGAGATTTTCCAATCCCAGTGATAACGGTAGTCGAGGGTTATGCATTTGCGGGTGGATGTGAACTAGCGCTTATGAGTGATTTTATTATCGCTTCTGAAACGGCTAAATTTGCTCTGACTGAAACAACCAGAGGTATTATGCCAGGCGGAGGGGGATTGCAAAACTTGCCAAGAAGCATAGGGATACGAAGAGCGAAGGAAATGATTTTTACAGGCCGGCAGATCGACGCTCAACTTGCCTATGAATGGGGTTTAGTCAATCGTATTGTTTCAAAAGGGGAAGCTATGAAAGCAGCGCTAGAATTGGCTGTCAAAATAGCAGAAAGTGCCCCATTATCTATAAAAATGGCAAAAATGGCCATAAATAGAGGAACTGAAGTAGATTTCCATACCGCTTATGCTCTTGATATTGCTGCCTATAATGTGTTGGTTCCAACCGAGGATAGGTTAGAAGGGATAGCAGCATTTAATGAAAAAAGAAAACCAAAATGGAAAAACAGATAGGAGGGTTGATGAATGCCATCTTCCCTAATGGATAGATTAGTAGAATATATAACAACTTGTCATTATCAACAATTGCCGGAAAAATTGATACTACAAGCAAAATATGCCATTTTGGACACGGTTGGTGTTGCCGTGGCGGGATGGAATGAACCCGTTGTTCAGATTGTAAAGCGTGGATACATGTCAGAGAATCCATCTAAAAAAGCATCGCTTCTTGGAGAACCAAGTTTTACGGAATTGGAATATGCGGCGCTTATTAATGGGACAGCGAGTCACGCTTTAGACTATGATGATGTATCTCCAAGCATCCTTGCTCATCCAAGTGCACCGATTCTAGCAGCAGTCATTCCGTTTGCAGAGCATCTACAGTGTTCGAGTAAAGATGTCATAACTGCTTATGCTATCGGAACTGAAGTAATGATAAAGTTAGGACTTGTCATGGGGCACAGGCATTATGACTTAGGATGGCATGCTACAGATACGCTTGGGACCATTGGAGCTGCGGCTGCTTGTGCCTACCTCATGAATTTAAATCGTGATCAGATTGCCTATGCAATTGGAATCGCATGCTCGATGTCCGGAGGGTTGCAGAAAAACTTTGGTACGATGACTAAACCGTTCCATGTAGGACTAGCTAGTTCACATGGTCTTCAAGCAGCATGGCTAGCTAAACAAGGGTTAACCGCAAATAAGGATGTTTTTGAAAGTAGAGGCTTTTTCTTTTCGTTTAGCGGCGGAATGGAAAAGGTGAATTTAATAGATGGTATTCAGTTTGGAAAACCGTATAGCATACTAGAAACAGGTCTTTCTATTAAGAAGTTCCCATGCTGTTACCTCACACATCGAATGATTCAAGGGGCGTTGGATCTAAAGGACGAGTTTCAACTTGAATTAAGTGATGTAATGGGAATAAAAATTGTAACGCCGCCAGCCGGGCTGGTCGCATTAATACATCATCTCCCGAAAACAGGCTTGCAAGGAAAGTTTAGTGCTGAATATACCGTGTTAGCTGCAATCAGAGATGGTCATGTAGGATTATCTACGTTTGAAGATGATCAGGTACAAACGCCTGAAATTCAACAACTTTTACCACAGGTTAAAGCCATCGAGGAGGAAGGTGAGATACTTCTAGGGCATGATTTAGAAAAAAATCCAATCCAGATTCTTGTCACAACGAAGAATGGAATATTGAAAAAAGATATTTTGCTTACACCAGGGTCTAAGGAAAGCCCGTTAAGTCAAGAGGATCTTCGTTTGAAATGGCAGGACTGTATCGCTCATTGGATAAAGAAATCAGGTATAGATAATTCCGCTTATCTGGGTGAAAGGGCTAGTAAACTATTTAATAAAGGTTTATTAATAGAGGATTATGATAAATTTGGTAGCTGGTTGATAGAGTTGCGTGAATTTCATTTAATTAATAAAAAATAGGGAGGCTCGATATGTTTAAATTTTGGAATAAAAGTATACTAATTGGTACGATTTTGCTTCTCATCCTTGCAGGATGCGGTAAATCCTCGGAAACCTCCTCAAAACAAAATGGGGACGCACAAAAAGAGATGGATGTACGAATTTCTTATAATTTGCCAGCCGAACATTCTACAGGGATTTATTTTGAAGAGCTAGCAAAGGAAATTAAGAAAAATACAGCAAATACCTCTATTAAATTGAATCCTCAAACCTTTCCAAACGGTCAGTTATATAATGACCAACAATTACCAGATGCGGTAAGTAACGGAGCGGTTGAAATTGGACAATTGAACGTTGGTTTTCTTGCAGGGGAAGATGCAGAGCCTCTGCGTATTGTTGACTTACCTTTCCTATTTGATTCATGGGAAGCAGAGTGGGCAGCTGAGGATGGGGAATATGGAAAACTATTTGGTAAGCAGTTAGAAAAGTACAACATGAAAATGATTGGCTTTGCACAATATGGAACGGTGGAATTATATGCGAATAAGACAATAAAGCTGCCTGAAAATCTAAAGGGATTAAAAATGAGGGCATTTGGCAAAGGGAACGCCCTTATGTTAGAAGAAATAGGGGCATCGCCCGTTAGTATGAGTTCCCAAGAAGTTTATCAGGCCATGCAGCAAGGGACCATAGATGGATACTCAACTGGACCATCATCTGTTGTAGACCGGGGACTCACCGAGGTAACAAAATATGGGACTGATATGCAAATACATTACCTTCCCTTCCAGTCGGTTGTAAATATGGATTGGTGGAATAAGCTTCCAGAGGATGTACAAAATGCAGTGCTAAAAGCTTCCGAGACAGCGCAGAAAGCTTCTCGCGAAAAGGCTAAAAGTGATGCTGAAGAGTATCTACAAAAACTTTCAGCTAAGGGATTGGAGCTTTATAAACCATCTGCGGAAGATCGGAAGAAATGGGTAGATTCAGTAAAGGGCCGTTATGATTATTATTTAAAAAAATCAGGAGATATGGGGAAACAGCTATATGATGCAGCTCAAAAGGCAAACTAACACGAATCAGTAAATTGCTACATTCATTGAATAATAGGTACGGGAGGATCCTCCCGTACCCAAAACTTTAAATAAGGATGGTGAAAAGCAGTTGCATATTTTCTTAAAAATGATTTATAAGGTTCAACATATTTGCGTCTATATTTCAGCATCTTTAATGGCAATTTTAGCTATTTCTATTTTTTATGATGTAGTAGCAAGGTATATTTTTAATTCTCCTACAATCTGGGCAAATGAAGTTTCAACCTATATTTTGCAATTTATTGTGTTTTTCACAATGGGTTGTATTCAAATGGAAGGAAAGCAGTTGCGTGTAACGTTTTTAATCGAAAGATTGAAGGGGACTCCACGAAAAATTATGGAAGCCTTTTCAGCGTTTCTAATTCTTCCTTACTCCATTGTACTTGTAGTATACGGATATCAATATACCAAAAATGCTTTTAGATTAGGTATGGGGTCACCTACCCTCCTTGAAATCCCTTTATGGATACCCTATTCATTTATCTGTATTGGTGGGGTTCTTCTTGTAATTGCAGCGGTATGTTCAGTAATCCAAGCTTGGATGCCAGAACAGCTTAAAACGGAAAGGGGTGTATAACATGATATCTTTAACATCGATACTTATATTGCTAGCTGTTCTATTGATTTGTTTAATCTTAGGTGTACCTATTGGGTTTTCACTTGGACTGTCTGGTTTGTTAACGATCCTTTTCACGGTAGGCGATCAGTTTATGATTCAAGTGCCTATGACTCTATATAAGTCATTATCTGAATTTGTTTTTGTTGCCATCCCACTATACATTCTGATGGGGGAGATTTTATATCAGGGGAAAAGTGGAGAACGTATATTTTGGGTAGCTAATTCATGGTTGCACCGAGTTCGTGGTGGAACCGGTGTTGCTACTGTTGCAGCTTATACCTTTTTTGCTGCCATTGTTGGATCGAGTATGACTTCCGTACTGACAATTGGAAAAATCGCTATTCCTGAAATGAAAAAACAAAAATATTCAAAAGGACTTACCTATGGTCTTTCGGCTATCGGAGGATCTTTAGGTATCCTTATCCCGCCTAGTATTCCGCTTATTCTTTATGCATCTCTAACTAATACATCACCGGGAAAGTTATTTATGGCGGGTATTATTCCTGGATTAATTTTAGCTTTCATTCTTTCCGCTTGGACGGCAATGAAAGCACCACGGAGTCTTAATATTGATTCATCGCATTCGTCAAGTGATCGAGTACGTAATACGCTTAAAGCTCTTCCTGATATGTTGCTGCCCGTTGTCGTTCTGGGTGGAATTTATAAAGGAATTTACACACCTACAGAAGCAGCTGCAATTGGTGTGATTTATGCCATAGTTTTAACAGTCTTTATTCATAAAAATCTAAGGATTAAGGACCTCGGGCATGTTCTAGTGGAATCTGTAAAAACAACGGCTATGCTTCTGAGCATCGTAGTTGGCGCACTTGTCTTTGGTTCTGCTCTAACTATGGTGGGTCTTCCAAAGTATCTATCAGATGTACTTATTGGGCTATCAGTAAGTCCGTTACTGGTCCTGCTCATTATGAATATCATCTGGATTATTATGGGGATGTTTTTAGAGGTAGTTTCTATATTATTAATTACGACACCTATCTTTTTCCCAATTGCAATGGCTATGGGGTTTGACCCTGTTTGGTTCGGAATTATTATGGTATTAAATATGGAACTTGCTGTAATTACTCCACCCGTGGGGATGAACCTATTTGCTATCAAATCTATCATGCCCGAAGAGCCTTTAGAATTAATCATGAAAAGTGTCTTACCATTTGCGCTATTTGCTGTACTAGTACTTGTTATTGTTTGGATTTTCCCTTCAGTAGCAATTGGTATTCTGTAAGGGGTATAAAATATAATGTTCATACACTTTAATGTGGATAATTTCGAAGGGTTTTTCAAGAATATTATCCACATTTTTTTAATTTAGTCTTCTTTTAACCGGTGTATTTCGATTTGGTAACTCTTTTCATAATGTCGATAAAGGAACGCGCTGCTTTAGAAAGATACCTTCCATTCTTGTAGACAAACACGACTTTTCTCTTATGGTTGTTAGCCAAACGAACTGGCAAATAAACTAACGGTTGGGGAGCCGGCGTGTTTTTTACTACCATACCCGGGACGAAGGTAATTCCCATCCCTGTTGATACTAGAGAAAGACAAGTCAATATATTAATACTTTCGAATATAATCCTTGGTTCAAAACCAGCCTTTCTACATAGATTCTCCGTTTCTATTCTAAATGAAGACTCTTTTTTTAATAGGATAAAGAACTCTTCTTGAAAATCACTCAAATTCACCTTTTTAGATTTGGCTAGAGGATGTGAAGGAGGAACGGCGAGATAAATATCGTCTTCTAGTATGGTTTCTATTTCAAGTTCTTTATGTGTTATGGGCATAGATTGTAAGCTAATTTCAACCTGCCCCCGTAACACCAGTAATTCTAGGTTGGGAGCATTATCTTCAAGTAGGACAAGTTCTATTCCAGGATATTTATTTTTAAATGCTGAAATGGCTTCAGGTAATAAGTATGCACCTGTTGTTGCCAAACTCCCAATACACAACTGACCTTTTTGCAAATCGGTTACATCATCGATTTGTTTTTTTAACTGATTGAATTGATCATTTATTTTTAAGGCGTGTTCAACAAAAACTTTTCCTGTATAGGTCAGTTGGACTTCACCATGACCTCTATTAAATAATTGAGTACCAAGCTCATTTTCTAGTTTCATAATTTGATAACTTAAGGAAGGCTGCGCCATATGAAGTTTTTCCGCCGCTTTTGAAAAATTTTTCTCATTTGCCAGCATAATCACATAGCGAAGGATTTTGGGTTCCAAAACTCTCACCCCACACCTATAGAATTTATATATATTAATCAAAATTTTATCTTAGACTCTATGGAAATACAATGAAATGAAATTAAATATTTATACAAGTCGAAATATTTAATTTTTATTGAATTACTAAAGCCATTTTTGAGTTTTACTGCCCATTTTGAATCCCCCAGCTGCAACAGTGTTTTTCACTGTTCGTTTTTGCCCGCATTTCAAGTATAATGACTATTATTCAGATTATGCATATGATTTTTGTTTGAGAGAATCCTATAGATAAGCCGGATAATACATAAAAACGAGGTTAATACATGAGTGAAACAAGATTTGAGGATTATAATTTAAGCGATGAAATAAGAAGATCTTTAGAGGTATTAAAATATGAAGCTCCGACAGAGGTTCAGAGTAAAGTCATTCCATTAGCATTGGCAAATCAAGATCTTGTCGTAAAATCTCAAACCGGCAGCGGTAAGACTGCGTCCTTTGGAATTCCTATTTGCGAACTGATTGAATGGGAAGAAAAAATGCCACAGGTCTTAATCCTTACACCAACCAGAGAACTGGCTGTTCAAGTTCGCGATGACATTACGAATATTGGAAGGTTTAAACGGATCAAAGCAATGGCTGTTTACGGAAAAGAACCTTTTACGAAACAAAAAGAAGAATTGAAACAAAAAAACCATGTAGTTGTTGGTACTCCAGGTCGTGTTATCGATCATATTGAAAGAGAAACCCTGGTTCTAGATAAAATAAAGTATCTCATTATAGATGAAGCTGATGAAATGCTTAATATGGGTTTTATCGATGAAGTAGAATCAATTATCAATGAACTCTCTTTAAACAGAGTAACAATGGTATTTTCGGCAACATTACCTAAGGATGTTGAAAACCTCTGCCACAAGTATATGGAAAATCCTATTAATATCGAGATTGAGGCTACCGGTGTCACGGCAGATACAATAGAACATCGTTTAATCAAAGTGACGGAAGATGAAAAAATTCCACTCCTAAAGGCCGTCACTGTCGTTGAAAATCCAGATAGCTGTCTTATTTTTTGCCGAACTAAAGAACACGTTGATACTGTCTATACCGAATTGGAAGGATCAAATTATTCTTGTGAAAGACTCCATGGCGGATTAGAACAACAAGATCGGTTTGCTGTAATGGATGGTTTCAAAATGGGGAATTTCCGTTATTTGGTTGCCACCGACGTAGCAGCACGAGGGATTGATATTGATAATGTGACACTTGTTATCAACTTTGATATTCCAATGGAAAAAGAGAGTTATGTCCACCGGACAGGCCGAACCGGTCGCGCAGGTAATGAAGGAAAAGCAATTACGTTTGTGACACCTTATGAAGAAAAATATGTTAAAGCTATTGAACGGTATATTGGCTTTGAAATTCCAATCATGGATGCACCTAAGCCAAACGAAGTTGCTGATAAAAAAGCTGCTTTCGAGGAAAAAAGCAGCGGCCGACGAGTCGTCAGAAATAATAAAACCGCCAGAATTAACCAAGATATCATGAAACTATATTTTAGCGGTGGAAAAAAGAAGAAGCTTCGTGCGGTAGATTTTGTTGGTACGATTGCGAAAATTCCTGGAGTAACTGCCGATGATATTGGAATTATTACGATCCAGGATCAAATGTCCTATGTTGATATTCTGAATGGAAAAGGTTCTCTCGTTTTACAAGCCATGGAGAATACGACCATAAAAGGGAAAAAACTAAAAGTTAGTAAAGCCCTAAAATAATAATACACTGAATTCTAGTGCCTGACCCCCGACATTTAAAGCGTTACAGCGCCGAGGGGCAGGCACTATTTTTCGGTGAATTTCTTGACTGATGCGTTTTTTTGTTTATTCAATCTATTATTTTAGAAAAATTTCATTTACGAACAATCACGCAACTAGTTTATAATTAAAGGATGTTCAAAAATTAATCGGAGTCTCTTCATGACCCCAAGAAGATGTAAGTAGGTGAGTACAATCGACATCATTGAAACAAGGGTAAGAGGATTTATTAACGATATTCAACACCCTAAGCAAAAAAAGAAAATCAATAGTAACGATTTAGAATTTCAGTTGCGCAAGCTAGTGGATGATTATTTTGAAATGGACGGCTATTCGCTTTTTTATCGCGCAATCGAAACATTGCAAGCGGAGGGACAGCTAATCCCTATTCAAAATAATCAATACAATGGTAAAACACCAGCTCTTGCCTTATATTACTGGGTCAATATAAAAGTTCAGGCCGGCAAATGGGATCGTCTTGAGATGATGAAATTAAGTGATCGGTTTGATTTTTCCTATTATGAGCGTCATCCCGAATGGCAGACGAAAGAAGAGTGGCAGCGAATCCAGAATGTATATAGTTTTCTAAAGTCCAGCCAGGAACGGGAAATCGTATCATTCGAAGAAAGAAGCTTGGAGCTCTTTGGCCATGAAAAATTCTTATTGGATAGTGATCAATTTCCTGATGGAAAAAGCTTTTTAACGAGAATCGGAATATCTGAGGACCAACTTAAAATGGTGAAGTATGGGGAGCCTTTTGTATTTTGGATGAAACAAGGAAAAGAAATAAAAGATATTCATAGAGTACTCATCGTTGAAAATCTATCGTTCTTTCATACCTCTATTAAATTATTGGAAGCGAATCAACTCGATTATGAGCCAGAACTCATTATTTACGGGGAAGGCACGAAAATTGAACAGAGCTTTTCCTTTTTCTTCCGAATGTTTCCGCCCAAATCCTATCTTTTCTACTACGCAGGAGATTTTGATGCGGCAGGATACGGAATCCTCATCAGGCTTATTGAAAAATACCCGGATTGCTGCATTCAGCCTGCCTTAAAAATTTATCGGAAAATGCTAGAATGTCTGGAACAATTAAATGACCAGAAAATGGGGCAAACGCAAAACCTCAAATACCGTGATTTATTTTTTCAATGGTTTACAGAGGAGGAGCAAGCATTATTACAGCAATTATGGCAGGAAAACAAGCGAATCCCGCAAGAGGTATTAACGATTGAAACATGGAGGAGATGGATGTGAACGAATCATGGGAAGGCTTTGCCCAACGGATGCAACGATTAAATCCACTGTTTGAGCTTGGCAGGGGAATGGAAGTAGGGGAGCTGAAGCCGCATGTCCAAACGATTCTCATGCAAGTGCTCCTGACCATCTTTTACCGGGAATTAAATGATGATGATCATAGACGCAAATCAGATATCAAGTATATGGTAGAGGACTCCATTAAGCAAATGAAGCTGCTGGCTGACGATAAGCAAATTGAACGGATTACAAGCGGGCTATTATATCAGGGAAAAGAAGAGTATAGCCAACCGTTTGAATCCTTATATTACGATGAAATAAAACAATCATGGGAAACTCAGGTCTTCCGTTATGTCACGATGGATGAAATATATACGAATTTAGAGTTGGGCGGATCGATTGTTTATAAACTTACTGATGTCTCTCAGGAAATGATTTTTATGAGCAGGGAAATGGCCGAAGAATTCTCCATCACAATCGAACAGCTTTATAGTATGCAGCTAATTAAGAACGGTAATTTTAGAAAAGCTACCCGAAACCTCGATCACCTTATTTCACGCGTAAATCGCTTAATGGCAAAGGAATTCACTTTCCAAAAGGAAATGATAAATAATCCCAAAATCTTGCTGATGGAAGAAGAATGGCAAAGGGGCGACAATCGGGTTGAAATTGAAAAGCAATTTGAGGAAGAAAAAAATCACTTTCGGACTATTACTAGGATGATAGAGAAATCGAAACGAAGAAATGAAGAAGACCATCCTATCCAAAAGGAATTGTTCCTCCTCCAAGAAAAAATAGGCCATACAAGGCAGCTGCATGACCGCTTTGCCAAGCTAGTCATTCAAAATATCTCCTATGAGATGAAATTAAAAGCGGAAAACCCCTCCTTGTTTTGGGAAACCAGTCTGGTTTCATTTCGCGAACAGTTTTATGAAAATTGGTTAATGAGAGAAGGGGTCAACAGTTTCGAGACGATCGAACGAGTCCTTTCTCCCTTATTTTCACCGAAGAATGAATTTATTTTGCCGCTTGATTGGATCTGGGGCGAACAAGAATTTGATGAAAAACAACTAACGGATCCTGTAATCGAAGAAGAATCAGAAGAAAGCATAACTCGATTGCGAGTGACGAACTGGGATTCTGTTGTTAAGGCATGGAGTTATGTTTTTCAGCATTTACAAACATACGGGGAATTCTCATTAGCTGATTTATCCACGCTTCCATTAGAAGTGCAGGATTTATGGTTTGAAGAATCGGAATCGATTGATTTATGGATGATGTTTGATAAAAAGCCGTTGAAGGTTCAAGTGCTGCATCGGAAGGAAGAAACATTAAGTGACGAGCGGGAAATTCTTCTTTATAAACTAATGCAGGAATATCCACAATTTCAAGTGTTTGAAGGCTTGAAAATCTTTACCATGTTTGATCATCGAGCGGAGTCTTTCCTTTGGTATCAAACGAAAATAACCCCGTTTAAGATCTGTGTACTGGAGGAAAAAAGATGAATGCAGAATCCATTAAAAAAGCATCAGCTGTCTATTTTACTCTATTAAAAGAAAAAGTAATTGACGAAAATAGCGAACATTTCGAGACGTATTTTAATCCGGAAGTGAGACAGACCGTTCTTTTATTAGCAGACGAATCAGGTACATATATTATTGAATCGCCGAAACGGATCCATTTGGTTGTCCAGCCCACTGGCTCGATCTTTGCGACGAATTTTACGCATCTGAAGGACAAGCATAAGCAAATCGAATCGAAAAAGCATTTTCATCTTGTTAGTATTGTCATCATGGCTTTTTTAGCGGCGATTGACAGCAATCAGGCTGCTAAAATCCGTACGAAGCGGGAAGGAATTAGCTATTACGCATTAGAACGTCTTGTCAACGATCTGATCATGAAATGGGATAGCATTCTTAAAGCGAACCCTGCCTTCGGGGAAGAAGAAAGAATTGATATGAAGGATGTTGTGACAACCTGGAAATACATGGAGGTTGAAACGGATGATTATGGGGCTAAAAAAGGCAATAGACGAACTAGAATCGGTTTAATAGCAAGCAGCATGCGTTTATTAGAGACGGAGGGACTGATCGTCATTCTGGACCGGGATGATATTCCAAAGGCAATCCCGAAACAAGAGCTGTTTGAGCGAATTGAATACCTCTATCACGATTATGATCGTTATGAATTATTCAAAAAATTAATGACTGCGGAGGTGGGGGAGCATGCCGAAAATCCATCGAATTAGAATTGTAGGCCTGAAGTATGATGGCATGCAAAAGCAAT
This sequence comes from Neobacillus sp. S1115, assembly GCF_055385565.1. Lineage (NCBI taxonomy): Bacteria > Bacillati > Bacillota > Bacilli > Caryophanales > Bacillaceae > Neobacillus > Neobacillus sp. S1115. Next base: position 2,194,944 of record NZ_AP038275.1, read on the forward strand.
ATAAAGATACCACCTTTCACTTTCATAATGGCGATACATCCACAAATGGCCTTATTGCCATGATGAATGGGGGCGGGAAAGGTGTATTTCTGCAAACCATCTTCCAAATACTTAAACCTGGAACCTCATGGGGAAAACAAAACAATCGTTATTATCAGCAGTTCTTCTTTAATAATAAAGAGCAATTTATTCCTTATACCTTTCATGTTCTCATTCAATGGGAATTGGACGGTTCAGACCGACGGCATCTGGTAACGGGAGGAATGTTCTCAGCCGAACAGCGGATTTCGATGAATGAAGAAAGTGGCAATGATCGCAAAACCTTGGAACAGGAAGCGAAGATCGTCCCTAATATTACGTTTTATACAAGAGAATTTGAACGGAAAGAAGAGGTATCGCTAGAGCATATTCCATTATTTGAAAATGATGAGGTGGCTGATACTGAAAGCCTGAAGGATTATTTAAAATGGAATGGCTACGATGTTTACCGAGATACAAAGAAACACTATCGGATTCTTGATACATACGGAATTAACCGTAAAGATTGGGATATTATGAAGGACATTAACAAGGATGAAGGCGGTGTTGGCAAATACTTTGAGGGGGCCGAGGATGATCATTCCCTATTCCAAAAACGAATCATTCCTACGGTTAGTCAAGTGTTGCACCGGACAGAAGAGCAAAAGAACGATCTTGTCGAGATTTTCAAGAGCCAGGCGAGTATCGCGAAAGATTTGCCTATTCTTCTAAAAAGAGAGCAAGCACATAAGGAATTTTTAGAAGACATTGTCCCTTTTGAAGAGAACTTGGCTAAAGGTGCCGAACATAAAGACATTGTTCAAGCAAGTATAAAAGAAGGAAGACAACTGTTAGGTGCTTTGGAACATTTAAAGCAATCGGAAGAGGAAATGCTGCTTGTTTTAAAGGAAGACATTGAAAAATTAACGATAAGGCAAGCTGATTTACGCTATCAAAAAGACAATCTAGAATATGCAAAAGGTCACCGAGAGGTACTGGATTGGGAGAAGAAATTAGGAGAAGAAAAGAATAAGCATACTTCCTCACAAGCAATGGTTCAAGAAAAACAAGAACGAAAAGAACAGTTGGCCTTTCAGGTATTATTAAAGGAATGGAGTGAAAATGAGCAAAGTATACGCGCTCTTTCACAGCAGATTGCGACATTAGAACAAAATAGCGGCCTAGAGCAAGTCAATCAAAGAATGGATGAAATCAAAAAAGAAGCAGGAAAGCAATGGGATCAGTCTTATCTATCCATTAAAGAAGCTGTTAAGGAGTATCTGGGCTATCAAAAGTTCTTGAAGAAAAAAGGGAACGATCTGTCGCAGCAAGAGAAACTAAAGACTAGTGAGATTGCCCGGCTTAGTACGGAAATTGATCTCTTATATACGCAGATGCATACATTTGAGTCTAAGGAAGAAAACCTCATTAAAGAATTTGGTGACCGAATAACCTATGATTTAAAGGGCTTTATCGAATTTCTTTCTAAACAGATTGACAACAAAAAGGTCTCTATAGAAGAGTTACAAGCAAAAGATAAAGAATCTAGTGAAGTGCAAAACCAATTAGCCACTACTCATGGTACGCTTGTCCAATCGATTCAGTTTTCGGAAGAAAAATGTGAAAAATTAAAGGAAGCAAATGAGGAGCAAACACAAAAAGAAGCAAAACTGTTGGATCGTCTTCGTGGATTGTTAGATGATGTCGCGGCACCACTAACTCATGCGCTTCTTTCGAAATATATCATCCAAATTGAAGACATACTAGCCAGTAATAGAGAGCAAGCTGAACAAATTAAAAAAGATCTTTGGGAAATACAACTCGATCATTCCTTAAATGATGAGCACTTCTGGATTCCGAATAAAGATGTGAAAGAATTAAAAGAATGGATTGATGAAAAGACTGGCATCGATGTGTTTTATGGAACGCAATTTCTCCAATCTTTAAGTAAAGAAGAGCTTGCAAATCACCTTGAATCCTATCCGCTCCTTCCGTATGGGTTAGTTGTTAGCGGGCAGCAATGGCAAAAAATTAATCAGCAGGTTCTTTCAGGAAGAATGTTCAAAAGTCCTGTTCCGATATTTTTACGTGAGGAAATGAACAGTGAAAATCACCAGCCAACCTTTGTGATAATTAACGGAACAGAGAAAGAGCTATTAACGGATAAAAATCAATTTACCAACTGGAAAATTAGTATTGCTAAGCAAATAGAAGAAAAGAAAGAAACACTTATAGAAATTGAAAAAACAGAATCTTCTTTGCGCCGTATTTTAAAAGAAATGGATCGATTTTTATCACACGAGCTTGCAGTGGATATCGAGAGAGAGCTTAATCAGGAACAGTATACTCTTCATTCTATGAAGACGAAATTACAGGAAATCACAACACAGCAGCAAAAAGAAAAAGAATTACAGCTCCAGTTAAAAGAACAGATGGAGACGGCAAAAGAAAAAATTGAAACGCTGACAAAAGATGTAGAAACATTAACGGAATATGATCGTGAAAAGCTAATTCATCAAGAAAATAAACGTGTGAAATTAGAGAAAGAGAAACAAAAGGAAGCCGCGAGTTTAGCGCAGCAGGAAATAGGAAAAGAGCACCAACATATCATTGACCTGCAAACCAAGTGGCATCAAACGTATTTAGAATGGAAGGTTACAACCGAGCAAACGATTAAAGAGATCGGCGTCTTTATTGAAACAGCGGTATTTCCTCCGGATGAAAAAGTAGAGCAGTGTGAAGACATTCCCCGGTTGTCAGCTCATTTATTAGAGGAGCTAAATGGCAGTATTGAAGAGTTAAAACAGCTCCAAAAATCAAAAGAAGAACAAGCAAGAGAATTGCTGGTTATTCAAGCAAAAAAAGAAACAGAACAAAAGCAGCAAAATAAATTGGAGAAAAAACTAGATACTTATAATAAGGAGTGGAAAGACGCTCCGGAACCAGATGAACCTATAAGTATATTAGAAAATATGCTGCAAACAGCCCAAAAGGAAGCAAAGACGGCGGAAAAAGAAGAACGGGAACAAGGAACGGCGGTAACCGTCGCAGAAACTTCCTTAAAGCATGCAATTGTTCAGCGTGATAAGTCAGGAACGAAAGTGGCCAAACATGAAAAGCCGCCTGAAGAATGGGAAGAGCTTGACTTAGAAGTAAAGGGTGTAGAAATACAAGACCAAACGAAACAAACGCTAGAGGAAGTAAAGCAGGCTGAAAAGCGCCAAAAAGAAATAGACTCAAATATTGCGGGTTATGAAGGGGATTTGTTAACATTATCCGTGGTCCTTAAGGAGGAAGCGGCAGCTTTTACTGATATGGATATAGAAAAAGTCAGGAGTCAAGGGAAAGCATGTATCATATCCTGGTGTGAAAAACATCAAGCAATTCAGGAAGAAGGCAAAGAGAAGCATGCGAAAATCGAACAATCCTTACGTAATGTAAAGCAGACGATTGAAGGGAAGGATTGGGAGATTCGCTTTAAAAATGAAGTATTAACAACATTAGACCATATGGATACAAGGCATTATTCGCATATTCAAAGCATTGTTAAAAATATGAAGCGCTTCTCACAAGGTGGTTTGGAACAATTAGAACGTGACAAAGAACGGGCAGAAAAGGCTCAAAACTTCTGGGCCAGCCGGGCAAGCATGAAGGTGATGAGTATTTCAGAGGCGATCCGTTCGATGATTGCAAAGATGAAGCTGAAAAATGAACGAGGCTCCTTCCCGCTTGTGCAGCTAAAAGAAGATATTTTACCTAAAAAGCCCGAAGATATCGAGCCTCTGCTGAAGCAGCATTTTGTCGCTGCCATCAACAAAATTACCAAACAATTTGATACGATTGATCACAATAATCTTGCTGTAGACCAAGAAATAAAACAACTCATTAGTGATGAGCAGATTTTGTTTGTATCACTAAGAAATCGATACCCGGAGCTTCTCGTCTATAACATGCGAACGGATAATGCCTTTATGTACGGAAAACCGCAAAGAGAGCATTATTCAACATGGCAGACGATTAATCAGGGATCAAAGACGAAATCAGATGGCAGTGGAGGACAAAAACTGTCTGCCCGAATGGTTATGATGATGATGTTATTGTCAGTTAAAAATGAGTCAGACCAAAGCTGGGTTCCGTTAGTCTGTGATAATCCGTTCGGACAAGCCGCATCAGCACATGTACTCGACCCGATTTTCTCAGTCGCCGAAAAACTGAAGTTCCAATTCATCGTCGTCACTCCGCCAGAACTGGTGAAAACGGAAATCAGCCGAAGATTCGATGCCTATTATAAATTGGACTTCATTCGTGAAAAAGGAAAAGAAATTGTTTCCGACACAATTGTTCCAGCATATCGAATTTATCAGGGAACTGAAGCAGCTCAGGTAAGATGAGATATTGAAAAATACTTTTAAACCATTTATAATTAGTAGAATATTAACCAAGAAATCAATATCAATTGTTTCATTTCGTTTAATTTGTTATAATTAAGTGTTTTTAACATTCTTGAGGGGGAAAACCATTAATATGTCAGTAGAAATTGGCAGCAAAGTACAAGGTAAAGTAACAGGCATTACTAATTTCGGAGCTTTTGTGGAATTACCGGATGGATCAACAGGTCTTGTGCATATCAGTGAAGTAGCGGATAGCTATGTTAAAGATGTAAATGACCATCTTAAAATAGGCGACCAAGTTGAAGTAAAAGTAATTAGTATGAAAGACGGGAAAACTTCCTTGTCCATTAAAAAGGCGGTTGATAGACCCGAAGGACAAAGCTCTTCTTATTCTCAACGCCCATCACGTCCGGGTGGTAGAGGGGATAATCGTTCCAAAGACTTTCGTTCAAAAGGTAATTTCAAACCAAAGGAAAGTTTTGAAGATAAAATGGCTAAATTTTTAAAGACTAGTGAAGAAAATTTGTCTACCCTAAAACGTAACAGTACTGCAAAACAGGGTGGTAGAGGTGGAAGACGCGGATAATTTGCTGCGATTTTCATATTTCTTCGAATAGAAAAAGGCAAGCCTTTAATGGGCTTGCCTTTTTTAATAAACCTTAACATGATTAGTCGGGCAGTTCCTATCGCAAACCTCCCCATGTTACCCATAAAGTTCCTGCTTTTTGCTACTCCCTTGATACTGCTTTACCAAAAATTCGATAAATGTATTGAGTATGGATGGCTTTTTATTATCTTTTCTGTATATGAGGCCCACTTCTTTTAGCGGTATGGGGTCGATGATTGGGATTTTTACGACTTTGTTTTCATCGATGTGTTTTAAGTAGGAGTTAGGTAATATAGTAATGCCTTGGTTTTGAACGGTCATTTGATATAGCGAGTTAGGGTCCGAAAGTTCAATGGTTGGTTTAATGGTAAAGCCGCACTCTTGACAGTATTTATCTAAGGTCTGCCTGGTAAAATAGTTTTTTGGCAGAAACATCAACCTTTTGGATTGTAGGTCTTCAAGTTTTACCGAAGGAACCTCTGCCATTTCGTTTTGAACTGAGACAATAACGTAGAAATCAGATTGAAATAACAGCCTTGATTCGATCATAGGTTCGTTAACAGGGAGGTATACGATGCCTAAATCAAATTGATGACTAAGGATGTTTTTAATAATATCTGAGGTTGGGACATCAAACAGCGAAATGTCGACACCCGGAAACTGTTCGTGAAAAGCCATAACAGCGGAATGAAGCAGGTAGTTCCCTGTACATCCAACGGTTATTTTTCCATGCTTAAACTCCTGTAAATCATTAAGTTTTCTTTTTGCCTCGTCAATCTCAAAAAATATATTTCTTGTATGATCTAGAAGAATTTCTCCAGATTGTGTCATATACGTTTTTTTTCCCGTGCGTTTAAACAGTTGAACGCCAAGATTACTTTCTAAAATCTTAATTTGCTGGCTCAATGATGGCTGACTAATATTTAACCTCTCCGCTGCTTTTGTAAAATTTAACTCCTCGCAAACGGCTGCGAAATACTCTAATTGACGGACTTCCATACGATTCCCTCCATCATAGGTTTTTCCTATTATTACTATATAAATGTTGGTATTGTTTGAGGTTGGGCGTGAAATTACACTAAAGGTACGGGGTATGTGGGAGATTTCCAAATAATAAAAAGAGATTCCACCTCTTAGGTAAGGGCCCACTATTAAGTATAGCATCCTTCTATTATTTTGTAAGCGTTATACGGGTTGAAAATTCGGAATGTTCAAAAAGGAGTGAACGTAATGCAAAGTATGCAGGAAGTTATTAATGATTGTTTTTTGCATCGAGAACAGAAGGTGAGCACAAATGATTTCATCTTCTAGTTTGCATGAAGCAGCTGGAAAATCAGGAGCATTGCCTTCTACTATTAAACCACTTAGCCCTACCTTCCAAGTGTATGGAAGAGCATTTACGGTTCAATCACCGCCTGGAGATAATTTATGGATCCATCACGCCATATATGCGGCCAGCCCGGGTGATGTACTGGTTGTTGACGTTTCGGGAAAAACGGAACACGGCTACTTTGGTGAGATTATGGCTCATGCAGCACAGGTCCGTGGTCTAGCAGGGTTAGTGATTAATGGAGGGGTACGGGACAGCCAACTGCTTATTGCGATGAACTTTCCTGTATTTTCAGAAGGTGTATGTATTCAAGGAACGAGTAAGGCTCCGGAGGGGTTTGGGAGACTAGGGGAGTCTGTTCGTTTGGGGAATGTTCTGATTCGTACCGGTGATCTGGTTGTCGGAGATGCTGACGGGGTGATTGTGATACCAGATGATCAGGTGGAAACCATCACCCAAAAGGCCAAGGATCGCGATGCTGAAGAGGCCCGGATTATCGAAAGGCTGAAGAGTGGGGAAACAACCATTGCCATTTACTCCCTGCCCAATCAGAAAACGATGGATCTTGCCCAGTTAAAAAACATAAAAGCGGAGGCAGTAAGAAATGAGTAGAAGACGAAGTATTGAAGTTCACGGTTTGCATCATGGGGGTCTTCCTATTCCGATTGCATCTATTGTGGACAATGTTCTATTTTCGAGTGGCATAGCAGGAATGGATGCGGAGACTGGTAAAATCCCGAATGATGCCGTTTCTCAAGTTGTTCATCTTTTTAAAAACATTGAAAAGGTAGTGGAAGCCGCTGGTGGCACGACTAATGACATTGTCAAGGTAACCCTTTATGTCCCAGACAGGAGTATTCGGAAAGCTATCGATCAAGAGTGGGTGGAAATGTTTCCAAATGAAGAATCAAGACCTGCGCGGCATACGATCGTTTACGCACATTTACCGTCCACACTAGTGGTCCAAGCTGAGATTCAGGCTATTTTAAAGGAGGAATTATGATGATTATTGATGCACATGCCCATTTAAATACCCCAATATCCTTTTTTGCATACCGGACTTTGCTGGAGGTGGCCAATGGACATTATGACAGTCTGGTCATTGATGTGCCAGATGAAGAATTAAAAAAGAGCGCTGATTATAATGTAGCGCTGTTAGATGAGGTCGGAACCGACATGCAACTGTTGTCGCCAAGACCATTCTTATTGATGCACTCGAGTCCTAACTTGAAGGACATCAAAAAGTGGGTGGCAGCCAATAACAATCAAATTGCCAAAACCGTATCCTTCCACCCCACCCGTTTTCGTGGTTTGGCAGGTCTCCCACAATGTGAAGGGCTGCCAATCAGCGTGGTGTTTGATGAGATAGACCGCTGCATCAATGAGCTTGGCTTTATTGGGGTGTACTTAAATCCTGATCCAAGTGAAGGCAGAGGAACCAGTCCGACGCTTGGAGACGAGTATTGGTATCCGCTGTGGGAAAAGCTGACAGCAGCGGATATTCCTGCGGTTATTCACAGTTCGACGAGCTATGGAAGAGAGAATTATAGTGAACACTTTATTTCAGAGGAAAGCCTGGCGATACTTTCTATTGCTAATTCAAGAGTATTTCAAGACTTCCCTAATCTTAAAATAATGATCAGCCATGGAGGAGGTTCTGTTCCATACCAAATCGGACGCTGGCGTGTCCACCGTCAAGGAATTCAAGCCAAACTGACAAAGGGCAGCGAAAATGCATCGTTTGCTCAAGATAGTTTTGAAACATTTGATGAAACTCTAAGACGCTTTTGGTTTGATACCACTTTATATAGTAAGCCATCTCTTGAGTTGTTATTTGATACAGTCGGACCCGACCGCTGTTTGTTTGGGACAGAGCGTCCGGGTGACGGTTCCGCAATCGATCCAAGAACCGGACGTGCTTATGATGATTTAAAACCTGTTATTGAATCTATTGAGTTTTTATCTAAAGAAGATAAATATGCCATTTTTGAAGGAAATGCAAGGAAATTCTTTAGTCGGTTAAATGTATAAGTAGGGGGAGATTTAATTGGCAGAACTAGTGCTGGGTATGGGGTTATCCCACAGCCCGATGATGGCTCTTCCGGGCGAAAAGTGGAAGTATTGGGCTAAGACAGATTACGGTCATCCAATGCTTTATGACGAGCATGGCCAAAGGATTAACTATCGGCAGCTAGAAAAACAAAGAAATGCCAGATATGTCAGTGAGTCTACTGCTGAACACCTCATTCAGCAATACCATGATATGAAGAACTCTTTTAGCAAGCTAAGAAAAGAACTTGCAGCCAGTTCACCGGATGTTTTGATTGTCATTGGAAATGAACATCAAGGGGAAGAGCTGGTGGACTCACGCTATAACCCAGCTATATCCATTTATACGGGTGAAACCATTACCAGCGGCGTTTTTCCAACTGAAGTTAAGGGGTTCGATTTTGAGGATGGAATATTGGCCCAGGTCGGTGTGGGACTGGGGATGGACCAGCATCATGAATGGCCAGGAGCGGCCGGGCTGGCTGAAAAATTGGTTTTCGAGTTAATCGAAGAGGAATTTGACGTTGGCGTGATTAAAAAAAGCCCGGAAACCATGCACGGCCATGCATGGACTACAGTCATGGTGGAATTATTGCAGGAGAAACAAATACCGATGATTCCCTTGCATTTAAATGCCTTCCCGCCAAACGAACTGAAGCCATCACGCTGTTATGACCTAGGGATGGCCCTTTCCAAGGTCATTCAGAATCTGCCGGACACATTACGAGTTGGGATTATCGCTTCCGGAGGTTTGAGCCACTTTGTCACAGATTCGGATATAGACAATATGATCATCGATGCGCTCAAAACGAGGTCGGAGCAAACCCTGCGGCAGCTACCAAAAGAGCGGCTGAAGGCCGGTTCTTCTGAAATTAGAAATTGGGTGATCCTTGCAGGTGCCATGGAACAATTTAATTTAAACTGGCTCGATTATTCACCAGTATTCCGTACACTGGGCGGGACAGGTATTGGTATGACATTTGCAAGTTGGTCTAAAAGGAGTTAATAGAATGGGAGAATTGGTAGAACGTTTATCAAAGCTTGATAGTTGTGCAGTTTCGGATGCACTTGATCGGATGAAGCGTCCTGGGGTAGTGCTGGGTATCCATTCCTTATCTGTTGGCCGGAGGATTTCCGGCAGGGTAATCACTGTACAACTAGGTTTAGCGGACGGGAAGCCCTCAGAGAGGCATCTATGTACGGCAGCTGTCGATGCAGCAAAACCCGGCGATATTATAGTTGTAGCGAATGAAGGAAAAACAAACGTTTCCGGGTGGGGAGGCACATTGTCACTGGGTGCCGTTCAGAGAGGGGTCTCAGGAGTGATAGTGGACGGAGCGTGCCGGGATATTGATGAAAGCCGGCAGCTCAATCTGCCTGTCTATGCAAGGGCAGCCGTCCCATTGACTGCTAGGGGCCGAGTCATCGAAACAGACTGGAATTGCCCTGTTAAATTGGGGGATGTTGCTGTAAATCCCGGTGATTATGTGATTGCTGATGGAAGTGGAACGGTGTTCGTTTCCTCTATGGATGCGGAAGAAGTTATTTCGCTGGCAGAGGAAATTTATGAGCGGGAACAGAAAATGGCCGCCGCTGTTCGGGCTGGACACCCAATGGCTAATGTAATGGGAGCTTCTTATGAAAATTTGCTGAATTTGGGGGATTGGAAAGATGACGAATGAGGAAATACTTCAATCACTGCAAAGGTTAAGTACTACGGATTTAAGTGACGCAATGGACCGATTGGGAATTACGGGCCAATGCCTGGGAATTATGCCTTTATCCCGTGATTTCCGTTTGGTCGGGCGTGCGTATACGCTTCACTATGTTCCTGTTGGTCAGGACCGTGGTTCGGTCGGTGATTTCATTGATGATTTGGGTCCAAATGATGTAGTCGTCATTGATAATGCCGGAAGATTGGATGCGACAGTCTGGGGAGATTTATTAACAATGACCGCCCACCGCCGTAATGTAGCGGGCACCGTCATTGATGGAGTCTGCCGTGACGTTGACCGTAGCATTGAATTAAACTATCCCATTTTCAGCAAAGGAAATTGGATGCGGACAGGTAAGGACCGGGTCCGGGTTGATGGTGTGAATGTACCTGTCTCGATTGGCGGAGTAAGAGTGGAACCAGGCGATTATTTACGGGGAGACGGCGACGGAGTGGTTGCCATTCCATCGTCAAGAATTCAAGAAGTCGTCGATGCGGCACAGGAAATCCACGCCGCAGAAGAAATTATTCGAAGTGAAGTTCTTTGCGGAGCAAATCTAAGGGATGCACGCTCCAAAGTCGGATACCATAACCTGCAAACGAAACAATCATAACGAGAATCATCAAGGCCATGTTAGATACGAGTTTATTCCATTTCTAACAGGGCTTTTTTTTACTAGACTTTCTCGAAACATTACCACGCAACACAACCGGTAGGGTCCTGAAACACGTTTTGCGGGAATAACCTTAAAGGAATCAGAGGAATGAATGAAAACTATTAAAATAGGGAAGTGAGTAATATGCAAAGTGTAGAAAAAGTAATTTATGATCCATTTTTGCCGGAAAAATGGCCTAATCCTATTCCGGCATACAAAAAATTATTGAAAGAGTATCCTGTCTATCATCTCAAAAATAGAGATATTTGGATTATATCACGGTATGACGACGTCATGAATGCATTGAAAGATTGGAAAACATTTTCTTCTGGTGCAAAAGGAAACACGATAAATGATACCAATATGCCCGAACGTGTTGGAAATACGCTGGGTACAACTGATCCACCTAAGCATGATAAACTGCGCCGAATAGTCAGTGATGTTTTCACACCAAAATATGTTGGATCGCTTGAGCCTGAAATGCGGAGGATTGTTATAGATCTTATTAATAACTTTAGGAATAAAGAAACATTTGATTTTCAATGGGAGTTTTCTTATCCCTATACAGCCAGGGTCGTAGGCAAAATGATTGGGATACCAGAGGATAAGCTGCAGTTTTTTGTTAATGAGCTTAGTAAGGGAATGAGAGAATCCGAGGAACATAAGAGTGATCCAAAGAATGTACAGGCTCGCTTTAAGTTATTGACTGATTTTTGTAAAGAACTAGTGGAGATGAAAAAATCAAATCCAGGAAATGATGTCATTAGCCGATTGCTTGCAGCTAAATTAGATGGAGAAGGTTTAACAGTAATGGAAGTTGCCATTACTACTTTTACCCTAATTGGTGCGGCATTTCAATCAACGGCAATGGCAATCGGTTGCTCTATCAGCACCCTTTCGAAATTCCCTGAACAGTTAAGGGAGCTTTATGCAGATCCCTCACTTATTCCCAATATGATTGAAGAAACGTTACGATATGATGGGTCGACAGTAGGATTCAGGAGAACGACTACTCGGGATGTGGAACTGCATGGCCAGATTATACCAAAAGGTGCTCAAGTTTTTCTTAATTTTGGTGCAGCTAATCATGACGAAGCCAGGTTCGAGAATTCTGAAATCCTGGATATCCGTCGTAAGGACAACAAACATCTTGGGTTCGGTTGGGGGGTTCATACGTGCCTTGGTGCACCAATGGCACGCTTGATGATAAAGGTGGCCTATGAAGAATTATTACCAGTTTTAGGTACTGAATTTAAGATTCACTACGATCAAACAGTTTTATCATCAACGCCTCAATTTCGAGGCTATGTGGTTCTCCCTATTTCTATATAAAACTATTTTTCTATTAGATGTCTTGCATTAAGGCAGACAGAAAATGTTTATTATGTGGACAAAAGTAATTGATCGTGGTTCCTTGTAGTTAAAATTTTTTAAAAAATATGTATGCGGTTTCTATAAAGTAGGGAGGGGTTATATGCAAAAAGTAAATGTTGGGGAAGTTATTAATGAAAGTAAAATAACCGAGTTTCATAAGGTGCTATTAATCTTATGTTGCTGTTTAGCTTTTTTTGACGGATTCGAACTTGGGTTGCCTGGTCCAATCGGTCCTGTATTAATAAAAGAATGGTCTTTACTTCCTGTTGTTTTTGGGTCATTAGTAAGTTATGGATCTTTCGGCATGATATTAGGAGCATTAATGACTGGAATATTGTCAGATAGAATAGGCAGAAAAAATGTCCTTATAACCAGTGCATTTCTGTATAGCTTTTTCACTTTAATGGGCGGCTTTTCAACTGGACCAACGGATTTTGGAATTTACCGTTTCATTGCAGGGGTGGGAATGGGGGGAATTGTTCCAACGGTTGTTGGTCTGACTACTGATTATTCTCCAAAAAGAGTTAGACATTTTTATGTTACATTGGTAACCACAAGCATAGCATTAGGAGCCACAGCTACTCCACTTATTAGTGTATTTGTAATACCCGAATTTGGATGGAGAGGACTGTTTTATATAGGTGGATTACCACTTCTAGTATTGCCATTTGTGATAAAACTCCTGCCTGAAGCACCTATCATTCTTGTGAAAAAAGGGAAGTTCGATAAACTGTCCGAGATTTTGAATCGCCTATCATTTGGTAAGATTTATCACAGTGATGATCAGTATGAGATGGAAGGCAAAAATGAAAATAAAGTTCCTTTTATCGCATTATTTCAAAACAAAAGAGCACTTAGCAGCACCTTAATTTGGATTACCTACTTTTTCTTGTATATGGTAAATTTCGGACTAGTAGCGTGGCTACCTAGCTTAATGGTTCAAGCTGGATATCCATTAGGTTCAAGTCTATTATTCGGTTTCGTAATTGGATTTGGCGGCTTGTTAGGTAGTTTATTTGGCGGGAAAATTGCGAATAAAACGGGCTTAAAAACAGTTGTTATTTCATCATTTATATTAGGAGCACTAGGGTTGATGTTATTAGGATATAAGTTTAGCAGTGCGACACTTTTATATATCATATTGTTTATTGCTGGATGGGGTACGAACTCTGCTCAAAATTTATATACTGCATTTGTCTCACAATTTTATCCAACCGAAATCCGCGCTACAGGATTGGCATTTGGAATGATATGGGGCAGAGTCGGTTCTTTCTTCGGTCCAATTATGGGTGGGGTATTATTACAAATGAATCTCTCCATTGTCTTGTGTTTCCTCGTATTTGGGGGCCTTGCGCTTATTGGGGCGGTTTCTACATTAGGTATTACTGATAGAAGTAAGTTAAGGAATGTAAGCATTAGAAAAACGGAGGAAAGTACACTCCAAAATTAGACTGGCAACTTGATAAGGCAAAGTATCTATTTAACCGCCTGGTGAATTTCACACCAGTGCGGTTTCTACTCTATTAATGAATAAATTTGCTCTTTGACATTGGCACAAGAATTTTCGGGAAGTTCCAGTCACTGCTCATTAGATTCTGGGACTCAGCAGAAACCTGCGGGAATTTGTTGAATAAAGAGGAATTTTAGAAAGTATAGAGAATTATTTAGTTTATTCGGAAAATTCTTAATAGAGAAGTGGGGTTGTATTAAATGTTTGTCTCAGAACAATTAGAAGAACATGTAAAGCTGCAGCCGGAAAAGGTGATTACCGCTTATCAGGGCAGGGAGATGACCTACGGCCAATCATACCAGCAGGCGAAAAATTTAGCCGGGTATTTCCAGGAGAAGGGCTATCAAAAGGATGACATCATTGCTATCTATCTGCCCAACTCTGATTATTTTGTGATCTGTTATTATGCCTGCCAGCTGGGCGGATTTTCGGTGATGCCCGTCAATACCAAATTAACTGCACCGGAAGTGGAGTATATTTTCAGCCATTCTGAAGCGAAAGCAATCATTTATGATGTAAGGTATGAAGCCCAACTGAATCAGATTTCCTTAGAGCAGTTTAAGGACCGTTTAGCAGTTGGCGGCGAGGATTCATTACTAGCAGTTTTAGCAGACGACAAAATCCCTTTTCAGCCTGTGAAGGTTGATGAGGATGATACAGCGGTTGTTTTTTACACATCCGGAACGACTGGCAAGCCCAAAGGGGTTATGTTATCAGCCGGAAATGTCCGTGCGGCTGCTCAAATTTGGTCAGATGTAATGGAAATAACCGCAGCTGACCGCATGCATATCGTGACCCCGCTGTTCCACTGTGCTGCGAGCCATTGTTTTACTGTTCCTACTATTTATAAGGGTGGTACAGTGGTAATTGAGGAGACTTTTTCACCTGAGCAAACCTTGAGGACAATGGAAAAAGAAAAGGTGACCATTTTCTTTGGAGTCCCGGCCATCTATAGTATTCTATTAAATACTCCTAAAATGGCAGAAACTGATTTATCTAGGCTCCGTTTGTTCACGTACGGGGCGGCTCCTATGCCAAATGAGCTGGTCCGTACGGTAAAGGAACGCTATCCTGATGTAAAAGTACAAAATTTATATGGCCAGACAGAAAATTCACCTGGAGCTACAACCTTAAAGGACCATTATGCACTGGACAAAGTTGGTTCTGTCGGTGAACCTTTGCCAGGGCTTGAGGTACAGGTGGTTGATGAGTTTGGCGAGCCAGTACCAACGGGGGAAGTAGGGGAAATCGTTGTTAAAGGGCCGCTTGTGATGAAGGGTTACTTGAAGAATGAAGAAGCTACTCGTCAGGCATTAAAAAATGGCTGGTTATACAGCGGAGATTTAGGCCGCTTTGACCAGGATGGACTGTTATATATCGTAGACCGGAAAAAGGATATGATTAACCGTGGCGGCGAAAACGTCTATCCCGTTGAAGTTGAAGAAGTCCTATATCAAATTCCGGAAATCTTGGAGGCTGCGGTAGTCGGCGTCCCCCATCCTATATACGGTGAAGTCCCAAAAGCGTTTGTGGTCCCTAAAGAAGGAAGGACACTTACAGAAGAAGACGTCCTCACCTATTGCAAAACAAAACTGGCTAAATACAAACTGCCCGTGGAACTAGACTTTCTCGATACATTACCACGAAACGCGAGTGGAAAAGTCCTGAAACACGTTTTACGGGGATAAGCATGGAGGAAGCAGATAGATAGTTTTCTGCTTCCTTACTACTTTATTTAGCAATCAGGGTGTAAATCTATAAATCATCAGCTTTGCAGGTAAGTGCTCTGAGTATTTTTACGTAAACAAAAACCATCCTATTTCGAATGGTCTTTATCTTTATCAAAATTTGGTAATATACTAGAGTGTGTCAATATACGGTCTAATACTTTTTCAGTAATTGGCATAAAGTAATTAAGGAGTATCCCCCCAAAACAAACGGTCAATAAAGTTCCCACGCCAATGGGTCCATTTAACATCATTGCCATGATCAAGAATACGAGATAAATGAATGTTCTAGAAAAAAATAGATTTGTTCTAGTTAATTCTTGGATGATTAAGGTTAACCGGTCAACTGGAATCGGGGCAAAATTTGTGTGTAAATAGGTTGCCGTTCCTAATCCAATCACAACTAAGCCGAGTCCAAAACAAACCACTTTGCTGTACCATAGTTCAGGTGTTAACAAATTTTGCAATAGAAAAAGCCACATATCAATACCAATGCCCGTTATCAATGCTGTTATCAACCCCAAAACCTCTGGCCTTTGTCTTGTTAAAAAAGAATTGCAACCTATCAATATGAAAGCTATTATGATTTCCCAGCTTCCTACAGTAAGCCCAACATTCTTGGACAGTCCAACCAAGAGAGCATCAAATGGTGAAGTTCCTAGGTCTGATTGTATCGTGAAAGAAATACCAAGGGTTAAGATTAAAATTCCTATTACATAAAAAACATATCTCGCTTTATTCGATCTCATTATCATTTTGTAGTAAATAATTCTTTGAGCATGAGAATATGTGGGATTCCATCTTCCATAAAGATCTCTGATGAAGTCCTGAACCCTAGTTTTTTATAAAATCCTTCGGCCTGCGTTTGTCCATGTAATTTAACCTGTGAGGCTCCCCGTTCTTCAGCGATTTCTTCTAACGCTTTTATAATGATTTTTCCAAGGCCAAATTTACGGTAAGGTTCAAGGATACAGATTCTCTCCAATTTACCTACTCCATTGATAAACCTTATCCTTCCCGTTCCGACGGGTTGTTCATTGTAATGGACTAATACGTGTTCGCTAGTTCCCTCAAGTGTATCAAATTGATCAAATTCGTCTTCTAATGGAACGCCTTGTTCTTTTACAAATACTTGTTTCCGAATAGCAAAAGCTGCCCTTAAATCTTCATCAACCATTATTTTTTTTGTATACATTTTTTTCAGTCCTTTTACAAAGAAATTTTGTTGCAAATGCAACAAAGATAGGTTAAATTTAATCTATATCATTTTTATTGCATTTGCAACAAAAATATGTGCAAAGGAGTTAATAATGAAGGAAATTCTTCGTGAAATCGGTATGATTGCAAGGGCATTAGATTCTATCAGTAATATAGAATTTAAAGAATATGACCTTACAAAAGGGCAGTATTTGTACCTTGTGCGAATCTGTGAAAATCCGGGAATCATTCAAGAAAAGTTAGCTGAGATGACAAAAGTAGATCGAACAACAGCAGCTCGTGCGATAAAAAAACTTGAGATGAATGGTTTTATAGAAAAGAAAGACGATCAACATAACAAAAAAATTAAAAAGCTTTTTCCAACAGAGAAAGGGAAAAATGTTTATCCTTTTATAAGACGTGAAAATGATTATTCCAACACCGTTGCATTAGAGGGGTTTTCCGAAAGAGAAGTAGAAACCATTTTCAATCTTCTTCAAAGAGTAAGAAAAAATGTAGAAAAAGACTGGGAATTTGTCAAAAAGGGAAACAAGAGATTTTATTAAAGGAGCGAAATAAAAAAAATGACTATCAATATTAAAAAATGCACCCTTGAAGATTTACACACACTTCAAGAAATTAGTTATGAAACATTTAATGAGACATTTAAGGATCAGAATTCACCCGAAAATATGATTGCCTATTTGGAAAGGGCATTTAATTTAAATCAATTAGAAATAGAATTATCTAATCTTTCATCGCAATTCTTTTTCATTTATTTTAATAATGACGTGGCTGGATATTTAAAGGTCAATATCAATGATGCTCAGTCCGAAGAAATGGGTGAGGAATCGCTTGAAGTTGAAAGGATTTACATAAAGAAAGAATTCCAAAAACATGGGCTTGGTAAAGACCTGCTAAATAAAGCGCTGGAAATTGCCATGGAACGTAATAAAAAGAAAATCTGGCTAGGTGTATGGGAAAAGAATGAAAATGCGATCGCTTTTTATAAAAAAATGGGGTTTGTTCAAACGGGGGCGCACTCTTTTTATATGGGTGATGAAGAACAAACGGACTTTATAATGGCAAAGACACTGATATAACTTTTTTGGAAAGGTGAATTTTATGTATATTCCGAAATATTTTAAGGTCACAAATGTTGATGAAATCTGGGATTTTGTTCAAAAAAACTCTTTTGGCACGATTGTCACAACAGAACAAGGGAAACCAATTGCCACTCATTTGCCTTTGGCGTTAAAGAAAAAAGGCGACGATTACTATCTTACCGGGCATGTGGCTTTTGGGAATCCTCAGTGGAGAACGTTTGAGACCTGTGAAGATGTGCTAGTTATTTTTCAGGGACCGAATGCTTATGTTTCTTCTTCCTGGTATTCGCACGAAAATGTTCCGACTTGGAATTATCAGGCTATCCATATGTACGGTAAAGCAAGTATTCTAGAAAAAGATGAATTGATAGAAGATTTAACGATAATGCTGGAAAAATACGAAGAACACCGTGAATATCCGGTTTTATGGGAAAAGCTTTCTCCTCAACTCTTAGAGAGTGAACTGAAAGGGATAGTTGGGTTTAAGATTAAAGTAGGAGAAGTTCAGGCTGCCTATAAATTAAGCCAGAACCGAAATGAAACCGATTATGCTAACATCGTTGATAAATTAAGAAATGAAGGAAATCCAAATTCGGAACAAATGGCAGAACTAATGGAAAAGAGAAAAACAAAAAGATAAAATGAGGAGTTTTCTTAGTTCTTGAATAATTTAAAAAACATGGAGGCTCATTATGAATTGGATTATGACCCTTCTCGCTGTTATAGCAGGTATATCTATAGGTACTCAAGCGGGAATTAATGGAGGTTTAGGAAAGAAAATCGGGGTAATTGAAGGTGCGTTTGTTTCGTTTGCAATTGGTACATTAATCTTATTAGTGTGTACTATCTTTCTGGGTAAGGGGAACCTTTTAAACGTGTTCTCAGTTCCAAAATGGCAATTAACAGGCGGATTGTTAGGAGCTATATATGTGCTGGTTATGGTATTAGCTGTACCAAAAATCGGAGTAGCTACAACAATTGTATCAGTTATATTAGGCCAAGTATTAATAAGTGGAGTAATTGATCATTTCGGTCTTTTTGGCGGAAAACAAATTCCTTTTGATTGGCAAAGAGGTATTGCTGCACTTTTACTAGGAATATCATTATATCTTATGTACAAAAAATAAAGGTTTTAAATATACTATTGCTGAGTTGAACCATACATTTATATTTCCTCAAAGTAATCATATTTTTTATTTCATCTTCTTCTATGTTCTCTTTTTTTATATGGCAGAAATCTTTCTGTTTTAGTTGGAGATTCACAGTTTGATAAAATTGGAGAGAGCTTTAAATAAGGAGAGCGGACTATACCTATTTGAGTCTACTCTCCTTATTTGGGTTGTTCTATGAATTGGAAAAAGAATCAAATATCCCTCTCCATTTATTATTTTTCCTTCACAATCAAGGCCGAAATCCAACCTTCGACTCCGTTTGCGGTTTCCACCTTTAGCCACTTAATTCCTTTGGAGTCTACTTGTTCTTCATTCAAAAAGTGGATGATTTCTCCGTTTGTAATCGTGTAAAGACGTGGTGCGGTTAGTGTAGGAGCTTCTCTAATATTTCCGCCGTCTTCATATTGCTTATTTAAAATAAATTCTTTTTGATCAGGGGAAGAAACGGTTGTTTGTACGGGTACAGGTTCTTGGTTTAACCAAGCTTCAGCTTTCTTCCATTTTTCTGTATACCACTTGTTTGGATTGCTGATGATTGCCGCTGTCAGCAAAATTACTAATGTGGTGGCAGAGTAGAAGGTCCATCTTTTCAACCTTGTCCTATTCCTTTTCCGTTTCATGAAAAGCTGAATGATTTTGTTGAAAAAACCTTCGAGCAAGGCAAACATTCCTTCAATAAACTCAATCCAAACAGGTATACCAGTTTCTCCTGCTTCTCTCCGTCTTCTTTGCATCGTGCAAACGAATGTCATGATTGGATAAGAAATGAGATATAGCATTTTTTCCAACAAATGGGCCAACAGGTTTAAAACAGGCGGAACAAAGTACAACAAAATCAGCCTTACGAGCTGCAGTAGAACAAAGAGAACCAAAAAAATACGCAACCATTCCGGCAGGGCAGAGATAGGTGACCAAATCCAAAACAGCTGTTTTAAAATGGATTCCACAATCGCTAATCTCCTTTATTTAGATAGGATTGAAGTTCTTTCCTTGGACTATCAAGTTGTTTTTTTCTATTGCTGTTTTCCAGATTAACAGGGAGATAGGGGAACAGTTTTTTTAGCTTGGCCAATCTTTGTTCTGCCTCAAACTGGTCAATAGAGTGATCGTTGATCAAGTTTAATAGTTGTTTGTTTACCTCATATTTAAAGGCTCGATTTTGACTAAACTCAGATTCCACTAACCGTTTTGCCATTTCATTCTTTTCTCCAAGCTTCCCTGCCGTGATAAAATCACCCGCCTGAAGGGCTTCTTTAATGGAGGCCGAAATCCGGCGAGCTTCCTCTAAGTCGAGAGCCTCTTGATAGGCAGATAGTTCTGCGTTCCGGTCTAAATCGGCAATCGCCTCATCATGGTGCTGGTCCCGAATACCTTGCCGGGTCAAAACACGAACATTTCGCACCACAATCCCAGCCTCTCGTAACACCTTCACCAATCTTGATGTTTGAAAAAATTCTTCAATATGCCGGGCAAAACTCAGTTCCTCATCAATAGGATAAAATCTTGCTTCCGATTCCACCCAGAAGGGCAGATTGTTGTTAAAAATGTCGCCAATTTCCCCTGCATTTTGTTGAACTAACAATTCGGGGTGTTCAACGGCAATATCGATAGATAAATTGACAGAAAAGCTTCTTCCTCTTGTGGCCGAGGGAACTTCCTCATTGTAGGTGAAGGTTTGCTGCTGCATATTGATGGTATAAACTCTTTTATATTTGCCAATCCGTAATTCACTGCGTGTCAAACGCTCTCCATTTTTAACTGCAAAGTGTTCGTTGTCGTTATTAACATAAACAAAGGCATAAGACATAGACGACGCCGGCGGTTTTTCCAAAAAGCTAAATTTCACGTCTTTAATGTCTTCAATAAAATTCATTAGGTATCTCCCTCCCGGTTAAGGTCACTTATACTTGTCTACATTCTATGCAGATAATCTGCAGAAAAGCCCCTATATCTTTGTTATAGGAAAAAGGTACCCCATACCAAATGATAAACTGACTGTTCCATTATTCTTATTTTTGACAAGCGAGTTCAGCATCTATTTTTTAATCCGCATTTGGACATAGCTGAACTAGCAAATAACTTTTACTTGCCTATTATCAGAAAATTATGTATATTCTACTTGAAGTATTTTGAAACCTCCCAATCCTACTAGATATGAATTTTCTGATATCCTTATTCAAAAAATGGGATTGATTTAAGGATTGATGGTGGTTTTAACTCTATGTAATTATGTGCCCGATGTATCACAATGTTACACATGCCAAAAATTGTTTCAAAAGTAAAGGAGTATATGAATATGTAATACTATTAGAATAAGGGGTGTTCAGGCAATGATAAATGATACAGCACGTTTTGAGACGATTACATGGGAGAAGAAGGGAGAAATAGGCCTATTGACCTTTAACAGGCCCGAAAGATACAATGCGATTTCGTATCAGCTCATGGATGAAGTGGCAACTGTGTTGGACAGTTTAAAGTACGACACGGACTGTAGAGTTTTGGTGCTTACGGGTGCGGGTAAGGCATTTTGTTCAGGGACCGATTTAAAAGAACAGCGGCAATTTGAAGGAAACATAAAAGAAAGAGCACCTCAGCTTTTTGATTCACAAAAAAGGTTGTCCGATTTAATTGTTAGGTTTAGACAAATTCCGCAACCGGTTATAGCTGCGGTAAACGGGGTGGCAGCAGGCGGTGGGATGTGCTTTGCTTTAGCTTCCGATGTGAGAATAGCCGGTCCAAATACCAGGTTTATCGCCTCCTTTGTGAACGTAGGACTTTCCGGGGGTGAGTTGGGTGCCAGCTATTTTTTGCCGCGTTTGGTCGGAATGTCCCGGGCCTCAGAATTGCTGCTAACAGGGCGCGAAGTTTTAGCTGAAGAAGCACTGCAAATCGGTTTAGTATCTCGGCTAACTGGAGAGGGTGAGGTCCTTCCGGTTGCCTTTGAAATGGCTAATTTAATGTTGGAAAAATCAGCTCTTGGCTTGAAAATGACAAAAGAAATATTAAACACAACTCTTGAACACGACCTAGAGGCCAGTCTTCAAGTCGAGAACAGATCGCAAGTGTTGTGTGTCTTAAGCGGAACATTCGAAGATGCCATCAAACGCTTTGAGAACCGAAAAAACAAAAAGTAAACAGAATATTGTAAAGCCATGCATATGTAAAATCGAAAACTATCAATCTAAATTTTAATAAAAAAGAGGGTATTAGCTAGTTTAGGGCTGTCGACAATGTTGACAGCTATTTTTTTTACAATAAATCTTTTTTGTTTTCGGCAGCAAATCTGCTTCAGCAAATTTACAGCATCTTTTACGTATCTCGAAATTATTTTTCAAAAAATATCCACACATTTTGAAAAAACACCATGACCGCATTCTTCATTAAACACTAAATATTAAGTAAAGGATATTTTTTGTAGGAAGGACAGTGTTTGATGATGGCAAAGTATCGAATGGTTCGAACAGACTTTTGGTTCAATCCGATTGTTTTGGAAGAGATGACCCCGGAGGACAGGTATTTTTATCTCTATCTCCTTACCAATCCACAAACAACACAAATTGGAATCTATAAAATTACGAAAAAACGAATGGCTTTTGATTTGGGCTATTCGATTGAGACGGTTCATTCCTTAATGGAACGATTCATCGAGCATCATAAATTGATTCGTTACAATTCTGAAACGAGGGAGCTGGCGATTAAATACTGGGGGAAAGATAACCTGCATAAGGCTGGCAAGCCAGTCATGGACTGTATTTTTTCCCAATTAAAGGATGTCGAGGATTCCACGCTTATTTATTATGTTTTGGAATCCATACAAAGAGAGGAAATCCGCAGCCTCTATGAATCTTTTTGTAAACAAGACGAGATGCCTTTTGGCAATGAAGTTAGCGATCTGGAAGAAAATGATACATATATCGATGAGGAATACGAATCGATAGACGATACGTTCACGCATTGTTTTACGATACGTGGACAAAAAGAAAAAGAAAAAGAAAAAGAAAAAGAAAATAAAAAACAAAAACAAAAAGCTTTGGATCTCACTCCACATACAGCCAATAATCAAAAAACAGATGATGTCAAAGAAATTATTGAGTTTTGGGACGCTAATATTTGGTTATACGAACGTGAGTGCAAACAAGCAATTGTTGTCGTTGTTGGATGATTCTTAAATTTGGTTAAATGCTCATTATTAATCTTAACGTTGTAGACAGGTATATCTATTATTATCAGAAATATAATTTAAAGAGAATTTACACTATATAAGACTTGTTAAATAAAAAATACGTTCAAATTGAATTCCCACTGGCAAGTAAAGAAAAAGATATCAATGATTGAGAGAGAATTGATTTGATGTAAAGCCTCCTCCGTCGACTAAGAGGGGAGATTTTACACGGCAAATTTTTGCCGTTAGTTAAACAAAATTTAGCGTTTTTAGAAAGGGGGGATGCCCAGAAGTTGTTACACTGCTCAAAAAGTCTTTACCAAGGGAGGCATATTAATGGAAAAGTTAACTCCATGGAAAATAGGGACTTTAGGTCTTCAGCATGTTTTGGCCATGTATGCTGGGGCCGTTATCGTTCCACTTATTGTTGGACCTGCGGTAGGCATGACACCGGAGCAATTGTCTTTCCTTATTTCCATCGATTTGTTCACCTGCGGAATTGCCTCATTACTTCAAGTAGTAGGAGGAAGGTATTTTGGAATTAAGCTTCCAGTTATATTAGGGTGTACTTTTACGGCAGTTGGACCGATGATTGCCATTGGAAAACTTCAGGGCATAACCGCTATTTATGGTGCCATCATCGTCTCCGGGATCATTGTCATGATACTTGCTCAATTCATGAGTAAAGTAATGAGGTATTTTCCTCCTGTCGTAACAGGATCTGTTGTAACAATCATTGGAATATCACTTATTCCTGTGGCGATGAACAACGTTGCAGGAGGAGTAGGGGCACCGGATTTTGGGAACGTAAGAAATTTATTACTGGCGGCATTGACACTAGTCCTCATTATCGTTATTAACCGCTACCTTTCAGGCTACATGAGAGCTGTTTCTGTTCTAATTTCCATGATCTTAGGCACCCTGGTTGCGATGGGGATGGGCATGGTGAATTTATCATCAGTTGGCCAGGCTTCCTGGTTTCACATGGTGCAGCCGTTTTACTTCGGGATTCCCACTTTCCATATAACCGCTATCTTAACGATGATTCTCGTCGCCATCGTAAGCATAATTGAGTCAACAGGTGTATTTTTGGCATTGGGGGATGTTTGCGAGAAGAAACTGGAATCGTCTGACATCAAAAAAGGATTGCGGGCAGAAGGTTTGGCTAGTTTTATAGGAGGAATCTTTAACGCTTTTCCATATACGACATTTTCCCAAAATGTGGGGTTGGTTGCCCTTACGAGAATAAAAACACGCAATGTCGTCATTGCCGCCGGTGTGATTCTGATGATATTAGGATTGGTGCCAAAAGTGGCAGCGCTTACAATGATCATCCCAAATCCTGTTCTTGGGGGAGCAATGATTGCGATGTTTGGTATGGTTATTTCTTCTGGTATCAAAATGCTTTCCCGTGTCGATTTCCAAAGAAATGAAAATCTGCTGATTATAGCGATTTCGGTAGGAATTGGTCTGGGAGCCGCAGTGATTCCTGATGCATTTGCTAAATTGCCCGAGGGTTTGCGTTTGCTTTTCCAAAACGGGATAGTAATAGGAAGTATTACCGCTATTGTGCTCAACCTATTTTTAAATAAAAGGGAAGAGCAAAAAAATAATGATATATTAGAAGATCTCAAATCGGATCATTCGGCAGACGCAAGTATTTGAATAAATAAATCCGAAGGATCACTGTTCATTTTTGTGATCCTTTAAGTTTTATTCTCGGAGGTGACCAATATAGAAGCTATCATCCTAGCAGCTGGATATTCCAGCCGGGCGAATGCCTATAAAATGACTCTGCCACTAGGGAATATGACCGTATTGGAGCAAACGATTTCTAAATTTGAAGGATTAATCAGCAAAGTAATCATTGTAGCTGGGTTTCAAGCTGAAATCATCCAAGCGGAAATAGCAAAAATCAGCAGTAAAAATGCCTATTCATTCGAGATGAAGTTTGTTTATAATGAAAACTTTAACCAAGGAATGTTTAGTTCCATCCAAAAGGGCTGCTCTGAAGTAAATGCCCAAACCATCTTACTAACTCCGGGAGATTGTCCGCTTGTTAAAAAAGAGACCGTTCAGCTAATCGCAAAACACAAAGGGGATGTAGTTATTCCCAGCTTTAATTATAAAGGTGGTCACCCTATTAAATTATCAAGTGATGTGAAACGGAAAATTCTTGAAACCGATCCAAAAAGCAATTTACGGATGGTCCTCGCCAATTACGATAAGAATTATCTGAATGTAAATGATCCGGGTGTTTTAATGGATGTCGATACGCCGGAGGATTACCAAGCAGCCATGGATTATTTTAAAACTAAAATGGCTTATACAACGTAATGGGGGCAAAAATGAATCATAAAATATCATTCTTATTTATAAAATTGTAGGAAGAGGTTTCTATTAATAAATAATGAGTCGAAGGGTGTTGTTGTATGTAATGAGTCTCAAAGACATAAGCACCGCAGTGCCCAAAAAGGACCATAGTGGTAAAGTGTCGGGCCAGTTGGCTTATATTAGTGACGTGAAAGTGGAAAATATGGTTTATGGCGTTTTGGTTCGTTCGCCCATTGCTTTTGGAAAAATCAAATCCATTCAATTGCCAAACTTTCCTGAAGGGTATGAAGCGGTTGGGGCAGAGCAGATCCCTGGCCCGAATGTTGTGAAAATCATCCAAGAAGATCAGCCCATTTTTGCCAATGAGTGGGTCAATTATATTGGGGAACCTATTCTTATGCTCGTTGGAAAAGAGCTGGATATCCTATACCGTTTGCTAAATGAAGTGAAGATTGAATTTGAAGAACATCAGGCAATTTACACATTGGATGATGCCATCCAACAAAAATCAGCACCCGGGGTTACAATGGCAAGCTATGAATTTGGAGAAAGCTTAGAGGCGATTAGAACGATCGAGCAGGGAGCCCACAAAATCATTGAAGAAGAATATTCAACGGGTTATCAGGAGCATGTCTACCTAGAGCCGCAAGGAATGCTCGGCATCTATAAGGAAGATGAAATTGTCGTCCAAGGCTCGATGCAATGCCTTTATTATATAAAAAATGCGTTAATAAGCGCTTTAGCCTGCGGTGATGATGAAGTCAGAGTTGTTCAAAGCCCCACTGGCGGAGGTTTTGGCGGCAAAGAAGAATTTCCTTCAATGATGGCGTGTCATGTCGCGGTTGCGGCAAATGCCGTCAAGAAATCGGTGATGCTCGTGTTCGACCGCTCTGAAGATATGGTGGTAACCACGAAAAGGCATCCGGCCAAATTTAAATATCGAACGGCTATTGATGAAGAAGGAAATATTTTGAGTATGTGTGTGGATGTCTTTCTTGATGGAGGAGCAAATGCTGGATTAAGCTCAGTCGTGCTGCAGCGTGCCTTATTAAACAGCGCAGGCGTTTATAAAATTCCACATTTTCATGCAAAAGGATACGTCTTAAAGACCCATACCGTTCCAAATGGGGCCTTCAGAGGGTTTGGAGCTCCGCAAAGTTTTGCCGGAATCGAAAGTCATATGGGCCATCTTAGTAATCTAGCAAACATCGAACCACTTGAATATAAACGAAAATACCTCGTCAAACAAGGAGACCCCACCATTACCAAAGGCCAATTCCGCGACCCAATCTTAATGGAAGACATGATTGAGGATTTGCTAAATGCGTCAGATTTTAAAAAGAAAAAAGGGGAGTTCCAGCGTTTCAATCAACAAAATCTGCGCTATAAAAAAGGCATCGGAACTTCGCTGTTCCTCCACGGCTGTGGATTTACAGGCAGCGGCGAAAGAGATCACATTAAAGCAACAGTCAAGCTGGTTAAATCAAAGGATGACAACGTTATACTAAAGATCTCCAATTCTGATATGGGACAAGGAATTTATACAACGCTGAGTAAAATTGTCGCCCAAGCACTCGATCTCCCGTTTGACAGAGTCTTGTACCCTGACCCCGATACAAAAGAGGTGCCAGACTCCGGCCCAACCGTAGCCTCCCGGACGACCATGATTGTCGGGAAATTGCTTGAACGCGCCGCCAAAAAACTGAAGGCGCAGTGGCAAACCGGGGTGGAACAGGAAGTAGTGGAGAACTATGTTCACCGTGAAATGATTCCGTGGGATGAGAAGACCTTTACGGGGGATGCCTACCCGGCTTATTCCTGGGGCGTGAATATCGTCGAAGTAGAAGTGGATACGTTAACAGGGAATGTAAAGTTGGAAAAAGTATACGGCAGTTATGAAGTGGGTAAAGCCATTGATAACCGGATTTTGAAAGGCCAAATTGACGGCGGCTTGGCCCAAGGATTGGCGTACGGCTATTTAGAAAAGATGACGTCAAAGCAAGGCAAAATCCAGCAAAAAAGCATTTCAGATTACGGCCCGCCGACTTCCATGGACGTGGTTTCCATTGAAAGCAAGGTCTTTGATAATCCTTACGCGGATGGTCCATACGGGGCGAAGGGTGCAGGAGAATTGACGTTAATCGGCGGCGCTCCAGCGGTTCAAGCGGCGATTGAGGATGCACTTCAAACGTCTTTTCAGCAAATTCCCATTACACCGGAAGTCATAATCGAAAGTCTATGAATGAGAGCAGGTGAACATGGTTGATAAAATTTACGCTTAATGGAAGATTGGTAGAAACGGATGCCCCTCCCACAGCAAGATTACTAGATTTTATAAGAGATGAGTTTGCGTTAATCGGAACAAAGGAAGGCTGCGGTGAAGGAGAATGCGGAGCCTGCAGCGTGTTTGTTAATAATCTTCTGCAAAACAGCTGCCTGATTCCAATTGGTTCGATTGATGGAGCTGATATTGTAACGATAGAAGGGATCATGGAATCGGAACAATTTAAGATTTTGGATGAGAGCTATTCCAGTGCCGGAGGCGTGCAATGCGGTTACTGCATTCCTGGGATGGTCATGGCCAGTGCCGCATTATTATCCAAAAACCCTCATCCTTCAGAGGCTGAAATTAGGGAAGGGATTTCCGGAAATCTGTGCCGGTGCACCGGCTACAATATGATTGTGGATGCGATCAACCTAGCAGCGAAAAAAGGGGACGGCTTATGGCAGAAAAAATAACCGCATATCGCTTCGATCGTTTAGACCAAACGTTGAGCCAATTGAATAAAGAAACCTGTACTATCATTGCCGGAGGCACCGATGTTATGGTCCTTCACAAAAGTAGAAGGGGAGTCCCCCCGAAAATTCCAAACCCAGTTGTTTTTATTGACCAACTATCCGAACTAAAACGTGTGTATCAAAATCAAAAGGACCTCCATATCGGTGCCTGCTGTACTTATAGTGAATTACTTGAGGAACCGTTAATCCCGCTTCCCTTAAAGAACGCAATAAAAACGATTGCAGCACCGGCGATTCGAAACAGAGGGACATTGGGAGGAAATATTTGCAACGCTTCTCCGGCTGGTGACACACTGCCACTGTTATATGTGTACAATGCCAAGCTTTTGCTGCGGTCCGTTAATGGTAATCGGGTCGTTGCGATTAGCGATTTTATACAAGGGGTGCGAAGGGTTGGGCGTCAACACAATGAAATTTTGGCTGAAATTATCTTGCCGTCCGTATTAGAAGAAGGTTCACATGTTGTGTTTGAGAAGGTGGGCAACCGCAACGCAGATGCCATTGCTAAAGTAGGGTTTGCAGGACTTATCCGGGTCAATGATTCTCGAGTCGAGGATGTCCGCTTTGCATTCGGGGCAGTCGGCCCTACGATGGTCCGTTCCATTAATATTGAGAAGAAACTGATTGGAAAAACCATACCATTAGCAGATACAGACATCGATGAGGTTGTGGCAGCCTTCGATAAGATTATTCGGCCAATCGATGATCAGCGCTCGACAGCTATCTATAGAAAAAAAGTAGCTTTAAATCTATTACGTTATTTTCTTAGTTTGAAGCAATATCAACCGAATTAATTTTTTTAATAGAGTATTCGGAAGTAGGTAAGGGCCGTATGCGACTTGAACCATGATTTTTTAAAGAGTTCGGTCGCATAGAAAGGCCCTATGCGCCCGAACCAGTGATCTAAAGAGGCATTCGGTCGCATACAAAGGCTCTATGCGCCCGAACCAGTGATCTAAAGAGGCATTCGGTCGCATAGAAAGGCTCTATGCGCCCGAACCAGTGATTTAAAAAAGCATTCGGTCACATAGAAAGGCTCTATACGCCCGAACCACTGATTTAAAGAAGCATTCGATCGCATAGAAAGGCTCTATACGCCCGAACCAGTGATTTAAAGAAGCATTCGGTCGCATAGAAAGGGTCTATGCGCCCGAACCATTGATTTTAAGAAAAGTTCAGTCGCATAGAAAGGTCATATGAGCCCAAGCCCGTGATTATATGAAGAGTTCAGTCGCATAGAAAAGTCGTATGCGCCCGAGGCAAAGAATTTTTCCATTCCATTCGTAGTTTATAAAGGCAAATAGGAATTCTTTTTCGGTTATACATTAATTAGGAAAAAACAATAATCTTTTAGAAAATTGCCTTTCTATAAAGGGGGGAGCTACTCATGTTATTAATGGAAAAAGTGGCCATGCTGAACCGTCAAAACGAAACCTTTGCACTTGCTATGATAATTGAATCAAAGGGCTCGACTCCCAGGCATGTTGGAAAAATGATTGTATACCGTAATGGTTCGATTGAAGGTACTGTCGGAGGGGGATTGGCCGAACACTATATCATCGAAGAAAGCGTCAAGGCGCTTGAAAAAGGGCAATCGAAAATCGTTGAATACAAATTGAACAGACATGCAAAAGATGGAATTCAAATGAGCTGCGGCGGCACGTTGCGGGTGTTTATTGAAGTGTATAAAAGCAGGCCGGAACTCGTTTTGGCTGGCGCCGGTCATCTTGCGCATGCGCTAGCAACGCTTGCTGACTTCCTTGAAATTCCTTACAGCGTAGTCGATGACCGTGTTGGTTATGCGACAAAGGAACGCTTTCCCAATGCCACCGACATTTTTGTGAATGAGGATATTGGAGAAGCTTTGCGCGCTGCCAACCCAAATGAAAAGTCTTTTGTGGTAATAGTAACAAAAGATGGTGATGATATCGTATTAAATACGGCACTAAAATATCCGATTGCCTATGTTGGCATGGTCGCCAGCAAGCGTAAAACTATTACCATACTCCAAAAACTAAAAAACGAAGGGGTAAGCGAAGAACTTTTGGAGCAGGTTCATTCTCCAATCGGATTGGATATTAGCTCAGAAACAACACAAGAAATTGCCATCAGTATTATCGGGGAAATCATTAAAGTGAGTAAGGAAACGAAGCCTATTAAAGTGAAACAATTAAATAGATAAAGTGATGTATAGGGATTTTATGTGGGGTGGGTTCGATTCCAGCGCAGTATCGCAAACAAGTATTTTTTTAACAAAAGGCTCTGTAATTATTCATTGTTGATTTTCGTGTAGGTATGAGAATTAATAGGCGGAGAATTTTCGGCTAATGTATATAGAGGAAGCTTAAGAAGCAGATATAAGCGGAGAAATTTCGATTAACTTCTCTAAATAAGACAAAATTTAAGGATTTGGATCATATAAACGGAAAATCTTCCTTTATTTTAAAGGAAATATGGGTATTTCCCAATTTAAACGGAATTTTTCCGTTTATTTTTCAAACACAGTGAAATCAACATTCTGTAATAACATCCTAAAGAAACCGCCGTCAGTGTGACGGCGGTTTCTTTACTTTATAAACTTACTTCGCTGCTAATTGACCTTTCTTAAGCTCAGCAGACTGAAGATCGAAGCGGTCAGCATTCATCACCTTGACCCATGCAGCGACAAAGTCATTCACAAACTTTGCCTTGTTATCATCTTGAGCATAAACTTCAGCAATAGCACGTAGAACGGAGTTTGAACCAAACACTAGGTCCACTCTAGTTGCAGTACGGATTACTTCACCTGTTTTGCGATCACGTCCTTCATAGACGTTTGCTCCTACAGGCTTCCACTGCACTCCCATGTCAAGCAAGTTAACAAAGAAGTCATTCGTGAGTTGTCCTACACGCTCAGTGAATACACCGTGCTGTGTACCGCCGTAGTTTGTACCTAGAACACGCAAGCCGCCAATTAGGGCAGTCATTTCTGGAGCAGTTAGGTTTAGTAGTTGTGCCTTGTCTACTAGAAGCTCTTCTGGACTTACAGTAAAATGTCCCTTCTGATAGTTACGGAAACCATCAGAAATCGGCTCTAGTACCGCAAAGCTTTCTACATCCGTCTGCTCTTGTGTGGCATCGCCGCGTCCCGGAGCAAAAGGAACCGTTACATCAAAGCCTGCATCTTGTGCAGCTTTTTCGATTGCGGCACTACCGCCTAATACAATCAAATCGGCCAAGCTGACTGGCTTATCTAACTCTTTTTGAATGCCTTCAAGTACTTGTAGCACTTGTGCTAGTTGTTCCGGCTGATTCACTTCCCA
The DNA here is from genome assembly GCF_055385565.1 of Neobacillus sp. S1115. NCBI lineage: Bacteria > Bacillati > Bacillota > Bacilli > Caryophanales > Bacillaceae > Neobacillus > Neobacillus sp. S1115. The sequence goes on from NZ_AP038275.1 coordinate 2,226,392, forward strand.
ATCCTTCTGTGGAGCAAGACGGATGCGTGCACCATTAGCACCGCCGCGATGGTCTGAGCCACGGTAGGTACTAGCAGAAGCCCAAGCAGTTGTTACCAGCTTGCTGATTGTAAGTCCTGAGTCTAAAATCTTTGCTTTAATTTCAGCTACATCAGCATCTGTTAAATCATAATTGCCGGCAGGTATAGGATCTTGCCAGATAAGTTCTTCTTCTGGAACTTCCGGACCTAGATATCTTGAAGCAGGGCCCATGTCACGGTGTGTTAGTTTGAACCATGCACGAGCAAATACATCTGCAAACTCATCTGGATTTTCATAGAAACGACGAGAAATCTTCTCATATACTGGATCATGACGCAATGCCATATCAGCGGTGGTCATCATCGTAGGCACTTTAATGGATGGATCTTCTACATCCGGTGCAAGATGCTCTTCAGCAGGATCTACAATAAGCCACTGCCATGCACCTGCGGGACTCTTTGTAAGCCACCATTCATATCCAAACAATAGCTCAAAGTAACCATTATCCCACTGTGTTGGGTTAGCAGTCCATGCACCCTCAAGACCGCTTGTGATGGTGTCACGGCCTTTGCCTTTGCCGTATGTACTTAGCCAGCCTAAACCTTGTGCTTCCAAAGGTGCCGCTTCTGGCTCCGGACCAACATGAGCAGCATCACCTGCGCCGTGTGTTTTACCGAAAGTATGTCCGCCAGCAATTAGTGCTACTGTTTCTTCGTCGTTCATTCCCATCCGTGCAAACGTTTCACGAATGTCGTGAGCCGATGCAAGCGGATCTGGTTTGCCGTTTGGACCTTCTGGGTTAACATAGATAAGTCCCATTTGAACAGCAGCAAGTGGATTCTCAAGATCACGTTCGCCTGTGTAACGATTATCACCTAGCCATTCCTTTTCATTTCCCCAATAGATGTCTTCTTCTGGATGCCAAATGTCTGCGCGGCCGCCTCCAAAACCAAATGTCTTCCCGCCCATTGATTCAATCGCTACATTACCTGCCAAAATCATCAAGTCGCCCCAAGAGATCTTGTTCCCATACTTCTGCTTAATAGGCCATAGCAGGCGACGTGCTTTATCAAGGTTACCGTTATCAGGCCAGCTGTTCAGTGGAGCAAAACGCTGGTTGCCAGTTCCGCCGCCGCCACGGCCGTCACCAGTACGATAAGAACCTGCGGAGTGCCAAGCCATACGGATAAAGAATGGACCATAATGTCCATAGTCAGCAGGCCACCAATCTTGGCTGTCTGTCATTAGAGTCTGAAGATCCTGCTTAAGTGCAGCGTAGTCCAATTTATTAAATTCTTCTACATAATCAAAGTCTTCACCCATTGGGTTGGATTTTCTGTCATGCTGATGGAGAATATTCAAGTTTAACGCATTTGGCCACCAGTCTCGAGTTGACGTACCACTTGATTTGACACTTGTAGCACCGCCGTGAAAAGGGCATCCCTGGCCAGTTCCATTGTTTTTAGCATCCATGTTATTAATCTCTCCTTTTGTATAAGTTTAGAAGTATTATAATTATATATCTAGTTTTAAACTAGAATTATAATAATTATTATGTAATCATTATAATAAATCAAGAAACAAATTGAAAGCAAATAATGAATAAAATTTAAAGAAAATTTCGAATTAATTTGAATGATATAAGTCTAGCAAATAAGGAAAAATATATTACGGCAACCAGAAACTTCTCGTAATTATGAAAAGGTGTACTAAATAATGAAGTTTCATAGGTAATGTAAGTACAGTCTAAGTTTGATTTGTGAAATTCATGATAAAGAGGAAAAATTAAATATTTGAGAAATACTAAAATCATGATCCAGGGCACCCGGACTATTATATTAGCTGTTCAAAAAAAGTAGAGGAGAATGAAAATAATAATTGTAAATGAGAATGTAAAAGAGCTCTTAGAAGAATTATGGCAGTGATAATGGCATTGAATAAAAGGGTTTTAAGAAATTATATATTTTCCTATATTACCATTATAATGAAATGGAATGATATTAGGCAAGTCAAAGCATTGAAAAAGCACCGAATTGAACGGTGCTTTTCATTATTATATGGTGGCTTTTGCTTCTTTTGCCAAGTTGTTCTTTAAAAACACTGCTACTACCAAAATAATCGCCATCGCAATTGGAACAACTAAATGAAGTGAATCCGGAATTAAGATGTGGAACTTTTCTAATCCTTTATCTTCAACCATCATTTTACCGGCAGCATAGGTTAATAATCCTGCACCCGCATAAACGATGATTGGATATCTCTCCATTAAGCTCGTTAATAATTTGCTGCCAAAAATAATGATTGGGATCGAGATGGCAATTCCAACAGCAATCGGCAGAATTCCTTCTGCAACGCTTGATAACGCGATCACATTATCAATAGACATGGCGAAATCGGCAATCGCAATCGTTTTGATTGCACCCCAAACTTTATCTGATGGTTTGATATTCGGGTCATCTTCTTCTTTATGTGCGATTAAATTGTAACTGATCCGTAACAAGATTAAACCGCCCACTAGTTGCACGAACGGTAAATCTAGAAACTGAATTAACACTGTTGCTGCTACAATCCTTAACACAATAGCCATTAATGTCCCGCCGAAAATAGCTCGATTTCTCAAATGAGGTGGCACTTTGCTGGCAGCTAATGCGATAACAACTGCATTATCACCCGATAACAAAATATCGATTCCTATTAAACTTAAAATTTGTAGAACCGTCATGTCTTTTGATTCCCCCGTGTTTATGTATATTATTTTGAACTACTACTATGATATTTATATATCATATCCTTTTTGATTTTAATAGAAAACTTTATGAACTAAATATGGGTAATATTTACCAAATCTATTTTTGGACTAAATATAGGGACAAACGATTAAGCAAAAAATAACCCGGCAATAGCTGGGTTATTCTTGATTAGATGATGTTAAACTTTCAAAAAATTAAATGTACAACCTGGTTATAATTACTTATTTCTTTCCTTTTATTATAAGATTAAGGATTACGGCAGGATATGGAACATTAACCAATTGATTCCTTCTTACTAAATTTTGTTAATTTTCTAATTTTCCCCAATCGATATTTTCAGATTTATTAAGTGTGTTCCAAATGTTGCTCGCTTTCGATTTGCATTGAGCTTATGTTCATTATCTTGTTCGAATAAGGGCATTATAACACCCCCAATATAACTACTATAATGATGTTTTATGGGGATATATAATGTAATCAAAGTCAAATATTCATATGGGAATGGTTTCTACCCCGTTTGCCCCTCATACTGCAGAGATTACCACGGAAGATTCTTCCATAGCCGTGCGAGTTTTACATTAATCATTTCTTGGTGAATGCGTCAGCATTCGGGAGTGGAACTTAAAAATTTCTAAAAATTTTTTTGTGTTCATCGAAAAATGATTATTCGCTGAGCGTACCCAGCCTACACCTATTTTTTCCTGTTCGTAATTGATGATTTCAATCGGAACTATTTCGCCGCTTAATACATAAGGATCATTTTTGTTAGAAAAGTCTGGACCAAAGCTAATTCCTAATCCCTCTAAAATCGCTTTTTTTATGACTTCTGTATTATCAGTGGTAAATAATATGTTCATTGGCCCAAATTTACTAATTAAATTACTAGCAAATCGTTTTACATAATCTCCATTATATAAAATAACGTTTTGAGTCATTAATTGTTCAGGTGTTATATATTTTTGTGACGATAAAGGAGAGGATTTGCTGGCGTATACCTTCATCTTTCCCTCAAGTATTACATCAAAGAGTAAATCTTCTCTATTTTTTATGAGGTCTTCACATATCGTGATTAGGCCAATGTCAATCTGATTATTTTCGACAAGCTCAATAATATGCTGAGTGCCTTTTTCTGAGATTTCTATATTTACATTTGGGAAAGCATTTTTAAAGGAAGATAAAGGTTCTAACAGGAAAAGCATAAAGCCAGGGATTGATGATATCTTTAAATTCCCCGAAATTACCGTGTTAAAGGATTGGGCTTCTTCTTTAAAATCTTGAAGTCTGACTAATACCTCATAAGCCTTTTTAATTAAAGCTTTCCCTTCATTAGTTGGAACGGCGCCAAGTCGTCTGTGGCGTTTAAAAAGTTTAACACCCAACTCATCTTCTAATCTAGTAATAGATTGACTGATTCCTGATTGTGAAACATGAAGGATTTCTGCTGCTATAGAAATAGATCCAGTTTCCGCAACCTTTACAATGTATTCCAATTGTTCGATATGCATAGTTTTCTCCTTTGAATATAGAAGTACAACTTCTATATACTTCATTAACAGTTGATTTATTTCAGTGTAAATTATATATATAATAAATTCAAGAAAATCTTAATTTTCTAAAAAATAAAAGGAGGGAAGGATAAGGATGGCTTTGAATTTGAATGAGAATTTAAAGAACAGTGCAGCAAGATTTCCAAATCGAACCGCGTATACATTTCTGAATCAAAGTAAAACTTATGCCGAACTTGATAAATTGGTAGATTGTGCTGCATTAGCCCTAACTGCCGCAGGAGTCGCAAAGGGTGATAAAGTCGCTTTATTGTTTGGTAATTGTCCTGAGTTTGTAATTGCTTACTATGGGATTCTTCGGGTAGGTGCAGTGGTTGTTCCAATTAATCCTGCTTACACTTCGGCAGAGATTTCCTATATATTATCGAATAGTCAAGCAGTAGGTGTTATTGCTCATTCATGGTTAGAAGTGACAATAGACCCGTTGAGAGAAAAACTAGGAAAGTTGAAAATGACCATCTATACAGATTCAATTGAAAACGATTGGCCTTGGGGGTGTCTCATTCAAGAACCAGAAGATGTATTTGATTGGCCTTCCATCGACGAGAATGATTTAGCGGTCATCCTTTATACTTCCGGTACAACGGGTAAGCCAAAAGGCGCCATGCTATCCCATCGAAATCTGGCATCAAATGCTGCTTCGATGTCCCAGCTTACAGAGTTCACGGAAGAAGATCGTATCATTGCAGTTCTTCCAATGTTCCATGTGTTTAGTATCGCGACTTGCATCAACATTCCGATTGCATGTGGTGCAACCATTGTCATTGTTCCGAAATTTAGTCCAACCGAAGTGATTAACGTGATTAGAAGAGAGAATGCGACGATTTTTGCCGGAGTTCCAACCATGTTTAGCTTTTTGTTGCAGGTGCCAGGGGCAACGGCAGAAGACTTTTCATCGATACGAGCTTGTTTTTCAGGTGGTGCTTCGATTCCAGTTGAATTATTACATAGATTCGAAGAGAAGTATAAGGTTCACGTTTTAGAGGGGTATGGTCTTTCTGAAACGGCTCCCGTTACAGCCTTCAATCCGTTGCGGGGAACTCGTAAACCAGGCTCTGTAGGTGTAGATATACCAGAAGTGAAGAATAAAGTGGTGTATCCGAATGGAATGGAAGTTCCAAGAGGAGAAATCGGCGAATTAATTGTAAAAGGTCCCAATGTGATGATGGGGTATTTAGGAATGCCGGGAGCTACATCTTCTGCTTTGAAAGACGGATGGTTTTATACGGGTGATTTAGCCCGAATGGATGAAGACGGATACATTTATATAGTTGACCGTAAAAAAGATATGATTCTCGTTGGCGGGTACAATGTCTATCCGAGAGAAGTGGAAGAAGTGTTGTACCAACATCCGGCCATTGTCGAAACAGCCGTAATCGGAATTCCGGATAAAGAATACGGGGAAATCGTGAAGGCATTTGTTGTCTCTATCGATGAACGTATCACGATGGAAGATATCATGCATTTCTGCCAAGACAAGCTAGCAAAGTACAAACTGCCAAAACAAGTGGAGTTTATGAAGGATTTACCTAAGAACAGCACAGGTAAGATTTTGAGAAGAGCTTTGCGTGTTGAGAAAGTGGAAGTTAATTAGCATTCCTGTAGATCGTTATTTTTCGACTTTGAAAAAAATAGAGCTCCTCAGTAAGATATGAGTATAGAGACCAATCTAACTCAAACCTTAAGGAGGAACCCCTATAATGAAGTTTAAAATGCAAAACAAACAAAATCAACTAATAGAAAGAATTTCAGTTAAACATCTAGTTGTTGGAGTTGATATTGCGCAACAATTTCACGTAGCTAGAGCTGTAAATTTCCGTGGAATTATAGTCGGAGATCCAATTACATTTAAAAATACCGAAGAAGGATTTGCTAGTTTTCTAAAATGGATTAAAAATCTTCAAAGATTAAACAACCTGGATGAAGCTATTGTTGGGATGGAGCCAACTGGACACTACTGGATCAATCTTTCAAAATGGCTTTCTAATCAAGATATTGAAGTAGTAACTGTAAACCCACATTTAGTAAAAAAGAATAAAGAAAATCGTGATAATACTCAATCAAAAAGTGATAAAAAAGATGCCTTAGTTATCGCTGATATGGTAAAGAACGGTTATTATTCTGAAGTTAGGTACACATCGGAAACATTCGAAAAACTTAGGATCCTGATGTCTAACCGTGATGTAGTAGTTAAACGCCTTGTTAGTTCTATTAATCAATTAAACCGTTGGGTAGATATTGTCTTTCCTGAATTCCGACAGGTATTTAAGGATATTACGGCTAAAGGGGCAATCACAACCCTTCGTTTATTCCCGTCCCCTATGGACTTAGAGAATATGCAGCCTCACGAGGTTATTACAGGTTGGAAATCTGTGATGAAGAGGCACCCTGGATTAAAGAAAGCCCTATTACTCCTCCAGTTGGCTAAGAAATCTGTAGGTACTAGACAGGCACTTGATGCCTATAAATTTCATTTAGAGCAGCTATTAGAGGAATATGACTTAGCCGTAAAACAACTCGAAAGAGTGGAACAACAAGTTACCGCTGCACTAAATAAAATACCTTTCGCTAAGATGTTACTTGCCATAAAGGGGATAAGTGAAATTTCTTTAGCTGGGATATTGGGTGAAGCGGGGGACTTAAGTCGTTTTACTCACGGTAATTCCCTTCTTCGCCATGCTGGATTGCATTTAGTCGAAGCAAGTTCAGGGAAATGGAAAGGTCAAATTGTCATTTCCAAGCGAGGACGCTCCAGACTAAGGCGATTCCTTTACTTAGCTACAATTAGTCTTGTAGTGAATAACCCAGAATTTCGGGCATTACATTCTCAAAATGTCAAAGTAAAAAAAATGAAGAAAATAAAATCAATTATGAAGTTAATTGGCAAGTTGGCCAGGATCTTTGTAAGTATATCTAGACGAAACGAATCATATTGTCCTGATAAAATCAAACCATTATCACCGTTGGCAGCTTAATGAAATTTCAGAAATAAAGATTATTTATCGCCCTGAAATAAATAATATTGGACACTCATATTAATCGAATGTTGGCATATTCGCAGGATTTCAAATATGTACGGAGTACCAGATTCTATTTTCGTAAGGGCACAGACCCATTTAATTAGCAAAACTGGCCTCCACCCCTTGGATAGGCATGACGAAGGAATGATAGGGCAGACGACCCGTTGAGACATGGGAGGGAAAGCCTCCAGGGGAGGCGTGGAGATGTACATTATATGGTAAAATATGGGGAACTAATTCGCTCCTCTATTTGACTATGCCTTCACGAAGCCATAATGATTTAAACTTATTTCATTTTATCGTTAACGCTAAATCAAGGGTTATGAAATCCTGCGAATAAGCGAGTATTCGAGAGAAAATCGTATTAAACTGAGGGAGGTTGATAGAGAAAATTTCTTAAATACATTTGAAGATTATGAAAGAGATAATAAAAGGAGGAATTTTTCTATGAAAGCAGCTGTGCAAACATTGGAATTTCCACTCTTTATAAACGGGGAGTGGAAGCCAGCGATAACCGGAGAAACGTTTGAGGTAGTAAACCCTGCAACTGGTGAAGTAGCAGCAAAGGTGGCGAAAGCCGGGAAAGAAGATGTGGAGGCGGCCGTTTCATCTGCCCGCCAGGCTTTTGATTCGGGAGTATGGTCTAAAAAATCTCCACAAGAACGTGCTAACGTACTTATCCAATTTGGCAACAAGATTATTGAGCATGCAGAAGAATTGGGGTACTTAGAATCTATTAGTTCGGGAGCAACCGTTCGACGTATTTCAAACATGGACATCCTAACCATTGTTGATCTTTTACAGCAAACAGCAAAGTTCACTGTAGAGTATCCGTATGTAGAAACCCTTCCTGCATTACCCTTCCCAGGACCAAGTAATAACCAGGTCTGGCGGGAACCGATTGGTGTAGTAGCGGCGGTTACAGCTTGGAATTTCCCAATGATTTTAGCTATGTGGAAATTAGCCCCGGCATTGGCAATGGGGAACTCTATTGTGGTAAAACCAGCTTCAAATACGCCATTGTCTACCTTGAAATTAGCGGAATTGGCAGCTGAAGCAGGTATACCAGCAGGTGTCTTCAATGTGGTATCCGGTCCGGGTGCCAGCATTGGAGAAGCACTTGTAACCCATCCAAGTGTAGACAAAGTCGCTTTTACTGGTTCTACAGAAGTCGGTAGCCGTATTATGCAAATGGCAGCCGGTACGGTAAAACGCGTGACTCTTGAGTTAGGCGGGAAATCACCAGCTATCGTATTGCCGGACGCCGACTTGAGTATTACCATTCCAGGCATTTTATTCGGATTCTTATCCCACTCTGGACAAGTTTGTGAATCAGGCACTCGTGTTCTTGTACATGATTCCATTTATGATCAAGTCATTGAACAATTAGCTGAACTTGCCAGGACGATTACAATAGGAAATCCATTAGATATCGCAACGGGTATGGGGCCATTGGTATCCCAACAGCAATTGGAAACCGTCCTTTCTTATATTGAATCCGGAATTCAAGAAGGTGCACGATTGGTGTGCGGCGGAAAGCGCAGAATCGTAGAAGGATTTGAAAAAGGCTATTATGTTGAACCGACCATTTTTGCCGATGTTCATAATGACATGAAGATTGCGAGAGAAGAAATTTTTGGTCCTGTTCTATCCGTCATTCGTTACTCCACTGTGGAGGAGGCGATTGAAATAGCGAACGATACCATTTATGGACTAGCAGGAGGCGTTTGGTCCAAGGATGTAAATAAAGCCATGCAAATTGCCCGTGAATTAAAGGCTGGAACGATATGGATCAATGATTGGCATATGCTCCGAAGTGATGCGCCATTTGGCGGATACAAGCAAAGCGGTTTTGGCCGGGAATTAGGACGCCATGCTTTGGACGAATATTCTCAAGTCAAGCATGTCCACTGCTCGCTTGTACCTGAAGTAAGCCAAAGGCCTTGGTACCAAATTCTTTTGGGATAATCCAGGCCTCATTTATTAATAAAAATCTAAAATAGCAGGTGATTGTATGTCGACTTCATTTTTTCAATTTTCTGTTCGAACAGTTGTAAATAGCGGGGCGGGATCTAGGACATTGCTTCCTGAGATGATTAGAGGGCTTGGCGGTAAACGGGCAGTACTATTCACGGATAAAGGGTTAACACAGGCCGGAATTACAAAGATAATTAAAGAATTATTTGAAATCATGCCTGGTACACCTGAGCTTGTCGGGGTGTTTGATGAAATCGAACAGGATGCTAAGGGCGGAATTATTAATCGTGGAGCTCGTTTTTTTAAAGAGTGCAACGGTGATTCCTTGATCGCTCTTGGCGGCGGTAGCGTCCTGGATACAGTAAAGGGTATCAAGTGGATGCTTCATAAAGGCTTGGATGATATTCGTGATTCTCTTCTTACCGGAAATGTGATGGAGTGGTGGCCAGAAGCCAATTATATTCCGATTCCGCATGTAGCCATTGCAACAACGGCGGGAACAGGTGCGGAAGTATCACCTGTAGCTGTTATCCTTAATGAAAATCTTGGAATTAAATCAAACCTGCTTCATCCGTTCATCAATGCCGATATAGCGATCTTGGACCCGGATTTGACAGTAGGGCTTCCTCCTAAAATCACTGCCTTTACAGGATTTGATGCCTTGACGCACGCAGTGGAAGGTTATTTTTCACCTAAGGCCAATCCTATGACGGACGCCTATGCCCTGCAATCGATTCGAATGATTGTTAATAATTTACAGAATGCAGTTCACAAAGGGGACGATCTTTCAGCAAGAGCGAATATGCTGATGGCAAGTTCGATGGCCATTTCTGCTTTCTGCCTATGTCTGAATGCCGTTCCAGTTCACAATATGGCCCATGCGATCGGGGCAAAATTCAATATCCCGCACGGACTGGCAAATGCTGTGCTTTTGCCAAATGTAATGGAATCATTGCCAGAATACTATTTGCCGCGAATCACCGGATTTGCCCAAGCGTTAGGTATTGTGAATCCATCAGAACAACCTGAAAAATGTTTAGAGGAAGTTATTGAATTTATAAGAGATCTCCGCAAAGCGGTGAATTTACCAGACACTTTTGCTGAATTTGAATGTAACGAAGACAAGCTTCACCTTTTGGTGCCGGCTGTACATCATGACCCTGCAGGAGTTTTCTTCAAGATCCCAGCCCCAATTATCACTAAAGTGATAAATGAAGTGTTTGAGCTAAAAGCAATAGAGGCTTAACATACCATTGGCAATCTTGTTATACGGAAAACACTTGAAACCCTCCTGTTTTTGTATGGTCATAGACCAGACATTATGGCCAGGATGTCAAAAGTGTTTTCCTTTTTTGTATACTAAAAAAACAACCATCTTTGGAGGTTCGTATGAATAGCAAAATATTAAATCCATCTAAGTCCGCCACTTCTTTCACAAAAAAGGCAAATCTAGCAGTATATGATTTACTAAATTTCGATGATCGACAGGATTTCGAAGATGCGAACCGAGGATTAATTGCACCTTTAGAATCTACAATCATTACAGATCATTCTGGGGAAGTCGTTTGGGACATCGATAAGTTAGAATTTCTTAACGACACTGCTCCCGAGACAGTGAACCCAAGCCTTTGGAGAAATGCCCAATTACAGGCTATATCTGGTTTATTTGAAGTGGTAGAAGGAATTTATCAAGTGCGTGGACAATCCATGGCCACCACATTCTTTATTGAAGGTAAACAAGGAGTTATTGTCTGTGATGCAGCAGGATGTACTGAAGCTGCTGAAGCTGCAATGGAATTATATTATAAACATCGTCCAAGAAAGTCAGTTTCAGCCATCATTATTAGTCAAAGTCATGCGGACCATTTTGGCGGCATTCAAGCGGTTCTAAAGTATGCGGAAAATCCTTCTATTCCCATCATCGTTCCACAACATTTTACAAAAGAGGCAATAAGTGAAAATGTGCTTTTGGGTAACATTATGGCCCGTCGTGCAGAGTATCAGTTTGGTGGTAATATACCAGATGGCAGGACTGGCTCGGTATCAATAGGTTTAGGAAATACCATGAGCTCCGGAACGTTGAGTTTTGCGCTGCCTAAGGTTGAAATAGAAAACGAAATCCAAACGATGGAAATCGATGGGGTGACCTTCAAATTTTTGTTAACGCCGAACACTGAAGCACCGGCTGAAATGCATTTTTATATACAAAATTACAAAGCATTATTTGTATCTGAGAACGCCAATAAATTGATGCATCAAATTTATACAGTTAGAGGGGCAAAAACCCGGGATGCCCTGCATTGGGCCAATTCACTCGATAAAACCATCGATATATTTGAAAATGAAGAGATTGATGCCTTGCTTATGATCCATGCATGGCCTGTATGGGGCAAGGATCGTGCATTGGACCATTTGAAATTGCAACGTGATTTATATAAATACATGCACGACCAGACAGTACGATTAGCCAACCACGGATATACGATGGAGGAAATAGCTGAAACAATCAAACTTCCAAAATCATTAGATACTTATTGGGGGAATCGTGGATATTACGGCACGTTAAAGCACAATTCAAAGGGGATTTACAATTTTTATTTAGGTTATTATAATGCACATCCGTCAGATTTAGATCCATTACCACAAGTGGAAACGGGTCTTAAATATGTGGAATACATGGGTGGAGAGGCCGCTATTTTGGAAAAAGCAAAAGAGGACTTTGAAAAAGGTGAATACCGCTGGGTAGCTCAAGTTTTAAAAAACGTCGTAATGGCCGACCCAGAAAATGCGAAAGCTAAAAATTTATTGGCAGATACATTCGAACAATTAGGATACCAAGCCGAATCAGCCAATTGGCGCAACATTTATCTTGTCGGTGCATCCGAATTAAGAAATGGAATTAATAAAGATATTAAGCCATTAGATGGTTCTGGAATTATTAACTATATGCCTGTTGATGATTTCTTAAAACTGCTGTCAGTTAAACTAAACGGACCAAAAGCGGATGGAAAAAAATTAACGTTGAATGTAACTTTATCAAATACCGGCCAAAAATACTCTATTTATTTAGAAAACTCTGTTTTAATCCACAAGGATGATAAGTTGGACGATAACCCAGATGTTACCTTAACTCTTGACCGATTAACATTCTATGGAATTGGACTAGGTCTTCTTTCACCTGAACAAGCAGTTGCTGCAGGTAAATTAATCATTTCTGGTGACCAATCAAAACTGAATGAATTTTTATCATTGTTTGATGAGTTCAATCGTTTTCTCAATATCGTAACACCTTAAAGATCAAAGAAAAATATTGGATGATTCTATTTTTCACAAAATGCACTTGCTCAATCTTGCTCGATACAAAGGCAGGGCAAAGCAGGTGTAATTTTCTCCTTAGATCAAAAAAAGTGAATCGATTTGATGAAGGGCAGGAGCTTGGATGAAACGATGGACGAAATGGGTTATTTTATTTGCACTTTTTATTATGTCTATTGTTAGTTTTGCCGATAAATCCATTACTGGATTAGCCGGCATCGATATTATGAAGGATTTGAATCTTACCCCAACTCAGTTTGGAATAGTTGGAAGCAGTTTCTTCTGGTTGTTCTCGATAACTGGAATTATAGGCGGTTCTTTGTCGGACAGGCTGGGTACTGGGAAAATACTGGCTATTATGGCGATTATTTGGACAATCGCGCAATCCATGGTGCTGTTTGTATCAAGTTTGCCATTACTTATATTTAGCAGAGTATTACTTGGTGCAGGAGAAGGTGCATTTTCTGCGGCGTCAGTCAGTCATCTTAGTAAATGGTTTAAACCGGAATCACGTGGGCTTGCCATATCGATTATAAATTTTGGCAATGTGGTGGGTATTGCTGTTACAGCCCCTATAGTGTTTTTTCTAATCTCAAATTATGGGTGGAAACAAGCATATTTTATTTCTGGTATCTGTAGCTTTGTCTGGTTAATTGCTTGGATTTGGCTTGGACGGTTTAAATCCGATGATTGTTTCGTAGAAGTGGGAGTTAATCAGGAAAACAAACAAGAAAAAAATGGGAAAGATGTCTGGAAGGTTTTGCGATCTCCTATATTAATTTTTACAATCTTACTTGCATTTATTGCCTATTCTATTATTGTTTTTGGACTTACTTTTAATCCTGCCTACCTAATTCAAGTAAAGGGGTTATCTGAACAGCAGACAGCAAAAGTTATTGCCATTTCAGGATTAATTGGCGCGATATTTGGAATTGTATTAGCGTTTTTTTCCGATCGAATATACAAAAAAACCCAAAGTTTGCGGAAGTCACGAATTCTATTTTCTGCGATTTGTGCTATTCTCACAGGAATTTTGTACGCCATGATGCCCTTTGTAAATGGATCGGGTTACATCATCATCATTCTTTCGCTAGTAAACACATTAGTTGTCACCATGAACACACTGAATCCTGCAATAGTCATAAGTTTACTCCCAGAGCGAAGAGGAGTTATGGCTGGTACTTATTATGGATTTATGTCTTCATCAGGTATTGTTGCTCCTATTATTTTTGGAAAACTTATTCAAGCTTCTGGTACAAATTCAGCAGGCGGTTTTAGTGCATCTATTTATGGAATGTCAGTTGCTATCGTGATTGCAGCTATACTCATTTACCTTTTTGGAAAACCAAAACAACGAATCGCAACAGAGACTGATAAAAGAACAGTGAACCTCTAACGCAATTTTTATTTGTGAGTTATAACCTAAATAAATTTTTTAAAGGATGGGAGTAATATGGCTGAAAAAAAAGAGAGTCTAAAAGAATCATTGAAAGAAACAAAAACGCGAAAGGAAAAACAGGATGAAGAAATCACTGTCGAAGGCGGAAATGAATCATCGCTTTCTAGCCTAGACCTGCTCTGGAGATATGCATTTGATGAATTAGATGAATGGGAAAAATGTTCTAATCATCGTGACGAAGTCTTCTTAGAAGAGGTGAGACGATTCTCTGAAAGTGTAAAACGGAATCAAGGAAATATAAAAACAATTGCAGAGCAATTTACAAAGGAATTGAATGAATGGGAAAAGACTGCACGAGATGAATTTTTAATGTCTACCACCACATTCCAGCATTTCTTTCCGATTCAGTCTTATGAGGAGTGGAATGCGCAAATGAATCAAATTCAAAAAGGAGTATTTTCACTCTTAAGTACTCCATGTCAGTCGATTGAAAACAGCCAGGCGATTGATAATTACCAAGAAATGATTGAACAATATATGGAGCTTAGGAAAAAAGGAAGATTGCAATTTATCCAAATGGTTAAACAAGCTGGAAATCCGCTATATGAATTTCAAAAGAGATTTGTTAATCTGTTTGCCACACCATTTAAAGAACTTATTTTTCCGTTAAATAAATATTTGGAAAAAACTGAAGAACTTACAAAGTCTTAAATTAAGGAGATCAGCAGCATGTCAAATGATAAAATCTTTGAACCATTTATTGGACTTAACAAATTGGGTGAAATGTGGGACCAACAATTAAATGGCCTATTATATAACTTGGCAGACAACAAAGAATTTGTTCGTACAGCAAGTTCCGGCCTTAACACCTATTCAATGTACCTAGAACGACTTAGAAAGAGCCAAGAGCTTTTTGCATCATTAATGAATATCCCGACAAAAAAAGATGTAGCTGATGCCGCAAAACTTTCTATTCAGACAGAAGAAAAAATTGATCTTTTAGAAGAACAAATTTGGAAATTGCAAGACAGTGTAAGCTCAATTACGAAAGAAAATTTAGGAATGTTCGAAGATGTAGTTAATATTGTCATGCAAATGAAGGATGAATTCCATAAGATGGCCCAAGCGGTGGCGGAAACTCAAAAAATAAATGCTGGCCTTCAGGAATTGCGGAAAGAAATAGAGAGAGGTCTCTTCGAAATTCGTCGGGAGAAGCAGAAAAAAGAACCGGAAAAAAAGCAGGATAAAGAACTGGTGCTCACAGGTAATAATAAATAACATTGAAGAGAGCAGTGATAAATAATGAACGCATTAGGAACGAACCTTTTTCAAGGCTTAAACTTAGAAAAAGAAACGAAACGTTGGAACCAGCTTTATAAAATTATGACCGAGCCAAAACCAGAGATTGTACCTACACCAAGACAGATTGTCTGGAAGAAAAATAAAGCAACCTTATGGTATCATCCTGCAAAGGAAAAAAGACATTCCATCCCTGTATTTCTTGTCTACTCTTTGTTAAATAAGGCATACATTCTTGACATCGGTGAAGGAAGCAGCGTTGTAGGCGGACTAACCGAGCGCGGCTATGATGTCTACCTATTGGATTGGGGGTCCCCTGGGCTAGAAGATTCGGATATCACATTTGGTCATTACATTATTGATTATTTGGAGAACGCCATTAAACGGGCTTTAAGACATTCAGGTGCAAAGGGAATATCCCTTGCCGGTTATTGCCTGGGTGGAACCATTGCAGCCATCTTGGCTGCCATAACGGAACTGCCAATTAAGAATTTATCCCTTGCAGCCGTTCCAATCGATTTTAGTATTGGCATCTTTCCTAATAAATTGCTGGAAGGACTACAAACAGGGCAGCTAAGTGTTGACCGTTTTGCCGATGCACATGGGACAATTCCATCAGAAATTATGTATTTGATATTTAGGTTGGTATCACCGAGTTATGCAAGTTCTATCAATCTGGTCACCCGTGCATATGATGAGAAATATGTTGAAAAGTGGCGTCGAATGGATAAGTGGACGAAGGACTCTACTTCATTTGCAGGTGCTGCATTTAAACAGATGTTTAATGATCTCTATAAAGACAATAAACTCTTAAAAGGAGAATTGGTGATTGGCAGCAGGAAAGTAGATTTAAAAAATATAAACTGCCCGCTTTTTGTCTTCTCTTGCTCTCGTGACACAATTATTTTAGAGAAGCAAAGTCTTCCGATGATGGACCTTGTTTCAAGCAAGGATAAAACTTATGAGGTTTATGAAGGTGGACATGTTTCACTAGCATTGACCGGGGTATTCGCTGAAGTTTGGGATAAGTGGCTTTCTGCTCGGTCATAGGGAATTCAGGAGGTTCTTGTAAATTCATGAAGGGGAATTAATTATTAATGAAAGCTTTATATAGAATAGAAGAGTCATCAGGAGAAAGTGTAAAGTATGCACAGCAGCATTTAGCAAATGAAAGAACGTATCTCGCTTGGATACGTACAGGTATATCGATAACAGGAGTAGGTTTCTTAACAACTTCAATACATTTTACAATTAAAATCAGTTCCAATCCCTTTATTAACACCTTAGTCATAGTTCTTGGAATCTTTGCGTGTGTTATCGGTTTAATTACTTGTGTGTTATCGACAGTACAATATACTCGAAAAAGAATGGAAATTACAAATGGCATCTTCACACCTTCTAACCATTCCATAATCTTTGTTTCTAGTTTATTCTCTCTGTTAATGTTCATGATTTTTATGTATCTTACTTTTTTATTATTAGTGAACTCCTAAGTAATCTGAGATTGCTTAGGTTATGTCTCGACAGTGCTATTCGTATACAGCCTAGGAAAAATCATCGAATCCAATTAAAAAAGCAATAAATAATATAGGTTGGCTCATTTTATATTTGTTTTAAAATGAGCCAATTTTTTATTTTTGTGAGAACAATCATTCAATAAATAGAATCACCTAAAAATGTATCTAGTGTAAGTCAAATTTATGATTCATGAAACAATTTCAAAAACACTACCTTGGTTAAAATCAGTGACTTTCATAGAGCCATTAACCCCTAAATATAGTCTGGTTTGATCCAGATTCGTTCCCAAACTAACATAATAAGCAGATTGAGTCCCAAAATTATAATCGGTATCTATAACACTAAAATCATTTAATCTACCATCTGTTCTTACCCTGGTATAAGCTAAAACTCCTTTAACCGGAGGTTGAGATTCTGGCCCTCGGGCAAGGTCGGTAAACACGACGCTTCCCGTTAAATTGGGGATGGCATTTCCCATATAGGGCTGGACTCCCGTAAGAGAAGTCCCTCCAAACTTATCGGGGCGGGGATCTTTATGATAATAACTAGTTAAAGGTGGAAGACGCCTTACTGAGGTTTTAACTGCTTCATCGTAATAAGCAATTGTTTTCTCGTCCAGGTCCGGATTTCCAGAGCAGCTCGTAATAGTGGAAGTAGGAAATGCACCTTCCCAGCCTCGCCAGCCAAAGTTAATAAGTCCTTCTTGGTCTGGTTCGGTGTTTCTTAAAGCAGTTTGAACAAGTTGAGTAACAGGTATTGGTTTATAATAAACGAATGTAAAAATCGACTCTACCAGGTCCTGCCCGACATTTCCAACATATTTGATATATTGATTATAAAACCTTTGAAATTGAATGCCAGGTATATTGCGAACCCCTTTCGCAATGACCGTAAGTGTTTCCTGAATAGATGCGGGAAGTTCATCAAAACGTGTGACTACAGGTGGATTATCGATAAATGTATTCTTAACTATGTCAATTTCTATGATTTTTCCGGCTATTTCCATATTATTCTGGCTTAAATTAAATGGATCATAGCCCGCTCCGCCATCTCCGGTTGTTAAAACTAGTTTTCCTGTTTCAGGTGAAAAGTTTAAGCTATTGACGCCATTATGATTGAAAAATGGTCTTCTTACGTTAAGTAATGTCCGTCGTTTTTGAGGCTGCCTATTTGATTGTACAATCCATTCTTCGACTGTATCAATATGATCATATTGAGTTTCTCTATTGATCCACTTTAGGTTTAAGGTTGCGGGATCACAGGGGTTAGGACTAAAATGTTTAGAAAGTGCCCCTGGGCCTTGTGTTTCAGCTACTGAATAGTGGAGATAAAACAGACCGTTATAATAAAATTGCGGATGAAAAGCAAGCCCCAGCAAACCCCGTTCATCATAGCCGCCTCTAGAAGCACCTAGTTTTATAATTCTTGAGCGAAGATCTAAAAAAGTCCTGATAGCACCGTTTCCTATGTAAAAGATCTCTCCAACCTGTGTTGCAATAAATAAGCTTTCTGTTGAGTCACCCGGGAGCATAGCTGTTTTCAAAACAGTGGGCAAATTGATTTTACTTACAATCGGCTGTAAACGAATCTTAACTTTTTTCACCCAAATATACACTCCTTTCTAATTGTTCCTTTTATAAAAATATGATTAGAGTGTTTCTGATAGTACCAATTAAGGCTGGGGAATCAGATAAGGATCGTTCCATTTTCCTCGTAAGCGCCTGCTTCTGGTGCCAAATTTTTTGAAATGCTAAAAAATCATAAGTGAGTAAAAGGTTTCCTGAAACTGAATCATATTATTACTTAAATAAGAAATGCATTTTAAGTCTATAATTTTAAGTAATGAAAGGAAAAGGAATATTAAAAATCTTTTAAGGAGGCATACAAATTGGAAGAATTTGATAAAGGGATCGTCCCATTACCCGAGGCATTTTATGAACAGCCTACTCTTGAACTGGCAAAGGCTTTGCTCGGATGCCTCCTAGTAAAAGAAACGAATGAAGGTATTGCAGCCGGATATATTGTAGAAACAGAAGCTTACATGGGTCCTGGTGATAGGGCTGCGCATAGCTATAACAACAGACGCACTCCAAGAACAGAGGTGATGTTCCAACGATCTGGCCTTGCCTATACGTATCTAATGCATACACACTGCCTTTTCAATATAGTCAGCGGAGGTGAAGAAAAACCTGAAGCAGTTTTGATTCGCGCACTGGAACCTATTTATGGCATCGGGCTTATGATAAAGAGGCGAGGCATTGAAGATCAGTCCAAACTGACTAACGGACCCGGAAAACTTACAAAATCATTGGGAATTTCAATGGAGGACTATGGCCGTCCGCTAACGATTCCCCCTTTATATGTGGCCCAAGGGTTCTGCCCGGAAAGTATATCAGCTGGAAAAAGGATTGGCATTGAAAATTCTGGCGATGCTAAGGACTATCCTTGGCGCTTCTGGGTTACTAAAAATAAGTATGTTTCAAGGCATCAATCGGCTATGCATGTATTCTGTAACTCTATAGACATATGAGAACTTGGGATGCCAGGTCTGGTCGGTTCGCTACACTTCAAACGCAGTCCCGCCCAACTTGATTAAAATCGATTGAGAGTCCCAAGCGCATATCCATAGATCTGCGTTACATAAAACTAAAAAAGGGCTTGCAAGAATCCTACAAGGTCCGAATTTTTCTGAGAATTGATTTGTCTGGTTTGCCCAGCTGAGTATAAACTTTTTTTGAAGTACGCACAAAAGCCGGGAAATCAATATCTGTCTCCGTGAGAATTTGCATTCCATTTTGATGGGCTATTTGCAAATAAATCGGATTATTTCTTCTTAAAAAGTCCCTTTCAAAGTCACGAGCAATTCTTGATGCATCGGAGATTTTTATCCTTATATCCAAAGAAAAGTGATCATATTTTCCTTTGTTCATTACAAATAAAGCAGGATTGTAAATGTGTCCAGTTAACGTTAATTCACTCTGAACCTCGTAGAACCTATTCGGAACAATGTTTCCCAAAGAATTCTCCTGTCCATCCACGGTTCCATTCCTTAAAGCCTCATAAAGCTGAGGATAAGGGACAGAAACAGGGTTGGCTCCCCAAACGCGAAATAGTGTGCGGTGAATTTGATTATCCATGGTCCTGATTTTCAGCCCACGTAGATTCTCCGGTTCAATAATGGGTGTCTCAGCCGTCGTAATATGGAGATATCCGTTTTCCCACCAGGCCAAATTTTTTAACCCAACGAGGTCAATTTCTTCATTTACAAAATCACCGATTTCACCATCCAATACCCGGTAAGCATGTTCATGGCTTCGAAATAAATAAGGAAAATCGAACGCATTCACTATAGGTACAAGATTTCCTAAACTGCTCGAAGACGTGATGCCGATATCGTATTCTCCTGTCTGCACCGCACGAATTAATTCAATGCCACTTAGGTTAAGGCCAGAAATTATTCTTACTTTTATTTGTCCATCTGTCATTCTTTCTAAGATTTGTTTGAACACCTTGGCCCCCTGATCGTAGGCTGAACCAGGAGGGTTCAAATGGCCGATGGTGATTTGCATAGAGTCACTCTCCTTAAAATTAATAGATTAATAGGATATTAATTGTTGCTGTTTAAATACTTCGTTTACAATCAGTCAGTTTTTGAAATTGATTTCTTTAGAGCGTAAAAACCAAAACATTAGCCGTTGTCGTTAGGTGTGCAAATTACAGTGCAATTACCTGAATCGTCACAAACTATATCGCAATGAATTAATTCTCCTTCATTACAGGATATTCATGAAGGGGGACAAGGGTTCGGTTGATAATCGAGGGAATTAAGGGAAGGAGTCAGTGGAATTCTCAAATGATTTCTTTATATGGAGGATTAATTTAAATTAGTAAGGCAAGCCCCAGAACCGGTCTATTAGTACCATATTAGGGCTGACCAAAAAAGGCTTGCTGACCGCCTTTTTTTGGCCCCTGTTGAGATTTTTTTCTGGACATGAATATTCTATATTACGCTCCAGTCAAATCTTTCGAAAGGGTGATATTGTTGGCAAAAAAATCAAACAACAACAAAAAGCAGAACAATGCAACATCTAAAAATAGCAATAACAAAAATAATAATTCTAAAAAATCAAACCAAAAGAATAAGAATAAATGATTGATAAATATTTTTATTTTATAAAGAATTGAAGAAGGGGTTTTGTTTAATAGGCTCTTTTTTACAATATTTACGAAAACAGCAAATAAATATTTAGAATGATAGCTTGGCAGGAGATGGATTTCTCCTGCCGTTTTTTTGATTTAAGAATATTAAGAGCCTTGAAATTTGCAAGACATCTTGGAATCCAAAAATCAGCGAGGAATATTAAGATATTTATCCGAAAATTCGAATGTTAGGACATCTCTGTTAATAAAGTAATGGTAACGGGCGAAAAGCTTTTTAGAACCGAGAGTTTCATATAGAAGGTTAAGTAATGGCACTGCCATTTGCTTTTACAATAAAAGGAGGGATTAAATGCTGCACATTGTAGCCTGTATTAAGCAAGTACCTGACACCAAAATTATCAAGATGAATCCAAAAACAAACACGATGGACCGGAGGACGGCGCCTGCAATCTTGAATCCGTATGATGCCCATGCGGTTGAAGAGGCGGTTCGTATAAAGAATAGGTATGGAGGACACGTTTCCGTTGTGACGATGGGGCCGCCTCCCGCGGTTAACGCGATTAAAACGTGCATTGAAATAGGCGCTGATGAAGGTTATTTAATCACGGACCGCCGGTTTGCGGGGGCAGATACATTGGCAACGAGTTATGCCGTAACAAAGGCGATTGAAAAAATTGCAAAAATAAAGCCAGTAGATTTAATTATCTGCGGAAAAATGTCCATCGATGGAGATACCGGACAGGTCGGACCGGGAATCGCAAGGCGGCTCGATATTCCACCGTTGACCTCGGTGAACAAGGTAGAGGAAATCAACCAAGAGGAAGGATATGCCATTGTCCATCGCAAGTTAGAGGAAGGCTATGAAGTCGTGAAGTCGACTTTGCCGTGCTTGTTTTCTGTTGAGAAAACAATCAATGAAGTGCCGTATTCTCCGCTTCCCAACATGCTAAAGGCTGCCAGATATAAACCGCATATCTGGTCGGTTGATGACCTGGAGGATGTAGATATTAAGCAGCTTGGTTTGAAGGGCTCGCCAACGATTGTCTCCAAGGTTTGGGCTCCGCAAAAACCGGCAGGGGGAACGTTCTTTGAAGGCAGTCCAGCGGCACAGGTTGAGCAATTGCTCTCTGTCCTTTTTGAAAAGAAAGAACTCTTTGAAATAAAGGGGGAAGTGTAATTGGATTTTCAAGATTACAAAGGTGTTTGGGTATTCATAGAACAAAAAGATGGAGTGGTTGCTTCTGTATCCCTTGAACTATTGGGTGCAGGCAGAAAGCTGGCAGATAAACGGGGAGTAGAATTAGCAGGTATTTTAATCGGAGAAAATGTTAAGCATTTAACAAACACTGTATTTGAATACGGGGCAGATACCGTGTATGTCTATGACCAACCCATCTTTAAACATTACCGGACAGAATCTTATATGAAGGCACTGCTAGAATGCAGCGATAAACATAAACCAGAAATTATCCTGTTTGGGGCCACGTCGACCGGAAAAGACCTGGCAAGCGCGGTAGCCACCGACCTGCCGACAGGTTTGACGGCGGATACGACGGAACTCGATGTGGAAGAGGAAACAGGGTTGCTATTGGCGAGCAGGCCAGCTTTCGGCGGAAATATCATGGCAACCATTCTTTGTAAAAAATACCGGCCGCAAATGGCGACGGTTCGCTCCAAAGTCATGAAGGCGCTGCCTCCACAGCCAGGGAGATCAGGTAAGATAGTGGAAGAGACCATAGCTTTAAAGGAAGAAGATATTCGCACGAAAGTCTTGGAGATTGTTAAGGCAACGGTAAAGAAAGTAAGAATCGACGAAGCGGATATCATTGTTGCAGGCGGAAAAGGGCTAGGTAGTTACGAAGGATTTCAGTTAATCCACCAATTGGCGGAAACGCTAGGAGGCGCGGTTGGTGCGAGCCGCGATGTAGTAGAAGCGGGCTGGATTGACCACGCCCATCAAGTCGGGCAAACTGGTGTGACGGTAACGCCAAAGATTTATTTTGCGATTGGAATTTCCGGTGCGATTCAACATATCGTCGGAATGAAAAATTCCGGGTTAATCATTGCCATCAATAAGGACAAAGAAGCCCCGATTTTCCAGAACTGTCATTATGGAATTGTCGGTGACGCCTTTGAAATCGTTCCAATCCTAATCGAACAGTTTAAACAGGCTTTATCGAGAGAAAAGGTAAGTCAGACCAGCCAAGGCTGATAAAAAAGTGTCTGGGTGAGAAACGAATATGATTGGTCTATTTAGGCTGTCGAAAAAACTTTCGATAGCCTTTTATTCTGATTCTTTATTCTTATTGGTGTACGTCCATTTTTAACCGGGGTTCGGACACTTCCATTGTTTTTTTAAACTATTTTGTCCGAAGGATGCCCCAGGTTCGGACACTTCTACCTCTTTTTTAAACGGTTTTGTCCGAAGGATGCCCAGGTTCGGACAAATCCACCTCATTTCAACAGTTTTGTCCGAAGGATGCCCCAGGTTCGGACACTACCTCTTCTTTTTAACACGATTTTGTCCGAAGTTTGCCGAAGCTCAGCCACTTCCACCTCTTTTTAAATCGATTTTTCCCTTAAATTAATAGTTGACAAAAAAGTGAACTGTGATTTATATCACATAAAAAAATAGGAGTAATTGGATATTCTAAAACAAGACCAATGAAAAGAGGGAAAGTGAAAAATGTCGATGTTATGTTATCAATGTGAGCAAACACCAACAGGGGGATGTAATGTGATTGGTGTTTGCGGAAAAGATGAAACTATCGCGAGTTTACAAGACACAATTATTTTTGGATTAAAGGGGATTGCTGCTTATCGGACGCATGCAAACCAACTGGGGTTCACAGATCCTTTTGTTGATGTGACAACACATGAAGCTCTTTATATGACATTAACAAATTCAAACTTTAATGTTCAGGAACATATCGATATGGCCATGAAAGTGGGGCAGTCCGCCATCCGCGTGATGGAGATGCTTGATGAGGCCCATACTAAACGGTTGGGAATTCCGGAACCGATTCGTGTCAGTCAAAATAAAATTGAAGGAAAAAGTATCGTTGTGACGGGGCACAATCTATTTGCTTTGGAAGAATTACTAAAGCAAACTGAAGGAAAAGGGATTAATATCTACACTCATTCCGAAATGCTTCCTGCCCATGGTTATCCGGCATTAAAGAAATACTCTCACTTAAAAGGGAATATTGGAAAGGCATGGTATGATCAGCGCAGGCTTTTTGAGAAATTCCCTGGTGCCATTTTAGCAACAACTAACTGTGTCATGCCAATTAAAGGAACTTATGCTGATCGGATGTTTTCCTATGAAGTCGCTGGTCTTGAGAATGTTCAAAAAATCATTAACGAAGACTTCTCGCTACTAATCGAAAGAGCTCTTGAATTACCGGAAGCAGAGATTGACTCTGAAGAAACTTTACTAACAGGATTCCACCACGAGACAGTTTTGGGGTTGGCTCCTGAAGTTATTGCAGCCGTGAAAGAAGGCAAAATCAAACGGTTCTTTGTCATTGCTGGTTGTGATGCACCAGGTCAAGGCGGCAATTATTATCGTGAATTGGTCACTTCATTACCTCAAGATACCGTTATTTTAACAACATCATGCGGAAAGTTCAGATTTAATGACGTGGATTATGGGGTAGTTCCAGGAACAGATATTCCTCGCTATATTGATTTAGGACAATGCAATAATTCCGTTTCTACTATAAAGATAGCAAAAGCATTAGCAGATGCATTCGAATGCGAAGTCAATGAACTTCCAGTCAGTATTGTATTATCATGGTTTGAACAAAAGGCAGTAGCCATTCTATTAGGGCTTTTCAGTTTAGGAATTCAGGATATTCGGATTGGGCCAAAAGCGCCTGAATTTATTTCTGAAGGTGTATTAAATGTTCTTCAAGATACGTTTAATTTGAAATTAATCGGCTCAGTAAAAGAAGATATGGAAGCAATGTTAAGTCTTTCCTAAAAATTTATATCAATATTCTATTAAACACCTAGATTGTCAAGAAAGGAATTATTCTTGGCAATCTTTTTTATTTTCCTACATTACAGGGGAGTGGATACCACTCATGTTTTTGCCTGATTTTTGGCGGCTTTTTATTAGATAGGCTATATTTGAAAGCAAAATGGAATAATTTAAAGAAAGGGGGATTTATAATATGTCTCTTCTAAAATGGAAAAGGGGATATTGATATGAAAAAGCTGATTGTCTTCTTTGCCTTCGTCATTTTGATTGGAAACCTTGCAGGTTGCGGTATTCAAATCGGAAACAACAACGCCGAAAAAAACAACAGCAAGAACAATAGCACCGCCAACAATAATGATAAGAACAATAATGGCACTTCCGACAATAATAAGGGTAATAAAGAACCAACGACAAATTCAGAAACCATTAATGATTATTATCCTATGAAGAAAAATACTCGGTATATATATGAAGGAACAGGAAACGAATTTGCCTCTTATGATGTTTACAATGATTATATTTCTGAAGAAAAAGTTCAACAAAGAATCGATAATGGCGGTACCGTTTTGGTCAATGTATTGGAACTTAAGGATGGCAAGCTTACTAAAGTCTTCTCAAGAGGAGAAACCTACTACAGAGAAAATCTGTTAAAAGCTAGCAATGATGAAAAAGAAGTCATTTTGATGACTCCATTAACAAAGGGGACTACTTGGACATTAAAGGATGGAAGAGTGAGAACAATCACGAATACGGCAGTAGATATTACAACGCCAACAGGGAACTATAAAGCAATCGAAGTTACCACAAAAAATACAAAAGATAAAACCATTGATTATTATGCTAAAAACGTAGGTTTAGTTAAATCTATTTTTGTATCTGGCGGTACTGAAATATCCTCCACACTAACTAAAATAGAGGAAAATGTGCCATTGGTTCAGAACATCAACTTTTTTTACCCGAATATTGATGACGGAAAGCTTTATATTAAAAGCAAGCAAATAAAGTTTTATACCAATGACATTACGAGGAAAGTTTTGGCGCAGGCATACAAGGAGCCAATAAACAATCAATTGGGAGTTGTTTTTTCGAAAAATACGGAGATTAACAGCTTATATTTAAACCAAGATGGAATTGTGTATATCGATTTGAATCAGGCCTTTAGGGATGAAATGTCTGCTGGAGCAGCATATGAAGAAATGCTCCTTCAAAGCGTTGTCAATACAGTAGGTCAATATTATCAAACGGCAAAAGTATATCTTACCATTGATAATAAGCCCTATGAATCAGGCCATATCAGCATGAAAAAAGGAGAGTACTTTAAGGTACAAACTCAGAACTCCATTGAGATGAAGGATTCTCACTAATACACTTAAAAAAAGACCAGTTCATGCTAACGGGTTCCGTTAACTATCGCAAACATTAAAAATGTAATGCAAAATGACCTTCAAATTGTATGGCTATTTGGAGGTCTGTTTTTGTTGATAGGAAAGGATTTCGATAATTATTTTGGGAGAATTTGTACTCTGGGTAAGTAAAATAAACGGAGAAATTCCGGCTAAATTAGGAAATACCGATATTTCCTTAAAAATAGGGGGAGTTTTTCCGCTTATATTATCCAAATCACTAGATTTTGTCTTATTTAGAGCAGTTAACCGGAATTTCTCCGCTTATATCCGTTTCTCAAGCCTCCCCAATATACATTAGCAGGAAATTCTCCACCTATAATTTCTTAGGTCTACACAAAAATTGATTAATCTTTCTTCCCTACAATTTATAGTGCAAAAAAGGATTACATTTTGGTTTGCACTTTCCTGTGCAAATTGACGTTTTGCGATAGGAAACGTAATCCGTTGATACACCGGTCTTTTTTTGGGGTGCAACGCCAGAATGGTGGTGCCCTTCCTTAAACATATTTTTAATTCATACTTTACAGATAGGAATTATCAGTTTATAATGAATTTATCAACCAACGGCTATTGTAAGCTTTTTGTAAAATCAAAGGAGTGTTTCTAATGAGAAATAACGACGAAAAAAAGCGACAAAAACTTATTAATAAACTAATTTTCCTTAACGTATATAATAAAGAAGATCAAAACCTTTATGGAATGACACTAAGAAAGCTAGAATCTGAATACAGAAGATATAAATTAGTAAGCCATCCTCACGGTGAGTTCGGCTCTATTCAAATAATATAGGTTTTAAATTTCTTAGACTGTACGGTGTTTCTGCACCTGCGGTCTTTTTTTATTCAGGCTCTATTAATCCACTTTCAAATGCTCCACGAGCCGGCCAAGCAAATCGCTTAACACCACGATTTCTTGGTCATTGTAAATATGATAAGTCTGGGCATTAAAATCATTTCGTAACGAACTCAATTGCTCATAGACTCGGTGTCCTTCCTCAGTGATATTCACACAAGTTCGTCTTTTATCTTCTGGGTCTTGATATAGTGTTACTAAATTGGATTGCTGCAGGCGGTTGATCATCCCTGTCATATTTTGTTTCGTCACAAGCATTTCTTCTTTTAGTTCACCGATGGAAATACTTCCCTTTTGAATGATTGTTCTCAGAATCACCCATTGCTGGATACTGGTCAATCCAACATCGGCGACCATTTTTGCTCCATATCTGCTTAAAAGATTGGATATTCTCATAAAGTCTAAAGTAATGTTTGTTTTTAAATTCTCCATGTAGACCTCCGTTATATTGACTATTTATAATTTTAGTCAAGTTATTGACTAAAATGCAATGATAACTTACACTATTTTAGTCAATAACTTGACAAATAAGGAATTTTCTTGATTTTTGCAAATTATAAGGAGATATGAAACATGCCAAAAACAACTACGAATCGTAAAATGGTTACTGTTGCGATGCTGGTTGCGATTTTACTCGTCGCCATTGATGTCACGGTTGTCAGTACCGCTATGCCGCGGATTGTCAGTGATCTTAGCGGGTTAAAATTAATCAGCTGGGTGTTTGCCATCTATACTCTCACCACTTCTGTAACAACACCAATTTATGGAAAATTAGCTGACCTATTCGGCCGAAAGAAAGTTTTTATGACAGGGGTTATTTTGTTTGTAGCTGGCTCGATGTTGTCAGGCGCTGCTCAGACGATGCATCAATTAATTTGGTTCCGTGCTTTTCAAGGAATTGGAGCAGGGGCGGTCATGCCGTTAACCTTTACGATTATCGGTGACCTTTACCCCGGTGAACAGCGTGCAAAAATGCAAGGAGTGTTTAGCTCAATTTGGGGAATTGCGGGACTTCTCGGCCCATTGGTAGGCGGCTTCTTCGTTGACCAAATCAGCTGGCGGTGGATTTTCTACATTAATTTACCGGTTGGGTTAGTGTCCATAATCTTAATTACCTTCTTCTTCCACGAAACAGTTGAATTGAAAAAGGAACGTAAAGTTGATTATCTTGGAGCCGTTACGTTTACAATCGGGATTTCGACTCTTTTATATGCATTGCTAAATGCGGGCCCAGGGCAAAAATATGCATGGAATTCAGCTACCATTTATATGCTGTTTACTGTTGCGGTGATCTTTATTGTGCTGTTTGGCTATATTGAAACCAAGGTGAAGGAACCGATGCTTCCTCCATCGTTATTCAAGATTCCAGTCATTCTTGTTTCAAATTTTATCGGTTTTCTGGCAAGTGCTGTGCTTATAGGAGTGAACGTTTATTTGCCAATGTGGATTCAAACCATTCTTGGACATAGTGCGACAAGCTCAGGGCTTACGCTGATGCCAATGTCGATTGCATGGCCTTTAGGTGCCACGTTTGCCGGACGTTATATGTACAAAATCGGTTCAAAGTTAACTGCCGTCATTGGTGCTGTATTAATTGCCCTTGGCGGAACATGGTTACTGGCAGTGGAACTTGACTCCCCATATTGGTATTTTGTAGGAATTATGATTGTGATTGGTCTTGGTATGGGGTACGCGACAACCCCGACAACTGTACTTGTTCAAGCAGCAGTAGGCTGGCAAATGCGTGGGGCGGCAACCGCTTCTAACTCATTTACCAGGTCAATTGGACAAACGGTGGGAATTGCAGTGTTTGGAACTATTTTTAACAACTCACTCATTCAGTTTGGAAAAGAACATTCAAACGGAGCGTGGAGCAGAGGCGGCAATATTAACAATCTATTAAGCTCAGACGCTGTCAATAAACTTCCTGCAAACGTCATGACGTTGATTCAAGAGGCTCTCGCTCATGGTATGCACCTTGTGTTTATTCTCGTGTTCTTTATCGCAATTGCAAACTTACTGGCTACGTTCCTCCTTCCTTCACACAAGAAGGTAATGGAGCAGCAAAAGCAGGTTCAACACTAAAATGTAAAGCCGTCATTTGTGGCGGCTTAGGTTGTCGAGAAAAGGGTCTCTTTCTCGGCAATTTTTAATTTTGTCTCCGAAAATAGAGCAACTTTCGGACAAAAACGATTGAAAAAGAGGAGGACGTGTCCGAACTAGAGCAACCTTCGGACAAATCCGATAGAAAAAGAGGAAGAAGTATCCGAACCTGAACAACCTTCGGACAAAACTCATTGAAAAAAGGGAGGAAATGTCCGAACCAGAGCAACCTTCGGACAAAACCGATTGAAAAAAGGGAGGAAGTGTCCGAACCTGAACAACCTTCGGACAAAACCGATTGAAAAAGAGGAAGAAGTGTCCGAACCAGAGCAACCTTCGGACAAATCCGATTGAAAAAAGGGAGGAAGTGTCCGAACCAGAGCAACCTTCGGACAAAACCGATTGAAAAAAGGGAGGGAGTGTCCGAATCCCGGTTAATAGCAATGCTTGTTTCCAACGAGTTATAGGGCCGAAATGCAAATTAAAAAAACCGAAAAAGGGCCGGCATCTGCGGACCCTTTTTTGATTCAATTATATGTTGGGAAATGAGCATCATGAATGTGCCCTGGCTCTTGTCTTTCATTTAACTCTGCCAGTGCTGCCAGTAATACTTTCATTTGTGTTACTTTATCATGAGGCTTTCCCAATGAATGGCCGAATTCGAATCCAACTGGATGGATCGCACGAGGCGGCCTCATCAAACTGGATTGTTCAACGTCCAAGGTAATTAATGTTGTCGGAATTCCCTGTGATTCAATGCCGCGCTGCACTGTAACTACAGTGCGATGACAGAGCGGTCAGCCGGCTGTTAAGAGTACTGCATCCGCTTTGGAACGGACGACTTCCTTTACCAGCGCGGGAATGGTTTCATTATTAATTTTATTCAATCTCATGGAATAGCCCATCATGGTTAGATGTTTTTCTGCTACTCCGCCGATGTCTCCATCATCAACCATTTCCCGTAGGCGGTCGATAGGGAAAACGCAGTTAATATCCTCGTTAGGAGCATCTGTATTATAATGCTCCTTTGGGGCCGCATGGGTGACCATTAAATCCTTGGAATCAACATCTCCTGGAATAATGCGGAAGGTCGCATCTCCTTCTGAGGGATTCGTGTTAAAAGGTTCCTGCTCCTTCAAATGGACGCCAGAAGTTGAAACAATCATAATGGTCATTTCATGAAGCGGTTTACTGCTAGGTGTATATGGGATGGCTTTTCTTGAGAGTTCCATACCCATCCTCCTTATTTTACTCTCTTAAGATCATTTAAAGTTTTCTTAGTACATCAAACAGCTCTTCATTATCAGGCTGCCGATCAAGTGGATGGACATCAATCCACTGAACAATACCTTCTTTATCAATGATAAACAGGGCACGTTCGGAAGCCCCATATGCAGCCTCGCCTTTGTTTTTGCGAAGGACTCCATATTTTTCCGAAACTTCTCCGTGCGGATAAAAATCGGAACAAAGCGGGTAAGAAATACCGCCAATTGATTTTTGCCAAGCATCATGACTGTGGACACTATCTACTGAAATACCCAAGACCTGGGTATCGAACTCTTCAAAACGAGGTAAATCATCCTCGTAAGAAGGCATTTGCGCGCCTCAAACTGGGGTCCAATCTAGTGGGTAAAAACAAAGAAATACATTTTTTGTTCCGCGGAATTCGCTCAAAGTAACCCTGCGGCCGCCATGTGCTTCCAAAGTGAAATCAGGTGCCTGGTCACCAACCTTTAAGGTGCTTGTTTCCGTAGCTCCTTGTGGCATGTAAATCTCTCCTTTCCAGTGATTTTTTCACGAACACCTTTCATTATTCCCATGTCCCATCTACCTTATCCCAAAATTAGTTAATGGCAGAAAAATAAGTGCTTTTTGAAAAAATGACTGGATGAAAAATAATCTGGGCACGACATTCATTGATAAAATGTCGTGCCCAGATTTTCTAGGATAAAGTTATGCTTTAATCGTTACAATCTCTTCGTTCAGCATTTGTGATTGTTTTACCTTTCTAAATTTAACAAAGGAAATAATTCTCCATGGAACAACATAGCCAACAGCAACTGTAAAGAAAAGCATACTTAAACTGATTGGATCGATGCCGGAAATAAATTGTCTTAAAGCGATTCGAATTACAAGAACGGCAATCAGTGCAATAAAAAAGACTTTATTTTTTTGTGCATAAATTTTTCCGTCCTGACGAATTTCATAGTTGGTTGTAAAGATAAGCGGAACTGCAAGCAATACTCCGATTAAAGCTGCAACGCCAACTTCCCAAACTTTTAAGTGCAATTGAAATTGTAAAAGTGCGGAAAACCCCGGAAGTAAAAAGACCATCGGGAGCAATATTTTGATCCCCGACCCTTGAACCGGACGAACCATCGCCCTCGTACGTCTCCAAAATACCAATCCAAAAATCACAAAGAATATTCCATACATTGCTAATCCGTTCATTTTTCATTCTCCTTTTCTGGTAAGCTTATTTTCAATTTCATTTTGTTTTTCTTATTTACAACTTGATTATAAGGTCACCGGAAATTCGAATATAGTCACCTTCGTCAACAGTAATATATGACTTTAGTCATTATTTTTTTAATTTTTCAACGTTTGTTAAGGCAATGTCACACTATTGTATGAAATACGCAACTCAGGAAAAAATTTAATATGCACCCTTTTAAGTTAAAAAAGCATTTAAATAGATTAACTACATACGTTCCAATAAGAAAAGGTTGTGAAAACCATGTCAGAAACAGATATGTCAAAATACGAGAAGAAAATTGAGATTCGCAACATCCATATTGAAGACATAGATGATATTATTGCGCTTGGTAAAGTTTGCTTCCCCAACATGGACCCATGGAAGCGGGAGCAACTGCTTAGCCATATTCGAATTTTCCCTGAGGGTCAGATTTGTGTGGAATACGAGGGTAAAATCGTAGGTTCCTGTGCAAGTCTTATCGTCAATTTTGACGAATACGACGACCAGCACACCTGGGACACCATTACAGATCATGGGTATATCACGAATCACGACCCAAGTGGACTTAATTTATATGGCATTGAAGTGATGGTCGATCCTGAATATCGACGCATGAAATTAGGCCATCGTCTTTATGAGGCTCGAAAGGAGCTTGCCGTTCGTTTAAATCTAGAAAGCATCATTATTGGCGGACGAATCCCAAACTATCACAAATACAAGGGTGAAATGACTGCACGTGAATATGTGGAGGAAGTGGAGAAGCATAACATTTATGATCCTGTGTTATCCTTTCAGCTTCTGCAAGGCTTTAAAATTAAACGGATTAATACGAGCTACCTTCCAGACGACAAAGCGTCTGATTCAATGGCCACCTTGATGGAATGGAATAATGTCGATTATCGGCCCAAATCAAAGCGTATTTATCGTACATCATTCCCCGTTAGAATTTGCGTCGTCCAATATATGATGAAGAAAATTGACTCTTATGAAGATTTCAGTACACAAGTGCAATATTATGTGGACGTTGCCGCTGATTTTGGTTCCGATTTTGCGGTGTTTCCAGAAATATTCACGACCCAATTGATGTCCTTTCTTGAAGAAAAAAGGCCAGACCGGGCAGTAAGGAGGCTTTCGACCTTTACAGATCAATATATAGAACTGTTTACGCAGCTTGCTGTAAGATATAACATCAATATTGTCGGCGGAACTCATTTTATCGAAGAAGATGGAGATATTTACAATGTCGGTTTTCTTTTCCGCCGGGACGGCACGATTGAAAAACAATCGAAGCTTCATGTGACACCTAACGAGAAAAAGTGGTGGGGAATCGCTGAAGGAAATGAGATCAATGTATTTGATACAGATTGTGGAAAAGTTGCCATCCAGGTATCCTACGACATCGAGTTTCCTGAACTCTCACGAATTTTAGTTGAAAAGGGCGCCAATATTATTTTTGTCCCCTTTAGTGCAGAAGATCGGCAAAGCTATCTTCGCGTACGCTACTGTGCCCAGGCCCGTGCCATCGAAAACCAAGTTTATACCTGTATTGCCGGAAATGTGGGCAATCTAACCCATGTAGAAAACATGGATATTCAATATGCACAATCTGGCATTTTCTCGCCGGCCGATTTTGAGTTCGCAAGGGACGGGATTGTCGGGGAATGTGATGCGAACGTTGATACCGTCGTGGTTGGCGATGTTGACCTTGAGAAATTGAGACGCTCGCGGAATTCCGGTTCGATGCGGCAATTACGTGACCGGAGGCATGATTTGTATCGAATAGAATGGAATGGCTTATCAAAAAAATAAATTTAAAGGTGCATTTACTACGGGTGATAAATTATGCCATGTCAATCAAGTGACGAATTAAAGAGATTAGTGGAAGAAGCAAAACGATGTACGAAAGATGGGAAAGTCGCAGATTATATTCCCGAGCTGGGTAAAGCAAATCCTCATGCGTTGTCGATTGCGATAAACTATCCAGATGGTAGATGTATCTCTGCAGGAGATATTGATAAAAAGTTTACCTTGCAAAGTGTTTCGAAGGTTATTAGCTTAGCATTGGTTTTAATAGAAAATGGCTTTCACTACGTGTTTGAACGGGTTGGGATGGAGCCAACCGGAGACCCGTTTAATTCGATTGCTAAGTTGGAAACCATGGCTCCAGCCAAACCGTTAAACCCGATGATCAATGCCGGGGCACTTGTCGTAACTCATATGATAAAAGGGGATTCGGTAGAGGAGCGGTTCAATCGGTTATTAGGCTTTATCCGGGAATTGGCAGGCGACCCTGCCATTGGCTATAGTGAGACGGTAGCCCGCTCGGAGTTTGAATCGGCTGACTTAAACCGGGCGCTTTGTTATTTTTTAAAACAGCATAAAATCATTACTGAGGATGTTGAAACATTATTAGATTTATACACCAAACAGTGTGCGGTGGAAATGAATTGTTTGGATTTAGCAAGAATTGGGATGATTTTTGCAATGGATGGTGTTGATCCACTTAACGGAAAAAGAATTATGCCTGACGATGTAGCGAGAATTTGCAAAACATTTATGGTTACGTGCGGAATGTATAATGCCTCCGGTGAATTCGCCATAAAAATAGGCATCCCGGCTAAAAGTGGGGTATCAGGCGGAATCATGGGGTCTGTTCCTGGTAAATTTGGTATTGGCATTTTCGGTCCCGCTTTGGATGAAAAAGGGAACAGTGTCGCTGGACTTAAACTTCTAGAACTTTTGTCAAGAAAATATCGGTTGAGCATGTTTTAAGCGATTCCTTATTGTATAGTTGATGTAAGAGTAAGTTTTAATAATTACTATAAAATGAGGGATTGTTATGAATAAGATTTCTAATATCTATTGCGTCGGTCGAAACTACGCTGAGCATGCTAAGGAACTGCAAAATGAAGTGCCGACTTCTCCGATTATTTTTTCCAAACCTACTCATGCCTTGACGGAAGCTGTTGGTCAGGAAATTTTACTGCCTGGAAATCGAGGTTCTATCCATTTTGAAACAGAAATAGTGATAAGGATAGGAAAATCCTATGAAAAGGGAATGAGAGTAGAGGAAATAGTCGACAGTATGGCCATTGGCATCGACTTTACCCTACGGGATGTTCAGAGTGAACTTAAGAAAAAAGGCCAGCCATGGCTATTGGCAAAAGGATTTCCGAACTCTGCTATTGTGAGCAAATTCATCTTCTTTCCAGGGATAGAAGAAATGATGAAGACCGATTTTTCTCTTCTTATAAATGGTAAAACGGTACAGCAAGGGAACATAAAAAATATGATCTTTGATTTGCAGACCATAATTGATTTCATCGCCCTAAACTTTGGATTAGGGGAAGGAGATTTAATCTTTACGGGTACTCCTGAAGGCGTTGGACCAGTAAGGGACAAAGATCATTTAGAATTGCTTTGGGGAACTTCGGTTCTTGGTGGAAGTATTATAAAACTTAATTAAATTACTTAACAGGCTCTAAGGAATACCCTTGAGCCTTTTTTGACTTTTTTTTAGCTTGTAGCTTGGGGAATGTCTATTCTTGTCTTGCTATCTATTGAAATATAACCGTACAATAGATTTCGCTAGTATTCGATTATCCTCAAAAAATGAATATAAGGAATGTGCACTATGAACTATACAACCGAACGCACGAGACGCCAAATCATCCAAAGCTTTATTCATGTTCTGCAAACAAAACGATTCTCGTCCATCACTATTCAAGATATATGTGATGATGCCTTAATTCATCGCACCACGTTTTATCGTTATTATGAAGATAAATACAGTTTACTCAAAGATTTTATTTATCATTTATCTGAAGAGATTATTCATTTGAATAAAAAATCGAATGCTGACCCATTTAAACTACTTGTTGATTATGTAGAAAAAAACTCCGTGTTATTTGAAAATACTTTATTAGGGTCTGATGGACATATTTTATTCAAAAGCATGGTGAAAATTGCAAGTGATATTATACGGGAACATTCCAAAACAGAAAACGATCCCATTTCTAAAAAGATCAATCAGTCGAAGTATCCTGATGTCATTTGTGACTTATATGCCACTTCATTTATGACCATTTTACAGAATTGGATGAGTAAAGAATATAATTACCAGAAAGACGAGTTGTTCGAAATCTTTAATCAGGTGATGAATTAATAATACAAATTACTTTAAATGTATTATTTTAACACGCTCGTTCCTTTTTGCTCTTTGAACCCATCTTTCCACCTTGCTATAGTGACTATTGTGAAAAAGGATTTTTTGATGTTTTATACTTTCCGAGAGAAACCAACAGGGAACTTAAGCATTAAAAAACAACATGGGAGGGAGCTGCAAGGTGAAAACAATCATAAAAAGACGTTGGGCAATATTTGCCATTTGGTTAATTGCGACCATATTGCTTACGGCCATTCAACCGGATATCAATGCCATATTGCGACAAAAAGGACAGCAAGGAACGAGTAATGACAGTCCTTCAGCCATCGCAGACCAGATCCTGAAAAAGATGGAGACCACTAAAGGTACGAACAACATTATCGTTTTTTACGATAAACATAAAATTTCTAATGATGACATGAAAAAAATTGGTGATGCTGTAAAGGCCATAAGCGATGACAGCTCAGAGCTGGGTATTGCAAACATGATTGATCCTTTCAGTATACCTGAAGCAAAAAGCTCTTTAATTTCTAAAGATGGTACCACACTGATGGTGAGTTTCAAGCTCGATAAGAAAGCAAGAGAAATTGATGATATCAAAAAACAACTAGACAGCAAGCTTAGTAAAGTACCTGTTGAATATTATCTTAGCGGTGAAGATTTTATCAATAATGATTATTTGAAGGCATCACAAGCAGGAGTCGAGAAGAGTGCTGCATTGACCGTTATTTTTATTTTAGTTGTCCTTATCCTTGCATTCAGGTCAGTAGTTACACCTTTTATTTCCTTAATAGCAGTAGCCTTTTCCTATTTATGTTCGATGGGAATCGCCGCTCAATTAATTGATAAAGCAGGGTTTCCGATAACAAGTCTGACCCAAATGCTTCTTATACTCATTCTTTTTGGTATCGGTACAGATTACAACATCCTTCTTTTCAATCGATTTAGGGAGGAACTATCCCATGGTAACTCGATTAATGATTCCATCGTAATCACCTATAAAACGGCGGGTAAAACGATTGCGTATAGTATTCTAACGGTATTTATCGCGTTTCTTGCTCTCGTTTTTGCCGAATCACCAATTTATAAATCCGGTGTGGTTGTCGTGATAGGTGTAACCATACTATTGCTTGAAATTTTGACCTTAACACCATTCATTATGAAAGTTTTAGGCAAGAAGCTCTTCTGGCCTTCAAAGAATGTATTGGGCCATAAGGAAAACAAGTTCTGGGGGAAAACATCCTCCTTTGGAACAAAGCATCCTATTATAACAGTCGTTGTATTACTTTTGATCATAGGGCCAATGGTGTATTTACATCAGGAAAAGCTCAACTTTGATACCATTGGAGAACTTGGTAATAAATATCCTTCTTCCAAAGGATTTAATATTGTGGCGGAACATTTTGGCAAAGGCCAGGCAATGCCAGCTACTGTTGTCATTGAAAATAATAAAACACTAGATAATAATGAGTCACTTGCCGTCATTGATGACTTGACCGAGAGACTCAAGAGTATTAATGGGGTTAAGCAGGTTTCTTCAGCAACACAACCTCAAGGAGAGCCAATTGCTGGTTTTTACGTCGACAGTCAAATGGGGTCTGTAACGGATGGTATTTCAAAAACTCAAGATGGTGTGGATCAAATAAATGATGGCTTGAAGCTTGCTCAAGAAAAATTGGGATCTGCGGACTTTTCACAGGTTAACCAAATGGTGGATGGTACAGCCAAGCTTCAAGAAGGTATGACCGCCCTAACAAATGGATTAAAGCAAATCCAATCCGGAATAGATGGTGGATCAAGCAACTCCCAAACGATTATGAGCGGCATTGCTGCCATCCAAACGAATTTGTCAAAGATGAGCAATGGAGTAGCGGTGTTAGCAGATAATTATGGGAAAATGCAGGCTGGCTACGCTGAGATGGGAACCCACTACCAAGGTGCAGCACAGGCACTGCTTGGTGTAAAAAGCGCACTCACGCAAATGCAGACCATGGTGGATGCTTTAGGCAGCAGTTATTCAAATTCGAGTAATGACACCAATTACCTAGCACTAAAGCAAACAATTGATCAGGTATCATCGTCTTTAAGTCAAATTACACCTGAAGGAATCAACACATTAAATGAAAATTATAATGCAGTAACGGCTGGTTTCGCTACAGCAAATAATAATCTTGCCAGCATGAGCAGCGGCTTATCCCAGATGGCGGATGGTTTGAAAAAGCTGGAAGATGGCCTAGGGAAAGCTTCGTCGGGAATAGGTACAATCGTAACTAATATGAATAGTGTCGCCAATGGACTTGGCCAGATGAAGACAGGTCAGCAGCAGCTTGTAGCAGGTCTCAATGGATTCAGTACGTTTGGACAAAAGCTATCAGAAGTAAACGGTGGTTTACAGCAGATTTCTGACGGTTTAGGAAAGACGAATGGTTTCTTAACACAGTTTAATACAAGTAAAACCTTCTTTATCCCGAAGGAAGCATTGACGGATGAAAACTTTAAAAAATCATTAGACGTGTTCATGTCCAATGATCGAAAAATTACGAAGATGACGATTGTGTTAGAGAATGATCCTTATTCTAAAGATGCTTTAAACACAATCAATAAGATCAATAAAGCTGTTTCAAATGGACTAAAAGGCACAAATCTTTCACATGCCAAGTCGGGTGTGTCAGGACCAAGCGCCACAACGAATGATATGAACGATATCTTGAGCCGTGACTTGAATAAAGCAACCACGATCGTCATTATCGGAGTATTACTTGTCTTGTTCTTAGTCATACGTTCGTTCTGGACACCAGTTTTCATCACTGCGTCCCTTTTAGGAGCCTATTATACTGCAATGTTTATCATTAACTATATTTTCATAGATTGGCTGGGATATGCCGGTATTTCTTCCTTTGTTCCATTCTTCTCTTTCATCATCATTGTAGCCTTGGGAGTGGACTATAGCATATTCTTAATGATGCGTTATAAGGAATATCAACATCTGTCGCCAAAAGAGGCAATCGTTTTGGCTTCCAGACATACAGGTGGAGTCATTATATCGGCAGTCATTATACTCGGTGGCACCTTTGCTACACTAATGCCATCCGGAATTATCCTGTTGGGTGAATTGGCAATAGCCGTCATCACAGGTCTAGTCGTCCTATGCTTTATCCTGCTTCCGGTCTTTTTGCCGGCGATGATTGCCTTGCCAGAAGCCCTTGCCAAATTATTTTCCCGTAACAGGGAAGACGAATTGAGCTTGGAGGAAAAAGTAATTTAATAAGTAGGTAGAGGATCCCGATGGCAAATGCTATCGGGATTATTTTGTTTACTCCTTCTTACGACATTTTTTGATCAGGTGATAGGACTTTTTTAGTAAAAACCATGATTAATGTGGATTTATGTAATAATAAGCAGGAATTTAAGTTTTTAAAAAGAAATATAAAAGATATGTTGAAAGATAAGGAGAAAAACTGTTTTTAATCATTCTATTAAGGTTTGAAAGAAGGTGTATGATATGATGGATCATTTTTTTGCAGACTATAAAAAATTTATTGTTGTACCGGAAGATGAAAAAAAACGCAATGAAGTATTTGATCACAAAAACTATGCAGCATATTATATACTAACACTGTCTTTATTTGATCCACGAATATCGTGCTGGAGAGATGCGGGTAAATTTGAAATAGATATTGATAAAAGTATCGAAACGGTACTAAAGGGCTTTAATGAAAAGCAGCGTGAGAGGTACCATCTTCAATTACTGGAAGTAGATAAGTCCAAAAACTATTTTATCTTAGCCCTTTCTTCAAAAATAAAATTTACATCAGAGGAAGAACAGGACAGCATTTCTTTTATTATTGATAGAATATTAACGAACCCTTTTTATGTTGCGCAAAGCTGGTTCAACCTAATTGGTGAAAAAGGAAGAATCGCGCGTAAACTATTTAGCTGCTCGTTTAAGGAATATGTGATTGAAGATTCAACCAATCCAAATAGGGAAGAAAAATATGAAAATATTAGTGAATTTCCTAAACCAAATGGAGAAATTAAACTGCTTAAAAATTCTTTGAAACGAGATATTCTCCAAGAAAGGGTACCTAGATAATGATGAGTTATCTAGGTTTTTTTATATGGGGAAAATTAACTTATGTTACTCTTTTTCTGAAATTACCCACCCATCAGGTGTCTTTACAATATGATAAACATCTTCATTGAATTCTTTTCGTAATTCTTTATATTCCTCATTTTCAATTTTAATCTGTGTTTTTTTAATATATTTCACCATAATTTCTGGTTTCTCAACTTCAAATACTAAATCATTGATTATAAAATAGGTTCTTTTGTGTTTCATGAATGAATTCCCCCTCGCACATTTCTTATGTATAGAATTTGTCAAAAATGAATAAAACCCTATAAATCCTATGTAAAATTTTTGTAAAGAGCGCAAAGGTGATCTTGCACTTGGGAACTTGATTGCGGATGGGATGAAGGCTGAAATGAATGCGGACTTTGCCTTAATGAATGGAGGCGGTGTCCGTGCAAATCTCGATGCTGGGAAAGTAACGTTTGGAGACCTTTTCTCTATACAGCCTTTCGGCAATGTGTTAAATAAAGTAAAGCTTAGCGGTTCAGATTTGGAAACTGTTCTAAATAACCAAATTACACCTTCTACTGAGGTTGATGGGACACAAACATACAGATTAGATTTCCATGTTGCTGGTTTTAAGTACACGTGGGATGGAAATACAGGTAAAGTAGTAGACATCCTCTTGCCAGATGGGTCAAGGATTGACAGAAATAAAGAATATACAGTAGTTGTTAACAACTATATGTATGGTAATGTCAAATATGGTATTAAAGATCTTGCAACAGATTTAGAAGTTGGCCCAGAAGATCTTCAGGGAACTGTTAACTTTGTAAAAACACTTTCGAAACCATTTGAATATAAAGCGGAAGAGCGCATTAAACTATTAGTGCCATTGGCTATTGCGCAATAAAATGAATAAACTCATAAAAGTCTTGGTTTAGTAGCTCCTAAACCAAGCTTTTTTTGACTGTTGTTCAATCCTGAAGGCTCAACAGAAATGTAACTAAAGACTTCCATTTCCTTTCCTGTATTCAGGAAAATAGTAGGATGCTGTGGAAAATACTTAATAAAACTTTACATTAAATTAATCAGTATTTAATAAAACGCTTATAAAATAAAATGAGTAACAATGATTGATTAAGGGGGAATTTGTATTAATGTTAAATCAAAACGTTCTTTATAATAATAAAAAATATATTCTCCTTTATGAGTACACTTCGGGTTTTTGCGAAATAAAAGAAGTTGATTCTGCTGATTATTATAAAATCGAATTAGTACATAAATCGGAATTAAAATTTCATCCAACAAATAGTTTTGATCTATAATTCTTAAAGACTAATGAGGTGTTTGGAGTGGAAAATATTTTTTTATCAATTTATTTAACCACGATTATTTATACTCTTTTATATATTAACTTACCTATTTTGCATGGCGAAGACTTTAAAAGCGTGGATAATTTTTACAATA
Source organism: Neobacillus sp. S1115 (assembly GCF_055385565.1). Lineage (NCBI taxonomy): Bacteria > Bacillati > Bacillota > Bacilli > Caryophanales > Bacillaceae > Neobacillus > Neobacillus sp. S1115. Next base: position 2,267,946 of record NZ_AP038275.1, read on the forward strand.
ACAATGATTGGGTTGAATGATTGATATTTGAGACAGGAATCCAGTGTTCCTGTCTCTTTTAATAGAAGCACAAACACTAACTGAAAAAAATTTTCCGCTAAATTGATTTTAACGAAAATTTTACATTACGGCCTTGAAGTCAAGGAAATCAAATTATACGATTAAATAAACAATGCTAAATTCTAAAAAGGGTGATCGTAGTTTTGAAAGAAAAAGTGGCGGTTATTGACATAGGTTCTAATACCATTAGGCTTGTCATTTATGAAAAACTAGAAAAGGGCAGACAATTTAAAGAAGTTGAAAACATTAAAAAGACAGCACGTCTGCGGGCATATCTGGATCATCAACAATCCTTAAAAGAAGAAGGTGTTTTTTTAATCATTGAAACCCTTAAAAGCTTTAAAATGATCATCAACCTTTATGGTGTAAAAGAAATCATATGTGTGGCAACTGCAACCATAAGACAAGCTAAGAATAAGGAAAATATCGTACAAATGATTCAGGAAAAGACAGGGTTATCAATCAATGTATTGGACGACTATGAAGAAGCCTATTACGGTTATTCAGCTGTTGCTCATTCAATCAATATAAAAGAAGGTATCACTGTCGATTTGGGAGGAGGGAGTACTGAAATTACCTATTTCTCCAACCATAAACTCGTTCATTATGCTAGTCTTCCGTTTGGCGCTTTGTCATTAAAGCTACAGTTTGTTCAGGGGGATGTCCCTGCTGACCAAGAGTTGATGGAGATTCGTCAGTATATAAGAGATCAGTTTAAAAGCCTTCCATGGATTCTGAATAAACAGGTCCCGATCATTGCGATGGGAGGAAGTGCTCGGAACACTGCCCAGCTTCATCAAAGCTTAACACGATATCCGATTGCGGGAATTCATCAATATGAGATGAACGTATCGGATATTACTGAAATAAAAGAAAGGATTAAACCTTTATCTTTTGCTGGACTACAAAATGTAGAAGGTCTTTCGAAGGAACGGGCCGATACCATTTTGACGGCCTTTGAGACATTTGAGATTTTATGTGACATATCAGGGGCGACAAAGTTCGTTTTAAGTAGTAAAGGGTTACGTGAAGGCCTGCTATACAGTAAGTGGAGGAAAGCAGAAGAGGATGCTACATCCCTGATTGATTCTGAAATCCGTGAACTGATGGAGGAATATGATATTGATTTAAATAAGGCTAAACAATTAACCGAAATAGCGGTTATGCTTTTTGAACAAATAAAGGAAGTAAAGGGAGATGAAATGGGGTTATCGGATCACGATCTCCACCTGATAAAAACAGGTGCTAATATCTTCCACTTAGGGAAATATGCCAATGAAGAATCTAGCCCAGTTACATTTTACTTGTTGGCAAATAGACAAATTGCCGGACTCTCCCAACAGGATCGTGTGAAATTAGCCCTGATTTCATCTTATAAGGGAAGGGGAACTTTTCGGCAATATATAGAACCTTTTAAGAATTGGTATTCCAAAGAAGAACGAAAAAAACTATGCTTGCTGGGAGTTATTCTAAAATTATCTAGGTGTTTAAATACGACAGAGCGTGGCATTGTTCATGCGATAAAGATTAGTCCATATGAAAATTGTTGGGTCATGAACATAAAATGTCGCGAAAATTTTGCTCCTGAATCACACCAGTTGGATAAGCATAAAAAACATATTGAAAAACTATTGAAAATCACACTCGTTCCAGAATATCAATTGATAAAGTAATATTTGTGTATTAAACTAGGTGACCGTGTATAACTATATTAATGCGGTCACTACTGTTGCCAAGAACCATGTCTTTACATCAAATTAATATTGAATTTACAATAGTTTAACATTTTAATGATATATTAAATTTTGTTAAAGTTATAAATTTGTAATGTTAATAAAGGAGATGTAACATTCGTGGACACATCAAGTAAAGACAGCACGATCATAAATATAGATAACCCATCCTATTATAATAATAGGGAGTTAAGTTGGCTGTCTTTTAATCAGAGAGTCTTAGAGGAAGCAATGGATAAACGAAATCCTTTATTAGAGCGATATAAGTTTTTGGCGATTTTCAGCTCAAACCTAGATGAGTTTTTCATGGTTAGGGTAGCAGGTTTATTAGACCAGGTGAAGGCCGGATTTAATCGACCCGAAAATAAAGCAGGATTAACACCAAAAGAGCAACTTGCTGCCATTTCTACAATCACGCGCAATCTGGTTGAGAAGCAAGATTATACGTATTTAAATGAATTATCCCCTAAATTGGACAAGGTTGGGGTCAGAATAATCCCTGTCTCAGAAGTAAATTCCAGATATTTAGCTTACTTAGAGACATATTTTGATGAACAACTTTTCCCAGTTTTAACTCCAATGGCAATTGATGCTTATCGTCCTTTTCCAATGTTATTAAATAAATCATTGAACCTGGCCATCGTCCTAGAGGAAACGGAAGAAAAAGGAACCCCATTTCCTTTTAATGGTAAGCTGGCGATTGTACAAGTTCCAGCAGTGATTGACCGCTTCATTGAGCTACCTTCAAATGATTGCCAAAGACACTTTGTGTTATTAGAACAGGTGATTTCCCATTTTATTCAAAAATTATTTAGAGGTCAGCTTATCCATTCTGTAACTCCATTCCGTATTACAAGAAATGCAGATTTAGATATTCATGAGGACGAAGCCGTCGATTTATTACACGAAATCGAAGAGGAGCTCAAGAAGCGCAAATGGGGGGCAAGTGTTAGATTAGAAGTCCAGCTTCAATGCCATGACGAACAAGTGGTTTCCTATTTAATTGAGGAGTTGGAAATCCACGATAAGGATGTCTATTATGTTCAGGCGCCTCTTGATTTAACGTTTCTCTTCTCATTTTGTAAAGTTGTTCGAACCACTCATGAGAACCTAGAACAACCATCCTATATTCCTCAGCCCCCTCAAGATTTAGATAGAGAAGAAGACATTTTTACTAAAGCTCTTAAGGAAGATATTTTGCTTCATCACCCTTATGAATCATTTGAACCGGTGGTTCAATTTATTTCTCAGGCTGCCGATGACCCAGATGTATTGGCCATTAAGCAAACGCTTTATCGGGTAAGCGGAAATTCTCCTATCATTAAAAGTCTGCAGAGAGCAGCGGAAAATGGAAAACAAGTAACGGTTCTAGTTGAATTAAAAGCGCGTTTTGATGAAGAAAACAATGTACAATGGGCGAAAGAATTAGAGCAAGCTGGCTGCCATGTGATATACGGAATGACACACTTAAAAACCCATAGTAAAATCACGCTTGTTGTACGGCGAAAACAAGGGAAAATAGAACGTTTTGTCCATTTAGGCACTGGAAATTACAATGACGCCACAGCAAAGCTCTATACAGACATAGGATTAATTACCACAAATGAAGAAATTGGCATCGATGCGACCAACTTTTTTAATTACTTAAGCGGCCATATGGAAATTCCAGAATATCATCATTTATCGGTATCTCCATTTGGTATAAGGGATTCTGTCATTGAGTTAATTGATCAGGAAATCGTTCACCATAAGGAAAATGGAAATGGTCACATCATCGCCAAGATGAATTCATTAACTGACAAGAAAATCATTTTGAAATTATATGAAGCCTCTATTGCAGGTGTTGAGATTGATTTAATTGTGAGGGGAATTTGCTGCCTTCGTCCAGGAATTAAAGGTGTCAGCGAAAATATAACCGTCAGAAGTATTGTCGGTGTGTTTTTAGAGCACTCGAGGATTTACTATTTTCACCATAATGGAGAAGCGAAATTATTTTTATCATCTGCAGATTTAATGACAAGAAACATGGAAAATCGTGTTGAAATCCTTTTCCCAATCCTTAAAAGTCATTTAAAACAACGAATTAAGGGATGGCTGACACTTATGTTGGAGGATAATAGCAAGGCACGTGAGCAGGATTCCACTGGGGAATATTATTATGTAAAAAAAGCAGAAAATGAAGTTGAAATCAATAGTCAACAAGTTTTATGCAGAATGGCTTATGAAAATAAGAATGAAAAGCAGATTTCTAAAAAGATCCGGAATAAAAATTTGGGTAATCCTCCGTTCTCTGGCTTTCGTAAGCTTTTGAATTATGTTCTCTACTAACCTTTGAATAAATAAGTTGTATTGGCGCTTAGAGCGAGAAAAAAGTGGCGAATAATATAGTAGATGAGCTTGAGTCTTAGACTCAGGCTCAGGCTCCTTTTTTTCTAGGTGGTTAATTATGGAATTATCCCCTCCTTGCCCAAACATTAATGGTGCTAAGCAGCGGAAACGCCTGTTTAATAATAATAGATACTAAATACTATTCCATTAACTTACAATTAAGGAAAATAGTAGGATGTTATTTTCATTTGTTGATAATAGAATAAAAATACAATAAGGATAGTAAATATACAAAATTAGGGGGTGAATCAATGAAAAAGAACAAAAAGAAAAAAGCTGCAGCAAGCTTGTTGATTATTAGTCTAGTTTCCACTGTGCCATTTTCAGCTGGTTATGCGGAAGGTCAAAAGTGGACAAACGTTAATACATACGAAGAACAAGATGGGAGCAAGTTTAATAGTGAGAACTATCATTTTGTTAAGTTCTCGCAAATTGGCACGAGGCTAAAAGATATTGAGAAACAATCCAACCGTGTGAAGGTTGAAGTCCGTGGAACATCAGCAGACGGGAATCCTCTTTATGTTGTCACCATTGCAGACCCAACCACACAAGGAAAATTTGGTAAAATACAATCTTTAAGGAAACAAATGTTTAAAAATCCAAGCAAAGCTCAAGACTGGATTGCCGCCAACCCAGATTTTAAAGTTCCGATTATGATCAATGGTTCAATACATGGAACAGAGTTTGTAGGAAGCGATGCAGTTCTTCAGTTAATTGAACGCTTTGCGACACAGGATGATCAAGAGACAAAAGATATTTTAGCTAACAATATACTAATTTTTAATGTTGTCCAAAATCCTGATGGCCGTGTCAATGCTACCCGTTTTAACGGTGAAGGAATTGATTTAAACCGTGATTTTATCACGCAATCACAGCCGGAAACGCAGGAAACGGTTGAGTTGATTAAAGAATGGAATCCGATGGTATTCCTTGACACACATGGTTATGTAAAAAATTATGCTCCAAACCATCAAGGCTTAATCGAACCTTGTACACCACCGCATAATCCGAACTATGAGTATGATCTTTATAATAAATGGGCGTATCAGCAGGCTGAAGCAATGGAAGCCAATATCATGGCCGATCAAGCTAGTTTTACAGGTAATTTGTATAAGAGCATGGAGGGTGTTTATGTTCCGCAGCGCGATGACTCCGCGGGCTGGGATGACTATTCGCCAATTTTTACTCCGATGTATGCGATGTACCATGGTGCCTATGGTCACACATTAGAAGCACCGACCAACGATTGGGATGGTGTTCGCTGGCAGTATGATGCCATTATGGGCGCACTGAAATTTGCTACAGAGAATAAGCAGGCAATGATTACCGATCAAATTGAAATGTTTAAACGCGGAATCAACTTTGACCATCCGTTCCATAAGGACGGCTTCTTCCCAAAAGCTTATATCCTGCCTGTCAATGAACAGGATCCAACTGTAACGGATAAAGCCATTAATCATTTGCTGAAAAACGATATTGAAGTGGTTCAAGCGGCAAAAGGTTTCATTGTTGATGGAAAAAACTATCCAAAAGGTACCTATATTGTAAAAATGGATCAAGCCAAGGCTGGATTAGCCAACACGATGCTATGGGATGGGGAGGACATCTCAAATGATACACCAGCTATGTACGATATTTCAGCATGGAGCTTACCGGGGCTTTGGGGCTTTGAAGCTATTTCAACGCAAAATGATGTGAATGTAGTTACAACAAAAGTTAACCAGGTTACAGAACAAGGGGCGGTTACCGGAAAAGGGCCTTTTGTTATACCGAATAGTTCAGTAAAAGCTGTTAATCTAGTAAATGCACTACTTCAGCAAGGGGTATCTGTGAAGCGTGATGATAAAGGTGACTTTTATGTGGAGGCAGCAGCTAATCAAATTGCTTCTGCGGTCAAGGCATCTGGCCTCCAAGTGGGAAGCACTGAAAAGGTACCAGCTAATGCAGCTAAATTATCGAGCTTAAAAGTGGCTATCTTGAAGGATGGCGGCATGGGGAAACAGCAGTCCCATAGCGGTACGAAGCTGGCCCTTAAACGACTTGGCTTTGCCGTAACGGAAGTGACACCAGTTGAGGTGGCTGAAAATGGTTTAAGCGGATTTGATGTATTTGTCTATAGCGGAACAGAAAGTCTAATCTCCCTGCCAGATAGATTATCAGCTGCCAATAAAGAATTTGGCTTCCAAGCTGCTAGCCAATTTGATTCTTTTAAAAACAATGTTAATGATTTCTTAGGTAATGGCGGAAAATATATTGCGGTTGGTGCAGGGGCATCGAACGCAACAAAAACACTGGGCCTTACTGATGATACAATTAACACCGCCGGATCTAACAGTAACGGAATCGTAAAGGTAAATTATTCGGGAACTGGGGTAGCTGCCGGTTATGACCAGGATGATCTTGGTTTTGTTTACCGCCCGGTTTGGTATACTGGTACAGGCAATGATGAAGTAATTGCTAGTTTAGGAAGTAATGATGATTTCTTTATGGCTGGTCATTGGATTAATAAAAAAGCAGATGCCAAGGGTCAGGCTATAATTGTGAAGGAGCAGGATAAAGACGTAACTCTAATCGGATTAGAAGCTGGATTCCGTGATCATACAGATTACTTGTTCCGTCTATTATCCAATGCCATTTTTGAAAAATAAGAATGAAGTCCGGGCTTGGCTCAAAATATGAGTCAGGCCTTTTTATGTGTAAGGTGAAAATATGTTTGTTTTGACTGATTACAGGGGGTTCAGTGAAGGAGCGGTTCAATCGATTATTATGCTTTATTAGGGAATTGGCTGGCGACCTTACTATTTGGTAAAGTGAAAGGGTAGCCCGCTCAGAGTTTGAATCGGCGGATTTAAAGGGAACAGTGTGGCCGGACTCAAACTTGGGACGGTTCTTGCGTTTGAGGCACAAGAACCGTCCCTATGTTTCATTTTGAGGGAAGCATTTTTCATAGACAACTTGAAATCCATACAGTACGAATGATTTTATTAGAAATACGAGGGATAGTTGGAATTTATTTAGTCTTACTAAAGAGACATATCCTATTTTCTTTAACCAATTCAACCCAATGAAAGTAAAAATGGAGTCAATAATGATATTCACCAAAAGGTAAAGATTGAACTTTCCATAGGTGAATTTTAAAATCCATAGGGAGCCAACTAAGAAAGGTCCCAATATTAACGGTAATTCTGCAAAAACATTGGGTTTGACTGAATAAGGAAACCACCACCATTTTTTCTTTTCCGCAAATCTTCCTTCTGCAATCAGATATAAGCTCATAAAAATGCCGCCTGGCAGAAATCTTTTAAGTGTTTTCCTCCCCAATAACGAAATGCTTAGCCATGGTAAAATGGTCATGAAAATCATCAGTGTTTTATCTGCTTTTTTCAAGAAAATATTCTATTGATATTTCTATTTTTACCTTTTCATGGTTGTTTATGTGATGGAATAATGAATTTTTATAAGCCCTATGGTTCATTTCTTATCGGCCCAACAATAACATTTACTGTGAGGGGCAACTAAGAAAGGGGCGGGAGATATGATTTCATTATGGGAAGAACATGTATTTTGGTTAGAAGTACTTCGCGACCATGCTTATTTTGTCCGAGATCATTTATCTGTGAGTGAAGTTGAATACGTGCAAACGGCTGAACAGTATATACAGTTGTTTGATGATTTGTTGAAACAATTAGACCTCGTATCACCCAATGTTGTCCATAATGATCCTTCAGCAATGGAGTTTTCAAGAAGAGTCTGGCCGATTGCGGAAGGGTATTTCGAATTTGAGGGAGCTCTTCAGGCTCTTAGAATTGAGAATGCAGTCAACTTGAATTTGTCCCCGACCTACCTTAACGGTACATTAAATGAAAACCAGGAATATTTAAGAATCTTAACTTATTTCGTGAAAGGTTCAGATCCAGTTCCTCTCAGTCTCGTCCAATTAATGGATTTGTGGCTTGAGGATCAGCTCGGGCATGCTGTATTATTTAAAAATTTAATTGACCCAATTGAGATTATGGTTTCCAAACAAACTGATCTCTATATCGGTAAATATCAAGCTTTCATTGTTCAGAATCATCATTTAAAAGGATATTTGCGGTTCAAGGAGCCGGGGTTTGCAAGACAAACAGATTTTGCTGTAGAAGTCGGGAAAACCACACTCGAAATGAGCAGGTTTATCTATGCTATGACCATGAAATATAAAGGAAACATGCTATTAAATAAGGAAACGTTACGATTTTTAATCCATCATTTTCCTGAGACCTGCTATTTTATTAAAAAATTGAGTCACTATGCGCCCCAGTTGCAGCAGGAAGCCGGCCAATGCTCATTAAGGAGGGTTTCATATCTGTAATTTTATGAGCAGTTACTGCGATAAGTAGATTCGGCGATCCTATATCCGCAATAATTTTTAAAAAGAACATAGAAAAAACGATTAAAATCCCTATGAATATACTGTATATTATTCCAATACTTTGATATACTTTAACCCAAATATAGAGGCAAGGGGTACAAACCGTGTCAAAATCAAAATTACAATTCTGGCTCATTCAAATTTTGCTTATTTTATCGATTATTTTCGTTTCAACAAAAATTACCTTTATGTTTAAGCCGATAGGAGTCTTTTTCTCAACGGTTTTCTTTCCCATTCTGATTACTGGATTTCTTTATTTCCTTTTAAATCCATTAGTGAATTTTCTCGAACGTAAAAAGCTGCCAAGAATCGCCTCGATCCTTATCATTTATGTCGGGTTTATTGGCCTCCTTGTGTTGGCGATTAGCAGCTTGGTTCCGATTGTTTCTAAACAGGCGACGGACCTTGCCAATAATCTGCCGGTCTTTGCTCATGAGACTACTGAGTTTTTGAAAAATATGGTTAAGTCTTCAGAGTTTAAAAGCTTTCGGGATACCCAAAGTGAAATTATTGACACGATCCAGCAACGGTTAATGGAATATGCAAATACATTGCCAAAAACACTGACGAACGCTCTACTTGGTTTGTTTGGTATGGTCACCAATCTGGCTATTATTCTTGTCACAGTACCATTTCTATTATTTTATATGTTTAAGGATGGTCATAATTTTCCAAAAGCCGTTTCAAATTTTATTCCGGCAGGTTACAGAGATGAAGGCCTAAAGATTTTAAAAGAAACAGGGGAGACATTATCTGCCTACATCCAGGGGCAGGTTATGGTTGCCCTGGCAGTCGGAACCTTGTCTTTTATCGGTTATTTAATCATTGATTTGCCCTATGCGTTAATTTTGGCGATCATTGTTGCCTTTACCAACATTATTCCTTATGTAGGCCCAATCATTGGCGGTGCCCCTGCTGTACTTGTTGCTTTGTTTGAGTCACCAACGAAAGCTTTATTAGTTATTGTCGTGATCCTTGTCGCTCAGCAAATAGAAGGGAACTTCCTGTCACCGATGATCTTAGGTAAATCTTTGGATACACACCCGGCAACGATCATCATTATTTTATTGGCTGCTGGCAACCTGGCAGGCGTACTCGGAATGGTCTTGGCAGTCCCAACCTACGCTGTTTCAAAAGTAATTGTTTTAAACCTAGTCCGATTTTTGAGAGCGAGAAAAGCTGCAAATAAGATCGTAGAGGGAACTTGAGTCTTAGACGCAGGTTCCTTTTTGAAACAGGGGTGCAACACGGGGACGGTTCTCGTGTGTCAGAAAATGAGACACAAGAACCGTCCCTGTACTTCAGGAATATTTTATATATGTAATTTACATATAAAGGTGGTCTGTTGTATAATAGGTGTAAATTACATATATAAGTAGGGAATGGCGTTAGGGAACTAACATCGAATGGAGGCTTTTTTTATGAGTGATCAAGAGGAAATTTTGCTTTATAAAACTTCTCAAATCCTTAATAAAGACACAAGCATGATGAGGTTAAACGATATTATTGAGGAGCTGGTAAATATTATCGAGTTAAACGTAAAGAATAGGGAAAATACCAATTGATTATAACTTTATGTTAACTGTTTTTATCGTATAATCCCAATAGATCAGGTGATAATAATCCCATGATTCTTTTAAACAAGGAGTGGGATAATGTATCAAATAGCCGATATCACAGAAAATGAGAAGGAAAAGATAAAGCAGCTTGAACATGAATTAGGCTTAGTATTAATTGCCTACGACGATAAAAACGGCGTGCAGATGAGGGAATACAGCAAGGACCTGAAGTAGTAACAAGGAACCTGTAGAGTAGACATTTTGAAAAAAGTCACTCTATAGGTTTTTTTTGTGGAAAGCTCATGAAGGCAGTGAAACATGGGGACGGTTCTCGTGCATCATGCCTGCGATGCACAAGAACCGTTCCTGCGTCTCATCCTGGGATTTTTAAAGTTTGTCCCACATATATGGTATCTGTTGTTAAGCCGTTTAGTTCTTTAATAGCGGTGACGGTGGTGTTATACCGCATCGCAATGGCGGATAAGGAATCACCGGACACCACTTTGTACGTAATGACGGTTGAATTCACTTGTGTCGAGTTTGTTGTCGTGATTTTTAAGGTTTGCCCTACGTAAATCGTATCAGTTGTTAACTGGTTTTCATCTTTAATGGCTGTCACCGTCGTATTATATCGATTTGCAATGACTGATAATGAATCGCCCGCCACTACCGTATAGTTCACGGTGGTGGTGGTTGCAGCAGGCGCCGGCGTAGGTGTTGTATTCGTACCGGTTGTGTTCGGTAATGTTAATGTCTGGCCAATATAAAGAGTGTCGGTAGTCAAATTGTTGATTTCTTTAATTTGGCTGACAGTTGTATTGTATCGAAGGGCAAGTGAATATAAATTATCGCCCGCAACAACTGTATACGATATATACGATGGAGCTGGAGGAGCGGCCGCTTCCATAGGTGAAGGAGCCTGAGTTACGGCCATGGTTGTAGGAAGGGTAGTCGCATAACTGTTCCAAACCTCTTTGTTCTCCTGTCCGATACTCCAGTTTCCAACACCGCGCAAATTATATTTACTAATCAGCAGTAATTTTTGACGAATCGATTCCTCGTTTTCGTACCAGATGGTATAGGTACCGGCAGTCAAAGTAGTTCCCCCAACAACTGGCTTGGGGTCTCCTTCTCTGATGGTAACAATCGCTTTTGGCGTTTTGCTTACTTCATCAAAAATAACCGTTCCGTTATATTGTTTTATTAATTGTTCTACCTGCCAATTCGAAATTCCAAAGCCTCCATAGGTTTGCCCCTGAATCCAATATCGTCCGTATTGGGCGATGCCGAGGACAATTTTATCAGCTGCGACATTTTGATTGAAGGCATATTGAACCGACCTTTCTACCCAAGGGTTGCTGGCTACAGGACCTGCTGCTCCACCGGGGTAGCTTTCGTCGTAACTCATGATCATTAAGTAGTCGGCATATTTTGCTAAGCTGTTATAGTCATACGAGCCGTGCCAGCCTGTTGTCCAGCCATTTGGATTTGCCGCAACTGCCACTGAAACTTCCTTCCAAGCTGGAATCTTTTCCCGCAGTAACCGAACAAATTCCGTATAGTTGGCCCGGTCCACTTCCGTGACATTTTCGATATCCACATTTACACCGTCCAAGTTATAGCGGGCAATGGCATCGGCAATCTGCTGGGCAGCCAGCTCTTTATTGGCGAGCATGGCCCGGCCGATGTTTCGATCCCAATGATTGCTTAAAAATGGGACCACGCGGATTCCTTGCAAATGCATTGCTGAAATAAAGGTTGGGTCCAAGCTGTAGGTCAATTTCAAGGTACCATTCGCATTGATATCAAAATAACTCGGCGACACGGTATTAACGGAGCTGGCTGTTTGGTTCACCATCGAAACGTAATCCTGGGTATTGCCAAAATACATATAGCCGAGATTGACCACTTCACTCGCTGTTACAGGTAATCGTAACAACTGATTCGGCTGTATGGCATTATTGGTAAGCTGATTTAGTGCCATTAACGCGTCAACGGTGGTGTTATAGCGTTTCGCAATCATAAATAGGCTTTCGCCAGCTGCAGCGGTATGGCTGTATAGTGGAACCGTGGCTAAGGTGCTGATATTTCCTGCAAAGTCCGTTTGATATACAGAAGCCGTCCCAGCGCCGGTCATATCTGTTTGGTCAAGATAGAATTTTAAAGTATAAAAACCTTCCGCGTCCGCTGTCCCAGACGTGCTCATTAACTCTGCACCATTTGTGTTGCGAATGGTTGCATAAACGACAGAATAGGGTTCTGCTGTGCCAAGCATCGTATAGATCGGACGTTTATTTTCAAACCCAAAGCCGTTTTTGGATACGACTGGATTTGGAACAACGGTATCTTTTATAACCGTTGAAGTTTGAACGCTACTTGCATTTCCTTCTTTATCTGTCAGCATGATTTCCAGCGTTAAGGTTCCATCTTTCAAACTGGCTACATCAAAGTTAAGATTAAATTTGCCGTTTGAAATCATGGCGGTTTTGGCTATATTGGTTGTTCCATCGCTAACGGTGATCTTAACCGAAGCACCTTCTTCCACAGAAGAACCACTCACAGAAAATTGATTCTGATTTAACAGATTAACATATGGTGCCACGGTTGCTACTGGCACTTCCGGTGCAGTTGTATCCTTTGTTATGGTCAAAGGCTGAAGCTGGCTTCTGTTCCCGGCAGCGTCAGTGGCCAGAACGGCTACTGTAATATCCCCATCCTTCAGGCTGCTAACATCAATGGGCAAAGAAAAATTGCCTTGCGAATCTGTTACAGTGGTTTTAACCAGGCTGGTTACACCATCAGAAATGGTCAAGTCCAGTGTGATCAGAGGTTCAACAGTACCACTTAGTTTATAGGTGTTGACGTTTCCGCTAAAAATACTAGGAGGCTGGCTAAATTGGATACGAGCAGGACCAAGTGTATCTTTGTTCAGCGTCTTGACGGCAAATGGGCTCCTATTTCCGGCTTGGTCGACTTGGGTGATTTCGAATCGGATATCGCCATCATTTAAGCTGGACAGGTCTGCGGTAATGGTGTATCCGCCAGTTTCATTCACCTGTCCGATTGACTCAACGCTCTTGCCTGTACCATCGAAGGCTTTGATGTTCACCTGTGCATTAGGTTCGCCAGTTCCGTTTAGCAAAAATGAGCTCTTGTTTTCCTGATTAATAAAATTGTTATTATTTAAAATTGGTGCATGGGGAGCACTTGTATCTTTGGCAACAGTCATTTTTCCAGCAGGGCTTTTGATTCCCGTTGGACTTGTTTGCACAGCCGAAATGATGAGGGCACCATCCCTCAGGGCAGTTACATCCACATTAGCAATAAATTCGCCGTTGGCATTCGCAACAGCAGTTGTTGTGATGGTATTGCCTAAAGTCCCATCTGAAACAGATAGGTCCACTTTTGACCCCGGCCGGGCAGTCCCGAATATCGAATAATTTGTAGCTGTTTGGCTGTTAATTATTTTCGCATTTCCGATCAGCGGCGCATCTAGGCTAGTGTTCTTTGTAATTGTGGTTTGTCTAATGGCGCTAATGTTTCCAGATGGATCGATAGCCCGTGCGGTGACGGCTAATTGCCCGTCATTTAAAGAAATCAAATCGGCATTTGCACGAAATTCGCCTATTTCATTGGCAATTGCTCTCATCGTTACATTTGGATGGAAACCATCTGAAACGGTCAAATCCACGAAGGCTCCAGGGTCAGTTACTCCAAAAAGGGTGTAATTTTTTACATTCTCAATTGTTACCTTTACGGTACTGTCCAGGACAGGTTCATTGATAATGGTATCTTTCGTGACAATTAATCGGCTTTCCATACTCCGGTTTCCTGCCTGGTCGGCTGCGACAGCGGTAATGGTAATCGTTCCGTCTGGTGAGCTGGAAGTGTCCACTTTTGTTTCAAACCTGCCGCTGGCATCAGCTTTTAGTTGAAATAACTTTGGTGAATTTATTCCATCTGATAGTGTTAGATAAACGGTTGCGTTTGCTTCTACAGAACCTGATATGGGTACGCTTGCTTGGTTGATCGACGTAATTGTACTGATTTGGTTTAGTAGTGGTGCTGCCGGTGCTGTTGTATCGGCGGGTGCAGTGCTTCCAGCCGGAATTGTTAGGATTTGACCGACATATATCAAATCGCTTGTTAATTTATTTGCTGTTTTAATTTGGTCCACAGTCGTGTTAAATCGCTTGGCAATAAGTGATAAAGAGTCGCCTGCCACCACTGTATAGGTTGTGGTGGTTACTGTAGTAGGCGGAGTCTGCGTCTGCACTGGTTCCGGGCTTTGAACGGTTGGTGTCTGCGATACTATTAAGACTTGCCCGACATAAATGCTATCAGTTGTTAAATTGTTTAGTTTTTTGATTGCGTCCACGGTAGTGGCGAATTTTTTTGCTATTTGATATAAGGTATCCCCCGCTGCTACTTGATACGTACTTGTTTTGGTAGTGTCCACAGTAGGGGCAGGTGCTGGAGCAGGCGCGGGTTCCGGAGTAGGTGTCGGCGTTGGCGTTGGTGTAGCAGCTGTTGTTTGCTCAACAGTCCTTGGAATCCTAATTTTTTGTCCAATCGAAAGGAAATCGCTCGGAAGCTGATTATAAGAACGAATACTATCGACGGATGTGTTAAACTTCCTCGAAATCGAATATAAAGTGTCGCCTGCAACGACTGTATATGTATAAAAAGGCAGGTTTAATACCTGGCCTACATAAATAGTGTCAGAAGTTAAATTGTTTGTAGTTTTAATAGACGATACTGTTACATTAAACTTCCTTGCAATTGAATATAAACTGTCGCCGGCCTGGACTTTATACACATCGTACTGACCAGTTTGTTGAGTCTGACCAGCGATTGTAGTTTCTGCACCTACCTTCGTAATGTCGGAACCAAAATAAATAGTCGTTACCAATAGTGAGCCGGCCATAACCTTGGCCGCATTAATATTTAAATAAGGGAATCTTTCCCTGATCAAATGATTGATTTGTACTTGGAGAGTTTTTCTTCTGAAATCCGAGGGTCCCAGCTCATTCGAAAACTCCTCCAAATAAGAATCGAGGTAAACCACTAACGTAACCCCGTCTCGTTCTTGGAGCAGCTCATATCTTTTAATCTCCACTTAACCACCTCCATTTAATAAAATGAAACATAGGGACGGTTCTTATGCATCATTTTGATGCATAAGAACCGTCCCTATGCCTCGAATATGGTAATAAGCGGAAAAATGCCTTTAGGGTTGTATTCTATACTTTTTTCGCGAAGAATACCCCTGAAACATGATTTAAGGCAAAGGAGAAGGCTGCGCATGGAGAATTTACAAACATATGAAATTAGAAGAGTCGCTCCCAATCAGGATGAGTTTGAATTAATCCTCTACTTTGATGGTCAATTAACGGAGTTTGCAGGTGAGTTAGGGACTGTTCCAAAGGATAAAAAAGATATTACCTCTTTGGCCAAGCAGATTCTAAATAATAGGTACCCATTTTTAAAAGTAACATTGATCAAGGTAATCCTTGGAGGGGTTGCAGCTGCTTCGATTCCACTGACTGATCATTCGACTACTGCACATGCGGAGGATTCAAACGGTAACACCCCAGCTCAGATGGCACACGCAGACTCAATCTATTACCACGTCTCATCTGGGGATACACTTTGGGGATTATCCGTCAAATTTGGAACAAGTGTTGATAATATCAAAAGAGCTAATCATTTAACTTCCGATATTTTGAAGGTGAATCAGCTTTTAATCATCCCAAAAGCGTTTCATACCGTAGCTTCAGGGGATTATTTAACTGTTCTTGCTAAAAAATATGGAACGACTGTTGAGGGAATTAAGCAAGCCAATAACATGAACAGTGATGCCACGTTTATTGGGCAAACACTGATTATTCCAATTTTAATAGGAAGTGAACCGAGCAATGGGGAGGTCCGGGATGTAACGCCTACTGCCCAAAACCAGGCTATTTCAACCTATACAGTTGTTTCGGGCGACAGCTTGTCTGTAATTGCCAAAAGATTTGGTACGTCAATCGAAGCACTTAGAAGTAGTAATCAATTAACATCAGACCTAATAAGAGTTGGACAAATCCTAACGATTCCCCAAGCAGCCAACGAAGTTCAAGAGCCTGCCCCCGCACAGCCCCCTGCGCCAGTACCATCATCTGAACCAGCGTTTAATCAATATACTGTTGTTGCAGGTGACACTTTATGGGGGATTTCTGCGAAATTTAAGGTAAGCCTGGATGCATTGCGTAAGGCAAATGATTTGCAAATTGATATGTTACACATTGGTCAGACCCTAATCATTCCAAATGGACAGGCAGTGGGTACAGTACCAACAGAACCAACTGCTCCCGCCAAGACAGTTGAAACGAAGTATACGGTTGTGCCAGGTGATACTGTATATTCCATTACGAAGCGGTATAGCATTACAGCCGAGCAATTAAAACTAGCGAATCAATTAACAAGCGACATATTAAAGGTAGGGCAGGTATTAATAATTCCAACGGCTTCGGGGGCACCTGTTGCCGCTTCACCAGCATCTGGACCAGTACAAACTGCAGTTCCCGGTGTCGATTTGGCAACGGTTCAAAAGAACCTGCAGATCCTCGGCTACTATACCGTCCCAACTATGACGGGAAGCTACGATACCCCAACAACACAGGCGATCAAAACCTTTCAGGCAGATTACAGTCTTCCTGTGACAGGGACAATCAATGAACCAACAAATACCGCCATTAACCACGCGGTTATTAAGAAAGAAATAGTCAGAGATACAGCTAATTATCGCGGTGTTCCTTACAAATGGGGTGGTGTGACACCTAATGGCTTTGATTGTTCGGGATTTGTCTATTATATGTTCAATCAGCATGGTGTAACAATGTCACGCAATACTTCTGGAGGGCTTTATAATACAGGGACAGCCATTGACCGGGCTCATTTACAGCCTGGAGATTTGGTGTTCTTCGCTGTTAACACACCTGGAACCATTTCACATGTAGGATTTTACATAGGGGACAACCAATTTGTTTCCGCCACCACATCAAAGGGGATTGCAGCCTACCCATTAGATACTGGGTACTGGGCGAAATATTATGTAGGTGCTAAAAGAGTATATTGAGGCACGGGGACGGTTCTCATGCATCAATTTGATGCATGAAAACCGTCCCCATTATCATTGGTTTTTTAATCGCCCATATTCAGCCCACATAATTTAACACGCTAATCGAATCGGTAAACAGTAATGATGTAACGAATGTGTTAGTAAATGGTAAAATATAAATGAAATACAGAAAAGTTCTTACTCTCGATGAAGAAAAATAAAATATGAAAGCAAGCTTGCTCTATAGGAACTTTCCGTAACGGCAAATATTTAATTTTTCGCCAAATTGGATTGGCGGAATTGAGGTCGTAAATATGTACACTAATTTATTTCTATTGAGTTTTGTTATAGGTTCCAATTTAATCATCGGAATTTTATTAGGGTTGTCGGGGATTTCTGGTTTCCTCCTGCCTTTGATTTATGTAGGTGTTTTAAAAATGCCCGTGCATGATTCACTTGCACTTAGTTTCTTATCCTTTTCAGTCTCAGGCATCATCGGTGCCTATTCCTACTGGAAATCTAAAAATATGGATTTAAAATTGGCACTTTATTTGAGTATTGGCAGTCTGCCCGGCGCTTTTTTGGGTGTGCAAATTAATGTGATGATACCGGATTTCCTGGCAAAACTACTTCTTTATGTTTTTGTCTTGTTAGCGGGATTATCCATTTTATTAAAGAAAAATAAAGAAAACACAAATTCATTAAATGGCAATAACCATTCGAAAATTCTCGATTCTTCATTAATGGTTGTTTTGGTCGGTTTCCTTACATCTGCCATTTGCTCATTGACAGGAGCCGGCGGACCTATTTTACTCGTGCCGTTATTAGCAAGTCTTGGGGTCAACATCAGGGTGGCAGTCGGGGTCAGTCTCCTAAACTCCGTCGTCATTGCCATTCCGTCTGTTTTTGGATATTTCGCCCATGCAAGTATGATAAATACATCCTCGTTAATTATCGCTAGTCTGATAGGGACAATTGTCGGGATTGTAACTGGCGCACGGTTCGCCACGAAGGTGCCTCTTCACCAATTAAAAATGGTCATCGCCATCATTACCATCCTTTCATCAGTTTACATGCTAGTCATGCTAAAAATAGGGGCCTAATGGATAAGAGGGGGTATTCCCCCCTCTTTCAATATAAATAGATTTCTAATTTTCATCCCAATTAATAGCGTTACAATAGGAAAGGACATTCTTTACATAGTTTTGTGTTATTATGATTGGCGGAACTCCATTGTATTTTTCGACTCGATCGGGGCCGCAGTTATAGGCTGCTATTGCAAGAGTCCAATCCTTAAATTCAGCAAAGAGAGATTTTAAATAACGAGCGGCACCATCTATCGATTCTTCTGGAATACAAGGGTTCACCCCAAGAAAATTCGCGGTCTCGATTTGTAATTGCATCAATCCAATTCCACCAGTATCAGAGACTAAATTGGGGTTTCCTCGGCTTTCCGTGACCATGATGCTGTAGAGAATCTGAAAAGGAACTTGGTGCTTTTGAGCCGATTCCAAGATAGCTTTAGCCCACCTTTTGGCCTGCGTTCCGCCAGGAATTTGATCAGGGATTACCTCACTAACCGTTTTGTCAAAAAACACATCATCTTCGAAAATTTCTTGGATTTTTAGGACATGATCATAAAATATTTCTTCGGAAGTTAGATTATTTAATTTCATTAGCTGGTCAATTGTAACACCGAATTTTTTCGATATTCCCCAAAGTGTGTCTGAAGGGTTCACAATATATAATTGGTATTTTTTATTCTCCTTATCTTTCATCTAATTAAAATCAGGCTCCTTTCTACCAAATTTAAAAAAATCTCACTTCGACTTCAGCAACTCGGAAATATTTACAATTTGGAGATTTTTTTCGGTAGCTTTTTCTATCAAAACTGGAAGTGCTTTTAAAGAGGAGTTAGTTGGGTGCATTAAAATGATATCGCCATTCTTAAGGTTAGGGGCTATGTTCTCAACAATCTCATCAGGATTTTCAATTCGCCAATCGATCGTATCTAATGACCACATGATGGTTGTCATATTATGCTGCGCTGCATGGTCAATCGTTCTTTGATCAAAAGACCCATAAGGCGGAGTAAAATATTTAGGGCTAACCCCTAGTATTCTATTGATGATTTCATTGGTTTTCGTAATCTCCATTTGAATTTCTTCTGTTGATATAGTACTCATATCCTGATGAGAATAGGCGTGGTTGCCAATCTCATGTTTCGCATTTCTAACCATGAGTGCCAATTCAGGAAAATTTTCAACCCATCTCCCCTCTAGAAAAAAAGTAAGGCTAATATTTTTTTCCTTCAACAATTCCAATAAGTCTATTAAATATTGATTTCCCCATGCCACATTTACCATAAAAGAAATCTTAGGAATTGATTCGCTGCCATGATATAGGGGAAACGAGTTTTTATTATCCTCCATGGTGGTCTCCTTTGCTTATTTAATCATTATTTAATATATGTTGAAATAATAAAAAACGCATGTATTAATGTCATGATATGAATAGATTGGTGGCTTCCTAACCAACTTGCTTTTCTGAAAAAACATTTCATTTCTTCCCGTATTGGGCAATCTTTCTATGCAATTCTCAAAAAAATGCATACTATGCTTTTAGATTCTACAAATATTGGATTTGTGTGTTTATATATAAATCTGCTTAAAAAAATGATGGACAAACAGCAACAAAAGGGGAGTGGGAGGAAAATAATGCGCGTTTTATTCTTAGAAAGTCATCCCATGTGGATTCACGGATTACCGAATGGCTTTATAGATGCAGGGCACGAAGTGAAAATTTCCGGTCCAATCAACAATCTCGATATTGGCAAACTTATTTCGGAATTTCAGCCTAACTTAATCATCACGATGGGGTGGGGGCCAGAAAACACCGCTGTGGAAAAGCAGAAGAAAATTTACGAAAGCACCATAAATAGCAATATTCCTCATGTGTACTGGGCTACAGAAGACCCGACATCGACACAAATCTTTACTATTCCTTATATTCGGAGAACCCATCCGGACTTTGTTTTCACTATTTGCCGGGAACGGGTTCCTTACTACCGGGGACTAGGAATTCCTGCCGAACATCTGGATTTCGGCTACCATCCTAAAGTACATCACCCCGTGGATGTCGACCCAAACTATTATGCGCCAGTTTCGATCGTAGCCAATGGATACCCAAAAAAGCTATCCTATTTTCCAAGTCATTTTCGGCATCAGTCGATGAAAAGCTTGATTACACCATTACTTGAAAACAATATTCAAATTAATTTCTACGGGAACAATTGGGAAAGCATGGGTCCGCATTTGGGAGTGGAGATCCCTAAGGAATGGATCCGTGGCTATATTGATTACACGAATGCAAATAAAGTGTATAGTTCCTCTGATATCACCATTGGGCTGCAAAACCTGCAAACACAATTGACGCAGCGAACGTATGAAGTCCTAGGGTCAGGTGGCCTATTTATTACCAATAACACACCGGAAATTAATCGGCTTTTCAAGTCAGGAAGAGAGTTACTGACATCATCATCACCTGAAGAAACACTCGAAATCTTGATCCATCTTCTTCAGTACCCTGAAGAAAGAGAGAGAATTCGCCAAGCCGGCCTTGAAGCTGTCCGTAAACATTCTTATAAAGAAAGAGCTAAATTTATGGTAGAGGTTTTGGAGAAAGAAGGAATCTTCAGCAAAGGGAAAAGTACTTACACTCTTAAAATGGAAAATAGGACAACTTTTCAACAGGGCGAATTTGAAATCTATAAAGTTCAAAATGGGGATACCTTGTCCCTTATTTCTAGAGAGTTTGGAGTTCCCATTGTTAGGTTAAAGGAATTAAATAGCCTAACCACCGACATCATTGATACCGGCCTGCCTCTAAAAATTAGAGTACGAAAGAATCTCGATTATGAAAAATATGACCTATATACAATCTGCCATGGAGAAACATTAGCTAAGATTTCCAAGGAGTTTGGTATTTCACTAGAAAAGCTCAAACAGGATAACCAATTAACTTCAGATTTTATTTATGCCGGCCAATCGTTAAAGATTGAAAAGGATTATACCAACTCCCATAAAATGCCTTCGGTTTTTATATCGAAAGGTTTAAAAGATGATAACATGATTGCTTTAACATTTGATGCGGGTGACAGTGCCGAAAATACTGAAAACATCTTAAACGTTTTAAAAAAATACAATGTAAAATCAACGATGTTTTTAACTGGTGCATGGATAGAAAAATACCCGCAGCTCGCTAAAAGAATGATTTCAGACGGACATGAAATAGCCAATCATTCGTATAGCCACCCAGATTTAACAAAACAATCGAAACATGAGATTCAAGCAGAATTACAGTCCACTTCCGCTAGTTTTGAAAAAGTCCTTGGAACATCAGGGTGCCCACTATTGCGGCCGCCATTTGGCTATTGGAATAAAAACCTTCTGGAAGCAGCAGGTGAAATGGACCTCACCTTTACCATCTATTGGAGCATTGATACTCTAGACTGGAAGGAACCAACTGCAGAGTTTATTTATCAACGGATTTTTTCAAACCTTACGGGTAATGACATTGTCTTAGCGCATTTAAATGGAAAACCAACAGCAGAGGCGATGGAGCTTGTGATACCGGAACTCAAAAAACAAGGCTATCAATTAGTAAAAGTAAGTGACATGCTTTGGGACTAAAATTTTTAAAGGGGAGGGTTTGAGAATGCGAATATTGTTTTTAGAAAGTAATCCAATGTGGATTTATGGTCTGCCGAACGGCTTTCGTGATGCTGGGCATACGGTCATGGTCTCCGGTCCGTTGACTGAGGCAAGTATTCCTGACATGCTCTCAACCTTTCAACCCGATTTAATATTTACAATGGGGCATACCGCCGAGCATACAGAGGAAAAACAATTGTGGATCAGAAAGCATGTCACCCCCACAAACATTCCCCATGTGTATTGGGCAACAGAAGACCCTGGCTATACGCTGACTTTTTCACTTCCCCTCATTAAGACGATTGAACCAGATTTTGTATTTACCATTTGTCCTCCTAGAGTGGAGTTTTACAGGGACTTAAAGATTCCGTCAGAGCACTTGGATTTCGGCTATCATTCAGATGTTCATTATCCCGACAATTCAGATGATACGTATCAAGTGTCCATTGCCGTTGTGGCAAATGGTTATCCAATGCTCTATGAAAAAAGGCCGGACCACTACCGTTTTAAAGCGCTTAAAGATCTTCTTGCTCCATTTTTAGAAGAAAATATCAGAATTGATTTTTGGGGACGTTATTGGGATCAAATGGACCATATCCTTGGCAAGAAGATACCCGATGAATGGATTCATGGGTTTCTACCCTATACAGAAGCGAATAAGGTGTACAGTTCGGCAAACATCATTCTAGGTGTCCAGAATCACGACACCCAGGTAACCCAGCGGACGTATGAAGTGCTTGGTTCGGGAGGTCTTTTGCTTACAAATGATACATCTGAGATTAGGAGATTATTTACTCCCGGCCAAGATTTGTTAGTCAGCAATTCAGCTAAAGAAACAATTGATCTTGTAAAATACTATTTAAGTCATCCTGAAGAAGTAAAGAAAGTTAAAGCTGCCGGAATAAAAGCGGTTGAAAAATACTCGTACAAGCATCGGGCTGAATTTATCATCGAAACACTTATCGGGGCAGGAATTCTTCCAAAAAACTCGGAAAGTTCGGGGGCAGGGAGATTCATCCACTATGTGGATACATTAAAGGAAAACTATGAAATATATACCATCCAGCCAAAGGATACATTGTGGAGCATCTCAAGAAAATTCGGCGTCAGTGTGGAAGAAATCAAGAAATTAAACGGCCTCCAATCAGATATCATCAACGTGAATGAGTTTTTAAAAATTAAAAAGAAATAGGTGAAAAAGGTGCGAATTCTTTTTATAGAAAGCGGGGAAATCTGGAGTAATAATCTAACAAAGGGGTTTACAGCCCACGGACATGACATTCTTATTTCGGGTCCAATCAATAGGGAAGGTCTATCTAATATGATTGAAAGTTTTCGGCCCGATTTCGCCATTACCATTGGTTGGGGAGAGGAACATACAAAGGATAAACAAATCACCATCCGTGAACAGATGGCAAAGCATAACCTTGCGTTAGTCTATTGGGCAGTGGAAGACCCCGCTTATACCGACGTTTGGTCCATTCCATTAGTAAAAACCATTCAGCCTGACTTTGTTTTTACATTAAGCCCTGACAAGGTAGACACGTATAAACAATTAGGTATTCCTTCGGAGCATTTAGATTTTGGCTTTGAGGAGAGCCTTCACCATCCAATTAGCCGCCATCCAGAGTTTGAAGCAGAGATTGCAATCGTTGCGAATGCGTATCCAGATATTTTAGAAAAGTATCCAGGTCATTTTCGCCATCAGTCGTTAGAAATTTTAATTAAGCCGCTTCTTAGAGCGAATGTTCGGATTGATTTTTGGGGAGCAAATTGGGACAGGATGGATGATTATTTAGGCGTAAAAATTCCGAAGGACTGGATTCACGGTTTTTTAAACTATAAGGAGGCAAATAAAGTATACAGTTCCTCGAAAATTATCTTAGGTTTGCAAAATTATCCTGAGTTATTGACCCAACGGACCTACGAAATATTAGGGTCGGGCGGCTTTCTGCTTACCATGGATACGCCGGGAGTCAGGCGAAATTTCGTACCAGGGAAAGATTTAGAAGTCTCTCTAACCCCGGAAGAAACCATTCAAAAAGTGAAATTCTACCTGAATCAACCAGAACAACGCTCCGAAATCCAAAAACAAGGCCGAAAAGCGGTTGAAGCACACTCCTATACCTTTAGGGCACAACAAATCATCAACACATTAATGGAAAACGGCATCCTCGCAAAAAATAGGGGACATGCAGCAAAAGAGAAAGGAGAAATACTATTCTTTCATTCCTTTGATGGATACGAAACCTACAAAGTCCAAAAAGGAGACACCTTATACAAAATATCTAAAGAATTTGCCATTTCTATTGAAGAATTAAAAACCCTAAACCTCCTAGACACGGACACAGTATTAGAAAATCAACTAATAAAAATAAGAAAGAAATGATGCATGGGAATGATGCATGGGGACGGTTCTCATGCATCATTTTATTAAGAAAAAATTAAGGAATTCCCATCATAATAAGGTCATCCAAGCGGAAATAGAGAGAAATCGGGGGCCAATCAAAATTGAAGCTAAAAATTTTTGCCGTAATTTTTATATTGGGAATACTCGCAAGTGTTAGCTATGCGGAAGCACAAAAAGACGACCTTCCATCAAATACAACAGAAAATAGTACTGTAACGAAAGCAACAAACGAAGAGGAACAAAATATTTCCGGTTTAACTGAAACCAGCTCGGTTGAATCTCAGGAAAATGAAGTCCAGGCAGCAACTGAGCCACAGCAGGAAACTAAAACGCAACAAGAAACCCAAATTCAGCAAGCAACCCAAACCCAGCAAGAAATCCAACCTCAAAACGGAAAAATCATCATCAACAATGTTCCTCATATCCAGCAAATGCCGGAACTGGCACGTGGATGTGAAGTCACCAGCCTTGCCATGCTCCTTCAATACGCAGGTGTGGCAGTCGATAAAATGACTCTAGCAAAACAAATTAAAACCATTCCTTTTCGTGATCAAAATGGCTTGAAAGGAAATCCGAATGACGGATTCGTCGGAGATATTTACTCATTTAAAAATTCGGGATATGGAGTATACCATGGTCCGATCGTGGATTTAGCCGAAATATATTTGCCAGGTAGAATAATAGATTTAACAGGACAAAATATTGACTCTGTTTATAATATGCTTAAAAAAGGATCCCCTGTGTGGGTCATCACCAATTCAAGATTTGCATTACTTCCTCAAAGTGAATTTTCTACTTGGGATACAGCATCTGGGAAAGTACAAATTACTTATAGAGAGCACAGTGTTTTATTAGTAGGCTATGACGAAAACTATGTTTATCTCAACGATCCATTAGCGGAGCAGGGAAATAAAACAATTCCAAGAGATAGCTTTGAAGAGTCATGGATTCAGATGGGTAAACAGGCGATTAGTTTTCAGTCATGATCATTTTTGACCTAAAATAATTACAACTGAACCCAAAAGAAGTAGATAACTTTTATTATTAAAAAATGCTAAAATCAAATAGAAGCCTAAAATTAGTGAGAATTTTTATAAAAAGGGAGCTAATTACATGATAAGAGTTGTCTGCAAATCTAAATTAAAACCGGACGTAAATGTTGAGGAATATCTTAAATTGGCGAGTGAAGTGATTACCGAATCGAGAAAAGAAAAAGGCTGCTTCATGTATACGCTTCATGGTGATATCAACGATCCGACCATTTTCGCAACAATCGAGGAATGGGAAGATGAAGAAGCTTTGAGACAGCACGATAATAGTGAACACGTTCGGAGAATTGTCCCAGAACTTAGGAAAAGACGAGAAAGTACAGATATGAATATTTATAAAGTATTAATATAATCCTTTGCGGGCCCACTTTTAAGTGGGTCTTTTGTATGTACAGGCTGGTGAACAAATATATTGATATATTTTTATTTTGTTGCAATAATTAAGAAATATCAAAATACTAAAGCAGTATATTTTATAGGAGGATACGCAATGTCAGAGATAAAAACCGCACTCATTGTCGGCGGCGGAATCGGCGGCCTTGTAACGGCACTTAAACTTAATCAGGCCGGAGTGTCTGTCCGCGTTTTCGAGAGTGTCGAAACGATAAGAGCGCTGGGAGTCGGGATTAACCTTTTGCCTCATGCTGTCAGGGTCCTCACCGAGCTAGGCCTCGCAGATGAACTTGAAAAAACTGGCCTGCCAACCGCCGAGCTCATGTATGTTAACAAATTCGGCAAGAAAATTTGGCAGGAACCACGTGGCAAAGCTGCCGGCTACCATTGGCCGCAATATTCGATTCACCGCGGACGCCTGCAAATGCTGCTGTTAAAAGCTGTCATTCAAAAATTAGGGGAGGATGCCGTTTTAACCGGGCATCATTTTCAATCGTTTGAACAGGTTGGAGACACGGTAACGGCCCGATTTATCAATCGTAAAACAGGGGAGTCTCTTGGCCCTTACAGTGCGGACATGATGATTGCCGCCGATGGCATCCACTCGGTTGTCCGAAAAACATTTTATCCAAGTGAAGGTCTGCCAAAATTCAGCGGCCGGATCTTATGGCGCGGAATTACTGAAGCGGATCCATTTTTGACCGGAAGATCAATGATCATGGCGGGTTACCAAGATCAAAAGTTTGTCGCCTATCCAGTTTGTCCCGAAACCGCAGCAAAAGGGCGCTCTTTAGTTAACTGGATTGCAGAATTGGCAATTGAAAACGAAATGCCTGACCGTGCTGACTGGAATAAGAAAATTGATAAGGAAAAGTTTGCTCCGCAATTTGCAGCCTGGGATTTTGGCTGGCTGAATGTTCCGCAGCTAATTGAGGAAACAGATGCAGTGTATGAGTTCCCAATGGTCGACCGTGACCCGCTTTCCGCTTGGACCTTCGGACGTATCACGTTGCTTGGAGATGCAGCCCATCCTATGTATCCAATCGGCTCCAATGGTGCTTCACAGGCGATTTTGGATGCAGATGCCCTGGGAGAGGCCATTTTAGCACACCCGACTGCAGAACAGGCATTAAAGGCATATGAAGAAGCCAGATTAGAACCAACAGCCAACATTGTTATGGCAAACCGGAAAAATGGGCCTGAAATGGTCATGCAAATCGTTGAAGACCGCGCACCTAACGGTTTTGCCAATTTAGATGATGTCATTTCCCAGCAGGAATTACAGGATATCGCCAATCAATACAAGAAAATTGCCGGTTTTGACCGCGAAAAATTAAACAGTAAGGCGGGGAAACAGTAATGGTAGAACATATTGTATTACTGAAATTCTCACCAGAGACAACCATAGAACAAAAGCAAGAAGCAATTAGCAGGACCCTGCTGCTAAAAGAAGTGATCTCCGGTATTATGGATATACAGCAAGGAATCAATTTTTCAAATAGGAGCAAAGGTTTTGAAATTGGATTAACGGTCCGATTTGAGGACAGAACGTCCTTGGAAAACTACGGACCACATCCGGCCCATCAAGAGGTTTTTGCCTATTTACAGGAAATTGGCGTCGAAGACATTATTGTCGTTGATTTTGAATGTTAATATTTTTTTAGCTTCGCGCTTTAATGCTTAAACGCGTTTTAGTGTTTAAAAAACCAAAATGATAATTTGTGATAAATATATTTAAGGACCCCTAGAGGTCCTTTTTCTAAAAATAGTATCAATATTTCTGAAAATAAAGCGGCTTCCCTGTTTGCCATTCAGCATAACAGACTTCCTTCGGATTTTTAACTCCGCCTTTATCCAATTCCTTATAAAGCCAATTCTCATCTAACCCGGCTTGTTTAAGGTTCTCTTCTAAAATTTCGCCGTCACTGATAATGGTAAGTGGAATTGTTTTCTGTTCCGCTTTGATTTTTAAATCCTTGCATGTTGGAGTATCCGCTTCTGGTTTTTTTAGAATACTAATTCCGCCGCTGTTTTCAAAAATGGCATACTCTACCTCTTCGAGAGAAAAAACGTCTTTGGAACGCAGCATTTGCTTTAATTGGTCCAAATCTAACCGGTTCTTTTTCATTTCTCTCCAGTCAATTTTCCCTCTGTTAATAATCATCGAAGGCTTGCCCTCAAAAAACACGCGTAATTTTCGCGATTTCTGTGTAAGCATTTCGGTAAAATAAATAAGGAATCCCCACACACCAATAGCTAGAAGGACTTTCAAAATGCCGGCACCATCATCAAAGACGGCACTACTTAATAAATCTCCTAGGACTAATGCTGAAATAAAATCGAATGGAGTAATTTGACTTAATTGTGTTTTTCCTAAAAATTTCACCGTAATAAAAAGGGCAATGTATCCAACTACCAGTTCAAAGATAATATCCACGTAACTCATGAGCTGCCTCCAATTTATTCATACTGTATTGTTATGGACATGGGGGCTATTTCCTAAACGAGTAATTCATGATATTAGGGCAATTGAACTAGTTTTGTTTAGAACAATTTAATTTTAGAAAATTTAAACTAAAATAGAGGAAATAGAAAAATTTTACAGAATTAAAATATAAACACGTTAATAAAATGTAGAAATTGGGTTTTAAAAACAATGTAAGCGCTTTATTGGTGACACGACGAGGATTTGGGTGCAAGGGATTTATGAAAAAAACACTAAAAGAGGTGTATGAAATGAAAGTAAGTCCACTTGAGTTTATTGAATGCGTTGAACTAATGGTAGCAGCTGAGGAAAATCGGTTAATATTAGACGGAACGAAGATAAAAATTTTAGGTGAAGAAGTGGAATTTTAAAATTAACCATCGAGTAGCAACATCATAAATAAAAGCCGCACCATTTACAGTGCGGCTTTTAGTATTGAGATCAAGCTGTTCTATAGAATTGATATTTGTCCCTTATCATTCTAAAGAGTTTTAATAAAATGATAACAGTAACAAATAACATCATTGGAATGGTAACAAGCACGAAGGATTGGCTGTCTGTTTGAGCTTTCGGAGACTTTGCACTTTCTCCAAATGCATTCTTTCCGGTTACCACATACGAATAACTGCCGCCGGCACGGAATGTAGCTGTTTTATCTTCAAAATTGGGTTCTGTTAGATTTGCTGCAATAGGTGTGTAGCCGCTGCTGAATCCAAATCTATTGATGGTTTTACGATAGACGGTATAGGATTCTGCTCCGTATACGGGATTCCAAGTAATCGTAACGGAATTTTGATCATTCCTGTCAACCATTACCCAATCTGGGGAAGCAGGTACTGTCGAAATTTTTGCATGATAGGGAGTATATCGGTTTCCACTCAAGGAAGTGGGAATTACATGAACCATACGAGAAGCATGAGTGGAAAGTTCTGTGGTGAATCCTGAATCCATGCTGCCTAAATCCTGATGGGTCCACATATCATGCACCATTGCTGATCCCTCAACCCCCAAATCTGCCCATTTCACACTTACGTTTTGTGAGGATGGTCCGGTATTAAAGAGTCCGATATTGTAAGAACCGTCTGGTAGTTTTTGATAGAATACTTGAGAGGCAGAGGTTTTGTATAAACGTTTCCCTGCCGCTCCACTTTGGTTGGCCCCAATAATTTCGTCATTTGTCAACAGGCTGATCCCATAATCGTCTAGCTTCGTTAGGTCATTCCCAATAACAAACTGTGATGACGCGATCGCCCAGAGAGTTACATAAGATCGTTTTTCCTCCTCTGTCAGGCCATCCTTAACCCCGTTTGCCACATTGAGTGAATCAAAATCGTTCCACCCGCCCGGACCGGCATGCTTGTGCCACTCTGCGGCATCATCAAACCTTCTAGACACCTTTTTCCAATTTGTGAGAGTTGGCTTTCCATATGCCTCTACGTCGTGATCGGTCCGCCAGCCGTTCGATAATTCCTTCCATGTTGAAGCATGTTTGATATCAAGATTATTGGACAGCTCCACATGTATCGGTCTTCCAGTTTTCTTCAACGCCTTTGCCCAGGCCTCGACGTCTTGAATATCCTGGTTGCGGACACCATCAATTTTTAGATAATCCACCCCGTAAGAAGCAAACAGCTGAGCCCACGAATCAATATACTCCTGTGCCCCCGTCTTGGAAAAATCAATGGCATACATATTCTTGAAGTTAAAATTCACTTTTTGCCCTTTACTAAAATCCACAATATCTTTGGCGTGATAGGGCGTCCCCTCAATCGGCGTGTTTTGATCCACCGCGCCTTTTGGAATACCTAGCGTAACATAGAGACCAAACTTTAAGCCTTTGTGGTGGATATAATCTCCAAGTGCTTTCATCCCGTTTGGAAATTTCTTTGGATCTACCACCCACCGGCCGTATTTATCAACGGCGGTGGTCCAATCAAGCATATAGTAATCATCCAAGTTAACATATTGGTATCCGTGCGACTTGAATTTTGCAGCCATTACATCGGCGGCATCTTTGATGTTTTGCTCCGTAGGTTTTTTCCGGATTGAGCTCCAGCTGCTCCAGCCCATAAATGGCCGGTCTCCTAGACTATTATAGGAAGAAGCTTTTGCCTCTTCTATGTCAAAAATGGATACGGGAAAATTTCCACAAAGTAAAAATGAGAATGATAGCAATGTTGTAATAATTTTCTTAAGCATAGACATTTCCCCTATAAGCAGATAGGTATTAATAAATCTATCATAATACAGAAAGTTCTATATTTTAATGAACAATATGTTCCAGCAAAATATGAAAAAATTCACATAATGTTCTAATCCACTCACGGTAGGAAGTGTGAAAAAATTATATAATGAAAGTGAATAAATGGTATTTATACCAAAACGAGGGGGATAACAAAATGCTGACTGATTATTCAAGAATCGTAGTTCCTTACGATCATTCCGAATTAAGCAAAAAAGCTTTAAAAATGGCAATGAATCTAGTAAAACAAGACGAAAAAATTGAATTATATGTTGTCATGGTTATTCAACCAGAAAACTACCTAGGTTACCATTACGCAGTTCCGATACAAGACCGGCGCGAGTCTCAGCTTAAAGCGATCGAACCGCTCCGCGAAGAATTAAACCAAGAGCTGCTTAAGCTTCCAAATAAAACAAGAACCTTTGTGTTGGAAGGGGACCCTGCAGGAACCATCATAGATTTTGTTAGGAAGAATGACGCCGATTTCATTGTCATGGGAAGCAGAGGATTAAGCGGACTGAAGGAAATGTTCTTGGGAAGTGTAAGCCATTATGTTGTACAGAAGGCGAATTGCCCGGTTCTGATAGTAAAATAATTTCTAACCTATAATGAAAGGTTGTTCTTAAGTTCTTGGGAACAACCTTTTTTATTTATCTTAGCTAAGTTTTCTAAAAAAGATGGTGAATTTTTAGAGAATTTAGAAACATATTCTGAACTTTCAAGAAATTATGACAAGTATTTCCGGTGATATAAATTAACTTGTTCACATGAATGACATATTTTATCAAAATCTTTGTTTTACATTTCGACACTCACATACAAAGTTCTTGTTTTTTTCATTCTTATGATGAAGGTCCCACATAGAATAAGGAATTAATTTGTAAAAAAAGGGTTTAAGTAGTCGGAATTTTTAAATTTTAATAACCTGCGAAGTTTGTTACAATAAAAAACGTGAAGGAATGTCGGAGGAAATGGATAAAAAATTTTTTAAGAAAATGATTGGTTTGAGGGAGGGGTTTACATGGTATTCAAGGTAGCATTCTGGAGATTGTTAACAAGAAACCAGAAACTTAGATTACTGAAGCAAAAAGCTCACATAGAACATCATTCTGCGGGGCCCCGAGTATCTTAGGGGCTCTTTTTTTATGTAAGTGCGTATAAAAATAAGATTATCAAAGGAATTTCCATACTTGTTATTGAACTTAAATTGTTATAGATGTAATGGACAAGTCGATTTTTATGAGGTGAAACCTTGAGGAAAATTGTGATATCTGATATTCATGGCTGTGCAGCGGAGCTGGATCAATTGTTAACAAAAACTAATGCACAACCGGAAGAGGTTATTTTTTTAGGTGACTATGTTGATACAGGCCACGACAGTATGGATGTACTTGATAGAGTACGAGAATGGTGCAGTCAAGGGGCTGCTGCTTTACTTGGCAACCATGATGATATGTTTTTGCAATGGCTAGATGAAAGAGAAATTATCTTTTATTATGGCAGGGTTGGCGGAATAGCGACGATAAATAGCTGTTTACATAGACTTGGTATGGAGCGGGTTGAATACTCAGAATTGCTGAATGATATGAAAAAGGAAAATGACATAAGAAACATCATCCAAGCTCATTTTTCTTCGCAAATTTCATTTTTGCAATCTCTCCCTTTATTTATCAAGGAACAGGATTTTGTTTTTGTCCATGCAGGAATCCATCCGAAAAAAGGGCTTGAAAAAACGACAAAAGTGGAGTTTCTAAATATTCGGGATGAATTTATTTACGAATATCAGCATCCGGAAACGGTCATTTTTGGCCATACCCCAACAAGAAGAATCCATAAACAAAACAATGTTTATTTTGGTCCAAACCGGGTAATCGGAATCGATGGAGGCTGTGCCTTCGACGGACAGTTAAACGCATTAATCATAAAGGATGGAAGTTTTGAGACGGAATCTGTTTTAAAAATAAAAGAAGGAAAATAAACATTATTTGGAGAATTAAAATTTAGTAGAATGTTAAAAATTTGAATGGAGGGACAAGAAAAAATGTCCAATATCCCAACAGTACTGAAGGACTTGCGTTTACCCGTAATTGGTTCACCACTTTTTATTATTAGTAATCCCAAGCTGGTTATTGCCCAATGTAAAGCAGGCATAGTTGGTTCCATGCCGGCCTTGAATGCAAGACCGGCATCACTTCTTGATGAATGGCTGCACGAAATCACGGAGGAGCTCGCGGCATATAACGCCCGTCATCCAGAGCGGCCGGCAGCCCCATTTGCGATCAATCAAATTGTCCACAAGTCCAATAATCGGCTAGAACATGATGTGGAAATGTGTAAGAAGTATAAGGTTCCTATCATTATTACGTCCCTTGGGGCACGTGAAGAAGTAAATACCGAAATACATAGTTACGGAGGTATTGTGCTGCACGATATTATTAATAATACATTCGCACACAAGGCAGTTGACAAAGGTGCGGATGGGTTGATTGCCGTTGCCGCAGGTGCCGGTGGTCATGCCGGCGTGAAGAGCCCGTTTGCCTTAGTTCAGGAAATCCGTGAATGGTACGATGGTCCGGTTGCTTTGGCAGGTTCTATTGCTACCGGCAGTGCTGTACTCGCCGCTCAAGCGATGGGGGCTGATTTTGCTTACATTGGTTCGCCATTTATTGCCACTCACGAAGCTAATGCTGTAGAAGAGTATAAGCAGGCAATTGTAGATTCCACATCTGACGATATTGTCTATAGCAGTCTGTTCACAGGTGTTCCAGGAAACTATTTGGCTCCATCCATACGTGCGGCAGGGTTAGATCCTAATGCGCTCCCTGAAAGTGATCCGTCTCAGATGAGTTTTTCAGACGGCAGTTCGAAACCTAAGGCATGGAAGGAAATTTGGGGTTCTGGCCAAGGAATTGGCGTCATTAATAAAGTTAGCGGTGCTGGAGAATTCGTTGACAAACTTTATCTGGAGTATATGGCGGCGAAAGAGAGACTTGGTCTGGTTGTTGTTTGATGGCAGGATAAAATAGAGGTGGAAAAACTGACTCAACTTTTGGAGTCAGTTTTTTTTATTGAATAGCCATATTGCGAACAATGGACTTGATATCATTCATAATCTATTGTATCAACTAGAAAAGGTGTTCAATATGAGAAACATGAATGAAGTGCAAATACACCCCATCATCGGGCAGGCATGGACAGGTAAACATGTGATCCTGCTTCATTGCACACACGATAATCAATTCCTGCAGCTTTATAAAAGCTACCACGCCCCGATTGAGCCTCCCCGACTCAACTGTGCAGAAACTTTATCGCAGCTTTTAAGTATCGGCTATTCTGTTGCGGCCATTACACCCATCTCTTCTAATCAAATTCAATATGTGCTGGTACTTTGAGATAGACCCGGGCGGAAAGCGTGGGTCTTTTCTTATTCCGCAAGTTTATATACAATATATATAATAAAGAATGTATTGGAGAAGCGAATTATGGAATATTTATCACTGAAAGACCATGTTTATAATTATATTGTAGATCAAATTAACAGTGGGAAATTGCTTGCAGGGGCAAAGTTAAATGAAAACAATATTTGCGAAAGCCTTCAAGTCAGCAGGACCCCAGTAAGGGAAGCACTCATCCAACTAGCGTCGGAGGGGCTGATTGACAATGTGCCAAGGAAAGGGTTTGTCATAAAAAGTCTTACAAAAGAAGAGGCTGAAGAAACCTATTTTATCATCGGAGCATTGGATGGTCTCGCTGCTTCCTTGGCTGCACCGCTTTTAACCGAGAAGCACTTGAGTGAAATGGATTTCTACATACAGAGCATTGATTTGGCGCTGAATACCGAGAATTATCGAATGTATGATAAGATGCAGGAAGCCTTTCATGGTGTCTATTTATCTGTTTGTCCCAACAAAAGCTTAGTCAACCTTTTGCTTCAATGGGAAAAGAAATTTTTGAAAAATTTAGGGGAAGCAGGTTCACAGGAAGGCTTGAAAGAAAAACTATTGCAAACCAATAATGAGCATCGAAAAATGCTGGAGCTTTTTAAAAGTAAAGATACGGCTGAATTGGAAAGATTATTGAAAGAAGTCCATTGGAACCCTAAAAAGGTAGAAAACCTGCCACTATAAGAAGAAAAACCCGAAAGATTTTGTTGATTATTCGACAGAATCTTTTTTTATTGACAGATAAAAATAAAATATATAATATAAAGTATACAAATAACTGAATATTTGAAAAGGTATTTAAATTGAAAGGGGTTTATTTTATTAAACTAGTAAATTAAAAAAAGGGGAAATTAATCTATGGAAAATAACACCAATGACCTTCAACGCGGCTTAAAACAGCGGCATATTACGATGATTTCCATTGGCGGAACAATCGGTACAGGTCTGTTCCTCGCTTCTGGTAATGTCGTTTCGAAGGCAGGCGCCCTAGGAGGCCCGATTGCCTATTTAGTGATAGGGCTTTTAGTGTTTGT
The DNA here is from genome assembly GCF_055385565.1 of Neobacillus sp. S1115. Classification (NCBI taxonomy): domain Bacteria; kingdom Bacillati; phylum Bacillota; class Bacilli; order Caryophanales; family Bacillaceae; genus Neobacillus; species Neobacillus sp. S1115. The sequence continues at coordinate 2,302,967 of NZ_AP038275.1, forward strand.
TTTAATGAAAGGTCTAGGCGAAATGTCTACCTTCATGCCAGTTCCGGGCGCCTATACATCCTATTCGGGCCTATTTGTTCATCCTGTATTGGGATTTATGGTAGGCTGGAATTTATCCATCAACGGATTCCTCGGCCTTGGCGCTGAAATCGTTGGGGGAGGAATGATTCTAAATCAATTTTTCCCTAGTGTACCTCCTACTGTCTTCTGTATCATCATTTCTTTACTGATCTTGGCCTTGAATTTAATCGATGTAAAATCATACGGGGAAGCCGAATACTGGTTTGCCGGGATCAAGGTTGTTGCTATTATTATCTTCTTAATTGTTGGTGTGTTAATGATTTTTGGATTGATTGGACATCAAGGGTTTATTGGATTATCCAACTGGACAGACAAGTCCATGTTCCCTAACGGGTTTGCAGCAGTTATTTTGATGATGACTGGCGTAATCTGGTCCTATCTTGGGGTTGAAACCGTTATTACTGCATCTGGAGAAACAGAAAATCCTCAAAAAAATGTACCTAAAGCCATCAATACTATTTTCTTCCGGGTATTACTTTTTTACGTTGGTACCGTGACGGTCATGGGATTGGTTGTTCCTTACAAAGAAGTAAGCGTTTTAAACAATGGCTATGCCGGTCTGTTTAGTTTGGCAGGAATTCCTGGCGCTGCTGCTATTATGAATATTGTCATTCTGACTTCACTCGCATCTGCAGCAAATTCGATGATTTATGCCATCAGCAGAACACTGGTCGCTTTGTCAAAAGAAGGAAAGGCTCCAAAAGCTTTGGGTAAAGTAAATAAACGCGGGATCCCGATGAATGCGGTTATCCTAACATTGTTCCTTGGACAAGTTTCTCTCATTACAAACTTCGTTTCACCTGATAAGGTGTTTGTTTGGTTAATCTCCATCGCTGGTTTCAATACGTTACTCGGCTGGTTCGGTAGTTATCTTTCTCACTATAAATTCAGAAAATGGCTGGTGGCAAATGGCGGCTCAGTGGACAAATTAAAGTTCAAAACGAATATTTATCCACTTCCAACCATTATTTGTTTAATCGCATTAGTTGCGATCGCCGCTTATACGGCCTATAGTCCTGATACAAGATTTTCATTCTATATCGGAGCACCAATGCTAGTCTTGTACGCCGTTATTGGTACCATCTTGTATAAAAAAGGAAAACTTAAAGATCCGGACTATAAGCCTTTCTTAGAGGCCCACATTAAAGAAACAGAAATAAAATAATGAATCTTACAAATTTTCATTTTAGTAATGTGTAAAGGCGGGTCCCTAGTTGCTAATATGTAAACTAGGGATTCGTCCTTAAATGGAGAGGAGAGAAACAGATTGGAAAAGAAAAACCTTGAATTGGCGGTGCAGCTTCGTCATGAACTACATGCACATCCTGAATTATCCAATTATGAAGTATGGACGAAACAACATATAATTGATTTCCTACAAGCAAACACAAAGCTTGAAATCGTTGATCGGGGTCGTTGGTTCTATGCGATCTATCACTCTAATGTAGGAAAAAGAAACGTTGCCTTCCGTGCGGACTTTGATGCCCTCCCGATAGAGGAAACTATTAATCTTCCATACGGTTCGCAAATTCCTGGAGTGTCACACAAATGCGGGCATGACGGGCACTCCGCAACCCTTGCTGGATTTGCGTTGGAAATTGATCAGAAGGGCTGCGACAACAACGTCTACTTCTTATTCCAGCATGCGGAGGAAACAGGTGACGGTGCAGCAGAGTGTGCTGTTTTTATCGAGGAAAATAACATTGATGAAATTTTTGCTTGGCATAATATGAGTGGTTTTAAACACAATTCCGTATTAGTCATTGACGGAACAGCCCATTGTGCATCCAAGGGAATGAGCATACATATGGAGGGTGTACCTTCTCATGCCAGCGAACCGGAGAAGGGAATCAATCCATCCTTTGCGATTGCCAAGGTCATCGATGCCATTCCTGGATTCATTGATCCAGCTGTGAACAAAGGTATTGTTCTATGCACGATTGTCCAAGTGGATATCGGTGCCAAAGCGTTCGGTGTTAACGCCAGCAAAGGTGTGCTTAGAATGACAATCCGCGCCCTTTACGAGGAAGAAATGGATAAACTCCAGAAGAAGCTTGAGGATGTGGCGATTGCGGAAGCGGAGAAGTATGGTCTAAAGGTAAGCTTTGAATACCAAGATGAATTCCCGGAAACAGCGAATGACAAAGAAAGCTCCGATAAGATTCGTCAGGTTTGTAAAGATAAAGGATTCGATTTGATTGAGCTAGAGGAAGCGTTCCGCGGTTCCGAAGATTTTGGTCATTACACAAAACTCACAAAGGGAGCCTATACTTATATTGGCAACGGGGAGGAATATCCGAATCTGCACAGCTATGAGTATAACTTCCGTGATGATATCATTGAGACAGGTGTAGAACTATTCAAAGGTCTAGCGGATTTGTAAAATTTAACGAAAATAATTTAGAGGGTGCCCCAAATTGAAAGTGTTTGGGCCCCTTTTTTCTTTGAAAAGCTGTTTTTTTAGGAAAATACAAGAGAATACCGTGTATCTATCAAATCAAAGTATACATTCCCATGAAGATAAAAAATATATCAGCGAATTTTCTCCCTATATCAGCGGATTTTGAAATATATCAGCGAATTTCCCCACTATATCGGCGAATTCTAAAATATATCAGCGGATTTCACCATTTTATCAGCGAATCCAAATGTGACCTAATTTATATATAAACAAAACTGAAGTTATCATCAATAATAGTAAATTTACTTAAAAATATTTTAATTATAAAATGAATTTAGATAATTTCAAAGACTAAGGTAACAGCTAGAAGGAAGGATACTTTCAAGGGGAGGTTAAATCAAATTGTCGAAAAAGTCGTTCATGAAAGGTACGGTATTGGTTCCAGTTGCTTTTATGTTATTGCTAGGTTCAACCAATGCAAGTGCTGACACAAGTAAGCCGATGCCTGCATCTAGCACTACCATCCTGGCCAATAAGGCAGTGTACAACCAGTTGGATTTTTCAAACAGGCAAGATTTTGAAGATGCTCATAAAGGATTTATTGCGCCTTTACAAATGGGTCCAATAAAGAATCCAGCTGGGAATGTGATCTGGGACAGCAATCAGTATTCGTTTATAAAAGAGGATGTCCCGGCAGCGCATACGGTGAACCCAAGTTTATGGAGACAAGCCCAATTACAAAATATTTCCGGCTTGTTTAAAGTCGTTGATGGAGTCTATCAAGTTCGTGGTCAAGACTTGTCTGTTCTTACCATTGTCGAGGGGAAAACAGGATTAATTGTTTTGGATACGCTCTCAACCGTGGAAACGGCTAAAGCGGCAATGGAACTTTATTTTCAACATCGTCCTAAAAAACCAGTCAGCGCTATTGTCATAAGTCATAGCCATGTTGACCACTTCGGAGGAATTAAAGGGGTTGCCCAATATGCTGCCGATCCAAAAAAAGTTCCCATTATTGTACCGGACGGATTCAATAAAGAGGCACTAAGTGAAAACGTTCTTTTAGGCACCATCATGTCCCGGCGGGCGGGCTACATGTTTGGCAATCTCTTGCCTGCCAATGAACAAGGTTTTGTCACGTCCGGCATTGGACCAGGATTAAGCAACGGAACTTTTAGTTATATGCCACCAACCGCAGAAATAAAGGATCCTGTACAAACAATGGTAATAGACGGGATTACTTTTTCGTTTCTATTAACACCAAACACGGAAGCTCCTGCTGAAATGCACTACTATATTAAAGATTATAAAACACTGGTAGTTGCAGAGAATACAGGACACACCTTACACAATATTTACACGTTAAGGGGTGCCAAGACCAGGGATACTTTAAAATGGGTAGAGGCACTTGATGAAACAATCGATTTATATGGTAGTGAAGAAATTGACGCCATGGTGACCGCCCATTCCTGGCCAACTTGGGGCAAAGATCGTGTGTTCGAACAACTTAAAAACCAGCGTGATTTGTATAAATACATTCATGACCAAACCATCCATATGGCTAATTTAGGCTACACCGCGGATGAAATTGCCGAAAAAATAAAGCTGCCCGAAAGCCTGGACAAGGTTTGGGCGAATCGTGGTTATTACGGGACACTAAAGCACAATGTAAAAGCGGTTTATAACTATTATTTAGGCTACTTCAGCGGCAATCCTTCCGATTTGGACCCGTTGCCGCAGGAGGAAGCGGGGGCTAAATATGTTAAATACATGGGCGGCGAGAAAAATGTCCTTAAACAAGCAAAACAAGACTACGCCAAAGGTGAATACCGCTGGGTTGCGCAAGTGCTAAAGCATGTGGTGATGGCAGATCCCAATAATGAAGAAGCAAAAGAATTACTTGCCAAAGCATATGAGCAGTTAGGATATATGGCAGAATCTTCTGTCTGGAGAAACTTTTATCTCACAGGGGCCCAGGAGCTAAGAAATGGAGTGGCAGAATCGAAAGGCTCGGGCGGCATGATGAATCTCGATACGCTTCTGAACATGCCGATGGATGATTTCCTAAACTTAGTCTCGATTAAGTTAAACGGAACGAAGGCAGAAGGCAAAAATATGACTTTTAATGTGTCGTTCACAGATTTAAAAACGAACTATACGATTACCTTAGGAAACTCTGTTGTCAATTATAAGAAAGGCCAAACGGCTTCAGAGCCTGATGCCACGTTAGTATTAGATCGAGTAACATTCTATCTTATCGCTCTAGGGAAAGAAGATTTGGATAAAATGGAGGCTTCCGGAAAGGTATCCGTTACGGGAAACAAGGAACAATTTAAAGAATTTTTATCTTTACTGGATAAATTTGATCCTAAGGTAAATATCGTGACACCTTAAAAATTTAAATATGTGCCGGTTCCAAATTTATGCGGAACCGGCACAACTCAAATTTGATTGAATGATTATCTATCAATTTAGTTTATATCATCATAATAATCACTTAATTTTCTTAAATTTATTTTATGGTAAAATTAATCCCAAGATTAAGAATATTTCCAACTATTAATCTGGCATAATCAATCAGACGTATCAACCTTGTTCAACTAGCTAGTCATTCTTTATAAATTGAAAACGCTTCCTATCGGCCTCGGTTTTAGTGAATTGTGGGCTGCGGGTTTGCTAATGTTGTATTTTAAACTGAACTTAAAATGGAGTGAGTGGAAATGGAGATGTATGCTAGTAAAAAACGGAAAATAATTATAAGTGGTCTTTTATTTGTAGGAATGGTTTTAAGCTTTTTTGACCGTGTCGCCATCAACGTAGCGGTGATTCCAATAGGCGATGACTTCCACCTAAATACCTCGCAGACTGGTTTGCTGGTCAGTATATTTTTCATCAGTTACTCACTCATGCAGCCGCTTGGCGGATGGATGACGGACAAGTACGGTGCAAGAGTCATGATTACAATATCCCTGTTTGGCTGGTCTTTGTTTACCTTAATGACCGGTTTCGCTTGGTCCTTTGTATCTTTATTATTCATTCGGTTCATTTTCGGATTGGGAGAAGGCCCTTTTTATCCGGCCAGTATGTCAACCATCCGGGATAACTTTCCTAAAGAAGAACGCGGCCGGGCCAATTCCTTTTTCCTATCTGCGCAAAATATAGGCGGAATCCTAGGTACAGCCCTTGCTGCTGCGATGATCGCTTCGTTCGGATGGAGAGGCATGTTTTCGGTCGCAGGTATATTGGGCATGATTGTTGCTGTCGGCTTTTGGTTTATCTTAAAGCCTAAAGAAGCACACAAAACGAAAATCACTCAAGTTCGAAAAAAGGTTCCTTTAAAGCTGTTATTAAAAATAGATAACATATGGAAACTCATCTCTTTTAAATTTTTATTTAATATTATTAACTATGGATTGATTACATGGATGCCAATCTACCTGGTAAAGGAAAAAGGAGTGGATTTAGTTCACGCCGGCAGTTTACTGGCTATCCCTTACATTCTTGGGTTCTTTATGTTTAATGTGAGCGGAGTGGTATTGGATAAATGGATGGTCGGCTGTGAGAAATACTTGGCCGCTGCCGGTGCACTTTTATGTGCCATTTTCCTATACTTTATGGCAAATGCTACGTCAGTCGCACAGTTTATTACGTATCTTACGTTAAATTCCATCGCTCTTTCGTTTTTCGGAACCGTTCTTTATACGATTATTATCAAATATTCACCAAAGGAACTTACCGGTTCGGTCTCTGGTGTTGTCACTTTTGCAGGTCAAATTGCCGGCGCGGTTTCTCCTACAGCAATTGGCTTGATCATTAGTTTATTTAAAGGCTCCTATAATGCGGCTTTCTGGTTTTTAGTCATTTCAGCGCTACTAGCAATGGTTATTGTCATATCGATTAAAAATAATGCTTCACAATCATCAAAGGAATTTAAAAATGAAACGGCGGCTATTTAATTCTATTAAGCCAAATCATCAGGCTATGCTTAAACTCTTTGATTGAATGGGCTTACATTTCGCGGTATGATTCTAGAAAGAGAAACAGAAGGGGAATCATCCATGAATATTGAACAATTGGAATATATCATTAAAGTTGCCGAAACACGTTCGATTTCTACCGCCTCGGAAAGTCTTCATATTTCCCAGGCCGGTATCAGTATGGCGATTACGAGCCTTGAAAAAGAATTAGGAATCAAGATCTTCAAACGGTCGAGATTGGGGACGATTCCGACTGAAGAAGGCATGGACATCATTCAAAAAGCCTATGAGGTAATGAGCAAGCTTGAGGAAATGAAGGACAGCGCCCAAGCACATTCGGACACAATTGAAAAAGAATTGCGCCTATCCTCTACACAGGGCTTGTTTCTGACAGTCCTGCCCAAATCGTTGGCTTTTTTTAAGAAAAAGTATCCCGAAGTAAGAATTGTTATTGATGAAAAAGGCGGCCAAGAAATTATCCAAGATGTTCTGCAAAATAAAATAGACATCGGGTTACTAAATATGCCTAAAGAAAATCCTAAAGAGGACGAACTGGAGTTTTGCAAACTGATGGAAGCAAAGGTGGTTGTAACTGTAGGCAGGAACTCCCCTTTAGCCGGCAAAAAAAGTATCACACCGCAAGAACTGCAGGATCAAACGCTGGTTTTTTACAATGGGCCGAATATGAAAGCTTATCTCGATGACTTTTTCGCAAAATATGGAGAACTGGATGTTTTGTTTTTAACCAATAATACAGAAGTGATTAAGAAAACAGTTGCAGAAGGCTTGGCGATTACCCTTTCTTATGAAATCGGAATCAACAGTGATCCGTATTACCTGAGCGGTGAGCTTGTCCCCATTCCATTGACGAATTTTCATCATGATTTAATGGAACTCGGATATGTACGCTCAAAGAAACAGCACTTTTCCAAAGCAGCCAAAGAGTTTATTAAATGTCTTGAAGTATACACTACGACCTTAAAATACTAGTTTCCTATTAAAAATAGGGAGCTATTTTTTTATATTTTACATAATTTTTATTTAAGTAAATATAATAAATGGTTATTTTACTTAAAAATAATTTATAAATATAATTAATTTAAGATTTAAAATATTAAATAAAATTCTATTTGAAAGAAGGGACCGTAAATGGTAATGACTGTGGGAGACGACTTGAAAACACTTCATGAAAAATTGCGCAAGTTTATCCAAAATGAATTACTTCCATATGAACAAGAGCAGCGCCTGAATGCGGAAGAAGACATCCCGATGGAGGCGATTAAGTGGGTCAGAAAAAGATCTAGAGAGTTAGGGTTCTATGGAATTAACCTGCCAAAGGAATATGGAGGCCAGGATATCAGTTTAAAAGGCCTTTGTCTGTTGAAAGAAGAATTGGCCCGATCCGGTGCTGTTTTATGGGGCCAGGTACTTGGGGAAATCGGTGGGCCGCTTCGAATCGGCCAGATGCTCGAAAGCTTTACAAAAGAGCAAATCGAAAAATATGTCATTCCGGTCGTTGCTGGGGACATTGGATGCTGTTTCGCGCTGACAGAACCTAATGCCGGTTCAGATGCGTTTGCCATTGAAACTACGGCAGTTAGAGACGGAGATGACTACATATTAACAGGGAAAAAGCATTTTATCAGTGCTGCCCCATATGCTAATTTTGCTATTGTGATTGCAAAAGAATTAGTAGAAGGCGAGAAACCTAGAATTACAGCTTTCCTAGTTGATAAAAAGACACCGCAAAATGACGGTTTTGAACTGGGAAACATCCAGGTACCTATTTCAGGAGAACGAATTCATGCTGAATTGCTCTTTAATCAATGCCGGGTGCCTGCTTCGAATATTATCGGTGCACCGGGAAGAGGCTTGTTGCTTGGCTTAAAGAGAATCAATACGAATCGTGCCTCTCATGCTGCCAGTTTCATAGGAATGGCCCAGCATCTTCTAGATTTAGCAGTAGAACAGGCCAAAAAGAGGGTTCAATTCGGCCGTCCAATTGGTGAATTTCAAGCAATCCAGCATATGTTGGCGGAAATGGCCACAGAAATCTATGCGGCCAGAAGCATGGTCTATGATGTGGTGGAAAAAATCGACCGGGGAGAAGAAGAGCGGGCAGGGGCTTCCATGGCAAAGCTGTTTGCATCAGAAGTAAACAACCGTGTTGCCGATAAGGCCATTCAAATATTCGGCTCCCAAGGCTTGGTGAAAGGGCACCCGGTTGAAAAAATGTACAGAAGCTCGCGGATGTACCGGATCCTGACCGGGACTTCGGAAATTCAAAAAAATACAATTGCCAAGGAACTTTTGAGGGATTAATTCAATTTTGAGGAGGGACGACTTATTATGCAGCAGACTACTTTTCAGGCATTGCTCCTTAAGGGATTAAGGAGATTCGCAGAACTCCCGGCAGTCACCCTACTGCCGTCTGAGGAAACGATAACCTATCGGGAGCTGTTAGAAAAAATAGAGCTTGTTTCAACCTATTTACACAATTTAGGTGCCAGAAGGGGGACCCATATCGCTACCCTTATTTCCAATAGCTTAGAAGCAGTTATCTTTGGGCTTGCTGTCCAGCGGCTTGGCGCAACCTTAGTCCCGCTCGGCGAAAAGCTGGGAACACGGGAAGTTGGCTTTATTTTGCGGGAAGCAAAACCGAAATTAGTGATCATGGCAACAAAGCCTCATGTTACGACCATTCTCGAATACTTGGAGGAGGCAAATGATCCGAATGTTCATGTGATTGGGCTTCCAGGTTTTGGTGTCGACTATCCAGAAAAATATATGATATTCGAATGGCCTGTGGAAAAAAAGGATTTGGATTTCCCTGTATCGGGAGGGGAAGATATCGCGCTTCTTTCTTACACAGGGGGGACAACAGGTACACCGAAGGGCGTTATGCATTCCCAGGCAGGTTTGGCTGCGGGTATCCTTTCTGCTGCGATGGAGGATCCAATAGATGACCGTGACCGGTTGCTGTTAAGTACACCAATCGTTCATGCGGGCGGCTCCCTGCTGTGGAGAGCCCTGATTTCCGGAGTCCATGTTTATGTAATGCGTGCTTTTGATGCAGAACATTTTATCAAGGCCATTAAAAAATATCAGATTACTACTACATTTGTGGTCCCGACCATGCTGTACAGACTTCTCGACCAGGTGAAAACCATGGAATATGATGTCAGTTCCATGCGCAATATCTTTTATGGTGCTTCACCCATTTCAGCCAAGCGACTTAAGGAAGCCTTCGAAGTGTTTGGTCCGATTATGCGCCAGCAATATGGCATGACAGAGTGTAATATCGTCATTTCCAGGCTATCAAAAAGTGCCCACTTTTGGGCCTATCACCATAACCAGGAAGTTTTGAAAAGCTGCGGCAAACCGTGCCTGTTTACTGAAGTTCGAGTAATTGACGATAACGGGCATGATGTGGGACAAAACGAAATGGGAGAGATTATCGTAAAATCACCTTCCATGTTGGTAGGCTACTACCTAAGGCCGGAACAGACCCAGGAAGCCATTCGTGATGGCTGGTTCTACACAGGAGATATTGGCAAGTGGGATGAATACGGATACCTTTATATTGTTGACCGGAAAAAGGATATGATCATTTCCGGGGGCATGAACGTCTATTCCTCTGAGGTTGAACGGGTCGTCAATCAACATCCGGCGGTTGCCGTGAGTGCGTGTATTGGTGTTCCACATCCGGATTGGGGCGAGGCTGTCTGTGTCGTTGTTTCACTAAGAGCAGGAAGCAGCTGTACGGAGGAGGACATTATTCAGTTCTGTAAGGAGCGCACTTCAAAGTATATGGTGCCGAAAGTGGTTTATTTCCAGGAGCAGTTCCCACTAACGCCAATTGGAAAGATTGATAAGAAAGAATTGAAGAAAATGTATGCCCAAGGTTTACTAACCATTTAAATAGTATGAAAACTGGGAATGTGTTTTTATTCCCAGTTTTCGTTCTTAAAGGAGGCATAAAAATGGATATCTCAACAGGCCTGCTGCTTCTCCTGATTGGAATCATTGCTGGAGGATACGGAACCATAGTTGGGGCCGGCGGAGGATTTATTTTTGTACCGGTGCTATTAATGGTTTTTCATTTAAAACCAGAGGTTGCAGCTGGTTCAGGTTTGGTAATTGTCCTAATCAATGGGATATCCGGCGTTGTAGGGTATGCCAGAAAAGGACAGATAAATTATCGGATGGGAATGACACTTGCAATTGGAGCATTGCCTGGTTCATTCATCGGTTTTTGGCTGCTGCAATTATACTCTTCGAACTTTTTCTATATTCTTTTTGCGAGTATTCTAGTTTGTCTGGGCATATTTTTAATGATAAAAAATTCCTCTGTTCCATTAAAGAGAACACTAGTTAGTTCAGAGGGAGAAAGGGATGGTCTTTCTTTACATAAAGCAGAGATTGAATCAGTAGATATTCCTCTTGTTCAGTCAAAATGGCTGCTTCCTTTAGGTTTTATAATGGGGATTCTCTCAAGCTATTTGGGAATTGGCGGGGGCTGGCTGCTGGTTCCGATTTTAATTTATTTGTTTCATGTTTCTACTCACCAGGCAACAGCAACATCCATCTTTTCCTTATGCATATACTCATCTGCTGGCGTTCTTCTTCATCTTTATTATGGCAGTTTTGATTGGATGACGATCATCTGGGGAGGATTGGGCGTTATGGTCGGTGCTCAGCTTGGGGTGATTTTGTCACAAAAAATACCAGGTAAAGTGGTCCTTCAAATGTTATCTGTATTGCTTATCATCATTGGATTCCGAATGTACTTAAACTAATTTGGAAATCAAGCTTTTAGAAGCTGTCAAATTTTTTGGTGGCTTCTTTTTTGTACAAAGTTTCTATGCTCTAAGCCAGTTTTTTTTTCAAGAGTACGGTAGCATATAAGAGCACTATGCACCCGAACCAGAGAGAGTATCAAGAGTACGGTAGCATATAAGAGCTCTATGCGCCCAAACTAGGGAGAGTATCAAGAGTACGGTAGCATATAAGAACTCTATGCGCCCCAACTAGAGAGAGTATCAAGAATACGGTAACATAAAAGAGCTCTATGCGCCCGAACCAAAGAGAGTATCAAGAGTACGGTAGCATATAAGAGCTCTATGCGCCCGAACCAAAGAGAGTATCAAGAGTACGGTAGCATATAAGAGCTCTATGCACCCGAACCAGAGAGAGTATCAAGAGTACGGTAGCATATAAAGGCTCTATGCGCCCGAACTAGAGAGAGTATCAAGAATGCGGTAGCATATAAGAGCTCTATGCGCCCGAACCAAAGAGAGTATCAAGAGTACGGTAGCATATAAGAGCTCTATGCACCCGAATCTGATAGAGTAAAAGAGTACGGTCGCATATCAAGGTTTTATGAGCCCAATTTAGAGTATACTTCAAAGGTACGGTCACATATAATGGCCCTATGACGCATTGCCGAAGACTCTTATTCTCTTGCAGAATTCATAAAGCCAGAAAAAATAAAATCGGCCAACAGAAGAAAAATGTTAACGTTAACAATAATGGTTTACATATATTACTAGTTTTGATAGACTATAGATAAACGGTAAATGTTAACGTTTGCAAATCAACTTGACAGTAGGAAGAATCCGCGTTTGACAAGACCTGCCGGCAAATGGCCGGCAGGTTTTGAAACAATAAATTTTTCATGAAGGAGTAATGAATAATGGAAACTCGTTATGCAATTCACCCCGAGGATATGAAGAAATACACAACGGAAGAATTAAGAAGGGAGTTTTTAGTGGAAACCCTATTTGAGCTTGGGCAGGTCCACTTAACCTATACACATAATGACCGGATGATTTTTGGAGGGGTCACTCCTGCTGAGCAAGAATTGACAATCAAATTGGATAAAGAGCTTGGCGTGGAGTATTTCCTTGAACGCCGTGAGCTGGGAATTATCAACATCGGCGGCGATGGTGCGGTTATTCTGGATGGCGTGGAATATGAGATGCAGGGAAGAGATGGCCTGTATGTCGGCAAGGGAACAAAGGAAGTCCTTTTCCGTTCCAATGATGCAAACAATCCGGCCAAATTCTATATCAACTCGACTCCAGCACATCATACCTATCCGACAGTCAAAATTGATATTAACAAGATTGTTCCCCTTGAAACGGGCGAGCCGGGCACATTAAACGAGCGGAAAATTTATCAGTATGTCCACCCGAATGTTTGCGAGTCCTGCCAGCTGCAAATGGGGTTAACGATGCTTGCACCGGGCAGCGTTTGGAATACTATGCCATGCCACACCCATGAACGGAGAATGGAAGTCTACCTGTACTTTGATATGGAACCTGAAACACGTGTTTTCCACTTTATGGGTAAACCAGATGAAACTAGACACTTAGTGTTGAAAAACGAGCAGGCGGCTATTTCTCCTAGCTGGTCTATTCATACAGGTACAGCCACAAGCAACTATACATTTATTTGGGGTATGTGCGGTGAGAATATCACATACACTGACATGGATTTTGTGAAAATGGAAGATTTGCGCTAGTTTTTACAGCGGTATGAAAATATAAAAAAGCGAGGCTAATGACATGACGAATAATCTAAGATCCTTCTCTCTCGATTTTTTCAATCTAGCAGGAAAAGTCGCCATCGTTACAGGTGGGAACAAGGGACTTGGGCAGGCATACGCCGTTGCCCTTGCAAAAGCCGGGGCAGATCTTTTTGTGGTGTCCCGCAGTGAGGATTGGAATGAAACAAAGGAGCTAATCGAAGAGACTGGACAGCGTGCGGTCTTTTTCCAGGCGGACTTAAGCGACAGGGCAAAAGTTAAGCAGGCAGCTGCAGAATGTATGAAAGAATATGGCAGGATTGATATTCTGGTGAATAACGCTGGTACTATCCGCCGTGCTCCTATCCTCGAGTATAAGGAAGAGGATTGGGATGCCGTAATGGAAATCAATCTTAATTCCATCTACCTGCTCAGTCAGGAAGTGGCAAAGGTCATGGTGGAGCAAAGGTCCGGGAAGATTATCAATATTGCCTCCATGCTGTCATTCCAAGGAGGCAAGTTCGTTCCTCCTTATACAGCCAGCAAACATGCTGTTGCCGGCCTGACGAAGGCGTTTGCCAACGAGCTGGCCGAATATAATATTCAAATTAATGCGATTGCACCAGGATATATTGCGACCGACAACACAGCGCCAATTCGGGCGGATGAAAAACGCAATGCTGAGATTCTCTCCCGCATCCCGGCCGCACGTTGGGCGGACCCGTCTGACTTAATGGGTGTGGTGGTATTCCTTGCAAGTGACGCCTCTAATTATATGAATGGCCATATCCTGGCGATTGATGGCGGCTGGTTAGCAAGATAATATTGAAACTATATAAAGAGCCGCTCAGTTTGTGAGCGGCTTTTTATTATACAAATACTGTTTCGACCGCGAGCGGCTCAAGTGCGGTTGTAGAAGCTATATAGATAAAGGCGTCATATCGTTCCGCCATGGCTGATGGTACATAGTTTCCAAAATGCTCATACTTGGGATCGTAAACAACTCCGATTGCACGATGGCCAATCCTGCTGGAAAAATGCTGCCGAATGGTTTCGTTGAAAAGAAGCAGTTTGTCGTGATTTCCGGCTTCATGCATCAGGTCCTCCCAGCTTCCTTTTTGGGCGGGAGGAACAATCATTCTTTTAAAATCTACACCCCATGAATCTGCTGCTATAACGGTCCCGCGATGGGTGCCAAATCCGACAATATAGACTTTTTTCTGTCCTTCCTGTTCCCTTAATAGCTGCCCTACATTAACAAGCCCTTCATCCGCCATGTCCGTAGCTCTAGCATCTCCGACATGGGTGTTATGCTCCCAAATGATGCCTTTTGCGTTTTTACCATTATAGGAACCGATTTTGGTAATGACCTCCACCATATGCCTATCGCGGATATTCCAAGACTCATTATCATTTACGACCATCGTCCGGTAATAGTTTTCGGCGTTAGCTGTGACGATTGCGTTAACTTCCAGGTTTAATTGGCCTTCTTCGGAGCTTGAATATTTCTTTTTGTTTGTCACAATATCTGTCAGAAGGTTAATGACCTCATCATGGCAGTCTTCTGCATAAAAGGAAGCCGATACGCCGTACATTTGCCCCTCGCGGTTAAAGGGTTCAAAGCAGGCGAATGCCTTTTTTGCTCCTTCGACGCTTGAAGGATTTGTTTTTTTAAGATATTTAATGATTTCGTCCATCGATTCCCATAAGCTATAAACATCGACTCCATAAAAGCCAATCCGTCGGTCTGTTGGCAGGTTATGATTGTAGTCCTTTAACCATTCAATCAAACCAATAATTTCTTCATTTGCCCACATCCATGTCGGCCAGCGGTTAAACGCGGCTAATACCTCACGGGCATTGGTATATTCGTTATCGTAACCTTTGATATAGCGATTAACCTGTTGGCAGGCCGGCCAATCACCTTCAACTGCAATAAATGTGAATCCTTTTTCTTGGATTAACCTTTTTGTTAGCTCCGCCCGAATCTTATAGAATTCAGAAGTCCCGTGTGAGGATTCTCCTAATAATACATATTTCTGGTGATTGATTTCCTCTATTAACGGCTGGAAGTCATTCATTCCTTTTAGTGGAATGGCGTGATTTTTAATGGCTTGAATTTGGTTTTCATTCATCTGAATATTACCCCGAATGTTTAATTGTATGTTGACATTATTGTTATTTTTTTCAGTTTTGATTTGTTTTATCCGATAACATGCATTATTGAAAAAAGGTTGCGGTTGTTATAAAACGTTTATAACACCTGAAGGAGGAAAAAAGTAGAAGTCCCGGTCGTTATAAAAGGTTCATAACGCCCGAAGGAGGAAGGAAATAGAAGTCCCGGTCGTTATGAAAGGCTCATAACGACCGAAGGAGGAAGGAAATAGAAGTCCCGGTCGTTATGAAAAGGTTCATAACGCCCGGAGGCGGAAGCAAAAAGAAGTCCCGGTCGTTATGAAAGGTTCATAACGACCGAGGGAGGAAGGAAATAGAAGTCCCGGTCGTTATGAAGGGTTCATAACGCCTGAAGGAGGAAGCAAAAAGAAGGTCGGGTCGTTATGAAGGGGTTCATAACGCCTGAAGGAGGAAGCAAGAAGAAGTCCCGGTCGTTATGAAGTGGTCATAACGCCCGAAGGCGGAAGCAAAAAGAAGTCCCGGTCGTTATGAAGGGTTCATAACGCCTGAAGGAGGAAGCAAGAAGAAGTCCCGGTCGTTATGAAGTGGTCATAACGACCGAAGGCGGAAGCCAAAGTAAGTTCCGGTCGTTATGAGAAGTTCATAACGCCCAAAGGAGGAAACAAAAAGAAGTCCCGGTCGTTATGAAAGGCTCATAAGCACAAACCTATGGGACAAAATTGAATTTGCGTGTCACACAAACTACCGATTATTTATATGCCTCCACGTCCGAACCAATCCATCCGCAATTCCTTCAATTACATCCTTGTCTCTAAAATAACTCATATGGCACAAAGGGTTCCAGCTTGTTAAAATATTTCCTACGTTAACCTGCCTATCCTCAGTAACCGCATTTTTATAAATGTCATTGATCGGTCGTAATGGATAGCCTAGAATATCGTCTTTATCATAAAAATTGATCCATTCACCGTTTAAGCCGGGATAGAATTCCTTCAGTTTGGGCGAAGGGATTTTGATGGGCTGGTCAAAGTTAAAATAACGCAGACTCCATAATGGAAGGGTCGTTCCTAAGGTATAAAAAAGCGTAATAGTGTCCCCATTTTCTAAAGGTGAAAATTGACTCCCATCTACAGTGCCGTCATTTTCTTTATACTGCAAATCATAGAAATAATTACTCGTGATGACCGACCCTAAACTATGGGAAATCACGCATAATGGGGCATTCCCGCCGGCATTATTAGCAAGCTCATGAAGATTTTCGGCAATTTTTTCATGGACTCTTTCGTAATTATGCTTTGCTGACTCCACAGGCTGATAGGCGATGACATCTCCCATATAATGAATAAGAAAATGACGAAGTTTTTGATAATCCAACTTGTGGTTCAAAACGATTTTCTCATAAAGTTCTTCCTCTCTGTCCTCTAACACCTCTGACCACTGTATGGGCTGGAATATCAGCTGGGAAGAAGGGTCTGTGACCAAATTTCCTATTTTCTTGGCAAAATTCTTTTTTAGCATGCCAATCATGCCTGAAGCAAAGTCCTTGTCTTGTCTGCCGATCCCATGAATAATGGCAACAGCTATTTTTTTCACGAAAGTCCACACCCCTTTAATGAAGGTTATAAGACAATATATTTAGTTTTTTTCAAAATAAGAAGGTCTTTATATCCGTTCATTTTAAATCAAGTGAGGATTTTGGCGAGTTTGACAAACACTAAGAAAAGTACTAGAATTATCTCGAATTCAAAATGATTTAAATTGAGATTTTAATAGAGACAATGAAGGAGGACCAATGACATGCTCAGAAAATTAGATAACGAAAAAATGGGAAGAAGTAATTTAGGCTGGCTAAATAGTATTTTCCATTTCTCATTTGCAGAGTACTATAATCCGAAAAATATCCATTTCGGGCAGTTGAGAGTCATCAATGACGACTTGGTTGCACCCGGTACTGGATTTAATCTTCATCCCCATAAAGAAATGGAGATTGTTTCTTATGTGGTGAATGGAGATCTTACACATGGAGACAGTATGGGAAACAAAAATACGGTTACACGCGGCCATGTCCAATATATGAGTGCGGGGACAGGTGTCTTCCATAGCGAGCACAATCTTGGCAACGAGACATTACGATTTTTGCAAATCTGGATTCTCCCAGATAGGGCGGGGCATGAGCCGAATTATGGTGATTACCGATTTAATTGGGAAGACCGGCACAACCAGTGGCTTCAAATGGTTTCAAGTAAGGAAGGGGACGCCCCAATCAAAATAAACCAGGATGCAAACATCTATTCATTGGAACTTGAAGAAGGCAAAGAAATCAGTTTTCCAGTTAGTGCAGGAAGACAAGCCTATTTGGTGCAAATCGAAGGAAGTTCAACAATCAATGATCTTTCTTTAAATACGAGAGATGCCATGGAAATTGTTGAAGAAGATATTCAAATTAAAGCAAATGAAACATCCCATCTATTATTGATTGAGATGAAAAAAGACTGAGTCAACTCGGTCTTTTTTTATTGGCATTGGCAAAACTATTTAATATGTAAATACTTGGTTACACTTTTCTTGTTACATGATATACTCGAAATTAAATAAATTAGGAAGGAGTGTTATGTTGGACGTTATTGGTGTAATTGGTTCAAATTTATTTATTGATGCTATTTCCGAATTCTACGACTTATTTCCTGATGTAAAATTTATCAACTACACGTATGACTCTCCGTGGGAAATCGATCATTTGATTGAAAAGGCAGGGATAGAGACTGATATCTTGCTATTATCAGGAGTTATTGCCTATTATTACGGTCAGGAAAAAATAAACGAATCTCGGATATTGGCAACGTACTCTACATTTAACGAGTTTATGGTTTCCTTATCCTTATTTTCGGTTTACCTTCATGAGAAAATTTCGCTTGAAAAGATTTCAATTGACTTGCCCAAAAAGGACTTCCTGGACAATGTCTTAAAAGAAATAAAGATTTCAAATGGTCCTCTTTATGTAAAAGATTACCCGTGGATCTATCAGTTAGAAAAAGAGAAGTCTGCTTTTGATATTTCACAGTTTGTCCGGTTTCACAAAGACCTTTATTTTGCAAAAAAAACACAGTTTGCTTTAACAAGTATACATGCTGTTTATAAAGAGCTTCAGAATTTAGGTGTTCCGACCATTCATATGGTCCAGCCCAAGCAAGCCTTAAAAGAGAGTCTGGAAAAAGCCATTACATTGACTAAACTGAAGAAAACCAAGGATTCGCAAATTGCTGTCATTTCATTGAAAGTAAATCAGCCAGACCCTCAGGATGATCAGGTATTCCGGCTCCAAATGCTGCAATATTTAAACGAAATGGCACGACAATTAAACGCAAAGATTTCATTAGATCACTATCAGCCGTTTCTTATTTATACTAATCGAGGATCCTTAGAGGAAGTTCAGAAGGAACATTTGCAAAAAGTTTTTGAACTAGAAGAGAAAATTAAATCCTCCATGCAAATTGGTATCGGATACGGTTACACCATGAAAGATGCGGAAAACCATGCAAAAGGAGCATTATACTTTACTGAAAAACATTCAACAGAAAAGACAACAATTTTCCTGCTGGACGAAGACAAAAAATTAATAGGTCCCTTATTTGAAAATGAAAAACAATATATTTTAAAAAATGAAGATCACGATATTCAATTATTAGCCGTTGAGCTTAAAATGACCTCTAAAAATTTGCTAAGGTTTTTTGATTTTATTAGGCTTAACCAATTTCGTTCATTTTCAGCGCAGGAATTGGCCGATTACTTAGCGGTAAGCAGGCGTTCAGCAGAGAGGTTTATAAAAAGATTTCTTGATCATGATTTTATACACATTACAGGGGAGGAGCAGCCATATGATCAAGGCCGTCCGCGTGCGCTTTATAACATCTCTGAGAAACTAAAAAACTATTTTATATTAAACCAATAAAACGATTGATTTTTGGGATTTTTCAGTATATTATAAAAACAACCAATTAGCGACAGTGAAACGACACTTGTCGCTAACGTGAAGGGGAGATCAACATGAAAATCATTAAAGCAGACATCATTGGGATTCACCTGCCTTTAGAAACACCTTTTATTATTTCATATGACACTTATGACTACATGCCTTCTGTCATTGTAAAGCTGGAAACGGATGATGGTTTAACAGGATATGGGGAAGCAGTTCCTGATGAGCATGTGACAGGAGAATCTTTCTTTAGTGCGATGGAGGTGTTAAAACACCAATTAATGCCTGCTGTGATGGGGGAGAACCCATTTGAAATTGAAAAAATTCACCATATGATGGACAGTCGCATCTATGCCAATCCGGCAGCCAAGGCAGCAGTTGATATAGCTTGTTATGATCTGATGGGGAAATATTTAGTGAAGCCGGTTTATGATCTCATTGGCGGAAAATACCATGACGAACTTACTTTTCCTAAAGTGTTAAGCATCGAGGAGCCAGAGGTAATGGCGGAAAAAGCAAAACTAGCCGTCGAAAGAGGATACCGCTCTTTAAAATTAAAGGTTGGAACAGAGGCTTTTAAAGATGTTGAACGAATAAAGGCCGTCCGTGAAGCAGTTGGATACGGCGTCCCAATTCGGGTTGATGTTAATCAGGGCTGGAATGATTACGCAACAGCAGCTCAAGTCTTGCCATTACTTGACCCGCTTCGTATTTCATGGCTGGAGCAGCCGATTAAAATGGGAGATTTTGATGGTCTCGCGGAATTGCGAAAGAAAACGGTTATTCCGATTATGGCTGATGAGACAGTTCATGGCGGTTCAGATGTGATCGAAATTATTAAAAAAGGTGCTGCAGATAAAATCAATATTAAATTAATGAAAACAGGCGGGATCTATCCAGCTATTCATATGGCAAAAACCGCAGAATCTGCAGGAATCTCCTGCCAGATTGGTTCGATGGTCGAATCCTCTATCGGTTCTGCGGCCGGCTATCATACCGCCATTGCCAGAAAAAATATTACCAGTACAGAATTAACCGGGCCATTACTTTTTAGTAAGGACATTGGCAACCTGGAATATCAAATCCCATTCGTCCATTTAAGTGGCAAACCGGGACTGGGGATCGAAGTGAACGTGAATACGCTCCAAGAATTAATGATTAAAAAAGAGACGGTATCTTAATTTTAAAACTAATATAAAGGAGTGAATTACAAATGAAAAAGTATGTACTAGGAATGGGTTTAATTTTTTTAATGATGATTATGGCAGCGTGCGGTGGCAGTAAAGAGACCAACGGCTCGGCAGATGGCGGCACCCTTAAGGCGATAAAGGATAAAGGTGAAATTCATGTTGCCATTGAAGGAGCGTATCCTCCGTATAACTACATCAACAAAAGTAATAAGTTAGAAGGCTTTGATGTGGAAATCGCTAATGAAGTTGCCAAAAGACTTGGTGTGAAACCCGTCCTTGTAGCCACTCCTTGGGATAGTATGATTCCTGCATTAATAGGTAAAAAGTTTGATATTATCATTTCTGATATGGCGATTACGGAAGAAAGAAAGAACAAGGTTTCATTTAGCGACAATTATTTCACGACCGGAAACCAGCTCTTTGTTCCAAACGATTCTTCTATTAAAACAGCAAAAGATATGAAAGGCAAAGCAATCGGTGTAACGATTTCGACTACAGCTGCAGAAATGGCTACTAAGAATGGAGCAGATGTCAAATTATATAAAAATGACTTTCTTGCTTTTGAGGACCTGGCAGCAGGAAGGCTTGATGGCGTAGCAACGGACCAAGGTGTCGGTGCTAAAATCATTATCGATCAAAAGTATTCCTTTAAGGCTATTGATGGCTTATTGAATACGGAGAAGGCTGGTATGACCATTCGCAAGGAAGATCATGAACTTCGTAAAGAAATCAATAAGGTAATAGCTGATATGCAAAAAGACGGAAGCTTTGAAGCCATCAGCAAAAAGTGGTTCGGAAAAGATATCCGATAAGGGGCTGAAAAAATGTTAGATTTTTCTCTAGTGGAGCAATATGTTCCATTTCTGCTAAAAGCATCTGTGACGACACTTGAAATCTTCATTTTTTCCATCGCTTTAGGATTGGTAATGGGAATTATCATTGTCATCATGAAGATCTCAAAATTTAAGCCATTTTCATTGTTTGCTAACTTTTATATTTGGACACTGCGTGGAACGCCTTTATTGGTTCAATTATTTCTGGTTTATTTCGGTTTGCCGCAAATAGGAGTTGAATTAGCGCCATTCTCTGCAGCCGTCTTGGCGCTCGGAATCAATGCCGGTGCGTATATTGCGGAAATTTTAAGGGGCGGTATTCTCTCAATCCCGAAGGGTCAAATGGAAGCGGCCCAATCGTTGGGGTTAAGCTATCCGACCATTATGCGCAGAATTATTTTTCCGCAGGCATTTCGGGTCAGCATTCCGGCAATCGGCAATGAATCTATTACACTATTAAAAGATTCATCACTAGCCTCCCTTGTCACCGTTTCAGAGTTGATGATGACCTCACAAAGGTTCGCCTCAACAAACTATGCCTTTATCGAATTTTATATTGCCGCAGCCCTGCTATACTTAATTATGACAACGATCTTATCATTTTTCCTAAGCAAGATAGAATTTAAAATGTCCATCAGCGAACATTAAAGAAGGGAGGGCTTGTGGGTGTCAAATAAAGTAAAGGATCATCTGCATCCTATTATTCAAATTGAAAATGTTCATAAGAGTTTTAACCAGTTGGAAGTATTAAAAGGAATAGATTTGCAGGTTTATCCCGGAGAAGTAGTTTCCCTAATCGGTTCCAGCGGATCCGGAAAAAGCACCCTTCTTCGCTGCCTGAATGGACTCGAAACATTAACCAGCGGGAAAATTGTCATTGACGGAATTGAGCTAAATTATACACCAAGAATTATCCAGCAAATCCGACGTCATGAGGTAGGGATGGTTTTTCAACAATTTAATCTATTCCCGCATTTGACTGTCTTGGAAAATGTCATTGAAGCACCGATGCACGCCTTGAAAAAATCAAAGGCGGAAGCAATTGAATCAGCCTTAACCCTTTTGGATAAAGTGGGACTGAAAGACAAAAAAGATGTCTACCCCCGCAAGTTATCGGGTGGACAGCAGCAGCGGGTAGCCATAGCACGTGCACTTGCCATGAATCCGAAAATCATGTTATTTGATGAACCAACCTCTGCCCTTGACCCAGAACTTGTCAGTGAGGTTCTAAACGTTATGAAACAGCTAGCAGAGGAAGGCATGACTATGGTTGTCGTAACGCATGAGATGATGTTTGCCAAAGAGGTTGCGGATAGAGTAATTTATATGAGTAACGGTGTGATTGAGGAGCAAGGTCCGCCGGCCGAACTCTTCTGCAATCCAAGAAGTGACCGGTTAAAAAGCTTCTTAAAAAGGGTCGTATAATCATTGTTTATAAGAAAGCAGGAATAATCTTGAAAGAAATAAAAGAAAACATCTCTTTACGAACAATTACTTCTCCCGAGGAACTGGCTTTAGTCACCAACCTTGAACGTATAGTTTGGGCAGATGATAATCCCGTGCCTGTCAACCATTACGTTGCAGTAGTAAAAAACGGAGGGCTGGTCATTGGAGCTTTCCTGAATGAAAAACTAATCGGTTTCCAATACAGCTTTCCAGGCTTTAACGGCTCGAGCGTCTATTTATGCTCACATAGTATGGGGATTCATCCTGATTATAGAAGAATCGGGATTGGCGAAAAATTAAAACGAAAGCAGCGGGAAGTCGCCTTGGAAAAAGGCTACAAGCATATTGAGTGGACATATGATCCGCTTGAAACCGTAAACGGATATTTGAATTTAAGCAAGTTAGGCGGGGTTTGTAAGAAATATATTGAAAATTGCTATGGGAATATGCCCGACGTTCTTAATGCCGGCATGCCTTCCGACCGGTTTCTAGTGGAGTGGCGTATTGCCGAAGAAAAGGCTGAAGTGGCCCCTGATGTGAACGAAACGGGTGACGTTCCACGATTGATAAATGTGATCTATGACGAACTGGGATTTCCTGTGCCAGAGTCCGTCCACCTTGATTACGGAAATAATGCAGAGCTTTTATATGTTCCAGTTCCGAGTAATATCCAGGAAATTAAAATCCAGCGGATGTCTCTCGCCTTAGAATGGAGGATGCGGACGCGGGATGTATTCACCTATTACTTTAATAAAGGCTGGATGGCAACAGCCTTAAAGAAAAGTGATCAATCATCTCTTTATTATTATGTATTGCAAAAAGCGATTGATAGATAAAATCACAGTTGAAACCCGGCTACTCGTCGGGTCTTCTTTTTTTATTGTTAAGGAAATCAGCCTCGAATAAAATGGTAAAAAGGGAGTGATATTTTATGAAGCCTCGGAAGATCATTATGACTATTTTTTTCGGTTTGGTTGTAGTATTAGGATTTTATATTTATTCGATTTTTAACGGAACTCCTTGGGGGAAATACCAGCAAAAGCAGGCGATGCTTTCTTATTTGGATGCAAAATATCAAATGGATTTTTCTATTAAAAGTATGCAATATAATGGCCTTGGTTCTGGCTATTATGCAATGGCCGCGCCTAACCGCAATCCTGAGTTAGTTTTTGAGGTAGCTGTTTCGCACGATTCAAATTCGGGATATGCAGATTTGTATCCCGCGGTTTTATGGAATTCTCCTGAAGCTAAACCCATCAAAGAATATATTCTCCAACTGTTTCCACATCTGGAGCAATCCAGTTTTATCATCGACCGTCAATTAAGTGAGGACGCAGGTCCACATATACCGACATACAGGTCGCTTCATTATGATATGGTCTATCAAAGCATCCTGATCATCAATTTGTCAGAGGATTGGTTTTTAAAAACTCCCGAAGAACAACAAATTTATATGGAAAATATTAGAAAGTTTGCAACCTATCTCCAGTCAATTCATTTACCTGTTCTTACGAGAATCTTCTTTCAAACGGAAGATTACAACAACCGAAAGGCTATTTATATCACTGAAAAAGGGGAAATTGTTCAAAAATAATAGAACTATTAGAGCTGCCACAGTTTTGTTTAGGCAGCTTTTTCGACATTAGGTTAATAATTTCACATATAACAATTCAAAATAAACTGAAATATATTATAATAATACAATAACAGATCCGATTTTTAACAAATTTTTCGGACAAAGGGGATGGCATACAACAATGAGAGTAAGTCTATTTGCAACCTGCTTGGTTGATATGTTTCAGGGCAATGTAGGGAAATCTTCGGTTGAACTGCTCGAGCAGCTTGGCTGCGAGATAGATTTTCCAGAATCACAAGTCTGCTGCGGACAGCCGTCATATAATAGCGGGTATGTAAAAGAATCGAAGGAAGCTATGAAACGGATGATTGAAACGTTTGAAGATGCTGAATATGTCGTATCTCCCTCCGGTTCTTGCGCGTTTATGTTTAAGGAATATCCTCATATTTTTAAAGGCGACCCTGTTTGGGAACCGAAAGCTAGGAAATTGGCGGAGAAAACCTATGAACTTACTCAATTCATTGTAGATGTTTTAAAGGTTGAGGATGTCGGGGCCACATTTGAAGGGAATGCCACCTATCATACCTCCTGTCATATGATGAGATTGCTAGGAGTAAAGGAAGCCCCTATGACTCTATTAAAACATGTAAAAGGTTTAAACTTTACTGAGTTGCCTGGCAAGGAACAATGCTGTGGCTTTGGCGGGACCTTTTCTGTAAAAATGGCACAAATCTCTGAGCAAATGGTCGATGAAAAAGTGTGCCACGTCGAAGAAACGGGTGCGGATTATTTGATTGGCGCAGATGCCGGCTGCCTCATGAATATCGGCGGCCGTATTGATAGAAAAGGAAAACCAGTGAAGGTTTTGCATATTGCTGAGGTATTGAATAGCCGTTAATAGTTGTTGCAAGATTGATAGAAATGGGGGGGTTTTAGGATGGCTATGAAAATTGGCAATGAGCAATTTAAAGAACGTGTCGATAAGGGAATCCATAATGACTTTATGCGCGGTGCGGTTTCAAGTGCCCAGGACGGAATGGGCCTGAAGAGACGCCTGGCGGCCGAGGAGCTGGGGAATTGGGAAGAATGGCGCTCACATGGCGAAGAAATTCGCCAGCATGTTCTTGAGCGTTTGGATTATTATTTGGAGCAATTAAGTGAAAATGTGGCAAAGCGGGGCGGTCATGTCTTTTTTGCCCAATCGAAGGAAGAAGCCGTTGAATATATTCGTGGAGTGGCTCGCAAGAAAAATGCTAAAAAGATAGTGAAATCGAAATCGATGGTAACCGAAGAAATCAGCTTAAATCAGGCGCTGGAGGAAGAAGGCTGCGAGGTTATTGAAACAGACCTTGGGGAATACATCCTCCAAGTGGATGATCATGATCCCCCTTCCCATATCGTTGCTCCTGCTCTACATAAAAATAGAGAGGAAATCCGTGAAGTTTTTGAAAAAAAACTGGGTTATAATAAATCCTCTGAACCAGTGGAATTGGCTGGACACGCCCGGCAAATGCTGCGCCAGGAATACCTGTCTGCTGATATTGGTATCACCGGCTGTAATTTTGCGGTGGCAGAAACAGGCTCTATTACTCTAGTTACGAATGAAGGAAATGCGGATTTAGTTACGGCATTGCCAAAAACGCAAATAACCGTGATGGGAATGGAAAGGATTGTTCCTACCTTCGAGGAAATGGAAGTGCTCGTTTCTTTATTAACAAGGAGTGCAGTCGGGCAGAAACTAACTAGTTACATTACTGTGTTGACTGGACCTCGTGAGGAAATGGATGTGGATGGTCCTGAAGAGTTTCATTTGGTAATCGTGGACAACGGCCGCTCTAATATTTTAGGAGGGGAATTCCAATCCGTCCTGCAATGTATTCGCTGTGCGGCCTGTGTTAACGTATGTCCAGTTTATCGTCATGTCGGCGGACATTCATACGGTTCTATCTATTCCGGACCGATTGGGGCCGTGTTGTCTCCATTGCTTGGCGGTTATGACGAATACAAAGAACTGCCATATGCATCGACACTTTGCGGGGCCTGCACAGAGGTTTGTCCTGTAAAAATTCCTCTGCATAACCTGCTTCATAAGCATCGTGAAGTGATCGTGGAAAGGGAAGGCAAAGCACCTATTTCGGAAAAGCTGGCTATGAAGGCTTTCGGTTTAGGAGCAGCGTCACCGACTTTATATAAAATTGGCTCAAAAATTGCACCAACGGCGATGAATCCATTTACGGTCGGGGACAAAATATCGAAGGGACCCGGACCATTGAAGGCCTGGACAGAGATTCGTGAATTCCCAGCACCGAATAAAGAGAGATTCAGAGATTGGTTTAAAAATCGCGAGAAGGGGGGCAAATAGAACGATGACTGGTACAATCCAAAATCGCGATGCATTTTTAAATAAAATTGCCGGACAGCTTGGGCGTTCAAGAATCACCACACCAGTTGAGCGCCCTCAATGGAAATTCCGTCCGCAGGATGAGGTGTTAAAAGACGCTTCTCAGGATGAATTATTAGAAGTGTTAAAAGAGCAGTGTAAAAGGATTCATACAACGATTTATACCACTGATCTTATCAATTTGGGCTCCACCCTCAATGGAGTGGTAGCTGATTTTGGCGGAGGTCCAATTGTGACTTGGAAAGATGAGCGATTTGCGGAATGGGGCCTTAATTCCCTAATGAAGTCAGAATGGCCATCACAGAATATTGATGTCTTTGAATGGGATCCTGCAAAAGGAGCAGAGAACATTTCAAAAGCGGAAAACGCCAATATTGGCATCACAATCAGTGAGGTCACGCTTGCTGAATCTGGTACAGCTGTCTTATTTAGTGACGAGAATAAGGGGAGGACAGTAAGCTTTTTACCTGCTGCTTCGGTAGTCCTTATTCCAAAGAGCTCGTTAGTCCCAAGAATGACGCAGGCCGCTCAAAAAATGCGGGAAATCCACGATAAAACGGGCCGCGTCGCGTCATGCATCAATTTTATCACTGGACCAAGCAATTCTGCGGATATTGAGCTGAACCTCGTGGTTGGGGTGCATGGACCGGTGAAAGCATCTTATATTGTTATTAATGATCTTTAAGTTTAAAAAAATCTGCCTCGTAATTTGTTTGAGGCAGATTTTTTTTGTGGGGGAAAAAGGGGCGTGGTTATCCCCGAGGATGGTGGAAGAGGGTGCCAATGGTATACATAGAGTAGTTATATTGCCTGGTAAGGTGTTGAAGAGGGTGGCAGCGGTAAAAATAGAGCGGTTATATTGCCCGAGAAGGTGTTAAGAGAGGGTCAGTGGTAAAAATAGAGCGATTATATTGCCCGAGAAGGTGTTGAGAGAGGGTCAGTGGTAAAAATAGAGCGATTATATTGCCCGAGAAGGTGTTGAGAGAGGGTCAGCGGTAAAAAAAGAGCGGTTATATTGCCCGAGAAGGTGTTGAGAGAGGGTCAGCGGTAAAAAAAGAGCGGTTATATTGCCCGGCAAGGTGTTGGAGAGGATGCCAAAGGTAAAAATAGAATAGTTATATTGCCCAAAAGAGTTTAAAAAGTGAGTACTCGGTAAAAATAAAGGGTCAGCAACTCGGATCTACAGAGTAAATTCTTTCATTAGTGAGTCATGAAGACAAGTCCCGCAAAATCAAAGGCGAAACTGTCCTCATGAGCCAATAATATAAAAGTAGAAATCTCATCTTCACCAAAGATACCTATTTAAACTGGTAATCATCACCTTTTTTTGTATTGTTTATTCAGTATAAAAACACTCGCCCCAAGCGTAATTACCGAAATAAACTTACTAGCCAAAATTAAATAGTTGGTAGTCTGGTTAGCCAACGTGACATTTGGCAGTTTGACCAAGGCAATGACGACAAGAATGCCGAAGGAAAGTATGGCAAACGCGTAGTTATAGGCCTGGTTAATAATGAGAGAGCCGCGTTCCTCCTTCTCACTAGATAAGACAAAGACAAGATACGCCATGACAACCAATAAGACATATGTTAACAATGCAATTGCTAACTCGATGCCCACTTTTATGAGCCCTCCTTTAAAAGGTGTTGTTTTGATCCTCTACTGACTTTTGTGGGACAGGCGTGAGTCGTTTCTTTGCCTTGTTCTCCCATTTGAATATCTTGTTCAAAAATTTGTATATATTCTTAGATTCCTTCGCTAGCAACGGTCCGAGGATCGCCAAAATTAAAACGTATACTGCGGTAAAGGGTTTGAGAATAGGCATCAGCCCTCCGGCAAGTCCCAAATTAGCAACAATGATCGAAAATTCGCCTCTTGAAACGATTGTCAATCCGATATTGGAGGAAGCTTTGTGTGATAAACCTGCTTTTCTCCCGGAAATCATTCCAGCTACAAAGTTACTAATGATCGTGAGAATCACGGCACCTAGAGCAAGCCATATGGCCCCGCCTAAGCTAAATGGGTCAATGCTTAAACCGAAACTGAAGAAAAAGATGGCTCCAAAGAAGTCTCTAAAGGGAATAACCAATTGCTCAATTCGTTCCCGATGTTTTGTTTCCGAAAGGGCCAAACCTAATAATAAAGCACCGATCGCTTCAGCAACATGGAGTTTTTCAGAAAAGCCTGCTACAAAAAACAGCAAAGCAAAGATGACGAGGATAAAGATTTCATTCGATTTAATATCTAACAGTTTGTTTAGAACCGGGGTACCTTTACGGGCGATAACGAAAAATAGCAGCATGTAACCGAGAGAAATGAGAACCGATATGATGGTACCTAATATAGTAGTTGAGCCGCCTAACAAGAGGCCCGACATGACAGAGAGGAATAACGCTAGGAATATATCATCAAAAAGAATGATTCCTAGAATCAATTCTGTTTCGGAATTGGCGGTTCTTTTTAAATCAACAACCACTTTTGCCACAATGGCAGTTGAAGAAACACTTAGGAGTCCGGCAACGATTAACGTTTCCATTATCGGGAATCCTGTAGCAAACCCGTAAATCAGGCCAAGGAAAAAATTCATCGCTACATAAATGGTCCCGCCGACAACAATAGAACGCCCAGAGCGTATTAATTTTCCGACTGAGAACTCAATTCCTAAATAAAATAATAAAAACAAAACACCAATGCGCCCGAAGAACTCGATGATTTCTGCGCTCTCAATAAATGTGAAATCAAATATACCAATTTCAGGGGCGTGGGGGCCAAGTGCCATCCCTAAAAGGATGAGAAATGGGATGAAGGAGAATTTTAATTTGTTTGCCAGAAAGGCGGTAAATGCAACCAAGACCAGAGCTGTTCCTACTTCAAAAAGTAAAGTGTTAGTCATCTAGTATCACCCGTCCCTTCTTGTGAGAACTTCTTTTACGAACATTTTTACTTGCTTCCGCTGTCCAGATACGATCACGGTATCTCCTTCCTCTAAAAGTGTTTCAGGTCCAGGGGTATGAATTTCTTTGTGATTCTTTTGTTTAATGATAGCGACGATATTGACTTCATAGGATTGACGGATATTGAGCTGGCCGATCGTTTGGTCCGCTGCTTCCGACCCGTCTTGTACTTTAAACCATTCTATAACCAATTCATCAAAGGCCATTTCAATGGTTTCCAATGCCTTTGGCGCATACGTCATTCCGCCGATAATTGCAGCTATCTGTCGTGCTTCGGCATCATCAAATGTTGTGCTGGCGATTGCCTCCTCGTAATCATCTTGATCAAAATAATAAATATCCCTTCTGCCGTCATCGTGAATAATCACCACAATTTTATCCTTGCTTTTGGTGATGACTTCAAATTTTTTCCCAATTCCCGGGAGTTCGATTTCGCGAACGTTCATTTTTTGATTCCTCCTCTAAAAATTTGCTTCATGGATTAAGCGGGTTTTGACATTATAGATTTACATCAATTTCAGTTTTAATTTTCTCCTCTTTAGAGATGCCAAGATATTTTAGTGTTTCAGATGGGGTTGAATGATTGAAATGTTTTTGGAGAATAGAGATGGCCACCCCGCGTTTATACGCATGATATCCAAATGTTTTCCTCATTGAATTGGTCCCGATTTTCCCCTCAATACCAATGGCTTCAGCTGCCTGGTGAATGATTCGATAGGCTTGTTGGCGAGTGATAGGCTTTTCTGTTTTGTTGGATTTGAATAAATAGTCTTCCGTGTCCAGTTGGTTGGTTTGGACAAAATGGAGGAGGGCTTTTTTGACCTTTTGGTTAAGGTAAACCTCCTTCATAGTATCGAGGTGTGAATACTGATAAAAATTCTTCGCTGTGTGATCATTCTCTAAAACATCTGATGCCCTAATTTCAAGCATTTCGGTAATTTTTAACCCAGTATTAATGCCAAATACAAAGAGAAGATAATCACGCTCGGAATGCTTTTTCAAATATTTCTTAATTGCATTTATTTGCTTAACATCCCTTAATGCTTCAACATATTCCATGCTAAACGCTCCTTAATCCATGTTACATAATCCTATTGTAGCAAGATATTATGTAACGTTCAAAAAATCTGCTTAAAAATTCAACCTAGTTTTTTGTTAGTTTGCAGTTATTTTAAAAAAATAAGAACCTGATAGCAAAATCAATAAAAATGGCGGCGTGCCAACAGCTATAGAGTCCCACGTTGCATCTTTTTCTCCCAATTATGCTACTATAATATCGAGACAAAAAATTTCGGGAGGTAAATTTATAGTGCTGCCTAATTTTGAAGAGAACTTACATAAGTATGCAAAGCTTTTAGTGGCGAAGGGAATCAATGTTCAGCCTGGTGATTGGGTGAAAATGACCATTAACGTTGATCAGGCGCCTTTAGCCCGCCACATCACGAAAGAGGCTTATGCCCTGGGGGCTGAAAAAGTAATTATCAAATGGTCTGACGACGAAATTACAAAAGAAAATTACTTGCATCAACCGGTGGAAGTATTGACCAGCATTCCTGACTATGAAATTCAGGAATCTGAAGACCACGTATTAAACCACCGTGTCAGCCGTCTTTCCGTTCTTTCAAGCGATCCCGGCTTGTTGAATGAAGTCGACCCGGCTAAAGTTGCGGAGTATCAAAAGGTTGCTGGTAAGGCCTTCCATGCACAACGTAAGGCGACCCAGAACGACGATTTAAAATGGACAGTTGCTGCTGCTGCCGGAGCAGGATGGGCGGCCAAAGTATTCCCTGATCTCTCAACCCCTGAAGAACAGGTTGATGCCCTCTGGGATCAAATTTTTAAAACCTGCCGTGTATACGAAGAAGACCCGATAGCTGCATGGGACCAGCATAAAGACAAATTGAATGAAAAAGCTGATAAATTAAATGAAATCCAATTTGATGCACTTCACTATACGGCACCTGGCACCGATTTAACGCTCGGCCTGCCGAAAAACCATATTTGGGCATGTGCGGGAAGCCAAAACCCAAAAGGAGAAGAATTTATCGCCAACATGCCCACGGAGGAAGTGTTCACGGCTCCTGATACTCGCAGCATGGACGGGGTAGTTCGCAGTTCTAAACCGTTAAGCTATGCAGGGACGTTAATTGAAGGAATTGAAGTCCATTTTAAAGACGGGAAAATTGTCGATATCACTGCTGAAAAAGGTGGAGATGCCATCAAGAAGCTGGTATTCGACAACGAAGGCGGAACAGGCCTGGGTGAAGTTGCACTTGTGCCAGATCCATCACCGATTTCTCAATCTGGGATTATTTTCTTTAATACTCTATTTGATGAGAATGCTTCGAACCACTTGGCAATCGGCTCGGCCTACCCGACGACGATTGAAGGCGGAACAAAAATGAGCCAGGAAGAGCTGCAGCAAAACGGGATGAATACATCAACTGTTCATGTGGACTTCATGATAGGCTCTAACCAAATGAATATAGACGGCATCAAACAAGATGGCACCGTTGTTCCAATCTTCCGGAATGGTGATTGGGCAATCTAAAAAGGTAAGAGGGTCCATGAGGCATAGCTGTTTTCCGGCAGCTACTGTTTCTTGGACCCTTTTGTATACATCCATGACTCCTTGGCATTGTAAATGTCTGTTCTCTCCAAACAAGTTTGATTCCCCACTACAATTTTTATATTTCACTTTATAAAAAATTTTTCCTTAGATTTCCTTGACTTAGAGTTAGCTCTAAGTTATAAACTGTCTTTAAATTATATAGAAAGGGTTGATGTAATTGTTTTCCATTGGTGAAGTAGCTGATCAATCTGGAATTAGCGCCTACACATTAAGGTATTATGAAAAAATCGGGTTACTGCCACCGCCGAAACGAAAAAGTGGTGGAAGTCGTTGTTATACGTCATCAGATATTCAATTCATGATTTTCTTAAAAAGCCTAAAGGAAACTGGTATGTCTTTGGAGGATATGATTGAATTTGTGAAAGACGGCTGTGTTATGGAAAAAATTAATGCAGATATTAATCCGTTAGAACTCAACCCGTCATTAAATAACCGAATTGAGATTTTAACTAGGCATTTAATGAAAATGGAAATGAAAAAAAAGGAGCTGGATGAAGTAATTTCAGCGACAAAAGAAAAATTAGATATCTATTATTCTCTTTTGAAAGAGG
This sequence comes from Neobacillus sp. S1115, assembly GCF_055385565.1. Classification (NCBI taxonomy): domain Bacteria; kingdom Bacillati; phylum Bacillota; class Bacilli; order Caryophanales; family Bacillaceae; genus Neobacillus; species Neobacillus sp. S1115. The sequence continues at coordinate 2,335,647 of NZ_AP038275.1, forward strand.
ATGATGCTAAATGAAAAATATGAGAATCTACCTGATGTTACTTGGCTTCTCAATTTTTACGGGGGTTACGTTTAATCTAGCAAAATATACTGTCAGCTATTTTTCACCAACATCCGCGGCAGCATGGCGATTTGGCTTGGCTGCCGCTGCGATGATCATGATATTAATTTTTACTGAAGGGATAAACATCAACCAATTAAGGAAAAATGCGCCTGTTTATATTGTTCTCGGGATAATTGGCATTTTTGGATTCAACGCTTTATTCTTTGTAGGCCTAAAATATACATCTCCCATTAATGGGGCATTAATAATGGGGTTAAATCCTTTATTAACAACAATTTTTGCTCGAATAATATTAAAGAATAAAATTACCAGGAAACAATTAATAAGTATATTTCTCGCATTTTTCGGTGTAATGTTAGTCATTACACAAGGTTCCTTTCATACCATTAGGACTCTAGCTATTTCAGGAGGAGATTTCATAATCTTAACTGGAAACGTGTGTTGGGCCCTTTATGGTGTACTAAGCCGTCGTTTTATTAAGGATGCCACTCCGCTATCTACAACCACCTATACAATGATAATTGGTGCTATAAGTTTAATCGCACTTTCCTTTTTCTCGCCTAACCCGGTTCCATTATCAAGGATTCCAATTGAAGCATGGGGCGCGATTGCCTTTATGGCTTTCTTTACAAGTGTGTTGGGTTATTTATGGTGGAATAAGGGGATGAAGGAGATTGGGGCTAGTAAAACCTCTGTATTTTTCAATCTTGTTCCTGTTGTAACAATGTTTATTGCATTTGCCACCGGAACACGAATAGAGTCATTTCAAATTGTTGGAGCTATTTTGGTTATATTAGGCGTGTTAACTGCTTCGGGAATAATAAGTATCCCTAGGGACATACAAACAAAACGCGCTTTGTCCAAAATTACCCCTGTGTCAAAGATCCACTATTTTATTGCTGATTCAAATATTGGTGATCGAACTAGAAAACAGTCGGAAGAAAAACGATAAAAGTTAAATAACAGTAATTAAGTCGTCTTTATTGGTCGATTAATCTTTGTTGATATCCGATTACATCTATATTACTTTTAAACAAATTTTTGTATAATGGTTGTGAAAACAGATATTTTTCTAATAATGAAAACGAGTAGAGAACGAGAGGGCAAAGACAATGTCTATGACAAAGACCGATAAAGTATATATACAATTACATGAGAAAATTGTTAAGGGAGTCTTTCGCCCTGGTTCAAGATTAGTCATTTCACAAATCGCTAAAGAATTTAATGTGAGTGAAATTCCAGTACGCGAGGTTATGCAGAGACTAGCCCAAAAAGGGTATGTTAAATTGCATCCCCATGCAGGGCCAACAGTGACCAGCTTAACGGAAGATGAAGTAAGGCAAATCTTTGAAATTCGTTCCAATCTTGAATCATTGGCGACAAGACTTGCTGTTGAACACATCTCAAATGCTCATCTAAAAGAACTGGAACTGATCATAGAAGAGTCAATCGGAATTTGTGAAGAGGAAAATTTTGAAGGGTATTTTCATATAAATGAAACCTTTCATAATTCCTTATATAGACATTGTAATAATCAAATGCTCATTAAAATGATTAAAGATATAACTAGTTTAGCGGCAAGGTATCCAATTTACTATCAGGATAAAGAGACAACGCAAAAGTCTCTTAATGAACATAAAGAAATTTTGAAGGCGGTTTCGGAACGAGATGGAGAATTAGCTGAACAACTGACTAAAAATCATTTACTCGAGGTTATTCCCAAAATAACCGAAATTGTAAGATCGATGGATATTTAGCAGGCTCTTAGATTGGAGTAAAAAGTAATTCAATTATCAGTGAAGCAGAAAAGTCCCCAACCGTGGGGACTTTTTTTCGTTACTTGAAGCTTCTCATAGCGTTTTAACGAGAAAATATACGATTGACTCAAATCATATATTATTTTAAAATTTAAATATCTAAAATTTTAAAATTATCAAACTTTTTCACTCTAGGTCAGAGTGGTCTTGTTAATGAAAAGGGGAATGAAATTTGCAATCTGAGTTGGAGAATCCGATTAAGACGAATGTCCAATTTCTTTCAGTCGATGAAGCGATAAAACAAATTCCTAAGAGTGCAACCATGTTAGTAGGGGGATTTGGTGCAACAGGGGTTCCGGAATATTTACTGCAAGGAGTAATCGATAGAACGGAACTTCAAGATCTGACCATCATTAGCAACAATATTACAAAAGAGACGAATTTGAATATTCTCTTTCAACAAAATCGGATTAAGAAAGCGATTGGGTCGTATTTTACTACCAATAAAGAGGTAGTTCAGGCTTATCGGGAAGGCCGAATAGAAATCGAATTATTACCACAAGGAACCTTTTCAGAAGCTATTCGTTTGGGCGGATCAGGAGTTCCTGCCTTTTACACTCCGACAGCAGCTGGGACAGAACTCGCAATGGGGAAAGAGACGCGGATCTTCAAGGGGCGGGAATATGTTCTTGAACAAACCATATTTGCCGATGTTGCCATCATAAAGGCATATAAAGCAGATAAAGCCGGTAATCTCATATATAGGAAGTCCGCTCGAAATTTCAATCCAATCATGGCAATGGCAGCTGATCTTACAATTGTTGAAGTAGGAGAAATCGTTGAAATAGGTGAGCTTGATCCAGAATCTATTGTCACTCCTTTTGCATTTGTAGATATTGTGGTTAAAAGGGAGGAGCTGTAATGGGAAAATCAATGAAAGACTATATTGCTTGGCGTTGTGCACAAGAATTAACCTCAGGCATCGTTAATCTTGGAATTGGTATTCCTACTCTAGTTGCTGATTATCTTCCACAAGGTCTGGTGACGCTCCACTCGGAGAATGGGATTCTTGGGGTGGGACCAGACCCTAGTCCGGATCAAATCGACATTGATTTAGTTAATGCCGGAAAAGCTCCGGTAACTGTTTTGCCGCATGTGTCCTATTTTGATAGTTCCATATCTTTTGGAATGATGCGGGGTGGTCATATCGATACAACCGTTATTGGAGCACTGCAAGTATCGGAACAAGGTGATATATCGAGTTGGGCAATACCAGGAAAAGATGTGCTTGGTGTTGGCGGCGCTATGGATTTAGTAGTCGGGGCCAAAAGGGTAATTGCAGCCATGACACATTTGAATCAAAAAGGTGAGCCAAAAATACTCCGTGAATGCACGTACCCACTTACTGCTAAAAAAAGAGTTGATACCATTATCACAGAATACGCCGTTTTTAAATTTCGAGATCATCAGCTTTGGTTAGTGGAAATGAGTGATGAAATCACAAAGGATCAACTAAAAAATATAACACCTGCCCACTATGAAATAGCAGATGATTTTAAAATTTTTAGTAGAAAAGAATTGATTAATCATCCCTAGATATTAAGATAGAAGAAAAAGATAAATAATATCATTTTTATCAGATTAATAGGGAGGTTTTTAATATGCGAATTGCAGTTCTAGGAGCAGGTTCTCTGGGAACAATTATCGGAGCTTTTATTTCTGCAGGTGGAAAAGACGTGGAATTGATTGATGTTAACCAAGCACATGTTGATGCCTTGAATCGTTCAGGTGCAAAAATTATTGGTGCAACAGAATTTCAAGCTAAAGTGAAAGCCCTTACTCCTGAAAAAATGTCAGGAACATACGATTTGGTCCTGCTATTAACAAAACAGTTATACAACGATTCAGTCCTTCATGAGTTGCTCCCATTTATTGGCGAGAATAGTGTAGTATGCTCATTACAAAACGGTATCCCTGAAGAGAAAGTTGCTACCATTGTCGGGCGGGAACGTGTTATTGCAGGGGCTGTTGAATTTGGTGCAACATATATGGAACCGGGTATATCCATGCTTACAACAGAATTTAGCAAATTTAAGAGTTTTGCTTTTCAGATTGGGGAATTTAACGGTGAATTAACAGAAAGAATTCAGCGTATCAAATCTATTTTAGACCTTGTTGGAGGGACACACATTTCCAATAACCTAATTGGAACGAAGTGGTCAAAGTTACTCATCAACAATGCGTTTAGTGGCTTATCGGCGGCATTAAATGCAACGTATGGGGAAATTTTAAATCATGAGATTGCAATTTTAAGTGCGGTACATATAGCGGATGAAACGATACGAGTGGGAAAAGCAAATGGTGTAAAATTCGACCGAAAGAGGAACTTTGATTACGAAACATTACGAATCCAAAGTGAAAAGGATATACCGGGACATGTCGAAACATTTCGCTTCATATTAAAGGCTTCTAGACTTTTAAAAGCAAGCATGCTACAAGATTTAGAAAAGAAACGCAAAACGGAAATCGATTTTATTAATGGAGTTATTCCAAGGCTTGCTGAAGGTACAGGAATTCCTACACCTTTTAATGATATGGTTGTAAAATTGGTCAAGGCAGCAGAAGAGTCCCAAACTGTACCAATTTTCGAAGCAAATATTAAATTTTTTGAAGAATTGATAGAGCAATCAACGTTAAGTGTATCTCCAGTTTAGGTGAGGCTATAGACCTCACCTATTTTTTTTGTAATAGATTTGGCTCCTGTTGATAATCTCACTTTTTATAAATATTGATATACATTTTTTTACAAAAAAATCAATTCCAACTAATTATAATTAAAAATATCATGACTTTGTAATGGGGGCGGGAATAATGGGGTATCATTTTAAAAATCTAGTATTTGAAGGTGGAGGGGTTAAGGGAATTGCATATGTCGGGGCTTTGGAGGTATTAAATGAAAAGGGGATCCTTAAGGATATTCAAAGGGTGGGAGGTACCTCAGCGGGTGCCATTATTGCCCTGCTTGTAGGGTTGAATTTTTCCACAGCGGAAATAAAAAAAATCTTGCTCGAGATGAATTTTCGAAATTTCATGGATGAGTCGTGGGGGCTTGTTTTAGATACTAATCGATTGATTCATGAATATGGCTGGTATAAGGGAGATTATTTTCGAAATTGGATTGCCAATCTTGTTAAAGAAAAAACCAATAATAGTGAAGCCACTTTTAAAGATGTTAATAACCTGAAGCAGAAAAACCAATTTCGTGACCTATATTTTGTAGGCACCAATTTATCCACCCATTTTGGAGAGGTATTTTCCTTTGAACACACGCCAAGGATGTGTATCGCAGATGCTGTCCGCATTTCGATGTCAATACCGCTGTTTTTCACAGCCAAAACAAATAGCCGCGGTGATGTTTATGTGGACGGCGGTGTTTTAGATAACTATCCGATTAAGCTCTTTGACCGTATGAAGTATGTTGAGCAATACTATAACGTCCCGGAATACTATGAGAAGCATAACAATTACTTGAACCAAATAGGGAAAAACGTAAATCCTTATGTTTTTAATAAGGAAACGCTTGGATTTCGTTTGGATTCAGCCGGAGAAATTGCTGCTTTCCGGGATCAATCCGAACCGCCGCGCCATGAAATTGAGAATTTATTTTCCTACATGTGGAATTTGGTTGAAACAATCCTCGAGGTCCAGGGAAATCAGCATCTGCATAGTGATGATTGGCAAAGAACTATATACATCGACACATTAGGGGTAAAGACAACTGATTTTGATCTTGATCGAACAATAAAAGAAGCACTTGTGAAATCGGGGAAGGAATTCTCCATTAAATATTTCGAATGGTATGATGGAGCGGATAAACCGCCGGCAAATCGGCCATAGGTATTTACTATTTTTCTAAATGATCATTTTTTGGGGTTAGGGGTTGGTTATGTGGTCTTGAATAATAAGGCATCTTCATAAAATTTCTATTGGAGGTGTTGATATTGAAAAATAAAACAAATGATCTTGAGTGCCTTGTTTGCAATGGTATCCACTTTCGAAAAGGATATATTGCGGTGAAATATGAAAGGTACCATGAGAATTATAAAATTAATGAGACTGCTGATGCTGATTTAAAGTTCTTACTGGAATCTGAAGAGGAACACCCATTAAAAAACATTCCTGAGCAATCAAATTTATTTACCTACATTTGTGAAGATTGTGGTTTCATCATGAATTTCATCCAAGAAAAACAAGTTGAAAGTAAAAAGAAAGAACGGCTTAGAAAACAAAGACAAAAAATGTATGATTGGACAAAATTTAAATAAGCAAGCACCATATAGGCACTCAAGCTGTTTGAGTGTTTTTTTATTTATAGGCATGGTACATGGCTACGGAGCTTACGGATATGCCACTGACAGTTTTAACAAACTCCATAAAATAAAAAGATTCAGACCAAATTAGTCTGAATCTTTTTATTTGGCACATCTAATCATCAATGATTTTTCCAATCTAAATTTTCGATGAAATGTACGAACGCTTTTACAACATTCCATTCCAGTGATTCCTTATGATAGTACATCCAAGTTCTTCGCAATAGAGGATTTCCTTCTTGATCTGTTAATGGGATTTTGTAAATGTCTTCTATTCCGTCAAGTACCCTGCTGGATAAAATACCATATCCTAACCCATTTATAACCATTTCTCTACACGTATCAACTTGGTCGACTTCAATACTAATAAAGGGTGCTTCCGCATAATTTTCGGCCCACCAATGATCAATTATTGATTTTAGGAGGTAATCCCCTCGATAATCGATTCTTGGAAGACGTGGAAGATCCGTTATATCAATCTTTTTCGTGGAAGCGATACAGATGGTTTCCTCAAATAATTGATGTATTGATAGCCCCCTCCAGCCATAGTCCCCTCGAACAAATCCGATATGAACATCCTTATTGTGTATGAGCTGAGTTACGTCTCTGCTCCATCCTGTGATCACTTTGAATTCCACATGGGGATATTGATTTTTGAATAATTTCAAAAGATATGGAAGTTCATTATTCGCGAAATAATTGGATACCCCCAATTTCAATGTACCTGCCACTTCATTCTTTTCGTTATTACTCATATTTTGGACATTTTCTTTTACTTTTTGAAAATGGGCTAGTGCCTCCTCAGCACAATGGACCAGATATTCTCCCTGCGGGGTAAAATGTACACCCCGGCTTTCACGAGTTACGATTTTAACACCCAGCTCTTCCTGCATATGTTTTAATCGGCTCGTTAATGCAGGTTGAGTCAGAAATAATAGACGAGCTGTTTTCGTTAAATTTTTTTGATTGTATAGCACCTTCAATATTTCCCAATCACGATAATCCATTGTTCCACCTATCTATCTGATATAAATAATTTTTATAATAAAATATAATTTTTTAGCATTTTATTTATTTCAATTATTACATTATCCTTATCCATAGGCAATTGATAATTATTACTATTTATCTATTTAAATATAAAACATCAGAACTGAATCATGGGGGTATTGTAAATGGGAGTAAAGGACAACCAACCAAATCCATGGAAAAAATTTATTGGTCCAAACCTTGGATACGTGATTGAACAATATGAACGGTTCACGAACGGAGAAGAATCCGTTGATCAAGAATTAAAAGAGCTTTTCATTAAATGGGGCTCACCATTGTCCTATGAAACAATTCAAATAAAAGAAACCGTTGAAAATGTACCTGCTCTTCCTTCAGAAAGTATAGAGAAAGTAATGAAAGCGGCTAAACTGCTTGAAAACATTCGTACAAATGGCCATTTGGCAGCAAACATAAATCCTTTGGAGGAGAATCGAAAGGGTCAAGAGTTGTTCAATCCTGTAAAACATGGAATAAGTGAACAGGATTTGAAAGCGATACCAGCTAAATTGGTTTGGGAAGAGGCACCGGAAGATGTAGAAACCGCATTTGATGCCATGAACCGTTTAATGGAACGCTATACATCATCCCTTGCATACGAGTTTACGCATGTTAGTGATTCGGAGGAACGAATTTGGCTGACTGAGATGGTGGAGACGGGTTCCTTACAACGCTCCTTATCTAAAGAAGAACGAACAAACCTGTTAAAGAGTTTGACAGAAGTTGAGGGATTTGAACAATTTTTACACAAAACCTTTGTTGGTCAAAAAAGATTTTCCATTGAAGGTGTAGACATGCTTGTCCCAATGCTTGATGAAGCAGTGCGTGAAGGTGTTGAAGAAGGAGTTCGCAACGTCGCAATTGGGATGGCGCATCGCGGACGTTTAAGTGTTCTCGCACATGTGTTAAAAAAACCATACAGCAAGATTTTCTCTGAATTTCAGCACTCCCACGCCAAACAACAAGGTCCGTCAGCAGATTTAGTCGACATTAGCGAGGGCTGGACAGGGGATGTGAAATACCATTTAGGACGCAATCGATTCGTTGAAGGCACTGGTACCGTTCGCACTCGTATTACCTTGGCGAATAATCCAAGCCATCTTGAATTTGTCAATCCGGTAGTCGAAGGTTTTGCCAGGGCTGCCCAAGAGGAACGAAAGAAACCGGGTTATCCGGAGCAGGATGTTAAAAGAGCGTTTGCGATTTTGGTCCATGGCGATGCAGCCTTTCCGGGCCAGGGAATTGTAGCCGAAACTTTGAATTTAGGTGGATTAAAAGGATACCGAACAGGAGGAACCATCCATATTATTGCGAATAACATGGTCGGTTTTACGACAGATAGCCACGACTCTCGTTCAACTCGATATTCCAGTGACTTAGCAAAAGGATTTGAGATTCCGATTGTCCATGTGAATGCAGATGATCCTGAAGCATGTCTGGCAGCTGTTCGCCTTGCTTATCAATACCGTGTTCGTTTCCAAAAGGATTTTGTGATTGATTTAGTCGGTTACCGCCGATTTGGCCACAATGAAATGGACGATCCTGCGGTTACCCAGCCACAGGTGTACAAAGAAATCGCCAAGCATTCAACTGTAAGAGCATTGTATTCTACTCAACTGTTAAATAACGGAACTCTAAATCAACAGGAAGTTGAACAAATCGATCTTAGCGTGCAGGAACTATTGCAGACTGAGTATGACAAAGCGTCAGAGAATAAGCAGGGTGAACCACCTGCGGAAGCAGCGGTTCCGGGTGTTATAGCGAAAGGAATTCCACCGCTGGAAACAAAAGTACCGCTTGGCACTCTTCAAGAAATAAACCGTGAATTGCTAAAATGGCCGGAAGGTTTCCATGTTTATCCAAAATTAAAACGGATTCTTGAGCGCCGAGAAACAGCATTGGAAGAGAACGGAAAAGTGGAATGGGCAGTAGCAGAGGTACTGGCATTCGCGACGATGTTACAAGAAGGCACACCAATCCGTCTAACGGGTCAAGACTCTGAGCGCGGAACGTTTGCGCAGCGGCACATTGTTCTTCATGATGCAGAAACAAACCAAACGTATTCACCTCTGCATCATCTTCCGCAGGCAGGCGCTTCGTTTGCGGTTCATAATAGCCCGCTATCGGAAGCGGCAGTAGTAGGTTATGAATATGGCTATAACGTATTTGCACCTGAGACGCTTGTCATGTGGGAAGCGCAGTATGGCGACTTTGCCAACACGGCACAACCCCTATTTGATCAATTTGTTTCATCAGCAAGAGCAAAATGGGGGCAAAAATCAGGGCTTACTCTGCTTCTGCCGCACGGTTATGAAGGTCAAGGCCCTGAACATTCCAGCGCTCGTTTGGAACGCTTCTTACAATTGGCAGCGGAAAACAACTGGACTGTTGCCAACCTGACAAGTGCGGCCCAATATTTTCATATTTTACGCCGTCAGGCAGCCACTTTAGGAACAGAATTTGTTCGGCCATTAGTGATAATGACACCAAAGAGTCTGCTTCGTCACCCGCAGGTCGCTTCTCAAGCTTCCGCTCTTAGCGAAGGCAGTTTCCAAACGGTGATTGAACAGCCGCAGCTCGGAAAAGCGACAGATAAAGTAAAACGATTAGTATTAACAACGGGTAAGATGGCCATCGATTTGGCAGTTGAAATCGACTCAAGTAAAGAAAATCGCAACTTGGATGAGATACACATCGTACGTATTGAGCAGTTGTATCCATTCCCACACGAAAAAATAGAAGCCATCATCAAGCGTTATCCAAACTTGAATGAAATTGTTTGGGTACAGGAAGAACCGAAGAATATGGGAGCGTGGCATTATATTGCCCCAACCCTTTTTGAACTTGCATCTGGCAGACTGTCAGTCGGCTACATTGGACGTCAGTACCGTTCAAGCACGGCTGGTGGAGATCCACTCGTTCATAAAATGGAACAAGAACGCATTGTCCAACAGGCATTAAATTCTGAGAGTCTAGTAGATACACAGAAACAAGAGGAAAAGTTCGTCACACGCTAAATTTGAAATGTGATAAGAGACTTAACAAAATACTCAGGAGGATTTGACACATGATTGAAATCAAAGTACCAGAGCTCGCGGAATCCATTTCAGAAGGAACCATTTCACAATGGCTCATTAATATTGGAGACAAAGTCACCAAGGGGAATAGTATCGTAGAGTTAGAAACGGACAAAGTGAATATTGAATTAAATGCCGAAGACTCAGGGGTTATCACTAAGCTATTAAAAGAGCCTGGCGATACAGTAGAAGTAGGCGATGTAATTGCCATTATCGAAGAGAATGCAGCTGAGGGAGCTGCTCCGACAGCAGCACCGGAAAAGCCGGCACAAGAAACAAACAATCAACCAATCAGCCAGCCTGAGCCGGAACTATCTATAGCTGCCCGTCCGATTGCTTCACCAGCGGCAAGAAAATTGGCAAGAGAGTTGGGAATCGATTTACACCAAGTAAACAGCAGTGACCCGCTTGGCAGAATTCGTCCGGATGATGTAAAAGCACATACGCAAGCACCGGCAGTACCGGAAACACCAAAAGTGGAAAAGGTAAGCCCAAAACCGGCACCAGCACAACAAATAGATGTTGAGTTTGATAAACCAGTAGAACGTGTAAAAATGTCTCGCCGCCGTCAAACAATCGCTAAGCGCTTAGTGGAAGTCCAGCATACAGCAGCGATGTTAACTACTTTTAATGAAGTGGATATGTCCGCAATTATGGATTTACGCAATAAGCGGAAGGATGCATTCCTTGCAAAACATGGTGTTCGACTAGGGTTTATGTCGTTCTTTACAAAAGCCGTGGTTTCAGCCTTAAAGCAATTCCCACTGTTAAATGCTGAAATTCAAGGCGATGAATTGATTCTTAAAAAGTTTTATGATATTGGAATTGCCGTAGCCGCCCCAGAGGGTTTGGTTGTACCTGTTGTCCGTAATGCCAACCAGAAAAACTTTGCCGAAATCGAGCAAGAAATCAGCACTCTTGGTAAAAAAGCTCGTGATAACGCCCTTACTTTAAATGATTTGCAAGGCGGAACATTTACGATTACAAACGGTGGAGTTTTCGGTTCATTAATGTCCACACCGATTTTGAATAGCCCGCAAGTGGGTATTCTCGGCATGCATAAAATCCAAACAAGGCCAGTAGCGATCGATGAAGAAAGAATGGAAAACCGACCAATGATGTATATTGCTCTTTCATACGATCATCGAATTGTCGACGGTAAAGAAGCTGTCAGCTTCCTGGCAGCCGTAAAAGTATTATTGGAAGATCCTCACTCTCTTTTATTAGAAGGATAAAAGTTACTGAGAAATCTGATGGAATATTAGCAGGATAACCTACTCTTAAACGTGAGTAGGTTATTTTTTACTCATCAAGGAGCGGCAGAGCAGCCAGTAATCTCCCTTTTTAGTCACCATTTCACCCCAATTAAAATACAGCTTACCCCAAGAAAGATCCACAATATTTTTACAATCGATAATCCTCCACCTGCCATTCCAAGAACGCCAATGGTGGTTGTCAATATGAGGATCACTGGCCCGACCAGTGCAAGTGAACTATTTACGATAAGTGCTTTTTCAATTGAATTAAATTTTATCATCAGCACAGCAGCAAATATTTCGATACTGCCAGACAAGACCCTCAGCATCGCCATGGCCAAAACTGCTTTTTCAATAAAAATAAACATATGTAACCCCCTGAAAACAGTTAGTCATTCTCATTATATGAAGGCAATCCGTATACAAGGACAAGTTTTTAAAAATACCAAAAGGGATAATTTACAACTACTGGGTAATATTAAAAATGGTTTTGAAATATCCACGGCCAAAATTCTCGACACGGAGGACTCCAATGAAGAAATTAAAAAAATTGAAATCCTCTAAAGAAAAATCACTATCAAGTGATGAGACTCATAAGGAAATTCAGGCTGACTTACAGGTCAACATTGAGATCTTAAAAGAACTGTTTCAGGATTGTACTGATGTTGTCTTCCGTCCGTTGATTGCTGGCAACGTCCATGCCTGTTTGCTGTTTGTAGATGGCTTTGTAGATACGAAATCCATTGAACTTCATGGGTTAAAACAACTAATCGAAGAAAATGAAGTAAACCGGATTACAGCAGAGTTTTTGACAGAAAGAGTTATTTCGATCAGTTCTGTATCAGAAACAATCAAATTGGATGAAGTGGTTAGCAACGTATTGAAAGCCAATACCGTACTATTGGTTGATGGGCTGACGAAGGCGATTATTTTCGATGCTAAAGGGGGAGTACGAAGAGGGGTTTCAGAGCCCACTACCGAATCCGCCGTCCGTGGACCGCGTGAAGGGTTTACCGAAATATTAAGGGTAAACACGGCTCTGGTCCGCCATAAGATCCGCTCCAATCGATTAAAAATTCTTTCAAAAGACGTCGGAGAAGAAACCCAAACGAACTTAGCCATTTTGTATGTGGAAGGTTTGGCGCCCCCGGAATTGGTGGAAGAAGTCCTCTCAAGGGTTGAGCGAATAAAAATTGATGGGATATTAGAAAGCGGCTATATTGAAGAGTTCATTGAGGACAGCGCCTGGAGCATGTTTCCCCAAATCCAAAACACCGAGAGACCTGATACAGTGGCTGCTAACCTCCTCGAGGGCAGAATTGCCATCATCGTTGACGGGACACCTTTTGTATTAATTTTGCCGGCAACCTTTTGGCAGTTTTTTCAGTCAAGTGAAGATTATTACGATCGGTTTCATATTTTTATTTTTTTAAGGTTGCTTAGAATTTCCTTCGTGTTTATTGCCATCACACTACCGGGTATATATGTCGCTGTAACCACCTTTCATCAGGAGATGATTCCCACTTCGCTTCTTTTATCGATTGCCGCAAGCAGGGAAGCTATACCGTTTCCCATGTTTGTAGAAGCACTGATTATGGAATTGGCGTTTGAAGCATTGCGGGAAGCGGGAATACGACTTCCGCAAATTGTCGGACAGGCAGTAGGGATTCTTGGTGCTCTGGTTATTGGACAGGCGGCCGTAGAAGCCGGTATAGTTTCCGCACCAACGGTTATTATGATTGCGCTTACCGGCATCGCATCATTCACAATTCCAAGGTACAATATGTCCATTTCCGTACGGATGCTCCGCTTTCCACTGATGATTCTAGGCGGTATGTTTGGACTGTTTGGTGTAGTATTGGGATTCCTGATTATTTTGACACATTTATGCAAATTACGATCGTTTGGGATTCCATATTTTTGGCCTATCGCCCCAATGTCATTTAAAGCTCTAAAGGATACCTTAATCAGGGTCCCATGGTGGGCAATGAACGAGAGACCAAATCAGTTAGTAAAAGAGGATAATATCAGACAAGCTGATCATTTAATGCCTAGCCCTCCAAAGGCTGGCGAAGAAGGGAGTCCCTCATGAAGAAGGCCCGGATTTTATTATTGATCCTGTTCCTTCTCATACCATTAACGGGCTGTTGGGATCGAACGGAAATAAACGATTTGGCATTTGTTGTGGCAACAGGAGTTGATAAGGGTCCGAAGCAGCAATACCGTTTTACTGTGCAGGTACCTTTGCCAAGCTCTTTAGGCGGAACAGGTTCGAGCGGGGGAGGAGGCGGGACTAGCGGTGAAGGGCCTTTTCTTATCGCAACCGGGACTGGTCGAAACATCAGGGAAGGTGTTGAGGACATCCAGGCAAGATTATCAAGAGAGCTTTATTTTGCTCACCGCAGGGTCTTGGTAATTGGTGAGGATCAGGCAAAAGAAGGAATAAGGGAAATTCTTAATGCTGTTTTTACCCAGCCTCAGTCAAGATTATCAACTTTTTTAATTGTTTCAAAAGGAGAGGCTGTTAAAATGTTAAAAGCCCAGCCGCGAATGGAACTATCGTCCGCTGAAGCGATGCGGGAAATGGCCAAAGCAGGTGCGAACTTGACCGTGATGGATGTCCTGCAAAATTTAGACCGGCAAGGAAAGTCGCTGATCATTCCGATGGTTGAACCAACTGGGACATTAAAAAAGGAAAGCGATGGAAAAGAGGTACTAATGGACAGCTTTGCTGTGTTTAAGGCTGACAAGCTTTCCTTCTTTACAAGTAAAAGGGAATCCCACGGCATCTTATGGCTGCTCGAACGGATGAAAAAGAAAAGTTATTCTTTTTCCGTTTCGAAAAATAAGGAAATGACAGTTCATATTAACGAAAATAGTGTCCGACCAAACTTAAAAATAGTGAATGGGAAGCCTGAATTTACCGTTTCCGTCAGGATAACAGGGCATCTGGTGGAAAATGAAGCAAATTTACGTATCGAAGACCCAGCAACCTATAACAAAATTATTGATAATATGGAAGAGAAAATAAAGAATGATATCCATTCAATATTGAAACGTGCTCATACACAAGGTATAGATATTTATGGATTCGGATGGTTTTTATTTAAACGTCATCATCAAAAATGGGAGCATGAGTGGAAGCAGAATTGGAAATCGATGCTTCCCTCTTTAAAGGTAACGGTTAAGGTGGACGCCGATATTCAAAGAACGACGAATACCGGGAATGTGGAAAGGAACTAACATATGGATATAGCGATTGTTTGGTTATCTGTTGCCATTTATGTTGTGATTATTTTTAAGGCGAAAATTATTGATAAAAAAGAGCGTAAATGGGTGTTCCTGTTCATTATTTTAACTGTCGGATGCACTGTTTTGACGGGTCTGCATCTTTCATTAAATAGTGTTACCATATTTTTAAATGATTCATTTGGAAGGCTGTCAAGAATGGTTGTGAACATATGAGGGAAAAAATCTCCAATCTTCAGTTAATCTTTCTAATCGCAAACTTTATTATGAGTGCAGCAGTAATCAGCCTGCCGCAAATTATCGTTCATACGGGACGGCAGAACGCTTGGCTTGTCCCGATTCTTTCATTTCCATTTTTTATATTGATCATTTATCTGATTTTTGGAAAGAAAGGGAAGGCGGAACGATTTGAACATCTCTTTGCCATCGGGAAGAAAGGGAGCCTATTGGAAAAAGGGATCATCATTTTATTTTTCTTTTTAGCTCTATTTGTTTTTGTACGTGATTTACGGGCGCTTGTTGATTTTGTGGCATCCGTACTGTTGCCAAACACCCCTATTAATATGTTAATGGTTCTATCGACCTTGGTCATCATTTATATCAGCATGGCTGGAATAGAGGTCATTGCAAGAATTAATGCGATCCATTTTTTTATTTTCATCATTGTGGTCCTTTTCCTGCCATTTCTTTTGCTAAACGAACTGGATGCGGGAAATTTGCAGCCGCTCCCAGGACTGCGCTCAGTTAAAGCATTAACGAAATCTGTTTTTATATCCTTCTCCTGGATAGGGGAACTGTTTTTTTTCATTCTGATTATCGCAAATGTGAACCCGTTAAAAGCAGCTAGAAAAGCAGTAATATCCGGTACGGCTTTGGGTGTGTTTCTGTTTTTTATTGTTCTTATTTTAAACATCTCGGTTTTAGGAACAAAAATTGTCCGGGAGGCAGCCTATCCAACCTATGTACTTGTCCAGCAAATCAACTTAACTGATTTTCTTGACCGGCTGGATTTAGTCATTGTGTCAGTATGGATTCCGGTTTTCTTCTGCAAGGTATCATTTCTAATGTATGTGATTAATTTTTGTTTTAGTTATTTCTATAAATCCAATACAAATAAATTTCTTCTGCCGATTGCGTTCACACTCGGGTATTTATCGATTCTATTGTTTAAAAACAGTATGGAACATATCCATTTTTCCTTTTATGCCTGGAATTCAATTGGGATTTTTTTGGAAGGATCCATTGTTATTTTATTTCTTTTTTTGAAAAGAACGGTTCTTAAAAAGAAAGAAAATAACCCAGCTAATACGTCTTGAAGAGAAAAGAAACACGGTATAAACACCGTGTTTCTTTATGGGATACAACTTGTTGTTAGATTAATTTGATCCCACTGAATAAAATCATTATAGCCATGATCGTTCTTAGTGGTTTTGCAGGAAACTTTGATGATAATGTACTTCCAATTAAAACCCCAGGGATGGAGCCTAATAACAGATTCAGTGTTAATAAATAATCGACATTGCCGATTCCGGCGTGCATAAAACCCGCTGCGGTAACTAACAAAAATGCATGGGCTATATCTGTTCCAACCAGTTCCGACGAACCCATCCTGTACAAGTAAAGCATCGCTATGGCAAATAATGATCCGGAACCAATTGAAGTTAATCCGACTATAAAGCCTAATACCGCTCCAATTGTGATGGTTAGAGCCCTTTTTTCCTCCAGAGGTTTTAGCTGCATAGGGTTCCACTCTAATTTCTTCTTCATAAATGTTTTAAACAGGGTGGCTGCTGCTACTAAGATAAGTACATATCCAAGGGCATGCTTGATAATCTGCTCCTGGTTATGGAAGAAGGAATCAAATAAATGAAGCAGACCAACTGCGAAAAGGGCGCTGGGAATGCTGCCGATGGCGAGGTACTTTACGAGTTTTAGATTAATGGTTTTTTGCCGCCAATGCTGGATTGAACCGAATAGTTTTGTAATGGAGTTATAAAACAAGTCTGTACCAACTGCAATCGAAGGACTGATTCCCAATAAAATGAGGATTGGTGTTAACAAGGCAGCACCGCCAACCCCGGTTAGTCCGACCATAAAGCCAATGAAAAGCCCCATGATAATGATGCCGACACTCATTAGGCATACACTCCAATTTCTCTAATCTATATTTCATCAATAAAATATGAAGTAGTTATACGCCTTGTCAGCCCATTTCTTCAAATAAAAAAGAGGACATAAGTCCTCATTGGGAATTTTTTTATTTTTCTTCTTCTTCTTCATTCAATTTGATTTTTTTACAGCCAACATATAGACAAGAGAAGATATCCAGCCCTGGTTTTGCTTTTGTCATCCCTTTGATATAAGGGGTAACAAGATCCTTAAAGTCGAGTCCGGCCCCCTCCTCTTCCAAAATTCCATATACGAACAGTTTTTTCTCATCAAACAAGAAGGCAACATTGCCGACTGCTTTATTGGTGGAATCGACAACATTTAGGACCTGAAAATGAGGAGTAATGACTTCAGGTGAAAAATATATTTGCACTGTTTCCAGCTCCCTTACGTAAACTGCAATTTTTCAAATAGCGTATCATTTTCCTTTTCCTTCGAAGACTCTTTTTTCGCCACATGAATCAGAACCATACATAGTAAAGCGCAAATGAGGGTTAAACCGGCCGTCGTTAAAAACATTCCGGACCGAGACCAATCCATTAATTTACTAAAGATGGGCGGCCCAATGGCAACGCCTAAGAAACGGACGGAGCCATATAAGGAGGTGACGAATCCTCTCCTGTCTGCCGGAACTGAGCCGGTAATAAAGCTGTTAATGCAAGGCAGCACAAGCCCTGTTCCGATACTGCTTATAACAAGTACAGAAAAAAACGGAACCAGCTTTTTAAAGAAAATTAACGATGCAAATGAGCCGGTCATCAAGAGAAGTCCAATAATAATCAGTGCTTTCATCAGCTTCATTTTCTTGCCGATTTTACTTCCAGTGATGTAAGAGGTTGTGGTCATAAATAAAAGTGGGATGGCCAAGATGGCCCCCTTTAATATTCCATCAATTTGATAGTCCTTTTCAAGAATATCTGAAATGTAAAATAAAATGCCAAACAAAGTAAATAAGCATACCGCTCCTGTCAAGTAAGCGGCAAAAAGCCAGCGTCCTTCAGTCTTAAAAACGGAAACAAGGCCTTTTACATATTTTCCAACTGGCGGCGGCTCTTTTTTTGTTTTCTTTTCCTTGATAAAAAAAATGGTTAATAACACGGATAAGAAACAGAAAATCGGAAAGGCAAAGAAGGCCGCGTACCAGAAAATGAGGGCCAATAACGAGCCGATGATTGGACTAATCACTTTGCCAAAACCGTTTGATGCTTCTACTAACCCTAATACCTTACTTTGTTCTCCGCCCTTAAATAAATCTCCTGTTAACGCCATGGCAATTGGTGCTGTTCCCGCTGCGCCTATTCCTTGCATGACCCTGCCGGCAAGAATCCAAGTATAGGAGCTGCCAAACCACGCTGCTGAAGCACCTGCTAAAAGCCCGCCGATACCATATAAAATGAGGGAAGGGATGATGACCGCTTTCCTTGAAAAACGATCGGAAAAATACCCTAATACCGGAATCGAAATTGCTGCTGCAATCGAAAACACCGAAATAACCAAACTTACCTGAAATTGAGAAATATCTAGCTCCGATTTCATTTTCGGGAGGATTGGGATTAACATGGAGTTTCCTAAGACTAAAATCATCGGGATTGAACCAATTGCAAAAATCGTCATGCCTTTGTGTTTTTGTTTTGGCAATGGAGTGCACCCCTATCGTTTAAATAAGCTCTTTTATTGTTTGACGAGGGACATAAGTTTATACAAGGCGAATGCCTAATTTCTAATGAATAGGCCCAATATCTACACATTCACCTAGTTTTTGAATAATCTATCCTAGAAAAAAAGAGGAGGCGTAATGCCTATGGATTTTTTAACACTTCCTGAACGGACTTCCGGCAGCCGAACTTATGGGTTAACCTCTGTCGCCGACTTTGGAACTCCAATGGGAGAATTAAGGAATATATTGGCCGATTACAGCCATATCATTGACATTGCCAAAATTGGAATTGGTTCCGCGTATGTCACCCCCAATTTAAAGAAGAAGGTAGACCTGTATAAGGAATACGGTATCAAGCCTTATTGCGGCGGCACATTATTTGAAAAATGTTATTACCAAAACAAAATCCCGGAATACCTCTCTTATTTATGTGAACTCGGGATTGAATGGGTTGAAGTTTCAAATGGGACCTTGGATATCCCCCTTGACCAGAGGCTGGAATTGATTTATTTGCTAAAAAATAATTTTAACGTGATTGCCGAGGTTGGCTCCAAGGATACCGAGAAAGAGATGCCCATTTCAGAATGGAGAGCAGAAATCAAGCAATTGCTTGAGGCCGGCTGTCAATACGTTATTACAGAAGGGCGTGATTCCGGGACTTCCGGCATTTATGAAAAATGCGGTACGGTTAAGTCTGACCTAATTCAGGAATTAGTCAGAGATTTGGATCCGAATAAGATTATTTTCGAGGCGCCATCAGCAAAGCATCAAATGTATTTTATTAGGGAGCTT
Organism: Neobacillus sp. S1115; assembly: GCF_055385565.1. Lineage (NCBI taxonomy): Bacteria > Bacillati > Bacillota > Bacilli > Caryophanales > Bacillaceae > Neobacillus > Neobacillus sp. S1115. The sequence continues at coordinate 2,355,084 of NZ_AP038275.1, forward strand.
GGGCCGAATGTAAATTTGGGTAATGTGAAGCTTTCGGATGTTTTAATGTTGGAGGCCCAGCGCTGCGGTCTGAGAAGTGAAACGTTTTACTTGGAGGCACAGGAATGCAAATTACCTTAATCCGCCATTTGCCTACGGAATGGAATAACAACAATATGCTTCAAGGGAGAAGGGATATCGGAATTACTCCGTTAACCGAGGAATTTCGCAAAGGCATTGCTGAAAACAAAAGCATGTTGAGTGGTCTTGCTCCATTTGAAGTTGTTTTGGCCAGCAGTTTAAAAAGAACGCGACAAACAGCGCAGCATTATGGATTTCAGCCGGAAACCGAATGCTTATTGGATGAATTGGATTTTGGTCCATTTGAAGGCCAGCCAAAGGCAATGCTAGTTGAAGCATTCGGAGATGCCTGGTTAGAGAACCCAAGCAAGCTCGTGTTAGGTGAAAGCATTCATAACCTTGAAAAACGCATTTCCATGTTCTTGGAGAAATATCGGGAATATAAAAACATGTTAGTATTTGGCCACGGCTGTTGGATTCGAGCTATGATTTCCTTTTCAATGCATGGTCATATCGATGAGATGAACAAAGTATTATTGGAAAATAACTCCTTTGTAACGTTAACGATGGATTCATAATCAATTTGGAGGGGTGGGAATGGCTTCGAAACTTACGTATGAAAATTGGGACGAACAAGAAATAGCGGAAATTAGCGGGAAAAGCAGGGATTATTTCGATATTTTAAAGTGGGCATATCAGGAATATGATGGCGAGGAAATTGTTTACGCCTGTAGCTTTGGAGCAGAAGGAATGGTGTTAATCGATTTAATTCATAAAGTTAGCAAACAGGCAAAAATCATCTTCCTTGATACGGGCCTTCATTTCCCAGAAACTTACGAATTAATACATCAGGTGAAAGACCGCTACCCTTCATTAAACATCAAAATGATCGAACCGAAGCTAACTTTATTGGAACAGGCAAAGGAGCACGGTGAAGAGCTTTGGCGTCATAATCCAAATTTGTGCTGCCAGATAAGAAAGGTTGCCCCTTTAAAGGAAGCGCTGCAGGGCGTAAAGGCATGGATTTCGGGGCTCAGAAGGGAACAATCGGCTATAAGGAGCAAAACCCAGTACATCAATAAAGATGAAAAGTTCCAAAATATCAAGATTTGTCCGCTTATTCATTGGACTTGGGATGATATATTGACTTACATTGACTTAAACAAATTGCCTTATAACCCATTACATGATAACGGTTATCCAAGTATCGGCTGCACACCGTGTACCCAGCCGGTTACTGATTCTGGTGACCAGAGGGCGGGTCGCTGGGCAGGACAATCAAAAACGGAGTGCGGGCTCCATTTAACTTAGAGATAAAGAAATTTTGGGAGGTAAAACCGTTGAACAAGAGTATTCCCCATGGCGGGAAATTAGTCAATCGAATCAATCAAGATTATGTAGTGGACTATTCTCTCAATTATGTTGAACTCGATAAATTGGAATTTAGCGATTTGGAGTTAATCGCAAACGGTGCTTACAGTCCAATTGAAGGCTTCATGGGAAAAGCCGACTATGAATCTGTTGTACACGAAATGAGGCTTGTTTCGGGACTGCCGTGGTCACTGCCAATTACTCTGGCAGTCCATCAGACCAAAGCGGCTGAATTAACAATCGGTGAGACCATTAACCTAATTCATAATGACAAGGTTTATGGTGTCATGAAGGTAACCGAAAAGTTTTCACCAGATAAACGGATAGAGGCTGATAAAGTATTCAAGACAACGGAACTTGCCCATCCCGGTGTAAAAAAACTTTTTGGACGTCCCGCTGTTTATCTGGCGGGACCTATCACACTTATAAAAAGACCAGAAAAAGGCCAGTTTGAGGATTTTTATTTAGACCCCTTACAAACAAGGGAAATGTTCCAGCACTTAGGCTGGAAAACAGTTGTTGGGTTCCAAACGCGAAATCCGGTACACCGGGCTCATGAATACATTCAAAAGTCGGCACTAGAAACGGTCGACGGGCTGTTCCTTAATCCTCTTGTCGGTGAGACAAAAGCAGATGATATCCCGGGCGAAATTAGAATGAGAAGCTATCAAGCCTTACTTGAAAATTATTATCCAAAGAACCGGGTGTTCCTGTCCGTTTTCCCGGCAGCGATGCGCTACGCCGGACCGCGGGAAGCGATTTTTCATGCCCTTGTCCGGAAAAATTTTGGCTGCACCCATTTTATTGTCGGAAGAGACCATGCTGGGGTAGGAAACTACTATGGCACTTATGATGCCCAAAAAATATTTTCCCATTTTTCCGAAGAGGAGCTTGGCATCAAGCCGCTGTTTTTTGAACATAGCTTTTATTGTAAAAAATGCGAGAACATGGCCTCTGAAAAAACCTGCCCGCATGACAGGCAATATCATGTCATCTTATCTGGTACTAAAGTCAGGGGGATGCTCAAAAATGGCGAGCAGCCTCCAAAGGAATTCAGCCGCCCAGAAGTCGTTGAAATCCTTATCGAGGGGATGAGGGAAGTCTACAAACTAGAAGGTGTAGGAAATGGGGAAAAGTAATCATCTTACCTGGCATCAATCAACGATCACAAAAACAGACCGGCATCAGAAGAATGGACATAAAAGCTGCGTACTTTGGTTTACTGGTTTATCAGGTTCAGGAAAATCCACGCTGGCAAATGCTGTAGACCAGGCACTTTTTAAAGCAGGCTTTAGAAGTTATGTTTTGGATGGGGATAATATTCGTCATGGTTTAAATAAAGATTTAAGTTTTGGTGTTAGTGACAGGAAAGAGAATATCCGGCGAATTGGGGAAGTGGCAAAACTATTCGTAGACAGTGGTCAAATCGTTTCTTCTGCCTTTATTTCCCCTTTTCTTGAGGACCGGGCGCAGGTTCGTAATATGTTTGAAAACGGGGAGTTCATTGAAATTTTCTTGAATTGTCCGATTCAAATCTGTGAAGACCGGGACCCTAAAGGTTTGTACAGGAAGGCGAGAATTGGAGAAATCCCCGAATTTACCGGAATCTCCTCCCCATACGAAATTCCGAACAATCCAGAAATTATTATTGAAACAGGTCGAATGTCGATTGAGGAATCGGTAAAAGAAATTTTAAATTATTTAAAGGAAAGGAAGATCCTTTAACAGGTCTTCCTTTACCTTATTTGGGGGCTACCGTGAAAAAGAGAATAAATAATATGTCAGGACAAAATCCCCAATCTATTTCAACTCAAAATTACTCCAATACAACGAAATTAGTACTAGGATCTCTCCTTGCTGGAATCGCAGCCATCCTGCAGGCCACCGGATTTTTCACAGGAATTGGCTATGCCTTCAGTATGTTAACTACACTGCCCATTGTTCTTGCTTCCATGTTGTCTTTAAGGATTGGGTTCATGTCTTATGTTATTACCGTTTTCCTATTGGCTATTATCCAGCCCAGCGAGTTGTTTGTATTTCCTTTTACAACAGGATTATTAGGACTTTCCTTGGGAATCGCATTCAAGTTGTGGAAAAGTTGGATTTCTATCACTTTTGCCGGCGGAATTGGTCTCTCGATTGGAATCATGTTTTTGCTTTACGTTTTAGAGTTTCCTGTTTTAGGACCAGCAGTTTCATCTATATTTAATTTTAAAACTTCCATAACAATTTTCCTATTCTCTTTGTTCTACAGTTTAATCTGGATGGGTCTAAGTAAGCGAGTATTTGTATTTTTATCGAGGTATTTTTAGATTTAACGAAATTGATGAAAAAGAGGCTGTCAATTCAAGACAGCCTCTTTATCGTCTTCGCCAGTTGGCAGAAAGGAAAAGTAATCGATTAAATCTTAATTCATAAATAAAATCAATAATATTGGTTGAAAAGAATTGACAAACAATGGCGTACACGACAATTTTATAATCAATCACCAACCCGGTTAATAAAAATATCATCATATTGATGCCCATCATCACTTTTCCTGGACTCCAATTTTTATAGGTAGCAATCATTAGCGCAGGAATGACCATACCGCCGCTTGATGCCCCTGCACGAATCAAAAGACCAACGCCGATGCCAAAAAAGATGCTGCCGCAAACCATATCAAACACCATATGAACGTGATGATGCGGTATTTGGGTTGTAATCACGCTAACAACTGTAGAGGTAGTAGCGACTGATAGAATGGTTCGAAATGTCCATGTATAGCCAAAATATTTTAGCGCAAAAAGTAAGAAGACAATATTGGCCAGCCATAGGGAGAAGCCAAGCGATAAACCAAACCAATAATTCATTAAGATGGCCAGTCCTGCCGCACCGCCGGAAGGGATGGAATGGGGAAATAAAAACAGGGACATTGACAATCCTTGCAAGGTTGCACCAAAAAGCAAACATAGGTAAATTAATACTGTTTTTTTCATTATTTAAAAGAAATAATCTCTAAAAATACTCTTCATACCATTCACTGTTTTACCTCCCTGGACATGCCTTTCTTGTCCATTTTATGAGCGAAGAAAAAAGAATATGTAGGAATATTTTGTGAAAAAACAAAGTTTTCCCAATCTACCAATGTTTTAAATTGCAATATTAGGATTGAAAATCAAAATTATTAAGATTAATATTATAATAAGATTAATGGACTATTATCATATGAAATAGTGAAAATGAACTAGTACACCTAGACCTTTGACAAGCCAAATTGGAAGTAGGATCATTTGACTATTTCTAATTTGGCTTTTTTATAAATAATGAAAGGAACTTTTGATCGTGATGCAAAGTTCTATAACTGATATTAAAAAGGAAAAGCGGATCTTGTTAGAAAAGCATTTAAATGGCAGCCTGAATAGCTATCAGTCTTTGTTCGCGTGCGATTCTGATGCCATTTATGCGATGGATTTAGATGGTTATTTCATTCCATTAAACCCTGCTTGTGCGCTCATTTTTGGATATAATACGGACGAATTATCAAAATTAACGTATATGAAAGTAATGAAATTGGAGCACCTGGATCGAGCCATTTCATTTTTTTACAAGGCAATTGATGGCAAATTGCAGAATTTCGATTGTCAAATCGTTCATAAAAGCGGGAAATTAATTGATTTAAATATGACAAACTATCCGATTGTCATCGATGGTGAAATTGTGGGCATTTATGCAGTAGCCAAGGATATTACGGAACTCAAACAAAAGCGGAAAAAGCTTATGGAAGATATTCAGCAGCGGGAGAATACCTATCGGGATATTGTTGAGCATTCACCTGATGCCGTTGCGATTGTTAAAGATGAGCAAATTCTATTTGCCAACGATACGGCCGTGGAATTAATTGGTGCAAAGGATAAAAATGAAGTGATTGGAAAAAGCGTATACGATTTTTTGGACAGCCCTTACTCTGACATTGTGAAACAACGGGCCAAGAACGTTGAAAACGGCAAGGCTGTTGATTTTATCGTGGAAAAGCTGGTCCGTTTAGATGGGACGATTATTGAAGTCGAAGTAAAAGCCATTCCGGCCATTTATCAAAACGAACCTGCACGTCATATTATCATTCGGGACATAATGGAGAAGAAAAGAACGCAAAAATTGCTTCTCCAGTCTGAAAAGTTAACAGTAGCAGGGCAGCTTGCCGCTGGAATCGCCCATGAAATAAGAAATCCATTAACCGCTATAAAAGGCTTTATTAAACTAATGGATACAGGCCGTGAATTTAATTCTGGATATTTGGATATTATCAATTCTGAAGTGAACCGTATTGAACTGATTCTCAGTGAATTATTGCTGCTAGCGAAACCGCAGTCTATGAAATTTGAGAAACGTGATTTGCCGACCATTTTAGAACATGTTAAAACGCTTGCTGATACACAGGCAATTATGAGAAATATAGGGATTCATATACTTTACCTGACTGAAATCCCTGAAGTTTATTGCGATGAAAACCAGCTTAAGCAAATGTTTATTAATTTCCTCAAAAATTCTGTTGAGGCCATGCCTAAGGGTGGAGAAATCATCATAGAGGTTCAATGTACAGATTCTAACCAAATAAAAATCCGGTTTATTGACCAAGGATGCGGGATCCCGAAAGAGCATCTCGAACGAATCGGCCAGCCATTTTTTACAACCAAGGATAATGGAAATGGATTGGGATTGATGATTAGCATGCAAATTATTGAAAATCACAATGGCACAATAAATATCTCAAGTGATGAAAATGGAACTACGATGGAGATATTACTGCCAATACAGTGAATGGTAGCGGACGGAGGAAAGACCGTCCGTTTTTTTTTATTGACGATATGTGGATTTTATGATATTTAAATAGTTGTTAGCACTCAATGTGATAGAGTGCTAATCATTTGATTTATTGACCTCCTGCAATTATGATGGAAAGGGTAAAAATGGAAGGAGAATTGGGTATGGAAACAAAACAATTTAAAGCGGAATCGAAACGTTTATTAGACATGATGATTAATTCGATTTATACGCATCGCGAAATTTTTCTGCGTGAGTTAATCTCCAATGCCAGTGATGCAATCGATAAAATCTATTACAAAGCATTAACAGATGATTCCTTGGCATTCGATAAAGACAATTACTACATAAAGGTAATCGCTGACAAGGAAAATAGAACTTTACGATTAATTGATACTGGGATTGGGATGACCAAGGAAGAATTGGAAAATAACCTTGGTACGATTGCCAAGAGCGGATCTTTAGCGTTCAAAAGCGAGAATGAACTGAAGGAAGGCTATGATATCATCGGCCAATTTGGCGTTGGTTTTTATTCAGCGTTTATGGTTGCGGACGTAGTAACGGTCATCAGCAAGGCATTAGGAAGCGACGAAGCCTATAAATGGGAGTCACAGGGTGCCGAGGGCTACACCATCGTTCCTTGCGAAAAAGAAACAGTCGGTACTGAGATTATTTTAAAGATCAAAGATAATACCGAAGAAGAAAATTATGATGAGTATTTAGAGGAATACCGTTTAAAAGCAATTATCAAGAAATACTCTGACTTTATCCGCTACCCTATTAAAATGGATGTGTCGAAAAGCCGTCTTCAAGAGGGCAACGAAACGGAGTATGAAGATTATCAAGTCGAAGAAACCATCAACAGCATGGTGCCGATTTGGCGGAAAAATAAAAACGAACTGACAGCCGAGGATTATGATAATTTTTATGCGGAAAAGCGATACGGCTTTGACAAACCGCTGAAGCATATTCATATCAGTGTGGATGGAGCGGTCCGTTATAACGCGATTCTTTATATTCCAGAAAGCATGCCGTTTGACTATTATTCTGCAGAATATGAAAAGGGTCTAGAGCTTTATTCGAGCGGTGTTTTAATTATGAACAAGTGCGCGGACCTCCAGCCTGACTATTTCAGCTTCGTTAAGGGAATGGTCGACTCAGAAGATTTATCTTTGAATATTTCACGTGAGCTGCTCCAGCACGACCGTCAATTAAAGCTAATCGCGAAAAATATTAATAAGAAGATTAAGAGTGAGCTGGTAAGCTTATTGAAAAATGAACGGAAAAAATATGAGCTGTTTTATCAGGCATTTGGCCGCCAGTTAAAGTATGGCGTCTATAGCGAATTTGGCGCTCATAAGGAAGAATTGCAGGATTTATTGATGTTCCATTCCTCAAAAGAGAAAAAGCTCGTAACGTTAGATGAATATGTTTCTAGAATGCCGGAGGACCAAAAATATATTTTCTACGCCACTGGCGGTTCCAATGAGCGGATCGAAAAGCTTCCGCAAACGGAGTTGGTTGCAGACAAAGGCTATGAAATTCTTTATTTTACAGATGAAATTGACGAATTCGCGATTAGAATGCTGATGAGCTACAAAGATAAAGAGTTTAAGTCCGTTTCTAGTGGTGATTTAGGCTTTGAGGCAGATGAAAAGTCTCAGGATTCGGAAGCAGAAGAGCAGGATAACAAAGAACTGTTTGATTATATGAAGGAGACTTTGGCTGGCAAAGTGAAGGATGTCCGTGTTTCTAAACGCCTGAAGTCGCACCCGGTTTGCTTATCAACAGATGGGGAAGTTTCGATCGAGATGGAAAAAATCCTAAATGCAATGCCGAATAACCAGGGAATTAAAGCTGAGAAGGTACTAGAAATCAATGCAAATCACGAGGTGTTTGCAGCCTTAAAAGAATCATTTGCCGGAGACAAAGACAAGCTGACATTATTTACCCACCTATTGTATAATCAGGCGCTGCTAATTGAAGGCCTGCCAATTGAGGATCCGGTTGAATTTACGAATAACATTTGCAAAATTATGGTGTAATGATTGATGAAAGGATTGCCGTGATACGTGATGCGGCAATCCTTTTTATTTTTCTTAATTTTTAGAGTAGAGGCGGGATCAAGGACAAAACCAGGTGAAAAACAGATGAAAATGTCCTTGATAAGCGGGATCAAGGACAAAACTAGGCGAAAAACGGAAGGAAATGTCCTTGATAGGCGGGATCAAGGACAAAACCAGGCGAAAAACGGAAGGAAATGTCCTTGATAAGCGGGATCAAGGACAAAACCAGGTGAAAAACAGAAGGAAATGTCCTTGATAGGCGGGATCAAGGACAAAACCAGGTGAAAAACAGAAGGAAATGTCCTTCATAAGCGGGATCAAGGACAAAACCAGGTGAAAAACAGATGAAAATGTCCTTGATCACCTTTTATAACTAAATAATTCCATAAAAAAACCAGAAAGTGCCTATAGAACCTTAACATAAACAAGCTTAATGAATATTCCCATCCACATATTTACCGTAATCCGGAATCGCTAAGCTATCAAAATTATTAACCAGCCGCTCAAGTCCGCTGGTTAATGCCTCGCCTGCCAGCGGAGCACCATGCCCTGTTATCGCTGTCGAAGGATTTAGTTCAGCCAGCTTTTTAACCGAGTCCCAAGCGGCCCTCCAATCCGTTGTGAAGTATCGAGGCGGACCATTTACTTCCTCCTCCTGGGTCATGACCTTATATAAAGAATCCTGTTTCACATTGATGAATGCATCTCCTGCAATCAACGCTCGGTCTTCATCTCTAAAAAAGGAAACATGTCCAGGGGTGTGGCCTGGGGTGTGGATCCAGCGAAAACCAGGCATATGTGGAACGCTCCCATCAGGAGGAAGTTTTTCTACATGGTTACCGAGGTTAATCGGCTCATTCGGAAACAGCGGTGACATCTTTGCTACCATCCCGCCTTCCACACTGGGGTCTGGTTCAGGGTAGCTCTTTTGCCCGACCAAATAAGGCAATTCAATTTCATGAGCATATACCGGTACCTGCCAATGATTCACCAGTTCGATTATTGCTCCAACATGGTCAAAATGACCATGCGTTAAGATAATCGCTTTCGGGCGGCACCCCTCGCCAAATCGTTCCTCTGCTGCTTCGATAATTTCATCTGCAGACCCCGTCATACCGGCATCTACTAAAACAAACTCGCCGTTCTCAGGGTTACCGACAAAACAAATATTGACGATTTGGATGGTATAAGAAAATAAATCGGGCAAAACCTGAATCCCGACCCCGCTGCCAATAGAAGTGGCCGGAATAAATTTATAATCACTACCATATGACATTTCTTTATCCATTAAACGATCCCCTTATCAATTTCCTAATTTTAGGGATAGTTTTCCGCAGTTTATAACGATTATTCAAAAACAGCTTAGTTAGGCTCCACATGGACATTAACATCAAACACATCGTGTTCCTTGATTAGGGCATTTTCCACCTTTGTGGCAACATCATGTGCCTCCCGAATATTTAGATTGGAATTCACGAGGATTACCACATCAACGACAGCACTGTTGCCATAATTCCGTGCTTTAATGTCCTTTATTCCTTTAACCCCAGTAATCCCTTCAATTGTATTTTTAAAAGAATACATTTCCTTCACATCAAAACCATCGGTTAAGCTGTGGGAGGCATTGCGAAAAATATCCCATGCCGTATTGCAGATAAGAAGTCCTACGATTACTGCTGTAATTGGATCTAGCCATGGCAGATTGAATTGAGCGCCAATAATCCCTGCAGCAGTTCCGAGGCTCACCCAGGCATCAGAGAGATTGTCTTTCGCGGCAGATATTACCGCCTGGCTGTTAATTTTTGAAGCAAGCTTATGGTTATGATGATAGACAGCATACATGACTGCGCCACAAAAAATTCCGGTCACGGCAGAAAGGGGGTCTGGCGACTCGCTCTTTCCGTTGATGATGGTGGTAACCGCATCATATAGCACCTCAATTCCCACGACCATCATGATAAAAGAAGAAACCATGGAGGCAACAGTTTCCGCTTTCCAATGACCATAAGGATGGTCCTTATCAGCAGGCTTTTGTGAAAGTTTTAGCCCGATTAATACAACAATAGATGCGATTACATCGGTACTGTTGTTTAACCCATCGGCTTTTAGTGCCTCCGAGTCGGATGCATAGCCAACTGCCAGTTTTAAAATGGATAGAAAAATGTATGCCAAAATACTGATATATGCGGCTTGTTCTCCTTTTTTTAGTGCTAAATACTTTTCGTTTTCCATATGTATTGCCCCCAACTTTTCATTCCCTTCATTATCTTAGCAATCTATTATTATGTGGGTCTAGAGAAACCTTTTTAGTCCGGACTTAAAATTCTTATATCAGGAAAAAAAGTTTAGTACGGGCAAAACAGACATTCTGCTTTAATGGATAAATAGTTAAAATATTTTCATCATTTATATTGACAAATCCCTATGTGTCTAGTAGGATTAATTTCATCAACCATATATACAAATTCCTATTGGTCTAGTGGGATTAATTTCGACAAATTGAAACAGTAAAATGCCTTTCCTGGATTAGGATGAATTTTTTAGGAAAAGGGGGCGAATCGGCTGAAAACACCAGATGAATGGCAAGAAATTGAGGCACACCTTAGGCCGATGCTCGAATCAATCAAATTCGGATCGATTACACTTGTTGTCCAGGACGGTAAGGTCGTGCAAATTGAGAAAAACGAAAAGGTTCGTCTTCAATCGAATAAAACACGCTGACTAGACAAACTAGAGGCGGTCTTCACCATTAATGGTTGAAGGCTGCCTTTTTTTTAAAGGAATAAGGAGGCTTGCATGATGACAAACGCAGTGACATATGAAAATTGGTATTCCATTTCTGACTCTTTTTCGATTCAAGATGAAACGAAAGGAGCTAAAGCAGTATTGGAATGGGCTTATCAGAATTATTCTGACAATAAAATTGTTTATGCTTCGAGCTTTGGGGCGGAAGCGATTGTGTTGATTGACTTGATTGCTCAGGTGAAACCTGATGCGCACATCGTTTTCTTGGATACAGATCTTCACTTTCTAGAAACCTACGATGTTATCAAAAGGATTGAAGAACGTTTTCCATCATTGAAAATCGAGAAGAAAAAACCTGCATTAACTCTTGATGAACAGGCTGCGCAATATGGGACAGCATTATGGAAACGCGACCCTAACCAATGCTGCCAAATCCGAAAAGTCATTCCTCTTAGGGAAACTCTTACAGCAAGAGATGCTTGGATTTCAGGTCTTCGCAGAGAACAGTCGCCGACAAGGAAAGATACTGAGTTTGTTAACAAAGATGAAAAATTTAAAAATATTAAAATATGCCCGCTGATTCATTGGACATGGGAAGAAGTATGGTCCTATATTCGGGAAAAAGACCTTCCATATAACGAGTTGCATGACCACAACTATCCAAGCATCGGCTGCTTCCCTTGTACGCAAGCAGTTGCCAGTGATGGTGATTCCCGTGCCGGACGCTGGTCCGGCAGCAGTAAAACCGAGTGTGGATTACACTCATCGTAAGGGGGCGGTCAAAACGATCACAATCATTGCTATAATGATAGGTTTGTTTTTTGCAGTCAATATTGGGGCCAGCGGGGCAGCTGCTTCGATGGGAATTTCCTATGGTGCCGGCGTTGTCAAAAAACAACTGGCTTTATTCCTTTGTGGAATAGCGGTGTTCCTTGGTGCATGGCTTGGCGGCGGCGAGGTCGTAAAGACAATTGGCGGCGGTATCGTTCCAAGCAGTACCTTTACAAATGCTATTGCCTTAATCGTGTTAGCTTCAGCAGCTATGTCGCTGTTTTTAGCGAATATTTTTGGAATACCGCTCTCGACAAGTGAAGTAGCAGTGGGCGCCGTGGTAGGGGCGGGGATTGTCTATCAATCCGTTTTTGTCGGCAAGCTCCTATGGATTATGGTGTTTTGGCTGTTAACTCCAGTTACAGCTTTCGTGCTGGCAATCCTTGCTGCTAATCTTTTAAAAATCAAACCTATTAAAAAATTTGTCGAGAAACCAAAAGCAGGCCCTCTTCTTGGGGTACTTGTCGTCTTTATGGGATTGTTCGAAGCTTTTTCGGCAGGGATGAACAATGTGGCCAATGCCGTTGGCCCCCTTGTTGCCGCATCATTAATGTCTAAAGATACAGCCGTTCTTTGGGGAGGTTTGGCTGTAGCGCTTGGTGCATTCCTGCTTGGTCACCGAGTAATTGAAACCAATGGGAAGAAAATAACAAAGCTTCGCTTGGAAGAGGGATGTATCATATCCGGTACTGGTGCCAGCATCGTAACAGTTGCATCGTTGTTTGGAATTCCTGTTCCGCTCACGCAAATCACGACTTCCTCCATTATTGGGATTGGTTTTGCTAAATACGGCAAATCAGTCTTGAAAAAGGGAATTGTCGTACAGCTTCTGACGGTCTGGATTGTTTCACCGGTTATTTCAATGGTGCTCTCATACACCATTATTCAATTAGTGATAGTTCGGAATTTTTATCCGATTATTGTCATGGCAGGCGTCCTTATCTCTGTTTTGGGAGTGCTGTTCTTAATGAAACGCACTACAGCCGCATCGATTGGTGCGCCTACCGATATTGCAAATAAATAAAAACAAATAGAAGGGTTGATATCAAACATGTCATTTTTACCAAAACCTCACGGAGGCAAACTTATTCAAGCTTTTGATCCAAACTATGATTTATCCAATGCAGCAAAAGAATTAGAAATTGATGCGATTGCTTTAAGCGATCTTGAACTTATTGGAGTGGGGGTTTTCAGCCCGTTAACAGGTTTTCTTGGTAAAGCGGATTATGAATCTGTTGTCAGCAATATGCGTTTAGCCGACAATACGATCTGGTCCATTCCAGTAACTCTTCCTGTATCTTTTGAAATTGCGGAATCCTTAGTAGTCGGCGAAGAAATTAAATTAAAACATAACGATGAAGTTTACGGTGTGATTAAGGTTTCCGAATGGTATGAGCCGGATTTAAACAAAGAAGGAAGAGAAGTTTATAAAACGGAAGAGCTTGCTCATCCAGGCGTTAAGCGGCTATTTGAAAGAGGACCTGTCTATGTGGCAGGGGAAGTTGTGCTTGTTAAGAAACCTGAAAAAGGCGTGTTCGGTGATGTCTGGTTCGAACCAAAGCAGACTCGCGCCTTTTTTGAAGAGAAAGGCTGGAAAACAGTTGTTGGTTTCCAAACAAGAAATCCGATTCATCGTGCGCATGAGTACATTCAAAAGGCTGCCCTTGAAATCGTTGATGGCTTGTTCGTGAACCCGTTAGTCGGTGAAACAAAATCTGATGACGTTCCAGCTGATGTACGTCTGAAAAGCTATCGTGTTTTATTGGAAAACTATTATCCAAAAGAACGGGTCCAGCTAGGCGTCCACCCAGCTGCAATGCGCTATGCAGGTCCAAGAGAAGCTATTTTCCACGCGCTTGCCCGCAAAAATTATGGCTGCACACACTTTATTGTCGGCCGTGACCATGCTGGGGTAGGGAACTATTACGGTACCTATGATGCGCAATATATTTTCAGCAATTTCACTGAAGAGGAGCTTGGGATTAAACCATTATTCTTTGAGCACAGCTTTTATTGCACTAAATGCGATGGTATGGCATCTGACAAAACCTGCCCGCATGGCAAGGAAGATCGTGTAATCCTGTCAGGAACTAAAGTTAGAGAGATGCTCCGCTCAGGAGTTCTTCCGCCAGCAACCTTCAGCCGTAAAGAAGTGGTTGAGGTCCTGATTGAAGGAATGAGAGAAAAAGCGACAGTATAAGGAGTAGGAAAATGAGCAAATCAACGAATATTACATGGCATAACGCTACCATTACAAAAGAAGACAGACGTGCGCAAAACGGTCATGGAAGCTGCACACTATGGTTTACAGGGCTATCTGGTTCCGGGAAATCAACAATTGCGAATTCAGTTTCAAACGAATTGTTTCGGCAGGGAATTAACGAATACGTTCTTGATGGCGACAATATCCGTCACGGCTTAAATAAGGATCTTGGTTTTTCTGAAGAAGATAGAACAGAAAATATCCGCCGCATCGGGGAAGTGGCAAAGCTGTTTGTTGACAGCGGCCAGATTGTCACTACTGCGTTTATTTCACCATTCCGTTCCGACCGTGATAATGTCCGTGCGTTATTTCAAGAAGGGGAATTTATCGAAGTTTTCATTGATTGCCCTCTTGATGAATGCGAACGCCGTGATCCCAAGCAGCTTTATGTGAAGGCGCGTAAAGGTGAAATTAAGGATTTTACGGGGATTGATTCACCATACGAGTCACCGGAAAATCCGGAAATCATCATCCGCTCTGATTTGGTGACAGTTGAAGAAGCAGTGGAACAAGTGTTAGGATATTTACGAGACAAGAATATTATTTAACAAGAAGCGGGTACTATGAAATTACATAGTACCCGTTTGAATGGAAAAAATGTGAAAGGAGCAGCCAGCATGAAAGCAATTCTCTACATTGGACACGGTACTCGCTCAAGGAAAGGGGCAGATGAGGCAAGGGCGTTTATCCAGCGGATCATGGCTCGAATCGATGTGCCGATTCAGGAAATGAGTTTTCTGGAATTGGCTGAGCCGCTGATTGAAGATGGTTTCAGGCATTGTGTAGAAAGGGGTGCCGCCGAAATAACGGTTGTTCCTCTTTTTCTGCTTGCCGCAGGGCATATTAAAGAGGATATTCCAAATGCATTGGCAGGGCTTCGTGAGAAATATCCTCATGTTAAGGTTAAAGTGAAGGACCCTTTTGGGGTGCAGGGGAACATTCTTGATAGGTTGGCAGAACTTGTGAATGAAGAAGCAGGGACGCTGACAGCTAAAGACAGCATCTTACTTGTCGGCAGGGGGAGCAGCGACCCGAATATACTAGCGGATTTTGCAAACATTGTTGATGGAATCCGAAATCGTCTAGGAATTAATCGTGTTTCTGTTTGCTATTTAGCTGCCGCTGAACCCAGGTTCGATGAGGGATTGGAAACTGTCTGCAACGATGCTGCGGGCCGGGTCATTGTCGTTCCTTACTTGCTGTTTTCAGGACTTCTATTAACGGAAGTGGCCCAAAAGGTTCGGAAAAAAGAAAAAGAAGGGTACTCGATTATACATACAGGTCAATTGAGCAGGCACCATGTGATTGAAGATGTCATTATTAAGCGGGCAATTGAAGACGAATAAGTTTTTTCTGGGATTCGCAGATATATTCAGAAATTCGCAGATAAAATGAAAAATCCGCAGATATATTCAGAAATTCGCAGATAAAATGAAATATTCGCGGATATCGTCACATAATTCGCAGATATACGAAAATGCTTCCCAAATAAGCTTTTTATTGGATTGATTTTTCTTGTTGAGATAGAATTTTCATTGGGTATAAGTGCCATAATAGGTTGGTATATGCCTATAAATCCATGAAAAAGGTGAGAGCAATGGTTAAGAGCTTAAAGGATACAACTACATTACATAATGGTGTTGAAATGCCTTGGTTTGGCCTTGGTGTTTTTAAAGTGAAGGAAGGCTCAGAGGTAATTGACTCTGTAAAGGCTGCCATCAAAAATGGCTACCGCAGTATTGATACTGCAGCGGTTTATCAAAATGAAGAAGGTGTCGGTCAGGGCATCAGAGAGTCCGGTGTTTCTCGTGAGGAGTTATTCATCACTTCAAAGGTATGGAACTCTGATCAAGGTTACGAGTCCGCACTTCAAGCATATGAAACTAGTTTAAATAAGCTGGGACTAGATTACCTTGACTTATACCTCATTCACTGGCCAGGCAAAAACAAATTCAAAGAAACTTGGAAAGCCCTTGAAAAATTATATAAGGATGGCCGCGTTCGTGCCATCGGTGTCAGCAACTTTAAGGTCCATCACTTAGAGGAACTATTAAAGGATGCCGAGATTAAGCCGATGGTGAATCAAGTGGAATATCATCCACATTTAACTCAAAAGGATTTACTTGCTTTTTGCCAAAAAGAAGGGATTCAACTAGAAGCATGGTCTCCTCTTAAACAGGGTAAATTATTGAATGATCCTAATTTAAGTGATATTGCTCGTAAATATGGAAAGTCAGTAGCCCAGGTCATTTTACGCTGGGATTTACAATCAAAAGTAGTGACGATACCAAAATCAATTAAGGAACAGCGTATCATTGAAAATGCCGATATTTTCGATTTTGAGTTATCATCAGAGGACATAGCAAGAATTGATGGCTTGAACAAAGATGAGCGGGTCGGCCCAGATCCGGATGATTTTACGAACGGATTTACCGAATAAAGCACACAAAAAAAGCGAACAGCCGCAAAACTGTTCGCTTTTTTACGTTTAAATTAATGTCCTAACTCCACATCGTCGACGTGCTTGACATGGCGGCGATTCATTAAGATAAATACTACCGATACAAGGACAAATCCTGCACCTACAATAAATGGTGTTGACGGTGAATAAATTTCTGCAAGCTTACCGGCCGTATATGGTGCAATGGCGCCGCCAATAAAGCGCAGGAAGCTATATGCAGCGGATGCAGTCGCTCGTTCGACCGGTGCCGAGTTCATAACTGCCGTTGTAATAAGAGTATTATTATTCCCAAGTAAAGCCCCTGCAAAAATAACAGCAGCTATAATAACCCACTGGGTTGAAGTCCAAATACCCATTGCCAATAGGACTAACGCAAATATTGTTAACATTGCGCTCATTGAATTGATCGTGCCAAACCTTTTCTGAAGCTTTGGAGCCGTCACAACTGATGTAATTGCAAGCAAAATACCCCAGCCTAGAAACACATACCCCAAACCGTGTTCGTCAAGACCCATTACAAATGGTGCGTAGGCAAGGAGGGTGAAGAAGCCAAAGTTATAAAGCGCAGCCGCAATTCCAAACACCAATAATGAACGATATTTTAAGGCGCGGAATGGATCAAGCAAGGAAGTTTTCTTTTGTTGTGTGTTCTGCTGCTGATGTGTTCGCGGCATTAATATCAAAAGCCCAACGAAGGCTACAATCATAAGTGTGGCAACACCGAGAAACGGACCTCTCCAGGAAATGGCCCCAAGCCAGCCACCAAGTAAAGGACCTACAGAAATCCCTAAACCAATAGCAGCTTCGTAAAGGATGATGGCTTTTGCGGTCCCGCTGTTAGAAAGAGACACAATCGCCGCCAAGGCAGTTGCGACAAACAGTGCGTTACCAAGGCCCCATCCGCCGCGTAGGCCAACAAGTGTCCAGATTCCATTTGAATAGCCGCCAAGCGCTGAAAAGACAGCAATTATGATAATTCCGGCAATTAGTGTCCATTTAATGCCTAGTCTTGATGAAATCGTGCCGGTGATTAACATGGCAACGGCCATTACAGCATTGTAGCTTGTAAAAAGAAGTGTAACCTCACTGTGGGAAGCGTGTAATTGGTTAGCGATCGCAGGTAAAATCGGGTCGACAAGTCCCAGACCCATGAAGGCAATAATGCAGGCAAAAAAGACAGCCCAAACGGCCTTTGGCTGCTGAAGAAGATTTGATTCTTCTATAGAAGTCATGCTAGTAGTTCTTGGTACAACAGTTTGTGATGTTGATGACATCTGAATCCCCCTTGTTTTAACTTTTCTTTGTAAGTATTAAAAATAGTTGTATAATGAAACTATATATTTGTATTATACAACCATTTTTCACTACGTCAATAGTGAATTCGCCTATAAGTTATAATTTTGGGCGCTCGTATGATATCATAAGAACAAGAAATGACACCTTGAGAGGTGATAATTATGTCTGAAGAATCCCTAGAAACAATCGAACTTGAACTGGCCATTATGATTCGCCGTATCACATCCTACTCTACCCATAAAAAAATTGGCAATCTTGATCGTTCCGCTTATCTTCTATTACATCAAATCGCAACAAATGGACCAGCAGGAGTGAAAACATTAGCAGGACAATCGCAACTGGATATTTCCACAATAAGCAGGCAGGCATCTGCGTTAGAACAAAAAGGCTGCCTATATCGAATTCCTGATCCAACAGACGGAAGGGCATATTTCTTAGAAATTACTGAATTGGGTTTAAGGAAATTAAGGGAAGAGAGACAAGCGAGGAAGATAAGGGTAGGAGAAGTGACAAAGGACTGGTCTGACGAAGAACGGGCCACATTTGGTAAACTTTTAACAAGATTTAATATTGCAGCCATTCAAGAATAAAAAGGAGGATTGACCAGGTCAGGGGTTCCGTTAACTATCGCAAATATTAAAATTAAGTTAAAATGAGTGCCAATTTGCATATGAAATTGACACTCATTTTTTATTGGTGTAAATCCATTTGGGTGAAAATTACATAAAAATTTGTATAGGGAAATGCACCACAAATCGTCGGGGTACAATGGCTGTTGTACCCCCACAATTTGATATACAATTTATCTTACAAAAAATGCTTATAAACATAAGTAGTCTAATCCTTAATTGAGTAACCAGTGATATTAAAAATAAGCGGAGATTTTTCGGTTAAACAGTAGAATAGAGCTGGGTTCGGGGGATATAAGCGGAGGTTTTCCGATTAAGCAAAGAAAAATTACCCATTTTCACGTTTTTTGATTCATTAGTCGGAATCTTTCCGTCTATTTAGGCTATTTTCAGTGCTATTGCCTCCCTCAGTTTAATACGATTTTCTCTCGAATACTCGCTTATTCGCAGGATTTCATAACCCTTGATTTAGCGTTAACGATAAAATGAAATAAGTTTAAATCATTATGGCTTCGTGAAGGCATAGTCAAATAGAGGAGCGAATTAGTTCCCCATATTTTACCATATAATGTACATCTCCACGCCTCCCCTGGAGGCTTTCCCTCCCATGTCTCAACGGGTCGTCTGCCCTATCATTCCTTCGTCATGCCTATCCAAGGGGTGGAGGCCAGTTTTGCTAATTAAATGGGTCTGTGCCCTTACGAAAATAGAATCTGGTACTCCGTACATATTTGAAATCCTGCGAATATGCCAACATTCGATTAATATGAGTGTCCAATATTATTTATTTCAGGGCGATAAATAATCTTTATTTCTGAAATTTCATTAAGCTGCCAACGGTGATAATGGTTTGATTTTATCAGGACAATATGATTCGTTTCGTCTAGATATACTTACAAAGATCCTGGCCAACTTGCCAATTAACTTCATAATTGATTTTATTTTCTTCATTTTTTTTACTTTGACATTTTGAGAATGTAATGCCCGAAATTCTGGGTTATTCACTACAAGACTAATTGTAGCTAAGTAAAGGAATCGCCTTAGTCTGGAGCGTCCTCGCTTGGAAATGACAATTTGACCTTTCCATTTCCCTGAACTTGCTTCGACTAAATGCAATCCAGCATGGCGAAGAAGGGAATTACCGTGAGTAAAACGACTTAAGTCCCCCGCTTCACCCAATATCCCAGCTAAAGAAATTTCACTTATCCCCTTTATGGCAAGTAACATCTTAGCGAAAGGTATTTTATTTAGTGCAGCGGTAACTTGTTGTTCCACTCTTTCGAGTTGTTTTACGGCTAAGTCATATTCCTCTAATAGCTGCTCTAAATGAAATTTATAGGCATCAAGTGCCTGTCTAGTACCTACAGATTTCTTAGCCAACTGGAGGAGTAATAGGGCTTTCTTTAATCCAGGGTGCCTCTTCATCACAGATTTCCAACCTGTAATAACCTCGTGAGGCTGCATATTCTCTAAGTCCATAGGGGACGGGAATAAACGAAGGGTTGTGATTGCCCCTTTAGCCATAATATCCTTAAATACCTGTCGGAATTCAGGAAAGACAATATCTACCCAACGGTTTAATTGATTAATAGAACTAACAAGGCGTTTAACTACTACATCACGGTTAGACATCAGGATCCTAAGTTTTTCGAATGTTTCCGATGTGTACCTAACTTCAGAATAATAACCGTTCTTTACCATATCAGCGATAACTAAGGCATCTTTTTTATCACTTTTTGATTGAGTATTATCACGATTTTCTTTATTCTTTTTTACTAAATGTGGGTTTACAGTTACTACTTCAATATCTTGATTAGAAAGCCATTTTGAAAGATTGATCCAGTAGTGTCCAGTTGGCTCCATCCCAACAATAGCTTCATCCAGGTTGTTTAATCTTTGAAGATTTTTAATCCATTTTAGAAAACTAGCAAATCCTTCTTCGGTATTTTTAAATGTAATTGGATCTCCGACTATAATTCCACGGAAATTTACAGCTCTAGCTACGTGAAATTGTTGCGCAATATCAACTCCAACAACTAGATGTTTAACTGAAATTCTTTCTATTAGTTGATTTTGTTTGTTTTGCATTTTAAACTTCATTATAGGGGTTCCTCCTTAAGGTTTGAGTTAGATTGGTCTCTATACTCATATCTTACTGAGGAGCTCTATTTTTTTCAAAGTCGAAAAATAACGATCTACAGGAATGCTAATTAAGAGAAATTTCTCCGCTTATTTATCAAACTCGGTGCTTGACCTGCCCCCCAACCGATAAGAGTGGTCCCTCACCAACCCGGATGAGGGTATTAGCATCTTTTTATCGAGTAGTATTCAGGCAACTAAAAATGGCTCAGTATAGTGAACTGAGCCATTTTATTTTTAATTGCAATAACAGAAACAAATTGTAGTACAAATTGCGCTACATTTTCGATTGCATTTTCGGGTTTTGCGACAGGAAACGGAACCCGTTATTGACCAGGTCATCCTCTTTTTTAATTATTTTAGTGTGTCTCATAAGGCGCTAATAGCTCTAAAAATTTTTCAAATGGCATTTGGCAGGCTGGGTATTTTTCAAGTAAATCCAGCATTGTAATGCCTTTGTCTACAACGTGAGCCTTATAGGCATCTTCATTTAGAAGTGCTTCTAATTCTTTTTGATGAGGCGGGCATACTGTATGTTCCGCCAGCTCTTGAAGCTGCGGACGGGTAACGGTTTCTTCCAAATTAACCTTTAGACTTAGTAAGTCGCTGACCCGGACAGGGATATCTAGTGGCAGCCGGGTCGCAAATTGCTGATTCCCGCGCAAGACAACCTGTGTGTTTGTATCTAATGCGAAGCGGTTAAGAACACGTTCAACCGTCTTAATAGAATTGCTCGTTTTCACAGTCTGTACCGCAGTACCTCCTGAAGCATGCTCCGCGGTTTGTACTTCATCGACAAATTGGACTGTCAATGCCTGGTTGGTTTCTTCTGATTTATTTTCAACTTTTAATCCTAATGCCTCGAACACATTTGGCCATAATTGCTCATGCCATTTTTCAAATTGCTGATCAAAATCACTGCTTGCATCCCCTTGGCCTTTTGGAGATATTCTGTTAGCACCTTTTTCAGCAAGCTTTTTGTCAATCATGTTAGGAACACTTTGATAGGTGTTCGCCCAGTTTGTATCTCCGCAGCCAAAAACAGCGTAACGGACACCATCGAGCACCTCACCCTCAGACTCTTTCAACCACTTGACAAACTTTCGAGCGTTCTTTGGCGGATTACCATTATAAGAGGAAGTGACAATTAGAGTAACTCCTTTTTTTGGTAGTACGCAAACGTATTCGTCAAGCGGAGCTATTTCACTTTTGAAACCTTTAAAACGAGCACTTGTTGCCAAATCTTTTGCAATTCCTTCCGCGGTCCCCATATTGGAACCGTATAGCACAAGTAAGGGTGTGTTATTTCCAATTGAAGAATCGTATTGTTGGTTAGCTGAATGTAAGGCAGAAGAGCTTTTTTCTTCAGCAGGTATTACAAATGATTCAACGAAACGGTTATCACGCAGCTGGACGCTCATTGTGAAGTTTTCGGGTTTCAGCGTCAGTGTTTGTTTAATTTTTAATTGATAGTTCTTATGGTCGATTAAATCAAAGTTTTGCAAAATCATTCCTATTAATAATGTTGCCTCGTGAAGGGCAAACTGCATTCCGATACATGCACGTTGTCCATTGCCGAAAGGTTTATAGGCATCATGCGGTATTTTTTTCGGGTCTTCAAACCGTTCTGGACGAAACTCTTCAGCATCTTCACCCCAAGCTTCTTTGTCGCGGTGCAGTTGAGGGAGGAGAATGGCAACCGTCTGGTTTTTATTGATCTTATATTTACCTCCAAGAACCATATCTTCCTTGGCATATAGGGTAAATTGCGGTGCTGTTGGATAAAGCCTCAACGATTCATTTAAAATCATCCGAATATACTTCAGCTCCAAAACTTGTTTAAAGGTTGGAACTGGTCCTGTCAATACACGGTCAACTTCCGCACGGGCTTTTTCCAGGATTTCCGGGTGCTTTAACAGCAGGTAAAGCGTAAAGGACAAAAGACCGCTGGTTGTTTCATGTCCGGCAATCAGGAAGGTGATGATTTGGTAACGGATATTTTCATCATCGAGTATTTCGCCTGTTTGCGGATCTTTAGCGCTTAGCATCCGAGCAAGCAAATCTGTTTCCCCTTGATCACCGGATTTCTTCCGTTCAGCGATTAGTTTGTCTACCAAGGAAAACATCGCTTGAATGTTCTTTTGGAATTCCTGGCGTTTTTTCACCATGAATTTATCTTGAATCGGAAGGCGGGTCCCTTTATGCATGGCTTCATCAAGGGCATTCACCATATTGATAATAAAAGGGTCATGCGTTTCACGGTAGAAGCTGTTAAAACGATAGTTAAAACCGCACAAACCAATGGTATCAAGCGTAAGTCTGGTCATATCATCCGGTACATCAATACTCTCATTTGGATTCAACCGGGCCCATTTTTGGACGAGCTGGCTTGCAATGTCTACCATCATGGAGTGGTACCCTTTCATAGCTGACAGACTAAATGAAGGCATAAGAATGTTATGGGCTTTTTGCCAGTTTGGTTCAAATGTTTTTCCTGTGAACAGCCCATCGCCAGCGAATTCGCGGACCTGATGGAGGCCGCCGAGCAAACTTTTATCAAATTTTCCGCTGTTTAGAACCTCGCCGGCCCATTTATGGCCGGAAACAAAAATGGTAGAAAATCCGCCGAAAAATTCCATACGAAAAATCGGACCGTATTTTTCAGCGATTTTCCATAAGGAGAGTGTCGGGGCCTCCTTATCAATCAAGGGCATGTTGCCAAGTGGGCCATACGTTTTCGGCTGCGGTATCGCAGCAATTTCGGAAGTAGACATATTTGTTTTTACGACCTTCCTTTCTCCTCGAGAAATTTATTTTAAATAATTTTAAAATAATATTTTAGAAGATTATACCATGTATATATTGCTAATATAAAGTATTTGATGAGTAAATATTCAGACAAATTTCTACATTTTTTTCATTTTTTGCTTTTATAAAAAAGGCTGAAAAACAAACAAATTATTGAAAACGGTTTCAAAAAAGCGTATATTATAAATAGAGCGAAGTGATATTTAAGAAGATTATAGTGTCTTCTTAAAAGTGCTTGTTGTTCAGATGATATTTTTTTAAAATAATATTTTTAAAGAATTTTTGCTTTACGAATGAAATTATAGCAGGAATGTAATACAATAACTTTGTAAATGTCATTATTTATAATAGGATTCTATTAAAATAGAATGCCTAAATACAAAGGTGAGGTAATAAAATGGAAGCGAATACAACAAGGGTTGAACAAGACTTCTTAGGAAAAAAAGAAATACCGGAAAATGCTTATTATGGGATTCAAACATTACGGGCCGTTGAAAACTTTCCGATTACAGGATACCGAATCCATGAGGAATTAATTAAGGCATTAGCAATGGTCAAGAAAGCAGCCGCTATTGCTAATATGAATACCAAACGTTTATACAGCGGACTTGGGGAAAAAATCGTTCAGGCAGCCGAGGAGATCATTGAAGGGAAGTGGCATGACGAGTTTATCGTCGATCCAATTCAGGGTGGTGCCGGGACATCCATGAATATGAACGCAAATGAGGTGATCGGCAACCGCGCACTTGAATTGCTGGGACACAAAAAAGGGGATTATAAGCATTTAAGCCCAAATAGCCATGTCAATATGTCGCAATCGACAAATGATGCCTTCCCAACGGCAATCCATATTGCAACACTAAATCTATTGAGCAAATTATTAGAGACAATGCAGTACATGCATAGCGTTTTCAAGGCAAAAGCAAAGCAATTTGAAACAGTAATCAAAATGGGCCGAACTCACCTTCAAGATGCTGTACCGATTCGCCTCGGCCAGGAATTTGAAGCGTATTCCCGTGTGCTTGAAAGGGATATGAAGAGAATTGCTCAATCGCGGAACCATTTATATGAGGTAAATATGGGGGCGACTGCAGTTGGAACAGGATTAAATGCTGACCCTCAGTATATTGAAGATGTGGTAAAACAGTTGGCTGAAATCAGCGGGTTACCATTGGTCAATGCGGAGCATTTGGTGGATGCCACCCAGAATACCGATGCCTATACGGAGGTTTCTGCCGCTCTAAAAGTATGTATGATGAATATGTCGAAAATTGCTAACGACCTTCGCCTGATGGCTTCAGGACCACGGGCAGGTCTAGCTGAAATTTCACTGCCGGCACGCCAGCCAGGATCTTCCATCATGCCGGGTAAAGTAAACCCAGTTATGCCTGAGCTGATTAACCAAATTGCTTTTCAGGTGATTGGCAATGACCATACTATTTGTCTGGCATCGGAAGCAGGGCAGCTTGAGCTAAACGTAATGGAGCCGGTTTTAGTCTTCAACCTGCTGCAATCTATCAGTATCATGAACAATGGCTTCCGTTCGTTTACTGACCACTGTTTAGCTGGCATTGAGGCGAATGAAGCTAGATTAAAAGAATATGTTGAAAAGAGTGTTGGGATTATTACTGCAGTAAATCCGCATCTTGGTTATGAAGCAGCGGCAAGAATTGCAAGGGAAGCTACCCTGACCGGGAAATCGGTACGTGAGTTGTGCCTCCAGCATGATGTTTTAACTGAAGAAGAGCTGGATCAAATCCTCAATATCTATGAAATGACAAAACCGGGAATTGCCGGAGCGGCACTTTTAGATCGGGATTAAAACCCAAAGAGCGAACAGTTAGTGAACTGTTCGCTTTTTTAAATTTAAATTTGGATGTATTAAGAGAGGTTGTCTAAAAGTTGACAACCTTTCTTTTTTTAACTTGAAGTATATTCTGCTTCAATTAAGTAGAAAAATTTTAAAAAAGAGTAATAATTCCGAAAATGGGGGCATCGAGAGTTTTTTATAATAGAGGTAAAAGGAAGAAAGGGGAAAGTGGATGAAGACAAAGATAAAGGGAAGGTATGTCATAGGCTATGACGGGGAAGACCATGTTATCATCGAAAATGCTGAAGTTGTTTATGAACAAGACACTATTATATATGTCGGTAAAAATTACACAGGTGAAATAAATGAATTAATCGATGTAGGGAATGCCGTCATTAGCCCTGGTTTTATTGATTTAAATGCGTTAGGAGATATCGATCATGATATTTTACACCTTGAAGCCAGTACAAACAGACAGAAAAACTTGCTCTGGTCCGCGCAATATATTAAGGATGGACACCATGAAGTGATGACCGCTGAAGAAGAAGCTTTTAAATCTCTTTATGCCTACACGCAGCTAATTCTCCACGGAATTACAACGGCGATGCCAATTACGTCAGTTTTTTATAAAAAATGGGCTGAAACATATGAGGAGTTAGCCGCAGCTGCAAACCATGCCGGAAACCTTGGGTTAAGAATTTATCTTGGTCCTAGCTATCAATCTGGGATCAGGGTAGTACAACCCGATGGTACTATCAAGCTGTATTTGGATGAAGAAGCTGGTAAAGAGGGATTAAAACGAGCGGTTAGATTTGTGGAGGAATTTGACGGTGCTTTTGATGGACTAGTTCGGGGCATGCTTGCACCTGAACGGATAGAATGCCAAACTATCGATAGTTTGTCACAAACGAAGTATTTTAGCGAGAAGCTGGGAGTTCCAATTAAACTCCATGCGGCACAAGGAACCTTTGAATTTCATACCATTGTGGAAAAATATGGGGTCACTCCGATTCGCTTCTTATACGACCTTGGCTTCTTAGGGCCCAAAACTGGGATCCCACACGCTCACTATATTGCCGGATATAGTGAAGCAAAAGTTGGTGAAGGGAACGATATCGCACTTCTGCAAGAAACCGGGGCGACAGTGATTCATTGTCCGTTAATTATTGGCAGGCACATGTCAGCTTTAGAGTCCTTTGCGAAATATAAAAGAGCAGGAATTAATATAGCCCTCGGAACAGATACCTTCCCTCCGGATATTTTCCAGAACATCCGGACCGGAAGCATGTTTTCTCGTTTTTTTGAAAAAGATGTCAAAGATTCAACATACGCTGATTTCTTTAGGGCAGCAACACTCGGTGGTGCTAAATTCCTTGGCAGGGCGGATCTGGGCAGGCTCGCTGTTGGTGCGAAAGCTGATCTTATTGCGATTGATTTGGATGGATTTCACATGGGGGTTCTGGATGACCCAATTCGCACGATGGTAGTAGGCGGAAATGGAAGAGATGTGAAATTATCTATCATCAATGGAAGAATTGTCATGAAGGATCAGCAAATTCCAAACGTTAATTTAGAAGAAATTAAATTAAAAGGTCAACAATATTTTAATAAAATGAGAAAGGGATATATGGAAAGAGATTATCAGCATCTTCCGGAACGACAATTATTTCCAACATCCTTTAGAGTTGTAGAATCTATTAAAAATGAAAGAAAGTAGTAAAGATATTAAAAAAGGAAGTAAAGATATTTGAAATATTGTTATCTGAATATTTTTTATAATTAGACAAAGGTTAAACCCTTTTAAAAAATATTCAGGAGGTAAGATTGATGAAGGGAAATAGGGGGTTAGGAAAATTCTTTATCGTCATGCTCATGATGATGGTAATCATGGCGGGTTGTTCAACCAAAAAAGATGTTAGCAGTGACACCAAAAAAAGTGACTCAGCCGCTAAAGAAGGGGGAACTTTGGTCATAGCACGCTTATCTGATGCTGAAAATTTGGACCACCATTTTATGTCTACCATTAATGCCGCAAGTATTACTCATCGGAAGATTTATGAGGGTTTAGTTGGCAGGGATAAAAATGCTCAAATAAAGCCATTGCTAGCGGAAAAGTGGGAGCAAAAGGATGATACAACCTGGGAGTTTACCCTAAGAAAAGGTGTAAAGTTCCATGATGGAACCGAATTTAAGGCAAATGCTGTCAAAGCTACCTTTGATCGTTTATTAGACCCAAACGTTGGTTCACCGAGAGCGGTTGTATTTAAAATGGTCAAGGAAGTAAAGGTAATTGATGATTATACCGTTCAGTTTATCTTATCTGAGCCGTTCTCTCCGTTACTCTCTATCTTAGCGAGCCATGAAGGCGGTATTATCAGTCCAAAAACGATTGAGAAATATGGCAAGAAAATTATCCAAGAGCCAAATGGAACAGGTCCATTTGTATTCGAATCCTGGACACCGGGTCAAGAAATTGTCTTAAAAAAGTACAACGATTATTGGGGAGAAAAAGCAAGGGTGAATAAAGTCGTATTCAAGGTTGTTCCTGAAGAAACGACAAGAATATCGATGCTTGAAACGGGAGAAGCTCATATAGCTGAACCGCTTTCCGTACCGATGATGGACACAGTAAAAACTTCAAAGGCTGTCGATGTATACCGCAGTGAAGGATATGGAACAGAATATATTGGTTTTAATGTTCAGAAGAAACCTTTTAACGATATTCGTGTTCGAAAGGCTATATCCTACGCTGTTGAAATGGATTCCATTATTAAAGGTGTTTATAACAATGTTGGGAAAAAAGCGAATTCCTTATTGGGCTCTAAAGTATTTGGCTACAATGATGCAATGAAGGCCTATGAATATAATTTAAATGAAGCGAAAAAACTGCTTGCAGAAGCAGGTTATTCGAATGGATTGGAAATAACTCTTAAAACAATGGATAGCAAAGAGCGAATCAATATGGCCGAAGTTCTTCAATCTCAATTAAAAGGGATCGGCGTTAAGGTTAATATTCAAGTATTGGAATATGGAACATTTGTAGAGCAAGTAAACAAAGGTGATTCAGAAATGTTTATTATCAGCTGGAGAAATGCTACTGGGGATGCTGATTATAATCAATATAATCTTTTCCATACAAGTTCCCAAGGTGGGGCAGGAAACACCTTTTTCTACAGCAACAAAGAGGTTGATAGTTTAATTGAAGCAGCTAGAAGAGAAAAGGATCAAGAAAAACGCAAGGAGCTTTATGCACAATCACAAGAATTAGAAATGAAGGATGTAGTTTATATTCCGGTCCGTGTGATAGAAAACCTAGCAGCTGTCTCAAAAAATGTAGATGGCTTTGCGATTAGCCCGTCAGGCTATTTAGAAATAAACGATGTATCTATTAAATAACTTTAAAGCAGATAAAAGGGATATCTCTGTGGGGTACCCCCTTTTATCTTTTGCTCTGAAAAGAAAGGAAGTTAGAGAATGAATAGAAGTTTTTGGTTAAAGAATGTTCGTTTAGAAACAGGTTACATTCAGGAGAACGGAAGAGTTGCAGGGACACAAACAGGTCTATTTCAGTTACTAATTGAAAATGGCAAGATTACGAGAATAATCGATGCATCAGAGGTACTCTTGAATGAATTACCCGTGATGAACGCTGAGGGCCTGCTTCTGATCCCATCCTTTGTCGAAAAGCATGTTCATTTAGACAAAACCTATATGGGAGATCGCTGGAGGGCCTGTATACCAGCATCTGGTGTGATTGAACGGTGTGAAATAGAAAAAAACATTCTTACTTCGATATCATCCAGTACGCAGGAACGTGCAGAAGCGCTGCTTGAGGTGTTATTATCGTTCGGATCCACTCATGTTAGAACCCACGTGGATATTTATCCTGAGGTAAAATTGCAAAATTTAGAAGGAGTAAAACAAGCTTTTGAAACATATTCCTCTAAATTAAGTTCGGAAATTGTTGCCTTTGCCCAGCACGGCTTGCTGCGGCCAGGGACAGTTGAACTTGTTAAAGAAGCATTAAGAAATGGCGCCGGGATTGTGGGTGCTGTCGATCCTGCAACTGTTGATAATAATATCGAAGCATCTTTAGTACAGTTAATGGATTTGGCAGTTGAGGCAAATGCCGATATCGATTTGCATTTACACGACCCAGGACACTTAGGAACCTTCACGATGAAACGGCTAGCCTATTTAACGAAGCAGGCAGGCTGGGAGGGAAGAGTTGCCATAAGCCATGCATTTGGCCTTGGCGATGTTTCGCAGGGAGAGGCCGTAGAAATGGCTGAGATTTTAAAGGATGCAGGAATATCGATTGTGACCAGTCTACCAATTGGCCGCAACATACCTCCTGTTCCGCTACTTACTGAATATGGAGTAGAAGTGGCAGTGGGGAATGATAATATCTTTGATTCATGGTGGCCAACTGGTAACGGGGATGTACTTGAAAGATTGGGCAGATTAGTAGAAAGAAGCCGCTGGACAAATGAAGTTTCCTTAGGGCAAGCACTTAAATATATTACCGGAGGTTTAACACCGTTGGACAAAGAAGGTAATCAGATTTGGCCAAAACCAGGGAGCACCGCCAATATGATTCTGGTTGAAGCGAGCTGCTCAGCTGAAGCTGTTGCAAGAAGAGCCAAGCGGAAAGCGGTTTTTTATAATGGTAACATCGTATCTGGCTCACTTTAAAACACAAAATGAAACCTAACAAAAAGGGGATGACACGGTCATCCCCTTTTTGCAGCTCCTGGAAAATACTTTGCCGCTTTTAGTATCCGAAAGTTTACCCAATTGAAGACCCCATCCAAATAGAGAAAAAATGTCCTTTTTTCCAGGTTCTTGCTTCAGGTTGTGTTGGTAATAGGTCATGGCTTAACATGGATAAATCTTCGAATAGGGATTGTGATTGTCCCAATGCTGCTCCCTCCAAAAGTCGTAAAATACCTAAGATTCTATAGGTGCTTTTTTAAAAATGTATACAAACAAACAGATGACACCCGATATCGCAAAGCTAATCCAAATCGCTTTAAGGTCATTGGTGAACGGAATCAATAAAAAGCCCCCCGCTGCTCCAATCAATGAGGAATATGGTATGAGCACGGGAATGAGTTTGCTGCTAAGAATGATGTACAGCATTGGAATAATTATCGAGGCATAAATATTTCCGAAAAAGAACAATAATTTCAATGGATTCGGCGTAAGAATACTGACAATTACTAGTAAACAAACACAAACTATTCCAGAAAAAATATAAGAGTATTTCCATCTTTCATGGTTCGTTAATGGTCGAAACAATTCCAACACATTTTTTACAAACAAGGTAGTAGTTGCGTGCAATTCAGCATTTATCGCAGAAGAAATTGCGCTAAAGCAAAATAATACAAATAATATAATGAGCATTGTGGACTGAATCTTGTCAACTAATTCAAATAAAAGCGAATATATATTCTTATAGCTTCTACCGAACATAATAATCATTAATAAAGATGATATGGCTAGAGGGATGGTTGCCCAGATGCCCCCCGCTAAAGAAAAGGTCATTCTTACCTTTTCTTTTTCAATAATAAATACTCTTTGCCAGGTGGCACGGTCCATCATAATCTGTCCAAAGAAGATCAAAAGGGCGGTAAATATAAACCATATCGCATCCATATTTTTAAAGTATAAAATATAGGGATGGTAAAGCTTTATTCCGTCATATACAGGATGAACCCCTGCTTGAATATAAAAATAGACAGGAATCAGGAGGACTGAGCCAAATATCAAAGCCACATTAACGCCGGAAAACTGATGAATTCGCTGCATTCCGCTTATTCCACCAACAAAAAAACAAAAGCCCATAAACAGAATCATCCCTATAAATACGGGAATAGGGAAAATAATATGTATGAGAATCCCTGCACCCATTGCTTGAATAAAAAGCGAATAAAAGCTCGTCACCAAAAGAATAAACATTATATACCAATATCCGCTAGGAGTCAGCTTTTGCCGCATTACATCCCCAATCGTTTGTTCATTGGGAAAATTCTTTCGGATTTTTTTTGCTAAAAATCCAAATAAGACGAGAGCAAGAGCCCCCATTAACGAATAACCGATGGCACCGGTGATTCCGTATTTTACTAGCGTTTCCGGTGCAGAAAGTATCGTATTTCCGGTAATCCAGCGTGCCAATAAGCTGACAACTCCGAAGCTAACTCCTAATTTTACAGCACCACTAATGTAAAATTGATAATCCTTCCTATTCAACGCAATGTCTCCTTCAGTCGGTAGTCACGTGGGGAGTATCCAGTTATTTTACGGAAAATTTGACTAAAATAATGCTGACTGTTAAATCCACATCTGTCTGAAATAGTATTAATGCTTAGTTCGGGATTTTCTATTAACATTCTTTGAGCTTCCTTTAATCGATAATCATTTAAATATTCTGAAAACCCCATCCCAACTTCCTCATTAAATTTTCTGCTAAAATAAGCTGGATTTATATGGATTTTCGAAGCCAAATAATTCAATGTCAATTTCTCACTATATTCTTGGTGAATAATTTGCAGGGCGTTCATGATTAGTTCAGAGTAACGTCCTATACGTTCGTATCTTTTTAACACTTCAAGTAATTCATCTTCAATAACCGGCTTAGTAATGTAATCAACAACACCAAGTCGTATCGAAGTTTGAGCATATTCAAAATTTTGAAAAGCTGTTACCATAATGATATCCATTTTATGAGAACGAGTCAGTTCAGCGGCTAACTCTAATCCTGATTTTCCCGGAAGCTGAATATCCAAAAAGGCAAGCATGATATCATGTTGTTTCAGAATTTGAACAGCCTGGGATGCATCTTGTGCTTTGAAAAATTTCCATGTTGGAAATTTTTTTTGGATTAAGTATTCAAGCTGCTCTAACTCTAGCGGCTCATCATCAACTAACATGATATTCATAATCGTTTATCTCCTTGATTTTCGTTCTTATTTATATATGGAAAAACAGCCAAAATGTTGGTTTTATCATTTAACGATGTTAATTGAATAGAAGTATGTTCAGGTGAAAATAAAAGCTCCAGTCTTTTGGCGATATTTTCTAATCCCAGCCCCCCATTATGAGGCTGGTCTTCATGTTTTTCACTGGAACTGTTCCATACCGTTACATGTACATACTTCTCTTTCTTCTCAACAATTATTTTTAAGAACGCTTCTCCAGCATATTTTTCAAATGAATGCTTAAATGCATTCTCCACAAATGTCTGGATTAAAAATGGGATAATAACGGCCTGTCCTACAGAAGGCTCCAAAGTGATTTCATAATGGAGTCTGTCCCGAAACCTTATCTTTTGAATTTCCAAGTAATATTTAATATAAGTCAGTTCATCATTGATCGTTATAAAGGGAGAATTCGTTTGATACTTAAATTTAAGCAGCCTTGAAAGAGCTTCTATAGAACGTATTAATTCAGTTTTACGTTCGAGCCTTGCCAAACTTAATATGGAATTCAATGTGTTAAAAAGGAAATGCGGCTGTATTTCCTGGTTTAATTGATTATAAAGGGCAGTTTGAAGTTCTTTTTCCAAAGCAATTTCCCGTGTTTGTTTTTCTAAAAGGTCAATCCTTTTTTCGAAGATGAATAAAAACAGCAGTGTGAATGCACCTAATAAAGGTGCTAGTACACAAAACATAATATAAAGGGAGAAAGCATCCATCGAAAGCATATAAAGTGATTCTCCTTTACATGGCGAAAAGGGAGTATGACTCACTCCCTTTTTTAATATAATATTTTATACTTATTTTTTATTATTTAAAAATACTTTTAATTGCAAGTTCCTCGGCGTAGTGACAGCTGACAAAATGATTTTCCCCTAATTTTCTTAGGGCTGGTTCCTCATTATTACACTTTTCTGTTGCAAAAGGGCAACGTGTATGGAACCGGCATCCGCTTGGCGGGTTAATAGGGGAGGGGACATCACCTTTTAAAATGACCCGCTCTCTTTTCAACTCCGGGTCAGGTACCGGAATTGATGATAATAATGCTTTGGTATAAGGGTGGAGCGGTGAATCAAACAAAGCTTTTTTCTCAGCAATCTCGACTACCTTCCCTAAATACATCACCATGACTCGGTCAGAAATGTGCCGTACCACACTTAAATCATGTGAGATGAAAAGAAAAGTGAGTTGAAACTGATTTTGCAGCTTTTTTAATAGGTTAAGAATTTGTGCCTGGATTGATACATCCAAAGCTGAGACAGCTTCATCACAAATGATTAATTTCGGATTCACCGCCAGTGCCCGGGCAATCCCAATCCTCTGACGCTGGCCGCCGCTGAACTCATGAGGATATCGATCTAATGCTTCTGGCGGGAGACCAACATACCCGAGTAATTCTAACATTCTTTCCATTCTTTTTGGTTTTGGAACGACCTCTTGGATGGCCATCGCTTCATTCAAAATTTGTTTTACTGTTTGTCTTGGATTAAGAGAGGCGAAAGGATCTTGAAAAATTACCTGCAGGTCTCCTCTTAACTTTCGCATTTCTTTTTTGTTTAAATCCAAAATATTTTGTCCTGTATAATAAACCTTGCCATCTGTTGGTTCATCAAGCCTTAAAATTGCCCGCCCGGTGGTGGACTTGCCGCAGCCGGATTCGCCGACAATGCTTAAAGTCTCACCTTCAAAAAGATGGAAAGAAACATCGTCAACTGCCTTTACATATGACTTCGGTTTAAAAAGGGAGTCTGATTTGACAGGAAAATACTGCTTTAAATTTTCTACTTGTAATAATAGCTTTTTCTCGGCTTGTGCCTGCATTATTTTACAGCCTCCTGTTGTTGGGATTCTGTCCATTGACTTGTATACATCCAGCAGCGGACCTTTACACCATCCGGCTGTGCTGCCAGTTCTGGTTGACGCTCATGGCAAATTGGCTGATTAAAGGGACATCTGGATGCAAATCGGCAGCCAGGAGGCATATTATAGGGACTTGGGACACTGCCTTCAATGGTTTGCAATTCATCTTGATCCTCATGGATTTTAGGTAATGAGGCTATTAAACCTTGCGTGTAAGGATGTCTTGGATCCGAAAAAATCTTATTAGTTGGCGCATGCTCTACAATGTTACCGGCATACATGACGGCAACTGTATCACAGGTTTCAGCAACAACTCCCAAATCGTGGGTAATCATAATAACGCCCATCCCAAGCTTAGTTTGTAAATCTTTTATCAATTCCAAGATTTGCGCCTGAATAGTTACATCCAAGGCTGTTGTCGGTTCATCCGCAATTAATACCTCAGGAGTGCAAGCTAGTGCCATTGCAATCATGACACGCTGCCTCATGCCGCCGCTTAATTGAAAAGGTTCCTGTTTTGCTCTTTTTTCAGGAGAGGGTATACCAACTAACTTCAGCATTTCTACTGCCTTGTCCCATGCCTCTTTTTTACCCATCTTTTGATGGAGTCTTAATGCTTCGGCGATTTGTTCTCCAACAGGGATGACAGGGTTTAACGAGGTCATCGGTTCCTGGAAAATCATCGAGATTTCATTCCCGCGAATTTTCCTCATTTCATTTTCTGAAAGGGAGACTAAGTCTTTACCTTTAAACAGAATCTGCCCGCCGGCAATTTTTCCGGGAGGGGAGGGGATTAACCTTAGAATGGAAAGAGATGTCATACTTTTTCCACAGCCGGATTCACCTACAATCCCTAATGTGTCGCCCTTCCTTAGTGTAAAATCGATGCCGTCAACGGCTCTACTGACACCACGCTTCGTGTGGAAATGTGTTTTTAAACCTTTCACTTCTAAAATCGGTCTGTTTTCAGCATTCATGACCGTTCACCACCTTTTAATTTAGTTCAATCCGTTTATTAAAGAATCGATATAGTACATCAACAAATAAATTCACGATAACGAAAACTAGCGAGGCTACTAATACTCCTCCCTGTACCATCGGAAGATCGCGCATCCTGATAGAATCTACGATCATCCTTCCTAATCCATTAATAGCGAAAATCGACTCGACTAAAACGGTACCGCCAAGCAATGCGCCAAACTGTAGGCCTACAACGGTGATTACAGGAATTAATGCGTTACGTAAAGCATGCTTATAAACGATTACTCGCTCACGAAGACCTTTAGCACGAGCAGTTCTTATATAATCCTGACGAATAACTTCAAGCATACTTGATCTCGTCATTCGGGCAACAATAGCTGCGCCGCCAGCACCTAATGTAAGAGCTGGAAGGATCACGTGAAGAATGCTATCCCATCCGGCGACTGGCAGTATCTGCAATTTTACAGAAAAGAAATACATCATCATTAAACCAAACCAAAAGCTTGGTAATGAAATCCCTAATAAAGCGACAATCATAACCGTTGTATCTGTCAGGGAATAAGGTTTAACTGCAGATATGATGCCAGCAGCCATTCCTAAAACGATCGTAATAATGATACTGAAAAAGGCAAGCTCCATAGTTATTGGTAATCTAACCAATATTTCCTCTAGAACAGGCTGGCTATTTTTAAGGGATACCCCAAAATCACCACGAAAAACGTTCATCAAGTAATCAAAATACTGTACGTATAGTGGTCTATTTAACCCTAATTGTTCCCGAATGGCTTCAATGGTATCTTTAGATGCACCTTCGCCAGCAAGCAATACAGCGGGGTCCCCCGGAACAAGCTGCATAATAATGAACACTACAAACGTTACCCCAATAACCACAGGAATTGTTTGCATTAAACGGCGTAAGATAAACATTAACATCGTTGGTCAACCTCCCTATTTCTTCATTCTTGGATCAAACGCATCTCGTAATCCATCACCAAAAATATTAAAACCTAAAACTAGTATGGAAATGGCCAGCCCTGGAAAAATAGCGATATAAGGTGCTGAGAATAAGAAATCCCTTCCGTTGCTTAACATCGTCCCCCACTCTGGAGATGGAGGCTGGGCACCAAGCCCAAGGAAGGATAGGCCAGCTGCTGAAAGAATGACAGTTGCTAGTCTTAGTGTCCCTTGTACAATGATAGGTGACAGAATATTCGGTAATATATGTTTAAAAATAATTGTTATATCATTCGCTCCCAGCGAACGGATGGCATCAATGTACTCAAGCCGCTTTACTTCTAAAGTCGAACCCCGAACAATTCGGGCGAATAACGGAATCGAGTATGCTCCTACTGCAATGGTTACATTTGTTAAGCCTGGTCCAAGTGCACTGATGATTGCCAATGCTAGTAAAATTCCAGGGAAAGCTAGCAGGATATCCATGATTCTCATAATCGTAGAGTCAATCCATTTTCCATAGTAGCCCGCAACAAGTCCAAAAATAATACCGAAAAAGGCACCGAAGATTACTGCGGTGATTCCAATCCCCATTGACAGTCTCGATCCATATAGAATCCGACTTAAAATATCCCTTCCTTTATCATCTGTTCCCATCCAATGATCTGGGGACGGGGGTATTAATTTATTTTCCAATTTAATTTCGTATGGATCATAAGGAGCAAGTAATGGTGCGAAGAGTGCAACTATTATATAGAAAAGTATAATGATAGCACCAACCATTGCCGCTTTATTTTGCATTAAAATGGAAAGGAAATCTTTCAGTTTAGATTCTTTTGGATGATTCATAGTTTGTGTTACTACAACTGTTTGTTTTGCTTTTGCTTCAAGTGTCATGTAAAACCCTCCTTATTTATTTAATTGAAAGAATGCTGTAGTTTCTGGTTGTCATGTTCCTCCTTATGAAAGCTAATTTTTTTATGTGGAATAAGTACAAAATTATCAAAATTTAAGTGAAAGTAAATATTTTTTAAATTGTTTGTCAAAATAGTTAAAATTTAAGTAAATATTCTGTAAATATTTCAAATCATCATCTTCTATAATGCAGATAAGCAAATTTAGAGGCAGGTGAAAAAACGGATACAGCTTAGATATAGAATTTAAATAACATCATAAAGGGGAAAGTGAAATGGAGAAAAAAAGACGCACCATGAAAAATGGCATTCTATTTGTTTTAATAGGATTAATGCTGCTGTTAGCTCAAGCTTGTTCAACGAAATCAGCTAATACCAACGAAACAACAGGGAAGAAAGATGAAGTTAAAAAAGGTGGAATACTTACTGTAGTTCGTCTTTCTGATGCAACGAAATTAGACCCACATTTTATAACCGATATTCCTTCTGCTAATGTTGTTTATCAAAAGGTATATCAGGGACTGGTTGTACCAGACAAAGATTTTAAAATTCAACCACTGTTAGCAAAAGAATGGAAGGTCGTAAATGATACAACTTGGGAATTTAAATTAAGAGAAGGTGTTAAATTCCATGATGGAGCATCATTTAATGCAGAAGCTGTGAAGGCGACATTTGATCGTTTATTAGATCCAAAAACTGGATCGCCACAGCGTACGAAATTTGCCATGATTAAAGAAGTAAAAATTATTGATGATTATACCGTTCAATTCTTGCTTGACTATCCATATGCTCCACTTCTATCTATATTAGCTAGCCAAGAAGGAAGCATCATTAGTCCAAAAGCGTTGGCTGAACATCCAGAAAAACTAGCTGAACATCCAGTTGGAACTGGCCCATTTGTTTTTAAAGAATGGAAAAGCGGCCAAGAAATTTCACTTGCAAAAAATGAAAATTACTGGGGGAAAAAACCAAATATCGATGGGGTAGTATTTAAAGTTGTTCCAGAAGATGCAACTCGTCTAGCCATGATTGAAACGGGCGAAGCGCATATCAACGATCAAGTCCCTGTCACTGAAATTGAACGGATCGAAGCTTCAGATACCATGGAGCTTTATCGCACCGAAGGACTTGCTGTTGAATTCCTCGGCTTTAACGTAAAGAAAAAACCATTTGATGATGTAAGAGTCCGGAAAGCAATCAGCCATGCGATTGAAAGAGAAGCCATCATTAAAGGTGTTTATAATAATGTGGGGACTCTTGCTAACGTGGCCATGAGCCCTAAAGTGTTCGGTTATAGCGACAAGGTAAAGCCGTATGATTATGATTTAAATGAAGCAAAAAAATTGTTAAAAGAAGCAGGCTATGAAAAAGGGTTAGAGATTACCTTAGTTACCAGCGATCGTAAAGAACGTATAAATATGGCTGAAGTTATTCAATCTCAGTTAAAAGGGATTGGGGTAAATGTGAAGATTCAAGTGATGGAATATGGTGCATTTATTGAAACTCTTAATAAGGGACAACATGAAATGGTCATCAACGGATGGGGAAATGCCACTGGCGATGGAGATTATAACCAATACAACTTATTCCATTCTTCTTCACAAGGTCCTGCAGGGAACCATTTCTACTATAGTAATCCTGAAGTAGACAAATTGATTGAAGATGCGCGTAGAGAAACTGATGAGAAAACACGCTTAAAACTGTATGAAGAAGTTATGCAAAAAGAAATTGACGATGCAGTTTATATTCCAATCCGCAATTACGAGTATTTAGCAGTAAGTAATAAAAATGTAAGCGGGTATTGGTTAAACGCTTCAAACTACCTAATGATTGATGATGTAGTTATTAAGTAAAAAGCTTGATTGAATGTTGATGAAGGAAAAGTACTTTTTTACAAAAGTGCTTTTCCTAATTTTTTTTCATAGGAGGAAATGAAATGTCGACTTTTTGGTTAACAAATGTTCGTTTAGAAAAAGGCTTCAAATATGAAGATGAACGTATTGCTGCTACTGAAACAGAAATTTGCCATTTGAAAATTGAAGGAGGCAAAATCACCGAAATCACTAGTGAATTGCCTAACTTGGGTGAACAGCAGGTTGATGCGAAGCAGCAGCTATTACTGCCATCTTTACGAGATATGCATATTCACATCGATAAAACCTATTATGGCGGACCTTGGAAAGCATGTACTCCAATCACAAAAGGGATCTTTACCAGATTAGAAGAAGAAAAGGTGCTTTTGCCAAAGCTTTTACCAACTGCACAGGAACGCGCTGAAAAAATGATTGAATTATATATTCGGAATGGGCATACCCATATCCGCACCCATTGTAACGTCGATCCGGTCATAGGATTAAAAAATTTGGAAGCAACTGTGAATGCATTGAAAAAATATGAGGATGTTCTAACCTATGAAATCGTCGCCTTCCCGCAGCACGGTCTCCTCAGGAGTAATTCTATTCAATTAATTCGCGATGCGATGAAAAATGGAGCTACCCTGGTAGGCGGTGTTGACCCGGCAACGGTTGATAGAAATATTGAAAAATCATTAGCGACGATTTTTGAAATTGCTGTTGAAAACGATAAGGGTGTCGATATTCACCTTCATGATCCTAACACATTAGGAGCATTTACTTTTGAAAGAATGGCTGACTATACGGAGCAAGCCGGGTTAAAGGGAAGAGCAACCATCAGCCATGGGATAGCACTAGGCGATTTATCGGGAGAAGCACTCGTTGAAATGGCGGCTATTTTAAGAGAACAAGAGCTTGATGTGACAACAACTGTACCGGTTAATCGTCCTACTATACCAATTCCGACTCTTGATAAATTGGGTGTTCAGGTTTCCGTAGGCCATGATAGCATCACGGACCACTGGTCTCCATTTGGCACTGGAAATACCATTCAAAAGCTTGGAACCCTTGCAGAGAGATTCCGATTGAGCGATGAATACTCTTTATCAACTGTTTTAAAATATGGAACTGGCGGTATAACGCCACTTAATGAAAAAGGGGAACGTGTCTGGCCAAAGGTTGGCGATGACGCAACGATGATGCTAGTAAATGCATCTTGTTCAGCAGAAGCAATCGCAAGGCGGGCAACTGTAGAAGAATTATTTTTTAAAGGGAAAAAGGTTGAAAGCAAGCTAAAAGAAACAAACGAAGTAAGAGTGTAAATGAGGAGGAAATGAACATGACTGCTCCATATTGGTTAACAAACGTTCGATTAGAGACTGGATATCAACAGGATGAGAAAGGTGTCTACGAAACAAAAACATCACTCTTCCATTTGAAAATTGAGGACGGGAAAATTGTTGAGAAAAAAGACGCTACTTTTGTTATCCCATCTGGTGAAACAAAAATAGATGGGAAAGGATTGTTAGCAGTTCCTACCTTTAAGGAAATGCATAATCACCTTGATAAAACCTATTTATCTCTTGATTGGAAGGCTCCAATACCAGCAAAAAATTTGACTGATCGTTTACGCTTGGAAGCATTGGAACTAGAGGAATTGGCTTCATCAACTAAGCAGCGCGCCAGTGCTATGATTGAACTTCTTCTTTCACATGGGTCCACACATGTCCGCTCCCATGTGAATATTGATCCGTATATCGGTTTGAAAAACTTGGAAGGCGTCAAAGCGGCCCTAGAGGAATATTCCGATAAATTAACCTATGAAATCGTCGCTTTTCCGCAGCATGGACTTTTAAGGGACAATGTTATTTCCTTAATGAAGGATGCCATGAGAAATGGTGCAAATATTGTTGGCGGGTTGGACCCAGCAGGTATTGACCGTAATATTGAAAAATCTTTATATGAAGTTATGAACCTAGCAACAGAATTTGATGCTGACATTGATATCCATTTACATGACGGCGGACATGTTGGCTATTATACGGTTGATAAACTCGCAGAACTGGTAGAAGAAGCAAAGTGGCATAATCGCGCAGCCGTCAGTCATGCCTTTAGCTTAGGGGACGTGCCGATTCCACAGCAGGAAGAGATTGCTGAAAAGCTTAGCAATTTAGGGATGTCGATTATGTCCACGATTCCAATTAATAGAACGCTTCCTCCAATTGATTTATTTGACCGCAAAGGGGTTAATGTCTATTTAGGCTGTGATGGTTTCTATGATTCATGGGGACCGTTTGGTACAGGTG
Source organism: Neobacillus sp. S1115 (assembly GCF_055385565.1). Classification (NCBI taxonomy): domain Bacteria; kingdom Bacillati; phylum Bacillota; class Bacilli; order Caryophanales; family Bacillaceae; genus Neobacillus; species Neobacillus sp. S1115. Next base: position 2,396,211 of record NZ_AP038275.1, read on the forward strand.
ATGTACTTGAGAAGGTGACCCGCTTCGGAGAGTTATACCGCAAGAGCGATGAACTGTCGCTGTCTCAATCGTTAAAATTTGCAACAGGCGGACCAACACCATTAACGAAAGATGGAAAAGTGGCTTGGCCGCTTGAAGGAGACGAGGCTAATCTTGTTCTTGTTAATGCATCTTGTACGGCAGAAGCGGTTGCAAGAACACCGAAACGGGAGGCTGTTATGTTTAGAGGGAATGTGGTCTCAGGTCAAATTTAATTATTCATGGATGGTAACATCTCTAAAAGCAAAGCCCAGTTTATGGGCTTTTTTTAATGGAACATGGAAGTTTTTGGCTTAATATAGCAAACTTAAAAGTTAATAATTTGATAATGTTTTTTATACGGGGAGTTAAGTTCTGTAAGGTACAATCAATGTACGTCGACGAAGTCAGGCTTGTATTAAAAATTATTGAATTAGGAGATGAAAGAATGATTAAGAAAGCTAAAATAATATCACCTTTACTCGGATTGACAATAGCATTAGGAGTGTACAGTTACAGCACACAAGCGAACGCAAACGAACAAAATACAGCAACCAAAACAGAACTAAATAAAGTCCAAGATTCAAATAAAAAGCAATCAGAAAATAAGCTAACTAAGGGTCAGAAAATGGCTAACATTCTTAGCAGCACAAATTGGCAAGGTACAAGAGTATACGACAAAAACAATAATGACTTTACAAAAGAGAATGCAAACTTCATAGGTCTTGCGAAATATGATGCCCAATCAGGTAGATATGAATTTTTTGATGCTAAAACGGGTAATAGCCGGGGTGATAAAGGAACTTTCTTTATCACAAATGATGGAAAGAAGAGAATATTAATTTCCGAATCAATGAATTATCAAGCTGTTGTTGAAATGACAAAACTAACTAATGATGTTTTTACCTATAAAAGAATGGGAAAAGATGCTAATGGTAACGATATAGAGGTATTTGTAGAACATGTTCCATATAAAGAAAAAGAGCTTTCCTTTACTGATCCCGATAAGCAGTTAAACTCTGCTACAGGAGATATTGTTAAAGATGTGGATGGAGATAAAATTTTAGGGAGCACTCTTTGGCATGGAACAAAGGTTCTAGATGTAGAAGGAAATGACGTAACAAATTATAATTCAAATTTTATAAGTGTGGCAAAATTTGATGATAAGACTAATAAATATGAGTTTTTTGATGCTAACACAGGAGAAAGCCGCGGTGATTATGGCTACTTCGATGTTGTACATGGAAATAAAATAAGAGCCCATGTTTCAATTGGAGATAGAAAGTATGGTGCGGCTCTAGAACTTACAGAGCTAAATCAAAATAAATTTACGTATAAAAGAATTGGTAAAGATAAAGATGGCAAGGACATAACTGTATTCGTTGAACATGAACCATATAAAGATGATCTTAAACCCAAATTTAGTTTTTAAAGGATTCAAAGAAGATTGACATGCTATTTAGAAAAAGGTTGTCCTCGGGTAAAGCGACAACCTTCCTTTCCTTTATGGTAATGTTTATAAAACTGTACCTCTGTCAGGAGGCCTTCTAATGTCTATTCGGCTGAGATTATTGATTTCGCATACAACCATGCTAATCGTAACGCTAGTAATTTTCATAGTAAGCGCTTTGTTGATTCCAGTGGCGATTACAGGCGATGTCAGGAGTATTAAAGATTTGTATACACGTCAATATGCACTTAAGCCTCTAACTAAACAGGAGGAAACTGCATATCTAGATGTGAAATATTTAGCCAAAAAACAATCAGATCAATTGCTAAATGAGGCTATGCTTAAAGGATTTGATCAAAAACTCAGTTCTGTGCACTCGGGATTAATTATCCGTAAAGGAGATAAAATTGTTCATTCCTCAAAAAATTTAGAGTCCATCCAGGATGCAAAAAAACTTCCTCCGTTTGAACCAGAAAACATTAAGGTGAGAGATACGATCAGTATAGGTCATCAATTTTTTTTATATGTAAAGTTTGATTTTTATTTTCATGATCAAGAAAAAGGCAGTGTTATCATATTGAGGGAAGTGAGTCCTTTTGTTGAGCTATCAAGGAGCTTATTTCCATTAATATTTGGGCTATTATTTTTTACTTTAATTCTTATAAATGGTCTATTAAGTTTTTTTGTATCGAAAAGTATTATTAAACCGTTATTTTCATTGAAAAAGGCAACAGAACAAATGGGTGGGGGAAATTTAAATGTTAGAATCGAAAATAACAGGCAGGATGAGATCGCTCAGCTTAGTCACGCATTTGACAAAATGAGGATAAAACTAAAAGAATCAATTGACCTACAGCTTCAATATGAGGAAAACCGGAAAGAATTGATTTCTAACATCTCACATGATTTAAAAACTCCGATTACCGCTATTAAAGGATATATTGAAGGAATTCAAGATGGTGTTGCAGATTCACAAGGGAAAATGGAGAAATATCTTTCTACCATCAAACGAAAAGCTACAGATATGGATCAATTAATTGACGATTTATTTCTTTTTTCCAAACTTGATCTAAAAAAGCTGCCGTTTTCCTTCGAGGATATTGACATAATCCGTTTTATCGACAATTTTGTTGAGGAAATAAGATTTGATTTAGAGGAAAAGGATATTAATATTTGTGTTGAAAATAGAACAGAAAACGAGGTATTGGTCATTGCCGACCGTGATAAGTTAAGAAGAGTATTGACAAATATTATTGATAACTCGATAAAACATTTGAACAAGGCAGAAAAACAAATAGAAATTTACATTAAAGGTGAGACGAATTTTGTAGAAATTGAAGTCCGTGATAATGGTTCAGGAATTGCGCAAGAGTCACTGCCTTATATATTTGAACGTTTTTATCGCGTGGATACATCAAGAAATAAATCAACCGGCGGCAGCGGTCTTGGTCTTGCGATCGCAAAGCAAATTATCAAGGAACATGATGGAGATATTTGGGTTAAAAGTCAGTTAGGATTAGGTACAAGTATCTTTTTTACTCTGAAGAAGGCAAATTAGCGTGGTGAATAAGTTGAAAAAAATATTAATTATAGAAGATGATCTTGATATTGGTGAATTACAGCAGGATTATCTAGAGATTGATGGTTATGATGTTGAATTGCAAACCTCAGGTAAAGAGGGATTAAAACGTGCACTAAATAAAGATTATGACTTATTAATTATCGATATCATGCTGCCAGAGGTGGATGGGTTCGAAATATGTAAACAAGTAAGAGCTGTAAAAAATATCCCAATCTTAATTGTCTCAGCCAAGAAGGAGGATATTGATAAAATAAGAGGTTTAGGGCTAGGAGCTGATGATTATATTATTAAACCTTTCAGCCCCAGTGAGCTTGTTGCCAGGGTAAAAGCGCACCTGTCGCGATATGAACGACTTATAGGGAATAATGATATTACAAACAAAGAAATAAGCATACGAGGACTTGTCATTGATGAATTGGCTCGAAAAGTCTTAGTAAATAATCAAAAGATATCCTTAACTGCAAAGGAATTTGACTTATTACTTTTCCTAGCTAAGCACCCTAACAGAGTCTTTAGTAAAGAGGATCTCTTCGAAAGTATTTGGGGGTTAGATTCATCTGGGGATATAACCACTATCACGGTTCATATAAGGAAAATCCGCGGTAAAATCGAAAAAGATCCCTCGAAACCTCATTTTATCGAAACGGTTTGGGGTGCGGGATATATGATGTCTGTTTAAACAAGTGTTGACTTTAATTTTTTTCAAAAATATAGATAGGATTTGATTATGACACTTTTAAAACAATCTATTTGTATAATGTTATTTTTTTTGGTAGGTTGTCAAAGCTCAGTAACATCGGAAAATTCAAATAAAAATCAGATTGTAAAGGCGGATAGTATGAAAGAACAATTTTTTAAAGCTGTAGAAAAGGGGAATATAGCTGAGATTAATAACTTAATAAATAAAGGAGTAAATATAAATAGCCAGGATGGTTTGGGAAGGACAGCAATCATGATTGCTGCCTATGCTAATGATGTTGAAACAGCCAAAGCCTTAATTGAAAAGGGGGCTGATGTTAATATTCAGGATAATATGAAAAATAATCCCTTCCTTTATTCTGGAGCAGAAGGGTATATTGGAATATTGAAGCTGACAATCGAAGCAGGTGCTAATCCAAAACTCCTGAACAGGTACGGCGGCACAGCCTTAATCCCTGCCTCCGAGCACGGATTTGTTGAAGTTGTTAAAGAACTCCTAGAAAATACAGAAATAGATGTTAATCATGCAAATAATTTAGGCTGGACAGCATTAATGGAAGCTATTCTTCTAAACGATGGCGGAAGGAAACAACAGGAAACCATTAAGCTATTAATAGAACATGGGGCTGATGTGAACATACCAGATTCTGAGGGTGTCACACCTCTCCAACAGGCAAAAGAAAGAAATTTCTCTGAAATTGAAAAAATTCTCCTGCAAGCAGGTGCAAAACGCTAGAATAGCAATAGTTTTTGAGAATACTCATCTACAAAAAAAGGCGAGACTTTTTTTAAAAGTGCTCGCTCTTTTTTAAAAATAATTATATTAAAAATTCTTTGTGTGTAGAAGCTAATTCTCCATAATTATTAGTAGACATACATTTCCTCCTAACAATTTTAATGTTGGTATATTTATTTGATTGTGTCATTCTCACCACCTTTACTTTTTTAAAGCGCTTTCTATAGGATCCTTATTCTTATTTTAAAGAGGAAAATTTTAACGGTCTTTGGATATAGCAACTAAAAAACTACCATAACGCTTATGCATTCCGTACAAAGGTTTGTGAAAGAACTTTGACGTTGCATGCAAAATAAAAAAATAATCCCTGCTGTGCAAGGAGTATAAATTCTGCTTGCACAGCAGGGATAGAGTTTAATACTTTTTTATGAATCTATTTGAAGTTTTTTGTTTAGCAGTCTGTATATTTTTATAGCTAATTGAATTTGAAGCAGTTCTTCTGCATTTTTTAAATCACTGTTCAAGATTTCTTTAATTTTTTCAATTCTATATATGAGAGTATTACGGTGCAAAAACATTGCTTTCGCAGTTTCACTAATATTAAGGTTATTGTGAAAATAATTCTCTAAGGTATTAATATAGCCGGTACCATGGAATTTATCATGCTCATATATTTTTCCGAGACGTTTCATGAAGAAGTCTTCAAGCTCCATATCTTTTACGTTTGAATCCAAAAAGTGATAGATGCTATGGTCTTCAAAATGCGAGATACCCCCACGGTCATCGAACTTTTGCATTAGTCTTATGGATTCATTGGCTTCAGAGAAGCTCTTATGCAGGGATTGTATTCTTTCATACTGTCTGCCAATTCCAATTAAGAAAGTGGTATTTTTAATATGTTTCCCTAGAACATCGTATATTTTTTGGGCATATTGTTTGGCTTCATTAACGGAAATCGGTGCTCTATTTTCGTGCTGTCCAATCAAAATAATAATTCGGTTATTACGGTGAAAGCAGGTAACTTCTCCATTAGAATAATTAGAATGCTCATAAACTAAATCCACGCATTTTTTGGATCTGTTCTCCACTTGAACCCTTCTGGCGACCAAATCCTCAAATTGATCCTGATCATTGGAATCTATATTAATCACCATACTATGGTACTTATATTGTGAATTTAATCCATGCATTTCACTTAAAGTCTGAATGGATTCAGTTGAGGTGATTTTTCCAGTGAGCAAATCATCAAAAAAGTCCTGCCTAATTTTTAACTTCACTTCCTCGATTTCCTTCGCTTTAATTCTTTCCAGGGCAATGTTCGTTGATGCTTGTTCCAAAATAATAAAGTCAAACTCGGTTAACTCACGTACAGTTTCCCAAACGATTATATACCCGTAAATATTACTTGCTGCAGCTACAGGCAAAATACGGCATTTAACTTCTATATCCTCTAAACGGAATAGTCTTTTAATTGATCTTTTCATATCACTTATATCTTCAGGTATAGCGTCTATGAACTCTTTAGGAAAGGAAGGTCTATTTTTAATTAAATCAAAACAATACGAAAGTGGTACTTTGTTGTTGATGTGCTCAATTGCGTTCACCAGCTTCCAATCTTGATCGACTATGATTACCGGATTACCAATTGTCTCTGACAACATGGAGGAAATCCGCTCAATTCCTCCGCCTTCAAGTGTAATTCTGAAGAACAAACTATGCATATCCAATGTTTTTCTATTTAATAAATCATACCTGCCTGATGCTTTCTCGTTGATAATCGAAATGACCCTTGAAAGGGTGTATTGATAGGGAAGCTCTATAAGCGGAAAACCATACTCATTCGCTTTATCAATCATATTTTTCGGAAGTGTATCGAAGTAACGTTTCATTTTCACGATCAGTCCAGCACAGTTAATTTCAGCAAGCTCTTTAATGATTCTGTTTTGTAATTCCTCATTATCCTTGAAAATATAGCCAGTCGATAGCAGCAATTCATTTGGTGAAAGCCAGTCGAAAGCATCGGGATTTTCAATAATATTTACGATTGAAATTTCATTGTTAATTCCTTTTTCTCCCGCAACAATCTTTATGCCATCAATCGCTTTTATATTAAATAGTTCTTTAACCGTAAGCAAACTTCTCTCGCTCCTTTGTCAAAATTTAAACACAATCCATTATGCAAGTTGCACAATTGAATAGAAAGCTTTTTGGATTTTATAAACGATGACGGTGTTATGCATTATATCTAGAATAATCATGTAAGCTTCATACTTTGTCAAATGAAAATTGTATAAAGCTTTCTCTAGGATAAATTCACTTTTTAAAAGGAGGTAAGATTTGTCCAATTGTAAATGAGGCTCCCCGAGTCAGATTTATGAGGTGTCTTACGTGATAAAAACAGTATCGGCTGATGTTGATTTTGTACAGAAGTTGAATAACTCGAAATTCACAGGGTTTGTTCATAGTACCTTTAATCGGACATTTAATATTAAATGTTCTCAAAATGATGAGTTATACACTATTGCATGCAGAAACGTAGATAATGGACCCAATACCTTAATTATCGATGTTGATAACATTAGACCTATGGAAATTGCAGTAAATGATCAGGTATTTACTAAAAAAAATATTTTGCACATTGGAAATAAGCTTGCCATTTCTTTTGAAAACGTTAATCAATGGATCAGTGTTGTTCCCGGATACCCTTCGAATGAAGAAATTTTGAATCAAAATTTAAAAAAGTTGAAGATATTTATCGACATTCATGGGATAAGCGGCGGAATAAAAAAACACGAATTATCTAATAGCCCATTTGAAGCTAAAGTGTCCAGCTTGCTCGAACAACGAACCAATTTACTTTTAGACGAATTAGCGGGGAATCGAATGTCATCTGCTTTTGATCATGCCATTTCGATTATTGGTCTAGGACCAGGACTCACACCATCAGGGGATGATTTTCTAGTTGGGGTATTTACCGCTTTTAATATGTTAAACAGTCCATTCTATGATCAAAGATCATTCTGTAAAGATGTTGTTCGCGAGGCAAAAAAATTAACGAATGACATTAGCTGGATGGCATTGCAGAAAGCATCCACTGGTAAAGTGAGAGAGTCTATCATTTTGTTACTCAACGCCTTGCTCGGTGAGAATGATGCAGACTTATTTCTCTCTTTAAATAAAGTATTAAACATCGGATCTTCATCCGGTACTGACATCGCATTAGGTCTTGTCGGCGGATTGGAGGCCAATATAAAAGCAGGAGGAAAAGTATATGTTAGTACAAGCATTGATTAATCCTAACACGTATTTCGATTCGGTATCATTAATGTCGCTATCTACTAAAGCGAATCAAATTGATGGTGTTGAACAAGCGATTATCGCAATGGGTACTGAAATGAACAAAGAGGTAATGAAAAATGTCGGTTTAATGACACCGGAAGTCGAGGAAGCCAGCGCAAGTGATTTGATTATTGTAGTGAAAGCTGAAACTGAGGAGCTCTTCGAAAACGCTTTCTTGAGCATAAATGAATTATTCACAAAAAGGGATTCAGGCAAAAAAGGAAAAAGTGATATTAAATACTCTACTATTTCCTCAGCTGCAGAAAATAATCCGGATGCAAATCTAGCGATTATTGCTGTGAATGGGGCATACGCTGCTAGAGAAGCGAGAAAAGCTCTTGAAAATAACTTGAATGTCATGATGTTCAGTGACAATGTCAGCGTCGAAGATGAAATTGCTTTAAAGACTTTAGCGCATGAAAAAGGATTATTAATGATGGGTCCTGACTGTGGTACAGCAATTATCGGAAATACTGCCCTTTGCTTTGCAAATGCTGTTAGAAAAGGAGATATCGGGATTGTTGGTGCATCCGGTACCGGGTCCCAAGAAGTAAGTGTTCGTATCCATGAATTTGGCGGCGGGATCACTCAGCTGATTGGCACCGGCGGAAGAGACCTTAAAGAAGAAGTTGGCGGAATCATGATGCTTGATGGAATCCAAGCGCTAGAAGATGACGAGGAAACAAAGGTTATTGTACTTGTTTCGAAGCCTCCTGCACCAAGTGTGGAAGAAAAAGTGCTAGCGAAAATTAAAACATGTAAAAAGCCTGTTGTCGTTTGGTTTATTGGCGGCGATGAGGAGAAAATTACTGCAGCTGGCGGTCATTTTGCCAAAATGTCAAAGGAAGCAGCACTTAAAGCAGTTTTACTTGCTGGTGCAGATGAGAGCAAACTTAATAAGCGTGCATTAAACATTCCGCTTATTGAAGAAGTTCGTACTAAATTAAAGCCAGAGCAAAGATATATTCGCGGTTTATTCAGCGGCGGTACACTTTGCGATGAGGCAATGCACGCAGCTATGGAGAAATTCGATAATGTATACAGCAATATCGCAAGAAATCCTGAGTATCGTTTAAAAGATCGTTATACAAGTCAAGAGCATACATTCATCGACTTTGGTGATGACGAATATACACAAGGCAAGCCGCATCCAATGATTGATCCTTCTACACGTCTTGACAGATTTATGCAGGAAGCAAAAGATCCATCCGTTGGTGTTATTGTAATGGACTTTGTATTAGGTTACGGTGCTCACGAAGATCCGGTTGGAGCATTCCTTCCTGCAATCATGGAAGCTAAACTGCTGGCAGAACAAGAAGGAAGACATTTGGAGATTATTGGGTATGTTCTTGGTACAGAATTAGATCCGCAAGATTATGAAGAGCAAATCAATAAATTATTGGCTGCAGGTGTCACTCATGCAAGCAGCAGCCAGAACGCAGGTTTATTAGCAAGAGAATTTGTTGTGAAAGGAGAATAGCCATGAGTAAAATTAACGAACTTTTTAAAGGTAAACCAAATGTTATCAACGTAGGCATTGAATCTTTCAAAGAGGATTTAGCAAAACAAGGTGCAGAAGTCATTCATTTAGATTGGACACCACCTGGAAGAGGAAATCCTGCGTTAATTGCAGCGCTTGATAAGTTTGAAGACCCTGCCATTTTGCAAAAAATTGAAGAAGCTAATAAGTTGGCGGTGGAAAGAATTATTAATTCTCATCCTGTTCTAATCGGTTATGACCAAGCGATTAACTGTGTACCAGGTATGACAAAGAAAACCATTCTTCATGCCGGTCCGCCAATCACTTGGGATAAAATGAATGGCCCAATGAAGGGTGCTGTCACCGGTGCGCTGGTATTCGAAGGCTTGGCAAAGGATATTGACGAGGCCGCTGAACTTGCAGCATCTGGTGAAATCACATTCTCGCCATGTCATGAACACAATTGTGTTGGTTCTATGGCCGGTGTCACTTCTGCATCAATGTTCATGCATATCGTTGAGAACAAAACATATGGCAATATTGCCTATACAAACTTAAGTGAACAGTTAGCGAAAATTCTTCGTATGGGTGCCAATGATCAAAGCGTAGTCGACCGATTAGTATGGATGCGTGATGTTTTTGGACCTATTTTAAGAGATGCAATGAATCTAAATCCGGATGGCATTGACTTGCGTTTAATGCTAGCCCAAGCGCTTCACATGGGTGATGAGTGCCACAACCGCAATGTTGCTGGAACGACTCTATTAATCCAAGCATTAACACCTTATATTTTACAAACTGATTATACAATTGAGCAGAAAAAAGAAGTATTTGATTTCGTAGCCAGCAGTGATTATTTCTCAGGTCCAACATGGATGGCAATGGCGAAATGTGCTCTTGATTCCGCTCACGGTATTGAAAATAGTACAATCGTAACCACTATGGCCCGTAATGGTGTGGAATTCGGAATCCGTGTTAGCGGCATGCCTGGAAATACATGGTTTACTGGCCCTGCACAAAAAGTTATTGGCCCAATGTTCGCTGGATACAAGCCGGAAGACTCAGGACTTGATATCGGTGATAGTGCGATTACTGAAACATATGGTTTCGGCGGCTTTGCAATGGCTACTGCTCCTGCGATTGTTGCATTAGTAGGCGGCACAGTTGAAGAAGCAATCGGCTTTTCTACAAAAATGAAGGAAATCACAACAACTCAGAATCCCAATGTAACAATCCCATTGCTTGATTTTATGGGTCTTCCAACTGGAATTGATGTGAGAAAAGTTGTCCAAACAGGAATAATGCCAGTCATTAATACTGCCATTGCCCATAAAGAAGCTGGTATCGGAATGATTGGCGCGGGTATCACTTATCCGCCGGTAGAAGCTTTTGAAAAAGCAATGTTGGCATTAAGCGAAGCTATTCATTAATCAAATATGCTTTTTGGGGGAGGGTGATATCCCAACCCTTAATCCTTGGTTTGGGAAACCTTCCCCCGAAAGCTCCATTGGAAACTGTGTGACAGGACATAAGAACAGGAGCGATTGTTGATGGACAATAAGTCTTTAAATTTGGAATTGATCTTTGCGAGTGAACGGGGAGATGTCAATGCTGTTCAAAGATTGCTCGAAGAGGGAGCAAGTGTAAATTTTAAAGATGAAAACGGCCGGACAGCATTAATGGCTGCGACTCAAAGAAATCAATTTAATACAGTAAAACTGTTGTTAGAAGCAGGCAGTGACGTCAATACCAGAGATATTACACAGCTAACACCTTTCATTTGTTCTGGTGCTAATGGTTTTCATGAAATTCTAGCCATGATGCTGCAATATGGTGCAGACCTAAAAAGTGTCAATCGTTTTGGCGGTACAGCCCTATTGCCGTCTAGTGAGAAAGGCTATTTAAAAACAGTACAAGTTTGCCTTGATGCAGGGGTTCCCGTCAATCATGTGAATAATTTAGGCTGGTCAGCACTTCTCGAAGCGGTTATTTTGGGCAATGGGGGCCGTTTATACTCGAATATTATAGAAGTTCTTGTAGAAGCTGGGGCTGATGAGAATTTGCAGGATCGAGATGGAAAATCATCTCTTCACCATGCAGTAGAATTAAATCAGGAGAAAGTAGTTAAAATTCTTAAAAAAGAATATCAAGAAAATAACCAAACAATTCAAACAGCCAAAAAGCTATATAAAGAAAATAGCATTGAAGAAGCAATCCTAGTAATCAATCAAGCTCTTTCAGAGGACCAGAACAATCTTGATTACTATTTCTACAAAGGATATAGCCTGCAAGAACTAAAGCGGTACGAAGAAGCGTTGGAAGAGTACAACAAAGCTTTAGCGATTAATCCCAATGATCTAGATTTCTACTTCTATACAGCAAACTGCTTGAGATTAATGAACAAGTCCGGGGAAGCGCTTGCAGAATATGATAAAGCTTGTGAATTAAACCCTGACGAAACGTTTTATCGTTATCACAAATCAAATTATTTAAGAGAATTGGGCAGACATGAGGAAGCAGTACGGGAAATGGATAAGCTGCTTGTAATTCAGCCGCATCGCTATGATTTCTCCTTCCACAAGGCTAACAGTCTAAGATCATTAGGGAGACATGAGGAAGCGATTGAAGCAATTGAGAATGCTATTAAACATGACCCGTCGAACTCTTTATATCATCTTCATAAAGAGCAATCTATTGATTTATTAAAAAAAACAAGTAGTTAGATAGGAGAAGACGCAGTGAAAAAATTAGTTATTGTAGCAATCGGGGGGAATTCTTTAGTCCGGGAAAATGGACTTGATTCTGTTCAGGATCAATATGAGGCTGTTTGCGAAACGGCGGTAAATATCGCTGATATGGTTGCCGAAGGCTTAAACGTGGTTGTTACACATGGTAACGGACCACAGGTAGGGTTCGGTCTTAGAAGATCGGAAATTGCAAATGAAGTTGCCGGGATGCCGGCAGTACCTCTGGTCAATTGCGGCGCTGAAACTCAAGGCGGAATAGGTTATCAAATTCAACAAGCTTTGATTAATGAATTTGCCAAAAGAGGTATGAACAAAAAAGTAGCAACTGTTATTACACAGGTTGAGGTAAGTCCCGATGACCCTAATTTTAAAAACCCTACAAAGCCGGTGGGTTCCTTCTTTACGATTGAACAAGCAGAAGAAATGAAGAGAGAACATCTGGATTGGATCTTTGTAGAAGACTCCGGCCGCGGCTATAGAAGGGTTGTTGCTTCGCCGAAACCAATAAATATAGTTGAAAAAGATGCAATTAAAACATTAATAGAGGCTGGATTTGTTGTCGTTGCTGTTGGCGGGGGCGGAATTCCTGTTGTTAAAACAGAAAATAGTTCATATGTAGGCATTGATGCGGTTATTGATAAAGATTTTGCAACAAGTTTGTTAGCAGAACAAGTTCAGGCGGATACCTTAATCATTACAACAGGTGTTTCCAAAGTTTGCATTCATTTTGGCAAGCCAAATCAACAGGCACTCGAAAATATTTCAATTGAAGAAACAAAACAGTATGTTGCAGAAGGTCACTTCCCTCCAGGCAGCATGCTTCCCAAAATTGAAGCAAGTTTAAACTTCTTGGAAAAGGGCGGTTCCAGGGTCATCATCACAAACCCGGAGAGTCTAAAGGATGCTATTCAAGAAAAAGCAGGTACCCATATTGTTAAAAAAAACAATTCATGACCATCTAAGACGGTCTTAAGGAGAATTTCACATGGGAAATATTTCTTTATGGAAAAAAGGAGACTTTGCTGCTTCCTTCGGTTTGTTCGTTAATGTTTTGACAGACTTTTTGGTAATGATCTCATTATTGATTGGTGTAGTTGGGATGCCAAAGGAGTTTGTTTTTAAACAAATTGTTCCTGGCTTTGGATTAGCTGTACTCCTATCTGGCATTGTATTTGCTTATTTTGGCTATAAATTAGCTAAGAAAACAGGCAGAACTGATGTTACAGCACTACCATCAGGTTCTAGTTCACCTGGTATTTTTCTTATCGTATTTGTAATTATGCTTCCTCTATATCATCAAACAAAGGATGCTGCTTTCACTACAACAGTCGGTGTGCTTTGGTGCTTCTTTGAGGCCACCATGCTAATAATAGGTGCATTCCTGGGCGATACTCTTAGAAAGTTCGTCCCAAGAACTGTATTACTCGCAGCCTTGGCAGGTTTGGCATTTGTATTCTTGGGTATGAACCCAATGCTGCAATCTTTTGAAATGCCTATAGTGGCATTTGTTGCACTTATCATCATCTTCATGAACTGGTTAAGTAAACATCCAATATTAAAGAAAATACCTACGGGTTTATTATTGATTGTAATAGGAACCGCAATTGCCTGGATATTCGGATATCAAAGTCCTGCTGCGGTTACTGAAGCTCTGAAATCATTTGGCTTTAATCCTCCCATGTTGCATTTAAATGGACTTTTCGACCATATTGGCGCTGCTCTGCCATATTTATTAACTGCTGTACCTCTAGGGTTAGCGAACTACATTTTTAATCTGGAAAATGTTGAAGCTGCTGCTGTTGTTGGGGATGAATACAAAACTAGAGATGTTATGCTTACAAATGGTATTTGTTCTGCAATAGGCGGCCTATGTGGTAACCCATTCCCGGTAACCGTATATGTAGGCCATGCTGGTTGGAAAGAAGTTGGTGCAGGTATAGGCTATTCTATTGCTAGCTGTGCAGCGATATTTTTCTTATCGATTTTAAGTCTAATGGGACTGTTGCTGGCTGTTATTCCAATTGCCGCTATTGTTCCGATGCTCGTATTTATTGCGATTGTAACAGGGCATCAAGCTGTCAAAAACAGTCCGCAATTTGAAGCCCCTGTAATCTTTGTATGTTTCTTCCCATGGGTTGCTAACTGGGCACTTGTTGCTGTTAATAATGCAATTTCGGCTGCTGGTATGTCGGTGGGTACTGCTGCCAATCAAGTTTCTTCACTTGCCCTGCACAATGCCGGTCTTTTCTACGATGGCTTGGTAGCCCTAGGTAATGGTGCTCCTATTACTAGTGTTCTTTGGGGCTGTATCGCAATCTTTACGATCCGTAACACGCCTATTGGGGGCATAATAGCTGCAGTGCTAGGGGCCGTTTTAACTTTTATTGGTGCAATTCATACAAGCACTATCGGACTTGCCCAAACAACTGCTATGCCTTTCGTTTGGGGATATCTACTAATTGCAGGATTTTTAGCATATAAACTCTATGTAAATAAGAAAGCAAACATTGGTCCTGTTACAGAGTAAAAGTGAAAAGCTACTCAGGAATTAAATTAGATTACTTCCAAATTTAGTTATTCAAAAAAATATATAATGAACAAAACTTGGAGGAATTTGGCTATGGAAAAATACATTAAAATGGCTGTTGATGCAACGATTGAAGGTATGAACAATAAGATCGGCGGACCATTTGGTGCCACAATTGTACGCGATGGTGAAGTCATTGCTGCAGTAAGCAATACGATGATGAGAGATACTGACCCTTCTGCACATGCAGAATTGGTTGCGGTTAGAGAAGCTTGTAAAAAATTAGGGACTTTTGATTTATCAGATTGCGTAATGTATGCAACTTGTGAGCCATGTCCAATGTGTGTGTCTGTCATGATTTGGGCGGGGATAAAAGAGGTATATTACGTTAATACAAAAGAAGATGCTGATAAGCATGGATTCTCCGACATGCACCTGCGCAAATATTTAAAAGGTGAAGATAATAGCGTTATAAAAATGGTTAAAGTGGAACAAAGAGATGATTGCGATAACTTATTTGAGCATTTTCATAAGCTTAACGAGAAGTAATAAATAAGCGAAAAAAGTCCGGTCTGTGAAATTTCAGCACCGGGCTTTTTACATTATTCTACGTGTTTAGGTGGACATGCAGGAAATCAGCAACTTGTAGAAGGGCATTTTGAACTTTAGGATCATGAAATTCTTGATCAAAAACATGCTCACCATTTAATACTGTTATTAACTTTGCTTCGACAGATTCTTTGATGATGGCAGCTCTCATAAACACAGACTGCTCGTATGGAACATCCATGTCTTTTGTCCCGTGCAGCATTAGTGTTGGGGGATAGTCCTTGGTAATA
Organism: Neobacillus sp. S1115; assembly: GCF_055385565.1. Taxonomy (NCBI): domain Bacteria; kingdom Bacillati; phylum Bacillota; class Bacilli; order Caryophanales; family Bacillaceae; genus Neobacillus; species Neobacillus sp. S1115. Next base: position 2,411,628 of record NZ_AP038275.1, read on the forward strand.
TTGTGAATTGGACAATATTTCTTGAGCCCTTCTTTGTTGCTTTCTTGCATCGTGCCAGTGATTAAATTAATCCAAGTACCTTGCTGTCTGCCATGTACATAAAGAAGGAACCGATCTTCTACAGAGGCCTCGGTAAGTGTCCTATCTGAAATAAGAGTATTTGCTACATTTTGTGGAACCATGTCTTTTTGACAATAATATTTGCTTGGTGAAGTTGCCCATTTACCTAAAATGTCGCCATATCCATAGAAGGAGACAATTGCGCTTGGTTTATTTTTAAAGGTGCCGGTACTTAGTGCTAAAAACCCGCCAGCAGAACTGCCAACTACAGCGATTTTTTTGGGATTAATCGAGAACTGTTCGGCCCCTTTTGTGATAATCCAATCGATTGCATCTTGAATGTCCTCGAGAATTTCCGGCAGCTTCGTTTCTGGAGCCAGGCGATAATCGATGGAAAACAACGCGAACCCATTGTCGGTATATAACCGGATCATATCGTTACTAATTTCTTCTCTTGTTCCCCAAATTAATCCCCCGCCGTGAATATAAACCACAACAGGTGCATGCTCTCGATTTGTTCCATAGTAATCTGCTTTTAGTTCAAAGGAATCATTCTGCTTATATATAACTGTTTGCTTCATCAATTTGCACGTCCAATCATGAAGTATTGAGAATGTGCCAAGTTTATCAAAGAATGTAAAAAAAGTCATTGTGTATGTTGCCTAACAAAAATACTGATATTTTGGATTAGTGGTACAAGGACGGATTTGTGCAATGTGTCTAAAATGAAGATATAGTCAAGATGTTGGAACGCTGATGAGCTTTCATTATTTTGTTGTTGCGTAATAAAGATTGCTTTAATGGATTTGTTCGGCACTTTTCTTTAGATGGTGCCGGACTTTGAATTCTAATAAAATTTTTTGGAGGTAAGCTGCTTTGCAAATGAGTAAAAGTAATAATTTCTTTAGTACCCTTCAATGGTTTATCTATTTACTCGCAAATTCGATTGCGCTACCGATTGTGATTGGAAATGTATTTCACCTTTCTGATGCAGCAATTTCGGACCTTATGCAAAGAACGTTTTTTATTGTCGGATTAAGCTCTTTTATTCAGGGAAAATTTGGACATCGATTTCCAATTGCAGACGGACCTGCTGGGTCCTGGGTAAGCATTTTTGTTATTTTCGCAGGCGTTGGCGCGGAGCAGGGATTGACAATGAAAGAAACATTACGGACTCTTGAAGCTGGATTAATTTTAGCAGGAATGCTGTTATTGTTATTAGGCGTGTCGAAATGGGTACGTCATTTGCTATTCCTCTTCTCTCCATTGGTAACTGGTTGTTTTCTTTTTATTTTGGCTATCCAGCTAAGTGGGGTGTTTATAAAAGGAATGGTATCCATAAATCCTCTTACAGGCCAAATTGATAAGCTGGGTTTCTTTGCTGCAATACTAGTATTTTTCCTTATCATCTTCCTTTCCACAAAAGGGAAGGGCTGGCTGAAAAGTTACGCAATTTTAATAGGTATATTATGCGGTTGGGTGCTGTTATTAATCTTCGGTAAGAGTTCACAGTCTATATCTTATTCAGCATCATGGATTAAATTTCCTGAGATATTTCCTTGGGGATACCCACATATGACAAGTGGTATTTTGATTACCTCGATACTATTTACCTTTTTACTTATTTCAAACACATTTGCTGCTATCAGTGCTGCAGCGGATACAATTCCAAATCAACAAACATCATTAGAAGTTAGGCTTTATAAAGGAACATGCGCTGGGGGACTTTCTCATATTTTATCAGCCGTATTTTCAACCATTGCCGTTGTACCGCTTCCGGCGACTGCAGGGTTTGTTAAGATAACCAAACAATACAGGATTTTTCCATTCGCTGCAGCATGTGGGGTTTTAATGGCCTTTTCCTTTTTTCCTGGTGCAGTGAGTTTGTTGGCATCGCTGCCATTATCTGTAGCAAGTGCTGCGCTTTTAGCAACACTAATTGATATGCTGGCAATTGGTATCAGGTCATTGACAAAGCAACCATTAAACGATAGGAATATAGCCATTATTGGAATTTCATTCCTATTAGGGATTGGAACAATGTTTTTACCTGCGGATGGTTTAAATGGACTTCCGTACGTGATTCAAAATTTTGGTAAAAATGGTTTATTAGTCGGGACTTTTATGGCTATCTTACTTGAACAGATTTGGAAAGAAAAACAGCCATCGACAACTATATGATTTTAATAGAAAAAAAGCGTGCAAAGAATTTTTGCATGCTTTCTGCTGTTATTTGTCATTTTTCTTCTCATTGCTTTTATCGCTAAGCGTGCGATAAATCTGCGTATACATGCTGCCTTCTGCTATATTTTCAAGAAAAAATGGTCCAATTAGTTCAAGATATTCTTCATCATCAAACATTTTCTTATTTTGCCATTCCATCTCCGCTAACCCGTCGTAAGTCGACAGCAATGCATATGTATGATCGTTCCCAGAAATTGGCGTTAGGATCTCAACCTTATGGTTATAATTTTCCATTCTAAATTTTTTTATTTCTCGTAAATTTTCAATGCCTTCTTTAAATTTATCCTGTTTAATCGTGAATGTCTGGTGGACAATAACCGACATTGCATTACCTCCAATCAAGTAAATAAGAAGGCAGTCTCGAAGGCTAGTGGATCAGAATCCATGTGAGACTGCCTCTTTCTATTTTGGACTAGTTTATTGATAGCTTTCCCAATCCGTGTAATGGCCGGTGCCTTGACATCCCGGACATTCAAACGAATTAAAATATGCAAATTCATTGTAAGGGTAAACGGTGTAGCCTCGGCCAAAACAATCTGGACATTTGCCTTGGTCTTTCATATTGGAGAGATGATTTTGATATCGTGTTTCTCTCCATTGATTGAATGAACTGAGCAGTCCCATTTTTTTCACCTCAACGTTTTTATTCAAATAGGACAAGAGTTTTTGACTTTGAAAATTGTCCAGCTCCAGGCGCCATCGGCTAGTGTACTTCGCTCTTCTCCCTACGATAAGTCAACATCGGATCGCTAGCGCTCTCCGTGTTTCCTTTATCTCAGTCGAAGCGCTCCAGTCCATACGCCGATTGACGGGCGCCTTCCGCTTTTCTTAGTATGGGGTAAAAATGGAATAATTATGCTTTTACCTTTTAAAAAGGTAACAGCTGCTGCAAATACTTTTATATAATAATATTTTTATGTAAAACAAGCCCTGTTTGTGAATGCAAAAAAGCGGTAATCCCGTTGATTACCGCTTTTTTTTTTGAATATTAAATGCTGAGATTTAGTTTTTTCATTCGATACTGCAGGCTTTGCCGGCTTAGTCCCAGCAGTTTAGCACTCTTTGAAATATTGTGGTTATTCTTTTTCAGCACATGTTCGATGTAGGATTTTTCAAATAGCTCCAGCTGCTCCTTAAGAGGGATCGCAATATCAGCCTGTTCATCAATAAAGGTATCAACTGTAGAAAGAGGGAGCATTCTTTCCTTCATTTGCATTTTATTGCGGTATTGATACGGTAAATGGGAGTACTTGATGATTTCTTCATCCATCATAATGTTCATCGCAGCTTCAATGATATGTTCAAGCTCGCGGATGTTACCGTGCCAATCATATTCAAAAAATGATTGCTTAACTTCATCAGATAAACCTTTTACATTCATTTGAAAACGTTCATTATATTTTTCGATAAAGTGCTCCACCAATAATGGAATATCTTCTTTTCTTTCTCTTAATGGCGGGATGAAAATTGTTACCACCCCCAGCCGATAATATAAATCTTTTCGAAGATTGTTATTGGCGACGGCATCAATCGGATCCTCGTTGATATTGGCGATCACCCTGACATCAACAGGTGTATCCTTTGTATCGCCGATTCTACGGATCATTCGTTCCTGTAGAACCCGAAGCAGCTTTGCCTGAAGGTTCATATTTAAAGAGTTAATTTCATCAAGTAACAGTGTGCCGCCTTCAGCCTGTTCGAATAATCCCGGTGAATCAACAGAGCCCGTAAAAGCTCCGCGTTTCGTTCCGAAAAGAAGGCTTTCGATTAAATTATCAGGCAGGGCAGCACAGTTTTGCGAAATAAATGGACCGGCAAGCCGAGTGCTGGCATTATGAATACTCTGCGCAAAAAGCTCTTTGCCTGTACCTGTTTCCCCAACGATTAATACATAGGATGCAGTCCGGCTGGCACGTTTCGCTGCTTCGATTACTTCTTTAAGGGCAGGGCTATTCCCGATGATATTATCAAAAGTATATCTGGTGCCGCTTTTATTTGTATTTCCTTTTATCAGGCGTTCGAGTTTCGTCACGTCATTGGCAATTTCTACTGCACCTTGCAGATTTTCATTTTGATAAATTGGGATCGTATTATTGATGGTTGTAATTTCACGGCCCTTATTATTAAAATAGGTTTGCTTGACATTACTGGTTTCTTTCCCATCCTGTAGAGCTTTTACTAGTGTACTAGATTGATTATCTTTAAATTTAAAAACATCCAGCAAATTCTTATTGATTACTTCTTGAATATCCATCGACTCTATTTGCATCATTTTTTTATTGTAAACGATTGTTTTCCCTGTATTATCGACGGCGTGGACACCTACGTCGACCTCGTCCAATATCCTTTTGTACATACTGTTTATATATTGTAGCTGTTGGATTGTTCTTTTTGTATTTTCCATGCCGTTTTCTCTCCTTGCAAATCCCTTATGCACTAATTTAATCAAAAATCAGACTATAATGCAAAATAATTTTGCGTAAATTCTTAAATATATGCAAAATAGCAAAAAAAATTGGCGTGTTTTTTATATTGAAACGTTGTTAAACTGCAAAAAAATAGTTGGCACGGAACTTGCATATTAAAAGTGTGTTACAAACAAAGGAGGCTTAATTACATGCAACCGTATACACATGAACCACTTACGAATTTTTCTGAAGAAAAAAATAAAAAAGCATTTCAAGATGCACTTGACTTCGTTCAATCACAGCTTGGCAAGCACTATCCAGTCGTCATTGGCGGAGAGCTAATTACAACTGACAAAAAGATTGCGACTATCAATCCAGCAAATAAGGAAGAAGTTATCGGTACCGTATCGATGGTTGACCTAGAATTAGCTGAAAGTGCTATGCAAACAGCATTAACTACTTTTGAAACATGGAAAAACTGGGCCCCTGAACATCGTGCCAACATTATATTCCGCGCTGCAGCCATTCTGCGCCGCCGCAAGCATGAATTTTCCAGCTACATGGTGAAGGAAGCAGGGAAGCCATGGAAGGAAGCAGATGCTGATACTGCAGAAGCGATTGACTTTTTAGAATTCTATGGCCGTCAAATGCTGAAAATCAAAGACGGTGTTCAAGTAAACAGCCGTCCCGGTGAATTTAATCAGTTCGGTTATATTCCGCTTGGAGTGGGGATTATCATTTCACCATTTAACTTCCCATTGGCGATCATGGCCGGAACTACAGTAGCTGCGATTGTTGCCGGAAACACTGTGCTTTTAAAGCCCGCAAACTCAACGCCAATCATTGCTGCAAAATTTGTAGAGCTGATGCATGAAGCTGGACTTCCTAATGGAGTATTGAACTATGTTCCAGGAAGCGGAGCTGAAATTGGGGATTATCTTGTTGACCATCCAAAAACACGTTTCGTATCCTTCACAGGTTCCCGTGAAGTGGGCTGCCGCATTTACGAACGCGCAGCTAAAGTTAACCCAGGCCAAATTTGGCTGAAGCGTGTGATAGCCGAAATGGGCGGCAAAGATACAGTTGTTGTCGATAAAGATGCAGATTTAGATTTAGCCGTGTCTTCTATCGTTTACTCAGCATTTGGATTCTCTGGTCAAAAATGTTCCGCAGGATCACGTGCTGTTATTCACCAAGATGTTTATGATGAAGTTCTTGAAAAAGTGGTTGCCCTTACCAAGACTTTAACGCTTGGAAGCCCTGAATCAGCCGATACTTATATGGGACCTGTCATTGATGAAAAATCCTTCAAAAAAATCATGAGCTATATTGAAATTGGCAAACAAGAAGGCAGACTTATGACCGGCGGTGAAGGGGACGATTCTAAGGGCTACTTCATTCAGCCGACCATTTTTGCGGATGTTGATGAGAATGCCCGCATTATGCTTGAGGAAATTTTTGGGCCGGTATTGGCTATCGCTAAAGCACGTGATTTTGACCACATGATGCAGATTGCTAATAACACCGATTATGGCTTAACTGGTGCATTGGTTTCCAATAATCGTGATCATATTGAAAGAGCGCGCCGCGAATTCCATGTTGGCAATCTCTATTTCAACCGCGGCTGTACAGGTGCCATTGTTGGCTATCAGCCATTTGGCGGATTTAATATGTCAGGAACGGACTCCAAAGCAGGTGGCCCTGATTATTTAATTCTTCATATGCAAGCAAAAACGACTTCAGAAACGCTGTAATTTTAAGAGGATAGCAAGGGGGCTCACAAGCTCTCTTGCAACTATAAAGGGAGGACATAAAATGACTATGACATCAACAAAATCTACTGAAATTATTGAAAAAACACATAAATTTGGAGCTAATAACTATCATCCGCTGCCAATCGTCATTTCCAAGGCAGAAGGGGTTTGGGTGGAAAATCCTGAAGGAACACGGTACATGGATATGCTTAGTGCGTATTCAGCAGTAAACCAGGGCCATCGTCATCCAAAAATCATTCAAGCTTTGAAAGACCAGGCAGACCGCGTAACTCTAACATCACGCGCATTCCATAACGACCAGCTTGGCCCTTGGTATGAAAGAATCTGCAAACTGACCAACAAGAACATGGCACTTCCAATGAACACTGGTGCAGAAGCAGTTGAAACAGCGTTAAAAGCTGCACGCCGCTGGGGTTATGATGTGAAAGGCATTGCAGAAAATCAGGCAGAAATCATTGCATGCACAGGCAATTTCCATGGCCGGACCATGGGTGCCGTTTCCTTATCTTCCGACCCAGAATATAAGCGCGGTTTTGGCCCGATGCTTCCTGGGATTAAATTAATTCCTTACGGTGACCTTGAGGCGTTAAAGGCAGCGATTACTCCAAATACTGCAGCATTCTTAATGGAACCGATTCAAGGTGAGGCGGGAATCATTTTACCTCCTGACGGATTTTTAAAGGCTGCTTCTGAACTATGTAAAGAAAACAATGTCTTATTTATTGCTGATGAAATTCAAGTTGGCTTAGCCCGTACTGGTAAAATGTTTGCCTGCGATTGGGAAGAAGTTGAACCAGATATGCTTATTTTAGGTAAGGCATTAGGCGGCGGGGTATTCCCAATTTCCTGCGTGGTTGCCAATTCCGATGTTTTAGGTGTATTTAATCCGGGATCGCACGGTTCCACTTTTGGCGGGAATCCGCTCGCTTGTGCGGTGTCCCTTGCAGCCCTTGATGTCATCGAAGAGGAAAAACTGCCTGAACGTTCACTTGAATTAGGAAAATATTTCTTAGATCAATTGAAGACAATCAGCAATCCGATGATTAAGGAAGTCCGCGGTAAAGGATTATTTATCGGGGTGGAACTAACAGAAGAAGCAAGACCATATTGTGAACAGTTGAAAGAAGAAGGCTTGTTATGTAAAGAAACGCATGATACAGTTATTCGTTTTGCGCCGCCGCTGATTATTTCCAAAGAAGAAATTGATTGGGCAGTTGCAAAAATTCAAAAGATTTTAGGTTAATTAATTATTAATAATTTAAAAATTTGACGAGGTGTCTTCCATGTCTGTTAATGCAGTGGTAAATGAAATGAAAAAAGAGCAGCAAAAGGAGCAGGAGTCATTAAATTTGTTTTACTCTACACAAACAGTAATACAAAAGGCTTTGGCAAAATTGGGTTACCAAAACGAGATGTTTGACTTATTAAAAGAACCATTAAGATTGTTGACAGTCCGCATACCAGTCAGAATGGATGACGGTTCGGTTAAAGTGTTTACCGGTTACCGCTCCCAGCATAATGATGCTGTTGGTCCAACTAAGGGCGGCGTTCGCTTCCATCCGGAAGTGAATGAAGAAGAAGTAAAAGCATTGTCCATCTGGATGAGCTTAAAGTGCGGCATCACCAATCTTCCTTATGGCGGAGGTAAAGGCGGCATCATTTGCGACCCGAGGAAGATGTCTTTTAGAGAGCTTGAAAGATTGAGCCGCGGCTATGTTCGTGCGATTAGCCAGATTGTTGGTCCGACAAAGGACATTCCGGCTCCGGATGTTTATACGAACTCCCAAATTATGGCGTGGATGATGGATGAATACAGCCGTCTTCGCGAGTTCGACTCACCAGGATTTATTACCGGTAAGCCAATCGTATTGGGCGGTTCCCAAGGGCGTGAAACAGCAACGGCACGTGGCGTAACTATTTGCATCGGAGAAGCGGTTAAGAAAAAAGGCATTGAACTGCAAGGTGCTCGGGTAGTTATCCAAGGTTTCGGAAACGCGGGCAGCTATTTAGCTAAATTCATGCATGATGCCGGTGCAAAGGTTATTGCTGTTTCCGATGTTTATGGTGGAGTCCATGACCCAAATGGTCTTGACATTGACTTCTTGCTTGATAGAAGAGATAGTTTTGGTACGTTCTCACAGCTCTTTAAAGAGACAATTTCCAATAAAGAACTGCTTGAATTAGAGTGTGACATTCTTGTTCCTGCTGCCATTTCAAATCAAATCACTGCGGAAAACGCAGCCAATATTAAAGCAGCAATTGTAGTCGAAGCTGCTAATGGTCCGACAACTCTTGAAGCAACGAATATTCTGACTGAACGCGGTGTCCTGCTTGTCCCTGATATTTTGGCAAGTGCAGGCGGTGTAACAGTTTCCTATTTTGAATGGGTGCAAAATAATCAAGGTTATTATTGGACTGAAGAGGAAGTAGCCGAGAAACTTAAAAAAGTAATGGTTGACTCTTTCGAAAAAATCTATCGGACGGCGCATGAATATCAAGTTGACATGCGTTTGGCCGCCTACATGACAGGTATTAGAAAAATGGCGGAAGCAGCACAATTCCGCGGCTGGGTGTAAGAAGCTTTCAAAATCGGACGAAATCTTAGATAAGGAGAGAACAAAATTGATTTTTAAGGATGAAACTATTTATAGTCCCTGTTCTGGCACGGTTGAAAAAGTTGTCGCAAAGGAAAACAACCATGTGTATGAATGGGAGAAACTATTTCTAGTAAGAGCAGAGAACGGTGCCATTGTAGAGATTTCGTTCGGTATAAGCGGCTATGTAAGATCCATTTATGTAAAGAAGGGACAAAAGGTGGATCCGCAAACCAAGTTAGGAATCATCCAAGATGATTTACAAATTACCGGCTGCGATTAAAAAAAATAGTTGATTTTACATCCATTTAATACTCTTCCCATTTTGCTGGGAAGAGTATTTTTGCATTTGGGGCGCAAAATATTTAATATTATGCCAAAAATTTTGGCGCTATAATTTCGAAAAATGTTCAAAAATTAAGCTTTTTATTTTGGCATGAAAATTGCAAATTAATATAACGTAAAAATAGTGATAATTTTAGAAAGATTTGTCGGTTGTATAAAATTATAAATTCGCTTATTCTTTCTTGTGTGACAGAAAAGTGAAGGCAGCTGGCTAGTCACATTCTCTCCTATTTTTACAATGATCATCAATTTGAAAGCGTATACTTCAATGGGGAAGAGGGGAAATTTCATGCAATTACCTGAAAACAATCAAACTCACGAACTGCAAAGAACGATGAAGTCCCGCCATCTGTTCATGATTTCGCTAGGCGGAGTCATCGGTTCAGGTTTGTTCTTAGGATCTGGTTATACCATCAGCCAGGCAGGGCCGACAGGAGCAATTATTTCGTATATCGTCGGCGGTTTCATTATGTTTTTAACAATGCTTTGTCTTGGTGAATTATCTGTCGCCATGCCAGTATCGGGATCGTTCCAAACCTATACCACTAAATTTATTGGACCGGGGACAGGATTTGCTCTTGGTTGGTTATATTGGTTAGGATGGGCTGTTACTGTTGCTCTTGAACTGCTGTCAGCAGGACAGCTGATGCAGCGCTGGTTTCCGCATGTAGATGTGTGGGTATGGAGTGCAGTTTTTGCTGTAGTATTATTTTCTCTAAATGCTTTATCTGCCCGAGCTTTTGGTGAAGCAGAATTTTGGTTCTCAAGTATAAAAATTTTAGCTATTATCATGTTTATCGCACTAGGCGGCGCTGCCATGTTTGGTCTAATTCATATGAAAGGCGGACATGCTGCCCCATTCTTATCGAACTTTACAGCTCACGGTATCATGCCGCACGGCTTTACTGCTTTAATCATTACCATGATTGCAGTTAACTTCTCGTTCCAGGGTACCGAATTAATCGGGATTGCTGCCGGAGAAAGTGAAGAGCCGGAGAAAACCATTCCAAAATCGATTAAACAAACAGTTTGGCGTACACTGTTCTTCTTCGTGTTAGCAATCTTTGTCGTAGCCGGTATCATTCCAATGGAAAAAGCAGGTGTGGTGGAAAGTCCGTTCGTTGTGGTATTTGACAGCATCGGTATTCCATATGCTGCTGATATTATGAACTTTGTAATCCTAACAGCTTTACTTTCTGTAGCAAACTCAGGTCTTTACGCTGCAACCCGGATGTTGTATGCAATGTCCAAGGAAAAGATGGCCAGCCCTGCTTTAACAAAAGTAACCCAGAATGGTGTTCCATTTAATGCGCTTCTGTTAACACTTGGGATTGCACTCCTATCTTTATTATCAGGCTTTTTTGCTGAAAAAACTGTCTTTGTTTGGCTTTTGTCAGTAGCAGGTTTAGGAGCACAGGTGGGCTGGATTTCCATCACTGCTTCACAAATTGCCTTCCGTCGTAAATTTATCCGTGAAGGCGGTAAAGTGGAGGATTTGAAATTTAAAACACCACTATTTCCAATCCTGCCAATTATTGCATTAACCCTAAACATTGTGGTATTGTCCAGCTTGGCATTTGACTCAGAGCAGCGCTTGGCATTGTATCTTGGTGTTCCATTTGTTATCGCCTGCTACTTGATTTATCATTTTAAAATTAAAAAGAACCGCGAGCAGGACGGAACAGAAGAGCAAGAATTACAACTTCAAAATGATAAAAAAATGGTTATTTAATTTTCAAAAACGCTTGGTCCAAGCGTTTTTTTTAGTGGATAATCTTTTAAAATCACCAAATAATAAAAATGAGGTGATATCGATGGGAAAGTGGAATGAGCAGGCTGCACCTAATAACAATTTACATCCAAAAACAATCAGGACAAGCAACTTGGTGCAGAGTGACACGGGTTATGGATTTTCCGAGGAATTGTCTGATGGCGGCGAACGTGATGAGTATATTGAGCGTCAGCAGGATGATTTCAAAATGAAATAAAAAGACTCAAGGGGGTGGCGATTTTTTTAAAAATCGTCACTTTTTATGTAAAAACCCTTTACAAGGAAAAAATTGTCTTGTAGAATTTCTATATACCTAATAAATCTAGGTAGGTGAAAAAATGTTTAACCGCGAACTGGTAAAGGGAAGCACATCGTTAATCTTATTACAATTATTAAACGAGCGCGACATGTATGGCTACGAGCTGGTAAAGGAATTAGAGCAGCGCAGTGAAAATGGTTTAAGTGTAAAGGAAGGGACATTATATCCCGCGCTCCATAAGCTTGAAAAGCAGGAATACATTGAATGCTATTGGCAGGAGCAGGAGAAGGGACCGGCCCGCAAGTATTATCGCATCACTGACGCTGGAAAAGAAGTGCTCGCAGAAAAAACACAAGAATGGCAGGACTTTGTAAAAGTAATGAATAAGGTTATTGGGAGATCGAAGCATGGAACAGCTGAAGAATAAGTTTCTTAATGAACTGTCCCAAGAACTCGGTACTCACAAAGATAAAGAAAATATTCTTCGCGAATACGAGACCCATATTGATGAAATCATCTTGGAATCCTTTGAAGATACGGATCATGGGAAGCTTGAGGACCTTTTATTCGCAAGGCTCGGAAGTCCGGAAGAAATAGCTGCCGCTTGGAAGGAAGAACTTTCCGTCACTCCGAGCAATATGAAATGGCTGTTCATTCTCCTCAATATTATTTTTTTTGCAGGAGGCAGTTTTCTTACGCTTATACATAATTTGTACCATTGGTCGTGGCTGACATCAATTTGGAATCATCTAACATCCATTCCCACTTTAATTGCCTTCTTGTATATGTTTTTTTGGGCGTTATTGGGGTATGAAATCGGCAAAGGCTTTGGACATGGCGGCCGAAAGCTGCTTAGAAAAACATTTTTTTTATCGCTCATACCTAACATAATTTTAATGACGCTAACTGTTTTCGAAATCATACCACATTCATGGTTTGCTCCTTTGTTAACGAAAACATTTATTATTGCTTGTATCATTTTTACGATATTTCTGTACCCAATAAGTATGCTTGGCTATCGCTGGGGGAGGAAAGCGTCGATATAAGCAGTTTTTTTTGCGATATTACCTAGTAATACGATGTATATAGAAAAACAATGTAAATGAGGGATGAACATGGAAAGCAAAATGGAAAAAATAGATTGGCTGTTTTTAGGTTTGTGCTTGTTGCTAGGGATTTTAGCTGAAGAATCATTTTTCCGTGGGCAAGTAGGGATTTCATATTTGGTGTTTCTGATGGCTTTTTATGCAGTATTTTTTTGGCGGTACCGAAGCTTTACGTTTACCCACCAACGTTTCGGTTACCTGGTTCTATGCTGCATCTGGCTTCTGGCCGCAAGCTACTTTTTAAATGATAATAAATTTTTTAATGTATTAAACATTTTAGTGATACCCGTGCTAGTTGTTTTTCATATAGTCATTGTAACAAGTCCGAAAAGTATGCAGTGGAATAAAATCTGGTTTATACCTTATTTGTTTCTTAGACTGTTAGATGCAATCAAGTATAATGCGGCAATGACTAAGTTGATTGGAAGCGGTGTAAAACGAGGAGTGGATGAAGATAAATTTATCATCTGGAAAAAGGTTTTCATCGGTATTCTGATCTCAATCCCAGTCCTATTTGTGGTTTTAAGTCTTCTTATGTCGGCGGATACTCAGTTTGAACGGATTATGGGCGGAATTCCGAATTGGTTCGAGGTATTAGATGCAGAAGGCATGATAAGGTTAATCGTCATTCTTATTTTTACGGCAGCATTCTTTGGGTTTATGCAAGTCTTGATTAAAAAGCAAATTGAGGTGATCAAGCAGCTTGAGTTCCAACAGGGATTGAAAGTGGATGCGATTATCACCATAACGGTTCTTTGTTTAATTAATATCGTTTATCTATTATTTACCGTAGTTCAGTTTAAATATTTCTTCAGTGGAACCCTTCAGGGTGATTATACCTATGCCGAGTACGCTAGGAAGGGTTTTTTTGAACTGTTATTCGTCACCATCATTAATTTATCGATTATTGTGGTTGTGTTGACTTTCGTGGGCTTGACATCTCATTTTATAAAAAGATTTACGCAAATCCTGCTGACACTTTTGGTGTTTTCAAGTGCTGTGATGCTATGCTCGGCTTTTATCAGGTTAAGTATGTATGAAGATGCTTATGGGTTTACCTTTATAAGAGTCATGGCACACTCGTTTATGCTATTTTTAGTGTTTATTTTTACCTATACATTGGTGAAAGTTTGGATAGAACGGCTGTCGTTATTTCATTTTTTCTTTATTTCATCCTTGCTTTATTACACAGTCATGACTGTCATCGATCCTAATCAAATTGTCGTAAGTAAGAACCTCGACCGCTATGAATTAACAGGGAAAATTGATGTTCACCACTTTGACAGCCTGTCCTATACTGGCATTCTGGGGTTAATCGACCTTTACGAAAAAGATAAGAATATTGAAGGTTTGACGCAAATTTTAGAAGTCAGGCAGAAGGAGGCGCTAACAGGGAATTCTTCTTGGCAATCCTATAATTTAAAAAGAGAACAGGCGTTTACAGAGTTGAAAAAGCTTCACCTAAAATAGCGAATAAACAAAACCGGGCTGGAGACCCGGTTTTATTTTTGTTATCTGCTGAATTTAGGAAATCCCACAATTTAATTAATCGCCATTAAACATATCAAAAAGCCCGCGGGCGATACTGCCTTCATCTTTGCTGCCGCCGCGTGCGGGTGCTGCAGCAAATACGCGGCTTGCCAGCCTGCTGAATGGCAGGGACTGTATCCAAACTGAACCAGGGCCACGCAATGTTGCGAAGAATAAGCCCTCACCGCCGAACAATGCTGTTTTAACGCCTTTTACAAACTCAATATCATAATGGACATCACGAGTCATTGCCACCAAACAACCTGTGTCTACACGCAAACTTTGACCAGGAAGAAGATCCTTTTTAATGATCGTTCCGCCTGCGTGAACAAACGCCATTCCGTCGCCTTCGAGCTTTTGCATGATAAAGCCCTCGCCGCCGAAGAAGCCAACGCCAATTTTTCGCTGGAACTCAATGCCGACCTGAACTCCCTTTGCCGCTGCGAGAAATGCATCCTTTTGACAGACAATTTTGCCGTCAAACTGGCTTAAATCCATCGGAATGATTTTTCCAGGATAAGGGGAAGCAAAAGATACATGGCGTTTGCCTGCACCTGCATTCGTGAAGGTTGTCATAAATAAGCTTTCACCTGTTAACACGCGTTTTCCTGCTGAAAACAGCTTGCCCATCAGGCCGCCGCCACTACCGCCAGAACCATCACCGAAAATGGTCTCCATCTGAATATCGTCATCCATCATCATGAAACTTCCCGCTTCTGCGACAACTGTTTCCTGCGGGTCCAGCTCCACCTCAACAAACTGCATATCATCGCCGTAAATTTTGTAATCTATTTCGTGGTTATTCATAACGGATTCCTCCACTTTTAAAAATTAACACCCAAGTATATTTTAATGGATATAGGAAAAAAGTGCTAATTTTAACCGAGAAACCAAATAAAAAAGACGCCTGAAAAATCAGGCGTCTTTGCGTATTGCGGCGAAAAAACCACACTCCACATTGTGTGCTCCTAAAAGGAATGTTTTCTCGTCTTATGCAATTCAGCTCATCGCTATGCTATTGTACCATAAACAAAAAAGGATTACAATTGTACATTTTTTTACAAATACTATTGATTATATTTATCTATTATTATATATTCAAATAATCAGATATACAAAAATAGGTGATAAGAAGGGTGAGTATGTTTACAGACAAAAGATTCCATCATTATTCTTTAAAGAGTGTACCAAAGGATCTGCTCTCGGGGTTGATTGTCGGGGTGATTGCCATCCCCCTTGGTATGGCCTTTGCCATTGCTTCCGGAGTGAAGCCAGAGTATGGAATCTATACGACCATTGTTGCCGGGATTCTTATCTCCTTATTCGGCGGCTCCAAGTATCAAATTGGCGGTCCAACGGGTGCTTTTATTCCGATTTTGTTTGGAATCGTCATGACGTATGGCTATGAAAACCTGCTGATTGCTGGTTTTATGGCTGGAGTAATCCTTGTCTTAATGGGGATATTTAAGCTTGGTTCGCTGATTAAATATATCCCAAGGCCTGTTACCATCGGCTTTACCGCAGGTATTGCGGTAACCATTTTTACAGGACAGATTGCCAGTTTCCTAGGTTTAGAGGGCATCAAAAAGCATGAGGAATTTATTTTAAACATTAAGGAAATTGTTGTGCACCTAGGATCTACGAATATTTTCAGTATTTTAACAGCAGCGATCTGTTTGGCAACGATTATCATAACACCGAAAATCGCGCCAAAGGTTCCGGGGCCTTTAATCGGTCTAGTCGTCTCAACGGCCGCCGCTTCATTGTTTTATCCTGGTGAGGTAGCAACCATTGGAACGGCCTATGGTCAAATTCCTAGTACGCTGCCCGCGCTGCATGTGCCTGAGTTAAATTTGGATATCATCCTAGAATTGATCAGGCCGGCCTTTATTATAGCCATGCTTGGCGGGATTGAATCGCTTCTTTCTGCGGTGGTCGCAGATGGGATGACGGGCGGTCGTCACAACAGCAATAAAGAGCTTGTCGGGCAAGGTATTGCCAATATGATTACGCCATTATTTGGCGGAATTCCGGCGACAGGTGCGATTGCCCGGACAGCAACAAATATAAAAAATGGAGCAGTTTCACCGTTATCAGGGATTTTTCATGGAATTGTGGTACTGCTTGTGTTAATCTTTTTTGCACCATATGCTTCATTTATTCCACTTGCCAGCATGGCGCCGATATTAATGGTCGTTGCTTGGAATATGAGCGAGCAAAAAGTTTTTGCTCATATTTTTAAAACAAAATCAACGGACTCTCTTGTTCTTGTCGTCACATTTGTATTAACAGTCTTTGTGAACTTGACCGTGGCGGTGGAGGTGGGATTGGTCATGTCGGCCATTCTGTTTGTCAAACGGATGAGCGACGTCATGATTACGGCCAAAGCGCTGCCTAACCCGCAAACCAATCGAGCCAAGGTGGAAACTGGGATGGTGACTGATACACACGACTGTCCGCAGATTAGCATCTTTAATATTGAAGGCCCGCTGTTTTTTGGTGCAGCCCTTACATTTGAAGAAACGATCATGAATACCATCAATTATCGTCCCAAGATTCTGTTGTTGCGGATGGGCAGAGTTCCATTTATGGACACAACCGGGGAAGCGAATTTGGCAAGTATTGTACGCCACTTTTCCAAAAATGGTATAGTATTAATATCAGGAATAAATCCGCAGCCGGAAAGTGTATTGAAAAAGACGGGGTTATACGAGGTTGTTGGAGAACAACATTTCTTTGCTCATACCGGTGAAGCCATTCAATATGCTTTGAAGGAAATTAATCAAAATAAATGCCTAGGCTGTAAGCATTTTGCATTTAGAGAATGTAAGAAGCTTTCCGGTACAGAGGCAAAAGAGGGAAGCAGACAGAAATTAACGGCTACCTTCTAGTTTTACAGTAAAGGTGATGATGAATTGAATTTAGAAATGCAGCGATTTAAAGCAGAATTTTTTAAAGCTTTGGCTCATCCATTAAGAATTCGTATTTTAGAAATTCTCGCTGAGGGAGAAAAAAGTGTCAATGAAATACAGACACTTGCAGGCAGTGAAGGTTCGGCTGTTTCACAGCAGCTGCAGGTACTAAGAGCAAAAAATATCGTATCGGGCACCAAGGATGGAAACAAAGTTATCTACACGTTAAAGGATCCTATGATCATCGACCTGTTAGCAGTAGCAAGACAGATTTTCAACAATCATTTGGTCGATACCATCACCATATTGGATAAATTTAAAGAAGAGGAAGAAGTACCAGCAGTTACGCCGAAGAATTAAAATCTTCGGCTTTTTTCTATTTAAATAGTAAACCAGTCAGGACTTTTTCAAAAGGAAAGCCCAAATATTTTTCTTCAAAAAACGACATATGGTTCTTGTTTTCCTCCTCATCCGATAGATTAATAAGTAAATATTATTGTATGAATAATAAAAAATCATGGGATTAGCGAAAAAGATGTCAGTTTATGTCGTCTTGCCCTTTCTTGACTTTCCTACTAAATAATGATAAATTGTAAACAGCCGTTGCACGAGATTAGATTTATGTAATATGCTTGATCAAGGTTTTGACCGAAGTTTGGATGAAGTAATGAGTAAAGCTATCTGCGTTGTAATTTGGTGAATTTTACACATGGCTTTTTTCAAGCCAATAGGAGGATTTTTTTTTATGAAAAACGGTAAAGTAAAATGGTTTAACTCAGAAAAAGGTTTCGGATTCATCGAAGGAGAAGACGGAAACGACGTATTCGTACATTACTCTGCAATCCAAACTGAAGGTTTCAAAACTTTAGAAGAAGGCCAAGAAGTTTCTTTCGAAGTAGTTGAAGGAGCTCGTGGACCACAAGCTGCTAACGTAACTAAGAAGTAATTTTATTAAACTAACTATAACAGTCCGGTACTTGTGCCGGACTGTTTTTTATTGTCTCCCCACACAATGGATATTATCCCCCCATCTTCCAAAAAACATAACCCATTTCCAAGGCCAGCCTGCTATATATTTTGCTATAATAATAGTATTGTATAAACGTATTTAAAACATGGAGTGATGCAGATGAAATTTATCCATACCGCTGATTGGCATTTAGGAAAATTGGTACACGGCGTTTACATGACGGAAAATCAACGCGAGGTCCTATACCAATTCGTGGACGTAGTTGCGGAGGAGAAACCAGACGCAGTTGTCATTGCCGGTGATCTTTACGACCGTTCTGTTCCTCCTACCGATGCCGTTGAACTTCTTGACGAAATCCTTTATAAAATAAATGTTGAATTAAAAACCCCGATTGTAGCCATTGCCGGAAATCATGACAGCGCGGAGCGCCTTTCGTTTGGCAGTTCATGGTACAAGCACAGCCAATTTTATTTATCAGGCAAACTCACGAACAGCTTTGATCCAGTCCGGATTAACGGGGTAAACTTTTATCTCGTACCGTACGCAGAGCCTGGGGTCGTACGCCAGCTTTTTGAGGATGACTCCATCCACTCCCATCAAGAAGCGATGAAGAGGATGATTGGCAAAATCGAAGAAACGTTAAACCCGAATGAACCGAATGTTTTGGTTGGACATGCCTTTGTATTAGGCGGAGTCCAATCCGATTCTGAACGAATCTTATCCGTTGGCGGCTCAGGATGCGTCGGCGCAGAATTGTTTGAGCCATTTTCTTATACGGCATTGGGCCACCTTCACAGCCCTGATGCAATTATCCACGAAAAGGTTAAATATTCTGGCTCTCTGTTAAAATATTCTTTTTCCGAAGCCAAACAAAGAAAGTCTATTTCAATCATTGAAATGGATGAGAAGGGAAACTTTGAACACCGTTACCGTTCTCTTACTCCATCACATGATATGCGCGAGATGGAGGGATACCTTGAACAACTGCTCGACCCGCAATTTTATGAAAAAGAACGGACCCAAGACTATTTAAAAATAAACCTATTAGATGAAGGAGCGCTTATTGACCCAATTAATAAGCTGCGCCAAGTATACCCGAACGTACTTCATTTAGAGCGGAAAATTGAGATGACCGATTTAAAGAAAAAACAATCCTTCAACGCCCTTCGGAGCGAGAAAAAGTCGGAAATCGATTTGTTTGAACAATTTTACAACGAGATGACAACGTCCGAATTTACAGTGGATAAAAAAGATGCCATGTCAGAGATCATCGATAAAGTGTTGAAGGGGGCAGGCGCAAGATGAGACCGTTAAAACTAACGATTAAGGCATTTGGCCCTTATGCTGAAACGGAAGTAATTGATTTTACGGAACTTGGCAATCGGACGATGTTCGTCATATCCGGAAAAACGGGTGCTGGAAAAACGACGATTTTCGATGCGATTAGCTATGCCATTTACGGTAAGGCAAGCGGCGAGGATCGTAACGGCCCCGAACTTCGGAGTCAATTTGCCAAGGATGATTTGCTGACCGAGGTTTCTCTGGATTTTTCATTAAGGGGCAAGGTCTATTCCATTACCCGCTCGCCACAGCAGTTGAAACCAAAGGAAAAAGGTGACGGCTACACTTCAATCGGTGCAAAAGCAGATTTATATATGTGGGACGCTGAAGGAGAGAAAAAGCTGTTAGCCTCCAAAATCAACGATGTCGAGGAAAAAATTAAAGAAATCATGCTGATTGATGCCAATCAATTCCGGCAGATCTTAATGATACCTCAAGGCGAATTCCGCAAGCTTTTAACATCAGACAGTAAAGATAAGGAAGTCATATTGCAGCGGCTGTTCCATACGCAGCTTTATAAAATGGTTGAGGATAAGCTGAAAGAGGAAGCGAATGAACTGAAAAAGTCCGTTGAAGACCAAGTACAGGCTAGGAACGAAGCCATTCGTCGGATTCAAGCAGTGACCAATGATGAACTTCGGGAATATGTAGCTGCCGGAAGTGACAATGACACCATCATAATGCCGCTATTGACAGCAGAAATTGCCGGTATGGAGAAATTATTGGGGCAGTTGTCTGAAGAGTTAAAGGAAAAGGTAAAGCAGCAAGATTCGCTTAAAGGCAAGCTATATGAAGCAGAAGTGACGCTTAAACAGCTGCAAAAGAAGGAAGAACTGAAGGAAAAGAAGGCTCTTTTGGAATCTCAGGTTGATTTGTTCTTGGAAAAAGAAAGGCAGGTTCAGCGTGCCCAAAAAGCGGCCCTTTTAGCCAAACAGGAAGAGTTATGCCATCGTTTGAAGAGCGAATTGGATCGATTAAATGCTAATGTTGCTGCACTAAAAGCGGAGGTAGGAAATTTAACTAGCCTCAAGGCACAGTCAGAAATGAGCCTCCAGATTGAACTCGAAAGAGAAGCAGACCGGCAAACAGCACAAGAGGAAGTAAACCGGTTAGTTAACATGAAAGAGGATGTTTATTCATTTGCATCTTTAATGAAAGAGGTTGCTAAGGTAGAAACCTCCTTGCAAACCGCAAGAAGTAACCATGTGACAACAGAACGAAATCTTGAATTAACAGAACAGAGGTTAAAACTCCTTCAGCAGCAAAAGGAGGAAATTGAAAAAGGCCAGCTGGCGTTTGTTGAAAATAAACAGCTGATTGAAAAACTGCAGTCAGAGCTTGAGCGCCTTGACAAATTTGAAAACTTGCTTGGCCGCCATCACAAGGCTAAACAGGAACTGCAAATAATTACAGGGCGATATGAAAATACGGCTGCCAGATTTCGAGATGCAAAGGTCCTTGTGGAAGAACTGGAGCAAAAATGGCTGCATGGACAAGCTTCGCTATTAGCCACACAATTGCACGAGGGGGAAGCTTGCCCAGTTTGCGGTTCTGAACATCACCCTGCTAAAGCCGTCCTGCACGATGGAAGTGTTCCAAGTGAAGAAGACATGAAGGCAGCGAAAGCACAAGCGGCTAAATGGGAAAAAGAAAAATCTCTTGATGAAGCAAAGCTTTACCAGTGCCAGTCTGCAGAAAATACACAAAGGGAAACAGTAGAGGAAGTCCTAAAGGAAATTCGCAGTTACCGTGCTGAGTTCTTCGAACCTGATTTACCACTTCTGAAATCGGAGCTTCTTGCTGAGAAAAATAGCCTGCAGGATACGCAACGAAAATTAGCGGAAAAAATGAATAAGCTCGATTTGGTTAAGAGGGAACTGGGGAATCAGGAATTAGAAAAACAAAAGCTGCAAAAGGCGATTCAACTATTAGGACAAGAAGTTTCGGAACTGACAGTTCAATATACTGAGAAGAAGACAATTCTGACTAGAATGATGAATACAATTCCGGAGAATCTCCGTTCTGAATCAGCATATGAAAAAGCACTCACCATTTCTAAAAACCGCTATGATGCGCTAATTAAACAGTTAGAAGAGGCACAACGGCATTTGCAATCCGTAAATGCAAAGATTGCTGCCGAATCTGCAAGATTGCAGGACGCCGAGAAGCACTTTGATTCTAAACAGCAGGAATTAACCACTGAACGTGAGATTTTTAAGAATAAATTGGTGGAACAGGGCTTCGAAAACTACAATGTCTATCATGCGTCAAAACTTTCTGAAGCTGTGATTCGCGGCCTTGAAGCAGAGATTCGCGGGTTTAGGGAGGAATTACGTTCTGTTTCCGACCGATTGAATGAATTAACGGAAAAATTAATGAATGTGAAAACTCCAGATGTGGACGGGCTTAAAAATGAGCTTGCGATCATTGACAGTGAAATAGCGGTGTTAAACCGCAATTATACGGACCTTTTTGTGAAAAAACGGGATAACGAAGAAATCTTCAACCGTGTGGAAAAATTAAATGAAAATATGAAGGTCCTTGAGGAACGGTATAAGCTGATTGGACATCTTTACGAGATTACGAAGGGCCAGAACAGCTTCCGGATTACCTTTGAACGGTATGTGTTGGCAGCTTTCTTGGATGATATTTTACAAGAAGCTAATCACAGATTGAAGAAAATGACGTCAGGCCGTTTCCAGTTGCTGCGAAAAACAGACCGTGCTAAAGGGAATGCCCAAAGCGGCTTGGAATTGCTGGTGTTTGACCAATACACAGGCCAGGAACGCCACGTTAAAACATTATCAGGCGGAGAAAGCTTTAAGGCTTCCTTGTCGCTAGCGCTTGGTCTGGCAGACGTGGTACAAAACTATGCCGGCGGGGTTTCGCTCGAAACCATGTTTATCGATGAAGGATTCGGTACACTAGACCCTGAATCACTTGAACAGGCGATTGAAGCGTTAATGGATATCCAAAGCAGCGGGCGCTTGGTCGGAATCATTTCGCACGTTCCGGAATTAAAGGAACGAATTGATGCAAGACTTGAGGTTATCGCGGGGCAAGCCGGGAGCCGGACGGAGTTTGTGTTTACGAATTAAACAAAAGCGAGTGGGGAAACCTACTCGCTATTTTCGTATTTATCTAAATGGAAAAAGGTTAAACTACCATTAGTTTTTAAAATGACTGGAGGGATAACATGTCAGACTTTTGTCCAATATTGTGGCCGGAAGAGCCGACTCCGGAAGACTTAAAAAACTGCAGTGAGTGCGGCTTAGATAAGCATGGTTCACGGATGGTTTGGGGAGAGGGGAACCCGGAAGCCCCGATTATGATAATTCTTGATAACCCGGGAGCCCGCGAGGACAGGGAAGGAAATCCATTCGTATGTGGGACTAGGCAAACTCTTCAAAAGGCTGCCCATCATGTTGGTTTCACCATGGACGATTTGTACGTGACCTTTATTTTAAAAAGAAAACCGGTAAGAGCCTATGACAAAGAACATACGCGTGAAACATGCATGATTCATCTAAAGCAGCAGCTGGAGCAAAAGCAGCCTAAGCTGATTCTTTGCTTTGGAAACGTGGCGGTTCAATCCTTTTTCGGCAATCCGGAAGCAGAGGTAAAATTGCTTCGTGGTGCCATTCATGAAATTAAGGGTTACCCTACTGCCGTCGGCTATCATCCCTTAGCAGTCAGGCGCCGTCCTAATCTTTGGTCAGTGTTTTTGGAGGATTGGAAGGTTGCTGCAGAATACTACCATTCAAAAAGCGGCACTCATTAACAAGCGCCGCTTTTTTAGAAGGTTAGGAAACCATATACGTAGAGTGATTAATAAATATGAATGATCCCGCTCGAAACATCAAGATCAACAGTATGCTTTCCAGACCCATGTGTACCATTGATACTGTCTTTATCCTGGACTTTTTCTTTCAATGGCAAGTTGCATTTAATCAAGCCGCTGCTAAACCCGCCATCTAATCTAAAATCAGCATCATCCGGCAGGTCAAGATTAACTAAACCTGAGCTAACATCCATTTTGACGGAATCTGTTAATTCATCAACTTGAACCGCCAGCTTCCCCGAGCTGACATCGGCTGCTAATGCACCAGAATAATGCTTAATGTCGAGAACTCCAGAACTGAGATCAAATATACCTTTATCAGCTTTAACAGAATTGATGTCTGCCTTTCCTGATGATACGCCCTGATTAAGCTCTTTCACATCGAGATTGTTAAGCTTTATATATCCAGATCCGATATCAACAGTTAATTTTTGTAATTCCATTGGTTTAGTTTTAGATTCCCCGGAAAAAGTTAAATATCCGGATCCAAGATCAATGGTCATATCTCTATTGTATTCCTCCGGAATGTAGATTTTTAGATTGCTTTTGTTATTTCCCCAATTGAACCATGTAAACCATTTGCTCTTTAGCGAAACCTCTACAGTATCCCCATTTTCTTTAACAGTCAGCTTTTGTTTGCCTTCATAAACCGCCTTTAAATCTTTCCGGTCTTCAGGAATAATGGTTGTCTTAACACTGCCCACATCTACCTTAATCACCTTCGTATCATTGGTAATAGCAACTTGCCCATCATTTTTACCTGAACCAAATACATCGAATGTGTAGGATTGGTTAAAAACAATATATAAGCCGGTTATAACCAATAGTAGTATTAAAATTCTTTTCATTAAATTCATCCCCTTTTTCTTCATACATCTTCTATATATAGCATAAGAAATCCTTTGATTTTCCACGATGTACCAGGGGTTTATTTTCAACTAAGACTTGAGGTGTATTTATAATTGGTAAAGGAGCAGTCCCAATTTACATTGAATAACTTCAGGAAATTTACAATTATGAAAATTTGAAGGAAAATATAATTAGATTGCGGTGGCTAAGTTTGGAAGGTTACATTGTATAAGCAATTGATTTTTAAACTATATATAAATAAACAAATGAATGGATTAAAGAAGTGGCCGCTTAAAGCAAGAGTTCCCATTAATGATTGAAAGGTGAGGATTAACATTACGAAGATTTGCATCGTACGACACGGGGAAACAGAATGGAACGCTATAGGTAGACTACAAGGAAGATCGGATATCCCCTTAAACGCGAAAGGGATCAAGCAGGCCGAGGAAAGTGGAGAATACCTAAAAAATTCACAATGGGATGTTATTATAACCAGTCCATTACAACGAGCAAAAAAGACAGCGGAAATCATCAATACTTATATAAATGTGCCTTTAGTTGTGATGGACGATTTCAAGGAAAAGTCTTTTGGTGACGCAGAAGGAATGACGATTGAAGAAATAAGGACGGCTTTCCCTGACAGAAATTATACAAATCAAGAAAGTGCAGATGCCCTGATTCAACGTCTTATGGGAGGACTGGAAAAAATTAAACACAACTTCGAGGATAAAAATGTTCTGCTCGTCGCCCACGGCGCCGTTATCAATGCCATTCTCGCCCATTTGTCAGATGGGGAATTGGGCTACGGAAAGTCGAGGATTGATAACGCTTGTCTTAATGATATTCATTTTGAGGAAAATGGCTGGATCATTAAAGCTTATAATCGGGTTGAACATCTTTCTCTTGATGAATAGGTGGTTGCCAGATTATAGTGAAATAAAAATAGAAAATTACTAAAAGGAATTAACTTTATGATACAAAAAATAAATATGAAAAATTTAAGTACAGCTAAGGACCTATATAACCTTCAAAGGGCCGCTTATCTAGTAGAAGCAAAATTAATAGGTTTTGATGATATCCCGCCTCTTAGGGAGAGCTTTGAAGATTTTCTGAATTGTAATGAAACCTTTATTGGATTTTTTGAAAGGGAAGAACTTACTGGAGCAGTTTCTTATGAAATCGAAGGGAATGAACTGACGATTTGCCGAATGGTAGTCGACCCTAAACACTTCAGAAAGGGAATTGCTGAAAAGCTATTAAATGCTGTTGAAGAAATCGACCGGAACATCCAGGTATATAAAGTTTCCACTGGAAAGGACAATCAACCTGCCAAAAATTTATATCAAAAAAATGGCTTCATATTGGTGGAGGACATGGAGGTAGCACCAGGTTTTTTCATTAGTCATTTTGAAAAAAGAAAATGAATTCAAGAAGGGGTGTCTCGAAGGCACCCTATTATTAAACCGTTACAAACTCTTGTATGGTACATCTTCTTTCATCAGTTGTTTCGTTGAATCTACCTCCGGTGAATTTAGAAATGGTACTCCTCCAAAAAGCCTTGGCCGGTTCGTTCTTCTCGATTTGAGTAACTCGCCACCTCCCCGGGAAAAGAGTGAAAATTTCATTTGCGGCAATTTTTCCAAAGCCGTTCCCGGAATATTTGCGAATGATAAAGAATTCTAGAATTGTATTTGGTTCCGATTCTGTGGCACTTTCTACTAAAACAAACCCTATGTATTCCTCATCTTTTTTTATAAAAAATGGATGGTGGATAGGACTGCTCCAATATGGTGTTAAATCGAAGGGCTTATATGCGCCATTTTCCTCCAAAGAGATAGCCGGGATAAATTGGCTAAATTCGTAAATATAAAATTGCATGAGATTATGCAGAATTTGTTCTTCTTTCTTTAAAACCTTCACTAGTTTAATCATTTTTGTTCCTCCTAGTCTTGATACATATAGGATTTGACATGGCGGGTCGATATCCTTTTAAAATGAATTAAATAATAGTAATTCTTGGAGGGGTGATAGGATTGACTGTGCAAAAGGTGGGAATCGATGCAGGCGGTTCTCTAATAAAAATTGCTTTTCAAGAACGTGGTGTAATGCATTATAAAAAATATCCAATCAGTGAATTAGAGTCCGCTATTTCCTGGTTAAAAGCGGCTGCCCCGAATATAATGGCTGCTTTAACAGGTGGAAAGGCTCATATTTTGCAGGAAAGGTTTTTCCCGATCGGTACGATTATTCCTGAGTTTCAGGCAACCTGTGAAGGGGTCAGGCTATTTTTACTAGAAGAGGGAAAAAGAATGACGGATCCATTTATCATTGTCAACGTAGGAACAGGAACTTCCTGGCATTTGGTGGATGGGGAAAAGTATGAGCGCATTTTAGGGAGCGGCATGGGCGGGGGCACCTTCATGGGACTTGGTATGCTTCTAACGAATGAATCCAATTTTTATCGGCTGTCTGAATTGGCCATAACGGGACAAAAGGAAAACCTTGACTTACTGGTGAAGGATATTTATGAGTCCGATGCGCCTCCGATAAATGGTGACCTGACTGCGGCAAATTTTGCGAAAGGTTTGAGCGTGAAGCATTCTCCAGCCGACAGGATGGCCGCTGTAACCAATATGGTTGCGGAAACGATTATGTTACTATCGCTGCAAGCGGCAGCCATCCATAAGGTGAAAGAGATTGTTTTTATCGGAAGTTCATTGATAGGAAATCCGTCTTTGACAAAGACTCTTGAGACCTATATTAAGATGCTTGGATTACAGTCAACGTTTTTAAAAAATGGGGAGTACTGTGGTGCGGTTGGTGCATTACTTTCAATTTAAGACATATTAATCCTTGTCTAAAAAAGTTCGCTTGAACAATCAACCTATTAAGGCTACAGTAGAGAAGAAGACCGGTAAAGAAGGTGGCAAGCTTGGAAAAGAGATATTTTACGATTGGAATGGCGGGGCATATTGACCATGGGAAAACATCCTTAACGAAAGCCCTGACCAATGTTGATACAGACCGATTAAAAGAAGAGAAAGAGCGGCAAATCTCGATTGAACTCGGATTTGCTCCATTATATGAAGATGTGGAAATCCAGATTTCCGTTATCGATGTCCCCGGGCACGAACGCTTCATTCGCCAAATGATTGCCGGAGTTGCCGGAATTGATCTGGTGGTACTGGTTGTGGCAGCCGATGAAGGTGTCATGCCGCAAACGAAAGAACATCTCGAGATCTTAAAATTTCTCGGTGTCAAAAACGGGATCATCGCCATAACAAAAATTGACCGAGTCGACGAAGAATTCATTGAACTTGTACAGGATGATATTTTAGCAGAACTGCAGGGCACTGTATTTGAGGATGCACCATTTGTTTTAATTGACAGTTTATCTAAAAAAGGAATTGAAGAAATAAAACAGCTAATCATTAAAAAGCTCAAGGCACAAGAGATGCGCGATGCCAAAGGAGCTTTCCGCCTGCCGATTGACCAGGTGTTTACTGTGAAAGGGCAGGGGACAGTTGTCCGCGGCACGGTTTATGAAGGCACGGTGGAAGAGGGGCAGGCTTTAAAAATCATGCCTAAAGGGCTGGAGGTCCGAGCCCGGCAGATTCAAGTTCATCACAAACCTTCCCAGAAAGCCTATGCCGGACAACGTGCAGCAATTAACCTGTCTGGAGTCTCAAAAGAGGATTTGGAACGCGGTGAAGTTCTTGTTTCCTCGGAGCATTTTATTGTAACCAGAATAATAGATGTCGCCATTCGTGTTGTGGAGGAATTGGAGCATTTAATCAAGCAGCGGATGCCGATTAAACTGCATATTGGGACAGCCGAAGTAATGGGACGGATTGTCTTTTTTGACCGAAATGAAATCAAAGAAGAGAACGGTGAAATCCTTTGCCAGTTGAGACTTGAGGAAGAAATCCTGACCAAACGCGGTGATCGCTTCATCTTAAGACGGCCAAGCCCAACAGAAACGATTGGCGGCGGCTGGGTTATTGATCCTAGGGGAAATAAATATCGGTTTGGAGAACAAACGATTGGGGAACTGGAGAAGAAAAAAGTTGGCACGCCTAAAGAACGGATAACAGCCGCTCTGTTGGAAGCGAAAAGCCTCTCATTACCGGAATTAATCAAACGGACTGCCTTGGACGAAGAAACCTTATCCGAGCATCTCCAGGATGATGAATTTGTTCTTTTTAATGGAAAGGAATATACATTGCAACAGTTAATCCATTCTATAGAGGAAGATATTTATGACAAACTGCAGGATTATCATCATATAAATCCAATGAAGCAAGGTGTCAATAAAGCTGAAATTCTGCAATCGATGCAAAAAAAATTCTCGAAATCTCTTCTTGATTATGTAGTAGAAAATGCGATTTCTAAAAAGGTATTTAACCGGAGGGAACAGTTTGTCTCGCTGGCTGAGTTTTCACCGCATGTTCCAAAAAACTGGGCAAAACGGACGGAAAATCTACTTACTGAATTGAAAAAGGATGAGTTAAAAGTTCGCTATTTAAAAGACTATTTATCGGATGCAGGCATTCCGGATTCTCTGGAAGGGGATTTACGAAGATTCCTAGAGGACCAAGAGTTGATTGTGTTGCTCGATGATCAGTTTGCTTATCATGGAGATGTTTTTAAAGAAGCCGTTCATAAACTTCAAACCGCTACGGGGCCCGAATTTGAAGTGGGGGAAGCGAAAGAGGTCCTTGACCTTTCACGCAAGTACATGATTCCGTTCTTGGAAAAGCTTGATGCAAAAGGTTTTACAAAACGAGTCGAGAATAAGCGAGTTTGGAAAAATAAATAGAGAAAAGCCTCTGCCGAAATCCCAAAGTGCAGAGGCTTTTTTTCACTCTTACGATAAAAACTCAGCTGGGTTTAACCCGAGTTCGTGGCAGATATCAACGACCATCTGCTTTTCATTATGGTCAAAGTTCCCATCAGCATAGCCGATGGCAATGCAATAGCGGGCGACCAGGCGGGCAATTTCCGGTTTTGTGCGAATTTTCCCAAGCGCCCGTAATGCTTCGGCACGGCCAAGCATTCGGTCATTTTCAATCCTGGAAACGAAAAAGTTGAATCTTTGAATGACTTTGGTGGTATCAAATACCCTCAATTCTTCACTTTGATTAACAAAATCGACCATCTTTTGCCGTTCAGAAGCATCTAAATAACCATCTGCCATGGCTACCAATGCACAAGCGGCAACGACGGCATCTAATACATCCTGACTCTTGTAGCGATTAAATAATTCCTGGGCTCGTCTTTTTTGCGTGTTTGCCCATTCCGCGTAGTCTGTTTGCGAAGGGGACCAATTACTACCACAGCTATTGCAGGTGAATTTTAATTGGTTATGTCCAATAAACCCGCCTAGCAAACCGACAGGACCAAGAATTAAGCCACCAATTGCCGCTTTGCCCAAACCAAACCCTTTTTTGCCGGTACGTACATTTGAAGAATGACAACGTGGGCAAACGATATCATCGCCCCTATATGTAGACCGCGGGTTTGTTGAAGAAGGGAATGTTTGAGACGGAAAGCCAAAAGCAGGTTGTCTCTGTGCAGAATCCGGCTGAAGATGGATCGGCTGCTGGGATGTATTTTGGCTTTGCGGGTATGGATCATATTGATTTTGACTTTGGCGATACGGATCATAATTATTATAATTTTGGCTCCCGTTCTGCGGGGAAAAGGACTGCGTTTGATAGGAATTATTGCTCTGACTTTGATAAGGATTTCCCGCAAACTGATTGGGTGAGCCTGGTTGAACTGAATTCCCGGACTGGCGGTCAGACTGTTGAACCGGAGCAGAATAGGATGATTTGACAGGGGCATCATCAACAGTTACCCCAAAATTTCCACAAAGGGCCGCTAATCCGCCTTGAAATCCGCTGCCAATGGCATTAAATTTCCATTCTCCGTTATGACGATAGATTTCCGCTGCGACAATCGCGGTTTCAACTGTAAAATCCCTACCTAGATTAAATCTCAATAATTCTTCATTGTTTTCCTCATTAAATATTCGAACATAGGAATCCGATACTTGTCCGAAATTTTGTCGTTTCGCCTGGGCATCATGAATTGTAATGGTAAAGGCGATACGGTGGATGTGAGCCGGTACCCGGTTTAATTCAATTCGTATTTGTTCGTCGTCCTTAACGCCGGAGCCAATCCGATTATCGCCGCTATAAATAATGGCTCCATTCCCTCCGGATGGATTATTGTAAAAAACAAAATCCTGATCGCCTTGTACTTTTCCTGATGGACCTAATAAAAAAGCGGATGCATCCAAATCAAAATTCGAACCGTTTTGATTGATATTCCAACCCAATCCCACAACAACTTTTTGAAGGCCGGGGTGGGATTTTGTTAAATCCACTTTTTGACCTTTGCTTAATGTAACACCCACATTTTTCACTCCTTATTTTTTCAAACAATTAACTCATATAAATCTATTTAAGAATAGGGAGAAACATATTGAATACATATAACAGTTTCTACGAAATAGTCCTGAAAAAGTTTCATTAAATCAAATAAAAAGGACTAACCCGAATTAAATCCGAGTTTGTCCTTTTAGATGCAAGGTAAAATATCAACCTGTCTTTTCACTTTCAAGTGGATTGTATTCCTTTTCCCAGAAGTCTGCGTCTTGAATTCCGAGTTTGACAGGGTCAAAAACAGGGTCCTTACCAGCCTTCAACTGTGACTCATAGTCTCGTAGAACCTTTAGAGCAGGTTTGGTTAACAGAAGAATGGCAATAATATTCAGCCATGCCATGCTTCCTACACCTACATCACCTAATCCCCAAGCAAGAGAAGCCGTTTTGACGCTTCCGTAGAACACCATTCCACAGATGACAACTTTAAGAACGTATTCAGTCCAAATCCGCCTTTTTTGGCCAGTAATATAGGATAGGTTCGTTTCTGCCATATAGTAATAAGCCATGATTGTAGTAAAGGCAAAGAAGAATAAAGAAACTGCAACAAATGGTGCCCCAAAACCATGGAATACCGATTCAACAGCGGCTTGCGTATAACCAGGTCCAGGCTGCATATCGCCAAGGTTATTGACAATCACAGGTTTACCTTCAGGGGCAACATTGTACATGCCGGTAATTAAGATCATAAATGCCGTGGCAGAACATACCAATAGAGTGTCTACATAAACAGAGAATGCTTGCACAATTCCTTGCTTTGCTGGGTGTGATACCTCAGCTGCAGCAGCGGCGTGCGGTCCAGTACCTTGACCTGCCTCATTTGAATATACACCACGTTTAACACCCCATGTAATAGCGGAACCGAGGATACCACCAAATGCTGCATCGGCGCCGAATGCACTGGAGAAGATGAGCTTTAGAACCCCAGGTATTTCAGAAATATTCATAAATGTGATAATCAGTGCGACTACAATATAACCTAATGCCATGAAAGGTACTACAAACTCTGCAACGCGCGCGATCCGCTTTACTCCTCCAAAAATAATAACAGCAAGGAGTGTTACGATGATAATACCAGTAATTGCTGGGCTGATTCCGAAAGCGTTTTCAACACTTAAGGCAATACTATTTGCCTGAACACCAGGCAGTAGAACGCCTGTAGCGACGACTGTTACAATGGCGAATAGTACAGCATACCATTTTATACCTAATCCTTTTTCTATATAGTATGCAGGACCGCCGCGGAATTGGCCATCTTTTTTAACTTTATAAACCTGACCTAAAGCGGATTCAACAAAAGCTGACCCAGCTCCTAAGAACGCCATCATCCACATCCAGAACACGGCACCAGGACCGCCAAAGGCAATCGCTGTCGCTACACCGGCAATGTTACCAGTTCCAACTCTTCCGGATAGAGCGAGAGATAATGCTTGGAACGATGAAATCCCCGCTTCTGATTTTTGACCTTTAAACATTAATTTGAAAATGTCTTTCATGTGTCTGACTTGTAGGAATCTAGTAATAATAGAATAAAACAATCCTACTCCCAGACATAAAAAGATTAATGCTTGACTCCAGATAATATCATTCAGCCAATTTACTAAATTCTCCATAAATCTCCCCCTTTATCTTTTGGCTTTTCTATTATATAACAGGGTTTCTATAAAATAAAGAATATTTTATATCTTTGAAATATTTATTATATACTTGTTTCACCACTTTGCGAAAACGCTCTCATAATTAAGGTATTATTAACTAGTTTTAAATAAGAAGAGGAATTTGCTGAGGAATAAAATTTACATTTACTGGGATTATAAAATCTGAAGGAGAGTTTTTATGATTGCCATTATCTATTCGATTCTTTGGGTAATTGCTGCCTTTAAACTGGCAGATAGGGAATGGAAACAATATTATCCCACTATTTTATTTTCCTCACTGGGGAATGCATTATACGAAATTATTTGCTATAAATACCAGCTTTGGCAGATGGAACCAAATGGATTGCCGGCAGCCATCATTCCGATGATGCTACTTATATTAATAGGAATGCCCTTGTCTACTTGGATTTTTTTATCAAAATATCCCTTTGGTAAAAGATTTTCGATTCAAGCAATGTATATCGGTTTTTATGTAGTGATGTTCCTCGTGCTCGAATATGTGTCAATAAAAATAGGAGCGATCACTTATCATCATAATTGGAATTTATTTTGGTCAGGCATATTTGTTATTGTCATGTTCCTTGTACTAAGAATTCATTACTCCAAACCACTGATGGCATTATTTATTTCTGTAATCTTCAGCTTCTTCTTAATTTTTGTTTTTGATGTCAGCCTTGATAAAATGAAATAATAAAGAAAGCACGCTGGATTTCAGCGTGCTTTTTCGTTCGTATGATAGTACATTGGCGTCATTTTCTAAATGGCCACCAGTTGGCTTCTCCAAAGGTTCGCACCATAACTGGTACAAACAGCGGAAGAACCACTAAGGCGTATAAGGCAAGACCAATTAATAGAATCGTAGCAATTTCTAGTAATGATAAAACACCGGAAGGCATCATCGCTGCGAACGTTCCGCCCAAGATGACAGCTGCTGAAACGATGACTGTCCCCATCTTCTTCATTGATTCAAGAATGGCTTTTTCAACAGGTAAATCACGATACTCGTTAAAGCGATCCATTAAGAAAATACTGTAGTCGATTCCAAGCGCAACGAGAATAACAAAGGCAAAGAATGGTACAGCCCAGCTGATGCCTGTGTATCCTAGCCAGTTTACAAAAATATATTCAGAGATTGACATTGATGTATAGTAGGTTAAGACCAAAGAGCCGATTAGGTAAATTGGCATTATCAATGAACGGAGCAGGATGATCAGGATGATTCCGATTCCTGCAAGCATTAAAATAACAGTTCTGGAATAGTCGCCTTTGGAAATGGTATCCAAATCATGGTGCATGCTCGAAACCCCGCCAATAGCAACCTTTGCATTTTCAAGCTTGGTGTCTTTAACTGCACGTTTTACAGCATCTTTTATGACTGGTATTCTGTTTATCGCCTCATTAGAGTATGGATTCTTATTAAAGACAACATCAATCGTCATGACCTTGCGATTCTTTGACATATAGGCATTCAGAACTTTCGAAAAATCATTGCTGTCCAAAACATCCTGAGGGATATAAAAACCAATTTGCTGCTGCTTGGATACATCGGCCATATAATCTTGGGCACTTACCAGCCCATTTGAGACTTGGTTTAATCCATCGGCACTTCGATTTAACCCGTCAGAAAGCTGGTTAATTTGGCTGCCGATATTTTCAAACCCGGAAAGCAGTTCCTGCTGGCCATTATTGATGCCATCCAGACCGCCTGTAAACTTCGGCATGTTTGCGACGATTTGTCCCTGGCCGTCTTCCATTTGATATAAACCAGACTCAAGTGCCGTAATTCCCGGAAGGAGCTGTTCCATACCTCTGATTAATTGTTCTTGTCCGGAAATCAGTTTCACAAATTCGCTATTGGCCGTATTAAGACCGTTTTGTGCTTCTTTAAGGCCTGCGTTAAGTTGATTCAAGCCTGCAGCTAGCTGCTGTGCTGCCGCATAGGCCCCAGGAGCATCCGGCGTACCTGGGATGCCTTCAATTGTCGCCTTAATAGTTTGGTAGTCTTGACTATTCTGGACAATCGGATAATCTGTTTCCAACTGATTAAAATTAGCTTGCAAATTAAGGCTGCTGCTTAGTAATTCCAACCCAGCGGCCGTTTTTTGATAATTGATTAATAGGGTGCCCAGCCCAGTTTCTGTTTGTTGATAGCCCGCAAGTAATTGTTTGCTTCCATCTAAAGCTTTTTGAGAATTAATTTTGATTTGGGTTAAGCCTTCTTTTATTTGTGTTGAACCTAAAGAACCTTGTTTAAGTCCTGTTTCGATATCTGAAAGGCCGCTTTGAACCTTGGCCAAATTTGTTTTGATTTCTTTCGTGCCTGAGATTAATTGGCTGATTCCAGCTGTTGCCTGCTCCATTTTTGGCTGATTAGCTGCCATCTGGGTGCTTGCTTCAGATAGCCCGCCGCTGATTTGTTTAATCCCGTCATTTCCTTTGCCAAGTCCGTCCTCAAGGCTTGCCACCTGCTTGGAAATATAAAAATCGTCAATTGGTTTGCCGGTCGGGCGGGTGACAGAACGGACGGTTTTGACATCATTAACTTTTTTGAGTTCTTGACTGATTTTTTCGGTAATTGACAAATATTCCGTGGTGTTCATTTTATCGTCATTTTTAATGACAATTTGTGTCGGCATAGATTCACCAGGACCGAATGAATCCGCAATTATATTAAAACCCTTAATAGATGGATATTCATCGCTGATTTCTTCAAGCGAATTAAATGACAATTGATCCTTATACGTGAATAGGAAAGGTATTGCGATAATGGCAACAAGAATAAAAGCAATCAATGGACGTTTCAGGGCAAAGTTCCCTATTACACCCCATAGCTTACTATCGCTATGCTCAAGCTTGCCTTTTGCCGGCCAAAACAATTTTTTTCCAAGGACTGCCATGAAAAATGGCACCACCGTGATGATTGCGATTAATAAAATCGCTACTCCAACGGCCACAGCAGCGGCGGATTTGTATAGCTGGAAGGTGGATAAACCTATCGAAGCAAATCCGATTAAAACAGCGACACCGCTAAAAAAGACCGTTTTTCCAGCTGTTTTGTATGTTTTAACGATGGCCTCTGTTAC
Source organism: Neobacillus sp. S1115 (assembly GCF_055385565.1). NCBI lineage: Bacteria > Bacillati > Bacillota > Bacilli > Caryophanales > Bacillaceae > Neobacillus > Neobacillus sp. S1115. Next base: position 2,446,823 of record NZ_AP038275.1, read on the forward strand.
ATTTTCACCCGCAGACAATTCCTCTTTAAAGCGGCTTAAGAGCAGGATGCAATAATCCGTTCCAATCCCGAAGAGGACGGCAACCAAGAAAATCTGTGTAAAGGTTGATAATGGAAAGTTCAATTTATCTACTAAAATAGCAACAATGGATTGTGCTGTCAGATAGCTAAATCCTACCGTTATCAAAGGAATAATAGGGGCCACTACTGATCTGAAGACAAGCAGCAACACGGCTAAAATGAAAACTACCGTTATGCCTTCGGTTTTTTTCAGTCCTTCCTGAGAGTTTGTGACGAGGTCCTCGCCAATCACCCAGCCGCCTGTATAGTAATGATCAAGTTTGACATCATCAATCGCTTTATTTAATTCTTTGACAATTTCCTTTGCTTCCCTATTATTCGAAGTCACTTTAATGGAAACTAGGATTGTTTTGCCGTCCTTTGAAACCAGCTGGTCCTTCAGTTCCTCTTGAGTGAAATGGGTGAGGATTTCAGTGATTCCGAGCGTCTCCTTATTTCTTTCTAGTTCTTTGACAGCTTTCTCAGCATCAGCGAAGTCGTCCTTCGTTAATTTTTTTTCACTATGGAAGACAAGCGCCGTTTGCAGGGAATTACCCTTATTTTCACTTGATTGAACATCCTTGAGAATTTTTTCGGCAAGGGTGGAGGGGTAGCCTTCTGGAACGGAAATTTGTCCTTTCTCTCGAACGAGATTTTCCATATTTGGCGCAGCCATAAAAAGCGCAGCAATGACTGCAATCCAAGCGATTAAGATAAACCATTTCCCCTTAATGATGGCTCTCACTTGTTATTCCCCCAGTTCTTCCTGTTTCTTGTTGTCTAAAATTTGTGCTAATTTTTCATACGTGTTAATAAAAGTTGTGATTTCGGTTTCATCGAACTGGGTAATGATAGACTCAACTAATTGATGAACCTTTTCCAGGGCACTTTGAAACAGTTCGACGCCTTCTTTTGTTAGTGTTAAATAAACCACTCTGCGATCTTTTTCGTCTCTAGTTCTTTGTATCAAGCCTCTATCAGTCATTCGATTGATGATGGCTGTTATTGCACTTTTATTGACCTGAAAAACTTCGGCCAATTCCGTTGAGGTACATTCTCCTTTCTGGTGGATATACCTTAAGATGTAGTGCTGGTCATTGGTCAATTCGTTTCCAAGTTGATTTTTAATTAAGGCTTCTGCTTTTTTATGTACCTGAAAGGAAATGTTTACATAGCGGTCAATTAAATCCTGGATTGTGTTGTTATCCATTTTGCTTTCCCCCCATTACTTTACGAAAAAAATAGTTAACTTATTGAACTATTCACCTGTTAAACTATATAACAAAGTAAATATTGTGTCAATTAGGAACAAACAGCAAAAAAAGACCCTGATTGTATAACAATCAAGGCCATTGCTCCATATGCTTTTGTAATTTTTTCTTATTCTTGATTCTTTTGATTAGATATATACCGGCTATCAATGCCAGTACATTTAATGAATCGCCAAAGTTAATTGTTACACTGAATTGGTTATTCACCTTAATATCATTTTTATTGTTTGTTGTACTAGGACCACTTTTAATTTCCAGTTCTTTCTTTACCACTAGCATGCCCCCTAAAATCTATCATTTCTCTATTAATCATATTCAGGGAGGGGGAAATAATGCTAGATTTTAAAAAAGAGGTTTATGAAACAAATTGAGGAATCATCCTTCATTTTTTTCTTTATCAACGGCATTTTTAAAAATACGTTTCAGGGCTTCATTTTGCATTCTCATGTATTCAAGCAATGCTTCTTTTTCTTCCTCATCGAGCACGAGTTCATCCTTTTTTTCCTTTTCCATGCAAATCACCCCAATTTAGCTATTAATAGCATTTTAACTGATTCGGAACGTCGATTAAAGTAGTATTAAAAATTAAAAAAAGGCAATAATGGTTGATGTTGAGAAAAATATTCTTATGAAGGAATTGACTTTTAGCTAAGGGAAATATATAATTTTTTCAAAAATATAACTAGAAACAATGACGGGGATTAGTAAAATGAAAAGGTCTTACCAAGAGAGGAAACCATTGGTGTGAGGTTTCTTAAGACGGTCATTTGAACCTGCCTCCCGAGTTCTGTATCGGATGGATTGAAGATACATGCGGATCAAATCCGTTATCATGCAAAGAGTTTAAAGCATTTGCTTTATGAATTTAGGGTGGTACCGCCAGGCCTTGGTCCCTTTTTTAGGATCAAGGCCTTTTTATATGCAAAAAGCTAAATGCGTCTAAAACAGGCGCTGGAGCGGGAAATATTTTTCAGAAAATGATGAGGTGTCAAAATGGCTAAGGAATTTGTAAAAGATATTACTGCGATGGATGAGGACTTCGCGCAGTGGTATACAGATGTTGTTACTAAAGCAGATTTAATCGATTATTCAAGCGTCCGCGGTTCGATGATTATCCGCCCATATGGGTTTGCCTTATGGGATAATATCAAAAATGAACTGGACCGCCGCATTAAAGAAACAGGGCATGAAAATGTGTATATGCCATTATTTATTCCAGAAAGCCTGTTGCAGAAGGAGAAGGACCACGTGGAAGGGTTTGCGCCTGAAGTTGCTTGGGTGACCCACGGCGGTTCCGAAGAATTGACGGAACGATTGGTCGTCCGTCCAACTTCAGAGGTCCTATTCTGTGAGCATTATAGTAATATCATTCATTCCTACCGCGACCTGCCAAAGCTATATAACCAATGGGCAAACGTCGTCCGCTGGGAGAAAACAACCCGTCCATTCTTACGGACATTAGAATTCTTGTGGCAGGAAGGCCATACTGCCCATGCAACTGATGAAGATGCGATGGAAGAAACCATCAAAATGCTGAATGTGTATGCTGATGTACTTGAGAACACTCTAGCGATTCCTGTTGTAAAAGGGGAAAAAACGGAAAAGGAAAAATTCGCTGGGGCAAAACATACCTTTACGGTTGAAAGCTTAATGCATGATGGTAAAGCATTGCAATCCGGTACTTCCCACCACTTTGGCACTGGCTTTGCTGAAGCATTTGGGATTCAGTACACTGATAAGGACGGAAAGCTTCAATATGTCCATCAAACATCATGGGGCTTTACAACTCGTGTAATCGGCGCCTTAATCATGGTGCACGGCGACGACCGCGGTCTTGTGATTCCGCCAAAGGCAGCGCCAACTCAAGTCATGATAGTGCCAATTGCACAGCATAAAGAGGGCGTACTGGACTTTGCATATGACTTGAAAAATTCCCTTGGCAAAGTGGCTCGTGTCGATATCGATGCCAGCGACAAAAAGCCAGGCTGGAAGTTCAATGAGTACGAAATGAAAGGTATTCCTGTTCGTTTGGAAGTTGGTCCAAAGGATATTGAAAACAAGCAGGTAGTTTTGGTACGCCGGGACACTTTGGAAAAAATCATCGTTTCAATGGATCAACTAGAAGAGAAGCTTGTAGCGCTGCTTGAGGAGATTCAGTCGAACCTGTACAACAAAGCGTTAAAGCATCGTGAAGAAAGAACATCGGTTGCGACTACACTTGCTGAATTAAAGGAATCTTTAGAAACAAAGCCAGGATTTATCAAAGCAATGTGGTGCGGCGAGTTAGCCTGCGAGGAAAAAATCAAAGAAGATACCGGCGCTACTTCACGTTGTATCCCATTTGAACAAGAAAAAGTATCAGATAAATGCGTTTGCTGCGGAAAAGATGCAGATCAGATGGTTTACTGGGCAAAAGCATATTAAAAAATACCTTTTTGGGGGGCTCTTTCAATGGGAGGGGCCCTTCTTTTTTGCGGTTTTGCTGCCTTATAACCAGTCTCTTGACGACATAAAGGAGGATATCAGCGAATTTTTTCGGGATATCAGCGGATTTTTAATTATATCAGCGAATTCATAAATTTATCAGCGAATCTCCAGTAGATATCAGCGGATTTTCAAATATATCAGCGAATCGCCAAATTTTCAGTGTCGCCTATCCAGTAAAAAGGATTTTTTACATGGTATATCGAACTTTACATAATTGGAGGTGCACAAAATGAAACCTATCTTAATGGATTTCTCAGAAGAATTTTACACAGAAAGATTAGTTATTCGTAAGCCGATGCCGGGTGACGGAAAAGCGGTTTATGAGGCAATGCAGGCTTCCTTGACCGAACTGAAGCCGTGGATGCCTTGGGCGCACCGCGATCAAACGCCAGAAGAGGTAGAGGCCAACATGCGTGAAGCGCATGCGAAGTTTCTCACTAGAGAAGATCTAAGATTGCATATATTTCATAAAGAAACCGGTGAATTTATTGCATCTTCCGGATTGCATAGGATCAACTGGGATGTTCCCAAATTTGAAATTGGCTACTGGATTGATACAAGGCATAGCGGAAAGGGTTACATAACGGAAGCGGTTGAGGGTATTACCAATTTTGCTTTTCAGGAATTGAAAGCCAAGCGGGTAGAAATCCGCTGCGATTCCAAAAACGCGAAAAGCCGGGCCATTCCAGAACGTCTGGGATTTGACCTGGAAGGCATTTTAAAAAATGATAGTATTTCTGTTGTTGGAAATGAACCAAGAGATACATGTGTTTTTGCCAAAATAAAATAAAGTATCAAAAAAACTCGACCAAAAGTCGAGTTTTTAAATTAGCCAGGGACGTAACTAAATAATATTTTGTAATCGCCAAATATTCACGAATATATGATTTTGGGACAGCGATCAACGGTGTTTCCGCTGGAAGCCCTTGTACCTTAAGGTTGGCGTCAACGGCAAGTGACAAGGCACGATAGAGATGAAAGTCATTCGTTACTACAACACCATCTTTAGCAGATGTCGGAATGAGCTTTTTTGAAAAACGAATATTTTCATATGTATTAGTTGATTTACCTTCTAAAACAATCCGAGATTCGTTAATCCCAAGTTTCTGTAGTTCTCTTTTTATACATTCAGCTTCAGATATATCCTCTCCGGGACCTTGCCCTCCTGAAGCAATGGCTATGGTGCTCGGGTTTTTCTTTAAATATACGGCAGCTGCATCTATTCGGCTAGCTAATGTTAACGATGGTTCGGTACCTTTCACTCTAGCGCCAAGAACAATTAGGTAATCCGCATTTTTAGCAGGAACTACACCATAATTTAAGGATATCTTATATTGTAAAAAGGCTGCATAAATGATCCCCGCCGCAAATATTACCCAAAACAATAAAACTACTTTTTTTCGAATCCTTTTCATTGATTTCGCACCTCAACAATTTACCAATCCTTTTTATTTTACATTATAAATGAATTGACTGGAAAATTTTCCGACTAAAGTCATAGTCCGAATTATTCAAAAATAACAATATGTGATTTACATCACTTTTTCTCAGTGATTTCTATCATATAATTCACTACGGATATATATTTCACTACATTTATAGTGGAAACACAAAGAGGAGTGACAATAATGTTAGACCAAAAAACAATCGAGATTATTAAATCAACAGTTCCAGTTTTAGAACAACACGGTGAAAAAATTACGACACGCTTTTATCAGCTTATGTTCGGGAACCATCCTGAATTATTGAACATTTTCAATCACGCTAACCAAAAACAGGGAAGACAACAAAAAGCTCTTGCCGGAACGGTTTATGCTGCGGCAATGTATATTGACAATCTTGAAGCCATTATTCCTGTGGTCAAACAAATTGCCCACAAGCATAGAAGCCTCGGCATCAAACCCGAGCATTATCCGATTGTCGGAAAACATTTGCTGCTTGCTATCAAGGATGTTTTAGGAGATGCAGCAACTGATGAAATCATCGATGCCTGGGCTCAAGCCTATGAAGTAATCGCAGGTGCCTTCATCGGTGTGGAAGCAGAAATGTATGGTCAAGCCGCTAATCAATCAGGCGGCTGGGACGGTTTCCGCAACTTTATCGTTGACCGTAAAGTGATCGAAAGTGATGTCATTACATCCTTCTATTTAAAGCCTGAAGACCAAAAAGAAATTGCCGGCTTTGAACCAGGTCAATATATTAGTATTTTACTAGAGATTAAAGGGGAAAAGTTTACCCATATCCGTCAATACAGCCTTTCAGATGCTCCAGGAAAAGATTACTATCGTATCAGCGTGAAACGCGAGGCAGGTACTCCAAATCCGGATGGAGTCGTATCTAATTACCTTCATGATGAAGTAAAAGAAGGAGACATTTTAAAGGTAAGTGCGCCAGCAGGGGATTTTGTGTTAAATACTGAAAAAACCAATCCGGTCGTATTACTTAGCGGCGGTGTAGGTTTAACGCCAATGATGAGCATGTTAAAAACAGTGGTAGAACTTCAGCCGGAAAGAAAGGTTACCTTCGTCCATGCGGCAGCAAATGGTAATGTCCATGCGCTTAGGGAAGAAGTTGAAGAACTTGCACAGCTTGACAATGTAAATACCTGCATTTTTTATGATTCCCCAACAGAAGATGATCGCCAAAACAATCGTTTCGATGTTGAAGGCTATGTGACACGTGAATGGCTGCAAGAGAATGTAGCAATTGAAGATGCTGAATTCTATTTCTGCGGACCGGTTCCATTTATGAAGGCCATTAATGGCTCTTTAAAAGGACTTGGGGTAACTGAAGAGAGAATCCACTTTGAATTCTTTGGACCAATGGGAAGTTTAGAAAATAACGAAAAGGATACAGCCATTGCCGAACGGTCTGAGGAGTTAGTTACAGTTTAATAAACAAAAACCCGAATTTCCAAGAATGGAATTCGGGTTTTATTTTTAGCTAATAGGAAAGTATAAATTTTCACAAATTTATACTTTCCTAACGCATAAATTCAACTACGCCTCTGTCTTCGTCCTATCGGACTCGCCAATCGGCGAGTTTTCATTTATTCGCATACCCAGGAAAGACCTGTCGTCCCGACCCCAGTATGAACTCCTGCAACGGTTATCAACATCATAATCTCAGTTTTTAAATTTGGGAAGGTTTCGTTAAGTAATTTCTCCAGTTCTGATGCCTTTTTTGAATCGTTTGCGTGAAGAATAGCCGCTTTTTGGACCTTTTTTGTTTCCAAATCTTCTTTTAATGTCTTTATTAGCCAAGCAAAGGCTTTTTTATCGGAACGGACTTTGTCTTTAATTTTTGCCGTACCTTCCTCGATGGCTAATATCGGCTTGATATTTAGAAGAGATGCTAGTATTTTTTGTCCGCCTGAGACGCGGCCGCTTTTGTGCAGCTGATCGAGATTAGAAGGGACTAAAAATAGTCGCGTATGGTCACGCAAAGCATTTAGCCGGTTTACAACTTCTTCAATCTCGAGTCCTTGTTCAACAAGCTCAATCCCTCTTTTAACAATAAAGGAAAGTGGATATGAACCTGTAAGAGAATCAATAGCGTAAAGTTTAAAGCCAGCCATATTAGCGGCTAAAACGGAAGTTTGATAGGTACCGGTTAGAACACTTGATGCATGGACAGCAATCCCGAAATCATATTCCTCTTTCAACTTCTCATAGAGCTCTACGAAATCATTGATGGACGGCTGGGAAGATTGGAATTTCCCATCCTCATTTTTCATTCGCTCGTAAAATTCCTCTTGAGTAATATCAATCGTTTCCTTATAAAATTCGTCGTTAATAACAACATGCAGCGGGATAACATGTATGTCATTCTTCTCAATAAATTCCTTAGAGAGAGAAGATGTTGTATCGGTAATCCATGCAATCTTTGCCTTGTTCATAAGTCCTCTTCCTTCCGCGTAATTCAATAGATGTAATAGCTTACATTTCTAAATAGCAAATCATGTAGTTTTCATAACTACATAAAAGATACTAGAATCGTATTGTAGAGTCAATAAATATTTTAAGTTTCGCTTAAAATTCATATTCTCAAATTTGCTTCCCAAACAATTAGTGTTTAAATTAAAGATAGAAGAAGGGCAGAAAGGATGAATATATGAGTAAGAATTCAATTCGGGCGATAACGGGCGTGGCAGCCCTCCTTTGTCTCCTCTGGCTGGTAGGACTCGGTTGGGCAGTTGGGGAGAATTATGCAGGTACATCGGAAAATATGTCTAAGCCATCCGTTTCGGAGCAGAAAGTTGACCAGAAAAAGGGATTAACCGTAGTGGCTCTTGGGGATTCCTTAACACGAGGAACTGGTGATGAGACGGGTAAAGGCTATGTAGGTGTCCTAGTAGACGAAATCAAGGAAAAAACCAAAAAGTCTGTCCAACTGACCAACCTCGGCATTAATGGCCAAAGATCGGACCAGCTTCGCAACCAGGTTCAGGAGGAGGAGGTCGGAAGACAAATCCAAAAAGCAGATGTTGTGCTAGTGACAATCGGCGGTAACGATTTGTTTCGAGGCGGACAGGGGTTAATGGATTTTCAAGCGGAGGATATAACCGCCATTGAAAAAAAATATCTGGATAATTTGAATTTTATTTTCACAGAAATACGCAAACACAATCAGACTGCCAATGTGTTCTTTGTTGGTTTGTACAATCCTTTCATTGAATTAAATCAAGGAAAAGAAATGTCAAAAGTTGTTCGGAAATGGAATTACGATAGCGCTGAAATTAGTGCCTTATTCCCTAAAATCGTATTTGTTCCGACGTTCGATTTATTTGAATTGAAGGTAAATGATTATTTATATTCGGATAAGTTCCATCCGAATCAAAAAGGGTATCGGTTAATAGCTGAACGAGTTGCTGCATTGATGACATGGTAAGGAGTTAAACCGATGGAGAAAAAAATAACATTGTCCGTTAAGGATTTGAAAAAAGTAATCGGGCGTAGAGAGATTATCAGGGGATTGAGCTTTGAATTGCGGGAAGGAGAAGTATTTGGCTTCCTCGGGCCAAATGGCGCAGGCAAAACAACGACAATCCGTATGCTAGTCGGTCTAATCAAACCGACCTCCGGAACTATTCACATTTGTGGTTTTAACATTAGAGAGCATTTTCAAAAGGCAATGGAAAATTTGGGCTGTATTGTCGAAAATCCAGAATTATACCCATATTTGTCGGGTTATAATAACCTGCTTCATTTTGCTCGCATGCTTGATGGGATCGGCGAAGAACGCATTAAGGAAGTGACGGAGCTTGTTGGCTTGACCGAAAGAATTCATGATAAAGTAAAAACTTACTCACTTGGTATGCGGCAGCGCCTGGGAATTGCCCAAGCACTATTAGGAAATCCGAAGGTGCTGATTCTGGATGAGCCTACTAACGGACTAGATCCCGCCGGAATTCGTGAAATGCGGGAATTTATCCGCTTTTTGGCCGAACAGGAAGGATTGAGTGTCCTTGTCTCGAGCCATTTATTAAGTGAAGTTCAGTTATTGTGTGACCGGGTTGCCATTATTTCAAAGGGTGCCATCATACGCATAGATACAGTTGAAAAGTTGTTATCAAATCGTGAAAGAGTCGTCTGGCGGCTTGCGCCGATTGACAAAGGAAAACAAGTATTAGCAGCTTTGACAGCAATAGAAGAAAAAGAAGACGGCACCATTTTAACAGAGTTTGACGAACAAAGAACGCCTGAGTGGAATAAACAGCTTGTTGAAGCTGGGGTTTCGGTAATTGAATTCCATCGAAAGCTTCCTGTGCTCGAAGATTTGTTCCTTGAGCTTACTGGGGGTGAGACAATTGCATAAATTGATTCAAAATGAAATGCTCAAGCTGATAGCCAAGAAACGATTAATCGTTATTGCCATCATCATTGGCGTTCTTGTCATGTTGTTTACTTATGCTCAATATAAGCAGATTGAAACGCAGCGGGAGAAATTGGGCACCAGTGATTGGCGGACCATCCTTCAGCAGCAGATTGTCGACACCACCAACCGTTTATCGAGCAGCCGGATTTCAGACGAATGGAAAAAACAGCTGCAAATCTCGCTTCAGCAGCAGCAGTATTACCTTGAACATGATATTAATCCCTCAGAACCCGGGGCACCTACTTTTATGAGGATTTTTCTGGAAAATTCGATTGACCTGTTTATTCCTTTAATGGTGATGGTTATAGCCAGTGACTTGGTTTCCTCTGAGCATAGTCTTGGCACTGTCAAACTGCTCTTAACCCGGCCTGTGAAAAGATGGAAAATACTTTTAAGCAAATACATAACACTATGCCTTGCCGTTTCATTAATTATTGCCATTGCCGGAATTCTCTCATATGGTATTTCCGGACTTGTTTTCGGATACAAAGGGTGGGGCGCACCGATCCTGACTGGATTCAGCGTTACCGATACCGGGTTAAATACATCTGAAGTAAGGCTGTTAAGTCTGTGGAAGTTTTTATTAATGGATTTTGGACTTGTTTGGTTCGTAGCTATCGTCGTTGGCACCTTGTCGTTTATGTTATCGGTTTTAATCCGCAGTACCGCGGCAGGGATGGGGGTTATGCTGGCAGCCTTAATTTCCGGGGCGATATTAAATAATATGGTTTCATCATGGAAATCAGCCAAATTCTTTTTTATGGTGAATTTAAGACTGACAGACTATATGAAGGGGAACGCACCGCCAATTGAAGGTATGACGCTGTCGTTTTCATTGCTCACCCTCTTAGTGTGGTGGGCGGCAGCATTAATGGTATCGTTTATGGTCTTTACAAAGAGGGATGTTTACTAAATTAAAATTTGATAGAAATTTTTAAATTTTATAAAATAAAAGGTGTAAACGAAGAAAATGGGGGAATCAATATGTCATTTGTCGTCAAAAAAATTGATCATGTTCAACTGGCTGCTCCAAAAGGCTGTGAAGACGAAGCGAGAAAATTTTTTGGAGATATTTTAGGGTTAGCCGAGGTGGAGAAACCGGAGGAATTAAAGAAACGCGGCGGCGTTTGGTTTGAGTTTGGTACGTTCCAAATTCATATTGGAGTAGAGGAGCCCTTTAGCCCTGCTAAAAAAGCTCATCCTGCCCTTGTTGTGGAAAACATAGATGCCTTAAAAGAGCATCTAAATAATAACAATATACCTTTTACTGCAGACGACAATCTCCCTGGTGCAAACCGAATCCACCTGCATGATCCATTCGGAAACCGCCTTGAGTTATTGGAATGGATATAGAAAACAGCCCGCTGTCACAAGCGGGCTGTTTTCTATATCTGATGAGACTGCCTTTCTGATCAATCGAGGCAGGTAAGTTGGCTGCGTCCTCTAATCATAAGGTTATTGTTTTGCAGTGATTTTGACAGGGTCGCGGTCGATTCTAAAGTGCTGCTTTAGGATTAATGCAGGTCCGCCAAGATTGAACAAATATCGTGCTTCAATCACTTGTTTCATGAAGGCGCCAAATAATCCGGAAAGGCGGAAGCGACCAACTAAGCCAACTGCGGCAAAATTGCCAATGGAAGCAACTGTCCCTTTATGATGGTATTCAAACACCTTCAATTCATTGCCGCGGAGTGTAGACACAATGTTCTGTGCACAAACAGGTGCTTGCTGGAGGGCAACCTGCGCAGTAGGGGGTAAAGAGCTTTTTTCATCCTTCATGAATAGTGAGCAATCCCCAATGCTGAAGATGTTCGTCATATTTTTTACCCTAAGGTACGAATCAACAGGAATCTTTCCTTTTTCAAGCGGCAATCCAAATTTTTCGACAATGGAATTTGCCTTTACGCCACAGGACCATATGATGGTTCGAGCAGGAATTTCCAAATCGGTTTCTAACATTATTTTTTCCGGAGTGCATTCCAATATTTTCCTCGAAGTAATTAATTCAATATTAAATTTCTCTAATGTTTCGGTTGCATACTTTATTGATTGTTTTGGAAAGAAGGGAATAACAGATTGAGCCGCTTCCACGGCAATAATTTTTACTTTTTCAAATGGAATATTGTGTTGCCTGCAAAGATTTGGCAGTCCCTCAGCTAATTCTCCTAGCATCTCAATCCCGGTAAATCCTCCGCCAGCAACCACAAAGGTTAACCGAGAAGGGTCTTGATCCTCTTTATAAAGGTTCAACTGCTTTGTGATATGATGATAAATTGCTTTTGAGCTTCTAAAGCTGCGGATTGCCAAGGCATTTTCTTTAATGCCTGGAATCCCAAATGTTTCTACTTCAAAGCCTAATGCCGTAACTAAATAGTCGTATTCGATGGTATCCCCGCCATCTAGGTGAACTAACTGGTTTTGGATGTCGACAGTGGATACTGCACCTTTAATAAATCGGGTTTTGTTGGAATCAACTAAATCCGGAATGGAAATGGCAAATTGCCGATCTGCCGCCGTACCAACGCCAATTTTGTGGAGCTGGGTGGTTATGTAATGATAATCGTGTTTATTAATAAGGGTTACGTCTGCTTCCCCGTCTTTTAACAACTTCTCCAGTCGTTTGCTTGTAATAATGCCCCCGTATCCAGCACCGAGAATCACAATTTTTTGCTTTGTCATATGTCATCAGCTCCCAGTAAGACGCCTTATTTGTGAAATATTTCACATGTAATTTTTAAAAAATAAGGCAAACCTCGCTTTATTATTTTTAGTATGTGAAAATATTCACAAGTGATTTATGTATATAGATTACGATATTTTGTAAGAGAGTACAAGTTAATTATCACTAAAATTTTGTCAAAATGGTAAATTTTTTTTCGTAAATTGGGCATTATAAATTCGTGCCAAATTACATTTATTGGTTTCGAAACAATATAAAAGATTTTGAAAGGAGATTTTTATGAAAAGTAAAATAGCTTGTTTATTATTGGGACTGTTCTTGGCGGTACCTGGCCTTGGGAAGGCGAATATGGTGCCTGACACTACTGGGAAACAGCTTGAAAAACCATGTGACTGCGAAGCAGAAGAGACTAAGCATGAACATGGGATGCATCGTGACTGGCAGGCTAAAATGGCAGAACGGCAGAAGCAGCTTTTATCATCGGTAGAGAAGTATACTCCAGATAAGAAAAAAGAATGGGAGGCTGTTCTAAAGGAGAGAAATGCTCTTCGCACCAAATGGATGGGTCCGGAAAATGCCGGAAAACGGGAGCAATGGAAGAAAGAGAAAATGCAAAAAATGACTGAGCTTAAGAAACAATTAGATGAAGGGAAAATTACCAAAGAAGAATTTATCAAAAAGGCTCATGGTGAAAAAGATATGATGAAATGGAAAACATTTCATGACCTTAGTCTTGCGGTAGAGAAGAACGATTCGAAAAAGGCAGCAGAAACACTTAATCAATTATTATTACAATTTAAGGAACATAATGCGAAGCTCAAAGAAAAACTCGGTGAATAAAAAAATCTCAAAGAAAAAGCCAATTATTTGTAGTTGGCTTTTTCTATTGAGTGTTTATACAATATAAAAATTACATTATTAAAAGACTGTCAAAGGGGAATTTTAAAAGGGAGACATGAAAGGGAGGTATGGGTATGGATCGAAAAAAATTAATGATGACAACTGTAGCATTAGGTGCTGCGTATTTAATGCGGAATGACAAGTCCCGTAAAAAACTCATGAATCAACTTCAGGGACTGGCAAAATCAAGAAGATAATGACTAGTAAAAAGGGCTGCCCCAACACGGGTCAAGCCCTTGTGTTTTGAGACAGCCTTGTTTTTAGGATTATTTTGTAATGTCGACTTTTTTCGCCTCTTTAATGTCTTCATGTATTTCCGCCTTAATATCTTCAGCAATTCCGCTGGTGGCATTTTTAAATTCACGGATGGACTTACCAAAGGCACGGCCAATTTCCGGCAGTTTATTTGGACCAAAAATAACTAACGCAACAATTAAGATCAAAATTAATCCGGGTACTCCAATGTTGGAAAACATTCCTTCATCTCCTAGCGGTGATTATTTGTTCAAATATATTATACAGATTTATCCGCCATTATTCTAGCACTGTCTATTCCAAGGCTACCGATGTATTTTCATGTCCATCATAGAAATCTTTTATGGCTTTATCAACATAAACCCAGCCTTTCCAGCCTATATGAATAGTATCCTTCATAAAGTAGGGGTCGTATTCATGATTGGAGAAATCGGCAACCCGAAAGTCGTTCGCCTCAATTTGCTTCTTAATACGATCGTAGTAGGCGGTTCGACCCTCTTGAGGGAAATCAGTATAGTCATACCATTTACCATTGACCGGAACAGATATAAATAATGGTTCTGCCCCTGAATCCTTTAAAAGGTCAAGAACAAGTTCAAAATCATCGTATTCAGGTGATTCGCCATAAGAAGCACCTGTTTTTGAGTTTTTTAATGAAGGCAATAATTTTCGAATTTTATCATACTGATAGTTACTAATATAAAAGGCATTATTCGTTGCTCTTTTCTCGCCATATCGGTCTGCCTGTTCCGCTAACTCAGTCCATGATTTATTTTTAACCGATGGACTAATGTCCCGTTTGCTTGAAAACCCACCTGCTAACGTATAATAAAGGTCTTTCTTCTCCAATAACTCCCGATAGGTGAACGCAATCGGACGCACCAGATAACTTTCTCGTTTAATCCACGAATCTTTTGTCAATTCCGCCCGGTACATAGTAGAAAGAATCGGATCGTTTTGTACAGGCGAGAACTGTAAAAGACGTTTCATTGCCTTTTTCTTAAGGGCTGGATTGATATTTCTGTTAAAGGCTAAATCATATCCCTGTAAAGAGGAATAGTTTGGAACAAAATGGGTTTCGTCTGTACCTTCAGGCTGAAACCATTGTGGCGATAGAACAAAAACTAACTTCTTGCCTTTCAGCTGCTGGGCATGTTCTGAAAAATTAAGAAAATGGATTAATGATTCCATTCCTCCCCGGCCAACAAGAAAAGGGGTAAAATCAGCCCCGGTTTCTTGAAAATAATTATTTGGGTGGAAACGGTCCAGTCTTGCAAGCTCAGAAGACCCATAAATAGGTAAATAACGAGGATCTTCAAGCATCTTATCTTGAATATACTTACCTTGAAACATAAATGGGTTTAATTCTGTTGCAGCTTGTGCTACCCTGTTTTTGGGAATCATATTGATAATCCAATTATTGGGTATCCCAATGATCATAACCAATCCAAGAAAGGCTATGAGGATGGGAGAAAATAAGGCTTTTTTCATTTTAAATCAGCCAGCTGAATGGCAATTTGATTCGGTGTATTCCATGTTTCACGATCAAATTCTGTAATCGGAACAGTAATACCGAAACGTTCCTCGGCTTGAACAAGCAGTTCGACTGTTCCGAATGAATCTAATAAACCGGCATCAAATAAATCAATATCCGGATTTTCCTTCACAATATCGTCCTGACAAATTTCTGCCAACAAAGAAATCACTTCATTTTTGAATTCCATCTTAATCAAGCTCCTTTATGAAATAATTGTCCAGAGAAAATATAAAAACCAAAGCAAATGAAATGGAAGGTAATCACAATTGAGATGGCATTTGTCCATTTATTTTTCGGCCACCATTTATGCTTTTTATTCAACTGCTCAAATGAATTATAGGCTACCATTAATACAGCGTGGTAAATCCCATAAATGATATATTGCATCTCAAGGCCATGCCAGACTCCCATTAATAAAAACAGCAGAATGTAGCCAAGGTTTGAGAGCAGGTTTCTGTTTTTTGTCCATTTCTTCTTAGTCATCCAAAAGACAAATCTCATATAGACATAGTCCCTAAACCAAAAAGAAAGGCTCATATGCCAGCGGTTCCAGAAATCTTTTATATTACGGCTAATAAATGGCTTATTAAAGTTTTCCGGCGATTTAATCCCCATAATATAGCTGACACCAACTGCAAACGCGCTATAACCGGCAAAATCAAAAAATAGGTAAAGGCTGTAAGCATACATATAATAAAGATGATTCTCAAGATGACTGTGAGCAATAAATCTCAGATTGGCTATAAAATAGTGATTAATAGAGTAGCCGATAATGTATTTATATAGGAAACCACGAAAAATTTTATTGATTCCTTCATAGAGCAACAATTTATATTGTTCCCCTGGCATTTCAAGAGCCATATCTTTTTCAAATCGACGATAGCGGTCAATCGGGCCTGATGAAATAGTCGGGAAAAACAAGATAAAATAGAGCAGGCGGGAAAGGGGAGGGTTTTTCTTGATCAGTCCATCCCTTGTTTCCATCACTAATTGTGTGCCCTTAAATGTTAAATAGGATATACCTAGAAAACCAATGATATTAACATCCGAAAAATAGGGCAGCAGCTTGGAAAGAACAAGCGGTAATATCGATAGGATCACGGCCCCGTAAAAGACGCCATTGCTATTGCTCTTTTTTCGGTACGAAATATATGACTGTATTAATACTACCTGCCAAACGGTAAATAGACTTAAGGCCGCAGCCTGCTTAAGGGATGAAGCAAAGATTAACCCTAGGGCAACAACCGTTATAACCATATTGTAAGTGTGAAATCTTTTTCCCATAAGTCCCAGAACAGCAGTTGGCGCTAAAAGTACAGCAAGGATGATAAAAAATGTAAAAGAACCATATGGTGTCATTGTAACACCAATTCCTTAAATTTTTTGCGATCCATTTTTCCGTTTGCCGTCATCGGCAGTTCTTCAAAATAGGAGAACTTTCTCGGAATCATATAGACGGGCAATACGTTGCTGAGTTCTTTTTTGATCGCATTGGTCAACTGAAATTCCTTTTCAAACTCATGAGCAGTAGGAATGATGGCTGCCAGTAAATACTCTATTTTGTCATTTTGGTAAATAGGCACTACCGCTGCAGATTTAACATATTTGGAATTGGCAATATGATGTTCAATCTCCTCCAATTCCATCCGGTAGCCGTGCAGTTTGATTTGAAAATCCATTCTGCCTTTGTAGAAAATCAAACCTTTTTCGTCGATAAGGGCGGCGTCACCTGTTCGATAGGCCTGTTTATCATCGATACGAAGAAATGCTTTTTCAGTCAGCTCTTTTTCTCCAAGATAGCCTTTACTTACACTTGGACCCTCAATAATCATTTCACCTTTTTCTCCCGGAAGGACGATGGTGCCGTTTTCGTCGACAATGAAGATCTGAGTATCTGCTTTAGGTTTGCCGATTGGCAGATTGGGATTCTCTTCAAGCAATTCTGGTGTTACCTCAACGGAAGTGACCGCAACCGTTGCTTCCGTAGGCCCGTAGGTGTTAAAAATCCTGGCTTTAGGGAATCGTTCCATTAACTGCTGACAAATCGAAGCCGGCAAGATCTCACCGCAAAATAAGAATATCTGCAGTTCCGGTAAAAGCTCTTGGTTAAAGGACGGATCCATTAAGCACATTTGCACGAATGATGGTGTCGAGGTCCAGACCTCTGTTTTGGATTTTGCTAATGCTTCGAATAGCAGCTTTGGCTTAGCAATCATCTCTTTTGTAATCGCGAAAATAGTCCCTCCGCTTGCAAGCGCTGGATATAGGTCCATTACGGAAAGATCAAAAGAGTAGGGAGCCTGGTTTAAAAACCGCTGATTTCTTGTGATTGGAAAGTCGTTCAACATCCAATCGACAAAGCTTTGCAGGTTATTGGCGGAAATCTGCACACCTTTTGGATTGCCCGTACTGCCCGATGTATAAATAATGTAATAGTTTTCGTCACCGTCAACCCAATTTTCGACATGAATTGGGGCAGTTGTTACCTGTTCAGCCATGATTTTTTCAAAATTAACAGTCGTGACAGGAAGATTGTCAACATCAAGGTCCAGCCCAGTTGTATTGATTACGAATTCCGCATGGGAACGGCTGATGATCGTCATGATTCTTTCGATTGGAATGGAAGTATCAACAGGGATATAGGCTAATCCTGCTTTTACGCAGCCCAAAAAGGAACTAATCATGGAAGCATCCATATGGCCATATACAATCACAGGATTTTTTCTTTCGTTCATTTCGTTAAGAAGATATGCTCCTACTTGTTCAGAGTGTCTCCATAACTCACCATAAGTGATTTCTTCAGTGGGAGAGATATATGCCAATGTATTTGGATTTGAAATTGCAAAGTTCTGAATGGTTAATAACATTTTCATCTTGGATGCCTCCCGTTAAAAATCGTTATAAATATAAGCGCCTGCGCTTGCGTCGTTGAAGCCATACATGAAGAATAATAGAAGGAGGATAAGCAAGTAATAAAAAAATCTGCCAAACCACTTTATCTTTTGATTGGCAAAGAAAACTTTTAACCTAGCAAACATTGGTGAATCCTCCAGTATTGTTGTTTTGATGTAGTTAAAATGAACCATTTTTTTAATCTACTAACTAATCATAAATAGCTTTTATTCCCGCCTCAATAAATAAAAACTTAATAAATTATTAAATTTTATTAAGAAACTCAAAAGGAATTGGGGGGGACAGGCTGTTGAAAAGTCTGTTGATTTGCGCTCCAGGCGCTTCGCTTTCCGCGGGCGTGCCGGGGAGGCTCCAGGACCTCCCCGCGGAAAGCGAGTGCCCGGAGCGGAAATCAAGAGGCCCTTTAGCAGTGATAATCTATTAATAAAAATTCTGTACAAAATAAAAAATTGCCGAGAAAAATATTCATTCTCGACAATCTATCTAATTGGTCTTTTTTATTAAGAAGGTTTTATAAAACTAAATCCGATTGAACGTAATGGTACAAAAGCTTGGCTGTATTTTCTAGTGACGATTTGTGGGTCCGTTCAAACGCGTGTGATGAATCGATGCCGGGACCGATTAATCCATGGACAATATCATGTCCTGAACGGATTGCAGCGGAGGCATCTGACCCATAGTGCGGATAAATATCAAGCTTATATCCGATATTGTTAGCTTCTGCAAGCTGCACCAAATGTTTTCGTAAGCCGTAATGATATGGACCGCTTGAATCCTTCACACAGATCGAAACCGTGTATTCATCGGTTGACTGTCCGTCTCCCATTGCTCCCATATCCACCGCTAAGTATTCAACCGTTTCCGGTGTAATATTGGAGTTGCCGCCATAGCCAATTTCTTCATTATTTGAAATGAGGAAATGGGTTGTGTAAGGTAAAAGGATATTCTCCGTTTTAATTTGTTTAATTAATTGCAGGAGAACAGCCACGCTCGCTTTATCATCCAAGTGGCGAGACTTGATATAACCGCTCGGTGTCACCTCAACGCGCGGGTCAAAGGAAACAAAATCTCCTACTTCAATTCCAAGCACGCGGACTTCATCTGCTGTATGTACTTTCTCATCAATTCGAATTTCCATATTCTCCTGATTCCGTTCCGCTTTTCCGGCATCTTTGTAAACGTGGACGGATGTTTGATGCATCAGGATGGTCCCAGTGAATTTCTCGCCGCTCGATGTTTCAATTTGGCAGTATTCACCTTCGATCGAGTTGTACTTAAATCCGCCAATCAGGTCAATTTTCAGTCTGCCGTTAGATTTTATTTCCTTTACCATGGCACCGAGTGTATCTACATGAGCGGTCAGCATCCTGTGCTGGCTTTTGTCTTTGCCTTCCAGTGTTGCAATAAGGCCGCCTTTACGATTTCTCTTCGTTTCAATCTGCAGTTCAGCAAAGAATTTTTCAACAAAGGTAATCACTTCATTCGTATTTCCGGACGGGCTTGGAATGGAGACTAACTCTGTCAATAGCTTCATTGTATCTTCCGTGTTTGGATATGCCACAATTACGATCTCCTCTCTATAATAGCGATCTTTTTTATTATACATCTAAATTTCCATGTTAATAAAATGCTTCTGGTTTAGATGCAAAAAAAAATCTAATACTAACATCGAGTCAAATGGTCGTTTTACTATTGCTAGGGGAGATACATATTGGAATTAATCTACCGCACAATTATTGTTTTTTTAGCAGGATATGTATTTTTAAGGGTGACAGGTAAAAAGGCTGTATCGCAGATGCATACCTTCGATCTTTTGTATATCTTTGTCCTAACAAATATTATTAGTACGCCTATTGAGGTAAATGGACTAGGCAAAGCTTTAACTTATGCAGCAATAACAGTCGTATTATATAAAATTTTAATTCGTCTATCGTTACATAACAAATTAAGATGGATCATTTATGAAAGTCCTACTGTGTTAATTCGCAATGGTGATATAGATCGGACAGGACTGAAAAAGGTGCGTATGCCGATGAATGAATTATTATCGCATTTGAGGGTGCAAGGGTATACGGATACACAAAATATTGATCTTGCTGTAATGGAGGAAACAGGCAGCATTAGTGTGATACCTAAATCAGAATACCGGCCAATTCAGCCGAATGATTTAAATTTAAAGGTGAAGAAAGAGTATGTCCCAATACCACTAATTATGGACGGGCAAATTATTTATCATAATCTAAAATACCTCCAACTAGAACAAGGCTGGCTGATGAACGAGGTAGAAAAAACGGGGGAAAAAGTGGAGAACATCATATTAGCCACTTATTTAGAAAACGGGAAGTTATTTATTGATAATAATGTTATGAAAGAACATAAAGGGAATCCATACTATTACAATCCTGGAGAAGACAATTAAAAAAGTATTAATCAAAAGGACTGGGAAGAACCGGAATGATAAAAGAAGAGACACCTCTTCATGTGGTGGTGACTCCAACAAAGCATCACTGCACCAAAGAAAGAGATGTCTATATAAAATTTTTAAACTTTTTCAAGACTATGAAGGGAAAAGGCTCATTATTATTTTAATTCCTCAATGGAATTAATCTCCATATAGGCTGGGACGACTAGACCCAATTTAGTCCCTTTGAGGTTTTCTCCCAGGTCTTCAAATTTCCCTTTGTATTTTTCATAATAATCTGCATGGGTCGAAGGGAGCCAGCCTGCAACGTGAGCATCTAGGCTTCCATCCGCGACTCCGGTCCACATTGGACCTGCTTCTACTTGGCGGAGGGTAACTTTATAGCCAAGGTCTGTTAAGACTTTCCCAATAACATTGGTGCTGGCAATTTCACTGTCCCACGCCACATATCCAAGGGTAATTTTTTCACCGTTTACTTTATTGGCATCTTTTGTCCATTCCTTTACTTTATCGGCATTATCTTTTACCCACTTGGCAGCCGCTTCTTCCGGCTCTTCACCATTGACAATATTATTCATGACAGTACCCATTTCATCCGGAGTCCAATTGAATTGATCTAAAACTTTATAAGCATCAGGAAGGTCCTCTTTTAATCCCTTTCTAACAATCGTATGAATGGTTTCGTCTTCTCCAAAAACACCTTTCGGGTCCTCTAAATATTTTAAATCGAATTCAGCAAACATCCAATGTGGTGTCCATCCAGTTACAATAATAGGCTCCTTCTTGTCATAAGCCTTCTTGAGTGAAGCGGTCATGGCAGCACTAGATCCTTCCACAAGCTTCCACTTATCCAATCCATATTCATCGATAGCTTTCGCGGAAGCCTTCATAAGACCGGCGCCAGGGTCAATCCCAATTATTTTATAATCGACGCTTTCGCCTACAGACTTCTTGCTAGTTTCTCCCTTGTCATCGCCAGTGGTTTTGTCAGATCCACAAGCAGCAAGTCCCAATGCCATTAAAATCGATAAAAATATAATCATCAACTTCTTCATTTTAAACAGTTCCCCCTCGTTTTTTGTTTTTTCCAATATTTTGAGTAACCCGGTCAAGAATGATTGCAATGACGACAATGGATAGACCGGCTTCAAAACCCTTACCAATTTGAATTTGCGTAACAGCTCGATAAACATCTGCTCCAAGACCAGGGGCTCCAACCATCGATGCGATAACCACCATGGATAGGGCAAGCATAATGCATTGGTTAATTCCTGCCATAATGGTTGGCATCGCTAAGGGAAGTTGCACCTTGAGTAATCGTTGTCTTGTGGTTGAACCAAACGCAGCTGTTGCTTCAATTAGGTCAGCAGGGACCTGTTGAATACCAAGAATTGTTAAGCGAATTGTAGGCGGCATAGCGAATATGACGGAAGCGACCACCCCTGGAACCACTCCAATATTAAAAAAGAAAATGGCGGGTATCAGGTAGACAAAGGCAGGCATGGTTTGCATAAAATCTAAAATAGGTGTAACGATTTGCCTGACCGTTTGTTTTTGAGAAGCCCAAATTCCTATTGGTATTCCTAATACAATCGAAATGATGACGGCTGATAACACTAAAGCCAAAGTTTCGAGCATTGCATCCCAATAGCCAAGATTGGCAATAAGAAATAACCCGGCTAACGTAAACAGTGCGACCCTTTTATTTGAAACTTTCCAGGCAAGCAAGGTTAAGAGAATCATAAATATGTAGGAGGGTATAAAGCCAAAGCCTACCACTAATCCATCAACAATTGCTTGAAGGATGTTGGTGATTCCATCGAATGCCACTGCCAAACTTTCTGTCAGCCAGCTAACGAAAGTATCTACCCAATCAGCTACAGGGATTTTCGGGAGCCATTGTTCCATGTTAATTCACCTCCATGTTTACTTGGTCGGCCGCTACTTCGGCTTCGGCCCCTGCATGATCAATATTGTTAATAGCATCATTGTTGCCTGCTAGAGCAGCAATCACTGCCCCTCGGACAAGAATACCATTTAGCCTATTTCTGTCATCGACGACCGCAACTGGAATCGTGGCGGCTGCCACTTTATCAAAGACATCCGATAACAAAGTAGTCGTAACTACAGTGGAAATCCCTGCCTGTAGAATCCTGAAGATTCCTTCATTGCGCTCCATTGCCTCTTTCGCATCAGATGCTGTAATCGCACCGAGTAATTGTTTCTTTTTATCCACGACATATATACTGGAAATCCCCAATTCCTTCATCATTTGAAGAGCAACCCTTGGTCCTTTTTCAATTGAAACAGCTTCTGCCCGTTTCATGACATGTCCGGCAGTTAGTACTCTAGATAAATCTACATCTTCTACGAATCTCTCAACATAGTCGTTTGATGGGTTCATTAGAATCTCTTCAGGGGTTCCGATTTGAACGATGGATCCATCTTTCATAAGGGCAATACGATCACCAATTCGCAATGCTTCATTTAAATCATGGGTAATAAATACAATCGTTTTTTGCATTGTCGCCTGAAGATCAAGAAGCTCATCCTGCATGTCTTTTCGAATCAAGGGATCCAAAGCGCTAAATGCTTCATCCATTAGAAGAATTTCAGCATCATTTGCTAATGCTCGCGCCAAACCAACCCTTTGTTGCATGCCGCCGCTTAATTGACTAGGGTATTGGTCCTCATACCCTTCAAGTCCTACCAGCTTTAAGGCGGCCATGGATTTAGCGATACGAGTTTCTTTTGGTATACCTTGGACCTCTAAACCGTATTCTGTATTTTCCAAGACTGTTCGGTGGGGGAAAAGGGCAAATTTTTGAAATACCATGCTTATTTTTTTGCGGCGTAAGTCCCTTAACTCTTCCTTCTTCATTTTGACGATTTCCTTCCCGTCAATGACGATTTCCCCAGCAGAGGGCTCAATCAGTCGGTTAAGCATTCTTACAAGAGTGGATTTTCCGCTTCCAGATAAGCCCATGATGACAAATATTTCTCCTGCATTTACCTCAAAAGAAGCTTGATTCACTCCAACTGTTGCACCTGTTTTCTTTAAAATAGTTTGTTTTGACTCTCCTTTATCTAATAAATGGAGGGCCTTTTTGGATTTTCCAAAAATTTTCGTTACATTTTTAACAATGATTTTTTTATCTTTACTGTTCATTCATTCACCTCAATTGATTTTACGAAAGTATTAGGACTTTTTAATTATAGTAACAACTTACCCAAATACTCAAAGTTGTTAATTGGGCATATTTGGCTGAAAATTACAAACAGAAAAAACTGTACGTACTGAATACATCGAATTCTTAGAATTCCTTGAAAATGCTCCCATTTCCTCAATTGGTCAATTCTTTACTTTTTATTAAAAAATGGTAGGCTAATGATGAATGTGTATATTATATGGATGTGATAGCTAAATGAATGGGGAAGAGAGTTTGAAGCAAGCACGCGAGCGGGTGATTGATGCTATTTCTAAAAACATGAATTTATATGGGGTAACAGAATCCATTGGAAGATTATATGGTGCTTTATATTTTCAAGAAGGCCCTTTAACCCTCGATGAAATGAAAGAAGAGCTCGGCATGAGTAAAACCAGTATGAGTACATCGGTAAGAAGTTTGTTAGAGTTAAAGATGGTCGGTAAAGTTTGGAAGAAGGGGGTCAGAAAGGACCTTTACGAGGCCGAACTAGATTGGTATCAAACTTTTATTGACTTTTTTTCAATTAAATGGAGATCTGGTATCGCGATCAATGTTTCAGCCATGGAAAAGTCACTTGCAGAATTAAAGCTGCTTTTAGAAGACGAAAATGTGGATAGTAAAATAAAAATGGATGCACAGGTGGATATAAAAAAATTATCAGATGCGCTGGACTATTATGACTGGTTAAACCGGTTAGTGGATTGTTTTGAATCGAAAGAGATTTTTCAATATGTTCCCCCAAAAAAGTGAAGGGTCTGAATAACATTAAGTTTTCATCTATCATGCTTTAAAGCATTAGAAGCCGACTAAAAAAAGGGCTCTTTACAAATATTATGTTAAAAGGAGTTAATGGAGGAATGGAATGTTGGTTTATAAACTGTCAGTCCTTATCACATTATTATTTGTATTATGGGGAGGGATAGCTCCGAAAAACTTAGGCGCCATATCCAAAGAGGCATTTGCTTTTACAATTGACAAATTTGGTTGGCTGTATTTGTTTTTAGCTTTAGGGTTTTTAATCTTTGCTATTTATTTAGCCTTTAGTAAGTTTGGAAGCATTCGATTAGGTTCTGATGATGATGAGCCAGAATACTCCAATCTTTCATGGTTTGCAATGCTTTTTAGTGCAGGAATGGGAATAGGTCTTGTATTTTGGGGTGTTGCTGAACCGATTTCCCACTTTATTGACCCTCCGTATGGAGATGCAAAGACACCCGATGCAGCAAGGGTAGCTATCCGCTATTCATTTTTCCATTGGGGATTACATCCTTGGGCGATCTATACAATCATCTCTTTAGCATTAGCTTATTTTCAGTATCGAAAAGGCTATTCGGGATTAATAAGTTCGACCTTTTATCCGCTTTTAAAGGAAAAAGTGAAAGGACCGATTGGAAAAGCAATCGATATTCTTGCTATTATTGCAACTGTTTTTGGGGTGGCTACATCCCTTGGTCTGGGGGCTTTACAAATAAACGGCGGCCTATCACATTTGTTCGGAATTTCAACATCTAATTCATGGCAAATTATTATCATAGCAATTGTAACGGTTCTTTATCTAATCTCAGCAACAACTGGGCTTGATAAAGGAATCTTAATTCTGAGTAATGGGAATCTTATTTTGGCAGTTGGTTTACTGTTAGTTACCTTTATTCTTGGACCAACATTCTTTATTTTAGATACTTTTACTGTAACGATTGGGGCATATATCCAAAACCTTCTACAAATGAGTCTTCGATTAACGCCCTTTCAAAATAATCCATGGATTGGAGCTTGGACACTATTTTATTGGGCTTGGTGGATTGCTTGGGCTCCTTTTGTTGGAATGTTTATTGCAAGGGTGTCTAAAGGGAGAACAATTAAAGAATTTGTTCTGGGTGTCCTTTTAATTCCTAGTTTATTTAGTTTTATTTGGTTTTCTGTTTTCGGCGGAAGTGCTTTGAATCTTCAAATGTTCCACGGTAAAAAAATTGCTCAAGCAGTACAAAATGATATTACTTCAGCTTTATTTACAACCTTAGAAGGATTACCGTTCGGAATTATAATGAGTATCATTGCAACTCTTTTAATCGTGACGTTTTTTATCACGTCAGCAGATTCGGCGACTTTTGTTCTGGGGATGTTATCTTCTGAAGGAGATCTGAATCCATCAAATAAAGTGAAGCTGTCATGGGGAGTTCTACAATCGACGATTGCAATTGTTTTATTATTAAGTGGTGGTTTGCAGAGTTTACAAACAGCCTCCATAATAACAGCATTGCCGTTTGGAATTATTATGGCTTTTATGTGTGTTTCTATATATAAAGCTCTAGACCAAGAGGTAAAAATGGCAAGAAAAGAAGAAAAGATAAGAAAGAAGAAAATTGAAAAATTGATTAAAGAAATAGCTGAACGATAAATATGTTGACAAAAGTGCTAATTAACCTTTAAGAGGCGGAGGGTAAACAATCAAAAAAATTATGCTTTTTTTCTACTATAAGATGTGATAAAATATTTTTAAATATTAATAAGATAAGTTTTCGGAGGAGCCTGTCACCAATGGGGTATTTTTACCCATTGGTGACAGGCTCCTTTTTGTATTTTATAAAAATTTAATACAAATAATAAATTGAAGGCGAGTGATTTGATCATTTAATAAAGTAGAGAGAGTCGAAAAATACATTCAATATGCCTTTTATTCGGTCTTGTTCAAGAAAGGTTTATTTCAATTTTTTGCTAAGGGAGGATTTGCTATTGTCTTATCTGCATTTGGCGATTGTTTCGCCACTATTATTTTCTATTTTTATACCAATTTTTTATAAAAAGTTTAATCGCATACATACTGGATGGTTTGTTCTTCCACTTCCTATTTTACTGTTTATCTATTTTCTTTCCACCATTCCAAAAATATCAAATCAAAATACTTTTATGGAAACATTAAACTGGATTCCTTCTTTAGGAATAAATTTCACAGCAAAAGTTGATGGGCTCGGCCTTTTATTTGCCCTTTTAATTACTGGTATCGGAGCTTTAGTCGTTTTTTATTCGATCTATTACTTAGCAAAAAATAAAGAAAAGCTTAATACCTTCTATGTCTATTTATTGCTTTTTATGGGTGCGATGCTAGGTGTTGTTTTATCAGATAACTTGATTGTCATGTATGCCTTCTGGGAGCTAACAAGCTTCTCTTCCTTTCTATTAATCGGTTACTGGTATGAACGAGATAAATCCCGTTATGGAGCACAAAAGTCTATGTTAATTACGGTGTTTGGCGGTCTGGCTATGCTAGGTGGAATCGTCCTTTTATACATCATGACAGGGACATTCAGTATTACCGAAATCTCGGCTCAATCTAACGATATATTTCATCACTCGTTCTTTGTACCTGCGTTAATTTGTATTTTGTTAGGCGCTTTTACAAAGTCGGCTCAATTTCCTTTCTATATTTGGCTACCTGATGCGATGGAGGCGCCTACACCAGTAAGTGCTTATTTGCATTCAGCCACGATGGTAAAGGCCGGAATTTATTTAGTGGCAAGATTAACTCCGGTATTTGGACAATCAAGTTTTTGGTTTTGGCTAATAGCTGGAGTAGGAATCATCACCTTAACCTGGGGTTCTATATTCGCGATTAAACAAACAGATTTAAAAGGTATTCTTGCTTTTTCAACGGTGAGTCAGCTGGGATTGATTATGTCATTACTCGGTGTCGGATCTGCCGCGCTTCATTACGAAGATTTGGATGACAATATTTATATTGTTGCAATAACAGCAGCCATTTTCCATTTAATCAACCACGCAACATTCAAAGGAAGCCTGTTCATGGCTGCCGGGATTATAGATCATGAAACTGGAACCAGAGATATCCGAAAGCTTGGCGGACTTATGCATATTATGCCGATCACCTTTACGATTTCACTGATTGGAACCTTCTCTATGGCAGGGCTTCCCCCATTTAATGGATTCCTAAGTAAAGAGATGTTTTTTACATCCATGGTTCGAGTAACGCAATTGGATATTTTCAACCTGGATACATTTGGGGCATTATTCCCCGTTATAGCGTGGATTGCCAGTATCTTCACATTCCTTTACAGTATTATTCTGGTTTTCAAAACATTCACAGGAAAGTATCAGCCTGAAAAGCTGGACAAGAAGCCGCATGAAGCACCTTTAGGAATGTTAATACCGCCTGTCTTTCTAGTATCACTTGTAATCATTTTCGGGATATTCCCAAATCTGTTATCAGATAGTTTGATTTCTCCAGCTATGGGTTCTATTTTGCCAAGTTTATTAAATTCAGGTGAAGAATTTGTGGTTCATATTTCGTTTTGGCATGGCTTTACAATTGAAGTTTTTATGACTTTAGGTGTCATCTTATTAGGAATCATCCTTTATAAAACTTTGCCGAAGTGGATAAAGGCTTACTCTTTTATGCCAGAGAAGTTTTCTCTGTTTCACTTTTATGACCGCCTGCTAGAGTGGTCCCAAGCGGGCTCCTATAAAGTAACGAACAAATATATGAATGGTTCGATTCGCTCCTATCTTGTCTATATATTTGCTTTCTTTATTTTCATTTTGATGGTCACTCTTTTTTGGAAGGATGCCTTTAAGTTTGATACAAGCAATATTTCTTCCATCGGGATTTATGAATGGATACTTGCTATATTTTTGGTTGTTGGCTCCATCAGCATTTTATTTGTCAAATCCAGAATGACTTCCATCATTATTCTTGGTGCCGTAGGATATACCGTTTCACTATACTACGTCCTTTTTAGAGCACCTGATTTGGCTTTAACCCAGCTGGTGATTGAAACGATTTCAGTTGCATTGTTCTTAGTCTGTTTTTATCATCTGCCAAAATTACGTCAATATGAGACTCGTATAAGATTTAAATTAACAAATGCCCTTATTTCAGTAGGAGTTGGTGCAGTCGTAACAGCAATCGCTCTCTCGGCGCACAGCCAGAAACTGTTTGATTCTATCTCAAAATTTTATGTGGAAAACACTTATAAAGAAGCGGCTGGAAAAAATATGGTAAACGTAATTCTAGTTGATTTTCGCGGATTTGACACGCTTTTTGAGATTACTGTACTAGCAATTGCCTCCTTAGGGATTTACGGGATGATTAAATTAAGAATGAAAGGGATGAAAGATGGATGAGACAGCCGAATAATATGATTCTCGAAACAGCCATAAAATTGCTTCTCTTCTTCATCGTCCTATTTTCAATCTATATTTTCACCGCCGGCCACTATTATCCGGGGGGCGGCTTTATTGGCGGATTGATGACAGCGGGAGCGATTGTTCTTTTATTAATTACTTATGATATAAAGACGGTGCAAAAGATCTTGCCTGTTAACTACCGAATCGTCACGGCCATTGGCTTATTATTTGCGATCGGAACAAGTGCAGGTGCTATTTTATTTAAAGTTCCTTTTTTAACACATGTCTTCACACATGTTGAACTACCAGTGCTAGGAGATTTAGCTCTTCATACAGCTACAATTTTTGATTTAGGAGTTTATTTTGTTGTTGTCGGAGTTACGATGACCATTATTCTAACGATAGGAGAGGATGAATAATGGAAATATTAATGGCTTTTGTCATTGGCATCTTATTTATGACAGCCACCTATTTAATACTGTCTAAAAGTTTACTACGCATTATTATCGGAACTGGTTTATTGAGCCACGGCGCACATCTTCTTATTTTAACAATGGGCGGTTTAAAAAGAGGTACAGTACCTTTACTGGGAGAAAATGCTGAACTCTATACAGATCCGCTGCCGCAGGCCTTAATATTAACAGCTATTGTCATTAGCTTTGGCGTTACAGCTTTTTTCTTGGTGTTGGCTTACAGGACCTATCAAGAACTGGGAACGGATAATGTGGAAAATATGAAGGGGCCAGAGCAAAATGACTAATTTAATCATATTACCCATTTTAATTCCATTGTTAACAGGGGCAGTTTTAATTTGCCTGAACAAAAATATTTTGGCACAGCGTGTTATTGCTGTCCTATCATCCATTGGAACCATGGTGGTTTCTTTTATCATCATCCAAGAAGTCCGTCGTGATGGGATTCAATCACTTAATATGGGAAACTGGGATGCTCCCTTTGGGATTACATTAGTATCCGATATGTTTTCAGCACTATTGGTATTTACTACAAGTATAATTACGTTTGTTTGTTTAATTTACTCCTTCAAATCTATAGGAGCTGATCGTGAAAAATATTACTACTACCCGGTTTTTAGCTTTTTATTAGTTGGGGTCAACGGCGCATTTACGACGGGAGATATCTTTAACCTTTTTGTATTTTTTGAAGTTATGCTCATGTCTTCATATGTTTTGCTAGTGCTTGGGGGAACAAAAATTCAATTAAGGGAATCCATTAAATATTTGCTGGTCAATGTGATTTCGTCAGCATTATTTGTAATTGCTGTTGCTTATTTATATTCTGTAGTTGGGACATTGAATATGGCCCATATTTCTGAGCGTATAAACGAAATCAGCGAAAATGGAATGCCTGGTATTTTATCCGTTATTGCCATTATGTTTTTAATTGTCTTTGGCTTAAAAGGCGCGATTTTTCCGCTCTTCTTTTGGATGCCAGGCTCCTATTTTGCACCCCCGGCACCCGTCTTAGCCCTTTTCGGTGCCCTATTAACGAAAGTCGGAGTCTATTCTATCACCAGAACGTTTACGCTATTTTTCTATAATGATATGGACTTTACGTTCCAACTTCTTTCTGTTTTATCGATTCTTTCGATTGTAGCCGGTGTCATTGGAGCTTTGGCCTATTGGGATATAAAGAAAATCATTATTTACAATATCATTGTTGCAGTTGGCGTGATTCTTTATGGCATATCAGTAATGAATCCTGATTCGCTTACTGGATCTGTGTACTATTTTGTCCATGATATGCTCATTAAAGCAGGACTGTTTCTTCTAGTTGGCATTATCGTCACGATAACAGGAACATCTAATTTGAAAAAATTCAGTGGGCTTATGCGCCATTATCCGGGCCTCGCATGGACCTTTTTTATTGCAGCTTTAGCTCTTGCCGGTATTCCTCCTTTAAGCGGATTCGTTGGCAAACTACTCATAGTACAAGGGGGATTTGAAGAAAAAAACTTTCTGGGTGCTTCGATTGTTTTACTTTCAAGTTTACTCGTATTATTTTCGGTGATGAAGATATTCATTAATGGTTTTTGGGGGGAGGACCCAACCTTTAGAGAAGAAGGAAGGCCGCCTGTTAGTTGGCTGCTGATCTCTCCAGTTATTATAGTAGCTATTTCTGTTTTATATGGGATTAATACAGAAGCGTTTTTGCCTTATATTTCTCAGGCAGCTGATACATTAGCAAATCCTGATATTTATATTAAAGCTGTCTTAAGGGAGTGATTACTAATGGCATTTCAAATTTTATTAAATATAGTACTGGCTTATCTATGGATGTTTATTAAGGTTTCTTTTGATCCCATTAGCTTTGTGAAAGGTTATTTGTTTGGTCTGCTTGTTATTTTCGTTTTAAGGCGTTTTTTCAAAAGCCGCTTTTACCTATTTAGATTTTGGTCATTTATCAAGCTTTCCTTAATCTTTTTAAAAGAACTTCTTTTATCTAATATTGCGATTGTCAAAATCGTGTTAAAACCTAAATTAGATATGAGTCCCGGCATCTTTGCCTTGCAAACTGAACTAACAAAGGACTGGCAAATTACCCTATTATCCAGTTTGATTACGTTGACGCCTGGCACTCTAGTTATTGACATATCAGAAGACAATAAAACATTATTTGTTCATGCGATGGATATAGGAGAAGTAGAAGATGAAATCAGCAGTATCAAAAATACGTTTGAGAAAGCCATTTTGGAGGTGAGTGGATAATGCTCGAAATCGTTATTCGAATTGCTTTATTATGCTGCTCCTTAGCGATGCTCGGACTTATCTATCGAGTTATTAAAGGGCCTACCATACCGGATCGTGTTATTGCCTTAGATGCAATCGGGGTTAATCTTATGGCCATAACAGCTCTTATCTCGATCGTATTAAAATCTAATGCATTTCTAGAGATCATCCTTCTTCTAGGGATTCTCGCTTTTATTGGAACGATAGCATTTGCCAAGTATTTGGAAAAGGGGGTTATTATTGAACGTGAGCGCACTCGTTGATTTTGTAATTGGATTTTTTATTCTTATCGGTGCCCTTCTTTGCCTGATTGCTACCTTTGGAGTCATCAGACTCCCTGACGTGTATGCAAGAAACCATGCAGCATCAAAAGCGGCAACATTAGGGGTAATGTCGATTTTATTAGGAACATTTATTTATTTTGTTGCCCTAAAAGGACATTTAAATTCCCGAATTATTTTAGGAATTATCTTTCTCTTTATGACCTCCCCAATTTCCGGTCATTTAATTAACAGGGCTGCTTATAATGCGGGAGTACCACTTTGGGATAAAAGTATTAGAGACGATTTAAAAGAATATAAAAAAATGATGTCTAAATCATCTGCAGATTAATTCAATTCAAGAGTAAAAAAGTGTTCCAAGTTATTGGCTTGGAACACTTTTACTTAAATTCTTCAATTCGAACATATTCCCTTGGCTTAAATGGTTTATAAAATTTCCTTTTCCGATTTACATTTAATTCCTCGGGGTTTAAATGGATATTCAACTGAGTATTTTGTGTATTTAATGGAACCACGTTCAGGTTGTTTGTAGGAGATTCCATTTTATAATCATTAAATTCCCAATGATTTTTTTGCTGCAATAACCAAGCTGCTGAATATAAAAGTAAAAATATAGATAAACTTACCACGATTTTAACTTTAACTATGCACAAACACCTCCTATAAGGATTAAGTTTGCAAAAATCGTGCAATTTTTATGCAATAAATGATCAATTGATTTAATTTCGGGGGAATTTAATAAAATTATTTTGTTAACAAAGCTTTTCCAAACTAAAAAATTATTGAAGACTGAATACTAATTAGCATAATGGTTGTAAATGTTATCGTATCTGCAACTGCATTAGCTAGGAAGATGATATACTTTTTTAATTCAAAAAGAGGGTGATTTATATTACACAAGAATTTACTTTGATGAGTATTGTTATCGTTATTGCACTCGGGATGTTCTCACAGTGGTTAGCCTGGCGGATCCAGTGGCCATCTATCGTGATAATGACGATTGCTGGACTTTTGATTGGTCCAATACTCGATTTAGTCAATCCACAAGAAGGACTAGGGGGACTTTATAGCCCAATTATATCTCTTGCCGTTGCGTTGATTTTATTTGAAGGCAGTACAAGCCTTGATATCCGTGAACTGAAAGGTATCTCTAAATCAGTTTTTCGTATCGTGACTTTGGGTGCCCTTTTAGCTTGGATTGGGGGGTCATTAGCAGCCCATTTTATTGCTGGACTAAGTCTTGAGATCTCTTTTATCATTGGTGGATTATTTGTTGTTACCGGTCCTACGGTCATTATCCCCTTGCTTAGGCAAGCAAAATTAACCCCCCGAGTCTCTTCAGTACTGAAATGGGAAGGCATTATTGTTGATCCGGTTGGTCCAATGCTAGCTTTATTTGCTTATGAGATTATTAAAATAACCTCGGTGCAAGTGTTTCAATTTAGTGATCTTATTCCATTTTTTGTCGATTCCATCTTAGCAATTTTAGTAGGTTATGTCATTGGTATACTCGTTAGTCTTTTAGTTAGTAAAGGGTTGTTCCCTGAATACCTGAAATCCCCAATAATCTTTAGCTGTGTCTTAATTTGTTTCACGTTAGGTGAAGTCATCATGCACGAAACCGGAATGCTTGCTGTGACCACCATGGGGCTAACATTAGCCCGGTCCAAGAAATATGTCCATTCTATTGGAAGTATTGGTCATTTCATGGAAAATATCTCGGTTATGCTTATTTCTACAGTTTTTATTTTATTGACGGCATCACTTACAAGAGAAACGATTATAGGTATTTTCACTTGGCCGATTATTTTATTTGTCATTACCATGCTTTTCATCGTTCGGCCGTTGTCTATTTGGTTATCTACGATTGGAACAGAACTGACTTTATCTGAAAAAACGCTAATAGGCTGGATTGCGCCAAGAGGAATTGTTGCATTGACTGTTTCAGGGTATTTTGCCGAGTTATTAATCGAAGACGGCTATCAAAGTGCCTCCATTTTAACTCCTCTTACGTTAGCTTTAGTTTTTATTACGGTTTGTGCACATGGTTTTTCAATCGGTCCAATTGCTCGGAAACTGGATTTGGCTAATACAAACTCCTCAGGCGTCGTGATTGTGGGTGCCAGTAGTTTTTCCATAGCTTTTGCACAGCATTTAAAAGAATTAGGGACTTCGGTCCTGATTACGGATACATCCGATGATCGATTATACCGGGCAAGAAAGTTGGGGATTGCGACTTACCATGGAGAAATTCTCTCGGAGCATAGTGAATTCGAAATAGACATGTCCCCTTATGATACAATTTTAGCTATGAAGGGGGATGTAGCGTATAATGCGCTTGTTTGTCAAACCTACATCCCTGAATTCGGCTATAACAACACATTTTCCTTGCCAATTGGAGCGAGTCAAACGGAACACAAAGAAATTCCACCTGCTCTAAAAGCGCATTTGTTATTTGGAGAGGGGGCAACATTTACGGAGTTAAATAAAAAAGTTAACATTGGCTACTCCATGAAAACTATTGAAATTAATATGAATCAAACTGTGCTTAAGGAGGAACTAGAGATAAGAGGAATTCCGTTATGTATTAAACGTAAAAACGGTAATCTGGTATTTGTCACATTTAAAGAAAAACTCATGCTAGATGAGGGAGATCAACTTACGGTACTGGAGTTGGAGAAATAATTCTCCAGCTCCATTTTTGCGATTAAAACCATCGTTTTTTTTTGAACCAATATAACAGCGTTAATCCAATAACTGCCATCAAAGTAAGAGAATAGGGATAACCATATTTCCATTCCAACTCAGGCATATTTTTAAAGTTCATTCCAAAAATTCCCGCCACAAATGTTAGGGGGGCGAATATAGAGGTCATTATGGTTAGGACTTTCATTACATTGTTTGTCTGGTGAGAATTTAACGATAGATAATTATCTCTGATGTCCGCAGTAATCTCCCTATTAGACATCACCATATCCGATAATTTTAAAAGGTGATCGTAGATGTCTGAAAAATACTCTTTTCTTTTAATAATCGCCTTTAAATGCTGCGAATTTAACATTCGGTATAAAAGGTCACGCATTGGATTGACCGTATGCGTTAGATTCAATAACATATATCTTGTTTCAAACAGATCACTTAATAAATTGTCCATTCGTTTATTCAGCGTATTTTCCTCGATTTCGTCCAATTTGTCCTCAATTTTATAAATAATCGGGAAGTAGTTATCCACGATTTTGTCTAGAATGTCATAAAACACATGAGGGCTGGTAAGTTTATCTACCTTACTTTCAGTAGTTAATCTTCCCATCACCTGAGAAACCTCAAGCGAGGGCAAAAGATGAAAAGTAACTAAAAAGTCTTCCGCAACGAAAAAATCCAGCTCATCTTTGATGATTTCCCCTTCTTCCTGTCGAACAATATGAGTAATAAAGAAAGTATAATCATCGTAATAATCAAGTTTAGGTCTTTGAAGGGTACTATTTAGACAATCCTCAATTGCCAATGGATGAAAGTGAAGTGCATCACTTAATAGTTGCATTTCTTCATTAGTCGGTTCATTAAAATCAATCCAAAACCATTTATACTTATCAAGATTTAGATTTTCAATTGAATTGAGTTTTTCTATTGTTTTCCCCTCTGTAATACCGATAAAGTTGATCATAGTTAACACCCTTTTTTTATGTAAAAATCAAAATATCACTTTCTATAATTGAAGCACATGTTTCGAAACTACTACGATATTACCACTAAACTCAACGAAAAACCAAAACTCATTACTCATATTTCGCCTCTCTTTTTAGAATAAAATACCAGCTAATGTGGGACAGTAACGTACAAAGCAGTTGTTAAAGAGGGAGACATATGCCGACTACTAAAGTGGAATCCATCAAAAAAAGTCTAATGGACAAAATTCAAAAGGCAGAAGATGTAGTTTTTAAAGAAAACTTCACGAAAGAAAAGTATCTTGAAACCTATTATATAAAATCAATCAGTGATGAACAGGTTTTAGGCCAATATGTCCTTAAACCCTTTTTTGAAATACAAGGCGCTGAGTTATTTCTAGATTACCTTCAATCCCATCCAAAAATATCAACGTTCAAGACCGAAGCCCAAGCTGTCGAAAGTGTGCTTAGGGGGGAAGCAGTCCTTTTTTATCAGGACTATATTTTTTTATTTGACTGCAAGGTTGACCGTAATAATGCAGTTCAGGATACAACGGTAGAAACGACGATCCAAGGGCCGCAATCGGGGTTTAGTGAAAGCTTGCCGACAAATCTTGGCCTGATCCGCCACCGTTATCCAGAAGCCACCTTAAAAGTTGAATCCTCACAAGTGGGGACCATTTCCAAAACGAAGGTGATGCTCCTTTATGACACGAGATTTGCTGACATGGACACATTAGGCCGAATCAAAGAATTTTTGTCTAATGTTGATATCAATATGTTTCAAACCGGGGAACAACTGCTTGACAGTATCAAAAAAAGCAATCGATCCTTGTTTCCGGTCATGCTTGTGACGGAAAGACCGGACCGGGTCGCTATAAACTTGTCAACGGGAAAAATAATTTTACTAATCCATGGTTCGCCATTTGCCGTTGTTTTGCCAACTTCAATGAAGGATTTTATGGCTTCAATGGCTGATATTTATCAAACCTATTGGGTTGGGAGATTCCTGCAGACATTGCGTTATATCGGCCTTTTTGTCAGCATAGTTTTACCGGGGCTGTATGTGGCGACAACTAGTTATAACCCGGAGATATATCGGGTGCAATTGGCCTTATCTATTGCTGGGAGTCGAAATCTTGTTCCGTATCCTTCATTTGTCGAAGTATTGCTGATGCTGTTTATGATGGAAATGTTGACAGAGGCCAGCATACGGCTGCCAAAGGCAATTGGGCCGACAGCGACAACCGTAGGCGGTTTAATTTTGGGGCAGGCAGCAACAGAGGCAGGGCTAGTGAGTAATATTATGATTATCATTGTATCGACTGTAGCCATTTCCAACTTTGTTGTCCCTATTAATGCCTTCAGTTTTTCAGTAAGAATTGTGAAATATATCGTTTTGGGACTCGCCACTGTATTCGGGTTGGTCGGTGTAGGTATCGGGTTTTTGTTGTTTATTGCGTACATGGTTAAGCTGGACAGTTTTGGCCAGCCATTCCTTACATTAATTCAAACGAAGCCAAATAAAAAATAACTTAGTTAAGGAGGGAGGGGATTGAACCGATATTTTCTCTATTTAATATTAACCAATATGTTAATTAACGTAATCATTTTTATACCGAAAATCTTAATCGAATACCGGTATGAAGGAGCGGTAATGGGTGTGTTGATTGCCATACCGATTGGTTTTACCCTTTCCTGCCTTTATAGTAAAGCTATTACGAAATTCCCAGGGCAAGGGCTCCCTGAAATCGCAGATAAATTTTTTAAGCGCCGGTGGTTAACACTTCTCCATTTTGGCATCATTCAGCTTGCCGGGTTTTCCGCTGGTCTCATCACGCTGGTTGGTTTTATTGATATCTTAACCCGTTTTATCAACCCGGAAATGCCAAGATTATTACTGCTGTCGATTTATTTAATCGCTATTATATTTATTATTCAGCTTCCTACCGAAAGGGTTATGTATATTTTAGAAATTGTCCTGTTTATGAATACACCGTTAATCGGTTTCATCGTATTTAAAGCTTTCACCAGTGATTATATTAGCTGGGATTCAATTCTTGAGGTTGGCACCCATCTGTTCGATCGGCCAAGTATAAAAGCCATCGCTGCAGCTTCTTACGTTTTTAGCGGTTATGCCAATCTTGTTATTTTTAATCGAGTAATTAAAGAAAAACTTAAAGTTTGGAACTTTGTAATTATCCTCTTTATGGGTATTTTCAATTTGTTTACTACCTTTTTTATTCCAATTGGGTTTCATGGATCCGACGGTGCCCAGGAATATCTATACCCTTGGATTTCGACGTCAGATTCTCTGCGCCTCGTTTACAGTCCGATAGAGCGAGTCATTTTTATATTTTTATTGTTTTATATGAGTATCACACTTATGAGTATCTCGATACATTGGCATAACGCATTTGAATTATTTAAGGGGACGTTTAGGAAAAAGGAAAACAAAAAGATGAAATGGATTGTTCTTTCAGCCTATTCTGGGTGCTCGGTAATTGCGGTCATGTTCCTTGAAACAATCCTTTTAAATCAGATTACGGTCTATTGGATGATTGCCCGAATAGGAGTTGAAGTAGTCCTTGTGATTTCTTTTAGCTTTTGGGCAAGGAGGCAGTTAGCATGAAAAACACTGTAAATTGGACTGTTGCAGCTATCATTGTCATCGGTTCTTTACTTTTGACCGGGTGCGGGTTCAAGGATATCGATAAGCGCCTGTTTGTAGTCAGCATTGGGGTCGATCTTGCTAAGAACAGTTCAAAGAAATATGATGTCCACCTAAAACTTGCTGTACCTAGCGGGTCAAAACAACAGCCAAACGAATTCACGATTGTATCGGAACAAGCGGACTCGATGTCGGATGCTGTTCGCATTATTAAAACAAAAGTGGATAAGGAAATCGATTTTAGTCACGCAAAGATGATATTGATTGGTGAGAATCTGGCAAAACAAAAGGGTAACGCGGGGATTTACTATTGGCTTTCACGACGTAGAGATATTCAATTGATTTCGTGGGTGGCGGTAGCAAAGCCTAATGCGCTGGAAGTCCTTAAGGTCAAACCGAAATCAGAACAAATTCCGTCGAATTCATTGTTTCTTGCTATGGGACAAGACGGCTCGGAAACACCTTATATTCTGCCAGATTTCCTGTTTGATTTTAAGATGAGGCTGATTGAACGGGGGTTGGACCCGATGCTGCCGATTGTTGAAGCTAAAAAGGAATTATTTGAAATTAAAACCACCAGTCTCTTTAATAAAAGTCATATGAAACTCACCCTTAATTCCGAGGAAACAAAAGCTCTTAACTTCCTATTGAATAAGGAAGAAAAATCAGCGATATGGGCAAGAAAGGGCAAAACAAGGTTTTTTATAGATACGCAGAAAATAAGCTCAAAGTATAAAATTTATACGCCTAAAGGGAAAGCGCCCTATATAAAATTCGATATTAAAATAAAGGGGATCATAGAGGAGACAAGCAGAAAAATTCCCAATTCGAAATTAGCCAAATATGAAAAGGAAGTGGAAAAAGAAGCGAACGAACTTATCAAACACGTTTTAGTGAAAATACAGAAGTCAGGCCTGGACCCGATTGGCTTTGGATTGCACTACCGTTCCCGCCATTTTAGTGAGAATGATTGGGAGGAATGGAAACAAATATATCCCAAAATAGTCTTTAAGGTAGATACGAAAGTTAAAATTACGGATACGGGATTAATTGAATGAAGAAAGGGCTCTCCTGCAAAGGATGGCCCTTTTTAAAATTGTATCAAACAACTGGTACAGTTTCTTTGTTTCGCATCGCTTGCGGAATATAAACGCAGAATGGCTCGCTTTCTAAATAATCTCCGGTGACGGCAAATGTTCTCGAGCGGGATCCGCCGCAGATTTTGTTGTATTCGCATATGCCGCATTTTCCTTTATAATTGTCAGGCTGGCGCAGTTCTTTAAATACTTTTGCCTCACGATAAATACTTGCCAAAGGTTCCTCGCGAATGTTGCCGCCGACAATCGGCAGCAGTCCGCTTGGCATCACATCGCCAATATGAGAAATGAAGGCAAACCCATTTCCGTCATTGACGCCTTTTGGCGCCCGCTTTAGCCCATCATGCATCGAGGCGAAATCGGTTGTAATCGAATCCTCGTAGCGAATTTCCCCTTTTTCAATCAGATGATCACGGGTTTTCTGCTGGAGGACAACACGGCGATAATGCTGGGCAGCTGTCGTTTTAATATCATATGGCGCTGTTTTGCTCAATTCATAAAGCCAGCGGAAAACCTTCTCATGCTGGGCAGGTGAAATACAGGCATCCAGTTGCCCACGTCCAGTAGGAACAAGCAGGAAGATATACCACATGACAGCACCAAGTTCTCCGACAAGCTCGGCCATTCGCTCCAGATGGTCATAATTATATCGTGAGATTACCGTGTTAATTTGCAGCGGCATTTGTAATTCATTTAAGTATTTTATTTTCTCAAGAGTTAATTCAAAGGAACCAGGTGTGCCCCTAAAATGGTCATGAATTTCCGGTGTCGGACCATCAAGGCTGAAACCCCAGCGCGAGAGGCCGACTTCTTTGGCACGCTTCATTTTCTCGATGGTGACATTTGGTGTTGCGCTCGGTGTCATCGAAACACGCATACCTTTTTTGATAGCATAGTCAGCCAACTCAAACAAATCTTCCCTCATCATACAATCCCCACCGGTGAACACAAGCATCGGGTTGTCCATTTCATAGATTTGATCAATGAGATTGATTCCTTCTTCGTGAGTCAGCTCCCGCGGGTCCGGTGTTAGCTGTGCATCTGCCCGGCAATGTACACACTTTAGTTGGCAGGCCCTAGTAACCTCCCAAATGACAATAAACGGATTTTGATCATAATCAATTGATTTTCCTCTACCATGCGGGTGGCCTTGACCCATTTCTTGAGGATGTCCCTTACTAAATCCTTGCATTTTCATCACCATGTTTCATAGATATTTTTGTAACCTTGAAAACGTTCTATAGGTTCATTATAAAATTGAAGTCTTCTAGTGCATGGGTGCTTTGTTACAATATTTCTACATTACTAGTAATGTCTTTCAACTATTACAATTTTGTTACATTGATGTCACAAATAGTTATATGAAAATAGCAAAAGTGTAAAAAAATCAAGGATTGGATGTAATTTAGAGTAGTTATCATTTGTTATATTTGGCCTGTTTATTTCCAATTGTGTCGAACACTGCCATGTAAACCATATCTTTGGCATTTTATCCAACTAAACTATTCGATACCATGTAAATACAAATATCTTGAAGGAGTGCAACAAGAATGAAAAAACAGCTACTGACAGCCGTCACGGCAGCCGGCATCTTCTTATCCTCTTATGCGGGAGCCGCAAGCGCCCACGAAATGACCTATACGGTTCAATCTGGAGATACCCTTTGGAGAATCTCGCACACAAACAATCTATCAGTTACGGACTTAAAAGCATGGAATAACCTCAATAGCGATACCATCTACGTCAATCAAAAACTATCATTAATTGCTCCTCATTCTCATGAATATACAGTTCAAAAGGGAGACACTCTTTACCGTATTGGCGTCAACAACAATGTATCAGTTGCCCAGCTTAAATCTATCAATAATTTAACTTCTGACACTATTTATGTGGGACAAGTCCTGAAGTTTTGGGTGCCGGAATCAGCAGCAGCTCCTACACCAGCTCCGGCACCAGCACCTGCGCCAACAGTTTCAAAAGCACAATTGGTAGTCGATGAGGCGAAAAAATTGATAGGAACACCATATTTATGGGGTGGAAATACGCCTGCCGGATTTGATTGCAGCGGTTTTACAAAATACGTGTTTGGTAAAGTAGGAATATCCATTCCGCGTACAGCCGCGACACAGTGGTCCGGATTAACTCCAATCACAAGTCCTAAACCCGGTGATTTAGTGTTTTATGAAACATATGCACCAGGTCCAACACATGTAGGCATTTACATTGGGGACAATAAATTTATTAATGCAGGATCAAAAGGGGTCACCATCAGCGATATGGGCCTTACCTACTGGAAATCTCGCTACATTGGTGCGCGAACAGCGTTTTAATAAAGACAGAAAAGACCTTTTCGTATCGGCAAAGGTCTTTTCTTTATCTAAAAAATTAGAAAGTAATCGTTTATGAAAATATATTTTGCCATTATACTATACATAAAAAAATACCCGGCCAAGAAAGGCCGGGCAAAAACAAATATCTATTAAAAGGGGGCGGAGGTTGAATGGTTCATTATCGAACCTGTTACTATCATAATGGTTAAATATGAAAAAATTATGAATGAAAAATTAATAGATTAAGAAACCTTCTCAAGAGGAGTAAAATTCGATGAAAGATTATCATTGCTGCGCCACCTGTCAGCATTTTAAAGCTGAGAAAAAAGCGGAGGGAATGTTTTATTTTTGCAAACGCTTGGGGTATGAGACAAAGTCCAGCTATAAATTCAATTGCTGGAGCCCAAGGGAAGAAATTAAGAAGTTGATGGACAAGAAATAAAGGAACAAAGCCCAAAGAAGCTCTTGTTCCTTTTCTTCAGACTCGTTTTAAATTGCCGAATCGTAATGAGTGCCTTGAAAACCATACACTTATTAAAAAGCTGATCGTTCCGAGAATAATCATGATACCGCCAACGATTTTCATTTTTTCAGGTGAGGCTTCAGCGCCAAATATCATGCCAAGAATGATGGTGGAAAAAATCGAGCCTAGATAACGGCAGGTTTGAAACAATCCGGAAGTAGTCCCGATTATGGCTTTGGGACTTTCCTTTAACATCGCCACTTGAAGCACAACATTGCCAATACCATAGCTTAGCCCCATAATCGATAACAGGATCCCAATTACGATATAGGATGCGCCAACAAAAAAGAATGTAAAGGCGCAGGCCCCGATAATTGATAAAAATGCCCCCGCCATAATCGGCTGATACACACCGGATTTATCAGCCCATTTCCCTGCAACCGTTGAAATAATAATGCTGACTCCCGACATAAACAGCATAAGCATGCCGCTTTTTTCTACTCCCAGTCCCATTGCCTCCTGAAAATAAGCAGGCAGACCAAAAAATAAACAATAAAAAAAGATATTTAACAAAATAAACTGCACGTAAACCAAAGTCAGTTGAGGGTTTGTTTTAAAAATACGAATATCAATAAATGGTTCTTTAACCTTCAATTCTCTCCATGCAAATAATGCAAAAAAGAGTAAGCCTCCAATCCCTGCTGAATAATGGACACTTTTTTCAAAGGAAAGCAAGAACCATAAAAACAATACCATGCCTGCAGCAAAAAATCCCATTCCCCAAAAATCAAGGTTGGAAAATAACCTTTTAACCGTTTTCTTATCCTTTTTCACATCCTTAGGAAACATGTGCCAGCCAAGCATGAAACTAAGGAAAACAAAAGGCAGGTTCACCCAAAAAATCGCTGGCCAGCCTCCCCAAACAATTAAAAAGCCGCCGATTGTCGGCCCGAGCGCAACCATTGCCGAGGCGAAAATAGACAAAACGGCGAGGGCAGATGCTTGCCGCTCTTTAATATGCTCCCTGATTAACGCCATCCCTGATGGATAAATCGCACTGCTGCCAATCGATTGAACTAATCTCATTACCACTAATAATAGGAAGGTCGAAGAGAAGGGAGCGCCAATGGCGGAAAGGGCAACAAGGACTAGTCCAAACAAAAAGGTGTTTTTTCTCCCAAAGATATCTCCGATTTTTCCTGTTACCGGCTGTGCTACAGCACTCGATAAATAGAAGGCGGTAATTAACCAGGAAACGGTTGAAAAGGAAAGTTGGAAGTCCTTCTGAATGCTATGTAAGGCCAGGGCGATCATCGATGAATTTAGGGGATTCAGCATAGTTCCCGAGGCAACGCCAGTTATAAACAACGCACGTGTTTGTTTCATGTCGAATCTCATTCCGGTATTTTTGTTTTAGCATATCCTTAACCCACTGTCTCTAGCCGTTAAATAATGAATTTTATTCTAGGAATAGCCTACCCGGCCATATAAATAGGGTAGGACTTTACGTGTTGAAGCGGGGGAGAGCCATGGAGGATTTTTTTCAAACGATCAATGTACTGAACCAACCCGGTAAAAAAGTGCTGGCAACAATCGTTGATGTAAAGGGATCTGCCTATAAAAGAGAAGGTTCTTCAATGATTTTTATGGATGACGGAACCCAGATCGGGATGGTAAGTGCCGGCTGTGTGGAAGCCGATTTAGCGGAGTGGGCAAAAAAAGTGCTTGAAAGCGAAGAGCCCCAGCTTGTCCGGTACGATTTGACTGAGGAGGGTGACATCGGCTGGGGAAAGGGCTGCAACGGAACCATTGATATTTTGCTCGAGCCGATTAACAGAAAGTTAGAAGAAGATATGAAATTGGTGAAAAAATTACTCGATAACAATATCAAAGTGGCAGGGTTTAAGAGCTTGCGCCATTTGGGGGAGTATGTTTTTGTTCCTGAAAAAGGTGAAGCATTTGGCTGTTGGGGAAGCTCATTTCCGATTATTAATTTTGCCTCTAAGAGTGGGCTGATGACAGATGGTGTCATTTTTCAGCACATTTA
This sequence comes from Neobacillus sp. S1115, assembly GCF_055385565.1. Taxonomy (NCBI): domain Bacteria; kingdom Bacillati; phylum Bacillota; class Bacilli; order Caryophanales; family Bacillaceae; genus Neobacillus; species Neobacillus sp. S1115. Next base: position 2,490,873 of record NZ_AP038275.1, read on the forward strand.
TCTGCCAAAGCCAAGGTTAATCGTTTTTGGAGCGGGGCCGGATGCAAAATTGCTCGTTTCTTTGGCGGCAGAAACCGGTTTTTCCGTTACGGTGTGCGATTGGCGGGAAGCGCTTTGTCAGCAGCAAAACTTTCCTGCAGCAGACGAGCTTTTAATAGGGTTCCCCAGGGAGCTTTTACGGAATGTCTCTTTTTCACCCTATGATTTTGTCGTGATTATGACGCATCATTTTCAAAGGGATCAGGAAATTCTCTGGCCGCTGCTAGATGAGAATATTAGATACTTAGGGGTTCTTGGACCTAGAGAGAGAACTGCAAGACTCCTAAATGGAGAAAAGATTCCGGAATGGGTTCATTCACCGGTCGGATTGTCAATCGGGGCGCAGGGACCTGCTGAAATTGCCATTAGTATCATTGCGGAAATGATTGAAGCGTGGCGAAAACCGGTCCGTGAAAAAGTAGAGCACTTATGGACCATACCTGATTAGCCGGCATTTACCGGACTCAGAAAAAGAAAGATAGAGTTGGGGGAGGGACCCGAGTTGGAGGTTGTCGGTAAAAGTGTCATTCGCAAGGAAGCATTCGATAAAGTGACGGGCCGGGCCAGATACACACATGACTATCAAACCAGCGGGATGCTGTCAGCAAAAATGGTCATCAGCCCATATGGCCACGCCAAAATTGTCAGCATTGATACCTCGAAGGCCCAGCAAGTCCCAGGCGTCAGGGCAATTATTGCGGGAAAACGCTATCCGTTGACGGGTGAAGCCATTCGCGACCGGCCGCCAATTGCCGTTGATAAGGTAAGGTACCACGGCGAACCGGTTGCCCTCGTAGTGGCTGATACTCCCGGGCAGGCGAAAACGGCTGCTGATTTGATTTATGTTCAATATGAACCATTGCCTGTCGTTAATTCGCCTACCCAAGCGTTTAGAAGGGATGCGCCTTTGGTCCATGAACGGTTGGGTGAATACAAAAAGAAAGAGGATTCCCATCCGGTGCCTGGCACCAATATTGCCACTCATATCAAAATTAGAAAGGGTAATATGGAAAAGGGGTGGGCGGAAAGCGAGGTTGTGGTGGAGGCGAGTTTCTCATTCGCCCCGTCCGATCACGCAGCGATGGAAACGAGGTGTTCGACCGCAGAAATTTTGCCCGATGGACAAATTATTATTATGACTTCTTCGCAGGCACCCTTCATGGCAAAACGGTTAATTGCCGATTACTTTGGGGAGGACATAGGGAAAATTATTGTTCATACTCCGTTTGTTGGTGGTGCCTATGGCGGGAAGGCATCTGTGCAGCTTGAGGTGCTTGCCTACCTTGCCTCAAAGGAAGTCGACGGAAAACCGGTTAAGCTTTTAAATACAAGAGAAGAAGATATACTTACTTCTCCGTGCCATATCGGCCTGGATGCCACCGTGAAATTAGGCGCCGACCGCAACGGGAAACTAAAGGCTGCCGAGATTCAATACTTGTGGGATGGGGGCGCTTATTCCGATAAAGCGATTGATTTAACGAGGTCTGGCGCGGCAGATTGTACCGGGCCCTATAAGCTTGATCATGTTTGGTGCGATTCCTATTGTATGTATACAAACCACCCGTATGCTGCACCATTCAGGGGCTTCAGCCATTCAGAGCTTTCCTTTGCAATCGAGCGGACCATGGATATCCTCGCCGGGAAATTAAACATGGATCCGCTGGAGCTCAGATATATTAACGCCATTCAGCCAGGGGATACAACGCCGACAAGGGTTCTTTTGAATAGAAGTAATGTAGGGGACCTGCGAAAATGTATTGAGAAATTAAGAGAACTGTTCAATTGGAATGAAGGATCTGTAAAAGAAATAAATGAGCGGTATGTAAGGGTAAAAGGGATAAGCTGCAGCTGGAAAACATCGACGATTGACCCTGATGCACCGTCAGGGGTAATTTTGACGTTTAACCGCGACGGGAGCATCAATTTGATGTCGGGTGTGATTGAAATTGGCACTGGGACGAAAACAGTTCTCGCGCAGATTCTTGCTGAACGGTTGAAAATGGATGTTGACAAAATTCATGTGCGGATGGAGGTGGATACGCAGACAACACCTGAACATTGGAAAACAGTGGCCAGCCGTGGTACCTATATGGGCGGCCGGGCGGTGCTCGAGGCAGCAGAAGATGTTATTCATCAGTTAAAAGAGATCGCAGCCTGCGTGTTAAGGGCGCCGATCCAAGATTTAGAGGTGGGAGGAAGCCGGGTATATTTACGCGATGATCCTGCGATAGGACTCCATTTCAAAGATATTGGCTACGGCTATCAGTATCCAAATGGGAACGCCATTGGCGGGCAAATTATTGGCAAGGGCAATATTGTATTAAGGCATCTCAGCCATTTAGATCCTGAGACCGGCGCCGGAAAACCAGGGCCGGAATGGACGCCAGCGGCTTATGGTGTTGAAATTGAATTTGACCGCCGGGATTACACATACCGACTCGTTAAGGCCTGCACGGTCGTTGATATAGGGAAAGTGATGAATGAGAAAGCAGCCCTCGGCCAGGTAATGGGAGCGATGAGCATGGGACTCGCTTTTGCCGGCAGGGAAACCTTTTATTTTGATGAGCTTGGCAGAGTTCTAAATCCTCAGCTGCGTACGTATCGTCCCCTTCGCTACGGTGAAAACCCTGAGTTTTTAGTTGGTTTTGTTGAAACGCCTGCCCTTGATTCCGCATACGGTGCCCGTGGTGTCGGAGAGCATGGACTGATGGGGATGCCTGGAGCACTTGGAAATGCATTGTCACTGGCGGCGGGAGTATCCCTGCACCACTTGCCGCTCATTCCAGAATTAGTATGGAGGGCAAAGGAGGCATCAAGAAATGCTTCCATTTGATTTTGATTATTACAGGCCGCAATCGCTCAGTGAAGCTGTTGCATTATACCAAAACTTGGCACGGCAAGGAAAAAAGCCGATGTTTTTTTCCGGTGGTACTGAGCTGATCACACTTGGAAGAATTGATTTGGCTCATGCCGATGCTGTTATTGATATTAAGGGGATAGCAGAAGGTAGAGTTATGGAGATGGATGGGGATTACTTGGTTTTAGGTAGTACCCTGTCTTTAACAAATATCGAAGAGGCAAACCCTTTCCCGCTCTTAACAAAGACCTCAAGTGAAATTGCCGATCACACCGCCCGTGGAAAAATAACAGTGGGAGGGAATATATGCGGACAAATTTTTTATCGGGAGGCTGTACTGCCGTTTTTATTAGCAGATAGCCAGGTAGTTCTTGTTGGCCCTAAAGGTGTGAAAACCGCATTTATTCATAATGTTTTTAACAAGGAACTTCAGTTGGAAAAAGGAGAATTTCTCGTTCAAATAGTCACTGAAAGAAGGGTTGTCGAGGCACCTTTTATCAGCATAAAACGGCGTCAACAGTGGGAAACAGGCTATCCGCTGATTACCATTGCGGCTCTCAAAATCGATAGGGAAATTCGCGTCGCTATTAGCGGACTTTGCCCGTTTCCATTCCGTTCAAGGGAAGTGGAGGAAGCATTAAACAGACAGGGAGTGACGGGAGAAGCAAGAGTCGAAAGAGCACTTACTGTTTTGCCTCAGCCCATTTTAAATGATATTGAAGGATCGGCTGAATACCGCCTATTTGTATTAAAGAATTTGTTTATTGATATCCTTCGAGCTTTGGATGGAATGACGGTGTAAAGGGGGAGCTTTTAATGAGCCTGCACACTTTTCCATTGAATGTTAATGGAGAAAAGCGGATGGTGACCGCCAGATTTGCGGACACCCTTTTATTTGTACTGCGCGGTAGACTTGGACTGACAGGCGCTAAACCAGGCTGTTTAAATGGTGATTGCGGGGCATGTTCGGTAAATGTGGATGGCTGGCCGATGAAATCCTGTTTGATGCTGGCCGTTGAGGCGATTGGAAAAGAGGTAACGACAATTGAAGGGTTAAAGGATACGCCTATCCAAAAAGCCTTTGTAGAAAATTTCGCCTTTCAATGCGGATATTGTACACCAGGCTTTATCATGAACTGCCATGCACTAATTAAACAGCATCCAGATGCGGGTGATGATACGATCAAGGAATGGCTTGAATCAAATATTTGCCGGTGCACAGGTTATGCTGAAATTGAGAAGGCAGTAAAAAGTGTATTGGAGAATAAATAAGAGGGTGCTTAAGCACCCTTCACCCTTATTGTTTTTTCAATTGGAAGTAGGTATCCAAAACCCTTCGGCCAATTTTTAAATTAGCCTTGTTATCATCATCACCTTGAAACGCCCATGGAACTAAAACAGCCATCGCCACCTCAGGATTAGTACTTGGGGCGTAACTGACGAGGCTCAGATTCATAACTGATGGAGGAATCTCTCCAAAGCGGCTTCTTAATGGCCCATCATAAAAGGCTTCCGCAGTACCGGTTTTTCCGGCAGGTGCATAAGTAGCACCTTCGAAAAATTTAAAAGCCGTACCGCCCGGTTCCTGCATGACTTTGCGAAAGCCCGTCTGTACTCGGTTCAGCCACTCCTTTTTGGCATCAATTGTATTTAAAACGACAGGAGAAATTTCCTGTGCCACGGAACCCAGCTCCTCCGTCCCCGAAGCAGGCCTGCGGATTTCCTTCACGACATGTGGCTCCATCCGATAGCCGCCATTGGCGATGGTCGAAACATATTGGGCCAGCTGCATAGCTGAATAGGTATCATACTGCCCGATGACCAGATCGAGCAAATACCCTGGAAGCCTGCTTATTCCTTTAAATCCAGTTTGCTCATTTGGCAAATCAATACCCGTTCTTGTCCCAAGACCAAATGAAGCGAAGGAATTTCTGATGGTTTCAAACGCTTGCAGATTTTTTAGATTTAATGGTTGATCGTATTCATAATGCGCGTTTCCAATTCTTAACGCTGTATGAAACATATAAACGTTGGAGGACTTTTTTAACGCCTCAATTTCATTTAATCTTCCTAAATAGGTATAGGACTTTTTAAGCGGAGTGTCTTTAATTTTTATTCCGGCATCATCAAAAACTGTTCCCGGTGAAATCGCTCCCGTTTTATATCCGGTTAAGACAGTTGCCCCTTTCACTGTGGAACCGACATTATATGTAGTTGTAAACGTGCCAAGGGCATCATCCTCCATTACTTTTCTCCCGGAAGAATCCTTGACCATTTTTTTTCCGGACATGGCCAATATTTCACCTGTAAAGGGGTTCATTAAAACAACATAAGCCCTGTCAGTTAAGGCAGTACCCGGCATTTTTTTGGCAGCCCAGAGTTCTTCTTCGATAATCTGGTCAATTGCTTTTTGCAGGTCCATGTCAATGGTTAAGACAAGGTCTTTCCCTTTTTGGCCGTCTGAAACAGGCCGCGATTCAATGACCCTTCCGGCTTTATCGGTTACATTTTTAACTTTTGTTTTATATCCCCTTAATACTTCCTCATACTGCAGTTCCAGTTGGCTTTTGCCAACCCGGTCATTGCGGCTGTATCCTCTTGCTAAAAAATAATCCAATTGATCGGCCGGGAGTCCTTCATCCGAATTGGTCACCTTGCCAAGGACAGACCTCAGTGTGTAATCAAAAGGGTAGGACCGCTCCCAATCGGTGGTCGTATCTACGCCAGGAAGGGACTCGAGATTTTCGCTGACAACTGCGTATTCCCCATCACTGACATTTTCATTTTTTACAAGCTGTGAAGTGAATATATACCCGCTTGTAAATTCTCGGAATATTGCTGCTGCCTCTAGTTCCTCTTTGGATAAATTCATGTCCGCGTCAGTTATACGTTCCAGTTTTAATTTATATAAATCCTGATCCGTTAATTTTTTTGCAGCAAACAATTCCTTTTCATTTCTGGTGATTTTCGCATCGGCTTGCTTTGGATTTTTTATAATCCAATAATCCTTTTTATTTTTGTCAGTTAGCTTATCTGTATTTTTATCGATTAGTTTTCCTAATTTCTCAGCTGTTTCAAGCATTTCTGTTAGCGTAAATCCTTCGTTGCTGAAGGTAATGGCACTCTTGGGGATATTATCCACGATCACTCGGTAATTGCGGTCAAGCATTTTCCCTCTTGGGACAGGGTTACTTACTGTAATTCCTTCTTTTCGTTCCAAATCCCTTTTGAAATTTTCTCCATAGACAATCTGAACAAAGCCAAGCCTTAGGATGAGTATGGAAAATAATAAAAACACACTGAAAAAAAGGAAATTTAAACGAAAGGGAAAATGGGATTTTTTCTTTTTTTCCTTCTCCAATTAGCTTTCACTTCCTTTTTCCTACAAATTGTTAATTAATAAGCTTCGAAAATATTTAAACAATGTTTGTATTTTTTGCCCGATTGTAAAATTTATACAGACATAAAAACGATGGAGAAAAGATATACAAAATAGTTGAAAAGGCTTTCAAATTTTTTCCAAAATGACCAGTTTTCCTTTATAATTATTAGGGGTGAACTAACATTTTTTTCATCCATTGGAAAATAGATACAGGGAGGGGCTATATGGAACAGAAGGTATTGGAGCCGAAATTACAACAGGCATTGGAGAAATTTAAGGCATTAGATGAAAAAATAACGCATTACTCAAGTATTATCGGTTTGGCTGACTGGGATCAGAAGGTGATGGCACCGAAAAAAGGGAGACACGTTTTTGCAAAGGCAGCCGGCACATTAAGGACAGAGATGTTTAAATTATCGGTTTCGCCGGAAATGGGTGAACTGCTTAATACTTTAACACTTTCTGCGAATTCTGCAGTTTTAGATGAAGCAACAAAAGCGAAGGTAAGAGAATATAAGACTTTTTATGAAAAATCCAAAAGCATTCCCGCTGACATGTTCCAGGACTATTCGGTGCTGACAGGACAGGCAAATGATTCCTGGGAGGAGGCAAGAGCAAATAACGACTTTGGGCGTTTCCTGCCGTATCTGGAAAAGATTGTGGAGTACAAGCGAAAGTTCGCTGAAATTTATGGATATGAGGACCATCCATATGATGCTTTGCTAGATGAATTTGAACCTGGTTTAACCGTAAAAATACTGGATCCGCTGTTTGCAAAGCTAAGAGAATCCAGTGTACGGTTATTGAATCGGATTCAAAAGAATGGTAAAGGAACAAGGTCGGAAATTTTCAACCAGGCTTTTGAAGTTGAAAAGCAGAAACAATTTAATCGCTATATCCTGCCAATCATTGGTTTTGATATGGAGGCCGGAAGATTGGATGAGACTGTTCACCCGTTTGCTCAAACAGTGAATATTGGGGACGTCCGCTTGACGACGCGTTATTTGGAACAAAATGTGCGCTCTGCCTTATTTGGCACGATCCACGAAGCGGGTCATGGCATTTACGAACAGCATATTAATGCGGAATATGAGGAATCTGTCCTTCAAAGCGGTGCATCGTTTGGGATTCATGAATCTCAATCAAGATTTTTAGAAAACATGGTCGGCCGCAGCAAAGAATTTTGGAATTATTTTTATCCCAAGCTTAAGGAAACATTCCCAGGGCAGCTTGCAAATGTGTCAGTCGATGAGTTTTATCGAGCGGTTAATACAGTTGAGCCATCGTTCATCCGAGTTGAAGCAGATGAACTGACCTATAATTTGCATATTATGGTCCGCTATGAAATCGAAAAGGCCCTAATCGCTGGTGAAATCGAAGCAAAGGATCTGCCAAGCATTTGGAATCAAAAGATCGAGGATTACCTAGGGATTACTCCGACTTCTGATACGGTGGGAGTGTTGCAGGATGTTCACTGGTCGTTTGGCGGCATTGGTTATTTCCCATCTTATTCATTAGGGAATCTCTATGCGGCGCAAATTTTAAGGAAAATTCAAAAGGATTTGCCGGAATTTTATCAGCTTATTGAAAATGGCAGGTTCGATATCATTCAAGACTGGTTAAAGGAAAATATCCATCAATATGGGAAGCTTTACACCCCGAATCAATTAATTGTCAAGGTAACAGGCGAAGAATTGAATGCTGACTACCTAGTGGAATACCTGGAGAAAAAATACTCCGCAGTTTATGAACTGTAAAATTTTTGCAATCTTAGGAACTTACGTTGACATCTTTTTAAAAGTTTAATATAGTATAAGTAATAGAATATTTCCTTTTTAAAGGGGAGTAGCTGCTACAATAAAGTCGTCATTCCGAGAATTTATTCTCCGGCTTTATTGGCAACTTGGACGTTGTTAGCAAGACCTTTACTTTACTGTAAAGGTCTTTTTATATGCTTTTTTAGGCCTTTACTGTATTCGGTAAAGGCCTTTTTATTTGGCAAAAGGGTATTTTATCAACCAAAACCTTTTAAAGGAGGAATTGTTTAGTGGATGTATCTCTATTGATGGAGTATGGATGGGTTTTAATTATTTTGGTGGCATTAGAAGGTTTGCTAGCAGCGGATAATGCTTTGGTATTGGCGATCATGGTGAAACATCTCCCAGAGGAAGAACGGAAAAAGGCATTGTTTTACGGTTTAGCCGGTGCATTTATCTTCCGCTTTGCTTCTCTTTTCGCCATCTCCTTTCTTGTGGACGTTTGGCAGGTTCAAGCCATCGGTGCCCTGTATTTATTGTTTATGGCCGGCAATCACATTTTCCGTAAAGTAGTGAAAAGAAAAGCTGAAGGAAAAGAGAAAACGGAAATAAGTAAAAAAAGTGGATTTTGGACCACCGTGTTTAAGGTGGAATTGGCGGATATTGCTTTTGCAGTTGATTCTATTCTTGCTGCTGTTGCCATGGCTGTCGTCCTTCCCAATACGCCTCTGCCGAATATTGGTGGACTCGATGGCGGAAAGTTCTTGGTCATCTTTGCCGGCGGAATCATTGGCCTAGTGATAATGCGCTTTGCTGCTAATATGTTTGTTAAGCTTCTAGAGAGACGCCCCGGCCTTGAGATTGCCGCATTTGCGATTGTTGGCTGGGTGGGAGTAAAACTTGCTGTCTATACACTTTCCCATCCTGAACTAGCGATATTAAATGAAGATTTTGCCCACTCAACCGAATGGAAGGTAAGTTTTTACCTTGTCTTGGTTGGAATTGCTGCAGCCGGATGGTTCTTCTCAAAGGATAAAGTATTAAAAACTTCAGAAAAAGAAGCATCATAAAGAAATAATAAAAAAGGGGGCTGTTTCAATATGGAACAGCCTCTTCTATGTTTTTGAAATTAATTTTGTTAAAATATGTTATGATATAATATTGACATAGTAACGTAACCTAACAGATATTAATAAGAGAGGAATGATTTTGAATAAAAGGGTATGAATTTAATCCTTTTTATTGTTTAAATTGGAGTGATACATATTATTAGAAACAGTATTCCAAATTTGTTTACGCTTTTTAATTTATTTTTTGGCTTTTTGTCGGTCATGTATTCGGCGCAGGGGGATTATAAGAATGCGGCCATTCTGATCTTAATTGGGATGATGCTCGATAGCATGGACGGACGGATTGCAAGAATACTGCGTGTGGAAAGTGAGCTGGGGAAGGAGCTTGATTCACTCGCTGACATCGTTACCTTTGGTGTTGCGCCTGCGATGATGGCTTATTACTCCTACTTTTCTACATATGGCATCGTGGGCATGGCAATTTCAGGTTTGTTTCCATTATTCGGAGCTTATCGATTAGCCCGCTTCAACATAAATGCGGTGAAATCTTCATTAAAGTATTTTACGGGTGTACCCATCACGGCTGGGGGCGGGGTGTTAACGCTGTTAACGCTGTTTCACGGCAAAATGCCATCAATTGTTCTCCCTATCGCCTTTTTTGTAATTTGTTTCTTAATGGTAAGCACCGTTAAGATCCCAAGCCTGAAGGACGTTCCCCTGCCCAAATACGGAATTATTGTCACAGCTTTTTTAGGCTGCGCCATTTATTTATTTTTCAAAAAAGAACAATATCGTTTTCCGTACTTTCTCTATGTAGCCATCCCGCTATACATCGCGTTTATTTGGTTCCAGCTAGTTAGAGAGAAAAGAAAACGAAATACTCGTTAATTATTTTTAGAAAGAGGGCTTAGAAGAAATGAAGGTAAAAGTAAATCGTAGTGCTGCAAAGGAATTGAAAAAAATGCTTGGACAAGAGGAAGCGGAGGGTAAATTGTTTCGTGTTTATGTTTCCAACATCCACGGCGATCATGCCCATTATGACCTGATGCTTGATACACCAACCGACAAGGATGAAGTGGTAAAATCCGATAAGGATATTGATTTTATTCTGGAAAAGGATAATGAATGGTTGGATGGTGTTTGGATTCAATTTTTCCAAGTACCTAATGAAGAGTGGGTAATTACCAACCCATCCAGAGGCGGCCATCACCATCATCATTAATCATCAGGAGCAACTATCAGTTTCTTATTTTCATCTAACTCCCTGCGGAATATCGCAGGGAGTTTTTTGTGGTTACCATAAAAATATCATGTAAATTAAAAGTCTCCTTCTTTGAAAAGACTTATTCAAAAATGGTAATCTAATGTAATGAGCAGAACAGAAGGGAGCAAGAGGAATTGAATAATCATATAGATATTAAATTAATTGCCCTTGATATGGATGGGACCTTATTAAATAATCAGCATGAAATTTCTGTGGCAAATAGTGAGGCAATCAAAGAAGCCCAGGATAAGGGCGTATTTGTTGTTCTAAGTACAGGACGATCCTTTTTAAATAGTCATAATCATGCCGATTCTCTAAATCTTTCGTCCTTTTTGGTGACGGTAAATGGAAGTGAGATTTGGGATGAAAAACGCGAACTTGTGAGAAGATCGCTTGTAAAATCTGAACAAATTGAATGGATGCTGAAGCTTGCCAATGAGCACAAAGCGACATTTTGGGCAATCAGTACGGAACGAAACTGGCACAATGAAATGCCAGAGGATTTGCATTCGGTTGAGTGGATGAAATTTGGCTTCAATATTCATGATGATGCCGTCCGCGAAATTGTGATTAAAGAGCTGGAAGCTAGAGGTGAATTTGAACTGTCAAATTCCACACCATTCAACATAGAGGTTAACGCTTCAGGTATAAACAAAGCGCAAGGATTAAGGCTTGTGTGCGAGCGGCTCGGAATTGAGATGAAGAATGTAATGGCCGTCGGAGACTCCCTTAACGATCTGGCCATGATTAAAGAAGCTGGCATGGGTGTAGCCATGGGAAATGCTCAGGAGATTGTAAAGGAAACGGCTGACTGGGTGACAGCTTCTAATGAAGAAGATGGCGTGGCGAAGGCTATTCGCAAATGGGTTTTGGATAAATAAAATTTTTTTACTTGGAATTGGTATATGAGGAATGCATACGGGTAAAAATATATGTGCAAGCATTATTTTGCAAAATTTTATTTATGGGATTATGCTAGGAGGCACCGAAAGAAATGGAACATGGCAAGGTAAAATGGTTTAACAGTGAAAAAGGTTTTGGATTTATCGAAAGAGATGGCGGAGAAGACGTTTTCGTTCATTACTCTGCAATTCAAATCGAGGGTTTCAAAACCTTAGACGAAGGACAAGAAGTTACGTTTGATATCGAAAACGGCCAGCGTGGGCCGCAAGCGGTAAATGTCCGTAAAGCTTAATAACTGTTAAAAATTAAACAGACTCTTTTAAAGGGTCTGTTTTTTTTTCGTAAAAAAAATTGGGCCGTTCGCGTTTTGGTGTGCGAACGGCCTTTTTTGGTTGGTTGTTTTAAAAAGGTAACTAACTATTGCGAGCGGGCACCGTGTTTTGCTTAAAAATAGTTGGAATTGGGCCAAAATTTGCGCGGAAGTTTCCTTTTTAAAGGCAAAATTACAATTTTTTTTGGAAAAAATCACCGTGTTGAGTGAGAAAATCATGTAAATACCGATAATCCTGTTATATAAGAAATCGATTTTCCAAGCAAGAAAAAAAATATCAGCGAATTTTTATGATATATCAGCGAATTTTTGATTTTATCAGCGAATTCTTATGATATATCAGCGAATTTTTAAATATATCAGCGGATTTTCAAATTTATCAGCGAATCATACAAGTACCTAATTTTTCCATAAATTTAATGGGTGAATAAAAGGGATTTCTGTAGGAAAATAGACCCTCGCTTTGTTATCACCCTCATATTTGAGATTGGCTGAATGAAGTAATCTACGTGCAAGATCTGGCGAAGATATTTGCGCGAACCCCCTAAACTGTTGATTGGTAATACTAGGCCCATATAATAAAAAATAATCCTGGATAGTGTAAAGATGGGCATTTGGAACAAAGGTATTACAAAATGAACAATACCAATTTTGGTTTTTGCGTTGCATTGGTAAATGTAAACAAATTGGACAATGCACCCCCGGCAACAAATCACCATGGAGTATGTCAAATCTCTTGAGAATTGGCTTTGTTGGAACAGTATTAAGCTTCAACAAAAGTTTATCAAACTTCCGAAGATCCTTTGGGTCAAATATCTCTTGTTTATGGAAATTCTCAAATAACTGCATTTTATGAAGAATACTAGGGGATTTGCAGATGCGCTGCATGACCTTCAATCCATTTCTCCCGCCAAAGGAAAGAATGGCATTAGGATTACTGAAAACTACTAAATATTCAATGGGTAACGGTGGTAAATTGTGTTCAATAAGCACTCTATTAAGGACACTTTGATGCCTTTCTACCTGAAAAATTGGATAGGGGTATGTATATTCTTCACCATTAACTGTTTGAATTAATTGTTCTGAATCTGTGTCAATTAAGATCTTTCCCTTATAATTTTTCACATCTATGATAATTCCGCTTTTGGTAGTTGTAAGGAAGGTATCAATTTGGCAGTTGTATTCTCCATCGGGAAGGTTCAAATCGTGGAAAATGTGGTATTCTTTTTCGGGGAGAGAGTGTAGGTAGAAATCAATCGATTGTTCACCCCGGTATCCGGCCCATCGTCCGGCTAATTCATCTGAAATCAGCTGCCATTTTGGATGGTTTTTCCGTAGACGCCTTACCAAGGCCTCTAAAATAAGAATAATCAGTGGGATAAAGCGTGGTTTTATTATCAAATTCATCACTCCTTTTTAATTTCCCATTAATCTTTCTCAAAAAGAAGAAAATTTCCTGCTGGATTTTGCAGGGATTTGTCAAAATTTTGTTACACTTTTATTTAAGGGGGAATTACCATGAACGAACCGATTGCCATTGTAACAGGATCGTCAAGCGGATTCGGCCTTTTAACAACTCTGGAGCTTGCTCGGTCGGGTTTTTATGTTATAGCGACGATGAGAAATCTTGAAAAAAGCGGCGGACTCCTTTCAGAAGCCAAGAAAGAAAAAATCGAAGATAAAATCACCATCCGCCAACTAGACGTTACCTCACAAGATTCAATCAACCAACTCGCCAAACTAACGGAATCTCTAGGCCGTATCGATGTACTCGTCAACAACGCGGGCTACGCTGCTGCCGGGTTTGTCGAGGAGCTCCCGATGGAGGAATACCGTAAACAATTTGAAACAAACGTTTTTGGCGTGATGGCAGTTACAAAAGCCATCTTGCCATTTATGCGACAGCAGCGTCATGGAAAAATCATTAATCTTAGCAGCATCAGCGGCGTTGTCGCCTTTCCAGGAATGTCACCATATGTGGCATCAAAGCACGCCCTCGAGGGCTGGAGTGAATGCCTTCGCCTGGAAATGAAGCCATTTGGCGTGGATGTAATACTAGTAGAGCCGGGTTCGTACAGGACTAGTATTTGGTCTTCAGGAAAACAAATTACCCGCTCCCAACCCGACTCACCGTACTACCGACTAATGGAAGGTATGGAAAATTACATTCTATCCGGAGAAGAAAAGTTTGGCGACCCACGGGAGGTAGCCAAAAAAATCTCAGTAATAGCCAAAATGCAAAAACCAGTATTACGTTTTCCTATTGGTAAGGGTGTAAAAATGGCCATCCTCATTAAAAACCTGATCCCCTGGAGTCGATGGGAGAAGATTCTATTAAACAAACTACCTAAGAGATAAATTTCAAGAAGTTCTTGTGGAATATTTTTGAAATTAATTCCAACATTTAGAAACGAAGTATGGCTATCATTTTGGCTGCATTTTTGATTTTTTTAAAATAATAAATTTTTGAAAAAGTCGAATTTTTTTGGCAGGAATTTAAGGATATTGTGAGAATATTAGAAATAAGATAGAAAAAAAGGGGGTTTTAACATGGATATCCAAGTAGTAGAAAAAAATGAATTGAGAGTAGTTGGAATTTCATGGAATGGAAGTTATACTGAAACTAACAAGATACCCAAGTTGTTTACAAAATTTGAACAACGGCTAGAGGAAATTTCCTTTAAGACAGAGGAACCGGTTCTTATTGCCCCGTTTCATAGCCGGGAGACGGAGTTTACCTATTACGTCACTGCACCTGTTGAAAAAATTACAGAAATCCCGGAAGGAATGGTTGGCTTTACGATTCCAAGTAAAAATTATGTGGTGACAACCCATAAAGGAAAACCTGAAGAGGTAGAAAATACATATAACCTTTTGTTTACGTGGATGAAAGAATATGGCTATGAGCAAGATCATCAAGCATTAAGTTTAGAGATTTATAAGGAAGAGCACAAAGGGCAAAATGCCAGCGGTGATCTTCATTTTGAAATTTATTTGCCAGTTATGGTGTATAAATAAAGTTTATTTTTTCATTTATCAGTTCGGTTTCCTTTACAGATGCACTTCTGTATAATAATATTAAAATAATTTAACAGTAATTCCTTCGGGGCAAGGTGAAAATCCTTACCGGCGGTGATGAAGCGCATGCTTCTTAGTCCGTGACCCGGTTAACAATTTTGTTAAACGGTGGATCTGGTGAAATTCCGGAGCCGACAGTTAAAGTCTGGATGGGAGAAGGGAAATAGCAGGATTAAAATTGGCGAAATTTAGCCTTTTTTAAGCCTTAATTTTCTATTGTCTTTAAACAGGCCCTGAAGGTTTTTACCTCAGGGTCTTTTTGCTTTTTAGAAGAATCTTTAATCCCTGGAAACCCTAATGAAGGGAGAAAGAAGGATGTTTACCGGAATTATTGAAGAGATTGGTACTATTTCAGCAATACAGCGGACTGGTAATTCATTTGTGATGACGATTGAAGCGAAAAAAATTCTCGCCGATGTTCATCTTGGAGACAGTATTGCTGTCAATGGGGTTTGCTTAACTGTTACCTCCTTTACGGGAACCCGCTTTACGGTCGACGTCATGCCGGAAACGGTTAAAGCCTCTAGTTTAAATTCGTTAAAGCGCGGCTCAAAAGTAAATCTTGAGAGAGCAATGGCGGCCGGTGGAAGGTTTGGCGGTCATATTGTTTCAGGGCATATCGATGGCACCGGGGTTATTAAAGGCAAAAATGCGCTTGAAAATGCTGTCTATTATGAA
Source organism: Neobacillus sp. S1115 (assembly GCF_055385565.1). NCBI lineage: Bacteria > Bacillati > Bacillota > Bacilli > Caryophanales > Bacillaceae > Neobacillus > Neobacillus sp. S1115. The sequence continues at coordinate 2,506,232 of NZ_AP038275.1, forward strand.
ATTGAGACCGAGCCGGAAATATTGAAATACATCATTTATAAAGGCTCCATAACAGTAGATGGGACAAGCTTAACGGTATTTGGAGTAACCGAAAACTCGTTTACCTTATCGTTAATTCCCCATACGATGTCGGAAACTGTGGTCGGTAACAAAGGACCGGGTGAGATTGTAAATTTGGAATGCGATATGATTGGCAAGTATGTCGCTCATTTTATGAATAATTTTTCGAACAATCAGAAGCCTAAAGGCCAATCAGGTATTACGGCCCAATTTTTAGAAGCGAATGGATTTTTATAAAATAGCATGAAAAAACTGAACAAAGGAGTGATACGGTATGTTTGACAGGATTGAAGAAGCAATCGAAGAATTGAAACAAGGGAAGGTTATCATTGTTTGCGACGATGAGGACAGGGAAAATGAAGGAGATTTCATAGCGCTTGCCGAAAAAACAACTCCTGAGGTTATCAATTTGATGGTAACGCATGGGAGAGGCCTTGTCTGTGTTCCGATTGAGGAAGAATTAGCAAAAAAACTGGATTTAATGCCGATGGTAGCGAACAATACCGACCCGCATGGGACTGCTTTTACAGTCAGCATTGATCATAAAAATTCTACAACAGGTATTTCGGCCTTTGAACGGTCTGCGACAATCATGAATTTGATTGATCCTCAGTCAAAAGCTGCCGATTTTAAACGTCCTGGCCATGTTTTTCCGCTTATCGCTAAAAAAGGCGGCGTCCTTAGAAGAACAGGTCACACAGAAGCAGCAGTAGATCTTGCAAACCTATCTGGAGCCATGCCTGCTGGCGTTATTTGTGAAATCATGAATGAAGACGGGACGATGGCCCGGGTACCGCAGCTAAGAAAAATCGCCGATAAGCTGGGCCTGAAAATGATTACGATCAAAGATCTGATTGAATACCGAAATCAAAAGGATAAATTGGTAAAGCGGGAAGTGGAGATCAAGTTGCCGACTGAATATGGCGATTTTAAAGCAATCGGGTATTCAAATATGGTAGACGACAAAGAGCATGTTGCTCTCATTAAAGGTGATATTGACCCGGAGAAACCTATTCTGGTCAGGGTTCATTCGGAATGCTTAACGGGTGATGTTTTTGGATCTTACCGCTGTGACTGCGGTCCGCAGCTCCACGCCGCCCTGATGCAGATTGAACAAGCCGGAAATGGTGTGCTGTTGTATATGCGCCAGGAAGGCAGAGGCATTGGCCTGCTTAACAAAATGAAGGCCTATCAGCTTCAGGAACAAGGCTATGATACGGTAGAGGCAAATGAAAAACTTGGATTTAAGCCTGATTTAAGGGATTATGGAATTGGTGCACAAATTTTAAGAGATCTTGGCATCAGAAAAATGATGTTATTAACGAATAATCCGCGTAAAATTAAGGGCCTAAAGGGCTACGACCTGGAAGTCGTCGAGCGGGTACCGCTGCAAATGGAAATGAGACCCGAAAACGAAAGCTATTTAAAAACCAAACATGATAAATTAGGCCATCTGCTTCATTATTAAAAATACGGAGGAATAGAAATGGGACATATTTTTGAAGGAAATTTAGTTGGTACAGGACTGAAAGTCGGAATCGTAGTAGGACGTTTTAATGAATTTATTACAAGCAAGTTATTATCTGGTGCACAGGATGCTTTAAAGCGCCATGGAGTGAATGATGCTGATGTGGATGTCGCGTGGGTCCCTGGTGCATTTGAAATTCCATTAATCGCTAAAAAAATGGCTGACAGCAAAAAATATGATGCAGTTATCACACTTGGTACAGTTATCCGCGGTTCTACACCACATTTTGATTTCGTGTGTAATGAAGTGGCAAAAGGAGTATCCCGCATCACGCTTGACACTGGCATTCCGGTTATTTTTGGGGTATTAACCACAGATTCAATCGAGCAGGCAATCGAGCGGGCTGGTACAAAAGCAGGCAACAAAGGCTGGGATGCTGCTTCTGGCGCCATCGAAATGGCCAACCTAACAAGAAATTTTGAATAATTGAAAGCCTAGGGAGCACCTTTTTTTAGGGTTGCTCCCTGCTTGTTTAATTCAATAAATTCATTTATAAAGATGTAAGCAAAAACAAAAACATGTACAAATGAGCCAAACTTTTACTATAATAATAACAGCATAAAAAATAATCTTTAAAAAATAGGTGCTATAGTCTAAAAACAAGACTCTTAGCTTAATAGGGAAGTTGGTTAAAAGCCAACGCGGTCCCGCCACTGTAAATGGGAGCAACCTATACGATGTCACTGTCTTAATAGATGGGAAGACGTAGGAAGCAATGACCATGAGCCAGGAAACCTGCCTGTTTTTAAACACAAATGCCTACGTGGATAGGAGAGTGTTAAGCAGGAAACGTCACTCGTTTGTTACTTAGCATACATAACACCTCCTCCTAACTGATAGGAGGATTTTTTTATGCCAATTTTGGGGCTAAAGATAGAAAGGGAGAGAGAAAAAAAAATGAGAAAAACAACAAAATTGATGGTTATTGCTGGTGTACTGGCGCTGGCGGTACCTTACAATGCTTATGCAGCTGAGGATGTCAGCACCGAGATTGCCTCTACTGCCGAACATGTTCAGGCTGGAGAGCTAAATTCAGATTGGCTGGCTATTACGCTTTCAAAAGCAGGGAAATTGACGGCAGCGAACAAGCAAGACTATTTAATGAAGCTGAAAAGCAGGGTAAATGGAACTGATTTAAAAGGAACGGAGCTTCATAAAACTATCTTGGCTGTTCGTGCATTAGGGGCAGATCCTGCTAATTTTGAGGGGCAAGACTTAATAAAAAAGGCTTATAGTGATACATCCCTGAACGCATTTACTGCCTATGTATATGCATTAATTGCATTAGATAGTGCAGATTATACTATCCCATCTGATGCTTTATGGACAAAGGATAAACTTATCGACAAGATTACAACTATGGATTCAACTGCCGGTGGCTGGAACTGGGCTGGATCAACAAGTGAACAAGCAGATCCGGATACAACTGGAATGGTGCTGACTGCTTTAGGCAAGCATAAGTCAGATGGTGTTGTCAAAGCAGACATCAATAGTGCCGTCACTTATTTAAAAGCGGTTGAAACGGCTAATGGCGGTTTTGATAATTGGGGGGAAAACTCATCTTCAACTGCCCAGGTGGTAATTGGACTTTCCTCTATTGGGGTAGATCCGACTTCGACTGAATTCACTAAGGATGGGAAAAATCCTGTCAACCACCTATTTACCTATGAAATAGGAAATGGCGGCTATAAATGGATGAAATCCGAAACGGCAGAGAATAGTTTTGCAACAGAGCAGGTTTTCCAAGCTTTAGTGGCATACGATAAGTTTAAAAGCGGTGACCAGCTCTTTAGCTTTCCATACCAAGCTAAAGAGGAGCCTGTACCAGCCCAGCCATCTACACCTGCTCCAACACCGACAGTAGTAAACAACAATAATTATGTGACTGTTACGCCGACAACAGACGTTTCAAAATTGCCTGTCTCAGAGTCCACGAAAGAGGTAATTAGAGAAATCATTACAAACAATAATGCTGGCACAGCTGGAGCTGCAGGAAATACATCTTCACAGCCGCAAGTGATAGTCGTCCAGCAGCCTGCTGCGGTTCAAACAGCAGCTGGTGAACCCAAAGTTGAGGTAAAAGTTGAAAAAGAAAGTGGTACCATCAATTCCAATAACCTTAAGGTAGGAGGCACTACCGCATTTATTGGGGCACTGGCCTTAATTCTTAGAAGAAAGTTCTTGGGGGTGTAACCATGAAAGGCTGGCAGAAAATCATCGGTGATATTGCATCATGGCTTTTGGTTATCGGCGGGATTGGCTATGCTTTATATGGCTATACTCCGGGCAAAACGATTACAACGACAACAACCACCCCTCAGGTTAAACAAGTTCAGCAGGATCAGCAAACTGCTGCGGAAACTGTAAAGAATGTGGAAGGGATTGTTTCCAATGCGGAAGCAACGTCATCTGATACCGCTGGAAAGAATTCAACCGTAAAAGTAATTACTACTCAGCCTGTAAAACAAACTTCAACGGTAACGCAGCAGCCAGCGGGCAGTACGGCACCAGTATCTGCACAGGTCGAAGAAAAAAAGCAAGACACAGTAACTGTTTCAGTAAAGACGCCTGATGGCTATTTAATTGCACCGCGGTCAGTTGAAATAAACGATCAAACGAAAGCAGCTGATGTTTTAAAACAAGTCTGTCAGGAGGCCGGCATAAAGCTGGAAACTACTGGTTCAGGTGCCACGCTATATACAAAAGGTATTGGCGGCTGGCGTGAGTTTGACAAAGGGCCATACAGCGGATGGAGCTACAGAATAAATGGAGTCAAAGGAGACCGCTCATCCGGCGTAAAGGATGTTAATCCTGGCGACACATTAGAGTGGAATTATGTTGTCGATTATAGGGAGGACAAGTGATGGAGAGCGTTCTTTCCATATTTAGGCCCAGGGTACGGAACCTTTTAACGTTAAGAAACATGACCTTGATGGCGTGCTTAGCAACCTTGAGTATTGTTGGCAGGATTTATATGGGGATGATTCCAAACGTTCAGCCATCAACGGTTATAATAATTTGCTCTGCCTTGATTTATGGAGTAAGGTTTGGTCTGATTATTGCTGTTCTGACGGTTTTGGGTTCAAACCTGGTGTTAGGCTTTGGTCCTTTTGTTGTGATGCAGCTGATAGCATGGGGAGCAGTTGCCGTTGTATCGGGCGTAATTGGAAGGTTTTATGAGAAAATTCCCCATCTGCTTTTATCGGTATACGCCGGTTTTACCGGGCTGTTTTTTGGGTTCATGGTATCCTTAAACGTTTTCATCATTGGCGGCCCGGCTGCTTTTTGGGTTTACTACCTAAGAGGGATCCCGTTTGATTTATATCATGCGGCCGGCAACTTTTTGTTTTATTTAACCCTTGGTCCAGTCCTGCTAAAGCTTTTACAAAGGCATAAGGAAAAAACATTTCATCAAAACCCAATCGAGTTAACAGATGATAAATAGCACGCCAAGCGGCGTGCTATTTTTGCATACTCTGCAGTTTTTGAATCAACGAGTCGACCTTTTCGCCAACATTATAGAGTACTTCCTCCAAACCCTTTTTCCATTCAGGTGCTTGTTCTTTTATCGTGTTCCCAATCTTTTTGGCACTTTCATTTAATTCTTTACCAATTTCTTCTGCCTGGTCTTGTATGTTTGCAGCAGGGTTTGTTTCCCCGGCTAGCTTAGCATTTATGGACACAACATCAAAATTTTCTTTTTGAAGAGAGGTTGTTGATGTTCTCATGATTTCTCTAAAAATAGGCACGACATTTGAAGAACTTGAGCTTGGCAGGAAGTGCTGGCGGTCCGTTTGGTCAAAACCAATCCAAATGGCCCCTACCAAATTTGGTGTATAGCCGACCATCCATTGATCCTTAGTGCCGTTTATATCAGCAAACGGAAGCTGAGTTGAACCGGTTTTCCCGGCAATTTGTACTCCCGGGATGCGGGCTTTCTGACCTGTTCCAGATTCAACCACATTTAGAAGAATGGAGGTCATTTCATTTGCCACCTTTTTGGAGGTCACTTTGGTTGTTTTAGGTTCCCGCTCAGCAATAATATTGTCTGTTGGGCCGACAATTTTTGTAATCAAGTGGCTGTCCTGACGCTGTCCGCCATTTGGAAAAACAGTGTAAGCATTGGCCATCTGCAGAGGAGAAACGCCTTTACTCATCCCACCAAGTGCAACTGCCAGGTTTCTATCTTCGTTTTCCACAGGAATACCGAAGCGTTTCAAGGTATCAAGCCCCTTGTTTAAACCTACTTGATCCAACAGCCAAACGGCCGGAACATTTAAGGAGTCTTCCAAAGCCTTATACAAAGGAACCTTTCCCTGATATGTTTTCGTGAAATTTTCCGGCTTGTAATTGCCAAATGTAAGCGGCTTATCAACCAGCTCAGACGAATAAGTATAACCTTCCTCAAGAGCTGCTGTATAGACGGCCAGCGGTTTGATTGAAGAACCTGGCTGCGCCTTTAATTGCGTCGCCCGGTTAAAGCCGCGAAACACTTGTTCACCGCGTCCCCCAACTAGGGCAAGCACACCGCCTGATGCTGGGTCCATCAAGACAGAGCCGCTTTGGACGATTTCTCCCCCCATCCCTCTAGGAAACAAGGATTTATTAGCATAAACTTTTTCTAGGCCCGCCTGTAAATTTTGATCCATTTCCGTATAAATCCGGTAGCCTCTTGTTAAAATTTCATCCTGCGTTAGGCCGTATCGGGAAATGGCTTCGTTTAAAACAGCATCAACATAATAAGGATATTTGCGCTCTACAAAGCTGCCACCGCCGTCATGCAGGCGAATTTTTTCTTTTTTAGCCTGGCTGTACTGGGCTGTGGTTATCATCCCAAGTTCCTTCATTTTACCTAACACGACATCTCTTCGGTCCATGGCTCCCTTATAATTTCTATATGGATCAAGATAATTCGGCGCATGCAAAAGACCAGCAATCATTGCGGCCTCGCTAATGCTCATATCCTTGGCATCCTTATTAAAATATTTCTTTGAGGCATTTCCAATTCCCCAGGCACCGCTGCCGAAATAAACTTGGTTCAGATACATTTGCAGTATTTCGTCTTTAGTATAAACTTTTTCAATTTTTACCGCTAAAAATAATTCCTCAGCCTTCCGTTTATAGGTGCGTTCTGGCGACAGGAGCGCGTTTTTGGTGAGCTGCTGCGTAAGGGTGCTGCCGCCTCCAGTAATCCTGCCAGCGAATAAGTTACCGAAGAAGGCACGGGCGATCCCCTGAATATCGAAACCGCTATGCTCATAAAATCGCTCGTCCTCTATAGCTACCACCGCATTCGGAACATATTTGGGCAGCTCTTCAATTTTTACACCTTTGGTCCGGTTTGTTGCAACATTTGAAGCAACATTGCCATTTTTATCATAAACAACTGTCGGCTGGCTTAGACCTTCCTTTAATGACTGCACATTCGCTCTTGAAGCGAGCCAGCCAAAATATGAAATAGTTGAAAGCACGACTACTAGACAAATCAACAATAAAATTTGAGTTAAATGTTTCTTTTTCCAGAAACGGACGACTAATTCCCAGATTGGGCGCAGCTTGTCCATAATTATCTCCTAACCTTCGTGTGGTTTTTTGCTTCTTACTATTATAAATATTCATGTTAAAAAAGACCAACAAAGACGTTTAACGAGAAATCTTTTAACACCATGACAATCGTGGACAACCAATTCCAATCTAAGCATATGTTAGTAGAAAGATAAATCATTTTTGTGGAAAGGGATGGTGTCATGATTAACTGGAGAGTCCGGTTTAAGAACCGGAACTGGGTGATTGCATTTATCTCGCAGCTATTTATTGTCGCGCAAATGATACTAGGCGGATTAAATTCCTTGGGCATAACTAGTTTCCAGCTTTCGGATGCACTTCAGGATTGGGTAATTACCTTGGCAAATGCTGTTTTTGTATTGCTATCATTGCTAGGTATTGTGCAAGACCCGACGACCAAAGGGTATGGCGACAGTACCCGAGCCTTAAATTATAAGGATCCAAATTAACCATAAAAGAGGCCGTCAAGCGAGACAGCCTCTTTTTCGCTGTGTTATGAAATGGTTTGTACAAATAAACCTTCCCCCTCCAGCCATTCAGCAATAAAAATATTCTTGTAGTCCGTGATATTATGGGAATGTAGTTGAGTCGTCAGCCATACTTCGTCATAGCCAAGGTCGTAGATTTCATCCCATAATACCTCGCCATCCCGAATAACTGTTACGGGTATGTAAACAGGTTTTGGCGGCATATTAAAATCCTCTTGAGTAGTTTTTTGATACTTTGTCTTTTTTAAAATGCTTAGTGAGCCATTTGCCTCAAGATAGCAATAAGCGACTTCGCGGATCGAAAAGGTTTCACTTTGCCGGAGCAGGCTTTGCAGCTGATTGATGTTCATACGGTTTTTCTTCAATTCCTGCCGGTCCACGACACCGTTTTTAATCAGGGCCGACGGCTTTCCTTCAACCATGCCACGAAAGGTTAGAAACTTCTGTCCAAGATATTCGACAGTTATAAGAAGAGCCCCCCATAGGACCATCGAATACATAATATAGTAAAAACTGATTTTATCATCATAGATGGCGTTACCAATTATTTCGCCTAGAACAATGGAGGAAATAAAGGTAAAGGGAGTTGCTCTTTTAATAATTTTTCTTCCAATGATTTTTATCCAAAGAACGAGAAGGATAAAGCCAACAATCAGGTCAGCTGTTATATAAGCCAGTTTCATAATCCAATGCCCCAATCAAAACTCATACTACATTCTTTTATTGCCAAGTATTCGAATAATGAAACAAATTCCAATATCTTCAAGAAAATTCTTTACATTTTTCTAATAAAATAGTTTACTAGTATGTATCTAAAAATTGCGAGGACATATATATGACCAGAATAAAACAGTATATTGGACAGTTTCACCCTATCGTTTGGGTCTTGTTATTAGGAACCGTTTTAACCAGGGGCTCCGCTTTTATGACTCTGCCATTTTTGTCTATTTATTTATCTAGGCATTTGGAGCTTTCTCCAATTGTAATCGGGATTACAGTTGGGATGAGCCCGTTAATGGGAACGGTGGGGGGATTTATCGGGGGGCATCTGTCGGACCGTTTTGGCCGTAAGCCAATCATGCTGACCGCTTTATTTACGCTGACACTTGTTTACTTCGGCTTTACTATTGCTAACGAGCAAATTTGGTTCATTCTATTAAATGCTATTAATGGACTTTGTACATCCTTTTTTGAGCCAACCTCCCAAGCACTTATGGCGGATTTAACCGAGAAGACGAAGAGGATGAAGGTTTATTCACTTAGGTATACTGCGATTAATATTGGTGCATCTGTTGGCCCGCTTCTTGGGGCCTATTTTGCCAATACATCCGCAAAAGTTTCCTTTGCCATTACAGGCAGTACCTATCTATTGTATGCCATAGTCTTGTTATGGTTAATGAATAAACTAGTTATCTCAAATGAAGCTGCTGCGAAGAAAGAAGTTTCTGCGGCAGAAGCGTTTAAAATAATAAAGACGGATAAGGCATTAAGATATTTATTAGTTGGGATTATCTTAATTAACATGGGGTATTCCCAAATAGACTCGAACCTGCCGCAGTACCTGGAAAAGTCGGTGGAGGATGGCGTGCTGATTTTCTCTGTGCTTCTTACCATCAATGCTGTCATGGTGGTGTTTTTGCAAATGCCAATCAGCCATATCGCGGAGAAGCTGAGCTTGATGCAGGGAATGGTTTTCGGTGCTATCTTTATGACAGCCGGATTAATCGGATTTAGCTTCATTAATGGTTGGGTTACAGCAATTATTGCCATGGTGCTCTTAACGGTTGGTGAAATATTGATTTTCCCGTCCAACAGCATGATGATGGACAAACTTGCCCCAGAACATTTACGCGGCACCTACTTCGGAGCCGGACAGTTTCGAAAGATTGGTCATTTCTTCGGTCCAATTCTCGGCGGATACCTACTAAGCCACATCCAAGGACAGTTCATGTTTTTGATAATTTCGTTAGTAACCCTTGCCAGCATTATTTTCTTTACAGCAGGAAACAAAACGTTTATCCAGTCAAAAACTGTGAAAGCTGAATCATTTTAACACATTATGATTTCCAAAAAATATTTCATTTGGTAAAATTTGATCAAATAATAGGATAGAACAAGCTTTTTTTGAATAGGATTAATTAATCCTTTTAAAAAGGGGTCATGTAAATGTTCTGGCTGGTGATAGTAATTTTGTCGATTTTCGTGATTGAGGAAACGACTTATTATTTTTGGAATCGATATGTTTTTGGACCAAATGTTCCGAGAAAAGAAAAATGGAAGAATCGGTTTGCCATTTTAGTAACGCTTTTTAGATGGAAGCATAAAAATACTGAAACTACAGAAACAAATAATCATGAAAAAAGCTCGCTTTAAGGCGAGCTTTTTGAATTTTCATTTCTTTTCTTAAAATAATATACAACGGATTTAATGAAAAAATAGAGTATAAATAACAAGATGATTATATTTTCCGCAGGTTCCATAACCCTAAAAGGATTAAGTTCTTTCGTGACAATTCCGGAAAATTTAGTGCCCATTACCATATCTACTGAAATAATTAACATTGCCAAGGTTAGAGCTATAAGAACGGTTGCGAAGAATATTTTCAAATAGGTCACCTTCATAATAATAGTATCATTATTATTTTATTATTTTCAATTAGTTATGCTAAACAAATTAATACTATGTAAATTATGGATAACCCATTTATTTTTGGGTAGCCTACCTAATATATCCTTTTTGTTCTGCAAAGGAGGCGGAAGTTGTGTCGATTTGGTCTACCATGTTGAAAAACAAACAAAAAAAACGGAAGAATGATAATGTAAGACAGCACAATGATCCGCAAAAACCTGAAGAACAACCTATTCATAGGAATTACGAAGATAATGTTTCAAGAATTAAAGGAGAATTAGGTAACAGCACGGACTTGCTGTTCCGTGAGTATCAGATTGGTGATCATAAAGGAACTATTGTATACGTAGATGGTCTGGCAAATGGGCAGCTTATCAATGATTTTTTTAATGAGACCCTTTTAAATTCAGGATTTAATGGGAATCAAGATCCGTTCCAGTTTTTAATTGAGAAAGCAGCAGGTTTAGGAAATTTTCAGTTTGCCACTGAATGGAATCAAGTTTTTGATTCTTTTCTTTCTGGAAATACACTCTTTTTTTTAGATGGCTACAATCAAGCAATCAATGTTGAAACAAAGGGATGGGATAAACGTTCCATATCCGAACCGAGTACTCAATTATCCATCGGGGGCCCAAAGGATTCCTTTACGGAAACGATTCGAACTAATACCGCATTAATCCGGCGGCGGATAAAAAGCCCGAATTTATGGCTGGAATCGATGAAGCTGGGTACCGTTGCCCAAACCGATATCGCCATTATGTATGTCAAGGGAATAGCGAATGAAAAAATTATCGGGGAAGTCAAAGAACGGCTTAATCAAATAAATATTGATGCTGTGATGGCGGAGGGTTATATTGAGCAATTGTTTGAGGATCAAACTTGGACACCCTTTCCGACGACACATCATTCCGAAAGGCCGGATGTGATAGCGTCGCATTTACTCGAGGGGAGAATTGCCATTTTAGTGGATGGAACACCCTTTGTTATTACAGTACCAGCTATTTTTGCTCAATTTTTTCAAGCGCCGGACGATTATTATTCCCGCTTTGATATTTCGACAAGTCTTCGCATGCTACGGATTTTGGCCTTTTTAATTGCCTTAATGGGTCCGGCACTATATATTGCAGCGACAACCTTTCATCAGGAAATGATTCCTACCACTTTGGCCATTGCCATTGCTGCCCAAAGAGAGAATGTTCCCTTTCCGGCATTTATAGAGGCCTTAATCATGGAAGTGACGTTTGAAATCTTACGGGAAGCAGGCTTGAGACTGCCAAGGGCAGTGGGTCAAGCGGTTTCAATTGTAGGTGCGTTAGTTATTGGACAAGCAGCTGTTCAGGCGGGAATTGTATCACCAATTATGGTTATTGTTGTGTCAATTACAGCGATTGCCAATTTTTCAACGCCAACCTTTATAATGGCTATTGCAGCACGACTAATTCGTTTTGCTATGATGGGACTGGCTACCTTCCTTGGTTTATACGGAATTGTATTGGGGCTGATGTTTATGTCCATTCATTTGTGTGCACTACGTTCTTTTGGGATTCCTTATATGATGCCGATTGCGCCATTCAATGCTCAAAATCAGCAGGATATATTTATCCGTTATCCTATTTGGGCAATGAAATACCGACCTAAATTTATAAGTAAGGGAAATACGGTAAGGGCTGGAGATAATCAGAAACCAATGCCTCCTAAACAGGAGGATAGTCAAGATTCGAAAGGTGAATCATGATGAGAAAAACCATGATGATTTTTTTACTCATCGGTTTGTTCCTGCCGATTCTCAGCGCCTGCTGGAATCAAAAGGAGCTGACAGATTTAGCATTTGTAATGGCTATAGGCATTGATAAAGGAGAAGATCGGCGGTTTCAAGTTTCATTTCAAATTGTTATTCCGGGTAATGTAGCATCCGGACAAGGAGGTGGTGGCGGGGGACAGGGTCTTCCAATTGCGGTCTATACAAGTTCAGGGGATACACTTACTGAAGCTGCCAGAAGAGCGACCCAAAAAGTTTCCCGCCGTCTATATTATGCCCATACCAATTTAATTGCCATAAGCGAGGAAGTGGCGAAGGATGGACTTCTTGATATTCTAGATGCCTTGGATCGTGATCCGGAATTTAGAACGACCACTGAATTAGTCGTAGCAAGAAAAACCAGTGCAGAAAAATTGGTCTCAGCACTGGCAAATCTTGATAAACTGCCTGTCAATAAGGTGACAAAAGAAATCGAATCAACTGAAATGCTATTAGGTGAAAATATGAGCGTAAATATAGATGAGTTCATAAACGCTATTATAAGTCATGGGAGAGAGCCGTTCGTAAATGGTTATAAAATTTCCGGCAACCAAAATATATCTGGAACATCAGATGATTTAAAGAAGACAAAATCAGAGGCTGTTCTTTCTTCTTCAGGATTGGCAATTTTTGCGGATGGCAAGCTTCAAGGATGGATTGACCGAGAAAAGGCACGCGGTGTTGTCTGGATAATGGATAAGGTGAAGAGCACATCCATTAATATTGATTGGAATGGGAAAAAAAATGCCATCACGATGGCTCCGATACGGTCTAAAACAAAAGTTGGCGTTAATATAAAAAATGGGAAGCCTGTTGTAAATGTAGCGATTGAATTTGAAGGGTGGATAAGTGAAGCAAATACTACAGTGGATTTAACAAGCCCAAAGGAAATAGACAAAATAGATAAAAATGTAGCGAAAGAAATCGAAAAGCAAATTTTGTCGTCTGTTAAGGAAGCGCAAAAAATGAAAAGCGATATATTTGGATTCGGTGAAAGAATTCACCGGGAAAATCCAAAGCTTTGGAAAGAATTAAAAGGGAATTGGAACGAACGATTTGCGGACCTTGAAGTAAATGTAAAGGTAGATTCCTATACACGTCGTGAAGGAATCCGGACGAAGCCATTTTGGTATGATATCAATCAATAAACCCTGAGTGAGGGGATAAGGATGGAAAACGCAAAAATTAAAGCATCCCAGATGTTTGTCCTCGTGGTCCTATTTGAAATGGGGAGCGCATTACTAGTTGGGCTTGGTGCAAGTGCAAAGCAAGATGCTTGGATTAGCATTTTATTAGGGCTGTCGGGAGGAATTTTAGTCTTTTTTATTTATTACCGGCTTTTTAAATATTACCCGGAACTTCCTCTGACAAGCTATCTGCAAAAAATAACAGGAAAATGGATTGGCAGAATACTTGCATTGTTCTATGTTGTCTATTTTATGTATGTTGCCACAAGAGTATTACGTGACTTCGGAGAACTGTTGACAACGACTATTTACACAGCTACCCCTCTAGTTGTTATCAACTCTTTAATGATTTTGACCATCATTTATGGGATACATAAAGGATTTGAGGTAATTGCCAGAATTGGTGAGTTGTACTTCGCCATAATTTATTTGATGGCGATTATCGGAATGGTCCTTGTTACCGGTTCTGGGCTTATCCACTTTGAAAATATCCGTCCTATGCTCGAGGATGGAATGAAACCTGTACTTCGTACTTTTCTAAAAGAAACCCTCGTCTTTCCATTTGGGGAGATGATCGTTTTTACCATGCTGATGCCATATTTGAACAATCCAAAAAAGGTTAAAATCGCCTGTATTGGGGGAATGAGTTTAGCTGGCATCAACATTGCCATTACAGCATTAGTCAACGTGGCAGTGTTGGGACCAGATCTTTTTGTGCGTTCTAACTTTCCATTATTAACAACAATTGGAAAAATACAATTGGCAAATTTTATTGAACGGCTGGATGTATTTTTTATGCTTTATTTGGTGATTGGCGGCTTTTTTAAAATAACCATTTTTTATTATGCCGCAGTGATTGGAGCGACCGATTTATTCAAATTAAAAAGCCATCAAAAGCTGAATTTTCCAATCGGTTTTGTAATATTATTGGCTTCAGTTATGATTGCCTCAAATTTTGCGGAACATATCGAGGAGGGGCTAAACGTTGTTACCATTTATTTATCTTGGCCCTTTCAAATTATCATTCCATTATTTTTACTAGTCATCGCTTTTTTTAGAAATAGAAAGAAGCAACCGAAACAGCAATCGACCCAACAGCCTAATCAACAATCCAGTCAGTAATAATCGCTTTTACTATCTATAGCAAAAAAACAGCCTTCCTTAACTCTGTGAAGGCTGTTTTTGGTTAACATGATGGGATTGGGCATTGCTTGCCTGAAGTAAAGGGAGGACAATATGAACAGATGTTCCTTGATTTTCCTTGCTCTCAAAATGAATGGTGCCATGATGTGATTGAACGATTTTAAAGCTAACAGTTAATCCTAAGCCAGTTCCTTTTTCTTTGGATGAATAAAATGGTTCGCCAATTTTGGCAAGTCTTTCCTCAGAGATACCACAGCCGTTGTCTTCGATCACAATCGAAATCGTTTCTGGCTCCATTTTTTTAAATGAGATGGTAACCATGCCGCCATTACCTGATGCTTCAATCGCATTTTTTATGATATTTATAAACAACTGTTTCAATTGGTTTGGCTCACATTCAATCGTCATATCGTCATTTGGATATCGAGATTCAATCTGGACATTATGGTAGCTGGCCTCAGAACTTAGTAATGAAATAACATCTTTTAAGAGCTTTTTAACATCCGCCTTTGTGAATTTTACGGCTTGAGGCTTCGCCAGTAATAAAAGTTCACCGACAATATGATTAATTCGGTCTAGCTCATCGAGCATGATTTGATAATAAAACTGGTGTCTTTCATCCTCGACTTTAAGAAGCTGTACGAAGCCTTTAAGGGAGGTTAGCGGATTCCGTATTTCATGGGCTACGCTCGCCGACAGTTCACCGACAACTGACAACTTCTCGGTCCTTCTAAGGCGCTCTTCCCGTTCTTCAAGTTGCTTAACCATTTCCCTTCTTTCCGTAATATCGCGGCCAATAACGACAAGCCCTTGCCTAGTTCCATCAGGGTTAAACAGAGGGACTTTTATCGTATCAAAAACTTTTGCTGACCCATCCGGAAGGGGGAGTGCCTCTTCAACACGGGTGATCTTTTTATTTTTCCAAGTTTCTTCATCTGAGATCTCACAATTTCTAAGAGCCTCGGCGTAAAAATTTGTATACTCGGCTAAATCGGAATCTTTTTTACCACGGTAATCAACATTTTCGAGCTGAAATAATTGTAACCCGAAATCATTGGCCTCAATCCATCGGCCTTGCCCATCTTTAAAGTTGACAAAATCCACCATCGAATTAATCAGGGTAGAAAGGCGCTGCTGGTCTTCCTTGGACTCATTCAATTCATTTGCTTTATTCATAAAGAAATAAATGAATGCCCCTGTGACCATTAAATAAAAAATTTCTTTGATTCTTGCTAATATTTCCATATAAGAATCTGGCACAAAATGTGCAACTAAATAGTTGGAACCATAAATCCATATTAAACTAGTAAAAAAGTAGATGATAATCAGCTTTTTTTTCTGCATGAAAATCTCCAATTCCCTCTACTGGGTTATATATTTATCTTTTATCTATATTACTTGATAATGGATGATTTAGAAACATCATATTCATGGAAAAATAGGCAAAGTGGAATTATCTAGTAAATTCTTTTACCGAGGATCAGCAAGTCTCTTTCAATACCATCTAATTCGGCTACATTTGGAAGATGGGCCCATTTTTCAAAACCAAAGCTGTTAAAGAGTTTAACGCTTGGCTCATTATGGGCAAATATAAAGCCAAGCAAGGTCTTTATGCCGATATTTGGACAGAAGTCGATCGCTTTTTGGATCAGATATTTACCAAGCTTCATGCCTCGATAATCAGGATGAATGTAAATGCTGATTTCAGCAGTGCTATTATAGGCAGGTCTCCCATAAAAGGATTGAAAGCTTACCCATGCGCAAATATTCCCATCATGTTCTACTACCCATAATGGCCGAAATTCAGGTGAATGATCGTGATACCATTGCGTCCGGCTTTCAACACTGATAGGTTCCAAATCAGCAGTAACCATTCTGCCTGGAATGGTTGTATTATATATGTGAACAATATCTTCTAAATCTTTTATTTCTGCATCTCTAATTATGAATTCTTCAAACATGACCTAACACCCCAATAACTTGAATAAATAACTAGATTTTATGGTAAACCTTCTATCAAGCAAAATCAATATCCGCTCGAATATTAAAAAGAAAAACCTTTTCCCGGGAATGCAGTCCCGGAAAAAGGTTTTCCCTGATTCGTTTCATTGGCAAATCCCTACCAGCGGTGGGCCTTGGCATTACTCCTTAAGATGATGTTGTTTTGCGACATTTGCGTTTCGCCATTCACCTGAGATTTCTGACGCTTATGCCTTGTCGAATTTTTTACAAACATATCCGAGTGTGCATCCATACGCTCTCTGTAGCTCATCAAATCACCTCAAAATAGGATTTTGAAACGATGATATTCGAATGGAATATCATCTTTATCATTTGTAAAGATAATGAAAAATAGTCTATCTGAAAAAATTTTAAATATAAATTTAATTTTAAACTTGTTTTTTCTGAAATTTCGAAATAAAATAATCTTAAACATACCAACCGGTAGGTATGTGATAAACTAAACCGGCATAATATTAATAGCAGTAAAAAATACTAGAATCCTAGATTGGAGTGAAAGACATGCATTTACGTCTAACAGATGAACAAAAAATGGTTCAGCAAACGATTCGAAAATTTGTTGAAAAAGAACTAATGCCGCTTGAAAATGAAGTCCTAAGAAGAGAGCGGGAAGGTAAGCCAAGCCTACCGGAGGGCAAACTGCAGGAATTGCGGCTAAAAGCTAAGGAAGCCGGATTCTGGGGAATCAATACTCCGGAAGAATACGGCGGTGCTGATCTTGGACAAATGATGATGGCGCTTGTTTACATGGAGGTTTCCAAAACATTTGTACCATTCTCATTCGGCGGCTCTGCTGATAACATCCTCTACTATGGTAATGAAGAACAAAAGAAAAAATACCTAATTCCAACTATTAACGGTGAAAAGAAATCATGTTTCGCCATGACAGAGCCAGGTGCTGGATCTGATACGACAAACATTAAAATGACCGCTGTTAAAGATGGCAATGAATGGGTCCTAAATGGTGAAAAAACATTCATTACAGGCGGAAATGAAGCAGATTTCGTTATGGCCATTGCGATTACTGATAAAGAATTGCACCAAAAAACTAGAGGCCGTGAAGGTGTAACATGCTTCATCGTTGACCGCGATATGGGCTGGAAATCAGAATTTATACATACCATGGGAGAATGGGGTCCAGCCGGATTGGTATTTGATAATGTCCGCGTTCCGGAAGAAAATATTCTTGGAGAACTGCATAAAGGTTACAATCTTGGACTTGAGTGGATTGGCTTTGCAAGATGGGTTGTTGGCGCTAGAGCTGTTGGTACAGCAGAACGCTTATTGCAAATGGCGATTGATTATGCAAAAGAACGCGAGACTTTCGGCAAACCGATTGCTGAAAGACAAGCAATTCAATGGATGATTGCCGATAGTGCTGTTGATATTGAAGCAGCAAGATGGCTTGTGTTAAACGCAGCATGGACACTTGACCAAGGCGAAGATAATCGTCATTATGCATCCATGGCAAAACTTTATGGTGCCAATATGGGCAACCGTGTGGTTGACAAAGTTATGCAGATTCATGGCGGTATGGGTTATACAAGAGAATTGCCAATTGAGCGCTGGTACCGTGAAGCCAGACTTTGGAGAATTTACGATGGAACTGATGAAATTCAGCGCCTGATTATTTCTCGTAACCTGCTTAAGGGCCATGTGAAACTTGGTATTTAATAAGCTTATTGTAAGCGTTGTCTAAAAAAATAAACATACAGATGTAAGGAGGAACAATAATGGCAGGAAGATTTGAAGGAAGAGTTGCGTTTATCACTGGCGGAAGCCGTGGAATCGGCAAAGGGATTGTCGAGTATTTTGCAGAAGAAGGAGCTAGTGTTGCTCTTATCGACTTAAATGAAGAGGCATTAAGCGAAACAGCTAGCGAACTGAAAGAAAAAGGATATCAAGTCTATGCAAAGGTAGCCAATGTCGTCGACCCTGAGCAGGTAGAGGCTGCAGTTAAAGAGGTTCATGATGCTTTTGGCCGTATTGATATTCTTGTAAACAATGCTGGGGTAATCCGCGATAATTTATTGTTCAAAATGACTGATGCCGACTGGCAAACTGTCATGGATGTGCACCTAAAAGGTTCCTTTAATGCTGCCCGTGCTGCTCAAAAATACATGGTTGAGCAAAAATATGGCCGGATCATCAATATCTCTTCAACTTCTGCATTAGGCAACCGCGGTCAGGCAAACTATGCAGCAGCAAAAGCCGGACTTCAGGGCTTTACGAAAACCCTTGCACTTGAACTAGGACGTTATGGAATCACAGCGAACTCGGTTGCTCCTGGATTTATCGAAACCGATATGACAAAAGCAACGGCTGAAAGAATTGGAATCTCCTTTGACCAGATGATTCAGGCTAGTGTAGCCAATATTCCTGTCGGCAGAAGCGGAAAACCTGCTGATATCGCAAATGCTGTTGCATTCTTTGCAGATGAGAAATCAGGGTTTGTTAACGGCCAGGTTATCTATGTTGCCGGCGGACCAAAATGTTAATTTAGGGGTGAGCTAAATTGTTCAAAGATCAAATTGGCAAGCGATCTAATAAAGTGAAAAATGCCGTAGAAAGAGGAGCCGTTAAGAAATTTGCTGAAGCCATTGGCGATTTGCATCCTATCTATTTTGATGAGGATGCCGGCAGACTCTCACGTTATCAAAAGAACATTGCCCCGCCAACCTTCCCAAGGGTATTTGATTATGGGGTGATAGAAGACCTGTACCTGCCTAATAAAGGCTTGATACATGGGGAGCAGTCTTTCCATTATGAGCGCCCATTATATGTAGGTGAGGAAATTTATTGTTATTCTCAGGTGAAAAATTACTTTGAGAAAAAAGGGAACTTTGGAGAAATGGGCTTCCTGGTAATGGAAAACTGTGGTGAGGATTCAGAAGGAAATGTAATTTTCACTTCTAGTTCCACTGTAGTCATATCTGAAGCTGTAAGGAAGGTGTTGGCGAAATGAGTTTACTAACTCAATTGCAAACCGGTGATTCCTTAAAGGAAATCCAGTTATCACCTGTTTCCAGGATCGACCTGATTAAATATGCAGGTGCTTCCGGAGATTTTAATCCGATCCATACAATTGACGAAGAAGCAACAAAAGCCAGTCTGCCGGGAATCATTGCCCATGGAATGTGGACAATGGGAAATTTGGCCAAGTTGTTTACGGAATATTATGAAGAGGGCTTTGTCAAGGATTACTCAATCCGTTTTAAAGGCATGGTTTTCTTAAATGACGTGATTAC
Organism: Neobacillus sp. S1115; assembly: GCF_055385565.1. Classification (NCBI taxonomy): domain Bacteria; kingdom Bacillati; phylum Bacillota; class Bacilli; order Caryophanales; family Bacillaceae; genus Neobacillus; species Neobacillus sp. S1115. The sequence goes on from NZ_AP038275.1 coordinate 2,525,899, forward strand.
ATTAAAGGCTTCTTTAAAGGATAAGGAAGATAATCAGCTTCGCTTCGATGTCCAGGCTGTGAACCAGCAAGGGAAGGATGTAATAAAAGGAGAAGTTGTATACCAGCTTTACTAACATGAAAGACAGAATTGCAGATTGAAGGAATAGACCCGGCACGAAAGATGGACTCCCCTCTGAATGCTGGGTTTATTGTTATCGGTTGTTGATTGGAGCTTAAATTACATCAAAGTTAAATTTAAAAAGGGATGATTATATGACGGTCAAATTAAAATTAAGTTATAAGCCGCCGGTATTTTCCTCAGTCGAAGAGGAACGCCAGCATTTAAAACAAAAACTGGCTGCTGCCTTCCGCTTATTTTCAAAATTTGGATTTGATGAAGGTGTCGCAGGACATATTACCGCACGCGACCCCGAACTGAAGGATCACTTCTGGGTAAACCCGTTCGGCATGCATTTCAGCCAAATCAGCGCTTCTGACTTAATTCTCTGCAATCATCAAGGTGAAGTTGTCGAAGGAAATTATCCGGTAAACCGGGCCGCATTCGCTATTCACTCGCAGGTCCATGCTGCAAGGCCGGACATTATCGCAGCTGCCCATGCCCATTCAGTCTATGGGAAGTCATGGTCTTCGCTAGGACGCCTTCTAGATCCAATCACACAGGATGCATGTGCATTTTATCAGGATCATTCCTTGTTTGATGATTTCACTGGAGTTGTTCATGAAATTGAAGAAGGCAGACGGATTGGCCAAGCGCTTGGTGATAAGAAAGCCTGTATCCTAAGAAACCATGGTCTTTTAACGGTCGGAAGGTCCGTTGATGAGGCAGCCTGGTGGTTTATTACGATGGAGCGCTCCTGTCAGGCACAGCTTCTTGCTGAGGCAGTTGGTAAACCGGTAATTATTGATAATGAAAGTGCTAGCAATACCTATAATACTGTCGGTACTTCCAGTGCGGGATGGTTCCAGTTCCAGCCATTATGGAATCGGATTGTCAAGGAACAGCCGGATTTACTAGATTAATCATGTTCTCTGAAGGGAGCGATTCCTTTCAGAGCCATACATATGGAATAAGCAGGGGGAAGCAGCATGAAAATTGGCGTGGCCGGTACAGGTGCGGTAGGTGGTTATTTTGGCGGCCTTTTAAAAAGGGCTGGTAATGAGGTCATTTTTTTAGCGAGGGGAAATAATCTCGAAAGAATGAGGGAAAATGGGCTGACCATTGAAAGCGATTCCGAATCATTCACAGTGGAGGCAACGTTTACCGATTGTTATGAGGACTTTACGGATGTAGACCTGCTGTTGTTTTGTGTTAAGTCAACAAGCACAATGGAAATGGCTGAGAAGTTTACCCGTTTATTAAAGGAATCATGCATGATAATGACTCTTCAAAATGGGGTAGATAATGAAGAATTTCTCGCTTCCGTATTTGGCAGCGGCCGGATCTTATCTGCTGCTGCTTATATTCAGGCAGGTGTGACGGAATCAGGAACTGTAAAACAAATCGGTGTCCCGCCAAAGCTGGTATTTGGAGCATTAGAGGAAGATTTACGGGAAAGACTCAGTGTCATTCAAGAGCTATTTAACATTGCTAATATTGAAGCCTATCCAACTCGTGACATTTTAAAAATCAAGTGGAAAAAATTGCTTTGGAATGTCACCTTTAACCCTTTGACAGCCTTAATAGAAGCAAAGGTTAGGGCTATTTATGAGGACAAGGGATTAAAAGAAACGGCGATAAAAATCTGTCAGGAAGCTATTGCTGTTGCAAGAGCAGCAGGGGTTGAGATCGAGGAAGACCAGTATGAAACAGTGATGATGCAAGGGCAGTTTGCCCAAGATCACCAAACCTCGATGCTGCAGGATAAGCTTAAAGGGAAACCGCTGGAACTGGAATCTATTGCCGGTTATATTGTGAAAAAAGGAAAAGAATTAGGGGTAGAAACCCCAGTCCTCAATACTATTTATCATCTTTTAAACTTTCAAACGAGGAACGTTTGAGTAATCAATGTGCTAAAAGAGGTGTTCGAATTGCAAATACAACACAAACGTCCTTGGCTCGGCCACTATCCTGAAACTGCGGTATCTTCCATTGAATTTCCGGAAATGAGCCTTTACACATTTTTGGATCATACAGCTGAAAAATACCCTGAGAATACGGCTATTATTTATGAAAATGAAAAGCTGACCTATCATGACTTGAAGGATAAGGTTGACCGGCTGGCAGCGGCTTGGAAAGAGCTTGGCGCAGCAAAAGGAGATCGTCTGGGGTTGATGGTCGGAAATCACCCTATATATGTTGTATCCTATTATGCTGCCCTGAAGCTTGGGATGATTGTCGTGCAAATCAATCCGCACTATACACCAAGGGAACTGCTTGAAATATTCAATGATTCTGAAACCGCTTATTTGGTAGCTGAGCCGGATGGTCTCGAAAAAATTTCGAAAATTTCTGAAATTTATTCATTTAAGAAGATATTTTCTGCAGGTGATTCGCAAACCAATGACATTCCAACTATTTCGGAATTGATTGAAAGTGCCGTTCCTCTAAAGGAAACATGTTCAATTTCAGCAAAGAAGGACATTGCAGTAATTCAATATACCGGTGGAACAACCGGTAAAAAGAAAGGTGCCATGCTGACGCATTTTAACTTGAGCGCGAATGTGTTGCAGAGCAAGGTTCTTTATGGAAGTACAATGGTTTACGGACAGGAAATCATTTTGACCGCAACCCCGCTTTACCATGTTTACGGAATGACGAGCGGCATGAATCTGCCGATTTACCTCGGGGCAGCCATTCTATTAGTAAACCGGTTTGAGCTTGAGAAGGTTCTAAGACTCATTCAAACTTACAGGCCAACGTTCTTCCCGGGTGTTCCAAAAATGTATAATGCTTTTGCCAATTACCCTGAAATTGATCAATATGATTTAACCTGCTTTAAGGTCTGTACCAGCGGGTCGGCTCCATTGCCAATTGAAATTATGAAAAAATTGAAGGACCTGACGGGAGTGCCGATTGGGGAAGGTTATGGACTATCGGAAACTTCTCCTACTACACATCGCAATCCGCCTGATGGCGTTAGCAAAATAGGCAGCATCGGGATTCCATTGCCAGCTACAGACTGCAGGATTGTTGACGAAAATGGTGTGGATGTACCGGAAAAGACTGTCGGCGAGATTTTAATTAAGGGGCCGCAGGTCATGCTTGGATACTGGAATAAACCAGAAGAAACGGCCCAAGCACTAAAGGATGGCTGGCTCTATACCGGTGATTTAGCAACGATGGATGATGAGGGCTACTTTTATATTGTCGGACGAAAAAAAGAAATGGTGATTGTCGGGGGCTTTAATGTTTATCCTCAGGAGGTTGAAGGAGTTTTATATGAACATCCTTCTGTATTAGAAGCAGCAGTAGTCGGGATTCCGGATAAGGAAGCCGGCGAAATCGTCAAGGCCTATATTGTTCCGAAAGCCGGAAAAGATATCGATATTCAAGAATTAAAGGAACATTGCTACCAAAACCTGACCCGCTACAAAGTACCGAAACAATTTGAAATAAGAGAATCCCTGCCTCGAAACACAGTAGGAAAGCTCTTAAAAAGAATCCTTGTAGAAGAAGAAGCAAAAAAGGCTTAAGGCATAACGGAGGGATTTAGTCATGAACTTTGAACTGGATGAGGATATTCTTTTTTTAAAAAAGAATGTAAGAGAATTTATTCAAACCGAAGTCGAAGCGGTTGCGATGCAAATTGAAGAGGAAAACCAAATTCCGGAAAGAATTATCAATATGTCAAAAGAGATGGGGCTTTTTGGTTTAAGTATTCCTGAGGAATATGGCGGGCTTGGAATTGGCATGGTCGGCAAATGTGCCCTATATGAGGAAATCGGCCAGACTCATAATGGCTATACAACTTTAATCGGCGCCCATACAGGAATAGGTTCGGTCGGTATTGTGGAAATGGGAAATGAGCAGCAAAAGCGAAAGTACCTGCCAGATATGGCGAGCGGCGAAAAAATTGGCGCTTTTGCCTTAACCGAACCTGAAGCGGGGTCCAATGCTGCTAACCTGAAAACAACGGCTGTTCGTAAGGGTGATAAATATATCCTAAACGGCTTGAAGCATTATATTACCAATGCTACTGAGGCCAGCGTTTTCACTGTGATGGCTGTGACCGACCCGTCTAAAGGGGCCAAGGGCATTACCTCGTTCATTGTTGAAAAGGATTTCCCGGGCTTCAGGGTGGGGGCAGTTGAGAAAAAAATGGGCTTAAGAGGGTCTCATTCAGCAGAATTGATTTTTGAAGATTGCGAGGTTCCAGTGGAAAATGTGCTTGGTGAAGAAGGGCAGGGCTATATGAATGCCTTGAAAATTCTTGCCAACGGACGTGCTGGTTTGGCCTCCCGGAATTTGGGATCCTGCCAAAAGCTTCTCGACATGTCAACGCGATATGCGCTTGAGAGAATTCAATTTGGCAAACCAATCATCAGAAACCAGGCTGTCAGTCATATGCTTTCTGAAATGGCAGTAGATATCGAAGCACTGCGTTCGTTTACGTATCGCGTTGCCTGGATGGTTGATCAGGGAATGAAGGTCATCAAAGAAGCAGCGATGCTGAAGCTATACGGTTCTGAGGTATACAATCGTGTTGCTGATAAGGCCGTTCAGATCCATGGAGGAATTGGGTATATTGCAGACTATCCGATTGAACGCTTTTATCGTGATGCGCGGATCACAAGAATCTATGAAGGAACTTCAGAGATTCAGAAAAACATTATTGCTGCGCAGTTAGAGAAGGAATACAGCTAAACTATTAATCTAGGGACAGGTGATTTAATATGCAAAATGATATTGTCATTTTAAGTGCAGTAAGAACACCAGTAGGGAGATATGGCGGCACAATAAAAAGTCTTAATTCCGGGCAGTTGGCAGCGGTTGCGATTAAAGAGGCTATTGATCGCGCCGGTATTAAGCCTGAGCAAGTCGATGAAGTGATTTTAGGAGAGGTTAGACAAACGACAGAATCCTCCAATGTAGCCAGAGTCGCTGCGCTTCGGGCTGGGGTTCCGGAAACAGCTCCGGCATTTACGATTAACCGTTTGTGTGCCTCAGGAATGCAGGCAGTTGCTTCAGGGGCGCAGCAAATTGCATTTGGTCAAGCCGATATTGTAGTCGCTGGGGGAACTGAAAGCCTCAGTAATGCTCCTGTTTACCTAAGAAACTCCCGTTTTGGCGGTGACAATCCAAAGCTGGTTGATTCCAATGCAGAGGCTGGCCAACAGCCTCAGGAAACATACGGCAGCGGGCTTGGAATGGGAATAACGGCGGAAAATGTCGCTGAAAGATTTTCGATTTCTCGCGAGGACCAGGATGCATTTGCGCTAGAAAGTCAGCGTAGAGCAGCAGCTGCCATTAGTGAGAAACGCTTTGCGGACGAAATTGTCCCTGTAGAAGTTAAAGGGAAAAAAGGGTCCGTTTGGTTTACGGAGGACGAACATCCAAGACCTGATACAACCATCGAGGCATTAAGCCGCCTAAAGCCGGCGTTTAAACAAAATGGCACGGTTACGGCTGGTAATGCCTGCGGGCGGAATGACGGGGCAGCTGCGCTTGTATTAACATCAGGCAGCCATGCCGAGAAATTAGGCTTAAAACCGATGGCGCGAATTGTCGATTGGACAGCTGTTGGTGTATCACCTGAAGTTATGGGCATCGGCCCGGTTCCAGCAGTGAAAAAACTCCTTGAACGTACAGGCTTAACGCTTGACGAGATTAGTTTAATCGAACTGAATGAAGCGTTCGCTTCGCAATCACTTGCAGTTATTCGTGAGTTAAACTTAGATTCGTCCCGAGTGAATGTCAACGGTGGTGCAATTGCTTTGGGCCATCCGCTTGGTGCCACGGGTGCGAAGATTATGACGACTCTGATTTATGAATTGAAACGCCGTGGTGAAAAATACGGAATTGCCACTCTTTGTGTTGGCGGCGGCCAAGGAATGGCAATCCTGGTTGAAGCAGTTAATCAATAGGAAAGGGCAGGAAAAGTGAAATTACCAGTGACGAGATCGACATTTTTTGAATACTTGGGTTTTAACAGTACTAAAACCGACACGTTTCATCTTGATTTGCCGCTTCAGACTATTTTGCTGCAGGATGATGGCACTGTCCATCCGGGCGTTTTTTCCACAATGCTGGATATTTCCATGGGGGCGACTGCCTCCCTGGAAACAAATTCGTTTGCAACGACGATAAACCTTAACGTGTCCTTTTTTGACCTAAGTCCGAAAGAAAACTATCATGCGAAAACAAATATACTGAATATCGAGGAAAAAGTCATAACAGCCGAGGGAATCGTTTATGGGCAGGATGGTGCTGTTGCTGCCAAGGCTATAGGCATGTTCAAGGCAAGTCCTATTAAACAATGAAGAAATTGAAAGGTGGTGATAGGGTGTCCCGATTGGATTGGGAGATATATGAAATGATGGAAAGGAGTCCATTTTTCAAGCATATCGGATTTGAACTCGTAAATTCCTCAGAGGAAGAGATTTTGCTGAAGCTTTCAATAAAAACCGACCTGCTAAATACGAATAAAAGCCTGCATGGAGGAGTTCACGCCTCGATGCTTGATACGGTGCAATCAATTGTTCTCCGTTCCGTATATCAATGCCCGGTTACAGCTATGAATCTGGATGTTCACTATTTTGCTCCAGCAAATACCGGTCATCTTTTTGCAAGGGCTAAACTTCTCCAAAAGGGCTATAAAATAGCTGTGCTGGAAGCGGAAATTATTGACGAGAATGCAACATTAATTGCCAAAGGAACCGGTACCTATAAGATAGTCAGAAATGCATAGAGAAGAAATTTCTAAATATTATTTTCAAAAAATTTCGACTAAAAATAGTAGATTAATATAGAAATTTCTATCACTGTGTGTCCATGCTGATCTATTATAAATCAGCTAAATTACGGCATTTTATAGCAATTTGAAAAGATGCCCCTAAAAAATATTCAAAAAATATGATTCTACTATAACGATGAGAAAATTGTCGAAAATATCGAATTGAATATTCGAAAAATTTTTAATAATATTAGGTTATTCGACATACCAACTAGTTAGTATGTAGAAAAAAGAGGAGTGGTAAGGATGAATTTTAGTTATTCCGATAAGGTAGTAGAATTGCAAAAAAAACTTACTGAATTTATGGAAGAGTATATTTATCCAAATGAAAAGCTCTATCATGATCAAATTGATAAAAACGATCCATTTTCAAAGATCCCGCCGATCATGGAAGAATTAAAAGAAAAGGCAAAGCAAGCTGGTCTATGGAACTTATTTTTACCAGAGAGTGAATATGGTGCCGGTTTAACGAACCTTGAATATGCACCGCTTTGCGAAATCATGGGACGTGTCCATTTTGCACCAGAAGTGTTTAACTGTGCTGCGCCTGATACCGGAAATATGGAAGTATTGGTCCGTTACGGGACTGAAGAAGATAAAGAAAAATGGCTGAAGCCGTTATTAAATGGCGAAATTCGCTCCTGTTTCTCAATGACTGAGCCGGATGTTGCTTCATCCGATGCTACCAATATTCAAGCAAGTATTGTCCGTGATGGCGATGAATACGTCATCAATGGAACAAAATGGTGGTCATCGGGCGCTGGAGACCCTCGCTGTAAGATTGCGATTGTTATGGGTAAAAATGATCCTGATGCACCAAAACATGAGCAGCAATCGATGATTCTAGTACCGCTCGATTCTCCTGGAGTCACAATCAAACGAGTTACAACTGTATTTGGTTATGACCATGCACCGCATGGCCATGCCGAAATTGAATACAACAATGTTCGTGTACCGGCTTCAAATATGCTTTGGGGCGAAGGTAAAGGTTTCGCAATCGCGCAGGGACGTCTAGGACCTGGAAGAATTCATCATTGCATGAGAACCATCGGTGCAGCTGAACGTGCACTTGAGCTTCTTTGCAAACGCGTTCAGGAACGGACAGCATTCGGTAAAAAAATTGCCGAGCAAGGCGTAGTTCAAGAATGGATTGCCGAAGCGAGAATCGAAATCGAGCAGGCCCGTTTACTTACATTGAAAGCGGCCTACATGATGGATACAGTTGGAAATAAAGAGGCAAAAGGCGAAATTGCCATGATTAAAGTGGTTGCGCCTAACATGGCATTAAAGATAATTGACCGTGCCATTCAGGCATTTGGCGCCGCCGGTGTAAGCCAGGACACTCCTCTTGCCGCAAGTTGGGCCAATATCCGTACACTAAGACTTGCTGATGGTCCGGATGAAGTGCATAAGCGTGCGATTGCCCGCTATGAATTGAAAAAATACCGTTAATCGTATTAGGAGGAAAAAATAGATGCATGTTAAAGAGCTTTTTGATTTAACAGGTAAAGTCGCCATTGTAACAGGCGGCGGCCGAGGTCTTGGGCAGCAAATTGCTGAAGGATTTGCGGAGGCAGGCGCCAATGTAGTGGTCTGTTCCCGTAAACTTGAGGCCTGTGAGGAAGTAAGTGAAGGCTTAAAAAAGATTGGAGTCGAGAGTCTAGCATTAAAATGTGATGTCTCCAATCCTGAAGATGTTAGAAACGTTGTGGAACGAACAATGGAAAAATTCGGACGCATCGACATTCTTGTCAACAACAGCGGTGCATCTTGGGGAGCGCCTGTCGAGGAAATGCCGCTTGAGGCTTGGAATAAGGTAATGAATACGAATGTTACCGGAACCTTCTTAATGTCCCAGGCAGTCGGAAGAGTGATGATCGAACAAAAGGGCGGCAAAATCATTAATATTGCTTCTGTCGCTGGGCTTCAGGGGTCGAACCCAAAATACATGAATGCAATTGGCTATAACGCTAGCAAAGGGGCAGTTATTACCTTCACAAAGGATTTAGCTGTGAAATGGGGCCAGCATGGTATTTATGTTAATGCAATTGCACCGGGATTCTTCCCAACAAAAATGTCAAAAGGGCTGCTTGATGCTGGTGGTGAAGCCATCTTAGAAGGCACTCCATTACGTAAGTTTGGGACTGATACAGATATGAAAGGTGTAGCGTTGTTCCTGGCATCGCGTGCTTCGGACTTTGTAACCGGGGATATCGTCGTTGTAGACGGCGGCTCACATGTAATGTAAGAAATCAATAGAATCGTAAATATAAAAAAGCAGGAGGGGATTTGCTTAATGAAAAGAGATGCTGTCATTGTTTCGGCAGTTAGAACTGCCATTGGCAGACAGGGAGGCGCACTAGCGAGCGTTCCAGCACATGTTTTTGGAGCTGAAGTAATTAAAGAAGCAGTTAAAAGGGCAAATATCACGCCTGACATGATAGACGACGTTTTTTTGGGAAATGTTTTATCAGGCGGTGGAAATATTGCGAGATTAACTGCATTGCAAACGGGACTATCCATCGAAATTCCGGGCGTGACAGTCGATAGGCAGTGTGGATCTGGAATTAATGCTATTAATCTAGCAGCCCAGGCAATTAAAGCTGGGGATGGAGATATCTATATTGCCGGCGGAACAGAAAGTATGAGCCGTGCTCCTTACTTGATGGACCGGCCGGAAAAACCGTATGGTGCGAATCCTCCAAGTTTCCGGAAATCGCAGCTCTCTCCTAAAGAAATAGGCGATCCGCCAATGGGGATTACGGCCGAAAATCTCGTGAAAAAATACAATATTACACGGGAAGAGCAGGACGCATTCGCGCTCCAAAGCCAGCAACGTATGAAAGCTGCCATGGAGGAAGGACGCTTTGATGAGCAAATCGTTCCTATCACTATACCTGTTAGAAAAGGTGAGCCGATTGTTTTCAATAGTGATGAGCATCCAAGGCCGGAAACGACCATTGAGGGTTTGGCAAAGCTTCCGCCAGCATTCCTCCAAGATGGAACAGTCACAGCAGGCAGCAGCTCAGGCCTAAATGATGCTGCATCGGCCTTAGTTATCATGTCACGGGAAAAAGCAGAGGAATTAAATTTAACTCCACTAGCGGTTATCCGTCACTATGCAGTCGCCGGTGTTGACCCGAATATCATGGGAATCGGCCCTGTTCCGGCTGTTAGAAAGGTTCTTGAAAAATCAGGATTATCCATAGAAGACATGGACTTAATCGAAATCAATGAAGCTTTTGCCGCTCAAGTAATTGCTTGCAACCGCGAGCTTGAAATGAATATGGAAAAAGTCAATGTTAACGGAGGGGCCATCGCCCATGGCCACCCGCTGGGAGCAACAGGTGCCATCCTCGTCACCAAAGCCTGCTACGAACTAAAACGCACCGGCGGAAGATATGCCCTTATCACTGCCTGCATTGGCGGCGGCCAAGGAATCGCAACAATCATCGAGAGCGAATAAAAACAAGGTACTGACTGTGGTGGTACTCATCTAGGTGTCAGGCACCAAACTTGACCAAACGCCTTATTGAAAGGGGAAAAGTCAATCTTGGTGTCAGACGCCACCTACCATATTCCACTACAGCAGCACTTTGGTTTTAATGCTGAAAGGATAAACCGATGAAGCGAAAGATAATGGAGACGGGGATTTTACTATTCGATAAAAACGGGTTTAAGTCAACTTCGGTACAGGATATTGTCCAGGAACTTGGTGTAACAAAGGGTACATTTTATTATTATTTCAGCAGTAAAGAGGAATTGTTAAAGGAAATTCACCTGTTGTATATTGAGTCAATAATCAAACAGCAGGAAGAAATTATGAATAATTCTTCGTACGATTTTGCCAAAAAACTGCATGAGATTATCTTAATGCAGATTAGCACCATTAGAATCGAACTGAGAAGTGCCCGGATATTTACCAGAGAAATGCGGCATTTAAGCAGAGATAATTTCCTAGAAATCAAGGAAAAACGAAGCGCATTTCGTCATAATGTCCAAAAATTAATTGAAGAAGGTATTACACAAGGAATCCTCCAAAAGGGCCGCGCCGATATAATAACAATGGCTATCCTTGGCATGACCAACTGGAGCTATTATTGGTTCAACCCGGAGGGAGAAGTCCCTGAAGAAAGGGTTGCGGATATATTTCTTGACCTTATTTTAAACGGAATAAGCAATGACAGCGTTTACACACCTAACATCTAGCATTCTTGCAAAAGGAGAGATCGAGATTGTTAACTCTTCATTATCAACATTGGCCAAATATCCCAAAATCATTGAATGTCCCTGCCACTTCACTCTATGACAATCTTAGAGTAAGTGCAAGCCGATATCCTGATCAGGATGCTATCTTCTACTATGGGAATAAATTGACTTACCAGCAATTAGATGAAGAAGTAAATGCCCTGGCCGGATACTTAGAGCATAAGTTAGACGTAAAAAAAGGGGACAAAGTCCTGCTCTTTATGCAAAATTCCCCGCAATTTGTGATTGGTTTCTACGCCATTTTAAGGGCCAACGCTGTTGTAGTCCCAATTAACCCAATGCTGGTTGCGGATGAACTGGAATTTTACATTCGCGACTGCGGAATTAAAACAGCAATCGCCGGACAAGAACTCTTAGACCGAGTTCAGCCCCTGTTAGGAAAAACCTCCTTGGAGCACCTGCTCCTTGCAGCCTATTCAGATTATATTGGTGAAGGCTTTGAAAAAATGCTTCCAAAAGAGGTGGAGGCACCAAGATTAGTGGTGAACAATCCTAATCATTACAACTGGGTTGATGCGATTCAGGCAAATCTCACTCCGTCGGAACATACGGCAAAAGGTGACGATTTGGCTGTTATGCCCTACACATCAGGGACAACAGGTCTTCCAAAAGGTTGTATGCATACTAACCGGTCAGTCAATGCGAATACTGTAGGCTGCTACCACTGGTCCTCTACAACACCAAATGCCATCCATCTGATGACCTTGCCGCTTTTCCATGTGACGGGTATGGTGCACAGCATGCACATGCCAATTTTCAGCGGCAGTATGATGGTCATTATGACGAGGTGGAATCGGGATGCAGCAGTGGAACTAATAAAGAGCTTAGGCTGCACCCATTGGGTCACAATCGCTACCATGATTGTCGATTTTCTTGCCAATCCAAATCTGAAGGTGGAGGACATTGCGTCCTTAACCTATCTTGCTGGTGGAGGAGCAGCTCTTCCAGAAGCGGTTGGTGAAAAATTATTTAACCTGACGGGATTGCGATTTGTCGAAGGCTACGGTCTTTCAGAAACGATTGCCCAGACCCATTTCAATCCGCCGAATCGACCAAAAATGCAGTGTCTTGGAATCCCTTCCTATGATGTCGATGCTAGAATTATTGAGCCGTCAACTGGAAAGGAACTTGGTGTCGGTGAAGTCGGTGAAATTATTGTCAATGGACCGCAGGTAATGGTTGGCTACTATAACCGCGATGACGAAAACCGGGAAGCATACCTTGAGATTGATGGGAAAAGGTTTTTCCGTACTGGGGATATTGGCCGTTTTGATGAAGATGGATATTTCTTTATGGTCGATCGTGTTAAACGCATGATTAATGCCTCCGGATTCAAGGTATGGCCAACTGAAGTTGAGTCATACCTTTACAAGCACCCTGCTATTCAGCAAGCTTGCGTCGTGGGAGTACCAGATCCTAGAAGAGGGGAAAACGTAAAAGCCTTCGTCATCTTAAATGAAGGGTATGAAGGCAAAGTCAGCGAGGATGAAATTATCGAGTGGTCCAAGCATCACATGGCCGCCTATAAATATCCACGCATGATTGAGTTCAGAGAGGTGTTTCCAATGACCTCCAGCGGCAAAATTCTCTGGCGCACCCTTCAGGAGGAAGAAAATGAAAAGGTTCAGAATCAGGTCCATTAAAACGTTTATGATCAAGAGGGCTGACATTAGAGAAGGCACCTCTTGAAAAAATTATACTAACTAAAACAAAGGAGGAGAGCAATGGATATTCTTATTCAGCAGTTGTTTAACGGTTTAACCATAGGGAGTGTTTACGCACTGGTAGCTTTGGGCTTAACCCTAGTTTATGGGATTTTGCACATTCCAAACTTTGCTCATGGTGCACTATACATGATGGGCGGATACATAACGCTAACCATGATGACCAAATTCGGACTTAATTACTGGATTGCAATCTTTGTTTCAATTATTGTTGTCGGTATTATTGGTGTCTTAATGGAAAGGCTGGTCTTTTACCCTCTTCGGGAATCGCCGCCAATCCAAGATAAAATTGCTGCCATAGGTATCCTCTTATTCCTAGAAGCTTTCGCACAATATACCTGGGGAGCAGAATACCAGAGCATGCCATCACCATATGGACAAGTTGTTGAAGTTTTTGGCTTAACACTTACGATGCAGAGAATTCTAATTGTAGTCGCTGCGGTTATCGTTATGATTCTATTAAACCTTTTCTTAAGAAAAACTTATACCGGTTCAACGATCATTGCGATGTCGCAGAATCGTGAAGGTGCAAGCCTTGTTGGGATCAATACAACGCGGGTAGCCATGTTGACCTTTATGATTTCAGGTGGACTTGCAGCTATCGCTGCATCCATATCGGCACCAATCAATCTAGTTTTCCCAGGGATGGGGCAGCTAGTTATCTTAAAAGCGTTTGTCATTATTATTCTTGGTGGAATGGGCAGTATCCCAGGTGCTATTGTCGGAGGTTATATCATAGGTTTCAGCGAAAGCTTGGGAGCGACTTACATTTCAAATGACTATAAGGACATTATTGCCTTTTTTATCCTCGTTATCATTCTTACGGTTAAACCAACCGGATTGTTTTCAAAGGGGGGACATTAATGTCAGCGCTATTTAACAAAAGAAATATTATCATTCTGTTAGTATTGGTTTCTCTTGTGTTTCCGTTAATAACAACAAATACCTATTTGATCCACGTAATGACTCTGGCGTTTATTTGGATGATTGGGGTTTATGGACTTAACTTGCTCGCAGGCTATACCGGTTATCTTTCATTGGCACACGCAGGATTCTTTGCAATCGGAGCATACGGTTTGGGGATTTTAACAGTAAAAGCCCATATGAGTTTCTGGCTTGCTTTTGTCTTATCGCTGTTGATTACTAGTATCCTAGGATTAATTGTAGGTTTGATTGCCCTGAGAACGAAAGAGCACTTTTTCGCAATCTACACATTGTGCTTAGGTTATATTATTTATCTCGTGATTGACAAATGGGAAAGTTTAACAGAGGGTGTTCGTGGTCTGATTGGAATTCCTGCACCTCAAGGCTTTGGCCCAATTACATTCGAGACGGAAAAATCACATTATTACCTGGTATTATTTTTCCTTCTCCTCGTCATTTTGGTTATGTACCGAATTATTCATTCACTGTCTGGAAGATCGTACATTGCGATTCGAAATAGTGAAGATTTAGCACAGACAATTGGGATTTCAACGGGAAGAAATAAATTAACAGTCTTTGTTTTATCTACATTTTTTGCTGGCCTTTCCGGCGCTTTGTATGCATCCTTTGTACGTTTCATCGGCCCAGATATCGGTAATATTGCGATTATCTTTGATTTGCTAACCTACCTTATTGTTGGTGGTATCGGAACACTTACCGGTCCAATTATCGGGACTTTGCTTGTTATTTGGCTTTCACAGATGCTACAGGATTTTCAGCAGTACCGCATGCTCATTTTCGGACCACTTCTAACGCTGCTCGTTATTTTTTATCCGCGCGGAATCGTTGGCGGCGTCACAGACATCTACCGAAAGCGCATGGCCAAGAAAGAAAAGCAGCTGGCAGACAAGAAGGAATCGTATATTCAAAGCGACCTGCGGGCTAAAAATCAGGTTAAGGAGGGGTAGGCATGATTTTTTTAGAGACAAAAAACCTGACAAAAAAATTCGGCGGCAACGTGGCAGTCAACAATGTCGATTTCTCGGTTGAAAAAGGAAAGATCAATGCCATCATTGGTCCCAATGGTGCAGGAAAATCTACATTTTTCAACTTAATTAGCGGCTTCCATAGTCCAAGCTCAGGTCAAGTTATTTTCAAAGGCCAGGATATTACTAAACTGCCTTCCAATAAAATAGCTGAACTTGGGGTAGCACGGACGTTCCAAACCACCAATCTTTTTGACCAAGCAACCGTGTTGGACAATGTTATTGTCGGGCATCGCTTGCGTACAAAATCCAATCTCTTTGATGCTATATTGAGAACTTCTAGGCTCAAGAAGGAAGAGGAACAATGTCGTGATAAAGCGATGGAAGTCCTTGAATTCGTTGGTTTAGAGCATTTAGCAGGTAAACTGGCCGGGGGGTTAACACAGGAAGAGAAGAAACGAACAGCGTTCGCGTTAGCACTTGCCACTGACCCGGAAATCGTCTTTCTTGACGAGCCTGCCGGCGGGGTGAATCCAAGCGAAACAGATGGCCTGGCTGAATTAATGCAGAAGATGGTCGATAAAGGGATTACGGTCTGTTTGATTGAACATAAGATGCAAATGATCATGAGAATAGCCCATAAAATCATGGTCCTTAACTACGGTGAAAAAATCGCCGAAGGAAGACCGGATGAAATTCGTAATAACGAGACGGTCATTAAGGCTTATTTGGGAGGGAGTGCCAGTGCTTAAACTTGATAATGTCTCTGTCAAATACGGAAGCTTTACTGCCGTTCATGACATTAATATTGAGGTAAATGTGGGTGAAATCGTTGTATTGTTAGGCTCAAATGGTGCCGGAAAGAGTACAACTTTCCGGGCCATCAGCGGCCTTAACAAACCATCAACAGGTGAGATTATTTTTGAAGGCAAGAATTTAAATAAGGCGTCTGCCGACCAAACAGTTGCATGGGGAATTGGCCAGTGCCCGGAAGGAAGAAAGCTATTTCATGCCATGTCTGTGGAAGAAAATCTAAAAATGGGTGCTTATGTCCATCGCCGGAAGAAAGATCAAATCAAGCACTCGCTGGAGCATGTGTATGAATTGTTCCCGATTTTAAAGGACAAGCGCCACGATCCAGCTGGTTCTTTGAGCGGAGGACAGCAGCAAATGGTGGCCATCGGCAGAGCACTCATGTCAAAGCCGAAGCTAATGTTATTGGACGAGCCTTCGATTGGTCTGGCTCCATTAGTCGTTGAACAAATGTTTGAGGTTATCCAAAAAATTAATAAAGAGGGAACAACTATTCTATTAGCCGAACAAAATGCCAATGCAGCGTTAAAAATCGCTGATAAAGGCTACGTGTTTGAAAACGGAACAATTGTCCTTAAAGGTACGTCTGCAGAATTGTTTGCTAACGATGAGGTAAGAAAAGCCTACATCGGTGCATAAAAATGCGGGTCCAGCGGTGTTGATCTTAAGCTCTAACGCTGGATCCGGAAATCTTAATTAGTTTTCCAATCTCTAAAAGGGGGTGGTCTTCAGATTAAACGATTAATTCTCTGTCCAAAATTTCCAAAAAATTTTTAGGGGGAAAACCAATGAAAAAAATGAAATCGGTATTTATGTTAATTTTTACTTTCGTAATGATATTCAGCCTTGCCGCTTGTAACAGCACAAGCGAGAAGACTGCTGGAAATAAGTCTGCTTCAGGCGGCGGAGACAGCAAATCCGGGGATGCTGGAACGATTAACATTGGTTACTCTGGGCCATTAAGCGGACCTGCTGCGTTCTACGGCGAGCGTACATTGAACGGCGTTAAAATGGCAGTAGAAGAACTTAACGGTGCTGGCGGTATCGAAGTTAGCGGCAAAAAGTACAAGTTTAATATTGTCTCTCTTGACGATAAATACCTGCCAAACGAAACAGGTGCAAACGCAAAGAGATTGCTTCAGGAAAACAAGACGCCAATCATCTTCACTCCACACAGCGGCGGCGTATTTGCAATGCAGGTTTTCAACCAGCAGGATAAATTCATCATTGGTGCTTACACAAGTGAACCGAAAGTATCTGAAGTTGGCAATAAGCTGACTGTACGTATTCCTCCACGTTACGATGGTTATTTAAAGCCATTTACAGAGTATGAAATGGAGAAATTCGGTAAGAAAATCGCGTTCCTTCCAACTGCTTCTCAGTACGGCAAGGATTGGTCTGAAAAGCTGAAGCCTTATTGGGAAAAACAAGGCGGCAAGGTTGTCTTCGAATCTGCAATTGACTTTGCAAAAGAAACAGACTTCTTTACAGTTGTAACGAACGCATTGAAAGAAAAGCCAGATGTTCTATTTGTCGGCGGTCCTTCTGAGCCAACTGCTAAAGTTATCAAGCAGGCTCGTGAACTTGGCTTTAAAGGTGGTTTCATCGTGATGGACCAAGCCAAAATGGACGAAATGAAGAAAGTAACAGGTTCATATGATATGTTAAATGGTGCAATCGGTGTAATGCCATTGGCTGAGTCTAAAATCAGCCCGGTTATTCCTGATTTTGTGAAGAAATACCAAGAGAAGTATAAGGAAGTTCCAGGTTCTGAAGCAGGTCTAAACTATATTGCCATGTATATCTTTGCAGAAGCAATGAAGGCTTCCGGTTCTGTAGATGATGCAGAGAAAATCCAAGCGGCTATGCAAAAAGGTGTAGAAAATGTTCCTGAAGAGGCAAAAGTTTATATTTTCAACAAATTTGAGGGCGGCGGCTTCGATGGTGATTTAGAAGTTGCAGCGGTTGAAAATGGTAAGATTGTACCTATTAAAGTTAAATAATAACATTTAAAAAACTAGCTCTAAAAATAAATTCCCCCTTGAAGGAAGGTTTTCAAGGGGGAATTTTCATTTATATTAGTGTCTTTACATTTGCAACCTTTAATCGGTTAATAGCATCTATATAGGCATTGGCGCTGGCAACAATGATATCCACGTTAATCGCTCTTCCTGAAACCATTTTATCGTTGTTCCGGACTTTAACAAAGACCTCTCCAATTGAGTCTTTTCCCTTTGATATAGAATTGATTTTATAGTCAATTAACTCAAGCTCGAGGCCAAGCGCTGAATCGATTCCTTTGTAGATAGCATCAATCGGCCCATTTCCATCTCCAATTCCTTCGATATCGGTATTTTCAGCTCCGGTGATGTTGACGAAAGCACGATATTGGTTATGATTTAGGATCTGTAAGCTAAAGTCATTAAACGTAAAGGAAGATGGAACTGCATTTTTTGGCTGGGTTTCCAATAGGGCGATAATATCTTCATCAAAAATATCCTTTTTTCGGTCCGCCAATTCCTTGTATTTTTTGAAAATCTCTTTTAATTGAGTTTCGTTTACCGAATAGCCGAGTTCTTCATATCTCTTTTTAAGCGCATTTCTTCCTGATAGCTTGCCTAGAACTAATTTTGTTTCATTAAAACCAATACTTTCCGGCGTCATGATTTCATATGTTGCCTTATCTTTAATCACGCCATCCTGATGTATCCCGGAAGAATGGGAGTAAGCATTTCCGCCAATTACCGCTTTATTGGGAGGAATGGCAATCCCCGTCAGCCTGCTGATAAGCTTGCTCGTTTTGGCGATTTCTTTAAGTTTGATACCTGTCTGGATGTTGAAGTAATCCTTCCTTGTTTCCAAAAGTGCTGCCACTTCTTCAAGGGCCACGTTTCCAGCCCTCTCACCGATTCCATTAATACAGCCTTCCACCTGGACTGCCCCTGCCTGGATGGCTGCAATGCTATTACTAAGTGCCATCCCTAGGTCATCATGGCAATGACAGCTTAGCCGTACCTTTTCAATACCCTTTGTGTTTTCAAGAACGTATTGAAAAAGTTTCGTATACTCCTCTGGTGTTGTATAACCGACAGTATCAGGAAAATTTAAGACAGTTGCTCCCGCCTCAATGACCTTTTCAGCTACCTCAGAAAGGAATTCAAGCTCGGTACGTGTTGCGTCTTCACAGGAAAATTCGATATGTTTAAAATGCCTTGCGGCATAGGATACGCTTTCGACCGCTTTTTCCAAAACTTGTTCTTTAGTCATACCTAATTTGCGCTCGCGGTGGATAGGAGAGGTAGCGATAAAGATGTGTATGCCCGTATTATCAATATCCTCCAAGGTGTTAATAACAGCATCAATATCATCCTTATTGGTGCGTGCAAGGCTGACCACCATTGGCCCCGAAACTGCTTTGGCAACCGCCCTGATTGCCTCGGCATCACCGGGTGAGGCATTAGCAAATCCTGCTTCAATAATATCAATCCCTAAATTTTCTAACCTTAGGGCAATCTCCACTTTTTCATCCAAATTAAAGCTGACTCCAGGTGTTTGTTCACCGTCTCTTAATGTAGTATCAAAAAAATAAATCCTCTTTTCCATATTTAATCCCTCCTTATAAAAATAAAAATACCTTCACTTAACCTGAGGGGCGCAATTCGCGCGGTACCACCCTCATTCGCTGATCCCTTTGGGAAACAGCCTCGGTAAGTAAAGGTATTACTTAAACAAATGCATAACGGTTTGCAGCCCGTTCTTCCTACTGTTAATTCAGAAGAAAGTCTCCAAGGCGAGACAGATTATTGCTCCTGCCTGTTTGCACCAACCACAGGCTCTCTATAAGGAAAGAATAATCAAACTCCTTTTCATAGACAATTACTAATATTCAGATTTTTAATTTAAACATATGTTACTACATTAAATATTTTTAATCAACATTTTTTTAAAAATAAATTTAATTATTAGAATTGTATGACTTTTTGTTGACGCAATATTTTTTTGTATATAAAATTATATGCAGGGGTGTTTAATAATGGAGAATCAAAAGGTGAAAGAAAAGCGGAAATACTCTGTACCAGCAATTGAAAACGCTATGGAAATTCTTAAATTATTAAGCCGTAATCGCTTCCGGGAGAGTACTGTTACCGAGATTGCAAACGCTTTATCCTTTAATCCAGCGACCTGCTATCGAATTTTGCAAAGCCTTGAAGAATTTTCAATGGTCCGGTACTTAGAAAACAAAAAGAGATATACCTTAGGACCATATTTAGTCGTTCTCGGGGAAAGAGCCAAAGAGCACTTGGACTATTTATCTATTATTATGCCATATCTTGAAAAACTAACAAGAGAAACTGGTATGACTTCTATTCTTGTCAATAAAATTGGGGAGGATAAGGTGGCAATCGTCGCAAAAGTGGAAGCAAGCGATTTTGGCGTCAGCGTATCAGTCGGCCGGCATTTTTCCATAACGGATGGTTCATTCGGCATGTGTTTTCTAGCTCCGCTGGATCAACAGCAAAGGGAGTACTTCTTAAAACAGCAAAAGGGCTTAAAAACATTTTCTGAGGAAGAGGTTCAAACAATCGAAAGGGATATGGAGTTTATTAGAGAAAATGGTTATTCCATCACATACGGAGAGTATATTAAGGGATTAGGCGGAATTGCTGCTCCTATATTCAGCGGGGAAAATACTGTTGAAATGTCGATTGAATTAATCTGCTTTACTTCTCAGTTCGATAAAGAGGACCTTCATTTAAAAGGAATCTTAGTAAAAAGAGCTGCAGAAGACATTAGTAATAGAATTCGAAATCTAACCTAGAGAAAGAAAAAGATTAGGTGAAAAGTGAGTTGGGCTTATTGGTGGTGAACAAAGGGTGGAACCCCAGTCATGGCAAGACCTATATAGAAATCGTCAAACGAATGTAGAACAGGCTATTTTAAACATAAAGTCATCTCAAAAGGTTTTTCTAGCACCATTTTGTAATGAGCCGCAAAGGCTTATTCAGGAGTTGGTGCTACAAAAAGAGAGATTACAAGATGTGATTCTTTATAATGCAGTGATCGGCAGTCCATGTATTTATGCTGATTCATCATGTTATCCCAACTTTCAAATAAGGACTTTTCTAAGTTCACCTCTATTAAAAGGCGCATTTTTACATAATACATGTGACTACTTGCCTGTCAATCTTTCAGAAATTCCAAAGTGGCTTAGCTCACAAAAAATTGATGTGGCCCTTATACAAGTTACACCTCCGAATGAAGAAGGCTACTGTAATCTTGGGTTATCGGTCGATACCGTACAAGCATTAATAAAGCGTGCGGGGTTGGTTATAGCTCAAGTAAATCGAAATCTTCCTTTTACAAATGGAGCAACACTTGTACATGTTTCTGAAATCGATCAATTTGTTTTATCTGACACACCAGTGCTGACATTATCTCGTGGAAATCTTTCTGAAGAAGAAAAAACGATTGGCAGAAATGTCGCAGAACTAATCCCCGATTTTGCAACCATCCAAGTGGGTCTTGGGAAAATTGCAGAAAGTATTCTATTATCTCTAAAAAATAAAAAGGGACTAGGGATCCATTCTGGGTCAATTTCTGACTCGATAATCGAATTGATCAATTTAGGAGTTGTAACAAATGAACAAAAAGAGATTAACCGGTATAAAACGGTATGTACAACGCTGACAGGAACAGAAGATTTATACCGCTATTGTCACAATAACCCGACTATTGAATTATACCCCTCAGATTATACTCATAATGCTGCAGTAATCTCCAACATTAGCAATTTTTATTCAATCAATTCCGCGTTGGAAGTGGATCTATTTGGCCAAATCAATGCGGAGCAAATCGGTAACGTTCCTATAGCTGGTGTTGGCGGACAAATGGATTTTATTCACGGTGCAAGACTTTCTAAGGGCGGTAAGTCGATTATCGCCCTTCCGTCCACAGCAAAGAGAGGAACAGAGTCACGAATTAAGGTTAGAACATCTTATGTTACTTCTGTAAAGTCAGAAATCGACTATGTGGTAACAGAGTTTGGAATTGCCTCATTATTTGGAAAATCACTTCAAGAACGTGCAAAAGAATTAGTTTCCATCGCACATCCGCAATTTCGGGAAAAATTATTAGCAGAATTTGAAAGGGAATTCATGAAGAAAGTTATTTATTAAAATTTAAAAATGGAAGGGTTGAGCTGAAGATGAAAAAATTAGAAAATAAAGTCGCGATTGTTACAGGTGCAGGACGAGGAATTGGCCGGGAGATTGCATTGTTATTGGCAAAAGAAGGTGCAAAAGTAGTTGTCAATGACTTGGGTGGCGGTGCAGACGGGAAGGGCAATAACGCAAAAGTAGCGGACGAAGTGGTCCAGGAGATAAGAGAGGCAGGCGGAACAGCTGCAGCAAACTATGATTCAGTGGCTGAATTTGAAAATGCCGGCAATATTGTTCAAACAGCATTAAATGAATTTGGACGGTTAGATATTGTGGTGAATAATGCGGGGATTTTAAGGGACCGCATGGTTTTCAAAATGAGTGAAGAAGAATGGGATTCCGTTATAGCTGTCCATTTAAAAGGCTCCTTCAACATGACAAGAGTAGCTGCACCGATTTTTAAAGAACAAAAAGGAGGAAGATTTATTAACTTTACCTCTACATCCGGTTTAATCGGTAACGTCGGGCAGGCAAACTATGCTGCAGCAAAATTAGGGATTGCGGGCCTGACAAAAATTACAGCCTTAGATATGGCACGCTATAATGTAACAGCAAATGCGGTGGCCCCCTTTGCTTGGAGCCGATTAATCGGTACAATTCCGACTGAAACTGACACTGAAAAGGAAAGGGTGGAAAAATTAAAGCAGATGTCACCTGCTCATATAGCGCCGCTTGTAGCCTTCTTAAGCTCGGATGAATCGGCGGATGTATCAGGACAAATTTTCGGTGTTCGCGGCAAGGAAATCATGGTCTTCTCGCAGCCTCGGCCAGTTCGTTCCGTATACAACTCAGAAGGCTGGTCAATTGATAGCATTAGCGCGATTAAAGGTTCTTTACAATCTGCCTTTACTCCGCTTGAAGTGAGTAAAGATGTTTTTCCATATGAGCCGTTAGTTTAATAGAGTTAGTGAAAATATTTAAATTGAGGTGGAAAATTTGGTAGTGGATTCAAATGAAGAAATTAGAAAAATCTATGAAAACAGTCCATTTAATAATTTATTGGGGATAAAATTAGCAGAATTCGAGGTAGGCAAGGTCGTTTATTCGCTTGAAACAAGACCGTCTCATTTAAATGTGAATCAGGCTATCCATGGCGGGGTGTATTTTACTTTGCTTGATTCTGTAATGGGTGCAACGATCCGTTCAGTGGTTAAGCTCCCAATAGTTACAATAAACACGAGTATCAATTACTTTGCACCAGTGGCTAATGGAGAAACGATGCTGGCAAAGGCAAAGATTATCCAGGAAGGCGGAAGCATTGTAACGGCTGAGGGTACTATTGAAGACGAAAATGGCCATGTTTTTGCAAAGGCGACAGGAACATTTAAAAAAATACGTAACACTTAATTGAAAAAGATGGAGGATTAAAGATGACCATAACCAAAGCGTTTAATCCGCTGAAACAAGACCGTCCTTATTTTACCGAGGAGCATGTCATGTTCCGGGATTCTTTACGGAAATTCCTCGAGAAGGAAGCTATACCATTTTATGAAAAATGGGAAGAGGATCGACTAGTTCCACGGTCATTTTGGACGAAACTGGGTGAAAGTGGTTTTTTATGTCCTGCTGTAAGTGAAGAGTACGGCGGTGCAGGCGGCGATTTTGCTCTTTCGATTATTCTTGCAGAAGAACTCGCACGAATTGGCGGAGGTCTTTCTGGTCCAAGTACACATAGTAATATCATCGTCCCTTATTTAGAATCATTTGGAACAGAAGAGCAAAAACAGAAATATCTTCCGGGCTGCGTAAGCGGGGAAATTATTACGGCAATTGCCATGACCGAACCGGGAACGGGTTCCGATTTAGCCAATATCAGTACAACTGCGGTAAAAGATGGCGAATCCTATATTATTAACGGTCAAAAAACATTCATCACGAACGGAATACATTCTGATTTAATTGTTGTGGCATGCAAAACAGACCCGTATGCAAATCCGCCGCACAAAGGAGTTAGTTTAATTTTAGTGGATAGAGGAACTCCTGGTTTTTCCAGAGGAAGAAAATTGAAAAAGGTTGGTATGCATGCACAGGATACGGCCGAACTCATTTTTGAAGATGTAAAAGTGCCGGTATCCAATTTACTTGGCGAAGAAGGGAAAGGCTTTAGATATTTGATGACAAAGCTCCAGCAGGAACGAATACTAGCTGCCATTGGCGGTCAGGTAGCCGCTGAACGGATGCTGGAATTGACACTTAAATATGTAAAAGAAAGAGAGGCTTTCGGAAAGCCGATTGGGAAGTTTCAGAACACCCAATTTAAACTTGCGGAAATTGCGACACAGGTTCAGCTAGGCCGTACCTTTGTCGATCAATTGATTGTCAGACATCAAAATGGTGAGGATATTGTAACTGAGGTTTCGATGGGCAAATGGTGGATTACGGATATGGCAAGAAGAATTTCGAACGAATGCATGCAGCTCCATGGCGGATACGGATACATGGAAGAATATGAAATTGCCCGCAGATACAGAGACATTGCCGTATCGCCTATCTTCGCTGGCACAAATGAAATCATGAAGGTAATTATCGCAAAACAACTAGGATTATAACAATCAGTGATTCGGAGAGTAAAATAACCCTCCCTTAAATAGAAAGGGAGGGTTTCACCACGATTTAACTTTTCTTAACGACCATTTTAAGAAGATTAGAAGCATAAGATTCTGCAATTTCTTCACCCGTTTGGGGACCATCCTGGTTATACCATTGCTGGATATAGTTGATGGCACTTAGAATAATCATCCGAACCATTTTTGTATCATCAATTTCAAAGACTTGCTTTTCAATGCCCTCATTTAAAATTTTGTCAAAGTAATGGGCGTAATTTCTTCTGGCATCAAGAACTTCATTCAATTGATCATCAGTAAATTTTTGATATGGCTTATCCATGATCATAAACATTGATTTTTCTTTTGTTGAAAGCAGAATATGGGCTTTAATGGCACTTTCCAGCTTTTCAATCGGGTTTAAATCACTGTTTACAACTTCTTCGATTTTTTCAAGACTCAATTCCATGATCATCTGATGGCAGTGATATAGAATATCATCCTTATTTTTAAAATAATAATACATGGAGCCTTTGGTCATCAAAAGCTGTGCTGCTATTTCTTCCATAGTAGTTCCATGGTACCCTTTTTCAGCAAGAACGGCTGCAGCAGAACGTAGGATTTCCCTTTTTTTCTTTGCTATTTTTTGTTCCCTAAATGAAGACATATGACTCACTCCCCTCCCTTTTTATGATGATTAATTAAGTTATTTATTTAAATTGTAGTTTATTTTTTTACTATTAGTTTAAATAGTATATTAATTATTCTAAAAAATCAACCTATTTAAGTATTATACTAAAACTTCGAAGTGAAAGATATATATAGAAAACAAGATTCATTCACAAAAAACTGAACATAAATTTAAAAAATAAATAAATTGTAAAATAATCTAAAAATTGCTATTATTGTAATAAATGGAAACGTTGTCAAAGCTTAAATTAAAAAAGATAGGGAGGTTTTTGTTTTGGCAGAATTAGTGCATATTGAAAAGTTAGCAGGGGTTGCCATCGTCACTATTGATAATCCACCGATGAATGTATTAAGCAAGCAGGTAACAAGAGAGTTGGGTGAGGTTTTTACCGCCATTGCGGAGGATTCCGAAGTGATTGCTGCTATTTTAACAGGTGCGGGAAGCAGGGCATTTATGGCAGGTGCCGATATCAAGGAATTCCCTCAATCACTTGGGTTGGAAAAAGAGCAATTAAAGAAAAACAATCTAGAATCGCATGACGTATTGAACTTTATTGAACGAATCCCAAAACCCACGATTGCGTTGCTAAATGGACTGGCTTTTGGCGGCGGCTGTGAACTGGCATTAACCTGTGATATTCGGATCGCCGAGGGGCATGTAAAAATCGGACTGCCTGAGGTCAAATTAGGGCTTTTCCCGGGAGGCGGCGGAACACAGCGTTTACCTAGATTAATAGGACCTTCCAAAGCAAAAGAATTAATGTTTTTGGGAGAACCTTTGTCAGCGGAGGAAGCACTTAAAATTGGATTGGTTAATCAAGTTGTTGAAAGCGGGAAAGGGATAGAGACAGCCATCTCCATGGCGAAAAAGATGGCCAGCTATTCCTTGCAGGCATTAAGCAGAATAAAGAAAGCTGTAAATGACGGAATCGATACTTCCCTTGATGATGGATTAGAATTGGAGGCTGAACTTTTTGCTGAAGTATTCGGTACCGAGGATGTTCGCGAAGGAGTCCAGGCATTTATTGAAAAACGGTCGCCATCCTTCAAACATCAATAAATAATATAAAAAGATTTTTTTCATTATATCCTGATAATTAACCAATTGAAATGGGGGTTGAATCGAATGGATTTCGCGTACACAGAATCAGAATTGACGTTTCAAAAAGAACTAAGAGCTTGGCTAGAGGAAAACCTGCCTGAAGGATGGCTTGAGGGAAAACGAGTCATTCCGGAGGACGATAATCAAAAAGCGGCGTTTTTGAGAGATTGGTATCGAAAACTGGCAGAGGGTGGATGGTCCGGAATTTCCTGGCCAAAGGAATACGGCGGCAGAGGTGCATCATTGATGCAGGAAGTCATCTACGAGCAGGAGATGGCAAGGGTGAAAGCGCCGCCTGCGTTAAATATTATAGGGACAGCCATGGTCGGCCCAACTCTATTGCAAATTGGAACCGATTACCAGAAAGAGCGGTATATCGAGAAAATATTAAATGGGGAAGAAATTTGGTGTCAAGGCTACTCGGAGCCAAATGCAGGTTCCGACCTCGCTGCCATACAAACAAAGGCGGTTAAAAAAGGCGATAAATGGATTATCAACGGCCAAAAGATTTGGACCAGTTATGCTCATTTGGCTGACCGCTGCTTTTTACTGGCCCGTACTGAAAATACCGGAAAAAAACATGAAGGAATTACAGCTTTTCTAGTTGATATGCATCAGGAGGGCGTGGAAACACGGACAATCCGTTCAATCAATGATCGCCGTGATTTTAATGAAATGTTCTTCAATGATGCCATCGCCTATGATGCGGATATCGTTGGCGAGGTTAATCAAGGCTGGAAAGTCTCTTTGATTTTACTAAGTCATGAACGTGTGGGGGTAGCAAGACAAACATTCAGGCTGCAAAAACAATTTGAGGAATTGGTCGAATTAGCAAAATCAATGAAAAAGAATGGCCGTCCCCTCGCCGCTGACCCGCTGGTTCGGCAAAATCTTGCCATTTTCCGGACAAAAACAAAAGCCCTATTGTTCAATTACTACCGCCACTTAACCAACACTATTCGTGCAGGACGTCCAGGTCCGGAAGGTTCGATGGATAAACTTGCTTCAAGTGAATTAGGGCAGGAAATGTTGGCGTATGCGATATCTCTCCAAGGTGCATCCGGTACATTATGGAAGGGGGATGCATCCGTCGACCAAAATTGGCAGCAGGAATACCTCCGGTCATTTGCTTATACCATTGAGGGCGGAACATCTGAAATCCAAAAAAATATCGTGGGTGAACGAATTCTAGGTCTGCCAAAGGATATCAAATATTAAAAGCTTACCAGGAGTATATAAAAGAATAAAAATTGAGGTGGTTATATGGATTTCGCATTAAATGAAGAACAATTAATGTTTCAAGAAACAACCAGACAATTTTTAGAATCGAAGGGGGATTTGGCGATACCCCGAAATTATATGAATGGGAAAAAACAGGTTCTTGAAGATTTATGGAACGGTTTAGGCAGCCTTGGTTTTATGGGGATTAATATCTCAGAAACCTATGGAGGATTAGGTCTAGGAGCTTTATCACTAGTTCCAATTCTAGAAGAAATGGGCCGTACAGTTGTGCCGGGTCCCTATCCTGAAACAGTGGCTTTTGCCGTACCGCTATTGGAAGCTTACGGTTCAGCGGAACAGAAGGAGAAGTATTTGCCTGAAATTGCCGCTGGAAAGCGTAAGTTTTCGCTGGCACTTTTGGAAGAAAGCGGAGAGCTATCGCCTTCTGCTATCCAGCTAACAGCCGAACAACGGGGCAATGAGTATGTATTGCAAGGTAAGAAACTACTCGTTCCTTATGCAGACATTGTTGATACACTTATTGTTCCTGTCCGGACAGGCGGTACTTCCCAAGCTGAATACGGAATTTCCTTGATTTTTGTAGATTGTAATCAGGCTAACCTAACCATGCAGGAACTGCAAAGCATTGATGAAACTAGAAAACTGGTCAATGTTTCGTTTCATGATGTAAAGGTGCCGAATACACAGCTGTTAGGTATAGAAAACGAAGGATGGGCCATTTTGGAAACAGGTCTGAACCATTTAAATGCTGCGTTTGCCTCCACAATGGTAGGTGGAATTGAGCGTGTTGTGGAGATGTCAACCGAGTATGCGAAGACCCGCCAACAATTTGGGCAGCCAATCGGGCGTTTCCAAGCAGTCAAACATCGCATTGTGGATATGAAACTGGCTCTTGAAAGCTCCCGTTCCTTGTCCTATTACGCCTCGTGGGCAGCGGAAAACAATGCTGAAGAATTATCGGAAGCTGTATCAATGGCCCGTTCCTTTATTTCTGAAGCCTATATTAAAGCTGCTGGGGCAAATATTCAAAATCATGGGGGAATGGGTTTTACCTGGGAGTTTGATTGCCACCTATTCCTAAAGCGCGCCCGTTCCTTAGAAAATCATCTTGGATCTCCTGAATATCATCGAGAAAAAATCGCAGTTGAATTGGGCTGGTCGGAAAATGTCATTCCCGAAATTTTGATGTCCTAATCAAATTAGAAAATGGTGTTTTGCAAAAGGTAAGTTTACCAGATTTGGTTGCTTGCCTTTTGTAGTTAAATTTTTATTATTTGTACTCTTGAAATATCTCAATCTGGAAAGGATGAATGCTATGGATTTTAACGACATTCAAGTGACGATTGATAAAGGAATTTGCACGATTAAGCTCAATCGGCCTGATGTGAGAAATGCACTGGGTCTCACACTACGAAAAGAATTAAAAGAGTTCTTCTCTAGTGTAAAAGAAAACGATGAAATAAAAGTCATTGTGTTGACTGGTGAGGGAAAAGCATTTTCCGCCGGGGGTGACTTAAGTTCATTAAAAGAAATAGATGCAGTTAAAGGCCGACTGAGATTGCAATCAGGACATGAAATGATTCAAGCTATTATCGACCTGGAAAAGCCTGTTATTGCTGCTGTTAATGGGGCTGCAGCAGGAGCAGGCTTTAGCCTTGCATTGGCTTGTGACCTCATTATTGCAAAACGCTCCTCATTTTTTGTCCAAAGCTTTACGAATGTTGGCTTGGTTCCTGATCTTGGTTCGATTTACTTTCTGCCTAGGTTAATTGGAAGGCAGCGTGCCCTGGAACTGATGCTTTTGGGTGAAAGAGTGACAGCAGAACAGGCGCTGAGTCTTGGAATTATCAACCGTATGGTGGAGGATGAATCTTTCGAAGATGAAGTCTACCAGATATCTTCGAGACTTGCTGAAGGGCCAGGATTTGCTGCAGGGTTAACAAAGAAATTAGTGAATAGAAGTGTTCTTGCAAACATTAATGAAACATTTGAATTGGAAGGTTTCGCACAAGGACTATGTTTCGAATCTGAAGATTTCAAGGAAGGCGTACGGGCCTTTTTCGAAAAACGGAAACCGAGGTTCAGCTAATAATAAGGAGGAGAACAGAGGTTTGCTTAATATAAATGAAATTTCACAGCTATCAATATATGAAATGCTGGAGCAATCTGTTCAGAAATATCCTCATAGATTAGCAGTCATAGATGGACTGATTGAACTGGATTATGTACGGTTTAAGGAAACAGTGGATTCATTCGCCTCTGTATTATATCGAAAGGGCTTTCATAAAGGGGACCGAATCGGCTTAATGCTGCCTAATAGTGTTGATTATATGATTTCTTATTATGCGGCAATGCGTTTAGGCGGTATTGTTGTCCAAGTTAATCCATTATATCAAACATCAGAACTTGAATATATGCTTGATGATGCTGAGCCAAAATGGTTTATTTGCTGCAGGAATCAGGCTGAAAAACTAGCAAGGGTAAAAAAGTTTGAAAATGTTCATATCATTTTTACGGAAAATGAAAATGGAACTAGTCAAGTAATGCTAAAGGAAAAAGTCTTAGAACTTCCGCCTCTGAATATTAATCCCAAAGAGGATATTGCCGTCTTACAGTATACAGGAGGAACAACAGGCAAATCCAAAGGCGTTATGCTGACCCATTTTAATATTGTCTGTAATATTCATCAATCCGGAGAAGTAGTGGCATCGGTAATGTTTGAGGGGGAAGAAAGGTTCTTGGCAATTTCCCCTCTTACCCATGCTATGGCAATGACAAATATGAATAATGCGATTCGAACGGCAGCAACTTATATCATTCTTGAAAAATTTAATGCTACTAGAGTATTAGAGCTAATTCGTCAATATCGTCCGACTTTCATGGTAGGCTCTCCCACAATGTATATTGCACTATTGAATCATCCTGATCTGGAAAAATATGATTTATCATGCTTTAAGATTTGTGTTTCCGGTTCCGCGCCTCTGCCAATCGAAGTCTTAAAAGAATTAGAACGGAAAACGGGTGCGCAAATCTTTGAAGGATATGGTTTGTCGGAAGGAACTACATCCACACACCGCACTCCTTTAGGAGGTAAACGTAAAATTGGCAGTGTTGGGGTTCCGATTCCTGGAACAGTTTCAATAATTGTTGATTTGGAAACTGGTTTGGAAGAGGTTCCTGTTGGCGAAAACGGAGAACTAATCATAAAAGGTCCGCAAGTCATGAAGGGGTATTGGAAGAAACCGGAGGAAACCATGTCTACTGTCCGTAATGGCTGGCTTTACACGGGGGATATTGCCTATCGGGATGAAGATGGATTCTATTATATATCGGGCAGAAAAAAGGATATGGTTATTGCCGGAGGATTAAATATCTATCCTGCAGAAGTAGAAGAGGTTCTTTACCAGCACCCGAAGGTAGAGGAAGCCTGTGCCTTTGGTGTACCAGATGCCTATTTGGGTGAAAAATTAATGGCAGTCATCGTCTTGAAAAAAGGTGAAAGTTTAACTGAAAAGGAATTTCTTAGCTGGTGTGAAGGCAGAATTGCCAGATATAAAATTCCAAGAGCGGTTGAATTCCGGGACGCCCTGCCAAAGACGATCGTCGGAAAGATATTGCGCCGCCATCTAGTCGAAGAGTATAAAACTAAATTGCAAATTTAATAGCAAACAATCAAGTTATGTACCATTAATGCAATCGAAAAAATGCCCAGCCGTTTCCGTTTAAATATTTTGAGAGAGAAAAGGGAGTGGAAAAGAACAATGAATGGAATCATTTCATACGGAGCATATATTCCATATAATCGCCTAAAGCGGAAGAGAATAGGTGAGTTTTTTGGGAAGCCCGCCATGGGTGGTGAAAAAGCAATTGCCGGTTATGATGAAGACAGTGTCTCTATGGGTGTGGAGGCAGCCATGGATTGCCTGCGAGAAATAAATCCTGATCAAATTGACGCTGTTTATTTTGCAACCACTAGTTCCCCATACAGGGAAAAGGGCTCTATTCCTACTCTTGCCGCAGCATTAAATTTAAGGGAGAGTGTCAGGGGAATGGAATCGGCAGCCTCATTAAGAAGTGGGACGGCTGCCCTCATGGCGGCTAAACCGGGTGAAAATACACTCGTTATTGCTGGGGATTGCCGAACGGGCGCCCCAACCGGCCAGAATGAACAGTGGTTTGGTGATGGTGCTGCTGCTTTCTTCATCGGCAGCGGCCCGGATGTCATTGCCAACATGATCGATTATACAAGCGTTCAAGGTGAAGTCATTAGTCATTGGCGGAGCCAATCCGATTTATTTACGCAAAGCTGGGAGGAACGTCTAAGTTCATCAGCCTTTATGAGGCAAGTTAAGGAGTCAGTCAGCCCATTTTTGGAAAAAAATGACCGCTCCATTGGAACAATTTCTAAAGTGATTATTTCTGGACCAACAACCCGGGCCCATTTACAGGCAGCGCAAGCCCTCGGTTTTTCAAATCAACAAGTACAAAATCCATTATTTGATAACGTTGGTTTAACCGGGAACGCCCATGCGCCTATGATGCTTGTTTCGGCATTGGAAGGTGCAAACCCAGGCGATCAGCTTCTTGTGATTTCGTTCGCGGAAGGGCTTGATTTGCTTTTATTCGAAGTGACCGAAGCGATTTCCCGACTTGGTAAACGTAAAGCGGTTCAAGGATATGTAAGCATTAAGAATGATGAGGTTTTATATAGTGATTATATCAAGTGGAGAGAGATTATTAAAACAGAGCCGCCGCGCAGACCGCCAACCGACCGCCCATCAGCACCTGCTTTGCACCGGGGCTACCAGCAAAACCTTGGATTCATTGGTTCGAAGTGCAGAAAATGCGGTACAGCACAATTTCCAAAACAACGCGTATGCGTTCAATGCCAGGCAAAGGATGAGATGGAGGATTATCGATTTGTTGGACAATCAGCAAAAGTAACAACTTTCACCCTGGATTATTTGGCTGCATCGCCGGCACCGCCGATGATTGTCGCAGTCATTGATTTTGACCAAGGCGGGCGGATTATTTGCGAAGTAACGGATTGCGACCCAAAAGAAATTGAAATTGGCATGGAAGTCGAAATGACGTTCAGGCGTCTCTTTGAAGCAGGCGGCATCAGCAACTATTTCTGGAAAGCGCGGCCAATCAGGAAAAAGGAAGGTGTTTGAAATGAGCAGAAAGGGAATTAGCGATAAAGTAGCCGTGATTGGAATGGGCTGCACACGTTTTGCAGAGCATTGGGATAAAAGTGTCGAGGATTTACTAGTGGAGGCAGCCTATGAAGCTTTTTCTGATGCCGGGATTGAACCAACAGATGTCGAAGCAGCATGGCTTGGGACGATGATTTCCGGTTATGCCGGGATTACATTATCCGGCCCGTTAAAAACCCAGTATATTCCGGTTACAAGGGTTGAAAATATGTGTGCTACAGGCTCAGAAGCCTTTCGTAATGCCTGCTATGCAGTTGCATCCGGTGCCTATGATATTGTTCTTGCCATCGGTGTCGAAAAATTAAAGGACTCCGGTTACAGCGGCCTTACTAGACCAAACCCGCCAAGTGATGGAACCGCACCGAACATCTCAGCACCTGCATCATTTTCTTTCTTGGCACCGGCTTATTTTAAAAAATATGGTCTAACCCCAGAGCAAGGGAGAGAGGTTTTATCCCGAATCGCCTGGAAAAATCACTACAATGGGTCCTTAAATCCAAAGGCTCAGTATCGTAGTGAAGTTTCGATGGAAAAAATTTCGAAGTCACCGCTTGTGGCTGCCCCTCTTGGTGTATTTGATTGTTCTGGAGTCGCCGACGGTGCAGCTGCTGCAATTATCGTGCGGACGGAGGATGCCCATAAATACCGAAAAGACCCGATGTATGTAAAAGCCTTGACCATTGCTGCCGGCCCAGGGGATGGACGCTTACGTCAGGATTTCGATTTCACGTCCATTAAGGAAAATGTAGCGGCTGCCCAGGCTGCATACAGGGAGGCAGGAATTAAAAATCCTCGTCAGGAAATCAGTATGGCTGAAGTGCACGACTGTTTCACTCCTACTGAATTAGTAATTTATGAAGATTTAGGGTTTAGTGAACGCGGCCAAGGCTGGAAGGATGTCTTGAATGGTGTTTTTGAATTGGGCGGTGAATTGCCTGTAAATCCCGATGGAGGCTTAAAATCCTTCGGGCATCCAATTGGTGCGAGCGGATTGCGCATGCTTTATGAAATGTATTTGCAATTCCAGGGACGTGCAGGTAAGCGGCAGCTTGAGAATCCAAAACTCGGTCTGACCCACAATTTAGGCGGAACCCCTATGCAATGTGTATCATTTATTTCGATTGTAGGAAAGGAATTATCGTAGGAGGGATATTATGGAGACTCAATTAGAGGGAAAAATCGGAATGAAACTGGAGTCCTATACCTTCAGGGTAGAAAAGGGAAAAATAAGAGAACTAGCGTTGGCAATCGGCGACTTAAAGGACGAGTACTTAAATGGAGAAAGTTTACCCCCGACTTTTCCAACCGTTATTGAATTTTGGGGAGGAAAAGGGTCGTCTGCAAATTTATTAGGTTTAAATGTAAAAAAGGTTTTGCACGGTGAACAAACGTATGAATATTTAAAAGAAATTAAACCTGAAGACGAGATAACCGTGCATTCGGTCGTCGAGAATGCCTATACAAAAGCAAGAATGAATTTTGTCATTATCAAAAAAGACTTTTTTAATCAGCATGGTGAACTTGTTTTACTTTGTCGGCAAACGGTTATTGAAAGACATTAGGAGGGGAAGAAGATGCAAGTTGGCTATCAATTTGAACCTGTGCAAAAAGAAGAAGTGACCCATTCGCAATTAGTCAGATATGCAGGGGCATCGGGCGATTTTAATCCGATTCACACGGTCGTCCCTTTTGCCGAAGAGGCGGGACTCGGAGGTGTTATCGCTCACGGGATGCTGATTAAGGGTTTTGTTGGTCAGGCGATTGGGAAATGGTTTTCTGTAAAGGATCTGCTCAAATTTTCTTCCCGGTTTAAAGCTATGACTAGACCTGGCGAAAGAATCACTGTAAAAGGCAAGGTAATCGGAGAACAAGATGATCGCTGGCTTTGCGAAGCGGCAGCTGTTAATGAAACTGGGGAGGTAAAAGTTCAATCATTTTTTGAAATTCGAAAATAAACTTGGATTGATGTGACAGAACCGATATTTGTTGTCGGTTTTGTTGTTTTTATCAATTTTTTTTAAAAATGATTGGGGGAGATAGGAATGAATGGGCAAACGGTTATTATTACAGGCGGCGGCAGCGGCATTGGAAAAGCAATGGCACAGAAGTTCGCCAATAAAGGGGCCAATGTCGTCATCACTGGACGGAATGCAGAACGTTTAAAAAACGCTAAACAAGAAATAGAAACCTTCAAAGGTCAAGTCTTAGAGTTTCAAATGGATGTAAGAATTCCAGAAAACGTCCAAGCAATGGTGGAAGCTGTAAAGGAAAGATTTGGTAGTATTGATGCACTAATTAATAATGCTGCAGGTAATTTTATCTGTGCTGCTGAAGACCTCTCACTAAATGGATGGAATGCCGTCATAAATATCGACTTAAATGGGACTTGGTATTGCACACAAGCAGTCGGAAAAGAATGGATTGCGAACAATCAAAAAGGAAGCATTCTCAATATAGTAGCTACTTTTGCCTGGGGGGCTGCTCCAGGAAATGTTCATGCTGCAAGTGCAAAAGCAGGAATTTTAGCGATGACAAGGACCCTGGCGGTAGAATGGGGGAGCAAATATGGGATTCGAGCAAACTGTATCGCACCCGGACCAATCGAAAACACTGAGGGTGTTGCCAGATTAATTGACTCAGGAGATGGCTATCAAAAAGCCATCAATCAGGTACCACTCAAACGGTTTGGCAAGTCGGAAGAAATTGCGAATCTAGCATACTTTTTGTTATCACCTGAGGCAGAGTACATTAACGGGGAATGCATTACAGTGGACGGTGCGAGATGGTTAAATAACTCTGGCTTAAAAGAAGTTTAG
This sequence comes from Neobacillus sp. S1115, assembly GCF_055385565.1. NCBI lineage: Bacteria > Bacillati > Bacillota > Bacilli > Caryophanales > Bacillaceae > Neobacillus > Neobacillus sp. S1115. The sequence continues at coordinate 2,561,337 of NZ_AP038275.1, forward strand.
TAGTATTCAATAATAATTCAATTTTTGACTTTCGAGTAGACAAAGGTAAAAAAAGGATATATAATATGGTTGAATTATTTTAATTTTTAGATAACTTAGTAGCGTTTATTGGTCAATAAAATAATGTCATCTATGCCTATTCCCGCTGCATATACTTGCAGCGGGACACCCTTCAAGAAAATGAAACCTACTGTTCATTCTACAATCTCTCCTAGCTTTAAATTTGCCTACATATATTAAGTACTAGTTTTTCTGTACCACACCTCATGTATATCAAATCAAGTATCAATTATTAACAGCTTCAGAGATAGACTCCCATTAAAATTGGAACATCAAATGAAAGGGCTTTCAGAACAGGTGTTATTAATTTTTACTATAGAGGAGTGAAGGACATTGACAACAACAAGTTTACAAATGTCACGGCAGTTATTATTAGGGGAATTAATCAGAAGGGCCGCCCATAAAACACCTAATCAAGAGGCATTCATATACGGTAATGAAAGACTTACCTATCTAGAACTGGAAAAGAAGACTTTGCATTTGGCTGGCTGGCTCCAGCAGCAAGGTCTAGAAATCGGTGATAAGGTAGGGATCATATTTAAAAATAATCTTGCTTTTGTTGAAGTCATGTTTGCGACGGCGTCTGCCGGGTGTGTCAGTGTTCCGATTAATTTTAGGCTCGCGCCCGAGGAGTTTGTTTATATTATTAATCATTCTGATACTAAGGTTTTATTTATCGAAGAAGAATACCAGGATATGATTCTATCGATCAGACAAGAACTTCCAAACGTAGAAAAGATTGTTGTAGTCGGGAAAGTGAATTCGATGGAATTGATTCCATACGAAACTATTTATCACTCGGAAATACCATACCAAAGTATTGATGGGCAAGTCGAGGAAAACGATGCCTGCATGATTTGTTATACATCCGGAACTACCGGCAAGCCAAAAGGAGCCGTGCTGACTCACAAGAACTTGTTGTTAAGTGCGCTGAACAGCGTTGTGGATTCCAAAATTGAAAGAGGCTCTAAACAACTTGTCATTACACCTTTATTTCATATCGCTGGTGTTGGAAATGTTCTAATTAGCTGTACAGTTGGCGGATTGACAGTGATTCATCGAGAGTTTAATCCAGTGGGAGTCCTGCACACCATTCACCACGAGAAAATAAACGGTCTTTTTATGGTGCCTGCTATGTGGAATTTAGTCCTGCATGTTCCCAATATTGAGGATTACGATTTAACGTCAGTGCAAAGGTGCTCAACGGGGGCCGCCATTTGCCCGTTGGAAGTAAAGCATAAAATGATGAAGCATTTTTCGAATGCCGGAATCTTTGATGCGTTTGGCCAGACCGAAATGAGCCCCACAACCACCTGCTTGTTGCCGCAGGATTCACTTAGGAAAACGAATTCAGTGGGAAAACCTGTTATGAATGTGGAAGTACGGATTATCGACGAAAACATGAATGATGTTCCAGTCGGGGAAATTGGTGAAATTATTTATCGCGGGCCGACTGTGATGAAGGGGTACTATAAAAATCCGGCAGCAACAGAAGAGGCTTTCCGCGGCGGCTGGTTCCACAGCGGAGATTTAGTCCGCCAGGATGATGAAGGATTTATATATGTGGTCGACCGCAGTAAAGACATGATCATCAGTGGTGGGGAAAATATCTATCCCGCAGAAATTGAGGCAGCACTTCACAAGCACGATGCAATCTTCGAAGCTGCTGTTGTGGGTGTCCCGGACCCGAAGTGGGGTGAAAGTGTCAAGGCATACATCGTTCTTAAAAACGGTAAAAGTTTAACGGAGCAAGAGGTGATTCAGCATTGCCTCACCCACTTAGCCTCTTATAAAAAGCCGAAATATGTGGAGTTTCTAAATGAACTGCCAAGGAATCCATCTGGGAAAATACTAAAACGGGTATTGAGGGAAAAAGAAGTAAAAATGAACTAAGGAGCAATTACCCATGAATATACAAGATACAATCCCTGTTCGCGAAGGCGAAGAATTAAATCTTTCCAAGCTTGAAGAGCTAATTAGAAAAAGGCTCCCAAACTTAAGCAGAGACCCAATGACAGTGAAACAATTTAGTGCCGGAAAATCCAATTTAACGTATTTGATCAGTATCGGAGACTGGGAGGGTGTCCTAAGAAGGGCACCTCTTGGTCCAGTTAATACAAAAGCACATGATATGAAACGCGAATTTAAAGTGTTGGATGCAATTAGTCCAATATTTTCCCTTGCACCCAAGCCTTATTTTTTTATTGATGATGAATCTATTATTGGGGCACCGTTCTATTGTATGAAGCGTCTTCATGGTGTATTGCTGGATCAGGCACTTCCAAATCATGAAGATGGAAATCCAGCCCTTTTTAATGAGGTTTCTCATTCTATGGTAAATACCTTGGCTGCCATTCATGAAATAGACTATAAGAACACTAATCTCGTTAACTTAACACGTCCGCAAGGATTTTTAGAACGACAGGTACATGGCTGGATTGGCCGCTATCAAAACGTAAAAACGGAAGAAATTCCCGGAATGGAACGGCTAATAAAATGGATTATCGAAAACAGACCCGTTTCTCAGCCGGCAACGTTCATACACTATGATTTTCACTTAAAAAATGTCTTGTTTTCTAAGAATCAATTAGGTCAATTGGCAGGCATTCTCGATTGGGAGATGAGTACAGTCGGCGATCCACTTAATGACCTTGCATCTGCACTAGTTTTATGGTTCGACCATGATGATCCTGAATTTTTCAAAAACCAGCAACTGTCAAACCCAATTACTCTTAGGCCGGGTTTCATGACAAGAAATGAATTTATTGAAGCCTACTCTAAGAAAAGTGGGCGCGATGTTTCGAAAATGTATTATTACATGGTTTTTGGCTACTTCAAGCACGTCGTCATTGCCCAACAAATGTATTACCGGTGGAAGAAAGGACAAACCCAGGATGAAAGATTTGCGCAGCTTGATATCTTCGTCAAGAATTTAACGGATTGGGCATTGGAAAATACTCTCAAGAAATGAGCGTGGAAATTTTTGGTAAATGATGAAAGGTGGGGTGCTGTTGGCAGAAAAAATAAAACTCTCATTGAAAGCTTATTTTGAATCGAAAATTAAAGGGGCAAAAAATGTTGAAATTCAGGAGTATTCCCAGCCTTCCGCAGGATGGTCCGATGAAGCCTTTATTTTCGATGTCCACTGGGAAACCGCAAACGGCAAAGAGAAAAAAGGCTTTGCGGTTCGCAAACAGAATAAAGGCGGGTTAATGAGAGAGAACAGAAATTTTTTTCTACAGTTCAAGTATTTAGATCGTTTAAGTAAAAATTGCGACCTGCCTATCCCGGGAGTTTACTGGTATGAAACAGATGAATCGATTCTCGGCGGACCGTTTTTTGTAATGGATAAACTGCACGGAAACAGTTACGTACCTTGGTCAAAGGAGGGGCAATTATTTTTTAAAAGAGCCAATAAAGAAGGGAATATTCCTTTTCATTTTGTCCAGTATTTGGCGAAATTGCACCTTATTGATTATAGAGGAGCCGGCTTTACGGAGGACTTTGACGAGCCCAAAGGAGATTACGGATTTATTGATGATAAATTAATAGGTTTAGAGGAAATGTATTACCGCTACCAAATCAGCCCCGACCCGATAATGGTTGATGCGTTGGAATGGTTAAAGGCACATAAGCCGGCTGCCCAAAGGTATTCCCTCATACATAATGATTACCGAACCGGTAATTTGTTATATAGCCACAATGAAATCACGGGGATACTGGATTGGGAAGCAGCCGAAATCGGAGACCCCATGGCAGACGTTGCCTATGTTTGTGCCAAATCGAACCGAATGGATTCTCCGCTGATGTGTTACTTAATAGATAGACAGCTGTTTTTGGATACGTATAGTGAGCTAACCGGATTAAGAGTAGAGGAAAAGGTGCTTCATTATTTTGAGGTATACCATCAAGTTAGGTTTGTTCTTATCTCCCAATCGGCTGGGACGTCGTTTGCAAAAGGAGAAACAAAGGATCTTCGGATGGCCCGGCAAGGCTATCGCTGGCCATTGATGAGGAATATGGTTGCCGAATTATTAGGCTACTAGGGGGGAAATGATGTTCGATAAATCTTTTACGTTAAAAACCGCCAACGATGTGATAAAAGATGTAATCATTCCCAATCTCACCAGCGGCATGGCAAAGGAACAAGCCATTGCCTTGCTTTCTGTTTTAAAAAATGTGGATACCAATACTATTGAAAATACGAAACCGAAAGAACTGTTAATTACGCTAATCAATCAAACTGTTGAAGAATTTTTACAAGCGATACGGTCAGATTCAAGGGAGACTTCTGCCTTTAATTGGGTGGAAGAGTTGGATTCCGCCTTGGAAGAAACAGTGTTTATTGAGGATGTAACTGAAAAATGGAAACAATTGAATGAAATTCAATGCCGCCTTCTTCGCTTTTTATATAAGGAAAATGCAGCTAACAGAGCAATAGAATCCAAGTACATTTTTCCTTTAAGAAAGAGGATTCGGGAGCAGTTAACCATTGAAATGGCACTAGTTCGTTAAACAAGAGAAATAACATGACCGATAGGAGGGAAAGTATTTTGAATGAGATTGAACAAAAATTCGGTATTAGTCCCCATGTGATGGAGATTCGTAATAAGGTTAGAAGGTTTATCGATGAAAATGTCATTCCGGTAGAAACCGTCATTGAAAAAGGCGAGGAAGAAGGAAGGCTGGTCCTTAAGGAATTACAAGCCCTTGCAAAGGAAGCGGGGATATGGGCTTTAGGCCTTCCGAAAGAGATTGGCGGCGGCGGTATGAAATTTATGGACTACGTCTATATAAATGAAGTGATTGGCCGTTCCGAAGCTGCCATGTTCGCTTTAGGTACCCATACTGCCCAGGACGGGACGATGTTAAATCTGTTTGGAACAGAAGAGCAGAAGAAAACATGGTTATATCCTATGGTGAATGGGGAAATCAATCCATCTGTAGGATTAACTGAGCCTAATGTGGCCGGATCCGACCCAACATTAATACAATCCACAGCATACTTGGACGGAGACGAATGGGTCATTAATGCCCATAAATGGTTCACTACCGGAGCTAACCTTGCTGCATTTACCACCGTTTTTTGTGTGACCGAACCTGAGGAACCAAACCGCCACAAAAGAGCATCGATGATCATTGTTCCGACAAATACACCTGGTTATGAGATTGATAGAGTAGTGCCGACGATGGGACATACCTCAGGCGGCCACTGCGAAATCCGTTTAACAAATGTCAGGGTTCCAAAGGAAAACTTATTAGGTGGGAGGGGAGAAGGTTTTGTCATTGCCCAAAAAAGACTGGGTCCCGGCAGAATCTACCATTGCATGAGGTGGCTGGGTCAATCCCAAAGAGCTTTTGATTTGATGTGTAATCGGGCCTTAAACCGATATGCTCATGGCTCTCTTTTATCAGAAAAGCAGATGATTCAAAAATTTATTGCTGATTCCGCAACTGAAATCCAATCGGCACGCCTGATGACACTTGAAGCTGCAAGAAAAATCGACAGGGGAGAAGATGCCCGGATTGATATCGCGATGATAAAAGTATATGGAGCAAAGGTTCTTCATGATGTGATTGACCGCGCGATTCAAGTACACGGTGCATTAGGGGTCACCGCCGATACACCATTAGAGAAAATGTACCGAGAAGCTAGATACGCCAGAATCTATGATGGACCTGATGAGGCGCATACTGCTACCATCGCGCGCCGTATTTTACGAAAATACCAACAAGAGGAAAGCTGGGACCCTGCCAATTTTTAAAAAGACATCGACATGAAATGAGTATTTTAATATAAAAATTATTGAGGTGATTAGAATGCAAACAGTTCAGTTTGAAACGTTAAAGACAACAGTCAAAGATAAAATCATGACGATAACTCTATGCAGGGAGAATTTAAATGCTTTTAATCATCAAATGCTAACCGAACTTATTCAAGTGTTTGATGAAGCAGATGCCAATGATGATGTAAGAGCCATCATTATAACCGGAGACGGAAAGGCATTTTGTGCAGGTGCGGATTTAGGAAGCGGCACTAGTACATTTGAAAATAAGGAGGCTTCCATCGAGGAATACCGGGACGGCGGAGGAATGTTAAGTTTACGAATCTATGAATTGAAAAAGCCAATCATCGCCGCCATCAATGGTCCAGCTGTCGGGGTGGGGGCGACCATGACCTTGCCAATGGATATCCGGATTGCATCATCGAATGCAAGAATCGGTTTTGTGTTTAGCAGACGCGGCATTACCCCGGAAGCATGCAGCGGCTGGTTTTTACCTAGAGTAGTAGGCATCAGTAAAGCAGCTGAGCTTGTTTATACTGGGAAGATTATTCCGGCAGAGGAAGCATTAAATATTGGTTTAGTAACTCAGGTGGTTTCACCTGAAGAGCTTTTGCCTGCTGCCGAAGCGATTGCGAAAGAAATTGCCGAAAATACATCTGCCATTTCTGTCACCTTGTCACGGCAATTAATGTGGAAGATGCTTGGTGCAAGCCATCCCTACGAATCACACAAAGTTGAATCCAAAATGATTCATTGGACCGGGCAGCAGGCCGATGTAAAAGAAGGAATCACGGCATTTTTTGAAAAGAGAAAACCAAACTTCCCAATGAAGGTCAGCACTGATCTTCCGAGCTTTTATCCGTGGTGGAAAACGAATAATGAAGGAGAATCATAATGGACTATCAAGCTATTATAGTAGAAAAAATAGGCCGAATTGCTGTGATTACCTTTAACCGGCCGGAAGCCATGAATGCTGTTAACAGCCGTCTTTGGCTAGAAACAGGAACGGCGTTAAAGGAGTTTAATGAGGACCCTGATCTTTGGGTGGCTATTTTAACCGGGGCTGGCGAGCGCGCCTTTTCGGCAGGTGCTGACCTAAAGGAAATAGGAGCTGGGGGATTTTCGACAACAGACGAAATGAAGGATTGGGGATTTGCCGGGATTGTGAGACATCATATCTCAAAGCCTGTTATTGCTGCGGTAAACGGATTTGCCCTGGGCGGCGGTACGGAAATTGCGTTAGCCTGCGATTTAATTGTCGCCTCTGAAAAGGCATCATTCGGGCTTCCGGAAGTAAAAAGGGGTCTTATTGCCGGAGGAGGAGGACTATTGCGGCTGCCGAGACAGATTCCTCTGAAGGTGGCAATGCGCGTCATTCTAACAGGAAATCCTATTTCTGCGGAAGAAGCAAAACAATGGGGGCTGGTGAACGAAGTCGTCCCGCATGATCAAGTCCTCAATGCCGCGATTCAGCTGGCAGAGGAAATTATTTGCAATGCTCCGCTGGCTGTGAAAGCGAGTAAAGAAATTGTCTACCGTGGATTAGACACTTCCATGACATTTCCTCCGGAAGGCTGGTCTATCAATAATGAATATACAAGTCAAGTTTTTGCAAGTAAGGATGCGAAAGAAGGTCCTCGTGCCTTTGCCGAAAAACGGAAGCCAAATTGGTCGGGACAATAATTTGACTTTAAAAAATAAGGAGGTACTGTAATGGCAAAATCATATCTATCAGAAGAGCATGAAATTTTTAGAAGGTCTTTCAGGAAATTTTTGGAGAAGGAAGCATACCCTTATTTCGAAGAATGGGAGGAAGCCAAGCAGGTACCCAAGTCATTTTGGAAAAAGGCAGGAGAACAAGGTTTCCTTTGTCCATGGGTGGATGAAAAATATGGAGGGTCTGGCGCTGACTTTGGCTATTCCGTTGTCATTACCGAAGAACTTGATAAGGTTGGCGCGGGAGCAGGCGGAATCGGACTTCATAATGATATCGTTATTCCTTATATTGCAGAATTTGCTTCTGAAGAACAAAAGCAAAGATGGCTGCCAAAAGCGGTCAGCGGGGATATGATTTCCGCTATTGCCATGACCGAACCGGGGACTGGTTCTGATTTGGCTGGGGTAAAAACAACGGCGATTAAAAATGGGGAAAATTATATTATCAATGGTGAAAAAACATTTATTACCAATGGATATTCAGCTAACTTCGTTATCGTTGTATGTGTAACAGACCCAAATGCTGTACCGAAGCATAAAGGAATTAGCTTAATTGTGGTGGAAGAAGGAACACCTGGATTTCGAAAAGGCAAAAAGCTTCGTAAATTGGGGCAGCATTCTAATGATACTTCCGAACTTATTTTTGAGGATGCTATTGTACCAAGGGAAAATTTAATTGGTGAAGAGGGACAGGGGTTTTATTACCTCATGCAAAAGCTGCAGCAGGAACGGTTGATGCTGGCAATCGGCAGCATTACTGCCAGCAAACATATGCTGGAGATGACCATTGAGTATATCAAGCAGCGGACGGCATTTGGAAAACCTATCAGCAAATTCCAAAATACCCAGTTTAAGATTGCCGAAATGGCCACAAAGATCAAAATTGGCGAAACCTTTGTCGACCAGTTGATCACCGACCATATGGAGAAAAAGAATGTGGTCAATGAAGTCTCAATGGCAAAATGGTGGCTGACGGACCTTGCCAAGAGTGTTGCCAATGACTGTATGCAGCTGCACGGAGGCTACGGTTATATGGAAGAATACGAGATTGCCAGAAGATACCGGGATGTGGCAGTAGGTTCGATTTATGCTGGCACCAATGAGATTATGAAAACAATTATTGCTAAGAACTTGGGGTTATAAGCTGATATTGCAGGGGTGAGTGTGAACTAAAGTCTTCACCCCTTTTTCTTCTATTTTATATGTGTATGTATTTGAATGTGGGAGGAATATGAAGTGAATCTTTTTGAGGCACTTGAGCGGAATGCCAGATATCAGCCAGACAAAACAGCTATCATCTTTAATGAAAGTGTATATACGTATAAGGAATATAATGAACAGGTGAATCGTATTGCCAACGCTCTCATTAGCTATGGGGTAAAGAGAGGCGATAAGATTGCCTTAATGATGAAAAACTCAGATTTATTCTGTTTTATTTATTATGGAATTTTAAAAGCCGGCGGGGTCGCTGTTCCTGTAAACTTTCGCTTAACTGCCAAAGAAGCCAGTTATATTTTGGACGATTCCGATTCGATAATTGTCTTTGCCGATGAGGATTTGGCAGAGGTCGTTCATAAAGCTTCTGAAGGAAACGACAAGATCCAGCTTCAGGTTATTGCGGGGGCGAATAAAAGAGAGAACCAAATCCAATTATCCGCGTTCCAAAGCTCGGTTGTAGATAATCCTGAGCGGGAAGTCTTTGAATCGGATGATGCCGAAATTCTTTATACCTCTGGAACAACCGGGCTGCCAAAGGGAGTGGTCCTGGATCATCACCGCGTTATCCATGTGGCTCTAGGAATCATCATTACATTTAAAATGGGGCCGGAGGATCAACTACTTCATCTTGCCCCGTTATTCCATTGTGCACAATTGAATTTATTCCTTGTCCCAGGTTCAATCCTTGGCTGTACACAAATTGTCCGCCAGGAATTTAATCCAGTACAGACCTTAAAGGATATTGATCAATACAAAATCAGCCTATTCTTTGGAGTTCCGACTATGTATAACTTTTTGCTGCAGGTTCCGAATAGAGAGCAATTTGATTTATCCAGTGTGAAACGGTGCGGATATGGGGCAGCCCCAATGCCAACAGCCTTATTGAAACAGGCAATGGAGATGTTTCAGACGGATCAATTTTATAATATGTGCGGTCAAACGGAGGGTGGTCCTGGAGGAGTATATCTATTGCCAGAAGAACACAAAACAAAGTTTGGCACTTCTGGAAGGGCTTCTTATGGTACTGATGCAAAAGTGGTGGATGAAAACGGTGAAGATGTAAAGCCTGGTGAAGTTGGTGAGTTTATAATTAAGTGTGAAAACGTCATGAAGGGTTATTATAAAAAACCTGAAGAAACAGCAAAGGTCCTTAGGAATGGATGGCTATATACTGGTGATCTCGCAAAAATAGACGAAGATGGCTACATTACCCTAGTAGACAGGAAAAAAGATATGATTATTTCCGGCGGAGAAAATGTCTACTCTACTGAGGTTGAACACGTTCTTTACAAACATCCTGATATTTTAGAAGCAGCGGTTATTGGCGTTCCGCATGAAGTATGGGGTGAAACGGTAGCAGCTGTTATCGTTCTGAAAGAAGGAAAACAAATGAATCAAGAAAATTTACAGCAATTCTGCCGGGAAGAACTCGCAGGTTATAAAATTCCAAGAATCATCTATCAAATCAACCAACTTCCACGAAACACTTCGGGGAAAGTCTTGAAATATCAACTAAGAGAAAATTATAAAACGGTCGCATCTCAACATTGAATTAATGTTTAAAAAATAAATAAATTGTAAAATTATTAGAAAATTGGTATTATTAAAAATAGGAAATCTACTTTATGCTGTATCTTTTTGGGAGGGAGTGGGTGCGGTTGAATATGCCTTTGGAGGGTATTCGCGTCCTAGATTTGACGCGGCTTTTGCCGGGTCCGTATTGTTCGTTAATGCTGGCCGACTTTGGGGCAGATGTGATTAAAATCGAGGACCCGAAGTTAGGTGATTACACGCGATGGGGAGATCCAAAAATTGGTGAAGCAAGCGCGATGTTTCATTCTTTGAATCGGAATAAGCGGAGTGTGAGCCTTGATTTAAAAAAAGAAGAAAATAAACAGATATTTATTGAATTGGTGAAAACAGCCGATGTTCTGGTGGAATCCTTTCGACCAGGTGTAATGGATCGTCTCGGACTGGGGTATGAAGAACTGAAAAAACATAATCCCAAGTTGATTTATTGTGCGATTACAAGCTACGGTCAAACCGGGCCATACAAGGATATTCCAGGTCATGATATTAACTTTTTAAGCTATTCCGGATTATTGGATCTGCAAGGAGAACAAGGTAGTAAACCGGTAAGCTCCTCCGTTCAAATAGGAGATATTGGCGGCGGTTCCTTAATGGCAGTTATCGGTATTCTCGTTTCTATCATTGACGCGAAAAAGTCAGGGAAAGGTCAATTTATTGATATTTCCATGTTGGATGGAGCGGTTTCCTGGATGCAAACGTTTTTGCCGGCATTTTTAGCCACTGGAGAACTTCCAAAACGCGGAGAGCTCGTCTTAAACGGCCGCCTCGCCTGTTACGAGACATATGAAACGAAAGATAACCGCTTTATATCTGTTGGAGCACTAGAATTTAAGTTTTGGAAAAACTTCTGTCAGGTAATTGGTATGGAAGATTTAATAAGCCAGTTAAATGCCCCAGCTGATCAGCAAGCCTCGATGAAAAAAGAGATTCAAGCCGTAATCGGAACGAAAACATTAAATGAATGGATCAATCTCTTCGATGGTGTCGATGCCTGTGTCGCCCCGATCTTAACGATGGAGGAAATGGTTCATGACCCGCAAATCAGGCACCGGGGAATGATAGAAGAGGTAAACCACCCTCAACATGGCACAATGAGACAAGTAGCAAATCCTATTAAACTATCAAGAACGCAGGCTAAAACAGTTCGCCAAGCGCCGGGTCATGGAGAACATAACGAAGAGATTTTACAAGAATTAGGGGTACTATTTAAACCATTTAAAGAATAATAATTAACTTTGTGAGGGGAAATACGGTGAAAACAAGAATTACCGAATTGTTAGGAATTGAATATCCTATCATTTGCGGCGGCATGTTTCAAGTGGGCAGAGCAGAATTGGCAGCCGCAGTTTCAGAAGCTGGAGGCTTAGGAATCATTACCTCAAAAACCCAAGGTACACCAGAAGCACTTCGACAAGAGATTCGCAAAATAAAAGCGCTTACGAATAAGCCATTTGCCGTAAACCTCAACTTATTCCCGAGCCAGACAGCAACTCCAAATGAAGATTTTATTGATATTTTAATTGAAGAAGGGGTTAAAATTGTCGAAACCAGCGGCAGAAGTCCCAAACATTTAATGCCAAAGCTGAAAGAAAACGGATTCATTGTCCTCCATAAAGTGGCCGGCGTAAAATATGCCATCTCAGCAGAAAAACTTGGAGTTGATGCTGTTATTATTGTTGGCAATGAAACAGGCGGCCACCCTGGTATGAGTGATGTCGGTACTTTTGTCATGCTTCCAAGAATAGTAGATTCAGTCAAGATTCCCGTTATTGCCGGCGGGGGTTATGCGGATGGAAGAGGACTGGTAAGTGCATTGGCTTTTGGGGCAGAAGGTGTAGTGATGGGTACCCGTTTTATGGCTACAGAGGAAGCGCCCATTCATGAGAATGTAAAACGATGGATGGTAGAATCTGATGAAACGAATACCATTATCATTCAACGAAATATTGGAAGTCCATCCCGCGTTGCCTTAAATGCTGTCAGTAAGGAAGTAGACCGCCTTGAAAGAGAAGGAGCAACAATTGAACAATTATTGCCACTAATTACAGGTCAAAGAGCCAAACATGTGTATTTTGAAGGGGATTTAGATGGAGGGATTTGGTCCTGCGGCCAATCTGTCGGTCTTATTAAAGAAATATTATCGATCAAGGAATTGTTTGCCCAAATGACAGAAGAGGCAAAGAAGTCTATCGATTTTATTCAAAAAAGAATTTCAGTTCATTCAAATGTTTAGTTTGCTATTAAAATTTAGGAGGAATATAGAATGAGAGAAGTTGTTATTGTTGAAGCAGTACGTACCCCAGTAGGAAAAAGAAAGGGAGTATTTAGCTCGGTACGTCCCGATGAATTGGCTGCAAAAGTTCTAAGGGAATTGGTGAACCGTGCCGGTATCTCGTCAGGGATTGTTGAAGACGTTATCCTAGGCTGCGTAATGCAAGTGGAAGAGCAAGGACTAAATATTGCACGCAGCGCCGCATTAATGGCCGATTTTCCGATTCACGTTCCAGGAACAACCATTGACCGCCAGTGCGGTTCCAGCCAGCAGGCCATTCATTTTGCTGCACAAGCCATTTTGAGCGGGGACATGGATGTTGTCATTGCCGGCGGAGTGGAAAGCATGACGAGAATTCCTATGGGAGCATCCCGCAGGGAATCGAACTGGAGTGAAGAATTAACATCTAAATATGAAATGATTCATCAAGGCTTATCTGCTGAGCGGATTGCTGAAAAATGGGGCTACACCCGCAGCCAGCTTGATGAATTTTCGCTTGAAAGTCATAAGAGAGCGATTAAAGCTCAAGAGGAAGGGCGATTTGATCGGGAAATTATGCCGATTGAAGTAAAACTTGAGGATGGGTCAACTGTAGTAGTGACTCAGGATGAAGGCCCAAGAAAGGATACTTCATTAGAAAAATTGGCTTCTTTAAAGCCTGCCTTTACGCAGGATGGAAGAATTCATGCCGGTAATTCCAGTCAAATGAGTGATGGTGCTGCAGCCGTTCTATTAATGTCGAGGGAAAAAGCAGAGGAATTAGGTCTAAAACCAAGATTCCGCATTGTTGCCCGTTCCGTTGTGGGCTCCGACCCTACTTTAATGTTGACAGGTCCATCCATTGCTTCGAAAAAAGTGCTTGAAAAAGCTGGCCTTTCAATTGAAGATATGGATACCTATGAAGTAAATGAGGCATTTGCTCCTGTACCAATGCTGTGGATGGATGAACTAAAAGCCGACCCTGCAAAGTTAAATCCAAATGGTGGAGCAATTGCTTTGGGCCATCCACTAGGCGGATCTGGTGCCCGCCTGATGATTACCATGCTGCATGAATTGGAAAGAAGCGGCGGCCGTTATGGCTTGCAGGCAATTTGTGAGGGCGGCGGAATGGCGAATGCCACAATTGTTGAAAGAATTAGCTAATCGCTTTCAATAAAACTCCCTGAAGGAGGCTCATGCCACACAGATTGGAATGGGCTATCCTCAGGGTATTAAACATATTTTTAAAAGTTTCGATTTAATAGAGGAGGAGCATGATATATGAAAATTAACGGCAAAGTAGCTGTTGTAACAGGAGGCGCTTCTGGGCTAGGTGAAGCCACCGTCGAAACGATTGTTGAAAACGGGGGATATGCAGCCATCTTTGATTTGCAGGAAGAAAGAGGCGCCGCTTTAGTAGAAAGATTAGGTTCAGACCGTGTTCTTTACGTTAAAACAAATGTTACCAGTGAGGACGATGTGGTCAATGCCATTAACCAAACGATTGAAAAGTTTGGAGCCATCCATGTTGCTGTAAACTGTGCAGGGATTGGTGCGGCCGAGAAAACCGTCGGCAAAGAAAAGCCGCATGATCTTGGCGTTTTTACTAGAGTCATACAAGTCAATTTAATTGGAACATTTAACGTGCTTCGTTTAGCTGCGGAAAAAATGACGCAAAATGCTCCAAACGAAGAGGGAGAAAGAGGCGTAATCATTAATACCGCATCAGTAGCTGCATTTGATGGTCAAATGGGCCAAGCAGCTTATAGCGCCTCAAAAGGCGGTATTGTTGGCATGACCCTGCCAATTGCAAGAGATCTATCAAGACATGGCATCAGGGTCTTGACGATTGCTCCAGGGCTTATGGATACGCCATTGTTTGCCGGTGCTCCAGAAAAAGTCCGCCAGGCATTGGGGGCAATGGTTCCGTACCCGCAGCGATTAGGCTACTCATCCGAATATGCTCATTTAGCAAAATGCATCATTGAAAATCCATATTTAAATGGGGAAACGATCCGTCTCGACGGCGCGATTCGGATGCAGCCGAAGTAATAAGCAAAAGAACCTCCGGTTATCCAAACTTAAGGTTCTCAGATTGTCGAGAAAGGGTATTTTTCTCGGCAATTTTTTATTTTATCCAAACCTAAATTACCAAACTTTTATTGTTTATCCCTGCTAACTGGCCAGTTGATTTCCGCTCCGGGCACTCGCTTTCCGCGGGGAGCTCCTGGAGCCTCCTCGGCGCTTTGGCGCCTTTGGGGTCTCCAGTGACCTCTATATCCCGCAGGAGTCGAGTGCCCTCCGCTCCAATCAACAGGGAGGCCGAACAAACTAAAGTATTGCCACACACTTTTTCCAACCTTGCTAAGCATGTTGCAATCTTTTTTGCAGTCTGGAATAAGGGGAGTCTATTAACTTGTACTTCTTAATCCAGTTTTTATTCTTCCTCGGCTTTATGAAGGACATTTCCTTCTCCGCTGGCTTCGATTTTGTCCTTCATCAGCTTTATGAAGGACATTTCCTTCTCGGTTTCCATCGATTTTGTCCTTCATCAGCTTTATGAAGGACATTTCCTTCTCGATTTCCATCGATTTTGTCCCTCATCAGCTTTATGAGGGACATTTCCTTCTCGATTTCCATCGATTTTGTCTTTTATGAGGGTTATACATTGTGAGTTGAAGGTCTTTATTGAATACACCTGTTGATTGGCGCGGAAGGCACGAAGACTCCTACGGGAGTACGGCGCAGGGAAGACCTCGCAGGAGCAAAGTGACAGGAGGCTCCCAGGCACGCCTGCGTAAAGCGAAGGCCTCGGGACAGGCAAAGAGCAGCCTGTCCCTGCTTGATTATTCAAGGAAGCTTTCCTTAGTGGAGCGTCAATTAACAGACTTGTTGAAAAGCCTAATATTAATAATATTATAATAAATTAACGCGGTGATTCATTAAGGAGGTTGAATAAAACAAAAGGCTGTCGATAGTTTTTTGACAGCCTGAGACTCTCTCCAGTTGTCGAAACTAGAGGTTTTTTTAATGAATATGTGATAAAAAATAGAAAGCGGTCTCCAAAACCTGGAGTCCGCTTATATTCTAGTAGTTTTAGATATTACTTTTCATACTCAATTTTATCTTTTTCAGGATCATAGTGGATATTTCCTGTGACTGGCACCAGGTCACCGGCTTTTGCTTGAACTAGGAATAAGGATGTATTTCCGTAGCGGTGTTCCGCTGTATAGGTGACGGAAGGGTAGAAAGAGCCATCCCATTTATCAAAGGTTTCCATTTTTTTAATAAAGTTCTCCCAACTCAAATCATTTCCTGCTCGCTTTAACCCTTCGACGTATACTTGGGCAGTGGACCATGCTCCTTCAGAGAGAGCTCCAAGCGATTCTTTCCCAAAGTCTTTGGTTACATACTCAACATACTTTTTGACATCAGGGTTATCCATTTGTTCCTCATAGTTAGGATATTGTAGAGAAGATATTATTCCTTCCCAAGCATCTTTCCCAGCTAAATTAAATTGGTTTTTATCTGCGCCGCCAGTTTGTGAAACAATAAATGGGGTGTTCGATGCCCCAATTTTATGCATTTCTTTACGCAATGCCGCTGCTGGCGCAGGAGTTGTATTCATAATGATTACATCTGCTTTTGCCTCTTTCAGCTGTTGGGCCTGTGAGCTAAATTCTTTATCTGTTGCCAAGAAAGGGACTTCTTTTACAATGGAAACTCCAGGATATTTTCCAATATTCTTCTTGATCGCTTCAAGTCCCTGTTTTCCAAAATCATCATTCTGATAGGCAATGGCTATTTTTTTAGCATTCAGCTTATTGACAGAGTAATCTAAAAAGACCTTTGCTTCGACGACATAATTAAATGTTCCGCCAAAAATATTCTTAACTGGAGGATTCACAAATTTATCTGCCCCAGTCCCCAGACCAGTTACCGGTATGCCGGTTTTTTCTAAAAGCTGTAGGGATGCGGCAATATTAGCCGTTCCGATTGGATATATAATAGAGAATACTTTATCCTGTTCTATTAATCTTTGAATACTTTGGAGTGTTTTTGCGGGCTGATATTGATCATCATAGGCGATTAACTTAAGCTTTCTTCCATTTACACCGCCATTATCATTGACATAATTAAAATATGCTTGAACGCCTCTTCTGACTTTATCATATTCTGCGACTGGCCCCGTTTGTGGACCGGTGAGTCCAACAATTATTTCTTTATCCGTTACTCCTTGAGCCTGTTTCTTGCCGTCTTTTGGGTCGCCCTTAGTTGATTGGTTTTTACTGGTTTGTGCGCTGCATGAAACTAACAAAATAATAGTTAGAATCAAAGCAAGTGCTGGTGTCAACTTTTTTTTCACAAAATTTACCCCCAATCAAAGATTCACTTTAAGAGCAAAGAACAAAACACTACCAAAAAAGCGCTTACATTCTTAAAAACTCTCAAGAATAAGTGTAAAGAGATTTGATTTAAATTGCAAGTTAATTATTTAAAAATTAAAATAATTCAAACTAGTATTCAAAAAAAATAATAAATTTCTTATCTCTTATTATTAAATATAGAAGAAGTTAACAAAATCATTGTAAAATCATTATGTTATAATAGTTTTTGTAAAATTAATAATATTTAGAAAAATGTGTACAAATATTGCTCTGTACTATATAATCAATACTAAATTGGAAAAAATAGCATTCATGAATTACATACTGTACAGATGAAAGTTATATTATTGTAAGCGGTTTCTAATTAAACAAAAAATTTAAACGAGGTGACAAAAATTGAATTATGCAGAATTAAGGGATGATTTCTCGTGGGAAAAAGTAGTGAAAACCTATGATTGGAATGTTCATGAAAAGCTTAATATAGCACATGAATGTTGTGATAGGTGGGCGGATGACCCGAATCGTATCGCTATCTATTGGGAGGATGAAAAAGGAAATAAGGATGTCTGGACCTATTTCCGTTTAAAAGAACAATCCAATCGGATGGCGAATGCGCTTCGGTCGCTAGGAGTAAAAAGGGGCGATCGTGTGGCAGGTCTCCTGGGGAAGGACATGGAATTAATTTTGACAGTCCTTGCAACATGGAAAATAGGCGCTATTTATGTTCCAATGTTTACGGCTTTCGGCCCAGAGGCCATTACGTATCGATTAAAAGATGCTGATTGCAAAATTTTAGTAACGAACCAGGAACAGGCCAAAAAAATTGAAGGTCAACAAGTATCCTGTGAACTTCTATTAACTGATGGTTTATCAGATAATGGATTAACCTTCAGGGAGTTTATTCAACAGTTTTCTGCTGAACATAAAACAGAGCCAACCGCCATGATGGATCCTAGTGTAATCCAATACACATCTGGTTCAACAGGCATGCCAAAAGGTGCCGTTTGGGCTCATAAAATTTTTATCAGCACTTACCCTTACCTTAGATATGCGATGGGTATTGAAAATAATGATAGGTTCATGGGCGGTGCGGATATGGGCTGGGCTTATGGTTTGATGAACTGTACAATTTGCCCATTAAGTCTCGGAATATCCATCGTCGTATATAAAGGTCCTTTCCAGGTTGAAAAATACTATCAATTACTAGAACGATATAAAGTTACAAACTTTGCATATGCCCCAACTGCATACAGAATGATGATGGCAGCTGGTTCTGATTTAGTAAAGAAATACTCATTAAAAGTAAAACAGTTCTCCAGTGCAGGAGAACCATTAAATGCAGAAGTTGTCCGTTTCTTTAAAGATAATTTTGGCCGAGAAATCTATGATCACTACGGATCAACCGAAACAGGGATGATTGTAAACAACTATAACGTCACAGACATGATGGTAAAGCCCGGATCAATGGGTCTGCCGGCTCCTGGCTATAATATTGCTTTATTAGATGAGCAGGGATATCCGGTCGAAGTCGGTGAGGCGGGTCAAATCGCCGTAGATATACATGCATTTCCGTACTTCTTTCTAGGTTATTGGAATGATCCAAAGAAAACGGCAGAAAAAATATCAGGAAATTGGTTTTGGACCGGGGATCTTGCGAGTAAAGATGATGACGGGTATTTTTGGTTCCAAGGCCGAGCCGATGACATCATTTCCAGCGCTGGCTACCGAATTGGTCCTTTTGAAGTGGAGAGCAGCCTATTGGAACATCCAGCCGTTGCAGAAGCTGCTGTTATCGGGAAACCGGATCCTGTTAAAGGAGAAATTGTAAAAGCATATGTAGTTCTTAAATCATCTCATAAATCTTCCTCAGAGTTAGCTGAACAATTAAGTGCTTTCGTAAAAGCAAAGCTATCAAAACATCAATATCCACGAGAAGTTGAATTTGTTGAAACCCTCCCTAAGACACCTAGCGGAAAAATCCAGCGCTATATTTTAAAACAAAGTCTCGAAGCAGCAAATAAATAAGCGGAAGGTGATAAACGTATGCAAATCATTGCCAGCGGCTTAATTTTTGGTTGTATCTATGCATTAGCAGCATTAGGGCTTGTATTAATCTTTAAAACAACCGAAGTTGCAAATTTTGCGCATGGCGAAATGGCCATGATCACAACCTTTATCAGTTATGTCTTTTTATCGAAATATGGGTTCCCTTACTTAGCAGCACTTGGTTTAGCGCTTTTATTTGCCTTAGTTTTCGGAATAGTGGTTTATGTGTTGGTTATGAAAAGGGTTCAATCCGCTCCGCATTTAAATCAAGTGGTGCTTACATTAGGACTGTTTATGATATTTAATGGGCTAGCCGGACTTAAATGGGGGTATCAGCCCACTTCGTTCCCGGAGGCCTTCCATGGTGATCCTTTTAAACTTGGCAGTATTTTTATTTCGACCAATGAAATCTTTACGGTGGGGTTAACGTTGGTTCTGATGCTGCTGTTCTTCCTATTATTCCGATTCACAAAAGCTGGCTTGGGGATGCGGGCTGCTTCTCAGGATATTATGGCCTCAGAGCTAATGGGAATTAAGGTTTCCGGCGTTTTTATGGGAGCTTGGGCGATTGGTACTGCACTCGGCGGTATAGCTGGGATGATGACAGCCCCAGTAACTTTTTTAAGTCCAAATATGATGGGAGAGGTTTTGATCATCGCTTTCGCCGGTGCTGTTCTGGGTGGGTTTAATAGCTTGCCGGGTGCGGTTATTGGTGGATTAATCGTTGGGGTATTTGAAAATTTAGTCAGTTATTATGTTGCACCGGAGCTGAAAATTGTCTTTACATTTCTTTTGATTGTTGTGGTGTTGTACATTCGTCCTCAAGGAATATTTGGGGGAGCAAAAATTGTAAAAAAGGTGTGATGTGAATTGAAACAGCTATTTACTAATCGTAAACCTTGGTTATTTTTACTCGTTCTTTTATTCCTTGCTTATCCTTTTATCGTTGGCCAATCGGTTTATTTTATTTCTATTTTTGTTATGGTTTGCGTATATGCCATAACCGCGATGGCATTGGATTTATTAATTGGCTTTGGCGGTCAGGTTTCCATCGGCCACGCAGGCTTTTTGTCGGTGGGAGGTTATACAGTTGCCATCCTGACGACTAAATTAGGACTTCCTTTCTTGCTTGTTCTTCCGTTATCAGGAGTGATTACCGGCATCATCGGATTACTTATTGGACTCCCTGCGGTTCGGCTTAGCGGAAACTTTCTTGCCGTCGTATCGTTAGGGTTTGGGTTGTCCATTCCACAGATTGCACTTAACTGGGATTCCCTTACTGGAGGGTATTCCGGTCTTCCACTTACCCGGCCGGAATGGTTGTCCGCTGATAGTCAATTTATTTACATCATTATTTTAATGACTGTTTTAATCACATGGATCCTCCAGAATATCGTGAAAAGCAGATTGGGCAGGGCTTTTGTCGCCATTAGAGAAAGTGAAGTTGCTGCCCAGGCTACCGGAATTAACGTTCCTTTATACAAAACGCTGATGTTTGTGATTAGTGCTTTTTTTACAGGGATTGCCGGCGGACTTTATGGTTATTGGATCGGGTTCGTCAGCCCTAACGATTTCTCCGTTTTTACGTCATTTTTGTTACTTGGGATGATTGTCATTGGCGGCCTGGCTTCTATTCCGGGTGCCATTATCGGTGCCATTATCTTTACCGTATTGCCTGAATTAACGAAATCATTAATCGGGTTGACCAATATAATAATTGGTATTGCCATTGTCGGAATCATTCTTTTCCGTCCAAATGGTTTAATATCATTGCTGGAATTATTCAGGATAAAAAAACCAAGCAAAAAAGGAATGGATGAACCGGAAGTTTATCTTTCTGACCTTGAACAAGGAGGTGCTGCCAGGGATGCTAACGTTTAAAGATGTGACCGTAAAATTTGCCGGCGTAACCGCGGTTAAAGATCTTTCTTTTGAAGTGCCTCAGGGAAATATTTATTCAATCATCGGTCCAAACGGCGCTGGTAAAACGACTGTTTTCAATTGCATTAGCCGTTTCTATACACCAGCTGCCGGCACAATCGAATTTAATGGAAAAAATATTTTAAAACTTAAACCCCATCAAGTCATCCATGAGGGGATTGCGAGAAGTTTTCAAAATGTGGAATTGTTTGCGAAAATGACTGTCCTCGATAATTTGCTGGTAGGGCTGCACCCAACCTTGAAAAAGAATATTTTTTCGATTTCGTTAAATTTGCCTTCTGTCAAAAAGTCAGAAAAAGAATCAATTAAAAAAGCTTATGAGGTGATGGAATTACTTTCGATAACCGATTTAGCGAATGAAAAAGTTAGAAATCTCCCATTTGGTTATCAAAAAATGGTGGATATCGGAAGAGCCATCATTTCTTCACCAAAGCTAATCTTACTCGATGAACCGGTGGCTGGGATGAATCCAGTGGAGACTAAAAAAATTAGCGAGCTCATCCTCCGCTTAAAGAAAGAAATGAATTATACGGTCCTTGTGATTGAACATGATATGTCGCTTGTTATGGAAGTGTCAGATTTTGTAACGGTGATGAATTTTGGTCAAAAAATTGCAGAAGGCACCCCCGAAGAAATTCAAAAAAATCCAGTGGTTATTGAAGCTTATTTAGGGGAGGTCGAAGAGAATGCTCAAATTGTCTGATGTGCATGTCTACTATGGCCATGTCCATGCATTAAGAGGCCTGAACATGACGGTTGAGGATGGAAAGATTGTATCTTTGCTAGGGGGGAATGGTGCTGGTAAATCAACAACACTAAAGATGATTTCTAGACTCATTCAGCCG
This sequence comes from Neobacillus sp. S1115, assembly GCF_055385565.1. Taxonomy (NCBI): domain Bacteria; kingdom Bacillati; phylum Bacillota; class Bacilli; order Caryophanales; family Bacillaceae; genus Neobacillus; species Neobacillus sp. S1115. Next base: position 2,583,178 of record NZ_AP038275.1, read on the forward strand.
AAAAAAGGTTCATATGAAATGGACGGTCAATCGATGTTGAAAGATAGCCCAAGCAAGGTTGTCAAGAAAGGAATTATTCACTGTCCTGAAAACAGAAGGGTTTTCCCATTATTAACAGTGGAGGAAAATTTAAAAATTGGCGCCTATAGCCGCAAAGATAAAAATGTTAAAGAGGATTTAGAAAAGGTATTTTTATATTTTCCAAGGTTAAAAGAAAGGGTCAAACAAAAAGCGGGAACACTAAGTGGCGGAGAACAGCAAATGCTCGCGATTGGAAGATCGCTAATGGGGAAGCCGAAGATTCTTCTATTGGATGAACCGTCCTTGGGTATTGCCCCTATTCTTGTGAAAGAAATTTTTGAAATCATCAAAAGAATCAACAAAGATGGCACCTCTATTTTGCTGGTGGAACAAAATGCCAATATGGCACTTGGGATTTCTGATTATGCGTATGTATTGGAAAACGGACATATTGCTTTGGAAGGACATTCCCAGGATTTAAGAAATAATGATGAAGTCCGCCGACTCTATCTAGGCGGGTAAAAAATAGGAGCATCATAAATGCAGAATGTAATGAAAAGAGGGAAAAAAATGCAGACTACTACAAAAATTGTTGTCACACAAGATGACATCGACCAGCTAGGTCATGTCAATTACCTGAAATATATTCTTTTTTTAGAAAAAGGGGTCGGAGAATGGTACAAACAGGCTGGTGTAAATTTTAAGGAGTTAAGGAAACAAGATCTCGGTACGGTCGTCCTCAAATTTGATGTCTCTTACCATAAGGAAGCTAGATTGGGAGATACTTTGAGTGTTACAACAACTTTAATGAATGTGGGCAACAAAAGTTTTACTGTAAAACAAGAGATTTATAATCAAGACGATATTCTAATTACCGAATCAACGAAAACATTTGTGATGTTCAATACGGCGACAAGAAAAGGTGTACCCGTGATCCATGAGATTGCCCGTCACTTCAAGTGTGCTAGATAACCCGAGAGGTTAGTGAAAGGAGAATGGAATGAAAAAAGAAACTATGCCGGAGTGCCTACTGCCACTGAGTGGAGCAGTTAATTTCCGCGATATGGGCGGACTGGCAACAAAGGATGGCAGAAAAGTAAAAAAAGGGCTCTTCTTTCGAGCAGCAGAATTAACCGGATTAACTGACGAAGATGTAAGTTTATTAGAAACCCTTCAATTAAAACGAGTGTTTGATTATCGCAGACAAAAAGAGGCGGAACGGAAGCCCGATCCGCCTCTAGGGTCTGCCATACTTGAGCGGGTTTCTGCGATTAGCGAAGAAAATATTGCCACAAATATGTTTGTGAAAGACGACGGATTTAATGCGGACTATTACCGTCAATTCACAGTTGAAAGATTTATAAAGATTTACACTGAGATGCCAATACAGAATCCTTCTTACAAAAGATTAATGATGCTATTAAAAAGCCCGGAAGAAAACTTGCCGCTCGTCCACCACTGTACCGGCGGCCGTGACCGAACGGGTGTAGGTGCCATGTTAATATTGATGACAATGGGTGTACCCTATGAAACTGTATTAGAAGATTACTTACTTTCAAATCTAACCTTAGCCGAACGTCATCAAACCATTTTTGAAAAAGCATCACAATATTTTACTCCAGAAGAATATAAACAATTAATAAATGCTTTTCCACTAAGAGAAGACTATCTTCATGCTGCCTATAACGCGATATTAAGGAATTATGGTGATTTTGACACGTATATTGCAGAGGAATTCGGGATATCCGAAGAGGTTAGGGAAAACATTAAAAATTATTGTTTAGAATAGGAGTGAATGTTTTGAACAAACCTTGGCTTTTCTCTTATCCAGAACAAGTTCCATACGAAATTACCCCTCCCGCTGTTTCCATCGACGATTTGCTCAAAAATTCAACCAGCCTCCATCCAGAAAAAACTGCCGTAATTGATAATCAAAAGGCGAAAACCTACTATCAACTTAACTCAGATGTAGACCGTTTAGCTTCTGCCTTATATGATAGTGGTTTTAAAAAAGGAGATAAGTTAGCGATTATGCTTCCCAATTGTCTGGAGTACATAATCTCCTTTTTTGCGGTGCAACGCTTGGGCGGTACCGTTGTTCAAGTCAATCCAATGTATACCCCCAGAGAACTGGAGTATATTTTAGAAGATTCCGAGGCAGTTTGGTTTATCACGAATCGCATCCAAGTTCCAAAACTTGAGCAAATCGGTTATAAAGACAAATTAACAGTCCTTATTGCAGAGGGGGAAAAGGACGAAAAAGACAGCCTTCATGGCTGGATTGAAAAAGGAACAAACCCGTCTCCTGAAGTTAATATTGATGTTGAAAATGATATTGCTATCTTGCAGTATACAGGGGGAACAACAGGCAGGGCAAAGGGTGTAATGATCTCACACTACAATCTCATTAGTAATCTTTATCAGAACAAGGAATCGAGTGTCGGAGAAGCAAGTGAAGGTTCATGGGAACGAATAATCGGTATTGCCCCAATGTTTCATGCTATGGGTTTGACGACAATGGTTACCACTATCTTTAGGGGCGGAACATTTAATACGATCAGCAGATTTGAATTAAATTTGCTTGTAGAGACAATCAGAAATTTTAAGCCGACCACCTTTAGCGGTTCGCCTACTATGTATATTGCCTTGTTAAACCACCCGCATTTGACTTCCGAAGATCTTAAATCTATTAAAATATGCAGCAGCGGATCGGCACCATTATCTGTGGAAATCATGAATCGTTTTGAGGAAAAAACAGGTGCTCCGATTATTGAAGCTTACGGTTTATCAGAAGCGACTACGATGGTGACGAAAAATCCGAGCGAAGGTGTACGAAAGCCCGGCAGTATCGGCATACCAATCCCAAGCACAGATTGCCGGATTGTTGATATCGCTACAGGAACAATTGAATTGCCTGTTGGGGAAACTGGTGAACTTATCGTAAAAGGCCCACAAGTCATGAAGGGATATTGGAAAAATGAAGAAGAAACCGCGCATGCTTTGAGGGATGGCTGGCTATTTACGGGTGATTTGGCCGTTATGGATGAGGATGGGTATTTTTATATTGTGGGAAGAAAAAAGGATATGATTATTGCTGGCGGCTACAATATCTATCCGCTTGAAATTGAGGAGGTACTATATCAGCTTCCGGCTGTAAGGGAAGTTTGCGTGTATGGCGTTCCTGACCCCTATCGTGGTGAAACGGTCAAAGCAGCAATCGTCCTAAAGGAAAATGCTGCCTTGACCGAAAAAGAAGTGGAAGATTGGTGCAACCAAAATCTAGCAAGATACAAAGTTCCCAGACTGATAGAGTTTCGCGATGAACTTCCGAAAACAGCAGTTGGAAAGATTCTAAGGACTAAATTGATTGAACAGGAAAAAGAAAGTGCTGCCTTCGGAGGGAGAAATGAATGAAAGCAGTGGAAGAGCTTTTCACACTTACCGGTAAGGTTGCTCTTATAACAGGAGGAAGCCGAGGTCTTGGACGAGAAATGGCACTCGCTTTTGCCAAAGCAGGGGCAGATATTGTGATAGCAAGTCGCAAACTTGATGCTTGTGAAAAGGTTGCTGCAGAGGTGGAAGCTATTGGCCGCCGTGCACTCCCATATGCTTGTCATATAGGGAAGTGGAACCAGGTAAATGAATTGGTAGAGGCCGCTTATGATCATTTTGGAAAGGTCGATATATTAGTGAACAATGCCGGTATGTCCCCACTTTACGATTCCCTAGTTGATGTAAACGAATCTATGTGGGACAGCGTTTTAGCATTAAATTTAAAAGGGCCGTTTCGACTGTCAGCATTGGTAGGTGATCGTATGGCGAAAGGCAGCGGCGGAGCCATCATTAATATAAGCAGCATCGCAGCAATCCGGCCGACAAAGAATGAAGTGCCCTATGCTGCTGCCAAAGCTGGGTTAAATGCACTTACTCTTGCTTTTGCGGATACTTACGCTCCTAAGGTGCGCGTCAATTGCATCATCGCAGGCCCTTTTTTAACCGATATAGCTAAAGCGTGGAATATGGAGGAGGCGATGAAACGGTTTGAGGAAAACTCAGCTCTCGGTCGGCCTGGAGAACCAGAGGAGATTATCGGCACTGCTTTATATTTTGCCTCAAACGCTGCTAGTTTCACGACTGGATCACTCTTAACCGTGGACGGGGGATACAGAAAATAAAGAAAGTTGAAGGGGACTCATCCAAAAAAAGTAGTAGAAATAGAGGACAGTGAATAGATTAGAAAGGGCCAATCTATAAATACGGAGGGATGAGAAATGAATACTATAACAAGGGAATTTGGTATGACCATTAATGGCAAACCGGTATTAACAGAACAAACGCTACCTGTAATTAATCCAGCAAATGAAACCGTGATTGCCCAGGCGCCAAAAGCCAGCAGGAACGACTTAAACGAAGCCGTTAAGGCTGCCAGAGCAGCCTTTAGTACATGGTCTGCGTTATCAATTGCGGAGCGGGCAGCCAAATTGGAGGCGTTTTCTGATGCGATCCTGCAGCATCGGGATGAACTGGCAAACCTTTTTACTGCGGAAATGGGAAGACCGATTAATGGTGGATTTGGATCCTTTATGGAAATTGATTCAGCCTGTCATTGGTGCAAAGTAATCGCTAAAAATCGTCTGCCCCGTGAAATTATTGAGGAAAATGATAGTCATACAATCGAGAAATATTACACGCCGCTTGGGGTGGCAGGATTAATTGTTCCATGGAATTTCCCCGTCCTCTTGGCGATGTGGAAAATTGCCCCGGCATTGCTAGCGGGTAACACCATTGTTGTGAAGCCTTCGCCCTATACTCCATTAACTACTTTACGGATAGGTGAAATCGCAAGAGATATTTTTCCGGCAGGCGTATTTAACGTGGTAACAGGTGAAAATGAACTTGGGCAATGGATGACAGAGCACCCTGACATAAATAAAATAAGTTTTACCGGTTCAACTGCTACTGGGAAAAAGGTACTGCAAAGTGCAAGTGTTAATTTAAAACGCGTTACGCTCGAGTTAGGAGGCAATGATGCTGCCATTGTCCTAGAAGATGCAGATGTAAAAGAAGTTGTTCCAAAATTATTTTGGGCGGCTTTTTCCAATACAGCACAAATTTGTGTTGCCTCAAAAAGGCTGTATGTTCATCAAAAAATCTATGATGAGTTTTTAGCCGAATTCATCCAGTATGCTAAAACCATTCCAATCGGCGATGGGATGAACCCTGCCACCTTAATTGGCCCAGTCCAAAATAAGATGCAATATGAAAAGGTTAAAGCTTTGATAGAAGATGCAAAAAGCACAGGTACGAATATTGTCTGCGGAGGAATCGTTGAGGACAAACCAGGCTACTATATTCCTATTACGATTGTCGATAATCCTCCCGAAGATGCGAGGGTGGTAACAGAAGAAGCCTTCGGCCCGGTGCTGCCTGTCATTAGATATAGCAATTATGATGAGGTCATCACGAAGGCAAATAATACTGATTATGGATTAGCCGGTTCTGTATGGGGAAAAGACCTTAACCTGGCACGTTCCATTGCCGAAAGGTTGGAAACGGGGACGGTCTGGATCAACGAGGCACATATCCTTTTACCGAACGTTCCTTTTGGAGGCCATAAACAATCAGGAATCGGTGTTGAAAATTCAATCGAAGGATTAAAAGAATATACCAACACAAAAACCATTATGATTAAGAAAAAATAATTTTTGATAATTTTATTTAAATGTTTAAAGGACAAAGGCTACGAAAATAGGGCTTTTGTCTTTTTTATTTTCTTAGAATAATGAATAAAGGATAACTTATCAGATAATTTAAAATTGACCATAAAGTCAAAATTATTATATAATTTATTTGGTAGTAATAGAGTTACATAAGCGTTAATTGCAGAAAAGAGGGTGAAACAAATGAAAACGCTGGAAATTCCTGTGGTAAAGCTTCCGAAAGAAACGGAAGAGCTAAGAAGAGAAATTAGGCAGTTTTTAAAAGAGGAAATTGAAAACGGTTTAATCGAAACAAAATGCGATTGCTGGCTTAGCGGATTCTCGGAGGATTTTTCACGGAAAATGGGAGCTCGCGGCTGGATTGGCATGACTTGGCCGAAAAAATATGGCGGCGGGGAACGTTCGTCAGTCGAGAGATATGTAGTTACTGAAGAAATGCTGGCAGCAGGCGCCCCGGTTTCAGGACATTGGATTGCCGACCGTCAGACTGGTCCGCTTTTACTGAAGTATGGGACAGAAGAACAGAAACAATTTTTCCTGCCAAGAATTGCAAAGGGAGAATGTTATTTTGCGATTGGCCTTAGCGAGCCTAATGCAGGCTCCGATTTGGCTGCACTTCAGGCACGGGCCGTTAAGGTTGATAAAGGCTGGATCTTAAATGGCAGCAAGATTTGGACAAGCGGTGCTCATCATGCCCATTACTCTATCGTCTTATGCCGGACAACTCCAATGGACCCTAACAACCGCCATGCCGGGATGAGCCAATTGATTGTCGATTTAAATGCGCCGGGAGTAACCATTCGCCCAATTCATCTGATGACAGGGGAACATCATTTTAATGAAGTCTTTTTTGAAGATGTGTTTGTTCCTGATGGTATGGTTGTTGGGACACTTGGAAATGGCTGGGCCCAGGGCATGGCGGAATTAGCTTATGAAAGAAGTGGTCCGGAGCGCATTTTGAGCACCTTTCCTCTTCTAAATGAACTAACGAATGTGTTAATAGAAAAAGGTGACACAAAGGGATTAGATGAAGTTAGCAGACTCATCTCTAGACTGTGGACACTTCGAAATATGTCGCTTGGCATTGCCCGATTGTTGGAAGAAGGTGTGCCTTCTAATATTATTGCTTCTCTAGTAAAAGACATGGGAACCCAATTTGAGCAGGAGATTCCTGAGATTACGAGATTACTAGTTTCTGCCATTCCGTCAACCGATTCCGAAAACAGATTAGAAAGGTTCCTGGCGCAATCGATTCTGCAATCACCAGGATTTACACTTCGCGGCGGGACAACGGAAATTCTAAGGGGAATTGTGGCAAAGGGGGTTATTAACCAATGAGTGAAATGAAAGAGATGATCTTGGAGTCAGCAGCAAAGATTTTTGAAAAATATTCAACCAAAGAAGTGGTTAATGACGCTGAGAAAGGTCAATGGGCAGCTGAATTATGGGAGAACCTGGAGGCCTACGGCATGCTTGGAGTAGGAGTGCCTGAGGAATTAGGGGGAAGCGGCGGTGACCTGGATGATGCCTTGAGTATTTTGCAAATGGCGGGCAAATATTCTGCACCCATTCCACTTGCCGAAACGTTTATAGCCAATTGGTTATTAAGCGATTTGGGAGAATCTGTTGTTGAGGGGATTGTCACGATCCCAGGACAAAATAGTTCGGAACCTTTCCAGCTGCAAAAAAGCGGTCAAGGCTGGATTATAAACGGAAAAGCCAAATATGTTCCATGGGCGAGGAATGCGGAAAAGCTGCTTGTACCAGGAGAATCAATCGACGGAACCGTCCTTCTTGTTTTACCGCTTGAAAAAGCTGAGATTAAACCTGGCAAAAACATGGCTGGGGAAGCACGTGACGAAGTGATCTTTGATCAGGTCTACATCGAGGAATGTCAAACCGTATCTGTCGACTACAGCGCATTAACAAAGAAGCTGTATTATGCAGGGGCATTAACAAGAAGCGTGCTTATGGCGGGGGCTATCGAAAGAGTTCTTGATGTAACCATTAACCATACAAATGAGCGCTCCCAATTTGGACGGCCTATTCACCGTTTCCAAGCAATACAGCATCATTTGGCAGCACTTGCGGGCGAAACTGCCGGTGCTGGAATTGCCGCAAAATATGCTGTTGATTCTTTCGGCACGAATCCTTTTTCAAAAGAGTTAGCCTATGCAAAAATCCGAATAAATGAAGCAGCGGGAAAAGTCAATACGATCGCACATCAAGTATTGGCGGCAATTGGGTTTACATATGAACATACCCTGCATCACAGCACAAGAAGACTTTGGTCTTGGCGTGAGGAATTTGGGACAGAATCCGATTGGGAACAGGTCATTACGGAAGAACTATTAAAATTAGAGAAAAACGAATTATGGTCTGTGATAACTGGCGTTGTGAATCATGCAAAAAAGGTGGGAATCCAATGACGGATCTAATTTTTAATGTGGAAAATGGGGTCGCCAAAATTATTTTAAACCGGCCGGATAGTTTAAATGCCTTTAGCGCGGAAATGATTGACCTTTGGATTAAAGCATTAGAGACTGTCCGTGATTCCGATGACATTCGGGTACTTGTAATATCCGGAAATGGACGCGGCTTTTGCTCGGGCGGGGATATCAAATCGATGGGGAGAGGAGAAGGATTCCTTCAAAGCGATGGGACTGAAGATTTTTCCTCGACCGCTTTAGCCAGAAAAAATTCTTTATGGAAAAGAGTACAAAGAATTCCTCTTCTGGTGAAAGAAATTGATAAACCTGTGATTGCGGTTCTGCATGGTGTTGCCTTTGGAGCAGGCTTTGATATGACCTTGGCCTGTGATATTCGCATTGCTGCCGAAAACACCAAAATTTCGGAAAGCTACTTAAATGTTGGAATTGTTCCGGGAGACGGTGCGGCGTGGTTCTTACCAAGGTTTGTTGGGACCGATCAAGCTTTGGATTTGCTCTGGACGAGAAAAGTCCTAACTGCCAAAGAGGCAAAAGATATGGGGCTCGTAACGTATGTCGTGGAAGATGACAAACTAGAGGAGTTTGTGGAAGACTATGTTCAAAAATTAGCGAGTGGCCCGCAAACAGTTATGCGTTTTACAAAAAGAGCTGTGTACCAGGGATTAAACATCGATTTACGTACATCCTTGGATATGATTTCTTCAGCAATGGGGATCGTTACCGAGCTCGAGGATTACCAAGAAGGGGTCCATGCTGTCCTGGAAAAGAGAAAGCCAAATTTTAAATAACGCTAAAAAAACACAGTGGCAATACATTGTCACTGTGTTTTTTTACAGTTGAAAAAACGAGAAAATTGTCAAACGGTAATTATTGTATTTTTAGAATATTTTGTTTATAGTAATTGTTAGTGAAATACCAACTAATTAGTATGAAAGGGGGAGCCTTTTCCTTATATTAAAAAAGAGATTTCTAAAATGATAGCGGTTTCAAAAGGCTAGTAATTCTAAATAGTTTAATAGATGCAAGAGTGAAAGGAGAGGATTTTGTGAAGTTAAAAGATCTTCTTGAAACCAATATTGACCAATTTGGTGAATATCCGTTTTTATACTTCAAAGAAAAGACCTTTACGAATGTGGAAACGAAGGAATATGCGGACCAATTGGCAAACGGCTTGAAAAAGCTAGGTGTCGAAAAAGGCGACCGCGTTATGGTCTGTATGCCAAATTGTCCGGAAGTCCTCATTGCCTACCAAGGAATTACCCGTACGGGGGCCATCATCGTTCCAGTCATGTTTACGCTTCATCCGAAAGAGCTTCATTATATTGCCCTTAATTCCGGAGCAAAAGCAGTCATTACTTCCTCCTATGTTCTTCCAAATGTAGAAAAATCCTTAGAAGGGCTGCCTGTAAAACCCGAATTGATTGTTGCAGATCAGCCAACAAATGAAAAAGCAAAAAATATTTATGATGTGATGGTACAAGGTGCCAATCTTTATTATGATGATGTCCTGCCCGAGGACACCGCTGTCATCCTTTATACATCCGGAACAACCGGAAATCCAAAAGGGGTTTTATTAACACATAAAAATTTATATTCGAATGCCGAAAACTCGGCAAAACATAATGAAACCGAGCGTGGAACCACCCTGGGTGTCCTTCCGCTTGCCCATGTATATGGGTTGACGGTTTCAAATGTGTTGTACTTAACCGGAAGTTCTATTGTCGTTTTTCCTAACTTTGATGTAAAGGAAGTACTTAATGCCATAGAAAAGCATAAAGTGAGATCGTTTTCTGGAGTTCCGGCAATGATTTATGCGCTTGTATCCTACCCGGAGGCAGACCAATACGATACCTCCAGTCTAGAATCGATAGGATCAGGGTCTGCGCCGCTTCCAGTAGCCCTGCTGTACGCATTTGAGCAAAAGTTTGGCGCAAAGGTTTTTGAAGGATACGGCCTGTCAGAGGCAGCACCGGTTGTAACAGCCCATCGCAAGGGTATTGAAATTAAGCCGGGTTCTGTCGGCATTCCGATTCCTGGTGTTGAAGTGAAAATAGTCAACGAAAATGGTGTGGAGGTTCCTTGTGGCGAAGTAGGTGAGCTGATTGTCCGCGGGGATAATGTGACCCCTGGTTACTATCAAAATGAGGAAGAATCTCGGAAAGTGTTAAAAGATGGGTGGCTATATACGGGAGATATGGCCCGGCAGGATGATGAAGGCTACCTCTATATAGTTGATAGAAAGAAAGATTTGATTATCCGAGGAGGCTTTAATCTTTATCCTCGCGATGTTGAAGAAATTTTAAATGGTCATGAGCAGGTTGCTGAAGCGGCTGTTGTCGGCATACCGGATGAACGGATGGGTGAAGAGATGGTCGCCTGTGTCGTCAAAAAGGCTGGTTCAGAACTAACAGAGGAAGAATTGATTCGTTTTTGCCAAGATCATTTAGCAAAAAACAAAACACCACGGCGGATTGTGTTCCTAGATTCACTGCCAAGAAACGGTGTTGGAAAGATTTTGAAAACGCATCTTCGCAAATCAGCTGCAGATATTGTGATTCGGTAACAGATTTTTTTCACATAAAGGAAATGATGAGAGGAGAATGTATTATGGAAAAAAGAACGATTTTGACCACTAGCAGCCGCGGTTTGATGGAGGATTCATTCCCATATCGCTTGTATCAGAAAGCAAAGCGTGTAGGAACTTGGAATCCTGCAGATATTGATTTCACAAAAGATCAGCAGGACTGGAAAAATATGAACGCTGAACAAAGAGAAGATATTTTAAGGCTTATTTCCATGTTCCAAGCGGGTGAAGAGGCCGTAACTCTGGATTTACTGCCGCTGATGATGGCTATTGCCAAAGAAGGCCGTCTCGAGGAGGAAATGTTTTTAACAACATTTTTATACGAAGAAGCCAAGCACACAGAATTTTTTCGCAGGGTGTTAAATGCGCTTGGGGAGACAGGAGACTTGTCGCATTTTCATTCGGAAACCTACCAGCATATTTTCCATGAAATCTTGCCAACTGCAATGGAACGTTTAGTCACCGACCAATCGCCGGAAGCTATTGCTGAGGCATCGGTTGTTTACAACATGTTTGTTGAAGGGGTACTTGCGGAAACGGGTTATTTCTCCTTCTATCAATCTTTGGAAACAGCCGGAATCATGCCGGGGCTTTTGGAAGGAATCGGAAATTTGAAACGGGATGAATCCCGGCATATCGGATATGGGACCTTCCTGCTGCAACGGTTAATATGCGAACATCCTCATCTCTATGATTTTATTGCTGCAAGAATGGGAGAATTGGCCCCGCTGGCAATCAAACTTAATCAAGAAGGGATAGACGGAAAAGAGGTCAGTTCGTTTGGCGCTAACCCTGATGATGTCATGAATTTCACCATGAAGCAGCTTGCTGTACGCATGGAAGTTTTAGCGAGGGCGAAGGGAAAGAAAATCGAAGAGATTTATAAAGTGACGGAAAGTGAGATAGGAGTACTATAAAGCTAGCTGAAGTAATCGAAAAAATCTGTTTGCTGCAGCATAAAGTTGGCTTGCCGGCTGATTTTAGTGAATACAATATTAGTGGAGAGGCACTACAAATGGTAATCCCGGCAGTCATGAAGGATCCTGCCGCATTAAACTTCCCAATGCCGCCGGAACTAATTGCGGCAATTGGACAGAGGGTTGTGCCTTTGCCGGTTAAATAATGTTAGTTGAAATCATCCCATTATGGATTTTTTCTCGTCCATAATGGGATTTATTTTTCTAATGGATTGTAAAAACTGGAAGGCTTTGGTTTAATTAAAATAAACTATTTAGTCTATTTTATTTTAATTTTCTTCAACGCTATTTAAGGGGGCCGACTCATGAGTATTCTTTTTAAAAAATTATCTGAATGTCAAATAACGGACATTATCACGGCCTGGAATCGCGGTTTTGAAGGCTATTTTGTAAAATTGGAAATGTCTGCGGAGCTGTTTTTTGCTAGGTTGGTTAATGAGGGGCTTTCAATGAATCTATCGATTGTTGCTTTCGATGGTGATAAGCCTGTAGCAATTGTCTTAAATGGAGTGCGTCTGATTGATGGAAAAAAGACCGCTTGGAATGGAGGAACCGGCGTAGCCACGGAGTATCGTGGAAAAGGAGTTTCCAAGCTTTTAATGGAGGAGACTTTAAGGAATTACGCGGAAGAGGGGGTGGAGGTTGCCACTCTCGAAGCGATAAAGGAAAACGAACGGGCCATTCGTTTATATCAACGATATGGATATGAGATTGTTGACTCCCTTGTTCATTTAAATGGATCTGAGGAATTCGAGTCAGTTTTAGCCGCATCTATCTGGGTAAAATCCATCCGTCCTGAACAATTGGCAACACTTTCTTTTTATAAAGAAAATGTACCTTGGCAATGCCAATGGCAAAGTGTCAGAAACGGCGAAGCACAAATTTTTTATGGAACTGGAAATGACCCTTTGGGCTATTGCTTGTTTAAAAGAATATGGAATGAACATGGAAAGGTAGAAAAAGTTGTTATCTATCAACTGGAGTTGTTTTCTGAAGTAAACAGTGATTTATTGAAAATTATTTTTGCCAGCATTTGCGGGGGAGCTGAAAAAACCGTAAACTTTATGACGGTCAATGCCTCCATCTCAAGTCCAATCATCGCATACCTAATGAGCCATGGATTTAATAAGATGACGGAACAAGTGCAGATGGTGAAATTTTTATAAAAATTTTTTTGAATACTTTACCGTATTAATATATAATTTCCGATAGGGAAACCTTAGTTGGCTTGTCCTTACATAATTTAATACGGTTAGGAGTAGGAACATGGAAAAAGTACTTATTTTTGGACATAAAAATCCAGACACAGATACGATTTGTTCTGCGATCGCATACGCAGACCTGAAAAAACAGTTGGGAATGGACGTCGAGCCTGTCCGCCTTGGCCAAATCAATGGCGAAACACAATACGCCTTGGATACCTTTAAGGTAGAGGGACCACGTTTGGTAGAAACTGTTGCTTCTGAAGTTAATTCTGTTATTTTGGTAGACCACAATGAACGCCAGCAAAGTGCGAACGACATCACTGATGTTAAAGTGCTTGAGGTAATTGACCATCACCGCATCGCAAATTTTGAAACAAGCGATCCGTTATATTACCGCTGTGAGCCAGTCGGTTGTACGGCTACAATTTTGAATAAAATGTACAAAGAAAATGGTAAGCAAATTAAGAAAGAAATCGCCGGACTGATGCTTTCAGCCATCATATCTGATTCCTTATTATTCAAATCGCCAACCTGCACGGCTGAGGATGTGGCTGCAGCTCGTGAATTAGCAGATATTGCCGGTGTAGATGCCGAAGCGTACGGTTTAGAAATGCTGAAGGCCGGTGCAGATTTAAGCGACAAGACTGTAGCTGATTTATTAACACTGGATGCAAAAGAATTTGACATGGGCGGAAGCAAAGTAGAAATTGCCCAAGTCAATGCTGTAGATACTGCGGAAGTTCTTGCCCGTAAAGAAGAATTAGAAGCAGCTATTTCTAAGAAAATCGATGAGAAGAATCTGGACTTATTCTTATTGGTAGTGACTGATATCCTTAATAATGATTCAGTAGGGTTAGCGCTTGGAAGTAAGGCTGCTGCAGTGGAAAAGGCTTATAATGTGACCCTTGATGCCAATACTGCAATGTTAAGAGGCGTCGTATCCCGTAAGAAACAAATTGTGCCAGTATTAACGGAAACTTTCACAAAGGGTGTTTAAGATAACAGAACGTTCATGCATTTGATGGCATGAACGTTTTTTGTTGTTATCTTTTATGATTTGTCCGTCTGCTTTGTGTGCTCATCATGATGCTGATTCATCAGGAAGAAGGTCAGCGGCTTATCAGAGCCTGTCATCAGTTTATAGACATAGGACGAGGTGAGTTTGTAACCATCTTCGATTTTGGAGGCCAAATAATTGGTCCGTTCAAATAGAATGGACCGAATAAAGTTCAACTGCCGTGAAATTTTCTCAGTTAATGCTTCTTGATGATCCAATCGTTTGAGGACGTCTTCTTGAAATTCTTCTTGCTTGTTCATTTTGGCAGAGATTTGATTTTGAAAATCCTCTTGGCTGTTCAATTTCTCTGTTACTTCTTTTTGAAAAACGGCTTGTCGATTTAATTTGTCCGCTATTTCCTCTTGAAATTTTTCCTGCATTCTCATCATTTCTTGATGCGATTGGCTGCTTTTTTGCAAGTCAATCAATTGGCTGCCGATATCATTCCAATGGTTAGTTTGGGATTCTTCCTGCTTAATAGTTCGAAGTTGCAGTTCCCTTAATGTTTTTCTTAAGGCGGCATTCGCTTTTTCCTGTTCCTTGATTAATTCAGTCAGGAAATCCTGTCTGGAATATGACTGATTAGGGGCATTGATCGTTTGTTTATTTTCAAAAACATTGGGGTGTTCACGCTTATTAATGTATAAACTCATACCTCACTCCACTCCTTTTTGTAATATTTTATGCTTCAAAACATTAGAGGGGACACGTTTGGGCTCGACTATTAATCAGGGAGAAGAATTTGGAAATCCTCTTTAAAACAAGGTTAAAACGTTATAAATACTGCCAAATCAGTAATGTCAAACCTGTGTCAGAAAGGGATTTTCAGCTGTGAACGTTTTGTAAAATCTTCCCTTTCCTTCCTCTCAAAAACACTCTGCTCGATTACTATTAAGCTATAGATTTACACTTTTGACCTATTTTAAAAGGGAGGAAGATTGCATTGGAATTAACCAGGAGATCATTGCTAAAAGCAACGGCGATTTCGATGACGATGGCAGCCGCAGGATGTAGTACAAAAGACAACAGCCCTGATACGAAAAGTGCGTCAGCGGCAAATATCGAACCGGATGAATGGAAAACTACCGTCTGTCGTTTTTGCGGAACTGGGTGCGGGATTCTAGTAGGTGTTAAAGATGGAAAGGTAATTGCTACAAAAGGTGACCTTGATAACCGTTCGAACAAGGGTCTTAACTGCATTAAAGGTTATTATGTAGGAAAAATTCTGTTTGGGAAAGACCGGTTAGCAAAACCGCTTATTCGCGATGATAAATCGAAAAAAGGAACGAGAGAGGGATTTAGGGAAGCCGGTTGGGAAGAGGCATTAGATTTGGTTGCCACTAAGTTAAAGGAAGCCTATGATGCCGACCCTAAATCGGTGGCCTTTTACGGATCCGGCCAGCAGTCTATCATGGAAGGTTATGCATCAGTCAAACTGTGGAAAGCCGGATTATTAAGCAACAATATTGACCCGAACGCCCGCCTTTGCATGGCAAGTGCGGTAACTGGCTTTATGTCGACGTTCCAGTCAGATGAACCAATGGGGTCTTATCGTGACCTTGATGAAGCGGATGTGTTCGTCACCTGGGGTGCCAACATGGCGGAAATGCACCCGGTTCTATATTCCCGCCTCACCGCTCATAAGCTGAAAAACAGCAACGTTAAGCATTACGATTTAACAACAAGAAGGTCCAGAACATCCGAAATAGCCGATGTTGTAATGGTGTTCCGTCCGCAAGCAGATTTGGCCATTGCCAATGCAATCTGCAATTACTTAATTCAAAATAATTTGTATGACCAAGCTTTTGTAAACGAACATACTCAGTTTAAAGCTGGAACAGAGAATCTTGGTCATACGTTTGATGATAACTATGAGGCAACGGATGTCGGAAAAGTTGCTGACGTCGACTGGGTCATTACCTTTGATGAATTTAAAACAAGACTTTCGGAGTATACGATTGAAAAGGCGGCTGAAATGTCAGGGGTGCCTGCCAAAGACATTGAAGCACTGGCCAAAGAATTTGCCGATCCGAAGAAGAAGATTATGTCGCTTTGGACAATGGGTGTTAACCAGCATACCCGCGGCACTTGGATGAATAATCTTATTTATAATATCCATTTGCTAACCGGTAAAATTGCAAAACCGGGAAACGGCCCATTCTCATTAACCGGGCAGCCAAGCGCCTGCGGCACAGCACGAGAAGTCGGGGTTTTCTCTCACCGCCTGCCTGCTGACTTAGTTGTCAAGAATCCGGAGCATCGCCGCTATGCCGAATTAATCTGGAATCTCCCACAAGGCTACCTGAATCCGATAGAAACCCCAGGTTTCCATACCGTTAAAATGTTTCGCGAATTAGGCAACGGCAAAATCAAGTTTTTATGGAGCATGTCAAACAACTGGGGACAAACGATGCCGAAGTTGAACCGTTTCAGGGGAAACGATGCGAACGGTAAAGGTGTTATCGATGGATTCATCGTCGTTTCCGAAGTCTATCCAACCCGCTCAACTGAAATGGCTGATGTTGTTTTCCCAGCCGCGATGTGGGTGGAACGTGAAGGTCAATTTGGCAATGCCGAGCGCCGGACATCAATTTTTGAAAAATGCGTGGAGCCGCCAGGTGAGGCTAAGTGGGATTTATGGGCGATCGTGCAAATTGCTAAGCGTGTCCTTGACGGAAAAATGATAGGTGATAAACCTGCCTTCGATGTCTTGTTCGGCAGGGTTTGGGATCAACAGAAAAACGATTTAATCGCCGATGAGCACGAAGTCAACAAGCGGCTCTGGGATGAGTATCGCTCCTTCACCAATCCCCATGAAAGCAAAAATCCTGAGGTTCAGCAATTAGGGGGAAAATTGAAAATGAAAGCGAAGCAAATGGCCCCTTATGATGAATATTTAAAGCAGCACGGTATTGCTTGGCCGGTGCGGAACGTAAACGGCAAATGGGTGGAGACCAACTGGCGTTATTCATATGGCAAGCAGGAAGATGGCTTCGACCAATATGGGGTTGAGGAATTTGGCCATCAGGGGAAATACATGGATCTTGATTTCTATAAGTCTACCGACCATAAGCCGGCCATCCTATTCCGACCATTTGAAGAAGCGGCGGAAGTGCCGGATCAAGAATACCCTCTCTGGCTCTGTACGGGTCGTGTGCTTGAGCACTGGCACAGCGGCACGATGACGAGAAGGGTTCCGGAGCTCCATAAAGCTTTCCCTGAAGCCCTTTGCGAAATCAATCCGGAGGATGCGGATGCACTAGGCATCAAAACGGGTGACATGGTAAAGGTCGTATCCCGGCGCGGCGAAGTAAAAGTGAAGGTGACGACAACGGGCCGCGGAAATCCGCCAAAGGGATTAGTGTTTGCGCCATTCTTCGCCGAAGAAACATTAATCAACCTTGCCACTTTGGATTGTTATTGTCCAATTTCCAAACAGCCTGATTTTAAAAAATGCGCTGTTAAAATTGTAAAGGCTTAGTGAGGTGAAATGGTCATGAAGGATAAAGGAATTCTTTATATCGTTGCATTTGTCGTTGTGTTGGGTTTGGCAATTGGAGGAACGAAGCTTCAATGGTCAATGGAATCTTCGGCTAAAGTCAGTACTAAAACCACAAATGTACAATTGGTGCAATTGGCTGAAAAGGGCCGACCTAATTCGGAAACGATGGGGCTGATCGGGGTGCCGCCATTGCAGCCTGCAAGTCACGTCGACCGCTGGAACCCGCAGGTACACCAAGACAGCTGCTTAGCTTGTCATGGAAAGCCGGATACGGGAGCACCAATGCCGCCGGATAATCACTTCTACAACAATGATACACAGGGCAAGATTTTCCGCGACAACTGTGTCCAATGCCATGGTCAGCAAAACGAAACTAAGACAAAGACAGCTTTTAGCAAGTAACTTTACAACTGGCGGGGGTCTGTGGGTTTTAGGCAGCAGACTCCCTTTAGTCTCAGGGAGGGAATTGAAATGGTGATATCGGGAATTTATGTTGAAACAATCCCGGGTAAGGCTTGCGGTGCTGCGGAGAAATTGGGAGGATTAAACGGTGTCGAGGTTTACCATATTCATGAAGATAAAAGGGTCATATTGACTCTGGAAACTGATACTGTGGACCAAAGCTACCGGACAGCCGAAAAATTCAAGGCGATTGATGGCGTGCTGGGCATCTGTCTTGTTTATACCAACTTCGAGGACGAACCATTTTATCAGGAAGTGGCTGGTAATGGATGAGGAGAAATTAAATAGACGGCAATATTTGGCGTTGAACTGGGAATCAACGATTCACTTTTTAGGGAACTTCCTTGCGCCGGCAATGGAATTAGAGCGTGATTTTATTCGGCCGCCAGGTGCCGGGGAGGAGCTTGAATTTCTGACCTCTTGCACAAGATGCAGCAAATGTCAGGAGATTTGTCCGGAAAAAAGCATACGCTTATTTGCCTTATCTGACGGGGCCAAGCTAGTAAATACACCGTACATGAACTTGAATGAGTCACCATGTACGTTTTGTATGAAATGTGTAGAGGTGTGCCCGACAGAGGCGTTAAACCTTTCTGATTATCAGAAGTGTCCATACCTTGGAACTGTAAAAGTAGAGAAGTACAGCTGTTTGGCTTATAAACAAGTGATGTGCGATTATTGTGTAAGGGCATGTCCGGTTAACGGTGCAATCAGGTTAGAGGATGGAGTTCCGGTTGTATCCAAGGAACTTTGTACAGGCTGCGGTATATGTATTACGAACTGCATTGCTGAAGGCGGTGCATTGGAAGTTTTGCAAAAAGAGCATTCTTAAACAGTGGTCTGTTTTAGGTGCTCTTTTTCGCTTTTCTGGCCCCGGCAAATTATAATGGTAGAAGGAGAAGAGGTGATTTTTTCGTGGCAAAAAAAAGAGCTGCGTTATCATTCAGTGGAAAAGATTCTACACTGGCATTGCACGAACTCCTTCACGGGGAAGAATATGAGGTTGAATTGTTGTTTACGACAGTGACTGAAGGTTTTAATCGGACAAGCATTCATGGAGTAAGGGAGGAACTGCTGGAGGTGCAAGCGGCATCGATTGGCATTCCATTAAGAAAAATCTTTATTCCGGAGCAATGCTCCAATGAAGTCTACGGGGAAATAATGAATCGAGAATTGGCTGATTTGAAGGCGAATGGGATTGACCATATTGTATTTGGCGACCTATTTCTTGAGGATATCCGCAAGTACCGTGAAGAACAGTTAAAACCCTTAGGTTTTACAGCGGTTTTTCCACTCTGGGGTCAGAATACTACAGATTTAATTTACCGCTTTTTATCGCTAGGGTATCAAACAATTATAACTTGTGTAGACTTGACGAAACTGCCTGAGAATTTTTCCGGTAAGGAAATTAATGACGTGTTTATGGAAGCACTGCCTGAAGGTGTGGACCCTTGCGGTGAAAACGGCGAGTATCATTCATTTGTATATGATGGTCCGATTTTTAATAAGCCAATCCGGTTTCAAGTTGGCGAGAAAAAGTTTTCAAAGGATGTATACACTGGTGAAACAAGATTCTGCTTTACCGATTTAATTCCATTAAGGGAGTTTTGATTTATGAATCGCTGCGGCTGGGTTAATCAAGACCCATTATATATTGATTATCATGACCATGAGTGGGGAGTCCCCGTTCATGACGACCGTTTGTTGTTTGAATATTTGAATTTGGAAGGGGCGCAAGCTGGCCTTAGTTGGTATACGATTTTAAAAAAGCGGGAGAATTACCAGAGGGCGTTTGACAACTTTGAGGCGGAGAAGATTGTCCTGTATGACGATCAAAAGATTGAAGAACTTTTACATAATGATGGTATTGTACGGAATAGACTAAAAATTAATGCGGTGATTGGCAACGCCAAAGCTTATTTAAAGGTGGTCGAGGAATTTGGTTCCTTCAATAGCTATATATGGTCATTTGTTGACGGGAAGCCGATAATCAATCACTTCAAAGAAGCGAGCGAGGTACCTGCCTCCACGGAAATAAGCGACAAATTGAGCAAGGATTTAAAAAAGCGCGGCTTTAAATTCGTCGGCTCCACCATCTGCTACGCCTTCATGCAAGCAGTAGGAATGGTCAATGACCATATCGAAAGCTGTGACATGAAACGAGGGGACGGTTCTTTTGCCTCGAAAATTTGAGGCATTAGAACCGTCCCCATGTTTTACCCATCTTTTATCCGTTTTGCTTTTGGAACTGTTCCATAAATTCGCTGAATGCTTTGCAGGATTCGTATGGAACGGCGTTGTAGGTGGATGCGCGGCAGCCTCCGATGGAGCGGTGGCCGTTAACACCGATAAAGCCTTCTTGCTTGGCTTGCGCTAAAAATGCTTTTTCCAGCTCTTCTGATTTTAAGTTAAAGGTAATATTCATTAGGGAGCGGCTGTCGTTTTCAGCGTGCCCGATGTAGAAACCATTGCTATGATCAATAGCATCGTAGATAACCTTCGCCTTTTCCTCATTCCGTCTGACAACTTCCTCAAGGCCGCCAATTTCCTGTACCCAGCCAAGAACCTCACCGAGCATATAAATGCCAAAGGTTGGCGGAGTATTATATAGGGAATTGTTTTTTGCATGAGTGCTGTACTTTAACATGGTAGGGATATTAGAATTAGCCTTCTCAAGAAACTCCTTGCGAACAATTACCACCGTAACACCGGAAGGTCCAAGGTTTTTCTGGGCACCCGCATAAATCATGGAGAACTTGCTGACATCGACAGGCTTGGATAGAATATCGCTGGACATGTCCGCAATTAACGGAACATTGCCAGTAGCAGGGAATTCCTTCCACTGCGTTCCGTAAATTGTATTATTGGAGGTCAGATGTAAATAGGCCTCGTCACCTTGATATTGAATTTCTTCTAGTCTAGGAATGCGGCGGTATTTGCCTTCTTTTGATGACGCCGCCTGAGCAACTTCACCAAATAGCTTGGCTTCGGCAAAAGCCTTTTCTGACCAAGATCCAGTCATCACATAACCCGCTTTTTTTCCTTCTCCCAAAAAGTTCATTGGAATCATTGAAAATTGCAGGCTTGCTCCACCTTGCAAAAAGAGTACTTCATAGTCTTCAGAAATACCCATTAAATCCTTTAGGCGCGCGATCGCCTGATTATGTACTTCTTCATAGGCAGCACTGCGGTGGCTTAATTCCATGATTGACATTCCTGTGCCACGGAAATCAATCAGCTCCTTCTGGGCTTTTTCCAGTACAGAAAGAGGAAGAGCAGATGGACCGGCATTGAAATTATAGGCCCGTTTGATGTCTAGTTTCATTTCGTTCACTCCCAAGTTTTTTTAATATATATGAATATAACATATTTTCGTATTATTTTGACAGGAAATTTTATTCCTTTACAGAGTTAAAGGCTTGTTCAATTTTCAAACAAAAAAATGCCTGCCACTAATGCAAGCAGCAGACCGACAAAATGCTTCTATGTTTAAATATAAATCACTTAACTTTCAGCAAGAAAATCCTTTTTTGGCAGCGTAATGATTTTTCCGCCAATTTGGACGTGAACGGTATCGTTGAAAATGGCTTTTACTATTCCTTTTAAGGAAATAGTTGAATTTACGGAGATTTTTTTAGAGTCAGATTGATTGGCCATATGGATCAACACCTTTCAAAATTAATAAACCCAATATAAAAAATAAGATTACCCTATATTATTCGGAAAAATATGGTGATATCCTTCCTGACAAAACCTGTTTTTTAAAAAATTTTTAATAAAGTTGTTCATGTTAGACGAATTCCTTTAATCCAGGGGTGTTATGGAAGGAATTGAATAACATGAACTATAGTTCAAGTATTACATTCAGCTTTAGACATGTCAATAAAAAGATGAACTGTAGTTCACCTTTAACTTTTGTGCTATAATAAGCCCGAGGTGGTCCTATGACTGAACGTGAAGATTTGCTTGTAGGTGAATTTCCGATTCTTCCTAAACAAGAACGGGCCCAACAAAAAAGAAATGCTCTCTTGGAAAGCGGGCGAAGTTTGTTTATTGAAAAAGGATATGAACAAACAACCGCAAAGGAAATCGCGGCCCATGCAGGGGTAGCTACAGGAACCTTTTATCGCTATTTTTCAGATAAACGGCAGCTGTTAATGTCCCTTTTGGAGGATAAAATAGATGAATTGCTCCCTCCTGAACCAAATTGGACTACCGGTAATCCTGAACTTTTATTGGCATCCTTATTAGAAGCGCATATGAAACGGCTTAACGGGATGGGACTTCACCGCGTTTTGCCAGAACTACTGCATAAGGATTCGGAACTTGCCGAGGTGTTAGGAGAAGCCAGAAAGAAAATCCATTCAAGAATTCTTACCGGATTAAAGCGTGCTTATGATTCAGGGTTAACTTGGAGGGATTTGGATTTGGATAAGGTTGCCTGGTCAATCATGGTGTTGGCAGAGAGTGGAAATACCATGATAGGTCAACACTGTAAAAAAGAAGATTTTTTGGAATTGGCAAAGGTCATTTGCCGCATTGTTTTCCCTCCTGATGTACTGAAGAAATTACTTATTGAAAATGAAGAATAAACTAAAGAGTGGTGACTAGCGATGAAGGTAAGAGATTTTATGATAATGAATGTCATTACAGCAAAACCAACTGATACTATTAAGGATGTTATGAAAATTTTTGTAGAAAAGAAAATTGGCGGCATGCCTGTTGTGGATGGCGAGGGTAAATTATGCGGCATTGTAACAGACGGGGATATCTTAAGAGCCATTAAACCCATTGATCGGCAAATTTATAATTATTTTACCTATATGACTTATATCGCCGAGGAGGATTTAGAAAGCCGCTTGAGTGAAATGGCGGGAAGGGAAATCATAAAGATTGCCAAAACAAATGGGATTGTCACTGTTCATCCTGATGATGATATGAAAAAAGTTGTCTCCCTCTTATCCAAGCACCATTTTAAAAAATTGCCTGTGTTAAACGGTAATAATCGTGTCATTGGCGTCCTCAGCAGGGGAGATGTGATTCGAAGCATCCAACAAACCATTATTGATGAGATGGATTGAAGAATGAAAAGGTGCCAGGTACTTTCATGAAAGACAGCCTGACACCTTTTTTTAGAGTTAAGTATGAAATTTGCGTCCTATATCGGCAAGCATCATTTGTGATGTAATATAATCCTGTTCCCGTCTTTTTTCAACTAATATCCGTATGTCATGATTCCGGCAATAAACCTTATAACAAACACCATGGGCATTAAGAAGTGCTTTCTCCATTTCACTCGTGTACTTCAAACGTAAATGTTGGATGTTAAAACCCTCCTTTAGTTATTAGGCTTTCATCTTACCATTGAACAGTTTTTTTCGACAAAGCCCGTAAAGTGGGATATCTTGTTAAATTAAGGACTGAGATGGCCTCCTGTTCCCTGAACCTGCAAATCCATACAATCCCTCCCATATCCTCCTGATTAAACCTTGTTTTCCACTAATTTCCCAAAAATACGCAACTTGTATTAGGTTGATAGTAAGGATGTATTATTTTTTTCAACAATCTGATGACTTACACTATAAGAGTAAGAAAATTCAGAATAGGGAGTTAAATATGCACAAGAAACGGTTTCAGGCCGGCGGCATACTGTTAGTAATGATTGGTTTTATTTTTTCAACCGCATTTTCCTTAACTGGCACTCCAATAGGCGAGGAAACTCAAACAACATCCATAGACACAACTACTAATAAAAAGTGGGAAAGCTACGACAGATCTGAGGAATATCAAAGCTACATTAACGAAAAAGATGTTTTCATTACAATGAGGGATGGCGTCATATTGACAGCCGATGTTTATCGGCCAGACGGACCGGGGCCATTTCCAGTTATTTTGACGCAGACGCCATACAATAAAAATGTTAATGGCGTTAATGAATATTTTGTTAAACGCGGCTATGTCCAGGTAGTGGTAGATGTCCGTGGGACAGGCAGTTCACAGGGTACATGGGAATCATTTGGGATTGCTGAACAGCAGGACGGAAAGGAGCTAGTGGAATGGGCGGCCAGTCAGGCTTGGTCAAGCGGCAAGGTTGGCTTATACGGGGCTTCCTATATGGCGATTAACCAATTCTTTACGGCAGCCCAGCAGCCCAAAGGCTTGGCTGCGATGTTCCCAATTGTGCCGATGGGAGACAGCTACCGGGATATCGTGATGTCAGGCGGTTTGGTCAATACCGGGTTTATCCCTCTGTGGCTGGGGCTAGTCACTGGTACGGGTTTATTACCGCCAAGCTATACATTGACAGACCCTGTTCAGGCAGCAGGAGTTCTTATTAACCATGCTGGGCAAATCTCCGGTTTTCAGACAAATACGTTAACATCCTCTCTTACAGGCGGAGAAGTTGCCTATGATGGGCCATTTTCTTGGCAGCGTTCGCCGCTATTAGTCGCAGATAAAGTAAAGGTGCCGGCATTTATAACCGGCGGCCTCCATGATATTTTTCAACGGGGTGAACCTTTACTATTTGAAAAGTTGAAGGCAAATGGGGTCAAGACTAAGCTGTTGATCGGGAATTGGACACATGGTGATTTTGGCAGCGGATTACCGCAAGATAATGTTCCTGCCTTGGACCAAATCGCCTTAAAATGGTTTGATAAATACGTAAAGGGCTTGAATGTGGATGTGGAAGGGATCCCTGATGTGACCCAATTTGTGTTAGGCGATGGCCACTTCGCTGTGCAGCCGGGCTGGCCCCATGCCAAGGCACAAGCAGAAAAGTATTATCTTCGTTCTGGAAACCTGCTGTCAAAGGATACTCCATCCATGATTGAAGGACCCGATCTAATGCTGCAACAGCCAGTGAACGGGATTTGCTCCGGCAGTGCCAGCCAATGGACGATGGGAATTTTGGGGGTCTTTCCATGTACAAAGGATAATCGCTTAACCGAGACTACAGAAGTCACCTACACAACACCTCCGGTTAATCAGGACGTGAGAATTTCCGGTCCGATTGCTGCAAGAATTTATGTAAGTACAACCGCTAAAGAAGCAGTCCTATCTGTTCGTGTAACAGATGTGGCTCCGGATGGCACGTCAAGCGAATTGACCGCCGGCTGGCTCGCTGCTTCACATCGTGCTGTAGATAAGTCAAAGAGCCGCTTTTTAAATGGCGAAAATATTCAGCCATGGCATCCGTTTACGAAGGAAGCAGTCCAGGCGGTGGTACCAGGCGAGGTTATGGAATTAAACATCGAGATTTTCCCGACCAATGCACAGATTAAAGATGGGCATCGCCTACGGGTTAGCGTGGGGCCAAGTGACTTCCCGCATTCTTTATCAACGACACCGATGCTGCTTAATCAATTAGGCGGTGTGGTTACTATTTTGCATAACAGCCAATATCCTTCTTATGTGACCTTACCAATAGTAAAATAATCTTTTTAATAAGCTGTTGATTACTGGTTTTTGCGGTGATTGGCGGCTTTTTTCTAATATAGATAGTTCATAACGCCCCAGCGGTTATAGGAAAGAAAGTTTCGGTCGTTATGAAGGGTTTATAACGCCCGAACGATTAAAGGAGAGAAGGATTCGGTCGTTATGAAGGGTTTATAACGCCCGAACGATTGAAGGAGAGAAGGATTCGGTCGTTATGAGTGGGTTTATAACGCCCGAACGATTAAAGGAGAGGAGGATTCGGTCGTTATGACGAGTTTATAACGCCCGAACGGCTAAAGGAAAGAAGGATTCGGTCGTTATAAGTGGGTTCATAACGCCTGAACGATTAAAGGAGAGGAGGATTCGGTCGTTATGAGTGGGTTCATAACGCCCGAACGATTAAAGGAAAGAAGGTTTTGGTCGTTATGACGGGTTTATAACACCCGAACGACCGACGAAAAAACCCTAGTCGTTATGTTGGGTTTAAAGCATAGTCAAAACTTAAACGAACAAGTCCCAGTCGTTAAGAGGTTGTCCTTACCGACTTAAGCAGCCCTATAATCAAAATTCCGATCCAAAATAAGCCCAATTATAAAAAACTGGAAAAATTTTTATTTTTTATTGACAATATAGGATAGGGGGGTATAGTATATAAGCATAAAGTAAATATTAAAGTTGAAATCAACTCCAAACAGTTAGGGGGAAGAATAAAATGAGTAATGCCACCAAAGAAGTCCAATTACCGATAACAGGAATGACTTGTGCAGCCTGTGCAATACGAATTGAAAAAGGCTTAAATAAATTAGACGGCGTTCAGGAAGCAAACGTGAACCTGGCGCTTGAAAAAGCATCAATCACGTATGACCCAGCACAAACGAACACGAAAAACTTTGTGAAAAAAATACATGATCTCGGCTATGGGGTTGTCACCGAGAAAGCCGAATTTGACATCATCGGAATGACCTGTGCTGCTTGCGCAACGAGAATTGAAAAGGGGCTTAACAAACTCGAGGGTGTCACAAAGGCCACTGTCAACCTGGCACTTGAAACAGCAGCCGTTGAATATAATTCGTCCCAAGTCAATATTCAGGAAATCATCCAAAAGGTAGAAAAAATCGGCTATGAAGCCAAAGTGAAACAGGATAAAACTTTGGAAAGCGTCGATCACCGCCAAAAGGAAATCGAGAAACAAAAAGGTAAATTTATTTTCTCACTGATTCTGTCATTCCCGTTATTATGGGCGATGGTCAGCCACTTTGAGTTAACATCGTTCATTTACCTGCCTGACATGCTGATGAACCAATGGGTTCAATTGGCCTTGGCGACACCAGTTCAATTTGTTGTAGGAAGGCAGTTTTATGTAGGAGCCTATAAGGCGCTAAGGAACGGCAGCGCAAATATGGACGTTCTTGTCGCACTTGGTACATCCGCTGCCTACTTTTATAGCTTATATTTAACCATTATGACCATTGTGTCAGGCGAACAAATGGTGGAACTCTATTTTGAAACCAGTGCTGTCCTGATAACCTTGATCATCTTAGGAAAATTGTTCGAAGCACGCGCCAAAGGACGCTCATCTGAAGCCATTAAAAAGTTAATGGGGCTCCAAGCCAAAACGGCAACGGTCTTGAGGGATGGAAAAGAACTTGAAATCGCATTAGCAGAAGTAATAGTTGGGGACATCATCTATGTAAAGCCTGGCGAAAAAATTCCTGTCGACGGAGAAATCATCGAAGGTCGATCTGCTCTTGATGAATCAATGCTGACAGGTGAAAGCGTACCAGTCGATAAAACCGTTGGCGACCTAGTCATCGGCGCTACCATTAACAAAAACGGCTTTTTAAAAATAAAAGCCACAAAAGTTGGCAGAGACACGGCACTCGCGCAAATCATTAAAGTGGTTGAAGAAGCACAGGGCTCAAAAGCACCGATTCAACGGCTTGGAGACCAAATTTCAGGAATTTTCGTACCAATCGTCGTTGGAATTGCTGTCTTAACCTTCTTGGTTTGGTTCATCTGGGTAAGTCCAGGCAACTTCGCTGAAGCGTTGGAAAAAATGATTGCTGTCCTGGTAATTGCCTGCCCTTGTGCATTGGGTCTTGCAACACCAACATCAATTATGGCCGGTTCCGGCCGGGCCGCAGAGGCTGGCGTCCTATTCAAAGGCGGCGAGCATTTGGAAACAACCCACCGGATTACAACGGTGGTACTTGATAAAACAGGAACAGTTACAAACGGGAAACCGGTGTTAACTGATGTGATCATTGAAGATAACTACTCCGAAAATACCTTCTTGCAGTTAGTCGGTTCGGCTGAAAAACAATCTGAGCATCCGCTTGCTGAGGCGATCGTAAATGGCATTAAAGAAAAAGGGATCAACTTATTAGAGGCCGTCGGCCATTTCGAAGCCATACCGGGGTATGGAATAAAAACGAACATTAATGGTCAGGAAATATTAATTGGCACTAGAAAATTAATGAATAAATACGGGGTATCATTTGAGGCTGCTGCTGGAAAAATGGAAGCCCTTGAAGAAACCGGTAAAACGGCAATGCTGGTTGCGATTGATGGGGAGTTTGCCGGCATCGTTGCAGTAGCAGACACCGTGAAAGAAACTTCGAAAGCAGCGATTCAAAAACTAAAGAATATGGGCCTAGAAGTCATAATGATGACCGGCGACAATATCCGCACGGCTGCTGCGATTGCCGGCGAAGTAGGAGTAGATAGCGTTATTGCCGAAGTTTTACCAGAGGGAAAAGCAGCGGAAGTGAAAAAGCTGCAGGAGCAGGGCCGCAGAGTCGCTATGGTAGGGGATGGTATAAACGATGCGCCGGCACTTGCGATCGCAGATATTGGCATGGCAATCGGAACCGGCACCGATGTCGCCATGGAAGCGGCGGATATCACGCTGATGAGAGGCGACTTAAACAGCATCGCCGATGCCATCTTTATGAGTAAAAAGACAATCCAAAACATTAAACAAAATCTATTCTGGGCATTTGGATACAATACATTGGGGATTCCAATTGCCGCAATCGGCTTTCTAGCCCCATGGCTTGCCGGAGCGGCCATGGCATTTAGTTCCGTGTCAGTCGTATTAAACGCACTTCGATTACAAAGAGTGAAGCTATAACAACAAACAACAATGGGGGGGCTGCCAGCCGGGTAGCCATCCCAAAGAAACATTAACAAAGGGGTGTATGGTGATGAAAAAATGGGCGATCGCAGCGATTGTATATTTGTTTGCCGTTATTGGCGGATTTACCGCTTATGATGTTTACTTTGATAATGAAGAGGTACCACATGGTGAAGCGGCAAGCCACGGAAGCAATGAACAACACATTGGCACAGTAGGACATGGTCATGAAGGGGGGGAGGAAAAGACCGGTGATGTTACACCTAATTTCACCTACAACGATGGGAAAATAACAATTTACTTAAAGGACCAAAATGGCAATCCAGTTGATGATTTAGAGGTAAACCACGAAAAACTGCTGCATTTGATTGTGGTAAATGATCAACTTGACCAATACTACCACTTACATCCGGAAAGGGTTCGTGCAGGTCAGTTTGAAATCGCTTATGAATTAAAGGATGGTGCCTATAAGGCCTTTATTGACATCAAGCCGAAAAAGTTAAACTATCATGTCAAGCCGACAGCGTTTACTGTTGGATTATCAGAGGAAACCCATCGTCAAAATCACCTAAAAGCGGATGAAACATTCAAGAAAACAGTCGATGGAAGCACAACTGAAATGGTTGTCAGCTCATTTGAGGCCGGGAAACCAGTCACGCTTGATTTCAAATTAGATGAATCTACATTAGAGCCTTATTTAGGAGCGGCAGGCCATGTCGTCATTCTCGATGAGGAAGCAAATCAATACCTGCACGTTCACCCACATAATGAAAATAAACCGATCTTTGAAACTCAATTTGATAAACCGGGCACATATAAAATTTGGGCTGAATTCAAGCAGGAAGGAAAAGTTAGAGTGTTCTCATTTGTAATAGAAATTAAATAAAAAGCTATTGAACACATCGATTTACGGTAGGGGGGTATGATATAATTAGCAAAAAGGGAGGCGGGTCAAATGTCAATGAATGAAAAGGAATTAATGGATGAATCCTGCTGCCATACGGAGGAAAATCACCGCAAGAGTCACCATTCTGATAAGGTAAAAAGCAATCTTGTGACAAGACTGAATAGAATTGAAGGACAGATTCGCGGCATTAAAGGGTTAATTGAAAAAGACACGTACTGTGATGAAGTGATCAACCAAATCGCTGCCACACAGTCGGCTTTAAACAGTGTAGCGAAAATCCTGCTCGAAGGCCATATGAAGAGCTGTGTTGTGGAAAGGATTCAGGAAGGCGATTTTGACGTGATTGATGAGGTTCTTGTAACCGTACAAAAATTAATGAAAAAATAATGGAGGAATGAAAAATGGAAAATGTCACATTAAATGTAAGCGGTATGTCTTGCGGCCATTGTGTCAAAGCGGTGGAAGGTAGCGTCGGGAAATTGGACGGCGTAAAAAATGTTTCCGTTAAGCTGGAAAAAGGTCAAGTCGATGTTGAGTTTGATCCAAGCTTAGTATCCCTCAGCACGATTAAAGAAACAATTGATGATCAAGGATACGATGTAGAATAATGATTGGCACCCAGGTTAGCCTGGGTGTTTTCTTTTTACAAAGGGTAAATTTTTTTATAAAAATAGCTGTGGTAGAATGGTAGTTAAAGCTTTGAAAAGAGGTGCAGCGTTGAGCAGGCAAGGTGTGATATCCCTCGGGGATGCGTTTATTGATTACATATCAAAGGATTCAACTAATACAATATTTCACCAGTTTCCCGGCGGGGCGACGGTAAATACCGCTGTTTGGACAAGCAGGATAGGGGTGCTTTCGTATTACTTAACGAAACTAGGAACGGACGAAGAAAGTGCTTTTGTGGAGATGGAGCTTGTAAAAGAGAAAGTGAACGTCGATTATTGTGTCCGTTCGCCTGAAAAAAAAATCTGCAGTGTCAAGGTACATATAAATCAATCAGGTGAGAGACAGTTTCATTCCTATAATAACCCAACTCCAGATTTACTTCTGACCACCAATGATCTTCCTGAAGAATTGTTTCAGCAGGGGAAACTCTTTTATTTCGGTTCCGGGACACTTTTTCATGATATAGCAAGGGAAACGACACGCCAGGCACTCGAATATGCCCGCAAATGGGGACTGCTGACGGCATTTGATACAAATATCCGCCTGCAGCGTTGGGAAGGCGAAAAGAAATGCCGGGAGACTGTCATTTCATTTGCCAAACAAGCTGATATCGTTAAAATGGCTGAAGATGAATTATTCTTTTTAACAGAAACAAATAACCTGGAGGAAGGTCTGGGGCTTATCTCTGAATGGGGGATTCCGTTTCTGTTTATCACGATGGGCGGGCAAGGCTCCTGTGCCGTACATAAGGGACGAAGCATTTTCATTCCTGGAGTGCAGGTTAAAGCTGTAGATACCACCGGGGCAGGTGATGCCTTCATGGCGGCCATTATATCCCGCTTTCATAATCATGGTGTTCCTCAAGATGATTTGCAATTAGAAGAATTTGTCCGATTTGCTAATGAAATCGGTGCGCGGGCAACGACGAAAATGGGGGCATTGTAAACAAAAACAGCGAAGCACATGACTTCGCTGTTTTGTCTTTTTAATGGGTGATTGAATTTGATTGTGTAACTTGATTTGATTCCGGTACCCTCATTAAAATAATCCCACCTATGATGAACAAAACAATTAAGCTAAAAACACCGCTGTTGGTGTTTCCTGTCATCTGTGCAGTAAAACCGACTAAAAACGGTCCAAGGATGGCTGCAAATTTATAAAAGATGCTGTAAAATCCAAAGAACTCGTTGGCACTTTCTTTCGGCACCAATTTGGCGAAATAAGAGCGGCTGAGCGCTTGGATGCCGCCCTGAGAAGAGGCGACAAGCATGGCCAGAATCCAAAAGTCCAAAACAGTTTTTAAGAAATAGGCATAAGTACAAATGATGATATAAACGAAAATGCCAACGAGCAGCATCGTCTTACCCTTAAACCGATCGGCAAGCTTGCCGTACAAAATGGCAAACGGCGCGGCCACCACCTGGGTGGCAAACAGGATGATTAACAGATTCGTAGAATCAATCCCCAAATCAGATCCGTACGCGGTTGACATCGTAATAATTGTGTTAACCCCGTCAATATAAAAGAAATAGGCAAGTAAAAAGAGAAATAACGGGCGATACAGTTTAATTTTTTTAAACGTAATAAATAACTGTTTAAAGCCGTTGGAAACAGGGTTTGGGACGCGTTCTTTGTAATAAACTTGATTTACATTTTTTAACATCGGAATCGTGAATAGTCCCCACCATAAGGCGGTGATGGCAAAAGCGACTTGGCTGGCAACGGTGACAGACAATGGGAGAATGCTTTGTTGGGCCAAAATGATCAGGGCAATTCCCATAATGAACGGGATGGTACTGCCGATATAGCCCATCGCAAAACCGCGTGAGGAAATTTTGTTCATCCGCTCTTCAGTAGTGACATCAACCAGAAAGGCATCATAGAAAATGTTCGTTCCGCCGAAGCCAATAACCGTAACCATATAGCAGATTAAAAGAATCATCCACTGGCTGCTTGGAACCACGGCGAGCAAAAAAGTAAAAATAACTCCTAAAGCAAAGAAAAAGGTGAAAAATCGTTTCTTAAAGCCTCGGAAATCTGCAATGCTGCCAAGCACGGGGGCACAAATAGAGATTAATAGTGTCGCAAAAGAGTTGGCATAGCCCCAATAGGCGGTTGATGTTGCACCGGCAAGTCCTGCCTCTTTGGCGGCTGCTTTGAAATATAACGGAAAAACAGCAGTGGTAATCAGGATAGAATAGGTGGAGTTGGCCCAATCGTAAAATACCCAGCTTTTTTCTTGCTTTGTCATCCGGCTCATATTTTTTCCCCCTAACTAAGTTTTTATCGTTTCAATATCTCCTCAATTACTCTTCCATCAGTATCTCCTAAGCTGACACCAAGTAATCTTGCGAAGGTGGGCCCTTCATCAATAAGCCGGATGGATGGAAGTGTGACTGATTGAACCCCTTTTCCTGCCGCCATAAGGATGGTGCCATATGCCTCTTTTACGGGCGAATAGCCGTGAGTAGCCAGGGTATATTTTTTATCTGCCATTACATCTTCAGCTGTAATGGTTTTAATATAATCCCCCTCATAATCTTCTAAAAAGTAATATCCAAGGCTTGCTTCAATCATAAAGGCACATTCCCCGTCCGCACCTCGTTCGGCAGCCTGGATACCTGAAAGCACCTGTTCAATTCCCGAAGATGGGTCCTGAATCATTTCAGACAATAAGGATTTTACTTTTTCATAAGTAATGGTGTCACCTGGATCTTTTACATAAATATATGCCGAACCGTCACAGCTTTTGCAGTATGCCTTCCAATTTACCAGCTTTCCGCGAGAGTTGGTGGTAATCAAATTATGTTCTTTAAATAGTACGTTTAAGTGTACAGCCTTATTTTCATCTAACGCGCTGTGGTCACCGAGGATAACTACAGTGGAGTTATCTTTGATGCCGCTCTCCTCAAGTGCTTCCATGATTCTGCCAAGCCTGCTGTGATGACGGTGGATGGCGGCAATGGCCTCATCTGATGAAAAACCATGGAAGTGCCGCATGGAATCCAGGTCGGTAAAGTGGACCAGCATTAGGTTTGGTTTTTTTGTTTTAATCGTATCCACCGCTGCTTCTAAAACAAAGTCATCCAATTCCGGCTGACTTAACCCGTTGCGGAGATGACCATACCGTTTATTAAGGTCCCATTGGAAGCGGGGAGTCCCACTGGTGAGAGATACAAGAATTTGATTTTGCCATGGACGGTTTGCGAAAATCTCGGGCATGTTATAATCTATATCCGCTTTTCCGGTAACCGGCCACAGTAAGGCGGCTGTAGTCATGCCTGCTTTTTTTGCTTCATCATAGAGGGTGGTTCCGCGTATGGAGCTCCGAAACCAATTCCAGTCAGGAGATAAGCGTCCTGGCTGCAAAAGGGTATTATTAATGACACCGTGCCTGTTCGGATATTTTCCCGTAACGATAGTAGCATGGCAAGGGTAAGTGACAGATGGGTAGATACTCTCGACGTTTTCCACCAAGGCCCCGTCTTGCAAAATCGTCTTGAAGTGCGGTAATTCTTTAATTATGGGAAAATCTAATGAGGAAAGACAGTCGAATGAGATAATGATGAGATGGTCGGTAAGTCGATTCATAAAAACCCTCCGAATTGGTAACTACTGCTAATCCAATTGTACAATAAGATACATGGTTGTTACAGAATTTTTACAATATTTATAAAAAAATAGGATATTTTGCAGTTGGAAATATATGTAATTAAGTTTTTTCAGTATAATGTATATAAATGTCTAGGGAGGGGGATGACCGTGATGCCAAGCATTCAAAGTTTATTAATCGAAAAAATGATAAAACTATCAGTAAAAAGAATGGCGAAAAAAGGAATCAGGAAAACAGAGATGGAGGAAACACGGCAGAGGTTCAATGAATTTGGTGCCAAGCTTGGCCAGCTGCCAAAGGGCTGTGTTAGGGAATCCTGCAAAATTGGCGGCCTCTATTCTGAATGGCTTTCCTTCACTGATACTAAGGAGAACAAGGTAATCCTTTATTTGCACGGCGGTGCATATGAATATGGGTCGGCAGATACCCACCGTGTGTTGGCTGCGAGAATTGGCAAGGCTTCCGGTGCCAAAGTGCTCTTGCCGGAGTATCGGCTTGCCCCTGAACATCCATTCCCGGCGGCGGTTGAAGATGCTGTTTTGGTGTACCATTGGCTGCTTGACCGGGGTTATGAATCTTCTAATATTATTTTTGCTGGCGATTCAGCAGGTGCAGGCTTAAGTATTGCCGCCGCCTTGACACTGAGGGAGCAAAACGATCCCCTGCCGGCAGCAGTTATTTGTTTATCGCCTTGGGCGGACTTAACAAGCAGCGGAGAGAGTTATGAGAAAAACAGGAAGATGGACCCGTATTTAAACCCAGAAGCCGTGAGAAAGGCAGCTGCCATGTATGCAGGTGACAAACCGCTAAATCACCCAATGATTTCGCCTGTTTTCGCTGATTTGACCGACTTACCGCCATTGTTTATCCAAGCGGGAAGTCATGAAATTTTACAAAGTGATGCCGAAATGCTTGCAGCAAAGGCGCGGCTTGCTGGTGTTGATGTCACCTTGAAGATATGGGAAGGAATGTGGCACGTTTGGCAAATCTTCGGTGGCGTTCTGCCCGAGGCCCGTAAAGCCATTCGCGAAATCGGGCATTTTGCGAAGCGAAGCTTTAAAAACTCCACAATTAAGTGAATGCCCGCAAATTGGAAATTGTAATAATATTGCCAATGTTTTTGCAGCCAGTCTTTTTTACAGGCTATATAATGAGAATTAATAGAACATCATTTTGAAGGAGGAGCAAATCATGAAAACGTTAATTGTTTATTGCTCATCCCATGGTACGACAGAAAAGGCTGTGAGTGTATTATGCGAGAATATTGAAGGAGAGGTCCTCGCTGTAGATTTGAAACGGGATAAAATTCTTCTTGATTTAGAGGACTATGATGGGGTTATAATTGGCGGATCGATTCATGCAGGGGAAATTCAAAGGAAAATTAAACAATTTATCAAACAGCATCATGATGAGCTTTTAGAAAAAGAAGTGGGACTATTTCTGTGCTGCATCCGGGATGGTGATATCGTTGTGGAGCAATTTAACCGCGCCTTTCCGCAGGATTTACGGAAAAACTCCGTGGCAATGGGCTTATTTGGTGGCGAATTCTTAGTTTCTAAAATGAATTTTTTTGAAAGACAAGTAGTAAAAAAAGTGGATAGTGTAATAAAAGACGAATCGCATCTAAACCTCAACGCCATCATGGAATTTGCCCTAAGATATAATAATATAAGAATCCCGGTCTAGTCAGCCGGACTCCAAAACGCTTCTGCAGCAAAAGAGGCGTTTTTTTATTTTAGAAAAATATTTATCTGTTTAAAAAAAACACGGTTTGAACATAATGGAAGGGTCAAA
Organism: Neobacillus sp. S1115; assembly: GCF_055385565.1. Classification (NCBI taxonomy): domain Bacteria; kingdom Bacillati; phylum Bacillota; class Bacilli; order Caryophanales; family Bacillaceae; genus Neobacillus; species Neobacillus sp. S1115. The sequence continues at coordinate 2,618,712 of NZ_AP038275.1, forward strand.
TTACAACATGAGAGAGGATTTTTATGAAAATTTGGTTTAACCGCTGGTTTACAACTGTTTCCCACTATATTGAGATGATTCGGGACAATCCCGATAACCGGAAATTTACAATCTATGGAACGAGTCCGAATAAGGATGCTCTATATTTGCAGTATTGTGATAAAGCTTTTACCGAACCGGAGCTCTCCGGTGATGAATATATCGCCTTCTGTCTGGAGTTTTGTGAAACACATGGGATCGACATTTTTATACCCCGCAAGGAAAACGTATTAATTTCAAAAAGACTTGCTGATTTCGAAAAAATTGGCGTCAAAGTGTTGGTCTGTCCAGATGCGGAACTAATGGAGAAGATGGATAATAAGGGCCTTGCTTATCGAACCGTTATGGAAAAAGCGGAAGAAGAAGGACCTATATTTTCCATTCCTGAACATTATGTGGTTAATACTTTAGCGGAATTTAAGTCCGCTTGCGAAAGGCTGATAGAAAAGGGACATAAGGTTTGTTTTAAACCGGTCATCGGCGAGGGTGCCAACGGTTTTCGCGTGATAAAGGATGAGATTGATTCCGTCAATCAGCTTTTTCATCATGGCACTAGTTTCCGAATGCCTTATCGGTACGCTTGCGAAATTCTTGGCCAGCAGGAGACATTTCCAGATTTAATGGTCCTTGAGTATCTAGAGGGCCGGGAATATAGTATTGATTGCCTGGCAACACCAGACCGATTACTTGCCGCGATCCCAAGGATGAAGGGAGATGGAAGAATCCGTGAGCTAGTAGACCAGCAAGAACTGATTCAACTCGCTCATCGGTTTCATCTTGAGTTTAAGCTGCCATATATATTTAATATTCAATTAAAATATAACAATGGTATCCCAAAGCTATTGGAAATTAACCCGCGTATGAGCGGCGGCATGCATATCAGCTGCCTTTCCGGCATCAATATGCCCTATCTGGCCATCAAAATCCTCCTCGGGGAGAAAATTGAAGCGGTCAGCCCGCGTTTCGGCATTCGCGCCAGCCATCTCGAAAGAGAAATGATTCTTAAGGATGATTGGTGTCAGGCACCGTAAACCATATAAAGATTTCATTTGTTTAGTAGATAGTGTAAAATAAAATAAATATGGAAAATTCAAAAAAATAATGGTGCGGCTGGGGAAAGGTGAAAAAATTGACTTATTCTGAATTAGAGCTAATCGCGGAGACAAAAACATTTCATGTCAGTAATGTGAAGATTTTTGATTATTTCGACCTGGGGCGTAAGGAATGGTACCGTTTTTGTACCCAGCAGCTGGGTGTAGAGGCAGTAGCGGTCCATATTGGCGTTGATTATAAAAAAGAAGTGTTTAATAATGATGAAATAATCGTTCGCACATGGCTTGAGCGAGTTGGGAATACAAGTTTTACCCTTATGCAAAAGATGGAAAATAAACAAGGCATTCTGCTGGCGTCTGCTGAAGTCATTTTGACAACAATTAATCGGCAAACAAGAATTAAAACCACTGTACCTGATGAAATTCGCCGACTGCTCCATCAAAATGCTGAGCTTGCCGAACTAATCAACTGCTAAAAAAAGGACGAACACCATGTCTGATGGTGCTTGTCCTTTTTTCTTTTAAAGACTATATTGGATACTGTTAATCAAACATTTTATGCTATAGAATGATAGATAGGTTTAAAAAACGGAGGATTCATTAATGGAAGGAAAATGGCTGATAGCAGATCGTGACTTAAACGAACGGGAGGGGTTGAAGTGGATGTTAAAAACCTCCTCTATTCCTGTTGCCAACATCTTGTCGGCGGCTGATTATCAGGAATTTATCGTCCTTTTTGAGAAAGAATCTCCTGAAGTCGTCTTAATCGAATTAGATATGATTACCAAAGAAGATTGGCCGGCTTTTCGTGATTTAATCCAAATTTATGAACCTATTCTGCTATTAACTAGCGCTGAGGCCACTTTTGAGAAAGCACGCTTGGCCATCGACCTGCAGGCACTGGATTTAATGATCAAACCTTTTTCGACGGTAAAAATAAAGACTGCTTATCAAAAGGCATCCCGAAAGCTTTCGACCAAATTGAAACCAAGTGGTCCAATGCAGTCAACCCTTTATAAAGATATTACCTATGAGTCCTTATTTATTTCACAAACAGGTTTTAGCGAAAACTACCATATTGCTGCATTTAAGGCTGAAGAGATTGAAATGAATCGTACCTTGCATTCCTTTTTATTAGAATATTCGTTTAAGGATTTGCATGGCATTTTTCCGTTAAGTGACATGGTTATTCTTTTGTTTATGGAGTCCTGTACCACCATAATGGAGCAATGCCGGAAAGCAATGAGAAGATGGGAAGAGGAATTTTCCGACTCACTTGCGATTGTCGTTCATAAAGGGAATTCTCCAATGCCTCTTAACGAAAAATATCGCCAAACCAGAAAAATGCTGGATTTCACTTACTATAAAGGATACCGGCAGGTGGTGGAGTTTGAATACTCTCCGAAATGGGTTTATCTCGACCCATTCTTAACGCCTCCCGAGCAACGAAATTGGATTGACATGCTGACGAACTTTGAATTGGAAAAAATAAAGAAATGCCTTTATGATGAATTTCTACATTTAGAAACTCCTTATCCGGATCCCGGTCTGGTCAGAATCAGGTTGACAAGTATTTTGGCGCAAATAAGAAGATTTATGAAGACCTACACTCTTGAGGAAGATGAGCACTTTGAGAGGGAATATCGGTACATTTTTAATTCTATTTTATATGATACGGTTCTTTACCGGACGGTTCAAAATCTGATTTTATTTATGCAAAAAATTTTCCAGGGTGTGGAGGCTAACATCCGCAGCTTAAAAAACGATCCAATCGAAAGAGGCATCGCCTATATGGAAGCTAATTTTTCAAATAGCCAGCTGCGGCTTGAAGAAGTAGCTCAATATGTGGAGCGAAATCCGTCTTACTTCAGTCATCTTATAACCTCGACGACTGGTTCAAGCTTTACGGATGTGTTGACTGGAATCAGGATGAAGGAAGCGAAAAGACTGCTGCGGGAGACGAACAAGCCCATCAATGAAATTGCCGCGATGGCCGGCTTCCAAAATTCCAATTATTTTAGCAGGCTGTTTAAGGATTTGATGGGTTCCTCACCAAGAGAATATCGAAAAGAAATGAAACTATGACTCAGTGCTGACTGAGTCTTTTTTTTGTTATATTTCTAAAAATAATTAACTTTTTCTAAAAAAAGTATCCTTTATTAAGGATTTGTCCTAAAAAAAAGCATTTTATTATAAAAATTGTATCTGTTTTCTAATGTTTTATTCGTATTTTTCAGAAGATTAGCTTTTTATAATAAAAATAGATTTAAACCAATAAGGGGTGTAAAAATGGAAACGAAAACATCACAACCAAGAGTAGTTAAAAATTATAAAGGCACTGAACTGCATGCAAAGGGCTGGATTCAAGAGGCAGCGCTCCGCATGCTTTACAATAACCTTGACCAGGAGGTTGCCGAACGACCAGAAGATTTAGTTGTCTACGGCGGAATCGGAAAGGCAGCACGTAACTGGGAATCTTTTGATGCAATTGTGAAAACGCTTTTAGAGTTAGAAGATGATGAAACATTATTGATCCAGTCCGGAAAACCGGTTGTAGTTTGGAAATCTCATAAGGATGCGCCGCGCGTATTGCTGGCAAATTCAAACCTTGTTCCTGCATGGGCTAATTGGGAGCACTTCCATGAGCTTGATAAAAAGGGCCTGATGATGTATGGCCAAATGACAGCCGGCAGCTGGATTTATATCGGCAGCCAGGGAATCGTTCAGGGAACCTATGAAACTTTTGCTGAGCTTGCTCGTCAAGAGTTTGGCGGTTCATTAAAACACACGATTACACTAACTGCTGGTCTTGGCGGGATGGGCGGCGCTCAGCCACTTGCTGTAACAATGAACGATGGTGTTTGTATCGCTGTGGAGGTCGATGAGTGGAGAATCGACCGTCGGATCGAAACAAGATACCTGGATGTAAAAACGAAGGATCTTGATGAAGCATTACGTATAGCGTTTGAAGCGAAGAAGGAAGGCAAGGCACTTTCTATTGGGCTTCTTGGCAACGCGGCTGAAATTTTACCATTAATGATCGAAAAAGGTTTCAATCCAGATGTGTTAACCGACCAGACATCCGCACACGACCCATTAAATGGATATGTACCAATTGGGTATTCATTAGAGGAAGCAGCGAAGTTAAGAGCGGAAAATCCGGCTGAGTATGTGAAACTTTCCAAACAAAGCATGGCTGTTCATGTAAAGTCAATGCTGGATATGCAGACAAAAGGTGCGGTTACATTCGATTATGGTAACAACATCCGTCAGGTAGCAAAAGACGAAGGTGTGGAAAATGCCTTTGATTTCCCAGGATTTGTTCCAGCTTACATTCGCCCGTTATTCTGTGAAGGAAAAGGACCTTTCCGTTGGGCGGCATTATCTGGCGATCCGGAAGATATCCGCAAAATTGACGAAGCATTACTTCGCGAGTTTAAAGATGATGAGCATCTTTGCAAATGGGTAAGAATGGCCCAGGAAAGAATCGCATTCCAAGGACTTCCTGCTCGTATTTGCTGGTTAGGATATGGAGACCGTGCTCGTTTCGGTAAAGTGATTAATGACATGGTGGCTAGCGGTGAGGTTTCAGCACCAATCGTTATTGGCCGTGACCACTTAGACGCTGGTTCTGTTGCTTCACCAAACCGTGAAACTGAAGCAATGAAAGACGGTTCGGATGCAGTTTCCGACTGGCCAATTCTAAATGCAATGATCAATGCTGTAGGCGGAGCGAGCTGGATTTCGTTGCACCATGGCGGCGGCGTTGGTATGGGATATTCCCAGCACTCTGGCATGGTTATCGTAGCCGATGGTACGAAGGAAGCAGAAGTCCGCTTGCAGCGCGTATTAACAACTGACCCTGGGATGGGTGTAGTCCGCCATGCTGACGCCGGGTACGATCTGGCTATTAAGACTGCTAAGGAAAAAGGCATCAAAATGCCAATGCTTAAGCAAGACTAGTACTACCAGGATAAGGGTACGCAATCGTGTTTGGCGGATATATCTGCGAGTTTGGCGGATATGTCCGCTATTTTGGCGGATATCTCGGTTAATTCGGCGGATATGTTGATGTTTTCGGCGAATAACTTGCACTTTTTGGCGGATTCCATGTTGAAATGGAACTGTAGCCCGAGATAATCCTGCAAAACTATGTTTTGAGAGGAATGACTCAAATTGACCAAAGCAATTTTTATTAGAAATGCATCTCAACTAGTTACTTTACATGGCGGCTCTGATGCTCCACGGGTAAAAGCGGAAATGGCTGAGCTCGGCATTATCGAAAACGGCAGTGTATGGATTGAGGACGGAGTTATTCAGGCTGTCGGTACTGATGAAGAGCTTGCAGCTAAATATGCCAACCGTCTCTCTGAGGCTGAACTAGTTGACGCCAGTGGAATGCTTGTAACACCAGGTTTAGTAGATCCGCATACACATCTTGTTCATGCGGGAAGCCGAGAAAACGAGTTCAATATGCGCTTGCAGGGTAAAACCTATATGGAAATCATGAATGCCGGCGGCGGGATTCACGCGACGACAAGAGCAACAAAAGCCGCATCACATGAGCAGCTCTACAAAGAAAGCTATAACCGTTTAAATCAGTTCTTGCGTCATGGTGTTACCACGGTTGAAGCAAAAAGCGGCTACGGAATGAATTGGGAAACTGAACTGAAGCAGCTTGAAGTGGCGAAAGAATTACAGGAAAAGCATGTGGTTGATGTAGTTTCTACTTTTATGGGAGCACATGCGGTTCCGAAGGAGTATAAGGAAAACCCAGATGAGTTTGTACGCGTGTTAGTGGAAGATATGATTCCGAAAGTTGCCGAGCTCGGACTCGCGGAATTTAATGATGTGTTCTGTGAGCATGGGGTATTTACACCGGAGCAATCAAGGGTCATTCTTGAAGCCGGAAAGCGTCATGGTTTGATTGCGAAAATCCATGCAGATGAGATTGAGCCATATGAAGGAGCGGAACTTGCGGCAGAGGTTGGAGCCATTTCCGCAGACCATCTTCTTAAAGCTTCAGAAAAAGGTATGAAGGCAATGGCTGAAAAAGGCGTTGTCGGCGTATTACTTCCAGGTACAGCCTATTTTTTAATGGCTGAGTCTGCAAATGGCCGAAAAATGATTGATTTAGGAGTGCCGGTCGCGCTTTCCACCGATTGTAACCCTGGATCATCACCAACAGTTTCGCTGCCGTTTATCATGAGCCTTGGCTGCTTGAAAATGGGAATGACTCCGGCAGAGGTTATCACCGCTACCACCATTAACGCTGCCCATGCCATCAATCGCGGCCGCGAGATTGGCAGTTTAGAAGTCGGTAAAAAAGGTGACGTGACTATTTTTAACATTGAAAACTATATGAAGCTTCAATATTCCTATGGTGTCAACCACACTGATACGGTCGTGAAAAATGGCCGGGTGGTTGTCAAGGGAGGTCAGCTCATTGAAGAGCTTTCTTTATCCTAAACTAAATCCGCCAAGCTTTACATGGGTACGGCCAGAGGGAGGCAGTGCGGAAGCTAGCAAAGTTCATGAATGGATTGAGCCTTTGTCAGCTGCAAGCGACCCGGAAAGAGCAAACGACGCTGGCATTGTCGTTGTCGGCGTCCCACTTTCTCGTTCGTCCATCAGTGCATCAGGAGCGTCGGAATTTCCGGATGCCTTCCGAAGAGCATGGAAAGGATTCACGACCTATAATTTGGATGAAGATGTGGATCTTATGGATATGACGGCAGTGGACGCAGGAGACGTCCCGATGCATGTCACTGATATCCGCCGCTGCCATGATAATATTATCGCGGCATCTACGGCACTTCATCAGCATTTTACGAAGTCCAAGATTTGCGCTATTGGCGGCGATCATTCGATTACGGCAATGATGGTAAAGGGTCTGCATCTGGCCCGCTCTGACGAGAAGATTGGAATTATCCAATTTGATACTCATTTTGATTTACGGGACATGAGTGATAATGGACCTTCGAATGGGACACCGATGCGGAACCTGATTGAAAGCGGCGTCGTGGACGGCTCGAATATGTATAATATTGGTCTACATGGATTTTTTAACACTAAAGATTTAAAGCAATATGCAGATGAAAAAGGTGTTAATTATATTACGCTGGGGCGTGCCAGGAAAAAAGGCATCGAGGCGACGGTCCTTGAATGTCTGGACGCACTCGCCGCTAAAGTTGACACTATTTATTTGACGGTTGACATGGATGTCCTTGACATCGCTTATGCCCCAGGGGTACCGGCCTCAACGCCGGGGGGCATGACGACAGCTGAACTGCTTGAAGGGGTACTAGCAGCAGCCAAACATCCAAAAGTAGGCGCAATGGACATCGTCTGTCTAGACCCGCTTAAAGACAGTGCCGTCCAACCAACCGTTAAACTCGGCACCCAAGTATTTTTAACCTTTGTTACAGGGGTTATGTTGAGATAGGTGTCAGGCACCACAGAAAGACAATTTGGGGTATTTGTCCACCTCAGGTGGACAAATACTTAATTTTTTGGTTTTGTACTTTAATGAACTAAAGGAAGTTTATTTCAAGGGGGATGGAGTATGGCAAATCATTCAGTTGAACAAGTAAAGGCTGTACAGCCGGAATTACAGAACAGCAACATGATGAATATCGTGAAGTTTTTTGTTTATAGTGCCATTGGTATTTTTGTCTTTTTTATTCCAGTAACAGTAAATGGGAAATCATCTATCATGCTGGACCACATTGTTTCCTACATTCAAACGGCGGCTCCAGGAGTTCTGCCATATTATGCATTGCTCGTGATTTTATTGGGTGCTGTTTACCCATTTATTAAAGGCACTTGGAAAAAAGACACGGTAACATTAGTCTTTTCAATCCTCAAAGTGTTTGGTTTTGTGGCAGGTGTGATGCTTGTATTTAATGTTGGCCCTAAGTGGTTTTTTGACCCAAATATGGCACCGTTTTTATTTAACAAGTTAGTCATTTCAGTTGGCTTGCTGGTACCAATCGGCTCCGTATTTCTGGCTTTATTGGTCGGCTATGGATTGCTTGAATTTGTCGGAATCTTTATGCAGCCGGTGATGAAACCGATTTGGAAGACACCTGGACGTTCTGCTATTGATGCAGTGGCATCCTTTGTAGGAAGCTACTCAATTGGATTATTAATTACCAACCGTGTTTTTAAAGAAGGAAAATATACTATTAAAGAAGCAGCAATTATTGCAACGGGATTTTCTACTGTTTCAGCCACCTTTATGATCGTTGTTGCCAAAACGCTGGATATAATGAACATTTGGAATGCCTATTTCTGGGTAACATTTATCGTAACATTCATCGTAACCGCTATCACAGTCCGTATTTGGCCATTATCCAAAATGAGTGATTCCTATTATCAAGATATGGAGGGTGACGTAGAGGTTATCATTAAGAAAGACAGAGTGAAGACTGCATGGAAAGAAGCGATGGTAACTGCAAACGAGTCTCCTAGTCTTGGTAAAAACATTTGGGACAACCTAAAAGACGGCTTTGTCATGACAATGGGGATTCTTCCTTCGATCATGTCAGTTGGCTTGCTGGGTCTTGTTTTAGCGGAATTTACCCCAGTTTTTGATTGGCTTGGCTATATTTTCTATCCTTTCGCAAAGCTCGTGCAGCTACCGGATGCCATGCTTGCTTCAAAAGCCAGTGCTTTAAGTATTGCCGAAATGTTCTTACCGGCACTTTTAGTAACAAAGGCTGCACTTGTTACAAAGTTTGTCATTGCTGTTGTGTCCGTTTCTTCCATCATTTTCTTCTCAGCAGTGGTACCATGTATCCTTTCAACTGAAATACCACTTACAGTCGGCAAACTTGTGGTCATCTGGTTCGAACGAGTAGTCCTGACGATCCTAATTACAGCACCAATTGCATTTTTAATTCTATAAGCCAAGGAATTTCGTTTTCCAAAAAAACCTTGAGTTATCAAGGTTTTTTTTATGAAAAAATACTATTTACAAAAATTACTTTCACATTTATAGGATACAAGCCTTAACCATTTACAGCTAATATGAATTAACTATTAGAAGAGGCAGATGTTGTTAAAATTTTGGATGGTTATCGTTATGTGGAGGTAATATTAATGAATTATGCTTCATGCCTAATGGCATATTTTAAAAAATACAGGAGGGAGGAAATAAATGAATATTAAGCATCTCGAAAATATATTGAGCGGCATTAGCGTCCAAAATGTACCGAATGCAGATGTGGAGGTTGTGAATAATACCCTGTTGACGATGATTGGTAAGGGCAGGCAGGGAGCAGTTTTTCACTATACTAATGACATTTGCGTTAAGGTGTTTGGAAATGAAGAGGATTGTGAACGGGAGTATTATGCTTTATCGCTTGGCCAACAGACCACCCTTTTACCGCGAGTATATGCAAAAGGAAACCTTTACATCGCAATGGAGATTATCAAAGGGGTTGATTTGCGGGAATATTTGCAATCACAGCCATTAACGGAGGAACTCTCTGCAAAACTAATAGACATGCTCATTACTTTTAAAAAGATAGGTTATGAACGGATAGACCATCATAAACGGCAAATCTATTTACAGGAGGACGGGAGCTTAAAGGTGATTGATGTCGCGAGGACCGTATGGCGCGACCGTGTTTACCCTTATCCTAGAAAATTAATTAATTCCTTAGGGAAAGAGTATAAAGAAGTATTTTTATCCCATGTACAAGCATTATCGCCTGACTTATATGAGGAATGGCAGAACTTCATCCGAATGGAAGAACTTTCACGTCATATTTATGAAATTATACTCAAGCAGAAATCCAACAAAAAAACTTTAAAAAAATTAAGTGAAAAGAATTTAATAGTAGACAACGAAAAAAAATACGTATTACAGCTTGAAGGGTTAATGTACAAGGTTTTTAAGGAAGAATGGATTAAAACCATGCTGGCCCGGGGTACTGACCCAGAAGTAGTTATGGAAAAGATTGATGAGTACTGGGATAAACGTGAACAAAGTTTTGAGAAGAATTACCCAGTGAAAGAGGGCAGCAAGAAAAATAAGGATAAACGCTCCCGCCGATATGAAGGATACAGTTATGATGACCGAAAAAAAGATCGTCACCACAGTAAAGGTCATCATGATAAAGATCGTAAGCGTAACAAGCATGAAAAAGATAAAAAAAGACACAAAAGGTAAACTACAAACCTATTAAAAAGAGAGGTGAAGCGAACATGAAGATATTGGTCATCTGGCGCTTGCTCACTGTAGGAGGAGTAAATGCCGGTTGGCGAAATCGAGCCATTTATTTTAAAAAACATGGAATTGAAACCGAATTTCTCTATACAACGGACCACGGCGGCCTTCATATTATGCAGGATGTGGCTAAAGTTTATTTAACGAAGGACGACAAGGAGATTATTAACATTATCAAAGAAAATGGATATGATGCCATCATCGTAGTCGACACCGGTGCTGCCTACAAGTGGATTCGAAAAGCGAAATACGAAGGTCCTATATTAATAGAGGCCAGAACCCCCGAGCTTATCAAATTGATGCCGCACTTGAAAACCTTCAAAGGAATCGAGCCCAAACTAATCATTGTTCCTTCCCATTATCAGAAAAGGCTTGTTTCCATTCTTACAGAGGATATCCCTATTCACGTTATATACAACGGAGTCGATACGTCTTTTTTTCGGGCATTGCCTGTGGAGGAAATCGATTTTGCAAGCCTGCCTCTTAACCAGCATGGTAAAAAAATTGTCGGTTGGATAGGCCGGACTGATAGGCGGAAGAATTGGCCGATGCTATTGGAGGTCGCCGAGAAAATAAAACGTGAACGTGATGATATAGAATTCTGGCTCATTGGCGGTGCACAAAGCGTCCAGCGGGAAGAATTTGCTGCCGCTTGGAATGACGGGGAACTAACTGACATTGTGAAATGGTTTCCCGTTATTCCGTACCAGCAGATGCCGCATGTCTATGCCAAAATTCGCGAATCGGGTGGCTGCACCCTAGCGACCACGAAGTCGGAATCGTTCGGGAATACTTTTATTGAATCGATGGTGTGCGGGGTTCCTGTTGTGGCTTCGAACATCATGCCAATTAACGAACTGGTGGTAAATGGTGAGACAGGCTTGCTTTATCGGGGCCAAAACGTCGACGATGCAGCCAAGCAAATCTATGAGATTGTAGATAATCCCGACATGCATCGAAAAATGTCGGAAGCTGCAGTTCGTCGGGTGGAAGAGAATTTTGCCATCCACGTGGTCGCGGATCAATACGTTCACTTATTAAAATCATTCATTCAATTGGAGAGGAATGGAGATGGGGAGGTGGAGGCGACTTGATTAAACCTGTGTCATATCAGAAAAAATTACAAGGAAAATCGAACGCTCATTTAATCATGTTTGATGATGGCAGGGAGTATGTGGTGAAATTTTTTCAGCAAGGCTTTGAAAGATCTTTGCCCAATGAATGGGTCGCCTACTGCCTTGGGCGATATCTAGGATTGCCAATTCCATTTGGCAGAATCGTAGAAATTCCGGAGGAATTCTCGTTACAGGTGCCTGAACTTGCCGAGTTGGGACACACCCAATACCAATTTGCATCTTTGTTTATTCCCGATTGTCTGGATGGCCACAAGGTTTCAAAAATTTCTTCTATTGTTAACCACCAGTCATTAGCGGGTATTATTGCATTTGATTATTGGCTGTTTAATCGTGATCGGACTCGTATGAATGTTCTTTTTCAAGAAGTTGCCTCAGGTTCAGGAGCGTATAAGCTATGGATGATAGACCAGGCAGAGGTTTTTGGTTCCTATAATTGGACCCAGGAGGATGTAGATAATCTCCCTGCCGATTTATTAAAAAGTGCCACACATGAATTGATGTCGGCCTATATCGAGGATGAAAAAATATTTTATGAGCACCTGGAAATTATTCAAACAATCCCCATTTTATTAATAGAAGAAATTGTTGAGCTTATCCCGGAAGAATGGGGCGTCACAAAAGACGAAAAAAAAGCAATAGTAACAACACTCGTAACAAGGCGAAAAAAAATTCTTCCTAAATTGCTCGAAAGGTTTATGAAAAGAAAATGGGTGTCAGACACCACAAAAAGACATTTTGGCAAATTGTCCACCTGAGGCGAATGAATTGTAAAATAATGGGTGATCAATCGTTTAAACCGTCATTTTTTGACGGTTATTTTTTTGTTTTTTCGTGGTTTTTGGTTGAATAGGCTGTTTTGTGATGGGAAATTATTGTGTTTATTCCTTGGGAAAGCGCATGAAGTGACATTTCTCGAGTTGTGAGGTCGCTAGAGTGATGTACAAAACGACATGACCCGACATGAAGCTGTATTCCCACTGTTTGCCTTTATATAAATCATTTGGCATATAATCATTTAAATTGCTTTTTGTAGGTAAAATGAATATTGTGTATGTTAGACATAATCGGACAGGGGAGAATTTTATCTTGAGCAAACAAGTAATTGTTTATACCACCAACGACTGTATCGAATGCACAATGGTTAAGAAAGTCCTGACTGAAGAAGGAATTCCTTTTGAGACAAGAAATGTGGCAGAAAATCCTGAGTATCAAAAGGAAGTGGAAAAATACGGTTTTCTCGGTGTTCCTGTTACGGTAGTGAATAACCGTGCGGTAAAGGGTTTTACAAATGATCTTAAAGAATTGATGGAGCTTGCGAAAGAGAGCTAATAAGTACAAATTTCGGAAATCGAGTATTTCGGAGTTTTTAGAAGCGGGTTAAACAAAAGTATTTTTAAGATATTTTTCTTTACAAAAAAGATTCTTAGGTTTATTCTGATGATAATTTCATATTTGATGTAACTACTAGGGGTGCCCTGTTAGCGGGCTGAGAGAAAACGGCTAGTTTTTAACCCTTCGGACCTGAACTGGATAATACCAGCGTAGGAAAGTAGACCATGTTTAATTTTTACGGTTTCTTACTTAACTTAACCAGGTCCTTTATGAGGGTCTGGTTTTTTTTATTTTTTAAAAGGAGGAGAAGGATTTGCTTAAAAACAACTTGTTTGAAACGTTGCAAAAAGTAAGAGAAGTAAAACCGCTTGTACATAATATTACGAATTTAGTGGTAACCAATTTTACAGCGAATGGACTTTTGGCTTTAGGGGCATCACCGGTAATGGCCAATGCTGCTGAGGAAGCCGCAGATATGGCACGGATCGCCAGTTCACTAGTTTTAAATATTGGCACTTTAAATTCACAAACGGTAGATTCGATGATTTTGGCAGGGAAGGCGGCCAATGAACAAGGTATTCCGGTTATTTTTGACCCGGTGGGTGCAGGGGCAACCCCTTATCGGACGGAAACAGCGCAAAGGATCATGAGGGAACTAAGAGTATCCATAATTCGAGGGAACGCCGCTGAAATTGCCAATGTCGTTGGAGAGAAATGGGAAATCAAAGGTGTCGATGCGGGAAGCACAAATGGTAATATTACCGATCTCGCCATGACTGCTGCCGAAAAATTAAACTGTATCGTCGTCATTACAGGGAAGGAAGATGTCGTTACGAATGGGAGTACCACTTATGTTGTGGCTAATGGACATCCATTGTTAACAAAAGTGACAGGTACTGGTTGTCTATTAACCTCCGTTATTGGTGCATTTACCGGGGTGGAGAAGGATTTACTGCAGGCATCTGTTGCTGCAGTCTCGATATACGGAATAGCCGCAGAAAAGGCGGCGGAACTAACGGTGGAATCAGGCCCAGGAAGCTTTCAAATCGAATTTTTGAACCAGCTTTCGAAGGTTGCTGCAGATGACATCAATCTTTATTCTTCCATAAAAAAATTAACAGGAGGAGGGCAATAATGAAAAAGGCGTTAACGATTGCAGGTTCCGATTCTGGCGGTGGAGCCGGAATTCAGGCGGACCTAAAAACGTTTCAGGAGTTAGAGGTTTTTGGCATGTCCGCATTAACCGCTGTTACAGCGCAAAATACATTAGGTGTCCATGGAGTTTATCCAATGACAGCAGAGGCGGTTATCGAACAGATGAAAGCCATCGGTGAGGACATGGGGACTGATGCGGTGAAAACGGGTATGTTATTTAATGCTGAAATTATTGAAGCTGTATCTGTTAATCTTACAAAATATCATTGGGATAATGTTGTTGTCGATCCTGTAATGATCGCAAAAGGCGGGGCTTCCTTGCTGCAAATTGAAGCAATTTCTGCGATGAAGAAATTTTTAATGCCGCTTGCCAAAGTGGTTACCCCGAATATTCCAGAGGCTGAGGTCCTAACCGGGATGTCTATACGTACAGCAGAAGATAAGCAGGAGGCAGCAAAAAAATTACATGCCTTAGGGGTGCAAAACGTTGTGCTGAAAGGCGGCCATGATGAAAACCCTTCAGAATCAACAGATCTCCTCTTCGAAGGAAAAGAATTCTATACTTTTACGAGTAAGCGAATTCCGACTAAGAACACACACGGCACTGGCTGCACTTTTTCAGCAGCGATTACTGCTGAACTGGCTAAGGGAGCAGATGTATATCAAGCGGTCATCAAGGCGAAGGATTTTATTCAGGCTGCAATTGAAGATGGGATTGCGATTGGACAGGGACATGGGCCGACAAACCATGGGGCTTACCGGAAAAGAATCATGGAGATGGTCCAATCATGATAAACTTACGGGAAGCCTTGAAAGTATATTTTATTATGGGAACAGCCAATTGCAGGAAGGACCCGGTTGAGGTATTGAAAGAAGCCATCGCCGGAGGAATTACCTTTTTTCAATTTCGGGAAAAAGGCGAAGGGGCTTTAATCGGGGAAGAAAAATATGCTCTTGCGAAAAAACTGCAAAGCCTATGCAAAGAACACAGAATTCCGTTTATCGTTAATGATGATCTTGAACTGGCAATCGCGCTTGACGCAGATGGGGTTCATATTGGTCAGGAGGATGAACCGGCTGTAACAGTCAGAAATCAAATTGGCGATAATAAAATTCTTGGTGTATCCGTTCATACGCCGGAGGAGGCCGAAGCAGCACTTAGCGCTGGTGCCGATTATTTCGGAATTGGACCGGTTTATCCAACAAAAACGAAGGCCGATGCAAAGCCATCAAGAGGGACTGCACTGATCGAGGAACTGCGAAGTCAAGGAATTGCTGTACCGATTATTGGAATTGGCGGGATTACAAGTGAAAATGCGGCAACTGTCGTGGAAGCCGGAGCGGATGGCGTTTCAGTTATTACCGCCATCAGCCTTGCCGATTCACCGCACTTAGCTGCAAAGGCTTTGCGAAAAAGTGTAGGGGAGTGAAGAGATCATGAAAAAAACGTATAAGCTTACGTTAACTGCCATGATGATTGCGATGGGGACTCTTTCAAGTAATTTGGTCGTGATTCCGATTGGTTTTACAAAGGTTTTTCCAATGCAGCATTTTTTAAACGTTCTTTCCGCGGTTCTGTTGGGCCCCTATTATGCCGTGGCCCAGGCCTTTTGTGTTTCCCTGCTTCGGAATATGATGGGCACAGGTTCGCTTTTTGCGTTTCCTGGAAGCATGGTCGGGGCATTGCTAGCCGGACTATTATTTTGGAAAACTAGAAAAATCTATTTTGCTGTTATAGGAGAAGTTATTGGGACGGGAATTCTTGGAGCATTGCTTTCCTATCCTATTGCAACCCTAATCCTCGGGCAGAAAGCAACTCTATTCGGGTTTATCCCATTATTTATTTTCAGTTCCTTTGCCGGAGCACTGCTTGGATTTGTGATTTTAACGATTTTCTTAAGGAAGAAAGTGCGGCTTGGCGAGAAAAATATCACAGTAACTAAATAGAACCTTCACTGGGGGAAGCCTAAAAGGCTTGAGATGGGCACAGCTCCGAACCCTTTGAACCTGAACTGGATGATTCCAGCGGAGGGAAGTGGAACGATCAGAACCCACTCTTACCTTTGCTATAAAGAGTGGGTGTTATTTTTTTAAAACCTAGAATGAATTTAGGAGGCTTTAGGAATGGTTGGTCTGGAAAATTTAATAGAAACGATCGGACAAGAAGTGGAAGCTAGGGAAGCCGAACTGCTTAAACTTTTGAGCGACCTAATTGCGTTTCGGACTGAAAGTCCACCGGCCCGGAATACAACGGGAATCCAGGAGTTTCTTAAAAGCTATTTAGGAGACATGGGATTTCAAACCGATATGTGGGAAGTATATCCTGGGGATTCGAATGTGGTTGGAATTTTAAAGGGTGAATCCTCTGAGCAATATAGAAGCTTAATTGTCAATGGACATGTGGATGTTGCTGAAGTTGGCGACGAGAAGGAATGGGGGGCGGCCCCGTTTTCTGCCAGAATCAAGGATTCTTATATATATGGACGCGGTGTTGCCGACATGAAAGGCGGTATTGCCGCATCCCTCATTGCTATAAAACTTTTAAAAGAGCTTGGGGTTGCGCTTAAAGGAGATTTGCAATTTCAGTCTGTAATTGGAGAAGAAGTTGGCGAGGCAGGAACGCTTGCTTGTTTGGAAAGGGGCTATTCTGCTGACTATGCAGTGGTAGTTGACACAAGCGATTTACATATTCAAGGGCAGGGCGGCGTCATAACCGGCTGGATAACGATTCAAAGCAAAGAAACCTATCATGATGGGATGAGGAGAAGGCTGATTCATGCCGGCGGAGGCATCAATGGTGCCAGTGCGATTGAAAAAATGACGAAAATCATCGAAGGCCTTCAAGACCTTGAACGCCACTGGGCTGTGACAAAAAGTTACGAAGGTTTTCCACCAGGTATGAATACAATTAATCCTGCTGTAATCGAGGGCGGAAGGCATGCTGCGTTTGTTGCCGACCGCTGCTCCTTGTGGGTTACCGTTCATTTCTACCCAAATGAAGATTACGAAGAGATTATAAAGGAGATTGAGCAGCATATTGGTGCAGTGGCAGCTGCGGATCCATGGCTTCGTGACAATCCACCGGAATTTGTTTGGGGCGGTAAATCTATGATAATCGATCGTGGTGAAATATTTCCTTCCTTGGAGCTTGATGTGGACCATTCAGGAACCCGAATGCTGGCAAGCTCCTTTGAAAAAACGCTTATGAAAAAGCCTGTACTGGATATGTCTACGACGGTAACAGATGCAGGCTGGCTTGGCCGTGCAGGAATTCCGACAGTTATTTTTGGGCCGGGAAAACTAGAGGATGCCCATGCTGTTAATGAGAAGGTCGAGATTCGGCAATTGTTAGACTTTACAAAAGTGTTAGCTCAATTTATTGCTGTCTGGTGCAACACACGAAAGGAGGAGTAAAGCCAATGAGTTTTTCTGATCGGCTTTTTGAAAAAGTTAAGGGAATTTGGGAGAAAACACATGAGCATCCATTCGTAGTCGGGTTGGGACGTGGCGATCTTCCGGTCGAATCTTTTATCCGCTATATGAAGCAGGACTATGTGTTTCTTATTGACTATTCAAAGTTGTTTGCGTTTGGAACGGTGAAGGCGAGAGATGTTGAGACCATGGCAGCTTTTGCAAAGCTTTTAGATGAAACCTTACATGGTGAAATGGACCTGCACCGCGAGTATGCGAAACGGTTTGGAATTACGGAACAGGATCTTGAAGGCACCGAACCTACTCCGATTAATTTAGCTTACACCCGCTACATGTTAAATGTGGCTCAAAATGGTTCTTTGGAGGAATTAATATCAAGTCTGCTGCCATGTATGTGGAGCTATTGGGAAATCGGTAAAATGCTAGCAGAAAACTATCAAAACTCTAGCGATCATCTATTATACGGCGACTGGGTGAAAATGTACTCTTCTGATGAATTTGGGTCGCTGGCTCTCTGGCTAATCGATTTGTTAGATAAATTAACGGAAGGAAAACCAGAGCGAGAATTGGCGGTTTTAGAAGAGCATTTTCTCACCACATCCAGGTTTGAGTATATGTTCTGGGACATGGTCTATGAGGGAGGAGATTGGCCTGTCTAATTCAAATATGTTACACATCGAAGATTTAACATATACGTTTGATAGGGATATGCAGCCGATTTTTCAACAGCTTTCGCTCGATTTAAAGGCGGGGGAGTTTGTTTCCCTTATTGGCCCAAGCGGGTCAGGGAAAAGTACACTTTTTAAATTAATTACCGGACTGCTTAAACCGGGCCAGGGAAAAATACAAATTGCTGGGAATCTATCCTTAGGCAGACTAGGAAAAGTTGGCTATATGCCGCAAAAAGATTTACTGCTGCCTTGGCGGACGGTAATGGAAAACGTGCTGTTGCCCTCAGAAATCGCGAAAGAGGACAAGCGGGAAAAGTCACACGAAATCCGTGCTTGGTTATCCCGTTTTGGGCTTAAGGAATATGAGAATGCTTATCCAGATGAATTATCAGGGGGAATGAAACAGCGTGTCGCCTTTTTACGGACCATTATGACAGGCAGGGAACTTTTATTGTTGGATGAACCGTTTGGGGCGCTGGATTCGTTAACGAAACGAACCATGCATAGCTGGTTATTGGGGCTATGGGGTGAGCTTCAAAAGACCGTCCTGTTCATCACACATGATCTCGAGGAGGCAATTTTATTAAGCGATAGAATTCTTCTCCTTCAAAATAGAGGAGTCCTGGAATACAAGGTCAACCTGCCAAGACCACGAAATTCAGAATCTATTTATCAACCAGAGTTTATTTCGATGCGTAAAGAATTGGAGCGGCTGATACAACATGAGGAGTAAATGGAAAAG
Source organism: Neobacillus sp. S1115 (assembly GCF_055385565.1). Classification (NCBI taxonomy): domain Bacteria; kingdom Bacillati; phylum Bacillota; class Bacilli; order Caryophanales; family Bacillaceae; genus Neobacillus; species Neobacillus sp. S1115. Next base: position 2,637,506 of record NZ_AP038275.1, read on the forward strand.
ATGGGCCGGAGAATACGGTTTGTTTTTGCTGACGGCCATTTGTTTAATCAGTATTTGGCAGTGGGTAGTTGAAGCAGGAATGGTGCCTTCATTTATATTGCCTGCACCTACGGCAATCGGCGAGTCACTTGTGAATAATCGTGAGATTCTTTTGGGCGAGCATTTACCGGCGACATTCTTAGAGGTTTTGATTGGCTTTGGACTTTCGCTTATAGGAGGGCTGCTTTTAGGCGTTAGTATGCATTTTTCTAAGATATTAGAAAAAGTGCTTTATCCTTTTCTAATCATCTCTCAAACGATCCCGATGATTGCCATTTCGCCGATTTTTATCATGTGGTTCGGCTACACTATATGGAGCAAGGTTGCTGTGACAATATTGGTAGCTTTTTTCCCAATCGTTGTGAGTACTTATGACGGGTTGAAGGCGGGCGGAAGCGAATATCGTGAATTACTGTTAACAATGGGGGCCGGACGCTGGACAATTTTTAAAAAGGTGCAGGTTCCGATGGCCTTGCCATCCATCATGTCCGGTTTGAAGATGGCGGTGGTTTATTGTGTCGTCGGCGCCACTATCGGAGAGTGGCTGGGGGCAAGTGAAGGGCTGGGCTATTTTAGCCGGAGGATGTCTTCAAATCTCCAGTCAGATTCGGTCTTTGCAGCTATTTTTCTGCTTTCTTTAATGGGAATTGTATTGTTTTTGTTTATAAGCTTACTAGAAAAAAAGTTAATAAAAAATAAGATTCGTTAATTTGCTGAAAGGAAGTTATTATTGTGAAAAAAAGTTTATTGGTTATGGTGAGTTTGCTGCTTCTGTTAGTTAGCGCATGCGGGAAGGCAGGGGCCGATAAGTCCCCCGTTAAAGAGGAGGGCCTCCAGAAAGTCAGTTTGATGCTTGACTGGTATCCGAATGCCGTTCACTCGTTTCTTTTTGCAGCACAGGAAAAGGGCTATTTCAAAAAACAAGGACTGGATGTCGACATTCAAATGCCTGCAGACACGAACGATCCTTTAAAACTTGTGGCCGCTGGTAAATTTGACATGGCGATCAGTTACCAGCCGCAGGTATTAGTAGCACGTGGAGAGGATATTCCTGTCCGGTCATTCGCTGCTCTCGTTAGACATCCGCTTAACCAATTAATGGTTGCAGCCGATAGCCCGATTCAATCACCGAAGGATTTGGCTGGACGGACCATCGGCTATCCATCGATTCCCTTAGATGAGGCGATCATTCAAACGATGGTAAAGACAGATGGCGGAGATGCTGGAAAGATAAAAATGGTCGATGTCGGCTGGGACTTGATTCCGGCGATGGCTACGAAAAAAACCGATGCCTTGATTGGCGGTTATATCAATCATGAGAAATTATTGCTTGATAAAGAGGGACACCCAATGCGTACGTTAAATCCAGCAGATTATGGTGTACCAGACTATTATGAATTGGTGCTGGTAGGAAGTGAAAAAGGGTTAAAGGAAAAACCTGAAGTATTTAAGAAGTTTATGGCTGCCGTAAGAGATGGACAAAAATATGTTGCGGACCATCCGGAAGAGGGGCTGTCCATTCTATTAAAGCATGAAGACAAATCATCGCCACTGGAAAAGGACATCGAGACGAAGAGCCTCGAAATTCTGCTGCCGTTGATGGATGCAGGAGATAAACCATTCGGCTACCAGGATTCTGGAGTCTGGGAACATGCTGCTAAATGGCTAAAGGATACCAAAATCATCAATAAAGATATCAAACCAGAAGATGCCTATATTAACTTTTAATAAATAATAATCTTGATGTCATGGTCAGGCACCTTAAGTAGACAAATGTCCACGCGCGGTGCCTGAAACCATTACTGATATGTTAGAAAATATGAATAATTTGGGCGTGATATCATGTTCATCAGGTAGGCTGAGTGGTTGGGGCTGGGTTTTCGTTTTTTGTTTAGGAAGTCTATGATGACTTTGGCGTTTCGGATTCCGATTCCATGGCCATAGTATTGATCGTCGCCAAAATAGATGACATTTTCCGCTCTCCAATGAGGCTCTTTTGGACTGAAATCAGGATTATTGAAATGAAGAGCATCTCCCGGTAAATAATCATCACCGAATTTTTGGTAGATCGGCAAATCCTCATCAAATTGCCAGTCCATTAAATATAGGCGTTCAAACATCAGATCAAACCGTGTTCTGCCAATTGAATAAAGGGTAGCAATATATAAAACAATGGCTATAGCAGTAGAACACTCAAAAGCATATAGCTTTCCGTTTTTTAAGATGTCTAGAATAGCAGTCGAAGGACTTGCCCCTGGCTTCAGTAGGAACCCTCCGTTGCCGAGCCGGTCCCAATATTTTTTATTGCAGATTGCATAGGTAAAGGTTGTAAATATCGCGCCGCTTTTGTTTAATTCACGTGCCGCCCTCATCGTATTAGAGCGAAAAGTCAGTTCGAATTTAAGCTGCTCCACGGTTTGATACGAATAAACCTCTTCATAAGCAGTCATTTGTTTTAAAATGTTCCGCTGTTCTTGGTTGGTGATTTGTTTATAAAGCTCCTCAGCCTTAACAACCTGATTATTGATCCGAATCATTTTCCTTTCCCCCCGAAATCAGATATCAGCCTACGTTTACATTATGAATAATCCCGCTTTGTGACACTAAAAATAATCTTCTATTACTAGTATTAAAAACAAAAAAAGTTAGGACAGGAAACCCTAACTTTTTTAACATTTATGTGTCCCTCTAAGGTGGACAATGTCCACGCGCGGTGCTTGACACCTTTATTGACACCCTTCAATGACACCTTCATTGTGATACCCTCAATGACTGCTTTAAGGATTTCATGTACATGAGCAGAAAGACGAGGGCGCTCATGAATCTAAATACGGTGCTGATGTTTAGGGCGGTGATGATTCCCCCGATTTCGAGCAGCCAGATGCCGATTTGCGGTGCGATGAAGGCGACGAAGGAGAGGAGAACGTTGTAGGTGGTGATGCAATAGGTTCTCTTTTCCTTCGGTGATTGCTCAAGCAATAGGTTAAACAACAGCAGCACGGTCCCTGATACAAAGAATCCCGAAGTCATGCTGACAAACGTTAAATAATAAAGGTTCGTAGATAGAGCATTTAAGAAAGGCGCAGTAGCCATTCCAGCTGCCACCCACACGAGCATTAATGTATTGGATTTTTGATCCGCCCATTTTTTCCAGAGCGGATAGGAAAAAATTTGTACTAGCTGATTCGCAACAGAGAAAATACTAATCCACAGAATCGTGGCATGAGCATATTTTACGTTATAAATATTGAATAGACCCCAAGCCATTTGCCAAGTGAAATTAAAACAAAGGGCAGCAATCAGAAACCATTTATAGCCCCGGTCCTTAAAAATTGACCAATCCATCGAAGAATTCTTCGGTTCCTTCACCTGTTTAGGCTGTATCGTTTCCTTATGCTTCATCAAAAAAACAACTTCCAGTACACCAAAGGCAAAGGCCATAAAAAATAAGGTCTGGTATGCAGCCGCGTTATCTGTTTCTTTCTTCATGACAATTCCGATAATCAGTGTTGTTATCATTCCTACCAACGTTAAAAGCCGGTTACGGTCGCTAAAAAATGTACCTCTTCGTTCTTCGGAAATCATTCCGCTGATTAATGTCTGCCAGCCTACGTTTGAAATGGTACCAGGAACATTCATTAAGGCAATAATCAATAAAAAGGTCCATGCCTGCATGGATGACTGCAAATAAACCACACCAATGAGCAATAAAAACAATACCCTTGCCCAAAGAACCGACAAGGAAACGGTTTTCTTTTGCTCTTCCAACCGATTTAAGATAACGGCAGCAGGTATGGTCATAATGAGGGCGACAAGCGGCGGCAGAGAACTGATTAATCCGACCTGATAATTGCTTGCACCAAGGATGGAAATGGCAAAGATGGGAAAATAATTGCTTGCCAAGTTTGTCGCAACAGTCGAAACCATTCCATGATATATGCTGATTTTTTCATTATAATTACGCATCTGTCTCCACCGTTCATCTTTAAATATACAAAGCTATTATACATCCAAAAATCTTCGTTGCACTAAGTATTTTTCAAAAAATAAACACATCATCACTGTCGCTGTTTTTAGGCCAGTCAAGAAGAACATGCTATAATAAAATACAAATTAATAATGGAAGGATGTGCAATATTTGGCAGCACAGCAGTCTCAATTGACGAAAAAGAAGTCAACCCAATACATACCGCCAATGGGAGAATATGAGAGCTTTCAAAGCGAAGAGGATTTTAAAGGGAAGTTGAAGGAATGGGGGTTGTCAGCAGCAAAAAAAGAATTTTGGTATAAGGACAGAGGATTTCAATGCCTGGTAAGCATAAAAGGCTATGAAATGTACGGAAATCAAAACTACACCCTTGTAATAGAATTTTCAGATGGAACCCTTAGCTGTATTCACCCGGCTTATTTAAAAGAAATGCAGCAGGCAAGTTTCGGGAAGGAAAGCATGCTTACGCTTGAGGATCGGGATGTGAAGGTAGAGGAAGCAGATACCACAGTAAGTGAGGAGGAATCTGCAAAAATCGACCTGGAAAGTAAAGCAGAAACAAAGGAAATCAACACCCAAGCCGAGCCGGCCAAACCGGCAAATGTGAAAGAGGCTAAACCTAAAAAGGAAAAGGCGCCTAAAATAGAGCTGCCTGCAGATAAAGTGCATTTTACAGCCACTGTGAAGCAGTTTGCCCTGACTTACAATGCTTTTAATGAGGAAAACGATGAAGTCGTTGTCCTTGAAAATGTCCAAATCGTCCAGGAAAACCCTCTCGAACTTGGTCTAGCCTGGTGCAGCCACAGCAAAACATTGAAAAAGTTTGAGCTTGCCCCTGGAGATATGCTCGAATTCGATGGGAAGGTGGCCGCAAAAAAACTTGCAAAAGGGAAGGACGCGGCGGATGAGTTCACTGTCGAAGTGCCAGTGTTATATAAAATTAATAATCCTTCAAAAATAACGAAACAATAAAAACAGGGACCTTTATTGGTCCCCCAGGTTGTCGAGAAACTATCGACAGCCTTTTATTTTACTCATATTCTTTAATGATTAACCGCGTTAATTTGATATTATATTATTAATATCAGTCTTTTCAACAAGTCTGTTGATTGGCGCTCCAGGCACTTCGCTTTCCGCGGGCGTGCCGGGGAGCCTCCTCGTCGCTAAAGCTCCTGCGGGGTCTCCCCTGCCCCGTACTCCCGCAGGAGTCTTCGTGTCTTCCGCGCCAATCAACAGTATTTTTCAATAAGGACCTACACCTCACAATAGATAATAAAAATAAGTGGTGAATTCAATGTTCAATCCAAAAGAGTATTGCTATAGTGAATATGAATTTGTTTATATTAATGGATTGGTTGCGGCGACAACCTTTTTCACTTGATTTACAAATAGATTGGTTTCTTTTTCTTCTTAGTTACGGGAATTGAATAATGTAAGAGAACAGGCTCTCCTTATTGCAGTCTCTCAAGATATGAAAAAGATTGCAACATACTTTGCAAGGATGGAAAATGTGTGTTGCAATACTTAGGTTGATTTGCCTCCCTGTTGATTGGAGCGGAGGGCACTCGACTCCTGCGGGATATAGAGGTCACTGGAGACCCCGCAGGCGCCAAAGCGCTGAGGAGGCTCCAGGAGCTCCCCGCGGAAAGCGAGTGCCCGGAGCGGAAATCAACAGGCCAGTTAGCAGGGATAAACAATTAAAGTTTGATAATTTAGGTTTGGACAATATAAAAAATTGCTGAGAAAAATATCCTTTCTCGACGGTTCAATTTGGAAAATACATTTCCATACGGTCACAGCCCTTGCGTAACATGAAGTAGTTTTGAAAATCAGTATTTAGTGATACAGTTTCATAATCCTTAATGGAAATGGAAAATGTTCTTCCATCTTTTTTTGTAAATAAAAGCATTCCATTTAAAAATTGTATTTTATCAAAATGAAACCCATCTCTTTTCCATAAAAAATCTTCGTCCTCATAGTAGTTTAAAACGACCTGCCTATCATGGTAATTCTCAAAAATAGAAAAATTAGATATTCTTTTTTCCAATTTCATCACCTTCCCCTGTAGCTTTATTTTAGTAAAAATGGATGAAGGAACGGGGTGACGGGAATCACAAATAGCAATTATTTCGAGAACTGAAATTTTTTTATATGTAACCGCCTCCATCGGAAATTAGGGAATTCATCTAGGGAAATATGGAGTATAATAAGGGAAATAATCAATACAACAGGGGTATGAAACATTGGAAAAACGAAATAGCAAGTATAGATGGATAGTTTTTACGGCAGTGTTGTTTACGTATTTTATCATTGTAAGTCAAAGAACAGCACCTGGATTAATTTCGGATCAATTAATGAAGGATTTCCATTTACCAGCAGCCACGATTGGTTTGTTGGCAAGTATACAGTTTTTGGCGTATGCTGGACTGCAAATTCCGATTGGGATTTTATCTGACCGTTTGGGTCCAAATTATTTTCTTATTGGCGGAACCCTCCTAACGGGGCTTGGGACAATTATTTATAGTACTGCCTCGAATGAAGTCATCCTTTTTGCTGCAAGATTGCTGGTAGGAATAGGAGATGCCGCCATTTGGGTCAATTTGGTGTTGATTTTAAGCAGGTGGTTTAGAGCCAATGAATTTGTAAAATTGCTTGGCTTAGCAGGAATGGCCGGAAGCTTAGGATTTTTATTGGCGACAGTTCCCTTCTCTGCATTAATTGCCTCCTTTGGCTGGAGACCGCCATTTTTGACAACGGGTATTATTCTCTGCCTTACTGGAATTCTTTTATATTACGTTTTGGTCATGAAGCCAAATCAAATGGGCCTGAACCAAACCAAGCCGCAAAAGTCTTATCTTAAAAAACAGCCGAGGCAGGAAAAAACCTTGGTGATGCTGCGCCGTATTTTTTCAAATCGTCAGGCATGGGCAGCTTTTTTCTGTCATTTTGGAGCGGTAGGGACGTATGTTGGATTTATTGGTTCATGGGCTGTACCATACGGAATGCACGTATATGACATGACAAGATCCGCTGCCAGCCAGCTGGTTATGATTGGCTTGATTGGCGCCATCATCGGTGCGCCTGTAACAAGCTGGTTTTCAGCACGGATTGATTCACTCAAGAGACCATATGTCCTGGTTCATGTTGTTATTTTTCTAAGCTGGACTGTCATTCTGCTTTTCAGTGGAAATCCGCCTGTTTTCCTCCTATATATGCTTTTCTTTTTAATAGGTTACGGAAATGGCGGCAGTACATTAACCTTTGCGGTCGTCCGTCAGTCTTTCCCTATTAAGGAGGTTGGTGTAGTCACAGGATTTGCGAACACAGGGGGGTTTATCAGCGCCGTACTTTTACCGAGCATTTTTGGTAAGGTATTAGACCATTTTCATTCATTCAGTGCAAGTGTGGGGTACCACTATGGGTTTATTATTCCTGCCGCATTCGCGCTGATTGGCTTACTCGGCGGAATGATGATCAAGGAAAATCGGCGCGAAGTGAACAGGCCAAGTGAAGAGGCAATTGTATAAGCTTGGAGTAATTGGGTAATAAGCCTATCCCTCATTCAATTTGGACACATATACTAATTTGTAACCATTTTGAGGAGGAGATAAAGAATGGATAGACAATTAACAATTGGTTTACCAGGCGGAGGTTATGCACCACCTGGTCATCCGGGAATGGGATATCCAGGTGCGCATCCAGGCATGGGTTATCCTGGTTATCCGGGAATGGGCTATCATCACGGCCATGGCGGTTTTTATCCGGGACATGGGTATCATCACGGCCACGGCGGCTATTATCCAGGACATGGGTATCACCACGGCCATGGCGGGTATTATCCGGGCCACGGGTATCACCACGGCCACGGGGGCTATTATCCAGGCCACGGATATCATCACGGCCAAGGTACCTACCAGCCAGGCCAAGGCTGAAAAGGTTAATTAACAGAACAGGTTGTTCGTGAATTAAGCAGGGGCTATGGCTCCTGCTTTTGATTTTTGCGGGCTTATTGTTTAATTATTTTGAACCATAGAAACGAAAATAATAGGGGAAAATGGAACAAATATTTGGTATAATAATTTTTTGAATGTATTTTTAAGGAGTTTACTACCATGAATCAGGCTATCACCTTGAAGGATAAAATAAAACAAATCTTCGTTCTGTTAGTTCCAATTTTAATCACCCAGCTTGGGATGTTTTCCATGGTGTTTTTCAATACGATCATGTCGGGAAAATATCATTCAACCGACCTGGCCGGTGTTGCGATTGGTTCTTCAATTTGGAATCCGATTTTTACAGGCTTGAGCGGCATTCTCCTGGCAGTATCGCCGATTGCTGCACAATATTTTGGCGAAAAAAAGAGCCATGAAATTGCAGCCGTGGTTAAGCATGGTGTGTATCTTTCCATCCTTTTAACATTGGTTATCATTGTTTTTGGTTTCTTTTTATTGGCACCGCTTTTAGTAACGATGAATCTTCCAAGAGGTGTGCAGGATACCGCTTTTAACTATCTTGTCGGGCTTAGTTATGGAATTTTGCCGCTTTTTATTTTTAATGTATTACGCTCGTTTATTTATGCTTTGGGAAAAACCCGTGTTGTTATGGTGATCATGATTTCATCCCTGCCTGTAAATTTTCTCTTAAACTATGTGTTTATTTTTGGCAAATGGGGCTTTCCTGAGTTAGGTGGTGCAGGTGCAGGCTATGCTACATCGATTACCTATTGGGTGATTTTAGCTTTGACGGTTTTGATTGTGTTAAAACAAGAACCGTTCTCTACGTACCCCGTATTTAGCAATATGAAGCAATTTTCGTGGACGAAGTGCAGAGAGATTTTACAAATTGGAGTGCCGATGGGGTTGTCGACGTTTTTTGAAACAAGCATGTTTGCAGTCGTTACTATTTTAATCAGTAAGTTTAATGTAACAACTGTTGCTGCCTATCAATCGGCTTTGAACATCGTGTCGTTCCTGTACATGATACCTATCAGCATTTCAATGGCCCAGACGGTCCTAGTCGGATTTGAAGTGGGTGCCCGCCGCTATAAAGATGCCAAGGTCTATAGCTGGCTAGGTATTGTTTTGGCGGTGATGACTGCGCTTGTGACAGGATTATTTGTGGTGGCTTTTCGCTACAAGGTCGCAGGGTTTTACTCGAATGAGGCGGCGGTTATAAGTTTGACGGCAAACTTCTTAATTTTCGCCCTGTTTTTTCAAATTTCCGATGCCATCCAAGCAACAGCCCAGGCAGCGTTAAGAGGATATAAAGATGTGAATTTGGCCTTTATTATGACATTAGTTGCCTACTGGCTCATCTGTTTGCCTGCTGGATACCTATTGGCACACTATACCGGATTAGGGGCAAGGGGTTACTGGATCGGCCTCACCATCGGTCTCCTTGCCGCAGGAATCGCCTTAGCCATCAGGCTCATCTACATCCAAAAACACAAATTTACTAACGTTGAAATGTTGGAAGTGGGGTAAATCTGCCTGAAACGCTATTTCACTAAATCAATCACTCTGAAATTCTCTTAATAAAATGAAAAGACGCCATTGCATCAGAATGGCGTCTTTTTGTTAAAAAAACTTTTTTATTCCAAATAATTTTAGTAATGGATTTTGGTTTTTATCTGTGATTTGCAGTTCATTCATAACTAATTTTTCTTGATTATCAGTAATCCACTTTTTCAATTCTTGCTTATCTCTGCATTGTGTATAATATGTTTCCCCACCCTTACCAAGAGCATTGACAACATATCTACAAGTGTTCCCCATAATGCCCACCTTTACGTGTGTAATATATTTATATATTGCATTATAGCAGGCTTTTAAAAATAGTCCATCGTTATTTTGTATCAAATTTATACAAATTTTTCATATTCTCCTAGAAGCTGATTCATAGATTTGACTTTTCTCAATAGACAAATTAACATTTAAAAAAATACTTTCGGAGGAAAATTTATCTTACTATTCTATTTATACGTAATATTCCGAAAAGTGTGATCTAAAACCAAAAATAAAAATTATTTTTAAATAGTTATATATGAAGAGGAGTATAAATATATGGATATTCAAATGCTGGAATCTTTGGTGACAAATTTAGGGCTGGAGCCTCATCCTGAAGGCGGTTATTATAAACGAACTTTTGAATCTTCCGAGCAAATATCTGACCAAGAGTTAGCTGTGAATTATAATGGAAAACGAAAGCTGTATACAAGTATTTATTTTGTATTGACGTCTAAAGATGTTTCCCATTTTCATCGGTTGAAGTCAGACGAATTATGGTATTTTCATGGTGGAAGCTCTTTGACTATTCATATCATTCATGAAAATGGAGAATATGAGGAAATTAGGCTTGGGTTGAATTTTAACAATGGCGAAGTTCCGCAAGCGCTTGTCCCCAAAAACGCTATTTTCGGTTCATCAGTCATGGAGAAAGAAACATGCTCGCTAGTAGGCTGCATGGTTTCACCTGGCTTTGATTTTCAGGATTTTGAATTGTTTACACAGGACGAGCTATTGCAAAAATATCCACAGCATAGAGAAATCATTTTGAAACTAGCGTATAAAGAATTGCCAGAATAAATTATATGTAGAAAAATGATGAATTCATTGATAATTTATGGTGATTAAAACTATAATTAAAATAAACCGACTGGTCATAATATTTTTTCATACAGCAAAAGGGGGAACAGCCATGGCGCCAATTGTATCCGACTCCTATAAAGAAAAAAAGCGTAAAGAGATATTGGATAGCGCTCTTGTCTGCTTTGCTCAGAAAGGATTCCTAGTTGCTACCGTTGACGACATTGTGCAGCATTCCGGAATTAGCAAAGGAGCCATCTATAATTATTTCAAAAGCAAAGATGAAATTTTTCTGGAATTGATGAAGGCGAGTACAGAAGCTACGTATGAAAAACTAACCGGCGAATTGGGGAAATGCACCAATTCTATAGATAAAATAATACATCTATTTGATATGTATTTATCACCAAATGATCGAGAAGATATCGGCAATATTGTTGTCCACGATGAATTTAAACTTCATGCCTCTCGTTACCCAGAATTATTGGAAAAATTAAACCAGCGAAGACACGAGTATTTTATCCAGCTTTTTTCACAAATCATAAAAGAGGGTCAGCAGTCAGGTGAGATAAAGAAGGACCTGAAGCCAGACATTTATGCCAATGTATTTTGGTCGATGATTGATGGGGCAATGATTCAAACGATCTATCCCGACTTTCCATGTAATGATGTAATTAACGAGATGAGGGAAATGTTTTTAAGAAAAATTAAGGCTTAGCCTGAAAAGAACCGGATGTGGAACGTATTTGTTCTTCATGCGGTTTTTCAGAAATTTCAGCGCAAAATCATTGAATTCAGCATAAATATATAATAAAATCAAAATAGACTCAATAGTCTATTTTGAAGGGTATCTTTTTTTAGAGACTAAATAAACCGACTGGTCATTTTAAAAAGTGAAAGAAAGGTGGGTAAATTATGACTCTAAATATTTTGTTTTTAACCATCACCATCACAAAACGAACAAAAAGTTTAAAAGAGGCAGTACAGGATGATTATATAGAAAAACTACATGATGCGAATAAAAATCAACGTATTTCGATGAGATATTTTAAATAATCATAGAGGTTAGGGCAGAGGCCCTAGCTTTTTTTTTGCTAAGTTGGACCGGATGAATGGTCTCAAGAGGTCCGCTTAACGAAATTTTGAGGCACGAGAACCGTCCCCACGCCTCATTCCACGCCTCATTGTGAACAAAATGAACAAAATGATTAATAAGGTTTTAATGCTGTTTAAGTATATAAACTTTCAATATTCTAAATTTTTTGTAGAATTAGGTAAACGTTTACAAGGGGGAATTAAAAAGATGTTTAGTTTCAAAAAATTTTCAACAGTGGTGACTGCGGGAGCATTGGCGTTAAGCCTTGCTGCATGTAGCAGCGGTGCCAGCAAAGAAACTTCAAGTCCAGCAGCAAAAAAAGAAGAAGGGACAGGCTATCCAACAAAAGCTATTACCGTTGTGGCACCATCCGGGGCAGGCGGCGGCTGGGATTTAACAGCACGCTCCTTCACAAAAATCTTAAGCGAAACCAAATTGGTGGAGCAGCCGTTAACGGTTGAAAACAAGCCGGGCGGCGGTGGTGCCGTGTTTATGGCGGAATACGCCACACAGCAAGCAACAAACAATGACATGCTGTTTGTCAACTCACCGCCAATCATTATTAACAATCTGAAAAAAGAAGGTAACAGCCCATATGGTTATAAAAACACTACACCATTGGCACAGCTGACAAAGGATTATGGAGCAATCGTTGTAAAAGCGGATTCAAAATTCAAAGATTTAAAGTCTGTATTAGATGAAGTGAAGAAAGATCCTACTAAACTAACATTTGCCGGCGGTTCCGCACCTGGCTCAATGGACCACTTGATTTCTATTCTTCCGGCCTTTAAATACGGAGTGGACCCAACCAAAATCAAATACGTTTCCTATGATGGCGGCGGTGAGGCAATTACTGCATTGCTAGGCGGTAACGCAGACGTGATCGGCACAGATGCTTCAAGCGTGAAAGAATTCTTAAAAGCAGGCAAGGTTCGTGTATTGGCGATTACTTCAACTGAACGTTTAGGCGGCGATTTCAAGGACATTCCAACCGCTAAAGAACAGGGTGTAGATGCAGAGTTCACGATTTGGCGCGGCGTGTTTGGTCCGGAAAAAATGTCTAAAGAAGCAAAAACTTATTGGGAAAAAACTATCGACAAGCTGGTTCAGTCACCTGAATGGAAAAAAGAAGTTGAAACACAAGGATGGGAATTGGAATACAAAAACAGCGCTGACTTCCAAAAATTCTTAGGAGATCAGGATAAGCAAGTCAAAGAATTATTAACAGCATTAGGCATGCAGAAGTAATAAAGGCGGGAAGGAGTAACTTTTCTCCTTCCCTTATTTTTTCAAAAAGGAGGACTTCGAATGGAATTGAAATTCGACCGTATTGCGTCAGTCCTGTTTCTTGCAGTAGGCGTATTGTTCATCATCGGCAGCCGGCATATTGCCAGTTCATCTTACGGAAGCGTGGTCGGGCCGGATATTTTCCCGCTCGTCCTTGGAAACGTGCTCGTATTGTTAAGTATTCGCTTGTTTTTTGAGACATTCCAAAACAAAAACAAGCAGGAAAATAAAGAAAAATTAGAATACAAAACATTCATCATTATTTTTATTGCGACTTTGCTTTATATTTTAACGTTGGAATCCATTGGTTATGTAATCACCACATTCTTATTTTTATTTGTCTGCTTTCAAACGATGGAACGTTCAAAATGGATCAATTCGGTTATCATCTCAGCAGCATTTTCTGGACTTGTTTACTTTTTATTCGTGGAGGTTTTAAAAGGGACACTGCCAGGCTGGCCAATTTGGTTCTCGTAGGTTTGAAGCAAAAGACCTTATGCATTTAAGGAAATGTCAGCTTTTTAGAAAGGAGTACGGACATGGGTATACTTGATTATTTATTACAAGGTTTTGGAACAGCACTTATCTGGTATAATATCATCTTTGCTTTTGTCGGGGTTTTAATCGGTACCGCGGTTGGGGTGCTTCCGGGAATTGGACCTATGAGCGGTGTCGCGCTCTTGATTCCAGTAACAGCATCGATAACCGGCGGACTTCCGCCGGAGCAGGCAGCAACCAGCGCCATCATTCTTCTTGCTGGTGTCTACTACGGGGCGATGTATGGGGGTTCGACAACTTCGATTCTATTAAATACACCGGGAGAATCGTCCTCCGTTGTGACGACCCTGGACGGTTATCAAATGGCGAAAAAAGGAAGAGCGGGGAGCGCCCTTTCGATTGCGGCAATCGGCTCGTTCTTTGCCGGGATCGTTACAATTATCGCACTTATTTTATTAGCAAAGCCATTATCAAACGTCGCTCTTAAATTTGGTCCGGCAGAATATTTTTCACTTATGCTTCTTGGGCTTGGGGCGGTCAGCGGATTGGCTGGAAAATCGGTAACGAAAGCGTTGATTATGACGGTTTGCGGTCTTTTGCTAGGAACGATTGGAATTGACAATGTTTCGGGGATTGCCCGGTTTACCTTCGAGATCCCATGGTTATACCAGGGAATTGAGTTTTTGACACTCGCGGTCGGTTTATTTGCACTTGGTGAGGTGTTCAAAACCATCCTTGAAAAAGAAGAGGATGACGGAGAAATTGCCAAAATCAACAATATGCTGCCGTCCAAGGAAGAATTCAAGGAGTCTGCAGCTCCAATTGTCCGCGGATCACTACTTGGCTTTTTCGTCGGTATTCTACCGGGGGCAGGAGCAACACTCGCATCGTTCTTCTCTTATCTGCTAGAAAAAAAGATTTCAAAGAAACCTGAAAAATTTGGAACAGGTACGATTGCTGGAGTTGCTGCTCCTGAATCCGCTAATAACGCTGCATCAGGCGGAGCGATGATCCCATTATTGACACTAGGTATTCCGGGTTCTGGGACTACTGCTATCTTGATGGGGGCACTGATGATGTACAATGTCCAACCGGGTCCATTATTATTTGAAGACCATCCACAAGTGGCGTGGGGCTTAATTGCCAGTATGTTTATCGGAAATTTTATGCTATTAATCTTAAATCTGCCTCTAGTAAAAGTTTTTGCAAAAATTATTGAGACACCAAAGAAGTACTTGATTCCAATGATTATTGCCATTTCGATTTTCGGTGTTTATGCAGTCCAAGTATCGACTTACGATTTACTTTTATTATTAGCCTCCGGTGTTCTTGGTTACTTTTTAAGCAAAAATGATTATCCGATTGCTCCACTTGTTCTTGGACTTGTTTTAGGCCCAATGGTTGAGAATAACCTTAGAAGAGCATTGACCATTTCGAATGGTGATTATACGGTATTTCTTTCCCGCCCAATTTCATTAATTTTTCTATTAATCACCTTATTATGGCTCGTCGTGCCATTCATGATGAAGCGCAGGGGCAAAGAGGTTATCATTAATGTTGAGGGATAAATCTGAAGATTACAAAAAACTCCTTTTTAAAGGAGTTTTTTTAATATATTATTAAGATAGAGGTGTTTGCATGCGTTTACATACAAAACTGATGCTGGGGATCTCTATAGTTATTATTATAATGGGGACCATCATAGAATTTACGTTTAAAAATATCATGGAAACGAATTTGAAGCATGAGATTGGAACGAAGGCGTTATCCGTTGCACAATCGATTGCGAACATGCCGGAAATACAAAAGGCGTTTAGTGCGGAGGACCCCGCTTTAATTATTCAGCCTATTGCGGAAAAAATACGCAAACAGGTGGGTGCGGAATTTATTGTTATCGGAAATCGAGACGAGGTTCGTTATTCACACCCTAACCCTAATCGTTTAGGCAAAAAAATGGTTGGTGGAGATAATGACCGTGTTTTTAATGGAGAATCAATTATATCGGAATCAGTTGGGACACTTGGACCTTCTTTACGAGGAAAAGCTCCAATTTTTATTGGTGGACAGGTTGCCGGCGTCGTTTCTGTAGGGTACCTGCAGACAGATATTAAAAAAGAAGTGGCGCGAATTCAGAAGAAGGTCTTTTGGGCCATCATGATTATTTTATTAGGCGGTCTTCTGGCTGCTATATTAATCTCATTTAATATTAAAAAGGCACTTTTGGGGCTTGAGCCAGAGGAGATTGCCTGGATGTATCAGGAAAAGCATGCGATCCTTGAATCCATTCATGAAGGAATAATTGCCATTGATACGAATGGAAGAATAACGGTTGTAAACGAAACAGCGCATAAAATTTTACAGGTCCCTTGCGATACCGTTCTACGTGGGACAAGGATTGAAGAAGTGCTGGAAAATACGCATTTGCTCGATGTAGTCAGGACCGGTCAGGCCGAATATGACAGGGAATTCATGATTTTTGGGGAAATCTTTTTAGCAAACCGAGTGCCAATTTTTAACAACAAAGGTACCGTTATCGGGGCTGTAGCGAGTTTGCGGAATAAATCTGAATTGGCGCACCTGCTTCAGGAATTATCTCATGTCAAGGCTTATGCGGAAGGGCTGCGCGCTCAGACACATGAGTATTCCAATCGTCTCTATACATTGCTGGGGTTGATTCAGTTAGGTTCCTATAAAGAGGCAATCGATTTCATATCGAGAGAAGTGGATGTTACCCAATCCTTCATTCGGTTTTTAATGAAGGAAATACCTGATCCGATTATTGCCGGATTTATTCTAGGGAAAGTCAGCCTGGCTAGCGAGCTGAAAATTCAGTTTACGATTGATAGTGAAAGCAGTTTTAGGGATCTTCCTAGTGACATCAGCCGGGATTCACTAGTCACGATTATTGGCAATCTCGTCAACAATGCTTTTGAAGCTGTGAGGGCAAATGACAAGGTGGAAAAAATCGTTTCCTTGTTTTTAACCGACCTTGGCAGGGAATTGATTATCGAAGTAGAAGATAACGGCGCAGGGATTGACGCCGAGTTGACTGATCAGATTTTTAAAGAAGGTTTTTCAACAAAGAATTCAGGAACCAATTCCGGAATCGGTCTGAGTCTCGTTCAAAAGGAAATTCACGAATTAGGGGGATACGTGACGTTTTCATCGGCCAAGGGAGAAGGAACGATTTTTACAGTGGCGATTCCAAAACGCAGGGGGAGTTTGCATGAAGGTGAACCGAGATATTGAAGTGTTAATTGTTGAGGATGATTTACGTGTGGCGGAAATCCAAAAGAGGTTTTTGGAACAACTTGAAGGCTTTCAAACGGTGGGAATTGCGGCTAGTTATCTGGAAGCAAAAACGTTAATCGAGATTTTGCAGCCGGACCTGCTTCTGTTGGATGTTTATTTTCCGGATATGAACGGACTAGATTTGCTGAAGGAAACAAAACAGCAGGCAAAGCAAATGGACGTCATTATGATTACGGCCACGAAAGAGATCGATAAAGTTCAAGAGGCAATTAGTATAGGTGTCTTTGATTACATCATTAAACCAGTTGTATTTGAGCGTTTCAAGCAATCATTGCTGCGGTATCAAGAGTTTCATAGAAAGCTTGTTCAATTGGGACAAGATAATCCGCACGTCACCCAGCAACAGGTCGACCAGCTTTTGCGCAAGGATGTTGAGGGGGCCGCAGGAGCGGGGGACAAGCCTTACCTTCCAAAGGGCATCGACCCGCTTACCTTAGATAAGGTAATGGAAGTACTCGGACGAGCAGAGGGCGGTCTCACCGCAGAACGAGTCGCCAAAGAAATCGGCGTCAGCCGTACCACCGCCCGCCGCTACCTCGAACACCTTGTCGCCGAGGACAAAATCGAAGCCGATTTAGCCTACGGCACAGTTGGCCGCCCTGAACGCGTCTATTTGGTTTCAGACTCCACCAAAAGACAAATGTCCACCTGAGGCGGAAACTTTTAAAAACAAAAAAGTGTAAGACCTCTTCAGGTTTTACACTTTTTGTTTTGTTGGTAAGTTTATGTGGATTTTGCGTTTTTTTTGATTTTGAATATCCATCTTAGGATTGGCGGGACGGCAAAGTATATGAAAAACAGCCGGAATAGCTGAAAGCCACTCACCATTGATAAGTCCGCTCCTATTGCATGAGCGAGGATGCCCATTTGATCCATTCCTCCTGGGGCGACACTCAAGAAGCTGGTGGATGGAGTGAAATACCGAAAGTATACCAAAAGCAAACTTAATCCTAATGAGCAGAGAATCATCAGTCCCCCGCTGATAATGGCAAGGGTAATAACTTTTGCTTTATTTGTCAGTTTTTCAGGTTTCGACAACAGTCCTATATAACCGCCAATCATAAATTGCGAGAGGTCTAATACAGGCGGCGTGAGGGCAGGTCCGTGAAGTCCGCCAATCGTCAAGACAGCTGTTCCCAAAATCGGTCCAAGTAAAAACGGCGTAGGAGCCTTTATTTTTTTCGCTAGCAGGGCACTTAGAACACTTATGACAGCAAATAAAATTAGCATCAAAGGAAAATTTCCAGCAAATGTTTGATCTGCGCTTTGTAAAAGTGATGAGGCTGTATTACCCTTTCCTGTATTCTGAAAAAGCGGTCCGAACACAAGAAACGGAACAAAAAAGATAATCATCATTAATCTGGCAACCTGAAGAAACGTCACCGTTGTAATATCAATTCCCTTCATCTCTTCGGCAAAGGTAATCATTTGCGATAGACCACCGGGGATACTTCCGGTTAGAACAGTTGGATAATCAACGTCAGTCAGCTTTGCTACAACAAAGGCAATGCCAGCACAAAAACAAATTAGTAAAGTGGTCGTTAACAACATGGAAGGCAAATTTGCCGCAATTTGATAAAGAGCTGTTTTGGTAAAGGACAGCCCAATCGAATAACCAACAATGATTAATCCAATATCTCGTATCCATCTAGGCCAATATAAATTAATTCGATTAAACCTCGAGCCAATGAATACAGCAGTCATTGGTCCTAAAAGCCAAGGAATAGGGGTATTAAGGAATTGAAATATCAGCGCGCCGATTAAGGCAATGATGAGTGTTATAAAAAAGCGATTTGTTTTATTGTTATTAATGTTCAGAAATTTTGTCAACGATAACCCTTCATTCTGGAAATATATAAGGTGTGATGTTCAAATACTCCACTATTATCATCATTTTACCATGATTTATTGATCCTTGATATTTTAAAGCAATACTTTTGGGAATAATGGCTTCATGAAGGAGTAAACCTAAATAGTGACTTTGAATATTAAAGCCAGTTGAAATATGAAATAAAGGAGGTGTTAACGATGCCTTTTATGGAAAAGGAAGAAATCAACTTGTACTATACCGTGAAAGGCGAGGGAGTACCTATTGTGTTTATCCATCCGCCTTTACTTACTAGTGCAAATTTCAAATACCAGATGGATAATTTATCGAAAAGTTACAAAGTCATTTGTTTTGATATTCGCGGACATGGCCACAGTTCTTATTCCAAGCAGCCTCTTACCTATCGATTAATTGCGGATGACATACTGTATCTCTTGGACCATCTAAGAATCCCAAAAGCGTATCTTTGCGGATATTCCACCGGAGGTTCCATTGCCTTGGAATTTTTATTGACAAACCCGGACAGGGCAATGGGAGCCATTATTATAAGCGGAATGTCCGAGGTTTATGATTGGTATAATGAAAAAAGAATTATTCTGGCACGGCTACTTGCCGAAGCAGGAGCCAAACGTTTGTTGGCTTTAGGGATTTCCTGGGGCAATTCCGATGATAAAAAAATATTCAAAGCTATGTATCAAGAAGCCCTGAATGGTGATACAAGAAACATCGCACAATATTACAATTATAGCTTGCAATACAATTGTACCAATCAATTACATACCATTAATCATCCGGTTTTATTGATTTATGGAAAAAAAGATAAATCGTTTCATAAATATGCCAAAATTTTAAATGAAAAGCTTCCTAATAATGAATTAAAATTTATATATGAAAAGCACCAGATACCAACGAAGTCAGCTCCTAACTTAAACCAACTAATCAGCAGGTTTATTCAACAACATAATTAAAACAAATATGAAAAAGAGGGAGGAATCCTAAAGGCTGCTCCCGCTAACATTATTTTAATTAGAATTTTAAAAAGGAGCAAAAACGATTATATGAATAAATAAATCGGGATAAGAATGGATCCCACAGCTTTTTCGTAAGGTGAACCATGAAACTAGCTATACTTCCGAGTGCAGCACTTCTAATAATTTCATAAGGGTAATGGTGCCCCATCCAAATCCGAGAGATTCCGATAAATATACCCAAATACCACATTATTTTTCCAAATATTCGTTGATATAAAAGCACTGAAACAGCTGCCGCAAAAGCCAATGCTGTATGTTTACTTAGAAAGGATGAATCCTTTTTTGCTGGAATAGGAGGTAATAAATGCACCTCATGGTTCACAAAAGGCCTTGGTTGATAATTGAAAAATTTTATTATGAAAGTAATAATATAGGTAACCCCAACCGATACCCCCGTTAATAGCGAGAATTTCTTATTGCGAAACCACAAGATAATTAATAATAATACATATACATAACGAGCTTTTTTCGAAATGGTTATCATGATCATATCCCAAAAACGAGAACGGCCAGCCATTTTATTTATTATTCTAAAAATATTGAGATCCATTAAAAAGCCCCCTTCACTTTAACTAAATGCTATTATTTCCAGTAAACCAGTAGTCCATGTATAGAAAGGAATCCAATAAAAATTACTCTAACTGTAAAAGGAATCTAGGATTTTTATGCCGAAGTAAAGATAAGGGTAGAATTGGATGAATTTAGTTCAACGAAAGGGATTGCTGAAAAAAATGAACAAACATTACGTTTTCGTTTATGGAACATTGAGAAAGAATGAAAAATATCATCATTTGTTGCAGGGGGCAGAGCTTGTAGCTGAGCAGGCTTGGACAAACGGAAGACTTTTCGATACCGGACTAGGATATCCTGCGGTGAAAGAATCAGAATCGGATACGGTATATGGGGAATTATACCTAGTTTCAGATAATCATCTATGCTGCCTGGACGAATTGGAAGAATATGAGGAACATAGTCACGACAATTTATACGACCGTAAAAAACAAATCATTTTTCATGACAATAGGAAGACGGAAGCCTATATCTACATGGTTGCCAAACACAACGAAAGCATGTTAAGTACGCCAATCGTACTAGGTGACTGGAAGGTGTATCAGTTTGAAAAACAAAGTGGGTACGTTCTGTATTTTGCATATGGCAGCTGTTTGGACCATGCCAGGTTTAAGCTAGCTGGGGTCGATCATTATTTTCAAAAATTAGCAGGGGTTGCAGAGCTTAAGGGTTACACCCTTCGGTTTACAAAAAAGCTGCCTGACGGCGGGCGGGCAGATATTGTGGAAGAGGGCGGCGTTGTGGAAGGGAAGGTTTACGAGATTCCATATGAATGTCTCGAATATTTATACCGGCGCGAGGGCGTTCATACTCGTCTCTACCGGCCTGCATTAATTGATGTTAAGATGGATGGCAAGACAGTCCAAGATGTACTAACATTCATCGTCGTTTCGAAAGACTCCGAAACAGCACCGCCTGACCATTATCTCGAGGAAATTATCAGGGGAGGCACCGGGTTTTTAAGTGATTCGTATATTGCTGAGTTGACAGAACATGTGAAAACACTTTAAAAAACGAGTCAGACACCTACAAGGGTGCCTGACTCTAATTCAGATTTCAATAATAATCGGCAATATCATCGGTTTTCTTTTTGTTTGCTTAAAGAGATACTGTCCTACAGTCTTCTTGATGTTTTGTTTGATGACATTCCATTGCCGAATGTTTTCTTCTTGTAAGTCATTGACTGTCTTTTTGACAAGGCTGTTAATTTCCCTCATCAAATTCTCAGATTCCTTCACATACACAAATCCGCGCGTAATCGTGTCGGGTCCTTGGATAATCCTTTGGTCCCGTTTGCTCAACGTTAAAACGATTACTAGCATGCCATCTTCAGACAGTTGCCTCCGATCACGAAGCACAATCTCTCCCACATCACCGACACTCACGCCGTCTACATAAGTATCACCGGCAGGTACGGATCTTGTCTGCCTCGCAACCCCGTCTTGAATATCCACGACATCCCCATTCCGGATAATAAAGGTATTTCCTTTTTCCACTCCAACCGATTCCGCAAGCATGCGGTGATGGTGGAGCATCCGGTATTCCCCGTGAATCGGAATAAAGTAGGTGGGTTTCATCAATGTAAGCATCAGTTTTAGGTCTTCCTGATAGCCGTGGCCCGATACATGCATCCCGGTTGAGCTTCCCGAGCCGTAAATCACATGGGCGCCCCTTTGGAACAAGTTATCGATAATCCGAGAAACATCCTTTTCGTTCCCGGGAATAGGGGACGCTGCTAGAATAACAGTATCATCGGGATAAATCGAAGCATCCCGATAGCTTCCGCTTGCCAGCCGTCCGAGAGCGGCATTTGGTTCGCCCTGGCTTCCGGTACATAGAATGGCGACACGTTCGGGGGCAAGTTTTTCGATTTCGCTTGCCTCAATCAGCATCCCTTCAGGTATAAGCAAATAACCGCGTTCAATGGCAACATCTACTACATTCACCATACTTCGGCCCAGCAAGGCTAGCTTTCGATTCGTCTCAATGCAGGCTTCCACGACTTGCTGCACGCGATTAACATTGGAAGCAAAAGTCGAAACGAAAATTTTTCCTCGAGCTCGAAGAAAAGCCTCCAACATATGGCTTCCGACCATTTGCTCGGAAGGAGTGAGCCCTTTTCGTTCTGCATTCGTACTTTCAGAAATTAATGCCAAAACGCCATTTTGGCCAATCTCAGCCATTTTATGTATATCGGAATATTGATCGCTATTAGCCGGGGTGAGGTCAAATTTAAAGTCCCCTGTATGAACAACATTCCCTTCCGGGGTTTGAAACACAATCCCCAAGCAATCCGGAATACTGTGACTGACTTTAAAGAACGAGACTTTAATCTCACCAAACTCTAACTCTGAATCTGCATCAATCGGTACGAGTTTCGTATCCCGTTTCAGCCGGTGCTCATCCAATTTCAATTCAATCAAACCGAGAGTAAAACGAGTTGCATAGATGGGAACATTTAATTTTTTTAAAAAATAAGGAACTCCGCCGATATGATCTTCATGTCCATGAGTGACAACTAGAGCGCGGATTTTCTCACGGTTTTCTTCCAAATAGGTCACATCTGGGATGATCAAATCAATTCCAAGCAAGCTTTCATCAGGAAACATTCCGCCGGCATCAATCACCACGATATCGTCATTATATTGAATCACATACATGTTTTTGCCAATTTCATTAATGCCGCCTAAAGCAAAAAAGGATAGGGTATTGTTACTCACTTTTTCTTCCTCCCGATACATTCAGATGTTCATAATATACCCGGAAGATCCTTCATTAATTTACTGTGACAACCATTTTTTTAAAAATCCACACCCCAAAATCATGCGGAGGTACCCCTAATATCTGCGGTGGGTTATCTAAAAGTCTGCGGTTAGAAGGAGAGGGAATCGCCGTAAAATGAAATTATCGAATAAGGGAGGGGATTCATTTTATGAATACAAACAAAAAAAAGAAAGGTAAAAAGAAGATAGTAATTTGGTCAATAGTTGGACTATTAGCAATTGCCATCATTTCAGCAGTAATCTTTACGCCAAAGGGATTAGGGACTTTCGAAAAGGAAACAGCCCAAATTGACGACATTACTACCTATTACACCTTCTCCGGTACGGTCGAAGCTAAAAACAGAAAGACAATTACAAGTGATGCTCCAATGCAGATTAAGGAAGTAAAGGTGAAAACAGGCGACATGGTGAAAAGCGGCGATGTCTTGTTAGAAACGAAGGATGGTAAAAAAATAAAAGCAGCAATTAACGGAGAAATCACAAAAATCTATGTTGAAAAAAACGCGGAGCTCATGGCAGGGGCGCAATTAGTCGACATCGTCGATTATGCTGTATTACAAACAACCGTTAAAGTTGACGAATACGACCTTAAATATCTATTAGTTGGTCAAGAAGTGAATGTAGCCGTAAATGCGCTGGAAAAAGAAATTAAAGGTACGGTTTCCGCCATTTCAAAGGAAGCCGCAAACGAAAACGGTGTTTCCTATTTTTCTGCTACGATTGACCTCAACAATGACGATGTGATTAAAGTAGGGATGAGTACAGAGGCAAAAATTTTGAAACAAAATGTATCGGGAATCATTACGCTCTCCATGAAAGCCATCAATTTTGACAGCAAAAATAAGCCGTATGTTTTAATACCTTCAGAAAAAGGTGGCCAAGTCAAAAAATATGTTCAAACGGGCATTAACGACGGAACAATTATTGAGATTAAAGAAGGTATTGACGCGGGTGATGTAGTGATGATCATCGATAAAGATAATGCCGTTCCTGCGATGATGCATGGAGGTAATCCATAATGAACGGACAAATTCTGAATATGAATCAAATTACAAAAACGTACGTGATGGGTGAGGAAGAGCAGGTTGTTTTAGATAATATTAATCTGACAGTAAATAAAGATGATTTTGTAGCTATTTTAGGACCATCTGGGTCTGGGAAATCCGCACTGATGAATATAATAGGATGCCTCGATTCCCCGACGAGCGGTGATTATTATTTGTCGAATAAAAAGGTTGATGAACTGGATGAATCATCTCTGGCGGCAATCCGCAACAAGGAGGTCGGCTTTATATTTCAGCAATTCCAGCTGCTTCCAAGGCTTAATGCGATACAAAATGTGGAGCTTCCACTTGTTTACGCCAGCATGCCTGAAAAGGATCGAAAACATAGGGCCAGGGAAATGCTTGAGCGAGTCGGGCTTGGCAATAAATTGGTAAATCGTCCCAATCAGCTTTCGGGGGGGCAGCAGCAAAGGGTAGCCATTGCCCGTGCAATGGTGACCAACCCAACCATATTGCTGGCCGATGAACCAACCGGTGCACTCGATCAAAAAACCGGTCAGCAAATCATGGAGCTATTTCATGAGCTTCATGAAGAAGGAAAAACGATTATCATGATTACACATGATATCGAAATTGCGAAAAATGCCAGTAGAATTGTCCGCATATTAGACGGCAAACTGAGAGAAGAGTTTGCTTATGTTTAAAGAGAATATCAAAATGTCCTGGATGAATCTGGTCCATAACAAAATGCGCTCGTTTTTAACCATGCTAGGGATTGTGATTGGCGTTGCTTCCATCATTGCCTTGATTACAATTGTGAAAGGTGCGATGGACGGTATGACAAGCGAGTTTTCTTCCTTTGGGGCCGATAAAATAACTGTTCAAGCCATCGGAACACCTCTAAAAAAAGGCTTACACGACAGCGATATTCAAAAACTATCAGAAATCGAGAATGTTGCCGGAGTATCCCCGACTCTAACTGGAAACACAACGGTGGTCTATAACGGAAATGAAAAAAAGGATGTGTACGTTCAAGGTAAAAATGATGTGTATTTTTCTAAGACAAAAGACCTGATTGAATCTGGCAGGGGTCTCAACATTTTGGATATTGATAATGAAAATAAAGTATGCCTTATTGGGGCCAATATTGCACAAGAACTGTTTTGGGGGGAAGACCCAATCGGTAAAAAAATGCTAATTGCCGGTGTAACCTATACGGTGATCGGAACACTTCGAGAATCAAGCAGTTTTTCGGATTCGTCAAATAACGATGCGGTCATTATTCCTTATACCACCTCGATGAGCCTGCTAGGAACCGGATATATTAACAATGTTGACGTGTTTATGAGCGATGCCAATGACTCTGAAAAAATAACTAGTGATATCGAAGCTGTTTTAAACCAGGCATTTAACTACAATAAAGACGGGTTTACCATTATCAATATGCAGGATATGCTGTCGTCCATCAATAGGGTAACAACCATGATGTCACTCATGCTGGGCGGGATTGCCTCCATTTCTCTTATCGTTGGGGGCATTGGGATAATGAATATGATGCTTGTTTCTGTCACAGAGAGAACGACCGAAATCGGGCTAAGAAAAGCCCTTGGAGCAGAGCCTAAGCGGATTCAACAGCAGTTTCTCCTGGAGGCGGTATTTTTATCACTCTTTGGTGGAACGATTGGCTTATTGCTAGGTGTGTTAATAGCTTACGCTGTATGTATCTTGATTGGGGCAAGTTTTACACTTTCGGCATTTACTGTTGTGCTTGCGTTTGGCTTCTCCGCTGCCATTGGGATTATTTTTGGCATTGCCCCAGCACGGAAGGCCTCAAGGCTAAATCCAATTGACGCGTTAAGAAGTGTATAAGAAATATAATAACTAATGAAAGAGGCCGGTGCAAATCCGGCCATTTTTATTGAAAGAAAAAGATTGCAGGGAGCCCTCATTTTTTTGCGGGGAAGACTACATAATTTGCGGCTAGAAGATGACCAAACTGAAATATGATGAAAGCATACCAAATAAGTATATTGAGAGGAGATATTAAGATGAAATCCAATGTAAGGAATATGGTTGCTGGTGTCTTATTGTCACTGCTGACTGTTAGACTTTTTTACAGTTTTACTGTTCCAGTTTCATATCAACTGTTCACATTATTTCTGGCTTTTACTGCTTGTGTGTATGCTGGTGCTGCATTGTCGGATGGGCGGTTAACTTGGCTCTCTATTGAATCTGTGATGGCGCTGCTGTTTTTTAATTGTGCTGTCTGGGGACTGTTGTACTCTCCCATTTGGGTTGGCATTGGTTTTATCCTTCATGGAATCTGGGATATGCTCCATCATCCCAAAATAATTAAAACGAAAGTGGTAAGATGGTTCCCGCCATTGTGCGCTGCATTTGATTTTATAGTGGCAATTTTCGTTTTCAGGTTTTATTAGAATGATGTGGAAGGAAGAGTGGTATGAACTCTCTTTTATTGGAGTGGGGATTGTTCTCTTTTATGATTGGCATTATTTTATCATTGCCGCTTGCGGCAGTTTTTTATCAGAAAGAAACATTTTTGGCAAAGGTTTTTACGAATGCTAGAAAGCTTAAATCGGCACACCTTGACTTTTTCATGCAAGCATTTGCATTAGGGTTGGCTTACCTGTTGGAATTATCCTTCAAAACAGAAATTCCCCTGTATGTAGTTTTCCCGCTAATTTATGGCACTATCATGAACCCTACAATCTTGTTATTGGAAGCGACACCGTATATCCGAACAGGAGGAATGCAAATTTTCTATAAAGTGCTAAGGGCAACTAGTCCACTGGCACTGATGTTCGCGTGGTTTGCAATAGCATTTCTATTCCTCCCCATGCCCCTTAAAATCATCTTTTTGGTAGTGGTGACGATTGGGCTAATCGGTTATTTTATCCTACTTTTCAATACGAAGAAACAGAGTTAAGATAAAAAAAGCAGTGTTGTAAAATGTTATTGAAAATTGGATGGTCTATTTTTAGCTGAATTGGATGGTCATTAATCAATGCATTTTCGATATTATATAGCTAGCAAAAGCTTTATAATTCGAGGTGCGATATGAATATAATGGTCGGTTTAGTAATTTTAATCCTTATTTTTTCTGTAGTTTCAACTCTATTAATCACCAGGAAACCTGATGAAGATTACAGCGGTTCAACAAAAAGAAACACAACCAATTTAACTTTAATATATGTTGTTATTATCGGTATCGCTTTAATTTCACTCGGAATCTATATTGGAGTAGATTAGACCATCTTGAAGGATGGTCTTATTTTTTTCTTCATTTAGTTTGAAACAATCTCTAGTGCATCAGCAAACCTTCGAATTCCTTCATTAATTGTTTCCTCGTTTTCCCTTGCAAAGGTAAAACGGACGAATCCCTTTTCAGTCCCCATTGTTGAACCGGGGACAAATATTACTCCTCTTTTTATTGATTCCTCTAATAATTGAATTTCATCACATTCATTTTTAATTCGACACCACAAGTGAATGCCGCCTTGCGGGATATAAAAATCGACTTGATCTTTTAAAAACGTCCCCAGGCTTTCAACAATTTGATCCCTGCGACTTTCCAACCTCTTAACTAACTTTTTCATATGTGATTCAAAACCATCAGATTCTAAAAAATCATTTGCAATCCATTGAGAGTAGCTGGCATGTCCAAAGTCGACCTGCTGTTTGGCATCTGCTAACCTTTCAATGACCTGCTTTGGTCCAATAATCCATCCTATTCTGAGCCCCGATGCAACTATTTTTGTCAAAGAACTAATATATAAAACATTTCCATGATCGTCTAATGATTTTAGAGTTGGGATTTTTTTCATTGAAAAAGCGGATAAACTATAGGGATCATCCTCCACCACTGGTATTCCAAATTCAGACGATATTTCAAGAATTTTATTCCTGCGCTCTAGGGACAAAAGCGTTCCCGTAGGATTTTGAAATATTGGATTTAAGAAAATCATCCTAATTCTATGTTTTTTATATAAATCGGCAATATCGTTCGGGTTAATGCCTTCCTTACCAATCTTTAAATAATAGGTTTTGATTCCTGCGGATTTAAATACTGGCAGATTGTAATGATAGGAAGGATTCTCGAGGGCAACTGCGTCTCCTGGTTTTAACAGGCATTGCACCACAAGATGCAAAGCTTGCTGTGCTCCCGAAGTAACCAATATAGATGAAGGATTCGTTTCTATCCCTCGGAACTCCTTCACATGCTTAGTAAGTGTTTCTCTGAATATCGAATTACCCTGTGGGTGGTCATATCCCAAGGTCCCGATAAAGGACCTGTTCATTGTAATTTCCCTAAGAGACGTTACAGGAAATAAATCCTGAGATAATTCACCGCTGGCTAAATTAATCAACTTTTGTTCAGCCATTTCTTTATGTATCCGTTGCGTTACGGGCAAATTGGGAAGAAACGAGCCTGCCTCTATATATCTGTTCCAACTTGGAATTCGATTCTTAGACATGCCCCAGATATCTTTGCTTATGGTTGTTCCACTGCCTTTTTTTCGCTCTATCAGTCCATTTGATTCCAATTCGTCATACGCCGCAATGACGGTGCTTCTATTTACACCGAGATTTTTCGCCATGCCCCGTTCAGAAGGTAAAGGTTTATCTTGTGGAAAAGTCCCATCCGCAATCCCGTTCTCGATATATACTGCAAGCTGTTTATAAATCGGTATTTTAGATTCTCTGTTAGGTTTCCAATCCATTAGCTACATCCTTTAACATAATTTAGTTCCAATAAAAATAATTGTATACTTTTTCAATCTATTTTTCATGGTGGATACTAGGTGCTTCTTCCGAAGGTTCCATTTCTTGAAGTCTATTCTTTAGAAAAATACCCAACATTTCTTTTCAGATGAGTTTTTTCATTTTTTGAAAAATTAAGAAGGAAATCACTATACTAAACTCGTATATGGTAAGTGTAGCTAAAATAATTCGAACATGACATTTGGGGGAATAGCAATGACGATTGAAAAAATGGAAGGAAAGTTGTTGTGGGAGCCTTCACAACAATTCCAGGATGAATCGAACTTGAAAAAATTCATGATATGGCTGGAAGAAACACGGGGACTGCACTTTGATACATATGAACAGTTATGGAAGTGGTCAGTTACCTCGATTGAAGGCTTTTGGTCTGCCGTCTGGCACTATTTTGACATTCAGGCGAAAACGCCATATGAAGAGGTTTTAAAGGTAAGGAAAATGCCAGGGGCTCAGTGGTTTCCTGGAGCTACTTTAAACTATGCAGAGCATGTATTTCGGAATGAAAGCCCTGAAAAAGATGCAATTATATACGAAAGTGAAAACCGAACGCAGGGGAAAATAACCTGGGCTGAATTGAAAAAGAACACCGCGGCCATTGCCGAATATCTTAAATCACTTGGAGTTCAGCCGGGAGACCGTGTAGTAGCGTATGCGTCCAATATTCATGAAACGATTACAGCCTTTCTTGCTTGTGCCAGCATCGGGGCCGTCTGGTCAAGCTGTGCACCTGAATTTGGGATCATGAGCGTAATTGACCGCTTTAAGCAAATTGAACCTAAGGTATTGTTTGCCGTTGATGGTTACCGGTATGGAGGAAAAGACTTTGATCGCCTTGAACTGGTGAAAAAAATCCAAGCGGAACTGCCAACTCTACAGCAAACAATCATTATCCCAAACATAAATGAAGAGCCAAATATCGGACAGTTAACGAACGCTGTCTTGTGGAATCATCCACTTGAAATTACAACAGGGGCAGAATTATCATTCGAGGCAGTGCCATTTGACCATCCACTGTGGATTTTATATTCATCCGGTACTACTGGCAAACCAAAAGCGATTGTCCAAAGCCAGGGCGGAATCTTATTAGAGCATTTTAAAATGATGGCGCTGCAAAGCAATATCTCTAAAGATGACCGTTTCTTCTGGTATACCACCACTGGCTGGATGATGTGGAATGTAGTTGTAAGCGGTTTACTGGTGGGTTCAACGATTCTATTATATGATGGTAATCCAGCATATCCAAATTATGATACATTGTGGAAATTTGCCGAATCTTCGAAAATGACCATGTTCGGAACAAGTGCGGGCTTCATTACGGCTTGCATGAAGGCAGGCCTGAAGCCGAAGGAACAGTTTGACCTTTCCCATTTAAAAAGTATCGGGTCAACGGGGTCACCTCTTCCTGTCAGCGGATTTGAATGGGTGTATGAACAGGTGAAAGAAGACCTTTGGCTCGTTTCGACAAGTGGCGGAACTGACATTTGTACCTCAATCGTTAGTGGTGCACCTACCCTGCCAGTTCATACTGGTGAACTGCAGTGCCGAGCGCTTGGTACTGCTGTAAAGTCATTTAATGAACAGGGCGAAGAGCTGACAGATGAGATAGGAGAACTCGTCATTACCGAGCCGACACCATCGATGCCGATTTATTTTTGGAATGATGAAAGCGGCGAGCGTTACCGCGACAGCTATTTTGACATGTACCCAGGCATTTGGCGCCATGGTGATTTTATTAAAATCACTTCAAGGGGCAGCGCCATCATATACGGGCGTTCGGATGCAACGATTAATCGCGGCGGAGTCCGGATGGGGACAAGTGAAATATATAGTGCACTAGAAAAGGTGCCTGAAGTCCTTGATAGCTTAGTTGTCGATCTGCCGCTAAGTGCCGAGCAATCCTATATGCCTTTATTCGTAGTTTTAAAACAAGGAACTGAGCTGTCTGACGATGTGAGGTCCCGAGTTAATCAAGCTATTCGTAAAGATTGTTCCCCTAGGCATGTTCCAAATGAAATTTTTGTAGTTGAGGAACTGCCGAAAACGTTGAACGGAAAGAAGCTAGAGGTACCGATCAAGAAAATTTTGATGGGAACGCCTGTTGAAAAGGCAGTGAATACAGGCTCATTAGCGAATCCTGATACTTTACAATATTTCATAGAATTTCAGAAAAATCTAAACGGCTTACAAAAATAAACTTTTAGGCCGCTCACAAGGTGGGCGGCTTTATTATTGTTTTCTGGATTAATCTAAATTGGCTTTAATCTGTTTGATCATATCTGAATATTCTTTGTCAGTCGGATAAACTTTGCCGGGATTCATTACGAAGGTTGATCCCCAATTATCTTCTCCTTCATATTTTGGGACGACATGCAAATGTAAATGATGTAATGTATCACCGTATGCACCATAATTTATCTTATTTGGTTGGAAAGCCCTGTCAATAGCAGCTGCTACCTTTTTTACATCGTTCATAAATAAAGATAATTCCTGGTCACTAAGTTCAAAAAGTTCCTTTACGTGATCCTTATATACTACATTACATCTGCCTTTATAGGTTTGCTCTTTAAAGAGAAAAACTGTGGAAACACCAAGATTAGCTATTTTAATCATAAGATTGTCTCGTCTTTCATCCTCCATGCAATACATGCAATCTTTATTTAATCCCATCCATTTTCATCCTCTTCTCTAGTTAAATATAGTAAATATAAATTTTTCTCGTTTATTGTGCTCATATCTTGTCTAATTTTAAACTATTTTGTTTATAATAAAATTTTTCACTATTCTCACCAGCTAATTCTACACGAATATTATGTAGTAAGGAGGTGATGAATAATGTCTTTTGCACTTGCAGATTGGATGCTCTATACGTTGTGGGCTGCATTCGGACTTATGCTTATTGATTTTCTGATAGCTTTTGTAAAATCATTTTGGAAAGGCTCATTCAGCCCAACATTAGTTTTAGACTATCTTAAGGATGTCCTCTACTTCATCTTCCCATTAAATATCCTCATTTCAATGCTCTCCATAGACCCGTCAGGATGGATACTGGTAACCTTCTATTTTATTGGCGGTATCGCCATTTCTCTCAAGTATTTATTTGATATTTATAAGAAATTTAAATAATCTGGTTTATAGAAACCCTCCTTTGTGGAGGGCTTTTTTGATGAAAATATTTCTTCATGCCTGACACCTTTCTTGTCAACAAGGAAGCCTATTTTTCATAGAATATTCCACAAATTTAAGAAGGGATGTGAGACCTTGAGGAACTATCAGTGGGTCAAATGGCGGAAAATTATCCTCTGGGTTGCGGTTTTCGTGTTTTTAGTCATGCTGTTGGTAAAAGGAGGACCTGCAGCATGGAATATCGCGATAACTATTTTAGGTTTTGTCTTCCAATTGTTTTTTGCCATGATGTTTATGATTATTCAGTTTGTTGCTCTATTTTGGTTTCTGGCCAGGGGGCGAACCTATTGGATCTTGCCAGGTGAAACAGGTTCCTCTTGGGATGATTATCGAGGAAACCCTGAAATTGTAGAAAATGCCAAGCGTATTGTCACCCTCCTTAAAGGTGTGAAGGAATTTAAGGAAATGGGGGGCGAAGCTATAAGGGGATTATTGCTTTGCGGACCCCCTGGGACAGGAAAATCTTACTTGGCCCAAGTCATAGCGAATGAAGCACAAGTACCATTCGCCTATGCATCTGCCCCTAGCTTTCAAAATATGTTCTTCGGTGTAGGAAACCTTAAAGTCATGGGTTTATATAAAAAAGCTAGAAAACTTGCAAAATTATATGGCGCCTGTATTATCTTCATCGACGAAATCGATGCCATCGGAATGAGCCGTCAATCAGGCGGCGGAGGCGGCGGAATGATGGGAGGGATGATGGGAATGGGCGGCGCCGGCCTTTTAAATGAGCTCCTCCTGCAAATGGATCCCCCGAATATTGACAGCTCCTGGTTTGCCAAGCTACTGCGCACGCTAGGCTTAAGGCGTAAAAAGGCTGAACGACCTCCGGTTTTGACGATTGGAGCGACCAACCTACCGGATGTTCTTGACCAAGCGCTGCTCAGACCCGGCCGTTTCGACCGAAAGCTTTGGGTTGATTCACCTGACTATGATGGTCGGGTAGACGTCTTCTTCTATTATCTTCAAAAAATCAAGCGTGATAAGTCGCTGACTCCAGAACGTGCTGCATTAGACACCATCGGCTATAGTCCAGCCCAAATTAAGCATATTGTCAACGAATCAATTGTCATCGCTCACCAGCGCGGGGCACAGGTTTCGAGCTATGAGGATTTCCGAAATGCAATGGAAACATATGAATGGGGGCTCAAACAGCCGCTTCGTTCGATGAGCGAAGATGAAAAACGCAATGTTGCTTATCACGAGGCTGGTCATGCTGTGGCACAGTACCTGTTGAAACCGCATGAACGAGTTTGGAAGGTTACTATCATTCGCCGTGGTGGAGCCCTCGGTCTTGCGGCCACGAAACCAACCCATGAAAGATATAACCGCAGTGACAGTGAAATTCTTGCAGAAATACAAGTTTGTCTTGCCGCCAGGGCGGTGGAGGAAGAATTCCTTGGGAAAAAATTAAATGGCGTCACATCTGATCTGCGGCAGGCAACAGAGCTTGCCGGTGCATACCTCGGTATTGTTGGGATGGGAGATGAATTGTTCAGTTGGCTTGCCTTGGGGTCGCGAGCCGATGGCCTAAGGGCTCTTCGTACAAAAATAAACCAGCTGTTAAAGGATGAAATGACCAATGTGAAAAAGCTGGTTCTTGAGAATGCTGCCTTCGTCCACGCGATTGCAGGAGAACTGCTTAAGCGGGGCGATTTAACCGGAGATGAAATTGAACAAATATATAAAGGACTAAATGGCCAACAGAGCCTGGAAATGCCAGAGGTCGGGGCATAATTATAAAAAAGAAAGAAACCAGTTAATCCTTTGATTGACTGGTTATTTTATAGAATTTATCCTTTACACATTTTGTATATTGGTAATGTGCTTGAAAGAGGTAAACCAATAAGCTGTGAAATATTGAGGAGCATTTTCTTTTTAGGAAAAAAGGGATGCTCCTTTTTCTATTAAATTGAGTTAAAGACTGTAATATTTATATTTTAATTGACAGTAATTTTGCAAATGTTATATTATTTATCATTATATGTTATAAAAGCTAACACAGAGAAAGGCGGTCCACCTTAATGAAAAAAATTGAAGCCATTATCAGGCCTGAAAGACTTACTGAGACCATAAAAGGGCTAAAGAGTATAGGTATTACTGGGTTTACCGTTTCGCAGGTGGTTGGCAGAGGAAAGCAGAAAGATACTCAAGGTGTATACCGCGGGAAAAATTACAAAGTGACCCTCCATCCAAAAGTAAAATTGGAGATCATCCTTTCCGATTACATGGTGGAACGGACCATTCGGACAATTGTTGGCGCTGCGCAAACTGGAGAAGATGGGGACGGAAAAATTTATGTTTATCCGATTTTAGAGGCGTATAACATCCGGACAGGTGAAACGGATGATGATATTGATGACTTGCAGAAAAAGGAGGGATGAGTATCATGGAACTGATCTACTTAAATTCGGTTTGGGTCGTCCTTGCAGCGGCAATGGTGCTGTTTATGGAAGGCGGATTTAGTCTACTCGAAGCTGGCCTGGTTCGAACAAAAAACGCCGTAAACGTGACCATGAAAATTTTTGTGGATTTAACGGTTGGTGCTTTAGCTTTCTGGCTGATTGGATTTGGTGTGATGTTTGGGAAGGATGTTAATGGATTTTTTGGAACCACACTTTTTGGACATCCGCAAAATATTACCCTTTCCATTGACCTGCCGAGCACGGCCTTCGTGTTGTTTCAAATGGGCTTTGCGGTTGCCTGTATTTCGATTGTCTCTGGTGCTGTTGCCGAACGAATGAACTTTAAAGCCTATATTTTAACAGCTGCCTTAATCTGTATCATTGTATATCCACTTTCCGGACATTGGATTTGGAGCGCAAACGGCTGGCTTGCGAAACTAGGGATGAAGGATTTTGCCGGATCGGCCGCTATTCATGCGGTAGGTGGCTTTGCAGCTTTTGCTATGGCGAAATGGCTGGGGCCGAGGAAAGGAAGATTCAATTCCGATGGAAGCACGAATGTATTTGCTCCAAGTAACATACCTTTAGCTTCAGCCGGAACGTTCATTTTGTGGTTTGGCTGGTTTGCCTTTAATACTGGCAGCACCTTGGATGCTTCTAATAAAGCCTTTGCTTCTATAGCTATTAATACGATGCTTGCAGGAGCGAGCGGCGGAACAGCGGCTCTTTTTATGACGATGAAGAAGTTTGGTAAAGCGGATCCGAGTATGATGATCAATGGGGTATTATCTGGGTTAGTGGCTATAACAGCAGGATGTGCCTTTGTTTCTCAATGGAGTGCAATCATCATTGGTATTATCAGCGGTATCATTGTCATATACGCAACGTTAATAGTGGACTATTTAAAAGTAGATGACCCTGTAGGTGCAGTGGCGGTTCATGGGTTTAATGGTGTATTCGGCACCATCGCGGTTGGATTGTTTGATCAGTCTCATGGGTTATTCACTTCAGGGGATTTTTCTCTTATTAAAATTCAACTATTGGGTGCTGCAGCAGTAGTTATTTGGGGACTTATCTGCGGATCGTTTATGGCTTTTGTATGCGAGAAAACGGTTGGACTCCGGGCGACGGAACGAGAGGAAGAAGAAGGATTGGATATGTCCTATCACGGTATTCCAGCCTATAACGAATTAGAGCGATTCGCGGATTTGCCTGCCAGCTTGTACAATTTTGAAGAGTCAACAGGTATCACCGTAGCTCCAAGCGGAGGGAAAAAAGTTTCCAGGGATGCGGTATAATTTAAAAGCCAGTATATCGAAATCCGATATTACTGGCTTATTTCTTTTATCAAAGGTTACCTCCCTTAACGAAAGGATTAAATTTTTATTGAAGCATCATTTGAAATCCATTTTTTTCGCCATGATTGCTGAGCATTGGCAAGGACAATCAGTACAGTCACACCCAAGACTGCATAAACGATAAAACCAATTTGGTATGTTCCGGTTACTTGTTTGAGTGTACCAAGAATATTCGGGACAAAAAATCCGCCAACCCCTCCAGCTGCCCCGACAATGCCGGTTATCATACCAATTTCCTTTGAGAACCGTTGAGGAACTAATTGGAATACCGCGCCATTGCCCATTCCGAGGCAAAGCATGCCGATAAATAAAAAAGTTATCGCCAAATAAAGGGAAGGAAGCTGGCTTACACCGAACATATTGAGTGCTGCTGCAATCAATAAAAAGGTAAGCAGCCGAACCCCGCCTATTTTATCCGCAATATAACCCCCGATTGGGCGAAAAAAACTACCGGCAGCTACACAAAGGGTTACAAAATCGCCCGCCTGAACTTTTGATAAGTGGTATTGATCTACGAAAAAGATGCCCAGAAAGCTGGATAGTCCCACGAATCCGCCGAAAGTAAAGCTGTAAAACAAGGAAAAATACAAAGTGTCCTTTTGTTTGAAAATTCGCAAATATCCCGTTATTGGTTTAGATTCTGGTTGGGAAGGAGGATCTTTCGCCAAAATGATATAAACGATGAAAACAATTAAAAGCGGGATACAGGCCAGTCCCATTACATTATGCCAGCCATAAGCTTCAGCCAAACGAGGGCTGAACAATGTAGCAAAGAGTGTACCGCTGTTTCCGGCACCTGCAATCCCCATTGCCAACCCCTGCAAATGCGGTGGATACCAACGGCTCGCCATCGGAATGGCTGCAGCAAAGCTTGCTCCAGCTACGCCAAGTAAGATGCCTATTAAATAAAGTTCAGTTAATGTATTTCCGAGTTGCCATCCCCACAAGAGGGGAATCAATGAGATGACCATTCCGAAAATGGCCGTTTTTCGCGGACCAATCCGGTCTGTTAAAACCCCGAAAATAAGGCGGAAAAAAGAGCCGCTAAGAATCGGGATGGCGACGATGAATCCCTTTTCAGAAGGTGATAGATTAAAGTCATTTGCAATATACACTCCTAGAGCCCCTAACATTACCCAAACCATGAAACTGACATCAAAGTATAAAAACGATGACAGCAGCGAGGGGGCATGCCCACTTTTTCTTAATTCTATTAATCTCATCTCCATTCCTCCATTGCTCATTAAGTGCTTTAGATAATTCCCTTGCTGTTTTCAAGAATAATAGGTCAATTTTGTTTTGTCTCAAAACCTGTAAGGTCATCTGACACAGAATTTTTTATGTTAGAAAATGTAACGTGTTCAATTTCTTTTTTCGATTTTTATGAAATAATGTGGGATATTCAATTATTTCATCACTAGTGGAGGTGTTATTTGGTTATGGAAAGACCAGCCCTAGTTGGAAACAGAATGACTAAAGGGGGCTTGAAAGCAGCTGCCATGCCTCTAAACAAAGTCATTTGCAAATGCAATAGAGTAACGAAAGAAGCCATTTTGGAGGCGGTTCAAAAGAATGGGTTAACAACCGTTGAACAAATAAAAACTTGCACAAAAGCATCTAGTTCTTGCGGGGGATGTAAACCGCTAGTAGCAGATCTCCTATCCTTAATTCAGAGTGATCAATTTGTTGAAGTGAATTTATTAAAACCCTTTTGTTCTTGCACATCATTAACAGAAGAAGAAGCGGTTAAGGAGATGCAATTAAGGGGATTAACTACTGTCCAAGAGGTAAGAGCGGTTCTCAAATGGGCAAATGCGATTGGCTGTCCAACCTGTACCCCAGCGATTCAATATTATTTAAGCATGATAGATTCGCAATATGAGAATAAACAAGCCAACATGCAAGGTAACATCAAAACTAATATCGGGGAACAAACATGTAAATGTGACTGGCATCCCGCTCCTCAAATATCGACTTGCCTCCAAATGAAATTTGAAAGGCTTTTAACACCCTATCCTATAAAAATTGATATTGCCCCATGTATGCATAATGTAGAGGTTCCTGTAACAAAGGATATAGGCCTGATTGGAATTGACAGGGGCTGGGAAATTTATGTAGGCGGCAGCGCTGGGCATATCCCTCGAAGCGGAAAATTATTATGTATTGCAACAACCAAGGAAGAAGCAATCGAAATGGTTTCTGGTTTTATCCAATATTACAGAGAAACAGCCAATTACCGTGAGAGGACATGGCAATGGTTAGAACGAGCGGGCTTAATCCATGTAAGAGAAGTATTGTTTGACGATGAGCTTCGCCAGCAACTGCTGGAAAGGCTGAGAGAGGATGAAGAGAGGGAAGAAAAGGGTGGGCGTCCATGACTGAGTTATTATTAAAGTATTTTCGAACGAAGCAGCAGGAAGCGGAAAAGGAAAAAACGTACGATACACAGTGTCCATTTTGCAGCATGCAATGTAAGATGCAGTTGATCGAACAATCGATTATTTCTAGGAAAAAATATATGACAGTGGGGAAGGATAATCCAACTTCCGAGGGTCGCTTATGCATGAAGGGTGCAAATGCCCATCAACATGCCTTCCATCGCGACCGTTTGAAATACCCGTTATTAAAAGTAAATGGGGAATTTGTGCGCATTTCCTGGGAGGAAGCATTAAACCACATCAAAGAAAAGGTTACCCAAATTCAGGAGGAGGATGGTCAGAATGCCTTGGCCGTTTACGGAAGTGCGTCAATAACAAATGAAGAAGCCTACCTGCTGGGTAAATTTGCACGGGTAGCGTTAAAAACCAAATACATTGATTATAATGGCCGTTTTTGCATGTCTGCCGCAGCTTCCGCCGCCAACCAAACGTTTGGAATGGACAGAGGCTTCACCAACAGCTTATCCGAAGTTCCGTTTGCACGGTGCATTATTTTAGCAGGAACAAACATTGCCGAATGTCAGCCTACTATCATGCCATATTTTGAGAAGGCAAAAGAAAACGGTGCTTTTATCATTGCCATAGACCCTCGAGAAACGGCGACAACGAAAATGGCTGATTTACATTTACAGCTAAAACCGGGTACTGATGCGGTACTAGCCAACGGGTTATTAAAGGTCATCATCCAAGAAGGATATTTGGATCATGGGTTTTTAAAGAAGCGGGTAAAGGGTTTTGAAGCTGTTAAAGACTACGTCCTCAGCTTGGAGTTGGACCAAATTGCAGACCAAACAGGAGTATCCGTCGAGCAAATTCGAACAGCGGCGAGAAAGTTTGGAAAAGAAGAATCAGGAATGATTTTTACCGCTAGAGGAGTGGAGCAGCAAATAGATGGCTCATTTACTGTGCGTAATTTCCTGAATATTCTGCTTGTTACTGGTAAAATCGGGAAGCCAAATTGTGGTTATGGAGCGATTACCGGTCAGGGAAATGGCCAAGGAGCAAGAGAACACGGTCAAAAAGCAGACCAGCTTCCAGGTTACCGCTCAATTGAAAATGAGGAACATCGCGAATTTATGGCCCGTGTCTGGGGAATCCCTGTGGAGGAATTGCCCGGAAAGGGCATTTCAGCCTATGAAATGATGGAAAAAATTCATGAAGGTGAAATAACGGGAATGCTGCTCATGTGTTCCAACCCGATTGTTTCCAATCCGAATGCCGTTTTCGTACAAGAAGCTCTAAAAAAATTAAAATTCTTCGTTGCCGTTGATTTATTTGTGTCCGAGACTGCTAGATTAGCAGATTTAATTTTACCAAGTTCTTCTTATATTGAAGATACAGGGACAATGACGAATGTAGAGGGACGGGTATTGTTAAGGGAAGCGAGCTTTCCTAGTCCTGGAGAGGTGAAACATGATTGGGAGATAATTTGTGACATCGCTAGAGTTCTTGGTCAGGAGAAACATTTTTCCTATTCATCTCCGGAAGCCATTTTTAATGAATTACGAATGGCGAGCCGTGGAGGAATCGCTGATTATTTCGGCATAACATATGATCGTTTAAAAAAGGAAGGCGGTTTGTTATGGCCGTGTCCGGATGAATCCAGCAATGGGACAAATAGATTGTTCGAAACTTCTTTTGCCCATCCGGATGGCAAAGCGGTTATGGCGGTAGTGCCAAATGAATTGGCCGCTTCCAAAGAAAAAACAAACGAAGAGTATCCGTTATATCTAACAACAGGCCGAGTCGTTTCGCATTATTTAACAGGTGTGCAAACAAGAAAAAGCTCGGCATTAGCCGCAAGAAACATTGAATCCTTTCTGGAAATCCACCCTTCAACGGCAAAGGCCTACGGAATCGGCGATGAAAAGTTGGTGAAAATCGAATCTAGAAGGGGGAGTATTGTTGTGAGAAGCAAATGGTCGGAAACAATACGTCCGGATACGGTGTTTGTTCCTTTTCATTGGGCGGATTCGCAAAATGTTAACTTGCTCGTAGCAAAGGAACTGGATCCGATTTGCAAAATGCCGGGTTATAAATTGAGTGCGGTTAAAGTAAGC
Organism: Neobacillus sp. S1115; assembly: GCF_055385565.1. Classification (NCBI taxonomy): domain Bacteria; kingdom Bacillati; phylum Bacillota; class Bacilli; order Caryophanales; family Bacillaceae; genus Neobacillus; species Neobacillus sp. S1115. The sequence continues at coordinate 2,677,770 of NZ_AP038275.1, forward strand.
CCGCTTTTTTGAATGAAAGCTTTAATTTAAAAACTACGTTAGGAAACCTTACATGAATGGTAACAAGTTGAAAAGGGTGTGATATATTTTAAAAAACTTAACAAGGAGGGAATGCCAGGTGGAGAAGAAAAAGCTAGTTCTAGTTGGGAATGGAATGGCTGGTGTAAGAACCATTGAAGAAATCCTGAGTATTTCAAAAGAATTGTTTGAGATTACTATTTTCGGAAGCGAGCCGCATCCGAATTATAATAGAATTTTGCTCTCGAAGGTTCTGCAGGGTGATACAAGTGTTCAAGATATAACTTTAAATGACTGGGCATGGTATCGTACTAACAATATTCAGTTATATACGGGTGAAACAGTCATCAAAATTGATTGCAGCAGGAATGCAGTCATTACAGATAAAGGGAGGATAGAACCTTATGATGAATTAATTTTGGCAACGGGTTCGCTACCCTTCATCCTTCCAATACCGGGTAAGGATTTAGATGGGGTAACTGCTTTTCGTGATATTAAAGACACAGAAGTCATGCTTGAAACATCCAAACAATTTAAAAAGGCAGCAGTAATTGGAGGAGGCCTGCTGGGGCTTGAAGCGGCAAGGGGACTACTAAACTTAGGAATGGATGTTACGGTCATCCATCTTGCCCCCTATTTGATGGAACGCCAATTAGACCCAACCGCCGGGAAACTGCTGCAAACAGAATTAGAAAAACAAGGCGTGAACTTCTTATTAGAAAAACCAACACAGGAAATCTTGGGAGAAGAACGGGTAAAAGGATTAAGGTTCAGTGATGGGACAGACCTTGAAGCGGACTTAGTGGTGATGGCAGCCGGAATCAGACCAAATGTTGACCTGGCAAAAGAAAGCGGACTCCTTGTCAATCGCGGCATTGTTGTCAATGACTATATGGAAACGAATATCCCTCATATTTATGCGGTTGGTGAGTGTGCAGAGCACAACGGAATTGCTTATGGTTTAGTGGCACCTTTGTACGAACAAGGAAAAATTTTAGCCAAACAAATCTCCAAGGTAAGAACGGAACCTTATAAAGGCTCTATTTTATTTACCCAGTTGAAGGTTTCGGGTGTTGAAGTTTTTTCAGCCGGTGACTTTTATGAGGAGAAAGACAAAAAAGCCATCAAAGTCTTTGATGAACAAAATAACATTTACAAGAAAATCGTCTTATCGGGTGATCAAATTGTCGGTGCTGTTCTATTTGGTAACAGCAGCGAAGGAAACCGTTTAGTTTCCATGATTCAAAAGAAAACAGACATTTCCAATTTAACAAAAGTGGCCATTTTAAACCAAAATGGTGAGGATTCCGGAGACAGTCTGACTGCTGCCATGAGCAATGAAGAAATTATTTGCGGCTGCAATGGCGTGTCAAAAGGTACTATCATCGAAGCGATTCAGGAAAAAGGCTGTTCGACCGTCAATGATATTAAGGAATGTACGAGTGCATCCCGTTCCTGCGGAGGCTGCAAACCACTTGTAGCAGAGATTTTACAGATTACCTTAGGATCCGAGGCTGATGTCTCTTTGCAAAAAGAACCGATTTGCAGCTGTACATCACTATCAAGAGATGAAGTGATTGAAGAAATTAAAACAAAAGGGTTGACCCACATAAAAGAAGTTATGTTTGTCCTGGGTTGGAGCACGGAAGAAGGCTGCTCGAAATGCCGCCCTGCTCTAAATTACTATTTGGGAATGGTTAATCCAACCGGTTATGAAGATGAAAAACAATCGCGTTTTGTGAATGAGCGTATGCATGCGAATATTCAAAAAGATGGAACATATTCAGTCGTTCCACGGATGTATGGAGGTGTGACAAATTCACATGACCTAAGGAGGATTGCAGACGTGGTTGATAAATATGATATTCCATTAGTCAAATTAACAGGGGGACAGAGAATTGACTTGCTTGGGGTCAAAAAAGAAGACCTGCCAAAAGTATGGAAGGATTTGGACATGCCGTCCGGGTTTGCTTACGGAAAATCGCTTCGGACGGTAAAAACCTGTGTCGGAGATCAGTTTTGCCGATTCGGCACCCAGGATTCAATCAGTCTGGGAACCATGCTGGAAAAGAGATTTGAAGGGCTGCAAACTCCTCATAAAGTAAAAATGGCCGTATCCGCCTGTCCTAGAAGCTGCGCTGAGTCGGGATTCAAAGATATTGGTTTTATCGGAATAGATGGTGGCTGGGAAATTTATGTCGGCGGAAATGGGGGAACCCACATTCGCGGGGGAGACATATTGTACAAAGTAAAAACGGAAGAAGAAGTTATGGGGATTACGGGCGCCTACCTGCAATATTATCGGGAAACAGCCAACTATTTAGAACGAACATCGGCCTGGATTGAGCGTGTTGGTTTGGAGCATGTCCGCGCTGTGTTAGATGATCAGGAAAAACGTGCAGCATTAAATGCCAGAATGGAAGAGGCTATATCAGTCATTAGGGACCCTTGGAAAGAAATTACTGAGGATCAAAAAGTGCGAAAAGAGCTGTTTGAAAGCATGGTCATGTCGTAAGAATGATAATAGGTGGAGGGGGGAATAATTCCTGTGAATAAAAGCATATCAAAAATTCCGCTTGGCTATGTTCATGAATTCCCGGAGCGCTTAGGTAAAACGGTTCAAATAGGGGATAAAGAAGTGGCGGTTTTCAAATTATCAAACGGGATGTTTCGGGCAGTTGAAAATCGGTGTCCTCACCGCGGCGGAGTATTAAGTCAAGGAATCGTAAGCGGTGAGTTTGTCTTTTGTCCGATGCATGATTGGAAAATTTGTTTGCAAGATGGTAAAGTTCAAAAGCCCGATATTGGATGTGTGAAAAGCTATCAAACAATAATAGAAGGGGAAGATGTATTTCTTCTTATTGATGAAAGATAATTGAGAGGAAGAGGGCCCCATCAAAATATGGTGGAGCTCTCTTTAAAGTGTCCGAACGAAACAAGCAAAAATCTTCCTTTATAATTATTAACCTCTCGTTTCAAATCCTTCCGCGGATACAGTTTGGCTTATTGAATCCTTTTTCCTTTTTTATATACCAAATGAAGCACTAATCCAGTAAAGAAAAAGCCGCCAATAAAGTTTCCGATTGTGACAGGAATTTGATTCCAAAGCCACCAGTCCCCAAACGAAATATGCGCGCCCATTAACATGGCTGTTGGAATAAGGAACATGTTTACGACAGCATGCTCAAAGCCGTGGGCAAAAAAGAGAAAGACCGGAAGCCACATGGCGGCAATTTTTCCAATAGTAGAACTCGATACAAAGGCCATAAAGGCTCCGAGCGTTACCATCCAATTACAAAGAACCGCTTTAGTTACCGATAGGATGATACCTTCTCCGCCCATACTTTTATAGGCTAGGGTTTTTCCTTCGGCAACGGTGATAATCTTTTCAATCATCGGTCCGTCCGTTAAATGACCAAGCTTGGTGGCGGCGATATAAAATAATACGCCATACAAAATGCTTCCTAAGAGATTTCCAAGAAAAGCCCAGAAGAAGTTATAAATAACGTTCCAAGTAGAGGTTAGCCCTCTGATTTTAGCAAGCGGCAGCATCGCGAAATTGCCGGTTACCAATTCCAGCCCCAATAACAAGATAAACACAAAGCCTGCTGGAAAAACAAAAGCACCGACAATACTTAGCTTAGTATCAATTGCAGCCGTAAATGCAAGTGTAGTGGCAAATCCCAAATAGGCCCCCGACAATATTCCCTTAATTAACAGATCTTTTATCGATAATGTGGATTTATAGGCACCTGTATTAGCAACATCCTCAATTAGCTGGGGAGGTTTAATATAGTCCAAGCTTGATCCCTCCATCTTCCGGAGATTAATTCTTACTTTTTAATCCAAAGAAAAACGCTTTGCAAAAAAATAAAAATAACAATAATAGGGAGAGTGCCATTAGAGTTTTTCCTAGTTGGACTTGCTGCCCAGTTAAATAATTATTGCACAGGCGGATTGGTGCTTCGGAGTAAAGCCAGCCCATGACGAATTGCATGGAAATGAGATTTGCCCAGACAAACCCTTTAACAATGGAAGGAAGCTTCCCCCAGCTTAAAGCGAGGGGAAGGCCGATGAGCAAAGGAACGGTAAGGAATTTCATCGTTTCATAAAAGGCACTGTTAAGCGCTGCATCAAGAGCTCTTGGTAATATCCAAAAGGTACTCGTGAAAACAACAAGGAGCAGACCGAGAGACCCATAACTATTAAAGTTGGAAACTATTTTATCGATACGTTTCCTAATCCCGCTTCCAAATAAATAGCCGGAAATGGCTAACAATGGAATCTGGATAAGCATTTGGCCGATCATGGAATCCTCAAGTCCCGTTCTCACCGACGGTTTACATAATATTATTATTAATATAATGCTTAGGGAGATTTTCCAGTTCATCTTCGTTCCCCCTTTAAAATGAAATCTCTTGCTTAAGTTCTTCTACGACTTTTTCAGCAGGATCGTAATTAAAGATTCGTATTAATCGGCCTTCAGGATTGATTAGGTAAAATGCTGCATTGTGCTCAAAACCATTCTTAATCGGGATGACAATGACACCCGCCTTCTTTAATAAGAAATCCAGTTCCTTTTGGTCAGGAACACGGACCATTTTCCAGTCTGCACCATCCGCTTCGTACATTTCACGGTGGTGTTCTAGCATCATCGGAGTATCCCGTGCGGGGTCGAAACTAATACTTAATAACTGCAATTTTTCACCCAAAATGTCAGGAGGAAGGCTTGAATAAATTTTATTAAAGTTGATTTCAACTAACGGACATACTTTTCCACATGAAGCATAAATAAAAGTGGCTAAAACGTATTTTCCTTTTAAGGCAGAAAAGGTAAATGTTTTTCCCTTGCTATCCTCAAGTGTGACATTTGGAATTTGGGGGCGATTATTCAGCACATCAATTCTACGTGCCTGTTCAGCGGTGAAGGCTTGAAAATGATCGGTTGTATAAAATAAAAAGCTAATGCCAAGGATTGTAATCCCCACCAACATCAAAATACTTTTATTATCCATCGGTCGGTGTTCCAAAATCATCTGTATTGGTAACCTTTGAACCAATCTTACTGGAATTGTTAAGGAACCGGACAACGAATAAAAGGAACGTTAGCGTAACAGCTATCCCGAAGAGGGCAGCGATCACATCGGCAGGAATCCATTCCGGTAAATGCTCAGCCCATCTTCTTGGAGCGCTGGTTTTTCCAGAAAATAAGAAGGAACCTGTCAAACCTAGCAGGGTCAAAACAAAAAGCCATAATGTTAAAAAGTCGAATTTGCGATCAACTCGTCCGCCTTCCACTTTTGTGAGGTAGTACATGAATCCAAGAATCATCGAGCATGCTCCGATTCCCATGTACATATGGAAATGCCCTGGCACCCATTTTGTATTGTGCATCACGTGGTTGATTACAATCGTAGCATCGATGATCGCCGGGAAAACGCCAATTACCCAGCCGAAAATGGAAAGGAAGAGGAAGCTTGCTGCCACGTCCCATTTAATTCCGGAGCGGTAAATGATCATTAATGTTCCAACAGCTGTAACGGCTAAGGCTGGTATACCATTCAAATATGATAGAGCTTGCCCCATGATCAACATCCATTTTGGCATGACGGTGTCCATCAAAAGATGATGCGGGTAAACTAGAATTGTAAATAATGTTGAAAAATTCCAAGCAATTAAAAATATTTTATTGGATTTCCATGGCCTTCCAGTGTATCTTGGCAGTAATTCATAGACCACAATTACCCCCATGTAAATGGTGGAGTTGGCAAAAATATGACCGAATGAATAGGTTAAGTTTTTGGCAAGAAGAGGGTCGATCTTAAAGCTTGGCATGGCGAGGTTTATGAGGCTCATGACCAGGACGGAAGCCCCGGTAATGAGAGCAATGATGTCAACTATACATACCATGGTGCTGGCAACAATGGTTGGGGGTGGGCCAAAGCCATCTTTTCTCCCAAGTATTTGCGGCCAACCAAGTGATGCAGCTAAACTTCCGTATACTTTGATGATCGCACGGGCGGCTTCTAAGAAAAAAATCAAAAACGCTGTTCCAATCACTAACATACCGCCTAAATAAAGAGCAGCACCTGTTTTTCCCCACATGCCCCCTGAAATGGCAGGGAGGGGATACAAAAATGTCCAAGCACCAGCAAAATCAAAAGAGAAAATACTAACTAACACCATGGCAACGCCAACTAGGAAAAGAATAAGGTAGAGCTGAAAACAGCCCTTTTTAAACGGACATATTGGCTTAAGAAATACCACATGATGGAGGAAACAGCGAGTGCGGCTGCTCCGATCATTCCGGTTCCATGAAGGGTCATAATCTTATAAAACAAACTGGTATCCAAGACAAGTAACTTTCCTTGGCTGAGGAGCATGAGAACGCCAACGATCATCATAAGCAGGACCAATGCTCCGCTTAAGGCTAGCGGAAAAACAACGATTCTTTTTGTCTTTGGATCGATATCAGCACTCAATGAATGCATCATTTGTTCAACCTCCCAAATTTATTCAGAGACGGTGATTTCACGTTTCATAATGTGATGGGCCAACCCACAATATTCCAGGCATAAAATGCTATATGTGCCGGGTTCCGTAAATTGATAATAAACAGTATTGGTGTATTCAGGCATCGCCTGCGTTTGGGCGACAATGTTCATCGCATTGTCATATAAACCAAAACCGTGATTAACATCTTTACTTGTGACGTGAAAGGCGATATAGTCACCAACCTTAAATTTATCCTGTGAGACTTCGAAGCTAAATTGCATGGCCGTAACATCAACATCGAGAGGAGTTCCGTTCGCTGCTGCCCTTTCAAAGGGTAAGTTTTTTAAGGTAACGTAGCTTGCGAGTAGAAATGTTGAGAATAAAATTAGGAACCAAATGTTGCGAATAAAGTAGCCTTTTTTCTGAATGCCTGAGTAGTCTTTTTTATTGCCGGAATTGAGTAGGACGAAGAGGAAAATAACCATCACAAAAGCACTAGTAAGCAGCGTAATGACCCAGGATGCTTGTTGATACATAAACCAATCCCCCTTATTTAAATCAATGCTTTCCTTTACACTAACGAGGCAGAGATGGAGAAAAAGCAGGAGTCTGAGAAAATCATACAAAATAAAATTTAAAATTACCGTTAAAAATATCACATTTTTCTAAATATTTTTACTTTTTTGTTGGATGGAAATCTCTTGATAAAACTAATTAAATTAGTTAAAATATTAATGATAATAGTTTTGTGGTTTGAGTAAGTGAAAAAAACAAAGGAACGGGGGATTTTGTAAATGAGCATGCTTGCCGGTCTGCAGTCATTTAATGTTGCGTTGCGATTTTTATTAGAACTTTGTTCTCTTTTCGCAGTGGGCTATTGGGGGTATAACACAGGAGACAGTCGTGTTGTTCAATGGATTCTCACGGTTGGAGGTCCTTTAGTTATGGCTGTTATATGGGGATTGATGGGGTCCCCAAAAGCCCCGATAAAATTATCTGAACCTTTTCATTTTATCTTGGAAATCATTGTGTTTGGCCTGCCGGTCTTATTGCTTGCTCTGCTTGGAAAAGATGAGATTGCTTGGTTCCTAGGGATTGTTGTGGTTATAAATAAAATTTTAATGATTGTATGGAAACAATAATGGGGGAGAGGTATACCTCCTCTTTTTTTAATGAATAGAATTTATCCTTTACACATCTTTTTATTTTGATTTAGAATATCTTCAAATTGAGATAATAATTTTTGAAAATAAAACTTAAAATAAATAAAAAAGGATTGAGGCAAATGGAAAAATTCCATCAGAAACCTAATACTTATGTTGGAGAAGTTAGCATAAACGTAAAAAGTCTGGAGTACTCGCTGACATTTTATCAAAATATTATTGGTTTGAAAATATTGGAAAGATCAGACAGTCGTATAGTTTTAACAACAGATGGAAAAACACCGTTATTAACACTAGAGCAACCTGAAGATGTTATCCCGAAGGTGGAACGTACTTCCGGTCTTTATCATTTTGCAATTCTTTTGCCAACGCGTTCAGATTTATCAGTGTTTTTACGCCATTTGCTTGAGACCGGTTACCCGTTAGGCGCTGCTGATCATTATGTAAGTGAGGCAATGTATTTAAACGATCCTGACGGAAATGGGATAGAAGTTTATCGGGACCGTCCTTCGAGTGAATGGAGGTGGAAAAACGGACTAGTTTCCATGGCCACAGAACAACTGGATGGTAATGGTATTCTTGCTGAGAGTAATGCGGAATGGACTGGTTTGCCTGCGGGAACAATCATGGGTCATATTCATCTTCATGTTGGGGATTTGAAAAAAGCGGAGGAATTTTATACAAAAGGTTTAGGTTTTGAAATTGTAAGTTATTATCCGCAAGCAGTATTCCTGTCAACTGAAGGGTATCATCACCATATTGCAATCAATACTTGGCAGGGGGAAGGGGCGCCGACACCACCACGTAATAGTGTGGGACTTAATTGGTATACTCTTGTTTTTCCAGATGAAACAGCGAGGGAAGAGGTTGTAAAGCGGGCTCGTGAATTGGGCGCACCGGTAAGAGAAGAAGTTGGATTTGTAGAGACCTGTGACCCGTCTGGAAATCGGATTCGAATGGTTTTATTGTAAAATAATGAGTCATAAATAAACCTTCCAATCATGTGGATTGGAAGGTTTATTTAAGGTTCTGCTCCAAGAAAAATTCAGTCATCTCTTTTCGTATCTGAGAAATATGTTTTTCCATAAGCTGTTTGGCTAGAAGGGAGTCTCCTGTGGCGATGGCTAAATAAATTTGTTTATGCTCATCAAACGTATCTTCTACACTTTCGGAATCAGTCAAACGCAGTTTTCGTGTAGCCCGAATAGTATCTTCCATACGTTCGCTAAGCGACTGAATCAACTGTAAAAAAATAGAATTATGGGAAGCGCGGACAATATTCTTATGGAAATTGACATCTGCTTGAAGCCCAAGTTCCACATCATCATTGGAATTTCTCATTAATTCCAGTGAATCAAGGATTTGCTCCAGGTCATCGGTTGTGGCTCTTTGTGATGCCAAAAAGGCACATTCTACCTCCAAAACGCGGCGTAGCTCAAGCATTTCAAATATTAATTTTTTTTTATTATTTACGATAGAGAAGGAAAAATCACTCTTTGTATCTGGTATAGGGTCTGCTTTTAAGAAGGTCCCACTGCCTTGTCTAATTTCAATAAAGCCCTCAATCTCCAGCTTCCGCAATGCCTCTCTTACCGATGTCCGGCTGATATTAAAAAGACTCGCGAGTTCTCTCTCCGTTGGCAGCTTTTCTCCTGGAGGAAGTTTTCCATTTAAAAAAGATTCTTTTATTTGATCAATGACCACTTCATATGCTTTTTTCCTTGGCAGCTGCATGTCTTTTTTCATTCCTCTCAATTTCACCAATCATCATAATATTATCATACAAAAATTTTTTCAATAGTTACAATTTTATAATTCAAAATGGTTGATTTTTTCAGACTATTCACTATAATAAATTAAAGGTTGGACCAATTTCAAGTGATTAAAAATTGGTATGACCTATTGTTTGGAATTTTAGAGGAATCAGGTGAAAGTAATGTTAACAAATGAAGAATTGGTAGCTTCGCTGAAAAGTGTGTTACCAGCTGAACAAGTATCCATCAATGAAACGATTAGAGAGCAGCATGGCAAGGATGAATCGTATCATACTCCAAGTATGCCGGATGTAGTTGTTTTTCCTGCTTCGACAGAAGAAGTAATCAAGATAATGAAACTGGCTAGTCAATACAAAGTACCGGTCGTGCCATTTGGAAGAGGAACCAGCTTAGAAGGTCACGTCATTCCATATGATCACGGAATTACGATAGATTTTTCTCTTATGAATAAGGTTTTAGAAGTAAGGGAAAATGATTTCCTCGTGAGAGTACAGCCGGGAGTTACGCGCACCCAATTAAATAAAGAACTCAAAAAATATGGGCTGTTTTTCTCCGTTGACCCGGGAGCGGATGCAACTTTAGGAGGTATGGCAGCAACGAATGCCAGCGGAACGACAGCAGTCAGATATGGAGTAATGCGCGACCAAGTCCGTGATTTAGAGGTTGTTCTTGCAGACGGCACGGTGATACATACGGGTAACTTAGCGGAAAAATCTTCATCCGGCCTGCATTTAAACGGATTGTTTGTCGGGTCTGAAGGAACGCTCGGCTGCTTCACTGAGTTAACGTTGCGTGTCTACGGTATTCCGGAATATGTGATGGCAGCGCGCGCATCATTTCCGTCCGTCCAGGATGCCGTCTCGGCGGTGGTTGGCATTTTACAGGCTGGAATTCCTGTAGCACGAGTGGAGCTTGTCGACGAACCCTCTATGAAACAAGTAAACTTGTTTAACGATACGAATTATAAGGAACAGCCCACATTGTTTATGGAATTTCACGGAAATGAGGCAGGCTTAAAACAGGACGTGGAATTTATGAAGGAAATCGTCTCCGACTATCATTGTGAAGGCATTGAATACGAAACCGATCAGGCTGCGTTAAACCAGCTATGGGAAGCCCGTCATAATTTGGCCTATGCCTTTATTCACGGTTATCCTGGTAAAAAAATGATGACAACAGATGTTTGTGTACCCATTTCAGATTTGGGAGCAGCCATTGATAACGCAAGAGCAGCTTTAAATAAATTAGATTTGCCAGGAGGCATCGTGGGGCATGTCGGCGATGGCAATTTTCATGCGCTCATCATGATTGATATGAATAACCCTGAAGAAATTAGAAAATCAGAAGAATTCAATGAAGTTATCGTAATCGATGCTCTTGAACGAGGTGGTACTTGTACTGGAGAGCACGGAGTCGGAGTAGGGAAGCAGAAATATCAGGAGCGGGAGCATGGACAAGCGCTGCAGGTGATGGAAAAAATCAAACTAGCACTGGACCCAGAAAACCTCTTGAATCCAAATAAACTTATCAAAGTGAAGCGGGAGTTAGTCTGATGAAAATAATGGAATCTATTAGTTCGATTGCTGGAAAATATTTTGCTGTGTGGGTAATTTTAATTGCTACTATTGCATTTATTGCACCTGCTCCATTTTTAGTGTTCAAAGGTTATATTACGATTTTGTTGGGCGTAGTCATGTTCGGTATGGGTCTAACCTTAAAAGCAGTGGATTTTAAGCTTGTTATCACCAAACCAATCCCGGTTATTATCGGGGTATGTGCCCAATTTATCATCATGCCGGTTACCGCGTTTTTGATTGCCTATTTTATGAATTTACCTGCTGAATTGGCTGCTGGGCTTGTTCTTCTAGGATCCGTCCCAGGCGGAACGGCATCAAACGTCATGGTTTACCTAGCAAAAGGGAATGTTCCACTATCGATTACGATGACATCCATTTCCACACTTTTGGCACCAATCGCAACGCCAGCAATTTTCTTGTTGCTTGGCGGTAAATGGATGCCTGTTGATCCGATGGCGATGTTTATGTCAATCGTTCAAGTCATTATTTTTCCAATAATCTTAGGAATTGTGATTCGGAAATTCCTACCTGGAGTGGTAGAGAAATGTAACTCTGTGTTACCGTTGATTTCAGTTGTTGCGATTATCTTGATTGTATCTGCGGTTGTTTCGGGAAGTGCCGATAGTATCGCATCCGCTGGATTTTTAACATTTGCTGCAGTCATGATACACAACGCATTTGGTTTGCTTCTTGGCTATTTAACTGGTCTTGTCTTGAAGCTTGATGAGGGGACCCGCAGGGCAATTTCAATCGAAGTCGGTATGCAAAACTCTGGATTGGGTGTGGCACTGGCAACTGCCCATTTTGGACCATTAGCCGCTATCCCAAGTGTTTGCGGCGCCGTTTGGCACAATATTACAGGTCCAATTCTAGCTACGTATTGGTCAAAGAGACCAGCAAATCAGGGGCAAATGAGCAGCGGTCAGGAACAGGAAAAGAAGGCTATTTAATGTAGGGAGGCACCTTTTGGTTTAGGTGCCTTTTCTTTATTTTTTTAGCGGTTGGAAAGTATTTTGTTAAAAGTGGAAAGTAAAGTGGTTAGTTTGGGAAGTAAATGTTTCAAATTGGAAACTAAAAGCCTTAATTCGGAAAGTATTTCTGCATATCCGGAAGGTATTGGTAAAAAACGGTAAATTTAAAAACTGTTAGGCCTTTTGATACAATTAATAATTGTAATAAACTCAAGGAGGGAAATCCAAATGTCTCAACAACTTGAAAAGGCAACCTTCGCGGGCGGCTGCTTTTGGTGCATGGTATCGCCGTTTGATGAACAACCTGGGATTAAAGAGGTCATATCTGGCTACACGGGCGGGCACAAGGAAAATCCCACTTATGATGATGTACGCTCAGATTCGACCGGACACTATGAAGCAGTTCAAATTCAGTTTGACCCGTCAATCTTCCCCTATGAAAAATTGCTCCATATTTTTTGGCGGCAAATCGACCCGACTGATGCCGGTGGGCAATTCAGTGACAGAGGGGAGTCTTACAAGACGGCAATTTTTTATCATAATGATAAACAAAGGGAATTGGCTGAAGCATCAAAGGCTGAATTGGAAGTGAGCGGGCGTTTTCAGATGCCAATTGTAACCGAGATTCTGCCGGCAGGTCCGTTTTATCCGGCTGAGGATAAACACCAGAATTATTATAAGAAAATACCTTTTCACTATAATCATTATTTCGAAGCTTCAGGACGGGCTAAATTCATACGTGAAAATTGGAAAAAGCGGAAAAGTGACGAGGAGCTTAGGTTGGTATTAACGCCGCTTCAATACGAAGTAACAAAGAATAACGCAACCGAACCACCATTTAAAAATGAGTATTGGGATTATATAGAGGATGGAATCTATGTTGATATCATTTCGGGAGAACCACTGTTCAGCTCGAAAGATAAATATGATGCAGGCTGCGGCTGGCCAAGCTTTACAAGGCCATTACGGCGCATCGAACTTGAAGAGAGGTTTGACACGTCCCACGGGTTAAGGCGAATTGAGGTTCGCGCGAAAACCTCGGATTCCCACTTAGGACACGTATTCGATGATGGACCCGGCCCTGACCGAGCAAGGTATTGCATAAATTCCGCAGCCCTTCGGTTTGTTCCAAAGGAAAAGCTAGTAGAGGAAGGATACGGCGAGTTTAGGAAATTGTTTGATTAGGTATAATTTCAATTTTAATGCCACAGTACAAGCTGACTGTGGTATTTTTATATTAATAATAGGAAATTATTGGAGGAATAAGCTCTGAAATATTGGCTGATTTTTTTGGCGGACATTATGGTGAAGTATTTGGTCTGGCTTGTCCTTGCAGGAACAGTCTTTATCCCGAAACATAGCGGGGATAGGGAACTCATGGTAGTTATCTATTTTGTTGTTATCTTTTCCTTAATAGTCTCTTTTAAGCTGCTAAAGAAAAGCTCTAATAGATTTCTATTTTGGATATGGTTTTCGCTAATGGCTGCACAAAATGTCCTTTACCATATCTATTCAATAATTAGTTATAAAAACGACCTCACAGGATTTACAATTTTCAGATGGGATTATCTTCTATGGGAACTCGTGGTTCCATCATTGGTATTTATTGTACAGATCATTTTTTTTGTAGTTTATGGAGTGCTGAAGAAATTTGGTTGATTATGATATTTTATAAAAAGAGCGACGCATGAACGAGTAGATGAATTGCCATTCTGCTCGTTAAAAAAGCGCATAACACCCGAAGCAGTAAATGAATTGCCATTCTAGTCGTTATAAAAGGTCTATAACGCCCGAACCATTAAATGGATTGCCGTTCTAGTCGTTATGAAAGGTTCATAACGCCCGAAGCATCAGATGAATTGCCGTTCCGGTCGTTATGAAGGGGCTCATAATGCCCGAAGCATCAGATGAATTACCGTTCCGGTCGTTATGAAAGGTTCATAACGACCGAAGTATCAGGTGGATTGCCAATCCGGTCGTTATGAAAGGCTCATAATGCCCGAAGCATCAAATGGATTGCCGTTCCGGTCGTTATGAAAGGTTCAAAACGCCCGAAGCATTAGATGGATTGCCAATCCGGTCGTTATGAAAGGTTCATAATGCCCGAAGCATCAGATGGAATGCCGTTCCGGTCGTTATGAAGTGTTAATGGCGCCTGAGGAGTTCAATTCTTCTTCACCCTAGTCATTACGAATAACTCTACAAATGCATATTAAATATTAGCTGTCATGGAAGCAGCTTTTTTTATTGGGTGATTGAATCAAAGTCTGCAACAAAGAACAGGTTTATTCTTTGAACGAACACTGCTATTCTAAGAATGATAGATTTTGCAGTTTTTCCCTAAAAAGGAATAATCATAAAACCTTAAGAAATTCTTAAGATTTATCCTGACTTGAATTTAAGATTTGCTGTTTACGATATAGACATGTTGAAGCAAGAAAGAAGGCGAGAGATATGAACAATTATTTTGTGCTGGTAGTGGATGATGAAAAGGAAATTCGCGATGCCATCGAAATTTACCTCAAAAATGAAGGGATCATCGTCCTCAAGGCAAAGGATGGGATTGAGGCGCTCGAAATATTAAATGAACACACCGTTCACCTGATTATCCTTGATGTTATGATGCCTCGGCTTGATGGGATTTCCGCAACCTTTAAAATCCGCGAAAAACAAAATATCCCGATCATTATTTTAAGCGCGAAAAGTGAGGACACAGATAAGATTCTGGGGCTCCAGGTAGGGGCTGACGATTACGTCACAAAACCGTTCAACCCGATGGAGCTTGTCGCCCGCGTGAAATCCCAGCTGCGCAGGTATGTCACATTAGGTACATATGGCGGAATTAAAAAAGTAATCGATTTAAACGGTCTTACCCTAGACCAAGAAGCAAAAGAAGTGACGGTACATGGGGAGCCGGTCAAGCTGACGCCGATAGAGTATAAGATTGTCGAACTGTTAATGACCAATGCCGGCCGGGTCTTTTCCATTGATGAAATTTACGAGCGGGTGTGGAAGGAACCAGGCTACAATGCGGAAAACACTGTGGCTGTTCACATCCGGAAAATCCGTGAAAAAATTGAAATTGATCCGAAGAATCCAAGATTTTTAAAGGTGGTGTGGGGCATTGGCTACAAAATGGAAAAGTAGTATTTTGATTTATCTTTGGGCATTTCTGTTAACCTTCTCGTTAAGCGGCATTCTGGCCCTATTTTCCACGGGTACCAAATATATGAATCGCGATTTTTTCCATACGCCGGAATTTCACAGTGAGCTTGATCAATTCGCAGGATATTTAAGCATGTTTGAGTTAAACGAAACTACGCCTGAAAAGGCAAAAGCCGCGATCACCGTTACGAAAGACGATATAGATGAGCATCGGTTCCGCTATGGTGGTTTAGATCAGCAAATCTCCAACATCCGGGCTCAATATGAATCTCGCATTCAAGATGCTCAAGCAGCGAAAAACGAAGAGGTAGCCAATGCCTTGATAAAGGAAAGAGATGCAAAAATAGAGGACATCAGCAACAATTTTGCCAGCGATGACTGGGTCAGGCCAAAGGTGGTCAAAGAAAAAGAAACGAAAATTGACGAGTATTTTAAGAAAAGAGACCAATTCAAGTATGATTTTTTAAGATACCAAAAAGAATTTACCTACTATTTTAAAGACCCGGAAACCGGAAAAGTTTATAGTAATCAAAATAATGATAATCAGCTTAAACAAAAAGATATGCTTTATTTAACCGATTTTAGCATATCAAATGATTACTTTATTCACTATGGTCCCGGTGGATATGAGGACTTGGCCGATGTGTTAGGAGTCAACACAAGAAAAACACTTGAAGGCCAAATCGGAATTGCCAAAACGCTTTCTGCATCGTCCCCTCTGATGGAGCAGTACAAGGATTTTAAACGCAATCAGCTCATTATCCTGAGTTACTGCTTGGCAGGCATTATTGGATTGCTGTTAAGCCTTTATTTTTCAAAAAAAATGACGGCTGTAAATGCGCAAGTGGAAAGCTGGCGGCCTATCTATAACAAGCTTCCGATTGATATTAGAGTGGGCCTATTTCTGATCACCGCCCTATTGTCCCTAATATTTATTTTTCTAGTCAATGACAATTTTTATAATATCTATAACAATCTTTATATATTAGCAAGCGAAATCGTATTCGCCTTGCTTGGGACCGCCATTTTTGTGGCTATCACCCATGTGCAGCGTAAATTTTTACAGGTGGATCTGAAAAGTTGGACCAATGTGAAAGAAGAATGGAAGAAGAGTTTATCGGTAAAAACATGGCAGGGCGGCAAAAAGGTTTTCAAAAGCGTCCGTGCGGCCTTAGTCGAAGCGTTTCTTGATCAAAGCACAGGAACGCAGGTGTTCATTCTGCTTGCTGGGGTGTTTTTCATTGGTGCGGCGGCGTTGATGGTGGCGATGAATCCTATATTTGTTATCTTGTATATTTTTCTGTTAGCAGGCGCAGGGTTTCCACTTGGAATGTTTTTGGTCAAAAAAGTGGGATATTTTAATCGGATTGTCCAAAAAACAAATGAGCTGGCGGCTGGAAAACTTGGGGAGGACCTTGAAATAACCGGGAAATCCGTTTTGGCTACATTGGCAGGCAATATTAATGTCCTGAAGCAGGGTGTGAAGCACTCACAGTCCGAGCAGGCCAAGAGTGAACGATTAAAAACGGAACTTATTACCAACGTCAGCCATGATCTTAGGACGCCTCTGACCTCCATCATTACCTATACGGAAATATTAAAGGGCAATGATGTATCGGAGGAGGAAAAATCAGCATACCTGGAAATAATTGACCGAAAATCAAAGCGATTAAAGGTGCTGATCGATGACTTGTTTGAGGTTTCAAAAATGGCAAGCGGCAGTGTTGAGTTGGTAAAGGAAAAAGTGGATCTCGACCAGCTATTGCAGCAGGCCCTCGCAGAATATGATGAAACGATTCGTTCATCCAGCCTGCAATTCCGGGTTAACCAAGCAGGGCAGCCGATTTATGCCCTTGTCGACGGCCAGAAGCTGTGGAGAGTTTTTGATAACTTAATTGGCAATATCCTGAAATATTCGCATGAAAATACTCGTGTCTATATTTCTATTAAAACTGTGGAACACCAAGCCCTCATCACATTTAAAAATGTCTCCAAATATGAACTGAGCGATAATGTCGATGAGTTGTATGAACGCTTCAAGCGCGGCGATACTTCCCGCCATACCGACGGGTCTGGACTCGGTCTTGCCATTGTCAAATCAATTATCGACCTGCATGATGGGAAATTGGATATTGAAGCAGACGGCGATTTATTTAAGGTGATTATTACTTTGCGGCTTGTGGATTAAACGCAGGAAAAAAATAGCGTTAGAAAGGGAAAGGGAGATGGAACTTGATTTCACAGAGCTTTATTCGCTCTATTATAAACGGTTGTTTGTGATTAGCTATTCCATTACGAGGGACCGGTTTCACGCCGAAGATGTCGTTCAAGAAACGTTCATTAAAGCGTTGAATAAGGCGGGAACGATTGAGGAGCAAGGGAAAATGGGAGCATGGCTAGCGGTGATTGCAGCCAGAACTGCCATTGATTTTATCAGACGAGAGAAAAGAAAAAAAGCTGTCCCTTTTGAACACGATTTTCTGGAACTGATGGGCAAAGAAACAAAACAGAATGTAGAGCAGGAAGTAGAGACAGGTTTGCTTTTTGAAGAGATCAATGAGGCAATTGGGACACTGCCATATGAGCAGCAGGAGTTACTGATGCTTAAGTATACAAAAGGTTTAAAAGAAGAGGAAATCGCAAATGTACTCCAATTGAACCCTAATACGGTAAAAACAAAGATCTACCGGGCCAGAAAAAAACTTAAGCTATTGGTTTTTGAAACGAAAATTGCATAAATTAATGCCGCTGTCGATGATGGCGGTGTTTTTTTGCCTAAAAGTTTGATAGTTCTCAACAGTAAAATAACCCCATTTTTCTGTAGCAAAAGGGAAATTATTGAATCAAATAGAATAATAATATTAACATTTAAAGCACAATTTTTATATAAAATTAGTTATCTGAAAAATCTTGCTATTTTAATTTTGTGATGATAAAATAAAATCACGAACAATATGAAACGAGGTTTTGTAATAAGCAACGAAAATTAACCAGACAAGGGGTGATTTGTTTGGAGATAAAAAAAGGACAGATTTGTGGCCAAAGAATATCACAAAGGCTGGAGGAATTAGCTGAAATCTCTGAAACAAAAAATGGGGTAACGAGACTATCATTTACAAAAGAGTTTCAAAGAGGCCAAGATTTGGTGAAAAAATGGATGAGTGATGCCGGCATGAAGGTTCGTGTCGACAATCTCAATAATATAATTGGCCGCTACGAAGGTGCAAAACCAAACGCACCAGCGTTAATGATTGGTTCCCATCTTGATACCGTTATTAACGGTGGAAAATATGACGGGATGTTAGGTGTTATTGCCGGAATCGAAATTGTTCAGGTACTTTATGAAAATGACACACGGCTGGACCACCCAATCGAGGTCATCGGCTTTAGCGATGAAGAGGGGGTCAGATTTCACTCCACCTTCCTTGGAAGCAAAGCCATCGCCGGAACCTTTTCTCCACAAACATTAGAGCTTACAGATGAAACAGGTATCACCCTGGCAAGTTCTCTTGAGGAATTGGGCTTAGAACCGTATCAATACAAATCAGCGGCAAGACATGCAAATGATGTTCTTGGTTACATAGAACTTCATATTGAACAAGGTCCTGTACTAGAAAAAGAAGGCCTTCCATGTGGAGTGGTAACCGGAATAGCCGGTGCCTCCAGGTTTTCTTTTAAAGTTACCGGTTTTGCTGGTCATGCGGGAACCGTGCCCCTCGACCTTCGCAGGGATGCTCTTTCTGGAGCGGCAGAAATCATTTTAGCAATAGAAAAATTAGCTAAAGAAAACGCGCCGATTGTCGCAACTGTCGGAAAGCTTCAGGTAAATCCGGGGGCAAGCAATGTCATCCCAGGGGAAGTGACAGGAACGCTTGATATTCGTGATACCGATGCAGTCCGAAAATCAAGGGTGATTGACGAAATTCTTCATGCCGCGAACACCATCTGCCAGAAACGCAATCTCTCTTTCCAGGTTGAAAAAATAATGGAAACCGATCCTACACTATGTGACGCAAACATTATCGCTGCCATTGAATCGTCTATTCTCTCAAATGGGATGAGGACCATTTCTTTAATAAGCGGAGCAGGTCATGACGCCATGGCGATGGCAGATCTTACAAAGGTAGGAATGATATTCGTCCGCTGCAAAGAAGGAATCAGCCATAACCCTGCTGAATTCGCAGCCGTAAAAGACATTGAAATGGGTGCCAAAGTCTTGCTGGATACTGTGATCCAATTAACAGTTAAAAATTCAAATATGGAAAAGGAGAAAGTAAATTGAAAACAAACACATTAAGTGCAGAGAAGCAGCAATTAATCAATTATATTGAGGAAAACCAGGCTGAACTAATTAAGTTTTTGCAAGAGCTTGTTTCAATCCCTTCTGATAATCCCCCAGGAGATTGCCAAGCAATTGCTGAACATATCTATAAGCGCCTCGATGGCTTTGGATTGGAAAACGTATCACTTAATGAAGTAGAAGAAGAAAAAGTGAAGGCAGTTGGAATGATTAGAGCATCCAATGTGGTCGCATACTCCACGTTCGGAAGCGGCGAAGGTCCTGAAATTACCCTAAATTCTCATGGCGACGTAGTGCCACCGGGACTTGGCTGGACCCAAGATCCGTATGGCGGTAACGTGGTCGATGGAAAAATGTATGGCCGCGGCGTTGCTGTGTCAAAATCGGACATTGCTTCCTATACATTTGCTGTTCTAGCTTTAAGAAAGCTGCAGGCTAACCTAAAGGGCAAAATTTCTCTTGCGTTCACTTTCGATGAAGAAACTGGCGGTGACATTGGGCCAAAATGGCTGCTTGATAAAGGACTAATTAACCCGGATATGGCAATTTGCCCAGGATTCACTTATTCGTTGGTGAATGCCCATAACGGCTGTCTTCATCTGGAGG
Source organism: Neobacillus sp. S1115 (assembly GCF_055385565.1). Lineage (NCBI taxonomy): Bacteria > Bacillati > Bacillota > Bacilli > Caryophanales > Bacillaceae > Neobacillus > Neobacillus sp. S1115. The sequence goes on from NZ_AP038275.1 coordinate 2,697,840, forward strand.
TAAAATTGAAGGGGAAATCTGCCCATGCTGCTGAACCGCAATATGGCCACGATGCCCTTGAAGCCATGACCGGCGTATTAAGTGCATTATACGAATACAGAAAAGGTTTTTCAAAAATTAAATCAAATGTCTCTGGAATCGATTCTCCTAATCTAGTAGTAGGGTTAATTTCTGGCGGCATTAATACAAACGTGGTACCAGATGAGGCGACCATCCGCATTGACAGACGGCTTATTCCAGAGGAAAATCCTCAGGTTGCTGAGCTTGAAATTCGTAACGTCATCGCTGAAGCACTGGAAAGCTATGCAGGGGTGGAGGCATACATCAATCAAATTCTGCTGGCGCGCGCTTTCGGGCCGGTCCCAGTTGATTCTCCTTTAGTACAATCAATTTCTACTAACTGGACAACAATTATGGGTGGAGAACTGCCGGTGAACGGAGTGCCATTATATACGGATGCCCGTCATTTTTATGAAGCAGGCATTCCTGTCGTCCTCTTTGGAGCCGGTCCGCGTACACTCCTTGAGGCTAATGGACATCGTGCTGACGAGCATATTAAGGTGGATGATCTGTTAAAATCGACCAAAATTGTCACATTAGCTTTATATGATTTATTAACTCAACAATAATAGGGATATTGAAAGGGTATTCTTCATTTGAGAATATCCTTTCTTCGTTTAAAAATATAGTGATATAATGAGAACAGAATAGATTCTATGAAAAGTACAGCATTTGATTCTCCTTATAAATATTAATAGCAAAGATAGAGGGGTCGGAACATGGTACAATCAATTGATAGAGCCTTAACCATTGTTAACTATGTCAGTTCACAGAAGGGCGGTTTAGGTGTAACGGAGCTGGCCGAAAAATTAGGATTAAATAAAAGTTCTATATTTCGGATTTTAGCCACCCTTGCCTCCCACGGCTACATTGAACAGGACCCAGATACGAAGAAGTATAAATTAGGTTATAAATATTTGGAATTGAGCGCCAAGCTGTTAGATTCCATTGATATCCGAAAAGAAGCAAAGCCATTTTTGCAAGAATTGGTAGATCTATCAAATGAAGTGATTCATTTAATCATTTATTCACAAAAAGAAGCGGTCTATATTGAAAAATTAGAGGGCAGTGAAACATTGCGAATGCACTCGCAGGTTGGCAGACGTGTTCCTATGCATTGCACCAGTGCTGGGAAAGTTTTATTGGCATATTTGCCGACTGAAGAGGTCATGGATATGATCGAGGAAAAAGGGCTGCCAAAACACACAGACAACACGATAACGGACCAAGACGAATTATTGGATATTCTGGAAAAAATCCGTAAAAAGGGCTATGGAGTAGAGCGGGAAGAAAATGAACCCGGTGTTACTTGTATGGCTGCGCCAATCTTTAATCATCTTGGAAATGTGATTGGTGCCGTAAGTATTTCCGGTCCTTCCATGAGAATGACGGAAGCTAGGCTGGATGAACTAAAGGACAAGTTAATTGAAGTCGGTTCATCGATTTCAAGACGCCTTGGGTATAAAGGAGAATAAGTGAAATAAAGACATGACTCCAGGCGAGCATGTCTTTTTAAATAAACGTGAGAAGACATGGTTTTGCGAGAAACATGACATTTTTTGTCGAAAAAATAATTAGAAAATTCATAAAAAGGTTATTGAAAACATTTGAAAGCGATGTTATGATTTCTTTAAATAAAACATATTAGAAACGCGGTTTCATAATAAGCAACGTTAAGTTGAGATGTGTTAAAATAATTAATTGCTCTTTTTTTTAAGTATTAACTGAAACGGCGTTTCCTAATAAGCAACGAACAGGAAGAGTGGTCCAAAAAAGATGGCATAATTATTTTTTTGCACATTAAAAGAAACTGTGTTTCATAATAAGCAACAAAGGAGGAAGGAATAATGCAGCTTGAATCTAACCGTAAAGAATATTTACAGGAATTAACGAAAACAATCCGCCGTCATATTGTCAAAATGACCCATCATGCGGGTAGTGGGCATCCAGGTGGATCTTTATCAGCAACCGAATTATTAACAGATTTATTTTTTGAACATATGAATGTCGACCCAAATGAGCCTGATTGGGAGGAAAGGGATGTATTCTTCTTATCCAAGGGGCACTGTACACCAGTTTATTATTCGGTTTTGGCCGAAAAAGGGTTCTTCCCAGTTGAAGAACTGATGACCTTCCGAGATGTGGACGGCCGCCTTCATGGCCACCCATGCGGTGAGCATATCCCAGGGGTCGATGCATCATCTGGTTCACTAGGGCAGGGGCTGTCATTAGCGAACGGAGTAGCAATGGCTGCCAAACTTGATGGCAAGCCAAGAAGAGCCTACGTGATGATTGGTGATGGAGAGTCACAGGAAGGGCAAGTTTGGGAAGCAGCAATGACAACAGCCCACTTTAATTTGGATAATGTTTGCGCGATTATCGACTGGAACAAAATCCAACTGGATGATTACGTAGAAAACATAAAAGGCATGAAGGATTTCAAAGCCAAGTGGGAAGCATTCGGCTGGCATGTGATCGAAATTGACGGTCATAACCTTGAAGACGTCCATTCAGCGTTCGAACAGGCGAAGACGGTGAAAGGAAAGCCGACGGCCATTCTGGCGCACACGGTGAAGGGAAAAGGAATCTCATTTATGGAGAATACCCACAAGTGGCACGGGTTAGCTCCAAATGATGAGGAACTAGAATTGGCACTAAAGGAGTTGGTTTAAATGGCAGTACAAAAAGCACCACGCGAAGGCTTTAGCGAAGCATTAATAAGACTTGGACATCAACATGAAGATTTGGTTGTACTTGATGCAGACTGTGCTAAATCCAATATGACAAATTTTTTCAAGGATCAATTTCCAAACCGATTCTTTAATGTCGGGATATCTGAATGCGACTTAGTCGGGACGGCAGCTGGATTGGCCATTGGTGGGAAAATCCCCTTTGCCAATGCTTACGCCAACTTTTTAACAGGCCGTGCCTATGACCAAATGCGGATTTCAGTATGCTACTCGAACAATAATGTGAAAATTGTCGGCCACAATGCCGGAACATCGGCTGCACAGGAAGGAGCGACACACCTGCCGCTTGAAGATATTTCGCTTATGCGGTCCTTACCAAGAATGACGGTGATTGTTCCAGCTGATTCCCTGGAAATGGAAAAGGCGGTAGAAGCAGCATATTACCATGAAGGTCCGGTTTACTTACGGGTTGGGAAGCTGCCTGTTCCAATTGTCACGAAAAAAGAAGACCGTTTCCAAATCGGAAAAGCAATAAAATACCGTGACGGGAACGATGTCACTTTAATCAGTACAGGAATCATGCTTGATGAAACTTTTAAGGCAGCCGAAGCGCTTGGCAAAAAAGGGATTCAAGCAGATGTCCTGCACATCCACACCATTAAACCAATTGATGTTGAAGCGATTGCGACCTCTGCTGCTAAGACAAAGAGGGTCGTAACAATAGAAGAGCATTCCATAATCGGTGGATTAGGAAGCGCTGTGGCGGAGGTACTTTCCGAACATTGCCCAGTGCCATTAAAACGGATTGGCACACAGGACCGCTTCGGAGTATCCGGTAAAATGCATGAGCTTTTGGATTTCTTTGAACTAAGAGCGGCGCGCATTACTGCAACTGCGGAAAAACTGGTCGATTCAGCATTAATCAAATAGACCTAGGAGGTGGCGTCGGCCTTGACAACCAAAACCGATATGATCTTTCAAGAAATAATCAGCAATTCTTCCACCTTACAGGGGGAAACCCCGTTAAGGAAAACCATCTTTTCCAAGCTTAAAGAATTAAATCATAAGCTAATTGTTCTAGATGATGACCCAACTGGAGTCCAGACAGTCCATGATGTTTTCGTTATCACAGATTGGGATAAACGCTGGATTCGTAAAGGCCTCGAGGAGGATACACAAGTTCTCTATATTTTAACGAATACAAGAAGCTATGAGCCGGAAAAAGCCGCCAGAATCAATACGGAAATTATTGAAAACTTAGCGGTGGTGTCAAAGGAATTGAATGTATCCTTCACGATCATCAGCCGGAGCGACTCAACTTTACGCGGCCATTATCCATTAGAAATTTCCGTTTTGGAAAAAGCACTGACCGAAAAGCTGGACTGGAACATTGATGGGCACCTTATCATACCAGCCTTTTTCGAAGGGAATCGATATACTGTCGATAATACTCATTATCTTTTGGTCAATCAAAATCTAGTTCCGGTGAACAATACAGAATTCGCCAAGGATGCAGTATTTGGCTACTCAACGGCTTATCTGCCGGATTATGTACAGGAGAAATCGGAAGGACAGTTTACTTCGGACCAGGTATTATCCATTTCCATTGAAGATATTCGCTGCGGCGGTGTCGATCAAGTTTTTTCAATTTTAGATAAAGCTTCCGGCAATGTGCCAATTGTGGTGAACGCCATCAATTATCAGGATTTGGATGTCGTTTCTCTGGCGCTGTTAAAGGCCATTGAAGGAGGGAAGCACTTCCTGTTTAGGACCGCCGCCTCCTTAGTAAAGTCATTAGGTGGGTTTTCTCATAAACCATATCTTGAAGCAAAGGAAATGGCTCGAGGATCTGACGGTAAGAATTTTGGCGGATTACTGGTAGTAGGCTCCCATACTAAATTGACCACAGAGCAGCTTTCCGACTTAGTTTCGGAGGTTCATATAAGACCAATTGAATTGAATGTGGAAATGATTTTAGAAAAGGACCAAAGAAAAGACGAAATCCAAAGGGCCGCCCAATTACTAGAAGCCTCCATTAAAAATGGTGACAATACAGTCCTTTATACAAGCAGAACTGTCATCAAAGCGGTAAGCAAGGAGGAGAATTTACAGTATAGTCAAATCATCTCCCAAGCTCTAGTAGAATTAGTCCACTCCTTAACGGTAAAACCAAAATTTATTATGGCAAAAGGGGGAATCACCTCCAGTGATATTGCCACGAGCGGTTTAGGAATCAAGAAGGCTAAAATACTCGGCCAGGCTGCTGCAGGGGTTCCTGTTTTACTCACAGGTGAAGAAGCGAGAATGAAAAATACAACTTATATTGTGTTTCCAGGGAATGTAGGTCAGAAAAACACGATTACGGAAATATTTAAAAAAATAGACAGTGAACTGGGGGATTAACATGGCAAAACAAAAAATGACCGCTGCTGAAGCAATTGCAGCTTATCTAGTTCGAAAAGGCGTGGAACAATTATATGGTGTACCAGGGGCTGCGATTCTTCCATTGTATGATGCGATTCGTGAGAAGACAAACATAAAATCTTATGTTGTCCGCCACGAGCAAACCGCAGCGTTCATGGCAGATGGCTATTCTCGGGCAACTGGCAAGGTTGGTGTATGTGCGGCCACTTCTGGTCCTGGGGGAACAAACTTCCTGACTGGACTATATGGAGCATGGATGGATTCCATCCCAATGATTGCATTTACAGGACAGCAAAAATCTACACTTATTGGAACAATGCAGTTCCAGGAAGCACCAATTTGTGAAATGGCGAAGCCGGTCTGTAAAGCAGTCTACCAATTAACGGACGGCAAAGACGCAGCAAAAATGATTCATGAAGCATGGACCACTGCAACAACCGGAAGAAAGGGTCCGGTCTTAATTGACCTTCCTATCAATACGCAAAAGGTTGAACTTGAAGTTGATTGGGATGAGTTTGTGGATGAACCAGAGGTACTGCCTTCTGCATCAAAGGAGGAACTCTATGAAGTTCTAAACCTATTAAAGGATGCCAAAAAACCTGTTCTAATTTCCGGAGGCGGAGTAAACCTTGCAAATGCCACGGAAGAGTTAAAGGAACTGGCAGAAACCTTGCAAATCCCTGTAGTTACAACTGGTATGGGCATGGATACTTTCCCGAACGATCATCCGCTGTTTGCCGGAAGAATGGGTACAATGCTAGATACACCATACGGAAATATGACCATCTTAAATTCGGATCTAATCATTAATTTAGGCGGCCGTTTTGCAGACCGCAGCACCGGCGCAGTGGATATTTTTAAGCGCGATGCAAAAATTATCCACATTAACCTGGATCCTAAAGAACTTGGCAAAACCGTACAGACGGAGCTTGGAATCGTTTCCGATGTGAAATCCTTTATGGCGGGCTTAACTGAGGTTTATAAATCTTTGGATGTGGGCATCGCGGCAGCGGTTGAGCCAGGCATTAAGAAGCTTGATTTAACTGAGGAAAGAAAGAAGTATGCCCGTAAACAAGATTATGATACACTTCCGATTCGTCCGGAACGCGCCCTGAAAGAGCTTCGCGAATTCTTAGACCGTGATGCTTTTGCATCGCATGACTGCGGAATCAGCCAAATTTGGTCCTGTCAGTTGTTTGAAACTTATGTTCCACGCAGCTATTTATTAACAGGTGGTGCAGGTACGATGGGTTGGGGATTAGGGGCTGCTATGGCAGCGAAGCTTGCCTTCCCAGAGCGCCAAAGCGTCAATATTCTTGGCGACGGAAGTCTAGGAATGTCCCTGCAGGATCTTGCCACTGCCGCTAAGCATGATATTCCGGTAATCGTATTCGTTATGAATAATTCATTACTTGGATTGATTCGCCAGCAACAAAATTGGTTTTATGATGAGCGCGATATCTCTACAGACCTGATTTACAAAAATGAACTCTGCGACAATGAAGAGCGCGGTATTGATTTTGTGAAAACCGCTGCCGGAATGGGCGTCCGCGGGGAACTTGTTACCCACTATGATGACATTAAACCAGCATTGCAGCGAGCGGTGGACAGCGGCAAACCATATTTGATTGAAGTGGTTGTCGACCCAACGGCAGTTTGCGGGTTCTCCAATAACGGTAGCTTAACTGGCTTTGAATATTCTAACAAATAATCAATCTATTAAAAAAGGAAAAAAGAGCAGTGGACTCTTTTTTCCTTTGGGGAAGGGGGAAGTTCCGGATTTATTCCGGTATTGCATATGAAAACAGATCTTCAACATTTTATGCAGGTTGGTATTGTTCACTTTATGGCCTATCCAGAAGCCATGAAGGGTGAGGGGGAAATTTCAGACACAGTTCGGAAAATCGTCACGGATGACTTTTTTTCAGGAATTGAAGTGACAAGGGTCAATGATCCTGCAGAAAGACAAAAGGTTGCTTCCTTATTGAAATCCGGGCGGATGGCCGTTGGTTTTGGTGCCCAGCCGATCCTGCTTAGCAATAAAGGCGATTTGAACTCGTTTGACCCGGAAAAACGGAAGGCGGCAATTGATCTTGTCAAGGCCGGGATTGATCAAGCCTATGAGTTAAATGCTTCGAAATTAGGATTCTTAAGCGGTCCTAAACCAGATCAGGATATGGATAGAGCCCTCCAATTGCTTACTGAATCGATAATTGAATTATCCCAGTATGCTAGACAGAAGGGTAATCTAGTACTCTCATTAGAAACCTTTGATGATGAAACCGATAAAAAATGCCTAATTGGACCAAATCATTTGGCGGTTGAAATTGCGAAGGAAGTAAGAAAAGTAGACCCAAGCTTTGGCTTAATGCTGGATTTGAGCCATCTTCCGATGCAGCGGGAAACCTCAAAGGATGCCTTAACCATTGCCCGTGATTATATTAATCACGCTCATATCGGAAATTGCTATATTAAGGATAAAAATGATCCTGCCTATGGTGATCAGCATCCTCGATTCGGCTACCCGGGAAGTGAGAATGACGTCGAGGAATTAACGGAATATTTAAGAATGCTATTAGAAATAGGTTACATCGGGGAAGGGTCTAGAAATGTGGTCGCATTTGAGGTAAAACCGGTTGGAAATGAGGATTCCGATGCGATTATTGCACAGTCGAAACGAACCTTAATCCAAGCATGGGCACGGCTCTAAATCCATCTATTTTATTGGGAATGATTCCTCTCCCGTATTCATACATTTTCGGGAGAGGATGAAATAAAAAGGTTCTTTAATAAGAACTTTTCTAAATTTATAAGAAAATACGGGAGGAATTAATGGTTTAACAAAGAATTAATATTAATGGCAGCGTTTTCACTATGCGGACCTTGGTTTAGAGAGGAAGGGTTATTAGTCTATTATGCTATTATATGATCTAATTATCCGTAATGGAATGGTTGTTGGTCCTGAAGAATGTTTTACAGGTGAAATTGGGATCAAGAATGGAAAAATAATTAAAATAACAAGAGATATTCCGATAGAAGGGAAAGCTAAAGAGGAAATAGATGCGAACGGTCTTCACATTTTTCCTGGATTAATTGACACTCATGTCCATTTTAATGAACCTGGAAGAACGGACTGGGAGGGCATCTTGACCGGAAGTAAAAGTCTTGCGGCGGGAGGAGTGACAACATATTTTGATATGCCATTGAACAGCAACCCTCCAACGATTGATGCTTACGGTTTCCGATTAAAGCAGGAGCAAGCGATTAAGAAATCTGTCACAGATTTCCGGCTCTGGGGAGGCCTCGTTCCGGAAAATGTACAATTGCTCGAGGAACTGATTCAATTCGGTGTAATTGGATTTAAAGCCTTTATGTCACCAAGCGGAATTGACGAATTTCATCATTCGGATGATGCCACGCTAATGGCAGGAATGGGTGAAATCGCAAGACTTGGATCGATCTTGGCTGTCCATGCAGAAAGCACTGTTATGACGGAGTTACTAGCTGCAGGTAAGATTAAAGAAGGAAAGCTTTCGGCCCTGGATTACTGCGAATCCCGTCCGATTATATCGGAAATGGAGGCTGTCAGAAGGCTGTTATCCTATGCTGAATTGACCGGATGCAAGGTCCACATTGTTCATGCAAGCAGCAGTAAAGTCGTGGAATTAATAACAGAAGCGAAGAAAAAGGGAATTGATGTAACAGTTGAAACATGCCCGCATTATTTATCACTTACTAATGATGATTTCGCGAGGCTGGGACCAATCGCAAAATGCGCACCGCCATTAAGGAGCTCAGAAGAAGTAGAGGCATTATGGAAAGCGCTTGCGAACGGTGAGATTGATGTAATTGGCTCTGACCATTCTCCTGCCCCGCCGGAAATGAAGAGTTCGAAAGACGGCAATATGTTTGCAGCATGGGGGGGAATAAGCGGTGCGCAGACTAGTTTATCCGTTCTATTGGAAGAAGGATATTGGAAAAGAAACATATCCTTGCAAAAGATTGCAGCCTCCATGGCCACCAACCCTGCGAAACGATTTGGCCTCTACCCGCAAAAAGGGGCAGTAGCCGAGGGAAGCGATGCCGATTTGGCATTGATTAGTTTAAATGAATCCTTTACGTTGAAAGCAGATGACCTTTTTTACCGCCATGCCCATTCTCCCTATATTGGAAAAACGTTTAGGGGGAAAAATAGAATCACCATCGTAAAAGGATCAATTGTTTATCGAAATGGAGAAATATTGCCACAAGAAAACACTGAAACCATCCCACAATAGAACTAGCTTCTATATAGACACATTCATCCCTGTATGAAGAAAATTATCTGAATATTATTCATATTCAGAATAGGCGTTTTTTGCCAACACCACTCTAACTCTTCATGAATGAACAGAAGCGGCTTCACCACCAATAAACTTTTTGGAATTTGGGAGGAATATAGATGGAAAGATTAGGAACAGGGAAAACGCTGGCATTAGGATTCCAGCATATTGCCGTTATGTATGGCGGAGCAGTGGCAGTACCAATTATTGTTGCTGGTGCATTAGGTCTGACACAGGCACAACTTGTATATCTAATTTCCTTTGACTTATTGGCATGTGGCATTGCAACCTTGCTCCAGGTTATGGGCGGGAAGCATATCGGGATCAAATTGCCGGCTCTTATGGCAGTTTCCTTCATTAATGTTGAACCGGCCATTGCGATAGGGAAAATTCATGGGATAACGGGGGTTTTTGGGGCCGTTATTGTAGCAGGATTGCTCGTGGCCCTGTGTGCGCCGTTCATAGGGAAACTGGTAAGGTTTTTCCCTCCAATCGTATCTGGTTCGGTTATTCTAATTATCGGTATTTCGTTGATGCCAGTAGCTATGAACAATGCTGCAGGCGGGGCGGGCTCTAAAACGTTTGGTGATCCAAAGCACTTGCTGATAGCACTTTTTACGTTATTATGCTTTTTATTATTCAACACCATGTTTAAGGGATTTATTAAAGTTATCTCCATTCTTTTAGCGATGGTAATCGGTACGATTGTTGCAAGCTTTTTCGGAATGGTTAATTTTAACGTCTTTTTAGAAGCAAAATGGTTTAATGTGCCTCAGCCATTTTATTTCGGTGTACCAACATTCGATACTTCATCAATCATTACGATGACCATTATCACCTTTATTATTGCAATTGAAAGTATTGGTGTATTTTTCGCTCTTGGTGATATCACAGGAAGAGACATTAAATCAGATGATATTAAACGGGGATTGCGTGCTGAAGGTCTTGGAGGATTTATCAGCGGATTCCTCAATTCCTTTAACCATTCGACCTTCTCGCAAAACGTCGGTCTTGTTCTTTTGACAAAGGTAACCAATTTAAGGGTATTGACTGCCGCTGGCGGTATCCTGATTGTGCTGGGGCTTGTGCCAAAGGTCGGTGCTTTAACAACGATGATTCCTCCAGCTGTGCTTGGAGGGGCCATGGTTCCAATGTTTGGGATGTTGATTTCCGCGGCCCTGAAAATAATTGCGAAGGAAGATTTGGCTTCTCCAGCTAATCAACTCATTGTTGCTGTAGGAGTAGGAATTGGCTTAGCGATTAAAGGGGTCCCTGGTGCTTTCGTTGATTTACCGAGTACTGCCCGCTTACTGTTAGGGAACGGGGTAGTAATGGGTTCACTTGTCCTGGTTGTCTTGAATATGATTTTAAATGGTACATCATCGAAGGCAAGTCATGCCGGTCATGGGATTGAAAATGCAGAAATGGCTGCTGCAAAGGAGTCCCATTAAAACTATTCTTTTGAATGGAGGCGTTGAGCAATGGCATTTACAGTATCTGATATTTTAAAGACAAGGCTGATTCCCGGATGTCGTGTAGTGGCAGGGATCCGTGGGTTAAACCGCAACATTCGTTCTGTCAGTATCATGGATGAGCCAGATACCTCTTGGTTAAAACAGGGTGATTTGCTCCTGACAACCGGTTATGTCTTTAAAGATCATCAAGCGACTCAAATAAAATTGCTCAATGACCTGGCCAAACGTAACTGCGCGGGCTTGGCCATTAAAGTAAAACGTTATTTGACGGAAATTCCTGCTTGTATGCTTGAGGAGGCAGATCGCTTAGGTCTGCCTTTGATCGAGCTCCCCTATGAAAATGTCTTGTCTGATTCTCTTTTATCCATTACAAAAGAGATTCTTCAAGATGAACAACGGCAATCATGTGATAAGGATGAGGCTTTTAAAATATTGCTGACGGGAGAAAAAACGGAAGAAGAGATGGTCCGTTTGATTGCTGATGAGCTTAACATAAGGCATGATAACCACTTTGTCCTTTTATATTTAAGTGGTGAGGAACAGAAAATGATTCACTCTGTTTTTTCCCAACTAGTCAGTGCGGCGGAGAAGAAGGCAAATGCTAGATTAATTAGTATTCCTCTTCCACAGGGATTTGCGGTGCTGGTATCGGTAACGGCGAATAAGTCACATGAGTTAGCGAATCTTGCGAGAAAATCAGCCAATTTCTTGGCAAATCAAATACATATAAAATTTCCTAAACACCAGGTCCAGATAGGTGTTGGTTTACCTTGTGCCGGGCTGGGGACGGTTGGACGAAGCTATAAGGAGGCAGTGGAGGCCATTTCGTTAGGGAAAAAACTTTCAAAGGAAGTAAAGGATACCGTTTTTGAATATAGGAACTATGCACCAGAGGGATTACTGCAGCAATTACCGGAACATGCCTTGAAAAATTATTTTCAAAGTATCCTGGAATCTCTTTTAGAGTATGATCAGGAAAACGGATCCAATATGCTGTTTACTTTAGAAGCCTATTTGGAATGCGGCGGGAAACTGTTAGACACGGCTAATCGCCTTTTTGTCCACAGAAACACCGTAAAATTCAGGATTGTACGGATTGAGGAATTATTGGGATTGGATTTAACAGATAATCAGGTTCAATTTCGCCTGCTGCTGGCGATGCGAATTGCTAGATTGCTGGGAATGTTGCCTGGTTATTCGGAATCACAGATCAGGTCAACTCATTATTAATATTTAATTAAAGGGCCCTAGTTGGGCCCTTTTTAATATTTATTTAAATGAAACATCTTAATAGCTAATTGTAATCTGAAATTTGTTTTACCATTGTCAAGGTCACTACCGAGAAGTTCTTTTATTTTGCCGATTCGCTGGTGGATGGTGTTTCGATGAACGCCGATTGTTTGCGCGGCCTCGGTTGTCTTTGCGCCGCAATTAAGATAAACTTCGAGGGTATTTAAAAAATCCGTATGATTTTCTTGATCGTGAGAAATTAATGGTGATAAAAAGGCAGAATAGTATTCTTTAAGAATTTCTTTTGGAATATGCTGAAGCACGGAATAAGTTGAAAAATCATGACTGTCATTAACGGCTAACTTTTGAAGGTTTGTTCCAGTTTTCGTTTGTTGTGTTAGTAATTCACGCAATATGGTTTGGATTAGGTCGGCAATTGATAATTCGTTAGGGATTCTAAAAATAGGAAATGCCATCTTGTTCGCGGCCAGGATCATATCTTGAGGCAGGGAGTTTGGAAAGTGAGCAGTTTTTATCCCTAATCCGGCACAATTTCTTTCTGCCAAATCATACACTAAATTAGTTAACGCTTGTTCATTATTTAAAAAAATATATCCCGTTGTTAATACTAAATCCCCAGTCTTTAACCATCTCATCACATCTGGTGCATCAAAACTATTTACTGACATAATGGACCGGCCAAGCCCTTGGTTACCAGCTATCATTTCACATTGCTGAAGTAGTGGAATTGTTAATGCTTCTGCTAAAGTCAACTTCAATGGAAACGTTCCCTCCTTTTTTAGTTGTTTAATAGTAGTTTACTTTATGATGTGCATTGCGCACAATTCGTTTATTTTAATTGGTTGGGGAAGATCGTTTATAATTCAGTGTGCACAAAGCACACTCCATTAGCGTGATATTTGTCACTTATGGCTAATGACCTCCCCCATTATCGAAGGTAAAATAAAGTTAATCCAATAGCAAGGTGTGAGAGTAATTTACACAAGTCTTTTTGGAAGGGTTATAGAGAAGAAAGGAAGGAAGCAGAATGACTATGAAGCTGGAAACGCTTAATAGTTTAGATCAGCCGGCGTTCACAGAAGTTCTTGGCTGGGTGTTTGAACATTCGCCATGGGTTGCAGAACGGGCCTGGTTGAACCGTCCATTCCAGTCTGTCGGTGATCTTCATCAAGCGATGGTGGAAACGGTAAAGGAATCAAAAATGGAAGAAAAGCTCGCCTTGTTAAGGGCGCATCCAGATCTCGCGGCAAGGGTTCAAATGGCCGACGCCTCAGTCAAGGAACAGGCAAGTGCAGGCCTAGATCAGCTCACCAAAGAAGAACATGAAGAATTTTTATCCCTCAACAATGAATACACATCAAAATTTCAATTCCCATTCATCATGGCAGTAAAAGGACAAACGAAAGACACGATTCGAGGCAATATGAAGGAACGGGTGAATAATGATCCGGCAGAGGAACTGCAGGAAGCACTCACCCAGATTTATAAAATCGCCTTCTTCCGCCTAGAGAATTTTATCATCAAGTAAAAGACTTGACGGCTTAAAGTTTGTATCATTTTTGGTTCCTATATCTTGAAACGCAGGAGCAGCACTTCGGCGATTCAGGGTTAAAATAATAAAATTTTAGGGAGGAATTTAAATGAGTTCACAAGAGAGAGTTTGCTATTATGGTAAAGGTGATGTTTTTGTTTTTCGTACGTATCAAACCCCGCTAGAAGGAATCAAGACAATTCCGGAGTCCAATTTTACTGGCCGCAACAATGTTATTTTTGGAATGAATGCCAAAATTGCCCTTGAGGGAGACTTCCTTCACTCTTTCACAAAAGCCGATAACAGCTGTGTCGTCGCTACGGATTCCATGAAAAATTTCATTCTTCGTCAAGCAGCGCAGTATCATGGACCAACCTTTGAAGGATTTTTAAAATTTGTTTGTAATCGCTTCCTTAATACGTATTCACACATAACATCCGTAGAAATCACCGCAGATGAAGTTCCTTTTGAAACAGTCCAAGTGGCAGGACAAAATGGACTGGAGGCAAGCCCGTTAGTTTATCGTCACTCAAGAAATGAATTAATTACAACAACTGTCAAAGTTGCACGGACTGAACAAGGTAATCAGCTTGTGAAGCAAGAGAGCGGCATTAAAAATCTTCACTTAATTAAGGTAACCGGCAGCTCCTTCTATGGCTTCATCCAAGATGAGTACACAACTCTTCCAGAAGCTAAGGACCGTCCGCTTTATATCTATCTTGATATTTTCTACCGCTATAATGATAAAGAGGATGCTGTTTCTGATAATCCTGCTGTTTATGTACCTGCTGAACAAGTCCGTGATATTGCAGCATCTGTCTTCCATGAAGCTGAAACCTTATCAATCCAAGATTTAATTTATCGAGTTGGCTGCCGTGTATTACAGCGTTTCCCACAGCTTGCTGAAGTTCAATTTTTATCAAATAACCGTACATGGGAAACAATTGTGGAGATTCCGGATTCGGAGGGTGCGGTGTTCACAGAACCAAGACCTCCATACGGCTTCCAGGGATTTGTCGTTAACCGCCAAGATCTTGTAAATGAAGGCTTAGAATTTCCAACAGAAAGTGTAGAAGCATGAGTGGAAAATTAACCACACATGTCCTTGATATATCCAAGGGCCTTCCAGCAAAAAATTTAAAAATAGAACTTTGGCGGTTAGGACCTGAGCGGTCACTTATAAAGACAGTTTCTACAAACAGCGATGGCAGGGTGGATGCCCCGTTGCTTGCTGAAGGACAGGTAGAATCAGGGGAATATGAATTAGTCTTTTATGTAGCGGATTACTTTCGGGAACAAAGTGTGGGAGTTGGTGAAACGCCTTTTTTAGATAAAGTTCCGATTAGGTTTGGAATTGCTGACACGAGTTCCCATTATCATGTTCCACTGTTAGTGGCACCGGGCGGCTATAGCACTTATCGTGGCAGCTGATTTATAGATAGATGTGTAGTGTGTTAAAGGGGGAGAACAAGAAATGATTCAAGAACAGACTCGAACCGCAACATTGGCGGGTAATCCTGTAACCTTGCTTGGCCCAGAAATTAAAGTAGGTGATCAAGCACCTGACTTTACGGTTTTGGCAAATGACCGCTCGCCTGTTACTCTTGCTGATTCAAATGGAAAGGTCCGGCTGATCAGTGTGGTACCTTCACTTGATACGGGAGTTTGCGACCAGCAGACGAGGCGCTTTAATGAAGCGGCGTCTGAATTGGGCGACAATGTTGTGGTATTGACCATCAGCGCCGACCTTCCGTTTGCCCAAAGCAGGTGGTGCGGGGCTGCCGGTATCAGCGGCGTCCAGACATTGTCTGATCATTTTGAAATGTCATTCAGTACAGCTTATGGAACGTATATAAAGGAACTTCGTTTAAACAGCCGCGCTGTTTTCGTAGTAAATGCTGAAAATATTGTTACGTATGTAGAGTATCTTTCTGAAGTGACCAACCATCCGAATTATGAAGCTGCTTTGGAGGCGGCAAAGGCAGCGGCAAAATAAAAATATGGGACCCCAAAAAAGCAATGGATTAGTCCGTTGCTTTTTTTGGGGGTCTCCATTTAATAAGTTTTTACTATGAGCATAGTCTAATCCCCCGGTTTGTCTCATATTATGTAAGCGCATACATTCGATAACTTATCTCATTAAACAATTCCAATTTGAAGTGAGGGATTTTGTTGAGGCAAACAATTATTGAGGGGCCATGGATTGAACAAAAGCACGATTTAGAGAAACCAAGAAAAAAAGAAATGTGGGCATATGGAGTCGGAAGTTTTGGGATTTTCTCTGTCAATACACTGATTAGTTCATTTTTAACCTTTTATTACACGGATGTAGTCGGTATTGCTGGTGCGATTGTCGGAACCTTGATGCTGATTGCAAGATTGTTTGATGGAATTACTGATATCGGAATGGGTTCCATAGTTGATATGACGAGATCTAAACATGGAAAAGCCAGGCCATGGTTGCTTTGGATGTCTGTTCCACTCGGTGTCTCAATTGTATTGTTATTTTCAGTCCCAGACCTCGATCATACAGGCAAAATCATTTATGCCTACATCACATACATTTTGTTCATCCTCCTATACACCGCTGCTTCCATCCCGTACAAAACATTGCTCGGCGTCATGACACAGCATCAGCATAGCCGTTCCTTATCAAACATTTACTCTACGATTTTCACCATGATTGGAACCTTAATTGTCATGACCTTTACCCAACCGTTGACGGCTTTCATCGGATGGACAGGACTTGCTGGTTTCTATGGATTGTTATCAATTATTGCCCTTTACATTACCTTCCGATTTGTCAAAGAAAGAATTGAATCTTCAACATCACAAATAGACAAAATTCCCTTTTCAGCTGGCTTTAAGGCCATCTTACGAAATAAATACTGGATCATCATTACGCTTTTTTGCGTCACCTTTTACACCACCATCTGTCTGGTACAAGGCGCAGGGCTATACTACGCGCAGTGGGTTATAGGTGATATCAATAAATTTCCTATCATTGGCCTTACGTTAACGGCACCAATGATTTTGGGGTTATTTTTCATCGGCCCTTTAGTTGCTAGGTTCGGGAAAAGGAACGTGGCCATAATTGGTTCACTGGTAGCGATTGTGGGGCAAATAATAAAATGGGCTGACCCTAATAATTTACCTGTTTTTTTAGTTGGGACAGCGTTAGCGGGCTTGGGAGTCATGCCAACGCTTGGGTTGCTGTTGGCGATGGTCAACGACACCGTGGAATACGGCGAGTACAAAACCGGTTTACGGACAGAAGGACTGGTCAATAGTGCTGCTAGCTTTGGAATGAAGTTTGGTACAGGGCTTGGTCTTGCAGTAGTCGGATGGCTGCTTGGGATTGGCGGATATGTAGGCGGGGCTGCCGAGCAGCCAGCTTTGGCTATTGAAATGATCAAAGCAGTTAATATTCAAATACCGCTCGCATTAGCTGTTATCCAGATTATCCTAATGCTGTTTTTTAGAATTGACAAAGAATACCCGGCCATATTGGCTGAACTGCAAAGGCGGAAAAATGAATAATTCTAAAGAGCCGGAATAAATTTATTTATTCTGGCTTTATTGTATTCATAAAAAAGTATTTTTTAAACGCCTAATTTTTTACAATTTCATTAAAAATATTCGTGACTATCACACTAGTTTATTAAATAACGATAACAAATCGGTAAAAATCTGCTTTTTCGACAAATTCCATGAATTGGACTTTTTATAATGGCAATGGAAGGTGAGTGAAATTGTTATTAGCTTAGAGATTGGGGGAGCTTTTAATGGAACATCTTCTTAACGAAACTGTTCAGGAAAAAAGACAATTTCTAATTGAAGAGCTAATTAAATTAGGTATCTTTAAAATCAATGAAAAACATCTATATGAATGGTCCATAAGTGAATTAGAAAAAGAATTCGAGGATATTGAAAAAGAATACTTCGGGAAAACCGGTACATAGTATGCCGGTTAGAAAAATATAAAAAACAAAGGGGCCCACAAGGCTCCTTCGTTTTATACAGAATCGATTCGATACTGATGCTTAAATTGATAAATCATTAGCTCTGATATAGCAGAATAACCGTTCGAATTAGGATGCACACCATCCGGTGATAAATTTTCCGGTCTCTCCCCGTTTATTACCTTAGTGGTTTCGATTACTAGGGATGGCGAATACTGATTGGCAGTCTCATATAACTTAAGATTCCATTTTGGCAACAATTGATCTGCAAGAGAATACAGTTTGTCGGACGGTGATAACGGATTATATAATTCCAAAAATATAATGGTGGCATTCGGATTCACCGATTTTATACTTGATGCAATGTCAGTTAAGTTTTTTGTAAAAGAGGTTTGTAGCTCACCAAACGATTGAAATACATTTTGCAGGTTCTGCCCCTTAGCAGCCCTCAGTACATCATTTCCGCCGACATTGATGGTAATGATGTCGGCTTTCTTCATTTCTTCATCAAACCGGCCTTCGAGAACCAATTCCCTTAACCCGCCGCTCGTAACCCCGTTAATACCTTCATTTTGAAATTGAATGTTCTTCTGAATCTGGCTGCCTAGCTTGTTCGAAAATTGATTGACAAGATCTTCATTTTGTCCCGCACCTACACCGCGTATGACAGAGTCGCCAATTGCCAGGTGATTAATTTCATCTTTTTTCATGTTTCGAAAATAATCAAGATAAGTGATTTTATGGACAGTTGCACTAACTTCCACAGTCTGTTTTTTTATATTGTGAATTTGATATTTGGGGTAATAAATCCAGGCTGATAAGCCAAGGCCTATGACTAAGACAAAAATAATAAGGTGTTTAATGAACTTCATTGGAACCACTCCTTAATTCTCCTATTATAACAGGCAAATTTGAGAGAGAAATTAGTGGATGATTTCCAATGAACTTGGGATAAAATAACCGTAAATAAGCTATGTTTGGTGTGGTACTGTTGAAATTCTACTTTATTTATGAGGCAACCATTTTATTAATTACAAGTATCGTTATATTAAGATTTGTCGGGAAAAAATCGGTTGCGAGAATGACCAATTTGGAGTCGGTTGTCATTTTGGCAACCGGGACCACCATGGGGCATGCTATTAAGGAAAATAAATTTTATCAGGTAATCATTATTCTGATTTTCTTCGGTATATTTTTATTTATTTTTCAAAAGTTGCAGATGAAATCGAGTTTTATTGAACGTTATGCAATTGGCGAAGCGACCTTGGTCATTGTTGATGGAAAAATCATAATGGAAAGTTTAAAAAAACTTCGTATTACCCAAGGGCAATTAGAAATGCGGATGCGACAAAAAGGAATTTCTTATATTTCTGATGTAAAAATCGGAACGATTGAAACGGATGGCGAATTCGGATTTGAACTAATGCCACATGCACAACCTCTTACACAGGAAGCATTAATGAAAATAATGGGGAAAGGCCAGATAGAGTCTCCTACGAAAAGTGAAAACATTTTCGACAAGGTCGTGGAAAATAATAAATGAACAGGAAACCTTACATATGATTAAACAGTGATTTATAAAACAATAAAAAAATAAATTAATTAAAGGAAGGTACACACAATATCAAGTGATGTACCTTTTTTTTAAGATATTATTATTTTTTCATCACTGTTTCACCGATTGTCAAAACCTTTAACAGTTTATTCGGCAGTTGTTGCTTTTCCCATTCACGATAAAGCCTTTCGAGGGCTTCGGGTCCTGTGTCGTCCGCGATGCGGTAGGCTCCATAATGCATTGGGACAAATTCTTTCGCGTTTAATTCTAAGAAGGCTTTAACACTATCTTCCGGCGAAATATGCGAAACCTTCATGAACCATTCCGGCTCATAAGCACCAATTGGCATAAACACAGTATCAATGTTATTAAAACGTTCGGCGATTTGTTTAAATCCGGCAAAATATCCTGTATCTCCGACAAAATACAGCGTTTCTTTTTGATTTTGAAAAATAAACCCTCCCCAATGGGATGTATTCATGTCCGTCAAAGTCCTTCTTGTCCAGTGCTGGGCGGGGACAAAATGAATTTGGATTCCTCTGATTTCAGCACTTTCCCACCAGCCCATTTCGCTGACCTTTTGATACCCTTTCCGGTTAAAAAGCGGCTTTAAACCAATTGGAACAAAAAATTGAGGGTTCCCCTTTAACTTTTTGATGGTTGGAAAATCCAAATGATCGTAATGGCCATGAGAAATAACGATTACATCAATCTCAGGAAGATCCTCGAGTGGAATCCCGGGCTCAGTTAATCTTTTTTGAAAGCCCATCCGCTTTGCCCAAACTGGATCGGTTAATATATTAATCCCATTCATTTGAATCAAAAAGGTGGAGTGGCCAATCCAGGTATAAGAAGTTCGGCTCCGGTTTTCTTTAATTTTTTCAAACTGTTTATCCTGGCATTGTGGAATATTAATCGTTAAATCCTTTACCTTGCTTCTTCTTTCTTTGTTCCACTTCATCATATCTTTAAATGACTTGTTGTTTTTCACATCATCGAGATTCGAGTATTTTTTTTTCATAAACTCACCCGCGGGAATTTTTTTGTTTTGATTATAACAGCATTCAATTAAATGGTAAAATTAAGTAACTTACAATTGCTAGGGGGATTCACATGACCATTACCTATAAGTCAAGGGTTGAGGTGCCGGAAAAAGAAAAATGGAATTTCAAGGACCTTTATAAAAATCTTGAAGACTGGGAAAATGATTATCTCTGGATTGAAAAAAAGACTGCTGAATTGAAAAAATATGACGGTGCGATTCACAATGGAGAGTCGCTTTATGATTATCTATCCGAAAAAGAGGAAGTTTCCAGTAAATTAAATCTTGTCTATGTATACGGCATGCTCCAGGCCGATGTAGACACCCGCGATGCCTTGGCGCAATCGCTCGTTGACCGTGCCAAGCAGCTTTCCGTAAAAATAAGCGCAGCTTCATCATTTTTCATGCCATTTTTATTGAGTCTAGAGGAAAGCACATTAAGAGAATATATCGAGCAAGAACCCCGGTTAAAATACTTTGAACAAGATCTTTTTGAAGCTTTCCGATATAAAGCACATGTTCTGACCAAGGAAAAAGAAGAGATCTTATCCAACTTAGGTGAGGCCCTTTCTGCGCCAAGTCACACCTACAGTATGCTTAACAACGCCGATATCAAATTCGGCGAGGTGACGAGTGATGAAGGAATGAAAGTCGAACTGACGCGCGGCATGTACTCAAAGTTAATTGAAGATGAGGATCGAGACAAGCGGAGGGAAGCGTACAAGGCTTATTATCAGCCGTATTTGCAATTGAAAAATTCGATTGCCTCGACTTTGTCTGCGAACGTTAAAACTAATGCGACGTTGGCCCGCTTGCGGAACTACCCATCCGCTTTGGAAAAAGGTTTGTTCGGGGATATGGTTCCAAAAGAGGTCTATGAAAATCTGATTACGGCGACAAAAGCCAATATTGGACCGTTGCATCAATATGGCTCTATTCGAAAAAAACTGCTTGGCTTGGAGGAGCTGCGCCAGTACGATCTGAACGTTCCTCTGGTTCCTGGTGTAAAATTAGAAATTTCCTATGGAGAAGCGTATGAAACGATTTTAAAAGCTTTGGCACCCCTGGGAGAGGATTACGTTAATACTCTGAAAACCTTTAAAGATGCCCGCTACATCGATGTACGGGAAACGCCAGGCAAGCGTTCGGGCGCTTACAACCTTGGTGTCTATGGGGTACATCCATTTGTGCTGCTAAACCAACATGATGATTTGGATAGTATGTTCACCATGATTCACGAATTCGGTCACGCCATGCATTCCTGGTATTCCAGCAAGCATCAGCCTAGAATCTCCGCCGGCTACAGCATTTTTGTAGCCGAAGTGGCTTCGACGGTGAACGAAGTACTATTGATTCATTATTTGTTAGAAAAAGAAACAAATCAAGAGATACGGAAATACTTGCTCAATCACTTTATTGACCAATTTAGAGGCACTTTCTTTACACAGGTCATGTTCGCCGAATTTGAAAAAATCACCCATGAATATGCGGAAAGCGGAAAACCTTTAAACGCAAATGTATTTAGTGAAATTTACGAATCCTTATTTAGGCAATATAACGGGGACGAAGTGGTGTTTGATGAGGAAGTGAAATACGGCTGGTCACGGATTCCGCATTTTTACCGACCTTTCTATGTGTACAAATACGCAACCGGCTTTGCTTCTGCCATTCATATTGCTGAACAGCTATTAAGCGGGGATGAATTAGCCGTCAATGCTTACCTTGAATTTTTGAAGAGCGGAAGCTCCGATTATCCGCTCGAGTTGTTAAAGAAAACCGGTGTAGATTTATCTAAACCTGAACCGATAGACAATGCTTTGAAACGGTTTGAGCAGTTGATTAGTGAATTTGCTGCTTTATAGGTTAATTGAAAAAGCTCCAAAGCCAGAGAGTTAGGCGTTGGAGCTTTTTTAATTATAATAATTTGCATTCGCCGATATATTTCGAAAATTCGCTGATAAAATTGGAAATTTGCCGATATAATGAAAAATTCGCTGATATGTGCCAAGAATTCGCTGATATCTTTAAAAAATCCGCTGATATATTACTTTAAAGAAAAAATCATAATTTTATGAGGCAATTTCCTCTTTTTTAACAGTAACAACGTTGATTCCTTTTCCAGTGAAGATGGAGTAACCCATTAGTACATATGTCAATCCCCAGAAGAAGGCGAAGAAATCACCGAGGAACGGAAGGCCAAGACAGACAAGCATCAGCAAGAACACAATTGCGTACCAGCGAGGGAACACTTTTGCACGAAAGGTAACAATCATCAGGATGACCGTGGCAAGCAGCAGCCCTCCGTAGGAGAGACTATTCGCAAGATTGACGAACAAGCCGTCTTTCGGGTAATCGCCGTAAGCGAACAACCCATAGAATGTCGCCGATAGCATTAAGTTTCCTGCAGAAAGAATAAGACCGGAGATGAAACCGAAAACCCCTGTCTGCCGTGACTGGGACATAAACAAAGCCATAGACGAGATTGCCATTAATATACTTGCCGCAAAAGCGAAGATTAGTTCAGGTGTGCTGTCCGACCCCCAAATCAAACCTGACGGCGTCATCCCCATTCTGGCGATTCCCCCTAAGAAAGCAATAAACCCAAGAACCTTAACGATTTTTTCTAACGTCATGTTTTCCAACTCCCTTTGTATTGTTGTTTACGAATTAATCGTATCAAAGGGGAATTCCTGATTTGAAGGGAGGGGGATTCCCATTTCAATCGGGAAGTTTCTATGGGAATAAACGGGAAAAACCAAATCTATACAGAAGTTGGTCGTCTTGTTATAATTTTCCTATATCTTAGGTACAAAAGGTGGGGATCGTTCCTGGATGAATGGAGTAAATAAGAAAATTTTCCTGTTTCAAGTCTTTGTGATTATTTTTTCTATATTGACCTTAGTATTTTTCATTCAATCCATTGCGGGCTATTATGACACCCTACGAAACGAATGTATCCTCAAGTCCTGCAATTCCTTGGCACCTGCGCCCCCAACAACGATTGAAGCGTTAAGCAAATACCATTTAACCTCTAACACGTATGCGGCATTATTTGTCATCCTCGAATCCGCGTTTGCCTTCCTATTTTTCACAGCAGCTATCATCATTTTTATTAAAAGCAGGCGGGATATGATGGGGCTTCTGGCAGTATTGGCATTGGTCACATATGGATCAGCCTACACATCATTGGTATACCTTGCATCAGATGGCCGCAAATTGGTAGAGCAGTTTCCGGAAATAATCGGGGCTGTAGGTAGAATGGCTTTATTCTTATTCTTCTTAATATTTCCTAACGGACGTTTTATTCACCGCTGGCCGCTTGTCCTTTTTACTCCTTTTTGTATCATCCAGTTCATTAGTTTGATTTTTCCGGGCACGGTTGTTGATTTATTAAATTGGTCGAGCACGGCGAGACTGCTTTATTATGGAATCATGATTATTATGACGATTTATTCACAAATCTATCAATATAAAAAAATATCCACCCGGGTAGAACGGCAGCAAACCAAATGGGTGGTCTTTGGATTATCAGTTTCATTTCTGGGGTCAATCATCATAAGCGGTTTTTTTGTCTATCCGATTTTTGGCGAAAACCCTGTATCCTATCTTTATTTAAGTGCATTACTGTATGGCGTTGTGGCCATCATACCATTAACATTGGCATTTGCGATTCTTCGTCATCGCCTGTGGGACATTGACCCTATTGTGAACCGGACGGTTGTTTATGGCACCTTGTCGCTGGCTATTATTCTTCTATACTCATTTTTAGTTCTCTATTTTAGCAGCTTGTTTAAGACAGATAACAACTTCATCATTTCCTTAGTGGCAACCGCCATTGTTGCAATTTTTTTCGCGCCAATAAAAGAAAGATTGCAGCTCCTTGTGAACAGGCTGATGAAGGGAAGACATGATGAACCATATACCATACTGAAGGAACTTGGGGATCATTTGATCAAACCCATTCCTCCTGAAGAGATGCTAAACGTTGTGACGGGTACAATACGGGATGCCCTTCGCCTGCCATACGCCGGGATTTTCGTTAATATAAACGGAAAAGAGACACTTGCTGCAGCATCGGGAAAAGTAAAGTTTGATATCCACACATTACCGATTATTCATGGAGGAGAAGAGCTAGGGACACTTCATTTATCAAGCAGGTCTTTAAATGAGGTATTTACTGGTGAGGACAATAAACTTATTGAGGTTCTTCTCCGCCAAGCTGGTCCCGTTCTTCAAAATGTGAAAATGACTTTGGGAATGAAATTACTGGCAAATGACCTACAGCAGTCACGGGAAAGATTGGTGCTGGCCCGTGAAGAGGAACGGCTCCATATTCGCCGCAACCTTCATGATGACCTTGCCCCTCGGCTCATGTCATTAGCTTTTAACGTCGCGGCAGCCGAGCAATATATTGAAAGAAATCCAGCGAAAGCTTTGGAGTTAATGGAGGGGCTGCGTCAAGTAATTCGTTCAACTGTGGATGAAATTCGTACGATGGTCCATGGATTACGCCCACCGACTCTTGATGAATTTGGACTGCTGGGTTCAATCAAGGCGAGGGTGGACGAAATCAGGAAAACGTCGGAAGAAGTGTCTGCCACATCGGAAGTTAGTTCTATTGAAATTTACTTGGAAGCCCCGGAAAGTTTGCCTGTATTGCCCGCAGCAGTTGAGGTTGCAGCGTACCGGATTATAACGGAAGCACTCGTCAATGTAATCCGCCACGCGAATGCGACCAAATGCACAGTTCGTTTAACAATTGTCGAAAACACACTAGAACTTGAGGTTACGGATAATGGCGCTGGGTTTCCTGATAAGCTGAGGCCGTCCCAAAACGGAGGAATTGGTTTAACATCGATAAGAGAGCGAGCATTGGAGCTTGGCGGGAAATGTGAAATGGAATCTTTGGAAACGGGTGGAGCACGAGTAAGGGCAGTTCTGCCTTTTTCGACAGGAGTGATTAGGGATGAGAATAGTTTTAGCTGATGACCATCCGTTGTTTCGCGGAGGAGTTCGAAATTTGATTCAAACAACGGATGACTTAGAAGTGATTGGAGAAGCTGCCACAGGAGAGGAAGCTGTAGAAATGGCGTCCTCACTCCAACCGGATGTCATTGTCATGGATATTCGCATGCCAG
Source organism: Neobacillus sp. S1115 (assembly GCF_055385565.1). Classification (NCBI taxonomy): domain Bacteria; kingdom Bacillati; phylum Bacillota; class Bacilli; order Caryophanales; family Bacillaceae; genus Neobacillus; species Neobacillus sp. S1115. Next base: position 2,723,290 of record NZ_AP038275.1, read on the forward strand.
GACTAAATGGAATTGAAGCCACTCAAATCATAAAGGAAAAATTTCCGAAAATAAAAATTCTAATTGTCACGATGCTTAAAAATGATAAATCTGTTTTTACGGCAATGAAAATGGGTGCAAGCGGGTATGTGTTAAAGGATGCCGGAGAAATGGAACTCCTTCATTCTATTCGCATGGTCGGAAATGGCGGCGCCGTGTTCAGCGCGGACATTGCCGCACGGATGATGCATTATTTTTCAAAAACAGAAGAGATAGAATCGGTAAATCCTGTATTGTCCGACCTAACTGCCCGTGAAAAGGAAATATTGGAGTTGATTGTCGGAGAAAAAACAAATGCACAAATTGCTGCAAAACTCCATTTAAGTGTGAAAACTGTAGCAAATCATGTTACGAATATTCTTAATAAATTGCAGGCCACCGACCGGCATGAGGCTAAGAAAATTTTTAAAACCGCGCAAAGTTGGGAAGAATCTGAAATGGAATCATGAAAGGAAACAACACGCGGGAAAAGGAAATTTTTTATTTACAAATCCAATTCCCAAGAGTAAGATATGATTCATAAATTTATCCATATTTACACATTTTATATCTTATCAAACAAAGGGGAGTATTTGTGGAGTTAATCAAGAAAAAAGGGAAGTTTATCCAGCTTCATCCTGCGCAAATTCTGGTTATCGGATTTGCGGTACTTATTTTACTAGGTACACTTTTATTAATGCTGCCCATTTCGACTTATGAGGAGGGAAGGGGCCTCCATTTTGTCGACGCCTTATTCGAGGCAACCTCTGCTGTCTGCGTAACAGGTCTCGCGGTTGTGGATACAGGAACAACCTTTACCATTTTCGGCCAACTGGTAATTCTTTTCTTAGTTCAGATTGGCGGTTGGGGATTTATGACCATAGGCATTTTCATGTTTATCATCCTCGGAAAGAAAATTGGCTTGAAAGAAAGACTTCTACTTCAAGATTCGCTTAACCTATTTACACTTTCAGGCGTGGTAAAGCTAGTCTTTAGAATTATCTTGATAACTTTAATTGTAGAAATAACAGGGGCGCTAATTTTAGCCATACGCTGGTCTTTTGAGATGCCATGGACTAAAGCCTTGTATTACGGATTTTTTCATTCCATATCCGCTTTTAACAACGCCGGTTTTGGCCTCGAACCAGACAATCTCAGCAAATGGGTAGGGGATCCAACCGTCAACTTAGCCATCACTTCCTTATTTATCATCGGCGGTATTGGCTTCACAGTCATTTTGGATGTCTGGCAGAAAAAATCTTTACGTAAGCTGTCCCTTCATTCCAAAGTGGCGCTGCTTATGACATTAATCCTTAATGTTGTGGGAACAATCATTATATTAATCTCTGAATTTCATAATCCCGCAACGATTGGAAACCTAAACTGGAACGACAAATTCTGGGCCTCCTTTTTTCAAGGTGTCGTACCAAGAACGGCCGGCTTTAATACCATTGATATTGGCCACATGACGCTGTCCTCGCAAGTTTTTACGATGGCATTGATGTTTATCGGTGCTTCTTCGGGCTCTACGGGCGGAGGTATTAAGGTTACGACGTTTGCCATTATCATATTTGCCTTTTGGACAGTGTTGACGAATCGAAGCGATGTTAATATTTTTAAAAGAAGAATTTCCTGGAGCTTGGTCAATAAATCTTTATCCATTGGGGTGTCAGCCATCATTTTTATTTTTACGATATTCTTTTTGCTGACATACACAGAAGATATGCCGATGAATAAGCTGCTTTTTGAAACCATTTCGGCATTCGGAACAGTCGGATTGTCAACGGGTATCACAGGGGATTTATCACCTTATGGAAAACTTTTAATAACTTTAATGATGTTCATCGGTCGCCTTGGGCCATTAACCATGGCATTCGCGCTCATGTCGCAGCGCCATGAGGCAAGACTTAGATATGCTGAAGAAAAGATATTAATAGGATAATTAAATATAATCCGTGTATAGGTAAACGGCGCGGTTTATAAATATTCATCATAAAAAAATGATTTTACAAAAATGTAAGCGATCGCCAAAAAGATTTGATAAATACAGGGCCTTGTGGATGTACTTCTCACTTTTACCAGCTTTTAAATAGCTTACTAACTATTATTATAGTAATAAATATTTAAATCTATCGATATTAGTGATACACTATATAAAGGAATTAATTGATCCAGAAAAGGTGTGTAACTAGTCGCGCCTTAGCTTGCTGTTTGCTTTAAGCATGGGCGCCAGCATCCTTTCTGCAAATCATACCATATAAGGGATGGGAAAAATGAGTAGCAGACAAACTGAAACAGACGTTATCTTAATTGGTGCCGGAATCATGAGTGCCACTTTAGGGACACTCTTGAAGGAATTAGTACCGGACTGGAAAATTACAGTTTTTGAAAAGCTTGAAAAAGCAGGCGAGGAAAGCTCGAACGAATGGAATAATGCAGGAACTGGACATTCTGCACTGTGCGAGTTGAACTACACTGTAGAAAAACCAGACGGTTCAATAGATATAAACAAAGCTATCAAAATTAATGAACAGTTTCAGGTTTCACGACAGTTTTGGTCTTATCTTGTTAACAGTAATCTGATCCGCAATCCGCACGATTTTATTATGCCGCTGCCACATATGAGTATGGTACAAGGGAAAAATAATGTAGAGTTCTTGAAAAAACGTTTTGAAGCACTCTCACACAATCCATTGTTCCAAGGGATGGAATATTCCGATGAGCCGAAAAAATTGCAAGAATGGATTCCGCTTATTATGGAAGGCCGGACTTCGAAGGAACCAATAGCGGCTACAAAAATTGACTCTGGTACGGATGTAAACTTTGGTGCTTTAACACGCATGTTGACTGAACATTTAAAGAATCAAAACGTTGATATTAAATACAAACATCAAGTTGATGATATTAAACGTACTGAGGATGGACTATGGGAATTAAAAGTGTGGAATATGGAAACCGGTGAAATTGAACGCCATACTGCAAAATTTATCTTTATTGGCGGCGGCGGCGGCTCCTTGCCTTTACTGCAAAAAACCGGTATTCCTGAAAGTAAACATGTTGGAGGATTCCCTGTAAGTGGACTATTCTTAGTATGTAACAATCCTGAGGTTGTAAACAAGCATCATGCAAAAGTATACGGCAAGGCGGCGGTTGGTGCTCCTCCAATGTCAGTGCCGCATCTTGACACACGATTTATCGATAACAAAAAATCACTATTGTTTGGACCATTTGCGGGTTTTTCACCCAAATTTTTGAAAACTGGTTCAAATATGGACTTATTAGGTTCTGTCAAACCAAATAATGTCATTACGATGTTGGCGGCAGGTGCCAAAAACATTCCATTAACAAAATACTTGATCCAACAACTAATGTTATCGAAGGAACAGCGTATCGAAGAGCTGCGCGAATTTATTCCAAATGCAAAAAGCGAAGATTGGGATATCGTGGTAGCCGGACAACGTGTACAAGTTATTAAAGATACAGAAGCGGGCGGTAAAGGAACGCTTCAATTTGGTACTGAAGTGGTTACTGCAGCAGATGGATCAGTCGCAGCATTGCTCGGTGCTTCACCAGGTGCATCAACAGCTGTTTCCGTCATGCTCGAGATCATAAAAAAATGTTTCCCTCAGCACCGCGAAGCGTGGGAACCAAAAATAAAAGAAATGATACCATCTTATGGCATTTCACTAGTGGAAAACCCAGAGCTTTTCGACGAAATTCATGCTTCAACAGCGTTTGCACTTGGCTTAAGTAAAGGACGCGCACCTGTAAACAATAAGAAGGATTTATCGAAAGAGAAACGTAGTGTAGAAAAGGAACCTGTATCAGTTTAAGTTTATGGGAAGTTTCATGGGGACGGTTCTTCTGCATCAGATGCAGAAGAACCGTCCCCATTTTTCATTTTTGTATGACTTTTGATAGCTATTCAGTTTTTTAGCAGAATAGTATAATGCAATTAAAATAGAAACTAAATGATGGATGTGATGTTATGTCATGGAAAAACATAAAACTCCCTCGGTCATGATGATTTTTCGAATCATCCTGATCATTATGGCTTCGATTGATATTATGGGGCAGTCTCCTTCTTCGATACCTATAAAGGCGGCTTTCATTATAGGATTGGTTATTTTGCATTTAAATGATATTTACAGAAATCATTACCAACTATATGAAAAAAATCGTATAATCTACTATATATCGATGTCGGTAAGTATTATAGCAATCGGTTTATATGTGATTCAATTTGATAACATACCGCTAAATATTTATTTTATTTTTCCAATCGTTGAAATTTTTATTTATCTGCCGACTATACAAATTGCTCTTGTCATTCTTCATATTTTCATGTTTGTTATCGGTATGTTTGCTCTTAAGGCAGGAATCCAACAAGCATTAATCCCTTACTTTGCTTTAATGGCCCTAATCTTCCTTGTTCGGAGCAACAGCAGGGAAAGGGAGAAGGGAAATCTGCTCAATGCTGAATTAATGGAGGCAAATGCCAAACTGAAGGAAATCACGATTATAAAAGAGCGGACTAGAATTGCACAGGAGCTTCACGATTCCATTGGCCATGCTCTGATCGCCTTAAAAATGCACCTGGAATTTGCCGGCAATATGATGGATTCAAATCCAGAAAAATCAAAGGATGTCATGAAGAAAGCCTTAGTCATTTCGCAAACATCGATAACGAACCTTCGTAAAGCAGTTGACGTTTTAAAGGATAATCAGGCATGGAAAGATAAGGTTAAACTTCGCGACTCTATTGAGGATTTAATAGATAGCTTGCAAACCGCCGGCAGATTACAATTTGAATTATTTTTCGATGACACCGTTGAGTTCGCAAGCCGCGACATTCAAAATGGAATTTTTGAAACAGTGAGGGAAGCCATTACGAACGGGATTAAGCATGGGAATGCCCATGCGTTTCATATTGATATTTTTGTAAATGAAAAAAAGGCGTTGGTGAAAGTAGAGGACGACGGGGAAGGGTGTACCGATATTAAAAAATCCCACGGCCTGCGGGGAATGGAGGAACGAATCCATTTATTGAGAGGGAGTATTCAGTTTGTGTCGGCCAAGGGACACGGTTTTGCGGTGGAAGCAGAAATTCCATTTGTGACAAATGTGGAGTGATGAAAAGTGATTGACGTGATAATTGTAGATGACCAAGGAATTGTCCGGGATGGTTTAAAAATGTTACTTAGCTTAAATGAAGAAATTCGGATCATCGGGGAAGCAACGAATGGGGAAGAACTTATTGCATTATTGGAAAGAATGACGCCTAATGTGATACTTATGGACATCAGAATGCCTGTCATGAATGGCATCGAGGCTACAAAAGCAGTTAAGGAAAAATATCCAAATGTGAAAGTAATCATCTTAACTACCTTTAATGAAGATGAGTATATTTTTAACGGACTGAAGAATGGGGCAGACGGTTTTATTCTAAAGGACTCTGACCTAAAAGAGATTATTAAGGCAATAAAGGCCGCACACGAAGGAACGCTGCTACTTCATTCAGATGTAACAAGTAAACTAATCAGCGCCCTCCGGAATGTTCCCGAATCTCTGCAGGTACCTACCACGGAAAAGAAAGACTTGTCCAAGATACTTACACCAAGAGAAATAGAAGTCGTTGAACAAATTATGCAAGGGAAAAGCAATAAGACCATCAGTGCGACATTATTTTTAACAGAAGGAACAGTTAAAAACTATGTTTCCCGCATTCTAGATAAACTAGAACTCAAAAGCCGTTCCGAGCTGATTATTTATTTAAAGGAAAAGTGATGCATGGGGACGGTTCTTATGTTTCTTCGTCCTTTACCAGTAATACCGAGGGAGTAATCTACATGGACAAGGATTGTTAGAAACAACAATTTATTTTGATAATGATGATGATTCCATTAATCTAAGTATAATGCAATTATATAAAGACTAATTGAGGGGAGTTTAGAAGTGAAGAAAATAACAGTTGAAAACTTGGTAGAGAAGTTTTCATTGAAGGTGCTTGCTGGTGAAAGTAAGCTTCAGAATGTGATAACGCAATCACGGGTGCATCGTCCGGGCTTGGAATTTGTTGGCCATTTTGACTTTTTTCCAACAGAGCGAGTTCAAATTTTAGGAAAAAAGGAAGTTACTTATTTACATAGGTTAAGTAAAGAGGAACGGAAAATCCGAATCGGAAATATTGTCCATTATCATCCGCCATGCTTTATCGTAACTTGTGGTGAAGAAGGACTTACCTATTTGAATCAACATTGTGTTGAACAGGGCATCCCCTTGTTGTTGACAAATAAGCCTGAGATTACATCAGAGTTTATTCCCAAATTGGATGCGTATTTGGTGAAAGAATTAGCACCGGAAATTGCTGTGCATGGAGTTTGTATGAATGTATCCGGTATTGGGGTCTTAATTCGCGGAAATTCGGGGGTCGGAAAAAGCGAGACAGCACACACTTTAATCCGCCGGGGACATCGGCTGGTAGCGGATGATATTGTTGTTCTAAAAAAACTTAGTCATCAAACCATTCTGGGTACTCATGATGAGAAAACCAAAGAGTTTTTGGCTCTTCGCAGTATTGGGCTGCTGAATGTGGTTCGGTTATATGGACGCAAGGCTTTTCAGGACGAAACACGAATCGCGCTGGATATTAATTTGACCAGATGGGAAAAAGATGCCTTGTATAACGATTTGGACCAAGAAGTTCACTCTACAGACTATATGGGTGTTAAGATACCTTCCATTGAAATCCAACTTCAGCCAGGACGTGATGTAGCTGGGTTAATCGAGGCAGCTGCAAATAACTGGTATTTGAAGCAGCAAGGTTACAGCGCCGCAGAAGAGTTCCTGAGCAGGATAGAGGCTGATATTACGAATTCTAGTATTGAGTAAATGCAAAGGAAATACCAAGGGACGGTTCTTGTGCATCATAAGATGCACAAGAACCGTCCCTATTTTTCAAGTTTCCGATATATAAGCGCAAGCACCATCGAAGGGATGGAACAAACAATCATGCCAATAAAGGCGAATCGCGGCTCGATTTCATATAGATAGCCGCCGAATATAGTGAATACCGCTGTGCTCCAACTTAATGCAAGTGCTGAATACATGCCTTGTGCATTCGGTATCTGCTGGTGCGGTATATTTTTGATCAAGTATTTCATAAAGGCGTAATGACCCATGGCGAACGAAAGTGAATGCAAAACTTGCGAAATAGAGAAGACCACCACATTTGGAAAAATAAACACTAATATCCAACGTACAGTTGAACCTAGAGCTGAAAGTGCTAGTAAAGACCCTGATGAAAATCGCTGAAAATACCGATCGGCAATTAAGAAGAAAATGATTTCTGCAATCACGGCAATGTTCAGGATTACGCCGATTAAATATTTTGGTGAATGGATTTCTTGTAAAAAAATATATCCATAGGTGTAATAAGTTGCATGGGCTGCCTGCAGTAAAATTACAATTACGAGCACCAAACCAAAGTGTTTGATGCGAAATAAGTTCAGCATTCTTGCTTTTTTTGTTTGATTAGGTTGAGGTTTTTCAGACAAAATTAGTGGTGCTGGCATAAGGCCAAGTCCAACGAAAACCATAGTACCGATTAAGAGCGCCCATAAAATGACTACATCTCCAAGTGCTCCTGTTAAGACTGTTAAGACCATGCCAGCAGCGACAAACCCTATAGACCCCCATGAACGACTCTTTCCATAATGTTTTAATTGCTTACTCTGTACTAGGATGCCAGCCGCGGTATCCAGAGCAGGCATCAATGTAGGGTAAAAAAAGTTTATTAGCAGCGTTACAAGTAGTATGCTGGCAAAGGAATTCGAAGGAATATAACACAGAATGGAAACCAATGTCCCAATTGCCATCCCATTTAATAAAGTTTTACTGCTGAACTTCCTCGAAAAATATGGATACGCCATTAATGTGGAAATGCCCCGAACAACCAAACCTAAACTCATAATTAAACTGGCTTGTGAAATCGAAATTCCTTTTGTATGAATCATCCAACCCGTCCAATAGGGAAGGAAGACGCCCCAAGTTAAATAAAAAGTAAAAAACTGGCTGCTCATCCAGCGTTGTGTGTTCATAATGTTTCACCTCATGATTTGCATGATATCATGTGGAATCGTACAATAATATGAGATATCTCATATTCTGAGGTGGATTATGGAAATTTATAAAAATGAAAAAAGGAAACGATATTTGGAAGAACACTCCATTGCCCATTTATTTTCTTTTCCAATTGACGAGTTTGTAGAGGTGCGTGAATATAAACGAGATGAGTGGATTATTCAAGAGGGAATGCGACCGGATTTTTTATATTATGTCATTGAAGGCAAAGCGAAGATTTATTTAACGCATCTGAATGGGAAAGTTTCGTTAATTAACTTTATCAATGAGAACGAATATGTAGGAGAAATGGAATTATTAAACGATGTGTACTATACAAAAGGGATTCAAGCCACTACAAAGACGGTTTGCTTTGCCCTTCCTTTTCATCGCTTCCGCACACAGCTGTTAGAAGATGTAGTATTCTTGCGTGAATTAACAAAGTTATTAAGTGCCAAAGCAACTAAAATGGCCGCAAAATATTCGCAAAGCCTCGCGTTCCCGCTTGAAAACCGGCTTGCCGAATTTATTTTGCAAACGGCTGATGAAAGAATATATAAGGAAAAACATGTTTCGGTATGTGACTTTTTAGGAGTTTCATACCGCCACCTGCTGCACGTGCTCGGGCAATTTTGCGAAAAAGGCTATTTAAAAAAAGAGGGGCGCCACTACCGCATTCAACAGCTGAGCGCCTTAGAAGAATTGGCAGGAATGTTGAGAGCAGAATGATGCATGGGGACGGTTCTTGTGCATCAAATGAAGAACCGTCCCCCACATACCATTAATGTGCTACCGCTTTGGTAGGATTATTTTTTTGCTGGTCTAATTGTCTTACCGACTCTTTGCTTGTATCGACTCGTTTAACGAATAAGGCTAGGATTAGGGCGACAATATTTATGCCAAGTGCTACATAGAATGAATATTGAATGCCTGCTAATAGAGCTTTCTGTGTTAATAGCGCTTTTGAAGCAGCGGTAAAGGTTGTTGGATCTACGCCAGCCACTAGGCTTTGAGCTTCTGTTTTAGTAACGGAATTCATAATGGTAACAAGAACCGCTGTACCAATTGAACCTGACACCTGCTGTGCGGTGTTATTTACAGCTGTACCGTGCGGATTCAAGCGCGTTGGCAATTGGTTAAGTCCGTTTGTCATAATTGGCATCATTACCATTGACATCCCAAACATACGGAGAGTGTAAACAAGTATTATATAGGCGTGGCTTGAGTCGATTTGCAGGTTTGCCAGCATATAAGTTGAAATGGCTGTAACCACAAGTCCTGTTACACCAAGAATGCGAGGACCAAATTTATCGAATAATTTCCCTGTTATCGGCGACATAATCCCCATCACAATCGCACCAGGCAGCATCATTAATCCTGAATCAAGCGGGGAAATGCCACGGACATTTTGTACATATGCCGGTGTTAAAATCATCCCGGAGAACATCGCTACTGCATTTACAATCGCGATAACTGAGCCAAGTGCAAACATTGGATATTTGTAGACACGTAAATCCAGTAATGGTTCAGCCATTTTTAATTGACGGACGATAAAGGCAATTAAGGCAATAGCGCCAACGATTAAAGTGGTTAAGACGATTGTATCTGTCCAGCCGTCTGAGCTCGCAGAACTGAAACCATATAACAAACCGCCAAAGCCGATAGAAGATAATACAACTGAGAAATAATCCAGTTTGGCATTTTTATTTTGTTCCATTACATTCTCAAGCTTCCAAATAGCTAATACTAAACTAATGACAGCTAACGGCAAAATCATTTCGAACAGTAAACGCCAGTCATAATTTTCTACAATATAACCAGATAAAGTCGGCCCGATTGCAGGAGCTGTAATCATAACTAATCCGAAAACTCCCATTGCAGTTCCGCGTTTTTCCCGTGGGAAGCTGATTAGCATCACATTCATTAATAATGGCCCCATTACGGAAGAACCTGCTGCTTGAACCAATCGCCCGGTAAGTAATACACTAAAGTTTGGAGCATAGGCTGCTAATGCAGTACCTAGAGTGAAAATGGCGAGAGATGTTATAAATAAACGACGATTCGAAAAGCGTGTTAACAAAAATGCTGAGGCAGGAATTAAAACGCCGCTAACTAGCATATATCCTGTTGCAAGCCACTGGATAGTGGAATAATCTTTAATATTTAAATCTGTCATCATTGATGGCAGCGCTACATTTAAAAGTGAATTATTTAAAAAGGAAACAAATGCTCCGACAAATAAAATCGCAAGCATTAAATAGGGTGTTTTCTTTTGTTGTAATGTTGAATCCATATATGTTTTTCTCCTTTTTATCCCTTTAAGGGAGTTCATTGGTGTTCTACTTTATATAACCCGCGTTTTAGCAAGTCAAGCTGGCTAATATAATTTTGAAGAGTTTCTTCATCCGATAAATCCTTTACAAACATTTGCACGAGGTTATGGAATGTGACTGCGTTTATAATTTTTATAACGTGATGTAGCTCTTGTTCATCCTTAATGCTTAAATTACTTATGTTAATTAAGTTAACCATATCTAAATATCGTTTTTTCTGATCCTCTTCATAAATGTTATTGGCCAAAGTATTTTGCATTTTATAGTTCATATTTAAAAAAGCATTTTTAAAAAGATTTTGGTGCTCCGGATTTCTAAGGTATTTGATCATTAATTGAAATGAGTCAATAAACGTATTAAATAAATCACCGTCATGAGTCTTTAGGGTTGAAACAAATCTCTCATAATTGATTTGTGAGAGCCGGCTTAACAAGTAATAAAACAGATCCTCTTTGTCCTCAAAATATTGGTAAAAGCTTCCTCTAGGTATTCCAGCATCTTTGATAATGTTGGCAATGGATGCTTCGTGTAATGGGACCCTAGAGAATTCTTTCCTGGCAGATTGAATTAAAGTGTCTTGTTTATCTTTAGGTAAATGAAAAAACGTTTGTTTAGGCATCAATATTCTCCTGTCTGAGGTGTGACAATGTGTCACAATTCTTGATAAGAAGTATTATATGTGACACATCGTCATAAGTCAACACCAAAAATGACACTGTGTCATATTTGTTTAGTAAATCGAAAAGCACAATTCAAACAATATTCTGAAAAAAGTGATAGAATGGAAATTGTGAAATAATTTACATCATTAATACATTGTTTAGGGGAGGTACTCAAAAAAATGGAGCAATTGTCCAGAACAAAGACGGCCCTTGGCATTGCTTTTGTTGTTCTGATTTGGGGAACAATGTGGCCGGTCTACAAAGTGTCTCTCAACTATTCGTCGCCGATGCTTTTTGCCGGACTGCGTGGAGTGATTGGCGGGGTTTTTTTGGCGTTTATTTTAATCCCGAAATGGCGAAAAATCCAATGGAAAAAAACGTGGTCTATTTATCTTATTTCAACATTTTTTAATATCCTTATGTTCAATGGCATCCAGATGATTGGCTTGCAGTATCTTCCTTCCGGCTTATTTAGCGTTATTGTGTATCTGCAGCCCGTGCTTGTGGTTTTACTAGCTTGGATGTGGCTGAAGGAATCCTTATCAGCAAAGAAAATTCTAGGCATGGTCATTGGATTTCTTGGCGTGGTCGTGGTAAGTCTTGAAGGGATGTCGGGAAAAATTTCTGCAATTGGAATTATTCTTGCACTCATTACCGGAATGGGCTGGGCCATCGGCACAGTCTATGTCAAAAAAACTAGTGCACTTGTGCATAACCTATGGCTTGTAGCCATCCAAAATATCATCGGTGGTTTGCTAATGTTTGGTTATGGAGCATACACCGAAAACCTGCACGCCATTCACTGGAACGCTTCATTTGTTTGGAGCCTGCTATATGCGGGTATCTTCGGTGTAACCTTAGCAACGGCTGCCTACCTGAAATTAATGAGTGCAGGTGAAGCCAGCAAGGTTGGTTCCTTCACGTTCCTTGTACCAATGATTAGCGTGGTCATCGGAACATTTATGTTAAACGAGCCGTTTACAGCTAGCTTATTTGGCGGCATGGTATTAATTCTGTTAAGCATTTACCTAATTAACCACAAAGTCTCACGTAAAACGGCTGCAGATATGGGAATGCGGCATGCAAACTAATGAAGGGAAGCGGTTCTGTAAAACCAAAAATCCTCTTTTTTATTTGAAATATCGAAGGAGTTTTTCCAATTCAAGAGAAAGCCGCCATTTTTGGCGGCTTTTGACGTCAACTTGTCAAGCTTTGAGGCTTATAAAGGGTTTCCAGAATATAAATTTACCTATACTCCGTTTAATTTGCATCAGGTGATGCAGCAGAACCGTCCCCGTGTTTCATTCGGTAGCCCGCCAAGTATTGGAAAAATTCACTTAGGCAGCGGGTGGAATGCTGATATTCATTCATAAGACTTTCGCTAATAGTTATCATGTGGCTAGGCTTCGAATTAATTTCAAAGATCCAAATATGACCATTCTTATCAATACCGATATCAATCCCAACCTCTCCAATAAGTTGATTTAGGGAGGATTCCATTGCTGTGACCGCATAGATTGCTGCATCTTTCACTTGATTTGTTAATTCGATACTCCGCTCACAAAATACTTCTTTAAGAACGTCTCTTGAGGTATACTTTCCGGAATGAGTAGTTACTTGATTTTTATTCGTCAAAAAGGGAACCATTGCGGTTGGCTGCCATTTGTTATAACCGTCTTTATTAAGATGTATTCTAAAGTCAAAGGTTTGTTCGTCGACGCAAGCTAGATCGATAGCTTGCTGCAAAAGATAGGTGGATAATAATCCATCCTTAAAGTGATGATCAGCGAGGTCGTCTAAACTCTTATAAACCCGAAACACTTCTTGTGAATCTTCACGGTATTGGCATAGAAAGCCTGTCCCATTTTGGTAACTTACCTTGAAAATACCATATCCAAAACTTCCTGTTACTGGTTTAAGAAAAATTTCTTGATACCTGTTTAAAAAGTCCTGTATGTCTGAAACGGACGGGGCTAAACATGTATCAGGGATATGTTTCATAATCTCAGGATGGGAATTGAGTTGTTGGTAAACCATGTCTTTATTAAAAAAAGAAGAATTAAACATTTTAGCGCTAGTATAAAGATTCATATTCTTCTTGAAGACGCTAAAAATCTCTTTTTGTTCATTTTCCCTCCCATAGATTCGGTTGTAGACCACGTTAGGGAAAGGAATTTGGCATTCCAGCCATTTATTTGACCCATCTATTGTCGTCTCGAGAAATGTACCTATGACGTTTTTTTTCGACCAATTGATTACCTGAGGAGTAAAAAGAAAAATGGATATTGGTTCATTCTTCAGCGTCGACAGTAGATATTCAAAAAATTGAATGTGAGAGCTATCTGCCATTAATATTCCTACTAATGGACCTATCCGCAGTGTGCCATTATCAAAATGAGCCCTTAACTTGCAGGGGAAAGGGATCATTAACTCTTTTATTAATATTGAGGACAAATAAATTTCTGATTCGTTGCCGTCAATAGGGATAACTTTTGCTACGATAATCCGATGACCAAACTGAATAGAATAATTACGCCTGTTTAAACCAAATTCCTTCCACAACTTCCGAGAGATTAATAGTTCCCTGTTTGGGTTCTCCTCAAGAAAATGAATATGAACAATATTATTCTGTGACACTTCATCACCTTTTCAAATAGTTTTATAGTAGTATATTATGTTTGGAATATTTCGCATGGGGCTATACCAAAAATAGGTGTGGTTTTTTGGGTGATTTCTATTTTCGTATAACAATTTTATTTCTTTTTTCATAACCTGTTAATTGAAAGCTCCATTTTTGAAAAGGAGTTTTATACATTAATCCTCATGTGAAAAGCGGGTGATTGAAAGTGGATAATATTGGTATAGAAAAACCGATTATAGCCATTACAGGAAGTTCAGGGAAAACAACTACTAAAGAAATGGTGTCATCTATTATACAGAGGCGCTGGAAGGTTTTTAAGTCATATGAAAATGGCAATGACGTTTGGTTTACATCTCAGTATGTGAAGCAAATTGATCCTACTTATGAGGCGCTGGTTTTAGAATACGGGATGACACATGCTGGGAATATTACGGAGCATTGCAAACTTATTCAACCAAATATCGGAATCATCACCAATGTCGGAATAGCCCATATTGGAAATTTTGAGGACCAGGAATTTGGTGTAATAGCCGCAAAGTCAGAATTGATTAAAGGAATGAAATCAGATGGGATTTTATTTTTAAACGAGGACGATCTGAATTCAAAATTGTTGGATAAAGGGGATTTTCGGGGCGAAATTCTTTCTATAGGCATTCAAAACAAAGCCAACTATCAGGCGAGGGAAATTTATTACACTGAGAATGGAATGAATTTTCGGGTTGAAATGGATGGTATGGACTGCCCATTTTATATTCCGATTTTCGGTAAACATAATGTGTATAATGCTTTATTTGCTATAGCAGTTTCCCATCGATTAGGATTGTCCATAATTGATATACGTCTTGGATTAGAAAACTTTTATCAAACGTTTGGCCGCTTAACAATCTATCATTTAAAAAATGAAATAACCATCATTAATGATACTTTTAATGCAAAACCTGATGCTATGAAAGAAGCCATTAATGTCTTATCCAATATTGGTAAGGATACAAAAATTGCTATTTTGGGCTGCATGTTTGACTTAGGCATTCATGAGGAACAAGCCTATAGAGATATAGGAAGTTATGCAGCTAGCTGTAAAATTGATTATCTTTATACAGTAGGGGAAGGAACAAAAATAATAGGAAAGGCTGCAAATCAATCCGGTATAGCCGATGAAAATGTGAAACATTTTCATTCTATCGATGAATTGCATCAAACGCTTGTTGGTCAAATAAAGGAAAAAACAACTATTCTGATTAAAGGGTATTTTGGAATGGAGAATGCCATAAGAGTAAAAATGATTGATACAGCTATGTTTTTAAGGGACTATTTTAAATAATTCAAAAGAAAAAGCATGGAATCAGATCCATGCTTTTTCTCTTTACCAGGAGAATATCCCTCAATTCTTACTTGTTTCTTTCCATCACGGCAAAGTAGTTATTTTCACTGTCTGCAAAATTAAACACCTTACCATTAGGCATATTAACAATTTCTCCAACTTTAACGTTTTTGTTTGATAAGTCGCTATGTAATTGTTCAAGATTTTTTGTGAAAAACATTAAAGAGGGAGTGCCAAGATTTAACTCAGGTGCCATTTTAGATACGAATTCTTTATTGTGCAGAATGATGCTTGTCTCAGTCTGATTGGTCGGGGCGACTTCAATCCAACGCATGCCTTGACCGTTATCTTCCTCTGAAATAACCGTAAATCCAACCTTTTCTGTCCAAAATTTTACCGCTTCATCCTGATTGTTAACATAAACCATAACTTGACCTAAAATATTAATCATAAATTCACTCCTATCAATTTGATTTTATTATACCAAATTTTGACACAAAGGAGAGGGGGAAACTTTTTTAAATTCTTAATGAGCTCGTTCCAACTGATGCATTCTTTCCAATATTCTCCGTTTTCGATACAGCATAATCCCAGTTTCCGCAACATCCCCAATAAGTGATTTATTAACAAATGCCCCAAAAATAATCCCGGCAATCGGAATCATTTGAAACAGCTTTTTCCAGCCAAAGTTGTCCCGATAGGTCATGACAACCTCACGCCAGCCCTGCAATTGCGAAAAAATTTGGGCGTTCTGCTTCTTCTCCTCAAATACCGCGAGATCATCTAGAATGGCTTTTTTCCCAACAATATCAGAGGAAGCAAACTGCAAGCATTTCACAATGAAGATTCGCTCCGATTTCTCCCTCGGGTCATATCCATAGCACAAAGCGACTTCCTGTAGTACCTTTAGGGACATACCGATTAGTAAGGGAATATCGATAGCAAGTGTAAATATTCCGCCAATCCCGGTTGTGGCACCTTGAACAGTAGCCATATTGGTTCGCGAATTTCGAATTTGTTCGGCTACTGCATCCATTTTGCTGATTGGCATCTCTTGTACTTGATTAAAACTTACCACTTCACGGTCAAACTTTTTTAAAATACCATCCTCATTAATCAAGTATTGTCCGCCCGTTTGTATGTATCCTCCCAATTCATCAATAGCTGTGCCAAGCTTTTCCTGAATTGATTTAGGGGTAAGTTTATCAAGCAAAACAAACGGCAGGCGGCCGATTTTCTCCCAGAACCATAGGCCCTTTTGATCCTTTTCCCATTTTTCAATCTTCCGTAATTCACTTTTTAAAAAATCAGCTGAATCCATTGCTGTCAAAATAAATCAACTCCAAATCGATTAATTTCTTAAATGTTTTACGTTTCAACTATAAGAGTAGTTTCAACCAATTTGTCCAAAAACATTTGTTTAAAAACCATTACGTTGACTGTACAGTTAAAAATGTGATATAGTAAACATAAAATCGGAAGGGGTGAGTAAGTTGGGAAGTCGTATCGAATTGGTGAATTAGCAGCAGTTATGAACATCTCCAAACGAACAATCGATTACTACACCCAAATAGGCTTACTGAACCCTATGCGGGCAAATTCAAATTATCGAATGTACGGAGAAGAGAGCGTTCAAATCTTGAAATTAGTGGAGCATTACAAAAACTTGAAAATGCCGCTAGAAGAAATCAAGTCATCCATTGAACTGATGAAAGCGGACTGCGGCATTGACAAAGAAAAAGTGGAAAAACACGTGGATCAGATTGCCAATATCATGCAGCATCTGAAAGAGGAAATTAAAATCATCGAACCATTTCTGCAAAAATTAAATGAACATGAAAAAGAAATGGTCGTCAATAAGCTTTCACCGCAGGGTGTCACGTTGGCGCAAACCTTGTTATTACTATTAAACTAATTTTTTTAAAAAAACAGGAGGTGTATTCCTTGCTTACCTTTCGTAAGCAGGGATTCTATTGACCATTATTAATTTATTTGTAATTGCTATTTTAATAGCATTTACTGCATTTTTCGTTGCTTACGAATTTGCTATTGTAAAAGTCCGCAGCACGCGGATTGACCAGCTTGTGGCCGAGGGTAATAAAAGTGCCATTGCCGCAAGAAAAATAATTTCAAATCTAGATGAATATTTATCTGCATGTCAATTAGGGATAACCGTTACAGCCTTAGGGTTAGGTTGGTTAGGTGAACCGACAGTGGAACATATTTTACATCCGCTGTTCGTAAGCTTGAGTCTCCCTGAGTCAGTGACAACTATTGCTTCATTTGTAATTGCCTTTACATTGGTCACGTTTATCCACGTGGTTGTCGGTGAGCTGGCACCGAAAACATTAGCCATTCAAAAAGCTGAGAAAGTTACATTAATATTGGCAAGGCCGATGATTCTTTTCTATAGAATTGCTTATCCGTTTGTAAAAGCGTTAAACGGCTCGGCGCGATTTATAACAGGACTCTTTGGATTGAAGCTTGCTTCGGAACACGAACAGGCACACTCAGAGGAAGAACTGCAAATAATCATTTCTGAAAGCTTTAAAAGCGGGGAAATTAATCAATCGGAATATCATTATGTAAACAACATTTTTGAATTTAATAATCGGATTGCCAAAGAAATCATGGTACCAAGGACCGAAATTGCGGCATTTGACAAATCGCAAACTGTAGCCGAATGTCTCGAAATTATGAAGAATGAGAATTACACGAGATACCCGGTGATCGATGGGGAGAAAGACAACATCGTCGGTATGGTGAATATGAAGGAAGTCTTAACGGACTTTATTTCTGGTAATCAGTTGGACGCAACGATTGACCAATATGTTCGTCCTGCCATTCAGGTGTTTGAATCGATTGATATTGACAAGCTTTTGGTGAAAATGCAAAAAGAACGGATTCATATGGCTATTTTAATGGACGAATATGGCGGTACAGCAGGATTGGTGACTGTTGAGGACATTTTGGAAGAAATCGTCGGTGAAATCCGCGACGAATTTGACGCTGACGAAATGCCTGAAATCAATCACATCAATGAAACCAAAACCATCGTGGATGGTAAAGTGCTGATTGAAGAAGTTAACGATTTATTCGGACTCGACCTCGATGATTCAGAAATGGATACCATCGGAGGCTGGATTCTATCTGAAAAAATTGACGTTAGCGAAGGGGACAAAATACAATACGGAGACTTTGCATTTAAAGTCCTCGAAGTCGACGGCTACCATATTAAAACGTTGGAAATTGAAAAATTAGAACCGCAGGCCACGCCTGCATAATATATAGGGATTCCCATCGGTGTCTGAAAGGCACCAAGGGAATCCTTTTTTGGTTTAATTGGCTGGTTTTTTATTATATGGAGTACTGTATTTTAATTGAGAAAATAAAAAGATAACCCAAAACTGAATACTGAGCATTTTGCGTATTTAAATTGTAAACGCTTGAGGAAAACCTCAAGCGTCATTTGATGCCCATTTCAGGCGAGCGAGCTACCCCTGTATAAACGGCCGGTTCTTCAAATGCCCCGAGTGCTCCTTCATGTACATATAAAACAATTCATAGTGGACCCATCTAATCGGGAATTTGAAGGCAAGTTCATTTTTCTTATTGTAGATGAGCACGTTTTTCTTGTCATACTCAACCTTTTTGATTTCCTGAATGCCAATGCTTTGTTGATTGGCACCATCCTGCTTTACCAGCTGCTGGCCGATAATCAATACTTTTCTCTTTTTATTCTTATAGAATTCCAAATAACACAGCGCGCCGCCAACCACGGTGAAGAGAATCGAGATAAGAAGGGAGTTTTCCGCAAATCCGGATAATATCTCGCGTATCCAATGCACAATTGCCAGGGCGATAAAGAACCATGCACCTCTGCTTAGCTTAGGAGAGCTTTGGAAGTATACACTATTATCATAATTCTGCTTTTCTTCGGCACGTTCCTTGAAAAAGTCTTGCTTGTGCTTTTCGATCGGAGCTGAATCAAATTCCACATAATCCGTATAGGAATCGATCCAAAGGACGGCGGTATCTTCCCCATCTTCAAGGGCATACGCGCCTACCCAACCCACATACTCACGGTCATGCTCCTTAAAGTTCATTAAATAGTACCGCACCGGCTGGCCATAGTAATTTTCCATCTCCATTTTATCTTGAACCTGGATGTCGTCCGGATAATGGACAATCCCATTGTCTTCCTCCGGCAATTTGATAATGGTGGTAAAAAGCCGGGTCTTGGCCAAATGAGGTTGCTTGCCCTCATGAATAGGGTACAGTTGCACCATATTCCGATCCTTCAATTCCCAGTAGACCATTTCTGCCGTCTCGATATGTGTGGCGCAATCCTTTAAGATGCTGTCATCGTAAGGAAGGTTTTTAACCATGCACAAAAGTAGCGCTTCTGTTTTCAAAAATGGGTCACGGAATTTTAAAGCCTGCTGAAGTTCTATTTCCACCTCAGGAGTAAAATAATATTCCATCAAATTTAAGAACAGCCTCATTCGATTTCGAACAATAAAATAACTATCCTTCCAGGCAGTATACACATATTTTGTGGTATAATCTGGATCAAATTTCAAATATTCCTGCTTTTCTGTCATGTAGTCCTCTAACAAAATGGGCAGAACTACTTCTTTTTGATATCCCTTTTCATAACCAGAGGCATTCAACGACAGCAGCATGTCATAGGTTGAAAATTTAAAACGCTGGGATTCAAGCATGTCCAGTGAGGCATCAAGAATCCCTTTTAGCAATGTGGGATAGGGCGCCAATTGCCGGTAAGGGATAATAAAATCATTTGTCTGGATTAATTGGACAATTTTTTCTTCCAAAAAAGAAAAAATCTCTTCGTCTTCCGTTAAAATTAAGAAGTCAATTGCCCGTTCTTTCGCCTGAATGTCAAAACTATCAAAATGTCTGATAAGTCCCTCGGCAACTTCCGGTCTGGAAAAATCACAAACGAAATCGATGAGGAAATAGGAAGGGTTATCCCAATGGTCGACGCGCTCGGGAAATTTGGATGCCGCTGTTTTGATCAAATTTTTCAAAAGATCAATCTGTACCTCTAGCCCTTCCTGCTGTTTATATTCAAATAGCTGCCCAAGGGCTTCATACCGTTTCTGCGGATTTTGGCTTTTCACTTGTCTCAGAATATTGCGCAGCTTGAATTCGTACAAATTCCTCACCAGCCCTATAATCTAGTAAAATTTTACTCTTTCATTCATTTTATTCCATTTCAATATATACCGCAATTCCAAATACGGGAGAGGTTAAGAGTCTTTTTTGTTGTTTTTATTAAATGAGTCTATATTGGTATAATGTGGATAAAATTATATTTACCCTAAAGGGGCTGTACCATGAGCATCTTGACATCCTTTTTCAATATAATGCTAATAAGTTTACTTGAACTAATATACCTTTTCGGGATCATCATTTTGGTGGGCTTGATTTTGGGTGTGCTTGAACGGTCTTCCAATTCCTTTTTGTTTCGGGCATTTGGAGCAAAAGGGGTGCTTGCTACGGCGTGGATTGGTGTTCCTATTCATGAAATTGGGCATCTGCTGCAGTGCTTTTTATGGGGGCATAAGGTGACACAGGTGAAGCTGCTTCAGCTTAATAGCCCTGATGGCACGCTTGGTTTCGTGCGCCACCAATATAACCCGCACAGTATGTATCAGCAGGCAGGGAATTTTTTTATAGGGTTGGGGCCAATTTTTAGCGGCATTGGGTCGTTGCTATTAGGAATGTATTTGCTAGTTCCACAATCTTTTGCAACACTTGATTCTTTTATTGCACAGCATATAACCTTTGAAAAAGTTGATTTGCCATTACTAATGACCGTATGGGAAGTCGTGGTCGTTTTTAGTAAGAATTTATTTACCTTCGAAAATCTGCTGAACCCGTTATTTTGGGTTTATTTTGTGCTGGCCATTTGTATTTCTTCGCATATAGCTTTAAGCTGGGCAGACATTAAAGGCTCCGCCAGAGGACTTGGGATGATATTTTTCCTTCTTGTCCTATGGAATCTGACGGCCGGAATCTTTGGTTTTGATACGTACCGGGCCGTTACTAAGCTGGCGGAGTATAATGCCTATGTGCTTGCTTTTTCCAGCATTGCCTTAACTTTTTCTCTTTTAACATGGGTAATTAGCTATCTGCTTTACCAGGTGAAAATACGGTTGGCCAATCGATGGAAATAACTGTGACGTTGTTGTTTTTTAACTGCTATGCTTTAATCCTTTAATGGAAGATAATTTTGATTTTCTGTTGGCCATCATCCCTAAACGAATCGATATTCCAATTGAAACAATGGCAAGAATCGCAATCATGTAGACAACCCCGTGCCATCCGAATTGGCTGTACATTGTTCCACTTGCTGTTCCCCCAATGCTCGAACCAGCATAATAGAAAAATAAGTATAAGGATGCGGCTTGTGCCTTATCGTGAGTGGCGGCCTTGCCGACCCAGCCGCTGGCAATTGAATGACCGGCGAAAAATCCGTAGGTAAAGATGGCGATTCCCAAGATTTTGATCCATAAATGGGGGTTTAGCGTGATGCAGGCACCAACCAATAAGATGACCAAAGACAGCTGTAAAATTTTCTTTTTCCCATGCTGGTCGGCCAGCATACCCATCCAAGTGGAGCTAAAGGTTCCTACTAAATACACGATGAAAATAAATCCAACCAGTGTTTGGCTTAATGAATAAGGCGGCTTAATGAGCTCAAAGCCAATATAGTTGTATAAAGAGACAAAGCTGCCCATTAATAAAAATCCAATAATAAATAGATAAATAAGACCCGGTTCTTTAAATTGGCTGAACAATGAAGTAGCCAGTTTTTTAATGGCTAATTTTTGCGGTGTGAAATGTGTAGATTTAGGCAAAATCAGCCAGAAAACAAAGCTTGCCAGTAAACTAATAATGCCAACGCCAATTAAGGCGACATGCCAGCTGAAATAATCGGTTAAAACGCCGCTGATAATCCTTCCTGCCATTCCGCCAATGGAATTCCCGCTGATATATAGCCCCATTGCCATTCCTAAGCTTTTGCCTTCGATTTCCTCGCCTAAGTAGGCCATCGCTACAGCCGGCAGGCCAGCAAGCGCAATGCCTTGCAAGATCCGACTTAAAATCAGTAAATGAAAATTGGGTGTAAAAGCCGTTAAAATGGCTAGAATAGACGAGGTAAATAACGCAATCGTCATGATGGATTTACGTCCAAATACCTCCGATAAAGAACCGGCTATTAAAAGACTGATAGATAAGGCAATCGTAGTGGAAGACAAGCTTAAACTGGAAACCGCCGGAGAAATATGAAATTCCTGAGCAAAATCTGGCAGGAGGGGCTGTGTTCCCCAAAGAATGGCAAAGGTACTAAAACCGCCTGCAAATAATGCTAGGTTTACCATTTTAAATGTGCGTGTCCCACGTTGAATGTAACTCATTTTTTGAAGACTCCTTTATTTTGTTTTAACTAGATGCTAGCATTACATCTGAGTCCCTCTTATAGTTAGATATTATTATCATACTCTTCTTTTTACATAAATTCTAATTGTTGATATGCATGAAATTGGTGAACGGGAGGTATGGTGGAATTATCATCTAAAGGTCAAAATAAGAAGGCGTGGCCAATCACGGACCATGCCTTTTTATTTTAGTCTCAAATTCCAAATTGTTCTTTGGCAATCAATTTGAACTGCTCTGGGTCAATATCCTTTTTGACCATTTTTCCATCCGTCCACTCGGTTAACGAAGTGTCAGTAAGGATTAAGTTACCCCTGTCGGTGAACCTGGTGATCAATGGCTTTTTATTAAAAGAGGATTCGGGGTGCTCGATTATGATTTTCTGCATCTCATTTAAATCAGATTCATCTACGGATTTCCTGGTGTCAAAAGCATAGCCCATCTTCCAATCTTGGTCTTTATGTTTTAGTTTCATATGCAAAATGTAATTTCCATGCTCTGTGTTGGTTTGCTCGATGCGGAATTCTCCATTTTGGGATGCTACGATTTCCCCGCTGAATGGGATGGGCTTCAATGGCAGGTTCCCCCCGAAACCTGTGTCGATGAGGTATCGGTACTCGTTGTGGGTGATGACAATCGCCACATGAGTTCTTCCGGTAGAACTCCATTGATTGGCAATATGATTGTATACTACACCCTGAACTAAGGAGACATTAAAACCATTTTCAATTAAAAAATAATATAGAATGGTGTTAAGGTCATAACAAAGTCCGCCTTCATTTTTTAATAGGATTCTGTTTTTTAGGTTTTCTTTTGAAATTTCGGCAGTTTTATTAGCGATGATGCACAAATTTTCAAAGGGAATGGATTTTGCTGTTTTATAAAGAATGGTGTCTACTTTTTCAAAGGTAACAGTTTCGTCTTGCGGGTACCCAATTCTTTTGCGGAATAATAGATTTAATTCACCCATTCCTAAATCCTCCTAGAATTTATAATCAATTAAAAATGCGAAAAATGCATTATGTAAAAATTACCCAAAATATATTATAGTTAAGTTGAAACTAAATTGAAAGAAGGTACATACATGATGGATTACGTTAAGCTTGGTAATACAGGGTTAGATGTTTCCCGGTTATGTCTTGGCTGCATGAGTTTCGGTGTTCCTGAGCGAGGAACTCACCAGTGGGTGCTTAACGAAGTACTAAGCCGCCCGATTATTAAAAAGGCACTTGATGATGGCATCAACTTTTTTGACACGGCAAACGCCTATTCAGACGGAACAAGTGAGGAAATTGTCGGCCGCGCCCTGAAGGAGTTTGCAAACCGGGATGAGATTGTCATTGCAACCAAAGTGTACATGCGCATGCATAAAGGCCCGAATGGTGGAGGGCTCTCCAGAAAAGCTATTATGGCAGAAATCGACAACAGCCTAAAGCGCCTAGGGACTGATTATGTCGACCTGTATCAGATACACCGCTGGGACTACAAGACGCCTATTGAAGAGACAATGGAAGCACTGCATGATGTGGTGAAGGCCGGTAAGGCCAGATATATAGGCGCTTCATCCATGTATGCGTGGCAATTTATGAAAGCACAAAATATTGCTGAGCGTAACGGATGGACGAAGTTCGTTTCCATGCAGAACCACTTAAACCTTCTTTATCGTGAAGAGGAACGCGAAATGCTGCCGCTCTGCCGGGAAGAGAAAATCGGTGTAATTCCTTGGAGTCCGCTGGCAAGAGGGAAGCTGACCCGCGACTGGGTAGAAACGACTTCCCGATCCCAGACAGATGAATTTGGAAAAACACTTTACACATCTGCAATTGAGGCGGACCGTAAAATCGTCGAACGTGTAGCGGAATTAGCCGCAAAACGGGAGGTTCCCCGTGCACAAATTGCACTTGCGTGGGTGCTGCAAAAAGCACCTGTTACAGCACCTATCATTGGGGTCACGAAAATGCCTCATCTTGAAGATGCAGTTGCAGCAATCTCGATTAAACTCACCCCGGAAGAAGTGGCCTATTTGGAAGAACCTTATGTCCCTCATCCGGTTCGCGGCTTCTAATAGTAACTCATAATATTATAACTACCTTCTGTTAAATAAACAGACTACGATTTTTTACATCGTAGTCTGTTTTCACTCTTATTAGACATCTCAATTTTTATGTGTTTCATGGTCATAACGCTCGACATTTTGTTCAACCGTGTCCCACCCAAATTCCTCGTTAATGTCTTTCACTAGCTCGTTTAAAAATTCATCAGATATAATAGGATTTTTTTCGTTACGCATGAAAATCCTCCTTTTGACTATTTTATGGAATAATCGCTTGTCCCGTTACTTAACATAACCGTTTATCTATAAAAAAAATCATTTACAACAAGCGAACACGGGAGTATGATATTCACAGTTTCAAATTTCTAAATCGCTGAAACCGATAGGTGCGGGGGAACCATTGTTCTGGATTAGTAAATAATCCTAGGGGTGAATCCTTTCAGGCAGGGCTACTCAAAGGCCCGAACCCGACAGCTAACCTCGCAAGCGTTATATTGAGTAGGAAGGCGGAGCTTGTGATGCAAAAGAAATGATGTGTCTACAGGTCTATTCGTAATGACTTGGAGGCACTTTTTATTTTGCGAAAAATAGGGAAACTTACTTACAACTTATGAAATTTGGCGGTGACATGAATGTTTTCTTCTGTAAAAAGGTTCTTGATAGGGAGGCCTTTGAAATCACATGAACTAGGAGAACAAAAAATTAATAAAACAAAAGCTTTGGCGATTCTTTCTTCGGATGCGTTGTCGTCAGTGGCTTATGGTCCTGAGCAGATTTTGATTGTCCTCGTGACAGTTGGAGCGACCGCATTCTGGTATTCCATTCCGATCGCCGTCGGCGTATTGATCCTGTTAACTGCACTTATCTTATCTTATCGGCAAATCATCTTTGCTTATCCGCACGGCGGCGGAGCCTATGTGGTGTCGAAGAGTAATTTGGGAGTGAATTCCGGGCTGGTGGCCGGAGGCTCTCTGTTAGTGGATTATATTTTAACGGTTGCTGTCAGTGTATCCGCTGGGACTGATGCCATCACTTCAGCGTTTCCTAATTTGCATGGCGATAATGTGGGGATTGCGATTCTATTTGTTCTATTCATTACCCTTTTAAATTTAAGGGGAGTAACAGAGTCTGCGTCCATTTTAGCCTATCCTGTATACCTTTTTGTCCTAGCTTTGTTTATTTTAGTAGGTGTAGGTTTATATAAAATCATGACTGGCCAAATTTCGCCTGCCTTACATACTCCAATAGGGACGCCAGTGGCTGGGATCAGTTTGTTTATTTTATTAAGGGCATTTGCTTCCGGAAGCTCTGCCTTAACAGGTGTTGAAGCGATTTCGAATGCCATTCCAAACTTTAAAGATCCGGCACCCAAAAACGCCGCCAAAACTTTAATGGCAATGGGAATTCTGCTTGCGGCTCTATTTTCGGGAATTGTCTTTTTGGCTTATTATTACGGCATCGTGCCTAGAGCAGAGGTAACCGTTGTTTCACAAATAGCTGAGCACACCTTTGGACGGAATTTCATGTACTACTTTATACAGGGAACTACAGCTTTGATCTTAATTTTGGCCGCAAACACGGGGTATTCTGCGTTTCCACTATTGTCGGTCAATTTGGCAAAAGATAAATTCATCCCGAGAATGTTCCTGGTTAGAGGAGACCGATTAGGGTATTCGAATGGAATCATTATTCTTGGTGCGGCGTCTATGATCTTAATCCTTGCCTTTCATGCGGAGACAGAGCATCTTATTCCGCTTTATGCCGTCGGGGTGTTTATACCGTTTACCTTGTCACAAACAGGTATGATGGTCAAATGGCTTCGCGAAAAACCAAATGGCTGGGGATTAAAGTTTGTTATTAATACCACCGGGGCCCTAATCAGTTTTACAGTAACACTCATCTTTTTCGTTACAAAATTTTCACGGGTTTGGCCGATATTAATCTTTTTGCCATTGATTATCCTTCTGTTCCACAGGATTAAAAAACATTATGAAGCAGTTGGGGACCAGCTTAGAATTTCCGATTGCGAGCCTGCTGTTCCGATTGAAGGGAATGTCATTGTAGTGCCTGTGGCGGGTATTACCCATGTGGTCGAAAATTCGATCAATTATGCAAAATCGCTGAAGCCTGATCAAATTATTGCTGTTTATGTCGCGTTTGAAAGAGAGGACGAGCATAAATTTGAAGAGAAATGGAAGAAATGGCACCCGGATATCCGCCTTGTGACGCTCCATTCTCATTATAGGAGTATCATTAATCCATTAACGAAGTTCGTTGATACTGTTGAAAATAAAGCAAGTGAGGCCAATTTCCGTGTTACTGTCGTCATTCCGCAATTTATGCCAAAGCACAATTGGGAAAACATTCTTCATAATCAATCCAGCCTGCTGATCCGATCCTTTTTGCTGTACCGCAGAAACGTGATTGTCACGACAGTTCCATATCATTTAAAAAAGTAAATAGGACAAAAGGAAGGTGTAATCTGGCACCTTCCTTTTTTTGTGCATTCAAATGTTTTAGGTGCGTATGGTAGAGGTAGAGAAGTTCTTTATCATTTTTTGCAGATTTCTGTGGCCATCTCTTAACTTAATTGCTTCTTCTATAATCTTTTGGAAACCTTCCAAATCTCTGTCAGTAGCGTTTAAAAGGGACTTCGGCAAGCCTTCGACGATTTGTTGTAGGGTTAAATCCATGTATAAAACCACCTTTCAACTAATTTCGTTAGACAATGATTTTCGTCTTTTTAATTAAATTTTAGAAAAGACTGTTTTTTTCCTGCAGGCAACGTGAAAAACTTATCACCAAATATCGGCAGAATCATTCAGGATTGGCGGCTATTATTGAACATCTTTCAAATAACGACAATAGATGCGCTTGTTGGCACCGGATGCCGATTCAAACTGACTGCCGTTCAGTATAAAAATGAATAATTATTTTTTTATAAATAATAATATTTATATGAACTTTTAAATCTTTTTTCTATTTGTCAATGGCAAATAGTAGAAAATCATTGAAAATTTTAGCGGAAAAATATACAATAAATTTGGGATGAAAGAAAAAATGCTTTTATCTCAATTAAGAGGATGGTTTTATTGGAAAGCAAACAGCTTCAAATGGAACTTTCAAGCTATATTGGCAGAGCACTGCGTGAAGCATTTGGAAAGGGACCCGAATCCGTTTATGTTTCGGTCAATCAGGCTTTTGTAACGGTTTATTTGCGAAACTTCATCTCACCGACTGAGAACGTTTTATTGGAACAAAAACAAAAACAGTTGTTCCAAAGTACAAGGGATATCTTAATGGAAACACTTATTCCGGAATTTAAGGCATATATGAAAATCTTAACCGGATTGGATATTAAAGAGTTTTATTATGACTGGGGCTTGCATAATAAAAGCGGGATGTTTGTCTGTATCGGTTCTGATCCCGCGAAAGACGAAAATAATGCGGAGTACAGTGGAAGAAACTCAATACATGAAGAAGTCAGGGTTATCAGCATTCAGGCTGAAAAAGAACCGGAGAAGATTGATTCCTATTTCATTAACAATCGAACATTGGTTGTGATTAGGAAGGGAATACTTGTTCCGATTGAGAGGGAGTTAATTCGGTTAGGCCATTCCGAAATATTAAAGATCTCTAAACGTAATCTTGAAAAAAGATTATTACATAATAAAGGTAATTTCGAAGGCATTCTTCAAACGAAAGTAACTGACATATTTGTGGATTGGGATTTTCAGTTAGATAAAAGTGCCATCGTATTGATTTTATCTCCAACAACATAGGGCGGAAGTGAGTTAGACAATTTTGATTGAGCTAGACACAAGCCAAGATGGGACATTAACCTATCTTGGCTTTTTTGTATAGGTATAAAGTAGGAAAGGAACTGATAGAGAAAGATGAACAGTCCTGTTGAAAACATTAAGAATGAAAAGAACCAGTTATTAAAAAAATACATAGGGGAACGTTTTGCTGATTACGAAATGCTGTTTGAACGCAGCCAAAATGCGCTTATATTATTAGATACTGCAGGTAATATAGTGAGGGTCAACCCAACATTTGAGATGCTTTGTGAGTATACTGCTAAAGAAGTGTTAACGATGAAACTGCAGACTTTTTTTCCACTTGATAGCTTAGACAACGTTTTCTATCATTTTCATAAGACATCATTGGGTCAGTTGGAAAACTTCGACTGCCAGATGAACAACAAAAGCGGTGCTATCCATGATGTCAATATTACAAACATACCAATCAGTGTCGATAACCAAATCGTTGGGGTGATAGCTGTCATAAAAGATATTACTCTATTAAAACAAAAAAAGACGGAAGTTCGGAAAATTGAAGAGTTTCACCGCTTATTGACGGAAAATGTTCTTGATACAATCCTCTGTACTAACCTATTGGGGAAAATCATTTATATTTCTCCATCCTGCGAAACGATATCCGGTTACAAGGCCGAGGAATTGATTGGAACCACTCTTACATTCATCGTGCACGAGGAAGATTGGGAAAAGGCTTATGCCGATCGAAAATTATCCTATTTAGGTGGGGAAAGCATCCGCGGGAAGTATCGGATCCGCAGGAAAGATGGAAATTTGGTTTGGGTGGAGGCACTCAGTAAACCGGTTTTTGACCCGGATACACAAACAATAGTGGAGGTTGTTTCAGTTGTCAGGGAAATTACTGAACGGATTAAAGCGGAAGAGGAATTGTGGAGCCGTAAGAAGGCATTCCGCGAATTAGTTGAACATTCCCCGGATGCTGTACTCATTGCCCAGGACAAGGATATTATTTTTGTAAATAAAACAGGTATTGAATTGCTAGGTGCTGCCAATGCCGAAGAGATTCTATCAAAAGAACTTCTCTATTTTATTCACCCTGATTACCATCAAGAGGTGAAGGAGCGGATTCAAACCGTTTCTAATGGTAAAACGGTCGATTTTCGGGATTACAAAGTAATCCGCCGGGATGGGTCAGTTTTTGATGCTGAAATAAAAGGAATTCCTACATTTTTCAATAATCATTATGCCCAACATGTGATTATTCGGGATATTACTGAACGTAAAAAGACGCAGGAGCTTTTGCTAAACTCTGAAAAATTAACCATTGCCGGGCAATTGGCTGCAGGCATTGCCCACGAGGTCCGAAATCCACTGACAGCCATTAAAGGGTTTTTGCAGTTAATGGAAAGGAAAATGGAAGATCAAACCTATTTTGGAATCATTGAATCGGAAATAGATCGCATTGAACTAATCCTCAGTGAATTGCTAGTTCTAGCCAAACCGCAGGATGTTAAGTTCGAATCCGTCTATTTGCCAGCCTTGATTGAAGATATTAAAACATTAATCGATACCCAAGCAATTATGAATAATGTTAGTATTGAAGTGGTTAATACAAATGGACCAATCACCATCAAGGGGGATAAAAATCAGTTAAAGCAGGTCTTTATCAACTTTTTAAAAAATGCCATAGAAGCAATGCCGAATGGTGGCAGTTGCATTAT
The DNA here is from genome assembly GCF_055385565.1 of Neobacillus sp. S1115. Taxonomy (NCBI): domain Bacteria; kingdom Bacillati; phylum Bacillota; class Bacilli; order Caryophanales; family Bacillaceae; genus Neobacillus; species Neobacillus sp. S1115. Next base: position 2,753,406 of record NZ_AP038275.1, read on the forward strand.
TGAAATGAAAGTAATCGGTGAGAACAAGGTGAAGATTCTCTTTAAGGATACGGGTGCCGGCATTCCGCCGCAGCTTTTGAAGCGAATGGGCGAACCATTCTTTACGACCAAAGAAAATGGCACAGGGCTCGGAATTATGATTTCCAAACAAATCATTGAAAACCATCACGGCACAGTTCATTTTTGGAGTGACAAGAAGGGAACCATTATTGAGGTCCTTCTTCCGTTACAATAGTGATAAAAGTATCCCAAGTAAAAATACTTGGGATACTTTTATTTCAACAATCGGATATTTCGGGAGTGAAAATAATTTTAGTTTATGATATTATGACAGTATTAAATTTAAATTTTTGGAAAAAAGTACAATTTAGGAGATGGAAAACGTGCTAATGTGGAAACGAAATTTATGGGTGCTTTGGGTTGGCGTGTTCTTTACATCAGCCAGTTTTTCCATGGTGATTCCTTTTTTACCGATATTTCTGTTGCAATTAGGGGTGCATGATCACGCTGAAATGTGGTCGGGTGTGCTCTTTAGCGCTGCTTTCTTTGCTGGTGCATTCGCTTCACCATTTTGGGGGCGTGTGGCCGATAAATATGGAAGAAAACCAATGATTATAAGGGCTGGAATTGCCCTTTTTGTTATTTATACGTTAATGGCATTTGTCACCAATCCATACCAAATCTTAGCATTAAGGATTTTACAGGGGTTACTCAGTGGGTTTATTCCAGGTGCAATTGCTTTGATTGGAACCAATACTCCGAATGAAAAAGTTGGGTATGCCTTGTCCATGATCTCCTCGGCATCAGCATCAGGGGGCATCCTTGGTCCACTATTAGGCGGGGGTATTGCACATCTTGTCGGTAACCGGCTTGCTTTTGCCAGTGGTGGAGTATTTGTATTCCTCGCCACGCTGCTGATTATTTTTTGGGTAAAAGAAGAAAATTTCAAGCCTAACAAAGAGCGCGGAGGCTCTGTAAGAAATGATTTTAAGACAGCGATGACCAACCGGCCGTTATTTCTTGTGCTCATTTTAACAGTTGTAACAAGTTGTTCCATCATGACGATCGAACCGGTGCTTCCTTTATACGTTGTAAAGTTGGGCGGGTCTTCCGATAACGCTTCTTTAATTGCCGGTATCGTGTTTTCACTGCCAGGTATCGCCAGTGCTTTATTTGCCCCGTATTGGGGAAAATGGGCTGATAAAGTAGGTTTTCAGCGGGTGTTATTCATAGGCTTGATGGGCGGCGGCATCGGCATGTTAGCCCAGGTACTGGTCTCGCAAATATGGGGATTTTCTATCATCCGCTTCATGTTTGGCGTCTTCTTCTGCGCGGTTTATCCAGCGTTAAACGGTTTGGTCGTAAAATCCACGCCAGATGAATTCCGTGGCCGTGCCTTTGGATTAAACCAAACCGCCAATCAGATTGGCGGCATGACGGGTCCGATGATTGGTGGCTTCTTAGGCGGAATATTACCGGTTCAAAGTGTGTTCCTGGTAACCGGTGTCCTTCTTTTAACTGCCATGGGCATGGTGTATTGGAATGCAGGTGTGTTAAGTGGTTCATTGAAAGGGAAGATTATTGCCAGAAAATCAGGTTAATATTTCAATAACAACAAAGAGATTGGAGCAAATCCCAATCTCTTTTTGTTTTACTGAAAATATAATGAGTCCGTAAAAAAAGAGTGAACGAAAAATTCACTCTTGGCCAGCTCTTATGCTTTTGTGTTATTCGTTTTAGTATCGATGCTATTAGTAATGGGGTGAGGCTGTCCGTACCCTTCTATATTTCCGGCATGGTCCTCATGGTATTGAGTTCCTGAATTCTGACCGCTCGTCAGTGATTTTCCTTTTTGCTGTTTGTTACTAGGCGATTGTTCCATTGTGTTTTTCACCTCCCTGACATCCTATAGAGTGGGAAGTAAAATTAAAATTATTCATAAGTCCCTAATATTCTGTTGTAGATAAATGATGTAAAATAGTCTTAAACAGAATCAAGATAAATATTAAAGGAGAAATTCTAATGCGGACAGAAGGATACATAGACGTAATCGGTGGGAAAGTTTGGTATGAGAAATATGATCATGGAACGGGGAACACACCGGTAATTATTTTGCATGGCGGTCCGGGTTCATCTTGCTTTTCCTTACAGGGGTTGAAGAAGTTGGCGGCAGACCGCCCGGTCATTCTATACGATCAATTAGGTTGCGGCAGGTCAGAAAGGCCACAAGATGATTCACTTTGGCAGTTGGATCGATTCGTGGAAGAGTTGGGACAAATTCGCGCCGCTTTGAACCTTGATGAAGTACATATTCTTGGGCATTCCTGGGGAACCACACTAGCGGCAGCCTATTGTTTAACGAAACCGAGCGGGGTGAAAAGTGTCATTTTTTCAAGCCCATGCCTGAGTGCGCCATTATGGGAACAGGATCAAAAGCGGAATTTGAAAAAGCTGCCGGTTGAAGTCCAAGATACCATAAAACGCTGTGAAGAAGACGGAGCCACGGATTCGGAAGAGTTTGAGGCAGCCATCGAGGTGTTCAGCAAAGAATTTGTCTGCCGGATTCCAAAACCTGAGCATCTAAAAGCGCACCCTGAATACCGAAACTCCGAAATTTACAATATTATGTGGGGACCATCCGAATTTACGGTACTGGGGAATTTAAAAGAATTTGACTGCACCTCACAATTGAAGGAAATCATTTGCCCCGCACTATATACGTGTGGCCGGTACGATGAGGCTACGCCGGAAACAACAGAGCATTACAGCCGTTCAACACCTGGCTCAAAATTTCATGTATTTGAAAACAGTGCCCATATGCCATATATTGAGGAACCGGAAGAATTTTTACGGGTTGTTGGTGAATTTATGCACTGGGTTGATAGTCTATAAGAAGAACCGCCTGAGTTTTTTCAGGTGGTTTTTTCTTCTTAATGACCTAGTTGGAAAACGAATAATTAATTTATACCCGGGCATAAAATAGATGCCTTTTATATTGGACCTTTTTTCCTTGAGATGAAAAAGTTGGAGAATGATAAAGGATTATTTGTGATTTCGTCGAATTATATCAGGTAACCTACATACACAAAGAGGAATGGACATGAATAAATCAGGACAAATCATTTTGCTGCTACTATCACTCATTTTTACTACCTACCAAAAGATTATGTATCATGAACCCTTCTTTACATTTGACTTTTTCCTTTTTACCCTGATCGCTTGGTTTGTTGGCTGGCAATACGATAAGGCCAGATTTTTTGAAAAAAAAGCACGTGAAAGTGAAGAAAGCTATAAGAGATTACTTGATTCACTCCCTGAATCTATCTTTATTTATCAGGATACGAAAATTGTTTATGGAAATCGGGCAGCTCTCAGTATGGTTGGCGCCAAAAGCTTGGCAGAAGTTCTTGGGAAGTCTATTTTTGAATTTATCACGCCTGAGTATAAAGAACGGCTCGAAGAACGAATCAAGCTAATTAAGAAAGAAAAATGCCCCCTTGCTACTATTGAATATAAAATTAAACGGACCGACGGAACGGAATTTTTTCTTGAAGTTACCCCCTTATCAATTGTTTTTGGAAAAAAAGAAGCGATCCTCGTGGTTGGAAAGGATGTCACAGCCCGAAGAGAGGAAACAGAAAGACTTCTGCAAAAATCCGAAAAATTGGCTTTGCTCGGCCAAATGGCGGCGGGAATTGCTCATGAAATCCGCAACCCGCTTACGTCCATTAAGGGATTTATCCAATTATTCAAAGCGAACAGTGAACAGGGTGAATATTATGATATCGTATTATCAGAGCTGGAACGTATTAATGCCATTGTGGGCGAATTCCTGGTTCTGGCTAAACCATCCGCGGCTGTTTTCAAGGAACAGAATATTGAACTATTGTTACATGATGTTATTACCTTAATAAATACTCAGTCTATCATTAATAATGTGCAGATTTATACTGAAATTGCTGAAGAGCTCCCGATGATATCTGGTGAAGAAAATCAGTTAAAGCAAGTTTTTTTAAATCTCTTGAAGAATTCAATTGAATCCATGCCTCTAGGCGGCGATATCTTTGTAACGGTAGGGGTAAAGGAAGAAGGAGAGATATCCATCCGGATTACCGACGAAGGGGTCGGCATACCAGAAGAACGGATTCTAACACTAGGAGAGCCATTCTATACAACAAAAGAAAAAGGAACCGGTCTCGGATTAATGACCTGTTTCAAAATAGTCGAAGGCCACCGCGGCCAAATCAAATTTACAAGCGCAGTACACCAAGGAACAACCGTAGAAGTCACCCTCCCAACAATTACGCAGCCATTATTAAAAAAATGAAACATGGGGACGGTTCTTGTGCATCATTTGCATGAGAACTGATTTTTTTTTTTGAAGAGGTATGGGGCAGTTCTAATGAAACATATGTCCAGGCGCCGATTATTCATATTTTTTAAAAAATAAAAAATTAGTAAACCTTTTGCTATAATAGTTTAGACTGAAATCATATATATGTAAAAAATCGGAAGAGTTATTTTTGGCTTTTTCACGGAGGTTTATATGGGGAAAAATAAATATGTATTTTGGGGGCTGGTCATCACGACCCTCATTTCGGCGCTTGACGCCAATATTATGCAGACAGCTAGTCCTACTATTGTCAAACAGCTTGGCGGAATGGAGTTGTTTGCGTGGATATTTGTTGTCTATATGCTGGCAAGTACAGTAACCGTACCTTTGTACGGAAAATTATCGGATATGTATGGACGAAAAAATCTGCTGATGATTGCGGTTGGAATTTTTACATTAGGTTCCATTTTATGCGGCATGGCGAACTCAATGGTTTCCTTAGTTATATATAGAGGTATTCAAGGCCTTGGAGCAGGCGGCATGATTCCACTCTCGATGATTATTGTCGGAGATTTGTTCACGATTGAAAAGCGCGGCAAGATCCAAGCGGTTTTCAGCAGTATTTGGGCCATTTCTTCTATTGTCGGGCCAGTGATGGGCTCCTTTTTCGTCGAGGCTCTGACTTGGAGATGGATTTTCTTTATTAATATTCCGATTGGTATAGCAACTGTATTATGTTTGCTTCCTTATAAAGAGCAAACAGAATTTAAGAAAACTCATATTGACTATAAAGGTTTCTTTTTATTTGGGGCTTCGGTCAGCCTTCTATTATTATCTACCAATGTAGGCAACGCCATCTGGTATGTGATAGCGGGCATAATTGGTATGATTATTTTTATTTTGGTAGAAAGAAAGGAAGCGCATCCTTTTTTACCTGTCTCCCTTTTTAAAAATAGAGGCATCCTGATGACAAATCTATTTATGTTAGTGTACTGTTTATCGTTTTTTGGCACCTCTAATTATATACCGCTGTTTCTTCAAGAGGGTTCGCATATGAGTATTTATAAGAGTGGCTTGATTTTATTAAGCATTGCGGTCGGCTGGATGTTTGGCAGTACACCCGCTGGAAAATGGATTATCCGATTCGGTTATAAACGGTTATTTATTATCGGCAGTTTTATTACTGCGTTATCAGGACTTGCACTGTTTATGTTTATTAAAGATTTGTCGTATACGAATTTGTTTTTAATTTTGACGGTACAGGGCTTTTCATTTGGGTTATTGTTTGCAGTCGGCACGATTGCTTCGCAGGAGTTCGCTGAAGCCAATATTAAAGGAGTATCCACCTCGTTGCAGATGTTTTTGCGGAACATCGGTACATCGATTGGCGTTACCGTGATGGGGTTGATTATTAACCATACTGCAAATATTGTAAATGGCATGCAGAATGTCTTTCTTTATGCTTTAATTTTAAGTTTGGTCACGGTTGTGCTAAGCTTCCTCATTCCTGCGAAGACTGCAGAATTGAGTGAGGGATAACAACTTATGACTAGATAAGAAGGTTGCATATAAAAATATTATGTAAACCTTTGTGGTAGAAGTCCTCATGAATTGTTCCATGAGGATTTTTTTTATAAGAGTTAACCATGCTCTGAATTAGGTTATTTCTACTTATTCTCGTCCGAACTCCTGACGTCCGGCTTTACCGGAGTAAACTCCTCGGCAGCTTCTGTTTGGAAATGTGGTTGTTGTTGGATAGGCCTCGAGGTATTTGTAAATTGTTTGTTTTTCTCATTCGTAAGAAAACCATGGTAAAAGTATTCAAATAAGGCCACGGCAGCAGCTGAAATAAACGAGGCCCAAATTAGATTATTTTCGTTTGTCAGCATTCGCCCCATTAACCACACCGCCAAAAAGGTAACTAGAAAATCCGCCACGGTTGCCAAGAGGTTGGTGGTTTTACGAAGAATCAGTAAATCTCCTACTACATAACTGACAATCCCCAGTACAGCCGTTATCAATAGGACATCTCCAAAACTAAAATCAAAAAACAAACCGAGAATGATCCCAAGTACAATCAAGCAGGGTATAAACTTGGCTGCCAAACGATATACATTTTGCATCAACGAATCCTCCTTTTTCCTGTAGATTTCCCCTTGAATTTTCCAAATATACAAATACAGAGGAGCCTGGCACCTTTTTTACCCAACCCACAATCATTAATTTGCAAAATTTGCAGAAAAATAATTGACTTTACCCACAGAACCTTTATAATAAATTTTAATCAATATAAATCCGATAAAATTAATGCGAATTATAGGGAAAGTGGGGATGCGAAGTGTTTCTTCACATTAATGAGGTAAATAAGCAGTTTCTTAATCAAAATGAGGTAAGTACTGTTCTTTCAGATATAAATCTGGAAATAAAAGAGGGCGAATTTGTTTCGATTCTTGGGCCGTCCGGTTGTGGGAAATCGACCTTATTATCTATTGTGGCCGGGTTGACTAAGCCCTCCAGCGGCGAGGTCCTTTTGAATGGCCAGCCTATTACCAAACCGGGCCGAGACCGCGGGATGGTGTTCCAGCAGCCTGCTCTATTCCCGTGGATGACCGTGGAAGAGAATGTTATGTTCCCGCTCCGCAAAGAGATGAAAAAGAAGGAAGCAAGGGAAACAGCCCACCAATTTTTAAAAATGGTGCAGCTCAGCAACTATACAAAGCATTCACCGCATGAACTATCGGGCGGAATGCAGCAGCGCGTGGCAATCGCCCGTGCGCTTTCAATGAATCCAAAGGTCCTTTTAATGGATGAACCGTTTGGTGCGCTTGATGAGCAGACACGTTCGCGTCTCCATACCGAGTTAGAAAAAATTTGGCTTGAAACACGGAAAACGATCCTATTTGTCACCCATAGCATCAGCGAATCTATTAAGCTATCAGACCGGATTGTTGTGATGGGAACGCGTCCAGGAGTGGTTCTCGAGGATATTCACGTAAAAATCCCAAGGCCGCGCGCAAACCATCCGCAAATGGTGACCAAATTGGAAGAAAAGATTATGGGATTACTACAATCCGAGATTGATAAAGTTGTGAAAGAGGAACTCGCATATGCAGCAAACAATTAAACGCACCATATTCTTTGCACTGCTCTTAATCATCTGGCAGGGGGCAGTAAGAATTTTTGACATTTCACCAGCACTAATGCCGGCACCAACGGATGTTTACGAAGCACTTGCCAAAGGTTTTTCTGATAAAACACTAATCTACGATATACTTGCCAGCCTGCGGCGCTTAGCTATTGGATTGTCACTTGCCATCGTAATTGGTGTCGGTCTTGGCATTCTTTTAGCAAAAAATAAAACCGCTGATGAGACTCTTGGAACTTTGATTTTGGCCCTGCAAAGTGTACCGAGCATCGTCTGGCTGCCGATTGCAATCATGTGGTTCGGCTTAAACGAACAAGCCGTTACGTTTATCGTCATTCTTGGCGCCACCTTGGTAATGACCATCAATATGCGGATGGGGATTAAAAACGTTTCGCCTCTATATATTAAGGCCGCACAAACGATGGGTTCAGGGGGATTGGACTTATTCCTTAAGGTTATTTTTCCGGCATCCATCCCATACGCCGTGACGGGTGCCAGACTTGGCTGGGCATTTGCCTGGCGAGCGCTCATGGCGGGGGAACTTTTAAGCAGCGGTCCGGGGCTTGGTTATACACTTAAATTTGCCTCCGATTTTGGCAATATGAGCCTTGTTATCGCGATTATGATCATCATCGGCGTCATTGGAACGATTGTTGATATTACCTTCTTCCAGCGCGTTGAAAAAAATGTCATGCGCCGCTGGGGTTTAGAAACTAGCAATTAGAGATTAAAAGGGGAGAAAAAGATGAAAAAGCAGGTATCCATCATCAGCATTATTCTATTATTGGTATTCGGAGCGCTAGCGGGCTGTGGCTCAAAAGAAGCTAGTTCCGGCAGTTCAGAAAAGGCTGCTAAAAAAGTAGTCATCGGTTATTTTCCAAACATTGATCATGCTCCGGCTATGGTTGCAAAGGCGAAAGGCTATTATGAAAAAGAATTGGGTAAAGATGTAACAGTGGAATACAAAACATTCCCGGACGGCGGCGCATTTATGACCGCTCTTAAAACTGGCGATATTGATGCTGGTTTAGTTGGACCTGGGCCAGTTATGAATAACTTTACAAACGGCGCAGATGTTAAAATCCTTGCAGGTGCCTCTTCAGGCGGTACAGCCATTGTAGCAAGCAAGAAGAGCGGCATTAATTCTGTTGAAGACTTCAACGGAAAGACGTTTATTACTCCAGGCGTTGGCTGTACACATGATGTTCAAATGGAAACATTTTTACAGGATTTCGGAATCTCTTCGGCTCGGATTGGCGGTACATTGAAGCATGTAACCGGCAACCCTGCCCAGTATGCAAGCATGTTTGAGTCCGGAAAAGTGGATATCGCGGCTGTTCCAGAGCCATGGGCATCACAGTTAGTGAAAGACGGCGGCGGGAAAATTATCGTCGACAGCTCTAAAATTTCTTTTGGTAAAACTCTGCCAAACACAATCTTAGTTTCAAGCGGCAAGAAAATTAAAGATGATAAAGATGTTATTGCTAAAATTGTGAAAGCACAAGACGAAGCTATTGCGTTTATTGAAAAAAACCCTGAAGAAGCAAAAGATATCACAATTAAGAGCATTAAAGAGATTACAAAGCAAGACCTTGCTAAGGATGTCGTCGATGCTGCTTGGGAAAATATTCATTTCACGACTGATGTCAATAAAGATGTGATTCAAGAGTTTGCTAACTCTTCCGTAGAGCTTAAATTCTTGAAGGAAAAGCCTGATTTTGCGTCATTAATTGATACAGAATTTATTAACTAAAAATGAAAGAAGGTGCTGAGTGGATGCTCGGCACTTTTTTTAAGCAAAAGGGGATTGTGAGAATGAAACGTTTTTTAATTGTATTATTTTCCGTCCTGCTTCTTACTTCTTGTTCGGCGGATAAAGAAAAGAAGGAGAAGATAGAGTTTCCGCTTAGCATGAAGGTGGAGAGATTTGAAGGAATCAATCAAGACGGGAAACAAGTTGGCCTATCAAAATTAAAGGGTAAGGTCTGGGTGGCTGATTTTGTGTTTACGAACTGTGACACGGTTTGTTCGCCAATGACTGCCAATATGGCCGAGCTGCAGCGGAAATTGGCTGATGATGGTGTGGACACCCGGCTCGTCTCCTTTAGCATTGATCCAGAGCAGGATCAGCCTGCAGTCCTAAAGCAATATGCGAGTGGAGTGGAGGCTGATTTCGCAAACTGGGATTTGATCACGGGCTATAAGCAGGAGTTTATTGAAAGCTTTGCTAATAAGTCGTTTATGGCCCCGGCAGCGAAGCTGGAAGGGTCAAATCAATATGTGCACAGCACTTCGTTTTATTTAGTAAACAAAAAGGGGGTTGTTGTTCAGAAGTATGAAGGTGCAACGGATGTACCTTATGAGCAAATCATTAAGGATATTAAATCATTACAATAATATTTAATATAATAATATTATGTAAACTTACGTTTTTATTTGAAGGGCACTGCTTAAGCAAGTGCCCTTATTAACGTTATTTTAATATATCCTTAAATTCTTTCCCTTTCTGGACATAGTGTGCACTCGACATTTGCAGCATTTGCAAGTCCTTTTCGGTAAGCTCACGGACCACTTTTCCCGGTGAACCTAACACAAGGGAGCGGGGCGGTATCTTTATTCCGCCTGCCAGCAGGGTATTGGCTCCAATAATACATTCCTCGCCCACCTCGACATTGTCCAATATGGTAGAGCCCATACCGACGATTGTCTTCCTGCCAATTTTACAGCCGTGGAGGATGGCATTATGGCCAATCGTGCAATCGTCCTCGATGATACAGGATTCAAACATATGTATGGTGGAATTATCCTGGATACTGCAGCGTTCTCCGATAATGATCGGGCCGTCATCTGCCCGTAGAACAGCGTTAAACCAAACGGTGGAGTCTTTGCCGATGGTAACATCGCCAACGATATAAGCGCCAGGAGCGACGAATACAGATTCATGAACAGAAGGGGTTTTGCCATTGTAGGGAATAATCATTTTTACCTCTCCTCTAAATATCAGAATATTTTTATATTTTATTATAACATAATTAGTGGAAATATAGGGTAATTGTCCTTTTTAATGAAGCTAACTTTTAATATATGACGTCTGTGTCCTGAAATGGAAATGTAAGCGCTTTAATAATTGTCTAAATAATATAAATAGTCTAAAAATATTGACAGAGCCATTTTTCGGTGTTAACCTTATTAAAAATTGATTTATAAAATCGATGACGAGAAGAGTAGGATTTGCTGTTTGTCTAAAGAGAGTCGGCGGTTGGTGGAAGCCGATGACGGACCTTGTCTGAAAATCATCTCTGAGATGTGCTGCTGAAATATTTCCAGTAAGCCGCACCGGGAAGTCCGCCGTTACAATGGAACACGTATATTCAATGTACGGATGATCGAGAGCCGCAGCAAGTTGTTTATTGGATGCTGCGGAAGTAGGGTGGTAACGCGAGCTAACTCGTCCCTATACCAATGGGGACGGGTTTTTTATTGTTTATAAAAGCTGAGATTTTTTCAAACTTGAGGAGGGAATTGACCATGAGTCAACAGGTCGAAACATTTAATGTGGAGGATATCATCATTGCTAGTCACACCATCAAGGATGTGATTTCGCCGACTCCGCTTCAATACAATCATTTATTGTCTGAGCGTTATGGCTGCCATGTCTACTTAAAACGCGAAGATATGCAGAGTGTCCGTTCTTTTAAAATCCGTGGTGCTTATAATCGTATAAAGAGGTTGAGCCCCGAGGATTTAGAGAATGGCATTATCTGTGCAAGCGCTGGAAACCACGCACAGGGGGTTGCCTATTCCTGCCACCTATTAAACATTAGCGGGAAAATCTTTATGCCAAATACGACACCAAAACAAAAGGTAAACCAAGTGAAGTTTTGGGGCAAGGACAGCGTCGAAATCGTTTTGGTAGGCGATACCTTTGATGATGCATACGAAAAAGCAATAGAATGCAGCCGTGAAGAAAACAGGACGTTTATCCATCCGTTTGATGATTATGACGTCATTGCCGGGCAAGGTACAGTAGGTGTAGAGCTTCTAAATGACTGTCATGAAAATATCGACTATCTATTCGGAGCAATTGGCGGCGGCGGTCTAATGGCTGGTGTGGGTACATACCTGAAGCATTTTTCTCCAGAAACTAAATTAATCGGTGTTGAACCTGAAGGCGCCCCCGGGATGAAGGAATCGGTTTTAAAAGGGGAAGTCACCTCGCTTGATAAAATTGACCCATTCGTTGATGGTGCGGCGGTTAAAACAGTTGGTACGAAGACTTTTAATATCTGTAAAGAGCTTATCGATGATATCGTAGTTGTACCTGAAGGAAAGGTTTGTACGACGCTTTTATCTTTATACAATGAAAATGCGATCGTTGTTGAGCCAACAGGTGCTTTATCTATTGCTGCATTAGATACTTATGCTGAGCAGATTAAAGGTAAAACTGTTGTATGTATCGTCAGCGGCGGGAACAATGATATCGGCCGGATGCAGGAAATCAAGGAGCGCTCAAAGCTTTATGAAGGACTGCAGCATTATTTTATCGTTAATTTTCCACAGCGCCCAGGTGCACTGCGGGAGTTCTTATTAGAGGTCCTTGGACCAAACGATGATATCAGCCATTTTGAATATACGAAAAAGAACAACCGTGAAACCGGACCGGCATTAGTTGGAATCGAGCTTAAGGATAGAGAAGACTATTTCCCTTTAATTGAACGAATCAAGACGAAAGGTTTTAACTGCAGGGAAGTAAATAAGGATAGTACGCTATTTCAAATGTTGGTTTAAAATTATAGAAAAAATGTTGAAAGGCACCAAAATTAATATTAGCAATGTTGTAAGTGGTTCACTTGAAAAGTGGACCGCTTTTTTTATATGTAAAAAAATTTATTATTGCAGAGTAAGACAGAAAGGAATATTTACCGAAAAATGACAAAAATTATCGGTAAGGCGGTGGTGAAGTGACCTTATTTAAAAATCGAAAGAGTAAAAATAAAAATAGAAAAAATACATATATGAAGTTTCATAGCGAAATGGAGGAGGAACAAGGTGACAGACACCTCAGCAGTACACTTAGAGAAAATGAGGAATATATTAAGCAAATTTTAGGAGATAATGACGATTTCACCATTAAGCCATTTAAAATTTTTGGGCAATTTCAAGCGGTGCTATTTTATTTTTCCAATATCGTAAATCAAGAGGCCATTAATAAGGATATTTTAAAGTCACTTATGTATGTACCTGACCATTTGTTAGATAGAAAAATACAGCCTGATAATTTGATTGACATCATTATGAATGAAACTCTATATCATAGCCTTGCAGATACTGGGAGGAATACTGATCAATTAATTGAAGCTCTTTTACGCGGAGAAACCGTTGTTTTAATTGACGGTATTCCTATAGCCATTCATATAGGAACGAAGAGGATTGAAAAACGCTCCATTGACCAACCGGAGACGGAGCAGGTTATTTTAGGACCACGGGAAGGGTATATAGAAAATATCTCAACAAATATTATGCTGCTTCGATATCGTCTTCCAACCAGTGATTTCCAAGTGAAATCGATGAAAATTGGCCGTTTGACAAAATCAACTGTAGCCATTTGCTATATTAAAGGAATTGCAAATGAGAAGGTCGTCAAGGAAGTGGTAAAAAGACTGTCTGAAATTGATATAGATGCCATTTTGGATGTGGGTTATTTGGAACAATTTATTGAAGATAACCCTTTCTCACCATTTCCCCAAACGCAGTCTACGGAAAGGCCTGACCGGACAGTAGCCAATTTGATTGAAGGGAGAGTCGCCATTCTTGTCGATGGCTCCCCTTTTGCTTTGTTAGTTCCAGTTGTTTTTAATCAATTCTACCAAACAACGGAGGACTATTCGTCAAGATTCTTAATGGGCAGCTTTGTCAGGCTCGCCCGGATATTAGCTCTGGTATTTTCACTTGTTTTTCCGTCCTTATATGTGTCACTAATTTCATTTAACCCCGAACTTCTGCCTACTGAGTTTGCTGTAGCGGTAGCGGGTGGACGTGCGGGTGTCCCTTATCCTGCTGTAATTGAAGTATTAATCATTGAAATCTCGATGGAAATTTTACGAGAAGCAACGGTTCGCCTTCCCAAACAAGTGGGCGGAGCCTTATCGATTGTGGGAGTTTTGGTCATTGGTCAAGCTGCAGTTGAGGCGGGGCTATCAAGTCCTATTACAGTAGTCGTGATTGCATTAACTACGATTGGCTCATTTGCGACACCTGCCTATTCGGCTGCTTTTGCCCTACGAATGCTTAGATTTCCGATTATGATCATGGCAGCGATTTTGGGATTATACGGTGTCGTTATAGGGATCATCTTTATTTTTAATCATATGTTGTCCTTAAAATCTTTTGGTGTCCCGTACATGTCACCTGTCTCACCAGAAAACTATCAAGGCATGAAGGATGTTGTAATCCGCAGCCCATTGTGGTGGATGCCAAAAAGGCCGGAGTTTCTGCATCCGGCAAATCGAACCAGACTTGGTAAAAATGAAAATACTGTTTTAAAACATAACAAGGTTGGTAACGATCAACGGGAGGCTTCGAATAATGGGGGATCCAAAGGAGATAACAACACTTCAGGCAACAACGACCTTAATTAGTACCATTATCGGGGTAGGAGTTCTTCCGTTGCCTTTGTTTGCCGTTCGATCAGGGGATTCAGGTGCACCATTGGTCACATTATTGGGAATTGGTTTTGCCGCCATCGGCTTATTTATCCTCGCGTATCTTGGAATCCGTCATCCGGATAAAACGATCATTACTTACAGTGAGGTTATAGTAGGTAAGTGGCTTGGGAGGTTTTGCAGCCTATTCGTTATTTTCTTTTTTTTAGTATTAACAAGCCTAGCAGCACGCGAATTTGGGGCTGTTGTTGTAACGGCAGTATTGAGAGAAACACCGTTGGAAGTAACCGTCATCGTGATGCTATCTCTTGCATGCATAAGCTGCCGAAACAATATAAATGTTTTTGCATACATTCATAATTTTTATTTTCCAATGATTTTGGCTCCAGCTTTAATTGTCGTGGCCTTATCGCTAAAAAATGCCAACATCCTTTATTTGCGGCCGCTGATTGGAAACAACTTTAAGGAAATGATGTCTGGAATGTTGACCATTTCTGCCTTGTTACAAGGTTCTTTTATCATAACGATGATAATTCCAGCAATGAAAAATCCCCAAAAAGCCCTTAAGGCGAGTTTTTGGGGGATTTTCATATCAGGAGGGTTATACCTATTAATTGTCATTGCAACAGTCTCTGTGTTCGGGCCTGAAGAAATCAAACATCTGTTTTGGCCAACGCTGGAATTGGCCAGAACAACGAGCGTGCCAGGTAATATTTTACAACGTCTGGATGTTATTTTTTTAGCTGTTTGGGTAACCGCTGTTTTTACGACCCTTTTCTCGAGCTATTTTTTTACCATTCATTCTATAAAAGAACTTTTTAGGTTAAAGGACCATAAAGCTCTTTCCTATTTCATCATGCCTATTGTGTTTGTTCTCGCCATGCTTCCTCAAAACATCTTACATATGTATGAGGTAATCCAAATGATTGGCAGAGCGGGTCTAGTGATAACTATCATGTACCCGCTATTGTTATTAGCGATTGACCTTTTAAAGGGATGGAGGCAGAAAAAACGTGTTGAATGATTATATAAAAATACTGATCGCAACCATATTAGTCATTCCTCTGCTCAGCGGCTGTTGGGATAGCCAAGAAATTGAACAGCGCGCAAATGTTCTGGCCATCGGAATTGATGAAGCAGATGAAAAAGAAAAGAATAAGGAAGAAGCCATCGCTCATTTAGGAAGTAAATTCCCTAATCCAAAGGAAGGAATTATCAAATTAACGGCTCAAGTTGCTGTACCCGGTCGAATTCCATTAGGTCCTGAACAAACAAAAGGTTCAGGAAGTTCTGTTCTGGTGGTTAAGGTGGTAGGACATACTTTTGAAGATGCAATGCTCAATCTTCAGCAGGAGATAGCTGATGAATTGTTTTTGGGGCATTTGCGAATTATCGTACTAAATGAAAAAGTGGCAAAAGGAGGAACACTAAGATTTAACGATTTTCTTAGGCGCAATCCGGAAATTCGAAGAACCGCTTCCCTTGTTGTTTCTAAAGAGCCTGCGTCCACCTATATGAAGCTGTCTCCGGAACTTGAGCGGGTCCCATCCCTTTATTTAGCAGATATGGTTGATAATTTATCAGCGTTGGGAAGATTCCCCCCCAGCTTTATTGGTTTGTTTTGGACGGTTCAATCCAGCAAAGGCCAGGATCCATACTTGCCCTACTTAGCTATTAAAGGTAAAGAAAATATTCAATTGAATGGTCTTGCCTATTTCAAGGGGGACAAGATGGCAGGAAAGACCACGCCTTTAGAAATTGGCATCTACATGGCCATCCTGGGTATCGGAAGGGGAGGCTATGCAGCCTTCGTAAAAGTGCCGGACACTGATGAAATGGTAATCGTCAGGGCCATTAACCGGAAAACGAAAATAAATGTTAGTCTTAAGGACGGAAAACCACATGTTGTTATCAAAATTCGATATGAAAGTGAAATTGATGAAAAACAAGGTCCGAAGATTATGTTAACGAACTCTCGCATAATAAAGAAAATTGAAACGGAGACTTCTAAAGGAGTCGATCAATCTATTCGAAAATTGATCGCAAAGACACAAAAAGTTGAATCTGATGTATTTGGATTTGGAGAACATTTTCGAGCGAAACTACCAAATTATTGGAATGATAAGGTGAAAACCAAAGATAGATGGGAAGAGGTATATAAAAATCTTACTTATGATGTTCAGGTAAGTACCCATATACATCGTGTCGGTATGAAAGCAAAATAACTTTGGAGGGTGTCATGCATGTATATTGGTTTTTTAGGCTATGTCATCGCCATCTTATTTTTAACAGGCTCTTTAATTCTCCTTACCGACAATAAAGCATATAAAAATGCGAATATGAAAAAGGAAAAAACCGCATCACTCTTTTTGGGCTGGATAAACATCGGTACGGGCATTGTATTACTGGTAGTACAGTGGATTTCTCGTTATTATTTTTGGTAATCAATGTCGTTATCACCCGCTGAATGGTTTGTTACTAATCATTTTCTAATGAACTTTCTTTCTTTTTAAAAATCAAACTCTTAACAAATGAGCTAAATTAGGTATAATATTATCTGTGTATATTTAGAAAATAGACTTCCAATAAGCAATTTTTGAAAAGGATGAATCGTAACAGCTTTTTCATAAATTATTTTGGATAGATTCAAACCAGAAAGAGAGTGTTCATATGGGTCGTAAATGGAACAATATCAAGGATAAAAAAGCAGCAAAGGACGCTAACACGAGTCGTATTTATGCTAAATTCGGCCGTGAAATCTACGTGGCAGCACGTCGCGGAGAACCAGATCCAGAGGCCAATCAGGGTTTAAAATTCGTCCTAGAGCGTGCTAAGACTTACAGCGTGCCAAGGCATATTATTGACAAGGCGATTGATAAAGCTAAAGGCGGTTCTGATGAGAGCTTTGATGAACTTCGTTATGAAGGCTTTGGTCCGAATGGCTCGATGATTATTGTTGATGCCTTAACTAATAACGTAAATCGCACTGCTTCGGAGGTCCGCGCCGCATTTGGAAAAAATGGCGGAAACATGGGTGTCAGCGGTTCTGTAGCTTATATGTTTGATGCTACAGCAGTAATCGGAGTAGAAGGCAAATCCGAAGAAGAAGTTCTTGAACTTCTAATGGAAGCAGACGTAAACGTCCGTGACGTGGTAGAGGAAGACGATCAGGTGATTGTGTATGCGGAACCAGACCAATTCCATGCCATGCAGGAAGCGTTCAAAGCTGCAGGTATTACTGAGTTTACAACTGCCGAGCTTACTATGCTTGCGCAAAACGAGGTTGAACTTCCAGAAGATGCGGTGGCTAAGTTCGAGAAATTAATTGATACGCTTGAAGATCTTGATGATGTTCAACAGGTTTATCATAACGTTGATTTAGGGGAATAATAAATGAAAACTCGCCAATTGGCGAGTCCGATAGGACGGTTCATGAGGCGTAGTTGAATTTATGCGTTAAGAAAGTATTAAGCTTTCGACAGAAAGTTAATACTTTCTTATTAGCCAAAACAGAGGATAACCCAAAGGAGTCGTCATTCAACGACCCTTTGGGTTATCCTTATTTTTTTACAGCCGATAAAATAAATATTGTTGCAATGATGGCGAAGGAGCCAAGCCACTCAGCGGGTCCAAACGAAACCTGCAGCCAAGCAACAGATAAAAAGGCTGCCGATAAAGGTTCTGCGGAAGCAAGAAGACTCGCTTCTGATGCATTAATATACTTCATGCTTTCCATGTAACAGAAAAAAGCGATGATTGTTCCGAAAATGATGACAAACACCATCGCCAAAAATGACGTTCCGGACCAATCACCATGAAACTGCCATGGTCGATAGACAAAGCTGAAGACGATACCGCCGATCATCATTCCCCATCCAACCGTAATGAGCGACCCCCACTTTGCAAGCAGGCGGCCCGGGTATAGTGTGTAAAAAGCAAGCGCAAATGCTGAAAGAATTCCCCAAGCAAAACCAGGTACAGAGATTGCTAACGCATGAATATTCCCTTTTGTAACTAGCAAAAATGTTCCGCCCAATGCGAACAAAATGGCTATCACTTCAAGCTTTGACGGTAATTTTTTTTCCCTCATACAAAGGTAAGAAGCAATCATAACAGGTGCCAAGTATTGAAGGACCGTTGCGGCAGCTGCATTACTATACTCAATCGCTGCAAAATAGGTATACTGAGCGGCAAGCATGCCGAAGATTCCAAACAAGACAAGCTGGACCACATCCTGTTTGTTTTTCCAGACATTCCATATATTTTGCTTCGCAACAGTTTGTGCAAAAAATAATAATCCTGTCCCGGAAAGAAGGAGTCGAATGACAACCGTCCAACCTGAGTTAAAGCCTTTATTGTGAAATAAATATTGGGCAACTGTACCGGAAGCGCCCCAGCAGACAGCTGCGATAATCACCAATATAATGCCCTTTGCCCGTGGATATGGCAAAACTACACCATGCGAATTCATTTGTATCCCCCCAAAGGTGTTTCTAAGCTCTCAATCTCTTAATATTACAAAAGTTTCAAACGTTTTAAAAGGGGGAATTTGTCCCTACCTAACTTCGTTTAAACTAATTATTTGATTAGGGAACACAATTAGCTGCCTCTGATTTCCATCACGCTTTTTCCAGACAAAAAAGCATGCCCTGTAATAAATTTTCCTAACGATTGAAATCCGTATTTGGCATATACATTCTCAACCCGCTCATCGATAGGAAAAACCCACAAGTTCTCCAAGCCTTTTTTCTTTACTTCTTCTTGAAGAAAATAAATGAGGTCGCCGATTAAGCCTTTGCCGCGATATTCTTCAAGTGTGGCAACGTGTTCCAAACGGACTTGATTCCCATTCTCGAACAAACAGGCAGTGGAGCAGGCAATGCCATCCAACTTAAGCAGATAGCGGCTGAATGCTGGGTGTTTAAACTCTAGGGCAAAGGCTTTTTCCCGCACCCCCCGGCCGCCAAACTCTTTAATTTGGCATTCGATTTCTAATGCATCTGTATAATTGGCCTCTGTAACTCTCTCTATTTGTATTCTGTTATTTTGCTGTCGTGATGTTAATTCTTTATTCCAAATTTGGACAGGGGAGACGAGCTCTTCATATCGAAAGCCGCTGGCATACAATTCTTTGATTAAAGGTCCTTGATTTTCAATATTGAAGATGTAGAATCTTGGGGTCAAGTTTCTTTTTTGATAAAAATCAAGTACCTCTTCAATGACAAACTTTGGATCAGAAGGAGCTTCATGGATATGCGCATGATTGGCATCATAATAGGCTGGCTGATTTTCATTATGAAACAAATACCCCCAGGATGTGTCGATTCTATTCGTAAAGGTATCTAAATAAGCAATGTCTAATTCTAATACTTTACTAAATAATGAATTCACTTAATTACCTCCCAATTGTTTATTTATTTCCATTAAATCATAATAAGTGATGGAGAGACTACAAAAATAGGCAAATGTCCCTAATCCCAGTGTGATTGCAAATATATATCAATTTTATATTGTTTAAGTAGATAAATGATAGCAGTATCTAACAATATAGTTGCAGGTGTCCCTAAGTGCTGAAAAGCTTCAAAGATAAGCATTTGTTTTGCGTCACGAAAATTGTTATGATACTTCATAAAATTGATGGGAAAGGATGGAATAGGATGTCTTTAGAAAGTGTGAAAGCCCATTTCAAGCAATGGGGACGGGAACAGGATGTGATGGAGTTTGATTCGTCGAGTGCAACAGTGGATCTTGCTGCTGATACCATCGGCGTTATTCCGGCGCGTATTGGTAAAACTTTGTCCTTCAGAGGGGAAGAAGAAAAAGCCATTCTGGTTGTGGCGGCCGGAGATGCAAAAATTGATAATAAAAAATTTAGGCAGACTTTTGGCTTTAAAGCCCGCATGTTATCTGCCGAAGAAGTGTTGGAACAAACGGGACATGCTGTAGGCGGTGTATGTCCATTTGGTTTGAAAAATGATTTAGATGTGTATTTAGATGTTTCCATGAAACGTTTTGAAACTCTCTTTCCAGCTTGCGGAAGCGCAAATTCTGCAATCGAGTTGACCAGTGATGAAATTTTTGAATATTCCTTCGCCAAGGATTGGGTCGATGTTTGCAAAGATTGGGAAGGGGCAGAGCTTCCGGAAAAGGTAGCAGTACGCAGCTAAAAAGATTTATTCTGTACTTAAAATGTTCAAACGAGACTAAAGGAGTAGGAAAATCTCCATCATAGTCACGATTTTAGAAATGGGAAATCCTTCTATACTAGAGATAAATAAAGGAAACCTTAGAAGGAGGAACTCAAAATGAACTTGAATATGTTGTTTTTTACCATAACAATAAAAAAACGCAATGTGACCATGAAAGAGGCCGAACACCAAGAGTTGGTCGATCAGCTATATGAGGAACATAAGAACCGGCAAATTTCCTCACATTTATTTTTTTAAAATAGGGAATCTTTCTTTTTCAAAAATCAGGGTTTATAATAAATTTGTTGTTATCTCCTGCGGGGTGTTTCCTTGCAGGAGTTTTTTATATCGAAGCCAAGGGGGCATTTCATTTGGTTTATTTTTTAGTGGGCATTGCCGGGGCGCTAGGTGCAATCTTAAGGTATTTGATAGGGATTGCGCTGTTTAAAGGTGGTTCTTTTCCTTTTTCCACTTTAACCATTAACTTAATCGGGAGTTTTCTGCTGGCGTGGTTTACGACTAATTTGTTTAAACGGGTTTCGTTGCCACCTATGATTACAACTGCGATTGGGACAGGGTTCGTCGGCTCATTTACCACATTTTCCACGCTCAGTGTTGAAACCGTCCAATTGTTTCATCATGGAAAAGTTATTTTAGGCGTATTATACATTGCTATTAGTGTTATCGGTGGTCTTATAATGAGCCGATTAGGATTTAAATACAGTGAGGCGGTGCAATAATCATGACAATTGTCCATTTAATAATGGTCGGATTAGGGGGGTTTTTTGGCGCAATTGCCCGTTTTTTGATAATCAAGCAGTTAAATGCAAAGGAAGCAATTCCGCTAGGAACTTTAACTGTTAATTTGGCCGGCGCATTTCTTCTAGGAATAATTAGCGGGGCAAAGGCCGACCCAACGATCGCCCTATTATTTGGAACCGGGTTCATGGGAGCCTTTACCACATTTTCTACGTTAAAATTGGAAATGCTACAATTCCTTTTGAAAAAACAAAAATGGCAATTTTATCTTTATACATCCTTAACCTACATAATCGGAATTTTTCTTGCTTACTTGGGATATTTATTGGGTAGCCAATTTCAATAAAGAAAAGTTCGGATTAAGTTTACCCTTCCTTCTTTTTAGCCAGCATCTCTTTGTCTTTCGTCCCGGGCGGTTGTTCTAGCCAGCTGTTTTTGATCATAATATCGGCACCACTTTTAGCGAATTTGGCAATTTCCAGTGACAGACGGTCATACGTCTGGAATAAATCTGTTCGCTGGCTGGCTGATGCTGCAGTTGCATAATTCCCTGATCCGGCGGCACTTAACAGTGCCATATGGTACATCATAAGTTTTTCTGAGAACACTTGTATAGTGGAATCTGTGAATCCAATATCTGAAGATTCAGGTGTTTGTAAATTATTTTCCAGTAAAGTTTGCGCAAAAATCGTGACATGTTTTTGTGAAATTTCTTTTCCTCGTAGCATGAACTCCTGAACTTCCTTAGATGGTGAGGTTTGTGCGAAACTAAGAGAGATTTTTGCACCAATTGAATTAGTATGCACATTTAAAAATAAATGAGAAATCTCAATAGCATTTAACGGTCTTTTGTCACCGAATAGATTTAGCCCACTCAAATATTTTTTGCTGTCGATGTAGTCGGTTTCTGCTGGAACCTCAATATAAGGAGACCGAATGAACAAACCTTTGCTTAACAAAACCTCCGAACTATTGTTATAAAGAGATGCTGTTTCTGTTAAGGCTGTTGTGAAAAAGGAACGAATGTCTTCCCTGGCGCTCATGGCGAGCATACCGCTAAAAGCTAGCATGCCAGCTTTTGCCATGTGATTGACATAGCTTATACAATAAGAGTCAGTATATAGCCTTGGGGCGTTCAAGTTTACATCATTTTCGTTAAAGGCATTAGGTGCGGCAAAATTTTCTTTTTTAAATAGGGTAGTTAAAAAATCAAGGTGGGTCTCGGAAATGCCCAGGGCCATCTGAATAATCGGTTTGATATCTTCATCTTCAAGATGCTTCAGGATATAGGTTAAAACACACTTTGACATACAATCGTTTATATAGGTGGTCCAAACACAGGCAATTTCAGATGCTGTAAGCTTAATATTGGCATGATTCATTTACATGACCCCATTTCACAATATGTCATAGTTATATTATTTACAAAATTTCCTTTTTCATGAAAAAAAGCAGGAACAATCCCTCTTTGTTGGAAAAATTTTAGAGATTAAGTTACGGATTCACAAAGAGAAAATTTTAGATGTGAACTCAAGTTTAATTGGTAAACTGGTATAATCAAAGATATCAGATTAAATGATTTTAGTAGGGTCAGCTTTTGGAGGGGATTGGCAATGCTTGAGGTAATGCCTGTATTGGATCATAAAAGCCCAACACCTTTATATATGCAGCTTGCGAACTTTATCAAAGATGAAATTTTTAAAGGTAATATTAAACCTCTGGAAAAATTGCCATCCAAACGAAATTTGGCTAAATATTTGGGACTAAGTCTAAACACGGTTCAGTCTGCCTTTGACCAGCTTTGTGCGGAAGGGTTTTTGGAAAGCCGTCCGCGTTCAGGTTTGTTTGTTGTTGAGCTGCTGGAGGATTTAATGGTCAGTCATGATAAGGTGGAGCCTGTAAGGATGGTTGAGGAGCTGACGGATCCTGCTGTAAAAATAGATTTTAATTCGGGAAAGGTCGACCTTGAACATTTTCCATTCAGTTTATGGAGAAGGCTGTCGGTTCAAGCCTTATATGAGGATCAGGGGGATTTGTTTTATACCGGCAATCCGCAAGGGGAAAGGTTGCTTCGCGAGGAAATTGCCAAGTATTTATTTCAGTCTAGGGGTGTTCGTTGCAAAGCTGAGCAAATTGTTGTTGGTGCGGGAACACAGGTATTGATGGGACTCCTTTGTTTAGTAATCGGCAGGGATGAAATTTATGCCTTGGAGAACCCTGGATTTCACCGGACAAGGGCAGTTTTGCAAGATTTAGGTGTTAGAACTGTTCCGGTTCCTTTGGATGAAGAAGGGATTGCTGTAGAATGTTTGCGCGGGAGCGGCGCCCGTGTCGTGTATGTCACTCCATCCCATCAGTTCCCGCTGGGAATGGTTATGCCAATTGCTCGACGAATGGAATTGTTGAAATGGGCGGAAGAAAGGGACGGATACATTATTGAGGATGATTACGACGGGGAATACCGATATAAAGGAAAATCGATTCCAGCTTTGCAAGGGCTGGATTCATCCGGAAGAGCTGTTTATTTAGGCACCTTTTCAAAGTCGTTGATACCATCCTTGCGAATCAGTTATATGGTCCTGCCTGAAGAACTGCTGGCCAGGTACAGGGAGCAATTCACCATTTATAAACAAACGGTCTCACGGCTCCATCAGGATACGCTTTATCGTTTTATGCACGACGGACACTGGCAAACCCATTTAAATAAAATGAGGACACTTTACCGGAGAAAGCAAGCCTCCCTGATTTCAGCGATTCATGATTTTATGGGTGAATGGGTGAAGGTAATCGGTGAAAAGTCGGGTTTGCATATTGTTTTGGACGTTAGGAATGGCATGGGGGAGGAGGAGTTGGTACGGAGGGCAATGGCTGCTGGAGTAAAGGTGTATCCGTTGTCTGTTTATGATGCGGAGTTAGCTGGCGGGGTGGATTCGATGGTTTTACTTGGGTACGGCGGGCTGTCAGAGAATCAAATTAAAGAGGGGATACGGGTTCTGGCTGATGCATGGGGGATAACAAAAAAGTAGAAAGGGGAAAGGTTAACAGAAATTGGGTATAGGACAAAATTGCTTTGGCAAAGAGGAAGGATTTCAAAAGGGAAGTGTCCTTCATGAAGTAATGAAAATCAAAACGAAAAAACGCCTGGAAGTCCCAAGCGATTACAAAAAAATGAAATTTACCCATAAAAATCTTCTGTCTGTATTTATCGCGGTGTCACTGGTTTTACCGAGATAGCAGGGGAAAGAGAAGTAACAATACAGCCCTCTAGTTGATTTGGCTTTATTAATCCCAGTTCGAGCGCCGCTTTTATTTTTGAATCATCGGGCTTCTTCACCAATTGGATGAGGTCGTTCAATTGCATTTCCTCCAACCTTTTCACCGTTTCCGCCTCATGGAATTTTTCCATTTTGCGAATCTGCCTTTGCAATTTATAACCGCTCACCGTAATTTCGCCCTTCATGTCCTTTCCTACTAAATTATTAAAATAGCTTTGAAACACTTCCTTTAATTCATCCATTTCCAGTTCGATTTCTTTTTTCTTTTTGTTTAGTTCGTAATATTTGACTAACATCTCACCAGTAATCAAGGAATCATTGCTTTTAAGCATTTCCTCGCCCTCCTCTACGAACGTATATTCTATTTTATGGGATTTTCCAGCAGATTAGTACTTAGGTGCAATTATTTATTTTTAGACAAATTTTTGTATTTTTATTTAAAAATTGTATGATAGAATAATATTATGTTGGAATATTCTAAAATTTAAAAAGAGGTGAAAAAAATGAATGTACCTTTAATACTTCCGGAATTTTTAGATCGTGCCGTTTCTCTTTATGGAGACAAGCAGGCTGTTTTTTGCGATGAACGCCAATTTACATATGCTGAGCTGAATGGCAGAGTAAACCAGCTTTCTCATGGGTTAAGGGAATTAGGTGTAGAAAAAGGGGAACGGGTTGCATATCTTGCGCCAAACACTGTTGAAATGCTTGAAGGTTTTTATGGCATTTTCCAGCTTGGGGCCATCATGGTGCCGCTCAATATCCGCTTGAAACCTGAGGATTACTTGTTTATTTTAAATCATAGTGAATCCAAAGTACTGCTGGTTGACCAGGATTTGTACCAATTAATCACTCCAATTAAAGAGCAGCTCGAAACAGTCAAACACATTATTGTTCAATATAAAGATGAACAAACCGATGAGGTAGATTATGAGAAATGGCTGGCAGGCTACCCATCAGGGAATTTCAATCGCGCGGAACTTGATGAAAATGACGTCTGCAGTCTTCTTTATACAAGCGGCACAACAGGAAACCCTAAAGGGGTTATGCTTACGCACCGCAATAATTATCTACACGCGTTAAGCACGATGCACCATCTGCGTGTCAGCGACCGAGATGTCTATCTTCATGTTCTTCCGATGTTCCATGTGAACGGCTGGGGCTCGCCATTTTATTATACGGCAAATGGTGCGACACATGTTTGTTTGAAAAAGGCTACTCCTGAATCAATTTTTCAGGCCATCCAGGAACATAAGGTGACAGTGCTGCACATGGCACCAACCGTGCTGAATTCTTTGCTGCAATACTATGAAAAAAATAAACCGGCAATAGAGCATGACGTTCGCGTGGTTATAGCGGGTTCTGCACCGCCGCCGGCGTTCGTGACCCGCGTTGAACAAGAGCTTGGCTGGGAGTTTATTCAGGTGTACGGAATGACAGAATCTACGCCTCTTAGCTTGGTTTCAACAATCCGCTCGGAGCTTACACACTTGTCACCCGAAACGAAAGCACGCATCAAAGCAAAAGCGGGTTATCCAATGATTGGTTCTGATGTTAGAGTAGTCAACGAGCATGGAGAAGAGGTAGCCCATAACGGTCAGGAGATTGGTGAAGTCGTCACAAGAAGCCACGGTGTTATGCTTGGCTATTGGAAAAACCAGGAGGCGACCATGGAAACAATCCGAAACGGCTGGCTCCACACGGGTGACATGGGAACGGTCGATGAATACGGTAATATCGAGATCGTTGACCGGAAAAAGGATATTATAATCAGCGGCGGAGAAAACATCTCTTCCATTGAAGTTGAAGGGGCGCTTTACGAGCATCCTGCGGTATTAGAGGCTGCCGTCATTGCAGTTCCTCATGAAAAATGGGGCGAAACTCCCCATGCATATGTAGTATTGCGCGAAGGTGCTGAAGTCAGCGAAGCGGACATCATTTCGTTTTCCCGTAAAAAATTGGCTCATTTTAAAGCGGTTACAGGTGTCACCTTTGTAAAAGAACTTCCGAAGACTGCCTCCGGAAAAATCCAAAAGGTTCACCTCCGGAATGAATACTGGAGCTCAAAAGGTAAAACAGGAAGGTTCGTTAACTAAAAAAGGTTCATAGAATTAATAAGCGGGTTGGATCTTTGTTTCCAGTCCGCTATTTTGTGTTTTCTACAAGAATGTCGTCCTACTACTTTTTCATAAAAGCATAATATGAAACTCCCATTATCGGGGGTTTTTTTCGTTTTTAGGAAAATTTTCCTTGTAAGAAGCAGTGGGAATCACTACAATAAATCTAGGAAAAAATTGGTTTTTAGGCTGGAGGAGTCTGATTGAGTGAGAATCGAAGATATGATATTGATTGGCTGAGAAATCTGGGAATCATGCTGTTGTTTCCTTTTCACTCCGCCAGGGTATTTGATTATTGGGATCCGTTTTATGTGAAAAGTGGGGAATTAAGCTGGGGGCTTAGTTGGTTCATTGCCGTAACCAGTTATTGGTTTATGCCGCTGCTCTTTTGGCTGGCAGGGTCAGCGAGCTGGTACGCCCTAAAGAGGAGGTCGAACCAGGAATACATAAAAGATCGCATTAGTCGATTGTTGACTCCCCTGATTTTTGGCGTTTTGTTTATCATTCCGCCACAGGGCTATTTTGCGAAATTAAATCACACAGGAGCAGCAGGGAATTATTTCACTTTTTTAAGAACATTTTTTACTGATTTCAGCGATTTATCCGGCTATTTTGGCACCTTCACACCGGCACACCTTTGGTTCATACTCTATTTATTTGTCCTTTCGGTTGTGGCCTTGCCGTTTTTCAACTTTTATAAAAATCCCCTGAGAAAAAGCAAAATAGAAAAATTTAATCAAGTATGCAGCAGATCATCTGTATTTTTCCTGCTATTCATTGGTTTGTTTGTGACACAGGCACTCCCGGCACCAGGCGGTCAAAATCCATTCTATTTCTTGGTGATTTTTATAATGGGCTTTATTACTTGTTCCCATCAAAGCTATCAAAATATGTTTAATCGTATTCGCGGGAAGGGACTTGCAGCACTGGTCGTTTTAGTTCCAACATGGGTTGTCCTGCTGCAAATGAATCAAGATGGGCCGATTTTTCCAGGTGTGGATATACTTATATCAGTTTTAAGAACCTTCAATGTTTGGTTAACGCTTGCGGTGATTTTGGGTTTCGGTCACAAATTTTTGAATTTTCCTCATAAGGCTATTCCGTATATGAATGAAGCGGCATTTCCTATCTATATTCTTCACCAGAGTGTGTTAGTTGTCATAGGTTACTATGTTTTAAAGATGAATCTTGGTACGATTCTGTCGTTTTTCTTCATTATGGTCCTGACTGTGCTTATTTCTTGGCTAATATATGAGTATATCATCAAGCGGACAGCCATTACGAGATGGATTTTCGGTGTGAAGGTGAAACCGAAACAAGATAAACAGATTTATTCAGATAGTGGACTAAGAAAAAGCTAAAATGGTATAAAATAAACTTTATGAGACGACCCTGATTATGTTAATACGTGAAAGAGAGAGTGGATTAGAAATGAATAATTTAACAAAGTTTCAAATTAAAAAGCCTGCCAAAGATGTATTTGAGGCCTTTGTCGATCCTTCTAAAATCGGGAATTTTTGGTTCTCTTCGAGTTCAGAAAGATGGGCAGCAGGAAAGACTATCAAATTGGAATATGATTTGTACAATGCTGAATTGGAAATTAAAGTGATTGAAGTAGAGGAGAATAATAAAATTGTCTTCCTTTGGGGCACGCCGGAGGACGAACATACTGTAACCATCAGCTTAAAAGAAATGGATTCGACCAGTACAAGTACAATTATTGAAATAACGGAAGAAGGCTTTCTAGAGAATGATGCTGCAGTAATACCTAATATCCTGGACAATAAAGAAGGGTGGGTATTTATGTTGACCTGTTTAAAAGCTTATCTGGAATTTGGAGTGAATCAATTACGTGGCGGATTGCTGAAATAATCATTATTCCAAGGGATTACAAAAGGAGATTCTCATTGACTAAACAAGAGACGTATAAACTGATTGTCTTGATTGAAAGGGTATATCCTCTCTTTGTGGCAAAAAATGAAACGGTCCAGCAATGGTTTATTGTTTGTGTCGAGTTAGATTACGAGTACGTACTTAGGAGGATTCATGAGCATATTCGAATAAGTCCTTATCCCCCTGCAATTATTGATATTCTTTCTAAAGAATGGAGAAGTAACAATTGGATGAATGAATATCGTCTCAAATTATCATAAGAAGTAAAAAAAGTCCGGAGCTACAACCGGACTTTTTTTTAATCACTAATACATTTTTATGTCATTTGAGGATGGGCCAATTTAGATTTCCGTTTTTTTCTTAAAATTCGCTTTTCTATATAATAAGTAGGTATGATGATCACTGCCCAAATCGCAAAATAGTTAAGAACTACGAGAAATGGGTTGCTTGATCCTCCATGTCCTTCTTTTCCATGAAATTTCTCATTTCGAAAATCTCCATTAGGAGGTCCTTGCTTTGTCA
The DNA here is from genome assembly GCF_055385565.1 of Neobacillus sp. S1115. Classification (NCBI taxonomy): domain Bacteria; kingdom Bacillati; phylum Bacillota; class Bacilli; order Caryophanales; family Bacillaceae; genus Neobacillus; species Neobacillus sp. S1115. The sequence continues at coordinate 2,782,300 of NZ_AP038275.1, forward strand.
TCGCAGTTGAGTTCTCTGTATTTAGGGTATTTCCATTATTAGATGTTTGAGTGCTTTGCTGCATTTGCATCGGTTTGAACTCACCCATGCTTAGTGTAGCTGTTGAAGCGAACCATTGAATTCCACCTGCTAAAATAGCGAGTGACAGGACAACGAATGCAATAACACCTTTCCTAAGTATCCCTTCCTTTGTTTTAAATGCCTTTTTACAGATACTCATTACCCACTGCCAATGTACACCAACATGAAGTCCAACTAATGCAAGTGTGGCATCAGCAGAGAATCCATGCAATTCACGAATAGTGTGATTTCCCTGAATGGCGAGGCTTGGTAATACAACCCTAGAAATTAATATGCCTGTGATAATAACACCTGCCATCGAAATTAACAACAGTACGTTTAAAAGATAACTAAATCGTGTTTTATTAGGAAGCTTAGGGTCAAAGATCTTACTTGTTGTATTGACCACCCAGCGATAGTTCAAGCCGATGTGTACTAGAATAGCAACTCCTATTACCAGTCCTGCAATTTCGTGAAACGGCAGTCCATCTAATACTCTTGGATTCATTAGCAGCACAAACGTGATAGCCATCAACAAATCGAGAACAATTTTCGTATAATTCTTTTTCATCTTAATTCCTCCGAATTCATTCATCCACCTTAACTGTTTCCCATTATGGTGCGTGAACCTTAAGAAATCCTTAAGCTAAAAAATAAATCCTTAATTTTTGTAAAAAGAACTTTTCATTTTTGGAGAAAAAAAAGACTATTAAAAATGAATCCAATTGAAGTACAATAAAGTGTACCAAAAATAGGAAACTGAGAATTTATAAGGGGGTGCGGAGAATTATGAATCTAATCAAAGCCACAATCAATGACCTGGATGCTGTAACGGAGCTTTTTGATTTATACAGACAATTTTACCAGCAATCGCCTGATTCCGAAGGAGCACGGGAGTTTTTAAAGACGAGAATATTAAATGGGGAATCGGTTATTTTCATCGCTTATGAAGGTGGGGAGGCGGTTGGCTTTACGCAGCTGTATCCAAGCTTTTCATCAGTTAGCATGAAGCGTTCTTGGATTTTGAATGATTTGTATGTGAAAAAAGAATACCGTGGCAAGGGTGCTGGTGAAAAATTAATTCATAAGGCAATTGAAATGGCACGGGATACTGGAGCAAAAGGTGTACTGCTTGAGACAGCCTCTGACAATATTCCTGCTCAAGGTCTTTATGAAAAAATTGGCTTCAAAAGAGAAACACATTATTTTTATTATTTTTCTATTTAGGGGTGGTGTTTTTCCCACCCCTTTTTTAAATAATTATTTTTCAACATGTGTAGTTAATTGGCTGATTGTTTCCTTATCACAAATGACAAACAGCTGGGCATCATCGGGAATCATTTGGTCCAGCTTTTGATTAATGTGCATGTCTCCCCGGTCGGCTACTAACGTTGCCCCTTGATTAAGCAGTTCAAAAAAAGCATCACGGTACGTTTTCCACTCCTTTTTTTTCGGAATCTCATACATGGAATCACCATACTGTGTACTCATTAATTCTGAATACATATGGGTAACGCCATGTGAGAATAATGAGCGGACGGCAGCGTGCGAAATCATTTCCTGGGTTGGAATAAATTCATCGACCTGAACATGTTTGAACAATTGGATATGGTTTTCATTGATAACTTCCGCCGTGACATGAATATCTTTTTTTAATTTTTCCTCAAGTGTTGTGATCGCGGTCGCCACTAATAAGGTTTTGCCGTCAACAAGAAGAGGGTCCTTGGTTAAAAAGTTATCCTGTGCAACCTGGTCGGCAAAAATGATTACACCCTTAGCTTTTGGAAGGTTGGCGTTCATGAGTGTTTCCTCGTCGGTCGCATCACCGCGGACATAAAATAGGTGTTCCTCGGAAATTGGAGCTTTTTCTAAATTATCAATAATGACGATATCCGTCTTTTTGTCTGTCTTAAGAATTTCCTTTACGGCTAATTTTGTTTTTGGGCTCCAGCCAATCAGAATAATATGATGTTTCCCTGTATATTTCATTTTTCCTCCAACCTTAAGCTTATCAATTACGTATACGGTATTAATGACTTTACCAACAAATACACTAATTAACCCAATGCCAGTGATATAAAGGAAGATGGTATAAATTTTTCCTGCATCTGTTACTGGCGCATAGTCACCGAAACCTACAGTTGCCAGCGTGGTTAATACCCAATATATTGAGGTAATGTACGATTCAAAGGTTTTTGGTTCTATCCAGAAAATCCCAAGCGCCGCCAATAATATGTATAAAAGTACAAAAGGGACTAATATTTTATCCCTGAGCATAATTAAATGATAAAGAATCTTTTTAATCTTCATCCCCACAAGCAACCATCCCAGCCAAAAATCTACATTTATAATCTTTATATTTCCCAAACTTCGCCAAATAAGTATACGAATTGAAAACGGTCAGGCACCATTTTAAAGGAGGATCAAAAAATATAAAACCCCCATTCCTAAATAGGAAAAAGGGGGCATTTTTATTTAGAAAGCATTTCATCCAAATGTTTAATAATCGCTTCACGATTGCCGGAAATCTTTTCTTCTCTTAGCTGGTCTTTTTTCAATTTGTTTTGAGATTTAGTTAAAATCTCTTGTTCAATTGATTGAGGGACGACAACTACTCCATCGGCATCTCCAACAACGATGTCACCAGGGTTTATCGTGACTCCACCGCAGGAAATCGGCACATTGATTTCACCGACACCTGCTTTGCCGCTTGCAGCGACCGCCGTTCCTCGGGAGAAAACAGGGAAGTTTAATTCTTTAATACCCACAATATCACGGATGACACCATCAACCACTAAGCCGCCGATTCCGAGGGTCTGCATCATGCCGACAACAAAATCGCCGGCAATGGCACGGTATTGGTCTCCTTTGGCATCGACAACCAAGATATCACCCGGCTGAGCGTTACGAATCGCTTTTAAAACGGCCAAATTTTCACCGACTGGGATCTTGACAGTAAAGGCCCGCCCTGCAAGCTTGTACTCTTCCTTAAGTGGTTTAATGGAAGGGTGGAGGTTATTTAAACCATCCGTTCCATCGGAAATGCAGGTTGTCGGCAGATTCTTAAATTCGTTTAGTAGGTTATCCATACTAGCGATTCTCCTTTATGTAAAGTTTCCTTTATTATACTACTATTCTAACAAATTGGAATATTAGGAAAGCACTATTGAAGAAGAACATAAAAATGGCCGCCGGAAGAAAGCCAGACGGCCATATCGATTTACTATATAAAACTGCTTTTTCCTGTCCAGCTGTCACTGATATCTTGGTCATATACCGTACAAATCGGAATATAAAGCGGAACAAAGTCGCCGTTTTGCTCTCCATAGCCTTGATTCCGTTTATAGGAAACAAATTGGTCGATAAATAGATTGGGGCCCATGTTCATGACGGAGGCGTGGTCGAAAACATTAATTTTTATATCACCAAGATTGATGTTCATTGGTGCAAAAATCAAAAGGTTCACCTCAATGTAAAGTGGATTTTTTTCCCTAATGCCATTTAGATAACACTGTTTTTTACTGTCGGGCTATCACTAATGTCCGGATCAATGACGTAGTTAATCGGAATGTTGACAGGGGAGATATCACCGTTTTGTTCGCCGACTCCTTGGTTTCTTTTATAAGATAGAAACTGATCGATAAATTGGTTCGGTCCAAAGTTGATCACAGAGGTATTATCCACTGTGTTAATCTTAAAACCAATGAAATTAATGGCCATAGGTGCAATATTCAAACCAATCACTCCTGTTCAATTTTTAGGCGTGCGGCCCCGGCTTGGGTTCGCTTTTAATCGAAGGCATATCAATCATTTCATCATCAAATATGATTCCGATAGGAAAAACGGTTGTAGAATCATCGGCCATCTGCTGGCCGAATCCCTGATTTTTCTTCCCAACTGTATTGATGCCCAAATAAATATTTTGACCAAAGGAAACAGCGCTCTTATTGTCAGGGGTGCCAACTTTTAAATAACAAATATTCAAATTTGTAGGAATGAAAACCAATCATCTCACCTCTAAAAACAAAAGGTATCAACAAGTCACTGCAATTTAGTGGGGGTGCCCCTGGTATTTGCTGATGGTATTTTACATTGTATTCACTTTATATGTGATACAGACCATTTATACGGATGGGTTTTCGGACAAAAAAAAGAAAGTGGCTTCCGGCCACTTAAAGAAGGAAAAACTTAATGGGTTAGTACATCATATGAAAGAATGTGGACGTGCATATAGGCAACTTGTCCATAGTCGGAAAAAATGTGCGTTAGCATATTTTTTGAATGAGATCAATCGAGTTGTTTTTTGGAGAGTTTACAAGCGAAGAGACCTCGTATGCTTCCATCTGATCTTTATTAAATGACACCAGGAATTGATTAAGGAAATTCGTATCCGTAATCGAGGGGTCAAGCCATTTATGTTCGTCCTCCGGTTTTAAAATGACCGGCATTCGGTCATGAATATCCTTCATCAATTCGTTCGGGGCTGTTGTTATGACAGAGCAGGAAAAGACAGATTGCCCTTCGGGGGATTTCCATTTGTCCCAAAGTCCGGCCATCGCAAAAAGGTTATCATCCTTCAGTTTAATCCGCATTGGTGTTTTCGTTTTATCATCATTTCGTTTCCACTCGTAAAAGCTATCCGCAATAATAAGGCAGCGCTTTTTCTTGAACGGCTTTTGGAAACTTGTTTTTTCTGTTAATGTTTCTGCCCGAGCATTGATCATTTTATGACCAATCGACATGTCCTTGGCCCAGGGAGGAATCAACCCCCATTTTAAAAAGCCCATCCTATTAGACGTGCCATCATTGATGATTGCCAATACCAGTTGAGAGGGGGCAATGTTAAAGCTTGGCAAATAATTTTCCTCGTCAAGGAAAGCTTGTATATCGAACCGGTCAAGAATCTGATCAATCGTTGCTGTTAAGGTAAATCGCCCGCACATACTTTTCACCTCAGGTTCTTAAGTTAGGTTTATTGTAGCAAAAAATTAAAAAGGAAACCTCTTTTACAAGAGATTTCCTTTAAGAATCAATGTGTCCTTCGGGCAAAGTCGACGAACCGAAACTTATCGGGGCGATGTCTAGATTCCGTATATTGAAATAGGCTGGCATCATCTAGGTATACAAGGTTTTTAATAACAACGATGTTATGAAAACCATCAAGATCCAGAAGGGCACGGTCCTCATCCGTCGGTTCTTCAACAACTATTTCTTTTTTCGCAAAACTGATGGTAAGATTCAAGTCTTTTTCCAAATACTCATAAATAGAATCTGCGCAGATTTCTTCAGTTAATTCAGGAACAAACTTTTTATTCAGGAAGTCCTTATCTAAAATGATCTTTTCGCCGCCGATTTCACGTGTCCGCACAACCTTCCAGACTTGATCTTTCCCGGTAAGCTGGAGCTGTTGGCGGATATAGCCGTCAGGCTTCATTAAATTCAACTCATTTACGATGGTTCTTGGTTTCCGGCCCATTTTTTGGCCAAGCTCTTTAAAGCTCACGAGCCCGGAAACAGGGAAATCAAACTTGGAGACATCGATTACGATTGATCCTTTGCCGCGTACCTTTTGAATATAGCCATTTTGCGACAGCAAATTTAACGCTTTGCGGATAGTTTCCCTTGAAGTCTGGAAGTGTTCAGTTAATTCATTCTCAGAAGGCAGGAGCGTCTGAGGTGGGGTTTCTCCGCTTTTAATTTGTTCGACAATCGTATTGTAGATGGATAAATATTTGTTTGTCATAAAGACATCACCAATCACTTCTTCATAAGGTAAACGATGGACTCATATGGCCGCAAATGAATTTGGCTCCCGAGTGCGGCTGAATCCTCATAATTAGAGATTAACATTTCACAATGTTCACCATCAAGAAGTAAGTGAGATGGGAGAGTGGCCGTCTTATCTTTTCCGTAAAAATTATTTAGAACAAGCATTTTTTCAACGCCATTGGAACGAACATACGCATAAACCTCTTTGTCATCTTCTAAAATTAATTCAAAGTCTCCGTCCATTATGATATCGTGACTTTTTCTAAGCTGAATAAGTTTTTGATAATAATAGAAGATAGAATCGGGATCTTGCATGGCATTTTCGGCATTGATATCAAAGAAATTTTCCGCTGTATTAATCCATGGAGTACCTGCCGTAAACCCAGCATTGCGGCTGGAATCCCATTGTACCGGTGTTCTTGAGTTATCCCGTGACTTTTGCTTCAAGATAGCAAGGATTTCTTGTTCACTCATTCCCTCGTTTTTCTTGATTTCGAAAATATTCAAGGATTCTACATCACGGTAGTCCTCAATGGAATTAAAGTTCGGATTGGTCATTCCGAATTCTTCCCCCTGGTAAATATAAGGGGTGCCCTGCATCATGTGGATCGCAGTGGCTAGCATTTTCGCTGATTCTTTATGGTATTTCATATCATCCCCAAATCGCGATACCACGCGTGGTTGGTCGTGATTGCACCAGAAAAGGGCATTCCAGCCGCCTCCCTTAATCATTTCTATTTGCCAGTTAGACAGAATCTTTTTAAGGGCATCGAAATCGAAATCCGCCTTCGTCCACTTATCGCCATTCAGGTAATCAACCTTCAGATGATGGAAGCTAAACACCATATTTAATTCTTCCCGTTCGGGTTTTGTGTAATCGATGCAATGATCAATAGAGGTAGACGACATTTCACCGACCGTTATTAAATCATAATTTGAAAAAACCTTTTCGTTCATCTCGTGCAGAAACTCATGGATTCTTGGACCATCAGTGTAAAATTTGCGTCCGTCCGTTTCATCCTGCGGGAAATGCTGGTTTTTTGAGATGAGATTGATAACGTCAAGACGGAAGCCATCGACTCCTTTTTTTAGCCAAAAATGCATCATTTCATATAAGGCTTCGCGGACCTTTTCGTTTTCCCAATTGAGGTCCGCTTGAGTCACATCGAAAAGATGAAGGTAATATTGGCCAGTCGTTTCGTCATACTCCCAAGCCGAACCGCCAAATTTAGACTGCCAGTTGTTTGGCGGTGCTCCGTTTACACCATCTTTCCAAATGTAGAAGTCACGGTACGGGTTATCTTTTGAGCATTTTGACTGCTTAAACCATTCATGTTCTGTTGAGGTATGATTGATGACAATATCCATCATGATCTTTAAACCGCGCTTATGGGCTTCATTCAGCAACCGTTCAAAATCTTCCATTGTGCCATATTCGGGAAATATGCTGTAATAATCGCTAATGTCATACCCATTATCTCGCTGTGGCGATTGATATATAGGGGTGAGCCATAGAACATCGACACCTAATTTTTTCAGATAGTCGAGTTTTTCAATGATGCCTTGAAGATCTCCGGTACCATTACCGGTTGTATCCTTAAAGCTTTTTGGATAAATTTGATAAACGACTGCATTTTTCCACCAAGCTGTTGACATTTTTTGCACCTGCCTAATGTATTTAATGTGAAAAGGAGGGAGCTGTTCTCCCTCCTTGATTGGAGTTATTTTTTCAAAGAAAATTTGTTCATTCCCGTTTTTGCAAAGATGGTTGTTAACAGGAATGGAACAACAACGGCAATGATCATGCAGACAGCAAACATCGCCATATGTTTTGCTTGAATCGATAAGATGCCAGGAAGACCGCCGACACCAATTGAGTTTGCCATCACGCCGCTGGCTACGGAGACAACACCTGCTACCATGGAACCAATCATTGCTGCTAAGAATGGGAAACCATATTTCAGGTTAATACCAAACATTGCTGGCTCCGTCACCCCAAGGTAACATGAAATGGTCGCCGGGATTGAAACTTGCTTTTCCTCTTCGTTTTTACGGTTGATGAAAATCATCGCAAGAACAGCTGAACCTTGAGCGATATTGGATAAAGCAATCATTGGCCATAGGTTTGTACCGCCAAGCTCACTCATCAATTGAAGGTCAATTGCGTTTGTCATATGGTGTAAGCCTGTAATGACTAGTGGAGCATAAGCAAATCCAAAGATTGCTGCAAACAACCAGCCGAAGGAAGAGGTTAAGCTTGAATAAACCACATGAGAAATACCTGAACCGATTTGCCAGCCGATCGGCCCTAAAATTGTGTGAGCAATTAATACAGTCGGAACCAGTGCAAAAAATGGCACAACAATCATCGAGATTGAATTTGGCACTACTTTACGCAGTCTTGTTTCAAGGAAGCCTAACGTTAAGCCAGCTAGAATTGCAGGGATTACTTGAGCTTGATAACCAATCATCTTAATGTGTGCAAAACCAAAATCCCATGTAGGAATTTCTTTCGCTCCCGCAACGGCATAAGCATTTAGCAATTGCGGTGATACTAAGGTAATTCCGAGAACGATACCAAGAATTTGCGATGCGCCCATTTTCTTGGCTACGGACCAGGTGATGCCGACAGGGAGGAAGTGGAAAATCGCCTCACCAATCAGCCAAAGGAATGAGTGGACACCGGCCCAAAATTGAGAAACTTCTACAATTGTTTTTGTTCCATCATCTAATAGTTTAATGTCGCCAATAATATTTCGGAATCCAAGGATTAAACCGCCGACAACAAGAGCTGGAATTAATGGTGTGAAGATTTCAGCTAAATGCCCCATCATCCGCTGCAGCCAGTTTTGATTTTTCTTCGCTGCAATTTTTGCTTCTTCTTTTGAAGCTCCTTCAACACCAGCAATTTTTTCGAATTCATTATAAAAGCTAGAAACTTCATTTCCAATAATGACTTGGAATTGGCCAGCTTGGGTAAATGTACCTTTAACAAGTCCGATTGATTCAATACTTTTTACATCGGCTTTCGATGGATCCTTTAAAACAAACCGCATTCTAGTTACACAGTGAGTAACGGCCGCAATGTTTTCTTTACCGCCAATATGTTTGAGTAATTCCTTTGAAGGATCGTTGTATTTACTCATCTGATTTCCCCCTAACGAATGGATATTTCCCATTTGTTTCCTATATTTTTATCAAACCCTTAATTTTATACAGATTTTTTATGCGTTTACTAGTTGATTCCGATTACCTGTATATACAAGTTTTGATTACGTTTTCATTATGACTTGTATATACATGTTTGTCAACAATGAAATTTTACTGGAAAAGTTCAGTAAGTGATGGGAGTTTTTGGTAAAAAAGTATAGTGTTTTCCTGAATTTTTAAAATACTTTTAGTCTTTAACACTTTAAACTATTGAATGAATTTTTAGAAAATGTTACACTATAGATGTTTAAATTCTTCTGAGTTTAGACCTCCTAATTTGAGACTTAGTTGTGACCGCTAGGTTCTCGCTTTGGCCCTTGACGTTGTTCAAGGGTCTTTTTTTTAATTGAATTTTATGTGTATGATGATAGAAAGTACTTTATGGAGGTTGTCCATTATTGGAATTTAAAACAATTGACTACTTTGATGAGGCTATATGGGGCAAGGTTTTTCCCATTTATGAAGAGGCTTTTCTTGGTAAGGGAGCAAAGCCGGAGAAGATTATCCGAAACATGTTCAGGAAGAAGCTTTGTTTTTTGCATGTGGGATTTTTGGATAATCAGGCAGCGGCAATGGCAATCAGCGGAAAACTTGCTGGAATATCTGCGTTATTAATTGATTACCTCGCTGTACCAGAGGAGTATCAAAACCAGGGAATTGGTAAAAACATGGTTACTTATATTAAAGAATGGGCGGCACAGGAAGGCCAATGTGAGAATCTTGTTATAGAGGTTGAATCTGACCAGACCGCCGAAAACCTCGCAAGAATTCGCTTTTGGGAAAAATGCGGCTTTATCATAACTGATTACATTCATCATTATATATGGGTACCTGAACCTTATCGGGCCATGTTTATTAAATTGGGGCCTGGCACTGCGCTGCCTGAAAGCGGTGAGGAAATTTTTAAGTATATTGGTGCTTTTCATAAAAAGTCGTTTACCGGTTCTTGAAATCTTTAAAAAGGAAAAAACAGCACATAGAGGGGCTGTTTTGTTTTAGTTTAGCAGCATTAATCTAAAAATCTATTTTTCCATTCCGGTTTTGGAATCATGCAGCTTTCTGTTTTTCCGAACCACTTATATCGGTTGCTGGCAATTGTTTTATAAAGCCGGTCACGAATGGGGCGGGGGATGAGGAACAGAACAGCGAGGAGTCTCCATGCCCCTGAAAGATCCTTACAAACTTTAAGTACTGCCGTTGATTCAAGGTAGATTTTTTCATTTTCTATTAGCACAAAACTGTTCATCTTAGGGGGTAAGGTGAATTTCTTGAGCAGGTTTTGTCCGGCGGCACCTTGCTGGGATGCAAATTTGAATTGACCTGAGGAATCCCTTTTTATAATAAATTGGACGCTCTTATTGCAAAGATTGCAGACCCCATCATACAAAATAATTCGTTCCATTTATACACCCCATTCACACTTTGTTTATATCGATAGCTTACCATAATATTGGAGCAGTTTCTCATTGTTGCTTACCAGAAATATCATGATTTTCCGAATTTATCTTGCAGGATAACGAATTTAATCGTTATAGTTAAGTTAGGTATAGAGGAGGTTGAATATGTGGGGAAATTCTTTAACGAAGTTGCTGAAAGTTAAGTATCCAATTATTCAGGCGCCAATGGCTGGAGGTGTGACAACTTCGGAATTAGTTGCCGCTGTTTCCAAAAGCGGTGGGCTCGGAATGATTGGCGCGGGTTATTTAAGTCCAAGTCAATTGAGGCAGCAAATTCATGAAATTCGTGAGTTAACTTCAAGTAATTTCGGTGTGAATTTATTTGTTCCAAGTACTTATCATCTCGATGAGGATAAGATGTACAATGCCAAATCCGTTTTAATACCTCTGCAGGAGGAATTAGGAGTAGATGGTAATCTGAGTCTCCCTAGTTTTGAAGAAGACCTAAAGAAGTTTCATGAACAGGTGGATATCATTATCGAAGAAAAAATCCCAGTGTGTTCCTTTACCTTTGGGCTGCCGTCAGCGGAAATCACAGCCAAACTTAAACAGAATTCCATTATCCTGGTTGGAACGGCCACTACAGTACAGGAAACAAAATTGAATGAAGAAGCAGGGATGGATGCGGTTGTGGTCCAAGGGATGGAAGCGGGCGGACACCGCGGAACGTTTTTAGGCGGGGACCAACAAAGTTTAATCGGTTTGATGTCCCTTCTTCCACAAGCAACTGACAGTGTACGTATTCCGATTATCGCTGCAGGCGGGATCATGGACGGGCGTGGAGTTATGGCGGCTAAATGTTTGGGCGCCTTAGCAGTGCAAATGGGGACAGCCTTCTTGGTATGTGAAGAAAGCGGAGCCAATAAACTGCATAAGCAGGCAATTTTAAAAGCGGAGGAGGACCAAACTGTTTTGACCAAAGCCTTTTCCGGTAAAATGGCAAGGGGAATTAACAATCGGTTTATCGAAAAACATGAACAAATGGAGGAGCATCTACCAGACTATCCGGTGCAGAACGAACTGACAAAGGCAATTAGAAAAGCCTCGGCTGCCAAAGGAAACCACGAATATATGTCACTCTGGTCCGGACAAAGTCCAAGGCTGGCTAGAAACATTACCGTGAGCAAATTAATCGGCAGGATCATATCAGAGGCTGAAAACCTTCAAACAAAGTTATAACTTTGAAAAACGGCCTACCAAAAAAACAACAAGGCTGAATCAGAAACAATAAGAATCTGGTTCAGCCTTTCTTATGAGTAAATTGTCCACGGGCGGTGCCTGATATCACTTAGACACCACTTTATTTTGTGCCTAGAGCTTGTTTACTTTGCGGGCAGATGGGCACAGATAGTTGCTACGTCATGTGGAGGGTTTTGATGTGATGGAGGTTGAGGTAGACTGGGTCTTCTTTGGCTGAGATTAATTCAACGAAGTTGTTTTTTATGTTTTGGATTTTGCCAATGACATTTTCGTTTTCTCCTATGTTGAAGACAACCAGTTCTCCTTTTAGTTTTTCTACTTGGATTTCGAATGATCGAGCAAAGGTGATATTACTTGGATTAACGGGTAAATTGGAGTTGCTTAGGCCATAAGGTCTTTTATTGTTTGTGTAAGGTATAAGCCATTTTAAATGATTTAAGGAGATAAACATGGTTTTATAAATAGGTGAGTAAAACACAAAATAATTATTCATGATGCTGATAATGTAACCATGCAGTGCTTGTTTACTTGTAACGTAGATTTCTGTAAAAATACCCTTCGCGGATGTAAGGATTTTTCTTAAAGAGATATCTTCATTATGATTATAGATGGGGGTCGGTTCATTACTGATTGTTATTTCCTCAATTTCATCCTGTTTGAGATACTGCCAGTTTTGTATATGAATAGTAGGGATGTAAAGATAATCAGTCCCGTTAAACAATACACACAAATCACCGCCAACATCAATCAGCATACCGCTTAAAAGCTTCTTGCCGGCAATTTCAATTTTTATATATTTTCCAATTGCTTCTTTAAAATTCATTTCACACACTCCTTTCCAAAGAGTGACGTTTACAAAAAGAGAGGGGCTTTCAACATTCCCTTATAATAAAAATTGGATGAACATAATGGACCCCAGCTCACTTTTGTAAAAGGGGATTAGGGTGGACAATAAAAATGGTTGGTTGATTACTTGATATTATCATAAATAATTAACAGCTTTTTTTATTAATAAACTCTGAATCTCTTTATTTTTGCAGGTTCAGCAAATGAGTATGAGTTCTTGCTGGAGCCGGATGCCATTTCGGCAAATGGTAAAGATTTCCCCATCGATCCTGACACGCTTTCACCTTCGAATGGGGAAGGATTTACATTTGAACCACCTGCACCTTCACCAGCAAAACGGGAGGATTTCTTTTCCTGCTCGAAGGCATTCCATATAAATCTCTTTTCTTTTTGGCCTTTTTCAAATTTTGTGGTAGCAGATGGGGATTGTGCGGTTTCTGCTGCTATTTTATCTTTTGATTTGGCTGGAGCGGTTCCCGTTGTTTTCATTTCTTTCTTATTTGGTGACACAGCTTCCGATCTTGTTTTTTCCTTTGTTTTAGAAGCAGTAGTATCCGACTTCGCCACTTGTTTTGACTTTTGCTCATTTTTTTCTTTCGCTGTTCCTTTTTGTGAAACAACCTGTTTTGTTTTCTCTTGATTTTTAGTTTTATTATCAATTTGATTATCGCTGTTCTTTTTTACTACAGCCTTAAGCAATACTGGAGCTGTTTTTTCCTCCTGTTTTGATTCCTCATTTCCAAAGCTGGAGTGGCTTTCTTCCTCCTGTTTTGATTCCTCATTTCCAGAGCTGGTGTGGCTTTCTTCCTCTTCAATAGATGCCACTGGGGTTTCCAATTTAAATGGCTTAGACCAGCCTGTATGCTCTTGTGCCGCCGCCTGATGCTTATCATCATTTTCCTTGATTTCCGCTTTTACATTCTTTTCAGAGTGTGAATCCGATTTTGCCGCTTCAGCATTTTTTTCCGTTTTTTGGTTACTGTTATCCTTTTTAGCAGCTGCTTTTTCCTTCGATTGTTCTTGTTTGTTTTCTGTCTTGTTTTGTCCTTCTGCTGCTTCCTTTTTTTCCTTGGCTTTTGTTTCTTCTTTTATAAACCCTTTGAGTATATTGGAAACATATTCTAATTTTAATAAAATTCGTTCTTCACCATTAATCAAAGTAACAAAATCTGAATCTACTTCACTAAGCACGCCGCTAAATCTTTGCTTATGGATACTTAGAATGGTGACCCAGGTGTGTTGAAATGAATTTAATAAAGCAATCAAGCTTTGTGTTTTTTGAAATGGTGTCTTGGAATTTAGAACTTTAAAGTCTTTTGTATTCTTCGTAATGGCCTGAATTTTATCAATTCGGTAGTAAAAGATAAATTTTTGGTCGGTTTCTAAGACAACATGGTCTTCTTCAACGCCAAGCAATTTACCTTTATAAACTTCCTCGCCAACAAATAGATTCACATAGTAGCCTTTTAGCAAATCTAATGCAGCAGTAAATTTCTCTAATCCCATTATTCAGCCTCCTAAAGAGATTATGGGTCGCTCCTCAAAGGAGAAGCGACTCATTTTTAATCGTTACTTTCCTCTCTTGAACCCTCATCATCCTCATTATCTTCATCATGGTCATTATCATCATTGTTCTTGTTGCTTTTACCGCCGCCGGATTTACCCTCAATCACTAAACCATAACTAATGTTTCGGATATGCTTCATAGAAAAACGTACAACTTCTTCTTTCACAATTAATGAAGCAATATCCTTATTAACATCATTTAGTACACCTTCTAATGCTTCAGTTCCTCCACGGTTAATACGTATCCATTGATATCGAATACTTTCTAATAGTTTGACAAAGTTTTCGCCAGTTTTGTATTCGAAGTCCTTTGGAATATTCACACCGAGTTTCAAAAGATCCCTTGAACTTTCAGTCACACTTCTAATATGATTGGTTTTGTAATAAACCACGCCGTCTCTTTCAGTTAAAAGAACAAAATAATCTTCAAAAACGGCCAATACTTTCCCCATCCTGGATTCAGGGCCACCCCGATCGACACGAATCGTTTTGCCCACATATTGCATCATCGACTCTTTATTCATAACCCATAGTTTCCTCCTTATATTTAGATAAACATTTACACTGCATCTATATGTATCATGGGATGATGTTGTACTAATAAAGTAGCCTTTTTTTAACTAGTACCTGAAAAATAGGCAAAAAAAATATGGTCAAAAACCATATACTTAAGGCCTAAATTAAAATAGAAAGTTCGCTGCTAAGATAGGCATTTCTATTTCGAATAAACTCAAAAAATACATTTTTTTCCTCGTCCAGTGTTTCCTCATCCAATTCAATATAAGGATCTTGGCTGATGTAGGGTTTTATTTTTTCCAATAGCTCATTGATAATCGGTGCTTGAACCTCTACGGTAAAATCATTATCTAAAATAGAGGATAGAATTTCTTTATATTTCGATTTAAATTCCGGGAAGTGTAGAATTCGCCCGGTTAAAGTGTTATATCCTGTAACGGGGACGTAATCATAATCAAGGAGCCGGCCATGAAGGTTTCTTCCCCAGGTACCGTCATAGTCCCAAGGGCTGATTTCGTATAAATTTGTTTTCCCATTTTTGTAGAGTGCATAATTATGGATAAATCCATCGTAGTTTTGTGTACAGACCACGCCACAAAGCCATCTTAAATATTTGTCTACATCCAATATATTGACGATTTCTCTTTTAAAATCCTCATTTTTTAGCACATTTATCATCGCAATGAAGCTCCGTAAATGTTCCATATCTTCTTTATTGCCATATTTTAGCGTATACCCCTGGTCGAGCCTCTTTTTTGGTTCATTTTTTTTCGTTATTAAGGAGAAGTTCGCTCGATTATTGGTTGCGTAAATAATGGCACCATCCGGTAAATTTCTTTTTTCCAGGAGGTATTGGTCTAATGATTCTATTTCTAAGTAAATACCTTTACAATATCCGTTAACGTATAAAAGTATATGGCGTGAGTGAGGAGATATAACGCCGATCCGATTAAAAAAATCGAGTGATAGTTTGTTCCTGCACAAGGATATATCTGAGAACTCGGCATTAAGATGAAGTTCATGGGCGCCATTCTTTGTAAATGGCTTTTCAAATACAATCCGGTAGGATCTCTTTTTCTTATCTCTAATTACATTGCCGCGGTACGAAAGGCTGATTTTAAAGCGATTGTTTCCAATCTTTAACACAGCTGGGACTAAATCGTCATTCCAAATATCATATTCTAATTTTCTTAACCACTTAGGATTTATTAAAATTTCGTATTTTAACACTTTAATACCCCTATACCATATTTTATCTAGATATATGCAATAGATATTGGAGGTGTGTATTGTTCCTAATGACTTTTAGTTTTGAAAAATATATATCTGTCTATATCAAAACAAACGCCAATTTCATAAATTGAAAGAGAAAATAAATTGTATTGGAAAGTGGTGTATAAATGGTGTTAAATCTGGGCGTTGAAGAATTATTACAACAAGCAGAAGCAAATGGTGTACTTGCATTTATGCATAATAATCCTGCTGGTAAACATAAGAAAGGCAAAGGCAAAAAGAGTCATGGAAGTACCGGCAGTCATGGAAGCACCGGCAGTCATGGAAGTACCGGCAGTCATGGAAGCACCGGCAGTCACGGAAGTACCGGCAGTCATGGAAGCACCGGCAGTCATGGAAGCACCGGCAGTCACGGAAGCACTGGCAGTCACGGAAGCACTGGCAGTCATGGAAGCACCGGCAGTCACGGAAGCACTGGCAGCACAGGCTCCAAGGGCAGCGGTAGTTCTGGCAAGTCTGGCAGCAGTGGAAAAGGCCCGTTGAAAAAACATAAGAAGCATGGTCCTGGTCCAAAGAAACATCACAGCAGCGGAGGCACTGGAAGCGGCGGCAGTACGGGCAGCAGCGGTAGCACTGGATCACATGGCAGCAGCCGCAGTACTGGATCGCATGGTAGTACCGGCAGCAGCGGCAGTACTGGATCACATGGCAGTACGGGCAGCAGTGGAAGCACTGGATCACATGGCAGTACGGGCAGCAGTGGAAGCACTGGATCACATGGCAGTACGGGCAGCAGTGGAAGCACGGGCGGCAGCACCGGCAGCAGCACCGGCAGTCACGGAAGCAGTGGTGGATCAAGTGGGGGTCGAGGCCCTGGTCATCATAAAAAACATAAAAAACATAAAAAACCTGGCCCTGGTCCGAAAAAGCATGGCAGCCACGGAAGTTCAGGAAGTGGCGGAAGCCATGGCAGTTCAGGAAGCGGCGGCAGTCATGGCAGTTCAGGGAGCCACGGCAGCAGCGGAAGCCATGGCAGTTCGGGAAGCCACGGCAGCAGCGGAAGCCATGGCAGTTCGGGAAGCCACGGCAGCAGCGGAAGCCATGGCAGTTCGGGAAGCCATGGCAGTTCGGGAAGCCATGGCAGCAAAGGAAAAAAGGGCGGCAAGGGTAAAAAGAAATAATAACTCTGTTAAAAATGCATTTTATGAAAATATGAAATAACATCCGGTACTTTTAGCCATGTACCGGATTTTTGTTTTTTTTCTTCTGTTTCCAAAGCAGGCAGGTGCCTACATAATGAAAGGAAAAATTATTTAGTCTTTTGCTGATTTATGTGAGACCGAGATACTCGTTTAGGTCAAGCAGTCAAGGACAGGCGTAAAATAAACCATAGGACGAGGGGTGGGATAAACAATATCAAGTCAATAACACAATTGGTAAGGATGTGAAATTATTACGATTTATAATCAATCGACGGTTATCATTACCATACTAGCTTTTTTATTTACTATGATAATGATATTTATCCGTCCAAAAAATATGAATGAAGCCATTCCTGCTTCCATTGGAGCAGTGATCGTTTTTTTAAGCGGAAGTGTTTCTACGGCCGATCTAATAGATATTAGTTCAAAAGTAACGGGAGCAGCCATCACCATCATAGCCACAATCGTTATGGCGATTGTTTTGGAAAGCATCGGATTTTTCAGCTGGACAGCAGCTTTAATGTTAAAAGTTTCAAAGGGTTCTGGTGTACGTCTATACTGGTATACATTACTGCTTTGCTTTTTAATGACACTTTTTTTCAATAATGACGGCAGCATTTTGATTACTACACCCATTTTAATCTTAACGCTCAAGAATTTAGGCTTAAAAGTGAGGCAAATGATTCCATACCTTTTGAGTGGTGCCCTCATTGCGACAGCCTCAAGTGCGCCAATCGGGGTCAGCAATATCGTAAATCTAATTGCCTTAAAGATTATCGGGATGGACCTTTATATGCAGACGGAAATGATGTTTGTGCCAGGTGTTCTTGGATTAGTGTTTCTATCCTTCCTGCTCTATATGATTTTCAAGAAGGAAATTCCTCAACAAATTTCCCCACATTCCTACTCCATTCCACTGCAAAAAAATCGACTCTATCACCCGTTGCAAAAAAATAGCGATGTTTTGTTTAATGAAAAAAAGAAATTGATGATCAATATGCTCATCTTCGTATTCATAGTACGAATCAGTTTATTTATTGCTTCATATCTTGGCATTGCTGTATCATTGGTGGCTGTCTTAGGCTCCATTATCCTGTTAATCTGGAGATGGGTGTATTTAAAAATTAACCCAAAAGATGTTATTGGTAAAATTCCATGGCATATCTTAATTTTTGCATTCGGCATGTATGTTATCATTTACGGATTACACAATATTGGACTGACCAATTTGTTGCTGGTGCATCTAAAATCGATCGTAAATGACAGCCTGTTCCATGCCAGCTTGACGATGGGTGTGATTACATCAGTGCTCTCGAATATTTTTAACAATCACCCGGCTTTGATGATTTCTACATTGGCATTAACAGAAATGGGCTTGGACCCATTAATCATGAAAACTGTTTATCTTGCCAATATCATTGGCAGTGATATCGGGTCGCTCATTCTGCCGATTGGAACGCTGGCAACCCTTATTTGGATGCACATTCTTAAAAACAATAAAATTCAAATTCCTTGGATGGAGTATATAAAGGTAACAATTCTCGTTATTCCGCCGACATTAATTTTTACCTTAATCAGCTTATACCTATGGCTGTTGCTAGTTTTTGTATAAATCCATAAGCTTAAAAGGTACATGCCTAGTACATGTACTTTTTTGTGCATTTTTTACCACATATTGTAAAGGTGTAGTTCAACAGGAGCACGCCTCGTGGGCTGAAAATTGGAGTTTGCGGTATAACCCGGAGGTTGAAATTCAGCTTGTCGAATCGATACTGCTCGGGGAAACGCTTGAGCTTGCAGCCGCTTATCGAATAAGGGAAAACCTGAATACCGGCGAGCACGTCGGAGCAGCCGCCCTTCTTGTCCGCATCAGCTATATGTGCGGAATGCTGGAGATGCTTGAGGCAGCTAGAGAGACGGTAATGAGTCTTGCCGTTGATTCGGTTGATTTTGTGGAAAATGCCGAGGCGATTAACGAATTAAGCAGAGTAATTCAATTCGGTGATGTCAGACGATTTGATACAAAAACGCTGATTCCCTTGGTTGAGCGGCGGCTATTTCTACGAGGAACGCTTTTGATTTTGGGGGCAGCGGCATGTGATGATGAACGGGCAAAAGTCATGATGAAAGCCATTCAGGTAATGAATGAGACAGCACGGGAACTATTTGAGCATGTGGATGAAAAACTTTGGTTCGAGAAACTGACCGAATTATATTTACGTGACGACCTTAATCCATTGTTATCCGGGTATGCCTGCGGATTGTTGCTGGAGGAAAACATAATAGATTCACTGACGCTGGAGGAAGAGGTTTCACGAAGGCTTTCGCCCGGGATTCCGGCCGACCTTGGAGCGAGTTGGTTCGAGGGTCTGTGCATGAGCGTTGTTGTCGCGGAGCTACCTATGGGAGAATATGGATCGTTACATTGCTACCTTGTCTGATGAAGAGTTTCGTCGCGCCCTTGTGTTCCTGCGTCGCTCTTTTACTAACTTCTCCGCATCTGACCGAGGGAAGGTTGCAGAAATTTTAGGTGGAATTTGGGGATTTGACGAGCTTCAAGTAAGTGAGTATTTAAATGAATCGCTTACCGAAGCCGAAGAAACGATTCTCGATGAATTGAACGAATTTGACTTTGGAGACTTTTAAAATGGACATGAAGGAAAAAATGAAACGTTGGCGCTTGGTATTGGGAAATATGAAGGAGATGCGCGAATCAGGTGTAAAGGTGATTGCGTTATTGGCACTTTCTGATAAGGGTGTTCCTAGTTATGACGAGAGCAATGCTAGGAGATTGGCTGCGATGGGGATTCCTTGTTTCGGGTGTACTCCGGAGCGCCTGCCGGAACTGCTGGAGGACGCGTTGATGGGGAAGGATTTGAGTGGGTGGACAGGGAAGAATAAGCAGGTTTAAGTTGGGTATAAGCAGTACCGGCGGTAGGTTTTTGGGCTGGTGCTGCTTTTTGTCTTTCTTGCAAGTGACCAAAGTAAGAAGCTGTACATACATCGCTCCCTGCGTCGTTGCATACAATTTTATGATAATGAATTTTTTTGCCATAAATACAACGAATGCGAGGGTAACCAATATAACATCCGATTACTCCTTAATTAAATATATCAATAAGGAGAGAATAAGAGTGGTTTCCATTAATTCTCCAGATTTCACCCAACAACTGTTGAGTATAGATTATCAGGTCAAACAGGAAAGCGAAAATGCCAGCAAAAATTTCTCAGTAACGGACTTCGTGGAAAGTCGGGATAACCTAATTGCCTATTTGTCTTTAAGGAAAAAATTAACCTCAGAAATCAGCGAACAATTAACAAACAAAGGATTGGCAGCACTTGACCACTCGGCGCCCCATGTATTATATACATTAGAAAAAATATTAAAAAACTTGGATGCTCAGGTAATTCCATCGTCATGCCTCCACGTTCCGACACCGGAAGCTGCAAGGCAAAACGTGCAACACCGCAGCTACGGACTCTTTGGAAACACCAACCCTGGCCTGCAATCCTCCATCATGGTCACCTTGGATGCAAAGAGTATCCATGAGCCCGTCTTAATGGAGAGTTTACTATTAAATGGGATGAATGTTGCCAGAATCAATTGTGCCCACCATCATCCGGAGGTTTGGTTGCAAATTATCGGAGCATTGCGGAATGCGGAAAATAAACTGAGGGACGAAGGTAACTATCAAGGCCGGACATGCAAAATTTTCATGGATTTGGCTGGCCCAAAGGTGCGGATTGGTGACTTGCAATCCGCTAATATTTTTGTCAAAAAAGGCGATACATTGAGATTATATCTGGATCCCCAGCAAATTGGACATCCGGAAACAGCAGATCAACCTGCTGGAGTTCCGGTGAGGCTGGTAAAAGCATTTCGAAATGTCCGTGCCAAAGACCGAATTTTCATCGATGACGGAAAAATTATGGGAATTGTTCGCCACGTAACAAAAGAGTACGTGGAAGTTGAAATCCTGTCACCGGCAATCGCCCCATACCAGGTCAAACAAGGGAAGGGGATAAATTTACCTGATTCACTACTTAGCTTAAATGTTCCGGCCCTAACTGAAAAAGATATTCAGGATTTAAGCTTTGTCACCAAACATGCCGACATTGCAGGTATTTCCTTCGTACATTCACCGCAGGATTTAAGAAAATTAAGGGTGGAATTGAATCGAAAAGCAGCAGGGGATTTGGCCGTTGTAGCGAAAATTGAAACCAAGGACGCCATTCATCAACTATCGAGAATCATCATCGAAGGGTTAAACTTTTATAAGTTTGGGATTATGATTGCCCGAGGTGACTTGGCCGTAGAGGTTGGCTCCGAAAACCTGTCATTTGTTCAGGAAGAAATCCTCACGATCTGCTCTGCTGCCCATGTCCCGGTTATTTGGGCAACGGGTGTTTTAGAGAAACTGACGAAAAAGGGAATAGCGGCTCGGTCGGAAATTACCGACGTGTCTCAGGCCAAGAGGGCGGATTGCGTCATGTTGAATAAAGGTCTTTTTATTAATGAAGCTTTAATAATGCTGGCAAAACTGTTAAAAGAAGAGTCGAATTTTCCAAGGAAAGATATAGCTTTTGGAAGTCATATTGCCCAATTTGGGGTACTTTAAAAAGGGCCGCAACCATATTCAGCGGCCCTGAGCTTATGAATTAACACCTTTTTGATAATACTTCTCCATCATTTCCTTTGGCACCATACTTCCACCAGTCGCCCAAACAATATGCGTACCTTGGCTGAACTTTTCAGATAACCCATGCCTGCTCAGATAATCCGAAGCCTCACCAGCCAGCCACACAGGACCAATCATCCCGGCTAATGCAGAGGGTTCTAAATAAATATTTTCCGAGTCTGCCAAATCCTTCAGCAGTTTATACAGCCTCACATCACTAACCGTATAAATTCCGCTTAAAAATGGCTCGATGATTTTCCCGACAAAGCCGGAAGGTCTGCCGACAGCAAGTCCATCTGCGTCGGTGAGATTATCTAGTCCAATATCCTGCACGGAAATTTGGTCATGAAGGCCTGTCATCATTCCCAGCAGCATGCATGGGGAATGAGTGGGTTCGGCAAAGAAACAGTGAACATTATCTTTAAACAGTAGCTTTAGACCGTAAGCCACACCGCCTGGCCCTCCGCCAACACCGCATGGCAGGTATACAAATAATGGATGATTTTCATCTACAGCTATCTTTAATTCTTGTAATTGATTTTTTAACCGCAATGCAGCAGTGGCATAACCTAGGAATAAATCTTGGGAATTTTCATCATCAATAAAATGACAGGACGGGTCAGCCTCGGCCTGACGTCGGCCCTCCTCGACCGCTTTGCTGTAGTCCGATTCGTATTCAACCACTATTACCCCTTTTGAACGCAGCAGATCTTTTTTCCACTGTTTGGCGTCCGCAGACATATGTACAGTAACGTTAAAACCTAGCTTTGCGCTCATAATACCAATGCTCAAACCGAGATTACCGGTGGAACCGACTGCAATCGAATATTGCGAGAAGAAACTACGAAATTGGTCACTGTCTAAAACCGAGTAATCGTCATCCATTGTTATAAGCCTTTGACTCAAAGCTAATTTTTCCGCATGTTTTAAAACCTCGTAAATGCCGCCTCTAGCCTTAATGGACCCTGAAATAGGAAGATGACTGTCACATTTTAACCAAAGATCACCCGAAATTCGCTGCCCTAAATCTTGTTCCATTTTTTGTTGCATGCTTGGAATTTTTACTAACGGAGATTCGATTATGCCGCCTGTATTCTGAGTTTCTGGAAACACTTTTGCAATATATGGAGCAAAGCGCTCCAGACGCTTTTCCGCATCGTCAACATCATTCCAAGTTAACGTACATTTTTCGATTCCCGTCTGATATTTCTCAAGCTTGCCATTCGACCAGTATACTTCCTGATAGTTTGAAAGACGATTAAGCAGCAACTGTTCTTGACTACCCATCCGATTATAAAACTCTTTCTCCATGTATATCACCCTGCCATCTATAACTTATCTTAATTATCCTTTATATTAGCAAAAAAGATATTAAAATATCAGCTTGAAAGAATGAAAAAGACGATCTATTTTTGCAAATAGATCGTCTTTTATGGTGGATTACCATATTAACGGTATTTATTAATAAAAGTAACCGCCCATAAAGCTTGCACCAACAATAATCAACAAAATAAACAGAACTACGATTAAAGCAAATCCTGCTCCGCCGCCGCCGCTCATACATATCACCTCCAACATCCTTTACTACAGGGTATGTCTGAAGGTTTTGCGGCGTATAGACAAACATGTATTTTTAATGCGGATTTTTACATGATTAGTTGTGCTCGTGATCACGGCTTTCATGGGATTCCTCAAACTCAGGAGCGGCGCCCATAAAGCCAAATGGGCCTGTTGGCCGGATTTCTGCTCGGAACAGTGCTACGATTTCGAGAATCCTAATGATAATTCTGCGCCGTGCAGCCATTCTATTTTGCAGGACAATAATATCTGAACCGACTAAAAGCAGCCTTCCTTCAAAATTTCCTTGAGTTGTAACAACATTCACTTCTTCATTTACTAATTCATGGGCAAATTGATGAAATGTTTTATCGCTCATTCGTCTATTCATCTCCTCTCAGGAATAGTAAATGCAAAACATAGGAAAATGGGATTGTCTTTTGAAAAATTTTTAACGTGGGTGTTTGTAAATGGAAGTGGACCAAGAAAGCGTTTTGTAAGAATGGGAGTTTGTCCAACCAAATAGTTCACTTCTGAATATGAATAACTATAAGGCAGGTGAGAAAAATGTATTTGGTCGGTTTTTATTCCCCGAAAGCAAAATCAGGTGTAACTGAACTGTCATTATCGATTTATAATTGGCTTAAGACAAACACAAATTTATCCGTCGCTTTTATATCATATGGGAGTCTAGAAAAGGAAGATTGTTCGAACGAATTGATCCATGAGTTCGCCAAATTGACATTAACGGAACAAAAGAGAAAAGTCAAAGCGATGAAGAAAAAACATGATATTATCATTTATGATGCTTCCAGCAAGCTTTCTGAAGGGGTTTTAAAGCTGTTGCCGATTGTAGACCGGTTATTCGTCGTAGGGGAGGAACATAAGGATTTTGCAGTAAAACTACATCAAATCATCCAGTTTGATAAAATTTTTGATAAAAGTGTGAAGAATTTCATCACCCATTTAAGCGGCAATAAAACATTTATCCAACAGGAAAAAAAGGAAGACCGTGTCATCGGCTTTAATCATTCCAAAAAAGAAACAAATGAAATCGGGCAAATGATTTATACAGACTATGTAACCCACTATCTCCATGAAAAATTTATCGAAAAAAATGAAAAGATTCTGAGGAAAATAAGAAAATTACCAAAAGAAGACTTGTTTAATGGTTTATATGACATGGGCATTGACTTTGAAATTGCCCTGCTGTTTCAGAGGTATGTGATATTGCGCGAGTTATTAGGACAGGACTATTATGAAGCCCTCGAAGATCTGTTTCCTCTTTTAATTCATTCCCCCTTTGAAGAGATATTAGAAAAATTCCAAAAAGAACTGTACATTATCTCTAAATAAATGAAAAATTCATATGTAATAAAAACTATAACGAGCGGAGCTGTGAAGCTCCGCCTATTAGGAGACAGTATCGCTTTCAATATATGTTTCAAAAGCTGGATGATATTCTTTCTGATAATGCTGCTCTGGACAGGATTTTACGACAACTGAGCTTAATAAATTGGATTTATGTGTTTCCAACTCTTTATTGCATTTCGGACAATGTTCAACGAAAAGGTTTTTAAAAAAACGCATCACGCTTTAGTCCTCCTATCCCTTAATTCCTATAGTTATACTATGAATTATACATTATCTCCCTTAAATATCAATAGTTAACGTTTATTTTTATCATATGGGGTCATAAAAATTAGGTGAATATGGAAGAGTTAAATCATGGAGATATGCAACTAATTTTAAGTAGGTTGACAATATACCTTTGCGGGTATAATATAAATCATGTCAATGCTTGTTTTTATTAGGAGGTAAGCGATTTGGACTATAATGATCAAATTAAAAATAGAGTCAAACGTATTGAAGGCCAGTTGCGCGGAATATTAAAAATGATGGAAGAAAACAAGGACTGCAAAGACGTTATTACCCAACTATCTGCTTCTAGAACTGCCATTGATCGTACAATTGGTGTTATTGTAAGCTCCAATTTAGTGGAGTGCGTAAAAAAAGCAGAAGAGCAAGGGGATAAAAACATGGAAGAACTAGTAAAAGAGGCCGTAAATCTACTCGTGAAAAGCCGGTAACAAGAGTGGAGGTGCCCTCTTTTATTTTTTTTTTGAAAAATGCCCATATGGGTATTGATGTTTGGTCAGACAAACATTTCTTGTGCAACTGGGCATCAACCTGTAATATTTATTATGGGAAGGGACTAAATTGTTCCTTACTTTTAGGGGGCAGTCATGGAAATTAGTTTTATCATTACAGTTTTTATTATCGGATTCGTAGGTGCATTTCTATCGGGTATGTTGGGTATAGGCGGAGCCATCATAAATTTTCCGATGCTTTTGTATATTCCTCCGGCGCTTGGTATCGGCCATTTTACAGCACACGAGGTTTCAGGAATAACGGCCATCCAGGTATTTTTTGCCACAATCGGGGGTGTTTTAGCCTACCGGAAGGGCGATTATTTAAATAAAATTCTTATTGCCTATATGGGGATCAGTATTTTGCTTGGTAGTTTTATTGGGGGATTCGTATCTTCGCAATTGCCCGAAAGCGGCATAAATATTGTGTACGGTATTCTTGCTTTAATTGCTGTCATTATGATATTTATCCCGAAAAAAGGGATTGATAATATCCCGCTCGATCAAGTCCAATTTAATAAATGGCTGGGGGCAATATTGGCATTTATTGTCGGGATTGGAGCCGGCATTGTGGGGGCGGGAGGTGCTTTCCTATTGGTGCCAATCATGCTTGTTGTTTTAAAGATACCGACCCGGATGACCATCGCCTCATCATTGGCGATTACCCTTATTTCATCTATTGGTTCGATTACCGGTAAAATCACTACCGGTCACGTCGACATTTTACCTGCGCTGATACTAGTTGTGGCCAGCTTACTGGCGGCGCCAATTGGTGCTAATGCAGGGAAGAGAATGAATACTAAAATTCTGCAAATGATAATGGGGATATTGATTTTGGCAGTGGCCATAAAGGTATGGATGGATATTTTATTAAAATAAGGACCGCTATTTTAGCGGTCCTTATTTCTATAATCATAATATTTTAATATCTCTGTCTTGGAGGTGGGCACTTCTTCGGTTATATTTCCATCCTCGTCTTTATAAACCTCATACTCCTGATAAGTTTCAAGAATATAACCATCCTTTTTTTCACGTTTCACCAGTTTCTCTACCATCTCCGGCATGTCCTCCGGCGGCTCTACGCTGGCTTGAACCGCATGGACCGGCTGATCAGCTGTATAGGACAATTTTTTGTTTATAAAAGAATATGGTGAATCCAGATAGGCACCTAAACCAATGGTAATTAGCAAACCGCAGGCAGTTAAGTAGGTTTTTATTTTCATGCGTTCCGAGCTCCTTTAATAAATGAATTCTCGTAACCCATTTTATGCTCGTCCGATGAACATATGCCTTTAGCTTTTAAATGTTTGCAGGTTTCACACGCGGCCTGAAAAATAAAAACATGAAAAATGCCAGGATGGTTATTATAGCGCCTGAAATATAAGGTAGACCAATCGCCAGCGAAAACAGCCAGCCTCCAAGCGGCGGTCCAATAATACGGCCCAACGAGTCAAAGGATGACAAAAGCCCCGTTGAACTTCCATGTCCTGCGGATGATGTCTTCGTCAGCAGTGAAGAAACACTTGGCCGGATTACGCCATTTCCTAATCCAAAAATGGTTAAATAGATTGCCGCTGTCGTAAAGTTATCTACAAGTAGTATAAGCCCAAACCCAATGGCAGAAACAATCATTCCACCTTGAATAACGGCACTTTCTCCATATTTCTTTGTTAACCTGCCTACAAGTCCTCCTTGTACCAGCGCGCCGCCAAACCCCATAATCATGAAGATATAGCCCAGTTGTGTTGAATCAAGACCCGCTTTTTCAGCAGCAAAATAGGCAAAAGTGGCTTCCAAACCTGAAAGGGATAAGGAAATGAATAATTGTACGAAAAATAAGACGGAAACCTCACGGGTAAAGGCTTTCCAGATGGATCTTTTTTCTTCAGAAGCCTGTCCTGTTACGTGTTTTGACTCCTTTAACAAAAGAAATACAAGTACAAGGGTGATGGCTGCGGATCCGCTAGCAAGGAAAAAAGGCATACTCAAGCTGATTTTAGAAAAAATACCGCCGACAGCCGGTCCAAAAACAAAGCCAAGGCCAACCGCAGCACCGATAATGCCCATTCCTTTTCCGCGGTTCTCTTCCGTTGTAATGTCAGCAACGTATGCCATTGCAGTAGGCATATTAGCGGATGAAAGTATTCCTCCTAAAATTCTGGCGACAAACAGCATCCAAAGCTCGGTTGAAATCGCTTGAATAAAGAATGAAAGGGCAAGACCAGTAATCCCTATCATCATGACCGGTTTTCGGCCAATTCGGTCAGATAGGCGCCCCCACATTGGTGCAAAGATCAGCTGCATCAAGGAATAGACTGCCATTAACAGCCCAAGTTCTGTAGGATTAGCCCCCATTTCCTCCGCATAAAATGGCAGGACCGGGATGATGATGCCAAACCCGACCATTACTAAAAACATGACAACAAATAGAATCGGTAAAGCAGTCTTTTTCTGCAAAGGATGTCAACTCCTTCAAATAAATCCAAATTCCACTAAATGAAACCCAATACTCATTATCACCTAGCATGCTAATATAATGCAACCATCATTTCCTGCTCTTCCTTACAAAAATGTAAGGTTCACTTCGATTTTCGTAAGGATTGATTATGGAAAAAAAGCTATTAATTTCCTATGATAAAACTAAGGATATTAGAAATGGGTGATATATATGGAATTAATATTAGAAGCAAAAGGGATAAACAAGGTGTTTGGCACAAAAAGGAACTCTTACACCGCTTTACACAATATAGATTTGAACATTACTAAGGGAGAATTCGTCGCAGTCATGGGGCCATCAGGTGCAGGGAAATCCACCCTGCTAAATGTTCTTTCAACCATTGAGAAGCCAACCTCCGGCCTCCTTCATTTCAATGGAAACAGCCTGACAAACATGAAGGAAGCAGAGCTCACTGATTTCAGAAGAGATCAAATGGGGTTTATTTTTCAGGATTATAACCTCCTGGATACTTTAACAGTGGAAGAGAATATTCTCCTTCCGCTGACCTTTAGTAAAACTCCGAAAATGGAAATGAAAAGATTAGTTCGCGAAGTGGCACGAAAGTTCGGGATTGAAGAAATTTTGGAAAAGTTCCCGTATGAAATTTCAGGAGGGCAGCAGCAAAGGACCGCTGTATGCCGAGCAATCATCGGCCAGCCAAAGATCCTATTTGCTGATGAGCCTACCGGCGCACTGGATTCAAAGTCAGCCTATTATTTGCTGGAAACTTTATCGGAACTACATAATGAGCAGGAGGCAACCATCCTTATGGTTACCCACGACCCTTATGCCGCTAGCTTTTGTTCTC
This sequence comes from Neobacillus sp. S1115, assembly GCF_055385565.1. Lineage (NCBI taxonomy): Bacteria > Bacillati > Bacillota > Bacilli > Caryophanales > Bacillaceae > Neobacillus > Neobacillus sp. S1115. The sequence goes on from NZ_AP038275.1 coordinate 2,811,050, forward strand.
GTGTTGTGTTTATTAAAGATGGAACACTTTTCACCGAAATTCGAAAGGGTGAGCACTCTCAAAAGCAGCTTTTCGGGCAAATTTTAGATATTCTCTCCAGTATAGGAGGCGTGCAATATGACGCTCTCTAAACTTGCTAGAAAGAATATCATCCGAAACATCCACCAATACTTGCTCTATCTTTATTCGATAGTCTTTAGTACGGCCATATACTTTACATTTGTTTCGTTTCAATACAATCAGCAGCTCCTAGATAGCACGGTTACGCTTGGAAAACTGGAGTCAGCTTTTTTGGCAGCATCTATGATTCTCATGATTTTCTCGGGTGTTTTCATATGGTATTCAAATTCTTTTTTTACGAGGATGCGAAAAAAAGAAGTCGGTTTATACGCCTTATATGGAATGAACAAGAAAAAAATAGGCCTGCTGCTTTTTTATGAAAATATGATTATCGGGGCTCTGGCTTTAATGATAGGTATTGGCGCTGGAATATTGTTCTCCAAATTGTTTATGATGATTATTTTCAAATTAATGGGCTTTTCCTTGGAAGTGTCTTTTTCGGTATCAAGCAGGGCCATGCTGCAAACGATCGAAGTGTTTCTTATCATATTATTAGTGACCTCCATCCATAGCTATCGATTAATCTATCGCTTTTCGCTTGCCGAGTTATTTAAAGCTGACCGTAAAGGGGAGAGGATCACCAATGGCTCGATCGTCACAAGTTTATTAGCCATTGTTCTAATCGGAATTTCGTACGTGTTATTCTGGAATCCTGAATCTTTCGTGATTATTAATAATACGGGTCTAAGGCTTGCCGCTGCAGTAATTTTCTTGGTTGCAGGGTCGTACTTTTTTATTAATTCCTTGGTAACATATTTGTTAAGGCTAATACAGAGAGTGCACTCGGTTTATTTGACAGGGAAGAACTTACTTGGGGTCACCAATTTATTATACCGTCTTAAAGGAAATGTCCTTATTTTGACTGTGATTTCCCTATTAACCAGTGTGACACTTTTCGCTTGCGGGACCATTCTGGGATTTTATTATCAGATTGAAAAGTTAACAAATGAGCAAAATCCATACAGCTATATGTTTAATATGAAGGATGAGCAGGTAAACAAGGAAATAGAGAATTTGATTCAAAGAGATTCATCTGGAAAGCTAAGCTATCAATACAATCTCGAGTATCTTCCTATTCAGCCGGATTTGTCCGATATGGAAAGGGTTCCTGATTTCTTTCAGACGATGTTGATTTCTGAAAAAAGCTACCAGGAATTAATGGAGAAGAGAGGGAAAAACGAATCCCTCCAAGTAAAGAGTAATGAGGCAGCTGCCTTCTTTGATGGAAACTTAGACGCAAAATCTGATCCGTACACAGGAAAAGAACTGGTGCTTCCAAGTGGTGAAAAATTAACGATTACCGCATATGAGGCGTATTCATTTGTTAATCAGGGGGGAATGCTTTTCCCACTCGTCATCAGCGATTCTCAATATGAAATATTAAAAAAGGGAACCTCACAACAGTATCTGCACATCTTTAAAATTGCTAATGAGAAATCCTTGAAAAATTTAGATGCGAAAATCAACAAGATTGTTAAACCGATGGAGTTTAATGACAATAGCCCAATCTTTTCGAGCTATTACGGACAATATCATTACGGTCTTGAAACCTATGGCCTATTAATCTTTATTGGAGGATTTCTTGGTCTAGTGTTTATCGCTGCCACCGGAAGTATTATCTATTTCAAACAGTTGATGGAAGCCACATCTGATAAAGCACGTTATCAGATTCTTGGAAAAATCGGCATTCCGGAAAAGGAAATAAAAAAGACGGTTGCACGACAAGTGGGCTTTGTGTTTTTTCTGCCATTGCTCCCCGCCATCAGCCATAGTGCAATGATTACCTATTTGATATCAGACTTTTTACAAATATCATTGCAGGTCCCCTTTACGATGTTTCTTGGTGCGTATCTCATTATTTATTTGATTTACTATCTAATGACCTTCGCCGGATATTATCGGTTAATAAAAACAAGCTTATGATGGATGAGCTTCAGATTGTCGAGAAAGGGTATTTTTCTCGACAATTTTTATTTTGTCCAAACCTAAATTACCAAACTTTTATTGTTTATCCCTGCTAACTGGGCCTGTTTATTTCCGCTCCGGGCACTCGCTTTCCGCGGGGAGCTCCTGGAGCCTCCTCGGCGCTTTGGCGCCTGCGGGGTCTCCAGTGACCTCTATTTCCCGCAGGAGTCGAGTGCCCTCCGCTCCAATCAACAGGGAGGCAATACAACTTAAGTATTGCAACACACATTTTCCATCTTTGTTAAGTGTGCTAGAATCTTTTCATATTTTGGCTGGCTGCAGTAAGAAGAGCCTGTTCTCTTCCATTATTCAATCCCCGCAATCAACAATTGCGAAACCCATGCAGCTCTTTTGAATCTGCGAAGCTTCGCTCAATTTTTTCCTTTCTAAATTTAAAAGCATTCTTCCCGATTTAGATAAGCGATTTAACCTCTCCATTTCCTTATTTATCCTCCCATACATTTCTTGTAACCACTTTTACCTTATTTTTTGACCGTGTATACTGGGATAGTAGCGGACAGTTCTCACGCTTTTTCGAATCAGAATTATATTTTTTTCAAGAAGGAACGAGAAATTAATATATTTGTAAATCAAGCGAAGAAGGTGGTCATCTGAAACCAATTCTTCAAAGAAACAAATTCCTATTCACTTTGGCTATACTCTTTTGGCTTAAACATAAATTTACCACTTATTTTATTGGAGTTGAAGGTCTTAATTGAATACACCTGTTGATTGGCGCGGAAGGCACGAAGACTCCGGCACGACCACGGAAAGCGAAGTGCCTGGAGCGCCAATCAACAGACTTGTTGAAAATCCTTATATTGATAAATTAATATCAAATTAACGGGGTGAATTGTTAAGGAAAATGAGTAAAATAAAAGGCTGTCGATAGGTTCACGACAGCCTGAAGCTCATGATGGATGAGCTTGTTTTTATAGCTTATGGAAGTTATTTGTTGCTTCAAGGAAATGTAGGGTGGCTTTTGTCCCAATACCTGAGGTGGATTCCAATGATAAGTTATGGCCCAGTTTTTCAGCCGTTTTCATTGAGAGGTACAACCCCATACCAGTTGACCGATGATGGCCTCTGCCGTTTTTTCCGGTGAACCCTTTTTCAAAAACACGGGGGAGATCTTCAGCGGAAATCCCGATTCCGGAATCGAGGATGATTAGCTTCTTGGACTTTGGCTTTGTGATTATCGTAATCTTCCCGTTTTCCTTCGTGTATTTTAATGCGTTAGACAGGATTTGGCGGACAATGTAGGACAGGCCTTTTTTATCACTTAAAACAGTCATTGGCGAAATCTGTAAATCTAGTTTCATCATTCTTCCAATGAAGGCTTTTGATTCATCAATAACAATTTCCTTTATCAGCTTTTCCAAATCAATCTCTTGAATCAGATAGTCCTTGTTAAAATCGTGCAGGCGTGAAAAGTGAAGGGCTTGCTCCACATAGCTTTCGATTTTATCAATTTCTTCCCGCATGCTTGATGAATCGATTTCTGTTTCCAAAAGGAGACGTGCAACGGCAATAGGGGTCTTGATTTCGTGAAACCATTCCGTCATAAATTCGAGCTGTTCTTTAGAAGCCTCATTACGCTCATGAATTTGTATTTCATAGTTTGTTTCTAATACTTTTAAATTTTGATAGTATTCCTGCTGTTCGTATGTAATTAAGGAAGGTGGATTTTCTAATGTGGAGGACTTCCATCTTTGGAGTTGAGCATTTTTCCTAAAATAAGTACCGATAAAATAAATGTTATAAAGGATTACAGCCAGCAATACCAAGTAAATAAGACTGCCAAAGGAGACCTTTAAGCTAGGCTCCACACTGATTAGAATGGAAACAACGGCAAGTATGAAATAGAATGTAATTAGCTGCCATTTTTCATCTAAAACGTAATATCTGAATTTCATGGAATCATATATCCTTGTCTTTTTTTCGTTTCGATAAAATCGATGAGACCCAAATCTTCCAATTTTCTGCGCAGACGTGCGATATTGACGGTTAGCGTGTTATCATCTATAAAATTTTCACTTTCCCATAAGGCTTGCATGATTTCATCGCGAGTTACAATGGTTTCCTTCTTTTTCAATAATAAATAAAGAATCTGAAACTCATTTTTGGTTAGGTCTATTTCGCTGTTATGGTAAGAAATATTCCCCTTATTTAGATAAAGAATTAAGCCCCTATGCTCGATAACTTCTTTTTCCTCTTGCTGATAGGTGTAAGTCCTTCGCAAAATAGCATTCATCTTGGCTGTCAGCACCTCTAATGAGAAGGGCTTCTGGATAAAATCATCGCCCCCCATATTCATGGCCATGACGATATCCATATTTTGATTTCGAGAGGAGATGAAGATGATGGGCACATTGGAAAGTTGTCTGATTTTGCTGCACCAATAAAAACCATCATAGATTGGTAAATTGATATCCAGCAGAACAAGATGGGGGTTAACTTCGATAAACTGTTCATCCAGGTTCTCAAAATTTGTTATCTTACTAGGTTCAAACCTCCATTTCAATAGGTGTTCAGAAATAATATCGCGTATTTTTGGATCATCCTCTACAATCATAACCTTAAACAAGAGATTCCGCCCCTTCCATATGATTCTATTATACATGGGAGAGGATGGATTTGGAAAAATTATCTTATTGGTAGGAAAAAAGTCGTGTTTTTTAGATTCATAATATTTGAAAAATTTGGTATGATTACTGTGCGCAAATGCTTTTATTTTAATATATGGGGATGAGGGACCATGCAAAAAAAGTGGGAAAAACAGATTGATCCTAATAATAAACACGGTGGAGCATTTATATTAGGTGATAGGAACATTGAAATTCCTGAAGCAGCAGTGGTTTCAGTCACAAGGGGAGAACATTTCAACATACCGCGCCTAATAATCAATGGCTTTTTAAACCAGATGATCATGAAGGCGATGAGCAAGAACGACAATTTGCTGTATGCGGAATTGAGAGGGCAATTAGAAGGCGGAATCGGCCAGACATTGACTGTCTGGAAAGCAGGCAAAGAAATGAATTCCTTCCGAACTGGAGGTACGCATAACTTTGCAAGGAAGTTTTTTAGCTGGGTGTTTTACAGTGGAAAGGTTCAATCCTACTTTTTAACATGGAAAGCAAACGGACAAATCCCGACTTATGAAGAAGCGGCAGAAATCGTAACCACCTATGGCCGACATTTTGATGGCGGTAAGCTAGTGAGAAAGGCCCAACAGCCGAAGGATTTAGACCATAAAAAACCAAGCTGAGTAATGCTAGCTGTTTATTAGCTGAACGATAGATTATTTTTAGCAGTTGTTTAGCCCGGTGTGTAAACGATAGAATGTGATTGTTATTAATCAAAAAAGCCGCCGATCAAATGATCGGCGGCCGTAATTTGTCTATTTCACTGTTTTCCGCGTACTTTCAGATGCAAAGTCCGCGATGACAACAAGAATCATATAGCAAAGCAGCAGCAGGGTAATCTGCGTGTATTGAAAATAGCTCATGGCTAGTTTAAAATCCATGCCTAGACCGCCTGCACCAACGAATCCAACGACAATCGTGGTTCTCATAATCACTTCCCAGCGATATAACACATAGGTTAAAAACCTTGGCATAACAATGGGAAGAATCCCGTAAAACAATGTCTCAATCTTAGAGGCACCAGATGCAGCCAAGTTGCGAATCGGTCGTGGATCCATATCCTCAATTACCTCTGCCCAAAGCTTCCCAAGGATTCCGAAATTGTGCAAAGCAAGGGCAAGTGCGCCTGGCAAAATACCTGGTTTTAAAATGAAAATAATCATCATCGCCCAGACCAATTCCGGTACGGAACGGGAAAAAATATAAACGAGACGGACCAGACCGTATAGCGGCCAATTGTACCATTTTTTCGAAATGGTCAGGTTACCGCTCGCAATATTACGCGCAGCTGGAATCACCGTTAAACAGGCTGCAATGGTCGAAAACCCAATCGCCATTACGCTCATTTCCAGCGTCTCATAGGTCAGTTTTAACGCAGAAGCCCAGCTTTCGGCATTGAAAAAGGCAGGATTGTTTTCATTTAAACCAATTAATCCTCCAAAAAACTTTCCCGCGTATTCCGCATTTTGATCAGAGAAAAGGTCAAATATATCGGCATGGTCGATAATATAAATATATATCCACGAACCTGCAATCAGCAATGACGCCAAAAGAGCGGCACGCCAGCCTGAACTGAAACCACGCTGGCGCTTTCGGTCTGTTAAACTTTTGCGGACAAAATTACTCCAAATATCCACAAGTACAACCAAGGCAATCAAATAAAATACATAGGTCCAAACTTGGTCGTATTTCAAATCAGCAAGCGAAAGTTGAATTTGATAGCCAAGACCGCCGAGACCGACAAAGCTCATAATTGCCGAAGAACGAATCGAGCATTCAAAACGGTACATCGTATAACTAATCATATCAGCCCAAACTAATGGCAAATACCCGTAAAAGAGGACCTCAAGTTTGGAGGCCCCGGCTGCCAATAAAGCTTTTATTGGCTCTTTGGGTACATCATTTAGCATATCGGCGAAAATTCGGCCAAGAATCCCGCCGTATGGAATTGCTAAGGCAAATATGGCAGCAAACGGTGAGAAACCGATGGCAGACACGAACAGCCATGCCCAAACCAGCTCGTGAATCGAACGGGTAAATCCTAATATTCCTCTGAAAAATACCTTATTGGCAAGTCTAGATGCCCGTGAAGATGTTAACGTCCCCGATGCGAGGACGCCGACAATAAAAGCATAAATAATGGCTAGAGACATTCCTGCTACGGCATATGCCAAAGTAATCCAGGCGGCTTCAAGACCTTTCGATAAAACCTCAGAGCTCAAATCCGGTTGAAAGAGACCTTTAAAAATTTGCCCTAAAGTTGGAATTCCGCCAGCATGGTACACCTCATCTGCATCCCATTTGACCGAAAACAAACTCCATCCGAAAACTGCCAACAAAATCAATGAAAGAATAAATCGTTTATGGAGCCGAAAGGAGGAGTTCCATTTATGCATGGCTCGAATGCTCCTTTAGACTGTACAGTTCGGTTAACATTTCATCGGTTACCTTTTCTGTCGGCAAATCAAAAAATATCGCACCGTTTTTTAAGGAAATGATTCTGTCAAAATATTTTCGTGCATATTCAACTGAATGTAGGCTGGCAATTAGCGTTTGGTTATCCTCTGAAACAAATTTAGTGAGCATCGACAGAACGTCATCAGCCCGTGCCGGGTCAAGGGAGGCAACTGGTTCATCTGCCAAAATAATCTCCGGTTTTTGAACCATTAGTCTGGCCAATGCAACACGCTGCTGCTCACCGCCGGAAAGGGTAGAGGTGATTTCATAAGCTTTATCCGCGAGACCGACACGTTCAAGCGCGCTAAGTGCCGCATCTTTTTCCTGTGGGACTAGCAGAGATATCAATGATTTCACGGTTCCCCATTCCGCTAATTTTCCCGCCAAGACGTTATGGATCACTGCTAGCGGACCGATTAGATCAAATTGCTGACGGATAACCCCAACCTTTTTCGCGAAGGCTTTTCCTTTTTTATAAGAAGAGATGTTCTGGCCGTCAATGACCATTTCACCACTTTCCAAAGGTAAGAGGCGGGCAATTGAATTTAACAGCGTCGATTTTCCGGCGCCGCTCGGGCCAACCAATGCCACCAGTTCCCCTTGTTTAATGGTAAAAGAAAGGGAAGATAAGGCTATCTTCCGCTCAAAATGTTTTGTTAAATTTTTTATATCAATCATGATTTTTGTAGTCATAGATGACAAACACCTACTATTTAATAATCTCTAGTTCTTTGGCTACTTTTTCAATTTTGCCATAGTTTCCGTTATTTGTTTCGATAAACTTGTCGGTTTGGAACAAATTAGCCATTTCTTTTGGCTCTCCATTGAAAGAAAGGAGGGCATCCTTAATTTTTTGCTCTACGCCTTTGCCAAATTTCTTGTCGATCTCTTTATTAATGGTCCAGTTATAGTCATAGTAAGGAGGTGTTGTATAGAATACCTTTACCTTATTTGTATCTACTTTACCTTCTTTGACGGCTGCTTCCCAAACGGAAATATTTAAAGCGCCGGCCTGAAAGGAACCGGATTCGATTAACTTATAGGTTGTGTCATGTGAGCCGGAAAAATTAGGCTTACCATTAAAGTCTTTGTTCGGGTCAATGCCCGCTTCTGAAAGGAAATAACGCGGCATTAAATGGCCGGATGTTGAACTTTCACTGCCAAACGTAAATGATTTCCCTTTTAAATCCTTCAAGGAATTAATGCCGGAATTAGGCTGGGTGATAAACACTGATTGGAATTCAGCATCCCGCGGCCGTTGAACGATGGATTTAGCCTCAGGGACAAGGTTTCTAGCCTGAACACTTGTTAATCCGCCAAACCAAGCCATGCTGATTTCACCGCGCTGGAATCCTGTTACTAAAGCGGCATAATCGACAGAAGGAACGAACTCTACCTTAAGGCCAGTTTTCTCGTTTAAGTATTTAGCCACTGCATCCATGCCTTTTTGCAAGTCGGCGGCATTTTGGTCCGGAATGGCTCCGATTTTAAACACTTGATCTGTTTTTTGTTCTTTCTTGCCTTCACTAGTTTTTTCATTATTGTTTTGACCACATGCGGCTAATGAAAATACCATCATCACCAGGATCATTACAGAAAACCACTTTTTCATAAAAGATACCCACCTCAATTGTCAATTACTAAAAAATGAATAGAAAAAAATATTAACCTTCCTAATTATAAGGAAATGTTAATACGTAATAAATTCAATTTATCGATTTATTCAATGGGTTAGTATCGATTATTCGAATAGATAAAACCCCTGTCGGTCTGACATGGGCAGAAAATTTTAATTTATACAGTGAGCTGTGACGAAAAAATAATGTCAGCAGAAATGAATAGGTTTTGATTTTGGAGGCAATTTAAGGAAAAAAGGATAAATGTATGATTGGATTAATTATCGCCATCCTCATTTTTAATTTTATCGCTTTTAAGTTCAATAGGGTTTTAACTCTTAATCAAATTGTTCATATTTGGTGCTTCACAATTGCCTTTCAAACGACTTTCGATGTTTTCATAGAATTTAAATACCAAGCTTATTGGTATTTCAATAAAGAAGTTGATTGGGCTGGTGAAATTCCTCATTTGTTCGTGGTTCCACCTGTTAATATGATTTTTTTAAATTGGTTTCCTTTTAAAGGAACACATGTAAAAAAGGCATTCTATATAATTTTATTTGTGATTGCAATCTTAGGCTACGAGATGATTACGCTATTCCCGGAACCTTGGGGATATTTCCATTATGGCTGGTGGAAGCTTTGGCATGCTGCCATTCTAGATCCGATTCTTCTCCTCATATTACTGGGCTATTATAAATGGATTTGCCGGTTAGAGAAAAGGCCATTTGCCGACAATAGAATCGTATAAGAGAGGCAGTGATACGCTTTCTCTTTTTTTATTTAATTGATGAATTTGTATAAACAGGCTTGGCGGCTTGTACATACTCTAATAAAAATGACAGTCGTACAAGGAGGGGGGGCGATGGGCATATTCAAGGATGGTATCAGCATCGGAACCGTTTCAGGAGGAATCGTAAACTTTGGCGGGGCAGTGATTATTTCACCCATTTCGATTACCAATACCGTTTCTGGTTCAGGCTCCGGAAATACGGATACCGGTGGTTCAGGAAATTCAGCATTAACTGTCGCAAGCGATCTGCTTCAATCTATAGCTAATAATCAAGGATTGTTGGGATCAGGAAATACGGGACAATCCAGGGCAAGAAGTGCAGGAAATAGAGGTAATAATATGGCCACAAATAGAAGACGGGGCCGATAGCAGCCCCGTCTGATTATTTATTATGATTTATGATACTTTTAATCCTTTTGCTGTTTGAACTTGCGTCCGCTTAGCGGGTTTGACGACATTGAAGACAATGTTTAGAAAGATGGCTGTTAAGCTGCCAGAGACAATCCCGCTATTCGTAAGAATCTTAACACTCTCAGGCAGATGTGCAAATAAATCCGGAACGGTAGTTACACCTAAACCAACTCCAACAGAACAAGCAATGATTAATAGATTCTCTTGTGATGAAAAGTCTACTTTACTTAGCATCTTTATTCCAGAAGCAATGACCATCCCAAACATAGCAACCATTGCTCCGCCAAGTACAGCAGTCGGGATAACTGTTGTTAACGCCGCTATTTTCGGTACAAACCCTAGAAAAATTAAAATTCCGCCCATCGTATAAATAACGCTCTTATCCTTAACCCCAGAAAACTGGACAAGCCCGACATTTTGTGAGTAAGTGGTGTACGGGAAGGAATTAAAGAATGCCCCAATCACACTTGCCAACCCTTCTGCCCGATATCCTTTTACTAAATCCTGTTCCGTTAATTTCCGGCCTGTGATATCACTTAAGGCAAAATAAACACCAGTTGATTCTACAAGACTTACAATCGCTACAATTGTCATCGTAATGATCGGTGCCAGTTCAAAAGAAGGAGTTGCAAAATGTAAAGGCGTTACCATATGAAACCACGATGCATCACCAACTGCAGAAAAATTTACTTTTCCCATGAACGCTGCAGCAATGGTACCTGCTATCAAGCCTAATAATATAGAAATAGCCCGTATGAACCCTTTAAAGAAACGATAAAGAATAATGATAAATAATAACGTACCAAATGCCAGCACAATGTTTGAAATTGAACCAAAATCAGGGCTGCCTTGACCGCCGGCAACATTATTCATTGCGACAGGAATTAGTGTCGTTCCAATAATCGTCACAACAGAACCCGTTACGACTGGAGGGAAGAAGTGAATCAGTTTACCAAAGTATTTCGCAATCAACATGACAATTAATCCGGAAACTAGGATCGAACCATAAATAGAGGACATGCCATACTGATTTCCAATGGCAATAATCGGGCCTACTGCCGTAAATGTACATCCAAGGACAATCGGAAGACCGATCCCAAAATAACGATTCTGCCATACCTGTAATAATGTAGCGATACCGCTTGTTAATATATCAAGAGAAACTAGATAGGCAAGCTGTTCGTTCGAAAGATTGAGGGCACCGCCAATAATAAGCGGAACAATAACTGCTCCTGCATACATAGCGAGAACATGCTGAATTCCAAGGGATGCTGTTTTAAGTGTTGAATTTTTCATTATACTAGCTCCTCTACTTTTTCAGATTTAAAAGTGACTTCACCGTTAGCGAGGGAAGCAACGCGGGCTAAAGATTCAACTCTTATTCCTTGGTCGCTTAGCATTTTTGCACCGTCTTGGAAGGACTTTTCGATGACTATTCCTACTCCGGCCACTTCGGCGCCGCTTTGGTTGACAATATCTATTAACCCTAAGGCTGCCTGACCATTGGCAAGAAAGTCATCAATAATAAGAACTTTGTCCTCAGCATTTAAAAACTTTTGCGCAATCGAAATCTCATTAGTTTCCTGCTTTGTAAAGGAATGAACAGAAGCAGTGATCAATCCTTCGGTTAATGTGAGTGATTTTCTTTTTCTGGCGAAAATAACTGGAATATTGAACTGTAGGCCCGTCATGACTGCAGGGGCAATGCCCGAAGATTCAATGGTGACAATTTTGGTGATTCCCTCGTTAGCGAAGCGCTTCGCAAACTCTTTGCCAATTTCAAGCATTAATTCTGGATCAATTTGATGGTTTAAAAAAGAATCAACTTTTAGGATTTGTTCTGATAAAACTTGCCCGTCATTTTTGATTTTTTCCTGTAATAGTCTCATGTTGTACCCCCATTTTTAAAAATAAAAAACCCAAAGGCCGTCCCCACATCAAATTGAGTGAGGTAATGGCCTTTGGGCTTAGTGTCCGAAAGGAATAGAATGGAAGTACGCTTAAAAAGAAAAGCATCCGTTCTCATTACCCACTCATAGTCGAATCGTTTACGGCAATTCGGTAGAGACTTGCGGGCCATATTCCCGCGATTATATGAGTGAAGCCTTATTGAATTCATTTCAAATTATATCACGGTAAATCGAGAAATCAATCACTTTTTTCGCAAAAAGCGAATAATGTGCTAATATTTTTTTTGCTTTGTTCGTCTTTTAGAAACCCTTTCCGTAAGTATCATAGAAGGATTGAACAATTAACCCATTTCAGTTACTATTAAAATGTACGTATATATCAGAAAATTGTGAAAAGGGAAATAAATATCACTAGAGGATACTAACCGGTTAGGATGTTTGGGCCCAATCATAATTTTCATATAAAGAATAATTGGAGGAATGAAAGATGGTTGAAAAAATCCGCCCCTATTGGCCAGCTGATGTACCTGCCAACTTTACCTATTTACAAGGTGAAAAACCACTTACTGCTTATTTAGAGCAGCATGGGAAGGAGTGCCCAAATGACACTGCCTATATTTTTTATGGACAAGAGGTCACTTGGGGACAACTCTTGGAGTACGTGAATCGCTTTGCTGGCTATTTACATAAAAAAGGGGTTAAGAAAGGCAGCTGCATCGCCCTTTATTTGCAAAACTGTCCGCAATATATTATTGCTCATTTCGCCATACAAAAACTTGGTGGAACGGTTGTGCCACTGAACCCAATGTTTAAAGAAAATGAATTGGTCTATTATTTCGAAGAAGCACCTATTGAAGGGATTGTAGCTGGTGCAGAAATTTACCCTCTTGTCAAAAAAGCGATGGAAAAGTCCCGCAACCTGAGCTTTATCGTGACTGCTAACTATCAAGATTTTCTCCCAGACCAGCCTGAATGGAAGTTTCCAGAAGAATTGCTTGTACCAAAACACCACCTCACAGAAGCAGATGATTTCACCACGATCCTTCAAACTGAAAATCCGTACGAACATACTGAACAAGTTGATTTGTGGAATGATATTGGGTTAATGGTCTTTACCTCCGGAACTACCGGACGCCCAAAAGGAGCTATGCTCACATTTGGTAATGCCCTTTTTAAATCCGCAGCCGCTGCCCATTCAAACGTTATGAAGGACGATGAAATTTTATTGGCAAGTGCTCCATTATGCCATATTGCTGGTATGTTGATGGGGTTAAATTCAACCATTTATTCGGGCAGGCCATGTGTGTTATTTACTCGTTTTGATCCCCTTGCAACGGTCGACGCCATAGAAAAGTACCGTGTTTCCTATTGGTATAGCATCGCGCCGATGAATTGGGCCATTTTACAAATTCCAGGCATTGCCGAAAGAGACTTGTCCAGTTTAACAACCAATCTGGCCACCAGCTTTGGAGTTCAGGTCACACAAGAGCTTTCGGACAAATGGAAAACGGTTACGAAGGGCTGCCCGTTATTCGAGGCTTCCTATGGTTTAAGTGAAACTCATACATGTGACACGTTTATGCCAAAGGATAAAGTGAAGTTTGGTTCCTGTGGAATCCCTACTTTTGATACAGAAATTCGCATCCTTCATATCGAAACAGGTGATGAAGTGCCTGCAGGCGAGCAGGGTGAAATCGTCGTGAAAAATCCGGGTGTGTTTAAGGGGTATTTAAACCGGCCGGAAGCAACAGCCGAAACGCTTAGGGACGGTTGGGTTCATACTGGTGATATCGGACGCCTTGACGAGGATGGATATTTGTATTTCATGGGACGAGTAAAAGAAATGATAAAAAGCTCAGGCTACAGTATTTTTCCAGAAGACGTCGAAGCACTTCTCAATTTACATCCGGCTATTCGCCAATCAGCCGTTATCGGCGTGCCTGATCCTGTAAAAGGAGAAGTTGTCAAAGCATTTGTCGTACTGCAGGATTCGAATAAGGAAGGCTTGACTCCTGACGCGATCATCTCATGGGCAAAAGAAAACATGGCTGCGTATAAATATCCACGTTATATAGAATTCATTGATCAGCTTCCGGCAACATCATCCGGAAAGGTATTGCGAAAATTATTAAAAGAAGAGTAGGAGATTATACAATGGAGTTATTACAAAAATTATCAAAGGATTTACAGGAAAGAAAAGAAGCGGCACTTTTAGGTGGCGGATGTGATAAAATCGCTGCCCAGCACGAACGCGGACTATTAACTGCACGCGAAAGAATTGAAAAATTTGCTGATGCCGGCAGCTTTATGGAGCTTGGCATGTTAAATACATCCGATGTTAAGGGAACCGAGCATAAAAGCTATGGGGATGGACTAATCATTGGTGTCGGTAAAGTGAATGGCCGGTCAGCCGTCATTCAGGCCGGAGACAAGACTGTTTTTGCCGGGACGGAAGGTGCCGTTCACATGCGAAAATCCAAAAGTATCCATGAGTTTGCGGTTAAAAATGGCCTCCCAATGTTTGCACTGCATGAAGGCGGCGGATTGCGGATGCCGGATGGAATGGGTTCAGACGGTTTCAGCGATAAACTTTTCCCGCGTGAGATGCTGACAGTTCACCGCCAAGTACCGACGATGACGGCCATCTTGGGAGACAGCTTTGGCGGTCCTACTTGGACTGCTGTTTCTTCCGATTTCGTCACCCAGCTGCAAGGAACCTGTATGGCGATTGCTGGACCACGGATGCTTGAGCTCGCAAACGGGCAGAGGATGATACCGGAAGAATTAGGCGGGGTCGATATTCATAACCGCTTTACCGGGCAAATTGATGATGATGGGGCAACGGAAGAAGACTGCTTTGACCAGTTGAAAACCTTTTTTTCATATATGCCGCAAAACAGTGGTGAACGCCCGCAAATGAGACAGACGAATGATGATCCATACCGCTTGGTAGATGAGGTTTTCAATATACTGCCGCAGCAAAACAACCGTGTCTATGATATGAAGAAGATTATTGAAACGATTGTTGATGATGGCATCTTTTACGAATATCAACGGAAATTCGGCAAAGGCTTGATTACATCGTTTGCCCATTTGAACGGGCATGTGGTCGGAATTATCGCCAACCAGCCAAACCAATTTGCCGGAGCACCTGGCCCGCATGAGTGTCAAAAGGCGACTGAGTTTATTTGTCTTTGTGATTCCTATCATATCCCGCTGATTTTTCTGCACGATACCCCAGGTTTCCGTATCAGCAGCGAGGCAGAAAAAGCAAAAATGCCAACAAAAATTATGGTCTGGAATCAGGCGTTGGCTTTATCAACTGTACCGAAAATCTCCGTTGTCATCCGTAAAAGTATCGGTGCTGCATACGGGAATATGTGCGGTCCGGGCATGGGCGGTGATCTAGTGGTCGCTTGGCCTAGCGCGGAAATTAATTTTACCGGACCAGAAGTCGGGGTGAATGTCGTGTTTGGCCGCGAATTGGCCCGCTCTGAAAATCCAAGTGAGGAACGGAAAAAACTTTTAGAGCTTTGGTCATTTGATAGTTCACCATATAAAGCGGCAGCGAAGCATTTGATTGACGATGTCATCCAGCCCAATGAAACACGAAAATTCCTTTGCCAGTCACTTGAATACTTATTAACCTCAAAGCGTGAAAAAAGCGAAAGGCTGCTAGCGACTTGGCCGACGGGTATATAAACTTATGGAACCTTTCCATCGTGGAAGGGTTCTTTTTTTTGCGTCCTAAATGGGCAAACTAATAAAAAATATTTTTTAAAAAATGTCCACCTGGGGTGAACATTCTTGTGGAAATGTGATAAAGTATAGTAAATGAATCCTTTTATAACAGGGTTTATATGGAATATAAATGTCCACCTCAGGAGGACAATTGTATTTTTAAAAAATACATAAACATCGTTTTTCATGATAAAGGAGGATTTGATATGTCCAGTAAAAAGCTAGAGCATTTTTTAAATGAAAATCTTGAGGATTTAAAGGGAAAAGGCCTATATAACGTCATCGATCCGCTTGAAAGTCCAAATGGACCGGTGATTACGATTAACGGCAAGGAACTTGTCAATCTTTCTTCCAATAATTATTTAGGATTAGCAACCGATGAACGGTTGAAAAAAGCTGCTGCCGAAGCGCTTGAAAAATACGGAGTGGGAGCAGGAGCTGTTCGGACTATTAATGGAACTCTCAAGCTTCATCTAGAGTTGGAGGAAAAATTAGCTGAGTTTAAACATACAGAAGCAGCCATAGCTTATCAATCAGGTTTTAATTGTAACATGGCGGCTATTTCCGCTGTCATGGATCAAAATGATGCGATATTATCAGATGAACTTAACCACGCCTCTATTATTGACGGCTGCAGACTGTCCAGAGCTAAGATCATCCGTTTCAACCATTCTGATATGGATGATTTGCGCGCCAAAGCCAAAGAAGCAGTCGAGTCTGGTCAATATAACAAAGTAATGGTCATTACCGATGGTGTTTTTTCGATGGACGGGGATATCGCGTTGCTGCCAGAAATCGTTAAAATTGCTGAGGAATTTGACTTGATTACCTATGTAGACGATGCACATGGTTCAGGTGTACTCGGTGAAGGTGCAGGGACGGTCAAACATTTTGGACTCTCCGATAAGATCGATTTTCAAATTGGTACTCTATCAAAAGCAATCGGAGTTGTCGGTGGTTATGTTGCCGGAAAGCAAAACTTAATTGATTGGCTTAAGGTTCGCAGCCGTCCGTTCTTATTTTCCACTTCCCTAACACCTGCTGATGTGGCTGCAAGCAAACGTGCAATCGAGATTTTAATGGAAAGTACTGAGCTTAATAAAAAGCTTTGGGAAAACGGAAACTATTTGAAAAAAGGATTAAAGGACTTGGGCTTTAATATTGGAAACAGTGAAACGCCGATTACTCCATGTATCATTGGCGATGAAAAATTAACTCAGGATTTTAGCAGACGGTTAAATGAAGAAGGGGTTTATGCAAAGGCGATCGTATTCCCGACAGTTCCTCGCGGGACAGGACGGCTCCGCAATATGCCGACAGCAGCCCATACGAAAGAAATGCTTGATAAGGCCATCGCCATTTACGAAAAAGTCGGCAAGGAATTAGGAATTATTTAAAGATTTTACTGACAGAGGATGATATAGATGAAACGTATATTAATAACGGGTGCTTTAGGTCAAATCGGTTCTGAATTAACCTTAAAGCTTAGAGATATTTACGGATCGGACAATGTTATTGCTACTGATATAAAGAAAAACAACAGCGAAGCGGCATTAAGTGGTCCATTTGAAGTGGTCGATGTGACCGATGGTAAAACAATGGTGGAGACGGCCCGGAAATATAAGGTGGATACGGTGATGCATTTAGCGGCCCTATTGTCAGCCACTGCCGAAGCAAAACCAGTTTTCGCTTGGAACTTGAATATGGGCGGACTGTTAAATGCGCTAGAGACAGCTCGCGAAATGAATGCACAATTTTTCACCCCAAGCTCAATTGGTGCTTTTGGTCCATCAACACCGAAAGACAATACGCCACAGGATACGATTATGCGCCCTACCACCATGTATGGTGTCAATAAAGTAGCCGGTGAACTTTTGGCGGATTATTACTATGAAAAATTCGGTGTTGACACACGCGGTTTGCGTTTCCCTGGATTGATTTCCTATGTGGCACTTCCTGGAGGCGGTACTACCGACTACGCTGTGGAAATTTATTATGAAGCAGTAAAAAATGGGCGCTATACGTCGTATATCGATAAAGGCACCTATATGGACATGATGTATATGCCGGATGCATTGAATGCCATCGTGGATTTAATGGAAGCGGATGGTTCTAAGTTGAAACACCGTAATTCCTTTAATGTGTCTGCGATGAGTTTCGACCCGGAAGAAATCGCGGCAAGCATCAGAAAATATATACCTGGTTTTAAAATAAACTATAATGTAGACCCAGCCCGTCAAAAAATTGCCGAAAGCTGGCCAAATTCTATCGACTCCAGCGCTGCTAAGCAAGAATGGGGCTTCAAATACGACTATGATTTAGACAAAATGACCAAAGATATGCTTGATAAATTAAGCCAAAAATTTCAATTGAAAATCCCAAGTTAAAGAAAAACAGCGAAGCTCTCAAAGCTTCGCTGTTATCTTTTCACATAGATTAATTTGTCATTTTTCTCGGTTACCCGTCCAATGATAGAGGCATCTGCCAATCCACGTGAATGTAAGCTATCCACATAAAGCTTTGCATCTTTTTCGTTAATTGAGACAAGCAAACCCCCAGAAGTAATCGCATCACATAGAACAAGCTGCTCTTCAGGAAGAATGTCCTCGTACACAACCTCATCAGATATCCATTTATGATTAGACTTAGAGCCGCCAGGGACTACGCCATTTTTCGCTAATTCGATGGCCCCTTCAAGAATAGGCACCTGGTTAAATGAAATTTCAAAGCTCACATCACTCCCTCGTGCCATTTCACTTCCGTGTCCTAACAGGCCAAAGCCGGTCACATCGGTCACAGCACTTGGAGTAAATGGGAAGAGCTCTTCAGCAGCGGTTTTATTCAGCATTGCCATTGTTTCTGTCACGGCTTGTTCTTGCTCCGGAGTTACGGCACTTCTTTTAATCCCGGTTGTCAAAATTCCAACGCCAATTGGTTTTGTCAATATAAGGATATCTCCTGGCTTTGCACCGACATTTTTCCAAACTTTTTCCGGATGGACAATTCCTGTCACGGATAACCCAAATTTCGGTTCCTGATCATCGATGGAATGGCCGCCAACCGTGAGGGCCCCAGCTTCTTTAACTTTATCTGCAGCACCGCGTAAAATATCTGCAAGCATATCCGCTCCGAGTTTTTTTATAGGGTAGCCGACGATATTCAATACAGTCTTCGGTTCTCCACCCATCGCGTACACATCGCTTAATGAATTTGCGGCTGCAATCTGGCCGAACATATACGGGTCGTCCACAATTGGAGTAAAGTAGTCTACAGTTTGAATCAGCGCAATCGTATCCGTTAATTGATACACACCCGCATCATCGCTAGTTTCATTCCCGACAAGTAATTCGGGAACTGGGTCTTGTTTTGGTAAAAGACGCAAAACTTGCGTCAGGTCCTCTGGACCAATTTTACAGCCTCAACCAGCCTTAGTTGATAAAGAGGTTAGGCGAATCTTTTCCTGCTCACTCATTATGTACACCTCCCATTAAATAGTATACCTATTATACTAATAGGTGCAAAACATTTGCGGAATAATAGTTGAAAAGATAAAATGTTTCTACCATATACATAATGAAAAGCAGGAGGTCATCAATGAAAAACTTTCATGTAATTGTTGAATTTTGCATGCAGTGAAACTACGCACCAAAAGCCGCGAGTTTCGCGGAGGAGCTGATCACGCATTTCCGGCGTGATATTTCAAAATTGGAATTGATACCAGCCTCGGGAGGAATCTTCGAGGTTACCGTGAACGGGGAAAAAATCTATTCTAAAGATGAAATAGGGTTATTCCCAGATACAGAAGACATTATTAAAATCATGGAGTCAAAATAACGAAAACCCTCACATTTGTACTGTGAGGGTTTTAAATTGCCGGTAATTTTATTATGTAAACTACTTAATAAAAAAGTAAATCAAGGCAGCGTAATATACCGATTTTTTCCTGAACCATTATTTATTTTTGATATAAAGATCTCTAAAACATTATTTTGAAAGGAAGCGTTTATACAATGATTAATTATAGAGAAAGGAAAGTCAATTGTGCGGGTCTTTTTTGGATGTCGTGATGGGAATGTGTAAGAATGTTTTTGCGCTGTAATGACAAGCTGTGTATTATCAGTTTTTACTTTAATCTCCGAACTGACATATTCATCTAATGATGCCTCAACAATCCAATCTGTTTCGGTTTCGTATATATCAATTCTGAATTGATATAAATCGCAATGGGTTGTAGATGGATCCAAAAAATAATTTGTTAACCATTTTTCCATTTTCTCAAAATCTACTACAGAATTTCGAGGCAGGTTTTTCTTTTTCAAAATATTATTCCTCCTTACACGTTTCATTTTATTCAAGGAGCCGAAAAATGTTAAAAATGCTATAATAGGACAAAAGAAGGATTTTAAGGAGATATTTATTGCATGAAAGAAACCTTGCGGAGCATTCCACCTGTACATGAGCTTCAACATCACCCACAGTTTAAAGTGTTGATTGAACAAAATCAGCTTGATGCAGCGGCCCTGACTAGTCTTCTAAAAGACATTCTGGATGAGACTAGACAAGCAATCATTCGCCAACAGTGGCTAGGGCCATTGCCTGGAACGGAATCGTTTATTGAAGAAATTTTTCAACAACTGCAATATAAAATTAAAAAACAGCTTTCCTATACATTAGAAAAAGTTATTAATGCAACAGGCACGATTTTACATACCAACCTTGGCAGGGCTAGGTTAAGCAATGCCGCTATTCAACATGTAGTGGAAGTAGCTCAAAACTATTCCAATCTTGAATATAAGTTAAATGAAGGGGAACGTGGTTCTCGCCATAGTCATGTTGAAGCCTTGATTAAAGAGATTACTGGGGCCGAAGCGGCGATGGTCGTGAATAATAATGCTGCTGCTGTTTACCTCGTCATAAGAGCCTTGGCCAAAAATAAAGAGGTCATTGTTTCAAGAGGACAGCTTGTTGAAATCGGCGGATCGTTTCGAATTTCTTCGATCATGGAGGAGAGCGGTGCGACATTAATCGAAGTTGGGACAACCAATAAATCTCATCTTTATGATTATGAAAATGCGGTGACGCCCGACACGGCTATCATCATGAAGGTTCACACCAGTAATTTTAAGGTAATTGGTTTTACAAAATCGGTTGAGTCAGAGGAATTAATTCAGCTTACAAAAACCCGTGAAGATGTCCTTTTCTATGAGGATTTAGGGAGCGGTGCGTTATTTGACCTAAGAAACCATGGAATTGGGGACGAGCCGGTAGTCAAAGAAGTGATCGGAATGGGTGCGGATGTTGTCACATTTAGCGGGGACAAGCTGTTAGGAGGCCCGCAGGCAGGAATTATTGCTGGGAAAAAGGCAATTATTGATCGATTGAAAAAACACCAGCTTGCGCGAGTGGTGCGGGTTGATAAAATGACACTTGCGGCGCTTGAGGGTACATTACTAGATTATGCCCGTGGTGAAAAGACAATGAAAAATATTCCGGTCATCCGTGATTTATTAATTTCTGTCAATGAATTAGACGAAAGGGCAGCAAACTTTGTTACAAATTTGTTACAAAGGACAACTGCTTTTCAGGCAAATATTTTTCAAGCTACAAGTCAGGTCGGAGGAGGCACTATGCCGGATGTGGAATTGCCTGCAAGGGTTATAGCCTTAAGGCATGAATCCTTAACGGCCGAGCAGCTTGGCAGGAAGTTAAGAACGGAGTCTAAGCCTGCTATCATTGGCAGAATTCAAAAGGATGAATTTTTAATTGATCTGAGGACTGTTACTAAGGAGGAAGAGGAGCAGCTCCTTGATACATTGTTACATATTTAAGAAAAATGAAAGCATCGTTTCAGTGAATTCTGAATCGATGCTTTTTTCATTTAGCTAATCGTTAAATTACATATCATGGCTTGAATTATGTTTTTGACGCGTATGGTTGCGATTTTTCACTTTTTTTGACCCGCTTAAAGGCTCCGGCTGGCCGGATTGTTTTGGGGCATTTCTGCGCATATCTG
This sequence comes from Neobacillus sp. S1115, assembly GCF_055385565.1. Taxonomy (NCBI): domain Bacteria; kingdom Bacillati; phylum Bacillota; class Bacilli; order Caryophanales; family Bacillaceae; genus Neobacillus; species Neobacillus sp. S1115. The sequence continues at coordinate 2,832,721 of NZ_AP038275.1, forward strand.
TCCCGTCATTTTTGTTGGTCATCATTATCCCTCCTCATCAGTTAGGATGCGGTCAATCATTCTTTTTATGTGCTGAATATTTTTTTTCGTTCTGTACAATTTAATGGGTAAACAATTTAAGGGGGAATCCTAAAGATGCAAAGAAATCCTTATAACAAGAATAAACAGGAAGCTTTTCAAGCTGCTCAGCAGGGGTTTGAGAATGCGCAGGGACTTTTCGAAACGATTGTCAGCGACAGTGCTGGCTATGGACATCAATTAAAGCATTTAAAAAACGAAGTGAATGAGGCTTACCAGCAAATTGAGAATGCGCTCGAAGTGGCTTCTGAAACACAAAGGGCACAGCTTGAGAGATTCCAGCAGGATCTAAAACAAATTGTTACTGAGGTAAATGATTTTCATTAATAAGAAAAAGCGGGAATCCCGTCCCGCTTTTTCAATCCATTTCAAGCAATGGAAGCATCTTTATTGATTCTTCTTACGTTTTTTATTGTTTTGTCTTTCCATTTCTGTAAGGGGTTCATTGGCCATCTCTTCATTATAGCCTGCACCCATACCTTGCGCACCAGCTGCATTCATTCCTGGTATGACATGCTTCGCCTTTCTTTTTGCCATTAACCTTCACCTCCTGTTAAAATTACTATCTCCATTCGGACGAAATTAATGACAAATAAAAGTTTTTTTGCCATAATGTAAGAGGGAATCCTTCGGATGGCAAAAGAAAATTTTACATAGGTAATGATAGTTTTTTCAAAATATTCCGAACAAATTACATAAAAAACCATAAGAAAAACTTATCAATCACAATAACTTTCTTGTTATTTACTTATGTAATCGGTTGTATTAAGATTATTTTTGTGAGAAAAGTAAAAGCCGGATGGGGATTTTTCAACTTTTCGATTTTTGTATTTTTATGACGTATAAGGGGGTTACTACCATGGCGAAAAATGATGTGTTTAACGCACGATCTTCCTTTGACGTAAACGGCAAAACTTATCATTATTACCGTCTAAACGCTTTGGAAGAAGCAGGCATTGGCAACGTGTCCAAATTGCCTTATTCCGTAAAAGTATTACTTGAATCCGTGCTCCGCCAATATGATGGCCGTGTTATTACAAAAGAGCATGTTGAAAATCTTGCAAAATGGGGAACAGATGAACTTAAAGAGGTAGATGTACCTTTCAAGCCTTCCCGTGTAATCCTTCAGGACTTCACTGGTGTTCCTGCAGTCGTTGACCTTGCTTCCTTAAGAAAAGCAATGGCAGACCTTGGCGGCGACCCAGACAAAATTAATCCTGAAAAAACTGTTGACCTTGTTATCGACCACTCTGTACAGGTTGATGCATATGGTAACGAAAATGCATTAAAAGTTAACATGGATTTAGAATTCGAACGTAATGCTGAGCGTTACCAGTTCTTAAGCTGGGCACAAAAAGCATTCAATAACTACCGCGCAGTTCCTCCTGCAACTGGTATCGTTCACCAGGTTAACCTTGAGTACTTGGCTGATGTTGTTCATGTTGCTGAAGTTGACGGCGAGCTTGAAGCTTATCCAGATACACTTGTAGGTACTGACTCTCATACAACTATGATCAATGGTCTTGGCGTTCTTGGCTGGGGCGTTGGCGGTATCGAAGCAGAAGCAGGCATGCTTGGACAGCCTTCTTACTTCCCAGTACCAGAGGTTGTAGGGGTTAAATTAACCGGTGAACTGCCAAACGGTGCTACTGCTACTGACCTTGCATTAAAAGTAACACAAGTTCTTCGTAAGCATGGCGTAGTTGGTAAATTTGTTGAATTCTACGGACCAGGCGTTCCTTCATTACCGCTTGCTGACCGTGCGACAGTTGCAAACATGGCTCCTGAATACGGTGCAACTTGCGGATTCTTCGCAATCGATGAGGAATCACTTGGATATATGCGCTTAACAGGCCGCGATGAAGAAGCAATCAAAGTTGTAGAGGCATATTGCAAAGCTAACGGCTTATTCTTCTCACCAGCTGATGAGCCAGTTTATACTGACGTAGTCGAAATCAACCTTGCTGAAATCGAAGCAAATCTTTCTGGTCCTAAGCGTCCGCAGGATTTGATTCCACTTTCACAAATGAAGGAAGAATTCGTGAAAGCTGTTTCTGCTCCTCAAGGCAATCAAGGCTTCGGCTTAGGTTCTGATGAGCTTGAAAAGTCTGCAACCGTTAAATTTAACAACGGTGACGAAGCAGAAATCAAAACAGGTGCTGTTGCGATTGCTTCTATCACAAGCTGTACAAACACCTCTAACCCATATGTTCTAGTGGGTGCAGGTCTAGTTGCGAAGAAAGCTGTAGAACTTGGAATGGAAGTTCCTAAGTTTGTAAAAACATCTTTGGCACCAGGATCTAAGGTTGTAACTGGTTACCTTCGTGATTCCGGCTTACTTCCATACCTTGAGCAAATTGGCTTCAACCTTGTTGGTTACGGCTGTACAACATGTATCGGTAACTCCGGTCCATTAAAAGAAGAAATCGAAAAAACAATCGCGGAGAACGACCTATTAGTTACATCTGTTCTTTCCGGTAACCGTAACTTCGAAGGACGTATCCATCCGCTTGTAAAAGCTAACTACCTAGCATCACCACCGCTAGTTGTTACTTATGCATTAGCTGGAACAGTTAACGTTGACTTTGAAAAAGATCCTATCGGAAAAGACAAAAACGGCAACGACGTCTTCTTCAAGGATATCTGGCCAACTACTGCTGAAGTAAATGAAGTAGTAAAACAAACTGTTACACCTGAGCTGTTCCGTAGAGAATACGAGAATGTGTTTGGCGACAACGAGCGCTGGAATGAAATCAAGACAAGCAACGAGCCATTATATACTTGGGATGAGGATTCTACTTACATTGCAAATCCTCCATTCTTTGAAGGTCTATCTAAAGATCCTGGTGAAGTTGAGCCATTAACTGGACTTCGTATTGTTGGTAAGTTCGGTGACTCTGTAACAACTGACCATATTTCACCTGCAGGAGCGATCGGCAAAAATACTCCAGCTGGTAAATATTTATTGGAAAAAGGCGTTCAGCCACGTGACTTCAACTCTTACGGCTCCCGCCGTGGTAACCACGAAGTTATGATGCGCGGTACGTTCGCAAACATCCGTATCCGTAACCAAATCGCACCTGGCACAGAAGGCGGCTTCACAACTTACTGGCCAACAGGCGAAGTTATGTCCATTTACGATGCTTGCATGAAGTACAAAGAAGAAGGCACTGGCTTAATGGTTCTTGCTGGAAAAGACTACGGAATGGGATCTTCCCGTGACTGGGCTGCAAAAGGTACAAACCTATTAGGCATCAAAACTGTTCTTGCTGAAAGCTTCGAACGTATCCACCGTTCAAACCTTGTATTAATGGGCGTTCTTCCACTTCAATTCAAAGAAGGCGACAACGCAGAATCACTTGGTTTAACTGGCAAGGAAACATTTGAAGTTCAAGTTGATGAGAACGTAAAACCGCGTGATCTTGTAAAAGTTACTGCTACTGCTGAAGATGGCAGCAAGAAGGAATTTGAAGTAGTTGTACGTTTTGACTCTGAAGTTGAAATCGACTACTACCGTCACGGTGGAATCCTGCAAATGGTTCTTCGTGAAAGATTACAAGGCTAATGCTAGAATAGTAAAACACCATGCGTGAATGCGCATGGTGTTTTTTGCGTTTTCTTATATTTGTCCAAGCACCTCACTTATTAGCACCATATAATATCACATAATACCTATCGTGTTTTTACGAATATCAGAAAGAGGAGTGAGTAATATGGCATGTGGTTGTGGCAAGTCATCTAAACAAGTAAGACCCAATAATGTAAATTATTATTCGCCAAATCGAAGAAATGTTTATAGAAGGCAAACAGATCATTTGAATAAACAAGAAGGTCAAAATCAAGTACAACAAGATAATAACAAAAACCAGAAGTAATCCATAAATCCTCATTTTGAATTTTGTTGACAATTCTGCTTATACTTGCTTAAAATTGGATTAATCAATCGTAAAGGAATGAACAAAGGACCGATGAAGTTTTAATCTTATTTTTCAGAACATGATTCGAATAAAACGAAAAATGTTGAACCTGAAGAATGGGATAAGTCTGTCCTTTTTTGTCCTGATTATAAGCTGCTAATAACCTTCATATAGGTTTATTTTGTGTTGCTTTAATAAGACATTTCACTCTCTTCAGGTTCATGGAGGGAGTTTTTTTATGAACAAAAATTATGTTATCTTAAGTGTAAAAGGATTAGAAAAGAGTTTTCATTCACGAAGAATTATAGATAATATCCAGTTTGAAATAAAATTTGGCGATAGAATAGGTCTTGTTGGATACAACGGCAGCGGCAAAACGACATTGGCCAATCTCATCTTGGGGAAGGAAGAGCCGGATCGGGGCCACATAGAAAAATCACCTGATCTGAAAATCGGCTACTTATCTCAATCAATTGATTATGAAGTAAATGATTTTCAGGAATCCTTAAAAATATGTAAGGTTTTTCAGCTCGCCAGCGAGTTAGGGTTGAAAAAGGTCCAAAATTGGCAGGATGAAAGGCTGGAGCATTTAAGCGGAGGCGAAAAGCTAAAACTTGCCCTTTCTAGTATATGGGCTTCAAAACCGGACCTGTTAATTTTGGATGAACCGACAAACCATTTAGACCTTAAAGGAGTTAATTGGTTAATTTCTGAAATAGAAAAATTTCCGGGTTCTGTTTTAATTATCTCACATGACCGACATTTTCTTGATCAAACAGTTAACCAGGTTTTTGAGTTGGAGGATGGAAAGCATCAGTTTTACCAAGGAAATTATAGTGAATACCGTAAGGAGAAGGAGCGTAAAAGAGCGAACCAACAGCATCAGTACGAAGTGCAGCAGCGTCAGATTGAGCGGGTAGAAGAGCAAATGGACCAATTAAAATCCTGGTCGGATAAAGCGCATAAAACCTCCACAAAAGAGGAAGGTTTTAAGGAATATCACCGAGTCAAAGCAAAGAAGCGTGACGCACAAATAAAGTCAAAAATGAAACGACTGCAGAGTGAATTGGGCAAAAACAAGGTAGATAAACCTCTTGAAGAAGCAAAGCTTCAATTTGAGTTTGACAGCTACGGAAAAAGAGGAAAGCGCATCATTGAGGCAAAAAAACTGTCCATGGCTTTTGAGGGCAAATACCTTTTCCGAAATTCTCAATTTTACATTAATTATGGAGAGCGGATTGGACTCATTGGCGAAAATGGCTGTGGGAAAACAACGTTAATCAAAATTTTTATGGGATTGGTTTCACGGACTGACGGAGAATTGTGGAAGAGCGATTCGTTAAGAATTGCTTACTTAAGCCAAGATGTTGCTGATTTACCTGTTGAAAAAACAGCAATCGAAGCATTGGGATTAACCGACCGCGATCACATTTTTAAAGCAAGAACCCTGCTTGCCAACCTGGGGCTTAAGGAACAATTCATTACAAAACCTATTGGAACGTTAAGTCTTGGTGAACGGACCAGGGTTAAGCTTGTTGATATGTTATTGAAAGACTATGATGTTTTAATTCTGGATGAGCCGACTAATCATTTGGATTTGCCCAGTAGAGAACAGCTTGAAAAAACATTGTCTGAGTTTACTGGGACAATTATCACAGTTTCTCATGATTATTATTTTTTAAATAAACTTTGTAATCGGCTTTTGGTGTTTGAAGAACAGCAAATAAAACGATTTGAAATGGGACCGGAGGAGTTTTTTGATAAAGAGAATAAAAAAGTTGAAGGGGACCAAAAAGAAATCCTAATGGTAATTGAAAACAAAATTGCCGCAGTACTTGGGGAGTTAGCACTTATTGACCGCCAAAATCCAAAATATCCTCTATTAGATAGAGAATTTAATGAATTGCTAAAACAGAAAAGGAATCTAATTGGGTAACGGCTTCAGGGTTCTTCCCTTAACTGTCACAAAATCGAAATATGTATGCTTTGTTTCAACTGAGTTTATAGTGTAAAATCAGGGTAATTGGATTATGTATAAAGGAGAGATTCGGGATGATGAAGAAAGTCATTGCTGCCGTGTTATTGATATCATTATTAACCGTAGCAATCGTCCAAGCAGTAAATAAAAAGGCAGAGAAACCCGAAACCGCAAGCCCGACAGCAGCTGCTCAAAACGGCCCGGCAATCGGTGCCAAAGCACCTGATTTTGAACTAAAAACATTGACTGGAGAAACCGTCAAGCTATCTGATTTAAAAGGTAAAAAAGTTATGCTGAACTTTTGGGCGACTTGGTGTCCGCCATGTAAAGCAGAGATGCCTGATATGGAACAGCTTCATAAAGAAGCAGGTGACGATATAACCATCCTAGCAGTAAATATCGACCCGCAATTGGATGTACAAGGATTTGTTAATGAATATAAAATAACGTTCCCAATCCTGCTTGACGCTGAGGATGCAGTAAATGAAAAGTATCAAGTCCTATCAATTCCATCGACATATTTTATTGATAGCAAAGGAGTCATTCAAAATAAATTCGTTGGTTCCATGAAGCTTGAGGAAATGAAAGAATTTACAAGCAAGTTGAAATAAACGTTGGATTAAACATCCAGCGTTTTTTTTTTTTTTATAAAAAAAATAAAGAATTAAATTTTCAAAAAGTTGTAATAATTTAAACCGTTATTGGTGATAATAACTGTTAGAATAGGACATAAGGAAGGTGATACAAATGAGAAAGCCAAGAAAACGTTCTTTTGCAGAACTAGTATCTGAAAATAAATCACAACTTTTAAAAGACCGTGCTGCAATGGAAAAAATTGAACAGCGCATTGAAGCAAAGCGCCTCGGTAAAGCTGAGTAATTAAAAAAGTTTACCATTCATTCATCTGCCCTCTTTGGACAAAATGTTAGTAAGGGGGGATTAGAATGGGTAAAGGTTATCAAACAAAACGCTTCCGTCCTACACATGTGGGGACGCAGCCAAGACGTTCAACTGCGAATAAGGGTAATCAAATGGGCGATACATCCGGCCAACACGCCCAGGTTATGCAAACTAAAGGCGAATAAAATAGAAATCCAAGACCCGTGTGCACTTGCGCAGGGTCTTTTTATTTTGATAATGCAATTTTTTCTGTGATATTTTTTTGCCTTGGATACAAACTATATCTGTAACATGAACAATTTCTTAGGAGGAGTTAACATGCCTTATAACAACAAACCAAACCCAGATGATCGCAGCGATAATGTTGAGAAACTGCAAAACATGATTGAAAATACGATTCAAAATATGGAAGCGGCTGAAGAGTCTATGTCTTTTACTGACAGCGAAACACAGCGCCAACAAATTCAAGAAAAAAATCAGCGCAGACAGGAAAGCATCGAATCTTTCCGTTCAGAAATTAAGGATGAAGCAAATAACACTCAAGGATAAAAAAGAGAAGGACCAGTTCATCAAGGACGGTCCTTTTTTGATTCGTAAATTTTATGTTATCAAGCCCGATATGTTAAGATAGAAGGGAATTTCTTATGAAGAGTTGATCCTATTGAAACATGAAATGAACCAAATAAAGAATTGGAAAATGGAGCTTCAGCATAACGGAACCATCAAGGATGAAGGGCCAATTATTGCTGCTTTGGAAAAAGAAAGAAATCCTTTAATCTTATCGGACCTATTGACCACAGCGGCATTATCAAGACTTGGACGTAATAACCAAGACAGCATAGCCGTCCCATTGCTTAAAAAAGCTCTCCAGTTGGATCCTGATAATAAAAAGGCAACGGAATATCTTTTTCAAGCTGACTGGAAAAAAATGAAGGATATCATCGCTCCACTCATATTTCCACCAATAAGGGAGACCGATAACCGAACTGCAAAGAAGAAAATTGCAGAGGAATACATAGAAATATGTAAAAGCTTTTTAGCCGAAGCAGAGGATGCACTGCACGATCTTGAATCAAAGTCTGGAACTCCTTCACGGATGGATCAGACTGAACCTTATCATCAGCTATATGTATTATTATCCTCGGCAATTGGAGAAACCGCCCAATTATTAAAGGCTGCCGAAGAATATGATCAATCGATTACAGGTGTTTTCCATACCTCTGTCTACTATGAGGATTTAAAAAATCATTTAGCCAACCTCGAAAAAATTAAAGGAAAATGGCAGGAGCTATTTGTTGAAAGTAATCCTGAAAGCCAGTCTGAAAAAAAGGCGTTGGATCAGCTGAATGATATGGTTGGTATGGCCACGGTTAAAAAAAGAGTAAATGATTTTTATCAAGTGTTAAAATACCAAAAACAGCGCAAAGAGCTTGGTTTTAAAATAAAGGATGAATTCAGCCTAAATATGATTTTAACCGGGAATCCGGGTACTGGAAAAACAACGGTCGCTCGGCTGCTTGCCAAAATCTATCATGAACTGGGCGTCCTCCCACAGGAAAAAGTGGTTGAGACCAACCGCTCGCAGCTTGTGGGCTCCTTTGTCGGCCAAACTGAAGAAAACGTCCGAGCTGCAGTGGAAAGGGCAAAAGACGGCGTGTTATTTATTGACGAAGCCTATAGTCTGAAGCGGGATGGCCAGAGTGGAAATGATTATGGACAAGCAGCCATCGACACTTTGGTTGCCTTGATGACAAGTGAGGAGTACGGCGGGAAATTTGCGGTAATATTAGCAGGATATACCGAAGAAATGCGCAGCTTTTTAGAGGCTAATATGGGTCTTCGCAGCCGTTTCCCGCAATCTAATATGATTCATTTACCAAATTATTCAAATGAAGAGTTGATCCAAATCGCCGAAATGGCGGCTGCTGATAATGACTATTTGCTAACAGAGGAAGCAAAGGTGGAAATCAAACATCGTCTTGATCTCGAGCGGGTGGACGAATCATTCGGAAATGCTAGAACAGCTCGTAATATCGTGTTGGATGCCATTTTTAAAAAAGGATCAGAAAACAAGAGCGAAGATGAAATTTTGAAATTTATCCTTTTAACAAAGGAAGATTTTCTTTTAGATCAGCCCGAAGGTAAAGAGTCCCCTCAGGATCAGCTTGATGCCTTGATAGGTCTTGGGCCATTAAAAGAAGAAATTCGTTCATTAGTTTCATTTGTAAAAATGCAGCAATACCGTCGTAACAATGGTCTCCCGACCGTACCCATTCAACTGCATTCCGTATTTACCGGCAATCCGGGAACAGGAAAAACTACTGTAGCTAAAATCTATGCTGAATTGCTAAAGGAATGCGGTTTTTTAAAAAGAGGTCACTTAATTGTCACGAGCAGAGCGGATTTTGTGGCAGGATATGTAGGGCAAACGGCCGGTAAGTCCAAGAAGAAAATTAGGGAGGCTCTTGGCGGGGTCCTGTTCATTGATGAAGCCTATGCCCTCCTTGGGTCTACAGCAGGAGACTTTGGAAAAGAAGTAATCGATACGCTTGTTGATGAAATGACCAAGCATAATGATAATCTGGTTGTCATTTTAGCGGGTTATCCTGTTGAAATGAATGAATTATTGGAAAGCAACCCGGGGCTCCGTTCAAGGTTTAAAAAGTTTTTCTTTTTCCCTGATTATTCACCTGAGGAACTGCTGGAGATTATCGTTTCTTATGCTGGAAGTTATCAATATAAACTTACAGAAAAAGCTAAAGGTATGCTTATACAGTCTATTGCGAAGGATGCTTTCAAAGGAAACGGACGGATGGCAGCAAACCTGGTTGATGAAATGATTCAGGCCCAGGCCAAAAGATTAATCAATATTGAACACAGCGAAAATCTATTGGAAAAAGCACAGCTACTTGAAGCGGAGGATGCAGAGGCGGCGCTTAAAAAGATAATGTAAAAGATACGATGAAGGGGACGAGAAAGAAATGGAGAACTATTTTATTTCTAAAAGGGAAATACATCTGTACTATGCGGACACAGATATGATGGGCGTAATTTATCACGCCAATTATCTGAAGTTCTTTGAATTGGGACGGACAGCGTTAATTGAAGACCTTGGCTATAACTATTTATCGATGGAGGAAGCCGGTTACTATGCGCCGGTTTATGATATTCAAATCACCTACAAAAAACCATTACGGTACGGCGATCAAGCATTCGTAAAAACCTGGGTCGCCCATAACGATGGAATTAAGACGATTTACGGCTATACAATAATAAATGGAAATGAGGAAGTATGCGCTGAAGGTACTTCGACCCACATTATTGTGAAAAAAGAAAATTTCCGGCCGACATCATTTAAAAAAGCATTTCCGGAATGGCACTTGAAATACGAGGAAATAAAGAAACGGGACTAATCACAGACCCAGGAGGTAATCAGGTTGGCGTTTGGCATTAAAAAACGGGACATTAATGAATGGAAAAGAAAAATCGATTCTGGGGAAATCGCCTTTCTTACTCATTATTGGCTTGACGACCGCTTCCCCGGCTATAAAACTGTCACAAAGGTTGGCTGCGAGGATTTGGATAGGCTGGCTGCCTGGGGCCAAAGATATGGGTTAAAGAAGGAATGGATCCATCACCGCAAGGATGGCTATTCTCATTTTGATTTAATCGGCCCTAGGCAAAAGGGAATTTTAATTCAAGAGGGACAGTTAGAACATATTTGGGAACATAAAGAAAAAGGCTCACTTGAATAATAAGTGAGCCTTTTTTTCGCTAATAAGTATAAAATTCTCTCGAACTTTATACTTAACGCATAAATTCAACTACGCCTCTGTCTTCGTCCTAAGGGACTCGCCAATCGGCGAGTTTTCATTTATATAGGAAGCACCATCAACCCGCTGATCAGCAGGAGAGCGATTATCGATGCATGAATGAAGATGGAAGGATAGATACTTTTTGTTTTTACTGTAATAATAGCAAAAAGGAATCCGATTAAAATAAACAGGATGGTTATTGTGAAGGTTTGGCTAAATAATGAAGTGTTGAAGCCAAAGGCGATGCTTGTCATGATGACCCCTATTTTATTGCCTGCAGTGAGTCTAAAATGGGGAAGGAGAAGCCCTCTCCACAACACTTCCTGCAATACAGCATAGGTAATCGAGAACACCAGAATATATAAAAAGGACTGCCCATTGACGGGCATTTTGTTTATATACAAAAGGGTGGGAAAGCTTAATAAAATAATGATAGAAAGTATTATATAAAAAACTTGGGCGGATGAAGAAATAGAAGGCCTCCCAAAGTAGATGGACATTTTTCGGCTAAATTTAATTAAAACATAGTGAATCATGAAGATTGGGATTAGAAATAAAAGTTGATTAAACATCACAAAAGAAAAGGCAGACAATCGAAAACGTTCAAGGAATTGACTAGCGTAACCGACCATCAGATTTCCAAGAAAAAACGTGATCAGGATCCACGTGAAAACTCTGCTTTCTTCCTTCAAAAAGGCAATGAACGGCAGCAATACAATCATGCAAGCAAAAAATGGAGTAAATATGCCTCTTGTGTAAAGAAAAGTCATGATCATAAATATAAAGCCTAAAATGATGCCAATGACATTTTTTTGCAGCACCATAAATCCCCCCATACGCCTTTTACTCAAACAAAAAGGCCCCGACCTATCGGAGCCATTGTACCATATGCTGCTGGATTTCTTGATATTTTTGCTCAGCTTTCGAAAGACCAAACGTCCCGGCTGACTCAAGCGGCACCACACGATAATCTCGATTCGGATTCCTCGTTACAAATGTAGGATAAAATTTAGGATTTGAAAGTACAAGTGTACTTCCTTGTTCCGTCGTCTGCTTGGTAACCTCAACTTCGGCCATTCCGCCAATATCTTTATAATCACCGTATTGGGCGGAAATGAAATTGCCTAAAGAATAAACTACAAAGGTTTTTCTGCCGTCTGGATTATTAATCCATTCCATCGGCTGAAGAACATGCGGGTGGGAGCCGAAGATGATATCAGCCCCTTCTCCTGCCAAAAATCGGGCCAGATCTTTTTGGTCGGTGGTCGGGATTCGCTGGTATTCATTACCCCAATGAATACTTACAACTACCACATCTGCATTGTCTTTGGCACGATGAATTTCTTCTTGCATATGGTCACGGTTAATCAGGTTGACTAGATAGTCTTTTCCTCTTGGTACAGGAATTCCGTTGGTTCCGTATGTATAGGAGAGAAATGCCAGTTTAATCCCGTTTTTCTCAATAATTCTTAATGTTTCCCTATCCTTTTCATCGATAAAGCTGCCGACATAGGGGAGATCAATCGCATTTAGATAAGCTGCTTCCGACTGAATTCCGCGTTCACCCTTGTCCAATGAATGATTGTTTGCATTGGAGACGATATCAACACCGTTCATAGCTAATGCATCGGCAACCGAGTGTGGACTATTAAAGGTCGGATAACTGGAAAGTCCAAGTTCTGTGCCGCCAAGAACGCTTTCTTGATTGGCAGTAAGCACATCAGGTTTTTCTAAAAGCGCTTTCACGTTTTCGAACATTGGGTCGAAATTATAGCTCGCCCCGTTAAAGGCATCCTGATATACAGGGCTGTGAATTAGAATATCCCCGATGGCACCAACCGTTATTTTTTGTGTCAACGAATGCTGGAGGTTTTCCATGGGCCGGGACTTGTGAATTGTTGTTGCGTAAACTTTTGCGGTATGATTAGATTGGCTTTGTTGTTTAATCATGAGGACAGTGGCAAGGAGAGAACAGCCAATAATAATCAACAAGGACGGAATAATGGATTTTTTCATCATATTCTTCTCCTATTATTATTTTGGTTTAATTGTTCTGTGTATCTTTTTATTCTTTGATAATACTATAAATTATTATCTGGCAAATTAAAACATATTTTGACAACATTTTTTTTAACGAGGATGTGATTAAATTGTTTAAAGTAACGGAAGCGGCGTACCGAGTATTAATTAAAACCGTTAATAACGAGAAGAAAACGGTGGATGAGGAACTTTATCTGCGTTTAAGTATGGGAATTGGCTGAGGGGGGCCAAAGTTAAATCTGTCTCTGGAGGAGCGGAAAATTAAAGGAGACCTCACCTTTGAGTTTGAGGATCTGATTATAATCATTCATGAAAAGGATTTTGTGTATTTTGACCATACAAAGCTAGATTATGTTGAAGATGTAATGGGCAATAAAAAATTTCAATTGTTAAAGGTATAAATGAAAACTCGCCGATAGGACGAAGACAGAGGCGTAGTTGAATTTAAAAAAGGCGGGGCCCTAAAAAGGGCTCCGCTTTTTTTAATCTTCCATTTCCTCAAAAAACTCGATTAATTCTTCAAAATTTCTTGTGACCTTGACGGGAGAACCTTCACTCGTTTCCCCGGATAAAAATTCAATTATAAACTCGTTTACGTCATTACTATCGGAAACAACACTATTGTAAATATAGTCCTGGGCAGTTTTTTTCATCTTGTTTCCCTCCAGTCAGTAAGCTATCTTCCTATTTTTATTTTACTTTATAAAATTACTTACTGAATGGAAGGAATATGAAATTTATATGAAAATTTAAAAGGAACCAATGAGGTTCCTTTACAGCCACTTTATTTTCGGTTCTGTCTTATTCGCGATTCTACGAATATTAGCACGGTGCCGGTAAATGACGAATGATGCCAACAGGGTGATTACGATAAGTAAAGGAATGTCCCATTTTTGTAAGAACCCCATGGTAATGACATATATAATACCGATAATTCCAGCGATCATTGATGATAAAGAAACATATTTGCTAATGTAAAGACTTATAAAGAAAGCTGCTACCAGAGTCACGAACAAGATTGGGGCACTGAACAAAATGACGCCGCCAGATGTAGCAACCGCTTTACCACCCCGGAACCCCGCAAAGATGGGGTATGTATGTCCAATAACAGCCAGTACTCCTGGAATCAGTGGGTTCATATCAACATGAATCAGATAGGGCAGTGCTGCTGCTAGGGTCCCTTTTAAAATGTCAGCAATGGTAACGGCTAATCCCGCTTTCACTCCAAGTGTTCGAAATGTATTGGTTCCCCCTAAATTGCCACTGCCATGCTGGCGAATATCGGTTTTATAAAAAACTTTCCCGACAATTAAGCCAGAGGGGATGGAGCCGAGCAGGTAAGCAAGGATTAGAACAACGATAATTTGAATCATTAACTATTTCTCCTCCAAAAAAAGAATCCAGTTCTTCTATTTTACCATGTTATTTTGAAAAAACACTATCTCTTAAATAGTTTATGAGTCAAAACTCCTATAAAAATGTCTTTCCATTTCATATGTCATACCGTACGATAGTATCTGGGGAGGAACAATATTTATGGCTCGAATAGAATATCAAAAAAGTAAGCCAATTTCACCAAAATGGCTGCTGGGAGGATTGGCAGGAAGCATTTTCCTGATTATTTCCTCGATTTTTTTATTTTTCTATCCTTTTGCATCAGAAGAGAAAAAGGTCTATTTTAACGGAAGCAGCCCTATTTTATTTAAAGGGGCTCAGCAAGGCAATGCTTTAATTGAAGAGAACAATATCTATGTTCCATTCCATTTTTTAAAAGAAAGTATGGACCACTCCATTACCTATGATGAAAAATCGAAATCTGTCATTATTACTACTAAAGATAAAGTCGTGCAAATGCCGACCGATTCGTTAACGTATTTTGTCAACGAAAAGCCTGTTTCTTTACAGCTTTCGCCTATCAAATCGATGGACGGCGATATCTATCTGGCTCTTGACTCCATTCTTGCTTTTTACCCGATTCAGTATCATAGGCTTCCACAAACCGGTGCCATTTGGATTCAGCAAGACGGGGAAACATATCAAACTGGAAGAATTATAGATAAAGATATCAACGGGGAAAAGCTCAGGCTTCGGACAAAAGCTTCGTGGCAATCCCCTTATACTGCAGAAGTGAACCAAAAGGAAGCTGTTTCAATCGAGGGAGAAAAGGAAGATTTTTATCTTGTCAGGAAGGCAAACGGTATCGGCGGCTATATCAAAAAAGAGTATGTAAAAAAAGAGAAATCTGTGAAAATTTCGATTGTCCGTGAAAGTAAATCATTTCAACTGCCGAAAATAACCGGGCCAATCGATTTGACATGGGAAGCCGTTTATACAAAGAATCCAAATGCCGCTGCGATTCCTGAAATGGCTGGAATCAATGTGGTTTCTCCAACTTGGTTCTCATTGGCGGGAGAAGATGGTTCCATCAAAAACCTAGCATCATTGGAATATAGCAAGTGGGCTCAGGCGAAGGGAATCCATGTGTGGGGATTGTTTTCTAATTCCTTTGACCCGGTATTGACAAACAAAGCTTTCAAGGATTTTGAAACCCGACAGAAGATCATTCGGCAGTTGCTTTATTTTAGCCAAATGTATCAGCTGCAGGGAATCAATTTTGATATCGAAAATGTGAATCCTGAGGACGGGCCACTGGTTACACAATTAATAAGGGAGGCAGCTCCATATTTGCATGAAGCGGGATTAACTGTATCGATGGATATTACATTTTCTGCTGGTGAGAATAACAATTGGTCCTCTTTCTATGAAAGGCCAAAGCTTGCTGAGATTGCGGATTATTTAATGATCATGGCTTATGATGAACATACCGGAGCTACCGGCCCTGGCAGTGTGGCCAGTCTTCCATGGGTTGAGCGCAATTTGCAAAACCTGCTGACGGAGGTGCCGAAGGAGAAACTTATATTAGGGGTTCCATTGTACGCCCGACTATGGAAAGAACAAATGAAAGCTGATGGTACGAAAGAGGTCATTGCTCAGGCGCTTTCTATGGAGAAGGTGAAGGCATGGCTGACCGAACGAGGATTGCAGCCTGCCTATGATGAGGAAAGCGGGCAAAATTATGCGGAATACTATGATGAAACAGAGAAGGCCAATTATAAAATTTGGATTGAAGATGAAATGTCTTTAAAGAAGCGGGCTGAGATGGCAGTGAAATATCAATTAGCCGGTGTCGGAAGCTGGTCAAGACTTTTCGCTGACCAAACGGCATGGACTGCTCTTAACACCCTTTCAGAAAAAAATATCACCAAAAACGAATAACCGGCATTTACCGGTTCAGGCTGTCGAAAAACCACCGATAGCCTTTTATTTATCCAAGTACTTTAACAATTAACAGCGTTAATTCGTTATAATAATATTATTTCAAAGCTTTTCAACAAGTCTGTTGATTGGCGCTCCAGGCACTTCGCTTTCCGCGGGCGGTACGGGGAGCCTCCTCGGCGCTTAAGCGCCTGTGGGGTCTCCCCTGCCCCGTACTCCCGCAGGAGTCTTCGTGCCTTCCGCGCCAATCAACAGGTGTTTCAATAAAGTCCCTCAACTTCAATAAAATAAGTGGTGAGTTTATGTTTAGCCAAAAGAGTTTAGCCAAAATGAAAATGAATTTGTTTCTATTGATGAAATTGTTCCAGATGTGAAAAAAGTTCATCCTTTTTATATCAAGGACAATGGACCCTCATCTAATCCCACATTCACTTTTAAATGACGTTAAATGGGTATTTTTTTGGTATTTGTTCCGAAAGACAACTAGAACGAGAAAAAAACGAACATTGCCTTACCGTTGGATTTTAGGTTTAAAAGTTCCATTGGATGGAAAATGTGTGTTGCAATACTTAGGTTGATTTGCCTCCCTGTTGATTGGAGCGAGGGCACTCGACTACTGCGGGATATAGAGGTCACTGGAGACCCCGGAGGCGCCAAAGCGCCGAGGAGGCTCCAGGACCTCCCCGCGGAAAGCGAGTGCCCGGAGCGGAAATCAACAGGTCCTTTAGCAGGGATAATAATACCCTTTCTCGACAATCTGAACCGGCAAGTGCCGGTTTTTTGTTTTTTTATCCAATAAAATAGGGAGATTTAAAGGCAATTTCTTTACAGAAATATGGAGAATTTTCAAACCATTTGTTAATTCGTTGGAAGGTATGTATCTGTTTTTCTATAATTTAGCTAAAATAAATATAGAAACATAAAGAATAACCGCCCAATATTAATCCACTTGGTCGGTTTTATATATCTACTATGTTCACTAAGGGGTGAAAAAACATGAGGAATGAAAAGGAAAATACAAACTATCAAGAGCTGGCTGAACAATATGAAGCAATCAACAAAATGTTAGAAAACCGGTTACAAGAGGAAATCGCCAAGAATAAGGAAAAAGATCTTATTTTAATCCAGCAGGCAAAAATGGCAGCGATGGGCGAAATGATTGCTGGCATTGGCAGTCAATGGCGCCAGCCTGTAAACAGTTTATTAATGTTAATCCAAGATATCAGAGCTGCCTTGGAATATGGTGAAATAAACGGTCAATACGTCGATCGATTTACAAGAGAAAGCATGATTCAGCTTGAAAGTATGTCAAGGACATTTAATGATTTTCGGAAATTCTATAAGCCTAATCTTGAGAAAAATCTGTTCTCTGTCAGTGAAGCCATTGAGGATGCGTTGTCAATCTTTTCAATTTGTCTCAAAAACCACGGGATTCAAGTGGACTTTATGTACAGGGGAGAGCAAATGGCTTACGGGTACCCAAATGATTTCAGTCAAATTGTCCTAAGTCTTTTAATGAACGCTAGGGACTCTTTTGTGGAGAAGGACATAAAGAACCGAAAAATTATCATAAAAATTTGCGAATCAGATAAGTATATTACGGCAGAATTTAAAGATAACGCAGGGGGAATTGAACCTTTCTTGCTAGCTAAGGTATTTGACCCTTATTTCACATCGAGAAGACATGGAACTGGACTTGGCCTTTATATGGCTAAAACCATGCTAGAAAATATGAGCGGCAATATTTCTATTGAAAATAATGGTGAGGGGGTCAGTGTTTGCATTTCGGTCCCTAAGGTTACTTCCGCTGTCAGACCTGAACTGAACCCGATTTAAGTTGGCTTCCGATTCGTTGGAAGCTTTTCATTTTTAGCTAATAAAAAGTATAAGTGCAACTACGCCTCATGAACCGCCCTTAGGGGCTCGCCAATCGGCGAGTTTTCTTTATAATTATAGTAAATTAAGATACAATAAGAAAAACAAAGTTTGTAGGAGTGAAGGTAATGGCAGTAGAATACCCAAGCCTTGAAGAAATGGGTGCTATTTTAAAAAAAGCGAAAAGGATTGCTGTGGTAGGTTTAAGCGATAAACCTGACAGGACTTCTTATCAAGTATCCGAGGTCATGCAAAAGGCGGGCTACGAGATCATCCCCGTAAACCCGACGATCGATGAAGTGCTCGGTGTAAAGGCTGTAAAATCATTAAAGGATATTGAGGGCCATGTAGATATTGTCAATGTTTTCCGCCGCTCCGAGCAATTATTCGATGTGGCAAAGGAATTTGTTGAAATCGATGCCGACGTATTTTGGGCTCAGCAAGGACTCGAGAATGAAGAAGCCTATCAATTTTTAAAGGAAAAGGGCTACACCGTCATTATGGACCGCTGCATTAAGGTTATCCATGCTTTAACAAGATCAAGATAACATGAAAAAAAGCTGCTAACGATACTGGCAGCTTTTTATTTTTTCTGTCCAAAATATAGGAGAATTAACCGTTCGAAAGACGATTGTTTAAAATTACTTATTTGCTAAATCGAAATAAATCGCTAAAATAAAGCATAGACGCCAAATGAACTTATGGTAAAATTAAGTAATGAAACATTTGTTCTAGTATTGATTACGGAAAGAAAAATACATTTTTTATAGATAGCAGGAATGTGTTTTTTAGAATTGTTTTCTTTTTGTAGGGATGAAAGGGGTATTTTTAGTGGCAAGAAATCAACAAGCTTTTGAATACAATGATGATGCCATACAGGTACTAGAGGGACTAGAAGCAGTCAGAAAGCGTCCTGGAATGTACATTGGCAGCACCGATTCACGAGGACTGCATCATCTCGTCTATGAGATTGTCGATAACGCTGTCGATGAAGCGCTTGCAGGCTTCGGTGAACACATCATTGTCAAAATACACAAAGATAATTCGATCAGTGTCATCGATAAAGGCCGCGGGATGCCGACGGGTATGCATAAAATGGGGAAACCGACACCGGAGGTCATCTTAACAGTACTGCATGCCGGGGGAAAATTTGGCCAAGGCGGATATAAAACAAGCGGCGGTTTGCACGGGGTTGGTGCTTCTGTCGTTAATGCATTGTCAGAATGGTTAATCGTCACCATTAAGAGAGACGGCTTTGTTTATGAACAGCGTTTTGAGAATGGCGGTAAGCCTGTTACAACACTCGAAAAGATTGGCAAAACCAATCAAAGCGGAACAACGATTCATTTTAAGCCTGACACCACAATCTTTTCGACTACCACTTATAATTTTGAAACATTGGGTGAACGATTACGAGAATCTGCCTTTTTATTAAAAGGCTTAAAAATAGAAATCATCGATGATCGAAACAATCTTCATGAGGTTTTCCATTACGAAAATGGAATAGAGGCTTTTGTTGCCTATTTAAACGAGGAGAAGGATTCTCTTCATCCTGTATTCAGCTTTGAAGGCACGCATAATGGCATTGAAGTCGATTTCGCCTTCCAATTTAATGATGGCTATTCTGAAAATGTTCTGTCATTCGTCAACAATGTCCGCACAAAGGATGGCGGTACCCACGAGGTTGGTGCTAAAACGGCGATGACGAGGGTATTCAACGATTATGCGCGCAAGGTTGGTTTGCTGAAGGAAAAGGATAAAAATCTTGATGGTGCCGATATTCGTGAAGGATTATCTGCGATTGTTTCCGTTCGTATCCCTGAAGAATTATTGCAATTTGAGGGTCAGACAAAAGGGAAATTAGGGACAAGCGAAGCACGGTCGGCTGTTGATTCTGTTGTTTCCGAGCATCTTTCTTACTTTTTGGAAGAAAATCCAGACATCAGTTCCCTGCTTGTTAAAAAGTCGATAAAAGCCTATCAGGCACGGGAAGCGGCCAGAAAAGCGCGTGAAGATGCCCGAAGCGGGAAAAAGCGCAAGCGCACTGAAACAGTATTGTCAGGGAAATTGACACCTGCCCAATCACGCAACCCGCAAAAAAATGAACTCTACTTGGTGGAGGGTGATTCCGCCGGGGGATCAGCAAAGCAAGGCCGCGACCGCCGTTTCCAGGCTGTATTGCCGTTAAGAGGTAAGGTTATTAACACAGAAAAGGCCAAGCTTTCCGACATTTTTAAGAATGAAGAGATTAACACGATTATTTATGCTATTGGCGGCGGAGTCGGTTCTGATTTCAATATTGAAGATATCAACTACGACAAAATCATTATTATGACAGACGCTGATACGGACGGAGCGCATATCCAGGTTCTTTTGCTGACGTTCTTTTACCGCTATATGAAGCCGCTTGTAGAAGCGGGCCGAGTGTTCATCGCCCTTCCGCCGCTCTTTAAAGTCAGCCGCGGCACAGGCAAGAAAGAAATCATCGAGTATGCCTGGAATGAAGATGAACTGCAGACAGCCATCAAAAAGGTCGGCAGAGGTTATATTATTCAGCGTTATAAAGGTCTTGGCGAAATGAATGCCGACCAGCTTTGGGAAACAACGATGGACCCAGAAACTAGGACGCTGATTCGTGTGAAAATTGACGATGCTGCTCGTGCAGAACGCCGGATCACCACGCTAATGGGCGATAAAGTTGAACCGCGCCGCAAATGGATTGAAAGTAACGTCGCGTTCGGATTGGAAGAAGACGATACGATTTTAGAAAATGAAAATATCTCTGTTGCAGAAGAGGGGGTTGAAGGATGAGTGCAAGTGAAAAATTCCGCGACTTACCTCTAGAGGACGTCCTTGGCGACCGGTTTGGCCGCTATAGTAAATACATTATTCAGGACCGCGCTTTGCCAGATGCTAGAGACGGTTTAAAGCCGGTCCAGCGAAGAATTTTATATGCCATGCATGTCGAGGGCAATACCCATGACAAAGGCTTCCGGAAAGCCGCCAAAACCGTTGGTAATGTTATTGGTAACTACCACCCGCATGGCGATTCGTCTGTTTATGAAGCGATGGTGCGGATGAGCCAGGACTGGAAGGTTCGCAATGTCCTGGTAGAAATGCATGGAAATAACGGCAGTGTTGACGGGGATCCGCCGGCAGCGATGCGTTATACTGAGGCGCGGCTTTCGGCAATTGCTGCTGAACTATTGCGTGATATCGAAAAAGATACTGTCGATTTGATTCCTAACTTTGATGATACATCTAAGGAACCAACCGTCTTGCCGGCAGCGTTCCCGAACCTGCTCGTAAACGGATCAACAGGGATTTCAGCCGGTTATGCGACTGATATTCCGCCGCACCACCTGGGTGAGGTCATTGACGGTGTCATCATGCAAATGGATAACCCAGCCATCACGGTCGATGAATTAATGACAGTGATAAAAGGACCGGATTTTCCAACCGGCGGAATTATCCAAGGGATCGACGGGATTAAAAAAGCTTATGAAACTGGTAAAGGAAAAACCATCGTTCGCGGGAAAGCGGAAATTGAAGATGTCCGCGGCGGCCGACAGCAAATCGTCGTCACGGAAATTCCATACGAGATCAATAAAGCCAATCTCGTGAAAAAAATCGATGAATTCCGCCTCGACCGTAAAGTCGAAGGAATCTCAGAAGTTCGTGATGAAACAGACCGAACCGGCCTTAGAATCGTCATAGAACTAAAAAAAGATGCCGATGCAGCAGGAGTTTTGAACTATTTATATAAAAACAGCGATCTGCAAATTTCCTACAGCTTTAACATGGTCGCCATCCATAATAGACGGCCAAAACAAATGGGGCTTCGCGAACTGCTGGACGCCTATATTCAACATCAAAAAGAAGTCGTGACAAGAAGAACAACATTTGATTTAAACAAAGCAAGGGACCGTCAGCATATTGTTGAAGGCTTAATGAAGGCCTTATCCATACTTGATGAAGTGATCGCTACGATTCGGGCATCAAAAGATAAGCGTGATGCAAAAGATAACTTAATTGCGAAATACGCGTTCACAGAGCTTCAGTCAGAAGCAATTGTCTCTTTACAGCTTTATCGCTTAACAAATACCGACATTACGGCTTTAAGAAATGAAGCGGAAGAATTGGCCAAAAAAATCGAAGAACTGACTAGCATATTAGATAGTGAGAAAAAGCTTCTTTCCGTTATTAAAAAAGAGTTAAAAGAAGTGAAAAAACGCTTTGCTGATGAACGACGTTCGAAGATTGAAGCAGAAATTCAAGAGCTGAAAATCAACCTAGAAGTTATGGTGCCAAGTGAAGATGTCATTGTGACGGTTACTGAACATGGCTATGTCAAACGGACGAGCCAGCGCTCTTATGCCGCTTCCAACGGTCAGGATTTTGCCATGAAGGAAACAGACCGAATCTTAGCGCAGCTTGATATGAATACACAGGATGTTCTGCTCCTGTTCACGAATAAAGGGAATTACTTATATTGCCCAGTTCATGAACTTCCTGATATCCGCTGGAAGGACATGGGTCAGCATATCGCAAATATTATTCCAATTGACCGCGATGAAGATATTGTCCAAGCCATACCAGTAAAGGATTTTGAGACAAACGCGTTCCTTGTATTTATCACCAGAAACGGTATGGTTAAGAAAACCGAACTGAAGCAATATCATGCCCAGCGCTATTCCAAACCGCTGGTTGGCGTGAATCTGAAAGATGATGATCAGGTAATTGATGTCCATTTAACAGATGGTACAAAGGAAATATTCCTGATTTCACATTTAGGTTATGCTTTATGGTTTGACGAGGAAGAAGTAAGCATCGTCGGACAGAGGGCCGCCGGGGTGAAAGGTATAAATCTGAAAGATGGCGATTACGTGGTTGGCGGTCAGGTTCTTGAGCCAAACAGTACCGAATCCATTGTCGTGGCCACCCAGCGCGGTGCATTGAAACGAATGAAGCTACGTGAATTTGATAAAGCATCCCGAGCAAAACGGGGCGTTGTGATTCTTCGCGAACTAAAAGCCAATCCTCACCGAATAATGGGCTATGTTGCTGCTAAGGATCAGGATGAAATATTTATACTGACAGAAAAAGGCTATATTGAGACAATAAAAACTTCAGACATTAAATTTAGTGACCGCTACTCCAATGGTTCTTTCATTCTAGATGAAGGAGTAAACGGAAAGGTGACAAGAGTTTGGAAGGTCGAAGGTAAAGAAATCCCAGCTGAATAATATTTTCATAAGGACTCTCTTAAAAAAGAGGGTCTTTTTTTTCATCTTTTTTCCATTCTTGGGCATACTAACAAATAATCAGTATGGGGAGGGATTAAAATGAAAAAAGAAACGCTTTTAGCTGTTTTTGCTTTTTTTATGGTTTCACTTTCTGCCATTACAGTTGTTTATGCCATTGAAGAAAAAGCAAAAGTGATTACGATATCGAAAGAGGAAGAAGATATCACAGGTGATGGAAAAAACGAGGTTATCCAATTAAAGGGGGAACCCTACCAGGATGATGAAAATAGTTACCTAAAAGAAATTTTCATCGAAATAAATACTCCAGATGGGAAAACTACGACAATTCCATTGGAAAGTGGAGCAAAAGCAGCACTGCAGCTGGCGGATATTAATCATGATAGTGTTAAGGATGTATTTGCCACAGTATATACAGGCGGCAGCGGCGGAATCGTCGATACATTTTTATATACGCTTAAAGATTTTCAAAAAAAAGATCTAACAGCCTCTGAGCCTCTTGATATGGAAACTCATTTTTTAGATGGCTATAAAGCAGAAATAAAAATTAACGCTACAGGTAAATCCTATCTTTTCGACCTAAGAGATCGAAAGGATTATTATAAAAAAATGGGGCTTTATCGAAAAGGTAAACTGAATGAACCAACCGAATTAATGGTGAATCCTTTTAACAGTCTTGAACCTATCCAATTAGATGGGGGAAAATTGGGGTTAAAAGGTATTCAAAGAGTTACCGGAATTGCGAATGCAGATACCATTGCATTTGTGGAGTCTATCTGGTCTTACTCAGATGGAAAATGGAAATTAGTTAAGGTAGAAGTAAAAAAAGAAGAGGTTTAGGATAAAAACACAGGAATCCCCTGTGTTTTTTGATTGACCGAAAAATTGTATACGAATTATACTTAGGTTGGTAAATAAATTAGTAACCTATCTATTTTATAGGAGGTGGAAAAAATGACGGATTATAATGCAAATACCACGCAAAAACTTCTGAGAGCATTTTCACAGTTTAGAAAGTCCGGATGGCACGATCGGCAAATAGCCGGTTATAATCCTAGTGAAATCAAGGTTCTTATGGCAATAAGGCATGAAACAAACGAAGAGAAACCGGATATGAAGGTTTCTGAGATTAGCAGTATTCTTAGAGTTACGTCTCCAACAGTTACGCAGATTATCAATAAGCTTGAAAAGGATGACCTTGTTGAACGCAACACCGACCCAGTTGACCGACGCGCTGTTAATATTCACCTAACAGAAAAAGGCATCGAAGTAACGAACGAAGCAAGAAAAGCTTTTACCGACACCTTTGCAGGTTTAATTGATTATTTAGGGGAAGACGACAGTGAGAAGCTTGCTGAACTTCTCAATAAAGTTTTTAACTATTTCGAGCATACCTATCGTCAATAAGAAATGGAGATGACCAAAATGCTGAAATTAGCAAAATTCCTAAAACCATTTCAGTTCCCTGTTATGTTTGTTTTGGTACTAGTGCTTCTGCAATCCTTGTCTGAACTGTATCTGCCGACATTAATGGCCGATATCGTTGATAAGGGTGTAGTAACCGGCGATACGCATTATATTTGGAAAATTGGCGGGTTCATGCTCCTCGTCGCGGCAGGCGGCATGATTTGCTCTGTTAGTGCGAGCTTTTTTTCCGCCAAAGCCGCTTCAGGTTTCGGAAAATTATTGCGAAGTAAAATCTTTTCCCATGTCGGCGATTTTTCCTTACAGGAATTTGATCAATTTGGAACAGCATCACTTATCACGAGAACAACAAACGATATTACGCAAATACAGCAGGTGTTAATCATGATGCTACGAATGATGGTCATGGCTCCAATGATGTGCATCGGCGGAATCATCATGGCTTTATCCAAAGACACCAAACTTTCTTTAGTTCTCGCTGTGGCGATTCCCATATTAATTATCATTATTTTAATTGTACAAAGAAATGCTATTCCATTATTTAAATCGATGCAGGTAAAACTAGATAACCTAAATCGCGTCTTACGGGAAAATTTAACTGGAATTCGTGTGATCCGTTCCTTTAACCGAATCGAGCATGAGAAGAAGCGATTCGACGAAGCCAGCTGGGATCTTACCCAAACCGCGATAAAGGTCAATAAACTGATGGCCGTCATGATGCCTACGATGATGATTATCCTAAACCTGACTACAGTAGCGATTATCTGGTTTGGCGGCATCCGCATCAGTAATGGGCACATGGAAGTGGGTGACATGATGGCCTTTATCCAATACGCGATGCAAATCATGTTCTCCTTCTTGATGTTATCGATGATGTTTGTGATGATTCCAAGAGCTTCTGTATCAGCAGTAAGAATTATTGAGGTGCTAGATACAACGGCTGATATTAAAAATCCATCAATTCCCCGTCCCCAAGTAAGCAGCAATGGGGAGGTTGAATTTCAGAATGTCAGCTTTTCCTATCCAGGAGCTGAAATGCCTGCTATTTCGAATATTTCTTTTAAAATGAGGCCAGGTGAAATCACCGCGATTATCGGTGGAACCGGCTCAGGTAAATCAACGCTTATTAATTTGATTCCTCGCTTTTATGACGCTGGCAGCGGCAAAGTGTTGGTTGACGGAATCGATGTACGAGAAATGACTCAGGATTTACTTCGCAAAAAAATTGGCTTTGTCCCGCAGCAAGCCGTTCTTTTTACAGGGACTATTTCGGAAAATATTCGATACGGCAAAGAAGAAGCATCGGATGAAGAAGTGCGTCATGCCGCTGAAATTGCCCAAGCGGCAGAGTTTATAAACGAAATGCCTGAAGGCTACAACACGCTGATTGCCCAAGGCGGAACAAATGTTTCGGGCGGGCAGAAACAGCGTTTATCCATTGCTCGCGCGCTGGTCCGAAGACCGGAAATCTATATTTTCGATGACAGCTTTTCTGCTTTAGATTTTAAAACAGATGCCAAGCTTCGGGCGGCATTAAAAGAAGAAACGCAGCAATCTACTGTATTAATTGTTGCCCAGCGCGTCAGCACCATCATCGATGCGGACCAGATTATCGTCCTTGATAATGGCGAAATTGCTGGAATTGGCAAACATAAAGAGCTGATGGAAACCAGCAAAGTTTATCGTGAAATTGTCATGTCTCAGCTTTCTGAGGAGGAAATCGCATGAGTAAAGATTCACAGAATCATAGACCTCAACAAGGACCTGGTCCTCGGGGGCCTGGCGGCGGATTTGGTCCTATGGGAATGGGTGCCCCTGTTCAAAAAGCAAAGGACTTTAAAGGAACACTGAAGCGGTTAATTACCTATTTAACGCCATATAAAATGCAGCTTATAGCGGTTCTAATCACGGCCATCATCAGTACGGTATTTGCCATTGTCAGCCCAAAAATCATGGGGAAAGTGACGACCAAGTTATTTGAAGGCTTAATGATGAAGTTTCGTGGTGTACCTGGAGCAAAAATTGATTTTGAATACATCGGGCATATCATAATA
This sequence comes from Neobacillus sp. S1115, assembly GCF_055385565.1. Taxonomy (NCBI): domain Bacteria; kingdom Bacillati; phylum Bacillota; class Bacilli; order Caryophanales; family Bacillaceae; genus Neobacillus; species Neobacillus sp. S1115. The sequence continues at coordinate 2,859,343 of NZ_AP038275.1, forward strand.
TTATTAATTGGGCTTTATATTTTAAGTGCTGTTTTTGCATACATTCAGCAATATATTATGGCAGGAGTTGCACAAAAAACAGTTTACCAGCTTCGTAAGGAAGTAGAAGAAAAGCTAAACCGTCTGCCATTAAAATATTTTGATGCGCGCACACATGGTGAAATCCTTAGCCGGGCGGTTAATGATGTTGATAACATTAGCACCACCTTGCAGCAAAGCTTAACGCAGCTGATTACCTCAGTGGTTACCTTAATTGGTGTAATTGTGATGATGCTTTCAATTAGTCCACTAATGACATTGATCGTGGTGGTGACACTGCCGCTTAGTTTTATTGCGACAGCAAATATTGCCAAACGTTCACAAGCCTATTTCAAGGGACAACAAAAGGCGCTTGGCCAGCTAAACGGACATGTTGAAGAAATGTATACCGGCCATAAGGTTATTAAGGTATTTGGCCGTGAGCAAAAGTCGATTGACCAATTAGAAGAAATCAACGAAAGACTTTATCAAGCTGGCTGGAAGGCGCAATTTATGTCTGGGTTAATTATGCCATTCATGTCGTTTATCAATAACATCGGTTATGTACTTGTATCTGTGGCAGGCGGAATATTGGTCACAAAAAAAGCGATTGAAATTGGTGACATTCAGGCATTTATCCAATATGCTAGACAATTTTCCCAACCGATTACCCAGACCGCGATGATTGCCAACGTGATTCAGTCAACGGTGGCTAGCGCAGAGCGGGTGTTTGAAATTCTTGATGAAACAGAAGAGATACCTGAGGCCTCCACTACCAAAAGGCTTGATGCCCCGATGGGTGAAGTTAAATTCGAACATGTTTCTTTCGGTTATAAAGAAAATGAATTATTAATCGAAGATATGAACATTGAAGTTAAACCAGGGCAAAAGGTTGCCATTGTTGGTCCGACTGGCGCAGGTAAAACAACCCTTATTAATTTATTAATGCGTTTTTACGAAATCAATTCCGGTAAAATTTTGATTGATGGAATCGATACACGGGATATGAAAAGAGAGCACCTGCGCGGCTTATTTGGAATGGTGCTGCAGGATACATGGCTCTTTAACAGCACAATTCGTGACAATATCGCGTATGGAAGGGATGGAGCAACAGAAGAGGAGATTGTTGCTGCTGCACAAGCTGCTAATGCAGACCACTTTATCCGCACATTGCCTGACGGCTATGATACCATTTTAAATGAGGAAGCTTCGAATATTTCTCAGGGCCAAAAGCAGCTTTTAACGATTGCTAGGGCGATTCTTGCAGATCCGGCGATGTTAATCCTTGACGAGGCTACAAGCAGCGTTGATACTCGGACCGAAGTCCAGATACAAAAGGCGATGGATCATTTGATGAAGGGTCGCACAAGCTTTATCATAGCCCACCGGCTATCAACGATCCGCGACGCAGATATCATTCTAGTCATGAATAACGGCCGAGTCATTGAAAAGGGAAATCATCAGGAATTGTTGGAGAAAGACGGTTTCTATGCTGATTTATACAACAGTCAGTTTTCTGGTGGACGTATGAAAAATGCAGGATAAATTTACAAAAAAGCGCTAAGGACTGCTTTCCTAGTGAAGCAGCTGCCAAAGCGCTTTTTTTTGTGCAATTAGATTGAAATAGCCGGCTATTGTGGGACATTTTGAAGTAGCGGAGCAGTTTAGTTACCGAAACGATAAATATTCATAAATGGTTTATGGCGTAATTGACATATACTATTAACATTAAGGAGATGAACAAATGGAAGAAGATTTTTATTTCTCAAAAAAACAATTTATTAAAGGTTTAAAGATGCCGAAAAGTATAGATGGCTTGATGATGAAAAGAGGTGATGTATCACTTGCTAAGATTAATGGTGAATGGAAAAAATACACAGAATCTGTACCAAGGGGAAGAAAACCTTTATCAAATCATGATGATCTAGTTTTGATTGGCTACGGTAACGATGTTGAAATTGAACGTGAAAAGCTTTCACAGGAACAAATTGAAACTTTGATTATAGAAATGGAAAATAATCATTAATTCAAAATACTAAACAACGAACAATGGGCATCTAGCCCATTGTTTTTTTAATAACAGATCAGGGAAAAAATGTTGACATAAACTAAAAATAGATGATATAATTAAAAATTTTGTTATTTTTTAATCGTATGGTATACTTAAGATGTACTAAATTTGGAGGTGGTTAGTTGTTTCAAGTTGGTGATTGCATCGTTTATCCAATGCAGGGAGCAGGAGTTATTGAAGCAATAGAAGTAAAGGAAATTCAAGGTGAAAAACAGCAGTATTATATAATAAATATGCGAATCAATAAAATGCAAGTCATGATCCCTATCGCAAAAGTAGAAAAATCAAGAATTCGTTTAGCTACCGATTTGATTACACTTGAAAACGTATTGGACATTTTTTATCATGGTGTAACCGATACAACCCTTTCGATGAAAGAAAGATACAAAATTAATTTGGAAAAACTTAAATCAGGTAATATCCAAGAAGGCGCGGAAGTTGTACGGGACTTAATGAGAATAAACAAAAATAAATCGCTCAATTCAAGCGAAAAGCAGATGCTGGAGAGTGCACGAAGGATTTTTATCAGTGAACTAGGTTTAATTAGAGGTATAACTGAAAATCAAGCAATAGATTTAATAAATAACAAGGTTGGATAAATGCTTTATTTCAAAGTTTAACTTTAACGCCTAATCTATAAGAAACCCCTTTTGTTTAAAAGGGATTTTTTCTTATGTTTATTAAAGTATATTGTAGTAATTTCTATAAAGGGAGGAAGAATAAATGTACGAGGCAAAAGGTTTTCAAAGCACAGACTTTGCAGAACTTATACGGGGTGTTAATGATTTTCTTGGTACATTAGAGGAAGGAAAGCTGATAGATGTTAAATACAATTCTGTTCCTCTTGCTGTAAGCACACATACAGAATATGGGGTTTATCCAGATACAAAATACACCGCAATGATTATATTTAACAAATAGTCAGTTCAAAGTTTAACAATATGATAAATTTTTCGTCTTCTTGCAATTTTTTACAAAGAATGCGATAATTAAAAAGAATTATTTTTGTTCGGTGTAAAGGATTGGTATAAGTTTGAACTTTTCGTCTTGATCATCACTGAGAGCAAGGATAGTATTACATTGTGTGTATTTACACACTAGGAGGCAACACAATGGAAAAAGGTAAAGTAAAATGGTTTAATGGCGAAAAAGGCTTCGGATTCATCGAACGTGAAGGTGGAGAAGACGTATTCGTACATTTCTCAGCGATTCAAGGCGAAGGCTTCAAAACATTAGATGAAGGTCAATCAGTTACTTTTGACGTTGAGCAAGGTAACCGCGGACCACAAGCATCAAACGTTCGTAAAGCTTAACAAAACCAAAAGAGGCTGTCCCAAAAGTGTAACTTTTCAGGGGCAGCCCTTTTTTATTTAATTGCTATATTAAATTTCCACATAACTTGATAGCTGATTCCCGTTATAATCCCTTTTTAAAAGGGGAGAGTAGGCAGAGAATAGACCAGAGGGAAACATCAAGAACTGTTGGCACAAGACGGTTTTATGGATCATTTTTTATACTATTTAATTATCAAAACAGGACAATGCGCTAGCTGGGAAACTTTCTGGCTGACGCTTCCGAGCATTAACCCTTTAATATTCCCCAACCCTCTGCTCCCTATGACAATCAGCTGATAGTTTAATTCATCTGCTTTTTTGACAATTTGAATCGCCGGTTCTCCCATTACAAAATGGGATTCTATCTCAATTCCTTCTTCTTCTGCAAGAGTAACCGCTTGTTGTAATAGATCACGGCCTTTTGTCTCTTGGTCAGTATATATATTATCAATTGTTTTTATTGGCATCCCATCGACAATTTGCAAGTTTTTCTCCACATGGATAACACCAATTTTAGAATATCTTCCATTAGCAAATTTTAAAGCGGTTTGTAATGCTTTTTCACTCATTTTAGAACCGTCTATGGCTACAAGAATCCGATTAAACATAGGATCATCCCCAATAAATATATTTATTTTTTTATGTATTTAAGTATACATTATTTTATTGAAGAATTTGCTTCTACTACAGAAATACCTGCTTTTTGTGAGGCAGCTTTTTTTCCGAACAATAAATAATGTAATAGATTTTAGAGATAGATGTTGTAATCATTCTTTAGAGAAAAACAAAGAGGGAGGAGGGGAGGCATTTTTCAAATCGCTGGCTGATGGGAGTGATAAGCAAGATCTCAACAATTATACAATTGTTGGTTTTTCGGATGAAACTAGCTAGATATTTTAGGGAAGAGGCAAATCAAATAAGCTGAAATATAAGTTCAAACTCAAAGTAATTTTAATCGCAAATTTATTATTTATTAAGGGGCTAAAGTGAGTTAGCTGCGAATCAGCAAAGAAATATGAGTATATATATTACTGAAAAAAAAATAATAACTAAAAATTTTGTTTCGTCTCACTATCTTAAGTATACTCTAGAATTGAGATACCACAAATTATATTTACTATAAATATATTATGTAAACTCATAATTGAAATAAAACAAGGGGGAGGCTGCTATTTAATACAGCCTTCTTATCATTTTAATCTATTTGTTCCTTCGGCATATCCATCTTATCAACAGCAATCTTTAAGTCATCATTCTTAATATGCGTATAAATCATCGTAGTTTGAATCGATGAATGACCTAATTGACGGCGTAATTTTGGCACATCGTTGATTTCCGCATGATATCTGGTTGCAAATGAATGCCGTAATTTATGAACTGATAATGATGGTTTACCGAACGCAGTTGCATATTTTTCAATTAATTTTTCCACTGATCGCGCTGTCAGCCTTCTTGTTTTGCCTTTTGGACCAATCGGAGCAGCCACAAATAATGCTTTCATATTTTTATCAACCTGGTATTTAGGAATCCTGATTGCTAGGTATTCTTGTAAATCATCCATGGCCGTTTGGCTAAAATAAACAAATTGTTCTTTATTTCCTTTGCGAATCACTCGTGCACTATACTTACTGAAATCAATATCTTCAAGATCTAAACCAATTAGCTCAGAAAGACGTAATCCAGAACCTAAAATCAACGATACAATCGCGGTATCACGTTCTTTATTTAATTGATGAAAATTGAAGATTTTTTTGTTTTCTTTATTGATTTCGCCGTATTCATGGGCGACAAACAGACGAAATCGCTCATATTCATCCCCAAGCAGAATTTTGCCTTCCATTTTATTTGCCTTCGTTTCCAAACTTTCCTTAACTTCGTTAAACTCTATTTTCGCCATGACATTACGATTAATATAGGGTTCCAAATCCGGTGTTTCCGCGATGTTTTGCAGGTAATTAAAAAGGGATTTCAACGCAGATAATTTACGGTTAACGGTTAATTCTTTGTTATTTAATTCGTAATGAAGAAAATTTAAAAATCCTTCGACTTCAATGACTGTCATTTTTTCAAGACGTTCCAATGGGATCTCTTTGATGCTGCCGGACCATAATTGCTCAGTAATCATCCAGTTAAAGAAGATTTTATAGTCGTGACAATAGTTGAACAACGATGCAGTAGAAAGTTTTCGTAATTTATGATTTATGTATTCTTCAACATACCAAGGGAGTTCATTAAGCATTGCCTGGAGCTTTTTGAAATTTTCCTGTTTTGCTGGATTTACCATAATAACACCTCTACTATATTTTACCTCCTAAGGATTATTTCGTCAAATTTATATTTTACGTAATTATATAGAGGTCGACTTCGAATGGTTTCCTTGGTGCGATAATCCCTGGAGAAATAGAATTGATACGAGCGCCCTTTTCCCCCCACCGTAAAGATTCAAACATACGCGCTTCACAGTGCACCGTTTCGCCATTTGTTAAGCGTGCAACGTATCCTTGATGTTTTCTAGCCGAAGGACTTCTAAACTAAGGAGTTCTTCAGTTGGTGTTGTTGCCAGCTGCTCATCAATTTCAGTTCCTAATTGAGGCATTCTGTGTCCAGACTAACTGGAAATTTTCACACCAACGCCTTTAGGAGCTATGACCTTCCCTACTTCCTCCAGCAATACTGTAGTTCCGTACAAATCCACCTTCAAAATCATTTCAATAGGTGCTCTTTCTGAATCAAAGGCAATCTATGCAGTTTTCCTCTTTCATGCGTAGTTTCCAATTATCTGCTCATACTTATATCAAAGGGTATTTTGGTAAGTGGTCGCACCAAAAATCCTTTTGTTTGTCAGGTTAGATTGAGTTTGCACATCATTTTTATTTCTTGTACCGAAAAAGGATAATTAGGAGGCGATTTTATGAAAAATACTGTTTTGATTGCCCTAGCCATCCTAGTGATAGGAATTGGTGGATTTTTTGTACTCAGCAATGTGCAAGACCAGAAAGAAGAGGCACAAGAGACGCCTGCAAAGACTGAAGGCCAAGAAGGAAAAGGAACGATATCCAAAGTGGACGGTGAATCCATCTATAAGAACACCTGTGCAGGCTGTCACGGGGATCAATACCAAGGCGGAGTTGGGCCTTCTTTAAAAGGAGTGGGTTCCCGTTTATCGGATAAGGAGATCGAGGACATCATCCAACACGGCCGAGGCGGTATGCCAGCTGGTTTGGTGTCCAAAGAGGATGCGCCAGGAATGGCTGCATGGCTGAAAACATTAAAATAATTCCGATAAAAAAATTAAAAAGGGAACTTAAATGAAATCAAGTTCCCTCTTTCCTATTTTTGCCTATATTTACTTAATTTTAAGCGCATTGTTTCCATGAGCCAATTCCTCCTTCCCTTTTTCTTCATCCTCCTCTGGTTGTCTGAATTTCAGTAATATTATTAAACTTGGCTAGATCTCCATGTCCTCCTTCCCCTATTTCAGATATGTTTGCCATTTAGATGTCCAAAACGTTTTAATGCCAACTTCTCCAGCAATCAATCCATGATAGCCAATTATTCTAAACGATGTTAAAATAAATGAAATTCATCTAGAAGGAGCAACATGCATGCATCAAAAAATATCATTTTCAACATACGCAGTCATTGGTACAATGCTGTTTGGTATGTTCTTTGGGGCAGGAAACCTGATCTTCCCTATTCAGATGGGACAGGTCGCTGGTACTAACTTTTGGCCAGCTTTAATTGGTTTTCTAGTAACAGCCATTGGTTTGCCATTTATGGGGATCTTAGCATTCGGGCTATCTGGAAGTAATGGACTTCGTGAATTAGCAAATCGGGTCCATCCAAAGTTTGGAGTCGTCTTCGCCATGGCCCTTTACTTAACCATAGGTCCATTTTTCGCGATTCCACGAACAGCAACAGTACCTTTCGTGGTCGGCTTCGAGCCATTTCTTAATCCAGAGCAGGCCAGTTTATATCTTGGGCTTTTTAGCTTCGTATTTTTTGCAATCGTCTACTATTTCTCATTAAATCCTGCTAAAATTATTGACTATATTGGAAAATATCTAACACCTGCATTTTTAGTATTTTTATTCTTTTTAATTATTATCGCGATCGTTAAACCTATGGGTCACTTTGGACCACCAACAGGTGATTACAGCAAATTGGCATTTATAACTGGTTTTAAAGAAGGTTATAACACGATGGATGCCCTTGCGTCATTAGCTTTTGGTATTGTTGTCATCAATGCTATTAAAGGACAAGGGATCACCGATAGGAAGACAATTGCAAAAGCAACATGGAAATCAGGCATTTTCGCTATGGCACTAATGATGCTGATATACGGCCTTATTACGTATATGGGGGCATCGAGCGTATCTTCCATCGGTACATTTGATAATGGTGGATTAATCTTTGCTAAGGTCGCCCAGCATTACTTTGGACAATTCGGTACGATCCTCCTTGCTATTATTATTGTTCTGGCATGTTTAAAAACAAGCATTGGGCTCATTACCTCGTGTAGTGAATTTTTCAATAGTGTTTTTCCAAAAGTAAGTTATAAAATGTTCGTACTTATCCTATGCCTTGTGTCATTTATCATCGCTAATTTTGGCTTAAACAATATTATTCAATATGCTGTTCCAGTATTAATGCTATTGTATCCTTTGGCGATTGTACTGATTTTGTTAACACTTAGCTCATCATTTTTTAAACATAAGCAAAGTGTATATGCAGCGTCTATGTTCCTTACCTTTTGCGTAAGTTTCTTCGATGGTTACAGCACGTTAGTTGGCAGCTTACCTGGGGCCACCAATTCTTTATTCGAAGCCATTAAAGCTTCGTACATTGAATATTTACCGCTTTACAGTATTGGTCTTGGATGGATATTACCAGCAATTGTTGGTGCGATTATCGGCTATTTCTGGCCAACGGGGTCCAAAAAAGCTGCAATTCAATAATACAATAAGACCACCCAGTAAAATGGGTGGTCTTATTTATTTAGGAAAGCTTCACTTTTAGAAACTCTTATCATTTCACTAGGAAAATATTTTTTAAAAAACTTTTCGACCCTTACATGTAAATCTTTTTGATACCATTTTGAAAATCCGTGCTCTTCAAATACGGCCGGCATTTCTAACCTCGCCGAGCGCTTTCCCATCGAACCATCACCAATATTAAGAGTATCAATCCAAATATGATTCACGATGCCATCCAAAACTTTTGGGAAATCCGGGGTAAATGGCAAAACGGGAGAAATCGAGGCCTGGGTGGATATTCCAGCATCGTGAACTTCTTTTACCGCTTTTAACCGCAATTTAATTCCAGGTGCATATGGTGCAAAAATTTGCTTTACGTCTTCTCTATCTGTTTCGGTCGTCATGGAAACAAGGGTATTACATTTGACTTTTAATTTTAACAATAAATCGATATCTCTTGTAATGAGTGGGCTCCGTGTTTGGATTTGAAGAAAATCAGGCGGGTTTTCCAGCATTTCTTCCAGTATGCCCCGTGTGATACCTGCTTTTCGTTCCATTGGTTGGTACGGTTCTGTTGCAGAAGACATAAAAATATTCACCGGTTTGTTTTTCTTGCGAAGTTTTATCATTTCATTCTGGTAATTCTCCGCTGCATTTGTTTTTATATCAAGCCATTCTCCCCAAGGAATTCCTTTGAATCTTTGGAGGGGCATTTCTCTAACATAGCAATACTTGCAAGAAAAGGCACAACCGCTATATGGATTCAATGAATGTGTAAACCCAACATCCAAATACCCATTTGCTGCTGTAAGGATTCTCTTAGATAATGTTTCTTTCGTATTCATCTCCATACTCGTTTATTTCTCCTCCCTTCTCTCCAGTGTATCAACTTATCTCCCGCTCCTAAACTTTCTTTTTCATTAAGCTGATAAATTTATGTCAATAAAAACAAAAAAGACCTGGACAGGTCTTTTTTACTAACAGCATGCACCCGTATTGCCAATCAAAGAAATGCCTTTTCCATCTCCGCTTCGGTCAAGGGTTAGGCCTTCTATATTAGGTTCAATGATAGGGTCAATTGCCACTGTGATTTCATTTATTGTGACGATTATATCGTCTGCATCCGGCTCATCCAGAGCCAGTCCAATTCTTGGCTCCCCTCAGCCATAGCCTTCAAAAAAGATACGAATGTTGTTGGCATTCTCTTCTTTGAACACTTGTTTTAACAGATCACGAGCCTGGTCTGTGATGTTCATATTCAATTCCTCCTGTTTAATAATCACCTTTTTATTTTAACCTATCGCGGTGTTAGAAAGTAATAAAATGCTTAAAAATTTGACGAGAATGTGTTTACTTTTCTAAAGTTTACTAACTTGTCAAATTTACCCCACTCCGTATGTGAAAAACCATTATATAATTAAATTGTAATTAGAAATGCAAATTCAAAGGAGGATTAAAATGAAAAAGATAGCAACAAGTGCATTTACCCTTATCCTATTGCTGGGATTGGGAACTGGTGTTTTGGCGGCCAGTGACCAGATTGCTTGCAAGGTGGGAGATTTCAAAGAAATGCTCCCGATGATGCAGGAAAAACACCCGCAGTTAAGTGAAAAACAATTAAAAGAAATGCATAAGGATTGTGTAACTCAAATGAAAAAAGAATCAAGTACTAATTGTATGATTAACAATTAATTTAAAAAAAGCACGTTCTAAGAAGAAGGCTCCCGCTTAGAATGTGCTTTTTTTCAATAGCCTAGTATTTATTTCATGCCATTAATCAAATCTGTCATCATCTCTTTATCCATTGGTCCAACTATTCTTTTATGAATGAGCCCATTTGTATCGATGAAATAACTGGTTGGAATCGTAATGGCTTGATATACGTCAGCTATTTCTCCGCTTTCATCAAGTAAGACAGGAAAGGTTAAACCGTAATCCTTCACGAACTGTTCTACTCTATCTGGATTCTTCTCTGATGTGGTTAGATTTACAGCAACAATTTCAACATCTTTACCTTTTTGTTCCTGATAAAAATCTTTCATATGAGGCATTTCCGCTTTACATGGCGGACACCAGGTTGCCCATAGATTTAAGATTACTTTTTTCCCTTTAAAGTCAGACAGTTGAACTTGTTGCCCCTCTATATTCTCCAATTGGAAATTGGGAGCTTTATTTCCTTCTTTTATTCCAATTTCATCAGAATTTTGTTGCACTGTCTCCCCTTGTTGTACGGTTTTATCAAGCTTAGTTTGTGAAAAAGCAAAATCATACATTGTCCATCCAATCAGCCCTGATAAAGCAGTTACTGCTAGGATTTTTTTGATAAGCGAATTGGGAATACTTATTTTCCGTCCTTTGAAAACGAAATAGATAAGGGACCCGATCATGGCAAGAATCAGACCCTTGCTTCCTCCAGTAAAATACAACAAGGATAATGGACTTTTTATTACAATGGATGGTTCAAGAATGAGTAGACTTCCCTTCCAAATAAAAAACCCTAAAATAAGTGTATTTACCAACAAATCAAATACTCTCTTATGTAACTCCCCTTCATGTGTTTTTCTTACCCAAAATTTGATGACAAAGAGGCTAATCAGTATACCAACGCCGAGAATCAGCCATTTTACCGAAATAGCAAGTGAACCAATTTGTATTACTTGCATAGCGCCCTCCTTTTTAAGGTTTTTACTTATTATACTATAAGGGGTATGTTAAAAGGGCTTAATTAGCCCTTTTTATCATAAAATTTCCATCCACGTCTTCACTGCAGTGGCCAGGATTAATATCCCCATGATTATTTGCAAAACCTTAGTATTCACCCTTTTTCCGGCATTTGCCCCTATCGGAGAGGCAAGAAGACTGGCTGCTACCATGATAATTGCAGGCATAATTGGTACTTGTCCCGTTGATATTTTTCCGGTGACTGCACCGATTGAAGAAATAAGTGTAATGGCTAAAGATGAGGCAATCGTCATTCTCGTCGGTATTTTTAAGACGGTAAGCATAATCGGCACCAATAAAAATGCCCCTCCTGCACCGACAATACCTGCCCCAATTCCTACAATGAAAGCAAACATTGCAGCAATCCATTTGTTAAATTTCACTTGATCGAGCGGAATATCATCTACGCCCTTCTTAGGTACAAACATCATAATAACGGCGATTAACGCTAAAATACCATATACGATGTTGATTCCGCTTTCCGGCATGTGAGTAGAACTGAATCCCCCAATAAAACTTCCTAGTAAAATACTAATGCCCATATAAGCTATCAGAGTTTTATTCAAAAATCCACCCTTGCGGTAAACCATTACACCGCCTATTGTGGCAAAGAAAACCTGGATGGCTGTAATTCCGGAAACCTCGTGTGCTGAAAAATGGCCAACCCCAAGTAAAGCGGGAATATACAATAACATCGGGAAATTGATGATGGCCCCGCCTATGCCCAACATCCCTGATATAAAAGAGCCGACGAAGCCAATTAGGAAAAGCGTAATGAGTAAACTGATATCCATGATGTCCTCCTTTTTAGGAAAGTGACCTCTAATCGGAAGCCTTTATTGTTAATGCAAGGCACTCATACCGCCTCTAACATTGCATGGAAACCTCCTAATATTTTATACCTGTACGGGTATTCGGATTTATAAAAAAATATGAAGATGTACTCTATCTCATTAAAACTAATTTAACAGCATTTTTCTATTGAGTTTTTCTTTAAAATAAATTTGTTTGGTTTAACAATGGTATAGCTTACAACCTTAAAACCCTTTTTCCTTAAAATACGTATCCCCATATTTTTTTTAAGAAAATTGGAAGCTACTAAGTGAATCTGCCTTTTGGGAAATTCATTAAAATGTCGTTCAAGGTACGCTATGGGGATGTATGTGGTTAATAGTTTATTTGTATTGTGAATAGGAAGCCTCGTTGATCGAGGCTCTTTTTTGTCCTCCAATTTAAATACTTTTCTTTATGCAATGTATTAAGCGGTCTTCTATGTCACCTGCAAATTGTTTCATTTTTTCGTCTTGTAAAAGACTGATTAGTGCTGTTGGTTTGGGCATGCCAATTTTTGTTTTTCCTTCACTCTCATACACAACAATTTTACACGGCAGAAAATATCCAGCCATTTCATTTTCAGTAAGCACTCTTTGCGCCTCGACTGGGTTGCACACCTCCAGCACCTTAAATTCTTTATCGAACTCCAGCCCTTTTTCCTGAAGCTTTTCCTTGATATCAAACTTCCACAAAACACCAAACTTTTCTGTCTTTAGGTTTTCCTCTAAAGATTGAATGGCCTTTTCGATATTTTTATTTGTAACTACCGTAAAATCAAACATTCGTTTCTTCCTCCTTCTGTTTTTCTATTTCCGATTTTAATCCACCACGTACAGTATTCCATATTCTATATTTAACAATTACTAAAAATCGAAAGAAAGAGCATGACCTTAAAATGTCACACTCTTTAGAAAAAGAATCACATAAACGCTCTAAAAATTAGGTAAATGACTCCTGCCAGGAGCCAGACTAACGTGCCTGGTCATATAGGTATCGGTTGTTTAGCCTGTTTACCATCTCCAGAAACATTAGTTTTGCTAATTCCTCAAGATCCAGTTGTGTTGCAATCGTTTATTTGTTTTTTTTCCTCAGTCATTGTTAAGTCACCTCATTATCGAACCGCACAACGGTTAGGACCGATTTCCATTTCCCGCTGCTGGTCGAAATCTGGATTGATTTTTCCCATATTGGTTTCACGGATTTCCTGATACGCGTTTGGCTGCGGCGGCAGGTTTTCTGTTACCATCTTTCTGAATTCATTTTCATCCTCTATATTAAGGCCGTGGTTTTTGGCAAAAAGTACTCCTAATTTTTCTGATACACTGCCATCTTCGTTTAATTCGTCAATAATCATAAAATGGGCCGGAAGAACAACCAGTTCTTCTGATAATTCTTTATATCGATTATATAAAGTTTCTCTTAAATCGCCAACCCAATCTTCGGCCTTTCCGGCAAGGTCAGGCCGTCCGATTGAATCGATGAATAAAATGTCACCTGAAAGCAGGAAATTGCCATCCACAACAAAGGAAGTGGAACCGATGGTATGACCAGGAGAATATAGGGCGTTGATATCAATTGTAGTACTTCCGATTGTCACAAGATTACCATCTTCTAGCGGTTGATATTCGAACGTAACTTCCGTTGCATCCTTTGGAGGCAGCCAGTACGTGGCGCCTGTTGTCTGGGCAATTTTGAGGCCGCCAGAAATATGGTCAGCATGAAGGTGTGTATCAAACACATGAGTAATGTTTGCTCCGATTTCTTTGGCGAAATCAAGATAAATATCGGTCATCCTAGTTGCATCAATCAGCGCTGCCTCGCCGCCCGAAACTACCATGTAAGACAAACAGCCTTTTCCAATTCGAACAAATTGATATAGTTCCCCTCCATCAGTTAAATCTCCAACTTTAACAGGCTCTAGATGCTCACTCCACGTTTTCATGCCACCTTGTAGGTAAGAAACATCGAGGCCAGCATCAGACAGCATTTCCGCGACCATAACGGAAGACCCTTCTTTCGCACAAACGACTAACACTTCTTGATTAGTTGGGATACTGTCTAGAATTTCTTCTACACCATCAAGTAATTCGAAATATGGAATATTTAAGTACTTGAAGTTGTCACCTTCAATTTTCCAATCTTGAAAGTCAGACTCATTACGGACATCGAAAATAAACAGTTTTTCTTTGTTAAAAACTTTTTTCGTTACTTCTTTTGCTGTCATAACAGTTACTGTCATCTTTTGTTACCCCCTAAGGTATGTTTTTACCTAAAAAAATTATTTATTTAATCCGATGGTATTTCCTGTCCATTTACTCATACCGGGTATGACGTTCATTACCTTTTTAAACCCTTGTTCCGCTAATTTTTGTGCAGCAAAATCACTGCGGCTACCAGTCCGGCAAATCACGTAAATTTCATCTTCTTTGTTTAATTCAGATAAACGCTCATCTAATTCATCTAAAGGAATCGAAATAGCCTGTGGAATATGGTTAAACGCGTATTCTGCCGATTCTCTTACATCAAGTAAAATAATGTTGTCATTGGCAGAATCAAGTTTCTTTTCAAGATCTTCGTTATTTATGACATTTGGATGTTTTTTCTCAATTGTTTCATCGTTTGAAGATTTTCTCAGGTAATGCTTTAACACTCCACCTTCTTCAATAGTCCCCAAATATTGGTGCCCAGTGCTTTCAGCCCAAGCTTTCATATCTGCTTTTGAACCTTTATCGGTTGCTAAAACTTCGATAACTTGCCCTGCTTCAAGGTTATTCATTGCTTTTTTCGTTTTCACGATGGGCATTGGACATGCCAAGCCCTTAGCATCTAATACGACATTTGCCTTCATGTTTGTCATGATTGTCCTCCTGTTTTACCTGCAAGGGTATTTTTTGCAAAGATTATTCTACTTTACCTTCCCAAGCCAGCATTCCGCCGGCCATGTTAATGACGTTAAAACCGTAGGTTTCGAGAAATTGACTGGCACGGCCGCTTCTTCCACCGGAACGGCAAACCATGATATACTCTTTTGTTTTGTCTAACTCATGCATACGAAACTCAACCAGCCTTAATGGTATATTGATGGCACCAGGAATTTTGCCTGCTTTCACTTCATCAACTTCGCGAACATCAATAATGTTTAATTTTTTTCCTTGGTTTAGTAAGTTTTCTACTTCTTTTGCAGTCATTTCTCTCATTGTGCATCCTCCTATATAAACAAATTTACGTTACCATCTTCGGCATCTGCCAAATAAGCAGCCACTCCTGCATATTCAATGTGATCCATAAGTTCCTCTTCCTTAAGACCCAATAAATCCATTGTCATCGTACAGGCAACCAGTTTTACATCTTGTTCTTGTGCCATTTCAATTAATTGCGGCAGTTCAAGCGCGTTATGTTTCTTTATTACATCCTTGATCATTTTCTGACCGAATCCAGCGAAGTTCATTTTAGAAAGACCCATTTTGTCAGCACCTCTCGGCATCATCTTTCCAAACATTTTCTCCATAAAGCCTTTTTTCACAGGAATGGTTTCATCCTTGCGGAGAGCATTGAGCCCCCAAAATGTATGGAAAATGGTGACTTCATGATCATATGCTGCAGCACCATTTGCGATAATATAGGCTGCCATTGCTTTATCGTAATCACCGCTGAACAAGACAATCGTTGTTTTTTTCTTTTCAGTCATTGTAAACCTCCTGTTTTCAATACCTGTAAGGGTATATTGATAGTTAAAAAATTTATCCTCTTTTAATCCAAAATTTTATCACGCCATTTTCTTCTTCAAAATTTAATACTTCGTGTCCACCAGACTTGGCCCAGGCTGTTAAGTCATTTTTTGCACCTTTATCTGTTGTATGGATTTCCAACACCTGCCCTAATTCCAGCTCATTCATTGCCTTTTTTGTTTTTACAATCGGCATTGGGCATGCAAGTCCTTTTGCGTCTAAAACCTTTGTAATATTCATTAAAGAATTCCTTCCTATTGTCTATTCAATTACCCATAAGGGTATAATTTTTTGAAAAATAAAAGAGGGCAATAACCCTTTTCAAATCCATATTTGCTTTCGAACAATATTGATTCTATACCCTAATAGGTATATTGTCAACATATAAATTTTAAAAAAAACACACTTTCAATTACAGGAAAAGAAAGTGCGTTTTCTTTAAACGTTTTTATTTTTATTGAACCCAAAATTTAATGACTTTATCATCTTGTTCTGTTTTCAAAATGATATGTCCAGCATTTTGAGACCATACAGGCAAATCGTTTAAAGCCCCTCGATCTGTTACATGAAGTTCTAAAACCTGACCACTTTCAATGCCTTCAATTAAATGCCACAAAAGGACCTAGGTAGAAAGGAACTAATTATAGGTATTTCCGATATATTTACTATACATATTTTAGAATTTTTTGTATAATATGAATATTATTGTTTTAAACAAACGTTCAAAAAATATATATTATTTAAAATTTAATTGAAAATAGTGAGGTGTACATCTTGTTAGATATAAAAAAGGACTGCAGCTTGGTCATACCGATTTCGATTCCGGAGAAGCTTGGAGGGTTAAAAACGGTCAATTTTTTTCTTGTTAAACAAGAAAAGTCGTTATCATTAATCGATGCTGGGTACAATACCGACTCTCATTGGGAGGCACTAAACCTGGCATTGAATCAAAATGGCTTGGTCTTACAGGATTTAACCGAAATAATTTTAACACACCATCATATTGATCATGTTGGTTTGGTAGACAGAATTGTCGATGCCCATCCCATTCCCGTATATGCTTCTCCCCTTTCCATTCCCCGCTTAAAAAGAGACAAAGATTTTATGGAAATGCGGGTTGAATTTTTCGAAAAGCTTTATTATGAAATGGGATGCGGGGAAACCGGTGAGAAACAAATTGCTTATTTAAAGAAAGCCTTACTGCGTAATAAGGGTAAAGCCATGCGTGCAGAAATTACAGAAATAACAGACAATGAATTCCTTGGTTTCACTATTTTGGAAGTCCCTGGACATTCCCCTGATCAGTTGGCTTTTTTGGATCAACAAAGAAAGCAGTTATTTGCCGGCGATTTATTAATTGAACACATTTCAAGTAATGCCATTGTTGAGCCTGATGAAAACGGAAGCAGATTGCCAACTATTAGTCAGCAGATTGATTCCTTAAATAAATGTGCAGCTATCCATATTGATTCTGTTTTCCCTGGGCATGGAGCGGTCATTCAAGATCCGAAAGCACTTATTCATAAGCGATTAGAGCGGATTGAAGAAAAATCTGAGCTCATCTTGAGATATATCCAATCTGGTCATTCTACAGCCAATGAAATTGCGCAGGTATTATATAAAAATACCTATAATGAACAATTTTCTTTAGTTATGTCGGAAATTATCGGCCATCTGGATTATTTGGAAGCGAAGAAGAAAGTAACAATGAAGAAACTGCAGAGTATTTGTCACTACCACGTAACAGTATAGCCTTACCTTAGGTAAAAGTACACTCAGTTAAAATACTAGTTTAGCATCTAAAAGGATGATATTATTGATATATCGTCTTTTTTAGGAGTGAAAACATGAGTGTACATAAGGATTTAATCAAGCATGCAAATAATCAAAATAAATCGTATCAGGAGTTTTTGGCTCTAGATCAGCAGCGGGAAATGTATATTGAAGAAGCAGTTGAATTATGCAAACAAGGTAAACCCTTTTCTACTTATAAAATTAATGAAGTGACAAATAGAATGAATAAGATAAATTTACGGATTATATCGATTAGAAAAAATGTTACACCTGAAATGGTACAGGAGTATGTGAATAAATTACGTTAGCCACAAAAAGACACTTTCCCAACAGGTGAAAAGTGTCTTTTTGTATTTTAATCCTCGTCCTCTCTCCCTAACCGTGATTCCTTTACCAATTCGATTGCTTCCTCCCGGTCAGCCACTTGAAGTTTATTTAGGATGTTTGTGACATAATTAGATACTGTTTTTCCGCTTATTTTTAACCTCGCGGCTATCCCAGAATTGTTCAAGCCATCAGCCATTAGGTAAAGCACCTCCCTTTCTCGTTCCGTCAAATCCGGAAAGGCCTCCTTCGGTGCTGCGGGGCGTGCCATCGAAAAATAGTCAATCATTCTCGAAGCGATTCCCGGGCTAAAAATAGCCCCGCCATTCCCCACTGTTTTAATCGCATTTAATAAATCGTCTTTCTCCGCATCTTTTAGGACATAACCTTTTGCCCCAGCCTTCATGGCTGCAAAAACAGAATGATCGTCCTGAAACATGGTTAATATTAAAATTTGTGTATTTGAATTATCTTTCATGATCTCTCTGGTTGCTTCAATTCCATTGCAGCCAGGCATTCGCAGGTCCATTAGGATGACATCTGGCTCTAATTTTTGAGCAAACTGGATTACTTCTTCTCCAGATGTCGCTTCACCCACAACCTCTATTTCGGGTGTTGTCATAAAGAGTGTTTTCACACCATGCCGAAATAAAGGATGGTCATCAGCAATTAGGATTTTAAGCTTTTTCATCTCTCTCCCCCATATTATCGGAATTTATCGGTAAAGATACGGTTATCGTTGTTCCGCCGTATATATTTGTTCCAAGCAGGAAACTTCCGCCCAGTTCGTTTACTCTTTCTTTCATGGACCCGATTCCAATGCCTCCATTCTTTGAATCTCTTTTTCTTGATGGAAGGATTCCAATCCCGTCATCTTCCACATTTATCTGCAATCCTTTTCCATTAACAGAAATACTAATAATGCAGTTTTTTGCTTTAGAATGCCTTACCACATTAACAATTGCTTCTGTTGTGACTCGAAAAGCTGCAACCTCTACTGCAGCGGGTAATACAGTCATAGTTTCGGGTACGTTTAATGTAAAGCTGATTTTTTCCGAAATGCTAAAGGACAACGCCTTTATTTGCTCATGAATGGCCCCAATCAAGCCCATCTCATCCAATGTTGGCGGACGTAAGTCATAGACCAGGCTGCGAATTTCTGAAACAGTCTGGCGTATGGTACTACGCAATTCCCCTAGTATATTTCGAGTGGCATTCGGATTACTTTCGACCAGGTCTTCAGCTGCTGCGGCAGTTAAGGCAAGTGCAGCGAGCCGTGGTGCCAGCCCATCATGAAGATTGCTTCTAAGCCTCCTTCTTTCTTCCTCTCTAGCCAAAACAAGATTTTCCCTAGATTCCTGTAAATCAGCAGCCAGAAGCTTTAAACTAATGGAAGCTTTTGCGCTATGAACAACTACGCTTGCTTGGCGGACAAGCATATCCAAAAATTTTCGGTCGGATACAGTGAGCGCCTCACCAGGTGAACGTGGTGATAGTTTCAAAACGCCCATTTCTTCTCCTCGATATAGTAAATTGTACGTTAGTGGAACCCCTTTATCAGTGCCTTCCTCTGCCGTCATAATCACCTTTCCATCTTGATATACGGAAAGTGAGGCATATGGAACCTTAAGCGAATCTCTGATTGTCTTCACTACCAAAGATAATACGGAATCAGGCTCCATAGGGTTTTCCAGTTCCTGTGCTAACCTAAGCAGGACAGAGTATGGGTCGTCATTTTCCCCATACATCCTTCTGTTAATAAATTGTTGGACCCTTTGCTTTATCGGTGCAAATAAAACCGCCACGATCCCTGTCGCAATTAGGGAACTGATTAAATGGCTATTCGTTTGCAGCAGTAACCCGGAATACCAAACAGCCAGGACATAAAATAAAACGGTGCTAACG
This sequence comes from Neobacillus sp. S1115, assembly GCF_055385565.1. Taxonomy (NCBI): domain Bacteria; kingdom Bacillati; phylum Bacillota; class Bacilli; order Caryophanales; family Bacillaceae; genus Neobacillus; species Neobacillus sp. S1115. The sequence continues at coordinate 2,879,048 of NZ_AP038275.1, forward strand.
GTCATGATCCCATATACTAGTGTACGATTGACGATGAAATCAATATCCCAGAGCCGATGCTTCATCATAGCAATCAAGATCGCAGCTGGAATCAGAATCATGAAGGTGTGAACGGCAATTTCTATATAATACAATTGGTAGGGGTCTGATGATATGGATTTTTCATTACTTACAAAAATGGCGGTCACGCTAAATAAGCCGGCAAGTGCCATGACCACACCGTAAACAACCCATTTTGCCTGCTGCTTCTCCAACGGCGCCATTACATATTTGTAGCGGTATATTTGGACAGTCAGGAGACTGCCAATCCACAGAATAAACCAAGAACCAAATCCCCATAGCTTTGATACATACTCTAAATCAACGAATGTATCTGGAAAAATCATCCCTGGAATACGCAAGATGATGAGCAGAAAACAAAGGTATTTGGACCATTTCGGAGCAAATCTTCCATTTGGAAACAGAAAAAAGAAAAGGATAAAAGCCGCCATGCCGCCTGCTCCAATTAAATTAACCAAGTAAACCAAAAACGGTGAACTGAGTTTTAACCCCTCCATTATCGGTGTAAAGGTTCCTCCCAAAGAAACAAGCATAAAACTCCCAAGCATCCCCATAAGCTCAGTTGATTTTTTCCAAAATAGAATCAATCCAGCCGTAATAAATACAATCCCGAACAGCACGTAAATACTTACATATGCAACTGAGTATTCGGATGGACTTATTCCTTGAACCGCAAGCCACTTTGTCCCAGGGGGAGGATTATAAAATGCTTCACAGGATTTGTTAATACATTGGTCTTTTATGTAGTGATAATAGACTGGGATACTTATTGTAAAGAGGATTATAGTAAGCAAAATAAATGTTAACAATCCCCACTTTGTATAGGCCTTCCATTTTGCTATGGATTGATTTTGAGAAGCTTCCATGATCGTAACGCTCCTGTTCATCTGTGATAGGAAAATTGTAGCAAAAATCGGATTTTTCTGTAAATATTTATTTTTCTTCCCTTCTGATTTCCTTGTTTTCGGGAAAAAAACCCTCTATCGGCCGGGAAGTAATGGGATGGTATGATTCATGTGAAGATAATTAAATCAAACAGGAGGAATGAAAAATGAGTATTCCAAAGGGATATCTTAAGTTTAGCGGAATCATGTTATTGTTAGGGGGGATTATGGGATTTACGGGACAATTAATTCATTTGGGTGATGTTCCTGAATCGGTAAAAGATATTCCCAATTTCCTAAAAAGTGCTGTCAATATTCACGTTCTTTTATCCTATGCATCTACGTTTATTTTAATGGGGCTGCCTGCTTTATTTTTAAAACAGTCTTCTGGATTGAAATGGTGGGGCTGGCTTGCCTTTCCTCTTCTCTTCACCGGTTTAATGCTTGAAATTTTTCATGGTCCAGTTCAAATTATTGCCTATCCGATTATCTTTGATTTCGTTCATACTTCAGCAGACCTCCAGCATGTCAGCGATCTTCTTAACAATATGGCTGTTGATAAATATCCGCTTCAGCTGGCTGTTTTCATCCCGCTCGTTCCAGGAATTCTTTTAGGTCTATTATTGTTGGGTATCTCTTCATTAAAAGCAAAAGTTTTACCGAAAGCGCCAGCTATCTTTCTCTTAGTTGTATTGGCCATTCAAATTGTCAGCTTTGTCGTTCCAGTTCATATTCACTTGCTTGAGATTTCCTTCGCCTATATTCATCTAGTCTTTGTATGGTTTGGCGGCGTCTTGGCATTTAATAAATCAAAATCTCTTGCTAGCAATAATAATGAGATGATTCAAATCGAAAAATAGTGGTATAAAAAAGACACCTTCCGATTGGAAAGTGTCTTTTTTCTTCTAATGAAAAATAGCCGCTATGATTTGGTCATATGACATCCCGCTATCAACGGTATATGTACCTGGTCGTAATTTGTTTTGCAGTCCTCTCGCCTCGATATCTTTTGAGAATTGGAAAGCATCAGGAACAAGATTAGCTGATACTAGCATTCTCCCGACATCAATGCTTGTCATGCCGTCTGCAACATTAATGACTGCTTGTGATACATTTTGCTGCTGTGCATTCGCTGGAGGGGCAGCCTCTTGTTGAGCCGTACCATTTTTCGCGGCATCTAGATTTTTGTTATACTCATCTTTTGTTTGCACAATATATCCTGCGTCGGTAAGCTGCTTTTTCATTTCATCCTTTGATACAGAAGCCTGATTTGATGCTGGCTGTCCTGCCGCCTTTGAAACATGGCTGTCGCTTGAAAAATAAGCAATGGTGCAGATACCTGTCGCCAATAGAAGACCCGCTGAAAAACTGCTGATTAGGTTAACCTTCATTGGCAACCAGTCTCCCTTCAGCTTGTGATGATTGGTAAACAGCGATAATCTGCTTGACTTCATTTTCGGAAACCTGTTTTTGTTGAGCAATGCTATCAATGGAGTATTGACGTCTGTATAAGTCTAGTACTTCACGCTTTAATATCTTTTCCTCCGTGGATAGCTGAACTCCCGTCTCTTTTGTGACAATTTCCAAATCAAGTTCCATGTTGCGAAGTGATTCTTGCATCCCATTTATTTCTTTCATCACAGATATATGAACAAGGTCAATTTCTTTATGGTTTTTCTTAGCAGTTTGACGTTCTTTCAGGATTGAGAATATCAGCAGCAAAATGGATACAACAAACAAAGTGGTTAATGTCCATTCCATTAAGACAGTCTCCTTTCACATTCTATTAGTATCACAAGTTCTTATTATACATCCCAAACTTATATTTTTCGACTCCTATTTTTCAAACACAACAAAAGTCGCATGGATTTGACAAAAAGCGCCATGCAAAACAACGATATTTACATAATAAAAAGGAAAATAGTTCATTATAAATATGAATTGATATGAATTTTGAAAGGAGATTTTATGGTGCAAACCAATCAAGTACCGATACCAGAACCGCCTCAGGCGATCACAACCAAAGATCTTATGTATTTAAAAGATGCCATGTCCTGGGAGCTTCTCGCATTTAAAAAGCTACATTTTTTAGCTGAGCACGCAACTAATCAGGATGTTAAGCAAGCTCTTGACCAAGCAGGACAAATGCATCAAAAGCACTATCAAAAATTGTTGTCTCATCTACAAGTTAATAATAATGCTGTATTATCAAGCCTGCAAAATGCGCAGCAGCAGCAACAGCAAATGCATTAGAACGGAGGTATGTAAAAGTGCAAAACCAGCAAATGCCACAGAATCAGCAAATGCAGCAGTCTCAGAATCCTAACCAGATTGCCAATCCACAAACAGGACAATTGCCGAAAGTAAAAGGTCCGGAAATGAATGATCGTGATTTTTTAAACGACGCACTCAGCACCTGCAAATATATCACAGACAGCTTAAACATCGCCGTCCGTGAAGCAAGCCATCAGCAGATGCATGCCGACCTGTTGCAAATGTTAAATGAAACTCACCAGAGCAGCCGGCAGTTTTTCCAACTCATGTTCCAAAATGGATGGTATAAACTTGAGGCCGAGGAACAGCAGAAAGTCAACCAAGCCCATCAGCAATTTAGCAATTACTCAAGCCAGTTTCCGTACCCACTTCAATAGAATAGTCATCGGCATAAATAAACGGGCAGCGTGATCACTGCCCGTTTCATGTTGATTATTTAAAGTTCAAACTCCCATTCCTCACGTAAATGTAAGTAAAGTAACAGGAGCAAGTTTTCAAGTTCTATATCACTGTGTCCAGTTACTTCCACACCGATTTTTGGAAGCATAATCTCAGCAATTTGCCCGGTCAGTTGTTTCCGCTCTGTAACGGGCAGCTGGACAAAGCGATGCGCATATGTACGGATCAACTTCCACTCCTTCATTCCTAACGATCTTAGCGCCCATTCATCAATGATTAACTCCTCTTTGGAAAGACCCCTATTTAGGATTTCTTTCTCAATTCCTGAAGGCTTTTTCTTAGCTTTAGTACCCCGTTCATGAACCACAACTGTCCCAGCAACTAGGTCACCTAGTCTCTTATGCTTGGAATGAAAAAACACCATTAGCATTCCAAGAAAATACCCCGCTGGCAGAGAATCGACAATTCGCATTAGATTGCGGATAAAGCTTGAAAGCAAGGTAATGCTGTGTCCATTTTCTTGAATAACCCTGATACCCATCCATTTTTTTCCTAGGGTTCTGCCGCCATAGAAAAATTCAAAGGCAAAAAAGTAGCCCCAATTAATAATAAATATCACAATAATCGCTATGGCAAAAGGGACCGTATTCTCTTCTAAAAAAAAGGGAAAAGACGACATGCCTTTCATGATGAAAATAACCAAAATAATGCACAAAATATTAAACACCATTAAGATTAATTGATCTATGATAAATGCCGCAGCCCTGCTGCCTAAACCGGCAAGGCTAAACTGAAGTGAGACGTATTCCGGTGTTTTAATATCCATTTGTTCATGATTCAACAGGGTTCTCCCCTTTCTAGATGATAAAGTTTCCTATTTTTCTACAAAATTACTATAATAAGGAATAGAAGAAAAGATTAACGGCAAAGAATGGTGAAAAAATGAATGTTAAACAATTTATCAAGCAGCATCGTGAAGAATGGAAACAGCTTGAACAGTTAATCGCAACATTAAGCAAGGGCAGAAAGACGATAACTGGAGACAACATTATACTCTTCTCACGCCTATATCAGAAAGCGGCGCAGAATCTTTCTTATAGCCAAACGTATTATCCTAATGACGAAGTAACGCAATATTTGAATGGACTTGTTTCAAAATCGCATAATCTTTTATATAAAGACCAGGTATCAAGCGTCAAACAAATTCGTCATTTTTTCGCCGCCAAGTTTATCGGGTTATTACTAGAACAATGGAAATTCGTTGTGGCCGCGATGATCTTGTTTGCAATCGGCGCGATTGGCAGCTTCCTTTCAGTCTTGAATGATCCACTCCATATCTATTCCATTCTTCCTCCAGAAATTGCCCGAGGCGTTGACCCGGAACAGCTCGGAAGTAGGGATGGTGCGGTCGATTCCTCACTCATGTCGGTTAGTATCATGACGAATAATATAAAAGTGGCCATACTAGCTTTCGCTGGTGGTATAACTTTTGGAATATTAACGGTTTATTTGCTTATCTACAACGGCATTATCATAGGAGCACTTGCAGCGCTTTTCTGGCATCACGGCAAAGCCTATGATTTTTGGGCCTATATTGTTCCCCATGGCATGATTGAACTTACAGCCATTTTTATTGCCGGCGGTGCTGGTCTGTTAATGGGCTATAAGCTCTTTATACCTGGCTCGTACTCAAGAGGGTACCAATTGAAGGAACATGGAAAACGCTCTGTTCAGCTGCTCCTTGGAACTATACCATTATTTATCATCGCCGGAATCATTGAAGGTTTTATCACACCGGCAGCCATCTCGCTTGAAGCTAAATATATGGTTGCTATCTTGACTGTTTTGGGTTTAGTTCTTTATATTATTTTTGGAAAACTGAAACACAGTCATGCTATAAAAGATTCTGATTCATTATCTCCATATAATGGGACACAGCGATAACCGCTAATTTTTCCTCACGGGCCTCTATCATTGGAAGGCCCTGCTTTTCCCATTTCTTTTTCTCCCGATTCTTGAAAAGCATTTGCTGCTGGGCAATGCTCTTCAACATTGCCGCTTGAACATCAATCGGCTTCGCTTTTGTTCTGGTCAACAGGGTTCGGTCCTCAACCCCGATCATGAAAAATAAATGCCGCATTCGAAGCTGTTTAAGGTAGGCAAGGGCGTGTTCTTCATGTAGAAAGGTCTGTATATCACTAAATAATAAAAGCAGGCTTCGTTTCTTTTGGACCATTTCCAAATATTGAAGAACGGCTGCATAGTTTGATTCTACTGCATCAACTTTTATATGGTAAATGGTCTGGAGAATGGTTTGCAGATGGGCCATCCCTTTTGCCGGCGGAACAAAAGTTTTAATTCCATTTGAAAAAGCTAGAACGGACACATAATCCCCTTTTTGAAGAGCAGCAGCGGCAACGGTTACGGCAGCTTCCAGGGCTTTTTCTAAGCGGTTGCCTTTTTTCAGTTCTGCCCCCATCATACGGCCGCAATCAAGTAAAATCGTAATGTACTTACCATGCTCTGGCTCATATTCGTTTGTCATCAATTCCTGAAGCCTAGCGGTTTGCCGCCAGTTAATTTTCCGCGGATCATCTCCAACCACAAAGCTCCTGATTTTCGAAAATTCGCCAACCCCGCTTCGCTGCTTGCGAATTTCCAAGCCTTCATACAATAAATAATGCTGGGCATTTTCTAGATACTGCTTTGTTTCCGTTAGATCGGGAATCACTTTCACTGAACCAGATAAATCTACTGTTACTTGCTTTTCCCACAAGCCGATTACACTTCGATAACGGAAGTACAGCTTATTGATTTCGTATTTTCCCCTCTCAGCAGGTACCGTTTCATAGTTAATGACGTTGGCTGAATCCGCCTGACCCCTTCCGGATATCGGAAACGGCTTTGTAAAGGTTTGCGGCAGACCATCAATGAATCGGTAGTTTAGTGAATATGGAGAATGATTGCGAACCTCAATCGTAATCGGATAGGTAAGTCCCCGTTCCATTTCCTCTGTTATGGTCCGCTTGAAGGAAAGCTGTGTTTTTTTCGCTGAGAACAATAAATCAACCAGACTGATGAAAAAAACAACAATGTTAATCATAAAGACGTACCACCATGATAAATCCCTTAATACCCCCAGTGTTAAAAAAATAGTCAGCACAAGGTAAATCAACATCAGCCGCTTCGTCGGCAGTATACCTCTATCTTGGAACAGGAACCGAGCCCACAAGCTCTTCGATGATTTGGTCAACGGTTGCTCCCTCCAATTCTACATGAGGAGATAACTGAATCCGATGACGTAAAGCAGGCTTTGCAACCATTTTGATATCATCTGGAGTCACATAATTTCGGTCTGACAAATAGGCCCAAGCCTGTGCTGCTTTACCAATCGAAATCCCCGCTCTGGTACTAGCACCGAAGCGAATCATGTCCGTATCCCGCGTTTTCCTGACGATTTTCATAATGTAATTAAGTACATTATCACTAATTGTAATATCTTCAATTTCTCTTCTTATTGCCACGAACGTGTCTAAATCCATTATTTGAGAAACTTCAGTCCTGTTAAAGTTGTTCTCAATAACTTGTTTTAATACATTTTTCTCTTCTTCGAAGGATGGAAAATCAACCTGAAGTTTAAATAAAAATCGGTCCTGCTGGGCTTCGGGCAGTGGATAGGTCCCCTCGAATTCAATCGGGTTTTGTGTCGCCACCACAAAAAATACTTCTGGCAGCATGTAGGTTTCTCCTTGGATGGTCACCTGTTTTTCCTCCATCGCCTCAAGCAGGGCAGCTTGTGTTTTGGCTGGTGTCCGGTTAATTTCATCGGCCAATAAAATGTTGGTGAAAATAGGCCCTTTCAACGTTTGAAAGGAGCCTTCCTTCATATTGTAAATCATGCTGCCGGTGATATCACTTGGGAGCAGATCCGGTGTAAACTGTATGCGGTTAAAATCGCCGCCGAGCAGTCCTGCAAGCGTACGGACCATTTGAGTCTTCCCGGTGCCTGGCACCCCTTCGAGCAGGACATGGCCGCCTGTTAAAATCGCGGATAATAACAATCGTAAATTGAGATTTTGTCCTAAAATTCGCCTTTCATATTGTTCCAATAGGGATGTTAGTTCTGTCCTCACCCTTGTTCCACCTCTTTCTGTAACTGGTCTAACTTTCTAGACCAAAGCAAATATTCCTGTTTAGTGATTTTGTTTTTATCGAGAATTATTGCCAATTCCTGAAGAAATAAGCGAATCTCATTAGTTTTTATTCCCGTCCATTTGCGTTCTAAATATCCCCAAATATCCTGCCATTCTTTGTGATAAGGAACCTGCCATCGTTCTTGAAGGAGCTGCTTCAGATAATCGGCTTGAATCAACAATGAATCCTGATATCGTCTTCCCCGAAGATACCAGGCTGCTATCGCGCGAATTCCTTCATCACTAAAACGGACCATCTCTTCCCGTGGAACCATAATTGGGCCAAACCGTTTGCCCTTATTCCAAAGCCAAATGAAAGCTATCAATATTCCCTGAAACATCAACAGTAAAAACCACTTTGGAAAAGCAGATAAAAATGTTGAAGTTGTTTGCTCGCCATGAACATACTCATCAAACAGAATTGTCTTGGAGTTGGTTTCATTAACCAGCGAAATCAGCAGTGGTAAATGGTCGTTTTTTAAAATCTTGCCATTCGTCATCCATTCTGGTGTAATCGCGACGATTAATTGGCCTTTACCAACAGCACGTTTCAAAGCAACGGGTCCGTATTTATCGTGCAATAAAGTTTCTTCTCCGTTACGAGGCTGTAGCCGAACGTATGATAGGACTTCCGCCTTTTGTGCTGCTTTGCCGCCCGTTCCATTGATTTTTAAGGGTTCTGGAGATGGTATATCTTTCTCCAATTCTTTTGTCCTTAAATCAAACAGACCATCTGGATTTTGAGTAAGCAATAGAAGCGAATTTCCTTCCTTGATAAAATCGATGTATGAGCTGATTTCCTCTTTTTCAGTAAAATCTCCCGGCTCCACCATAATTAATAGCTGCTGTTCTTTATTCTTTGGCAATAAAGAAGGCGAATGGTTCCAGCTTTTTGCACTCATTTCCTTTTTTAAATATGTATAAAAGCCCTTTGTCCCCGTTGGGGAAGGAGATTCAGTTACGTAATTCGGATATACTTTCGGTTTGGGAGTAAAGGTGAAATAGCTTAAAAGCACAAAAACAACTATTAATATAACGAACCAAAGCCAACCCTTTCTAGCCTTGTGCAACGTTTCCCCCTCCCTCCTTGTTCATTTCCGACAACAGACTCAAAACAACAGATTGAAACTGCCGGTATTCCTCTTGAAATGCCTCCCTTTCGCCATAAGTCACTTCGTCAAAAAAATGCGCGAGATGGTAAAATTGGCCCGCCCGCTGTTTATTCTCTTTTCTAAGCTCCTCATAGTACTCCCAATTGGTCTTCCATTTTCTCGCCTCAAGCCATCCTTTATCGTGAAAGAAAAGAAGCAGGGCCAAAAACAGGTGTCGTGTTGCAGCTGAATAATCGTCTGCAGTTTCTAGCTTTTCTGCTTCTTTTAAATGCTCATGATAAGTCCAATTTATATCCTTTAAAGATTGAAACGGTTTTTTGCTTCGGAGAACCCGTTCTCTTTTATAATGACGAATCAGAAAAAATACAGCTAAAGCCAATAGAACGATGACCATAATAATGACAGCGATTAAAATAGAGCTTGCGGCGTTATCGGCAGATTCAATTGATGGAAACAAACCGGCTAACTTGTCCGCAATCCACTGCTTAGCCTTTTCCCACCATTCAGCGAAAAGACCATTAGAAGCTTTGTCATAAACCCGATATTCCTTTTCGTTCAAAATTTTCTCAAGGTTTTCCCGTGCTTTTTCAGTAGTAAGCATCTCAATCACCTAATTTAAAAAAGAGGTACGATCATAGTCTTCAATCATTTCCTTTAAATCATCGGCATCGTGGCGCACTTTTAAATCTAAGTACATCACGGCATATCCAACTGAGAAAATCATTGTTGTCACTAAGGTCACAAGATTTGAAATAATCGTAAACAATACGCTATTTCCTAAAGCTAACCCAATTGTCCCTTCCACTGAGAAGCTGATAATAGTAATAATTAAATAAAAAATAATATAAAGTCCCATAAGCGGCCATGTACGTTTCTTGGTCAATCTCCAGCTTCTGCCGAATCCTGGTGACTGTCTGTCAAGAACTACCGACCCGAAATAAAAACTCCAGCGCGTTAAAAAATAGGCAATGATCGGTGCGAAGATTAGAAATAACCCGATAGCTAATAATATGCCTAAAACGGGATTGGCCATGGAGCCAATTACTCCTGAAAAGGCAATGATTAAAATAGGAACCAGCATGATGCCAAAGGCAAGCAATCCAAATAAAATACTGCTGCCCAGCATGGGCCAGAAACGTGTTAGGGCTTGCTTGATAACCGACCCGACAGTAAACTCCTCATTTTTGCGAATATGATTGACGGCAAAAAGAATAGCTGCCTCTGTGATCGGACCAAGAATCACTGTGATTAGTCCAATCACCGCCATTCCAATGTCAGCCCCAAAGCTTCCGGCGTCAAAGGTTCCTTGATTTTCAAAGCTGGTCATGAATTGCTCAAACCAATCACCGCCGCCTTTCACTTCCCTAAAGAAGCTTGTTCCTGAAATTAATAATATGATGGCTTGTAATAAGTAAACAGGACCTAAAAGCAGGAGGAAAATCATAAAGAAATCCTTAAATCTGTTTTTACTTAAACTGAATGTATGATCGAGTATTTCTCCGAATCCTTTTGGCTTTGAAAACTTAGAATCCAATCTAAATCCCCCTTAATCTGTTTTCACAAGAATTATTTTAACATTACTTTTGTCTAATAAGTGTAAAAAGTTGCAAATATTTACAAGTAACGAGCACAAAAAAGCTCTCCTGGCCGAAACCCGGAGAGCGTCTTTTATTTAGAAGAATCTTCTTGATCCTTGTTATAGTTATATTTTGTTCGGTCGATTGGTTTAAAGCCATCAGGTGTATAAAAACGCAATAAGTCACCATTTACGACTTTATCGGATTCTGCCAGCTTTTGGTCCACGATCTCGTGGTACTTCTTAGCCTCATCCCATTTATCCTGTGAAAGCTCTAAACCTGTCGTAGAATCGTAATATTTATCTCTAACAGCTGTAATGGTTGGACTTACAAAGTCGCCATTTCGGAATGGAACAAGCTGGTCGTGGTGTTCTGACAATAAATCAGTACCAAACTGAACAAACTGTTTTGAATCAATTCCTAACAAATGAAGCAGCGTAGGAAGGATATCGATTTGGCCGCCGTATTCGTGATGAATTCCTCCTTGGATGCCAGGGACACGAATAAATAATGGAACACGCTGCAAGCCGGCACTTTCAAACGGAGTAATTTCCTTCCCCAATACCTGAGCCATTGCTTTATTATGGTTTTCGGATATTCCATAATGGTCACCGTACATAATAATAATGGAACGATCAAGTAATCCTGTCTGCTTTAAATAATCAAAGAACTCTTTTAAAGCTTCGTCCTCATATCTAGCTGTTTGGAAATAATCATCAACCGATGCATCACCAGTTTCTGCAGGTGCAATCGTTGCCAAGCTTTGGTCCATTTTATATGGATAATGGTTGGCTACCGGAATAAATTTCGTATAAAACGGCTCTGGTAAAGTTTCTAACATTGGTTTAGATTGTTGATAAAATGGTTTATCCATCATTCCATATTCCGCTTGATCTTCTGGGTTTACATGATAATATTTTCCGTCAAAAAAGTTATTATAACCAAAAGATTTATAAATTTCATTGCGGTTCCAAAAGCTTCCTGAGTTTGCATGGAATACTGCAGATGTATAACCCTGCTGACCTAAAATCCCCGGAGCTGATTGGAATGTGTTCATGCCTTTTGTCGTAAAGGCAGCACCCTGCGGCAGTCCGTATAATGAATTCTCAAGCATAAATTCAGCATCTGCTGTTTTCCCTTGTCCGGTTTGGTGGAAGAAGTTATCAAAATATAGGGTATTCTGATCACGTGTTAACGAGTTTAAAAACGGTGTAACCTCTTCCCCATGAAGCTTATAATTTATTAAAAAGTTTTGTGTCGATTCAAGATGCAAATAAATAACGTTCATGCCTTTAGCGGCACCAAAATATGCCGGGTTGGGTGCAGCATAATTAGAGTTAGTGTAGTTTTTCACCTCAGTAACATCGTCGCTACTCGCCATTACCCGTTGAGCAGAGGCTGTCGTACTTTTCACCGTATCATAAATCGTGTAATTGTACATGCCTAAATATTTTACAATGTAATTTCGGTCAAAACCTCTTGTTAATAATTGCGGTCTGTCCGCTTCTGCTAATGAAAGATTGGCACAAGAAATGGCTAGTGCCATGGAGAATAAAGCAGCCACCTTTTGACGACTCATATCTTTTTTCTCGATTTTTACAATCCTAAATACTAGTAATGCAATTAATAGAATTGTATCTATAAAGAATAAGAAATCATATGGCTTCAATAAAGAAGACACACTACCGCTGACATCACCAAAGTTCTGTGTTTGGGTCAATGTAGGCAACGTGATGAAATCATTAAAGAAACGATAGTATACTACATTGGCAAACAATAAGAACGATAATAGAAAATCAATCACAATCAATGAAATATACTTTTTTCTGCCTTTAAATAATGCTGAAATCCCTAAAAATATTAACGACGATCCTAATGGATTTAAAAATAATAAAAACTTCTGGATTGAGTTCTGAATCCCTAAATCAAATTGTGTTAATTGCGTAACATATGTTTTTATCCAAAGAAGAATGACGGCCAAAAAGAAAAAGCCAATATATTTATGGGAAATACCTTGACCTTTTAGTTTCATTATTAAGCACCTTCCTTCTAGCAAATCATTATTGCATATTTTAATTTACTTTCCTATATGTGATTAGTACTATTTAGTCTAGTCTATATCTTAAATGGTAAATATGAACAAACTATGAATAAAACAAGAAAAAACGTAAATGACCTGCTCACAAGATAGTAACTATACTACTTTTTTTGAAAAAGTCAACCCATATATGAATGCAATCTTGTCCATTATATTTAGTCGGGAATGGTATAATACATGTAATCATGATATTTATTTACATAAGTTTCCATTAATAGATCTGAGGTGAAAAAAAGTTTGTCTCTAACAAAAAGACGTCAGGAATTCCTTGATCATATCTACCGTCAATTTAAGAAAACAAACAACCCTGTCCATTATTCGAAGGTGGCGGAAGCCATTGGCGTAAGCAAATGGACAGCCTATGATGTATTAAAGGAATTGGAAAACCAGGGGCTTGTAAAAAGAACGTATTCCACGAATGAGAATGAAGCAGGTCGTTCAATCGTTGTCTTCTCCCCTACTGAAATTGCAGAAAGCTTTTTCCAAAAAGAACGCAGAGAGCTAACAAACACAGAAGAGTGGGAAGCAATCCTGCCTGAAGTCATTAAATTAGTGGAAAATCCACAAAATCTGCCGTTACGAGAAGCAATTCATCATATCATTTCGCTCATGAAAAATGTAGAAGTTAAGCTGGAGTTTTGCGCTTACTTTCTTAGTATTTTGCTATTATTCTTGAATACACTAGGAAAAAACGTAAAGGAATTAACGGTGAACTTAATCAATGCCTCCAAGGAAGCAAAGGTGCAATTAACAGTATTTACAGGGGCAGTTGTTGGCATGATTATTCAATCAGTTGGTGAGGAATTAAGTCCGGATATGGTGAAACTCGTTCAGCAATTCCTTGACAATGTCAACGAGCTTAATGCTGGCGAATTAAGTTTATTAATTAATTTCATTGGACAAAGTTAAAATCAGCCGATTTCGGCTGATTTTTCGTTTCATAGATAGTTTTTTGGTTTGATATCAATTTTAGTTTATATACTACAAAGGAAGTATATTTCAGAATTTTTTAAATATTCTCTTGACGTACCCTCCGTTTATACGATATATAGTTTGTATACATTTTTTGGTTTTTTGGGTATTTTGTGTGTTTTTATTTTTTATTGAAAGCGGGGGATTATTGATGTACGAATTATATTGCAGAACGTATCAAGGTGGGATGAAGGTAGCCTCCTTTATACTTCCTTGGCGAAAACCGGAATTATTAGAAGGAGAAAACAGTCTAAGTAAACTTCCAACCCTTATTAAAAGTATGCGAGTTGAAAGCGTTTTAATCGTGACGGATCAAGGGATTGTTTCTATTGGCCTGATGGACCCTTTCTTAGATGGCTTGAAAAATGAGGGCATCCAATTTTCCATTTATGATAAAACCGTTCCAAACCCAACAATAGAAAATATTGAAGAAGCCTTTCAAATGTACAAGGAGAATAAATGCCAGGGAATTGTTGCATTTGGCGGCGGCTCGCCAATGGATTGCGCAAAAGGTGTAGGAGCCCGCGCGGCAAGGCCTAAAAAAAGTATTCCACAGATGAAAGGTGTTTTAAAGGTATTAAAAAGAATACCGCCTCTGTTTGCTATCCCAACGACAGCAGGTACAGGCAGTGAAGCAACGCTTGCCGCTGTTGTCTCAAACAGCGAGACACATGAAAAGTACGCGATAATGGACACGGCCCTTATCCCCCATTATGCTGTATTAGACCCGCTTCTTACTGTAAAGCTTCCTCCCCATATCACGGCTGCTACCGGTATTGATGCACTGACACATGCAGTCGAGGCGTATATAGGGAAAAGCAATACGAAAGAAACAACACAGTGCAGTATACAAGCAGTACAGTTAATTTTTGGAAATCTTTATGAATGCTATACAAATGGTACGAACATTCAGGCTAGAACGAACATGCAAAAGGCTGCTTATTTGGCCGGAATCGCTTTTACCCGGGCATATGTCGGCTACGTGCATGCGATAGCCCATACCTTAGGCGGGTTTTATCAGGTTCCCCATGGTCTGGCGAATGCCATTATTCTTCCATATGTACTCGAGTATTATGGGGAATCCGCCCATAAGCCGTTGTCAGAATTGGCAGATTTGGTTAAAATAACAAAGCCTTCCGATACAATTGAACAAAAAGCACAGAAATTTATTGATGCCATTAAAGAGCTTAATGAAAAAATGGCTATCCCGACCAAGGTGAACGAAATCATCGAAAAGGATATTCCGCTCATGGTGGAACGGTCTTTGAAAGAAGCAAATCCTCTCTATCCTGTTCCGAAAATTCTTTATAAAAATGATTTATTAAAGCTTTATCATCTGATAAAGGAGTAGATATGAATATGGGTATTTCCTCTCCCCTATTAAATGAAGGCGGTACTAAAGAAAATTACAGTTACCTAGTAAATAAACAAAAGTCCTTCTTCCGAAAAGAACAGACAAAGAATGTTTCCTTCCGATTGGCTGCATTGAAAAAATTGAAGGATGCCATAAAGGTAAATGAGCAAGAGATTATGGCAGCGTTAAAAACGGATTTAAATAAATCCGAGCTAGATGCGTATGCGGCAGAAATCGGATTTGTCCTTGCTGAGTTGACTTTTACAATTAAAAACCTGAATTCTTGGGTAAAAACAAAAAGTGTTAAAACTCCTATGACCCATTTTGGTTCGACGAGTTACATCTATTCAGAACCCTACGGTGTGGCATTAATTATTGCCCCGTGGAACTATCCATTTCAGCTGGCGATTGCCCCGTTAATCGGTGCGATTGCAGCGGGAAATTGTGCCGTTTTGAAACCTTCTGAATTAACACCAAAAACGTCTGAAGTATTGGCGAAGCTGATCAATGGTCTATATCCTGAAGAGTTTGTTTCAGTTGTAGAAGGCGGTGTGGAAACAAGCACAGCACTCCTTGAGGAAAAATTCGATTATATCTTTTTTACTGGAAGTGTACCTGTTGGGAAAATCATTATGGAGGCTGCGGCAAAAAATCTAACTCCGGTTACATTAGAGCTTGGCGGTAAAAGTCCCTGCATCGTTCATGATGATGCCAATATTAAGGTAGCTGCTAAACGGATTGCCTGGGGTAAATTCACGAATGCCGGTCAGACCTGTATTGCCCCCGATTATCTTTATGTTCATAAAAATGTCAAAGATAAATTTCTGAGCGAGTTTAAAAATACGATCAAAGAATTATATGGAGAAAATCCGTTACGTAACCCCGATTTCACCCATATTGTTAGTGAGCGGCATTTTAAGCGGCTGGAGGGCTTTTTGGATAATGGTCAAGTATATTCTGGGGGTAAAACAGATTCGGATACCCTAGCGATTGAGCCGACTGTTTTAACGAATATAAGCTGGGATGATCCAATTATGCAGGATGAGATTTTTGGCCCGATTCTTCCTGTTATGGAATACAGCCATTTAACAGAAGTGCTCGATGGCATCCATAATCATCCGAAACCGCTCGCCCTTTATATTTTTACGGAAAATAACCAGGTCCAGCAAACGGTTCTTAACAGTGTTTCGTTTGGCGGCGGCTGCGTGAATGACACTGTCTATCACTTTGTCTCCCCTCACCTCCCCTTCGGCGGTGTCGGACCGAGCGGCATTGGCTCTTATCACGGAAAAGGCAGCTTTGACACCTTCTCCCATAAGAAAAGTGTCTTAAAGCAAACCACCCTTTTTGACATCCCGTTCCGCTATCCGAATTTTAAGAATGGGCTTAAGATGTTGAGGATGTTTTTGAAATAATGGAAAGTCCCTGATTCTCAAGAAGAATTCAGGGACTTTCGTTTTAACCTATTTTAACTTGCTGGTCTTCTATAAGGTGATCGTCTAGCTCAGAGGACACTATAAACATGATGATTTCATCCCCTGGCTTTAAATCCGCAAAGAATGCACAAGCTAAAGCCCCTTTTTCAACATTAATAGTAATGCTCACTCGATTCGGACTTTCCTTTGGAGAGCTAGTTATCGAAAAATACCTTGGTTTAAGTGAAGGCAATAGCTCTAAGAAACGTTCGAACGGCATTTCACAGGCTTCATATTTTTCAAGCAAGTCAAGCATCGAAACTCTATTTTTCAAAACAAGTTCTTCATATACCCCATCCGCTAATAACGCTTCTAGTTCCCGCTTATGCGGAGGGCAAACCGTATAGGCGGCCAATTCACGAATTTGTACCCGCGTTGCTGTTTCCTGCACTTCCACGCTTTGACTTAGGAGATCAACTAGACTTACCGGGCGGTCTAACGGAAGATGGGAAAAAGTACGGCCGCATGCGGTAATAATCACATGGTCCTTCCCATTTAATCTAAACCGTTTAATAATTCGCTGAACGGTTTCTTTGCTATTCCTTGGAAAGACCCCAAGATGGTTACCTTCTTGATAGGTTAGCCCTTCAGGCAAGGAAAACACAAATTGACTTGTTTGTTCATTTTCGGCATTAAACACTAATTGATTTTCTACAATCGAACCTTGTACGGAATCGTACTTTTCAGCCAAAGGTGAACCCATTACAGTATTGACAAACTGTATGGAAATTGTATTTGCCACTTTTTCATCATTTCTATCCAATTGAATTCCGAAGGTTTTGAAGGCATCCTGCCACATCCGGTTTTTCCATTCATCAAATTGCTTCTCAAAATCGCCGCTTGCATCACCTTCCCCCCGCTCTGAAAATCTGACTGCTCCTTTAAGGGCAAGCTGTTCATCAATATAACGAGGCACATCCTGGTAGGTGTTCGCCCAGTTGTGATCGCCACATCCAAATACCGCGTACTGGACACCTATTAAACTACCTGTTTCCAGATGTTCCAGCCACTGCACAAATTGGCGTGCGTTTCTTGGCGGTTTCCCATTATAGGAGGATGTGACAATGATTACAGCTCCTTCAGTTGGTAACTTACCAATCCTATCGTTTAGGGGAGCGGCCTCACTTCTTACTCCATGCAAACGGGCAATATCGGCAAGCTCATGTGCAACCTGCTCTGCTGTTCCCATATTGGAACCATATAAAACAAGCAGCGGTCTATTATTCACACCAATAAGTGAATACTTCGGAGCTTCTTGGTTATTTTTCGGGGCTGCCGCTTTTTCAGCAGATAAAGCAAATGTATCGATTCTCTTATTCTTCCGCAATTTTAAGCGAATTTTAAAATTATCAGGTTTAAGCGTCAATGTTTGCTTAATTTTTAATTGATAATGCATATGGTCGATTAAGTCAAAATGCTGCAGAATCATTCCTAACACAAGCGTTGCCTCATGGAGGGCGAACTGCATGCCGATACACGCTCGCTGCCCGTTTCCAAAGGGCTTATAGGCATGTGCGGGAATTTTAGTCATATCTGCAAAACGCTCAGGATGAAATTCTTCGGCATCCTCCCCCCACGCATCCTTATCGCGATGAAGTTTTGGAATAATGACGGACACATTGTCGTATTTTTTTAGCCGGTATTTTCCGCCAATGACCGTATCGTCTTTTGCGTACAAAGTAAATTGGGGCGCAGTAGGATAAAGACGTAAAGCTTCATTTAAAATCATCCGAATGTACTTAAGGTCGAGTACCTGCTGATACGATGGAATAGAATCGCCTAGTACCTGGTCAACTTCCTCATATGCCTTCTTCAGTACTTCAGGATGCTTCAGAAGCAGGTATATGGCAAAAGAAAGCAATCCGCTTGTCGTTTCATGACCGGCAATCAGGAAGGTAATGATTTGGAATCGAATATTTTCATCATCAAGCCTCTCTCCTGTTTGCGGGTCATTGACATTCAGCATTCGGGCCAGCAAATCAGTTTCCCCTTGATCGCCGCCTTCTTTGCGTTCAGCGATAATTTTATCTACTAGAGAAAACATTGACTTAATGTCGCGTTCGAACTGCCGCTTGGTTCTTACCATCAGCTGGGTTTGGATAGGCAGCCTTGTGCTTTGGTGCATGGCCTCGTCAAGTGCCCGAATCATACTGATGATAAACGGATTGTGGTTTTCCCGATAGAAACTGTTAAAGCGATAGTTAAATCCGCATAACCCAATCGTATCTAGGGTCAAACGGGTCATATCATCGGGAACATCGATGCTCTCATTTGGATTCAAACGGGCCCACTTTTGTACGAGCTGCTGGGCGATGTCAACCATCATCGTATGATAGCCTTTCATTGCTTGCTGGCTGAAGGCTGGCATTAGAATGCTATGGGCTTTCTGCCAATTCGCCTCTTTCGTTTTACTTGTAAATAAGCCGTCTCCCCCTAGTGCACGCAGAAAATACAACCCTCCGGAGAGACTTTTGTCAAACCGGGATTCATCACAGACCTCGGCAACTAATTCAAGACCTGAAACAAAATGCATGATAAAACCAAAAGCCTCAAAGCGAAAAATAGGTCCGTATTCATCGGCGATTTTCCAAAATGACAGCGTTGGTGCATCTTTATCGATTAATGGAATATTGCCTAACGGGCCATACGTTTTTGGCTGCGGAATCCGCATATTATTTTCCATAAAAAGCTCCTCTCTGTAAATTACTCACTTTTTACCTAATAAACCGTATAAAACAACATCGGCGATTTCATCCTCCATATGGTCGAGCGGTAATTTTTCTGAGATGATTTCTTCCTGAAGTTTTTCAAAGTTGAGTAGGGACCAAATAGCGCTAGTGATCCCAAGTTCATATAGAAGGGATTGGACTGGGGTGAGATTTCCGTTAGATACCTTTTGCAAAAGCTGTTCCATACTTTTGTCCTGAATATAAATCTGCTCCATAAACATCTTTGCCAGCTCTGGATGGTTGGGTGATTCCCTAAAAAGGATGTTGAAGCTGTCCAGATTGCTGCGGATTACTTCCACTCTTGCTTTGATGACATCCCTGACCAGATCAGGATTATGATCAGAATTCATCTTGGGGGGCTCAAACACAGACGGAGTAATGCAGGCAAGAAAAATATCCTTTTTGCCCTTAAAATGTTTATAAAGAGCAGCTTCTGAAACTTCAACACGCCTGGCAATTTCGGCGGTTGTGGCGCCATTATATCCTCGTTCGGCAAAGAGCTTGCGTGCCTCCCGGATAATTTTCTTTTTAGTATCCGATTGCGATCCCAAATTCTTCACCCTCTCTTTTGGTTAGTGAATACTTACTAACTATTATATATAATATTCTGAAATCTCTGTCGTGGTATAAAATACCTGTTTTCCAAATAAATAAAATGACGTTATTTTTCTACTTCTTTCTGCATTTTTAAAACATCTATTATCACAATTTATGTTTTTTTATCATAACCTGTTTCCTGCTGTTTTTTGCTGTTATTTCGTGTAGAAATATTTCAATATACGAAATAATTGGCTTGTCTTATAATCAAATTGGCTGAATATTAGTACTAATATTCCCAATATTATTTTAACCAGGGGTGGTTCCATGAAAAAAAGGAAAAAAGGATTCGCAGCAGCATTAGCCACAACGCTCTCTTTATCTGTACTCAGCTCCGTCGCATTTGCAGACCAACCTTCATCAACTGATTCATCCACTTCACTGAATATTAAACCTCCAGAGTTTTTTGTTCCTAATGGGCAGAATAAGAAAAACTTTTATGTCGATAAAACACAATTAAATTCTTTCACACATTTAGAAGGATATGAAACAACAAAACTGTTTAAGGGCATACATAACGGTGCCGGGTACTGGATGGAAGTTCCTGAAAATTGGAACGGTAAGTTGGTGTTGTATGCGCATGGGTATCGTGGAACTGGACAGGCATTGACGGTAAGTGAACCTTCAATTCGTCAAGAGTTAATTGCAGAAGGGTATGCATGGGCCGCCTCAAGTTATAGTACGAACGGTTATGATGTTGAATCAGGCGTAAAAGACACTCATGCTTTAAACGGATTGTTTAGAAAACTGGTCGGAAATCCTACACGTACTTATATTATGGGTCACTCCATGGGCGGTCATATTACCGGTGTTTATGCTGAGCAGTATGGTGACGTAGATGGCGCCTTGCCAATGTGCGGCGTAATGGGAGACTCAGAATTGTTTGATTTCTTTACGGATTATGGGCTTTTAGCACAATCGTTATCGGGGATTGATAAAAAAGACCAGAAGGTAATGGCTGACGATAAATACTTTACGGAAACGATACCGTTTATGGAAGGTAAATTAGGGAATGGTGTAGTACCAATTAATAAAGATACAAATATATTTAAATCATTGACTAAAGAGGGTGCTCTCCTAGAAAGAGTTACTGAAAATCTAAGTGGCGGTGATCGGCCATTATTTGAGACCGCCTACAGATTTGCCTTTGACGATTTTCTACTCTGGAGAATGCCAACAAATCTTGCTTATGGCGAAGCAACTGGTAATGTAGTCAATAATACGGATACGATTTACCAGTTGGATAGCAATCCTGCTTTAACTGACGAAGAAAAAGCACTAAACGCCAGTGTCCTTCGAATTGCCAATGATCCAAATGGCCGTAATAATAATGGTTTAGCCGCCATTCCTAAAGTAACAGGAGATTTAAAGGTTCCAACTGTTTCACTCCATACTTTAGGTGACCTATTTGTACCATTCTCCATGGAGCAGATTTATGCGAAAAGAGCTGAGGAAAAAGGAAAGAATAACCTGCTGGTTTCTCGCGCTATTCGAACTATTGGCCATTGTGAATTTAATGCACAAGAACAGATTAATGCATTTGACGACTTAATTAAATGGGCGGAAAAGGGTGAAAAACCGGCCGGAGATGACATCTTAAATCCTGAGGCTGTCGCAGATCCTTTCTTTGGTACACAATTTACAACAGCTAGACGTTCATATGATTTAACACCATGGACTCCTAATCAATAAAGGTTTAAAGCAGAGAGTCCCTTCTCTGCTTTAAATTTTTTATCATTTTAAATTTGATTTATTCTTCATTCACTACCTGATCATAAACCATCCACCCAGTCCCATTAATTTTATTCGAAACATCAATAATCTTCTTCTTCACCCTATCAAACTCCGAACCTTTCAACTTTGTAGGCTGGTAATTATTTTTCGACGAAACAGAAGATATCGAAAATGGGACTACATTGATTTCTTTTTTGCCAGTCAGCACTCCATTTTCCAGATGAAATGTCTGTTGAAAAACATACGTGTCTTTATCAGACGGATTCCGGTTTCCTCCAAACATAAAATTCCCAAGACTGTACACAATAAATTTACCGTTATATTCTTCAATTCCCTGGACGACATGTGGATGGTGTCCTAGAATCAAATCGGCACCACTATCGATTGCAAAGTGGGCCAATGATTTTTGCGAGGCTGTTGGAACGTATTGCCGTTCCACTCCCCAGTGAAAATGAACAAGAACAATTTGTGCCCCCTGCTCTCGCAACTGGTTGATACCTTGTGAAACCTTATTCCTTACTTCACGAGTATCCTGCCAGCCTTCAAAGCCTAAAGCCCCTATTTTAACGCCCTTTACGGTTGTTATATATTGATTTTCGTAGCCGAAATAGCCGATTTGTTGGTTCTTCAAAGCTTCAATCGTATCAGTATATCCTTTCTGAAGGTAATCATGGATATGATTGTTGGCGAGGTTAACTGCTTCAATACTGCCCAGTTTCAATATTTCCGCATAACCGGGATCTCCTTTAAAGCGAAATGTTTTTTGCGCTTTTTGTGTTGAATTTGTTAACGTCGTTTCTAAATTGACCGTAGTAAGATCATCCTCCTGAAAAATATTATCGAGTTCTTGAACAAAATAAGCCAAACCGTTTGCCGATGCTGTACGAACAAAAGTATCTGGATATGTAAAAGTTTCGTCTGTCCCTAACGTAAAATCACCAGCTGCACTTATTTTAATTGTCGTTTCTGTATTTTGCTGCGTCTGTATTTGAGCCTGAGGTTGTTCCGGTTGTTCCTTCTGAACATCACTCTTGTCCTCTTGCTTAGAATCTTTAACGATTACAGGGGTACTCGTAGGAATAGTCTTATCTCTCTTAATATAATTAGCAATTGCAAAAGTACAAGCAACTAATACAACTACAATAATAATGGTAAAACTAATCTTATTTTTGAAATTCTGCCGTTTTCCTGATTCAGTCCTACTTAAGTGGTCCTTGCTATCCATTCCCTAATTATCTCCTTTATTTTATTTCTTTGGAAATGACTTACATTTGCAAATTGTACCATAATTCGAGTTATGTTTAAAGAATATTCCGAATTTTATAAACCTACAAGATATTACCATCCACTCCTTCCTCCTAATCTGTTAAACTTTTAATGTCATATTTTTATAGGAGGAAGTCAGCGATGAATAAACGAAAAATCCTCCTTGCGCTGGTAATCTTATTTACCTTTATTGGAGGAATTGCTGCAGGATTGTTCTTTTCCGAAAACGATCATGATTCAAAAATTGTAAAAATAGATCAATCACCAAAATCCGCTTTAAAACCACAGGAAAAAACAGTCCCTGAAGTGGAAAAAGCGCACACCAAAGTTCTCATTGGATATGTCCAAGATTTTCGTGACCCGAATACGGTCGAATATGACAAGTTGTCCCATGTAATCTTCTCTTTTGTGCATCCGACCAAGGATGGCGGAATTTTGCTTAACGGCGATGCTGCACTTGGTAACTTGCGGGCAATGGTCACAAATGCGAAAAAACATAATACGAAGGCGATTTTAGCCATTGGTGGATGGTATCACATTAAAGGCGGAGAATCGTATGAATATTTCAAAACGGCCATTTCAAATCCGGAATCGCGGACAAGACTAGTAAATGAGCTAACTGGAATTGCTGATAGAGAAAATTTGGACGGAATCGATATCGATTTTGAACACCCTCGTTCTGCTGAGGATGCTCAAAATCTGTCCGCGTTCGCGAAAGAATTAAGCGAACAGCTTCACCCTAAAAACAAAGAGCTGTCAATTGCAGTTTATTCGATGATTCATGCAGTTACGTTAACGGAAATTGCCTTTGTTAAATATGAGCCAGAAATGTTTCAATACGTGGACCACGTAAACATTATGGCCTATGACGGACAATGGGATGACGGCTACCATGCCGCAAACCTTTCTCCATACCCATTCACTGAAAAAATCGTAAGCTATTGGACAGGACTTTTTGATAAATATAATATTTCAAAGGAGAAATTAGTGCTTGGGGTACCGCTGTATGCCCAGCCTGAGGATCCAAAAGTCAAGCAGGTTTCATTCGGAGCAATTTTGAATCAGAATCCTGCCAATTCTGGTGCTGATACAGTCCAAATGAACGGAACAACCTACTATTATAATGGTGAAGAGACAATGAAGAAGAAAACGAGATTGGCCCTAGACCATGGTATGGGTGGAATGATGATGTGGGAGACCGGGCTTGATGCCAAAGGACCACAAAGCATAACAAACACAATCTCAGAAGTCTTGAAGGAGTCCGAAAAGAATCCGATTAAATACTACACAGTAAAAGGAAATTAAGTTTAAAAGGGCCTTACTCCCTGCGTTGCTGTTTATAAGCACCGGGGGTAAGGCCTTTTAGTGTAGAGAATTTATATGACCTCGATTGCTAAAAAAATCATCGGTTCCTTTATATGCGCCCCAACCCTTGAAAAAATCATCGGATCGGTAGCATAAGAGCCCTTAAATGCAGCTTTAATCTATGAGCACTCCCGGGTTAAGAATATATCCAGGGTCCAGTGTGCGTTTTACCGATTTTAATGCAGAGGCAAACAGGTCCGGCCGCTGCTTGTCATACCATGGCCGGTGGTCACGGCCGACTGCGTGATGGTGGGTAATCGTGCCGCCAAGGGAAATGATGGCCTCAGATACAGCTGCTTTGATTTCGTCCCACTGCTCAAGTTCACTGCCATGCTTCCCGAGTGCCTTAACAGTGTAATATGGTGCCGGTCCATCAGGGTATACATGTGTGATTCGGCATGTCACCCATCCGTTATGGCCGGAAATTTCTCTAACTGCCTTTTGGGCAGCCTCCATTACTCCGGTATGAAATGCTTCAAAACGGTCCCATGTTATCGCTGTTTCGAAGGTTTCCACAATTATCCCTAAGCCAACAAGGACATCCCTTAGATACGGTGCCTGGATAAATGCATTTCGCCACGTACCCACATCACCTTCCCTGCTTGCGGATAAATCCCTTCTAGTTTTGATAACATCCTTCCCATATACTCCGCCAAATTCCTTACAGCATTCTAATGCCCTAATCATCCAAACGTCAAGAAGATGATCATGCGACTCAAAGCCAAGCATAAGTACTGCTTTTTTCCCGTCCCCTGCCCCAGAGTCATGCGCCTCTCCTGCATCAAGTAAACGGCAATTGGAAGGATATAAACCAGATTGGCTTAACACCCGGACGGCTTTCACTCCGGACTGAAAATCTGGGAAACGTACCGATGCTGCAGTCCGATAAACTGGTCGATCCTGCAGCCTGACCCAGGCCTCAGTGATGATTCCAAGGGTACCTTCAGAGCCAATAAACATCCTGTCAGGGCTGGGTCCTGCACCAGAACCGGGCAGCCTTCTTGTTTCAACCACGCCTTTTGGAGTAATGACACGGAGCGATTGCACCAAATCATCGATATGGGTGTGCAGGGTGGCAAAATGGCCCCCGGCCCGGGTAGCAATCCATCCTCCTAACGTGGAAAATTCGAAAGACTGTGGGAAGAAACGGAGAGTTAAATCCTGCTCCTTTAATTGCTTCTCAATAGCCGGCCCGCGAATCCCCGCCTGAATTCGTGCAGCACGAGAAATTTTGTCAACTTCAAGGACTTGATTAAAATTCCTTAAATCAATCGATACTGAACCCGAATATCGGTCATCGATTTCAGGCTCAACACCTCCTACTACACTTGTTCCGCCGCCATAAATAATGGCAGCAGCATGATTATCATTACACCAATCTAAAATATTAATAAGCTCATTTTCCGTTCGGGGGAATGCCACTATGTCTGGGGCATTCGTAAAATCACGACGAAAAGCCCTCACGACATCCCGGTAGGATTTTCCATATGTGTGCGATAAGCGCTCGTGGGTATCATTCGTACAAAGATGCTGAAGAGATTGTGGTATGTTTATGCGAGGCTGCTTGAGAGATATTTCAGCGATAGCTGGCGGCGGCGTCTTCTTCCATTCGCTTACTCCAAACCGCTTTGCCATTGCTGCTTCCACTTGATACTGAAGCTGAGGGGACAGGCCATCTTCATAGCCCCATCCCCAAAATTTCATTTTGCGAGGTGTCACTTAAATTCCCCCTCATTAATTAATACTCTCATATAAATGAAGCTCCAATTCTTGTCTAATATCATTAGGAATTGGTTCGGATTTCTGCGTTTCGAGGTTAAAATTCACATATACTGCAGTACCAATAACGCATAGTCTGCCCTCTTGATGAATTTCCTCATATAGCTCCAAACTGGAATTGCCGATTTTTTTCACCCACGTTTTTACCTCTACGTCTTTACCAAAGTAAATTTGTGCGACGTATTCTACATTTGTTTTTAAAATAATCATTTTCCAGTCATGAAAGGTATCATCCGGGTTGAATAATTTAAAAAGCTTGTTTCGGCCTGCCTCCAGCCAAATTGGGATCGTCGTATTATTGATATGCCCGACACCGTCAGTTTCAGAAACCCTTGGTTCGATTACGGTCAAATACATGAGATAACCACCTTTTAATTTAAGCCGTTAAAAGCCATTTGATAAATTTGATAGATTTCATCTTTGCCAAGAGGTTTTGGGCTTCGGGCCAGCAGTCTTTTTTGTTTGATTGCATCTTCAGTTAAGCTTGTAAGACTGGATTCTGGTATGCCATATTCTTTTAGTGTCGTTGGAAGCCCGACGCTTTCGACCAGTTTATAAAATAACGTTAAAATTTCCTCTTCAGACCGTTCCTCACCGTGATTGGTTAATATGTTGCATACTCGATTCAGTTTGTTACGGCAGGTTGAAGAAATCGTTTTCATGACATAGGGAAGCAACACAGCGTTGGACTCTCCGTGGGGTAATTTGAATTGGCTTCCAAGCGGATAGGCAAGTGCGTGAACACCGGCGACTCCAGCGTTAAAAAAGGCCAGTCCGGCAAGATAACTGCCATAACTCATCGCAGTTCTAGCTTCCTGGTTTTCCCCATTCTCAACAGCATTCCTTAATGAGCCAGCGATTAATTCAACTGCTTTAATGGCAAGTGCATCTGTTGCCTCGTTTGCATTAACAGAAAGAAAGGCTTCCACAGCATGTGTCAATGCATCAATTCCGGTGGCCGCTGTTATTCTTTTTGGAACAGACAGGGTTAATTGCGGATCAACTATCGCAATATCCGCTAGTAAGAAATCATGTGTGACGACATCCTTGGTCCCTTCAAGGGAAACAACGGCAATATCTGTTACCTCACTGCCAGTTCCAGATGTTGTGGGAATTAATATTTTCGGGACGCCCCTAGTTTTTAGCTTCCGTGTACCAGAGAGATTAAGATAATCTGCTGTATCACCCTCATTTTGCGATATGACGGCAGCGATTTTTGCCAAGTCCAATGCACTACCGCCGCCTAAACCGATAACACAATCAAACCCGCCTTCGCTGGCATACGCCGCCAATCTCTCTGCACAAGCGAGCGTTGGTTCCGGCTCAACATCAGTATAGAGGCTAACATCAAATTGTTCATTTAGGGGAGATAAGTATTGTTGGACCAATCCAATTTTAACAAGGGTTTGGTCGGTAACTACTAGAATACGGCTGGGCTTCATATCCTCCAGTTCTTCAAAAAGCTTCGAAATCGAGCCCCAGCCGGTATATGAACGTTTTGGGAATCTTAAGGTTGAAATCATTTACGTTGTCCCTCCTTTAAAAATTTTCCGTACCTATTAAACTATTTCAACAAGGAAGGCAATATCCCTGCTGATTTTTACATAATAAATAGCCCGGCAGACACCAGGCTATTTATTCGAAATCAGTGCTTATTTAAATTTTGTAATGACATTAAAGCCATATGTTTTAAAATTAGTCATATCATTGAGGACGTCATTCACTTGGTCTAGAGCAATCTCCCTTGATACCAGGGAACGTGGATTTAATTTGCCTTGGGCAATCATTGACAATAATCCATCGTACTCAGACCGTGGATTCCCAAGGCTTCCGACGATTTCTAATTCCATTGCCGTGATTGCATCAATTGGAAGGCCGGCAATTCCTTGTTCGTTATGGGTTGTTAAGCCAATTTGCACATGGCGGCCGCCCTTTCGTAGGCAAAGGACAGAATTAAGGATCGTTTCCTGGATTCCCAGCGCTTCAATAGATGCATGGGCACCGCCCCTGGTGATTTCCTTTACAGCTGACACCACATTCTCATTTCGGGCATTCACCGTAGCAACCGCGCCTTCTTTTCGGGCCATTTCCAATTTGGCATCATCCACATCTACCGCAATGACTTGGGCGCCAATCGCATTTCCAACCTGAACTGACGACAACCCTACACCGCCTGCCCCATGGACCACTAGGAAATTCCCTGGCTTCAAGTTGGCACGCACCACACCATGGAAGCCCGTCATGTAGCGGCAGCCAATCGCAGCAGCTGTCACTGTATCGACCTCATCTGGAAGCGGGACCAGATTAAAATCTCCATTCGGAACCTTTACATATTCTGCATAGGCACCATCATGGGCGAACCCGAAAATTTGCAGGTTATCACAGCGGTTAGAATGTCCGCTCAAGCAGCTTGAGCAGTGTGAACAGCCTTCATGAAACGGTGCCGTCACCCTGTCGCCTGGCCTGAAGTTTTTTACTTCTTTTCCGACGGCTTCAACAACTCCCCCAAATTCGTGGCCTGGTATAATTGGCAGCACTGGACTCAGGCCAAGCCATGCCCAGTCTCCCATCCACGCATGCCAATCACTCCGGCATACACCGCTTGCCTCTACCTTTACAATCACATCATGTGGACCTGGTGTTGGATCAACTACATTTCCGATTCTTAATGGCTGTCTTTGCTCAATAATTTGTGCAGCTCTCAAATAGATTCCCTCCCAAACTTTCCACCTATCAATTTGTAAGTATATACCTTAAAAGATATTCTTTGTCCTATCGAAAAAAGAACAAACTGTTGGAGATTTATTTCTTTTTTAATGGTGTTTTAAGGATCTTTCCAGTTGTTGTTTTAGGAAGTTCTTTCATAAAATATATTTTTCTAGGAATCTTGTAATGAGCCAGCTGCTGTTTACAGAAACTAGTGATCTCGTCTGGTGTGATTTCCGATTTCGTCACAACGTAAGCAGCTACTTCTTCTCCAAAAACAGGGTCTGATTCGCCCACTACCGCGCACTCTACAATATTTGGGTGTGTATAAAGAACCTCCTCTATTTCACGTGGATAGACATTGTAGCCGCCACGGATAATCATGTCCTTTTTGCGGTCAACAATATAAAGGTATCCTCGCTCATCCCTCCTGCCCAGGTCTCCCGTATAGACCCAGCCTTCTTTTATTGTCTCGTTCGTTGCTTCTTCCTTTTTATAATAGCCTTTCATGCCGTTAGGCCCTTTAAAAATAATTTCCCCGACTTCGTTAACAGGGACTTCCCTGCCAATCGGATCGACTATTTGCAGTTCGATGCCAGGAACGGGCACCCCGACTGACCCTGGAACCTTTTCAATTTCGCTAGGGAAACAGCTAATCATGACAGTACTTTCGGTCTGGCCATAGCCTTCGCCGATTTGCACACCCATTTCCGCCTCGACTTTTTCTAAAATTTCAACCGGGAGGCTGGCACCGCCTGAACCTGCAAGTCTTAGTCTGGAAAAATCTAATTCTTTTATTTTTGGAGAATGGACAAACATCGTGTACATGGTAGGAACTCCGAGGAAAATGGAAATTTGATTTTCTGCAAGCTTCTGTAAGATAACATCTGGAATAAAGCGTTCTTCGAGGTAGATCGTAGCCCCTCTTAGCACGCAGATAAGTAAGCCCTGCAGCTTTGCATACGCATGAAATAACGGGAGAACGACAAGAACTCGGTCTTCCTTTGTTAGCTCCAAAAGATCAGCACTCGTTTCTGACATCCATCCCAGATTTCCGTGCGTAATCAATGCCCCTTTCGGCTTGCCAGTTGTTCCTGAAGTATAAATTATTTGGGCATTATCATATTGATTTTTTGGTTCAATATAGAAATCTGCTGGTTTACCGGAGACTTCTTCCCATGCGACATAGGCTTCTGTTTTGGTTAAAGTGAAGATAGATTTTACTGACGAGAGAGATTTGTGAGCCTTTTGAACTTCACCAAGGCCAATTTCATCAACAATAAGGGCAACAGCATCGGAATCATTTAGAATATAGGTTATTTCATTTTCTTTGAAGGTAGGATTAAGAGGAATCACAGTGGCACCAATTGCTAGCAAGGAAAAATAGGCAATGACATACTCCGGCTTATTGGCCATCATAAGACCGACATGGGAACCGTTTGTAATTCCATACTTTCGAAGTCCTGCTGCTTTTTCCTTCACCTTATCAGCTAACTCCTGATAGGTAATTTTCTCGTTCCGAAATACAATAGCAGCATGATTGGGCATTTCTTTTGCCGTTTGAAACAAAACTTCACTAATATTCAACAATGTTCCCTCCCTATTCTATTGTTCAGAAAAATAGGCATATAGAAAAAGTGTATGCGCTTACATATTAATCTATGAAAAAGAAAAGTGTCAAGCGATATGGTAATTTTTACATATAGTTTGACACCTCGGTTAATATATTTTTAATTAAAAATCAAGACATTACGTTCTTTCAGGAAATTTAGCGCAAATTCAAGGTCTTGTTTGTGTAGGTTAAAGGTTGATTGCATCATGTTGAGCCATTCGCCCTTATCTACGAAGTCCTGGACTTGGATATGCTGATCCGATTTGATGATTAGTTTCGAATTCATGACTGCATAGCTAACTCGTTCCTTAAAGATGGTCGCGACAATCCTGCGCATAAATGGATTTTCCTCCTCATCCCGATGAGAATGGATGATATCTTCTTTGAAACTCTCAAGCTTTACTGGATCCCACTCTATTGTTTTGACGACAAAACTTTGCCCGCCAGTTCTCCTATCAATCAGATATTCAAACTTGTTTTCTTTTTTTATGATAATTTCTTCGCCGCAGCGAATCAAATAGGGCTCCTTCTCAATAAATAGCGGTTCAAATAACGGGGCCATGTACCCGACATCTGTATAATAGGATTTACCCCCGATTGTCACCATCAATGCTAGATGGTTATTTCCGCCTCTAGCACGGACATATTTTGCGTCAAATCCCAGAGATTGTAGCAGTTCCCCGAAATGAATATTTAAAATATAACAATTTCCTCCAAAGCCTCGTTCAAGAAAGTTATCCAAAAACTCTTCCTTGGAGGGAATGAACTCATTTTTTTTCTTAGTGGAGAAATAATAATATTTACTGCATACTTCAAATGGTAAACGATGCAAATGTGCCTCTACTAAGCGCTGCAAAAATTCATAGCTTGGTGCAGCTGCCTCAACGTATAATATTGATAAATACTTTTTCGTCCATTGATTCAATTTTTCCCTCTCCTTATACTGGTTTTAAGACCATCAGAGCAATAATCACCAATACAATTACACATGAGGTAATATGGTAGTTTCGCACTTTTGATAGAAGGTCTAAACTTATTGGATTTGTTTCGGATTCTCCTTGTTTGGTTAATTCCGTTAGAGTCATAGCAAGTTTTTTAGCTGCAGGAGTCAGAAATCCAATGATGACCACTTCCGCTAAAATAAACAAGATGAGCGCGGCCACAATCCATAAAGTAAAAAACGTGCCGTAATTGCCAAGCCAGACCAATAATATCCCGGTTAACAACGTTAACCCACCAAAGATTTTTGGAAGGATCTCTAACCTTGTCACCAGGTCCGCCATCCTTTTTACTTCCTCCAGTGATTTTTCCTTCCTTAAAATCAAAGGAAAGGCATAAGCAGGGCCAAGCCCGACAACTGCCGAGACAACATGTAATAAAACAATCCATTCCATAAAAAACACCACCTATTCATAAGTCTTGAACTTATCATAAGTGGTTTGCCAAATGAAAAATATCGGTTAAAATACGTAATTTTAAGCGGATGAGTCTGTTAGACCATTTTCATGAACATACTTTGTCAAGGCAGCACGAGAGCTTATCTCTAATTTTTGATAAATCCTTTCCAAATGGGTGGTGACCGTCCTCTTACTAATGAACAAAGTTTGCGCGATTTGGTCATTAGTAAGTCCTTTTGCGACCTGTATCGCAACCTGGATTTCCCTTGGACTTAAAGGGATTTTCACCTTTGAAGTCTGTTTTGAGACCTTGAGCAGAACATGTTCAAGCTCCTGTTCCAATATCTTCAGACGTTCGTTTTTGTCATTAATTCCGCTGCTTTTTTTAATTAACTTTGCCAATCCCCTCGAAAAGCTCTCCAATACCTCTTCTTCAAACATACGAAATTTATCAGAATCATTACTTTGACTCGCAATGACGGCAATGACTTCCCCGTCTTCCCCTATGTGTGGGATGGCAACAAAATGTTGATGAATTTTCCGGTAGTCTTGGCCAGTAAAATTATTTTGAACATCCTGTAGACGAAGAAAAGTGGTAACCGCATATTGGAACTGTGATCGGATATTTAAAATCCGTAATGGCTTTTTTTGCTGAAATGACAACTGGGCGACCCGTTTCAGAACTTTAGCTGCTAATTCCTCATCCAGCCCCCGCATTGTGACAAGATGTAGTTCATCTGAAGCTTCATCCCCTATCCATACTGCAGAGGAATCCCAGCCTAATTTTTTCTCTAATTGTTCCAGTAAGGGATTATATAAATCGGTATTAGAAATCAAATGATTATTTTCTTCGTCGCAAATTCGGACCGACAGTACCCGGAATACCTCAGCACTTTTTACATTAATGGGATTGCCAGATTCCAGCATCATCGAGAGAACCTCATATTGCTTCTTCATTTCCGTAAAAATTTCACCATCTGAATTAGATCCCTCGTATTCTACTTCGATTTCCCAGGTCGTAAATGTATTAGTATCCATTGTCCGAATAAAGGCAAATGGATTGTCTCGCAAATTTTTAATGCTCTTGTTTAACATATGGTTGGCTATGGCAACATGATTAGAATCAACCAACCATACCCTGGCGATATTTGTAATATTGGGTACTTCATCCTTATTGCTAGTGATTATGGTTGCTGGTACTACTCCCATTAAGGCAGGATGCATCTCCTCAGGTATCATGGGTATCCACTCCTTTTACATACCTGCTCCCTGCATAAGGACCGGGTGTTTGGACATAAACTTCTTCTACAAAAAACGATACGGAATCACAAAACGTTACTGACAACGGAAATTTGTTGTACATTTTTGGAAAAAGCTTTAGGCTGCCTTTCCGATACCGTGATAAGAATTCATTATCCTCTTCAGTACACAATTTTGATTCTATAAAACTCCCTTTTATTTGATAGGATTCATTCGTAAAACCATCCGTAAATAAGCACGAAATTTTTCCAGTGCCTGAATGAATAAAAGATAAAACCTTCTTTGTTTGCGATTTAAGTATGAAAATTTTAAGCTGGTCCTTCCCTTCATTTGTTTGCACACCAAACCCCCGAACGGAATAGGAACGCCCTTCAGAATTGGCGACAGCAAGATGTATATAAAGCGGTTCTGTTTTTCTTAAAAAATGAACAACCGAATCGTCTAAATTCATATAACCCTCCAAATCAAACATCCTAAATCTGGCTCCAACAATAGTTTCTTTATTCTAATGAAAAATTCCTTCCTGCCCGATAATAAAGAGAAAAAGAGCCAACTTGGCATTTTTTTGAAAAATACCAAGTTGGCTCTTCGTTATTTTGTAAACTTCACTTTTAGTTGAACTATTTCAGACTGAGTACCAATTCTTAGGGGCGTTCCCCAGAAACCATATCCTGACGTGACTATCGAATGTAGCTGTCCTTTTTTTAGATAGCCCCAATCATTTTCATAAATCTTATTTGTTATTAAATTAGCCGGAAACAATTGTCCACGGTGAGTATGTCCGGACACCATCAGGTCTACTCCATTATTTTCGGCAACATCCAAATCATACGGCTGGTGGTCAAGGAGAATAACTGGTTTTGATAAATTCACTTGTTTCATTAAATCGGAAAGCTTCATCCTAACCACATCCTGATAACCGCGGTCTTTTCTGCCAACCAAGGTAATCCCATTATCTAAAATAATTACTTCATCTGCCATTAGCCTCATACCACTGTTATTAAAAATTTTAATCAGATCAATCCCAGGGTCCTCCCGGTCATGATTCCCCATAGAGGCATAGACCGGCGCTTTTATCTTTTTCAAAATATCCGGAATCCCTTTATCGAGAAAAGGATCCACATCATCATCAATAATATCCCCTGGAAACAGCACAAGGTCAGGTTTCAACGCATTGATGTGCTTAACGAGGTTTTTAGCATGGTTTGCCCCCGACATTTCACTAAAATGCATGTCGGACGCCATGACAATGTTAAGACTTTTTACCACTTCCACCTGCTTCGGAATGTTGATTTCATAGGTTCTTACGACGGGAGTAAAGGCATTGTATAAGCCTAATGTAAATAATCCTGCAATAATCAATACAGTGGTAAAACCGGACCATTTTACAGCTTTTTCCCTTTTGATACGTGAAAATCTTGTAAGAAAAACAAAAAGGTTTACTATAGGAAGCAGCAGAACAGCATAATAAAAAATCCCCAGCCAAATCCCGCCAAGCCACGTAAATACTGCACTATCATCTAAAAAACGGGCGTACACAAAGGTATAGGCAACAAAAATGAGGACCAGCCAGTAGATAAACATTATACGCTTTTTTCCAACAATAAATGTTTTCAGCCATTTCCATCCATTCCAGACGATATAGAATAAAAGTAAATTATAGATGACTAATACTCCTGCAAAAAACCCCACACACGATTCCCCTTTACCATACGAAAATACTAATTCTATTAGACCTTATTTAGGATAAATTGACAACTTTTAGGGTGACGGACACATTTTGGGCATAAATATATGTGTTAGTCGTTAGTATTTCGGGTATTTTGAAGGAGATTGTCGAAATGAATAGAATGATAATACAGAGTTTAATAAAAGGAGGAAAAAAGTATGAAGAAAAAAATGTTGGCCCTTATTTGTGGTGGATTTATTGCTCTTTCCCTTTTTGCTGCACCCGGTAATCCTGTAAAAGCAGCGGAAGATGAGGATTGTACTTGTCATAATGTTACTCTTATTTACGGGGTACAGAAAAACAAAATAATTGCTAATTTAATCAGCAGTCAGGAATTTAAAAATGCAAAACTTTCTATTATTAAGGATGGAGATAACTGGAGAGGGATAAATAACACTGAAGTATTCGTACATAATTCTTATGGAATTACAATAGTAGGGGTACCTTTTATAGATCAAGACGGCACAATTATGATGGCAACTTTCTTTGATGGATTCTTTATGGGTTCTGCACCAAGAGATGAATAGGGTTTATAATTCCTTCCCAATTTCATTTATTGGGAAGGAATTAATTTAATTTTATTGTATTTCTCCATCAATAATTGTCATTTCAACCGAAGTTTGCAGCAGTTCATCCGGGTCTTCAAGTTCGAATAGATTTTTCGAGTAAACTGTCATATCCGCCAGCTTTCCTCTAGAAATTGTTCCTTTTAAAGTTTCTTCGTTGGTAGCGTAGGCACCACCAACCGTAAACAATCTCACAGCTTCGTGTATAGATAGCTTTTCTCCGGCATTCCAACCTTCATGGGAATCCCATGGGGCTCTCCGAGTTATCGCTGAATGAATACCTAATAAAGGGTCCACAGGTTCAACTGGGGCATCAGAACCGCCTGCACAAATGACACCTGCCGCAAGCAGCGATTTCCATGCATATAAATACTGCTCCCGTTTATCCCCTAATCTTTCTTTAATCCAAGGATAATCTCCGACCACAAATCTCGGTTGAATATCAGCAATCCGGCTTGGTGCCGCTAGTCTCTTAATCAAATCCGGCCTTACCAAAGAAACATGGATAATCCGGTCACGATACTCGACCGATGGGAATTGCTCAAGCACATCCAGAACATTTTCCAATGCTTGATCACCAATGGTATGTACAGCAATTGGCATCCCATATTCCCTTACGTTTTTCACAATCTCATATAGTTTTTCTTGGCTAAGCATTGCATCCCCATACACACCAGGTTGATCATGATATGGCTCAGATAATAGCGCCGTTCTTCTGCCAAACGCGCCGTCTGCGAATATTTTAATAGAGCCGATTTGCAATTTCTCATTCCCGTAACCGGCATACATTCCCTTAGCTTTCAAAGCCTGAAGGTAAGGATAATCGATCAATAGATTGCAGCGTAAGGCTT
Source organism: Neobacillus sp. S1115 (assembly GCF_055385565.1). Classification (NCBI taxonomy): domain Bacteria; kingdom Bacillati; phylum Bacillota; class Bacilli; order Caryophanales; family Bacillaceae; genus Neobacillus; species Neobacillus sp. S1115. Next base: position 2,915,037 of record NZ_AP038275.1, read on the forward strand.
TTCCTTCTTGATTAATTAATTCATCATACATTCTATAGGTATGCTCTAATCCGCCAAAAAAGGCTGGATCATTCGTGTGAACACTTGTTAACCCTTTTTTTACAGCAAAGTTCATTGCCTTCTCTAAACCGCTTTTTAACTCTTCATAGCTCTTATCCGGAATGTGTTTGGTAAATAGTTTAGATGCTGATTCCAAAATCATTCCTGTCGGTTTTTTCGTAATAGGATCTAATACAACCGTTCCCCCGGCGGGAACCTCAATGGTAGGGTCGTAAGCAGACACTTCAAGAGCCTTACTGTTTACTAGAAAGGCGTGGTGGCAAATCCGTTTTAAATAAATTGGACAATGCGGTGCTGCATAATCCAGTTCTTCAAGCGTCGGAATTCCGCCTTCGGTAAACAAATTCTCATCCCAACCCATTCCGACCAGCCATTTTCCAGGCGGAACGCTGTTTGCTTTTGAACGGAGCTTATCGAGCATTTCTTGTTTTGACTTGACCCCCGTTAAATCAAGATCTAAGAAATTAAAGGCCACGCCAGAAAGATGCAGATGACTGTCAATCAGTCCGGGAGTAACCGTCCTCCCTTGCAAATCTACAACATGAGACCCATCTCTACCCCATTGAAGGGTCATTTCAGCATGAGTACCCACATCAAGAATTCTTCCATTCTCCACTACAACTGCCTCTGCCAAGGGCTGCAGTTCATCCAGCGTATAGATTGTTCCGTTCGTGAAAATTGTCTTCGCCATACAAATATTCCTCCAAAAAAACTGTTCTAACTCTCTTTTTATATAATACCAAAGCCGACAGTGAAATGACCTATTTTTTCATAGTCATTTCACTGTCGGCTAGTTAATGTATTTGATTTATTAACAATTATCCAAATTGCCAAACACTATGTGTCAGATTTCCATAACGGAAGCTGCGATGCATCAATTTTGCTTTTTGCTCATTGTCTGCCGCACCCATTGCGTAAAACAACGGGATAAAGTGTTCTCTTCCATACGGAGGAACGGCATATTCCGCATTTGGAGCTAAGGTATCATAATGGAATAATGAGTCTAGATCCCAATGGTTCAGATGGTAGGCAAGCCAATCTTCAAATTCAAGAGCCCATTGGTCCACTCCGCTATCTGCCCAATTGACGGCTCTTAAGTTATGCGAAGTCCCCCCGCTGGCGATGATTAAGATATCTTTTTCTCGTAGCCCGGTCAAGGTTTTGCCGATTTTATACTGTTCTTCAGGAGACAGGCGGGAATTGACCGACATCGCAATAACAGGAATATCAGCGTTCGGATACAGCATCCGAAGGACAACCCATGAACCATGGTCGAGGCCGCGCTGCATTTCAGTTTCAAACGGAACCTCATTGGCAGCAAACAAATCCATTATTTCTTGCGAAAGTTCATGATTTCCCTGGGCAGGATATTGAATCGTATATAATTCAGGAGGAAATCCTCCAAAATCATAAATGGTACTATATTGTTCAACATCACTTACTTTTTGCAAACGGGATTCCCAATGGGCTGAAAAAATGACAATAGCCTTAGGACGAGGAAGATTTTTCCCTAATTGATTTAAAAACTGTGTGTATTCATTGTTTTCAATCGCCAGTAATGGAGCGCCATGTGCGATAAATAATGATGGAAGCATTATGATTCCTCCTTTAATTAAGCCGCTTTTCTAATATTAGTGTCTTTCTTTTCTTTATTAAATAATAGTTGGTCGAGAGCGAACAACTTGCTGTCATTGATGGCGATTAATAATGACATCGCTAGAAACGCTAGTTCTAATTCATAACCGGCACCTTGCCCATTTCCCAAAAAGCCGCCTGCTAATTTAACTTTAATAATGGCACCAGCCATTAACAATACAAATAAAGCGGAAACGATTCTGCTTCCAAATCCGAGAATTAAGGCGATCCCCCCTACTACTTCCAGTAGCCCTACACCGTATGCCATGAAACCTGGCAGACCAATACTTGCAAACCAGCCGGCAATATTTTCGATTCCGCCTTGAAATTTTACCAATCCGTGGACAAAGAACGTTGCTCCTAAAACTACACGTAAAATGAATGTACTTACCTCGTATTTTTTTAACATTTTCTCATCTCTCCTATTATGTTTATTTTTCTAGTTTGTTTACTAACCATTTTGTAAAATCTTGTTGATTTTTTAATGTGACAGTATGACCCGCCGGATACGTGTGGAAATTGACTTTTGCTCCCAAACTTCTAAAGTATTCCTCGTTTTCAACACCCCATTGGTAGGGCAGAATCTGGTCAAATTCACCGTGGGATATAAACAGCGATAGTTCATCTACCCGGTTCTTTTCATATTCTTCTTTCACAAATCCAGGAATGTACCCACTTAAAGCGGCAATGCCTTTAAAACGGTTACCCAGCTTTATTGCGAGGGACATCGAAAGAATTGCTCCCTGACTAAAACCGGCCAAATATAGTTGATTTGGATCTACTGGATATTCAGTCAAAACATCATCAATAAAATTGGCGATCTTCCTTACTGTCTCATCAAAAATATCGCGGTGCGGTTTTCCAAAGCCTTCAATCGTAAAAAACGCGAAGCCAGGTGGCTGCACTAATGGACCACGAATACTAAAAATGAAAAATTTCTCTTCCAAACCGGCAACTAATGGCAGCAAATCTTGTTCATTACTGCCCATTCCATGCATCAAAAATAAGGCAGGATAGGATTTATCGGGATCTACTTGCCCAGGCTTAAGAAGTACGTAAGTCAATGATGATTTCAATGCCGTCACCCTTTCTATAAATTTAAATTATTGATATCTATAGGTTGGCTATAGACGTAAATACTAATCCTAAAGAATTGAGAGTCAGTTTATTTGAATAATAAACAAAGATTCATATAAGAAAACTAAAATACAAAAAAATAAATGTGTTTCTTAATATGAACTTTTGTTATTTATAAGATAACAACAGATTTTATAGATTGTCAATTATTTTTTTGCTAATATATAAATAAGTTCTATATAAGAAAACGTTGGAGGTGGAAAAATTGGATATTGGATCGAAAATTCGCGCCATCCGAAACAGAAAAAAGATAACAATTGCCCAAATGTGTGAAGGCACAGGTCTTTCAAAAGGGTTTATTAGCAATGTTGAAAATAATAACACCTCTCCATCAATAAATACTTTGCAAACGATTGCTAATTATTTAGAAATCCCATTACCTTATTTATTATTAGAGAAAAAACAGCACATGCGAGTTGTCAAAAAAAATGAGCGGACCTATTCCTCTTTTAATGAGTTGAAAATCGAGCATATCGCATCAATTGGCGGATTGAGATTGATGAGTGTGGAGTTTCCCCCCGGAGCATCAATGGGGGAAGCAAATGCCCATGAGGGTGAAGAATCACATTTAGTCTTAGAAGGCAAGGTCCTTGCTGAACAAGGCGAAGATTCCTATATGTTAGAGGAAGGCGATTCCTTTAGCTGGAATGCAAGTGTCCCGCATTTTGTTAAAAATATCGGAGATCAAAAAGCAGTCATCCTGATTGCAACTTATACTGACTCTGAACATAATCGCATTTTTTAAAAAAGAAACCTCAGGATCATAAAATCTTGAGGTTTGCTTTTTCTGTTATATAAATGGATTAAGCTATGACGTTCTTTAATGTCCCAATATTCTCAATCGTGACTTCCATTTCATCACCAGTTTTCAACCATATCTGCTCATTCTCCGGCAATCCTAAAATAACTCCTTCAGGTGTTCCAGTGAAAATTAAATCTCCTGGTTTCAAGGTCATATGCTTGGATATGTAACTTACGATTTTCGCACAATTAAATATCATATGTTTTGTATTGGATGATTGGCGGACTTCACCGTTTACCTTACATTCAATGTTTAGATTGAATGGATCAACTTCTTCCGCTGGGACAACATACGGTCCTATCGGAGCAAATCCGTCTGGCGATTTCCCAATCAGCCACTGGCCAGTCAAAAATTGCAGGTCACGGACAGATAGATCATTTCCTGCTGTATAGCCGAAAACATAGGATAGAGCTTCCTCTTCTGATACATCCTTTGCCTCTTTCCCTATCACCATAACAAGCTCTGCTTCGAAATCAAATTTTTCCCCAACTTTAGGAAGTGGGATATTTTCACTGTGTGCTGCTAAAGCATTGTTAAATTTACTAAATAGAACAGGGTGCTCAGGTACATTTACCAACTTTGCTTCCTCTACGTGGCTTTGATAATTCAGGCCTACACATATAATTTTTTCCGGATTCAGTAATGGCGGTAGAAATTCGATTTCTGCTTCATTTAAGTAGTTTTCTGAGTCCGTGCTATTGATGATTTCTTTCACAAGTGACAGACTGTTTTCATTTTTTACTAAATCTTCGAGATTTAAATCAAGCCCTGATTGATTTAGGTCAAGGATGCCATTGTCTGTCTTCACACCAAGCCTGACTTCATTGTCTTTTTTAAAGGTTAGTAATTTCATATGTAACTCCTCTCTCCTGAAAAATATATATCTAACTTTAAGTATTACCGAATTGTCGAAATTGTCAAGAAAATGTCATGATAAGTTTTATAAGCTCATCTGGATTTTCGTACATACTCATATGTCCGGCGTTTTTTATTACAGCTTGCTTGATGTTTGTTCTTGAAACCGAAAAAGTTTTTTCAACTGGGACAATTTGATCCTGCTCTCCCGCAATTAATAGGACAGGTACCTCGGTATTTTGTAATACATGATTGCGGTCAACGCGATTTTTCATCGCTAAAAGCGTATCCATTGCCCCTTGTGGTGAAGTGGTGCAGCCAATTTGTTTTGCTTTTTCTACATAGCTTTCATTTAGATTTTCCGGTGAGAAAAGCTTCGGAACCAACCCATCAATAAAAGTATGTATGCCTTCGTCCTTTATTTTTGCGACGCCTGACTCTCTTCCCTTTTTCGCTTCATCTGTATCCGGGAAGGCAGTAGAGTGTACAAGGGAAAATCCATTTAAATAGGAATTAAATTTTTCCGCAAAGGCAACCGTTATGTATCCGCCTAGGGAGTGTCCGAACATCGATACCTTCTCAATGTTTAACGCATCTAATAATTCTTTTATTTTATCTGCAAGGTCGTCTATTGAAAATCCGGGCTTTAGTGGTGAAGATTGCCCATGCCCTGGCAAATCAGGGGCGATGACACGATAATGTTTGGCCAACTCATGAACTACTTTTTCCCAATACTGAGAACTTCCGCAGAAACCGTGTAGAAGGACAACAGGATTCCCATCGCCTTCGTCTATGTATGCTAGTGTGGATTCATTTAATTGATGTTTTTTTAAATTCATCAGTTTTCACCTTTCCTTTTTGTATATTTATCCCATTAAATATTCTGGATTTATAGTTCATTTCCTACCCCTGTAAAATAAAAAAGAGAGAGATTTATTTATCCCTCTCCATCTAACTAATATGTTCTTCAGTGTCTTCGCTTGGACTCAATAAAGCTCTTTTATTTTGAATTTTTGTCAGGTTTGATCTTTTAAGAAGATAGTTCATATGGTCAACGGGCATCGCCCCGTAACCCTTTCCTTCCCCCAGTGTAAATTGAACGGTTACGCCATTATTTGAAATGACCGTTAATAAATCTGCGGAGTTAAACAAACCTTGTGCACCTTGAGAAATTTGAAACTTGGCACCTTCTTCAATAGGCATTTCGTCTCTCCTTTGAATCTTAATCTCCCTAACATTATGCCAAGTATTTTTTTATTCATACATATATTTTCCAAAAACAGATACGTCTTTGGTACTGAATTTATAAGGCTGGAATTATTCGTAAAATTCTAGATTGGGGAGTTATGAGCCTTTCATTACGACTGAACCGTCATCAAGAATCAGTCTTCGGGAGTTATAAGCCTTTCATAACGCCCCAACTATCATCAAGAATTAGTCTTCGGGAGTTATGAAGCCTTTCATAACGACTGAACTATCATCAAGAATCAGTCTTCGGGAGTTATAAGCCTTTCATAACGACCGAATCATCATCAAGAATTTGTCTTGGGTCGTTATGACCCTTATCATAACGACTGAACAAAATAATAAAACCCTGTTAAGGTCGTTATCACTACAGATAACTCCCTAACAAGGCTTTAAATCAAAAATTACTCATCTTCCTCTTCCGCTTCCATCATTTCTTCAAAAGCAGCGACAACTTTATCAAATTCCTCGTCACTTTCAATGGCTGAAAAATCGCCATCTTCATCGACCTTTAAGAAAAAGATATCAATATCTTCTTCACCGGCCTCAAGGATATCCTCCACAAATCCAACAGCCACATAATCAGTTCCCTCAAGTGTCATGACTCCGAGAACTTCAACTTCCTGCCCCTCTTCATTTTCATCATCACTGATTGTAAAAATTTCGCCTACTTCAACTTTAGTCATCGTAAATTCCTCCCAATAGAAAAATCCATCCTTAATCATTATCTCATTAAGGATGGATTTTAAACAGCATTATATTAAGCCAAGCATTCTGACGGTTTGTGTAATAACGAACGGAACGATAATGGCAATCACTGTCGGAATAAGGAACGATAGGAAAGTCCATTTTTTACTTTTCGTTTCTTTATAGACATTCAGAAGTGTCGTCCCGCAAGGATAATGCAGTAAAGAGAATAACATCATATTTAAAGCCGTCAGCCACGTCCAGCCATGGTCCACTAAAATCTTTTTTAAAGCAACTAGACTATCAACCTCTGTTAACGAACCGGTGGATAAATAGCCCATCAGTAAAATCGGAAAGACAATTTCATTGGCCGGCAGTCCGAGGATAAAGGCCATCATGATATAGCCATCTAGCCCAAGCAGCTTTCCGAATGGATCTAAAAACTGAACGGCGTACATTAAGATGCTGGTGTCACCTATATAAATATTGGCAAAAACCCAAGTTAGGATTGCGGCAGGCGCGGCTACCTTCACTGCTCTTACCAAAACTGACCAGGATTTTGTCACCGAGGAGCGAATCACCGTATCAAAAATTTTCGGCTTGCGGTATGGAGGCAGCTCCAATGTGTAATGTGTTGGAACCCCCTTTAAAGCTGTTTTGGATAAAACCCAAGAGACAAAAAAGGTAACAATAACCCCAAACATCACTATTCCTATCAGGACACCAGTTGTAACGAGGGATTTCACTCCTCCTGTATAACTGGCTGCCATGAACAATGAGGACAGAACAATCAGCGTTCCCCAGCGCCCGTTACAAGGGACAAAGTTATTTGTTAAGATGGCCAGCATCCGTTCGCGCGGCGATTCTATGATTCTCGTTGAAATTACCGCTGCCGCGTTACAGCCGAAGCCCATAGCCATTGTAAGTGACTGTTTTCCATGAGCCCCAACCCTTTTAAATAACCGATCCATATTAAAGGCAACGCGCGGCAGGTAGCCGTAATTTTCCAACAAAGCAAACGTTGGAAAAAAGATCGCCATCGGCGGCAGCATGACGCTGATTACCCAAGTTGTGCCGCGGTATAAGCCAAGAACCAGAATCCCATTCACCCATGCAGGAGCATGAATAAATGTAAAAAAGCTAGTTATATATTTTTCAAGCGAGCCAAAGAACTCTGCCAGCATCGCAGAAGGTATGTTGGCCCCTGCTATCGTGATATAAAAAACCAAACCAAGCATGGCAATCATAATCGGAAACCCAAGGATCGGTGAGGTAAAAATGGCATCCAATTTTTCCGTCCTAAGGTCTCGATCGGATTTGGTATAAGAAACACCTTCGCGGCATAATTGATGGCTTCGATCATAAAGTTGCTGAACGATATCGTCCCGCATCTTTGCCGTCGACAGCTGCTGAGCCTCACTATAAAGCTCTTGAATGTCCATTTACCTCACCCCTTCAGGTACGAACCGCTTATTTAATTCATTCAATAGGGCCTCATCCCCATCAAGCAGACGTAATGATACCCAGCGCGACGAAATACGGTCGCCAACCATCTCACGGACTTTTGGTTCAATTTTTCGAATTTGTTCCTCAATTTCATCTGAGTACTTCATCTGTGCCGGATGGCATTCAATTGCACCAGTTATAATGCGGTCAATTGTATCCAAAAGCAGCGGAAAACCTATTTTGTTACGGGCAGAAATTTTTATCACGGGTACTCCCAAACGGTTCATCAGCAATTTTTCATTAATCTTGATGCCTTGTTTTTCTGCTTCATCGATCAAATTAATGCAAATCACTACATTCTTGGTCATTTCCAATACCTGCAGGGCGAGATTCAAATTCCTCTCAAGAGAAGTGGCATCTAAGACTACCAGAGTAACATCCGGCTTTTCAAAGACGATGTAATTTCTGGCCACTTCTTCATCCTTGGAATTGGAAAAAAGCGAATACGTTCCCGGCAAGTCAACCAATTGAAATACCTTATCCTTAAACGGGATACTTCCCTGAGCCATTGAGACGGTTTTCCCAGCCCAGTTTCCTGTATGCTGTCTAAGACCAGTCAAGGCATTGAACAATGTGCTTTTACCAGTATTCGGATTACCAGCCAAAGCAATTCGATATTCATTTCCCACTGGAAACCAGCTCCCCTTCAATTTTCGCACTTTCCTCTTTGCGAAGGGCAATGGTCGTTTGACTGACTCGAAAAGCAATCGGGTCGCCTAACGGACTTTTGCGAACAACCTCAACCAATGCACCCGCAACAAACCCTAAATCTAATAATCTTCTTCGCATTACACCTTCTAGATTTATAGAAGTAATTTTTATAATATTTCCTTTTTCACCATTAACCAACTTAACAAGTTTTGGCTCATCCATCACTCTTGCACCACCTTCAAAGTTTTTACCTCGTGCAACTTTTTGTTAATTATATGATAAAGATTCTAATTTTGTCATCAAATTTGCAAAAATTCCGCAATAAAAAAAGCACCATTTCCATTACTGGCAATAAGTGCTTTAAATAATCGTATACGTAAGCCATTCTTCCGGCATGAGCGCTTGATATTTCCGCTGTAGAAACCGGTCGTCAACAAGGACGATGGTGCCCTGGTCTGTTTCTGAGCGAATCAGCCTGCCGCCTGCCTGCATTACCTTGTTCATCCCTGGGATAACATAGGCATAATCATAGCCATTTTTATTTTTTTTGAAAAAATGATTCTTGATGAGATTCCGTTCAAAACATAGCTGAGGCAGCCCAACACCTACAACGACCACTCCATTTAACCGGTCTCCTTTTAAATCAATGCCTTCGGAAAAAATACCGCCCAGGACTGCAAAGCCTACTAATGTTTGCTGTAGATCTGGTTTAAATTCAGCTAAGAACTCTTCTTTTTGTGCTTCCGTCATGCCAGTTGATTGTAAAATTAATTTCGTTTTTTCATTGAACTGTCGAAACTGTTCATAAACCGTCATCATGTATTGGTAGGAAGGAAAGAAAATTAGATAATTCCCCTCTTGGTTTTGTGTTAATGAATATATTAATGAAGCGATTTCGCCAGCCGTTTGTTCCCGATCGTTGTACCTTGTCGATAAAGGTTTTATATAAACCTTAGATTGCTCTTTGGAAAATGGGGATTTGACTGCCAGCTTATAGTCGTCTACTTCACCACCAAGAATGTCCTGATAATAGGACATTGGTTCAAGCGTTGCCGAAAAGAATACTTTGGAGCGAAATCCTTTCCCCATTTGCTTAAGTAGGTTTGAAGGATCAATGCAAAATAGCTTGACCATTACGTCGTTTTTATTCCTCTCTCCATAGATGATATAATTCTCATCCAGTAATTGGAGAATTTTCAGGAAGGATTGAACTTGAAAGTATGCATCTAATAATGTTGGAGTGCTTCCTAATGCCAAAACCTTTTCCGCTTCTGCTACAAATACCTCCATTAGTTCTGAAAAGGGTTCGTCCAGTTTTTCCAACACAAATTCAGTCTTATTTTCTTTTTTTAAAGCAATAAACCAGGCATTTATTTTATTGGCTATTACATAGACAGGTCTATTCAGTTCTTTGAATTCACGTTTTATTTGCAGAAACATGTCTTTATTGATGGTAGCCGAAAACATTTCCCGGCCGCGGTCATCGAGATTATGGGCTTCGTCCACCAATATTGTCGTGGATTTCTTTTGCTCTTCATACAATCTTTTTAATGACACCTGGGGATCAAAGATATAATTATAGTCGCAAATGATGGCATCTGCTGCATAGGCAAGATCAATCGAAAACTCAAACGGACAAACCGTATGTTTTTGGGCATATGCTTCTATTACATTGCGTGTCAATTCGTTTTCATTCGTCAAAATATCAAGAATGGCATCATTAATCCGGTCATAATAGCCGTTGGCAAACTCGCAATATTCCTTTTGGCATTTGGTTTCCTCTTTAAAACAAACTTTGTCCTTCGCCGTAATCGTGACACTTTTCACGCATAGACCGCTTCTGCGCATTTGTGCGAATGCCTCTTCAGCCGTTGTTCGGGTAATCGTTTTAGCTGTTAAATAAAAGATCCTATCTAGGTGGCCTTCACCTATGGCCTTTACGGATGGAAACAGGGTTGAAATGGTTTTGCCGATTCCGGTGGGAGCTTTGGTGAACAGATTTTTCCCTTCTGCAATGGTTTTGTAAACAGCACCAGCTAATTTCCGCTGGCCTTCCCGGTAAGATGGGAATGGAAAGCGCAACTCTTTACTGGTTTCATTCCTTTTTGAACGGTGTATTGCCTGACAGCTTGCATAGGGTGTATAGCTTTTAATAACGTCGAAGACAAATCTCTCTAGTTCCTCTGCCATGTACTTTCTTTTAATATGTTTCTTTTCTTCGGTATCAACCTGGACATATGTAAGCTGAACATCAATTTCGGTTAGCTGATGATCCATCAAGTACATATAGGCATACATTTTAGCCTGTGCCCAGTGGACCGGAGAGCCCTCGCCTTCTAGTTCATCAAAAGGGTGGGAAAATGATTTAATTTCATCGATGGTTACCTCTTCACCATCGAAAAGCAGCCCATCGCAGCGTCCATCAATAACATAATGAAGTCCTTCGAAAGGGATCTCGGTACGAAGGTAGACTTCCTTCTGGTCACCTTCCTTATATGTCTTTTGTATTTTTTGATGGGCTCTCGTCCCCTCTAAAAGCGTTGATGTCGAACGAAACCGCGAATCAATGCTGCCGCAGCGAAAGACATATTCAACGAGGGTTCTAACTGATATACGGATTTCTTCCACGGAATCACCGGCCTTTAGAAAACAGAATGTATGTTTGTATCTTCATTATAACAAAAAACTCCTCATGTTGAGGAGTTTTAAGAACGAATCTGCCCATTTCCGCGTACAATTGCTTTTGATGTTGTGATGGCTTTAAGGCCCATCGGTCCGCGGGCATGCAGCTTTTGCGTACTAATGCCGATTTCGGCGCCATAGCCAAATTGCTCACCATCTGTAAAACGGGTTGAAGCGTTATGATACAGCACAGCGGCATCAACGGCTCGGAAAAATAAACTAACGTTATCATCATTTTCGGTAATGATCGCTTCCGAATGCTTCGTTCCATATCGATCAATATGGTCAATCGCTTCTCGCACATCACCAACCAGCTTTACCGCAGCAATTGGAGCTAAAAATTCAGTATACCAATCGTTTTCCTCAGCAGGCTTCACAAAAGCATTCGCTCCCGCCAATACCTCATCCCCCCGGAGCTCTACTCCTTGGCGATGAAGAGCGTCTAATAATTCAGAAGCATAAGGCCATTTCTCATGAATTAGAATCGTTTCTGCTGCGTTGCAAACGGAAGGGCGGTGCAATTTTGCATTTATGGCAATCTGGATGGCCATTTCCTTCTCAGCCGTTTCATCAATAAATACATGGCAGTTGCCGACGCCTGTTTCCAACACGGGTACAGTTGCATTTTGAATGACAGATTGAATAAGGCCGGCCCCGCCGCGCGGGATGAGCACATCCAAGTACTGATTAAGCCTAAACATTTCTGAGGCTGTTTCCCTGCTGGTATCCTCCAATAACTGCACGGCATCCGCTGGAATCGCTGTTTCGGCCAAGGCAGCACGCATGACGTGAACAAGTGCCTTATTTGAATTCAGCGCGGATGAACTTCCTCTCAACAAGACAGCATTCCCTGCCTTCAAGCAAAGACTAGCCGCATCCACCGTTACATTTGGCCGTGCTTCGTAAACCATCCCAATAACGCCAAGTGGAACACGGACTGTTTCAATTTGCAAGCCGTTTGGTCGTTCCCAAGATTCGATTACTTCTCCGATAGGGTCCTCGAGACTAATAACCTGCCGGATTCCATCAACGATTTGATCGATTCTCTCAGAAGTTAGGAGCAGGCGGTCTAAAAGGGACTCAGATAGACCATTAGCCTTGCCAGCTAGTATATCCTTTTCATTTTCTTGAAGAATCCATTCCTTTTCCTCAGCAATGCGAGCAGCCATTTGGCCTAATGCATCATTTTTCTCACTAGTTGAAAGCATTCCTAATCTCTTTGAGGCAGCCTTTAGCAGCTTTGCCTTTTCGATTAATTCACTCATTCTATTCACTCCTCCCGTAAAATAACCCAATTATCACGATGAATCACTTCTGCACGCTTATTGATGGAATAAATCTTCGATTGTTCGCTTGGCAGCCCTTTTACTTTTTGTAAATCCTGTGAGGAAAAATAAATTTGCCCTTTTCCGATGGTTTTCCCCTTTTTGTTCCGGACCTCGACCACATCCATAGCGTTAAAATCACCAATGACGTTTGTAACCCCAACCGGAAGCAGGCTTTTCCCTTTTTGCACGATTGCTTGTTCTGCCCCGTCGTCCACTTCAATGACTCCGCCAACCTGTGAATGATAGGCAATCCATTGTTTTCTCATTTGCATTTGTGTTTGGAATGGTCCGCCGAGATACGTTCCATCCCCTTTGCCAGCTAGAATGTCTAACAATTTTTCCGGCCCCGAACCAGTTCCGACAAACACACTAACACCAAGCGACAATGCTTTTTTTGCAGCCAGAAGCTTGGATTTCATCCCGCCAGTCCCCAATGAAGAACCGCTCCCGCCTGCCGCTTCCAGCATTTTCTCCGATACCTCAGGGATGAAATGATATTTCTTGGCATCCCTTGAGACTTTCGGATTCCCGTCATATATACCATTTACATCCGTTAAAATAATCAGGGCATTAGCATGAAGAAACCCGCTGACCAGCGCGGAAAGCATATCATTGTCACCAAATGTCAGCTCATCAATAGATACCGAATCATTTTCATTGATGATTGGCAGCATTCCCCGATGAAGCAGCTCGGTCATAGTGGAAAATAGGTTTTGAAACCGGATCTTACTGTAAAAATCCTCCCGGGTTAATAACATTTGTGCTGGCACAATTTGAAATTGTTGAAAAAGCTGGATGTACTGCTGCATTAACAGGCCCTGTCCAACTGCTGCTGCAGCCTGCTTGCCGGCCACTGTTTTTGGACGAGCAGGATAACCAAGTGAACCAAAACCGGCCGCTATTGCACCGGATGAAATAAGGATGACGTCATGCCCTTGTTTTTTTAATAGGGCAAGTGCTTCCACATGATCGCGCATTTTTTCTTCTGAAATTGTCCCAGCCGGAGTCGTCAAAGAACTGCTACCAATTTTCACTACCACTAATTGTTTCTTCATTTTTAAACCCTTCTTTTTGAAAAAATAAAAAAAACGATTCTTCTGCCCTTATACAAAGGACGGAAAAATCGTTTCCGCGGTACCACCTTATTTGATGCCATGCACCCACTTGAAACCTTAACGCGGACTAGACGGCTTATGTTTGCATAAGCAGCATTCATTAGGGCAGGTTCAACCTCTTCCCGTGAGAAACCTTCCAGCCTTTAGGGTTTCACTCTCTTGCACGTTCCAAAAATTTACTAGTCCCTTGCTTTTAATATAATTTCTTTGATTATCTTAGGAAAAATAGGAAAAGTCAATAGAGTTTTTTGAAAATTTGAAGTAATATTAAAATGAAGTAAAAATTAAGAAAATTTATAATTTTTAATCTATATAATACTTCTATACTCGAAATAATGGTAAAATAAAAACTACAATACATTGTTAAAAATGTAAAGGAGCGTACTAAATGGAGCAAAAGAACCAAAATAATCTGCTTACATATGCCCTGATTGGAATGTTAACAACCGCTGTCGTACTGGCTTTTGCGAGACTTTCATATGGGGTGATACTGCCATTTATGCGGGATGGATTAAACCTGTCATATAAAGAGGCAGGCTTACTAGGAACAACTACCTCACTTGGGTATTTAAGCACACTGATTTTCGCTGGCATTCTTGCGTCTAAATGGGGCAGTAAAAGGACCGTTTTACTCGGTATTTCATTGGTTACAGCAGGACTTGCAGGGCTTTCTTTAGTCAACTCATATTTGTTAGCCTTTTTGTTTATGCTTTTATTGGGGACTGGTACTTCGTTTACCTTTACTCCCTTGATCACTTTGCTCGTTGCCTGGTTTCCACAGAAAAAAGGAATTGTCATTGGTTTAACAACTAGTGGAGCGGGAATCGGTATCCTTTTTGCCGGTATGATTGTTCCGTATCTTAGCAGTATTAATGGCGAAGCCGGCTGGAGATGGGCATGGGGGATTTATGCGGCAATCGGCCTAATGGTTGTCATATTAACGATGATTTTCATTAAAAACCCTCCTGCAGAGCCTGTATCTGAGCATCAGCAGCAAAAGACACCGGCAAAGGAAATCTATAAAAATCCCAAAATAATTAATATTGGCTTGATCTACGGTGTCGTAGGGCTTACCTATATTGTTCAGGTTATTTTTATTATGAGTTATATGATAGATTCGGGACTAAGCGTCAAGTTTGCAGGACAGCTAATGGCTTTAAACGGGGTATTATCAATCTTCGGTGGTCCGTTTTGGGGATTTGTTTCTGACAGGTTCGGCCGGAGAAAATCGTTAATCCTGACAATGGGATTGACCATGCTCTCGATGCTCCTTCCTGTACTCTTTCCTACACAGCTTGGCTTCACTCTTCATATCGTTATTATGAGCTGCACCTCCACCGGTCTTTTTACCTTAACGCAGGCAGCGAGTATGGACTATGTTAAGCCTTCTGAGATGCCGATTGCGTTTAGTTATGTCACATTCTATTTCGCTGTCGGCCAATTGGTCGGACCCACCATCGCAGGCTGGTTGATTGAAGATTTGGGAGGCTTTAAAACAGCGTTTATTTTTTCAACCATTTGCTTGGCTGTTGGAATTATTTTAACTTTGAAGGTTAAAAATCCGGCACAAAATGAACAGATAGTAACGAATTTAAATACAGATTTTAAAGAGCGAGTGAGTCCGTAATAAAAAGTATCAATTGATGCTTAGGCTGTCGTGAAACTATGACAGCTTTTTATTTTATTCACTTTCTTTAATGATTCACCGCGTTAATTTATTATAATATTATTAATATAAGGTTTTTCAATAAGTCTGTTGATTGGCGCTCCAGGCACTTCGCTTTCCGCAGGCGTGACGGGGAGCCTCCTCGGCGCTTCGCTTCTGCGGGGTCTCCCCTGCCCCGTACTCCCGCAGTAGTCTTCGTGCCTTCCGCGCCAATCAACAGGTGAATTCAATTAAGTCCTTCAACTTCAATAAAATAAGTGGTGAATTTAATGTTTAAGCCAAAAGAATATAGCCAAAGGAAAAGGTAAGGCTAAATCGCTTATCTAAATCAGGAAGAATGCTTTATAAATATAGAAAGAACATGGGCTTCGCTATTGCCGGCTACGGTGATTAAATAATGTAAGAGAACAGGCTCTTCCTACTGCGGCCTGCCAAAATATAAAAAAGATTGCAATACACTTATCAAGGATGGAAAATGTGTGTTGCAATACTTAGGTTGATTTGCCTCCCTGTTGATTGGAGCGGAGGGCACTCGTCTCCTGCGGGATATAGAGGTCACTGGAGACCCCGCAGGCGCCAAAGCGCCGAGGAGGCTTCAGGACCTCCCCGCGGAAAGCGAGTGTCCGAAGCGGAAATCAACAGGCCCATTAGCAGGGTTAAACAATAAAAGTTTGGTAAATTAGGTTTGGACAAAATAAAAGATTGCCGAGAAAAATACCCTTTCTCGACAATCTGAGCATCAATTGATGCTTTTTTATGTTCATTTATACTGTTTCTATTTCCTTTTCCAGTTCCTTCATTAATTCTTGGCGTAATTTATATTTTTCAATTTTGTTTGTCGGTGTCCTTGGAATGTCCAGGGTAAAGCGGATATGCTTCGGCCACATATATTTCGGCATTTTATCCTTCACCCAAATCCTTAATTCTTCTTCATCGATTTCTGCACCATTTTTCTTCACCACATAAATAGCGACGTCATCTTCATCACCGACTTCAGCCGGTACAGGAAAGGCGGCACATAAATCAATATCAGGATGGCTGTTGATAATATCCTCCAATTGATAGGAGGATATTTTTTCACCGCGGCAGCGAATCACACCGCCAAGGCGGTCGACGAAATAGTAAAAGCCGTCTTCACCTAGATATGCGGCATCTCCGCTGTGGAACCAAAGATTTTGAAAAGCATTTTTGGTCGATTCAGGCTTGTTGTAATATTCGGACAAGACAAGATGCGGCAGACGCGGGCGGAAGGCAATTTGTCCTACTTGCCCGACAGGAACCTCCTCATCTTTTTCATTCAAAACAATGACATCAAAATATTGGTTGGGTTTCCCCATGAACCCTTTATTTAATTCTTTTTTGCCGTCAATAATCGGAACTTGCTCCTTTTCGCAATTCGCAATAATCTCCTTTCTTGAAAGCCCTTTATAAAGGTGCATTGGGGTACCTTCACCCTCTTCTGTTTCCAAGATAATGCTGGACATAGGCGCTCCGGCTTCCGTCTGTCCAAACCCGGCTGTGACGATATCAAACCCGAATCGTTTGGCTACCTCATTGTGATATTTTGGCAGCGGCTGCATGTGTACTTTATTGAGTGTATTGAACCTGTCGTTTTCTGATGGTTTTGCATTCATCAGCCAAGGGATCATGACATCAAGTAAAATTGCTACACTTGCCCCTGATTTTTCAATCCTTGTCCAGAATTGATTAGGGCTGAATTTATCCCAGATCGCGACCGCACATCCTGCATAACAGGCTCTGGCAATATTGGCAAATGCACCGCCGACGTGATACAACGGAAGATCGTTATATACAACATCCTCTTGCGTCAAACAAGAGCGTAATCTTAATGTATAGCCATTCACCCATCGATGGGACTGAACGACTCCTTTAGCCGGTCCAGTTGTTCCGGATGTATAAATGATATTGGCAATGTCATAATAGTTTAACTCGATATTGAGATTATGTGTTTCAGCCTGCAGCATTCGGTCAAAGGAAATTTCATTAAAAACCAGATTTAACGGGATATCCGCCATTTCCGCTATATAATCATGATCGCCTTCTTGGGGATTGAAGACAACGGTTGACAACTGTTCCACTTCTGAAGCAATTTCGTTTAAAATTGGTACCATTGAACGCTCGGTAAAAAGTACTTTTGGCTGGGTATCGTTTAACTGATAACTGAGCAGCCTTCCGCGGTAATTAAAATTAATCGGACTAAAAACAGCCCCGCATTTCCAAATTCCAAACATCACCATGGTAGTAACAAGAGGGTTTCTTAAAAAGACCGAGATTCGATCCCCCTTTTGGACTCCCCTGGCTTTTAAAGAATGGCCAATGCTATTGGAAATCTGATTGAATTTTTGATACGAAATTTTTTTATCTGATTCCCCGTAATAAATAAAGGTATTCTCCCCGGCTGTTTTCGCCCAATATTCTAGACATTTGGGCACGACTTCCTCACGGGAAGATAATTCATTTAATAATTCTGTCTGATTCATCTCTTCAACCTCCTCCATTATGCCATCTTTCTTTTTATAAATTATGGTCTCATTCCGTGACTGGAAGGACCCAATTGCTGCGGAAGCAGCTCGTAGGCATCTCGGACCCATTCACAGAGCAATGGACGGGTGTCTCTAGGATCGATGATTTCCTCCACACCAAAGGCTTCAGCTGTTCGAAGCGGGGATCGTACGGATTCCATTCGTTCCAATAATTCCTTTAGTAAAGCTTCAGGATTATCGCTTGCTTCAAGCTCGCGGCGATAGGCTACATGGACACCACCCTCAACAGGGAGTGATCCCCAGTCACCAGAAGGCCAGGCATATCTTAAATTTAATCCGTGACCATTAGACATTCCAGCCCCGCCGACACCAAATACTCTTCTGAGGATAATTTCCATCATCGGAACTGTAGCCTGATAGATGGCAGAAATAGCGCGGACTCCTTTGCGGATTGTTCCTTTCTTCTCAGAAGGAAGTCCGATTATCATGCCTGGCTGGTCAACTAAGTTCACAATTGGTAAATGGAAGGTTTGACAAAGATCGACGAATCGTTCGATTTTTTCTGAGCTTTCGGCGGTCAATCCGCCTCCATTGACAAACTGATCGTTGGCCATTACCCCAACCGGATATCCATCAAGGCGCGCAAAACAAGTGAGAGTACCGCCGCCATAGTACCGGCCCATCTCAAAGATGGAATCTTTATCAAAAATCATTTGCAGGATATCACGGATTTTATAAGGTACCCGGCGGTTTTTTGGAATCACAGAAATTAACCGCTCTTCCCGGCGTTCAGGGTCATCGTTTGATGGCAGAACCGGTGGCAGCTGCCAGACACTAGATGGCAAATAGGATAAGAACGTACGGATTTGTTCGAAGGCATCTTCCTCAGACTTCGCCATATTGTCTACAGCGCCGCTTGTCCGATGAACTTGTACACCGCCAAGTTCTTCTTTCGTTAAATCCTGTCCCATGCCATATTTAACAACTGGCGGACCAGCAACAAATAACTGGGAAGTTTCCTCAACCATGACCGAGAAATGGGAAGCGGCAACCCTCGCTGCCCCAAGCCCGGCAACTGATCCCAAGCAGGCAGCAACAACCGGGACGCGTTCCATGTTGGAAACTACTAAATCCCAGGCAGGATTAACAGGAACATAGGTATGTCCTTCCATATCCAGGAATTTCACGCTGCCCCCGCCTCCGGTTCCATCAACCAGCCGAATAATCGGGATTTGCAGATCATGGGCCAGACGTTCTGCATAAACCTGTTTGCCGCGGATAGCTCCATCTGCCGCGCCCCCTCTTACGGTAAAGTCATCTGCACCTACAACCACCTTCCGCCCATTGATCCTTCCCGTGCCCAAGAGAAAATTTGCTGGTGTAAAGTCTATTAAATTTCCATTCTCATCATATTTGCTCTTTCCGGCAATCGCTCCGGTTTCATGAAACGAACTGGAATCCAGCAAACTATTAATTCTTTCTCTTACAGTCAGTTTCCCTTGCGATTTATGTTTTGCGACACGCTCTTCTCCCCCCATTTGTTGAGCAAGAGCCTCGCGCCGCCTTAATTCTTTTATTTCTGGTTCCCATGTCATTGTGTTATTCTCCTCCTTACGCATATTTCCTAATGCTTCCTTTACCATAGATAACCCCTCCTTGGGCCGAACCCTACTGATTTATCTCAAATTTCTACTGTAGAAATTATTCTTCTTAATTAATCTTTACTTTCGCTTTTTCTTCGTCTGCGAGCACTCTTCGCAGCAATTTTCCCGTTCCTGTTTTTGGCAGGGATTCACGGAATTCAATATGACGGGGGTACTTGTAAGCCGCCATTTTTTCTTTGCTCCATAAAATGAGCTCTTCCGGAGTTATGCTGTTTTCATAGTCTGGATGAAGGACAACGAATGCTTTAACGGTCTCACCGCGGATTGGGTCCGGTACACCGATTACAGCGGACTCAGAAACAGCCGAATGTTTGTTCAATAATAATTCGACATCTTCCGGAAACACACTATAACCGGAACATTTAATCATTTCTTTGACGCGCCCTAAAAAGTAGAGGTAACCATCTTCATCAAACTTGCCGATATCCCCGGTATACACCCAGCCATCCCGCAGTGTTTTGGCCGTTGCTTCGGGTTTATTCAAATAGCCTTTAAATACCCCAGGGCTGTTGACCACAATTTCGCCCTGTTCACCGATAGGAAGTTCTCGACGCGGCTCATCTAGGGAAAGGATTTTAATCTTCGTTCCTGGAATTGGTTTTCCAGTCGTCCCGAATTTAACAGCTTCTGGTGACATCAACGAATCTCCTGTATGTGTTTCGCTTAAGCCATAAGCGGATTCAAATAATCCGATGCCTGTCAGCGCCTTCCACTGATTTGAGATTTCTTCTGTCAATTGAATCCCAAAGCTGGTACAGGAATTGACTCTTAGTGAACTGAAATTGATGTGGGCTGCATGAGGATGATTTATAATGGCCACATTCATTGGTACAACAGTTTGCGCCACTGTTACTCGATGCCGTTCAATGACATCCATCGCGGCTTCAGGTGTAAAGCGATTAAGCAGAACGATCGTTCCACCTGTGTAAAAACTAACATTCATAAACAACATGCCAGCAATATGGCAGATTGGCATAATCGATAAGGCAATGTCATCGGCATGAAATTTTCTTGCTTCTGCAACACCCTGAGATTTGTAAAGTGCGTTCCGGTAAGTGAGCATCGCACCTTTAGGCAGTCCAGTCGAACCGGATGTGTAGACGATAAGGCATACATCTTCATCAATATCTAAATCAACATTCGGACAATCTGCGATGCCTGTATGAAGGATGCTGTTTAAATCAGTTACATCTGGATAATATTTCTTATCCTGCAGTTCCTCAGGGAATTCAGGAATCGGTTTCTCCGGGAGGAAGTCTATGTAGCTAGTAGAAATCACTAATTGGAGCATGGTATTTGGCTTTGCCTTTTCGACGATTGGATACAATTGGTCCAGAGTCACAATGGCTTTTGCCCCAAGGTCATTGACTTCATATTCCAGCTCCCATTCCTTGAACATCGGGTTACATGGCCCTACAATCGCACCAATCTTTTGGATTCCAAAATGGCAAATGATATATTGTGGACAGTTTGGCAAAAATAGAGCTACTTTATCACCCTTGCGAATCCCTTGGGAATGCAAATAAGTGGCAAAACGATCCGATAAGTCATCAAGTTCCTCGTATGTCAGGGTTCTTCCATAAAAGATGACGGCAGGTTTATTTGGGTTTACTTTTGCATGGTTTCTCAGGTACTCGTGTAATGGCTTTCCACTATTCAAGGAACACATCCCTTTCGTAAACATAATTACTTTCAATCTTTTTATATCTAAAACTATGAATCATCCATGATAAAAACAAGCAACCCATCTACCCTCGGAGACCTGTTCAAGCGGCGGCTCTTCACGCCTGCAGCGCTCATCCGCAAGCGGGCACCGAGTAGAAAATCTGCAGCCTACCGGGGGATTCGCCGGATTTGGAAGATCTCCGCTTAATAAAATGCGTTCACGGTTCCGAACAGTTGGATCAGGCTCAGGCACCGCAGAAATCAATGCTTCTGTATAAGGATGGAGCGGCTGCTCAAAGAGCTGATCTGTTTCTGAGATTTCCATAATCTTTCCTAAATACATCACCACAATCCGATCACTAATATGCTTGACTGCCTGCAGTCCGTGGGCAATAAATATATAGGAGAGGCCCATATCTTCCTGGATTTCTTTTAATAGATTTAAGATTTGAGCTTGAATCGACACATCTAATGCTGAAACTGGTTCATCGCAAACGATCAAACTTGGATTAAGGGCCAACGCTCGAGCAATGCCGATTCGCTGCCGCTGACCGCCAGAGAACTCTTCCGGATAGCGGCTTCCATGAGCCGCTGTCAGCCCTACCTTTTCAAGCAGCTCATCCACACGTTTCTTCCTCTCACTGCTGGTACCAATTTTATGAAGCACTAATGGTTCGGCAATAATGTTGGCCACATTCATTCTCGGGTTCAGCGAAGAATATGGGTCTTGAAAGACCATTTGAATTTTTTGCCCCAAATCACGCTTATTTCGTCCTTTGGATAAAAGCGAATTTCCTTCAAATACGACTTCACCTGAAGTCGGCTCCAAGAGGCCGACAACCATTCTGCCAAGTGTCGATTTTCCGCAGCCTGATTCTCCAACCAGACCAACTGTCTCACCACGGTGGACATCAAGACTTATTCCATCCACGGCCTTTAACCATTTTCCTTTTTTGCTAAATAAACCGCTTCCAATTGGATAGTGTTTTTTGACGTCTTTAATCGATATCAATGGTTCAGGCATGTACTGTCACCTCTTCCGTTTGCAAATCTACAATATGCCAGCATGCTGCTTTTCGGTCCTTCCCTGTATCTACTAGGTTTGGGGCCTCATTGAGACATTTTTCCGTGGCATAACTACACCGTCCAGAAAAATTACAGCCCTTCGGAAGCTCAAGCGGATTCGGCACAGTGCCTGGAATCGTGTGAAGTAGCTTTTCCGATGCCCCCTTAAGTTTAGGGACGCTTGCCAGCAGCCCCTTTGTATACGGATGCTGCGGATTTTTGAATAGTGAATAGACATCTCCCTCTTCCACAATTTCCCCGCAGTACATGACAAGAACGCGATCTGCCATTTCAGCCACAACGCCCAAATCATGGGTAATAATCAGGATGGATATGTCCGTATCTTTTTGCAAATCTCTCATCACATTTAGGATCTGCGCCTGGATCGTTACATCAAGAGCTGTTGTTGGTTCATCGGCAATCAGCAGTGATGGATTACAGGCTAATGCCATCGCAATCATAATCCGCTGCCGCATTCCCCCGGACAATTGATGGGGGTAATCATTCAGCCGATTTTCTGGATCCGGAATACCGACCTTTGCCAGTAAATTGATAACTATTTCCTTGGCCTTCTGATAGCTGACACCCTGATGAAGCTGAATTGGCTCGGCAATTTGTTTTCCAATCGGATGCAATGGATTTAACGATGACATCGGATCCTGAAAAATCATCGAAATCTCATTTCCTCTTATCTTTTTCATTTGCCTTTTTTTCATTTTCAGCAAATTATCACCCTTAAAGGAAATGACACTATCCTTCTCGTACTTTATTGCTGGGGAATTCAGACCCATAATGGACAATGCCGTCACACTTTTGCCGCTTCCTGATTCTCCAACCAAAGCAACAATTTCGCCCGATCCGATTGAAAATGAGATATTATTTACTGGTTTGATGACTCCCCTGGATGTGGGAATATAAGAACAAAGATTTTTTACCTCTAAAACAGGTTCATTCGGTCCTCTCAATTCAATCCCCCCTAAGTTCTCTTCATTTTTGGATCAATCGCCACTCGTAATCCGTCGCCAAAAAAGTTACCTGCCAACACAGAAATCAGAATGGCTAGGCCTGGGAAAAGCATCATGTATGGATTCACAAAAATCATGCTGTAGGCCTGATGCAGCATCCCGCCCCAGCTGACTTGAGGTGACTGCGCTCCCATGCCGAGAAAGCTTAAGGAGGCCTCCACTAAAATGGCAAGACTGAAGCTAAATGAGGCCTGAACAATGATGGGAGATAATATATTGGGAAGGATATGCTTCATCATAATCCATATCGCACCTGCTCCTGATATTTTGGCCGCTTCCACATAAGGCTCTCTCCTGACTTGAAGGGTCTGCCCTCTTGCAAGGCGGGCAAATTGCGGCGTAAAGATAATTCCGATGGCAATCATCGCGTTCCATAGACTAACCCCTAATGCACCGGTAATTCCCAAGGCGAGAAGAATGGCGGGAAATGATAAAATAGCATCTACGATTCTCATGAAAATATCATCGACAATTCCGCCTAGATATCCGGAGATAATGCCTAGTGGAACTCCAACAACAAGTGGAATTAAAATTGCCACAATACCCGCTTGAATCGCTGCTTGCGCTCCCATCAGTACACGAGAAAAAACATCACGACCCAACTCATCTGTTCCAAACCAATACGTTCCGTCAGGTGGCAGCATGACTTTGGTCAAATCCTGCTTATTTGGATCAAAAGGGACAATCCAAGATGCAAATAGTGATAAGAATACTAAAAGCAGCAAAAAAATCATACTTACGAATGCCAGCTTTTCGTGAAATAATCGTTGAAACATTAACCGGAATTGCATCAAGCCGCCTCCTTCTTATTTAAATTCAATCCTTGGATCCAAGACACTATATAAGACATCGGTAACAAAATTGATAATCAAAACCAAGATAACCATGACTAACACAACGCCTTGCAGCATCGGAAAGTCCCTTTGTAAAATGGAATTCACAGCAAGCTGTCCCATTCCTGGGATGGCGAATACCGTTTCGATGACGACGGTTGCTCCTAACATGTTTCCAAACAACAGTCCTGTTGTTGTGATAACTGGAAGCAGGGAATTCCGGAGGGCATGCTTCCAAATAACCGGCCAAAGCAATAAGCCCTTTGAATATGCTGTACGAATATAGTCCGATTCCAGCACTTCAAGCAGGGACGATCTTAATTGCCTTGTGATTTGGGCGGCACCAAAAGCCCCTAAACAAATCGCCGGAAGGATGATGCTCTGGAAAAAACCAACTGGACTATCAGAAATACTTGTAAATCCTGTCGCCGGCAGCCAGCCAAGGTTTACACTAAATACAACGATTAGCAGCATAGCCAGCCAAAAGTTAGGGATGGCAGTGCCGATTGTTCCCATAAATCTTGAAATATAATCCATCCAGCTATTTGGTTTAATGACCGAGCCAATCGCAAAAATCATCCCAAAAATAAATGAAAAGACGATGGACGCGATGACAAGCTGGAAGGTAACACCAAGTCTTGAAAAGACTGCATCACTCACAATCTCTCCAGTAAAGAGAGAACGTCCCAAATCACCTTGAACCGCATTGGTAAGCCAATTCCAATACTGAATCATTACGGGCTGATCCAGCCCCAGCTGACTTCTTAACAATGCCAATTTCTCTTCAGTGGCATTGTCTCCAAGAAGCGCCAGAGCGGGATCTCCCGGAATGATCAAGATGAGGGAAAAGACGATCAGTGTCGTTACAATTAGCATCGGGATTACATACATCAAACGCCGCAGTAAGAACTTAAAAAACATGGATCTCTTCCCCTCTCTACAATTCTATTGATCTAACCATAATGATGAGAATTTTGGTTTCCCAAGTAATGTCCCTTCAAACCCTTTCAGTTTCGTTGACATGGCGGCTGTTGAAGGCTGGAACAAAATTGGTACTTGCATAGCTTCGTCTAAAATAGAGATCTTGTTAATTTCTGCATATAATTTAGCCCGTTCCTTTTGATCATAAGAAGCAGCGGCTTTTTGAATTAATTCTTCCTTTTCCGGAGATGATTCACCGCCGACATTATAAAAACCTTTTTGGCCTAGGAATAAATTGACGGTTTGCTGCGGGTCTGGCCTTCCGGTCCAGGCAGTTAGATTGGCAGCGATTTGCTTTTCATTAAAATAAAGTGCTACACCTTTTGTTAATTCCATTGGCTGGATATTAATATTAAATCCCGCTTCCTTTACCTGACCTTTAATCGCTTCGCCCAACCTTGTATAGAAGGTGGATGTAGGGACAAACATGTCAAAGGTGACGCTGTCAAGACCGGCTTGTTTTAATAGTTCCTTTGCTTTTTTCGGGTCATATGCAATTTTCATATCAGGAGATGCTGCCCAATAGTCTTTTGGAAAAGTTTGATAAGCTGCCTCACCCTCACCAAATAATAACGCTTTAACCAACGATTCTCGGTCAATGGCATATTCCAATGCTTGTCTGACTTCCTTTTTGTCAAATGGGGCCATTTTCGTATTGAGGTACATATTATAGAAAGCAACCTTCATTTTCGTATCTAGGACGATATTCTTGTCATTCTTTAATACCTGGCTGTTATCAGGCGAAACATTCCAATAAAACTGAATCTGGCCTGATTTAAGAGCATTCAAACGCGTATTTTCATCTGGCATGATTTTGGCTGTAATTTTATCCAAGTATGGAAGCCCTTTTTGCCAATAATCTTTATTTGCTTCAAAGTCAATTTCCCCATTGCGAACCCATTTGACCATTTTATATGGTCCTGTACCAACCGGATTTTGGCCATAGTCCGCACCGAATTTCTGAACTGCGGCAGGTGAAACCATCATCCCCGAACGATCTGATAAGGCAAGAATGATAGAAGAATCTGGCTGCTTAAGATGTAATTTAACCGTATTCTCGTCTACAGCCTCTACGGATTCAACATTGGAAAGATCGGAAACCTTTGAATCTGTAGACTTGACACGTTCTATGTTAAATTTCACTGCTTCTGCATTAAATTTGGTGCCGTCGTGGAATAAGACATTTTCTTGGAGGTGAAGAATGATCGTTTTATCGTCCGGTGTATCCCAGGATTTTGCAAGTCCTGGCTTCGGCTCTAAATTTGCGTTATAGTTAACCAGTGTGTCATATACAGGATAAAGAAGTGCGTGGTCATTACCTGAATTCCCGAGAATCGGGTCATAGTTGCTAACATCGGAGTCATAAGCGACAACAATGCTTCCGCCCTTTTTCGGTTCGCCTTTTGTTGCTCCCTCCGAGGTAGTTCCCGAAGTTTGTTTCGTCGTTGAATTCTTTTGTGAGCAGCCAGAGACAAGGAGAATAATTGCTAAAAATATAGCACCAAAAAGTTTACTAGATTTCTTCATATGAAACCTCCTTAATAAGTGGGGTTTGACTCCAAGTAAGCGCAAATATTCGCATAAGGTATGAATGGTGCTATTCGAACTTAATTAGGACATCCCCTTCGTTTACAAAATCGCCTTCATTCACCGTAACTTCAATAACTGTCCCCTGTGCTTCAGCTGTAATCGGTATTTCCATTTTCATTGATTCCAATATGACAACATCTTCACCAGGTGAAATCGTATCCCCTTCTTTTACTAGGACTTTAAAAATGTTGCCTGCCATATACGAAGTGATAGAACTCATCTTTTTGCCACCTCCTTTTAAATAACCGCTTAAAGAAAGCGATTTCAAAAATTGTCGATTTATGTCTGAATATTCAGTATTTACTTAAAGTATATATAATTGGTAGAATTGACACAATGTAGGTCCATTTACATTTTGGGTAATTTAAATAGAGTTTTTTACATTGAGGTGTTGTAAAGTGGTTAACCATTCTCTTCTAAGGTCATTTCTTAAAAGAAAATTATCTATATCTTCCTATCAAATTTGGATTTATTCTCCCGTGGAACATAAATGGGAGCTGATCGACAGCTGTGATTCTGATATTGAAAACATTGATTCCTCTGTACAGGAATTATCGCCCTTAAAACTGGTTCATCAAACCATCATCACGCTAGATTACCCACAGAGCTACAAGGTATATCTTTTATCCTCCGAAGAAAATATCTCCAAAGAAAAAGAAAATATTGATATTTTTTATCATCTTTTATACCCCATATATACACAGTACGCATTGAAATCGAAAAATATAGAAATGGAAAAATTGATTGAAGGGGTTCAAAACATCACCTCCTCCCTCGACTTAGATGTGCTTCTGACAAAAATCCTTGATAATGTAGCCAGCATTATCCCAGGAGCTGACACAGCGGCCTTTTGGCTTTATAATCCGGTCATTGACCGGCTGGTATGCAGGGCTTATAGGGGCTGGAAAAAGGAAATTGAACAAGTAAAATACAGAGTCGGGGAATCAGTGACAGGGAAAACATTTTTAGATGGCAAACCGCGCATCTATAACTCCTTTCGCGAGGCAAATGAGGCCATGAAAGGGACATCCAAGGAAAATGATAAGCTCTTGAAAAAAGCTTTTCACGGAGGGAAAGTGAACGCAACCATATCGGTTCCCGTTCGTTTTCACAATGAAATTATTGGCGTTTTAGGAATACACCGAGTTAACCTTGAACATGAAATTACTGACTGGGATCTTAAACTTTTAAAAGGGCTGACCGCTCAAATTGCCATTGCCATTGAGAATGCCCGCCTATTTACGGAAATAAACAGGAAAAATCAAGTCCTCATTAAACAGAATGAAGTGCATGCCACACTGACACAGTTATCCATCCAAAATAAAGGTATTGATGTGATTGTTAAAGAGTTGACCGGAATGCTGGGAATGTCTTTAATTTTTGTCGATCTTTTAAAGAACGAATATTTCCCCGGCAGAGCTATTTTAACCTTCAGTATGGAGGAATTAGCACAGATTATCGGCGCAAAAAACTATCCTATTTATGTGGATCTTTATGACCATGATGAGAAATCTTTTTTTATCTATCCAATTTTTACTGACATTACCTGTACCGGCTGCCTAATTGTTTCTGCAAAGCGCTCAATAACTCAGCTCGAACACATGATTATAGAACGTGGCGGATCCGTATTGGCACTAGAATTGGCAAAGCGGCAATCCCTTACAGAATTCTACTTTAAAAAAACAAGTGATTTTTATCAAAATCTATTAAGAAAAGAGGCGCCGCGTCTTCTCTATAAACAAGGACTTGATATTGGAATTAATTTAAATAATTACCTTTGCACAACGATCATCGAACTAACCAATTTTATTGACCATCATGTTTTGCAAACAAGTATTCACCGATTAGTTTCAAGGATCAAATCCAAGCTCTCCGGGATAGATAAGATCGTTTTCGGAAATAGCAACAAAGTAATGCTTCTATTAACGTTTAAAACTATAGATGCTTTTCCGAGAGTCCTGAATAATATTAAAGAAATATTAAAAGAGTGGGAACAAAATGAAGGTGTGGCACTAAGGGCAGGAGTTGGCGGAGTGTATTCGGGTGTAGAATCTGTCTATAAAACCCATAATGAAGCAGCAAGGGCCATTGCCTATTTAAGCTCCAGACACCGTTCCGGATTAATGGAATTTTCGGATATCGGCATTAACCGCCTCTTTTTAAATCAATCCAAAGAGGAAATCGAAAGGTTTTTAGAAGAAATCTTTGGGCCTCTAAATTCCAATAAACTGAGAAATAATGAATTGGAAAAAACATTAATCACTTATGTTCAAACGAATCAATCGGCGGTGAAAACGGCCGAGCTCCTTCATGTTCACATCAATACTTTGTATCAACGGCTGAAAAAAATTGAGGATCTGTTAAATGTTTCTCTTGAGGAACCGGAAAACAGATTGAAAATTCAGCTTGCCTGTCATTTAAAGGAGTCATTTTTTTAAATGTCCGCTAGATTGTTTCCCAATGCAATCATTATCATTGTGTTATACTGAATGATAGATGATTGGAATGAAGAAAAAGGAAGGCGAAGGGTATGTCCATCAGTAGTCGTTTTTCTGTAGGAATTCATATATTATCCTTGTTGGAAGTTAATAAAGATGAAATCAACACTTCTGAATTTATTGCTAGAAGCGTTAACACAAATCCTGTTGTGATTCGAAAAATCATGGGGATGCTGAAGAACGCCGGTTTGGTCCATGTCAGGCCCGGTATCGCCGGCGCAGGATTGGCTAAGGGGTTATCGGAAATAACATTATTGGATGTTTATAAGGCAGTTAATGTTGTATCAGATAATGAGTTATTTAGCATCCATGAGGAGCCAAATCCGGCCTGCATGGTCGGGAGAAATATTCAAGATACAATCGGGCCCCTTTTCTCAACAGCGCAATTGGCCATGGAAAAAGTTCTGGCTAATGTGACGATTGAGGATGTTGTAAAAGGAATTTTGGAGAAGGAAAAGCAATCTCAATAAAAAAGAGCACTTTGTGAACATTCACGAGTGCTCTTTTTTCACCTATTTAATCTTATCAAGTGCCTCTCCCAGCGTTTTTACTAAAAAGTTCAAATCCTTTTGTTCAATACTTAATGGCGGGGCAAGGGTAAGAACATTGTTATATCCGGCTACTGTTGCTCCGTTTTTACCAATGATAATGCCTTTTTCCTTGCAGCCGGCGATTACCTGGTTAACAAGGCTGACGTCAAGGGGCTCTTTTGTGCCCTTATCCTTTACTAACTCGATACCAATTAAAAGGCCCTTACCACGGACGTTGCCGACGTACGGGTGGTCTTTGAGAAGGTCATTTAAATCATTTAACACTTGTTCTCCTAGATCCCGGGACCTGTCAAAAAGCTTTTCTTTTTCCATAATTTCGAGGTTTTTCAAAGCTAACGCGCAGGCTGCCGGATTTCCTCCAAATGTGTTGACATGACGGAAATAGTCGTATTCCTCGGTTCCTTTAAACGCTTCATATATATCCTTGCGTACAGCGGTTGCTGATAGTGGCAGATACGCACTTGTTATCCCTTTTGCCATCGTTATTATGTCAGGTTTGACCCCATAGTTCATAAATCCGAACGACTTGCCGGTACGGCCAAATCCGCAAATGACCTCATCGACAATGAGAAGCGCCCCGTGTTTTTTGCATACCTCCTGGGCTGCTTTCATGTATCCATCCGGCGGGACAAGAATGCCGCCTCCCGTAATGATTGGCTCCATGATCATCGCAGCAATCGTTTCACTTAACTCCCAGGTCATCGTTTTATCAATCTCTTGAACGGAGGATAATTTCATTGGATCGGACACATTCGTATCATCGCGGTAAGAATCCGGCGGAGATACATGGATAAAGCCTGATGCAAGCGGTTCATACTTATATTTCCTTTGCGCCTGGCCCGTGGCAGCAAGCGCCCCAAAGGAATTTCCATGGTAACCACGGTACCTGGCGACAATCTTATAGCGATTGTGATCGCCCTTTTGCTGGTGGTATTGGCGCACGATTTTAAAAGCAGTTTCATTTGCTTCAGAACCGCTGTTTGAGAAGAATATTACATAATCATCACCAAGCATTTCGTTTAACTTCTCTGCCAGCTTTATTGCCGGAACATGGCTTTGTGTAAGGGGAAAATAGGCCATTTCCTTTAATTGCTCATAAGCGGCATCAGCCAGTTCCGTTCGTCCGTAGCCAATATTTACACACCAGAGGCCGGACATCGCATCCAAATAACGCTTCCCATCTACATCTGTAATCCAAGAACCTTCCGCCTTCTCAACAACAATCGTCGCATCCGGACTGTATGGACGCATCGCATGCCAAACATATTTATCATCATTCTTCACCAACGATTCCTGCGAACGGTCCGTTTGAACCATCACACTTCCCTCCAATTCTAACAGTTATTTATACTTATGCGTCAAATCGTGATGTGATCATTTTCTTCCGGGTGTAGAAATTGAGTCCGTCTTTTCCGTTAACGTGAAGATCGCCATAGAAGGAATCCTTCCAGCCTGAAAACGGGAAAAAGGCCATTGTGGCTGGGACCCCTACATTGATTCCGAGCATTCCCGCCTCTGCCTCTTCGCGGAACTTCCGGATCGCTTTAGCGTTATTTGTATAAATGGTGGCTCCATTTCCATAACGGGACCTGCGAATAAAATCCAAGCCTTCATCCAAATTCTGGGCACGCAGCAAGCTCAAAACCGGTGCAAAAATTTCATCCTTCGCAATGGTCATCTCTGGAGTAACATGGTCAAAGATGGTTGGGCCTAGGAAGTTGCCATTTGGAAGGTCACTCATTTCCTTTCGGCCATCCCTAATTAACTCCGCTCCCTCTTCTATGCCTTTTTCAATATAGCCAAGGGCCTTATCACGGTGTTCCTTGCGAATGACCGGGGTTAATAACACTTCCTCATCCATGCCGCTGCCGATATTTAACTTGTCAGCTTCCCTCTTTAATGCTGCGACAAACGCTTCGTTATCTCCCACGACAACGACTGCACTGCAGGCCATACAGCGCTGTCCGGCGCTGCCAAAGGTTGCACTCATTACATGTTGAACAGCCTTTTCTATATCCGCATCCGGCATGACAATATGATGGTTTTTCGCACCGGATAAGGCTTGAACCCGTTTGCCTTCCCTAGCAGCCCGCTCATAAACGTACTTTGCCACTGGCTGTGAACCGACAAACGAAATGGCGGCTACGTCCTTATGCTCAATCAAACCGTTTACGACATCATGCGCTCCATGCACGACATTCAAAACACCCTTCGGTGCCCCCGCCTCCGCAAACAACTCTGCTAATCTATTTGCTAGAATTGGCGTCCGTTCAGAAGGCTTTAACACAAAGGTATTACCGCAGGCGATGGCGAGCGGAAACATCCATAACGGCACCATCATTGGAAAGTTAAAAGGCGTGATTCCCCCGACAACACCCAACGGATAGCGGAACATTTCTGAATCAATGTCTTCAGCGATACCAGACAACGTCTCACCCATCATTAATGTCGGTGCTCCGCATGCAAACTCGACACACTCGATTCCGCGCTGCACCTCCCCGTAAGCTTCCTTGTAAGCCTTGCCATTTTCCTGAACAATTAAGCGGGCTAATTCTTCATGGTTTTCTGTTAATAGATGGTGATACTTATAGAAAACACGGGCTCTTTTCGGGACCGGGACATTCTTCCATGTCCTAAACGCTTTCTTTGCGGCAGCCACTGCCAGATTAACATCTTCCTTGGATGAAACAGGCACCTTGATTAAAAGTTCATTTGTGGCAGGATTCGGTACATCCAGCGTCTGTCCGCTTGCCGAAATCACCCATTCCCCATTAATAAAATTCTTTAAAACCGCAGTATCATTTTTTGTCACGCTCATCCTTCATCCTCCTTCTTTTATATATAGCTTATAAACTATTATCTCTTATCCTTAAAAAGCATTCATTAGACAATTCGTAAAACGACAAAGAGCAATTCATCGACATTGTGACATCTTTAAATGTCTATAAAGACTCGGATCATGTTATCCCTAGCGTACCTGATTAATTTTATTGGGCTGTGATGCTGCTAGATAATCATGAACGAGCAGCATAAATTCAATTGCCACCCTCTTCTCACGCTCCATAAAATCCTCGCCAAGAAGGTTTTCCAACTTTTGCAGACGGTGATAAAGGGTCTGCCTGACAATATACAGCTTATTGGCGGTTTCCTGTTTCGAACCGTTACATTCTAAATAAGCCTTCAAGGTTTCCAACAGTTTCGCATTATATTTTTGATCGTATTGAATAACTGGCTCAAGATACTCCGAGGCCAATTCCTGTAAATCTGTCTGCTTGCTCAGCTGCGAAATTAGTCTGTATAAATGCAAATCTTCATAAAAATGATAGATTTGCTGCTGTGACATATTTTTTTGAATTCGCAGTGTTTCCTTGGCAGTTTGATAACTTTTATGTACCTCGCATAATGAATCCGAAAACTTTCCAGCAGCGGCAGTAAACCGCGCTGATGTTTGTTTACGGAAAAATTCGGAATTTCGGATAGAGTCAATCGAATTTTTAACCCGATCCTTCAAATTCCTCTTGGCACGGTTATTGATGAGAATAAAGATAAGCTCATTCCTTTTTTCAACGATAAAAACAGTAAAGCCGTTTTGTTCAAAAACCGAGCGAAATAATAGCTTTAGATAGGTTACGTCATGACTAGATTTTTCTTTTACCGGGAAAAGCTTCGAAATGACCACTACCGCTTCATTTGTTTTTACTGTCAACCCATTTTCAACGAGGTATTCCTGAATATCTTCGAGTGAATGCTCACCTTCAAGCCAGCCGTGCAGCCATTCGAATTCTTCTGCCCTCTTCTTTTCCTCCACATATAAATCCCTTAATAAATGCTGGGCTAAAGCTGTTGCGGTTCGGTCCAGAATCAATAAATCGTATTCACTGATTGGGATATCTGCAGAATAGATCGCTAATTCCGCATATTCTTGCCCGAATAAGAATACAGGTACAGAAGCGATGCGGTCGCTTCCTTGTTCATTGGTACTTAGCAACTGCTCGAGAATATTGACTTGTTCTGCAGAGGAGATAATCGGAACAAATTCATATTCTTGATTTTTTAAGCGAAAAATAATTTGAACATCCAATGCTGAAAAAATAAATTGCAAAATGTCCTCATATGTTTCGATGGTTAGAAGCCGTTTATTTAGGCTTTGCGAATAATTTTCTAAATCGGAAATTTTTTGGTACTGCTGGCTGATAATCACTGAATGAATGTCCTGGGTGATTTCAACAAACGGAACCTCCTCTTGAAAAATAATTATCGGGAATTGGTGTTCATTGGCAATTGCAATGACTTCTTTGGGAATTTCTGAAATATAAGTTTCCATTTCAATACACAATCCTGCTGCCTGGTTTTCAATAAACTCTTTCACCATGGAAATAAACAGACTGGGCTTATCCTTCCAAGCAACACCCGTTGATAAAATCAGTTCTTGACCTTTTAAGAGATTCCGAATACTTGTTACTTCGACTACATGCACCCATTTGACAAACCGGGTCAGCCCCTCCTGTCCGGCAATGACACTTGTATTGTCAAAGTGCTTTCTAGTTAAAATATCTAACACTTTAAGCTGGAATTGTTCTTTCATTCCGCAGTTCTCCCCTAAAAATGTCAGCTGAATTTCGGAAAAGGACTGGCTTGCAGTCAATCCTTTTCCGAAACCATTATTTGCCCATTGAGTTCTGTTTGATTAAAAGGCTGGAAAAATATTTTCGCGCATTTGCATTGCTTATCAACAAAGCTTCTTTAACGTTTCCGTTTGGATGTACAAATTCAACAGTAGCCCCATCCAAATGCTCATTTACAGAATGTATTCGATATCCCTTTTGGATGAAAAAGTCTATTTTGTCCCTTTCCGCAAGAAATTGTTGATGCTCAGACATGTCCCGCCTCCTCTAATATAAATCGAGATTTTCCGGAAGTTCTTCAGCAGCCGGTTCATAGATGCGTTCCTCTTCAATAACCCAGTCACGCCCTACTGAAATTCCTAAATATTTTTCATCACTTGGCTCTTCAATCTCAGCCTGGCTGTAAAGTTTAAACCACCAATATTTAGCCAGTACATAATAAACGGCTGCACCTACAAGAAAGCCAACGAGAAAGCCATATTCCGGGACAAAGTAAGAAGCTGCTGCCCCAATAATCCAAGCAATAAATCCGGCAGCGTTTACTCCGCCAAGGTATTTAAATTGCCCATTATCTTCATATAGTTCAGGAACATTGACCCTTCTTTTTCGAATCAGATAGTAATCAGCAAATAAAATACCAACGATGGCAGAAAGGATTCCCCCTACAAATAAAAGAATCGGGATAATAACACCAAACAGCTCCCACGGCTGAACGACCGTTCCGACGATGCCAGCTGTAATGACACCGGCCCAAAATGGAAACTTAGGACCGCCTACGTTTGAAAAAATGGTCGCAGCAGGAACAACATTGGCTGCTGTATTGGTTGACCATTGAGCCAACACAATCATTAATAGTAAAATGGCAAGAATGAAGCCGCCGGCAGCCTTCTGCAGAGCCACCACAGGATCATAATTTAGTACCGCAATATATGAAACTGCACCAATAATAATCATAAAAGTCTGTGTTAATGGCATCGCCACAAGGTTACCAATCAACGAGCCTTTATTCCGCTTAAACCAGTTCTTTTCGTTGGCAGGTGCCTTAATAAACCGAGATATCGTTGGAATATCAGCACTTAATGTCGCCCAAAAGCCCATGTTGGAAAAAATAACGACCAAAAACGCCGTAAAAGCAGCACCGCCAGTAACAGGTGATTCCACCCAGCTCCAAACGTCCCTTCCGGCTGCAGCAGCCTGGTCTGATAACGACACGTACATCCAGAGCGAGATTATAAGAATAATCGGAGCGGCCAAATCCGCAAATCTCTCAATCGATTTAATCCCCAAAGCAGTGTTGACCAACTGAACAACCGCAAAAATCAGGAAGCAAATAAACCAGTTATCAAAGCCAAATAAAATATTTAAAATACCGTTCATTGCCGTTGCCCCAAAATAGGTGTTAATCCCAAACCACATTGACGCCGTTACACCCCGGGTAATCGAAGGAATATGCGTTCCGATCGTTCCGAACGGCGCCCTCATATAGACCGGAAAAGATAACCCATGTTCAATCCCAATGTCCGCGATCAAAGATATAAAGAAACCAATGGCAAGGCTTCCGATAATTGTTGCAAGAATAACCCAAGGCAGCGATAGGGACATGACCCCCGCTCCGCCAATGGCGAAGGTGGCAAGAACGACGACCATCCCCACCCACATAAAGGAGTAGCCTAAATTGGTGATTTTCCGGTCCTTTTGCTGGATGGGCAATAAATCGGGTGATTTTAAATGGCTTTTTTTCATATGAACACTCCAATTCGGTTAAATTTTTATAAAAAAATTTAATGAAAACAACCGACATGAATAATTCATTAATGGGGCAATCACTCGAGCACGCCCGAGCAATTGCAGGAGTGGTTCAAGAATAAAATAGGTATGCTAGATTGATAGTGTTTCATTCTGATTTACCGGTGAAGTTGAACTATATTTCTCCCTTTTTAAGTATTGACCAGAGCCTGGCTTGCCGACGAACTGCTTGTCGCGGACCACGTATTCGCCGCGAACTAGAACAGAAACTGGCTCTCCGGTGACTTTCATTCCTTCGAAGGCATTGTAGTCCACGGCCATATGATGGGTTTCCGCTGAAAGCACCCGCTCGATGTTCGGGTCAAAGATGACAAGGTCGGCATCAGCACCAATGGAAATCGTTCCCTTTTTCGGGAAAAGGCCAAAAAGCTTGGCAATCCGTGTCGAGGTAATGTCAACAAACTGATTCAGACTGATTCTTCCCTTTTTCACCCCCTCCGAGAATAAAATGGTAAGACGATCTTCTATCATCGGTCCGCCATTTGGAATCTTCGTAAAATCGTCACGTCCCAGGTCCTTTTGGCCTTTGAAATCAAATGAACATTGGTCGGAGCCCAATGTTTGCAGCTGGCCGCTTTTTAACGCATTCCAAAGGACATCCTGATTCCATTTTTCACGGAGCGGCGGCGACCACACGTATTTCGCACCTTCAAAATTTGGTTTTTCCAAATAGCTTTGATCAAGAACTAGATATTGCGGGCAGGTCTCCCCCCACACCTCATATCCTTTTGCTCTTGCTTCGGCTATTTTTTCAACCGCATCCGCACAGGAAACATGAACGACGTATAATTGAGAATTGGCCAGACCGGTAAATCGGGCAGCGCGGCCAGTCGCTTCACCCTCTAACTCCGGCGGTCTTGTTAAGGCATGATAAATCGGATCCGTGTTCCCTTCCGCGAGGGCTTTTTTCGTTAAGTAATCAATAACATCCCCGTTCTCGGCATGGACCATGACCAGCGCGCCTAGGTCCTTTGCCGTCACTAGCGTCTTAAATAAGGTCTCATCATCCGCTTGGAAGACGTTTTTATACGCCATAAACACTTTAAAGGAGGTGATTCCTTCCTCATTTATAACTTGAGTCAATTCATTAAGTACTTGATCATTGATTTCGCTAATCATGAGATGGAAGCTATAATCAATGACCGCTTTATCCTTGGATTTGTTATGCCAGGTTTGAATCGCATTTTTTAACGGTTCACCTTTATTGGTCAGACAAAAATCGATGATAGAGGTTGTGCCACCGAAGGCAGCGGCAATCGTGCCCGATTCAAAATCATCCCTCGTTACAGTACCGCCAAATGGCATGTCTAGATGGGTGTGTGGATCAATTCCTCCGGGGAAGACGAGGCAGCCTTTTGCGTCAATCACTTCTCCTCCAACAGCCGAAAGATTGGCGCCAATTTGTGTAATTTTGCCGTCTTCAATTAATATTTCTCCTTTAAACGTATCTGCTGCTGTAACAATCGTTCCGTTTTTAACGATTTTTTTCATAGGTTTAGCCCCTCCTAATCTATCATTTAGTTGTATCCACTTTGCAAGTTATGGCTGTGTTAATAGCAGCCTGACGTTCATTCCAAGACATAGGCGGCATTTCATTTGGGACTTCAATCATATCAATTGCCCCATCTACGGGACAGACAATTGCGCATAAGTTGCAGCCGACACAATCCTCTTACCGCACCTTCAGATAGCTTTTTCCTGATGCATCAGAAAGCATTTCAATACATTGGTGCGATGTATCCTCACAGGCTATATAACATTTGTTACAGTTAATGCAAACATCCGTATTGATTTTCGCCACGATATTATAGTTCAGATCAAGATTTCCCCAATCTGAGTATTTCGGCACTGATTTGCCGATAATGTCGGAAACAGCAGCGATTCCCTTGCCGTCCAGGTAATGATTCAGCCCCTCAATCATATCCTCGACAATCCGGAAGCCGTGATGCATTGCGGCGGTACAGATTTGGACTCCGGTTGCCCCCATCAGCATAAATTCAACCGCATCCCGCCAGTTGGAGATGCCGCCGATTCCGGAAATCGGGACATTGATTTGTGGATGTCTGGCGCACTCTGCCACCATATTTAAGGCAATTGGCTTTACGGCAGGACCGCAATAACCGCCATGGGCACCCTTCCCGGCGACATGCGGGATCGTATTCCAAGTATCAAGGTCCACGCCCATAAGGCTGTTTATCGTGTTAATCATACTAATAGCATCGGCACCGCCGTTACAAGCCGCTTCCGCAGTTGCTGTAATATCGGTAATATTCGGAGTTAGCTTGACGATAACAGGTGTTTTTGCCACTTCTTTTACCCAAAAGGTTTGTTTTTCTACAAGGGCCGGCACCTGACCAGAGGCCGAACCCATACCCCGCTCTGCCATGCCGTGCGGACATCCGAAGTTTAGCTCAAGTCCATCGACCC
The DNA here is from genome assembly GCF_055385565.1 of Neobacillus sp. S1115. NCBI lineage: Bacteria > Bacillati > Bacillota > Bacilli > Caryophanales > Bacillaceae > Neobacillus > Neobacillus sp. S1115. The sequence continues at coordinate 2,953,640 of NZ_AP038275.1, forward strand.
CGACAGCCTCCACACGTTTAACAATTTCATGCCATTTTTCCTGCCTCGGCTCGACCATCAGAGAGGCGATGATGGCATGGTTTGGGAACTTCTTTTTCGTTTCATAGATTTCCTTTAAATTTACATCGAGCGGACGGTCAGTAATCAATTCAATATTGTTAAAGCCTGCGACCCGCTGGCCGTTAAAGCTGATGGCAGCAAAGCGGGAGCTTGTATTCAGAATGGGATCCCCGAGCGTTTTCCAGACGGCCCCTCCCCACCCCGCTTCAAAGGCCCTTTGAACCTGATAGCCTGAATTTGTTGGTGGTGCAGACGCCAGCCAAAATGGATTTGGCGAATGGATCCCTGCGAGGTTAATCCGTAAATCAGCCATCAAAATTCCCCCTTTAAAGTTTTCATGAGATTAATAGACTCGAGTCAAGTAGTTCCCACCGTTGTAAATTGTTTGTGAATGGCATAGGCCACTTCTTTTCCTTGCTGGGCAGCCGTCACAACCATGGCTTCCCCTTGTCCTTTGCCAAAAATCACATCGCCGCAGGCAAATATGTCTGGATTTGATGTCTGCAATGTAACCGGGTCAACCTTAACCACACCTCCGTCGTGCTCCAATCCAAACTGCTCAATTAAGGAGAGATGTCTTGTTTGTCCGATAGCTTTCACCACAACATCAACCGGAATCACATGTTCTGACCCGACAACCGCTACAGGACGGCGCCGTCCATCCGCCTCAGGTTCACCGAGCTTCATCTTTAAACACTCAATTCCTGTCACCCTGCCGTTCTCGTTTCCAATAATCCTTTGCGGTGCAGTCAGCCAGCGAAACTCGACACCATCCTGCTTGGCAAACTCATATTCAAAATCGTAGGCTGTCATTTCATCTATGGTTCTTCGATAGAGGATCTTCACGTTTTCAGCCCCTAGCCGAATGGAACAAGTCGCACCATCTATGGCTGTATTCCCAGCACCAATTACAACCACACGCTTACCCACAAATTCATTTGACAGTTCGCCACCCTTGGTTGCTTTGACAAACTCAATGGCATCATAAACCCCATCCAGCTCCTCGCCTGAAATGCCTAGTCCTGGCACATGTCCCATTCCAGCTGCAAGGACAATCTGGTCAAACCCTTCCATTAATTCTTCAACCGTAATGTCTATTCCTACCATCGTATTGGTTCGGATCGTAACGTTTAATTTTTCCACCTGCTCGACTTCCCAAAAAGAAATACGCTGCGGCAACCGAAACGAGACAATACCATAGGTATTTAAACCGCCAGCCTTGTTGGCAGCTTCAAAAATTGTCACTTTGTAGCCCAGCCGTGCAAGCTCACGTGCTGCCGATAATCCGGCCGGTCCAGCCCCGATGATCGCTATTTTCTTTCCGTTTGATTTACCTTTTTCAAATAGAGTTTGGTTATTGTGGATGGCCCAATCTGTCGCATAACGCTGCAGATTGCCAATCATGATTGGTTTAGTGGAGTGATTCAGTACACAAGCTCCTTCGCAGAGTTCCTCTGTCGGGCATACCCTTGCGCAGCTTGCTCCTACCGGGTTAGCAGACATAATCGTCTTTGCAGATCCCAGCAAGTTTCCAGAGGCAATTTTTTTAATAAAGGCAGGAATATTGATGCCCGTTGGACAGGCTTTGATACATGGGGCATCATAACAGTAGAGGCAGCGATTAGCTTCATCTATCGCTTCTTGATTCGTAAGTCCCGGCTCAACCTCTTGAAAGTTTTTTTCAAGATTCGTTAAGGAAATTCGTTGTGTTTTTTCGATTGCCAAATAAAAGCCCTCCCTTTTTGTTCATTAAACAACATTAATGAAAGCGCTTTAATATATAGTTTTTTTAACCCCCTTTTTCAATATATATTTTACAAAAACTCTGCATACTCCATTTATTTTACAGTTTGTAAATCGGCATTACACCTTACATCCTGTTAAATAGTTCTCCCTATTCATTAATCACTATGTAAAAAGAATCCTATTAAATACACAAATATTATTAGCTGTACTCTTTTCTGAATACCTTTTCAATTTAACACAATTCACCTGAGAAAAATGTAAAAAAATGGCGTATTGTCAATTATCCTTACAAACTTTTTTATCGACAATTTTTTCAAAACGAAAAAAGTGCTCCAAAAGGAACACTTTTATACTGTTAAGCGTTGAAATACTTACCAAGTTCGATAATCATTGCGCCCATTCTTTCATTTTCCGGAACGACGAGACGGTTTACACCTTCTTCTTTTAAGGCTTCAGCGGTAACTTTTCCCACTGCTGCAGCCACTACGTTTTTATTCAAGGAATATACTATAAGATCAAAAATATTATGCTCCCGTGCATAATTAAAAAGCGAGTGAACCTGTGTTGCCGTGGTAAAACATACAGCATCACATTCAGTAGTCATTAATTCTTGAGACAATTTTTCAACCATCTCCTGCTCAGGCGCGATATGCTGATAAGGGAGGATTTTTTGGACCGACCCGCCTCGGCTTTCAAAAAACGACGTTAACGTCGGTGCCAATTCTCCGTGCAGCTGTATCATAATTTTTTTGTTGGAGAAATCATAGGACTCAAGTGCTAGAGCTAATCCCTTCGTAGTACCATCCTCTGCTGTGGCAACAGGTTGTACTGCTAATTTTTTTAGCGCCGATATCGTTTTATAGCCTCTTACCGCCACCTTAGCCTCACGCAGTCTTTTTAAGAAAAGCTCCTCCAAACCGAGCTTTGCCGCTAAGCTAACGAGTGTTTCAGTTCCAATTCCGGTCGTAAGGATTACCCAATCAGCCCCGTTTTTTACAAATTTAACTAGGTCAGACTCCACTTCTTTTTCAGCTAAAAAAACTGTCCCTTGGAGGGGCCGTACGATTGGAATTCCGCCTTGTTTATCAATGATCGTACTAATCTCTTCGATTTTTCTTGATCCGCAAATAATAATCTTCTTCCCTCTCAACCCTTTTTCGTTCATATTTATACCCATTCCTTTCACTTCGCTCAAGGCACAAAACGTAATTTCAGACTTAACCCCTTCTTATGTATGTATCAGATTGTATAATTTTTCCAATCCTTCTAATAGTCTTGGTGATGGACGGCAGTATAGTTCCTCCTCAAGGATGAGAATTCGATCATCTGTCAAATAGTTTAATCGTTCAAAACCTGGCCGCTTCTTGACTACATTTTTTTGAACCTTCTCCCTACGGACTCCTACCCAGGCGAGACATATAAAATCAGGCTTCCGGTTTAACACATCTTCCCAATCGGTTTGGACGCTCGCCAATTCCACATCCCCGAAGACGTTTTTAGCACCTGCTGCCTCCGATATTTCAGTTAGCCAATTAATTTTTCCAGGTGTAAAAATCGGCTTTGGCCACCATTCCCAATATAATGTCGGACGGTTCGTTACTTTGGCGGCTAAGGATTTAATGCCTTCCAGCCTATTACGGAATTCCTTAGCTGCAGTTGTCCCCCGTTCTGGCATCCCAAGAATTTCAGCGGTTAGAATTAGGTCCTGCTCAATATCGTTTAATGATTGCGGGTTTAAAACAATATGAGGAATCCCGCGCTCCTTTAGGGCCTCTACATTTTTCTCCATACCGGGTACACTAAGTGAAGCGAGAACCATATCTGGCTGCAGCTTTTCAACTAAGTCCATATTTATTGATAAATCAGGACCTAATTTAGGCAGATCTGAAACGGCTGCCGGCCAGTCAGAAAAATCGTCAACACCCACTAACAAATTTGTTAAGCCTAGGTACTCTATCAATTCGGTATTACTCGGACATAATGAAATTACTCGCAAAGCATCTTCTCCCCTTCGAAACAAGTCTTTTTTTCATTATATATAAAAACCAGGCATCCGAAAGGAATACCTGGTAAAAAGTTTATTTGGTGCAGATTAATTTCCCGCTAATTTTGTTGTTGCTTTGGCCCCCATTGGCTTTGTTTCACCTGAATCTTCTGCCTGTTTTGCTCGTTTAATAAAGAAGGCGAGAACGAGTGCAACCGCAGAGATCGCAGTCGCAAAGATGAAGGAGTAATTAATTCCATCTAACATGGCCTTCATCATAATTTCTTGTTTCATTTGCGCGATAACTTCCGGTGTTGGAGACTGGGTAGCGTTTTTCATGGCTGCCTGCGCAGCAGCCCCAAGTTCCTCTGCCTTTGCAGTAGTCCTGTTGGTCATAACCGTTACTAACAAGGCAGTCCCAATCGCACCAGCCACCTGGTTTAAGGTATTGTTCATCGCTGTTCCATGTGGATAGAAGCGGGCTGGCAATTGGTTCAAGCCATTCGTGGATACCGGCATCATGACCATCGACATTCCAAACATCCGCACAGAATATAAAATAATCAAGTGGGTATAGGAAGTATGCAGCTCAAGCTTACTAAACATATAAGTTGTTACGGTCAAAATAGTTAAGCCTGTAAGAGCCAAGATACGGCCGCCAAACTTATCAAACAGTTTACCTGTAATTGGTGACATGATGGACATCAATATCGCTCCTGGAAGCAGCAATAGACCAGCATCCATAGGAGAAATTCCACGAATGGTCTGAACGTAAATAGGAAGCAAAATCATCCCGGAAAACAATGCCATATTGACAATCATCGCGATGGCAGAAGATAAAGCAAACATTGGGTATTTATATACACGGAAATTCAGTAAAGGATTTTCTTGTCTTAATTGTCGTACAATAAACACGATCAAGCAGACGACCCCAATAATAATTGAGCCATAGACAATCGGGTCATCCCAGCCGCCTTGGCCCCATGTACTGCCGCCTGTATCTCCTGAAGTATTTCGCTTTCCAGCGGAACTAAATCCATATAGGATTCCGCCAAAGCCAAGACTAGATAACGCAAGTGAAATTAAATCAATACGCATATTTACTTTTTCTTTTTTATCCTTCAGTAAGAAAAAGCCGATTAATACAACTACGAAGGCTATTGGTGTAATAAAGTGGAAGAGCATTCTCCAATCATAATGTTCAATAATCCAGCCTGAAAGGGTAGGCCCAATGGCTGGTGCAGACATTAAGATGAGGCCGAACACGCCCATTGCCGTTCCCCTTTTTTCAACTGGGAAGCTTACTAACATAACATTCATCAAGAGCGGCATTAAAATGGCAGAACCCGAAGCCTGCAGCATCCGTCCGCCTAATAATATAGGAAAAACGTGAGCAGTACCTGCGAGAATTGTCCCAGCTAAAAATAATAGCATTGCCGATAAGAACAATCGTCGAACTGAATATTTTTGAATTAAATAAGCGGTGGATGGAATTAAAATTCCGTTTACGAGCATAAAGCCGGTGGTCAGCCACTGCACAGTTGATGCTTCCACGTCCAAGTCCTTCATAATTGAAGGCAAAGCAATATTTAATAATGTATTATTTAAAAACGCTATAAAAGCACCGACCATTAACACCGCTATAATGCCATATGGCGGCTGGCCGGACTTATTTATGGTTTGATCCATTCTATTTCCCCCTATAAACTAGTTGTTCATTTTTTTATACCCCTGTTTCATACTTACATAATAATATACGCGCTGTTCAATTTTTGCAATAAAAAAATCTATGTGTTTTATTGGTTTGTAAACTAGCAAAAATTCAGGTACTATGATTTTATACCCTCGGTACAAAAAAAAATCAAGGTGATAAATGATGAATGATCGAAAAAAGCATGTTGTCAAAATGGCCCATCAGCTATTTATTGATAAAGGGTTTCAGTCAACATCGATTCAGGATATATTGGATTACAGTGGCATATCCAAAGGGACCTTTTATAATTACTTTTCCTCCAAAAATGAATTATTAATTGCTATTTTTAAAACTGTTTTTTCTGAATTAGCGACTTTACGAAATGAACTATTAATTGGCCAAGACCGTTCAGATATTGAAATCTTTATTAAGCAGATTGAGCTTCAATTAAAGACGAATCGAAAAAATAAGTTAATCACCCTTTTTGAAGAGGTGTTGGTTTCTAATGATGCCGACCTAAAGCAATTTATTGAACGGGGAAAAGTAAAGAACATACATTGGGTTTACCTGCGGTTAATTGATCTTTTTGGCGAAAAAAAGAAAGACTATTTATTAGATTGTGCCATTATGTTTATGGGAATGCTTAGAGAGAACTTAAAGTTTTCGCTATTGACCCATGATTCAAATGCCAATCTCAACCATGTAGTACGCTATACAGTTAATCGGTTAGTAAATATGGTGAATGAAGTGGCGGTACAGGATGAGCAATTAATTAGTCCGCTGACTTTGGAATCCTGGTTCCCTGATTGTAAAAAAAATCAGCATGATTTTCAAAAGAGGATTCATCATGCCATTTTTACCCTCAAAAACAAATTGGGCCAAAATGAGCAATCTGCCTCTATTAGCCTATTGGATTTTATTGAAGAAGAGCTGCTCGATACAAAAAAGCCTCGTAAATTCCTAATTGAAAGCGCCCTTTTTTCTTTAAATGCACAAATAGGGGCCATATTGAAGGAAGACCTCAAGAAAATGGAAAGTATTGTTGAAGCTTTTTTTAACAGTCTCGATAAAACTGATAAATAAATAGAAAAAAGCAGTCCTTTTACCTAGTTTGAGTAAAGGTACTGCTTTTTTTATTTATTACCCCTTTTGCACAAATGTGCTAGGCATGACAACTGCAACAACTTCACCTTTTGCACATAGAGTTTCATCTGCAAAAACTTCGGTTGTCACCTTAAATTTCTTAGGGTGAATCTCCTCCACTATGCCCACCGCTTTTAATGGTATGCCATGTGGAGTTGGCTTCATAAAATTGACATTTAAGGATGCCGTGACAAAACGAGGCGGTTCAGCCCCTTCCCCCGGTTCATGGCCATTTTTCCGGTGCAGGACAAGAGCTGCTGAACCCGTACCATGACAATCAATTAAGGATGCAACAAGCCCTCCATAAACAAAACCCGGCAGCGCTAGATGTTCAGGTTTTGGGGTATAGGTGGTAACGGTTTTTTCCCCGTCCCAGCCGGTCCGAAAGTGATGACCTGCTTCATTTAAGCGGCCGCAGCCATAACACCAGGCAAAATCATCCGGATATTCATCCTGAATTGCGTTTATCACTAATTCCTCCATTTTGCTTACCCCCTAAACACTTTTTAACAAATCTCTATTTAATTCAGTCACAGAGCGTTTACCGGATAAAGCAAGTGTTAAGTCAAAATCGGCGATTAGGTTTCTTAAAACTTGTTTAACCCCGTCTTGACCCGCTAGAGCCAAACCGTACATATATGGACGTCCGACCAAAACTGCCTTTGCTCCTATAGCCAATGCCTTTAAAATATCGGATCCTCTTCGAATCCCGCTATCCATCAGGACAGGAATTTCTCCCTGTACAGCATCGACTATTTCCGGTAACGCCTCGATTGCCGCAATGGCACCGTCGACCTGCCGTCCGCCGTGATTGCTGACGATGATTCCATCTACTCCATGTTCTACTGCAAGCCTTGCATCTTCAGGGTGTAATATTCCTTTCAGTAGAATTGGTAAGGAGGTTTGCGCTTTAATGAATTCCAAGTCCTCCCAAGTTAAAGTCGGATTGCCGAAAACCCTTGCCCACAGCATGATAGCCGCTTGCAAATCCTCTTGTGGTGATTTTTCTAATCGAGAACAGAAAACTGGGTCTTCTAAATAATTGCCAATTCCTTGTGCTTCCAAGAAAGGCAGATAGGCATTCTCAATATCCTTTTCACGCCATGCCATCATCGGTGTATCCAAGGTGATGACGATCGCATCATAACCAGCAGCTTCCGCCCTTTTCACCATACTCGCTGCAATTTCCCTATCTTTACTCCAATATAATTGATACCAGCGGGGAGTTATTCCCATCTCACCAGCTATTTTTTCCAAACTGTATGTAGAGGCTGTACTTGCAATGAATGGAACATCCATGGCCGCCGCTGCCCTTGCTGTTGCGAGTTCACCTTCAGAGTGGACAATAGACTGAACCCCAACTGGTGCCAACAAAACTGGGTAAGCCAATTTTTTGCCGAATAGCTCAATGCTTAAATCTCTAGAAGATGTATCGCAAAGCATTCTAGGGACAATTTGCCATTTTTCAAATGCCTTGTTATTCTGCTTCGCCGTGATTTCGGCACCCGCTGAAGCAGCTACATAATAATAGGGCTTATTTTCTAGCTTTTCCTTCGCCTTTGCCTCTAGCTCTTCGTAAGATACCGGAATGATATTTTTCTCGTACTGCTGATAAACCTTGAATTGGACGTGATTACCGAAACTCATTTTTACTTCCTCCCCTATGAATTTTTAATTAAATGCTTTTTTAAAATAATGTTTATCGAAAACGTTTACAATGTCATGATATCATTGGAAAAATAGCTTGGTCAACGAGTTGACGAAATATTATAAAAACATTTTTGTTATTAATAGAAATAGAAAAAGAAGGAAGTTGAGTATCTTCCTTCTTTTAATTTACAAAATGTCAATCTTGTTCAGTAAATATAAAGGATTAAAGGAGCGAATACAGACATAATGATGGCAGCGGTAATCATAGCAATGCTTCCCATTGCACCTTCGAGTTCTCCCCACTCAAATGCCCTCTTGGCCCCAATTGCCTGCGCAGAAGTTCCCAATGCCAAGCCTCTGGCAATTCCACTTTTGATACGCGCGTACTTTAACATAGAAGGTCCAATAGTAAGGGATAAAATACCGGAAAACAGAACAAACATCAAGGTTAGTGAAGAGCTTGCTCCAACCGATTGCGAAATAGAAAGTGCAATGGGTGCAGTAACTGATTTTGGAATGAGGGTAATCATTATTTCCCTATTTACATGGAGCAACTTGGTCAAAAACACAACCGTCGCCACACCCGTTATTGTACCTGACAGGACTGACCATAGAATGACCAAAAAGTATTTTTTTATTAGCTTGATATGTTTGTATAAAGGAATAGCCAATGAAACAGTGGCTGTTCCCAAAAGCAGGGAGAACACCCCAGAACCAGAAGTATAATCCTTCATATTTAAGTGGAACAACGAAATCATCGAAATGATGAAAACTGTAACGGTATATAAAGGGTTTAACCACTGCTTTTGATATCTCTTAAAAACTTTCAATCCGATTAGGTAGCTAATTACCGTGACAGCGGTACATAAAAGGATGCTTTCAATCATTTTTTCCATTTTGCCTCCCCCTCTTTGTTTTGATTTCGAAAAACTCTGCCATTCCCGCCGTAACAAGCAATACTGCGATGCTGCTGGCTGCGAGTATTGCAGTCAGTTTTAATCCTTCGATCCGAAAGATACCAGTATAGTGCCACACCCCGACAGCAAAAGGAATAAAAAGAAGTGTAATATGTTTGATATGGAGCTGTGCGATAGCTTCGACCCATTTAAGTTTACAGACCTTTAAGGTCAAACCGAGAAATAAAAGGGCCATTCCGACTATGCTCCCAGGAACAGGAAGATCAAGCCAGCGCACCAATCCATTTCCAATCAGATAAATCAAAAGGATTGTGATGAATTGAACAAAATAATTAACCATCGGTTCCCACCCTCCTGTCAGCTCATTTTTATCGTTTAACGAGCAGGAATCGTTTTAATAATGCTAGTATGGCATATAGTGAAGGAACATTCTGCAAATTTGTAAGGTTTTCTAACACTGAAATTTAAATCAGAGCTGATGTTTGTGAGATATCCTAACTTTTTCTATAAAATAAAGTTGATTAAATTTTAAGGTAAATCATATGATAAAATTTAGGGAAGCTAAATATTTTAGGGGGAATACATGTATGGATAAAACAATCGAAAAACGGCTGAGCAGGTCCGAAGTACCCGAGGATTTCACTTGGAATCTCAGTGATTTATTCCCATCCTTAGAGGCATGGGAAGCAGAGTTAGACATAATAGATAAAGAGATTGCCTTCTTCGATCAGTTTAAGGGTACTTTACATACAAGTTCTAAAGCCTTGCTGGATTGCCTGTCAGCACAGGAGCAGCATTCGATGCGGATTATCAAAGCTTGGACATATGTGAACTTAAAGCAATCGGCTGACGGGTCAGATTCGGAAAACCAAGCCAATTCCGCAAAATTTGCTTTATTACGGACAAAGAGTATTGCTGCCCTATCGTTTATCAATTCGGAAATCCTTGATTTTGAAGAAGGAACCCTTGAAAAGTTTTTTCAAGAAGAGCCTAGTTTGGAACCATTCTGGAAAAGTTTAAATGAGCTTTTAGAAACGAAAAAGCATCGGCTTTCACCAGAAACCGAAGAAGCGCTTGCTGCACTTGGAGATGTTCATGGTGCCCCCTATCAAATCTATCAAATGACAAAATTGGCAGATATGGACTTTGCAACAATTCAAGATTCAAACGGAAAGGAACTGCCAGTCTCTTTTGCCCTTTTTGAAAGCCGCTATGAGTTTTCGGAAGATATAAGTGTTCGTCGTAAAGCCTATAAGTCTTTTGTTTCGACGCTTAAACAGTACACGAATACAATGGCAGCTACTTATTCGACAGAGGTGAAAAAGCAAGTTACACTTGCCCGCTTACGCAATTATGAATCTGTCACTCACATGCTCCTAGAGCCTCAGCAGGTTTCGCTTGAAATGTATAACAATCAGATTGATATCATTTTTAAAGAATTGGCTCCGCACATGCGCAGATTTGCACTTTTGAAGAAGAAAGTCTTGGGTCTTGATGAAATGCTTTTCTGTGATTTGAAAGCACCGCTCGATCCGGATTTCAATCCAAGTACCACCTTTGAAGAAGCCAGCCAGGTAATCTTGGAATCTTTGAAAGACCTGGGACCTGAATACTGTGAAGTAATTGAAAAAGGTTTTAATGAAAGATGGGTCGACCGTGCGGACAATATAGGCAAATCAACCGGGGCCTTCTGTTCAAGTCCTTACGGGGCACATCCATATATCCTGATTACTTGGCAGGATAACATGCGCGGCTGTTTTACCCTTGCCCATGAGTTCGGCCATGCGGGACATTTCTATTTGGCGAATAAGAATCAACGAATCATGAATGTCCGTCCTTCGATGTACTTTGTTGAGGCTCCTTCAACGATGAATGAAATGTTGCTGGGGGATCATTTATTGGCTAAGTACAAAGATGATAAGCAGATGCGCCGCTGGGTTATTTTACAGTTATTAGGAACTTACTATCATAATTTTGTCACTCACCTGCTCGAGGCTGAGTATCAACGTAGAGTGTATGCCTTGGCCGAAAAAGGCAAAGCATTGACTGCGAAAACATTAACAGAAGTAACTGGCACAGTTCTTTCCGAGTTCTGGGGAGACACGGTGGTGATTGATGAAGGTGCCCGCCTGACCTGGATGCGCCAGCCGCACTATTATATGGGCTTATATCCGTACACTTACTCCGCGGGTCTGACTGTTTCCACGGCCATGGCCCAGATTATCCAGGAAGAAGGACAGCCTGCAGTTGACAGATGGCTCGAAGTCCTTCGCGCTGGCGGAACCATGAAACCATTAGAGCTGATTAAACACGCTGGTATCGACATGTCTAGCCCGGAACCAATCAAGAAAGCGGTAGCTTATGTTGGCTCACTAATCGAGGAACTGGAACGGTCTTACGAATAAAAGGATTGGGTTTTAGCACCGCAAAAAGGCAAAAGGCAAAATGTCCACCTGAGGCGGACATTTTGCCTTTTATGTAAATGATTGAATTTCATAACCACTGGAGTTCCCATTTTTTCAGCCGTTGGATGTTATGAATCTTTTATAACGCCCGGATCTCTGATTCTTTCGTGCCTTCGGGAGTTATGAGCTCTTCATAACGACCGGAGCTCTAATTTTTACGGTCGATCGAGAGTTATGATCCCTTTATAACGCCCGGGGCTCTGATTCCATCGGTCGATCGGGAGTTATAAGTGCCTTCATAACGCCCGGATCTCTGATTCTTTCGTGCCTTCGGGAGTTATGAGCTCTTCATAACGACCGGAGCTCTAATTTTTACGGTCGATCGAGAGTTATGATCCCTTTATAACGCCCGGGGCTCTGATTCCTTCGGTCGATCGGGAGTTATAAGTGCCTTCATAACGACCGGAGCTCTGATTCTTTCGTGCGTTCGGGAGTTATGAGCTCTTCATAACGCCCGGATCTCTGATTTCTTCGTGCCTTCGGGCGTTATGAGCTCTTCATAACGCCCGGAGTTCTGATTTCTTCGTGCGTTCGGGAGTTCTGATTTCTTCGTGCGTTCGGGAGTTATGAGCTCTTCATAACGCCCGGGGCTCTGATTCCATCGGTCGATCGGGAGTTATAAGTGCCTTCATAACGACCGGAGCTCTGATTCTTTCGTGCGTTCGGGAGTTATGAGCTCTTCATAACGACCGGAGCTCTGATTTCTTCGTGCGTTCGGGAGTTATGAGCTCTTCATAACGCCCGGAGTTCTGATTTCTTCGTGCGTTCGGGAGTTATGAGCTCTTCATAACGCCCGGGGCTCTGATTTCTTCGGGCCTTCGGGAGTTATGATCCCTTCATAACGCCCGGGGCTCTGATTCCATCGGTCGATCGGGAGTTATAAGTGCCTTCATAACGCCCGGAGTTCTGATTTCTTCGTACGTTCGGGAGTTATGAGCTCTTCATAACGCCCGGAGCTCTGATTTCTTCGAGCGATCGGGAGTTATGAGCTCTTCATAACGACCGGAGCTCTGATTCCTTCGGGCATTCGGGAGTTATGAGCTCTTCATAACGCCCGGGGCTCTATTCCTTCGGACCTTCGGGTGTTATGAGTTCCATAGGGTGTTAGGCACCATGCCCAACACCCGTATTGTTATGATTGGTTTTAATGTGGCGATACAAATGATGAATAAGTCCAATAAAAACGGTCACCCATGCCCCCATCGCGATATAGACCATAATGTCCGGAATAACGGTTAAAAATGGCACCTTTAGGGCTTTCGAAAGTTGAAATGTGCTAAGCGTGTACATGGCAAGCGGAAAGGCCATTCCCCAGAATTGCGGGTCATAGTTTATTGGTTCCCGATGATATAAATGCTTCCATACCATCAAAATGAATAAGAGCGGTATCCACCAAGTACCGGTAATCCAAAAGAATAGGGTAAATCCCTTAATAAATGGCGTTATTTCAACGAGAAATGACCAATTTTGTGAATTGAGAATCAATGTAGCACCTGCCAAGGTTGTTATAGCAACTGCCCCCATATTAATCCAATAAGGCGGTGTCATAGCAGAGAATTTCAATTCTATAAAAGTAAATCGATAAAATATGAGAGTTATAATGTTTATGTATAGCATACATCCCAAAAAGTACATGCATAGAGTAAAAAATAAAACCATATCCCTCCCTGCCACTAAATGCGGGGAAAGCAAGGTGCCGAGAATAGAAATAGACTGTGTCCCCACAACCGCAATTAACCAACCGCCGTTAATCCCATCTGCCAAAGAAGGTTTATCATTTCGTATGGTTACGGCTGCGAAAAATGTATACATGACCAAAATCCACAAAAATATGGAAAGGTACCATAAAAAGACCGCGATTGAATAATTCTTCTCAACGATAATAAGCTGGCTTCCGAGGACGCTGGTCCCTGCGACTAAGGTAAAAAAACCGGGTCCTTTTGTATGACTGGAGATGTCTGCTCTAAGACTAGGAAAATATTTAAATAACCGGATCAATGTTAAGAACCACAGAATAATATACGCCACCACATTAACATATAACAAAGCTATCGAGATTAGTTTCATTCCAAGCAAAAAGGCGGCGATCGATAATGCGCCGGTAGCCATTACCACAGCAAAATACCCGGGAAAAAGCGTTTTCGCTGTTTGCTTGATAAAATTTATCATCTTACCCACTCCTATGATGCAAAAATATCCCTACTATAACAATAACATTTTTTTGACCTCTGTGATACAGCTCATAGAACAATAGCGGTCCCTTCTATATACTGGCAATAGATTGAAAATTCAGGATACCGAAAGGGGTTTTAGAGATATGAATTTATTGCTTTCTGATGAACAAACTCAACTCCAAAAAATGGTGAAGGATTTGGCAGTTGAAAAAATAGCACCTTTATCTAAACAATTTTATCAAAATGGAGCTTTTCCAGCTGAAATTTTCTCCTTTCTTTCAAAACAAGGGTTGATGGGATTAATGCTGCCGCCGGTTTTTGAAGGAGCAGGTGCAGATACATACAGTTTCCTTATTACGATGGAATCCATCGGCAGGGCTTGCCCTTCCACAGCATTCCTATTCAACACACATCTGGCTGCTTCATTAGCCATTCTTGCTATTGGTTCTCCCGCACAAAAGGAAAAATACTTAAAGCCGCTGGCACGGGGAGAATGGATTTGCGCCCTTGCTGGAACAGAATCAGGTGGGGGTTCGAACCCATTTACAATTCAAACATCTGCTGTTAAAAGCGGGGATTCTTATATTTTAAATGGAACAAAAACCTTTATCAGTGGTGCAGGCTCAGCAGATGTTTATTTGGTGATGGCGAAAACGGTAAACGAATCAGGCCAACCTGGATTAAGTATGTTTTTAGTCGAAAAAGGCACACCTGGATTTACCTTCGGAAAATTGGAGGATAAACTTGGGATGCTCGCCCTCCCAACAGGAGAATTAATTTTCGAAAATTGCCGCCTCTCAGGTGATGCCCTGCTAGGATCAATTGGATCCGGTCTTCAGGTAATGGGTGTGGCAGGCGGATTGGCTGCTTTAGGGGCGGGAGCCATCGCTTTAGGATTAGCCCAGGCTGCCGTTGATGAAACAAAGACTTATCTCAAGGAGCGTCAAATCCTCGGGCAAAAACTAGGAGAAATGGGTGCAGTTCAGATGCGCTTTGCTGATATGCTGATTGAGCTTCAAGCAGCCCGAAGCCTTTTATACCAAGCTGCCCGTGACAAGGATACAAGTAAACCAGGACCGATTCCAACCGTGTTTCAGGCCAAAATCAATACCACGGAAAAGGCATTAAAAATCATTGATAGCGCTATTCAATTACACGGTATGTATGGCTATTC
This sequence comes from Neobacillus sp. S1115, assembly GCF_055385565.1. Taxonomy (NCBI): domain Bacteria; kingdom Bacillati; phylum Bacillota; class Bacilli; order Caryophanales; family Bacillaceae; genus Neobacillus; species Neobacillus sp. S1115. Next base: position 2,968,646 of record NZ_AP038275.1, read on the forward strand.
CAAAGAATATCCGTTCGAACAATATTACCGGGATGCCCGTGCATTGACGATCCATTTTGGCAATAATGACGTGATGAGATCAAATTTAAGTAAAATGGTTCTTGGGGTTTAAGAATGGTTTTTAGAGTCAATAGAAAAAAGGGCTTTGATTTTCTAAATCAGCGCCCTTTTTTATTGCAAAGCTTCGATTAATTATTTAACCTTCTGAATCCTATTTTGGTTGCTGTAGGTGAATGGTTTTGGCTGAGCCTGAATGTAATTCACCAGAACATCTAAATCGACCGGACCAATCTCTTTATTGGTTGCCCTAGTGAATTCTGTGAAACCGTCTCCCCCGCCAGAAAGGAAGACGTTGGCCGCTACCGTATAGGAAGCATTAGGGTCAAGTTCCGTTCCATCGGCAAGCTTGATAATTCCTACCCGTTGGCCTACAGGTTTCGTGGAATCCCAAGTATAGGTTATCCCGGAAATCTGCAGCATGGTCATTTTCGAGTCTGTCCACTGCTGGTTAAGCAAATTGCGAATTTGCTGACCTGTCATTACCATTTTCACCATATCATTATTAAATGGCTGAACCGTATACACTTCGCCCCATGTGATATCCCCTGGATCAAAATCTGCGCGAATCCCGCCTGGATTCATAAATGCCATTTGCGTTCCTAGGGCCTGTCTTTGGGCATCGGCAATGAAGTCGCCGAGAACCGATTCACCATTTTCGTTTTGCTTGGCTGTTAATGGTTCGGACGTGGAACCAACAACACGGTTTACAATTGGTTCAATTTTTGATTCATATCCTTCAATCATTTGTTTTATATCAGGATCTGGGTCAATTCCCTCCTGGAATGTTGTCACAATTTCACCTCTTTTTGTGACAATATCCTTTGTCTTAGGATCAATCTCGATATCGACATCAGAAAAAGCCGTTCCATAAGAGTAGGCTTGAACTATTAACTTATTATCGATTGTGGCATTCATATAGGCATGGTTATGTCCGCCAAAAATCACATCCACTTCGTCATCAACACGATTGGCGATATCGACCAGCTGGCCCGTTGGGTTTTCTCCATTTGGACCGGAAGTACCCGGATTATGGGCTAAAACAACGATGGCTTTGACACCTTGCTTTTTCAATTCTGCAACGTTTTTATTAATAGCTTCAACCTCATCCGTAAATTGCAAACCTGCTACACCGCTTGGTACCACAATGGTTGGAGTTTCCGTTGTGACAACTCCGATAAAGCCGATTGGCATTCCGTTTACTTTCATTACTTGGTAAGGCGGCAAGATCGTTTTGCCTGTTTCTTTATTAATGACATTGGCGACCACCCAAGGGAATTGGGATCCTGCGAAATTGCCTGTTTTCGGATGGGAGCCGCCATGGATAAGCCGAAGCAGTTCATTTACTCCTTCATCAAATTCGTGGTTTCCAACCGTTCCAATATCAAATCCCATTCGGTTTAAAAACTCTATTGTCGGTTCATCCTGCAAAAGCGCGGAAACGGGCGGGCTTGCTCCGACCATATCACCTGCCTGGACAAGCAGGGTGTTTTTGTTTTCTGCTGTACGCTGCTTTAAATATGCCGCTAAATAATCAGCCCGTCCGACAGGTTTCCCGTTTACCTTACGGGTTACGTTTAACTGGCCATGCAAATCATTGATTCCCAAAAGCTGAATGGGAATATAGCGCTGACTCGGCGCAGGCGGCTTCGTTTTTTTCTGCTTTGTTTCCGGACGGTCTGAAATATGTCCATGATACTTTTCAGACAAACCTTGGTCGCCGTTTCCTCCTTGATTCTGTCTCACTGTCTCAACACTATGTGTTTCAGAAATTAGTTCATGATGCTGGTGACCCTCCGTCCCTTGAGCGGAGACCTGTAAGTTTCCCGCCCAGCCCATCAAGGAAAGAACAATAACAAAAACGAACATCTTATTTATCCATTTCATTCCATTTCCTCCTATATTTTTCTAACAAACCAAAGCTATTTTTCTCTCCGTATAGAAGGAATATGCATTTAAAAATTAACCAAATAAAAAAGTGGTGTCATATATCTTTATCCAATAAGGATATAGATGTATGACACCACAAACACCTAATGTCCCTGTGCATAAAGGGTTTGATAGGCTGCGGATGTTCTTATTTCAATGGTTAATTTTCCTTTACCGTAAAGGGTTTTGATTAATAATGGCACACCTGTAGTGTTTTGAAATTGAAAGTCTTTACCACCGTAGGAGACAGTGGCATCACGGCCAGGAGGGACATAGCCAACCGAAAGTGAATGGTGATTCCATTCAATATATTGCACACCTACTTTGTCAATGGCATTAAACAATGTTGAAGACGTTTGGCAGATACCGCCGCCAATTCCATCGACCAGCTTCTTATTGACGATTTCCTTTGCGGGCTGATAGCCATGAGCAGCATCACTTGGCCCGACAGTTGTATTAAAGGAAAAAACATCTCCAGTACCAACAATCACATTATCAATGGCTTCTCCTGATAGCTCGATATTCTTGGAGCGCCCCGCCACGCTACTATCAAAGTATGTCGAGTACGATGCCAATACTACTTCTCCCAAACCAGCAATATCTTCAGGCTTGTAGCCGCTTTCTGTCACATAAATTGGCAGATCCACTTCCCCGCCTGCAACAGATGCCGCCATTATTTTTTCCACCAATTCAGATTCTTCAAGGATAATCCGCGGTTTACCTTTAATTAATTGACCATTGGCATCGATTTTATCGAGAACCATCTTCTGATCATATCCCGGTTTCGCTTCAGTTCCTCTTGCCAAATCCTTCGCCCATTTTTCAAGTTCTTTTTGATAGGCTTCTTTATTTATTTCAAAGCCTATTTCCTTTGGCGTAAACGTTCTAATAGTTTCCTTAGTATTTGGATCAATAACATTGACTATAATTGGTTTTGGTTCTTCCTTCTGAGGTTTTTCTTCTCCTGTTTTAGCAGGCGGTTTGGCCGGTTCTGTCACCTTTGGGCCAGTGTTCTCTTTGACCATTTTTTCAGCACAGCCGGCCAATCCTAGAAAACTACCAATTAAACAAATTGGCACGACCCACTTCCACTTTCCCATTACGCAACTTCTCCTCTTATCCTTGATCTAGCTGTCTTATCAACGCCATATTTGAGACCTACTGAACTATCCTATTCCGGAATACATGTCAACATGACTAGGTATTTCCCAATCTGCTTCAAATGACCTTATTAACCGACAAAATATGTAATGAGAAAACAGGGATTATTATCCAGTCCTTTATTATTATAAAACAAAGGCAATGTCGAATTTTGTCCGTTTGTCTGACTTAAAAACAAAAAAAGCCATCAAAAGATGACTTTTTAGAACTGACCGGGAAAAATAACCGCCCTGCCGCCTTATTGCTCACACGCATAATTATCTTTATCTCGATCCATTTTCGCTTGATAAGCTGGATGGCCGGCAGGAACACCGTTTGGATACACCTTCCTCAATTCAGTGCAATTTTGGAAAATCTCAGAATTAGTCCCTGCTGATGTGCTTGCATCAGTTCCGCTCGAAGTAGAACCTGTAGACGTGCTGCTCCCTGTTGAATAGGAACCGCTGCTTTTTGAAGTAGAACTTCCGTCCAGATCCCCCTTCGTCGTTCCATCTGCGCCATATGACCAAAGACCCTTATTCGCTTCCCGTGCTTCCCGCGCAAATTTTACAAAAAACTCACTGTATTTCACATCCGGAGGATATGTGGAGGGTTCCGCATAGCCATTTAAGACCAAATCAGCGTTATACATTTTGCTGCGGATTTCCGCTTCATCCATATCATTTGTCGGTACTCCCATCCAGATAATCCGTAAATAGCGTCCATAGCGGTCGGTTGAGGATACATCCTTTTGCAGCCAAACCTGTTTTCCCTCAAGCTTCGATTTCGTATAATTGCTGGCTTCTTTACCGTAAACTTCATGTCTAGTCGTCGATTCCGGAGTGTTAACCCCAACAAAGCGAACTTTTCTTCCGTCTGAAGTGACAATCGTATCACCATCTACAACCCTGCCGACAGTAACAAGTTCTAAGCCTAGACTTTTGGCAAGCTCCTCTTGACTTTGCTTGGGCTCAGTAACAGGATCGCTATTATTCCCGGCTTCTGCTGGTTGCGCCGACTCTTTTACTTCAACATCAGCCTTCTTTTCTGTTGTTTCCTTTGAAACCGTATCTACTTTTGTTTTGTTCGTTTCCTTAGATGTAGGATCGTTAGAACATGCTCCCAACAGTAATGAAGTGATGACGGAAATGACAATTACCCAACCAGGGTTCCACTTAAATCTTTCCAAAGCTTTTCTCTCCTTTTTAAAAACAAACCGAACTATTCAACTAGTTTACTATATCATTTTTCATGAAAAATTTCTTTGGATTTACTTATATTTACCATGTAAATGCGTGTATTAGCTAAAAAAACTCTCATTCCTGAAAATGAGAGTTTGTAGTTCATTATTTACGTTTATTGTTATTGCCTCTTGTCACACGTCCTAAAATAAAAGCTCCAGCCGCAACACCAAGAATCGTGTTTGTTTTCTTATTGAATACTTGCTTGGCCACAAGATTTAAATTCTGCGGTCTTTCTGCAAGACGACGCATGAAATAGCCGTACCAGTCGTTGCCAAATGGGACATACGTACAGAAATTATAGCCTTCTTTTGCCAACTTTAACTGTAGCTCTTTTCTAAAACCATACAGCATTTGGAATTCAAATTTATCGTTAGGAATATTGTTCAGTTTAACAAATTCCTTCACATGATTGATAATTCGATGGTCATGAGTGGCAATTGATGTAAATTTGCCGTTTAATAGGTGCCATTCAATCAACTTGATATAGTTGGCATCAATATCCTTTTTGTCCTGATAGGCAATCTCTGCTGGCTCTTTATAGGCTCCTTTTACAAGGCGAATCCGATAGTTTTTATATTTTTCAAGATAATCCATTGCCTGATGGAAGTAAGCCTGGATAACGGTACCGACATTATCATACTCTAAAGAAAGATCATCTAATAGATCAAACGTTGGCTGAAGATGCTTGAAATCCTCCATGTCGATATTGACAAACATGTTATATTGATTTGCCTTGTCGACAATCTCTCTGACATTATTTAAGCAAAGACTATAATCAATATCTAACCCAAGTTGAGTCGGTTTTAAAGAGATATGTGCGTCGGCATTATTACTATGTATTGCTTCGATAACTTTAAGAATCTGTTCCTTAGCAGCTGCTGCCTCTTCTTCTTTGAATACAAACTCTCCCAAATTATCAACAGTACAGGAGATTCCGTTGGCGTTGAGGTCCTTAATACTCTTTATTGCTTCCTCAATATTTGTTCCCGCAACAACACTTTGTGCTCCCATCTTCAAGCCGTACTTTTTGGCAGTACTATTAAGGAATTGATTTTGCGATAGACTCATAAATATATCTTTTAACATCATGACTGCTCCCTTTTACTGTTGTATTCAATTTACAAAAATATTATAGCATACGCTTCCAATAAAACTTATTTTGCGAAAATTCAAAATGAATCTAGCTTATACCCAATTATCGTCACCGCTGTCATAATCTCCTTGGTCATAATCATCCTGCTGGTCATCGTTGTCCGCATTGTCATAATCGTAATCCTGGTTAGTGTCATCCCCTAGCTCTTCCTGGAGTCGTTCAATTTCATCTTCTTGGATAATATTTTGGTCCATCAACTGCTGCATGATTTCATGGTCTTGAAGATGCTGCATGGTTTGAAATTGATCAAAGCCAATTCTGCCTTGCTCAAAAAGATAGGTCAATAAAGCGCCTGCCGCCATGCCCCCTGCGAAGGTTCCAAACCGACCAAAACCTCCGCCCCCAGAAGGGTAATTATCCTGCCGTCCGTAGTAATTTCTGTGTGGAGGCTCCATGATTTGTGGACGGTTTCGGCTGGTTAGCGGTCGTACAATTAAAAAATATACTAATAAGATAATGATTATGATGCTCGTAAAAATCATTTTCATCCCTGCCCTCAAATAGCTTAAGTCTGTTTGCCTATAGTGTTGCACTTATTTTTAAAAAATAAAAGCCCCCATTTTAGGAGGCGATGTTCAGGCACCAAATGAACCTTTTTCATTTGTGTTCAAGTAATAATTTAGTGTTTCGGTTAGACCGCTATGAAGTTCATATTTTGGCTCCCAGCCCAAAAGTGACTTTGCTTTGAAGTTGTTAAGGCAGCTGTGGAGGATATCTCCACTGCGGGCTTGCGAGAAGATTGGTTGGATTTTTTTAGAGGTAAGCTTGGAGATAGATTGATAGAGTTCATTGATGCTAGTTTTTGTATTGCAGCCAATATTAAAGGTTTCATTCGTACCACTGTTAAGCGAAAGCACATTAGCCTCGGCAACATCTTTCACGAAGACGAAATCTCTTGTCTGCTCCCCGTCGCCATAAATAAAGGGAGGAATTCCCTGAAGAACCTTTTGCGCAAAAATCGAAATGACCCCGCCTTCCCCTTTTGTGCTTTGCCGGGGTCCGTACACATTGGCATATCTCAATATCGTATAGGGAAGTTGATGCAAACTGTTAAAGGCTTTGATATACATTTCCGAGGAATATTTGGAGATTCCATAATAGGATAAAGGCTGAACAGGGAATGTCTCCTCTATACTTACATCATCCTGTTTCCCGTAAACAGCACAGCTAGAGGAAAAAATAAACTTCTTCACATCAAATCGCTGGCTATTGGCCAAAAGCTGAATCGTTCCGAGGATATTTTGCCTGGAATCCCCCGCCGGATCTTGAATTGAATAGGCCACATCCACCTGTGCCGCTAGATGAATAACTGCATCCGGACGTTCCTTTGCAAAAACTGTCTCGATCTGCGGCGTGGTTATATCTACCTTATAAAAGGGGACATCCTTTTCCACAAACTCAAGACTACCTGTACATAAATTATCGGCCACAACCGGATCATGGCCGGACTTTACTAAATTTTGCACAACATGAGAGCCGATAAACCCCGCTCCACCTGTTACCAGTACTTTCATTTATACTCACTGCCATCCAGTTCAGCGAGACTGTCTTGCTTCTTTCTCATCAGAAAATGATCCCCCTTATTTTCAATAACAAACCTAATATAAATCGAGCTCCTTACCCCAAACCACGATTTTCTCAAGGTATCTTTTTAAAAGGAGGCTCTTTTCTCCGTTTAACACCCTTCGTAAATGATTAAGCAATCTTTTTTCCAAAACCCTTTGCAAATAAGTCATTTTTAAAAGCTTAACAGGATCTTCTTGAAAGACAATTCCGTACTTTGCCATTTCCTTGTTGTAAATGTCTACACAGCGGCTGCGAATGTCCTCTTCCTTCTTATGCCAATCGGCGCGGAAATCAATAAGCAGTTCAACAAGTACAACAAGATCATACCAGCAAGGTGCGTATTTGGCAGACTCCCAATCAATTAATTGAACAGGCCAATTATGTTCATCACTCGTGTCTTGACAGCAAATATTGTGAATATGAAGATCACCGTGGATGAGGCACTGACCCGCTTCAATCACTTCAGGGAAAAATAATGGCCCTCTTCCCAAAATGACTTTAATAATATCATAAGCGGGCTCTACCACTTTTCTTAAATCTGGATCTTTCATGGCTAAATCCAGGTATTCCTTTGTTTTTTCAATATGCTCGATTCTCTCCGCAGTCAACTCCTTAGACTCATAACGGGGAAGCCAAGAATCAAATAACGTCGCCTGCTTATCCGAAAGAGGGCTTTTGAAAGTAAGGGCATGAAATTTTGCCACCGTTGGAATCATCCGTTCCAGGTGATAAGGTCTCAGCTTAATCTGACCCCGAATGGGCTCCAAACATTCAGTGAACAGCCAGAATTCACCGTCCTTTACATCAGACTCGAGCCAAATCATTTTCGGCATCATTTCCTGAAAGACAGGATAGGCTTTACGATACATATTCATTTCTACCAGGTGGTTTTCTTTTAGCGGTTGCTGAAAAATTTTCAGGATGACCGGAACGGTTTTTGATCCCGAATTTAAGGTTAGTTTCCAAACGCTTGTTTTATCCCGTGAATTCTTCAAACATTCTATTTCACTTAAGGTGACGGGTTTTTGAAGAACGCCCGCAAACTTTTCTTCCCAGCGATAGTGCTGCCATTGGCTGAGAATTTCTTCCTTACTGGTCAAAGGAAAAATCACCCCTTTTTTGGTAAATTTTTTAGTGCCTACCCCATAAATTTCGAAGATGCGAGACAAAGCTGCGAAAGAACGGAAGCGGGTCGTCCCACTTGAACAGCGCCTCGACTTTTTTCCCGGAAAGACCCTTCAGCCACTCGAAAAATGTCATCTCGCCAAGTTTTTTCTTTTGCCGGAAGGACAAGAAATCACGAACAAAGTAAACCCATTTGATTCCATCCTTCTGCACTACGACCGGCTCCGGATCTTGATTCGTAAGTGATAAATAATATAAATAGGCTAAATCAACCCCACAAGCTATCGATAAGCCTTGAGTCAAGCCGATTCTTGGGTTAATTTCGATGAATTTAAACTTTCCGTCTCTAGGATCCTTCTTAAACTCAGCAATGGCCAATCCTTTCATTTCAATTGACTTTAGAAAGGGTACAGCAAGCTCGATGACTTCCTCCTCCCTTTTGCTGACGACCAATGCCGAAGAGCCAAAGTGCGGCGGAAATTGATGGAGCTTTTGATTCATCCACAGACCCTTTAAATCCATCTTCTTATCAAAAAAGGTTTTAACGGAGAAAATAGCATTCTCTTCACCTGGTATGGCTTCTTGAATCATTAGCTCTCCAAATTGACGATAAAAAAGATATTCCTCTTGTAGCTGAGCGGCATCTTCAATCAAGATGGCTTTTTTATAAAGCTTGTGGTCGATATTAGAGCGAAAATGAGAGGAATGAACAGGCTTTAAAATACAGGGGAAGATCAGCTGCCCGATAATTTGTTCTAGCTGCTGCTCATCGTTTACGATAAAAGTCTTTGGACAGGGAACTCCGAATTTAACGGCTAATTCATAGGTGAGACGTTTATCGAGGACGGCTTCGATCAGAGAGTGCTCTGGCAATAAAAAACGATAGTATTGCGATAAAACGTATCTATTTTTTGAAATAAAATGAACATAATCATCTGAGCCTGCTAACATGACCGCTTTCTGAGAAAAGTTAAGTCCAACTTGGCAGAGAAAATATAGCAGCTCCTCTTCCTCCGTCACCGGATTCGGACAGGCGCCACAAACGGCATGCCGCGTTTTGCCAATTTTGTATTTTCCTAAAGTGTCAAACGCGTAAACCTTAATTCCTTTTTGGGCCAGGCTTCTGACGATACCGATTCCGGTGGCACTCATATCAAGTACAACGGCAGGGATATCGTGATGCACACGTTTCCCTCCTTTCATAATAAAGATTGATAGATTCCAGCTATTTTTAGAGCCATAGAATTCACAGTTAATTGTTTTTTCGCATAGTTCCGTGCCTGCCTCGCCAATTTTTTCCTTAAGGTCTGTTTCTTTACGAGCCTAAGTAGTTTTTTGGCGAGCTGTTTAGAATTGGCGGGCTCTGCTATCAGTCCGGAATATTCATCACGGATGATCTCAGGAATGCCGCCGCAATCAGTTGTTAAAATGGCTTGCTTGGCAAACATCGCTTCAATGACTGAAATCGGCAAAGTATCACTTGTCGTTGGTAACACAAAGATGTCAGATTCGCTTAAAAGATCCGGAATATCGGTTCTCTTCCCCAAAAATATAACATTTTTCAGTTGAAGGTCCTGAACCTGCTTCTCGAGTTCCTCCCGCATCTCCCCGTCACCGACAATACGGACTTCTACATTTCCTAGTTTTTTCTTAAGAAGGGCAAGTGCCTCGAATAAATATTTATGGCCCTTGCGCGGGCGAAGACGGGAAACGCAGGTAATCACGACGCTGTCCCGCTGTTTCGCCGCTTTCACTCTTTCAAATTGGATACCGGTATAAACGGTCGTCATCTTTTCATCTTCTGCTCCTAGATTTTGCAAAAGAGGCCTGAATACTTCGCACAAGATGACGATATGACTGGCGTTTATTACGGCTTGTCTATCAATTTCAGAAAAGTAGAATTCCTCTAACGATCCCTTTTCAATTAGATTGAACTTTAAGCGGCGCTGGGTCATAAAACCATGCGGAGTGAATAATAGTGGTTTGTTATATTTCTGATTTAATTTTGCCATCACCAGTGCAGTAAACCGGTCTTGCGAATGAATAATATCGTATTCTTTTAAATCCACACTTTTTGCCAAAGCTTCAAAAACAGATAAATCACAATAATTTCTTAAAATTTTTTGATTATAACTCCCATAACGGTTAATGAAAAATTGTTTTGCATTCTCAGTAATCTCAGACCGAAGCTTTTTCACTTCATCCCTTGGAAATTGATTCGGGCTCAAAACATCGACCTGGTGCCCCAATTCCTCAAGCCCGCTCTTCAAAGCCTCAATATAATTTTGCAAGCCCCCCACAAACGGATATTCCCAAAAAGTTGTCATTAAAATACGCAATTTATCATTTTGAGAACTTATGGAAGAAGGTGTTTGACACCTTTTTCCATTATCCTCCAGTTGTTCTGTTAATCCATAATATTTGTCCATTTGAGTGATGAGCTGCGGGAATAAGATTTGTGTGGAGGGTGGTTCATTTTTTTGTTCTTTAGTCACTACCAAACCCTCCTGATGATTTCAAATGCTTCGGCATATTCGACACCGACCGTCATCCCGCGGACTCGAGCCAAATAAGTGACTCCCTCATAAGAACGTGGATGAGGATAAGGGCGCATTTCTACATCATAATGCTTTAGGGCACTGATTTTATCATGAATGGTATCGGAAATATCAACAAAATAATTAGGTTTAAATTCCTTGTCATTTGTGTGCTGACTCCATTCACTCGAGGAAACTGTTTCGAAGCAGAGAATCTCTATCGGTCGCCTGCCGGGCAGCGGCCGGGCTGCCGTAAGGACCGCTTGAAACAAAACCTGATGATCTCGGTTTAGGTCACCATAATGATGGGTAAAAATCATGCATGGGTCATATTGGGCGATTAGTTTTTCCACTTCCTTATTAAGTTCGTGCAAGGGCATCATTTCTAATAACAGGTTCGGCATTTCTAAAAAAACGGTTTCTTCCACCCCTAGTTGTTCATTTGCTTTTTGCATAAAGGGCTTGATATGATTCTCCTCTTCCTTCCTCCCTTTTGCAGCAACAACGGTTACAACCTTATAGCCGTGATTAATTAATTTTTTTATCGTTCCGCCGATTCCGAGGATTTCGTCATCGGGATGTGCTGCAACCACGAGAACTGTCTGATTCACTGTTCCACCTCACCTTATAAAAATGCTTTCTTGTAATTATATGTAAAAAGCGTATCAGGGACAGGGACACCCGTTCAGGAACAATGAAAACGGGCAGATTTTTTGGACATTATTTGGTAAAAACTAGAGTATGAAAAAATTTTGGGGAGATGAATGATTTGAAAGTAACGGATGTGCTTGTACAATGCCTGGAGAACGAAGGTGTGGAATATATTTTTGGAATCGTCGGAAAGGAAACGCTGGATTTTGCGGAATCCTTGTCAAAATCGGAGCAGATCCAGTTTGTAAATGTCCGGCACGAACAAAGTGCCGCTTTTATGGCAGATGTTTATGGGAGGTTAGCTAATAAACCTGGTGTTTGTACGTCCACTCTTGGACCCGGTGCCGCCAATCTAATAACTGGTATTGCCAGTGCCCAGCTCGACCATTCACCGGTCGTGGCCATTGTCGGCCAGGCGGGCTTGAATAGGCAGCATCCGGAATCCCATCAATTTGTCGACATCGTCAAATTGTTTGAACCGGTCACAAAATGGAGCACGCAAATTCTGGAGTCCCAATCCCTTCCAACTGCAATCCGAAAAGCTTTTAGAACGGCAAAATTAGAAAAACCCGGCTCTGTAGTGGTCACCCTCCCGGAAAATCTGGCAGCGCAGATGATCCCAAACAAACCTCTGCCGGTGCCGCCGATTCCAGATATGGTTCCTGATATGGTGGCGATAAAATATGCCGTCCGCCTTATTGAAAATCATCTTAAGCCATTTGTCATTGTCGGAAACGGGGTCATCCGTCAGGATGCTGGGGACGCACTGCTCTCCTTTATCGAGGCCCTCGATGCCCCAGTCACACATAGTTTTATGGCCAAAGGGGTGCTGCCAAAAGATCACCCTCAGCAATATTTTACATTTGGCTTTAATGAGCAGGACGAAGTTTTATCTGGGCTAGAAGAGGCAGACCTCCTCATTGTCATAGGGTTTGATTTTGTTGAAAAATTGCCAAAGGACTGGAATCCGAAAAAGCTGCCGGTTGTCCATATTGATACAGTTCCGGCAGAAGTAAATGAGTATTACCCAGTCCAAGCTGAATTGGCCGGAAATATCAAGAAAACACTTGAAATGCTTGTGCAGCAAAAGCTTCCGCACAAAACATGGGCCCCATCAGGCGGCCTTCAGGAAAAAATAAAAACAGCTTATCAAACAGAGCAAACCGATTCGAATTTAACGATCGAAAACATTCTTCATATAGTTGAAAAATGCACCAACGAAAACGCAATTGTGATTTCCGATGTAGGGGCCCATAAAGTTGCAATTGCCCGAACCTATCAGCCTAAAAAGCCGAATAGAACGATAATCTCAAATGGGCTGGCTTCAATGGGGATTGCCATCCCGGGTTCCATTGGCGCGAAGCTTGCCTCCCCTTCCGACCAGGTTATTTGTATTACCGGAGACGGCGGAGCTTTAATGAATATTTCCGAAATCGAAACCGCCAAGCGTTTAGGCCTTTCTTTTATCATCATTGTCTTAAACGACTCAATGCTTAAGCTTGAAGTCCAAACTATGAACAAAATGTTTGGAGAAAACTACGGCCTTACCTTCGGGAATCCTGATTTTGTCCATTTGGCCGATAGCTTCGGCATTAAAGGTTTCCGGATCGAAACGTTGTCGTATTTTGAAAAAGTTTTTAAAGAGGCACTTGCCTCAGAGGAAATCGTATTGATTGATGTTTCCATCTGAAGTAACCCATGACGGGATATAAAAAGGCGGCTCCACCTTAGATTTTTTTGGTGGAACCGCCTTATGTTTAGGCACTTGTTTTCTCAGCATTTCCTCGTTTATGCATTACCTGTAGGCCGAATAAAAGCGCGAACGCCACCAGCCCGACAATGTCGCTTATTTTTTCCGGATAAATTAAGCATAAACCGGCAATCAAGGCGACAATTCGTTCTAACCAGTGCATTTTTCTCATCCAAAAACCAATTACACCTGCACTGATGGCAATCATCCCGATAAACGCCGTAAAGACCACCCAAATCACATAAGTCCAGGTTGTATTAATCATTAGCAATTCCGGTGAAAGCACAAACATATACGGGATGATAAATGCACTGATCGCCAGTTTAGTTGACTCCACCCCTGTCCGGAATGGTTCACCTCCCGATATAGCCGCTGCAGACATCGCAGCTAAGGCCACTGGCGGTGTGATATCGGCGACAATCCCGAAATAAAACACGAATAAATGGGCTGATAAATCTGGGACCCCTAATAAAATGATGGCTGGTGCGGCAATCGTGGAGGTGATGACATAGTTGGCCGTCGTTGGAGAACCCATGCCCAATATCAGAGAAGCGATCATTGTCAAAAATAAAGTCGGCAACAAATATCCACCGGATAAATCGAGCAAGCCATTCGCCATTTTCAAGCCCAGCCCCGTCTTCGTCACCACCCCAACAATGATACCGGCGGCTGCTGTAGCGGCGGCCACTCCGAGGGCCGACCTCGCACCATCTGCCAACGCGTCGATGATTCCTTTAAAACCGATTCTGGTTTCTTTTTTAATCGCACTTACCACCACGGTAATAACGATTGACCAAAGAGCCGCGCGGATTACACTCATCCCGGACATCAACAACAGAACGATGGCAACAATAGGAAGCAATAAATAAAGCTTGCTGAATACTTCTTTCCGGTTTGGCATCTCTTCCTTTGTCAACCCGCGAAGGCCGATTTTCTTAGCTTCGAAATGAGTCATAATCCAAATTCCGGTAAAATACAGGACAGCTGGGATCGCCGCAGCTTTAGCAATGTCCCAGTAAGAAATCCCGTTTCCGATAAACTCGACCATGAGGAAGGCCGCTGCCCCCATTACCGGCGGCATCAACTGTCCCCCGGTTGATGAGGCTGCCTCAACTGCCCCGGCAAATTCCTTTTTATAACCAAGGTTTTTCATCATCGGGATTGTAAAGGCCCCAGACGTTACTACATTGGCGACAGAACTACCGCTGATTGTTCCCTGCAAGGCACTTGAGAAAACCGCCACCTTGGCCGGCCCGCCGACACTTCGTCCCGCAATCGCAATCGACAAATCGTTAAAGTATTCGCCCACTCCTGTTTTAATTAAAAAAGAACCAAATAATAAGAACAAAAAGATGTAGGTAGCAGACACTGCAATCGGTGTTCCCAATATGCCTTCTGTTGTAAAAAACATCGTTTGCACGAGTCGGTCCAGTTCCAAGCCGCGGTGCGCTAAAAAGCTGGGCATGTAAGGACCGAAAAGTGCGTACACCAAAAAAACTATCGCAATAATCGCGATGGGCAGACCAACCGCTCTGCGGGTTGCTTCCAACACCAATACAATTGCTGCTAAACCTACATAAAAGTCTAGATCAGTAAGCATACCAGCCCGTAACACCAAGTCATTGATCATGAGCGGCCAATAAGCGCCAACAACGACTGAAATGGCAGCTAAAATATAATCGTACCAAGCAACCTTATGCTCTTTCCCACGTTTTTTCTTACTGGCCGGAAAAAGTAAAAAAATAAGCGCTAATGCAAAACCTAAATGAATAGACCTCTGCAGTTGGGCAGTTAACACTCCGAAAATTCCTGTATAGAGATGAAATAAAGAAAAGGCCAACAGAATGGCAAACACAATCCAGCCAATCCTGCCCTTCAGCTTTCTTGCTCCTGCTTCCGGGTCGTATTTTTCTAAAAGCTCCTGCTGTTGTTCTTCAGACAGTGCTTCTTCATAAGTACTCAAGGATGTTCACTCCTTTCCAAATTTGAAATATATTCAGTTTCCGTATTTCTACATTAACGACTGTTCCCGGTTTAATGGTATGCGCTAAAGGATATTCCTTATGATTAAAAATGACGCGGTGATTGGCCCGGACCTGTCCGATTCGCAAATAAAAGGATGGGAAAATTCGTTTCATGTTCTTGATGTAATACTTTCCGTTGAGCTGTTCAAAACGTTCTCCCTTATCGGCATTTGCCGGCATTCCGATTGATGTATCCTCATACTCTAATTCATATTGCTGAATTTGCTGATCAGCGGTGATTTTGTAGCTTTCCACTACGTCAGACAGGTGGATCGAATGGGTGTACTTAATTTGAAAGGTGGATTCATTGTTTACTAGAATAAAAGCGGCTTTGGCACTTGAATGAACCGGTGTGAACACAAGCGCCTGCCGGAGTGGAATGAGTGCTATTACAAGCATAGCGATAGATAAGCAAGTAGCTAGCACGATGAATATTTGTGCTATTTTATTAATTTTCATTTTTCCTCCTTAAATAATGAAGAAAACGAGACCGGCTAGCGTATGCCAGAGCCGGTCAATAATTGTGAACAAGATAGTTTTATTGGGCCTTGACGCCTTTCTCATCAAAGTATTTTTTTGCTCCCGGATGGACATCAATCCCTACCCCATTTAGGGCATTCTCCACTTTAATGAGCTTCCCTTTGGCATGGGTCACTTTATCGAGATTTTCAAAAATGGCTTTCGTGATATCGTATACGACTTGCTCTGACAGATCACTTCTTGCTACAAGCATGGCCTGGACAGCTACAGTAGAAACCACAGAACTAAGCCCATAAGTTCCGGATGGGACTTCATCCTTGATATAGTATGGATACTTTTTAATCAGCGTGTCGATTTTATCCTGGGCAATCGGGACAATCACCACGTTTTCTGTCGCGGATAGGCTCTCTACAGCTCCGGTTGGCGTACCTGCCGTTACGAATGCTGCATCAATTGTCCCGTCCTGAATTCCTTGGGTAGATTCATCAAAGGAAAGGTCCTGCTTTTGAATATCATTGAAGCTAAGGCCATGGACTTCGAGAATTTGCTCTGCATTTGCTGCTGTTCCGGAACCTGGTGCTCCCACAGAAACTTTTTTCCCCTTCAAATCTGCTATGGATTTGATACCTGATTTCTTAGTCGTGACAATTTGAATGGTTTCCGGATAGAGGGTGGCAATAGCCTTAATATTTCCGACCTTTTCCTTGAACATCAGCTTACCTTCAACAGCATAAGCCGCAATATCGGTCTGGGTGAAAGCAATTTCTCCGTCACCATTTTTTAAGGTGTTCATATTTTCTGCGGAAGCTCCTGAAGTCTCAACGTTTGCTTCTATTCCTGTGGCATCCTTAATAATCTTGGCAAAAGAACCGCCCAGTGGATAATAGGTCCCGCCTGTTCCACCGGTCAAAATACTGATGAATTTTGGCTTTTCTTCTGATTTTTCACCGCCGCTTGTCCCGGTTGTGGTCTCTTCCTCCTCCTTCGTGCTGGAACCGCATGCTGCCAGAATCATAGACATGACCACAACAAAAATCATAGAGAGAAGAAACGTTTTCTTTTTCAATTGTAGATCCCCCTTTAAAAATTTTCTGTCTGTCGTAACTATCTTTATTAAGTAGAAGGAGGAAACTTGTCATTTATGGTTAAATTAGTTCTTTAGTCCTAATTCTTGATTATGGCTATTCTATTTCGGATAAAGTAATAATAGAAAAAAATGGACTGTTATAAATAACAGTTAATTAAACGAGGTTGGTAATATGGCTCGAACGATAAAACAAAAAAATAAGCAAGAAGTTTATTCTACTCGAAATGTCTGGTCGGGCTTCCTGTTTGGTATTGGATTGGTGGCATTTATAGATGAGACTTTTTTTCATCAGCTTCTCCACTGGCATCACTTCTATGACAAATCCACTACTGGAATTGGTCTGGTTTCTGATGGACTTTTTCATGCGTTTAGTTGGATTTCGACTGTAGGGGCATTGTTTATGGTGGCAGATCTGCGCCGCCGGAACGCATGGGAGACAACAAGATGGTTAGCAGGTATGTGCCTCGGTGCAGGTTTATTTAATCTATATGATGGCATCGTACAGCACAAACTGTTGAAGCTTCACCAGATTCGCTATAACGTTGAAATATTGCCCTATGACATCGTATGGAACGTTCTGGCAATAATGATTATAATCGCAGGCTTCATTCTTCTACGCCGGGCACGGAGAAAATCTTTGCCTTCAGGAGAAATGACAGAAAATGCAATCCAATAATCATGTTACTCATTATTTGGACGATACATTTTTACAGGTTGTCCTTTTATTGCCGCTCGTGCTGGTATTGTTTTTGTATCTGTTAGCAGTTTCCCTATTAAAATTTCGTAAAAAAACATGGCCGTTGAACCGGACATTTTTCTTTGTTTTTGCTATATGTTGTGCTGTTGCCGCGGTTAGCGGACCCTTAGCTATGCGGGCCCATCAGGATTTTACAGCACATATGCTCAGCCACCTGCTTTTGGGGATGCTGGCTCCCTTATTAATGGTATTAGCGGCTCCGATGACAATAATTTTACGAACATTAAACGTGAATGCTGCGCGGAGACTTGTTACCTTTTTAAAAAAGAGGTATTTTCTGTTTCTTAGTGATCCGGTTGTTGCATCTCTGATAAACGTGGGAGGACTTTGGGTTCTTTATACAAGTGACCTTTATATGACTATGCATGAACACCCCCTTGTTTACGTGGCAGTCCATTTACATGTCTTTCTTGGAGGATATGTATTTACCTCCGCGCTTGTTTATTTTGATCCAATACCGCATCGAAGAAGCTTTATATACCGTGGAATTGTGATGGTAACGGCGTTTGCCGGACACGGAATCCTTTCCAAGTACATCTATGCCCATCCTCCTGCAGGAGTATCTGCAGAGCAGGCTGAGTTAGGGGGTATGTTAATGTACTATGGAGGCGATGCAATTGATCTTATTATTGTCGTTATTTTTTGCTATCAGTGGTATAAAGAAAACTCGCCGATTGGCAAGCCCCTAAGGGCGAAGACAGAGGCGTAGTTGCACTTATAATTTCTTATTAGCCAAAGAAAGCCGCCCTCGTGTGACGGCGGCTTCAGAAAGCAAAACAC
The DNA here is from genome assembly GCF_055385565.1 of Neobacillus sp. S1115. Taxonomy (NCBI): domain Bacteria; kingdom Bacillati; phylum Bacillota; class Bacilli; order Caryophanales; family Bacillaceae; genus Neobacillus; species Neobacillus sp. S1115. The sequence goes on from NZ_AP038275.1 coordinate 2,986,926, forward strand.
TTTGAAAAATTGGATATGTCTCTAATAAGAATTAAATGATTTGGTTCTTCAATTTACCGATGCCGGTGATTTCTAGCTCTACGGAATCGCCGGGCTCTAACCATCGGTGAACCTCTGGTCCAAGCTCGAGGAGGCAGCCCGTTCCGACAGTGCCGGATCCAAGGATATCTCCAGGGTAGAGCGTGACTCCAGCCGATGCCCTTTCGATCATTTGTCCAAATGAGTAATAGAGATCTTTAGCATTTCCTTTTGATAGCAGTTCTCCATTTACTTTGGCTGTCATCGTTAAATCAAAGCCGCGGCCGAATCGATATTTTTCAAGCTCATCCTTCGTGACGATGACAGGTCCGATGGTGGTCGCAAAGTCCTTACCCTTCGCCGGCCCTAGCCCGATTTTCATCTCTTTCTGCTGCAGATCACGGGCCGACCAATCGTTAAATATGGTGTAGCCGAAAATATAGTCTTCAGCTTCCTCTGCCTTGATGTTCTTCCCTTCCTTGCCAATGATGCAGCCCAGCTCCAATTCATAATCCAACGCGAAACAGCCGGGAGGACGTTCTATTTTTTCATTGTGGCCCGACAAAACTAAATGGTTGGTAAAATAAAAGGCAGGTAGTTCATACCATTCTTCGGGTACCTTACGGCCTGTTAGTTTCCTGGCATTCAACACATGCAATTCAAAAGCCATAAAATCCCTTATACTTGGCGGATTTGGCAGTGGAGCTGTTAGTGAAACTTCGTTTAACTGAGCAGAGGGCTCCGCAATGCCCTCCAAACTCTTCAACATTGGCAAATATCCAAAATAGTTCTTAATTAACTCTAACAGATTATCAGGCAGCTCACCGTTGCTGACGAGATTCATATCATAAACGTTCTCATCCTTAATCCAGCCGGCTTTTTGGCGGCCGTTTGCATCAATAAATGTTATAAATTTCATTCCTATTGTCTCCTTTATTCAAAAATGGCAACTGGTCTCGCCCAGCCTGCGCTGGCACCTGTTATTTTGACAGGGAAAACCGCTACTTTGAAGCCGAATCGTTTTGGCAGTAATTCCAAGTTTGCCAGTTTTTCAATTTGGCAGTATTCTGCTTCCTTGCCGACAAAATGGGCCGCCCACAGGACGCCATCACGCGGATTTTGCTTATAATCGGCAGCCTGATGATAAAGCGGAATGTCCCAGCCCCAGCCGTCTGTTCCCATGACTTTTATTCCTTTTTGAATGAACCAGCGTGTTGCATCCGCCGAAACGCCTGCATGCATTGCTGCATAGTTTTCTTCGAAGTATTTTTTATCGGCATCTGTTCTTATCAAGACAATGTCATAAGGTTTCAGCTGATAGTTCATTTCTTGCAATTGTTTTTCTAAATCTTCTATTTGGATTTTATAGCCCGGCTGTTTTTCTCTAAAGTCAAAGAGAACACCATTTCCATAGAACCATTCGAGAGGCAGTTCGTCGATTGTTCTTGATGGTTCTCCTGCTGTTTTGGCCGCATAATGCCACGGCGCGTCAACATGTGTTCCGGTATGTGTTGTCAGCGTGACCGTTTCTACCGCCCAGGCAGCGCTGTCCGGAAAATCACTGCCCTTTAATCCTAGGATTTTGGCGGCCTGCTCGGCCCCCTGTTCGTGCGATTCATAGATGATTTCAGGCGGGAAAGGCTCCTTCGCTCGAATATCCAATGGAACACTTAAATCAATAATACGCAATTGGCTGCGGTTCATTTATTTACCCCTTTTCCGTAAAGGTATAGGTTGGACATTTTCCGTTTACGACTGAAATCATAACAAATATAGGTTAAAAATGTTGTCGAAATTTACCAATGAGTATGTATTGACTCATCAAAAAAAAGTGTTAAGGAAATTAATCCTTAACACTTTTTTCAATTTAAATTTATTTAGAATGTGCCGGCTTCAGCAGGACACTTACCAACCGGTCCATACCCTCCTGAATCCGTTCAGGTGAAGAATGGCTGAAGTTTAGGCGGAAGGTGTTATACTTTGGCTGACCTACATAGAATGGAGCTCCTGGCACGAAGGCTACACCCTTTTCAACTGCCTGATGCAGCAATGCGGTGGTATTAATCTCTTCATTGGCTTCCACCCACATAAACATGCCGCCTTTCGGTTCAGCACATTTGAATAAGTCAGTGCCGAGCTTTGCAAGGTAATCCCGCATAATCGTCATTCGAAGATAATACTCGCGGCGGATTGTTTGGATATGGGAATCCAAGTCAAAATCGCGCAGCAGATAATATAGTGCCTGCTGGTCTAGACTGCTCGAATGCAAATCGTTCATTTGCTTGGCTTTCGCCATCATTTGAATGATTTCGATCGGACCGGTTACCCAGCCTGTGCGCAGTGCAGGAACAACGGATTTCGAGAAGGTACTCGTATAAACGACATGGGTACGTTTCTCATCAAGTGATGCCAGCGGCTGGTAATACTCGTCGTCATGGAATTGAATATCCCCGTATGGATCGTCTTCTAATATCAGAATATTATATTGATAGCAAAGATCTAGTAAATGCTGGCGTCTTTCCGCGCTCCAAACCTTGCCGTCAGGATTGGAGAAAGTTGGAATGACATAAACAAATTTAGGCTGGTATTGTTCCAGTTTAACCTTTAAATCCTCAGGGTCCATTCCCTCCTGATCACTATGGACAGCAATTACCTCCGCCCCGTATGAGTGGAACACTTGCAAGGCTGATAGATATGTAGGGTCCTCGGTGAGAACAACATCCCCTTCGCTTAGCATGATTCTTGAGAACAAATCAATGACCTGCTGAGATCCCGTTGTAACCAATATATTTTCAGGGGAAGATGTAATTCCCTTTCGCTCCATTTTAGTTTGAATCATTTCACGAAGCGGGATAAAGCCTTCAGTTAAACCGTATTGTAAGGCGTTGTTTCCTGAGGTAAAAACCTTATCATAGGCAGTTCTTACCGCTTCCACTGGGAAAATGTCCTCGGCAGGCAGACCTCCGGCAAATGAAATGACATGAGCCTGCTGCGTTACCTTTAGGATATCCCTGACAGCTGATGATTCAAAGCTTTGAGTACGAGATGCAAATGGATAATTCAATGTTAGTCGCTTCCTTTTTTGAAAAATAAATAGTTCAATTTAATGCTATTTTACTAAAGCATATAATTAAAAATTGATATTATTTTAAATAGTATAATATAAAATCCTTAGATGCAAGAATTTATTTCAAAATGTTTTGAAAAATTGAAACCATTCGCTTTCCTAAATAATTTTAAAGTAGTATTATAATTTAATAGTATAAACAGAATGTTTCAGACTAACTAGAAAGGGTAATTTACATGAAAAAAGGTGTTGCACTGTTAATCTTAGCCACCATTCTTTGGGGAGGTAATTACATATGCGGACGTTTTCTGGCACCGGCTCTGCCGGCAACGCTGCTAAACACGATTCGATGGGGTATATCAACGATCCTTCTTTGGGGAATACTTGCCTTTAATAAAAAGGATTTCCCTATCCTAAAAAAATGGAAGGAATTTTTGATTCTTGGGTTTTTTGGGGTCTTTGCTTTTTCAACCTTAAATTACTTAGGATTAAGATCCTTAAGTGCTTCTCAAGCTGGAATGATATCTGCAGGGATTCCGATTGCCATCTTGCTGTTTACACCGTTTGTTTTAAAGGATAAGATTCATGCTAAATCGTGGATTGGTGCTGTCATTTCAGTGATTGGTGTGATGATTTTAATTCAGGGAAAACAAGGCGGGGCATCCCACAGCTCCCTAATCGGAGAAATTGAGATTCTGTTATCCTGCTTGGCATGGGGAATGTATACCGTTCTTTTGAAACGCTACGGGAAAAGTATGGATCCGTTAACCATGACGGCCGGCGCATCCTTTTATGGCACCCTATGGAGCGCGTTAAGCTGCATAGGCACCGTCGATACGGGAATGATCCATATGACCGGTTCCGCCTGGCTTGCAGTCGTCTACGTTAGCACGTTGGCTTCTGTTGTTGCCTTCTTCTCCTGGAGCGCAGGAGTAGAAATGGTTGGACCGGCACTAGCGGCGCCATTTATCAATTTGCTGCCCGTTTGGACCGTTGTATTTGGTGTATTGTTATTAGGAGAGAGCGTGTCGTTGGCAACCCTGCTAGGAGGCATCATAACCATTATAGGTGCTGTTCTTGCAACCTATCAAACTCCAAATAAAAGTAAGAAAAGGGGCATGACCCGCACTGCCTAATGCACAGCGGCTTCATGCCCCTTCTTATTTATTAGTCGTGGAAATTAGTTCCGTCTGTAACGGCTTTAATGATTTCAGCACGGATAACGTAGTCTCCGAAGTGCTCTCCTTCATTTCGTTCCTTCGCATAACGGCCAAGAAGGACGCTCAATTCATTTAGAATTTCTGCTTCACCAATGTTTTCACGGTACATTTTGTTCATACGGCTGCCGTCAAAAGCGCCCCCAAGATACAAATTGTACTTTCCGACCGCTTTCCCTATCAGCGCGATTTCTGACAGCGCCGGGCGGGCACAACCATTCGGACAGCCAGTCATGCGTATTGTAATTTCCTCATCACGCAGCCCGTTCTCATCTACAATCTCTTCAATCTTTTCAATTAGCTGTGGCAGGTAGCGTTCACTTTCAGCAAATGCCAACCCGCATGTTGGGAGCGCAACACACGCCATTGAATTACGGCGCAGTGCCGAATGGTGCTTACCATCCGTTAAGCCATATTGCTCCATTAATTCGGAAATCTTTTTCTTTTTCTGACTTGAAACATTGGCAATCACAAGATTCTGATTAGGTGTTAAACGGAAATCACCAGTATGAATTTTGGCTAGTTCCTTTAAGCCTGTTTTCAGCTTGTAATCTTCATAATCTTTCACCCGTCCATTTTCAACAAACAAGGTAAAATGCCACTTGCCGCCAACGCCTTTCACCCAGCCGTAGCGGTCACCATTATGGTCAAAGTGGTATGGCTTTGCCTCATCCAAGCTCCAGCCTAGGCGGTTTTCTAATTCTGCCTTAACGGTATCTAATCCAAGGCGGTCAATCGTATACTTGAAACGGGCATTCTTTCGGGCAGAGCGGTTTCCGTAATCGCGCTGAATCGAAATGGTCTTTTCAGCTAGCTCCACGATTTTGTCAGGAGTAACGAATCCGATGACTTTCGCAACCTGTGGATAGGTCGCTTTGTCGCCATGTGTGCTTCCCATGCCGCCGCCAATTGCTACGTTGAAGCCAGTAAGCTTGCCGTCTTCAACAATCGCAATTAAGCCAAGGTCTTGGGAAAAGACATCGATATCATTAGACGGCGGTACAGCAATCCCAATCTTGAACTTACGCGGAAGGTAAGTTGGGCCATACAATGGCTCCACTTCTTCCACATCTGGAGTTCCAGCTACCTTCTCCTCATCCAGCCAAATTTCATGATAGGCTCTTGTACGCGGCAATAAATAATCGCTCAAATACTTCGCCCATTCATATACTTCGGAATGAATCTCCGATTGATAAGGGTTCGGGTTGCACATTACGTTTCTGTTAACGTCGCCGCAGGCAGCAAGCGTCGTCAATAGCGAATTATGAATCTCTTGAATCGTATTTTTCATGTTCCATTTTAAAATGCCATGAAATTGGAACGATTGACGAGTAGTCAGTTTGATGGTGCCGTTGGCGTTCTTATCGGCAAGCCCATCCAATACCAGCCATTGTTCCGGTGTTACCACACCGCCTGGTGCACGGACACGGAGCATAAATTGATATGCTGGTTCTAGTTTCTGTTTTTGCCGCTCATTCCGAAGATCGCGGTCATCCTGTAAATAACTGCCGTGATGCTTCATCAAACGGTTGTCATCATCAGGAATACCTGAGCTCAACCGGTCCTGCATTACTTCCTTCAGCGTGCCGCGTAAATAGTCGCTTTCTACTTTAATACGCTCCACATCACTTGGCTTACCATCCGGTGCTTTTAAAATTGAGTTCACCATGTTGAAAAGACTCCTTTCAAAACCAAATCAATATACGTCACGCTGATAGCGTTTTTGCTGCTGCATTTCGGCTACATACTCTTCCGCTTTCTCACGGCTCATATTGCCTTCTTTTTCAATAATTTCAATTAAAGTGTTATGGACATCATGTGCCATGTGCTTTTCATCACCACAAATATAGAAGTAAGCACCTTCCTCAAGCCATTGGAACATTTCCTTGCTTTGCTCTAACATGCGCTGCTGCACATATACCTTTTCAGCCTGGTCGCGAGAAAACGCTACATCCATCTTTGTGAGTACGCCGTCCTTCAGCCATTTTTGCCATTCAAGCTGATAAAGGAAATCGGTCACGAAATGCTGATCGCCAAAGAACATCCAAGCTTTACCTTCCGCACCGTTTTCTTCACGCTCCTGCATGAATGATCGGAATGGCGCAGCCCCTGTTCCCGGCCCAACCATAATAATCGGCGCATCCTGGTTAACAGGCAGTTTAAAGTTTTCATTATGCTGGATGAAAATAGGCAAGGTATCTCCTGCTTCAAGACGCTCCGCTGTTAAAATTGAGCAGACACCCTTCCGTTCGCGGCCATGTGCCTCATAGCGGACGGCGCCAATAGTCAAATGAACTTCATCCGGATTAGCTGTTAGGCTGCTGGCAATGGAATATAGCCGGGCTGGAATTTTACGTAATACGGATACAAACTCTTGAGCCGATTCTCCCCATGCACCAAAATCTTGGACTAAATCTAGTAAATCTCTGGACTCGATATAAGCCTTTAATTTATCTTCATTTCCTGCTGCTACAAGCTCCTTCAACTCAACATTTGTTGAAATCTGAGCGATTTTTTCAAGCAATGGTTTTGTCAACACGGTAATTTCATAATATGACGTAAGCACATCTTTAAGTGGACGGGCATCCCCTTGTTTCACGGTAACAACTTCATCCGAACTCCATGATAATTCCTGAAGCAACCGTTCAACTAGCGCAGGATCGTTCTCTGGATAAATCCCTAGGCTGTCACCCGGTTCAAAGCTGAGACCTGATCCTTCAAGCGATAATTCAAGGTGACGAGTTTCTTTTTTCGAACCGCGGCCGTTTAAATTAATATTTTCAAGGACCTCCGCACGGAACGGATTTGTTCTTGAGTACACAGACTCAGCAGTTTGAATTGTTCCTACAGGAACAGGGGCTGATGCTGCACTTCCACTCTGAGCATCATTCAAGCTGCCAAGAACACCTTGCAGCCATTCACCTGCCGGCTCATCAAAGTCAACATCACAGTCAAAGCGTGGATAAAGTCTAGTGCCGCCAAGCTCTTCCAAACGTTTGTCAAAATCTTTTCCGGTTTGACAGAAAAACTCGTATGAGCTGTCTCCAAGTGCCAAAACGGAAAATTGCAGACCGTCAAGCTTTGGCGCCCGTTTTCCAAACAAAAACTCATGGAAGGATTTTGCGTTATCAGGCGGCTCACCCTCACCATGTGTACTAGCAATAATGAGCAGGTTTTGAACCTTTTTTAAATTGTTTGGTTTAAAATCACTCATCGACGAAACGGTTGCTTTAAAACCGATCCCCTCAAGTGCCTGACTTGCTTTTTTCGTCAGACCCTTGGAATTTCCAGTTTGCGATCCATAAAGAATCGTCACCTCTTTGGATACGCTTTGGGATTGTACAGGTTGCCCTGCCGGTGCTCCCAATACAATTGAATTCGCAGAGGCAGCAAAGTACCCGCTTAACCAAACTTTTTGCGATTCCGTTAAGCTTGGCAGAAGACGATTTAGGAGCTCTGCCTGCTCCTCAGTAAATGGACTGTTCAATACCTGAAGTTGCAAAAAATATCACTCCCCTAAGGAAAATAAGCCATTTTTGAAATTGCTTTAAGACATCATTTTCATTGAAAAATTGATTACTATTATAATAGTTTTACTATTCCTATAAGTCAAGTAGGAATTATAGAAAAACTATGCTTGCGATATGTCATATTCACTTTACCTAATATCTAAACATTAGTAAAATAAATATTAATTATCGAAACTATTAGTTTTTTTAATAATAAGGCGGGATTCATATGCATTACGAAGAATTAAAAACGTTCGTCACCCTTGCAGAGGTGAAAAATTTTACAAAAACGGCAGAGCTGCTGCTAATGTCACAGCCTAGTGTGAGTTTACATATCAAAAATCTTGAGAAAGAATTTCAAACAAAATTATTTCTGCGCTCTCCCAAATTCCTGCAAATCACTCCGACGGGTGAGATACTTTACGAACGAGCCAAACAAATGATTACCATTTATGAACAAACTCGGCAGGACATTCTTGAACACCAAGATTCAATAAAAGGTGAATTAATCATCGGGGCCAGTTTTACGATTGGGGAATACATCCTCCCGGCTTTACTGATTGACCTGCAGAAAGATTATCCGGAATTGGATCTTCATGTAGTGATCGGCAACACAGAGGAAATTGCACAATCAGTAAAACTGTATAAAGTGGATATTGGATTAATTGAGGGTCACACCAACGAAAAGGAATTATCAGTCCATCCGTTTATGGAAGACGAGCTTTTCGTGGTTTCGTCAAACAATCATGAACTCGCTCGAAAAAAAGGAGTTACCATGTCTGACCTGCAGAATCAAACATGGGTAACACGGGAAAATGGTTCGGGAACCCGTGAGTATTTAAATCATGTTATTCGTTCCAATGGTTTGAAGGTCAAATCCTTTTTAACCATCAGCAGCAGCCAAGGAATAAAAGAAACGCTCATTAACGGAATGGGGCTGTCACTTCTGTCCGGCAGTATCATTGACAGGGAGGTCAAGCAAGGGCTGCTATCTATTATTCATATAAAAAATCAAACTTTTAATCGAACTCTTTCATATATATACTCGCCTATCATGGAAGAAAAGCGAAATGTGAAGACGTTTATCTATGCCCTAAACAATAAATGGCTCAGTTAATATTCTTTCCCATCTTTTTAGCAGGATTTTTTCATTAACACGATGAATATGTAAGAAAAATAAATAGAAATCTGCCGAAAAAGGATGAAAGGATGTATTTTTATGAAAAAAGTAAACGATTTTAAGATAATACGTGTGCCCGTTCCGACCCCTACTTTGCTTCCCCATATGACAACCAACTGCTATTTGATTGGGAATGGGGAGGAAAGTATCTTGGTTGACGCCGGATATGACCAACCGGAAACGCGAAGTGTAATAGAAAATGCCCTTGTTGAAAATGAAATCGCTGTCCCAAAAACGATTATTCTTACACACTCCCATCCTGACCATGCTCCTGGTGTTTGTCAGCTTATCGACTGGAATCCGGTTGTGTATTGTCATCACCTTGAAAAAGAGGAAACTCAATCAGTCATTTCGCCTTGGAGCAATATTTCTTTTTTAAATGATTTGGACGTTCTCCGTGTTGCGGGTGAGGAAGTACATATTCTTCATGCCCCTGGCCATACGGCTGGCCAGTTGAACCTGTATATTCCTTCTAAGCAAATTCTCCTCGCAGGGGATAATATCGTCGCGGAAGGAACATCCTGGATTGGCCCTCCGGATGGTGACATGGGTGATTATTTTAAAACCCTCCATCGCCTGCAACAGTTAAAGATCAGTAAAATCGGTCCTGGCCATGGGGAATGGGTTACAACGCCGTATGAGCACATTGAGTTTGTGTTGAACCGAAGATTGTATCGTGAAAACCAAATTAAGGACTTGCTCAAAGAACATCGGTGTTTAACTTCTGTCGATTTAACGAATTTGATTTATCAAGATTCCATTCATCCTAGTGTGTTTGAAGTGGCAAAAAGAACAACTGAGGCACATTTAATCAAATTGATAAACGAGGAATCCGTCGCACAGCATGAAGAAGCCTATATGTTAAAAAACAATCTTGTAGTCTGATCGATTAAACTCCGGCATCGAAAGCTGACCGCTCTTTACATAATGAACAATCGTTTTCAATGTATGAATCGTTGGCGGTGCTAATGGAATTGTTTCCTCTTCATATCGAGTTAGAGCTTCTTTGGGATTAATCCATAAAGAATCATCAATTTCATTTTCATCCGGTATTGGCGTTTGACCCTCGGGCAGCCTGGCCAGGAAGAATTTTGTATCAAAGCGAATTTTGCTCTGACTAGGTGTGACAATTCGGCCAAAATAAGTTAAGTATTCTAGATTCAGATAAAGCGCTTCCTTTTTTAACATGTGTAAAAAAGAAATTTCTCCTTTAATTAACAGACGGCGGTATTCCAGGGCGGTATCTTCTTCCAAAAGAACTGGGGTACCGTCGACTGTTTGACAAAGAAGAATGCCTGCTTCCTCAAATAATTCACGTGCCGCGGCGATATAGTAAGACTGGCTTATTGATTCATCCCGCTTTTCGTTTTTTATATACTCATCATCATGGATGGCATCGCTATCATCTACCGCTCCCCCGGGGAATACATAAATACCTCCCATAAATTTCATCGTTTTCGGTCTTTGTGTCAAGTAAACTCTATCGAGATGATCCAATAACACGACTGTGGATGCAGGTCTTGGTGTAACCTCCATATTTCTACCACCTTTCTGTTATTTATAGTTTAATTACATCTATATTCAACCAACCGAGCAAATTTCCCTTCCTTTTTCCATAAGAAAGAGCACACTATTTTTTAGTGTGCTCGAAAAGCGATTATATGGCTGGTGCTTCCATTCCCATTTGGCCCCATTCTTCTCTGGCAGGACCATATACACCAGGTACCTGAAGTCCGGCTTGACGCATTAGCACGGTCATCTGGCCGCGGTGATGGATGACATGCTTGATGAGAAGATTTAGGGTAACTGCCTTTGGCATCGTCATCCCAAAAACATCTTTCATATCTTTTAAAGAGTCATCGGTCCACTGCTGCTGGACTGCTTCCACGGTGTCGGCACTTACCTTGCGAAATGCATCAGCGATAGTTTTGGCTGAAGTTGGGACTGTTCCTTCATTTTCAACCTGGGCTACATTGATACCGAATTCCTTTAACATTCCCGGTGTACTGGCGACGACATGCCAGGCAATTCTCCCGAGCGAACGATCATCCGCTGACACCATTTGCTGAAGGGAACCGTCAGTCAACGCATCCATGATTTTTTGTGTAGACCCCGCCTCTTGGTTCCATTCCTGCACGAATTCTTGGATTGATGTATACATGATAATTCCTCCGTTTTGTTGGTCATGATTTTCTACCTATATCATTATTACCAAAATGTGGACGTTCATGTATGGTATTTCATCTGCAAAAAATGATTAACGTAGCTTTTATTATCGCTTATAATTTTTAAAGTGGTTTTCAATTTTGCAATAAAGGGGATTTATCATGAGGATACTTGGTGCGATTGCGGCTTTCTTTGTTACAGATTTTTTCTTTCATTTAATTGATGCCTTAGCGATGGGTTTGAAGGCTGAAACGCAAGCGCAGCGGATTGGCGCCGTCTTTTTAGGATTGCTTGTACTTTTGATCTTGATGGCTGTCTTTTACCGCTTCTTTTCACGTTCATTCTTTAACGGGTTTACCGTCGCCGCTGGTTTGTTCTTGAGCTTTGATATTGTTGTCTTTCATTGGATTTTCCAGCTTCATCGAATTACCAATGGGCCGGAAGCCAATTGGCTGGAGCCGCTGTTTGTTGTCTTTGGATCCTTTTTTGTGTGGTTTGGAATCAAAAAAGAACGGTCTGCTGAAGTCAGCAACCATAATGGTATGCCATTTTCATAAAAAACCGCCTGGATTTGACGTTAACGGGTTTACTTGTGGGGTGCAAAACGCTAATTCACAGACCTAATCAGATAGCAAATCACATAAATTTTACAACATAAATCAAAGGATATTTTCACAGTCAAAAAGGCTTAGAGATATTTTTTCATCTCTAAGCCTTTTTTGTATTATCTTTTTTCACTTACTCCCCCTTATGTTGTATAAGTCATTAGACGCTAAAGCGAGTTTGATTAATAAGCGGAGAAATTTCTATTAATTAGCATTCCTGTAGATCGTTATTTTTCGACTTTGAAAAAAATAGAGCTCCTCAGTAAGATATGAGTATAGAGACCAATCTAACTCAAACCTTAAGGAGGAACCCCTATAATGAAGTTTAAAATGCAAAACAAACAAAATCAACTAATAGAAAGAATTTCAGTTAAACATCTAGTTGTTGGAGTTGATATTGCGCAACAATTTCACGTAGCTAGAGCTGTAAATTTCCGTGGAATTATAGTCGGAGATCCAATTACATTTAAAAATACCGAAGAAGGATTTGCTAGTTTTCTAAAATGGATTAAAAATCTTCAAAGATTAAACAACCTGGATGAAGCTATTGTTGGGATGGAGCCAACTGGACACTACTGGATCAATCTTTCAAAATGGCTTTCTAATCAAGATATTGAAGTAGTAACTGTAAACCCACATTTAGTAAAAAAGAATAAAGAAAATCGTGATAATACTCAATCAAAAAGTGATAAAAAAGATGCCTTAGTTATCGCTGATATGGTAAAGAACGGTTATTATTCTGAAGTTAGGTACACATCGGAAACATTCGAAAAACTTAGGATCCTGATGTCTAACCGTGATGTAGTAGTTAAACGCCTTGTTAGTTCTATTAATCAATTAAACCGTTGGGTAGATATTGTCTTTCCTGAATTCCGACAGGTATTTAAGGATATTACGGCTAAAGGGGCAATCACAACCCTTCGTTTATTCCCGTCCCCTATGGACTTAGAGAATATGCAGCCTCACGAGGTTATTACAGGTTGGAAATCTGTGATGAAGAGGCACCCTGGATTAAAGAAAGCCCTATTACTCCTCCAGTTGGCTAAGAAATCTGTAGGTACTAGACAGGCACTTGATGCCTATAAATTTCATTTAGAGCAGCTATTAGAGGAATATGACTTAGCCGTAAAACAACTCGAAAGAGTGGAACAACAAGTTACCGCTGCACTAAATAAAATACCTTTCGCTAAGATGTTACTTGCCATAAAGGGGATAAGTGAAATTTCTTTAGCTGGGATATTGGGTGAAGCGGGGGACTTAAGTCGTTTTACTCACGGTAATTCCCTTCTTCGCCATGCTGGATTGCATTTAGTCGAAGCAAGTTCAGGGAAATGGAAAGGTCAAATTGTCATTTCCAAGCGAGGACGCTCCAGACTAAGGCGATTCCTTTACTTAGCTACAATTAGTCTTGTAGTGAATAACCCAGAATTTCGGGCATTACATTCTCAAAATGTCAAAGTAAAAAAAATGAAGAAAATAAAATCAATTATGAAGTTAATTGGCAAGTTGGCCAGGATCTTTGTAAGTATATCTAGACGAAACGAATCATATTGTCCTGATAAAATCAAACCATTATCACCGTTGGCAGCTTAATGAAATTTCAGAAATAAAGATTATTTATCGCCCTGAAATAAATAATATTGGACACTCATATTAATCGAATGTTGGCATATTCGCAGGATTTCAAATATGTACGGAGTACCAGATTCTATTTTCGTAAGGGCACAGACCCATTTAATTAGCAAAACTGGCCTCCACCCCTTGGATAGGCATGACGAAGGAATGATAGGGCAGACGACCCGTTGAGACATGGGAGGGAAAGCCTCCAGGGGAGGCGTGGAGATGTACATTATATGGTAAAATATGGGGAACTAATTCGCTCCTCTATTTGACTATGCCTTCACGAAGCCATAATGATTTAAACTTATTTCATTTTATCGTTAACGCTAAATCAAGGGTTATGAAATCCTGCGAATAAGCGAGTATTCGAGAGAAAATCGTATTAAACTGAGGGAGGAAATAGCACTGAAAATGGCTTAAATAAGCGGAAAGATTCCGACTATTGGCTCGAAAAACGTGAAAATGGGTAATTTTTCTTTACTTAATCGGAAAAACTCCGCTTATATACAACGAACCGAGTCTATTCTGCAGTCTAACCGAAAAAATTCCGCTTATTTCGCAAATAACTCACCCACCCTACAATAATTATTTCATACCGAGTGATTTACAATGTGAATTAGGACAAAATAAGCAACAAAAGGCTGCCGAAATTTTGATTAATCAATAAAAAACGCACTGTGAATTATATTGGGAATTCAAGTGCGTTTTCCTATGTGTTTTAAAACGTTTGCACCTCTAAAGTAAACGAGTTAATTTGTAGTCCAGGCGGTTTTTGTTAACGCTTCGGATATAAAATCTCATCTATGATCCCATACTCTTTAGCTTCTTCTGCGCTCATGAAGAAATCGCGGTCTGTATCCTTCGCTACTTTTTCAATCGGCTGGCCGGTTCGCTCTGCAATAATTTGATTGATGTGCTCCCGTAGTTTTAAAATGCGGCGAGCGGAAATTTCAATTTCCGTTGCCTGCCCTCTAGCCCCTCCCAACGGCTGATGAATCATAATTTCACTGTTTGGCAGGGCAAATCGTTTCCCTTTTGTACCAGCCAGGAGCAGCATGGCTCCAAACGATGCCGCCATTCCGGTGCAGATGGTGCGGACATCCGCCTGAATATATTGCATTGTATCAAAGATGGCGAATCCAGCTGATGTTGATCCTCCCGGAGAGTTAATATAAAGGGAAATTTCTTTCTCTGGGTTATCTGCTGCTAAAAATAAAAGCTGTGCTACCACGCTGTTGGCCACATGGTCATTGATTTCATCGCCAATAATGATAATTCTATCCTTTAACAAGCGCGAGTATATATCATAGGATCGTTCGCCGCGATTCGTGTTTTCAATTACGTATGGAATTGTACTCATAATTACCGTCTCCTTATAAGCAATTTGGCTAAGCAGCCATGCAGAGAGTGCTGGAAGGAGATAATTTTTTTGTAGTAATTGCTTTTGGAATTTCAGAGATGATAGCGTGAATTTCTTCTATAAGGGTCGTTGGATCTTCTGTTTTCAAAGCTTCATAAAAAAGCTCGGATAATTGCTCACGTTCAGCATCATTCCAATGTGGTTCAATCGTTAGTAAATGACCTTCTTCATTTAACTTTTCCAAACGGTTTTTAGAACGATGCAAACTAGCCTTTACCGCCATCTCGGATGTATTTAAAATTTCAGCAATTTCCTTTATCTGATATTGAAACGCCTCTTTTAATAAAAAAATAATCGACTGCTTTGGTGTGAAATGGTTGATGAGCATCTCAACCGTATTGAATAGTTCATCTCGATTAGCGTTTTGGCAAGCGCCGGCAATTTCAGTATCCTCTTGAAGGCTTTCTTTTTTTCTTTTGCGAATGACGTCCACCCAGTGGTTATAAGCAATTTTATTTAACAGGGCTGGCGTTACGCTTTGCTGTTGATTTTCATACCTTAATGCTTTTAGATATGTTTCTTGTGCAACATCGTCCCCATCCCACATGTTTTGAGTAAGAAAGTGACAATACTGCTTTAGTTTTGGATACTGCTCCTGCCAGTATAAATCCGCTTGTTCATCGACTTTCGGGTTAAGCTTGTGTAACATGGTTTTCACTCCTTTTGCACTCTCTACACTATAAACGTTTATTGGGAGACGAAAAGATACGGGGTTGGAAAATTCTTTTATAAATTTAATTTATCATATTCAATAATGAATGTATTAACACGACATACACAAAAAAACGCCATCTATGGCGTTTTTTATGACAATTGGTTGTTATTTTCATTAATCATCTCTTTAACATCTTGAGAAATCTTATCGAAGGTTTGATTTACTCTATTCATTATAGCTTCATTATCTGTATCTTTTGCTTGGTTTTCGGAAATTTGGGTATTATCTTTTTCCATAAATTTCACCTCCACTTTTAGAGTGCTTCATTATGGAAAAATTTATTACACTATGAAGGAATCGAGTTAACATAATATAATTATGGATTTCCACAATATTTATTTATGCCAACTCCAGCGCAACCTCCATCATGTTTGTAAAGGCAGATTGTCTTTCCTCTGGGGTTGTTTGTTCGCGGCGAAGAATATGGTCGCTTACTGTTAGGATCGTAAGGGCATTTACCCCTGCATAGGCAGCGTTCAGATAAAGTCCGGCCGTCTCCATCTCCACTGAGAGAATCCCCATCTTCTGCCACTTTTCCAGTGCGGTTGGGTCAGCATTGTAGAAAATATCACTGGTCAGGATATTTCCAACATGTACTGGGAGCCCTTTTTGATCTGCCGCTTTCTTTGCTTTGTCCAATAATTCAAAAGATGCAATATTGGCAAATTCACCGGGTAAATTGTATTGGTGGACATAACGAGAGTCGGTTGAGGCGCCCATCGCCAGTACAAGATCATACAAATTCATATGATCCTGAATGGCTCCGCAGGTTCCAATCCTTATTAAATTTTTTACCCCAAAAATATGTATCAGTTCCCAGGAATAAAGGCTCATGCTTGGCATTCCCATTCCAGTCCCCATGACGGAAATTTTCTTCCCTTTATACGTTCCGGTATATCCGAACATATTCCGAACGGAATTGAATTGCTGAGCATCTTCTAAATACGTCTCCATAATAAACTTTGCCCGTAATGGGTCACCCGGTAAAAGGATGGTTTCTGCAATTTCCACACCATTCGGTTTGATATGCGGTGTTTCTTTCATCTCGTTCATGATGTTTTCTCCTTTGTGCTAAAGCTAATTTTTATTAAGTTCTCGCTTTTTGCCTTTTTTGATTCAATATTATTAAAAGATACCATTAATAGAAATAATTCTCTATTTTTACATTAATCAATTAACACAAAGTTAATAACCTTCAATTAAGGATGTGATAATCCCTACAGTTACAATAGCCAAACATGAATAAAGAAAGTGATGAACATCCAGTACGGTGAATCCTGCCAAAACAATCAGTCCATCTATGAAAATAATGGTTAGTGCCAGATTGATTGAAAAGCGTCTCGATATAAGTTTGGCAAGTAAATCCGTACCCCCTGTGCTGGTTTTATGACGGAGCATAAGTCCCACACCGATTCCAATGATGATTCCTCCAACCAGCGCACCGGTCAAACTTGAAACGGAAAATTCGTCTCGAAGCGGTGCAAGCAAATCAATAAATAATGATGAGACAAGCAGCCCTTGAATGCTGCTTAAAAAATATGCTTTTTCTTTTAGCAATGCCAGTATACATATTGGGAGACTTAATACAATCATTGATAACCCAGTTTGGAATTTAAAAAAATAATAAATAATGAGAGCGATTCCCAAAATCCCGCCATCGATTAAATGGTTAGGAATAAAGAACCCGTTAACCCCGATACCAAGCAGCAGACTTCCAACCATCGTAGCAAAAAATTTCTCAAAAATAGTAATCACCTTGTCCAACCTTTTTATTTTATGATATGAAGGCATCAAAAAATTAAGAATAAGCGAATTTGCAACATTTTCTGTTAAAATAGTAACTAAACCCATAGAGACACTTATAGATAACAGTAGGATTGGCGAAAATGAAATTAGTTATGGAGGTGGAAAAATTTGACTCGAATATTAGCTATTATTTCATTATTATTTTTATTTAATTATTCAGCCCCGCTAATTGAACAAAAATTTGCCCAGACCGATAAGGTGCAAGCAATTGATAAGATCCAATCAGAGGTAAATATTCCGGAAATCATGTCAGCGATTGGTCAAATATTTGCCCAAGTTGAACAGCTGCTGAAACAGTTAAACGTAAACTTGGAAGAACTTCCAAAGACACCAAAAAAAGAAGAACCGATTGAAAAAATTGAGCTGCAAACACCTGACAAACAACTCTTTTCTATATCAAATATTGAATTAGGCCAGACTAAGGAACAAATTGAAATGAATGTAGGAGCAGCCAAACGATCTTCCCTTAATGAGTATGGGAGCGATTGGAACGCCTACCACACTAATTACCATAATTTTTTAATGGTGATGTACGATGGAAACAATAAAGCTTCAGGAGTATATACGGACCAGGATTTAATCTCTTCTGCAAATGGGATTAAGCGCGGAAGCTCAAAGGACGAGGTTCATACAATCTTGGGCAATCCTCTAAAGCAAATTCAAAAAGGACGGTATGTCTATCAATTTGAGGAAGACAGGGATTATGATGTATATTTGCAGGATAATGCGTATGTGACTATTTTTTATGATAAACACGAGGGCAATACGGTAACTGCGATGCAGATAATCAGAAAAGACATTGAGGATGAGAAAACTGATTTTTACACGAAAGCAAGTCCTGAATTAAAAGAGGGTTTTGAGTACCAGATGTTTGATTTAACCAATGCTGCTCGAGTGAATCATCAGCTTCCTGTCCTGACATGGGATGAGCACGTGAGAGAAACAGCACGAAAGCACAGCTCGGATATGGCTGTTAATAACTATTTTGACCATACCAATCTTAAAGGACAATCCCCGTTTGATCGAATGAAAGAAGATGATATTATTTTTCGTTTGGCCGGAGAAAATCTTGCCTACGGACAGTTTAGCAGTATTTTTGCGCATGAAGGGCTGATGAACTCGCTCGGCCATCGGGAAAATATTTTGCGTGAAGGATATCGATATCTTGGTGTAGGGGTCGCATTTAATAACGAGTCACACCCATACTATACAGAAAACTTTTATGCAAAATAGCCAGTATACCCATCCCAGCATTACATTTTGGACAGCAGTAGGCACCATAAAAAAAGGAATCCAAAAGGGTTTCAGGCTATCGAAAAAACTTTGATAGCCTTTTGTTTTTCTTGATTGGGTGAACGTCCGTATAACCCGGGTTCGGACACTTCCTCCTCTTTTTCAAGTGATTTTGTCCGAAGATTGTACGGGTTCGGACACTTCCTCCTCTTTTTCAAGTGGGTTTGTCCGAAGATAGCACTGGTTCGGACACTTCCTTCCCTTTATTAAGTGATTTTGTCCGAAGATAGCACTGGTTCGGACACTTTATCTCTTTTTCAAGCGATTTGTCCGAAAGTAGCAATAGTTCGGACACTTCATCCCATTTTACAACTTGGACCTCCTCGAGGAAAAAAAAGGTGACTGGAGCGTAAATATCATCAGGCCAGTTAGCAGGGACAATCATTAATGATTTAAACAAAATGAAAAATTGCCGAGAAAAATACCCTTTCTCGGCAATCTGAGGAACCTTTGAAGGTTCATATTTTATTAATATGATATCGTTTCAGATAGCAATTTCTATTTTAATACAAGCTGCTCTTCTGTAACGGAATTCCGATTGACCCATTTGAAATCCCCCGCAATTTCGTAGGAAGCAGGTGTCATTTCCTTCAATTGTTCGAAAGTAAGTTCATCCACCATTTCTACCAGATAAAGCTTCCCTTCCCGGAATTTAAAGACAGCATACTCCGTAACGATAGTGTCGACGCGATTTTTTGCAGTTAAAGGATAGGTACACTCCGGAAGGATTTTCGGTTCTCCTTTAGGTGATAGGTGCGTCATCGCGGCAATGACTCGTTTTGCTCCAACAACGAGGTCCATTGCTCCTCCTACACCAAGAACATCCTTTCCTGGTACTGCCCAACTAGCAATATCACCTGTTTCGGAAACCTGCAGTGCTCCAATAACAGTAGCATCAAGATGGCCGCCGCGCATGATACAAAATGATAATGAACTATCAAAATAGGAAGCATGCGGCAGTGCTGTAATTGGCTGAACACCTGAAGCATTCACCAAATCCATGTTTTCCGGATCAACAACAAAATCAGGTCCGGGTTCTGGTCCGGCACCCAAGATGCCGTTTTCAGAATGCAGGGTAACAACTCCCTTTGGCAAATAATCTGCCACCAGGGTTGGGATTCCAATTCCAAGATTTACACAACCTAAAGATAATTCCTGTGCACAACGCCATGCTATATAATGCTTAACAGAGTAGCTCATCTTACACTTCCTCCCTTTTTACAACAATATCAACAAAGATAAATGGTGTAACAATCTTATCCGGATCCAACTCACCAATTTCCACAATTTCGTCTACTTCTACAATCGTTAATTTGGCTGCAGTTGCCATGGCTGGGTTAAAGTTTTGCGCTGTCTTTTTATAGACAAGATTACCCGCTTTATCAGCCTTATGGGCACGGATAATTGCCACATCAGCAGTCAGTGATTGTTCAAGGACATGCTCGCGTCCGTTATATGTACGTGTTTCCTTCCCACGGGCCAGATCTGTTCCCGCAGCTGTTGGGGTGAAAAATGCTGGAATCCCTGCTCCGCCTAGACGAATCGCTTCTGTAAATGTCCCTTGCGGCAATAACTCGATTTCAACACTTCCCTCACGATTCGCTTTCACAAGTTCCTTATTTGTGGAAAAGAAACTCCCAACTACTTTTTTGATGCGATTTTGCTCAAACAAATCATTTAGAATAGACACACTTCCAAGACTATTAGTAATTAGGGTGAGATCACTTAGCTCTTCCCGTCTAACTAACGCCCTTGAAAGATGACGCGGCATACCAGGGAAACCGAATCCCCCTACCATAATACTGGAACCTTCGGGTATCTTCCCGATAGCCTCGTCTGCTGATAAGAATTGCACCTTCGTTTGAATCTGTTCAATCGTATCGTTCATCCTGCATTCTCCTTATGAATTTACTGTTTTTCACTTTCATACTAACCGGTTGGTATGTTATCATGTTAAATAATAAGACAAAAGGTAATTTTCTGTCAATTGATATTTCAATAATATTTTTTTCTTTTGAGAATAATATTTTTTTCGCGTTATTCCAAAAAAACTTAACTTTGAAGAGTGTCAATATAATAATACAATCATTACAAAACATTGTCATAACAATATTTTCGTGCTTTTTCGACAAAAATCTAAAAATTTTGACTAGTCTGCTTATTTTGTTGACAAAGCCATAATAGCATGTACAATAATAACTGTATTGTTATTCAATTTTTATTTTTTAATAGGTTTTTATTATTTAAATAATTTACATATTATTAAACTATTGAAAGGATGTTTGAAATGAAATTAGAAGAAGTTGCAAAACAAATCTCCACGCCGCTGGATGCACCTGCTTTCCCACGCGGGCCATATCGATTTAATAATCGCGAATACTTAAACATCGTCTATCGTACTGACATCGAGGCTTTAAGAAAGGTAGTACCTGAACCGCTTGAAATCGATGAGCCGCTTGTGAAGTTTGAGGTCATCCGGATGCCGGATGTGACCGGTCTGGGCTCTTACACGGAGTGCGGTCAAGTTATCCAGGTTAATTATAATGGCGAAAAAGGTGACTATGTACACTGCATGTATGTGGATAATCATCCTGCAATTGCGGCAGGCCGTGAAGTTGGGGCGTATCCTAAGAAATTGGGTAAACCTAGTTTATACATAGATTCTGACACATTGGTAGGTACTTTAGACTATGGAACATTACGAGTTGCAACCGCTACTATGGGTTATAAGCACCAGCAGATCGATTTGGAAGCAGCTCGTGAAGAAATTTGTAAGCCGTACTATATGCTAAAGCTTATTCGGGGACAGAATGGAAAGCCTCGTATTTGTGAGTTGGTGCGAGGAGAGATTAAGGACATTACAATCAAAGGCGCATGGACTTCCCCTGCCCGCCTGCAGCTATTTGCTCATGCTCTTGCACCGCTGGCGGACTTTCCTGTGCTAGAAATCGTCTCTGCTTCCCATATTCTTACGGATCTAAGCCTTCCTCGTACAGAAGTGGTTCATGACTACCTTGCCACAGAGGGATCACTAACACAAAAAGAATTAGTCAGCCAAAAATAAACAATAAAAAAGAAGAAACGGAGCCTGTCCCCAAGACTTTACTACAGTAAAGAATAGGGTCAGGCCTTTTTACGGTATGAAGCGTCTTGCACCACGAATTAGCTTTTTCAAATTGGATACATTATATACGAGCAATATTTTTATTGCTCAAAAACTTCGTCGGGAGTGATGTATCATGGCTAGAAACAAACTATTGGTTCCTGGTGCAGGCAATGTTCTGGATCAAATGAAGGAAGAAATCGCCAACGAGTTTGGAGTGCAGCTTGGTGCTGATACGACCGCACGAGCGAATGGTTCAGTCGGCGGCGAAATGACCAAACGTCTCGTTGCTTATGCTGAACAATCCCTGCGAAATCAACAAGGCCAATAACCTGTGATTTCAACGAAAAAAGCTGCCTCGTTGGGCAGCTTTTTTCATTTTTTAACCAGGTGATATCACCCGCTGATTAATTTTTTACGGATAATTTTGCTTTTAATTCCAGGCGGCGGCGGTGAAGGATTGGTTCGGTATAACCGTTTGGCTGGTCGTATCCTTCGAAAACAAGGTCACAGGCTGCCTGGAAGGCAACTGAATCCTCATAGTCAGGCGCCATCGGACGGTAGTTGGCATCACCAGCATTTTGGGCATCAACCACTTTTGCCATCCGCTTAAGTGTCTCTACTACTTGCTCTTTCGTACAAATTCCATGATGAAGCCAGTTGGCAATATGTTGACTGGAAATCCTTAGCGTCGCACGGTCTTCCATTAAACCTATATTGTTAATATCCGGAACCTTGGAGCATCCAACCCCTTGGTCAATCCAGCGGACAACATATCCCAGGATGCCTTGAGCGTTGTTGTCGAGCTCCTGCTGGATTTCTTCAGCAGTCCAATTACGGCTCGGAGACACAGGAATTTCTAAAATATCGTCTCGCAAATCTTTAATCTCATTTTTTAATTGTTCCTGAACACTTGTAACGTCTACTTGGTGATAATGCAGCACATGAAGGGTGGCAGCTGTTGGCGACGGAACCCATGCCGTATTGGCGCCTGCTTTCGGATGACCGATTTTTTGTTTCAGCATTTCTGCCATTAAATCTGGCATTGCCCACATTCCTTTACCGATTTGCGCGCAACCTTGCAGTCCTGTAGCTAAGCCATTATAGACATTTGACTTTTCATAGCTTTGCAACCATAGCGATGACTTCATCTCATTTTTACGAATCATCGGACCGATTTCCATCGAAGTATGCATTTCGTCACCTGTTCTGTCCAGGAAGCCTGTATTAATGAAGACGATTCTTTCTTTTACCGCATGAATACAATTCTTTAAGTTTAAAGATGTGCGGCGCTCTTCGTCCATTACACCAATTTTTAAGGTATTCTTTTTAAGGCCGAGAATTTCTTCTACACGCTCAAAAATCTCATTTGCGAATGCTACCTCTGCGGATCCATGCATCTTGGGCTTTACAATATAAATGGAACCTTTGCTGGAATTTTGATAAGTTCCGTTCCCTAGCAATGTATGCTTGGCAAGCAAACTTGTCACTACTGCATCTATGATGCCTTCAGGCACTTCATTGCCGTCCTTATCCAAGATTGCATTGTTGGTCATTAAGTGGCCCACGTTCCTTACAAACATTAGGGAACGACCCTTAAGTGAGATAATTTTTCCATCTGGCGAAGTATATTCTCTGTCAGGGTTTAATTTGCGAGTGAGTGTCTTATCACCCTTTTCAAAACTTGCTGTTAAATCACCTTTCATCAACCCAAGCCAGTTTCGGTAAACGCCAACCTTGTCTTCTGCATCAACCGCCGCTACCGAATCCTCACAATCCATTATGGTGGTTAAAGCTGATTCTAACAGGATATCTTTGACTCCTGCTTTATCAGTTTTACCGACCGGATGGCTCCGGTCCACTTGAATTTCAAAATAAAGGCCATTATTTTTCAAAAGGATTGCGTATGGCGCAACAGAGTTTCCTTGATAGCCCGCAAATTTAGCTTCATCTTGAAGGCCAACAGTAGTTCCATTGCTTAAAGCTACAGCCAATTTCCCTGATTCAACTGCATATTGAACAGCATCTTTGTGGCTTCCGCCATTCAAAGGAACGCACTTGTCAAGGAATTCTCTTGCGAATGTAATAACCTTTTCACCACGAACAGGATTATAACTTCCTTCACGTGTAGCTCCGCCGTCTTCGCTAATTGCATCTGTTCCGTACAGCGCATCATACAGGCTTCCCCATCGGGCATTTGCCGCATTAAGGGCGTATCTGGCATTATCCACCGGCACCACTAGCTGAGGGCCTGCTTTAAGTGCCACTTCTTCATCAACGTTTTCTGTTGTGACCTGAAAATCTTCCACTTCAGGCTCTATGTAGCCAATTTCTTTTAAAAATTGTTTGTAGCTTTCGGCATCAAAGTCTTTGTTTTCCTTATGCCATTTATTGATTTTGTCTTGGATTACATCCCGCTTGGCAAGTAATTCACGATTTTTTGGTGCCAGTTCTTCGATAATTTTTTCAAAATTGGACCAAAATGCAGCAGCTTCAAGATTGGTTCCCGGAAGTGCCTCATCATTGATAAATCGATAAAGGATACCAGCAACCTGTAGATTTCCCGCCTTAACATAGTTGGACATACTATAATTCCTCCTTAAAACTAGTAGTTATTTAAAATCCTAAACTATAAATGTTTGGATTAACAACCATAAATTTGAAATTAACCATTTACAGAAAACCTTTATTAATACAGTCTATAATTATAAAAACTGTTATATTACACAATTAAAGATTAGCATTTTCAGATAGTATATTCAATATTTATTTATTAATTTTCCAACAATTCAATTTCTTCATAATTATTATTCTACTATGGAACTGCTATATCCTTCAGATTTAAACTTATTCTTCAATGTGCCCAATTTGTCTATCTCAATTGAGATTTCATCGCTATCCTTTAGCCAAACCTGCTGTTCTTCAGGTTTACCGAGAATGACTCCCGCTGGTGTACCTGTTAAAATGACGTCCCCCGGATGAAGAGTAAAATGGTCAGAAATATAGCTTATAAGTTCCTCACATGGAAAAATCATATTGGAAGTGTTGGAATCCTGACAAACCTCTCCATTAAGCTTTGTAATAATCCTTAAATTATTGGGATTTTCAACTTCTTCTTTACTGACAAGATACGGACCAAGCGGGCAAAATCCGTCACAGGATTTGCCTAACAGCCACTGTCCGGTTACCTTTTGAAGGTCGCGGGCCGTTAAATCATTGGTAATACAATATCCATAGATAACGGAAAGGGCTTCTTCCTTCTTCACATTTTTGGCCTTTTTACCAATAATAATCGCTATTTCACCTTCATAATCCACTTGCTTTGTATTTTTTTGCAACAAGATGTCTTCACCGTGGGACCGGATGGCTGTATTAAATTTGCTGAAGATAATTGGGACAGGTGGTAATGGGAGCCCGCACTCTGCTGCATGATCCTTGTAATTAAGACCAACGCCAATGATTTTTTGCGGTTCAGTAACACAAGGGCCGAAGGTCAATGACTCCTCTTCTAAGAATAGCGAATCCTCCATGTTAGACAAATCTAATAACTCTCGAAGCTTTTTTGGCCCAAAAGCAATTAGTTCAGCCGTTGTTTTCGGCGCAGATTGAATATGGGGGAGTTTATTAACGGCTGCCTCTACGTCCAAGATTCCTCTTTCTGTTTTAATACCCAGGCACAGCTGTTCTTCTTTATAAAAATTTAACGAGATCATTGCTTTCCCTCCGTTTTTGTAAAAAATAGAATTTATTTTCCAAAAAATTTTCAAGCGTTCCTTATTGTTGTATAATTTATATTGGTTCTGTCATTGAAAATGGTATACATCGGGGTTGGGTCAGCCAATCTTCTGTCCCGTAAAATGTATGGAGTCGTCAGTGAAGACGAAAAAACACCATGCAGCACCCAATTGCTTCTAAAAAAAAAAGAGCA
Source organism: Neobacillus sp. S1115 (assembly GCF_055385565.1). Taxonomy (NCBI): domain Bacteria; kingdom Bacillati; phylum Bacillota; class Bacilli; order Caryophanales; family Bacillaceae; genus Neobacillus; species Neobacillus sp. S1115. The sequence goes on from NZ_AP038275.1 coordinate 3,012,573, forward strand.
TTCCAACCCCGCCAGGTTGAAATGCCCATGAAAAAGTATTAGTTGTTTACTGTTACCCTTGAAAACAGTTTTCCCCAACCCTTTACTTTGGCAGGATCGACATTGACCATTTTTAAACACTCCCAGATTAGCACGTTGATCGTGTCATACATTGGGATTTCATACTTTTCCTCATAGTATTCTACTTTTCCAACCGCAGGGAAGTTTGTACACACCACGCTTAGAGCATCTGCAGGTGTCACGCACACTTCCTTAATCTGCTCCTCAATTCTTTCCTGTGAAACTTGACTGAAAGAACGGTTGACAGTTTGGGCAAGTCCAGAAACATTAACCGTCTCTACATTACAATGCTTTTTATATTGTTCAACAATTAATTTATTGATTTCCGGGATATATGGTGTAACCATGTGGATTGATTTAATATTATGTTCTTTAAATGCTCTCACCTGTGACAGCATGGAAGTTGTAGCCGGGATACCCGTTCTTTTTGTAATTTCTTCACAAAGCTTATAATCCATATCAAAGCCTAGCCATCCGCCAGATGTACCGTTCCAGGCAATCACATCTACTTCTGCATGGGCCAACAGTTCAGCTGCTTGCAGCATCGGTTCAAAATTAAATTGGCTGAGAGCATCCTGTTCCAGTGAGATTTTTGTTACCTCAAAACGTCCATAATGGCAGGTAACTTCCGGTACATTGTATAACATTCTTGAGCAGATAGGCTCTAAAACCGTATTGGATGACGGTGTAAGCATTCCGATTTTCTTTGGTTCTGACATAATTACTTTTTCCTCCTTCATTAATTGACTGAGCCAATTTTCTTATTGTAGTTAATTAAGCTAGATACGGTTGCCAAGAGAATTCCGGCAAAGACGAACACCATAAGGGCTAAGAAATAGGAACCTGTTGTTGATACAATAATACCTACATAAATAGGTGTGATGACACCAGCAATATTCCCGGCAAAGTTCATACATCCGCCGACAGTTCCGACATGCTCGCGCTGTGAAATGGCTGCAGGTACACTCCAATATAAACCTCCCCAGCGCAGGAAGAATAGTGCAAAGGAAAGTGTCGTAATGGCCATGGTTACGGAAGTGGACTTAGATAAAAGGAAAATTGAGATCGCAGTCATAATACCGGCGATAGACAGCATGGTTCGCATAACGGTATTGTCATTGCCGCCCTTTTCACGCCATTTATCCGTAATCAATCCGCCAATAATCTCACCAATAAACCCGGCACCAAAAATGATTAAAATCGATCCGCCAATCGCTTTAATGTCTAGGTTTTGTGTTTGTGCCAGATATGATGGCCCCCATGTCATCAGCCCATAGAAAACAGTATTGAACGAAAACCAGCCAAGGCACATGCACCAGAAATTTCTTGCGGTCAAGTAGTCCTTTGGGCCGATTTTTAAACCAGTGGCATTACGCTTATGTTCTTCATATTCTTCTTCAAGTGCTTTTCTGATATATTCGCGCTCTGCTTCATTGACTTTTGGGTTGGCATTCGGTCCGCCTTTGATAACCCTCCAGACAAGATAGGCAACCACGATGGTCAAAATACCGGCGCCAATCAATGCGCCGCGCCAGCCGCCAAACCAGGCCATAAAGGCAACAATAATCGGTCCGCCTACAGCTGTTCCCAGTGGTGCACCACTATCAATGATGGTAGCGCCGCGGCCCCGTTCGCTTTTGCTCAGCCAAATCGCCTGTAATTTTGATGATCCTGGCATTACAGGTGCTTCCGTTATGCCCAATAACACACGGAGTGTCATCAGCATTTTCGGTCCATTGATGAAACCTGTTAATGTTTGGACAATACCCCAGCCAAGTGCTGCCCCGAACACGACTTTATCAGGACGGATTTTGTCAGACAGCCAGCCAGATGGAATTTGCATGAGGGCATAGCCCCAGAAGAATGAACTTAAGATGACTCCGACGATCGCAGGGTCTAGCGCTAGGTCCTTTTGAATTGCCGGCATGGCAATCGATAGAACTGCGCGGTCCACATAGTTGATTGTAACAAGGGCTAAAAGCATAATAAATACGCGCCAACGCACATTCGTTGGTTTTGCAGCGAGTGCCGCATTTGGATTTTTTGAAACTTTAAGACCAGTTCCACCTTGCATAAAAATCCCCCTTTAATAGATTTCATTGTTTTTCCAAAAAAACGAAACCAATGTACGATGTGTTTTGCGATTATCGAATTACTTGCCAGCCCTCACCTCCTTTCATATTCGATAACACATCTTAGGGGGTTAATTAATAAGTTTTATATCGCTGATATTGTTGACTGAACTTTTGAAACCTTATTTCTGAACAGAAACTTTCCACGGCCTTGTTCCCCAATGACATATCCGTCGCGGACAATTTCCTCGCCACGAGACAGCACCCGAGTAATGGTTCCCTTGACTTCGGTGCCTTCATAAAGGTTGTAATCAACATTTTGATATTGTTTTTTATGGGTAATGACTCTTGAAACATTCGGATTGAACAGAACAAGATCAGCATCGAAACCAATTCCTATACTTCCTTTTTTCGGATAGAGGCCAAATGTTTTGGCCGGTCCAGTGGAGATGACCTCAACAAATTTTTGGAGTGATATTCTTCCCTCATTAACCCCATAGTGATAAACGATGGAGAAAATATCCTCGAGTCCAGGTACACCGTTAGGAATCTTTGCAAAATTTTCTCTTCCCAAAGTCTTCTGTCCTTCAAAAAGGAATGGACAATGGTCCGACCCCACCGTTGAAATTAAACCAGAGGCAATCCCCTTCCAAAGATGCTCCTGGTTCCATTTTTCACGAAGAGGCGGAGAACAGACATATTTTCCACTTTCAAAATCTGGCAGTTCTAAATAGCTTTCATCAAGAACAAGGTAATGAGGGCATGTTTCCGCGGTTACTTGCACCCCGCGTTTTTTTGCCTCTGCTACTTTTTGAAGTGCATCAGCACAGCTAACATGGACGATGTAAATAGGAGCCTTGGCTGCTTCTGCGATGGCAAGCGCTCTTCCGGTTGCCTCTGATTCAGTAATCGGTGGTCTTGTGTAGGCATGATAGATTGGTTCGGTATTTCCTTTTGCAAGAGACTCCGCAATTAATTCATCAATAATATCGCCGTTTTCCGCATGGACATTTGTGATAATCCCTGCTTCCCCCGCTTTTTTCAAAATTTTATACATTTCACGGTCATTCACCATCAGCTCGCCCTTGTAGGCCATAAATAGTTTGATAGAAGTAACACCTTCTTTATCTGCGAGGATTGGGAGTTCCTCGAGAACATGATCGTTGTATTCGCTAATAATGGAATGAAAACTGTAGTCGATTAGCGACGATTCCCCCTTTTTCTTCCATTCTTGTAAATTATCAAAGAGTGTCTGGCCTTTTTTAGGATTGGTAAAATTAATAATGCTGGTAATCCCGCCTGCCGCTGCCGCTCTGGTTCCGCTTACAAAATCGTCAGCCGTTCCAGTGCTTTGGAATGGCCAAGCAAGATGTGTATGTACATCTATTCCTCCAGGAAAAACATATTGCCCGCTAGCATCAATAACCTTGGCATCCGGGGCTTCAGCATAATGGTTAGAAATTCCGGAAATCACCCCGTTCTCAATAAGGATATCTGCCTTATAAATGTCAGTTGCGGTAACAATTGTTCCATTTTGAATAATGGTTTTCAACTTGTCTTCAATCCTTTCGTGTGGATTTTTTATAAACATTTATTATATGTCGCCTGTCGACAGTTTAAATCGGCAAGGTTCTGTATAAAATCTTCTGTTGCTAAAAGCAATAAGATTCTAAATCAGCTGTAGTCTGTCGACAGTTTAAAATATGAGGCATTTATCCATTTGATGACCTTCATTTTTTTCTATTCTTTAGTGTATTTAGAGAATATCTCCTTCAGATGCTCCAAGTCAGTTTCAAGATGTTTGTTCATCATAAAAGCAGCCTTGTCTTCATCCCTTCTTTTCATTTGCACTAAAATATCCTGATGTTCGTTATACACAATCCATTCCCTATTCTCACCTTGGAAGTTTAGGGTCCTGAAGTAGTGACTTAATGAATGTAGGTCTCTCAGCTGTTTCTTTAATCTCCTATTTTGACTGTATTTAATGATTAATTCGTGAAAACGGCCATTTTCGGCAATCAAGGCCTGTCTGTTCCGTTCCCCTTCAGCATCCAAATATTGCTTAGAATCAATGACTGTTTTTTCGATGTTCTGCAGTTCCTGCGCTGTAGCAAGCCTAGTTGTCAATCTAGCAGCCAAGGACTCTAAGACCATCCGGCACTCGTAAATATCCACGATATCCTTCAAAGTTGGTTTATAGACAGTGATTCTTGACTTTTCATCAATGGCTAATAACCCTTCTTTTTCTAAAGCGCGGACAGCTTCCCTGACAGGACTTCTGCTAATATTTAGATCTCTGGCAATTCTTGCTTCATATATACTATCACCAGGTTTTAAGTCCCCTTGAACAATCATTTCTCTAAGCGTGTTATAGACTTGATCGTAATATCGGACTGGTTTTTCGATAGAAAAAGAATCCATTTTATTCACCACCTACTGTAGTCTGTCGACACCTTGAAATTCATAAAACTATCAAACTTAACTAAACATAGTTTATTCGTTAATCAAACTGTTATAATCCACAAAAATATAGTATCACTTTTAATTGGTAAATCCAATAACTATTATTAAAATTTTCCCAAAATTCCATTAGTTTTGTAAACAGATTTTTGTCGACAAAAAAATTGAAATAATTGTCGATAAAAAAACATTCTTAAATGCGAAACCAAGACATATCCTCTTCCGACTATTACATTGTAGTTTGATAATAACGTAGAAAAATAAAATACATAGGAGGTCATCATGCTAAGTCAATCATTAATTGAAGACGTATTGACAGCAGCTTTATCCACTGGCGGCGATTTTTCTGAGATTTTCGTAGAGGATCGGTTTACCAATAATATCACCCTTAGAAGCAGTAAAATTGAAACCGCTCTCTCCGGACGTGATTTTGGGGTTGGAATCCGTGTATTTAAGGGATTGCAAAGTGTTTATGCGTATACCACCGATTTCAGTAAGGACGGTCTGGTGAAGGCTGCGAAAAATGCGGCACAAGCCATTAAAGGAAATAGTGTCATCTCCCCTGCCCCATTTGTTCGAGAGTCGTATAGTACACTCCATCCGATCCAATTGCTGCCGCAAGAGGTAGTGAAATCTAGAAAAATTGCCGTCATGAAAAATGCTTCAGATACGGCTAAAAGCTATCACTCTAGTATTTCTCAGGTAACCGTCCGTTTAATGGATGAGGAGCAGAATGTGCTTATTGCCAATTCTGAAGGAAAATATATCGAAGACAAACGAGTTCGCTCAAGACTGGCGATACAAGCCGTTGCTGTAAGCGGAAATAAAATGGAAACTGGTTTTTACGGACCGGGTGCCCATAGCGGCTTTGAATTTATCGAAAACTTAAATCTCGATCTTTATGCAAATGAAGCAGCCAGGATTGCCGTAACCATGCTCGATGCTAGCCCATGCCCGAGCGGCAAATTTCCGGTGATTATTGATAATGAGTTCGGCGGGGTCATTTTTCATGAGGCCTGCGGACATGGCTTAGAGGCCACTGCTGTCGCGAAAAACAATTCTGTATTCGCTAATCGCATCGGGGAAAGAGTTGCTCCGGAAATCGTTACGTACATTGATGATGGCACAATTTCAAATGAATGGGGATCCATTAACATCGACGATGAGGGTGAAAAGGCACGAAAAAATGTGTTAATCAAAAATGGGATTTTAACAGGCTATTTAATTGATAAATTTAATTCACGCCGGATGGGAATGGAATCTACCGGTTCCGGCAGAAGGCAGTCCTTCCGCTTTGCCCCTACCTCAAGAATGACCAATACGTATATCGCCCCAGGCAAATCAAGACCGGGAGAAATCATCGCAGCGACTGAGAATGGAATATATGTCAAGTACATGGGCGGCGGCCAGGTCAACCCAGCAACAGGCGATTACAACTTTGCCATCATGGAAGCATACGAGGTAAAAAACGGAAAAATCGGAAAGCCATTAAAGGGGGCTACTTTAATTGGGAACGGCCCGAAAACCTTACAGCTTGTCGATATGGTCGGGAACAATCTCGGGCATGGTGCGGGAATGTGCGGTTCCTTGAGCGGCAGTATCCCGGTAAACGTCGGCCAGCCAATGATTCGGGTAAGTGAAATCACCGTTGGCGGGACAAAGGGGGAATAAACAATGAATATACAGAATTTTCAGGTAAAACTTTTTAAAGAAGCCGCCTCAACTGGTTTTACAGATGTTGAGGTTTATTATGAAATGAAAGAAGTTTTTGGCTGCCAAATTTTTAAAGGCGAAATTGACCAATACGAAATCGCGGAAGACGGCGGTGTTTCTTTCCGTGGTATCATTGACGGGAAAATGGGCTACGCCTATACGGAAAAATTAGATGATGCCTCTATCCCCTTCCTATTAAAAAATGCAAAAGAAAATGCTGAGTTCATGAATGACGAGGATGTGGAAGAAATATTTGCGGGCAGCAGCTTTTATGAGAACCGGAATTTTTATTCCGCAGTCTTAAATGAAGTAACCATTCCGGAAAAAATTCAATTTATCAAAGATGTGGAACGTGAATTGCTAGCAATGGACCCGAGGATTGTGGCGACAGATTATTGTTTGATACGTACGACATCGGTAACCAAAAGCCTTTCCAATAATAAAGGACTGTCCTTGAGTGATCAGGCTAATTATTTGTATGTCATGGTGGAAGCGATTGTGAAAGATGGAGAGGAAACCAAGACATCCTTTGAATTTAAAGTAACAAAGGACTTTCAAAGTCTGGATGCCAAAGAGATTGCTACAAGAGCAGCTGAGGAAGCCTTATCACAGTTGGGTTCGCGAAATATTACGAGCAAGGATTACCCTGTCCTGTTACGTAACGATGCGGCCGCCAGCCTGCTAGCTACTTTTGCCGACAATTTTTCGGCGGAAAACACTCAAGCGGGGTTATCTTCTCTTAAAGATAAACTGGGTAAGCAAATAGCGAGTTCGATGGTGACAATCGTCGATGATCCATTCCTTGAAGATGGCCTTGGCAGCAGGAATTTTGACAGTGAGGGAGTAGCAACGAAGAAACTTACCTTGGTGGAATCAGGTGTGTTGCATTCCTTCCTCCATAATCTAAAAACAGCTAAAAAGGACCAAACAGCCACAACCGGTCATGCCCAAAAAGATTCCTATAAAGGTGCCGTTAAGGTTGGGCCTTCCAATCTTTATATTGTTCCTTCAGCATCATCTTTGGAAGAGTTAGTCTCTACGGTGGGCGAAGGCGTGTTGATTACCGGTTTATCCGGCTTACATTCAGGTGCGAACCAAATATCCGGTGACTTCTCGGTTGCTGCGAATGGGTTTTATGTAAAGGACGGAAAGATCCAATTTCCAGTTAATCTTATGACGATTGCGGGGAATTTCTATCAGCTTTTGACTGATGTGGAAAAAGTAGGATCCGACCTAACCTTCCCGCTCTCACCAGTTGGTTCGCCGTCACTACTTATTAAGTCCTTATCCGTTACAGTAGAATAAAGTGGTGTTTTTATAGGGGGCTGTCTCTCACCTTGGGGGTCAGCCCCCGTTGCTTTTAAGCTATAAAATTTAATTGACAGGAATCGAATTTAATCATAATGTTATCATTGTTGAAAAAATCCTAACCTTTTTGGTGATCATTGTGAAAGAATTGGTTGTTGTTCGAAAACAGAAAAGACTAAGTTTGCCCGTTTCTTTTTTAAAAAAAGACATCGTATTCACGGTTTCACTTATATTAGCATTGGCAAGCTGCTTTCTGCATCCTCCAAAGCTTGAATATATAAACCTCAAGGTTATCATAAGTTTATTTAACCTTATGCTCGTCATTAAGGCCTTCGAGGAATTGAAACTATTAGATAAATTCGCGATTTCAATCTTGAATAAATGCCATTCAAGCAAAAAAGTATCCGCGATTCTCGTTTTCTTATGCTTCTTTAGCTCAATGTTCGTCACCAACGACGTTGCCTTAATAACATTTGTACCGTTAACACTGATTATAAGCAAAAAGATGAAGATCAACATGATGGAAACGATAATCCTGCAAACGATCGCGGCTAATCTAGGCAGCAGTTTGACACCAATGGGAAATCCGCAGAACCTGTTCATCTTTACTTATTACGGAATAAAACCTTTGCAGTTTTTCGGGACGGTTTTTCTATTAGCTTTTTTGGGAATTGTTTTACTTGGAATTCTTTTGATAAGACTAAAGGGGAAAGAATTAACTTTGGTGTTTCCGTCTTCTACTTTAGATGGAAGAAAAAAAGTGGTTGTTTGGGGAGTAGTCTTCGCCTTCATCATTGCCTCTATCTTTGGTGTGGTTAGTGACAAACTTGCCTTATTCCTGACGTTAGCGGCAGTTTGTTTGCTAGATATTCATTTATTGAGGAAAATAGATTATACCCTGCTGTTTACGTTTATTTGCTTTTTTGTTTTCATCGGAAATATATCGAATACCAGCATCGTAAACACGTTTGCAAATGAACGTCTCGACAGTTCACATTCTGTTTTCTTTACGTCGATTCTTTTAAGCCAATTGATCAGCAATGTCCCTGCCTCCCTCCTGCTGGCAAAATTTACGCCAGATTGGCAGCCGTTATTAATGGGCGTCAACATTGGGGGACTTGGCACCATTATTGCTTCACTGGCAAGCGTCATTTCCTATAAACTATTCATTAGGGAGTTTCCGGAGGAAAATAAGAAATACTTAATAAAATTCAGCATGTATAATTTTTCGTTTCTAGCAGCAATTATCCTTATACAGTATTTAATTGGTGTATGAACCAGCGCCGGGAGCCTAGCTCCCGGCGTTTTACAGTTGAAATGAGTTTATTCTTTAACGAAAGCGACGAATCTTTCGACGACATCATCGACGAATTTCAACGTTGCTTCTTCTTTCAAAAGGCCTGTTTCTTCATCAAATTTCGTATGTGCCTGGCTGATCAGGATTTCGTTTCCTGCCGGCGGCAATAGCTTTGCCTGAAGTGATGCTAAGATTTCACGTATATGCAGTTGGGCCCGCAATGTTCCTGCTATGCCCATAGTTGCACCGCCGGTCATAACCGGTTTTCCAATCAATACTTTATCGACCCGAGACAACCAATCAAGCGCATTTTTTAACACGCCAGGAATCGACCAGTTGAATTCAGGCGTAATAATAATAACACCGTCAGCTTCTTTAACCTTTCTCTTGAATTCCAATACAAGCTCAGAAGGGTTAAATTCATCATCTTGGTTATAATGCGGAAGTTGTCCGATTTCAAGAATCTCTAATTCGAATTTTTGAACAAACCTCTCCTTAATCGTTTCTACCAAACCCCTATTATAAGAATCTTTCCGTAAACTTCCCACGATTGCTACTAATTTCATTTTTGTCACACCTCTTTATGTAATAATAAAAACCGTTTACTTAAAAGATTATAGGTATAAAAAATTTAACTTTCAACAAAGGTGCCTAACAGCAAAATCCACTTTTCGGGGACTAATAGGACCAATTGCTCATTTTAATATTTGAAAACACCTTTATTTTAAAAGAAAAACTTTCACTTTTTGGAAAAATATCACTTAAAGTTAAACTGAAAAAACAGGACAAGTTTACTAATTCCTCTATGTGAATGTATACTAGTATTTGAATTTTATTTTTTTATCAGGCTGTTTTCACAACCGTTGTGCCTTTAAGATTGCTTCCCAAGTTGGTAATTTCTCTAAAGCTTTGGGTACCTAGTGGACGCATTTTTTGGTTTGGGTCACCCTTCCTTTATTGGTTACCAACCGGACGCATTTTTTTCGGGTAGGGTCACCCATACCCTATTTGGTTACTGAACGGACGCATTTTTCTTGGTTAGGGTCACCCATACCCTCTATTGGTTACCGAACCGACGGATTTTTCTTGGTTAGGATCACCCATACTCTTTATTGGTTACCGAACCGACGGATTTTTCTTGATTAGGGTCACCCATACCCTTTATTGGTTACTGAACGGACGCATTTTTCTTGGTTAGGGTCACCCATACCCTTTATTGGTTACCGAACCAACGGATTTTTCTTGGTTAGGGTCACCCATACTCTTTATTGGTTACCGAACCGACGGATTTTTCTCGTCTATTAGTACCTATAAGTAACTCGGTCCTTCTTGAAGCAGTGTTTATATGACAAAGCAACAATTTTTCAGTAAAGAGCTATTATTTAAATCTAGGTGGTGACAGTCAGTACAGTGATTTTAATTATCGACAACTATGATTCGTTCACGTTCAATTTAGTTCAATATATACGGAATATCGGAGAGGAAGTAGTGGTGATTCGAAATGACCAGCTGACCTTGAAATCGATAGAGAATATGCAGCCGGATTCGATTCTGATCTCTCCTGGACCTGGAAATCCTGATACAGCAGGTATTTGTTTAGAGGTTGTGAAAAGATTTCATCAGGAAATTCCTATATTGGGTGTCTGCCTTGGTCAGCAAATTATTGCCCAAGCATTTGGTGGAAACATTATCAAAGCGTCGAAGCCAATGCATGGAAAAATTTCTTCCATCAGGCATGACAAGCATGGTGTCTTCACGGGACTGCCTTCACCGTTTCAAGTCACACGATATCATTCATTAATAGTCGAAGAGTCCTCCCTCCCTTCCTGCGTGGAGATTAGCGCCAGAAGTGAGGACGGGGAAATTATGGCCCTTCGCCATAAGGAATATAAAGTGGAAGGCGTTCAATTCCATCCTGAATCCATTTTGACAGAAAACGGAATGGACATGCTACGAAATTTTTTTATAAAGGAAAAGATAAATGAAACATAGAGCACCTCTATTAGTCTTCGAATTTGCCGATTTATCCGGGAACATTAAGCCTTATACTTTTCAAAATCCTATTGAAGTAATTACGGCTCGTACAATTGAGGAAGTATTACCATGCTTTCAACGTCTGCAAGATTGGGTGGACAACGGTTATTATGCAGCGGGGTTTCTTTCATATGAAAGTGCGCCAGCCTTTGATTCGGCTTTCAAAGTGGCGGATGGCGGTACCTTCCCCCTGCTTTGGTTTGGTATATTTCAAGAGCCTTTGAATGAGCAGTTCAACAGTACCGGCTCCTATACCCATACGGAGTGGGCAGCATCAGTTACGATGGATAAGTATTATCAAGCGATTGATTTCATTAAGCAATCCATTGAATGCGGTGATACATACCAGACCAACTATACCATTCGGTTAAACTCTCACTTTCAAGGAGACGACCTTGCTTTTTATGGAAAACTCAAAAAAGCCCAGTCTTCGAATTACTGTGCGTACATTAATACAGGTGAACATAGTATTTTATCTGCCTCTCCTGAATTGTTTTTTCACTGGAATGGCAGCGATATCACCACCCGGCCGATGAAAGGTACGATAAAAAGAGGAAAAACATTGGAGGAAGATAAAGCAAATTCGAACTGGCTTTTCGATTCGGAAAAAAACCGGGCCGAGAACCTGATGATTGTGGACCTATTACGAAATGATTTAGGGATGACCGCTGAACCTGGCACGGTTTCAGTTCCAAAGCTTTTTGAAATTGAACATTATCCGACCGTACATCAAATGACCTCAACGATAACGGCAGAGGTGGCTGATCATATCAAACTTGTTGATATATTTAAGGCCCTTTTTCCATGCGGGTCTATAACTGGCGCACCGAAGATTAGCACGATGAAAATCATTTCCGACTTGGAAACGGAACCGCGTGATGTTTATTGCGGTGCGATTGGATATTTCACCCCGAACAAGGAAGCTGTTTTTAATGTACCGATTCGAACCGTTTTGATTGATCATCTTACAGGGGAAGCTACCTACGGGGTTGGCGGCGGGATCACATGGGATTCTACCTCTGCGGGTGAATATGAAGAAATTCTCACTAAAGCAAGTCTGCTTGAAGCGGATAGTCCGGAGTTTCAATTGCTGGAAAGCTTGTTATTAGAGGATGGAAGCTATTTTCTGTTGGATGAGCACCTTACCCGTCTGAAAAATTCAGCGGAATACTTCGATTTCCAGTTTGATTGGGATGGCGTCCAAAAGGCTTTGGATGATTTTGTTATTTGGCATAATACTGGTCAATGGAAGGTTCGGCTTCTATTGGATAAGAGCGGGCGGATTATAATTGATGGTAATCCTATTAACCAAATGGGGCCAGTTGTGAAGGCAGTCCTTGCTGATAAACCAGTAAACCGGGATCATCTTTTCCTATACCATAAAACAACCAATCGCGATATCTATACCCAATTCCAAAATAGGAAGCCTGTTGAAGCTTTTGATGTCCTCCTTTGGAATGGAGATGGTGACCTGACGGAGTTTACGAATGGAAATATTGTTATGGAAATGGACGGAATGTTTTATACTCCTCCTGTAAATTGCGGCTTACTGGCAGGAACTTATCGAAATGAACTACTAAAAAATGGTGAAATCCATGAAAAGATTTTAACCACTGCTGACCTTAAAAAAAGCACAAAGGTCTGGTTTATCAATAGTGTAAGAAAATGGCTGGAAGTACAATTTTTATAAAGTATTAAAGCAGCGAAGGTCATGCCGTCCGCTGCTTTTTCTTATTGGTTAGACTCTATTATAGTCCTTCATTATCCGCAATAGCTCCTGCTGGTCAATCGCTTCCACCTTTTGTCCATAAGGTTTAACGGTCGTCATCGTTTCCGCTGCAATTAGGGCATTCACGACAGATTCATCAACCGCTTGGCATACGGCTTCATAAATAGGGTCAAATACTTCGTCATTTACAAACTCCATTTTCAGTTTTTCCGGTGCTGATTGGGGAATCTCCATTTCATTAGCTGTGGAAAATGCTAAAAATATATCACCTGAGCTATTCCCCCCTGGACTGCCGCTTCTCCCAATGCCAATAGCTGCACGTTTTGCGACCCGCTTCAACTGGTGTGGAAGCATCGGGATATCAGTCCCAATAATGACAATGATGGAGCCCTGCTCTTTATCTAAAAGTTTTTCCTTCATCATATGTTTTCCGACCGGTACACCTAAAATGGTAAGCCACTCACGCAATCCAAAATTGGCTTGGACTAGAACTCCTATATGATGCGTCTGGCCATCGATGGTAACAACACGAGATGATGTGCCTGTCCCGCCTTTAAACTCGTAGCAAATCATTCCCGTTCCACCGCCAACATTCCCTTCAGCAACGGGACCCGTTTTTGCATTATTAATCGCCGAAAGCACATGCTCTTCAGAAATATGCTGACCGTTTATGTCATTAAGGACGCCATCATAGGTTTCGGCAATGACAGGCATTGACCATAAATGTTCATTACTGAACTGTTCACCATAATGGTTTATCATCCATTTTGTGGCGGCATGATGAGCCATTCCTACCGAGTGAGTATTGGTGATGCAGATGGGGCTAAGAAAGTAGCCGGCATCGTTCACCCAATGTACCCCTGTCATCTCGCCATTTCCATTTAAACTGTAAAATCCGGCCCAAATTGGCTGCATCGTATTCTTTTTTCCTCTTGGCAGGATGGCCGTCACTCCAGTACGGATGGGCCCTTTACCGATTTGAACCGGCCCTTCCCCTTCAATAATGGTCGTAAAACCAATTTCTACCCCCGGTACATCGGTTAAGGCATTATTTTCTCCTGTCATACCAGGGAATGGCAAACCGAGATCACGGGCACGCTTTTTACCCAAATTACAACTCCTCCTTATTGCGAACAAAAGAGGGCTCAACCCACTCCATCAAGATTTACAGAGTGAAGCGGCCCTCTCAACTTGTTCTTACTTTATTTTGTATTCGTATTTATCTAGGATCCATTGTGGGAGTTCCATCCGTGCTGTCATGAGCGGATCCACTATCTGGCAGATTCGCAAGTCACCCACAAGGGATAATAGCATTCCGGCTTCATCGGTATCAAATTCAAGCTGCTGGACAAGAAATTGATGCATATTGATTGTGGCTTGTTGGGCCGCCTCATCTAAAGTTTCAGCAGATGCAATTGTGATTAGCTTTTCTTCGCTGACAAGCATCGGCAATGGATACGATTCTCCTTTTAGAACATCGACCTTGACGGTTACTTCTCCAGGTATTTCCAATCCGCAAATGACAATTTCTCCATCAGCCATCACGGCATGCAGGTCTCCCATTGAAAGAAGGGCACCTGGAACATTTACCTGTAAATAAAGAGTAGAGCCCTTTATGATCTGCTTGCAATCCATATTGCCGCCATGTTCGCCTGGTGTACCAGTCGGAATTTCCTCCCCGCTAGGAGCGGTACCGATAACACCAATCATCGGTTTAATAGGAATATGAATTTTATCATTGAAAATAGCTTTCCCTTTCCGAATTGGAATAACTTTTGTCGTTTCGCCCGACACATAATCCCGTAAAACACCAAGCTTTGGTGTCGTCGTCATGACACCTTTTTGGTCTATTTTTATATCCAATATCTCTACTTTTAGAATATCCCCCGGCTCCGCCCCTTCTACATACAAAGGTCCTGTGGCGGGGTTGATCTGGTCCCAGCCGACCGAGCTGAACAGCTGATCCTCCCGCTGGATTTGATTGCTAAAGCAGTCATACGTTTCGAACACCACCGTGCTGCCAGCCTGAACTTTTTTAACAGGCTTATTGTTCGGTGACATCGTCAGTACGCCTTGTTCCTTGCGAATGATTTCCATGGTTACAACTCCCTCAAAAAAATTACCCCGCTGTCAGTGTATAGGACACCTGTCCATCAGCACCGACATTCACCAACGCCCCCCTTAGCAGGCCTTGGTCATAGTCTGTTCCGGCGTTAATGCATATGGTTTTCCCTAATGTCGTCACACCGCGGCTTTCATGAACATTCCCGTGCAAAGATAGGAGCGGCTGATATTTTTCAATCGCCTCGCGCACCGCTTTGCTTCCTGCTGGACCGGTTGCCAGGGAATCCCCATCAAGTACAGGCTTTAACTCATCATCATATAATGTCCCTTGATCTAAGTCAGTATCATAAGGAGGGATATGAATATTAAAAATGCAGCGATTCATGTCCTTCACCTGCGCGGCCAATTGTTCGATTTTCTCTGCCAGCTCTTCCTCGCTAAATTCACGCGGGTACTTAAACACACTAGGCTTTCCGCCACCCACAGAGAGAATCTCAAACCCATTTACTTCAATAATTTTTCCATCACCGTTTGCGACAAAACTTCCCGCGTTGATCAGTTCATCTAAATAAAAATCATCGACACTTCCAGGAATCAAGATGCAGGGAATTCCTGCCGCCGAAAATCGCTCATCTGCTAACCGAATCCACTCCTGCAGGACTTCAATCTGCTTCTCTTTGATGATCAGCTCGGCGTCATTTTCGTTTAAACGATTTAATTCATCCTCTGAAACTAAGAAGGGATAGAATCCGGCATCCCTAAGATTTCGCTCCAGGTCTGGCAATTCCCTCTCTTTTTTCACTTTAACGGTTGAGCCGTAATACCGGCAAGTATAAACGCCGTTTTTTTCCACAATCGGAACAACCATTTTCCCGGTTAAATCCCCTCCAAAAATAACTAAGTCAGCTTTATAAAATTTCCCGGCATTAGTGAATTTTCGGAAGGCTGTTTCACCGCCATGCAGGTCTGCTGCATAAAAAATTTTCACTTAGCTCACCCCACTACATTTTTTAAAAATGGTTTACTTAATCCGAAGGTATCTCTTGGAACTGAATATCGATATCGATACCCTTCTTCGCATGGGACCGCTTCATCACGAAATAGACGATAATTGGGATTAACATTAAGCAGAGCGAAACCACAATCATTGTAAATGGCAAATCGCCTCTCAAAAACGGAATCAGAAGATAGTAACAAATCGAAACACTGATTGCCAGGGTTAACCAGCCAAGAATGGTAATTAAATGGATTCCTAAAAATTTTGATTTTACAATCGGCGGTGAGGAGTTAAACAAAATCTTCTTGCGGGTGGAGAAAACAATTCCGGAAATCCCAAGGAAAATCCAAGCTAAGAACCAAGTGAATATCGTATATGCGATATTGGCCGTCCAAGAAGGCATGAAAATATCGAGCATTAAGAAAAACCAGGCACCGATGATGACCGTTCTTAACGCGTAGGTTGGTGAATTCGTTTTCTTGTTGAGTTCCATAAATTTGCTAGGAATCAAGCGGTCAAACGACCAAGCGACAATATTACGCGAAGGGCCGAAGCCAAGACCAGCCGCTGAGCCAAAGGTGGCCACCGCGAAACAGATAGCAATCAAAAAGACAAATACAGGGCTCTTCGTCATAATTCCAATCATGATCGTGATAAATGGATCATAGCCCTTGAAAGGATAGGCCTCATGGCCGGCATTGTACAGATAATACAAGCTATTGGACCAGATATCGCCGAAGTTAATATAAGACATCGCATAGAAAATCGCCCAAACAACCATTAAAATAGCCAGTGAACCAAATAAGGCCAGAAGCTGAGATTTTTGCACATTACGGACTTCGCCAGCGAGGTTTGCCCCAAAGGTGGAGCCAAGGGTGTTTAGAATAATGTAAGTGGAACCGGCCATGACTGTTGCTCCAAAAAGGAACTTTGTTGTGTAGCCATCTGCTTCAGCTAATTTAATGACATCGCCATAGGCCAAGCCTGTCAGCTCAGTAAAATTAGCCGCAAACGTTCCCTGCCCGGTAATTAGGTTTGCAATGATAAAAACAACCGCCCCTACCAGCGTTGCACCGAGCGTTAAATAGGCCAGCCTAACCATCCACTTTGTCCCTTTATAATAGATAAAGTAGATGAACGCCAACAGGGCGGTACCGATAATCGCATGCATGATATTGCTGTTGAAAAACTCCGCCAGCCCCAGCCATGTTGCGTCATTTCCGTTAATGAGTGCTATTGAATAGAAGAATTCAACGATCGACCATTTGATAATCCAATTTAACAGAATTCCAGTCCAAGAAATGGATGTAAACGTTATCATAAAACTTGCCATCAGTCCAAGCGATGGATGCAGAATCCTACTTATATAAATATATTCTCCGCCGGAGCGCGGCATTGAGACCGATAGCAGCCAATAAAGGCCTGCAATAATAAACATCTGCGCCACCGTCAAAATCGCCCAAACCATATGGGCACCCGGATATAAAAATGGTGCCCACATAATATACACAAGTGCGAACATTAAACCTGGGTTGGCAGCGGAATAAATCATCGTGTCAATTGGGCTGATCTGCCGGGCAATTCCACCTGTTGACTTTTGTTCAAATAATGCGAGACCTGCTTTAGACATCTTTTCACCCTTCTTTCTTTAAAAATAAAAGAAAAATCACAGTGACGAGACATTCTACACCAAAGACAATTTGCTTTCTCTACGAAAAGAGGCTCCTTCTGGCAGTCACCCCCTCTAGATAATTAACAATATTGTGAAAAGTAATCTAAAAAATTAATCTAACAAACTCAGCAAGGATTTTACGGCTTGAGCAGAAACATCGAGCCCCTCTTTTTCCTCAGGTGTGAGCGGCAATTCTATAATACTCTCAATGCCATTCCCGCCAAGAACTGCAGGGACCCCCAAATATATGTCCTGATACCCATATTCCCCTTCTAAATAGGCAATCGAAGGGAGAATTCTCTTTTTGTCCTTTACGATCGCCTCAGCCATTTCTACGATTGAAGCGGCGGGGGCATAATAGGCACTGCCCTGACCTAAAAGTTGAACAATCTCACCGCCGCCGTTGCGCGTCCGTTCCACGATTTTAATAATCTTCTCCTTAGAAAGGATCCTTTCCAATGGAATCCCGCCAGCATACGAAAACCTGACCAACGGCACCATTGTATCGCCGTGCCCGCCCAAGACAAAGCTAGATATATCTTCTATCGACACATTTAATTCTTGAGCAACAAAGGTATTAAACCTAGCCGTATCAAGGACCCCCGACTGCCCAATCACCCTGTTTTTAGGGAATCTAGTCGTTTTGTAGCAAACATAGGTCATCGCATCAACCGGATTGCTAAGGACTAACACATAACTATTGGGAGAATAGTAGGCGATATGTTCAGATACTTCCTTAATAATTTTTGTATTTATTGAGACCAAGTCTTCCCTGCTCTTCCCGGGCTTACGGGCGACTCCTGCAGTAATAATGACCAAGTCTGCGTCCTTAATATCTTCATAGTTGGAGCTGCCTTTTATGATAGAATTATATTTCTGGACGGGGCCCGCTTGGAGTAAATCTAATGCCTTCCCCTTTGTCGGATTTTCCTGCGAAGGAATATCCAACAGGACAATGTCCCCCAACTCCCTTTGGGCGAGCATCAGAGCGATTGTCGTCCCGGTATGGCCTGCCCCGATGACGGCAAACTTTATTCGTTTGAAGGACATAATTCATCCTCCTTTCTTGCATCTAGAACGTTTAAGATTTTTTCTCTGAATTGTCTTCAATCTTCTCTTATTTTTTAACGTTAGACTTCTCCATAAATAACTGCGGCAGGCTTTCATCAGGATGTGGAATGACATGAAATGCAATTAAAGAACCTTTTTTTCTGGCCATATCCGCCCCTGCTTCGACCGCTGCCTTTACGGCACTGACATCCCCTTCTACTAGGATCGTAACGAGAGCTGGGTCGACCATATTTTGTTTGACAAGCTGGACAAATGAGGTTTTTACCATCACATCTAATGCTTCGATGGAGGTAGCCAGTCCTCTAGTTTCAATCATTCCTAAAGCTTTTGCCAACTCACCTCACCTCTTCCACGTCTTTTTTCACCAGTTTTCCTGTCTGCCCGCTTACAATCAACCCGGCATTCGCTTCATCGGTATCGATATGCATTTCCAAAATATACTTAGGTGAAACTCGAATCTGCACCCTTTCATATCTGATCGGCCGAATTAGATGACCAACTTCCACGGCAACATATTCCCCGTCCGCCACACTAAATTGGAGTGCCTGCTCTGGCGGCATATGGATATGTGCTTGGGCGATGATTAATCCTTTTTCTAAAAATAGACTGCCATTCGGGCCGATAATGGTTACCGGCGAAGATCCCTCTAAGTCTCCTGATTCTCGGATGGGCGGCTTCAAACCAAGTTTAATCGCGTCGGTTTGACTTACCTCTACCTGTGTTTCCTTCCGTAATGGCCCAAGAACCCGAACTCTTTCAATGCTCCCCTTCGGTCCGGCAATGATGACCGTTTCATTTGCAGCGAATTGCCCGGGTTGCGACAAATCAGCCTTTTTGGTTAACTGATAACCCTTGCCAAAAAGGAATTCTAAATCCTTTTCCTTTAAATGACAATGCCGTGCCGATACACCAATAGGAATACAGGCCTCATCATGAGGACTCTGCTGCAGCCGCCTTATTACTTCCTCAACAATCCGTTTTGTTAGTTCTTCCTTCATCCTCTTAACCTCATTTTTTCATCTCTGGAATTAAAGGTCTATCCCTCAATCTTCGGTAATACGAGCTGCAATTCAGTATGCGGCCTTGGAATGACATGAACTGAGAGAAGTTCGCCCACCCGCTGTGCCGCTTCACTGCCTGCTTCTGTCGCGGCTTTAACCGCGCCGACATCACCCGTTACTAACACAGTCACAATTCCGCCGCCAACATGGACCTTCCCTACAAGATTTACGTTCGCTGCTTTTACCATCGCATCGGCCGCTTCCAATGAAGCTACCAAACCTCTAGTTTCAATCATGCCAAGAGCACCATTTATCGCCATACCATATTCCTCCTAAAAGTACTAAGACTTTTGATATTGTTCTATTACACTCTTAACTAACTGGGTAATCATCTCTTTGTCTATTTCCATCCGGTTCTTGCTTGCTTTTTCCAAGACCTGTTCGACGATTTTCTCACTGCTGCCGATTTTTTCAATCGATTGTGCAGGCTTTGGAATGGGTACATCCTTTATTCCGTAAGCGATTCGTTTAATATTAATCAAATGCCTTGCCGTGATGTTGTCTCCCGTAATGTTGCCGCCGTATGACCCGCACCCTAGTGTAAGCGAGGCGGTCAATCCTGTCGTTGCACCTGCAGCGCCAATCGATGCCAGTGTGTTTACTAAAATTCTAGAGACGGGCATTTCAAGGCCAAACATTTTGGCAACATTCTCATCATTGGTATGAAGGGCGAGGCTATGGCCCCTTCCGCCAATATTCAACAATTCCTGACAGATTCTTTTCGCCTCTTCCACATCCGTAGCTGTATATAGGGCAAAAATCGGAGCAAGTTTTTCAATTGAAAAAGGGATTTCCTTCCCAATTGATTCTTCCTCGGCAATTAACAATCGTGTCCCACTTGGTACTGTTAGGCCGGCCATGGCGGCAATTTTTACCGCAGACCTTCCAACAATCGCTGGATTCAATTTTCCCCGTGTTGGAGAAATCACGTTTTCGACCAATGATTTTTCTGAGCCAGTTAAAAAGTAGGCACCATTGTTTTTTAATTCTCTTATCGTCATTTCTTTCACGTTTTTGTGGACGACAATCGCCTGCTCGGTCGCACAAATCGTGCCATTATCAAACGTTTTGCTGTCAACAATCATCTTGACTGCTTTGTTGATATTCGCGGAACGATCAATATAAACCGGAACATTCCCTGGTCCGACACCGTAGGCAGGTTTTCCAGAACTGTATGCAGCTCGGACCAGCCCGCCGCCGCCTGTTGCCAGGATTAATTGGATATCTTGATGGTGCATCAGTTCCGTCGTTGCCGGCATTGTCGGTCTGCTGATCCAGCCGATTAACCCTTCAGGTGCGCCTGCCTCAGTGGCGGCATCTCGGCATACCCGAAGCGCCTCCACCGTACACTTTACCGCCGAAGGATGCGGGCTGACGACAATCGCATTTTGCGATTTTAATGAAATAAGTGTTTTAAAAAATGCCGTCGAGGTTGGGTTCGTCGTTGGGATGATCCCGGCAATAACACCGAACGGGTAGGCGATTTCCGTGATTTTTTCTTTTTTGTCTGTTCTGATGATACCTACCGTTTTTTCATCCTTGATAGATTCATAGACTCCCAGTGAGCCTAAGTCGTTTTTAATTTTTTTATGTTCAACCACACCCATTCCTGTTTCCTCAACAGCCATTTGCGCTAGTCTTTCAGAAGCTTGATAGGCTGCTTGTGCGGTTTGCTTGACGATGCGGTCGACCTGTTCCTGGGAAAATTCCTGAAACCTTGCTTGCGCTTCCTTTGCCCTGCTGACAGCTTCCTTCATTTCTTGAATAGAATTCAAATCTGTATCCATTTGCAAAAACATTCTCCCTCCCTTCATCTATCTTGTTAATCATGATGCGGGAAAAATTTCACCTGCCCTTGTCCCTCTTCCAAACTTGCAGTCTTATTCCCTAAACGTTTCCAGCTCGATAATTCCTCTTTTGTTAGTGGAGGATAATCAGACTGCCCGCCTGCATCTGCCTGTGGTCTCCTGTTAAAGCCAATTGAAGCGGAAATATTCTTCCAGATGTTGATTTCCTCCTCTGACAGGGGAGCGAGGTGAGTTTTTTCCTTAGAAAAACCTATAACTGAAGAAATTTCTTTCCATTTTTTAAAATCATAATCTGACAACGGCGGATATTCCGGGCAGTTGTTTTCTTCATGAGGACTTGTGTTCCAACCGTTGGATTGGGACGGACCCGCGTATTCTTCCAGCTTCGAAAGTACTAATCTGGTAATCTTTTCGACCAATTCGGCATCCATTGTATCACCACCTAAAACTGCAACAGGTTTCTTATATTTTTCCATCTCGTAAATACTTTTCTGCTAATTCATCGGTATCTTCTGTAAAGCCATTCCCCAATTCTCGTGTTGTCTCATTATCCCGGCTGCCAACCCAGGCAATCAACTGAAGCCGCCGCATCAGTATAAAAGAAGGGATTTCTTGTTCTTCTTCCTCCGAAAGCGGGCGGACACTTCGATAGCCTTTTAACCATGAAGCAATGAGTTCCGGGACATATGGCTTATGTTCAATAAAGCTTAAGGATGTTGCAAGATCATATAAATACCAGCCAAAACCACAATCATCAAAATCAATTACTTTGATTTGATCCCTTTCAACTAAAAGATTTGCAAGTCGTAAATCAGAATGGATGAGGCCGTAACGGGTTGGGGCTTTGCCAAAGCGCTCCAATCTCGTTTTTATTTTCTCGGACACCTTTGTGAACAGTTCTGCCCGCTCTGGCGTTATCGCCAGTCCATCCTGCCATCTGCCCCACTTTGGAGATTGGCCAAGAATGGTATCGTAATCCCAAGTAAGCCTTCGGACATGAAGGAGTTGTTCCCAATTGGCAATACTGTGTTCATGCAGCTGGGCTGTAATCGCACCAAGCATTTCAAATTGGCTGATCAGCTCCTGCTGATTATCTTCATTAGGTGCCTCGCCCTCCAAAAATGTGAAAAGTGTACAGTGGTAGTCCGTGTTATCATAGTTAACGACTTGAATATATTCCCCATTTCCCCCAGATACCGGCAAGGAGACCTGGATAGACGAATGCTGGTCAATCGACCTTAACCACTCCAGTTCACTTTCCACTTCTATTTTTGTGTGATACCCGGGGCGTCCCACACGCAGAATATATTTTTCCGTTGTAGTAGTGTCTGTAATTAGGTAAGTAGCATTTTCGGAATAGTTTAATAGTTGAATAGAAGATTGCGATAAAAAGGGATAAAAAGGAATAGCGGATTTAGCAATTTGATTAAATTTTTCCATGGATTCCTGCAAAGGATCAATTGAGGAGCTGCCCATATTCATTACTCCTTTCGAATTGTTAACTGTAGCTGAAAACCGATTTATCTGCTTGTTTGATGCTTGCCTCGCATTTTGACAGTAACTCATCACAATATTCTTTATCGCAAAGCAAACCAGGTTTAAATTGCAGTACCCTATTATCGAGCATCGAGTAAATAGCCCACACGCCATTTTTATAAAGTTCCTGCATGACATAAATGGCGCCTTGCGGATGATTAAACTCAAGCCCCATCACCACGCCCAGTTGGCGGATACCGACAAAAAAGTTTGGATGCTGCTTCTTGATGGTTTCTAATCCTGTCCGCAAGTATCGGGCCACAAAATCAACGTTTTGCTGAACCTCTTTACGCTGCGAAATTTCAAGAACCTTCATGGCAACAATACAGCCTAATTCTGATCCCCCGAACGTCGAGATATGAGCAAAGCCATCTTCATTCATCCAATTCCCGGCTTGTTTGCTGACGACGGTTGCGGCAATCGGATAAATTCCGCCGCTAAAGCCTTTAGAGGTCACGAGAATATCCGGTTCGACCCCATAATGTTCAATACCCCAAAGCTTACCAGTCCGCATTAAACCAGTTTGCACTTCATCGGCGATATATAAAGTCCCGAATCTTTCACACAACCTTTTTACAGCGGATAGATAGCCTCTTTCCGGCAGCGGGAACCCATAGGTTGCAGGGATGGTTTCGATAATGACACAGGCGACATCTTCATTTCCGAGTGCCCGTTCCATGGCATCCAAATCATTGAAGGGAACATGAATAAATTCCGATGGGTCACCCTCACTTAGAAACATTCTGGAATACCGTTCATTTCCCAAAGAGACGGCGAGGCCTGTGTGACCGTGATAGCCATTTATAATCGAAACAATTTTCTTCCGTTTCGTTGCATAGCGTGCACATTTCAAGGCTACATCAATAGCCTCGCTTCCTCCAGCAGATAAAATGGAATAATGAAGGCTGTCAGGTGTACATTGTGAGAGTTTTTCCGAAAGGCGTGCACGCGTCATGGCCGGAAAGTGGTGATTACCAATATCAAATTCATCCAATGCTTCTTTCAAAGTGGCAATAATTTCTGGATTGCGGTGACCGAGATTATAAGTTCCTCCATTTAAATGGACATCCATTAATTTCTTGCCTTCCATATCATAAAAGTAATATCCTTCCCGTTTCCCCATCACCAAATCAATGCCGTCTTTTTGCCATTGGCTGGTTTTTCCCGGGTTCCACCATTTAATAGAGCGGTCAAGGATTGCTTTTTTACTGCCAAATTCAATCATATTCGTTTCTCCTTATCTCTCAAAGCGTTTAGTTATGATGGTTATCACATCTTTAATTTTTGAAATTTAGGATTTCTCTATATCTCATCAGCCACAATTAATTCAACGCCACGGGCCGCTACTGTTTTCTTCCACTCGTTGGGGCAGCTTTGGTCTGTGATAATCTTGGATGCGTCTGAAATCGAGCACATATAAGCAAAGGTCGTTTTTCCGAACTTGGAATGGTCGGCGAGAACTATGACCTCCTCTGCCCGCTCCATCATTTTTCGGGAGATGCTTGATCCGCTGATATCATAATCGGTAATTCCGTTGGCAATGGAAACCCCTCCTGCACAAACAAAGGCTTTATCGGCACGAAGCATTTCAAGCATCCGTTCGGACAGCGGACCGCTCATATATTTCTGGTTTCTTTCAATTTCGCCGCCAATAAAAATGACTCGGCCCTTAAAACTGTCCATAGCCGCAAGCATGACTGGAACAGAATGGGTAATCAGAGTAATATCCTGCTTATCTGCAAGGAACGGAATCATGTCGAGCGGAGTCGTTCCGTTGCCAATCATAATGATGTCACCGTCTTCCACTAGGTCTGCAGCCGCCTTACAAATGGCTTGTTTCTCTTTTTGGTTAATCGTTGTTTTTTCATCGAAAGGCAGTTCCCAGCTATGAATCTTATTTTTGATGGCACCACCATATACTTTTTTCAAATATCCTTCCTTTTCAAGCCGGTCTAGGTCGCGGCGAATCGTTTCATCGGAAACATGGAGAAGGTTGGCCAAGACGCGCACCTGGACCTTTTCTTCCTTTTCTAAAGATTCCATAATGGTTGTTTTTCGTTCTTCATAGGATAAAGACATATCTAGTACCACCTACTAAGCACAGAATTGGAACCTTTATTCTAGTAAAGGTGTTAGTTTTTCAAAAAATAACTCGTAATTAATTTTCAGGTAATATTTGTCCGCCATCGACTATAATCGATTGTCCAGTGATAAAGCCTGCTTCTTTAGTGGCCAAGAACAGGGCTGCATAGCCAATGTCTTCAACGGTGCCAAGCTTTTTCATTGGGATGGCCGAAGCCATTTCTTCTAGGTAGTCATCACCTAGACCTTCGAGTCCTTCTGTTAAGACATTCCCTGGCAGCACAGCATTCACGGTAATTTGTTCGCCAGCCAGCTCTAAGGCGGCTGTTCGCATGAACCCCAATTGCGCCGCTTTACTAGCCGCATAATGAGACCAACCCGGATAGCCGGTAACAGGACCAGTAATCGACGAGGTAATGACAATTCGTCCGTATTCAGCTTGCTTGAGATATGGGATGCACGCTTGTACAGCGTGGAATGTGCCCTTCGCGTTGGTATTCATGACAGTATCCCAATCTTCATTTGTCATCGTCTCCAGCGAGGCAGATGGAAAAATCCCGGCATTGGCACACAAAACATCAATACCGCCAAATGTTTCATGGACCTCTTTCACTACAGCCTTCATCGAGTCACGATTTTGGACATCGCCTTGGAATGCCACAACTTTTGCATTTTTGCTGTCTAATTCTGCTGCACATGCTTCGGCGGCCTCCAAATTTCTTGCGACAACCGCAACATTGGCACCGTGCTTGGCAAACACGCGGGCAATCCCTTTCCCAATTCCTTTACTGCCACCCGTAACGATAACTGTCTTACCCTGCAATGTACTATACATCTTAACAGCTCCTCTACTATTTAAATGTGAATGGGCTTTTTTAAAAAACAACAAGTTTCCAATATCCAATTTGCATGAAGTTGTGGGATGTACTGTGAGATGTTGTGGATTTCAAGATAGTAAATATGTATGATAGCCTAGAACAGAATATTCAGTTTATACAAAATAGTTGTCTCTATTAAAAAAAGCCCATTGACTGGGCTTTTGGCATTTGGATAAATATTTAAAGAACTTTGAATTCATGCTGTCGTTTACATGCCTTAGCTAGTATAAGAAGCAAGTCATTTAGGTAGCGGCGATCAAGGGAAATTAATTTTTTAGCTTGAATACCCTCCAAAATATAGGCGGTAAATTCCCATACAGTATTTTTAATAGTAGAATCGTTGGTTTCAGCGATAACCGTTAATGCTTTTAGAATGGCACGGATGATTGAGATATCTTCTTGGCCATAGTGACGTATTTGATAAAAGCTTAAGTATAAATAATCTGAAAAAAGAAGCTGCTTAGTAATAAGCCTTAAGTTGCCTTGTTTATCGTATTTTAAGGGTTTCGGCAGTTGTTTTTGGCCTAGCCCTTCCAAAATACTGCCAATCTGTTCAATACAATTAACAGCTGTATTTGGATCATTCACGGCAGGCGAAATCGCACGTAAAGCGATTTCAACTAACTTTTTTAAGCCAAATTCAACATTATGGTAGGGGGACCGAGTGGGACCGATAGAAAAATAAGTGGACAGTTCATTTTCGAGCCCCTCATCTGCCATGTTCCAGACCGAAAACAAAGGTGAACCCTGGTTAACGAAATCAGCCTGTTTTTTTTCGATTCGAATAATACCATTATTTCGCACTGCCACTTCCAATAAGGCAGCTTCATTAATAACTTCAATATATCCAGTTTCCGGGGCTTTTATCAGAATAGGATCATGTTTTTCGTGAGATTCAAAATCGTATTCTTCCCTTTTATCCTCCACTGTTTCGTTTATCGAGTATTTTTCCTCAACGACCTTTTTGGTTTCAGAAGAAATTCTAAAAATTAAATGACCGACTTGGATCCAATTGGAGGTATGATGGACAAAAAAGATGAAAGCGGCTAAGCAGATTATGGTTACAAGTATAGCGAATGAAGGTGACAGGAATGTGGTCTTTTCCTCTGTTTCTCTTAACAACAAAAGTAGAATGACAGAATATACAAAACCACCAACAAAGCTTCCCAATACACGCTGCGTGCTATGGTCGGTAATAAAATTTTGCAATGTCCGCGGTGAGAAGTTGGACAAAAACGTAGTCAGAACAACTAATATCGAGGAGAACGTAATAGTTGTCATTGTTAGAAGTGCCGAGGAAATGGAACCTAGCACCGTTTGAGCTAATCCCTTATCGGAAAGCAAAAGATTTGGCACATATTTCAAAATATCAGGACGGGCCGATAAAAA
Source organism: Neobacillus sp. S1115 (assembly GCF_055385565.1). Taxonomy (NCBI): domain Bacteria; kingdom Bacillati; phylum Bacillota; class Bacilli; order Caryophanales; family Bacillaceae; genus Neobacillus; species Neobacillus sp. S1115. Next base: position 3,039,804 of record NZ_AP038275.1, read on the forward strand.
AAAGTCAAAGCGAATCGTCAGAATGGCCAATATAAAAGCAACCAAGCTATAAAGGGCTGGTAAATACCAGAAACTGCCACGAATATGTCTCCATAGAGTTAATAGCTTCATACGTGTTTACCTCTACTTCTAAAAAACAAGTTTTTTTAACTAGTCTTGCCAAAAGCTTGGCATCATAAAATGTGTAAAAACGCAGAAAACCAGCGGGGAACTACCCCCCGCTGGTTTTTTTGTAGTTATTTTTCAATTTGCCATTCATTTACATTATAAAACATACCGAATTGCTTTGGTTGTCCTACTTTAACTTTCTTATTTACGGCTCCCATTAGGAAGTCTGAATAAAGTGAAAGTGTTGGCAGATCTTCATGCAGGATTTCTTGGACTTTGTCATAAATCACTCTGCGCTTTTCTGGATCTGGTTCTGATTTACCTTGTGTTAACAAATTATCAAGCTCAGGATTGCTATAATCAGCAAAATTATAGGTTGCACCAGAAGCATAGAATGTACTTACATCCGGATCAATTTGGTACGGGATTCCTAGGAACATAATATCAAAGTCATGCTTAGCACCTTTTTGCATATGAGTTGGGAAGTCGTACTTTTGAACCTGAACGTTTAACCCTACTGCTTTTAAATTTTCTGCAATAATAACAGCGGATTGCTCACGAACCTGGTTGCCGATTGGAACATTGACTCGAATTGGCCTGCTCTTATCCCAGCCTGATTCTGCAATGAGCTTCTTAGCTTTCTCTGGATCATATTGGTAATTCTTAATGTTTTTATCAAAATATGGATGGATCTTTGTGTATGGTCCATCAATGATTTCTGCTTTTCCTTTTAATAACTTCTCAACAAGTTGCGGACGGTTAATCGCATAAGCAATCGCTTGGCGCATCTTCTGATCAAAGGTTTTTGTATTCATGTAGATTTCCTGCCAATCATAGCCCTTTGGATCATTTGTTGTGACATTCGCCATATTTTTCACTTTTTCAATATCTTGAATCGCAATTGCACCTGTGGATGGGTAGTTGATATGAATTTCGCCTGTTTGCAGCTGTGCTGTAATGTTTGCTTGTGGAACTACCTTAAAGAACAGCTTTGCAGTTTTTGGTGCACCTCGATAGTAATTTGGATTTGCCTTAAGTTCTACACTTGATTCCCCGCTGAAGTTAACAAGCGAATAGGCACCATTGGAAACGGTTGGCTTTAACATAAATGGATCTTGATGAAGCGTTGCCGGATCCTTATCCTTTAAGATATGACTTGGAACAGCTCGGAAATTGATTAAGCTCCCTTTAAGATAGTTTGGGTCAGTCGGCTTTTTCGTGTGAATGACAAAGGTTTTGTCATCAACTACTTCAATCCCCTTAACAGACTTTTCTCCTTTTGGCAGCTGGCCATTTTCATCCAGACCATCAATAACGTTAAGAGTTTTCAAGCCGGAACTTTGAACGGCAGGATTGGCCAGCAGATCAAACGTAAATTTAACATCCTCAGACGTAACAGGCTTCCCATCTGTCCAATTTGCCTTTGAATTAATTTTAATCGTAAACGCTTGGTTATCTTTTGTTTCAAAGCTTTCAGCTAACTTATTTTGAAATTGCATGTTTTCATCTGGTTCAAAGAAAGGATCAAATAGAATATTTGCCAATGTAATGGCACCCAAGTCACGGGTATTAATCGGATTGATTGCACCGATTGCGTTTGAAACACCTACAACAATGGTATCACCATATTGTGCTGAGCCGCCGCCCTTCCCATTTTCCTTCGGTGTGCTTGATGCATTATTAGAACCTGAACATGCACTTAAAAATAATAACAAAGCAATCGATAAAAGCGTTAAAAATTTTCCTTTCAGCTTCTTCATTCCCGTCCCTCTTTTCGTTTTATATTGGATTGCTATATATTATTGGGGGCATGGCCCCCAATCGTTTAACGCTTTAATGTGATGAGGAGTTGGCCCCCACTGCGTTAATGCGCTAAATACCTCAATGTTACTTCAATGTTTTCGGATCTAAAGCGTCCCGCAGGCCATCACCGATAAAATTGATCGCTAATACGACAATGACAATCATTACCCCCGGAGGAACCCATAGCCATGGCTGATCGGTTAATACTGTGATAGATTGGGCATCTGTCAGCATGTTCCCCCAGCTCGCCGTTGGCGGCTGTACACCCATTCCGAGGAAGCTTAGGGAAGCTTCTACGATAATGGCTGCTGCTATGCCAAATGTAGCCTGTACAAGTATAGGAGCAATCGCATTCGGTAAAATATGCTGGAATAAAATCCTTGGTGTACTTAACCCAAGCACAACACCCGATTTGACATAATCAACATGTTTCAGCGAAAGTACCGTTCCGCGAACCAATCTGGCAACGGCCGGCCAGCCGAGGAGTCCCAAAATCCAGATGATATTAAATAGGCTAGGCCCTAAAATACTGACCACTACAAGAATTAACATCAATCCAGGGAATGACATGAAGACGTCTGTCAATCGCATTAACACAATATCGACCCATCCGCCAAAATAGCCGGAAACCGCACCTAGGATGGTTCCAATGACGGTGTAAATAAGAACTGCCCCTAGTCCGACTGCCATCGAAACTCTTGATGCATAGATGAGGCGTGTAAAAAGATCCCGTCCGACTTGGTCGGTTCCTAACCAGTGCTCAGCAGATGGCGGTGCAGAAAATTCGTCATAAACCTGATACGGGTCCTTGGGTGCAATAGCTGGTGCAAAAATCGCAATCAGGATGATTAACAACATCAAAATACTGCCTGCTACGGCCAAGCGATGCTTCATAAAACGTTTAATTATTAGTTGTAAAGGCGTTTCCTCTCCGCCAATCTCTGTATGGGAAATGGGAGGTTTTACATCCTTTTTAATATTTGTTTCAAGCATTGGCATACCATGTTCCTCCTTCCCTATTTATACTTAATGCGCGGGTCAACAAACGAATAGACAATATCTGTTAATAGATTGGCAAACAGCACCATAAATGCCGTCAATAGATTAAGAGCCATTAGTGTTGGATAATCTCTTGACATGATGGACTGAATGGTCAGCTGCCCCATTCCTGGCCACTGAAATATCTGTTCGGTGATAACCGCTCCGCCAAGTAAGAAAGGAATCTCCATGCCAATGATCGTAATAATCGGAATCAAGGCATTTTTTAAAGCATGTTTATTGGTAACAACAAATTCCTTTAACCCCTTTGCTCTCGCCGTCCGTAAATAATCCTGGCCCAGCACCTCCAAAAGACTTGCCCTGACATAGCGGACATATTGTCCAGAAATTCCGACTGCGAGCACGATCACCGGAAGAATTAAATGCTGCACCTTATCCAAGAAATTGTCCTCACTGCCGAGAGTCGACATGCCCCCAGCCGGCAGGACCTGCAATTGTACAGCAAAGATATAAATGAGGCCCAATCCTAGGAAAAAATGCGGGATGGAAATTCCGAAAAAAGAAGTCCCTGTCGCCAAATAGTCAAGTTTGCTATATTGTTTGACTGCACTTAAAATACCGATCGGCAGAGCGATGATTAACCCGACTATAAGGGCTAGTCCCATTAATTCAAATGTCGGGCCAAGCCTTTCAAAAATCATCTCTTTTACCGGTTCATAAGTCGAAAAAGAGTAACCCAAATTGCCTTGTACGAGGTTACCGAGCCAATGGAAAAACTGAATGTAAAGCGGATCATTTAAGCCAAGCTGTTCCTTCCTCATCGCCAACAGTTCAGGAGAAGAATTGGGGTCGACGTACATATCAACCGGGTTTCCCGGTGCCATATTAATAATGATAAAGTTGACAACCATAACCCCAAATAAAACAGGGATGGCAATTAAAAGCCTGCGAATAATATAGGGAACCATATTTTCACCCTCTTTCAAAAACTAGAATTTATGCATCGTTAACTGCAAAGCAAGCAACGCTATGTTCGTTCCCCTTAAGAACAGGTCTTTGCTCCCGGCAAATTGCCGTTGCAATCGGGCAACGTGTATGAAAACTGCAGCCGCTCGGCGGATTGGCCGGACTTGGTACATCGCCAGCAATAATGATTCTTTCTTTTGACCTTAATTCAGGGTTTGGTATCGGATAAGAGCTTAACAATGCTTTTGTATAAGGATGCTGCGGATTTTTGAAAATTTCTTCCGTTTTTGCAACCTCGACAATTCTCCCTAAGTACATCACTGCAATCCGGTCGCTGATATACTTTACAGCTCCTAAGCCATGGGCAATAAACAAATAAGTAAGGTTGAATTCTTTTTGCAGATCCTTCAATAAATTCAGGATTTGTGCCTGAATGGATACATCCAAAGCAGATACCGGCTCATCGCAAATGATCAGTTTTGGATTCAGCGACAACGCTCTGGCAATTCCGATCCGCTGCCGCTGGCCGCCGGAAAATTCGTGAGGGTAGCGGTTTTTATAACTGTTCGGCAACCCGACCAGTTCCAAAAGCTCGTCCACCCGTTTATGGATTTTTTCCTTTTCAACTACTTGATGAATTCTCATCGGTTCTTCGAGGAGATCTTTGATTCTTTTTCTAGGATTCAGAGATGAATATGGGTCTTGGAAAATAATTTGTAAATCCCGGCGCAGACCTTTCATCGTATCTCTGTTAGCAGAGGTGATTTCTTTGTCCTGAAAATATACCTTACCCTCTGAGGCATTTTCCAGCCTTACAAGCGTTTTCCCAATGGTTGATTTCCCGCAGCCCGACTCTCCTACCAATCCGAGTGTTTCACCTTCGTTAATATAAAAGTCGACCCCATCTACCGCCTTCACGTGACCAACCGTTTTCGAAAAAACACCCCTTTTAATAGGGTAATAGGTTTTTAATTTTTCTACTTTTAGTAAAGGAGTCGTTTCTTTTTCAATCATGGTGGTCATGTGAATATTTCCTCCTTTGGTTGATCGGCGATTGTCCTTAAACCGTCTTCCTCGGTTAACCAGCACCTTACTTTATGCCCTGCTTGAACATCTTTAAGTCTAGGCTGTTCCTGCTCGCACCGTTCCGTAGCATATGGGCAGCGGGTATGGAACCGGCAGCCTGCCGGCATATGCTTAATGCTTGGCACTGAACCAGGGATTGAAGCAAGGCGTTGTTCACTTTCATATTCCAAATGTGGAATGGAGGCCATTAATCCTTGGGTATAAGGATGCTTTGGCTCTTTAAATAGCGTAAAAACATCTGCTTCCTCGACAACCTGACCGGCATACATGACAATAACTCGGTCGGCCGTTTCCGCAATCACCCCAAGATCATGAGTAATCAGCATAATGGCTGTATTAGAATCCTTTTGCAAGGTTTTCATCAACTGGAGAATTTGTGCCTGAATTGTTACATCCAGGGCAGTTGTCGGTTCATCCGCAATTAACAGCTTCGGCTTGCACGCAAGCGCCATCGCAATCATCACCCGCTGCCGCATTCCGCCTGACAATGCATGCGGGTATTCCTTCATAATCTCATTCGCCCTTGGAATTCCAACCTTTTTTAACATTTCAATGGCGTATTCTTTTGCAGCCTTTGGATTCATCTTTAAGTGAAGCTTGATTCCTTCAATCATTTGGTTTCCAATGGTGAAAACAGGATTTAATGAGGTCATGGGTTCCTGAAAGATCATCGATATCTCATTTCCCCTGATATCTCTTAAACGCTGATTGGATACTTTTGTCAGGTCTTCTTCTCCGAAAAGAATTTGGCCCTTTTTTACTTTTCCGTTTTTTCCGAGCAAACCCATTATCGATAAGGAGGTGACACTTTTTCCGCAACCGGACTCCCCAACAATGCCAATGGTTTCTCCAGGGTTGACTGAAAAACTCACCTCTTCTACTGAAATCACTTCTTCTTTGTCTGTTTCAAATGCAATTTGGACATGGTCTACTTCCAGTAAAGGTTTCATTCCTTCACCCCTCTTTCTAAAAACTATCAATTTTAAAAATTTTCGGAACATTCCATTCGATTAATATTATTTTATTAAAAATAGTAGTATGAAAAAAAGGGACCTGAATTGACATTTCGTATCATTACTTGACAAACAATGATAGGCTTACGCTTGTTGAATGTGTCAAAGTGTAGTATATTTTGAATATTAAAATAATGTTTTAGGGGGTGCCAAATGTACCAACTGGTGATTGCAGATGATGAATATGAAATTCGGCACGGCCTAGTAAACTATTTTCCGTGGAATGAACTTGGGTTCGAAGTAATTGGGGAAGCAGCAAATGGGAAAGAAGCCCTGGACCTAGTATCAGAGGGAAATGCTGACGTTTTGCTTTGCGATATTCAAATGCCCATCATGACTGGCATTGAGGTCATAAAGGAGATGCATGAGCAGAACTCCCCTGTCTTGACTGTTTTTTTAAGCGGTTACCAGGAGTTCCACTATGCCCAGTCTGCCATTAAGTACGGGGTCAAAAATTATATTTTAAAACCCACAAATTTTTCAGAAATAACGGAAGCGTTTTCGCAAATTAAAAAAGAACTAGACCAAAGAATGCCTGCCTCCACCCAAACGGTTTCCGCAAAACTAAAAAACGATGATGATGATCCGATTATTAATAAAATTAAAGATTATGTAAAAAACAATTTTAAAAATGCCACATTAGATGAGGCTGCCCAAGTCGTTTATATGAATCCCCATTATGTAAGCAAATATTTTAAACAAAAAACAGATGTCAATTTCTCTGATTTTCTTTTTCAAGTCAAAATGGAAGAAGCAGCAAAATTAATTAAAGAAATGAAGTACAAGGCCTATGAGGTAAGTGAAATGGTCGGATATAGCAATGCCAAGAATTTCACACGTGCGTTCCGAAAATATTTTGGGGTCAGCCCAAAGGAATATCGGCTAAATTAAGGGCGGCTTCTTAATGGATTCTTTAAAACGTTCCTTTTTTATTAAAAATTTAAGCAAGCTGCTAATTCCAATGCTAATCCCGGTGTTAATTCTAGGAACACTTGCGATTTCGTTAATTCATTTATATCTGAAGGAAAAGATAAATCAAGAAAACTTGAATCTATTAAATCAAATCCAAATGAACGTGGAAATGATTTTCGATGAGCTAAATTCTATTAACTTAACCATTGCCGCTAGCGCCAAAGAATTTCTGGACCTGCAAAACATGCTCGAGAAACAATGGCTGGATCCTGAGGATTTTGTTAAACTGGCGTCGTTAAAAAATACCATCGACTCTCCCGCTATTGCTCATCCGTACATTGATTCGATTTATATTTATATTGAAAATGATAAAAAACGATTTTTAACATCAACTACAGGCGGTTTGGTGGATCTTGGGCATTTTGATGACACCTCTTGGTATAAAGGGCTCGATAAGGTAAAAAGGGGCGAAACCATTTGGACAGAAAGAAGAACAGTGATTCGAAAGCTTGAGGATTTCCCTGACCAAAAGATTGAGGTCATTTCCTTATATCGGAGCTTTACTCTTGCAAATGGCAAACTGGGGTACATTGTTCTGAATGTAAACACTGATTATGTAAAGGATCATTTAAACAGCTTGCATAAAATGAGCGGTCAAAATATTATAGTCTTGGATAAAAATAACCAAGTTCTGTTTGAAAATCATCCAGTCCATTTAACGTCATTCGAAACGAAGGAAATGATTTCCTCGTCTAATGAAATTACCACATTGAAAATTGGAAATGACCCTTCTACTGTTTTTAAGTTGGACTCAAAAAAATATGGCTGGGTGTTTTTTTCGACCATCCCGCGGAGTTCTCTTTATAAGCTGCCATACCAATTAAGCTTGCTTACTTTAGTTCTCCTGCTTTCGTCGGTTATTGTGGGGGGGATTATCGCTTATTTTCTAACGAAAAAGAATTTTGCCGAAATTGATTCGATTGTCAATATCTTAAATAATGCCGAAAAGGGTGAACCTCTCCCCCATTTGCCAAACGACGTAAAGGATGTTCACAGCCTAATCATTCATAAGATTTTGACCAATTTTATGGAGCAATCCTATATGAAGGTGCTCCTGTCGGAGAGAAAGTATAAAATGCAGGCGCTGGAGTTATCCGTGCACCAATCCCAATTAAATCCGCATTTTTTGTACAATACACTAGAAACGATTAATTGGAAGGTGATTAGTCTTACCAAGCGGCCAAACGAGATTAACCAAATGATTGATCATCTCGGGAATATCCTCCGCTATTCCTTAAATGCAAAGGATAGCTTAGTTGTTTTAAAGGATGAAATCAAACATACGAAAAGCTATGTTGAGATTCAGAAAATTAGGCATAAGGATCAATTTGAGTTCCATTGGGAATGTGATGAGGGTGTTGAAAACTATTATGTTGTTAAACTGTTCCTACAGCCTTTGATTGAGAATTCACTGCAACATGGCCTGCCGGGCTTGGGAAGAACCCTTTCGATTAAAGTGAAAATAAGAGTGTTTCCTTCACACCTTTATGTATCGGTCATTGATAATGGTAAGGGAATCGGCAAGGCTAGGCTAGGGGAAATCTGTTCAAAGCTGAAATCAAATTATACAGCAAACGATCACATCGGCCTTTATAATACCCATAAACGCTTGCAACTAACCTACGGGGACAACTATGGTCTGGCCATCCGCAGTAAACTCGATTGGGGAACAAGCATTTCAATCCAAATCCCTATCAAATAAATAAGGGGCCTGGCACCGGTGCGTTAACCATTAACGTACCTGGGTTCAGGCCCCTTTCACATCTTAATTTTCATTTAGGTACTGCAATGCACTTCTGACAAAATACTGGACGCCAAGAATCAACGCTTCTTCTTTTACATCAAATTTTGGATGATGGTGCGGATAATTTTCGGCAGGGTTGTGGCTTCCCGCCCCCAAAAATGCGAAGCATCCCGGTGCTACCTCTGCAAATGCCGAGAAATCTTCACTACCCATCAATGCTGTACCTCTGACAAAATGGTCCTCACCAAAGGTTTCAATAATAACTTTTTCAACCATAGAGGTAATTTGTTCTTCATTGATAGTTGGACTGTAGCCAAAGTCATAGTTTAATTGATAAGTTGCACCATGTGCTTCGGTGAGTCCCTTTGTTAATTTCTCCATCCAGATTGGAATCTGCTTGCGAACTTCCGGGTCAAACGTTCGGACAGTACCTCCTAAGGTCACTTTGTCTGGAATGATATTGTTGGCCGTTCCCCCGTGAAACTGGGCAACCGTAATAACTGCCCGATGGCTGGCATCGACTTTTCTGGAGATAAACTGATTGATTCCATTTACCAACTGAACACCAATGGCAATCGGGTCAACAGTTTCCTCCGGTGCCGAACCATGCCCGCCTTTACCTTGAATGACAATATCAAAATCATCACACGCCGCAGTCACATGTCCGTAACAGAGCGAGAATTTGCCCAACGGACCTTGTGAACCAAGGTGAAGTCCGATCACACCTTCAAGGCCATCTGCTGCCCCCGCCTTTACCATTTCCTGGGCACCGCCAGGATTTAGTTCTTCTGCATGCTGGAAGAAGAAGCGAACTTCCCCTTTGATTTCGTCCTGTAATTGAGATAGAACTTTGGCCGCGCCAAGGAGCATCGCAGTATGTCCGTCATGACCGCAGGCATGCATCACACCTTGGGTTTTGGAAGCAAATGGCAATCCAGTCTCTTCAATGATTGGCAGGGCATCCATATCTGCCCGCAGCCCCAATACTTTGCCAGGCTGGCTGCCAAATAAGCGTCCCATGACACTGGTTGGTGTGACCCTGGAAACTTCAATATTGCCAAACGATTGCAGTTTTTCATAAACGTAATTAGAGGTTTCAAACTCTTGGAAAGAAAGCTCCGGGTTTTCGTGAAAATGTCTGCGCCATTTGACTACTTCTTCTTCAACTGCCTCTATTAGTTTCTGGATATCTACTACTCTTTCAATCACAAAATCTCCTCCACATTAGGGTACTTTTATTTCTCACCTAAAAATTTGAAGGCCGAGCGGACGAAATAATGGACACCTTTTATTAATGCCTCTTCCTTCACATCAAATTTTGGATGATGATGCGGATAATTTTCGGCTGGGTTCTCACTTCCAGCACCTAGAAAAACAAAACATCCAGGAGCTTCCGCTGAAAATGCCGAGAAATCCTCCCCTCCCATAATCCCATTCGCAATAATTCGATTGCTTTCTCCGAATGTGTCTACAATGGTTTCTTCCACCAATTTGGTGATATTTTCCTCATTTATGACAGGTGAGTATCCCAGCATATAATTGAGTTCATAGGAAGCGTCATGGGCTTCAGTGATTCCTTTTGCAATTTTTTCAATCCAGACAGGAATTTGTTTACGTACTTCCGGATCAAACGTACGGACAGTCCCGCCTAGGCTTACACGGTCAGGAATAATATTATTGGCTGTTCCGCCATTGAATTTGGTAACAGAAATGACAGCGCGCTGGGCTGCATCCACTTTCCGTGAAATAATTTGGTTGATTCCGTTAATAATTTGAACACCTATAGCAATTGGATCAATCGTTGCATTTGGTGCGGAACCATGTCCGCCCTTGCCCTGGATATCAATATCAAATGCATCAGTCGCTGCAGTAACTGGTCCATAACAAACAGTAAATTTCCCGGAAGGAATTTGCGAACCAAGGTGAACGCCGATGACTCCATCAATCCCTTCTGTAACGCCGGCCTTTACCATTTCTGAAGCGCCGCCAGGGAACAATTCCTCAGCATGCTGGAAGAAAAAGCGGATTTCCCCTTCTATTTCATCCTTTAATTGGGACAGAACCTTTGCCGCTCCTAAAAGCATGGCAGTATGTCCATCATGACCGCAGGCATGCATCACACCGTCATTTTTGGAGGCAAATGGCAGCCCGGTTTCTTCTTGAATTGGAAGCGCGTCCATGTCAGCACGTAAAGCAACAACTTTACCAGGCTTTGCGCCGATAATCCTACCTAACACACTTGTGGGCGTTGGACGGGATAACTCAATATTGCCAAAGGACTCCAGCTTCTCAAATACGTACTTGGATGTTTCTACCTCTTGAAATGAAAGTTCAGGATTTTCATGGAGATGCCTGCGCCACTCCACAACCTCTTTTTCAACAGCTTCAACTAATTTCTGAAGATCCAGCGTTTTCTCGACCATAAATTAAGCCTCCCTAAAATTCTTTTATTCAAGATAATTTTAGAGAAAAAGTACACTGAAATACAACAAAAATATAGAATATTCTAATAACAGTCAATATAAGAGTATTTTCTGAATCTAAGAAACCTTTTTCTTCCACTTTATATATCATTTTAACAAGAAAACATCCAGGCTTATTTCAAGCTTGGATGCTGTTATTAAATCAATGGGAACTCAAGTTCGAAATTTCTTTCTGGCCTGATAGACAGCCTTTTTAATTTCCTTCTCCAGGTTTTGGAATAGGTTTTCGATCACTTTGATTGCTGCTCCATTTAGTAACCGATCAGGAGTCACTTCCATAGTCCCTGTTATCACGACATCCGCTTTAATAGTTAACTTGCAAGCCCCTTGCCAATCTCTTAGAAATAAATCAGACTGCGCCTGAATATTTCCAAGTTTGCTTTTTGCGTTTATTTTCAGGCGGTAAAATGATGGACTTTTCTCTTCCAAACGTCGTATGTCTATTGTAAATACATCGTTGATTGGACCAATCCGGATTTCAGTTTCACCTCGGTAGACACCACTTGAGGTTTCAACAAACGACTTGCAGTTAGAAATCGAGTTTTTTAGGACTGTTTCATCTTTCAGCCATTTCCATACTAAATTTCTCGGCAAACCAAAGGCATGATTGTACTCAATCTTCAACCTTATCCCCCCGTTGGGCATCAGTATTAGAACTCTATGTCAATCATTGTATTCATTGGTTACCAGTCATGTTAAAGAAGAATTGTGGTGTCTCAGCTATTCATGAAAATTTTCCAAACAGGAAAAAATTCCAAGCCAATATAGGCCTGGAACTTTTATGCTATTCATTCGGTTGTTTTCTCCTGGACCAAACGACAACAGGGATAAGCAGCAAAGATAAAATGCCTCCCGCCAGCGAGAGTATGGTGTAGCTTGACTGGGCAACGACCATTCCGGAAATGGCTCCGCCAGATGCACCGGCAAGAGCAACCAAAACATCAATTGTACCCTGTGTCTTAGCACGTGTGGAAATGTGAGTAGCATCGATAATAATCGCTGTACCGCTAATCAAACCAAAGTTCCATCCAAGCCCCAGCAGGGCAAGTGCAATCATTAGGACGAGCATTGAATCAGCTGGTGCAAAAGCGGCAAGAAGACCTGCCATAAGCAAGGTGGCACCCGCTAAAATTGACATTGCCGTACGGCCAATTTTGTCAGCAATCATTCCGGTCACCAAAGATGGAAGATACATGGCGCCAATATGAATACTGATAATTAATCCGATATCACTCAGATCATGTCCATGGTTTCTCATATGGACAGGTGTCATGGTCATGATGGCAACCATCACTAACTGTGTTAGGACCATCAGGGCAGCACCGACTACGAGTTCGCGTTTCTTCTTGAGAGATGCGCCGGTGGGTAGTTTTGAAGAAAATTCTCCGTTGCTGCTATTAACTTCCGACAAAAGCTTTGCAACCTTGAGAGGATCTGGGTGCAGGAATATCAACAACACGGAACCGGCCAAAAGAAAAGCAGTAGCCCCTAAAATAAACGGGCCGGCCAAAGGTGGAACACCGATCGACAATGCAAATCGTCCCATTACATCAACAAGATTCGGCCCGGCAACAGCCCCAAAAGTCGTCGCTAACATGGTGATGCTGATAGCGGTTGCCCGCTTTGAAGGACTGGCGAGATCGGTACCTGCATAACGGGTTTGCAGGTTAGCTGCGGTTCCTGCACCATAGATTAATAGTGATGCAAACAGCAGGATAATAGAATTGATGACAGCTGCCGTCACCACTCCAATCGCGCCGATACCTCCGGCCAAAAAACCCACTGCCAGTCCAAAACGGCGGCCGTATCGCTGCGACAGTCTTCCTATCAGAAGTGCTGCACCTGCGGAACCAAGAGTCAACAATGCAACTGGCAGTCCGGCAAACCGGTCGGTTCCCAGCATATTTTTGGCTAGCAGTGCCCCAACCGTTACACCAGCTGCAAGTCCTGCGCCACCGAGCATCTGGGAAATGACCGCTATCCCCAAAGTCCGCTTATATAACCGTTTTTGCCTTTCGGGCGAATCGATGTAAAGATGTATTCCATCCATTGGAATTTCTAAAACTTTGGCGTTATCATCAACTTTTGGGTCAATCACCTTTTCACCCCCCTTATATTTTTTAAATAGCTAAACCTTTTGACAAAATACCGTTTGCCGTCCTTCTTGGTCGTTCTCTTTAAAAAAGAGCACTTTCCATTCACTGAATTCGTCTAAAAGCTCTTTTGGCTTCAATTTATATTGATCGGATATCGTTTGGTATTCTGTCTTGGGTGTCTGAAAATAGGTTTCCATAAAGAAAAATCCGTTCCTTTTTACCATGCTTTTGACAAATGGAAAGAGGGATCGGTCTAGGTAGTAGGTAATCACAATAAGGTCGGTTGCGCTGTGCTCCTTCTTAAGCTGCGTGACATCCGTTAAATCACATACGCGCGGATTAATATTGAGATGCTGTTTGACAGCTTGTTCCTGAAGAAAGTGGATGGCAATCTCTGATATATCAAGAGCCTCTACATGATAGTTTAATTGGGCAAGAAAAATACTGTTTCCACCTAGACCGCAGGCAAGGTCTAGGGCATTCCCGCCGTGAAGATGTACTGAAAGATCTTTCAATCGGGGATTTGGAACAGGCTCCTTTAACTCAGTCAAACGATCTTTATATTTGGCGTTCCATTTAGATTTCATATCCATTTTATAACCCCACATCCATCTTGTATAAATGCCTAAATTCTACCATACAAAAAGCCCACTAAAAAGGGGGCAAAATGAAAAATGAGGCCTGAATAGCGCAAAAAAGAATCAGGCCCCTTTTAATTTGGCGTGGATAATCAGGCGGTGGGTTCCTGTGGTGATGGGGTCGCAGGTGATCAATGTCAAGATTCGGTCTTGACCATTGGGATTTAAAACAGATAAATCATCAGGTTCCACAATTAAAACATTGTAAATATCATAGGTATAGGCTTGTTTTTTGTCCTCTACCACAATTTCATCGCCAGGCTTTAGTTCATTCAAGCGGTTAAACATCCTTCCATATGTTCTGCTGCGATGGGCTGCGATGGCGGCGTTTCCGATTTCACCGGGCAGGGCCGTACCGTCCAAATGGCTAGCACCAAGTTTTAAATTTGCTTGACTTGCTCCTTCTAATATGGGCAGAGTTAGGTCTATCTTTGGTATTTTTATAATACCAGTCATGCCGTCCATTTCGAAATTTTTATTTATCAGGGCAGGCTCCTGGATTGTTCCTTGCTCAGGTTTAGGCTCCCTTTCGAAGCTTTCATCAAATGCCTTATTTAGACTTTGATAATTATTTTCCAGAGAGTTTTTGTTTCTATGCTTTTTTTGATCCCATTTCTTTAACAGTAAATTTTGTTCATGGTTATGAAAAACCTCTGTAATTTTTGGATAAAATATAATCATAATGCCTAAAAGAATTAAAAGGACAGCAGTTAACTTTTTCATATATGCACCTCAATAAAAAAATTGAGAGAGATTTTAATCTCCCTCAAAGCTATGATTCTAGTTGTTTAGCTTTTTTCGTCTTAATAAATACACACCGGAAGCGGTAACGAGTAGTCCGAGTAAATAATAGCCAAATGGGCTTGACTCTCCTGTTTTTGGAAGAACCCCAGTTGTTGTGGTTTGTTTTATAGTTTCTTGTGCCGGAGGATTCTGATTTCCTTGATTTTGTGGAGGCGGGGTATTATTATCCGTACCTCCCGGATTTGACCCTGGTTGATTTGGATTATCTGAATCTCCTGGATTGTCTCCCGGCTTATCTCCCGGATTGTCTCCTGGCTTATCTCCAGGATTATCCCCTGGATTTCCATGATCATCGTCATCGTCACCTGGCGGAGGCGGTGGTGGTGGTGGATAACATTTTTCCTGCCAATAATTGATGGTACCGTTTGCTTCGACACCGACTCTTACGTCGCTTACAGGAATGATGACAGGTTCCCGGTCCTTTATTATCAGCTTGAAGGCAGTGATATCATCCGTTACGTATTCAGCATTATCTTTTAATTTAAAATTCGGGGAATTCCCTGGTGCTTCCATCTTAGTCCAAACGCCTTTCCAAAGGACGTAAACATCTACTACGTCTTCCTTACAGTCATTTTTTAAATGAAAATGAATTTCCGTACTCTTATTACCCTTTTGATCCTGGTCGCCCTGGTTCCCGTTATTAGGATTGCCGTTATCCCCTCCCTGCTGTCCCCCATTATTGTTCCCGTTTTCATTTCCATTCCCTTGACCGTTTGCGGCAACATAAGAAGAGGGAATGATTAGTAGGAAAATTAGTGCATACATGGATGCCATTAACAACATCCTTTTTAGGCTAACCGTCTGCAATGCGCCACCTCTTTCCTAATTGAAAAACAAGTTGAATGCAGTTCTATCCTATTCAACATTTTCCTCAATAAGTACGATTCCTTTTTCCTATTTCTTTTTGTAAAGAAACTTAATTAATTTTTTGATAAATCTGAATTTGTTTTACAAAAAAGGCTTTTCCATGTAAAATGGCTTCAATAGTAAAAAAGGGAGGGGAATAAATTTGAGTGAATTGTTTAAAGCATTAGTGGTTGATAAGACGGAGACCGATTTTTCGGTTGAGGTTAAAGAAGTTTCTTTTGATATCCTTCCTGAAGCGGAAGTACTAATCAAGGTTGCTTATTCCAGCATTAATTATAAGGATGGACTCGCCAGCATCGCAGATGGCAAAATAGTCAGGTCATATCCGTTTATCCCAGGTATTGATTTAGCGGGAGTTGTTGTCTCGTCTCAGGACCCGCGCTTCCAAGAAGGTGATAAAGTTATCGCGACCAGCTATGAGATTGGGGTTTCCCATTATGGAGGCTTCAGTGAGTATGCACGGATTCCCGGCAATTGGGTTGTTCCGCTCCCGGAAAATCTTTCTCTGAAAGAAGCGATGGTTTTGGGAACGGCTGGCTTTACCGCTGCCCTTTCTGTGCAAAGGCTGGAAGAAAACGGGGTTACTCCTGAAAAGGGAAAGGTTTTGGTAACTGGAGCAACTGGCGGTGTTGGAAGTATTGCTGTCTCGATGCTATCTAAACGGGGCTACGAGGTGGTTGCAAGTACTGGAAAAGCTGCTGAACATGATTATTTACATAACCTTGGTGCGTCTGAAGTGATTTCCCGTGAAGAGGTTTATAATGGAAAAGTCAAAGTATTGGATAAGCAGCTTTGGGCTGGTGCGGTTGATCCCGTTGGCGGTGAATCCTTAGCGTCTGTATTAAGTAAAATTCACTATGGCGGATCGGTAGCTGTAAGTGGATTAACTGGAGGCGGAAACGTCCCAACTAGCGTGTTTCCTTTTATTTTGCGCGGTGTAAACCTGCTGGGGATCGATTCGGTCTATTGCCCAATGGAAGTACGCAAAAAGCTGTGGAATCGAATGGCCACAGACTTAAAGCCGTCCACGCTATTGGATTCCATTGCAGTTGAAATTTCGCTAGACGACCTGCCTGAAACCCTGCCTATCATTTTGAAAGGGCAGGCAAAAGGGAGATTCGTAGTAAGAATTTAAGCTTTAAAAAATTGAAGGACCCATCGGAATTAAGTTTCCAAGGGGTCCTTTTTCTGATTTATAATTGGAATATCTGGTCAATGCTTTGAATCTCTTGTGGTGAAAGCTCTACATCTAGCGTTTTTAAATTATGAAGTACTTGGTCAGCATTCTTTGCCCCCGGTATAATGACATCAATCCCGTCACGAGTTAAATACCAAGCGAGCACAACATGAGCAACCTCTACCCCTTTTGCTTCGGCTATTTCCCGTACCTTCTCAATTTTAGCTAAGTTTTGCTCATACACTTCTTTCTGGAATTGCGGCCGTTTTTGATTCTTTTCACTAATCACTGTATTAATATTATATTTTCCCGTCAAAAACCCGGAGGCAAGCGGGTAGAAAGGAACAAAAGAAATATCATGTTCAATCGTGTATGGGAATAATTCTTTCTCTGCTTCTCTGCTTAATAAGTTATAGCCCCCTTGATAGACGTCGACATAGCCGTCTTTATTCGCTTCCTTCAACTGCTCGAGGGAAAAATTAGAGACCCCAATCGCCCTGATCTTCCCCTCATCTTTTAGCTGCTTCAAGGCCCCGACCGCTTCATCCTTAGGTGTATCTTGATCAGGGAAATGGATATAAAATAAATCTATGTAATCCGTTTGCAGGCGCGTTAGGCTCTCTTCTACTGCCTGCTTTAAAAAGCTTGGGGAATTATCGAGCACCACTTCACCCCCAACAAATTTATGGGCGGCTTTTGTGGCAATGACAATCTCTGAACGATTTCCCCTTTCCTTGACCACTTCCCCGACGATTTCTTCAGAACGCTTTGGACCATAGATAAACGCAGTATCCAAAAAGTTAATTCCCTGTTCTAATCCAGCCCGTACTAAATTTCTTCCTGCTTCCTCTTCCAGGTTGGGAAATAGATTATGTCCGCCAACAGCATTGGTACCTAAACCTATAGGATTCACATATAAATCTGTCTTTCCAATTCGAATTTGCTTAACCACGTACCATTCATCTCCTTGTTTATACTATTTTGTAAGTTTCCTAATTTCCTTCAAACCAACGACGAGCGTTATCAACCATCATATTGGTAACCTGCTCTTCGGTTACACCGTTTTTCTTCAATTCCGGAATCACTTCTTCTAACACAAAACTCATGCTCCAACTCGGGAATGCTTTCGCGGATGTTCCGTCAGGATACCAATCATACGAACAACAATAATCCTGTGACAGGAACATGCGGTCTGCATAGCCCAGTTTTGCCAGCGCTATCACTGTTTCGTTTCTCGATTCGTTTGAACACACTCTTGTTATGCCATAACGGTCCATTCCAATAAATGGCCCCCGCTCCAGTACCTGCAGGATGTATTCCTGATTGTCGGTATCTCCGGTATGGCCAATCAATATCCGTTTAGGATCGACTCCCTCTTCTTGAAGAATATCAAGCTGGTTTAAGCCCGTTCCGCTTGCCGGATGGGAATGAGTCATAATCGGTACACCGGTCATTTTATGGGCCCGCGCCACAGCACGGATGACTTTTTCGACATCCTTGGTAACCCCTTGTGCGTCTGTCGCACATTTTAAAAACCCGGCCTTGATCGATGTATTTTGAATTCCAACTTCAATATCTCTAACAAATAACTCTGCCATATAGTCAATGCTGCGATTTTGGAAGTGAGGCGGTATGTAATGATAAGAATAAATTCCTGTTGCCGCGATAATTTGCACTCCCGTTTCTCGGGCCACTCTCTCAATAAAGCGGATATCCCGGCCAAGTTCCATCACCGTTGGGTCGCAAATGGTTTTAACACCAAGTTCCTTCACTTTATTTACCTGTTCTACCGCTTTGGCAAATTCCTTTTCCTCGTCATATAAATGGGGAAATTGTACAAACACAGCTTCTGAGCGGACTCGCATATGTTCATGTATTAGCGTAATGCCAAGTTCAGTAGAATCAACTGTTCCTGTTACAGAATTTATTAATGTCATAGCCTAGTCTCCTTCTTTATTTTTCAAGCAATTTATCCAAACTCTCTTGTACTTTTGGTCTTGATGAAGTGAATTCTTCCAATTCCGTTTTGAAGGTACCATGAATACGATTGATCATCCCTGCTACCCCAACAGTAGTACAAAGGACGAGTATTTGCCTTGGGGTAAAGTGTTCTCTGAGTCTGTCATATAATTCATCTTCAATTCGAACCTCCGTAGCCAGCCTCTCCGTATATTCAAGTACAAGCCGTTCTATATCGGTATAAACAGTACTTTCCCTCCAGTGACGGAGGTGTTCCACTTTTTCTTTAGATAGTCCAATGCCCCGACCGAGCATAATATGGGTCGGTACTCAGTAATGACACTTGTATAAAGTAGAGGTATAAAGATAAGCAAGTTCGGTGAGCTGAATATCCACCTCACCGGACCGGTACACACCAAAAATAAGATCTGAGATACCCTCTAATACCTTAGGCTGATTGGCTAGCACCTTGAAAACATTCATCACGTGTCCCCCGGACGCATACTGAATGAAATCTAAAGAATCCTTGACTTCGGGACCTGCATGGTCATACTCTATCAAATCAATACGTTCCATTATCTACCTACTCTCTATTTCTACTTTATTGATAGTTTATAATTTTCCGACAATAATTGCAAAGCCAGGGTAATTCCCGGCTTGTAATTATTGTTCCTCACTAGTCGAAAATTTTATTCTAACTATCTATTTTTTAGCAAGCTAATAACTCCAAGCGTCAAATAGCTTTCTATTTCCTCCATGGAATAACCTAATTCCAACAATATTTCATCGGTATGTTCGCCTATTTCTGGTGGAGGTGAAAAATTCTGAGCATTGGTATCATTGATTTTAATAGGAACTCCGGTAACAAATACAGCGTCAGCCTGATCACCCATATTCATTTTCCTGACCATATTCCTATCCTTTATTTGCGGATCGTTAATGATGTCCATTAATGTGTTAACCGGGCCAGAAGCAATTCCAGCGTTTTGAAGAAGCTGAAATACTTCCTCTTTTGTATACTGGATGGTCCACTCTGAAACCATCTTTTCCAATACATCCCGATTCTCCATTCGTCCCTCCTTGCTATTAAAGGGAGAATCGCTATTCAGCCATTCATTTTTGCCTATAATTCTGCAAAGCTTTTCCCACATATGCTGAGCAGCAGGTGCAATAAATATATAACCATCCTTTGTCGGATACGTATTACAAAATGCAAGAGGGTCACGATTGCCTATTCGTCGGGGCTCTATTCCCTTTAACATAACTTCAGAAAAATGGTAACCAAGCAAGGAAATCATTCCATCAAGCATGCTTACATCAACATATTTTCCTCTTCCAGTTCGTTCTTTATGCAATAATGCCAGCATCGCACCCATAGCCGCTTGTAAACCGGAAAGATGATCGGCAATATAAAAACCGACATTGGTAGGAGGTCCGTCTAAATGTCCGGTAAGCCCTGCTAATCCACTCATAGCTTGAATGGTTCCATCGTATGCTCCATATTCTCTATAAGGCCCTGTTAAGCCAAAA
The DNA here is from genome assembly GCF_055385565.1 of Neobacillus sp. S1115. NCBI lineage: Bacteria > Bacillati > Bacillota > Bacilli > Caryophanales > Bacillaceae > Neobacillus > Neobacillus sp. S1115. Next base: position 3,060,049 of record NZ_AP038275.1, read on the forward strand.
CCTGTAATATGGACCATGCTTATTTTGGGGTTAATTTCCGAAATAGTTTGATAGTCTATTCCTAAACGCTCAGGCACCCCAGCACCATAGTTAGTAATTAAAATGTCCGCTGTTTTCACAAGCCTATGAATGATTTCTCTGCCATGATCGGATTTCAAGTCGATCGAAAGTCCGCGTTTATTACGATTTTGCGCAGCAAAATATAGGCTTGTTTCCTCATGGAAAGGGCCTGCCATCCTTCCCACTTCTCCTTCTATCCGCTCTATTTTTATAACATCGGCACCATGGTCGCTAAGGATTTGACTGCTGTATGGTCCTGAAATGTAATGCGTAAAATCTAAAACCCGAATTCCCGATAGAATTGACAAAGCGGTCACCTCTTTTAATATTTTTTTATTAGTGGCAATAGCGACTTTCCAACACTTATATGTTTGCTTTTTTAAAAATTGTTTTATATAAATGGTATATTGAACATAGTAACCATAAAAAAAAGAGAGGAAATATCAAATGAAATGTTTTTCGATCGATCTAGATGGAACGTTATTAAACTCAAAACATGAAATATCAGATGAAAGTTTCAAGGTACTAAAGGAATTACGGGAACAAGGGCATCAGATTATCTTTAACACAGGCCGAGCTTTTGATGATGTGATTAAATATGATCATGTGCAAAAAATTGCAGCTCCCATTTTTACTATTAATGGGACTGTTCTATACTCTGAAAAAAGAGATGTTCTATACGAAGCATCTTTATCGGTTTCCATCTATAAAGAACTAATGCAAATTTTAAAAGAAATTGGCATGTGGATTATGGTTTATACCAATAAAGGTGGTTTTCCATGTCGATATCCAGCGCTTCAAGATAAAGATCCTGAAGAAATCGTGAAGATTTTCCAGCATTATGATTACGATCAAATTCTAGATCAGGATGATCTTAAAATTTACAAGATTATGGTCGTCGCACCCGGGAACCAACTCGAAAAAATTGACCAAGTCAAACAAGCAATCGAGGGGAAATTTGCAGTCTCCATGGCCTCTTCTTACGTTCACGTAGTCGAAATTACCTCTATTGAGGCAAATAAAGGAGAAGCACTGCGACGATACCAACAATTAATGAATATCCAGTTTGATGAAATTTTTGCGTTTGGTGATGGTGGGAATGATATCTCTCAATTTAAAGCAGCAACTACTTCCGTCGCAATGGCCAATGCCCCCTTATATGTTCAAAAGGAAGCAGATTTAATCTCTAAGACAAATGATGAAGATGGATTTGCCTATGCAGTCCGGCACTTATTAAATATCTAGCATTTCTTCTAAGGCATCATGGCAAAAACTAAACAAATTCGGGGCGTGCTTTTTACGCCCCTCCTTATTTTCTTGATCAAAACTTTAGGGCGAGCTTTTTGTTAGTTAAATATTATTTAATACGCTCAAAAAAGGAAGAGGCGGAAAAGAAGCAGGATCTGCTATTAAATCAATAACCACTGATCCTTCTGTTGCAAAGGCCTCCTTCAAAGTTTCTTCAATTTTTTCTGGAGAACTCACTCTAATACCTTTTACGCCGCATGCTTCCGCCACTTTGGCATGGTCAACGGCAGTCAGGTCACAAGCAGATGTATTTCTTCCCCAGCGGGCATGCTCAGCCCATTTTTGATAGGCGAGAACTTCATTGTTTATGACGGCAAGCACCACATCTATTCCGTGCCGTTTACATGTTTCCAGTTCACTCCAAACATGAGCAAAGCCGCCATCTCCTGATAAACAAAAGACCTTTTGATTTGGTTGTGCTACCTTTGCACCCATTGCCATCGGAAGCCCCCAGCCAAGACCTGCAATTCCCCGTGGAAAAATAAATTTCCGACTTCCTTTTGCCTTGATATAATTGGCAAGCCAAACAGACGAGAAGCTTGCATCCGCCACAATAATATGATCATCTGTTAATTGTTTTTCAAGTTCGGCTAAAAATCTTTCCACTCTAATCGGCGATTGGTCTGTGTTTTGGATTTTTTCTGCTTCTTCGGTATGAGCTTTTCTTGCTTTGGCAATTGCTTCTACCAGACTAGGACGCTGTTTATCTCTTTTTTCGAGATTCTTGCGCAAAAGGGCGTTTCTCAATGCTTCCAATGTTAATTTTGCATCTCCTGCTAACCTTAAAGATTCATAGTTGCGGCCGATTTCCAATGGGTCAATATCGATGTGAATAAATCGTGCGTCTTTAGAAAATAATTTCCAAGAATCGGTTCCATTTTGGTTAGTGCGATTTCCCACCAATAAAATGACATCGGCCTCTTCAACCACTGGCCTTAAGAATTTTGTGGCGCCGCCTTTACCCATGTAGTAACCAATCGGTCCGATGGTTAACGGATGTTCTTCATCAACTGAGCCTTTTCCCATCGTCGTTGTCGCGACAGGGATTGAACATTCTTCTTGAATTTGGCGAAGTTCGTCGATAGCCCCCGATGAAATGACACCACCGCCTGCATAAATAAATGGACGTTCTGCATTTGCGAGCAGTTCAGCAGCCACTTCGATTCGGGAGGGGTCTGCAATAGTCCGGTCCAAAGGGTAAGCAGACAGGCAAGCCTTTCTTTCTATTTGTACAGGGTTTTTCTTCGTATCGAAGGAAATATCTTTTGGAATAAGCAAAACGGCAGGTCCAGGCCGCCCGCTCGCTGCAGCGGTAAAAGCCATGTCCACGTAATCTTCGATTCTAGCTTCTGCTGGAACTTTTTTCACCCATTTGGCTACACCTGAGAAAAGCTTTACATGATCAAGCTCCTGAAAGGAGTTTTTTTCCTCCTCAGAAATCGGCACCTCATCAACGAGGGCCACTACCGGATGGGAGGCCTTTAGGCATTCTGCCAGCCCAGGAACCAACAATGTGGCAGCGGGTCCATTCTGTGCCGCTACAACCGCTACTGTGCCAGAACACATCGCGTACGCTTGCGCCATATAGGAGCCAGCATTTTCCTGCCTGAATCCGATTTGTTTAATTCCAAGATCGGAACAGGCAAGCATAATCGTTTGTGGATTACTTTGCCCAAAAATAAACTTAACACCATTGCGTTTTAATGCTAAAGCAAATCTCTCCGCATTCGTTAATTCCTTAGTCGAAATCTCAGTTTCCTTTTGTGTTTCTGTAACATTGGACATTCACAATTCCCCTCCTCACTCTACCTTTAAAACAATCTTTCCGGTATTTCGATTTTCCGCCATATACTGATGAGCTGAAGATACATCTTTCCAATCAAAAACTTGATCGATAATCGGAGCCAGTTTTCCTGCACTAAATTTTCCTCTCGAAAATTCTTCAAACTGACGGGTTAAATCAATTTTAAATGCTTTGGTCCTGGACCTAAGCGTTGACCCGATAAATTGGATCCTCTTCTGAAGGAATGGGCCTAAATGCGCTGAGGTCAATGCTTGTCCGCCCAGGGTCCCGATTAATATCCATCTGCCATCGATGCCAATTGACTTTATATTAGCCTCCCAATAAGAAGCCCCAATGAAGTCCAGGATTAGCTGGACACCTTTTCCATTCGTGATTTCACGGACTTTTTCTGAAAAATCTTCTTCCTTATAATTGACGGTATAGTTCGCACCGAGAGATAGACAGCGGTCTAATTTTTCAGCAGAGCCTGCCGTCACGATACTGATTGCACCTAACTCCCTTGCAATCTGGATGGCTGCTGTTCCAACACCGCTCGCTCCGGCATGAATCAGCACATTTTCTCCCGCTTTTAAATTTCCTAATACAACCATGTTTAAGTAGGCTGTCAGAAAGGCTTCTGGAATTGCAGCAGCTTCTTCAAACGTCATCTCGTCCGGTATTCTCATCCCCATATCTGCCGGAATGACCACCTTCTCTGCATAGCCGCCGCCCGGCAATAGGGCATAAACCCGGTCACCTTCATTCCAGTCTGATACACCATGGCCAACTTTTTCAACCACACCAGCCATCTCCAAACCAATAATGGTTGATTCACCAGGAGGTGGCGGATATAACCCTTTTCTCTGCAGCAAATCGGCCCGGTTTATGGCTGTTGCTTTCACTTTTACAAGTAGGTCACCCTCGCTTAGAATCGGGTCATTTACTTCTCCGATATATAGATCATGATTTTTTTCGTTTACTAGAACAGCTTTCATCTAATCATTGCCTCTCTTTCATTTAAGTTTCTCTGGGGGTAAATAAAACTTTCGGGCCGCCATTGTTTAGGCATTCCTCAAAACCTTCTTTAAAATCCTTAAGTTCCAAGTGTTTTTTTACAATTAAGAGGGCTTTGGTCTGCAATTTTTCCATTAATTTGATGGCTGTATGCCAATCTTCTTTAATGGCAGCGATACTGCCAGTCACTTTTAGTTCTTTATAAGCGATGTCCATAAAAGATACATTTGTTAGTTTCGAGGATGTACCTATCTGGATAAATTGTCCTTTTGGACGCAGGACGGAAAGTCCTAAATTAATACCGTTTTCATTCCCGGAGCATTCGAAAACGATACCAATGTTCATATTTTTCTCTATTAACAGACTTGGCAAATCCTCGGACATGACTGTGGTATCCACGCCCATTTGCGAAGCGATTTCGAGGCGGTCTGCATCTGCTGGCGTCCCACAAACTAACACTGTTGCCCCAAATTGTTTTGCTACAAGAGCCGTAAATAGTCCGATGGTGCCCGGTCCAATAATTAAAACAGTATCTGTTGGTGTAATATCAGCCTTATACACACCTCTTACCGCTACAGACAGCGGTTCAATTAACGCACCCGCATCATCTGAAATCGTATCAGGGACAATATAAACCTGCTGTTCATGAAGTTTTACACACTGGGCAAAGACTCCATGATAATCGAAACCAATCCGCTTACGATGAGAGCACAGATTAAATTCTCCACTGCTGCAGTAGGTACATTCTTGACAGCTGCTGTATGTAGGATGGGCCACAATCCGGTCCCCGATCACTGCTTTAGTGACCTTTGCCCCCACTGCGACCACTTCTCCGATAAATTCGTGGCCCAGAACAACTGGCGGTGCTTTAGGATCATGGTGATAATTTCCTGTATATAGCTTTAAATCTGTTCCGCAAATACCTGCCCGCTTTACTTTGGCTAATATTTGGTATTCTCCAATTTCCGGAATGGCGATATCCTCTAAGGAAACCTGTCCATCCTTTAACACAACGCATTCCATTTCGAATATCCCCCCGTTACTTTTAATGAAAAAACCCTCAGCTGAGGGCTTTTTCACCTGATATTCTGTGTTTCTATCAAATTAACAAACCTACCTAGGAATAACCGGCAGCAGGATATGGGATGGATATTCTTCACTATGAAATACTTTTTGGGAAGCGGTTATGAACTCCTTGCTATCAATTCCAGATTCACCCGTGTTCGTATTCCGGTCAAAACGCGGGAAATTGCTGCTCGAAATCTCCACTCTCAGCTGGTGCCCTTTTTTAAATAAATTACTGGTTGACAGTAAATCAATTTCATAGCGGTACACTTCATTTGGCGTGATGAGGGAAGGCGGCTGATTTTTCTCTCTGTATTTGGCTCGGATAATGCCATCTGCGATGTTAAACGCTTTCCCGTCTGGATGGACATCGACCAGTTTAGCGGTAAAGTCAGTGTCTACCGCGGAGCTTGATCCATATAAGACCACTTTTACCGGACCGGTTACCTCAATGTCTTCCTCTAAAACCTCACTCGTATAGACTAAAATATCTTCGCGCGCTTCCAAATGCTGCTGGTCAATTGGTCCGCGAAGATAATTCGCCGGCATTAACAGGTTACCGCCAAGCGTAGGTACTGGATTGGCTGGGTCATAAACATAACTATCGTTTGTTTCCTCCAGCGGCGGAGTTGCGGATAGAGTACCATCGCCATCTTTCGTATTGGCCTTGCCATTACTTTGGAAATAGTAAGGTGTATAAACGGTTCGTTTCAGCGGCCATTCCTGCTCACTGCGCCATTTATTTTCGCCCATAACAAATAGTTTGACTGGCGGCTCTTCCGTGACACCGTTTTCGATTCCCTTTAACCAATGGTCGAACCATTTTATTTGCAGACTGGTTAAATCGGTTTTTAATTCAAGCAGCAGGCTGGATGTGCTCATGCCAAAATTGAGATCCCCTACGATTGGGGCAAAACCTGCGTGAGCCCAAGGGCCAATCATGAGCTTCGTATTCTTTTTTTCTTTTAATTTTTCATAGTGCTCGAGATCCTGCCCTAGAAGGAGATCATACCAGCCTGCAATGCCGAAAATAGGCACATCAATGTTATCTGACTTTTCTCTAACACTGATTTCCTGATGGTATTCATCTCTTAGATCATGATTCAAAATATCGTGAACGAACGCGGCGTAGCCCTCCCCTAGTTTGAGCCATTCACTGTCTCGGATGGGCAATTGCGAATACGCAGCCTCTTCTATATGGTCAATGGAATCGAGAAGTGTCATAAATTCTTTTAAAAAGTCCGCTTTTCCTTGTTTAGCCTTTACAACTGCATTCGGGCCAATCGTCGACATACTCCAAGAGACCAGTAAACCAAGTTCCAGCGCACCGCCGCGATACATATATACATCGGTTCCCCATGTGATGGGAAAAATCGCTTTTAAACTAGGCGGCTGCATGCAGGCCGCCTGGAATTGAGTCATCCCCATATATGACAGGCCATACATGCCGACATTTCCATCCGAGTATGGCAAGGAGGCCGCCCACTCTACCGAATCGTAGCCGTCGTTATATTCATTTTTATAAATATAAAAAGGAGCGCCCTCTGATTCAAAGCGGCCGCGCACATCTTGAATGATGACGACATACCCTTTATGGGCGGCAACGATTGGATCCAATACCATCGTGGTCAGGGGAAGAAATTCCTTGTTATAAGGGGTTCGTTGTAATAGAACAGGATATTTTCCTTCTCCATCGGGACGAAAAACCTCAGCATACAAGGTGGTGCCATCTCTCATAACAGCTGGGACATTCTTTTCGTGAATGATTTTACTCAACAAAATCCCTCCTCTTTATGGTCGCAATGCTTTATTCGCGGATAGCTTGATTTTACTCGCGTATGAGCCGAATTTACTCTCGGATAACCTCAGTTTACTCTCGCATAAGCTGACTTTACTCTCGTTCACCACGTTTGCTCGCGGATAACCTGATTTTACTCTCGGATAACCTCAATTTACTTGCGCTTAACGCCATTTCCCCCGGAGAATATTAACCTTATACACTCACTGGTTCCAAATAAGTTTGAAATGCTTTTTCATATGCATGACAAGCCTGCAAGACAAGCTTATCTGCAAATCTGTTTCCTGCCACTTGCAATCCGACAGGCAAGCCGCTGCTTGTCAACCCAATTGGCAATGAGGCCGCAGGGTGTCCTGTTAAATTATAAATTTGTGTAAGCATCCAATCTGTGGAAGGGTTTACACTTTTTCCGTTAATCAAGGACGGACCCGGTAAGTGGTGTTCAAAGGCTGTTGTTGCCAAAACAGGTGAAAGTAACAAATCATAATTGTTTAATACATCTTGGATTTTTTTCCATACAATCGTTCGTTTAAGTTCAATCGCTTTATAATCAATCGCACTAAGTTTTCTTCCGATTGCGATCATTTTGGCCATTCCATCCGAGAAGCTTGCGGGATCGTTATCGAAATATTCGCCGTAGCTGGCAGCAAATTTCACGCACCACATTCCGGAGAAGGCACGAGCTAGTTCCTTTAAGCTTAATCCTAGATCCAGGTCAATCTCTTCCACTTCACAGCCAAGATCAGCATAATGCCCAACCGCTTTGTCGATAACTTCGGCAACATCATCCGAAATTTCATACAGACCGAAGTTACGGGTATAGGCAATCTTTAGGCCCTTCAAATCCCTGTTAAGGTCCGTGAAATCCTCTCCTGAATCCGGAATAGAATTTGGATTATTCACATCATAGCCGGCCATAACCGAAAGCAGCAACGCAGCATCTTCCGCAGTCCTTGCCATTGGTCCATTATGTAAATACGGATGTTCGGAACCAAATAAATTGAGACGATCCTCGTGAGGAACCAGACCAAAGGTTGGCTTTAACCCAAAAATACCTGTCAGTGCTGCCGGAATGCGGATGGATCCGCCTCCATCACTTCCTTCGGCGAACGGTGCGAGTTTAGCTGCCACAGCTGCAGCAGAACCGCCGCTTGATCCCCCTGGAGTCAACCTGTCATCCCATGGGTTTTTCGTCACCCCAAACAGCGGGTTATCTGTAACCCCTTTATGGCCGAATTCCGGTGTATTTGTTTTTCCTAGGACGATCCCGCCCTCCGCCTTAATTCTTTGTAAAAAAATAGGGTCGTAATCCGGAACATAATCTTTAAAAAGTGGAGATCCATATGTAGTTAAAATTCCTTTTGTCGGGGTTAAATCCTTAATGGCAATCGGAATTCCATGAAGTTTGCCCAGGTTTTCACCCTTCATCACTGATTCTTCGGCATTCTTTGCTTCTTCAAGAGCCTGCTCATTGATGGTCACATATGCATTCCATTTGGAGTTATGAGTTTCGATCCGGTTCAAAAATCCTTGGACAACATCGACTGGTGACAGTTCCTTTTGTTTGATTAACTTTCCTAACTCAGTTGCGGTTAAATCTGTAATGGACACGCCATTCACTCCTTTTTGGGTTAGTCTTCCTTTCTATTATACTTGAATTCAACGTCAATTTTAATTATTTTCTGAATATTTGTTTAAAAAAAGCGCAAGGAACTCTCGAAACCTAGTTCCTTGCGCTTATCTTTTATTTCACTATCTTATTCAATAGAAATTCTACTTTTTCGATTAAACGCCCTTTTGAGGCAGAATCCCAATCCATTTCATTTATGGTTTCCTTCATATTATTAAACCACATTTCCGCCCGTTCTGGAGCGATTTGGAAGGGATGCCGATCCTTAACCTGATTCTCATGATCGTGAGTTGTTTCTTCAGACACCAATCGATTGATAAATGTGCGTTGACGATTCTTTAACTGTTCAATGTCCACGTTTCTTTCTTTAAACATGTTGATATAGTAATCATCCTTCATCAACCTATCATAAAAACGGTCCACGAACTCGTTGACTTTTTCCTGATCTAATATTTGATACATGACAATACCTCTTTTCACTATAATAGCAGTAATTTCTACTACCATTATAGTGTAAACCGAAAGGAGAAACTGTGACATGAATCACAATATAAATGATTTGCACACCATGCCCCCTTTACCTGCTTGCATGGACCTTTGTGCCGTATCCCTTAAAAAATACCTATGTGTAATTTACATTTATGTGTGTTAAAAGATTAAACATGATGATATAATAAATTAAACCCAAACATTATAAAGATTTCAACCATAAAAATATAGGAAATAAAGGTTTTATCCAAACCCTTAGGAGGAATGAACTTTGAGTGAGGTACAAAAAAGTTGCTCCGAAATTCCTTATTTACGTCTCGGTGCCGGTGAGCCATTAGTTTTCATTCACGGACTTGGTGAAGTGAAGGAAGGTTGGTCTGATCAATTCGAATTAGCTGATCAGTTTGACTTAATTATTCCGGATTTACGTGGACATGGTGAGTATCATTTTCCCGGTGAAATATCCATTTATAACTTTGCCTACGATGTGATCGCATTATTAAAAAGCCTTGGAATTGAAAGCGCACACATTTGCGGTTTATCAATGGGCGGAATGGTGGCACAGGAAATCTATCGTCTGGCACCAGAAATGTGCCGCTCCTTGCTGCTAGTAAGTACATTCCATTATGCCCCAAAACAGTTTGGGGAATTATTTTTAAAATACCGTCGTGCTCTGGTAAAGAATAAATCGTTGGAAGGTATGAAAGAAACTGCCGCCAAGACTTGTTTATATTCTTGGTCAAAGGAAAACTTCGAAAAGTTTTTCCGATATTATCAGCCAAATAAAGAATTCTATATCCAATCGGCGGAAGCATGTTTGAAAGTGAATTATTTAAGATTACTTTCAAACATAACTGTACCTACCCTTATAATCGGCGGACAATATGATTCTGTCACTCCAGTTTGGATACAGTACTTAATGCATAAGCAAATTGCCCACTCCGAGTTTGTTATATTCAGAAATACTGGTCATGTTGCCAAGCTTGAGGCAAAAGATGCCTTTAACAAAGAACTTCGTAACTTTTTAAATAAACTTAATACCGCAAGTTAGCCTCCCCCCCATTATTACTAATTCCATATTAAAAGCCCCTCTCAGCCAAGAGGGGCTTTCTTTATATACTACCAATTTTATTTCTTCCAAAGCCTATTGCATTCAATACTCTTCCATATCGCCAGCTTAGATAGTAGGTTCGTTTCCAGAGTTTTTCCTGACCAAATGGACGATAAAGGTTCCGAAGAAGGTGGTGATTAAAACGCTGAAGAATATGATTTCATCAAAATGAATTCCAAATGAAGAGATAATCATTTTTACTCCGATTATGGCGATTAATATAAAAGAGGTTGTTTCAAATTCCGGTACTTTATTAATCAATTTTAGGAATAACTGGGCGACTCCCCGCATCATTAAGATTCCCAATATTCCGCCCATGAACAAGACCCATTCTTCATTTGAAACACCAAAAGCGGCAACAATGCTATCAAAGCTAAAGGCAATGTCCATTAACTCCACCGTTAACACGGTCCTCCAGAAGCCCATTCTTTTAGGCCGAACCTCATCCTCTTCTTCTTTTTTCAAAAATAAGTTCTGCAGGACAATAAACAGCAAATAGTGGCCGCAGACAATCTTGATCCATGCAATATGAATTAAGGAAACACCTATGCCAATGACCAATAATCGAAAAAAATAGGCGCCGAATATTCCATAAAATAATGCCTTCTTTCTCTGTTCCTTTGGCAGATGCTTCACCATTACTGCCAACACCAAAGCATTGTCCGCAGATAATAATCCTTCAAGAATGATCAATGAACCAATAATGCCCCAGCTGGCATGATCAAAAGCTACAGATTCAAAAGCCTTTAATGAAAAAAATGTACTATAATTGTGGATAATTTCTTGAAGGAATTCCATCAGCATGTTTACTCCTTTTCCTTAAGCTGGAATTTTCTGCTTTTTATCTACAGGTCATAGGTTTGTCCACTTTAAAATCAACAGTCCATCCCTTCTCTCTAAATTTATGAACTGCTTTGCGATATATGAACTAAAAATATATAAAGTCCACAAAGTTCCTTTTACTGTACCTTTCTTTCCTATAAAAAGCAGGATATCTGATAGTTTTTCAGAATACATTATAAAAGACTGAAAGGGGTGGTTGTTGGATATGCTTCGGGCTGAAAAAATGGAAGTGAAGGATGGTCTAGCGGCAATTGAGCATTTTTTTCAAAAAGGCTGGACGGATGGTCTGCCAATTGTTCCGCCGACGGAAGAGCGAATCTATGAAATGTTGCAAAGTGTCAATATGGAACCGGACACCATCGTTGGTGCCATTCCTGAAAGAGGAAGAGTTTTTACAGCTGAAATAGTAGCCATAAATGCGGTCATGGCAGGTTGTTTGCCAGGATATTTCCCGGTCGTCATGGCAGCGGTACAAGCCATCTGTGAACCTGAATTTGGACTGCACGGACCAAGTGCCAGTACTCATGGTGCTGCCATCATGATTGCCGTAAATGGTCCCATTGTCGAGCAAATTGGGTTAAATTCTGGTGCTAATGCCTTTGGCCCCGGGAATCGAGCAAACGCCACGATTGGACGGGCGATTCGCTTGTTGATGATCAATGCCGGCGGTTCTCCAGAATTCGACCGCTCGACTCTTGGCACCTCAGCCAAATACAGCTTTTGTTTTGCTGAAAAGAAGACTGATTGGACACCTCTTCATGTTCAAAGAGGATTTAAAGAAAATGACAGCACAGTTACTGTGTTTGCCTGTGAAGGTCCAAATCAAATTCAAAATCATGGTTCCCTTAACAGCGTTGGAATTCTCAGAACGATGTCGGACCGGATGAGTGCTTTAGGTACCATGAATATGGCGAGTGAAACGGAAATGGCGGTTGTCCTTTGCCCTGAACATTACCATCACCTGCAAAAGGAAGGCTGGTCTAAGGAAAGTGTTCAGCAATTTCTCTACGAGAATGCAAAAAGGTCAATCCGTGATATGAAACATGGTGGAATCATCGATGCACCCATTGATGATGGAGATGAGCATAAATTCAAACACGCTATTCCTTCCCCGGAACAAATCCTTTTAATGGTAGCCGGCGGGGAAGCGGGAAGATTTTCCGCTTGTATGCCGGGATGGTTTAGCTACAAACAGTCTAAAGCCGTCACAAAGTCGATTAAAGCCGCAACAGGATTCACCTGACATGAGTGCTCTTAACCAATCGGTGATTGGTTTTCATAATTACTTTTCAATAGAAAGGATGGCTGCGATTTGAGTTTAATTGTGTTTAATCCTACCTCTGGTCCTAGTTTAAAAGAATTGCGAATGGCGAAAAGAGAGAAATCTTTAGAAGGCAGTGTCATCGGGTTAGTCGATAACGGAAAGAAGAATTCAGACACCGTCATTCGTTTTCTGGCGGAACGTCTTCAGCAAAAATATAATCTGAAGGATGTCATCCACCATAAAAAATTATCTTTTTCACATGGTCTCACCGATGCAGAGGCTAGCATGCTTGCCGAGAAATGTGACTTTATCATCTCCGGAGTTGGAGATTGAGGGTCCTGCAGCTCGGGCAGTTTGCTCGATGGGATTATAATGGAAAGACATGGCGTCCCCACAGCCGTCATTAGCACCAAACCCTTTATTTCTTCAAGTAAAGCGATGGCCATCGCACACGGAATACCTGATTACCCTTTTGTTACCATCCCGCACCCTATTGCGGCGACGGAAAAAGAGGTTCTTCATCAATGGGTAGAACAGATTGTGGGTGACGTTGAAGGTATACTTAAATAGTTAAAAAAATCCATGAGATACCACTCTTTAGCCTTCACCTCATCGACTTGAATCCAAATCAAAAAGCCAGGATTATTCCTGGCTTTAATTTATGCTACATTATCAACGATAATTTTTAGAACTTAGAATGATAGTTTGCGATTTCCCAAGAGTGAACGGCAGTACGATAGCTGTCCCATTCTCCTTTTTTCAGGGAAACATATTCTGTGTAAACGTGCTCTCCCAATGTTTGAGAAGCAATTTCTCCAGCCTCTAATTCTTTTAAAGCTTCTGCTAAGCTTCCAGGAAGATTGTCGATGCCGCGAAATGCTCTTTCTTCTTCATTCATGTGGAAAATATCCTCTTGAATTTGCGCCGGCGCTTCTAATTCTTTTTCAATTCCATCCAGGCCTGCCGAAGCAATAACCGCAAACGTTAAATATGGGTTGGATGATGGATCTGGACAGCGTAATTCTACACGAGTAGCAAGACCTCTTTTGGCAGGAATACGAATAAGGGCTGAACGATTTGATGTGGACCATGCAATATAGCACGGTGCCTCATAGCCAGGAACCAAACGCTTGTAAGAGTTTACTAGCGGGTTCGTGATGGCAGTAAAGTTCTTTACATTTTCTAATACACCTGCAATAAATTGATAGGCTTTTTTCGATAATTGTAATTCATCAGAAGGATCGAAGAATGCATTTTCGCTTCCCTCAAAGAATGACATATTGACGTGCATTCCGGAACCATTGATACCGAAAACCGGCTTTGGCATAAAGGTAGCATGCAAACCAAATTTCTTCGCAACTGTCTTAACAACCCACTTATAAGTAGTCGCCAAGTCCGCAGCAGTAAGGACATCTGCATATTTAAAGTTAATTTCATGCTGCCCTTCTGCAACTTCATGGTGAGAGGCTTCAATCGTAAAGCCCATTGCCTTCAACGCACGGTAGATTTCTAGGCGAACACGTTCACCTAAATCATATGGAGATGGCTCGAAATAGCCAGCTTTATCGCCGAGCTCCTGAGTTGGGTAACCATTTTCATCTGTTTTAAAAAGGAAGAATTCCAATTCAGGACCCACCGAAATGGTATAGCCTTGGTCAGCAGCACGTTCCACTGTTTTCTTCAAAACGTTTCTTGTGTCTCCTTCGAATAATGTTCCATCAGGGTTCTTAACAGAGCATAGGAAACGCGCTTCAGAATATCCCGCTTCCACTGTCCAAGGAAGGACCGCAAACGTATTTAGGTCTGGCTGCAAATAAAGGTCGGATTTATTTATTGGGGAAAAACCTTTAATGGAGGATCCATCAAACATCATTTTTCCTTCTACTACATCTTCCAGCTGCTCCGTTGTTACGGTAACGTGCTTTAGGATTCCTTCAATGTCTACGAATTGTAAGTGAAGTAGCTCAACACTTTTTTCTTTAATTGTGTTTTTAATTTGTTCTAGAGTAGAATTTACAGCTGCATTTGAAATAAGTGTTTCAGTCATGTCACATTACCTCTCCAATTCATGTTATATTTTCTTACATTATATTTAAAAGTCTATCATTAGACAAGTACTTTCTGCATATTTTTTTGAATATTTATGCTAGTTTTTCAGAAAGCGTTTTCATAGTATGATAATGGATAATAGGTTACTATCAATTTATAAGATGTTTTTTATTTATAAATATACATAATTATGTATGATAAACTAAAAAAGCCGACATTCCTACCTAGAATGTCGGCTTTAACAGCATGTTCGTTACCTTATAGGTTTTGTTTTTTCATAATATCATTAATTACTTCCTTAAACATTTCATTCAAACCGCTCTTTTTTTGGGCTTTAAGCCATTCTATCTGGTTTATGGGCAGTTTTAATTTTAAACTGACCTCTTCCAATGGCATTTCCACTTTTCTTATTTCTTCCAATGTGATGCCCTCTTCAATATTAGGAAACCATGAATCGTTTTCGTTGATTTTATCGAAATCCTCATATTCATTTAGGTCATCAAGTTCAGAAAATAAATTTAGCTGTGGCAAGCCTCCTGGGAGAATTTTCGCATGCATAATGGTCTGAAGGATGCGACCGTCCTCTAATTCTATTTCCATAATCAGGTTTTCAAACTTTCTATATTTTTTCACCGTCACTTCACTCACAATGAGATCCAATTGCAAGCTGAAACCGGAACTTGATTCAAAAATATAGATGGCACTATTAAAAATATGGATACTCTCTCCATCAATTTTTACCGATTTTACAACAACCATATCTGTTCCCCCATGCAGCTGTCTCAAACATTCCTATTATTTTTAACTATTAACTTAATTTTATATCATAACCTATTAGTTGTTCAATCGGTAGGGGAACAGAATCCTTTAACTATTTTACCCTGGCAAATCCAAATCCTGATGCGTAGTCATCGCCTGTAGCTGCACCGTAACCGCCTTTAATGTCGTATAGTTTAGCTCTTCTTTGCAGTTCTGCGCGGAGCTGAGTGTTGGTCCAGGATAAATTGGAGGACCAAATTTTCGCTGCTAACCCTGAAACATGTGGAGCTTTACACTGCTCTCCATTTCCAACTAAATCATAATGTTTTAAATTTTACATCTTTGGGAGTTGGGAAAATTTTTAGAGTCTTGTAAAGCAGGGGGTTTACATAACATAATTATGATTTTTAATTTAAACATCTTAGTTCTTAGCATTTTTCAATCGATATAATTGTTAAAAAATACATTCTTTCCCTATAAAATGATATCATTATGGTTATGAATAAAAGGAAGATTTTTTCTTTTCAACACGGAGGAACAGAATGAAAAAAATAAATAAAACCCTTCTTGTCATTGGGATCATTTTTGTAGCATTTAATTTGCGGCCAGCACTAACATCTGTGGGCCCGCTAATAGGATTTATTCGTTCAGACCTAGGCATTTCAAATGGGACAGCAGGTTTTATTACTACCCTTCCCTTACTGGCATTTGCCGTCATTTCTTTACTTGCCCCAAGGATCAGCCGCTCCTTTGGCAATGAACGGACGATATTTTTGGGTCTTTTTGTCTTATTTATCGGAATCATCGTACGGTCTTTGGGCTATATCCCGACCGTTTTTCTTGGTACCTTTTTGATTGGAATTGGCATTTCCGTTGGGAACGTCCTCCTGCCGAGTATAGTAAAGCTGAAATTTCCTCAAAAGGTCGGCATCATGACAAGTACCTATACGACTTCACTGAGCACCTTCGCCGCACTGGGGTCAGGAATTAGTGTTTCGCTTGCCCAAGGCATGTCATTAGGCTGGAAATATGCACTCGGTTTTTGGGCTGTATTAGCCGTTATTTCTATGATTATTTGGTTCCCGCTGCTGCGTGAAAATAGCGTAGGTAAACCAATCAAGAGCACTGCATCCGGAAATAAAGGCCTATGGTCTTCCCTGTTGGCATGGCAGGTTACCCTTTTTATAGGGCTGCAATCATTTTTGTTTTATTGTACAATCGCCTGGCTTCCTGCTATTTTAGAAAGTCATGGGATGAGCTTAACTTTAGCAGGATGGATCCTCTCCATCATGCAATTGGCGGGGCTTCCGGCTACCTTCGCAACACCTGTCATAGCCGAACGTTTTGTACAACAAAGAGGGATCGTTCTCTTTTTAGGGCTGCTTCACCTGGCAGGGTTATTTGCCCTTATCTATACCAGCAATAATATATTATTAATAGCATCCGTTATTTGCATTGGAGTTGCCCAGAGCGCAAGCTTTAGTTTAGCCCTCACCTTTATCGGTCTGCGAACAACCAATGCCAGAGAGGCAGCGAGTTTATCGGGCATGTCTCAATCAATCGGCTATCTGCTGGCAGCAATCGGTCCTAGTTTGATCGGTTTCCTTTTCGACCAGACCCAGTCATGGACGATTCCGTTATTCGTTTTAGCAATTATAAATGTCATGTTAACCGTTGCAGGTATTGGTGCGGGAAGAAATCAATATGTCTTTCGTGAACCATTGAAAAAAATTAGTTAAAAACTAAAAAAATGCCGGTACTCCTTTGTAAATGAGAGTAACCGGCATTTTTTCTTCATTTTAGAAAAACTATCTTCTTCTAAAGCCTTCTTCAACTAAAAATATTTCCGCCTCTTCCCGTGTACCGAAAGTTTCTTCGAGATTGAGTCCGAAATAAATATTCCAGGTTTCATCCTCGTTCACTAATAACAGAACTTGATTCTCCTCATTGACCCATCGTTCCTTATCGTTATCCCCAACAATCGCTTCTTCTTCGATAGGCTTTTCAACAGCAGACAAGCTATTAATGGATTCTCTAATCAGTTTTTTTAACTCTTCCTCCGAGAAGTCTCGTATATTAACCATCCCTTTAGCATCGGTATGATATTGGGATATGCGGCCGGCATATACGAATCCATTTCCATTTGGATGGAGATGGTACACCACATTTTTCTTTTCATAAACACTTTCGTTATATTGGAAATTTACTCGTCCTAGTGAAACATTTACCTTCTCAAGTTCGGGAAATGATTCGATTACAGCCAGTTTTTCTTCAAAAGTTAGCATAATATCCTCCAAATTTCTATCTATAAAATATCATTTTAACCTACATTATAATATTTTGCATTTAAATCACCAACTTAATTAAAAAAGCCCTCTATCCCAGATAGAGGGCTTACAGCCTTATGCAGATTTTCGGATGAAAGATTTCTTACCTTCTAAACGGTTCTTACGGTGTTCAGCAGTAGCCGTGAACAATACGTCTGTTGAGGAGTTCAATGCTGTTTCACAGGAATCCTGTAAAACACCGATGATAAAACCTACGCCTACAACTTGCATTGCCACGTCATTTGGGATTCCAAATAGGGAACATGCCAGCGGAATCAATAATAAGGATCCGCCCGCAACCCCCGAAGCACCGCAAGCACATACTGCCGACAGAACGCTTAGGATGATCGCTGTCGGGATGTCTACATGAATACCCAGCGTGTGAACTGCAGCCAATGTCAAGACGGAAATTGTTACAGCAGCACCAGCCATATTGATGGTTGCTCCTAATGGAATAGAAACAGAGTAAGTATCCTTATCCAAACCTAGTTTTTCACATAATTTCATATTGACTGGAATATTGGCAGCCGAACTACGTGTAAAGAAGGCGGTAATTCCACTTTCCCTTAAGCACGTAAATACAAGTGGATACGGGTTCTGACGTGTCGCAGCGAATACAACAAGTGGATTTACTACAAGGGCCACAAAAAACATACAGCCTAGTAAGACGACAAGTAATTTTCCATAGCTTAGCAAAGAATCGATCCCATTAGTCGTTATCGAGTCGATAACAAGACCCATGATTCCTAGCGGTGCCAGCTTGATAACCCAAGTCACCATTTTCGATACCGCATCAGAAAAATTAGAAATCATTGTTTTTGTTGTGTCAGGAGCATTTTTCAATGCAATGCCAAGTACGACTGCCCAGGCCAGGATTCCAATGTAGTTCGCATTAAAAATCGCTTTGACCGGGTTATCAACAATGTTCAGAAGTAAGGTTTTGAGAACCTCCACAACACCGCCAGGAGCTGTCATATCCTCGGCGCCCTTTGCAAGAGTTAGATTTACTGGGAAAATATAACTTACAATAACGGCGATTAATCCAGCTAGAAATGTTCCTAAGAGATATAGGACGAGAATGGATTTCATATTTGTCTGTTGACCGCTCTTATGCTGAGCGATGGCCGACATAACCAGGAATAGTACCAATACAGGTGCAATGGCTTTTAAAGCACCGACAAATAATGAACCTAAAATGACTAGCGGCTTTGCTACTGCAGGAACCGTTAAAGCTAGTATAATACCAATAATCAAACCAACAATGATTTGTTTTACTAGACTTACTTGATTCCACTTTTTCAATAGATTTTTCAAATAAACTCCCCCTAGTTTTTATATCTTACGTAAAAAACATCTTCACCAAACCCTATTGCCTAACACTATTATAAAGAATATTTAGATATCTCACAATAGTATTATTTTCAAGTGTTTATATATAGAATATTTTAAAAATTCCTATAAATATAAATTCTTAGGGATCTATCAAGTTTATTCCCTTTTCTAAATATTATTTATTCAATAATATCATAATCTCTGCAATTAGCGAATTGTATAATAATATTAACAGTTCCCTTAAGACGTTAGCTTTTAGAAAACAAAACCCAACCTGATAGACAACAATAGGGTGGGTTACTCAGCTATCTTTTATGTTCGAATGACTAGATTTTCCTTTCTTTCCCTTCCCAGTGTGGATCCCTTAGAAGTCATCATACGCCTGGCCTGTCTGCATAAAACCCGGGACACCAAATCATACTAACATTGAGAAAATGTGGAATATTATCATGACACTTAAATATACAGGGGAAATGGGACATGAAATTCCGTAAAAGGAAATTATTATCACAAATTATAAATGAGAAAAGTCAAATGGTTCTAGATGAACAACAAACGCTTTTGAGTAAGGATCGATTATCTATCCATTTAGACGATAATGTCCAAAAATTGGAATCGATCTATACGGATTGTGCCGATATAAAGTTCCGGTATTTTATACTCGGGAATGAATCAAAAGCTGTTCTTATTTATGTTGATGGCATGTCAAACGTCGAAGAAATCGATAATAACCTTTTAACACCGTTAATGAGTTTAGAACTAGAAAAAGAACCGGATATCCATGCCCTGATTGAAAGGACCTTAACGGTTTCTAACATTAAAGAAATACAAACCTATGACGATGTGGTTAATGAGGTTTCATCAGGAAATCCCATTATTTTAATAGATCATCAATCAAATGGAATTTCGGCCGGAATTCCTCAATGGGAAAAACGCTCTCTTCAAGAGCCGACTACAGAAACTGTCGTCCGCGGTCCGAGAGATGGCTTTATTGAAACGTTAAGCACAAATATTGTCCTCCTGCGCAGGAAAATCAGAAGTCCTAAATTGAAAATGAAATCCCTTCAAATAGGACGCTATAGCCAAACACAAGTCGTCATCATGTACATTGAAGGTATTGCCGATCAAACGCTAATCGAAGAGGTTCAAAACCGTTTAAATCGGATTGATATTGACGGCATTCTGGAGAGCGGATATATCGAGGAGTTTATTAAGGATCATCCATACTCTCCCTTTCCGTTGATGTTAGATACAGAACGGCCGGATATTGCAGCTGCGAGCTTACTGGAAGGAAATGTGGTTATCTTAACGGATGGGACTCCCTTCGTCCTGATTGCACCAACGACCTTTTACTCCCTGCTGCAGTCACCAGAGGATTATTATGAGGGGTTTATTATTGGAACATTGATTCGCTGGCTGCGTTATGTCTTTTTGCTGGTGGCCTTGTTGCTGCCTTCCGTTTACGTTGCCATCCTGACATACCATCAGGAAATGATTCCCACTACCCTGTTAATCAGCGTTGCAAAATCGCGGGAACAAATCCCTTTCCCGGCACTCGTAGAAGCATTACTCATGGAAGTTTCATTCGAGGCACTTCGAGAGGCCGGCATCCGCTTGCCTAAGAACATTGGTTCAGCGGTTAGCATTGTCGGTGCCCTCGTCATTGGTCAAGCGGCTGTCTCGGCGGGTTTGGTTTCAGCACCAATGGTCATGGCAGTGGCGATTACTGGGATTGCTTCCTTCTTAATCCCGCGTTACAGTGCATCGATTGTCCTTAGGATTCTCCGGTTCCCCATCATGTTTCTGGCTGGTACATTGGGATTAGTTGGCATCATGCTCGGACTTCTTACGATCATTGTTCATATGTGTACACTTCGTTCTTTTGGAGTTCCCTATCTGCAGCCCTTGGCGCCAATTAGAAATTCAGAGTTAAAGGACTCCATCCTCAGGGCGCCCTGGTGGTCTTTTAAGAAGCGGCCCCATTGGACGGATGATTATAATAAGGTCCGCCAGCCAAATGGACAAAAGCCTTCTCCTCTAAAAGGAAAGGAATAGGAGCTGACTCACCATGCTGGAACAAGGTAAAATTTCGCCAGTTCAAATGGCCTTGCTAATGATCCCGACCATAATCGCAACTGTGCTTCTGTTGGTGCCGTCGATCACAGCCAAACATGCCCATCATGATTTATGGCTGTCCCCAATATGGGCGTCCGGAACAGGTTTTTTCGTTGTTTTTTTATCGTATCAATTGAATAAGCTTTTTCCAGGAAAAACCATTATCGAATATAGCGAACATGCTCTAGGAAAAATACTTGGAAAATTGATTGGGGGCATTTTTCTATTTTTTTATTTGCACATAACAGGGATTATCGTGCGGGAATACGGCGAGTTTGTCTCTGGGGCGGCCCTGTTCCATACCCCAATGGGCGTTATAATCGGAACCATGGTAGTTGTTTGTTCGTTTGCAGTTCTTGGCGGCCTGGAAGTAATGGGTAGAGCCTCCGAAATCATCGTTCCCGTCGTGGTTCTTCTCTACATCTTGCTTTTCATTCTGCTCATAAAAGATTTGGAAGTGAAAAATCTGTTTCCCATTATGGAAAAAGGGATTATGCCTTCATTAATGGGGGCAATTGTCCCGCAAAGCTGGTACAGTGAGTTCATCCTGGTCTCTTTTTTATTGCCGTATGTGACAAATCAGAAAAAAGGGTTTAAATGGGGATTGATAGCGGTATTCATTGTCTTGTTTCTAATGGTTCTTACCAACATCATGACTCTCTTATTATTTGGAAATTTGACCGCTTCCCTTACCTACCCTGTGATGGTGGCAGCCCGTTACATTAGTATCGCTGATTTCTTGGAACATTTGGAATCGATTGTTATGGCGATTTGGATTGCCGGGACATTTATCAAAATAACGGTCTTTTATTATGCACTTACTCTTGGTACTGCGCAATGGCTTAAGCTCTCAGATTACCGCCCAATCGCACTGCCGATTGGTTTCTTAATTCTCTTACAGGGGCTTTGGGCAGCACGAGACCTTCAGGAATTATCCCATTTTCTAGCAACATCAGGGGCTGTTTATATTTTATCCATACAAGTTGTGATTCCTGTTATCCTACTGATAACTGCCTCCATTCGAAAAAAGCTCGGGCAGCGGAAAGGAAATAAACAGAATGAAACTCCGGTCAATCAGTGAAAAAGGGCTGCTCTATTTTCTCCTAATTTGTTTAGTCATTCTACTTTCTGGGTGCTGGGACCGGAACGAAGTAAATGATTTGGCCTTAATTACGGCTGCTGGTTTTGACAAATTTGCAGATGATAAGATTGAGCTAACTGTTCTTGTCTTTATACCGAAAGGAGGCGGCAGCAACACCCAAACGATGGAGAGCAGCAACAGCGGAGCGAGTGAAACACTGGTAAGATCGGCAGCGGGGAAAACCGTTGCTGATGCGATGGCCAAACTTCAAGAGAAACTGCCGCGGAAAATCTTTTGGGGCCACACTGATGTATTTATTTTTCATGAGGAGCTTGCTAAACAGGGTATTGCCAAACACATTGACTTTATCATGCGACATCCAACGCTTCGGGAACGCGGGCAAATTTTTGTCAGCAGCCAAAAGGCGAAAAAGGTATTAAAACTTATGCCCCCTCTCGAACGGGATTTGTCTGAGGTTTTAAAGGAATTAAGCCAGCATAAATTGGGGTTGAACATTACCACCAAAAAATTGGCACAAATGCTGGTTGGTGATTCAGGTGATTGTGCTCTTCCGTGGATTACAATCCTTCCCCCCGAAAGTAAGAAAAATCCTAATCGGACGATTGCTTATAGTACCGGAACCGCGATTTTCAAAAGGGATAAAATGATTGGAATTATTGACGATTCCGTTACAAGAGGGGTGCTTTGGCTAAGAAATGAGATCCTGTTAGGAGTAATCACGATTAAGCCGCCCAAAACGGACGGTTATATTTCAGTAAATGTCCTGCAAGCACAAGCAAAGCTTATACCAAAAATACAGAATGGCAAATGGACAATGACCCTTAAATCAGTATCCGCCAGTGATATCGTCCAAAATGAAACAAATTTAGATGTATCGAATCCAGTTGTAGCAAAATCTCTTGAACCGCTGTTAGCGAGAGAGATTGAAAAAAGAATTAAGAAGGCAAGGAATCAAGTGCAAGAGGAGATGAAAGCAGATATCTTTGGATATGCTGAAGCCTTCCATCGTAAATACCCAAATATATGGAATAAAGAAAAGTACCGATGGGATGAAATCTTTCCCGATGTGGAATTAAAATTC
Source organism: Neobacillus sp. S1115 (assembly GCF_055385565.1). Lineage (NCBI taxonomy): Bacteria > Bacillati > Bacillota > Bacilli > Caryophanales > Bacillaceae > Neobacillus > Neobacillus sp. S1115. The sequence goes on from NZ_AP038275.1 coordinate 3,083,179, forward strand.
GATACAGAATGCCATATTCGCAGGCAGGGCCTAACTTCTTAACACAATTGCAGAAAAAAAGAGGTGAAATCATGAAATGGGGTCTGGTGATTGTTAGCATTTTCATTGCCATCATCATGTTTCTTTATCAATGGCCAAAACTGAAAAAGCAGCAAAAAAAGGAAAAAGCAGCGTTCCTCTCGCTAACCTGTCTTGGATTGCTTCTCGCCGTTTTACTTATTTTATATCCAGAAATGCCTGGCCCCACTCAATTGATTGACTGGATTTACAAGCCATTTGGAAAGCTGATCGAAAAATAAAACCTTTTGTGACAGTTGAAATGGGTTATCCGACAGCTAGAGGGTCCGTTCCGACAGTAACTCTTTTATAAGCCCCAGAAATGAGCAATCCACCCTAGCCATATGCCAAGGGTGGATTGTTTCGTAAAACCTTATTCAAATAAAGGACTGACGGCTTTTTTATTATGAACACGGTCGATGGCTTCGACAAGCAGTGGAGCGACGGATAATATTGTCATTTTACCGCTCCTCTTTTCTTCTGGAATGGAAATCGTATTGGTAACCACCAATTCTTTAATCGAGGATGATTCGATTCTGCTGACAGCCGGTCCAGAAAGTAGCGGGTGTGTGCTGCAGGCATAGACAGCCTTTGCCCCTTTTTCCATCATGGCATTTGCTCCGGTTGTAATGGTCCCTGCTGTATCAATGAGATCATCCACAATAATTGCATTCTTTCCTTGAATGTTTCCAATAATGTTCATAATATCAGATGTATCGTGCTCAGGGCGGCGCCGGTCAATCAAGGCAATCGGGGCATTTAACAGGCTGGCCATTTTTCTTGCTCTGACCACCCCGCCGTTATGCGGTGCAACCACAACGATATCTTCTAATCCTTTTTCTTCAAAATACTTAGAAAGAATCGGAATCCCGGTTAAATGTTCTACAGGTATATCAAAAAAACCTTGTACCTGCGGGGAATGGAAATCCATCGTAATAATCCTGCTGGCACCAGCTGAAACCAAAAGATTCGCGACAAGTTTTGCTGTAATCGGTTCCCGCGATCTTGCTTTCCTGTCTTGGCGGGCATAGCTGTAATATGGCACAACAATGTTAATCACTTTTGCAGAAGCTCGTTTCAAGGCATCAATCATGATAAGAAGCTCCATAATATGTACATTTGTTGGATGTGAAGTAGATTGGACTAAGAAGACTTCACTTCCGCGAACACTTTCTTCTATGCTAATTTGAATTTCACCATCGCTAAATTGCTTCACGGAGCTTCGGCCTAACGTACAGCCTAAAAGTTCAGCCATTTCTTCTGCCAGCTTGCGGTTTGAATTTAAGGTAAACATTTTGAAGTCTTTATTTAATTGATAAGGCACCTTGTTTCCTCCAAAAATACTTTTTCTATTATTATAACATTCAATTGGGACAAGGATAAAATTTTGCTTAAAAATAAAAAAGCACCCTCGAAAGGATGCACCCATTGTTATTTTTCAATTACCTCCACAGAGGAAATCCGTGTTGGATTGATGACAATTTTCTCGTCTCTGTCTAAATATACCAGCGTGTTATGCAAGGTTTTTTCACCATTTGCTGAATCAGTATAAAACGTTCGAGTGAAGTCTTTTAATGAATAATCCTTTTCGCTAATGACATATTCCTTCCCAGAATCCATGACGACCTTAATTTTCATTTCCCCCACTCCTAACTTATGTTGTTACTATTCATTATTCGATGTTGGAGGGTGAAAATCCTTTTGAAAAGCCATTCAATTTTTGAAATTATTAAGAATAACTGTTAATAACGTTTCTTTTTGCTGAATGATAAGACGAGATTTTTTAGCGTATAGAGTCTTCCCGAGAAAATAAATAAATCATCGTAGTTATTTTTTACATACTCTTCAATAATGTCGTGCCCTTCTTGAAACCGATTCACTAAATAATAAGTGTATTTTCCATCCCAGGAAAATCGATTTATCCTAATAAGTTCATCTGCGATGATTTGATACTGAAACTCCTCCATGATTAGTTTCATTTGATACACCTTATCCACATTTACATAAACACTATTTTTATTTGCGTGGGTCTTATGGACAAATTTAATAAAGTTATTTATATTTTCAGCGAGCATGATCGCTTTTTGCATTTCGAATTGCATGTTTCCATCACCCCTGAAAACATAATGTTTTCCTAGGAAAAGTGTATGTTTAGAACTTTTATTATATTACAAAACGAAAAGTGCCAGGCACCTGTCAATGAATGATGCCCGGCACTTACTTTACTTTTTAAAAAATATACATACAAACTGAGATAATGATTCCCGTATAAACAAGTGTGATAACGGTGAAGCCCATGATGTCGCGGATTTTGAGGCCTGCGATAGCTAAAAGCGGGATGGCCCAGAATGGCTGAATCATGTTGGTCCAGGCATCGCCCCAAGCAACGGCCATCACCACTTTTGCCGGTTCTACCCCCATTTCAAGAGCAGCCGGAATAATCATTGGTGCCTGAACGGCCCATTGGCCGCCTCCAGAAGGAATAAACATATTGAGTAATCCCGCCGCCCAAAATGTAAATAACGGCAATGTATTGCTTGTAGAAATATCCGTGAATAAATCGGAAATCCATAACGCCAAGCCTGAAGCACCCATCATCCCCATGATCCCTGCGTAGAACGGGTATTGTAAGGCAAATTGGCCGACGCTGCCGGACGCCTTCAAAATCCCTTTTCCAAGGTCGCGGACGTTTCCATATAATAAAAGAGCAAACGTTAAGAAGATGAGGTTGACCGTATTTAAATCCAGTGAAAATCCATTTTTCACAAAGTGATTGATTAAGTAAGATAATCCTAAAAGCCCTCCGAAAACGGTGATAAGTCTGCTTTTTTCTAATTTATCATTGAGGTAATTGGTCTCAGAATCTTTTGTATCCACTTCAATTTTGTCTTCCAACAGTTTTTGATCAATAATAAAGCGGTCTTCTTTTCTTTTTGGATGGACTAGTTTCATGATGAATGGCAAAGTGAAGAAGGTGATGATGACGATGGCCAAATTTAAAGGTGAGAAAAGCGTCTCAGATGTTGGAATGATGCCAATTTTATCTTGAAAAACATGATCTTTTGTCGCTACGAACAAAGCCGGTGAGGAAGAAAGGCCGCCCTCCCAGATGACAAATCCTGAATATCCAGCGGCAACTAGGACTCGGTAATCCACATCCCGTACCTTTTTCGCCACTAGCTTCGCGATAATGCCGGCGACCACAAGTCCAAATGCCCAGCTGATTAGTGAGGCAAAAAGCGACGTAAAGGTCACTAGTAAAATAGCAGAAGTTGGTGTTTTACAAATTCCGGCGATTGATTCAAGTGTTTTAGAAACTGGTTTTGTTAAAGCTAAAGCGTAACTCATGATGAACGTAGTAATAATTTGCGCGGTAAAGGTTAACAGTCCCCAAAAGCCGTCTCCCCAATAAATGGCCATGTCCACCGGTGATTTATCCGTGATGAACATTCCGCCAAGAAACGTAATCACCGTCAGCAACACAGCAAAAACGAAGGCATCCGGCAGCCATCTTTCGGCAATCTTAGCAAAGAAAAGTCCAACCTTTGCTACAATATTATTTTGGTTATTTAACGAAGATTTTGGTGATTCATTTTGCAGATTCGTTTTCATTTCATTTCCTCCCTTTTTCTAAGATATAATTCTTCAATAAATGCTTTTGAATTTTTCCAACAGACGTTCTCGGAAACTCGGTTAAAATCTGAATGGATTCCGGAACCTTAAATTTGGCTAGTTTATTCGTACAGAAATCGATTAATTCCTGTGGAGGAGTATCATAGCCGTCCTTCAAGATGACGAAGGCGTGAATGGATTCGTCCCTCATTTCGTCCGGCATTCCAGTGACAGCGCTTTCAAATACAGCATGATGCTGATTCAAAACAGACTCGACTTCACTTGCTGCCACATTCTCTCCAGCCCGTTTGATCATATCCTTCTTCCGGTCAACAAAATAGAAAAAATCCGCATCCGGATCCTTACGGGCCATATCCCCTGTATAAAGCCAGCCATCCTGCAATGTCTCGTTTGTGGCTGTCTCATTGTTAAAATACCCCTTCATAATCGTTCTGCCCGGAATACCGGAAACGACAATTTGCCCTTCTTCACCGTCCTCTACTTCACAGCCATTTTCATCCACCAGTTTGACGTTATAGGCAATATTCGGACGGCCGATACTTAAATTATCACGTACGCCATTTATTGGATTGATCAGCGGCGTTCCGACGGTTTCGGTCATGCCATACAACTGGCATAATGGAACCTGGTACCTTTCCTCAAAGGTTCGCAGCTGTTCGCTCGTAACTGATTGGGCAAAAACAATTAAACGCAGGTTATTATTGGCGTCTTCCGAATCATATTCTTTTTTCAAAATCATTTTGATTGGTGCGGCAAACAAGGAACCGACCGTGGCCTCGAGACGTTTCGCCTGCTTGAAATATCTGGAAGCACTGAAGGCTTCTGTTATCGCAATACTTGCGCCTACCGTGAGGGCTGGCATCGACAAATAATATTGACCGTTTCCATGGAAAATCGGCAGTACAATCATCACTCGGTCTTCAGGAGTTAACCTTAACGACCTCGACATGATTTCTCCGACAAACACATAGTTGGCGTGAGTGATTAGAACCCCTTTTGGCTTGGATGTCGTCCCTGATGTATACAATATCGCTGCAATATCATCACTTGAGAGCTTAGGAAAGGCCTTCATTGGTTCGTGCTGCATGATAACTTCATCAAGACTTACCCCATACTCTTGGCTGCCCTTGCTTCTTGACAAAATCAAACCATTTAATTGAGGTTGGAAACTAGTAAACTTTTCTACATATTCATCTTCGGTAATGACAAGCCTTGTTTCCGAATGTTCCAATAGGTAGGCAATTTCATCTACTGTGGAAAGAATATTAGTTGGCACCATAACTGCGCCAATGGATGTAATGGCGAACCAGGAAATCATAAAGTCCATGCTGTTAGGCAGGTGCAGCAGGACTTTATCACCTTTTCTAATACCGTAAGCATGTAAAGCAGATGCAAGCCTTCTGACCCGGCTGCTAAATTCTTCATATGTACGAGAAAGTGTCTGTTCATCCTTGTCTTCAAATACGATAAAGGTCTTTTTGGGAAAAAGAGCAGTCATTTCTTCTAAAAGCTTTGGAATTGTTCTATTTCCGATAATATCTGTCATGGGTTGTTCCCTCCTGCCAACCATCGTTTCATTTTTAATGAATTCCTCCCTATTATTTTTAATAGTTCTGCACGTTTATCTAATATGCAATTTCCATGCCAAAACCACAAACATTGTCATGTTCACAAAATTGTTATTTTTATAGTCTAAAAGCACAATAAAAGTGATTCTATTCAGAATCACTGATGAAGAACGTAATCGGTTTGCTGAAATCCAAGCCTCTGCATTTTTTTCACTAATGTCGATTGGCTGATACCGAGGGCCTTTGCCGCTTTCCTGGTGGAACGGTATTGAACCATCGCTTCCATGATCATCGTTCTTTCAAGGTCTTGGACAACTTCTTTTAATGTCTTTTCAGTTGTTAAGGATTGGGACAAATACTGATGATTGAAAGAAAAATGGCGGGTATCTATCATTTCTGACTCGACAGTTACCACAAGCCGTTCTATCAAATTCTGCATCTCGCGAATGTTCCCCGGCCAGGAATAGGTCTTCATTTGGGTAATAGCCGCATCCGACAATTGCTTATTCATGTTATATTTTTGGTTCAATTTCTTTAAAAAATAAAAAGCGAGGAGCGGGATGTCCTCTTTCCGTTCGCGTAAGGAAGGGATTTTAATAGGAACAACATTTAAGCGGTAGTATAAGTCTTGGCGAAACTCCCCTCTGACTACCATTGATTCCAGGTCTTTATTGGTAGCTGAGATAATCCGAATATCAATTTTCTTCGGTTGACCTCCGCCAATCCGTCTGACTTCTAATTCTTGAATGACCCTTAAAAGCTTGACCTGAAGATGGAGCGGCATTTCCCCAATTTCATCAAGGAAAATGGTGCCTTTGTCGGCCTGTTCAAATAGTCCTGCCCTGCCCCTGCTGTCAGCACCTGTAAAAGCCCCTTTTTCATAGCCAAATAACTCAGATTCAAGCAAATCCTTGGGAATGGCGGCACAATTCACTTTGATGAAAGGTTGATTGGCACGGGAGCTTAATTTTTGAATTAAATTAGCGATTATTTCCTTCCCGACCCCTGATTCCCCAAGCAGTAAAACCGTCGAATGAACCGGGGCAATTTTTTCCACTAAATCGATGACTTTTAACATTTTGTCACTGTTGGCGATAATGCCTTGGTGTGAGATGATATGTTCCTTTTTTTGATAGAACTCTAATTCTTGCAAATACTGGTCCGCAAGCGCCTTGGTCTGTTTTAGTTCGATCTTCAATTGATTTAAAGAGGAAATGTCCCTTAGGTTGGTGACAACATACAAAATTTCCCCATTCTCATCAAAGATGGGGTTACCTGTAACCAAGAGTTCTTTCCCATTTACTTTTTGGACCATCGTGAGTCTTTCTTTTTTTTCTAAAACATGCATGGAGATGGAATCGGAAATGATGCCATTCTCTTTTAAATCGTTCATATGTTTTCCAATTAGCTGTTCTTTTGTGGCACCCGTGACTCTTGTATAAGCCTTGTTCATTTTAAAACCATATCCGTTTTTATCGGTAATAAAAATTGGATCGTAGCTGGAGTCGATAAAATCTTCAAAAATCTTGGCCAATTTGCTGGTACGGTTTAATTCGTCAGTAAGTTTGTGAATTTGTTCTTGAAGATTTGTTCCCAAATTATTCATCTATTTCCACCCCTTGTCAGTTTATTATAAATTATCTGATTACTTTTTTCATCACTTAATAGTGGAAACTTGTCCTTGAAGAAGGAATACTTCAACTTGAACAAGAATAAATATAGTGGATTATGAACTGAGGTGACAAAGATGTTAAAACAGGAACAATTAAAGGAAATTAAAGCTCTACAAGAGACTTGTGAAAAAGAAGGTGGTTTCCACCTAAAGCTTAATGATGATATGCTCGAAAACCGTAGCGCAAACCGGCAGGAAGATTTCTTTCGTTACGAAGACGGCAAGCTTGTTGGTTTTTTAGGAAGCTATGGGTTTGGAAATAAAGTGGAGCTTTGCGGGATGGTGCACCCCGATTACCGAAGAAGAGGGATTTTTTCGGAACTGCTGGAAATGGGACTTATCGAGGCAAAGAAACACGGTGCGAGCACAATTTTATTAAATGCTCCAACAGACTCTCAATCAGCAAAGGAATTTTTAAAAAATATTCCGTGTACCTTTGCAGTGGCGGAGTATCAGATGAAATGGCAGTTCACCGAATTATCCGACGATCCTTCTGTAACGGTGAGACCATCTTTTTCTAAGGAAGATTGGGAAGCAGAAATACAGTTGGAAATCTCTTGCTTTGGATTTAGTGAAAAAGAAGCACGGGAATTTCAACAGACACTCTCAGAAAGTAATAGCGATCAAAGGCTGATTATTGAGGCAGATGGAAAAACAGCTGGAAAAATGCGAGTTTCCGATTCTAATGGCGAAGCATGGATCTATGGTTTCGCAGTTTTCCCTGAACTGCAGGGGAAAGGGATTGGCCGCAGGGCCTTGTCAAACGTCGTCAAAACGGAACATGAAAAGGGCTTGCCTATTTTTCTGGAGGTTGAGGCCCAAAATGCCCATGCCCTGAAGCTCTATGAATCTTGCGGATTTAGGAGTTATCATTCGCAGGATTATTATCTATATCAGAATTAGAATCACAAACAGCCAGGTTATGTTTAGGTATCCTGGCTGTTTTTAATGAATTATTCATTGCAGGTTTATCATTTTATTAGGAAACCTTTTTATAAAGTTAATCGTATTAAATATAAAGAACCTTTTTGGTGGTGATATTATGAAATATTCATCAAAGAAGGATTGGTGGCTAACAGTTATTGTTTTCGGGGGCATGATATTTGCAATTGGAAGCAGTGGATTGGCGGTTTTTGAAGACACTCCGAATGTTGGAGAAACAATAGTTGCGCTCCTAGTCCCGATTCTATTATCCATTTTTATATTGTGGCTGTGGCTCACTACTTACTATGTTATTGATGATAAAAAGTTAATTGTTAGGTATGGGCCGTTTAAGAAAATTATTCCGTTTTATTCCATAAAATCCGTCAAGAAAACCATGAATCCCTTATCTAGCCCGGCGTTGTCTTTAAAAAGACTTGAGATTACCTACGGTCAATATGATACTGTTCTCATTTCACCCAAGGACAGGGACGAGTTTATGGACGTTCTCGCAAAACACTGTCCGCACGCAAAGATAATAAAGTCGTAGTAAGTGCCAGATGTTCACTAAATGGTGGTATCTGGCACATTTTTTGACTGATATTATCGTTTCTAAAAACACACGGATAATATAGGAGGACTATTTTTACCATTCGTGGGTTACCAGACACCTGTTCGGGCAAATAGGGCCTCTATTTTAACCCTCCACAGGTTTCTGGGACTCACGAGGGTAAAATAAAATCCCTTATTTTTACCGCTCGATAGTTTACGGGAACTACACGGGTAAAATAAGACCTCTATTTTTACCGTTCATCGGTTTCCGGGTACCACGCCCGTAAAATAGGATCCCTTATTTTTACCGTTCGTGAGTTTCCGGGCACCACGCGGGTAAAATAAGCACCCTATTTTTATCGTTTTACAGGTTTCCTGGCATCACACGGGTAAAATAGCATCCCTTATTTTTACCGTTCCCGAGTTTTCGGGTACCACACGGGTAAAATAAGACCTCTATTTTTACCGTTCACAGGTTTCCTGGCATCACGCGGGTAAAATAGGATTCTTTATTTTTACCCTTCGCTAGTTTCCGAGCACCACGAGGGTAAAATAGAACCTCTATTTTTACCGTTCCCGAGTTTACGGGTATCAAATGGGTAAAATAGAACCTCTATTTTTACCGTCCAAAGATTTCCGGGGCTCACTCGGGTAAAATAGGATCCCTTAATTTTGCCGTTCCCGAGTTTACGGGTATCACGTGGGTAAAATAGAACCAATATTTTTACATCTCACAGGTTTCCAGCCATCACACGGTAATATAGAACCTAATATTTTTACCGTCAAAACTATCCGGGCATCCCAACGGGTAAAATACTACCAAACTAATTTCTGTTTTACTACGTTCATTACACTAACTGTTTTTCTTCACCACGACCCCGCATTGTTCCTCCAACGGCAGAATAACCGCCGACATATCCAAATCGCCTAAACCTTGCTCGGTTGACAAGCGATAGGCCTCCTCTGCCAATTGACCCGTAAATTCCCTCAACCCTGCCTCTTGTAATAGCTGATTGGCCAAGCGGACATCTTTGTGAACATATTTCACGGCGCCGCCAGGCTCAAATTTGCGGTCGAATACATACTCCTTCATATGTCTCCGCAAAATTCGACTGTCCCCATAGCTCGCAGAGAGAATTTTGTAAAGTTGCTCTGGGGCAAGGCCAAATTTAGACCCGGTTACCATCACTTCAGAAACTGCCAAGGAATGAACCGCAACAAGATATTGGTTCATGAGTTTGGCAATGCTGCCAGCACCTGATTGACCGAGATGTTCAATTGTTCCCCCGACAACGCCTAGTATCGGAAAAACTTTTTCAAACGCAGCCTGTTCGCCCCCCACCATTATCGTCAAAGATCCACTTTCCGCACCCTCTGGCCCGCCGCTTACCGGGCAGTCGAGATAACTTAATCCTTTTTCATTGGCGCGAGCGTGGATGGTCTTGCTCGTATCTGCACCGACAGAAGTAAAATCGATACAAATGGTACCGGGCCGGGCATTTTCAAGGATTCCACCGTTTCCTTGATACACTTCTAGAACGTCCCCTGGCATAGATAAACAGGTGCAAATAACATCACTGCTTTGTGCCAGCGATGAGATAGCTTCTTCTTGTCCTGCCCCATGCTCCACCAACGCTTTTACTTTTTCCTTCGTCCGGTTATAGATACTTACTTGATACCCGTGATGCAAGAGCCTTTTTACCATCCTTGAACCCATTACTCCAATCCCAACAAATCCTATTTTCATGTTTATTTTCCTCCTCCCCTAAGCCATTCGAAGCTATCTTGGCTTTTCCCTAAAGGGATATATTCCAGCCCAATATACCCTTCATATGTATCATGTAAATATTGAAAAATACTTTGATAATCCATTTCCCCTATGCCAGGCTGATTCCGCCCCGGAACATCGGCAATTTGAATATGGCCCACCACGTCTGCATATTGTTGAAAAAGTGTGAGCGGATTCCCATGGATTCTTTGAATATGGTAAAAATCAAATTGAAGCTTCACATTCGGCAGCCTCAACGTATCGAGAATGTCCTTTGCCTGATGAATATCACTCAAAAAATAATCCGGCATATCGTTTTGGTTAATCGGTTCTATTAAAACTGTGATGCCATGCTTCGCCATTTCCGTTCCGGCAAAGAAAAGGTTCTTAAGAAAGACTTCATTAGCGATTTTCTTATCATCTTCGGAAACGATACCGGCCATACAGTGAATTCTCGGAACGTTCATGGCTGTGGCATACTTTATTCCTTCCATAACTGAACTTCTAAATTCATCCACCCGATTAGGGTCTACCGCAAGGCCACGGTCACCCTTTGACCAATTACCTGGCGGCAAATTCAAGAGCACCATCGATAATTCATTCCGGACAAGTTCCATCTGAATCTCTTCTATCGAATAAGCATAAGGAAATTGACACTCCACATAGGAAAATCCACTCTCCCGGGCTTTCTTAAATCGTTCCAAAAAAGGAACTTCAGTAAAAATAGTTGTAAGGTTAACTGCAAATTTGTTCATCTTAAACTCCATCAATAAAAATTTTTAGAAAAGCACTAAGTAAAAGATTCGACTATAATTTTAATTTTTCCTTTTGCATTTTTTCAAAAAATCGACAAACAAAATGCCTGGTACCGTCATAAATCGGATGATACCAGGCACTTATTACTTTATTTAGATGCGAATTCCGGCTTTCTTTTTTCTAAAAAGGCAGATGTACCTTCGTTTTTGTCTTCTGTAGAAAACAGGACAGCTTGGGCAAGTTTTTCAATAAGCAGGCCTGTTCTTTGGTCTGTTTCAAATCCGGTTAAAACGGCAAGCTTTGCCAACTTAACAGCAAGCGGTCCTTTTGCAAGGATTTTATCGGCTACTTCCTCGGTTTTTGCTACCAGATCTTCAGGTGCTACTACTTCAGATACTAATCCAATCCGGTACGCTTCTTCCCCGTCAATCATTTTTCCAGTTAGAATCATCTCAAGCGCTTTCCCTTTGCCAACCACGCGAGCCAGGCGCTGGGTCCCGCCAGCAGAAGGAATGATAGCAAGATTCAGTTCCGGCAGGCCAAACTTGGCATTCGCGGACGCAACCCTAATATCACAAGCAAGCGCAAGCTCGCAGCCCCCGCCTAAGGCAAAGCCGTTTACCATCGCAATGGTTGGTTTATCATACATTTCAATGAGGTCATATACCTCTTGCATCCCGCCCGGTTTGAAAACATCAAGAGCAGTCTTCTTTTTTAACTGGCTAATATCCGCTCCGGCAGCGAAGGATTTTTCACCTTTTCCGGTAAAAACAACAACGCCGACTGAATCGTCTCCCCTTAACTCATTAAGCGCGGCAGCAATCTCCTGCAAAGTCTCAAAGTTCAAAGCATTGCGAAGCTCAGGACGATTAATGACGATATAGGCAAGGCGCCCTTTTCGATTAATTTCAAGATTTTGATAGTTTTGCATCAATAACTCCCCCTATTAATTATAGTTATAAAACCCTTTACCGCTTTTTTTCCCCAGCCGGCCTGCTTTTACATATTTTACGAGAATAGGACATGGACGGTATTTCTCTCCAAGTGTTTTATGGAGATATTCCATATTGCGGAGCCTTGTATCAAGACCAACAAGGTCGGCGAGTTGAAGCGGACCCATTGGATGGTTGAGTCCCAGTTTAATAGCCTTATCGATGTCCTCGACCGTCCCCACACCTTCCATGACCATATTCATGGCTTCATTCCCAATCAGGCAGTTCATCCGGCTGGTGGCAAAGCCGGGGAACTCATTGATTTTGACACATTCCTTTCCGAGCGCTTTTCCAAATTCAAAGCTTTTTTCGATCGTCTCCTCGGAAGTTTCCAGTCCACAAACCACTTCAATCAGCTTCATTCTCGGTACTGGGTTGAAGAAATGAAGAGCAAGACAGCGTTCCGGTCTCGATGTTTGCGCCGCAATTTCCGTTGGGCTCATCGTCGATGTATTGGTAGCCAAAATCACAGAAGGCTTAACGATTTTATCCAGCTGCTTAAAGATTTCTATTTTTAAATCCATGATTTCCAAAACAGCTTCAATGACTATATCGGCATCCTTCGCAGCTTCTTCAAGCTGGGTGGTATAGCGGATTCTGTTTATGGCAGCATCTGCCGTTTCTCTATCAAGTTCGCCTTTTTCAACAGCACGATTAAATTGCTTTTCGATGTAGGATCGGCAGGTTCCTAGGGCAGTTTCACTGATATCTTGGACATAGGTTATAAAACCCGCCGCTGCACTTGTATAAGCAATTCCACGTCCCATCGTGCCGGAACCGATAACACTAACTATTTCCATGCTACTTTCCCCTTTCATGCAGAAAGAGCCCTCCTTAAGAAGGGGGCTGCTTTTCTGTTAATCTCCTAAACCTAAGCTTTTACAAGCAAATTTTTAATTTCTTCGGTAAGCATTGGCACCACTTCAAATAAATCTCCGACAATTCCGTAATCGGCCACTTTAAAAATATTGGCCTCCGGATCCTTATTGATAGCAACGACCACTTTGGAGTTGGACATTCCCGCAAGGTGCTGGATGGCCCCAGAAATTCCGCAAGCGATATAAAGATCAGGCGTCACAACCTTACCTGTTTGTCCAATCTGCAGGGAATAATCGCAGTACTCCGCATCACACGCACCGCGTGAAGCGCCAACCGCGCCGCCAAGTACATCTGCAAGCTCTTGAAGCGGCTTGAAGCCTTCTTCACTTTTCACGCCGCGTCCACCGGAAATGATCACTTTTGCTTCTGTTAGGTCAACACCTTGGATTGCCTTTTTCGCTACTTCGCGAATAATAGTACGCAAATCTTTGATTTCCACAGAAACAGAGGACACCTCACCAGTGCGGGATGCATCTTTTTCAAGCGGTGCAATATTATTTGGTCGGATGGAGGCAAAAATTAGGCCGTCCGTGACAATTTTCTTTTCAAATGCTTTACCGGAATAGATTGGTCGGGTAAAAACAACATTTCCCCCTGCTGCTTCAATCGCCACAGCATCGGAAATCAACCCGGAACCAAGCTTGCTGGCAACCTTAGGTGATAAGTCTTTACCAAGTGCTGTGTGGCCAAAGATAATCGCTTCAGGCTGTTCCTGCTCCACAACAGCAAGGATTGCCTGGGAAAAGCCATCTGGCGTGTAGCTGGCAAGCTTAGGGTTTTCCACCACGACAGTCCGGTCAGCACCATACTGAATCAACTCTTGTGCCAGATTTCCAACCGATTCACCAAGCAGGACAGCAACTACTTCTCCACCTTCGGCAACAGTTTTTGCTGCGGCAATCCCTTCAAATGATACATTTCTTAGTTCCCCATCACGGATTTCTCCAAGTACAATAACTTTTCTAGTCATGTCATTTCCCTCCTTAAATTACCTTTGCTTCTGAATGAAGCAGATTTACGAGTTCTTTTACTTGATCTTGAAGCTCTCCTTCAAGAACGCGGCCGGCTTCTTTTTTCGGAGGCAGGTAAATTTCGATTGTTTTCGTTTTTGCTTCAACATCGTCTTCCTCTAAATCAAGGTCATCTAGCTCTAATTCTTCGAGCGGCTTTTTCTTCGCTTTCATGATTCCTGGCAAAGATGGATAGCGCGGTTCATTTAAGCCTTGTTGTGCGGTTACCAAAAGCGGCAGTGATGTTTCAATCGTTTCAGAGCTTCCTTCCACATCTCTAACGATGTTTACGTTCTGGCCGTCTACTTCGATTTTTGTAATGGTGGTGACATAAGGGATATCTAAGAGGTCGGCGACACGTGGTCCGACTTGTCCGCTTCCTCCGTCAATCGCGACGTTTCCTGCAAAAATCAGATCCACATCTTTATCCTTAAGGTATTCAGCCAAAATTTTTGCAGTCGTAAATTCGTCGCCTGCTTCAAGGTCGTCCTCTGTATTGATTAGGACTGCCTTATCTGCTCCCATTGCCAGCGCGGTACGCAGCTGCTTTTCTGCATCTTCCCCGCCAACGGACACGACGGTTACTTCCCCGCCTTGATTGTCGCGGATTTGGATCGCTTCTTCTACACCGTACTCATCATATGGATTGATAATAAATTCAGCACCGTCCTCTTGGATGGCTCCTTTTGAAACGACAATTTTTTCTTCAGTATCAAACGTTCTTTTTAACAACACATAAATATTCATTTTATAACCCTCCTATTTAAACTTTTGCCGGTGCGGCATCATACGTATAAAACCCTTTACCTGTCTTTCTTCCTAACTCGCCTTTTTCAACTTTTTCTTGGACAATCTTTGAAGGTTTGTCCCGCTCGTCGCCGCTCTCCTGGTAACGCTGCATGCGGACGAGGTAATTGACATCGAGTCCGGTTAAATCCATCAGGGCAAATGGGCCAATGGGATGGTTGAGCGCTTTTTTGACAACTAGGTCGATGTCCTCGTGGCTTGCAATCCCATTTTCGAGAAGGAACAACGCTTCGTCCATCAACTTTCCTAAAATTCTGTTGGCGACAAAACCGGATATTTCTTTGTTGAGCAGGACTGGAAGCTTATTGATGGATTTCACAAACTCCATCGCCGTTTCGGCCGTTTCAGCAGAAGTGTGCGGCCCGCGGACGACCTCGACAAGCTCCATCACAAGGGCAGGATTGAAGAAATGGACATTACACACTTGATCCGGGCGTTCGGTTGCATCCGCAATTTTCGAACTAACGATGGTTGAGCTGTTAGTGGCCAGAATCGCGTGGGCCGGTGTGATTTTATCAAGCTTTGAAAATAGCTCTCTTTTAATCTCCAATTTTTCAACAATCGCTTCGATAACAATGTCAGCATCGCTTAATTCTTCCAAGGACGAGGTGAACTTGATTCGATTGAAAGCAGCTTCAACGGTTTCTGCTGTCAGTCTTCCTTTTGCCACCCTTTTTTGCATTTGTTCATCAAGGATTTGTTTTCCTTTTTCAAGGCTTTCTGGACTTACATCCTGCAGCGTGACGCTATAACCGCCGAGCGCACACACCATGGCAATTTGGGCGCCCATGGTGCCGGCGCCAACGACACCAACTTTTTGAATGTTTGTTGTCATTCTTTTTCTCCTTTCTCAAGCTCCTCTTTGACTAGGAGCCTTTTTAAAAGTTTCCCTACGGTATTTCTCGGCAGGGCCTCGCGCACTTCGAACATTTTTGGAACCTTGTATGGTGTTAACTTTGAATAGCAGTATCCCTTTAATTCATCGTGATCGATTTCCCTCCCGATTTTTGGGACGATAAATGCTTTGACGATTTCCCCGTGCATTTCGTGGGGAATACCGACTACGGCTGCTTCCTCGATATCCGGGTGTTCATATAGGACACCCTCCACCTCTTGTGGATAGATATTGAATCCGCCAACAATGATCATTTCTTTTTTTCGGCCGACGATGTAAAAATAACCGTCATCATCCATCATCGCGAGGTCTCCGGTATGAAGCCATCCGTCCTGCAGTGCTGCATGAGTCTCTTCTTGGTTATTCCAGTAGCCTTTCATAATCTGCGGGCCTTTGATTAGCAGTTCCCCGATACTTTTCGGACCCACTTCGTTGTTCTGTTCATCTACAATCATGCAATCTGTGCCAAGCAGGGGAATCCCAATGCTTCCAACCTTCCGGATTCCAAATGGCGGATTTCGGTGTGTGGTAGGCGATGCTTCCGACAGTCCGAATCCTTCCGAAATTTTTGCACCTGTTAGCCCCTCAAAGCCTTTGAGCACTTCTACCGGCAGCGGGGCAGAACCGGATGAACAAAATTTCAAGCAGTTCAAGCGATAATCTTTGATTGCCGGGTGGTTCACGAAAGAAATATACATTTTTGGTACACCTGGAAAAAATGTAGGTTGATATTGTTCAATTTTTTCCAGAACATGATTGATTTCAAATTTTCTGAACAACAAAATTTTGGCCCCAATATGGATTCCGAGATTCATAGCACTTGTCATGGCGTACACGTGATACAAAGGGGTTGCAGCGAGAATGGTCTCCTCACCGCGGACCATGTTCTCCCCATACATATGAAGACTTTGAACCACATTGGCAACCAGGTTGTAATGGGTGAGCATGGCCCCTTTCATTTTCCCGGAGGTGCCCCCGGTATATTGAATGACCGCAATATCTTCCCTGACGTCTATTTCCACAGGTGCATTGATTGGTTCTGAAAATGGAATCAGCAAATCCAGTGTTTTACACTCTTCTGAGTGCAAATCTTCAAATTGTGAGCCAATAATGTACCGAAACGGATAGAGTTCGTTTACATCGAGAATGGTTTTTCTTGACTTTGGATCCCCTACAATATAGGAGACCTGCGAGTCATTAACGATTTGCAATAGCTCTCGTGGCGTATACAATGGATTGATTTGGACCACCGTTAGTCCGAGTGCTTGTGCAGCATAATAACAAATAATATAATCTGGATGATTGGCGAGCATTAAGCCAATCCGCTCGCCTTTTTGGAAGCCCAGCTCCCGCCAAGCGCCTGCCAGCCTGTCGACCTGATCCTTCAGTTCCTGAAAAGTGACATGTTCATCCTCGAAAATAATGGCAGTTTTATCGCTATATTTTTGGACGGATTCTTCCAGCATACGGTAAAGCGGAATTTCCGGAATTTCAATACTCTCATCCTGCTTGTAAAATTGATACCAGGGCCGGTTCTTTAAATTTTGCAAGTACATCGCACCTCCTTTTTAAAGCGTTTTATTAAATATGGTTTCGGGCACTACTCACGGATAAATTGGTTTTTCTCTCGGATAGATAGGAAATACTATCGCTTAGGCCTGGTTTACTCTCGGATAAACCCAATTTTCTCTCGCAAGACGCCTTTACTCTCGGATAGGCAAGAAATACTCTCGCATAAGCTCCACTTACTCTCGGATAAACCCGATTTTCTCTCCCAAGATGCCTTCAAGGCAGAGACGAGCCCTAAAGCGTACTTCCACCATCCACAGCCAAAACCTGCCCAGTCACAAAGTCACTCGCCGGGCTGGCAAAGTAAAGCGCGGCTCCCATTAGAGCGTGGTCATCGCCAATTCTGCCAAGCGGATTGTGCTTTTTAATTTCCTCTCCGCGTTCTGCTAGCACATGTTTCGTCATTTTGGATGGGAAGAATCCCGGTGCAATGGCATTGACATAAATTTGATGACGGGCCCATTTTCTAGCAAGGTCTTTTGTAAAATGATGAACGGCCGCTTTGCTAGTGCTGTAGCCAATGGCATTTAGCACTTCAGGCGGTTCCGCCTTGATGCCCGCCACTGAACCAATGTTGATAATCTTGCCGGATTTTCGTTCAATCATCTGTTTGCCGACTGCTTTTGTCACTAGAAACATCCCGGTCAGGTTAACGTTCATGACTTTTTCCCAGGCTTCCAAAGGCATTTCTTCAACCGGTGCTCCCCAGGTGGCGCCGCTGTTGTTAACAAGAATGTCAATTTGTCCGAAATCAGAGAGAATCTGGCTTACCAGCTCGTTGACGTCGTTTTCATTTTGAATATTGCAGGAATACCCTTTCGCTTTCACACCAAACGTTTCAGATAAATACTGTGCCGTTTCCTCACACTGGTCTAAATGCCGCGAACAAACGGCGATGTGGCAACCGGAGGAAGCATATGCCTCAGCGATTTGCCGGCCAAGCCCTCTGCCTCCGCCTGTAATAAAAGCAACCTTATTTTCGATATTAAACAGTTCTTTTTGCATGTCCGTCCCCCATCTTAATTCTCTTCTAAGATTCTTCTTGCAATAATCAGGCGCTGGATTTCGTTTGTTCCTTCATAGATCTTGGTAATCCTGGCGTCACGGTAGAAGCGCTCAACCGGATAATCAGATACATACCCCATACCGCCATGGATTTGAACGGCTTTATCAGCCACTCGGTTAAACACTTCGGAAGCGAATAATTTCGCCATCGATGCTTCCTTGATGACTACTTTTCCTTCATCAATCATCATTGCTGCTTTTAAGGTAAGGGCTCTTGCCGCCTCTGTTTCAGTTGCCATATCGGCCAGCATCCATTGAATCGCTTGATTTGCCGCAATTGGTTTTTTAAATTGGACTCTTTGCTTAGAATAGGAAGCAGAAAGCTCAATTAATTTGTCACATGAACCGACGGACCGTGCGGCCAAGCCCACGCGGCCTTCGCCCAAGATTTTTAACGCTGACATGTAGCCCATGCCGACTTCGCCGATCACATTTTCTTCAGGAACCACACAGTCTTCAAAAATTAACTGGGCAGTATAGGAACCACGTAAGCCCATTTTTTTATCCTTCTTGCCGACGGTGAAGCCAGGGAAATTCTTTTCAACGAGGAACGCCGTAATGCCGCCCTTGGCACCTTTTTCAGGATCTGTTAAGGCAAATACGGTAAACACATCGGCAACCGGTGCATTGGTAATGAAATGCTTTGTCCCATTTAGAATCCAGTTGTTGCCCACTTTTTCTGCACGTGTCGCTAGATTAGTTGCATCTGAGCCGGCACCTGGTTCAGAAAGTGCGAAGGCGGCAATTTTTTTGCCTGCGGCCATGTCTGGAAGGTATTTTTGCTTCAGGTAATCAGAGGCTAGCTTTACAAGCCCAGTAGAACCGATTCCAGTATGGGCACTGATTAAGCTGACGAAACCGTTATGCGTGCGGCCAAGCTGTTCAAGAACAACAGCTTTGCCAACCGTATTTAGCCCGATGCCGCCGTATTCTTCAGGAATGCTGATGCCGAATAATCCTAAGTCTTTTGCCTGGTCAATCAGGTGCTGCGGAATGCGATCCTCGTCCTCGATGATCTGAGCGTAAGGTTCAACTTCTTTTTCAACGAAGTTACGTACCATTTGTTTCATTTGTTCAATTTCTTGCGGAAGTGTCACTAACATATGTATTTCCTCCTCTTTTTTGTTTCTGCTTAAAATAGATGCAAGAACCGTGCCAACATTGGAAACGCTTAAAAAATAAGTATTTCGAACTTTTCTATAATTCGAATGATTCATTTTTGAATTAAAGAAACGGCAAAAGTATGGTTAATTCCTGTGATTCATTTTTGAATTAAAAAATCATTAATGAATCAAAAATAAAAACCACCTTTGAAGGTGGTTTGGTCAATCAAAATTTCAAGTTGTATTTCTTTAATTTCCTTACGATGGTTGGCTGGCTGCTATCTAGTGCTTCCGCTAATTCATAGGTCGTCCGATATTTTTTCAGTGCCAGTTTAAGTAGCTTCTCTTCCGCTATTTCAGTTGCCTGCTTCAAAGTCATCATCTCATTGATCGGAATGTCCTGCATTCCCGTTTTTCGATAATCGACTGGCAAATGATCAACGGTTAAGGTTGATTCTTCTGTAACAAGGCACATTCTCTCAATCAAATTGGACAATTCGCGGACGTTCCCCGGCCAGTCATAATTATAGAAGAACTCTTTGAGACCCGAGGAGAGTTGTTTGTCCAAGGAATATTTGCTATTCATTACCTCCAGGAAATAATCGACGAGCGGCAGAATATCGGCCTTCCGATCGCTGAGCGGTGGAATGGAAATGGGAATCACATTCAAACGATAAAATAAGTCCTCGCGAAACTTCCCGTCCGCTACCATTTCCTTTAAATTTCTGTTCGTGGCAGCAATGGTGCGAACATCCACTTTCTTAGGGACCGTTCCGCCGATCCGCTGCACTTCTCGCTCCTGGATGACCCGTAAGAGTTTAACCTGTAAGTGAAGCGGAAGCTCCCCCACTTCATCAAGGAAAAGGACGCCATCATTGGCAAGCTCAAACATACCCGGCTTTCCTTTGCTACTCGCTCCAGTGAAGGCACCGGCCTCATAGCCAAACAATTCCGATTCGAGCAAATCCGGGGGAATGGCACCACAATTGATTTTAATCATTTGACCTCTCCGGCTTCGTTCACAATTGTCAAATATATAGCGGGCCAGAACATCTTTCCCTGTTCCTGTTTCACCAAGAATAAGCACGGTCGCATCGACATTGGCGATGCGCTCTGCTGTCTCATAAATTTTCTGCAGCTGCTCACTCCGGATGACCACGCCACTTTTTGTAAATGATTTGCCTTTCAGACGCTCAATTTCTTCTTTATAACTATGATTCAACTGATTTGCCTTTGTCAGTGCGGCCTGTAGGTCATTTAGCTCCGATAGGTCGCGGATATTGGTGACAATACTTTCAATTTCACCATTTTCATCAAGAACAGGGCTGCCGGTTAACAGCACTTCCCTGCCTTTGAAATTTTGCTGGACTAAAGACACGCTTCGCTTTTTCTCAAGGACCTGGTGGGTAACGGAGTTTTTTAAAATACCCCTTTTCATCAAATCATCGACTTTTTTGCCAATATAATATTCCTTTGGAATCCCGGTCAGCCTTTCAATCGCTGAATTTGTTTTAACGGTAATGCCTTCTTTATTGGTAATATAAATCCCGTCATACATATTCTCGATAACGGCATTAAGCTCTCGGTTGATTTTCCTGGCTTCCTTTAATTCCGCGATTAATGAAGTCAATTCTGTAGAAAAAGTTCCGATATAGCCTATTTTCTCAGAATTAGGGAATATACTTTTGATAAAAATCCAATCTTTATCACCCGTTGATGCATGGATTAACTGGCCTCCCCTTAGTTCAAGCCAAGTATCAAAGACCTCATTGATATTATTCCCAGAAAACGGAATATGCTGTTGAATTATTTCATTGCTATATAGGATGGAACCGTCAGATGCTGCTGTAAAAAACGGAAATGGAATTTTATCGATGAGGACAGCGGTCATGGAATCACTCCAACAATAGTTTTAAAAGGAACTGTTCAAAATTCTAAAAATATTCATTCTCTACTGAGTATTATTAATTTTATAATATAATAACGCAAAGATATCTTCAAATATAATCAGGCACTACCCTCTAAGAGTAGTGCCTGGCGCTCTAATTATTGTAAATACTTTGGCGGTGGAGATGTATGTTCCTGGTTCTTGACCTCAGCAAAAATGTCCTCTTGGGATTCGGGCTGCACCTTATTGTTTAACAACTTCAAAATTTCATTAATATGCGAAAGCTGCGTATTACTAGGGATCAAGTTAACGATTGTTTGTTTAAACTCTTCGAAGTCTTTTTTTGTAACAGGCTGGGCTTCCTCCTTTAACTCAAGGCCTAATTGACCATTCGGCTCGAGTGTTGCCCATTTTACGTCACTTATTTTGGTTACACTTTTTTGTCGGAGTTTCATTTCAAGTTGGTCTACCGATAATCGCAGTTTTCGCAAATTGGTTTCATTTAAATTGCCGTTGTCGATTACCACCTTTGCCTTTCCTGTGATCGCTTTTTCAATTTTGTCAGATTTCATTTGGACAAATTCCATTACCAACAGTGTCGCGACAAAGACAGCACCAACCATAAAGGTGGTCCTTAAATCCCTACCCGCAACAGGTTGAGCAAGAAGAGTTCCAATTGCAATCATAACAACCGTTTCCGCTAAGGTCATTTGAGATATGGTTTTCCTGCCTGCAATTCTCAACAGGATGGTCCCCGCTATCACAATCAAGACCGCTTTCCATAAATAACTCCATTCCATAAAAAACACCCTTCGGTTGAGAAAGAATTATAGGTATTTTTCCCAATTCTTCATTTAAAATCCTAGCAACGCCACAAAATATCATAATAAAAGCAGCCTTTATCAAGGCCGCTGCTGTAAGGTTATTTTTTTTGACATTTATTTAATCTCGTAATACCACGTACCGTTCTGCAAATTTTTATAACATTGATTATTGAAATAAAGGTATTCCAAGTGTGCTAATGTTTCACCAACGGCAAAGCGTGTTTCGTGGATGTTTAGATTTTGAAACAAATGCCCGTTTACTTCGTAGATAGTCCTTGGTTGTTTCAGCACCTCACAGACTTTTTCCAACCGCTCCTGATGATGGGCCAATAATTCATCGATTCTCTGGTTGGCTCCACGAAAAGGTTTGCCATGGGAAGGGATGACGAAATCAGCATCCAATACTTTTATTTTTTCAAGAGATTGAAAGAACGCTTCTAATGGATTGCGGATGCCGCGGAACCAATAAGAGATATTAGGTGAAATTCTCGGCAAAATATGGTCTGTTGAAAAAAGAATGCTATTTTCCTTGTTAAAAAGGCTTACTAACCCATCTGAGTGTCCCGGTGTAAATATCACTTCATATTCATAGTTACCGAAAGGGATTTTCATTCCCTCTATGAGGTGATGGTTTACTGTAGGATAAGGTTTTACCTTAGCATTAAAACTATTCTCATCTGATGTTAGTACCGCGGATAAATCATCGGGAAAGCCAAAGGTATCATAATGCTGCTTCATTTCAGCGATCGATTCCGGCTCCCAGCAGTCTAGTCCTGTCTTTGCATCCACTTCGGTCATCCAAACCTCAGCGTTAGTTAATTGCTGCAAAGTCCCTGCATAGCCAAAATGGTCAGGATGATAATGGGTAATGATGATATCTTGTACATCATGTTTTTCAATAATGGGCCGCCAGATATCCCTTGAAACCTCTGTATTTAAACCTGCATCGATGATGACCCATCCATTTGCTCCCTCGGCTAAAAAACAATTCACGTGATTTAAACGAAAAGGAAGCGGGACGGTTACTTGTGTGACTCCTATTTCTGTAAGCAAAATTTACGACTCCTTCCTGGTACTTTCTAATTCTCTTAAAACAGTTTTTAGAATTTTTCCTGCCGCATTCCGTGGCAATTCTTCCAAAAATTCTACATAGCGCGGTTTTTTGTAGCTTGCTAATGCACCTGAACAATAGTTGATAACCTCTTGTTCTGTTAAACTTTTCCCATTGCGCAGGACAATCAAGGCTTTTACCGTTTCTCCCCATTTAGGGTCCGGGACACCAATGACTGCTGCTTCAAGAATATTAGGGTGGGTATATAATACCTCTTCAATTTCTTTTGGATAAATATTCTCGCCGCCGCTGATAATCATGTCCTTTTTGCGGTCAACAACGGAAATATACCCTTCTTCATCTGTCACGGCCAAATCGCCGCTGTGAAGCCAGCCTCCTCGAAACGCTTCCGCCGTCGCCTCAGGATTTTTATAATAGCCCTTCATAACGGTCGGACCTCTGAAGATAATTTCGCCAACCTGTCCCGGTTCTACATCGAGCATCCGCTCATCAACAACCCGAATCTCGACATTGGTAAAAGACAATCCCACCGAGCCAGATTTATTTAAGGAATCGGTTGGTTTTAAGGTCGTGGTTCCTGGTGAAGTTTCTGTCTGGCCGTAAGTATCAAAGACTCCTGCATTTGGGAAATGCTTCATGAGCCGTTTTTTCAATTCTAATGGTGTGGAAGCAGCGGCAGTACAAAGAACCCGCAAACTTGAAACATCAAATTCTTCAAATCTCGGATGTTCCAATAACATATTCCACATGGAAGGGACCATGAAGCTGTATGTAATTTTCTCAGCGTCAAAGGTTTCCAATACGCGTTCCGGATCAAATTTATCATGAAAAATAGACCTTCCTCCCATGAGAACCACCATGGAGAAGGCAGAAATCCCGCCGATATGGAACATCGGTGTCGTAATTAACTGGACCTCATCCTTTGTAAGGCCAAATTCAAGAGAGTAGTTCATAGCATTCATATAAACATTTTTATGAGATAGGACAGCGCCCTTCGGTTTGCCAGTTGTCCCGGATGTATAGCAAATTAAGAAATCATCATCATCTTCATGCTCTACCAAACTAGGAGTATATGGATTGGTAAAAATCTGATTATAGGGATAATGGGAATCATTATGTAGGCTGTTATCATCAACCACAACCATTTCTTCAAGGTTCGGAAGATGGTTTTTAATAACTTCTATCGTAGAAACAAGTTTGTTGTCAACAACAATCATTTTTGCTTCAGAGTTTGTGAGAATATACTCAATTTCAGCCGGTTGTAAACGGAAGTTAATCGGAACAGCGACAGCCCCTATTTTGGCTAAAGCATACAAACACTCTGCATACTCGATTCGATTGAATAGTAACAAGGCAACCTTGTCACCCTTTTGAATACCTTTGAATTGGAGCCATCCAGCCAGGACGTTGACACGATTATGTAGTTCTTCGTAAGTTACCCGCACCTCATTGCTCACTAAGGCAATCTTATTGGGAAACCTTCTTGTTGACCGCTCAAGCATTTGGTCCACTAACAACTGTCTTGATCGAATGAAATCTATCATGATATCGCTCCTTAACTGACATAATGTTTAAAATTAAAAGGTTACTATATTAAAATTCCATTTATAATCGAAAATCCCTCCATTTATTGTAATTTTCAAAAAAATAATTTTCAAAAAGGGCCGGATCCCGCTAAGTTTGTAATCCCAAAACTTGACAGGTCAGACCCCTTAAGAGAATTTTCTTTAACTCTAAAGTATTATATCGGCAATATTTTCCATGATAGTTTCAGCTTTTTGTAGGTTTACCCTTGCTATCCGAATTTCCTTGTACCATCGCTCGATTGGCAGGTCACCGGCGAACCCTGAACCGCCGTGTATTTGCACAATATCATCGATGACTTTTGAAGCAGTTTCGGTGGCCTGCAGTTTTGCCATTTGGGCTGCGAGCTGCCAGTTCTGTTCCTTTGATTCTATTTTTTTGGCTGCATCGCTTACCATTAATCTTGCAGCCTGCAAATTCAAATATGATTTTGCCAGCATGGTTCGGATGGTTGGAAATTCAGAGAGCGGTTTCCCTCTAGTTATTCGTAACATTGCATATTGTTTCCCAAATTCAAGCGCTTTGGTAGCTACGCCAATACTTTTTGCACCAAGCAATACCTGTGCCTCTGCAAGCCAGTGCTGAACGAGAGCTATGCCCTCCCCTATTGCCCCGACTCGTTGACAATCGTTGACGCGGATATTTTCCAATACAATACTATGAGTTAATTGAACATCAATCAGCACGGTTTCCTTAACACTAAGTTGATTGGTCTCCAGTAAAAATAAGGCTGGCTGATAATCACCATTTTCTAATTGACAGTTGACAAGAATGACTCCAAAGGAAGATTGGGCCATGTTTTGAATGAATGCCTTATGGCCATTAATGATCCACTCCGTTCCGTCCTTTATCGCTGTCGTGGTCAAACTGTCAAGATGGTTATCTTCTTGTTCCTCCCATACAGCAACAAAACATCCCTTGCCCAGGCTGATGGCAGGCTTTATATATTTATCAATCTGCTCCTGTGAACATTTGTCCAAAAAACTTGGGAAGTCTCCGCCAAATGCATCACCGGCAGGATGGTAGAGTCCCAGCCTGTGCTTAGCTGCTTCCTCAAGCAAAACAGCTCTTGCTGATAAAGACAATCCTGTCCCGCCCCATTCCTGTTTGGCATGCAATGCCTGTAATCCCGCCTTTTTGGCCTCAGTTTTGAGACGGGCGACAACTTCTTCGGAAAGCTCTTTTACATACTTTTCAGGCGCATGTTCTGCGGGCAGAACATGGTTTTTGATAAAGGACTGGACAGTCTTTTTTAGTATTTCGAGCTCAATATCTACAATTGTGTTGGGCATGTGTTTCACTCCTTTGTAAAAGGCTAACTCCTAAATAATCGGTGGCAATCCAAATCGCTAATAAACGGGGGTAATTCGCTAATAAAACTGCTAAATTCGCTAATAAAAGTTGGAAATTAGCTAATAGACGGCTAAAATCCGCTAATAGAGAAGCTTTTTTTTAGCATAAGTAAAGCTTTTTATCGCAAAAGTTCCTTCCGCTGTGCTTTTGCCGCTTTTTTCAGCAGGTTTTTAATGCCCGTATCTAGTTTGCCAAAGCGTTCATCAGGTGCTTCACCAATTTTCCAGCGGTAATAAAGTTGCTGAAGGATGACGGCGATTTTATAAAAAGCAAACGTTAGATAATAATCAATTTGGGATACGTCACGGCCACTTTTCTTCGCATATCGTTCTAACATTTCTCCTCTCGAGAGAAAACCGGGATTGGCTGTAACGGACGTCAATCCGCTATCCTCCTCACCAGGTTCCGCCCAGTAGGCAATTGCGGAGGCTAGATCTGTTAATGGATCACCTATTGTACTTAATTCCCAATCAAAGACGCCGACGACTTCTCCTGGGTTGCTGGCTGAAAACATCATATTATTTAATTTAAAATCATTATGAACGATAGATGGTGCGGGTGAAGATGGGATATTGTCAATTAACCACTTCTCTAATTTTTCAACGGAAGGAATATCATCTGTTTTCGAGTTATGGAATCGTTTAATCCAGCCATGCACCTGCCGGCTTAAGTACCCATCCGGATATCCGAAATCTTGCAGATCGGCTGCTTCATAATCTACGGCATGCAACTGTGCCAGGGTATCCACAACGGCATTAGAAACTAGTAAGCCGGTATTTTCTTGGGTTTGAAACTCATCAGGAATTGAATCATCAATCACGACACCTTCTTTTTTCTCCATCACATAAAAGTGCCGCTCCATAATCCTTGAATCCTCACAATAAAGAAAGGGTTTAGGTGCTAATGGAAAAACGCGATTTAGTTTCTGAAGGATGATAAATTCTCTTTTCATATCATGAGCTTTAGGAGGGATGGCGCCAAACGGTGGTCTTCTTAATACTGCCTGCCAATCTCCTATTTTGATAAAGTAAGTTAAGTTGGAGTACCCAGCAGAAAACGCTTTGACCTGAATGGGTTCGTCACTTAGTACAGGGATTTCCTGCTTAAGATACTCTTCAACCTTTGACCAATTCACTTCAGTTACTTTATTTTGGAACTGCTGCTGGCTCATTCAACCTCTCCTTTGCTTGATACTCTTTTAATACGTGTCTCGCTACGACCATTCGGTGGACCTCGTCGGCACCATCATAAATGCGGGCGGCCCTTGCTTCACGGTACAGGCCTTCGAGCGGTGTATTTGGGGTTAAACCGTACATTCCAAGCGTTTGAATGGCACGGTCAATCACATTGTTCAGTACTTGGGCTCCGTAAAACTTGATAAGGGATACTTCTTTGCGGGCTTCATCGCCCTGGTCCATTTTCCAAGCTGCATGCAATGTAAGGAGTCTTGAGGCTTGTATTTCTGCTTCTGAATCGGCGATGTAATTTTGGATAATTTGCGAGTCTGCGAGAGTCTTATTACCGTCTTTTTTCGTTAAAGAATAAGCGATCATTTCATTTAGTGAGCGGCGGGCAACCCCTATCCAACGCATGGCATGGGTAATCCGGCCGGGACCTAAGCGCAGCTGGGCCAACTTAAAGCCTTCGCCGCGTCTCCCGAGCATGTTTTTCTCCGGAATCCGGCAGTTTGAAAAACGGACTTCACAGTGTCCCCCGACATAATGGTCACCTAAAACAGGAACCTCGCGAACAATTTCAAAGCCCGGATTATCGGTATCAACAATGAACAAACTTGTTCTGTTGTATGGGTCTGCAGCGGGATCCGTCACCACCATAGCAATGGCAAAAGCAGCCCCCTCTGCTCCTGTTGTGTACCATTTATGGGCGTTTATGACCCACTCATCACCATCTTTTACAGCCGTGCCTTGTAATGTTCTCGGGTCAGAACCAGAAACTTCCGGCTCTGTCATGGCAAAGCAGGAGCGGATATCGTAGTTTGCGAGCGGCCTTAAATATTTTTTCTTTTGTTCTTCTGTTGCCGCATGAACTAGAATTTCACCGTTACCTGCATCTGGGGCCATTGAACCAAAGATATACGGTCCAATTGGACTTTGGCCAATCACCTCAGAAAGCAAACCTAAAGAGACGAACCCCATTCCCATTCCGCCGTATTCCTTCGGTAAGTGGGCGGCCCATAATCCGTTATCTTTTACTATTTGCTGCAAGGGCTTTAAGATTTCATCCGGCAGCCCACGATGTGGAACCATGTACTTCTCATTAGGAAATACATATTTATCCATAATTTCCGTAGCCTTATCGAGCATTCTTCGTTGTTCTTCACTTTCTGTAAAATGAAACACTTTTGATCACTCCCTTTTTAAAAAATATTTAGTAAGGCAAAAGAGAACCAATAATGGCTCTCTTTTGCCAAGGTATTATTTTGTAAATAAAATTAGTATGCTTTTTTCTTATTTTGGCGCCACTTGATTTCTCGGTGTTTAATTTGCAGGTTTTCTGTCATTTCTTGTGGAGCTAAAACGGGGATATACATGCTTCAGGTTCAAACAACCATACTCAACTCGATTTAATAAACTCCTTAATATTGATTTGATATTCACTGGCCCAACGATATAATGTGCTTGCTGATACTCCCAGTTTTGTGGCTGCTTGGGAGACACTTCCACTATTTTTCAAAGTAGAAATTAAGGTGTCTTTCCTGGTTTCATTTGCCAGTGATTGATATAAATTCAACTCTTCCTTTTCACTTTGGATGGCCGTACGAACATAAGCAGGAATATACTCCTCGGTTACCATCATTTCATCACAAAAAATTTCGATTTGCTCCATTACATTTTTGAATTCCCTTAAATTGCCCGGCCAATCGTACTCAAAAAAATATTTCAGAACATCGTTGCTTATCTTTTTATTGGGAAGAAAATGCCTGATAAACAATTCAATATCTTGTTTCCGTTTTTTTAAAGGAGGTATTTGAATGTAAATAACGTTTAGACGATAAAACAAATCAAGGCGAAATTTGTTTTCCTTAACCAATTCAACCAAATCCTTATTGGTCGCAGCAATAATACGAACATCAATAGGCTTTGATAGATGGGAACCGACCGGGGTAATTTCCTTTTCCTCCAACACCCTTAATAAATGAGCTTGTAATTCCAGCGGCATATCCCCTATTTCGTCAAGAAAAATCGTTCCGCCATTCGCAGCTTCAAATTTCCCCTTCCTGCCTCCCTTCGCGGCATTTGTGAAAGCACCTTCTACATATCCAAATAATTCACTTGCTATAAGGTCTTTTGGAATGGCCGCACAATTTATGGCAAGAAATGGTTCGTTTTGCCGCATGCTCTCATTATGGATCGCCTGAGCAAAAAGCTCTTTACCTGTTCCGCTTTCACCAGTTATCAAGATGCTTTTATCCGTAGAGGCCGCCTTTTCCGCCAGTTTAATCGCCTGCTTAAACAGGGGTGCCTCACCAATAAGTGAAGAGAAAAAGTATTTTGCCTTTAGTTTATTGGTTTCCTTGTTTACTTTCTTTTTAAGAATGATAATACAGCCGATATGTTCTTTCCCATCATCAATTCTTCTCATTGTAAAAATCAACGTATGCTTTTGATCATGGGGAATGCATAGTTCATCCTGAAAAATAACTTCATTGCCATCGATCGTTTCGGATAGGTATTTCGAAAAAGGCTGTAAATGTTCAATGTCACTAAGCCTGCATTTGACAGCGTCCAATAATGGTATTTTCAATAAGTGAGAGGCAATCTTATTTGCCTGAATAATGTCCCCAAAGCGATTGACAATGAGAATGCCGTCTGATATTGAGTCAAGTGCCGCACTGAAGTAATTGCTCATCATGTATTTTTCTTTTATAATGCCTTGCTGTTCAATTAATTTCACAATGGTATCTGCGGCAGTTTTAACGAGTCCAAGAGAATGGGGATTGGCAGTGCGGATATAGCCTATTAACGTAATGACACCAATCAGTTCGTTCGTAAAGGGGTCGATAATCGGGGCACTTGAACAATGGGCACTATGCCAAACGGCACAATAATGCTCGGCGCCAATTACCTGAATAGGTTTTTCAGTAGCCAAAGCTGTCCCAATTGCATTTGTCCCAATTGACTCTTCTTTCATATTAACCCCAACCGTGAAGTTGATGGATGCCGCATTCATGGCGATTTCACTGTCACCACATAAATCGAGGACGATTCCATCCCTATTTGCAAACGCAATTAAACTGTCAGTCCCTTTAACCATTTCAAATAAATCATCCATAAAGGGACGAATCAGTGTCAAAATATTCTTGTTTTCTTGTTGAATTTTCTTTAATGTCGCCAGGTCGCAAACCGGGGCTTCGTTAGCAAATGGGTTTGCTCGATGTTTTTGCGAGCGCTTCCACGAACTTAAAATAACAGGACGAATTGCTCCAATCTCTTTCTTCTTAATGAAGTAATTCGTCCAAATATTTTTTAATGTTTTTTCCGTTCGGGGCGCTGCATAGTTTCGAAAACTGTCATTCAATGTGTAAATATGATCCAATTCCAATCACATCCCGATCAATGATTTCCACTTAATACTATTCGACAGTCCACGAGAAAAATCCCCCGAAATTTTTTAATAATTTTATTACAGTTTTTCGCTGAATTTTACAGCGCATATACTCCGCCATCAACAGGCATTATGAGTCCGGTCACGTAGCTGGATTCATCCGATGCAAGGAAGAGGGCGGCATTAGCGATTTCCTCGGGTTTACCTACTCTCCTTAATGGACATCCAGCCGCGAATTTTTCGGCAAATTCAGGGATACTTAGAACTTCCGCAATCATAGGCGTATCAATCGCTCCAGGACATATGCAATTTACGCGAATATTATATTTTCCATAA
The DNA here is from genome assembly GCF_055385565.1 of Neobacillus sp. S1115. NCBI lineage: Bacteria > Bacillati > Bacillota > Bacilli > Caryophanales > Bacillaceae > Neobacillus > Neobacillus sp. S1115. Next base: position 3,114,049 of record NZ_AP038275.1, read on the forward strand.
TCAACCGCCATCACCCGGGTTAACGCGACAACTCCCCCTTTGGCCGCGGTGTAGGCATCTGCTCCCGTTACACCAGCAATTCCATTCAATGAGGCATTATTGATAATGCTTCCGCCATTTTGCTTGATCATGATAGGCAGAACATGTTTGGACAACAAATAAACACCGTTTAAATTGATCCCTAATATATTGTTCCAATCAGTTTGTGGAGTATCAATCAATGACGCCATTTTATACTTGGAATTGGCTGAAAAACCGATGCCGGCATTGTTGAAAACAACGTCAATTTTTCCATAGCGATTCATGACTTCATCAACAAGTGCAACAATATTTTCTTCATTGGATACATCGGTTTTTATGAACATGGCCTGCCCGCCGTCAGCCAAAATCTCATTTTCCACCTGTTTGCCATTTTCTTCGTTCCACTCGGCAATAACGACAGCAGCGCCTTCTCTGGCAAATATTTTAGCAGCCGCTCTGCCTTGTCCGCTTCCGGATCCTGTGATAATGGCAACCCTATCTCTTAATCTCATAAACGATTCCTCCCGGCATTTTTCTTTAAAATAAATCTGAGATTTCTAGCTTTTCCAGTGCATGTTTCACATCATTTGTAAATTGGGCTCCGGTAACGCCATCAATAAACCGATGGTCATAGCTAATCGAAAGGGTCATGATTGGTGCAACGACGATGTCGCCATCTTCATTGACAACAGGAGTCTTTTTGATGGCTCCGGCAAAAACCAACGAGGATTGCGGTGGATTAATGATTGGCGTGCCGTTTTCAATACCTAGGCTGCCCAGATTCGAGACAGTAATTGTTCCATTTGCAAAATCATCAACAGTTAATTTGTTATTTTCAGCCTTCTCTGCCAAACTGCGAATCTCTTGGGAAATTTCAAAAACCGATTTGGTTTCAACATTTTTTACAACTGGGACAACCAAGCCATTTTTACTGGTAACAGCTACAGAAATATTGATATCTTTAAATACAATAATTTGCTGGTCCTCAAAGCGGCTATTAACCATAGAATTATCCTTTAAAGCATTGCCAACTGATTTGATCAGAATGTCATTAATTGAAACATTGCCAAGCTCTTTCTTCACTTTTAGGGCGTTCTCCATATTGACGGAGACCATTTGTGTAAATTGCGGGATGTTTCTCCAACTGTTTAGCATGTTTTCAGCCATTGCCCTTTTCACATTATTTAAAGCAATTCTTTCTTTTACCATATCTGTATTTTCGGACTTTGCGAAACTGCGAATGTCAACTTCCGTAATGATTCCATCTTTGCCCGTTCCAACTACATTCTCAATGGATACTCCGAGCTCTTTAGCAAGTCTTCTGGCCCTTGGCGAAACTTTCCCAGCATTCGTCCCACTAGGTCCCTCTGCCCTTCTTGTTTCCTCTTTCGTTTCCAATTTAACTGCAGCTGCTGTTTCCGCTTTTGCTTTGTCTTCTTCACAATAAAGAGATAAATCAATTTTTTCGTTTTCGTTGCCAATAACAGCAATAACGGTATTCACAGGAACTTCTTTTCCTGACGGAACAACAATTTTCTTCAAGAATCCGGACTCTTGTGCCTCAATTTGAAGCATTGATTTTTCTGTTTCCAACTCAAATAGTAAATCGCCTTTTTCGACGAAGTTTCCTTCTTCCACCAGCCATTCGGAGACAGTTCCGTTTTGCATGGTTACACCTAGACGAGGCATTTTAATCTCTATCATTTTTTCACGCTCCCAAAATATGTCAGTAAATAACTTCTATTTGCAGTCGATAGTAATCTATGAGTAAACGGTGTTTCCGATATTTAATAGGGTGGAAACACCGTTTCTCATTGATACTAGTATTCCATTAATTCCTTTACGGCATCGATGATCTGCTCTTCACTAGGAATGTAGAACTGCTCCAAATAAATACTTTGAGCGATTGGCACATCAGGGCTGCCAAGGCGTTTGATAGGTGCTTGAAGGTCAAACAGCGCTTGTTCGGATATTTGAGCGGCAATTTCTGCGCCGCAGCCACCCGTTTTCGGTTCTTCATGAACAATTAGAACCCGGCCCGTTTTGCGAACAGAACTTAAAATCGTTTCCATATCTAGTGGAGCGAGCGTACGAGGGTCGACAACCTCAGCCTCTACACCAAGCTTTGCCAGTTTCTCTGCTGCCTTCAATGAGGTCTGAACCTGAAGGGCCGTTGCAATGATTGTCACATCTTTGCCCTCCCGTTTCACGTCAGCCTTGCCGAGCGGAATTAAATACTCTTCCTCTGGAACTTCTCCCTTAACAGCATAGAGCATCTTATGTTCGAAGAATAGGACGGCATTATTGTCACGAATCGCTGATTTTAACATTCCCTTTGCGTCATATGGCGTGGAAGGGATAGCTATTTTCACACCAGGTGCATGCATGAACAGTGCCTGCGGGCTTTGGGAGTGCTCAGGACCGGCTCCGCCTGCGATTCCTACAGGCAGCCTTAGGGTAACCGGAACCTCCATTTGGCCTCCGTGCATAAAACGCCATTTTCCCAGTTTGTTAAATACTTCATCAAAAGCGATGCCGACAAAATCTCCAAATTGTAATTCAGGAATAGGGCGCAATCCGGTGATCGCCATACCCAGTGCGGCACCGACAATGGTCGTTTCGGCAATCGGAGTATCGAAAACCCTTTTTCCTCCGAATTTTTCATATAACCCTCTGGTAATCGCATTAATACCACCGAATTTGCCAACATCTTCACCAAACAATACCGTTTTTTCGTCACGTTCCATTTCCTCGTGCAATGCTTCGACAATGGCTTCACGCATAGTGATTGTTTTTACTTTTACAGATGTACTCACAGTTACCCCTCCTCCTTAGGCAAATAATCCTTCATAGATTCTTTCTGGGTTTGGAAGCGGTGCTTCATCCGCTTTTTTGATAGCTTCCAGGATTTCCCGATCAAGCTGCTCTTCCACATTTAATAGCTCATTTTCTGTGCAAATTTCGTTTTCAATTAATTGTTTTTTGAAATTCTTGATCGGGTCTTTCTGTTCTTTCCAATATTTCAACACTTCCGGATCGACATAATCGTAAGTGTCTCCTTCAAAATGGCCGCGGTGGCGGAAGGTTTTTGCCTCGATAAAGGTCGGACCTTCACCGCGTTTAGCCCTTTCCACTGCTTCTTGAACGCATTCATGCATCAACAAAACATCATTCCCATCGACAACACAGTTTGGAATACCATATCCCCATGCCCAATCTGCAATATGTTCCCTTATGGAATGTGTTTCCTCTGTGGTAGAGGAGATGGCATATCCGTTATTTTCACAAATATAGATAACTGGTAATTTGTAAAGGCCCGCCCAGTTTAAAGATCCATGCAGCGGTTCTCTAGATGCTGCCCCATCGCCGAAATAAACAATGGTTACGCGGTCGGTATCTTGAAGTTTTGCAGAATAGGCGGTTCCTACAGCAATATTAAACTGGGAACCTATCGTCCCGCATTGCCCCAATACCCCCCGTGATGGGTCGGCACTATGTACAATCCCAGCTCCCAGTCCCCGGGTAGTTCCTTCCACAGTTCCTAAAAAGTCTCCATAGATTTTCGAAAGCGGCACGCCTTTAGCAATCTTTTGATTACAACCGCGATGATTATAATAAATATAATCTTCGTCCCGAAGAATATTAGTAATCGAGCCTACTGAAACGCTTTCAGAACCAATTCCAGAATGGTAAAAGCCGGAAACCTTTCCTTCCATCATTAAGCGAATTAAATTTTCATCAAATTTCCTGATTTTCACCATTTCACGATAATACCCAATTAACTCTTCTTTGCTGTAATTCTTTAAATCAATGTCTTTTTGATAGATTTCAGCCACTTTTATTCACTCCTTCTTAAAATTAAACGAAATCATGTTTAAGAATATCTATAGAATTAAGACGCCCCGAAACTGTGGAAACACCCCCTTTCAGTACCTTTTTTTAAATGATGTGTTTGATATGCGGCAGCACTGGATGACTCTTCTCAAAACCAATCGATGACTTGCCTCCATGCCCCGGATATATGACAATATCATTTGCTAGACTAAACAGCCTTTGTGCAATAGATGCTTTCAGCAGTTCACGGTTGCCGTATGGGAGATTTGATGGTCCTGCTGCCCCGGCCAGCAATGTATCTCCAGTAAACAAATAACTGCCGTTTATGAGATAACATACACTTCCTGGAGTATGGCCAGGTGTGTGGATTGCATTGATAGAAAAAGAATGACAATGGATGGTCTCACCGCCATTAAGTAAAATGTCGGGCCACTCACAAACTATTACGGAATGATCCTTACTGGAAAGGTTTAAACTTGGATTCAACAGCCATTCCGCTTCCGAGCCATGGACAATGACAGAAGCATCTGTAATTTTTTTAAGGATGTTTAAACCAGAGATATGATCATAATGGCTGTGAGTTAAAAGGATGTATTCAATTTTCCTGCTGCCGATAAATTCTATCATTTCATCGGGATTTTCCCCCGGATCGATGACAATACAAAAGGTATCTTCAAGATCTGAAATGACGTAACTGTTGGTTTGCAGTTTTCCTGAAGTAAAACAGTGTATTTTTAAAGGTTCCATGAGAAGATCCCTCCTCCAATAAGCAAAACGTGAAAGCGTTTTAATAGATGAAGTGCATTTTTTATATTAAAAATAGATGCAAGTTTCGTGCCAACCAACAAATCACGTAAATATCACAATTATTTGAGAAATTAATCTGCTATTTTTCTTATCATTAGGAATTTTCCCGTTATATTTATTATTCTTGAGAAAATCGAATTTCCCTTTGTTTGGCAAAATTATTGAGCCAGCCACCCGCCATCAACGAAAATAGTTTGACCTGTGATAAAACTACTGGCATCCGATGCAAGCAAGACAGCGGCACCTTCCAACTCTTCCGGATATCCCAACCGTTTCATCGGTGTTTTATTAATAATCTTGTTACGAACCTTCTCATTACTAAGCTCTTCATAATTCATATCAGTCTCGATATAAGCCGGTCCAATCGCATTTACTTGAATCCCATATCTTGCCCATTCAAGAGCAAGAGATCTGGTCAGGTTGATCACTGCAGCTTTGCTCGCTGTATATGCACATATTCCCACATCCCCCACTGCTCCAACGACGGAAGAAACATTGAGAATCTTCCCGTGGCCTTGCTCCTTCATTATTTTTCCGACAGCCTGCGTACAGAAAAATAACGATTTAACATTTAAATCCATTACTCTGTCCCACTCTTCTTCAGTAACATCAAGAGCAAATTTTGTATGTGATGTTCCTGCATTATTGACTAGAATATCAATTTTTCCAAATGCATCCGCAGTCTTCCCGGCTATTTGCTTTATTGCTTCAATATTTGTCAGGTCAACGGCAAAACTCATCGCTCTTCTTCCGATATTTTTTATCTCATCTTCAACCTGTTTGTTTTTTTCTTCGTTTCGGCTGACAATTACGATATCTGCTCCTCTTTTTGCCAAGGCAAGCGCGATGGTTTTTCCCAGGCCTCTGTTTCCACCGGTTATGATGGCTGTTTTATTTTCAAGACAAAATGGATCGGCCATTTTCATTCCTCCCTAAAATTTAAGTTTCTAATCCTTTTTTCGCAATTTTTGTGCCAAGATTATTGTCGTTGAAAAAATAACCTTTAATAGGAAATATAACTAATTCTTTTCTTAAAGATAGGAATTATTTAATAACAATTCGCATAAAAAAAGTGACCCCAAATTATTCAGGGTCACTATTATATGGTGTATTATGATGCTTATCTTGAAGTCTCATAAACTTACAATTTTCCAATTCCTAATATTCATATTCTTCAGATAATTGTAGGCGCTGGTTTATCTTCCTGTTTGGGGCCACTATTTGAAGAGTTTGCATCTGTTGTTGCATTGACGCTAATTTCCTTCGATAGATAGACCAATACAATGGTGGCTAAAAAGACACATCCACCAATGATCCAGATCTTATTTAGGGCTGCGGGGCCACTAACCGAAGGGTTGATCCATTTGCCGCTCATACTTACAAGAATATAACCAAATGCGACCTGTAAAGCCGCTGATAATCCATTTAGAGTACCGGAGTATTCAGGTTTTGCAATCCCCGCCCAATAGGCGTTAACTGTCCCCCAAAAGAATGGATTACAGAAAAATCCAAACCCGGAAATCAGGATCGCCCAGACGATATAATTCGGACTGAGTAAGGCAGCGGAAAAAAAGGCTAATCCACTTACCAATGGACCAAAGGCCAAAGCCGGACGGCATTTTCCGCCAAAGAACTTATTGATGATTGGTCCGTTGACAAAGCCAAATATAATGGGGATAAATGTGACGAAAAAGATCAGCATCGAAGCGGTAGCTGGCGTAACTTTAAACTCATTTAATAACGTATAAGACCCCCAAGTGCCAATCAACCATGTCGGTGTTGTACCTAAACCTGTAGCAATCGCCATCGTCCAAACAGTTCGTTGTTTAAACAAATCCCTTAAATGAGACCATTGAAATTTTTCGGCATTTTGTTCTTCAACTGAAGGCTGATCCGAATAAATATAAGCTACCTCTTCTTTTGAAATGCCTTTAAAATCTTCGGGACGATCAGTAGTTTTAAAAATAAGGAAGAAAATTAATGGAATGGCTAAGACAGAAACAAGCAAAAACACTTTTTCCCAGCCGATCGCATCTGAAATAGGCAGTGCTACGATAGCTCCGATTGCCCCGGATGCCATCGTAAAGCTCATCCAAATGGCAGCGTAACGCGCTCTTTCCCTGCCCGGCAGCCACATGGCCATCATTTTATTGCATGGTGCCCATAAAAAGCCAAAAAATACTCCAAAAACAAGGTTTCGAAGGTAAAGCGTAGAATAGGAGTCTACAAACGCCATTGATGCACTCAATACCGATACTCCGATGAGACAGATGAGCAGCATCTTTTTAGCTCCTATCCGGTCTGACAAAATACCAGCAATAAACAATACAGGAAAATAGCCTAGTAGGTAAGCCGCAGAAGCTGAACCAATTTGTTCCGGAGTCAATTTAAGTGATCCGCTCCAAAGCGGGGTCAAGACTGCAAAGACGCTTTCATCCATCCAAACTACGAAATTAATCGCAAACACAATGGCTAAAACGATAAACCTTTTTTTCGTCACTTCTAGTTCTGCTGCAGCAGCATACTTCATACACTTGCACCTCCATCAAATTTGGGTGAATATATAAAAGTCTGACTTAACTTAGCATGATGGTATAAGTTACCATATAGAATTTTATAGAATTATAGCAATCCCCGGCCCCCATCAATCGGGATGACTCTGCCTTGGATCATCTGAGCGCCCGGACTTGCCAAAAAGGCAATGACCTGAGTCACGTCCTCAAATTGAAGACCGCGCCCACTAGGGTTTATCGTTCTTTCATATTCCAGATACTCTTCAACTTTTTCCGGAATAACTTGCCTTAGTGCCTCAGTATCCAATGTTCCCGGGGAAACAACATTAATCCGGATACCCTTTGGAGCCAGTTCGAGGACAAGATAACGAACGATTGCCTCGGTAAACGCCTTCGTTGAGCCCATAGCGGCATAATATGGTCCTACATGGTCGGAACCACGGCTTGAAAGGGCAATAACCGAAGAACCATAATGCAGCAATGGCATAGCTTCGCGAATGGTTTCGATCAGAGAAAGATTACTAACTGCAATTGCCCGTTGCCACTGTTCCCAGGAAAGGGATAATCCTTCGCCAGGGATAATGGCCACTGCACAATGAACAATCAAGTCCAGTCTATTAGTCTTGCTTTTAATCTGTCCCAGCATCTCTTTAATCGCCAATGGGTCGCCGACATCGGCCTTGATTATGTGCGCTTCCGCTCCCCTTTCCGTAATTTCCGAGGCTGTTGCTACTGCTGCTGCATCATCATGGGCGTAATTCACAAATATTTGATTTCCTTCTGAGCTAAATTGCAAGGCTGTAGCTCTTCCGATTCCTTTACTGCCCCCTAGGATTAATACATTCATCACAAAACCCCTTGTTGTAGATTTTGGTAAAATCAATACCAAACTATCAGGCACTGGAATCTATAAAAAGCCAGTCGCCGGTTAAGGAAAACCTATTAAAATTCAATCATGACCTTTACTGAAGCATGTGGATTCATTTGGGTTTCAAAAGCTTCTTTTGCGTGATCAATCGGGAAAACATGGGTAATTAAATGCTTGGTTTGCACTTGTTGATTTGTTAATAACTCGATCGATCGATGGAAATCGCCTCCCAAGCAGCCGAGAATTTTCGGTGCTTTGTGGACAATTTTTGTCGTGTCAAGGAGTGCCTTTTTTTCAGGAAGACCGACAAACGCAATGACACCGCCGCTTCGGACAAGTTCAAAGCTATCTTCAACAGCCGAAGGTGCCCCAGATGCTTCAACCACAATATCCGTCATCGCCCCCTCGTTAAAATGGTAGGGACCTGCACCATATAATTCCTTGATTCTATTTAAAACATTTTCCTTTGTTGCGTTAATGACAACATCAGCGCCTGATGTTTTTGCCATATCCAATCTAATTTCTGATACCTCACTAACAGCAACTTTAGCTACTTCATAGGATTTAAACACTTGCATACACGCGTTGCCAATTAGCCCTGCACCAAGAACGGCAACCTTATCCCCTTTCTTGGGTTGACAAAGATCTACCGTATAGGCCGCAACAGAAACCGGCTCTATTGTCGCAGCCGTAATAGGATCGAGGTGATCAGGGATTTTATGAAAACTTATTCCATTCATAGCATTTTGGATCACCAGATATTCCGCAAACGCTCCCTGGAGACCGTAGCCTGTAGATGCCTTAAATAAATTGGGGCACAGTGTAAATTCGTTTCTTTTGCACCAAAAACAGGTGCCGCATACCCCTGAATGAAACCCTGTTCCTCTTTCACCCACTTCGATATCTTTTACAAGGGCACCAACCTTGACTACTTCACCTGAAAATTCGTGCCCCATGATTTGGCCTTTTTCAATATACATTCCCGAACCATAACTATGAACATCCGACCCACAAATTCCGCAAGCATTTACCTTGAGCAAAATATCATTTGGCCCAACTTCTGGAATATCAACATTTTCAACTCGAATGTCTCTTGGACCATAATAAACTGCTGCCTTCATTTTTCCCATTGGAAAACACTCCTTTACACATAATAAAAAACTACGAATCTCCGGATAGAATTTTTATGTAATCCGACCACCCCCTTAGGGTAAGCGTTTTCAATCGATTAGGACTGATTTGTACTTCGTTATACCCGATGCAACTTTCATGCCAAACACAACATGTGGAATAGACGAGGTTTTTAGTCAAGAAAGTATTTTTCTTTTTCCTTTTTTGAGAATTTTTTTGCAAATTTTCTTGTCTTTGCAAAAAAAATTCATGCAGTTCTTACTAAAGCCAGAGCAAATTTTTGTGTTGGATACTCGGCGTTGTTGACAGAAATATCCGTTTTTCCAAATGTTTACTAGACTCTTTGAACAAATTTTCAAATAAATAGGTGACTAATTTTTCCTTTTTTGCTAGAATGAAAGCGATATAATTTTTTGAAAAGTCTGAAAAATGGGGGATTTCTATGAGTCGTTTATTAGGTAAAGTAGCAATAATTACAGGTGCTGCAAGCGGTCAGGGAGCAGCAGAAGCGCGTTTATTTGCAAGGGAAGGCGCAAAAGTAGTCGCAACAGATATTCAAATCGAATTATTGGAAAAAGTGGTAAAGGAAATTCAAGATAACGGCGGAGAAGCAGTTGCTGTTAATCATGATGTAACAAAAGAAGAACAATGGCAAGAAGTAGTGAATAAAGCCGTCAATACATATGGAAAACTTGACGTCCTTGTCAATAATGCTGGTATTGGCGGTGCTGCTGGTTTTGCTTTAATAGATGATGTTGATTTAGCCGGTTGGAATAAATTTATGACAGTAAATGCAACAAGTCAATTCTTGGGAATTAAATCAGTGATTCCAGAATTAAGAAAAAATGGCGGAGGATCAATTGTGAACATTTCTTCCATGGCTGGTCTTGTCGGTGGTGCAGCTGGTATTCATTATACTGCATCAAAAGGTGCCATTCGTTTATTAACCAAGGATGCTGCTGTAGAATTAGGTCCAGATAATGTTCGTGTTAATTCTGTTCACCCTGGTTTTATCGATACACCAATGGTTTCGGTTGTGACAGATAATCCTGAATTAACAAAAGCAGCATTACAAAGTATTCCACTAGGCCGTGCTGCACAACCTGAAGAAGTAGCAAATTTGGTATTATTTTTAGCTTCTGACGATGCATGTTATATTACTGGTGCTGAAATAGCTATTGATGGCGGTGCAACCGCGAAGTAACTTCTTTGGATAAATCGTTACCGCTATTTATCTGTAACATGGTGCATGATACGATCTTCCCTTCGTTTTTATTAACTAGCCATTTTAAAGGCTTTTTAGTTAGCTGAATAATTCACAGATAGACGGTGTGACCAAATATCCCATATGAATGACTAAAAAAGGCTCTGGAAATTTTCCAGAGCCACTAATAATTTTCCATACAATATTGAGTTGATAACTTAACTGTATATTAATCTAAAATATTATCTAGCAGTATAACCGCCATCAACGACCAAACTGGTACCGGTAATAAAACTTGCATCATCAGAGGCTAAAAAGACAACAGCCTTTGCGATTTCATGAGGCCTGCCGAATCTGCCCATCGGATGAAGTGAAATTAATTGATCTCTCTTTTGTTCATCAAAATGAGAGATGAATGGAGTTTCGATATAACCAGGACAGACAGTATTTACTCGAATATTCTCCGCTGCGTACTCGATAGCCAATGTTTTCGTAAGATTTACAACTGCCCCTTTTGATGCAGAATAGGCAGCGGCATTGAGTTGCCCTACATGCCCCAAAATTGAGGCATTATTGACGATACTGCCTCCACCTGTTCTTTTCATTACTGGTATGGTATGCTTTGCTGTTAAAAAAACACTATCTAGATTGACTCCCAGCACCTTATGCCAATCCTCTAGAGCTAAATCCGTAACAGGGCTAGCAGTCCCTAGACCTGCATTATTAAACAAAATATCGATTCTCCCAAATTTAGAAACTGCTAAATTGATTAATTGTTCTATTTGCGTTTCATCCGTTACATCACAATAAGAATAAATAACGTTAGTTTGATGCAGTTTTTGAGAAAGTTGATTGCCTTTCTCTCTATCTAGATCGGCAATTATAACCTTTGCACCTTCTTTCACCATTTCGCTAACCGTATATTTTCCAATTCCGCTAGCGCCGCCTGTAACAATTGCCACTCTATTATTAAGCTTCATTTTTCTTTGCAACACCCCTCTATTTTCTCTTAATATAGACTTTGATCTATAATAATAATTCCTAAAATGAATACTTTATGTAAGCTATGAAATACGAAAAAAAACTCCAAAGGTTAATTATATCTTTGGAGTTAATTAAGTTATTTCCAATTGGTTAAAAATCACCAATGCTTTTAACTAAGTCATGATTTAAAACTTTTATCTCGTTCATCGAAAAGTTTCCTCAAATCCCCGCGTTTATGATTTCCCATTCCATATCTGGCTTCTTCGGTAGAGTGGCTTAACAAATGGGAGGCAAAGTGCATCTTCATCGAGTTGGTGTAGCCCATATTATCAAGGGTATTGTTAATTGACTCCTTCACAAGTGATACAGCCATCGGCGGCATGAGGGCCACTCTTTTGGCCATTTCATAAACCGAATCATCCAGCCCCTCTCGCGGAACTACTTTATTGACCATTCCAAGCCGAAAAGCTTCCTGAGCGGTTAAACTATCACCTGTAAAAAGCAATTCTTTGGCTTTTTTCTCACCAACCACCCATGGCAGGATCATGACTTCCTGACTATTGGCACCCATTCTGACAACAGGATCATTAAACACGGCATCCTCTGAAACGATGACAATATCGGCCATTAACGCCAATACCAGCCCTGCGGCGATACAATAACTATGAACCTGAGAGATTAATGGTTTACGGATATTCCGCAAATACATGATTTCATCAAAGTAATACTTCCGCTCCCATTGAATCCGTTGCTCAGAAGTATTCGGATATTGCTCCTCGACTGACAAATCATGTCCAGCCGAAAAACAAGGACCTTCCCCATTAAAGATGATGACTCGAATGTCATCGTTATTCTCTGCTTGGCGAAAGGCTTGACCCATCTCGACAATCATCTTTTTATTGATTGCATTTCGTTTTTGCGGACGGTTCATGGTCACCCAAGCAATTCCTTCTCCAGGCGATTCTTTATATAAAATCGTTTCATAAGCCACAACCTGCACCTCCATTTCATATTAAAATCCAAGATAAATTTTTCTGACACGATCATCATTTAATAAGTCAGATGACTGGCCTTCGAGGCCGATTCTGCCTGTTTCAAGAATATAAGCCCGGTCGGAAATCTTTAACGCGGCATTGGCATTTTGTTCCACTAATAGAATGGTGGAGCCTTCTTCGTTCATCCTTTTAATCATCTTGAAAATTTCGGCAACAATGATGGGGGCTATGCCTAACGATGGTTCATCAAACAAAAACAACTTAGGCTTTGCCATAATCGCCCGGCCTATTGCCAGCATTTGCTGTTCCCCGCCGCTCATCGTTCCCGCCATTTGCTGGCTTCGTTCCTTCAGCCGGGGAAAAAGGTCAAAGATGTGTTCTAAATCCTTTTTGATAGCAGCCTGTGAATCCTTGCGGCGGAAGGCACCCATCTGCAGGTTTTCATAGACAGACATGTCAGGGAAAACATGTCGTCCTTCCGGAACATGCCCAATTCCCATCTCCACAATTTTATGGGAGGTCATCTGATGGATCGGCTCTCCCATAAAAGTAATCGACCCTCCAGAAGCCCTTTTAATACCCGAAATGGTTCGTAATAACGTGGTCTTCCCCGCACCATTTGAGCCGATGAGGGTCACGATTTCGCCCTCATTGACCTCCAGCGAGACATCATGGATGACTTGTACTTTATCATAATGGACTTGAAGATTCTCGATTTTAAGCAAGTGCCTCACTCCCTAAATAGGCTTCAATCACACGAGGATTCTCCTGGATTTCCTGTGGTGTTCCTTCAGCAATTTTCTTGCCATACTCCAATACGACAATTTTGTCGCACAAGCCCATGACGGCTTTCATATCGTGTTCAATCAAAATAATGGTCACACCTAATTTGGTCCGGATTTCTCTCAGTAAATGCACCAATTGCTTCGTTTCCTCTGGATTCATCCCGGCGGCAGGTTCATCGAGGAGAAACAGCTTTGGTTCTGTTGCCAAAGCAATGCCAATGGCGAGCCGGGTTTGATAGCCCAGACTCAAGTTTTCAGCAGTGGTATCTTTATATTCGCTGACACCGACGAACTCCATAATCTCGAATGCCTTTTGTTCCAGCTGGCGTTTCGTTCTTGATGGGTCTTTTCTCCTCATTACGTACTGTCCAGTTGTGATATTTTCATAGACAGACAATTTAGGAAAAACCTGCGTATGCTGAAAGGTTCTTGTTAAACCCAATTCTGTAATTTGAAAAGGATTTAATCCTGTAATCTTCTTTCCTTCTAAATAGACTTCTCCTTGTGAAGGCGGGAAAAAGCAGGTGATACAGTTAAAAAGCGTACTCTTTCCGGCCCCGTTTGGACCGATAATCCCCAAAATATCCCCTTGCTCAACCGTAAACGAAACATTGTCAAGTGCCACTAACCCTTTAAAGAATCGGCTAATTCCTTTCACTTCCAGCAATGGCTGCCTCCTCCTTTCCTGTCGACAGAAGATTTTTTTCGCTATGGTGTTTCTTTTTCCGGAATAAACTCTTAAGGAGACCAAGAATACCGTCACGCATAAACATAATCGTTAAAACAAGCAATCCTCCGTAAATCACCATCCGCCATTCCGATACACTGCGTAACAGCTCAGGCAGAAAGATAAGAAAGGTTGTGCCTAAAATCGGTCCGATGATGGTTCCCATCCCCCCGATAATGACCATCAGAAGTATACTGACAGACTCTGAAACGGTAAAGGAATACGGGGATATATAGGAGTTATAGGATGCATAAAGACTGCCCGCAAATCCAGCGAGCGCGGCACTTAACGTAAAAGCAAAAATCTTTACTTTCCAAGTATTAATCCCGACAAACAACGCAAAGTTTTCATTCTCGCGGATGGCGATCATGGCTTTACCCGTTCTCGAGCCAATTAACAGCTTCACAAACAAGACTACCAAAACCGCACTGATTAATATTAAGTAATAAAAGTGTTCACGGAGGGCAAAATCAAGCCCGAGAATATTAGTTGGAAACGGAATGTTATAAATACCATTTGGTCCGCCGGTTAAATCTCGCCAATTATAGATGGTTAAGCGGATAATCTCGCCAAAACCCAAGGTAACGATGGCAAAAAAGTGGGTTTTAAAGCGCAGTACCGGAAGCCCAATTATAAACCCCAACACCCCCGCAACGATTGCTGCAATGGGGAAGGAAGCCCAAAACGAAAAGCCTGCTGAAGTTGTCAAGATGGCACTTGTGTAAGCGCCAACTGCAAACAAACCAACATGGGCAAACGAGAGCTGGCCGGTATACCCGACCATCAGGTTAAGGCTGGCAGTTAAGATGACCCAAATACCAATTTGATTGAGAATATGGATTAAATACGAGTCTAATAGGAACGGCAAGACGGAGAGAACAACCAAGACCGCGATAATCGTTCCCATTTTCATTCGATTATTGATCATCTTTTCGCCCCCCCAAACAAGCCATTAGGTTTTAGTAAAAGAACCAAAATTAACAGAATATATCCAACTAAATCTTGGTAGGAAGCAGCCCAGAATAGAGAGGTAAACGTTTCGGCGTACCCCATAACGAAGGCACCGACAATCGCACCCACGACACTCCCCATGCCGCCAAGAATAACAATAATAAAAGCTTTCAAGCCAGGCCCTAACCCCATCGTCGGGTCAACGACATAAAGAGAACCAATTAATCCGCCCGCTATCGCCGCCATACCGGCACTAATCGCAAACACCAGGCCGTATGTAAGGTTTATGTTGACCCCCATCAGGGCCGATGCATCCTGATCCTGTGATGTTGCCCTTAGTGACCTTCCAAACTTCGTAAATTTAATGACCCAAAATAGAACCGCCACTAATAATGCCGTCAGCAACAACACCATTAAACGATGGGTGGAAATAGAAGCACCGATGAATGTAAAACTCTTATCAGAAAAAGGCGTCGGGATGCTTCTCATTCCTGTCCCTGCAATCTTCAAAACTAGATTGCTGATAAAGATGGATAACCCAATGGAAGCTAATAAAGTATTTAACATAGCCGTATTTCTGAGCGGCCGGAAAATATAGCGCTCAATCAAAAACCCAAGACCGCCGACAATTAACATGGCCCCAAGAATCGCTACAAAGAAGTTAATCTGATAGACACCCACCATAATAAACGTAGTAAAAGCACCCAGCATATACAATTCGCCATGTGCAAGGTTAATAACATGCATAATGCCAAATACAAGGGTAAAGCCAATCGCCATTAATCCATAAATGCTGCCACTCACTAGTCCATCCAGTATAGATTGAATTATTTGATCTCCCATGATTAACCCCCTTTTAAAAATAGAGGCAGAGACCAAGATCTCTGCCCCCTATATAATTATTTCGGTAGCGGTTCATTTACTGTTTGGTAAATCACTTTACCGTCTTTGATGATTGCCCGATTTCCTACTAGGCTGTTTTCACCTTTCTCATTGAAGCTGTAAGTTCCAATGAGTCCCTTATACTTTGCATCACGGATAGCTTTGTTGATTTTTTCCTTATCTGATACAGTTCCCGCTCTCTGCATCGCATCAACAATAAAGTGGATGCCATCATAACCCGAATAGTTGAAGGAGTTTGCTTTGTAACTATTGGATTTAGCAAATAGCTCTTGGAATTTTGTGATTTCAGGTGTTATGGCGCCGGCACGGCTTAAGGTAACCAAGCCGTCTACGGCATCTGGAGCCAATTTAATCAATTCTTCTGGTATACTTCCGCCTGACTCCATAATTTTCACATCAGGCATCACTTCATGCAGTTGCTTTAATAACGGAACAGCTAATTCGGTTTCGGCAGCTAGTACGACACCGTCAGGATTTTTTGCTTTGACTTTATTTAACATGGTCATAAATTCTTTTTGTTCCGGCGCAAACTTTTCCGTTGCGACAATTTTAAGACCTTTTTCTTCCATTGCAGGTGGGTATAGCTTTCCATATGATTGACCCCAGGCATCATCAACATAGATAAAAGCAATATTTTTCATTCCCATGTCTTTCATCGTTTTTGTACCGGCTTCCACATAGTTTTTGTTTGCCGGTGCTGCTTGTGAGAAGAAGCTGGCTCCTTGAGCTGTTAAGATGTCACTAGCGGCAACAAAAGTGATAAGAGGTGTCTTAGCACGTTGGGCAATTGGAATCATGGCGGCTGTCTCGGAACTAATCGAGGTTCCTAGAATGACAGGCACTTTGTCCTGATTAATCAGCTTTTCTGTTGCGGCTGTTGCTGATTCAGCTCTTCCCTCGGAGTCATATTGAACGATTTTCACTTTATAGGTTTTGTCGCCAACCTTAAAACCGCCGTTGTCATTGATTTCTTTCTCAGCTGCTTTATGTCCGTCCAAAACCCACGTTCCGGTTTGCGCAATTGGTCCGGAGGTGGCCAGCACAACGCCAATTTCTACAGTTCCTCCAGAACCGCCCGATTTGCCGGATGTCTCTTCTGATCCTTTACTGCACCCTGCCAAAGCAGCAAAAACGGAAAGTACGAAAATTACTAGGCCCAACTTTACTTTTTTCATAAACACCACGCCCTCCTAGGGTCAAAATTTGATTGGTATAAACCTTTACTCCTCTGGAAAAATAAAATTTTCAGTTATTTTTTGCGTTGCTTACAATTCAAGCCTTTTCGCAATGATGCTTTTCATAATCTCGTTGGTTCCTGCATAAATGGAGGTAGCCTGAATATCCCTGAACCTTCTGGCAATCTCATATTCTTCCATGTATCCATAGCCGCCGTGGAACTGCATGCATTGAGTAGCAATCCTTTTGGCTAGATCTGTTACCCACCACTTCGCCATTGACACCTGTGTCACAACATCGTTTTTCTCGATATGATTGGCCACAAGATCATCGACAAAGACGCGGGCAATCTGGATTTCCGTCGCCATTTCCGCCATTTTGAATTGGGTATTTTGGAATTGGCTGATAGATTTTCCAAACGCAGTCCTTTGTTTCACATAATCCTTCGTTATATCGAACATTCGTTCCGCGACAGCCACAGCCCCAACTGCCACAAGGAGCCTTTCCTGCTGCAGCTTTTCCATTAAATAATAGAAACCTTTCCCTTCCTCTCCCAATAGATTGACCGCTGGTACTTTTGCATCCTCAAAGACGAGCTCAGCCGTATCGGAACAATGCTGCCCTACTTTACTGAGCTGCTTGGCTTTAATAAAACCTGGGGTACCTGACTCAACCACCAACAGGCTGACACCTTTGTACGCAGGTTCCGCTTTCGGATCTGTCTTGCAGACAAGAACGACTAGATCGGCATGGATGCCGCTGGTAATAAATGTTTTGGCACCGTTTACAATATAGTAATCTCCTTCTCTTCTAGCCGTAGTTTTGATTCCTGCAAGATCAGAGCCTGAGCCTGGTTCGGTCATCGCAATAGCGGTTATGAATTCCCCTGATAAACAGCCCGGAAGCCACTTTTCCTTTTGTTCTTCGTTACCAAAACTATTAATATAAGGAACGACAATATCATTATGGTTATTGATGCCAACCAAGCCGCTACCAACCTTTTCTAGTTCTTCGTTAATGACAACGGAATATCCAAAGTCAGCATTCACACCGCCATATTTTTCATCAACCCATGGAGCGAGGAAGCCATTTTCCCCCATCTTCTTCCAGAAGGACCGTGGAACCAATTTCTCATGTTCCCATTGTTCATAGAAAGGAATGGCTTGCTTTTCTAAAAACTTCCTTAGGGAACGTCTAAATATTTCGTGCTCTTCCTTGAGGAATGCCCTTGCCATCTGTTTTTACCTCCATCGTTTACGATTCTTGCTTTTGTATGGTAACCACAACTTTGCCGAAGTTTAACCCTTTTTCCATTCGGGTTTGCGCTTCCTGAATATCCGCAAAGGAATAAACAGAGTCAATGACCGGCTTTATTTTGTGTTCATCATAGAAGGAAAGCATCTTCTGAAATTCAGTTGGTGAACCCATTGTGGTCCCCAAAATATCGATTTGTTTTAAGAATAATTTTGGCATTACAAGCTGTGGAACAAGTCCAGCAGTGGCCCCAAAGGTAACAATCCGGCTACCGTGCTTGGCAATATTCAATAGCTTTGCAAAATTTTCACCGCCCACGCTGTCAATGATCAGATCAGCGCCCTCCGGCAGCCATTTTCTTAATTGCTTTTCCCAATTTGGGTCTCTGTAATTGACTCCCGCTGTTGCTCCTAAAGAAATTGCTTTTTGAATTTTGTCTTCACTGCTGGAGGTAACAAACACCTTGGCACCCAAGACAGATGCCATCTGCAGCAGGAATGTCGCGACACCACCTCCAATACCCGGAATTAAAACAGCTTCACCCTTTTGTACCTTGCCTTTAGTAAACAATGCACGATACGCAGTAAGCCCTCCTAATGGCAAGGCTGCAGCTTCTTCCCACGAGAGATATTCAGGTTTAGGAAAAACATTTTCCCTTGGAACCTTGATATACTCAGCAAAAGTGCCATCTGTAGGGACTCCGACAATCGAAAAGTCTTTTGTATAGATTCTTTCATCATCACCCCAATTTAATGCCGGATTGATGACCACCTTATTTCCGATAGCGAGGTCTTTCACCCCTTTGCCGACAGCAGCAATCTCACCTGCCCCATCCGCCCCTGGAATCGATGGAAGACGGATTCCCGGATATTCGCCTTTTCGAATAAATATGTCACGGCGATTAAAAGCCGCTGCTCTAACACGTACTAAAACCTCATTCTCACCGGGACTGGGGATGTCAACATCTTCGATTCGATATTGCTCCGGTCCGCCAAGGTCTCTTAAAATAACGGCTTTCATATGTTCCTCCTTTACTCTTTTAAACTCTCATGCAAATTACTGCCCTTCAGTGGGGTATAGACTTGATCCATGTCCCCATCCACTCCACTCTCTTACACTTTTAAGTTATAATCTCTCAGCTTTGTTTTGAGAATTTTCCCCGAGCCATTTCTCGGCAGTTCCTCTAAAAATTCAACATAATGCGGCCTTTTATAGCGGGCAATTTTATCCGTGCAATAGTCAATCACCTGCTGCGCTGTAATGCTTTTCCCATTCCGCAGGACTATGTATGCCTTTACGGTTTCACCCCATTTTTCATCCGGGATTCCCACCACAGCCGCCTCAAGAATATCGGGATGAGTATATAACACCTCTTCAATTTCCTTTGGATAGATATTTTCGCCGCCGCTGATGATCATATCTTTCTTCCGATCAACAACGGTGATATATCCTTCATCATCCAGCTTTACCAAATCCCCGCTATGGAGCCAGCCGCCTTTTACCGTTTCCTCGGTAGCCTCAGGGTTCTTATAATACTCTTTCATCGTGGTTGGTCCGCGGTATACAATCTCACCTACCTCACCATGAGCGCAGTCATTCATGTTTTCATCTACTACTCTTACTTCTACATTGGAATATGGAAGGCCGACAGAGCCGGTTTTCTGAATCGAATCGCTTGCTTTTAAAGTGGATGTGCTCGCTGCCATTTCTGTATGCCCAAATGTATCGAAGACACCTGCATTTGGAAAATGCTTCAATAATTTTTTCTTTAGCTCTAACGGTGTTGTGGCGGCACCACAGCATATTTTTTGAATGCTTGTCACATTGTAATTTTTGAATGAAGGAAGTTCTAGGAGTATGTTCCACATCGATGGCACCATAAAAGAATATGTTACTTTTTCTTTTTCAAAGATTTGCAAAAGATGTTCGGGGTCAAATTTACGTAGAAAAATGGTCGTTCCACCAACTAGCAATAGCATTGTCAAGGCAGATATGCCGCCTATATGAAACAAGGGGGTTGAAATGACTTGTACTTCGTCCTTTGTTAAACTGCACTCAAGGCACATATTGACGGAATTCATAAAGACATTTTTGTGAGTGAGGACAGCACCTTTTGGTTTTCCTGTTGTTCCTGAGGTATATACGATAAGAAAATCATCATCGTCCTTCAATTCTTCCAAACTAGGAATAAAAGCGGTTTCAAAAATGTCATCATACGAAAAATAGGAATGGTGTTTAGCTTCTTGCTGGTCAACAACGATCACTTCTTCCAGCAATGGGAGATTGACTCTCATTTTTCCAATGATGTCAACAAAATCCTGGTGGGCAATCAGCATTTTCGCATCGGAGTTTTGGAGAATATATTCAAATTCAAGCTGCTGAAGCCGAAAATTGACAGGAACAGCAACTGCACCAATTTTGCCTAAAGCTATTAAGCATTCAGTGATTTCGATGGAGTTGTACAACAAGAGCGCTACTTTTTCTCCCTTGTTAATTCCCTTCGACTGAAACCAGCCTGCTAATTGATTGACGCGTTTTAGCAGAGTGACATACGTAATCCTTTTGTTATCATCTACGATAGCGG
Organism: Neobacillus sp. S1115; assembly: GCF_055385565.1. NCBI lineage: Bacteria > Bacillati > Bacillota > Bacilli > Caryophanales > Bacillaceae > Neobacillus > Neobacillus sp. S1115. The sequence continues at coordinate 3,134,786 of NZ_AP038275.1, forward strand.
TTTTATTTGGAAACCTGCGAGCGGACCGGTTGAGCATTTCATCTACCAATAACTGTTTTGCTCTGACATACTCCAGCATGTTTTCACTCCAATCTCAACTGAATTACTATTTACTTTTTGACCTACTGTTTACCTTTTTATTTTATTTCAAAGATTCTGAAAAATCAATATATAAATTTAATATTTTTCATAGGATAATTTTAAACCTATGAAAAACTATTCATAACATAAGACAATTTAACACTTTTTCCTACATTTTTAAATTTCAGGTTGATTTTTCAGAAAATTTAACATATATTTAAAAAAACATCAAAATAACTGATAGTTTACTATAAAACTCCAAAAGGAAAAGTAACAAGAATTAAAAGGAGGTTTTACATGGCTTCTCTTAGAGCACAAAAAATTGCCAAGAGGAAACAGGAAATCTTGCGATCTGCCGCTTCTGTTCTTGCTGAGAAAGGTTACCATGGGGCAACAATGGAAGAAATTGCGGCAAAACTTCTCCTAACAAAGGGTTCAATGTACAATTATTTTAAAAATAAAGATGACCTTCTTTATCATTGCCACCAAATGATTATGGAAATGAGTTTGAAAAGAATTGAGGAAGTCATAACTAGTGACTCGAATCCTATCGAGAAATTACAAAACGCGATTCGTGCCCATATTTTGCTCGTTACAAGTGAGAAATCAATGTTTATGATTATGGATAAACCAAACCAAAATTTCTCTAATGAGAAGTTGAACAACGTTTTAGAGCTAAGGAGAAATTATTCAAAATATTTTGATAGTATAATAAATGAAGGCATTGCCCAAAAGGTATTCGACCCTCTAGTGGATGTTAAAATGGTGCGGCTGATCATTCTTGGAGCGTTAAATTGGATACAGCAATGGTATGTCCAAGACGGTTCAAAAACCGATGAAGAAATTGCAAGCGCTTTCGCGGAATATCTACTAAAGATAGTCATCAAAAAATAACCCGCTTTTTAAAGTAACGGGTTATTCTCCAAGTTTTAGTTTCCTTTCATTCTGCTTTTAAATTGATCATAGTCTGTTTTCACGTAATGGAAGGCCTTAGCGCTGCCGCCATGGTCTGGATGCGTTTCTATTAATAATTTTTTAAAACCGACCATGACTTCTTTTGGACCTGCTGTTTTGGATAGCCCCAGTTTTCGACGATAATCTTGCGGATTAGATGGTGGGCCGGATTGGAATTGAACCTTTTCATCCTCTCCTTTACCTTGTTTCGAGAGCTCTTCTTTTAGTCTTAACAACTCCTTACGAAGGTCAATATTTTCCTTTAACACTTTTCTTGTCTCCATTTGCAATTCCGATTTTTCGTGCTGAAGGCTGGCTATTTCTTTATTTAGCTTGTCCCGTTGCTGGATCATCGCTTTTAAAGACGTTTGATGAAGCTCCTGTATCCCTTTGATTTGCTCATCCTGTGCTTTAAGTTTTACTTTTAGCTCACGAATCGTCAAATCGGAAGGCTTGTCTTCAAAAGCTGGCAATTTGGGCTGGGTAGATATGTATTCCTTGATTTGGTCAACATTCCCTAGTCTATGAATCTTCCCTTCATTATACCAGCGTTTGACTAGTTGAATACCGATATTTGCAGCAACACCTGCATCCTTTAATAGGTCAAAGGCTTGATCCGTATCTTCCAGTATGTACTCTGTTTTGGAGAGCCTTTGCTTCCCTTCAAACCTTATTTTTCGCTCCCGCATCCACCGTCTAACCGTCTGAATGCTAAGCTCATCCGGAACTCCAGCACTCTTTAACAACTCAAAAGCTTGATCAGTATTCACAAGAATCCTCCTCCAAAAACAACTGAGGTGACAGAAAATGACACAAATGGCCATATATTTTAATAGTTTCCTATTTAATATTAAAGGAGGAAAAAAAGAATGTGAATGGCTCAATAAGACTATTAAATGAGGCATGGGGACAGTTCTTATGCCTCATTATTGGAAATGCAAGAAGCACTATATCAAGTAGTTTATTGGTTATGAGAGTTTTTGAGGAGTATTTACTAGTGGCTCTAATTCACTCTTTTATCGCAGGTGTTTTTCGGCATTGTTTCCGGGAACATATACACTCCGCTTTTCAATAATCCTAAAGTATAATATTCTTAGAATTGTCGGTACGGTATTACCTTTCGACCCACTAGTCTTAACTAAAGGAGTTCATAACATGATCAATGTATTATTCGTCTGTCTGGGGAACATTTGCCGGTCGCCGATGGCTGAGGCTGTGTTTCGCGACTTACTGAAAAAAGAAAATCTGTCCGGTCAAATTGCTGTGGATTCCGCTGCAACCAGTTCATGGCATATTGGTTCTCCACCGCATAAAGGAACCTTGGGAATCTTAAAGAAATATAACATTTCCTCGGAGGGCCTTGTCGGACGTCAATTAACAAAAGACGACTTTGAAAAATTCGACTACATCATCGGCATGGATGAAGCCAACACAAGAAACATTAACGAAATTACCGGAAACCCGAATCATCCCAAAATCATCCGTCTACTCGACTTAACTAATCACAGAAAAGATGTCCCGGACCCTTACTACACAGGTGATTTCCAAGAAACTTACCAGCTTGTAACAGAAGGATGCCGGGCGTTACTTGAGAAAATCCTTGCGGAAAAGTGAAGCGTGGGGACGGTTCTTGTGCCTCACTTGAAGAAAATTGAGGCAAGAGAACCGTCCCCATGCATCATTTTAAGATTTCATCTACCATGGTTCTCATTGAGTAAACTACGGTTTTTTTGTACTTTACAGCCAATATTAGGACTCTTATTTGTTGGGATCGGGTTAGGTGTTTGAAACGAGGTTCTTGTTTTAGAAAGAAACGGACAATCGACCAGCTTTTTGGCGTGAAAGGAAAATCATCCAGGGGCTGCTTTTTAAGCAAACGATGAAACCACGATTTAATATCAGAGGAAGTGCTTTTGTCTACAATACACGGCGCGTAAATACTTTTTGTATGTTTCTTGAGGCTTTCGAAGCGCTCCTGGCCACTGACAATGATATAGCTGCCGTCTTTCCTGCTTTTTCTTACCACCAACACAAACATACAATCCCACATAAATCTCTGCAGCCTCTTCATGTGCTCCGTCATCTTCGTCGAAAAGTCCGGCTTGATTTTATCAAGCGGAATATATTGAACCGTAAATTTCATCATCATCCCCTCCTGTTTAATGATGAGTCCATTCCCACTCATTATATGCATAAACCGGGCTAAGAAGAAGCATGGGGACGGTTCTTGTGCCTCATTCATAAAATAAATGATGCATGAGAACCGTCCCCATGCATCATTTTACTTTATCTATTTTTATTCAATTCCCGGAAACCAGCCCGGAGTATGGATGATAGCCTGCCACAATGGGTCTGGAACCATTAATTCCTGCTGCTTTCCTTTGTCAATTTTAGTTGCAATTTCATCTTCCTTGCCTTCTGCCACCTTTTGAACCCAATCTGGATCAATGATTAATTCCCGACCCATTGCAATAAGTGGTATCCCCGTCTCCTTTGCCCTGAGGACATCGTCTGCAGAATAAAGTGAGCCAACACCGATTACAGGTACCTTACTTCCAACGCGTTCCTGTATAATTTCGATTCGTGCCCGGGAATCGTCCACGCCTCTTTTTGGCTTTGACCAGAAATCATTTAATGAAACATGAAGGTAATCAAGGTTTTTATCCGCCAGCGCATCGATTAGCACCAAAGTATCTGCCATCGTAATCCCAGGTGTTTCTGGTTCTTCTGGTGAAAAGCGGTAGCCGACAATGAAAGGTTCATTTGTATTTTCGGCAACAACCCTTTTCACTTCATCGACAATTGCCAGTGGAAAGGTCAATCTCTTTTCAATGCTGCCGCCCCATCGATCATCCCGGCGATTGGAATGCGGAGAAAAGAATTGCTGAATAAGATAGCCGTTTGCCCCGTGGATTTCAACACCATCATAGCCTGCTTCAATGGCCCTTCTGGTTGTTTCCCCAAAAGCTTTAATAATCGCTTCAATTTCTTCTTCCGGCAGTTCTCTAGGAACAGGCTTCCCTGCCCCTTCAGACGGAATGGCACTAGCACTAACAACATCACCATTTGGCACTAATTGAGGAGGAACTTGCCTCCCGCCATGGAAAATTTGCAATACAGCTTTAGCACCCTGCTCTTTAATACCTATGGCCAGTTGTCGTAAACTGGGGATTAATTCATCAGAATCAGCGCCAAATTCTCCATTAAACCCCTTACCATTTGCAGTAACATATGTACAAGCAGTGACCACCATTCCTACACCGCCAGACCGCCTTGCATAATATTTTACTTCTGAATCCGAAACCGTCCCATCTTCGTTCGATGAAAAATTAGTCATCGGTGCCATCACTATCCGGTTTTTCAATTCAACACCACATGGTAAAGCAAACGACTCAAACAAAGCTTTAAATTTAGAATTCAATGCAAGATCCCCCAAAATGAAATTCTTTTCATCCATACTTTTCCCTAACAAAGGCAAGTGATGCATGGGGACGGTTCTCGTGTATCATTATAATACTGCTATATTATTTATATCGGTGGTCGGGATCGAACCAACATACCGAATTCTACTTCATTTTTTTTATATCACTTAGGCACTATTCTCAAGATCCCTTGTATGCTTTACGCAATTCCTCAAGATCAAATTTCTTCATTTTTAGAAATGCTTTCGTTACGCGTGCAAGTTGATCAGGTGTACTTTTGCTCATCATTTCGTCCATCTCACTAGGCACGACTTGCCAAGATATACCATACTGGTCTTTCAGCCAGCCGCATTGCTCCGCTTCAGGAACCTTAGAGAGCTTCTCCCAGTAGTAATCAATCTCTTCTTGTGTGTCGCAGTAAACCATAAATGAGATTGCCTCGTTAAAACTGAATTTATGCTCGTGGGCACTATCCATTGCGGTAAACCACTGATCTTCAAGCATGAATTCACTGAACATGACTGTTCCTTCTTTATCAGGTTCCATTCCTTTAGGATAGCGGGCGATCAGTCCCTGCTTCGCATTCTTAAATATTGATAAATAAAAATTTATCGCCTCTTCCGCGTTACCACATTGATCACCGACAAACAAAAGTGATGGAATTAATGGAGGACGCTCTTCACCTTCTGGATTGGTTAGGATTAACTGCCATGTCAAACCAAACTTATCCTGAATCCAACCATACCTTTCACTGAACGGATACTTATCAAGCGGCATTAACGCTGTGCCCCCATCGGATAATGTGTTCCAAACTTCATCTATTTTTTCTCTCGCGTCTTTATCTCGTGATGGGTCAAAGTTTACCATAAAAGATATCGACGGATTGATCTTGAAAAAAGGTCCTGCGCTGATAGCCGCGAACTTCTGCCCCCATAGCTCAAATGAGACTATGTCAGAATCGCCTGAGGGTGTGTCGTGAATGGTTGTCACATCTGTAATTTTCGAGTCAGGGAATATGTTAACGTAAAACTCGGCTGCTTCTTTTGCCTCCTTGTCATACCATAAATGCGGAACGATTTTTTGATTTGTTTTTGTCAAAGCTTTTCCTCCTTTATCTCTTTCGGATGCATGGGGATGGTTCTTTTGCCTCGAAATTTTATTGACAAACAAAAAATATGTGTTTTTTTTCTAGAAATCCCTTTCCCGAAAACGGACATAAAAGGTAGTTCCTTCAGTGCTTGTTTGCAGATCGATAACGGCTTCATGACGCTCGGCGACACTATAGCAGATGGGCAGGCCCAAGCCAGTCCCGGAATCTTTGGTAGTGAAAAACGGCGTCCCAATCATATCAATCAGTTCAGGTTCGATACCGGAGCCTTGGTCTTGGATTTCCAGCACTACATCCTGCCCGTCAAGATAAGTTTTAATTGTCAATTCCCCGCCGGCTGCCATCGACTCGAGCCCATTCAGGGAAAGATTAAGAATCAGTTGGCTAATTTCTTTTTCATCAAGATAAAGCCGCGGGACTTCCGATAACAGCAAGGAGACCGTTTTATCCGTCAGCAGCGCTTCGGCTTTGATTAAAGGATAAAGCCCCTCAATAATCGGATTCAACCACTGAGATTTTTTATACGATTGCTTGTTTTTCGCTAAATTAAGAAATTCGGAAATAATTGAATTGGCCCGGTCCAATTCGGACAGCATTAAATCAATATATTGAACGGATAGATTGTCGATGCTTTTTTTTGAAAGCTCCAAAAACCCTTTGACGGTGGTCATCGGATTCCTAATTTCATGGGCAATTCCCGCCGCCATTTCGCCAATTAAATTGAGGCGATCGAGGCGCGCAATTTTCGCTCCCAATTGTTCAAGCTCGGTTACATCAGTAATTACACTGAGAATGCAGCTTTCCCCATTCACTTCAATAATTTCCGTTGCCAACAAGCCCTGCCGCTTCTCACCTGATTTTGTTTGGTATTGAATCTTTTCATTTTGCGGGGAGTCCTTGTAACTGACGGGTAAAAACTCCTGCTGCCGGTCGATGACTTCCTCAGCAGAATAACCAGTAAATTTGAGCCAGCTTGCATTCACGTCCAGGTATCTGCCGTCTGTCATCGAACGAATTTCAATTAAGCAAGGGCTTGATTGAAAAATTTTATAAAAATGTTCCTTCGACAAGCGCAAGTCTTCGGCAAATTGTTTTCGGACTTCAATTTCCTTCCGTAGCTCTTCTTCAAATTGCATCCGTACCTCTATTTCTTTACTCAGCTTTTCGTTGGCAATGACAAGTTCATTCGTCCTCTCTTCCACCAGCTTCTCGAGCAGCTCGTATTGCTGCTTCCGCTCGGTAATATCGCGCAGCGAACAAACGTAGAAATGCTCATTATGGATAACCGCCTCACCGATTTGCAGCTCGACAGGAAAGTGATTTTCGTTTTTATGCTTGGCAACAGCCTCAAGCAATTTCCCGATGGAGGGTCCATTTCGATCCCACATTTTTACAAAAAGGTCCTCCATTTTAAGTCCCAAAAACTCCCCCATCGAATAGCCAAATAATTTTTGGGCTGCAGGATTGACCGAGATTATCGACCCTTCCTGGTCAAACGTAATAATCGTGTCAATCAGTGTTTCTTCAATCACCCGGGCCAATTCTTCTTTTTTTTGCAAATCAAGGGTCGTCTTGTTCAGCTTTGCGTTTACATGAAGAAGCTCTTGCTGCCGCTCGATTTCCTTACGACCCTGATTTTGATGGATTTTGACAAACTCCTGCACCTTTAACTTTAATGTCTCCGGATGAAACGGTTTAAAAATATAATCAACTGCCCCTAAATTATATCCCTTTAGGACATGCTCGGTCGTTTGACTGATAGCCGTGATAAAAATAATGGGAACAAACTTTGATTTTTCCCGCGCCTTAATCAATTTTGCCGTTTCAAAACCGTTCAATCCTGGCATTTGCACATCCAGCAAAATGACGGCAAAATTCTGCCTCAGCACACATTTCAACGCTTCCTCACCCGAGCCTGCCTTCACTAAACGATAATGGGGCGATGCTAAAACGGCCTCTAAAGCGAGCAGGTTTTCCGGGCGGTCATCGACCATTAAAATATTGATTGGATCCACAGGGTGGATATTATGAATGGATTTTACGGTAGAGTTTCTCATCAGAATCGACTTCCTCATAATAATTTGCGATATCGGTAAACTGGATTCCCTCCTTACTTCCCAAACCAAGGAATCCGGATGAAGACAGACTTTCATGCAGCAGGTGCAGCACACGATTTTGCAGCGATTTATTAAAATAGATCATGACATTCCGGCAAATGATGACATGAAATTCATTAAACGATTGGTCGGTGGCTAAATTATGCTGCGCAAATACTACATTTTCAGTAAGAAAAGAATGGAATGCGGCGCATGACTCCCGGGCAACATAATATTCGGAAAAAGCACTTGTCCCGCCTGCCTCAAGGTAGTTTTTCGTATAATTTTTCATTTTGTTCAAGGGCATCATCGCTTTTCTGGCCTGGTCCAGGGCCCCCTCGCTAATATCGGTGGCATAAAGTCTAGTTTTTTTATAAAGGCCTTCCTCATGCAGGAGAATCGCCATCGAAAGGACCTCTTCACCAGTCGCGCAGCCGACATGCCAAATCCGAATTGCGGGAAAATTGCGCAAGAGCGGAACAATCTTTGTCCGAAATGCTAGAAAAAACGAAGGGTCCCGGAACATTTCCGTCACATTTATTGAAAAATCGTTAAAGAAGCGACGCATCAACAGCGGGTCGTAGAGAATCTTTTGCTGGAGGTCAGAGATTCCTGAGAGCTTCTCTGTCCGAATCCGATGTTCAATTCGCCGCTTTACAAACGGGGCAGAATAATTACGGAAATCGACCCCATATAATCGATAAATCCCCTCTAGCAGCAGGTTCATTTCAATCTTTTCAATTTCACTCTTGTCGAATGATATTAATTTTTCCATTTATAATTAAACCTTTCTTATCGATATAGCCAAACTCGCATAATGGAAATAAGCTGCTCTATATGCACGGGTTTGCTGATATAATCAGATGCCCCGGCTTCGATGCATTTTTTTCGATCACTTTTCATTGCCTTTGCGGTCAGGGCAATGATAGGAAGATTCATGTATTCAGGCATCTGGCGGATAGCGCGAATCGCTTCAAACCCATCCATTTCCGGCATCATAATGTCCATCAACACGAGGTCAATATCCGGATTTTTTTGCAGGACATCGATGCCTTCTCTGCCATTTTCCGCAAAAACTACTTCAACAAAATAGCTTTCAAGTGCGGTTGTTAAAGCAAAAATATTGCGCATATCATCGTCGACAATCAGGATTTTTTTCCCTTCAAGAGATTCCCCGGTAAAACTAGCCGGCTTTGATTCTTCAACCGTGACGGCCGCCTCAAGCCGTGCTGGTTCATATGCCAAACCAGGAATGTATAATGTAAACGTGCTGCCTTCGCCGATTTTGCTGTCAACTGTCAGATAGCCGCCTAAAAGCTGAGCCAGTTCGCGGCTGATCGATAGCCCCAGGCCAGTGCCGCCATATTTGCGGCTTGTCGTTCCATCGGCTTGTTGAAAGGCCTCAAAAATTAACTTCTGATTCTCTAGTGAAATGCCAATCCCTGTATCCCTCACTGAAAAAGCAATCATGGTTTCGACTTGATTATTTCCCTTTTCCTCTGAAAAAACAGTTTGCTTTGCTTTCTCAATCTGCAGCAAAATCCGGCCCTTTTCTGTAAATTTGAAGGCATTTGATAGCAAATTGATAAGAATTTGCTGGAGCCGCTGTGGGTCGGTATGGATTAGACCCGGTAAAAAACGGTCAAGCTGAATCGAAAAGTCGAGTCCCTTTTGCCGTGCGAGCGGGAAAAATTGTAACTCGAGTGATGCCTTTATTTCTTGAATCTCTGTTTTCTCTAGGTAAATCTCCATCTTACCAGCCTCAATTTTAGAGATATCAAGGACATCATTGATTAACCGCAGCAGGTCATGACCAGAGGAAAGGATTGTTTTTGCATATTCAACCTGCTTTTGGGTTAGGTTTTGAGCGCTGTTTTCTGAAAGCATTTGTGCCAGAATCAACAAGCTGTTCAACGGTGTCCGCAGCTCGTGTGACATATTGGCAAGAAACTCGGATTTATATTGGGAACTCATCATTAATTGCTGAGCCTTCTCCTCGAGCATATTTTTAATTTTTTCAAGTTCATGCGTTTTTTTCTCTGAGCTTTTGAACTGTTCTTCAAGCTGTTCATTGACGGTCCGTAATTCTTCCTGCTGCAATTGCAGCTCTTCGGACTGACTTTGCAGCTCTTCGGTTAGGGTTTGTGATTCCTGGAGCAATTCTTCCACCCGCATATGCCTTTGGATACTCTTAATGTTGATACCAAGATGGCTGACGACTTCCTCAAGGAGTACCTGTTCAAGCCGAGCGAATGGTTTAAATGAAGCGAGTTCAATGACAGCAAGCACTTCTCCCTGATATTCAGCAGGAATGACAAGGATGCTGTTTGGGGACGCTTCGCCAGTGCCGGATGAAATTTTGATATAATTCTCGGGTATGTCTTCAAGCAATATCGGCCTTCTATCAAGCGCACATTGACCGACTAGCCCTTCACCCACAGAGAAACTTTCCCGCCCAACAGGCTCCTCCTGGCCGGCATATGACCCATACCTTCGAAATACGCTGTCTTCCCTCATATAAATAAGCCCGTAGCTTGCCCCGACAATAGGTGCCAACCTTGTAATAAAAAGCTGAGCTAATTCATTGAGGTTGTTAATGCCGGGGTACATCGTGGCAATTTCCGCAATCTTCGTATTTAACCAGCTTTGTTCCTCAGCTGCATTTTTTAATTCTTTTTCTTGTTTATGATGTTTCTCAAGCACTTGGGCCATTTCATTATAAGCGATTGAGATTTGTCCGATTTCATCCTTTGTTTTCACCTTGATCCGCGGCAGATGGTCCCCCTTGCCAAAGGCGGCGTTTGTGAAAACGGACATGACATCATTTAAATTTTTAGACATACTCCTTAGGATTAAGAATGTGATCGCTCCGCCCAAGATGAGAACGGCGACAGCATAGCCAAATATGAATTTGTAGGCGGTGGAGGTGGTATCGTTCGACAGTTCAAATTCACTTTGAACTCCATCCTCCTGAATGGTCTGTAAATAAGTGGCATCACTTGTCATTTTATCAATGACATCCCACGTATCATACCAAAATAGGTTCCTTGCTTCTTCGTCCTTGTTTTGTTCCATTAACTTATTGGTCTTGGCCTCCATGGCACGGAGTTGAATACTTAATGTTTGTAATTCAGCGATGGCTTTCTGAGATTTTTCGCGTTTGTCGAGCTTACGGAGACTCTCAATCGCTTGATTGGCATTCAAGTAACTTTGTTCCTTATGGTCTTGAAATTCTTTTAACAGGTCAGCCGGCGGATTCGCCAAAATGCCCTTGGAATCACTGCGATACCAATTGAGGGAATCTTGAATCTTGTAGGCAGTCTTTGCCAGTTCGTAGTTGTCAACGGCATTCTTCATATTCGTGTTCAACTGATTCATCAGCATCATTAAGAATAATAAAAAAACAATAAACAGGAAAATCAATAAGCCAAACCCTAAATACAATTTTGTTTTAAATTTCATAATTATTTTTTCACCGCTCTGCCAAGTGTTGTTTAATGCTAAAAACCATTTCATTTATATACTCTAGTTTACAATTAACCTATTGAAACTAACTAGAATAAAAATCAGACTTATTCAAATTATTTTAACAAAAATTTTTTAAGAAAATTTGTTTTTTCGACAAAGCTCGAAAAATAATTTTTATGACAAATAGAGATGGCATTCTGTTTAGAAACTTGTCGATAAAAGCCAACCGCAAATCTTCCAATAACTAGTTCAAATCCTACCAATTTTAGGTTATCCAATCCCCTTTTTCCCTTTTTCTAGCAAATTAAAAAACACACCGCCCAAGGCACTGTACCTTCACCAGGTATCACAAAAAGGCCAGCCTAAAATTTGGCTGACCTTAACCGAAACGGATTGGATTCTATTTTATGGAACCATCCAACCTAATACACTGCTATTTTGCAGGAATGTCATAATACAGACAATAAAGACCAAAACAATACTGTGTTTAACCGTAAAGCGGAACAAGTCGGCCTCTTTTCCTGCCAGGCCTACAGCTGCACAAGCTACAGCAATCGATTGTGGTGATATCATTTTTCCAGTAACCCCACCCGAAGAGTTTGCAGCGACTGCTAATACCGGATCCATACCAAGGTTCAGTGCTGTCACCTTTTGCATTGCACCAAACAAAAGGTTCGATGATGTATCTGATCCAGTGATAAACACGCCTAACCATCCAAGGACTGGAGAGAAAAAGGCAAATAGGGAACCTGTTTTTGCGAGCGTCATTCCTAATGTCGTACTCATCCCTGATGAGTTAGTTACATAGGCATACCCTACAACTGAAGCGATTGTAATGATAGGGAACTTTAGTTCACTGAGAGTTTCCCCAAAGGTTGCAACCCATTCTCTCCAAGAAATTTTAACGATAAACTTGGTGACAATGGCCGCAATAATGACTGATGTGCCAGCTGCACCCAAGATTTCCAGCTTATAAATGGCTGCAACAGGAGCACCGGCAGAATTAATGACTTGGTTGTTTAATAATGGAACTTCAGGCATCAGTGTTAACGCATGCCCAAGAGCATTTACCGCTTTCAAAATAGCATTTGTTCCTTCATAATGACCTGTCAAAGCCAATTTGACTGTTGGGATTCCCCAAATCGTAATAAATGCAGTCAATACAAGGAATGGTGACCAAGCTTTAAAAATTTGCCCACCTGAGTATTTTACTTGCTGACTATTAGATGCTTTGGCAGCAACGGATGCAGCCAGTTCTTGCTCAGATGAAAAGCGGAAAATAGTTTTTGGTTTCCAAAATTTCAAGAAGATTGCTAGGGCAAATAATGACACTAATGCAGATAAAATATCGGGAAGTTCTGGACCAAGGAAGTTGGAGCTTAAGTATTGAGTTACTGCAAAAGTGAACCCTGTGATGAAAATGGCCGGTAAGATTTCCAATGCTTTCTTAAACCCTGCCATAATAACAACTAAATAAAACGGAACAAATAATGATAAGAACGGCAACTGACGTCCGACCATTTTGGAAATTTCCAATGCTGATATCCCAGTTGGTCCTTCGACGGCAATGATGGGAGTTCCGATTGCACCAAAGGCAACAGGCGCTGTATTGGCTATTAAACACAGGCCAGCAGCGTAAAGAGGATTAAATCCAAGACCCACAAGAAGCGCTGCCGAGATGGCAACCGGAGCGCCAAAACCGGCAGCTCCTTCAAGGAATGCTCCAAATGAGAACGCTACCAAAAGCGCTTGAAGTCGTCTGTCCTCGGTAAGTGAAACGACTGAATGGCGGATAATATCGAATTGGCCAGTCTTGACGGTTAATTTGTAGAGGAATACAGATGTGATAATGATCCAGCCTATAGGCAATATTCCATATACGGCACCCTGCGTGGCAGACATGACCGCCATACCGGCAGGCATTTTAAATGCAACTACTGCAAGTATTAAAGCAATTAGTAGTGTTGATAAACCAGCTAAATAGCCTTTCATGCGTTTTATGGCTAAAGCCCAGAAAAAATATAAAATTGGTATAAGAGCTACCAAAGCGGATAAGGCGAGACTATCTCCCACCGCCGTAAAATTTTGTGTAAATGTCATAGTAATCCCCCATCATAAAAAAATTAAAATTTTCATGTATCGGTCTTATACCTTTTCAGACCTAGAAATGAATAGTTCTGATGGATAAATCAAAAGATTTCTATGATGACTGATTAATATGTAAGTGACTGCGAAACGCTGTGATTTCATACTTTTAAATTTTTTTTAAACTTTCACCCCTTTTCGTTTCGTAATAAGAAACAACCTTTAAATTTGTTGCTAAGGACGAAACATGTTATACAACAATAATTCAAATGTTATATAACACATTTCGATCACTCTTTTATTATACGGATTTTTATCTGAATTACAACAATTTTTAGAAAATTATAATTAAAAAAATCCAAAAATATATTTGACCAGTATATCATTTATACTAGTCAAATATTCTTAGCTAACTCTATTTTCAAAACCCAGTCGTGTTGATATTTGTTTTGCTATGTGCAGCATTCGTGCTTCAAGTCGTTTTAATCGATCATCCGTCATTCGTATTGTTGGTCCAGAGAGGCTGGCTGCCGCAACAACTTTGCCCGTATAGTCAAAGATCGGTACAGCAATGCATGTAATTCCATATTCATTTTCTTCTAAATCAAGTGCATAACCCTTCCGTTTTACGTTCGCCAGTTCCCGGAGAAACTCTTCTTTATTGGTAATGGTTTTATCTGTGTGCATCGGCATGCCTTTTCGCTCAAGAATATCCAGGACAACATCAGTAGGTTGAAAAGCAAGGATGGCTTTACCAACGGATGTACAATGCATGGGAGCCCTTTTTCCTACTTTGGAATGCATTCGTAACGTTTCAGTACCTTCTAATTTCTCGATATAAACGACTTCCCCTTGATCATAAACAACAAGGTGGATAACTTCATTGCTTTCGCTTTCCAATTGTTTTAAGAATGGCTTTGCCTCAGCCCTTAGATCAATGGATTCAAGCAGCTTTGAACTGATATCCAAGAATTTATAACCCAGTTTATAGCGGCCGGTAACTTCATCTTGCTCGATATAACCATACTGGACAAATGTTGATAGGATGCGGTAAACAGAGCTTTTGTTGATATCTATTTGTTTAGCAATCTCTGTCACACCTAATCCGCCCTTTTTTAAACTCACCAAATGAATAATATCCAACGCCCTGCTTACAGATTTGACCATATTCTCTCTATCCATAATCGCTCACCTCAAAATACTGTCCCTAATAGGTTACATGAAAGCATAAATCTTTTACCGGCCATTGCTAGGGATTTAATTAGATTTAACGGATTCTTTTGCCAATACAAATGTATTACGCAATGTCCCAATTTCTTTAATTTCACATTCAATTGTATCTCCGGCACCAACCAGCTCAGCTCCAAGTGGACTGCCTGTCAAAATCACATCTCCCGGCTTAAGAGTCATCACTTTTGTCAAATAAGATACCATTTTTCGGATCGGAATAATCATTAATTCCGTAGCACTATTTTGTTTCTCCACACCGTTCAGGTTTGCTTCAACCTTTACAGCAAATGGGTCCAGTTCTGTTTCGATCACAGGCCCGAGCGGTGTGAAGGTATCAAAAGACTTGCCAATTGTCCAATGCCCGTCCTGATGGAAAAATTGAGGGGCTGTTACGTCGTTTCCAACCGTATAGCCGAATACATAATCCAACACCTCTGATTCAGGAACGTTTTTAGCCTCTTTACCAATGACAATGGCTAACTCAGATTCGAACTTTACCTGTTCAATTCCCTCTGGAATGATAATTTCATCCTCGGGACCAATAACGGATGAGGTTGGTTTAAAGAAGAAAACTGGAATTTCCGGAAGCTCGGAAGGCAGGTTTTCAAGCTTAGAAACATAGTTTGCGCCAATTCCTATGATGTGGTTTGGTTCAAGCGGCGCCAGCAATTTTACGTCAGCTACAGAGAAACTGTTCCCCGTAAACTCCCATTCTCCAAACATATCACCTTTAATTTCCTGGATGTTGCTATCTTTTATCACACCTGTATAAACAGTTGAACCTTGTGTAAATCTAGTGAATTTCATTGTGATACTTCCTCTCAAATAGTTTTTTCTTGCTCCATTTTCTTTCGTGCGACTCCTGTTTTAATGGCAGCCTCCGCAACTGCTGCGGTTACTGCTTCTGTAACTCTTTTATCAAAAGGATGTGGAATCACATATTCGCGGGAAAGTTCTTCCTGCGTGATTAAGTTGGCAATGGCATATACTGCAGCCAGCTTCATTTCTTCATTTATTTCAGAAGCAAGGACCTTCAGCGCCCCTTTAAAAATACCAGGGAATGCTAGAACATTATTCACCTGATTCGGCAAATCAGAGCGTCCTGTCCCTACCACTGCCGCTCCAGCTTCCATTGCCTCTTCTGGCATGATTTCAGGGATTGGGTTTGCCATGGCAAAAATAATCGCATCCTCGTTCATGGACATGACCATCTCTTGTGTGACTGCTCCAGCAGCAGATACACCGATGAACACATCTACCCCTTTAATCACTTCTTTTAAATCTCCATGAATATGGCTCTTATTGGTCAGCATAGCAATCGAGTCTTTCATCGAATTCATTCCTGTTAGGCGTCCCTCATAGATAGCGCCTTTTGTGTCACACAAAATGATGTCACATACTCCCATTCTCAGCAGCAATTTTGTAATGGCAATGCCCGCCGCACCTGCGCCATTGACTACTACTCTCGTATCTTCAAGACGTTTGCCAACTACCTTTAAAGCGTTAATTAATCCAGCTGCCGTGACAATTGCCGTTCCATGCTGATCATCATGAAAAACAGGGATGTTCATTTCTTTTTTAAGTCTTTCTTCTATAATGAAACAATTCGGTGCAGCGATGTCCTCCAAATTGATGCCGCCAAATGTTGGTTCCAGTAATTTTACCGTTTGGATAATTTGCTCCGTATCATTCGTATTCAAGCAGATTGGAAATGCATCCACATCAGCGAAAGCCTTAAATAATGCGGCTTTACCTTCCATAACGGGCATTGCCGCTGCTGGACCAATATTCCCAAGGCCAAGTACGGCTGATCCATCCGATACGACCGCTACAAGATTTCCTTTAATCGTATAGTCATAGATTTTTTCTGGGTTTTCATAGATCTCTTTACAAGGCTCTGCCACCCCCGGTGAATAAGCCAAACTTAAATCATATGCATTTTCAACCGGAACCTTAACATCGATATTTATTTTCCCTTTTGACTGCTTGTGAAGTTCCAGCGAAGTCTCCCTTAGGTTTTGCATAGCCTCATAACCTCCATTTATTTTTTCAAAAAATATGAGTAATGTTGAAAATGGCGGTCTTAGGCTCGGTGCAGTCTCTCATTTCAACGAATAATTTAAACTGTTGAATTTTTTCCAAGGCATTCTCATTACAAGAATGCCCCGAAATTCATCTATTCAAATCGATTATTGTTTCACTGCGAACTTAGCCTTTGCTTCAATCCGTCTGCGATGCAGGATTGGCTCGGTATAGCCATTTGGCTGGTCATAGCCTTCAAAAATCAAGTCGCAAGCAGCCTGGAAGGCAACGGAGTCGTCATAGTTCGGAGCCATGTTGTGATACATCTGATCTCCTGCATTTTGCTTATCAACAACCTTGGCCATGCGCTGCAATGTTTCAAGAATTTGCTCTTTCGTACAAATACCATGGTGAAGCCAGTTTGCCAAATGCTGGCTGGAAATTCGCAATGTAGCTCTGTCTTCCATTAACCCCACGTCATTGATATCTAGTACTTTTGAACAGCCAACCCCCTGATCTACCCAGCGGACAACATAGCCTAAAAGAGTTTGGCAGTTGTTGTCAAGCTCTGCCTGGATTTCTTCAGGAGTCCAGGATGGGTTCTTTGCAACAGGAACTTGTAAGATATCATCTTGGAAGTCTCCAGTTTGATGAAGCATTTCATTCTGTACTTCTTTTACATCTACTTCATGGTAATGCAGTGCATGCAATGTCGCAGCAGTTGGAGATGGCACCCAAGCTGTAGTGGCTCCCGTTTTTACATGACCAATTTTTTGCTTTAGCATTTCCGCCATTAAATCCGGCATAGCCCACATGCCTTTGCCGACCTGTGCACGGCCCATGAATCCGCTTGAAAGCCCGGCAATCACATTGGATTGTTCATAGCCCTGGAGCCATTTGGATGCTTTCATATCATTTTTACGAACCATTGGACCAGCTTCCATGGAAGAATGAATTTCATCGCCTGTTCTGTCAAGGAACCCGGTATTAATAAACACAATCCGGTCTTTTACCTGTTTGATGCATGCCTTCAAGTTCAAAGTGGTTCTGCGTTCTTCATCCATAACACCGATTTTTAACGTATTGCGCTCAAGTCCAAGCAAATCTTCGACGCGGTCAAATAGCTGATTGGCAAAAGCAACCTCTTCTGAACCATGCATTTTTGGCTTTACAATGTAGACTGAACCCTTCTCCGTGTTTTGGAATGGACCATTGCCTAAGAGTGTATGTTTGGCAATAAGGCTAGTTAGAACGGCATCCAAAATACCTTCCTGAATTTCCTCACCATTTGCGTCAAGAATGGCACTATTAGTCATTAAATGTCCGACATTGCGGACAAATAACAAGGAACGTCCATTTAAAGTGATTTCCTCTTCGGCCGGAGACAGGTAGCTGCGATCTGGATTGAGTGTCCGTGTCATCGTTTTATTGCCTTTTTCAAAAGTAGCTGAAAGTGTACCTTTCATAAGGCCTAACCAGTTGCGATAGACGAGCACTTTGTCTTCAGCATCTACGGCCGCTACAGAATCTTCGCAGTCCATAATGGTCGTGATCGCCGATTCAAGGATCACATCCTTCACGCCAGCCGCATCCGTACTGCCTATCGGATGATTTCGGTCGATTTGAATTTCAAAATGAAGTCCATTATTTTTTAAAAGAATGGCGGATGGATTTTCCTGCGTTCCCTGATAGCCGACAAACTTTGTTTCATCTTGTAACCCCGTCGTTGTTCCATTATTTAATGCAACCTGTAGTTTACCATCTGCTACGGTATAGGAAACAGCGTCCTTATGCGATGCTCCTTGTAATGAAGCCGCTTGGTCAAGAAAATTCCTTGCAAATTCGATGACCTTTGCACCGCGTACAGGATTGTAACCTCCCTCACGGCTGGCACCAGCTTCTTCGCTGATCGCATCCGTTCCATAAAGTGCATCATAAAGGCTTCCCCAACGGGCGTTGGCAGCATTAATGGCATAGCGGGCATTATTAACTGGTACAACTAACTGCGGTCCGGCTTGAACAGCGATTTCATCGTCCACATTTTCAGTTGTAATCTCAAAATCTTCTACCTCCGGTTCAAGGTAGCCAATTTCGGTTAAAAATGACTTATATGCTTCGAAATCAAAGTTTTCATTATTTTCGCGATACCATGTGTTCAGTTTGTTTTGAATATCATCACGAATTGCCAGCAGCTCCTTGTTTTTAGGCGTTAAGTCGCTGATTAACGCTTCAAAACCGGACCAAAACTGATCGGCAGTCAATCCGCTTTCCGGAAGTGCTTCCGAGTTAATAAATTCATAGAGTTCCTGGGCCACTTGTAGATTTCCCTTTTTTACATAATTAGTCATGATGATGTTCCTCCCTTGATTTGGTAAAAGTAATAGTTTCGAAAAATATGTTAATGGATTGAATGGGAACTTCCATGCCGTTAAAATTAGGATGTAATAGCAGTTTCCTTTTCTTTTAGATCCCTCTTAATTTCCACGCATCGCCCCGGCATCGGGAATAGTTTGCCGGCATTTAATAGATTATCAGGATTGAAGACCTCTCGAACATCCGTTTGCGCGATAATTTCTTCATCAGTGAAGACGAAGCGCATTTCTTCTCTTTTCTCAATTCCGACGCCGTGTTCACCGGTGATAGTACCGCCCACATCTGCACAAGCCTGCAAACAGGCACTTCCGGCTACCAAAGCCTTTTCACTTTGTCCAGGAATTCTGGCATCAAAAAGAACTAACGGGTGCAAGTTTCCATCTCCCGCATGAAAAATATTCGCAATCCGGAGTCCGGATTCTTCACTAATTTTGTTAATTCTATTTAGAACTTCCGGCAGTTTGCTGCGAGGGATAACGCCATCCTGTACTAAATAATCAGGAGAGATCGCGCCCATAGCACCGAAACCTGTTTTCCGGTTCGCCCACCATCTGCCGCGTTCCGCCTCATCCTTTGCTGCTCTGACCTCACGTACGTTCCTTTTTTTGCAGACGTCAAGAATTTGATTAATTTGCTCATCCAAACCAGCTTCAATACCATCTACTTCAATCAGAAGCACGGCTTCGATATCCTTAGGATGCCCGACTGGGAAGGCGGCTGCCTCAACCCCTTCAATCGCTGTTTTGTCCATCATTTCTAGAGCGGCTGGGACAATCCCTGCAGAAACAATATCGGAAACAGCCTGTGAGCCGTCTTCCACTTTATCAAAATAAGCCAGCACCGTTTTCTTTGATTCAGGGTTTTTTAGGATACGGACTGTTATTTTGGTAACAATCCCTAATGTTCCTTCAGACCCTGTTAATAGCCCGAGTAGATCATAGCCCGGCTCATCAGGAATGCCGTTGGCTCCAATTTCAACAATCTCACCGTTTGGTAAAACAACTTCGAGACCAAGGATATGGTTGGTTGTTACCCCATATTTTAAACAGTGAGCACCTCCGGCATTTTCCGCAACATTTCCACCGATTGTACAGCAATACTGACTGGATGGATCTGGCGCATAATAGTAGCCCTTATCAGAAATGGAGTTCGTCAGCTTTAAATTGACGAAGCCTGGTTGAACCACAGCGCGGCGATTCTCGAAGTCAACACTTAACAGCTTTTTCATTCGAACTAAGCTAATAATGACCTCACCATTTAAAGGGATGGCGCCGCCACTTAAGCCTGTTCCTGCCCCACGTGCGAGGAATGGCAGTTGATTTTCTGCGCAATATTTCACTAGGGCAGCCACTTCCTCAGTGTTATTCGGGAATACAACGGCTTTGGGCAAATGCCTGTGTAATGTGAAGCCATCACAGTCATATGCGATGAGATCTTCCTTATTGTAAATAATCGACCGGGCGTCTCCTACGATCCTTGCAAGATTTAAAATATGCCGATCGGTTGATTTGATTCCCTTGACCGCCATTAGAGTTCCCCCTTGCCGTCTTCTTTTTGGTAAGCCCAATCGAGCAGCTGAACTGTGTGGACAATTTTTTGATTTCTGCCATGCTTTTGTACACCCATTGCCATCTGGAGCATACATCCTGGGTTCCCCATCGAGATCATTTCGACATCATCAGGGACATTTTGCATTTTGTTCTCAAGGACGGCAGAAGCCATTTCCGGATTCGTAATATTGTAGATTCCCGCACTGCCGCAGCAACGGTCCGAATTTGGCATATGAACCATTTCCACTCCAGGAATATTGATCAACAGATCGCGCGGTTCTTGACGGATCCCCTGTCCATGCGCCAAATGGCAGGCATCGTGATAAGTAATCCGAGTTTTTAATTCTGCTTTTGGTATTTCGTAGCCTGTATCATAAAGGTGTTTCGAAATGTCCTCTACCTTCGCAGAAAACTCTTCCGCCTTTTCATGCCATTCAGGATCATCCTGGAATAACTCAGGATATTCCTTTAAGGCACAGCCACAGCCAGCTGCATTGACAATCACCTTATCAGAATCCTTAAATGCCTCGATATTTTGTTTTGCCAGCTTTCTTCCCATATCACGGTCCCCCGCATGGACATGCAGTGCTCCGCAGCAGGTTTGGTTCTTTGGAATCGTTACATCATTCCCGTTACGGGTTAAAACGTTAATCGTTGCTTCATTAATATCACTGAACATCACGTCCATCACACAGCCTGTTAAGAATGCCACCTCGCGCTTTGTTTCCCCTTTGGACTTAATGACATTGACATCTTTGTATTTTTTTCGAACAGGCTCTTTCACCTCGGGCATGATCGCTTCCATATCGACAAGATGCTGCGGCATGATATTAATCAGCTTTGACTTTCTTACAACCTTTTGCATACCGCTCTTTTGATAGAATCGCAGCAGGCTTCCAAGTTTATTGAGGCGATTTTGATGCGGGAATAATCCCTGCAGGAACACCTTGCTTACCGCACCTTTAACGCCTGTTAACGGCATTGCTTGGCGAATCTGGCCGCGGGCCTCTTCAATCAATCCGCCGACTTCCACATCCGCTGGACAGGCAGTTGTACAAGCACGGCAGTCAAGACAAGCGAAAACAGGATCCATAAACTGTTCATTGACAGTGAGCCGTCCTTCCGCCACCGATTTAATCAAATGGACGCGGCCGCGCGGAGAATGTTGCTCCTGACCAGTAATTTCATAAGTTGGGCATGATTCCAAACACATACCACAATGTACACAATCTGCCCATTTGCTTTCATCTGGGTGATCCTTCGCCAGATAATTACTTAAACTAGTTGTGCATGCTGGGTCTTTCTTTAAATCTGCTTCTATAAGACTCATCATTAAATCCCTCCCACAAATCGTTTAGGATTAAGAACTCTATTTGGGTCAACCTTGGATTTGATCCCTTCTAATAGGAAGAAATGTGATGGCTTTTTACCCCAGGTGTCAACTTCCGGTCTTAAGGCAAAAGGTAAATGATTAATGACGGTGTACCCGCCAAGTTTTGTGGACAATTCTCTTGTTTGCTGAATGGCTGAAATGATATCATCCTTTGAACCGCTAAGGTTAATTTGACATAAGCCATGGCCTAATCCGCCATGCGCTTCGACATCTAAGTTGTGAGAATCATTAAGGAGATGACTTTCTTTTACGACGTGCGATACATCCATGTTAATGACACCAATTTTCAAAGAAGCCTGTGTTGAATCTGTGGAGGAGTTTGGTGAAAGTGAGTAAAATTTGTTCCAAAAAGACTGTGCTTCTTGTTGAGAAAGAACTTTCAATTCTGAATGGGCCGGCTGAATGCTTTGGATAAAGCTCTCTTGATAGCGTACCGATGTTTCAACATCCTCAAGACTAACCGCGATTGTGTAACAGTCATGGCCAATCAATCTTTCTGACAATGCTGGACTAAGCAATTCCAGCGTTACGGGTTCCATCGTAGAATCTAGAAGCTTGGTAGCAAACGCCCTGATTTCTTCCATATTTCCTTGTGGGAATAATACTAAATTCAAACTTTCATATTTAGGGAGCGGTCGAAGCTTTACGGTTACTTCTGATATCACACCGAGCGTACCCATCGAACCGATAAACAATTTATTCATATCATAACCGGCGACGTTTTTGACCACTCTTCCGCCTGAACGAATCACTTTACCATCTGGATAAACGATTCTTAGCCCAATGACAACATCTCTTGAAGAGCCATAACCCAATCTTTTGGGACCGCTATCATTCGCTGCGATAATCCCCCCAATTGTTGCAGATTCTGGGCAATAAGGATCGAGTGAAATTTTTTGCTTAAACTGTGCCAAATACTCCTGCAATTCCTTGAAATTGGTACCGGCCTTAACTGTTAACGTCATATCGCCGACGACATGTTCTACAATACCCTTATAGTTTGATAACGAAAGTAAAATATCGGCTGATTCGGTTAAACCGCCAAATCCCTTTTTGGTTCCATTGCCTTCTACGTTTACCTTTTTACCATTATCATTGGCAAATTTAAGAATGCTTGCTATTTCTTCTTCTGTTTGCGGAAACACCTTGACTGTGCCGCTATTTCCCAGCGGATGGTTTTTATCTCCTTCGATGACTCGCTCTGTTGATAAAATGGCCTGTAACTCTGTTAAAAGTTCTGTGGTAATCACTACCAACACCTCCTAGTTGCGCAATAAGCAACTCAGTTTCTGCTATTTCTTAAAAAAATGAAATCACTTTGTCGGCCTGCTTAGCCTACTGTAAGACAAGACTGTTCAAAAGCTCTTTCTCGACGTAATCCAAGTGTTCCATCATCATCTGTTTCGCATTCTCAGGTTTTCCTAGCTTAATGGATTCATAGATTTTAAAATGTTGTATTTCCATCATCTTAGCAGTGGTTGGGTTTTTCTTAATATAGTGGTGAAAATCAATCATGGCGTTCTTCATTGTTGTTGAGATAAATTCTAAAAGTTGAATAATGATTTCATTTCCTGCCGCCTTGGCAATGGCTGTATGTAACAGATAATCTGAATCCCACCCATTCATCGTTGGGTTGGCGAAGATTTCTGCCATTAACTGCAAATCTTCTTCTTTTCTATGTATAGCGGCAAGCTCAGCAATTCCTGGTTCTAAGATCTTTCTAACTTGATAAAGTTGACTGATATCTCTTGGTTGGGTAAGCAGCAAATGATTGTTGAAGAGTCTCGTTGAGTCAAATTCCAAAATATAAGTTCCTTCTCCTTGCTTTACATCGACAATACCTTTTCCTTTTAAGGTCGTAATAGCATCACGGACTGCGGAACGGCCAACACCAAACATTTCACATAGTTCCCTGACCGAAGGAAGCTTTTCTCCCACCTGAAACGTACCGGATCTAATCATCTCCTCGATTTGCTCAGCAACAGAATCGGACACTTTCTTAGTCGAGATCTTTTGGATATGCAAACATCTCCCCCCTTCCTTTCAGATATCACATATCTGACAAGTTACAACGATTACCTATATTAAACCATCTTTAACAAAAAAGTTCAATTAATTTTCTGAATAAATTATTTTTTTATAAAATTCAGTAATGATGCATGGGGACGGTTCTCATGCATCATTTATATATGAATTGCTAACAAAAAAAGACAACCAGAAAATGGTTGTCTTTTTTTTGCCCGGCGGCGTCCTACTCTCACAGGGGCTTTTGCCCCAACTACCATTGGCGCTGAGAAGCTTAACTTCCGTGTTCGGGATGGGAACGGGTGTGACCTTCTCGCCATTGCTACCAGACATGTTTTATTTGGGAATAATACCGGTGGTCGGGGTCGAACCGACACTCCTTACGGAACACGATTTTGAGTCGGTTAGTTCCTGATTACTTTATAAATTATCGTAAATTACCAGTGATATTAAGTAATTCTACAGTAATTGTAGTATGTTGCCTTTTCACCTATTCACACGATTAGTTAACAATTAAGATTATAGTATTGTTTATGAACTACCGCAACTAATATTTTTTACTAGTCACAAGTGTCCTAGTGCATTTTAAATCCAGCTAATCTTGGTAAAACATTATTTTCAAACTCAATCATATTTTTATCTAAAGATTTAAGCTGAGAGTCAATATCCTCCAACATTTCCTCTATACCCTTCATTTGCACCTCTGTATCTAGTAATAGTTCTTTAATTTCTTCCAATTCCTTCTCAAAATCTATAGGGTCTTGATTTTTAATTTCTTCCCCATCTATTGTCAAGCATTTTTTATTATTGTCTTCCTCAAAAACAATCTTGTCTCCACCAAATTCTTTTTCAAACAATTCTTCTAATGTCATTTTCCTCTACCTCCGAGTTTATTTTTGTAGTATCGATAATGTACTTGCAGCCGATTGAGGTTTTAGGACATTGACTTCTCTAGTATTTAATTTTGATTTTCAATCCCTTGCTTTAACAGTATTTTTTAATGTTTTAATTCAAATAAAATGTATTTCTTACCCTGTTCTAGCCCCCCTGCCATAAGCAAAGGTATAAGGGAGTTTGTACTTCCCGTAAACCACACAAAAAGGGGTGAACAGGTTGGAAAATAAAACAAGACTCCCATACAATCAGGAACTTGATTATAGAATGATAAGGCTAATTAGACATACAAGAAACCTCACATTAAAAGAATTTAGTGAGGTTATTGGCATTGACCCAGGAACAATTTCAAGACTTGAAAACGGACAGTTAAAGTTCACAGACCATTATGAGGCTATTGTCCGTGAGGGCTGTAAACAGCTAAGAATGACAGGGCAAGAATTAGCTACAATACGTGAACTTGTTGCATTGAAAAAACGATCTTAATAAAAGGTGGTAATGAATTTGTTAAACGAAAAAATAGTACGTGCTTTGGCTAATGGTGACCAAGAGACACAAGATAGAATTAATAAACTTCCTGTAAGCATGAGAATGGCTTACGGCTTGGCAGTTGATGAAATGAGACGCAAGGAAAACATTATTCCTATGGATAATGGGCTAAATCTTTATGTGCAGCCGAATAGGGCTGAGGCAGAGGAAAACGGTGTAGCTGATGCTTACAAACGTATGCTGGAGGAAAATAAGCGGAAAGACGCAGAGGCAGAAAAGAACCGGCAGGAATTTATTGAGAAACAGGCAAAGCAAGCTGCGGAACGTGCCAGGGCTGGACTACGAGGTTATTAATCTATGTTGAACCATATCTTTAACGTTATGAGGGACATTCGCAAAGAGTACAAGGAAACTAATGTAACTGCGAATCGCAACAGTAAAACCATTCATTTGCCTGTTGACTATGTGTGTAATGTGAGAGTTGATGTAGAGGGCTTAACTGATGATCTTAAGCTGTCAATTAAATTTGAGGAATCCAAGGACGGTAGCCAGTTTAGGGAGATTGGTACTTTTCCTATCCCTGACCCTCACCATGGTATTTTATTTGCAAAGTTTACTGAGTACGTCAGATACACCCTAATTGTAGACGGTAAAGAACCTAATTTAAATGTGACAGTACAATTTTGACTAAACAGCCTTTGCCTTTATGGATAGGGCTATTTTTTTTGGAGGATTAACAATGATTCAATTAAAGTACGTTAAAGAGAACCGTTATTATCAAAGAATGTTAAACCGTAAATTCGGGGGCAAGATAGTTCCCATTGACCGTTTTATTAACGGCAAAGCTACAATAAGACATTACTGTTTAGTATGCAATTCGGCATTTTGGGGCCGCCCAGGGTTCATGCTTAACCTAAAGAAACAAAGCCATTACTGTGTAGACCCTGAGGCACAGAACAAAGGCAAGTTTCACCGTAAACAATCTAAGGTTACTAATGAAATGAAAATGACTATGCTAAGACTCCATAACGAAAAAGTTTCGACCTATGAGATCGCAAAAACTTTAGGTGTCACTAGGGATACTGTCCGGTACCATTTGAATAAATTAAAGGGGACTATCTAAATGGGCACTAGTAGTAAGCAATTAGTAAAGTCGAAATGTGCTAACTATGTCAATGGACTTTGTTTAGTAAGGGATATTCCCTGCCCACTGGTGGCGGCTTTTAAATACAGAGGACATAAATTCCCCTGTGAAGAGGCTGAATGTAATTACTTTAATAAATACGTGCTAGGTACTGAAGCAGGGGAAAATGAGAGAAATACCGTCTACAGTTTTAAGTCATGTAAGTACTGTGATAATCAATTTAAACCTAGTTCCCCTGCGAATAAATACTGTAGTGAATCTTGTAAGCACTCAGCAAGGAAAAGCACTCACAGGAAATACAACAGCAAAAGAACGACAATATAAGCCTCTGCAGCCTTTACTAAATCAACGTTAAAATCTATTAAAATGGACTCTATGAGGGATAATACCTATTTTGATTCAATTTGTCGTATTATCCCTATAATTAATTAGAGTTTACATACTAATCCTCTTTTTCAAATCCTTCAGAAATGAATTTCACCATTTCTTCTTTGTCACGTTCAAAAACAATATTTATTTTATCCTCATATTCTTGCAAAGAGAGTAGTCCTTTTTCCTCCAATAATTCAGCTATTGCCCTAGTCCGTGCCCAGTTCATAATATTAACAATTCCAAACCCTTTATCTTCATTCCATTCATTTTCTTCATCAGGATTATATTCTCTATATGTAAACGAAAACTTAACAAGTGTTTCCTCATTTAATAGGCCATTATAAGTCGAGGATGAGGTTAGTCGTTTGATTTTAAATTCCATTTCTCGTGATGGAATCTTAAGGTCTAAAATCTTTTGGGCAATTAAATTACTGAACAAATGGTAGTTATTGCCACCTCGTACCTCAAAGGATAATCTAAATTCATTGTTTTCCTCAGGTACAATTTCCCCATAAACTACAACGTCATTTAACAATATTTCTTCCATAGTTATCCACTCCTTCTTTGATAACATTCGACAAAAACTGATTAATCCCTTCATTTATTCCAATTAATTAAAAACGGAAATTCCTTAATCTTAGCTGTGCGTTCAATTTCAAAAGCACACAAGCCACAAAGGATTACTTTTTTAAAGGTGACCTTTGCATATGGATGAAGAACTCTAAAGGCTTCGTGTTCTGATTCATTAAAATATTCTCCGTTACGATCAACATAATAAAATTGAGTCATTGAATCAAAACCACCACATTTAACGCATTTCAAAATGTCCCTCCCCCCCTCTATTTCTATAAATTTCTTATTCTGCATTTATTATCCTAATAGATTTAATTTTGGTCAATATTTCACCTTATTAAATAAAACTAAAAAGGGTGTTCTTGTTGGTAGAGGACTCCCTTTGGTTATGTGTGAGTTTAGTTTTAGGGGCATTTATGTAGAAATTGGAAAAGACTTTATCCACGTCCATCACCTTTTAGAATTACATCAAATTGGAGAGAAATACAAAGTAAACCCCATTGAAGACTTGCGTCCAATTTGTCCTAATTGCCATACTATGCTACATAAAAGAATACCAGCTTACAGAATTGAAGAATTAAAGAGAATTATTTATGAAAAATTAATTCAACCAGAAAAATAATTTTAACCTAGGTATTGTATGAAAATAATAAAGTCCATTAGGATACCTCATTTTAAAGTTCATCATCTATCATCAATCGTAGTTTATGTTTCTTCATAAAGTCAGCTATAAAAATTTCACCAAATTTTTCTAGAAAGTAATAATATTTATCCATTTTTGTTTTATCTAGTTCATATTCTAATCTAGCCTCATGTATTATCTCATGTCTCATTTCTATCATATCTTGTAGCACACTAACTATTGTCTCTTCATTTTCGTTGTATTTAATCTTTTTACTTAATACATCATATAAGTCAAAATTTAAATACTGTTTATAACCTCTATTAGCTGATTTAAAGTTTTGAAATGAGTACTCTTCAATCTCAATATCTATTATTGTTTTTTCCCCCGAAAGTAAATCCTTAACAGTAGAGTATGGTAATTTTTCTTTCTTGCTAAAAATTTTATTTACAGCTTCATCATTTGTCTCTATATATCTCATAAAAAATAGTTTTAAAAACGTTTCAAAAACTGAGACAAAAAACGGTAATAAAGTGTTGTTTCGTAATAACTGTTTATTAGTTATCGGAAAACCATTTTTAATATTTTCTTTTACTTCCTTTAAGTCTACATTTTCAATCAATGACTTAGCCTTATGTAGATTTTCTTTAAAATGCAAATATGCTAGACCACAAGCAATTTCAGTTCTTGATAAGTTGGGCCAGTCATTTTCAAAAAATCCAAATTCACGTTCATCAGGATCAAATATTTCGCCTCCGTATTTTTCCTGTATCTTTCTCAGTACTTCCATTTGCATTTCAATATCTCCGTAACTTCTACTTGCATAAGTCTTTGTGGTAAGCACCGTTTTAAATACCTTATTTACCTCAGGTTCATCATCTAAAAAAACCTCTTCATCATATCTGAAATCAAACCAGCACCCTCTTGTTGAAACATAATCAGCGTTAAACCAAAAGTAATCACCATAGACTTCATGTTTCTTGAACCCTAAGTTAAAAATAATTTGTTCTATATGGCCTTTATCAATATATTCATCTACTAATAAACTTAATTCAATACTCATATTCCCTCCACATTTACCTTTATGATTGTTAAGACATTAGTCATTTATTATTTTAAAATTAACTCCTTAAACCATTCATTTAATTTTTCGTTATTATCATCTCTATAAAGCTGACTTACTTTTTCTTCACTCAGTATATAAACATAAAGGGATCTTAAATAATCATCAAATTTGCTTGACATTTCTTCTAATTTTTCAATATCTCTGAATTTTTTATTCAATTTATCACCATGCACTGTTGATGACCTTACTGCATATGCATTTTTAATAAAAGTAAATATTTCTAACCGTTCCTCATAAGTTTCACCTAATATCCTTGCCATTCTTTCGGCAATTTTATGAGTGATTTCATCTTTATCAGTGGATAAAAGAGTCTCTAGTAATGTACAGTACATACCAATCTTACTTGGTAAATGTGTTTGTGTTCTAGTTGATTGTAGAAAATAATTAAACCGTTCAATTCTATTTGATACAGTATTTACTACCATTGACATTTCATCTGGTTCTTTTATCATATGTTCATGGTTTAAGCCTTTTATTGATTCAGCTAACCCCTTTAATTCTTCATATGTAAAAATTATCTGTTCATTTTTACCCTTTGAATTAAAGAAAATAGGGGTTCTCATATTAGATGTCATTGAATGAGGTGTCCCATCGGAGTTTTTTATATATAAAAATCCTTGTTGAACTGTCACACTATTATCTTTTGTTAACCACAAAAAATTTGAAAATGTTTGTGCCATTCTAAGATAATAATCTAAAATGTCTAATCTCGCTTCCCCATTGTCAATATCTATATCATGTTGTTCCATATCCCCCTGATAATATAAAAATGGTTTATCATATAATTCATCAACTTCGAGTTTACCAGCTAGTGTCATAAAAAAATCATCAATAAAAGTATTTAACCTCTCTTTGCTGTTTGAAAGTCTAATTCCTTCAATAACTTCAAGACCTTTATTTAGTACCCTTTGAACTTTTAGATTATATATACTTGCTACAAAATAAAACTTCATTTAATATCCCTCTCCACTATTTTTTTTAGTAAAGTTGTCAATTGTTCCTTACTTAACCATGGTCTTTTTCGATGTAACATCCTGTGACAATTAGAACATACTAAAATTAAATCATTCAGTTTTGTCTTAGTATCTTCCTTATATTCCGATACCGGGATAGTATGGTGACACTCAATATATCCACTACCAAGTTCACCATAGATTTTATAAAAATCAAATCCACATACCTCACAATGTAATTCGTTGTTTTCTTCTGCCATTTGCTTTTTCTTTTTTACGACGCTGCCATTACGTTCACGCTGTTTATGGATTCTGTAAAGAACTTTACCCTCAGGGAACTCTTCTTCTTCATCTTGATTGATAGGGACCGATACTTCCTCTTTATTATAAGTAACGCTTGCTATTATACTCTGTGAAATATCTTTTAACCTTTCTCTATCATTATAAAATTCATTCCACACTTCTTCTTCAAGCTTTGAACCCCTTTGAAGCCCCTTACCTTTATAATCAGGGTCAAAACGCAAAAAGTTTGAAATCTTCATAGAGACCCCATTTGGATTTCTAAATTTCTCTTCATTAGGTTTATCTTCATGAATAGGTAAGAGGTTAAGTATTTCACTAAGTTTTATTACATCCTTATTGTCACTAGTCAACTTTGTGGGGTTATCACCACTGAAATAAAGGTCAAGTGCTAAGATCAATTCATCGCGTTTCCACGGCGGATTTCTTTTCTTTTTTTCATCGTTTTGTTTATTCAATAATATCAGCCCCTATAAATATCTTTTCAAAATAATTATATAAATTGTAAAATAAAGTTAACAGTGATTGATTCTTTGTATAAACTTAAAAATTTCACATTGAATTGAAATGGAGAACTTATGATAAATTGGCAATACTATCCTAAATCAGATATAATACCTGGCCACCTAGCCGAGATTGTAAACGTATTTGAATTACATAAGGAAAAAATCGAATCACCAAAAAATAAATTACATAGTAATGAGGTATTAAAAATTTTATGTAATGGCCTTGAAAAAATAGGGTTTACTGTTGAAAAAAGTAAAAAGGCAGAGGATAAAATTTCTATTCCAGTTCTTTTTGGACGAAATGGTAAACTAGAAAAATCATTTGAAGCAGATGCTTATAATTATAATACGAAAACAGTTTTAGAAGTCGAAGCCGGAAGGGCAGTTGATAACTATCAATTCTTAAAGGACTTATTCCAAGCATGTATGACGATTGATACTCAATACCTCATTATAGCTGTCAGGAACATATATAAAACTAACCAACATGACTTTGAAAAAGTTGAAACCTTCTTAGACACCTTATATGCTAGTCAAAGGCTAAAACTCCCACTAACCGGAATTTTAATTATTGGATATTAGTAAAATAGACGCCTAAAATCTTTTAGACGTCTTTTCGCCTCTATGCACTATTTAATGATTCATTTGCTGATATACCAATGATTCCTTGTTTACCCCCAAAAAGAACATAAAGTTATTGCTTTACATCGTTTTGGCCGCCTTCGTCCACTTCATCCTCATCTTCACTATCGCTATCCTTCTTCTCCAATTCTGTATTTATAATGTCTAGCATAATCTTATTTATTTGAACAAAGCTATATTTATTTTGTTCTTGGTAATTAAACCAGACTGCACCAAGGCATACTATAAAGGAAACTAAGGTTAATAAAAATATATTGTTATCGAGGAGTGCAGCACGATTTTCTGTTGTAACAAGAAAAATAATAAAACCACTGAACATAGCCAGAGATGAAGCACCTAATCCGTGAATCCTAGAAGTCCTATTACTAAAGGAATTATACCTTCTAACTAAATCTTTGTAAGATATTTTCTTCCCGTAAGTTTCGACACTCATAAGAGAATCAAAATGCCCTTCAATTGTATACCATAGTTCCAGTCCACTTTTCTTACTTAGTAGTGAGTCTATATCTGGAATACCTTTTATTGCTAAAGCGATTTTTTCCGTTTTAATAGTCTTCCATTTTAACCCATAATAAACTTGATACAATATATAACCTAGTGGCACTCCTAAGGCTGCAAAAAAGGCTGCAAAACCAGCTACTACTGCTGGATTCGTAAATGAATTTAGCAATGAAACTACATTATACTGAACAAGAGTTAATTTAAAAATAAAAACTGTCATGAAAAATACCCATCCAGGAATACCCCACCGCAAAATTTGAAACTCCGAGTTCATTATTTTCCTCCATTGCTTTAGAATTTAAATGTTATTTGACCACATTTTACCATGCCATGCGACAAAATACGTGTTAATTATCCAAAAAGTTGGTTGTATTAACATAAAAAAGAGTATTGAGGAATCACTCAATACTCTAAAAGTTTTTGAATTATTAT
This sequence comes from Neobacillus sp. S1115, assembly GCF_055385565.1. Lineage (NCBI taxonomy): Bacteria > Bacillati > Bacillota > Bacilli > Caryophanales > Bacillaceae > Neobacillus > Neobacillus sp. S1115. The sequence continues at coordinate 3,167,147 of NZ_AP038275.1, forward strand.
CAAATTGGATACAAAGTAATATATTTGTTGTTTGTTGAATTATAGTACGAAATCTCCGTACCCTCAAGCAATCTTTCATTTTTTAATACCTTAATAATTTCTTTAACACCCATTTCTACATCTATTACATAATTAAAGATATCAGCAAATCCGATCCCCATTCCTCCACCATCACAATAGCCATTACCAGTCCAAAATAAACGGTCATCAATTATATTTTGAACATTAAGTCTTTTCTTAAGAGTTGCCTCAAGGTCTTTTTGTTTATAGCTATATGTTACTTTAAGATCAGTTAGGTCGTCTTTATCTAAAAAACTAAAACCCTCCTTAATCTTTTCATTCAGTAATTTAGCCATTTGTTTTGTTGGTGATATTAGTAACTTTGGCAACTGTACAGCTTTTGTTTCTCCCATATCCCCTACAGTCCCTGAATTAACTTTTAGTAATCGTCCATCTCTCCAAATATTCCAATACAAAAATTCTTTATCATTCTGTTTAATCAATTTTGTTAACATGTCCCTTTTAGTCTTTGTTTCGTCAAATTTTGCGTAGTACATTAATATTAAATTTGTTTCCTCATTAGAAAAGCCTTTCATTTCTTTTGTTTCTTTGTTCATACCATTTTCACTCCTAAAATACATTTTAGGATGGCCATCCTATCCCTAATATCCCCCTTGCTAGGGTAATTATACTAATCTCGTATATTTCACGAGTTTACACGGAGTTCCACGAGATTACACTATTAAACAATTAAAACGATGCAAATTGTATAAACATGATTAACGTTCGAAGAATCTTGAAGTGTTTATCAAAAATCATTTTATGATCAATAAAATCCAATAACAAAAAAGGCAGGGTTAAAATAACCCCTGCCCTTCCTTATATTCTTAAAGTAAACCCCCAAAAAAATAGACCAATCCATACAATTATTAATAAGATTATTATTTTAATAATTGTAAGCTGTAGTTACCGTTCTTAAATTGCTTCTTTTAAATTCTAAAATCTCACCACTTTTATTGGCCTTGACCTTAAATTTTTCAGATTGGTTTCTAAATTCAACATTGTATTTTTCTTCATCCGTTGCGGTTTCAGTAAAGGAAATTAATATCAAATCTTGTTCATTACCAGCCACTAATTCAGCTAGGTTTTTTTGTAACTGTTTAGCATCTAAATTAGCAACTTCAAGAACACGGTGGGAATTACTAAATTTATGTTTTAGCTTTCCCCCTAAAAACTTTAGTGAATCCCACGTAGCACTTTGAACTATAGCGATTAATAGTCCTTCCCAAAAATCACTTGCCCCTCTTTCGTAAGTACGTTGTGTTTGGGATATTACTTTAAATTCAATTCCTTCATCTTCAAGAAACTTAATTACATCTTCCTTATCACCATATTGAGAATAAATTAACTTATCATAGTTTACAATTGCATTTTCACTCGATTTAGTCTTTCCGCTTGGGAACGTATTTAGAAAATTAAGAATGTAATCAATGCTATATTCCTCTTCTTCTTCTTCTTCTCCTAAAAGAAGAATTTCATCCAAATAATGAGTATCTCCAAATGAGTTAATCTCAGTAATAAGACCATCATGTTTATGTTCCATAATTACTCGATTTAGTTTATCTACGAATTCCTGAATATCTGAATCAATTTCAATAGCAACATAGAATCGAAGTTTACGACCAGTTTCAAAAAAGGTTACTTCATCCATTCTCCAATAAGAATCAATGATGTTTATGTAAATTGTATTCATTTCGGCATCTCCTTGGACCATATTTTATACATATTATTTTAGCCGTTGGATTTAAATTAATAAAATAATAGATAGAAAATGTGAGTTTTTTTGAAATCCGCTGTAAGAATTTTTTAGACATTCGATAAATTGTTATTCATAATATCTTGGTGCAGCCTTGGTGAAATGACTAATATTTTCATTTAGCTATTTTACTTGTAATAGCCCTTAGAGAATTACTAAACCCTGTTTCTATCCATAAAGATTAAAAGTTACATTTCTACACGAATTGCAGGTAAAACTATTTGGTATAGGAGAAACAGGATTATCGCAATAGATACATTTCCTTCTATTCTCTTGTCCAGATTCGTTATTTTCCACCTTTACAATTTCTACACTTTTTGATTCTAACAGTAATTTATTACAATGTTCACATTTTGTTTCTTTTAGTTTACTGCTATTAACAACATTCTTTTTACTACATTTCTTACAAGTTCGTACAATTATGTTTTTTTCTAAAAGATAATCCTTTATCAATTTTTGGATTCTTATGACATTCCTGTCATTGTATGCTTTATTTATTTCCCTTACTACATCTTTACTTTGGAGAATTAAACCCCTTATTTTCTGTTCACTTTCGTAATCGTTTCCGCATAAATTAGCTATCCACTCTTTCATCTCGGTTTGAATAGCATCCATAAGATACACCTCACGACTTTTTTACTATATTTTACCGTTTTTTCATTTAGAAAGAAATAATATCCTTATTTTTGTTAGTTTTTTCCATTTCAGGTTTTCAAACCGTTGCAAATAAATAGTGAAGCTAAGACCACAGCTGACACCCCCCTAGCCCCCCATAGGTACCCTTGCCATTGGTCAAAAAAAGTTGAGATCGAGGGAGGCAGTGACAAGGGGTATAGCATAGGGATATTGCTTGATATATACTGATTGTTATGTACAGCTACTGCACCACTATAGGTACTATTCCCCTGCTGTCGTACTGTCTCCCATGGTATCTGATAGTATCACACATGGCTGTGACTGTTCCCCTTAGTACAGCTGGTGCTATATGCCCTTGTTATCCTATACACCAGTGTTCTTATCCCTTGGTTAGTCTTACCCCTATACCTTCTATACAGCCCCTGAAAAGGGCACAGGATAAGGCATAGTAGGTGTAATTACCCCCTTAATTAATCCTCAGTAAACCCCTCTTTAAAACGCTGTAGGATAGCCTCTTATTAAAAAAACTTGTCACGCTGCTGATTCACTTCTAAAAAAAGCCCATAAAAAAAGGAGGTTAGGGTCTTGGGACACCTAACACTCCAAAACAACATAGGAAAAATCCTATATTATCAATCCGATTTTAATATATCATGTTCTTGTTTATTAGTGTTTGTACATTTGGTGAACTTTGGTAACTGAATCACTTTTCCAAAAAACGCCGGTGCCATATCTTTTAAGTATTGACACCATTTACCATGTCCTGTATTATCAATGTATCATACGGCGTCACAACTTAGTGTCATAAATAAGATGCCAAAAAGGGGTCATACATAATGAAATATGGATACGCTAGAGTAAGTACTGTTCACCAAGATTTAGAGGCACAGCTACAGGCATTAGAAAGAGAGGCCTGTGATAAAATCTATTCTGAGAAGTTCACAGGGACTAAGGCTGACCGCCCACAGTTCCAAGAGTTACTATCAATCTTAAAAGAGGGTGACACACTGGTAGTTACCAAGCTGGACAGATTCGCACGGTCAATGACACAGGGCAGTGAATTAGTCTGCGAGTTAATTAAGAAGGGTGTAAGGGTTCATATTCTCAATATCGGAATATTAGATAATACACCAGCTAGTAAACTAATTAGAAATATTTTCTTTTCATTTGCTGAATTCGAGAGAGATATGATCGTAGAACGTACTCAGGAAGGAAAGGCAATCGCTAAACAGCGTGAGGACTTCCGAGAGGGCAGACCGAATAAATTCACTAAAAAGCAAGTAGAACACGCTTTAGGGCTGTTAGAGACTCATTCATATAAAGAAGTAGAGAACATGACAGGAATTTCAAAAAGTACCCTAATTAGGGCTAAAAAGAAAATAGATGCAAGCCAGGGCTGAGTAAAATCAGCCTTTTTTGTGATTTGAAAAAACTTTAACACCGGTCCAGCCCTTGCCGTACCTAGCTTTGTGCCGAAAAAAAAGATTTTAAAATCACTATTTATCACAGCCCCTTCCCTGCATTTTAATTAAAAACGTCCAAGAATAGCCTATCCACCGTGTGAACAAATCACAAAAAAGCAGAAATTAAGATTCACTTAACTTCCGCTTGTTGAATTGTGTTTCGTTATTTTACCTGTACAAACTTATTGAAAAATTCTTTTCGTTTTCCATCATCATAGACGATAGGATTATTAAATTTATCATTCCATGAACCGTCATCTACTTTTAAGTCCTCAACCTTAAATCCTAAGTAGTCATTAACTGCTTTACGGTCTAAATTAATAGAGTATACTTTACCACTATAAGGCAAAACCATTGAAGTAGCTGTTAAATCAGGGAATTGGCGTAAAAGCCTAACATTTTCACTTACTAGAATCTTTTCGATAGCGTCTCCTGATTCAAAATAGCCTTTGTAATCCGCTTCTTTTAATTGACTATCAGGTTTCGCTTGTTTAAATTCATCATAAGAACTGTAATACTCTATAAGTCCTTTATTATCTGTTACAGAAATGGTTTTAACAAATGGTGAACCTTTAATATTCTCAGCATAGGCTTTAAACGATTCTTGATCTACTGCCTTTTGAGTTGCTACAGTCTCCTCAGTTTTAGTTTTTGAGGCTTCTTCCTTTTTCTCTTTTGATTGATTAGTTTCTTCTTTTACTTTACCTGAGGTTTCTTTTGTGTCATCTTCTCCACCGCCAGCAATTGCAAAAACAACTATAATAGCAACAACCCACACCCACCATTTTTTATAAAATGGTTTTTTTACTTTTTCTTTTTTACTCAATATGTACTACCCCCTATAAGTCATTATAGCTTTATAGTACCATAATTAGAAAATAATGGACATACAGGGGGGAGGGCATAGGGCAATATTTACACGTTTATACACTCTTTCCTCTTTTACTTCTTTATTCATTGACAGTAATCTTTTATCTTAGAATTTCTTTTAGGATAGAAATATATATTTATCTTTGTTTATATATTATTTGTTTGTTTATATTAGTTTATTTAACGTATCATATTTACCCCATGTAAGTGTAAAATATGCCCCATGTAAGTGTAAAAAATGCCTTATGAAAGTGTAAAAATTACCCCATGTTAATCACAGACCTTTGTGACTTTAACATTCATTCTATTCAATTTTTCTAACATCTCTCTTTCTGCCTGTTCCTCTAACTGCTTATAGTTGTCCAGTTCAGTGGTATTTTTTGGGGCTATTTGATTCTTTGGCTTAGTTACTGCCTTTTGTTTGATATGATTGTTTAGCCGTTCCATATCAGCTGTAGCCTCTTTTTGTAAATCTTGTTTTCGCTTTTCATATTCGGAAAACAATTCAGGCACTTGTTTTTTCAATGCCTGTTCATCTAATGGTAGATCGATAAAGTAAATATTCTTATTTGGGTGATTAGGATATTTATCCTTACGAACTAACCCAGCATTTACTAAATTCTTTATACTGTTTTTAACCGTCTTTTCACCTAGTCCAGTATCTAAGGCAATAACCTTTATACTTGGAAAAGCATAGTGATAATCAGGGTTATCCTTTTTCAGTAAGTATAGATAAACGGTTAAGTCATTACTAGAAATTATACCCGTCTTTAAGTAATTGGTTAGTAAGTCAACCCTGACTGGTTCAAAGTTGTCTACTACATTCCCTTTATACCGTTTATTGGTCCCCATAATGTTTACTGTCTGTTTGATTTTTCTTTTCTGCTGATTGTTTTCCATTCTTTATTCTCCCTTTTGTAGTTTAATGGGGTAATATTTACCCCCTAAACAAGTACTAGCAAAAGGGAAACGAATTAGGACAACGCTGCCGGACAAAAAAGAAATCTTGGAATAGACTCTGCACCACTAATCAGTACCTTTTTTCAATTCAATTTCTATATAGTAGTGTGCGATAATTAATTCCTTAATCAAATGTTCTAATGGAACCTTAATTCTGGTTTCCTTTTCGTAATGATCATTTATTTCGTTTAACATTCTAAGTAACTCGTCATCTAATTCTAATGTAATTTTGTGCATAGATACCCTCCGACCAATTTTTTATTTTTACTATCCCCCTGTTTTGATTATTAACTTTGCCTATTAACCAAAAGTAAATTCGGAAATTTATTAAAATCATAAAGTTAAATATTTACATTCTTCAATTTAAATAACTTAAGAGATTCTAACTTGCCTTAATTTAAATTACCTTTAATTAATTTAACTAAACTTAAATTCAATAGTAGTTTGTTTTAATAATTTTTAATCAAATACATCAATAATTCATATTAATTAGGTACAAAATGAAAAAAAAAAACTGCTAGGGTTATTCCCAAACAGTTTCTTTAGCATTTATTTTGTTTTAAGTACCTTTAAAGGTGAAAATTCTTTATGTCGATCCCGAACATCATTACCGAAAAGATTTACATATGTCTTTACTATTTCCATACTTGAATGACCTAGAATTGCTTGTAATTCGAAGATATTGGCACCCTGCTGGACACTCAACTTAGCGAAAGTATGTCTAAACGTATGACAACTGCAGCGAACGTCCTTTAGTTTTGCCATGCTTCCATAAGTGGTAATCCTTTGCTGAACTCCCCTTCTAGTAAATCTTGTACCGTCTACAGTGACAAATAAAGCGTCACTTTCCACATAACCACGAATAGCAATATATTTCTTTAGCTGGTCTTTCATAACCTTCTGAATAGGCACTAAACGTTCCCTATAACTCTTAGCGTTGCGGATACATAAAAGGTTATCTTCCCAACGTATATCAGCTAACGACACGCCTACTAACTCATTTACACGAATTCCAGTTTCAAGCATTAACATCATAATGGTATAGTCACGAACACCAGTAAAGGTTTTTAAATCAGGCTGCTTGAATAATGTATTTAGCTGTTCTTTTGAAAAGGTCGCTATGATAGTTTTCCTATCCTTTAGTAACTTGATATTCTCCATTGGGTTTTTTGGAATATGTTTAGACTTGTAAAGAAAGTTATAAAACGCCCGTAATGCCCTTAAACGAGTATTTATAGTTACTACCTTAAGCCCCTTTTGATTCCGCATAAAGAGAATGACATTTTCCTTTATATGTTCCTCAGTAAGTTTATACGGCTTTAAAACAGTAACATCAATTTCCTGTTCCGTTAATGTATTAAGAAATGCCTGAAATTCATTTAAATAATATTTAATAGTGAATGGTCGGAGGTTTCTTAATTCGCAATCCTTAACAAAAAATTCAATAGCTTCCTTAAACGATTCAACATAGGATTTACTCTTTTTCTCAATAATTGCCAGTTCACTTTCATCTAAAACATTTTTCCTTCTTGCCATGATTAAACAATCCTTTCCCTATCTATGCACACGACTGTATGCACACGATTTTAATATATTTTGTCGTGTGAAAAATAAAGAAAAAAACAATGAAAAAACGCCCCTACAATAACTGTAGAGACGTTTAATTAACGCTGATATTACTTAATTCTTCTGTAATTGACGATAAGAAAAAGTAATAAACAAGATACCGGTGGTCGGGGTCGAACCGACACTCCTTACGGAACACGATTTTGAGTCGTGCGCGTCTGCCAATTCCGCCACACCGGCATAATATGGAGGCGGCAACCGGATTCGAACCGGTGGTAAAGGTGTTGCAGACCTGTGCCTTACCACTTGGCTATGCCGCCATATTTTTGGAGCGGAAGACGGGATTCGAACCCGCGACCCCCACCTTGGCAAGGTGGTGTTCTACCACTGAACTACTTCCGCATATTGGCTGGGCTAGCAGGATTTGAACCTACGAATGACGGAGTCAAAGTCCGTTGCCTTACCGCTTGGCTATAGCCCAATAATGGAGCGGGTGATGGGAATCGAACCCACAACAACAGCTTGGAAGGCTGTGGTTTTACCACTAAACTACACCCGCAATAGATGGGGCGGCTGATGGGAATCGAACCCACGAATGTCGGAACCACAATCCGATGCGTTAACCACTTCGCCACAACCGCCGTGATGTTTTTAAAATAAAGGTGGCTCAGGACGGAATCGAACCGCCGACACAAGGATTTTCAGTCCTTTGCTCTACCGACTGAGCTACTGAGCCACTTTAGTGGCGGTCTGGACGGGACTCGAACCCGCGACCTCCTGCGTGACAGGCAGGCATTCTAACCAACTGAACTACCAGACCGAATTGCGGGGACAGGATTTGAACCTGTGACCTTCGGGTTATGAGCCCGACGAGCTACCGGACTGCTCCACCCCGCGATAATAAAAAAGTATTAAGTTTACGCCATGCTAAAAGCTAACGTAGGACTGTATCAATCTCAGAAAGCTTACTCAAGCAGCAGCTCGATTGATACAACTCGCAGACTATTCACAGAAGCAACGCTCGTTGCTCCACCCCGCGATAATAAGAAATATTTAGAAACGATATACATAAAGCTTACGTCTGACTGTATCAATCTTCAAAAGTATATTCAAAAAAGAGTTCAATTGATACACTCTAAAATAAATAACAGTCTTATGGCGGAGGAAGAGGGATTCGAACCCCCGCGCGGTTTAACCCACCTGTCGGTTTTCAAGACCGATCCCTTCAGCCGGACTTGGGTATTCCTCCGTAAAACATATTTGGTAGCGGCGGAGGGGATCGAACCCCCGACCTTACGGGTATGAACCGTACGCTCTAGCCAGCTGAGCTACACCGCCAACATTCATTTATAATATTCAATGGTGGAGCCTAGCGGGATCGAACCGCTGACCTCCTGCGTGCAAAGCAGGCGCTCTCCCAGCTGAGCTAAGGCCCCATAAGTTTTTAAAGAATGGTCGGGAAGACAGGATTCGAACCTGCGACCCCTTGGTCCCAAACCAAGTGCTCTACCAAGCTGAGCTACTTCCCGAATTATAAAATTTGATGGCGCGCCCGACAGGAGTCGAACCCATAACCTTCTGATCCGTAGTCAGACGCTCTATCCAATTGAGCTACGGGCGCATTATTTGTTAATTTGAAAAATTGGAGCCTACCACTGAACTACTTCCGCAAATAAATGGTGCGGGTGAAGGGAGTCGAACCCCCACGCCCGAAGGCGCCAGATCCTAAGTCTGGTGCGTCTGCCAATTCCGCCACACCCGCAAAAGTAGTAATTATTTGAAGTGGTGCCGGCTAAAGGACTTGAACCCTCAACCTACTGATTACAAGTCAGTTGCTCTACCAATTGAGCTAAGCCGGCATATATGGTGGAGGATGACGGGATCGAACCGCCGACCCTCTGCTTGTAAGGCAGATGCTCTCCCAGCTGAGCTAATCCTCCATTTATGTGGTGACCCCTACGGGATTCGAACCCGTGTTACCGCCGTGAAAGGGCGGTGTCTTAACCGCTTGACCAAGGGGCCATTTAGAAAAATTTTTATTATGGCGGAGAGCAAGGGATTTGAACCCTTGATACGCGGTTAACGTATACACGATTTCCAATCGTGCTCCTTCGGCCACTCGGACAGCTCTCCATAATATGAAAGAAGCGACAGTGAATATCTTCGCACATCTCTACTTTTATAACAATGACTAATTTCTTCCAAATTCATTATAGGGGAAGAAAAAAGACGAGAAAGTAAAATTTCTGTCTTAGCCCGGCAGCGTCCTACTCTCACAGGGGCTTTCGCCCCAACTACCATCGGCGCTGAGAAGCTTAACTTCCGTGTTCGGGATGGGAACGGGTGTGACCTTCTCGCCATTGCTACCGGACCTATTGAATCAGAGGTTTCATTCCCTCAAAACTAGATAACTCAGAAGAAGTTTTATAAGAACGAGTTGCCATTTTACATTGATGATTGTCTAGCTCCAGCGTCCAGCAACTAATGTCCTTCGGTCTTTTCCCTACGATAAGTCAACATCGATTCGCTTCGCTCATCGTGTTTCCTTTATCTCAGTCAAAGCCCTCCAGGCCATACGTTGCTAACCGGCCGCTTCCGCTTTTCGATTTTGGTTAAGTCCTCGATCGATTAGTATCAGTCAGCTCCACACGTCACCGCGCTTCCACCTCTGACCTATCAACCTGATCATCTTTCAGGGATCTTACTAGCTTGACGCTATGGGAAATCTCATCTCGAGGGGGGCTTCATGCTTAGATGCTTTCAGCACTTATCCCGTCCGCACATAGCTACCCAGCGATGCCTTTGGCAAGACAACTGGTACACCAGCGGTGCGTCCATCCCGGTCCTCTCGTACTAAGGACAGCTCCTCTCAAATTTCCTGCGCCCACGACGGATAGGGACCGAACTGTCTCACGACGTTCTGAACCCAGCTCGCGTACCGCTTTAATGGGCGAACAGCCCAACCCTTGGGACCGACTACAGCCCCAGGATGCGATGAGCCGACATCGAGGTGCCAAACCTCCCCGTCGATGTGGACTCTTGGGGGAGATAAGCCTGTTATCCCCAGGGTAGCTTTTATCCGTTGAGCGATGGCCCTTCCATGCGGAACCACCGGATCACTAAGCCCGACTTTCGTCCCTGCTCGACTTGTAGGTCTCGCAGTCAAGCTCCCTTGTGCCTTTACACTCTGCGAATGATTTCCAACCATTCTGAGGGAACCTTTGGGCGCCTCCGTTACACTTTAGGAGGCGACCGCCCCAGTCAAACTGCCCACCTGACACTGTCTCCCACCCCGATCAGGGGTGCGGGTTAGAATTTCAATACAGCCAGGGTAGTATCCCACCGACGCCTCCACCGAAGCTGGCGCTCCGGTTTCTCAGGCTCCTACCTATCCTGTACAAGCTGTACCAAAATTCAATATCAGGCTACAGTAAAGCTCCATGGGGTCTTTCCGTCCTGTCGCGGGTAACCTGCATCTTCACAGGTACTATAATTTCACCGAGTCTCTCGTTGAGACAGTGCCCAGATCGTTACGCCTTTCGTGCGGGTCGGAACTTACCCGACAAGGAATTTCGCTACCTTAGGACCGTTATAGTTACGGCCGCCGTTTACTGGGGCTTCGATTCAGAGCTTCGCTTAGCAGCTAACCCCTCCTCTTAACCTTCCAGCACCGGGCAGGCGTCAGCCCCTATACTTCGCCTTGCGGCTTTGCAGAGACCTGTGTTTTTGCTAAACAGTCGCCTGGGCCTATTCACTGCGGCTCTTCGGGGCTATTCACCCCAAAAAGCACCCCTTCTCCCGAAGTTACGGGGTCATTTTGCCGAGTTCCTTAACGAGAGTTCTCTCGCTCACCTTAGGATTCTCTCCTCGCCTACCTGTGTCGGTTTGCGGTACGGGCACCTTTTATCTCGCTAGAGGCTTTTCTTGGCAGTGTGGAATCAGGAACTTCGGTACTATAATTCCCTCGGCATCACAGCTCGAGCCTGTTCGGTGAACGGATTTTCCTATTCACCAGCCTAACTGCTTGCACGCACATATCCAGCAGTGCGCTTACCCTATCCTCCTGCGTCCCCCCATCACTCAAACGATAAAGAGGTGGTACAGGAATATCAACCTGTTGTCCATCGCCTACGCCTTTCGGCCTCGGCTTAGGTCCCGACTAACCCTGAGCGGACGAGCCTTCCTCAGGAAACCTTAGGCATACGGTGGATGAGATTCTCACTCATCTTTCGCTACTCATACCGGCATTCTCACTTCTAAGCGCTCCACCAGTCCTTACGGTCTAGCTTCAACGCCCTTAGAACGCTCTCCTACCGCGGACACCATAAGGTGTCCACCCACAGCTTCGGTGATACGTTTAGCCCCGGTACATTTTCGGCGCAGAGTCACTCGACCAGTGAGCTATTACGCACTCTTTAAATGGTGGCTGCTTCTAAGCCAACATCCTGGTTGTCTAAGCAACTCCACATCCTTTTCCACTTAACGTATACTTTGGGACCTTAGCTGGTGGTCTGGGCTGTTTCCCTTTTGACTACGGATCTTATCACTCGCAGTCTGACTCCCACGGATAAGTCATTGGCATTCGGAGTTTGTCTGAATTCGGTAACCCGATGAGGGCCCCTAGTCCAAACAGTGCTCTACCTCCAAGACTCTAACTACGTGAGGCTAGCCCTAAAGCTATTTCGGAGAGAACCAGCTATCTCCAAGTTCGATTGGAATTTCTCCGCTACCCACACCTCATCCCCGCACTTTTCAACGTGCGTGGGTTCGGGCCTCCATCCAGTGTTACCTGGACTTCACCCTGGACATGGGTAGATCACCTGGTTTCGGGTCTACGACTACATACTAATTCGCCCTATTCAGACTCGCTTTCGCTGCGGCTCCGTCTCTTCAACTTAACCTCGCATGCAATCGTAACTCGCCGGTTCATTCTACAAAAGGCACGCCATCACCCATGAACGGGCTCTGACTACTTGTAGGCACACGGTTTCAGGATCTCTTTCACTCCCCTTCCGGGGTGCTTTTCACCTTTCCCTCACGGTACTGGTTCACTATCGGTCACTAGGGAGTATTTAGCCTTGGGAGATGGTCCTCCCTGCTTCCGACCGGATTTCACGTGTCCGGCCGTACTCAGGATCCACTCAGGAGGGAACGAAGTTTCAACTACAGGGCTTTTACCTTCTATGGCCGGCCTTTCCAGACCGCTTCATCTACCCCGTTCCTTTGTAACTCCATGTTGAGTGTCCTACAACCCCGAAAGGCAAGCCTTTCGGTTTGGGCTGTTCCCGTTTCGCTCGCCGCTACTCAGGGAATCGCGTTTGCTTTCTCTTCCTCCGGGTACTTAGATGTTTCAGTTCCCCGGGTCTGCCTTCAATACCCTATGTATTCAGGTAAAGATACTGTTCCATTACGAACAGTGGGTTTCCCCATTCGGAAATCTCCGGATCTGCGCTTACTTACAGCTCCCCGAAGCATATCGGTGTTAGTCCCGTCCTTCATCGGCTCCTAGTGCCAAGGCATTCACCGTGCGCCCTTTCTAACTTAACCTAAAAGGTTTTACTTACTCTTAAAAATAAGAGAGAAAAACTAAAATGGCGATTACTCGGTTCTTACTTGGTTACTTCTTCTTTTACGATTATCTAGTTTTCAAGGAACAAAAAGTTTTGAGAGATAATTCCCTCAAAACTAAACAAACAAGAAACAATCAAACAAACATGTATTGTCTGGCTCATATGTCCAGCTTATATCCTTAGAAAGGAGGTGATCCAGCCGCACCTTCCGATACGGCTACCTTGTTACGACTTCACCCCAATCATCTGTCCCACCTTAGGCGGCTGGCTCCTTGCGGTTACCCCACCGACTTCGGGTGTTACAAACTCTCGTGGTGTGACGGGCGGTGTGTACAAGGCCCGGGAACGTATTCACCGCGGCATGCTGATCCGCGATTACTAGCGATTCCGGCTTCATGCAGGCGAGTTGCAGCCTGCAATCCGAACTGAGAATGGTTTTATGGGATTGGCTCCACCTCGCGGCTTCGCTGCCCTTTGTACCATCCATTGTAGCACGTGTGTAGCCCAGGTCATAAGGGGCATGATGATTTGACGTCATCCCCACCTTCCTCCGGTTTGTCACCGGCAGTCACCTTAGAGTGCCCAACTAAATGCTGGCAACTAAGATCAAGGGTTGCGCTCGTTGCGGGACTTAACCCAACATCTCACGACACGAGCTGACGACAACCATGCACCACCTGTCACTCTGTCCCCCGAAGGGGAAATTCCTATCTCTAGGAGTGTCAGAGGATGTCAAGACCTGGTAAGGTTCTTCGCGTTGCTTCGAATTAAACCACATGCTCCACCGCTTGTGCGGGCCCCCGTCAATTCCTTTGAGTTTCAGCCTTGCGGCCGTACTCCCCAGGCGGAGTGCTTAATGCGTTAGCTGCAGCACTAAAGGGCGGAAACCCTCTAACACTTAGCACTCATCGTTTACGGCGTGGACTACCAGGGTATCTAATCCTGTTTGCTCCCCACGCTTTCGCGCCTCAGCGTCAGTTACAGACCAGAAAGCCGCCTTCGCCACTGGTGTTCCTCCACATCTCTACGCATTTCACCGCTACACGTGGAATTCCGCTTTCCTCTTCTGCACTCAAGTCCCCCAGTTTCCAATGACCCTCCACGGTTGAGCCGTGGGCTTTCACATCAGACTTAAAGGACCGCCTGCGCGCGCTTTACGCCCAATAATTCCGGACAACGCTTGCCACCTACGTATTACCGCGGCTGCTGGCACGTAGTTAGCCGTGGCTTTCTGGTCAGGTACCGTCAAGGTACCGGCAGTTACTCCGATACTTGTTCTTCCCTGACAACAGAGCTTTACGACCCGAAGGCCTTCATCGCTCACGCGGTGTTGCTCCATCAGACTTTCGTCCATTGTGGAAGATTCCCTACTGCTGCCTCCCGTAGGAGTCTGGGCCGTGTCTCAGTCCCAGTGTGGCCGATCACCCTCTCAGGTCGGCTACGCATCGTCGCCTTGGTGAGCCGTTACCTCACCAACTAGCTAATGCGCCGCGGGCCCATCTGTAAGTGTCAGCCGAAACCGACTTTCAACCTTCCCTCATGTGAGGGAAGAAATTATCCGGTATTAGCTCCGGTTTCCCGAAGTTATCCCAGTCTTACAGGCAGGTTGCCCACGTGTTACTCACCCGTCCGCCGCTAACCAGCGGGACTTGCGCCCCAGTGATTCGCTCGACTTGCATGTATTAGGCACGCCGCCAGCGTTCGTCCTGAGCCAGGATCAAACTCTCCAATAAAGTTGAGTTGATTAGCTCAAAAATGTTACGTTGGCTCATGTTCTTCATTTATATAGAAGAAACACGATCATTATTGTTTGTTGACGTTTTTGTTTGTTTAGTTTTCAAAGAACTATCTTTGTCACTTGTTTAAGCGACAAGGATTAAATTATATCGCATTTCTCCTAATCTATCAACCATCATTTTCTTCCAATTTACGAAGTTAATGATTTGTTTCAAAAGCGACATTTATTATTTTAACACATACATTTTAACATCGCAAGAAAAAGTTTTTAATTTCTTGAAACTATCTAAAAATGTATCATGTTTTCTGTCACTCGTGTAAGTGACGGATTTATAATATATCGCGATTTTCATTTATCTACAACCTGAAATTTTTACCAAATAATGAACGATGTATGTGCTAAGAAATTTAGAAATGAAATGGGCTTATGTTATATAAGAAGACTATTGTTATTTTTAAACTGACAGTCCAATTCATTTGCTCCCCTATTGGCCCAGTGCTATTATTTTTTCATAATAACAAAAAGGTGTGGTGTCATTGGTTAATGAAATCATCTTAAATAATACTTCCATTCGTGTAGACAAATATAAACAAGAGCTTGAGAACGGTTTACATAAAATTGTTATTGAATTTAAAGTGACGAGTGAGGAATATCACGACACTGCAGTGTTGCTGTATGAAGGATCCTTTGATGTAAAAGTTCCTGAAACTGGTTTAGCGTTTAAAGGTACCATTCAACAATATTCCACTTCTGTCACGAACTTATATGAAAAAGGGCAAGTAGGAATTTTTACATTGACTTTGCTCGAAGTGAAGAATTAAGAAAGAAGGCATGGTGCAGTGAAATTAAGCATATTAGATTTATCTCCCATCTCCTCCACCCAAACAGCAAAAGAGGCATTGGATGAATCGTTGAAGCTAGCCCAAGCGGGAGATGAGTTAGGTTACACACGGTATTGGATTTCCGAACATCATGATTTGCCAGGTCTGGCCTGCTCGGCACCTGAAGTGATGATCAGTTATATTGGCGCCAACACCAAACGGATTCGCCTCGGTTCTGGGGCTGTATTATTACCGCATTATAAACCATATAAAGTGGCCGAGGTTTATAATATGCTGGCTACCCTATATCCAAATCGGATTGATATCGGCATTGGGCGTGCACCTGGCGGGTCAGCGGAAGCAACGAATGCTTTATCCGATAATTTTTTACAACAGGTTTGGAAAATGCCTGACTTAGTAAAAGAACTGCTTCACTTTTTAAAAAATGATTTTCCTAAAGATCACGAGTTTTCAAAAGTAAAGGCCTCTCCCCTGCCGGAAATACCGCCGATGCCGTGGATTCTTGGTACAAGTAAAAAAAGTGCCCAGCTTGCTGCTGAACATGGCTTGGCATATGCATTCGGCCAGTTCATGAGCGACAAAGACGGAGCAGACATCATCCAACAATATCTTGATGCCTTTCAAGCTAACAAACACGGGCAATCCCCTCAGGTATTGTTAACTGTTTCAGTGGTTTGTGCGGATACGGCCGAAAAAGCTGAAGAAATCGCATTAAGTAATCTAATCTGGGCATTACAGAAGGAAAAAGGCGAAGGCCAATTTGTGCCCTCTATCCAGGAAGCCAAGCAATACAAACTCAATGAAAAAGAACTAGAAAAATTAGCAGCGATGAAAAAGAGAATGATCATTGGCAATCCACTGGAGGTAAAAAAGAAACTTGAGCAGTTACAAGCTTCATATAATGCGGATGAAATTATGATTTTAACGATTACATATTCTCCGAAGGATCGCATTGAATCCTATAAACTCATCGCTGAAAAAGTGGTTTTATAACTATTTAATACGCATCTATTAAAACTTTGATACAAGCAAAGAGACCATCATTTCGATGGTCTCTTTGCTTGTAGACAAAAGGCATTCGAATGATCCCATTCGGATGCCTTTTTGTCGGATTTTTGCTCGTAAGAGCAAAATTTATGCCTATTCTATGCCTATTATTACGCCATTTCTGGACCTTTCCATGTCCAGTTGGCCATCTTTTTTAAATTCATGGCAGCAAAAGTAAGCATCGCCTGCATGGACAATTTTTTTAGGCCCCTTAAGGTTGTCCAACGCATACCATGCTTCTCTTTTGCATCCGCAAAGACACGCTCAATCGTTTCTTTCCGTCTTGCATAAATGATTTTATTTTCTTGTGTGTGACGAAGATGATCGGCTTCTTCTAAATAGTTCTCCCACACATAACGCTGAATTAGCTTTTTATGTTCCTTACTCTGCGTGCACTGTGAAAGTAATGGGCAATTTTTACACTCAATCGGATTAGAGAAGTATTGACGGTAACCTTCCTTCGTCGTGGTTGCATATTTTAATACTTGTCCTTGCGGACAGATATAACAATCGTAGTATTCATCATATACATATTCATGCTTTCTTAAATAACCCTCCTTCGTACGTGGGCGAGTATAAGGTAAAGCTGGGATCATATCATTTTCAAATAAGTATTGAGCAATAGCAGGTGTTTTATATCCGGCGTCAGCAGCAACAGCTTCAGGTTTTCCATGCTTTTCAATTACCTTTTCAAGGAGTGGTTCAAAAATGACACTATCATGGATATTACCTGGAGTTACAATTGCACCTAAAACAAAACCATTTTGATCAGAAGTAGCGTGGAATGAGTAAGCAAACTGTTTTGTTCGCTCATCTTTCACGTAATAACCACTTTCCGGATCAGTAGTACTTTCCTTGATTTCTTTATTTTCCTCTTTATCAAATTTATCTGGAGGAAATGGCTTTTTTCCATGATCTTCGCGGTCTTTATTAATCTCGTCTTGTAGACGTGCTTCATAAGCTTTTGATTCTTTCCGAACTACTTTTTTCTCAAATTTATGCTTATTAGCGCTTGCCTTAACATGTGTAGAATCAATAAATACGTGCTCGCTACTAATCAATTTCTTGTCTGAGGCTTCCTTCAAAATACGATAAAAAATCTGTTCAAATAAATCTGTATCTTTAAAGCGGCGCTCGTAGTTTTTACCAAACGTCGAGAAGTGAGGTACCTTATCATAAAAACCAAAGCCCAGAAACCAGCGATATGCCATATTCGTTTCGATTTCAGTTATTGTTTGACGCATTGAGCGAATACCGAAGGTATATTGGATGAAAGCCATCTTAATCAATACAACAGGATCAATACTCGGACGTCCTCGTTCAGATGAATACATATCTTGAACAAGTGAATAGATAAAAGAAAAGTCGATAGCAGCTTCCATCTTACGAACCAGATGGTTCACAGGTACAAGTTGTTCTAAAGCTATCATTTCTATTTGGTCACGATTCATCTGTGTATTTTTAGTTAGCATTTCATTCACCCCTTAAAAATCTCAATACCTTAATTATACAAAAAAGACTGCCGGCAAACCCGAAGTTTTTCGAATTTGTCGACAGTCTGAGAGACCATCATTTCGATGGTCTCTTGAACTTAAGTTACTATTTTTGTGTTTGCCCCGCTATTTTTCGTAATAATTGATTAAGAGAATTCAATTCCTCTTCAATTTCAGATAGTCGTTTTTCCAACGGGGCTATGTTTCCTTTTACATACTCTAATTTTTCAAGATTATGTTGCAGTTGTAAGTATTCGTCTTTCAACTCTAAAATTTTATACTCAATCTGTTTTTTATCCATTATTGGTTTCACTCTCCATAAGTCTTAAATCTTCTTTCTATGATTACAAATCCGATGTGTTTTCGCTACTATTCTGCCCATTTGCTTTCATCCCCAAAAAAAGAACCGCCCGCAGGCGGCTGTACATGTAATAAACTACCTTGAAGTTGTAGCTAAAGTTGCTTCAGGTGTTGTTACCTTGTCATAGAAGTCAACGAATTGGTCACGCTCGTCACTATTTCGATAAGCCATTGCCACCCGTGGATGCTCATTAAGGACACCAGAGATCATATAAGGAATGATATAGCCCCATTCCCACTTTTCTCTCATTTCTAACATATGCTTTTCGATTACACCAAGTAACGGTTTAAGTTCATAGCTTGGTTTTTTTATGTAGCTGACAAGAAGCTCTGTATTGCAGTTCCCTGCCGCCCGTCCCATGCCGTAAACAGATGAATCTAGGAAGGTAACTCCATTTTGATGTGCTGTCAAGGTATTAGCAAATGCTAACTGCAAATTGTTATGCGTATGAATACCAAGCTGCTTGTTAGGAAGCATCGCTTGAAACTTTTTCACTTGATGTGCAATATCAGCCGGATCTAAGCTTCCAAAAGAGTCAACGATATACACAACATCGACTGGACTTTCTTTGACCATTTCCATGGCTTCAATAAGCTTCTGTTCAGGCACACTAGATAAAGCCATAATATTGAGAGATGTCTCATATCCTAAATCATGGAACATTTGGACAAGCTCCAGGCCCTTGTCCACTTCACGGATATAGCAGGCTACCCGAATCATATCCAACACACTTTGCTCGCGAGGCAGGATATCGTTGGGATCGACACGGCCAATATCTACTAATGCAGATAGCTTCGTGAATTTTTTCTCAGGAATGATTTCTTTCAGAAAATGATCATCTAAAAATCTCCATGGATTAGGCTCAGTTGCGTTCAGCAGCTTAGCGGAGTTTTTATAGCCAATCTCCATATATTCAACGCCAGCCGCACTTAGTCCATTATACAAGTCCTGGACAAATTCGATACTGAAATCCCAATTGTTTACTAAACCTCCATCACGGATCGTACAATCTAAAATTTTGCTGCGATGTTCCATAATTTTAAATTCCCCCTGTGGTTATGCTCATTCGTCATAATTTGAATATATATACCATGAATCATTTAAAGGTGTCAAACTTACATGTCAGCCGTTCTAAAAATATATGATAAAATTGTTAAAGTATTTCTATATTAATACTACTATCATTTTATCACTTGGCTCCAATACTTTGACGTCGCATTTGTCTATTTCTTTGTAATTCACTTTGTTTCCAAATGTATTTTTGCATATATAACCTAAGCACGTCATTCATTGACTTTCCATTTTTTTCAACAGCATCTCTAAAACTTTGGATTATGTTTTCTGGTATTTCAAAATTTACTTCTACATTTTTATTTCTGTGTTCCTGGCACATTTTATACCTCCTGACAGACCAATCTATCCATTTTTCCTGGGTAGTCACAAAGGGATGAATATTTAGAATATTTGTATAGAAACTATCATATCAGGTGAAAACGCGTACATTTTTATTAACTTTTCGACAAATTACGACATAATTAAGGAATCAATGATGTATGTAGAGGATCTTAAAAGCCTAAATGAGGCATGAGAACCGTCCCCATGCCTCCCCATGCATCAAATTCTTCCGATATACTTTGGGTCTCTAATGATTCCTGGGTTACCGGGAACCCAGTTAGCTGGGACTCCTTCTCCGGTGCTTCTTCCGTATTGTACCCCTTGTATGATCCTTAGTATTTCGTAAACATTTCGGCCAACTTCTAATGGGTATACCAATTTGGATACAATTATTCCATCTGGATCGATAATGACGGTTGCTCTTAAGGCTGCCCCAACTTTTTCATTTAGGACTCTGTATGCTTTACTGATTTGGTGTGTTCGGTCACTAAGAAGTGGAAATGATACCTGAGAGGCATTGGGAGATACCTCAGCGAATACTTTATGGGCATATACACTGTCCGTGCTGATAGCAAGGACATTTGTATTAAGTGTCTTTAGTTGATCCTTAATAGCAGCGACCGCTGCCAATTCTGTCGGTCAAACAAAGGTAAAATCACTTGCATAAAAAAATAAAATAACCCAGCTTCCACGATAGCTTTCTAGACGAAGCTTTTTTATTTTCTTTTCTGCATGATCATAAGCTTCTGCTTCAAATAGGGGCGCCATATCCGTTGTCTGTGCACAAAATGGCTGCAAAGACCCATCAAAATGACCCTCTCGCCTGTTAAATTCCATTTTTTCACCTCAGATCATCACCTGAATCTTAATTCCTTGCTGCAGTTCATTTTTTGATACCGTTACCACAAATAATATATGTTTAGGTATTTGTCCCATTGAGCCTATTTTGGATAGCTTTTCCATTTAACCACAACAATAGTGTTGTAGATTTTTGTTGACAGAAAATCAGAACAGGTGTATCTTTACTGTTAATTAAATATTTTCGAATATTCTTATCAAGAGAGGTGGAGGGACTGGCCCTTTGAAGCCTCGGCAGCAGACACGTTCGTACTGTGCCAATTCCAGAAGCGAGTGCTTGAAGATAAGAAGAGATTTAGTAATAGCTATTACCCTCTTCTTATTTTTGAGAAGAGGGTTTTTTATTACACCGAGAAAGAAGGAATAATTAATGACAGCAACACTAGTAAAAACTCCATTCAAAGCTGACCATGTCGGCAGCTTTCTTCGAACAGAACCGGTTAAAGAAGCTAGAAAGGCTTTTGCTAATGGGGAAATTGATGCAGATGCCCTGAAGGCGGTTGAGGATCAAGAAATTGAGAAATTGGTTCAAAACCAAATTGGAGCAGGCTTAAAATCCATTACAGATGGTGAGTTTAGACGTTCATGGTGGCATCTGGATTTCTTGGCTGGTTTGGAAGGTGTAGCATTTTTTGAAAATGAATATATCAGTAACTTCAAAGGCGCCCAAACAAGAAACAACGCCATTAAAGTAGTGGGCAAAGTGGACTTTAATGATCATTATATGCTAGAGCATTTCAAGTTTTTAAAGCAGGCAGTTGAAAAATATGGAGATGGCAGCCAAGTGGCGAAGTTCTCCATTCCAAGCCCGAATATGTTATTTACGAGAATTCAAGGCGATGAGTATTACAATGGCAACAGCGAACAACTTTATAAAGATACCGTAGCGGCTTATCAAAAAGCCATCCAGGCTTTCTATGATGCTGGCTGCCGTTACTTGCAATTAGACGACACATCTTGGATTGATTTTGTTTCAGAAGAGCGAATCAATGCAGTGGTTGAAAAAGTTGGCTTGGATGTACATGAAATCATCAAAACAAGAGTAAGTGCAATCAATGAAACCATTGCCGATAAGCCGGAAGATTTGACCATTACCATGCATATTTGCCGCGGCAACTTCAGATCCACCTACATCACAAGCGGCGGGTACGATCAAATTTCCGATGCCATTTTCGCTGAGCTAAATGTGGACGGGCTATTCCTAGAGTATGATGATCAGCGTTCTGGTGACTTCGAACCTTTAAAAGGCTTCAAGCGTCCTAACCTAACCGTTGTACTAGGATTATTCACTTCTAAATTCCCAGAACTCGAGGATCCAGAATCTATTAAGGCAAGAATTAAAGAAGCAAGTCAATTTATTCCATTAGAAAACCTGGCAGTAAGCCCTCAATGCGGCTTTGCCAGCACAGAAGAAGGAAATATTTTAACGGAAGAAGAGCAGTGGAATAAGATTAAACATGTAGTGGCTATAGCTAAGGATGTTTGGGGAACCATTTAAACCCACTAGGAAAGGCCGCCTTCCATTTGTATGATGGAAGGCGGCCTTTTTTTCGATTGGCTGTTTTTGTAAACAATGTGTCTCTAAGATTCCATCTGAATTTGGAAATTTACCCAAACACCTCGGTGCCTATTGGTTGCCCTTGCGAACATATCTTTTTCGGTTTCGGTCACCCATACCCTTTATTGGTTACCGTACCATCATATTTTTTTCGGTTTCGGTCACCCATACCCTTTATTGGTTACCGTACCAACGTATTTTTTTCGGTTTCGGTCACCCATACCCTTTATTGGTTACCGTACCAACGTATTTTTTTCAGTTTCGGTCACCCATACCCTTTATTGGTACCGTACCAACGTATTTTTTTCGGTTTCGGTCACCCATCTCCTTTATTGGTTACCGTACCAACGTATTTTTTTCAGTTTCGGTCACCCATACCCTTTATTGGTTACCGTACCAACGTATTTTTTTCGGTTTCGGTCACCCATCTCCTTTATTGGTTACCGTACCAACGTATTTTTTTTCAGTTTCGGTCACCCATACCCTTTATTGGTTACCGTACTAACAAATTTTTTTTCGGTTTTAGTCACCCATACTATTTTTTAGTCGCCTAATTATATTATTTCCAGAACAGGCGATCATACAAACAATAAGCTATTTTTTCCTTCTTGAAGCAGTTTTTAAAATAAAATGCAACAATCTTCTCGGAATGAACTCTCGATATTTCTGTTTTTTAAATTTATATCTATGTTCCTACTTTAAAGATTTCCCAAATATTGAATAATCTGTTAACATAGAATGATAAAATCTGAGGTAACTAGATTGGATTTACATAACTGGAGGAATGACTTACTATATGGGGGATTTCATACAAAAGGCAGAGGATCATCAAGCAGTGCTTTCTCGTTCTAAACGAGTATGGATGGCGATTGTTCTCGGTTCACTTGCAGCATTTGGACCTTTATCCATTGATATGTATTTACCGGCCCTGCCAAATATCGCAAAAGATTTCCATACAAACGCATCATCTGTTCAACTCAGCCTGTCGCTTTTCGTGATCGGTTTAGCATCTGGGCAGCTGCTCACTGGACCTATCAGTGATGTAACCGGTCGCCGAAAACCACTTTTAGTCGGCTTAATGATTTACTTTATCGTGTCCCTTTTATGCGTACTTAGCCCTTCCATTTGGGGATTAATTATATTGCGGCTCATTCAGGGCTTTGCTGGATCAGCAGGAATTGTCATTTCAAGGGCGATTGTCAGAGATTTATATTCAGGAACTGAATTAACCAAGTTTTTTGCACTTCTTGCATTGGTGAACGGGCTGGCCCCAATCCTCGCTCCGATTATTGGTGCGCAGCTGCTTAAGGCATTTCCATGGCAAGGTGTCTTTATTGTTTTAAGTATCATTGGAATCGTAATGTTTTTTGTCATTCTTTTTGGTTTGCCTGAAACGCTGCCTAAAGAAAAGCGTTCGGCTGGGGGCATGAAGAATACATTTAGACCTTTTTTAAAACTAATCATGGATCGAAGCTTTATGGGATATGCTTTAGCGCAGGGCTTAGTCTTTGCAGGCATGTTCGCGTACATTTCAGGTTCTCCCTTTGTCGTACAGGATATTTACGGTGCCTCCCCGCAAATGTTTAGCATGATCTTTGCGATCAACGCGATCGGGATTATGATCATGAGTCAAACAACAGGCAGGTTGGCAGGGAGAATCCCTGAAGCTAAACTGTTCCAATTCGGATTGGGAATGTCCGCAACAGGCGGAATCATTTTACTGCTTCTTTTATTTTTACAGGCAAAGCTAATTTTGGTTTTGATTCCATTGTTTTTCGTTGTATCCAGTGTAGGAATGGTAAATACAGCAGGATTCTCCTTAGCTATGCAAACACAAGGAAAAAATGCGGGAAGTGCTTCTGCCTTGCTGGGTGTTACTTCCTTTACCTTTGGTGGATTTGTCGCTCCCCTCGTTGGTATAGGCGGCGGGCAGACGGCCATTCCGATGGGCGTAGTGATTTTATGTGCCGGTTGTGGAGCGGTGTTATTGTATTGGATTCTAGTAAAGAGAAACCGAAAAGAGTTGGAAAATAAGATTCGCAATTAAAAATTGTAAAATCGCGAATAAGAGAGTTGATTTCGCAAATAAAACTTGTAAAATCGCAAATAAAACTTGTAAAATCGCAAATAAAAGCGCTGGATTCACAAAAGTTCGTAAAATCACAAATAAAAGGGTTAGTTTCGCTAATAAATGTGCTGAATTCCCAAATAGAACTTGGAAATTCCTCTAAAAAGAGGTATTTTCATACTTTCCGACGGCCTTTCTATTGAATTTCGCCTCATATTTTTAAAAAAGAACACCTTCCATTTTGTATGGAAGGTGTTCTTTTTCTATTTTCCTTCAAACCAGCGGCGGGCATTATCGACCATCATTAGGTTAATTTGTTCTTCCGTTACTCCACTCGCTTTTAATTCTGGGATAATTTCTTCAAGCACAAAAGTCATCGTCCATTTCGGGAGCACATGTTCAATTAGTCCTTCAGGATACCAATCCATCGAGCAGCAGTGATCTTGTGATAAAAACATGCGGTCTGCATAGCCTTGCTTCGCCAGTTCGATAACGGTTGTGTTTCTATTTTCAGTTGTACACTCAGCGGTTAAGCCATAACGGTCCATGCCGATGAATACTCCATGGTCGAGTACCTTCAATATGTACTCCATGTTATCGGTATCTCCGGTATGCCCGATCAGAATCCGCTTTGGATCCACTCCCTCTTCAAGAAGGATATCAATTTGGTTTAAGCCGGTGCCTGTTCCTGGATGAGAATGTGTCATAATCGGTACACCTGTCCGCTTTTGAGCACGGGCAACGGCGCGGATAACCTTCTCAACATCAGGGGTGACCCCTTGTGCGTCCGTGGCACATTTTAAGAACCCTGCTTTAATGGATGTGTTCTGAATTCCGACTTCAATATCGCGGACAAACAAATCTGCCATATAGTCGATGTCGCGGTTTTGGAAATGTGGTGGGATATAGTGATAGGAGTAGATTCCTGTTGCGGCGATAATTTGAACACCCGTTTCGCGGGAGACTCTCTCAATAAAGCGGATATCACGGCCAAGTTCCATGACGGTTGGATCACAGATGGTTTTCACACCGAGTGCTTTTGCTTTGTTCACTTGTACCACTGCTCTAGCGAAGTCTTTCTCCTCATCATACAAATGGGGAAATTGCACGAATACAGACTCAGAGCAAATACGCATGTGCTCATGGATTAACGTTAAACCCAGTTCAGAAGATTCAACTTGTCCTGTAACAGAATTAATAATTGTCATTATTACTCCCCTTTCACCTTCGGTCCATTGAAATTTTTTTAAAAAAATAATCCATAACCTAAGGCTGTAGCACAAAGAATGTTAACGCTTTCAAATTTATGCATAAAAAAATGCATCTGGTACTAATCTCTTTTGGTAACTTTTAAAAGATTATGAATTATCTGATAGATATATTACCAAGCTTCTTCCTGTAAAGTCAATTATGTTTTTGTAAAAAATTCCAGAATCGTTACTAATCTTGAATTCTTGTAGCTTATTATTTTTCTGTGAAAAAAATTAACCCAA
Organism: Neobacillus sp. S1115; assembly: GCF_055385565.1. Lineage (NCBI taxonomy): Bacteria > Bacillati > Bacillota > Bacilli > Caryophanales > Bacillaceae > Neobacillus > Neobacillus sp. S1115. The sequence continues at coordinate 3,192,881 of NZ_AP038275.1, forward strand.
TTACTAGAATATTCTGTTATTAATGTATTATTATTATAGTTGTAACCGATTTCAACGGAAGTTTTAAAAAAATCTATTTGGTGGTGATTTGTTCAATGTTTACACGTCATTTTGAATTCTGGCCAGAACGGCTGCCGAAAACTTTACCGATCCCTGAATCAACCATTTACGACAATCTGGAAATGACGACAAAGCGTTATCCGAATAAGACGGCAATTATTTTTTACGGAACAGAAATCACCTATAAACAACTACACGCAGAAGTTAATAAACTAGCAGGATATCTGCAGAAAGAGCTTGGTGTAGCAAAAGGCGACCGCGTAATGCTGTACATGCAAAATTCACCACAGTATATTATCGCCTTTTACGCGATATTACGGGCGGACGCTGTCGTAGTGCCAATTAATCCAATGAATGTGAAGGATGAAGTGGCGTTTTATTTATCAGATTGTGATGCCAAAGTGGCGATTGTGGGGCAAGAATTAATTCCGGAAATTGAGCCGTGTTTTAAATTCACTCCTCTTAAGCAGATTGTTGTTGCAGCCTATTCGGACTATGCCCAAACTGATTTGGACTACACGGTCCCTCCTTCCGTGGCTGCTCCAAAAGAAAGATTTGAATCATTAGCGATTATTGATTGGAATGAAGCATTAACAGCAGGCTTAGAAGCTGATCCTAGTAAGGCAACATGCGATGAGTTATGCTGCCTCCCTTATACTTCGGGAACGACCGGCAAACCAAAAGGCTGCATGCACACACATAAAACCTTGCAATCTACTCTTCTAGGTGGAATTGTATGGTCGCAGTCAACACCTGCTGATATTGGTTTGTCAACGCTTCCCCTTTTCCATGTGACCGGACTGCAGCATAACATGAATGGACCGATTTATCTTGGTTCCACGATGGTGATGATGACGCGCTGGGACCGGGATGTTGCCTTAAAATTGATCGATCGCTATCGGTGCACAAGATGGACGAACATTTCAACGATGGTCGTTGATTTATTGGCGCACCCAAATCTCAAAGACTATTCAATCGATTCCCTGAAGATGATTAGCGGCGGCGGTGCTCCCCTTCCTGAAGCAGTCGGCCAAAAGCTTTTAGAGCTGACAGGGCTTCGCTATGTAGAAGGCTACGGGCTAACAGAGACCATTTCACAAACGCATCAAAATCCAGTCGACCGGCCGAAGATGCAGTGCTTGGGAGTGCCGCAGTTTGATGTGGATGCTAGGGTGATTGATCCGGTCTCGTTAAAGGAGCAGGGTCCAAATGTACAGGGGGAAATCATTGTCAATGGTCCCCAAGTCTTAAAAGGCTACTGGAACAGACCTGAGGAAACCAAGAATTCCTTTGTAACGATTGAAGGGAAGGAATTTTTCAGAACGGGCGACATCGGCCGCTATGATGAAGAAGGCTATTTCTTCCTAGTCGACCGTGTCAAACGGATGATCAATGCCTCCGGTTTCAAAGTTTGGCCTGCGGAAGTGGAAAATACTTTGTATAAACACCCATCTGTTCAGAATGCCTGTGTCATTGGTGTTCCCGACCCAAGACGCGGTGAGACCGTAAAGGCGTTTATCGTGCTGAACTCACAAGGAAAAGGAACTTCGGAAGAGGAAATTATCGCATGGTCCAAAGAGCACATGGCAGCCTATAAAGTTCCGAGGATTGTTCAGTTTTTAGATGAACTGCCGATGTCAGGTAGCGGGAAAATCCTGTGGAGAAAGCTGCAGGAGCTGGAAGAGGAAAAAGTGTAATAAGTTTAGGATTACGTTTTCATTTGCTTACTTTCTAAACGACATAAGAAATGACGTATGATCAAAATTTGGCATACGTCATTTTCTTGTTATATTGAACTGGTTTCTTTCCTTTTTATTAAGTCCTTCACTTTCAGTAATGAATTTAATTTTTCTGAACTAAAAAGCATGACTGCCACAAAAATAACAATGCAAATTGGGAAGATCCCTATTGTTGATTGAGATGCTATGAAACCTAGAAACGGCGGCACAAAGGTACTGCCTGTATAAGCAACTGCCATTTGATATCCCATAATCGTCTGGGAATGCGTCTTCCCAAAACGTGTTGGTGTTTCATGTAACATACACGGAAAGATCGGCGCCAATCCCAATCCAATCAATATAAAACCCACTAGCGAAAAATTCGTTGACAATGGCAGGAAAAGAAATACAGCACCGACTAATGCGATGATTTGACCTATCCGAATAAGAGTGAGATTACTAATCTTAAAGGTAATAAAGCCTGTTATTAATCTACCAATCGTTATTCCTGCGTAATAGAGGGAAACCCATTGGGCAGCAGTGGCCGCACTTATCCCTTTGACATTTACCAAGTAACTGCTTCCCCAAAGACCCACTGATGCTTCAACACCACAATAAAACAAAAAGGATGCAAGAGCCAATTTCACTCCTTTAATTTGTAAAGGTTTTATATCCTTACCATCTTCATCAAAAGATGTATCTTCGTAATTTTCATTTACTGCAATATTGCTGTTTTTTGTCACTTTATTCCATAAAGGCAATGTAAGGAAAAGGATGATCACTAACGCAAACTGAATAGCAGAAATAGTGAAATATCCGTTTCTCCAAGAATTTTGAACCGAAATTGACTGAGCCATTATGATTGGGCCAAGAGTGGCTCCGACTCCCCAAAAACAATGGAGCCAGCTCATATGGTGTGCTTTATAATGTGTTGCCACATAATCGTTTAATCCTGCATCAACAGCTCCTGCCCCTAATCCAAGTGGTATGGCACATACCACTATCCAAACAACAGATGGTGCAAAATGAAAACCCAGCAAAGCACAAGCTGTCATGAAGACACTGACAAATGTGACTTTTCCAGTCCCGAACCGTTTCAGTACCTTTCCGCTAACTAAACTTGAGATAATCGTACCGCCCGCAATTGTCATAAAAAGGAATCCAGCTGTATCAAGACGTGCCCCTAAATCTAATTGCATGACTGGCCACGCTGCCCCTAACAATGAGTCAGGTAAACCTAAGCTAATAAAAGCCAAATAAATGATAATTAAAAGGAATGTTATCATGTTTAAACCTCTTTTATTGTGTTCAAATGAACTTTAATTGTTTGTCCCATTCATCATGAGATCAAGTCCAAGACTCTGTAATCCAGATAAATAATCTTGCTTCCAATCACCTATGGTGAGCTCTGGGAGATGTTCTGACGGGAAATATTTTGAGCTCCCGATGGCGACTTTGTTTATTATTTCTTTTTCCATTTCATCACCGCAAAAAATGACGGTATGGGGGTTAATAATAGCTACAAATGATGCCATTAATCTGCATACCGCATCAATCTTTTCATTCTCATAGAATGGTAGTTTCTTTTCCCCACTGCCACTTGCCAGTGCTTGTCCGAAATTTCGGTCATCATACAGCGGAACGAATGAAACCTCTCCTGAAAAAAAAGTACTTCCCCGCACCACATCTCCATTGATCATAATTCCTGCCCCTGGGCCATTTTGGCCAGAATACAAATAGATAAGCGATTGCTTGGACTTCAATCCTCTAGTATTGTGATAACCGAGAACAGCAGCATTCATATCGTTCTCTACTACAACAGGAATAGAAAAATGTTCTTCATAGTACCCTTTTAAATCAAAATTTTGAAACTGCTCATACCCTGGAATGTAAAAAATTCGTCCACGATCAACCGAACCAGGAACGCCAATTGCCATAGAACTGATTTTGGGATATTTAGTAATAATGTTTTCAATGCACTCAGTCAATAAATTTAAACCATCATCTTTTAATACACTCGGTGCTTTTCCTTGTTCCTTTACTTCTCCTAAACAATTGAAAATTGTATAATTAGTCTCTGATTGCTCTAAAAATATGGCCAGACCTAACATATACTCAGGGTTGTATGTATATCTTTTTGCTCTTCTCCCACCACTAGAATCATCTAAACCGGCTAAAATAATTTCCCTATCCTTCTCCATCTGTGCTAAGAACTTACTTATTGTCGGGATACTAATTTCTAATTTATCGCTGAGCTCTAGTTTTGTTGCACTACCAAGCTCCAAAAGAGTTGAACGAATGCCGCGAAGGATGATCTTCTTCATAGATTTCGGAGTAGCTAATAATTCATTCATTGAATTCACCACCTAAGATTACTTTTTAAAATACTTTATAAAGTTGTTTAATAAGTTATGGATACTATATCATATAAGATTTTTGAAAACAATGGAATTTATAAGTGCAGGTTTTGCTAATATTGTCCCTTAACAAATTGAAAAAACCTTCTCGGAATATAAATGAGAAGGTTTTTATTAATAAACGGATGTTATTTTATTATAAGAATCTAGTTTTGAATCATTATTCACTGCTTACAAGCTGTTTCATTTCGTTTAACTTGGCAGACAGCTCCATAAACCACTCTTCATCACCTGTAGACAATGCCAGGTCTATTAGGAATCTAGTTTGCTCCTTATTTGTGGCTGTTGAGACAGGCAATTTCTTTACCTGTTTGCTTAAAATCGGAATGGTTTTTCCAATGGTCTCCGTATTGTCACTTCTAATGACCGTTACTTTAACCACTCCTTCTAGAATATCCATTGATTCTATAAAACCAAGGATTAATTCACCATCCCATGAAGTTCCCTTAATCCAATCACCTGTTTTTAAACTAGAACGATTGTTCGGTACCATAACTGGTCACCTCCAAATTATTTAGTGTTATTGTATGAAGTTGCAGCCATATAGGATACGTAATCTGTAATATTTTTTGTTACATTTAAAATAAAAAGAAGTCTTGGGGAAATCAACAATCACAGCCTTTGCATTGATTAATTAGATCGACAACTTCCTTTATAGTATAGTCCTTTAAATATTCACCAAGATATTCTTCAGCACCCAAGAATATTTTAAACAGGACTGTATGCATATTCGCACCCACTATACACTTTTCATTGGAATCTGGACACTTAGGCTGCAAAGCACCTTCGGAGGTAATTTTATAAATATCCCAGAGAGTAACTTCACTTAATTCCAGTGCAAAAATAAATCCGCCGCCAATTCCCTCTTTTGATTTTATAAATCCATTTTTTTTCAACAAACTTAGGACTTTACGAATCCGAACCGGGTGGACACCGGCACTTTCTGAAATGGCTTCACTTGTTGACATTCGGTCAGGCTGTAGTGCGAGATATGTTAGACTGTGTATGGCAAGTGTGAAATCGCTGTTCATAACCTGGCCTCCTCAAAAAATGCTAATCTTTCTATTTCTATGTCTTATATTAAATAAATTATTGTACTGTAATAGTAAACGTTACAGATTAGCTTGTCAAATTTAAACATTCCACTGTTTTTTAACTTGTTCTTCTGCTAACTTTTTAATTCTGTCCCATTTCATTTCTTTTTCCACAATAACATTGGTATGATAATTTCTATCTTTATAATGAACTGTTACGAAAACTTCAATCATCTTATTCTTCCTCCATTCTATTGATTTGCCGCTTTTTGCAATTCCATGCTCAAAAATGAACGAACCCTGCGCGGCAGAAAGCTGCGAATTTCTTCCTCGTTATATCCAACCTGTAATCGTTTTTCATCCAATATAATTGGCCGACGCAGCATTTTCGGGTTTTCAATTATTAATTTATAGAATTCATTGAGCGGAAGCGTATCAAGATCTATATTTAACTCCTGGAATGTCTTTGAATTAGTTGAAATGATTTCGCTGGTCCCCTCTTCAGTCAAACGAAGAATCGACTTAATTTCATCTACGGAAAGCGGCTGAGCCAATACGTTTCTTTCTTTATATTCAATCTGATGCTCATCAAACCAAGCCTTTGCTTTACGGCAAGAAGTACAACTCGGTGTCGTAAACAATGTCACCATACCACTAATCACTCCTTTAATAAAAAAATGTAATAAAAATCCTTACAGTTTATACTGTAATATTAATATTTACAGTTGATTTTGTCAACCATATTATGATGCATGGGGACGGTTCTTATGCATCATTTTTTTTAAGATGCAGGGCTAATCTTCTTATGCTTCATTCATTTTTGAGGCACGAGAACCGTCCCCATGCCTCTAAATACTGTAAAATTCTTTTGTGTTTTCTAAAACTCGTTCCGATATTTCTGTTTCCGATTGTTTTTTTATTTTTGCCAACATGGAGATGGATTCCTTCATCATGTCGGGGTGAGTCATTTTGCCTGAAAATGGACCTTCGAATGGCCATGGGCCGTCTGTTTCGACCATCATTTGCGCTAACGGGTAAATCTGGGCTATCTTTTGAATTTTTTCCTTATAGACAATCTCGGGTGTAACGGAAATAAAATAACCATTTTCAATCATTCTCGTTATCGTTTTATCGTCCCCTTTGAACCAATGAAAATGTGCCTTTTCGACTGAATGTTTTTCTAAAAGATCACAAACAATTGGTGCATCATCATAAACGGCATGCAAAACAATCGGTTTTTCCCATTTTTTGGCCAGCTTCACGAACATCTCAAGGAGTTCAATATATTGGCCAAACTGTAGACTGGATACCTTTTGCTCCTGCCATAAATAGTACGGCAGCCCTACCTCTCCGACAGCAATCATTTCCGCCCGATGCAGCGTCATCCAGTCAATCAGGCTGCTAATGTCAGCTTCGCTTGGCAGATCTTGCTCGGGATGAAAACCAAATGTGGGCTTTACTTTTTGATACTTTTTTGATAATTGAAGGTTTCGCTTGCATGATTCAAGATCAAATGACACGGCCACGACTGCCTCAAGCCATTCTGTTCCAACAAGAATAGAGTCAATTTCTTTATTTTTATATTTATCTAAATGGAGGTGGGCATCAATCAATTTCATTCGTTATCACACTTCCTGGAAAGGATTTGGCTCATCATAAACTTTCTTCAATTAGGGACAATGTTTTTCCAATCGAATCATGAATGACATATGCTCCCTCTCCACGATCATAAGGTGTTCCGCCTTTATTGATAATAATCAGCGGTACGCCCTTTCTCCTGTACTGTGGAAAGGTTGAAAAAGGCATCACTTGAAGACTTGTGCCCAATACCAAAATGGCATCTGCCTGATCAATAAGTTGGATGACAGCATTAAATCCTTCTACTGTAAACCATTCACCTGTATCTCCGAACAAAACAACATCAGGCTTGATATAGCGGTCTTTTTCACTCTTTGTTTCGCAATCGCTGCATACAAAAAAATCCTCCATTGTCTCAAAACGAGATTCCATTTCCGAGGAAGGATAGATTTTTCCACAATTTAAACAAGATGCGGTTTTCATTGTTCCGTGAAACTCAATGACGTTTTCGCTGCCGGCTTTCTGGTGAAGGCCATCGATGTTTTGAGTAATAATATGCTGAACATTGCCTTGTCCCTCCCATTTTGCCAGTATTTCGTGGCCTTTGTTTGGGATGGCATCCGGATGATATAGATTTTCAAAAGCAAACTGATAAAAATCTTTCGGGTTTTTGTAAAAATAATCAAGTGACAGGATATATTCTGGGGCAAGTTGGTAAACGCCGGTTTTGGAGCGAAAATCCTTAATACCTGATTCCGTGCTTATGCCCGCGCCGCTCAGGACAACAATGTTTCGGGCTTCCCTAAGAAGGTTGGTGCAGGTTTCTATGTTACTTTCCATTCCAGATAAACCTCACTTTCAGAAGTTCATTAAAGGTTGTTCCTATAATTATTATCATTATAATACAAAGTTTTCATCTCTTCCTTTCCAATTATCTGAAAATAAAAACAATAATCCATCAAATTCCCTATAAAACGAACTAACAAAGAAGAAAAACGAGACTATTTATCTATTTTCAACACTTTTCACAGATAGTAATTTGGTCACTTTTTTAAATCTAATCAGAATAGTAAAATAAATACCAGCAATAAATGTTAACGTTAACATTTATTGCTATAGGAATTTTAAAAACTATTATTATTACCTCTTGTTATGAAATGTTAACGTTAAAATAAGAAAAAAGGATGGTGCAGGGAAACTAAAAATTTTGGATACCAAAGAATGAAAACGTTTTTATTTTTTCGAACGGTAATACCCAGCAAATAAAGAATTTGTAACACCTAAAATTGTAAGCAGTTTCATTCAAACTACTAAAAATTAGGAGGGTATAATCTATGAAATTCGGTAAAAAAACCTATCTAACTGGAGCACTAGGCCTTGCTCTAGGCTGTTCCGCGATTGCCCCATTTGGTGCATTTGCAGCAACAACACCCGCAAATTCAAATGCTCAAGTTTCAGTTGACAAACATGCACCAACAGCCCCTATCAATGTTTATGCGTATGCAACAACCTATAAATCTGTAAGTCTAATTTGGGATAGGTCTACTGACAATACTGGAATCGCAGCTTATGATGTCTATGTAAATGGTAAATTCGCTGGAAGTTCAACACCAAATGAATATGGAATTGCTATGTCAAACTTTACCGTAAAAGACTTAAAGCCGAATAAGATGTATAGTTTCAAAGTTGTGGCAAAAGATGCGGCAGGTAATCATTCAAACGAAAGCGCTCACGTTAATATTAAAACCGATGTATTAGGCGAAGTATTTAATGTTAAGGATTTTGGCGCAAAGGGTGACGGTGTAACAAAAGATACCGCAGCCATTCAAGCAGCGATTGATGCAGCTTCCGCAAGTCCTAATAGTGTTGTTATCCTCCCTGCAGGAACCTATTATTCTGCTCCGCTAAGTTTAAAAAGCAATATGACATTTGAGATTCAAAAAGATGCAACGCTTCTTGGAAGTCGCGACAAAGATGACTACCCAGTGATCCAAGACCGATGGGAAGGAACTACATTCCACTCCTACCAAAGCTTGATTGCATCACAAGGTGCTAAAAATCTTAAAGTCATCGGCGAAGGTACAGTTGATGGAAATGCAGGTCCAATCAAGGCTATGGATTCGAATGGAACCGATGAATTCGGTTATCCTTACAAAAAAGTAACCCTTGATGGAACATATGACTATAACAATGGTAAATATGATCCGAACGCAGAGGGTAAGCAAACTGTTTATTTTAATATGGGATTGTGGTGGGATAATCCAAAAGCGACCAATCCTGCAACTCAAACTGCTCGCCCAAGATTGGTTCAATTCAAGGATTCAGAAAATGTCCTTCTTCAAGGTCTAAAGATTCAGAATTCACCATCTTGGACAATCCAGCCGTTATACAGCAACAATGTGGTCATTGATAGTGTACACGTTGAAAATCCAGCTGTCCCAGTTGATGCACCAAACACAGATGGCGTTGACCCAGACTCCGTTGATGGATTAAAGATTTTTGGTTCAACATTTAATGTTGGTGATGATGCGATCGCGATTAAATCTGGTAAAGATGCTGAAGGTCGTCAAATTGGCAAACCAAGCCAAAACATCGAAATCCGCAACAACATTATGAAGCATGGTCATGGCGGCGTTACAATCGGTAGTGAAATGTCTGGCGGCGTTAAAAATGTTGTAGCAAGAGATGACATTTTCGATGGAACCGACATTGGTATTCGTATGAAAACTCTTCGCGGACGTGGCGGTACCATTGAAAATCTAACATTTGATAACATCATGATGAAAGATATTGCAGGCGATGTATTTAATATTAACTCTAACTATACATCTAACGGCACTCCACTGCCATTCACTGGTGTAATCGATGAAACAACTCCTTACATTAAAAATATAACGATCAAAAATATTACCGCTGAAGGTGCACAAGAAGCTTCCTTCTTCCAGGGGCTATATGAAAGCCCTGTTGATGGCCTAACATTGGAGAACGTCACCGTGCATGCTGACAAACCATTGTATTTCCAATATGTAAGAAACATTACAATGAAAAATGTCAACATCAATAACGGTATTATGTTCCAGCCTAACAGCATATACCAAAATCTCACAGTTGATGGAGAAACACTTCCAGATACCGAATGGCCAGTAACACCACCAAAAAATTAAGGAATATGTAAAAAAACTAGCATCAGTAGAAACTACTGATGCTTTTTTTTGATGATACAGCTCTCTCTCCCCCCCTTCTATCTTTTTCGAATAATTCATTCCGCCTGTTTATAACCACTTGTATATGTATAGAATCTTATAGTTTTTGGATAGATATTCCTATGTTTCGTAATATTGGTTGGATTGTGACACCAAACTAGGCATCATGTCACAATTGATTATTTTCTGACATTTTGTTCATCAAACTAAAAAGAAATGTAACGCTATCGTTCTGTAAATTAAATACCATCCAATGGTAGAGTAATATAAAGCAAAAATTCAGGAGGTAGCACACATGAAAAAAACTTACATAAAAACATTAATTGTAGTTTGTGTAGCAGCAAGTTCATTTATTGGAATAAGTAAAAGTGCCGAGGCTATTTCCGAAGATCGAGTCGTAACAGAAAATAGCTCCATAAACCTTGAGCAAAAATATGGTGGTATTGCTGAGAATGGTCAGCAAGACAAACCTAGCAATTACAATCAGATTAATACAGAAGAAATCAAGCAAAAGCCGGAAATACAAGTAGAAGTAGCCCTTCACTCAACAAAACCGGAAATTGGGATTACGAGGCAGATGCCACCTGAAAAAGCACCGGAAACACCGGCCATTTCCATTTCCAATAACGAAAAAGACTTATTTGCCAGATTAGTAGAGGCCGAAGCAAAAGGTGAACCTTATCAAGGAAAAGTAGCCGTTGCCACCGTTGTATTAAATCGAGTGGAATCACCACGTTTCCCTAAGACGGTGACAGGCGTTATTAATCAGGTAGTTGGACATGCCTATGCCTTTTCTCCTGTTCAAAATGGCGAGATTAGGAAGCCAGCATCAGATGAGTCCAGAAGAGCAGTCGAAGAGGCATTGACGAGAAAAGATCGGTTGAGTGATTCGATTTATTTTTATAACCCAGCCATTGCCACGGATAAATGGATTCGTACTCGTTCAGTCGTGAGGACAATTGGCCATCATGTATTCGCAAAATAAGATAAAAATGCTAGTCGTTGAATCCACCTAATCGTTAATAAACTTTATGGTGGATTTTTCACATCATAATACCTGTTTTATACCCAACTATTATTAAAAAAAGTTAACAGTCTTTTTACAAATTGATTAACCTCCCTAGTTTCGACAAATTTTAAAAAATCCCCTGCTATAATGACATTGTATTGAAGAAATTGAAACCAATGCCCGAAATAAAGGAGTAGGAATCATGGCAGAAATTTTAGTTGGTTTAGGTACATATCTATCAGTTTTTCTTGCACTGGGATGGCTAATTTCATTCGCTTTTAACCTATTTATAAAATAACATCGGGCTATTAAAGTATAATTTAAAAATGTATTTAATAGAGGTGAAATGAATGACGGAAATATATTCACCTAGTGATGTACAGAAATTGTTTGAAATAGATGCCAGTACTTTAAGGAAGTACGCTACTCTCCTCGAAGGGCATGGGTATCATGTTCATCGAAATAATCGAGGACATAGAGTCTATTTTGAGAAGGATGTTCATACATTCCGCAAATTAATTGAATTCAGCAAGCATGAGGGTATGACAATGGAACAGTCTGCTGAGGAGGTATTGAAATGGGTTTCTGAAGAAGATAACACGGACCCGGTTACGGAATTTGAACCCATACAGAATACTAGCGACCACGTTGTTGTTGAGCATAATTGCAACCATGGTGAATTAATGGTACGACTGGAGCATTTAGAGCAAATAAACTTGGATTTAATCAAGCTCTTGAAGGAAAAGGCTGTACGGGAAGCATATCAAGAAGAAAAGATTAGTAAAATTCTAAAGCATGTAGAACATTTAGATAAACTGGAGAATGAACGTATTAGAAGCATAGAAGAAGAAACGAGATTGCAAATTGCGGCTGCCAAACAAAAAAAATGGTGGAATTGGTTTACATGGAAAAAAGCTAAACCCAATTAATAATAGGGTTTAGCTTTTTTATTTCTGTCCGTATGTAATAGCCCACACAATTTCACTAATGATGGCTGCTGCGTTCCCGCCCTGACCCTTTCTTAGTGTCCTTGTTGGACTATGACTCCGCAGGTAGGACTCGAACCTACGACCGATCGGTTAACAGCCGATAGCTCTACCACTGAGCTACTGCGGAATAATAATTCTGGTGCGGGTGAAGGGAGTCGAACCCCCACGCCCGAAGGCGCCAGATCCTAAGTCTGGTGCGTCTGCCAATTCCGCCACACCCGCATGTTGTTAATATATTATACCATTTGTGCTAAACCTGCAAGATTTTTATGGCAGAGAAGAAGGGATTTGAACCCTCGCGCCGGTTACCCGACCTACACCCTTAGCAGGGGCGCCTCTTCAGCCTCTTGAGTACTTCTCTGTAGTAGTAACTTACAAAACAAATATAACATCTTTTGAAATTGGGAGCTAGCTGTAAATTTTGGCAATCTAAAACAGCAAGCTCCACTGGTGTGAGGACGTTTGTCTAGTAAAATTCACTCTGGGAGTCCTCAAGCCCCAACATAAGAACAATTATCTCAAATATTCACTTGCCCTGTCCTCATGACCCCGCAAAATGGCCACTGTAAAATTGGTTATTCTATAGCAGCTAGAAAATGTTCTCTTACAAGTGGAATCACCTTTTCCGGAACCTGAACATGAATAAAATGCCCCGCACCAGGAATTATATGTACCGCTGCGTGCGGGAATTGCTGGTCACGCGTCTGATAAGCAAAATCGGTTGAAATGTAAGGATCATGTTCACCCCAAAGAATCGTAACAGGGGACTTTATAGCAGAAAGATTCAAATACGGTTCCGTTAATTGTTGATTGGCAGAACGGTATAATTCTAAAATGACATTCCTTTTCTCAGCCGTCTCAAAAATGGCGAAAAAGTCTTCCAAGATCCCTTCTTCTACAGACGGAATCTCCTTTTTCATACCCGCCATCCATGAATCCCTATTGGCCATGGCCTCCATTACTTTTTCACCATAACCAGGCGTTCTCCATTTTTGGGCAAGTGGGTGCCACGTATATCCAGGCAACAAAACGGTGTCGGTTATAATCAAGCTTTGCACTTTATCCGGATTGTCACACGCCCATCTTAAACCGATCATACCACCCCAGTCGTGGACCATAAGATGGATCTTTTCTAATTCTAGAGCTTCCATGAAATCATTGATAAACGTAACATAGTTTTCCCAAGTAGACTCGTATGGAAAACGGTCACTCTGACCAAACCCCGGAAGGTCCGGCGCAATCGCCCGAAAACCTAATGCAGCAATTTCAGGGATTATGTGTTTCCAAAGCATGCTGGACTCAGGGACTCCATGAATAAGCAAAACTGGCGGGGCAGTTTTGGCACCTTCATCAATATAGGAAATCTTTTGATCATTTATGGTTAGTGTTTTTTTCGTATTCATTCTGGACCTCCAATTGTTTCTAATGTAAGGATTTTATATTCTCACAATAATTCGACAAAAAGAGGTAAAATCCTTTCTTTTCCATTTAAAAAAGAAGGATGCCTCAACTTTATTAGACATCCTTCTCTTCAAAGATATAATTGGCTCTCCATGTGATTACAACAGATCTATTTCCCACAGCATTTTTTATATTTTTTCCCGCTTCCGCATGGACAGGGATCGTTTCGGCCAACTTTCGTTTCATTCCGAACGGGTACGGGTTTACCTAACGTCCCTTCCCTGCCGGCATTTCTAAAGTCCATTTCTCTTTCAAGGGCAGCTTTTCTCCAAAATTCCAATTCAGGATGGTGCTCCCCCAAAATAGAATAGTAACTATAAACCGTCTGCTCAATATCCACTATGTTTGAAGTATACTCGTTTTTCATATGGCGGCTAATTTCGGGCAGTGCCTCTCTAGAGAAATGATGACAAATGGATTCGATAAGGATATCTTGATCACCAATTTCTTCAGCCGCATCGTAGGCCTCTCTTAAGACCTGAATGGCGAAGTCTGTTTTAATATTTTCTACAACGGAGGCTGCAAAAATAACCGAATCTTCTCTATATAAATACGGCGCGACTTCCTTCACCACATCATCTGATTGAAACTGAATTAAAGCAGCAGAGACCTCTTCCAGCAAAACATCTTCATCTCGTCCCAACATGCTTGCCAGCATCGGTATATATTTTTCTATTTTTAACAAGCCAATCATATAAATCGTTAGAATTCCATGATAAGAAAACCATTGTTCTTCCAATTCCTCGCGAATTATAATGTCGATTTCCTGTTCCGTCACCCAGCCGTTTTCCACTATACAGGCAGCTAATATTTTGCCCTTTAGGTATAAATCGTTCTGATATGGATTTGCATGGTCAAGATCACTTAAGATGCTTCCATATTCCATATACACTGCTTCTTCCGTCCCATTTGCAGTTAACTCATATATGGCCCACATATCCTTGGGAATATATCTTTCCAAGGATTCCCTAAATCTAAGAGCAAGCTCCGGTTCAATGTTCAAAAGTAAGTTTATCGCTAAATGTAGAATGGACTTGTCCATGGTTGGAATAATTTCAATCAAGAGCTTGACAGCTTCCTCATTAATTCTCTGATTATCTAGATAGATTAAAATCGAGGATTGCTTTTCCTTGTTTCGAAAAGCTTCTCGCAGTAATTGCACCGTCCACTCTTCAGGGACATATGGATAATCGTGCAACGCGTAAACGACCGTTTCCTGAATTAAAATATCGTCACTAGTTAAATATGGTTTTATTTTTTCTAAAAATGTCATGCTAAACTCCATCTGAGTTTGTTTTTTTTTCTAACAACTTGGTAAATGAAAATTACGCAAAGCTTTTCCCATTTAAATAATAATCTGACTCAGAAAACACTCTAAAGGCGATTTCTACATCTAGAATTCCCAGACTATGTAAATGCTCGGTTGTGATGGCAGCAAATTCATCTTGAACTTTTTGGCCCCGATCGAACCACTTCACTTCAATAAATGGAAACCCTGGCACTTCTTCTCCATTAAAAACAAAAATCGAATCCACAATTTCAAAAGTGAAATTATCTGTTTCACACTCACAAAGTTCAGCTAATTCCTCTACCAAAGGTGTACTAATTTTTTTGACTTGCTCTACACTTACTCCTTTAAAAATTAATTGCGGCACTTTTAATTCCCTCCATAAAAAAGTTAATATCCGGAAGATCTTTCCGATATTTTACCATAAAAAAATCCTCGATGAACCTATTTGATTTTTTCTAAGCGCACCTGCCATCCGCTCACGAATAAGATAAGTGAAAAAGGGCGGAGAGAAATGCCAATTATATTACCCGTAGATGTCAAACCGTATATATATAGGAGCGGTCCCAAAAAGGAGGTTATTTATCCACAAGTGGTTAACCACCGCAACCAACGGCTGGAAAGATCCATCAATCAGGGCATTGTGCAACAAACCCAAAAGCTAATTGACACTCAGGTTGGGGATATGCCCTCCACTGTCAGTGAAATGCTAGGAACTTTTGAATTGAAAAACAACCAGCGCAATGTATTGAGCCTTAACCTCTCCAATTATACTTATCATGAACATGCTGCCCATGGAATGACCTATATTAAATCCTTAACCTTCGACCTTCAAAAAGAAACACTGGTACAACTCAAGGACCTGTTCAAACCTGGAAGTAATTATATCAAAAGGCTCACAACCCTTATTCAAGAGCAAGTCAAAAAACGGGATATTTTCCTTCTTGGTGATTTCACCAGCATAAAGCCTAATCAGGACTTTTACATCGCTGACAAAGCACTCGTCATCTACTTCCAGCTTTATGACATTACCCCATATGCTTTTGGATTTCCAATGTTTCCAATATCGGTATATGAGCTTCAGGATATTTTAGATGATAGCGGCCCGCTTGGACGGATGGCAGAAAATAATTAATACCAATAAAGCGGCTGATTACAGTCGAAGCTGCTATAGCCGGCCAGTGTTGGAACAATATCTGTTATGTTTATCAACAACAATAATCATACGGATGCAGCGGTAGATTTGCAGGTAAAATCCACTTAGGACGAAACTGCTTATCCCGCCAATGCCATGCGCCTAATGCCGCAGCGCAGGCATCAATGGAATGACTTTCTTCCTCTATACAAACCGGCAGATCGGTCAATTTTTGCTCCTTAAACCATTTTCTTATGAATGTCCTCGCAGTCAAATCCTGCTTATAACTCAGAACATACTCAAGATTACTCTGAGAAATTCGAGAACCAATAACGGCACCCGGGTGCACTTCCACCATCGAAATGGGATTCTCAGTTTTCAAATTTCCGATTTCCCTGCTAAGCTTAATCCCTCTTAAGGTAAGATAAACCATTCGATTAAAAGTCGGCGGCATAATGGAACCGGATTTCATCCCTAAGGACACGATGTACTGCCTTAGATCCTTATCACCCGGCCGGTCCCCGCCGCCATCCTGATATGATAAAGGAGCGTCGATTCCGATTACCACTTCATCATTCTGACTTTGATGCATAACTTCATTTAATATTTCCAGATCACCAATATTACTTAATTGTTTGATAAATTTTAAAGCACCAGCTTGTTTTTCAAATACAGCCAAGACAGTATCTTTACGATTGCTCGGTCCTGATAAATCAATCCCAATGATTTTCATTAAATGCTCCATCACTTTCTATAAATATTATGGCAAATCTTCTTACAAATTTTATGACAATAAGGCCAGTATTCAATTAAAATCCTTAATAATAAGGGGTAAATCACCATAGTTTTATAAAGAAGCGATTATTCTTTTGGCAAGAATAATTAAGTTTAGAAAGGAGAGTTTTTATGATGCAACAAACTGTTGAGCTTAATAATAAGGATGTTCTAGGCCTAAAACCTATTACTCAATTAGTTCAGGAAGCTTCACGATTTCATTCCGAAATTTTTCTTACTCAGAAAGGCCGAAAGGTGAATTTGAAATCATTGCTTGGTGTAACGACACTCATTTTAGGAAACAAACAACAAGTAACCATAGAAACCTCTGGTCATGATGAAAAGGAAGCACTAGAACACTTATTGAAAAAGCTTGAATCGTTTAGCTGACACATGGGGACTATTCTTCTTCCCCCATGCCTCCGCTTCAACTCACGTTTTTAAAATCAAGGCTCTGTTATAACTGAATGTTGATTTCACTGTGCTTGAAAAACAAACGGAGAAATTCCGTTTAAATTGGGAAATACCGATATTTCTTTAAAAATATGGGGAGTTTTTCCGCTTATATGATCCAAATCTTTGGATTTTGTCTTATTTAGAGCAGTTAATCGGAATATCTCCGCTTATATCAGCCTCTTAAGCTTCCTCTATATACATTAGCCGGAAATTCTCCGCCTATGAATTCTCATACCAAACCGAAAATCAACAATGAATAATAACAGAGCTAAAAACAAAAAGACAACCTTATTTGGTCGTCAATGTGTTTAGTTAACTCCAGTTAACCACTCTCATTGTCCAGTCGTTATGTTATGCTTTTCTCCAAGCTTGATTGGCTTGGAGAACGATAGACTTTGAGGTAAAGTTATCGATGCCAAGCTGGCTAGAAGCGCAAGGATACCCGCAGCACTGAACGAAAATAGATGCGTTCCAAACACTTCGTACCCCCATCCGCCTAGGAAAGAACCGATTGCGGCTCCTATTTGATGCCCGACAAAAAATGCTAACCCATTTAAAATTCCTAGTAGCCTAACTCCATATAAATCACCTAATATTGCTGTGGCCATGGCAACTGAGCCAGCCCACACCAACCCTCCGATAATGGAAACAAGAAAGAGCTGCCAAGTGTGGGCTGATAAAACAAGACCAAAAAATCCAAGTCCACGGACAAAAAATACTAAAAATAAAATATTTCTTCTCGGAAAACGGTCCGCGAGCTGTCCCAAAAACAATGTTCCGAAGATCGCGACAATTCCAATCAAACCTACCCCAAAGGAAGCAGTCATTGGCCCAAAATGATGATCCATCAACATAGGAACCCCGTGCGATCCTAATAGATTCATCCCAAATCCACAAGCAAATAGCACAAAAACAATTTTCCAATAGGTTGTTGTCTTTAAAGCATCCTTCAATGTGACGGTTGCCGGAGCTTCCTGTCTAGTGATTCCGCTGGCATTGCCCGGACTATCAGCCTCTTCCGGAACATCTTCCCGCATGATAAAGATCGCAGAAGGCAGAATAATACAAACAAAAATTACTCCAAAAAATAAAAGTGTATTCTTCCACCCAACAAGGCCAATCATCCATGTTTCAACGGGAGTCAAAATGGCAATACCCGCCATTCCTCCGGTCGTCAAATAAAAAAGGACCTTCCCTCTTTGGCGGACAAACCATTTACTAACAATCGGCGATAAGGTGATATTGCTTAAAAAAGAAAGCCCAATCGAAAGGAACACACCAAAGGAGAGGAAAAAGGAAAGCATCCCTTTGGAATAAACCGTCCATATAGTAGAAATACATACAATGGCCAGCCCAATCAACAAAACAATACGGGTATTAAAAGTTTTTAATAGAATACCTGCTAACACCATTCCAATCCCATAAACAAGCATTCCTACAGAAACGACGAGGGAAATTTCAGTTCGCGACAATTTTAAATCTTCCATGATTGGATGGATAAACGGCCCGATTCCCATCCTCATACCTGTTGTAAGCAAACCGATAATGGACGCGGCAATGACAATATACCAGCCAAAATAGAGTTGTTTATCTTTATTCATGTTGTACACCTGCTTTACAATCGTACCTCAACTTCATCCAACATCCTTCCTCCTATACCTAAAAACGTCAGTTGTCCCACACGTTACACAGGCATTGTTTTTCTATGTCAAATCCCTTTAATTAAATATTATAATTAATAATTCCGAAAATTACAAAACCAGGAACCATACTCAACCACTAAATGTTATTTTCTACGCTATTAAAGCGAGTAAATTTTGGGCAAATAAAAAAAGACAAACATTTTTAGCTTGTCTTTTTTGCTTGCCCGGCAGCGTCCTACTCTCACAGGGACTTGCGTCCCAACTACCATCGGCGCTGAGAAGCTTAACTTCCGTGTTCGGGATGGGAACGGGTGTGACCTTCTCGCCATTGCTACCGGACCTATTGAATTAGGGGGTTCATTCCCTCAAAACTAGATAATGCAGAAGAAGTATTATAAGAACGAGTTGCCATTTTACATTGATGATTGTCTAGCTCCAGCGTCCAGCAACTAGTGTCCTTCGGTCTTTTCCCTACGATAAGTCAACATCGATTCGCTTCGCTCATCGTGTTTCCTTTATCTCAGTCAAAGCTCTCCAGGCCATACGTTGCTAACCGGCCGCCTCCGCTTTTCGATTTTGGTTAAGTCCTCGATCGATTAGTATCAGTCAGCTCCACACGTCACCGCGCTTCCACCTCTGACCTATCAACCTGATCATCTTTCAGGGATCTTACTAGCTTGACGCTATGGGAAATCTCATCTCGAGGGGGGCTTCATGCTTAGATGCTTTCAGCATTTATCCCGTCCGCACATAGCTACCCAGCGATGCCTTTGGCAAGACAACTGGTACACCAGCGGTGCGTCCATCCCGGTCCTCTCGTACTAAGGACAGCTCCTCTCAAATTTCCTGCGCCCACGACGGATAGGGACCGAACTGTCTCACGACGTTCTGAACCCAGCTCGCGTACCGCTTTAATGGGCGAACAGCCCAACCCTTGGGACCGACTACAGCCCCAGGATGCGATGAGCCGACATCGAGGTGCCAAACCTCCCCGTCGATGTGGACTCTTGGGGGAGATAAGCCTGTTATCCCCAGGGTAGCTTTTATCCGTTGAGCGATGGCCCTTCCATGCGGAACCACCGGATCACTAAGCCCGACTTTCGTCCCTGCTCGACTTGTAGGTCTCGCAGTCAAGCTCCCTTGTGCCTTTACACTCTGCGAATGATTTCCAACCATTCTGAGGGAACCTTTGGGCGCCTCCGTTACACTTTAGGAGGCGACCGCCCCAGTCAAACTGCCCACCTGACACTGTCTCCCACCCCGATGAGGGGTGCGGGTTAGAATTTCAATACAGCCAGGGTAGTATCCCACCGACGCCTCCACCGAAGCTGGCGCTCCGGTTTCTCAGGCTCCTACCTATCCTGTACAAGCTGTACCAAAATTCAATATCAGGCTACAGTAAAGCTCCATGGGGTCTTTCCGTCCTGTCGCGGGTAACCTGCATCTTCACAGGTACTATAATTTCACCGAGTCTCTCGTTGAGACAGTGCCCAGATCGTTACGCCTTTCGTGCGGGTCGGAACTTACCCGACAAGGAATTTCGCTACCTTAGGACCGTTATAGTTACGGCCGCCGTTTACTGGGGCTTCGATTCAGAGCTTCGCTTAGCAGCTAACCCCTCCTCTTAACCTTCCAGCACCGGGCAGGCGTCAGCCCCTATACTTCGCCTTGCGGCTTTGCAGAGACCTGTGTTTTTGCTAAACAGTCGCCTGGGCCTATTCACTGCGGCTCTTCGGGGCTATTCACCCCAAAAAGCACCCCTTCTCCCGAAGTTACGGGGTCATTTTGCCGAGTTCCTTAACGAGAGTTCTCTCGCTCACCTTAGGATTCTCTCCTCGCCTACCTGTGTCGGTTTGCGGTACGGGCACCTTTTATCTCGCTAGAGGCTTTTCTTGGCAGTGTGGAATCAGGAACTTCGGTACTATAATTCCCTCGGCATCACAGCTCGAGCCTGTTCGGTGAACGGATTTTCCTATTCACCAGCCTAACTGCTTGCACGCACATATCCAGCAGTGCGCTTACCCTATCCTCCTGCGTCCCCCCATCACTCAAACGATAAAGAGGTGGTACAGGAATATCAACCTGTTGTCCATCGCCTACGCCTTTCGGCCTCGGCTTAGGTCCCGACTAACCCTGAGCGGACGAGCCTTCCTCAGGAAACCTTAGGCATACGGTGGATGAGATTCTCACTCATCTTTCGCTACTCATACCGGCATTCTCACTTCTAAGCGCTCCACCAGTCCTTACGGTCTAGCTTCAACGCCCTTAGAACGCTCTCCTACCGCGGACACCATAAGGTGTCCACCCACAGCTTCGGTGATACGTTTAGCCCCGGTACATTTTCGGCGCAGAGTCACTCGACCAGTGAGCTATTACGCACTCTTTAAATGGTGGCTGCTTCTAAGCCAACATCCTGGTTGTCTAAGCAACTCCACATCCTTTTCCACTTAACGTATACTTTGGGACCTTAGCTGGTGGTCTGGGCTGTTTCCCTTTTGACTACGGATCTTATCACTCGCAGTCTGACTCCCACGGATAAGTCATTGGCATTCGGAGTTTGTCTGAATTCGGTAACCCGATGAGGGCCCCTAGTCCAAACAGTGCTCTACCTCCAAGACTCTAACTACGTGAGGCTAGCCCTAAAGCTATTTCGGAGAGAACCAGCTATCTCCAAGTTCGATTGGAATTTCTCCGCTACCCACACCTCATCCCCGCACTTTTCAACGTGCGTGGGTTCGGGCCTCCATCCAGTGTTACCTGGACTTCACCCTGGACATGGGTAGATCACCTGGTTTCGGGTCTACGACTACATACTAATTCGCCCTATTCAGACTCGCTTTCGCTGCGGCTCCGTCTCTTCAACTTAACCTCGCATGCAATCGTAACTCGCCGGTTCATTCTACAAAAGGCACGCCATCACCCATGAACGGGCTCTGACTACTTGTAGGCACACGGTTTCAGGATCTCTTTCACTCCCCTTCCGGGGTGCTTTTCACCTTTCCCTCACGGTACTGGTTCACTATCGGTCACTAGGGAGTATTTAGCCTTGGGAGATGGTCCTCCCTGCTTCCGACCGGATTTCACGTGTCCGGCCGTACTCAGGATCCACTCAGGAGGGAACGAAGTTTCAACTACAGGGCTTTTACCTTCTATGGCCGGCCTTTCCAGACCGCTTCATCTACCCCGTTCCTTTGTAACTCCATGTTGAGTGTCCTACAACCCCGAAAGGCAAGCCTT
Source organism: Neobacillus sp. S1115 (assembly GCF_055385565.1). Taxonomy (NCBI): domain Bacteria; kingdom Bacillati; phylum Bacillota; class Bacilli; order Caryophanales; family Bacillaceae; genus Neobacillus; species Neobacillus sp. S1115. Next base: position 3,214,883 of record NZ_AP038275.1, read on the forward strand.
TCGGTTTGGGCTGTTCCCGTTTCGCTCGCCGCTACTCAGGGAATCGCGTTTGCTTTCTCTTCCTCCGGGTACTTAGATGTTTCAGTTCCCCGGGTCTGCCTTCAATACCCTATGTATTCAGGTAAAGATACTGCTCCATTACGAACAGTGGGTTTCCCCATTCGGAAATCTCCGGATCGGCGCTTACTTACAGCTCCCCGAAGCATATCGGTGTTAGTCCCGTCCTTCATCGGCTCCTAGTGCCAAGGCATTCACCGTGCGCCCTTTCTAACTTAACCTAAAAGGTTTTTACTCTTAAAAATAAGAGAGAAAAACTAAAATGGCGATTACTTGGTTCTTACTTGGTTACTTCTTCTTTTACGATTATCTAGTTTTCAAAGAACGAAAGTTTTGAGAGATTGTTCTCTCAAAACTAAACAAACAAGAAACAGTCAAACAAACATGTATTGTCTGGCTCATATGTCCAGCTTATATCCTTAGAAAGGAGGTGAACCAGCCGCACCTTCCGATACGGCTACCTTGTTACGACTTCACCCCAATCATCTGTCCCACCTTAGGCGGCTGGCTCCTTGCGGTTACCCCACCGACTTCGGGTGTTACAAACTCTCGTGGTGTGACGGGCGGTGTGTACAAGGCCCGGGAACGTATTCACCGCGGCATGCTGATCCGCGATTACTAGCGATTCCGGCTTCATGCAGGCGAGTTGCAGCCTGCAATCCGAACTGAGAATGGTTTTATGGGATTGGCTCCACCTCGCGGCTTCGCTGCCCTTTGTACCATCCATTGTAGCACGTGTGTAGCCCAGGTCATAAGGGGCATGATGATTTGACGTCATCCCCACCTTCCTCCGGTTTGTCACCGGCAGTCACCTTAGAGTGCCCAACTAAATGCTGGCAACTAAGATCAAGGGTTGCGCTCGTTGCGGGACTTAACCCAACATCTCACGACACGAGCTGACGACAACCATGCACCACCTGTCACTCTGTCCCCCGAAGGGGAAATTCCTATCTCTAGGAGTGTCAGAGGATGTCAAGACCTGGTAAGGTTCTTCGCGTTGCTTCGAATTAAACCACATGCTCCACCGCTTGTGCGGGCCCCCGTCAATTCCTTTGAGTTTCAGCCTTGCGGCCGTACTCCCCAGGCGGAGTGCTTAATGCGTTAGCTGCAGCACTAAAGGGCGGAAACCCTCTAACACTTAGCACTCATCGTTTACGGCGTGGACTACCAGGGTATCTAATCCTGTTTGCTCCCCACGCTTTCGCGCCTCAGCGTCAGTTACAGACCAGAAAGCCGCCTTCGCCACTGGTGTTCCTCCACATCTCTACGCATTTCACCGCTACACGTGGAATTCCGCTTTCCTCTTCTGCACTCAAGTCCCCCAGTTTCCAATGACCCTCCACGGTTGAGCCGTGGGCTTTCACATCAGACTTAAAGGACCGCCTGCGCGCGCTTTACGCCCAATAATTCCGGACAACGCTTGCCACCTACGTATTACCGCGGCTGCTGGCACGTAGTTAGCCGTGGCTTTCTGGTCAGGTACCGTCAAGGTACCGGCAGTTACTCCGATACTTGTTCTTCCCTGACAACAGAGCTTTACGACCCGAAGGCCTTCATCGCTCACGCGGCGTTGCTCCATCAGACTTTCGTCCATTGTGGAAGATTCCCTACTGCTGCCTCCCGTAGGAGTCTGGGCCGTGTCTCAGTCCCAGTGTGGCCGATCACCCTCTCAGGTCGGCTACGCATCGTCGCCTTGGTGAGCCGTTACCTCACCAACTAGCTAATGCGCCGCGGGCCCATCTGTAAGTGTCAGCCGAAACCGACTTTCAACCTTCCCTCATGTGAGGGAAGAAATTATCCGGTATTAGCTCCGGTTTCCCGAAGTTATCCCAGTCTTACAGGCAGGTTGCCCACGTGTTACTCACCCGTCCGCCGCTAACCAGTGGGACTTGCGCCCCAGTGATTCGCTCGACTTGCATGTATTAGGCACGCCGCCAGCGTTCGTCCTGAGCCAGGATCAAACTCTCCAATAAAGTTGAGTTGATTAGCTCAAAAATGTTACGTTGGCTCATGTTTTCTATCTAATAGAAGAAACATGATAATTATTGTTTGTTGACGTTTTTGTTTGTTTAGTTTTCAAAGAACTATCAATGCTTTTGTCTTTCGCTTTTTCAGAAGCGACAATGACTATCATATCGCATTTCTAACAATCTATCAATCAGCAATTTTTTCCAATTGAGATTGACCAGAACACTCTGTTTAAGAGCAACTTTCACATCATAACATCATTGTTATTTTGATGCAACAGAAAGTTTTTTCCAATACATCATCATTTAAAAGCTTATCAACTGTATTTCAGTCACCTGATTGGCGACAGGAATTATAATATATCTCTTTTTCATATTGTTATCAACAAGTAATTATTTCCAGACAATAAATAAGCGTTAGGAAAAAAACACTAAACTCGAAAAAGAAAGAGTTTAGTGTTTTTTTTCCTATAAATAGTCCACACAATTTCAATAGTACAGATTAATTTCCTACTACCGGCCCACGATTCACTTCATCCGCTTTATTTATTTTCGTTTTTTGCATTTTATAAATCACAATCAGCAAAATAAACCAAACTGGAGTGACAAATAAAGCAATACGGGTATCTTCTGCAAGTGCAAGTACGATAAGTACGAACGTAAGGAAAGCAAGGATTAAATAGTTGGCAATTGGGAAAAACGGCATTTTAAACTTGTTTGCTTTCGCTAAATCCGGTCTTGTTTTACGATATTTTAAATGGGTAATAACAGTAATTCCCCATATAAAGATAAAACATACAGTAGAAACACTAGTGATCAGTGTAAATACTCCTTCAGGCATTATATAGTTTAAAGCAACGCCAATTAAAATAACAACAGTTGAGAAGAACAATGCATTGGAGGGTACTTTACGTACAGTAAGATTAGAAAGTGATTTTGGTGCATTATTATTTTTTGCAAGTGAGTATACCATACGGCTTGTACTAAAGATGGCACTATTACATGCCGAAGCTGCAGATGTGAGAACAACAAAATTGACAATACCTGCTGCTGCTGCGATACCAACTGCCACGAATACTTGGACAAATGGACTTTCGGCTGGTTTGATTGCGTTCCATGGATAGATGCTCATAATGACTAAAAGGGCACCAATGTAGAAAATGATAACACGAATAGGGATATTATTGATTGCTTTTGGAATCACTCTTTCCGGGTCTTCTGTTTCCCCAGCTGTAAGTCCTACAAGTTCAATGCCTACGAACGCAAAGACGACCATTTGGAATGAGAGGATAAAACCATTTATGCCATTCGGGAACATCCCATCATGGCTCCATAGATTCGTAAAACTCGATGGTCCTGAATCTGTAGAAAAGCCCTTAAAAATCATAAAAATACCAATTACAATGAGTGCTAGGATGGCGATGACTTTAATTAATGCAAACCAGAATTCCATTTCACCAAATAGTTTTACGGTTGCAAGATTCATCATGAGTAAAAAAACGAGGGCAATTAATCCTGGCATCCACTGTGGCACATGGGGAAACCAATATTGAGTATAAATTCCAACTGCTGTCAAATCCGCCATTGCAATCGTAATCCAGCAAAACCAGTAGGTCCATCCGGTGATAAAGGCAGCCATATTACCAAAATAATCTTGAACAAAATCAACGAAAGAATGATAGTTCAAGTTGCTTAAAAGCAGTTCTCCTAATGAACGCATGATTAAAAAGCAAATGACGCCTGTAATCAGATAAGCGAATAAAATCGATGGTCCAGCTAAGTGGATCGACTTTCCCGCCCCGAGAAATAAACCTGTACCGATAGCCCCGCCAATAGCGATTAGCTGTACGTGCCTGTTTTTTAATCCTCTAGCCAATTTTTGTTCCTGCATATCATTTTCCCCTCCTGATGCTTGCAATTTTAATATCCAAAATAGGTTTCATAAATCGGCATAAAAAAGCGCTTTCATTTTTTCTTTTAAATATCCAGCCCCTTTATTTACTTATTCCCATCTCTCTCAACCAAAAAAGGACAGAGAAAAATAGGGGTTCTCCTACTTTTCTCTGTCCTTTTACCTGAGAGTTTGACTCCTTTGGCGGCCCCATGGGCTCTCTCCAGAGATGCGTCCTATTATGGTCCTTTTACCTGAGAGATTGATACCTGATTTTTGGAATTTGCTCCTTCGGTGCTAAACGATGCGTTTAGTCTCTCCCATAATATTCATCCGCTAATATGAATTTAATTTCATATTAGTTTATCAAATAAACAATGTCAATCGAATATTCAGAATATATATAATTCAGGAAAAATTCCTTATTATAAAAATAAGATTGATTGCCCAAATATAAGGAGTTTTTTTCCATTGAACACTTCTGCTCTGGCTTATAGTTCAACCCAATCAATCTACGTTTAGTATCTTTTGTAATTGTAGAAGTATAGTGATAAATTCCTTTGAGTCATGGTAAATTTTTTCTTGGGAATGGGCTGTATTGTTTCGTAATTCCTCAATTTTTCTGAAAAATTCCTTGCATTGACTATTTGATTCAAAGCCTAGCAGCTCGACTAATTTTGGCGTTTTCCGAATGATCGTGCCTTTATCGGATAACTGTAAATTGTCCACCAAAGTCAGGGCTTCATTTTTTGCTAACCGCTCTTCCAAAAGCTCTTTTGCTTTGGTTAATCTTGATTCTGTTAACTTATCAGCCCAGCTGCCATCCGGATAAAATTCTTTAATCACTGAAATGATATACATTTCCAGAAGTGAAACGAAACTAAAAGCCAACATCCTTATTGGCTGCTTTTGCAAATCGGCCACCGTGACGATCCTGGTAACTTTGTTCTTTTCAAGGATAAAGGTGAATTCTCTCTCCTGAAAAATATCCAGCAAATCAATCAAAGAAGTGGAATCTGAAATAAGGTTATCGGCATGAAAATCCTCAACAAACTCACTTATTTTTCCTTCTTTTTTTATATCTTCTCTTTTTACGTATCCAATAAGTTTTCCGCCCTGTTTAACCCCATAAATATCAAAATCGCAATCAAACATTTCCTTTTTAACAGCGACTGCATCATCATCCGCCACACATGTCTTGATCTCTTCTGAAAGCAATTCCACTGTCAGATTATTTTCATAGATATCTCTTAATTTCCGATAACCTTTTAGGGCATTGGATTTCAACCATGACTCCCCCTTCCTTATAAATGAAGCTTTTATTCTGGACGGTCTTTCAGGCTGTTGTACTTTACAATCGGTCCGAGGTGACAGAACTGGCCGGCTGCCTGCTCGATTAGCAGCTCTGCCTCTCCGTATGTCCCGGCAGGAAGAATGTCCAACTGACGATACCCCATATTACCATAGCAATAGACGAGCAGAAAATCATTCGTTTCCCAAACTTCAAATCGATACATAAACCAGTGGTTGGGTACAGCCAAATACTGTCCAGATTGAAATGTTTTCTCTCCTAGTCGGTGGAAGGCAAACTCTGCATTCACCGTGGTATAGGATTGGCCAGCCTCTAATATAAGCGGCTGATTTTTCGAATATAGGTGTTCCATCCCTTCCAAAGTGGAAAGTCTTGTTTCTTTTTTTGTCGCTACGATGACAGGAGATTGCTTTTTTGTTCTAAAATCATAATAGTCGATGATTTCACTGTCACTCCATTGTACATGGAGATTGGCTTCTTTCAGTAAATTTGCCCACTTTCCGACATCTGCCGGGCTCTCCAATCGCTCACAAGAGAGATAAGTTCCGTTCGGGGTTAAAAAGAAGTCAACTATTTGTAAATACCAGCTGTCACCAAACGTTGGTTTTTCCTTCAGGTGATCAGGCAGTGACCAATATTTTTGAATGAAAATGGGTCCCATAATCTCATGAAAACTGCGTACCGAAATAATCATATCAAAAGAATGCTTAGAAAAATGGTCGAGGAGCTCCATAAAGCCGATTTGATAAAAACTCACGTTTGAGAGCCCTAATTGCTTGGCCAACTGCCGGGCACACTGGATTCCGTTTTCCGACTGGTCGACTCCGACGATTTCCGCATCAGGAAAAAGCTGTGCATACCAGCATGCCGACAATCCATTATCACACCCGATTTCCAAAATTCTCTTTGGCTTTAATTGCTTTTGCTGGCTTACCCAGGTGAGCAATGATTTGTGAAAGGACATCGTCCACGATTCTGCCGCTAAACTAAATGGCAGGGTTTGATTCTTCACATCATATATGTTCCCTTTCCTTTTGCGGGAAATAAGCGGTTCCAGTTCCTCCGCCAAGACGGAATCTACAGCAGTGACGTGCTTCCAAAAGGCGAGCTTGCTTTTGCATTCTTTGATTCCGAGTGAATTAAAATAGTCGTCAATATTAGGTTTCTTTTGTTTCGTCTCAATTGACATACAATAATCTCCAGTTTACCTAAATTATTACTTAATATTAAGACCAGGTTATAATAACATTTAGTTTTATGATAATAGGTTTTTGTGATTTTTTCAAAAGATTTATTAATTCGGTTAAGAAATTTCCCACTTCTGGAAACGAAAAACATTATCATTTGCCATTATTTCTGTTATAATTTTGTATGTTTTTTAACTGAGGCTTCATTACAGGAGGATCTCCTATGAATCAATTGTTACAATTAAACACGATATTTATTAGTATAATAATAGAAGCAATTCCTTTTATTGTGATCGGCGCGTTTGTTGCGGCACTGATCGAAGTGTTTGTTTCGGAGAATATGATTGTCCGCATCATGCCGAAAAATAAGATTCTTTCGGTGATAACTGCTAGTTTCGTAGGCGCAATTTTTCCAGGCTGTGAATGCGGAATTGTTCCCATTACGAAAAGATTAGTCGAAAAAGGTGTGGCCCTTCCCGCCGCGATTTCGTTTATGCTCACCGGACCAATTATCAATCCGATCGTTCTTTTTTCAACGTACATCGCCTTTGGCAATAGCTGGACGATGGTTTGGTATCGTGCCGGGTTTGCCATCGTGGTTTCGATTTTAGTTGGGATTGTTCTTTCTTTCGTGGTTAAGACGAACCAGTTAAGGCTGAATGCGGATGAACATGTTCATGTCCATGACCATTCGAAACAAAATACGAAGCAAAAGTTGGTCAGCGTGATCACTCATACCATCGATGAATTTTTCCACGTCGGGAAGTACTTGGTGATGGGTTCGTTAATCGCTTCAGCGATGCAAACATTTATTCCGACTTCTACGTTAGCGGCACTTGGACATTCCAAAGTAGCGGGTGTTCTTGTCATGATGGCGCTGGCGTTCATTTTATCAATTTGTTCTGAAGCGGATGCGTTTGTTGCTTCGTCTTTCAGAAACACATTTTCACAAAGTTCAATTGTGACATTCTTGGTGTTTGGTGCAATGGTTGATATCAAGAACCTGCTGATGATGTTCGGAACGTTCAAGCCAAAATTCGTCATCCTGCTTGTTTCGTTAATTTCAGCATTCGTATTTATCGGTTCACTATTACTGTAAAGGAGGAGGGAAGAAAATGTTTCGCGTCGTGATTTTATTATTGTTTACCAACTTGTTTTTCTATTTGCATTTATCAGGAAACATTTCGAAGTATATTAATATGAAGTATTCCTTTCTTTCCTACAGTATGATTTATGCCCTATTCTTCCTGACTATTGTAGAAGGAATCAGATGGTACATTAAAGAGAAAAAATCAGAGATAGAATTGGAATGTCATGAATGCCATCACGATCATTCACATGACCATAAAAAGCCTTCTTTTAGAAAAAAGTTAAAAAGAACGGTTTCGTATACGATGATTGTTCTTCCCGCTTTGACAGGTGTGTTTTTGCCGGTAGCGACCCTAGATTCACAATTAGTTAATGCCAAAGGATTTAGTTTTCCTACGTTAGAGGACGGGGCCGACCGTTATGGCATGCATCAAATATTAAATCCCGACATGAGTAAATTTATGGGCCAGGATGCATTTACGGATTTAGTCAAAAAGGAATTCAAATCGTATAAAGGAAATGACCATATTACCTTAACAGATGAGGACTATTTAAAAGGTCTGGAAGTCATCTACAATTTTTCCGGGGAATTTGTTGGGAAAACCATGACGATGAAGGGTTTTTCATATAACGGTCCGGGGTTAAATGGCAACCAAATCTTTTTATTCCGATTTGGGATTATTCACTGTATTGCTGACTCTGGTGTGTTCGGAATGATGATTCAATTTCCTGAAAATGTCCACATCCCAAATGATCAGTGGTACGAAGTAACGGGAACGATGGACACGATGTATTATCAACCTTTTAAAATGAAAATCCCTATTTTAAAAGTGACGGATTATAAAATCATTGAGCAGCCAAAAGATGCTTATGTTTATAGGAATAGTTTTTAATATAAAAAAGAAAGCTCCAAGCACTTTAAAAAGTCCTTGGAGCTTTCTTTTTCGAGTGGCTTCTGTGCTCTAGTCAGAAAAGACGGAGTGGAAAAACGCCTTTCTTCTATCGTAGCGTTCTAAGGCAACCAAAAATAACCTTCTTTTCAACAATTCATTTTCTAACAATTTATAATTTTTGTCGGCCATTTTTAGTAAAGCGGTAATGTACCCCTCTATAATATTTTCATCACTAAGTTCCACCACATCCATTTCAAGTTCGTTGTCATAAGCAAGTGTAGTCAAATGAAATCCCCCTAAAATATCTACTATTTTAGGCAGCTCAGCCATCCTAGTTTCATCGAACCCTTAGACCTGTAGCTTTGCGTCCCAATCTTTCGAGTGGTTTGCCTTTATCTAAATAAACTAATTATTTTAATTATATTACATTATTTTCAAATATTACATACCAAAAATCAGAAAGATGCATGGGGACGGTTCTTATGCCTCATATTTGCTAGAAATTGAGGCGTGAGAACCGTCCCTATGCTTCATTTTAAAATTTGCTTTTGATCACTTTTTCTTTCTTTTTGCTTTCATCTATCGGCGCAGGCGCAGTACTTTGGTCATTGGCAGTCAAATCGATGCCATAATCTTTAGCAAACACCATATGAGTTTCCACAAGAACGTCCTTCGTGTTTTCATCTAAATTGAAAACTCTGGCACCGCGCAATCTATTTCGGTCAGCCCCTGGTAGGCCGTATGCGCCAAAACCTGTGCTGCCGGAATAGCCAAGTAAGATTCCATAATAATTACCCATATAAGTATTGACATGGTCGTGTCCACAGAAGACCCCTTTGACATCCCCTCTTTCCAGCATGGCTGAAAACATTCCGCTGTTGATTGGCCCCGGGCATTCCTCTTCATTTCTTTCGCCCACAATATTGTGTTTAATTAAGGCCTTCGCGTGATGGGCGTCCGTTCTTCCGTCAACACTTCCAAACCACATAAATCTGTGCTCCCAAAGCGGTATATGAATAAATACTAGCGATGGAACTTTATGCCCCCATTGCTGTTCCAGTTTTTTTGACATCTCATAATACCAGCTGACTTGGTTCATACGGAGCCAATCCCATGTCGGGTATCCTTGAAAATCTTGACCCGCAATCGTTTGAGGAGCATATCTTCCACTGTCAAGCAGCCAGAGGTTGAACGCCGCATCCGTCCCTTTTGAATTTTTGATAAGAAGATTCATGTTACCAGTACCTGTAATGTCTTTTACCCCAGGTGTGTTCATATTGTATCGGTAAGACATATAAATACCCAGCATATCTTCCTCATTTAGGCCGCTTTTTGGAGTGGAATCCTCATCATGATTTCCGTATGTAATGGCCCACTTAATCCCTCTTTGCTCCATCGGCTGGGCCACATTGTTGATGGCTTGTTCCATTTCGCTAGGAGTGTCACAGCCCCCAGTGATGTTGTCTCCGTTAAGGACTACAAAATCCGGTTTCTCTGTATCAAGGACTTTTTCCATCAGCTGTATGGTACGGCGGTCAATATTTTCATCATCCTGTGTATCATTAAACTGAACAATCTTGAATTTGCCGTCTGGATTAAATTGAAGCTTCATATCATCATTTAATTCGGCATAGGCTGTCCCAGTAAACAAATCTTTTGGAAGGCCAGCTGCTCCTAATGTTAATGCAAGTGTACCTATACCTCCGATTTTGATAAATTTCCTTCTGTCCATCTCTTTTTGTGAATCCAGATTACTCATAACAAAACCTCCTCTAGTTTTTTAAGTTCACAGTTTAAAAAATATATCTATTACTAACATAGCAAGGAGATTTTAATTCTCTGTATAGGTTATGTAAATTGTTGATTATAAATTGGTAAAGAATTCTAGACAAAGATAATTCACCTAATGATTATGAAAAAATCCATTAAAAAGAATCGAAAAAAATCACACCAAAATTCAGGTGCTAATAGAAAACAGAGTAGCCACTGATAGGACCACCCTGTTTTCATTTGATTATTTTAAGGTCAATTTTACAATGGTTTAATTAAATATATGTTCTTCCAGTTTTGATTTAGCCTCCTAAAAAATCTGCAATATATCTATCTAGTTTTTATAGCATTAAATGCATCCTTCAAGGCATTGGCTGCCTGGTTGATGGCGTTATGCGCTTCCGTCAGCACACCTGGCATCCAGAAGAAACCGTGAATCATTCCGTCATAGCGCGTCACTTCCACCGGTACACCTGCTGCTTTCAGCCGTTCCGCATAGGCTTCCCCTTCATCGCGCAACGGATCAAAGCCTGCCGAAATCACCAGCGCTGGCGGAAGTCCGCTTAAATCCTCTGCCAATAATGGCGAAGCATACGGATTTTGGCCATCCTCTTCATTAGGAAGATAATGATTCCAGAACCAGACCATTGTATTTTTTGTTAAAAAGTAACCCTCTGCATTATCACGATAAGAGTCCGTGTCATAAGCGTGATTGGTAACTGGATAGATGAGCATTTGATAGGCAAATGAAGGGCCTCCCTGTTCACGAGCCATCAAGGCCACAACCGCTGCAAGGTTTCCGCCCGCACTGTCACCTCCTACTGCAATACGCTCAGCGTCTACTTGAATCTCGGCAGCATTTTCCGCCACCCAATTAGCTGCAGCATACGAATCCTCAGCAGCAGTCGGGAATTTGTTCTCAGGTGCCAATCGGTAATCGACAGAAACGACGACACAACCCGCCCTGTTTGCCAACATCCGGCAAGGCACGTCAACAGTATCCAGGTTGCCGATGACCCAGCCTCCGCCATGGTAGTAAACCAATGCTGGGAATGGCCCTTCACCCGCCGGCGTGTAAATGCGGACAGGGATTTCCCCTCCCTGTACCGGAATGGTCCTGTTTTCTACTTTGGCTACCTCTTCAGGCGCACCTGCTAAAAGACTAAAATCACCCATCCTAGCTTGTTCAGGGGTAAGCTGCTCCATAGGAGGGGCACCGGCGGACTCTAATTGCTTTAAAATAAACCACGCTTGCGGATCAATATTTGACTTAAAAAAACCCTCCTTTATTTTGCTATCATCTTGGTTATCACGTGCTAGCACGGAGGTAAACCCTTCATAGCCTCTTGCTGCAACATCATCACAAATTAATCGATATAGCCCGACTCCTCCGGCAAAGGCAAGGAATCCGCGCGGCTTACCGTCGATATTCGCACCCATGTACCAGGAATCTGTTTTAGTTAGCAGAGACATGTCGGCAATGGCGCGGCATTGCTGGCTCCAAAATACTTCCGCCTCTTCAGTGGCTTCAAATGCTTCCAAATGATGCTCACGAAGATAATCAATGCAATCGGCAACCCAATCCACATGCTGCTCAATCGAAACCATCATGTTGCTTAGTACCGATGGGCTTTGCGGACCGGTTAGCATAAACATGTTCGGGAATCCGGAAGTGGCTAGTCCAAGATAGGTCTTCAACTCGGCGCCGTCTGCCCACTTATCCTTGAGCGAGACATCGTTTTTTCCACGAATATCAATTTTAAATAAAGGTCCTGTCATGGCATCAAAACCAGTCGCAAACACAAGGACATCTAATTCATACTCGTTGTCTGTCGTCTTGATTCCATCTGCTGTAATTTCCATAATTGGCGCTGCCTTAATATCAACAAGTGAGACATTTTCTCGGTTGTAGGTTTCAAAATAGTTGGTATCTATGATAGGTCGTTTAGTAGCGTAGTAGTAGGTCGGCATTAACTTTTGTGCTACTTCGGGGTCATGAACAATTTGCTTAATCTTGGAGCGGATAAAGGATGCGGCTGTTTCATTCGACTCTGGGAGCAAAGCTATATCATTGTAATTGTAGGTAAGTGTAAATAGGCCGCCCTCCTGCCAGGCTTTTTCATATAATCGTTCCCGTTCTTCAGGGCTATCCTCGAGAGCAGACCGCATCCGAGGACCATATGGTACACCGTGCTGCGAGTAACGCATTTGCTGTTTAATCACATCATAACTTTCCCAAGTCTTCCGAATTTCCTCTGCCTCAAGTGGATGGTTTTGCGCCGGGCAGCTATATTGCGGTGTCCGTTGAAAAACAGTGAGGTGTCCCGCCTCTTTTGCTATAACCGGGATTGCTTGAATGCCACTTGAACCAGTTCCGATCACCCCGACACGCTTGCCGCTAAAGTCCACCTTCTTGTGCGGCCATCTTCCCGTGTGGTACATCTCTCCTTTGAAACTGTCCAAACCCTTAATTTTCGGGATGTTAGAAGAAGAAAGACAGCCTAATGCGGTGATAAAGTATTCAGCTGCGACTAAAGTGCCATCATCCATCCGGATCTCCCAGTTTCGGGTTTGTTCATTGTAGCGGGCGGCTGTAATCCTTGTGTTGAACTGAATGTCGCGCCTTAGGTCCAGTTTATCTGCCACAAAATTTATGTAGCTTAAGATTTCCGGCTGCTCGGCATATCTGGCTGACCACGTCCACTCGTCCAAAATCTCTTTTGAAAAAGTATAATTGTAGTAAATACTTTCGATGTCACATCGTGCACCAGGATAACGATTCCAATACCAGGTGCCCCCAACATCATCCGCTGCCTCATAAACGCGTACCGAATACCCGGCCTCCCGCAGCCGATGAAGCATATACAACCCAGAAAACCCAGCCCCAACCACCACAGCGTCAAACACCTGACCACTACCTTGATTCAAAGCCATCAACAAATGCCTCCTTTGATACATGGGGACGGTTCTCATGCCTCATTTTCCTTACCCTTGACGGCATTAAACAAAATGATGGAAGAGAAACCGTCCCCGTGTTCTAATTGTAAGCGTTCCCAAATAATATTCTTTCTCGATGTTTAAAACTCCTTTTGGTTTCTTCTATTTTTTGTAAATTATTTATTAGGGATAAGCATGGGAAAATATCGGCTTGGTTCGTTCCATTTGCTCTTATCCGTGGAACGAACCGACAAAAGTGATGCATTAGAACCGTCCCCATGCACCATATTTTGAATTTTGTCCTAATGGCAGTAAAAACAACGCAATACCCGTGATTCTTTGTTCTATAATAAAAGAATAATACTTTACTAACTTAAAACAGGAGGGATTATCTTGCTTTGCGCGTCCGTAAACGGAGTCAATCTCTATTATGATCGATTAGGCAGCGGCGATCCGCTAGTACTCATTCATGGGTTGGGGGAACGAAAAGAAGGCTGGAAATTTCAACATGAGCTGGCAGAACATTTCGATTTAATTATCCCTGATTTACGGGGCTTTGGGAAAACCAGGTGTTCAGAAAGTCAAGAAATAACCATCAACGCGTTTGCAAGAGACATTGTTGAGTTATTGGATCAATTAGGCTTGAACGAAGCGCATATCCTGGGCTTTTCAATGGGAGGAATGGTTGCGCAGGAAATTTATAAGATACGTCCGGAAAAAATAAAGTCTCTCATCCTTGCAAACACTCTGTTTTATGTGCCAAAGTGGTTAAAAAAACTATTACTGCGGACAAACAAAAAATTTACAAGTGACTTGACGATTGAAAAATTCCACACAGGAGCGACTTCGAGATGTTTGCATGATAAAAATGAAGAGAACGTTCAAAAAGTCATGCCTATCTGGTCCGAACATCTTGACGGATTGCTTCCAGGAGTAAGCGAATGTTTGAAAATTGATTATCGGCAAACATTGAAAAAAATGAACGTTCCCACTTTAATTATTTCCTGTCAGAATGACAGAATTTGTCCCCCCTTCAATCAAAAAAGAATGCATAAATTAATACCGAACTCCAAGTTTTATACGATCAAAAAAGCGGGCCATGTGGGGAAAATTGAAAGGACAGATGAATTTAATCGTGTCGTATTACACTTTTTAACAGCTGGTTCTGCATGAATGAATAAATGGATGGGGCCAACTGCTATAGAAAAAAATCAAACAAAATTTGAAAGACCGAACATGCATTCACATGTCCGGTCTGATTGCATCTTAGGGGTTAACTTAAAATCCTCGCACCAAGAATGATGCACGAGAACCGTCCCCATGCATCACCCTTTTAAATACTTGTCCAAATTCCCACGCTTTTTATATCTTTATATTCAGGTTCCCACATGGCTTCGGCAACTGCTTTCTCCACATTCGGAATGTCCGCCCTCGATATTCCTTCGTTTATGGCCGCTTTGGCTACTTCAACTGCTACGTATACTGATACCGCATGCAATTTTTCAATAGGTGGCAGGAGAGATGCACCTGATGTGCTAGTGTCTGTCATTTGGGCAACTGCATTAGCTGCAGCTGTGAACATACCTTTTGAAATGATTTCAGCTTTTGACACAATAGCTCCAAGGCCAAGCCCTGGGAATACAAATGCATTGTTTGCCTGCCCAATTTCGTAGGAAACTCCATTGTATACCACAGGATCAAACGGGCTGCCAGTTGCAATTAACGCTTTGCCATCAGTCCATTTGATCAGGTTTTCTGGGACTGCTTCCGCCAGTGCAGTCGGGTTAGACATTGGGATGATAATCGGCCGTTCAACATGCTTGGCCATTTCTTTTACAATTTCTTCAGTAAATGCGCTCGCTTGTCCGGAAGTACCGATCAAAATGGTTGGTTTTACCCTCCCGACTACTTCGATTAATGAAATGATGCCATCCTCATTCCGATCCCAGTTCTTCACTTCATCCGCTTTCCGCAAATAAGGTTTCTGGAAATTCAAGACGTCCCCAGATTCATCAGTCAACAACCCACGGTAATCAATTGCCCAGAAACGGTCATAGGCCTCTTCCTTAGTTAGACCTTCAAGAATCATCGCATCTACCAGTTGGTCAGCATTTCCGATACCCGCAGAACCTGGTCCGAAGATCACAATCCGCTGATCTTTCAGGGATGTGCCAGTGACTTTCAAGGCAGACATAATCGCAGCAAGGGTAACGGCACCTGTTCCCTGGATGTCATCGTTGAAGGTAAGAATTTTGTCACCATATTTGGCCATGATGTTGCGTGCGTTCACATTTCCAAGATCCTCCCAGTGAAGAAGCACTTCAGGAAAAAACTTTCTAGCCGTCTGGATAAATAAATCAATGAACTCCCCATAACGCTCGCCTCGGACACGGGCGAATTTGTTTCCGATATAGATAGGATCAGAAATCAACGTCTGGTTATTCGTGCCAACATCTAGGACGACTGGCAAAACGCGGCTTGGATCGATACCAGCTGCTGCTGTATAGACGGCAAGTTTACCAATGGCGATATTAATGCCGCCAACCCCTTGGTCCCCTATTCCGAGAATGCTTTCAGAATCCGTAACAACGATTAAATCAATCCCATTTTTAGGCAGATCGAGATTATGAAAGGCTGTTTCAATGCCGTCTGGGTCATCAATGGAAAGATACAAACCACCTGGTCGACGGTAGGTATGGGAGTATGTCTCAATCGCTTCACCTACAGTCGGAGTGTAGATAATTGGAAGCATCTCTGCTAAGTGCTCCTTCAACAGACGGTAAAACAGAACGACATTGCGGTTATATAAATCATAAAGCACCCCGTTTTTGAACAGATTAGTGGTCCGCATCGAATATTGCTCATAGACTTTTTTCACCTGTTCCTCAAGCGTGAGCACCCGAGGTGGCAGCAAACCATCGAGTCCAAGATCCTCCCTTTCTTCTTTCGTAAAAGCCGTTCCTTTATTCAAAAAAGGATTGGAAAGAACTTCTTTTCCTTTCAGCGAAGTAATAATGACATTCTCTGGAACATTCATGGATATTTCCTTCTTTCTTGTTGAGGCACAGGGACGGTTCTCGTGCATCATTAACGATTGAAAATGAGGCAAAAGAACCGTCCCCATGCTTCATTTATCTATAGTAGTTATTTTTGTTCTTTTTCACTAGGTTATTTAACTTTTCTGCTTTTTTTGTAATTAAATAAAGCAGGCAAAAATGGCCGCCTGCATGTAATCCCTTTTTTAAAAAAGTTAGCTTAACAGTTTTAGCAGCATGATGGCAAGAATTACAGTAGACGCACCGCCAATTCTTGTTGAAACTTGTGCGAAAGGCATCAAGGACATCCGGCCGGAAGCTGAAAGGATGGCAACGTCTCCCGTTCCTCTTAGGCCGCTATGGCAGCCTGTCACAATGGCAGAGTCGACAGGATACATTTTCATCAACTTACCGACAAAGTAACCAGTTGTCACCATCGCAAGAACAACAGCCATGCATACGATTACATAGGAAGGGGTTACGATTTTTACCACGTCTTTAAGTGGAATGTACAGCATTCCGAGGCCGACCATCAATGGCCAAGTCAGGCTTCCCGATACAAATTTATACATGTGGTAAGCGCCTTGATGCATGGGGACGGTTCTCGTGCATCATTTACTAAAGAAAATGATGCAAAAGAACCGTCCCCATGCCTCATTTCTCCAAAAATTTGGAATTTTTCCCAATTTTATTGTGTTTCCAAGTTTAGTATAATGGTAATACACCAAGATTTACCTTAGGTCAAAAAAATAGGCTTAAGGAGAGTGAGAAACAAGTGTTGGATGACATTATTTTCTCTTTAGTAATTGGTGGGACAGTCGGAATTCTTGGACATGTTCGGAAGCATGGCAAAATTGTCATGCCGCGCCGAACAAAAAAATTTCTTTATCTCGGGTTTCTTGAGGAAATGCTCCTAGGTGCCATTGCTGCGCTTCTTCTCGTTTTTTATACCGCTCCTAATTCCTTTATAGAAAATATCTTCTTCTCGCTAATTGCCGGAATTTCAGGTGATGCAGCTCTTACAAGTTATAAAATTATCAGACAGCACAATGAAGAGAAAGCAAAATCCAACAATCAATAACAGCAATAGAATAGCTTTCAACGGCACAGCATCAGTCTTACCTACTGGTGCTGTTTTTTGCAATTCAATCAACTTCGAGTCTCCTACCTTTTTGTAAACCATCTCCAACAACAGTAAAAAGGTTCTAATAGAACCGTCCCCATGGCTTTTTTCTATGGAACAATAATTGTAGGCTTAATGGACTCCTCTTCAAGCACATTAATTCCTCCGATAACTTCATAGGCGGAGCCAATTGAAACAAGCATATCCCCTGTTATGGCAAGCTTTTGCTCCTGCAGAAGTTTAATGAGGTCTGTTTCGTTTATTTGACCTGAGACAGATATCGCCTCCAGAAGTTGTCCAATAGTCCTAATCCATACACCCGTCAATATTTGTTGTTCTCCCACTTTATTTTGATCTTCCTCCAAATGGTAAAGCCCAGTTAAACCTTTTAATTCGATGAGCTGACCAATTACTTGAATCCAAAGGCCTAGGGCAACCTCTTTTTCCAATTTTTTTATCTCTTTACTTTTTTCAGCGTTCCTGCTCTTGCTGACTTTGTGGATTTGTTTTGGATCATTCATGATTACCGTCCCCCAAATCTCAAATCTAAATTATTTTATGTAAAACAGAAATAGGAGTGTCTTTAGAACTTCCCTAGTCCGCTACTCTTTTTCACATTAAACAAAACCAATACCACCAATGATTAATTTTTGTAATGAATTACCCAAGGAAGACAAAAACTAACAAACATAACATATATCTGCAAAAGGAGTTTGGACATGCAATTAAAAGCACCCGAACCGTTTACGTTTGAAAGCGGCGACCGCGCTGTTTTGCTTCTTCATGGTTTTACTGGCAACACAGCAGATGTACGTATGTTAGGCCGCTTTTTAGAAGAGAAAGGCTACTCCTCCCATGCACCCCTATATAAAGGGCATGGCAGCGCCCCGCCTGAAGAGCTTATGAACTCCACCCCGGAAGATTGGTGGAAAAGTGTATTGGAGGGTTACCAGCTGTTAAAAAATAAAGGCTACGAAAAAATCGCTGCAGCGGGTATATCACTTGGGGGAGTTTTTTCCTTAAAGCTGGCAACTGAGTACCCACTGGTAGGAGTTGTCCCAATGTGTACACCGATGGGGTTTAAAAATAAAGAAACGCTGCCAAATATGGTACGTGTCTATGCCAAACAATACAAGGAGTTACAAGGGAAGACAGAGCAAGAGATCAATAGCGAATTGAGTTCATTTCAGGATAACAGTATGCCAGCGGTCGAAGGGTTAGTGAGGCTAGTGTCGGATGTTTCCTCTCAGCTGGATAAAATAACAGTACCTACCTGCATTGTTCAAGGCCGGCATGATGAGGTAATTGATATGGAAAGCCCGCAAATCATATACAACGGGATTCAATCTGCAAAAAAAGAAATCAAGTGGTATGAGAATTCGGGCCATATTATTACACTCGATGATGAACGGAATCGCGTCGAGGAAGATGTGTATCAATTTTTGGAGCAATTGAATTGGGAAAATGATGAACAGACAATACCTACTCTCCAAGAAACGGAAGCACCACAGATATGGTGGTAATTTTTAATAAGTGCCAGGAGCTACTCTTAAATGAGTGGTGCCTGGCACTTTTTTGCTTTAATAAAGGATATTGAATGGGTTTTAAAGAAATTGTATTTAGGACTTTTTTGCAGGGAGGTTTGTTTGAATGAAAATCGCTATTTTATCAGATATTCATGAAGGTTTGAATCGAAAACGGACTCAGAGCGAAATAATGGCTGTTCTGAATAAATGGATGGAAACCAATCACCCCGATGTGTTTATGATCAGTGGTGATATGACAGCGGGTCCAGATAAAAGCCTTGCTCTTTTGAATAAGCTGCAAAATGATTTTCCGAAGACTAAATTCTTATTTGTGCACGGCAACCATGATGTCTATGATGAAGATTCTAAGGTCGCTAATGAAAAATTGCTTCAATTCCCCGGGAATCTTGGAAATGGCCCGGTTGAATTAAATAATGACTGGGTCGTAATTGGTGATGGCGGTTGGTACGATTATAGTTTTCAAATCGAAGGGTACACGGAAGAACAATTTAGGATCGGCACGTTCAACGACTTTACCTGGCCGGATAAGCAATATGTCCATTGGCCGGGTTCGGATGGCGAAGAAACGGACCGTTACGTTGAAAAGCTCGAGAACTGGTTAAAGGAGTACCACGGAAAAAAAATCATCATGGTCACACATGTCGTTCCCTTTAAAAAATATTTACAATTAAAGGGCGATCCATCTTGGGACTTTTTCAATGCCATGATGGGCAGCGAACGTTTTGGTGAATTGGCATTGAAGTATGGCGTAAAAAAGTATATTTTCGGTCATATCCATACCAGATACCATGAGCACTATAACGGAATTGAAATCATCTGCAACCCATTAGGATACTATCCACATGAATGGCATCACCAAACAGTGGAAGAAGAGATTTTTTCTACGATTAAAGTTATTGAGATTTGAATTTCCCAGTTGACTAGAAAAAGCCGTTTTTTCTCAATAGCTAGAAAAAACGGCTTATTTTATTTATCGATTCGGACGCTTCCACTGGCCTTTTAAATTTGTAATCTGTCCTAAAGAAACTATAAATAGGCACTGAAGATTTTGAATGCACAACGGTTGTTGTGGACGCGGCATTTCCAATATTTAAGGAGATCGTGACATGATCATCGTTTGGGTAATTCGGATCATATATATTAATGGACAGAATGTTTTCATTCAAGTGATACCCATAGGCAAGAACTTGATGATTTTTTGCAAACTCAAAAGGATTGAGGGATTTAACTCTTACCAAACCAAGCGGTGATAGCTTTTCTTGATCAAGATCATTTTTTATTCTTTGCCATTCCTTTTTAATCATACTCCAGGACCTTCCGTGCGGTGCAGCCCCTATTTTACTAGCCATTGTTTCATCGTCCGTGAGTACAGGATTCATCAAAACCAAATATTTAATAAGACCTAAGGGCAAATTTAAACTATTAATCTGCCGGTTAACGATATAGTCAAATAACGGACCAGCGGAAGGGGCTGCCGGATTTGACGGGATTGGCATTTTTGCTTCAAAGTAGTCCATGACTGCAAAAACCATTCCGCCGCAAAGGCCGTAAGATGCATTACCTATTGTAATCTGCCTACCCAAAATATCAAATTTCTTTATCGGAACATTTGGAAAGCTGTTTCCGAATTTAAATCCAGTTGAGCTAGGTCGAAACTCTGATAAGTTTGGCATGATGACTTCCCCCTATTGGATATAAATATATAAAAACTATAGCCGAATCGTTAACAAAATTATGCATTTCTCCTAATCCCATAAATATTTATTAAGAAAGAGCATTTCTAGAAAGGAGTGAGGGAAAATGATTATTTATGAGCGGGAAGATAGCTTTATTATGATAAAACAGGATGACCACGCCAGGATATCAGGCATATTTGTACAGTCTTGGAAAAATGATTATTTTTACGGATTGGATTTGAAAGATGATGTGGTTCTAGCGATTAGTGAACACGATCGTGGCTGGATTGAAGCTGATGAATGGCCTTTATGGAATAACGAAAAAGACAAACCATACTCATTTATTGATCACCCCATGAAGTTAAAGACTGTTATTTATAAAAAAGGAATTGATGAAGTAGAAATTATGAGCAAGTACGCCAGCCTTCTTTGCAGTTTGCATTTTGTTTCATTTCTGCAGAACGAGGTAGATCCACTTGCTAAGGAATTTGTTGCCGATGAAAGAAAGAGGCTCCAGTACTTATTTGATAATTTGGGAATCAAGGGAAATATTGACATGGAAAACCTGTTCATGTATCATCTCAAGATTCTTAAGTTTTGTGATAACCTCTCCCTCTATATCTGCCTGAACGAACCTGGGGTAGAAAAAGCACATGAGCACCCCTTTTTCCGAAATGGATTTCCGGAAGCGTTTCCATTCGCAAATGACCAGCCCATCCACGCACACTGGACTGATCTGGAAACAGTTGAACTTTCACATTCTCCCCTCTCCAAGCAATTACAGGTTTATTTACCTTTTAAAGAAGTTAAAAAAGAAGAAATAATCTTAAACGGTTTACTGAAAGCTTATGCAGATACACCGGAAACCATTAGAATAGTCACATTCTGATGCATGGGGACGGTTCTCATGCCTCATTTGCGCTAAAATGAGGCAAAAGAACCGTCCCCATGTTTCATCTTGTTTTTTTGAGGACTTTCAAATGAAATAGTAAAAGTGGTGCCTTGATTCAAGTTGCTATTCACATGAATTGATCCCTTATGGTTTTGAATGATTTTATAGCTCACCATCAGCCCCAAGCCATTCCCGTCTTGCTTTGTGGTAAAAAAGGGCTCTCCGAGTTTTTTAATCTGTTCTGACTCCATTCCTATACCTTCATCCTTTATGGTGATTACTATATTTTGCGTTGTCCTTTCAAGCAAAATATATATCTTACCTCCAGAAGGCATAGCTTCGATAGAATTCTTTAGTAAATTCAAAAACACTTGTTTTAATTGATTTCTTTCGCCAGAAATGATGACATCCTCTATGGGAAGTTCGAATTCAATCTCCACATTTTTAAGGTTTGCCTCCGGCTCAAGAAATTTAATCACACTGGTTAAAATACTATTAATATTACATTCATTATATTGAACCTGGTGCGGCTTAGCAAAAATCATCAATTCACTAACAATGTAATTAATACGATCAATTTCATCAATAATGGTGTCCGTATAGTAGTAAGGTTCTATTCCATTTTGATTCATGAGTTGTACAAATCCCCTAATGGTTGTTAAGGGGTTTCGAATTTCGTGGGCTATGCCAGCAGCCAATTCTCCAATCATCGAAAGTTTCTCGGTATTGCGTAACGTTTCTTCTGAATTCCTTTTTTCAGTAATATCATATTGAATGGAGATATGTTTATAACGCTCTCCATTTGAATCAACAAACGGAATGATCGTTGTATCTAGCCAATATTTTCTCCCATCCTTCGCTTGATTAAGAATTTCCCCCTTCCATACCTTTCCACTTTGAATGGTGTCCCATATTTCATTGAAGAAATCTGGTGGATGAAAGTTTGAAGAGAATATATCGTGTGTTTTCCCTATTAATTCTTCTCTAGTATATTGATATAAATTGCAAAATTTATCATTTGCGTATAAGATTCTATCCTCTTGGTCAGATATAGCAAATATGGTCGCTTCATTTAAGGCTCTCTCTAAATCTGCATGCTCTCTAAGTGTCATTTTTAAATCCTCTTTCGACTCATCCAAGGCTATTTTAATGACTGACAATTCCTCAGAGTAAATATTCAAAAGAGTTTTAGAAATAAGCTGGTATAAATATTCAATTATTTTCATCACTTCAAAGTAGGTTTTTACCGGAATCCTCTCTTGAAGTAATTCTTGTTCTAGCAAATCGATAATTGAACAACGAGTTAAGTACAAGAAATGGATCGATTGATCCAAAGAAGCTTTAGATTTTATTAATTGAAGACCAAAGACTTCCACAAATTTTACTAAGTTCATTTTGTGTTCTTCAGTCTGGCAAATTAAAAACTCCCCTATATGAAAGAATAAGTATTCCGCTGAATGCCTTGGGTAATCCAATTCCTCAAATATGGGGTTGAAGAATTTATCTTGTCCAATAGGTGAATCGATTCTTTGAAAAATATCCCCACTCAATTCTTTTATCTTTGAACCAATATACTCGTAATGTTTGCTCATCTTATCCCTCATAAAAAAGTAATATTACTACCTAATATTAGACAAGATTTTACTAAATTCCTCTTTTTCGAAAAAATTCGACGGGTGATGCAAAGGGACGGTTCTCATGCTTCATTTTCGCTAGAAAATGAGGCAAAAGAACCGTCCCCATGTGTCATCCCCCACTTTGGGGTGATGGCATTGCTTGTTTTATTTTTTCTTGGTTTATTTTCTTATAATGTTATGACTTTTTGGAAAAATAACATTGAGGTGATGGAAATGGATCTAAATAGGGTCAAGGAAATATTGGCAGCAGAAAATGAAATAGCGGTTCAGTACCATGGTATTCCAGTTTGGATTGAAAGCATTGAGGACACTTCGAGTATGGCGTTAGTTTCCCAAAGAGGGACGCATGATGAAAAGCGGCTTGTTTCAATTGATGGTTTGGTGGAGAAATAAAAGGACTGTTAAGTGAAAGGTTGTATCGTAATGGCGATACAGCCTTTTTATTGGAAGAACAGAATTTCCTATTTACGTAGCCCCACGAATTTTTCATGCTCTTCTTTTATTAGTAGAATGAATTGCTCCCTTTCCGAGTCCATACTAGTAATTTTTTTAACATTTGTTTCGTTGCTTAAAAAGCGCTTCACTTTTCGGTTGTTATAAATAATATATTGGTATCGATAATCTTTTTCTAACTCTGAAAACCAAACCTCATCTTTTAACCGGATCATGTTCTTTTCAAACTTGGCGGTGGGATTGGGGATTAAATGTTCAATAATTTCGCCTGCAATATCTATTAGAAAGTCAATAACAAGAATAACTCACACCCCCAAAAAGTTAAAATAGAGTTAGATGACATACAAAAAATTAATCTTCCCAATAAAATAAAACCCGATTACTCCCCTTCTTATATAATTTACCATATCAAACAAAAGACCGTACATGCAGCAACATGTCGGTCTGATATTCGGCAGACTCCATAAAGGACCTTAAAATGATGCATGAGAACCGTCCCCATGCCTCAAAGTGAATGGATCCAATCGGAGATATCATTTAGTACTTGGCTGTCTACCTTTTGGGCAACTTTGTATTCTTTTTGGGCTTTTAGGATATTCGCATAGATAGCTGGCATAAATAGGTGATTTAGGTTTGGGTATAGTTTGAATGTGACATTCGGTTTTTGATTTAATAGCTTTTTGTAACCTTCAAAATCATCTTCAACGGTTGCTTGGACGTCTTTTTCTCCTTGCATGATTAATATAGGTTTATCTAAATCCTTAAGATATTGAATTGCAGGATGTTCGCCCATTTCTTTGATATAATAGGCTCTGACGTGTTTCCCTAAAATTGGCGTAGATTTTGCCTCTTCATCGGTTAAGGTGTAAACGTTGCTTAACTTAGACGCTAAAGCTGCTACCTGCTTCTTAGCAATGAATCTCACTACCCTATTCAACGAGTTTAAAGCAAGATCGTTTTGCTTCATCATGATTTCTTCAAATTTTCGTGGTGAACCAGCCATAATGATAATCCCGGCAAAATTTCCGCCTTCCGCGTCAATCCTTGGAGCTAACATCCCGCCCATACTATGTCCGATAATAAAAATTTTGTTTGGATCAATCCGCGGATCCTTTCGCAACATGTCAGCTGCAAGGATGGCATCTTCAATGGTTTCTTCTTTAACCGACAATCCAGTATCGTGTTTCATTTCTTTACCGTATACGAAGGTTCTCTTGTCATAGCGAATGACGGCAATTCCTCTTTCCGACAAACCTTCAGCAAATTCTTTAAAAATAAAATTATTTCCTACTTTGCCGTCCATATTACTTGGACCGGAACCGTGAACCAAGATCACCGCTGGAATGCTACCATTCCTCTCTTCAGGAATACTCAAGATTCCATTAAGCGGATACTTTGTTCCTTCACCAACCACAATTTTTTCTTCAACCATTTTATGTCCACCCCTATTTATCTCAATTTAATCACTTGGTATTTTTGTTTTAACAGATAGTTAGTTTGGCCTATCGCATAATACAGGATTATTTTACCATAAAATTAAGAATTTGTTAGATTGTTAGAAGAAATAAACAATGACTAGTACGGCATGTGCGGTATTCGAACTGGAGTTGTGATTTGCTGCCAAATTTCTTTATATGTAATTTTTTATATCCATTTCTCAAAGGTGTGCTTATATAAAGAATATATACAATATTTCCCTAATAATTTATAATTTTCCTAAAAGATTTGGGAATTTATTTTTTAAACTAAAAGGAGAATAAAAAACACATGTCTATTTCATTGAGACCAATAACTAACGAAAATTGGGAGGCTTGCATTCTATTACAGGTTGCCCCTCACCAACAGTCCTTTATTGCCTCAAATTTATATTCGCTGGCAGAGTCAAAATTTGAGCAATCCTTTGTTCCGATGGGAATTTATTTAGATGATAGAATGATAGGATTTCTAATGTACGGCAAGGACCCGGAGGATGGAACCTATTGGATTATTCGCTTTATGATTGATAAGGCCTTTCAGGGAAAGGGATATGGCCGAGCAGCTTTATCACAAGCTGTAAACTTTCTTGCAAATCTTGAGGACTGCAGCAACACCATCATCCTTGGCGTAAAAGAAGAAAATACACACGCCAATCGATTTTACCAAGCATTTGGTTTTCAAGATACTGGGCGTAGGGAACATGGAGAAATATTGTTAGAATATGTAAAGTGAGACATGGGGACGGTTCTCATGCCTCATTTACCTCTCCCTCTACCCTATGCTGGACACAATAATCTTTGAACAGATTCAATAGTTTCTTTAAAATATCATCGGTTAATTAAAACAAAAAGGACCGAACTGCAGTAACATGTCCGGTCCAGCTATAGAAGGTTCCTTTTATGATTTCATCGTATTAGGCAAGAAAAGCGCAATTTCAGGAAAAATATAAATTAATATTAGATGCATGGGTAGATGCATGGGTAGATGCATGGGGACGGTTCTCATGCATCATAGTGAAAAATCAATGCCACCTTTGGCCTGGTGGCATTGATTTTTTTCTATTTGTTGTTGGTTTTCTATCCTATGTTACTTCTAACTAGTCTTTAAAATTTAGCTATCTATTAAGTATTATTCCAAGACATTCTTTAATGTACCAATTCCTTTAATAGAAACTTCCACTTCGTCCCCAGAATTTAGCCAGATCCTTTCAGTCTCTGGATAACCTAAAATAACTCCTTCCGGTGTTCCAGTGAAAATAAGATCCCCAGGTTTCAGTGTCATATGTTTTGAAATATAGCTTACAATTGTTGCACAACTAAAAATCATATGTTTTGTATTGGAAGGCTGTCGTATTTCACCGTTTACATTAAAGTTTAATAATTTCATAAACTAAGCTCCCTATTTCATATTTCTTGGACATTCTTTTTCAACTCAATAGCACGGCTGGTTCGATATGGTGTAAGATCCAGTTCAATCTCTTCATCCTGAATCATTGCAGCTGCCAAAATACCAACATATGGTCCAAATGTAAGCCCGGATTTCCCTAAGCCAGTAGCAAGTACCACTCCTTCAAGTGTATCTACTGCTCCTACAATCGGTAATAAATCTGGTCCCATTGGTCGAAATCCGATCCGAACCTCTTCCAATGTTCCATCTTCTAAACCAGGCGCAACCGTCAGAGCTTCTGTAAGTACCTCATTCACCCCGCCGGCAGTCAATCGATAATCAAAGTCTGATCCGGTTTCTCTTGTTGCCCCTGCTACTATTCTGCCATCATCAAACGGGACCAAATAATGGCCTGACTCCGGTATAATAATTGGCCAATTAGAAGTATCCTGTTCTTGTAATCTTATATGAGCAATTTGTCCGCGCTGTGGATTGACATTTAAATGAATACCAAATGGCTCCAATAATTCTGGAGCCCATGCCCCTGAAGTTATTAGGACTTTATCAGCAAAAATAGTTTCTTTTCCAACAGTAACACCATTTACTTTCCTGTTTTCATAGATTAATTCTGCTTCACCTTCTACAAACTCAGCCCCGTTACGCACAGCAGCCCTAATTAGAGCATCACGTAGCAAGGCACCATCTACTCTTGCCCCTCCAGATACATACACAGCCTCCAAATCTTTGTTTAGTGATGGAAAAATCTCCTGTGCCTGCGCTCCATTTAAACGAAGAATATCTCCGATCTCAGGTGTATGCTCCCGATTATTTTTTAATCTTTTTTCAACCTCATCCATTTTTTCGGGGTCCGTCGAGACACGCATTGCCCCTACTTTTTTGTAGCCGACTTCATCTTCTCCGTCTTTTTGCAAGGCAGAAATTAAATCAGGATAGGAAGTATAAGCTTTCCTGGCAAGGCTATACCAAGTCTCACTTTCAATGTCTCTAATCCAGGGACAGACAATCCCAGCCCCTGCAGTTGTTGCCTTCCCTTCTTGTTTTTTATCAATCATGATGACTTCCAGATTATTTTTGACCATGTGATAGGCGGCGCTTGCACCTACAATTCCAGTTCCGATTACAATAACTTTCATTTAAATCACTCCCTTTGAGCCAACCCCGCTTTTATGCGTAAGTTTGTATAATTCATTTTGGATTTTCTTCGTAATTCTGCCTATTTCAACCGTTTTCTCGTCTACTTGACGAATTGGTATGATGCCTAAAAATGTTACTGTAAGAAATGCTTCATCCACGTTTAATAAAAATTTCTTATTAAAAGTCGTTTCAACTACTTCCATATCATTTTTTTTGCAAATATCTAATACTGTTGATCTAGTAATCCCATTCAATATAAAGTTATTGGCCGGATGTGTGTAAAGTTTATTATCCTTTACGACAAATACATTGGATGAACTGCCTTCCGTAATTGTTTCTCCCCTGTGCAGGATTGCCTCAAAACAATTATTTTTAACGGCAGTTTCTTTTGCTAAAACATTAGGTAACAAATTTAAACTCTTTATATTACATCTAAGCCACCTAACGTCTTCTACAAGCATTGTTTTTACCCCATTAGTATAAAAGTCTTCCGGCAGTCTCGTAGTTTCCGTTACATGCGCAATTAGTTTAGGCGATACCTCTGGTTTTGGAAAATGATGCGTTCTTGGTGCTGCTCCTCGGCTCATTTGCAAATAAATAAAGCCAGTAACTAAATGATTCTTTTCCTGCAGTTCCAACAATTTTTCCTTTAATACCCCTATATTATATGGAAAGGTTAGTTGTATTTGATCAGCGCTGTCCTGCAGTCTTGCTAAATGTCGATCCAGTTTAAAAGGCTCTCCATTATAAACTCCAATAACTTCATAAACGCCGTCGCCAAATACATAGGCTCGATCTAAAAAATCTGTCTTAACATGTTCTTTCGGAACAATCTGATCATTTTCAAGAACATAGTTCACCTTAAACCACTCCTTTGATAATTCAATACCATTCAAAAATTATAATGTTATAACTTTATAATTTTTAAAGTTAAGAAGAGGCAAAACTCTTGCCATTCAAATAATACGCAGATTCCAAAAATGTACTAAAAGCAACCTCTGCTTCTGGAATCCCGAGTGCTTGAATTTGTTTGGATACAATGCTGGCAAATTGGTCTTGAATTTCCTGCCCGCGTTCAAACCACTTTACTTCGATCAATGGATATCCAGGCACTTCATTGCCATCAAATACATAAGTAGAATGGACAAGTTCCAAGGTGAAATTGTCCGTTCCACAGGCACATAAATCCGCCAATTCTTGTACTAGTGTGGTACTGATTGTTTTTACCTGCTCAACCGAAACACCTCTAATGATTAAATGCGGCATTGATAATTCCTCCTGAACTTTACTTTTTAAAAATTATCTAACTAATGAGTCAAACCGGCTAATAGAATAGCGGTCAATCGGGATTGATGTTTCCCCCTCCACTATTAATTCGGTCATTAGCGTTCCAATTAGCGGCGATAGTGTCATTCCACTATGAGTAGCTGCCACATAAAGATGATCAACACCTGGAATTTCCCCCAGAATCGGAAGACCGTCTTCCGGCATCGCTCGAATACCGGAAAAGGCACGAACTACTTTGGCCTTCCTTAACCCCGGTATATAATGAACGGCCATGTTAGCCGTTTCTTGAATGAGGTCCAATGTAGTTGCCCGGTTGAACCCTTCCTTTTCCATTGAATAGCCGATTAATACCTCGCCATTAAACGTCTGCCTTACACCACTGATTGTAAAATTTAAGAAAGGCTTTAAAGGTTCTGTAACGAGAATTTGCCCTCTTACCTGGTTTACAGGAATGTTGATGTCAACTAATTTACCTAATTCTCTTGACCAAGTGCCTCCTGCGAGAACTAAATTTTTACAAACAAAGGTTCCTTTCTGTGAAACGACAATGAATTCTCCAGGCAGCTTTTGAATTTCAGTTACTTTATTATAAGTAGAATAGTGTACACCATTTTTCTTTGCCGCCCTCATATACCGATCAACTAATCGAAAAGGATTGACGTTCCCATCTATGGAACTATAGGTAGCACCTGCAACATTCGGATTAAGTGATGGCTCTTTTTCCAAGGCTTCTTCACGGGATAAGACCTTGATTTTAATACCGATTTCCTTATAGGCTTTAGCAAGCTGCAAGGCTTTTTCGCGATCAGCTTCATTGAAAAATGGAGAAAGTCCGCCCGTCCGTTTATATTCCACATCGCCAATTTTTTTCGATAAATAGGGAAAAAGTTCGGCGCTGTACATATTAAACTCAGCATACCAGGAAGGAGTTTTATTATGAACCCATATCCATGCTTGTGTCGAACCTGATGTACCGGATAACGGGAATTTCTGATCCAGTACTAGAATTCTATCCTTCATACGTTCAGAAAGGTGATACGCGATACTGCTTCCGAGGACTCCTCCGCCGATAATGATCGTTTCATAATTGGTTTCCAACTATTTCACCTTCCCATCCTCTAACTCCACCTCGTCCAATACAGATTTGACCGAGGAAAATATGGTGCTATTGGTCGTAAGCGTATCAATCTTTATGGGGCTAATCGGCATTCTCATCCGCGGTAAAGGAATCTCAGGAAAAGAAAGACCTGTTTTTTCATGAATAATTTCAGCGACCAGGCTACAGCAAATTTTTGACTGACAGGGGCCCATGCCGCAGCGGGTAAGTCTTTTTATATCATCAAATCTTCTGGCGCCAACCGAGATAACATCCTCGATTTCTTCGTAACTGATTTCTTCGCATCGACATATAATCGTGGTTTTATCCAATCTATTCACCTACTAGTCTCTTATTCATTTCTAATTAAGAGATAAATTGATCTGTAAGGACCGGATGCTCATAGTCTTCTACATGCGCATTTCTAGCTTTCCAAGCCTCCAGATAAAGCTTTGTCTCAAGAATTTCGATTTCTCTCCATAGAGACGTTGTTTGGATATCTGCCTCCTGTTTAGGTATGACTCCTAAAGATTGACAAACATTAATGCCTGCAATCATTCCTGTTAAAAGCAATACTCCTTGTGAGCTAACACCGGCAGCGTTTCCTGCGATAAAAACATCCTCCCGGTCTGTTTGAAAAGATTGGTTGTATTGCGGGATCCAGCCTCCTAATTCTTTTTGGTATCCAAAAGAACACTCCAACTGGTAAAAAACATCAAGGATAGGAGAACGGCCGCCATCGAGAAGAACTGTATCGACAGGAATGGTCGTAACCTGTTCCCCCTGCCTAATATCAATTTCCTCAACCCTTCCGATTCCCCTTGCCTCTTTAATAGAAGAGTTGACATGAACTGGAATTCCTTTCTTGCGAACCTTCTCCACTTTTTCAACGTCACGTGCAAGGATGTAGGGATTTTTTTCCAAAATTGCTTTAACATGTATTTCAACCTCGGAAAGCTGAAGGGCAACATCCATGGTAAAGTCACTAGACCCAACAATGACCGCCTGTTTACCGGGTAGGACGAAATCACGATTCAATAAGGTTTGGGCTGCTCCAATTGTCATGATTCCCGGGAGCGTCCATTTTGGAAAGGCGATAGCCTTTTCAGCTGCACCAGTAGCCACGATAATCTTTTTTGCCTTCAGAGGGAACACATTGGCCTCATCCGATATTCCGACACTTCCATCCTTGTAAAAGCCAATCACTCGGTGACCCAACAAGCAGTGAACGGAGGAGTCCTTGACTTGCTTCCTTAAATGTTCAGCCAACTCAAAGCCACGCATGGGCTCAAAAGCAGCAGGCAACGAATGGAGGACCTGGGTTTGTTGGATTAATTGTCCGCCCATTGTAAGTGATTCTTCCACAATCGTTACATCCAGCCCTCTTAATGCTGTTTCCACGGCAGCCGTAAGCCCTGCTGGTCCTGCACCAATAATAAGAACATCAGTCTCCATGGCATTCACTCCTAACTTGTGGATCACCATCATTAGGATAGATCTTCATCCCGTCTTCCACCTTGGTCATACAAGTCCGCACATGATCTTCCCCGTTGACCGTCATATAACAGCTGCAGCATCTTCCTCGCGAGCAAAACATACCTCGTGGTTGAACTAAATTCCGGCTGACGCCTAATTGTTTTATATCATTGGCCAGCAAGGCAGCCGCAACAGACTGTTGTTCATAAGCAGTGTATGGTTCATCATTAAAATAGATGGTTACTTGTTTTTGAAGCTGTTCCCCTAGGATGGGGTGCTGTTTAATGTGCACAAAAACACCTTCTTATTCATTTTTCGACTCAAATACTTTTCCAATCCCTAGTACCCTTTCAATGACAACCATTAACACGACTGTCAAAAGTATGACGATACTAGAAACGGAGGTAATGATTGGGTCGTACTGGTATTGCATGTAGGTAAAAATCCGGACAGGCAGTGTCACGACATCGGTACTGACAATAAATAGGGCCACGGTTAAGTCATCAAAGGAGGTAATAAAGGCGAAAATCGCCCCAGCAATAACACCTGATTTAATGATGGGAAGCGTAATTTGAAAAAACACCCTCATGCTTCCCGCTCCCAGATTCATCGCAGCTTGTTCAATCGTGCGGTCAAAGCCTACTAAACTGGCGACCACCAAGCGCATGACAAACGGGATGGTTAAAATAATATGGCCAATTACTAACGCTGCCGGGCTTGTTGCCAAACCAATCCAGGAATAAAACTGTAATAGGGCTACCCCAAAGACAACGGTTGGAATCAGAAGAGGAGATCCGACTAGCTGCATAATGGCTGTTTTCCCTCTGAACTGATACCTGACAACTGCTATCGAAGACATCGTTCCAATAACGGTTGAAATAATCGCCGTTCCAAAGGCAACGCCAATACTGAGCATAAACGACTGCATAAATTCTGGATGATTGACTAATTCGGTATACCACCTTAATGTCAACCCTTTGGGAGGAAAAACGATATACTCTGTTTTAGTTAACGATGAAAACAAAACAACTACGATTGGAGCAGCCAAGAAGATGTAAACGAGCAAACAAAAGAAATTTAATCCAAATTTAGGCAATACCTTCCTCATTGAATGGCCACTCCTTTTTTGGAAGCAGTTAATAGTTTGCTATAAATAATAATCGTAATCGTTGCAATAAAGATTAATATGAAACCAATCGCCGATCCGTAAGGCCAATTCAACATCACAGCTACCTGTTCATAAGTAAGGAACGACATTACTTTTACCTGCGGTCCCCCAAGAATCGCCGGAGTGACGAAAGAACTGATTGCTAAACTAAAAACCATTACGGAACCCGCAAAGATTCCAGGCAGCGTTAGCGGCAAGACGATAGAAAAGAATGTTCGAAGCGGGCTGGCACCCAGATTTTGTGATGCTCGAATAACAGATGGGTCAATTCTTTCCAGTGACCCCATAATACTTAACACCATATAGGGAAACAGGACGTGCACCATTCCAATTACCACGCTAAATTCCGTATACAGCAACGTTAACGGCTTATCGATCCACCCAAACTTCAATAACGCATTATTGACAACACCGTTATTGGATAACAAGATAACCCATCCGTAGCAGCGGATTACCATACTGATTAACAACGGTGACAGAACGATTAGAGTTAAATAATTTTTGATTCTTCTGTTTGCTTTCGTAATTTGGTAGGCAACCGGGAATGAAATTACAATGGCAGCTAAAGTAGTCAGCAATGCAATTTTTACCGTCCGCCATAACACCCCAAGATAAAAAGGATCGGAAAGGAATTTTATATAATTCTGGAGCGTCCACTCATTTCCTATTCCACTTGCCGCGTCAAACGTCTTAAAGCCGGTGATAAAAAGGAAAAACAACGGAAGCAAAAAGAAAAATATAAAGATACCAAGGGTCGGAAGTAATAAAAGCAAATAGTCAATCCTCTTCTTCGATAAATTCTTCTTTTTCTGCTTGAATAACAATTCCTGTTCTTGATATGCGGTTTCAGCCTGCATCGGAGAAAAGTCACCTCACTTTTTGGTTGCTAATAAATCCTCTGGATTCCACTGAATACTTACATCTTTCCCCTCTTGAACATGATCGGGATTTAGAACGGTATTTGGAATATCTGCAATGATATGCTTATTTTCCTTGTTCTGTAAGATGTATCTCGTTTTCGCACCCAAAAACATTTTCCTATCAACCTTCACTTTGATGCCATCGTTTGGTTCTAACGAGATATGGATTTTTTCAGGGCGAATATAAAAATCAATGACACTATTTTCCGCTAAATTCCTTGTTACTACCTGCTCATACCCATAAAACGAGACCAAGCTTTCCTTTTCGTTAAGTAGCCTGACAACCTTGCCTTGTACCTGGTTTACTTCTCCAATAAATCTGGAAACAAAATCAGTCTGAGGGTGGTTATAAATCTCAACCGGTGTATCAAGCTGTTCGATTCTTCCTTCATACATAACCGCGATTCTGTCTGAAATGGCAAGTGCCTCTTCCTGATCATGGGTAACAAATATGGTCGTAATCCCAACCTTTTTTTGAATGTCCACGATTTCTTCACGCATTTCTTGACGCAGTTTCGCATCCAAGTTGCTCAATGGCTCATCAAGCAATAACACTTTCGGTTTGATCACAAGTGCTCTGGCTAAGGACACACGCTGCTGTTGTCCGCCGGAAAGCTCCTTCGGAAATCGCTTTTCATAGCCAGTCAGTCTAACCATCTCGAGCGCTTCTGCCACGCGAGATTTAATTTCATCCTTACTCACCTTGCGAAGCTTCAGCCCGTAGGCAACATTCTCAAATACAGTCATATGGGGAAAGAGAGCATAGTTTTGAAAAACCATGCCCATTTCCCTTTTATTCGGGGGAAGCAGGTGGACAGGCTCCCCGTCCACCACAATTTTGCCTCCGTCCACATCGAGGAACCCGGCAATCATGTTAAGGGTTGTCGTTTTTCCGCAGCCGGAAGGCCCCAGAAAGGAAACAAGCTCACCCTGTTTGATTTCAAGGTTCATCTTTTTCACGACTTCTGTTTTATTAAAGGTCTTTACAACATTTTCAAGGCATAAATAGCTCATCTCTTTCACCTCTTTTAGTGGGCTACTTCAATTTCTTTATTGGCTCGTTCTGTCCACTCTGCCCTTTTTGTATTGACATATTCCCAATCCACTTTTACAAGCTTGGCAATTTGATCTTCACCGTAAATGACTTTTTTAGCTATATCTCCTTCAAGTTTCGTGTTTTTCGTAACTGGCCCAGAATATGTTGCGTGCGCCATTTCTACTTGTACTTTTTCATCTAAGATAAAATTAAGAAATTTTTGAGCAAGCTCTGGGTGCGGTGCACCTTTAATTACATTAGTGGTTACAAGTAAAGCAGGTGCGCCTTCCTCAGGAGTTACAAACTCGATTGGGAATCCGGTGTCTTTTAAAAGATTCACACGGCCATTAGCCCAAGAGGTTGCAACAGCTTGACCCTGTAGGAAAAAGTTAGACATATCAGCCGTTTTATCAAATGTCACAGCGTTTTTAGCAATTTCCTTCATTTTCTCAAATCCTGGTTCAATATCTCTATCACTTCCACCGTTTGAAGCAGCAACCATAAGAAGCATATGCACTCCGTACGTTGTGGCCATGGATGGTAAAACTAATTTACCCTTAAATTTCGGATCGGCTAGGTCATTCCATGATTTAAGCGGCTCCCATTTATTTTGTTTAAATGTATCTTTGTTATAGGCCAAGCCCGTTGCTACAATTCCGGTACCAACTCCAATATTGTCCTTATCTTTAGCGATATCGTAAACGTCCTTCAAGTTGGTGACAACGCTTTCATCTAGTGGAGCAAGCAATCCAAAAGCTTTAGCCTGCGCTTGCGGTCCATCATCCAAGAAAGCGACATCTATTTGCGGCTTATCCTTTTGTGCCTGAAGCTTCGACAAAGTATCAACAGAGCTTCCGGTAATATAGGTTACCTTTACTCCAAACTCCTTTTCGAACTTTGGAATCACTTTTTCTTTTAGCCCTTTTTCATAGCTTCCACCATATGCCGCCAATACTAGTGTTTTATCGCCCTCGCCCCCTGATTTTTCGGATGAGGAATTTCCCGTCTGGCTGCTCTGGCTGCTCTTGCTGCTGCACGCAGTCATGATTCCAAGTACTAGACAAATGAATAGGATTAAAGACGCTTTTCTTTTTTTCACACTTACTCCTCCTCAAAAAAAATAATTTTAATGTGGACAAAACCTAAGGAACTGCCTCTTTCCTCCTTCAATTTGATTGTTTGGTTTTTAATTGGAGTAATATTTTAAATTTTCAGATAAGTAATGGCAAAAATATAATATTATAATCTTTTTGATTATAATATTATATTTTATTACTATCCAAAAATGGGTTACCGACTAAAAGTTAATCTCTGTATAATAGGTAACTTTATCCTGACGCACATAGAACTTTGAGTATTCTATTACCTCTCCCTGCTTGGTATAAGTAAACTTCTCCCACTCAAACACGGGTGTACCCGCTTCAATTTGAAGTTTCTTCGCCATTTCGCTGGTAGCAATATACGGCTTAACGAACATCCGGGCCCTTCCCAATGGAATCTTAAATTTTTTCTTTAAAATGTTGTAAATTAGCTCATTATTGATATCATTGGCCGTAAGATTAGGACATTTATCATAAGGCAAATAGGAATATTCCAGATTAACTGGGATATCATTTTCCATTTTTAACCGCTTGATCTTAAAGACTTTTGCACCAGGCTGTAATCCAAATTTGCCTGCCACTTCCTCTCCCATAATTTCCATTGAAAAACTTAGTAATTCATGTGGAAACTCTACTTCATCATCCGAAGTTATCAACAACAATTTATTTATATCCATTTCATTGGTAGTTCCTGCTACAAAAGTCCCCTTCCCGCTTTGTCGGTAAAGGTACCCCTTGCTCACCAACTCCATTACAGCGCGTTTAACTGTAATGGTACTTACATCAAAATGATCAGCCAATTCCTGTTCAGTCGGCAGCTGATATCCAATATCCCACTGCTTCGATGTGATTTTTTCTTCTAATACTTCCTGCACCTGACGATATAGAGGTATATGGTTGTTTTTATCTAGCTTCATAACATCTCACCTAATTTATAATATTATAATTTTATAAGTTTATACTATATTCACTGTTAATATATAATTTACTAAGATTTTCCTATACTGTCAATAATTTTTGAATTATTTAACAAATAATATTTTTAACAAATATAGAAGCAAAAGAACCAGGTAGTTTGGTCAGCAGGCAGGTCTCTACCATCCTTTAACTCTATCAAGGACTGCATCCGAAACGCGACCTTGTTGCACATCCTCCAAGGCTTCCTCAATGATACGCAAACCTTTTTCTAGAGACGCTTCCGAAATCGTTAGGGGCGGGGCAATCCGTAATACGGATCCCGAAAAGAAAGTTAAAAATAATCCTTTTTCCCAGCAGCGCCAACATACTTTTGCTGCAATTGAACCGCTTCCAATTTTTGAATCCCTATTTTCTACAAGATCAACGCCAATCATCAATCCTTTCCCTCGAATATCACCTATCATCTCAAATTTTTCTTTCAATCCAGCAAAGTACCCTTGAACATATTCTCCAAGCAGGTTTGTACGGCTGATAAGATCCTCATTCTCCATCACTTGAATGGTAGCCAAGGAAGCGACACAGCTAACGGGATTCGCTGCAAGTGAAAATGCTCCTGAAGGGGGTTCAACAGAATTCATAATTTCGCTTCTGCCTACCACTGCACTTATCGGCATACCTGATGCGATTGCTTTGCCTAACACGAGTAGATCCGGCTCTAATTGAAAGTGAGAACTTGCAAACCATTCTCCCGTTCTCCCGAATCCCGTTTGAACCTCATCAACCACTATCAATATTCCATGTTTAGAGGTTAATTGTTTTAAAGCGTCTATATAACTTTGTGGTGGAACTAAAACGCCTGAATCTCCTTGAATTGGTTCAATAACAATCGCTGCTACCTCCTCAGGAGGACACACTGTTTCAAATAATTGCTCAATGGCCAAGATACAACGTTTACTTTCTTCTTCACTATCAAGTGGTGATCGATAGACATCAGGAAATGGGATATGATAAACGTCCGGTAATAATGGACCCATGTTCTTTCTCATCGGGAGACTGACAGCCGAAATACTTAAAGCACCATATGTGTTTCCATGATAGGAGCGGCTGTAGGCGATAATCTTAGAACGTTTTGTATAACTTCTCGCTAATTTAATGGCAGAATCATTGGCATCCCCTCCTGATAAACCAAACGTCACTCGTTTTGGAAACGATCCTGGCGTTATACGGATTAGCTCTTCTGAAAGGGAAACAATATGTTCGTGGCTGGCGTATGCAGGATTATAATGGACTAATTGATCTAACTGTGTTTTCATTTTCTCAATAACATATGGATGCCCATGCCCTGTGTTTGTGACACAGGCACTGGATAAAAAATCAATCCATTCGTTGTTGTCATGATCTCTAATAAATTCACCTTTTGCTTCCTTTATTACTAGTGGAAAAAATGGAAGTCTCATTCCTGGTGATAGAACATTCGTTTCACGTTCTAACCAATTGGCGCTGCTCATTTTATTCACATGTGCCGCTCCTTTTCAGAAATTATTCTCACTCTTCAAGTAGTTTTCAATATATATTTGATCCCTATTTATCTCTTTAGCTAAAAATGCATTATCCAAATTGTTCAATCTCCGACAATCTATGTCTTTTAACACATTTCTTAAATATGAGGTTCGAACTCTATCTAAATCAACATTTTTCACATTCAATTGTTCAATATGTTCCGGAATGGCGATAATGGAACCCGGAATATTCTCAGTCGGGTCTCCTCTCTTTATCTTTATCCCCTGCTTTTTAGCAAAGTTTAATTGAGCAATAGGATGTTTTCCTGCTCCGGTGTATTCAGACTCCTGGACGACAATAATTTCGTCTTCATCTAATTGTTGAGCAAGAACTAAAGCCGCTGCCAAAGAGGTATTTCCAGCCGGACCCCTTTCGAGTCCCTCTAGTTTGGCTAATAATTCGGTTGCATAAAATACTTCGCCTTGTGTCACAGTCACAAATCGATCTAAGTATCGTAACGGCCGGGCAGCATTCCTTGGTACATCCGAACGATCAGGATCAATGGAAAAAGGAAAACTAAAACCTGTATGACCAGTAGTAAATGACTTTCGATTAAAATCCTTGTCAGAAGCCATATGCAACCCTGAAAGATCAACAGATACTCCTACGATTTCGGTCTGATGATTCCCAAATTTCTTTAACCCTCGAGCTGTACCTGTAACATTTCCTCCACCTGCATGTGTTACACAAACTGCTGCAGGTTCTCTCCCAAATTGATTCTTAACTTGCTGTCCAATTTCATACCCTAAAGTTTCAACCCCTGCTATTGCGTACGGAGAGTATAACGATGCGTTAAAGTATTGTGTCTGATCGAGTAACAATAGTGCTGTATAGAACAGCTCCGGGCCGACCGTTAACTGGATAACCTCCGCCCCAAGAGCTTCACATTTTCTTCCCTTTTCTAAAATTTCAGGCTGTCCCAACCCCTGGCTATCATAGGTTTCTTGAAGGACAATGCACTTTAGCCCTTGTTTTGCTGCCTGGCTCGCAACCGCTGCACCATAATTTCCACTGGTTGCTGCAATCACTCCCGAAAAACCTTTTTTCTTCGCTTCGTGAACGGCTAAAGTGGCCCGTCTATCTTTAAAACTGCCCGATGGATTTGCTGCTTCGTCCTTCATTAAGATCGTAGCACCTTTACCTTTGGGAGAAATTCTCCGGACCAACTTTGTCAGATTCTTTAATTCAAGTAACGGTGTATTTCCTACTTGGTTGTCTTTTTGAATCTGGGCAACATCCTCCAAGGAATAACCAAGTTGTGTCATCATTTTTTCATAATCAAAGCCGACCAAACCTTGTTTAAATTGGTCATAATCTATTTTTAAGGAGCGTTGCATAATTTCATTTTTACGGTTCATAATTTGTTCAAAAGATACATCGGTAAGCATTGGAACCCCTCATTTCCAAATAAACTTGGGTTATTCTGAAATCATTTTTTCATTTTTTTAAAAGCAGCCGTTGTTCTTCTTCACCAATATTCAGCAATTCATACACTGGGGGACCATAGCTGTGTTCATAACAGGGCTCAATCTGAATTAGTCTGCCAGTAATCACTCTTCCGCTAAGAGTTTTAATATTTACTTCTTCATTTAACACCGCTTCTTCTAGTAAAAATCCCCTTGCTCTCATCTCATAAGGTACATTTTTGGAGTCTTCCGGCAACCGGTTGGATCGTTCCTCAGGATGTAACAATACTCGATGAACTTCGACCCATGTACCTTTGTTTATTTTTTTCAATTAAAACCCTCCCCTTATAAAGCGGTTTCATGAATTCCAACTCACTTAATTTATAATATTATAACTTTATAAGTTTATACTATATTTACTGTTAATATATAATTTACTAAGCTTTTCCTCTATTGTCAATATTTTTTGAATTATTTGAAAAATAAATTTAGAGATGCATGTGGACGGTTCTAATGCCTCAATAGATATAGAAATGAGGCATGGAAGAACGAAATCGCTCTGCGATGGCTCTTTGGGTGCCATACTTTATCATAGGAAAAAATTAAACATAAATTAGAAAAGACCGAACATGCAGCCACATGTCCGGTCCAGCAATCGACTGGGCCCTATAAAGGGGGCGGCAATATTGGATTAACATTTAGGCCAAGGTCATTACCTTGAGGCTGTAGTTTTATTATTATGATTTCATCGAATTAGGCAAGAATAGTGCAATTTCAGGGAAAATATATATCAAGATAATCAGAAGTAGAATCGGAATCATGAAAATCAACGCTCCCTTGAAGATATCACCCAATTCTAAATCATCTGCCACACCTTTTAATACAAAGCAATTCATCCCAACAGGAGGTGAAATTAGGGCCATTTCTACCACCAGGACAATGATAACGCCAAACCAGACTAAATCAAATCCTGCCATTTTCAGTACTGGCATAAGTATTGGAATGGTAACTACCATCATCGCCAACGTATCCATAAGAGCTCCCAATATGATATACATGATAACGATCAAAATAAAAATCATGGTTGGTGTAAGATTTTTATCAAATAAAAAATCTGCCAATAAGATAGGTAGACGAGTAATAACCAAAACATAGTTTAAAATAAATGCGCCCATTAAAATAGCAAACATAAATCCTGTTGTTTTTATCGTACTAAAAATGGCTTCAGCAAATTTATGAAATGTTAGTTTTTTCCTTATTAAACCGATAATAAATGCACCAAAAGCACCCACCCCTGCTGCTTCAGTAGCAGTAAATAATCCGAGATACAGGCCGCCAATGACGATTAAAAACATTATGATTATACTAATATTTGACTTTAATGAAATAAATCGCTCTTTCCAGCTAACACTCACATCCACAGTATTTGATACCAAACTAGGCTTCACGATGACACTAATGACAATAGTTAGCATAAAGAAAATGGTCAACAATATACCTGGAATAACTCCGGCTGTTAGTAGCGCGCCAATGGATTGTTCTGTAATCATCCCATAGATGATGAAAGTGGTACTTGGGGGAATTAAAATGCCCAATGCGCCGCCTGCCACTATGGAACCACCGGTTAAACTTTTACTGTACCCTGCTTTTAACATTTCCTTGGAAGCAATGACTCCCATTGTTCCTGTATTTGCCACACTCGAACCGGAGGCTGCCGCAAACATAGCCGAAGAACCAATCGTAGCTAGTCCCAATCCACCTTTAAACTTTCCAAACCATTTTCGAAATGTATCAAACAATTCTTCACTTATACCAGCTGTATATAAAAACTGCCCCATCAATACAAATAAAGGGATCGTCGAAAGAGTATAACTATAACTCTGATACCATACGATACTATCAATTGATGTCATTAGGGTATTCCATCCCTTTAGATAAAGGATAGCTAAAGTTGCAGGAATTGCCATCGCAATAGCAATCGGGATTCGCATGAACATTAGAATAAAAACTGAAATAATAACGATTACTCCAACCACTTCAACTGACATTTTCTCACTCCTTATGAAAAGCTTCGAACTGATTTCATTAACCTTAAGAGGGCTTCTAATCCCCACCCGCTAAAACCGATGATGATAAAAATCTTAAAAGGAAAAAATGGGATTTTTAATAGGTCGGAAGCCTGTAAAAAGTTCATTCTTGATATAAAAACCCAACAAATTAGGAAACAAAACAAGAGCATTAGTAATTGGGAAATAAAGTTTACTGTAGCTTGGATACGGGGTGGAAGTTTATCTACAATGAGCCCAATTGAAATATGCGAATCAGATTGTTCCGTTAGTGCAAGTGATCCCATAATGAGTAAGACCATCGTAAACTGTACTAACTCAATATCCCCAATAACAGGGTGTCCTGAGGTTCTAGA
This sequence comes from Neobacillus sp. S1115, assembly GCF_055385565.1. Lineage (NCBI taxonomy): Bacteria > Bacillati > Bacillota > Bacilli > Caryophanales > Bacillaceae > Neobacillus > Neobacillus sp. S1115. The sequence continues at coordinate 3,256,755 of NZ_AP038275.1, forward strand.
GATTGAAAAATACGTTACTGCTAACATCATCAAAGTAAGTGTAAAAAAAGATACCCATTTATTGATGTTGGTGATGAGTTGTATAAACTTCATTAAAAACTGCATAACTCTACCTTCTTTCATTAGAGATTCAGAAAAGAAGAAGGATCTTTTGAATAGAAAATTGCGTTATTCAAAAGATCCTATTCTAAATGTTTCAGACCAACAAAATGGTACGTTTTTTCTTAAAAGTTAAAAAGGAAGTTCAACGCCCTCTGCTTCGATTAACTTTTCAAATTCTTTTAATATCTCATCACCAGGGTATCCCTTTTTATCTGCCTCTTCTGCCCAGTGATTCCATATTTTCTCACTAGGTTTTTTAAATGCCTTTAATTCCTCACTGCTTAATGTAGTTACCTGACCGCCCTTACTTTTTACTTTTTCACCATATTCTTTAATGGCTGCATCCGCTTGACTTTTGTACATTTCCCCAGTCATTTCACCCAACTTAGGGCCTAATTCTTCAACAAATTGCTTTTTAAGGTCATCCGGGAGTTTATTCAGAGATTCCGTGTTCATTAAAAACAAGAGCGTCGTTGCACCTAAGTCAATTTTTGTTAAATAAGGAGCTACCTCATATAATTTAAGGCCCACCGCACCAACTGATGTGTAAGTTGTTTGGTTAACGGTATTCTTTTCTAACGACTCATAAATTTGTTCAAGACCCAGGGACACAGGTACGCCCCCCCAGCCTTTCACAGTTTCGATTCTTTCTGCACCTTGAGCAATAATTTTCTGTTCCTTAACATCTTTAATGGATTTAACTGGTTCCTTACTATACAGCTGATAAGAGTCCGTAGAGGATATGGACAAAAGAGTGGACTCCTTAAATGCATCTTTCATATACTTGTCACTAAGTTGTCCCAAAACATCTGCCTTTACCTTTGGATCGGTAATCCCAAATGGTAAATCTCCAATCGTTAATGGGTATAGATTACTGTCGAGATGAAGCCCTGGGCTTACATAGCCAATGTCATATACGCCACCCTTTATATCATCATAAGCAGTGGCCAAAGTTCCTAGAGCCCCACTATTATAAATTTCAATCTTGACTCTTCCATTTGTTTCTTTTTCTACGAGATCGGCCCAAGGCTTTACAACATCCGTATGAAATTTATGGGTGGCTGGAATTTGCACGTTAAAGCTTAGTTTGTATACTTTCTTATCTCCGGAGGTTTCTTTTGAACCTGCTTCATTTGCTGACTTCCCGCACCCCAGTAAACCAATTGAAATAATGAGTATTAGGGTAATCAAAATATTAAATTTTTTGGACACGAGGCTTCCTCCCTTTTCATTCGAACATGTGCAAATTAAATTATTAATCGATGACAAATCTTCAAACTAGTTTTATTCATCAAACGCATTTAATGCATTTACACCATGTGCCAAAGCAGAACCCGCCTTTAATGCTGTTGCTACCATAATAGCTTCAGCCACTTCTTCCTTACTGGCTTTCGACCTTTTTGCTCCTTTAATATGGATATCAATACAATATGGGCAGCCTGTGGTATGAGCAACAGCAACGGCTATTAGTTCCTTTTCCTTTACACTGAGCAATCCGGATTTTAATGCTTTTTTATCAAAATCTACAAATGAAGCAAAAATGTCGCCATTAAGAGCGGAAAACTCTTTTAATCTATTAAAATATGATTTCCTATACAACTCTTCATCATCTAAATTGTCATAACTATTTAGTGCGTTTACACCATGTGCAAGCGCCGAACCCGCTTTTAATGCAGTTGCTACCATAATAGACTCAGCCATTTCCCCTTTTGTTGTTCCCTGGGATTTCGCTTTTTGTACATGTACATCAATGCAATAGGGACATCCTGTGGTATGAGCAACAGCTATAGCTATCAGTTCTTTCAATTTTGAATTTAGCTGTCCGCCTTTTAAAGCAAGGTAATCAAATCTGACAAATGCCTTAAAAGTATCAGGAACTAAATCACCGAATTCTCCTAAACGTGAAAAATATGATTTTTGGTATAAACTATCATTACTCATTTTTTATTTCCTCCTTAAGTTATCATTAAAAATCTACTTATTTTCTTTTACTAGAAACAAATTTATCTATTTCTTCTCGAGCTTCCCCAAATAGCATCATTTGTTCTTGAAGTTCCGGCTCATAAAAGAGAAGATTTTCAAATCTTGGGGTTGCTGCATTCACGATTTTCTTTGTTAATCTAATCGGTGAAAATGGACTTCTGCTCAACTTGCCTATTAATTCTTCCGTTGCAGCCGTTAATTCTTGTAAGGGAACTACTTTATTTACTAATCCAATTTTTAAAGCTTCGGATGCATCGATTGCCTCACATAACATAATAAATTCCTTCGCCTTTGCAGGTCCGATCAGATTGACTAATCGAGGTGTCCCTCCACCAGAGAAGAATAATCCGCGTTCAACCTCAGGTAGACAGGCTGTTGCATTGTCTGCCATAATCCGAAAATCACAGACCATGGCAAGAGCTAGACCAGCGCCATACATGGGACCATTTATCGCCGCAATGGTAATTTGATCGAGTGCATCAAACTTTCTTAAAAACTCATGTCTTGTGATTTGATCTTCCCTTATAAAGGAAGAGCTAAAAGAATTACTCTCAATTCCTTGTAAAACCTCATTCATATCGGCACCAGCCGAAAATGTCTTACCATTGCCAGTGAATACGATAAATTTATAATCTGTATCTTTGCGAACCTCGGTAATGATGTCGTCAAGTTCTTCGTTCATTTGTTTATTCATAGCATTCGCTTTATCAGGTCGATTGAAAGTAACCTTTAGAACTGGTTTTCTCCAATCTACCGATATAGTTTGATAGTCTTTCAATTCATCCAACCCCTTCAAATTTAAATTCTTCTATCAGCCAATTCCCAGTATGGTTCACGTAACACTTTTTTATCAACTTTACCGTAATTTGTTAAAGGGAATTCCTCTACAATTTGAATAGACTTTGGCACCTTATATTTTGAAAGATTAGTTTTGCAATATTGCATTATATTTTCAACATTAAATTTGTTGTTTTTAGGGATAATAAAGGCAGTAACCGCTTCTCCCCAATCCTGATCTGGAACTCCAATAACAGCTACCTGACGGACATCTGGGTGCTTTTGAATGACATTTTCTACCTCTGAAGAATATACATTCATGCCACCGCTGATGATCATATCTTTTTTCCGATCCAATAGATAAAGGTAGCCCTTTTCATCCATAACTCCAACGTCTCCTGTGTGCAGCCAGCCATCCTTCAATGTTTCAGCTGTTTTCTCAGGTAATTTGTGATATCCAATCATATTTGTCAGCGCTTTCACAACGATTTCACCTTCAACACCACGACTTACTTCAAGCCCATTTTCATCGACAATTTTAATTCTGCTCAAGATCGTTGATTTACCGCAGCTTTGTAATATTTTTGCATCTTCGCCGTCGATGCGATGGTCATACTTTTTCAGCCAAGTTGCAGCACTTTGAGTTTCAGTTAGTCCATAAATTTGAAGAAATACCTGGCCGAACATCTCCAACCCTTGCCTCAATCGGGCGGCAGTTATTGGTGCAGTCCCATATTGAATGGTTCGAATGGAACTAACGTCAATTTCCTTGTCTTCCATAAAATCAAATAACCGATAGAGTGTTGTTGGAACAGCACTTAGAAACGTAATCTTATTTTTTTCAATATGTTGAAGGACGTTTTCCGTATCAAATTTACTTTCAATATAAATTTGAGCCCCTTTCACCAAACCAGCGTACAAATAAAGTCCTGCAGCGTGAGGAAGTGGTGTGGTCAATAGGATTTTTTCATCCTCTCTCATATTTGTTTCAAGAATGATGGATAGAAAAGTAAGAACTGTTCCCTGATGTGTGTGCACTACTCCTTTTGGCTTTCCTGTGGTACCACCGGTATAGAGGATTAATGATAGATCAGTAGGTTTTGTTGAAATCTCCAACAAAGCTTCCGATTCTTTTTCTTGAAAGGATTCCCATGAGATAAATTGATCTGGTAATTTTTCCTTACTGCCAACTCCTATGATCGTTTTAAGGTTAGGTAATTCCAATTGAATATTCTTGATTATTGGAAAGAATTGTTCCTCAACGATGAGAACTTCCGAATCCGAGTCGTTTAAAATATAAAGAATATCATTCTCTCTGAGCATATTGTTAAGTGGGACCTTTGTTCCTCCAGCAAAAAAGATTCCTAATTCACTTACGAGATATTCTGGCGTGTTAGATAGTAGCAGCGCCACTCTTGTGTTATTTTTAACTCCGCACCTAATCAATCCATGAGCGACTCTATTGGCTTGATTATGTAGTTCACGATAGGTGAGTGATTGTGAATGAAAATGTACCGCTTTTCTATCAGCATGATTTAAAAACAAATTGTTTAATAAATCGTTTACAGTTTGAATGGAAAAATCCAATTTACTCCTCCCCCTTTATTTAATTGTTTGAAAATTTGAATAATATTTAATTCTTAGTAAAAGGGTACCATTTTACATAGTTACTGGTCTAATACATGTTATAATCGTTTTAATATTTAAAAAATATTATTCTGAAAATAAAAGAGGATTTTATGGAGTTAAGACATTTACATTATTTTATTGCCGTCGCAGAAGAACTTCATTTTGGCAGAGCTGCTCAACGTCTAAATATAAGCCAACCGCCCCTTAGTCAGCAAATTGCACAATTAGAGAAAGAATTAGAGGTTGAATTATTTAAACGGACAAAACGCCATACTGAATTAACACCTGCTGGAAAGTATTTTTTAGAACAAGCTTATGAAATCTTAAATAAAATTGAAAAAACCAGTATGGATGTTCGAAAAATATATCAAGGTGAAAAAGGTCAATTATATATCGGATACACAGGAATCCTAAGTAAGTTACTATTACAATTGATTCGTACCTATCGTTCAAGATATCCAAAAGTTGAGGTAGTTTTACAACATTTGTCTTCTGCCAATCAGATTCGCTCTTTAAACGAAAATAAGATAAAACTCGGTTTTGTTTGTCCGCCAATTGAAAGCAGTACATTGAATTCAAGATTAGTCGGCTATGCACCATTTGTAGTGGCCATACCTTCAACTCATCCCCTTGCAAGGGATACATCACCATTAAGTCTGAAAGAATTGGAAAGTGAACCCTTCATCATGGCTCATCGAAAAAACGAACCGGGCTATTATGATACAATCATTTCGATTTGCAATCGTGCCGGGTTTAGCCCTAAGGTTGTGCAGGAAGCAGAAGGCATTTTCACCATTCTAACCCTTATCTCAACAGGGATGGGATTATCGCTTGTTACCAATTTAACACTCGAATATGGGAACTCTGGCATTGTTTTTAGACCTATTTTAGATGACAATGCAAAAATGGACCTTTCTTTGATATGGAGAAAGAATGAGGACTCGCCATTAGTAACCACTTTTCTTGATGTATTTGATGAAATGTTCAAGAACAATTCTAATTTAAATGTGGAGTTTGACTATCAGCAGGGATAACTTGGAGGTATTCAATTTAGGATTAACTAGGGGACATATCAATAAAACTACTGTTTTTAAAGGGACACACTATATTTATTGTATAGTTTAACAATTCTAACAAATTCATAAAAACCCGTCATCGGTAAGGTATTCAGGCGTAGCCAAGAGGACGGTTCTGCTAGCATAAAAAAGCCAGGAGAACCGTCCCCTGGCGTGTACTTTTGCTATATGCATTATAGTCCTAAAGCTGTCCAACCTCCGTCAGCTTTTAAGGTTTCACCTGTAATATAAGATGAAGCATCAGAGGCTAAGAAAATAGCCGAACCTATTAATTCATCAGGCAATCCTAATCGATTTAGTGGTGTTCTTGCCTCCACCTTTTGGGCAAACTCATTTCGTTGATCCTTAATGGCCTTTACCAAAGGGGTTTCAATATATGCAGGTGCAATCCCATTTACCCTTATGCCATGAGGAGCCCATTCAACCGCCAATACTTTGGTCAGCATATTCACGCCGCCCTTACTAGCACAATAAGCTATTGACCCGGTAAGCGCTGTTTCCCCTCCAACGGAGGAAACATTTATGATGGTTCCTTTCTTTTGCTTAATCATTTGACGGCCGACTGCCTGGGCGAATAAAAATACACCCGTTAAATTAACACCAATAACCTTATTCCAATCATTTAGGTCGTATTCCTCTGCCGGCCTTTTCACAGTTATTCCAGCATTGTTTATGAGAACGTCAATTTGATGAAATTTTTTAACCGCCTCATCTACTACATTTTGAATGTCATTAGGATTTGAAACATCACACGGAATAACTAAGGCCTCAACTCCTTTTTGTTCAATTTCTTTCGCAACTTCATCCAACTCAACTTTTGTGCGGCTGCACAGAACAATGTGGCTGCCAGCTTCAGCTAAACCTACAGCTATGCTTTTACCAATCCCTTTACTAGCCCCTGTAACAATACTTACTTTTCCAGTTAAATCAAATAACATGTAAATTTCCTACTTCCGATTTTTTTATTAATCTAGTAAAATCTAATTCTAAATAATGATTCTTTAAATCTGGTTTGTTCCTGCATAGATTTATTATTAATGTTATTCTTTATTCGACGCATGTTATAGAAACCCTTTTACATAAGGCTATGATAATATCCTTTTTTGATTTTTTACTACTTTGAAAAAAATTTAGGTTTCCGCCGTTTCTAAAAGCCTTCAGAACCTTCCGCCTGACCTAACACGAAGCCATTAGAACTGTTCCCCTGGCTCTGCCACATCAAACCTAAGACCGATTCCTCCTTCTCCATGCCCAATGGTTTTGCGGCGTCCAATCCAAAGGTAGGGATCGCCGTTTATCCATCGGACATATTGGTATGCCCTGCTTACCTTGATTCCTTCTCGTGGAACCTCTTCCTCCTTGATGATCAGCGGATCCGCAGCAAGTATCTTACCGATTGGCTGGATTAATTGGCCATTTTCGGGATGTAGGACTGTACCGCGCTTAAGCCCAATCGTTCTGGCTTCCTCAGCAGATCCTGGCGGCCGAACTGGAACGAATGGCACCCAATGATCTGGTACAACCGTGCTTACCCGATACTCCAACGGACCGGAACGAGTTGCAGTCACAACAGAAGACTTGATCTCCTTTTGCATCTCCTTCCGGCGGAGCACGTCCTGGTAATCCTCGTGGCGATTAAGCGGCAGACCTGCAGGACTTTCAACGACCATCTCGACTCCCCATGCCATGTTAGCAGTCTCATCCCTTAACAGATGCACCTCTTCCAACGGGGAACCCTCAAGGCTTGGTCCAATCACTGGAGGTAGGAAGAATAGATTAAGAGAGTCATTAGGAACCGACAAATTGCTGCGAGTATCCTGCGAGAGCTGGAACATGCGCCAGGGCTTCTCAGCAGATTCGGTTTTGCTGACCGGGTCGATCAGTACCTCTTCACCGAACGTATTCCAAACTCTAACAGAGGAAATCTGACAAATGGAGCCAACGTCTAAATCCATCGGGATCAAAAAGAAATCGTTACTATAAACCAACATGAACTCCATCATGAGCATCCGCACGAGATCATCAGGCGGATTGTCAATCGCGCCAATATTAACATTGGCATTCTCGAATTCCCACCAACGGGAAGACGGCATACCAGGGAAGCTTACCTGAGTAGGCAGAACTGACTTATTGATCGTTTTGACAGATGGTGACCATCCTGGGACGGACAAGTATGCTTGATGATCAACGGAGAATGAATACCAGTCAAGGCGTCCTCCCTGGTATTCCGGTGCTACAATAACAAGCTGGCCGTTCGGAACCCCTGGTGAAGCGGAAACCGCTGCTGCAGTGGCAAAGTCGTACTCCATTCTCTCCTCTTTCCACGTATCAGCAGGCTGGGATGGATCTGGCAGGCTGACTATAGATTCATACCAAGAAAGCCATTCTGTCGCCAGTTTTATCACCTGTGGTTGGTCTGCTGGTTCGATAAGCGGCTGAGCAGGAAGCTTCTTCAGGATTCCCGTACTGGTATCCATTCCTTTTTTCATATCTGTGTATAACCTGCTGCCGTTGATCGTACGCCTTGTGAACACATCATGATAGCGGATGCTGTCCGCATCCATTCCCTGCCGCTGTTCTGGGGTCAAGGGATTGATAGGATATGCATCGAGATACTTCGTTCGGTATTTCATACCCAGTGTATCGCCAAGCAAACGTAAAAAATGAAGTCCTGATTCAACCTGATTTCGGAAGCTATCAGAGGATGGGGCGGAAATGTTCTCTCGCTCCACCATTGTCTCCAGTGGCAGCAGCGTACTATCGTAAGGCAGTCCATCAGTTTTAATGGGAAGCCGTTGCGGTCTTCCTGGAGAAAACATGCTTAACTGGCTTTGCTCGGCCTGCAACTGAACAGCCACCGGTGAGCCGTTATCCTCACCTTGAAATTCGCCAAACTGCCACTGGCGGGCCAGCATCCATAAAGGGTCGTAAACTCTGGCCTGCAAACTTGACTGTATAGCTTCACTACGGGTACGCGGTTCGAGACGGGTCCAAGTTGTAATTGAAGGCATCTTATTCTCCTTTCACTTCCTTATTTTTGTAAAAAATCAAGACTTTTCTTTAGAAAGATCATACAGATTCATGCCAATCGTCTCGTTCGCGGAGTTAAATGCAAAGTAAAGTGCCGGCAGATATTGTCCTAAATCACCCAAGGCAGTTGAATCTACAGCCCGCAGCTTGCTAAGCTCAAGTGTTTCTAGCAGAATGGCTTCGAGCGTATTTTCATCCCAATGACGATTCACGTCCGGTGCCACTGCAAGCAGGACGGCCTGGGGTGCAACCGCACCTGGAGCATCATAGTGGAAGGCGACCGCCGTTGTTTCCATTTTATTAGGAAACACTTCAACTATCTCGTCAATCACCAAACCTGATACCCAATCGTTTCTGTTAAATCCACCAGGGCGATGAGCGACAAGGGACAATTGCCCGCCAAGTTTTTCACCCTGGGCACTCTTTTCTCCGACCCATTTATCACCAGGCTGATAAGGTAACTGAGCTACATCGAAGGAGATTCCTGCCCTGCCGCCACTAGCAGCTTCCGCATAAAGCAGCAACATCTCCAGATTTCCAACTTCCTTGCGTACCTTGGCGATTCGTTGAAACCATGGGGTTACCTCTTGAATCCCCAATTTGTCATCGAATGATTTTTTGAGAAGGGCAGTGTTTTTCGGCTTTAATTTTGGAAGAACGCGAAAGTCTGCGCCAAAAATGGCTTGCAGCCGCTTCCGGTCATGATCTACCTTTTCGGCCCTCGAGGCCTTATTGCGGTCGAATTCAGCCTCCAGGTTTGTCAACTGATCGACCAGTTGGGACAGGTCATTTACGAGCCATGTTGCTTGCTGTTGAAGCTGATTTCTCTTTTCATCAACTGTTCCACCTGCAGATATAGGAACTGCCTCCCCTATGCAATAGGAAAGCTGAATGAGCGCTTGATACAAATCCACTAATAGCGGATGACCCGTGGTCAAATCTCCCAACAGCTGCACGCGATTCTGTAATTCGGTGACAGATTGGTCCGCTCTTTTCTTTAAATCGGCTAAATCAATTTCATTGGCTAGATCAACATCTGCACGAACCGCTTCACGAGGTTCAAGCAAATCGCTATGTTCTAGTTCACGGGCCGCGGTAATAACGGTACGTGCTGAACGAACTATCTCGAAGAGCTCAGGGAAACTGAGTTTATCTGCTCCCCAACTGCCGTCACGGTCAAGCAATAACGTCACAAGCCTGCCTGGACGCATTTGTTCTGCCAATAGCAGAGTCCGTTGTTCAATCTCAGATGCAGAGGCTCTGTATTCTTGAGACCCGAAAACCGGTTCAGGCCTCTGAGGAATGGCGGTATATAGAACATCTAGCGGCGACAAACGCAACTGTTTCAACGTAATGATAGCTTCCTCAAATGTACCGGTTTTTGGATCCTCAAATAGTACCCTGCAAATCACCTGGGACGGGTCGCCAAATAATCTGGCCGCCCAGGCATTCAAAGCCGGCTCGGCTTTCGCGCGCATCTGTCTATCCTCATCAAAATCCCAACATTGAAGATACTTATCGTCTGTATGGACGTCGCCCAACATCACCATTACCCGATGCGTAACACCAATCCCGCTGCGTGCACTTTGGACCACCTCCGGCTCAGGCGGCAGCAGCTCCCCTCTCGATAGCCCCTCAAGGCTGGCAGCGGCACGAGTAGGGTTTCCTTGAACAGTTTGGTAAACGCTCTCTGCTAAAGCTAGATCACTTAAAGCGTCTACTAAATCAGCGATTTTTTTAATCTCTTCCTCCAGCGCAGCATGATCGGAAGTTCCGCGGGCGGGCAGGATTGTTCCTGGAACATCAAATGGAAGGGTGTCCATGCCCCAATTTCCGTTTTCCATTCCCTTTTGCCAGCGCCGCAGCAGCGCAAGACCGTCCACAACACTGGTTGCAGCAGTAACCTCCACATCCCCGGTTTTGGGAATCAGTTTATTAGCTGTCAAAGGAGCAAGATCACGCAAGACCTTAATGTATTTATTCAGCTGGCCTGGTGAACGCTCCTCCAATCCACGTTCAAAGCGGTAGCCAAGAAGTGCTCCCATTGGCTGTCCTTGACGGATGCCATCAAGAAGCCATAGTGCTAGCCGAACTCGCTCGGAAGAAAGATCTACTGCCAGCAGATCTCCATTTCCTGTGCCAGAGTGGGCAAGATAACCGCTGCGCAGGATGGCCGCTGTGACAGCATGTGCCGGCGATGGAGCATGAATAAAGCCATTGCTGGCCGTACCCTGCGATGGGCGCAAGTTCTCAACCCAGCCGTAACCACCAGTATAGATGCCCTGAGGCTTTTTCCTGCGAAGCACGCTAAGACGTTCAGATGCACAAGCTGTTATCCAGGCATCCAACCTATGCGAACTGAGATCGAGACTTTCCTTCAAAAGCTCTTCCAACACATCTACAGACTGCACTGCCAAATATTGAAGTTTCTTCCGCTGCTCGACAATGGCAGCAATATCTTGATGAGCAGGGTCTTGGTAGCTAAGCTTGTGCAAATAGTCCGCTATCTTTATGCCCGGTTCAGGCGGTGCCGGTTTTTGAAGCCAGCGAAGCGGAGTCATCGTGGTCCGTTCAGGGATGTCGATCAGCTCTGGTTCCTTCATCTGCTCCTTTTTGACGAAGCCAGCTCTTATTGCAGCGAACGCATACTCCCAAAGCATCGAATGCTTTAATAGTAGATATAACAAGGTACGATGAGGCTTAGAATTATTTAGTGTCAATGGATCGAGTTCGGCTATTTCGGCGATATAATTGGGATGAACCCCGCCTTCCCCCGGGATCCCTTCTTGTACTAGGGCTGCTTGCAGCTGTGCTGCCTCGTTTTCGATTACCATTTCCACGAGCCTCGGAATGCCCTCTAGTCCAACCAGATTTAACCCCGCCTCGGCAGTTGTCAACTGGTTCTTCCACCAGATATCATCAAGAGGCCTTTGCATAAAATTCCAGAGCTCTTTTGTATAGAGAGGACCCATAACCGGACGGACAATATAACTCTCAGAAACACCGTCCATACCGAGCATCTCGACCAGATCCTTATTGCCGGTTGTGGTACGTCCATAGTATGGCACGTTAGGCAGCGCGCCCCGCCAGATGCTCCTTAGTGCACTCAGAAGGTTTACACGTCCGCTCGCTGTTCCAAGATGAACCCGGCTGCTCCTGCCAAGATCAACAAGGGCTAAAGCAAGACTGCCCCCTTTTTGGTCGACCGGCACGTTAGGCAGACTATGAAGGCCCCATTCCTTTATGGAACCATTAACCCTGTCAAACCCGCTTAAAAGATGCAAATAAGCAACAGTGCCCCCATCTGATTCTGCCAAATAAGCGACCGTCACTTCCGGTATGTCTCCGCCATTATTGACGTTGAGGTTGAGACCATGTACCTGCCCGGCAGGCCAATCTGGAATGATCTGCTGATTCGTCCAACGAGAAACTACCCCATTCACCGTTAAATCCCAACCGATTAGGCATTCGGCTGGCCCGCTTCCATCGGCCGGAGCGGTAACGATAATCAGCTCCGGCCGACCATTTTGGTCAAGGTCACCGATAGCAGCAGCAATGTGAACGCTATTGCTTTTGATTGGTATCTTAATTGGCATCACGTTACTCCAACTGGCTGGCTTCCCGCTTTGATCCATTTCCCAGCCAATACAGTATGATGCACTCCTTATTCCTCTTGAAACTGTTACCCGCAAGATAAACAAATCAGGCCGGCCTGTTCCATTTAGATCGGCACATACTACGGCAGTGGCAACCACGTCCCCTGCTGGACCGTTCGGCACTGTCAGAGCATTGCTCCAACTTTTGACAATCCCCTGTTCATTGACCTGCCAGCCAATCTGATAAGCTTCAGTACGTCCTAGAATTGTTTGAACAGAAGCATATAGAATAAGATCGGATAGACCGTTCCCCGTCACATCGGCTGCCGTAAGTGCCAATACAGGCCTAACAATGCTGTTAAGGGTCGTTCGAGGAAAATTGGAAGACAGATTAACTGGAATCTTATACTGATCTGACCAGTGACTGACGCCGCGGTCCAGCGTCACATTCCATCCGATCCTATACAATAGCTGCAACTGCCCCTCAGGCACTTGAACCATAAGGAGATCCGGCTCAAATAATGGCCTGTACCGATCGAGTGAGGTGACAGGAAGCAGTCCATAAGGTTGATTCCCTACTCGGAGTGCAGGGAGCGGCCCGCGCGCCCTGACGTAATCGGCAAACCAGGATCTCCACTGTTCAAGTTCATTTTCCATTTCAATTCCATCCATCATCTGGAACAGAAAATATCCCCAAGTAGCCGGCCACAGCACATGATTGATGATTTTTGCGTCTTTCTGATCCGACCCGTTTGCATGAGGCACATGCTGAAATGTCGCGGCCGGAATGCCAAAAGCGGAAGCCGCTAACGAACCATTTGCCTTCGGCACTAGCGAGGCGTTGAATTCCGCCGCAAAACTATTCCAATGTCCGGTGTCCTGCTCGCCATAACCAGACTGAACCTCTTCCGTATTATTCGTCGGGGTGCCAGTCGGAATGAATCCCATACCGTGTGTGTAATGATGGGCATCCATCAGATCTACCAAACCGATCGCAGATTCCTTCTCATTCAAAGAAACCTTAACACCCAACACTATGAGCCGGTCAATTCCTGATAGCAGCTCCGGTCTCAGGCGAATACGCAGCGCCATGCCAATCTTTACGGCTTGCTCAAAGTCTGCCATCCACAAAATGCCTTCGTCCAGAAATAGTCCGCTATTTCCAAGCTGCATGTTAGATTCCGGGGATGGAGAAGTGGCAATGGTATCGATAATGGGACTGCTTTGTGCAACCATCGCTTTCTCTTCTCCCTTGTACAAGAATACTGTCCATCGGTCGGGCAACAAAGCAGCTTTGGCAGCACTTCCCCAGGCAGAGGATGCCGGTTCACCGGGACCGTTTCCGTCTGGTCTAGTTTTCTCTTTAATCCAAGCCGCCCGCTCAACTCCAAATCGCTGAGCAAGTTCGGACCATGCTTTCTTTGTGTCTTCCTCGCTCTCGGCTTCGTCTGCCTTTTGCCAAAACGCTTGACCCCAGTTTATTTCAATTTGTGTCAATTCGCGGCGAAGGCTGTCCTGACCGATATCATCCGGGTAGATACGGACGAGCAAATCCGTGCCGTCTACGGTGGTGACAAATCGTGTCTCAATCCGTACAGGAAACAATGCTATTGGCAGATCTGTTTTTAATTGCCGCAGCAATTGATCCAACTTGTCATGATAGCGCTGGATGACAGCCTTCTCAGCTGCAATGCGTCCCTCTGCATCAGCAAGCTGGAGCTGGAGTTGTTTAAGCTTTTGTGCAGTTGAAGCTTCTGCCAATCGGGCTGCCTCAACCTCTGCTTCTGCAACAGGGATCTGCCTCAAAAGCAGCGAGAGCGCATCTATTTGCCTCTTGGTAATCGCCGCTCTCTGGGCTGCCGCTGCAGCCTGTGCCTCTAGTTCCTTCAGTTTTCTTTCCAGTTCCATAAGCTGCAGTAGCATTTGTTGGCGAAAAATGGGGGGCAATCTGTTGACCGCCGCCCTTCTATTGGCCAGCTCTGCGTTTGCAGCTTTAACAGCTGTAGCCAATCGATCTGACTCCGCCTGCTCTGCTTGAAAGCGGGTTTGCAAGGAAGGCAGTAAACTTGTTTGTTTTTTCAAATCATCGAGACGGAACTGCTTATCCTGAGCGTCCTTTTTTGCCACAGCAGCTTCCTTTTCCGCAAGCTTGACTTGCTCCTTAAGCTTTACTGCATCTTCTGCCGCGGCACCCGCAGATTTTCGTGCGAGAAGCAATTCTTCTCGTAAGGCTGTTAATTCACTATTCGGCATAAAGTCCTCCTGTGATACATCATTGGAATAGGTTGATTTTTACAGCGTCCCGCTGTTATGTCTCAAAGGAAATAATCAACAGTCAGATTCCTCCCGGCAATATTCTGTACTTCTAAATTGGCAGTAAGTCACTTGCATGTACCGCAATTCGAAATGGACGCTGCAGTGTAATATAAGCCAGTGCTGCAGAGTTTGAAGCTGAGCTCCATTCAATGTTTGCAGGCGTTCCTGGCTTTTGAAAACTAGCCTTCAATCCGCCTGAAAGCTGGACATAACGCCCTTCTGATAGATGGACGTCATTCCAGGATAAATCCCGCCATGTCAACGGCATTCCGGTTGATGACTGAGACACATCCAAACCGAACCGCGGCTCGGTCGGCTGCTGCTGCAGGATAAAGAACCACCCGGGATCCGTTGTATCATTTCCTCGGGCTGTGCTCGCAGACAAATCAAAGCCCAGAAAAGTAATATCCGGTTCCAATTTACCTGAGAATTGGGGAAACTTTTGTTCATCCACCAACGGAGATGACTTCGGCTGGCGTACCTTTTTTCCGTTAACAGGTATCCACTCCCCTTTGATTGCATAAATGGTGGCGTTCGGATAACGGCGAAGCAGATCCCCCCTTATCAAGAGCACCATTTGCTCCTGGACCGTCGTATTTGACATATGGTCACCGAGCGCCTTGCCCCACTCGTGAATTAGCGGGATATCCTTCGTGGAAGCTTGACGCGGGATGCGCCCTCTTGCATCCCAGAACTGACGGAAATAGGTACCGCGCTGATCGGTTGGATATCTCCGCCAAAGCAATTCACGGCTCATCTCATGGTTAAGTCCAACCATAAAAGCTTCGATAAACCGAGGATTTGTTTCCAAGAGAGTCAGGGTATTAGGGGGCACATGCTCGAGCCCCGGTAAAAGCCAGTCCTGTGAGTCATCTGCCAACGCTCGGTACATCGGAGCAGGAAATTCGGGCGCTGCCATGATCGGCTCGAGGGGATCCTCGGGCCGCCACATTGGGTCCGGATTGACGATACACGCCTGCATCCGATTCGTGACCGTCTTCTCTGGGTCAAGCCTATCCAATAAAATTTTCTTGCCTTCTTCAATCGGCAATCTTGGCGGATCCTTCGGGTCCCTCAGGAGCGGGTCCACTGTACGGAGGATGGCTTCTTGAGTGATAATGGCAGCATCCTTAAACCCTTCTAATGTCTTTTTTGCATCCAATTTACTCATTGCCTCTTTATTGGCCTGTTCTAATCTTCGCCTTACCCCGAGACTGTCGGTAATACCTTCTAGCACTGCAGCGCCGCGAAGGCTCTTGAGCGGCTGCTTCAGCCTATATTTAAGCGAGTTTATTCCCTTAATCAGGTCTAGCTTCTGACTACTCCCTCCACCGTTTACCCGTCGGGCGACAGGCCCGTTCGGACGGGTAATCCTGCGGAATGCGGCGGAAGCAGGGACCTCAGTAAGTGTAGTCCCCCGTTCTTTGGCCAGGATCGTTTGCTCCTCCCAAAGAAGCCGCGAATGAACAGCTCCGGTTATCTGGAACAGCGATTCTGCGGGCAGATTGTTCAAGTGGCTTTTAAGAATGGCTGTGCCGACCGAACGGCCAAGCTGTGCCTGGCGGAGGGCTTGGTTGGCTCGGTCTATCTCGCCTATCTGTTCCCAGGCTGAAGCCATTAGCTGATCCTGCTTTTCCTGAACAATCTTGGTACCTACACCTGCGGTAACACGAAATCTCGGATCCAAATTCAGCTGTTCCAGCCATGGCCTAGAGGTAGAATCGATAGACTTCTTTGCTGCATGCCACCTGCCGTAAATTGGCGGAACGATTACGGAATCGCTCAAGTCTGATATGGTCGTCAGTGTTTGTGGCTTGTTCAGCAAATCTTTTAGGGCTCCTCTAAAATTCTCAGGTACACCATTCAAGCCAGGGGAGGTTCCTTCAGAAACACGGAGCGCCCCCTCCAGACCTGGAACATTACAGGAAGGAAGATTGTAGCCAGGACCAGTGACATTTATCGGTCTTACCCCAACCAAATCGGGGTCCATCCGGCGCGGCTCAAGTGCCCATACAAGGGACTCAAAATCACCGGATTCTCCAGTCGCAAACTCCCAATGATAGTAGACAGGAAGCCTTAGGTCAGTTGTATCTGAAGTGTTTTTTACATCCCACGCCGGCAGAAGGCTGCCGTTTTCATCTACCTGCTCGCCTAGTCCCGCTTTCACTCCAATGTCAAACGCAGGAACGACGCAAGCGATATAGGACGTACTCGGAAGCAGATAACGCGGGCAGATGAGTCGCGAAAGGTTCAGCTTCGGATCTCCTTTCAACATGCCCTTCAGCCCTTGATCCCCTGCCGCCTCACCATTCACTTGGGTATGCGCCCAGGCCCAGGATTCGCCCAAATCCGGCAGTTTTTCCTGATACGGAGACTTTATCGTAAGAATGGGAAGAGATTGAGAAGCTCCCATTTCCAACTTCGCTTCTTGTTTGCTTAGCACAATCAGGACAATCCACGGCCGCAGTCGATCGGCTTTGGCGGCAGCCGGTGTAAACATCCAGGGAAAATCGGGACGGTCAAACTCGATCGACGCAAAATAATTCGATTCAAAACCTGGCGCAAGATGCGGAGGGTCTGTCCGCAGTACCTGGCGCGGGTCAAATCCGGTGACATCACCAGGCCCGTAAAGTAGGACTTGAACTTCCGCCGCCACTGTAGAGTTTACCTGCAGGCTGACAGGCACCTGCACGCGGCTTTCCATCGCACCGGTCAACGAATCTTCTTTGGGGATTGAACTTGCCAAGCCTTCCCTCATCCATGGCAAAAAGGTATATCCTGTCATAATTTCACCACCTCATGGCTTCCGACCACCTGAACTCGCCTGCTCTGGCTGGAGCTGGTCGTATTATATTTGATCCGTGCAACCTCTGCCTCGGTATATGTGATATTGCTCGCCGTTGCTAATAAAGAACCATTTGGGGCTTTCAGATCATCGTCGCTGACTACACTGTACATCTGCTCTTTCATCATGATTTTTCGAGACGGCCCAGCAAACCGTCTCTCACCGGTATGGTTCATTGGCGAGTTCGCAGCAGAGCCAAGCTCAGTGAGAATCGAGAAAGTTCCTGGATCCAGTGTGTGGCGCCCCAAACTCCGGGTTACCTTTTCCGTTTTGTCGATGACAGCTGTTTCATATTCAAAATCGGCGGTCATTGCCGTACCGTATGAAAGATCCTGAAGCGGAGCACGTACTCCGGACTGAAGCTGCTCGAATGCAGGTCTGGAGAGCTTCTCGGTGTCGCTCATTTCAAAAAACATAGCCGGCGCAAACGCGTCCTTGACAGTGGTGAACTGGCTAACGACGGAATCTCCAAAAGACATCATGGTAATCGTAAAGGTTTGTCTGCCTCCAGCAGGTTTGGCATTACCAAATTTCGTAATCTCTAGTCCAAGCGGGACCACCTTCTGGCTCACCGACAATTCACCAAGCGGGTGCACCAGCACCTCCTGCCCAGAAAGAATCTCCCTCAATGTCACGAGCATTCGGCCATCGCCTGGAAGCCGGGCGCTCCAATTACGCTGGTCCGCCAAAGCGGTTTGCAAAGAGGCAAGCGCGTCAACCGGAGGCAGTGCGGTAGACGGTTCTGGATCTCCGATTCTTACATCAAAGGCAATTTCACGCTTCCCCAGAAATTCGAACATGGCCTTTCCGAAAGCATGAATGGGCTTTGGCCCTGAAAGTGTCATTTCCAGCTGTACAGCGAATAGGCTGTCACCATTTCGCTTCAGGGCAGCTGCCCCTCCGATATCGACGATGAAACCGAATGGATCAAATTGGATCAGGGCATCAAAGCCAAGATACGCCTGGACACTAAACCGTCCTGCGAACGTGTCTTCTTCGGCATACAAATCCAACCGGGCACCGACTTGATATGTGTTGGAGGTGACGGCCATGTAGGCTTCAAGCCGGAGGCGCGGATTGTCCGAATCGGCTAGCGAGATTGTCATCCGGTTCAGCTTAGGGAAACCTGGAGGCGGCTGGAAACGCGGATTAAACCCTCCTGCCGCGAGCGCAAACGATGGACTGGCGCCAAAGTTCAAGCGCATCGCCATGTCACCGGTGATCACAAAGGCAGCAAGACGAGAATCAAACAGCGTGGCATCAAGAGAGACGTCACCTTTATCGAAATCAATGGCCCCCATGACATCCATCTGAAGCTTGGCAACGGCCGCTTCCTCCTGAGGCAGCACGAGCTTCATCCGACCCAGCAGCACCAGCCGTACCGGGTTGGGAAGCTCGAGAAGAATACCCAATTCAGCTGTAAGAACAGGCGGTGTCCCCCAGGAAAGCTTCGCCATCGGGCCAAACACGAACCGGCCTTGTGCAGGTGGAAAGCTTGACTTAAGATCATTGATAATCTTGGGGGCATTTTCCACCGGATTACGCGGAAACATGATGGAATCGAGCGCACGGTTCTTTATTCCTGCCCTTAATACATCGACCGACATCGTCCGGTTCGCCCCGAAGAGCCCGCCAAGTCCGTTTAAGGTGAACCCGAATCCAAGCTGAATAGGCGGAAATTCCGCAGCGATGATGACAAGCAGCGAGAAGCCCTTGGAAGCATCTGGTAAACGGGTGGTCAGGAGGCCAATCGCCTTAATGGAGATTCCACCCTTGATTTCCAACTGAAGGATGCCAGCGTACTGCTCGTTTGTATGGTCAAAATAGAGATAACCGCCCCCTGCCACGATGCTGGCATCAATCTTCAGTCCGATTCCGGTTGGAGGTTTAAAATCAAACCGCAAATCGAGGTTGCCGAAAGTGCCCGGCGGCTCATCATCATGAAGAGGAACCATGGACAACTTGGCTCCGACCTCGGCAATGCTCGCCGCGAACGGACCCAACGTGAACTTTCCGCTGACTGCCAGGATTAGATCAATGCTTTTTTCAGTAGCGTCGATTCCATAAAGCAAGTCCTGGATTTCTACCAATCCGATCGTCCGGTTTACCGGAAGGGTCCGGATCAGACCGGCACGCCCGCCAAAGGTGAGGCCCGATTTTGAAGACCATATCAAGGAACCTCCAAACTTGAATCTTTGCGGATCATTGCCCAAAATTTTGGATAGAAAGCCATCGGCATTAGAAAGATTAATAATCAGATCAACGTTCTTGACGTCGATTTCAAAGGCAAAATCGGCATTCGCTTCAGAACCTTTTGCTAAGAGGCGGAGTGTATAGTCAGAGAGCTCAACGCGGTGGGACTGTTCCGTCCCAAGCAAGACAATCGGGTTTTCCGGATTAACCTTTAGTGCAGCTTCCGCATCACCAAGCGTTCCGGTACCGGAAGCTCGTGCCTTTACCTTATCAGGGCGTACCTCGAGGCGGATCCCCTGATCCGAACTGAAACCCCCAACAAGGCTAAGACTAAGTTCACCGAAATCAAAAGTGGGAAGAGTGCCGCTGATAGCAGGCCCCACAGCCAAACCGACAGGCGCTGCTCCCCGGTTACCCTCAGGCGTGATCGGGAGGAAAGAAAACCCAAATTCAAACAGCTGCTTGGAAAAATCGGCACCTCCAAGTATAGGCAGGCGAAGTTCCTTCACTGCAGATCGGTAGGGGTTGGAAGTATCATAATACTCATCAAGTAAGGCTTGATTGGGGACATAAAGGTCCGCCGGGTAACCCAAAACCTCCAAGAATCTTTTGAGGCCCAGCAATAATCGCTCCGCGTCAAACACCGGCGTCCCCCACCCATAAACCGCTTGGATTAACTCTGCGGGGCGAGTAAGAGCCAGCTGAAGCCGATCCCACTGGATGACTGACTTTGTATAGTTGATGCGTCCAGTGATAATGCCTACATCAATGATTTGCGATTCAATGATTCCCAGCAAGGAGAGTGGTGCGTACAAAGTGGGTCGGTAGTCATGTAGGTAACTGACAAACAAATCTTCGATAAGTTCCCTGGGAAACTCTTCCCAGAATTCCGATTGATTAAAAGGAAAAGCTAGATCCTGCACATTCAGATCAGTGAGGGCACGCACCTTTGACACAATTCCGGGAAGAAGATGAAAAAACCCCTCAGCCATATCCACAAGAGAGTTTGCATCCCCTGTCAGCACCTGATCCATTAGCAATTGGACATCTTCAAAATCCTGTGTCACGGCAAAAAGGTCACGTACATCCTCGATTAGGAATGCACCAGGGGCGGATTGCCAGCCGTGCTTCTCGAGAAGAAGTGTGAAGCTCTCTGCACTTTCCAGACTTTGTCGTAGCGGATCCAATACAAAATTCAGCTCTTCCATCATTGAGAGCAAAAATGAAGGGTTGGTCATGTTTAACCTCCCAATATTGTTTTAAGAATCTTCATCCCTTTTTAAAGAAAAATTTCGTCTTGTTCACTAAGCGGGGTCGATACAAGCGGCTTCGGTGATGATGGTGTGCTGAGCCAGCGAAGCACGTCAGCACCAGATCTGTCCATTACAGAAATGGGCAGCGGAACTGGTTTCAGATGCAGGTGGGCATACCGCAATGTTGCTCCGGGAAATCGCGGCCATCCATGACTAGATGTAGAGGTTTGGATCACTGGCGGGCTGAAAGTCTGTCCCCCTGGCCACAGTGCCGAAAAGTCAGTGCTGTAATTTAATGGGTTGTAATTGGTTCGGGTACCCATATGTAAAGGGTGTGACATTGCCCAACTCACGATAAGATTACGTTGTAGTTCTGTCTGCTTAAACAACCCAACAAACAAATCGCGGCCAGTATCAATTCTTGATCCTAGAGTACTGAAGTCATCAACTGTATAAATAAGCAGATGGTCAGGGCTGGAATCTGACAGCGATTTTGCAACAGGGAAAAGGAGTTTCGTTTGGCCCAGGCTGCCTATCAATTCAATGATGCGCTGTGGGCCGATCACAGCACCCAATTTGCCCAAATATCGGTTATGAGGATCATGGACCAACCGGTCTTCGATTTGGTTTTGTTCATTGATAATCAATGCGAAGCTGTGCTCTTCAACTGCAGGCTCAAACCACCACTCAGGGTACCAACCTTGAGACTTTGCATTGTGATAGAACTCCATCCACTTGTCCCTTATAAACTTATCGCAATCAAATGGAGGACTGATGAGCATATCGAACAATTCATCCGCATGATCTGGATATTGCTTGGCCCAATCATATGCTTCCAACTGCGGGCACACGTCATGATAAATTAGGAAATTGCCTGTTTCTAGAAAGGCAAAGATGGATTGGATTTCAACTGTGCTAAGATGATCCAACGCTTCCTTCAGAATGGTCCGAAACGGCTCTGATATAGGTGGCTGTGCTGCCCCGTTGATGAATGTCTTCCAGTACTCAAAACGCTTCAAGTCGCTCATCTGATACCCGGCATTTCGTGAAACCAAATGTGCAAGCAGTGACCACGCTAGTTCCGGATGTTTCTCGTAAACCTTGAGGTAATACCAGGTCCGGGTAACATTATTAAAGTTCCCCAGCAAGCGCTGGGAGAGGATTTTTGCCTTTACTTTCTCTATACCAGGCCATGACATAGGTACCGCCCTCCTTACTATCTCTTTAATCCAAATTGTATAGTGCCTTTGTATTAATCGAAAGGTAATAAATTCCTATTTTTATAATTTTCTGGAAACTTAAGAGACAAAGGGACGGTTCTCGTGCCTCGTTTTTGCTAGAAAACGAGACAAAAGAACCGTCCCCGTGATTCAAAATTCAAAAAAGAAACGTTATATAATCCCTTGGTTTTTCCAACCTGCAATTTCTTCTTTCGAATATCCTAATTCCAAAAATACTTCTTCATTATGCTCTCCTATACCTGGAGCATTATTTTTTACTCGCCCTGGCGAGTTCGATAATCGTATTGGCACACCAATGTTCCTGATTGGTTTTGCATTCAGTTTTTGCTCAATAAACATCTGGCGGTATTGAACTTGAGGATCTTCAAAAACTTCGTCTAAATTCAATACAGGAGAAACACAAGCATCCTTTCCTTCGAATAAAGACACCCACTCTGATAAAGGCCTCTTCTTGATGACTAATCCAATTTCCTCTATCATTTGCTGCTGACCTTCAAAATTATCATTTAAACGCGGGATTAAATGCGGAACCCCTATTACATGGCAGAAAACCTTCCAAAATTTTTCTTCCAAGGCACCTACGGACAAATATCGTTGGTCAGACGTTTCATAGATATAATAACAAGCCTTTCCTCCACCAGTCATTAGCTTTCCACGTTCTGGAAGCATCCGATTTGTGAAATAATCAGGGAAAATAGTTTGCATCCAGGATAGGACTCCGTCAGACATGGAAATATCGACAAATTGACCCTCACCTGTTTCGTTTCTAGCCTGCAGCGCTATCAAGATGCCGATGACGGCCATTTGCGCTCCGC
The DNA here is from genome assembly GCF_055385565.1 of Neobacillus sp. S1115. NCBI lineage: Bacteria > Bacillati > Bacillota > Bacilli > Caryophanales > Bacillaceae > Neobacillus > Neobacillus sp. S1115. The sequence goes on from NZ_AP038275.1 coordinate 3,279,611, forward strand.
CACCAATATCCGCTATCTGAACTGATGATAACTTTGGCGGGCCATTAAAATCCCCTTGCAAACCCAATAACCCTGCATAGCTCAAATAATTAATATCATGTCCGGCCATTTGAGAATAAGGTCCATCCTGGCCATATCCAGTAATAGCACAATAGATTAGTTTCTTATTAATCTTTTTAAGATTTTCATAACCTAAACCAAGTTTAGTCATTACTCCTGGACGAAAGGATTCAATCACTACGTCTGCTGTTTTTGCCAGTTGCTTGAATAGTTCCTTCCCTTTTTCAGATTTGAGATTTAATGTAATACCTTTCTTATTACGGTTAAGGGAATGAAAAATGGCGCTATTATCATCCACTTTGGGTTCAAACCACCGGACATAGTCTCCCAAATCTGGTTCTTCCACTTTTATCACTTCAGCTCCAAAATCCGAAAAAAACATTGAACAATATGGTCCTGGCAACAGTCGACTTAAATCCAAAATACGTAATGATTTTAACGGCATGTTTCTACCAACCTCTTCTTCATGTAAAATTAATTGCCCGCTATACTTGTTTTACTCGATTTTTCCAATAAGGCTCTCTTAAAATATTCTTTAAGACCTTTCCGCCGGCATTCCTTGGCAAAGTGGGCAAGATTTCAATAGAAGATGGTTTTTTATAACTAGCGATATTGTTTTTGCAATATTCAATAATTTCGGAAGCTAACAATTGCTGACCTTCCTTGAAAACAACGAACGCTTTAACCGATTCCCCCCATTCACTATCCGGAACGCCAATAACAGTGGTTTCAAGCACCTGAGGTAGTTTTTCAATGACCTTTTCAACTTCAGCGGGGTATATATTCTCTCCCCCACTTATAATCATGTCTTTTTTCCGATCCATGATATATATATAATGCTCCTTGTCCCTTATTCCGATATCTCCAGTATAAAGCCAGCCTTCTTTTAAAGTCTTATTAGTTTCTTCTTCTCTCTTCCAATATCCATTCATCAGTTGTGGCGTTTGAGCAACAATTTCCCCCATTTGGCCAGGCCCTACTTCATTTCCATTATCATCGACAATTTTCACTTGACCAAGGACAACCGACCTGCCCGCTGCCTCCAAAAGCTTTGGTTGATGTTCCAGTGCATACCGATGATCCTCTGGAGTTAATATCAATAAAGGCGTCCCTTCCGTTAATCCATACCCTTGCAAAAAATCGCATTTAAAAACTTCCATCGCCTTGGTCAATGTCTGCGTGGGGATGGATGCTCCACCATACATAAGCAAGCGTAGACTGGAATAATCGAACCGCTGTAGGTCCTTCACTTCCAGCGCTTTCGTAATCATTGTGGGGACGGGCAGTGAAAAGGTGATTTTGTAATCACTAATGGTTTTTAAAAACAATTCCGGATCATAATTTTTCATGGTGATGATTTGGGCACCTTGAATTATGGATGGCAGTAATGTCCCAAATCCTGAAAGATGGAAAAGAGGAGAAACAATTAATGTATGATCCTTCTCTTCGACACGGGCCTCTATTATAAATCTGACAGCTATCTCAATTAAACTTCTATGGGTGTGAATAACCCCCTTTGGCATGCCAGTAGTTCCACTCGTATACATAAGTCCAAAAATATCCTCTTCCTGAATTTTTTCCTGAGGTTCATCAGGCGCGGCGACTTGAATCAATCTCTCATAATGTAGAAACTGGCTGCCACAGTCGTCCCCATTCACCATGATTAAGTCTAGTTCTTCCTGTTCAAGTGAACAATTTTGGCCAATTTCACGATATTCATTGCCAACAATAAATAGCTTTGGAGTACAATCCTGAATGATGAACTTAATCTCTTTTTCGTTTAGCCTGTAATTTAACGGTACCATGATAGCGCCAAGTTTGGCCGCTGCATACGTGATTTCAACGTACTGAAAACAGTTTTCCAATAGAATTGAGATTCGATCACCTTTTTGAATTCCCAATGATAATAACGCATTTGCTAATCTGTTTACTCTGTTATTGAGATTTTTGTATGATAGCTTAATATTTTGAAATGTATCTACTAAAGCAGTTTTATCAGGGTAACGAGAACTTGTTACCAGTAACGTCTGTCCGATATTCATTAGGATTCCTCCAATCGTCGTTTTGAGCGGGAACGAAAACTTATCCTATCAAGTTTGGATCTGCGTAAATATCCTTTAAACTTCTGCGCAGGATTTTTCCCGCTGCATTTTTTGGAAGTTCATTAATGAACCTAATATATTTCGGTTTTTTGTAATTACCCATTTTCCCGTCACAATGACGAAGGATATCTTCGGAAGATAATGTCGAACCATCCTTTCCTACAATAAAGGCGCTGACGATTTCACCCCATTTTTCATTCGGAAGCCCAACCACACAAACTTCCCTGACGGACGGGTTGGTCAAAATGATTTCCTCAATCTCAGTGGGATAAATGTTTACTCCACCACTAATAATCATGTCTTTCTTTCTATCGACAATATAAAGAAAGCTTTCTTCATCAAGATAGCCCATGTCACCAGAAGACGCCCATTCCCCTCTGTAACACTTATTCGTTTCCTCTAAATTTTTGTAGTACTCCGCTCCTAACAATAACCCTTTTTTATAGACCTCTCCCACTTCACCTTGTTTCACTTCATTTCCATTTTCATCAAGAATTTTTATGTTTACCCCGTAAAATGGCAATCCGCTGGACCTATTTTTTCTAAGCTGATCCTTTGGTTTGAGCAAGGTATAAAAACCATGTTCAGTTGAACTATACATGGTATATAATCCGCATTTAGGAAAAAACTGTAATGTATCCTCCTTAAGCTTGGTCAATAGAGCGGCTCCCCCACAGACCAATACACGTAAAGAGGAAACATCATAGTTATCTTTATCAGAATCATTTAAAATCTCACTTAGCATGGTCGGTACCACCGGCGTCACCGTAATTTTTTCTTCTTCAATAATGCTAAGAATCAGTTTCGGGCTAAAAGTATTTGTAATGTACAAGGAGCCGCCAACACTTAACAGCTGAAGCCCAAACAAAAATCCCAGACCATGATAAAAAGGGCTGGATATTAATAAATAATCGTCTGGCAGCATCGTGAATTCAATAGCCACCCTCTGCCAATGTTCAATCATTGATCGGTGGGTTGTTAAAGCTGCTTTAGGGGCACCAGTCGTACCGCCCGTTAAACCTAACCAGAAATGATCATCTTCATGAACATTAACGTCAAAATTCTTATCATCTTTCTTTTTTATTCTAGATTCGTAGTTTGCCATTGCCCCGTTTCCAATGATTAGTATGTTATCTTTTGGAATTTGGACCTCATGTTCAATTTCACGATATATATCCCATAATTCTTCTGATAAAATGAGGGCTTTAGTGTCCGAATGTTCAATCGCGTATTTCAGCTCCCTGGAAACAAACCGAAAACTTACCGGGGCAATAATGATTCCGGCTTTCGCCAAGCCAAAAATGATTTCTGGATATTGTCCGCAATTGGTTAAAAAGGTGACGACGGTATCCCCTTGTTTAAGCTGAAAATCCTCGATCATCAATCTGGCAACCTGGTTACTTCTATTATTAAGTTGTGTGAATGTCAATACAAAACCTTCATTCGTTTTAACCGCGACCTTATCTTTTGTATCAAACTTGCTGGCAAAATAATATGGGATTTCCCCTACAGTCAATTGGTCATGTCGCAATGACATCAAATCTCCCTCCAAAATCAAACCATTAATTTTCTATAATCAAAAAATTTTTCCAGCGCCTTTTTACATTCAGCCTTAATATCCAGGCAAATTGAAACATGGGGTGACTTTTTAGATCCCAAGGTTTCTTGTCTAATTGATTGAAAAATTGAGATAATAATTGTTTTACCTTACGGAAGTCTTCTTTATCTACTGTTTCGATGATGATAAAACAAACATTCTCCAATTTATCGCTATTTCCAGTAAAATTTATCAACAATCTCTCTACCGGACTCGCCGTCGCTTTGATTAGACTTAATTTAAATGAAGTGGAATAATTAGCTATAAAGGTTAGCCCCTTTTTATTGCTAAGAAGATAGGATCCTGAATTTTCTTCCCAATTTCCTTTTACACTATTAACTTCAAAAAAATGAGTTATGTCTTTTCTAAACTCTTCTATGTCATAAGCTAAAAAGTTTTTCCAAATGCTTTTGAATTTTGCCATACGCCCCTTCCTTTCCTTACGTAAAGAAAAAGTACCTTGATATGAAAAAACGTGAAGGAACAATTTCTCCATATCAAGGTTATTCTTATTTATCCAACAACAGATTGTGCATTTTTATGAACTTCATCCATTTTATGAATCATTTCCTGTGATTCACGCGAAGCCGCGTTAAAGGTAACATTTGAAACGATGACATTGGCAATTAAACCTAGCGGCAATGCGATTAAAAACTCTGCAAAGGTAGGGAGGGTGATAACTTTTAACGAATTGAGTGCATATAAAACAGCGAAACCACCGCTTCCAACAATCATATTTGCCAAAGCCCCTTGCCTTGTAGCCTTTTTCCACCAGATTCCAAGTACTAGAGGACCAAAGAATCCTGATGTCATCATCGCTGTTGCCTGTGAATACAAAATGACCAATAGTGCAGGAGGATTTAGTGCAAACAGTGCTGAGACAATCCCTGCTACAAAGATGGATATCTTTCCAATCCGCAGTACTGTTTTTTCCTTTGTATTTGGAAAGATGGAAGACCAAATATCATTGCTTACAGCGACAGATATAGCCAGTAATAATCCACTAGTTGTTGACAATACCGCAGCGATGATGGCAGCAGTCGCAAAACCTTGAAGAACGGGAGGGAAATATTGCTCCATTACAGCAATATAAGCATAATCGGGATCTTTTAATGCCTGTTCTGTGCCAATCGGAAATAAGTTTAGGGCTGCTGCACTAACCCCAATAAAGCCTACCAAACAAAAGATTCCGTAAAGAAGGCCTGTATACCCCATCGTCTTTTGTGCTACATTGCTGGATTTAGAGGCGAGAATTCTCATTGAAATGTGCGGAAAACAGGAAACGGTAAACGTCCATACAAGAGCAAAACCGATCGCTGTGGTAAGAGGTACACCTAATGCGGACCAATTCGGGCTAATTTCAATTGCTTTAGAAATCATCTTGGCTGGTCCGCCTAAGTTAATGACTGCAAATATTGGAAGAATGATCATGAAGATAAACATAAGTACGGCTTGTATGGCTTCTGTCATCGTAACGGCCCACATACCTCCAATCGAGGTATAGAATACAAAGATAATCGTCACAAGTAAAAGTGTCCAAACATAGTCCCAGCCTAATAAATACTCTGCGGTAATCCCTGCCGCTTTATACTGTGATACCAGATATAAAGTGAATGCCACTACAACAATTGCACCACCAACAATTCTTAGAACTTTCCAATTGTTATACCTTTCTTTGAAAAAGTCTACCAAACTATTGAGCTTCATCGAGCTCAGATATGGGGCAACTAATACAGAAGCAATGATAAAGCCGGAAACTGACCCAACAATGGCTGACCAAATATAGCTTAAGCTAAAAGAATAGGCTACTCCAATTGATCCCAAGAACGAACCACCGCTAGCAAAAGCAGCAAAGGTAGCTAACGTATTAATTGGCAGGTTTACATTTCCAGAAGCAACATAAAAATCACTACGGTTATCCAAAGCCTTCCTATTAAAATACACACCAATTAAAATATAGGCCAAAAAGAATGCACATACTAACAAGGTTTCAAATATTTTCATTTAAACACCACCTATAGATTTTGATTTTTATCTTGATCTATCATCGTTTCTTTTTCCTTGCTGCCTCCAGATAAGAAAATAGCGAGTAATGGTGTTAAAATCAAAGTAGCTCCAGATGATATAGCAACCCAAGAGAATTTACCAGGTTCTGGATCTCCACCCCATGGTCCATAAATGACTACAATCGTTGCAAAACACCAGATTAATAGAAATGCCGCTTTGCCTGGAAGTTTATACCACATACTAATCCCTCCATTTGGATTCATTGAGTATCATTACACAATACCAGATTTAGATTTCAAATCTCGCAATTCTCTCCTCAAGATCTTTCCGGCTGCATTTTTAGGAAGTGAATCAACAAATTCAATGTATTTTGGTTTTTTATAATTCGCTAACCTTCCATCGCAATAACGTACTATATCTACTTGGGTCAATTCATCTTGATCACTCTTGACAATAAAAGCGCTTACAACTTCTCCCCATTTCTCATCAGGCAGACCCACAACTGAAACTTCTTTTATTGAAGGGTGTGATTGAAGGATTTCCTCGATTTCCGTAGGAAAGATATTTACTCCCCCGCTGATAATCATGTCTTTCTTCCGATCGACAATGTAGAGGAAGCCTTCTTCATCCAGATACCCCATATCACCGGAGGATGCCCAATCTCCCCGATAATTCTGTTCCGTTGCTTCCTTATTTTTGTAATATTCCTTCCCGAGGAGCAAGCCTTTCTTATATATTTCACCTACCTGGCCTTGCTGAACAGGATTCCCATGTTCATCGAGAATTTTTATTTGCATCCCGTAAAAAGGAAGTCCACAGGATCGATTTTTCCTCAATTGATCCTTTGGTTTGATGATCGTGAAGAAGCCATGTTCGGTAGAACCATAATATTCGTATAAACCTGCATTCGAGAAATATTCGATAGTGCCTTTTTTTGTCCTTGTCAATAATGCCGAACCGGCACATACAAGTACCCGCATCGATGTCACATCGAAATCCTTTTTCTGAGGATAATTCAGGATATCATTGTACATAGTTGGAACCATCGGAGCGGCGGTAATCTTTTCTTCTTCAATAATTCCTAATACCAACGAAGGATTAAACGTATTGCAAATGTACAGTGAACCCCCAACACTTAATTGCTGAAGTCCAAATAAAAATCCAAGTCCATGATAAAAGGCACCGCAAATTAATTCATAGTCATCTTCCAGTACGGTAAATTCAATCGTAATTCTTCTCCAATGCTCAACCATACTTCGATGTGTTGTTAATGCAGCCTTTGGATATCCCGTTGTACCGCCAGTAAGCCCCATCCAGAAATAATCGTCTTCCTCAGCCGTAATCTGAACATTTTGACCGGACTTTTGGCTGATCATATTTTCATAGTTTGCAAATTCTCCATTTCCGATGATTAGGACATTTTCAGGTGGAATTTGAATATCGTCCTTTATTACCTTAAAGACATCGTACAAAGATTCTGACAAAATGATAGCTCTTGCGTCAGAGTGATCAATAGCATATTTAAGCTCCCGTGCTACGAAACGAAAGCTAATGGGTGCAACGATTAACCCTGCCTTTCCAATTCCATAAATAATTTCCGGGTATTGACCACAATTATGCAAAAAGGTAATAACGGAATCTCCTTTATTTAACTTAAAATCTTCCGTTATTAATCTAGCTATTTTATTACTTCTCTCATTTAACTCGCCCCACGTGATGGAGAATCCGTCATTGGACTTCACTGCCAGTTTATTCTTTGTATCATATCTCTCCCCAAAAAATTGAGGAATTTCACCTACGGTAAACGTATTATGTTTTACATTCATTGGACTACCTCCATTATTGAACAGTTTTCTTCATTCTGTTTCACATGCTGGAAGATGATATCTCTGAACCACCTCCTTGAATTAATAGGAAAATACTTGTTATTGCTGAATATTCCGATATTTCAGGATGAAATTTTCCTTCTAAATCGGACTAATTCCGTGTTTTCTTGGTGGTACTTGAAGTGGTAATTGCTGAGGCAATCGTTCGAGTGTTTTGGCAATCAGATATCTCGTATCTAGTGGATTCACAACATCATCTACCCCAAAACCTTCTGCCCCTCGTATTGCCCCTGTTTGTGATCGAAATTTACTTATTAATTCCTGTCTTTTTTCTTCTTTATTTTCTACACCTTCTAATTCGCGAGAATATGCGACCTCTACTGCACCTTCGATACTCATCGCACAGATTTCCGCAGTTGGCCAGGCAATCTGGTAATTCGATTGATTGGCCAGAACCAAATAGGCAAACCCATATGCTTTTCGAACAACAACCGAAATTTTTGGTACTGTCACTTGGGCAATTTCATATTGAAGTTTTCCTGACTTACGGACTAATCCTGCCAATTCAGATTGCTGCCCCGGTAAAAACCCTGCAACATCTATGAAGGTGAGTAAGGGAAGGTGGAAAGCATCACACAAACTAACAAATCTTGCTGCCTTTGTACAAGCCTCTGCGTCCATAATTCCCCCCAGATAACGAGGCTGATTCGCAATAATCCCGACAGTTCTGCCGTCGATTCGGGCGAAAGCAGTGATGATATTCTTGGCATATTGAGGTTTTAATTCATAAAGACTATCTTGGTCAAAAATTAAATCTAGAATTTTCTTCATATCATAGCCTCTGTTTAACGATTCAGGTATCACCGATAACAGTTCAGGATTCACTCGATTTAGCGGCTGCTGATTTGGTACTTTCGGAGGACTTTGACTTGCATTTGATGGAAGGTAGCTTAAGTATCTTCTAATCTCTCTTATACATTCTTCTTCATTTTCCACGACCAAATCGGCCATCCCTGTTCGCTGTGTTTGAAAAACGGCTCCGCCTAGTTCTTCCTTCGATAAATCTTCACCTATTGCAGCCTTCACTAATTTGGGGCCAGCGATTCCCATCGTTCCATCTTTTACAATTGGAACAAAGTCACATAAAGAAGCAAAGTTTGCCGGACCTGCAAAACCAGGTCCCATAATGCCGCAAACTAATGGAACCCAACCTGACATCAGGGCTAAATCCGCAAATGCAGTTAAATGAGTTTCTATAGCGAATTCCAGTGCATCCAATCCCTCTTGTATCCGATGCCCTCCGCCTTCCATTAAAAGAACGACTGGATATCCTGAATCCTTAGCCATTTTAATGATACGTTCTATTTTTTGCATTCCCTTACGCCCCATCGACCCACCCAATACGGTAACATCCATGGCGCATACGGCAGCCGTTCTGCCATCAACCTCTCCAATCCCCGTAATTACACCATCCGCTGGGGCATCCTTTCCTTCCATCATTTCCATACCCTTATGCTGAACTAACATACCAAATTCAATAAATGTGCCCTCATCCAAAAGCAGATTGATTCTTTCTCTGGCAGTTAATTTTCCTTTGGAGTGCTGTTTTTGTACGGCCTCTACTCTTTGCTCATCCAGTTTAGAGCTCTTTTTCTCGGATAACTCCCTAAGCAAATCATCCATATAGCCTTGTTTTTTTTCACTTACATGTATTGGTTGATATACATCTGAATTCATCTGCTATCCTCCCGCCTTTTCATTTTCTTCAATTAGAAAAATAAAGTCGAATCCAAGATAATTAGAGTGTCTTTCTTTGTTTTTCGGAAACGGTATATTCTAAATATAGCTGTTCAACTATTTGTGCAGCAGGAAGGACCTCTTTAACTGCCCCCACGCCTTGACCTGCTGACCAAATGTTTTTCCATCTTTGCTTTCGAATATCTCCCTTATTAAACTCTTCATAGGGTGGTAGATTTTTAGGGTCTAAACCCGCTGCTTCAATGGTGGAGCGAATAAAATTCGCAGGCATGCCGGAGATTTCCTTCGTCGTCATTACATCATCTATGTTGGATGCCAAAAGCTTTAATTTATACTCATCAACTGCCATACTCTCATTTGCACTGATAAATCTCGTTCCCATATACACCATGTCTGCTCCTAGGGCTTCGGCTGCACGAATGGAAGTACCATCCATAATGCAGCCTGCTACGACAACGATTCCATCAAAGAACTCCCTTACTGCCCGAACGAAGGCAAATGGATTTAACCAACCGGTATTGCCTCCTGCTCCTGCACACAGCAAAATTAAACCATCTACCCCTAATTCCACTGCTTTCTGTGCATGCCGGAGTGTTGCAACATCTGATAAAACCAATCCACCATAGGAATGAATATGTGGTACAACTTTTTCTGGAGACCCAACACTCGTAATCACAATCGGAACTTTGTGACGTTTCACAGCATCTAGTTCTTCTGATAATTTTTCACTGCGGATAACTATATTTACTGCATATGGCGCTGGGTTATGGGTATGTTCAAGTGCAGTTGAAATTTGAGTCAGCCAATGGTCTAGTTCTTCTGTCGTGCGAGGATTTATTGCTGGAAAGGATCCAATCACACCGCTTCGGCAAGCCGCGATGACAAGATCAGGACCCGACACTCTAAACATCGGTGCGACAATTACGGGGAGTTTAAGGTTGGAAATAGGTCTATAGTCCATTTATTTAATGCCTCCATTCAATGTATTATTTCTTAAAAACTATCCTTACAAGCTCATGGAGTTTGAAACCTTTTAGATGAAGTTATGTACAACATATAAATATACTTTTTTGCACAAAAAATTACTATCGAGTTACAAAAATATAGTAACTCCATAGTAACAAAAAGTCAACTGAATTTTCAGAATATAAGCATTTTTTAATATTAATTCGATACATGTTTAATTCCATCTACCAGAATCGCTACTACATTTTTTGCAATTTCGGTTGGGTCACTTTTTCCATCCCACCATCTAGGCACTGAATTTGCTGCGTTGAAAAAAGTATTAATGATAATCCTATCATCCACATCTTTAAGCTGATCGGGGCTCTCACACCGCCAATCTTTCAAACATTTAAAATATGGTTCTTCAACCATTTTTCTATACTCTTTTATCTGGTTTTTATATACTTCAGGAAATGAGGAAAGCGACAATAAAGTTGGGTACGATAAGGGAAAATCTTCGTGAAAATAACTAAGAATATGAGATTCTAACATTTTTGACATGCGTTCAGAAGGACTTTGAATGTCTTGCAGCTGTTTCAGATTATTCAAGGCAAATTCATACACCACTTTGTGACATTGAAATAATAGTTCATCCTTCGATGAAAAATAGCGATAAAGGGCCGCTCTGGTAATTCCGATCTCATGGCCGATATCCTCCAAGGTTGTTTTGTAATAACCTTTTTGGCCAAAAAGCCTAAAAGCAGTCTTGATGATTTCTTTTTTTTGATTCATTCTATTTTGATGCACTTTTTCACTTACATTTTCAGGCTTTTCGTCATATATATAATCATTTAAGAATTCCACACTTACTACCTCCCAAATGCAAAATTTTGTTACTATAAAGTAACTAAAATGATAATGGCATACTAATATATTGTCAATAATGAGACATGGGGACGGTTCTCGTGTCTCATTTCGGCTAGAAAATGAGGCAGAAGAACCGTCCCCGTGTTTCTTTATAAGAATATGTCTACTCAATATTTTTACCTAATATAATTAGAAACCTCAATAAGGTTAAAATCCGGGTCCCTGAAATATACTGAATAAATGCGTCCTACTGCGCCAGTTCGTTCTACCGGCCCCTCAATAATGGTAATTCTATGCTTTTCTAGGGATTCTATTATTTGTTCTATAGGAGTATCCGTAATAAAACATAAATCAGCTGAGCCAGGTGTTGGGCTTATTGCTTTTGGCTCAAACTCTTTCCCACTTTGATGCAAATTTATTTTTTGATTTCCAAATTTAAGTGCTTTTCTGCCTTCACCAAAGGTTTGAACCTCCATACCCATAACTGAAGAGTAAAATTTACATGTAACTTCAATATCTTTAACTGTTAAAACTAAATGATCTAGCCCCTTAATATTCATCTCTCTCTCCCTCTTAAAAACAATTAATTTTATTCCAAAACATACTGAATCGATGACTGATATAAATACTCTTTTAACAATCGGTAGCTCAAAAATATCACAAATATTTCCAGATGCCAATATAGAAATTTGCCTCTGTTTTGTCTTCAAACCAAACCGTAATTTTATCAAAGATTTACTAGGTCCCGAACACCAAATTATAGTCCAGTAAAAGAGCAAAAAAATTTCCATAAAATTTAACAATTTGTTAAGAAATGATAAATTATGATTTCTATATATTAGGAGAAAAGGAGGTGTGTGCAGGAATGTCAGATGAACCACGAGAACTACCTCAGGAAGAACCTCAAAAGCAAACTTTAGAACGGAATCAAGAAAACATCAAAACTCTTAAAGATGAGATTAAAAATGAAATTAGAAATGAATTAAAAGAAAAATTCAGCCATTCTCGCAAGAAAAGAAAGCATCGAATAATTTATTCTGTTTGTGTCTTTGCACTCGGTGTTTTGATTGGCTTTGGCGGCGGAAGGGCAACTCATTCAGAGCATCACTTTGACCAGGTACACAAGGGACACTTTGAACATGGTAAATTTCAAAAATGGCATGATATGCGAAAATAGTTATACAAATAAATACAGCCTGGGAAGAACCGCTCCCCTTCCTAGGCTGTATTTATTTCTTATTTTAGTGTTTTTTAGGTAGTTTTGATTTATTAATTTGCCCATACCACAATTTGAATTAATTAAGTTTTCCTTGAAATTGATCATTTTTTTTCATTTCATGAATCGTCTCTTCAATTTCCTGGACAAAATATTTAAATACCTGATGATTCCCTGAATCACTAAAGTTCTTTTTATCAATTGAATTAAGCAGCCCAATAACTGCTTTAAACTTTATATCATCAAAAAATGGGATTTGGCTTTCCCCATAGATTTCACCTTCAACTTCCACCTCCCCTTCATCATTCTCCAGCCTAAATCTGAATTTTTCCGTGTTATCAGCGTTCAATTAAGCTCGCTCCTCTATTTAGATGCATGGGGACGGTTCTCATGTCTCATTAACGCTCGAAAATGAGGCACGAGAACCGTCCCCATGTTTCACCCTTATATTTTTTAATTGATTTGCAAAAATATACACAGATAACTATCAATAATTAGGGCAAAATAATATAACTAATTCTAAAGAAAGAGGGTCTTAGGATGTTTTATACCTATAACCTATACAGTTCGGATCAATTGGGATTTACAAACTCTTATCACATCCAAACCGAATTGCCACCGCATAAATTTCGGGCCATTATGATGGAATTTCGGAGTGGAGGAAATAATGATCCGCAGGCTTTTGTGAAATACATGCGCGAACATTTCCCCAATAGCTTTCGTTTATTCGAGTATGATGATGTTGTGCAATATGATGCCGACCAAGAAAACTCGGTTATCCTTTCCAACCTTTTAGACCAAAATAATCAAACTATTTAGGGCTGTTGAAAAAATAGGTTCAACAGCCTTTTTACGGCTGCGGGGAAACCATATAGGAGTGATATTAGAAATGAAAGGAAAAAGTGTCAAGACGATTCATGTTCTGTTATTACTAGTTGTAATAGCCGTTTTAATTTGGTCACTTATCAAGCCTGCAAGCTACAAGTCATGGACATTGGAAGCCACTCCTGCCATCATCGTTTTAATGATCGCCCTATTAACGTACAAAAAGTTTCGTCTTACTACCTTTTCTTACGTCATTATTGCTATTATGGCGATCTTGATGTTTGTCGGCGGCCATTACACCTATTCAAAGGTTCCTCTATTCAATTGGATAAAAGATACTTTTGATTTGAAAAGAAACCACTACGATCGATTTGGTCATTTTTTAAAAGGCATGATTGGCATTGTGATAAGAGAAATATTATTAAGGAAAACCCCGTTGAAAAAAGGGAAATGGTTATTTTGGATTGTGACAAGTATTTCTCTTGCCATTTCCGCGATGTATGAAATCATTGAATGGATAAGTTTTATTATAGGCAAGGGAGGAAAAACAGCTAAAAACTTTCTAGGGAACCAAGGTGATATATGGGATGCACAATGGGATATGGTATTAACCCTAGCTGGTACCATCATATCCTTACTATTGCTTTCCAAACTGCATAATAGGTTGTTGCGAAAAGAGTTAGAAAAGTGATGCATGGGGACGGTTCTCGTGCTTCATTTTCGCTATAAAATGATGCAGAAGAACCGTCCCCGTGCTTCACATTTAAGGAGTTACAATATTAATAGTATGATTAAAGTCATCCAACAGGTTTAATAATTCTTTTAGCTTGTCCGTGTTACCTGATAGTCTTAATTTTTCTGAAGCAATGGTTTGTTCTAAGTCTATTGCTCCAAGTAAAAATTCAAAAAATGTTTTCTTGTCAGCTACGATTGAAACATCCGGATTAGCATCCAGCCTTTCCTTCTTATTCAAAACAGAATTTTCTAAGTAAATCGTATAAAGTTCATTTACATCTGTTAGAGTTACATTAACGACGATCCTCTTACCTTCTGCTTTTGGTCCATTTAACCTAACGGCCATCAACTTAAAGAATTCGTCAAAGGAAGTCCTAAGGATTAAGCGCGAAATTTCTTTTGATGCGGCTCGCCCTTGACGGACTCCATTTCTTAGTTCTGATGCCCCTAAAAGATAAGCATTCCGCCAATTAGCCGACTCCGTCTGGTATCCTAATTGTTCAAAAGCGTCCGCTAATAATTCCTTTGCTTCCACATTTTCCGGGTCCGCCATGACCACATGTCTTACCACTTGAGCCACCCAACGGTATTCTCCATTCTCAAAATCTACCTTCGCTTGTTTTAATATATTGGCTGCACCGCCCATGTATTGGACATACTTTTTCCCCGCTTCCACCTGTGTAAGTGGATCTAAGTCAGAGGGATGTCCACTATAATACCCTAAGTAAAAATTATAAACGGCTTTTGAATTGTGTTTTAACGTACCATAATAGCCGCGATTACCCCAATATTGCCCTAATGACTCCGGAAGTTCAATTAATTCGGCAATCTCATCCATGGTATATCCATGATTGGCTAATCGGACGGTTTGGTCATGGATATATTTGTATAGATCACGTTGATATTTTAAATGCTCTAAGGCTCGTTCCTTCCCCCAAACCGGCCAAGCATGAATCATCACCAAAGCATCGATTTCTTTTTCACCAAATAAATCTATCGTACTATCAAGTGCCTTCACCCATTCCAGTGAATCCCGAGTTTTCGCCCCTCTAATCGCATAAATCTGATGCAGCGTTTTATTGGCATTCTCGGAAACAAATAAAGCTTTGTAATCTTCAATATAAAAATGCATTTCAGCAGGTGCTTCAGTATGCGGGGTTAATAAAAAGGTGAACTGAATCCCATCTACTTCAAGCGTTTCCACTTCATTTTTAATTTCAACATTAGGCATTTCAAAACCATGATGGGCATTGCCTGTACCGAAAACCGATCCAATTCCGGTTGATAAAAACCCGCCCTCTCCCACTGGCAAACCGATACCAAACTGATACCATGCACGCCGATTCATAATGGGTCCCAATAAAACATTTTCACTGAACGCCTCTTTAGTAAAATGCTCAGGGACAATGATCGGGATATCAGGATTGTCAGCATATTCAAGAATGGCCTTAGTACCTCCGTAATGATCGCTATGGCTTTGGCTAATAATGATGGCAGTCACTGTTTTTTTTGGCCGATGACTGAAATATAATTCAATTGCTTGTTTCGCAGATGGCATTCCGCTGGAAGTGTCTATGACAATCACTCCGGTTTTTCCCTCTACGAATATAGTAGTAGCGATGGAAAGTCCACGCACTTGATAGATTCCATCAACGACTTTATACAATCCAGCTTTTGCTTGTAATTGTACGTTTCTCCATAAACTTGGGTTGACAGTGTCAGGCACACTTCCAACAGATTCAATAAAATCTTGGATTTTATTTTCAGTTGAAGCAATCAAGCCTCGATCGGCATCGATAAAATCTTGTTTATCTTCAAAATTTAAGATTTCCGTGAATCTTTTCTGTACCTCTTTTGTAAAAGAAGTAGCAGGCTTTGATTGATTTGATGTAAGATAGGTCATTTTACATTCCTCCAAGGTTAGTAAAATTAAAAAATACTTTTATAACTCATTACACGGAGTACCGTTTTAGTTTGGGAGCCATACTAGGTAAAAAGCACAATTGCACCATCGTCCTAATTAATAAATAAGCCGATTTTCCAACAGTAAACAGGAATATCGGCTTCTTATTTCATACCTTAAACTGCCCGGTACAACTCAAGCATTTATAATAGTTTTACTGAAGATAAACCTTAACCGTTGAATCAATAGCCACATCCAGCAAAATCGGCTTTTTCTCCTGAAAGGCTTTTTCAAAAGCCGGTTGAAGTTCCTCGGACCTTTCAATTCTGACAAAATCAATGCCAAACCCTTTAGCAACACTGACAAAATCTACTGGCGGTTCGTTTAAATCCATCCCCGGGAAAACGTTGTGCTTAGCGGACTCCCCTTTGATATTAAGAATTCCGCCTTTCAGAATCATGTAGCTTTGGTTATTCATAATCACAAAGACGACTGGGAGTTGATACTTGGCAGCATTCCATAATGATTGAATATAGTAAAGGGAAGAACCATCCCCGATTATATTGACTACCCTCTGATCAGGACACCCCAGCTGTGCGCCAAGGGAGGCCGGCATACCGTATCCTAGGCCACCGCCCTTCAATGCGATCAGGCTTCCAGGCTGGTTTAGTTCCAAATAACTGTGGGTATATCTTCCAGAAGTTACGGATTCGTCTACAACTAAAACATTTTCCGGCAGTGCTTTATTTAATTCATACATGACTTCGGCAGGGGATAAAGGAAATTGGCCTCTAGTTTCTTCCAGTTCCTTTAAACGCAGTTCATCACTATGTATTTTCTTCTGTATAGTCTTTTCTTTTAAATTTTCGAATCGGGCCTTATCCTCAACATTTGATTGGATTTCGATTAATTCTGTCATTTCCTTAATGGCGATCCTTGGGTTGGCCGAAATGGCAATATCTACGTGCATGTTCTTGCCAAGCTCCCATTCACCACTATCAATTGCGATTACCTTGGTTCCCTTTTGGACAATCGGCTTGTCAAAGTAAAGCAATGGGGCTTGACTCGTGACTCCCACGAAAACCACAACATCTGCTTCTGAAAGGGCCTTCTCGATAAAGGGACCGTTTGGCAGGCATCTTCCCGCGTATTGACGGTGACCATAAGGGAAATTTAATCTGGAGGCCTGATGCTCTACATATACAGGAGCACCAATCATCTCCGCGAGCCGAACCATTTCGTTCACCCCTTGGCAGCTGGCCAAGTGATCCCCGACCATAAACACAGGATTGATTGCATGCTGAATCAAATCGGCCGCATTTTGCACTGCTTCTAGATCTCCCCTAATATTAGAGGAAACAATGGTAAGTGGGATTGTTTCTGCCTCAATCTCCTGCCATAGCACATCCGAAGGAAGAGAAAGAAAAACAGGGCCCATCGGTTCTGTCATAGCCACTTTAAAGGCCCGGTGCAGAACAATTGGTAATTCCTGTGCATTTTTTACTTCCCAACTCCATTTTGTGTAATTTTGGGCCATGCTTACCATTTCTCCCCATAATGCAGGTTCCTGGATAGCGAGTCTGGTATCCTGCTGGCCGGCGGTTACAATAAGCGGTACCCCGGCACGATAGGCGTTGTAGACGTTCCCTAATCCATGAGCCAAGCCGGGAGCAGCATGAAGATTAACGACCCCTGGTTTACCGGTTGCTTGGGCATAGCCTGCAGCCATTCCAACACACACATCTTCATGTAAGGAAAGAACATATTTAAGTTCCGGATAGTTCACTAGCCCGTCTACCAATGGCAGTTCGGTTGTTCCAGGGTTTCCAAACAAATACTCTACTTCATATTTTTGCAAAGTCTTTAAAATAAAATCTCTAGCAAGCATCTCTCTCACCCTTTACACATTTTAGGAGTTTTTTTCTTTTCAGAAAATATTATACTACAAAATTTTGAAATTTTTATATATTTAAAAAAATAAGAGAAAATTAGAGGCTGATTAGAAAAGGCGATACCAACTTATAGTATCGCCTGTCTTCATCCTATCCGTTATGATTCCTTAAAAGTTGTCATACTGTAATGACAACTTTTCCTTGAGCGTGCCCCTGTTCAAAGTACTTGAAAGCTTCTTCCACTTCACTCATCTTAAAAGTTTTATCAATAACTGGTTTTACTTTTCCGGCTTCAAGGAGTTCTTTTATATAAATTAAATCATTTTGGTTTTGCCTTTGTAATAGGCTAGACATTTTATTCCTCCCAGTGAGCGAGAAGCAAGGACCTAAGGTCATTGTTTGAAACAGCTGTGAACCCGAACCTCCGACGTGAACAAAAGTTCCATTAGCATTTAAAGACCGCTTATAAGCTGTAATCGTATGGTGCCCGTTCACACCGAGAATCAAGTCATACTTCTGTCCTTTTTCGGTAAAATCCTCTTTTGTATAATCAATGACATGATCTGCCCCAATGGAACGAAGGATTTCTAAATTTCTTGTACTGCAAACACCTGTTACTTCTGCACCAAAAGATTTGGCAAGCTGTACCGCAAAAGTTCCAACACCACCAGAGGCACCATTTATCAAAACCTTCTGTCCCGCCTTAATCTTGCCTTTATCCCTTAGACCCTGTAAGGCAGTAACGGCCGCCATTGGTACCGCAGCAGCTTCCTCAAATGTGATATTTTCTGGTTTTAATGCCAATGCATTTTCAGGAACAGATACATATTCAGCAAAACCACCCCAGCCAGCTCTGGAAAGATCTCCAAATACCTCTTGGCCTGGCTGAAACTGTTTAACATTTTTACCAACTGCTTCGACCCGGCCTGCAATGTCACCTCCGGGTATGGAGTATTTTGGTTTTAGAAGACCGAAGGCCAAACGGGCTAAGAAGGGCTCTCCTTTCAAAAGCACTAGATTACCATAATTCAAGGATCCTGCATGAATCTTTACCAGTACCTGATGGTCCTCAGGAATAGGTTTATCTACTTCTGTCAGATTAAGAACATCGGGTGAACCATATTTGTTATAAACGATGGCTTTCATTCTTTTCCCTCCGTATCCATTTGTCTGTTATTTTTTTGAGGAACTCATTATCTCTAGTGGAGCTCCAAATGCTATTTTTGTAGACATGTCAGCAAGTGAAGATTCATTGAATCCCCTAACGATGAGCCATACGGCTAAAATCATTTCATTAGCCGCTACTGGCAGCGCCAGTATAACACCCCAAAAAGAAACTTGTTGAATGACTCCAAACATTTCTAACAATGCGGCGATAAAAACAAGGGCTGCCCCTGTCATACCCAAGATGGGAATAAATCTTGGTACGAGCTTCGATTTAAAAAATATATAACTGTACATCATCGTATTAATGCCCAGCATGAAATTGGGACCAAGCAAAAATGTCCAGTCATGTATTGCTATTAGTACTGTGCCTGAAGCATGAAAAGAGGCAATATCTGGAGCACCCGCTGCTGTATATTCCCGGCTTAAGGTTAAGAGGGACAGTACGCTTATTACACCAACCGTGATGATCATCGCTTCAAGAAACCTAAAACAAACATGCCAGAGTGCAATCGTTTCATTGTACTTTCTTAAAATAGGAAACATAATCGTTGCTGTACCAACAGCGGAAACGACAAGTATTAGCTCCATAAGCGCTCCCGTTATCACCTGGTTAGCATGTTCCGAGCCTTTAATCAGGTAATCAGGACCTTTTAGGATAGGACTATATAAGGTTAGACCAATTACCGCCGTAACTGCCGCAAGTATAAACAGTACTCCCACCATTTTTGCCGCTTTTTTATTTGAATTCATTTTGTTATCCCCTTCTCTTAATAAATTCAAAAACGGTAAAGCGTATAACAATCATAGTTTTTATTTCTTTGTGTCTTGCCCATAGAAGAATACCTCTTCCAACGGTAAGTTAAAGGCGTGAGCAATGCGAAAAGCAAGTTCTAGGGATGGGGAGTAATTTCCCTTTTCGAGAGCCACGATGGTTTGTCTTGTAACGCCCACCTTGTCAGCCAGTTGCTGCTGAGTCATTTCATTATGGTCAAATCGTAATCTCCTGATATGATTGCCGACAAGATTTTTACCCATTATTAGACTCCTTTCCGATAGTGATAAAGTTTCGTAACAGATCCAGTCACATCAGAAATGAACCCTGATATGATCAGGATCATGAACATCAACTGTGACGGCTGATAAATAACCAGCGATCCCATTGCAAGTAGAAAGCCGAAAATAAAGACAAAAAAAGAATTTCTGTTTGCTCTCAAGTCAATTAACTTATCCAGCTCATCCGCAAACGCTGGTTCCTTTTCGCCAGTAGTTATTCTAAAGATGATGTTAAAAAGAATGCTGATAATGATGTGTGCAACTATTGAAAGCAAAGTCAGGATGAGTACGAATGAACCCCAATAGCGAAAGGTTTCCAAGGACTCCAGCCCTCCTTCAGGGTGCCGTGGGTACATGTACAAGCAATAAGCTCCGAAAATGAGTATGGCGCTGCTCAACGATACGATGCTTTTCTTTTCTTGATAGGTCATGGTTTCCCCCTTATTTTATTTTCTTCTAAATTTGGTAAAATATGTTATACATAATGTAATATAAACTTTACATGAAGTAAAGTATAATTTACAAAAATAAAACCGGACATCGCAAAATGGGCAATGTACCGGCATGTGCTTTTATAATTTTGCTCTCATTCTAAAAATGCTTAGGTCATTTAAATTATCGAGTCCAATCTTTAAGTATCATCACTTTGAACATATGAAAAAACAAAAAACCACACGTGTGGCAAAATCACCGTGTGGTACAAAGTGAACATGACAATTACCGGTAATTTTTTTCGTATGCGTCCTTTTATTAATATGAATAATCGCCAAACTTCTGCAGTACACAAATGGTTTGAGTTAATTTCTCACCACGTGTGGTAAATCTACTTTTCTCACTTTTCCTGTAGCTGTTAATGGAAGTTGATCGATAATTCTGATTATCGGAACTTTGTATATAGCCATATTTTCCTTACACCACTGGTGTATCTTCTCCTCATTAAGAGTACCTTTAAATTCGTCCTTTAATTGCACAAACGCAATCGGGATTTGTCCCTTCTCTGAATCTTCCTGTCCAACCACTCCACACCCGTCAATGCCTGGCATCTTGCTTAAAATGATTTCAATTTCAGGAGGAAAAACGCTCATGCCATTGACCTTTAACATTTCCTTTCGTCTTCCCAAGTAATGCAAAAATCCTTCCTCATCCAAGACACCAATGTCACCCGTGTGGAACCAGCCATTCGTAAACGAATTTTTTGTTGCTTCTGGTTTATTCCAGTACCCTTTTAGTAAAGATGGCGAATGAATAACTATTTCACCCTCTTGTCCTAATGGAAGGAGCTTCCCCGAATCAAAGTCAACAATTTTAATTTTCGTTTCAGGCAT
The DNA here is from genome assembly GCF_055385565.1 of Neobacillus sp. S1115. Classification (NCBI taxonomy): domain Bacteria; kingdom Bacillati; phylum Bacillota; class Bacilli; order Caryophanales; family Bacillaceae; genus Neobacillus; species Neobacillus sp. S1115. The sequence continues at coordinate 3,300,889 of NZ_AP038275.1, forward strand.
TGGCAGTCCGCAAAAGACAGGCTGAGTCTTAAGATCCATGTCGTCTGTTTGTAAGCCTGTGGTAAACGTATCCATGGTATGGGTTTCTGTCATACCAAAAGCGGATTCCTTTATGGTAACCCCAGTTAGTTTTTTCCAACGTTCACGGTATTCAATTGACAGCTTCTTAACAAAAGAGCTTACGGAAGTTGCTTTGATCGAACTTAGGTCATACTTTTCAATTTCAGGGTCATCCAATACTTCTAAAACATTGTCCAAGACACCGCCAAATACATTCACCTGATATCGTTGAATGGCTTCCAACACGGCTTTTACATCCCAGCGATAAAGTAATACTTGCGTCTCACCCTTAAATACAGGGGCAATGAGACTATTATTTTCACCCGCGATCCAAAATATGGGTAAATAGCTCAAGCTAACCCTATTTTCTAAGGATGGAATACTATATGAATAAGTGGAGATACAAGCTGCTGTATATAACATATTTCGCTGTGTATGTTGACAGCCTTTAGGCATTCCCGTTGTTCCACCTGTATAGTTTAGGGCTGCTAAATCATCTAGATTATCATTCAACTTCAAGGAACAAGAGTACTTTGAGTTTTCTATTATTGAAAGGAAAGAAATCGTGCCTGGACAGAAAACTGGTTCAAGCGGCATGGAACGATGCAATGGTATAGTTGGTTTTTGTGGTAAAAAATCTCGCAGGCTTGTCGTTATCACTTCTCTTAAGCTCGTATTATCTTTGACTTTTTGTACTAATGAGTAAAAATGATCTAGCGTAATTAGAACTTCAGCACCGGCATCATTTAATTCATAGAGCAGTTCTTGTTCTTTAAACATTGGGTTAACCGGGACATGTACGCATTGAGCTTTTAGTATTCCATAAAATGCAATGATAAATTGTGGACAGTTAGGCAGGAAAACGGCTACCCGGTCCCCCTTGTTTATCCCTTTAGAAATAAGGTAAGCAGCGAAACGGCTGCTCCAATCATCCAATTGTTTAAACGTGATGTCCAAGCCATAATAAATAAAACAAACTTTATCTGGCGTTATTTCTGCTCGTTTTCTTAGATAGTCCGTTAATGGTATTTCACCAAATGGATATTTTGGTTCCTTTGGTATTTCCCCGGGCCAGTTTTTATCCCAGAGTCTTTGTAAATTTTTTAGGTACTGACTTTCATCCATATTCCAATTCCCCCTTATTATTAAAAACCTGTCGGCCAGTTTGCGAGCAGTCTCTGACTTTTTGTCCCTTTATTTAACATTACGGATTCCAGTGCTTGGCATAGAAACTTTCGGGTTTCTCTCGGGTCAATCACATCATCAATAAGATGTTTTGCGGCAGCCTTATAAGGTGAGCTATCAAACTCCCAATTTCCTAAAAGTTCTTTTCTTGCTTCTGGCAGGTCATCAGCACCTTCTAACTGCCGACCGTACACAACGTTAATTCCAACCTCTGGACCTGTGAAGTTAATTTCTGCGGTAGGCCAAGCCACCACAAAATCTGCTCCCATATCAGGTCCGCACATATTGCTATATGCTGCTCCTATACTTTTTCGTACAATCACAGAAATTTTCGGAACGGTGGAATGAGCTAATGCTTGATTCCATACCATAATTTTCGTTGGAATCTTTGCTTTTTCCGCTTGACTGCCGACTCGAAACCCTGGGATATCATGTAAAAAGATAATCGGAATATGGAAGGAGTCACATAAACAGATAAAGTCAGTTGCTTTATCGCATTCATTCGGACCCGCAGCGCCCGCAAACTTCATCGGTTGATTGGCAATTATCCCTACAACCATACCGTTTAGCCTGGCCAATCCTGTAATGAGTGCTTCTCCGAAATAGGGTTTAAGTTCAAAAAATGACCCCTCATCGACAATGACATCAATCAGTTTTTTCATATTGTAGGCTCGATTTCTTTGCGTAGGAACAATATCCATTACGCTATCTAATAATCGATACGGATCATCACCCGTTTCTTTAAAAGGGGGCCCTTCGTTCGCATGGGAAGGCATGTAGGATAGAAACTTTCTAATCAAATCCATACACGTTTCTTCGTCATCCGCACTTACATCCGTTTGGCCCGTAATTTCTGCGTGTAGTTTCCATCCGCCTAGCTCCTCAGGTGTAAGTTTTTCTCCTGTTGCTACCTCAAGCATACGAGGACCGGATACAGCCATACAGGTTCCTTTTAATTGGACAGTAAAATCCGATGTAACCGCCTTCCAAGTTGGGCTGCCATAACTATCTCCTAAAATAGCCGTCATAACAGGTACGGTACGATCATGCTTTAGGAACTGCATCGGCATCATATGTTCACTTATTCCATCAGATCCCATCCCATCAGGCATTCGGAGCCCCCCGCCCTCCGCTAGGTAAATGATCGGAAGACCTCGTTTCACTGCCAATTCGTACAACTTTCGTGATTTACGACTTTGGACAGTGGCTCCTGTACCTGCAAAGACAGTCTTGTCGGTAGCGTGAATGACAACTTGCCGGCCCTCTATTTTTGCAAGGCCAGAAACCATTCCATCTGCAGGACTCTTTTCCTTAAACTCGTCATAATCAGAATGATTTAACATTCCAAACTCCATAAAAGAATTGGAATCAACACACATTTCAATCCGTTCCCTTGCCGTGTTGAAGCCCAAGGAATGGTGCTTTTCTACCTTTTCTTTGCCGCCTAATAGCCGTGCTTTCTCTTTCCTTGCTTCAAGATCTTCGATAAAATCTCTCATCCACTTTCACCTCATAAAAAGCCTGGTTGTGTAAGCTTTTTGTAGTAAATTTTGTTTGTTTACAATTATGGAATTATAGTTTAATACTAGAATATTTCGAATAGTTAGTCTAATATCTATAATGAGCACTCTTATACCTTAAAGGTATTACGCTGCAAGGAGGATAACGTGGAAATTCGACTACTTCACTATTTTATTGCTGTTGCCGAAGAACTTAATTTTAGCCGTGCCGCTGAGAGACTTAACATTTCCCAACCTCCGCTAAGCAGGCAAATCATCAAGCTCGAAGGGGAATTAGGTGTGAAATTACTTGACCGAACAAAACAAAAGGTGGAGTTGACGGAAGGCGGCAAAGAATTTCTGAAACAATCTTATGAAATTTTGGATAGGATTGAACGGGCGTGTGCAGCTACACGAAGAGTGGCAAATGGGGAAACGGGTCATTTGTCTATTGGATATTCAGGCAGTATGCATAATTTATTATTACAAACTCTTTTTCATTACAGGGGAAAGTTTCCAAATGTGGATATGGCACTGACAGAATTAAGTTCAACAGGTGTTAGAGAAGCCCTAGAAAAGAGAGAAATTGAAATTGGCATACTTCCTCCCTATAACAGTGACCTTTTCAATTTCTATACGATAATTGAAACACCGTTTATTGTGGCATTACCCCAGTCACATCCTTTAGCATCTGAACCAGCTCCGTTAGATGTTAAAGCATTGGCTGAAGAAAATTTCATTCTCCCCCCTCGAAGAATTGGCACACCTTATTATGATACCATCATTTCCTTGTGCACCCAGGCTGGCTTTAGTCCCAATATAGTTCAAGAAGTAAATGGATTAACGACGATTTTCACCCTTGTTGCAGCTGGCACGGGGATCACCATTGTGTCTAAATTGGCAATGGAACACCCTAACCAAGGGATCGTGTTTAAAGACCTAATTCCGGTGAAAACAATTGCTACTTCACTAGCATGGCGGAAAGATGAAAAGTCGTCCATTGTGAATAATTTTCTTACAACCGCACGGGAATTTTTAATTAATCGCACCTAAAAGCAGCTTTTCTTTACACTTACGACGGAATCTTATGCATGGGGACGGTTCGAGATCACTGAAAAAAACACGCCTAACATCGGCTTATTAAAGACAAAACTGTCTCGACTGAGGGTAAAATGTCTTTAATCCGGCTTATTAAAGACAAAACTACCTCGATTTAGAGTGAAACTGTCTTTAATCTACCTTTTTCAGTGGTCTCGGACGGTCCTCGTGTCTCATTTACCTTTCCCTCAACCTTCAATATTGATTAAAGTGATAGGCTTTGGCCAGCATTTCCATTAAATCGATTGTTGCAGGGTTTAAAATTCCAATGTTGGACCCAATAATCTTTGAAACAGATTTAATAGTTTTAAAAAAAAATCATCGGTTAATTATAATAAAAGGACCGAACATGCAGTAACATGTTCGGCCCAGCAATGGATGGTCTCTTTAATGGGATGGCTATCTGGCAAGTGTATTCCACTCAAGGGTGGATTATTTCCTCCCCAGTAACTTCCGTAAATTTCCTTCCAGGCATCATCCAAATTCACCGTCAAAACTTCCATTATCTTGCTCATCCATGAAAAGATTTCATCCTCTTCTAAACAGCAAATTTCTAAAAATTGCCCATCAATGAAAACTTCGAGGATTTGCCGAAATAAAATCCATCATATCCAAATTATTCTCTTTAATAAATTTATTTGTTTTTTGAGGATTATTCAGTACTAAGAGCAGTTTCATCATATTTTGGGTACAAGTGTGTAAATTCTTTTTATCCATTTTATGATAACTTTTCATTATTTTGATAGCATTATTTAAATAATTTTCTGCTAGTTTCAGGTTTTGGGGTTTTCCAAGGTAAGTTTCAAGCATTCCACTGTAGTTATATGAGATAGCAAGTGCCTTACTATTTGGTCCAAAATGACGCTTCGTGTTTTCTATGAGATATGGCAAATACTTCTTAGCCTTTTCATACTCTTTATCTTTCTCGTAAAACTTAATGAGTATGTCAACGAATTCAATATATTTCTTACTTGGAAGAATTTTAGGATACCAGCCTTCCACTTCTTTTTCTAGAAAGGAAATAACCCCCTTAATATCGTTTGATTGTAAATAGTAATTCATAATGGTATGGGTAATTCCCACAACATAATATTCAAAGTTATCTAACTTCATGATTTCCAATGCTCTGCAAAGCAAAGGAAGTCCTTTATCCTCTTGTTTACTGTCTAAATAGCAATGACCTAAAGCTGCTATGCTTTGACCAAGATCTGGACTTAATGGTTCAAGAATCTTTTTCTTAATGGAAATTGATTTTAATAAGAGTTTTTCTGCCTTCCGATATTTTTTTGTTTCTAAACTGATAAGTCCAAAACTGTCTAACATTTGAGCAAAGTAAATGTTTTCTTCTTCCCCGACACCATAAATAAAAATTTTCAATGCCTTCCTGATATATTGCTCTGCTCGCAAATCATTCGGGTTTTTGGAATACAAGTACGAAGCATAACTTTGATAGGCTAAAGCTATATCCTTATGCAAAGGAGGCAGTAGCTTTTCAAATAGGCTCATCGAATCATAGAGAAGTTTTTCCGCTTCAGGGTGTTCCAGCTCTTTATATATCGAGCCAAGTGAATTCATTACCTTTACAGTTTTATAATTCTCTAATCCATATTTTTCCTTATTTCTCATAAAGGCTTCTTCAGTTGCAGAAGCCGCTTTATCGTACTTTCTAATTGATTCGTATAACCTGCCAAGATTATGTAAAACATCTGCTTTCATTTCTTGATATTCAGTATTATCTTTAGTATCGCAAATTTTTAATAAGTCTTTATACATTCGCTCAGCATCAGTATACTTTTCACTATTTTTATACGCTACTGCAAGATTGTTCATAATTGTCATTTTTGATGTTTGATCAAGCCCGTTAAATTCCAAGACCTGATTGTAGTATTTGATAGCCTTGGGATAATCCCCCAGATGACGGTAGTTGATTCCAAGGTTATTTTTAACCGCTATATCAAGCTCCTGCCATTCAGAACCATTTGTTACTGGATAAATTTCTTTTAATAACTTAATTGCTTCTTTATAGTCTCCTGCCTCATAGTAAATAGCTGCCTTTTGGTTTAAGGCTTCTATCGTGTGTAAATTCTTATCGCCAAAGTGTTTCATACTTAATTCAATAGTGGAATCACATTGATTTAGAGCGCTGTCAAATTTTAAATTCCCTAAGTCGTATTGAATTATTTGGTGAGAAAATTTCAAAGTTCGTTCAATCATTGTTTCATCTGTTGCATAGCTTCCGTGCTTAAAGGCAGATTTTAATAGAGGCACAATTATTTCCTCTTCTAAGTCCTCCTCAAGCATTTCACTTAATTCCTCGTCAATAAGCTTAAACATTTGAACATGTTCATTATTAATCTCGGAGTCTTTTCGTTTTAGCAAATATCTCATTTCTAAAAATTCTTTATAGACAGAGTGGGCAAATAGATAAAATAACGAGGATAAACTAGTTTTTGAATAAAAACGGACTAAAATCATATATGTAAATTCAATTTCATCTAATACGTTTTGACTTACCTCTGCCTGTTCATTTCCAGTTACATATTTTAACGCTGATTTTATACTCATAGGTTCCCCAATAAAAGCGCCTGCTTCGAGAAAATGAATCAACTTTATTCCTAAATTGCTGTGGAAATGCTTGCTTAATCGTGAGATTCTTTCCTCTAACACCGCCTGTATCATTGGAGTAAATTTTTCGGCCATTCGGTCGGTTTGCTCACTGGAAGCATACCATTCATTCAAGTTTTTTCGAACGAGCGCCGCTAGCTCCTGAGGATGGTTTTTAGCCCATTTCCACCTTTTATATTCGGAATCATAAACGAAAAGGGAAGATTGCTGATTTAAGGAATCTTGGAACAAATTCACGGTTTCCTTTAAGAATAGAGGTTCTAATTGTTTTCCCTTGTCAATCTGAAACCATTCTGCAAGCGCAGTTGCTACTGTTTCCGTCAAATTCTTTTGTTGATCATTTTTCATAATTTCCGTTAAGTACTTTTCAATATCTTTTGCTTGGAATCCCTCGATTTTCATCAAGGTGTGTTCAAGCATTTTGTGCAGTTTTTTAAAGTGCTCTAATCGGACAAAAGAGTTTATTCTACTGATACTGTCTGACTGTCTTTCTAAAAATAAAAACATAACCGGCATTCTCATATTATCCAATTTATCAAGCAAAAGGGTAAAAAACATCGCTGATTCTTCGTCCATCCATTGGAAGTCGTCGACAATCCAAACAAGAGTTTCATTATTTTCTTTAATCTTTTCAAGCAATTTTAACGCATCTTGGGTAAGTCCCTTTATAATTTCTTGAATGGAATTTCCGTTCTCCTGGTTAGATATATTTAATGAAGCTATATTATAGGTCGTATCCTGGAAACTGTTTTTAAGCTCTAAGGAATCCTTTATTGCTGAAACGCCGGAAATCACTTCGCCTATAGCCCCTAAACTGGCACCTTTAACACTTAGTATTGGTGAGAGCAAACTTTCCATATCAGAAGAAACATTAAATAATCTACTTAAAGAAGACACCTTTTCTTTCACTTTTTCATTCCCGACTAAAACGTTTTTAATTCTTCTAGTAAAGGTGGGATTAATTTTGACATTTAATTTATTTATGGCATTGCGAATTTCCGTTAGACCTTTACTTACCCCAATCATTTCGGAACTGTAATTTGTGTTAACAAAATGAATTTTTGCAGCATCCCCGCTAAGCAGTTCGTCCCTAAATTGCTTGGCGATTGTACTTTTCCCCATGCCAGAATTTCCGGCCAGTGTCCTAATCATTGGTTTAGATATATCTTTGGCAATAGCAAAAGTGTCTTTTAATGAAGAAATCAGCTCATGCCGACCAACAAAGACGTCTTCACTGTTTGGCATATCAGGAATATATTTAATATATAAATCATCAACCATTTTGTATCTTCTTAAAAACCAGCGCCACAATTTTAATTGAGGGTTTATCATGTCATCATCGAAATAGGAATCCGCTAAGCTGTCCCGAGGCTTTAAGTTCCCCCACTCTAAAATGGTCACTAGCGGACTAGTCGCTTCAATATTATCGTAAACAGAAAACAAACCCGTTTCCTGAGCAATCTGAGTCCTTGAAAATTGGTCTTTGAATAAGCTGTAATAAGTAATTAAAAATTGAAGATCTATCGTATTTAAGTTCTCGGGATGTTTTATATGTACGAAAATTTTTTTTGTATAATTCAATGTAAATAGTAATCTGGTCATAGCCAGAATGAGTGTATCCAATTGGTTGATATGTTCTTCCTCTTCCTTAAATTTCTTAAGAGCCTTCAGCGCGAGCTTGTGCTTCTCTTCTTTCTCTTCATCTTTATTGGTCCATTGCGTGACTGTAATTAAAGAACCTATCCAAGGAGCCATCAAGTAAATAAAACCACCAGTCAGCAGCTTTCCACTTAGAAACAAGCTTATTTTTGTGGTACCTAAACCTATTTTCTTTAAATTATCTATTAAGTTTGGTGCCTCTTCTTGGTAAAAACTGTATAATTCACGTACGATGACATGAATTAAAGAATGCTCAGCATGAGCATCAAAAGAGATATAGATTTCTTCCTTATTCTTAACTTCTCGGATAAATTCCGGCAGGCCTTCTTTACGATCTCCGTCATAAATCTCATAAACAAAAGGGTAGTTACTATCTATAGCTTTTAATTCCCGATATAATTGCATGGCATTTACTCCTTTTTAAATCTTGAAATCCCAAATAAGTAATAATATGCTCAATTCCTTTAGTACCTGCTCTTTGTTACATTTTTGGAATCTATTAAAATATTTTCTTTTTTAACTCTATTTTAAATTACATTTTATGATTTGTTTAGGTCTTATTAAGTGGATAAGGTACAAAAAATTCCATAAATTTTAACAATTTTCCTCAAAAGATGCATGGAAAGATGCATGGGGACGGTTCTCATGCCTCATTTTCGCTAGAAAATGAAGCAGAAGAACCGTCCCTGTGTTTCATTCCTTTTTAATATGTTCCTCTATTTGTTCTCTATGTTTTAAGTCATGCTCGATCATTCCTGCAAAGTACTCACCTATTGTCATGTGTTCTCTTCCAGGGTAAGGTTCGGTGAATGTTCCTTCTGGGATCTTTTGTAAAAAGGACACAAGTTCCTTACGAACAGTGATAAACTCCGTAATAAGTTCCTCTTTGGAAATACCTGATCTTGCGTATTGTGATGCATTTTTATTTACAGCTTCTACATTTATACTTAACGCTGGAAATTCCTCATGATGATAAATACAGGCTACTCTATTGGTTATTAAAAATTTGTCCCATGAAATAAAATGTGAAATGACATCTGCAATCCCCCATGCCCCTTCTTTAAAAGGCCTAAACCAAAGATCATTTGAAATTTCCTTTAAAGAATCAACCCATTCTACTAAACTTATTTTTTCTTTGATAATTTGATCTTTTCTCATTTTTCCTTTAACTCCTTAACTCTAATGTTCTTGGTAGGTACGTTATGAACCTTACGCCTCTAATAAATGGCTTAAAAGTCTTTGCTCATTTTCTCTTGCATCATCAATGTGAAAAGCATGTGAGGATTTCTCAGACCAATATAATGATTTTCCTTTGGGGGCATCAAGTACTTCGAAATATCGAGTGATGAGTTCAGACATGACATGTTTTTCTTTCCTTCCATGGATAAACATAACCGGTAAATTTAAGGATGGCACCTCGCTGAAAAAATCAAATGAATTGATGTCGTGGATGATTGCATCTGTATACGAAAGCTTAAAACCTCTCACAAGAGAATTATAAATATCTATTAGAGAATAATCCGGCGACCGCAGCATGATTTTTAGACCTGAAAAAAAGGTGGCAGACTTTTTATCACCTGCATCGTAGAACATCGTATTATATTTAAATTGCCATTTTCTAATAACAGACCACTGTTTAAAGTCTTTTGTATAAGGCGGTTCTCCTACTGCAGCTAGCTCCGATAGCGCACGTTTGTTGTTTGTCTCAGTGGCCATCTGAATCAACCACTTATAGCTTAACTTATCGTTTTCTACCCAGTTGGTAATCTGGGAAAAACCCGTATAAGAATAGTATTTTTCCGGATATTTGTACGCAAGGTATAAACCGATTACACTTCCCCAGGAATGAGCCGCCAGATGCAGTTGGTCTTGCTTGAACCGAGATCTTAAATAATCTGTGACATCTTTGGCATCATCGATAAATTGCTTCAAGTTCATGGTTTCTTTTGGTATTTCTTTGGAAAAAGATTTTCCTGTACCGCGTTGGTCCCAAAAAACCACGGTAAAATGTTTAATTAATTCTTTGGTGGTCATGACCAATGTGTAATCAGTGCCTCGATTTGATACACCAGGAACAGGCATACTGGGGCCACCATGTATAAAGAGCAAGACGGGACTTCCTGGTTTTTCCGTCTGAATTAGAATGCTTTGTTTTATACCGCCAACGGGAATGGTTTCAAGTTGGCTGATTCCGTTCGCCGAGATCGTATAATCACTTTTTTTAAATATTTTCATTTCTATCTTCCCCCCTTTTTCATTCATAAAAAATATAAATCTTATAAGCTGATTATAACCTAATTTACATTATTTGGATTGCGGCTTTTTCCAATAAAAGATAGACATCCTGAACAAAAAAAAACTGCCAGAATATTTCTAGCAGTTTTGAGACACAAGGACGGTTCTCTTGCCTCATTTTTGGAGTGAAAATGAGGCAGAATAACAGAACAGCCTGGGGTGAAGGCAAAAATGTTTTTAATAAGCCATTTATTTTGCCCATGAGCGTAAAAAAGCTTCGCAACGGTAAATATAAGCGGTCTATTCTGCCCGTGAGCCCTAGAAAAGTAGCGCAACGGTAAATATAAGCGATCTATTCTGCCCGTGAGCCCTAGAAAAGTAGCGCAACGGTAAATATAAGCGGTCTATTTTGCCCGTGAGCCCTAGAAAAGTAGTGTAACGGTAAAAATAAGCGGTCTATTCTGCCCGTGAGTCCAAGAAAAGAAACGCAACGATAAAAATAAGCCATCTATTTTGCCCGTGAGCTCACGAAAAGAAGCGGACCGGTAAAAATAAGGCCTCTACTCTGCCCATGAGCCCAAGAAAAGAAGCGCTCCAGCTTCTTAGGATCATGTTTCAGTGGTCTTGAACCGTCCCTGTGCTTCACTCAAAATGAATAGATTCCGCCCTATTTAATAAAAAGTCCGCCTGGTCTCTCCCATACAGATACAATCGATGCATCGGTCTTGTCATCGATACGTACAACAATTTGATGTCCAGGTCTGCTTGTGAGTATGGTTCTTCCAAGCAGACGAGCAAAACGGCATCAAACTCCAGGCCTTTTGATAAATATGATGGCAAAATCACGATATGCCCCTTCTTCATTTCTTGTTTTTCTTCTAATAACTGAATTGGAAGCTGGCTATTTTCCAAGAGTTGTTGTATCCTCTGGCATTCTTTATCGGTACGTCCAATAATCGCAATGGAGTGCAGCTCTTCCTCTTTGAGTGAGGATATATCCTGTTCCAGCAGCTTCCTAGCTTGTTCCAGATTCACAGGATCAATTTTTTTATAGATCGGTTTTTGGCCATGACGAATGACAGGTTCGACCTTCGGCAATTCCTGATCAATCAACATTAGGATATCATTTGCCAAGTTCATGATTTCAACGGTTGTTCGGTAGCTTTTTTGCAAGGCTTGATAATTCGCATTTGGGAAAATCTCCTTTAATACAGGTGTCCAGCTATTCAAGCCGCGATAGGAATGAATGCCTTGGGCCAAATCCCCCACGATGGTAAACAACTCTGTTTCAAAGCCTTCCTTTAATGCAGCAAATTGAAAATAGCTGTAATCCTGCGCCTCATCAATGAAAATACTGCGCATTTTATGTTTTTCATCGATGCCTTCTAGCTTTGCCTGCATATAAAATAGCGGGGCTAAATCCTCAAGTTCGTATGCACTCCGTTCAAAGATACGCTGACAATATTTACTGAGAACCTTACATTCTTGTTCAGTCAGAGTTGCGGAATGCTTGTGAAGCAAATCTGGAGAAGTCATTAGTTCCTTATACAAGGTAAAAATATCTTTCATGACAAATGCATCCATATATTTTTTTACAGCGACTTTTGCCTCCTGCTCGATCCTCTTTTTTCGTTGTTCTTTCCTCTCCATTAAGGTGACCACTTTTTGCTTTCTTTTTTCTGGATCCTGCCTCCAGTTATAAAGGACCTTTTCCAGTGTTTCTTCATATTTCTTGTTAAGTTTTGATAACATAATGGATTTTTTCCTTTTTAGATCATCTTCTAAAAGGTTTTTTATTTTTCCAAGCCTTTTGTAGATTGGTAAGTACGTATATTCTTTTAAAAATAGTCTTTTAAGCTTTTTCCCTTTCATGAGGACGGAAACTTCAATCACAAAATCCTCTTCTGGGGCAAGATTGCTTTCCAATTCGTTGATATATCGATTGATTAGTTCTTTAAATTCAAGTGAGCCTTTATAACTAGAAACCCATTGCATCGATTTATTGGATCCGTTATTTTCAAGGAGCTTCATCAGCTTGGAGTTAGGTGAAAAAAGTTTTATTTTCTGGCCTAGACAGCTTCTCATAAAATCGATATAGGTGGTTTGATTGATTTTGTTGACACCGAGTTCTGGTAAGACGGCAGAAATATAATCAATAAACAGTCGGTTTGGCGCGAGTATCATTAATTTTTCTGGAGGAAATTGAAATCCAAAGGAATAGAGAAAATAGGATATTCTATGGAGTGCGATCGTTGTTTTCCCGCTTCCGGCCGCTCCTTGAACAATGATGGGGTGCTTCAATGATGCCCGAATCACTTCATTTTGCTCATTTTGGATGGTCGCGACAATTTCTGTTAAGCGATTGTCCGCTTTACCTGACAAAGATTTCTGCAAAAGTTCATCGTGTGTGGTTAAATCGATATCACTGATTTCTTTTAAGTATCCCTCAACAATGTCATATTGCCTCTTTAAAGATAAATAACCTGTTTGGGTCTCCCCATAGGCGTCATAGGACACCTCTCCAAGCCGGCCGTCATAGTAGACATTGGCAATCGGCGACCGCCAATCCACAATTATAGGTTGCTGTGTGACCCTGTCAAACAGTGACACCTTGCCGATGTACAAAATTTCTTCTTTTTTCGTACTGTCACTCGTGAAATCAATCCGTGAAAAATATGGTTTGCCAATCACACTCTCTAATCTTTTCAATTCACTTTCCGCTAATTCAAGAAAACTGGCATTGGCGAGGAGATCCGTATAGCTCGTACTGCTATCCTTAGAATTCAGTTCAGCAAAGGATTGCCTCATATTTTCAACGAAAAATTCTCTATTCCCCTGCGAAATTTCCAATACGGTCCGGATGTATTCCTTCGTAAACTCTAAGCGCTCCAGTTCTGCTTGATAATCTTTATGGCCACTCACAGACACTTGATCCTTAGTACCCATCCTATAGTCACCTCACTAAGTGACACACGGGGACGGTTCTCGTGCCTCACTTTCCCTAGAAAATGAGGCAAAAGAACCGTCCCCATGCGTCAATTTGTAAATTTGAAAATCTCATCCACAGCTTGGTGGTATCCACCGGATTTATGAAAAGATTCTCCCATTTTTGCAGCAGTTTTTTGGAATGATGGTTGTTTTAATACTTGATCCACAGCTACACTGAGTTGATTCGCAGTCAGGTTTTGCATCTGTAATGTAATACCGGCACCGAGTTTGGTAACTTGCCCGGCGATGATTGGCTGATCCGCGCTTTGAGGGATGACAATGAGCGGAACCCCGTTATAGAGACCCTCATGGACACTGTTCATTCCGCCATGGGTGATGAAAACCTTAGTGTATTTTAGCACCTCAGTTTGTGGAACATAATTTTTTACCATGAAGTTTTTTGGAATGTCCCCCAAATCCGAAAGTTGAACCTTTTCTCCAATCGACATGACAGCAGTATGTTCAGTGTTTCCAAATGCCTTAAAACAAAGCTTATAGAAATCTATTGCTTGGTTAAAGACAGTACCGAGTGAAATATAAATTAGGCTTTTTCCCTTGATCGTTGTAAGGTCGAAGTTTTCCTGCGTGGATTGTTGAGAGATAGATGGTCCCACAAATTTGTACGATTGGTCAAATGTTTCTCCAAAAGGTTGAAACTCCCTTGTTGTATAAACGATTGTGAGTGGTGCAGGGTTACAAAAAACTTCGTAAGGAGAATCGATCTTCACATCATATTTTTCTTTTATTTTTTTTGTGAGTTTCTGATACTCATCATGAATTTCGGTTGGGATATTTTGTGAAAGATGTTCCATCATTTGATCAAATGATGCTTTTGTCTGTGCAAAAGAAGTACATGAGTTAACGGCCGGGAGCTTCAGGATCTGTGCAAGTATTCGTCCACAACCAAACATGGAATCGTGGATGATATAATCAAACTGTTCTCCTTCGATTTGCCCAAGAACACTAGGAATCATGATATCTGATGTACGCAAAAGACCGTTGATTCTTTCGAGTAAATAATTTCTTCCACCTGAAATAAAAGCTTTTATAAATTTCTCACCATCAAACGTTCTTACGGTAGCGCCCGTCTTCTCAACACGTTCTCGAAAAGCCTCTATCGTAAAGTATACTACCTCTTCTCCACGCGAAACAAGCTCTTGCACAACTCCAAGAGTCGGATTAACATGTCCTTCAGAACCACCATTAATAAACAAAACACGTGCCATAATCAACACTCCTTAGCTAATGAGGCATGGGGACGGTTCTCGCGCCTCACTTTATCGACAAAAGTGAGGCAAAAGAACCGTCCCCATGTTTCATTCACTCCATCTAAATAGAGTTAAATCATAATGATAATATTTTAACCATATTGTACCAGATTACACCGCCGAGCTCCGATTTTGAAACCCCCATGTTGACATATCCAAATTTTTCATAGAAGCCAATTAAGTCTTCTTTACATGTAAGTGTGATGGTTTCACGTTTTTTTGCAGCCGCTGCTTCTTCAATATGCGCAAGTAACGCCGCTGCTACACCGCGGGTTTGAAAATGCGGGGTAACTGCTATTCCAAGGACACTTTGATGTCCGCCTGTCATTGGATTAGCCTTGATTTCACGAAATAAGTCATCTGTAATAAATGGTGTATCGATCACGGGTCCATTAACAAAACCTACAATCGCACCTTTCCTTTCAGCCACAAAGAAACTATCTGGTATTAAACGAATCCGCTTTTCAAATGCTTCTTTCGTCGCAGCCTCTTCTATTGGAAAACACAGGCTTTCAATGATAGTAATCTCAGTTAGATCTTCCATTTTAACATTACGGATATTCAACATTTTCAATTTGCCTCCAAATTCCAATAACTTCTTGGTGCTAATTCCCATTTGCCCCTACAAAATATATAAGACTTCCACTTTATAAATAATTAATTATCTCCAACTACTACTATAATAGGTTTTTGTTCAGAACAAAAGTAAAGTTTTACATTTATGATGCACGGGGACGGTTCTCGTGCATCACTTTCACTGGAAAATGAGGCAAAAGAACCGTCCCCATGTATATCAAGAAAAGAATTCCAAGAAATGTTTTTCAAACATCTGGCCCTTACTGAAAGGGAAGCAGTATTAATACTCCAAAGGGATTTTAAAACCAGTATTGCAGTTTTTGATAAAATTGAGTTGGAAGCTTTGGAAATGGCTGACACCATTACCTTTGCCATTGTGAAACAGTTCCCTAGGAAGTTTTAAATAGACCATGGGGACGGTTTATCCAGCTTTTTTTTAAGAAAGAATAAGCATTGGGAACCGTCCCTCTAGCATTTTCTTGGCTTTTGCTGCAAGAATTATATATATTGAAGGAAAGAACTCGGCGTTGGAGAGGTACCAATGGACTTACAGAATATTAATACTATACTGATCGTACTTACTACTGTTTTGAATATATTATTTGCCATTGTGGTGATTTTTGTTGAGAGACGGGATGTCAGTTCAACCTGGGCGTGGCTTTTGGTCTTATTTTTTCTGCCGATTCTAGGGTTTTTGGTCTATATCTTTTTAGGCCGCCAGTTAAAGCAAAAGAATTTCTATAAACTTTCAGAAGAAGAGAGACGTTTTTTAAATGAAGCTGTAAATGTGCAGATGAATCACTTAACTCGTTCTGATTTTTTACATAATCCTTTGCTTCAAAGGTATGGCGATCTTATTAAAATGAACATGAAGTCATCGAATGCCTTACTATCCAACGATAATGATGTACAGATTTTTCATCACGGAAAAGACAAGTTTGATGCGTTGTTTCAAGATATTCAGAATGCAAAAATCGAGATTAATCTGCAATATTACATCATTCAGCGTGATTCCTTGGCGGTAAAGTTACGGGATGAACTGACAAAGAAAGCAAAAGAAGGGGTTCGGGTTCGTGTTCTCTACGATGAAGTGGGTTCACGGCGGATGAATCGTTCCTTTTTCAAGGAACTGATTGAGTCTGGCGGCGAAGTGGAAGTGTTTTTTCCTTCTTTTTTAAAATTAATCAACTTCCGGATTAATACAAGAAACCATAGGAAGATCTGTATTATTGATGGCGAGATTGCTTATATTGGCGGATTCAATATTGGTAATGAATATTTGGGGCTGGTTAAAAAGTTCGGAAATTGGCGCGATACTCATCTAAGAATACTGGGGGAGGCAGTCAATCATGTTCAAGGAAGATTTGTGCTGGATTGGAAGCAAGCAACGAACCAAGAAACGATCAACCATGAAGCCTATTCTATGAATCAGGAGCGGCATTACGGAAACAGTGCCATCCAAATTATCGCCAGCGGCCCGAACTCCACGACCGAACATTTGAAAAATATGTATTTGAAGCTGATCATGTCGGCGCAAAAAAGTGTCTATATCCAAACACCCTATTTTATTCCCGATAGCAGCTTTATGGATGCATGCAAAATCGCCTTACTTTCCGGGGTAGATGTTCGGATCATGATTCCCAGCAAGCCTGACCATCCCTTTGTGTACTGGGCAAACTTGGCTTATGCTGGGGAGCTTTTGTCATATGGTGCGAAGATCTTGTTATATGAAAATGGGTTTTTACATGCCAAAACGATATTGGTGGACCAAGAGGTAGCCTCTGTTGGGACCACTAACATTGATATGCGCAGCTTCAGGCTAAACTTTGAAGTCAACGCCCTCATCTATGATGAAAAGATTGCTCATGATTTATATGACTTATTCGTAAAAGATTGCAATCATAGTTCCGAACTAACCCTTTCACGATACCAGGAACGATCCGGGTTTGTGCGATTCAAAGAATCCATATCCCGCCTCCTGTCACCGATTTTATGAATCAGGATGACAAGAAGTGTGTTCTGGGTGATGCACGGGGACGGTTCTCGTGCATCATTTTCAGTAGAAAACGAGGCATAAGAACCGTCCCAGTGTTTCTTACTTATGAATAATTATTCAATTGACCCTTTCCATACCATCTTTCTTCTTGTTTCTTATCATGAGGATTTGATCTAAATATTTCGTGTACTCTGATTCTGCAGAATAAGACAAGCACAAATACTCCTTCGCCCTTGTCATCCCAATATACAATAGAGAGACCTCCCTCTCTTTATCGTCTTCAAGCGGAAATGGCATCGAATCCACATTGACAATAAAGACCGCACGAAAATCCAAGCCCTTACTGCTGTCAATAGTGCTAATTTTAACCTTGCCATCATCTTTTTTATAGGAACGCTTGGAAACATCATTTTCAGTGATCCAGAAAAACGGTAAACCAGTTTCAGATAGAGAACGCTTAATAATATCAATAATCGGATACTGATGTGTTCGTTTCACCCTATAAAGGATTAACATTTCATCAAAAGGCACTTTTCGATCTTCATTCAACTTCTTAATCTGGCGGGCAACCAGTCTCATTTCATTAAAGAAGTTGGCCGACTTTAAGATGCCCGGCTCCGGTCCTTTCCTCTTTGTGCTTTGCGGCGCAATGATTTCCCCTTCCAATTCCCGATTAACGACTTTATTTTTAAACATGGAATGTTCACAGTAGAAATCCCAAGCAAACTTGACAATCTGCTGGGTGTTTCGATAATTGATCGACAACACCTTTGAACGTCCTTGAAAGCTCAAACCTGTGTCTTGAAGGTAGGAGCGTTTGCGTTTGTAAATGGTCTGTGCCCTGTCTTCTACTAATAAGAGTGATTGAGTATCAGCGTTGATGAGCAAGCTCACTAGCCTTAGCCAGTCGGCTTCAAAATCCTGTCCTTCGTCAATCAAAACCGCATCATACGTTGGAAGAATCGCTTCCTTACGCTCGATTTTTTCAATAATTTCAGGCAGCTGCTGCTCCTTGATTTTTAAATCATTCTTTAACCAAGAATGAAAGTTACGAACGATGATGTTTTGATTTTGCACAGTCTTCACATTTGGATCAAAATCGAAAAGATCCTCCGGTTCATTCAACATGTATGTAATCATTTGCTGGATGGCATTAGCCAGCGAAATATTGTAACAGAGAATTAGGATTTTCCAATTAGGGTTTTGTTTTGACAACATTTTCGCCCGGCTTGCTAAAATAATCGTTTTCCCGCTCCCGGCAACCCCGCGAATCAGGCGGTTCTTATCACCAATCTGCTTTGCCAAATTCTCTTGGTGAAGATCCATTGTCTTAATATCATGCAGCGATAACAATAGTTGATCTTGATAAGGGACAGGCGCTTTAAATTCAGCACTAATCCGGACTTCAGGGAATAAATGATAACGAATAGCATTAATGTCCTCTAATGAAAGTGGTTCCCTTAGGCGAAACGGGACGACAAACATATTCAGGATCTTTTCCATTAGTATCTCTTCTGAAAATCCTTCCTTCTCCGGGTCAATTTCATCCCTTGTCAAACAAAGGTGAGGTTCAATAACCGTGTAAAGCCCCTCTTGTACAAAATCCTTGGAAAACATCCTCGTAAATACAACACCATGGCCATATGGGAATTTTAATTGAAATTTATATTTTCCATCCAATTGAACAAGGTTTTTATCTTTTTTCAAGACATCCACAACATGGAACATATTATCCCTGGCCTGTTTCATTGGACTTTTAATGACCGCCTGATCGCCGGAAGTCGTCACAATATGCCATTCATCGTGATTAAGTTGGAATAGTGTATTTTTTGTATAATCTTTCACTTCCAGCACAACGATACCGAGGTCAGGACCAATAATCACAAAGTCAGGCCTTTTGCCTTGTATCTCAGGCTCGAAGTACACTATGTAATCATCTGGAAGATAAGTTTTCAAAGTTCGAAAAAATAACCTTTCTCCCGTCGTGGCTGATGATCGAATAGTTTCAGGAATCGTAATCGCCATAACAACCACTCCAAAATTTGCAATTTTCTCCATTATACTACAAATAGTGCGTTTGACCTAAATAAAAGATGCATGGAAAGATGCATAGGGACGGTTCTCATGCCTCACTTTTGCTAGAATATGAGGCACGAGAACCGTCCCCATGTTTCAACAAAAGTATTGTCATTTCGATAGGACTTATTTCATAATAGAGTGGAAGATTTATCCTAGTAAAATATAATACATATGAGAACTCTTATGAAAGTGGAGTGGAGATATTGATTAAAGGAATTCTTGATAAATTTTTTAAGACAACACAAACTGCGCCTCAACCAAAGGAACCGACCATCAGCCAAGCGGATGTCGAGGCATTAATTAATGCAAAACTGAAAGAGCATGCAGCGACAATTGAAAATGTCGTTGCGGAAAAAGTCAGCGAAAAACAAACGGCGGGCGAAGATGATTATAAATTAACCGCCAAACAAATAGAGTATGCTCTTTCTATACTCGATAAAGTAAAGAACGAATTCCAATTAGCAATAGCCCCGACTGAATTAACCGTTAAAGATTTGAATAGGTTAATTGCTTATCAAAGGTATAAGAATAAAGGGACGCTAATTAATTTGGTGAAAAAGGGTGTACTAAGGAAAAAATAATGCCACACGGGGACGGTTCGCGCATCCCTTTTACTAGAAAATCATTTAAGAGACATGTCGCAATAAATATACAATGTATCTCGGCTAAAATATTGCTGGTAGAAGTATGATCCCTATCGTTGTGACACTCTATCTGCTTTATCGATTGAATCGAAGCTGGATTTAGTGGTGCAATCGATACAGAATCTGCCTGAACGGATGAAGGTGTGAAGGTTATTTCTAACTCATGAATAAAGCCGACTACCCTATATTTGGGACAGTCGGCTTTTATTCTTAAATTAATCAAGCTTCAAACTAAAGAAACCTTTCTTACACCTTTTCAACCATAATCGCCATGCCTTGGCCGCCTCCAACACAAAGTGTGGCGATTCCGTATCTTTCTTGACGATCAATCATTTCATGAATGAGCGTTGTCACAATTCGGGCACCAGTCGCTCCAACCGGATGTCCTAGAGCAATAGCGCCCCCATTCACATTGACTTTATTTACATCTAGCTTTAGTTCACGAATAACAGCCAGTGCCTGAGAAGCAAAAGCTTCATTTAATTCAAAAAGACCGATATCTTCTACTTTTTTCCCAGTCCGTTCTAATAGTTTCGTAACAGCCGGAACCGGACCAATCCCCATTACTTCAGGGGAGACGCCTACAGCTGACCAATCTACTATCCTTGCAAGCGGTTTTAACCCTAAGCGTTCAGCCTCGCTTTCTTTCATTAAAACTAATGCAGAAGCTCCGTCATTCCTACCGCAAGCATTGCCTGCCGTAACGGTTCCGTTTGCCTTAAAGGCCGGCTTTAGGCTTGAAAGTTTTTCCAATGTTGTTTCAGGACGAGGGTGCTCATCCGTATCAATGATTCGTGTACCTTTTCTTTCTTTCACTTCGACTGGCACGATTTCTGCCTTAAACTTTTCATCCGCTATCGCTTTTGCAGCCCTTCTTTGGCTTTCCACTGCGAAAGCATCCTGATCTTCTCTTGAGATTTGATATCTTTCAGCTACATTTTCAGCCGTAATCCCCATTCCCAAGTCTTTTCCATATAATTCTTGAGGCTGCTGCCCTGCTTCTGTGTTGGAATCTACTAGTATTGTACGATCCCCGCCGAAACGTGCATTTCTGAGATAGATTGGCCCCCTGCTCATATTTTCCGTACCGCCGGCAACGACGATTTTAGCCTGGTTTGAGCTGATTTGCTGGACAGCTGAAGCAATTGCCTGCATCCCAGAGGCACACAATCTATTAACAGTAAAGGCAGGGGCCGTTTCAGGAATACCTGAACGAAGGGCTGCAACCCTTGCTACATTTGAGGATTCGGTGCTTTGTCTAACCTCTCCAAAAATAACCTCTTCCACTTGTTCAGGCGTTATATTTGCTCTTTTAACGGCTTCCGTAATGGCAATACTCGCCAAATGGCCTGAACTGATTTCTTTAAATGCACCGCCATAACGTCCAATTGGTGTTCGAACAGCACTCACAATTACAATATTATCACTCATGTTTTTCCTCTCCTCTACACATTACGAAGATTTCGCTTCTAAATAATCCAATCCTTGATCCTTGTCCGTGCCTTTTAATATAGATGGTTTAACAAAAATGGCAAACAGTATGCCGAATATGAAAACCGCACCAGCCATAAACAGGATAGATAAATTATAACCAGCCAATTTATCTCCCCCAGCTAAGCTGATAATATACCCGGTTAAAAGCGGGGCAACAATACCAGCGAGATTACCTGACGATGTTAAAATACTTGTCATTAATCCGCCCCGTTCACGCATTTCATTAATCATAATGGTTGGCCCGATTGGTAAAATGGTATAGGCAAGACCTTTTGCTATACACAATGCCGCAATAACCCAGAATGGATTTTGGAAAATCATTATAGACGCAAACAATAATGCACCCACGATCATGGAGCCTCCAACAACGAATACCCTAGATGAACGCCAATTTTGATTTTTCTTAAATAAATAATCTGATAGCATGGAAATACCTGTATAAATGACCACAGAAACAATCCCAATGACCATTACGCCATATCCCATTTGCGCCGGAGACATTTTTATGGATTCTACTAAATAAATAGGCAGCCAAACCGAAAACCAAACAACAAGGATATAAGTTGAAAAATAGGCAAGTGTGGTAAATAAGGCAGTTGGCGACGCCAAAAGTAATAGGAAATCTTTTAATTTGAGTTTCTCAATCTTCGCTTTCTTATTCTTTTGTACTTCCTTATAGACCTCAACTGGATTTTCTTTTGTGAAGAATTGAAACAACAAGAACCAGACAAAACTTACTGCACCCAGAATCGCAAATGCGATCTTCCATCCAAAAATGGTAATTAAAGAAACGAGGATTGGCGCAGCAATCATGGCCCCAACAGTACCGCCGCCAACGATCATGGAATTAGCAAAACCTTTTAGTTTCGGCGGGAACCACTTATCGGCATGGTTATAGGCAATCGGACTGTACGGTCCTTCGAATGCCCCTAACAAAACTCGATAAATGATTAAAAGGGGTAATGCTGCAATGGCCAAAACACCAAATTGTAAAGCTGTCCACGACAGCATGACCACTGCAAGTATTTTTTTAGTTCCATATTTATCCGCAAGTGCTGCTCCAAAGATACCTGTTACGGGATAAAGCCAGTAATAACTACTTCCTACCAGCCCCCACTCCACAGGACTAAGACTAAACTCTTTCATGATAGGTGCAGCTGCAAGTCCAATGATGGATTTATCTGCAAAATTTACGACTGCCCCTAAGAACAATAGCAGAAGAATAAACCAACGCATTATCAATCTCCTCTTTTCTTTGATTAAAGGTATTCGTTTTTCAACTGTGCCGCGATAATATTTTTCTGGATTTCGGAAGTTCCTTCATAAATTTTCGTTATTCTAGCATCCCGATAAAAACGTTCCACTGGGAATTCCGCAATATAGCCAAGGCCTCCGTGAATTTGTACCGCTTTATCTGCGATGCGATTATAAACTTCAGAACCAAGGAGTTTTACCATTGCGGCTTCTTTGATAACCTTCATCCCTTGATCCACCATCCAAGCCACACGATAAGTCATGCTCCGTAATGATTCGATATCAAGAGCCATATCAGCCAAATAATGTTGAATGATTTGCTGTTCAAAAATTGGTTTACCAAATTGGATTCGCGAATTGGCATGTTGGATAGACATTTCCAACAGCTTTTCGCAAGAACCTAAATTACGTGCTGCAAGTCCTGCCCGTCCATTGGCAAGAATTTTTAAAGCGTTTACATAACCTTGACCTTCTTCACCGAGAACATTTTCTGCTGGGACTTCACAATCTTCAAAGAAAATTTCGGCTGAATGGGATCCACGGAGACCCATTTTCTTTTCATTTTTTCCAATTGTAAAGCCTGGAAAATCCTTTTCAACAATAAAGGACGTAATGCCTTTTGCACCTTTAGAAGGATCTGTCACAGCCATGACGGTAAAGACATCGGCTATCGGAGCATTGGTAATATAATGTTTGCTCCCATTCAGTATGTATTTGTCGCCTTTTCTTACGGCAGTTGTTTTCAAATTTGTTGCATTTGAGCCAGCACTTGGTTCCGTTAAAGCAAAAGCACCAATCATTTCTCCCCTTGCCATCGGCGGCAAATACTTCCGCTTTTGTTCTTCATTCCCCATTTCGACTATCCCTACAGACCCAATCCCAGTATGAGCACCAATGACAGTGGTATAGCCATTATGGGTTCTTCCTAATTCCTCATAAATCGCACATTTCCCCACCATACCAATACCGATTCCGCCATATTCCTCCGGGATACTCAATCCAAACAATCCCATTTCCTTGGACATGTTCATGATTTTTTCAGGAATTTCATTATTCTCTTCTATCTCCATTGCCAATGGATCTACTTCACTATCAATAAAATCGCGAATGCTTTGCTTTAAAAATTGAATGTCTTCTGAAAATCGAAAATCCATCTTTTTCACTTTCCTTCCTTATAATAAAATCGTTTGCCCTGATGATTTCGACTATTTCATCCGATGGAGAGGATTAATCAGATGAATAAGTTCCGCATATAAACCAATTGTTCCGTATACGGAACAAACATCTCAAAAAAATTTCTATTCCCTAAATGGTTGGGCTAATAGCTACTTTAAGAGATTTATATTATAATTTCACACAGGGAATTGTGTACCACTATTGGAACAATAATACTATTCATTCAATTAATTCGTCAATAATATTTTTAATTTTTCTAATAAAATAAAATATTAGACAATTAAGGGTTTACAATTTATAATTTGACACATTATATCTTTTTGTTTTTTCTGAAAATATACATAAGGAATAATTGTACGGCATATTTGCTTTTTCCTTTAACCCTGTATAATTGATTTACGGGAGATTATTAAAAAGGAGTTTACGTAATGGATACACCCAATGAAAGAGAAAAATCGGAGGTCCCTGCGCTTGAGGCCGCGATTAAGATTTTGGAATATTTAAGTAGATATAAGAGTAAAGAACGTTCGTTGTCGCAAATCTCAAAAAATTTATCAATCAACAAAAGTACATGTCATAGAATCTTAAAATTATTAAATCATAATCGATTCGTTTCGTATGATGCAGACTCAAAACAGTATAGTCTTGGCTCCTATCTTATCATTTTAGGTTCTCGTGCATCGGAATTTATTGATTACCTCAAACTGGCTCAGCCCCACCTTAAATGGGTGTGTGAGGAAACGCGGATGACAAGTGTTTTACTTGAACCCATCTCCGATAATCGCTTAATGTACGTCGCAAAGGAAGAGCTGGATGTTCCAGATTACCATGTTCATGTGTCTGTTAAATTAGGGCAGCATTTCCCAATAACGAGTGCCTCCTTCGGTAAGTGTTACCTGGCCTATATGGAGGAACATAGAATGGAAGAAATTCTTAAAAAAGTAAATTTGAAACAATTTACCGATAAGACGATTACAGACTTAGAAACGTATAAGGAAAGCTTAAAAGAAGTTCGTAGTAAGGGATTTGCAATAAGTTATGAAGAACATACACCAGGGGTATTCGGTATTGCAGCCCCCATTTTTGATTATAGCGGCCAAGTTGCCATGGTTATTGCCTGTCTCGGTTTTGCTACAAATTTAGACGAAGATTATGTTTCTATTTGTGGAGACAAACTTAAAAAGGCAGCAAGAAGTATTACAGAAGTACTGGGAGGAAAAGAACCTATCTTAAAAGGATGATAAATTCCATATTTGTTAAACTTACCTGCTTTTTTTCGGAGAGGCCGGAATCAGAACAAAACCGGCCTTTTTTTGGTAATATCTATTGGTTTATAGGCTCAAAATCAAACCCATACATAATAAAAGGAATAAGCGATTTGATAAATTCTTCCGGTGGTACCTCTCTATTTCTTCTCCACTCTACAGATGCTCCGTAGATTCCCCAGCTTAGCATGACAGCTGTTCTGTTTAGTGCTTCATTTTCGTCCATTGAATGCCTTTTTAACAACATTTTGTAAAAAATAATTTCTAATTGGTCCCTTATGATGCGGGCGATGGTGTCTTCATAGCCTCTATGGCAGCGATTGGATAAGGAATTTTGAAAATTTGTAATGGCTACGAAAATACTAACAATCGTTTCTTCATTTAGTTCGTTTTGCTCAACCTGATTGGAATTCAAATTGATCAATAGGACCTCTGATAGGACCTTTTCTAATAAGTCATATTTATCCTCGAAATGATAATAAAATGTCGCACGGTTGACCATGGCCTCTGTTGTAATATCTTTAATGGTAATATCCTTGAATTCCTTTTTTCCTGAAAGTTCAATAAACGAATCCATGATTAATTTACGTGTCCGAAGAATTCTGGGGTCCGTTTTTTCCTGATCCATTCAAAAAAACCTCCACTTTTTCGACAATTTTTCAAATGTGTTGTATATACGATAAATCCAATTATCTATTGGTATTGGTGTTTTTCATTATGTACTACAATCCAATTGTACAACAAATATGAAATCAATTCTAAGTAAGCAACTTTTTTAACAAAAACAAAGGAGGAATCTCGAAATGAATGAAAATAATAACTTGATTTGTGACTTAGAATCAGGTGTATGTGGTGTAGTTGAAGAGGAAAATATGGAAATCATTGATTTCAATCAACCAAAGAAAACCGTTAATGTATATTATGTGACGGACCCGATCTGCTCTCATTGCTGGGCACTCGAACCAGTTCTTCGCCGTTTTGTAGAGCAGTATGGACAGCATTTTAAATTCCATACGGTTATGGGCGGGTTGCTTGAAAAATGGCATGATGGACCTATCGATCCTGCAAATGGAATCTTTAAACCTGCGGACGTGGCTGGTCACTGGAGAGAAGTTGGTGAAATTTCCCGCATGCCAATTGATGGATCGCTCATGATTGACAATCCCGTTCAGTCATCATATCCCCCTTCTCGTGTCTTTAAAGTGATTCAAAAAAATCATAACGACGCATTGGCCTTTGAATATTTGCGACGTGCAAGAGAAGCCCTTTTCGCCTTTAATCAAAATATCTCAGATGAATACATTTTGATAGAGATTGTCAACAAGCTTGGACTTGATGGAAAAGCTATTGTAAATGAAGCAGAACAACAAACCGGACAGCAATTATTAAATGAAGATTTCATGTTGGCACGAAACCTCGGTGTTCGTGGATTCCCAACGCTTATTATCGTCAATGAAGAAAATAAAGGGGTAAAAATTGTCGGTGCCCGCTCATTGGAAAACTATGCTTCCGGGTTACAGCAAGTTCTAAATCTGGAAGAACTACAACCAAAACAACAATCACCTCTTTCGACCTTGCTTGAAAAAGAGAAACTTCTGTTTTCAAAAGAAATTGAAGTGATGTATGATGTTGAAAAATCGGAGATTAGCAGCTTTGCTGGCAAAGAACTTTCACCAAAAAGCTATCAAGTGAAGGAAATTCTAGGAGAACTGTATTTTACCACTATTACAAAATAAGGGAGAATAAAGATGCACGGGGACGGTTCTCGTGCATCACTTTTGCCATAAGAAATGATGCACGAGAACCGTCCTTATTCTAACGCTTTATTTACCGATTCAATAGCATGGATGACTGTTGTATCGAACAGTGGAACTACAGAATCCTCTGGTTTCACCAGTAATCCAATTTCTGTACATCCTAAAATAATCCCTTCGGCTCCCCTGTCCACTAAATTTTCGATCACTTTTTTATAATATTCTTTCGAGGTTTGCTTGATCGTGCCTACACATAATTCCTCATAAATCACACTGTTGATTCGCTCGATCTCATCTTTATCGGGGATCAATACATCTATCCCATTTGCCTCAATTCTAGATTTGTAGAAGTCTTCTACCATAGTATATTTCGTGCCAAGTAACCCAATCGTATTAATCTTCAGAGTCTGTATTTGTTTAACTGTTGCGTCTGCTATATGTAGAATCGGTATATGTATTTTTTCATTAATAGAATCGATGACCTTGTGCATGGTATTGGTGCAAATCACAATGAAATCTGCTCCGGCTTTTTCCAAGGACAGAGCGGCTTCAGCCAAGGCGAGCCCCGCGGATTCCCATTCTCCACTAGCCTGGTAACTTTCGATTTCATCAAAATCAACACTATATAAAATGCACTTTGCCGAATGTAATCCGCCCAATTGCCGCTTAACTTCCTCATTGATGATTCGGTAATATTCTATGGAAGACTCCCAACTCATTCCGCCTATTAAACCGATAGTTTTCAACTGCTTCTCCTCCATTTAATGGATAATTAATAAATTGTTTTCTTAAATCTTTCCATTCCGTTAGCTTCTGGGGTATGTCCTATTTTGCTTTTAATTTTCGAAGGTTTCATGAGTTCCCTTTGGAAGTGCATCTAATTGATACAGCACATTTGCATCTGATAACTCGCACCAAAGCTCTTTAACCTTTTTTCCCTCAAAATTATAGATCATTATGCCGGTTTCCTTAACCCTTGGTTTGTAGAAGGAATATTAAACCAGCCACCTTTATACGTGCTGTGACCTGTATATCTAACAACCAGCCTATTATCTTGTTCAATAAAATCGTTTAACTCCCATTGATCGTCTTGAAAACAGGTGCGATACCACCCCATAAAGTCCTTTAGCTTCTGACGAGTAGAATCACCATTAGACCCATGATAAATAAAATCTTCTGTGGTTACTTCATCTATAACGCTTAAATCTCCTTTTGTAAAAAATTCAAAAAACCACCGCTCTACTACTTTCTTTTTCTCTGAACTAATCATAATCTGACTCCATTTCTAGGTTTAAACATAACTTAATTTTCCTCTTATCGTTAAACTATTATTTTCGTTACCAATCGAACAATTTCCTTCTTAAACTGCCACTATAGCCCTACAAGAAAAAAATTGCCGTGGCGATCCAATCTTTACCTTTTGTTCAATTAATCGCCACCTACTTCCAATATCACGAATAAAGCCAACTATCTTTGAGATAGTTGGCATTTATTCTTTATGGGATGATAAACATATCAAGCTCATACCTTTCGCGTGGCACATGCAAGCAGTCTCCTAATACTCAGAGCGTAATCATTCACAATCAGCCACAATCAATGAGGCACGAGAACCGTCCCCATGCATCACCCATGCATCACATTCCACCTGTTACACCAATGCCCTCACCTGTAATGGCTGCGGCACCGTCTGAGGCTAGAAAAACAGCGGTGGCTCCAATTTCTGAGGGTTCTAGCAGGCGTTTCATCCATTGTTTTCCTAAGATATGATGGTTTAGGGCTTCCTCTACAGAAGTCCCATCCTCTGCTGCTAATTTAGGTAATTGTTTTTCAATTAATTCTGTTCGCACAGGTCCAGGCATAATCGCATTGACAGTAATCCCGTCCTGAGCCGTTTCAAGTGCTGCTGTTTGGGTGAATCAACTACCCCAAATTTTGCAGCGACATAGGCAGATTTATAGGCGTCAGGAATTCTGCCATGCGCGGAAGATATATTGATGATTCGTCCCTTGTGTTGCTTTTTCATCGTCGGAATGACATGTTTCGTCATAAGAAATGTCCCCGTCAAAATAACACCGAGTAAAAGATTCCATTTTTCTAAAGGGAATTCCTCCACTTTAGCTATATGCTGCAGTCCTGCATTGTTAACCAACACATCAATCGTTCCACGCTCTGAAATGATTTGTTCTACTACACTTTTAACCATTTCTTCATTCGCAACGTCGACCTTGTATCCCTTTGCATTTCCTAATTTAGCAGCTGCGTTTTCAGCAGCATCCAAATTTAAATCTAAAATCGCAACAAAGTCGCCATTATTGATGAATGATTCTGCAATCGCATAACCGATGCCCTGTGCGGCACCAGTTACAATAACTGTTCGTTCTGCTTGTTTTGACATGATGTTGATCCCCCTATGTTTAAAAATCTACCTTGGCCCCTTGTTTTCAATAACTACTTTATTTTTTTCCAAACCAACTTCGTATTTTGCTCTTTTCCATCTACAATTATCGGCGGGCTAGCAATTTCAAGCAGGTCCCCATTCAGCTTGACATAACGTGGCTGCGTATCCCCCAGCCATGTTGGATTCATACTGACAGACATATGATGAGTGACAATGTTATTTTCTTCATCCACTTCAAATGGACCAGCATAAGCAAGATAGCCTTCTGCCGCTGCAGCCATTTCTTCTTGCGTCCCTTTATGAAGTGCGCCCGATGCATACTTTGGCCGTCCAGGACTCATCATTTGCGCAGACATATCCCCTTCTGGGTGGTACATAATAAAACCTGTACACTCACTTCCCATTGGGTATGTAATGTTCCCATCTTTATCTTCCACTTCATAAGAAACGAGGCTCCAAATCCCTATTACTATTTCTTTTAATGTTTTTTCCATTAGTGAATTTAATCCTCCTAATTGGTCTTTTTTAGTATGCTTTACTTGTATAGTTTAAGTTGTTTATACTTATAAGTTAAATACATATATATTATAGAATTTATTAGAAATCATTATAAATAGGGTGAAACCATGGAGCTAAAACAATTACAATACTTTTCCGAAGTCGTGAAGAACGGTAGTTTTTCAAAAGCGGCAGAGGCTTTATATACATCCCAGCCAAATATCAGCAATGTGATTAAAGATTTAGAAGAGGAATTAGACGTAAAGCTGTTAATCCGTACAACTCGAAAACTAGAACTGACAGATGCAGGTGCGCTTCTTTTCCAATATGGACAGCAAATGCACCAACTAGTAAAACAGTTTTATCAGGAATTAGATGATACAAAGAATAGTCAGAAGGGTTATGTGAAGATTGGGATCTTCCCCATGCTGGGAACGAAACTTCTCTCTAAAATGATTGCTGAATTTCACAAGCTATATCCTGAGATTCGTGTTCGATTTGTGGAGGATGGTGCTGCCAATCTACAAAAAGCATTAATGCAGGGAGAGCTGGATTTGGTGGTAATGCCCTACCCCATCGATCTGGATGTATTTGAGTTCTTCCCTTTTTTAGAAGGAGACTTACGTATTCTAGTTAATCAAAATCATCCTTTGGCTAAAAATGAAAGCATCAAGTGGGAGGATTTGATTAATGAAAACTTTATCATCTATCGTGAAGGTTTTACAATCCATGATACGATTTTAGAGGAATGCAGAAGACTAGGCTTTGAACCCTCTATTATCTGTTAACCCTCACAATGGAATTTTATGATGGAAATGGTATCGCTTAATCAAGGAATAACCATACTACCGCAAAGCCATTTTAATGAAATGGATCACCAGCATTTACAATTAAAAATGTTGCCTCTGATGGAACCACAAATAAATTGGCATTTAGGAATAGCTTGGAGAAAAGATAGTTATCTATCCTATGCGACACGGACTTGGATAGAGTTTTTAAAAATGGCTTTAGAGCGGTAAGTCGAACTTTTTGCTTTACTTGTGAGGTGCTAAACGGTAAATCACAAACCCAACCACATAGTAAATCACATAATTTTCACAACACAAATCATAGTATATTGCAAAGTCCATAAGGCTTTGAGATGAAAATGTCTCTCTAAGCCTTTTTTAAAATTTTCTTTATCTGGCTAAAGAACCGTAAGTTGTGTTCATTTGATACTAAAGTAAATAAGCGTAGGAATTTCCCTTAGTTAGTAAATAAAATTAAAAATAACTTAAATAGGCGAAGAAATTTCCCCTATTGACTGAAAAAACTTCAGTATTGGGGATTTTGCTTTGTTTAAGCGGAAAACCTTCCCTTATTTACGCCGGAATGAACCCTATTCTACATCTAACGGAAAAATCTTCGCTTATTTTACTATCACTCAAAAATAATTTGTGTTGATATAGCGCTATTTACTCCCTCAGTTTAATACGATTTTCTCTCGAATACTCGCTTATTCGCAGGATTTCATAACCCTTGATTTAGCGTTAACGATAAAATGAAATAAGTTTAAATCATTATGGCTTCGTGAAGGCATAGTCAAATAGAGGAGCGAATTAGTTCCCCATATTTTACCATATAATGTACATCTCCACGCCTCCCCTGGAGGCTTTCCCTCCCATGTCTCAACGGGTCGTCTGCCCTATCATTCCTTCGTCATGCCTATCCAAGGGGTGGAGGCCAGTTTTGCTAATTAAATGGGTCTGTGCCCTTACGAAAATAGAATCTGGTACTCCGTACATATTTGAAATCCTGCGAATATGCCAACATTCGATTAATATGAGTGTCCAATATTATTTATTTCAGGGCGATAAATAATCTTTATTTCTGAAATTTCATTAAGCTGCCAACGGTGATAATGGTTTGATTTTATCAGGACAATATGATTCGTTTCGTCTAGATATACTTACAAAGATCCTGGCCAACTTGCCAATTAACTTCATAATTGATTTTATTTTCTTCATTTTTTTTACTTTGACATTTTGAGAATGTAATGCCCGAAATTCTGGGTTATTCACTACAAGACTAATTGTAGCTAAGTAAAGGAATCGCCTTAGTCTGGAGCGTCCTCGCTTGGAAATGACAATTTGACCTTTCCATTTCCCTGAACTTGCTTCGACTAAATGCAATCCAGCATGGCGAAGAAGGGAATTACCGTGAGTAAAACGACTTAAGTCCCCCGCTTCACCCAATATCCCAGCTAAAGAAATTTCACTTATCCCCTTTATGGCAAGTAACATCTTAGCGAAAGGTATTTTATTTAGTGCAGCGGTAACTTGTTGTTCCACTCTTTCGAGTTGTTTTACGGCTAAGTCATATTCCTCTAATAGCTGCTCTAAATGAAATTTATAGGCATCAAGTGCCTGTCTAGTACCTACAGATTTCTTAGCCAACTGGAGGAGTAATAGGGCTTTCTTTAATCCAGGGTGCCTCTTCATCACAGATTTCCAACCTGTAATAACCTCGTGAGGCTGCATATTCTCTAAGTCCATAGGGGACGGGAATAAACGAAGGGTTGTGATTGCCCCTTTAGCCGTAATATCCTTAAATACCTGTCGGAATTCAGGAAAGACAATATCTACCCAACGGTTTAATTGATTAATAGAACTAACAAGGCGTTTAACTACTACATCACGGTTAGACATCAGGATCCTAAGTTTTTCGAATGTTTCCGATGTGTACCTAACTTCAGAATAATAACCGTTCTTTACCATATCAGCGATAACTAAGGCATCTTTTTTATCACTTTTTGATTGAGTATTATCACGATTTTCTTTATTCTTTTTTACTAAATGTGGGTTTACAGTTACTACTTCAATATCTTGATTAGAAAGCCATTTTGAAAGATTGATCCAGTAGTGTCCAGTTGGCTCCATCCCAACAATAGCTTCATCCAGGTTGTTTAATCTTTGAAGATTTTTAATCCATTTTAGAAAACTAGCAAATCCTTCTTCGGTATTTTTAAATGTAATTGGATCTCCGACTATAATTCCACGGAAATTTACAGCTCTAGCTACGTGAAATTGTTGCGCAATATCAACTCCAACAACTAGATGTTTAACTGAAATTCTTTCTATTAGTTGATTTTGTTTGTTTTGCATTTTAAACTTCATTATAGGGGTTCCTCCTTAAGGTTTGAGTTAGATTGGTCTCTATACTCATATCTTACTGAGGAGCTCTATTTTTTTCAAAGTCGAAAAATAACGATCTACAGGAATGCTAAGTACTTTTTTTGAAAATTATAAAAACATAAGACTTATAGGTTTATATTTATATAGAGTAATTGGTAGAATAGAGGAAACAAGATTAAACAATAAATAGAAGGAAGTGCCAGCCTTGGATCAGAAGTACGCAGGTCATACTTTGTTTCAATCTGTACAGTTTGGAAATGAAATATTAGCAAGCCGGTTAGTGATGGCCCCAATGACAAGAATGTTTTCACCAGAAGGTATCCCAGGGGAAAACGTTGCACAATATTACCGCAAACGTGCAGAGAATGGGATTGGACTCATCATAACTGAAGGAACAGCGATCAACCACCCAGCTGCAGTAGTGAGCCCCGATATCCCCCGTTTTTATGGTGAGGACGCCTTAAATGGCTGGGCAAATGTAGTGAAGGAAGTACATGAAGCAGGTGGCAAAATCATTCCACAATTATGGCATGTAGGTGCCGCACGGAAAGCAGGAAGTGAACCAAATATTGACGCACCTCCTGTGAGCCCGTCTGGATATACTTTAAGAGGCCAAAGAAATGAGAAAATAAAGGCTCTAACAAAAGAAGAAGTCACGGAAATGATTAATGCATACGCCGAAGCTGCAGCAAATGCGAAGCGTATCGGCTTTGACGGAATTGAATTGCATGGAGCGCATGGCTACTTAATTGATCAATTTTTTTGGGAATTAACGAACAAGCGGACAGATGAGTATGGCGGGGATCTAGGAGAGCGGACAAAATTCGCGGCAGATATTGTTCGTGCTTGCCGGAATGCAGTCGGGCCTGATTTTCCGATTGTCTTACGTTTTTCACAATGGAAAGGAACCGATTATCAAGCTAAATTAGCGAATAACTCTACTGAACTTGAACAATTGCTCACCCCTTTGGTTGAAGCTGGCGTAGATATTTTCCACTGCTCGACAAGACGAATATGGGAACCTGAATTTAAAGATGAAGATCCATCATTAGGCTTGGCAGGCTGGACGAAACGAATTACTAAAAAGCCAACGATTGCTGTCGGTTCTGTTGGAATTAACCGCGCCTATCTGAGCAATCAGGATAATGATAATGTAACAATTGTTGACAATCTCGGAATTATAGATGAAAAAATCAAAGCAGGCGAATTTGACTATGTGGCCGTAGGCCGTGCTGTGCTAGCTGATCCAGAATGGGCAGTAAAACTCAAGAATGGCAAACTTGATCAAGTAGTGCATTATACGAAGGAATCAGAGAAACAGCTGATTTAACTACAATCGAGAACCGTGCGTTTTATCAGGCTGCAACTAATACAGAAATATAACAAAGGGTGGCCAGTTACGGCCCCCTTTGTTTCAAAACTAAGTAGAGTGCTCATTTTTATGTTAATGCATTGGCTTTTCCCACGCGCCTTTGACCTCAACGCCGGTTTCCTTTGCCGCTTTTTCAAGTTCAAAGATTTCCTGGGCAGTCAAATTGACCTCGGCCGCTTTTATAGCATCCTCAATATGAGAGATTTTCGTTACACCAATAATCGGTACTGTTCCTTTTGCAATGGACCAAGCAGTGGCAATTTGTGCAGTTGATGCATTATGTTTGCTGCTGATTTCTCTCATTACTTCCATTAAGCTTTCGATTTTGGCAAGTACGTCTGGATTAAATGCATCGCCCCTTCTGGTGCCACTTGGCAAAGGGTTTTTCGGATTGTATTTGTCAGTCAATGCACCTTGTTCCAATACCATATAAGAAAAGAACACGATATTATTTTCATTGCAGTAATCAATAATACCGGCTTCTTCCGATGAACGGTAAAGCAAGCTGTAATGGTTTTGGACAGCTGAAATTTTTAGTCCTGCTTCCGCCAAGATACTGGCTGCCAATTTAATTTCGTCGAGATTATGATTGGAAACCCCCACATGTTTTACTTTTCCACTTTTCATTAAAGGGATAAGTTTTGGTGTCCATCTTTGCACATCTTCCGGGCTGTGTATCCAATAAATATCAGCATGATCTACACCGAGCCGGTTTAGGCTTCCGTTCAAGTGTTCCTCAACTGCGTTGTCATTGTCTCCGGCCATTCGTGGAGTAAATTTAGTGGAGATTAGCACATCCTCCCTGCCTTTAATGAAACTTCCCAAAATATTCTCCGAAGCGTTCATCCCATAAACAGCCGCTGTATCCCATAAATTGAATCCGGCAGCCATCGCCGCGTCAAATATCGGCTTTAAGTCCGTTTCTGAAATAAAATTTCCAAAAACCGCATCCCCGCCATTTGCACCAGTGCCCCAAGACCAGGTACCAAGGGCGATCGGAGGGATTTTCTCATTTTGCAATTTTACGAATTTCATTACGTTTCACTCCATTCCCTGCTTTGAATGTTCTAATTATTTGCTATTGTTTCCGTTTTCACAAGAGATTTGCTCGTTCCAATATTACGTACCTGAATGAAGCTTCCCGCCAATACCTATATTGTCTCTACGAAATTTTACTAGTGAGTATTTTTCAATATTAAATTAGATTTGTTAAGTAAATATAATAACACACTCCTAAACTAACCGTTAACACAATAAGAAAATGGGAGAGCCGCAGAGCAATCCCATTTTTAACAAAAGCACATGTTAATTCAAGTGCAATTTTCATTAAGTTGACTTAGAAATTTTATAATTTTTATGATTGACTATGGTTGTAATTGGTTCGTCTTTTTGTTTATTGTATCCGTACTCAACAATAACAGAATTTTCTCTTACAACCTTAACAATTCCTTCATAGCTTTCCCCGTCACGCTTAAATGAAATATTGTCCCCTATTTTAGCAGTTGCCATTTTATCACCCTGAACTTATTATTTTCAGCAAAGATAAAAAAATGCATTATCTTTTTAAAAAAGAAGTCTGGTCCATCGGTATGACTTTTTAGGTAAGGCAGCTAAATAATATAAACACTTTTGGAGAATACTTTAAGAAGTTTTAATTAGATTCGATCTGTAAAAGGAGCGGAAATAATGGAAAATATCGCGGATAATATACATATAGGTGAATTAATAGCTGTTTCCAAGGTTTTTCAATTAAATCCTTATCAAATGGTCACATTACTAGAAAATGGTGAAATGGAAGTATTCGAAAATAAGGAAGCTTTTGTTGAAAAATACGGGAATAAGGAAACCTATGACGAATTATCGGATTGGTGTGAGTTAAATAATGGAAAAATCTTTACTAAAACAAAATAGGAAGAAAACCTCGCAAGGCTATCTCCCCAAACACCAGACTTGAGGAACGAATGCCTTGCTACATTCCTGCAGCAGCATAATTAAGTACATTATTTCCATAATATGAGAGCCACATGAATTTTCTATTACGTATTTTTCATTTATTTTTCATTAGCTTTGGCACCCCAGGATATAACTGTTGTGTCACGAAAATTATATTGAGAGTAGTATTCTAATTCACAATAAATGGAGGGTTAATTATGAAAAAAAACGAGTCTGATCTTCCTAAAGAATGGATTGAGTTAGTAAAAGAAGCTATGAAATCTAGTATTACAAAAGAAGATTTTAAGATTTTTTTAGAAAAGGAAAAAGAGAAGAGAAAAAACCAAAAATATTAGTAGAGTTTATCGTTACCTTACCGCTACTTTATTCATTTAGTTCAGTGTTAGCGTTATTACATTAAAGCGTACCTTAGAAAAATCGCATCATAATGCTGTCGAAATTTTTGGTTTTTTTACCATTTTTTACATACAGCTTTTGTATTAATATTTTCTTATGAGACTTTAAAGTTTTAATCTTTAAAACGACTAATAGCTAATACCCCAATTTTATAGGAGGCTTTATGGAAACAACACTTTCTGCGGAAGAAGAACTAGATAGTGAATGGGTAGATCTCATCTTAGAAGCTCTAAATTTAGGAATTACTGCAGTTGAAATTAGACATTTTCTAAAGATTGTCCTTTGACCTGTAAATAAGGTCTTTTTTTTGCTTCCATCGCTCAATTTTGGTCTAATGGGGCATTTATTAGCTTATCCCTATTTATTAGGTCTGCCCGTTATCTCTATAAAATCGCAATAGAAAACGCAAAGGAATTCCAAACCCATCTACTTTACAAAAATGCCTTCACTTAGTTTATTTTCAAAGAACTTATAAGCTCAATATCGATTTCTATATCTATAT
This sequence comes from Neobacillus sp. S1115, assembly GCF_055385565.1. Classification (NCBI taxonomy): domain Bacteria; kingdom Bacillati; phylum Bacillota; class Bacilli; order Caryophanales; family Bacillaceae; genus Neobacillus; species Neobacillus sp. S1115. The sequence continues at coordinate 3,338,036 of NZ_AP038275.1, forward strand.
AGGTTCAATACCTTCACTTTTATCACCTCATCTATTTTAAATATTCCTTGTTCAATTAAACTCCCTAGAGTGAAAGAAAAGGCTGGTTTTGAAAAAGAAGGGATTTCTAAGAGCAATGGTAAAATAAATGGTAAATGGGAAGACCATCAGATTTTAGCCATAATAAATCCTAAGGAATAAAAAGTAATCCACTCCAATGGAATTAGGAGTGGATTTCTCTTTTTAGCTATAAAAAATATTTTTAATAAAAGCACAACCATCTAATTGAACTCTCCCGTTCGTACAGGCGTTACATTGCAGTTATTCCGCCATCCACGATAAATTCTGCACCAGTTGAGTAGCTTGATTCTTCAGATGCTAAGTAAAGAACAAGGTTGGTTACTTCTTCTGGCTGCGCAACTCGTTTTAAAGGAATATGTTTCGCGAATTCCTCTACCGCCGCTTTTGTATCTTCCTGCACGACCATTGGAGTTGCAATTACACCTGGATGGACAGAATTGACGCGGATGCCATAGTGTGAACATTCCATTGCAGCAGCTTTTGTCATGCCGCGAACAGCGAATTTTGTATCTGTATAGCCGACAGCACCGCCAACAATACCATTGATGGAAGATATGTTTACAATAGAGCCGCCACCTGATTTTTGCATGGATGGAATTACCGTTTTCATTCCTAAGAATACAGAAACTTGGTTAATATCCACGATGCGCCGGTATTCTTCCTCTGTCGTTTCTAGTATAGATTTCGCCATTGTAATACCAGCGTTGTTTACTAAAACATTGACTGGTCCAAATTTTTCTTCAGCCTTAGCAACAACATTGGCCCAATCTTCCGCACTCGTAACATTTTGTTTTAAAAACAAAGCGTTTTCACCTAATTCACTTGCTAACGCGCTGCCTTTTTCTTCATTTAAATCAGTTAAAACAACTTTTGCGCCTTCTTCTACAAAGCGTCTAGCGTGAGCTGCACCCATACCTTGTGCAGCACCAGTGATAATTGCAACTTTTTCTTTTAAACGAGCCATAGAGATTCTCCTCTTCCATTACTATATTTTTGCTTCGTATATTTATTTGTCTAGTTCATAATACTTTTAGGGCTTCTGATAGCCCTTAAATAACGATATGAGACTAAAATGATAACTTTTTATTACTTGAAATATTAGCTAATAATTTTTTTTGAATTTCAATGTAGTTTGAAAGTTCTTCCTCAGAAAGAATACTGAATAATTCCGAATGAATTTTTTCTCCGATCGCTTCAGCTTCTTGTAAAGCATTTATTCCTTTATCTGTGATTTTGAGATAGACCGTCCTTCGATCACTTATATCGTAAGTTCTTTCTATCAAATCAAGCTTAACAAGTTTTTCTGCCATATTCGTGATCGTACTTTTTGAATATCCCAATGACTCTGTTAAATCAATTTGTTTTAAAGGTCCCCTGGCTTCTATTTCGGCTAAAACAACAATTGTTGATATACCAATTGGGTAAGAATATTCGTTTGTAAATCGAACAATATTTTCATTGGTAATCTGTTGAATCATATGTGTTAGATTGAAAATATTATTATGACTGTCCATTTAAAACTCCTTCTAGCTAACGTATTTGGATCATCCCCCCATCTATCCATGAAAGTTTGACCTGTATTATATTTATTTGAATCTGGAAGCTAAGGATACATAAAATAAACATTAGAATGTTTATCTGTGAACATTATAAATTCAAAATGTTTATATGTAAACTAAAATTCATTGTAATCTTGTAATTTTGTGGCGATTAGGGATTTGATGGTTGATTAAAAATGCTCCTTCAACTTGGTACCTTTGCACCAATTATTGAGACAATAGAACCGTCTCGGTGTGTTTACCAGCTGGATTACAGCTTTGTTAGCAATGTGTTCCACAAAGATTTGTCCAGCTGGTCAACATATTCAATATGATTAATTCCTATTCAAATGATAGATTAGTTGTACAACGCCAGAGGAGAACGTTCTTGTATCAACCAGTTTTAAATTCAATCTCTGTTTAATATCAATAAACAACGGTTTTCCTTCTCCCAAAATAACAGGGTGAACCGATAATCTAAATTCATCAACAAGCCCTAAATTGATAAAAGTCGTAATAAGACTTGCCCCGCCATATAACCAGATGTCTTTGCCGGGCTTATTCTTTAATTTATTGACTTCTTCTTGAATATGATCGTTGATGAAGATGGCTTTATTATCAGTACCTTTTTGCGTTCTGGAAAACACGTATTTTTCTTTGCTATGAACTAATTCCCAAATTTCTTTATCGGCATCAGAATCTTCCGTGCCTGGAGTAAATTGTCCCCATAAATCGTAGCTTTTTCTTCCATACAGAATAATATCAATTTGATGTAAGAAATCAACAAACCCCATCTCAGAATCCATGATGCACCAGTCAATTTCCCCATTTTTTCCTTCAATAAAACCATCTAACGTAACGGCTAAATCTAATAGTATTTTTCTTGATCCTGTGGTAATGGACATCCGTTCTTCCTCCCTTTAAAATGGCAACCGGATTTTAAACCTTGTGCCACGGCCTACCCTTGGACAATTTGTCTCGTAACGGTGGAGACCCAATAAAGTTATAACTAATGTGTATTTTCATATTAACAGGTATAGGACTTATGTGAAATGTACTTTATCTAGTCTGTCCCTTTATCTCCCGCGAGCCTTAACTTAAGACAGATCAAATAATTCTTTGTAATGATAGTAATGAAAACTTAAAACAACGATGACAAGCTTTGCAGCATAGAGATAAAAAGACAAGAAATTAACTTTTAATTGAAGGAGGTTTTTATGGTGAGTATTTTAGCGAAAATCACCTGTAAATTAAAAGGTCATGTTTATGAAGAAAACAATAAGAGACCTGATGGATGGGGATATATAGCAACTTGGTTTGTATGTAACCGATGTGGCGAGGAAAAAGTAGTTACGGAGCGAGAGGATAAAGTTTAATGCTGGCGATGCCTGGTTATTGCCCATGACTTTATCTCATATTTCCTCATTTGGTTTCCCTTATTTGTAAAAAGCCGAAGATAGGTAAGAACTTGCCTATCTTTCGGCCGACTGAAAATTGGTATTTAAGGACTTAAATAATTCATTACCGCTGAGAAATAAAACTTGGCAAAATTAACTAAGCTTTTTTCGCTGTTTATATAAATAAACCCTTTCCGTAAAAAAACTAATAACTAAACCGAAAATGATTGGCAGCAATGAACCAGTTGTCATAAAAAAACCATTTGCGTTATTTGTATATTCGTAATGAAACATGAACATAGGAATAGTAAACACATAACCAATTAAGTAAAGGAAGGCAGTTGTTAAAACGAACGACCCAAAAGTTATGATGAAACTCTTTAAATTCATACCCATCACCTCTACAGAATATATTAGCAAACTTTTCCATTTCTTACATTATACATTTATTCAAAATTGCATATTTTTGTCTGTATGTACAGAAAATCCCTTCTTGATAATCGTTTCTTGACAACACTATTTTGCCAAATTGGTGGTCTCAAACCGTCCCCAAGATTTCTAGCATTCTTTGAAGCACGAGAACCGTCCCCATGCCTCAAAGGCACGGGAACCACCCCGTGCCTCAATTTTGTTTATTCTTTTGTGACAAGTTTGAGTGGAGCAGGGATATTTTTAGGAACTTTCTTCCCTTTGAGTACATCTATACCTGCGTCAATCGCAAGCTTTCCGATTAAATCTGGCTGCTGCGCAACGGTTGCTTCCATTTTTCCTGCTTTAATCGCGTTTAAGGCATCGTCATTTCCATCAAAACCAATGACCATGATGTCTTTACCAGAACTATTAATCGCTTCAATAGCACCGAGTGCCATTTCATCATTATGAGCAAAGACTGCCTTAATATCAGGGTTTGCTTGAAGCAGGTTTTCCATAACGGTTAATCCCTTGGTACGATCGAAATCAGCAGATTGTTTTGCCGTTACCTTTAATTTTTGATCTGCGATATTATGGAAACCTTTTCCTCTTTCACGTGTTGCAGAGGCACCTGGAACACCTTCAAGTTCAGCTACTTGAATATTTTCGCCAAGCTTCTTGACAATATAATCTGCGGCCATTTCCCCGCCCTTTATATTATCGGAAGCTACTAATGTGGCAACCTTCCCTTTTTCTGCCGAACGGTCGAGCGTAACCACCGGAATTCCGATCGTGTTAGCAGATTGAACAGCTGTGGAGATCGCTGCAGAATCGGTTGGGTTAATCAACAAGAGGTCAACACCCTGCTGAATTAAATCCTCAACATCATTAATTTGTTTGGCAGAGTCATTCTGCGCATCGACTACTTTTACTTGTACGCCTAATGCCTTTGCCTCTTTTTGAACACCATCCCTTAGTGAAACGAAGAATGGGTTATTTAATGTTGAAACAGACAAACCAATCTTAATATCTTTTAAATCCGATTTTTTCGCCGGCTTTGCCCACTCAGGAGGCTGCATCGAACAGGCGCCCAAAAGCAATAGTGACAGTGATATGAGTAATACAGCTAATTTTTTCATGAAAAATCCGCTCCTTATGCTGATTTCTTCCGGTCAAGTAAGACAGCGATGGCAATAACAATCCCTTTTACTACCATTTGATAGAAGGAAGATACACCTAAAAGATTCAGGCCGTTGTTTAACGTACCAATAATTAAAGCACCAATTAGCGTTCCAAAAATTCTTCCCTTACCGCCTGATAAGCTTGTCCCGCCTAATACGACCGCCGCAATGGCGTCCAATTCATAAGACGTACCTGCTGTTGGCTGTGCGGAATTCAACCGTGATGTTAAAATGGCCCCTGCCAGTGCAGACAATAAACCAGTCAGACCGTAAATCATTACCTTAACATTGGACACTTTAATACCTGAAATAATAGCCGCCTTTTCATTGCCTCCGATTGCATATGTTTTTCGTCCAAATGGTGTTTTATGAAGAATAATATACAATATTACAAACATGATAATCATCGTTACAGCTGGAACAGGTATTCCCATGAAATATCCTCGGCCAAATAACTGGAATAAATAATTATCGCCAAGCCCTGTGATTGGATTCCCTTTTGTATAAACAAGTGTTAACCCTCTAAAAACCGTCATCGTTGCCAAGGTGGCAATGAATGGGGCCATTTTTCCTTTTGTAATCAAGAGACCATTCACGATTCCCATGATGCCGCCGAGTAAACAGCCGATGATAATCGCTAAGATTGGGTCAAGACCAGAGACAATCATTCCTGCCGTTAAAGCACTTCCCAGCGCAAGAATCGACCCTACGGACAAATCAATGCCCCCTGTTAAAATAACAAATGTCATCCCAAAAGCAATCAGCGCATTAATCGCGACTTGGCGCAGTAAATTTAATATATTTAAAGGTTCTAGGAAACTTGGGTTTAGTACTGAAACAATCACAAATAAGATAATAAGTCCGAGCAGCGGCCCAAGCTTTTGTGTCACCGTATTCAAGAATTTCCCCTTGCCGGCTTTAGCAGTTTCATTGATTGCGTTCATCTCATTGACCTCCCGTTGCCAATGTCATAATATTTTCCTGAGTTGCTTCATCTTTTTTCAATTCACCAGTAATTTTTCCTTCATGAACAACGAGGATTCGGTCGCTCATTCCCAACACTTCCGGTAACTCTGATGAAACCATAACGATTGCTACCCCGCGGTCCGTCAGTTCATTCATTAGCTGATAGATTTCTCTTTTTGCCCCGACGTCTACCCCTCTTGTCGGTTCATCTAGGATGAGCACTTTCGGACTAATGCCAATCCACTTGGCGATGACCACTTTTTGTTGATTTCCCCCTGACAAATTCCCAACGGCAAGTTCTGCAGATTCCGTTTTGACTGTCAGGCGTTTGATCAGCATATTTACAAAATCTTTTTCGCTAGTTTCATTAATTATGCCTTTAGGCGCAAAGCTGTATAAAGATGGCAATACGATATTGTCCTTTATGGAAAAATCCAAAATCAAGCCTTCATCTTTTCGGTCTTCTGTAATAAAACCAATTCCAGCTTTTACGGCCTGATCAGGTGTTTTTATCACGATTTTTTTCCCGTTCAGCCAAATCTCGCCGCTGTCAAATGGATCTAGTCCAAAGATGGCACGCATGATTTCTGTTCTTCCAGCTCCCATTAGACCAGAAACACCAACAATCTCTCCGGAACGGACCGAAAAATTCACATCCTGGAATACTCCGCGCTTTGTTAATCCTTTTACTTCTAGGACGGTTTCGCCCGGCTTCGAATTCCGTTTAGGGAATCGGTCCGTTAATTCCCGGCCTACCATTTTCTTTACAACCTCATCAAAATTCGTATCGCGAATGGCCTTGGTAACTACCGTCTTGCCATCCCGCATGACGGTAATCCGGTCACAGATAGCAAATATTTCTTCCATCCGGTGTGAAATATATACAATCGATACCCCTTCCTTTTTCAAGGAAGAAATGATTTCAAAAAGCTTGCTGATCTCTCTTTCAGTCAACGCTGCTGTTGGCTCGTCCATGATAATAACCTTGGCATCGGTCATCAACGCCTTAGCGATCTCAATCATCTGCTGTTCCCCAACAGAGCAGCTGCCAGCCTCTTGATCTAAAGGAATCGTAACCATCAGACGGTCAAACTGTTTCTTGGCAAGCGCCTTCATTTCCTTCGTTCTAAGCAGGCCAAGCGGACTCTTCAGTTCTTTCCCGATAAATAAATTTTCTAATACGGTCATATCCGGCCAAATGTTTAATTCCTGGTGGATAAAGGTAATCCCGTTTTGCTCGGCTTCTTTCGGGTTTTTAAAATAGGTCTCTTTTCCATCAATCATGATGGTGCCTTCGTCACGAGAATGAAGCCCTGTCAGGACATTCATCATCGTCGATTTGCCAGCCCCATTTTCCCCCATTAAGGCGTGGACTTCTCCATCAAGCAATTCAAAATTCACACCCGTTAACACTTGATTGGATCCAAAGGCTTTATGGATATTCTGCATCGAAACTTGCATATTTTTCACCTCATTCTATTAAAAAAACACACCTGATTGTAAAATACAGTTTGCATATGGTGTAATTTCACCAGTGCGAATGACGGCCTTGGCCTTTTTCGTTAGCTGCTTAAAATCCTCATGTGTAACCCGTTCCACATCAATTTCGGAAAATTTGTTTGTTAAATATTTTTCTATTTGCGGATTTTCCGCTTCTATTTCAGAGGCAATAATACACTTTTCAATGACCATATCGTCTGCAACTGCGTCCAAAACCTCTTGAAAGGAAGGTGTGCCCGGTTTAAGTGCTAAATCAATTCTAGTAACTCCTTCTGGAATCGGTAAACCTGCATCCGCGATGACAATATAATCGGTATGGCCAAGGTCAGTTAATACTTTGGTAATATGGCTGTTTAATATTCCATGGCGTTTCATTTACATACTCTCCTCTACTTCTTCACGTGTTGGCATCCCGCCCTGCGCCCCAAACTTTGTAACCGATAGCGAGGCGGCACGATTGGCAAATCGAATACTTTCTTCAAAGTCTTTTCCCTCTGCAAGGGCAACAGCAAAGGCAGCGTTAAAGGTATCTCCAGCACCTGTTGTATCAACAGCCTCAACCGGATACGAAGGAACAAGGACCTCGGTTTTACCATTATGGAAGCGGACACCGTTTTTTCCTTCGGTGATAAATACTTTGTTTGGATATTCTAGTAATGCCTCATGCAGATCTCTATTGCCAAAAAGGACTGATGCTTCATGCTCATTCGGTGTAAGGTAAGCTGCCTTTTCGATGACTTCCTTTCGAACTGGCCGTGCCGGCGCTGGGTTTAATAATAGTCGCACCCCGAATTCATGGCATTTTTCGCTGACGTATTCCACTGTTTCTTCAGGGATTTCCTGCTGAATAAGGACAATATCAGATTCGCGGATGACATCCAGGGCCTTTTCGACAAATTCTGGTGTTACATAATCATTTGCACCCTTTACCACAATGATGCTGTTATCACCTTCTGCTAGGGTAATGTGGGCAGTTCCGCTCTCCATATCTGTAACCGGTTCCACATAATTGGTTAACACATGATTTTTCTTAAAATTTTCAAGGATTGCTTTTCCGAATGCGTCGTCCCCGATACACCCGACCATATATACCTTTGCACCCAATCTGGCGGCGGCAACAGCTTGGTTGGCTCCTTTTCCGCCAGGAACCGTTTTAAACGATTCTCCTAAAATAGTTTCTCCTTTACCCGGTCTTTTGGGGGCCGTCACTACTAAGTCCATCGATGAACTTCCGATTACGGTTATTTTAGCCATTGTCCTCAACCTTTCTAGTCGTTTGCCTGTCAATAAAGGTAACGGGCAATTGAATATTTTTTTGCTCAATGAGCTCATTATTAATAATTGCAATTAATAGTTTTGCTGCTTCTTTTCCCATATCGTACGCCGGCTGCCGAATCGTCGACAACGGCGGGAACAGCAAGCTGCTAAGCGGGATATCATCATAGCCGATGATTTGCAGTTCACCTGGAATGGAAATGCCTCTTCTCAATGCCTCATGTAAAATGGCTGCAGCCCCAAGGTCATTTCCGGCAATCACGCCATCTGTTGCAGGAAATTTATCAAATAGTTCCCTTGCTGTTATTTCAGCATCATCAAAAGTAAATGACGCAGTGGTCATGACATTAAAACTGACATTGGAATTGCATAGCTCATCGATTGCCCCTTTAAATCGATCTTGGGCTGTCTTCAATTCCATCGGCCCTTTAAGCAGTGTAATCCGCTTGCTTCCCCTTCTAATGATTTCTTTTGCCGCCATTTTTCCACCGGTTAATCCATCCGCATACACAGAGGGATGCTGATTGGAGGTCCGATCAAGAAAGACGACTGGGAAGCCAAGACTCTCATAGTAGCTTGTTTCAGTTTGATTGGTTGCTGCGATGAGACCGATTACATTATTTTGCTTAAATGTATGGATATAATCAAGTTCTTTTGTTGGGTTCTCATCCGCATTTCCAATGATCAGCCGAAAACCGTGCTCCTGCATCGTGTCTTCAACCCCACGTGCTAACTCAGGAAAAAATGGATTTCGAATATCCGGAAGCAATAAACCGATTAACCTTGATTTTTTCTTATATAACGACCTTGCCACTTCATTTGGCTTATAATTTAATTCCTGAATCGCTTTATTGATTAGTTTCCTAGTATCTTCATGAACATATCCCTTATCATTTAAAGCTCTGGAAACTGTCGCTACAGATACTCCAGCTTTTTTGGCAACATCTCGTATTGTAGCCATTTAGTTTCACCTCTTATGTGTAACCGATTACACATAAAGATTAACACATCATATTTTATTATGCAACAAGAATAATGTCGAAATGTCTCGATTTTTTGTTTGGCATATTTATATTATTAGTCCTATCATCATCACCGTTTTTTATATACAACAAGCTTGATTAGTCCAACTGCGACCAAAAGACTCTATATGGCAACAGGTCGCCGAAGCGACCGTATTGTTGAACCCTTGTCTCCTTTATCGTAAGTACATATCCTCCCATTCTTTATGCTATAATTTGGAGGGAAAATAAAGACAGAGGTGACCATTCTTGGCAATACATGTTGTCCTATATCAACCAGAAATACCGTCAAATACGGCAAATATTGCACGTACTTGTGCAGCAACGGATACAGCCCTGCATTTAATCCGGCCACTTGGTTTTTCAACAGATGAAAAAATGATAAAACAAGCAGGTTTAGATTTCTGGCAATCTGTAAACATAACGTACTATGACTCGTTGGATGACTTTTTTTCAAAAAATCAAGGTGAGTTTTACTATATTGAAACGTTTGGTGAAAAAGCACATTCCTCCTTTGACTTCAGTGATGTTTCAAAGGAACATTATTTTATGTTTGGAAAAGAAACAACGGGTTTACCAAAAGATTTACTAAGAACACATAAAGATCACTTTTTGAGGATACCAATGAATGATCATGTTCGCTCACTGAACCTTTCGAATACAGCTGCGATATTAGTGTATGAGGCTTTGCGCCAGCAAGGATTTCCTAAATTGCATTAAAAAAATCTTCCTTATTTGGAGGATTTTTTCGATTAACTAAACAGAAAGTAAACTGCGCGTATTTCACCACCCTATTCCATACTGGGTCATATACATTATTTTACTTTTTATCTAACTAATTTAATGATTCTAATTGCTTGATTGTTGGACTAAGATTTACTAAAAAGTAAGCTTCTCTCAGCCTTCTAAATGGTTCACTCCCTTGTAAATAAGCTTGGCCACCGGAATAGAGCATGTCGGCATGGACCACTTTCAAGGTCAATTTAGCTATTTCTAAGCGTGTTAACAATATTTCCTTCCAAATAAGTGATAGATCTAAGTTATCTGCATGTTTATATGCTTTTTCGCGAATGCACTGTAGTTCTTCAATCAATTCCTTTGGCTGCGGTTCTAAATGTTGATTAGCTTCTACATCCTTGGAATAACTCTCTTCCATTGATTTAAGAGAAGCATAAGATACTCCTATTCCCAAAGGAATTTGGTAGAGTGCTAATGTTGGTCGAACCTTTTGTATAAATAAGTCTGCTTCTTCGGTGATAATCCAATTATCTGGAACGTACACATTATGAAAGGAACAAGAGTAAGTGGCACTACCATTTATACCTACAAAATTTGTTTTACTTTCTAACGCTAAACCTTCAATTTTTACAGGTAAAATAGACATTATTCGCTGTTGGTGATTTAGAGATGCTAAGATAACAAACCAGTGATCGTCCTTCAAATTTGAAACGCTAGGTAAACTGCCATTTATAATAAATCCCCCATCAACTCTTTCGGCTTTAAGTCTGATAGGTTCCAGCCCAGCATAAAATTTTAATGCATTGGACAAACCAGTCCCTACCAGTTTATCTCCTGATTCTAATAATGGTATCAAATTGTTATTAATAAAAGGATTGTTGCTCAATCTCACAGACGCTAGACCGGCAAAATGACACCATAATGTAAAAGCTGTTGTCATGCAATACTTCGCCGTTTCTTCAATTAAATACATCTCTCTATAGCTGACATGTTCCTTCAGTAAACCGTTTAATTGGAAAAAACCAGCTTTACCAACCTCATTCAGAAATTCTTTCGGAAAATATGCATTTTCATCTATTTGTCTAATAAATGGTTTTAGAAATTCATTAATGATTTGTTTTAAAACTACCTCATCTTTATTTGTGATCACATTTGCACCCCTTACACTGATAGGATATTTCTATTTACTCCATTCGATGCTCTCTTGCTTCTCTTTTTGTTAACTATTAAATGGTATATATTCTTTGATAACTCGAAGTGTGTTTAATTGTTCATCCTCTGCACCCTGAACAGGAAGACCGGCTTCGATATTTTTTCTGGTATATACTAAATTATCTTCCGTTATAATTTCACCCGGTATAAAAATTGGAATTCCAGGCGGGTAAACCATTACAAACTCTGCAATAATTCTTCCAGCAGACTGTTCAAATGGAATCACTTCTGTTTCAGCGTAAAAAGCATCACGTGGTGTTAAAGCCAACGAAGGAATCTCAGGTAACAACACCGAACTGTTTATATTCATGTCCGCTTGAACTTTGTATTCCTGTGACAATACAGTTAATGCTTTTATAAGTGTGTGTAAATCTTCCTGAGTGTCTCCAGGTGTTACAATACATAAGATGTTGTACAGATCGGACAATTCGACTTCAATATTAAATCGATTTCGCAGCCATTTTTCAACATCAAAACCTGTAATCCCTAATTCTTTTACAGATATTAAAAGCTTGGTAGGATCCATCGCGACGGCTGCACTTGATTCCAGAAGTCCACGCCCCATACAATAAAGATGAGGAATTTCATTGATTTTCGAACGTGTTTCTTCTGCTTTTCGAATTGTGTCCGTAAACAGTGCTTGTCCTTCAGTAGCTAATGATTTTCTGGCTACATCTAATGACGCCAGTAATAAATAAGAAGTCGAGGTTGTCGTTAACATACTCAGAACCGCTTGTACCCGTTTCGGTGAAACAAGGTTTCCACGTAAATTTAGAATGGAGCTCTGGGTAAGGGAACCGCCTAATTTATGCACACTTGTTGCAGCCATGTCAGCCCCTGCCTCCATTGCAGATAAAGGCAGTTCCCTATGGAAATGAATATGCGCTCCATGGGCCTCATCTACAAGAACCGGAATGTTTCTAGAATGTGCGATGTTGACAATTCTTCTTAAATCACCAGAGATACCATAATAGGTTGGATTGATAACAAGAACAGCTTTTGTATCCGGGTGTAAAACTAATGCACTTTCAATGGAATCTGGTGTAATCCCATGAGAGACTCCAAACTTGGAATCTACTTCCGGATGAATAAAAATAGGAACTGCACCCGAAAAAACAATCGCACTCATGATTGATTTGTGAACATTTCGCGGTACTAGAATTTTATCACCCGGTCCGCAAACGGACATAATCATGGCCATAATGGCCCCGCTGGTTCCCTGAACAGAGAAAAAAGTGTAATCCGCACCGAATGCTTTTGCAGCCAACCCTTGTGACTGTTTGATGATTCCTTTTGGAAGATGTAAGTCATCAAGAGGTCCAATGTTGATTAAATCGATTGAAAGTGCATTTTCACCAATAAATTCTCTAAACTCTGGATCCATTCCATTCCCTTTTTTATGGCCGGGAATGTGGAATTGGATTGGATTTTTTTCTGCATGTTTTTTTAAAGCTGTAAATAACGGGGTTTCAAATTGGTTTACCAATTCTATTCTCACCCTTTCCCATCTTGTAAAGTAAAGTGAAACAGAGATGTAATAGATGATGAAAGTGTTCTTTTGAAACTTTCTTTCCTAACCCATCAAGTGTTTTTGTAGCTTTAGACATTCCTTTTTACTCCCTTTTTAATAGTTCCTTTATTCCTGTATAGATCAATTCAAAAAGTTCTTCTAAATTCTCTTCTTCCACGCAAGAAAAAGCGATTCTTAAGTCAGTTGTGTTAATGGCTATGGTTCCTACTCCATATTCGTCCAACAAATGAAGTCTCAGCTTTTCAGCATCAACATTTAATAGCTTTAAACACATAAAATATCCAGAGTTAAATGGATAAAATCTCCAAACTCTCTTGTACCTTTCCTGGTTGACAATTTCTTTTACCTTTGTTGCTCTTTTCTTCATGACTTCAAACTTTTCACGTTTTTCTATTTCAAATTCTTTAGATTGCAATGAATGTAAAATAATTGTCTGAGATAGGTGGGAACTACTAGAAATCGTCCCGCGGATTAGACCTTTTGTTTTCTGTTCCAGTATCTCTAAAATTTCTGGACTTTCAGAGGCAAAGGTGATAAATCCAACTCTTAGGCCCCACACATAATTTTCTTTTGTTGCCCCATCTACCTTAATAGGCAATATTTTTGGATGCAGTCCAGCTAATCTCCCAAATAAAGATTCTTTTACCGAACCTTCGTAGAAAAGCCCGAAATAGGCATCATCAAGAATAACAGCTACTTTAATACCCGATTCTGCCGCTTCCTTAACCACTGAAATAATTCCGTTAACTTCCTCTTCTCCAGGGGTGTATCCTGTAGGGTTATTCGGAAAGTTCAGGATAACAATTGCCTTACCTGCATCCTGTTGTGCCATTAAACATTCTCTGAACGCAGAAACATTGAATTTTTCGTATTCGTCAAAAAGCTTAAATATCTTAAGATGGCCTCCCCTCCGAACATGAAAAATAGTTTGATAGTTTCCCCAATATTTATCCGGCAGGATAATGGTGTCATTCTCATCAACAAATAGGTCCGCTGCAAGACTCAAACCATGGGTCAAGGCATTGGTTACAATAGGTAGTCCAAAACTTTTATCCTCTAGGGATGGATTTTCCCGCAGTAATTTCTCCTTCCAACCCAAACGCAATTCTAATTTTCCGGAAGGCGGGGCGTACGGATAAATATCCTCTGGGGAATAACCTTGTAATGTTTCCTGTATATGTTCAAAATGCATTGGCATATTCTTTTCAGTAGCAATTCCTATTGTTGCATTAAAACGATTAGCCTTTTTGCTTGCTTCAGCACTTTGACTTAAGATACCTTTTGGATAGTATAGCTTCTTACCCAAATTAGATAATAAATCATATACATTGGAATTAAATTTAATTAAATCATCATTTAGCTTCTTGGCGAGTTCGTTCATTTTATCTCTCCTCCTTAAAGTTAACTAACCTTAATTTTAAAGTATGGAACTAAGTACTTCTATTAATATTGTATTCTCTTCGCACCGTTTGTAATAATTTAATTCTCAGTGGACAGTTCTAGACAGGATGCAATCGCCTTCTTTAACTCAATGGCATGTGCATCCGGATAACGATTAAGCTCTGTAAGACTACCAGAGATTGCTTTAATGGCTTTAGGTGATGGTCCGAGAGGGTTCTCATTAGATGCTAGTTTTATTACCCTTTTTAGCCCTAATTCTTTTTCCACTTCCCATAATGGTTTACCTGGTATATAAGGCTTTATGTTATCCAATGCCTTACGATTTTTTATTTGACTGATCTCGTTCATAACCAATCCCCACAATCTATTTAGTATTGAATTTATCAACATTTGAATAATTAAATAGACTGGTAAAGATAAAATTTTGTGAACACATTCACACAATAACCGATAATATTAATAGAACATGTTGTTTACTTTAAATACACAATTCAATAATAAAGGAATTAAAATTTTTTTAATCATCCACTTATACTCTTTTTTAACCATCCATTTCTAAAAAAAGATAGATTCATTCCTGATATAGGAACTTTTTGTAATAATGCAAATGGATGGTAATAAAAACTGATGATTGGATGATGTAAAAAGTGATAACCCTTTATAAAATTAGATTAGTATACAATGGGTCTACTTTGTGCAGAATGCCAAAAGGTTAATATTGTATAAGCCAAAAGAGAGGAAAACACAGATTATATATGGAATAGGGGGAATCTATTATCTTTAAAGACTTAAACCATAAAAATATTTCGGCAGGTATGGTTGCGGGAATATTCGTCATAACAGGTCCGACTGCTCTTATATTGGAAGCATCTTCAAACGGAAACTTCAATACAACACAGTCGATTTTATGGATATTTGCAGTTTACGTTTTTGGCGGGTTATTCGGAATTATTTTTCCTTTGTATAGTAAGATACCAATTGTTGGAGGACATACACTTACAGGTGTAGCATTTTTAGCAACTATGACATCTCAGTTTACCTTTAATGAATTAATTGGGGCATATTTAATTTCAGCATTACTAATGGTCATCATTGGATTTCTTGGTTTTTTCTCAAAATTTATTAAGTTAGTGCCTAAAGAAATTATTTCTGCAATGCTGGCAGGAATGATAACCCACTATATGGTGAATTTTATTGTTTCCATAAACACTCTATTTATAGTTGGATTTATTTCTTTAATCACCTTTTTAATTTTTTTGAGATGGAAACTTAAGTTTCCACCTGTTATTTCCGCAATTATTATCGGGTTTATTGTTTTGAACATGTTCTATCCATTAAATAGCATTGAAGGTACTTCAGCAGCGTTTATGCCTAATATTCAGTTTCCTGACTTTAATACATCTAGTTTCCTTTCGATCGCTATCCCTCTTACTCTTCTAATTCTAAGTAATGATATAGCGGTTGCTATTGGTGCATTGGAACAAAATGATTATCGGGCTCCTATAAATAAAATTATATCCTTTAGCGGGCTATTTTCATTAATAACTTGCTTTTTTGGAGGTCAATCTGCAAATATCGCAGGTATGGCAACGGCAATCTGTTCAGATAAGGAAGCAGGACCAAAGGAAAAAAGATATATGGGGGCTGTAATAGCTGGTGTTCTGCTTTTAGTTTACGGATTATTCTCCTGGAAATTGGTTCCATTTATTCAAACCTTGCCGAAAGAGTTTATTTCCATAATTGTTGGATTTTCTTTACTAAATGTGTTCGGAAATAGTTTATATCAGGCTTTCTCGAAGCATTCAATAAAAACTAGCACTGTATTTGCCTTTATTATTAGTTTATCCGGCACTACAATTCTAAGTATCAGCGCACCGGTTTGGTCCTTACTTATAGGTACATTCATTGCTCGATATATAGAAAATATTACAGAAGAAAAAGGCGAAAAAAGTGTAAACAAAACAGCATAAGTATGAACTGTGTATTAATAAAGACCACCAAAAACTAAATTAAATCCCATTTCCTAGGACCACAACATTTTAGTTCTGTATAAAATGTTGTGGTCCGATTTGTTTTTCTATAAACCACTTCACATCTGTCGTCACCAATATAAAAGAGCTACCTCAGCAGCCCTTTTATAAAGTATAAAAAAATGAAATTAAAAACCGTTTTCCACAATAAATAACGGTGTTTGGTAGCGATCATACAATTGATTTAAAGAAATATCAATCCGTTTCTTTTATACATCTATACTATTTGAAATAGTAAACTTTTGGAGATGCTCAGAACTAAGACTATAGGAAGCAACTTTCTTCTTCCATTGCTTTACAACATCAACGCGATCATTGTAACAATATAAGAAGAGATTTACCTCTTTTTTCTTCCTTTTTACGTTTATAATAATCGGAATAACATTAGTCTCTGGATGTAGAAACAATTTCTCATTGCCTGGAAATATTGGATATTTTTTTAAAAAGTTAGCCTCATTAAAATAATTAATCAAACTAATTTTTTCCACCTCTTCTAGGTACTTTCCATTAAAACTTATAGTAATATTTTTTGAATCAAGTTGTGGATGTAGTGCAAATTTGCTTACAACCCAACCTACAACTGCACTTGGGGGACTCATTAATAATTTGAAAGTTACACCAATCACTATAATAACAGCAGCCGTCCATGTCATTTCATATCAACTCCTTGATAAATATCTGGTTTACCTCAAGTACTTATTTTAAGAATTAATAGATTAAGAATCTTAAAATTTTCAACAAAGTAGTAGTTATTAAAGGAATTTAAGCGCAGCTGCAAACCTTTTGATTCCTTCATGTATGGATTCTTCATCTTCCCTTGCAAAAGTAAAACGAACAAATCCCTTTTTAGATCCCATTGTTGAACCTGGGACAAAAATGACTCCTCTTTTGATTGATTCCTCAAGCAATTGCATTTCATTACAGTCTTTTTTCACCCTGCACCATAGATGAATTCCTCCTTGTGGGATGAAATATTCCACTTGATCCCCTAAAAAATAATTTAGGCTGGTAACAATTTGATTCCTTCGATTCTCTAATTCCTTTACCAATCCTTTGATATGTGAATTGAAATTTTCCGATTCTAGAAAATCATTGGCAATCCATTGAGTATAACTTGCATGCCCGAAATCAATTTGTTGTTTCGCATCGGATAATCTTTCAATAACCGGTCTTGGTCCAATAATCCAGCCAATTCTTAACCCAGAAGCGATGATTTTTGATAAAGAGCTAATATATAATACATTTCCGTGGATATCCATCGATTTTAATGTTGAGACTTCTTCTCCTGTAAAAGAAGTTAAACTATATGGATCATCCTCGACAACGGGAATCCCGTATTCAGAAGATATTTCTAAAATAGCTTTCCTCTTAGTTTCACTAAGCAGAGTCCCTGTCGGGTTTTGATAAGCCGGATTCAAAAATATCATTCTGATTCGGTGTTTTTTATATAATGTCAGCAAATCATCCGGTTCAATACCATCCTTGCCTACTGGTAAATAATACGGTTTAATTCCTGCTGATTTAAATATAGGAAGATTGTAATTGTAAGAGGGATCCTCTAAAGCAACAGCATCTCCTGGTTTTAACAGACATTGAACTACCAAGTGCAACGCTTGTTGTGCTCCAGATGTAATTAAAATAGATGAAGGATTTGTTTCAATTTTACGAAACTGCTTGACATGCTTTGTAATGGTACCCCTTAATACCTCGTTCCCCTGTGGATGATCGTATCCTAAGCTTCCAATAAATGATCTAGTTGAGGTAATCTCCCGTAAGAATTTCAAAGGAAAAAGATCTTCCGACAGTTCCCCGCTTGCAAGATTGATCAACTTATGTTCTACTGCTTCTTTTCGAATCCTTTGTATTACAGGTTGATTTGGTAAAAACGAGCCTGCCTCGACATACCTGTTCCAGCTCGGTATACGCTTCTTGGTAATACCCCAAATATCTTTACTTATTGTCGTCCCGCTTCCCCTATTTCTTTGAATAAGTCCATTTGACTCCAATTCGTCATATGCAGCAACCACTGTACTTCTATTTACATTAAGTTCCTTAGCTAATTTTCTTTCGGAAGGTAGTGGTTTATCCGGAGGAAAAGTACCATCCGCAATTCCATTTTCGATAAATTCTGCAAGCTGCTTATAGATAGCTTTTTTGGCGTTACGGTCTGGTTTCCAATCCATATTCAACATTCCTTATTAAGTGATTATTCGTGGTCTTATTATTCTTTTTTTGGAAAAATATCCCATTATAAAAACCTATCATCATACGACAATAGGCATTTTTATTAGGTAAAAAACACAATAAATATTCCAAGAGCAATTAAAATTAATGGAATAGAAATCGCATAAATTAAGGTCAAATTTGTTGTGTTTCTTTTTGTCGAGCTACTATAATTTTCGTCAGCCTTTCCAGCAATAAATAATGTGGAAATAATTGCGATTAGGATGACAACAATTACCAAGGTAATTAATATCTTCATATAACACCTCTTATGAAATAAAATATAGATATATTAATGATTGTGGTTGGACCACTAAAGTCTTATTTTATTTGTCTAATTATTAGTAATATCACTTTTAAAATTATAATATATGGAGTTTGTTTAGAGACCCTCCAATTATCCATAAATTCTACCATCCACTTTATCGAAATCATAATTACATTTAAAACTAAACTTCCACTGGTGATTTTTAAACAGTTAGTTTAATCAATAAAAGTTTTAATAAATCCAGGTTTGGTTTTCTAAAAGATAAAAAAGGCTGTATAATACAAAAGTTAAGTTGAAATTTTATGACCTATTTTGTTTACTGGATGTTTCTCCGTTTATATAAAACTATAAGAATAAATGAGGTTAGGATATGGGAAGATATAAAATCGGTTATCGTACGTTAAAGACAGCCATTGGCACGGCTGCAGCGATCATCATTGCTCAATTTTTCGGCTTGAATTTTTTTGCTTCTGCCGGCATCATAACGATTTTATGTATACAAAACTCCAAGAAAAAATCCCTCAAAACTGCGTATGCCCGTTTTGTTGCTTGTATACTTGGCATCGGCTTTTCCTTTATATTCTTTGAAGGGATCTCCTACCATCCACTGGTCATTGGCTTATTACTATTACTCTTCATACCGGTTACTGTTCTTTTCAAGGTCTCGGAAGGTGTGGTAACTAGTTCTGTCATCATTCTCCATATCTACTCAGGGCACCAAATGACGGCGGGAATCGTTCTAAACGAGGTCTATCTTATTGTGATTGGCATCGGAACTGCCCTGCTGGTCAACTTGTATATGCCTAGTCTAGATTCTAAGCTAAAGCAGTATCAAGTAGAAATCGAGAAAAACTTCCGCAAAATCTTTGAGGAAATGGTTTCCTATTTACGGACAAATGAAAGCCGTTGGATGGGGAATGAAATTACGGAGACGGCAGGCTTGCTGGAAGAAGCTAAAAGTTTGGCGTTTAGAAATGTAGAAAATCATTTTTTACGTTCAGAAAATTACTATTATCATTATTTTCAAATACGTGAAAAACAATTTGAAATTATTGAGCGGGTTTTACCAATCGTGACATCCATTGAGCCGTTAGTCAAACAAAGGTATATGATTGCAGATTTTCTTGAAGTAGTAAGCAGTTCCATTCACCCAGGGAACACGGCACAGCAGTTGTTAATTCGCTTATATGAATTACAAGACCAATTTAAGAATGAACCTCTCCCGGAAACCAGGGAGGAATTTGAGGCCAGGGCTCAATTATTTCAATTGATAAAAGAGATGGAGCAATATCTACTGATAAAGAAAGCTTTAAAAGTGGAATCGAAAGTAATTTCCAACCACTTATTAACCGCTAAATAAAAACGAAAAATGAACTGGAAATGATGGAAGGTTGTTTAAGGAAGGACCCTCCCCTTATAGACAGAGGAGGGTTACTGTATTTTTTTCTATTTATTCTTTAAGTGTATAGGAAGTATTTTTAAAAAGGGCCGTAAGAAAAGCAATGCTGAAAAAATGTATTGCTTTTCTTCAATTCTTGCACCCTTTAGTTGAACAAAAACTCACAGTGAAAAGGGATTTAATTGATATTCGAATAAGAAGAAACATCAATTCTACGATGTTTCTTCCTAATTTTTCAAAGAAAAAATAAATTCTTAACGGAGCCTTATCTTAAAATGTCCTCAATTCGAGCGAAGGTTTCAGCATTTAACTTTACGCCTGATGCTTTTACATTTTCCTCCATCTGTTCAGGGCGACTTGCCCCTACAAGAGCACTGGAGACATTTTGTTGTCGTAAAATCCACGATAGTGCCAGGGTAACTAGTGACATGTCATTGTCTTTTGCAACCTCTTTTAGTAGTTCTACTTTATCAAGATTCTCCTCAGTGAGTAATCCAAAAAGATTACTGTATTTTTCTTGTGATGCACGGCTTCCTACAGGAGCCTGAGAACCCTTCTGATATTTACCAGTTAAAACACCCTGGGCAAGAGGAGACCAAACGACTTGGCCAATGCCATGTTTTTCACATACTGGGATGACATCCTTTTCAATATACCGTTGAAGCATGCTGTATTGTGGCTGATTCACAACAATTCGGTCAAGTAGCTTTTTGTCTGCAAGATGAACCGCTTCTGTAATTTGCTCAGCTGTCCATTCACTAACCCCGATATATAATACTTTTCCTTGGCGTACAAGGTCATCTAAGGCCCGCAATGTTTCATCGAGTGGCGTTTCCTGGTCAAAACGATGACAATAATAAATATCCACATAATCGGTGTTCAGGCGTTTTAGACTCGCATGACATTGTTCCATTACATGTTTTCGGGATAACCCACGATCGTTCGGCCCATCACCCATTGGCCAGAATACCTTTGTGGCTAAAACATAGGAATCACGTACGAATTTCTTTAGGGCTTTTCCGACTACAATTTCTGCTTCCCCGCGCATATAAACATTGGCAGTATCAAAAAAGTTTATCCCAAGGTCATAGGCTTTATCGATTGAAGCTGTAGCATTTTGTTCCTCAACATACCCACCATATGTAAGCCAGCTGCCTAAACTTATTTCACTCACTTTTAGTCCTGTTTTTCCTAAACGACGGTATTCCATGTTTATCCCTCCCAAATAATTTCGTGACGCAAAATAAAAATACTATATATTTTGTCTCTATGTCCAATATTTTGAACTTGTTCCAAAATAAAGAAAAAACCAAAAAGAATTGGCTTTTTGCAATACACCAAATCCATTTCTATTGTTCAAGCAACCTGCCCGATAGTTGAAGAAGGAAAGCTGCCGCATTTGCACAGCATCTATACAACAAGAAAGCCGATTGTGCAATAAAAAATGACCTTACCTCCTTAAGGCAAAGTCATTTCATGCTTCTTAATTCATTTGATTTAATACTATGTTGTTCAATCTTTTGGAACAATTTATTTCGAATTTCTTTATCAATGCAACCATCAAGCAATATTTTATTGTACTTAATTTGGAATTGATGCCAAGCTATAAGTATCAAAAATTTCATTTCAAATCCGCTTTAATACATAGTTTTCTTGCATTTGTTCTAAGCGTTTTTGCTGATACCACTTAACAACCATCCGTTGCTTTGCAGTGAGGTAACCTTCTTTACTTCTCGGTGCATTTTTTCTCATGTTTTTTTTATTCATTTTATACCCTCCAAAGTTATCGTACGGAGGTTGTATTCGGCAACTGGCAAGCATAGTCAAATGACTTTAGCCCCTATAGTTTTGCGTCATCATTTTTCAATGATTTTGCCCTTTCGTACGATTTTATATATTTTATAGTAATAATAATAATTGGTTTCAAAATTTGACGTATAATCTAAATTTTCCCCTTATTTAGATTTTATGAACCAACGTGTCAACATATTCTTGAAACCCCTTAGTGAAATAAAAAATACTACCTCATTGGCAGCTTCAGTTCAACGGTAAAGTTAGAAAACGAAACGTTGTACTGGAAAGGTTATTTTGATGGTGAACCAACAGAGGTAGAAAAAGAAATATTAAGCGTCGCCTCTATTGAAGTAGTAGCAGATTTCCACGTAATTAAGGATGTTATTGAGGAATATTTAAATCGTACACACCCTTTAAAAATGGAAATGTTACAATTTTGGGCTTTCCTAAGATGGGAACAAGATTAAATCTTCTACAATGAAGATTGTGAAACAATGTACTTACAGTAAAAAAGACCTTTGGCACCTCAAAATAAGTTTTTACATTGAGTAATGATTAGAAATTTCTAAGGAGCCTATCCCAGCTAAGGTTATAATAAAAACAGGCGTTTCAACAATTGTCGAAACACGCCTGTTTTACAAAACTTCTTTTCAATATTATTTGAACGGTTTTATCAGCAAATCTTAATATGGGTAGTAGTAGTGGTGGTGGTGGAATGGGTAGTAGTGGTGATGATGGTACGGGTAGTAGTGATGGTAGTGTGGATAGCCAAAACCAAGCCCTGGAGCTCCAAAACCAAGTCCTGGTGCAAAACCAAATCCCGAACCTGATCCACCTAAACCAATCCTTGCATATGTTGTATTTGAGGCATAATTATTTGGGATCATCACATTATCCTTCTCATTTATTTTTACATTAGAGTTTATGTGTTTTTGGGTAAAAGTTCTTGGGTGTTTGTCTTGTATTCTAAGAAATTAAATGACATTTTAAACTCTCCCGTTAATGGAACAAGAACAAGGAGCCGCAACTACAACTCCTTGTTTCGCTCAAGCATCCGTTTATTCAACAATATATGAATGATTACAACCCGTTATTTCTCCCATAGCTCAACCTATCTACCCTCAGGGTCTTTAAACAAACTCCTTCTTCACCCCACCTGCTTCGATAGTTCAATTTCTAACATTTCCATTTCAAATATTAAGGTAATAATTCCTGTTTTTTACCGTAAATTATAGATTTCAATTATATGGAACCTTATAAAAAATTTATTAAATATGGATTAAAACACATTTTAGTAGAAAAGTGGACAAGCATCCTATCATTATTCTTAATCAAAGAATAGCATGTACTATCCTAAAATAAGGAGGTGAAAGGATTGGCTGATAAGTTCAATATAAATTTTAATCCTGCTGCCCCAGCAGGACCGCCAAATCAAACAGTAACTGCGAATCAAGGGGCACCTGGTACTTCGGCATGGCCTGTTATAGTAACTTCTGGTACTGTAAATGTAGGAAACACTCCGAACGTGAACGTCAGCAACTTCCCTGCTACACAAAATGTATCTGGTACAGTCACTATGCCTACCCATCTAGGACGTCCACAGCCAATTTTGAATCTTGTCATGTTATCTTCTGATTCAGGTTCTCTCTTTAGAAGAATATTACCCGATGGAACTGCTACTCCTTTAGATGTAATATCCGCTTTCGTTCCCCAAGGCCAAGCTTTAATTGTGACAGATATACAATATCAATATTTTAATGCTCCTGCTAACTCGAATGTACCCGTCTATGCAACATTTGGACCCCAAAATGTACCTTCTCCTAATGATGTAGCTATTAGTATTTCACAATCAAGCAGTTCAGGATTTGGTGGAGGAAGCTTATCATTTACAAACGGTCTTGTCATTACACAGCAGTCAAACTTCTCAATAAGAAGCGATCTCAATTTGGGTGGTCAAATTAATTTTGTAACGATCCAGGGATACTTTACAAGTCTTTAGCGAGGGAATTCACAACACAAATACCAATAATTTCACATCAAAAACGCAAGTGAAAATCACTTGCGTTCCTCCTTTTAATCTAATGCATTAAATCTTTAAAATGTGCTGCATCTCATTTATTAAATAGTAGCGGTCATTACCGGAATCCTTGTACATGGATTTCTAGTCAATAAATAATATTGTTATCTTTTTTTACTTGATATTACTTGAACGCTTTTTATAACCTCTTGTTTGTCTATAATCAATTGGAAAGTTAATTTCTTTTTTTGATATTGATATGATTGCCTGATAGGGTCTCTATCTATTAATTTAAATCCCATATCCTCTAAAAGGTTTTGAGCTTTAGTTATCTTTTGATTTGGTTTAATGCCTAATATGTCATAATTCGGATTTGTAATTTTTATATCTTTTACATAATGTTTGGTCTCTGATAGCCGAGCAAATAAACCCAAATTCTGATAGTACATATCAGGTCCACATCCCATACAATAAGAGACTTCACTATCCTCTTCTCCAAATAACTCAATAACTTCCTTTTCTTTCATAAATAATTCTAATCCGTTTACATTTATCTTATTTGCTAGATTTAGATAATCATATTGCTTTCCAACAACTCCAGCAATAACCATAACTAATACAAAAAATGTGTCAAAAGAAATTTTTTTACTCAATTTCCCCACCTCCATGGCTGAATTAGTCTCACCTATTTTCACTTTACATTTTGGCTCTGTTATAACTGAATGTTGATTTTACTGAGTTTGAAAAATAAACGGAAGAATTCCGTTTACTTTGGAAAATACTAATATTTTCTTAAAAATAAAGGAAGTTTTTCCGGCTATATCTTCTAAATCTTTGAATTTTGTGTTATTTAGAGCAGTTAATCGGAATATCTCCGCTTATCTCTGCTTTTTATGCTTCCTCTTTATACATTAGCCGGAAATTCTCCGCCTATGAATTTTCATACCTACACGAAAATCAACAATGAATAATAACAGAGCCTAAATTTTAAGACGTTATAAGGGACAAAAAGTTACTCTGAGAATCATTCATTTACTCTGTACGAAACTTTTCGCTTGCATCCCATTTCACTGTGAAATTTAAAGCGTATGAATATTTCCAATGGAGGAAACTCAACACATTTTCTTTCCATGTCGATTGAATCACCTCATAGTCCTAGCTTCTCATGTAAGGGTTCTATACTTTTTTTTAAAAAAACTCCTTACACGTCGAGAATCCCAGCCTGCCAATCAATGACACACAAGAACCGTCCCCACGTCTCAATTTATATACTATTGGTCGAATCTTTCAAAAATCTGCTTCAAATTGGAAATATGAGAGTAGAATTTGCAGCTTTCGGGGGGTAATTCGGCTCCAAATTAGAAATGAGTCGATTCGCTGAATGGGCTAATTCTCGATATGGTAGAGATACCCGGGAATACAAAGGCAAAGCGCGCTTTCCTGAAAGGATCTACCGTTGGAAAGCTTTGAACAGTTAGCAGAACAATATAAACCAATGATCCACAAGATCATCCATTCTCTTTATATTTACACAGATAAGGAGGAGTTTTATCAGCAAGGCCTTATCGCACTTTGGGAGGCCAGCAAGAGATTTGACCCGGAAAAAGGGAATTTCACTAACTATGCTTATACGTTTATTAAAGGTAGCTTGCTTATGGAAATCAGAAAAATGGCGAAAGTACAGGAAAAAAATATTTTTCCGGAGCAGGAGTTCTGGGAAATGGCAGTTGATTGCCACCAAGAACCATCCTTAGAAAATGAATTCCTGGTATCATATTCGGAAATGCTTACCCCGAAACAACGGAAATGGCTTCAATACACTCTCCGTTCTGGCCTATCCGTCAAGGAAATTGCTAATAAAGAAGGTGTAACGGTTTCAGCAGTCAAGCAATGGCGGGAAGGAGCTCGTGGGAGGTTGAAAGATTTAATCGTGGACTGAACCGAAAGCTTTGGTGTTTGCGAATTTGTATTTGGCAATAATAAACGCTTTAGGAAATAACAAATATAAGTGTTTCTTATCAACATCGGCACTTTACAGAGCTAACTGCAATGAATCCCATTCACTTCCAAAAACAGCCCCATTCTGATTATTACACGATAGATTTTCAAATAGACTTAACGAATCAAAAATAGAAATAAATGGTAAATAAGAAGACCATTAGGTTTTAGCAATAATAAATCCCAAAGAATAACTAATTAATATGAAATTAATCCACTCCCATGAAAGGAGTGGATTTTTATTTTTGGCTTCGTTACTTCTCTTGGACTCACGGGCAGAATAGATAGCGTATTAATTTTTCGGCTTATTAATAATTGATGATATTTAACAAAAGCACAGTTATTGAAATAAGCTAGTTTCTTATAACTGCAAACTCATAGTAATTGTCCTAATGCTAAAACCCAATTTTTCATACAGTTTAATTGCTTGATTCCCTGCAAATGCACTTAGACGGATTTCTGAATTTCCATCTTGTTTTAGATGGTCAATACCTGCTTTCATTAACAGTTTGGAAATCCCATTCCCTCTAAATTCTTCTACAACAAATAGTTCGTAAATAAATCCATTCATCATATCAGTAAATTGGTCTTTGCTAGTCCCTATAAGAATCCAGCCCATTAATTTATCGTTTTCTGTTGCAATTAAATAATAGCTTCCCTTTTCCAAAAGTGGTTTAACAAGTTGGTCAATTTTTTCTTTCGTAGGTTCTACTTCACCTAATGTGCCATCAAAAACAGCTTGTGGAGAAAGAGATAATACCTTTTTTAAATACAAAATCGTTAGGTTTTCTAATATCCATTAATTGAATCAGTCCTTTAATTTCCTTTTATTCAGTTTAGAAAAATATCCCAATATTTCTCTTCTAAAGGCTATTATTAACTTGAATTCTTCTTATGTTAACCTGCCCCGTTAGAAAAAAAGCGACTGCCACCTTATCGAACAATCGCCCTCGTCTGTTTAATAATTACTATTGAATTTATATTTCAACTTCCTCAATAATTGAATTTCCCTCAGATTTTTCAGCATCAAGCCATTTCCATTTCTCAAATAGCCTAATTCGGCCATTATCCAGGATTTCAGGAGTTGAAACACATTCTCCTCCTCTAATTTCATTTTTTATATTAATATGGTTATACCTAAACTCTAAACAACCATCTTCATTAACAATACCAATTAGTAAGCCTTTGACGATTTCTCCTCCACTGTACGTTGCTGAGATAATTTTCCCTTCTTGCTTATATCTAAAAATTGTTTTTGAAGATACTTCGCCATTAGCAGTATTATCAATTGATACAAATGTACGATTGTTATAATTTATCATATTTTTTCTCCCCTTATTACTTGTCCTAAATACATTCTTTTTTATTCCTGCTTAAATTAACTCCTCTCAAAATAGCTATATGGAAGGGAATTCTTCAAATATTTTTAAAATCCTTCTTAAACTCCCTGCCACTTTAGCACAAGAAAAAAGCCGTCAAAAATGGCAGCTTGATCTTAAACTCTTGCACACCTTTACTTGAATAAGAACTATTGCACAAAAACGATGCGACAAATGTATATTTAATACATTATACTAATGTGAGAAGTTTTTCCTTTCTTTGAAGGATAGATTCCAAA
This sequence comes from Neobacillus sp. S1115, assembly GCF_055385565.1. Classification (NCBI taxonomy): domain Bacteria; kingdom Bacillati; phylum Bacillota; class Bacilli; order Caryophanales; family Bacillaceae; genus Neobacillus; species Neobacillus sp. S1115. The sequence goes on from NZ_AP038275.1 coordinate 3,365,615, forward strand.
AGAATCTGGAAATATTTGCGTTGAACGGTAGAGCAATTCAGTTACCGTTACACATTTATACCCGTTCTTGTCTAAAAACTCCAAAATGTTTTCTAAGGCTTTTGTTGTAGAACAGGTTTGAGTATATTCACTACCATGCCAATCATGAAATATAATGATATTACCTGGCTTTACTCCTTTTTTTATATTACTGTATATTTGACTTGCTGGAGGATCTGCCCAATCACGAGAATCTTGATTCCACGACCATAATACGACCTCTTTTCCATTTTTTATAGCGGTATTTATAATTACATCATTATAAAAACCCCCCACAGGACGATAGAGAGACGGTTTTAAACCAGTGAATTTCTTAATAATTTTATCTGTTTCATCCAATTCAGAGGATAGTTTTGCAGAGGTTATATTCCCATAAATATGATGGAATGTATGATTGGCAATTTCATGTCCTTCTTTAACTTCTCTTTTTAAAAGATCTGGAAATCTGACTACTTTATTCCCAGCTACAAAAAATGTAGCTTTAGCATTATGTTTTGCTAATATATTAAGTATTTGAGGAGTGAAAACAGGATGAGGTCCATCATCGAAAGTAAGGGCAACTAACTTTTCTTTTGTGTTTACTTCCCAAATAACACGCCCAGTTTTTTCATATTTTTCTCGACTGTTATCGGATGCATCCGAATTTACTTGAAAGGAGAAAAAAGAAATCAATAAAAGCACGCTAATGAACAAAATTTTTTCCATTGGATAAGCTCCTCATTTATGATGAACTTATTTTGTCAAGTCTTTATTAAAAATATTTATCGTCAGATTATGAAATGTTGTAGGATCCTGTTTCACAGTATGATCTATTGTGTTTATTGAAGTAAACTCCCTCAATAAATGAAGGAAAAATCCAACTATAACAATTGGAGAACCATTACCAACCATTTGAAAAATGAATATTTTTTCCGTGATAAAATTGTACTGTTAAAAGCAGATATTTAGTCAATGAAAATTGGAGTACGTGTCCTTTTTACCTGTAAGGAAGAAAAGGACCACGTACTCCAATTTGTGTGTCACAGTTTTACCAGCGTGGCTAACAGCCATTCTAGAGTATCCGAAGGTATCCTGATCCGTGTAATGTAAATGTGTAATGCTACGGGAACGAATAAGTTTATAGAAATTGAAAGACCTCTATGACCGGCTGTTTCCATTCTGGAATTAGGGCGTGATTCCCTAACGCGATTCTCAAAAAGCACTTTTCGTTTTGCGTGCTAAAAGAGTAATAACTTATTTAGAACATATAGATTTCTTTTTGTACATAGATGTCTATGTTTTTAGGAACGGCTATTAGATTTCCATTTATCGAGAATATATTTATATCCTAATATTCCAAGAGCTATGAACAGGGCTGATAGAATGGCCAATGCATATGGTGCAGGAAATGGTACGGGTGGAAGTTTGCTTCTCACAAAAAAATCCAAAAGAATCGACCAGGATCCGGTGATAGCTGATGTGACAACGAAAATCGTCGACACAATCAAAAAACGATCCGCATTTCTTTCTTTTTTCTCATCTTCTTCTCGTTCTCTATCCCTTCTATCCTCCTTCTCTTGTTCCAAGCGTTTTTGTTCTAGCAACTCCCATGCTCTTCGCTCTTCTCTTTCTTGTTCCAGACGTTTCTGTTCCAGTGCTTCTCTTGCTCTCCTGTCTTCACGCTCTTCTTCCTTAAACTTTAAATCTTCTCTCTCTTTTTCTCTTTCCCGTTTAGCCGCTTGCATTTCAGCAATGGAGGCTAATGCCTCCATTTCGGAGTGAAGATCTAGCTTTAATTCTTCTAAACTTAAATTTTTTGCAATAGCCTCGTATAATGTTTGCTGATGGGTAACACTTGAAACATGCTTAAAAAATCCACGAAGAATAAGAAAGTTAATGTCCTTCCGTAATTTTAATATTTTGGTCTCTGCAGCATTATCATCAATATTTGTTTCATTTTCCCCTTTAGAAATTTCTGATGCTTCAACATTTAGAGCTAAAAAAGCATATCTTTGATGAAGAGCTAGAATATATATGTAAAAATACGATATTTCTAGATTCCCAGTATAGTTACTGGTGAAGAAATCATTTGTTACTTGATTGTCAGTTAAATAGACCAAATTCGTCAATCCCTCTAAAGAGACACCCCAATAACTATTCTTAAACAGCTGGATGATCTGAGGATTATGATCGGTATCAAGTTCCAATGGAGGTGGTTGATAGGAATCTTTATATCCCTTCCGAAGCTTGTATAACGCAAGCCTAAGTTTGTTCTCCCACTCCGGCTCTCTCGTAAACATTTTATCTAATAGCATAAAGTTGTAGACAATAGCTGTTTCTGGGCCATTTTGCGAATTGGTAAAATAGGTATTAATTTGTAATCCGTTCAGAATGTTTCCTGAAATCTCAGATAACGTTCGGAAATTCTTGGTTAATTCGTCGATTGGCTTTGCGTTCTTCTTAAAATATGAAAAGAATTCTGCTTGATTATATAAATGAGACCGAAAAAGGTGGTTTAAATGCTTGAGATAGTAGTTTGTAAGAATAATTTTTTCAAGGTCAGGACTGTTGTGTTTAATGTCATAAACCAAAAATCCAATCTGTGTTTCAAATAGATATAAGGATACTTTCGTAATTTTATAATTCGTGACCTCCTCATTTTTTTCGTTCATTAAATAAAAACTCTGAGAAGAATTCAAAGGTAAATAATATTTTTTTCTTGCTTCTTTTTTTAATTCAAAATATCTTCCAATCGTACCATTCGTTATTTCTTCTTGATCAGAGGCAATTAAATTTGAAACATGTTCTAATATGTTTTTTCTCTCAACGTACTCATTATCAATGATCCAGTCATGCTCTAGCGTTTCATTAACTTCTTGGTAACCCTTTCCGTAGGAAAACGGTATGATCAAAATGGTTTTACTTTTATCAGTAATTGTCTTTGTTCTAATTTTGGAGGCCTCAAATTCGCAGCTCATGTGTAACTCCTATATGCAAAAATATTTTTGATATCGTTCTTTCTCAAGCCTGATTTAGTACAAATATTGATTACGAACAGTCAAACTAAGCTTGTTCGCTCCTAACTGGTTTGTTCTTTTGTTTTGCTTTTACCCACTTTTCAAGTCGAGGGAAAAACGTGTTATTGAGTTTATTATCTGATCCGATCTTTAAAAGGGAGGCAACATCTTTAAAATTATTGGACCATTTAAATTCTATTACCTTGTAGCTATTCCACTGGCGGTCAAATATGCCATCGTTATAAATATCAGATTGGCATGTTACAAATACATCCATACCCATTCCATGTGCTAAAGCAGCTTCCAAGTGGAGCCAGCTGGATGTATACTTTGTATGCATTTTATCTTCCTGCTTTACACCACCGACACGGTCTCTCAAGAAATAGGCATGACTTCTTTCAAGACCTATAACAATAATACCTTCACATTCGTTTAAAAATTCTTCAATTCTTTCCAATGGTCTATTCTCATCATAATCATCCATTACTGCTCGTACGGGCTTTATCCCAATTCTTCTTAGCCGATTATAAAACAGCTCAATGAAATAATTTTGAATTTCTGTATCAGGATTAATGGTACTGATAAAAACAGGTATTAAATCTTCTTCCTTAATTTGTTCTTCTTCGTTTTTATTTTTAACAATATCAGTTTTTATTGGAAAATGCTTTAGATACAAATCCAATAGGATGGTTATGCTATTTAAAATGGTCTGAGCTTCACTCTTAAGAGAATCCTTAGAGTACCCCGTATCATGAACGAGACCGTTTCTGATCTCTCTTATTAAATTACACCGATAAATCATCTCTTGAGGGACGGTAATATCAATGCCTTTTTCACGTTTTTTCAGGTTGCGCAGATGTTCAATATAGTCATTTAACATTTTAAAATCTTTTTTTCTACGCCTAAATCCCGAAATATTTCAGCTAAAAAACCCTCTAAAAATACCGAACCCCAGATGGCAGATGCAAAGTATTGCTGCTCCCTAAAGGACATTGCACAATTTTGCAAATGGCTAAAATTCGCCTCTGAAAGATACGGTTCATATAAAAAGAATTCAAATTTTTCCATCATATTCTCTCCATGCTTTACATCAATTTTCCCATTACTCATTTTACCAAAATAATATATGGTCAACACCTATTTTTCATTCAATTTAATAGAATGATAAACATAATAGTCATTTACAACTCTTGTGAGCAGCTCTTTATCCATGTACACATGAGACATTAAATTCCGGCCAATCCATCAGGGAATTTGCCTATAAGGAAGGTGTAACGGCATCATCAGTCAAGCTAGAAAAATAATACGTAATTAATTACTCGTCACCAAAATCAAAAGGCTAGAATACTTGATTTAACAAGAATTCTAGCCTAATAGTTTTAATATGAAAGACTTCCTCAGGAAAAAGAAAAAATGAAGAAAGAATTTTATAGAAGTAAATCCATTTAATGATAAAAGGTTTAAAGTTGATTTAAATACTTTTTTATACTGTAAAAAGTATTTTCTTTTTCAGTTATAATCTTAAAACCATTTTTAACAACATTTTTTGTTCCTTCATCTAATGGCTCAATATTCCATTGGTCTGTTACAACACCATATTCAACCTCTAATCCACTGTCATAGAAAACTCGTAAGGATGTCAAAATCCCCCATTCTTCAAGTGAACAACTCTTAATACTACTGTAATGAAAATCAGATTTAATCATACTGATAGTAGGGTCTTTATTTGTTGAAATAATAACTAAATCGATATCAGATGTTGAATGATAATCACCCCTGGCATATGAACCAACAACTGCTACACCTTTTATATTTTTTTGACGTTCTGACCATTCCTTAAATTTTTCAAAAAGTAAGTCGGCTTTATCCAATTTTTGAGTTTTCCTTCCTATTTCAAACTTAGTCCCAGTAACACCCATGTTTGCCTTCATTTATTTTTCTTTCGTTCCATTCTAAAATCCCTTCTCCTTGTTCAAAACCTTGTTATTCCATTTCCTTTTTATAAATCTCGATAATTATATAAACTCATCGGATGTGAACTGGTTAGATTCTACATCATTATCTTTTATCGCCTAATTCTATGTCTATTTTGTTTTAAAGTAGTGACAATTTGCAAATTTTATTCAACTAAACACGTTAGTACAAGGACAACCAACAATTATTCCCCATAATAAAATCCCCAGACATTGTCATAGGGATTTGCAGCTTTTTTATTCAATTGTATCAGGTAACTACTATTTAATCACTCTGTCGATTGGACTTGAGATGACTTTTGTACTTGTGTTACGGCGGTTAAAGCAGATGAAATTTCGTTTGATGCCTGTTTAATCGCTTCCTGGGCGAGTATAGGATCGGAATTTGCCTTTTCAATTGCTTTTGTTAATAATTCCTGAGTGAGTGTTACATTTGCTTTTGCTTGATTTAGTTGGTTTACATCAATTTGAGTCATAAGAATCTCTCCTTTTATTTCGAATACTTCTATATCATCACCTTACATTTTATTTTTATTAATGGAAAAAACTACATCAAAATTGTAATAGTGTTTAGGATTTTTAGTTTTAATTCTTATAACTATGTTAAAAACTAATATTCATTTATATCATTAAAATCTACTAATATTGCTACTCTAGTTCCCTTCTTAGCAAACAAAAAAGGGATTGCCGCAGCATACCCGATCTTCAACTCTTGCCCCTGATACCTTCAGTACTTTATTTCACAACCAAACCAAAAATTTGGGCAGTAATCCCGAATAATGGTTTGTTTCCAGCTGGCATATTAAAAGAATTGATGGCCATTATTGGTGGTTGCCTTACATTAACAAATCCACTTTTATTCTAATATGTAAAATAATTAATTACATTTCAAAAAATTTATGTCTTTCTACCTTACAAACCCTAAGAGAAAAATTTTTATACCATTCTGTTTTCCCCTTTTCTTGTGCCATTCTATGGGCTGAATTTTCCTTCCAATCTTTTATGGATTCTAAAGAGTCCCAATATGAAACTGTAATTCCTAACTCCCCATCACGAGCACTTTCTACCCCTAAGTATCCCTTCTGCTGCGAAGCTAACTCTACCATTTTGTCAGCCATTTTTCCGTAACCTCTGTCACCCTCAGTTCGCTGTGATGCAAAAATTACTGCGTAATAAGGTGGTTCAGGAGTTTTTGCAATTCCACTCATATTTCGTTCCCCCAAGTTCACTGATTTCTTACATTCTTCCTTTTTCATTATACATTTTATTACACTAAACTTTGTAACTTAAAGAAGAAAATGGCATTACCCCATTGGTGAAGGAATGCCCCCTTTAAGTGTATTTTTCCAAATTTTTATTATAATAAAGGTATTCTGGTGAAGCTACGGCTAAATGCGATCAAGAAGCGGCGAATTTCATGGCTTTAATCTTGATGAACGACATTGTGACTAACAAGCGACCCTAGAAAATGCACGTCGTGCGGCGGTTGAAATCGAAAAAGCTTTTCGATTAAAAGGTCAATCGTCACCTTACACCACAGGATTCCTATTCCCAAAACAATCTCATACTTCTGATCCCGATATCGCCGCTTTTTAAGGCAAACTAAAACAGCAGGTTGGTTCTATTATTTGAATTGAATTGTATTCCTATAATTACTTTGCTGTAACTAACCTGCTCAGTCCTCATATATGACGACCTTTAAATGGAACTGTATCGGATAAACTTTATTGTTTTTCCTTTGCTTTCCAAATCAATTCCGGAATTAATGGAAGATTATGAAGCGAAACACCAGCTGCTAAGGACAACGCATTCCCGAGTGCCCCAGGCATTCCCATTAAACCTAATTCTCCTATTCCACGAGCTCCATAAGGTGCATCAATCTGTGGATTTTCAACAAAATCAACCAAGTAGTTAGGATTCTCCCCATATCGAAGTGGACGATACGTCCGAAGGTGCGGATTTAAAACCCTCCCTAAATCATCAAAATAAAATGTTTCTCTTCCAGCGAATGCGAGCCCCATACTCATCGCCCCCATAACCTGGCCTAATGCTGTTTTTACATTCAACACCCTGCCGGCATCCACCACCGCAGCAGCATTAACTAATCGATAAGTATAATCTTTACGATCAAATTCTACCTCTACACCATAAGCCGCAACAGACCACTCTGGACCGGGTTTTCCAGCACCAGTTTCGGGATCCAAAGATGTTATATGACGTAAAATATATTTTCCTCTGCCAATGATTTGACCACCTATAGCGTTACCATTTGGATACTTATATCCATAACCAATTTCTTTAAAATCGAGACCAATGGATGGATCATCCCTCAAAAACACCCGGCTATTTGCCACTTCCAAATCTTCTTTCGGTGCTCTTAGCACACATGAGGCCACTTCTTTTAATTGGGTAATCACATCTTCTGCGGCATTTAAGGTGGCCCTGCCTGCCATAAATGTTCCCCTGCTGGCAACAGTCTTCCAATGTTCTGGCATGGTCTGGGTATCAATTTCCATTCTGACATGAATTTTATCGACATCCATTTTGAGTCTCTCGGCGAGAATTTGAGCAAGCACAGTCTTAGTTCCAGTTCCAATTTCGATAAGACCTGACATTAAATTGATACTACCATCTCGATTAAAGGTTAAAGTAACACCGGAGGGAGCGTTGGCATCAATCGTTGACGTTTTCCAACTGCAGCTTACGCCTTTTACCCTAACAAAACGTCCATCTATCTCTTTAACCGGCCCTTCGTCCCATTTCATTAAATGTTTTACTTTCTCAATACAATGTGGTAAATCCCCTAAATTGCTTTTATTTAAAGGAACCCTTGTAGGTGTTGTATTTCCTGGCCTAATGGCATTTAAAAACCTAAGTTCTAGCGGATCCATCTGCAGTTTTTGTGAGAGTAAGTCGAGTGTTCTTTCAATCACAAAGGTAAGCTCTGCATGTGAAAATCCTCTGTAAGGGGAGGCATACGGATGATTGGTATACATACAGTATGAATCACACCATACATTCTCCACATTGTAGGGTCCTGTGCAATCCACCGCCCCAGATCTCGTTACATCAATTGCTTTGTCCGAATAAGCACCCCCATCCCACAAAAAAAGGATTTCCATAACTTTTATTTTCCCATTACGGTCAGCCCCAATTTTAACTGTTGCATCTAAACCAATGTGACATGGAGATGTAATGATATCTTCTTCACGCGTATTAAAAACCTTTACGGGTCGGCCACCAACAGCCTTCGATGCTAAGTAAGCGAGTATTTCAAGCTGAACGGGCGCTTTTCCACCGTAGCCTCCTCCAACAAACGGCGTGTGAACAACAATTTTCCCTATATCTTCACCTAGGTATTCAGATATTAGCGTTTTGACCATATAAGGCGCCTGAGATGAGGTCATTATATTGATTGTTCCATCACGTGAAATCTCACAAGTTGAACATCTTGTTTCCATTGCGGCATGATCTGATGGGGCAAAGGAATAGCTTGCTTCTACTGTTACTTCACTCTCAGACCACCCTTGTTCCATATTGCCCTTGCGAATTTTTATATGGTTTGCAATATTAGTTCCCGGGACCGGGCTTGAATCTTCCTCCTTTTTGTATTCACCTAACCTTTCATGAACGAGGGGAGTATTCCTTTGGAATGCCAGTGTAGGTGAATTTACCACAGGTAATAATTCATATTGCACCTTCACAAGGTCAGCGCCTTTCTTAGCCTGAGCAGGATTATCAGCAACAACTAAGGCAACAACTTCACCGTGATAACGGACCTTATCGACAGCAATCGGCGGGCGGTCGCGAATAGCCTCACCTGTGAGTGGCAAATGGTCTCCTGTGATAATTGCCCTAACTCCCGGTATTTTTTGTGCTTCTGTCGTGTCAATCGCAGTGATCCTAGCGTGCCCATATGGACTGATGACCTTGGTACAAGAAAGCATCCCGACTGATTGGTAATCATCTGTGTATTTCGCATCTCCTGTCACTTTATCCCAAGCGTCTTTACGAATAATTCCTTTTCCAATTACATCCAAGCCAATCCCTCCTAACCGTCGGTTTTCATGAACCTTTCCAATTAAATTAATATTCGTGTAAATTAAGATAAATACACTACGTTGAAATAACCCAAATATTTAATGTTACCCGCAAAAAAAAATCGTGCTTATTCATTACAGGAATGCTGCCCCGTTAGCCATCCATGAAGCGCAAAAATCAGCGCTTCACCACAGAGAATGAAAATGGTTTTAAACCGTCAATACTGATTCTACGGCTGGGAGAGGAAGGTCGATGAACTATGGTGCGTTAGAGCCCATCCGTTAGTCTGACTCCAACGACCACGGTGCACCACTGACTGTCGCTCCCTTACGGGAAGCACACATGGTAGATTAATCCTATTCTGGTTGCTGCACCAGCCTCTAATATTATTGTGAGCCGTAGAAAGGATGTTTTCAATGGATATAGTCGTTGAAAGAGCATGCGGTATGGATGTCCATAAGGACAATATTACTGCCTGTATTTTGACACCTGAAGGAAAGGAGATTCAAACGTTCTCTACTAAAACTGTATTTCTTTTACAGTTGGTTGACTGGATTAAACAACATAATTGTACCCATGTCGCCATGGAGAGCACGAGTGTTTATTGGAAGCCTATTGTGAATTTACTAGAAGCTGAGGATATTGAGTTTTTAGTGGTTAATGCTCAACATATGAAGGCAGTTCCAGGACGAAAGACAGATGTGAAGGATGCAGAATGGATTGCCAAACTTCTTCGCCACGGACTACTTAAAGCCAGTTATATTCCTGACCGAAATCAACGTGAATTGCGTGAACTCGTTCGCTATCGTAGAAGTATTATTGAAGAGCGTGCCAGACAACATAATCGAATCCAAAAAGTGTTAGAAGGAGCGAACATTAAGTTGGGGTCAGTTGTTTCAGATGTGTTGGGCGTTTCAGCACGAGATATGCTTGATGCCATTGCCGACGGTGAAGAGGATCCTGAAAAACTAGCAAACTTCGCACGCCGCACTATGAAAAAGAAGAAAGAAGAATTGGAACTCGCCCTAAAAGGCTATATAAGTTCACATCAACGCCTTATGTTAAAAACCATTTTAGGTCATATCGACTTTTTAACTGAGCAAATCGAGATGCTTGATAAGGAAGTTGCGGACAGAGTCAGTTCTCATCAAGAAGATATAGCACGATTAGATTCGATTCCAGGTATAGCGACCAGAATGGCTGAACAAATCTTATCTGAAATTGGGACTGATGTGAAGAAACAATTCCCCACTGCAGCTCATATGTGTTCTTGGGCAGGATTAGTTCCTGGGCAAAACGAAAGTGCAGGAAAAAGAAAATCAGCAAAAACTAAAAAAGGAAATAAGTATTTAAGATCGGCGTTAACCGAAGCAGCTCATTCAGTCAGAGGATCCAAAAACTATCTTGGAGCACTGTATAGGCGTACAGCATCCCGAAAGGGTAAGAAACGTGCTGGTATTGTAGTCGCTCACGCAATGTTACGTATCTCTTATTATCTATTAACTCGAAAAGAAATGTATGTAGACTTAGGCGAAGACTACTTTGATAAGCAGAGACAACAGTCAATTGTTCGACATTCTCTGAGACGACTCGAAAGCTTAGGATACACCGTTACGTTGGAAGAACCTAAAATCTCTTAATCCAGTCCACCTTATTACCATAAATCCATGAAATTGGCGCTCTCCCCTTTTAAAAAAACGAATGAGCTGCGTCCTCTTTAGTATTGCCTTTTTCTGTGAATTACAGAAGTTAATTTTCATGGTAGTTCAACAAGAAAAAATGACCGCTACAGCGATCATCATCTTTAACTAAAGCTACCCGTTAGTGGAATAAGACCCTTTCCAAAAATGTAATTACGAAAATACTCAACCCATAAGCTGTAATTGACTTGTGTAGATTATTTCACTTATTTTCAAATTACAACACATCATCGCTTAATCAATCCAGACAGGTCTACTTCTAATACTTTATCTTCTTTATCGTTGTAAGTAGATAACAATACAGTAATGATTCCCGATTCATTCTTCGTCTCTTTCTTATCGATAACCTCGGCGATGGTATACAATTCATCACCAGGATACACCGGTTTTATAAATTTCAAATTATTCATCCCTGTTCCAGCGATGATATCATCACCATAGATACCTTGTTCAATCCAAAGCCTTACTGAAATGCTTAATGTATGTAGTCCGGATGCGATGATTCCATCAAATCTCCCCTGCTTTGCTTTTTCCTCATCTAAATGCATATATTGAGGATCAAATTCTCCTGCAAATCTCATAATATCCGCTTTTGTCATTTTGAAGGACTTAGTTTCAAACACCTGTCCAACTGTAAACTCATCAAACTTCATAATTACACCTCTTATTTAGAAACTTTTGCACTTGTTTATATTAAGGTAGCATCAAATGCACATCAAGTTAAAAAAATACTCAAAATCCTCTAAAATCAATAGAAAAGAATACTTTTTTGGGGATATATATATTTCATCTTTGCAATTGTAAATACCTTATTTAACTATCCTGTTTCGTAAGTTCAATAAGAAAACAAGACGCTGCTGTAGCAACCTCTTGTTTAACTCTTGCACCCGTTACTTTAAAGTACAATTCTTCACAATCTCCTTCTTTAATGGGCGATGCTTTTTATAGCATCACACCGATAATAAAAAATTTTGTTGTTATTCTTTAGAATTAATAACTTTCGCCAACCCTAACGCTAAATTCCGTGTGAGTATATCTGAAACTAATTTTTCATCCTTCAGCTGACAATTAATAATTAGTATAACTTCTCCATGTTTTTCATTCCGTACCAGTTTAATTTGCTTTTTTTTATTCTTCCATTTATACAATATTATTTCGATTACTAAACCAATAATAATGCCGCTGGCTGCACCAATTAGTCCCCAGTATATAGGTCCCCATTCTAATTCAAATCCCTTGCTGGCTAAAATAGTTGATAATACAACTGCTAATGCAAAACCCTTATCTAAAAACGAACGACCGTCAGAATGATTAAGGGAGTCAATGATTGAAGCTCTAACATTTACCTTCTTTAATGGAACTGCAAAAATATCCGTTATGCCATTCTCCTGTAACTCTGTTATCCCAAGCTCAAGATACTTTGTATGTTCAAAGGTCGCAAAAATTTGCATTTATTCCACCAGTCCTCCCTTATGAATGTGGAAATTCGAAGGCTGGAAATTTTCCTCTAAAAAGCGTGCTTGTTCTTTTGCAAACAATTTATTTAGTTCAATAGTATCTGTATAAGATTGATACAATGTGAAGAAATAAAAAGACGGTATAAATAGCAACCATTGCATATTTAATACTTGTGTGGATTTTTGTATATCTCCCTGTATTAAATAAATTATTGCTTCAGCGAAGTGCGAGTAAAATACAAAGATAACTGCCCAAAAAAGTGTAAAAAAACTTGCTAAGATTCTTTGTTGATAAAATTGACCTAGACTTGGAATGAAAATTGCCCAAATAAGGGCTAGGATAGGATTTCTCTTATCCAGATAATTAACACCCGCTGCGTTCATAGCATATTTCTTGATGGGAGAGTTGGCACTTTCGCTAAGTTTATACTCTTTGTTCAAATCAACTGCTCCACGGTAACTGTCCCATATACCGAATAAATATATAGGTATATATAAAAGCAATAATCTGGTATTTAATATACCTTTAGCTGATGGTATATCGCCTATAAAAGAATACACCATAGCAGCGTTTAGATTTGAATATGAATTAATACAAATTTCCCAAACAATTAGACCAGTACCACGAAAAAAATGTCCTAGTAGAATATGACCAAGTCCAGGGAAAGCTGCTGACCACCAGGCAATTATTGAAGGTTTTCTTAAATGAAGTATGGTTGTATCAAAAATTCCTAAAACGTTTCTAGGAAGACTTTCTCTTCTCATAACCCTACTCATATAAAATACTCCTTTGATCCAAGTTTGTAATTTCTGTGTACAGGTTAAATTCAGTTATATAATCCTTTTTCCTTAATCTCTCCAAAAAATTTAATAACAATAATGAAAAAGGACTGCCGAAAACAGCCCAATTTGTTATGAAACTAAAGCACCCGTTCGTATTATAAGGTCAACTAGAAATGAAAATATTTCTGGTTGACCATTTTTTATATCGATATATGATAACCGTAGCCGGGGTAGGACGTCGCACCCGTGGGACCTGATCCCGTCAACTAAACAGTTCGCCCCCTACTTGTAGAAACATGATTGAGGCTGGTTGGGACAATGATCTCGTATAACAAGCGAAGCTATGAAACTACATGGAGGAATAGGGGTTACCGGTTAATTGTATTTCTAGGAGGAGATAACGATGAATCCAGTCATAGGTCTGGATGTGGCAAAAGGTGAAAGTCAGGTTCAAGCATTCTTGGATAAAAAGAAGCCATTTAAAAATAGCTTTAAAGTAACACATACTCTTGAAGGGTTAGCTAGTCTTCTAGATTTTATTAGAGAAGTTGAAGAAGTATCAGGGGAAAGGCCTCCTATAGTATTGGAATCTACTGGACATTATCATAAACCGGTTGTTCAGTATTTCGAGGACAGAGGGTACTTATTGATTATCGTGAACCCTCTCATATCGTATCGGGCTAAAAGTTCTAGTTTACGCAAGGTAAAAACAGATGTTATTGACGCGTATCATCTCTGCGAGATGTATTATAAAGAGGATTTAGAGCCTTATAAACAGCGAGGAATCCAGTTCTTAAACCTTCGTAATCTTACAAGACAACATGAAAATATCACAGGCATGCTTGTACAAACTAAACTACAATTTCAGGCAGTTCTGGACCAAGTGTTTCCTCAATACTGTGGAGTTTTTGGAGATTTGTATTCTGATGTTTCTTTACTGACTTTACTGTCATTCCCTACTTCAGAGGAAATCTTAGCAGCTAAAGAAGAGACAATCTCCAAGAAAATAAAAGAATTATGTAAAAGTCGTTCGCAACAATGGGCAAACAGTCAGGCGGGGAAATTGAAGGTTGCGGCAACTCAAAACCCATTTCAGAAATCCTTATATCATAGTCATATCCTAAGTCTAAATATGTATATTAAAATGCTTCTTGAATATAAAAAGCACCTATCCAAGCTTGAAGATGAGATAGATGCTTTAGCCAAAAGTATTGAAGAATATGAGATTATCCAATCCATCCCCGGAATCGGAGAAAAAATCGCGGCAACGATTATTTCTGAAATTGGGGAAATTGATTGGTTTAATCACCCTAAAAAACTAGTTGCGTTTGCCGGAATTGATCCAAGTGTCTTTGAATCTGGTACCTTTAAAGGTACTCAAAATCGAATTACAAAAAGAGGTTCTAGTAGATTAAGACATGCCTTGTATATGGCCGTGAAATGTGCCATTCGTGACTGCCGTAAAAAGAAAACGACAGATGAAATCATTCCTCGTAACAAGCGATTACGAGAGTTTTATGATAAGAAACGTGAAGAAGGTAAACCCTTTAAAGTAGCTGTGATAGCATGTGCCAATAAACTCTTACATTGGATTTATGCGCTTTTAAAAAGTAAAACAACTTTCCAGGATTTAGCCTAACCGAAAAAAATAACCAAACAGCCCAACGCTTTCCAAATACAATATATTGGAAGGCTATTTGGTATGCGCAAAATTAGTATAGCATGAAGTAATTTAAGTTTTTATTGAAAAATGTTGACAAACCATTAGCTGGTTTTGTTTAAGTGTAATCCTTCACAATCTCTTCTACACCTTAATATAACTCCAATCCCTATTAAGGGTTGTTCCAGAATCCAGTACAATACAAAAAGACGCCTTCTTATTCAAGAAAAGCGCCCGATTGTTGAATAACAAAATTATGAAAAATAGGCGTCAAAACTGGACACCCGTTTTTAAACTATCGCTCACCATTTAGTTTTATACAGAATCAAAAACAATCCTTATCACCAAAAATGATTTTTAGTTTACCGTTATTTATGATACGGTTCTCCGTATTGTATCTAAGTGAGGTTTTTATTCATCCACTTTAAAATACACAGCTACTAATGCTGTTTTCACACAGTTTATATCCCCATGAAATCTCTTTCTGTTCAAAATAAAAAAACATTCAAAGGTCCTAAAAATACTCTCAATCCTTACTTCTTTGTTATAACAAGTATAATAATGATTCTTACTTCAAATATTAAAAAAAAATCTATTGAAGGATATGTTTCAATTGACAATCCATCCAAATAAAAATAACTGCCCAAATTATAAAAAAATTAAATATATCCTCAACCAATCACCAGATTTACTTTGCAGGACAATTGAGGTCGCTGGAGATTGTCTGGAAGTTGTCTTTATGAAAAATTTAATTAAGGCTGAAACAGTTAATGAATATGTTATTAAATTCATTCAACAGCTGCCAAAAAAAGATATAACCTATTCTTATTTAATGAAAAATATCCCTATTGACGAAGTAAAGGTTGACTTTAATGAACAAGAAGTTATTTCTTCAATTTTAAATGGATTCGTTTATATTTACTTATTAAAAGAAAGTAAAGCCCTTTTAGTAAATTGTGCTAATCCAATTGAAAGATCCATCGAGAAAGCAGAAACTGAATCTTTGGTATACGGCCCTAAAATTTCGTTTACAGAATCATTGTCTTCTAATATTAAAATTATTAGACAAAATCTAAATAATTCTAATTTGTGTACGGATGAATTAGAAATAGGAGAACGTGTTAAGAAGAAATTAAGAATTATTTACATTAAAGATTTAACGGATGAAGACATACTAAAAACACTTAAGCAGAAGCTTGAAAATATTACAACTGATGATATAAGTGACAGTTCAGTTTTGGCGCAGTGTCTTGAAGATAATCATTATTCTTTTTTTCCTCAGTTTATCATGACAGAGCTGCCCGATCGATTTCTCTATTCTATTTTAAATGGACGGGTTGGTATCCTTTTAGATCGAAGCCCAGTGGCTATTATTGGGCCTGCTAACTTTTTTTCGTTTTTTGAATCAACAGAAGATATTTATTTACGCTGGACTTTGAGTACTTTCATAAGATTTATACGGTTTTTGGCTATGGCTGGATCACTGCTCTTTACAGCATTCTATGTTGCAATCCTTACTTATCACTTTGAACTTATACCATCTAAATTGTTAATTGTCATTGGGCAATCACGTTCACAAGTTCCTTTTCCCCCGTTACTAGAAGCAATATTAATGGAATTATTAATTGAATTGCTTAGAGAGGCAGGGGCACGTCTTCCATCAAAAGTAGGTCAAACAATGGGGATTGTTGGAGGGATTGTTATTGGTCAAGCAACTGTTGAGGCTGGCTTAACTAGCAATATTTTAATTATTATCGTGGCATTTAGTGCATTAGGGGCTTTTTCATCTCCAATTTATGAGATGGGGACTGCTATAAGAATTGCCAGGTTTCCTTTCATTATTCTAGCAGGTGTTTGGGGTTTTAATGGGATTATGATCGGTGTCTGTGTACTGGTTGTCCACTTGTTAAAGTTGACATCCTTAAATAGACCTTATCTTGCACCTCTATACCCGTTAAGGATAAAGGATTTAAAATACTTCCTCATACGGCTTCCACACCATTTTTATAAGAAACGTCCTGTTGTCAATCGTCCATTAAACGTATTCCGGATAGGATGGAAATTTAAAAAAACAGAAAACGATTTAGATGAATTTTGAGGTGGATAATGAAATCAAATATTAGTTTTGTAAACGCCTATCTTGCTTTCTTTATCATTCACACTTCACAAATCGGGATGGGCATACTTGGCGTCCCTAGAATTGTTTTTCTTGAAGCTAAGCAAGATGCCTGGATCAGTGTTCTACTCTCTGGACTATTCATTAGTGTTATCATTTGGATGATAATTAGCATCCTTGCTAAGTATGAAAACTGTAATCTTTATGAAATACACGAGAATGTATTTGGTCGCTTTATAGGCAGTATCATCAATACTTTTATGGTTATTTACTTTATTGCAGCACTTTACTCTATCATCATCGCTTATGTTGAATTGTCCCTGACATGGGGATATGAAGGAGTTGATGAATGGGTAGGTGTTTTAGTGCTATTATTAGTAACCATTTATGCCGTATCTGGCGGATTCAGAGTAATTGCAGGAACATGTTTCTTATCCTTCTTAATGACTATATGGCTGGTATTTGTTTTTTATCAACCAATTGGATCGATAAACTTCACTAGAATTTTACCCGTCATGTCGGCAACCCCAGCACAAATAATGAAAGGAGTATTTAAAACCAGTTTTACAATGTTAGGTTTTGAAACTTTATTTTTTATTTTTCCATTTATAAAGGAGAAAAAAAAGCTGCATTTTTTCAGTCAATTAGCAATCTGGTTTACTACACTTATTGTATTTATAACAACTGTTATTTCGATATTATTTTTTAGTCCAAAGGAATTAGAAATACATATTTGGCCTGTGGTCAGTATGATAAGCGCGGTCCATTTTCCATTTCTTGAACGGTTTGAATTTATTGCCGTTCCATTATGGATATTGGTTATTTTTCCAAATTTATGTTTATACCTGTTCATTTCTTCAAAAGGAGTAAAACAAATATTTCATTTAAAACAAAAACATGGTATATGGGTAATCTCAATAATCATTTTTATCACGAGTTTTTTTGTCACCAAAAGAGTCGACAATAACCTTTTTTTTGATCAAGTTGGTCATGTCGGCTTTTACCTATGGTTTATCTATCCGATCTTGTTATATTTCATTTCAATCATTAAATCTAAAATTTTTTCACAATCTTAACGGAGTTGAAACGATGAAAAAATGGCTTATTCTATTTTGTTGTCTTCTCTGTACTGCATGCGTGCCCCCTGAAAAAATATTAGAAAGGCAAGGGATTTCAACTATTATTGGTTATGATTTACTTGATAAAGATACATATAAAGGCTCTATTAGCTTGTTGCAATTCGACCGTAAAGAAGAAAAAACAAGTGAAACCATTTCTGCCGTCGGTACTACAAGCAAACAAATAAGACAAAGGTTAGAACAACAAACAAGCCACGACATTACATCTGGACAATTGAGGACAATACTATTTGATAAAAATATAAGTGAAATGATAGGAATATCATCTTTTTTAGATACAATGCAACGAGACAGCAGCATTGGATCATTAATATTTTTGGCCATTACAAACAATACTGAAGAAGTCATTAAAAATAATAACTATGAAGAATACCCTGAGATGGGGTCATATATTTATCAATTATTGGATAAGCAAGAAAGGAAGGAATTGTTAATAAACTCCAACCTGCATGATTTTTTCTCCACTCTATATGAAATTGGCATCGATCCTACCTTACCTATTATATCGAATAAGAATGGTGCAGCACCCTATATTGAAAAGGTGGCATTATTAAAGGATGATAAAATGGTCGGTTCTATTTCTTTGACAAAAACCTTGTTCATAAAATTATTCACCAATCGCAGGGCTTCTTTGGGAGATATAACATTAAACATTCCTCTAGAGGTTTTAGAAAAAAAGGGAATACAACTAGTCGAAAAGCCAAAAGGAGATAAATTTAATATTACAATTCGCCCAATAAAGCACCGCGGAAGTATTGAATTATCTAAAGAAGATGAAGTTAAGCTAAACGCAACCATTTCGGTTTCAACTATAGAAGTACAGCCTACAATTACTCTTAACAATAAGAAATCTATAAAAAAATTGGAGCAACTGCTTGGGGAAGAACTAAGCAAAGAATTGGGAGATTTTCTTGAGGAGTTAAGAAAATTAAATACTGATCCAATTGGCATTGGAAGAAAAATAAAAAGCATCAGAAAATATTCCAATTTAAGTGATAAAGATTTGAGAAAAAAGTATTCTGCACTAAAGTTAAAATCAAGTATTAAAGTTGAAATAAAACGAACAGGTGCTGTTGATTAGTAAAGATAGTAGAGAAAGTCTTATTCTTCCGTGTTTATTACCTTCACGAATTTACCTGTGAAGAACTTCATTTACTTATGATAAGGCTTAACGAGGTTGATATTAAACTTATCTTACTATAATTCAAGAACCATATGTAATACCATCATTAACTACAATCCTTGTTCAACAATCGGGCCAGATTGTTGAACACGAGTTATAAACAACACTCTTCAACTAACCTGCCAGTTTGTTCAATAAGAAAAGGAGGTGCCGCAGCTACCTCCGTTGTTAAACTCAAGCACCTGTTCGCTTAAGTACATTTTTTCACAATCTTTTTTATGACACTGCTAAGCAAAATAAAAAACCTTCGTGTTTGAAGGTTTATCGAATCCACTTTTTATAAAAAAACGATTTCTTGAGAGGATTCAGCTCCGTTATATATTGAAAAGCATATAGAATCAGACACCTGAAAAAGCTTAATACCAAGTATTGAAATTTGGTTAATTGTTCTAAAGAAAATATTTTAAAGCCTTCTACAAATTTTAATCCTCCAAAGATAAATGTAACATGGAGAAGAGTATTTGAAATGATGAATAATGGTAATTTCCCAAAAGTTAGTTTTAACACCCATAGACTAGTTACAAGGTATGGACCTAAATTCATAAAGTTCATGCTGTTAAAAGGTCCGACACCGCTATAAAATTTCCACCAATTTTTCCTTTCACCATAAAAATCTAAAGCTTTAGTAAAAGTAGCCATAAATATGGCAGTGGGAAGAAATCTTCTAAATGCTTTCTTACCTAGAAAGGGTACAGTTAACCAAGGAACAACCAGCAATGCAATTAAAAATAATTTTTGGTTTTTCATAATACCACCTATAAAGAAGATGTATTTTATCGGATTTTACCTTATTCTTTTACAAGAACGCCAACTTTATACAAATTGGGGATATACATAATTATTAACAGTGGTAATTTTATACATGCCCGTTTTATTAATACTGAGATGTTATAATCGTGGAACCCTGCGAATCTTTGATTCGGTTCGTACCCCCAAACTTTTATTCCTTTCAGATAAGTCAAGTGGAGGATTAATGAATGTTCGGAGTTTTAAAGTATTTCCCTTTCGTAGTGTATGTTTGTGAAGGTTTGTACTTAAACTATTCTGCCAGTTAGTGGAACAACAGAAAAAAGGCTCTACTCCTTGTTGAAGTAAAGCCCCCGATAGTTGAAAAAGAATTTCTATTTTATTGGAGTAAGTCTTTTTATTATAAAATATACTATTTGAGAGAGTACGAAAAAACCAATAAATGAGTAAGTGTGTGTCCAGTTATGTAAAGCAAAAATCTTCCCTTTTATAAATAGAGGTTCTATTATATAAGAAAAACACCCAGATAATACCAAGGAGAACACCGAGTAGGCTTTTAAAGTTTTTGTGTACTGATACATTATCATAAAAAAAACTGGAATTACTGTAATATCGGCAGGAAATAGAGGAGGCACCATTGGTAACAACTTGTCTGGATAACCCCATAAAATCATGTCCGCCCCAATTACATCTGTTACTGAAGCAATAGTTGCCCATAATAATCCATAACTCAGAATTTCGAATGTTCTATCCTTATGACGAAGTTTAACCCAAATAATCCATGGTATTAAAGTTGCTCCCACCAAAAACCACCATTTCCATGTAAATAGGTCATGATGGTACCAGTGACTAATGGAAACATCCCTCAGAGTTTCTCTTGCTTCTTTTGCATCTTCATAAGTTGGATATTTCGACAATAAACACTCCATGTTTTCATAATACTATGTTAATTTATCCATTAATTCTAAATATATTCTAAAAGTAGTCTGCAAATATGGTTAGAACAGAGCAAAATAAAAAATATTCTTATTAAACTATCCTGCCCCTTTTGTTGAATAAGAAAAAAGGCTGCCACAATGACAGACGAAATCTTAAACAAAAGCACTCCATTAGCACAATAAAAAACAATATCTTACTCAATTCTCTGTTTTACATTTTAGGTAGTATAAACGGGCACCACATTACATCGATTTTTCTTTAAAAAGATAGATTGCTCTTTTTGCTACTATTCCTATCATCACTCCTGGAATTACACACAAAATCGGAAGCCAAACAGGTCCTAATAATACCCCAAATATCTTTAAATTCGAAGAGTAGATACATCCGACCGTGACAAAAAATGCCGATAACACAAACGGAAGGAAGGAGAATCGGTCTTCCCCCCCTCCTGCATCTTTCCAGGCATCCCACATCGCAAAAAAATATAAACATGGGTAAAACATTAGCCACTGATAATTTGTTTCTTGAATAGCTTTTGTAAGCTCCCCTTGAAAACTTAAAATAATTACAACATTAAAATTTGCTCGTACATTTATGACAAACTCTAATATTACGAGTACTATTCCTTTTACATACTTTCCATTAAGGAACTGTCCAAATCCAGGAAGCGCAATACTCCAAAAAAGCATTTCAAATTTATGGTTGCTTTTTATCATTCACTTCCCAACTTTACATTAAACTTTTAAAAGACCATTCATTATAATTGTTGCGTTGATAATTTCTCTCTATCATCTGCCAATGGTGGTTGTTCAGCCCATTTGTTTTCAACCATAAGGTTAAACCCATCTCCCATGTACTTGCCCATTTCAGCTAAAAGCCTTGAGTAATGCATTGCCAAGTCAATCCGTTCGCATGTACCTATGGCTGAACCATATACACCAATGGATGTGGAACCAAAAAGCGATTTATGAAACATCATAAGGCGATCAGAAAAAGGGGCGGTTGTTGAGTTCGTGACTTCTGATTCCTCTGATTTTGGTTGAGGAAGGTGCTCTTGAGACAATATTGATTCAAAAATCTCAATATGTTTGGTGTAGATTTCTACACCACGCCATAAATATTTCTTAACCTCTTGGGATTTTGCCGCTTGTGCGAATGCTATGGTGATGGATTTGCTTAATTGGATTTTTTTTAAATCCCAAAAAACATTGCTTATCTCAATGCAGCTTAACGGTCTTTTTCCCCCAAGCAGTCCTTCCATGAATTTCTTCTTTTCAATAAACTCATATTTATCTGAAGGGTTGATGAATGGTGGTCTCGATACAATTCCTTTTTCTAATAGTAAATCCAATGATATGTTGAAAAGCTCCATTGTTTCATTCTGGCATTGAACGAAATAATCTCGTATGTCTCGACGCATATTTGTCGATAAAGCAGCAGCATATCCTGCCAAACCGTTGACACTCATTATGTAGGTATAAGTTAAGCACAATTCGTCTGAAAACAATCGAGGAGCCGCCAAATCTACATCATCCTCGGTGAATCCGTGAGGAATGGGAAATTTCTCTTGCGTGAAATAATCTTTAATTTTTGTAATATGCCCTTCAGCTATTCTCAAAGAAAATTCCAAAATTGGACGAATAGATACGTCTTCTACAATTTTAATCATGTATTTGTAAACACATATCGCCATTGTGTCATTTTGATACTGTACCCAAATGTTTGCGATTTCAGGAGCAGTAAGCCTTACGCTATGCGGTGTTTCCTCGTTTATCTTACTTTCAACCATGTTCTTGAACCCTCCACAAATAAACACTTTATTTTGTATTATTTGTAGAAATTCATTATTAATACGAGTTATCATCCATATGAATTTTTCATAATCTTCTTAGCATCATGCTAAGAAACCTAAATTTTGGTCAGAATCTTACTTCTTACTTAATATATTTTCATTTCTCATTTCTTTTCACTCTTGTTCAATAGTTGGAAAAGACTTGATATAAAAAGATAATGTTTCAACTAATAGGCGAAAAGGATGTCAAATGACATCCTTTTTCTTGCTTTAATTATTCTTATAAATTGCCAAATCAATCTTTCCGCCATTTTAACTTAGCCCGAAATGCTAACAAATGTTCACTTTTTTTTACCTTATTCAACTAAACTGCTTCGTTTGTTTAAGTGTATTTTTTCACAAACTTGTTCATTTTCCATTATTGTAGAAATGCTGTTGCCCTGTTTGTAGTATAAAGCAAAAAAAGCTACCAAAGGCAGCTAAGACAAATATATTATTGTAAACACTTTTTAATATCATTGATAGCTTGTAAATGCATTCCTTCATGGAAGATGGTTCGAATTAACACTTGTTCGATTGTTCGCATCCCCATTTCAGAAGGATGATACTCTTCTTCCAAACGATGTCCATAGTTTTCCATCAACTTGAACGTTGTTCTTTCAGTAATTTCTTTAGTTCTATATAAGAGGGCGTTTCCGCTGAGAAATGAACTGGTGTTGTACCATAACTAAACCAATTACGAAAAATATCTGGGACCTCTGTCTTCTCCTTTGTTAAAGCCTCAATCCATAGGTATTGGTCCAAATAAATATGTCCCATATTCCATCTAATATTATTATTAAACTTATTCGGGACTATTTCGGCTGCATCTGCACTTATTCCGTTTAAACTATCTAAAATTTCTTTTCGGTAAGTTTCTAACTGTTTGAAGAGAATTATATGGCGTTCTTTCATTTTTTTACTCCTTTCAAATAATTGGATTTTTATCCCTTATATTATATAATTCGCTCGTTCCGTCATATTTTCCTTCTTGAGCTATCCTGCCCAGTTAGTTCAACAAGAAAAGATGCCAAAATGACAGCTCCGATCTTAAACTCTTGCCCCCGTTAAATTAACAAGAGAATTTTATATTCAAGTTTTTCTATTTGTAATAAATTCAAAGAAATTAGGAAATCCACAATTTATATGCTACACTTGGTTTACCATTTGATTTACTGTTTTCAGATACCCTACTCATTTTTGAGTGGGGTTATTTGTTTTTCTAAGTAAAATAAATAACAGAATCTAAAAAAGAGTCTGTCCATGTTTGGCGTTATAATTAAGCCTTACGAACGTTAGCGGCTTGTGCTCCACGTTGACCTTGCTCAAGATCAAAAGTCACTTCTTGACCTTCTTCTAATGTTTTGAACCCTTCGCCTTGAATAGCTGAGAAATGAACGAATACGTCTTCTCCACCTTCACGTTCGATGAATCCGAAGCCTTTTTCGCCATTAAACCATTTTACTTTACCTTTTTCCATGTTTGTTGCCTCCTAGTGTGTTAGCACACACAATGTATTACTATCCTTGCTCTCAGTGATCATCAAGACGAAAAGTTATTACTGATACTATCCTTTACACCGAACAAAAATAATCCATTTTATGATAGCATTTTTTTGAAATTGTTTGCAAGGAACCCAAATTCTACTAAAGCACCCCATTAGTTGATAAACCATTTTTCCCGCGGTATAGGGAAGTATTCACCAGCGACAAGTTCTGGAGGTACGGCTTCTTCGATTCGTAAAAGATCGTCTGAACTTAAATTCATTTCAAGTGCACCGAAGGAATCCTGAAGTTGTGATCTCTTTCTTGCTCCAACCAATGGGATAACATCTTCACCCCGAGATAGAACCCATGCGATAGCAAGCTGCGCAACAGTTACTTGCTTTTCTTTAGCAATTGTACGCAGAGCCTCAACAAGGGCTAAATTCTTTTTGAGATTTTCGCTAGTAAACCGTGGAGCCTTCCGACGCTTATCATCCGTACCTAACTCTCGATCTTTTGACCATGTACCGCTCAACAACCCTCTAGAGAGAACACCGTAAGCCGAAAGCGAAATGCCTAATTCCCGTAAAGTGGGCAAAATATTTGATTCGATGCTCCGATTAAATAGTGAGTATTCCATTTGCAGCCAACTTATAGAATGTACTGCGTGTGCGCGCCGAATTGTATCCACTCCTACTTCAGAAAGACCAATGTAACGTACATATCCCTTCTTTACCAAATCGGCAATTGTACCAACCGTTTCTTCAATTGGTACGTTTGGATCGATGCAGGCTGTGCCTGGTTGATAAAGATCGATGTATTCAACACCTAGTCGATGTAGTGTATCCTCAAGGAAATTCTTTACTGTATGAGGGTGGTTATCACTCTTTCGATGACTCTTGCCCTGAGAATGTAGCTTGCCATCGAATTTTACTGAAATGAATGCATTTTCCCGTTGGATTCCTTGAAATGCTTCACGTAGAAGTAATTCATTGTGTCCATCGCCATAGAAATCCCCTGTATCAAAGAGTGTAATGCCTTCCTCAAGTGCCGCGTGGATTGTTGCAATGCTTTCCCTTCGGTCAGCATTACCATATAGCCATGACATCCCCATACAACCGAGACCAATTTCTGAAACTAGTGGACCGTTATGACCAATTGCACGCTTTTTCATTGGTATATTCCCCCTATCATCTTCAATCAAAAATATATGTGAACTTCCCCCACCGTATTCTAAGTCAACCAATCTGTAACCAGTTTCGTTCCGAAACCCTATTCCACCCTTGCATTTTTCTTAATAAATTCTTTCTTTACTAAAATCAAAATTCCTTTATTTTATGATACTTATTGTTAGTTAAAACTGCACACGTTGGTTTAAGTACAAACCTTTCCAATTGGGCCAGATTGTAGAACACAAGTTAAACACCACTCTTCAACTAAACTGCCCGTTAATTCAATAAGATGAAAAGAAATCGCCGCATAAGCCCATTTATTCACCTACTAAGCCATCACCATCTCGATCGTCCATATATTTATAGAGCCATGATTATATTTAGGTTAGGAGTCAAAAGGGTTGTTAATAAAAGGACCACACATTTTAGATATGTCTAATATGTGTGGTCCTTTATTTATTTTATTATTCAATTAACGCACCTGTTAGGTTAAGTACAATATTTCACATGGACAGTGGTAGGTTGGCAGGATGATTGGCGGGTTGGTAGTTGTGGTGGGTTGTGGGAAAAAGTTTAAACCGGGACTTCTTGCAAGCAGATTGTTGGCAGCTTGGGCGGGATTGGAAACTCCTTGCAACTTCGCGTTCATCATCATGTTTTCCCGCCCTTTGAGCATGCCGTAAAAAGCTGCAAACTGCCCTGTTAATGCTCAAGCCTTCACTACTCAGTCTGACCAATAATCTGTATTACTTACTACTTGGTTAAAAATATAACTGAATAAAGCATGCGACACATTACATTTGTACCAGCTATTCAGTAGGAATTATCTATTGAATTTACTTTATTCCTAATCGCTTTCATGATACACTGATTCAAATCTTCTCGAGACTTGTCGACATAGGTTTTAACGTTTGCCAATAGGTCGTCGGCAAAGGAAGCCACGTCGTCCTCAGTGATGGTTTACGTCTTTAGTGTTGGTGTTAGGCGAAAATCCACTAGGATTTCGCCTTTAGCCACGATCAATCGAATCGTTCAACTTCGTGCGATACTTATCTCTCCAAGTTTTCGCGTCCTTTACTAGCTCGTCGCAGAAAGCGGCAACGTCTTTGCCCGTGAGGTCAGTGACTTTCTTGCCTTCCGCTGCACCTTCCTCGAAGAGGTCGAGAATGCCGCCAAAGATACGGCTGCTGTCCTTCCAGTCGGTGAGACCACAAGAGGTCCATAAATATTTTTTAATAGCATTGTAAGCGTTGCTGTACTCACTTGGAAGTGCCTGCGCACGCTCCTCCATCGCCTTCCATTCCCGCTTCTCATCCAGACTTCCGATTATTTTTTCAAAAATACTCATATACCTTCTCCTTTTAATTTTATTTTAGTTTTAAGTTCGTTAATTTTACTTGAGACAAAATCCCATTTTTCCCAAAAAATTTTAAGCTGCTCTTGACCTGCTGCGTTGAGTGTGTAAAATTTTCTCGGCGGTCCCATAGTGGAAGGCTTTTTCTCGATGTCCACCAGATTGTTTTTCTCGAGCCTTATTGTAATCGTATAAACTGTACCTTCAACTACATCAGTGAAGCCAAGTTTTCGCAGCTGTTGCGTGATTTCATAGCCGTAAGTTTCGCCACGGCTGATGATTTCAAGAACACAACCCTCAAGCACCCCTTTCAGCATTTCTGTGATATTTTCCAATTTTTTACCTCCATGTATATTTTAATTATATTTTTTTCAGTACTCTGTAACACAGGTATATCGTGATACTGATTACTGGTATATAGTATTACCGAATAGCGCCATTTGTCAATAAAACTTTTTCGCAAAAAAAGCCCGTTTTTACGGCTTCAAAGGTGTTTTTAAAATTTTTCAGCTTAAACTTCAGCCAGGTACTTGATTATTCTCAAGAAGATGTAAATAATTTGAAAATAATTCCCGGCCAACCAGACGATCAATATTTTAATATTTTAGAATGAAAAAAAGCCGAAAATATGCAAGAAATGAATAAAGACTTGCATATTTTTCGGCCTATTGGTAATTGGGGAATTTTCAACGAAAGAACCGGTTTATTTAATTAATTACAAAGTTTCACTAAGGAAGATTTATTTGCCACGAAACGCCGAAACGGTCATTTACCCAACCAAACTTTTTACTGAAACCATAATTGTTTAAAGGCATAAGTGCTTGTCCACCTTCAAGGAGTTTCTCATAAAGAAATTCAAGCTCTTCTTCAGTATTACAAGTAAGAAAGATTGAGAAAGAAGGTGTAAAAGAGAATTGATGTTTGACAAAACTGTCAATACACATAAATTCTTGGCCTTTTAAGGTAAAAGTAGCCTGCATGACGGTGCCTTCTGGACCTGCTTCATTAGCCCCGTATCTAACAATGTTTGTAATTTGAGAATCCTCAATGATAGATGTATAAAAATTCATCGCTTCTTCTGCGTTGCCTTCTTGAAACATTAAAAATGGTGTTACATTTTCCATTTTTATCCACCCCCCCTAATTATATGTACTAGATTATATTATAGTTGATTTTATAATTGAACAAAAGCATCGAGATTGGTTTAATAGCAAGTCAATAACAATATCTGCAAGTTCATGACCCTTGTGTCATCGATATGTATCATCATGTTTTTACTAGAAATAATGAAAAATAGTTAATGAGGACAGTTTTATTTTTTAAAAAAATAAAACCGTCCTCGTTAAAAACCATTTTTTATGTCGTCCCTATTTAATAAATTCCTTTACGGCTTCGATTACTTCATTTGTAGTTCTCATTTGCAAGGCTTTTTCTGCTAAGTTTTTCATTTCTGCTTTAGAAAGACGAAGAATTTGCGAACGTGCTTTCAGGATCGATGTTGCACTCATGGAGAACTCATCGAGTCCAAGGCCTAAGAGAAGTGGAATGGCTGTTTCGTCCCCTGCCATTTCACCGCACATACCTGCCCATTTACCTTCAGCATGAGCAGCATCGATGACCATTTTAACCAATCTTAAGATGGACGGACTGTAAGGTTGATAGAGATAGGAAACACGTTGGTTCATACGATCAGCAGCCATTGTATATTGAATTAAATCATTTGTACCTATGCTGAAAAAATCCACTTCCTTAGCAAACTGATCAGCCAAAACAGCAGTAGAAGGAATTTCCACCATGATGCCAAGCTCGATTTTTCCCGCTACCTGCTGGCCTTCAGCCAAAAGCTTTTGCTTCTCTTCTTCTAGAAGTACCTTTGCCGACCGGAACTCATCAAGTGTAGCAATCATCGGAAACATGATTTTTAAATTTCCATAAATGCTTGCTCGAAGCAAGGCTCGAAGCTGTGTTCGGAACATATCCTGCATTTCTAAGCATAAGCGAATCGCCCTAAATCCAAGGAACGGATTCATTTCTTTTGGCAGTTCTAAATACGGCAGTTCTTTATCGCCGCCGATATCAAGGGTGCGAATCACGACAGGCTTTCCTTCCATTCCTTCTAATACCGTTTTAAACGCAGCAAATTGCTCCTCTTCTGTTGGAAGCTGAGTGCGACCCATATATAAAAACTCCGTCCGGTATAAGCCGACCCCTTCGCCTCCATTTTCGAGAACTCCGGTAAGATCCTCTGGTTTTCCGATATTGGCAGCGAGTTCAACATGCTCGCCATCTTTTGTGATGGTCGGCTCGTTGACCAGCTTGGCCCACTCTGCCTTTTGTGCTTCGTAAGCGGCCTTTTTCCCGTTATATTCTTTGATGACCCTTTCAGTTGGATTGACAATGACCTTTCCATCTAATCCATCAAGAATAACAACATCGCCATTTTTAATGTCTTCCATGACCGTTTTGGTTCCAACAACAGCTGGAATTTCCATGGATCGAGCCATTATAGCCGAATGAGAAGTACGGCCGCCGATATTGGTTGTAAAACCTTTAACATACTGACGGTTTAATTGAGCAGTATCAGAAGGTGTCAAATCCTCTGCAATCATAATAACTTCTTCAGAAATCAAGCTTGGATTAGGTATTGTTACCCCTAAAAGATGTGACAATATCCGCTTGGCCACATCGCGAATGTCAGCAGCCCGTTCTTTCATATATTCATTATCTAATGCTTCAAACATCGATACGAACATGTTAACCACTTCTTGTAAAGCAAACTCTGCATTAACATGTTCATTTTGTATTTTATCTTTGATTTGATTAATAAGTTCCGGGTCATTTAAAACTAGCAAGTGTGCTTCAAAAATTTCAGCCTTATCGTCACCGAGATTCAAAGAGGTATGCTCTTTGATTTTCTGGAGTTCTCCCTTTGACAACTCAAGCGCCTGTTCAAGGCGTTTTATTTCAAGATTAACATCTGTTATCGCGTTTTTCTCTACTTTCAAGTCTGGATTTTCTAAGCGGAAGGCTTTTGCAATCGCAATCCCGCTTGATGCCGCAATGCCTGAAATCTCTTTTGTTAAAACTTCTTCCGTTATCATTATACGAGACCTCCACTTTTTAGAGTTTCTTCTAATAAACTAAGTGCTTCATTTTCATCAGAACCTTCAGCCGATACCTTGATTGTTGCACCTTTTGGAATACCTAAAGACATAACACCCATAATTGATTTTAGGTTTACTGATTTGCCGTTGTATTCTAATGTGATCTCAGCATTAAATTTGCTTGCTGCTGATACTAGTATTGTTGCTGGGCGTGCATGGATCCCTGTTTCATCTATAATTGTGAACGTTTTGCTTACCATAATAAAATCAAGCTCCTCTAGTTTTAAATTACTCTTTAGCTTATTTCTCAGGAACGACTGTTCAGTCAATTGTGGAGTTTTGGCTAAAGAATGATGTGATGTCGTCAATCGACTCTAATTCTTTTAACATTTCAAGGTTTTTCGGTTCATTGAGCAGTTCTGTCAATTGCGACAGCGCTTTAAGATGGGTCGTATTATCAGTTGCTGCAATGCAAAACAGCAATCGAACCGGATAATCATTGTTGTTTAAAAAGTAAACTGGCTTTTTAAGCTGTAAAAAACTCATCCCAATCCGATTAACTCCCTTTTCCGGACGAGCATGCGGGATTGCTACCTCCGGACCAATGACGACATATGGACCTACTGTATCAATATTTTCAATCATCGCATCAACATAGGATGTTTCAATTGTCCCGTTTATCAGAAGAGGATTTGCCACTGCTTTTATTGCCTCTTTCCAATCAACAACCTCTTCCATTACCTGGATGGTTTCAGCTTGCAATAAATCTTCTAATGATTGCTGTTTCCCTTTATAAACATTTTCTTTTTTATAAAATATGAAGCGACTTAATTCCTTTTTTAAGCCTTCTTCATCGTAAATTGTAGTGAACTTTCCAATGGTTTGAATCAGTTCTTTCAAGGAAATATCGTGATATTGAGTACCAAACAGCAAGTGATAAACTTCTTTGACTAAATGATGCTTTTCATTTGGTGTCATGATTGGCTTCACATAAAAACAAGGTAGTTTTGTCTCTAGCTTTACTGTCGAAAAAACTAAATCATAATGGTCAAATTGTCCTTCCTGAAATTCTCGCAATGATAAGGTTTTTTCAACTTCAATCTCTGAGAAAAGTGATTCCAGCTGGTGTTTTACCATTAATGACGAACTAATCCCGCTTGGACAAACAACGATGGCTTTCTTCTTTTCCGGCATCTCCTGTTTTGGTCTTTCTAACAAAGCTCCAAAGTGGATTGTGATAAAACCTATTTCCTCCTCAGGGATGGTGATTTTCAATAAGGTTCCAATCGGATGCAGTATTTCCTTTACAAGCATGTATAGCTCTTTATGCTCATTCTTAATTTGATGAAGCAGTGGATTTTCAACGGGAATCCGATACTTCATACGAAAAAAGGCTGGCTTAAAATGCTGGTACAACGTATGGACCACTTCATCCTTTTTTTCAAAAACAATGCAAGCCTTGGTCTCAAAATCAAATACAAGCTGTTCGCAAAGTTTAAATAATAAATCCTGTTCACGCTTGGGGGCAGAACTTTTCCCAAAAGATAAACCAAGAAATTGGACCGTTAAGAAACATAACTCCGCTTCCTCATTCTCGAGATGGAGAAATTGACTTAACGTTAAAGCCACTTCATGCATCGGATCTTTTATTAATAGGGCAACTTCATCCACGTGAAATTGGACAAACTTTTTTTTCTGCAGCCGGTAATAATAAAAAATCAAAAAATTGGCTAATTGATGTAAACGTTCTTCTACAAAATTAAGAGAAAACTGCTTTTCAATTTGTTTAAGAATGGTTAAAACTTCTCGAAAACCAATTTTTTTAGTTTCTTCCTTTAATAGATAATCCAGCAGTTCTTCAAAGTAAGGGACCTGGATCAGGCGGGATATGTAGTGCATGGCAAGTGCTCTTTTATCGAACTCTGTTCCAACCAGATGATAGCCATACTTTCGGGAATAGCGTATTTCCACCAAAAAAGAGCCAATCATTTTATTTGCCTTTTTAATATCGGAAATAACCGTGTTCTTACTGACTTGTAAAAGCTGCGTTAAATGAAAAGATGAAATAGTATCATTTCGCATAAAGATATAAAGGTAGATAACCGCCAAGCGTTCTTCTTCGGAAAAAACAAAATTCCGCTCATGATGATTTATTTCCTGATCGCGAAAATATTCCACTACAGTCTCAGGCACTACAATATAATGAACACCTTTGAATTGGATGATGGGGAGGTCTTTCTCCTTTAGCCATTGATTCACTTTATCCAAATCATAGGATATTTGACGTTTCGTTAATTGCGTTGCATCCATAATCTGAGTCATGTTGACACTCTTCACTTTTAAAAGATAATCTAATAAAAGCGAAGGACGTTTATCAATCATCATTGGCATGTCCTCCTATTAACATCATAATATCAACCGCTTTCATTTGGTTTACCGATTGGGAACAAATGATGTACGGCTCAACTTACAAAATTGTGCTGAACCTCATTTAAGACAAATACTTATTTTAATATGGAAGATACAAAAAAATTTGTCAAAAAGAGTCCTTGTTTTACCCGGGGAAAAGTAGAAACAATAAACTAGTGCACTGATAAAGTCCCCCCTAAGCAAAAAAGGTATAATTCCTCAATATCTGAGAGAATTATACCTTTTTTGTAACGATAGGACTTTACTTGGAGAGGTGGGTATAATAGTATATATCGGCCAATTTAGTTCAACAAAAAAATTAAAATATCTCCCCAATATTTTCCCAACCATCCACTAGTTCGGAAAGTTTCTTCCCTGCAATCAGAACTTCAACAGCATCAATTTTTTTACCGCCAAGTGCTTCATAAAATAGACGAGAATTATTGTCTTTTAAAACAAGAACAAGCATTGAGTTTAAACCCATTCCTTTAATTTCATCTATGATTGGTTTAACAAGTGCTTTTCCAATACCTTGTCCTTGATACTCTTTTAAAATATAAATTGCATATAACTCCCCATCAAATCCATTATATTTACCACTTCTTTCTTTACCTCCAGAAGAAAAACCGACAATTTTCCCTTCATTATTTTCTGCTACATATACACCGCCATTGGGAATATTGTTTATCCATATCTGTTCCCGACTTTCATATGTTAAATTATTTAAGTATTCGTCTGGAACAATATTGGCATATGTTGTTTTCCAACTGTCGACGTGTACTTTAGCTATTCCTTTCGTATCGGTTAAATCTGCTTTCCTAATTTTAATAAACCCGTTATCCATTTGTTCATCTCCTCCATATACCACATTATACCATTTACTCCTGCTTCCTTTTTGAGCTAGCCTGACCCATTGTTCAATAAGAAAGGAGGTGCCGCAGCTACCTCCTTTTATAAGTTTTTTCGCAAACAACTTCATCCCCAAAATCACAATATAACAATTTTGGATTTTCCGTTTTTTGATCATCGGCATATGATAAAGTACCGATTACTTAAAATGGACAGGAGGAGTTAGAATGGATGAGGAGAGAAAGGAAAAAAAAAGTAAATCCCTCTGGCGACCGTTATTGGCAGCACCGTTTTTATTTTTTCTCCCCCCTCTTAGCATCGGCTTGTATCTAACCCACCCCTTCCCTGCAAAAACTACGAAAAACCCGAAGGATTACGGTATGGTTTTCGAGGAAATCGAATTTCACAGCAGAAAAGACAAAGTTAAGCTAGCTGGCTGGTGGATTCCTTCAACTTCAAAGCAAAGCAAAAAAACAGTCATTACTGCACACGGTTATATGAATGAACGTTCCATGGAAAGGATTGAAGGACTCAAGCTTGCAAGAGTTCTTTCGGAACAAGGATATAATGTATTGATGTTTGATTTTCGAAATGCCGGTAAATCAAAAGGAAGAACGACGGGGTTAGGATTCTTTGAAAATCACGATTTATATGCGGCCATTGATTATGCCATTCAGAAAAAAAATCAGAAACACATCGCTCTTCTTGGCTGGAGTATGGGTGCTTCCACTGCACTTATTGCCGGATGCGAACATTCTGCAGTGTCTGCCATCATTGCCGATAGTCCCTTTAGTGATTTAGAACCGTTTTTAAAAGAAAATCTTTCTTATTGGTCCAAATTACCGAAGAAGCCCTTTACATCAATTATTTATCACTCCATGCGAAAACTCCTTAAAATTGACCCTAATGAGGTTTCCCCAATCAATCATGTAAAGAACGCTAAGGGAAAATCTTTCTTATTCATTCACAGTAAAACAGATAAAGCCATTCCTTATACCGAAAGTAAAAGTTTATTCCATTCAGTCTCATCTGGTAACTATAAAGAATTATGGCTGACGGAGGAAGGTCAACACATTCATTCTTATCCTATGAATAAAAAAGAGTATACGCGCCGTGTTGTCCAGTTCCTTGAAAGGTACTTAAGGTCTTAGTAAAAATAACCCCACAACTTAAAAATATTTATTCAATTATGTTATCCACTTAAAACGGGTTCTGTTAACTGTCGAAAACATTAAAATGAAAAATAAACGGTAAAATTCCGGTTAAATTGGGAAATACCCATATTTCTTTAAAAATAAGGGGCGTTTTTCCGTTTATTTTATCCAAATCTTAGGATTTTGTCTTATTTAGAGCAGTTAATCGGAATATCACCGTTTATATCCGCATCTAAAGCCTCCCTTATATACATTAGCAGGAAATTCTCCGCCTATGAATTCACGTGTGGCGTTGTCTTCAAACAACCTGATGAGAAAACATTATATGTGGCTGGATTCTGTAAAGCCGCTTTTATCACAGATGACACTGAGATCTGGATTCGGAAGTTCATCCATCGTAAATTAAATCCAATACTGCTTTTTAGGAACAACATTCAAATAAACGTCTTCCCCCAATATTTAAGGAATTGTACGATAAAGGGCTTGCCCTATAAGTCCCTAAATAAAATAAATGGAGAAAAACGGATCGCTTTTCCCCACTTGGATAGATTACCAGGACCAGGAGCTTTCTATTGAGTCGAGTTCATCAAGTTTATCTCTTCTATAATATGATTAGAATAAGCTTGGCAATAGTTCATAACGGCATCCACGACTACTTGAGAAGAATATTCCAAGTAATTCTCCATATAATTTCTATTATTTGGTTCCAGGAAGATCCCGATAAATCCAATTAATAAATCGTTTACTAGCTTAGTTTGGAAATAAACACTTTCGGCATGTGGTACTTGCTCTTCAATGGTTGAGCCTTGATATACTAACTCCTTAAACCTAGGCATGTTTTCGGCGATGAAATTAGATTCTTTCACTTGATTAGGAACATTCGCCAAAGTCGATTGGAAGCTTTCATGAGAGAGAAACTTCTCATCTTCAATACACTCCATTAAGAAAGATACGGCAGTATTGGTATATGCATATTGAAGGGTAACATTTACCAATAGTGACTCCAGGTACTCTTCAGGAGAACCCACACTGTCTCTTGCTTGTAAAAAAATCTTCCTAATCCCTTCTTGCAACTCCACTTTATCCCAATTGGGCTCCCTAATAATCGCACCAAAAATGTCCGCTGTGTTTTTCGATAGCACCTCTATTGACAATGCCGTCATCTCCTCAAAGTAGTTTATTTTTGTTAAATGTATAAGCCTAAGGTTAGGCTCTTTTTTTACAAATATGTATTAGCATTTCTGACAATCTTACAAAAATTATGACAGCCTACATTTAATTATAACGCAGACATCAAACGACATAAACTGAATTTAAGTAAGAAATTTATGAGGTTTGCTTTTAAACACACCTTATCTTCATATACTTATTATTTGGCCACTTAAAACATTCATCGATGGTAAGATTTATAAAACCCAGCCAACAATGTCAACTAAGTTGACATATTGTTCTATTCGATTTAAAATATTATTAGTGAACTTGGTTGACAATTAGAATAATGAGAAAAGCGATTATGTTTAATATAGTTGAATTAGTCACCTATGCTGCACATGGTTTCTACAAAATATAATACCTTAGAACAATAGATTAATAGCCTAAAGGTTTGATTAAACCAAAAATAATGGTTTGAAGAAACATAAGTCGATTGTTTTGGAGTGGGGATTTTAGTTAATCATGAAATCCATTAAACCCATTTAAAATCCTGTATCTTAGGAATGGAGAATATAGCATGTATGAAAAACTTTATTTTATTTATAATCCGTTAACTGGTTGTAAAGATTGGGTATCTGAAAGAGAATTTAATGTTGGCTCACTAAAACTGAAAAGTATATTCGGTGTTCTTTATTTTAGCGATCTAAAGATCATGTTACATTTTAATGCCCCTTTCAAGACTGCGATTGTAAAAGAATATAGGTTAGCAAATGAACAATCGATTGCCCTACATCATGTATGCCGATTGATAAGTCAAGCAGAATTGATGGAATTTCTAAACCTGGAAGTGAAAAACAAAGCTCAAAATGATAACAACGATGTTCCCTACCCATCTAGTGTAGAATTGAGAGATGGTTATTTTATTTGGAATGAGCATTCAGGTTGTTATGAACAGGCAGCAGTTTTAACGACGGTATGATGATACCTAATAAATATTTCAAACACACCAGGAAATTTAATTAAAGAGTTGTTAGTAGTAGAGTCGAAATAATCCACCTAAAGGGTGGATTATTTTTTTCGGTTAAACGACAGAATGGTTACAGTTAAACCCAGTTAATATCCATTCCAACAATTTTCTGGTGCATGGGGACGGTTCTCATGATCTAAAAGCTGACTCATGTTATTAATCAACCAACCTTCCACTCGTACAAGCAGACAAAAAGTGAAGCAAAAGAACCGTCCCCATGCCTCATCATCAAATAAGCTGTTTAAAGATATACGAATATCCAAACAGATTTATTGGACATGCATAGGATAAACAATGAATCTGTTTTTTGAAAGGAGCAGCTAAATATTGTCGTTTTTAAAGAAGTTTGTTGATGCTTTGCCTCTGCCTTCTGTGATACAACCTGTTGGTCATCGAGACGGGATCCCCTACTATGAGGTAACGATGAAGCAAGTTAGACAAAAGTTGCACAGAGACTTACCGCCTACTACAGTTTGGGGGTATAACGGAATGTACCCTGGTCCTACATTTGAAGTTCTCAGGAATCAGCCTATTTTTGTTAAGTGGGAAAACGATTTGCCTTTTGAACATCTTCTGCCCGTGGATAGAACGGTTCATGGCGCAGAACCCAACGAACCCTCTGTTAGAACAGTTGTACATTTACACGGAGGACGTGTACGACCGGAAAACGACGGATATCCAGAAGCCTGGTTTACGCGAAATTTCAAGAATTTTGGTACTAAATTCTTGCATGAAGTTTACTACTATCCTAATTGTCAGCGTCCCACAACACTCTGGTATCACGACCATGCAGTTGGAATTACCAGATTAAATGTTTATGCAGGGCTTGCCGGCTTTTATTTGATTCGGGATCAGAAAGAGGAGAAACTGAATCTCCCTCGGGGACAATATGAAATTCCGTTAGTGATACAAGATCGGTCATTCTATCCTAATGGTGAATTATTCTATCCATCACAGCCAGGCCATCAACCGCCTCCAGCACAACAGCCGCCTCCACCGTTTTTCCCAGCCCCGGAGCCACCTCCACCATTTGATGAAAGAGCATTGCCCAATCCATCTGTCGTTCCTGAGTTTTTCGGTAATACCGCTTTAGTTAATGGAAAAGTATGGCCCTATCTTGAAGTCGAACCGCGAAAATACCGTTTCCGTATCCTGAATGGCTCTAATGCCCGGTTTTACCGATTACGGCTAAGCTCCGGCCAAGATTTTATTCAAATAGGAACAGATGGCGGATTTCTAAAGAAACCTGTTAAAGTTTCCAATGCCACGGGGCTTTTACTTGCTCCAGCGGAACGTGCAGATGTGATTGTCGATTTCTCAAAACATAAAGGTCAAAAAATCATCCTGACAAACGACGCACCAGCACCATTCCCTAATGGCTCCCCTGATGCCCCTCCCCTTCCGCAAATTATGGAATTTCGTGTTCGTAAAAAAAGCTCAAAATCAGATAAAAGTCAAATCCCTAAAAAACTAAGCTGCTTAGAAAGACTCGAACCAAATGGTGTGACGGTTAGACAGAACTTCTTAATGGAAATTGATGATCCAGAATTTCCTGCCCGCTTGAAACTTTTACTGAACGGTATGGAGTGGGATGAATTACCGATTACTGAAACCCCTTATAATGGTACTGTAGAAGTATGGGAGCTGTACAACCTGACGGGTGATACTCATCCCATTCACTTGCATCTTGTCCAATTCCAGATTCTGAATCGTGAACCCATTGAAGTTGATGAAAATGGAAATGTCACGATTATAGGTCCGGCACGTGAGCCAGACCCTAATGAAAGAGGTTGGAAAGATACCGTTCGTGCCAATCCTAATGAAGTCACTCGTATTATTGCCCGCTTCGGACCATTTACTGGAATCTATCCTTGGCATTGTCATATCCTTGAACACGAGGATCACGAAATGATGCGTCCGTATGAAGTACTCCAAAATCCGAATTTCGACCCGTGCATTCCGATTCCAGAAATGTGTCCGGATGATTCGTTTACTCAATGCTGTCGAGAGGAATACGAACATTGTGGATGTAAAGAAGACCATGATGAGTCAAGTTCACATGATGAATCGAGTTCCTATGATGAATCCAGTTCATAGCACCACCGTTCATAATATTAAGGAAATAGGAGAAAGAAAGACTAGCTTAAAAATCGCTAGTCTTTTCATATTTCTTGATTACAGGAGTACTGCCCCTCTAATTTGCCGACCAGACCCCTCTTTATAATTCACAATAAGTGGCTAAAAATTTTTATAGTTTTTATTTGTATAAAAGAATCTAGGTTTTTACCAGATGAAACTAAAAAACAAGACGGTACCCCTTGCCTAAGTTTTTGAGGCAGAAGAACCGTCCCCGTGCATCATTACCTAGACTCTAACAATCTTTTAAATTCAACAAAGTAATCCAACGTTTCTGGATTGTTCAGGGAACCCAAGTTAACAGCTTGCTCAATAGGTACTCCCATTAATATTTTTTTAATCGGTACCTCTAGTTTCTTCCCGTTCAGTGTTTTCGGCAGTTCATTTACAGGAAAAATTTCATTCGGTACGTGCCTTGGAGAACAGTTTTGCCGAATGGATTGATTAATCCTAGTTTTCAATTCATCTGTTATGCTGAAGCCTTCCTTTAACACAATAAATAAAGGCATGTAGGATTGTTCGGCACTTATTGGAATATCTACAATTAAACTATCGATTACTTCTGGAATACTCTCAAGGGCACTATATATTTCACTCGTACCCATTCGAATGCCTCCACGGTTAATCGTCGCATCTGACCGGCCGTAAATAATCGCCGATCCTCTGTCGGTAATCTTGATAAAATCGCCATGTCTCCAAATATCAGGGTAAACATTAAAGTAACTATCTTGATAGCGTTCTCCATTTTTATCATTCCAAAAATAAATGGGCATAGACGGCATCGGTTCGGTCACGACAAGTTCTCCGATTTCATCAATCACTTCTTCTCCTGCATCACTATATGCCTTCACAGCTGACCCCAAAACACGAGCTTGGATTTCCCCGGAATAAACAGGCAGGGTCGGGCTTCCCCCGACAAACCCAGAACAAATATCTGTTCCACCGCTAGTAGAAGTCAGCCATATATCTTCTTTTACATGCTCATAAACCCAGTCAAATCCGCTTTCCGGCAGTGGTGAACCTGTGGAGCCAATGCTTCTTAAATGAGAAAGGTCAAATTGTTCTTTTGGTTTAACTCCTGCTTTCAAACTGGCCATTAAAAAGCTGGCACTGGTGCCAAAGGTTGTCATTTTTGTAGATTCGGCAAGGCTCCACAATGTTTCATCATTTGGGTAGCTTGGATGTCCATCATACAAAATAATGGCCGCGCCTGTCAGTAACCCGCTAACAGTTACGTTCCACATCATCCAGCCTGTTGTAGTATACCAAAAAAACCGATCGCCCCTCTTAAGATCCACTTGAAGACCAAGGAATTTTAGATGCTCAAGGAGGATTCCCCCCTGACTTTGTACAATCCCTTTAGGTTTTCCGGTGGTACCTGATGAATATAGGATCCAGAGTGGATGATTAAAAGGCACCGGCTCGAATGTTAAAATGGCATTATCATTTTCAGAAATAACTTGGTCCCAAAGGACTGTATTATTCAACTCGGATAGTTCCGGCTGCGTTTCTAGGTAAGGTACTAGAATGGTCTCTTTTAGTGATGGAAGTTCAGCTTGTATCTTTTTTACAAGCTCCAACCGGTCATATCTCTTTCCCCCATACTGATAGCCATCAACAGCAATCATAACAGTCGGTTCAATTTGCTTAAAGCGGTCAATGACACTTTGGATGCCAAATTCAGGTGCACAGCTCGACCAAACCGCTCCAATACTAGCACATGCCAGAAAGGAAGTTAACGTTTCAGGAATGTTCGGTGCATACCCTACGACCCGATCTCCACTTTTGACCCCTAATGACTTTAAGTATGCAGCCATTGCAGCTGTTTTCTTTCTTAGTTCAGCCCAGGTAACTTCCTGTACGGGACGAATCTCAGATTTATGAATGACAGCAGCTTTTTCTGGATCTTCATTCCTGAATACATGCTCTGCATAGTTTAAAGTGGCTCCCTCAAACCATTTTACGTTTGGCATTCTTTTTCCAGATAAAACAGCCGTGTAATCTGTTTCTGATTTTATATTAAAAAACTCCCAAATAGCTGTCCAAAAATGTTCAATTTCTGTTACAGACCAATCCCACAACTGATTGTAATCTTCAAATGTGAGCCCTCTATTTTCCTCCAGCCACATCATAAATTTCTTTATATTCGACTGGTTTATCGTTTGTTGTGAGGGCTCCCAAAGTAACTGCCCTTTCAGCATTTCAGCTTCCAATCCAATCCCTCCG
This sequence comes from Neobacillus sp. S1115, assembly GCF_055385565.1. NCBI lineage: Bacteria > Bacillati > Bacillota > Bacilli > Caryophanales > Bacillaceae > Neobacillus > Neobacillus sp. S1115. The sequence continues at coordinate 3,406,286 of NZ_AP038275.1, forward strand.
ATTAAAGATCAAACTATGAATCAATAGAAAATTTCACTATTTTACTAGGAATACAATCCTAACCCTTTAAAAAATCAGCTTCGCGCTTTTCAAGAAAGGCAGCGATTCCTTCTTTTCCCTCTTCACTGCATGCTCTTGAAGCGAGCAGCAGGGATTCCTTGCTCATTTGTGTTTCCAATGTTTCTTGGAGCGAATGAAAGAATAATTTTTTCGTTTCGCCGAATGCATTCATCGGTCCTTTTGCCAAGTTTTCTGCAACGCCAAGGACAACCTCCCATAATTGGTCATCCGGAACGACTTGATTGACAATTCCCCAGTCACATGCCTCTTGTGCCGTTAACTGTCGATTCGTATACATTAACTCAAGGGCACGACGCATCCCGACAAGACGAGGTAAAAAATAGCTGCCTGATCCATCAGGTGTTAATCCAATTCGGTTATAAGCCATTACGAATTTTGATTTCTCCGATGCATAGACTAAATCACATGCGCATGCAAGACTCATTCCGGCACCTGCTGCTACTCCATTAACCGCCCCAATAAACGGTTTATTCATTCTTGCAAAAAAGGAAATCGCTTGATGTAAGTATGCCGTTACCGATTTCAGATGAGAACTTATCTCGTCCCCTTCCTTTGCGAAACTTTTTAAATCACCGCCAACTGAAAACTTATTACCCGCTCCAGTGATCACGACTACTCTAATGTCATCACGCTCAGAACAAACAATCGCTGCATCCATCAGTTCCTTGGCCATTTGCAAATCCAGTGCATTTCCTACTTCCGGACGGTTTAACGTGATAATTCCAACATGGTTTTCAACCGATAAACCAACAACTTTGTTTTCCAAATCGATTCCTCCTTAAGTTTAATAGATTATTTTTTTCAAAATCAGACTCTCTCAATAATCATGGCAATTCCTTGACCGCCGCCAATGCAAAGGGCAGCTAAGCCATATTTTAAATTCCTTTTCTTCAATTCAAGGGCTAAAGAATAGGTAATTCTCGCACCACTTGCACCAAGCGGGTGTCCCAAAGCGATTGCTCCCCCGTTAACATTTACTTTTTCCTGGTTAATTCCCAATTCCTTGATGACGGCTAATGATTGTGCCGCAAAAGCCTCATTCAATTCAAATAAATCAATGTCAGCCAAGGTTAAGCCTGCTTTTTCTAATGCCCGTTTGCTTGCTGGTACGGGTCCAATCCCCATGATTTTTGGATCCACTCCTGCTACTGCCCAGGAAACAATCTTCGCTAACGGTTTTAAACTATGTTCATTTACATAATCTTCTGAAGCTAATACGACCGCCGCAGCGCCATCATTAATTCCACTGGCATTACCCGGCGTTACAGTACCGTCTTTCTTAAATGCCGGTTTTAATTTTCCTAAACCTTCTAGACTAACACTATCTCTAATGTGTTCATCCACTTTAATAATGGTTTCTTTCCCTTTTTTATCACGGATGATAATTGGGACTATTTCATCTGCGAAGCGTCCGTTATCTCTTGCTTTTCCAGCCTTTTGCTGCGAGGCAACCGCAAACTGGTCCTGTTCTTCTCGTGAAATATGATACTTTTCTGATAGATTCTCTGCGGTCATCCCCATTCCGCAGCCAACATATTGATCAATTAACGTTTCCCATAGCATATCCACCACCACTGGTGCCTTACCAGGGGAACCGAACCGCGTTCCCTTTAAGATTTGCGGAGCTAAACTCATATTCTCGGTGCCACCAGCCACAATGACCTTTGCTTCCCCCAATGCAATGGACGTTGCCCCTGTTACCATTGCCTGTAATCCTGAACCGCAGAGCCGATTCAAGGTAAGGGCAGATGATGACTCTGTTAATCCGCTATTTAAACCAATATGTCTTGCCAAATAGGCGGAATGTGCTCCAGTCTGGACGACATTTCCAAATACAATTTCATCAACATCGGAAGCAGGTATGCCACTTCTTTCAAGTGCCCCTTTAGTCGCCGCCACGCCCAATTCCAAATCACTAATATCCTTTAATGAGCCTCCGTATGTACCAAAAGCTGTTCTTGCTCCATCAACTATATAAGTTGTCATGATATCTCTCCTATTCATTATTTTTTTTGTTTAATTTCTTCTTTTTATATGTAGAATCCTGCAATTTCAATTAGAAAAAAAGGGGACGAAAAAGTCAGCTTATATGACCTATGTCCCCTGCGTTAATAAAAATTCATCTAAATAACCGAATTATTCTCAGTCTACTTTTTCATAGTGCCCTGCATGTGGAATGTGTAAATAATAAGGACCAATTAGAGACTTCATTTCCTGATAATCTGTTGAATTTTTAAATCCCGTTACATGGTCTTCTACTGTTTCCCATTTAATTAAAACCAAATATTTATTTTCTTGCTCCATGCATCGGTGTAGTTCATATCCTAAGCAACCCTTGGCAGACGATACGATAACGGCTGCCTTTTTAAAAGCGTTCTCAAATTCCTGCTCCGTTCCCGGTTTCACATCAATCAACATGATTTCTTGTACCATAGAGTCGAATCCCCTTACAGTAACTTCTTATACTTTAGCCAAATCCAGTTCAAACTCTGTTCCCCAAGCACTCAAAGCTTCCCAAACCTTTGGTTTAAGCGGAAGTACCTCATGCCATGGGCGAGGCTCGAAGATCCCAAGCTCTGGAACAAATACATCCATATCAATATACAGCTCCACAACATTTTCTTCCGGATCATGATGGTAAGTCGCAATATTATGTCCTGCAGTATGGCGGGAAGGGCCCCAAAGAGTTGGGCGACCATGCTTGGCCAATAAATCTGAGCTAGCATACTGATGACTTGCATCCTTTAATTGGAAAGCAATATGATGTAAACGCGTCTCATCTGAAGCAACAACATTTAATACATGATGATCTGTATTGCATGTTAAGAAATTAGCGAAGCCTACTCCAATTTGGTCAGTAAATGAGAAGCCTAATGCATCCCGGTAAAATTCAATGGTCTCCTGAAAGTTCTTCGCATAAAATGCCACATGCCCTAATTTAAGTGGAACAATGCCTGAAGAACCAAAGCCAACAGCCGATTGCTCCATCTCTGTAAATAATTCAATGACATTGCCGGCTGGATCCTGTAATTCTAGTAATCTTGAAACACCCGGCTTGGCGTCTATTTTCAAGCTAGAAGCAATTCCATTTGCATGTAATTGTTCCTGTACCTCTTCTAAGGTGTGATTCCCGTCTAATTGGTAGCCGTATCTGCGAACCGCTTTTTCCTCTGCTGGCGTGATCACAATATTATGATGGTCGAAACCGTTACTTAAATAGGTAACTCCATCCTTTTCCTCTGTAATCCGATATCCCATTGTATTAGTATAATACTCGACCATGGTTTCACTGTTTTTTGCAAAAAAATCCAAGTACACTAAACGAAATATTTTTACGTTTGACATCGCACATTCCCCCATAAGGTTTATTTTTAAAAAGCTTATAATCCCAAAATTATTATTTTTTTAAAAAAATATTGTATAATGTACTTCTAGACTTTCCCAAGTCTACCAACAGTTTCTGGTTTGCCCCAAACAAATCAGAAACGAATCATAAAGGATGCCCGTCCTTTATGATCCTTCGGCAGCTGTCTTAGAAGCGTATCATTATCTAACAGCTGCCTTATTGATGAACTGCCCCATTTGTTTGATTAAATCTTCAACAACTAAGGATAATTCAGCCAATTTTGCAGCGCCCCCAAACATATAATAATCAGGGCGAACCACAACAGCCTCTAAGCCAGTTGTATGAAAATACTGTTTGTATTTTCCCTCAATATCTACTACCTGATGAGCTGATTCTAATTGTGGATCGTAGGCTTCCAAAACTTTTATAAATTTCGCACCTAAATTCTCAAGGAAGGTTACCTGTTCCTCCTGTAAAACGTTCCTAGGGTCATCGACTGGACTCATTATCAGCCACCCGTCTCCAACGACATCGTCAAACAATCCAGTCTTGCCCTGATAGTTTACCTGACTCTGGAAAGATAGTTTTCCCGTGTAATTCCCTGTTTCACCAAGAATGCCATCAGTCAAAAATGGAAATTCTGGCATTGGCGGCACCTTGCCGGTAAAGAATGCCTCATCCCGAAGTGCAGCAGCCTCTGGAACGGTTACACAAATCACTTTTCCTAAAAACAAGGCTGCTTCGACCACATCCCGATTATGTGGGTTACGTTCTTTCGTATACATATCGAGGAAGTTGTCATCCACTTTTCCACTTAAGACCAGATCAAGCTTCCAAGCTAAATTCTTGGCATCACGAAGGCCTGCACACATTCCTTGACCCATGAATGGCGGTGTTAAGTGGGCAGCATCGCCAGCCAATACCAGTCTGCCTTTTCTCCATTCATCCACCCATAAGGCTTTAAATGTGTAAATCGCTTGCCGTTCTAATACAGAATTCGCAGGAGTAATATCCCAAGGCTCCAATAACTTCCATGCGACTTCTTCCTTGTTCAAATCTTCTTTTGTTTCTCCTGGAAGGGCCATGAATTCCCATCGTCTTCTTCCGGGACCACCTGAAACAACGGTAGTGGGACGAGCTGGGTCACATAGTTGTAAATTCATTGGTTTCCATTCCCTCTTGGTTTGAGGAATGATATCTACCACTAGCCAATCGGCTACAAATCCAAGATCTGTGATCGTATGTTCCATATTTCTACGGACAAAACTATTCGCGCCATCACAGCCAACCACATATTTTGCACTGACTTTGGTTTCTACTCCCTGTAAATCCTTTACAACTAACTCGACGTGGTCATCAAATTCGTTTAATGCAACAGCTTCTTTTCCCATATTCACGTCTACTGTTGCCTGTTGGCGGCAGGCTTGATCCAATAATCCTTCGAGCTGCGGCTGATTAAAGAATAAATGACCTGGCCATCCCGAAACCCCAAATTCAGAAAAGTTCAATTCTAAAAGAGTTTTCCGCTCGGCATTACACCAGGTGTATAAATCGTTGGCGACCTCTGTGATTCTCTCAACTTCACTAGCGGGAATAACCGATTGTAGAATCCGAGCAATTTCATCATCAAAATGAACGGCTCTCGGCAACGGATATTCGTGAGGAAATCTTTCATATATGCCAACCTTCCATCCCTTTTGTCCGAGCAAGGTGGCTAATAGCTTTGATACAGGACCATAACCGACAATAGCAACATCATGAATTTCTTGATTCATCTACCAAACCCCTTTTCAACTATTAATAATTGGATGAACCCTGCGTGAAAGCGGATACATTTAAAACAACTAGGCTCTGTTATAACTGAATGTTGATTTTACTGAGTTTCTCAAAATAAGCGGAAGAATTCCGTGTATTTTGTGAAATACTTATTTTTACTTAAAAATAAAGGAAGTTTTTCCGGTTATATCATCTAAACTTTGGATTTTGTGTTATTTAGAGCAGTTAATCGGAATATCTCCGCCTATCTCTGCTTCTTAAGCTTCCTCTTTATACATTAGCCGGAAATTCTTCGCTTATGAATTTTCAAACCTACACGAAAATCAACAATGAATAATAATAGAGCAAACAACTAAGTACTTATGATGCTTTTCAAAATGTAATGCTAATTGGGTTAAAATAAAGGGAAGCTGGGATCAGGATGATGAGAGCGGCTTATGTAATTCCCAGCAATATGATAAGTAAATTAGGAAATGGCAACCTTACTTGGTACTACTTTGTTTACTTGCTCACCAAGATCGATGGTTCCATCTGCACTTCTGATTTGGCAGCGAATCACGTCACCATCTTCAAGATATTTACCATTGTTGATTTGGTTTTCCACAAGTAATTCTAATTTCTGTTGGTATGGGACTGCTAAGCTTGAAATTTGACCAAGTATTTCTGGAGAAAGATTTAAGGCTACACCGCCTGTTGTACCGGTAATAATTAAATCTCCTTTTGATAGATTCATGATTTCTGATAGTTCAGTAAGTGTCTCTGCTGGTTTGAAAAGCAGTTGGTTCGTGTTGGCCGCTTGGCGAAGCTCATCATTGACAAAACATTTTAATTCAAGGTCATGAATGAGAGCGGTTTCATCTTTGTCTAATAAGTATAGGTACGGCCCTGTAGGTCCAAATGTTCGGTAGCTTTTCCCTTTTAACCATTGACCTTCACAAAGCTGGACATCCCTTGCGGATACATCATTCATAATGACAAGACCGGCAACATATTGATGAAGGGTATCATCTGTTACTTCTACGGCTTGGGAAATCTCATTTCCTACTACTAATCCTAATTCAATTTCATAGTCTAATAGCTGCACATGTGACGGTCGGATAATTTCCGAATATGCTCCGCAAAGTGAGCTATCTGCCTTGCCAAAAATTAGGTTAAATGGCGGGCGTGTAGCTTCCAAGCCAGCTTCAGCGCGGTGAGAAGAATAATTTGCTCCTTGGCAGACAATTCTTGCCGGCTGTGTCACCGGGCTTAGGACAGTCACTTCATCAAGTGAAACAGTCTCGCCAATTCCAGTTTCTTTCACTTTTCTAGCCTCTACTAAACCTTCTTCTAAAAATTGTGCTAAAGTGCTATAAGAATTTTTCAGGGCAATAATTTGATTGTTTGAAACAACACCCCAAGACTCTTTACCTTGCTTTTCGAATCTTACAACTTGTAATCCCATGTTTTTGCTCCTCTCTAAGTCGAACTATTTTTTAGTAAAAAGTTAGCTTTAAAACCCGTATATTTTATCTAAAATTCTTTTCACACGTAATATTAAATCCGTCATTTTTTGCCGGGCCAACTCTTCATCCCTTGCTATGACGGCATCGTAGATAGCACGGTGTCGATCAAGCACTTCTTTTGTTGGCGTATCATACGGTGATTCCGGAAAATCCTTGGCAGCCTGTATCGTTTTTTCGCGGCTTTTAACTAGCGCTTTTCGAAGTGTTTTAACTGTGTTAATCATGAGATCGTTGTGGGAAGCCTGCAGGATGCTTTCATGGAAATCATAATCCGCACTTGCCCAGGCCTTTTCATCCCCAATTGATTGCTCCAGACGCTCAAAAGCATCTTTCATTTTCATCATGTCCTGATCAGTTGCTCGTTTAGCTGACAATGCCGCGGCCATTGGTTCAAGGCCCAATCTCACTTCTGTCAAATGCACTAAAAAGTCCGTATTATTCTCATCCTCTATAACCCAAGTTAATACATCAAGATTCCACCATTGCCACTCAGAACGAGGAAGGACAATCGTCCCAGCTTTTTGATTGGATCTCACAAGCCCAAGTGTTGTTAACCCTTTAAAGGCTTCACGCACTACGGTTCGACTTACCTCATATCGTTCACTGATATCTTCTGCCTTTGGTAAGATCTCACCAGGAGTGTACTCCCCTGTTACGATTTTCTTGCCAAGCTCATGGACTAACTGATCACTTCTATTTTTCATTTTGAAACCTCCTCCTCCCCTGTCATGGCTTTTTACCTTCTTTAATAGAATACATGATATGAAATTGGATTGGAGGTTATTTTGTAGAATAAACCATGTCGGTGCTAGTATACTTGAATTAAACACCTGCCTTTTAAAGGGTATGCTTGAAACCGGAAATAATAAATATTACTTATCTGAATATTATAATAAGTAATATTTATTATTTCGTCAATATATTTTCTGAATTTTTATTTTTAAATTTGAACAAATGAAGTATAAAGAGGAAGCAAAAGAACCCACCGAGACCGATGAAGAACACTCCTAAGTTTAGGTTCAAATAAAAAAACAGCTTCTGTGAATGTAAAATGGCTTTAATACACATTCTATTTTGCCCGTGAGTGCATGAAAAGAGTTGTACGGGTAAAAATAAGCCTTTTATTTTGCCCGTGTGCTTAAGATTAGTATCGCACTGGTAAAAATAAACAGGCCTATTCTGCGCATGAGTTTAAGAAAAGAGTCGTACGGGTAAAAATAAGCCTTCTATTTTGCCCGTGCGCGCTAGAAATATAGCAAATCGGTAAAAATAAGCAGCTTATTCTGCCCACGAGCGCTAGAAAAATAGCAAATCGGTAAAAATAAGCAGCTTATTCTACCCGTGAGCGCTAGAAAAATAGCAAATCGGTAAAAATAGGCGGCTTATTCTACCCACAAGCGCTAGAAAAATAGCAAATCGGTAAAAATAAGCAGCTTATTCTACCCACGAGCGCTAGAAAAATAGCAAATCGGTAAAATAGGCGGCTTATTCTACCCGTGAGCGCTAGAAAAATAGCAAATCGGTAAAAATAAGCAGCTTATTCTGCCCACGAGCGCTAGAAAAATAGCAAATCGGTAAAAATAAGGAGCTTATTCTACCCGTGAGCGCTAGAAAAATAGCAAATCGGTAAAAATAGGCGGCTTATTCTACCCGTGAGCGCTAGAAAAATAGCAAATCGGTAAAAATAGGCGGCTTATTTTGCTCGTGCAGCCCAAGAAAAGTATCGCTCCAGCTTGATAGGATCTCAGCGTATAACTATTTGACTCTCTTCACTAATCCATTCCAAACAAAATCCACTTCATCAGAAACAATTGCAGCATCCTGTGCGACCCACCCAGCTAGATCCCTTAGTATTCTTTCATCCTTTTGCAAAGGAACAATCCCCTTTCCAACCTCTAACATGATAAGGACTATTTTGTTCTTTCTATTTTCCTCCTCCTGAAGGAGGGACTTAAAAACGGTTTTAAATCCCCTTCGAATCTCGTCAATGTTTTCGCGATTCTGAAGCTCAGACGCAATCCATTTTTCCCAGCCCTCCATTACTAACGTTGAACCTTTCTCCCATTTTGCCTCCCAATCTCCCACACTATCTCCCTCATAGGCAGATACCCAGCTGCATGTTCCATGATTTGCTTTGACTACTTTTCTTTTTCCTGAGTAGGCACCGCCAATAACGAGCTGCATACCCATTCCCCCTTCTGTTGCTCAAATGTTAATCGAATACCATGTCCATGTGAAATGGTAAGATCCCAAAAAGACCTGGAGGATCCATATTTTGAAACAAGATAGCGAATGACACCTCCATGGGTCATAACAAGTATTTTAGCAGGAGTAGTTTCCATCGCTTGCTGAAATAACTCATTAAAAAAGGAATCAATTCTAGATTTAAATGTATCAGCTGACTCTCCATTCGGTATAGAATAGGCCTCCCAATCCACTAGCCAGTTTCGATAGGCGATTTGGTTCTTTAGCTCGTCATAGGTCTTTCCTTCCCAGTCGCCAAAATGAATTTCTCTTAATCTACAATCAATTGAAACCTGTGACGGAATGCTTAAATAGGCTAAAGTTTCCTGACAACGTCGTAAATCACTAGTAAATACTTGGTCAAAGTTTAATGCTGATAACACTTTTTGTAGATTATTTAACTGAGATAGTCCACTTCTTATTACACCGATGTCAGTATGGCCTAAATACCTTTTCTCTTTATTCCAATTTGTTATCCCATGACGAACGAGATATACATCCATGTGATTGCAAGTCCCCATAATTCGCCTCCTTCAATCGCTGTGCCTAATAAATCTCCATTCGTCCCTTTAAAGGTATGTTTCATCCAAGCTCCAAAAAAGCCAATAAAGACAATGAAGGCGGGAAGTAAATATAGAAAGTCAGGAAAGAAGAATAATAGTACACATACAGGGATTGCTGCATACAAACAATCAAGCCGATTTACGTTTTTCTGCCACTCCCATGCCAAGCCATGTTGTTTAGCGGTAGGTAGAAAAACCATTAAAACAGCGGCTCCTAAACGAGAAAACGCCATGATAAAAAGAAAAGAATACAGGAGAAGACCAGATTCAATCAACGAATAAATCAATAATGTTTTCCATGCCAGTAAAAAAAGAAGTGAAATGATACCAAAGCTTCCGACATGTGGGTCTTTCATAATCTCCCATTTTTTCTCTAGGGGAGCATTTGAACCTACTGCATCTGCTACATCCATCCACCCATCTAAGTGTAATCCTCCAGTGAGATAGACCCATAAAGAAACGATGAGCAATGTCATGATCGGTATAGGAAGATAAGATTGAAATATGTACAAAATGATCGTGATGATAGACCCCAGCACTGCACCGACAAGCGGATAACTCCTTAATGCCCATCTACTTGTCTGTTTGGTCCATGGACATTCAATGGGAAGAGGAATTCGTGTTAGAAATTGAACCGCAAGTATAAATCCAAAGAACATTTGCTTCATCAAATTTCTCCCTTCCAATACATAGGAATCCCTGCCTGGACCTGGGCGGCAAGGTCTGATTGCTGCACAATCGATTGATGGAGACGCTGTAAGGTATACATATATCTTTGTACAGCTTCATCAGTGGAAGGAATTCCTTCATTCACATCATTCGAAACAATGAGAAGGTGAAATTGCTTTTCACGTGCAAGACATAACCAGCAATTCACAATGGCTTCTATCCTTTCCATGCTATGGTCAAGCTCGAACATGACATTACTTAACCATATGGTCAAACAGTCTATTAAAATAACATCACCTTTTTTAAATTGTGACAGAATCGGTTCAAGGTAAAAGGACTCTTCAACCGTTTGCCACTTCTTCCCGCGATCTTGCTGATGAAATCGAATCCTTTCCTCCATTTCATCATCACTTTTTTTCGCTGTCGCAATGTAATAAAGAGAACCTCTTTGATGTTCCTCCTTCATTTTTTGAAAAAACGAAAGAGCTGTTTGCTCTGCTAAATGACTTTTCCCCGACCTAGCACCACCTGAAATAAAGAGGATCATGACTCATTTCTCCACTTTTGAAGGACTGCTAGTAACCGTTCATTTTCCAAGTTTGACCTGATGGCAATCCGTAAGAACTCACCTTTTAGTCCTTTAAAGTTATGAGTGTGCCGCGTCAATATTCCGCACTCCAATAAAAAGTGATAAAGCTCGTCGGTTCGTTGCGGCTGTTTCTGATCTCGCAAAAGATAAAAGTTTACTTGTGATGGGGAAAGGTAAAACCCTAATGAAGTTAATCTCTTAAACACATTTCGAGATTCCTCATGCAGCCATGCTCTTGTTTTGTCAACAAAACTACGGTCTTCAAGTAATCTCGGAATTAACGCATCTACTAAGGAGTTAATACTCCAAGGAATTTGTTCGTTTTTCAAAACATTTATGATAGTTCGGTGAGCCATTATATATCCGATCCTCAGCCCAGGGATGGTATACATTTTTGTTAATGAACGTAATAATATTAAATTTGGGTAAGACGATAACCATGGAGTAAGTGTAGGAATGGAAGTCGGTAGAAAATCGACAAAAGCTTCATCCACTACTACATAGGTACCAGTTTTTTTCCCCACTTCTAACAATAGCTGCAAATCTTCTTCAGCTATTACCGTCCCAGTTGGGTTATTTGGGCGGCAAAGAAAGATAACATCTTTTTCGATAAACTTTTGTCGAATCAATTGAACTGGTAATGTAAATCCACTTTCATGACCTACTAAAATATCTTCCACATCAATATGGTAATGATGACAGGCTCTTTCATATTCCAGGAAGGCAGGGTGAGCAATGAGCGCTTTCCCATTTTCAAAATATTTTGCTACTAAAAAAATCGCCTCTGCTCCCCCGTTTGTTAATAGGACCATGTCTTGGTCTATACCTTCATGCTTTGCAACCGAAGCGGTACTATTCGAATAAGTTTGGTCCGGATACCTTGTGATCGTCTTATAACCATCTTGTAAGGCATCTTGCAACCAGGAAGGAGGTCCTAAAGGGTTTAAGTTTGCGCTAAAATCGAGCAATGTTTTATCGTCTTCCATATGGAAAAGTTTTTTTATAGTTTCAGGTTGTCCGCCATGATTTGGCCATTTCATCATTTACACCTCATTTTCACGATCTAACGAACAGGAGCAAGCTTACACCTATTAGAAAAAATACAATCCATCCTCCATGCATCAATCGAATGGCTTGTTCGATATCAGAGCGCACCAAATTCCTTAAAGGATCTCCCATTTGTGCACGAACTGACTTTCTTCCCCGATAGTAATTGATTCCACCTAGCTGAATTCCGATTAACCCCGCTGCCATTGCCTCTGACCAGCCGCTATTTGGACTGGGGTGTTTCCTTGCATCCCTCCACGTTATGTTCCATCCATTTCTCTTTTTAGATCCTTTTATAAAAAAAGCGGCTAGCCACATCGAAAGGGCTGTTAGTCTCGCAGGAATCCAGTTAACTAGATCGTCAAGCTTGGCTGATGCCCATCCAAATTGCCTGAATCGCTCATCTTTATGTCCAACCATAGAATCTAATGTATTGATGGCGCGGTACACCATAGCAAGCGGTGCTCCCCCAATGATGGCCCAAAATAACGGCGCTGTGATGCCATCGACTGTATTCTCAGCAACAGTTTCAACAGTTCCTCTAACAATTTCACTCTCCGGTAAGCTTTCCGTATCACGACCTACGATCATACTAAGCTTTAATCTTGCTTCTACTAAATTTCCATTCACTAAAGGAACTAGGACTTCTTTTGCAGCAGACGAAAGACCTTTTATCGCAATCGAAGTGGAAATAAGATAGATCTGTACAAAAACACCAACAAATGGATGGATTTGATAGGCAGCAAAGACGAGAAATAAGGAAATGAAAAAAACGAGTAGAACAACTGTTGCGGTAAGGGATATCCCCTTCCAGACTCTGCCTTCGCCACTATTCCAGCTCTTTTCTAACAATGTGATTAATTTTCCCATTAGTACAACAGGATGCGGAAGCCACCTAGGATCACCCATCAACAAATCTAATACAATCGCTGCAAATAAAATCGTGCAGAATATAATGGTTGGCTCATATCCCATTAACATCTTTTCGATTCCTTTTGAAAGTCCGTTATTAGCTTATTAATTCGATCTAACTGGATATTTTCTCTCACAACCTTGGCTAATACATCGAATCCTTCTTCTCTTTTTTGAGAAAAAGAGGCTCGGTTATTGATAGGCTCTAATCCCTTCTTTAACCTTATCTCATTTAGAAAAACCTCACGGAATCGATCATTATGGAAAATACCATGAAAGTAAGTCCCGATAATTTGTTTATCCTTTGTTATCGTTCCTTCCCTTCTGTCAGCTAACTGAACAAAATGGTCACATTCTTCGTCAAAGTACGATTCGCCCATATGAATCTCATAACCCGCAACTGGAATGCATTCTCCGCCAAAACTGGCCATTCCTTCAGAATGAACCGTTGTCTTATGTGTGGTCATGGAGGTTTGCATCGGAAGGAGCCCTAGTCCCTCTACACTTTTATGTGATGATTCAACTTCGTATGGATCTTCGATACGATTTCCCAACATTTGGTACCCACCACAAATGCCAACAATCATCGTATTCTTTTGTGCTAAATCCAAGATCCGATTGGCTAGTCCTGTACTGTGTAAAACCATCATATCCTCAATGGTATTTTTACTCCCAGGCAAAATCAGTAAATCCGGTTCTCCTAAGTCTTCTACAGCTTTTACAAAGCGAACATGACAATCCTTTTCCTCAAAAAAAGGATCGATATCAGTAAAATTAGATATCAATGGATGACGGATGACCGCAATATCAATTTCCTTTGTAGCATCGAGTTTAGAAGTATAGTTGTTTAACACAACTGAATCCTCTGCTTCAATTAGTAGGTTATCGATATAGGGAACAACACCTAAAATCGGAACACCAGTATATTCTTCAAACCAGGTTAATCCCGGCTGCAGTAATGATACATCACCTCTGAATTTATTGATGATGACACCAATGACTCTATTTCGATCTTCCGTTTCTAGCAGCTGCAGGGTTCCTACTAAACTGGCAAATACTCCACCCTTTTCAATATCTCCAACTAAAATCACGGGTGCGTTAGCGATTTTGGCCACCCGCATATTGACAAGCTCCCGATCATTTAAATTAATCTCAGCAGGACTGCCTGCTCCCTCAATAACGATCCGGTCATAACAAACAGACAATTTCTCATATGAATCTCGAATTAATGCTAAGCCTTGTTGAAAAAAGTCCTGGCGATATTCTCCTGCCTTCATATTTTTAAATGGCATTCCATGAACAACAATTTGTGATTCATAGCTACCGCTTGGCTTAATCAAAATAGGATTCATATCCGTTGTTGCAAGAATGCCTGCTGCTTCTGCTTGCACACCCTGTGCACGGCCGATTTCTTTCCCATCAAAGGTAATATAAGAATTTAAAGCCATGTTCTGTGATTTAAAAGGGGCTGTTTTAAAACCATCCTGAACAAATATCCGGCATAAAGCGGTAACTAGCGCACTTTTGCCAGCATCTGAATGAGTACCTTGAATCATTAAAGGAACAGCTTTCCCCATAAGCATTCACTCCTCCATTTTGGGTCTTGCCCTTTAAAATTCAATCCCTTTTACAGCTGGTATGCCCTCATCGTAGTAATGTTTTTCCACTTCAATAACAGAAACTAGATCAGCGATATCTCTAATTTCCTGCTTGGCATCTCTTCCTGTCAAAACGAGATGAACATGGGACGGTCTATTTTTTATTAGATTCATCACTTCATTTAGTGGTAAAACATCTTCAATAGGAAATGTATCAATGGCTAACGCATTGTTTATTTCATCTAAAATCACTAAATCATATTCTCCGCTAATAACTGTTTCCTTTGCCTTTGCCCAACCTGTCCTTAACGCTTCTCTGTGCTCCTCAGGGGTTTTTGTCCATGTGAATCCTCTTCCTAGCTGTTCCATCTCAACCCCAAGCTTACGTAAGGCAATTTGTTCCCCGTACGAACGCTCTGGTGATTTTATAAATTGATAAATCTTTACTTTTAACCCTCTACCAACTGCTCGTACGGTTAAACCTATAGCTGCTGTCGTTTTTCCTTTACCGTGACCTGTGTACACAAGTGTTAAGCCTTGCTTCTTTTTGTTAACTTGTTCCATGTTGGCCTCCTAGTTTTGTTAAGACTTCATTAGTCATTCTTTGAAATTCCAGCCGAGTCAAAGGTTGCCATTTCTTTTAGCATTAATGCAGCCGATTGGATAATCGAATGTGCAATGGCTGCTCCTGTTCCTTCCCCAAGTCTTAGTCCTAAATCAATAATGGGCTTCTTTCCTAATAGTGAAAGGGCGATTTGATGACCAGGTTCAATGGATTGATGCGTGACAATCATATAGTCAGCAACACCTGGAGAGATTGATTTCGCAACTAAAGCTGCAACGGTACAAATAAATCCATCTACAAGAATCGGTACTCTTTTGCTCGCCGCTGCAAGCATTGCACCTGCTATTCCAGCTATCTCTAGTCCTCCTACTTTAGCAATGAGATCGATCGGATCATTTGGATTAGGGTTCCTTCTTTCAAGTGCCTGTTTAATAATTTCGGTTTTATGTAATAAGGTTTCATCTGAAATTCCAGTCCCTTTACCAACTAGTAAAGAAATATCTCTACTGCTTAATACAGCTAAGATTGCACTGCTTGAAGTCGTATTTCCTATACCCATCTCGCCGAGTATGAGACACTGTGCCCCTCTTTTGATGATTTGTAAGCCTTGATGATAGCCTACTTCAATTGCTTGTTCAGCTTCTTCACGGCTCATCGCATCCTCACGATAAAAATTGGCAGTACCATAACGAATCTTTTTATTTATCAGACTCTCATGTTCAATATCGTTTGCTACTCCAATGTCGATTACCTCAAGTAAGGCACCTATTTGTCTACTAAAGACATTGATCGCTGCACCACCGTTTAAAAAATTCCGAACCATTTGCTCTGTCACGGCTTGCGGATAGGCAGAAACACCTTCGTCAGTAATTCCATGATCCGCTGCAAAAACCAGGACTCCAGGTGGTGTCACACTTGGAAATGCTTCATTTTTCATTTCTGCTAGTTCAATCGCCAATTCCTCCAGCCTCCCAAGGCTTCCGATTGGCTTTGTCAACGTATTAATATATTCACTAACCTGTCTTCCCATTTCCTTGTTAACTTTTGGAATTGATTCGAAAAGTTGCTTCATCCTATTCTCCCCTTACTAGCTTTATACTCCAAACATTTTTCAATCCAATTCTCAACCAGCGCTGGATTGGAGCCAAAGTGAAAATGGGTGTAGCCAGCTACTAAATTGTGCTGTAGATATCCTTCCTCGCTTACACCCCGCATCCCTTTCGTTTCATAGGCATGTGGGAGCTTCTCTTCGTTAGGCAAAAAGGAGGAATAATGAAATTCATGCCCTCTTGCTTTTTGGTTTTTTAGAATAAAGTTGTCTTTCAAACCACTAATCTCTCTGTACCCTAAAGCTTGCAAAGATGTTTTCATTTGTACCTTACCTGGGATTACCCCAATCATTTGATACTTCTTCTTTTCCGTCGTTTCGATGGACTCGGTTAAATACATGAACCCGCCACATTCAGCAAGAGTCGGTAATCCTGCTTCAATTGAATTTTTGATAGAATCCATTGTTTTCAGATTACATTCCAGCAAATGAGCGAATTCCTCTGGGAAGCCTCCTCCTATATAAAGGCCATCCACATCTTTTGGCAGTTCTTCATTAGCCAATGGAGAAAAATAAACAATCTCTACACCATTCGCTTCCAACATTTCTAGATTCTCAGGATAATAGAAATTAAAGGCTTCATCCTTTGCAACTGCCATTTTCATGATCTTTTCTTTCTTCTGTTCAAACATGGAGGTTTCTTCACTTACAGTTAGCGGCTCAGCAACAGCTAATTCAAACAGTTTGTCAATATCAATCGTCTCTAAAATCAAGTCTCCTAATTGATCGAAAAATGGAGTAAGTTCTCCTCGTTCAATAGAAGGAATAAGTCCAAGATGTCTTTCTGGAATTTCAATGTCTAGCTCTCGTTTCAAATAGCCGATCACAGGAACATGACATTCTTGTTCAATCGCCTTTTTGACAAGCTGAAAATGACCTTCGCTCCCAACTTTGTTGGCAATTACTGCTGCAATCTTGGGCCCTTCTGCAAACATTTGAAACCCCTTCACGATCGCTGCTGCACTTCGGGCCATACTTTCACAATTAACAACGAGCAATACAGGACTTTTGGTTATGATACTGATCTCTGCCGTACTGCCTTCATTGGTTTCCGGACTTTTCCCATCAAAAAACCCCATCACTCCTTCTATAATCGAAATATCAGCTTCCCGACTTCCATGCGTGAAAATATCCAAAACTCGATCATGGGTAAGCATCCAAGTGTCTAAATTACGAGAAACTCGATTGGTGACAGCTGTATGATAAGAAGGGTCAATATAGTCAGGACCGCATTTAAATCCTTGAACCGTTAGACCGCGCTTTATTAACGCTGCCATTAAACCAATTGTCAGTGTTGTTTTACCAACACCGCTTCCCGTACCTGCAACTACAATTCTATTGATGGACATAGCCATTCCTCCGCTTTCCGCTGATCATATGCGGGAAATAAATTCGGATGAAGCTGGGCACCTAATTTTTGAATACCAAGCAAGAGTCGGGGAGACGGCCTGCAATATAGCGACTCCTCCATCACTAATACCCGATTTTCTTTGATCGCCTTCATCTCTGGCCAATCTGGCCGTTTTTTTAGCAATTCTGGTTTGACTTGTTTTTCCATCACACCAACCCATGCCAGCAATATATAATCAGGATTACGCTTTCGTACATCCTCCCAATCAGTCTTGACACTGGCCCGCTCATCATCTGCGAATACATTGCGCCCGCCAGCCAAATCGCTAATTTCTGTTAACCAATTCGTACCACCCGGAGTAAATACCGGTTTTGGCCACCATTCCCAATACAACAGTGGCCGTTCCTCTATCTTCCGTCCAAATTCCTTTAACTTCTCCAAAAATGTACAGTACTTATGGCAGGCCTCCTGTGCAATCTTGTCTTGTCCCGTTGCATTCCCCAACTCAATCATATTATCCCCGATATCAGATAGGCTCTTTGGATTAAGTGTGATAAAAGGTAATCCCCTCTCCTTTAAGCCGGCAATGTTCTTTTCCATGCCAGGAACCGTCAATGATGCAAGAACTAAATCCGGCTGAAGCGCTTCAACAGCATCCATGTCGATCTCCAAATCGGAACCGAGCCTAGGTAAACCATTTACCTCCACAGGCCAGTCCGAATAGTTATCAACACCGACGATCTTTGATGTCAATCCCATAAACCCAAGAATCTCGGTATTACTTGGGCATAACGATACAATTCTCATCAGAATTTAACCTCTTCTCTTTATTTAAATAGGCAGATTTCGTAAATTTTGTTGTTATTAAGTGAGTTTTAACTCTAAACAGTTCTGATTCCGGAATAAAATTACCCTCTATTAGCGGATTGCGGCGTCCTATTAGCGAATCTTTAGGTTCTATTAGCGAATTTTACTATTTTATTAGCGAATGTCGATGTTCTATTAGCGAATCAAAAAAGCAACCATTTTTTAGAAAAAAACTTTAAATACAACAGCTGCACCAAATCTATTAGAAAAATGATTTTATATTTTCAGCTGTCCGTTATTGCAGGATTACCTTCTTTACCTCTCTTATCTTCATAGGAATTGTACGCTCAGCTATACTTTCTCCTTGAAGGATGATTTGTGGTACACCACAAACGGGGTGCTCCATTACAATTGGTGTAGTACCGTAAACTTGTTGAATCAAATCTGCTCGAATGATATGCTTTGGAGCTCCAGCCGCTACTAGTCTCCCATTATGTAACAGTAGCAAACGATCACAATATAGTGCAGCTAGATTTAAATCATGCAGAACCGCGATTACGGTCATATCATCTTCTTGCTGCCATTCTCGAATCCGATCCATTAAAAGTACTTGATGACCAATATCGAGATAGGTGGTCGGTTCATCAAGCATCAGCAGCTTTGGCTGCTGTGCCATCGTCTTTCCAAGAGCCACTCGCTGCCGCTCCCCGCCGCTTAGGCTTTCTAGGTGGCGATCACTTAACTTAGTTAACCCCATTTTCTCTATAATGGAATCGATTAGTGGTTCAATCTCTGTTTTTTCTTCTCCTAGCCAATTTTGAAAAGGAAACCGGCCCATTTCTATAACCTCTCTTACTGTAAATCCAATTGGAGGTAGAGATTCCTGCTGCAAAACCGCCAACCATTTGGCTAGCTCCTTGCGGGTATATTGTTCAATCAGTTTTCCATTTAATTCAATTTTTCCGGCCGTCGGACTATCCACTCCCGACAATAGCTTTATCAATGTAGACTTGCCGCTTCCGTTTGGTCCAATGATCCCCAGGCATTCTCCACGTTTGACAGAAAAACTAATTTCATCAAGCACAGACTGGTTATCAAAACGTTTACTTAAGCTTTCCACTTCAATAAGCATCCATCAACTTCCCCCTGTCATTTGCTTGCTTCTACGAAGTAAGTACGCAAAGAATGGAGCGCCAAGAAATGCGGTCACAACCCCGAGCGGAATCTCCGTTGGGCTAAGTAATGTACGGGCAAACGTATCTGCCCAAAGGACATATATTGCACCGAAAATCACCGACAACGGCAGTAATAATCGGTAATCCGGCCCAACGATAAGACGCACTAAGTGTGGAACGACAAGTCCGACAAAACCAATCGTTCCTACGATTGACACTGCAGCAGAAGTGATTAAGGTGGAAACGACCAACACAACGAGCCGTGTCCGTTTAATGTTGACACCCAAATGTGCTGCCTGCCGCTCTCCTAATGCAAATAAATTTAATGTACGTCCATATGACATCAACACCACTATCCCAATTGCTAAATAAGGCATGAGTACAAAGGTAAATGACCAACCTCTTAAGGCTAAACTCCCCATCAGCCAAAAGACGATTTCATTCACCACTTGATCGGACAGTGACACCATAAAGGAAACAAGTGACCCAAGAAAAGCAGAAACGACAACCCCAGATAAAATGATGGTTTCTAGTTTAAACTTTCCATGTACATTTGCTAAACGGAGGACAACAAGCAAACTAATCAGCCCTGTCACAAATGCAACCAATGGTATCGTCCAAATACCAAATAAACTAGTATGAAAACCGAATAAAATGATGAAAGCAGCACCTACCGCCGACCCAGATGCTACCCCTAATGTATAGGGATCAGCTAACGGGTTGCGTAACACCCCTTGAAAGCCAGCACCAGCAAGTGATAAGCACGCTCCAACAAGAATGGCAAGAAAAACCCGTGGCAATCGAACTTTTAAGATGATTTGCTCAGCTGATTCAGGCCAGTTGGAATCTATGAGACTATGTAAAAAAGGCAGCTGGTGTAAGAGAATTCCCCAAACTTGCGAAAGCGGCAAATTAGCAGAACCAAGCGATAAACTAATAACCCCTGAGAAAAGAAGGAGAACGAAACCCGCTCCCCCCCATATCGCTAATCTTCTTTTCATTTCTTAAACGATTCCGGATAAATGGCTTCGGCAATTTGCTTCAGTGCATCTGTTATTCTTGGTCCGGGTCTGGACATAATATTTCCTTCGATCCCCGTAAGGCGACCTTCTTGAATGGCTGTAATCTTATCCCAGCCGCTTCTAGATTTAATTAATTCCTCTAACGGTTTGCCAGACTTATCATCAACAACATTTGCGGAATACAGAATGACATCCGGGTTATCCTGAATGATCTTCTCTTCGTTAATTGCATTCCAGCCTTTCATATCTGAGGCAATGTTAACACCGCCAGCCATCGTAATCAGCTCATCCATAAATTCACCCTTGCCAACCGTCCAGCCTGGAGAAAATTCAATATAGACTTTTTTCTTATCTTCTTCCTTAATTTTTGCAGCAGCTTCTGTTACTGTGCGAATATCATCCTTCATTTGTGCCACGAGTTCTTCTGCTTTTTCTTGAGTATCTGTAATGATACCAATTTGGATAATATTATTTAAAATATCCTCCAGCTTTTTCGGCTCAGTTTTATATAACTTAAGGTCTAAACCACGAAATTTCTCAGCAATATCATTTTTCATTGAGATGCCACCGATTACTAAATCCGGATTAGCCGCCATAATGGCTTCCTCATTTGGCTTTGTCACCCCGCCTACTTTTGGCTTTGTCGTTGCTTCTTTAGGGTAATCATCAAAATCAGATACACCGTAAATTTTATCGCCCAGGCCTAGAGCGAAAAGAATTTCTGTCTCCGAAGGAGAGGTGGAAACAATGCGTTCCGGCGCCTTATCAAAAGTTATTTCAGTACCCGTTGCATCCTTCACTGTAAGCGGATAAACGGTTGCTTTGTCTGTTACCTCCTTCGTTGCTGTTTCGGATTTTCGGTTTTTATCTGCACCTGAAGATTCTTTTGTTGTCCCACATGCGCTGATCGTCACCATCATTAATACAGTCAAAATTAATGCCAAAAACTTTCTCATTACTCAATTCTCTTCCCTTCGTTAATAGTTCGAGATGAGCTTGATATCTTGAAGTCTTTCCCATAACAACGAAAAAGCCCTGCTTCCATTCGGAAACAGGGCGCGCGAAAATCAGAAAAAATAAACATATTTATACTGATTATGCCGATCCTTTTCCGCGAAGGATTTCGTTGGCAAGCTTAATAGGCAGGTTTCCTGGCTTACGGGTAACATGACTTCCTCTCCTTCCCATTCCTTAACTGGAACAGTGGTACTGCGAGGTTATCCCCGAATAACAGTGGCGGGACCGCGCCGGATTCACACCGGCTTCCCTTTTAACCTTATCCAATGATAAGGCACCTACTAGCTATGTCAGATTCAATTGGTCAAGCAAATTACTCAACTAGTATTATAGCAAATACTTCATGATTAGCAAATATTTGGTTTAGGGATAAAGGAAAAGACCATGCTTACTAATTAAGAAAGGGGGGCATATTTACTTCCTTCTATCATCGATTTAGGAAAAGATATTCCTCATTAAATTAACATAATATAATTATTGATTTAGGAAATAACGACAAACTGAGTCCAGTAAGCTGAACTCAGTTTGTCGTGTCTATCTAATGATTAGTTTGTGAGGACATAATCGTTAAATTCTTTAACATCTTCCGTTAACACGTCTGATTGCAGCAAGGTGCCGCAGGAAGGACAAATTGCTTCGTGTAGTTCAGCCTTCCCAGATTCCCTGGGCTGGACATAAATCCCCAGTTCAGACATTGTTTCCACTAAATCAGCTTTTCGCTGTACGGCTCCTTCCTTCCAGTTCATATTGCTTTCGGACAGTTCATGATCGCAGAAGTTACAAGAAACTAATTTTTTGCCTGCTTTATTGACAAATTTTAACGGAACCTTTAATTTCTCCTGTTCAGAGACCTCAACTTCAGGATTTCGGCCGATCCGGTCACGACGAATGGAGCGGCGTTTTTCATGGCTTGCCTCTAAGTCAACTCTTCGTTCAGATGCATTCCAGATTACTCCATACGCTTTTTCAGCCAGATCAGGGGTAATATATCCATCCTGTAAATCTTTTTCCACCTTTTCAATCGGACGCAATAACGGATCTCCGATTCCGGCCCCACCGCCTGTCACTTGCTTAAACACTGCCTTTGGACCAAGAGGCATTCCGGCAATATGGTTGGGAAGGGTCGTATAATTGGTAAGCTCATTAGGAATTGGCAGACGTCCATGTTCGGCAATGAACTGGTTGATATCAAATTCATCAATCTTATTAAAGGAACTCGTTCCACCCGGGTATCCGCCCAGAGTGCCATGTGCAGGCATTTCGGCACAGGCGTTTTCAATGGTACCGAGTAATCCTTGATTGTTGTACGGCATCCAGGCATAATCCATTCCCTGACCGCCGCGATGATATCCGGGACCTCCGGAATTCACGTTAATTTTTCGGTAAAAATAAAACATCGGGTACAGCCCTTCATTTGTTTCCACATCAGGAATTCCATTATTCTGCTGCATTTCAAATGCGCCAATATCCAGTCCATCGCAGGTAGCCTGGGCACCCACACCGCCAGAACCGCAATCAAATGCAGGAAACGCTGTATACTGGCCATATTGATCCAACCCGACCCAAGAATTCCCCGGCCAATTGTTGTGACCAATCGCAGCAACCCGGTTCCTCAGCCAAGGATTTTCGCTGAGCTGCAACGCTTTAAAAATTCCCTCGTAAAAAGCTTTACCCGCTTTTCCTGTTGTTTCCATGTGCCCGCACGAAACAGGAGCCGGGATCACAGGGTTTACAATCGTTCCAGGCGGTCCGAGTTCAATTGTGAGCGGTCGCAACATTCCTGCATTGACCGGAATATCACAGCCAATGGTCATCGCAATGACGCCATACAAACCTCCATAAATAGCACCTGGTCCCGCATTGATAAACCCATCTGCCTGTGGGGAGGATCCACTTAAATCAACATGGAGGTGATCTTCTTCCACTGTTAATTTACATTCCACCGGATAGAGATTATCCGCTCCATGGCCATCGTACTCCACCCATTCTTTTGTGTGATAAACTCCATTTGGAATATCCCGGATGCGTTTGCGAATCGTTTGTTCGGCTAAATCCTTGTTAATTTCACAATACCGCTTGTAATCCTCTAAACCGTATTTATCGATCAGCGCATTAACCCTTCGTTCGGCGGTAATATTGGCGGCGATTAAACTTTTCACATCATTAATGACAGGGATTGGAAGGCGAACATTGTTCATCAGGATCCTTTGGATATCCCGATTCATTCTTCCTCTTTCCATAATCCGAACAGCAGGGAAGCTGATCGCTTCACTATATACATCATAAGCTGCAGGCGCCCAGCCACCTGGCGACATTCCGCCAACATCGAGAACGTGAGCGTTAGAAAATGACCATCCGACCAATTCATCCTGATAAAAAATCGGTGAGATAATCCCAACATCCCCTTGGTGAATAGCCCCGGCGGAATAAACATCATTACAAATAAAGGCGTCCCCCGGATGAATATCCTCGAGCTCATATTCCCTTAAGACGGCTTGTACGCCAATTAACGAAGAACCAATATGGGCTACAACGTAACCGGAAAAAGCAATATGTTCACCATTCACATCAAAGACAGCTGTGGAAAAATCCTGCGCCTCCGTTAAGACTGGAGAACCGGAAGTCCGCAATAGTGTGGTAGCCATCTCTTCCACAACACTTTTCAACCGTGATTGAATCACCTGGGCGGTAAATGCATCAAACTCTTTTTGTGGTTGGACTTTTTCCATTGCCATATTATTTGCCTCCTTGACCTTCGGTAACTAACGTTTTTTGTTCGTTCTCCACAGTTTCAAGTGTCAGACAATAGTTGCCATATTGATCCACCCTGATGTAGGCATCCTCAGGTATATAAATGGTGGTATCTTTTGCTTCAATGACCGCGGGGCCATTGACCTCCATTCCAGTATTTAAAAGTTCAGCCTTATAGATGGAAACTACTTTTGTCTGCCGTTCCTGAGGCAAGTAAACTTCCCTTTCGGCTGTCTTGGCAGAACCTGTGATGGAATGGCTTCGGCTAAAGGTTTGTAACGATGGCTTTTGAATGGTTCCGATTCCGGTAACCCTAACATTTAATAGAATCGTTAAGTGATCGGCCCCATCCCATGATGTTCCAGTACCGTACAATCTTTCGTATTCTTCGGAGAAGGCTTTTGCTAATACAGCGCGATCGTCTTCGGTCAAGGACCGTTTTGGAAGCGGAATCGTCAACTCGAAGGCTTGAGTTCCAAATTTAAAGTCGCCTTCCCAAACAATCCTGATATCATTTTCATTAAAACCATTATCCGCCAAATCCTTCTGGGCAAGGGCGGTTAATTCAGTTAATTTATCATTCAATGCATTGACATCACCATTTGCCAAATTCCAATTCACGGTTTGGACATAGCTTCTGCTATAATCAGACCAAAGTAAGCCGTATGCCGAGAAAACCGAAGCATTATTTGGGATAATCACATTTTTGATGCCAAGCTCCTGAGCAATAGCTGCAATATACAATGCCGATGCCCCGCCGTAAGAAATCATCGTAAATTCACGAGGGTCATGACCTTTTTCAATGGAAACGGCTCGAACCGCATTGCTCATGTTCGCGATGACTAGATCAAATAGACCCGCTGCAGCTTCCACGGTTGGAATACCAAGCGGCCGGGCGATTTTTTCATCAATCGCTTTAATGGCTGCCGCTTTATTTAATTTAACGGACCCGCCTAGAAAATAGTCCGGGTCAATAAAATTGAGGGCAACGGCAATATCCGTTACAGTTGGTTCTGTTCCGCCGCGGTTATAACAGGCTGGTCCCGGTTGTGAGCCTGCACTCTTTGGCCCAACTTGCGGGAGTCCCTGCTCATTTAGCCAAGCAACGCTTCCCCCGCCAGCCCCGATCGCATTGATATCAACAAGCGATAGGCCTGTATCAAGACGATTGACACGGGCACGGTGAATATGGGTAATTTCATTGTTTACAATGACCGATGTATCAAAGCTTGTGCCGCCCATATCGGCCGTAATGATGTTTTTCAATTGAAGTGCTTTTCCAAGACTGTTGGCTGCAACCACTCCGCCAACAGGGCCGGAATTTAATAGGCTGATAGGCTTTTCACTGGCTTCGCTTGTTGTGGTAATTCCTCCGGTAGATTGGATCATTCCTACAGGAACTCTCAATCCCCTTTCTGCAAGCCGTTTTTCTAAGCTTGTCAGATATTCACGGGCCCCTCTAGATGTAAACGCATTCAAAGTAGTGGTTACCATTCGTTCATATTCCCGGGACACAGGGTAAATATCGGAAGAAACTGAAACAAATAAATCCGGGTACATCTCATGAATGATTGATTTCACTCGTTGTTCATGACCTGGATTGCGGAAAGACCATAAGAAACAAACCGCAATGGCTTCAATGCCTTTTTCCTCAACCAAATAACGGATTTGCTGCCGTGCCTGGTCCTCGTTTAATGGAACAACCGCTTTACCGGAGTAATCAACCCTCTCCCAAACCTCTGCAATACAATCTCGTTGAACAAGCTCTGGAGGAGGCACTTGTGTTTGTAAATCGAATTCATTCGTCCGTGCAGAACGGGCGATGCGCAATGTATCTTTAAATCCTTGTGTCGTAAGCAGGCCTACCTTCATGCCCTTTAATTCGGCAAGCGCATTTGTCACAATGGTCGTCCCATTCACAAACACTTTCGTTTGCCGGAGGAGCTCGGAAACACTTATGTGCAATTCTTCATTGCATATGCGTTCTAATGCATGAATGATTCCTTCAGGGTAATCGTCCGGTGTGGTAAATGCTTTTGATCGAAAAACTTTCCCCTCTTCGTTCACAACAACTAAATCGGTAAATGTTCCCCCAATATCGACGCCGATACTAAATTGATGGTTAGCCATTAGTGATTCTCCTTTGCACATTTTTAGGACTGCTATTTTACAAAGATTTTAGATAAACATAAAAGATATATTCCGCTAGATTGAAACTCCCGCTCCCACCTCCTTAAATGTTCAACTCTCATAATTGCCCCCTTATTTATAATCAGTATTGATTTAATAGATTATCGTCATTTCCATATTAATCTGTTTTCTGATGCCATAACATTTGTTATGCAAGGAAGGATCTCTTTCTTAAATACCTGGAAGATGGCTTGAAAGGTATAGTACTTATCGTGCATTCACTCATCTCAATATCCAATCGTTTCTGCATCAAATGTCGCATCAAAGTCAATCTAAATCCTTGTCTACCCTTCCTTAGGTCAGTGGATTTTTCGTTATCAAAAAGATGGACGGCAGATTGAGACAGAATTAAAAACCGCACATGATGCAGAACTTTAATTTCCGCCAGTTTTCGGTTGATAAACCTATTCCCATCAATTGGAACGTCAATTACACGATCAATTCCACTTCTTTAAAAATCAGATTATGTAAGGATATTAAAGGATCTACAAATTGCTTTGGAATCTCTTTCTATTGCCGGTTTAAATATGCTTTTGCTTTTCTGGAGGTGGGAATTTTTGAAATGCTTAGAGGTTAAAGAGGTTTTATTTTTAAATGAACGTTCATTTTTTAACTTTCACTCACTTTACCATTTTAATTACAATATTCTGAAAAGTCAATATTATCTAGAATCATTTCACTGAAAACTTTTCTACAAAATTACTTAATTTATTTAATATTAGACCAAACAAAATGCTGCCAAATTAATAATAGAATAGAAGTATTACCCTTTAGAATATGAGCAAATAACCCCAGGCCAAAATCACATATAATGATGATTATTCGGCTTTTTTTAAGTATTGGTTCATATGCTTTAAACTATTAATAAATCCAAGCAAAATAAAAGGCTGCCTAGTATTTCTAGACAGCCTTATGACATTCTTTGGTACATCCCTTTTTCCTTTTTATGAAGCTGGTTCAACTTTTGTTGCTTGATAGCCTGAGCCATTCCATTGCAGATACACACGATATTTTGGCGAGCCTTGTGCTTTTGCTGATATCGTCCCGACTGAGCCGCCTGGGTTGCTTTTGTCGCTCCCTAAAAACCACACAGTCATATTGCTTTGATCTATTCCAGTAGCAGAAGAGATTGTTTGCAGCATCTGCTGCCAATCTTGAGAACTTGAATCATAGTTTGTAACATGCTGCTGATCCGTTTGTGCCGGTGTTTCCGGTGCAGGTGATGTTGTTGAATTTACCTGTGAGCTATCCGATGAAGATGAGGATGCATTGCCTGCTGCTGGATCACTATTCGTTTGATCACTTTGGGTTTGATCCTCAGACGATGATTCGTCATTTGTTTGATCACTTGATGAACTCTTTTTCTCTGCTGGCTCATCCTTCTTTATATTTTGAACTGATTGTTTTTCGGCTGAAGCTTGAACACTTTTTTGAGATGCTGCCTTGTCATCTCCACCCGAAAAAATCGAATAAGATACAAATGCAATAAGTATAAGGACAATTACAATTGAACCGTTTAAAATGATATTGATTTTTTTCTTCTTTGCTCTGTGCGTTGCACGTGAGTTGTCTAGAAAATTTTTCAAAATAACCACTCTCCCAAAACTGAGACTCTCAACATTCTACCATGTGTGGGGAATAACTTGAAGTATTCTATCACCATATTCCACATTTTGGTACCTTTTCTCTATTTTCTGATACCTTTCATGAAGCTTTTTAACTATTTCGGAAAGCAACTATATGCCCCTTTTTCGTTACCAGTCACATTTCAACTTTATTGTTTCCTAACTTTTAAGTACTATGATTCTATCCAATCCTAATGGGAGCCTCCACCCCCCATTTAAAACAATTGGAGTAATTCCAAGCTCCTTTGCTTTAAAAGAGCTTCGAAATTAATTATTATATCAAAATAAGATATAATGAAAAAAAATACTTGAGGTGATTTTCATTGGATTATGATTCACAGTCAGATCAACAAGTAGAAAAAGAGAATGAAGAAGAATATATAGAAAGAGATTACCCGACGAGGCAAGCTCTCAAAAGGGAACGAGAAAAAAAGGAACATAATAAATTGTCTATGGGGAAGAACAAAAAAGCCAATGATAATGGCTTTGCAGGAGTATCCTCGATATTCAAGTTCTTTTCGACAAATAAGAAAAAGAAAGTAAAGATGTTCTGGATAAAACTAGTCTGTAAGATTTTAGTTGTAGCGGCTGTTTTTTTCGACATCAACTTCATTCTGAACTTTATGAAAGATCCTATTAGTAATTTTCCGCATACATTATCTGTAGTTGGAATGTGTGCAGGAATTAACTTTATTGCCGTTTGGATTCTGTTTTATAAAAATTCATTGATAAGGTTTTATCTCTCCCTATTTGCAATAGTAGGATCATTTGCGTATTACATCTATGTAAATTATACGAATCTTTCCTTTTTGGGTGTTAACACCATAGCTTCAGTGCTTGTTATTATTTCGTTATTAATGGTCATAAATCCAAAAATAAATTATTATTTGAAAAACATCTTGTTACTGGTTATACCTGTCTTAGGAATCTATTTTAGTGGTAATAAATTCGCACTTGTATGGACTCTAATGTTTAATGCCGGATTGATATTATTATTTAGAATGCCTAAATCATCTAAAAAAGAGGAAGATAGAATAAAAAGAAATATAAAGCAATCAGCTTAATAGAAAAATATATATTTTGGATGAAAATAGGCCGAAAATATACATTTAGTGTAAAACACTTGTATATTTTCGGCCTATTAAAAATTTCAAATATGTAAGACATATGTTTAGTCAAAAACAACCTTCTTAAGTATTTTTATAATAGAATCAATTTTTCACACCTTTAACAGTTGTTTATCCAATTCACGTACTTGATCATATGCTTTTAATAGATGTACCGGTACCAGTGTTCTTCCATGTACCCAAGCATTTTCTTCGACTTCTGCTAAAAGCAGTTTCTTTTCTTCTTCTTTGCCATAATAGAGAGTCTTTAAAACTCGAGGATTTTTCCTGAATTCCAAATAATAACCTAGCTGATGATAAAGAATAATTTTGGTAAAGTTTTCATCTGATTCTCTCACTTTAAAGTTAATTTTAGCGTTATATCCGTTAATTTGTAGATAGTTAAACTTTATCGTATTTGTCGATACGTTATAACTCATTGGTGCATTGAGTTTGTTGGTGAATTCAACATTTATTTTTAGTTTAAGCTCTTTTAATGTATTTGTAATGATCTTCTCAATATCCCACATATAAAGCATATGATTTTTCCTTTCTCAAAAAAACATTTTCAACTATATTAGTTCTTCGTATGTAATAAACAAAGCAACTATTAAATTGGCATGTTGAAGTTGTTTTAACAATATAATACGCCTGCATAATGTAACAAGAGTCATTTTTCATAATTTTTGTTATGGACTATACTCCCTTTTATTAATAAGGTACATAAAAAAAAAGACCGTTCTTCATGTTAACGGGTTCTCTTTTGAGGTTCAAAAAAATTTCACAATACATGTTCAACGTGAATTCAGACATGAATTCACGTTTTAAAAGTAAGAGAATTTCTTTGTAACGAGAAATGCTTTTTATTTTTGTAAAAATAAAGGGATATTTCAATACAACAATAATATAATAAAAAACAATATTAATTTATTGTAAAACGATAAACTACATGATAAAATCATGTTGTCATTAAATAAGTGAGGTGTTTTAAATGAATGTTAAACGAGGGTCAACCACTTTCTTAAAGGTAATTATTTTTCTGGCTGGAATTGCAGTTCTTGCTTTTTGTATATTTTTAGTGCCCCTTTTTGCGAATTTCGCAGCAAAATTGTATCCAAATATTGCCCCGATGAAATATCTCGTTTTCATCGTGATGTATGGAGCGGCTGTGCCTTTTTACTTTGCTCTCTATCAGGCTTTCAATCTTTTACGGTACATTGACCAAAACACAGCGTTCTCGGAATTATCTGTAAAGGCATTAAAGAACATAAAGTACTGTGCGATTACAATCAGTGGTTTGTATGTATTAGGTTTGCCATTCTTTCATTTTATAGCGAAGAAAGTTGACCCTCCTATTGGATTAATGGGACTCATCATCATTTTTGCTTCGATGGTTATAGCCGTTTTTGCTGCTATCCTCCAACGACTTCTAGAAGAAGCGATTAACATAAAATCAGAAAATGATTTGACAATCTGAGGTGGATGATATGGCAATTATTATTAATCTTGATGTAATGTTAGCAAAACGAAAAATGAGCGTTACGGAGCTTTCGGAAAGGGTTGGAATTACGATGGCGAATCTTTCCATTCTGAAAAATGGGAAAGCAAAAGCGGTTCGCTTTTCAACATTAGAAGCGATATGTAAGACTTTGGATTGTCAGCCAGGTGATATTTTGGAATACAAAAGCGACGATGACACTCAATAAAATTAGACAACAAATTTATTTAACTTTCGGGAGTCGATAGAGAATTTAAGGGATAGCGACTAAGCTATCCCTTCTTTGTATATATTGATGTATTAATGCATCGAGAATATCCTTCCCGTATTCATTTTATTATGCTTTCTTTTTTCGAGAGGACATGGAAGTTTTCTTACGATTGCTATTTCCCCCTTTCCCCCTAAATTCCATATTCCCTTTAGTGTTTTTCCTTGATTTCTCTTGGACTTTTGTTTTAGGCTTACTGGCATATCGCGGTGCCTCGGAAGTTAGCTGAACGGGAACATCCCTCTGTTCCTTTGACAACAATTTCAAGGCAACTGAAACTAACGCGATAGAATCGTACTGATCGAGCAATTCGCCTGCTGCGCGTTTAAACTGTGTGTACTGCTCCTCTTCAACCAATTGAATCATCTTTTCTACTGCGGCTTGCTGTATTGACTCCCTTGCCTCCGCTACCGTCGGTATTGATTTGCGCTGGATATTTCCTTTAGAGGCTTTTTCAATACTGCGGATCTGTCCGGTTTCCCTCGGTGTAGCAAATGTAATAGCTAACCCCGTCTTACCAGCTCTCCCCGTTCTGCCGATTCGGTGAACATAACTTTCCGGGTCTTGAGGAATGTCAAAATTGTAGACGTGGGTAACCCCTGAAACATCAATTCCCCTCGCAGCCACATCGGTCGCAACTAATATATCAATGTTACCCTCACGAAATTTATTCATCACAACATCTCGTTGTCGTTGATTTAAATCTCCGTGCAATCCATCAGCAAGATATCCTCTTTTATTCAATGCATCACTTAATTCATCCACACGTCTTTTTGTTCTTCCAAAAATAACCGCTAATTCAGGGTTATCCACGTCTAGCAGACGGCAAAGAACATCAAATTTATCCCGTTCATTAACCTCATAATAAATTTGCTTAACAGTTGGAGCGGTAACTTCCTTGGCTTTCATCTTTATGAGCTCTGGATCCCTCATAAACCTTTCCGCAAGATTTTGAATCGGTTTTGGCATGGTTGCGGAGAACAGCAAGGTTTGTTTTTCTTCAGGGGTCTCTTTGAGAATTCGTTCGATATCCTCGAGAAAGCCCATATCTAACATTTCATCAGCTTCATCCAATACCACCATAGAGATGCGGTCTAACTTTAGCGTCTTCCGTTGAATGTGGTCCAAAAGTCTTCCGGGTGTTCCCGTAATAATGTGGGGTCCCTTTTTTAATGCCTTAATTTGGCGATCTATCGACTGCCCTCCATAAATCGGGAGAGAGGTTATGCCCATGTATTTCGCCAGTCGATTGATCTCTTCTGAAACCTGAATAGCTAATTCTCTTGTCGGTGCAATGGCAATCGCCTGAACATATTTTTTACTCGTATCCACTTTCTCCAAGATCGGTATGGCGAAGGCAGCCGTCTTTCCGGTACCTGTTTGCGCTTGTCCAATAATGTCCTTACCCGTCAAAGCTATGGGAATGGCTTTCTCTTGAATAGGAGATGCTTCTTCGAATCCCATATCTGTAATCGCTCTTTGAATGGGCTCACGAATACCCATTTCCTGAAATGTTGTCATATCAAAACTCCTTTGAAAAATAAATAACAGACTCATAAAGAGGCTGTTATTTATTCGTTCTTTTTATTATTAAGCTTTGTGAACGTTTGAAGCTTGTGGTCCACGTTGACCTTGCTCTACGTCAAATGTAACTTCTTGACCTTCTTCTAATGATTTATAGCCTTCACCTTGAATAGCTGAGAAATGAACAAATACGTCTTCTCCACCTTCACGTTCGATGAATCCAAAACCTTTTTCGCTGTTAAACCATTTTACTTTACCTTTTTCCAATATTGCTGCCTCCTATTGTGTAAATATGATTATATTATTACCTAGAAAGATGAAAGTTTATTCAGTATATTATTTAATATGAAGCCATCCAAGAAGGGAAGTTTAAGGAACAAATGCTGATTTTCGTAACACATGGCACATCTTAAATTGGGATAACCCTTAAACCTATATTTGCTGTATTAATGACTTACTTGCCCGGAAAACAGGAACTTTGCCTGCTTGAATGATCGATTCTTCCCCCGTTTTAGGGTCGATACGAGTACGAGCTTCACGTTGACAAACTTCAAATTTACCAAACCCTGAAAGCGCAAAAGAATCTCCGCTAACTAGTGATTGTGTGATTAAATCGAATACAGCCTCCACAGCTGTTTCTGCATCTTTCCTAGACAGCTCTGATTTCGCTGAAACTTCATTTATTAATTTTGTTTTGTTCAAAAGTAATCCCTCCATTTTGTCAAAAACCTGCTTTCCTGACTCTAAAACAATGAAAGCCCTACCTCTCTTTCATCCTTACGGCTCCTTGACCGTGCCAGTATGAATCAGGATTGTAAACTCAAAAAATTACTTAATTAACTCATTCAGAAAATATCGATTTGTGCGGAAAAAATAAGAAATAATCGATTATGAGGAAATAAAGAGGCGCATTAAAAATATGTGCAACTGGATAACGATGGAAAAACAAACTTAAGAAACTAATCATTTAATATTTGTTACCTTTATTAGGATACCACATTCTGTCTTATTTATCAAAAATTTTATAATATCATTAGTATTCGCTTTGTGTCAATGATTTTTGCCCAGTTACGTATCGTATGACGATGCAGGAACGGGTCGTCACTTTCTACACATAAAAGAAGAATTTCATCCACTTTACTCACATATGATGAATAGGTAATTTTACATAACAAAAATATGGGGGAATAGGATGAAAGTATTCAATAAAGTGATTGTCGTAACAGGTGCTGGTGGTGGGATTGGGAGAGAGCTCGTCCTCCAACTCCTGGAAAAAGGAGCTAAAGTAGCTGCCATCATTCACAAAAACGGGCTAGAGGAAATAAAATCATTCGCTACTGTATACGGCGATAAGATTTCGATACACATGGCTGATGTAGCTAACAGAGATGATGTGGAAAAGCTTCCAGAAGAGATCAACGCGTCTCACGGCTGCATAGATGGAATCATTAATAATGCGGGAATTCTTCAACAGTTTCGGACCGTCAATAATCTTGATTATGAACAAATTCAAAAAGTAATGGATGTCAAC
The DNA here is from genome assembly GCF_055385565.1 of Neobacillus sp. S1115. Taxonomy (NCBI): domain Bacteria; kingdom Bacillati; phylum Bacillota; class Bacilli; order Caryophanales; family Bacillaceae; genus Neobacillus; species Neobacillus sp. S1115. The sequence continues at coordinate 3,440,154 of NZ_AP038275.1, forward strand.
TTTTACGGAACGCTCTATATGTGCAAATCGTTCTTGCCATACCTTTTAATTCGACCAGAAGCGCACATTACCAATGTATCGAGCATGGGTGGATTTCTTCCGGTACCACTTCAATCGATTTACTCCGCTTCAAAAGCAGCGGTCAAAATGTTAACGGAAGGCCTGCATTTAGAGCTTAGAGATACCAATGTAGGCGTAACCATCGTCTTTCCGGGTGCAGTCGACACCAACCTAGTCCAAAATGCGAAAATAGAATTCGAAGGAACTGACAACCATTCCTATAAGATGATCAGTCCAAATGAAGCGGCTGCGATCATTATTAAAGGGATGGAAAATAATAAATACCGAGTATTAGCCGGAAACGATGCAAAAATCATGGACTTCCTATATCGTTTACATCCAAAAAAAGCAACCGACCTCATTTTAAAAAAAATCAAAACACCTGACAAAAAAGAATGACCTCTTAAATTAAGTAGTTTCGATAAATGTGGAGAAAACTTAAAATCGCATTCCAAATAACATACGTGTAGAATAAATAGCAAGTGTATTAGCAATACAATTAACACACAAAAAAGCTTGGTATATCCCAAGCTTTCTGTTTTGTATGAGTTGTTTTTTCTTCAATTAAAACACCAGTTAATTGAATAAGTTGATTTATTATTTCTTACCTACAACTGCAACGGTATGATATTCTCTTGAATTCGGACCTTTTATTAATTCTACATCAACAAACCCTTTACTTATTAATAAAGGAATTACTTTTTCTTCTATTAAATTTCGTATTCCTTCCCATTCTTCGCCATTTTTCCCATCGCTAAGAGTAAGAATAAAGTTTCCACTTGGACTAAGAACTCTATATATTTCTGATATTGTTTCAGACAAGTCTTCCCAAAAATAAATAGAATGTATGCTAAATACTTTGTCGAATACTTCATCTTCGAAAGGTAATTCCTTAACGGTTCCTTGAACAATTTTTACTTTCCCTTTATTTATTCCTTTTTTATTTCTTATCGTGGCTGACCTGATTACAGTAGGAGAAATGTCCAATCCAACTACTTTATCTACTTGTTTTTGTTCTATAATAAGTTTCATTGCATATCCTGAACCACATCCAAGTTCCAATATACTATCGATCTGTTTAACATTTAGTAATTCAATAGTCCACAAAGTTTCTGGTTTGTGTTGGCGAACCATCTTTTCGCCAATGTAAGTTCCAATAAGCCCTTTTGGTTTGGCATACTGGTTATCAATAAATTTCTTAACGTTATCAATAAAACGCATTAATTTATCTTCCACCTTTGATTTATTTGGACATTATTATATAAATGATTTCCATAACGTACCTGTATTCCCTTCTTCAACTATCGGGCAGTTGAAGAACTGAATTCTCATAATCTTTAAGTATATTTCACCATATAATGTTATAAATCCTTGAGTTTTCTGAAACAGATTGAAATCGCATCAAATAACAAGTAAAATAGCACCCTAATTCACACGATGACAATATCTATTGTCAAGATGTTATTTGGAGTGCTATTTGCTATGATATTTTGTTGTTATTATCTTATAAAACGTTGTAAATCAATGAAAACATTCCTGCGATTTACTTGCAAAAAAGGTATGCTTTTTTAATTTTATTTGTTCTGGTCTTGGTAATATAAATAGTTACATATTGTCACATCAAGATTTTTTATTCTTTCTCCCTTTAGAAGCAACCATATCTCGTCATCAGCCATGACTCCATGTGTTTAACGTACAATGGCCCAACGATTAAACAATTAGCCTTATTCACAAGCAATTGTTCGATCAAACAACAGACGGTTACCTTAAAGGGAGCGACTTAGAGCAATATTATCAATTACAGATACTGCGGAATCGAGCTGTGACTTCCTAGCAGTCCTGATTATCTATTCTTTTCCACTAATTTCAATACTTCTTCTTTGCTCAGGCCTGTCACTTTTATAACAATTTCAAGACCAATGCCTTCGTGTAACATTTTTTTCGCTGTTTCAATCTTTTCTTCTTTTCTGCCTTCTTCTCTCCCCTCTTCTTTCCCAATTTTTTTATAGTACTTAGCGAAAGATGTGTCATCCAATGTAAGCGACATGATTATTTCCCCCTCATCCAAAAATACAGATATTTCTTCTAATAATTGTTCCGTATCCTTTTCAGGAAGCTCAATCAAATGGTCAATAAAAATAAGCAAAGGACGAATTTTTTCCTTAGTAATCCGATTATCCGTAAGCAATAATTTAAATAAAATGGTTTTAAAATACTTTTGATCCTGTTTTCTAGATTTTAACATATATAATCCTGCAAGGACAGCTAAGGCAAAAGGGTTCTGGGATTGAAGTAATTCTTGCTCCTCTTGTTCCAAAATTTTGTATGTATTAAATGTGTAGACTAATTTCGTACCAAAAAAAGAATATTGATAAGTGTTTGGTTTAAAATCTTCACTTGCATCAGTATAAAGTGCTATCGTGTATAGTTGTTGTTGGTAGCGGTCCATAACTCGATAAAAATATTGAAACATCCGCTTGGCAAAATTGTGTTCTGAAGTGCCCTGAACCTCAATATGAACAAGAATCCATTGTTCTACACCACTTTTTAAATTAACTCTAACTAATTTATCAGCTCTGCGATTTTTCGAATCTGCTTTAGGGAAGATCTTGTGAAGTTCTTGTTCAAGGGAAATAGGAGGCTTTGAAAAATCAATTTGTTCAAATAAATCAGGGGCAAAAAATAAAAGAAATTCTTCAAACAGTTCAGTAATTATTTCCTTCCATAAACGGTCGTAATCTGCCATTAATGACACTCCTTTATTCTAGATATTAATAAGCATCTATTCGTTAAAGGGGGCATCGTTATATTCCTCTTTGAATTGCTCATATGATAAATGAAACTTTTCCGGGATCTGTCCAAAAATAATATTAAATTTACCAGCTTGATAAAGAACAAGGTAGCTCTTTTTACGTTTTAATTTTTTACTTTTAAATAGTTCGCTGTATCTAGTTATCTCTTTGACAGTTAATGGTCTATTCAACAGCGTTTCTCTCACTCTTCCATTTTTTCTTGCAATAACAAGCACTCCATATCCCCTAAATTCTATTTCATTATGATAATATTTTCCTTCTTTTGCATCGTATTTTATTTCTCTTGTCAAATTGTAGCCGCAGCAGTCACAGTAAACAAATTTTTCATCATTCAATTCATCATAATCTTCAACTGCCGCTCTCCCACATTGGGGACAAGCCTTGTGTATAAGAAAATCCATTGATCATCACCCTTTTTATAGTTTTATTTAATAAGAAATCCTTCCAAGAAACTAATAAAACATAATGGTTAATGGAAATAACTAATAGCTAATATAATAAAATGTACATAGAAAAAGAATTTTTGGAATAATTGACCATTCAGAAGAAAAGACAGAATCAAAAGAGGATTGAGTGGTTATAAAAATTGAAGTACGTTGTTAAAAGGAATGTTAAAGATAAAGATATTTTAACATTTTATTATGAAATTATTAGATTTAATTGATAATATCCACAAAATTGTCAATAACTGTCGAAGAGAATTGGCTTGACATATTTTTCGATAGTAAGGTGTCCATCTATCAATAGCCGGTTCCCTCAAAAAGGAATCGGCTAGGTGGCAATTCCTTAGACTCAAAAAGCTTCTAGTAATCAATATTTCTACGTAATTAAAGAAATGCGGCAAGAAGAAAATGTAACTATTAAAGGCCCAGAGTCTTATGCTCTGAGCCTTCTGATATTACGCTTTTTTATTTGGCTCTGTTATTATTCATTGTTGATTTTCGTGTAGGCATGAGAATTCATAGGCGGAGAATTTCCGGCTAATGTATATAGATGAAGACTAAGAAGCAGCTATAAGCGTAGAAATTCCGATTAACTGCTCTAAATTAGACAAAATCCAAAGATTTGGATCATATAAACGGAAAATCTTCCTTTATTTTTAGGGAAATAAGGGTATTCCCCAAGTTAAACGGAATTTTTCCGTTTACTTCAAACAAATTTAAATCAACATTAAGCTATAACAGAGCTTTTTATTTAAAAAGCTTGTTATGCTTGAGCAGTCATCCATGCTACCTACAAAGAGTGTATTTCCTCCACTCCACTAAAGAAATTAAGGTTCCCTAATATGTTCATCACAATAATTTTCATCTGGCTCAGGAATACCATCACAGCCCTCAACCCGACATCGTCTTCTGACTTTAGGAACAGCCGGAACCCAGCCCCCATCACCAAAGGAAAGTTTATCATAATGCTCTTCCCATTTTTCCTCTGTCCATTGGTCCAATTCCCTTGCACACGCTGGACAAAATAATTCATCGCTAACACCTCGATAGGAACGGGTCACTTTTTGATTATCTTGATTTGTTTCATCACACCACCAGCAATTAAAGCTCATTTCTCTCCCTCCCCTTCCGTTTATCTTTCTCTTTAAAATACCAGGCTGTCATATCCATCCTTGCTCGTTCTTCTTCGTTAACACGATCATATTCCTCGATTTTAGCTTGGATTTCCTCCATTCGTCTGGCTAATAAGCGAGCCTCTTTATTTAAGACATCTTGTACGATATTAGGATATTCTATAAAGCTTTGAATATCCTCGATTATTGGAGTCAATTTTCCTTGGGACTCTATAACTTCATCCAATTTTTCCTGTAACATGCTAACATACAGTGCCATGGAGCTTCCTCCCTTCTTTAGTTTTATAAATTACCAAACTGTAACAAGTGGTGAATGAATGATTTTTTGCTCTTTTTCACTAAAATATGAGTAGTTTAACTCGGTAAACGGATAAATGATAGAATCACTATTAACAGGTAAAATGATACTTTTTGCATCAATAATAAAATCTACTTCGCAAACAGAAGGAAAGCTTATTGTCATTAGACGCTGCAGATTCGTATCAATTGGCAATCCAAACTTAGGTTCAATCCAAAGAGCTTCCTCATACACTTCTTGCAAAATATCATAAATATTCATTTCCTCTCCCCCTTCCATCTTACAAGTTCTCTTGTTCCTCTCACTTAAACTATAAAATATTCTTTTCTGAAAAGCACTTTTTTCTCGTGCGGAAATACGCACAAAAGCATATAATATTTGAGAAAGGAGGATGCTCCATTGATTTCTATTAAACGAATGAGAGGTACCAAATTTATTCCCTTAATCCGTTACTTGGAAAGCTCAGAACAATTAGAAAAAATTATAAAATCTTCTGAGGAAGAATTAGCAGATATTTTTGGTGATGATGACGACGTTAAGAGGTTCTTTAAACAGCTGACATTCTTTGAATCAGAGGTTGTCCTTACGATTACTCATTTTCTTTGCACTCAAATCCCCATTATAAATGCGTATTTTACCGATAAACAAAATCTAAATGTTGAGTATCAAACCAACTTAAAAAAGCTGGATGAAGATAAATCTATGTTAATGGAGTATGTAGAAAAGTTCACATCGGATCAAAATCATTCTTCTTTCCAATTACCTGAGGACGTATCCCCTCCATTGAAGTCCCTTGTTGAGGTTATTAACTATGGTTTTGCCGTATTTGCCCGACAGGAGGAGTTCGAAGATAAAGAACTTGAATTAATTGATTCCTATGATAAAACGCTTAAGGAAAAATGGTTCCAAACAACAGTATTCAACCAAATTCTTACCATCCTTTGTAGTTTGCTATATGCACAACAGACAAATTATAATCTGCTAACAGAAGGCACATTTGAACGTAAACTTTATAAAGCGAGGAAAATAACAGTACTGAGATTATTATATTTAATCTCCAAGGAATTTAAGTTTCCACTCGAAGAACTTGCATCCACTGTTACGAACATAACAAAAAATGAATGGAAGTATTGGAGGATGCATTTAGACCGTTTCCCTAGCATACAGGAAATGATGAAGCAGCTTGAGGATGCGGAAAGAGTAAAGGAAAAGGTTTATAACCCGATTGACTACCCAGAGGATTACCACTCAGCAAAGCCTGTCAGCTCAATGGATATCCAAATAAGTTCAATATCACATCTTATTCCGTTTGATCCAGAAACAGATGATGAGTACGAAATGGAAAGGGCTATGAAAGATGTAAAGGTTTTCTATAGAGATTACTATGATTCTCTTTGATTACAGCCAATGAAATGTACCATCCTTGTCATAGCCTTTACCACTGAATGACCAAGAGAATAACACTGAATGACAGACAGTTTACCACTTAATAACTGGATATTTATGTTGCAATTTAGAGTGAAGATTGCGAGAAATTTCACTTAAACTAACGGCAATATAGTTGAACAAAGAAAAGCAAACTAATAATATAAAAAAGGATGATAAAATGAGGAATAATAAGGTGTATTTAAGGTATTTAGAAGAAGGTGACGTAGCGCAATTACTTGAACTTCGTAGTCGAAATCGTGATTTCTTTGGATCATTTGAACCAATAAAACCCGAATCACACTATACCTTTGAAGGACAATTAAAGGAAATATGCTTATATAAATCTGACGTAGAAAACGACAAAACTTATACATATGGTATTTTCTTAGAAACTTCCGAACAACTAATTGGTAGGATTACTTTATCAGGCATTGTTCGCGGACCTTTTCAGAATGCGAATCTTGGTTATTATTTAGACAAAGACCATAATGGTAAGGGGTATACTTCTGAAGCAGTTTCTTTAATCATTAAAATTGCTTTTGAGGATTTAAATCTCCACAGAGTTCAGGCTGCCGTTATGCAAAAAAATATAGCATCTATTCGAGTGCTTAAAAAAAATGGATTTAGAAAAGAAGGATTGGCAATAAATTACCTTAATATAAATGGTTCTTGGGAAAACCACTTAATTTATGCAATGACAAATGAAGACTACATAAACAAATAATTAATTAATTAATATTAACTAACGGAGCATAGGGATTGACAAGGGGTTGCTTTTTAAAAACCAAAATTGTGAAATTTTACACTTAAACGGGTGCATTACTGGAAATCGGTAATGCTTTTTCTTATTGAAGTAACCGGCAGGCTTGTTAAAAAAGGAATATAAATCAAATTGATAGAATAAGTAAATTGGATATAAATCTTAACATCTAAATATTAATAAGAGAAAAAGTCTACGGGAACTAAACGAAGGAAAAAGTTTAAACTAAAATAAGCGCGGGGGGTAAAAAAATATGAAACAAATGGGGACGCTATACTTTTTCTGCGGAAAAATGGGAGCTGGAAAATCAACTAAATCAAAACAATTGGCGATAGATAAACATGCGGTACTGTTGTCTGAGGATGAATGGCTTTCATCACTTTATCCCAATCAGATTGCATCATTTGATGATTATCTAAAGTTCTCAGCGCAGCTCAAGCCGTTGGTGAAAAAGCATGTCCAAAACATATTAAGTGTCGGTACAAATGTAGTGATGGATTTTCCGGCTAACACTCAAAAACTGCGAACGTGGTTTTTGGATATGGTGTCAGAGGTCAATGCAAGCCATCAACTAATTTTCCTTAATCTAAATAACGAGCAATGCTTACGCCAAATTGCAAAAAGGCGTAACGAACAACCCGAAAGAGCAGCTTTTGACACGGAAGCGGTGTTTATTCATGTTACTAAATTTTTTGAAGCACCAGAGGCATCTGAGGGTTTAAATATTTTAGAGTTTAGCGGAAAAGAATAACACAGAGTTCAAAGATTCGTGTGTATAGAGTACCTTTTGTTCTGGGAGGTGCTCTATATGATATAAAATGAAATGTGATTACCAAAAGTTTCAATGTGCTAAAATCGATAGTTAAACAACGATTGATTAATTGGGAGTTAGAAGATGAAAAATAAAAAAAGAAGTAGAGACGGCTTTTTTAAAGATACCCTAATTGAGTTTATATTTGAAGTGATTTGGAACATCTTAATGTTTATACCAAGAATGATAATTCGCTTAATAGGGAACATTTGGTGAAGTTAGTCAAAATAGAGTTAACAAGGACGATTGAAAATAATCATTCTCTTTAATGTCTCTGATTAAATTACACGAAAAAATATCCACCAGAGTTTCTAACTCAAGGGTGGATTGTTTTTTCTAGCAAACACTAGTCTTCAAAGATGTCGGGAGCATGTTTGAAAGTTTTTACAAAATCAACCAGGCAGCTTTCGCAAAGATCAAATTTCCATCTTTGTTTATCATACATTGATTCATATCCAAATGTTAAATTAAAGGAATGGAATTCATCTTGTTCGAAGCCGAAGTCAGAAATTTTTTTAGACTTTCCACATTTGTTGCAAGTGATTGATTTCAAAACTTTTTTTGTTACTTGTATTTCATTATAATCTTTCATATAAATCCCCCATTCAAAGATTCAGTTATTTACGAGCATCATACTTTCATTCTACTAAAATATTAGCTAAATAACATTTTTTAAGACAACAAAACGCACCCCCTCAAGTCACAGCCACTCCCCCACCCCTGTCCTTCTGCTAGAGCCTTTTTCTCTGGAAGATATTTTGTTATCAATTATCAAAATAGTAAGCTAAAATAATAAAGTAAACCGCTTTCAGGAGGATTCAAATGGCAAAACATCTGTCTCAAGAGATAAAGAAAAATTAGCTGTCGGCAAAAGAAATTCTTGGTAAAATAAAAACAAACTATCAACTGTTGGAAGGAATGAATGATTTTGGCTAATATTATAATTTGTGGCAGTTCAGGTAAAATGGGAAAAGTGATTTATAATATCATTTCTACTAGAGACGACAGTAAAGTTGTGGCGGGAATTGACAAGAACACAGAAGATTCCACTGATTTTCCAGTGGTGTCGACTCCTAAACAGCTCTCTTCTCTTTCAATTGAACCGGATGTCATTATTGATTTTTCTCACCCATCCGTTCTTGATGAATTACTTGATTATTGTCTCACTAACAGAGTGGCACTCGTTATTGCAACAACTGGATATAGCAAAGAAGAAGTTGAAAAGATCCATAGAGCTGCAAAAGAAATCCCTCTATTCTTCACTGCAAATATGTCTATTGGTGTAAATTTGATTGCCGAGCTAGCTAAAAAAGCGGTTTCTGTTTTAGGTGATCAGTTTGATATTGAAATCGTTGAAAAACACCATAACCAAAAGATCGATGCCCCTTCAGGCACCGCACTTATGCTTGCTGATTCGATTAACGAAGAATTAGATCATCAATATTCTTATACATACGACCGGCACAGCGTTCGTGAAAAAAGAACAAAGAAAGAAATCGGCCTTCATGCTATTCGTGGGGGCACGATCGTTGGAGAACACGATATTATTTTTGCCGGCCGGGATGAAGTCATAACTCTTTCCCATCATGCAGCTTCTAAAGAAGTATTTGCTGTAGGGGCGGTTAACGCAGCCATTTTCTTAAAAGGAAAAGAGCCAGGATTATATAATATGAAAGATTTAATATAATTATAAAAACTACGGACCTGATTTATTTTCAAATCTGACATTAATTGTTTTAAAAACTAAAATACCCCTTTCCCGTAAAGTGGAATGTGTCAAATCTCGTATATTCAAAGAAAAATTATATTTGGCTATAGCAGGGTAGTGTCTTTCATAAATTTAAAAGAGCCTAAAATACGCAAGCATTCAAAAAAACTTGCATATTTTAGGCTCTTAAATTTTATTTCCTAATTGCCTCGGCAATCTAACTTGAATTTAAAAATCAGTGTGCTGAGAAGTGTTTTCTAAATAAAACATAAAATCCATTAGCTTTAAGTTCATTACATCCCACGATTGATAATAAAAGGACCGAACATGCAGTAACATGTCCGGTCTAGCAATAGACGGTTCCCTCGGTGGGTCGACTGAAAGCGGGAATAATCCAAGCGCTTCAAGGGTGGATTATTTTTTTCGGTTAAATGACAGAATGGTTACGATTAAACTAGCAAAACCAATCGCTAGCATTTACCACTAATCTTCCATAAAAATTCGTGCGTAGTATTCTGTTTCTTCATCTAATTTATTGTCATTTTTCAATTCCTCAATAGTTTCTTTTCGGTCATCTGCAACCACTTGAAAACTACCTGAAATATTTGGTGTCTTCCCTTTGTTTTTATCCATACTTTCATTCCTTCCTTTCAACTTATTTATATATGCTTCCAGCATGTTTATTGAAAAGCCTTGGAACTTATATCGGTCCGGTAATGAGCACCTGCAAAAGAAATCTTTTCTACGGACTGGTACGCCAAATTCCTCGCTTCTTTCAAGGTATCCCCTATTGCAGTAATCCCCAGAACACGTCCGCCGCTGGTCACGATTTTGCCCTCCTGTTCAGAGGTACCAGCATGAAAAACGATCGCCGGATCAGAAACCTGATCCAATCCATGAATGACATAGCCTTTTTCGTATGGACCTGGGTAGCCGGCAGAAGACATAATCACGCAACAGCCGACTTGTCTTTCCATTTCACGTCTACACTTTCTAATTCACCGGTGATGCTCGCGATTACGATATCTATTAGATCTGTTTCTAAAAGAGGGAGAACAACCTGTGATTCCGGATCACCAAAGCGTGCATTATATTCAATCACCTTAGGCCCATCCTTTGTCAGCATCAAACCCGTATAAAGAATCCCCTCAAAGGGGCAGCCTTCCGCTTCCATTCCTCTTACCGTTGGTTGGACGATTTCTCGCACAATCCTTTCAACCAGGGATGAATCAATTTGCGGTAATGGCGCGTACGTTCCCATTCCACCCGTGTTAGGCCCCTCATCACCATCAAACACAGGCTTATGATCTTGGGCCGGAACCATTGGCTTCACAGTGGTCCCATTGACAAAGGCGAGTAAGGTCATTTCTTCTCCTTCTAGATACTCCTCGATAACTACTCTTGCTCCAGCCGAACCAAACGTGACATCTTTCAACATACTTTTTAGCGCTTCCTTAGCTTCATCCAGACTTCTTGCTACAACCACACCTTTTCCCGCTGCTAAGCCATCGGCTTTTATGACGATTGGCGCCCCCTCACTGCGAACGTAGGTTAGGGCCTCCTCATAATTTGTAAAAGCAGCATATTTCGCAGTGGGAATTTGATATTTCATCATTAATTCTTTTGCGAAGGCCTTACTGCCCTCGATCATTGCTGCTTCCTTTGTAGGTCCATAAATCGCTAATCCCTGTTTTTTAAAATGGTTGACAATCCCCTTTGAGAGAGGCTCCTCCGGCCCTACAAACGTTACATCTATTTGTTCATTTTTTGCAAAATCAGCTAATTTTTCGATCTCTGAAACAGAAACGGGTATGCATTTCGCTAATGCTGCGATTCCCGGATTGCCTGGAGCACAAAAAATTTGTTCAATCTTGGGACTTTGAGACAATTTCCACACAATGGCATGTTCACGACCGCCTCTCCCCACGACTAACACCTTCATTCTGGTGACCCCTCCTAGTGTTTAAAATGTCTTATGCCCGTAAACACCATGGCGATTCCATGTTTATTTGCCGCTTCAATCGATTCATCATCCCGAATGGACCCACCTGGTTGAATGATGGCGGTAATACCTGCCTTTGCGGCTTCCTCGACCGTGTCCGGCATCGGAAAAAAGGCATCGGAGGCTAGGAAGGAGCCTGCCGCTTTTCCTCCGGCTTGCTCTATCGCTATTTTTGCCGATCCCACCCGGTTCATTTGGCCCGCTCCAACCCCAATTGTTTGAAATCCCTTTGTCAGGACAATGGCATTAGACTTTACATGTTTAACCACTTTCCAGGCAAAAAGAAGCTGTTCCACTTCTTCCTGGGTAGGCTTTCTTTCGGTAACGACACGAAGATCTTCAGAACGAATTTGCTTGACATCTTCTTCTTGAACAAGGACTCCTCCTGAAACAGAGGAAAGCTTGAATTCTGGCTGAGATGCCATTTTCACCTCACCGAGCCTGAGCAAGCGAAGGTTTTTCTTTCCCTTTAACAGTTCCAAGGCCTCTTCATCAAAATCAGGCGCCATGATGATTTCAAGAAAGATTTCCTTCATCTTCTCTGCGGTTGGCCGATCAATTTTCCGATTCGCGGCAATGATTCCTCCAAAAATCGATACAGGATCTGATTCATAAGCCTTTTGATAGGCATCAAAAATGGTGTTTCCAATACCCACACCGCAAGGATTTGTATGTTTGACCGCAACAACTGCTGGCTGATCAAACTCTTTTACGATGGATAAAGCCGCATCAGCATCATTGATATTATTGTAGGACAGCTCTTTTCCATGCAATTGTTCAGCTGTGGACAATGTCCCGGAGCTAGCTAATGGCTTTCGGTAAAAGGCCGCTTTTTGATGCGGGTTCTCTCCGTATCTTAGGTCCTGTTCTTTCTCAAAGGTTACCGTATATTGCTCCGGCCATTCTTCCCCTGTTTGCTTCGTTAAATAATTAGAAATGAGGGCATCGTAGGCAGCCGTATGACGGAACACTTTTGCTGCTAACCGTCTTTTCGTTTCCATGGTGACTCCGCCATTTTTCATTTCATTCAAGACAATTGGATAATCAAGCGCATCGACGACAACGGTCACAAAGGCATGATTTTTAGCAGCTGAGCGCAGCATGGTCGGACCGCCAATATCAATGTTTTCGATCGCTTCTTCATAGGTAACATTCGGCTTCGATATGGTTTCTCTAAATGGATATAAATTCACGATAACTAAATCAATCGGCTGGATTCCAAGTTCCTCGATTTGCTTTCGGTGTTCTTCCTTATCCCTTATCGCTAAAAGGCCGCTATGGATATTGGGATGAAGGGTTTTCACCCGTCCATCCAGTATTTCCGGAAAACCAGTAACCTCAGATATTCCGGTTACCTTGACACCTTCTTCAGCAAGTAATTTTGCCGTACCACCTGTCGATATGATTTCAACCTCAAGCTTCTCTAATTCCTTTGCAAATTCGACGATTCCGGCCTTATCGGAAACACTAATCAAAGCCCTTGTCATTTTACTGCCTCCCTATTCGCTAGACGATGGATCACTTCCGGAAATAATTGGTGCTCCATGGCTTGAATCTTTTTTACTAATGTTTCTCTGGTCTCATCCGGGTCGATGTTGACAGCTTGTTGGGCAATAATTGGACCTGTATCCATCCCTTCATCTACATAATGTACCGTCACACCGGTCACCTTGACCCCATAATCGAGCGCTTGGCCAATGGCATCCTTACCTGCAAAGGCAGGTAATAAAGATGGATGGACATTGATGATTTTTCCATCATAGGCCATGAGTAAAACATGTCCTAACAGTCTCATATACCCAGCCAATACAATAAACTCAACCTGCCTTTGTGTTAACTCTTCGAGGATCTTTTCTTCAGAGGCTCGTTTGTCTAGAAAATCTTTCGCTCTAAAAGTAAACACTGGGATCCCTGCCTCCCTTGCTTTCTGAACCGCAAGGGCTTCGGGGCGGTCGCTGACTAGTAAAACCACTTCAACGTTCGTGATTTTTTTCGATTGGATTGATTCGAGAATCGCTGAAAAATTAGAACCCGTACCAGAAGCAAAAACGGCAATCTTCATACCTACTCCTTCTTAAACACGACGTCTTCGGCACCTTTTTGGACAGTACCAATCACATAGGCATCTTCACCCAACGATTGCAGGTGCTCCATAATGCCCTCGGAATCTGCGGAATCTACGACCAGAATCATTCCAATTCCCATATTAAATGTTCGAAACATATCATAATCGGAAATTTTGCCCGCCTTTTGAATAAAGGAGAAAATTTTCGGAATCGTCCATGATCCATCCCTAATTTCAGCCTGTAAACCCTTAGGAAGAATCCGAGGAATGTTATCGTAAAAGCCCCCGCCTGTTACATGTACAAGACCAAAGACATTGTATTTCCGTATGGTTGAAAGGACGGATTTCACATAAATTTTTGTTGGTTCCAGTAATACTGGTCCCAATTCAGATTCCAATTCATCCACATAGTCATGTAAGGATAGCTTGGCATCCTCCAATAGCACTTTACGGACAAGGGAAAACCCATTGCTATGTACACCACTAGATGCCAGCCCAATCAAGACCTGGCCATCCTTAACTTTCGTTCCATCAATTAAATGTTTTTGGTCGACCATTCCTACAGTAAAACCTGCAATATCATATTCCCCATCCTGGTACATCCCCGGCATCTCAGCTGTTTCTCCGCCGATTAGGGCACATCCGGCCTGTTCACAGCCATCCGCGATCCCTTTGACGATGGCTTCAATTTTTTCAGGAATGATCTTGCCGCAGGCCAGATAGTCTAGAAAAAAAAGGGGCTCGGCCCCTTGGACGATGACATCATTTACACACATGGCGACAGCATCGATTCCGATCGTATCGTGCTTGTCCATGGCAAAGGCAATTTTCAATTTGGTCCCTACCCCATCCGTACCGGAAACAAACACTGGCTCTTCGATCCCTGTTAAGTTTGGCTTAAAAAGAGCGCCGAACCCTCCTAATCCGGTTAACACCTCTGGACGAAAGGTTTTTTTCACATGCTTTTTCATTCTTTCAACCGCTTCATTACCTGCATCTATATTGACACCCGCTTGACGGTACGCCTCACTCATCCGGTTCACTCCTTTACGGTAAACTTGCCGAGATTTCCTGCATGTTTAACTTTTTTACTAATCCTGAACGCATTATGTTTGGAATTGCACCCCGCCAAGCTTCTTCCAAAGTAGCAATTGGCTCTGAGATGACCTTTCTTCCATTGTGTGTAATCGTCAATTCCTTGCCTCTCACTTTCCCGATTTCTTTTATTGACACACCCTGCTGTTTCGCTATTTCCTTTATCTTCTCAGCGTGTTCGCCTGATACGGAAAGAATAATTCGAGATTGCGATTCACTAAAAAGGCTAAAGTCTGGGCGAAGTTCGTCAGTTAATTGAATTTCCGCGCCGAGCTTCCCGCCAATACAGCTTTCTGCCAGAGCAACGGCCAATCCGCCTTCTGCTGTATCATGGGCTGATTGCACCAATCCTTCTTGAATTGCCTTGAGGGTAAAAGCCTGAACATTCTTTTCCAAATCAAGGTTAATCTGCGGCGGCCTGCCTTCAATTTTTCCTGTCACCATTTTTTGGTATTCGGATCCGCCCATCTCAGCTTTGGTTTCCCCCAATAAAAAGATGAGGTCTCCTTCTTTTTTAAATTCCTGGGTCGTAATATGATCGATATCCTTAATTAAGCCGACCATTCCAATCGTTGGTGTTGGATAAATGGCTTCTCCCTTTGTCTCGTTATAAAGACTGACGTTTCCGCCAATAACCGGTGTATTCAACTGACGGCACGCTTCACTAATTCCATCTGCCGCTTTTTCAAACTGCCAGAAGATTTCTGGTTTTTCAGGGCTACCAAAGTTTAAGTTATCAGTAATAGCTAATGGCTCCGCACCGGAACAGACGACATTACGAGCGGCTTCGGCTACGGCAATGGCTCCGCCAACGTATGGATCAAGGTAAACATACCTTCCGTTGCAATCTGTTGTCATCGCCAATGCTTTTCGTGTTCCACGAATGGCCACAACCGCGGCATCCGACCCGGGTATGACAGCTGTATTGGTTCGAACCATATAATCATACTGCTGGTAGACCCACTCCTTACTTGCAATCGTAGGAGACGCCAACAGCTGCTTTAAGACGGAATGATAGTCGCTAGGTTCTTCAATGGCTGCAGCCGGATCAAATGAGGAGGACTGTTCATAATAAGGAGCAACTTTTGATGGCTTACAATATACCGGCGCATCCTCCGCCAGCTTGTCTGCCGGGATTTCGGCCACGACCTCCCCTTTATGAAGCAACCTGAGCAGGTTATCATCTGTGACCCTGCCGATTACAGCAGAGTGTAATCTCCATTTATCAAAAATCTTTTTTACATCCTCTTCTTTCCCTTTTTTCGCCACAACCAGCATTCTTTCTTGGGATTCTGAGAGCATCATTTCATAGGCCGTCATACCTTTTTCACGTTGAGGAACAAGGTCCAGGTCGAGTTCAATGCCATTTCCCGCTTTACTGGCCATTTCAGAGCTGGAGCTGGTTAATCCCGCCGCCCCCATATCCTGAATACCGACAACGTGACCAGAGGTGATCAATTCAAGGGTCGCTTCCAGCAGCAATTTTTCCATAAATGGATCGCCCACTTGAACCGCTGGGCGTTTCGCTTCGGAATTTTCACTCAACTCTTCTGAAGCAAATGTCGCTCCATGAATCCCATCTCTTCCAGTCGATGCCCCAACATAAATGACAGGATTGCCAATTCCTTTGGCTACCCCTTTTTGAATTTGATCATGGTCGATTAAGCCAACACACATAGCATTAACCAGCGGATTTCCTTCATAGGATGAATCAAAGTAGATCTCTCCAGCAACAGTAGGGATTCCCATACAGTTACCGTATCCGGCAATACCCGCAACCACATTTTCAAAAATATATTTGGTTTTTGGGTTATCCAGTTCGCCAAACCTTAGTGAGTTCAATAAAGCAATCGGTCTTGCTCCCATCGAAAAAACATCACGAATAATACCGCCAACCCCTGTAGCTGCACCTTGATAGGGCTCAATGGCCGATGGATGATTGTGGCTTTCAATTTTAAAGACAACCGCCTGATGATCGCCAATGTCAACAATTCCCGCTCCTTCTCCAGGTCCTTGCAGCACGTGAGGACCGGAAGTGGGGAAACGTTTGAGTACTACCTTTGAATTTTTATAGCTGCAATGCTCGGACCACATGACACTAAATATGCCCGTTTCCGTATAATTGGGTTTCCGCCCAAGAATCTCGATTACTTTATCGAACTCTTCGTCCGTCAATCCCATTTCTCGATAGATCTTTTGCTCAACAATTTGCTCAGGAGTCGGTTCATTATACTGTGCCATGCTGTCGCCTCCAGTAACTTAATATAGAAGAAAACATCCGCCTTCCGTCATCTGACCCCAGCCATTTATGAACGGCGCGCTCAGGGTGCGGCATTAAACCTAAAACATTACCTCTCTCGTTTATTACCCCGGCAATCTCAGAAATGGAACCATTTGGATTCGTCCCTTTATACCTGAATACGATTTGATTGTTCTGTTCCAAAGATTTTAGT
The DNA here is from genome assembly GCF_055385565.1 of Neobacillus sp. S1115. Lineage (NCBI taxonomy): Bacteria > Bacillati > Bacillota > Bacilli > Caryophanales > Bacillaceae > Neobacillus > Neobacillus sp. S1115. The sequence goes on from NZ_AP038275.1 coordinate 3,457,223, forward strand.
GTATCCTCGTCACAATAATAATTTCCGTCCCCATGGGCAATGGGAATACGGATTGTTTCGCCTTCCAGGTATTCTAAGGTGAATGGTGTTTTGTTGTTTTCTACTTTTAAATCGATGGTGTCACAGTGAAACTTTAAGCGTTGATTTCTCCGTAAAGCACCTGGCAATAATCCTGCTTCCGTTAAGATCTGAAATCCATTGCAGACCCCAAGCACCAATTTACCTTCTTCCGCTGCTATTTTTACTTGCTCCATAACAGGAGAAAGACTCGCTACAGCTCCTGGACGCAAATAATCCCCATAAGAAAACCCTCCAGGGACGAGAATCGCATCATACTTTGCCAGGTCCGTCTCAGGATGCCATACATATTCGACAGGTTGTTCAATCGTATCTAAAACAGCTTTATACATATCTATATCGCAATTTGAACCAGGAAAAACCAGTACAGCAAAGTTCAACTTGTTCCCCTCCTAACCTTCCAGCCTGTTAAGATTAAACCTATAGTCTTCGATGACGGTGTTGGCTAACAGCTTCTCACACATATCCCTTACCCGTTCCTCCGCCGCCTTTTGATCATCACTATTCACTTCAATCTCCATGTATTTCCCTATTCGAACATCCCCAACCTCGTCATAGCCAAGAGAATGGAGCGACTCATGAACGGCATTCCCTTGTGGATCTAACACACTTTCCCTCAATGTTACATAGACCGTCGCTTTAAACATTTACACTACCCCCAATTCTCCGCAGGATTTCTTGATAGGCTTCCTCAACATTCCCTAAATCTCGTCTAAACCTATCCTTATCTAACTTTTTCATTGTATGGGCATCCCAGAATCGACACGTATCCGGAGAGATTTCATCCGCCAAGATTAATTTGCCTTCGGGAGTTTTCCCAAATTCCAATTTGAAATCAACTAGGATAATATCTCTGTTTAACAGATACTCTTTTAAAATCTCATTGATGATCAGGGATTGTCTTCGAAGTTCAGTTAATTCTGGTTCTGTTGCAAGTCCAAGAATGGCAATATGATCATTGTTAATGAAAGGGTCCCCTAACTCATCATTTTTAAAGTAATACTCCACAATGGGCTGTGGGAGATCCTTTCCTTCCTCCCATCCCAGCCGTTTGGCCAGTGATCCAGCCGCAATGTTTCGAACCACCACTTCAATGGGGATAATTTCCACTTGCTGGACGATTTGTTCGGTTGCTGAGATTCTTTTAATAAAATGATTGTCCACTCCTTTTTCCTTCAATAAACTAAGAAAAATGGTACTAATCTCGTTATTTAACTTTCCTTTTCCCGCAATTTGTGCTTTTTTCTCGCCATTAAAGGCAGTGGCATCATCTTTATACTCAATCCAATACTTTCCAGGCTCTGATGTTTTGAACACCTTTTTGGCTTTTCCTTCATAAAGCTGTTCTAATTTTTCCAAGATTATCCCTCCTGTTCTAAAAGCCCGTTTCGATAACTTCCATACCTATAAATGACACTTCATTTTTCAGGACCAAATTTGGAGTTTATTGATTTGCTCGACCACTTCCTCCAAAGTTGCACCTAAAAAATTGATATGGCCCATCTTCCTATTTTCTACGCTTTCCTTCTTCCCATATAAATGTAGTTTAGCCGTACTAGGAAGTTGATCCATTTTATCTAACACTTTCCTTACATGCTGACCTAAAATATTCACCATGATAATTGGACTTAAAAGGGTAGTATCTCCTAAGGGCAGTCCACATATGGCCCGAATATGCTGTTCAAATTGTGATGTGATACAAGCATCCATTGAAAAGTGACCTGAATTATGAGGTCTTGGGGCTAGCTCATTTACGATAATATCCCCCTCATTCGTAAGGAACATTTCGATGGCAATTAATCCAACGATTTGGAGGGAATCGGCAATTCTTAATGCGATGACTTCTGCGTTACTTCGCTGATCATCCGTGATTCTTGCAGGCACGATGGACTGATGCAAAATGTTATTGATATGGATATTTTCAGCAACAGGAAAGGTCTTAGCCTGACCTGATAAATTGCGGGCAACAATCACCGATAATTCTTTGCTGAAGGGTATCCATTGTTCCATAATCATTTCCACACCTGAATTTTCGATAGCCTCAACAGCCGTTGACAGTTGATCTTTATCTCGAATCACCCATTGGCCTTTGCCATCATAACCACCTGTTGCTGTTTTCATGACACAAGGCATCCCAAAATCATCAATTGCCGAGCGAATATCACTTTCAGATTCTATAACCCTGAAGGGGGCAACAGGCACATCATAAGTCTGTAACGCGGTCTTCTCACGAATACGATTTTGGGTTATTTTTAGGAGCCCGCTTCCTTGTGGTACGAAAGACGTTGTTTCTAAGATGGAGGCTACATTAGAATCAACATTCTCAAATTCATAAGTAATAACGTCTGAGGAATCCGCTAACTCTTTTGCTGCTTTTAACTCGGAAAACGGAGCGATGATTTGTCGATCAGCCACCTGTCCACAGGGAGAATCCGGTGTTGGATCCAAAGTAATGAAGCGATATCCCATATTTCTCCCAGCAAGTGACATCATTCTTCCCAGCTGTCCTCCCCCTAAAATACCGATCGTAGAGCCAGGTTTAATTATTTTCATTAGCGTTCGCCTCCCTCAACAGCCTATAAATGCTTCTAATTTTTTCAAACTTTTCATTTTTTTATGTTCTCCTCATCCGCACTATTAAACACCAAAAAAGTTTTTTCTGTTGGTACCATTGAATAAACAAAGACTGCAATAAATTATTTAGGATAGAAAATCATCACTCGACAAAAATAATAGAATGAATAGGGACGGGGAGGCTTACGCATATGGTTGAGGAAATGCGGGAGAAATGCGGAGTATTTGGAGTGTTTAATCACCCAAAAGCGGCTGATTTAACTTATTACGGGCTTCATGCCCTTCAGCATCGTGGACAGGAGAGTGCCGGGATAGTAGCAAGTGATGGAAAAACATTTAGGCATCATCGGGGAATGGGTTTAGTAACCCAAGTATTTTCCCGAAAAACCCTTGATGGGCTTAGCGGAAATATGGCCATTGGTCATGTACGATATTCCACATCTGGAGAAAGCTTACTCCAAAATGCTCAGCCCCTTGTATTTAAGTATAGTGAGGGGGATTTGGCTGTTGCTCATAATGGCAACCTTGTAAATGCAAGAATTGAGCGTAATGTCCTGCAACAACAAGGTGCCATCTTTCAGACAACAACGGATACGGAAATTATTGCTCACTTCATAGCGCGTTCCAGTAAAAAGTATTTTTCAGAAGCTGGACCAGACGTTCTTAAACGCCTGGACGGTTCATTTGCCTTGCTCATTATGACTGAAAAACAAATGCTTATTGCCCTGGATCGTCATGGGTTACGTCCTCTCAGTCTCGGAAAAATCGGAGAGTCTATCATAGCGGCTTCCGAAACATGTGCTTTAAATGCAGTTGATGCCAAGTTCTGGAGAGACGTTGAGCCCGGTGAATGGCTTCTTGTAGACGAGAATGGAATAAAAACGGGGAGATTTGCGGAAAAGGGGGAGGTTTCCCTTTGTTCTTTTGAATTTGTTTATTTTGCCCGCCCTGATAGCGTGATTCACGGAAGAAATGTATTAGCCATCAGGAAAGAATTAGGGCAAATTTTAGCTAAAGAACACCCTGCGCAAGCTGATGTTGTGGTTGCTGTTCCAGAATCGAGTGTTCCTGCCGCTATTGGCTATGCCCAGCAATCGGGAATTCCTTATGAAATGGGAATCATCAAAAACCCATATGCAGGACGTTCCTTTATTGAACCAACTCAAGAATTACGCGATTTAGCCGTCCGTCTTAAATTAAGCCCCGTTCATGAGCTCCTCGAGGGTAAAAGAGTCGTACTTGTCGATGATTCGATTGTTCGAGGAACCACAAGCAAGCGAATTGTCCAGTTGATTCGCCAGGCAGGAGCAAAGGAAGTCCATGTAAGAATCACATCACCAATGGTTAAAAACCCTTGTTTTTATGGTGTGGATATGCCAACAAAAGATGAGCTTTTTGCAAATAAGCATGAACATGAACGAGCAATGGGACAAGTGATCGAAGCCGATTCATTGGCCTTTTTAAGCACCGAAGGGTTATTAGAGGCTGTTGATGTAGATCTTGCAGATACTAGCAGTCGTTGTATAGCCTGTTTTAGCGGGGCTTATCCAACCAATTTGTATTTAAAATGAACAAAGATTCGTACCAATTTACTATGAAGATAGCGGTTAGCATACTCCCCCTAATTCATGCAGGTGACGATGAATTTGGGGGAGTATGCTACCTTTTTTCAACCCCGAATTTGCTCCAAATTATAATTGCGTGATTCGAGTAATTCTACCTAACCTGATATCATATAGTTACCAGAATCGTATAAATGATGAAAATACAACACTTCACGGTTCCCTCTAGGGGGGGGGAGGTAAGATCCTCCTATAATTTAATTGCAATATGTTTGTAGATTTATCCTTTTTAAAATTTTAGCAAAGACAGTAATTCTATTCTATGTAATCCCTGTAAACCAGTTATAGAAGAATGCACTGATTGGCTCAGTGCATAGAATTTATTCATCTTAATCGTCTTCCTTTCTCATGTAACCATCCAATTGTGTAAAAGGAAAATTTATTTAAAAAACACCTTTATAGAGTTCAAAATAAAAGTAATTTTATTTTCAGGTGTTAGTTCAATGTCATCTTCTATCGTCATAAAAGACCTAAACCGTTTTTCGTGGTAATCAGACAACATCGAGTATAGAAAAAGGATAAATTGATTATCGATTAAAAAGGCGAAAGCCCTTTCATCAATATCTTCAATAAATTCACCTCTCTTTTTCGCTTCACCTACCATATCATAGATGTACTTACCTGATTCCTTAAATCTTTCTGCAAAACGTTCTGAAAATTTCTCCATATTTGTTGACCCTAAGTTTGCATAAACTTTAAGGTAGTCTGGGAATCTTTCATATAAATCAGCAATTTCTTTTAAATATTCTTCTATAGTAGTTAATATCGAACTTTCGATTTTTGTACGCTTTTCATACAAGTTTTCTACCATTATTTGTTGACACCGATCTAATACAGCCAGAAACAACTCTTCTTTATTCAAAAAGTATTTATACAAAGCCCCATTGGATATTTCAGCCTTTTCGCATATTTCTTTTATTCCTGAACCATAGTACCCTTTACTTGCAAACAACTCTGCTGCGGCGTCTAGTATTTTTATTTGTTTTTCCTTAGGTAATTTTTCAAACGTATTCAAGTTTTTTTTCATCTCCTAACCAATTACCCCATCGCCGGATTGTCTTTCCAGGCAATGGGATAATTTTCTGTCTATTCATATGTTGTTGAATATATTAAATTTGTTTAATATCTATATAATATTGTAAACCCATATTTAAAACAATTTTAAATCCTTGCACTAATAAACCGATTTGGATTTAAATGCGTAATGTTATGCGATGTTCGTCCGTTAATAACCAAATCCGCCGCAATTTTCCCCATAACAGGTGCCATTTTAAAACCATGCCCTGAAAACCCTCCTAAAACAATGACATTTTCAAGTTCAGGAGCAAAACCGACAATAGGATGATGGTCGATGGTAAACCCATCCATATATGAAGACACCCGTATCGGTTCAGGTATCAGGCCTGGGATGTATTTGGCAACCCCGTCTATGAAACTTTTTAAATCCTCCACTTTTACATTTCTGTCTACGTTGTCCGGATCCTGAATACGACCATCTCCATATCCAGTAAGAGGAGCAAGTTTCACCATATTCCCATCTATTGTCGGTACACCGAAAAGGTTTATATCCTGATTGAACCGGACGAATATTGGAAACCGTTCAGGAGTAAACTGATGGATATCTTTAGCTGCAAACCAGGCCAATATCAATCTATTAACTTCAAAGTTTTCTTTATAATTTGGTAATATATAATCCAGCCAAGGCCCAGCTGTAATGACCACTTTTTCAAATAAATAATTTTTATTATTGGCTACTACCGTTACACCATCTGAATGGGGCTGGATGGACTCTACTTTAGAATATCTGTAAATTGTACTCCCCAACATCTCTGCCCTACTTGCTGCAGATAGTACGGACAATTCTGGTTTAATAAAACCAGCTTGTTTGTCAAGAACCATTATCTCTCCTGAACAAAGGGGGTGCTGTGGATATCTCTTGCGTGCTGATTCCCCCACTAAAATTTCGTGGTCGAGATTAAATTCTTCTATACATCGGATGATCGTTTTCATCGAGGGGTTGGATTCATCACCAATCATTAGACCGCCATTTAAAGTCAATAATTTACTGTCTGTATCTATTTCTAATTCGAACCACTGTTTTTTAGCTTCTTGCAGAAGGGGTACGTATTCAGGACCCTCAAGGTACGCAGTCCGAAAGGCCCGGGATTCTCCACCGGCAGCAGAACGATCATGCCCAATACCGAATTGTTCAAATCCTACTACAGATATTCCCCTTCGTGCTAATTGCCACATCACCATGCTCCCCATCGTACCTACCCCAATAACAGCCACTTCTGCATCCATACAAAAACTCCTTTTCTAAAATGTTCTGGACACTTTATTTACCTAAAATTAATTGTGGTAAGAACAATGCCACTTCGGGTACATAAGTAGTAATGATGAGAGTTGGAAGCCACGCAAATAATAACATGATAAAAGTAGGTTTCAACATCTCATTAATCGGTGCTTTAGCTAAGTTACCCCCAAAATACAATAATGGTGCGGTTGGCGGGGTGACATTACCCATTCCGAGATTGACTGCCAAAATCGCTGCAAAATGAATCGGGTCCACTCCCAAATTAATAACAACCGGCAGCAAGACAGGTGTAACCAATAAGACGCCACTTATATCATCCATCAGCATACCTATAATAATCATAAATACATTTATCATAATAAGTAATATTAAAGGGTTCTCTGATACTGAAAATAAAAGGTCAGTCATCATTCCGGGAACATCCTCCATAACATACATCCTGCTTAAAATAGTTATGGCATACAGCATGACCATGATGACCCCTGTTGTCGTTGCCGCACTGATTAATACTTCTTTTAAATTTTTAAGCGTCAGCTTTTTATAGACCCAGAATCCAACTGGAATGGAGTATATGGCAGCAACTGCCGCTGCCTCGGTCACCGTCATGACCCCTCCATAAATGCCCCCCAGTACAATAATCGGCATAATTAACCCTGGTATCGCGATATAGCTTTTGATTCCAAAACGTTTCGTTTTTTGCATAAGATTCATATTAACAGAAACTTCCGACACTTTAATTTGCTTGTTTCTCAAATAAAAAATATTAATTATACTAAGTAGAATGATCATGATAATACCAGGGACGACAGTAGAAAGAAAACTAGCTAACACAGATTGGTTCCCTATCCAAGCATATAAAATCATAATTCCACTAGGCGGGATTAATAACCCTAGAATAGAAGCGTTGGAAATAAGCGCAGCAACATAGCCTCGTGGATACCCCTGTTCATCAAGCCGTTTAAACATAATGGAGCCAATGGTAGTTAATGCTGCTAATGCACTACCGGAGACCGAGCCAAAAATGGCACATGAAACGACTGTAACTATGCCAAGTCCGCCCTTAATCTTTCCTACAAATAATTCGGTCCATTCAATAATGATTTTTCCTATGCCGCCTTTTTCCATAAGACTTCCTGCAATAATAAACAACGGAATGGCCAATAAGACAGGTGCATTCAATTTACCAAAACCATAGGGTACTAAAAAACTTGGATCATAATCTAAAGAGAAAATAAGATACACAGTAGATGCCAAAAAGGTAAAAACAACTGGAACGCCGATCAGTAATAAAACGATTAATATTGTCAAAGCAATCAATAAATTTATGACCATACGATTCTCCTCATTTTCGTTAAGTTTTATAGCGACGTAATTTAACAATATCCTTCACTAATTCAACGAAAGTATAAAGTGTCATTAATCCAAACCCTACAAGGATGGAGCTCTGAGGAATATACATAGGATACTTCCATACATTAGAGTGTGCTCCTTTGTTTATGCTCCAGAAAATATACTCTATACTCCAAAAGGCAAATATTGAAATCAGTGAACAATTAATGAGTGAGATTATCATTTTAAGCCATAAACGTTTTTTCTCACTGGTAAGATATACACTTAAAATATCGGCAGTGATATGTTCTTTTTTATATGTCCCATAAGCAGCCCCTATAAAATACATCCAAAATGCAGGAATAATAATTAACTCTTCCAAACCGTGTAATCCGGTTTGGAAGATATATCGTAATATAACGGTAATGACTAACCCTAATACGATTAAGGAGCTAGAGATAATCATAATTCCCCTCTGGATAACTAGGAGGGAACTCCAAATCTTATGGATAATATTCATAAAGTTTTCCCCCCTTTATTGATTATTCTTCTAATGCTGCCAATAGTTCATCTAATAAGTCCTTCCCAATAGTCTTTTCTGCAACAGACCATGAGTTTTTACGCGAATAATCTGCAAGTGTCTGTAATTCTTTATCTGAAAATTCAATGACCTTAATTCCTTCTTCCTTCAGCTTTTCTCTGTATTCCTCTTCCAGTTTTTCGGCATTCTTAAAACTATTAGCTGTCATTTCATCCGATAATTTTTGGAATACTTTGCGGTCTTCTTCTGAAAAACTATCCCACAGGTCTTTATTGATATACAGGTTGTGTGCCTCAAAGAAGTTATTATATTGATAGTAATACTTAATAACATCTCTAAATTGCATATAATTCACTTGTGGGTGTCCACCAACCCATCCCTCTACTGTTCCTGATTGAAGAGCTGTATATAGGTCAGCATAAGGCAGCGGCACGGTATTAAATCCCAAATCTTCCGCATTTTTTATAAAAGTATCCATTCCAGGGACACGCAGCAAGACCCCTTTTTTGCTGCTGAAATTTAATGGTTCTTTCACTTCATTCTTTGTTCCCAATCCACCAAAACCTTGGGCATGAAATCCTAATAATTGGATATTTTGTTTATTATCAATCTCTTGTAGTTTTTTTCCAACAAAAGAGTCCAATTTAAATTGTTTTTCTGCCTGCTCATAATCTTTGAAAAGGTACGGCAGGAGAACCATTTCCTGACGACTGTCTAAATGGGAAGGATTAGACATTAACCCCATGTCCAAAGTTCCTTTTCCAATCTCTTCATACATTAGAGTATAATCACCTAATTGACTTGATGGGAAAACCTTGATTTTGATCCGTCCATCAGTTTGCTTTTCTACTTCTTTCGCTATTTTTTTCATGGCAATGGTGTCAGGGTGATCCTCTGGCATAATGCCTCCAAATTTTAATTCATAGTTCTTTTTGCTTCCGCCTTCCCCAGAGGCTTGGTCCTTGTTTCCACACGCACCTAATAACAAGGCCATCATAAGAAGTGATATGAATATAAATCCTTTCTTCATCCCAATCCCTCAATTCTTAGATATTTTTAAACTATTAATTAGATACAATCTGAGACTCACTAAATCGGCTTGGTTTAAAATGGTCAATATAGAAACTTGTTTTTCCATCGACTAATAAATCTGCAGCTATTTTCCCCATAACTGGCGCTAGCTTGAATCCGTGACCAGAATAGCCGCCCATAATGTAGGTTCTATTTAAATTTGGAATCGCCCCTACCACAGGATGTTCGTCTGATGTGTACCCATCCATGTGTACACTTATTCTTACAGGGTCAGGTCTTAATTCAGTAAAATACTTACTTACAGCCCCATTAATTCCTTTTAATTGCGAAAGTTTAACATCACGGTATAATTGGCTAGGATCTTCGATATCCCCAAAGGTATCAATACTTCCAATTTTGACCATACTTCCTTCTATGGTTGGAACTCCAAAAATATTAATATCTTCACAAATCCTTCCGAATACAGGAAACTTCTCAGGTTTATAGTTGTCTAATCTAGTTGTTGGATACCATGTCATAACAATTTTTCGAGGAGTTAAATGATTTTTTAGTTGAGGAAAAAACTTTGTTGTCCACGGACCTGCTGTAATAATAACTTGGTCAAAGTCATAAACTTGACCATTTGCCGTAACCTGAACTTTATTATCCAGTTCACATATATCTTCAACCTCTGTATATCGGTGTATCTTAGCACCAAGTGCTTCCGCACGTTCTGCTGCAGTAAAAACGGCTAACTCAGGTCGAATCGCTCCGGCTTCTTTGTCAAGGACGATAATTTCGTTTTCAAAAAATCGATGCTGAGGATACTGATGGGTAGCTTGTATACTATCTAAAATCTCATGACCAATATCAAAATCGATCACGCTTTTTACAACGTTTTTCATTTTATAGGAATCTTCTGGACCTATCATAAGCCCACCATTCAAATTCAGTAGCTCTTGGCCTGTTTCGGACTCTAACTGTTTCCATAATTCCCGTGACTTTTTAAGCAACGGAACGTAATCGGCACCTTCCATGTAAGCAGTTCTAAACATTCTAGATTCCCCGCCAACCGCAGAACGGTCATGTGCAATTCCAAATTGTTCAAATCCAACCGCTTGAATCCCTCTTTTAGCCAATTGCCACAGTGTCATACTGCCTATGGATCCAACTCCAATAACTGCAACTCTTTGTGTCATCATAAATGAACTCCTTTTTATATTTTGTTTGTGTATAAAATTCTTTAAAAGTAGAGAGTGATTGTTCACTCCTTTATTATATAAACTTAACACTGTATTTACAATAGAAATACTGAAAATTAAATCAATTTAAAATTATCTGTTAGTTATAAAGTTAGAAAGGTAAAGCTGTAGGTATAGATGCGCTGTTTGAAATTCAACTTGGGGATGGTAGCAGACTTGCTGTTACTGCTAAACTAACGTGGTTATTACGAGGATTTGGTGAGAGACTATTTTAATCCTAGATTGAATTAAAGAAAAGGAGTGAGCAATAATCCTCCTAGCTTTCCATAGTATGGAAAGCCTTTAGAATCATTTGATTAGTATAGGCATTTTACCCATTGTGCTCTCAGGAAGCAAGCATATCCGAGCGACTTCGTTCAACTCTTTCTCACTCAGCTCCCAAACCATTCTGAGATGCTTAAGCTTTCGAGGAAGTGAAATCTCTCGGAAGAATCCGAGCATTTCGTCCAGATCCTTCTGAGGATATCTTTCAGTACTATTTGTACTAATATTCCATAATAACTATTTGTGTAAGTACCTTTTCGGGAAAGGTTGTTTAGATCGGGCAGACAACAATATGTAGAACATAACCACCTCGGCCCTATTAAACACATTTACGTTAATGTGCACTTTACTCCTTTCTTCATATTCCGCTCTTTATCTTAAATTAATAACAGATGAAACTATGTTTTTTACTACCAAACCGCAAATTAATTTTAATGATGTTTTCCAGAAAATAAAATTGCACATTATTTCTACCTGGACAACCGACAAACAATTCCCATAATCTTCTCGAGGAAAAATCCATCTTCTTCCCCTGGCATTACTCTAATTGCACCCATTCCATATTGATCATGATAATCCGAATCGAAATATCTCATCCCTTTGGCCGCTTCATCAGCTGTCGGTGTCAGGATATAGACCTCCTGAACGGCACGCTCACCGGTATCACGTTTAAGAATGCCATCGCGGTATTTATGCATTTCTCCCAGTGCAGTACCCAAATTGTCCGGAACCCGATATTTCGGGTCAAACACTATCAGGCCGTTCTCCCCTTCTAGGACAATATCCGGAATCATCTTTTGCGTATACGTATGGAAATTTGGGGAGTTGAACTGATAGGCCCGTTGGTAGTACAGGTTCACACCGTCCCGCAGCTGAATCTTGCTTTCCTTATTCTCGGCCAGATTCAGAAAAATGCCATCCTTCGTCATCCGGTACAATCCACCCGTATCACGCACAAGATCCGCTTCCCTCAGAATCCTGACCACCTTCATAAAGCACCACATTTCATACAATTGAAACGTGTCTTTTAATGAAATTGGGTAATCAAAGCCGATGCCCTCACGGTTATGCTTATAAAGCTGGTCAAACCATTGATACCAAAGGCGGTAGACGGGATGCTTACGAAATTTTTGCGTAATCGTATAAGGACCTTTGTTTGCTGTGACTTCATTCATAAACGCACTGTTTAACCACCGCTTGACAATCCCTTTATATCTCAACGCTTTGCCGGCTACCTCCTCATGTTTAACCACTTCGTACTTGCGGAGGAGCCGATACAAATCCTGCAACTGCTGCTTTAGCACTTGATTTTCATATAGATTTCGCGTTTCCAATGTCTTCACATTTTGTACCGTACTCGGAATCTCGTCACCATACCCCTGCAGATCCAACCACCTTAAAGTGACCTGTTCCGAATGCTGGACCTTTTCCCGTTTCATCATCATGGTATACTTGTCCAAACGGCGAAGCGGCTGCTTTTCAATTCTTGAAAAAATGTGCTTCAACTGATGAAAGGATCGATCCAAATAACTCCACTGTGTCCAAGTGATATCACGGTTTCGGCCAGATGCATTGACATGGGTCGTCAACCCGCTGAGCTGGAAGCAGCTATTTGCCTCCGACAAGATTTCTTCCAGCATCAGGTTGAACTGATCTTCCGTCAGTTTCCGATCATCCGGATAAACAAAGGTCTCAAATTCCTGACCGTTTATAAAAACCCGAACGGAGCCAGATTGAAAAGGCGTCATGAACGTAGCATAGCCTTTTCCCTCTTTTTGAAAAAATGGTACCGGAATACCCTGAAAGCTCACATCTATTTCAGTACTGTGAAAACGCAGCTTATATTCAGTCGCTTCTCTAAGATACGCATCAAAAAAAGGAATCCAGCCTTGCTGCTTATCAAAAAGCTCAAGGAGATTAGCGCCAGAATTGTGTTGCACCATAATACTCTAACTCCTCTTTCATCCGTTTCACGTGCTGAAGTGAGATGGAAGCAGCACCAATATTCATGGTCAGCCATTCCTCCAAATTCGCCAGCATATCAGAAATCCGCTCATCCCCACGGACCTTCGTTAACACTTTTTCAGAAATCACCCGATCCAATGCCTCCATCGAATCCAGTTGATACTCTTCAGGGAGCTGGTGATTGGCATATAGTTTTTGTAGCATTTCCCCCATGGAACGATAGCCAAAATGCAGCTCATAAAAGGATAACGTGCGATGCAATTCCTGTAAAATCGTAAACTCGTTCGTTAGCGCAGCTTTCAAATCCTGGTCTACCCTCTCCCAATATGAATCAAAGTCAACATCGGAAAGCGTCATGACAAAGGCACGGTCCAGGACTTTATCAGAGATGGAATGGGTGGTTTCGTCAACATTAATGGTTCCCAATACATAGACATTCGGCGGAATCACCAGTTTCTTTGGAATATCGGTAATCTGATCATCCTGATGCAGTGGAATTTCCTTGCGCGATTCAACCGCACTTAGGTAATCACTCAGATAATACTCCACCCGGGCCAAATTCATTTCATCAAGTAAAATGAAATGCGGCTTATCCCGTTCTTTTAACGCATTCAGGAGAACCTGGAGGAACTCCGTTTTGACATAGCGTTTTTCAAAGGAACTATAATAACCGAACAGAGCAGTCGCATCCGTCCAGTCTGGACGCACCGGAATAATCGTAAAATAGGGATTTTCACTCTCATATTCCAAACCGTAAACGGCGTTGGCATATAAGCGGCAAAGCTGGGTTTTCCCTGTTCCGGAAATCCCGCTTAACAGAACAAAATGTTTATCATCCAAAGCAGTCAAATTCAAATGTAAATCACGAATAATGTCATGGGAAAACGTAAATTGGCTGTTGGAAATCATGTTGATGATTTCACTGAACATAAAGTTCGGTTCCAATCCTTGTTCTGTCTCAGGCTCGTCCTCTTCTCCTGTTCCGACAGTTGGAGCATCAGACCGCAATTCCAGTTTCCCTTTTGCATGAGCAAAGATTATGGCAGCATCGATAAACGTTTTCTTGACCGCTTCAGCCCCTTCCACAAAGGACTGCGTTTCATTATTGAAGCTTCCGACATTATAGGAACTTCCTTTTACCTGAATATGATGCTCACTTAACAATCGCATCGCATTGGCCATCACCTGCGTGTTATCCCGGCTCTGTGATGCGAATAACTTGGAAATCCACCATTCTATCACGCCGTTCCCAATTATGGCTCTGGCGCTAGTGAAAATATGATTATGCCCCTCAAGCTGCACGATAATTGTCTGGAATGGCGAATCTTTATCACTATAGTCAAGGTAGCTGATAAACCCCTTTGTCAGCATTTGCTCTCCATCATAGATATTAAAAGGCTGTCGTTTTCCCTGTTTTTGATCTTCCAATGGCCCTATGTCGACTGAATAGGAACGGCCAAGCAACTGTGTTTCCTTAATGTTTCGGGTAGCGGCCAGGAGCATCAGGGCATCATATGCTCGAGTTGAAACATCAATTTCTTCGTTATAAAAACTTCGGAATGGGCCAAGCTTTTCCCAAGCGGACACAAGCTCGGCAATCAGGGATTCCTCTTCCAAGTTCCCTTCCAGCGGCAGGCTTGTTCCAATTTCAAAGTTTGGCCGTTTGCGTGGTTTAATACAGCTTTTGACAAACAGAACAAACTCCTCTTTGGGGATCACCGACTTTTCCTTCCATCCCGTAAAAATAGAATAATCGGACGGAATCGCCTCCAGGACACCTTGAATTTTTTCGTTCCGAACCCATGCCCAAAACGGGATGAAATTCAGTTCAGAATGAATCATCAGCATTCTGCTGATCCCATCAAGTTCAAGGGTGAGGAAATTATACTCCTTGTCATCCACTTTCCGATTCAGTTTAATATAGTGTTTCCGGCCAATATCAGATTCCTTTTTCTTCTCAGCATACGTTGGATTACGGGCATCATGATAGGTAGTGGTAAGCGTCGTATCATAGCTTCTGATTATGTATTCATTTCCGATCTGTATCCCGATTCTTTCAACAAATTGTTGAAAAATTGGTTTCACAACCGGTGAAATTTCATCCAGCACCTTTCGGCAGCGAATTTCGGTGTTGTCTTCGTTAAATAATGATTGAAAGTATGTAAGGTTTAGCATTATTAGTTTCACCCGCTTAAAATAATTCATTGATCGTAATCTTAAACTTGTTCCGGCCTTTATGGCAGGTGTCGAGGCGCTTTAAAAGAGCGCATTTGAAATAATTAAGATTTATTTATATTCTAGCAGAATTAGGAAAATTACATCTACCAAATTTGGTGTAACTGAAAGAGAAGTTCTACCAAGTGGACATAATTTAGGGTCGAACCCGTTGCACGTTAAAACTTTTGCATGCTGGGAGGCTGACCCGCCGGCCTTTTATTCTATTGCAACGTGTGAACTAGAAAATATATTTACTTTTACAATCACAAACGAATTACCGAATTTAGCTAAATTCAGTAATGCAGTCTAATAATTCCGAAAAATATGATATTATTAAAAGGGAGAAATTTTAACAATGGGGGAATTATCGGTGAACAAGCAAGAATTTATGGCACATATGGAGCAGGCCTATGATACAAGCGCCATCAAACCGGAAAGTATATTTATGTTCAATATGTTGCAGTTTGAGTTTGATTATGATGATGAGGCGAAAACATGTACCATTACGTGTCCGGTAACTGACATTATGTATAACCCGGCTGGGATCGTGCACGGTGGCATCTTTACCTTTCTCGCTGACACAGCGATGGGTCATTTAAACTTTCGGCTGAAGGACGTACCTTATGTATCGCTAGAATTGAAGACCTCTTTTTTTAAAGCAACGAAATCCGGAAAATTGATTGCAACGTCTCGTTATAAGAAGGATGGCTATAAAATTTCATTCATGGAAGCGGACGTACGCAATGAAGAAGGCGAGTTATTGTGCACGACCTCCGGCACATTTTATCGATACGACAAGTAACAGAGGGTGACCAGGGGGATGGTTCTCTACTTTATTTTATTATTACTTCCTCTACATAACTACTTAAATCTACCATTTATTATTATCTTAGGCACCATCCAATAATTGGGTGGTGCCTTCTCACGATTAATTCCTTTTGGTTTCCAATGGAGGAAACTCAACAATTTTTGTATTCATCTCGTTTGAACCACTTCATTGTAATAGCTTCCCCAGCAAGAGCTTTGAACAGTTTTGGATAAATAAAAAGGGACAATTTATCCAAAATTACATCCATTTTGTAAAAAGAGGGTAACATACCAAAAATTTTTTTAAAAAAATCCTCAATTCACTATTGGATTGAATCTGAGGATTTTTTCCCTTACGTTCAAAATCATAATGAAGCCGATATTCACAAATTTCATTTATCCAGTTATAAAGAATTTCTTCATCTTCCTTTGCGATGTCAAAAGTAAACCTAAAGATATTATCATTGAAAGCCAATGATTTTCCTATTTCCAACGGTTGCCGATATCTATCGCAAAATCCTCATAGGGACGAATAGGAAGCATTTCCTCAATTTCAACATACTCTGATAATGGGAGCCCAGCCATAAAGGTTCGATCCAGTTCATCATGAGAGGAAGCATCATAAATAAGCACGACTTTTCTTTGTCCAGAAATCTTATAGGCCCCGACGATTTTCTTTCGCTCAACTGCTTTAAGACAAAGTTTCGCTTCAGCCTCCCATTTCTCCCATAACTCATCCATAGAGAGATCCTTTTGAATAACAGCAGCTTTGATTAAAAATAACAAGATAAACGCCTCCTTTGCTTCACTTCAATTTTTTAAAATTATACTCTTTCTATGATCAGCGCCGTGCCTACTCCTGCTCCTCCGCTTATGGCAACAAGTCCGCGCTTCTGATTGCGTCTTTCCAATTCGTCCAACAGCGTACAAATGAGCATACCTCCCGTTGCCCCAAGCGCATGTCCCATTGCAATCACACCGCCGTTCGGGTTCAGCTGATCCCGGTCAAGACCAAAATCACGTTGAAACTTTAGTACCGTCGCAGCAAAAGCTTCATTAAACTCAAACAAATCAATATCCCCGATTGTTAATCCCGATTTCTTCAGAACCTCTTCAGCTGCCTTTTGCCCGCCGCCTAATAAGAAAGGGTCATCCGCAACGCTAGCGGAAGCCACAATTCTGGCTCGCGGTGTTAAGCCCAGCTTTTTCCCTTTTTCTTCCGAACCAATGAGAATCAAAGAAGCTCCGTCGGCTAAGGAAGGAGAATTCCCGGCATGATGGACATGGGAGATTTCCTTCAATTGAGGGAATTGCAGTTTAATTCGGCTCTCCATTCCACTTATATGTTTTTCGGAAAACGATGGCTTTAAAGCCGTTAATTTTTCCATTGAAATATCAGGACGAACAAGTTCGTCCTTTTCCAAAAATTCTTGATGTTGTTGATCATAGATAGGGAGTAAAGAACGGTTGAAATAGCCCTGCTGATACGCATTCTCGGCGCGTTCATGCGATTCATAAGCATATTGGTCAAGCTCTTCGCGAGTAAATCCTGATAACGATGCCATAATATCAGCGGATACCCCCATATGGACATAATTTGTTTTATCCATCACTTCGGGAGCAGAAAACCACGATCCTTCATCAGAAAACATGGGAACTCTCGAGGAAGACTCCACGCCGCCTGCAATGACAAGCTCATCCATTTCTCCCTTCACTTTTGCAGCAGCAATCAGAACGGCATCTAAACCTGACGCACAATAGCGATTGACCGTCATGCCGGGAATGGTATTGGGCAAACCAGCAAACAGAGCTGCCACCTTAGCAATATTGGACCCTTGGTCGCGAACCTGTGTAACACAGCCTAAAACAATATCGCTCACTTCTGATAAGCGCAGTTCGTTCCTGGATTCAAGCGCATGAAACAGTTGTGAAACGTAATGAATGGGATTCACTTCAAGCAATGAACCATTTTTCTTTGCTGCCCCGCGCGGTGTACGGATCGTATCATAAATATAAGCCTCCATCTTTCTCACACTCCTTTCTTAACAATAAGCTCCTTAATTAACCCGCTCACTTTTCACCATCTCCCGGAGCTGATTCTTCAAGATTTTCCCTACCGGATTTCGCGGCAGCTGATCTAACAGGACCAATCGCTCCGGCAATTTATAAGAAGCAATCTGTTTCTCCCGTAAAAATGCAACAAGTTCCTCCAGCTTGATTTCTGCAGACTCTCTTGGAACGATGCAAACGCATACATTTTCACCCATAATCGGGTCCGGATAAGAGACGACAGCCACATCTTCCACCATTGGATGGCCTTGAAGCAATCCTTCCAGCTCCTCGGGTGATATCTTTAGTCCCCCGCGGTTGATTACATCCTTGACTCGTCCAACAACTCGATAATATTGATTTTGATCACCGGCAATCTCAAATAAATCCCCTGTACAAAAGTATCCGTCTTGATCAAATGACGTTTGATTCATTTCTTCTGATTTCCAATAACCAGAAAACAGACTGGCCCCTCTAATCCGCAGCTCACCAGGGTGAAGTGATTCTGTAATTTCCTCCCCTGTCTCTAAATCTACAATCTTACTTTCAATCCTTTCAGAAATTCGGTTGTCCCAGTTGAACCCTTTGACTCCAAATCTCGGAAAATATTTCGCTCGCATTTCTGGATCGGGGATATCATTCGGACTGCTTAAAAATGCTGCCCCTTCGTTAGAGCCAAAGAAATTGATAATGTCCACGCCATACTTTTCCTTCCAGCCCGCAATCATCCATGCGGTCAAAGGAGCAGAGCCTGTTCCCACAGCCCTTAGTGAGGTAATATCCTTACCATTTAGCATGGGTTGATTTTTTAGCATCATATTTAGTAAGGCAGGTGGAATTAGTGTGTACGTAATCGTTTCCTGTTCAACCTGCTGAAGAAATGAGGGTAAATCGAAGGGATGATGCAGCACCAATTTCCCCCCTGACAATAACCACGGAATCAGCATCCCACCGATACCCGCCATATTCACCATCGGAAAGGTATTTAAAATGCGGTCATCTCCTGTTAGTTGAGCGGCATCTACTGTTCCATAAGCACTGATAAACCATTCATTATGGCTTCTTGGGACACCTTTTGGTTTCCCCTCTGTTCCAGATGTCCAGCAAATGGTGAATATATCATCCGCTGTTATTTTAATCGTATCACGATAGGCTTTCAATCTCGTAAACTCTGAATCAATCCCGTCTGTATGAATCGGAATCGCCCCTTCGGGAACATCATTCCCAAATACAAAAACACGTTGAACCGATGGGACTTGCTCTTTAATTTTGACATGCATGGCTGCATATTCACGTTGATTCATTTTCTCTATCGTAATCACTGCTTTTGCACCTAACATCTTCAACTGTTGGGAACATTCAAATTCACGATATTGAACCGGAAATGGACTGGAAATCGCCCCCACTCGCAAAACCGCCAAATAAGTAATAACTAGTTCCACGATATTAGGCAAATGTATCGCCACAATATCATCCTTCACAATACCGTGTTCAAGGAGAATTTCCGCTAACCGACTCACCCTGTGATCCAATTCTTTATAGGTTAGCCTTTGCATCAGACCTCCACATAACGCCCCCCGGTTAATCGGATCGACAATGGCTTCCTTGTCTGACCATTGTTCAACGTGCTGAAGAAAATACTCCTCTATGGTGGCAGTTCCCCACCAGCCTTTTTGTACATACTCTTTTATTCGTTCATTTGATGAAAGAATCATATTTCTACCGTCCCCCTGCTATCAGGTGCAAATTTTGGAAGGCTCACTTTTCATTTCATTAGGAAAAGTAAGCCCTTTCTAAAAAAACAGGTCAAACTTTACCGCCAAACTTTAGCCTGTTACGTGAAAAGCTTTTCACCGTTAATCCACGTCGCATGGAAACCCATTGGGATATGCTGCGGGACAAGAAGTCTGGCAATCGGGCCAAGCTCAAATTCCTTTGCATCCATAATAATCAGTTCCGATCGATTCTCCCGCTGATCATGAACATATGTCACCAAATAACCATCATCCTCAGCTTTGGCATTAATTTTCGGTGCATAGGCCCCCTCCGTACCATATCGGCCTTCTCCGAACATGTACTTTTTCGATTGCCCCGTCCATGTATCATATTTGACCAGCCCGTCAAATTGTACCGTTTCCCCTGGACCGATATGAACATTATAGGAATAACGCGATTTATGCCCCATATAATCAAGGTTAATCACCGGAAACTCTGTGTTCATGTCACATAGCTCGCCCTCTTTTACTTGCCCTGTTTTCAAATTAAAGCGCCAGTAATGAAGCTGGGCATCTATACGGAGAAAAGCCAGCATTCTTTCAATTGGACCGCCCCTTTTTGTACTTGAAGGAACAGGTTCTTTTACCCGGCATCCCGTTAAAACAATTTCGTCTCCTTCTTCCCAGGCATTAATCACATGGTAAATATAGCAAGGGCTTGCTTCAAACCAGCGAATGGACTCGGCACCGCCATAACGTGGAATAATGCCAAATCGGCTCGGCAATTCGCGGAAAAACTTGACACTGTATCTTCCTAATTTCGCTGATTCAGGGTCATTAAATAACGGCAAATCCATCAGGATCGAGTAATTTTTCGTAATCGCCATATCATGCGGCAGTCGTGGTCCCGGAAGCTCAACCGGGGCAACATGCATTAGCTCTCCTGTTGCCGAAGCAACGCCATACATCATATACGGATACACGTTTCCATAATCGAAAAAAATAAACTCACCCGTTGCCTCATCCACTTTCGAATGGGCCGAAATATTGCACGTCAGACGGCCGCCAAAATCCTCTACTCCGATTGTCTCCAATGTTCTGGCATCGACTTTGTAGGGCTGGCCGGACCGATACCAAAGTGTCAGCAAATTATTGTTATGAAAGACGACATCCGTATTGGATGTATTTTTTTCTTTTTCAAAAAACGGATTTTGCTTTTTATCTTCCATTAATCCTGCCCATATGGCTTTCCCTTCAATGGCTTCATGCTGGAAGGCCTTTGTATGGATATAGCGGTTACGATAGCTGACTTTTCCATTTTCGAAATAAACGGCATGAAGCATTCCATCCCCATCGAACCAATGATAGCGGCCCTTAGGTTCATGTTTTGGATTAGGGCCGTTTCGCACATAGGCTCCGTAAAAATCGGTTGGAACCTTCCCCTCAAGGACGGTTAATTCATCCACATACATTTCATCCTTAATCGGAGCGTATAGACCATCGTGGAAATAGGGATTTTCATAGGTTTTTGTGTCAATCATCGTATAAATTCCTCCTTTTCCTTTTGTTCCGCTGGAAGCCACTCATTTGGCTGCTGAAAATCTGAATAGGCCTTCCTGTATTGCTGTTCAAGCTCTTCAATGATTTCTTTTGCTGGTTGGACTTTTGTAATCGTATCCACGCCGTGCCCAGCCGACCAGATGTCCCGCCATGCTTTTGTTTCTCCATGTGGATTGTCAAAGTTTATTGCTTTTTTAGTTGATAGATTATTAACATCATAGCCTGCTTTTTCAATGCTTTGCCGGAGCATATTAGCATGCACACCAGAAAATGCATTTGTCAGAATAATATCCTCGTGTGTGGCTTCGATGAGCATTTCCTTGTATTGATCATTTGCCATGCTCTCACTGGCTGCGATAAATTTGGTCCCTAAATACACGAGATCAGCTCCCAATGTTTGGGCAGCTAAGATGCTTTTTCCCGTAGAAATTCCTCCGCCCAGCACAATGATTCCATCCCAAAATTCGCGGACGGCATCGACAAAGGCAAAGCCAGTAATAGATCCGGTATGTCCTCCTGCCCCGGCGCTGACTAGAACTAAACCATCCACACCAGCCTGAGCTGCTTTTTTGGCATATTTGACTGAATTCACATCAGCAAACACAAGCCCTCCGTAGGAATGAACAGTTTCAATAACAGGGATCGGACTCCCAAGTGCGGTAATGACAATCGGCGGTTTAAATTTTTTCAAAAGAGCAAGCTCCGCCTCGAGACGTTTATAGCTTCGATGCGCGACAATATTTGCTGCCCAGGGAGCCACCTTTTTGTCTGGATTTCTTTCTTTGTACTCCTTTAACTCCGTTGTCAACCGGGTCATCCATTCCTCAAGAATGTCGATGGTCCGGGCATTTGGGGCAGGGAAAGAACCAATGACCCCATTTTTGCAGCAGCTTAAGACAAGCTCCGGTCCCGATACTAAAAACATCGGGGCAGAAATAATCGGCAATACCGTGTTTTCGGTTAGCCATTTTGGTAATCTTCGACTCATGGACAATCACTCCTTTTCATTCATACTTTGCAGCCACTGGCATTAAACTACAAGCTACACTATTTATTAATGCAAGTACCGTGCCAATAGTTT
Source organism: Neobacillus sp. S1115 (assembly GCF_055385565.1). Lineage (NCBI taxonomy): Bacteria > Bacillati > Bacillota > Bacilli > Caryophanales > Bacillaceae > Neobacillus > Neobacillus sp. S1115. The sequence continues at coordinate 3,479,615 of NZ_AP038275.1, forward strand.
AAACACACGATGGATGATGAATATTTTATCAATCACTCTTTTTTGATGAATTTCTGAATCAATTGATGAATTTTTTATCAGAGGTCTTTAATGTATGAAAAATGGTTCAGACAGAGTTTGTACCCTGCCTGAACCTTTTTCTTATGCAAAATCATTAGATTTTAACTTTTGGCTCTTTTCTAAAACCTTGTTGCTTTCTGCTACCTTCTTAAGGCTCATTCTAAAAAATAGAGGAAGAAATTCCGCTTATTTAGGAAAATGGGTGTAAATTAGCTGAAATAGACGGAGAAATTTCCCTTATTTGAGTTTAAACCGCTAAAATCGGGAGTTTTTCATTGAATAACGGAAAAAACTCCGCTTATTTTTTACTAAAAAAGCTCCATTTTGCAAATAACGGAAAAACTTCCGCTTATTTTTTACTCTTCCAAGGGTGTCGACCCATAATCCAGCTTTTTCGCAGAGGGGAACCCGTTCCTAATTGAATAAACCACTGCTTTTCTTGCATAACAACAAAGTTTACGAAAACAGCCAAACTTTTTGAAGCTCTTCTAGTATCAAAGCCCTTAATTTGTATTTCTCAATTTTATTTGTCGGCGTTTTTGGCAAGTCCGGAACGATACGAATGTGCTTCGGCCACATAAACTTCGGCATTTCCTTTTTCGTCCATTCTTTTAGCGCTGCTTCGCTTAATTCATGTGTTTTTGGGACAACGTAGACGACAATATCATCCTCGTCCCCTTCTTCAGCTGGAATCGGGAAGGCGGCACAAAGCTCTACTTGGTCATGATGATTGATGAAATCTTCAATTTGGAAAGTTGATATATTTTCGCCTTTATGCCTAATCACATCTTTCATCCTGTCGACAAAATAATAGAATCCATTTGCGTCTTTATAGCCTAAATCCCCGGTGTGGAACCATAAATTTTGAAAAACCTCGGCCGTCGTTGCTGGATTATTAAAGTATTCTTTCACCATGATATGCGGAAACAGTGGACGATAGGCAATTTGTCCTTTCTCCCCAATGTCACATTCCTCATCATGTTCATTGAGGATGGCCACTTCTATAAAGGGAGTCGGAGTCCCCATGAAGCCTTTCGCAAATTCCTGATTGCCTTTTGGAAAAGAAAGGTTTAAACTTTTGGCTATTTCAGCAATTTCTTCTCTTGAATATCCCTTATAAAGTTCAGGAGGAGTGCCTTGTTCCTCTCCAAGTTCATCAATAACAACATTACACCCGCCTCCTGCTTCCGTCTGCCCATATCCCGTCTGGACAAAATGAATACCAAATCGTTTCGCAAATTCATGGTGAAATTTAGGAAGCGGCTGCATTTGTACTTTTTTCAAAGTATTATTACGGTCGTTGTCAGTCGGCTCTTGTTTCATTAACCACGGTATCATGACATCGGCAAGGATGGCATTTGTCGCTCCGCTAACCTCAATACGCCTCCAAAAATCACTCGGGCTGAATTTATCCCACATTGCAACCGTGCATCCGACAAAAGCGGCATTAACAACATTCCCAAATGCTGCACCAATATGATACATCGGCATATCACTGTAAAGGACATCTTCTTGATTATTAAACGAGCGTAAGACATACGTATAAGTGTGAAGACAGCGATGGGATTGAACAACCCCTTTGGCAGGTCCAGTTGTACCAGACGTATAAATAATGTTTGCTGTATCATAAAAATGAAGGTCGATATTTGGATTTTCACAGTTTCCTGTTAGAAAATCCTGAAATGATAGACTGGGAAACTTACGGTCTAGTTCGATATTTTCATCTTGATAGTCATGCTCTTCCGCTTTTGGGTCATGGATCACAACAGGTAAAGCAGGTATATCATCTTTTATGTCAATAATAACCCCTGCCATTTGTCTTTCAGTAATAAGCATTTTCGGCTCGGTACTATTAATCTGGTATGATAGCAGGCTGCCTTTATAATTAAAGTTTATCGGACAGTATACAGCCCCAGCTTTCCAAATACCAAACATGGCAATCGTGGTGATGTAGGGATTTTTTAAAAATAGCGAAATGCGGTCCCCTTTTTGAATACCTTTGTCCATTAAATGATGGGCAAAACTGTTTGCCATTTCATTGAATACCTTATAGGTAATGGATCGATGATCTTCCCCGTAATAGATAAACGTTTTATCCCCTTTTTCTCTTGCCCATTTTTCAAGTTTTTTGATAACGGACTCTTCATCAGTCCCTAATGTTTGTTTAAACAATTCCACTCCCATTACTGCTCCTCCATCTTGTAGAATGTCCATGCCAACTTTTTGAATTCGCTTACATGTTTTCCCCGAGAAAACTACTACGTAAGGAAAAAATCGCTATGAAAGATTTGTACGTAAGGGAACGGTCTCTGGAGTTAATTCAAGAAGTACTCCATAAGCGTCTTTGGGATGCATAAAAGCTAATTCGATGTCGTCTGCTTCAAAATAGATACTATAAACTCGAAGCCCTTTTTGTCTTAACTCCGCTAGAGCTAGTTTAGGGTCTTGAAAAGTGAAACAGAGATGATGAAGGCCTTCTCCATTTTTTGCAATGTACCGTCCAATTACACTGTCTTCCGACATAGGCTCCATTAAGTAAAGACCGAATTCCCCAATTTTAATCATACAATCCAAATATAACTCTTCTTCAACCGTCCCTTTAGCTAGGATTTCTCCTCCGAATGTATTGGCAAAAAAATCGGCAGCTTTATGCATATCTTTAACGGCAATAGCAACGTAAGGAACTTTAGTCACTTTTGTATTCATTCTATTTTCCTCCTCCCATTAAATTCCGGTAAAAACCGGTTCTCTTTTTTCTTTAAACGCGCGAACTGCTTCTTCATGGTCCTTTGTTTGTGCTGCTATGGGACAGTATACTTGTTCATAGATTAAGGATGTCTTGAGATCTCTTTCTAAACTGTGGTTAAGGAGTTTCTTAGCAATTCCAAGTGCTTTCGTAGGGGCTTGAGACAACTTTTTAACTTCCTTTTCCACCACCTGATTAAATTCTTCATAACCCACTACACTGGAAATAAGACCTAAGTTATACGCTTCATGAGCATCAAGCGTTCGACCGGAGAATACTAATTCTTTTGCTTTCGCTAATCCAATTAAACGCGGGAGAAAATGGGTCCCACCCATTTCCGGTGCCAAACCAACTTTTACAAAAGCTGCTGAAAATTTTGCCTGATCAGACGCAATAATAATATCCCCCGCCAAAGCTAGACTGAATCCGGCGCCAAAGGCGTAGCCATTGACAGCAGTAATAACAGGAACTTCTAAATTGGCGATGTTGTAGAGAGCCCGACTAGCGAGTCTTAGCGCTTCCTGATTTTGCTCCTGCGTTGTGGTCTCCATTTCTTTCACGTCTCCACCCGCACAAAAAGCTCTTCCTACCCCAGTAATGACTAAAACTCTAATGTCGTTAATATCCTGAATAATGGATGCAGCCTGATCCAACTCCTTGATTAAAGCAAAATTTAATGCATTTAGACGGTTCGGTCTATTTAAAGTTAACCGGGCAATCCCGGCTTCCACATCCAAAGTAATTGTCTGGAACTTATATGCACTTGACAATCTCAACCCCACCTTTCATATATGTTTATATAGTTGTTATTTATACATTTGATTCGGAAGCCAGGTTACAATCTCAGGGAAAATAAATAATATAATCGTACCTAATGTAAATATTCCAACCATTGGCCAACACGCTTTAAACGTGTCGGAAATCTTTATGTCCGGAGCAACTCCTTTTAAAATAAACATCTGTATTCCAAAAGGCGGAGATAAATTCGCTGTTATAGCACTGATGATAAAAATAACGCCAAACCATACTAAGTCAATCCCCATGCTTTCAAAGATAGGCATGATAATAGGTGCCGTCATGAACAAAATCGGTACAGCATCAAGAGGTATACCTAGGATAAAATAGACAATGAGAACAACAATCAGAAACATCAGAGGAGATAAATTCCAACCTTCTATTAAGCCTGACAGATATTCACCCACTCTGGTTAGACTAACAATTTTTGCATAGGCTGAGGCGCCAATAACAAGCCAAAACAACATTGCACATAATCCAATTGTCATTTCAAACATATTTTTGATGTTGCTCCATGATAATTTCCGCTTGATTCCCGCACAAATTAAGGAACCTACAACTCCAACTGCAGCAGCTTCTGTCGGTGTAGCTACTCCCATGAAAATGGTGACCAAAACAGTAGCAATGACTGCTAATGGTAAAATAACACCTTTAAGTGCTACAAATTTCTCTTTCCACGTAAACCTTTCTGCCTTTGGGATAGCAGGGCCGAAGTCAGGTCGCACCCAACAAACGACTAAGCTGTATATGATGATAAGGACAGCCATCATGATTCCAGGAAGAATACCAGCCATAAACAACTGTCCAGGAGATACATCCGCAATGACAGCATAAATAATCATGACAATACTTGGGGGAATGAGAATTCCTAACCCGCTCCCTGCCAAGATTACGCCTTGTGTTAAAACATCATTATAACCGCGGCGAATCATTGAAGGACGTGCAATAGCTCCTAGTGCAGCTGTAGAAACCATTGTAGTCCCAACCATAGCAGAGAATAAGGTGGCGATGATAGTTGTTCCAACCGCTAGTCCTCCCCTGAGCCCCCCAAACCAACGGTAAAACGCTTCATACATCCCTTCTACCAAGTCGCTGTATCTTAAAATTCCGGCCATGAAGATATATAATGGTACAGCAGTAAATACAAATTGGCCTACATCACTATAGGCAGACAATACAAACCCAGTCAGACTAGTAGTTCCGCCCCATATGAAGAAGCCAACGATAATGGAAATGCCGGACATCGTAAAGGCAATGGGAATACCCATCATGATTCCGATCATCAGTGCTCCAAACATTATAAGTGCTATAACATAACCATCCACTTATTTGTCCTCCTCATATTTTCTACCTGTAATAATTAAGTAAATATCCTTATAAAAGGTTACCAATGCCTGCAGGCCGAGCAGGGTTCCTCCGAATGGGACAATAAGAAACTTAATCCATAATGATATATTTAAGCCTGATGTAGCAACCGTTCCTTGTTCAAATAATTTAAGGACATGACTCCCCCCCCACCAGACAAGGGGAATAACCGTAAGAAATATGAAAAGATGAGTGAAAAGGTCCACGATACTTTTTCCTTTGTCGGAAAACTTTTCATAGAAAATATCAACTCGAACGTGTTCATTTTTTAATTGCGAATACCCTCCGCCAACAAACGCCATCACCACCGTCAGCCAAATCGATGTGTCAAACCCGAAACTAGTAGGTTTATGAAAGAAGTAGCGGGCAAGTACATCGTAGAAAATCATGAATGATAGAAAAACAATAATCACGCCAATCACAATATACATTTTTTCATTTATATAATTGATTGATCTGATTGTTTTTCTGATTGATTTGTTGACAACCTCCATCAATGTCCTGTTTTCTTTTGCTTGGATTATTTCACTCTCAACTTTCATCCTTAACCCACCCTTCATAAAAAACTAATGTTGCATTGTGGCTAATCTTATCTGACGTTACCTAATCCTAGATAGAAGAACAACAGTCATGATGTCCAAGCTCATGGGTAGACATCATGACTGGAATGAAAACACTTCCCAGAACTTTTGCTATTGAGATACCCCATTTTCCTTACGCAGTATTTCTACGGTTTTTGCTGTGTTCTTATTCAATTTGGCATATTCATCCCAAACGGCTTGGGCGCTATCATAAAGTTTCTTCTGGAAGTCTTCAGGAAGATTGATCACTTCAATATTATATTTGTCCACTTGTGCCTGAATTGTTTTTTCCTTTTCTTTATTCGTTTCAAGAGCCTTAAGCTCCATTTCTTGAGCAACTTCCGTCATAACCTTCTGTAAATCATCTGGTAGTTTATTCCAGGCATCCATGTTGATAAATAGACCGCTTAACCCTCCATTTATGAATGCTGGTTGAACGATATACTTAACAACTTCACCATATTTCGAAGATTCTAGTTCTGTAAATGACCATGGTGTTCCATCAACGACTCCTCTTTGCAGTGCATCATACGTTTCTGCTAAAGGAATGCTGGCACCTGAGATTCCGATATTTTTATACCATGTATCAGTAGCCCACCCGGATGAACGTAACAGCAGTTTACTGAGATCTTCAAACTTCTTTATCGGTTTATTTAAAGCAAATCCATAACCACTGCCGCCAACACCATAGGCAAGAACTTTGACTCCCTTTTCTTCCAATTCTTTTTCAAATAGTTCCCCTACACCTGTTTCACGATAGAGTTCATAAGAATGTTCAAGTGATTTAGACCAATAAGGAAGACTCTGTGTCGAAGCAGTTGGAATGCTATCGCCAAAGTAAACAGGGCTGGTGAGACCAAGATCTATGGTATTGCTAGACAGCGCACTCAATATTTCTGATTGAGGGACAAGCTCATTTGAGTAGAACGGTTTGATCACAATCCGTCCGTTGCTTCTCTTTTCAACTTCCTTGATAAATTCAGGTCCTAAAAAATTTAGCCCTGCTAACGTGGTGTCTGGGTATACAGAATTTAGGTTAAATGTATAAACTTTCTTTTCATCGCTGCCATTAGGTTTACCAGAATCACTAGATGTTTTATCACTTGAGCAAGCTGCTAAAATGACGATTAAACTTAACAACATGAAACTAGCAAACAACGAAACATGCTTTTTTTCTCTTTTCACCATATTTTACCCCCTGGAATTTTTTTAAATTAAATAGATTCTATTAATCATTCCTGTATTTGATATTCTCAGGGGTCAGCTCGATTAATACCCCATGTGCATCTTTTGGATGAAGGAAAGCAAGTTCATCAGTAGCTTGACCTAAATCGAAAACACTTAGTGATCTTTCTCTTAAATCTTCTACGGCTTCTTGTAAATTTGGGAAAGAAAATGCGATATGATGAAGCCCTTCTCCGCGCTTTTTTATAAATTTGCCCACAACACTGTCTTCTTCCATTGGTTCCATTAAATAAAGATGAAAATCCCCGATTTGAATCAAAGCATCCTTATAGCCTAAAAATTCGTTGTCAGGTCCTGAATACCTAGTAATCACTTCTCCTCCAAACGTCTTTGTAAAAAAATCAGCTGCTTTGTCACGGTCCTTTACTGCAATTGCCACATAAGGCACCTTTGTTACCTTAGCTCCATTCGTTACGTTCATAGTGATTCTCCTCTCTTATTTTCCTAAGAATTTAGGCGATCTTTTATTGATAAAAGCCTGAACGCCTTCATGATAGTCATCCGAGTCAAGGACAAGGTTTTGTCCTAGTTGTTCATAGCTTAAAGCTGTCTGCAGGTCATGATTATAGCTTTTGTTCAGCAACTGTTTCATAATTCCGATGGCTTTTGTTGGGGCTAGGCTAAATTGCTTAGCCAGCTTTTCGATTTCTTGTTCAAAATCTTCACTATTTACTACCCTACTCACTATCCCCATATCACAGGCTTCTTTCGCATCTAGCATTCTTCCTGTAAACATCAGCTCCTTCGCTTTCGCTAACCCTATTAGCCGCGGCAGAAAAAAGGTGCCTCCGCCGTCAGGAATGACGCCAATTTTAATGAAAATCTGCGAGAATTTAGCCTTGTCTGATGCGATAATAATATCTCCAGCTAAAGCGAAGTTAAAACCGAGACCAACGGCATGACCATTGATTGCTGAAATGACCGGAATTTTTAAATTAGTAATATTCGTAATCACTCGATTGCCAATTTCCATTTGGTGATTCATATGGCGAATGGTTGCGTTCTCAAAACCATTAACATCGCCACCTGCACTAAACGCTCTCCCAGCTCCCGTTATGATTAATACCCGAATGGTGTCATCTTCTTTAATTCTGGTAACAGCCTTATCTAAATCTAGTAACATTGCATAATTTAGGGCATTCAGCTGCTCAGGACGGTTTAACGTAATTTTCGCGATCCCATTATTGTTTTCAAAAACAATCGTTTCGTATGTTTCTTCCGTAGACAACAATCAACCCACCTCTTTACTGCATAATCCTTAAATATTAACTTTTTGAAGCTCTTCTAAAATTAGTGCCCTTAATTTATATTTCTCAATTTTATTTGTTGGGGTTTTTGGCAAATCCGGAACGATTCGGATGTACTTCGGCCACATATACTTCGGCAATTCCCTTTTCGTCCATTCCTTTAAAGCTGCTTCATTTAATTCATTTGTTCTTGGGACAACATAGACAACAATATCATCCTCGTCCCCCTCTTCAGCTGGAATCGGAAAAGCGGCGCAAAGATCCACTAGGTGATGCTGAGTGATGAGATCTTCAATTTGATAGGATGAAATATTCTCCCCTTTATGCCTAATCAAATTTTTCATCCGGTCAACGAAATAATAGAATCCGTTTTCGTCTTTATAGCCTACATCCCCTGAATGAAACCAAAGATTTTGGAAAACTTCTGCAGTTGCTGCAGGCTTGTTAAAGTATTCTTTCATCATGATATAAGGAAAAAGAGGTCGATAAGCAAATTGTCCCGACTGCCCAATGTCACATTCCTCATCATGTTCATTTAGGATGGCTACTTCCATAAATGGAGTCGGACCTCCCAAATAACCTTTTGGAAATTTTATATTGCCTTTTGGAAAAGAAAGATTTAACCGTTTGGCTATTTCAGCAATTTCTTCTCTTGTATATCCTTTATACAGTTCAGGTGGAGTGCCTTGTTCCTCTCCAAGCTCATCAATAATGACATTACACCCACCCGCAGCTTCAGTCTGCCCGTAGCCTGTTTGTACAAAATGAATCCCAAATCGTTTGGCGAAATCATGGTGATATTCAGGCAGCGGCTGCAATATTACTTTTTTCAATGTATTGTTACGATCGTCTTCAGTCGGTTCTTCATTCAGTAACCACGGAATCATCACATCTAAAAGGATTGCATTTGTCGCTCCGCTTATTTGGATACGCTTCCAAAAATTACCTGGACTGAATTTATCCCACATCGCAACCGTGCAGCCGACAAAAGCGGCAGTGACAACATTCGCAAATGCTGCACCGACATGATACATCGGCATATCACTGTAAAGGACGTCTTCTTGATTATTAAAAGCGCGTACCAGAAATGTATAACTGTGAAGACAACGATGAGATTGTACTACCCCTTTGGAAGGACCTGTCGTACCTGATGTGTACATAATATTTGCTATATCAAAAAAATGAAGGTCAATAGACGGATTGTCACGATTGCCTGCCATAAAATCTTCAAATGATAGGCTGGGAAACTTACTATCAAGTTGGACATTCTCATCCAAATAATCATGATCTTCTTCTTTTGGGTCATGGATTATGACAGGTAAAGACGTTAATTGATCTTTTATGTCATTAATAATTGATACTTTTTTTCTTTCGGTGATAAGCATTTTTGGCTCTGTGTCATTAATCTGGTATGAAAGCAGACTGCCTTTATAATTAAAGTTAATCGGACAATAAACGGCCCCCGCTTTCCAAATGCCAAACATCGCAATCGTTGTGATAAAAGGGTTATATAAAAATAGTGAAATACGATCCCCTTTTTGAATCCCTTTATTGATTAAGCTGTTCGCGAAACTGTTAACCATTTCATTGAACACCTTATAGGTAATCGATCGTTGTGTTTCACCATAATAGACAAACGTCTTATCCCCTGTTTTCCTTGCCCATTTTTCAAGTTTTTTAATAACAGACTCTTCTTCAGTCCCTAATGTTTGTTTAAACATTTCTACACTCATTTGACCTCCTCCAAACTCTCCCATCATAAAAATAACAACTCATTGACTCCGTTTATCTCTTTTCAGTGATCTCTCCTTTTCTAACCATGATGACTTCAGAAACGACATGGTCATGAAATAACAATGCAAGTACCGTGCCAACAATGAAAACTCACAAAAAATGATGAATATTTTGAATATTATCAAAAATAGAGAAGGATTTTACATGTTATTGATGAATAATAGAATCAGATGATGAATTTTTTATCAGAGATACTTTGATGAAGGGAGAGTTTTCATTTGCTGGAATTATACAAGCAGGTATTTGAATCATCCTATGACGGCGTAGCTATTAGAGATGCCGATGGATATGGAATCGCCATCAATAAGGCTGCATGCAGAATTACTTCGTATCCAGAATCAGAATTTGTAGGAGGAAATATAAAAGATGCATTGAAAAAAGGGATAATAAACGATTCTATTACTCTAGCAGTCATAAAACATAAAAAACCCGTTACAAAAGTCATGCATATTAGAGGGTCGGATGTGTTAATTACGGGGAGCCCAATAAAAAATGAAAAAGGCCAAGTTACACATGTTGTGTTAATTATTCGCGATATCGCTGAATTGAACAAACTTAAAATTGATCAAATACTATCGCTTGCTCTTAAAATGAAACATCATCACAAAGACAACATGAAAATTCATGAAGAGATCCCGGTTTATTCTGATATTATTGCCAAAAGCCCAGAATTTCGAAAAATCCTTGCTATATGTGCAAAAATTGCCCAAGTGGATACGACGATCCTTATTCATGGTGAATCAGGGACAGGGAAAGAAGTGCTGTTAAATTTTATCCATCGGCTAAGCAAACGCGCAAATGAACCATTAATTAAGGTGAATTGTGCCGCTATCCCTCCAAATCTTCTCGAGTCAGAGCTTTTCGGCTATGAAAAGGGAGCCTTTACAGGGGCAGACAGCCGCGGAAAGCCAGGGTTATTTGAACAGGCAAACGGTGGAACCATCTTTTTAGATGAAATTGGAGACATGCCGCTTGATTTGCAGGTCAAGCTGTTAAGGGTACTGCAAGAATTTGAGATTACTAGAATTGGCGGCAGGAAAAGCATCAGAGTCAATGTACGAGTTGTCTCGGCAACGAATAAAAACCTTGAACAACTCGTAAATGAAGGGCGTTTCAGACAAGATTTATTTTATCGTTTGAATATCATTCCGATTACGATTCCGCCCTTACGTGAAAGAGTTGAAGACATTGCTCCACTTGCCTATCATTTCCTTCAAAAAACAAATAAAAAATATGGGTTAACCAAGAGATTTGGAGATGATACTATCCAATTATTCGAGGATTATAAGTGGCCGGGAAATATCCGCGAGATGGAGAATTTAATTGAGCGGTTAGTGGTGACCATTGATCATGATGATATTCAATGGTCAGATCTCCCGTTCCTTCATTCTCCGGAGAACCCCCATCAACGGACCTTGAAAAAAACGCTTCAAGATTTAGAGAAGAAAATCATTTTGGAAAAATTAAGGGAATTTAAAACAACTCGTAAAACAGCAGAAGTACTTGGAATCAGTCAATCCTCACTCGTAAAGAAGCTACAGCGGTTGAAATAGCCTTTGGCATGAAAATTGCATCCTAAATAAAACGTTAAGTCGATTTTATCAATTCTTTTATGAGGAGGCAGTGAATCATGAATACGTCAAAGGTTTATGTGCTTGGCGGATACCAAACCGATTTTTCAAGAAATTGGACGCGAGAAGGAAAAGACATTTTTGATCTATTAAAATCTAGTGTCGAGGGTGGACTGGAATCAACAAAAATTGATCCGAGTGAAGTGGAAGTTTGTCATATCGGGAATTTTGTTGGAGAGCTGGGGAGTAAGCAGGGACAGCTTGGCGGATTATTCGCTTCGATTCATCCCGCCTTCTCCGGCGTTCCGGCAAGCCGCCATGAAGCAGCCTGCGCTTCAGGCAGTATTGCCATCCTGGCAGCAGCTGCCGATATAGAGGCTGGCCGTTATGATCTAGCTTGTGTAACGGGAGTAGAATTACTGCGGAATGTATCAGGAGAACAAGCGGCAGATAATCTCGGTGTCGCCTGCTGGACAGGGCGGGAGGCAAAAGACGCCACCTATCCTTGGCCCTATTTATTTAATCGATTAATTGATGTTTATGACGAGCGCTACGGATTCCGCTACGAACACATAGCTGAAATCGCAAAAATTAATCTTGAAAATGCGAAGCGAAACCCGAACGCTCAAACAAGACAGTGGCAATTCAATGAATATAGCTTTCTGGAAAATGATGAGCATAATCATGTGATTGAAGGCCGTGTTCGCCGCCAGGATTGCGGGCAAGTAACAGACGGCGGGGCAACAATCTTTCTCTCATCCGAAAAATACGCAAAGGCGTATGCCGAGCGTCTCCAAATACCGTTCGAAAGCATCCCTGTGATCAAAGGCTGGGGGCATAAAACAGCCCCCATGCTGCTAGAAGACAAGATAAAGGAAAGTGCGGAGCAACGCTTCGTGTTTCCACATGTCCGCAAAGCCATCGAGGACATGTTTGACCGAGCAGGACTTCGCGGCGTGGATGATATTGATGCGATTGAGACACATGATTGCTTTTCCATCACCGAATATATGGCCATCGACCATTTCGGGATAACGGAACCCGGCGAAAACTGGAAGGCTATTGAATCAGGCGATATTGCCTTCAATGGTCGAATCCCCATCAATCCAAGCGGCGGATTGATCGGCTTAGGCCACCCAGTCGGTGCAACGGGAATCCGAATGGTTCTTGATGCATATAAGCAAGTCACTGGTACTGCAGGAAGCTACCAAGTAAAAGATGCAAAAAATGTCGCCACCTTAAACATCGGTGGCAGCACAACAACCACCGTCTGTTTTGTGATTGGGAGATAAAAAAAGGATTCCAGATTTCACAGTGAAGGTTCTTATGGTTTTTGCCATAAGAACCTTCACTGTGGCAGTTCATAGCCGCCTTACTCGTCATTATAATATATCATCAAATTTAGATGTCGCTTTTACAAGCTGTTTCACATAACCATCAAGCAACTCCGAAGGCTTATCTTGATAAAATCCTATCACTCCTGTTGGGCCCTAGTCAGCAGCACATATAATAGGCGAGCATGCAGGTCATCTTTCGGGAAGGACTCTTCATTGACATTCACTAAAATAACACCATCAAATTCCATTCCCTTACTATTATACGAAGCTATACCGACACAAAGCCAGGCTTCACATCTTCTTCAGGATTAATATAAACGACACTTTTTCCGATTTCAGTTGTTAAACAGTCTATTAATTTTTTGCCTTTTTCTCGTCTTTATGAATGATGGCAATCCGTTGATATTTTTTCTTCCACTTCTTAATAGTTGCCTTAATCTTTCATATTTTATTAATAGCTTCTTTAAAAAATACGTACTAGGTTTAGCCATTTTTCATATAGTTCTTTTTCATTAAGCGACCATCGATATATTACGTAAATATTTCACCTGAATGAAACTTTACTTTTACCTTTTCCCCTTATAATCCCTTAAAACTCTTAAAATTAATTCTTTAATCAACTCTTTTCCTTCCGATGCCTCTCCTATTGAAATGATATTGGGGTGTGCAGCTCTGTTTCGATACTCTCGTGTCACATTCATGATTTTTTCATACAATTCCGCATCTACAAAATGATCGTCAAAAATAGCGAAGGATAAAATCTTTAAAGTGTTGAAGAATTAGATAATCTTACCGTTCTTTCAGAATAGCTTTTGAGAACCTTACCCAATCTCAATTTATATACTTTTGGTCGAAACTTCTTAAAATCAGCTCCAAATTAGAAATAAGACATTAGATTTTGCCATTTTTAGGGGGTAATTCGGCACCAAATTAGAAATGAGTGGATTCGCTGAAATTAGGAAATCCCGCTATGGTAGAGATACCCGGGAATACAGAGGCATAAGCGCGCTTTCCTGAAAGGACCTAGCGTTGGAAAGCTTTGAACAGTTAGCAGAACAATATCAGCCAATGATTCACAAGATCATCCACTCTCTTCATCTATATACAGACCTGGAGGAATTTTACCAGCTTGGCCTCATTTCCTTATGGGAGGCCAGCCAACGATTCAATCCGGAAAAAGGGAATTTTACAAACTATGCTTATTCATATATTAGAGGCAAGCTACTTTTGGAACTCAATAAAATGGCAAAAAGCAAGGATAGAAGTTTTTGTCTAGAGGAGGAATTCTGGGAGATGACAGCTGACAGCCAGCAAGACCCCTCTTTAGAAAAAGAAATCTTGTTATCCTGTTTGGAAATGCTAACCCCAAATCAAGGGAAATGGCTTCAGTACACTCTCATTAATGGCCTATCCGTCAGGGAAATTGCCGAACTGGAAAGTGTAACGGTATCGGCTGTAAAGCAATGGCGGGAAGGAGCGCGTAGGAGATTGATGGATAACACGGTTACTTTTAAAGAAAATTTTAATTAATAGTATAAAAATTGTTCATATGTAGTTTCTGTTAAAAAAGACTGATTTCCAATTTAAAATCAGTCTTTTTTTAATCATTATAATATTAAATCACGAGGTAATCCTAGAAGGGTCTTCCGTATTTCGATTAAATCCTTAGATTCAAGCTAAAAAATTTGAAACTTTATCAATGGTGTACTGCCTTCTTTATCTATTTTCTTATACTCATCAATCATAGCTTCAAAGAGTAATTTCTTTTGCTGGGAATCGTTCATTATTTCTGTCTTCATAATAAAATCAATTTCTTTGTAAATTAGGTTCAGACCCCACGTGCGGTAAAACTTTAGCTAGTTGGGGGTCTTACCCTAAATATCCAACCTTGGTTCAGCCGCACAAGCTTGCCCCCACTCCTAAGTGAGTTACCATCTGGCGGTAAGCATTTTTCTTCTGGTGTAGAAGTCAACACCGTCTGGGCCGTTGACGTGGAGGTCTCCGTAGAAGGAGTTTTTCCAGCCTGAGAATGGGAAGAACGCCATTGGCGCCGGAACCCCGATGTTCACACCGAGCATACCGACCTGGATTTTATCTCTAAAATAACGGACATCAGCACCATTTTTCGTGAACAGGCAGGCACCGTTGCCAAAATCAGACTGATTTGTTAAATCCACAGCTTCTTCTAAACTATCAACCCGAACAATCGACAATACCGGGGCAAAGATTTCTTCCTTCCATATTTTCATTTCAGGTGTCACCTGGTCAAAGATGGTCGGCCCGATAAAATATCCATCCTGAAGATAGGCTTCGTCCTTTCGTCCATCCCTGACCAAAACGGCTCCTTCCTCAACCCCCGTCTGGATGTACGACTCTGTCCGCTCTTTATGCTGCTGGCGGATGACCGGACCTAAAAAGACCTCTTCCTTCAGCCCGTTACCTATCCGAATCTGATCGGCAGCCTCAGTCAATTTTTCAATCAGAGGTTCAGCAACTTCGCCAACAGCGACCACCACAGAGCAAGCCATACAGCGTTCGCCGGCAGACCCATAGGCGGCACTGATGATTTCTTTAACTGCTTGATCTAAATCAGCATCAGGGCTCACAATCGAATGGTTCTTGGCACCAGCTAATGCCTGCACCCTTTTGCCGTGGTTTGCTGCTGTTTTGTAGACATATTCGGCGACCGGTTGAGAGCCGACAAAAGAAATAGCAGGTATATCTTTATGCTCTAGCAATCCATTGACTACATCATGAGCACCGTGGACTATATTGAACACACCGTCTGGGAGTCCGGCCTCTTTCAGCAACTCAGCCAAGCGATTGGCTAGCAGAGGTGTCCGCTCCGACGGTTTCAGAACAAACGTATTCCCGAGTGCGATTGCTAGCGGGAACATCCAGCACGGTACCATCATCGGAAAATTAAACGGGGTAATCCCGCCGACTACTCCTACCGGGTAGCGGTACATTCCTGATTCAATGTTTGTCGCAATGTCTGGAAGCTGTTTACCCATCATAAGTGTCGGGGCACCCGCTGCGAACTCAACACACTCGATTCCGCGCTGTACCTCACCATAGGCTTCTTTGAAGCTTTTTCCGTTTTCCTTGGTTATCAAAGTCGCAAGCTCATCCCAGTGCTCAACCAATAATTGCTGGTATTTGAACATGACTCGTGCCCGTTTAGGGACTGGAGTCTCACTCCAAGAGACAAACACACGTTTGGCTACAGCGACGGCGGCATCCAAATCCTCTCTAGAGGAAAAAGGTACTTTTGCTAAAATTTCTCCTGTTGCCGGATTCGGTACTTCTTCGTATCGTTGAGTCTTCGCCTCTATCCAATTGCCGCCAATGAAATTCTTCAAAACCTTAACTGTAACGATAGACATCTAATCCTCCTCCCTAACCTTAAAAACCCCACATCATTATCACTTTAAAGCATTACTTTATTGGGGCCAAGCCTGGCCCCATTTTTCTTATTTAACCCCCATGTATTCATAGCATGTTTGATATAGGCTGATGATTTCTTCTTTTGTTGGTACTCTTGGGTTGTTTGCAGGACTTCCACTGGCTAGGGCATCTCCTGCCATTTTTTCGAGGGCTGTTTGGAATTCCTGCTCTGGAATACCCCAGCTTTTTAGGTCTGGGATATTCAGGCTCCGGCACATTTCCTTTATTCTTTGAATGACTGCATCTGCTTTTTCAGCAAAATCTAAATCAGACTCCTTATGGCCATTTTCAAAGAACAATTCGCCAATCTCCGCCAATTGTGTCGTACAAGCGTTTTTGCTGAAATCGAGAACAGCCGGAAGCAGCATCGCGTTTGATAGACCATGCGGGACATGAAAAAGCGCACCAATTGGGCGGGACATCCCATGAACCAGGGTAACGGAAGCATTCGAAAACGCCATCCCCGCCTGCAGGGAACCTAGACACATCGCTTCCTTCGCATCCAAGTCAGTGGGGTCATTATAGGCTCGCTCAAGTGAACGAACAATCAGCCCAATCGCCGATTTGGCCAATGTGTCCGTCATCGGATGAGCTTTTTTCGATAAATAGGCTTCAATGGCGTGGCAAAGGGCATCCACCCCGGTCGCCGCCACAACAGGCGGTGGAGCGGACTGTGTTAAATACGGATCCACAATGGCAACGGCCGGCATAAACACCGGGTGCTTAATCATCATTTTCACATCAGTCGATGTATTCGTAATCACCGTTACATCCGTAGCCTCTGATCCGGTGCCGGCAGTTGTAGGAAGGGCAATGTGCG
This sequence comes from Neobacillus sp. S1115, assembly GCF_055385565.1. Classification (NCBI taxonomy): domain Bacteria; kingdom Bacillati; phylum Bacillota; class Bacilli; order Caryophanales; family Bacillaceae; genus Neobacillus; species Neobacillus sp. S1115. The sequence continues at coordinate 3,496,623 of NZ_AP038275.1, forward strand.
TAACCCTTGGCTGTGTACAGTCCTTTTGGCCACCAATATAATCCCCAATGTAGCCGCCATTCTTCTCGAGAACCACAATCGCTTTAGCCGTGTCGATGCAGCTGCCGCCGCCGAGTGACAGAACCACGTCACACTCTTCGCTGCGGAGCATTTCAAGCGCTTCGGCTACGTACTGGTCGGTCGGCTCAGAAGCCACCCCACGATAGACGACACTTTCAACGCCTTCTGCCTTCAGAAGCTGTTGAAGTTCCGCAACATACCCATGCTTTGTCATCATTTCATCGGTCACAATCAGTGTCTTTTTCCCCGTGGCAGCCGCCTCCCTTCCAGCCTGCCGGAAAGAACCGCGTCCGTATAAAATTTTTTCCGGGGTATGAAATACTGCAAAACCTTCCATTCCATTCACCTCATTTAATTTCTCGCTCATTTAAAAATGTCCCGAGTAGATCAACCTAGAGGAATTTTTCCGTTTATGAATACTAGTCACTAAACTTCAGCTGCATGTACACCAGGTTTAAACATGTTTGTCAGCCCTGTATCAATAAATATCTCCTGTCCACTAATTGCTCCCGCAAGCGTACTTGCTAGAAAGAGACAGCAAAAGGCAATTTCTTCTGTTTGAATAAACCTTTTTTGCGGGACATGTCCTAAAATGAGTTCCTCCGCCTTATGATCAGGAATATGGTGGATCCCAGCAATCCCCTGAACAAGCTTTCCCTTCATCGCTGTATCAGCCCACCCTGGACATAAGGCATTTACGGTAATACCATCTTTGGCCAATTCCAGCCCCCATACTTTGGTTAAATTAGACACAGCTGCCTTCGTCGAGGAATAAAGACTATAGGTTTCCAGTCCGATTTTTGCGGTCATGGAAGAGAGATTAATGACCCGCCCTCTCCCGGACTTCCTCAATTTCCACACGAGATTTTTGGTAACCAGCATTGTGCCTCGAACATTAATATCATAAATCCGATTCCAGTCCTCGACACGGATACTCTCAAGCGGCGATTTACTGATGATTCCTGCATTATTAATGAGCACATCCACGATTCCCCAAGTATACTCCGCCGCTTTCATGATTGAACTTTCTTCCGTGACATCTACTTCAAGATACTGATACCTAGAAGGATATTCATCGAGTAATTGTTTTACATCTTCTGATTGATGTATGTCCCAGTTACTCACGTTAGCTCCTTTTTGCAAAAATGCCTTACAAATCGCTAACCCGATTCCGCTGCTTCCTCCCGTAACTACAACGTTTCGCTGATTTACATCTAATTCGAACAAAGTCGATCATCTCCCTGCCGCTAACTTGCTATTCGACAAAAACCAATGCGTGTCTGACACCACTTCGCATCCAAATCCGCTTACCCTTTTACCGCTCCAGCTGTAAGACCTTTAATAAAATACTTCGTAACAAAGGAGAACAAAATAACCATAGGGACAATAATCATGGCCGCACCTGCAAGCAATTCACCGCGTTGCAGGGAAGTTGACTCCTTAATACCTGCTAATCCGATAGGGATCGTTTTATTCACTTCCGAAGACACCATCATGAGTCCAAACGTATAGTCCGTAAAAGAAACGATAAACGAAAAGACCCCTACGCTGATAACCCCTGGAATAAGCAAAGGCAAAATTACGCGGTACAAAGCCTGGAATCGGCTCGCCCCATCCATCCAAGCACTTTCCTCCAGTTCAAATGGAATGGTCTTGAAGAAGCTATTCAGCATCCAGACACCAAACGGCAGCGTCATCGCAATATGAGAAATCGTTAATCCAAACAAGGAATCATCAATGCCGAAGGAAATAAACATTCCTAACAGTGGTATCGCCAATAACATCGGCGGCAGCATGTAGCCGATTAACATGCTGTTTAACAAGAAATTTTTACCGCGAAAATGAAAACGAGTTAGTACATACGCTATGAGACTTGAAAAAATAACCGTAACAACAGTGGTAGCAATCGCTACTATGAAACTATTCTTATAATACAGAGGGAAATTCGTCTCATTCCATATATTCACAAAGAAGGTTAAATCAAATGCAGTGGGCAATAAAGTAGTGCTATCTTCAAAAAACCCTTTGACCCCGCGTAATGGCGAGATTGCAATCCAGTAAATAGGGAAAAAAGAATAAACAAAGACAAAAGCAGCCAGAATGTAGATGGTTATTTGAGACCGTATACTTTTTTTCATAGGCTGCTGTCTCCTTTGATAGAAATTCCTTTATTGAGAGCTGACACTTGCTCTTGTACCGCTGCCGCTTCCCTCTTCTTCAATTTCTTTTCCTTCGGTGAATAGCTTGTAATTTTTAAATAAACATACATGATCACCATCATAATGACTGCAGAAGTAACTGCGACTGTTGCGCCATAGCCTACTTCGTTTAGCTTGAAAGTATTTAAATAAATATAGATTGGAAGGGTTTCCGTCTTTTCAAGCGGTCCGCCCCCCGTTAACAGCCAAACTAAATCAAATTTATTGAACATCCAGAGCCCGCGAAGAAGGACAATAGTAATTAACAAGTCTTTTATCATTGGAATCGTAATTCTCCAAAATTGCTGCCAGCCATTGGCACCATCCAATGTCGCACTCTCGTACAAATCATGTGAAATTGTCTGTAATCCCGAAAGGAAAACAAGGGTAACAAAAGGAGTCCATGTCCAAACAGATAATAGAATGGAAGTAAGCATAGCAAGATCCATAGAGAGGAAATTAATTTTCCCTAACCCTATAGACGCCAATGTCTTATTGATAATCCCAAAGTTCGTATCCAGAATCCATTCCCAGCCCATCGTAACAACAATAACTGGAATAATATATGGAACAACTGAAACCCCTCTGACAAAATCCCGTCCTTTAAATTGTTGATTAAGAATTAGAGCAATGACAATACCAATAATGATTTGCAAGAATATCGAACCGATCGAATAGACTAAGGTTTGCCATAAATCTCGCCAAAAACGCGTATCCGACAAGAGATTCAGATAATTCTCCAAACCGACAAACGTTGGGATTCCTACAAAGCTTGATGCTTCGTAAAGGCTATAGCTGATGGCAAAGCCCGCAGGGATAATAATTACGAATGTGAATATTACTAGACCGGGTATCAAAAAAAGGAGTACCAGGGGGATATCTCGTTTTGAAAGCTTCCTTTCTATCGTAACCGCCTCCTATTCCTAGAGGAGCCAGGCAGATCTCAGAGAATCTGCCTGACTATAACTCTATTTCTCTCCAACTAACTTTCGAATCTCATCTGCGATCTCATCTACAGCCTTTCCAGGGTCTTCATTGTTCAACGTCACTTTTTGGAATAGCTTTGGAATTAAAAAGGCTTCAAACACTTTACCAGGACGTGCATCCGTTTCAGGTCCATCCGAATCAATGGAGTGCAGATCAGCATTTTTTAAGAGTTCATACTGTGGCTCCACGCCTGTTTCCCAATACTTCGTAATGACTGGGTCAGAACGCCATTCTTTGCTATTATAAATAGATTCCTGAGCCGGGAAGTAATGAACTCCATCGGTATGCAAGAAATCATTTAGCTTTTCCTTATAAAACCATTCCACGAACTTCTTAGTTTCGTCAGTATGATCAGTCTTCAAGACAGCCATTGAGTCATAGCCTAGTGTAGCGGCTACACCATTTCCATCTTTCATAGGAATACCAAACACTTCAAATTTGTCTCCTAAATCTGGGTTTTTCGTTTCTAGAATGTCTACTAATCTACCGGAATAGAAGGTCATACCTACCTGCTCGGAGATAAAAGCTTCCGTCATCTCGGCGTACGACGCACTTGTCGCTTCTGCCGGCATGTATGGATAAAGTTCTTTAAGCAGGTTAAGAGATTCAACCACCTTCGGCTTCATTTCCGGTGAATCCAAAATGACCTTCCAATTATCATCAAAAATTCGGACATCATTGGCCCACAATAAACTGCTTGTAAGCCAGTTTGTGGCTCCATCAGAAGATAACGGCATAATTAAACCGTATTTATTATTGGCTTTATCCGTTAACGCCTTGGCAACGTTAACTAATTCATCCCATGTTTTAGGAACAGATAATCCCTTTTCCTTTAACCAGTCTTTTCGAACGTAGCCATAGCCTAAATTGTAATCGTATGGAATCCAATATGTTTTCCCCTTGATTGGGAATAAGATATGTCCGTTGTAGAAGTCCTTCTTACCGCCAAGGTTTTCAATGATATCATCCACCTCAGCTAACTTCCCCTGTTCCTCTAAAATAGAGATATGTCCAACAAATCCAGTAAGGAATGCACTATATTGGGCAGAAGTTCCATAGGTTGCATTAATTTTTGTAAAAATATCCGCTAGCGGCACAGCTTCTGCTACCACTTTGACCCCAAATTCCTTTTCGTACTCTTCCCCTGCTTTTTTAAGGACTTCCATTGTTTTTGGTCCTGTTTCTACTGAAGCAATTCGAATGATGGTATCGCTTTTCTTCCCTGTTTTTACCTTTGTTTCTGTTGGTTCAACTTGGCTGCCTAAACACCCGGAAAGAATTCCTGCTAGTAAACTACTTACCAAGAATAAAAGAAACCATTTTTTCCTCATCAATTTTTCACTCCCCTTAATATAGAATGCCTGATGACAGGCGAATTCCCAATATTACAAAAGTTTATTCCCTAGGAACTAAATTGCGATAGCCTGTGTGACAATTCATAGGTCCGTGAATGTAATTCTTGGTAGATGGAAAATAACTCTTCATAAACCCCAATATTTTTTTCCTTTGGTGAAAGGTTATAAATGACACTTTCAGTAGCCTGAGCAGCTTCCTTTAAGTCGGCAAACCAGCCAATTCCTGTGGCCGCAACCAAAGCGGCCCCAAAGGAAGCATCGCTGCTGGCAGGAACCTCTAATTCAACATTTAAGATATCAGCAATAATCTGCACCCATTCCGGGCCTTTACTTCCCCCCCCAATAATCCGCATTTTTTTCAAACGCTTGTTAGGAAACTGCTGGCTGCAATCCTTAAGTGAAAAACCAACCCCCTCCAAAACTGCTCTGGCAAAATGGCTTCTGGAATGGCGGGCGGTACAGCCAAAGAAGCTCCCCCTTAAGTATGGATCCCAGTGTGGCGAACGCTCGCCATTTAGGTAAGGTTGAAAAATTAACCCCTCCGAACCCGGTTTGACTGATTCAACCTGTTTCATAATCTCAGGATAAATCGACGGTAGATTCTTGCTTTCCTCAAACTCTTGGAAAAAGCTTTCCTTAAACCAGCGGAAAGAGGCGGCAGCAAAATTGGTCGCACTATTTTGGTAGAATAAATCATCGACAAGATGATGGTAGGTTGTTAGTTTTTCATTCTTGGTGACCGTATTCGTCACTATGCTGAAGTTTCCTGCTGTCGCTAGCTTGACGACCCCATCTCCATCCTTGATCGTACCGCATCCATAGACCTCAGCCGCCGTATCCGCTGTCCCGACAATAATTCTCGTCTGTTCGGATAGCCCAAGCAATTCTGCGATTTCGGGCAAAATGGTTCCGCAATCATCCGTGGGTGATAAAACTTTTGAGAATACGCTTTCATCTAAGTCAACCAGCGAAAGCAAGAATTCAGACCACTCTTGTTTTTCAATATCATATAATAGTGTGCCTTCTGCTTCGATATAATCGGTAGCCATCTGGCCAGAAAAGCAATAACGGACATAATCCTTCATAAAGAGAATTTTATCGATTTTTTCGTACTGTTCCGGCTCATGCTGCTGCAGCCATAAAAGATGGCATAGTGTCCAAGTCGGATTAGGTGCGTTATAAGTAAGTTCAAATATTTTCTTTCCATATAAATCGCCCAACTGATTAGACTGTTCACCCGAACGCTGGTCATTCCACATGATTGCCGGTCGGATCACTTGACGATTCTTATCGAGTAAAACCGCCACATGATGCGGGGCACTAAAGCTGAGTGCCTTAATATTCTTCTTTCCATGTGGGCCTAATTTCTCCGTAGCTTTGGATACTGCCTCAAAGGCGGCTTTCATCCAAGTTTCAGGATCCTGTTCTACCCACTTAGGATGGGGATAAAGAGATGGATACGGGACATACGCCTCTGAAAAAATGGTTCCATCGGACTTAAGACAGGTGACCTTACATCCGCCTGAGCCATGGTCAATTCCTAATACGTATTGTTCACTCATGCCTTCTCATCCTCGTCTGAAACTGAAATGAGGATCTTGATGACATCCTCGCCGTTGTCAATCGCTTCAAACCCTTGTTCAATGGTTGCTTCCAACGGAACCACCTTGGAAATGAGGCTGCTTAGATCCAATTCGCCGGATGAAAGCAATTGTATCGCTTGATCATAATCTTCCTTCCTATAGACCCTTGTTCCGACAAGGTGCAATTCTTTGGCGATGATGCGATACACATCAAAATCGGCATTCTTTTTTGGCAGGCCGGCAATCACTAAGATTCCCTTCGTACGGGCTGCTTCAATACAGGTGACTATCCCATTGTTGGTTCCTGTGGCTTCAATGGAAACATCCACACCGCGTCCCTGAGTTTTTTCGCTTATTTGTTCAAGAAAATTCGTTTCGGTTGGATTCAATACTTCAAACCCCAATTGCTGGGCAACCTGTATGCGATACGGATTAATTTCCGAAATGAATACGTTTGCCCCTTTTTGTTGGGCGGTTAGTGCGGTAATGATTCCGATTGGACCTCCGCCAACCACCAGTACCGTTTGTCCGGCAGAAACTTTTCCTTTTTCCACGGCATGGACACACACCGCAAGCGGTTCAATTAAGGCTCCGGCCCTCAACGAAATCGTATCTCCGAGGCGGTAAACCTTGGACTCAGGAACTTTAATATACTCGGCAAAAGCCCCATCACTATCGATGCCAATCAGGTTGAAAGCAACTGTGCAAAGGTTATAATCCCCTCTCTGGCAGCTGTCACATTCGCCGCAGGAGGTGATCGGCTCAACTGTTACTCTGTCCCCTTTCTGAAAGCTGGAAGATGGTCCTGCTTCGTGAATGGTTCCAGAAAATTCATGGCCTAATATGACAAAAGGCTTTGTCCGTTTGATCATCCCGCCGTGATAGGCTAACGTATCGGTACCGCAAATCCCGGCAAAGGCTACTTTAATCAGGACTTCCCCCGGCCCAATCTCGGGAATGCCTTTTTCTTTAACTGCTAATTCATTGGGACCTACATAGCATAATGCTTTCATAACGCCACTCCTTTTATTAAAAACTACTAATCTACTAGATTACCAAATCCCAAACCCTAATTTACCCGGGTTCATGATTCCTTTAGGATCGATGCCTTTTTTAATATTTAGTAACACATCAAACATCTCGCCATAGAGCTCTGGCATTAGATAGCCAAGTTTAAAACCGATTCCATGATGTTCATTTAAGAGTGCGCCATTTTCCAGATTGACCCGTGAACAATCCGCCCAAATCTGGTTATGCAACCGGAATAGTTCCTTAGCGTCTTCAGGAGGATTAGCTATATAGAATCGATCATAAATCATCGTCCCCCAAGGATACCAATGGGAAAAATGGGCCATATACTCCGCGTTATACTCCTTATACTTTTCTTCCACCAGCCGTTTTTTCTCATCATAAAGCTTGTGGATTTTGTCATAAGTGGTGATTGTTTCTACTGTTCCATATAAAAGCGGATAGGACGGCTGCAGCGGCGGGCGGTAGAAGTCATAGCGGGTGTTCCACCAATATAATCCCGGTTCTTCACCTAAATCCGTCCCTCCATTTTCGAAGCAGATTTCTAACACTTTTTTCATTTGCTCGGTTGCAATGCTTTCAAATCCATCCACCATGAGAACCATATTAACCCCATCCGCATTCATCCCAGTTCCCTTCAACGATTTTTTGGTGGAGCCTGGATCATACAGCCGGATGACCGCAGGGTTTAATCGGTTGAGCATGATTTGGCGCCCTGCTTCAATGCCATCGTGAATGTCAGGGAACTTAATCATTCGGAAAAGTCGAGTTTCCGGGAGTGGATCTAAGCGGATGCGAATTTTTGTGATTACACCAAGCGTTCCTTCAGACCCAACAAATAGCTGCAGCAACCCCGGGCCAGAGGCATGATTTGGAACAGGTAGTGTCTCGACGATTTTTCCATCCGGCAGGACCACCTCTACGGATAAGACCATGTCCTCCGCTTTGCCGTATTTCGTGGACATGACCCCAGAGCCTCTTGCGGCAAGATATCCTCCCAATGTGGCGATATCGACCGAGGATGGGTAATGAGCAAGCATGAACCCGTGTTTATTTAGTATATTTTCGAGGACTCGTCCATTGATTCCCGGCTGGGCGGTCAAAACGAGCGACTCTTCATCAATGTCGATAATTTTGTTCATCCTTGTAACATCCAGCACGATTCCTCCATACATGGTGGCTGCGCCGCCTTGGGTTCCGGAGCCTCCTCCCCTAGGGACTACCGGCACCTTATAGGTGTTACAAATTTTCATGACCTTCGAGACTTCTTCGGTCGTTTCCGGCCTCACGATAAAATGAGGCATTGGCAGCTCTTCGTTCTTTTGCTTCCACATAAAGGTCAGCCAATATTGATCAATGGCCAAATCCTTTTGAGCATCATTCACCACATCGACTACATTTTCAGGACCTACAGCATCCTCAAGCTCTGAGCGGAACATCTCCAGAGCGTACCCTTTTAAATTCAAAATAAAATTCCCCTCTCTGTGTATCTATTTTTTGAAGCCCTTTTGAAAAATAGGACTCCGTTATTCGCTGGAAAGACTAATCGTGTAGGAGAATTTATCTCCTCGAAAAAAAGAGTGTAACAACTCTACTGGAATTCCATCATGAAGGTAGGAAATTCTTTCAAAAGAAAAGTACGGAATACTTTCTGATATACCCAGCGTTTTCGCTACCTGGTCATTCATGACTGCTTCCATTTGCTGTTCGGCTTTTTTGATGGGCTTGTTGATATTTTCTAAATAGGAATAGAACGATTGATGTTCTAGATCGACTGAGGCTAATTCTGGAACCTGATATTCGGGTATGACTAACTCCTGTAAACCATAGGGAGTATCATCAATATATCTGATCCGCTTGATGGAGAAGACTTTGTTAATTTTCCGGATGGCTAACTTTTGGCACTCTTTGTCTGTTGGGGGTCTTTTTTGGAATTCTAGTAGTTTTGATCTTGGGTGCAGGCCAATTTCGAGCATATCCTGGTGAAACCCTGTGATTTTATTGAGGCTGCGTTTTAATTTTACATTTCCTACAAATGCTCCTTTACCTTGAACGCGGTAAACTAACCCCTCCTTCACTAATTCGGTTACAGCATTTCTGGCTGTCATTCGCGAGACGCCGTACTTGACGACAATTTCATCCTCGGTTGGAATTTTCTCGTCCTGTTTATAGTGGCCACTGACGATTTGGCTTCGGATGTCCTGAGATATTTGAATATAGATAGGCATTTGAGTATTTGCAAAGGTTTTCATTTTTTCCATATCGTAAAACCCTTTCATTCTGTTTTATAAGCATCTTTAATTCTTATTGAGCCGTAAAACCTCCATCCACCATTAAATTGGCACCACAAACAAATGAAGAATCGTCACTTGCTAAAAAAAGAATAGCTTTGGCAATTTCCTCCGGCTGACCTAAACGGCCAATCGGATGTAATCGGATCAGTTCTTCAAACTCCTCAGGAGATTTATTCCGGATTAAGTCTGTATCGATATAGCCCGGACAAACGGCATTAACTCGGATTCCTTTACTGGCGTACGTTACCCCTAAGGTCTTGGTTAAATTGGCCACTCCTCCTTTGGAGGCGGTATAGGAAGTGACTCCCTTTCTGCCAATATGACCAAGCATCGAAGCTGTATTGACAATGACCCCATGCCCCTGGGACAGCATTTGTTGTATAGCATATTTATTTGTTAGGAATACACCGGTTAAATTCACATCAATGGTGCGATTCCAGGTTTCGAGAGACAGATTATGTATAGGAATAGTTTCTGCAATACCGGCATTCGCAATCATAATATCTAGCTTCCCGAAAGTATCTACAGTAGCTTTGACTAGATTCTTAACAGACTCTTCGTCTGCTACATCCGCTTTTACAAACACAGCTTTATGCCCACTGGCTGCAAGTTCATCCGCAACCCTCTGACCTGTTTCTTCATCAAGGTCTGCAACCACTACGGCAGCGCCTTCTTCCGCAAACAGCTTACAAACATATTTCCCTATTCCTTTCGCTCCGCCTGTTACGACAGCAACCCTTCCCAGTAACTTCATCCAAGTCCCCCCTTTCCTATTGTATATACAACTATACATTAAATAATAATGCCTATATTCTGAAAAATCAACATATTTTTAAAAATCAAATTTTTAATTGTGCACCTTGAAAAATAAAATCTTTTCAAACAACAGCAAAAGGCCGGCATCTTTGGAAAACCGACCTTCTTTTTATTTTGAAATTTATTGTTCATTTCAACAAACTTTGGGCGGTGATAGTGGGCCCTGTTACCATGCCATTTTATAAATCTTAAAAATATCCTCATTGTCCAACGCCATCGGACTCCGGGCTTAAAGACGTCTATGTAAAAGTGACTGGCCCTCGATATTTGTATATTTAACTTAGTTGATTTTTTTATACTTTAACTGGTCTCCTATCCTTAAAGCTTTGATAGGGAATTTTGCAACCGATATGTCCCTTTATTCCTTCAGCTTCAAGGAAAAATTTTTTTTGGTGGGAATCGTTCATTGTTCCTTCTCTTCCCTATAAAATCAATTTCTTTGGAGTCCAAATATCAGTAAACCCATTTTCTACCGAATAATGGTATAGCTCTTTAAGTTTATTGCTAGAATAAACCTTCATATCCTCTCTTCTTCCAAGTTCCGGAATAGTAATTAAGGTTTCATTTCGGTCTATTACCGTTTCTAAAAATATCTTGCCCGCCAATTTATCACTTTTAGATAAGTTACAAGCACTACAGGCGATAACTAAATTCCAAAGCTGGTCAGCCTGAACAAAACTCCATGGGATAAAATGATCTACGTGAGCATTTTCCTTCCTGATAGCTCTTCCGCAGTAAAAACACTTCCCGTTATAAAAGGAGGATAGCACTTGATAAAATTGATCAAGTGATGACCTCTTGGATACATTTTCAACCTTTAATAACAGGTTGGTGGTATCCCCTTTTTCATTGAATTTTTCCAAAAATAAGGCAAGATGATAATTCGTTAAATAATTCAGGACTCGCTGGAACCGTTGCATAAAGGAGTAAAATGTACTATTCATTCGCAGCTGTTCCTTTTGATTATCAAAATCATAGATGGTGCAGCCTGTATCGCCATATATCGCGCCCATAACATTGATCTTACATTTTTTCTTCACTTTATTGATAATTTCCACCTGAATTTCGGCTGAAAGTCTATCGAAAACAACCGTCTCAGGGATTTGGTATTTGGACTGGATATTAAGCAGGATATTTTGAACTTCAGCCCTTTTATCCGTCATGTTTATCTGATTAAGATTATGATGAATAACCAGATTCCAATAGATTTTTGCAAAACTCGAAAACAAGCTTGAGTAATTCAATTCCAGCTTATCATTGACATTGTATAAGTTTTCTAACAATGATTTGATTAATACAAATTTATATGTAGTTGAATTCTTGGATTTCGATGAAAATATGTAGTTAAAATGGCCCCAAATTTCTTTATCTGTCAAATAAGCAGCTTTCATTTCGCCCACTTGTAATTTATGACTCATTGTATTATCACCTGCAATGCTCTTTTGCCTTAACTTTAATAATCTTCAACTTCAATTAAAAATATCCTGTCTTGAAATCCACCGCGCTGTTCCCGCTTTCTTTTCCGAATTTCCTCGATTTGTTCAATCGAAATTCCATGATAATCAGCAAGGGAATGAAAAATCTCTAATAAATCAGCTAGCTCCTCCATTATCTCAATGTTTGTGGCGCTAGATACATACTCATCGAGTTCCTCGTAACTTTTCTTTTGAAGTGCCTTTATATATTCATCATCATTTAATACTTTAAAAGAACATTTCTTTCCCGTGCTACCAATTATATCTGGGATTTTATCGCGAACCAGTTTATTGTACAATGGCATTTTTCCACCCCATTAATCCTCTTCTATAAATCCTATTTCATTTACATAATATAGGATTATTTTACCATGATTATTAGTTTAATAAATTTAAATTTCTAAAATTAGTAGGCTTACTGATGCATAAAAACCTTCTCCATGTAAAAATCATATAATTTTTTCTACCCCTGTCCTTTTTGCCTCAAAAAAGCTAAATAAGAGGTGAAAGGAGGTGAACGAAAATGGCACAAGCATTATTAGAAGGTTCAAAGCTTCGGTTGGCGTTTCAGGTTGATCTTGATGAGCAAGGAAACCCAGTCGTAAAAACCAAAACGTTTAGCAACATCAAAAAGGAGTCAACTGCTGACCAGTTATTCCAGGTTGCACTAGCAATTTCTGCATTATGCAACTACCCGCTCAACAAAACTGAGCGCAGCGACAGCACTGAATTAACTGCGTAACTGGGAAGCAATTAGTTATGCAATGGGACGGTTCATCAGATCTAAATCAACAAAGCTACCAATCTAATAAAGAGGAAATCAATTAAAGATTGAAGCAAAAGAACCGCCTTCATTTCTCAAAGAAAGGAGGTGAACGAGAATGGCAAAAACATTGGAATTAATGTTTGGCACGGAATTCGGTAAAACCGCTCGTATTGCGGTGGAAAACCCAAAGGAACCGTTTGATGAGGTTGCTGTTAAACAGTCAATGGAACAAATTATTGCAGCGGATGTATTTACTTCTGCCAGCGGACGATATGTTTCCTCAAAAGGCGCGAGAGTCGTCGACCGCAATGTGGTTGAGTATGAAATCGTCTAAGCATAAAGTAGTTTAGTCAAATTCGATAGTGTTTAGGAAAGAGGCCGGAGCAGTTCAGACTGAAACCGGTCTCTTTTTAAAAATTGGAAAGGAGGACATTGTTGTGGATCAAATCATTTCATTCATCAACGAGGTAGGATTTCCCATTGTAGTGACACTTTATCTCCTTTATCGTATTGAATCAAAGCTAGATTTAGTGGTCCAGTCGATACAGAGTTTACCTGAGCGGATGAAGGTGTGAAGGGTTTATTCGCCATGATAATCTTTAAAATACAAAACATGGAGAGAGAATTATAACTGGTCTCTCTCCTCCCGTGTTTCTCTTTAACCGCTTCTTCTACACAATTCCCCCTCCCTTCTACCATTTTCCATGCAAATATAAAAACTATCAAATCGGTACGAAAATCACAAAATTGGCCTTCTCATTTCCAATTTGGAGCTGAAAATCGCATTTTTCTACCCAAATTCGCTCCAAATTGGAAATGAGTGAATTCGACTCATTCTGCCAAAACCGATATCGTAAAGGTGCCAGAATCATTTAAAAGATGAATGGCCATATACAAACGATCATAAGGGTGGCACATACATATGAGTTTAAAATCAGCAAATATTGAACACTTTAACGAGTTTTCTCAATTTACTAGTCTCACTGAATTTAACCACCATATCGAACAGTGGCTGCTAGAGCATAAGGCCGACTTCTCCAAAGGGGAACTAGTTGGCTTAAAGCGTCTCATCCGATTTGCCGCAAAAATCCCTGGTGTCTGCAATGCCAAAATCGGAACCATCCTGAAGGCCATTCACGCGGAATTCCACGACAATGGCATTTCCCGTTCAACCTTTAAACGGATGATTTTAAAAGCAAAGGAATTCGGCATCATCTCCGTATACGAAACAGAGCGAAAAAACGGCTCGCAGACGAGCAACTTATATGTTTTTAATCGTTTTCCTGCAGATGAACCACCCAAACCGGTAAAAATGAACCAGCCAATAGAAACTAGTAATCTTTTAAAAACTGAAAAAGATCCAAAGAATAATAAACGTAAAGAAGAACCGTTGGAATTAGATCATAGCTATGTTAGCAATCGTGTTCCACAAGAATTTGTCCAGCTGGTAAGGTACTTTTATTCTGACGCAAAGACCATTGAGGAATTCTGGCATATGACGCAAATTGCTGCCTATAAATATAACAGCGAGAACGAAACAGACCAGATACTTGAGATTGCTATTGAAGCCTTTAAACAGCTGATTCGCAAATTAAAATCCACTAAAGCTGTCAGAAATCCAATCGCCTACTTTTATGGCGTTTTGCAGAATAAATTTATGCGCCGATTTTATGATGAGCTTGACGCAGAATATGGTGTTGTACCGGGGTCTATGGTTAATGATTCCTGGATCCATAGTATGTTTTTGGCTTATTATGAAGACAAACTTTAATCGTTTATTTTTATCATAACTTCGGTACAAAAATTAGCAATATCACGTTTCTGTAGGCTATAGCCCGTGGAGCATTTTACATTCTAATTGTGTAATGGTCTAAAAAAAAGGAGAATTCTCTTAAGAAAAAAAAGCCATTTACATAGGTGAAGTGATTAAAAGGATTCGTTCTGAAAAAGGATTGACACAAGAGGAGCTTGCTCATGTCAGCAACCTGGATGTCGTACATGAGTGATTTGGAGATAAATAAAAAAGGTCCATCCCTATTTACTGTCTTTAAACTTAGGAAAGGTTGACAGATGGAGCCCGAAGAACTGGTAAAGGAAATAAAGAAACCGCAGAATTTTATCCCATTTCTGAAAAGGAAGAAACTAATTTAACGGTTAAAGATGAAATCATGAACCTGAATAGCAAGTAAGATGATGCAATTTTTTTAATATTCTAACAAACAACCAAACACGACATAAATCGACTGTTTTTGACACAAAAAGTTACGAATTAGGCATTAAAACAATCCCAATTGTGTAATTTTTTGTGTTATTTTTTATTTGTAAATATTTTTTGAAAATAACAATAAATTTTCATCCAATGTTTCAGCTATCTGTAAAAAAATGTATTAAATAATTGATTTAATTGAACATACTGAGTTCCGCTCTTTATTCACCACGTCCAAACAACTTTATCTAAATGCTTTTGTAATAGTCGTATAGTTATAGTGATTCCTCTAGATCTTTTTATTTTGTTTTGCAAAAGTGTTATTGCTGGGAGGTGAGGTTAATGTGAGCAACAAAAAAAATAAACCAAGAGCAAATGTCCTGGACAGACGGTGCTCTTGGTCTAATAAGTTAGCGACAAACTAACTTATTGATAGTATACCTTTTTTCAAAGATTAATCAATCAAAAAACCTTTAAGGGGCGAAAATTCTTTGGATATTGAAAAATACTATATTATCAAACCAGATTTTATTCACATGTCAGGCTATCATGATCGAAATGGCAAGTGCTGCACTCTTGTTGAAGAATTACACAGGAAACTAGTTGTAGACCGTTCTCCATTAGAAATACTAGCAGATACCATCAGATGCATTGGTTTTGATTTAAACAGCGCGATTGCCAACGCCAAAGCGCTCCTAGGGAATATCACGATGTGCCCTATCCAGGTGGATCCGATTCATAACATTTGCATCTTTGCGACCAAATCAGCCAAAAACGAGGATGCCATGTGGTTTAATCCATATCATATCGTCAGAACCAATGGCTATTATTTAAAAACACATGTGGTACTTAAGAATGGACGTATTCTAACAATCCCTTGCAAGGTATCAGCCTTTAACAATAAATTGCAAAATGCGGATCAATTGAGAAAAATTTCAAAGGCAATTGGAAACGACCCCATCGGTTTTCTGTTAGATCCTAAGCGCTTTAGGTTGCAGCATAGCTAAAAGAATGAATCCTATTTAGCCTTTGTTTGGCGACGATTATGGATAAGGAGTGGGCTATATCCACTGAACTAAGGCTCTTGGCTGGGTTTATAAAAATGAAATTAGTCTCAGCATGATTTGTTTTGCCACCAAGATGCTAGCACGTCTCGACTCTGTAAACTTTAAATTTGACCAGGAAAATAGTTTTTCAGGTTTTCTTCTAGGATTATGACATGAAAGTGCTAATTGTTAGCCACAATTGAAAACAGTTACATCGGTTGACTTCCGAATTAATTTGGTAAAAAGGTGAGGTACGTGTTGGTGAATATAATAAAAGAAGCACTAGGTCAATTTTGGGAATTTTATTGGATATATCGGAATGCAAAAGTTAAATTTCGTGTGCTTAAAATTGGAGATTCATACGTAGCGACGGCGACAGATGGAACCACAACCGTTTGGAATTGTTTTGGGAGTACCACAATAGCTGCAAAGGAGATGGCCCTTTACAAATTGCAACAGACATATGAAGAAAAATAATTATAATCACCATTACTTAATTATCCATTCGAGCTTACCTCCCGTTCTCTATTAAAAATACTTGCAGATACAAGCGGATGTATTAGTTCTCAATTAAACAGCGCATTTTCCACCGTAAAAGCAATACTAGGGAATATCTTGATGTACCTTTCCAGATGGAATCGATTCGTAACATTAGCTTCTTTACCACCTAAACAGCCAAAACAAAATGTAAGCGGTTTAACCAAACTCATCTTATATATTTCGTAATTGTCGAATTCTAACGCGTCGTTTCAAGGTAACAGCCTTTACATAAGTTCGCAAAATGCGGACCCACTTAGAAAGATTTAATAAGCAATTGGCAATGAACCAATGTTTTCTGCTAGACCTTAAGCCCTTCAGTTTGCTACATAGCTAAAGAGTGTTTCCCTCATTTATAATCATTTATAACCCCCATTTCAAAAAATGGGGGTTATTTTAGGTTTGCAATTAATAAATACTTTTCCTTATAAACCCGACTAATTAATAGATGAGTATATATCATTGATTTTAACTAATAAGACACTTTCTCTTTAACCGAATCAATAATGATTTTAGCGGTCAGCTTTGCATCCTCAATTATTCTCATTCCTTCTTCTCTTGCCTGTATAATCATTTTTTGTTTTTCATGTTCTGCATTTTCTAGTATTTTTGCAGCTTTTTCTTTAGCTTGGCAAATTATTTTTTGTTCCTCTATTTTAGCGTTTTCTAACATTTTTGCTGCCTCTTCAATGGCCAGACTAATTAATTGCTGTTCCTCAAGTTGGGCAGATTCTAAGATGAATGCAGATTGTTCTTTTGCCAAGCTAAATATTTTTTGTTCTTCAACAGTATTATCAAACAAGTAATCAACTGATTTCTCATTTATGCTTTCTATCGGTTCTTCGGTTTCTATCTCATTTTCGAAAATCTCATTAAGGGTCCTACCCATTTTAGTGATAAGCCCTACCACAAGGGCATTTCCCATACAAAAATACCTGAATTTCTCTGGTATTCCTTTAGTCCAATCATCCTCAAAGCCATTTAAGCGTTCTGCTTCAATAGGGGTAAGTAAGCGGAGATTATGAGTCTTGGGATCTTCTATAACATGTGTACTACGATTTTTACTTGATTCACTCGTAAGCATCGTTCGTGCCGGGCGGTCTAATGGATCAGGGAATGCAATAGCTCCCTCCCGGAATATATATTCATAACCTTCTTTTGTTTTTCGAGGTTGTTCCTTGGCTCCTTTCATATATTTCCACTGCGATATGTTTTCACCTAAGAAATACTTTTCCTCTACTTCATCGACAAGTTTTTCTTCAAGGGTTTGTGGAGGTTGACCGACAGGTTCATATTTCCCTGAAAAAATAACATTTCCATACATGACTCCTGCTTCTCCAAAAGCACCATTTTTATAGTTATCAGAAACACTCTTTAAATCTTCATCTAATTTCCAGGGTAACGAATCTCGAATGGAACGAATTGGAAACTCCTTTGCGAAGAAGCCATCTTCAACAAGATGTTGATTCAGGTTAGAAGTATCGATTTTATTTGACACTCTTTTACAATGATTAGTAGTTCCATGATAGGCAAAAATAAATACTCTTCTACGTCTTTGTGCAAAACCATAGTCGGCAGCGTTAATGACGCGCCATTCCACGTTATAGCCTAAATCTCGAAAACAAGCTAACATTACAGCGAAATCACGGCCCCGCTGTTTAGTCGGTGACTTTAATAAACGATCTACATTTTCTAATAATACAAAAGGTGGTTTGTGCCGCTCTAAAATTCTACGAATTTCCCACCATAGTACTCCCTTTTTCCCTTCAATACCTTTAGCACCTGTAGAAGCCACAGAGTAATCTTGGCATGGGAAACCACCAACCAGTAAATTATGCTGAGGGATTGGATATTTTTCTGGGTTATCATTCACAACAGAAATATCCATATTTACTGCTTCTGTCTCAGGAAAGTGAGAAATATAGCAATTATATGCGTGTTGGACTTTTTTTCCCGGTTCCCATTGATTCGCCCAAAGAACATTCCAATCTCCTGCGTTTTTTAACCCCAAATGAAAACCGCCGACACCTGCAAAAAGTTCCACTACTGTTTTTTTCATAATTCCCTCCAAATAACCGAACATACAATCTGTTTATATCATATTATACTATGTTTTGTTTAAAAGATCAATGGAAAATGTTAATTCTATTTATAGTAATCGAATTTTTTTCTATACTATAAATTAGGTTAAAACACTACTTACGAGGAGTACATAAATTGAAATTTACAACAATTAATGAATTACTTTCATTTACGGCAAATATCAAAGGTAAAACATTTGGGGAGTTAGATAAGCTTAATCTTTTAAAGAAAAAACAGGATAAAGGTGCATTAGGTAAGGTTGTTGAAACAGGTTTTTATGGATATGAACTAAACAATGAAAGCAGGGCAGATTTCGAACACCTAAATGTGGAATTAAAAGTCACAGGCTTTATTAAGAATAAGGACAAAACTAGAACTGCTAAAGAAAGACTTTCTTTAAGTATGATAGATTATTTTAATATAGTAAAACAACAATTTGAGTTTAGCTCATTATTGTTTAAAAGTAAATTACTTCTTATCATCTGGTACGAATATAAAAAAGGTGTAGACTACAAAGATTTCGTAGTAGAAGACTTTCAATTATATGATATGGATCAAGATTTACCTGTCATTGAGATGGACTATAAAAAGATTCAACAAAAAGTTCTCAATGGTGAAGCACACCTCCTATCTGAGGGAGATACCGCTTTTTTAGGAGCTGCAACCAAAAGTGCGTCCTCAAAAGTCAAACGAAAACAACCTTTTTCCCTGCTACCAGCTAAACCAAGAGCTTTTTCTTTAAAACAGGGGTACTTAACAGGTATTCTTAGAAACCCAAGTACTATTTTGCAATATCCTCTCTTTACTAGCATTGAGGAATATTTAAAAGCTCAGCTCAAACCTTTTTTTGGTAAGACCCAGATGGAGATTTATCAAACGGTAACTCAAAAAGATTTTACAGGAAATATCCCTAAACAACTTGGAAAAATGATATCTGATATTCTTATCGGTAAAGATGAAGATCTCCCTGTAAAGCATCCGCTTTTTGCGAAGATTACGCATGTTATTAAAAACATTCCAATTGATGATAATTACTACCCTCTTGAGCGCCTTACCTTCAGGAATATTGTTCGTTCCGAATTTGAGCAGAGTTGGGAAGAATCCACTTGGAAAAGTTATTTCGAAGAAGTAACTTTTGCATTAATTTGTTATGAAGGTAAAGGTAAGAAAAATGGGCAGCGTGTCCTTAAAGATGTTCTATCGATATCTTTTACTGATGAAGACATTCAATTACTTGAAAAAAGCTATGAAATGGTGCAAAAAGCGATTTCCTTACATGATATTAGCAAATTGCCTTATCCAGGTTCATTTGAGGGGCAAGTGCTGGAAATTGCCCCAAGGGGTAAGGGAGGTGATCAAACCTACCAAGCGTTTTTCGAAAAAGATGTTACAAAAACATGCTTTATGATTTCCAAGGAATTTTTATATAAGAAATTAACGGAACAACTTTATAAAAAGAATTTATAGATATAAATAAGGACATGACATAATGGTTAAGTTCACTATTTTTCTTACAAATTCATAGGATAACAATAAATAATAGGAGCTTAACATGAAATTAAGCTCCTTTATTGTTTATATTAGGGTTTTCCTAAAACCTTTTGCCTCATAATCTGAAGGTGTGAAATCCTTTGCAAATGGAGAAATTTTCTCCTCTGGATTCTCCGATGCCACATAATAAAGGAATACAGCCTGTTTTGTTCTTGTAAGGGAAACATAAAGGATACGTTTTTCCTTGTCCTCAATTTCCTTTTTATCATCCAAAAAGTCCTTTGAATTGACAGATTTTTTCTTGTTTAAATTTTCAATTTCATCTTTGTGAGGATAATAAAACTTGCTGAAATCTAAGATAAATACATAATCAAACTCTAGGCCCTTCGTAGTTTTAGCCTCAAGAAAATATATGTCCGGCCGCCCGGTTCTGGTTGTTTGAGTCTTCCCTTCGGCTCGCTGGATATACGTATTGAAGGTGAAAAAACGTCCAAGGAACGTCCTAATCTCCCTTTCTTTT
Source organism: Neobacillus sp. S1115 (assembly GCF_055385565.1). Lineage (NCBI taxonomy): Bacteria > Bacillati > Bacillota > Bacilli > Caryophanales > Bacillaceae > Neobacillus > Neobacillus sp. S1115. The sequence goes on from NZ_AP038275.1 coordinate 3,517,068, forward strand.
TGCACATCGTGCTGTCGATGGATAATCGCAAAGGTAGCTTTTGGTTCATCCCCGTGCAGTTCAAGGATTTTATTCCCTACAGAAGTTAACATCTTTTGATGCCCAGAAAACGCTTGTATGACCGGCTTTTCACCTTGCCGTGGAAAATATTTCTCATCATCGTACCTGGAATCCTCCTGCGAGCGAGAAAACTGTAAAGAGTTGGCCAACTTCATAATTTGGTACGTAGATCGCCAGTTCGTCTTAAGCACAACATTATGCCCGCTTTGAACGTTAATCCCTAACGCACGATAGGAAAATGGACTGCTCTTGTAAATGCGCTGCCGCTCATCGCCGCTTAGCGTCAGGGTCCCTGTATTGATGTTCACCAATACCCTCAACTGCATGGGCTGCAAATCCTGGACTTCATCGATAAAGATATGGTCATATTTTTCATTGTGCAACAGCCGGTGCAGGTTCTCCATAACAAGAAGCGCGTAGTCTTCCCTGTCGATACGGTTATAGAAGTCCTTCTGCTGGTCTTTCAGATAGTATTCAAACAGCCGAAAAATCGTCCGACGCTGTTTCACCGAAACATTCGGCAGTTTCCCGCGGCCGACCCTCTCACAATTCAAGTAGTCTTCCAGCGTGATGAAACCATTGCCCTTCATCCAGGAAAATTCATCAAAAAGGAAGGTCGTATTCTTCTTTTTCTTAATCGTATGAATGGACGGCAGATTCTTAAACTCTTCTGTTTCTAGTAGATCCATCAGCCGCAGCATGGTGCCCCTGACGTTATCCTCATTTCGGCTCAGGTTGTAATGGCTGGTTTGGAAAAACCTCACCTTTTTTCCCATGGATTTTAATAAATGGTGGGCAAGTTCATGAAAGGTATAGAAATGGACTGTATGGTGATGCTCCTTCAGTTGCTCGTAATACTCCGACTTCTTAAAGCGGTTCTCGGCATCCTTGACCAGCTCTTGGTTGAAGGAGACGAACAAAAAACGCTTACCGAAATCCTCGGACATCTTCTGCATCATTCTCGTCAACAGGGTGATGCTTTTCCCGCTGCCCGCAATCCCTTTGACCAGCAAATGCGTGGAATTCATCTTGGCCACTTTCTGCTGCTCATCACTCAATTCAATATTCTGCAGGAATTGAGCCGTCCTCTCTGAAATGTCATTTTCAATGCTAGGGACGGTGGTAAGGGCGTCTGACAGGACGGAAAACGCATAATCCAGCTTTTCTCTGTTATGATCAATTGCCTGCTGCGTCAATGTCATTTTCATCAAATCCCTTTTTAGAAATATCTACGGCATAATAGGCGTCTTCACAATATTCCGCATGCGGACATAGCTTGCAGAACACGGACGGACTTGCCTCCGCTAGGACTCCCGTTTGATTAGCCATCCTTTGGATCATTTCCGCCTTTTGCCTGCGAATTCCGGAAACCGGCGTAAATGCCGATTGCCAGATTTCATTTTGGAAGGCCCCGCGGTGCGTCAAAAATTGAAAATACAACATGCTCTCAGGATAATCGATATCGGCAAACTTCCGTCTTTTGCCCAGTCCATATTTCCGCATCCCGGCCACATAATCCTGATTCATGTTTTGATCAACGATGGTCCTTAACGTGATTTCCGTGATGAATGGGAACATCCGCTGCATCATGTCGATAATCTCAGTTTTGTTTTTCCCTATTGAAGCATAGATTTTCACGAGATTGCCAATCAGAAATCCCTGATGAAACGATGAACGATAGGTGGCAAACCCATCGACAATCGAACTGTAAAAGAAGCGTCTTTTGCACAAGCTCATTTCAGCAAATTCCTCTTGCGGTAGCTGGCCGATTTTTTGATAAACAAGCTCCGGATTCAGCCCCTCCGGAATGTAGGCAGGAGGTAGATAATCGTAGCTTCCCTCGTCAGTGTCCCCATCCGCTGAATGGTCCAGCAATTGGATGTAGATGGATTTATCCAAATCCTCATATTCATTCCAGTTCTTCACCCAAGATAAGCAGATTTTCCGATTAAAGCTCAAGGCGACAAAGAAAAGGTATCTTGAAAACGCCAAGGAATTCTCTTTTCGGAAAATATACATGTCGGCCGCATGGTTATTCAATTTGGAAATACAATCAAACGACAATGGCCATGGCGACGGAGAGGAGGTTTCCGGAAAATGCTTCTCATCCATCCCGCATAAATGGAGCTCCTCGAAATCATCCATGAGAATCAAGCCATCCAAGTCCGCCATCTTCCCTAATTCAATCGGCTGCACACCGGTATCTTCGTCCGTGTCACCAGCTATTGAGTCAGACGAGCTGAGTGCATTGTCAGGATCCTCAAGACCATTTTTCAAAAAGACCACAATGGCATCGGCAAGATCTCCGACATGATAAAAATGGTCATCGTGAATAGGCTTCGACAGCATCTCTTCCAGCTGTTCCACCAATTTCCCTTCAATCGGGTCCGTCAAGGAAGACTTCAAGTTCGAATCATCCAGAAGCTGCTGGATGCGTTGAAAATGAGTCTTAATGGTAATTCGTTCTTCTTTTATGTTAATGAGCCATTGGGCATCCTTCACCAATTTCTCCACAAACCCTTGCAGCTTGTTCAGCTCCCGCAGCGGCACGGAAAAATAGGAAAAGCGCAGGACAGGACTGACCCTGACCGCTTCAAGGTAATCGTCCTTCAGCAGATGATAATTTTTAAAAATCTGGGCGGATGACCGTTTGGCTTCAATCAGCAACTGGAACAGTGTTACCCAGTCATCAGCGGTCTGGCAGTTCGTGAAATAAGGCAGTACTGCCTTCAACTGCGCCGTGTATTGGCGGGCATTCTCCCCTTCGTTTTGAAGCCAGCCGGAAGCAAAGGATTCCATCAGAATCTTATCGGTCAGGTAATAATTCTGCTTTTCCTCATTCCAAATCGAATGGAGGTGGAACAGATACTGGCCAATCGGATACGAAAGGAAATGACGGTCCTTCAAGAAGGCTTCGGGACGGAATTCCTTCAATCTCTCCTTCAGTTCGTCACTGTTAGGCGACACATAACGGATCCCGTCCTTGATGTCGTTCACAAATTCAACCATATAATCATAAGGCTTCTCGGTTACGTTTTGCAGTTGTTCCCCATGGACATCCTTACCCTCAAAACGGGATGCAAACTGAAGTCCATTCAACGCCGAATCGTCTGTCGTAATCTGCCAATCCTCAGCCTTTGCCCAGCCATATCTTTCCGAGAAGTTTTCATTCAAAAACGAGAACACCGAAGGGAAATCAGTATTGTACAGATTCAGATAGACAATATTAATACCCAGTTCCTTCCATTTAGTAAAAATATAATGCTGCACAGGAGAAATATAGTAGAAGCCATGTAGGACGACCGTGTCGTCCGTCAGCGGAATCTTCGCTTCTTCCCTGAAAACTTTCCTGACTTCCTCCAGACTCTCTAACTTTTTAGCCGCATCATCCATATAATCCTTAAAGTTTGGCAGCATCGCTTCCCAAAGGTCGCAAAATAACTGCTCTTCCACCTTCGTTACATGGGGATGTAAATCCTGCGGTGTTAAGCCAATCTCCGTAAAGTTCCTCATCGTAATCAGCAGATTCAATTTATTTCGCTTAAAGGAGCGGAGCACTTTCGCATCCCCTGGTTGGTCCCTGTTTCGCAAAAGATCCGACAGCTGGCTATACTGGATGAACCGGTTTTCCGGAAGATTCCAGCCAGGGTAAAACAAGTCGACAATGCCCCCTGTGGATTTAACATATGGAAGCTCGAACCTTTGCTCCACTCCTTCTGCCAAAGCCCGAGTCGCACAAATATGCGGACAATGAAAATACGGCTGGAACTCCAGTTTTTCGTGGAAAGTATATGGATTTTCGTAGGTTAAAACTGTGACATTCCCACTCATATCTATCATCCTATCTAAATTGGGTTAGTAATCTGGACCAGGTCCATTGGAAGGCATCGTTTTTCATGTTCCGGATCAAAATCAGGTGATTTTTCGCCCGCGTCATCGCCACGTATAGAAGCCTCGTCTCCTCTTTGATAGATTCCGTATCATCATGGGAGGAAAGCTCCGCAAAATGGTTGTTAGAACGGACTTCATAGCCTGGTTTTTGAATTGACCAGCCTGCCTTCTCTTTTTTATCATCAAAAATGATTTTACTGAATGAAGAGGTAAACGGCCGTTCCGTAAACGGAATGATGACCGTATGATACTCGAGTCCTTTTGCCCTATGGGCAGTCAGGATATGGACATGGTCCAAGCCGCCGCCCGTCGGTTCGAAAGAAACCTCCTCTTCATCACGGTTCGTCGCAATCTGGACTTGAAGCCAGTCGGCGATTTGATTCAATGAGACAAAGTCCTCTGAAAACCGTTGATGGAGCAATTCAAACAGTTTGCCAACGGTCAGTTCATATTTCCGGGTTTCATCCGTTGCCTCTTTTACTAGCCGTTCCTCGGGATACTCCGTACCGTAAGCTTCCCGAAGTTCATCCAATTTACGAGAAAAAATCCAGTTATACGGCTTCCGATTATTGATAATCGTCCGCAGCACAGAAAGAACAGGCTGAAAGGATAGCAGTTTATGATACTTTTCAAAAGAAAAGGATGTTGCCCCTTTAAGTATCTCCACTGTTCCCGTCGTATACCTTCCGGCCTCCAGCAGGTCCGGAATAAGATTTTTCTGGACCTGACCGTAAGGACCCTCCAAAAGATTCGCCAAATATTTACCGTTATCGGGAAACAGCAACGCTAAAATAAGAGAATGAAAGTTTCTGACTGCCGGCGACAGGAAAAATCCTCCCCCTACTTTGAGTTTAATCGGGAGCGTTTCCTCCTTGCACCAGCTATTGATCATCCTCGCCTCTTCAATGGTCCTCGTCAACACTGCAAGTTTTTCAGGCTCTTCATCCGACTTTTTGGCTTCATTCAATTCTTGGATTTTTTTAAAATCCTGCTTGATAAACGGCATGATGTTGGCACGCATATTTTCCTTCGAGTCTTCCCGTTTTTTTAGAATGACAAGGGGCATTTCCTCATCCCCGTGCCGCATTCCTTTCAGCCTGTCATTATCTCCGTCATATTGGAGATAATCCTTCTCGCCCCACCAAGTGAAAAACTGATCCATTTCCGTCAACAGTTCTTCCGTGGTACGATAGTTCTTATTCAAATAATAATCTTCGTCATTGATGGAAATCTGCCGCTCCTGCAAAGATTGTTTAAGGATTTGAAACGCCGTATGATTGGCACCCCTGAAGCGGTAAATCGACTGCTTCGTATCTCCTACTACAAACAAGGTGGAACCGAACGCTTCCTGCAGAGTGGCAATCAGGCGGATTTGAACATCGTCACTATCCTGGAATTCATCGACGAACAAGTAGGAAATCTTCGTGGATAATGTCTGGAAGGCCTTGGCCCCATGCGTTTCCCGAATCAAATCAATTTGTCTTGTCAAGTCGTTAATCATCACGGCGTTGAGGATTTCCTTCTCCGAAATAAACCGCTCTTCGACCTTACGAATTACCGTCTGAATCAGATTGTTCAGCCGTTCATTGCCAGGAGGCGCATCGCCAAAATCGACCACTTCGATAATTTCATGTGAAGAAAAGCCCTTCTGCTCGAACTTCTCCCAAAAATCGTAGAGTGTATCGACCAACTCATAAAATTTTAACGGAGATAGCATATCTTCGATGTTCAGGTCTTTGTTGGCAAGTTCCGTTTCAAAATAACGGTTGAGCTCTTCCTCAATCCAGCGCTTTTTCTCCGTTTTGAAGCTGCGCAGCTGAAGGTTCAAGCCGAATCCCCTTAATGAACCAAGCTCCTTCAACAACGCCTTTGAAAAGGAGTGGATTGTTTTAATGCTCATTTCGTTCAATTGCTCAAGGAGCGCCAATAACTGTTTGGAACCTGTTGCTTTGGAACGAAGGAAAAGCTGCTCCCTTAATTTTTTGTACATATTTTGGGCCGCGTCCCTCGTAAAGGTAATCATCACAATTTCGGCCGGCTTGATTTTTTCCTTCAATAACAGATAAAGGACACGTTCCACCATAACCGTTGTTTTACCGGTACCCGCGCCCGCTTTAACCATGATATTTTCATGATACGGTGCATGTTCAATCTTATATTGTTCAACGTTGAACCTTGGAAAATCGTGGACAATTCTAGTAATCTCTTTATCCCATCGACCATCAATGATGGTAATCTTCTCATCGATGGTTATGTCCTCCATCATCTGGTTGAACAGCTTTGCCTTCTGAAAAGGCGCGAGTTCTTCTTCCGTCCGGTTCAACAGCGTTTGTTTATTCGTAAATAGAAGGACTTTTACACCTTTTTTCAATAAGCTGAATAAGAAGTCTGATTCCCGTTCTATTACATTGGAATCAGCATACAAAACATATGAATATACAATTGGTTGATTCAACATGAATCGTTTTCCCCATTCCCATTGCAAAAATATTACGTATATTACTATTATAGTATACTTTATTTCTCACTTCTAGGATTTGGAATCAAAATCCGACTAGTCTTGTAGGAAAAAGACAAGAAAAAACTCGCCAAATGGCAAGTCTTTAAGGTTTATCCGTAAAATAATAGTAAAATATTACTAAACACTTACCTTCTCAAAATAACGAGTATCGAGTTCCTTCAGTAAGCGGGAAGGTTCCACGTGGGAATAGAGCTGCAAATAAGTACAAGCCCGAGTCATGGAAACATATAGTAATCTCCGCTCCAATTCCCAGTATTGTTCCTCATCCACGTCCTCAGCCAGCTTTGGCTCCACTAAATCCATGACCATCACATAATCGAATTCCAAACCTTTGGACGAATGATAGGTCGATAGCTTGATTCCAGGTTCGTGTGGATTGCCCTCATCCTTTTTAATGAATTGACTCGTAAGCCTTAGTTCGTCCAGGGCATATTTAATCCGATAGGCACTTTTCCAATCCCTCGTTAAAACCGCGATTGTCGCCTTTGGAGTTTCCTTTTGGATCTGTTGAATCGCTTTCGCTACGGCCTTGTCTTGAGTTTCCCTGGCTGCACATTGGAATAATACAGGTTTCGGGCCCTCCCTGGATGGTAAAGCAGGTGGGACAAATTCTTCATCATTGATAATCGAATCATGCCGCTGCAGACTGGCCGCAAGCTCGATGATCTGCTTCGTCGACCGGAAGGAGTCCTTCAATATCTTCGTCCGGCCCCCAGTGATATTGAGGCCGATGTCCCGCCACGCAAACGATGTCTTATAGATTTTTTGCCCCTTATCAGCGGCCACTATAAAGGACTTGCTGGCTGCCGCTCTCAATACCTGAAGCTGTACCTGTTGGAGGTCCTGTGCCTCATCGATGAAGATATGGTCATACTTCACTTCATCCTTCAGTTTGGACAGGTTTTTAGATAGGATTAACCCGAAATCATTGTAATCCAGTAATGACCCCTTATCTCCGTTGTAAGCTTCATAGACTTTAAAAATCAGACGGCGGTCCGCAGCCGTAACACGGACTTCGCTGCCTCGGCCGCGGCGGTTGGCGTCAAGGTAATCCTCCAGGGTATCGATTCCCTTCCCTTTCATCCAGGCAATCTCATCCTTTAAAAACTCGCTGTACTCACTTGATTTGACAAAACGGTGCTGTGAGGTTGCGGCCACCTTTTCGATGGCATTTTTATGGGAGTCCCGATACCTTGGATTGATCATCTTGTAGCTCTTATTCATGACCTTGAAATAGGAACTCATCGCCCAGCTGTGAAACGTCCGAATATCAAGGTTATTTAAATTGAATTCTTTCATCAACAGCTTGGCGGAATTCGTAAGTGTGCTGCTATAGGTAAAAATGGCCACCTTGTCATTCGGATATTTGATTGCCGTATCCTTTGCTTTTTTTAAAAGCACGAGGGTTTTTCCGCTGCCGGCAATCCCGCGAATCAATACTTCATTTCCTTTAAAATCAACGATTTCCTGCTGTTGCTTTGTTAATTTATGCTCCAAACTTGCACTCATCTGAACAAATCTACCCTTCTAATAAAATACAACAATTTATGGCCAATCATCGTCGTCATCAATTTCTGTAGGACCTGATCTCAAGAAATCCATGGCTGATACTAATAGGCCCTTATCCTTAATCTCTTTTACAGCTTCTTTCGTTACTTCTTCCACAATCGTCAAAGGCTGCACGGTTTCCTCCAATGTGCGCCACTTGGCTGCAACCGTTTTCCACACCTGTAAATTCATTATTTTCTCTTCACCTCATCTACCGCATAGACCCCGTCAGCGCAATAATCAACATGTGGGCAGAAGCGGCAATTATAGCCAGGATTTGCTTCGAGTGAGGCGGCCAATTCCGGCGCTGGATTTTTCAAGTTTTTCATGATCTCTTCTTTCTTAATCATGACTTCCTCAAAAAGCTTATTCCGGTTCACATTTGTTAATCCTGGAAACTGGAAGTTCTTACGCGTTTCACTGACCGAAACATTCTCCATAATGACATCCTGCCGTTCCTGACGGCGCCCGGCATAGCCTATGCTCGTTTGGGCAAGCGTGTCCTTCTTGAACTCCGTCCACTGCGGGAACAACTCGCTCACAAGCTCGATAACCTCATCATTCGGTTTCTGCGTATATCGCTTAACCATCTTGACAATCTCCGTAAAAATGAACTGGTGAATAAATTCATCAGAAAACACCGGATAACGGCCTAGGACATACCCGTAATAAAAACGGCGCTGGCACAGCTCAAATTCGGCCAAAATATCCTCGTATTTCAGTTCATCAAAGGCTGACCGCAATGCGTCCTCATCCGGCAAATAAGCAGCGAAATCAAAAGGATTTTCCTTGATTTCCCCGTATTCTTTGGATTCCAGTGGTGGTTCCACTACCTTTAAATCCAGCTGATGAACATAGACCGCCGGCTGTAGATCGACACGGTCAAGGAAATTCCGAATCCAGGAGAGTTCCAGCTGTTCCTTCGGCAAAAATTCCAATGCGATAAACAGCAAATACCTTGATATCTGCTTGATGGAACCATTCCGCAGCTCGTTCAATTCGAGGACACGGTGCTTTTGGCTTAATAACGCAAACGTTTCATCCTGCAGCGGCCATGGTGTACTGAACTCGCTAAGAGGAAGACCTTGTTCATCGAGACCGGTCAGATAGAACTTCTTCACGTCCTTCTTGAAGGCCTCCCCATCCACCTCGATGAATGGCTTGATAAAGGCATCCTCATCATCGGAAAACTTGCCGCTCAGGTAGAATGAAATGGCCTGCCCAATGTCCTCATACAAAAATAAATGATTGTCCTCGATTTGCGAGATTTTATAGTTCAGTTTTTCAATTAACTGCTCTTCCTCTTGCTGGAGGACCGTATGGTTAACGGGATTATGTTTTCTCATCAACTCGGCCAACCGGGCGAAATGCTCATTGATTGAAACAGTTTCACCAGAAAGCACGAACAAATGGGTAGCCAGGTCCTCTAAAAGTGCGACAAAGACGCGGACTTGCTTCACTCTCTCCACATCGAATGAAAGATAGGCAATCTTTGTGAACGGACTGCGGATACTTTCCACCACCCGATTATCGTCCACCCCTTCAAACAATGGAAGAATCTGCTCGTATTGTTCAATCAGCTCCTGAAAACGTCCCAGCCAATCTATCGTCGTCGTACAGTTAACGAAGAAAGGCAACAGCTGCCTCAATTCATGTGTATAATCCCGGGCATTCTTGCGGCTGACTTCATCGTAAAGCCATCCTGACGAGAACGTGCTCATGAGGATTTCTTCATTCATCACAAGCTCTCCATCCTGCAGCATTTCGTGGATTTTTAAAATAAACCGGCCCACAGGATAGTTTAAGAAGTTTCGTTTCTCTGCAAATTGTTCAGGATAATACTGCACTAAAATTCCATTCAAGATATCCGCATTGGTAGCGATAAATTGGAAGTCCTTATGTTCGGTCGGATTTGTTTTTTCCCCGATTGGATAATGCTTCATGATGCGCTCGTGGAGATAATCAAGGAACGTATCATAAGCGATGATCTCCGGCGGCTGGTCCAACCGATTGGCTTTTCCTTCCTCGAAGGCGTTCAGCAGAGTCGTTCCTACAGTAGTTGTCTTGTCATTGTTAGGCTGGATTTTCCAGTCATCCGTCCAATCAAACCGTTTCGTAATGAACGCCTTTGTAAAATCGAAGGTGTTCGGGAACCGGTCATCGTACATGTTCATAAAAATCAGTTCAAAGCCCGTTTCCTGCAGCTTTTTCAAAAAAATCTGCTGCTCGGGCGTAATGAAGTAGAACCCGTGGAGGACGAGCTTGGTATGAGTCAGCCCGATTTCGGGCAATTTAATATCCAGTCCCTCTTCCAAGCGATTTTCCAAAATCTTATTGAATGCTTTAATGATTTTCTCCCGTTTCCATTTATGGTTCAAAATCTTCCTCAAATCTCCATAGGAAGAGTCCGCACCTTCTAAATTGGTCCAAACCTGTTGGAAGAAAATCTCTTTGGGAGTCAACTCAGGATTGGCCGCTAAGTGATGTGGCTCAATCCCCGAGAAGACCAACCAACGAATCGTCTCCAACAATTCGTCGGTATTGCTGCGGAACGAGTCCATCAAGGACTTTGTGCCGATAGTTTCACTGATAACTTTCGCAAGGGTAAGATATTGATTCAGCTGCGTCTCGGGTGAACTCCATCTGCCTAGTAATCGGTTGATGACTTGACGAACAGTAAAGATATATTGGAATTCACCTTTATCGTCATCTCCATAAAAATCCTTGATTCCGTCCGCCATGTTCTTGGTAGCTGTTATATGAATCTCTTTCTTTATAAGATTAAATAAGTCCTTTTGCTCACGCCATTTTTTAGGATGATGGTAGGTGTATACACTAACGTCCATTTCGCACCTCCTTAATACCCGCAGCTTTAATCAAGGAAGACCAGGTATCCTGTTTGTCCTGCTCCGGCAGGATGACAACAAGTCTCTCCTTCGTCCTTGTCATCGCCACATACAGCAATCTTGTTTCTTCCTTGTTTGTTTCATTTTTCTCGAAGGTATTCAATTGGTCATAATAGCTGCTGCTGCTTCGTTCCTTCAAATACCAGCCAACCTTGCGTCTATTCCCGACGATTTCATTTTCCTCTTGAATATGGAAAGACGTCCGATCTCTTTCGAAGGGCTCATCCGTTTTCGGAATGATGACCGTATGGTATTCCAGGCCTTTTGAACGGTGAACCGTCGTAATCTCAATACTTTGTTCGGATGATTCAATCATCGGTTCGTTTTCCGACCGGTTGGTGCGGATTTGCAGGGTAAGCCATTCATGCAAAGTAAATAATGTCCCGCTCATCGTATCGAATTGCTGCTGAATGATATTCATCAAATGGAACAGGTTTTTCTTGTATTGTTCTACATCTATTTTCTTTTGACCGTCCTTATTGGACCGTTTATCGTAAAAGTCCGATAAATGCTGAAGAATTCCCTTCTCAGAAATAATCTTTTGGACCACCGCCATGACTGGCAGGGTTTTTAAAGCTTCCACATATTGAGTAAAATCGTTGCCTATTTTACTATGGATAAACTCGACAATCTTCTTGCTGTTTCCGGAAAACGGCAATAGGACCTGATAGGGAATCTCATATCGGAAGTATGGCGTCTGCAGCGCGTTGACCACATACTTCGCTTCATCCGAATATAATAAACCATCAAACATGCACTTGAAATCACGGACGGCATCACAGTTATAGAAGGTACCATCCAGGTTCTGCAATGTTGGAATATCGGCATTGTCACACCACTTTTTCACCGCTTTTGCCTGAGCATTTGTCCTGACAATCAAGGCGATTTTGCGATTTTTATCTTTCGCCATTTTTTCCGTGATGGCCAGCGACTCTCTAATGGCCGCAACCATTTCCGTTTCCGCCTGTTTTTGATTCCTTGTTTTAATAAATTGGTATTCATTCGCTTTTTCAACCGGGGTATCAACACCCTCTAAGCGGTCATTCTTTGTGTAGGACAACCAGCCTTTTTTCCCCCATTCGGCAAAAAGGCGGTCCAGCTTATTTAAAATACTCGCAGTCGTCCGGTAGTTCTGGTTCAATGCAATCGGAGTAAATGCAGATTCGTCCTTCTGCTCTTTTTTCACCTTGCTATCGAGCAAATCAAAGGATTTGTAGTCGGCGCCGCGGAAACGGTAGATTGACTGCTTCACGTCACCCACGACAAACAATTTATAGTTCAGGTAATTGGCAAGGCTTGCGACCATCTCGATTTGAACATTATCGCTGTCCTGGAACTCATCGACAAATAAGAATTTGTCCAGCTGAAGCTGCTTCATCTTCTGTTCGTCCTGACTGAAGTCCTTAATTTTACGGATTAGGTCGCCCATGGACACCGCATTTTCCTTTTTCTTCTCAATGTCGAGATTTTCTTCACAGTGTTGGAAAACGTACTCAAATAACCCCTGGACGATTTGGTATTCGGGAGATTTGGCATGACCCCAATCCAATTTTTCTATTTCATCCTTGGTGAGACCCTTCTTCTCCATTTCCTCCCAGAAGTCATAGATGACATTCACTAATTCATAATGAGGAAATTGAAGCTTAACCAAATCACTGACCGGATTGTTACGAAAATATTCGTTCGCCAGCTGTTCGATAATATCCTTTTTCGTCTTCACGAAGCTGCGCAATTGAACGTTCCGGCCAAGTCCCAGCTCATGGGCCAATGAGACAATGATGGTCTTGGCAAAGGAGTGGATGGTACTGATCTGCATCTCCTTAATATCTTCCGCATAACGGATATATTTTGTTTCGCCGGTCAGCTTGGAAAGATTGATCAGTTTCTTTTGCAAACGTTCCTTCATTTCATTGGTGGAATCGTTAGTAAACGTAATCATGATGATATCTTTCAGGGAGATATCACCTTTGGCCAACAAGAACAAAATACGGTCGATCATGACATGGGTTTTCCCCGTACCTGCTCCGGCGGTAACCATTAAATGTTCCTCTAACGGTGCATGGGAAGCATTATACTGACCCAAATTAAACGAAGAAAAATCGGCTTCAATGACCTTCTCGATTTGCTCCGTGAGGTTTTCCCCATCATGGATGATGATTTTTTCTTTCGTTGTCGCTATATTTTGACTGTTATAGACTAATAACTGGTACTCATCCTTAAAGGACTTCCGCTCCCCCAACCACTTCTGAGGCAGGGAAGAATAGCTTAGGAGGAAGATTTTGATTCCCCTTGTCAATGCTTCCTCAATCGAGGCCTGCTCCTCCAGAAACTGGGTCCCACTTGACAATATATACAGTCTGGAAAACTGTTCCTCTTTTATGACAATCGTCTGGTTCTCTTCATCCTTAATGGAGAATAGGGTCTTCATGATGGACCATTGGCGATTATTTAATGGTTCATTCGTTTTTACAATATAATAATCTTCCAATCTGCCAATATTGTTCTCGATATCTTCCTTAAATAGAATAGGAGGAGAATTCAGGAGCTGATCAAATCCCCTCGCTTCCCACTCCTTACTGGTAATATAAGGCAGTGCGATGACAACGCGCTTACTGAAGCTGCGGTACAGCAGCGGATTTTTTTCAATCTTATTGCAAAGCATGTTCAACTGCAGCTCGGCCTGGTTATACGGCTCACCTTTGTCTGTATAAAAACCCTCGCGATAATGCCAAACATGCCCTTGAATGCTCTCTATGGTATCAATGGAAATCCCTTTTACTTCGATTACAGTGACTCCCATGCTTTTATCGACTACTAATATATCTATCTCTTTACGGCCTCTGTGGCCTTGATTAAACATTGGATAATGTAAAAAGGCAAAACTCTGACGGTTAGAAAAATAGCTTTTGACCTGTTCCCAAACCTTTATTTCTGCTTCCAAACCCGGCCTATTCTCTAGTTCTGTCTGGATAAACAATCATAGTACCCCCAATATAAGACCTATTACCTATTTTATTATACAGAAAAAGTAAGTGTGGGAGTGTAATTTGTATACATTTTTTTGCAGACAATTCCATTTACTCACATGAATACAGAATGGGGGATTGCGTTATCTCCAGATGAGTTTAATATAAAAAAAGGAATATTGATAATATTAAACAAGAAAAAAAGTCTACCCTGTAAGGATAAGACTTTAAATGAAATTTACCGTTATTATTTATCTCCCTGTTTGTTGCGGAAGCCTTATTATTGAATGATCTATTAATAAAAGTCATCTCATAATCATTGTAGTTATCAGCATCTTCTGTATTACTCTCATTGTCTAAAACAGCATCATAATTGCTTGCTAGTTTTCCAACGTCGTATACATTGGATGATTCAAATATTTTTTCGAATTCAAAATCCATCCCTAATTTGATTATTATAACCAAAGCTGCAAGATCATATATATAAAACTCTTTATCGTAGATATCCTTCTCACTTTATAATTCAATGGAAACGGTAGTGGATGATGCTTTGATTGTTTCGTTTGTAATCTCTTTGCGGTCATCATACCAATGTACTTTTATTTCTTTTTGATTTTAAGAAACCTCCGTAATAAAGCCTAGGAGTTTTTCTTTTACCTTGGATTTTTTGCCAACAATAGCACCCTTTGCGAAAGTATCATCAAAGTATCCATTCGAGCTGTTTTTAAATAACCTCATAATAAATTCCACTACCATCACATTGAAAACATTTCCCGTTATCTATATATGAAAATCTTGCTATATACCCTATTCCTTATATTTGTAAAAAAGCATTTGTGCTTCCTAGAAATATACATTTCCTCGCATTGATTGGTAGACCTTCAAGGCGATTTGGCGAAACCTGATTTTTTCGTATACATCCTGAAAGCGAATTTTTTCTATAGCCGCCCATAAAGGGTTGTTACGTGTCATATCCAGCATTTCATATCCATCTCAAACGGGATCAAAAAGTAGCGCTTCTAGCATCAACAGGTAGTCTTCTTAATACATAGTATGTATCGCATTTTTCTAATTTCCGATAATTCCTTTTTCAAATCTTTAAAAAACTCATATAAGAAATGGATGTCCATTGAACATGTCCATACGTTTTTCTTTCCCCCTCAATTAGAAAATCAACTGACAAAAGGATAAGCAAAATCCCTTAGTGAAACCTTTCTTTTTGGAGTAAACAAGTATCTGTTCTTAGTTGCAGAGATTTCACCTTATTTTCGAATATGATTTTCTCTTTTTGACCGAGTTGTTGGATAAAAATGTACTATATCTTTGTAGCCTTCTGCTACTCTTTCACAGAATAGGATTATTATATTGTCCACTCTCATCCATGTGGCGAGTATTGGATTCATCAAAGTTGAAAACCATTTAAATTGCTTCTGTAGAAACTAAGAATGAAACATTCTTTTGATTCAAGACTTATTCGGTATATAGGCATGTTGATTAAGTATTAAATTGTCCTTTGCATAAAATCATACTTCCATAATGAGTAAATTCAGTCTATTATGTCTTACACTTTTTTCTACGCGTGAACTGATTGCCATTCCAACTTATTTATTGAAAAGAAAATTGCAACCATGTCCTCTATCATGTCAATTAATAAAAATTTTTCATAGTTTTCTATATACAAATAAAAAGAGAACGGTTTACCTAGCCGTTCTCTTTTTCTAATTATTTAACTAAATAATTATTTAAATTAACTTTTGACGTAATAAACTCGTCCTCTATGAGCTCCTCTACTATTTCCCGCAAACAAACTACCTTAATTTTTTTCATCTTATCCGTATGAAATAAATAACTTTTATCTTGGGACAATTTGTACTTACCGTCTATAGCCGAATACTCACTTAAGTTATTTGGATGAAAATCCCAACAAATCAAATGTGAAACAAGCGACATTGAATGACCTAAGTCCTCTTTTTCACCTAACAAATATTTTAATTCGATAAATGAGAAAGCTCCTTCACTATTTAACATGTATTCATCCCAATTATGGTCCCATTGGTTTTTAAAACGTTCTTTTATATTTAGTTCTTGATATAGTTCAAATTCCTTTATTTTCCCTACACAATCCAAAGATTTATTTTCACTATAGTCTAATAATACAAAATCAAACTCATTTGGGTAATGATGTAACATTTGACATAAAACACCGTACATTTGGACTTCATTTAAAGGCTCTAGAATATAACCCTGAAAATCATAAATCTGTTCTGCTTCCTTAGTCACTAATATTCTTCGACTAGAACTCATTGAGTCACTAACACGTTTTTTTAATATATTTGCCGGAATTATTAGTTGTTCATTTATTATTGAAATTATATTTTCAAGCCTAGCTAACATCTGTTCTGATTCTCGAAGTATCCCATTAACTACATTAATGATTCTATCAGCTTCTTTCTCAATTTCCATATTTTCATCTTCCGGTAGTTCATTAATTTTAGTATATTTCTCTATTATTGAATTTAAAGAAATGCTAATATTTTTTAAGACTCTGATGGTTTCCTTTGTTTCATTAATTAAATTAAAATCTACCCCAATTTCCTTTGCATCTGCACAAACTGATTCAAGATGAAGCATAAAATTGTTAATGTTTTGAGCTCTTATCCTTAATAAAGTTTCTAATGAAGGTTGGTTTTGGTTTTCCCTCTTTATCTTCTTTTTATATTTATCTAAATATGTTGATAATTTGACTTTCGTCTTATCATTGATTTTTTTTATAATAAGAGAAGCTAATGAACTTTTAATATCATATTTATTCTTATTAACTTGGATTCCGAAAAATTCATCAAATATAGGAGAAAAAGCAATTTCGGCCCTAAAATAGTTAAATGATGGGTGATCAGTACAAATCTCTAATATTTTTGCTGCTCTACCAATATATCGAAGATTCCTTTTAATATAAAAGCCAGAGTACTCAGGCGAAGGCAGTAAGATATTAGGTATTTCCCCGGCGATTTCGTTTTTAAACCTCGTCTTAATAAACTTTGTGTTAAGATGAAACATACTTATTTCAATATTCTGTTGAAGAAGTTCATTCTCGTCATTAAATAAATGACCATATTTTCTAAAGATTCTATGCTTTACAATCTCGTCTTCCCTCTCTAATAATTCTCTAAGATTGATATTGAACCTATGTAATAAATTTGAGCCGATTCCCCTTTCTACAAATTCGATGTCCTGAAGAAATGGATCTATGGGCTTTACTTTATTACCATTAATAAATATTTCATTACCTCTTTCTATATACTGCCTGTATGTAATCCCAAACTGTTTTAATAGGATTTCAACAAGTTTATTTATATTTTCTGTCTCTACTTCAGATTTTCTTACTCCCTTTACTTGTACAACAGTTCTGACATAAAAATTAGAATTATCTAAATCTAGAAGTTTATTATTCACAAAAATATTGGGTTGTTCTTCCCGCTTGTATGAGAATACCTCCTCTGAGATTTCGTTACTCTCTATACAATTAAGCCACCATTTAGCGTCAACTTGTCTTGAATAGAAAAATAATCGATTTCCAACATTTAAATGGGAAGACATTCCGTAATGAAATAAACCATTTAGATTATTTAAAGCATGTAAACTTGAAAACCTCTCGCCTTCCATTCTTCCGAAATTGAATACATTATCAACATTTGTTCCTGGACCATTATCTAAAATAATATAAGAATATCTTTTTGATTTAATTATTTCGCCTTCTATTAGTTCTTCATAATCCTCATCGAGTATATATATGTCAATACGATCCCCGGTACCTTTTTCTTTAACCCAGAAAGATGCATCAAAAGAATCGTCGATAGATTCCATTATTGCTTCTGAATAAATAAATCCAAGGTTTCGTTTTCCGCTATCAAGTTCAAATTTTTCCTTTCGGGTTTCAATTATATTTTCCATAGAATTCATTATGTTTCTCCACTCCCCTATAAATTACTATTTTTACCCCTATAAACACTTCAATTAATCTCTTATTAAAGTTAACATGAATACCATTAATCATTACGTTTCACCGTGTCATCCCAAAAATTCACCGTGCCTTTTGAAGAATTACAGGAACAACAATCAGGAACAATATTATCAATCGTATCTGTTCCTCCCTTCGAGAGCGGTATTAAATGGTCTCTAGTTCTTTGTTTGGGACACACCGACTTTGTCATCCTCACCCCACTATAAAAACAACAATGCTTCAAAAGTTCAATCCATTCTTTAAAATCATCACCAGGTTCTGCTTCTTCTTTTTTACTTTGTTTGCCTAAATCTTTCTTTTACCGCTGGATGTTTGTAACATTCCGCCACTTAATTGTTTTTTTCTAGCTTTTTGCATAACATTTTTTGAACAGTTTTGTCTTTTATCATATACACTAGGTCTTACATCAATCCATTTTTCCACAAATTAACGATTCATATTGTTTTATCAATTACTTCCAATATCAATCCCCGATTAATTTGATATGAATACAATGAGGTTTTTGTATTGAAGTACACGACCTCCTATTAGTTAACCTCATTATAAGAATATCTTTTTTGCTTGACAACCAATTTATGTAAATCTTTTTCACGATTTTCCATTATAATAAAATTAATAATATTAACAACTAATTAAAAGGATGGATTCAAATGGATTTAAAAGTATTAGAATTGTTTGCAGGCGTAGGCGGCTTCCGAATTGGTTTGGAAAGAGTAAGGGGCTTCCAAGTAGTTATGGCTAATCAATGGGGTCCTTCCAAGAAAAATCAAGACGCATTTAATTGCTATATAAGCCACTTTTGCGATAATGGCCTACATGTTAACAAGGACATTGCTGAAATCGAAGAAAAAGAGGTAAAAGAGATAGATGTAGATTTAATAGCAGGTGGTTTTCCATGTCAGGATTTCTCCGTTGCTCGAAGTCTTTCAAGTGAAAAGGATATAAAAGGTAAAAAAGGGGTCCTTTTTTGGGAAATTATGAGGCTAGTTAGGCAAATCAGACCCAAATACGTTTTGCTTGAAAATGTTGATCGATTATTGAAAATACCCTCTAAACAACTAGGAAGGGATTTCTCAATAATGCTTGCAAGCTTCCGAGACGCAAATTATTCAGTGGAATGGCGAGTGATAAATGCTGCAGAATATGGACAAGCACAAAGCCGACGGAGAATTTATATATTTGCTATCCGAAATGATAATCAATTTATTAAAGAAAGAGGTAATGTGGAAGCTTCACTAATGCTCAGTAAGGAAGGGTTTTTTGCTGATATTTTCCCTGTGTTAAACTGCTCAAACCATAAAAAAAACACCTTTATTTTGCCAACTGATCTTGTGGAGATTTCGCAGTATTTTTCTTCGAGATATTTCAACGCAGGTATAATGAGAAACGGCGTTGTTCACACGGAAAAACTCATATCAATAAAAGAAGAACCACAGAAGTTAGGAAAAATCCTTCAGACAGATGTTGATGAAAAGTATTATTTAGATGAAAACACAATAAAAAAATTCGAATATATAAAGGGGCCGAAAAGGATAGAACGCACGACGGCACATGGTTATAAATACTTTTTTTCCGAAGGAGGAATGGCATTTCCAGATCCCTTAAATAAGCCCGGACGTTCAATATTAAGCAGCGAAGGCAAAATGAATCGTTTTAGCCATATTGTGGAAGACCCTGAAACCAGCAGGTTACGCTTCCTTACTCCAGTGGAGTGTGAACGTCTAAATGGTTTTCCTGACGATTGGACACAAGGAATGTCAGATAGAATGCGTTACTTTTGTATGGGGAACGCTTCAGTCGTTGGGTTGATTGAAAAGATGGGCCAAAAAATCAAAAAGATAAATTGGGAGATGGAAAAAGTGTCGATACATGTTTCAAAACAGATTAATTCAAAAGATTCGGAGTCAACAAAAAAAAGACTTGCTAATGTTATATTTTGTGAAAATTTACCTAGAGAAAATTTAGAATACAATCATAAGGAAAGACAGATTCTTATATATCAGTCAAAACAAAATGAAATATTGTATTTACAATATCCAGGTCAAAAGACAGCCCTTGAAAAAAATCCCACTTTATACGATGTTCGTCCAAAGATAGAACTTAGTAATGGGAATTACTCTCCCGACTTATTATTTAAAAATATTTGGGATGCAATATTTGATATAACGGTTCAAATTAAGGAAAATAGGGAAATATTCTTGGAGTTACTTTCTGTTGAATTTTATAAAATCGCATACATGCAAAGCCATGATTATATAGAAAAAACTTATAAATATAACTTTAGAGATTTAGATATAAAAGGTTCAACACACACCAGTATTTACCAATCAGTAATAAACAAAGAGTTTTATAAATATCAGCCTGACAGACATATTATAAGTCAAATAGAATCCATTTATCCTAATATATTGGATATGTCTTGGGAAGCTTTTTTTGTATATAATGATTTATTAGCTTTCAATGAGGATTGTCATTATTATCATCAATCGGGAGAAAATGCATTCGTCAAAGGAGCTGGGAGAGTCAATAACCTCCTTACTCACATCGGTGTAATCGGTGTGATTCTAGGTAAGATTAAATTTACTAAGTTACTTGATAGAATTGCAAGAATAGGTGTGTATGCACCAAACCAAGAGGAGATAAAGTCTATAATAGGGAAATATTTTAAGAATGATCAACTGACACTTTTTTGAGGGATATTAGGAAAAAATCCCCCTTTTAGTACATTTTTTAGCAATAATCATATTAAACGTTTAATAATTACAACAGTAAACCCAAATTAATTGAATACCAATAATTATCAATTACTTAGAAGAACCCTCTAACTTTGTTAGAGGGTATCTATTTTCATTAAATAGATTTCTCAAATAATAATAATTTTATCATCAATGAGATTTTTCAAAGTATGAATTGATTGAGGAAGAAAGAAGGCTAATGTACGTTGCAATAACAAGGGCTAAAGAGGAGTTATATATTACATCGCCAAGGTTTTTTAGAAACAAGGAATTAGAGGTATCAAGTTTTTTAAAATAGAGACCCTAGTATGCGAAGGAAAATAAAACAGTTCAATCTCCAACGAGTTTGAACTGTTTCTTTATGGATATACACTTCACCATTAATTAAATAAATAACAACATTCCTAGTCAATAGAGTTATGCATTGTGTTATCGAATCTTTTCCAAAATATCTTGTAGAAATATTCAGGAATGACTGCCGTCGAGGTCCTAAAGGTAAAAATTATGTCTTGCAATCGCCTTGCTGTTTCCATATCTACATGATTACCATCTAACAGTGACGAAACTTCTTGTTCTTTTTCCTTTTTATCCTTCACCAAGACTTTATGTTCAATGATTGATTCTAATCCAATTCCAATAATTGGAATGGAAGGTATAAATAATTCAACTACGTATTCATAAAGGGACTTATTTTGAACTAACGCATAAATTGCTTCTCCAAAGAACAATATTGAAATCATTAACAATATAAAGTTGCAGTAAGCTTGCCTTAATCTCCAATCCCAAGACAGATTAGCTCTCTGGCAGTGTATAATGTTCTGTATATGTGAATCCTTATTATAATTCGCATACCAATTTTGAAGCCGTGAACGGGTACCTTTGAAATTAGAGTCCGCCTCTGTAATAATTTCCCGTGTTATTTTACTACCTACAAGTATATTATTCCAAGGTAATCCGAACAATGTTGTATCAAATTCCTCCTGGATTTTTGCCCCTTGTGTGATTGTCGTTTTTTCATAGTTTTTTAATAACAATAATGCAAAAGTCCACAACCCCGCAAGCATGCTTAGATATGGACTCCACTCGTTATTCCAAATAGATGCTGACAAACTGGCGATAATTAAAAACAGCGAGAAATAAGTTCGGTTTGCTCGAACTTTTTTTGCTTTTGTGTAAATATGCCTTTGAGCAGCTAAAAGCTTAATAAACTTATCCGTATTTTGTTCTGCATAAATATTATTCATTTATTCTCCTTATCCATATGAAGGAAAATTGGCCCCAAATACATTTTTCCATTCATTTATTGCATTTTTGTGTTCACCAAGCATTTCATAGATAATTGCACCATTACTGATGGTTGAAAATCTGCTTGCTGCTGCAGAGATTTTATTCTTAGATTCTAAGTCTAAGGTATTTAGGTCACCTTGAATACCTTTAGGGTCCATACAACTTGAATAAACTGCGGTTTTCAAATGATCAAAAAAATCCCTGACGGCTAACTGAGGTGTAGTGATTGGAGTACGCCATTTAAAATAATCCAAAATCATATTTTCTAATAAGTATGAACCCATTTTAGGTGCTAGTGGCCTATTATTCCAGTATTTAAATAATCGAATTATTTTTAATAACTTCCTTCCATGCCACTGGTTTATTTCAGTTGTTCTCAGGGCATCAATCCGAGGATCAGTTTTCTTCCAGTTCCCCTTGCCATCTGGGATAATATAATAGGTCCTCCCATCTGATTCAGGGGTTGTAAAAAAGGCTGGTACTATATCAAAATTCCATTCGTATGATTTCAATTTCAGTGTGACTGCCTCCTGATTGTACCTAATATCAGCCTGAGAGTAATTTGGAACAGAATTTAAGGCACTCTTTATCTTATTTAATACCTTGATAGAATTAAGTTTTTCACCGTCAGACAACAATAACAGATTGCTAGCAGTATTGGGGACATACATTTCAATCCTGTCATGATAAGAGTGATAAGTTGTACCATCCGCAGAAAAAACAACCAAAAGATCAATATCATCCAAAGGTCTAATCTTGGTTTTTCGACTAAATGACCCCATCATTTTTCCGTTTTTCTCTTTATAAAGTCTTGGGAATGATAAATCATTTTGTGGTGCTTTTTCAATTTGTTCAATTAACCAATTGCGACTATCGATTGCCTTTTCAGTCCTATCAGTCGCTAAATCCACGTAGTCTCTAGAAAAAACCTCAAATGCTCTTTGGGTCGTAAGTATTTTTTCAGTTGATTGCAAAACCTTTTCCCCTTCTATTCTATAAAATTGGTACTTTTTTCTATTATATCATTAACAGGTAAAATTCATCAATATTCGACAAAGAATCCATATTTTAGGGTTTTTATTTTATTCCTTATAGAGCCACCGAAAACTAGTGCCAGGCACCTTCCATTTTCTATGAAAGATTACGAAAATGTTATAATGGAAATAGTTAGTGGTAAAGAAAGTGATGTGTTCCTATACTATCTTAAAGGATTCAAAAAGGATTATTTTGTTTTTGGTGATGGTAAATGGGTTGTTATTATTGGAGAGGATGCAATAATGGAGACTTCCTTCCCAATTGATGGTGATTATTTTGAGTATCTTTCAAATAAAAAGGGATATGAATATTTAGGTAAAATTAAGGAGGTGCTTAGATAATGACAATGCACAGAAAAAGTATTAAGATTTATGGAAAATGTGTAGATGATTTTGAGGTAAGTCCCTTTGAATCTGTTGATATGCTGCACAGACGAAGCAGAATAGAGCGGGTGATTCATGAACTTACAAATGATGAAAGAATTAAATTGCTTAGCTTCGATATGCAATTAATTAGAAATGCCAAGAGAATGTCAGAAAATATTGGAGAAGTATATGATTTTTCTTTATCAGAAGAACCACTAATTGAATGGTGGTGGCATTTGGATCAAGTTGCAAATGGTAAAATCGCATTTAATTTAAGCCCCAAAATTGAATCTGATTTGGCCAGCTGATTCGGCTTAAATTGCGGGACTTCAAAGATATGAAGTACCTTACATAATAACATGGGCTGCACAAAATTATTCAGATGTATGGTGAACTAGTTTTTCAACGGGCACAGTATAGGCTATGAGATGACAGGTGCCTCATAGTTAATTTCTCCTTTTTTTAAATAACATGAAGCAAATAACCCCTCTATTAAATTCCGCATCACTTAGTGAAGATGTTTTATCTCATATCATGTTATTCCCCTAAGTATTTCCAAAACAAAAGTTAGGGGTTTCGAAAGAATAGGCTTTAAAAACCAACTACTCGTTTCAGGGCGAGCAGCCATCAAATCCCCACTTCGTTACAAACCCAGGGCGGCTCCAGATGTTTTCGCTGTTTCTTTTTGCCTGACTTTCATCGTCTTTATATAGCTTCAGATATTTATAGGGAGGATTCATGATATATCCCACACGTGCGAGGCCTTCCTGTAACAACGTTTCCTGTATTGATTTTCCGTCGACATAGACATAGGCCAGCAACCGCCCGTAACCATCTCTCGTATTTCCCTTCTCCAATTCCAGTGTTAGTGGGCCGTTCTGTACTAGCTCATTATTCCGTTCAAACGCTTCCTTGGCATAGGGCTGGACACACATGCCCGGCTTTTTCGATTCCGGTGTGTCGATTTACAAATAGCGGACATTTCAATTTTTCCCATTACTCTTACTTTAATGGTATCGCCATCGATTGTTTTCACGAATGTGACGGGGACTTGGCCTTCTGGCAACAATTCTACTTCTGTTTGTCTGTCCCCTTTCTTATGCTGTTGGTTGACACCCGGATTATTCTGTTTCGCCTCTGGAAGATTTACCATGAACAGGACAGCTGCTGTCAGGAGGGCCGTGCCGGCTAGTTGCTTTCGCATAAAGTGGCCCACCTAATCCCTCGTATTCTATTACATATAATCATTTCCATCTCGGTCCTGAGTTTCCTTTCCCCTAATGACTACATGTTTTAAATAGGCTGCGAGTTTTCGGATCATCAATGGATTGCATAACATATGTGATAAGCGAATGATCCTCCACATCTTTTAACTCAGACATCATAGCCTCTTTACCGCCATCCAGCAAAATTAATTTTCCCCAGTTCTTAATGGCAACCTCACTCGTTTCAGGATTGTAGCGAATCAACTCGTACTCCAAACCCAAGCTGTCTAGTAAGGCTTGTACACGCTCAACCGAAACATCCAGTTCAAGAGCGATTAGACTTTTTGAAATTCGATAGATTCCGATACTAGTAGTTTGACTATTCGTTAGCAGGTAGATATAAAAATTCCTCTCTTCTACACTCATCTTTTTAATAATGGGATGATCCCAAATTTCAACATTGATTCCTCTACGATTTCCCATCGTTAACACTTCCCTTTTCATTATTTTTTAAAAAAGCTTCCGGATGCCTTGACACGCATCTACTTGTGCTTAGAGGTTAACGAACGCCCCATATTGCTTGTTAAACTCAAGCTCAACGGTCCCGGTCGGTCCATTGCGGTGTTTTGCCAGGATAATTTCCATCATGTTTTTCTTCGGTGAATCGTTGTTATAATAATCGTCACGGTACAAAAACGCGATCAGGTCGGCATCCTGCTCAATTTGCCCGCTTTCGCGAAGATCCGAGAGAATCGGGTGTTTGTCATGTCTGGTTTCAACTCCCCGACTTAGCTGCGATAGGGCGATGACGGTGACGTTCAGTTCCCTCGCCATAGTTTTGAGTGCCCGGCTGATTTCACTGATTTCTGCCTGGCGGTTTTGATAGTTTTTTCGATTGCCCTCCAGGAGCTGCAAATAGTCAATCACCACGAGCAGCCGCCTTTGCTGTCCGTAGGCTCTGCGCGCTTTGCGGACCTTAGACCTGATATAGGCAATATCCATTCCGGCTCGGTCAAAGATATGCAGCTTAAGTTGTGATAGCTTTCCGATTCCATTGGCGAATTGTTCCCAATCCTCATCCTGGAACGACTGTTGGGGGTTCCGCATTTTGAGACTGTCGATTCGCCCCGTGCACTCGGTCATACGCTTGATCAGCTGTTTCTTGGACATTTCCAGTGAAAAAATCAAGCTCACGTCCTCTTCTGCTGCTTGAAGTGCCAAACTCAGCGCGAATGCCGTCTTCCCCATACTTGGACGTGCCCCGATAATCACCATATCCGAGGCTTGGAATCCGCCTGTCAGCCTGTCCAAGTCATGAAAACCGGAGGGCATTCCTACCATTTCGCCCTGATCCTGCTCGCACTCTACAAATAACTCCACCAATGATGAGGTAATCTCGCCCGTGTCATCGTCCGTCTGATCTTCTTCAATACTAATCAGTTCATCGATTCCGTCCCTTAATGTTGTGTCACTATCCTCACTGGTGGCCTGGACCATTATTTTTTCGCCTGCTGCGATCAACTTTCGTTTTTTGTCGTACTCCTTGACCAGTTTTTCATAGGTATAAAAATTGGCAATACTTGGCACACTACCTGTCAATTGGGCGATGTAGGTCATTCCACCAGCATTTTTAATCCCCTCGATCCCGAGTTCATTCAGTATCGTCACCAAATCTACTGGCATTCCTTTTTCAACTAGGCTGCGAATGCCTGTATAGAGTAGTCGAAGCTCTGGAAAGTATAGCTGTTCCGGGAGAATAGCACACTCTTTTACTAATTCACTGTCGAGGAAAAAGGACCCGACAAATGCTTCTTCCGCTTCTTGATTAAAAGGTTCAAATGGTCTCATCCTGCTGCTCCCTTTCGATGCCCAATAGCTTTCTGATATTAGCCAGTTCTTTTTGCACGACTTCGCTATTTGCCGGCACATAATGACGGGTAAGGATGACCTTAGTTTCATCGAGATTCGGAACAATCCCTGGAACACTGGGCTTTATGTAAAGCTCGGACACTTTCGGCGGAAACGGCGATTGCCGCACATGTTTTAACAAATTCTCCTCCACGTCCACAAACGTAAGGTCTTTTAGCGCATCGTGCCAAAGGTTCACTTTCTCTTGGTCAAAACTAAACTGTTCATAAAACACCGAAATCATTTTCAATAGGGCGAACGTTTCCCGCTTATTCATCTAAATCAAAATCCTCCTCAGTTAGCTCTTTTTTCCAAGACTTTTGGTTGCGATAGGCCTCAAATTTCGAGCCAAATAACGTTTCTGGCCGGAGATATTTGCACATGACCGGATCCTCCAGCCATTCCGCCGCTTTTAAATCAATCACTGCTTTGAAATCCTCCAGGGTAAACCCTTCTCTTGCCCTTGCCCGAATCAGTTCCTTTGTTTTCGGACTGCTCGGTTTGTAGGCTGCATTTGTTTTTTCATTCAGGTAGTGAATGACTTCGGCAACCGGTATTTTCTCTGCTGCTGGTTTTGGTTTTGGTGTTGCTTGCATTGGCATAGATTCGTCACCGTTGTCATCCAACAACTCATATAAGTCGACCTGCAAGTGGTTTGGATCTGTTTCTGTTGCGGTGGTCTCATCCTCTGCCGGTTGAGATTCATCTGAAGGGGTCATTGGCTCGACTTCTGTCAGTTCCTCCAGCTGTTTGTAATCGATGGTATACCACTTGGTCTTATCCATTTTCGACCGATTCCAGTTCCCGGATAGCAGCAATCCTTGTTTTTCCAGCGAGTGAATCGTACGTTTTATTGTGCTTTCAGACCAGAACGGAAGCTGTTCCTGCCAATCTTTATACGTGTTGAATATCCACTTCCGGCCTTCAATGACATGTCTGCTGCCATAAACCCAATAATGGATTTGCTGCAGGATGACAGCTTCGTTCAAGCCAATTTTGACTGCCAGTGATGGGATAATCATCACCGGGTTTTCGTTGATCAATAATTTACTCACCCTATTCCCCTCCTCTTTTTCAATCACCAATGGACTGGTTCGTCGTGCTTGAAGGGTTGACCGATGCATCGGTTCATCCGCTTCACCGTCTATATATCGATTAGGACTTAAAAAGGACAGGGTAGTTCAATAATTTTTTTGTGAGTTTTAATTTTTATTTGTGGATAGGATGATTTTACTTGCGGATAAGCGGGTTTTATTTGCGGTTTCGTATTTATTTGCGGGACAAATATATATTTTTCTCTGTTGTATTCTCAAAGTAATCTATGAGTTATTCTCTGGTATTGCTTGGTTCGGGATGGTTCCACCCATGATGCAGACTTGGTTCATGTAGGGGGCATGTTAAGACAAACACGGCTCAATATATATCCTATCAATGGCCTAAAAATGGGGTCAGTCCCCCAGCACAAGCAAATATTTCTTTCATGCTTTCTTAAGGTATCGTAAACAAAAACAAATGTTCAATCACGCCATCGGTGAATGGGAATATGATTTGTACAAATTAAAGAAAACCTATTATAAGAAGGACTTTACTTGGCCGAGTTATTAATTTCACTTAATAAACCGAAACAACTGCTTCCAATAAAGGGACTGCTGATTCGGTTTTCCCCTCGAAAACGGTGCCTGCCCCGCAAAGCGATCGGATAATCGCTAAACAAAAAAGAACCGGGCTATGCCCGGATTTTTTTTTAACTATTATGATAGCTTGATATTGAATTATTGGATAATTTAATAAATGAAATAGTCGAAATGATTCATCACTTCATGATGCTATAAAAATAAGAATGCAATTGGTGTGGTAATGATTAAACTTAAGACGGTTCTTTGGAACCAAAGGATTACTAGTTGACGAATTGTAATTGGAATGTCTGTTGAAAGTATACACGGGATACTTGCAGAGAAGAACATGATAGATGATACACAAGTGACTGCAATAACAAACTTCGTTACGATGGCAGATTTAACGACTAATAGTGCTGGCAGGAACATTTCTGTAATTCCAATTGCTGAAGCTTTTCCAACTAGCAACGGATCTGGAAGCTGAAGTAAAGCTGTTATTGGGTAAAAAATGTATCCTAAATAATCGAAAATTGGAGTGTATTCTGCAAGGAGTAAGCCAATTAAACCAACTGATAAGATCGATGGCAAAATGCCCATCGTCATTACCATTCCATCACGTAAGTTATCCCAAATATTTTTCCCAAAACTCGGTGCATTTTCTGCTGCATTCATTGCATTTTCCCAAGCTTTTTGTAAATAATTTCCCTTTACAGTCTCTTCTGGATTGCCTTTTTGGCAATTATAATAATCATCACTCATCTTACTGATTGGTCTTATTCTTACAGATATTGCAGTAACAGCAAATGTAACCAGCAATGTTACCCAAAAATAGAAATTCCACATCTCCATAAGCCCCAGTGTCTTAGCAACCACAATCATAAACGAAACAGTGACAGTAGAAAATCCCGTAGCAATAATGGCAGCCTCTTTTATGGTGTAATTTCCTTTTTTAAATTCTCGATTCGTAATTAATAATCCTACTGCAAAACTGGCAACGAATGATGCCAGTGCATCGACGGCGGAGCGACCTGGAGTTTTCCAAATTGGTCTCATAATTTTTTGACATATTACTCCCATAAAATCGAGAAGACCATACCCTACTAATAAAGCCAAAAATACCCCGCCTAAAGGAACCATGATCCCAACTGGAACAACTAACAAGTCAAAGAGAAAAGGGCCAATATTTGGATTCATCAGCCAGCTTGGACCTACTTTTAAGTAGATGATTAATCCAACGACAAATCCTAAAACTTTAAGAATTGAGAATACAATATTAAAAGTGTTTTGGTTCCATGTTTTTGTTACAAATGGATAGATTGCTCCCCCTAAAATGACAAGCAACGCGTAGATAGGTGTAACGGAAGGGAAAGTAGTATTTAGCCATGTAACAATATGATCAAGCGGTATAGAGGAGGTACCATTTAACGTAATTGGAATAAAAAACACAAAAATACCAATTGAACTAAAAAATAAGAACTTCAAAACATTTGAAATACTGTACACTTTTTGTCTCTGAATTTCAGAACTTGTTTCTACATTAGTAGATTGTGGATTCGGCATAATAGTATAATCTCCTCCATTAAGCATAAATAGTGTTTAAAAATAAATCGAAACCTATATGCTACTTGACAAAAGGTGAACTTAGAGAGAAGAGACTAGGAAATGTCCGATTTAATCCGAGTGCCGAAATTAGCCTCATCATTCATTTGCAACCTTTCAAGAGTATTCTATGACTAACTAGTTAATTAATCTTCAACTAGCTTCCTTTGTGTCATTAAACATTTCGTCCCTCAAGGCCAGCCAACTCTTCTTTTGTAGCAGCTGGTGCCTTCATTTCAAATATATTGTTGATAACTGTATAATCATAATACCCAAGGCGGGCAATGGGTTTTATTTTCAATATATCAAGTTTCCCACTAGGAAGAATGATGTCATCAGCGATATGCACATGAGCTACTCGTCCGATAACAATATCAACTGTTGAAACCTCATTACCAGTTGGTATTCTAATTGTCTGAATATACTCACATTCGAATTGAACCGGTGACTCAGCAACACGTGAAACAGGAGCCTCAATGCAGCTTTTCTTCGTTACACCCGCAGCCACAAATTCATCAACGTCTGCCGTAGACGCCTTTGCGGAAATATTTACTGCTTCGCGCAAATCCCAAGTAGCCATGTTCCATACAAACCAACCAGTTTCCTCAGCGTTTCGAACCGTATCCTTTCTTCCTCCTAATACTGATTGATTTGCTGCAAACATTACCATAGGTGGATCCCAGGTAAGATTTTGATATTGGCTGTAAGGTGCAAGGTTATCTACTCCATCTTTAGACCTGGTTGAAAGCCATCCGATAGGGCGTGGTATCGTACTACTTTTAAAGGGGTCATATGGTAAGCCATGATGCTGACCTTTCTTTGGTGAATAATGCAAGTGAATTCCTCCCAAATGTTTTTTTCTCAGCAACTGAGTTTGTTAATTATTGCAACGACACTCAAGGAAAAGCGTTTTTCCATAGGCTTATTAGGTACTGCTTGTGAATTTCTGTTAGTGCTGCTGATGTAGTAATCACCCCCTAAATCGTTATTAAATTTAATTATTTTATTAGTTTTTATGGTAATGAAAAAAGAAAGGAATATCCATAGAGAATATTCCGAATTTTAGTGATATTTATTGTTTTCTTGAAATGTTTCGTATCCCTTTTTCGTAAAAACTGAATTATTTTAAGATATCTGCACAATTTTCCGTTTTCCATGTCCTCGGAGAGGCCCCGGTAACCGTTTTAAAAACACGGCTAAAATAATTGGGATCCACATAACCGACAGATTCCGCCACTTCAGAAACAGTCATGGCCGTTGATTTTAAATATGCTTTTGCCTTTTCAATCCTTTTTGCTTGAAGATATTCCGTAAATGTACAGCCCATTTGTTGTTTAAATAAAGAACTGAAATATTGACCGCTTCTGCCTGCCCATCCAGATACCTCTTCTAATGAAAGGGGTTTATGGTAGTTTTGTTCGATGTATTGAATTGCTTTAGCCATTATTTGGGAGCTGTATAGGGATTCCTCTTTTTCAACTTGGTCAAATAGTAAAGAGCAAAGACGAATCATCTTTTGGATAATATCGAATAAAACCTCGCCGTATAAAATTTCCTGAAAGATTTCCTGATATTCCTGGTCATTCCTTAACAAATATGGTTTTTCTCTCATAAATCTGCGGATAGGGGCAACAGCATTCGTCAATTTGGTCCGGACTAAATCGGAATGTGGATAGCTGCCATTTTCATCGGGAAAACCGCCAAAAAGCTTATAAAACCATGTTTTGATTCCATCCCTGTTTTTTTCTATTAAGTAATTTAGTAATTCATCATTCTCCGTTGGCGTCAAAAAAGGATCATATTGTTCATTCAAATTTTTCGTCATGGAGGGGAACACCTGGTTTCCGCCAAAATAAAAGCGGCGCAGCAAGGCTTGTCTTGCTTCAAAATAGGATTTATAAAGAAGTTTTGGAGTATCATATTGATTTCCAATTCCGGCCGAAATGGAAAGATTATTTCTTTGTTTCATCCGTTCACAAAATACCTTCAAAATCTGCCACAGGGAATGGATGGGATGGTTCCCTTTTGGAAGATATTCCTCACTAACCAGAAGGATGATCTGTTCATCGACTGACAATACAAAGGGCCGATACTCCTGCAGTTCATCATGAATCAAATGAATCAATGTAATTGGTTCAAATTCCTTTTTATTTTGTTGGTCCAAAGCCAATACGGCCACTATGCTGGGCACTTGATCGTATCCCCAATTTTGAACCTGTTCGTTCATAAATGCTTCATTGATGACTCTTCCAAATAGAAGATCATAAGCCCAACCGTGATATAAAGAGGTTTCTCCTTCTTTTTTCGGAATATTTCTATGGTTTCGGATCATTTGTTTCAATGCCTTCAGCCATTCTTCCGCAACATATGGTTTCACAAATAATGCTTCTGCTTTCATTTTTACCGCTTGTTCAGCTGCTTGAAACGTTTTATGGCTTGTGTGCATGACCGTTTGAATCCTCAGATTCCTGACCATTCGGAATAAATGTTCCCGCTGATTTGGCTGAAACATCTCAAGTTCCATGACAAAAATATCTGGTTTCCATTCCATCAGCAATGTCATGCATTCCTCTTCATTGCTGGCTTCTTTTAATTCATCAATTGGCACTTGATTGGTTAAAAGCAGCCACTTCAATCCTTTTCTTTCAAGCTCATCCCGTTCCGCTATTAATATTTTCATATATAAACCACCTGTTATTGCATTTTTCACCTTATTTTTTATTCAATTATTTTTAAATTAAAACCTGCTTAAAAATTTTTCATCTCTTTCATCCAAATTTTTGTTAAAAAACAACTCTTAACTTCAATTTTTGGACAGGTTCGCTTAATATAATTTACTATCATTATATCAGAATGTTATGATAACTCTACGTCAAGAACATACGTTTTATTAACTTTCTCTTCCCTTAATAATACAAATTGGCTCAAAAAGGTGTACCACTTTTGGCACACCTTCATAATCAGAGTTCATATTCACGTTTATTTAAGAAAATTATTAACATCATTAACTGTAAAAATTCTTTTACATCCTTCTTTAAACGCTGGGGCACCACCGTTTGCGGGATGCCTAATAGGAATATTTTCAATTTCATGTTGATTTAGGGTATTTGTAGAATGGTTTCCGATAGCTATTACTTTAATATTTTTGGGACATAGATTTAAAAGTCTTTTTAAATAATAAACCCCTAATTTTAGCTCATTAGGTTCTGGGGTTCGGTTACTTAATAAACCAACTGCCGGATCATAAGGATGGAAAGGAAAGATATTCCACAAAATAATTTCAAAGGGATCAACATTATTCTCTAGGATAGTATTCCAAACAATTGTTGCTGTCGGTTCACTCGCACCCTTTTTTTTCCAAATCTTCTTAAATCGCAGGTACTGTAAATTAGGATTGCTAGTCCTTCTACCAACTTTACCATGAAAAATATGCTGATAATCTACTTCTGAATGGTTTCCTGTGATCATTATTTCTGAAGTCATTGGAATTCCTGAAAAATGACCACCTTGAAATCCTAATGCTTCTGCAACAAAAATATAGCGAGCGTTTGATATCCTTGGCTCAAGAAAGCGCTGAAGATGATTTATCCTTAACATTGGTGCATCAGGTCCAATGTCTAGTTGTGTAGAATAATCGTTCCATGGATTAAATACTGCTTGGTCTGAATAATATGACATTAGTTCATCAATAAATTTCAACATCACAATATCTCCTTTTGGTTCTTACAACCTGTATTCCTCCCTAATTCCCATCATTACTATATTACTAGTTTTTCTGCATAAATTTCCAAATCCCTTCATTACTCTTTATAAAGACAAATAGCAAAAAAAGGATTGTCAATCTAACGCTCCCTTTACACATGAGTAACCATACTAAAGAGCACACGAAAGACATTTATCATCAATAAATAATTAAGAGGCGATGTAAAGCCGTTAAATCCCCTGCCGGTACTTGATAAATATTGCTATCTAATAAAAGCGAAATAAGGTGATGTTATGTACCCAATTTTAAAAACTCAAGATGCTGCTAGTTTCGATGAATTTATCTCACTCTGGGAATCACTCTATTCATACAGTCCTAAGCACGAGGATGATAACAATTTATATTTTTGAAACATCCATAAGAAAGGTTTTCGACTGATGACATATGGGATTTATTATTTGGAAGAATGGAATGACTTTAAGCGGGAAGAAAAGTGAAATTGTAAAGGAAATTTGTGAACGGATTGAGTTCATAAATGAAATTAAAAAAATCGAACACACAAAGAATGAGTAAAACCTGTATAGTGAAAAAAGCGAAGGAAAATTTTATTAATCGCCTTCGCATTTAAATGAATAGCTAATATAATTGCTTCTGATTAATAATGTTACAGAACCATAACTCATTAGAAGAGGTTACTAAGGGTCATACAGCTGTATTGCTGTATTATGTCTATCAAATTACTAGCAAGTTTAATTATTTTCTGCCCCTTGATTGGTGACTATGAAATTCCTTTATTAGGATTAAATGGTGGCACCTTTTTCACTTTATTTTGCAGAACTCCAATTTTTTCTATCTCAATTCGAACAACGTCGCCATCTTTCAAAAATGTTTGAGAATTACTTGCCACTCCAACACCTCCAGGAGTACCTGTTAAAATCACATCTCCTGGATCTAGGGTCATCAATTCAGACAAGTACTCTATTAGACTTTGAACAGTAAAAATAAGATTGGAAGTGTTGGACCTTTGTCTTTCTTCACCATTTACTGATAAGGAAATTTCTAATCCAGAAGGATCATTAATTTCGTCCGTTGTTACAATCCAGGGACCCATTGGAGCTGTCCCGTCTACCGATTTTCCTTGAAAGAATTGAGTTGTACGACGTTGAATATCGCGGTATGTAACATCATTACAGATGGTATAACCTGCTACGTAATCTAGCGCAGTTTCTTGAGGAACATTTCTGGCTCGTTTTCCGATGACAAATGCCAATTCCGCTTCATAATCAAGTTGTTCGGAAATTGGATAAAAAGGAATATCGTCTTCAGGTCCTATCACCGTATTTGCAAATTTAGCAAATAAAACCGGGTATGTTGGTAAATCCCGGCCCATTTCAACTATGTGATCGCGATAATTATGACCAACACATATTATTTTCCCAGGGTTTAGAATTGGGGCACAAATTTTTATATCCGATTTATTTAGGATTAACGGGATATCATTTGGATTATTTTTAAGAGCAAATTGAATCGCCTCTTTTGCAGCATCCATACTCTCCTTCCCACCTTGAAGGAATTCAACCATATTATCGGGGAGACAAACCTCTGCTACTCGGTTACTAACAAACTTCCCATCATTTTGTAATTTGGCTTTATAAGCAGTTTGAAGATCAATTACAACTTCCCCCACTAATGCCCCAATACTTTTCCGGCCATTTTTAGCATACGTTACTAGTTTCATTTTTTCCTACTCCCAAAAAGTTGGTATTATTATTGATTAATAATATAGTGCGAGTTTCTTAGTGTTTGTTTCAGGACTTTTCCCCCTGCATTCCGAGGCAACTGATCCAAAAACTCGATATACTTAGGAATTTTAAATTTTGCAAGCTTTTCAATGCAAAATTCTTTAATCTCGTCCTCAGTTGTTGATTCTCCTGGCTTCAATACAATGGCAGCCTTTACCTGTTCCCCGTATTTCACATCTTCTACACCAAATACGGTTGCTTCTAGTACTTTTGGGAAAGAATACAAAACATTTTCCACTTCAATACTGTAAATTTTTTCTCCCCCGCGATTGATCATGTCCTTTTTCCTATCAAGAATATAAACGTAACCTTCGTCATCCATTTTTGCTAAATCCCCGGTCCTTAGCCATCCATCAACAATGGCCTCACTTGTTGCCTTTTGATTTTCCCAATATCCCATCATCACTTTTGGCCCTCTTACAGCAAGTTCACCGATTTGATTTGGTCCTTTTAGATTTCCGTTTGCATCAATGATACGACAGTCTACTAATGGTACCGGCAGACCAATCGATTCCGGTTTTTTTAAGGCGTCCTCATCAGGAAGCAAAGTATCTAATCCATGACCTTCTGTTAGCCCATACCCATTGTGAATTTTCGCTTGCGGGATTTTTTCTCTAAGTAACTTGATTAATGATACAGGAGCAGGAGCACCTCCATAAAGCAGGGCCCTGACTTGCTTAAAATCATCTGGAGCGAATTCCGACGAAGTTAGAATAAACCAATACATGGTTGGTACCCCGACCAGTACAGTTGGTTTGTGTTGTTTTATCAAATCAATTGCTTTACCGGTTTTAAAAGTTTTCATTATGAATACTGGAATTCCCCGATAAATGGAACCTAAAAATTGCAGCATACCAGTAATGTGGAAAATCGGGACAGCTAATAATGTGCTATCATCTTCTTGGAGTTGAAAGGTGCATGCAAAATTCATCCCTGTACTAATTAAACCGCGATGTGTCAAAATGGCACCTTTTGGGGTTCCGGTTGTACCCGATGTGTATAAAATCGAACAGGCCTGGGTTTCAGCCACAGAAATATTTACCGGTTCAGCTTCGTATTGTTTGAGAAGAGTATCGAAACTGAATACCCCCGGGCTACTAGGAGCCTCACCTAAAACAAAAATAGATTGGATGGATGGTATGTGATCCTTAATTTCGTTAATTTGCGGCCAGAATTCATCATCCATTATTAACAGTTTTGACTTCGAATTATCCACTTCATGGATAATTTCGTAGCCCGTTAATCTAGTGTTTAATGGAACTGAAATTGCACCGATTTTTGCAATGGCAAAAAAGCAAATAGGGAACCCAAGTCCATTACTCAGTAATAATGCAACTCTATCACCAGGTTTAATCCCATAGCGATTTGCCAAATTAAACGCAACTCGATTGACTCTATCTCCCAGTTCACCATATGTGAGACGACTTTCCTCATATACTAAAGCCAATCGGTTGGGGAACTTTTTAACCGTTTTCCAAAACATTTCGGCAACACTAGTTGATCGATTTTTAAAAACTGGAATTTGATTTTTATCTCTAACAACTTGAAATTCTTCTGCTAAATTTTTGTTCCAATATGACACTTTATTTTCCACCCCCAGCAAAAAATAAAAGGATTTTAAGCTTTTAATCCCATATACTTCGTGCTTAACTCATCAACGGAAACTGAATTAGCTTCTCCAGTCCAAATAAATTGGCCTTTTTGCATGACACTCATTTGATCAGCAATTCTTAAAGCATATCCAATCTCTTGATCACAAAGTAAAATTCCCATATCATGATCAGCTTGATCTAATAATCTCCTAATGCTTTCGTAAACTTCCATTCGTAATTTAGGAGATAAGCCCATCCCCGGTTCGTCCAATAACAATAATGAGGGTCTACTCATCATGGCTCTGGCTATGGCCAACATTTGTTGTTCTCCCCCGCTGAGCATACCTGCTTGCTTATTCAGTCTTGTTTCCAGAATTGGAAATAGATTTAATAAATATTCTAACTCATCGGTTTTTTTCTTAATGCCCAAAACCCCGATACTTAGATTTTCTTTAACGGTTAAGTCACCAAAAATAGCCCTTCCTTGAGGAACATGTGCGATTCCGGATTTAAATCGGTTTGTCTTGGCAGTAAATGCTACGTTGTTGAATTTTAGTGATCCTGTATATTGTGCAGTCCCATAGATTCCTCTTAATAATGAAGTTTTTCCAGCCCCATTTGCTCCAACGATGGCAAACACTTTACCTTTAGGAATCTGAAAGGACACATTATTTACAGCTTGAAGTTTTCCATAAAAAACAGATAGTTCGCTAACTTCCAGTAAATGATCAACTTTTTCTATGGTTTGAGTTTTATACATTGCTTTCACCTATCCATGCTTGGATTACTTCCTTTTTTTGAAAAACCTCTTCAGGACAACCGGTACACAAAAGCTCCCCACTTTGTAAAACAACTACATTCTGACAAAGAGTGGATACAAAATTCACATCATGCTCAACAACTAATAGACTAAAATTTAATTCCTGTTGTTTCATGAGAATCATTTCTATCATTCTACTTTTCTCAAAATCGTTTAATCCAGCTGCCGGTTCATCCAAAATTAACACACTTGGCCGTTGTATGAGTGCACATAAAAATTCGACAATTTTCTGTTGTCCATAAGACAAATCACTAATCATGTCGTTTAAATCTATTGATTCATTTTCAAGTAGTTTTTGTGCTTCTTTTTTTATGTTCTTTTCTAATGTGAATAGGTTTTTCAAATTGGTTTCAAATGACTGATGAGCCGCAATATAAAAGTTATCCAAAACCGTTAATTCGTTAAATAATCCCAGATTCTGAAATGTCCTGATAATTTTGTATTTAGGTAAATCCTGTGGATTTTCTTTATTCAATAACTTATTTGCAAAGGTAATTTCTCCTTTGTACCGTTTCTCAAACTGAGTAATGCAATTAATTACAGAAGTTTTCCCTGCCCCATTTGGTCCGACTAATCCTATTCGCTCTCCCTCAGATAATGAAAATGAGATATCATTTAAGATCGAGACTCCACCAATATTTAAGTGGATTTTGTTAACTTGCAACTGGTTTGCTTTCATTTACTGATACCCTCCTCCTTTTCATTACTATTGAAATAAGCCCAATAAGACCTGAAGGAAACAGTAATAACGTTACACCCATACCAATCCCTAATCCAAGTTGCTGCCATTGAGCAAGTCCAAATACATTAAATAATGCTGGAACTAGCACTAAGAAAGCCGCCCCTAAAAGAGAACCTGCAATGCTTCCTCTGCCACCTACAATTGCCATGATTAGAAAATTCACACTAACCATTACTTGAAATAGTTCAGGTGTGATATATCCAACCACTACACCATACAGGCTGCCAGATATGGAAGTTAAAATGGCACTAAGTACAAACGCAAGAACTTTATATTTTACAACATTAATCCCCCGTGCTACTGCTCCATGTTCAGATAATCTAGTTGCATGAAAAGCCCGCCCTATGAACGAATTCGCAATTAATGTCGAAACAAAACCAATGATAGATGCTATAACGATGATAATTGCAACCTCTACACTGCTGGCATTTTCTTGTTCCACTAAAGGGAGTACGGACAAGCCTCCTGTTCCCCCTGTAATCTCCATACCTTTTGTAATCTGAAGTAATAGTAGTGGTAACGCCAAGGTTCCAACTGCTAAATAAATATCTTTGACCCTGATTGTTAAAAAACCAACTATAAAGGCAATGATTCCAGATAGCGCGGCACCAGCAATGATGGATAAAACACTATTAACTTCTAAACTTTGCAATATTCCAAAGACATAGGCTCCAACACCGAAGAATGCGGCATTTCCTAATGAAATCTGCTCCGTATATCCTGTTAGAAAATTCATTCCAATCGAGGCCAGAGAATATACAGCCATTAATCCCAGCAAATAACAGAAATAAGGAGGGAGAAAAAATGAAGCAAGGATTCCCAAAACCAGTAAACTAACCCATATAATTACTTGCATCTTAATTGACATAAAAATTAAAATCCTCCTTTAAACTCGTTTTTCACGAATGGATGAAAATAATCCTTCTGGTTTAATCACTAGCACGATAAGAACGATTAAAATTGGAATAATTTCTCGTGATATGCTGCCGAACAAGCCCCCCGTAATGCTTTGTACAATTCCCAATAATAAACATCCGAAATAGATCCCTTTTGGATTATTAAGTCCCCCAAGTACGCCACCAATTAGTGCAACCATAAAAGGTGTGCCCATTAAGTTATGGGTTAAAAGCAATTTTGGAGCCGCAATTAAACCTGTGATACCTCCAATAAATCCGGAAAGGATAGCTGTAATCATTACAATCTTTCCAACCGAGATTCCTATTGAAAAAGCATGGGATTGATTACTTTTAATGGCACGTATCCCAACTCCCCAAGAGGACTTCATGACAAAAAGATGCAGCAAAATTGCAACTAATGCAGTTATTATAATGATTACTGCATCCCAGGAACTTATTATTCCTAAATTCATTTCTGGGATTGGAGCTTTTGGAAAAGGATGATCTTGTGTACTTAAGCCTACTGTTAATATAGGAAAAATGATATACATGGAAGCCGTTCCAATTGTAGAGATAATTGAACCATGTTTTAATAACGGAAGTACCAAGATTCTCGTAATAAGAACGGTGAATATTACTGTTAGTAAAATAATTTCAATCGCGGTAAGCATGTAAGAGGTGTGAAACCATTCCATTGTAATGATCCCAACATACATGGAAAAAGTGATTGTTTCCCCAATGGCAAAATTAACTACACCAGTTGTCATAAATAATGTACTTATGGCAAAACCTATCAAGGCATAAATGGAACCGTATATAAGACCATCTAAAATTAGCTGTAACATTTTTTATTGTACCTCCTTACATATATGTTAGCCCCAGATGCTTTACCAACTGGGGCTATTTCCACTAGCGTCCAAACACTTTCTTTTCATCAGGAAGGTACTTGGCCTCCAACTCGCTAATGACAGGCATTCCTAGGAATTGAACCAAGCTTGAATGATGCGTTTGTTCTACCGGCATGTTTCTCATTGTTTTGGTTTCTGCAATATGTTTTACTGCTCTTGTTGCTGCTGCATGTGCTGCATTCACTGTTGCTAAGGCAAAATGAGCAATTTTTGGACCGATAAATTCGATTTCTTCAAAAGTCAATTGTTCAAGCCACCCTACAATTACCAGTGATACGGGACAATCAACACTTTTTACAAATTCCTTTAATTGTTCTTTTGTCTTAAAGGCTTTTGAAATGGGCTGGACAAGATCGGCTCCAGCCTCACGATACAATTTTGCCCTTCTAATTGCTTCCTCAGGATTTGTTGCATCTGTTCTTGCGATGATTACCGTATCTTGATTCAACCTGCCTTCAGCAGCCGCTCTTATCTTTCCTATCGCTTCTTCAATTGGTAAGATACTGTTAGTTTCATCTACACAGATTGGGCATCTTTTCGGACTAATCTGGTCTTCAATAATAACACCAGCAGCACCAGCACGCTCAAATTCTTGTACCGATCTAATAATGCTTACAGCATTACCGTAGCCTGTATCGATGTCGGCAATGACCGGTTTGTTTACTACGGCACAAGCATTGTGCACCACATATACATTATCTGATCTAGTATAAAGCTCCACATCAGGCAGACCTAATTGATGAGCAGAGATGGCAAATCCACTTGTTAAAATGCCATCAATTTGCTCTGTTTGATCAGCAATTTTCGCCATTAGAGCATCCCCAGCCCCAATGGTTGTAAAAATTGAACTTTCGCTTAGTCTCCTTCTTAATTCCTGTCCCGTAGCTGCCATTTTAACTCTCCTTCTTTCTTTTAATTTTTTTCTGGTTCGAATAAACCATCTTTTAGAATAATAATAGATTCGGTCGTTTGCCCACGTCGTGCTTTTTCACCTTCATCTAATTTTCCAAACGAAATTGGATCTCCTATTTTCTGATCAAAACCCTTGATTTTCTCTGTCGCCTTAAGAAGGGCTTCTGGTGTAAAGTCCTTACCAACCTTTTTAGCAGCTTCGATGAACACTAAGGCTGCAGAAGTACCCATTAACGAATTGCTAGATGGATTCGATAATTTATATTTTTCATGTAAGTCACGTACCCATTTCATGTTATCAGCAGTAATAGGATAATAACTGCTGCAGCTGATAATACCCTCTCCGTTTTTCCCCACTAACTTAATCCACTCTGGACTATTTAACCCAGATGGACCTAAGAGTGCAGGTTTGAAATTCTCGTCTGCTGCAGAATTTACAAATGATGCCGCCTGGCTTCCTAATGCATATAAGATAACGGCATCCGGTTTTGCTTCTTTGATTCTGTGAAGCTGTGTAGACATCTCACTCGCTTTTGGTTCAAATGTTTCGACAGCAACAAACTCTAATCCTAATGACTTCATCTTTTCTTGAGAAAATTTAAACGCAGGCTCACCCCAGCTGTCGTTTTGATAAACGAACGCAATTCTTTTGGCCTTGAGCTTTTTCACTGCATATTCTACCAATGTTGGTCCTTCCACAGATTGTGGTGCAGGTAAAGCAAATAATGATTTTTGCGGAGGGTTGGAAATCGCATCAGAGATGCTTAATGCACCAATAACCGGAAAATTCTTAGGATTCAGATATTTTGCGGCGGATTTTAATCCTTCCGTCCCTAAACTACCTACAATAGCAACAGCCTTTTCGTTATCAACCAAATACCTT
Organism: Neobacillus sp. S1115; assembly: GCF_055385565.1. NCBI lineage: Bacteria > Bacillati > Bacillota > Bacilli > Caryophanales > Bacillaceae > Neobacillus > Neobacillus sp. S1115. Next base: position 3,558,989 of record NZ_AP038275.1, read on the forward strand.
GTATTAGCTAGATGTTTGGCTGGGTCATAAGCATCATCCATTGGAATAAACTTAATTGGCCGACCATTTATTCCACCTTCATCATTAGCGTTGTTGACAACAGCTTGTATCCCATCTGCTACATCTTTCCCCATGTACCCCAATGTACCTGATAAAGGAAGAGAAGCCCCAATAACGATAGGTTTTTTATCTGACCCTGACTCTTTACTTGATGTTGCTGATGTGGAAGAACTGCCAGGATTTCTATCTGCACAGCCAACTAAAAAGATGAACAAAAAGCAGATATAAAATAAATACTTTGTTGATTTTCTTATCATGGTATTACCCCCTATTATTAATGAAAGGATGTTTATAAATTAACCATTTTTGATAACATTTGAGGATAACCTATTGGAGCGTAAGTATTTGATAATTCCTCCATGCTTAACCATTTCCTTAGTCTTTTGAGGAATGGGCAAGCATTTTATGGATACTCCACTATTTTCATTTTTGATTACTTCATTATCCCAATCCAAATTGAGTGTATCCCATCTTGACACATTACTTAAGATAGAAGGACATTCAATCAAAGGAAACCCGTTGGTAGTCTCCCCGCGATAGAAACCGGGTGCAAATGATTCTGCAATGACTCCACTAATTCCCAAAGCTCTCAAGGCTATAAATGCAGGATAGTGAGGGTGACCATAACCAAAATTTTCACCGCCTATAATGAGATCACCTGGTTTTACTTTATTTGCAAATTCAGAATCATACTCTTTCATACAAACAGATTTTAAGATTTCTATATCTTTTATTTTAATATTAGATACACCTACGATTAAATCGATATCAAAATTAGGTTCGGTGAATATCCATGCTGCTCTACCTTTTATGACCGGAAGCATAATGTTCCTCCTTCCATGTTTTTAGAAAAATTCCCTTGGGTCAGTAATTTTGCCGTAGATTGCTGATGCAGCAATGGTATAGGGGCTGGCAGTATAAATATTGGCTTTCGTACTCCCCATTCTGCCAGGAATATTTAAGGTACCCGTTGATAGAGCATTTTCTCCGTCTGCTAAAGCACCTAATCGTCCCACACAAAAATCACAGCTTGGAAAACTAACTAGTGCTCCCGCTTCTATTAATTGTGCGGTTATTCCCATTTTTGAAATCTTCGCTTGTATTTCCGTCGAGGTAGGGACGGCATTTAAACGAAAACCATCCGCTACTTTCCTCCCTTTTAGTATGGAAACAGCTTGTTCAAAATCTTTTACCCTACCGCTTGCACATGAACCAATATAACCAGAGTGGATTGGAATCCCCAAAACATCACTAATAGGAACGGTATTGGCAGAAGATGGCGGAATGACAATAACAGGTTCTATTTCAGTTAAATTAATTCGAACTATTTTTTCATAATGGGCATCTCCATCGGGAACTACATCTTGATATCCAGGTAAACCTCGCTCATAAAAGAAAGTGTAAACCCTTTCATCCGTTTCCATAATAGAAGAGATGCCGCCCAAAAACATCGCTTGATTACATAGGGTCATCCGTTCATCCATATCAAGAGACCGTAAGCCCTTACCGCCGTATTCAATAATACATGCTCTTGCGCCTGCTGGACCTATGCGTTGAACAATCGTATGAAAAACATCCCTGGCTGTAACTCCAGGCTGCAGGCTTCCTTCTAATTCGATCCGGACAGTACCCGGTACAACTAAAGAAACTTGTTCGGTAGCTATTGCCTCAATCATACTGTTTCTAATACCAATTCCAAGACACCCTAGAGCTCCAACAGTGCTGATATGGCCATCAAAATGAACTACGAACTGATTTGGGCGCGCATACCCCATCTCCATAATTACTTGATGACCAATTCCTTTACCTTCAATAAGTTTAATTCCATTTTCTCTCGCAAATCTTCTTGTACCTTGATGTAATTCTTGTTCTTTTGCAGTTGAAGCTGGAACAAAATGATCAATGAAAAAAATATATTTTTCTTTGTTGGTAACTCTATTAATCCCTAACTCTGTTAATTGTTCTTCATATTTGTCGATATATCCTGGATAATCGTAAGCTGTGATGATGTCAGGTGAAAATAAGGCCTCATCACCTGCATTGACTGATTTTCCAAGATTATTTGACAAAATTTTTTCAATAATTGTCTTTCCCATACATTTCTCCTTTCCTATTCTCGAAAGATTACAAGATAAAAGCCATTACCGCTGATCAAGATGATTTTTCCGAACCAAGTCATTGACCCGATTCATTTAATAATCCAAGTATATCCTTCGGTTGTTTTATCAGTCAATACAGAAAATTTTTTATATTTTTAATATTTTGCCTATAAAATATATTAAAATATTTAATAAATAGTTCTTATACTTAGTGAATTCAGTTATACTTCCTCTTATCCTATTCAAATTATTTTTTAAAGATAAGAAAAATTCTTGAGATTTGACCAACCCGAGTCATTGACCTAGGTTGATTTAAGTTATTCTTTCATGTAAAATCATTTGTAAATTTAATAATCTTCAAATATTACCTTGATTTTTATGGTTTTAATAGAATTCTTCACCCTAGTTCATCTCATTCATCCAAAAAATCAAAATGAAAAATTATATATATGAAAGGAGAGAATTTAATGACAAAAAAGATGACATCACGCCAATTGAGAGCCCTTGAAACAAAAAAAGCCATATTTGAATCTGCACTAAAACTTTTCAAGGAAAAAGGGTACGATAATGTATTTATAGAGGATATTACTTCAGGTGCAGGAACATCAAAAGGCTCTTTTTATACCTATTTCAAATCTAAAGATGAGGTTTTTATAGAGTATTATAAAAATATTGATGATTTATATGAGAAGTTCTATTTAGAAATAAAGGATAAGCTACCTCCGCAAGAAAAACTAATCTATGTATTAACCGAAGGTATAAAGCATTTAGAAAAATTAGGTTCAGAGGTTTTAACTATTGTTTTACTAAATCAACTCTCTCAAAAGGATACTGCCCCATTTGTTGTGAATGAAGAAAGGATAATCAATAGGATTGTTAAGGAAATAATTGAGGAGGGTCAGGAAGTTAATATATTCCGCAGCGATATGACTTCAAATGAGTTGACTTTTTTGGTCCTGCAATATTATAAAGGTATTTTTCTTGATTGGTGTTTACTTAAAGGTGAATTTAATTTCTTAAGTGTCGGCGAGAACGGGCTAAGGTGTCTTATTAATGGTATGAAAGTTTTTTAATTTGGAAAGCGATTACAACAGATATAGTATCCACTCTTTTTAACCTGAAAGTTATTAATATATGAATAGCTAGGAGTGAAAAGTGAAATGTTTAAAATTATCTCCACCTCTCCGACATTCGGAAAATATTCTAAAGAGCCGGTTGAATTATTAAGAAGAAATGATTGTGAAATCATCTTTTTATCTGAACAGCAAAATCCAGATTTTAATAATGAATTTCTTTCTGCACTAAATGATGCTGATGGATTAATTCTTGGCTTTGAAAAAATAACGGAAGAAATACTTTCTTACGCCCCAAAATTAAAAATTATAGCAAAGCATGGGGCAGGTGTAGATAATATTGATATTTCAGCCGCACAAAAAAGAGGAATTGTGGTAGCAAATGCACCAGGGGCTAACCGCCATGCAGTTGCAGACTTTGTTTTCGGGCTCATGCTCTCCCTTTCGAGAAGGATTAATGAGTCAAGCCTTGTAGTCAAAAATGGCAACTGGATAAATATGATAGGAAACGATATTTACGGTAAAACATTAGGTGTTATCGGGACTGGAAAAATAGGGAAAGAAGTAATACGCAGAGCAAAAGGATTTAATATGAAAATACTTGCCTATGACCTTTACCCTGACCGTACACTTGAGCAATTAAATTTAGTGAAATATGTATCTTTTAAAGAACTCATCCAATCTGCCGATTTTATTACCACTCATACCGATTTCAATAATAAATCCGCTTCAATGATAGGTAAGAATGAGTTTGATCAAATGAAAAAAGAGGCATTTTTAATCAATACTGCTAGAGGCGGGATTGTTGATGAGAATGCTTTATATGAAGCACTTTATTTTAAAAAAATTAAAGGTGCTGCCCTAGACGTTTTTGAAGCGGAACCTATAGGAAAAAACAAACTGTTAGAGTTAGAGAACTTCATCGCTACTCCACACATAGCGGGTTATTCAGAAGAGGCATTGGTGGAGGTTGGTTTCATTACTGCAAGAAATATTATGAATGTTCTAACTGGTTTAAATTCTGAATATGAGGTAAAAGTTTAAATATATACTACGAAACATACTAAGTAACAATTTTTCTTTCAAAATATCCTGAATTCCTCATTTTGACCGAGTTATTAAACATACTTAATAAACCGAATCAGCAGCATCCCAAAAAGGAGCTGTTGATTCGGTTTTATTTTGAAAAACTATCCTTTAGTTAGCATCGGCAAAGTACCTTAAACCAATTGCCACCCCATGTCTTTAACTGAATCATCTTTTAGTACAGTGCCATCATCAGTTCACTAGTCTTCAAAAGACGATCAATACCTTCCCTAATTTTATCAACAAGAAGCTCATTCAATTGGCCCGGCGTCAATTCTACTAAACACACTTTATGATCGGCATATTCGTGACTTCTCGATACACCGAAACGGTTCGGATAAACGGCCCATACTTCCTGGACCGGGCTGAACCTGCTGATGAGCGGGTTCCCGACGGCTCCAAATAGAAAGTTCGAATAAATATTATCACTATAGCTGACCAGCTGCCGCATGACCTCATTCTGCCTTTGATTAAAAATCAGATTTTCGTCCCATATCGCTTTTCTTGGACGGTACTTAAAATCGACGATGATGCTGCCAATAAAGATATCCTCTTTATAGACATTCAGCCTGGCATCGGGAGTGGTGTGCGTTCCCCTTGTATATAAAGGTTTTTTCGCTGTCGCAAGCCTGCTCTGTGTCGGTAGGTGTCCATCATAGACTAATACGAGTTTCAGGGTGTCCTTTTTCAGCACTACCTCTGTATTGGAAGGAAGCGATGGAATGGACCCAACATTTTTGCCGAATTCCTCATTGAAGATCCAGCCGCTCTTAGGAGAAAACGCCAAGTCATCTCCCGTGAGGGCCTTAATGAACTGGATATATCCCCAAATCTCATAGAGCTTGTCTGAACGTTTCCACTGATAAGTATAGGATGGATAAGTTCGTACTTCGCTTTTCTCCTGATGGAGTTCCCGATATAGCTGGTAAATCGCACGGTACCTGGGATCGCTGTTCATCACATGCGGGATGCCTGATTCTCGATAGACTCCGACACTTTCATACCATGGCGCCGTCTTAGTCCACTGAATGGCTCCGCGCATCTTTCCGGCAATCCCGCTTAATTTTTCAAGTTCCAGCAAAGTGATATCCTTTTGTGGACCCGTTTCGACGGGACTCACTTCATGAAGATCCGTCAGGCTGGCCGCCGTCCTTTCGACACTCTCGATAAAGCCGGTCAACGTTTTGGAAATGGACTCGATGATTTTTTTGACCAGACGGTTTTCCGGCAGATCATAGGTCACCTCACTGACGGGCGCCTTGAAGCTCTGTTCATTATTCGGGCGGAAGGCGGCATGACGAATGGTTTTATCGTCTATAACTCTAGTTCTCTCCTTTGAAACAAAGGTATAGCCTTTATTGATTCGAAAATTGACTTTTCGATACAAATCAGTCAACGCCGCCATTACCGAGGAAAATCGCTTGTTAATCACGAAAAATTGCTCCAGCAGCCCTAATGGGATTTTGTCCATCCTGGTATCCAGGTCTGTTTTTTTCAGCAGCAGTTCCCTCGCCAAACCGTTTAATTCCTGCTCCACTTCCTGTTTCATCAGCTCCCACTGCGATTCCTCGAGCTGTTTTGGAACAACCTTCACCCAGCTGTAATACCGTGTCCCTTCATAAATCACCATCATCCGATAAAAGCCCGGAATCAGCGGGTAATATTCATCATTGTGATCGAACAGGATGACAGGATTTTCAGAAGGCGAAAGGTATACTTCCCCCACTTGCGAATCGGTTTTCAGATTCGGCTCAGATAGGGTATCCAATCCATCCATGAAGAACTGGGCATCTGTCCTATTGGAACGAAAAGTGATGGATACGGCTAAATATTCCTTTATTTCGATGGAGGCTTCGTCCCTTTTTTCAAAAAAATCATTTTCATCCGTAAAAAATGATCCTGCTGTGATGGGGTTGTCCTGATTCCCTAGTCTTTGGTTAAAAATGACTTCAAATCCATTAGAGGGTATAGCCATTGTGCTTCAGCTCTTTCGCCTTTTGGACCAGGACATTCCGGGTGTCGTAGAACTCGGACACCTCATCGTACTTATCCAATAGGTCCCCCAGGATGCTTCCTTCAATGTTCTCTGTAACGGTATCGTACGTCCCGATGAACCTTTTCAAGAGATCCTCCGGCCCCCTTACCTTGGTCAGGATCCGTTGCACCACTTGTTTATCAAATGCCTCTTCCCTCGTGAAGCAGCTGCTGCCAGGAAGGTTCTTGAGATATTGATCGATTTGCCGGACAATTCTTGGGCCGACTCCCAGGTTTTTATTGATCTTCTGCAGCTCGGTATGGATTTTCCATAACAGGGCTAATTCAATTTCCTTCATATGAATATCCTTGGTTTTGTCACGGTAGCTGTCGAACAGTTCCAAGGTAACGGTTCCGTTTCCTCCAGCAGGCTTTGTTGTTTCCCTCATCTCTTTCGTCAACATCATAAGACTATCAAACGAAAGAACATTAAGAGTAATCACGTTTGCACGATCCAGGACCTTGTCAGAAAAATGGTAGGTGGATTCATCCAGGTTGACCGTTCCGACGAAGATGACGTTATCACCGATAGGGATGACGGGCGGATACAATGATGAATTCTTCAGCTGGCTTGTCAAATCGTCATTATATAGCCTCAAGCCCCTGTTAGGTCCCGCCTCCATCTCCAGCACCGAAAGGAATTGCGAAAAGTAATGCTCGACCCGTGCCAGGTTCATCTCGTCAAAACAGATGATATGGAGCTTGTTGCTGTTGTCCTTGGCACTCAAAAGGGCGTTGATGACCCCCGAATCTCCCGGTCGGTACTGTTTATTGAGTGTATCCGCATATCCAATGACATCCGCATCATCGGTCCAGGCAGGCCGGACAGGTACCAATGTCATCTGATAATCCTCCGTAAGCCCCAGGGCTCGTGCATAGGCTTGGACCAGCTTCGATTTACCCGTTCCGCTCATCCCTGCCAAAATAACTAGATTGGAAGATTTCATCGCTGTATGAAAGTTATAGAGATCCTTTTTGTCATAAAGCAGTCCTTGTTCCATCGTGGTTCGGATGAATTCCTGCATCAATTCCGATTCTGACATGCGGCTCCGGTCAACCGTTATCACAGGGTCGGGACTTAGTACTTGTGCAGCCGCCAAACGCCGCTCCGTTTCCTCCATGTAGGGCGATTTCCGATAAGGAATCTCCAAAGGATCCGCCGCTTCAATGGTCCCATCGATATACATAAAGATATCGTGCGGTACGAACTTCGTATGATCAACCTCGTAACAATCATCGAGCCACTCTTCATCAAAAGGAGCCGATTTCAAAAGCTTATTCCTGGTAAAGGAAAATCCTTCGTCCCCGTAATGGTGTCCGGAAAACTCACCATAAACGGTGTAAACTGAATCGCTGGTTTTCCACAAGATATATTCCGGTGTGTCCTTTTGTTCATGGGAAATGCCAGCAATTTTTCCCACCCATTCACCTGCTTGCAGCCGCAGTTCAAATTCTTCCTTCGTCATGCCATGCTCTTCTTCAGAAAAGATCGGCATCGGCGTTAAACTTACCCCCTCATGATACCTTTCCGATTTTGGAATGAGGATCAGGTCTGTTCCGTCAAAAACTTCCTGTCCATCATAGAGGATTTTCCGCTGTGGTTTGAATACCAGCAGGTTATCCTCAAGAAAGCGATAGACCGCCCTTCTGCCCTCCGTTTCCTCCAGATGATTGCCTTCAAAGCCCCATTTCTCCAAATCTGTCCCAAAGAAAGTAATCAATTTGATAGAAGGGAAACTGTTTGGCGTTTTACTGATGATCCTTATATAAAACTGCAGGACATCTTGCACATTTTTAAAAATGGCCTTTTTACGCAGTGCATATTGTACCGATTCCTCACTGGCAAGGACGCCTATCAAGTTGGTGTTCCATGTTTTGTTCATGTTAAATCATCCCCTTCAGCATATGGTCTTCCAGGTCGGCAAATGTCGCAAATTCCTTCGTTTGTTTGTTCTTCACAACGGATTTTACTCGTTTTTGAACGCTTCTTGGGATTTTGTAAGTCAGGAGCCAGACTTGGTCGGCATGATCCAATGCTGTTTGCCCTTGTTCTTCCTGAAACTCTGAACCTTTTAAAATGGTCAGTTCAAATTTGTCATACTTCTGTAATCTGCTTGAATAAGGGTCACCGATCATCGTAACCTTTATCTTGTCACTACCTGATTTGTTCTGATTATTTTGATTCTCTAAATCTGTTTCTAATTTGACGACGCGTGCATGAAGCCTATTAATCTCTTCATCCTTCAACTTCATTGTTTCTGTTTGCTTGGCTACCTTTTTATTTAATTCTTCCTTTTCAGCTGAAGCAGTCTTTGAATCATTACGCACCGTGCCCATCTCCGCTTTAAGGGAATGAATTTCCTGCAGGAATGCCTTTTTCTCGGTTTTCCATTCTTTCCTTTCATTTTTGAGGCTTGTTTGACTGCTTGCCTCTTTTGTCTTTAGCTCCTCGTTTTTTTGTTCCAGTTTCTTCAGTTTCTTTTCCAGCCTCTCGATTTCCTTGAGTGCCGTTTTTAGCCCCTTTTGTAGCTGTTCCAAGATTTCCTGCTCGTCCACTTCCTCTTCATTCGCAAGCTTTTCATCCACTTGCTTTTCCAGCAGGTCGAGTTTTTCTTCCTCTTTAAGTTTTATATATATTTCCTGAGCCTTCCCATGATCTTCCTCATCCTCACTGGACAGCAGCACCCCAAGTAAGATAGATGGATACAGCCCTTCCTCTTCTAGAACCTGTAAAAGCTCCTCGATACTTTTCCCTCTTAACGACTCGATTTCGGGACGGTCTTCGACGAGAGAATCAAAGAAATGATATAGTTTTTTGCTGTTCTTTTGATTAAGCGCTTCCTTTATGATTCTGTTTCTCACCATTTTGAAATTTGCTTGCTGGGGATTTAACTGGCGAAAACCTTTTATTTTGATCATCAGATTGTCCGCAATATTGGCAATTCCATCATCCGGGAAAGAATCCAATATCCATTTCCATATTTCCTTCTCCATTTTTTAACCTCCTAATGGTATAAAAGTTCTAATATTTCAGAAAACAAAATTTAAAAAAACTACTCCAAACAAAGAATGGAAGTAGTCAAATAGATACATGTATTTTCATATTAGTATAGTAATACATGTGATGTTGGCAAAGAAAACGAGCGAAATGACTAAAAGTGACTCTTTGCTGTGCTTCCTAATTTATACAATTGCATAACAAGTATAACATGGTTCCATAGGAAAAAGTTACTATACTCGGAAAATTATTTTTCTTTTTATCCTATGATTTCGTTTACTTTTGCAAGGACATTTCCGGCTTTATCTTGAATACCGAGACTAAAGTCTTGATTCTTTCCGTTCATTTCTGCGTTAATATAAACGGTTTTTCCTTCGGTCATTTGCGGCAGTTGGCTGGCAGGGTAGACCTCTAGGCTTGTTCCGATCACAATCACAAGATCTGACTTTTGAATATGCGAGAGTGAAGCGCTCCAGCTCTCCTCCGGAAGCATTTCACCAAAAAGGACAACATTTGGCCGGAGCTTGCCACCGCATTGACTGCATCTCTCCTTGTTCAGGAATTGCTCCCTGCTTACGATTCTAGAACAGTCCGCACAGCGGAACTTATTGATGGAGCCGTGAAGTTCGTATACATGATGGTTGCCGGCAGCACTGTGAAAGCCGTCGACGTTCTGTGTACAAATGGCTTGAACAAGACCTTTCTGCTCCCATTCCGCCAATATATGATGCCCCCGATGCGGCAGGCAATTTTCAAGCAGGTTGATTCTCATGCAGTAAAATTCATGAAATAAATCATAATGATACTTGAGAGCCTCGGTGGTCGCAAACGTTCTAGGATCCAAATTGTTCCACCAGCCATCCTTTGAGCGAAAGTCCGGGATGTTTGATTCCGTGGACATCCCCGCTCCTGTTAGAACTGTTGTGTGTTTAGAATTTTGAAGCCAATCTGCTAATGTTACTATTTGTTCCGAATAATCTTGAGAGCTTTTCATGTTTCTCTTCATCCTTTCAGTCAAAATTTTTATCAGACAAGGCTGACCTGCTTTTCGGCTTGTTCTTTCATCCAGTCCACTAATGCGCCTTCATTTTCTTCCTTTAGAAGATTTCCAGCTGTTTCCTTCATTACTTTGCTGCGTTTAAAAGCAGTTTTTTTGAGTTCCCGAATCTCGGCCGCATATTTTTGGAGCACCTCGGCCATTTGCACGGTGTCCTGATAAATCAAACTCATATCCCAGCGTCCTGTTTCCACGGCCCTGATACAGGAACCTGACCTGTTATCAAAATGGACTTCCCATGTATAATGGAGATTCAATCCGCTTAAATATTTCTCCTGGATCACCTTAAACCACGCTCCCTGATAGGCACCAGAAAACTGGACGTTTGGCGGGTAACGGTGATGGCCGCTGCAGCCTGCAAGAGCCGTAATCCCTCCCAAATTGAGTGATTTGACAAACATGGCCATGTTCGCATCGAGGTCCAAGGCATTCACTTTGATGCCAAATCGGCGCTGGGCAAAAGCTCTCCATTTGAAATGATAGCCTTCCATATGGACTGGGAATTCCCTGCCTGGTACGTTGATGATCTTCTTCATCGCCGCAATCGGAAACCGGCTCACTAGTACCTGGAATTGGTTCCCTTGCCAAAACGTCGGTATTCCTAGGTCGTTGAGCAATCGTTGTGTTTTCATGATATCTGCCCTGGTGTTTTCCTCTGTCAGAATGATAAAATCGTCTTTTGTTTCAATAAACAAACCTCTCATTGTAAGTGCCTCTGCGATCCGTTCTGTCGCGGTCATCATTTCTAATTTTAGTAAGTTCATGCTTATCATCCTCCCTTATCTTTTGCACCCTAAATATATAAAAATCCGGTTACGATGGTCGTAACCGGATTTTTCACCCCATGCGGAGGACTTTTGCTAGGATATCGTCATTCCAGACATATTCGCCGTTCTGGGTTGTTATTAATACACTCTGTCTAATATCGTTCCTGCCCATTGCCTGCGTTAATTTTCCTCGAATGCCCGAAATGTATCGTTTGACAACGGCTGGAGTTAACACTTGATCATTCCATACCGCCTTTTCAATTCTGCTTTTATCACAATAGATTCCTTAGTTGTCAATCGAATAACCGACCAGCTCCTCCTGCTTCGGCTCCAGCCTAACGGTATCGCTGCTTCCATAAACAAGCTTTTCAGAGTCTGCTAGATTGAGAACCAAGTATTTTCCGTTCATGGCATCTTCGAGGATTTGGTCCATATCATGATGGGTGATTCTCTTGCGTTTTTCGTCATTTTCTTTTAAAAGTATGGGTTCCATATGTTTCTTTTTCATCTTATCCAAATATAGTTCGATGAACCAAAGCTGTTCTTTTTTCACATCCAGGGTAACTGCTTCCCTAATCAGGTCCGCACCTTTTCGCGGGTATCCGATTCTTGTATAGGCTAGAGCCAGGTTACATAGTAGTTTGATTCGTTTGCTGCCGTCTATTCCCTTTTCCAACGCTTTATATCGACTCGAAAGGAAATTTAAACATTTGTCTCCGAGTAAGCGTAGAAAAAAACGCCAAAAATACTCGGAGCATATTTTGGATAAATTCTTTCAATGGGTTGTATCGTCACCATTCTACGGGAAAAATGCCCTCGCGAAAGCAGCAGAATACACATTGAACAGAGCAAATGGGCTCAGAGCATTCCTGAACGATGGAAGCGTTGAAATTGATAATAATCCAGCCTAAAATGCTATCCGTCCCAACGTTATAGGAAGAAAAAATTGGCTCTTTATTGTTAGTGAGGCTAGTGCAAAAGCGAATGCCATCTGTTTGAGTATCCCCGAAACTGCCAAAAGCAACGGCATTGATTTCTATGAATATATATAGAAACTTTTGACGGATCTACCGAACCTTGGATTCCATCAAAATCCTGAAATTTTAGATCAATACATGCCCTGGTCAAAAATGATTCAGGTGGAATGTAGCAAATAAATGAAATAAGCCGTAATTTCGATTAAAAAAAATCAGAATTTACGGCTATTTTTGTTGCGTACCGGAAGGTACTTATTTTTTATATTTCTGGCTTACTTTATACCCAAATTCCCTAGGCCAAATGGAGATTCTAAATATTTGTAAAGTTAACCCCGATACTTTTTTTCTTATACCGTATATTCATCCCGATTACTAAGGAAGTAATTCTCTCAAGGGTAGATGATACTTTTAAAGGTCCAGCATTTAATCCCCGTAAACCCATATTATTTGCCAATTCAATAACCTTTTCTTTTGCATCGGCATTATCACCTGCTACCAATGTATCCCCTTTTAGCTCTTTGCTCAGGTCTTCCAGCATGTGAGCAGAAATGGTATGAAAAGCCGAGACAACTTGAACATCTGGTCCCAAAATACTCTTTAATTTTTCTGCAGCAGACCCTTCTGGAACATTTTCTGTGGTTGGGGGCTTACCGGGAATTAGTGCCACAGTAGTATCGACCACGATTTTGTCTGTTAGTTTCTCCTTTAGCGGTTCAACAGTTTCCTTTTGAGACTTAAACGGGATGGTTAGGATTACTATATTCCCCCTTTCCGCTGCGACCTCATTATCAACGCCCTCAATTTTCAAAGCCGGATTTTGCTCTTTAATTTCTTCAGCCACTTTGATGGCTTTTTCACTGCTACGTGAACCTATGACAATTGGATACCCGGCAGCTCCTAATCGGAGAGCCAATCCCTTCCCTTGATTTCCTGTTCCACCAATAATACTAATCGTTTCCATTCAATTCACCCTCCATATAATTTCTTAAATCCATTCAGTATGAGGCATCATGTTCTTGTATTTGTTGAATTCCTCGGGGGTATCGATGTCTGCTCCCCACAAAGGGTTTTCAACGTCCACTAACATTACCTGGTTGGCACGTTTCTTTAGGATGGAGCGTCCTCCTTCATCTCCATTTAGGGTTAGAAAATCCCGAAATAAATCTGAATCGATTATTACGGGGTGACCTGGTAAACCTTCATACCTAGGTCTCACAACCTTAATTCCTTTTGATCGATTTATTCTATAAGAATCTAGTAAGTTATTTACCAGTTTCGGAGATAAGAAAGGTTGATCAGCCAAAAAAAACATCACGGCATCTACTTGATCTTTCATAACTTCAATTCCCAACTTAATTGATTCAGACATTCCTTCCCTATATTTTAAATTTTCAATCACATTTATTGGGAGTTCCTTAGTTAGTTCCTGAATTATCTGGAAATGCTCGCCACAAACAATCAGGACAGGAAATAATGTTGAATTTAGTACACTTTCTACCGAGTATCGGAATAATGGCTTACCATGAAGATCTAATAATATTTTAGGCTCACCCATTCTCTTGGACATACCAGCAGCCAGAATTACCGCACCAATCCTAAGCATGGATTTTACTTCGTCCGATAAGTGACCTTCCGCTGCTTCCACTTCGTAACATCATTAACTCAGATAAAATACTAATGGCAACCTCTTCGATCGTTTCTGCCCCTAAATCCAGGCCAATTGGCGCATAAATAGGACCGCTGGATAATGATTCCCCGATATTATTGAGCATCTCATTGGTACGGGATAAAGGACCCAACACACCGATATAGCGTGGGTTACTTTTTAATGCGAGTGCCAGCGCAGCTTCGTCACGATCCTGTTGATGATTCATAATGACCCACGAGCTGTCTTTTAAGGACATAGCATCAGCATCGCTTGGTTCAACTACCAAATGAGAAACGTCCGGAAAACGAAACGGGTTGTTAAAGTCTCTTCGAGGGTCTAAAATGGTGACCTCGAAACCTACTTTATCAGCTACAGAAGCAAGAGGAACTGCGTCATGACCAGCACCTGAAATGATTAAACGTTCACTCGGGTTCATCGTATCGATTACAAACCTTCGATTCCCATCACTGACAACCTGTGCCCGTGTACGTTTCGTCCGTTCAAAGGCCAACTTGAGAACACTATCGGGCAGCATTTCCACAGCACCGATTCCATCGCCATTTTGGTCAAGTAAAACCCGAACACCTGTTGCGATTTCTAAAATCATCGTTAATGGTTGATTTTTTTGCAGTAAGTTAATTGCAGCCCCCCAGAAACCATCATTTGAATCCACTGGGACTATTAGTATTTCTAATGAACCTTTGCAGCCGATTCCTAATGACCATAGTTCGTTTTCACTTAAATCATATGTTCTGGTAATTGGAGTATTTTTACGGATAGCTTCCTTTGCCCATTCAAACAGGTCATTTTCTAAACAGCCTCCGCTCAGTGTACCAAACATTTGCCCATCAGCTGCCATCATCATTTTGGCTCCTGGTTGGCGATAGGCGGAACCTCGTACTTCTGTAATCATTAACAATGCAGTTTTTTGTTTGCGCTGCCATGCTTCTTCGATGTTACGCAGTACATCCCGCGCCTCTTGTATTCGTGACAAGGTACTCCCTCCCAACTTTGTTGACGTTATCTTGTAACTGCCACTTTTCCTGAAATAAAACCTTCTAATTCTTCGAGCGTAGGGAGGCCTTCCCAGTCTCCCCGATACTGTGTTACCATTGCCCCTACGGCATTAGCCCTTTGTAAACAATAAAATATAGGGTGTTGATCTAGAAAGGCTGACAAAAATCCTGCGGCGAAACCATCACCAGCACCGACGCTATCTACAATCCGTTGGACAGGAAATCCTTCTGCTTCAATTTTTTTGAGCTGTCCATCAATGGTTGTATAAGCAACAGAGCCTTTCTGTCCCAACTTGATTACCACAATCTTTGGACCCATCTCCAATATTTTATGCCCCATTACGTCAAGGTCTTGTTCTCCAGTAATAAGTTCTGCCTCGTCCACACCCGGTAAGACGAGATCTGAAGATTTGATAAGCTCCAGGAAGGTTGCCCTAGCTTCATTGATATTCCAAAGTTTGTATCGCATATTTGGATCAAAAGAAACCATCGCTCCAGCCTGTTTGGCTAACCGAACAGCTTCAAATGTGACCATTTTGCACTCAGCGCTTAATGCAGGAGTGATTCCTGTTATGTGAAAGGCTTTTATTCCTTCAAACATATCCTCTGATAATTCTTTCATATCCCAAGCACTTGCAGCAGACCCTTTTCGGTAGTAAAAAACTTTAGGATCCATATCCCCTTTAATTTCTTTAAACATGACACCTGTAGGGTACAGCGAATCACGCTTTACATATGAGAGGTCCACCCCCTCACCAGCTAGGGTGGAATAAATGTAATCACCGAAGGGGTCCTTTCCGATACGGCTTAGCCATCCCGCTCGTTTCCCCAGTCGAGTAAGACCGATGGAAACATTGGATTCCGCTCCTGCCAAGGATTTCGCCAATAATGGAGCATACTGCAGCGAGCCATCCTGACTGGTTTGGAATAATACCATCGACTCACCTAAAGTTAAGATTTCTGGTTTTCCATTATGAAGAGACATAACTTCCACTGCCTTTCAATGATTGAACAAATGCCTGAGCAGTCTTCGTTATTCCGTCAAAATCACCATGTTTTACAATATCTTTATTAATGAGGCTGCCCCCTACTCCTACCCCAGTGGCACCAGCCTGAAAAAAGCTTTTAACGTTGTCAATCGTGACTCCCCCAACCGCAACAATGGGAATATGACTTAATGGTCCTTGTAATTCTTTAATATATTTAAACCCTAAACTGCTAATAGGGAAAACTTTCACCATTTTTGCGCCAGCATTATAGGCTCTTACAATTTCTGTTGGTGTCATAACGCCGGGCACAACATCAATTCCTTGTTTTAAACCGTAATCAATCACTTCTTCATCTAGATTTGGAGTAATAAAATATTGTGCCCCTGCCGCCGCGGCTTGTTCTGCCATTTTCTTATTTAATACTGTACCTGCTCCGATATACATTTTCCCATCGAAGGCTTCCCTCAATTGTGAGATCATCTGAACTGCGTCTTGTGTATTTAAGGTCACTTCCAATAAACGAATTCCTCCTGCATAAACAGCGTTGGCTACAGGAAGAATACTAGATTCCTCTAAACCGCGAACGATACTAACTATACCGTGCTCCTTCATCCAATCATAAAATCCCATTAAGCTGCCTCCTCTTATTTTTATCCTACCGTTTGTTATAGGGGATAAAAATATTATGTAACCCTTCTGGACCTAGAAATGTGTGTACCTGACCGCCACTTTGTTTGAACTGATCTAAATGAATAATGGGCCAAGATTCATCTATTTTGAGTACCAAGTCGTCAGTATAATGGTTCTCCTCAAATGTAAGCGCCTTAACGTCACCAATCATCAATGTATGGTCGCCAGCCTCCATCTCATTGTAGAGGCAGCATTCCAAACTCGCCTTACATTCAGCAATACCGGGCGTTCTGACTACTCCGGATCTTAGTGGCTCGAACCCAATTTCCGTGAATTTACTAACATTTTTAGGATGCTGATAGGAAGATTTCACTAGTTTTTCTGCTAACTGTATAGTGGGGATATTTATTACAAACTCTTTTTCTCTGCGAATATTTGTTAAAGTTCGATTGGGTGGAGAGTTTACCAATGCTACACTTACCCGAGGAGGGTTAGCTGATACCGGCATGTTCCATCCAAAGGGAGCAACATTTGTCGTACCATCCTCATTGAGTGTAGTAATCAAAACCGGCCGGCTTGGCTGGAGAAAGGACCAACTTTCTGCCATTCTTTCCTCAGGTAATAAAGCTTTCATCCTATTGCACCGTCCTTTCAATATGTCTCTACATCTCGGACCAGATTAGCGACCTTATGCTGAATCATTGAAACAAGTTCCTTCATTATTTGCTGACCATAAGATTCCTCCATGGCCATCTCTTCCCATTGATCTAAGGAACCAAAATGATCCATACCTGTTAATAACCATAAGGCTCGGTCACCAAACCCTAGTTGACTTTCCATAACATGAACAGTGAATCCACGTTTTCTCCAATATGGAAGGCACTTCTCCACTAAGTGGGCTTCTAATTCTCCCGTAATACGTTTAGAATTAAAACCCTCAATATGCCACATTGGATGTGCTTCCCAGTTTAAAGGTGATGAAGCGGCTCCGATTTCCTTCAGCATACTAGCCTGTGGGGTTCCATCGATCAAATTCACCAATCGGGTTAGTAACTCTTGACCGCGTGTATTTCCCCCCACGATTTCTCCCCAATGATCTAGGGCACTAAATGATGATGCTTCAGTGGCAAAAAAGAATTCTCCAGTCCCTAATTCATGTTGTGTGACAAAAAATTTCACGTTGAAGCCAAGCCCTCGAAAAAAGGGCAGCAGTTCGTCACGCATAAAAGTTTCCAGTTCACCTAGTGTACCTTTACTTGTTATAAATCTCTCAAAATGCCACATTTTTACCAATCCCTTCTTTTTTGTCTCAACTCAAGCCCGGATGTACTCGCTACATACAAAATGATTAATCCGTTCTAAAGCTTTTTGGAGTACTTCTTCATTCTTTGCATAACAGATTCGTAAAAATCCTTCTCCTGCTTGACCGAAACCAGATCCTGGAACCGTTAAAACCCCAGTTTTTTGAAGAAGATCGGTAGCAAATTCCTGCGAGCTTTTACCCAGCTTTTTAATGTTAACAAACAGATAGAATGACCCACCTGGCTTTACCACTGAAATTCCAGGTATTTGATTTAATCCTTCTACCATAAAGTCTCGGCGGGCTCGATAACGCTCTACCATATCAGTAACAGCAAATTGAGACCCTTCTAAAGCGGTTACCGCAGCCATTTGCGCCATTGTATTCGCACAGGATGCCATCCCTTCTTGTAATTTAAGAAGCGGAGCAATTACATGTTTGCTAGCCGCAACATAACCAACCCGCCATCCGCACATGGCGTAAGTTTTCGAGAAACTATTAACGGTAATCACAAATTCTTTGGCCCCTGGAAGAGATGCAGGGCTTAAGTGCTGGTAATCGTCATAAATGATTTTTTCATATACTTCATCACTAATAAGATATACACCGTGCTTCTTCGCTAATTGGACAAAACCCTTTACAGCCTCCTCGTCTAGCAATGCTCCTGTTGGGTTATTGGGAGTATTAATTAAAATCGCCTTTGTTCTTTCAGTAATAGCATTCTCGACATCTTTAACCTGCAAAGAAAAGCCATTCTCTTCAAACGTAGGCACCCGTACTGGAACGCCATCAGCCATTAATATTTGGGTGATGTAATTTGGCCATGTCGGATCGGCCAGTATTACTTCATCACCGGGGTTTAAAAGGGTCATCATGATCAAGCCCAGCGCCTCAGTGGCACCAATCGTCACGTCAATTTCCGTATCAGGGTCGTAACTAATTTCGTTTTCACGCTTAAGTTTTTTGGAAATAGCTCGACGCAGAGAAATAATACCAGCGTTACTGGAATAGTAATGGTGCCCTTCCTTCGAAGCTTTAACGGCAGAATTTACAATATATTCTGGCGTCTGAAAATCAGGTGCACCTATAGACAAATCGATGACATCCTCGATGCCTTGTGCAAGATTAAAAAACTGGCGAATAGCTGAGCTTGGGATTGATATGGCGCGTTCAGCAATCATTATTTCCACCCCTGGATTCTAATTTTCATACCTGCTAACCTTCTAAATAATGAAACTCAATTGGACTCTATAAGATGACAGGCTACATCGTGCCCCTCAGGAAGATGTCGAATTTGCGGGTACTTTTCTTTGCAAATGGGCTTTGCCAAAGGACAACGGTCAACTAAAGAACATCCTTGCGGCAATGACACGGGACTAGGTGTATCACCATTTAGACGTATTCTTTCTTTTTTGGCATTTGGATTTGCTACCGGTATGGCTGAAAGTAACGCTCTTGTATATGGATGCTGCGGATTGGAAAAAACTTCAGACACCGGACCGGCCTCAACAATCCTCCCTAAGTACATAACCATTACCCGGCTGCATAAATGCTTTACCGTATTCATATCATGAGTAATTAATAGATAAGCTGTATTAAGTTCCTGCTGAAGCTTACGTAATAGGTTAATAACCGTTAGCTTCACGGACATATCTAACGCAGAGGTTGGTTCGTCCAGTATGACTAAATCAGGCTCTGTAATCAGAGCGCGTGCAATTCCTACGCGTTGACGCTGTCCACCTGAGAGCTGGCGCGGATAACGGTTAAGGTGCTCTGGACCAAGTTGGACTTTTTCCAACATTTTAATGATCCTTTCCTCTCTTTCTGCCGCTCCTTTCACCCCTTGCAGCCGCAATGGTTCCGAAAGAGTACGTCGAACGGTAAATAGAGGATTTAAAGACATCGTAGGGTCCTGAAATACCATCTGAATTTGACGGCGGTAAGGAAGAAACTTCTTCTCATGCAAATCGCTGATATTAGTTCCTTTAAAAAATATTTGCCCCTCTGTAGGATCAGTAAGCCGTAAAATCGTCCGAGCTGTTGTCGACTTCCCACATCCACTTTCACCAACTAAAGCAACTACCTCACCAGGTTGGATTTCTAATGATACGCCATTAACCGCATGCACAGTGTCCTTCCCTGATTGGAACCATTTTTTTATATCTTTCACCTCAAGTAATGGAACCAAAGTTAATTCACCTCCGAATACAGATGACACATCACTGTGTGACCTTCTGCCACCTCTTTAATAGGCGGTTTATCTTTATAACAAATGGGAGAAGCTTTGGGACACCTATTTGCATATCTGCATCCAGTAGTTTTGTAGTCAATGGGCGCTGACATTTCCTGAATATCAATATGAGCATTAGAATCCTGATCTAACTCTAGTAAAGAGCCTAGTAAATGTTTAGAGTAAGGATGCTTTTGATCACTGAAGATTGTCTGGACATCTGCCATCTCCACTATATGGCCGCCATACATCACAGCGACCCTGTTACAGGTCTCCGCTACTATACCCAGATCATGAGTGATAAGCAGCACCGACATGCCAATTTCTTTTTGCAGCTCCTTGATTAAATCAAAAACTTGCGCTTCAATTGTTACATCCAAGCCTGTCGTTGGCTCATCCGCAATCAGCAAATCTGGATTGCAGGACAAAGCCATCGCAATCATAACGCGCTGACACATACCGCCAGACAGTTCATGCGGATAAGCATCATACCTTGCCTCGGGATCTGGAATGCCTACGAGCTTTAACATCTTTAACGCTTCAGACTTGGCTTGAGACTTTTTCATTTTTGAGTGGATTTTAAATGCTCTGGCTATTTGATCCCCAACTTTCATCAAGGGATTAAGACTAGTACGTGGATTCTGAAAAATCATCGAGATTCGACTTCCACGAACCTTTTCTAACTCAGACTCCTTTTTTGTAAGGAGATCTTCTTCGTGAAAAATAATCTTTCCGGTTTTAATTTCCGCAGGCTGGCGTGTCAAACGAAGGATCGCAGTAGCAGTTACTGTTTTACCTGAACCACTTTCACCAACTAAACCAATCACTTCGTTTCTTCGAATGGAAAAAGATATGTCATCCACTACTCGATTGGTTTGTTCCTCTTGTGGAATGGTGACACTCAGTCCTTTTACAGTAAGTAACTCCATTATTTAATCCTCCTTTACCTGACGAATCCCGTTCGCAATCAGGTTAAAAGTCATAACCGTCAAAATTACCGCGACACCGGGAAAGAAAGCTGTCCACCATTCACCAGAAAAGATATCCCTGATCCCATTTCCAATCATTACGCCCCATTCTGCAGTTGGCGCTTGGATACCAATTCCAATAAAACTTAGTCCGGCAGCATCCAATATTGCCCAGCCCATAGTTAGTGTACATTGAGTCAACGCTGGTCCAATTGAATTAGGAAGAAGGTGTACCAACATAATTTGCACCCTGGGTGTACCAATACAGCGAGCAGCGTCTGCAAACTCAGCTTTGCGAAGTCTAAGCATCTCCGCCCGAGTTAACCGTATAAAATAAGGCATGTAGGCAATGCTTAGTGCGATTATGACATTGTGCAGGTTATTACCGAGCATAGCTGTGACACCCATGGCTAGGATGAAAGCTGGAAAGGAGAGCATTACGTCTACAATTCTGGAAATAACTATATCTACCCATTTCCCATAAAAACCAGCCACTGCTCCCACCAGTGCACCGAAAACAAATGTAATAACAGTACAAGTCAAGGCAATAAATAAATCCATTTTGGCGGCATGAATTACCCGGCTTAAAATATCACGTCCAAATTCATCCGTACCAAATAGATGGGCAAGCGAAGGTGCGATAAACTGTTTACCAGGATTTGTTTCATAAGGAGCGTACTTAGTCAAAAAAGGCCCGACAATGGCTACCAATAGGATAATAATTAAAAAAATAAGACCAGTAGTCAGGCTTACATTGTGTTTAAAAATACCATTAAAGTGAAACCACCTTTTATTTCTTATAGAAGGTGATACCTTAACTGTATCAGTTTGAGTATTCATATGATGGTTCCCTCCCTTGCGATTAATTAAGGCCTATTCTTGGATCAACTAGAGTATATAGAAGGTCAATCACCAAATTAATAAAAACATAGGAGACAGAAATAACGAGAACCACACCTTGAATAGAATTAAAATCATTAGAAAGCAAGGCGTTATAAACATAAATCCCGATACCCGGCCAAGAGTACATCATTTCTATTAAAACGCTGCCTGCCATCAAATATCCAAGGACAATACCCAGAGTAGTTAAAACCGGAATTAACGCATTTCTTAATGCATCTTTAAATACATACTCTTTTACAGACACACCCATCGCCCTTGCTGATTGGATATATTCAGTTTGGAGCACTTTACTCATGGAGTCTCTTGCCATTTTGGCAATCGGAGCGATAATAACAAATGCCAACGTTACTCCCGGCAAAACCATCTGAAGAAGTGCTGATTTAAATGCTGGAAAATTTCCGGTTAATAGACTGTCAACAGTATATAGTCCTGTTAATTGTGTTGGCGGGTTCGTGAAGTCATCTATACGACCAGTTGGAGCAGGCATGATATTCAGCTTGTAATAAAAAACATAAATTAACATTAACCCCAACCAGAACACTGGGGTTGAAACTCCAAGTATACTAAAGCCTTGCATAAAACGATCAATCCACTTTCTATTTACTGCAGCAAAAATTCCTAAAGGCAGTCCAACCAAAACAGCAATAAAAAGGCTGAAAAGTGCAAGCTCAACAGTGGCTGGTATACGCTGAGCCAGATCATTGTTGACTGGCTGTCCTGTTGTCCAACTGTCCCCCAAATTCCCTTTTAAGACCTGTCCAAGGTAGTCAGCATACTGAACGACCAACGGTTTATCCAGTCCCATTTGTTTTTCCATTGCTTTCAAAACGTCTTTATCTGCCATTTGGCCTACCTTAACTAATGCCGGGTTCCCAGGAAGAATATGCGTTAGGATAAAGACCAAAGTCAGGACTCCAAATATGGTAACAAGCGACAATAATATTCGTTTTGCAAAATAACGAAAAAAATTCCCAGACATTTATCATATCCCCTTTCTTAGGTTGGAAAGCCGGGTGGTTGCCACCCGACTTTTCCTCATCCCTCCTATCTGTAAAGGGTAAAGAAGCGCAAGTGTTGGTCTGGCCAACGATTCATGCCTTTAATATCCTTGTTTGCTGCGACTACATAGTCACGTTGATAAAGGAAGGAAATTGGTGAATCATTTACAATAATCTGTTGAATTTGTTTGGAGATTTCGTCTCGTTTGGCTTGATCCTGCTCATACATCCCCTGCTTAATGAGATTATCTACCTCTGGATTACTGTAATGCGACATGTTTGTTAGTTTGTTACTTGAATCAAACATCCAGAACAACTGGAAGAATGGATCGTTTACCCAAGAGAACCAATATTCAATAAACATTGGCATTTTATTACCTTGTTGATTTTCTCTATACGCTGCATCCGATACTGTTTTGATATTTACATTAATACCAATCTTACTTAAGCTATCTTTAATCCAAACAGCAACCTGCTGATCTTCGGTTCTGCTTGAATTCACATAGAGGTCGGTTGACAAATCTTTTACCCCGGCCTGTTTTAGTAATTCCTTGGCCTTTTCAATATTGGCTGAATTATCTTTGATAACATCTACATGTGAAGGCATCCCTTCTGGAATAGGACTAGTTAAAGGACGAGCAAATCCATATAGAACATTTTCGATCAGGTTGTTACGGTCGATTGCCATATTTACAGCTTGTCGGACTAATGGATTGTCAAACGGCTTTACGTTATTATTCATAACTAAATAATTGGTGTTAGTAGATTGGAAGTCATGAATCTTGATGTTAGGGTCCTTTTTCAGCTCGGCTAGATTCTTAGGAGGAATACCAATGGCTACATCAACAGCTTCCTGCTTCAATAATGCCAATCGCTGCTGCGCATCCTGCACGACTTTTAGAAGAATACCATCATTCTTTAATTTATCTTTATTCCAGTAATTTGGAGCTGGACTTAAACCATATTCAACACCTTGGTTGAACTTCGAGATAACATATGGTCCCGTACCAAGGACGTTATTTTTATACCATTCACTAGCAAATGGATCACTGGCAGTAGAATGTTCTTTCGAAACCTTTGGATTCATGACAACATTAAGCGCCAAAGGCAAAACCTTAAGAGTCATTGGATTACCTTGTTTAAGAGTAAGTTGAACCGTATCGCCATCTACTTTTATTTGACTCTCGTCAGAAAGTGAAATGATATTCCAAAGTAATGAGGAATAAAATTGTTTATTCAATCCACGTTTGATAGAAAAAGCAACCGCATCGGCATCGACAGGATCACCATTTGTGAATTTCGCATTAGTATTTACCTTCAAGTTGACTACTTTTCCATCTGGAGATATCGTGTATTGTGCAATATTTGGAACTACGCTTTCTGTATTTGCAATGATAGTTCCATCACTGTCCGTAGTAGTAGCAACATCTACGAATGTCTCATAGTTAGCATCTGTCACAATCTGTGCAGCATCAGACTTAAATGCAAACGGATCGAGATTATCAATATCTGAATCTAGTGTGACACGGATAATATTTTTCTTATTGGCGTTATTCTGTGAGCTAGCACTTTTGCTTGTTGTGTCATTGGTACATGCCGTTAATAGGACACCGATGCTCAGAACTGGAAGGAGATTGCGGATTAACTTGCGGAAAGTTCGCTTCAATTTGATTCCTCCTAATGATTTCAATAGTTTTTATACTTTTCAGAAAATTTTATATAAAAACTAGTTTGCTATTGTGCTAAGTGTTCCCGCTGCCTTGGCTCTAATACGTAACGCATGGTTTGGTAAATAAGCTAAGGGAACCTCTTCCAAATCTACAATCGATACAGAACTTCTTTCAGCCCCTGCATCAATAGCCATTTGAATGGCAGTTGCTTTTGCTTCTTCTACTGCCAGACTGCGAGTCGTCTTTTCCAAACTCCACATTCTGTCCACCTCGCCAGAAACTTGCGCAATGGCCGCACCAATTGCGTTCGCATATTGGTAATGAAGTGGACGGATAATTTCAGATGTACCCGCCAGCTTTTCTGGCATTAGGATACTGCCTCCCCCTACCAGTACTGCTGGCAAGTCTCTATTACTTGTTTTCATTTTGTCTATAGAGGCTTCAGTTAACTCCCGAATTCTCTGAGTAACTTGTGTAACCACGGTTTCCGGGATGTGTAATACACGTTGGACATCGTAGCTTGGATGGTTAATTTTTTCTTGATCCAAACTAGCTCTAGCAATGACATCAGTAGTTGTCAGCGTGTCACCGCCAAAACCGAGCCCTTTCTCTACTAAACTATAACCCACGCTATCTGGGCCAATTCTTACTTTTCCATTTTCGATGCGGACAACACTTCCCCCGCCCAGCCCAATAGATAGAATATCCGGCATTCTAAAGTTTGTACGTACGCCTCCTATTTCAACAGCGATGCCTGAAGTCCGAGGGAATCCATTATTTAAAAAGCCAATATCAGTAGTCGTTCCACCAACATCGATCACAAGACAATCACGCAGTCCACTGAGAAATGCTGCACCTCTAATACTGTTAGTCGGCCCCGACCCAATTGTTAATATTGGAAACCTGCGAACATATTCTAAGTCCATTAAGGTTCCGTCATTTTGCGCGAAGAAGATTCTAGGATTCATTCCACGCTCCTGTAAGGCCTTTTCAAGTCCACTTGCAGCTTGAGATGCCACTTTTACTAATGCCGCGTTTAAGCCTGCTGAATTTTCTCTTTCCAATAACCCAATTGACCCGATTTCATGAGACATCGTAATCGGAACATCAGGACCAAGTGCTGCCTGGAGCCGCTCTGCTAAATATTTTTCTTGGTCTGCTCGGACAGGAGAAAAGACACCACAGATGGCAACTGCTTCCACATCGGCAGCTTTAAGCTCGCGTATTACTGCGTTTATTTCATTTTCATTGAGATCTTCACTAATCAAGGAACCATCATATTCATATCCCCCATGAATCTCAAAACAAAGGTCACCAACGGTTTCTCGCAAATCTTGAGGCCAAGTAACCATAGGCTCGATGGAACTGGCTGCTGGACGAGAAATTCTTACTAGTCCCACGCGAGACAAGTTTTTACGTTCCACTAAAGCATTCGTACATGCCGTTGTACCTAACATGGTGTAATGGACCGCCCCTGGATCAACACCAGCCTGTTGTAAAACCTCATCAATGGCATTAAATATTCCGGTTGCAACATCCTTAGTAGTCGGTGTTTTGATTCCGCCTAAGAGATTGTTACGGTGATCAAGGAGTACGGCATCAGTATTAGTTCCACCAACATCGATCCCAATTTTATAACTCATTTTGTTCCACCTCCTCTAAGACCTTACAAGTCTTCTTGTAGTATTCAGAATGAATATCTTCTAATTGTCGATATTCTGTGTCATAGCCAAAGTAACGCGGCCCCCAGACCTCCAGTGCCTGTGCGGTTCTCATGATTTCAGGTGTTGGAATGCCCAACGCAGTGACACGGTATCCATACCTAACACTTTCGGTAGTAATTGGCATTCCAGTTTCAACGTCCAACAGGGTAATTAAATCAGGAACAGTTGCGACAATCTCTCCATCTCTTCGTGCAATAAGATTTTCATTTTGAAAATCTACTTCTAAGTTACTGCCCTGATATTCGTCAAATCCTTCAATCTGGATCTTGCCCCTTACAAAACCATCTTTCGTTTGACGATCCACCTCTGTTACTTTACCCTGGAAGAGCACAATTGCAGGGCCATAAATCGAATTCGCTGTAACGTGAATAATCGCATCGATGGGGTTTTCCTTTTGGATCCTCGCTTCACGAATGGCTCGGCCGATGCGAATCGCAAGTGAAATAGTTCCTGATATCGCAACTTCTTTTACCTCTAAGCCAGTCATTGGGTATTCGGCTAAGTGAGAGGTTGCTCCCATTTTAACCGTGATTGCCCTAGCAAAGCGTTCAAGACTAAGGTTGTCTGTTGTATTCAATATGAAATGATCACCCCGTTCATTATGAATGACCATAGGTGAACCCTTAATACCGTAGATATGGAAGGTTTCCATTTGTAATTCTGGGAAAGCTCTCCCCATTCCATCTGCGTCTACAACAGGAATCCCAGCTTGTGCAGCTACGACAAACGGAATAGTAGAATTTCCGCCTCCACACTCTATTGGCATTGTGGCAAAGGCACGCTTGCCTAAATAATTTTCTAAAACGCGAAGAGCATTATAGCCCTCCATACCGTTGGGAATTTTCTCAATACTGACCGTTGGAGCACCCATTGCCGCCGTCGGGATGACCAACGCATCATCTGGAAGCTCATGAGGTGCCAGCAAGGTAATTGGACCGAATTCACGAATGGCCCGTTGCGCCATTAGTTTTCCAACATAAGGGTCCCCGCCGCCTCCGGTACCAAGAACAGCAGCACCAATTGCTAAATCCTCAATCTCTTGTTCCCCAATCAATGTCGCCAAAATGCCTACTCTCCCCTCAAGATATATAAATAATTTTCTATCTTTTTTTCTAAATAATTATGCAAGAAGTGTGCCAACATTTTTGATTAAGAAAATTGAAGCTAATAAGTTAAAATTGCAGGATTTTAACTGTTAATTTATAAGCTTCTTCATAAATTAGTCGTAATAAAGAGTTGGTACCAATGGATTCTCAAAGTGGAAATCAAAAAAAATGAGAAAAGGAGATTTTTCTCATCTTCTTTTCTCATTTTTTCTCAAATTATTTCTCATCGAAAGTTACGGATAACTTTTTCGGCAAATAACTCAATGCCCTGTTCAGATGACATATCCGCGAAGGACCACGGATGGATTGCTACCTGATTAATCCCAATCGAATGTAATTTATGAATTTGTTCGGTAATCTCTTCTGGACTCCCTGCTAGTGAAAACTTATACACTAGTTCATCTGGTATTAACTTCCCTACCTCGCCTGCAGCCTCTGGTGATAAATGATAATCAAAATTCAAATTATCCTTTAACTCACTAGGGAGCTCTATACCCAGCTTGTCATGAAACCCTTTTGTTCCCCAAAGTACAAATGCTACCATCCATCTGGCATTGTCTCGTGCTACCTTGCCATCTGGGTGGATAAAGGTCTGCAGCCAAACGGTTTTATATAAGTCATGTACAGAACGTCCAGACTCTTTTGCACCACTTTCAACCTGATCTAAGCCCCATTGAACGACATCAGTTGAAGCGTAATCTCCGAGAATAACTCCATCCGCTACCCGTCCTGCTGTTTTCAGAACTAATGGGGCAGCCCCGGCAATATAAAGAGGAATGTCTGGTCGGACCGGAGTAAAATCAAGCTTAGCACCCTTTACCTGGATGACTTCTCCTTCTACCGTAACTCTTTCCCCCTGCAATAAGGGGCGGATAATATTGATTGCTTCTCGTAAAGCACGGGCTGGTTTTTCACGTTTAATACCCATTTCTGCAAAGCCGCTGACTCCAGCACCATAACCCAAATGCATACGGCCTTCAGAAATCTCATCAAGGCTGGCTAACGCTGCTGCTGTCATGGCTGGGTGACGAGAATAAGGATCCGTTACAGCTGTCCCCAATTTCACCCGTGTTGTATTCTGTGCGATGACCGAAAGCTGAGAATAACATTCCCGATAAAACCGCTCATCAGGCATCCAAATTTGATCATAGCCAATCTCCTCGCATCTTTGTGCTAACGAAACTAAAGTTTTGTAAGGGTATTTCCCCAATAGACCAACACCAAATTCCATTCCCACTTCTTCTCCTCCCTTTCGTCCCAACTTGCAATGAAAGTTTCTATTACTCTACCTCTCAGCTGCTGAAACAGATTCTACACGTAGTCAAAACACCGTCTAAGCAATTCTCTCTGTCAGGATACAGATCCACTCGGACACCCAGCTGCCCCATTCCGCACTAAATCCAGCCATTTCTGGAGCACTTATATCTTTTTTATACTTTTCAACATCTTCTATAAGAATTTCCTCGATAATTTGGTAAGCTGGCTTGCTGTCATCTAGAGTTGCTACCGTTTTAAAATCGTGAAATTCGAGAATGGATTCCACCCTTTTAGCAGCTGGATGATTAACCTCCTTAGACCAATGTTCATACTCCTCGACCGTTTTACCCGCTGCAAGGTTAAAAAGAAAATATGCCTTATATACCATCTCAAAAATTCCTCCTTGTTTTAACATTTGGGCTTATCCTCTCTCCAAATGTGACTTTTGCTTATTTTAGAGAGAGGAAGAGGTGACATGTTATTTGCTTGCTTCTTTCTCCTTTTCTTTAAGAGCCCGTAAGACTTTTTCAGCAGTGATTGGCAAATCATGAATATAAACACCAATGGCATCTGCTACCGCGTTAGCAATAGCTGCAGCTGGAAGAATGATCGGTGCTTCTCCTACTCCCTTGGCACCGTAAGGGCCAGCAGTTGACGGACTTTCCACTAAGATGGTTTCAATCCGAGGTACATCCATGATGGTTGGCATTTTGTAATCGGTCATATTAGGATTAAGAACGATTCCATCTTTATAGACAATCTCTTCAGATAGGGTATAACCGATGCCCTGTACGATCCCCCCAGTCATTTGGCCTTCAGCTCCCGTAGGGTTGATGGCAAAGCCAACATCCTGGGCTGCGACATAGCGTGAAACCGTAACTTCTCCTGTATCTGGATCCACCTGAACCTCAGCTGCATGGGTATGGAATGATGGAAAATTAAAGACAGGATATACTCCTCCTTTAATCATGCTCGTGTCATACTCGGTAGGTTTGATAATAAATGAACCTCGACCGAGTATCGGGCCTCCATTCCACAGCCGATCTGCAGCTATTTCTGCTAGTGTAATGCTCGCCGCAGGATTTTCTGAATCAAATACTGTTTTATTTTCAAGCTTTAATCGCTCGACAGGAACATTCAGTTTATCAGAGGCAGCCTCAAGCACTTGCCATTTAGCATCTTGAGCCGCAATTCGAGCTGCATTTCCCACATTAAATGTAGTACGGCCACCTTGGGCCCCAAAATCAAAAGGCGTTGAGTGCGTATCTCCTGTAACCAAACGGACATCGGTTATGTCTATCCCTAATTCTTCTGCAACAATTTGTGCCACCCCCATAGTAATGGCACCCGTACCAATTTCCTTACCTCCAGTGATCAGTACAACTGTACCGTCATCATTCAGTTGAACGTATGCACATGATGAACCGCCAGCTGAAGTCCATACAGCACTAGCCAACCCACGGCCTGTATATTTAGGACGCGGTTGGTCCATCCCAATTTGATCGGCAACTTTTGTGATTGTTTCTTGTAAGCTAACAGTCTCGATGATTTGCCCGGTTGGACCTAAATCTCCATCCTTTAAGGCATTTTTCCTGCGCAGCTCCACCTTATCAAAATTTAATTTACTAGCAATCTTATCTAAATGATTTTCAATTGCATAATAGGTTTGTGGAGCAGAAGGTCCACGGTAGGCACCGCAATTAGCCTTGTTGGTATACACAGCCATCGAATCTACCTTAAAGTTTGGAATATTGTATGAGCCCCGGACTAAAAGAGCCGCCACGGAGGCAATGACGGTATCATCTCCACTGTAAGCCCCTGCATCCAAGATAACCTTTCCTTGGCGGGCAATAATGGTTCCATCCTTCATAATTCCTGTTTTCACATAGATGACAGAACCCTCTCGTGGTGCCGCCGCTTTCATCTCTTCTTCTCTGTCCCAAAGGTACTTTACAGGACGACCGGTTTTACGAGCTAAGAGTGCAACAAAATGCTCCACACCTAAATCTAGTTTTCCGCCAAACCCGCCGCCGACGCCGGAGGATATAACGCGAATCTTACTTGTAGGTAATTGAAGAATCTCAGAGAGATTCCCTAGAATTCCAAACGGATTTTGAGTACTGGACGTGATCACAACCGTACCATCAGCTTCAACATGGGCCATCCCTGCGCGAGCTTCCAAATAACCTTGATGGACCATATGGCTTGTATAACGATCTTCGAAAACATAATCTGCCTCCGCAAACGCTTTTTCAACATCCCCCATATTGATACTTACGTGTGTGCAAACGTTATCGTAGCGAATTAAGGATGGGTTTCCTTTATAGCTCTTCCAGTCAGGATGCAATAAGGGAGCTTCAGGCTTCAACGCTTCCTCTGGGTCGGTAATAACAGGTAATGATTCATACTCTATTTCTATCAATTTTAGTGCTTTTTCAGCAATTTCACGCGTATCAGCAGCTAATGCAGCAATCGGTTCACCATAGTAGCGGACATAATCGCGGGCAAAAACCACTTCGTCCTTCAACGTATGTCCATAGCGAATATGTGAAGGAATATCCTCTGCTGTCATAATCGCCCGTACACCAGGAAGTTCGAGTGCCTTGCTAAAATCTAATCGTTTAATCCTTCCATGAGGGATCGAACTCCGAAACACCTTACAATGCAGAAGACCCGGTGCATTCAAATCTGCCCCATAGACAAATTTTCCAGTTACTTTATCCGGTCCATCAAGTCGATTTAGCCGTTTACCAACGACTTTGGTTTCTTTTTCCATTACCTTTTCTTTTGTAATCATTATTCACCCCTCCTTGCACTTTACCTGACTTTACGAAGTTCAGAAGCTGCCTGCAGTACGGCATCGACTATGCCATTATAACCAGTACAACGGCAGAGATTTCCGGCTAAGTAATTACGAATTTCCTCTTCTGTTGGATTACAATTCTCATCTAATAATGATTTTGTCGACATTATAAATCCTGGTGTACAATAACCACACTGTAATCCGTGACAATCGACAAAAGCCTTCTGTATCGGGTGAAGATGCTCATGGTCTGCAATTCCCTCAACAGTTGTAATTTCTTTACCACGAGCTGCAACAGCTGGCAGTAAGCAGGAATTAATAGATTTATTATCTAGTAAAACAGTACAAACACCGCATTCCCCTTCCCGACAGCTTTCCTTAGTACCTGTAAATCCCAAATCTTCTCGCAGTACATCCAACAGGGTACGATGAGGTTCTACGTCTACCTCGTATTCTGCCCCGTTGATTTTTAAATTAAGTGGAACCTTCGACATGCTACATCCTCCTTTTTCTTTTAGGATATCTTTGTATGAGAGCCTGAACCCTGCAGGTTCTCCAGGCACTGGATTAATGACCGCCGTACCATTGATTCGACTAACATTCGCCGATATTCAGCAGAGCCGCGGACATCAGAAATTGGATTACAATCATTTACAGCAGCAGCACTAGCAGCTTTAATAAGTTCTTCTGTGATTACCTTTCCTTGCAATAAAGCCTCAGCACTATGAGCACGAACAGCTGAAGGTGCTACGGATCCTAGAGCAATGCGTACATCGGCAAGGCCATTTTCATCTAGCGTTACGCGGGCAGACACGGCACATAGAGAGATTTCCATCGCTTTCCGTCTTCCGGCCTTTAAAAAAATCGTTGCAGTCCTAGGTGACATTTTAGGTACATGGATTTCCGTAAGCAGTTCCCCAGGCTGCAAATTAACCTTGCGGGGTCCTAACAGAAATTGCTCCAATGGTAAACTTCGAGTACCTTTTGGACCAGCTACTGCCACCGATGCATCTAATGTTAATAACACTGGAGGAGTATCTGCTGCAGGTGAAGCATTGCACAAATTTCCTCCAATCGTTCCTAGATTCCGTACTTGGATACCACCCACCATCGAACAGGCTTGTTTTAATGCCTTCATTGAGTCTGAAACCAGTGCTGATTTTTCAATTTCCCTGTGTGTCACTTGAGCACCGAAAACAAGGGCTTCTGTCTCAGTTTTACGGATTCCGGTAAGCTCCTTGACTCTGCTAAGACTAATTACATGTTTTGGATCAACCTTGTATCGGGTAAGAAGAACCATCAAATCTGTTCCACCTGCAAGCAATTTCGCTTCATCACCATACTGAACGAGAAGATCAATAACCTCTTGAACCGTTTTAGGCTCATGAAAGATAAATGACATGTGACACCTCCTGAAAATAATGGAGCAAGAATATTCAAAACCTTCCACTATTTCATAATGCAATTTTCATGCCAAGAAATAAATCTGTTTCATCTGTCCTAAAAACCTTTACCAGAAAAAATAAAAAAAGATGAGACAAAATAAAGTCTCACCTTTTTCTCAATTCCTATTTATCTTTCTCAATTTTTCTCACTATTCTTATGAGAAAAATGCATAGTTGAATATCACCGGAAAAGATCCATTTCCTTTGGTCTGATTAAATCTTTGCCTGTTCCATTTCCTTCAGGATAAGAATAACCTCTGATAATAGCCACTGGTACCCCATCACTTTTACCCATAACTAATTCGGCTGCCGAAGCAATCTGATCAGCCACTGCAATTTCAGTAACTTTCAGCTGGTTGCCAAATTGATCAAAATTCCCCTTATAATCCTTGATCGCCAGCATTCCGCTTACACCGATAGCAATATTGGTTTGTCCCATACGCCAAGGACGGCCAAAAGTATCAGAAATGATTACGGCCAATTTTACCTTATAATAATCTTCTAGAGTCTTTTTAATTCCTGCTGCAGAAGCATCCGGGTCCCTTGGTAATAATAACGCCATTTGCTCGTTCTCAATATTGGATCGATCGATCCCTGCGTTCGCACAAATAAAGCCGTGTTTAGTTTCCATAATAAGGACACGATTTGTCATTTTAATGGGACTCTTGGATTCACTTAGAATCATTTCTATTTCATTGGCCGTTTTGTCGGAAGCCTTTGAAAACTCTATTGCTAATGCCGAAGGCTGGTAATCTTCTACTGTTACTAAACATCCTTCTGCTTTTGATACTATTTTGGATGTAACAACAACAACATCTTTATGCTCTAATTTTTTTCCTTGCTGTTCAAGTGATTTAATGATAAGATTTGCCAGGTCATCCCCTTCCTTCACTGCAGGCAGACCTTCAACACCGAAAATTCCCAATTGTTCAATCATGACACAACTTCCTTTATTTTTAAGTTCTTAAGTATTTTCTGTTCAACAATATATTCGTATGTTTTTGTACCTTTGCCCAATTCGTTTATCGAGTTTAAGTCAGTTATGGTATCAATATCATAGGATAAAAATGGCGCAGAACCGATGTGGTAATTACAACCAGCTTTTATCGCATTTTGACAATGTTTTTCCAAACTATTAACCCCGAATGCTGTGACCATTACATTTGGTGGAGATAATAAAAGCCCATTTGTCCCCGTTCCGTTCTTACACGGGAAGATGGTAACCTGTGCTTTTCTTTTTTGCTTCATAATAAAATTCAGTTCATTTACCCTTACTAGAGGTATATCGGAAGGTAAAATCAATAAATCCTTCACAGTTGTGTCCAAGGAGTCTACTACTGTTTTGATGGCATGATTGATTCCCAATACATTCCTTTCAAAATACAGCTTTGCACCAAATTTTTCGGCCAATTGAATGGCGTTTGGGTCACAAGTCACAATCGAAAATTCATTTATGGAAGGGACTCTGGAAACAACCGTAAGTAAATCATACAACATGGAATAAGCAAGACCAATCCGTTGTTCAGCTGTAAGAAAAGAGCTAAGCCGTGTCTTTGATTGATGCATCGGTTTTTGTAAGATCACAACGGAATTCATTAATGAGTCCTCCTCAATTGAAAACCTTATCTTCAAAATTGGCAGCAAACTCTACAACTTGATTTGCTAAAGCTTCCTTTTTCTCATTTGTATCCATGATGGTATCAGTGACTAAAACGCCCAAACCTCTTTTTTCCAATTCACTTGAATACTCTTTATCTTGGGAATCAATGACCATCCCATCCAATAGATCTCCATAATAATCTGCAATTCCAACAGGAGACACTTCAATATCCAGATCCCGCATCATCCGGTCAGCAGGACCTTTTATTACCCCGCCATTTACAATTGGGCTGACAGCAATAACTTTAGCCTTACTTTTCTGAATTGCGTCCTTCATACCGGGAATGGATAAAATTGGTCCAATACTTACTAATGGGTTACTTGGAGCCAATAAGATAATATTAGCCTCGCTAATCGCTTCAATTACTCCAGGTGATGGAGACGCATTGGCAGATCCGTTATACTCAATCTTTAAAACTTCATCTGACATTCTTCGCTGTATTAAATATTCTTGGAAATGGAAACGGCCTTCAGGGGTATGAATATACGAAGCAACCCTATCATTCGACATCGGGAGTATTTTTAAAGAGATTCCTAATTTGTTACTTAGGTCTTCAGTAATATCAGTTAAGGTAACATCCTTACGTAATAAATGGGTTCGATAAATATGTGTAGCTAAATCTTTGTCTCCTAAGTTAAACCAACAATCTTGATCAAAAATATCTTTTAAAACGTTTTGCATGTTATAGCTCTCATCTTTAAAACCCCAGCCTTGTTCATGAATCAGACCCGCTAAAGTATAAAGGTTAATATCAATGTCCGGTGAAATATACAGACCAAACCTTTCAAAGTCATCACCTGTATTAATCACAACAGTTACTTGTTCTTTGGACTGGGAAGATGCAAGGCCCTTAACGAATTTTGATCCTCCAACCCCTCCAGCTAATGCTACTATTCTCATTTCCTACCCTTCTTTCGTTTTAATAAAAGAAATCATTCTATGTGCTACTGCCGCAAAATAAATTTAAAGATTCAGAATTTATATTATTTTCACTTATAATATATGAATTTATCTATTTTGTAAAATTCTCATAAAAAGGGACGATTTGAGTCTTTTACAAAATACCAAAATAAAACTCTATATATGTTCACTAAGCATTTAATTTAACTTCTTTTTCAATTTGATTAATTTTTTGGGCTAATAATAAATCTTTGCCTGTAACTCCATTCACTTCAACGGTATTAAGTTCAATACTCACATCAAAACTATTGATACCTATTCGCGGATAGTGCCCTGTTAAATCTGTACATTTATTAACCAAATAGACAAAATGGCCAGTTTCTTCTGAGTTTGAAAATGTAAAAACTTTTGAAATATTGTTATTATCGACATGTCTCCACCCTGGACACTTAGAAATATGAGTAACAATCGTTTCTACCGGTAATTTTGTCATTTGTTTTCCCCCTAATTGTTAGATAAGCAAAAAATGCTGCCAATAGCTAGTCTAGGCATTGTTTGTCTCAGTTACCTTCTCTTGGGTTTTCACTAAATGTAATATGCAAAATTCGTGCCAAAAATATTGTTTAAATGAAAAATAAAAATCCCCATCATTGATGAGGATAATTGGTGGTAAAAAATATTTGTCTGGACTTTTCATTAGTCCCATGGCCAGTCGCTTCCTTCTTCGTTCAGTAAAAGAATATCAATCATTATTCCTTTTTGATAACCACCATTCCCAGCAGGCAGTATGATCAATGCATTCGTATTAGCTAAAATGGTGACATTGCTTGATTTATCCGCACCGGAAGTTGAAACGAACAACTTTCCATTTTTATATGACACCTTTCCTCGAACAAATCGGGTAAACGAATTCGCTCCTGGAATATCCGTATCTAAAACCGCTTGGACTTTTTGCAAATGTGGATTTGCCGAACCAAGGAATGTTCTAATCCATGGGCGAACATAAAGCTCAAAACCTACAAAGCTCGCCGAAGGGTTACCTGCAAGAGCAAAAAGGAGCTTTCCATTTGCTTCAGCTACAGTAGTCACACTTCCCGGGCGCATGGAAATTTTATTAAATAAAACATTGGCACCCAGTTTATCAAAAATTTCCGGTATAAAATCATAATCCCCCACCGAAGCCCCGCCAGTGGTTATTAAAATATCTACTTCTTCCAAAGCATTTACCATTGCTTCAAAGCATAGCTCGAAATCATCTGCAAGTATCCCAAAGTTCTTTGGTTCTGCGCCCAGCCTTTTTATTTGGGAAATAATCATATGAGAGTTACTGTTACGAATTTTCCCGGGCAGCAGTTCTTCATGTATATCTAACAGCTCCGTTCCAGTCGTAAATATACCCACCACCGGTTTTTTCATCACAGGAACTTTTGCATAACCAAAAGTGGCTAGTAAGGCTTTCACACCAGGATCTATCCTCCTGCCGCGTTCAACAAGAATTGTACCCTTTTTTGTATCATCTCCCTGAAATGTAATATTGTCCCCAGTATTCAAAGGCTCGGTAATGATAATATATTTTTTATTTTCTCTAGTGATTTGTTTTGTAGACTCAAGCGTCACAATGGCAGCTGTTCCTACAGGTAATTGAGCTCCCGTCATAATGCGAATGGCTTGCCCCTCTTTTAATTCTCTATTTGCAACTATTCCAGCACCAATTTCTTCAATGACCTCTAACTCAATTGGACTTTCCATTGAAGCTTTCTTTATATCTGCTACAGTAAGAGCAAATCCATCCATTGTAGAACGGTCAAAAGGTGGTACGTCATGATCAGCTAGAATAGGCTCCGTTAAATATCTGTCATCGCTTTCTTCAATAGGGACATATTCTGAATGCCCGAGTTTTTTATATTTTAAAACTTGATTAACTGCCTCTTTAACTGTAATAGGTTTTCTTGCGGTTAACATGATTGGTTTTCGCACCTTTCTTCATCATTTTCTTTTTATTCTAACAATTTTTAAAAGAAAAGAAATAATGACATAGTAGATTTATCAAATTTTTACCGAAAAAAATCGACAGAGATTTCTTTTCTCATTGAGAAAAAACATACTGAGAAAAGTGTTAAGCCCTATATTTGGAGTTTAATTTTCATTTCTTAGTTATATTTTCTAACACACACCTTGATTTGAATTTTCTAAAATTATATAATATTCTAAAAATAGGAATAATGATAAATACTATTTTGAAATAGAATCCCTTTTTTGGAAGGAGTAGTACATGGTTGACCTAGAAGAGTTTAGTAAACAATTAAATGATCTAATCCTCCCATTTGCCGAGAGTGCCGGCGTTACAATAGGATTGTATAATCAATCAAGAAAACTTGTAGCAAGTGCAGGGGTTCATTGCAATCGTTTACATACGAATGCTGGTAAAAATACCCCAGTAGATCATGTCCTTCAACATGCCCATCCCTTAATTATTAAGAATCCTAGAGAACACCTTTTTTGTACTAAATGCTCTTTATCCTCTGATTGTCTGTTAAGTATTGAAATATTGACTCCGGTCATTGATGGACAGAAATGTGTCGGGGTAATCACACTTTCATCCTGGAATGCTCAAGATGCTCTTCGTATCATAGAAAAGCAAGCCTATTTCACCGAAATGATCCGCCAAATTAGCTTTTTGATTATCCTTCGGCAAAATTGGCCATATTTACATAACCAAATTCACAGATTAGAAACCTACTTGCAAAGTGCTATTGACATATGCAATGAATCAGCATTGGTCATTGATCTTGATGAACGGATTGCAGCCGTGAGCGGTACTGCGGCATTTTTACTACATATGCCAAAAGACAGCCTGAGAGGCCGGAAAATTAGTGATATTGTGCCACATCAAGTAACAGAGGCTGTTCGCGGAGGACGTTTATTTAAAATAATAGATGTAGAGGGTATACGCTGGGAAGGCCGGCCTATCGGCTTAAACAAGGATTTACAAGGGATGGTTCTGCTCTTAGCGAAAACCGAGAAAGGAAACAAACGCAATTCGCAACAGAAACCACGGTTTGGATTAATCGACATTAGAGGAACTAGTAAAGCCATTACATTAATTAAAGAAAAGGTGCAGCGAATTGCAGCAACTGAACTGAATGTGTTAATTCGAGGGGAGAGCGGAACCGGTAAGGAGCTATTTGCAGGCGCCATCCACTCCGAAAGCTTTCGCCAAGGAGGGCCTTTTATCGCAATCAATTGCGCGGCACTGCCGGAGAATCTCATGGAAAGTGAACTATTTGGCTATGAAGAAGGAGCATTTACTGGAGCTAAAAAAGGTGGAAAACCAGGAAAGTTTGAACTTGCTAATGGCGGCACCCTATTTCTTGATGAAATTGGTGATATGCCGTTGTTTTTACAAGCAAAGCTGCTTCGTGCACTACAATTTAAAGAAGTGGAACGGGTAGGTGGAACGCAAGCAATCCCAGTGGATATTCGTGTCATTGCCGCAACCAATAAACCATTGGAGCAAATGATTGCTGAGGGAACCTTCCGTGAAGATCTATACTACAGGCTGAACGTGGTACCATTGGATATTCCACCACTTAGAGAAAGAATTGAAGATATTACCGTTCTATTAGAGTTATTTACAAAACGGATTAATTACAATAGAGGAACAGGTGCAATCCGTTGGAGTGCGGAGGCGCTCAATGCAATTTACAAATACCATTGGCCAGGTAATGTCCGTGAACTTGAGAACGCAGTAGAGTACGCAGTCAGTATGACAGTAATGGATAAGATTGATATCTCTAGTTTACCTGAAAGAATTATTAAATCTGTTCAATCTATCAATCAAATGGAAACATTAACTCAAAGTACAACAAATCTCACTTCTAGACAACCACATTTAGATGAAACAAAACACAAATCGTCTTCTTCAGATCTTTCTTCACCAAGTAAATCAAACAAATTGGAAAACATGTCTTCCCAAGCAATTCAAACAATTTCTGAAAATGAGATTCAGGAAATCCTAGAAGCCTTGAAAATCCACGGTACGACAACAAAGGGTAAAGAACTGGCGGCACAAAGTTTGGGGATTGGACGGGCAACTATGTATCGCCGCCTAAAAGTAATAAAATCCTTAGGTTATCTGGATAAGCAGCATTAGAAAATCAAACTCTGCCTATTATTCCTAATTTTTAGAAGCATAGTTATCTCCTACCTAGTTTTTAACTTGAATCCCATTACTGTTTAGGGGTCAAGAATAAATACTAGGCCGGAGAACTGTGCTTTTTTTTATGGTGATTATCTGGATGACGAAAGGACATGCAAAAAAATCTGCTGGTCAGAATGAACTTTCTTCTCCCCCCTTTCCTAGAGTGAAGATCGTTAACATACTGTCCAACAGATTTTTATGAGCAATGATTGTTATAGAGTTATGACACCATATTTATTGCAAATCATTTCCCTTAACCATTATTAGATGTTTATATTTTTCTTCTTGAAATTGAGTTGTGCTATCGCTCGGTTTTTTAAGAGAGACCACAAGATTGCAAATAGGAATGTATTTAGCAATCCCTTAATAAGGTTAAAAGGAATATACACAGGAAGTATAAGTGCTTGGACTTCTTTAAATGGGATGCCAAATTCGATAGGCACAATGATCATATTTAATGGAATCATGACCAAAGCCATCGCAATGGAACCTGCAATAGCGGAAACGACAAAATTAAGTTTTTTATTTACCAAAGACATCACAAGTAAAAAAGTTCCTGAAGCGAAAAAGTTCATAAATATCCCAAAAATATTTCCACCATGTGAAATGAAAAACATCAAATTTTTTAGAATTAAAGCAATAATTCCTGCTACCGGTCCATAGGCAATGGTGGCTAGCATTAAGGGAAGATCACTAGGTTCAAATTTCAAATAGGGTGCTGCTGGTAGAATTGGGAAGCCAAACCACATTAATATCAATGACAGTGCCCCTACCATAGCGAGGAAAACTAGTTTATAAATTGACAGTTCTACCACTCCTTTTTTATATAGTGTTTATTAAGATTGTTTTTCTTTTATGTAATTTACTCCTTTCCATTTTATTAAGAAGTCCCAATCTTATATAAAAATATATATTATCCTTTTTCGCACGAAATCCTGCAAAATTTAAAATTTTCCGTTAATTTTTTCTGTGCACTAAACAAATCTGATATCACAAATTATTACTTGCGAGAAAAAAAGGATCGCAATTCTGTAAAAATGTGACCACGGTTATTGCCCACCCTTTTCGGCTTGTTCTTTCATCCATTCCACTAATGCGTTGTAATTTCCTTCCTTCAGTAGGTTGCCGACTAATTCCTTCATCTCTTTGCTGCGTTTAAAAGAATATTTTTTGAGTTCACGAATCTCAGTTGCGTATTTTTGGAGCACCTCAGCCATTTGCACCGTGTCCTGATAAATCAAGCTCATGTCCCAACGCCCTGTTTCTACGGCCCTGATACAGGAACCTGACCCGTTACCGAAATGGACTTCCCACGTATAATGTAGATTCAGTCCATTTAAATATTTTTCCTGGATTACTTTAAACCAAGCTCCCTGATAGGCACCGGAAAGCTGGACATTTGGCGGGTAACGGTGATGGCCGCTGCAGCCTGCAAGAGCCGTAATCCCTGCCAAATTGAGTGATTTGACAAACATGGCCATGTTCGCATCGAGGTCCAAGGCATTCACTTTGATGCCAAATCGGCGCTGGGCAAAAGCTCTCCATTTGAAATGATAGCCTTCCATATGGACTGGGAATTCCCTGCCTGGTACGTTGATGATCTTCTTCATCGCCGCAATCGGAAACCGGCTCACCAAGACCTGAAATTTGTTCCCTTGCCAAAACGTCGGTATTCCTAGGTCGTTGAGCAATCTTTGTGTTTTCATGATATCTGCGCTGGTGTTTTCATCTGTCAGTACGATGAAATCATCTTTCGTTTCAATAAACAAACCTCTCATTGTTAGTGCCTCTGCCATCCGTTCTGTCGCCGTCATCATTTCTAATTTTAGTAAGTTCATCCTTATCATCCTCCCTTATCTTTTGCACCTTAAATATACAAAAACCCGGTTACGATGGTCGTAACCGGTAGTTTTTTATACCTTGCGGAGGACTTTTGCCGGGATATCGGCATTCCAGACATATTCGCCTTTCTTGGTTGTTATTAATACACTGTCTTTAATATCGTTCCTGCCCATTGACTGTGCTAATTTTTTTCGAATGGCGTTAATGTAACGTTTGACAATGGCCGGATTCAACACTTGATCATTCCATACTGCATTTTCAATCCTGCTTTTATCGCAATAAATCCCTTTGTTGTCAATTAAATAACCCAGCAGTTCCGCCTGTTTCGGCTCCAGCCGTACGGTATCGCTGCTTCCATACACGAGCTTTTCAGAGTCTGCCAGATTAACAACCACATATTTTCCGTCCATGGCATCTTCAAGTATTTGATCCATATCATGATGGGTGATTCTCTTGCGTTTTTCGTCATTTTCCTTTAAAAGTATGGGTTCCATTTGTTTCCTTTTCAACTTATCCATATATAGTTCGATAAACCAAAGTTGTTCTTTATTCACATCCAAGGTAACTGCTTCCTTGATCAGGTCCGCGCCTTTTCGCGGGTACCCCATTCTTGTATAGGCTAAAGCCAGGTTACATAGTAGCTTGATTCGTTTGCTGCCGTTTATTCCCTTTTCCAATGCTTCTTTACCCTAAAATAAAACGGCTTCCCACTGTCGCTCCTCTTCCGCCAAGATAAAGGATAAGTGGTAAAAGGCATCAGGTTTGTCAGGGCTATGAAGGGTTGCCCTTCGTAAGATGTCATAGGCCCTCCGATAGTTGCCCCTGCGCATTTTTTCATCGCGTCCCAATTGTAGGTATAGATTGGCGAGCATAATGGAATACCTAGGTTCTTTTCTATCAAGTTCCTGAAATCGTGTATATAACCGGATCCCTTCCGTCAGCCATTCGTACCTTTCGTCACCTTCGTCCAGGCCTTCCCTCTCCAGCCAATTATCCTCGAAATCTAACAATTCCTCGATTTGTGATTGCATAGCAAAATCTCCTTATCGATTAGGATTCTGAAGCTTTTGTCTTTCTTTCCATTCGGCATACTTTTCTCGAAGGCATGAGGCACATGGCCTGAATCCTGCTGCAATCGCGGTCTCCTCGTCCGCAAAAAACACGCGATTCTGTACATAGCCCCCTTTGGCAATCGCCCGTAATGCCGCCGGGCAATCCATACGTCCGTAGACTTTGGTTTTCCTGTGGCCGCCATATGTACCTGGAATTTTACTCTGATAAGGTTTCTTATCCGGACCTAGAAGTGTATATGTTTTGTCTTTCTGCTCGCTTTTTTGGGTTTCCTCTTTGTGATCTAGCATTTGTGATTCCCCTCCAACTATACAAATATCCAACTCTAGTTTAATTTGATTCGATTAAATCAATTTTGTTTACATAATATAATTATTGTTTCTATCCGTTTGAATTTGTCGATATATTTATATCTCTACAAACCTATATGAATAATTAATGTAAATAATTATTTAGTAAACTATTGATTGACTGATTTATTTCATCTATGTTAGGATTTTCTACTTTCATATCGTTAATACTATATTTCCTTTTTAGTTGAATAATTCTTTCTATACTTTCATTTAATCTTTGTTCAGAAATTTCCCCATTTTCAACAGCAGTTTTTAAAGAAGAGGTAATCTTTATAACATTATTATAATCATGTCCTACTAAAATAATATCGCTTCCTGCCTTTACTGATTCTACCGCTGCTTTGCCAATATCAAAATGTTCTGTAATGGCTCCCATTGTCATATCGTCCGTAATGATTACTCCCTTGAAACTTAGTTGTTTTCTAAGAAGATCCGTCATGACAGCTTTTGACATGGACGCAGGATTGGTTTTATCCAATTCAGGCAATAAGATATGTGCGACCATCACAACATCTGCTCCTTCATCAATCGCACGTTCAAACGGAATTAACTCTAGTTCTTTAAGTTCCTCAAGGCTTTTATTTACAATTGGGAGTTCTAGATGGGAATCAACCGATGTATCTCCATGTCCAGGAAAATGCTTAATTGTAGGGATGACGTTTTGCGACTGAATCCCTTTCATCGTTTGAATTCCAAGTTTGCTTACTATTTCTGAATTGTTCCCAAATGATCGATCCCCGATCACAGGGTTATTTGGATTGCTGTTAATATCAAGAACAGGTGCAAAATCGAGATTTAAACCAAATTCTTTTAATTCATGACCTAAAAGTGTTCCGACTTTATAAGAAAACTCAGGATCATTTACCTTTCCAATCTGATTATTTGGAGGAAAGTTAACAAGACCTCCTGGCAATCTTGTTACTCTCCCTCCTTCTTGGTCAATACCTAAAAAAAGCGGTAGATTCGAACTGTTTCCAGCCTTCAATTGATTCACAAGTTGAACGGTTTGTTCAGGGGATTCAAAATTATTTTTGAAAAAAATAATTCCTCCGACATGGAATTGGCTTATTAATTTTTGGCCGTATGTATCAAATGTTGTCCCGGAAATCCCAGCAAGAATCATCTGCCCTATTTTTTCATCTAAACTCATGTTAGAAATTACTTTTGAAATGGTTTGATTTTCTTGTTGATTTGATGTTTCTTCAACCTGTGTAAAGAGTGAGATATGGTCAACTTTAGGATTTGGTTCCTGCTCTGTTGTTTTAGGCAAAACCCATAATAAATCAGTGGACGTGTTTGCATGATAGACAAGTATCATTTGGTCATGAGTTGAATCTTTATAATATCGTATATCATCGGGTTCTCCACCCGTTTTCTTAATTTCATTTAAAGTGATCTTTTGTAGTTCGGAGTCATAAGCCCGTATATCATTCACAGTGTTACCGGCATAGCCGATTGTAGAATGATGACTTTTGTATTCCTCATACCTGCCTTTAGCAGTTTCCGAAACATTGTCTGATTTTCCCCACTCTTTATTTACTTCCTTCAATCCTGTTTTACCGGTGACAAAAGGAATGTTCGGAACCTTACCTTCCTTGGATAAGGAAAAGGTTTCGTCTACTAATTTCTCATTTGCATTCTGATTATCCTTTTTAGTATCGGATGGCTTCGTTATAATTGGGCCTTCTTTGCCTGGCGTCTGTTCGCTATCATTATCTTTGATTGCATAATAAACTCCAATGATTAAGGCAAACATTAAAAGTAGAATCGTAAAAATCCGCAGCTTATTTCCAGTAGCTCTTTTTCTTTTCATTTTCCAATTCCCCTTTCTACCTTTTCATAACCTCTTATAACAGGTTTCTTTAACTCACAGTTAGAATGAATATGAAGTTTTGAACTAACTATACATATTCCATTAAAGCACGTGATTAAAAAAAAAAATAAGAGGTTGATATATATTAGTCATGACTAGTATATTTCAACCTCTATTGTATACTACTCTTATGAATTAGGTCTTGAATCACCGTTTTG
Source organism: Neobacillus sp. S1115 (assembly GCF_055385565.1). NCBI lineage: Bacteria > Bacillati > Bacillota > Bacilli > Caryophanales > Bacillaceae > Neobacillus > Neobacillus sp. S1115. The sequence goes on from NZ_AP038275.1 coordinate 3,603,885, forward strand.
CCGAATTTTATTATAACATCTTTAACCTGAATTTACTGTGCGGAAATGTGTACGTTAGCAATATGTTAGCATTTATTAAAAACGTTGAACAAAAAGGTGATGAATCCTAATTGATTCATCACCTTTTTTATAGTTCTTATATTGTCACAGATGCTTTTAACCAGTGGTTTTCTATTGGAATTCCTGCATCTTTAATGGTACGGAAGACTGGACAACGTAAATCTATTGCCTCTTTTAGTTCATCTATTCTGTCCTGAGACTCAGATGTTTCAACAGTGGCTTTAATGACCACCTTTTCAAAATAAGGTTTTACCTCTAAATTCCCCATTAAACCGCTAATATCAAGATCACCTTCAACCTCAAATGAAATTCCTTGAAGGTCAAAGTTCATTTCTTTCGCAATGATTTTTGCCATTACGTTTTCACAGCCAATAAGTGAGGCTAGAAAAGTTGAAAGAGGGTCAATCGCAGAATCTTGTCCGCCCATTGTTACCGGTTCATCAATGGCAATTTTATGCTTGCCTGCAACGGAATCTGTCCTCATGCCATTTCCAATTCCTTGTACCTTTACTGTCATTTGTTGTCTCATATTTTCATCCTTTCTTAAACACTTACCGTTTCTCGAAGTTTTTTAGCAGCAACTGCCATGACTTTTAATTTTTCAAAAGCAATTTCATCACTATTCATTGGTCGTTGTGCAAAGGTACCAAAACCACAATCTGGATTTAAAAAGATTTCAGCATCAGGCAGAATCACCCTTACTTCTTCTACCCGTGCGACAATATCGTCAACAGATTCAACCGTAACTGTTCTTGGATTTATTACACCAAATCCTAATGATTTTCTGCCAATGCTCTTAATCGCATCAAGTTCACCTGCTCTTGGTGTCGCAAATTCAAGAGCTAACTGGTCTACATTTGCCTGTTCAAGATAAGGTATTAATGGAAAATACGGACCACGAAGTAAAATTTCATCGTCAGTACTCCAATTCCCACGGCAAATATGAATGCCAATGGTGGAACCTCTTCCTAACATTCCATCGGTAACTTGATTAATTAAATCTAAAGCAAACGATAACTCCTCTTCTGCATCCGCTTTTGCTGTCAGCGCACCGCACATGAAGGTTCTGTTTGCATTCTTTTGCGTAAACACCACTTCTGTTAAGACAGGCTCATCAAATTGTATAAAATCTACTCCTGCAGCAATGAGGTCTTCCAACTCTTCACGCAGTACCTTGACAATATCAACAGCCAAATCCTCTTTTGTCGGGTATGCATCAACTGATAGTCCTTCCACCCACATCGACCTCGTTAACAGATAAGGACCGGGTAACGTCACTTTAATCGCCTTGTCAGTATGTTGTTTTAAAAATAAAAAGTCGTTTAATGCCAGTGGTTTCTTGCGGCTAATCTTGCCTATTGCAGCCGGATTAGACATTGAAAAAGCCGGAACATCTAATGTTCCTAGAATTTCTTCAAAACTCGATTTATCTTCTACATAATCTAGTAATTCAGAAACACTTAACATACGAACATTATTCAAATGTTCAGCGACAAAGGAAATATAATTATCTCTCCGCTGCTCACCATCAGAAACAATATCAATGCCTGCTTCTTCTTGCCATTTCAAACATTGTAATACAGCTTGATTGGCAACGTTTTGAAATTCTTCTTCACACATTCGACCTGCCCGTAAATCTCTCATGGCCCGTAGTACTTCTTTCGAACGCGGCCAACTGCCAATGACGGTGGTAGGAAACTTCGGTAACATCATATGACCTCCTCAATAGACAATCATAAATTCTATTTTAATCTTGATTGATTGTTTGATAGTTTGATAGATAGGAGATCTTTCAAGCGTATTTTTCCACAGTTTTTCTAAATCATCTTCTGACTGTGGTGAAGAGACGTAAAAACTCCCTTTTATCTCTTGAATTCTCGGACTGCCTTCATCTTCTATTTCCAGGTGGTATAAAACATTTTCTAACCCTGCTTTAATAGACACCTCTAATTGGTCGATTTCAATCTTTCTTCTTGAGGCCTGCGCCTTAAAGCCAACCGTTAAATCTGAGGCAAGCGCACCTAGCAGGTAATCTATTGCACTTGGTGCTTCGACTTTTGAACCAAAATCGGCGGGTTGACCGACCACAAACGTGTGGTTTCGTGAATGAACTTTTGCCTTTAATGCTTTTTCAGCCTGCACACGGACGTTCCATTTATATCCTTTTGCAGCTTCTAAGTCCGCCTCTAATTCTTCCTTTTTTCCGCCTTTTCGTATGAAATATCTCGTTGTCCCATCTCCCGGCTCCGAATTTAGAAATTCATGATTAACCATCCGGCACCAAGCAGGTAAATCATCTGCAACCGTGCGCTCACGGCTGCGAACCTCGAGGATTTCTCCTGCTAATAAAGGGTCCATTGCTTTTTTAATAATAAGCAATAGACCAGAACCGCAATCTAAATCTCCACCATCACAAACTCTTTTTGGGTTCTCCACAATAATCACCTAATTCCACAGCGAAATATCAAAATTGCTTTCATTATTAATAGGTTATAGACGCAGCGCCTTGGGTTAAGAATTCAACAACTTTTGCTCCGCCCACAATCGTAGCACCTTCAATTAAATCTTCTTCGGTTAAATTACGCTTTTTGTAACAAGGGCTGCATACCCAAACACTACCACCAGCTTCTATGAATTGGTCCATAAGTTGTTTTAACGGTGCAAATCCTTCTTCATGAATATCATCAGCATAGCCTTTAGAGGCTAAGTAAGCGCCTTCAACGTTTAAAAAGACAACCGTTTCTTGACCTGATGCAACAGCCGCATTGGCTACAACAAAACCCACGGTCGCTTTATCCTGATCGTTTTTTGCATTTGTTAAACTTACTAAGAATTTTCCAGACATTATAGTTCCTCCTAATAATCTATTAATATTTAAAAGGCTATTTCAGCCTTTTTTAATAAAGTAATGACTAATTTTCCCATTATCCTCCCGCTGCAATAAATGGTGCTTTTGCAATCGACACCATGCCGGAATATCCTCTCGTGCACCAGGGTCATAGGAAATGACTTCAATGATTTCTCCACTATTCATCTTTTTCATTGTTAGAAACAAATTCATAATTAACTCTCCGCAGCCTGTTGGACCCGCATCATATGTCAATAGTGGTATATATGGCTGTCCCATTTTTTTCTTTCCCTTCCAACTATATTAAACTATTTGCTTTTTTAACCTTCTCATTTATTATAGATTGGTTATTTTTCCTATATACACTTTTAATATCGATTAAATAAATCAATTTCAATCTATTTTATCAATACAAAAACCAAAAAGCTGATTACACCAGCAAAAAAAGGACTACTCCCTATTTATCGGAAGTAGTCCTTAATTGTGAACACTTTTTTACAATTACGAGGAAGCCTCCTTTTACTTTTTTACAGCATCCTTTTCTCGATTAATTCCCGCCCTCTAGAATCAAGTTTTCAGTATTCTTCTCCTTCCACGATTTTTGCAAAGTCATTCAGTGTAGTTGAATACTTCACATAAATCCCTGGCAAAAGGTAAAGCTCGTCCTTAACCCCCTTTTTAGAAGAGGCCTCAGTTTTTTTCTTTCTCTGGCCATGCCCATAGATATCGTAATTCAGTATAATCTTCGCATAAATTAATTAAAAATATCCCGCTTACTAATCATAGATGTGGCAAATCGCCACATGACTTTTGGTTTGGTCAGCCATTGGATTCTTGCATCATTGTTTTGATTTTCAAGCACTTTCGCGGCAAGGAACTTCGTTACCGGTTCCACCTTGTCGCCCAAGATGTTGTAGATTTTCCGGTTGTGTTCATCAAGCGATTTCCGCAAAAAATCCGTCGCGACCATACCGGGACTTAACGTACCGACTTTTATATTAGTCTGCTTCGCCTCAATCGCCAACGAGCGGGTAAAATAGCTGACGGCACTTTTGGATGTCCCATATAAAGTCATCTTTTCACGCATCATTCCATTGCTGCCAAAGCCCTCCATGTTAAAAATTTGGCCGGATCCTTGTTTTAACATATGATTGTAGGCAACATGGCAGCCATTCATAACACCTTTTAGATTCGTTCGAATCACTTGATCGTAATCCTCTTCACTCATTTCCCAAAAATACTTTCGTTCCTGGTCAATTCCTGCGTTATTAATCCAAATATCAATATTTCCAAAATGTTTTTCAGCATAATTCCACAATTGTTCCAATTCGTCCCGATTATCGACTGCTCCCGCATATCCAGCAACAGTATCAGCTTTCATTTCTCTGAGGCTTTGCAATGCTCGATCGACACTTTCCCGAGACTGTCCGTTTATCGTAACCTTGCATCCCGCCAGTAAAAATTCCCTTGCCAGTCCATAACCAATTCCTCTTGTACTTCCCGTGATGACAACATGCTTCATGTTCTCGCCAACTCCATTTCCATGAAAAAAAATCGATTATCTTCATTATAAAATTTTTTTCAAAGGAAATATGCTGGTGAAAGTGATAATTGTTTAGAATTTGTGAAAATTACCCATTTTTTATTTTTCGATAATAATTGGGCTTATTTATCAGAATCAAAATGTTTTTTCCCTCGTCAGTATATATGAGGTGAAAATAAATGAAAAAATTTAAACGGTTCCTGCAGGCTGTCCTATGTACATTATTGATCGGGTCGGTATTTTATTTCGGTCAGGAGGACACATTCGCTAAGGACAATTATATTGTTATCAAGAAAGGAGATACACTATATAGTATTTCGAAAAAATACCATATTTCCGTTGAAGATTTAAAGGAATACAACCAACTAACCAGCAACAAGATTATTGCTGGCCAAAAGTTAATGATTCCAGATTTTGAACAAACCAAACCGTTGTATGTTGTCGTTGCTGGATCATTTAGCAAGAAAACGAACGCAGATAAACGAGTTGCTTTTTTGAAAAAGAAAGGAATTGACGCGATCGTCGTTAAAAAAGTAATTAATGAAAAGAACTATTATCGTGTTCAAGCGGGCGTTTTTTCCAGTAAATCTAAAGCGGAGAAAATGAAAACGAAGGTAAAGGATATCGGAATTAAAGATGTTTATCTATATTCTGAAAAACCTCTTCAAATAAATGGAATCACACTAGGATCTTCTTACAATCAGCTCCTTAAAAAATTCGGTCAACCAACCAAAACAGAGGATGATAAGAATACTAGGTCGCTTTATTATCAAAACGAAGGTGCCGGGGTCCGTATAACCTTTGATGCAGCCAATGATTCCATTGAACAACTGCAAGTATATCCGGAATTTTTAACAACTACTTCCATCCCCACTGACAAAAACAAAATCCTCGATACTTATGGAAACCCAAATGAAATAAAGAACGTTACCTGCTATGAGAGTGCTAGTTGTGAACAAATAATTTATACATTTAATAAGAGCCAATTGATTGTTCAGATTGATCGTGATGGTAAGACGGTTCAATATTTGGATTTACGAAAAACCAAATAATAAAATTCAACTGAATGGCGTTCACTTTTCTCTTGGCATCTAGATGTTTCAACTTGAATCCGTTCATTACAGTCATATCTTATTAAAGGATTCAGTAAAAATTACTGAGTCCTTTCTTACTTCCCAATTGGTATGGAATATCTGCAATTGCTTTTCGAAAGGTCTATAGATGTAACAAGCCCAATCCGGCCACTGCTGGTATTAATAACTTCCAATATTCAGCAATAGCCAATTCTACTTTTAATGAATCAAATAAACAAATGTTGATCCAATTATAAGCATGATTAACAAGAATACTCCGTTCCACCGTAACCCAACCGAAAGGCTAGATTTCCCTAATAATCTACTGACAAGTAAATTAATAGGATTAATTGGACTTAATACGGAAGACAAAGACCAGGACAGCATCAACAATAATGCCAGTACCTCGGGCCGTGTTCCTAGCATATTCGCGTCCATTTGTGTGACCAGGGCTGATACGACAACCAATTGATGAACCCCAATAAAGGTAAGGACCAGGATTGTTCCGGCAACAACGAGGATAAAAAGCAAAAAAGAAATGGAAGCTGTATGAGTTAGGAAAAGTTTAATACTGTCAGCCGCAGCTGTTCCAGTCAATGCTTTAGAAAAAAGGCCAGCGCTGATAAATAAAACAATCTCATTTTTCATACTAACAACAGACGTATTTTTAAAAATAACAACCTGTTCTGTAAAATCCCTCCATTTCCCTTTCGCTACAGCCCAAAGAACAGGAAAGGTAATTGATACTAAACTCACCAAAAACAACATTGACCACTTGGTTAAAAATTCAAGAAGGAAGGTCATTCCAATAATCAGAGAAAACAGTCCGGCTAAATTAAGCATATTTCTTTGATGAGTTCTACCTTGTTGGACATCAATATATTGTTCTTCACTAAGTGTCACACAAGGCCTAATGACCTTACTATCTTTCCTGCGTTTTAACCAAATCCAAAATAATAAATTCCCGGTCACTAGCTGGATAATGGCAAGGGTAAATCCTAACGGTATGTAATGCAAAATAGGAACTTTCAGTTGATAAAGTACCAGGGCAACCGATGCGTAATAGGGAGACCATAAGATTACAGATGAAAACCCTACCAGATAGGATTTTGCAAGTATTTCAGGAGCAAGTTTAAAACTTCCAATCAGTTCATGCAGGATTCGAATGGTACCGATATTCAATACCGGTCCTAAGCAAAACAATAAGATTGATATGCTACCAAATAATTTTCTTAATTGATAAGCTAATTTCTCTACAAAAAATTGAATGGAATGAAGATACCCTCCGAGTTTCATAGGAATTGTCAACAGAGGAACTAATATAATAAGACTCAATAAAGGAAGATAGGAAAGTAAGCCTTTCACAGTCCCCTCAATCGCCGCCCCTTTATAAATATTTATAAAAAATCCAAGCATAAGCATACAAATACTAAAATAACGAGGAAGAGGCTGGGCTTGTTTAAGGTTGGATAAAAAAACAACGATGGTGAGGGCTGCGAGGAAATAATCAAAGATATTGGAATGGGTAAAATTGTGAAGAATATAGAGCAAACACATGGCAAGGATTAGTAAACTTTTCACATGTATATTTTCTTTTGCTCTAGGCATTAACCTGGTTTGCAACAATTTTTTCAACTCCGTCAAATAAAATTTCTTTTTCATCAGCGTGACTAAGGAAATGAATCACTGATAATAGGGATAGCCCCCATTAGGAACACTTGGAAGTTTTGGCTGCTTTTTAAATGGGGACTATTATATTTTTTGATAGAACCTATTTTTGGCTGCGAAGCATCAACTTATCTTCTCTCTTGCCTTTATTGCGGATCCTCAACTCTTTTACTTAGTTGACGCTTTAGATGATACTTTTACATTCTTCTCCATCATGGTCAATAATGGATCGATAATATTTTCAGGAATGCTCTCCCAATCGATAATCGCGTCAAGCCATTCATTTACGTTCTTATCAAAAATACCCGTTTCATCCTCCAGGTGTAAGTATCGTTGAAAATAATGGATAAATAGACATAATTTTCGATAACCGCCGTTCGACGAAAGCAGAAATTCTGCTTCTTGGAGCAGCAGGCTTGCCGTAAAAAGATGGTACATTCGGTTCATAAACCGTTTCGCGGAAATTTCTTGTTCAGGTGATTTTCCATGGACGATTTGCTCTACTTGTTCTTTGAATTTTTCCAATTTCCATCGGCAAAGTTCTGCTGCACGTTGCACATGAGCATTCTTTAAACCTGACAGCCGCTTTTCCAAATCACTAATAAATGCCCTTCCGCCATCATCCTTGTGAATGGCTCTTAACACATCCAAAGCCACGATATTAGTTGTTCCTTCCCAGATGGAGCCGACATGGGCATCTCGAACGAGCTTTGGATTTACCCATTCTTCAATGTAGCCATTGCCCCCGCGAATTTCCATTGCCTCTGCAGTTACATATCGTGCCTGTTTGCAAACAGTCCCTTTAAGCAAAGGGGTTAAAATCCGAAGCAATTTTTTTGATTCTTCGTGATTATCCTCAGCCTGATCAAAGACATGGGCTGTGTAAAAAATGGCCGATGAGGCTGCCTCTGTCATAAGGAGCAGTTCAAACAGGCTCTCTCTCATTAAAGGCAAATCAATAAGGGCCTGACCAAATGCCTTTCTTCCTCTTACTGTCACCAGCGCCTCTGTAAAACTTCGTCTCATCATGGCTGCAGAACGGACGGCATTGGAAAGCCGGGAGGAATTAACCATTGACATCATTTGTTTAAAGCCACTGTCAAGATTTCCGATGACATAACCAACCGCCCCTTCAAAAGTAACTTCTCCGGAGGCCATATCCCTTGTTCCTAGCTTATCTTTTAACCGGTTGATTCGATATCGATTTTGCTCACCGTTTTCCAGTTTTTTAGGCACTAAAAACATGGCCAGACCTTTGGTACCAGCACTCGATCCTTCTGGACGTGCCAGCACCAGTGCAACATCCGCAGATACGTTTGAACAAAACCATTTATCCCCCCAAATCTCCCAATGGTCACCTGCCTTTTTAGCTGTTACAGTGTTGGAACCTACATCTGATCCTCCTTGCTTTTCTGTCATGAATTGTGCACCAGTCCAAAGTTCACTTGGATCGGTACTGAGCATTCGAGGTAAGTATTTGTTCTTTATTTCAGGACTTGCATATTGTTCAATGACTCGGGCCGCTGAATCGGTCATACTCATTGGGCAGCAAAGTCCAAACTCGGATTGCGCAAATAGATACCAAAATGCATATTTTAACACTCTCGAAAAAGGAGTCGGCCACCCCATCACACCTGGGCGATGGGACATGGCTACTAGCCCAAATTCACCATAACCGATTTCCTCCATTCGTTGATAGGCCGGGTGATATTTTACAATATCAACTCTTTCCCCTTGTCGATTGTAAGGGATTAATACCGGAGGATGTTGGTCCGCATCACGGGATAAGTCATCTAACTCAGTACCTGCCACATCCCCCAATTTTGATAATAGTGGAAGTGCTTTTTTATATTCATCCTTCGAAACATAGAAACGCATTAATAAATCTAAGTTTGGATCATCAAGGAAAAAATTAAGTCCTTCCGTCTCTGGCATTCCTCCAAGCTTAGGTTCCAGACTTAGTAAATGATTATTCTTCAAGAATAAAACCTCCATTAACCTCGATAGTCCGTATGTTCTTCGATATAATCGAACAATTGCTGTCCGAAACTTTCTTTTCTTCCCACTTCTATTTCTTCTACAATATGCGCGACTAATCCGACAGCCCGGGCAGCAACCGCAAGCGATTTGACAATCCGATAATCAATCCCCATGTCGGCCATAATGGCGCCAATGGCGCCAACAGCATTTAAGGTAACCGTCTTTCCTTTTTTCTCGCAAAATTGTCTATGAATCTCTTTAAGAAGCTGTGAGTTTTTTCCATTGAACCCCAAATCTTCCGCGATTGCAAATAACCTGATTGTTCGTGGATCTTCAGGTTTATGAACGGGATGACCAAATCCAGGAAGCTGCTTTCCGCTTTCCTGCCTCTCATTAATGACAAGAGAGGCGATTTCTTGCAGATCTCTTTCCTCTCCATATTTTTTAAAGGCATCCTGAAGCATTTCTGCAACATATTCCATTGCCCCAAGATAAACAGTTCCCGCACCAAGCAACCCTGCCGCAACGGCTGATTGAACAGATTCGGGTGCTCCTAAATAAGTCAGCCTTGTTGAAATAGAGCTTGGAGTATATCCATGCTCGCAGATGGCTACTAATAGTGCGTTAAGCATCTTGGATTCATTTTCTGTCGGTTTCCGATGCATCGCTCCGAGAAATGCCATATCAGCCAGAGTAATTTTTCCGATTAAATCTTCTGTTAGGTCATAACCGTGAACAAAAATTCGATCACGGGTTGATTTACCAATTTTCGTTTGAAATTCCATTGTTAGCTATACCCCCAAAATTTTATATTTTTGAAGCACATTAGCATGTTTTTAACTCCTGTCCTATTCGTTTTGGATTAAATAGTTCCTGCTGAAACAGTAGATTCCACGCCGTTTTTCCAGATAATAATTCCGTCTAGGGCAGCAATGCCTTTCCCTTCTTCGAACACCCATAATGGATTTATGTCCATCTCACTAATTTTTTCCTTATGCTGTGCCGCAAACTGTGAAACCTGCACAATGGCCTCCGTCAGGGCAGAAACATCTCTTTTCTTTTTACCTCTGATTCCTTCTAACAAAGGATAACCCTTTAGTTCTTTTAACATATCAAAGGCTTCTTGTTTACTAACTGGTGCCCGGCGAATCGAAGCATCCTTTAGCACTTCGATGAAAATCCCGCCAAGACCGCAAACAATTAAAGGTCCAAATTGGGGGTCTTGTTTTACACCAATAAACATTTCGATTCCTTCATCTTGAAACATCTCCTCCGCTAGAATTCCTTCGATCTTTGCATCAGGAGTATATTGTTTAACAGATTGCAAGATTTCGTCAAAGGCATTCTCTAGTTGAAGAGAATTTTGAATGTTAATCTTCACACCGCCTGCGTCAGTTTTATGCAGAACATCACAGGAAATCACTTTACATACAACCGGATATTGGAGATTTTCTTTTACTGCTTCTAAGTGGCTGTGATCTTTAATGAGCGTGCCCTTTGGAACGCGGATGCCTAACAATGATAGTTCTTCCTTGACACGTTCCTCTGTCCAAATCCATGTCATGTCTTCAGACTTTACGTTACGCTGGTTTACCGGAACTTGCAGTCCTGCTTCTTCTTGCCTGCAGAAGGCCGAAAAATCGACTAAATATTTTAATGCCATCATTGTTTTATAAGAGGTAGAGAAAACGGGAACGCCAGCTTCTTGCAGAATGGCTCTTCCTTCACCGGTCAACTCACTGGTTCCTGTGATTGTGACAAGAATCGGCTTGTCTGTTAATTTATCAATCTCAGCTATTTTTTGACAGATCTTCTTCCCCAGATCCCCGCCAAACGTAGTTTGAAAGACTATGGCATCAATGTCTTGATCATTAATTAGAATCTCAAGTGTGTCCGTTAAAATATGCTGTTCCTTTAGTGCTTGAGCAGTTACATCAATTGGATTCAGCGCTGAACCGTATGGAGGGATAATGGCTTTTATCTCTGCAGCTGTTTCCGTAGACAAACGAACCATTTCCAATCCTAACACTTCGCTATAATCTGCCATGGCAATTCCTGCTGCACCCGAATTGGATATGGTGACAATACGGTTGCCAGCAGTCTTCTTGCCTCTCCTAAAAACCTTCATGGCATCAATCACGTCATCTACATCATTTACGGAAATGAATCCATATTGTTTGGCAATAGCTTGGAACGTTTCTTCTGATCCTGTTAAGGAAGCTGTATGGGATAAGGCAGCCTGCCTTCCAATCTCAGAACGGCCAGCCTTTAATAAAATGACTGGTTTTTTCACCCGTTTGGACGTTTTAGAAATTTCAATCAGCATTTCCCCATCAGGTATACCCTCAAGGTAACCTGCCACGACCTTTGTATCTTCATCTTCGAGCATATATTCGATGCAATCAAGCGAATGAATATCCATTTGGTTTCCTGTATTGACGATATAGGAAAAACCTATATTCTCCTCTTGAGCTAATCCAAATAAGGAAAATCCGATCGCACCACTTTGGGAAGCAAAACCAACATTGCCCGGTTGGAATCCTTTTTCTGTTTCAAAAGAGGTGGCAAAACCCATAGGGATTGTCTTTTTAACGTTTAATAAGCCTACGCAATTCGGACCCAGTATGTGAATCCCCGCTTCCTTAGCTTTTTTCAAAACTTGCTCTTGCAGCTTTCTTCCTTCCTCACCAACCTCAGCAAAACCAGAGCCGAATAGAACCAAATGGTGGATTTGTTTCGTTTTACATTCTTCCAGAATTTGCAGCATTCGTTTGGAGGCAACTGCGATTAAGGCGACATCAACCTCTCCGGGAATATCTAAAAGGCTTGGATAACAAGGAATTCCCTCAATTTCATCATATTTTGGATTAACAGGATAAATTTTCCCCTTATAATTGTGATGAATTAAGTTTTTTATTGGTTTACCACTTATAGAGGTAAAGTCCTTCGATACACCAACAATCGCAATCGATTGGGGATTCAAAAAGCGGTCAATCGCATTTATTTTTGACATATTTTAAACCTCCTGTCCTTTTTCCTTGTTGACATTTAGTGAAACTTTAATTTTAAAGAGATAGATTAATCCCAAGATAACGAGTCCGATAATCAGCAAATAAAGATTCATGAAAAACATCAATAACCCTCCAGCAAATAACAATAACCGTTCTACAATCTTTAACGCTCCTGCTCCTAAAAGGTATCCTTCAATGGATGAAGCAATCATGAATATCCCTAAAATCGAAAGAACTATGCTTAGAACTGTCTCAAAAGGCTCGCCGCGACCAATTAAAATGGCCGGATTGTAAATCATAAAGAATGGAACGATAAACTTAACAGAACCAAGCTGCACCGATTGAAAACCTGTTTTCATTGGACTGGCACCTGCGATACTTGCTGTGGCAAACGCTGCTAAAGCAACAGGCGGTGTGATATAAGAAACAGTTGCCCAATATACTACATATAAGTGGGCGGCAATAGGATCCACGCCAACAGTGATTAATGCCGGCGCCATGATTACGGCCAAAAACACATATACGGCAGATACGGTCATCCCCATCCCGAGAATAAAACTTGTAAGCGCTCCGCCTATTAAGATAAGGAATGTGTTGTTTCCCGCAGCAGCAACCAGTTCTCTTGAAAGGGAAAAGGATACTCCTGTCGCTGATAGAGCTCCGACGATAAAACCGACTCCTGCAATGATCACGACGATATCGGCTAATACTTTTCCGATTTCCAAAACCATATCAAAATACTGCTTCTTGTTCATTCGTGTTTCTTTTTTGATCATCGTTAGTAGAATTAAAGCAATACTTGCTAAATAAGGCGCCTGACCTTCTGAATTTAAGAATCCTAAAAAGGCAACCATGATGAAAAGAGCAAATATAAAGTGCCAACCATCTTTCAATGTCTTCCAAAATGGGGGAACTTCCGATTTTGGCAATCCTTTTAAATTATTTCTTGCAGCATATCCGTCTATCTGAATAAATAATCCAAAGAAATATAAAAAGGCGGGCACTGCAGCAGCTAGGGCGATATGGTAATAGGGGGTTGCCAAAAAGGATGCCATAATAAAAGCAGCCGAACCCATAATTGGCGGGGTAATCGTTCCGCCTGTTGAAGCAGTTGCTTCAATCGCTGCTGCATAATATGGTTTATATCCTGCCTTTTTCATTGCGGGAATCGTCATGGCCCCGATGGTTACTGCATTTGAAACAGCACTTCCGCTTAACATTCCAAAAAACGCGCTTCCCACAACGGCAACCTTTGCCGAACCACCCCTTGTTCTGCCGAATAGGGATAGTGCCAGCTTAAAGAAGAAATCTCCTCCGCCGGTACGAGTGATCACTACGCCAAATACAAGAAAACCAAGGAGCAAGTTTCCGATCGTAGTATAAGCAATCCCAAAGACGCTATTGGAACTTAAAATATGGTTTCTAGCTAATGTTAAAAAGTCATAGGATTGACCCTGTAATAGACTGATAGGTACATTGGAAGCAACGAGGGGATAAAGGGAAATCACCAAGCAAATAAGGGATAAGACAAGGCCTGCAGTTCGACGAAGTGCTTCAAGTAATAAGGCCCATAACACAATACTGAAATATGTAGGAATGGTTGGAGCGTTCCAATCCCAGCCTTCTTCGATGATACGCTTTCCTTGTAAACCAAGGTAAACAGTAATTATGACCGAAACAGCAAAAAAGACAACATCATACCATTTGACGGATATTTGGGTTTTCTTGGCAGGGAAAATTAAAAATGAAATCGGCATAAAACAGCCTAGCAAATAGATGAGGTAAGCATTCTGGATGGGGTTAATTCCAAACAAATGGATATAAAACAACATATTAATAGAAAGTAAAACACCAATAACAGTGGAAACTGCCACGACTACCTTCCAAAAAAAATTAAGCCTTTCTGTTTTCAAGCGAGATCCCCCAATCTTATTATTATCGAATTTTTGATAGTCTCTCCGTTGCTGAGATCTTAATAAAAAAGAATGTCAGCCAGCTTTCAGCGGCTGACTTTCTTTTTTATATAGAAACTTATTTTATAAGTTCAGCCTTTTTCTCTAACCAATAGGCTGGAAACTTATCATTAGAAATGCCTTCCTTTTTAGATTCATCGACTACCTTATCCCAGGCAGTTTTTAGTTTCTTATATCTTTCGGCCAATGCATCATTTTTCGCTTGTTTTTCATCACTCCACAAACCTTTTTCTTTTAAGAACTTAATCGTCCCCTCGTGGAATGGGATACCGCGTGGCTCTGTCAACACTTTATCTTTTGAATATAGGGCCAAGTTTGGTATCGCCTTTTGATAGTCATTAAAGTTTTCATCCATAGCTTTTAATAACTGATAAACAGTATCTGCATCCTGGCTGGCATAACCGCCGATAAGATATCCATGACCCAAGACGTTTGTTGCGCCTTTCATTCCAGCACCGTTATCCATTGTATATGGGAACAGCCATGATGCCGTCTTTTCTACACGTGCCCAGCCTTCCTTGTCTTTAGGATCCATTTCAAGCCAGCGAATTCCGCCCTTACTGTCTGCTTCAAACATGGTGGAAGCGGTTGGATTAATTCCGGCTACGTCGATTTGCCCTTGTAGGAGAGCATCACCTTGTCCTGCATAGGATGTAATATCCACCGGTTTTACATCGTCCCATGTGAGACCTGCAAAGGCCAATATTGCTTCGTTTTTAATATTAACGGAGGAATTACCAGTAATTCTAGGAACCCTTTTTCCTTTTAAATCTGCAATCGATTTAATATCTGAATCTTTTCGAACCGCAAACCCAAATTGACTAATTGGTGCCCAAATGGCCCTTACATCTTGAGGACCCCAATCGGGTTTTGCAAATTCTTCCATTGCTTCAAAAGAAAATTGAATTTCATCACCCAATTTTCCAATAGAAGCTTGATTACTCTTTAATGGCAGCATTCGTCCTACCCCGCTGGCGGATGGAAGCATCCTAATTTGTGTTCCATATTTACTAGTCAATGTGTTTGCAATTGCTGACATTTCTGCGTATCCACCGGACCCAACATCGTATACACTCCATGTCATTTGTTTGGGAAGTGAGACAGTACTAGAAGCTGTGGAAGTACTTTTGTTTGAAGCTGGTTTTTTCTCAGTTCCGCTGCTTTTCAGTGATCCATTACTGCTGCAGCCTACCAATAAAATGGAGAGTAAAAAGATAGCCATTAAGAATTTTAGCGGTTTTTTCAACATCCATAATCCCCCTTCGTTTAAAGCCTTCCTACCTGAAAAAGATGTTAGATCATTACTTTTTTTAGGTAGGAAACCGTTTTCATATTTCTACTAAATTTATTTTATATATAAAATATATTTTCGTCAATGAAATTTTATAAAATTCAGTATTTTCCGTTAACATATATTTCATCTAATGAAAAAAGGAGATATTGGTCGTTTTGATAGGAATTCCTCATAGTGTTTGCAAAGTTGAAACATTGTGAAAGGATCTTAACAGATGAGGTTTTTAAACTAATAGAATAGTTTTCGCTTTATACCAAAACTATTTCCGTTTTGGATTCCGTGCCTTCTTGGTTTAAGGCTAGAGGAGCATCAGTATGTGATGTTCCCCTAGTGTTCATGTTAGATAGCTCTTGGTTTAAATTTCGGTAATGTAAAATCTCCTTCTACTTGAAAGACCACTTCAACTGGCATATCACATTCTACTTTATCTACATCTACATCAATGATATTACTAAGCATACGAACCCCTTCGTCTAATTCGATCAGTGCGACAACGTACGGAACTTCATCTTTAAATGCCGGGCCCCCTGGGCGTCTTGCTATGGTAAAGGAATAAACCTTTCCAACTCCAGAGGATTGCACCCATTCGACTTTTTCAGAAAAACAATTTGGACATAAGACCCGTGGATAAAAAATGTAGCTGGAGCAGTTCTCACATTTTTGAATCAATAGTTTATGCTCTTTACACCCTTTCCAAAATACATAGGAGTCTCCATCAGGTATAGGCAGCGGTTTTTCTATCATTTTTAATCCCTCCCTAAAATAACCACGGATGTAGAGGAAAGCGTTCCGCCTGTTCCCGCCACAAGAGAAATTTTTGAATTTTTCACTTGCCTCTCTCCCGCCTCTTCTCTCAACTGACGCACAGCTTCAATTAACAAGAAGATTCCGTACATTCCAGGGTGAGCATAGGAGAGCCCCCCGCCATTTGTGTTCAAAGGAAATTCCCCGCCTGGAGCTGTCCGCTGATTCGAAACAAAATCCCCGCCCTCTCCAGGTTTACAAAAACCTAGAGACTCTAGTGTAAGTAAAACAGTAATCGTGAAAGAATCATAGATTTGCACAACATCAATTTCATCATGAGTGACTCCTGCCATCTCAAATGCTCTCTTTCCTGAGACAGCCGCTGAAGTTACTGTTAAATCCGGCATTGCTTGAATGGACCAGTGGCTGTGAGACTCTCCTTGTCCTAGAACCCATACCGGTTTTTTTCGGCAGTCTTTGGCCCGTTCAGCTGAGACCAAAACAATCGCACCCGCTCCATCCGTAACTAAACAGCAATCCAGTAAATGTAATGGGTCACAGATCATGGGTGAAGTTAAAACATCTTCAATCGTTAAAGGATCACGCATCGTAGCGTGTGGATTTAATTGCGCCCATTTTCTGGTAGCTACTGCAATTTCCGCTAATTGTTCAGGCTTTGTCCCATATTGGTGCATATGGCGATGGGCTGCCATAGCGTAAGCACCTGCAGGCGACGGCAATCCATATGGAGTTTCGTATTGGGCCGTTAAGACTGGGGGTCGTCCAGCCAATGTACGGGATTTTTCAGAGCGCTGCGTACTTCCATAGAGGATTAAAGCTACTTCACATAATCCTGATTGAATGGCTGCAGCCGCATGGCCGACATGCGCTTCAAAGGCTGATCCGCCTATTTGAGTGGAATCGGTATACTTTGGTTGAATCCCTAAGTATTCAGATACCACAACAGATGGAAAGGAACCTATGCCAGGTAATCCCCAAAGTCCGGCAACAAAAATCCCATCGACATCATCCTTTGATAATCCGGCATCCTCTAATGCTCTTTTTGCAGCAATCGCCTGTATTTGTAAAACCGAATGACCGTGTTTTACTTTTCCTTTCTCGAGTTCAACATCTCCAACGCCGACAATAGCAGCTGCCCGTTTGATTGACATCTTTTCACCTGCCCTTTATTTTTTTGTTACGCATAGAAATCGTTTTTCTTTATTTGGTGAAAGATTAAATTGTTATTCCTTGAGGTTTTTCAGAAGGTGAAAGCAAGTTTTGCATGACAAATTCAATCATGATCGATGGATGGGTAATGTGGTAAAGCTGGTAAATGGAAGATTTGTACCAATAATGAATGCTTTCTTCCCATGTAAAGCCCATTCCACCGTGAAGCTGGATCGCAGCTTCACAGACTTTTTTATACATTTCTGTACTAAAATAGCGGCTTGCCATAACATTCAATAAGTTTTTATCCTGATTTGTTTCCTGTTGAGCTGCTATATAAAAACTGTAGCTGCGCGCTTTTTCAATAGCGACATGCATATCGGCAATCATATGTTTCACCGCTTGGAAGGATCCAACTGGAACTCCAAATTGCTTCCGCTGGGTTACATAATGAATGGTTCTTTTTAATACTTCGTCTGCACCGCCAATGATTTCTCCATTAGAACAAAGTAAATACTGGATAACTTGCTCATTTAACAACTCTTGGTGGTCAGTGTCGAATCCTTCAATAAAATCCACTTTATTGATCCAAACATGATCAAGCTGGATGGTTCCTTGCGGTTTGGCCAGTTCCACTGATTCCTCGGCTGAAACCGTTACGCCCTCCAGGCTGGTATTTAATAATGCTAGAGAAACACCCCCGCTATTGTCTCTTACAGGCAATAAACAAAAATCTGCGTGCTGGATAAACGGGATATGTTTGATTTCACCTGTCAATTGAATTCGGTTGGTTTCCCGATTTGCTATTTTGATAGATGGCCAATTGAAGTCTATTCCGTTTTGGGACTTTGCTAACTGAGGCAAGACCGTGGTGATGAGGCTTTCTCCAGATAGCAAAAGGTCTAATTGTTGTTGTTGAACAGACGATAATTTTAATTGACTTAGGAGCGGGACAATTAATCCAGCTGTTAACAAATAAGGGCCAGGAAAAGGTCTTTCTCCAAACGATTCTGACAGATACATCAAGTCAAGAGATGTCATATCCTCAAAGACCTGCCATTTTCCTTGTGCCAGTATTCCGAGCCAGCCATTATCTGCCAGTTTCCTCCATTCATCCTTTGAAAAGCCATGTTTCTTTTCGACTATTTCTTTAAAATGTTCTAGTGTCATCTCTTTTTTTAACAATGATTGCAGAGCCTTTTTTAACATTTGCTGCTGTTCAGAAAAGCGGTATTCCATTATGCTCTCCCCCCTTTTGAGCTAGGCAGTCCCAGAGATTTAGCGATAATATTTTTTTGAACTTGTGTCGTTCCGGCATAGATTGTTTCGGCTCGTGAGATAAGAAATTTCTGTAACCACACTTCATGTTCCCCTTTAACTAACGATTCTTCGCCTAGAACTTCCACGCCTAAATTAAGTAAATCTTGATGACTTTCACTCCAAACTAGTTTGGCTATGGCGGGGATGGCACCGTTATCATCACCTTGAGCAATAAGGGCAATATTCCGTAAGGAGATACTTTTTAATATTTCACAGGATAAATAGGACTGAACTAATTTATTTTGCAGGACGGAGCTGATTGCTTGCGAGTTGTCATTGTTCATCTGATTTTGAAAAAGCGAAACTAGCTGCTGGAATTCTTGCTGCATTTTTAAGGCGCGCTGCGCAAAATGAATTCCACGTTCGTTGGCAAGCGAATAATTAGCCATCTCCCACCCGTTATTTATTTCTCCAACGACATCCTCGATTGGAACAACGGCATCATCTAGAAAAACTTCAGCCAGTTCTGATTCACCGGCAATATTTTTTATTGGCCGTACTGTGACACCTGGCTGTTTCAAATCTAAGATCATCAGGCTAATGCCTTTGTATCTGGATTCTCCCGTTCGGACCAAGATATAGCATTTATTTGCATAGGGAGCATAAGATGTCCATACTTTTTGACCATTTAATACATAATGGTCTCCTTTACGTTCTGCTTTTGTTTGAAGACCAGCTAAATCCGATCCGGCAATCGGTTCTGAGAAACCTTGACACCATATGTCGTCATGATAAAGCATCCGGGGTAGATAGTGCTTCTTTTGTTCTTCTGTACCATAGCGAATTAATGTCATTCCAAAAATGCCAATTCCATTGGAATTTAACACTTCGGGTGCATTGAACCGTACTAATTCTTCAATATAAACTAACTGTTGTTCCAGCGTTAATCCGAGGCCGCCATACTCTTTTGGCCAAGCAGGTGCTACCCATCCTCCCTGACCCAACATTTTGCCCCACGTTCTTCGTCTTTCCACCAATTCCTCACCAGTTACTTCATCGTTCCACTCCTTCGGAAAGTTGGCCACTAACCAGGTGCGAAAAGACTCGCGAAAAGACTCCGCCTCTTGTGAGTACTCAAAATTCATTCAGCTTTCCCGCCTTTCATTGCTCATATTTTGATGGCACACAGCTTTAAAGGTGCCTGACACCTTGAATACTCCCTCATTGTTCATTGCTATCCTTAAAATACTTCTATTATTCTGTTATTACATGAAACGGCCGCCAGTCACTTCTAAAACATTGCCTGTCATGTAATCTGAATAATCGGAACAAAGGAATACCACAGCTTTGGCAATGTCCAATGGTTCGCCGATTCTATTCATTGGGATTTCAGCAATCTTTATTTGCCGAACTTTCTCTGGCACCGCACGTGTCATATCCGTGTCAATAAAGCCAGGCTGCACCGCATTCACATTTACTTGGAATTTAGCAAGCTCTTTTGCTGCAGCCTTCGTCATTCCGACAAGCCCAGCCTTTGCTCCGGCATAATTCACTTGGCCCATATTTCCCACTTTCCCAGCGATCGATGAAATATTAACGATCTTACCTTTTTGCTCCTGTCTCATATGAATGGCCGCCGCCTGCATACACAAGAAGGTTCCTTTCATATGTACAGCTATTACTTGATCGAATTGTTCTTCCGTCATCTTGTGTAACATGGCATCCCTTGTAATTCCGGCATTGTTTACAAGAATATCTAAACCTCCAAATGTGTCAATCGCTGCTTGAATTAGTCCGTGAGCACTTTCTTTTTGCGAAACATCTACCTGGTAAGCTAAGCCTTTTGTTCCCAGTTTTTCAATTTCCTTCGCAACTTGCAGGGCGGATTCTAAATTTAAATCTCCTACCACCACATTTGCCCCATGCTTTGCTAGAAATAACGAGATTTCTCTGCCAATTCCTTGTCCTGCCCCGGTTACCACCGCGATTTTTCCGTTTAATTCCATTTCAAGTCACTCCTATTTTAAGATGATGAAAGAAAGGAAACATTTGTTAATCTATTCAAGATTTTATATGTAAAAAAATTTTTCGTCAATGAAATATTTTAATTTTTAGAAAATTAGGCCATTAGTTATACTGAGGAAGGAAGACCTTTACGATTTAGCTCTTCCAGGGAGTTTAGTGAAAAAAATAAAAAAGGAACGTTCGATGGGGATACGTTCCTTTAGATGATTATTTCGATATATAAATTTTTTATAAAAAAGACTTATTTTTTACTTACATAACCGCTTATTTTGAAACTAACTTCCTGTCCAACTCTTTTAATGAGTTCGCCCATTTTTACAATTTCTTTATCGTTAAATTGGGCGGTCATACCAATAATTGAAATGGCCATATCCACAGATCCGTCAGTATTAAAAAGAGGTGCCGAGATCCCTACGATTCCATCAATGTACTCTCCAAAGGTTGTGGCATATCCATTCTCTCGGATGGTTGGCAATTCTTTTATCAGTTCTTGAATCTCCTCTGAAGACATTGTTCGCAGTCCTTCATTGGTATGTAAAAGTTCGCCAGCATCTTCTTCTTCCATATAAGCTAATAAACATTTACCATAGGAACCATCAATGACTGAAAAATGCCTTCCTACCGATACATTAATTCCAAACTCTTCCCCCTCAGACTTAGCAATAATGGTTGAGCGTTTTTTACCAATTCTGCTGACAAGAAAAGCGGTTAGTCCCGTTTTTTCTGAAAGACTCTCCAAGTACGGAATAATGACAGAGATATCAAATTGATTTTCTTTTGCTCTTTCTCCTAAGACAACCAGATACGGGCCAAGACTATACCGCTTTGAACTTTTATCAAAACGAACAATCGATAGTTCCTCTAACTTTTGCAAAATCCGAAAACAAGTAGTTGGGGTAAGGGAAAGCGCTTTAGAAATCTCAGTTAAATTACTTTTACTAAATTTTTTTCGGCTTAGTAAAGTTAATATTTTAAACGCACTATCAACAGCGGGAACGTTGTATTTGGGCTTTTTCTTTTCTTCAATTCCATTCTTATTATCTTCCATTCAAATTCCCCTTTAATTTTATAATAATAGGCACTAAGTAAAACAATAATAATTGATCGTATTTTCGAGATCTTTAAATTACCAATTTTTAATAATTTTATATATAAAAAAGTTTTTTGTCAAAGAAAATATTTTCGTGATGTTAAGACCGTGCAATATTTTGATCTACAAAAAACTAAATAAAAAATTCAGCCAAAGACAACATGTCAAAACCATACGGATCTGACTCAGCGGACATAAAATCTTCGTTACTGCTCATACTATATTTATAAAATATTTTAAATGAATTGAGGTTTTTGAAAATGGATGAAATGAGAAATACGAATCAAGTAGAAGAAGTAAATAATCACCTTAAAGAAATTCCCAAGGAAGTCGAAGCAAGAAGTATTGAAAATCAGCCTCAAACCGGTAAAAACGAGAAAGCCATCGAGCCGTTTTAAACACATAAGGCCTATAGGAACTGATGTAGCTAGAATAATAATAAAAACAGAGTATGGGAATTTCCCATACTCTGTTTTTATTTAAGCAATGGCACAGACCCTGGTTCGGGTCTGTGCTTTTAAAAGGAACCCCTTACTATTGTTGTGGTGCAGAAGGAGTTGAAATACTTTGTAATGCCTCTTCTGCCTCGTTTGCATATTTATTTTGTACGGCTAAATCACCTAAAGCAACCATTCCTACGATTTGTCCATTTTCGACTACCGGCAGTCGGCGGATTTGCTGCTCTGCCATTAAATTTGCTGCCTGATGAACATCCATCTCAGGTGTACCTTGGACGATTTGCTGTGCAGTCATGACTTCAGATACTGGTGTTTGTGCATCTTCACCTTGAGCTGTTGTACGAAGGGTGATATCGCGATCTGTTACAATTCCAACAATTTGTTTGTTGTTATTTACTACTGGGATTGCTCCGATATTATATTCGCTCATTAACGCTGCAGCTTCCTGTACGGTCTGTGTTTCCTTAACTGAAACTACATTTGATGTCATGATATCTCTTAATTGCGCCATGAAAATTCCTCCCATCATATTTACCTTTATAGGATAGGGAACATTGGCGATATTATTAATGGTAGTTTTTTCAAATATTTCTTAACGCTTTTAACAAATCGGTTCTTGAACGATAGAAGGATTTGTCGTGATGGTAACTCCCTTGCTTATTGAAGTAAAGGAAGTTTAGTTGAAGAAGGATTTTCTAATAAATAAAATGCCCTTCCGATTGAAGGGCATTTCTTGTTATTTTTGTTTTGCAATTTCTGTTCTATTAGGTGCAAGTGGAGGTTGTTCTAGCCATTTATTTTTCACCATAATATTAAACCAGTTTTTTGTAACCATAAGATTTTGTAAAATAGTTGCTTCATAATTGGTCACGAGGTCCGTTCGCATAGCTGTTGCAAGACCAGCCCCATGATAGGTTTGTGCAATTTGAAACAAAAATCCCATGTGGTACATTAATAACTTATCAGAAAATGGAGAGTCAGTTGAAATTGTCACTTCAGTTTCCATTGATTTTGGAACTGGTAAGTTATCAGCTTGTAGTAGTTTTGCTAATGCTTTTATTTGTCCATCAGCTGTTTCCTCAGATTCAGTTAAAAATTTCCTAACTTCTTTGGATTCCGCGACCTGGCTGAATGCAATAGAAAGGGTTTTTGCCATTATGCTTTTTTTCAGGTTAAAAGAAATACTAATGATTTCTGTGGCAGCAAGAGTTCTTCCCTTTCCAAAAAGACCATCTTTGAAATCAGTGCTTGAAATAAATTGAGGATGTTCATATGCATAAAATAATGGGTCTCTCTGAAAAAGCCCTTTGTCAAGCAATAATTCAATCGTTTGGTGATACATCCTTTTTGCATCACCATCACAAGAGTCGTAAAAGTCCCTTAAGTCTTTTCTAACAGAAATGCTAAATGCGGTGATATGTCCTAATAATCCATGTAAAGTCATTACGTGTAAATAATGCAGGCAGAATGCATCTGAAAACAATCTCTGTTTTCCTGCATACAGGTCGGATTCATTAAATCCAATTGGGACAGGAAACCCCTCATTCTCAAAAAAGGTGATCATTTGAGTCTTTTGTTTTTCAAATGTCTTGAGAGCATCATGAAAAATCGCCTTTATTGCTTTGTCTTCAATAATGGAGTACATATATCTATTTACTACGTCTACCGCTGTTCCGTTTACATACTCGCCCCATAAAGAACCAATTTCAGAAGATGTCAATTTCAAATTTTCCGTATCCATATTTTCACCTCCCTAGTATTATTTCCTGATTTCAGAAGATATTCGGGTTTTTAATGTGAGGCATTGTCATGAGATTAAATGAAAACAACAAAAAACCTTCCAAAATGGATATAACGGAAGGTTTTTGTTAATAAATTACTTAAAGTTATCGGCGGTAGAACTTAAAAGTGCATAACCTTTCTTTCTTCGATACAAGGCAATGACGATACTTAGGATTACACAAACTATTGATACTAATTGGGCAATTCGTATATGGGATGTCAACATTAGACTATCTGTCCGAAGGCCCTCGACAAAGAATCTTCCAATTGAATACCAAAGCAGGTAGGTTAAAAATATTTCGCCTCTCCTAAAATCGATTCTTCTTAAAAGGAGTAATAGAATAACACCTGTGAAACTCCAGATGGATTCATACAAAAATGTTGGCTGGTAATAAACACCGTTGATATTCATTTGGTTAATAATAAAGTCAGGTAAATGGAGTGACTCCAGAAAACTTCTAGATACCGGTCCCCCGTGGGCTTCCTGGTTCATAAAGTTTCCCCATCGGCCAATGGCTTGTCCAAGCAGCAGACTAGGAGCTAATAGATCTGCCATTTTCCAGAAGGATATTTTTCTTTTTCTACAAAACCAAATGGCTGTTAAAACGGCACCGATAATACCGCCGTGAATGGCAATTCCACCATGCCAAACAGCAGGGATTTCATTAAGATGATTTTTATAGTAATTCCATTCAAAGAGGACATAGTATGTCCTTGCACAAATGATAGCTATTGGTAACGCAATGATAATTAAATCACCAATTGTTCCAGAAGGAATTCCTCTCTTCTTCCCTTCTTTTTCAGCTAGCAATAGCCCTAAAATAACACCAATACCGATGATCACACCGTACCAATGCACAGCAATAGGTCCAAGATGAATCGCTATTGGATTAAACGGATAAATAAGTGCTAACATACCTGACTCCCTTCTTACTATCATTCATTAACAAATTATTCTTAAAAGATTGCATTTTTATTATAACAAACATGGTTTATTGGTTTTATTAAAAAATCATTAAAATCAGATTGTTTGAGTAAAGTTCGCTTATATTCACCAAATGCCTCCTTAATCTTTCTATTGGTGTTATAATAAATTCGACTGCAATTAACATTTGGTTTTAACTGTTACTTTTTATTAGCTGATAACGACTTTATTTAAATTTTAAGAGGTAAATGTATGACTGAAGATCGAAACCAATCTATTAGCTCCAAAAATATACAGCAGCAAACCATTGATTCAAAATATATACAGCAGCATTTGGCGAATGAAAGAACCTATCTTGCTTGGGTTAGGACTTAATCTATTTGCCTGGGTATTAATATAAGCCTATTAAAAAAGGATGGTTCGAATATTATCGAAGCATCCTTTTTAATTATTCAGTTTTAATGTTTGCAATTTTGATATCACGATCATCCATAATTCCATCTACACAATCTTGATCATCATTTAAATTGAAATTGCTCACTATCCGAGTGTTATTTCCATTTACATTGCCGATTGTTCTATTTTGTTTTTGGTTGCCATCAATCCCATTGACATGACCTTTACCAACGAATACCGCGCTGCTTGGCAACATTGAATTAACGTTTATACTATTAAGATTAACATTTGTTGTCTCGTTTTCATCACTTGAATTATCAAGAGCAATATGGATGTCCCGATCATCAATTGGGGTATCTATTACGTCTGGGTCATTTAGAATTGAAGTATTGTGTAGTAGTATATTAGATTGTCCGCCAATACTTCCGAACACACTGTTTTGCTTGCCATGAGCACTCCAACCTATCGCTGTATTTTGCTCCCCAATAAAAATACCACATTGTCTCTCCATGGTTCGGACATGAATGTTACCTGCAAAAGTAAAATCTGTAGTTTTACCCATTTATGGTTCACCACTTTAGTTCATTATGAATGATGCTTAATGCTTTAATTTATGTTCATGAATCTTGGGTTGTGCACTCACCTAAAAAGCCGTGCCTTACTGATTGTTTATGCGTTCACTGGAATGCTCGGCTTAAAGTCCTGATCAAAGATAACCCCATCTATGATTTCAAAGCTATCCGCGACATTATTTATATTTCCGAGATTAATGGTGTTAATACCGTAAATTCCCCCTGTATTTAAATTGTATTTCCTGTTAGCATCCATCCCATTTACAATACCTTCACCAACAAAAATGGCGGAACTAGGTTGAGGAGAATTTATGTTTAACATTCCTACATTAACGATTGAAGCCACCCAAATTCCCTCCTATTCTCCCGTTACTGTTTATTATTTTATGTTCAAACCATAAACTGTGGAACATATAATCGACATCTCAAAAAAACACCAGAAAATTGTCACGCTTTCCGTTAACTATTGCAAACATTAAATATTAAGATAAGAAGTCTTATCCTTAATTGAGTAACCAGTGATATTTAAAATACGCGGAGATTTTTCCGTTAGACTGCAGAATAGAGCTTGGTTCGGGGGATATAAGCGGAGGTTTTCCGATTAAGCAGTGCAAAATTACCCTTTTTCACGTTTTTCGAATCAAAAGGCGGAATCTCTCCGTCTATTTAAGCTATTTTCAGTGCTATTTCCTATTTAAGGGAAATTTTTCCGCTTATTTATCAAACCATGCTGATTCCCTCATCTGGTTCTGTGAGGTCCCCTCTTTTACCAAAAATGGCTCAGTCAAATGAGCCATTTAATTTTTAATTGCAAAAACAAGGACAAAAGGCAATACAAATTGGGCTACATTTTCGATTGCATTTTCTGGTTTTGCGACAGGAAAGGAAACCCGTTAAGAAAAATGGTGCCATTTTGTGTTTTGGAAAAGCAAGTAAGCAATCTATAATATAAGGAGATAACAATAAAGTATATTTGCAGGTTCTATTTACATTAATGACAGGTGATCTGTATGCATATCCTATTTTTTGCTCCTTATTTTAATCAGCCAAGAGGAAATTCTACAACCATAAAGCGTCTTGTTCACTTTTTGCAGCAGGGAAATATTCATACTTCCGTTATCCCATACTTGGAAGAAGATGATTGGCATCGTTCAGATGCTGATATTTATCATATTTTACATGCTACCCGATTTATTCAATGGCAAACAGAAGTCAATTTTATTTTAAATCGCCCCTATCTGGTCACGATGGGTGGAACCGATATTAATATTGATTTACAGGCAAGCATGAATGATGAAATATTTTCATTCTTAAATGACGCTTCTTTTATTACTGTTTTTACAGATGATGCAAGAGAAAAGGTAAAACGGTTATTCCCTGGATGGACCGATAAGACCATCGTCATTCCCCAAGGGATCTGGCTGCCTTGGAATATTTCCCCCATTAAAGGAGGGATGTTTCCACGTATTCTACTTCCTGCCGGATTACGACCAGTAAAAGATGTTTTGCATGTAGTTCCGGCACTTGATGAGTTAATTCGCGAATACCCCAATATGGAATTCACGATTCTTGGGGCAAAGTTAGATGAGAACGTTTATAAAGTTGTACAAAAGGAAGCAGAACGTCGCCATTGGATGAATTATGCTGGCGTTGTTCCTTATGAGGTAATGAAGTTTTGGTACGAACAAGCCCAAATCGTCATCAATACTTCCCTATCTGAAGGTCAGTCGCTTGCCCTTATGGAAGCAATGGCATTAGGGCGGCCTGTCATCGCGCGAAAAAATGAAGCAAATGTCCAATTGATACGCCACGAACAAACAGGCTGGCTTTATGAAACAATGGATGAATTTAAAAAGGCCGTTCAATCCATTGTATGTGATGTTGCCTTGCGGGAGAAAGTGACTCAACAAGCAAAGGAATGGATCAGCGAATACAGTTCACCTGAACAAGAAACCGTTGCTTACATTAATTTGTATAATGATTTATTAAATTAAGGGCTGCTTGTTCAAATTAACTAGCATTATCGTTTTTTTCTTTACGTACATGCAAACTCACCTCCATTTTTTCTAAAACCATTTAAATTTTCCATGGCAATCCCTTATTTTGTATAAAAATAAAGTGCTTGGCAATTTTAATAACAGGTGATTACTCAGGAAAAAAGGGATTAATCTATAACTGGTTTTTTGCGTATAGAGGGGTTGATAGCATGTCAGTTAAACAATATTGGAAAGAAATAAACAATAAGAGTGAACGGGTTTCATCTTTAATGCATTCTTTTTGGCGTGAGCATTCTGACTGGGGAAACTGGCAGTTCTGGGTCATCCTACTCTTCTTGCTTGTTCCACTAGTTGTGCTTCTAATTAAGCTTAACCGAAATAAAAGTCTTGAAATTCTTTTCTTTGGCTACACCGTACATATGTTATGGACATATACAGACCTCATACTTATAAGACAAGGTTATGTAGACCATCGTTATTTCCTAACGCCATTCTTGCCACAAGCGTTAGGAATTACAGCATCCCTTATCCCTGTTTCCTTTATGCTTGTCTATCAATATTGCTTGAATGAAGATAAACCTTTCATTATATGGACGACTGGACTAAGTGCGATACTTGCTTTTGTTTTTGCACCTATTGAAAAGTGGCTGGGTCTCGTTTCCATCTATAAGGGATTTACGATTGTACATCTATTTTTCATAGATATTGTTATTACAATGATTGCTTATGGGCTGACGAAGTTCTTTGTAAGGTTTTATGCGGCAAGACAGTCGAATTTGGACCACTAAATCTTTTTTCTTAAAAATGGGTCAGTCCCCTAATACTTAAAGCTTTAATACAATGGGGGACTAACTCTTTATTTCAGTTTACATAATAAAATTATGGAGAATATTTATATTAACCAAAGAATAAATCCAATATATTTGACCCTTTAGAAGATTGCTTATTATAGAATTCCGAGTAACCACATTTTTTACAATACACGACTATAAAGGTATTGTGTTGAATATCTAAGATCTTCGATAATCCTGTTCCCGTCATCGCCACTTCCTTTGTTCCTGCATCGTTGCTTCCACATTTTATACAGCCTTTTTCAGACATACTTGTTCTCCTCCCACAAATAACCAAGTTAGTTTCACTATAATACGAAGGCAGCTTAAAAAGGTTTCAGTGGAATTATAAAGGTATTGTCCTTCTTCCTCTCTCTGTCCAATTTAGGACCATAAAGAATCTGCTTGATAGCTTTTACTTTTCACCCAATTACCATTTTGAATCTTATTTAGTGCCTGTCAATTAGTTTGGTGGTAGTGGTACAACAAAAAGGCTGTCGTAACAAACCAATCCTCAGTTTTTTCACTCGTTAGTGAAACAAACCTAAGCAACTGGATAGCTGCTTTCTTCTAGAATCGCAATTTCAGCCAAGCATAACGCATTACCGCTTTGATCCAGTGATTCAAATGTGACTTCTGCTGGTACAACAGATCTGCTCAGGCGCCCTTGAACCATTACTTTAAAATTGCGATGAAGTGATACCGAACAAACATCATGGTTTATGGTACTTTTTCCACTAAGAATTTTAGCAAATTGTTCACAAATAGAATTAAAGTTATTCATAAAATTGCGAGTGTGAGAACAAACATCTGTATAAATAGTGTTCCAAAAAACAAAATAATAACTAAGGTTTTATCCAGGAGGTAGCTATGTGAATAACAAAAAACTATCGATCCAGCATAAAATAAGTTTGTGCCTTAAAATGGTGATTGGTTCATCCATTTCGTGGGAATTAGCTATTTTATTCGGTTCCAATTACCCATATTTAGCTCCCATCTCACTTATTTTGTGTTTACAAGCAACTCTTATTAAGTCCATAAGATTTGGAATTGCAAGAATTATCGGTACGATAATTGGTGGAGTATCGGTTTCCATTCTTGCACCTTCTTTGCATGCAAACGGATGGTCAATCGCTTTAATAATGTTGGTCAGTCTTATAGTTCCACTTATTTTAGGTGCAACTGCAACAAGCCTTCATCAAATTGCGCTAAGTGTTTTACTTGTTCTTGAATTTGAACATAAACTCCCTGGATATGGGGTGGATCGAATTCGAGATTCAATTATTGGAGTAGTGGTAGCTTTGCTGTTACTTATATTTATTCACCCTCCTAATCTTACAAAAGGTGCAATTGCAGAAGTGGAGGAACTGCCTAATAGATTAGCGAATATGCTGAAATTTTTGGGTGCCTGGTTGGAAGCAGGGGCACCTCAAAAAAATTATTTCAATGAAGAATTTAATCAATTACATAAAAAAATATTCGAAATTGAAAAAAAGATTAATCAAGCCCAATTAAGTGTAAAATTTAACCCTTTGTTAAAAAAAAGTAAACAACAAATAATTGATGGAGATTTTCTTTTTAAAACATTGATAAAAGTGAATGCCGATATAGAGGTCCTCTTCAAAATTATGGATGAGTGGAAAAAATCTGGTTCGTTAACAAAAGAAGGTATGAATATTTGGATACAAAATATTTTATTATTAGAGTCATCACTTCGCAATTGGAATGAGGAAAAAGCAATATCAGATGTTTTATTTAATGAAACATTTCCAAATGATAAATTTTACTTCACAGCTGTTTGGCATGGGCAGCATCTTATATCAACACTTAAACAGTCTCCTCGGCTTCCGTTATCACTTTAAAGAATTAACAAGCATATTTTGTTTGATATTGTGAGTAACCAGTTTAATTTAAAAAACCCTTAATGGGATATGTCAGAGTTCCTAATTTATTTTTAATAAAAAAGCTTCGTTCATTACAAAGAAATGGACCTTTACAATTTCTCCCCTTACTTTAAATAATAAATATTATAAAAATATATATATTTTATGTTAAACAGGGTAAAATCCAAAATATGTAAATTAGTAGCATCAATTGTAGTTTACTGCTTTCAAGATTTTAAAGAGGTAAAAATTCGAAGAGATTTACTTCTTTTTTTATACAGACTATCTTGTTTATCGTTGGTATATGATACATATCCAAGGAAATTATATGGATAATAAATAGTATGTAAATTTTACATGGCTTGAAGACAATATTCCTATTAATACAAGTAAGGAGAGTGGACATGGATATTAACTTGATATGGCAAACAGTTCTTATTTTTGTCGTAGGAACTTTTATTTTAAGAATCAGTGGAAGAAGAACGCTTTCTCAGATGACTATTCCCCAAACCGTTAATCATGATAGCAATTGGGACACTTCTTATTCAGCCGGTCTCCGGGAAGGGATTTTGGACAACGTTTGGTGTAGCAATATTATTGGTACTGAGTCTAATCCTTACGGAATACATTCAATTAAAATTTGATGGAGCCGAGACTGCCATTTCTGGTAAAGCTATACCGGTAATTGAACATGGTACCTTAAATGAAAAGAATTTAAGAAAACTCCGACTATCCGTAGATAAATTAGAAGAGCGACTACGACAATCAGGGATTGCTGCAATTAGTGACGTTGAATTTGCTACACTTGAAACTAGTGGACAATTGAATATACATTAAAAAAAGAAAAACAACCTGCGACAAAAGAAGATATTCAAAACCTCATTCAATTGATTAAAAATGGTCATCAAATGATCGCAAACAATCAAACATTAATACAAGACAATATCTTCACTGAAACCTTAAATGAGGACTCTTCCAATATACCCAGATATTTACAATGATAAATTTTAAAATGGGGTCAGTCCCCTATTATGTTAAAGCTTTAATGCACTGGGGGACTGACCCTTGATTCCTGCCTTTAAGATAATTAATGAATATCTTTGGTTCAATTTACATAATAAAATTATTAATGTTTAATTATCAAAGAATAAATCTAATATATGGGACGATTTGAAGATTGCTTATTATAAAACTCGGAATACCCACATTTTTTACAATACACCACTATAAAAGTATTGTGCTATATATCTAAGATTTTCGATAAACCGGTTCCCGTCATCGCCACTTCCTTTGTTCCTGCATCTTTGCTTCCGCATTTTATACAGCCTTTTTCAGACATACATGTTCTCCTCCCACAAATAACCAATTTAGTTTCCCTATAAAACGAAGGCAGCTTGAAAAGGTTTCAGTGGATTTATAGAAGCGCTGTCCTTCTGCCAATCACTGCTTTTTATGGAAAAAACCGCTTGAAGGCTTTACTTTTCACCCATTACTTAGTATGTTTAATCCCCTTATATTTCGTGAAGAATGATAAGCGAGGTGATACTGATGAAGCTCCTTTTAATAATCGGAAGTATTGTACTCCCTATATTAATGGTTGTACTTCGAAGAAAATGGTCCATAATAAAGGTCATTTTTGATTTAATGGCGATTCTGTCTGCACTTATTTTTGGAAATATTTCTTCAATCGCTATCTTTGAGATTATCAGAGATGATAAAGTCTTTATGACCAATATTCATGCGGTATTTCTAAATCCCATTTTCCTTATGACAGGTGCTTATTTGGGACTGTATTTTCTTTATGTTCTTGTATTACGAGTAATAAATGATAAAAACTAAGCAAGAAAGTTTGACCTCTTTTTTAAATAGATGCTCTCTAACCTGTCTGCAGTGTATTATCATAAAATATTCGTAATAGATCAACGGTAATCTACCACTTTGGTATCTCAAATATCAGAAATAAGATTAATAATTTTAAAAATTTCATATATATCTCCTTCAATCGAGTAGGAGGGGGTGACTAACCCCCGACCTCTCACACCACCGTACGTACCGTTCGGTATACGGCGGTTCCATTAAGATTGACGTAGAAATTCATAACGATTATATAGACTTCTCAACCCTCGTTGACTCCAATATGAGTTATCGAGGGTTTTGTGTAATATTGGACTACATGCGATTCTCCAGTAGTTCTTTCGGGAATTGCCCCATTCATATGCTTTGTAATCAGGGACACCTAAACCCATTAGTTTCCTGACTCTGGTTTTAGGTTTCTTCCACTGTTTCCATTTGCACATTCTGAGTCTTCTTCTTATCCATTCATCGAATTCTTTAAATTTGCTTGGTGTGTCAGCTAAGGCGAAGTACCCACACCATCCTGTTAGATAACGGTTTAACATTTCAATCCTTACTTCCATTGGAAAAGATTTTGACCTAGAGGTAATTTCTCGGATCTTCGTCTTAAAGCGTTTAATACTTTCTTTCGCAATTCGTACCTTCGGTTCTTTATTTAAAGTAAAGCTGAAACCAAGAAATTTCCGTTTCCACGGGCGGTCAACTGCCGACTTATCCCTGTTTACCTTCAACTTCAGTTTCTGCTCGATAAACGTCGAAACGGATTCCATTACACGTTTTCCTGCTTTTAATGACTTAACATAAATGTTGCAGTCGTCCGCATAACGGACAAACTTATGTCCTCTGGTTTCCAATTCTTTATCTAGTTTATCAAGAATTATGTTTGAAAGGAGAGGACTCAGAGGTCCTCCTTGCGGAGTACCTTCCTCCGTTGATTGAACGACACCGTTGAGCATTACACCTGATTGAAGATATTTCCGGATTAGTTTGAGAAGTATGCGGTCTTCGATTCTTTTAGCGAGTATCCCCATCAATTTGTCATGATTGACCTTATCAAAGAATTTCTCTAAGTCCATATCAATTACCCAACGGAAACCCTCCTTGATAAATCCCTTTGCCTTTCTTACCGCATTATGGGCACTCCTATTAGGACGGAAACCATAGCTGTTTTCAGAAAAGGTTGGGTCAAAGATTGGGGTTAATACTTGGGCAATTGCCTGTTGGATGAAACGGTCTGTCACAGTTGGTATGCCTAAAAGCCTTATTCCTCCGCTTGGTTTCGGGATTTCGACACGGCGAACAGGGGAAGGATGATAGTTACCTGTTCTCAAAGCTTCCCGAAGGGAATCCCAGTTTTCATAGAGATGTCGTCGTAGGAATTTTACGGACATTCCATCTATGCCGTGACTTCCTTTGTTCTGCTCTACCCGTTTAAGGGCAGTTAAGAGATTTTCTCGTGACAAGATTCGTTCCATTAACATGATGATATTCCTTTCCACGTGAATGAAGGCTCTGTTTATGCCGACTCTTGCTCCACCCTCCTAGAGTCCCCAGCGGATTCATCGCTTCCTCCTTTAGGTAGGTCCTTTCGGATTGTCTGTGTTCAATGCAATTGCCGAATGTACAGACTTCATTCTCTCTTAATAGTTCAGTCCTTCCCATTCATTCTCGAGTTAGAATGGTACTATGACCTCTGCTGACTTCTGATTGTTCAGCTATCCATTGCTAGACAGGTTACCAAGTGTACTTGGCTTGTCAATCAGACCTCCCCGGGTAAGAGTGCAGTCTTTCCCTCCATCTATCTGCTTCATTTACTCTGTACCACCTTCGGCAGTATGGACTTTGTTTTGGATTGCAAACTCATCCAATGATACCTAGCCTTATATGAAGTTCGTGTTCCTCAGACCGGAGGTTTGCCGTTCGCTTCCTTCAGATTCCGCGTCACCACGGACACCCTTGCGTTAAGCTAACCACTACTACTGCCTTCATGGCTCGGGACTTTCACCCTAGAGACTGCACCCATGCCGGGCGCACAATCAGAAATGGCGCAGGAATTCTTCCTACACCATTTTTCTATCACGATATATTGATTTAAATTTCTACTAAACTATTTGCGGAAAGATATTTTCCACTAGTCGACCAACAATAGTATGAGTATCCAAGTCGCTGACTCAAAGGTGGATTATTTTTGTTTTTCCTTAAATTGTGTAGTCCGGTGCATATGGGTCAATCTGCTGATGGTTTCTGCCAGCAAGGCCGTTCGTTCAGGTAATGATGAAATGTCTAAGTACTCATCATCCCTATGGCCGTTCCCGCCTATTGGACCAAGCCCATCGGCGGTTGCGATGCCCATGGAGCTGGTGAAAGAGCCATCTGAGCATCCTCCTCTAAATGACTCTTTGATTTCAATCCCCATTTCTTTCCCAATGTCCTGCACTAAACCAATCAATTCGATTGATTTTTTGGTCTTCAGCATTGGCGGCCGATTTAACTGGCCTGCTAGCTTGACTTTTGTCCCTTTTATGTTTGGTTCAGAGCAAATCTCCTTCATTTTCTGCTCTACTTCTTTTATTTGCTCCAGTGTTGTAATCCTTACATCCACTTCAGCTTCCGCAATGGGCGCGATTGTATTAGCGGAAGTTCCTCCTTTTAACAATCCAACATTGACAGTGATGCCTTTTTTATAATCAGTGATTTTATGCAATTTTATCGTTTTATAAGCAATTTCTTCAATCGCGCTGCGGCCCTTTTCATGCTCAGACCCTGAATGAGCAGGTACTCCTTCTACTTTAATTTTGTACCTTGCTCCACCCTTTCGCTGCGTAACAATCGAACCATCTTTCCCTGCAGCTTCCATGATAAGGGCATACTCTTTTTCTTTTCCTATCTGTTCGATAAGAGGTCTTGAGTGTCTTGAACCGATTTCTTCGTCACTATTGAGAACAATTTCAACATTCTTATACGCCTCATCTTGCCTCTCCACCAATGCTTTCATGGCAAATAGGACAGAAACCAAGCTTGCTTTCATATCGACAACACCAGGTCCAAAAGCATAATTTCCGTCTATCCTAAAAGGCCGCTTTTCTGTCGTCCCTCTAGGGAAAACGGTATCCATATGGGCGACAATCATCACCTTTGGATTGGTGGCATCAGGGTGCCGAATCACCAGATTATTTCCTCGTTCCTCGTGGGGAACAACATGTACATCAAAACCGAGCGATTCATATTCTTTTGATAGAACTGCACCTACCTCATCAATCCCCTGCTTAAAATAACTGCCGCTATCCATATTGACCAGCTTTTCTAAAAGGTTCAGCATTTCCTCCATTTTCTCATTTACTATATCTATCAACTTCTCCACTCCTTACATTTTATAGCCAATAAAAGAGCTAATTTCATTTAAAATTCATGGATGACAAGTGCTGCAAATTTGATTCCTTCAATAAAATCATTGATATATATATTTTCATTGGGAGCATGATTTTGCGAGCCAGCATGACCTACTCCGAATCCTACTGCTGGTATACCAAATTTTTGACAAAGGGTATACATTGGACCAGTACCTGCCTGTGATCTCATCACTTGCGGCTTCTTTTCAAAGAATTTCTCTGCACTGCTGACCACTTTCTGAACAAGAGCGTCATTCAATTTTGTTAAGGCAGCACGCTGCCCTTTCAAGCGGACGATTTCAATATCCTCAAATCCATGTTTATCCAAGTGTTTCCTTAACAGCTGCAAAATTTCATCAGGATCTTGTTCAGATACTAACCGGAAATCAATTTTTGCTTTTGCCACAGAGGGTAATACCGTTTTTGCGCCTTGTTCGGTATACCCTGATTCCATTCCACAAATCGTACAAGTAGGTTGAAAGATTAGTTTTTCTTTGAGATTGAAACCTGTTAAGTTATTTAAATATGATTTGAGTCCAAGCTGCTCTAATTCTTCCTTTTCTTTATAATCGATGGACTCTGTTAATTCTTTTTCCTCAATGGTCATCTCTTGAATCCGATCGTAAAAACCGTCTATTAAGATTTCTTCCTGTTCATTCTTCAACGTACTTAATGCCCATACCAATCTCCAAGCAGGGTTTGTGACAATTGCAGCCTTTGCTGAATGCAGATCCACATTTGCCCCTTTTGCATGCAATTCCACATAGAGCATTCCTTTACAACCAAGAGTGATCTGCAGCCTCCCATCTGTACTTTTAAAGCCATTTTCCCAAATGCATCCGTCCGTTGTTAATTTATCAGGATGCTTTTCGGTAAATTCGGAAAGATGAGGACTGCCAATCTCTTCTTCCCCTTCAATAATAAATTTGATATTGATTGGTAATTCCTTATATACCTGCTGATAAGCATGGATGGCACATATCCTTGAAAGCAAGGTCCCTTTGTTATCAGACGTCCCTCGAGCGTATAATTTTCCGTCTCGTATCTCCGGAGAAAAAGGCGGACTTTCCCATAATTCAATTGGATCCTCCGGCTGTACATCATAATGATTATAAAAGGTAAGGGTTCTGTCTTTGCCGGAATCTAATTCTCCATAAACGATAGGATTTCCCGACGTTGGTATGTTCTCTACTGCAAAGGATAATCGCTGTAAGTACTGTTCTACTAGATTAACGGTTTCTTCAATACCACGGTTTTGTGCAGCAACACTTGGCTGCCTGCAAATTTCCATTAGCCACTCTAGATACATTTCTTTATGATCTTCAATATATTGATAGATTTCTTCTATCAAAAGAACGCCCCCTTACTTTGCCATGGTTGACTTTGTTAAATGCTTGATGAAAAATTTGATGGTATTTTGATGCATCACAATGTGATTCGCTCGTTTTTCAGTCTGATGGCCTTCATTATCAAAAACAGTTAGTTCCACTTCTTGACCTCGTGCTTTCATTTCCGTCACAAGCTGCTCTGATTCACTGACTGGTACACGAGAATCATTCAGCCCGTGGAATACCAGCAACGGAACCTTTATTTTATGGGCATGATGTAAAGGAGCAATTTCATCAAAGAAATCACTGTCTTGATCTAAAAATCCATATTCACATTCTCTTAGCCTGCGCCTCCATGCCCCTGTATTGGTTAATAAGGTTCGCAAATTCGAGATACCTACAATATCAACGCCAGCTGCCCATACATCAGGATAATGAGTAATCGCAGCCAATACCATAAATCCACCATAACTTCGTCCCATAATACCAATGTTGTCCGGGTCGACTTGATGGGTTTCTATTAAATCCTTCACCAGCCATATAAGGTCTTTGACAGAGTCCATTCTTTTACGGACATCATCCAGCTGTATATAAGTCCTGCCGTATCCGCTGCTGCCACGGACATTGGGTGCCGCCACCACAAAGCCTTGACTGGCCAAATACTGAATCACAGGGTTAAATTCTGCTTTCGTCTGTCCCTCCGGTCCACCGTGAACATAAATAACAGCAGGCTTATTTTTTTCATTCCCTTGATTATAGAAAAAGTAAGGAACCTCCAGTTGGTCAAAAGAGGTAAACGAACATAATTGGGGTTCAACAGAGTGGCGGGAAACCGTTTCAGATTCACTGATATACGTTAATTGTGTAACGCTTCGAGAGGATATCGAATATTTCCAGATGTCTCCCGGCATAGAAGGTGTCTTCAATGTAAAGATAAATTCCTCATTATTCATCCAGGAAATGGATTCAATCACACCTGCAGGAAACCCTGTAACTTCTTCTTTTTTATTCGAATGAGGTTCATACAACCATAAGCGCAAGTAGCCTGCTTCGTTGACCGTTAAGGCCAGTCTTTGTTCATCAGGAGACTTCTTGATTTCTTCAATATCACTTTCAGGCCAATGAACAAGCTTGTTTAATTTATCGGGGGCGGCAAAAGAAAAGCTGCTTAAATAATAGGTCTCTGCTCCAAAATCTGTTAACAAATACCCTCCATCTCCGTTTTTTTTCATTACTACATTTTTGTATCCAGCTGCTTGTTTGTCATTTCCAATTCGCGTTTTTTCCTGTGTCCTCATATTAAATCGGTAGATTGCATGATCAAGGTTGGTTTCTGTGATGCTGATTAATATATTTTCATTATCAATCCAGCTGAGTACATCGCAATTTCCGTCGTATTGAAAGATGGTCTTTGATTCCTTCGTTTCAATATCTACGATAAAAACATCGAAATAGCCTGGTTGACGACGGTTGCTCGTATAGGAAACATACTTATTATCTGGTGACCACCCTCCTACATTGTGAAAATGCTCTGGCGATTGAACCAAAGCTTCTACCGATGAACTACCTTCACGGTATAGGTATAACTGCTGCTTTTCATTCCCCTTCCAGTCCATTCCAATGACCGTCATTTTTCCATTAGGTGCATGATAAATCCCTAGCGTACGCTCTTCCATGCTTACGTATGGCACCGGCTTTTGCTCTTGATCAAGAGTCCAAACTTGAGGAAGGCCTGTCAAATTAGAAACAAATGTAAATCTCCCCTTGCCAGGAATGATTTGTGATTTTAAGGCTGCCGGTACATTTAAAAAGTCATCCAATATGTTTTGATTAATCATTACGTTTCCTCCTAACAATTATGGAATGATGGATAATTCCGTTTAGAGACATACTCCACCCGTAAATCTGGCATAGATAAATGGGAGGAGTATTTCTCTTATGGAGCTTCTACTGTTTCTTTTTTACGTTCCAAGGAATAGCCCCTTGGAACGGAGTAAAGCCTTCAAGTTTGTTGCTGGTAGTCATGATGGTTGAATAATGCCCAAATAGAGTAAACGGCAAATAGTCATCCCACATGTAGGTTTGTAATTCTTCCCAGAGGCCTTTCGCTTC
Organism: Neobacillus sp. S1115; assembly: GCF_055385565.1. Classification (NCBI taxonomy): domain Bacteria; kingdom Bacillati; phylum Bacillota; class Bacilli; order Caryophanales; family Bacillaceae; genus Neobacillus; species Neobacillus sp. S1115. The sequence continues at coordinate 3,643,150 of NZ_AP038275.1, forward strand.
TTCTTGTGAAGCTGAAGTTCTAATCTTAGCAAGCAAGTCCGTAATTTTTGGGTCATTGGTCCAGCCAACGTAATCCGGATTCACCACCAATAACTGTGATGGAGTGGTGACATAACCTGTTCCCACAACCATGATATCCCAGTTTTCTGGATTCTCCCTTCTTTCGATAAGAGTCGGCCAGTCAAATATTTCTAGCTTCACCTTCATCCCAATTTGCTCCAACTCTTCTTTCATCACAACAGCCGAGTTATACATATAATCATAATCTCGTGTAGAATACAGGGTGATTTCCTCTCCATTATAACCAGCTTCCTTCAGCTTGGTTTTGGCTGTTTCAGGATCGGCAAGATTATAAGACTCTTTTCCTGCGTCAGTGTCCCAGTCTACTTGTTCCGTATTCATATAACCAGGACTTAATTTGAATAAATCCTTATTTCCATAGCTCGCTAGCATGATAGCGTTCAAATCCAATGCCGTATTGACAGCATCCCTCATTTTTTGATTCGTGAACAATCCATGCTTTTTGTTGTAGGAAACGTTTAATGTACCGCCATCAAAAGATACATAGGTTTTTAGATTTTTATCACTTTTCAACTGCTCATAATTGTCATAGGGCATGTAGGTCGCAATATCATATTGGCCCGTTTGGACTCCGGCCATTCTAGTTGACGGGTCCGTTACAATATAATAATAGACTTCATCCACATAGGCCGTTTTTCTTCCGGCAATACCGCTTGGTTCCTCATCGACTGCTGCGTAATCATCAAAGCGTTTCAAACGAATATATTGATCTTGTTTCCATTCAACATATTCGAAAGGACCGGTTCCGATATATTCGGTTACGCCATCTTTTCCAGCAGATTCAATAATCTCCTTTGGCATAATGGCGGGAAATTGACCTCGTCCTGCCATAATATCTAACACATCTGATGCAACCGATTGTAATTTAAGTTCTACGGTATAATCATCTTTCGACTCGAAATTTGCACCGCTTAACAGTAATTTTGCCCGGGATGACTGTTTCAGCCATCGATTCATCGATGCGGTAACATCCTCAGCCTTCATTTCTTTTCCATTATGAAATTTAACACCCTTCCTTAAGTGGAACGTGTAGGTTAAACCATCGTCACTCTTATCGATTGACTCGGCTAACATCGGAACAGGCTGCTGTTTGGCATTTTGGGTAACCAATGTTTCATAAATATTTCTGGTTACCTCGAGGGCAACGGTTTGTGTCGTTAAATGAGTGTCTAGTGTTGGAGGCTGGGCATTTAGTGCAATTTTTAAAACTCCTCCTGTTTTGGCGTCAGTATCAGCTTTATCCCCCGTTTTACTAGTACGATCACTGCTGCAGCCAGCCAGTAAAACCAATAAAACCGCCATGAAAATTGATAATTTTTTCAACATCTTCATCCTTTCAAATTTATGTTTATAGGACTTTTCACCTATTCCTATCATAAAATTGGTATTGTAATATTCTAAATAGGATGTAAATTCTGTAAATTTTTACGATAATAAGACTAAAGGAGGTAACAATGGATTATCATCTTCTCACTTTTGTAACTGTTGCCGAGAAAAAAAACTTTACGCGTGCAGCCGAGGCGCTGCATATTTCTCAATCTGCGGTTACTTTATCCATTAAAGTACTGGAGAAACAATATGAGTTAAAGCTGCTTGACCGAAGTAATAAATATGTGCGATTGACAAAGGCTGGGGAAATCTTGTATCAGCATTCAAAGCAAATTCTATCCCTATATGACCGGATGAATCGGTTAATCGATGAACTGTCCCATTCAGCGAGCGGGATTCTAACGATTGGTTCTAGCTATACATTTGGGGAATATTTACTTCCAAGAATCATTTCAGAATTTACAGATGAATTTCCTCTCATTAAGCCTAATATCGCCATCCGAAACTCCCATCGAATTATTTCACAGCTGCTTCGTGGCGAATTGGATTTAGGCATTGTTGAAGGGATCGTAGAGAATCCTAAATTACATATTCAACCATTTGCCCAAGATGAAATGGTCCTGATTGTCTCTCCAAAGCATCCACTTGCCTCAAAACAAGAAGTGGAACTGCAGGACTTAAAAGATGAAACATGGATTATCCGGGAGAAAGGTTCTGCGACCCGTCAAGCTATCAATCAACTTTTCTCAGAAAATAACCTCTCACCTACCGAAATTCGCTCCTTTGGAAGCTCTCAGATTATTAAAGAATCGGTTGAAGCCGGTTTAGGAATTTCTATTTTATCCATTCATACCATTCGTAAAGAAATGGAACTCAAATCCTTACATACTTTAAGAATTAAGAACAACCCGCTTATTCGTAATTTTTGCTATGTCATCCCAAAGATGGACCTTCAACCTAGATCCGTTAGTTTATTTTTATCCTTTCTAGAAAACTACTCAACCTTAGACATTTTCGTTTAATTTTAGTTATCCGCATGTTTGCTTATGATTTAATACTCTTCATAATAGTGTCCCCTTTTTGTAAGATCGGGACCTCAACGGAAATGGTGTCGGGATACTTAATTCCCATTCCAGTATTCAGGGCAACCACGATATCTTGCTCAATTATCCAGCCTTGTTCTCTTAATCTGCGAGCTGCGACAAACGTTGCAGCTCCCTCTGGACAAACAAATGCTCCTTCAAGGCTGGCTAGTTTCTGTTGCTCCTCCAATAGCGCCTCATCCTCAATGGCAATGGCACAACCATTTGTTTGATAAATCGCCTCAAGGACTAAAAAGTCGCCCAATGCTTTTGGAACATTAATTCCGAATGCAACCGTCTCAGAATCATTCCAGAACTCTGATTCAGACTTTCCTTCCTCCCATGCTTTAACAATCGGGGCACAGCCTTCTGCTTGAACAGCGACCAAGCGAGGAAGTTCTCCTTCCACCCAGCCCAACTTTTTCAGTTCAGTAAGTGCTTTATAAATACCGATAATCCCTACGCCGCCGCCTGTTGGATATAAAATGACGTCCGGCATCTTCCAATCCATTTGTTCGGCAATTTCTAGTCCCATCGTCTTTTTTCCTTCAATCCGGTATGGTTCCTTTAAGGTCGATGCATCGAATAAACCATGATCTGCGACCGACTGCGCCACAATTTTTCCTGCGTCACTGATTAGTCCATCAACAAGATATAAGTTTGAACCAGAGATCGCTGATTCATTTCTAGTAATTTTGGGTGCATCAATAGGCATGACGATGGTAGATTGAATTCCACCTCTCGCAGCATAAAGTGACCAAGCAGCTCCCGCATTTCCATTTGTAGGCATGGCAAGTTCTGTTACACCTAACTCTTTTGCTTTGGATACTCCCACTGCCGCTCCTCGAGCTTTAAATGTTCCTGTCGGTATGATTCCCTCGTCTTTCATCCACAAGTTTGCTATTTTCATATCTTCACCCATAATAGGCATCTTAATAAGCGGAGTCATCCCTTCGCCTAATGTAACGACATCTTTCTCATCACTAACAGGAAGCAGTTCATGATATCTCCATAAGCTTGATACTCTGCCAACTAAATCTTCTTTGGAAAGTTCCTTGCCTAGTTGTGCTAAATCGTATTCAACTAATAACGGTGATCCACAAGTGCATAACTGATTTTTCTGCTCGTGTGAGTAGGTGTTGCTGCATTTAGGACAATATAAATGTGATATGTAACTGTATTTCATAGGGCTCACTCCATCTCTTTTTCGTTCTTGTAAAACATCATACTTGATTGTTTTTGATAACTGAAATTAATAATATTAATGGAAATCATTTAGAAATTTAATGGCATCATTTCTATCAAGCTATAAAAGAGGACCGCTTAATTCATCATCATTAAGCAGTCCCTCATCTTTATACTAATAGCCCTTCCTTTAATTTAGTAGGCATTACTCCAGAAGGAATCGGACACTGGTATGGGTGTTCCACCAGTTGTGCTTGTAATTCCTTTTTGGCTTGCTCGATGATTTCCTGATTTTCCAATGCTTTAATGGCTGTTAGCGCCAATGCTTTAGAAACCTGCAGCAACCCTTTATGGGAAATGGAAGACTTTCCTTGGGTGACCATTTGCCAGCTGTGAAGCACTGTCCCCAAAGCAGAAGTCGTATACATACATTGGGCCGTTGGGGTAATCCAGCTTACATCGCCTACATCAGTAGAGCCGGAGAGGAATCCCTTTCCGTCAAAAGGAATAGGCTCAGCAGCGAGGAAAGGACCTTCTGGATTAATCGGGAATCTTTTGGAACTAACTGCCTGAAAATACTCACCGTTTTGTTTTTCCGCATCCGTTAAGGTATTCCAAATCTGCTTGGCAAATTGATATTCTTCTGTCGTATAGGAAGGCATACCCACCTCTTGAAGAGATTGTTCCAACACTTTTCCTAACGTATAATTAGGGTTATAGTTGGAGCAAGCTTTATCAAAATTAATCTCCACTTCGGTCTCCGTCATTAAAGCGGCCCCTTTAGCAATCTTACATAGACGGTCATAGATTTTCTTGGTTTTGTTCATATTCTGATCACGTACAAGGTAAAGCACCTCTGCCTCTGACTGAACCACATTTGGTGAAATGCCGCCAGAGTTAGTGATGGCATAGTGGATCCGTGCTTCTTGGCTGACATGTTCACGCATATAATTAGCCCCAATATTCATGAGTTCCACGGCATCTAAAGCACTTCTTCCTAAGTGGGGAGTGGCTGCGGCATGAGCGCTTCTCCCCTTAAACTTAAAATAGACTTGGATGTTGGCTAATGAACTGCACCCCTGAACACCGGTACGGCTATTCGGGTGCCATGTCAGGGCGAAATCCACATCATCAAATACCCCTTCACGGGCCATAAAGGTTTTTCCTGATCCGCCTTCCTCACCAGGACAGCCATAGAAGAGAACCGTTCCTTTTAATTGATTCTCTTCGAGATATTTTTTCAATGCGGAAGCTGCTGCTAATGCACCGGTCCCTAATAAATTATGACCACAACCATGACCATTGCCACCAGCCTGAATGGCTTCCTGATAGTCTACATCACATGTTTGGCTTAATCCGGATAATGCGTCAAACTCGCCTAGGAAGCCTATTATTGGTCTCCCTTGACCAAATTCACCGATAAAAGCTGTTTCGATCCCTGCAATACCGCTTGTAACCTTATATCCCTCCTTCTCTAACTGTTCACATAAATACTTACTAGAAACGTATTCCGCAAATCTTGTTTCAGGATTTTCCCAGATAAAGTCACTGATTTTCTTCCATTTCGCCTGTGTTTGGTCGAAATATTCGTTTACCCAATCAACTTGCTTCAAAACCACTTCTCCCTCCAATTACCGCTATTTTTTCTAGACAAATTTCACTTCTGGTTTCTCTCTCTCAGCGGTTGCTTGCCCATAAATCCGGCCAATTCCATCTTCGATGATGATATTGGTACCAAACGGTTTCGATAAATCTTGAAGCCTTTTTAGGATGGATTCATTCTTTGTAATTTCCGGGAATCCATTTTGATGGCGCTTCTTTCCATGAGAAAGTTCAAGCGGATATAAGGTTATTTCGACTAACTCTCCGTCTTCCATGGTCCAGAAGGGAAGGACGGACTCCATCATTTCCAGTATACTCAATAATCCTTTTGTGCCGTTATGGGATTTCTTGTCCATTGCCTTCATCACGCCATATTCATTAGGAATATTATGGTTATCATAAAAATCCTGCGGCAGGGCATCCAGTGTTTCATTTTGAAAAATAAAGTTTCCTAGACTATGAAAAATCGGTCTTCCCCGGTATATTTCAATGCCTCTCAATGTATGCGGCCCATGGCCAATGACACTATGGGCACCGGCATCAATAAATCGTTTCGCAGCTTTTCCTACAAAATCAGCTGCGATTCGTTTATTCGTCCCCTTCATTTCATGGGCATGAAAGTTAACCATTACATAATCTGCTTGTCTTAGGGCATCATCGATCACTCCTTCAATACGTTTCATGTCTTTTTCATTAGGTTCGGTTACGAGGCACTGTTCCTCCCCGACTTCAAATAACATCTGGTAGCCGTATTGATCTCTTCCAAAAGGTAAAATTCCTTCAGGAAATGGAAGCATGAATGCTTCATTGATGGACATTTGGGTGAAGGCATTTACCTCTGTTTTATCGGCAATGTTTTTTAACACCGCAAGTTCTTCAGAGCTAATCATATGTTTACGAACATGGCGAAGACCATTAATTCCCGGTCTTCCTTTGATATTATGCCTTTGTTCTGTGGCCATGTGGGTCAAATGAGAAACAACCGAAACGGAAATAAATCCAATACGGCCAGCGGTTGTATCCAGGAAAATCGGCTTTCCTGCTTCATATAAGTTCTCTCCGGTACCTGTATGAAGTATGCCTGCTTTATCCAGATGACGGTTCGTTGCTTCGAGTCCGTCATATCCATAGTCAAATGCATGATTATTTGCAGTGCCAACAAGATTAAAGCCATAGGCTTTTAGATCATCTAAACGATCGGGTGTCGTTCGGATGTGCGTACCGCCTGGAATGGCTCCAGGGGTACCTTCATTTTGCAAAATACTAATTTCAAGATTTGTGATTCTTCCATCCGCTTGTTTGATAATTTTTTCAATCGCTTGAAAGCTTTCCTCCTGATAACTTGGAATTCGTCGTGTAGGTAAATAATCCCCTGTGGCTGCAAATGAAATCGTACTTTTCATCGTTTGGCACCCCTTATCCTTAGTTAGGAAAAAACTTATACTAATGCCTTTTTAACATTCAGTTTAGTAGAGTTTAATACCACTTGGGCTAATGCCTTTACGCCAATCTTCATACCAAGTTCATCAATATCAAATTTTTCATTATGATGACCGGCTGCAATGGTTGTTCCCACGACACCGTAGGTTGCCAATCCCCCGTTGCTTTTGACCTTTTCCATCATGTAGGTCGCATCTTCAGAGCCCGAACTTTCATTTGAAAGTAAATGAACTTGATTGATTTCTTCTATATTTCGAATGGATTCTTGAACAAATTCTGCCAATTCCTCACTACAATCTACCGACTTGGCTTCCCCGACGATGTCAATGTTTACCTCCACCTGATGAGCCATTGCTGTTCCTTTTAGAATATTGATGGCATTGGCTAAGATATATTCATTCACTTCAGGGGTATCACCTCTGGTTTCAATCTTAAGTTTTGCAGAGGACGGAATAATATTTCTTCCTGTTCCTGCGTTTAAGACACCAACGTTGATTCGTGAATTACCGTCGCCATGGCGGGGAATTGCGTGTAAGTTAAGGACCGCCGATGCAGCAGCAAGTAAGGCATTTCTGCCTTCTTCCGGACATTTGCCTGCATGGGAAGCGACTCCTGTAAAGGTAACATCGATTTTCGTGGTGGATAGGTAGCCGTTATTTGCGCATACATACTCTCCCAACGGCACACCGGTGCCAATATGATTGGCAAGGAAAACGTCCACATCATCTAGAACACCAGCCGCCACCATTGACTTTGCTCCGCGGACGCCCTCTTCTGCCGGCTGAAAAATCAGTTTAATTTTCCCTGAAAGTTGATCCTGAATTTGCGAAAATAATTTCGCCAATCCTAATCCAATTGAGGTATGGGCATCATGACCGCATGCATGCATCATTCCTTCATTCACCGAACGAAATCCCATTGCAGCGGGTACATGCTCAGGAACGTTGGCTTCCACTAAATCTAGCGCATCCATATCAAATCGCAGGCCAATTGTTGGACCAGGGCGCTTGGTATCCAGAATACCTACCACACCGGTATGACCGCCTTTTACATATTCCAGCCATTTTTCATTCGCTCCTTGCTTCAGTGCCCGTTGTTCATGCTGCCGTAATATCTCCTCTGGTGGAACACCCATTCTTGCATTGGTGTCAATGACTTGTTTCCCAATCTTCACATCATATCCCCATGCTTCGAGCTTTTCAGCAACTAATGAAGAAGTGCGAAACTCAAGCCAGCCCGATTCGGCATATTTATGAAAATCCCTTCTCCACTCCAGCATCTCAGAATAAATTTCTTCTACTAAACCATTAATCTCTGCGTTCATTTCATCACCCATTTCAGATAATTTTTTAGTTGCGATTAATCTAGTAAATGGCATGCCACAAAATGTCCTGGTGCCTTCTCTACTCTTTTTGGAACTGCTTGTTTACAGATGTCTGTTGCTAAAGGACAACGAGTATGAAAGTTGCACCCTGAAGGAGGATTAATAGGAGAAGGAATTTCTCCTTTTAAGATAATCTTTTCTTGTTTAATTTTTGGATTTGGATGCGGAATGGAAGATAACAATGCCTTGGTATACGGATGAAGCGGATTGGCAAAAAGTTCATCTGTTTCGGCTTCCTCGACCATTTTCCCCAAGTACATGACACCAATTCGATCGGAAATATGTCTTACTACACTTAAGTCATGTGCGACAAATAAGTATGTCAGCCCAAATTCTTCCTGTAAATCCTCGAGAAGATTAATGATCTGTGATTGGATGGATACATCAAGTGCCGAAACTGGTTCATCACAGATGACAAGCTTTGGGTTCACTACTAATGCACGCGCCAGACCAATCCTTTGCCGCTGACCGCCAGAAAATTCATGGGGAAAGCGATAATAAGTGTCTGCATGCAAGCCTACTTTTTCGAGAATGTCGAATACCCTTTCCATCCGTTCTTGACTGTTGCCAATATTGTGAATCACCATCGGTTCTGCAATGCTGTCTCCAATCCTTTTTCGAGGATTCAACGAGGAATAAGGGTCCTGAAACACCATCTGTAAATTTTGCCGTTGTTTTCTAAACTCTGAGTTTGATAGTTTAAAAATATCTGTTCCCCCAAAAAACACTTCGCCATCCGTAGGGTCAGTCAGCCGTAAAATGGTACGGCCTAGTGTACTTTTACCGCAGCCAGACTCGCCCACCAATCCATATGTCTCGCCTTCATATAAATGAAAGGTCACATCATCCACTGCTTTTACATATTTTTTGGTGACACCAATTGAATTTTTCACCGGGAAGTATTTCTTGATTCCTTTAATATCAAGAAGCTTCTCTCTTGCAATCTCTATTCTTGGCTGGGCTTTAAAGGCGGCGGTTCCATAAGAACCGTTCCCATTCTCTCTGTCCAGTTTCAATGCTTCATGTTGCATTCGATACAGCCCCCTTTATTGTTTGATAATGCCAGCACTTAATTTTTTTATTGTCATCCAGCGTTTCTAACTCTGGCTTTTCATTCATGCATTTTGCATCTGCAAAGGGGCACCTTGGAGCGAATCTGCATCCTTTTGGAATTTCATTTAGGGACGGAACCATTCCTTTAATAATGGAGAGTTTTTTATTGCGATCGCCAGAAAGCTGGGGTATCGAGCTGATTAATCCTTGTGTATAGGGATGAAGCGGATTTTCGAATAAGGATTCGACATCTCCTTCTTCCACCACTTCCCCTAAATACATAACGGCTACACGTGTACAATGCTGGGCCACCACACCCAAATCATGGGTAATCAGCATAATACCCATATTTAATTTTTGTCTCAGACTGTCAATGAGTTCCAAAATTTGTGATTGGATTGTCACGTCCAATGCTGTAGTCGGTTCGTCTGCAATCAACAGTTTGGGCTGACAGGCAAGGGCAATGGCAATCATGACCCGCTGCCGCATCCCGCCTGAAATTTGATGAGGATATTCATGAACCCTTTGTTCAGGTGCCGGAATGCCAATTAGTTTCAACATTTCAATTGCCCGTTTAAAGGCATCTTTCTTCGATAGTTTCTGATGGAGCATAATCGGCTCCATGATCTGATCGCCAATTGTAAACACAGGATTGAGAGAACTTAAGGGGTCTTGAAAGATCATAGAAATGTCATTTCCCCTTATCTTCCTCATTTCTGAGTCCGATATTTTTAAAAGGTTTTTTCCTTCAAAATTAATTTCACCATCGTAGGTCGTTACCCCTTTTTCTTCAAACAATCGCAAAATTGACTGTGCTGTCACACTTTTTCCGCATCCAGATTCCCCAACAATGGCTAATACTTCACCACGATCGACATGAAAGGAAATCCCATCGACTGCGGTAACCTTTCCTCTTTCGGTACGGAAATGAGTCTTAAGGTTGTTTACTTCTAATAAGTGGTTTCCCATTATTCGTATCCCCCTTTCAAAACTAGTTCTTCAAACCTAGCTTGTTCAATTATTTCTTGGCATGGTTTGTATGCGGGTCTAACAAGTCTCTCAACCCATCACCAAACAGGTTCAAGCCTAATACGCTTAAAATAATGGCCAACCCTGGGAAAAAGGTCATCCACCAAGCATTAAAAATAACCAATTTGCCATCAAAAAGGATGTTGCCCCAGCTTGGGTCCGGTGCTGGTACACCCACACCTAAAAAGCTCAAACCGGCTTCAATAATAATCGCATCGGCGAAGATAAAAGTAGAGTAGACAATTAACGGGGATAGTGTATTTGGTGCTATATGCCCCCAAATAATTCTCATGGAGGAAGCCCCTTGTGCCTTCATCGCTTCAATATAGGTTTGTTCTCTTACTACTAACGCTGCTGATCGTACTACCCGAGCAACATAAGGGGTAAATACTGCGGCCAATGCAATAATGACATTATCAATTTTCGTTCCTAACGCTGCCATTAATGCGATTGCTAATAAAATAGCAGGAAAAGCCATTAATCCATCACAAATCCTCATTAAAACATGATCTAGTACCTTATAGTAAGCGGAATATAAACCGATAATCATGCCTAATACCGATGTAATGATGGCAACAGAAAGTCCAACACCCATAGATGCCCTTGCCCCATATACGACTCGTGCAAATAAGTCCCTACCTAGGTTATCTGTTCCAAAAAGATGTTCTGCACTTGGAGCTTTTAATCTGCTAGTTACTACCATTTCATAGGGAGTATAGGACGAAAGTAAAGGGCCCAATAAGGTAACCAGTAAAGTAAAAAGGATAATGATACTTCCGGTGACCGTTAATTTATTGGAAAAAAACCGGCGGACAAACAAACGTCTCCGTTCTCGGTTAATATCTCGTCTAAAATCGATCAAATTTCGTCTCTTTTCAACAGCTACTTCCATTCGATTCCCTCCAGTCAGAGCAAATTTTTTACGATTCTTTCTTTAGTCGTACCCGTGGGTCGATGACTCCATAGAGTAAGTCAACTAATAAATTGATCAAAACATAGGTTAAAGTAACCATTAAAACCGTACCCTGGATGACCATGTAGTCTCTTCGTTCAACGGAATTGATGATTAATTGGCCAATGCCAGGAATATTAAACACAGTCTCGGTAACGGCAGCTCCGGCAACAAGCGTTCCAAAGGTTTGCCCAATGACTGTTAAGATTGGGATAAACGCATTTCTTAAAGTGTGCTTATAGATGACTTTCCTCTCATGAAGTCCTTTTGATCGAGCCGTTTTAATAAAATTTAAATTCAACGTTTCGACCATGGAAGACCGAGTCATCCGTGCAATAAGTGCGGCTTGGCCGGTACCTAAGGCAATAGCTGGCATGATCAGATATTTAATATGTTCCCAAAATCCGGCGCTCAAAGGCTGATACCCGGCTACCGGAAGCCACCTTAAGTTAATTGCCAAAATAATAATTAAAAATAATCCGAAGAGGAAATGGGGGATAGATATGCCCAGCAAGGAAAGACCCATAAACGTTTGGTCAGTCGCAGTTCCCCGCTTTCTAGCAGCCATAATTCCTAAAGGCAAGGCAATAAGAATAGCTGTAATTTGAGACAAAATGGCTAATGATATGGTCGGACCAAGATGTTCTAGTATCGCCTCCGTTACCGGTTTATCCATAAAAAATGAATCTCCCAAGTTTCCTTGGAAAACACCTTCAACCCAATGGAAATATTGCTGGTAAACGGGGTCATTTAGTCCTAGCTCCTCTTGCAATTGCTTGACATCTTCGTGACTTGCTTCAGGACCAAGTATCACGGCTGCAGGGTCTCCTGGTGTTAAATGGATAATCATGAAAACGACAATCGAAACAATGAGAAGAACTGGAATAAGAGAAAGAATTCTTTTTAAAATATACGATTTCAAATCAAACAAGCCTCCTTTTGCAGAGTATGTAACGGAAGATAACAAACAGGGTTTATAATAGTAAAGGGCAAACCTCACTGCACAATTTCCAGATTGAGTTGTTTGAATACCCTTCCGGTCTTTGTTTTACTCGTGAGGTCACCCCTTACTAGTCAACCTCTTGTTATCCAAGAAGTTATTATTTTGTTAGACTTGTATTCCATAGGATCATACCTTCAAAATAAGTGTTTCCTTTGATTTCGTTATTTCGATAAACATGGAAGGTATAATAATCACCGATTTTAATGTAAGGTACATACTCTTTCCAAGCATATTCCTGCATTTCTTCCCATTTGGCAAAAGCATCCTTATCAGACGCAGCGGTACGAATTTGTTCTGTGTATTGTTGAAGTTTCTCATCCACCGGCCAGCCTGGGTAATTAGGGTCTAATGGTAACGTTTGAGTTGGCAATGATACTGGGGAAAATCCAGTAATAAATGCATCCCATGCAGCTGGATCATTCCGTTTCGAAGTTAATGTAGCCCAGTCTACAACGTCCAATTTCACCTTAATTCCAATCGCTTCTAACTCTTCCTTCAAGACAACAGCAGAATTATAACTATACTCATAATCCCTGGTTGTTAAAATACGGATCTCTTCTCCGTTATAGCCTGATTCACTAAGTAACTGTTTAGCCTTTTCTTTATCGTTTTGGTTATAATACTTTTTCCCTGCATCTGTGTACCATTTCTTCTGGTCTTTATACATTAATCCATTATCTAATCGGTAAAATTTCTTATTCCCATACGCTCCAATCAATACGTCTTCATTATTAATACCTGTATTGACTGCCTGACGAAGTTTTTCGTCCGTAAATGGCCCTTGTTTTTTGTTAAATACGAAGGACAAACCCCCATATAAATTTAAGATTGGTTTCATATCAGTGGAACTGCTAATTTGTTCATAGTTATCAGAAGGGATTTGATAAGCAATTTGATATTGACCTGTTGTAATTCCACCGAGTCTAGTAGAGCTATCTGTAACAACTTCAAAAACAATGTTATCTACCAAAGCTTCCTTTTTACCTGCTAATCCATCAGATGGTGCATCTACAGGCTTGTAATCATCATATTTTGCCACTTTAATATATTGGTCTTGTTTCCATTCAACAAATTTAAATGGTCCAGTCCCGACAATGTCGGTTATCCCATCCTTTGGAGCATTATCAATAATTTCTTTCGGCATGATGGCTGCAAACTGGTTGGTGGAAGCAATGACATCTAATACACCAATGGTCGGCTTTTCAATTTTTAATTGAACCGTATATTTATCTACTTCTTCAAATTGTCCTTTTCCAATCGCATTAGCAGCTCGTGTTGATTTGGTTAACCAGCGGTTCATCGATGCAACTACATCTTCTGCTGTCATCTCTTTACCGTTATGGAATTTAACCCCTTGTCTTAATTTGAAAGTATAAGTTAAACCATCCTCACTTACGTCATATGATTCTGCTAACATCGGTTGCACTTCATAATCCGGGTTTAACACTAGTAAGGTTTCAAAGATGTGTCTGGAGATTTCTTTGGTAGCAGTGGTGGTAGAGATTTGAGGATCTAATGTTGGCGGCTGAGCATCAATCCCAACGTGAAGATCTCCCCCTTTTTTGGTTACAGCCTCACCGCTAGCGGATTTCGTTTCTTTGTCTGAATCACTACTGCAGCCGATTAAGGCCATTGAGAGCAATAACAGACTTGTGATTAACCAACTGAGCTTTTTAAACCTTTTTGTCATAAATAAACCCCCTTTTTTATATAAAAATTCGGAAATCGGTATGTTGAATTTAGAACTATTCTTCTAAGTTAACATCCGTTTTCCAATTCTTACTAAAAGTTGAACAGCTAGCGGCAGAACAGCCTCATCAATATCAAATTTGTGATGATGGTGCGGCGCCGGTAATGGGGAACCAATATTCATGTAAGTTCCCTTTCCTCCTCTATCTTGAACCCTATTAATAAGGAAAGAAGCATCTTCACTGCCTAGGCTAATGTCACAATCTTCTTTGAAAGATGTAAACCCCTCTATTTGCTTTGCCTCTTCGAGCACTACCGAAACCAACTCTGAATCAGGTTGGATTGTAGTCGCTTCGCCAATCATGTCTATCTTAGATGTTAATCCGTGCATCAGTGCACTATGTTCTACAATGGACTTCACCCGTTCTTCTAGTTCGTCTTTTATTTCTGCTTTATCAGAACGGACATCAATGACCATGGAAGCTTCGCTCGGAATAATATTTGCCGCTGTTCCGCCTTCTAATATTCCTACATTCACCCGAGTGGTCCCACCGCTGAAACGAGGGATGGCATGGATATTTAATAGAGCTGTAGCTGCTCCTAGTAAGGCATTGCGGCCTTTTTCAGGCGTACCGCCAGCATGGGATGGAACACCGTAAAAATAGGCCTTCATTTTGGAAGAGGCTAAAAATTTTGAATTTCCTCCATGAACTTCACCTAGTGGCAAATCTAATCCAAGGTGGGAGCAAAACAGAAAGTCCACGTCATCGACAATCCCTTTTTGGGACATCGCATATCCGCCTCGTCCTCCTTCTTCTGCAGGTTGAAAAATTAGTTTCAAGGTACCAGCAAACTCTCGGTCTGCTAATCTTTCAGCTAGTAACAGCCCCATGGCCGTATGGCCGTCATGCGCGCATGCGTGCATAATTCCAGAGTTTTCAGAGGAGAATTTTTCCGCGTACGGATAATGATCCTCTTCCCTGCTCTCATGAATAGGTAATGCATCCATATCAAATCGGAAAGCTACTGTAGGCCCTTCCTTTTTTCCTTTTAATTCTCCTACGACTGCAGTATTGCCGCCTTTCATTTTTTCAATTATTTCCGGATTGGCACCGAATTCTATTGCTCTTGTATACGCCTCGTCCAATTCTCGTTTAGATGGAACCCCACGACGAGAGTCAGAATCGATTGCATCCTCGCCATATAAAACGTTAAACCCTAAAAACTTTAGGACCTCAACCACTTTTGAAGCGGTTCTGAATTCAGTAAAACCCAATTCAGGATAACGATGAAAATCTCTTCTTAAATCTATGACATTCACGAAAAACCTCTCCTTATCTCTTGAAAAATAAGTAAAATAATGTTAATAATTAGAGTCATGTAAGATATTTTGACAATAGTATTTTGATTTATTAGAATATTAACAAAGTTAAGATAATAAATAAAATTAGTTTTATAAATATTGATAATGAGTTTTTTTAATCATTGACTTAATAGAATAGAATTTTAAACTGAATTCTATTCTTGCTTAAGAAAAAGCGTTTCTGCTTTGTACAGAAACGCTTTTTTGTTTAATTTATTTATTCGCTTTTATAGTAGAAATTTCTAACTGTTGATAAATAAAAATAATCCGCCCCAATTACGTTTGGAGCGGATTATTTTCTTTACCAATTTGGATATTAATGGTTTATTGTACTTTGTTCTCGCTTGGAATGGTTTTTATATTGGTTCCGCCTAGCCTACAATAAAAACAAGGTCATTCATGCCCATAGAATTTATACTCTTTTTCAAGCTCATTCAATGTCAACTCATATAGATGCTTGTTATTTTTTTTATAAATTCCTTGTTTAATGAGCTTGTTAATTAAATGCTTCTTTTTTAACTGAACAGCGTTTCGTAGTATATTTCCGATTTTTTATCACCTCTATTTATAGAAGAAGCTGGCAATCATGATTAGGTTTGAGACACGGAATTTTATGTTCCCTGTATGTTTATTAGCCAAACAAGCCTTTATAAACTTCCTTTTTTGACTTCTGAACCGATTTTTCATAAAGTATCAACCCTTTCTATTATTTTTTAATTTATTTGGCTTCGGCCTTGTGTTTATTTTCTTTAATTCTCGTTTTTTTATCACTGTACTGATTTAAAACTACTATCACTTCCCTCCTTTCCAGATAAATTATTATCTCTACTCCGTTCCCCTTGACTGTTGCCATTATAGACAAGCAATCTATTAAAATATGTCGATTTATCTGGTATTATTAACTCTTAACTAAATTGATAACTCTCTTTAAAAAAAGAAAAATATGTAAACAAGTTGTAGCCTATTCTTAAACTTTGGTCCTACGTTTAAAATGGGGAAAAGTACAAGCACTTTCAATTTTTTCACATATATTAATGAAAAGATTCGAGGTGGACGATGGAAAATGGAGATAGTTGTTCTGTTTACTATTGAGGAGGCAGAGACCCGAATCCAAAACAGGATCAATGAGATCATAAATAACAACGATCAACCAAATTATGAAAAACTCCCTGGGCTCATTGATGCCTTAAAAATAATACTAGAATGCAAAAAAGCGGAGAATTAATTTATTCTCCGCTTTTTTGCATTCTATTAACCATTTGATTACGGCCACAAGATTTTACCACAACTGCAAGTAGAAAACGTCCATCACGGGACAAAGTTAGGGCGCCTTGTGACGCTAAGGGGTCGACGCCATCGTTTTGCTGTTGCAGTAGAGACCTCGCTTGTACCAGTACCTCTACCATAAGTTGGGTAGGCACCCACAAGGTGAGCATTCCATTCATGTCCCTGTAAAAGGCAATTTTACCTTAAACAAAAATTGAATTAATCAATTCTAAAAGTAAAAACTATTGATTAAAGGAGGATAATTAATGAAATACAAAGCAGAGAAAACTATCGAAATTTCATCCTGGATAATTGTGTCATTATTATTAATAATATTGACACCAAAAAATAAAATTCGTGAATCAATAGTTGTATTTTTATTTAAACAAGTACTAACATGGATTTTTGGATTACTAGTGGCAGAAAAAAACTTAATTTCCTATCCATATCGCTTTTTTTTCAAAAAAGCAAATAAAGCTTCTTTTTCATTTGAATACTTTATATATCCTGGACTGTGCGCTTTATTTAGTTTGTACTATCCAAAAAATAAATCTAACCTTTTAAAAATCCTGCATTGCTTTATTAGTACTTCTGTAATAGTCATCTTTGAAATAATTGCAGTGAAATATACAAAATTAATTAAATATAAAAAATGGACTTGGTATTGGAGTTTTATAACAATTTGGATAACTGATTACTTAACACAAGCTTTTCACAACTGGTTTTTTAAAACTAAATTCCATGAATAAAAAGGGGCAGTTAGACTGTCCCTTGTATTAAGTTAAATGCACGATATCAGTCAAGTGCTATAAAAGATAGGACTCGATTTTTAACTCTCTTGTACCACTCCACGTTACTTTACTAAGAAAAGCTGTCAGAATTGGCAGCCCTAATTATTTAGGTTACCCTTTAATTTATCAAATTTCTTTAAAAGTCCGACAAAAACTCTAATTGTAAACATTGTGAAAGTACACGATCCGAAAGTGTGGAAAGGTGTCCATTTATTCCATTTGAATAATCCACAATTCTTTTCAAAGTACCATTGACCGATACTCATGGGGACAGTAAATAGCAAACTTTTCAACATCAATATTCTTGAATCATTATATTACCAACATCAGTTTGGTCGGATATATAAAATGTTGTTCCTTTTCGAAAGGTTAAATCCCATACAATGAAACTCTAGTGTATTTAGGAAGAATTACTGATTCATGAATAATCAAGAATTTTTTTTGACAAAATAAAAAAAGAATTTGAGTCTTTAGGGGGTATAAAAAATGAACGTAAATGAATTAGGTTTCCTTTGGTACTTACAATCAAGTTCAAATATGATGAATCTTTTATTAAAATATCTTAATGAAACCTCTGAGGATACCGATTTAAGGAATATTTTAAATGAAATATATGAAATCTCTACATATCAAGAACAAGAGGCTACTCATTTATTGTCTGAGGAAGGTTATAAAGATACACCGTTCTTCGGGGAAGATGATATATATAATTCAACAACAAAGCTATTTTCAGATCAATTAATTATAGAGATCTTAAAGCATATAACGAGTAATGGATTACTAGCGCTTGCTGTTCAATATGTTGAATTAACAGATTATAAAGTAAAAAATTTTTATAAAAAACTACTTATTGATGTAATTCAATTAGATCTATCTTTATTAAAATTGCTTAATGATAAAAATTTATTACAAAATAATTCGTTCTCTTATAAAAAAGCAGATGAAAGGGATGGGAAACTATTCAAAGTTGCATCAACTCAGCAACGACCACTTAATGCGGTAGAATTGGCAAATATGTTCGGTGCCCTTCAATGTAACAATGTTGGAATTGCTCTTTGTACCGGTTTTTCCGAAGTCGCAGAGGATATGGACACAAAGAAATTTATACTAGAAGGGAAAAAGTTAGCATTTTATCAATCAGCCTCTTTATCCGATATCTATAGAGAAAATGGAATTCCAACTACAACTGGACTAGAGGCTCACGTTAATAAAGTAAAGGAATCACCTTTTTCAGATAAATTAATGGCAAACTTAATAATGTTCCTTAATCCAGTAAGTATAACCCATCTACAAAATGCAATGGTATCCAGTTATAAAAAGGATCATATAGATTCTTTAAAGGAACTAATCAAGATGATTGAAAACTACTCAGAAAAAGGGCTGAAGTTATTAATAAGGAAAAATTGGTTTAATGAACCACCTGTGTCTAATTGGTCACATAAATAGAAACGACGGCAGGTGTTAATCAAGAAATAGAAACTTCTCGGCACATAGGCAAGTTACACGAATTCCATAGGCGACACTCACAGCGTCATGCCCCCCCAAGTGAGCAGACGTACAGCCGCGATTTCACAGATGGATTTTTCGGAAAAGGTTAAAAATTAGCAGCGTAAGAAATCATTTGTATTTCTTTCAACCTAAAAAGAGCATTATGCCTAAAACCCTTTCTATCGTATTCAGTCAAGTCGCTCTAATAAAAGAATAAAAAAAGTTCTTAACTGATTCCCAGAACACGGCTGATGGTCCAAATAAAAATATTTACAAAAATAATATAAACAATTAACTTACCAGTTCCGAAATCTTGAGAAACAGAAATTACAACTTCAACATACTCTTCTTTTTCCGGTAAGTTAATGATGTATCATATCGGTTTATTATTTCAAGCTGCACAAAACTATCATTGGGCAGGACTAGCATCAGCCATGAGTACAGGCATTGTGACAGCTTATGAGGGTACTAATCTCAAAAATCTTCTCGAACAAAGAAATGGTTTAATATTATGGTACAAAAAAATGGTTAGAACACCCTCACTTGCTCCTAACAGAGAAGAAATTGCCAAAGAAGTCTAATAAGCATAATTGCTGGGGTATTAAGTGAATAAGAGCATATTTGAAAAATTAATGTGGAGCATTGCACTTCCTGGATTTGGACAGTATTTAAACGGTAAGTATTAAAAGGCACAGTTTTATTAATACTTGAAATTCTTATAAATATACAATCCAATTTCAATCGGATTATACTTATGAGTTTTCACAGAGAAATTGCCAATGCATTAAAATATGCGAACTATCAGTGGTTGATGTTTTATCCTTGTTTGTACTTTTTTCTATACTGATTTAAACATAGAAGAGCATTTCTCAGACACAAGTGGCCTAAACTGATCAAATTTTTGGATTAACTCATCTATTAGGATTTAAGATTGCTCCAAGGATAAGAGATCTATCAGACTCAAAGCTATATACAATAAACAAGGCAAGCGATTATCCAAAATTAGAGTCCATATTACGTGGTCAAATAAATACAAAAGTAATTAAAGAAAATTATGAGGATGTTTTGCGACTAGCTCAATCTATAAGAGAGGGACTGTCTCAGCATCACTTATTATGGGAAAACTAGGTTCTTACTCTAAACAAAACAGCTTAGCCACCAAATTTAACAGCCCGATTTTCGATAATTTTTAGCTATGAATTTTGCAGCATTGTCAAAATGGTCAACACTTTAGTCTGAAATGTAGATATATATCATCCATCATAAACCTCTCTTTTTTTCTCTTCTTCCTCGAAGATTTCGTCAGTAACTTTTTCTATTTGAATATTGTTAGGTCGGAGAAAATTTATGGTTTCGTGCTCTTCATCAAATTGCTGAACAATACCTACCATGGTTGGATATTTTTGAATATGCTCTTCATAGCATGATTGAAAGTCTTCGCCCAAAACGAGGATTTCCTTTTTATGGCCACCAATTTCATTATCTTCTATATATGAAATAATAAATTCTTTCATAATTTCCTCCTTAAAAAACAGATTTTGTGAAAATTTGGAAATAAAAAAGCACTTAGGGAAGCCTATTATTCATTTATATCTAATCCAGATAAATTTAAAGAAAGTTCATCTAATACTAAAAACACACAACCAAAAACGGTTCTGTAATCGATATAGTCGCCTTCAACTTCAACATTTATCTCAATAATATTCCTTTTATTATGTATGTATTTTTCTTCAAATTGATTAAAATTAATACTTTTAACAGATACACTAATTTCCTCTAAAGATTTTTTTAGCTCTCTTTCAAATATTGAATTATTAAAGTTTTCCCTGAAGAAAAGACGAATAGTAAATTTCATTTCAAATCCTCCTTCTACTTATGATTTGCCAAATCTTCCTTACTTAACCTTTTTTCGAATAACTTGTGTATCTTTTATCCCATTTAATTTATTCAAACTGTAACGTAAGCGAATAAAAAAAAGCAATCTTCTAAGGATCGCTCATTTTACATTATTGCACCCGTTTGTGAACAAAATGAGTTGTTTTCTTTCAATTTCTGTCCACTATTGACTTTGAATTAACTATTAGTCTTTATTAACAATGTAAATAGATCCTCAATGAGAAAAATACTACGGTTTTTCTTTCTGTTTTTGTTTTTGTCGTTCTTCCATTCAGAATAACTGGAATCCATTCTTCTTCCATTAACCTGCACCGTTACAAAAAAATGGCCTTGCTTTTTTATTAGAAGCAAAGTATCAAAAGTTTAAGTACTTCTCACCCTCCTTTTTGTTTCGTAGCCTATGTTAACGGTACCGCTCTTCTTTAAATGGATTTGCTGTCATCGAATAGCCAAGCTCTTCCCAAAAACCAGCCTCGTCTACTTTCATAAACTCAATCCCTGAAACCCACTTTGAGCCTTTCCATAGATAAAATACTTCTGGTGGAATAAACCTTAGTGGATAACCATGTTTTTGATCAATATCCTGCCAATCATGATTTTTATCCTTCCAACGGTAAACAAACAAAGAATCGTCCCCTAATAAAGGCTCTAGCGGCAGGTTTGCAGAATAACCAAATCTGTCCCCATTGTAGTAACCGTAAATCTTAATGTATTTTACACCTTCATTAATTTCAATAAATTTCAATAACTCTCTAAGTGCAATTCCTTCAAAAGTTGTATCAAATTTAGACCAGGTGGTAACACAATGCATGTTAACGCTTGATATGGTCTTGGGAAGCTCCATGATTTCCTTATAGGATAAGGACTTTTCTTCCTTCACTTCACCAAAAAGCCTGAAATTCCATGTGATTTCATTAAACTCGGGAACATCCCCTGTGTGCAGTATTGGCCATTTTTCTGTTTCGAATTGGCCAGGTGGAAGCTGCTTTTTCATCTTACACCATCCTTTTTCATCTTAAACATTAATTAAATCACAGTGCTTTGTATAGTATGCTTCAAAATAATGAAAGCTTAGTCAAAACCGTTATTTGAGATTTACTTAAAATTTGGAACCAGTATATTCCTATAAATTTCCTATTCCACTATCCTGCTAGTTACTTTAATAAGGGTCCCAAAATAATAAATAACTGAATGTTGATTTTACTGTGTTTGAAAAATAAACGGAAAAATTCCGTTTAAATTGGGAAATACCCTTATTTCCTTAAAAATAAAGGAAGTTTTTCCGTTTATTTGATCCAAATCTTTGGATTTTACCTTATTTAGAGCAGTTAATCGGAATTTCTTCGCTTATATTTGCTTATTAAGCTTCCTCTTAATACTTTAGCCGGAAATTCTCCGCCTATGAATTCTCGTACCTATACGAAAATCAACAATGACTATTAACAGAGTCTTTAATTTACCTAATATAGACGCTGTTACCGCACGTCTGTTTCGAAACGCGACAAATTATGGGCAATTTACTAAAGCCCTTCGATGGAAATAGAATAGCTGCAAAGTTCAGCAATTTTAAAAGGGAACACCAGTTAATTGCTGCGGAACTTGTTAAGCAGGAAATCAAAAAGCTGTAGCGGATGCAGAAAGAAGATCAGATATACCTAAGTTGATTATTCTAATTTTTAGTACCTTTTGTTAATTCTTCGCGTAATTTTTTTATCTCTTCTGTTTGGTCTAAGATATTATTATTCACCTTTCTTAAAGCATCATAAATCGCAAAAATTCCCGCAAATATTAAGAATCCGACCAGTAAATCCATTTTCACACCTACTTCAATGAATATATTAAATTAATAATAACCCTAATTGGGTAATTTTGTATTATCAAATTGGACTTTGTCAAAACTAAACTCCCTTTTCAATAAGAATAGGCAGCGCTTACCCTATACTAATTAAAGATTATTTCTTTTTTGCAACGCTTTAACAGCTAAATGTTCTTCATCTTTTTTTACATAAATATCATATTGTGTATTATCCTTAAATCGAGTAATTCGGCTATCAATGCCTCTGTATGGAGTCTCAATTTTTAACTTTATTCCTTCTGTTTTTAATATGGCAATTATCTTAAAGTATTCCTCATTACCGTATGCAGTGTAAATTAATTTCCAATTCCTGTTCCATAAAGTCTGAATTAATGAAATAAAAATGAATACTAAAGCGAGAATACCAACTCCTATATACATTCCGTTTATTCCCCCTGGAACTTCCAATACTATCATTATATTTCTGTAAATATTTTGTAATTCCTAATTGAACTAACCTCTCTCAACAGGATTCACTGCCAGTGGAAAAACTGCCTAACTGATCATTAATAAAACAAACTGGTAAACAGCCTGTCTTAACTGGTCCATTCTTTGTCATTTAGTGGTAAGAACTATGTCAATAGTGGTACATTTGTACATTTCTATGGCTGTAATCACCATTTCTCAAGATGAACCCTGGAGAGTCGGCTCCGCTCTCTATTGCATCCCCACTCCAAACAGAAATGGCGCAGGAATTCTTCCTACACCATTCTTTTATTACAATATATGGATTTAAATTTCTACTAAACTATTTGCGGAAAGATATTTCCCCACTGGTCGACCAACGATTCCTTCTTCAAGATCAAATACAAGCTGTCCTCTCACAAATGTTTTCGTGACACGACAATCAATGGTTCGGCCAATATAAGGACTGTGCTGATGACGGTAATATAAGTCTTCCTTCCTTACCTGATAGGATTGATTCGGGTCAAGCAGGATGATATCCGCATCTTTATCCAATTCAATGCTGCCCTTTTGTTTCAAGTTAAATCTCTTAGCCGGATTTGTGGCAATCAGTTGGGCAAAACGGTGAACCGATAAGCCGCGCTTCTTGACCGCTTCGTCAAACATCAAATCAACGTTATTTTGACAGCCCGAGATGCCTCCAAAGATTTCAAAAATATTGTTGGTGTCACTTTGCTTCATTTCTGGCGGACACGGGGAGTGATCGGATGTTAGGAAATCAATTTTCCCTTCCAAAAGTGCTTCCCATAATTGCTCCTGCTCCGCTTTTTCGCGTAATGGCGGCGCACATTTCGCTACAGGGCCAATTTTTTCAAAGGCTTCTAAATCCATCGTGAAATAGTGGGGACAGGATTCCAACGTGACATCCTGGCCTTCCTCGCGGGCTTTTATTATCTCCTCTACCGCTTGCCTGCTGCTGATATGAACAAAGTGGAGTTTGCATCCCGTTTCTTTTCCTAAAAATAACGCCTGTCTTACAGCATCAACTTCCGCTATAACAGGTCTTGACTCCACATAATCCCTTATCGTTACCTTGCCTTGCTTGATTTTATCTAAGGCATATTGATCTGTGAATTCAGCATTTTCCGCATGTATCGATAAAAAATGCCCCAATTCAGCCAATTTCTTCATGCCTTGATAAAGGGTGTAAACATCCACGTTTTTAAAGTCACCGACTTCATCACTGCCCGTTGTCGCCATGAAGCATTTATATGCGGCAACTCCTTCGTTGGAAAGATCCTCTAAGTCCTCGATGTTCCCGGGTACTAGTCCCCCGTATAGAGCGTAATCCACATAGGCTTTATTTTCCGCACATTTTAATTTACCTCTAAGTGCTTCTTTATTTGTTGTAGCTGGAAGTCCATTTAAAGGCATATCAACAATAGAAGTGGTTCCGCCGGCGGCCAAGGCTTTTGTTCCTGTTTCAAACCCTTCCCAATCTCTCCCCGGTTCACTAAGATGAACGTGGGCATCCACCATCCCTGGCATGACATATTGGCCAGTTGCATCGACATATTCTTTGGCAGAATCGTTAATATGTTGGGATATCTCGATAATTTTGCCATTCTTAATACCGATATCGACTTTTTCAACAGAGTCCTTTAAAACGACACTTCCATTTTGGATCACCAAATCAAACTTCATTTCCCCTCATCCTTTCTATTTATATAAAGACTCTTTTCTAAAACATTGTTGCTTAAGGCTCATTCAAAAAAAATAGAGGGAGAATTTCCCCTTATTTAGGAAAATGGATGTAAATTAGCTGAAATAGAAGGAGGAATTTCCCTTATTTGATTTTAAACCGCTAAAATCGGGAGCTTTTTATTGAATAACGGAAAAACCTCCGCTTATTTTTACTAAATAAGCTCCATTTTGCTAATAACGGAAAAACGTCCGCTTATTTATTACTTCCAAGGGTGCCAACCCATAATCAAGCTTTTTCGCAGAGTGAAGCTCATTCCAACCACTACTTTTTTGCATAACAACAAAGTTTACGAAAACAGCCTATATTAATGTTAAAACACCCTACTCTATTACTCTATTTCGTTTTCCACACTTGTAATCCCAACACCTAAACAAAAACCATGGAGGTGCAGTTTAAGTTCGGTTCAATTGACTTTTAGGTGTTAAATCTATTCTTCAAAAATGGTTCCTTTTTTAAATACAGATTGTTTAAATCCATATTTATTCAGCAAGTAGTAGGAAATTCCGCCCACCACTAATCCAATCGGCCAGCCAAGATCGACGACAGTAAAGGCACTGGCTGCGCCAATGACCATGGCGATCACTGCAGCCATATTTAACCCGCTGAACTGACCATTCGGATTGTATAATTCATTAATATCTACCTTTTTCTTCCGCAATAGGATATAGTCAACGACTAATATTGCCGTGATTGGTGCTAAGAAGGCAGAATAGGTAAGGATAAAGATTCGGAGTCCATCTGATGAACCAGGCTGAATCAATTTCCAAGGGAATGATACCATTGCAAGCAAGCCTGCAATGACGACTGAAACTTTATATTTTACTTTTGTAAACAATTGAATGATGTAAGCTGCCGGAACAATGTTTGCAATCAGGTTAACAGCAACCGCTCCCAGAACAACGAAAACGGAGACGATGAACGTAATATAATCATTGTTAACAATTTTTGCGAATGCTTGAACAGGGTTCGCAAGGCCTGTTGCAGCAGCAAGCATGACGCCAAGACTCATGACCGTAAAATACGTTACCGTAACCGGTGTAAAGTACATTAGAAACCGTTTAGGTGCTGTTACTCCTACTTTTAATTCACGTGAATAATCAGATGCACTTAGGAAAAGCGCGGCGTAGTTTCCAAGGAAGGCCATTGTGAATGACCAGAATGGGAGCCCCCATGTTCCTTTTGCTTCTACCCAGGTTGAATGAATGACTGCACTATGGTCTTTTAAAACTACTACAGCCGCATAAACAAATGATGACATTAGGACGATGGCAATTAGAGAGTTCAACCACTTAATGGTGTGGAAACCTTTTAAAGATAAAACAATTTGGATGACTAGAAGAATAACAAAACTAATAGGAATACTATCAATTTTTCCACCAGTTGCAATTCTGATAATTTCACTTAATCCGGTTGCTCCAATCCACGACTGAAACCCATACCAAACGATTGCAGGAACGCCTCTCAAGATGGACGAAAGAATGGCACCCTTCATCCCAAACGCCATTCTTAAATGAATGACATACGGTACACCATTGCGATAGCCAAAACTGTCATTCATTAGAAAAGCAGCACCGATAATAGTTGTTGCAATAAGCAACGAAACCATCGTTTGCATGAAATTCATGGTTGCGGTTCCAGCCACAACCAATCCCGTTCCAATCGCCATATTTCCTAAACTTACCCCATCCCCTGTGAACGCCAGTCCAAAACTTAGTGGACTCATGATTCTTTTTTCAGGGTCATTTGGCCGTAAACTTTCTTCTACTCCTGTAATGTCATATCCTTGTATTGGTTGACTTTCTTGATTTGGTTGAATTACTGGACTTGTCATCAAAGCTCCCCCTTTATTTTATAAAAGCGATACTTATGACCAGATTTATGTTGAGAATTTCATTCCACCTGAAGTTCCCGTAAAATATGGGTTCTTGCTAGTCCATCCACACCACTTTCTTATGGCAACTCATTGATTCTTGTATGTGCTCATACATCTTTATAAAGCGTTTTCATTCTATGCTGCACTATCAGCCCAGACAATAAGCTTGTTTACTAATCTTCTAGAGATGACCGGCATGGTTTAATTTATTGGTTTACGGTTGCCCTAGAAAACAATGCTCCCCACCCTTTTACTTTGGCAGGATCTACATCTACCATTTTTAAACATTCCCAAATAAGCACATTAATCGTGTCGTACATTGGCATTTTGTATTTTTCTTCATAATAATTAACCCTAGCAACTGGAGGGAAATTCGTGCAAACAATGCTTAAAGCATCTGCAGGAGAAACGGTCACTTCGTTAATTTGCTCTTCAATTCTTTCCTGGGGCACCAAACTAAACGAACGATTGTGTGTAATATTGAGTCCGGAACTATTTACCGTTTCTATTCCACACTCATTTTTGTATTGTTCCGCAATTAATCTATTAATTTCAGAAATATACGGAGTGACAAGGTGGACGGATTTAATATCATGCTCTTTGAATGCTCTTATTTGCGATAACATGGAAGTGGTTGCCGGGATTCCTGTTCTTTTCGTAATCTCTTCGCATAGCTTTCGGTCTACATCAAAGCCGATCCATCCTCCTGATGTTCCGTTCCAAGCAATCACATCGACTTCGGCGTGTGCCAGTAATTCTGCCGCCCGAAGCATGGGTTCCATATTGAATTGACTTAATGAATCCTGCTCCAGTGATATTTTCGTCACTTCGAAACGGCTATAATGACAAGTTACCTCCGGAACATCATGCAGCATCCTTGAGCAAATCGGCTCCAAAGCTGTATTCGATGATGGTGTTAGCATTCCAATTTTTTTAGGTTCGTTCAAATTGATTTACCTCCTGTAATTTATGGTTTATTTTTTTAAAAATAAAGCGCTCTCAACATTGCCAATTTTACTTCCTAAGTATCTAGCCCCAATTGGAGTGATGTTCCCAGCCCAATCAGTGTAATACCCTTCCTCTTCCAGTTCAGTTAGTACAAACGGAATCCATTGGCCCCATGTGTTTTTATTTTCACCAAAGATAGCAGAATCGACGTGATTCTCTTCACCATCTGGCCAGCCGTATGTATACCAGAAAGTAAGATTTTGTGGATCATAAATCTCAGTACTCACTGTCCCGCTTTGAAGACCGTGATTGGAAATCGACTTTTCGTGCGCTGCTCCTGGGTCAGGAGTTCGATCACTAATTAGTTTTTTCATCGTTTCAACATCAATTTGTGATACGTTTTCTTTTAAGAGACTCATCGCTCGATGATAACGGAATTCAGAGGAATCAAAATGAATGGTATTTCCTCTTTTGCTATCATCGAGTGGTACCATCGGATCCGTTTCCCACCTATTGGCTCTTGCTGCTATTCCCAAGTCTTTGCTCGTGAAGGTCTCGGCCACTGTAACCGTCTTATAGCCAACTTCTACCACAGCCATGTTCCCATTCCGATCCGCAAAAAGGTAATTTCCCTGAGTGCCGAATCCCTTTGGATTCTCTTTTACAAATGTGATAGCCTCATCAACCGTCGAAACTGTTGCTCCCATTTTTAAAAACCAATCAACTGCATTTAATTTTTCAGGATCTTCCCCTTCTTTCGGAACTACCCACGCTCTCGTCCAGGAAAAACCTGTTTCATTCATCCCCCTATCCGAACCGATATCAACCAGCTCCCCGGAAGCGTCTTTAATCAGGCAAGGGGTGTGCACAAATTTATATCCCCCATCTTTTGGGATGGTGACAACGACAGGTTTCCTCGGACCTTCGAGGTAAGGGTTATCACTGGTCGATGCCAGAAACACACGCCTGCCAAGGGTCGCTGTACCAGTTGCTCCCATTATGGTACAAGCGGCTAATACCGAGTGATCGGAGCCAAAAATAAGAAGAATGGCCCCTACTATTACTAGGTTTAAGATAATTTTCACTTTTCTCCCCCTTAACTTTAAAAATATTGAATATTCGATTAATTGGATTATAATTAAAATTAAGTTATTACGGAAATACTGATTTTTTATATGTCCTATAAGTCAATGCTTATAGGTATAAGAAAGAGGGAATCCTATGGACATTGAGCAAATGTATCGTATTTTTTTAACTCTCTCGAAGGATAAGAATTTTTCTAAAGTAGCAGAAAAATTACATATATCCCAGCCTGCTGTCAGCCAACATATTAAAAACCTGGAAAAGTTGTACAATGTTCCATTATTTATTCGCTCGAAGAATATTTCCTTGACTCCTGCAGGCGTAACATTAGTAACCTATGTGGAGAAAATTCTCTCTTTATATGACCAATCATTCCTCGCCACCCAAGAACAACAGACTAGTAATAACCCAATCAAAGTTGGGACAAGTTTAACGATAGGTACCTATTTTCTTCCAAGAATTATCTCCCAGTGTAAGAGGTATATGGAAGATAACGTTATTCAAGTGAAGGTTGGGAGAACAAAAGAAGTTATTGGAAAACTATTAAATGATGAAATTGATGTGGCACTTGTCGTGGAGGAAATAAAGATGAATTCGCTGATAGAAGAACCATTCGCGGAAGACGAGATTGTGTTCATCCTCTCACCGGATCATCCTTGGGCGCAAGACGATGAATTAGGGATCAAAGAGCTGCTTGAGGCAAATTTCATAATTATGGAGATCGGTTCTCATAAGCTTGCGGAGAATACATTGAGACAGCTTGGGATAGAATTTACCCCCTCGAATTCGATGGAAATCGGAGATACTGAGGCAATGAAACGGACAGTAGAAAATGGGTTAGGAGTAGGAATTGTTTTCTACTCGGCTGTTAAAAATGAAGTGCAAAAAGGTACTCTAAAAGTCATGAGAATTTCCGGACATAATATGCTGCAAAAATTTTACTGGGTGACAAAACCCACCCTGTACGCGAATAAAAATGTCGATATGTTTAAGGAAATCATTTTTTCCAAGAATACACAGGTTGCTTCTGGCTAAAAAAATTAATTAGGATCTTTAGATATCATTAAAAATAAGAACCAACAAATAGCACTGCTTTTACATCATCCTTAATCTTTTTCTTCCTAATCTAAAAAGCCAGATACACTAGTCGTATCCGGTTTTTTAGGCTTAATCACCTTCGCTTTCATCTTTACCAATATCTTACTGAATTTATTTTGAAGACTTATCTTTATTGTAAGTTAAAGAAAACCTGTCCATCCATCAATTCTTCATAGCGAAGCTGCGCCTTCTCTCCGGTTTTGACAAGTCCAGCAATATACCCTTCTTTCTCATTTCCAACGTACATTTCAAATGAAAAATCTGGATCAGTTGTACCATATGCATCACCAGAATAGATGTCTCCACTCTCACTGACCATCTTAAAATTCATGATTCCATCAATGTTAAAGGATAAATCTTGTGTTTTTGACTCAGTGAATTTTACTTTCGCTTTAACTAATACCCATTCATATCCTTCTGGAGCTGGCTCATTGAATTCGTTCATTGCTTTTAATTTTTGAAAAGCTGCGTCACCACGAGTGACTTCCTCCATCGTTAAATCAAATTTGATAGGAAATGACTCTCCTGCATCATTGTACAATTCATCATCCACAGTTGCCGTTTGTTGAAATGGTACGGGGTTGGTGCGAGAACCTAGTTTTGATACCGTTTGCTCTTGCTTCTTTTCCTCACTCTTCTTTGGCTGCTCTTGTTTTGCTGCGGCTGTATCCTTGACTGCCACATCTTTCGTGTCTTGCCCGCAGGCAGATAGTGCAAGAATGATTATTAAAGATACTAGAAATAACCCCATCTTTTTCATGTCTGTTTCCCCTTTTCTATTTTTTATCTAATGCATCTGGATAAACGATTTGGTCAAATACGTTTTGAGTCGCATGGTCTTTAATGTTGATGGTAACTTTATATTCTTCCGGCTTAACTCCATTAAATAATTCATACATCATCCCTGACATTCCAAGACCCAGTGCGGCGAATCCATCGAAGCTGTTTTCGTAAGCTGCTTTGTCTACTACAAGAGTAAATTCAGAGAAATCATCCTTGTAGGTTATGTCTTTAATAGATTGAAAATCTTTACCGCTTTTGGCGTCATTGATTGTTTGGATGACAGTCGTTTTCATTTCCTGCATCATTTCTTTATGCTTCGATTTTGACATTTTGTAAGTGATTGAACCGTCTGCATTTTTCGTTGCTGTAATACCATCTTTTTGGGCGTTTGCCACTACTTCGTCAACGTTTTGATCTTCAAACATGCTGGCCGGCAAAGTGATTGTGACACTCAATAGTCCTTTATCAACATTCACGTTCTCACTTTTTGTTTTTTTTGTTTCCTTAGGTTGTTTGTCTGTTTTTTCAGCTGAACATGAAACTAAGAATAGCAACATAGCCGCTAGAAAAAGACTTGTGATTTTTTTCATACTTTTTCTTTCCCCTTTTAATTAGTATTTTGAAAAAATTAATTAGATTAACAGTTAAAGAGGGACAATCTCTTTATGGTGAATTTATAAAATAATAAGTTTTTCAAACCTATCCAATTTCATCCCTTTCCACTAAATTTCCAACCTGTTTCCATTTTAACGCAAAAGAAAAAAACAGGCTTACCATAAATGGTAAACCTAATAAAAACTAAGTATTCCCGAATCAATTCGCTGCATGTTGAATCACGGTCATGTCGTGAGCAGCACAACTGGCCTTATACTTCTCATAATGACCGGGGCCATAGCTTTTTCAAAAGTTCGGGCGTTATGATCCTTCTTATAACTACCGGGACGATCACCTCTTCGACAGTTCGGGCGTTATGAAGCCTCCTTATCTACCGGAACGATCGTCTCTTCTACAGTTCGGGCGTTATGATCCTTCTTATAACTACCGGGACGATCACCTCTTTGACAGTTCAGGCGTTATGAACCCTCCATAACTACCGGGAAGAACCCTCTCTAAACAGTTCGGGCGTTATGATCCTTCTTATAACTACCGGGACGATCACCTCTTCTACAGTTCGGGCGTTATGAAGCCTCCATAACTACCGGAACGATCGTCTCTTCTACAGTTCGGGCGTTATGAACCCTCCATACCTACCGGGACGATCGCTCTTTCAACAGTTTGGGCGATATGAATCTTCAATACTAACGGGACGAAGGCCTTTTCTACAGTTCAGGCGTTATGAACCTCCCAATAACTACCGGGACGATCGTCCCTTTTTCATGGACTCTGAGTTTTAGAATTACCATGTTCTTAGCATGCGGCAAAAGGCCCATTTTTTAACAATTTCAATCGTACTGACACGTAACCCCGAATAAACATAATATTGCAGAAACTGATGATAAAATTTGAGCAAGGAGTGATTATTATAAAGGGGGAGCAAAGCGCTGAAGCAGTGAAGGAAACCGCCTCAATGCGGTGGAAAAGAATCACGAGAAATCTGGGTATTTCCTTTATTGGGGCCATTTTTACTGGCTTTATTTTTGGGCTTTTATTGAGATTGGTGATGGGAATCA
Source organism: Neobacillus sp. S1115 (assembly GCF_055385565.1). Lineage (NCBI taxonomy): Bacteria > Bacillati > Bacillota > Bacilli > Caryophanales > Bacillaceae > Neobacillus > Neobacillus sp. S1115. The sequence continues at coordinate 3,675,263 of NZ_AP038275.1, forward strand.
TTGCGTTTTTCTTCCCGCATATGGCGAGTGGATTCCATTTTTCCGGAACATTGATGATCGTTATATTAGGAATTGCCGTAACACTGGCCAACAGTATCATTTACACGATTCTTTTTCAAAGCTCAAGAATGCGCTGGGGACGAAAGGGATTTTACTTTGGGTTGCTTAGCTTAATTATTTTTGGTACCCCTTTGTTTTTGTCAAATCCAAACAACGAATTATTTGGACCGCAAGCCCCATTAGGCATCTCATTGTTTTCGGCATTGTTTTTTATTGGGGCTTTTCTTCTAGTATGGTCCATCGAACGTATAACCAAATGGATCGGGAATTCAAATGGCAGGCTGAAACTTGCTTATATAAGCTTTGCCATTCTAGTCATACCCGCAGCCGTCATGCTGGTCAATATGTTTCTTGAGATTTTTTATGAAATGATCCCTGCGATCATCGAAAACTTTTCAAGATAATTAGGAACAGTAAATCTTGTTATCTATTACCACGGATTATCAGAGATGAATGGAATCTTATGTTAAAATCCGGATACCATGGTTGTATCCGGATTTTTAATTCAATCTATTAGTTGATAAGTGGACCTTATCCACAAGTTGGTGTGCCTTATCCGCAAGTTGCAGGGCCTTATCCGCAAGTTGGCGGACCTCATCCGCAAGTTACGGGGCCTCATCGCAAGTTGCGGGACCTTATCCGCAAGTTACGGGGCCTCATCGCAAGTTGCGGGACCTTATTCGCAAGTTGCGGGGCCTCATCCGCAAGTTCCAGGACCTTATCCGCAAGTTGGCGCCCGAAAAAATCCCCCATCCAATGGCTGGGGGATTAACCTTTTTCTATCATGACTAATTCTCAACTTGCTTGTCTTCCCATGGTCTAAAGGAAAACGGAATTCCGACCTTTCTAGCCGTCAATTCATCATAGGAAACTAAATCTTTTTTTGATAACTCTTTTAAAGAGCGTTTTCCCATTGATCTTAATGCCATTTTCATTTCTTCAGTACAAGCTGTTAAGAATTTCTCCGCTGTTTTTTCCCCGTCTTCGGTTTTAAATTGATCCTTGAACTTGCCGTCATACCAAATTGCTTGTGTAGGTGGTTCAAATGGAAGGGCATTTAATACTTGATCGTGTGCAAGAGCAAACAGCATGGCGGTGCCTACATATACAGCGTCGGCTCCGAGTGCAAGCACTTTTAAGAAATGTCCGGGGACTAACATGCCTCCTGATACGATTAAACTAATTTTCCCTTTCATCTTTCTTTTTTCCAGATGGTTTACAGCTCTCACTACAGCATGCAATGTTGGGATTCCAAAATCATCAAATAATATAGGCGGTGCCCCGTGCATGCCTGCTTGTCCGCCGTCAATGGTAATAAAATCCACACCCATAAAGAGTAAATGGTCAATATCTTCTTCCATTTTTCCACCTGCGCCAATCTTGACACCTATGGGGACTCCACCAGATTGTACCCGAAGTTCATCCACAAGTTGTTTTAAATCTAACAATGTTTGATCTTCGAAAAAATTTTCATAAATGACTGCTTCTTCATTTTCCTTAAGTCCCATTACTTCACGGGCACGGCCTGTTAACCTTTGGGGCGGAATTTTTTCGCCCATTCCCGCTAAAGCGCCCTGGCCTAATTTAATTTCAATCATATCAGCACGCTTCAATAAGTGGTCTTCCTTTGCCCAATCTGTTTTAGCAATTTGTAAAATATACTTTCCGGCAGCGTTTAATTCTTCGGGTAGAATTCCACCTTGACCAGAGTTAATTGCCGTTCCTGTCTTATTTGCTGCTTTAGCCAAAGAAAGTCTAGCTTGTTCACTAAGGGAAATACCAAAGCCCATTCCGCTGATCATCAATGGAATTTTAATTTTCATTGGCTTTTTTGCCCTTGGTCCAATGGTAACGGTAACGTCTACCTCATCTACACCATCAATTGGAAATGGTGACGTTTGTGCCGGGATAAAAGTAATGGATTCCAAATGCGGCCATTTTTTTGCAGAGCCGCCGAGCGGGCGAAAAAGAACCGTTCCTGTTTCTGCCCGCAAGCTATTTTCCAGCACATTTTGAATGCCCATATGCCGAAGGCCAGGCATCAGTTCCATAATATTTTCTTGATAACTGTCAGATAAAATAATTTTACCAGCCAATTTCACTATTCGTTTCATCATCCAGCGCCAGCCAATAAGCATGAATAGAAATATGACAAATAATAGGGACAGTAGTGCAAAAGTCAAATTAAATAAAATGTTCGCCATAGTCAGTTCTCCAATTGTTTTTCTTCCCATGGATCAAAGGAAAACGGAATTCCCACCATTTGGGCAGTCAATTCATCATAGGATACCAGATCCTTTTTTGATAACTCTTTTAAAGAACGCTTACCCATTGCTCTTAATGCCATCTTAATTTCTTCTGTACACGCTGTTAAGAATTTCTCCGCGGATTTTACCCCTACTTCAATCTTAAATTGATCCTTGTATTTCCCTTGATTCCAAATAACTTGTGTCGGCGGTTCAAACGGAAGGGCATTCAATGATTGCGGATGTGAGACGGTAAATAACATAGAGGAGCCTACATATACGGCATCGGCTCCAAGAGCGAGCACTTTTAAAAAATGCCCGGGTACGAGAAGTCCGCCAGAGGCAATTAAACTAATCTTTCCTTTCATGTTTCTCTTTTCTAGATGAATAGCAGCCCTGACAATCGCATGCAGAGTTGGGATTCCTACGTCGTCAGCTAAAATAGGGGGGGAACCGAGTGTGGCAGCTTGACCTCCATCAACCGCTATATAATCAACACCCATATAGATTAAATGATCAATATCTTCTTCAATTTTCCCGCCCGCCCCAATTTTTACGCCAATAGGAACACCACCAGTTATACTCCGAAGCTCATCAACAAGTTCTTTCAAATCATCCAGCGTTTGATCTACAACAAAATTATCATAAATCACGGCATCCTCGTTTTCCTTTAACCCCATCAGTTCACGCGCGCGGCCCGTTAAATTTTTTGGAGAGATTTTCCCACCTGTGCCGAATAATGCGCCTTGTCCCAACTTAATTTCGATCATATCGGCCTGCTTAATTAATTCTTCCTCTTTTGACCAATCTGTTTTGGAAAACTGTAAAATATACTTTCCGCCGACATTTATTTCTTCAGGCAAAACGGCCCCCTCTCCAGAATTAATGGCGGTTCCAACATTATTCGCTGCGTGTGCCAATGAAAGTCTCACTTCCTCACTGAGAGCAATCCCATAGGCCATGCCGCTGATCATTAACGGGATTTTTATTTTCATCGGTTTTTTCGCTTGGGACCCAATGGTTACTTCCACATCAACATCTTCTTCACTGTCAATCGGAAAAGGTGATGTTTGGGCAGGTATAAAGGTAATCGAATCTAAATGCGGCCATTTTTTTGATGAGCCAAGCGGACGGTGAAGAACATCGCCTGTTTCCGCCCGTAAGCTATTTTCGAGCATATTTTGAATGCCCATATGCCGGAGACCTGGCATCAATTCCATCACATTTTCTTGATAATTGTCTGTTAAAATAATCTTTCCCATTTGCTTCACCATCCGTTTCATGATCCAACGCCAACCAAAAAGCATGAATATAAAAATGGTAAAAACAAACGCAACCATTCCAAAGGTCAAGTAATATAAAATATTCGCCATCGTTATTTCTCCAAAATCTGAATAGTTTCAACCATTACTATTATATTCCAAAAAATGCTAATTCTATAAATATCATGATGATACTAAGAAAATATTGGAGCAAGCTTTAAAAACTATGTATTTATAACAGCAAAAATATCATAATAAAAAATAAAAATTTATTGATAATCAATAAATTCCGTGTTACATTCACATTAACAATAAATTTGTGAGGTGCTGTTTATGAAACAAGTATCAACACTCTTCTTAAAGATAGCTGTTATTCTGATTGGGATCCCTGTTCTTGCTTTGTGCATCTTTTTGGTGCCTGAGTTAGTGAAACTTGCAGTAAAGTTGCTTCCTGGGTTTGCTTTTATAAAATATGGGGTTGCCATCGTTTTTAATGCATCGGCGATCCCCTTTTACTTTGCTTTGTATCAGGCTTTCAAACTTTTACGCTATATTGACAAAAATATTGCTTTCTCCGATTTATCTGTTAAGGCATTAAAGAAAATCAAATACTGTGCCATAACAATCAGTTGTTTACATGTGCTTGTCTTGCCGCTCTTCTATCTGTTTGCGGAGAAGGACGACGCCCCTGGTGTCATCTTTGTCGGATTGGTTGTTCCTTTTGCTTCCATGGTGATTGCCGTCTTTGCAGCGGTTCTTCAAAAACTGTTAAAAGAAGCAATTGATATCAAATCAGAAAATGACTTAACGGTCTAGGTTTGTATTACAAATCATTTGTGAGGTGTTTTTTATGAACCGATCGGCAACTTTTTTCCTAAAGGGAGTTATTATTCTTATCGGAATGGCGGCAGTTGGTTTGTGTATATTTTTGCTGCCTGAGATAGCCAGTAGAGATGCAGAAGCACATCCAGAAACTGCTTACTTGCAATATCCCTTTTTACTAGCTGCTTATTTATTCTCTACGCCCTTTTTCATCGCGTTGTATCAAGCATTTAAACTTTTAGTTTACATTGATAAAAACAATGCTTTCACGGAATTATCTTTAAGGGCATTGAAGGTAATCAAACGTTGTGCGATTACCATCATTGCTTTTATTGCAGCTGGAATCATATCTGTCGTTATATTGAGTGCAGGTACAGGTGAAGACATAACAGGTATTATAAGCTTGGGATTTATGCTCACTTTTGCTTCAAGCATAATCGCAACCTTTGTTGGCGTCCTCCAAAGACTTGTAAAAGTAGTCATAGATATAAAATCTGAAAATGATTTAATAGTGTGAGGTGAAAACATGTCGATCATAATTAATATTGATGTGATGCTGGCTAAAAGGAAAATGAGCGTAACGGAGCTTTCGGAGAGGGTCGGAATTACGATGGCTAACCTTTCCATCTTGAAAAATGGAAAGGCCAAGGCCATTCGTTTTTCCACTTTAGAGGCCATTTGCAAAGCATTAGAATGCCAACCTGGAGACATTTTGGAATATAAAAATGACGAGGCGGCTCAACAATAGTAAACAATAAATTTCTTCAACTGTCGCAACACTGTTCAGAAAAAAGCGAGGGCGGCTTGATTTGGCCGCCTTCGCTTTTTTTTACATTCTGGACTTGCTCATATGCTGGATAAATTCTTGACTTGGAATATCACCAACTCTGGATATTGATTACATATATATGTTTAAATTTTTCTCGCATTATTTCATATCGCTAATCTTCACATTAAAAATACCCAATAAAGATAAGACAATGATAATGGATACAAACCACGCTAAAAGTGGCCTTTTTTGATGAATAGGTAAAATAAAGAAAATGATGCCCGTAAAGATAACTGACCAACCAAAATTCCAACCATGATGATAAGTAATGAATTTTAACTTGTAATTAATATATTCAATTAATAAATACATCCCACACCATAGCAAATACCATAAAGACTGTTTTCCCAAGCTATTAGGAAATCTCCCTAAATAAATCAACGTAGTCGCACTGTATGAAAAAACCATTTGCACAAGAGAAATTATTGTATGTTTAGGTAAGATTAAATCATGGAATATCCACATAGATTTTTGATAAAGTAAAAAATTATGTAAAAAATCCCCTATTATAAAGAAAAGAATGGTTGAATAATATTGTTTCCAATTTCTCCAATCACCCCAAATTATTCCTGCTATAACAAATATAGCGTTAATTAAAATATACATATGAAACCATTCCCTTGTATGAAATACAGTTATAATTCCCATTAAAATGCGGAATTATTATAGGTACCGACACCATCTTTTTGACGATTTTTAACCAATTTATAATAACTCTTACTGTCATCAAACTTTTTTAAATGCTCTAAAAAGTTTGAAAAAATAATATGGAGTGGAAAATATGAGAATTGGAATAATTGGACTTGGCGATATTGCCAAAAAAGCCTACCAGCCGGTTCTTGCCGAAAAGGTAGGAATTGAACTCGTGCTTTGCACACGTAACTCTGATACTGAGTCATTCAGAGTTTATTAGGTCATGAGAAAAGTGAGAATACGAGGATATTTGCAAGGTATTTAACTGATATTAGAATAAGAAGAAACACCAATTCTACGGTGTTTCTTCCTAATTTTTCAAAGAAAAAATATATTCTTAACGGAGCTTTATCTTAAAATGTCCTCAATTCGAGCGAGGGTTTCAGCATTTAACTTTACTCCTGATGCTTTTACATTTTCCTCCATCTGTTCAGGACGACTTGCCCCTACAAGAGCACTGGATACATTTTGTTGTCGTAAAATCCAAGATAGTGCCAGGGTGACAAGTGACATGTCATTCTCTTTGGCAACCTCTTTTAGTAGTTCCACTTTATCAAGATTCTCCTCAGTGAGTAATCCAAAAAGATTACTGTATTTTTCTTGTGATGCACGGCTTCCTACAGGAGCCTGAGAACCCTTCTGATATTTACCAGTTAAAACACCCTGGGCAAGAGGAGACCAAACGACTTGGCCAATGCCATGTTTTTCACATACTGGGATGACGTCCTTTTCAATATACCGTTGAAGCATACTGTATTGTGGCTGATTCACAACAATTCGGTCAAGGAGCTTTTTGTCTGCAAGATGAACCGCTTCTGTAATTTGCTCAGCTGTCCATTCACTAACCCCGATATATAATACTTTTCCTTGGCGTACAAGGTCATCTAAGGCCCGCAATGTTTCATCCAGCGGCGTTTCCTGATCAAAACGATGGCAATAATAAATATCCACATAATCTGTGTTCAGGCGTTTAAGACTCGCATGACATTGTTCCATTACATGTTTTCGGGATAACCCACGATCGTTCGGCCCATCACCCATTGGCCAGAATACCTTTGTGGCTAAAACGTAGGAATCACGTACGAACTTCTTTAGGGCTTTTCCGACTACAATTTCTGCTTCCCCGCGCATATAAACATTGGCAGTATCAAAAAAGTTTATCCCAAGGTCATAGGCTTTATCGATTGAAGCTGTAGCATTTTGTTCCTCTACATACCCGCCATATGTAAGCCAGCTGCCTAAACTTATTTCACTCACTTTTAGTCCTGTTTTTCCTAAACGACGGTATTCCATGTTTATCCCTCCCAAATAATTTCGTGACACAAAATAAAAATACTATATGTTTTGTCTCTATGTCCAATATTTTGCCACTTGTTCCAAAATAAAGAAAAGGCCAAAAAGAATGGACTTTTTGCATGACACCAAATCCATTTCTGTTGTTCAAGCTGCCACGATAGCAATAGCTATTTTTAGGCTTATTTCCCATAAACTCTAGTATTCATCACCATTTTTTCTTGAATCTCGAAGCAACCCCTCTTTTATTTGACCTTATTAATTTTTCATTCATTAATTACTTAATAAAACTCAAAATGACGTGTATTAGCACACGTCATTTTTGTTTGGACCTATTTTTTTGAACTGATATCAGCCATTTCTTAGGTTAGTTGGTTAATCATTAGACAATTCTTCCGGCTTGTTCAATTGCTGCTGACGGTCATTAGCACTACGGTTTGAAAAACTAGGGAGCGGGTTTTCTTCTTTCCGCACTCGCCTTTTCTCTAGCCATTCCCGAATACGTCTGCGCAACCTTGACCTCTTTTTCATTATATATCTCCCCTATCACCTTCTCATTTTCCTTGGGCAATCCACCGGGTTAGCATCATTTAGGTTTCACTAGTAGTATATGTTTTCATTTTAACAGGTTAAGGGGAAATTTGGTAAATTTATTTGTATCTTCTTGTACGGTCTGCAAACTGCAAGCGGCTTGGTTTGACCGCCTTCGTATCAAACATACTTATTGGGATTATACTGCAAAAAAATGTTTCTTCATGTTCCATTGAATTTTCACTAAAAAGTAGTGGTTGTGACGAAAATCAAAGAAAAATAGAGAATGATAAAGAATCAGTAAATTGTGTCCGTTTTCATGAGATTTCACAAATTTGTCACATTCGCTTATACTTTGTTTTGTTAACAACGGCCCCGACTTTCATGAGAGTTGAAAGTCAAAAAAAAATAACAAAATAAAGGGAGATGTGCTCAGTTTGAATTTAAACACAATTAAATATTCATGGTTTGGAAATATCAAGGGAGATATTCTTTCTGGGATAGTGGTTGCTATGGCTTTAATTCCGGAAGCAATTGCCTTTTCCATCATTGCTGGTGTCGACCCAATGGTTGGATTATATGCTTCGTTTTGTATTGCGGTTACCATTGCTTTTGTTGGTGGCAGACCTGGGATGATTTCAGCTGCTACGGGTGCAACAGCATTATTGATGACGACATTGGTGAAAGACCATGGTTTGCAGTATTTGCTTGCAGCAACCATTTTAACGGGTGTCATCCAAATTATTATGGGTGCTATGAAGTTAGGTCGTTTAATGAAATTTGTCCCCCGTTCGGTTATGACGGGTTTCGTCAACGCCCTTGCCATTTTAATTTTTATGGCTCAATTGGTTCAGTTCAAAGGTGCATCTTGGCAAATGTATGCGATGGTTGCTGGAGCATTAGCGATTATTTATATCCTGCCTCGATTTACGAAAGCTGTTCCATCACCGTTAGTAGCCATCATTGTTATCACAGCCATCGCTATTTTTACGGGCAGTGATGTTCGTACTGTTGGAGACATGGGTGAATTAGCGTCTAAATTACCTGTTTTTTTAATTCCGGACATTCCATTTAACTTTGAGACGTTGCAAATTATTTTACCCTACTCCATATCCATCGCCGTTGTAGGATTAGTGGAGACCCTTCTTACGGCTTCCATTGTTGATGATATGACGGATACAGATAGTGATAAAAACAAAGAAGCGCGTGGTCAAGGGATTGCTAACATTGTCTCTGGATTGTTCGGCGGTATGGCTGGATGTGCCATGATTGGACAAACAGTCATTAATGTTAAGTCTGGTGGTAGAGGCCGTTTATCTACATTTGTTGCGGGTGCGTTTTTATTAACACTTATTGTTTCTCTGCAAGGGTTCCTCGTACAGATTCCAATGGCTGCATTAGTCGGTGTCATGTTTATGGTTTCAATCGGAACATTTGATTGGTCGAGCTTAAAAGCAATCAGAAAAATTCCGGTTTCAGACACGATTGTTATGATCGTAACTGTATTGACAGTTGTAAAAACTCATAACTTATCATTGGGCGTTTTGGTAGGAATTATATTAAGTGCTATTTTCTTTGCCTCAAAAATTTCAAAAGTAAAAGTAACCAGCCTTTCTGCAAAAGGTTCTCATAAGAAGGTTTACCATGTTTCTGGTCAACTCTTCTTTGCTTCTGTAACAGACTTTGTCAACAGTTTTGATTATAAAGAAGCTGTTAATGAAATTGATATTGATTTATCAAATGCTCACCTCTGGGATGACTCGGCTGTTGGAGCGATTGATAAAGTAGTCATTAAGTACCATCAAAACGGTGTCAAAGTGAATTTAAAAGGATTAAATACAGAAAGCAATAAACTTATTGATAAAATTGCCGTTCATAACAAGCCGGGTGGACTTGAGAAGGTTGCGGGTCATTAATGTTAAAGAGCACACTGATTCAGTGTGTTCTTTTTATCCTCGTAAGATTGTAAACTAATAAACTTAAACTATTGAGTGGTGTTTTTAAGTTAACATAACAAAATTATTGGTTGCTAACCTATCTTGAAACATGGTCATTAAATACCTTTTGGAAAATGCAAGATTACATATTTTCTAGTCCACATTTCACTTGAAACCATTATTTCACCTTGTTCATTTTGAAAAACAAAGCCCGAACCTAGTTGTTCTTTAAAAAACCAGCCTTTATCTTTCATCAATCTTTTTAAATTTTCATACGCTCTTCCTTGTTTCATTTCTGATATATACCACTGGTAACTGTTTTCATCTGTAATTTTAACAATATTTCCATTCGATTTATTCACCTTGTTTATTACTTCCGATTTTGAAACTGATTCGATCGGAAGAGCAGGATAATAAATATCCTTCAGATAAATCATTAGGAGTCCGAATAAAATTAATACAATCGTTCCTGTTCTAACCCATTTCCCCACGTGGAACACCCACCTTGGCTATTAAACTATCGAAAACACTAATCGCGGATATTTTTTCGGAATTTCTACTTAGTTCGGACAGTTCCTCTACTTTTTTCACCGGTTTTGTCCGAAGGGGCTCCAGGTTCGGACAGTTTCTCTGTTTTTTTCACCAGTTTTGTCCGAAGGGGCCCCAGGTTCGGACAGTTTCTCTGTTTTTTTCACCAGTTTTGTCCGAAGATTCACTTCGTTCAGATATTCCGATGATATTTAAATGCTCCTATTAACATGCAACAAGGATTAACTCATAATCGGTTAATCCTTGTTGCCAAAGAGTAGCAAGCAGCCTCGAAAATCAATCCTATATCCCTTTCAAACTATTATCAAATCATATTTTGCTACTTACTTTGATGGCTTAATATTATGGTTATGGCGGAAAAGATTTTCTGGATCGTATTTTTCCTTAATCTCTACCAATCTTGCATAGTTTTCTTGGAATGCATTGGTTGTCGCCTCTTCATTTGAACCAATTGCATTGAGATAGGATGCCTTTTTATGTGAAAATGGCAGCAATCCACCGTAGACAGAATCGATCCATTGTTTACAAAGGTCGTCATCCCCTGCCATAGCCATGCAATCAACCAACAGGACAAATTTCGCATCCCTAATGGCATATGGTGTCGCCGTTGCTGGTACTCGGTTCATTTTTCCGCCAAGTGCCCATAGCTGTACCAAAATACTTGGAGCAGGTGCATTATCGATTTTATATAGAAGCTGGTCAATAATTTCGTCCGTTAGTTGATCAAAGTACAACGAGGTTCCATAAACACGAACGTGTTCAGGTACCATCGGGTCAAGCTTCTTTTGGTATTCTGCAAATGGCATCACACCTGTACGATCCATGATGGGTTCAGCTAATTCGCGCAATGGCTGTAGAATGGTTTCCCCTTCTGATACATCTCCAGTGTATATTCCTGTAAACATAATGACCTTTTTAAAATGTAAGAATTCTGGTAAAAATGGAGCAGGTGGTAATACGGTTGCCGTTAAATTAATAGAAACTGCCTCATCAGGGGCTTGTTCCAAGAATGCTTGTAATTTTTGAATGATGACTTTTGCATCCTTATAATCGTACATGACGTCTAGAGCAAATACTTCTGGTCCTACTTTATGTAAGGCAAATTCAAACTTCGTGACGACGCCAAAATTGCCGCCACCTCCACGGATCGCCCAAAAAAGGTCAGGATGGTTTTCTTCATTCACATTAATGGCCGCCCCGTCTGCTGTTACCACTCTAGCACCAACGATATTATCACAGGTTAAACCATGCTTTCCTCTTAAATAGCCAAGTCCGCCATTCAAAGCGAGACCAGCTACACCGGTTTCAGAAACAGTGCCAGTCGGTACCGCTAACCCATATTTTTGTGTCTCAAGATCAATATCCCCAAGTTTAGCGCCTCCTTCAACGAGTGCCACTTGTCTAGATTCATCCACGGATACGTTCCGCATTTGTGATAAATCAATCATCAAACCTTCCTCACAAACCGCAAAGCCGCCAACATGATGTCCGCCACCGCGAATGGAGATGGATAGTTGATTTTCCTTTGCGAACTGTACTCCTGCAATCACGTCGTCCTCTGATTCACAAACGACTATTGCTGCCGGCTGTTTATCAACTGCCGTATTCCAAACTTTTCTTGTTTCCTCATAGCGTTCATTACCCGGCAGCAGTAATCGATTACCAATCTGATTTTCTAGCATATTAAACACATTAACACGCTCCTTATATTAGATATAATGACCCAGTACTAATATACCATTTTTCACCAATAGAGGTGTGACTTTTTTGAATCTTCACTGAATCTATTTACTAATTAATTGGAGCAAGGTGTATAGGATATTAAAGCATTTAAGGCTAAAATAAACACAAAATGCCAGGCTCCCCCACTTTTTCTTGAGGATCTCTGGCACTTGTTTTGATAAATTTATTCTTTTGTCCATTTCAGTTCACTTATTGATTATTTATTCCATTTCAAAATCGAGTTTCTTTTTCTGTAGTTGCAAAAGAGCTAGTACATCTTCAGTTTGGGAGGTCTCAATCCTTTTTACCGTTGCATATACCATTTCGAGTTTATCATCAATTGCGGTAAGTTTAATTTCCGTACTATGCAGTCTATTATCCATTGCATTAAGCTTACTTTCCGTTCTTTGCTGACTTTCATCCATTTCGTTAAGCTTACTTTCCGTTCTTTGCTGTCTTTCATCCATGGCTCCAAGTTTTTCATTCATCTCTTCAAGTTTTTCATCCATTCTGACTAACAATTCAACTATTTGCTGTTCCATTCCGGTCACCTTCCATAAATAAATTATAATAATTTTTGCCCTTCCTACTACATTTTCTTACCTTTGGTAATTACCGCTTAATCGAAACCTTTAAATAGATTCATTTTAGTTCTTTTGTAACGCCATTTCTAATCATATTGAAAGAGTACTAGTGTGGATGTGTAGGATTTTGGAGAAAATTGGAGATTATTGAAACGAGTTTAAATTTATTATAACCATTTATAGTGCTTACATATATATTTTTTAAACGAATTCATCAAATTGTAAAATTTTATTGGTTAACATAATAATATTATATATTTATAAAATCAGCAAATATAAAAGTATCCATAATAGGCGAAAACATGGAGATAGTATTATTATCCTGCCTACCTCCCTCCAATTTCGGGGAACTCTTCTGAAAGACTATCAGGATGTCTCCAAGATGATACTTGATCGACTGGAACCATAAAAAAAATGCTCATTTGACGCTTTTGATTATTCAATACAATTCTTTCCCTTATTTAAATTATTTTTATATTAAAAGGCCTGCCTTTTATTTTGTATAAGGCAGACCTTCCTTGGTACGTTCGGCGAGTATTTGTTTATTTTGCCCCTAAGTTCGGACACTTTCTCTTCTTTTTCACCGGTTTTGTCCGTTGGATGCACGCGAGCGATTCTCGTGTTCCAAACTGTTATTGCCAACTACAGTGGGCCTTTTAGTCTAAATTAGTACTTCTTTTTGCTCAGCAATTTTATTTATATAAGTGTGTGTTTTCTTAATGATTTCATCCCTGTCATAATCCATGGATGCCACATGGAAAGAATGGTAAAGCGTCACCACTTCTTTTTGAGTAGACCCAACACGATTGAAAATATAATCTGTGCATTCGTGAGGAACTACATGGTCCTCCAGCGATTTAAAGCAAAGGATAGGCTGGGTGATTGTTGGGATGAAATCAGGCGTTTTCTTCATCAGAGCTTGGAGTTCATGAATGGACTGAATTGGAACTTTGTTATAGGTAATTTCATGAACACCCTCCAATCGTATATCCGGTGTACCTTCAGGAAGAAATCTTGGTTTTGATTTTCCAACCAAATATTCATAGTCTGGTAAACTTAAAGCAGCGTTTATGGTAACGATTCCCTCTATATCAGCATATTTATTTGCCAACCAGAGTGCTAATGCCCCTCCCATCGATTGACCGATGACAAAAATAGTGGAGCATCGTTCCTTTAAAAATTTGTAACCTGCTTCTAGAGCTGAAAACCAGTCATGATGTGTAGTATTCTCTAGGTTCCGATAATGCGTTCCATGACCTGTTAACCTTGGGGCATAAACCGTATAACCCAGTTTGGAAAATTCTTGTCCCAAGTATTGCACACTTTGAGGAGTGCCCATAAATCCATGGGAAATTAAGATACCCGTATCGTTCCCTTTAATAAAAAATGACTCCGCTCCGGCCAAAACAGGATATTGTTCTTTCATCCCGCGTCCCCTCCTTAAACAACCATTTCCATTTTTCTAATTAACAGGATTATAATTCATATTATTCCTACCTGTCAACTGTGAATTACGAAACATTGGTTCGGTTCTCGTGCCCCAAAATGTTAGGACCATCCTCGGCGGGCTTTTTCTAACCCTCCTTCCTGAGGTCTCATAATAATGAATATCTATATCCTTCCATTAAGAATGTAGAGATAATAATGAAAAAATTACATTCAGTTTAAGAGTTTAACCAATTTCAACCATTTTTATTTTCAAGTTAAACGTTTGACATATTATCCGTAGGAGGTGATAAGGTGGCTGGCAAAAAAGAAAACTTCCAAACACATAGAAAGATGCAGTAAATTAGATATATACAAAAACCATCAACATAATGAAAATGCTAGGGCAGCAGCGGCTTTTGAACCAAAAACCCCAAGAATTAATACAGATAATCTATAACAGTAAGTTTTATTATACACATTTGAAATAGCATACCGAATAACAAACTAATCCCAAGCGTTATTAATTCTAATGTGCTTTTATTTCACTCTAGCACCCATTTCGTAATATAAGTTCAGCCAGATATTTCTGGTTGACCAATTTTTATTTAGTTTTATTATAGCGGTAGGCAGGGTAGAACATAAAGTTATGAGTGAGTATAAAAACCTCTGTTTCTCCATGATTTAATCGATGGTTTCCCCGGCATTTTAGCAGCCTTCCATGTGATAGCAAATGCATTAATCGCAGCTGCTGACTATTGATTTGACTAATCCTATAATGGTGTACTTACCCTAATTGGCGTTTAAACTGTTTACTTGCGAAGAAGTAAGCGATGACCATGATGCCGACGCACCAGGCAAGCGCGATCCAGATGTCGTTGCCAACAGACCCTTCGTACAAGAGGGCACGAATCGCATTCACGATTGAAGTCACGGGCTGGTTCTCAGCAAACGCACGGACAATTTTAGGCATGGTTTCGGTGGGGACAAAGGCCGAACTGATAAACGGCAGGAAAATCAGCGGGTACGAGTAGGCTGTCGCCCCTTCCATAGACCCCGCTCTCAATCCGGGAATGACCGCCAGCCATGTCAGCGCCAGCGTAAAAATCCCTAGTATCCCAGCAACTGCGAGCCAATGTAGGATATCAGCGCTGGAACGAAAGCCCATCAAAAGCGCTATGATGATAACCACCACGACAGTAAGCGCATTGGAAACAAGCGAGGTCAACACGTGGGCCCACAATACCGATGAGCGCTTGATGGGCATGGTAATGAAACGCGCCATCAGCCCGCTCTTTACATCCGTAAACAGCCGCAAGGAAGTGTAAGCGACGCCGGATGCTATAGCCATCAGCAAGATTCCCGGCAATAAATAATTGACGTAGTTGTCCGTGCCTGTCTCTATAGCGCCGCCAAATACGTAGACAAACAGCAGCAGCATCATAATCGGCGTAATCGCCACCGTGATAATCGTATCAGGGCTTCGCATGATGTTGCGCATTAAGCGCCCTAGTAATATCCATGTTTTACTTTTCATTTACATCTCCTCCTTTTTGCCGATGATCGCGAGGAAAATTTCCTCCAATGTCGGCTGCTTCTCGATGTATTCCACTTTCGCTGGCGGGAACATTTCTTTAAGTTCGGTAAGGGTACCGGTCGTGATGATTTTTCCGCCATGCAGGATTGCGATACGGTCTGCCAGTTGTTCGGCTTCCTCCAGGTACTGGGTTGTCAGCAAGATGGTCGTGCCGCCGCCGGCAAGCTCCTTGACGGTATTCCATACTTCAATCCGCGCTTCGGGGTCAAGCCCTGTGGTCGGTTCGTCGAGAAAAATGACTGCTGGCTTCCCAATCAGACTCATGGCGATATCAAGGCGGCGCTTCATCCCGCCGGAATACTGGTCTGCCCGGCGGTTGGCCGCATAGGTGAGGCTGAATCTGGCAAGCAGGTTGTCGGCGACTTGAGCGGGATTGGAAACTCCCCGCAACTTGGCAATCATCATCAAGTTTTCCCTCCCGGTGAGCATACCGTCTAAAGCAGAGAACTGCCCTGTCAGACTGATACTTTGGCGAACATGATCCTGTTGACGCTGGATGTCAAAGCCGCAGATTCCCACTTCGCCGCTATCGGGCTTCATCAGCGTCGAGAGGATGTTGACCGTCGTCGTCTTGCCCGCTCCATTTGAGCCCAGCAGAGCGAAAATTTCGCCACGCCGCACCTCAAAATCCACCCCCTTTAAGACTTCCTTATCTTTAAAGGATTTTTTTAACCCTTTTACAGAAATCGCTCCATTGCTCATACTTTTTTCCCCCTTATAAAAAGCGCAGCAAGGCGCTAGATTGCCAATACTACCCTACTTAGTCTGACTGATATTCAGTATTACTTACTACCGTGTTAAAAATATAACTGAATAGTGAAGGTGATCACATTACATTTGTAACCAGCTATTCAGTCGGTATGATCTATTGAATTTTCTTTTTTCCCAATCCTTCATGATAATCTGATTTAAATCTTCACGATACTTTTCAACATAGGTTTTAGCGTTTGCCGCTAGTTCGTAGGCAAAGGAAGCCAAGTCGTCATCAGTGGTGGTTTGCGCCGTTAGTATCGATGCTAGGCGAAAATCCACTAGGATTTCGCCGTTAGCCACGACCAATCGTATCGTTCAACTTCTTGCGAAACTTATCCTTCCAAGTTTGCTCATCCTTCACTAGCTCGTCGCAGAAAGCAGCCACGTCCTCGCCCGTGAGGTCAGTAACTTTCTTGCCTTCCACTGCACCTTCCTCGAAGAGGTCGAGAATGCCGTAAAAGATACGGCTGCTGTCCTTCCAGTCGATAGGACCACCACCAGCAGTCCACATATATTTTTGGATAGCTTTGTAAGCGTTGTGGTATTCACTTGGAAGTGCCTTCGCACGTGCCTCCATCGCTCTCCATTCCCGCTTGTCATCCAGACTTCCGATAATTTTTTCAAAAATATTCATTTTACTTCTCTCCTTTTGATTTTATTAGTTTTGAGTTCGTTAATTTTACCTGAGATGAATTCCCATTTTTTCCAAAAGATTTTAAGTTGTTCTTGACCTGCTGCGTTGAGTGTATAAAATTTTCTCGGCGGTCCCATAGTGGATGGCTTTTTCTCGATGTCCACCAGATTGTTTTTCTCAAGCCGCATGGTAATCGTATAAACTGTGCCTTCAACCACATCAGTGAAGCCAAGTTCTCGCAGCTGTTGCGTGATTTCATAGCCGTAAGTTTCGCCACGGCTGATGATTTCAAGCACACACCCCTCAAGCACCCCTTTCAGCATTTCTGTTATATTTTCCAATTTTTACCTCCGCGTATATTTTACTTATATTTTTTCAGTAGTCAGTATCACAGGTATTTTGTGTTACTGACTACTAGTATATAGTATTACTGAGTAGGGCCGTTTGTCAATAAAACTTTTCGTCAAAAAAGCCCGTTTTTACGACGTCAAAGGTGTTTTTATCAAATTTGACAGCTAAGACTTTAGCCAGACACGTGATTATTCTCAAGAAGATCTAAATAATTTAAAAATAATTGGTGAAGGGGTTGATGACCAGGAACTCACTCATTTTGGTGGACTTGATTTACATGTTCCAACTATTCAAATAAGTTTTATCTCGTTCAATCACTTAGAATAATTTTTTTAAAACATAAATCATTTATTCTACTATCTTCGTTTTTCATGCATATACTTCATCCATTTTCTCTGTTTATAACTACAAATTAAATACCCAACAAAAGACACAACGGTTACTCCACACGAGATCTGCCATATAAGAGAGCTAACTGTATAAATACCTAGTACAATTCCTGTGAATCCGATTAGTGTTAATTGAAATAACTGCTTTTTATTATTTTCATAAATAGTAAACTGGAACTGTCTTCTTTGTTCAATCTCTTTTAGTAATTCTAATTTTTGAGGTGCATCTAAAAATTCCACAACAGAATGGAAAATCTTAAAAATCGGTTGTGATTGAATCCATTGCCAAACAAAGGACCATTTATTCCCTTGTTTCCCCAGCCACTCAATAAACACAGGTTTCATTAAATCAATAAGTTCAGAATCTGGAGTCAAATTTCGAATAATCCCTTCAATCGTTACAAAAGATCGGCCTAAAAAGACAAATCTTGTTGGGACTTGTATGGGCAAGGCTTGGAGTAAATCATTCATTTCCATTTTTAAAGCAAATAGGTCCATTTCTTTTAATTGTGATGGCTGTATGGCGATCAATTCAGCTAATAAACGCTCAATTGTTCTTGACTCAGCATCAGGTAGCAAAAATCCTAAATGGATCAAACAATCAACAGCTTTAGGATAATTTCTCGAAAGTATGCTTTGGATTAACCCTTGAAAATAAGCTGCATCCTGTTTAGAAATCTCCCCCACCATTCCAAAATCAAGCAAGATAATCTTACCTTCCATTGATATTAAAACATTACCTGGATGTGGATCTGCATGAAAAATACCTGGTTCAAGCCATTGAGGAAGGAATACTTTGAAAAGCCTCTTGGCAAGCTCCTCTCGGCTTTCTGTTAATAGCTCTAACCCCTTCGTATCAGTGAGCTTTATACCTTCAACCCATTCCATTACAAGGACATTTGGGGTGCTAAGTTCTGGGTATACCGAAGGAATCTGCACGACATTCATATCCTTAAATCGTTCTCTAAAAGAAAGAATTGTGTCTAATTCCTTTGAGTAATCAAGTTCACGCTCAATCACTTGTTTAAGTTCTTTAAACAGAACTTTAAAATTAATGAACCCTTTTGGCATGGGAACAAAGTGATCAGCAAACCAAATAATAATACTTAATGTACGGAAATCTGTTTGAATCACCGAATCAATATTAGGGCGTTTTACTTTAATGGCAACCTCTGTTCCATCTTGCAGCACCCCCTTATATACCTCTCCTATCGATGCAGAAGCAATTGCCGTTTTTTCGATTGAGATAAAATTTTTATTAAGTGAATTCCCCCATTCCTTTTCAAGGATTTCCTTAATCTCAATCCAGTTTGAAGGAGGAACATGGTCCGTGAGATCTTCAATTTGATGAATAAAAGCACTGGGTAATAAATCAGCACGGGTACTTAAAAACTGTCCGATTTTGATTAACAGTCCCTCTAATTCAAATAGGGTTTTTCTAAATCGTGCTCCAATTTCACCCCATAGTATTTCCCATTTGTCTTTAGGTTTTCTTCGAATTTTATACCAATAGATTTGAAGGAAGATAATAAAGGCCATAAAAAGCAATTTTCTAGTTCGAGATAACTTGTTTCTCGTTTTCATTAGCACCCCTCTTTTCTTATAACTATTTTGTTTCGACTTTATAGAAAAAAGCCTGTAACAAAAGGACATAAAAAATCCTATGGTGACAGGCTCCTCCAGAAAACACGCTATTTTATTACTTAAACTATATCATAATTATTGTTTCGATTTTTCCTTTTTTTGAACTTTTTAACAATATCTCTTGAAGCTTTTTGGCAAAATTGGATTTAATTTAAGATTAAATTTTAAATTTTTTCACAAGAAATTTTATAGTTGTTCCTTGTACTAGTAAGGAGAACAAAACGTTCCAAAAAGTCATTGCTAATAATAGGTCTTTCCCATTGAAATTTGGAGTCATTGATAATATTAGTGCAATGGATAAAGAGCCTTTCAGCCCTCCCCATCCAATAACAGTCCTCCATGTTAGTGGAACTGTTTTATCAAATGATAAGCTCACAAACACAGCTACAATCCGTGAAATAACTACAATTACAATACTTCCGATAACAACTGCCCACTTCCCTTCCAGTCCAATCCGAGCAATCTCTAATCCGACCATGAAAAAAATCATGGCATTCGCAAGAAATGCAATTGTCTCCCAAAACGAATCCATTTCCCGTAGGGTTTTCTCTGACATCCCAATTCTCTTTCCGTAGTTTCCAAAAATTAAGCCAGCTACACCTACTGAAATCACACCTGAGAAATGAAAATGCTCGGCAAGCTCGAAGGCACCATAAAAAAGAACAATGGATAAACCAATTTCAATTAAATGCTGATCAATATGCCGAGTTATCCGAGAAGCTAAAAAGCCTAGTAAAGACCCGACAGTTATTCCCCCTACCACAACCTTTAAAAATTCAGCCGAAGCATTAAAAACCCCCGCTGCAGTCAACACAGTGGTAACAAGTGCAATTTTAAAAAGTACAACGGCAACACCATCATTACCTAGACTTTCCCCTTCCACAATAATGGATAATCTTTTGTTTAACTTCATTGACTTAAAAATGGTTAGCACTGAAATTGGGTCCGTGGCTGACATTACAGCCCCAAAAATAAGTGATTCTTGAAGTGACAAACGTAATAAGTAAAGGGAGAATGTAGAAACCAATAAAAAAGTTAGAAACGTTCCAAGAAGTGACAATAATAAAATTGGTTTCTTGTTCTTTTTTAGTTCTTCAAATGGCAGTTTTAAAGTCGCATCTCCTAATAAGGCTGCAAGGAAAATCGTAATAATTGCCGTTTGAAATATAATATCGTTTGTTGCATGGTGTTTGACTTCTTCCAAAAAAGGAATATGAAGTAAACCTATGAATAGACCCGCAATTACAAGCAGAGTTGGGTAAGGTTGATTTATTTTTTCAGCTATGAAGGCAACTCCAACAGCTATTGCTAAAAGAATGATCCAAACTTCTATCATAATTGGATTTCCTTTCTAAAATAAGTTTTTATACAAAATGTATTTCATTCTTATCTTTGCATTTAAACTGACAAAAATACGAAAAGAGCCTGTTCAAAATGGGCATTATAATCCCTTGGTGACAGGCTCCTCCAAATTCATTTTGTATTTTTATTTTTAGGTTGCAGTATTGGGGTTCAAAGTTTATTTATATTTATTAGATTATCATACATAAATTAATTAACGTGTAGAAAGTATCTTGTGGTTTACAGTCTGAAACTTTTTTAAATTTTTCTTTTCACCAAGCACGATAAGAATATCATTTGACTGAATAACATCATCTGGAAGTGGTGAAATGTTCATTTTACCTTTACTGTTAATCGCAATGACGCTTAATTGATATTTAGCACGAATATCTAGTTCACGAAGACTCTTTCCAATCATAAAAGGTGCAGCTATGATTTCTTCAATATTATAATCTTCGGATAGCTCAATAAAATCAAGCACATTAGGTGACATAATGTTTTTAGCAATACGAATTCCCGTTTCACTCTCCGGAAAAACAACATGATCTGCTCCAACTTGAGTAAGAACTTTTGCATGCTGTTTTGTAACAGCTTTTGCAATAACCTTTTTTATTCCTACCTCTTTTAAGAGCAAGGTGGTCATTATACTTGCTTGAATATCGTCACCTATGGCCACAACAACTACTTCCATGTTCCTTATTCCCAGTTCCCCTATCGCAATTTCATCCGTTGTATCTGCAACAACCGCATGTGTGACTTCATTAGCAACTTCATCAATTCTCTTTTCATTTTTATCTATTGCTAAAACCTCTGCTCCCTCATTAAATAACTCAATTGCCACACTTGAACCGAAACGCCCCATTCCGATTACAGCCGTTTGCTTTGTCATAGAATTATCTCTCCCAGTGTTTCATTTAATTTCGTCTGTCTATTTAGTTTTACCATTAAAGGTCAAAATTCTTTTAACTTTTTTCTTTCTAAAATGCTTTAGAATTCGTCCATTTCTTTAATTATCCAATCAGTATTTTTTCTTCAGCATATCTTACTTTGGATTCTTTTCGTTTCAACATGATAGCAAAGGCCATAGTTAAAGGCCCAAGTCTTCCGATAAACATCATGATAGTAATTAATAATTTTCCTAAAGGAGATAAATCTCCTGTTATCCCAGTGGATAAACCAACAGTACCAAAGGCTGAAATTGTTTCAAACAGGAGCTTCCTCGTATCCACATGTTCTGTATAGGTAAGTAAAAAGAAGATTGTAAAAATAAATATCATCGCTGATACACTAATAGACAATGATTTATTTACCAACCGCCAAGAAATCCTTCTTTTGAAAATATTGACATCATCCCTATTTGTAAGAACAGACCATAAAGCAAATAAAATGATGGCGAAAGTGGTTACTTTTATTCCTCCACCAGTGGATCCTGACGAAGCCCCAATAAACATTAACGCCATAATGAAAACCTGTGAAGACACAGTCATCTGACCAATATCAATCGTATTAAAACCTGCTGTGCGAGGAACAACCCCCTGGAAGTAAGAAGCCCAAAGTTTATCTGCCAACCCAAAGTGTCCAATTGTAGCTGAATTATGATACTCTGAAATCAAGATGACCAAAGTTCCAATTACGTTTAGAATTAAGGTCATTAGTAAAGCTACTTTCGAATGGAGAGACAATTTTCGATTGGTTCCTTTTTTCCATAAATCCATTATTACAGTAAAGCCAATCCCACCCGTAACAAATAAAAAAGTAATGACAACATTTACGGTAGGGTCGCCTACCCACTTACTCAAGCTGTCAGATTCAAGTCCAAAGCCAGCGTTATTAAAGGCAGAAATAGAATGAAAAACACCATAATAAATCGCTTTTTCCCATGGCATCTCAAATGACCATCTTATCGCTAAAATGATTGCACCAATCATTTCTACAATCAATGTAATACTGATGATTTTAATAACTAAATTAACAACTCCTGAAAGTGAAAATAAGTTCAACGAATCCTGTAAGAGCAATCTTTCTTTTAGACCTATTTTCTTTCCAAGGATGATGAACATTAAGATACCAGTGGTCATAAACCCCCATCCGCCAATTTGAATTAAAATTAAAAGAACAATTTGTCCAAACAATGTAAATGTTGTTCCCGTATCCACCACAGCGAGTCCTGTAACACATACAGCAGATGTCGCCTCAAATAAGGCATCAACAAATTGGAGACCTTTTCCCTCTTCATGTGTAGCAATTGGTAACATCAAGAGTAATGTACCAATTAAAATAAGGCTACCAAACCCAATAATTAGGATATGTGCCGGGTGCAATTTTATCAGATTATTCTTTTTAACAGATGAATTCACAATTCCCCTCACCTTTTCAATGTACAAATTATTTATTGGTATTTTACCCATAATAATAAAAAGCCACTAAAGAGATAAAATCTCTCCGTGGCTTTTTATGCATCATGAAATAAACATGCTGCCTGCACGAAATTGTAAAATCTCTTCAGAACGCTTACGAGGTTAGCTGACGGATTCGGGTGCTAAGAGTCGCCCTACTTTTAAAGCAATTAACACTTGCATTTAAAAAGATTCACCCCATAAAGGTTTTTGTTTCATTACGATACAAAAACCTTTATAATTTGGTTCCCCCGTTCCCATTATGGAACTCAGCGATTTCAAATTAAATTTATGAATCAAATCTTACTCCCTTGTTTTCATTTTGTAAATAAAAAAACGACGCATTCCTTAAGCGTCTTACCTTTATTAAGAATTTAGACGTTAATTTTCACTTGTTGCATTTTGATTATTTGTTTTAAAAAACACTTTCATCAAACCATTTTTGTTATGATCTGGGATATTTATTAGAGAATAATTTAAAGTTAGTAAGAATGCCATATTGTTATAAATAAATATTGAACACATCAATACGAGTAAGATTTCTAAGGTTATGACAATCCCATAAGAAATAATAATCGATGAATACATATTTCAGTTCAATCCTTTTTGAGTGTTATCCAATTCGAATTGCCAAATGAACCTTATTTAAATAAAAAGTTATAATATTAACACCCAACTTTCGGTAATTTCTTCTATTATAATTTTAGAAAGAGATTTATTTATGCTGAAAAAAACTCCTTTAGCTTTCTGGAGGCAAACACCTTTATCATTGAATATTTTATTAAACTCAATTCCCATTTTAGTAAAAAGACGACTACTCTTATTTAACAATGGCACCCGATAGTTGAATATGAAAACTATAAATCCTGGTCTATTTTAGACACAATTAAAAAACCAACCCTTAAGATTGAGTTGGTCTTTATTATCGTGGTAGACCAGGAGGATAGTAATATGGAGGTACTTTAAGCCACCCTCGTTTACGCATAAGTGTTTTTAAGGTTGTTCCAAACGTTGCCCATTCTAGATAGTTTTGTAACCAAATTAATCCGACATCATTTCGAACAGAATCAGCTTGTCCCTTAGAACACGCTTGCAAACAAGTAACTACCTTGAATGCTATACCATTTGCAAGTTCGTTATCCGTCAGCTTTACCCCTAAAGGAATATCATTTGGGTCTGAATTTGGTTTTGATGATGAGACATCTGGTAAGGGAATTCCCTCTTTTTTCATAAAACTGCTTAATTTTTTCACTTGTGATTCACATACCTGAATAACATCCTTTAACATTTCTTTCACTTCATCATCTGTTGTTGTATTTAATCCCATTTCCTCATAACGAATGAACTCTTCCATTAATGTTAAATACGTCCAACAGTCACCAGCTTCAATGATATGTAACGGTGATTTAGGCTCATTTGTGGTATCAATCGATATTTTAAGCGTGTTCCAAATCGCCTCAAAAGGATTAGACATTACCACACCTCCTTTACAGTATTATTCCAAATTTATTCAAATGCATGTAATATTAGTAAAATCATTGACCTTGTTGAAATAAATTGCCCCGATAGAATAAGAAAAGTAATCCTACGGTTATTGAAGCACCGCACCTGATTTGTTTCAGACTGTTTCTATGTTGCCAACAGAGTTTTTCACTTGGTAAAAAAATACAAAGAAATTAGGAGATCCACAATGTATGTGCTACACTTGGTTTACCATTTGATTTACTGTTTTCAAGTACCCTACTCATTTTTGAGTGGGGCTATTTGTTTTTCTAAGAAAAATAAATAACAGACTCTAAAAAAGAGTCTGCTCAAGTTTGGAATTATATTTAAGCCTTACGAACGTTAGCTGCTTGTGGGCCGCGTTGTCCTTGCTCAACATCGAAAGTCACAGCTTGACCTTCTTCTAAAGTTTTGAAACCTTCGCCTTGAATAGCTGAGAAATGAACGAATACGTCTTCTCCACCTTCACGTTCGATGAATCCGAAGCCTTTTTCGCTGTTAAAGTTCTTAGGCTTATTTACAGAAGGACTTTAAATATGTTTATAATTGATTCTTTTTCCTAATTAGTTCATCTCGATCCGGTGCCATTGGAGGCTGTTCCAACCATCCATTTTTTATCATAATATTAGCTCCATCTTCAGCAAACAACTGCACTTCTAAGGATAGCCTGTTATACATTGCACTAATATCACCTCTTGGACTTTGGCTGACAGCTGTACCGTAATACCCTACGCTCAAAGTAACCAAACCAGATGTGTAGAACATCATAAGTTTATCAGAAAATGTATATGCTGTACTATTCGTTATTTCTGAATCCCATGCCATAGGTGCAGGGAGTTTACTTTCCTCTAACTTTCCTCTAAATAATTTAATATGTTTATTCCCAATTTCTAAACCTTTTAAAAAGAATTGTTTTACATCTTTATTTTGTGCAACCTGGCTAAATCCAGTAAGTGTCGCAACTCCTAAAGCGTTTCTTTGGAGATTGGCAAATAAAGCGTCTACTTCGGCAGCGGTTAATGGTCTTTTCTCTCCAAACACATCTAACATAAACCATTGCTTTTTCACAAATTCAACCTTTTCTAAATTTGGCAAGCTGGGAGACCTGATAAATAATCCTTTTGACAATAATAATTCCGTTGAATTTTTATATAATTGCATTGTTTCGGTAAGGCATTCCATATAATAACTTTTAATGTCATTTCTTACAGATGCCGCTACACTTCCAGCATAAGAAATAAGACCAATCTTAGACATTTGGTTTATAAAATTAAGTACAAAAGTGTCAGAATAAAGTCTAGGAGCGGATAAATCTACATCCTCTTTTATACTAAAACCGCATGGTACAACATTTTTTTCCTCTGTTAAAATGGCTGTAATTTTTTGAATATGTGATTGAGATAACTCTAAAGCAAATTTAATAATAGGCTTAATTTCATCATCCTCAGCTTTTTCTAAAAAATATGAAAGAACACATATGCTTGAGCTATCATTTAAGTATTGAATCCAAAGTTGGGCAATCTCACCTGCTGTTAGCCTGATCTGTTTTCCTTTTTCCTCCATAAGTAACCTCCAAAAAAGATATACTAAAAAATACCTTCCCCATAAATTACATATAGTATGTATTAGTTACCTTTAAAACCCAAATCGTGTAAGCACCCCAAAAGTCAGAATTCAATTTTGGGAAGCAGTACAGATCGCTAGCTCATTTTCATACTTGCACCCCATTTGTTTAATATGAGCTTAATCCTCAAGATTTTCAATTACTTTCAAAGAACCCTATTTTAGAGTAGTTTTGTAAGTTAAGAATAATACTATTAAATGAAAAAAGACCATCGTCACCGATGATCTTTATACTCGCTTTACTCCAATATATCTAGCATGCCAATATGGATTGCTTGTGTAGGTGATAATGACGCCTTTTGATGAGGATGCCATGATCATTTTCCCGTATCCGATATAGATAGCAACATGGGTTGGGGCACTTGCTTTGGATGGTCCATAGAACAGTAAATCACCGATCTGCAAATTAGATGGTCGATATCCATTTCCATAATACATTTGGGCAGCAGTGCGATTTAGTGTTCTTCCCGCTTTTCCGTAAGAATACTTCACAAGACCTGAACAGTCAAATCCGCTTGGCGACATCCCGCCCCATCGGTAAGGAACTCCGATATTAGATTTCGCAATCGAAACTGCTGCTGTATGATAATTATAAGTTGCTGCTTCCGCGTTATCACCCTTGGCGGCGAACAAAGAGCCACAAGAAGCTAAAATGGTAAAGGCTACGATGAATTTCTTTAGCATGATTGTTTCCTCCTAGTGTGATTTGATAGGTTCACTATACTAGAAAGGTATAACAGACTCATCACAACAATATGATAATCTCATTACAAAATTATTTTAGAATAATTATAAAAATAAATAATTATTTTTTGCATGTTCTGATTTGCTTTCTTTTTGCTATTAACCTGCCCTCTTTAGCTGAACGAGAAAAGCGATTGCTCTTATTGAACAATCGCACCCGTTAGTTTAAGTGTAATACTTCACAAAGTTTAAGTTAAGGATAAGAAAAAGACTATTCATATTTGAATAATCTAACTTGTACACTCTTATTTTTTTAACACCTTAACTAACTTAACCATTAGAAATCCAAGAATAACAAGTCCTGCTAATATTGCTATAGGTGTTATTGTATTTAATATCATATACTTCCCTCCCAAGGTATCCTAATTACCATTATACAATAAATACCAATTGTTGTGGGAAATTATTGAACAAACCTGCCAGTTAGCATAAGAAAAAAGCCGCCAAAAATGGCAGCTGGCTCTTAAACTCTTGCCCCCGTTAGCCACCCATGCAGCAGAACGGCTATAAAGACTGAAATGTTACTTTTTTGAACTTCATTTCTCCTTTTTTACTAAATAACCTAATAAAAAATACAAGATACTTAAACATAGAATCAGAAATTCATACGTTGTTCCTATGGCACCTCTTGAAATAAAAAAAGTGAATAGTAGTACGACACCAATTAACATACAAAACCCAATGTAAAAGTATCTCCATCCTTTAAATTTGATTCCAAAAGAACCTGCTCCTGTTATTACACTACCTAGGCCTATGCTAAATAAAATTACTAAAGTGAACTGATTTCTGGCTGTTGTGTCCATTTCGGAACCGAGAGCTTTTCCTAAAGATGTTCCTAGTAAATATAGGAGTCCATACCCCAAGGTAGCTATTATCATTATTGTCCCTAAAATCATTCCAATCGTTTTAGACATTTTATATTTACCCATGTTTCCCCCCTTAGTATCAAATATCATTGCCTCGAAATCACAATTTCCACTAAGGCATAGTTAGAATACAAATCACTCAATGTATACCGTAATTTTCCTATAAATACTTGTAGAATCTGTCGAATAATTAATTATTTTTTCAACAAATCTTCAACTGCCCCTTTAGTTGAATAACAAAAAAAGCCGCCAATTAGCAGCCCGATCTTCCAGTAACGTACCCGTTAGCTTAATAAGCACCTCATATCCAACCTATTGTTATTTCATCATCATGACAAAATTCAATTACATATTTTAACGAAGGACTATAAATCCATTGGTCCGGTCCCATATCCATAATATCCTCAATGCTTTCTAGTATTGTAAATAAGGAGGTCTTTACCAATGGGTATTTATATATCCCAACAATAAGGTAAACAGGAACTGAAGTGTCTAAAGATTGATTATATAGGACGGTTGGGATATTCAATATATCTTCTTTAGTAAGAATAATTTTGTTACTCACCTTTTCCCAATCAATTCTTCCCCAATATGCAATCGGAAAACAATCTGTCATATTACTTTCAATCTTATCACTTTCGCTCTCATCTAATATATCCACTTTGTCCTTTTCGGGGAACAGCTCTAACATCTCTGAAATTTGTTGCTCTTTTTCCAATTTTTCTTCATGTTTCTTTCTTTCTTGAATTAGATATTCTAAACGCTTTTTTCTTTCTTCTCTATTCACAGGATAATGCTCCTTTACTAGCCGACTATTTATAAAGGTACCACGTTGCTTAAATTAAACTGCCAGGTTAGCATAACAAGCAAAAAACCGCCGCACTCAAGCACCCCGTTAGCTGAATAAGAACTTTCGTTTAATCTTCCTTTTGCTTTTTCTTATACATCTCTTTTAGCTTATCTGGTTCAGGGATTCTATTTATTAGCTTTATTAGTGCTTCTACACATTTATCATTTGTAAAATTACTTTTTTCATCTGTTGCCATTTCTAAATAAGCAGCGGTCATCATTACAATGCTTTTAGCATCTGATTCATCTAAAGCAATGATTTTTTCTCTTGTTTTAAATATATCCACCATAAAATTATCTCCCTAAAATTGATTGAATGTATAGTAAATTCGCTATAAGAAAATGTTTTCCTTCTTAAAGTAACCTGCCCCGATAGTTCAATATCTGCACGTTTCCATTTCAATAATCAAGGCAATAATTCCTCTTATTTAAATGAAAAGGAGAAAATTATTTTGTTATTATCAAAAGCCTGGGAACTTTATGAATCAGATAAAAGGATCGAAGGATTCTCTCATCAAACATTAAAAGCGTATAAGCTCCAATCTAAGCAACTAATCCAATACTTTAACGATGTGAATGTTGAAACATTGACTACTGATCAACTGAAAGGATACTTAGCAAAATCCAGTGAACACCTGAAGCCATCAAGTTTGGCTCATCGAATTCGATTTATTAAATCTGTATTTCGGTGGTCACACGAGGAAGGGCATATATCCAAAAATCCAGCCGCCAAAATCAAAGAACCTAAACAAGGAAAACGAATTCCAAAATTTTTAACGGAGAGAGAAATTGAACATTTGAGGGAATCGTGTTTTACTCCAATGGAAAAGGCATTATTCGAATTTATGTTTTCAACAGGTTGTAGAATAGGTGAAATTGTTTCTCTAGATAAAAATAGTATTAATTGGTCAAATCATTCTGCCATTGTGCGTGGAAAAGGCGACAAGGAAAGGGAGATCTACTTTAATATACGGTGTGAAATCTGGCTCAAGCGATACTTAGACCTTCGCCTAGATAATGACCCAGCTATTTTTGTTACTGAACGGCACCCACATAGAATGAGTATTGGTCAGATGAGGTATATCATAAAACGAATATCAAGCCGTGCAGGGATCAACAAAGAAATTCATCCACACCAACTACGTCATAGCTATGCCACACACCTATTGAACAACGGAGCTCCCATTGATGTAATTCAAAGTTTGCTTGGGCACGAAAAAAGTGAGACTACTAGGATTTATGCTCAATTAAGTGGCAGCATAAGAAGAGAATTTTATAGAAAGTATTTTTAAAATGGATTGGCAAAAGGCAACGGACACTCCGCTGCCTTTTCACTATTGCACCCGTTAGCTTAACAAGTACCTTCTTGAAACATTCGTCAAAGTTGCACACTAATTTTCTATAACAAAGTGAACTAAACAAACTACAAATACATATAAATGCCTATAGAGTTTTTAATGACTATGAACTTGTTCGATGCGGCTGTCGTGTCAATGCTGAATTTTTTTAAAAAACAACTTCTCTATCTTTCCTGAACAGGTAACAAACATTTCCGCAAACTTATGTTGCGAGGGAGGTAAGTAATTTGCCGTTTAAACCACATCCCAATAATACTGCTATTGTAATCACAGACCCACAAAATGACTTTATGAGTCCTGGGGGAAGAGGCTATCATCTGACTAAAGGAACTATTGAACGAAACAATACCATACAAAAACTTGAACTATTAATGAGAACTGCCCTCAATAAGGGATACCAACTTTTCATATCGCCCCATTATTTATACCCTCATGATTATGGCTGGCAATTTACAGGAAATGAACAAAAGATGCTATTAGGTCTTAGAATGTATCAAGTGGCAAATGCGTACACACCACCTTCATTTGGAGCTGATTTTGTTCATTCTTTCAAACCTTATATTTTTGATAGAAGAACCGTCATTGCAACTCCTCACAAAGTTGCCAGCCCACAAACAAATGACTTGGAATATCAGTTACGACAACATAGAAAAGAGAAGATAATTATTGCAGGGGTGCTTTCCAACGTTTGTGTAGAGTCCCATATGAGGCATCTAATCGAAACTGGTTTTGAAACAGCTGTTGTATACGATGCCACCGCAACAATTAGTGAAGAGGATTTTCAAGCTGCCGTTACCAATTATAAAGCATTTGCCAGTGCTACTTGGACGACACAGGAGGCTATTTCAAACTTATAAATCATTCCCCAATGGTAATTTTCCTATACAACTTGTCTGAACTGTCCCCAAGTGGTTACTTGGTCAGAATAAGAGCTTGGAAATAACGGATGAATTTAGATAGCACACCCCCCCTCCAATCTGTTCGGAGGGGGCTATTCTTGCTTGGCACAAACATAAAAGAGCCATTTCCATTCTTCAACTAAACTGCTCCGTTAGTGGAACAAGAAAAAGAGTCGAAGCTTACGAGTTTTTGTTAAACACAAGCACCCGTTAATTGAATAAAGAATACATTTAACAATACTGCTTTGAACAACTAAGTAGAAAAACAATTATTACACTGATTTTATCTTATTTTCATTCGTAATTATTTTTTCTACAATGTATTGATAGCCATAGATAAAAATTGATAATAATACACAAATAAAATACCAAATGGTATGATTTATTTTTTTAAATTTAAATATATCAAATTTTTCCCACATAGAACCAAGTAGAAAAGCATTAAAAATATTCGCAATGGCATTGGTAACGAGGTATTTTGGGAAATTACCGTAAGCTAGTTTAAAAATCCATAGCGTTGCTACAAAATATGGTCCTAATATGTATGAGAAATCTACATTACCAGGGGAAAGTGGATTTTTATTTATCCACCATCTTCTCTTATTTCCGATGACACTAAAGACACTTAAAAATAAGTTAATAAAACTTGCTACGGGTAAATACCTTACAAGTGATTTTTTATCCATAAACAGAACAGAAAGCCATGGAATGATTATCATATATAACGAAAATGCTTTCTTTTTATTCATCTCAACCAACTTCCTCCAGAATGTTTTTTTTATCATTCCTCAGGCTTAGCTTTTTTATTATCACTTATTCAACTATCCTGCCCTTTAGTTTAATAAGAAAACGGGTTCATCGTACCAACTCGTTTTGAACATAAGCATCCGTTCGTTTAATAAATAATTCCCTTCAAATGAACAATAATAAAACTAAATGTCAAAAAGTAAAACGGTGTCAAGAATGAGAAAAAAGAAAAAACTTTTCAATAAAAACTCAACTCCTTTTTTGTTGTTAGTAGTTATTCACTTAGGAATGTTATTGATATTGTTAAAACGTAAAAAACAAAAGGATGTGTGGATCTTACTATTATCAAATATAGGATTTGCTTATTTATTTGAGTATCCGACTCTCAACTTATTTAATGGTTATAGATATAAACCTTCAATAATGAAAAAGCGTGTTTTTGACTCAGTCTTGGGAGCAATCTTTTCTCAAGGAATTTATGTACCAATTACAGCTACTTTTCTAACTCTACTAAATAAAAACTGGAAGTGGAAAATAAATTTCAGCATTTTTTATTATTGTATTGAAAAATTATTTTTACAATTAAATATTTATAAAGATTATTGGTGGAAACCTATATACACTCTAGTTTTAATCAATGTATTTTTTTATATTAGCGATGGGTTTTATAAGGCACTTTCAACCAAAAAAAGATGGGCAATGGTCATTGCTCATTACTTGTCTATTGAAGTAGTTTGGATTACTGTTATGTATATTTCTGCAATAAAACGTTTGATTCGATTTGGGCGAGGAAATTTACATACGTGGACTGAACATTTTAAAATCGTACCTCTATACAGTTTGATACTCTCCTTTATCGCTACCATTACTTCTTCAAAGACTGGATTGCTTTATAGAATACTACTACCAATAAGCCATATATTTATTGATCTAACTTTGGTTAAAATGAATATCTTAAAAATGAATATCAACCAATTTTTAGTTACCAGTTCTCGATATTTAGTAATGACATTTATTTCAAGATTTTTTTATAAAACAATACACAAAAAATAAAGTAACCATTTTCATGAATGGTTACTTTTCTACCTTAACTATTCTGCATTGTTACTTCAATAAGAAAAGTGCCTTGCTCCAATATTGAAGCAAAGCACCCCTTCGTAATATAAGGTTAGCCAGATTTTTCTGGTTGACCTTTTTTTATATGGTTTCCTTTAAATACAAAAATCTTTATCTAATATTTTCGTAAATAATCATGCTGAACAAATTATGGGGATTGGGCTCCTTTATTTTATATAACGAAGTAAATAAAAATGGATATGTACTCGAAAAAAATGCAGCGGAAACCAAATTTTATCCATCTAAACACCCATTAAATCCCCATTTTGTTACAAACCCCGGACTGCTCCAGATGTTAGCTTTGTTGCGTATGGCTAGCCGTTCATCGTCCCTAAATAAAGTAAGATATTTATAGGGAGGATTCATTACGTAAGCCACCCTCGCGAATCCTTCCTTCAGCAGGCTTTCTTGAACCGACTTTCCATCAACATACACATAGGCTAGCAACCGACCGTAGGCATCCCTTGTGTTCCCCTCTTCCAATACCAAAGTCAAGCCGCCTGACTTCACCAGCTCGTCATTCCTTGAAAAAGCTTCCTTCGCATAGGGCTGAGTGCACATTCCCGGCTTTTTTGATTCCGGGGTATCAATCAATAAATAGCGAACCGCTTCAACTTTTCCGTTTACTCTTGCACGGATTGTATCTCCATCGATGGTTTCTACTAGAACTGCCGGTACCCGCTTCTGTGTATAAAACGCAGAGGCTATTGCTGGAGTCGTTTCCCTATTCTGTTGAACGCTGCTCCCTCCGTTTTTTAGTGATCCCGGCTGCAATGCCAGAAGGGCTGCTCCTGCGATAAGGGTCATGCCGGCAATTTGCTTTTTCATTAAGCTTCCCCTCCTCCCCGCACCGGCAAATTTATAAACCGTTTTCACCCTTTATTTAGTGAAATGAATCGAAAAAGGAAAGGGTCGAAGGAAAAAAATTTTTTGACATGGCGAATTTGTGAAACAGAATGAAATCCTTTCTATTAAAAGCCGCCAATACTAAAAAAGGGAACGCAAAAAAAGTGTACCTTAATCAGGTACACTTTTACTAAGAAATTTTGCCTTTTTCAATAATGCTTTTAATACTATACCTATGACAACACCTGGAATCACGCATACCATTGGAAACCAAACTGTTCCCAAGGAAACCCCAAATAACCTTACTTTTGCTGAATATATAAGGCCCAAAGTAACGAAAAAAGCACATAGAACAAAGGGTAAGAACGAATAAGGTTCTTTACCTCCACCTGCATCTTTAAATGAATCCCACATGGCAAAAAAATAGACACACGGATAAAACATTAGCCATTGGTATTCTGTCTTGTCAATGGCTCTTTCAATTTCACCGATAAAACTAAGCAAGATTAATTCATTAAAATGAGATTGACCATTAATAAGAAATTCTAATGATATAAATATGATTCCTTTAAGGTATTTTCCATTCAGTAATTGACCAAATCCAGGGAGTGCAATACTCCACAACAATTTTTCTTTTGGATTCAAATCTTTCTAACCTTTTTCTTTTAGATTTTTGACGATGTTAGGCTTTTGGAATAAGGGATGGTTACTCGTTTTTTGCTAACTTATTTCTTTCAATGGCATACGGGGGCTGCTCCATCCAACCGTTCTCCACCATAATCTCTGCTGCATCCTCAACAAATGATGCGAGGCGCAATAATGACTTTGTGTACATAAGCCCAATATCATGTCTACCATTTACTGCCTCAGAATTTCCAAATGCCCTAAGTTTCATGGAGAACATATCCATTTTATGAAACAACATTAATTTATCTGAAAATGGAGCAAAAGTTGATTTTGTAACCAAATGGTCAAGATAAGATGGCGTAGGCAAATCTTCTTTATGTAGTTTTTCCATGTAGGCTTCAACATGTTTATGCGTCATTTTCTTCCCGCGAATAAACAGCTCGCGAATCTTTTCCGATTTTACCACTTGGCTAAAAGCCATAATGAGTGCTTTACTTGTTACATTATTTTCAATATTGTCGTAAAGGTGAGTAACCTCTAATGCGTGTAATGGCCGTACATCTCCTAAAAAACCATTTAAAAATTCTTTTTGAACAAATTCCACTTTATCGGGTACAGGAATAATAGGGGGTTTGATAATAAGGCCCTTACCCATTAATATCTCTTTGATTTGGACTATCAAAGCTATGGTGGAATCCATACAATAAATAAAAAACTCTTCTACATCCTTTCTATAAACAAGTGGTATGGCAATTTGATAAATACTCAACCCCGCTTTGGCAGCATATTTAAGATAATGAACATAGTATTCATCTTCAAATAAACGAGGAGCACCAACGTTTAGATCTTCCTCTTCTGAAAAACCTTTCGGAATCGGGAAATTTTCCTTATTGAATATTGCCTCAGTTTTTTTCATAAAATCCGTGCTTAATTTTAATGCGTTCTCTAATAATGTCTTAATATCTTGATCCTCAACATGTTGAAGGAAATAGCGTATAATGCATCCTGACATGCTGTTACCCATATAGGTCGCCCAAAGTTTGCCCATTTCTGCTGAAGTAAGATTTTCAGTTAGGTCCGTTTTTTCTGAACTTATATTAATTGGCGTTAGCGGTTCCATTAAGAAAAATCTCCCTTTTCGAGTTTTGAGTTAGTATTCTCCTCCATTCAAATCATATTCAGGTGTAACTTAACCTTAATTAATCAAAAGGGTTACAAAAATAGACAATGCGAAATAACTTTTCTGTTCAAAACATTTCAACAGGAGTGATCTTAAAAATCAAATTGGCAACTCCCTCGTATACTCTTTTTTATGTAAATATGGTGTTATACATCGTTCACTTATCATTTTTATTTTTATGAGGATAGGTATGTTTACTGTTAACCAGTCTTCTTAAATCACCCCTAAAAATGGAGTCTTTCATTTCATGAAGGCTAAATGGGATGAAAGGAGACAAATAGGGAACACCCATGGACCTAAGCGATGCCATGTACAAAATTAATAGAAGAAAACCGATCAGTATTCCAGTCATTCCTAAATAATTTCCAATTAACAAAAAAGCAAGACGCAGTAAATTTAAAGCTCCCCATAAGCCGCCGCTTGCAATATGCATACTTGTCAAAAAGTTTACACCGACCACGATCATTGTTAAAGGGTGAATGACTTTGGCGAAAACAGCAGTCTCTCCGATCGTGATTGTTCCAATTAAAGTAACAAGTAAGGTGGTATTTTTGGGAATTCGTAAAGTTGCTTCAAGAAGCGAATGAAAAATAAATAAGATAAACAACACTTCCCATACAAACGGTAGCATTGTATCTGAACTCGATAATAATTTTTTGTCAAATGAAGAAGGAAACCAACTTGTATGAAATCGAGTAATGGCTATATAAATAGCAGGTAATAGGAGTGCCAAAACCCAACTGAACAATCGAAAAATTCGAATGCCAAAACGGCCAGCTTTTGAATTATATTCATCTGGCTGCTGAAAATAATGGATAAAGAGACAAGGCACAATCAATACAAAAGGTAAGCCATTTATAATAAGTACGACTCGCCCCTCAAATAATGCCGATACTGTTACATCAGGGCGCTCGGTCGTGAAAACTAAGGGAAATAACGTTTTTTTCTCCTCTAATGCGTCCTCAATGACACGAGCTTCCAATAAATATGTTACATCGATTCCATTAATTTTCTTTTTTACTTTTTCAAGTACCTGTTTATCGACATATCCTTCCATAAACAGTATGGCCACATCAGTTTTTGAATCATTTCCAATTTGATACGATTCAATTTTCAGTTTCTGCGTCTGAATCATATTCTGCAACAGATTTAAATTAACCTTCAGCTGTTCATTAAATCCAACCATGCTGCCTTTAATCGTTTGTTGCGTATTAGGCCCTGACACGGATCTTGTTTGCCAATTTGCGACATCTGCAAGAATTCCCAGATTATAGCCATCAATTAAAACCAAACATTTTCCTTTTGTTAAGGCGGTTGCAATCTCATCGATTGAAGACTCAACTGTAACGTCAATGATTGATAGATGATCTTTTATAACAGACTCAATACTTATCATCTTTGTCATGTTCAATAATGGAGTTAAAATATTTTCTTGGATGTTTTGCGTATTTGTGATTCCATCCAAATAAAAAATGGCAGCTTCACTTTTGGTTTTATCTCCGACGTTTAATTTTCGTATTTTCAAACTTGATAAGCCATTAAACCGTTCTGAAAGAGCTTTTAGATTGCTATGTAGGCTTATAGATATATCTGCTCTGGTCATAACTCGATTCCTTTTTAATTTTAGTATGACCTGCTGTTTAAAAAATTTTCTTTATACAATGAAGACTTCTTGTCTAAATTTAATAAAAACCAAGCGTCTCCACTTATTGTAGAAACGCCTGATTTATAGAGACTTCATATTGGGTTTAATTTTTTTATATTAACAATTTTTAATAATGGGGGTAATAATGCTGGTGATATGGATATGGGTACGGATGGCCATATCCAATGCCTGGTCCGCCAAACCCAAGTCCAGGATAATAACCTAACCCTGAGCCTGGTCCGCCTAAACCTAGACCTGGTGCG
The DNA here is from genome assembly GCF_055385565.1 of Neobacillus sp. S1115. Taxonomy (NCBI): domain Bacteria; kingdom Bacillati; phylum Bacillota; class Bacilli; order Caryophanales; family Bacillaceae; genus Neobacillus; species Neobacillus sp. S1115. Next base: position 3,712,587 of record NZ_AP038275.1, read on the forward strand.
AAACCAACGCCCGAACCCGGACCACCTAAGCCCATACCTGGATAAAAACCAGGTCCAAATCCTGGTCCCCCAAAACCAAGTCCTGGTCCAAAACCTAACCCTGAGCCTGGTCCACCTAAACCAAGTCCTGGTGAAAAGCCTACCCCCGAGCCTGGTCCACCCAAACCTATTCTTTCATCAATTGGAACATGGACAATATAATTTATATGATTATACGGACTCACTTTCATCCTCCTCATTTCGTGTTTCTTAGAGCATATGCTTTTTGGGAATAAATTCCTGGGTATTCGTCCTGAATCTTCAAATTATATATGACAAATGCGGATGGGTTTTTTTTAAACTAAGCTTCTCGGTACTTGAAAATACAGTTTCTGAAATTATGTTTTTGTACAAAAAAGCAGGTAGCCCAAACAGCCACCTGCCATCTCTCTTACTTTTCGTTTTTCATTAATACGTCAACTACCGTTTCCTGAGGCATGGGGACGGTTCTTTTGCCTCAATTTAGCCTCAAAAGTGATGCATGAGAACCGTCCCCATGCCTCACTCATCAATTCAGCAATTGTCGTAATTCTAGTGCAATTCTGCGGTTTGTATCAATTATTTCTTCGACGATTCGTTTACTTTCTGGGTCCAGATCTCCTTTTACAAGTTCTTCCGAGTACTGAACACCATATTGATCCATCCCTTTTAAGGCATCCTGGATAATCCCTTCAGTTTCGTCAGGGACTATCATCTTATGCATGTAGCTTTGCAGCTTGCCTTTGAGCCCTTCACTATCTGCAGGAACTCCCTGTAAATTTTGAATTCGTTCGGCAAGCACCTGAGCCGATTGCTTCGCCTCCTGCTGCAGAGATTGAAATTTCTGCTTTATGGCTTGATCCTTCAGCTTTTGAATATGGTGTTCAAAAGCATGGATTCCCATATAGGTTCCTCTTAATAATGTGTTTAATTCCTCAAGGACAATTTCGTCTTTATTCATTCCATTCACATCCTCCCTGTTATTATGAAGCGTGAGAGAGGTTTTATCCTTTCTTTTATTTCCTTATCCCAATTCATGATAAACAGCTTTCCTTTTTGATAACTAACTTCAGTAATCCTTTTTGAAACACGAGAACCGTCCCCATGCATCAATTAAGGCAGGCTGCCCAAAGGGCAGCCTGCCTTCTCGCTTACTTCTTGTTTTTCTTTAATACGTCAACAACAGTTTCCATACTAACATTGCCAGCCGCATCTGTGGCCGTCACCGTTAAAACATTCTTGTGTTTTTGTTTTGGTACATATACCGTAAACTTACCGTTAGCATCTGCTATTGCTGTACCTATCTCCGCCGTGCCCATTATTACCTTAACACTTGCACCCGCTTCTGTTGTTCCTGTGATTATCGTATCATTATGAATGACAGGGTCGACCTGTGGGGCATCAGGTGCGGTTACATCCCTAACTATCACAACTGTCGCTTTACTTACATTGCCAGCCGCATCTGTGGCCGTAACAGCTAATTCAGTTCCAGCAGCTTGTTTCGCAATCTCAATGACAAAGCTGCCGTCCTCTAATGCTGTACTTGATCCAAGAACGGTTCCACCAGCAGACACTGCAACAGTTGAACCTGCTTCTGCCTTACCTGTTACTTTAGTCGATTGGTCAGAAACTTCGTTTACAAAAGGAGCCTCTGGAGCTACGCTGTCCGCAACTTCTTGTACGATTCTACCTTCAATCATTGGTGAAACAGGATTGAACTTTTCTAAATAGGAAGTAAATACTTCAAAGTCCACAATATATAACTCTGTGATACGTCCTTCGTCCTTGGCGGTTTTAAACATGCCGTATCCATCGCCGCCGTCCGCAGTGAAGGCATTCGTCGCTATTCGATACGTTTTATCCAGTTGGAGTTCTTCATAGCCATCAGCTGTTAAAGCCTCCACATACCAGACTCGTTCACCAATTGGTTTCGCTGGATCATACTTGAACTTTAACCCTGATACCTGCATGAATCCACCTGCACCAGGAGCGCTCACACTGTGCTCTAATGCAGCAAGAATTTCTTTACCTGTTAGATCTAGAGTGACCAGGCTGTTGCCGAATGGTAATACCGTTAACACTTCTCCTAATGTGATATCTCCTTGATCAATGGAGGCACGGATTCCACCGCCATTTTGCATAGCGATATACGTTGGGATGAACTCATTTGCTTTAGCGGCCATTCCGTCTGCAATTAAGTTTCCTAGGTTCGTTTCCTTGCTGCGCACATCAGTACGTTCGCCATTTAATGCAACAGATGTACTTCCTACCACGTGTTTTTGTAGGTCTGTTAACGGAGCTTTATACTCCTCCACCTTCGCTTTTGCAGCAGCATCCTCTGTATACTTACTTAAATCCTTCAGTTCACCGCTGTAATCAGAAATCACACCATTTTCGTCGAATATTACATCAACAACACCAAGGTATTTTAAATACTCATTAGCTTGGACAATTAGTGTCGGCTCCGCTTTTTCTACAACAACTGGAGTATCCAGCTTAGTATGGGAATGCCCGCCAACAATGACGTCAATCCCGTCAACCTTTTCGGCTAAATCCAAATCTGGTTGATAGCCTAAGTGGGATAAGGCAATAATTTTGTTTACACCTTGTGCTTCAAGCATTTCGACCGTCTCATTGGCTTTTTCTACTGCATTTTCAAAAGCAATGTCGTCTCCAGGATTCGCCAGGAATGTTGTATCTTCTGTTGTTAATCCAAAGATCCCTACCTCTTCTCCATCCACTTCTTTAATAATGGCAGGGAAGATTTCTCCTTGTTCATTCGTTCCACCAATTGAGTTATTGAATAGTGGCCCTAGTTCAGGATCCTTTGTCATGTTTACGTTGGAAGACACAATTGGGAACTCTGCCTGCTTGATAAAGTTCGCAAGAGTGGCCGAATCTTTATCAAACTCATGATTACCGAGAGTCATAGCATCATAGCCTAGTTGATTCATAAAATACAAGTCTGCCAGCCCTAGATACTGTCTAAAATATAATGTTCCTGAGAACACATCCCCTGCATGAAGCAACAGGGAATTTTCCTTCTCGGAACGCACTTCGTTCACAGCCGTAATCAGTCGTGGAAATTGCTCTACATAAGCATGTGTATCGTTTGTATGAAGAAGTGACAGCGAAAATGGTCCTTTTTCTACGGCTAAAACTAACTGTGCAACTAATGCATCATGATCACTAGCGCGTCCATGTTCTTCCATATACGGTGAGTTAAAGTTCACGATATCCAATTTAGCTGTTTTAGCTAAATTATTGGATACTAAAATATGATCCAACACTTGGGCATTTCCTTGATAGTTGTATGTGTATCTCTCAGAAGCAGGCAGTGTTTCCACTAAGTTCGTTAAGTCATCACCTTTTAATACCGCTAATGGTGCAGAAAACTCAAAATCGTTTAAGTCGCCTAATACGACTACATTTGCGTCTTCATTCTTTTCTTTGATGTCCGAGACAAAGTTATTTACGATCGTTGCAATTTGCACACGCTGTGCTTCACTTTCAAGGTATGGTGGTTGATTTTTTCCAAATAACGGCTGATCTCCGCCTTTTGAGTTGAAGTGATTGTTAATGACAATTACTTCTTCGCCGTGGAAAGTAAACTCCGCTGCAAGTGGCTTACGGCTGCTGTTAAATGCAGCATTTGTTGGGTCGATACGGCCAGGGTTTAATGTAAGAGAACCATTTTCGTAAGCGACAGCCGTTGTGGCATCTCCCTTTGGTGCATTATTCAACGTCACACGCTCAGGATTGTATAAATATCCTACGCGAATATTTCCACCCGGCACCCCACCGTCTTTCCCGTTCACTGGAGCGATTTCTGTCCAAGCATAGGTTGGTCCACCAAAGCCTTTGATGGCATCACTTAATGCCTTATAGTTTGCATCAGCTTTGACAACACCGTTATTCGTTTCCCCACTTTCGTCAAGTACCTCAACAAGACCAATGATATCGGGAGATCCTAAGTTCTCGACCATTGATTTTGCCAGCTTATCGCGCTTGGCAGTGTCTGTTGCTACAAAGTTTTCGATATTGTAGCCTGCGATGGTTAGTTTGTCTTCTTCTTTTTGAATAGTTGTTACTTCATTAGTTCTTGGACGCTCTACTAGGTTAGGCAAATCTGCTGCTTTTGTTAGAATCTTAAAGTTACTAAACGTATAGCTGACCACTCCTGTGACAGTTCCATCAAAAGTGTCTCCCGCTTTCGTTACAAACTCGCGGTCATCAAGCTGAAGAAGCATTTTCTCAGGATTTTGATTTTCTTTTGTTAAAAGCGGAGTTCCTTCTTTTGTATATTCTTTTCCATCCACTTGACCCGTAATGACAGGTACTTCTCCATATTTCTGTGGTCCTGTTATAGTTGGATTTTCAATGGAAACAAGCATACCTTCAAGGCTTTCATAAAAATCAATGCCATCTTCTGCCGGGTCAAACGTTCCAAATTGATCGTTATCGATGACAGAAGTTGGCGGTATCGCGTCCTTACCGATGACGATTGGAGCCGGAAGCTGATTACCACTAGAAACCTTAGTAACCTTACCTGATTGGGCATTGATTTCGGTCATCGCTAAATCGGTTTGCAGCTTTTCTGCATATCCATCTAGCACCCACTCTTTTACAAGTCCCGTAACGGTTACGCTATCCCCCACTGCCACACCATGGGATGGCTTGTAGACAAGGACCCCTTCTGATGTATTTGAGTAGTTGTCTGGGTTTGGATCTTGCATGTAAAAATTGCTGCCGTCTACTACATAGGTTACAATCCCAGGCACATCTACGACATTTTTATCTTTATAGGGTGAGGTATGTGATTGACCTTGAATGTTGCGAATTTTTAAGCCTGTTTCGCCATCTCCAGGTTCATCTGGAGGTGGTGTTGTAGTGCCGTCAAACGAGATGGCTGTTGGAGATTTTAGGCCAGGTACTGAAAAATAAACTTCGAGTGAACCTGTAACAAAAACCTTTTTACCTACGATCGAGGGATTTGTAAATAATCCAAAGGTTGCACGGAAACTACTAGGGATTTGAACGGGTAATATTTTCGTTGCGTCTCTTTCGGTTGGGCTATCTGCTATAGCGAAGTTATAATCATCTCTAAATGGGGCCTCAAAATCATATGTAGCTTTCCCACCACTGCCACCTGTCGTATAAGCTACAATATAACCTGTCACAGTGGCTGTCCCTGAATTATTCGCAATTGCCTGAGCAACCGTTATAGGTTCAGCCGCTTGTGCTCGAAATGGGAGAACCATGCTAATCAACATGACAAACATTGTCGTTATCGCAAATAGCTGTTTTCTAAGCCTCTCCACGTGTGTTCCTCCTTTTCATCTTTTTAATTTTTACCCTCTATTAAGTAGTACCTCCAATTAATCATCCAAATCTATGAATTTGTCCTCCTTTCCCTTAGTTGGAAGTACTAGGGGTATACCAACACCTTATCATTTCATCTAGTTAATTCTTTTTGTTTAACGAAAATTTAACCATCACAATACAAGACATTAACATTTTTTACATACTATGGAATTTTCTAACTTTAAACTATTATAATATTTATTGATTGTTCATTAATGAGAACTAATACCCATACCAATCTTCTTATATCGACATATCAGCTGGGATATCAATTTTAAAACATACTTTCACTCAAAAAAAAACGACTGCATAAACCATCGTTCAACCTAAATACAGTGGAATTGTATTTTGTGCACTAATTGACTTCTCCCCATGGATAAATCCAAGGGGTTTTACGCCACGTTTTGATAATTTTATAGTAAAATATTCATATTGTGCAAAATGGAGGCTCCTTCTTATGAATATTTTAATTTTAGGTGCAACTGGATGAGTTGGAATTAAAATAGTTACATATGCCCTTCATGACAAACATCATGTTACTGTATTAGTTCGCACCCCAGAGAAGATTCAAATAAATAATGAAAGTTTAACAATACTTCAAGGCAACGTTTTAAATAAAGATGATATCGTACGGGCAATGCATGGCATGGATGTAGTTATTAGTGCACTAAATACTGATGGGACAACCACTCTAACAGAAAGCATGCCACTAATGATCGAAGCAATGGAAAACGAAGGTATCCAACGAATTATAACTATAGGAACTGCAGGTATCCTGCAAAGTAGAACCACCCCGCATTTACTTCGTTATCAGTCAACTGAATCAAAGCGTAAATCAGTCCGTGCAGCGATTGAACATCATAAGGTTTACGAGATGCTTCAACAATCCTCTCTCGATTGGACGATTGTCTGTCCTACGTATTTGCCTGATGGCGAACGTATAGGTAAATGCCGTGTAGAACGTAATTTTTTGCCGGAGGGTGGAGCAGAAATATCCGTGCCTGATACAGCCGAATTTGCATTTAGCCAGATCAAAAACAGCGATTATATAAAATCACGTGTAGGGATTGCCTACTAACAATATTCTCATACTGTAACCTACGCCAATTAGCCCATTAAAAAAAGGCTGCACTTTTGCAGCCGATCCTTTTGGGAAAGCGTAGGTCTAAATTATATCTTGAATCTCTCTTATAGACATAACTTCAATGTCTGTACAGTAAAAATGCAAGCTATCTTCTTCATAGTCGATCACTTCAAATTTCTTATTCTCCCAGCCCCTATCCCTTATATCAAAAATCTCGATTGACATTTGATGATAGACACCCCCACTCTCAAATTTGATTCTATTAGGGTTGTTGAAGCGAAAGCAGGCAATATATTGCTTGTCTTGATCCTTAATAATAAAATCGATGTCGAGTAAACAATTGTCTTTAAAAGACCTATTTTGAAAGTTCAAAACGAAGCCGACAATAAACTCTATCTTTTGTAATGAAAAATCTTTTATTTTCTCATTTATAAGGCTAATATTTTTAATCAATTTGAATCACTCCAAATATAACCTTTTGATGTCATAGAAATAATTCTTTTCCTAACAGTGTTAAATTGTCCCACTTTATTTACCTTGGGTGTCTTCATCAGCTCGGTATTCTAAAATATCTCCAGGCTGACAATCTAAAGCCTTACAAATTGCCTCTAAGGTTGAAAAACGAATCGCTTTTGCCTTTCCATTTTTCAATATAGAAAGGTTCGCCATTGTGATTCCAACCCTCTCCGAAAGTTCTGTCACACTCATTTTCCTTTTAGCCAGCATCACATCAATATTGATTATAATCGCCATTGTTCTCACCTCAGACCGTTAAATCATTTTCAGATTTTATATCAATCGCCTCTTTTAAAAGCTTTTGGAGAACAGCAGCAAAAACGGCAATCACGATGGAAGCAAAGGGAACAAGTAATCCGACAAAGATGACACCAGGGGCGTCGTCTTTCTCTGCAAAAATATAAAAGAGCGGCAGGACCAGCACATGCAAGGCACTGATGATGACGGCACAGTATTTAATTTTCTTTAATGCAATTACAGAAATTTCCGAAAAGGCTTCATTTTTGTCGATATAGCGTAGAAGTTTGAAAGCCTGATACAACGCAAAGTAAAAAGGAATTGCTGATGCATAAAAAATGATGGAAACGATGTATTTAATAAAAGAAAACTGTGGAAGCAGTTTGGCTGCAAAATCCCCTAACTCAGGCACCAAAAAGATGCATATAGCGAGAACTGGGATTCCCATCAGAATAACAGTTAACTTTAAAAAGAGAGTTGATCCTCTTTTCATGAAAAGCACCTCACTTATTTATTGTCAATTTGAATTTAACACAACATTTATCGTTTTTCAATAAATATTTATTTTAATTTATAATGTTTTTATTGTCTAATTAATAATTTCAGACAAAACAAAAAGCATTCCTCCATACAAAGAAATGCTCTTGAAAACTTATTTCGCACGAAGCACGCCCTCTGGATCGACCAAACCGGCAAAGGACCATGTTTTGCCAGTATCCTGTGAGGTAAACTTTGCCAATACCTTGCCGCCCAAATAATCCCCTTGTGGACCTTGATTCACCAACAAAGTTCCTTCCGTTCCTTGGAAGGTAGGAATCTCTGCTATTGTGAAGTAGCCCTGATATTCTTCCGGTATCGGAACCTCTACACGTTCCCAGTTTGCCCCGCCATCGATTGTTCGATATAAATTGGGAATTGGGGGTTGTGACTCATATCGTAATTCACCAAAGGAGATAAATCCTAATTGGTCGTTAATAAAACCCCCGTCCGTTACTAAGGAATAGACGTCTTTCACCGGTCCAACGTTATACCAGTTCTCTCCGCCATCGTTGGTTTTAAAAATAAAGTGTGCCTCCCAACTCATCGTTTTATCACCTGTCACGATGAGATAACCATCCTTGTCCGATGTGAACCCCAGTATTCGCAGCCTTAATGAAGGCAGTTGGTCCGAAACCAACACCTCATCCCAGGATTTCCCTTTATCCCTACTAACCAGGACCGTCGTCAACCCTTTGTTAAGTACAAATGCTGTTATCTCCGGTGTAATCACATAGCTGCCATCCAACAATTTTTGATCCGTACTGCCTAATAAATCTTCAACCGCAATAGGAACTACTTTCCAACTTTTACCGCTATTATAAGTGACCCTTAGCTTATCATCCTTAATCTCATAATTTATTTTTTTCGATGGCTCTTCAACTCCGGCATTCTTTCGATATTCTTCCATCGTTTCAACAGGTGGCAGCCCAATTTGTGTATCGGTTGTCCTTTCAATATTGGTTAATGTATACGTTAAATTTTCTTCCTTTTTAATGCTTAGTTTCCAAACGATATTAGGAACGACTCGGGTCTCCTGCATCTTTCCCCAACCGTAATCAATTTTTTGTGTTCCTTCAGGTAACTGAACTTGAAAAACGACGGCCGCAATAAAATAGTTCTCATCTCCCGATAACTTGGTAAATCTAGTAAAGCTCTTATTGGTAATCGCTCCTTCACTCACTAACTGATTCATGAAATCAAACCAGATTCGGTAAGCAATCGTTTCTGGTTTTTGATCACTTTCTTCTACCTGAACTGTGTAAGGGAGTTTACTGTTTATATCTACCTTTTTTACTTCAACTGGTTTCCTATTGGGATTTTCATGAATCCCATTAAACATTTGAAAGATAATGAAGATAACAATTAATATGGAACTAAAAAGGATTAACCTACTTTTCGTTTTTTTCAATGGAATTCATCCTTCATTCAAAATATAAACTTATTCTTCACGAAAAAATGGTTTATATATATAACGCTGTGGAGTAATCATATCCTCCTTGCCTGGAATGTATAAGGAGATGGTTGGTCCTGAGTTTCCTGGGTCAGCTATGGAAGGAATAGCCTTGCCTTTTTCATCTATATAGTGAATCCCATCCCTAGTAATCCCCCAGTTTCTTATTCCTTTATACAGGACAGCATAATGCCCTTCATTCCACCGTTTTACTTCCTCTTTAACGGGTATCCATTTCAGCATATTGATGACGATCGATAAATCATTGTTCGGATCATAAACCGTTGTTCCTTCCCCATTCCAATCTTGTTTATGGATCTTTTCCTTATTGTCCTTTGTTTTATCAAAATAGATTAAATATCCTGATTGTAGCTTCCGATTTTGGTCAAACCCGTAAAGATACATATAAATCTCTGTGATCGTCCCATCCTTATCAAATTCTATTTTTAAGTCATTGGTCATTAAATACGGTTCAAGTTCCATCTTCGTATTTACAGAATCTAATATTCCCTCTAGCTTTGTTGTATAAAAATTATTATTCTCTAACTTTACAAGCGTTTCTGTTCTCAACTCCTGGATTTTCCAGGCTAATGCCCCGTTAAAATTGACAGCGTTTGATCCAACATAATATCCTCCAACCATCGTAACCAGTGAATAGAGAAAAACTGTCCATTTCCAAAAGTTTGGATGAACAGGCTTAAAAATTTTAAAATATTCGTTTATCTCTCTTTTCACTAGCTTACGATAGGTAACAAAAATATGGATAAACATTAATAATAGCAGAAAGCTGATTCCTAAAAAAATCGGAATATTCGTTTTCAATTGTCCTATTTTTGTAATGGTGTACAGAATTCTCCACCACATGACATAAAGTAGAAGGATAAACAAACTGCTTTTATTTCCAAAAAATAAATATCGCAATATCAGTCGTCGATATAATTTTTTTGTTAATTTATTTTCATTTACCATTCATATAACCCCTTTGGTCAAATTGCATCCTGTTTCAAATCCTCCACTATCTATCATATTAAAATAATACCTATTCCAATATATAGAAGGCAAAATAAAAATACTGTATCCCTTTAAGGAAGACAGTATTTTTGAATTTATGAATATAATCATAAATATTTTAGTTATAGAGGCAATCTCGCCATTTTGCAATAGGGATGCAGGAGAAGGTTATCGAGGTGACCTTATACCACCTGAAGCGTACTAGACCACCCCGGTAGTATACTTTTATCGTATTACTCTTTATCTGTTTGTGAAGAAACTAATATTTAATAGTCAAGTTTCACATCCCTTGTGAGTCTTTTAGAAAAGTTGTTAAATATCCAACATTGGTTATTTTTTTATTGCATTCTAAGCTATCGGCACAAATGAGATTTCCGATGGACTTGTAATAATCTGGGTTCTTTGATTTTTTCGCTTTTGTTACGGTGGAAAAATAGGCAACCTCTCCAAAACAATTGCAGAAGGAACAAAGATTTTTTTTACTAGTCGGTGCAAATTCGCATTCAATGCCGACCAATTTCCCCTCAAGTTCATATACTATAAATTTTTTATTGGATCTTAGGTCGTTCCAGCTTAAATAGGTCAGCTGGTTGTGGTCGATAATTGATAAATCAGGCATTTTTAATTTTTTATGTTTCGGAAACATTTTTTTCAATTGCTGTTCGGTGATTCTTGGAAAGGGCAGCAAATAGTCTGAAAGATGCTGGATATATTGCTCATACTCTTTATCTGTTTTTAGTCTCGAAAGATCTAACATTTCTTGTTGTTCCGAAGATGCATTTGGAAATAGGTCGGAAATTTTGGCATTGGCTAAGTCAATCACAGCAGTCAAAACGTTTTGAGGTACGTTCTTTTTGGTGCTGTCCTTAATGACAGCAATCTGTTTTTTTATAAAATTTAATTGTTCATTTTTAATAAATTTTTCGGTCATTTCTCGTATCTCCATTCATTTTGCTGAAGTCTCTTTACACTTATTATAAAAAATAAATGGAACTTCAAAAATGGATAAAATGACTTAGAAACGTTTTTTACATAAGAACAGCACTGATGAAGGATTATCACCAGTGCTGTTCTCCTACTTTTTATGTGAATAAACAATTTTCTTAATCGTTTCAGGTGAAAGATAATACTCCTCAGCCAGTTGCTGGATGCTGCTGCCACTAATAAATGAATTTCTAATGGCGGTATTTCGGCGGTCAAGCAGCCGTCTTCCTCCACTTGAAGTACCCCATTTCCGATACTCCGTTTCCTGTTTAGGAATATAAAGAGTTTCCCCCTGAATATATTTTTGGATTTCCACAATCAGCTTTCCGGGTAAAACTTTGTTTGCATTAATATACTTCAATTTTGCTCGCCCCTTATTTGATTTTGATTAAAATAAGGTGCAAAGCCAAAATATTAGAAATGCTTATTCAGCGATAAAATTAAATGTTTCGCCCCATGCAAAGTATCGCCTTTCCAATAATTGGCTTTGCATGAGTGAAAGAAGTACCAGACAATCTAACGTGATTCTCCATTTGTACGCACCCCCTTTAAAATTTAATTATAGCGCAATTCAATGATCTCATCTCGCCTTTTTAATTCCCATTTTAACATATCATTCACTGTTCCAATTTTATTCATCTTCAACTTCTCTAACACTCTAATGGATGGAATATTATCATGTAGGCACTCAGCAACTACTTTATCTACATGATCATTCGTAAATGCCCATTTAATAATTTCATTTACGGCTTCAGTTGTATAACCTTTGTTTCGTGCTGAGGGGATCATTCCATATCCTACTTCGACCGTATTTTCTGAATTAGGTTTACCTTTAAATCCGATATCACCAATAATCGTATTGTTTTCTTTATTGATAACTAGCCAAACACCCCAACCAAATTGAGTAGAATCCTCTTTAAGTTTCTCCAAAAACATCTTTATATGAGGGCCTATTTTGTAATCTTCTAGTGAAATTGTTGATAATAATTCATCTGTGCAAGGAACAATTTTTAGTCTTTCTGTCTCTAATTCCATCTTCATACTCCTCGTAGATTATAATAACTAATGGATTTTTCTAAATATTTTCTATAAAACTCTATCATTTCCTTTAAATTCTCGAGATTAAATTTTATTTATCTTTCACTAAACCCCAGTTGTGAAATAATAGAGATTCCTTTCCCCAAAAAAATCGGTGCAATGGCTAATTGGATTTCATCAATTAAATTTTCTTTAAAAAATTCACGACCAATAACAAAAGATGCCCAAAAATACTGTCCCCCTTTAAGGAAGACAGTATTTTTGAAGTTAATGAAGATAATCATATATATTTTTCGCTAGCAACAAGCAGGTAACGGCAATAAATAGTGCACGAACATAGCTGCTTCCTTTTTTGATTGCAAATTTCGAGCCACAAATGGCACCTGCAAGCTGTGCCACTCCCATGATTAATCCATACGTGTAATTTACTTGTCCTAGAAACATGAACATCAATAATGCGGCAATATTACTGCCAAAGTTTAAAAATTTTGCGTTCCCCGCAGCTTTTAAAAAATCAAAACCAACCAATAAAAAAGAAAAAATTAAAAATGAGCCTGTCCCAGGACCTAGGAATCCATCATAGAAACCAATTGAAAAAATGGCAATCGTAAAAATAATGAAGTGCTGAATGGACAATTTCTTTGGGGTTGAAATACTGCCCCAATCTTTCTTGAAAATCGTATAAATAGCAACAGCGGCGAGCATGACCAACATTAATGGCTTAAGCACTTCAGGATTTATCAAATGAACCGTCCACGCTCCAAGCATCGAACCAATAAAAGTGAGCGGAAATAATTTATAAACTGACTTTATATCAAGTTTACCTGATCGATAAAACATAAATGTACTCGTTAAAGAACCGATCGTCGATGCTAGTTTATTGGTCGCTACTGCTCCTGCCGGATTCAGCCCTGTAAATAATAGTGCAGGTAATGCAATCAGGCCGCCGCCACCGACAACCGAATCAATAAAAGATGCTAAAAATCCAAAAAGAATCAAAATAATTAATAACGTTGGGTCTAAGTCAAGATGCATTTCATTCAACCTTCCTTATAGTCACTACTAAAATAGTAACTAATCAATTGCTTATTGTAAATAGGTATTGTAAATTTGAAATATAGGAAAGAAAATTGGAGGACGTAAAAAGTGGACGACATTGTGCAACGGCTCAAAAAATTAGGTTTTAACGAATACGAAGCTAAATCTTATTTATCTCTTGTAAAACAAGGCCCTGTCACAGCCTACCAAGTCAGTAAAGAGTCAGGTGTTCCAAGAGCACGAATTTATGAAGTGTTAAGTAATCTTGTTGAAAAAGGGATTGTCTTGAAGGAAGAAATTAATGATACCACTCGTTATTCCCCATTGCCCGTTGGAATTTTTTTGCAGAAAGCTCAATCAGAGTGGCAAGCGACTTATACAGAAATAAGTGATTCATTAAGAAATTTAGAAACTTCTGCGGAAAAAACAGACAATCGAGTCATTACTTTAAAGGACTATCAAACCATTATTAGCTATTGTCAGACATTAATAAAAAAAGCAAACAGCCGTATTGTTATTTCGATGTGGGACGATATGTATGAGATGTTGAAAGAGGAACTGGCTGAGGCTGCGTCTCATAACGTCACTATGCAAGGTATTACCATACATGTTGAAAATCCTATTAAAAATCTAGAAGTCCATCGCATCACAACTTTTACTGAAACTCCTTCTACAGAGCGTTGGTTTATTTTATCCATAGATTCTAAAGAGATGATTTATGGACCATCCATTGAGGAGCGTAGTGTTGCTTTTTATACAGATGACCCTGTCCATATTTACTTATTAGAGGATTATGTGTGGCACGATGTGCTAGTAAACCGGCTTGTCCGACGCAGCCAAGACGATCTGGACAATTGGATTACCACTGAGCGGAAAGCCTTCTTTAAGGAAAAATAAAAATGGGGAATGCCCCTTTCCTCAAAGAAATAGGCGATCAATCACTTATCATTAAGAAAATACATCCAACACGACTGGCAATGAAATAAGCTGCAATATTACTATAAATAAATCATTCACATAATGCGAATAATGATAAAAAATGTGTACAAAGAGGGTTTTTTATTGAAAAAGCTTACGCTTCTATCTCTTATTTGTATCATGTTACTTACCGCATTGGAGAAGCCGCCAAAAGTCGTGCTATTTTTACGACCAATCGTAAGTGGACTCTCAGAACATACTAATGTCCCACTCTTATTGCCCACCTATTGGAAAGGGCAAAAGACAAAAAAACATACGTCTGTTATTGTTAAAGCTTATGAAAATGGGTACACGATTTATTTTGTATCCACGGATAAACCTTATCGAGCAAATGATCCGGCGATATATCATCCACCTGAATCTAATCGAGTCGGAGAATTAACCGGAAATGTTGGAACTATGATACCTGGCGAACGAATGAGTGGTTTAGTATTTTACAAAAAGAAGGACGGCGCCAAATTATGGATACAGCCTTGGATTAGATCGGTCATTTACGCAAAGCGCGGACCGTGGGCTATGCATTTTGATGGGGATAACGGAGATGAGCCGTATCAGCAGGCAGATGACTTGTTTGAAGCGATGAAGAAAGTCAATTGGCTAAAAAACAAAGGCATTCGTGAAGGCTATATCTACGTTATTGGCACGAGGCTTGATGCATATACAAACATTGCTTGGGATTCAGGTGATGGATTTGTTTATAAATTTTTTTATAAAGGTCCCATTAAGGATGCGGTAAAAATAGTCGATAACCTAAAAAATGTTGAGTGAGCAGTGAGCAACCTTAAGCGGAGAATTTCCGGTTAAATGCAGAATGAAGCTTGTTTCGAGGGAAATAAGGGAAGTTTTTCCGTTTATGCGTAGCAAAATCCCCATTTTTGAATTTTTCGAGTCAATAGGCGGAATCTCTCCGTCTATTTCAGCCTTTTTTAATATAAATTACTAATTTAGCGGAATTTTTCCGTCTATTTATCAGCTCGGTTGCTTAACCTAATCCCCAAAAGATAAGTGAGGACCCTCTTGATTCTGGATACGGAATTAGCATAGAGGCTTTGCCTTTCCAAATCCGGGAACCCCCACAGATCCTCTTTTTATTTGTAAAATACCAATTTATTGCATATAATAAGGGTATAAAGCATAGCATAAAAAAGGGATACTAGCGCCAACTAGCATCCCTAATATACAGCCACACTGCATGAAGTGCAGTGACCGCCAAGCTATATTATGAGCAAAGAAGTAACCATTACCCTTTTACACTGGCAGATGCGGGGGGAAGGTTACTTCTTTTTGAAGAGAGCGATTAACACTGAGATAAATGTTAGAATAAACATTCCAAATCCAAACATCAGAGTCATTGCTTCAACAAAAGTAACCATCAGCGGCCTCACCCCCCTTCAGAGGAAGTCGGTTAATACCACCACCTTCCACAAAAGAAAGTTCACGGCCACTGCTCACCCCGCTATGCAGCTGTACACTTTTATTATATCATTCGCCCCTACCCAGCCACAATTTTTATCATGATGTATAAGTTTTTTGAACTTTGTCTTTCATGATGAATGCCTCAATTCTATATAGCTACAACCGAAAACAAAATAATTTACACATGATTAATTAGCCACCCTAGCCTTCACTTCTTTTGAAGAATTATTGGCTTGCTTCTTCCAAAATAATGTAAGAACTATTCCCAGTGATAAGATCAACGTCGCAAAATAGTATGGGTAGTTGATATCTATATCAAATAAGATCCCCCCTAGAATAGGTCCACTTATGTTCGCTAAACTTGTATACATAGAGTTCATTCCACCAACAAAACCTTGTTCGTTCCCGGCGATATTTGAAAGGTATGAAGTAACTGCTGGACGGAATAAATCGAATCCTACAAAAACCAGAAATGTAACAAGTAATATAGAGAAATAGGAATGAACAACCGTCATTAAAAAGACAAGTATGGCTGATAAAATGAGGCTATATTGAATCAGTTTAATTTCACCCCAGATTCGTGTTAGCCTATCAAATAATACGACTTGTGAAACTGCACCAAGGACAGCACCGCCCGTGATGACTATTGCAATATCGGATGGTTTAAACTGAAATTTGTGGTCCACAAATAGACTAAAGAACGATTCAAAAGCCGCTAAACCAAATGAGGCAATAAAAATTAACAGAAAAGCAAGGAAATATTTTGGGTCAATCATACG
This sequence comes from Neobacillus sp. S1115, assembly GCF_055385565.1. NCBI lineage: Bacteria > Bacillati > Bacillota > Bacilli > Caryophanales > Bacillaceae > Neobacillus > Neobacillus sp. S1115. Next base: position 3,729,040 of record NZ_AP038275.1, read on the forward strand.
TTTGAAACCAACCTTACCCTCTGTGACGTGTTTTTGATTATCTTCATTACGATTCGGCTCAGATAATAAAAGGATAGAGAGTATAGCCGCAATTGTACCAAGTGCTCCTGCAAAGAAGAATGGAATACGTGTTCCAAATTCCGCTAAAAATCCACCAATGCCGGGCCCAATAATAAATCCTGTACTAATTGCAGCAGACATATAACCTAGTGCCTTTGGGCGGGTATCCAAATTTGTAATATCAGCAATAAAAGCTGTCACAGCTGGCATGATGAACGCAGCACTAATTCCGCCTAAAAGACGAGAAATCATTAGCATTTGAATGTCTTTGCCGATCCCAAATAAAAATTCCGAAACGCCAAAAATAAATAAGCCACTTACAATCATCATTTTCCGTCCCCAAATGTCTGCTGCTTTCCCTGCAAATGGCGAAACAATCAATTGAGCAATGGCAAATGCCGCTGTTAAATATCCAACTGTTGTTCCAGTTATGTCTAATTCATTCATCAACTTCGGTAAGACTGGAATGACAAGACCAATTCCCAAAAAGGCGATGAATAAATTCATTAATAATAATCCTAAGGTGACTTTATTATTCTTCATTTTTTACATTCTCCTTAACAAAACTACCTACTGCAATCCACTTCATTTTGTTTATCATTTGTTTACAATTTCCATCCTAGTGTATATAGTTACTATATAGTCAAGGGCGGTGTGTAAAAAATGGATAAAAAAAATGGCAAGTATTTAACTAGTGGGGAATTTGCGAAGCTTTGTAAAGTAAACAAACAGACACTCTTTTATTATGATCAAATTGGACTTTTGTCTCCCCTATGGAAAAATGAAAAAGGCTATCGTTATTATTCAATACACCAGATAGAGCTATTCTTTGTTATTGATTTATTAAAGGATCTTGGCATGTCGCTAAATGATATACAACAATACATGAATCATAAATCGCCTGAAAGTTTTTTATCGTTAATGTATCAACAAAAACAAGAGATTGTTAAAAAGCGTCAAGAGATTGAAATGAAGGAAAAAATGATCGATGCAAAAATAGCCATCATGGAAGAAGCGTCGCACCTTGATTTTCAACAAATGACGCTTAAACAATTACCAGAAGCAACACTTTATCTAAGTAGAAACATTGAAAATATAACGGATGAAGAATTTGTAGAGGTTATTTCAGATTTTATAAATGAATTGAACATAGCTCATCTTGATTCAGGGTATCCAATTGGTGGTATAACAAAACGGGAGCATGTAATGAAGGGAGAATTCTCTAATTATAGCTACTTATATATTGAGCAGCCCCATCCAAAGGTTGGATATCCCTATTTCCAGGCTGTGAAAGGTGATTTTCTTATTGGGTATCATATTGGGGATGAGAAAACATTACATAAAACCTATAAGCGGCTTTTTTCAGAAATGGAGCGTTTAAATTTAGCCTTAGGAGAGTATGTTTTTGAAGAGTATATTTATGATACAGTTGTCATGAATCATAAGGAACATTATGTGACCAAAATTATGGTACAAGTGGAACAAAACTCTGGAGGATATGATGAAAATTTATGTTGATGCAGATGCTTGTCCGGTAAAAGATATTATTATTTCAGAAGGTACGAAGGCTGATATTCCTGTGATCCTTGTTACGAGCTTTTCACATTATTCTAATGCGGAACAACCTGCAGGTGTGGAAACCATTTATGTTGATTCTGGAGCAGACGCTGCGGATTATCGGATTATGAAGTTAGCAGAAAAAGGAGATATCATTGTTACGCAAGATTATGGTCTTGCTTCACTAGGTTTAGCAAAAGAGTGTACAGTCCTTCACCATACTGGGTATAGCTATACAAATGAAAATATTGACCAATTACTTCAAGCACGTTATTTAAGTGCAATGGCTCGAAAAAGCGGAAAGCGTACAAAGGGGCCAAAACCTTTTACATCTGAAGATCGAGAGAAATTTAGAGTGCTTTTTAAAAATGTGATTTCACAATATTAAGGAACCATCCGTGAAAGGACAACAGTTTCATTACGACTGTTGTCCTTTCACATTTGTTCCATTATTTCAAGTTTTCAGCTGGTCATATCCCAAAAATGCTATCAAGAACGGATAATGGAGTTTCGTATTTATGGCCAAAATCCCTTCCGGTGTAATAAAATACAGGTTTTTTTAGGTCATTGGTTAATGATTTTTCTTTTTCCAATTCCTTTTCCAGCTGGTCCAACGAATCTACCATTTGGCCAATACCACCTGGCTTTCTTTCGCCAATTAACTTCACGGTTACAGAGGCAATCTGCTCTTTTCCTCTCATGATAAAAATATCCCGGCCGCCGTCCGAAAAAGCTTTTAGATGAAGGTCATCGAAAGAAACTCTAACCTTATCGTTCTTTTTTCGAATCACAAAGCCCCTTTCACGAAAATAATCCTCAAAGCTATCTAAAAATTCCTGAACCTTGCTGTGTAACCCAGGTTCAACAATGGTTTGGAATAACTCCTGATTTTGTTCCTTTACACGGTTTAAATCGACTTTTACGTCTTCGATTTCTTTCCTATTCATGTTCATTCTCCTTGTTCTTTACATTCCAATCTATTGTATCGTGAAACCATTCTTAATGCCATTTTTCATATGCAAACCGCTATAATAGGAATATACCGAACCTTTTTTTGGAGGATCCACATGGACAAGGAAAATCAGGATTTTCATGAAGAACAGCTGGATTGGGAAGCTTTTTTAACTGAGGAAGAAGCAAAGGAATGGGAAAAGGATAAAGTAAAGCGGAAAAAGCGAAAAAAAATTGCTGCTAAAATCGTAAGTTTACTAGTTGTTTTCGCCATGTTAATCAGCGGATTAGGGATGTGGTTTGATGTTTTTAATCTGCCTGCCATTCGCTTTGTCAAGGTGTCCAATCAGCTTTCGAAGAAACCGGAAGTGAAAGAATACAAAAAAGCAGTCGTTACACTGGAATGGGACGGTGTCAAAGGAACAGGCTTTAATGTCAATCAAGATGGGTTAATTGTCACCAATGAACATGTTGTTGATAAAACAAATCGAGTGAATGTGCATTTTAGCAACGGGGACTCTTATCCAGGCAAGGTAGTTGCAAAGCGGCCGGAATGGGATCTTGCCATTGTAAGCATTGAGAAGGCGAAAAACCTACCCGTCCTAGCGGTTGCTGCTAATGAGCATTGGGAGAAATGGGCAGGCGAGAAAATACTTTTTATCGGCAACCCGTTAGCTTTTACACAGATTGCCAATGAAGGAACCTTCATAAGCCCGGTTCTCGTGAACGGATTGGATATTCCAGTTATGATGATTGAGGCGCCGATCTATAAAGGAAATAGCGGTAGTCCATTAATTAATCAGGATGGCAAAGTTATCGGAGTCATTTTTGCGACATTGCAAAACCCGGAAATTGACACCAAAGAAATCATTGGTGCAGCCGTTCCCTCCTATTACATTCAGCAGATTCTTGAAGAAATAAATAAAGCCAAGAAGCCAGCGAGCGATTCTGAAGGTTAAAAAATGTCTCACCAGAACCGTCCAAGATTACAGAAAAACACCCCTAACTTGGCATGTTAAGACTAGACTGCCTCGTACGAGGGAGAAAATGTCTTTTATCCGGCTTCTTAAAGACAAAACTGCACCGGTTGATGGCAAAAATGTCTTTTATCCGGCTTCTTAAAGACAAAACTGAGTCGGCTGTTGGCAAAAATGTCTTTTATCCAGCTTCTTAAAGACAAAACCGCACCGGTTGATGGCAAAAATGTCTTTTATCTAACTTTTTCAGTGGTCTCGAACCGTCCCCGTGCCCCTCAGTATCAACTTAGACGTCCTACAACTCACTAGATGGTTTTGTTCTAAGGTTGCTCTACTTCGGACATTTTCCCCTCTTTTTCAAGCGGTTTTGTCCGAAGGTTACTCTACTTCGGACACTTCCTTCTCTTTTTCAAGCGGTTTTGTCCGAAGGTTGCTCTGCTTCGGACATTTTCCCCTCTTTTTCAAGCGGTTTTGTCCTAAGGTTACACTGATTTCGGACGCTTCCTCCTCTTTATCAACGTTCTGGTTCGTTGCGCGCGTTCGTCGCCTGTAATGATTTTTTTCCAGAAGCAAACCAACCAATTAAGGCTATAGCGACTAATACTCCATAAAAAATCAGAGTCCAAGCTGTACTATGTGGAAAGTCATGATTTAGGATACCAATATCCTCATGAGCTAGAGTGATTACAGCCAGTTTGACACCAACCCAGGCAACAATTGCATAGGCTGTGGTTTCCAAGGCTGGACGTTTTTCAAGAAGTTGCACAAACCAGGTTGCTGCAAACTTAATCAAGATCAGGCCAGCAACACCTCCAATAAGAACAACTAAGAACTGTCCTCCATCCATCCCTCCGAAATTGTCTAGAGGTGAATCTGGTAGACCCAGTGCAAGAGCCACCGCAGCTAGAATCGAATCTATAGCAAAAGCGAGGTCAGCTATTGCAATCTTCGCTACTGTTGGCCCAAAACCTTTGCCTGCGGATTCCTTTGCATCGTCCTTGTGGATATTCTCATTTTCTTTGCCGAATCGTGCTTGAATGATGTGCTTTAATCCTAGGTAAAGAAGATAAATTGCACCTATTGCCTGTATCTGCCAGACATTTGCAATAAATGAAATTGCAAAAAGTGCAGCAAATCGAAAAGCGAATGCTAAGATGATTCCGTAATTTATAGCTCTTTTTTTCTGATTTTCGGGTAAATGTCTAGCTATAACTGCGAGCACTAGAGCATTGTCAGCTGATAACAATCCTTCTAATCCTATTAGAATTAACAATGCCCAAGCGTATTCTAACCATATTGAATCCACCCTTTCTCTCCTTTCATTATTATTTGTTCATGTATCAATATGATAAATGGCATATCAAACAACAGTACTTACTAGTTTACATTCCTGTTTGTCATTCATAAATATCGGGTTTGAGCGGTTGGCCGTGGGATGGATAAAGTAAAATAAAGTTACCTCACGATGCACCAAAAATGAAAGAGTGCTTGATGAAATAGCAGCTAAACCCTGTCATACGCTGTTGGCGGTGATTCCAACCAACCCTTATCAATTAAGATATTCATACCGTCGTCAACAAATAAGCCTATGTTTATTAGAGTTCTTGCATACAACACATCTATATCTCTTCTTGCCGTTACCGCCAGTGAGTTTCCGAATGACCTAATCTTCATTGCAAACATGTCCACTTTATGAAACAGCATTATTTTATCGGAAAAAGGAGGATATGTAGATGATGTTACCAAATGATTTAGGTACGCAGGTGATGGTAAGTGTTCAACGTGAAGTTTTTCCTGATATTGCTTTACCGCTTTATCAGTCATGTTTAAACCTCGTTTAAATAAAGCCTTTATCTTTTCATCTTGAACTATCTGATGAAATCCCAATAATAATGCCAAACTTGTTGTGTTATTCTCAATGTTATCCCAAAGATGGATGATTTCTAATGCCTGTAATGGTCGGACATCACCAATAAAGCCATTTAAGTAACTTTGTTTATCAATTTTTTCTATACCAACCGGTGTAGGAATGATGGGAGGTTCTGCAATGAACTTTTTTCCCATTAAAACATCATTAACTTGCCCTAATAGGACGGTAGTACATTGATTACAATAAACAAAAAACTCCCTTATATCCTCCCTCATTACTAATGGAACTGCAACTGCATAAAGGCTCAAACCTGCCTTAGCAGCATATTTTAAATAGTGAACATAAAATTCATCTGCGTATAAACGGGGGGCACCAAGATTTACATCATCTTTAGTAAATCCATTTGGGATCGGAAAATTTTCGTTATTAAAAAATCCTTCTATCCTCTGCATGAAATCCTTTGATAAAGCTAAACCATTTTCCAATAGCACCCTAATATCTTCATCGTCACAATGTTGATGGAAATAACTTAAGATTTGAATGGACATACTGTTACCCATATAGGTAGCCCAAAGTTTACCAACTTCAAAAGTCGTTAAAGGATTTGTCTTATCTAATATTTTGGGATTTAAATTTAGTGGTTTCATTACATTCATTGGATTTAAATCTTTATCCGTGGTCATCACTAATCTCCTTTTCCCGCATTTTCACTTATGATTTCCATTGAAAAATCATTTAATTCCAACAAAATTCTACCCTGTATTTTGAGCAACGCTGGATCTAAATTTTTTTGATGCACGAGAACCGTCCCCATGCATCACCAAGAGAATTTATAGGTTTTTATTCCGTTTCCTACCTGATAGATTGTTACTGTGACTGGTTTGTCTGCAATGTTTTGCTCGATATACCTTTTTACATAGTTTCCTACGAAGTTTTCTTCGGCGCTTTCTACACCGTATACATAAAGTTTATGACTATTGAGATAGTCTGTATTAATTGTTAATGTCCAGTGACCACTATCTACATATTCTTTAAATAGTTGTTGTTGGGTCTTTTGAGGAACTACTGGCTCTTGTTCTACTGGCTTTTCAATTGGAGCAGGTTGTTCGGGGTGTTGTTCTATTACCTGTGGCTGCGGCTGTTCTACATTCGGTTTTTGTTCTGTTTGTCGAGTTTGTTCTACTTGTGGTTTTGGCTGTTCTACAGGTTGATTTTTAGGTTTTTGAGTTATTTGTGGTGTTTGTTCAATTTTCTTATTTTCTTCTTGCTCTGGTTGTTTAGTTTGATTATTATTAGGTGTTTGTTTATTTTGTTCTACTGGTTCTCCTGGTTTTTCCTCTTTAACCACGTTTATCTTTTCATTTTTCATTTCTACTTTTTCTTTCTTTGGTTGCTCTGAGCTCTCCTCTTCTGTTGCTGTTTTACCACAACCAGTTAATAATCCTATTGTTAAGAAAACTGATAGTATTTTTTTCATAAAATATTTCCTCCAATAAACCTCGTACAAATTTATTATTCTTAAGATGAGGCATGGGGACGGTTCTCATGCATCATTTTAGCCTTAAAGGTCAGCCAAAAAAGACAACCTAAAATAGTTGTCTTTTCATAGGTATCTATCCCCTTTAACAAAAATACTTACATATCCGGTTCCCTTAATGCAGCAGTTGCCGTAATCAAATATCCTTCGAAAGTGTAACCAATCCTCCCCTTGGCGACAGTTCCCTCAAGGTTTTTCTCTGAAAAGGGACCAATAACCCTTACTGACACGCCATTAGCAATATGACTCTAGATATTGTATGATAAAATGCATGATGAAAACTTATATAAGGAGAAAAGTCATGTTTAATGAAGAGTATGAATTGCTTTTAAAGAAATCTGTTGAGGTAGCTCCAGACTGGTTAAAGAAGGATGTCGAAAGCATTGTGAGTAAGGACCCTCATGCAGGCATCAGCTATCTCATTTCAGAATTGCATCACACCTATACATTTAGCATCAGACATATTTTATCGGCAAGCCATTTATCTAGCGAGTGGTCACAGGTTTCAAGAGAGCGACTGAATTTTATTGATAATAACATTGATATTATTGTTGCACTTTACAATGAAATAAAGAATTAGTAACGATTCGTGAGTGAATTTCTTCTTATAAGATAATAAGACGGCTCCCTATTTGGGAGCCAATATATTTATTTAACTAAAGCGTGCTGTGAGAATAAAGAAACAATCTTTTCTTCAACTTCTTTTAACATCCCTCTATATGCTTCCTCATTGAGTGAACCAACACTTCCAAATAGCAAATGGCCTACTGGCTCAATGCCAACGAATTCAAAGATTCCAGTATCAGATCTAATTTTTCATCCCTTCTTTCATTCCAATCTCATCATTAGAGGGACCCTTTTTATTTTTCCCTTCTTTTCAGATGTATTGATCCTTTAATTTGCTTCAGAACATGGTAAATAATGAGTATTAAGTGTTGGAATGGTGAGTAAAAAGTCCATCAGTGGTCGTTTTGCCTCATACATATATCAATTGGAAAATGGTAAAGATTATGGAGACGTGCGAGGTTTATGTAGGTTCATGGGGACAGTTCAAGAACACTGCGAAACTCTCTCTACCATGGCTTCTTAAAGAGACGGAAATGTCCGAACCTGTGCAGCCTTCGGACAAAATCGCTCGAAAAAGGGTCAGAAGTATACGAACCTGTACAGCCTTCGGACAAAATCGCTCGAAAAAAGGTCAGAAGTGTCCGAACCTGTACAGTCTTCGGACAAAATCGCTCGAAAAAAGGTCAGAAGTGTCCTAACCTGTATAGCCTTCGTACAAAATCGCTCGAAAAAAGGTCAGAAGTGTCCGAACCTGTACAGCCTTCGGACAAAATCGCTCGAAAAAAGGTCAGAAGTGTCCGAACCTTGTTAAGGGTTTTTTCAGTGATCTCGGACGGTTCTTTTGTTTCATTCTGGTTCCTACAAAAGCACTTCTCTTTAAGAACTAGAAAAAGATGATGCACAAGAACCGTCCCCATGCATCAAAAATATTGTTTAAGGAGAGTTCTTCCATGAATAACGAACATACTCTTGAGCCCGAACTGGATGCGGCGGTACACAGCTCTCACGGCAATGGTCCGTTTCCGTGGATGGATCAGTCGCTTTCGCCTAGGGAACGTGCTGAGAAGCTCGTAGCAGCCATGACCTTGGAGCAGAAGATTGCCCAGCTTCACGGAGCAATGGAGACGATTAACATCTACGCCTTACCGTCAATGGAAGAAATGAATGCGATGAGCCCTGAGGAATATGACAAGCTCATGGCCCAGATCCAAGTGCAGCGCCATGTAAAGGGTATCGAGGAACTTGGTATCCCGCGTTTTCGGATTACCAACGGCCCAGTGGGTGTGGGGATGGGTGACGGGCACCCGAGCCCACCTGCTACCGCATTGCCGATGACCATTGGTCTTGCTGCCGGTTTTGATCCTAAGCTTGCCCGCGATTACGGGGACATAATCGGTTCGGAGACTGCGGCACTGGGTCAGCACGTGCTTGAAGGACCGGGTGTTTGTCTGCACCGAACCCCGATTGCCGGCCGCAACTTTGAGTACTTCTCTGAAGATCCATACCTTTCAGGAGTGATGGGTGTTGAGGTAGCCAAAGCAATCCAGGCGCACAACGTTATTGCCATGGGCAAGCATTATGTGGTCAACGATCAGGAGTATGAGCGCTTCCGTGCCAGTGTCGAAGTGGATGAGCACGTGCTCCGCGAGCTCTACCTGCTGCCATTTGAAATGCTGGTCAAGGACGCGGACCTTGCAGCGATCATGAGCGCATACAACCGGGTTCGTGGCACTTACGCCACCGAGAACCGTTACTTACTCAATGACATTCTCCGGGATGAGTGGGGTTTCCAAGGCTACGTGCAGTCCGATTTCTGGTCCTGCCGCTCCACTGCCGCGTCGCTGACCGCAGGCATGGACCATGAAATGCCAGATGCCAAGTGGTGCAACGAGACCAACGTAAAGAATGCGCTCGAGGACACGAGTCTCGAGATTCAAACCGTCGACCGGGCGTTGGTTCGCCGCTTTACCCAGATGTTCCGTTTTGGACAGTTCGAACGTCCTTACAACCCGGGCGTCATCGACGCTAAAGGCCATGGTGCCATCTCCCGGAAAATCGGCTCCCAGACAGCCGTTCTTCTGAAAAACGAAGGCGGAATGCTGCCGCTCGACCCGAAAGCTTACGGCACCATCGTGATCATCGGCCAATCCGAATTTGTCGACGATGCCTGCAATGGCGGCGGCGGCTCGTCCAAGGTTGACCCGCTTTACACCGTTCCACCGGTAGAGGGAATGCAGGAAGTCTTGCACGGCCTTGGTTCGGAAGCGAAGGTCAGCAAGGTGACCGTCGCCAAAGACCTGTCGAACCTGGAAGAGGCGAAGTCTGCCGCCAAAGAAGCCGACCTGGTTATCCTGATGGCTGGCTTGGTTGCATCCGAGGGTGCCGATTTGCCAAGTCCAAACATGCTAAACGATCAGAATCGCATGCTTGACGAACTTCTGGAAGTCAACCCGCAAACAGTTCTGGTCATGAAAGACAGCAGCCCCGTGATGATGCCATGGATCAACAAAGCTCCGGTGATTCTGGAAGCATGGAATCAAGGTACTGAAGATGGTCACGTCGTTGCCGATCTGCTTTTCGGTGTTGTCAATCCATCTGGCAAGGTTCCTACTACCTATGCGGCATCCGAGGACGATCTTTTATACACCGGCCACCCTGAACGCTATCCTGGCACCGACGAAGGCAATGGCTTCCCGGTTATCCGTTATTCCGAGGGGCTCAACATGGGGTACCGCTGGTTCCAGTCTCAGGGTATCAAGCCACTATTTCCGTTCGGCTTTGGCTTGTCCTACACATCATTTGAGCTTTCTGGATTCTCGGTAACCGCGACCCAATCGGATGGCAAAGCACCGATCACAGTGAAGGTAACCGTAACCAATACAGGGAAGGTTGCAGGTGCCGAGGTCGTCCAGGTTTATTTGGGCATTCCCGTCACAGGGCAGCCGCCTAAGCGCCTGGTCGGGTTCCAGAAGGTGTTTCTTGAGCCGGAGCAGTCACAAGAGGTTAGCATTACGATTGATCCGTCCGCGACGAATCATCCGATGAGTGTGTGGGACTACTGCGAACATGACTTTGTAGTGAAGCCTGGCGAATACACGGTATACCTTGGTACCTCCAGCGAAGATACTCCTTTCGAAGCTACGTTGGTCGTTTCCTAACCGCAGATTGGTTAAAATAAAAAAGGATTGAATCCTGTACACTAGACAGGACTCCATCCTTTTTTTCTAGTTTAAATAATCTTAAATATCATTCCGCAAATTCCAATGGCCTTAGGCCGTTTATTCGAAGAAAGATTAATTCTATAATATCACGCCCGCAAAGTTTCCTCTCAGCACTAGTTTCTCATTCTGATTTGTGCACAAGAAAGTTGCCATAATGGCGGTTCTATTATTCTCTTGCTTTTCAAACTGCTCAATTGTTACTTCACAAATTATCGTATCTCCCGTAAAAACTGGTCTTAAAAATTCAAAATTCATCGTACGAGCGAGTACGTTGTAATCTCCGCCAACCTTTGTCGGTAATGTAGCAGTTAACAACCCTTGAACTACAAGTCTCCCCTGTTCATCTGGAGTAATATGATGATTCCCTTCATCCATAGATACTTTTGTAAACATTTCAACATCTTCTTGTTTGAATGTCCGTTCAAACTTAATGATGTCTCCTACTTTTGTTGCCAATCTGGTCTCCTCCTCGAATTTAATACTAATATCAGTATAGATAAATTCGAAAATTCCAACAATTGATATCTTGTTTTTTCACCAGTAATATAGCCACAAATGAAAGGCCCAGATATTTGTCCACACCCTGATTAAAAACAAATCATATTTTATTGTAGGAGAAAACGGTAGAAAGGAAGATAAAAGCATTATGGAGTTTGAGAAAGAACATAAGCCTCCACAGGATAATGGCGATCCCTTTACAAATCTAATGTTCGGGAAGAAACGAAGAGTCATCGAAGAAGATATTACGAATCAAACAGAAGAATTCCCAGACCACCATGAACCTCCCCATGCACCTCAAAGGGATCCTTGGTTGTTTGGGGCAAACAGTACCGAGACCCCCACACAGGTTCACAATCAGTACAACCAAATTGAACATCTTCTTAACCAAGTAGATATCATATTGCTCATGGAAACGGTTGATGAGGCAGTTAAAACCTATAAACTATATCAACCCATGTTTAAGGACGTTTCAACTTACCTGAAAAAATTCTTTAAGAAGTGAGCCATTGACCACCGTCCGTATTAGTTTCGGTTTCCTTCCACTTTTAAGTCTTCAATTTGTTTCCAACTTTGTTTTTTTCTTATTGGATTGTTTTATTGTGTCCACCATTAAGTAGAGGATAGGTATGAACTCTAAAAAGTATAAAAAAGTAGGCCATGCGTAGTAAAGAAAGCTAGATATTTCTGCAGATCCGCTTGACGTGTTTATAGATAAAGCGACCATAACTGCTGCTAACGAAAACGTCAGAGGGCGGTGATCTTTTAAACGAAATAGATGGGCAAGAATTTGAACTGAAATCGTAAAAAAAACGGTCACTTTCAAAAAAACCATTGTTGCCCAAATCGAAATTAATAAATGATCCAAGTTTTGAATGAAATCCGCGATTCGAATGTAGCGAATCATCTCTAACATCGGATAGGTAAGATGACTGGATAAATTCGGACCAAAAAGTAATAATAGCCAAATAATATTTTGTCCAATAAATATAGCAGAAAAAAAAGTCGCCCACATGATTGACTTTAGTGTTTTATGCTTTTGAGTTAAATATGGAAATAAAAAGAGTAAAATAACGACTTCTCCAAAAGTTGGAGCAATCTGGAAGCTGCCGTTAAAGATTCCTTGTCCGCTATGGTTCGTAACAAAAGCGATCCAGCGGTCCCATTGTAATTCCTTACCAATAAAAATCGCATTTCCAATATTCCCTAGAATCACAAGATAAAATAGCCCTTGGGCAATCCGGAATAAATTTTCAAACCCTAAACGTGCTGTGACCGCTACAACCATTCCAAACATGCAGCCAACCGCCCAATTAGGTGTTCTAGGGAGATAGGTCTGCACGATGAAATCTTCATATTCTCTTAAAATGATTCCACTAATTTGCAGGAAGGAGACGAAAAAAAACACCATAATTGGAATATGAATCCATTTGGGAAGTATCTCACTACCATAGTGGACGAAAAATTCGTTTGGTCTTCGGGTCGCAAGTTTTATGACAAAATAGGCAAGAATAATTCCTGCTAAACCACTTATAAAAATAACGAGCACTGAATCGTATTGAGATAGGTAAATCAGGCGACTCGCTGCAAATCCAACCAATGTGGAGTAATAATAAAGAATGAAAAAAAGCATTAATTGATTTTGAGTGATCTGTTCTGTCTTCAAAGGAGTCCACCTAACCTAAAATTTTCTGTTGAATCGGTTCAAAAATGAACTGAATCAAATCACTTGGACTGGGCATATGCTCGAATAATACAGTAGAAATGCAATAAATACAAGAAACCCCTAGGGTACAAAGGACAATCCAATAGGTTCTTTTTTTCCGTTTTTTACTTTTTAAATATGTCCACTCATATCCAAAGATAATGAGAAATCCGATAATAATTAAAATCATAAACTTTTTTCCTTTTCCCAGAATGAATTGTTTTCAGCACCTAGTCGTTTAATATGCAAATCAACCTGAACATTCATTTTTACTTTTTCATGATAAGATTCAGGCCAATCTTTTTTAACCATTTTCCATATTTTTGGTTTGTGCCAGGATAAGTATTCACTGAATTGGAAAACATCCGCTTTAACCTCTTGAGAAGCCTTTAAAGTGGCTTTAATTCTATTCCGGATTTGCTTTTCAGCTACATGCTCAAGTTGCGCCATTTGTTTTTCATTTGTTAAACTCATATCGGATTGAGATTCAGAAATATTCCCTTCCGCTTTTATATCCACATTAAAAGTGAACGGATCTTTTTTAGAAGGTCGGATCTTTGTATGTGCGTCCATGACTAATAAACTGATTAACTGTTGATCGGCCGGGGCTTTTATAGTTACTTCGGCACCTTTTATCAGGTTGCGAAGCCAGAACGCCCCTCGGCCCACTTTCGCGTCTAATTTCCCGACCATTTTATAATTATGAAACAATGCCATCTCCCCAGGACTGACAAAAAGCCCTTTTTTCCCTCCCTCACTAAGCATTTTTATTGTTTTCTTTGTTAAAATGCCGACAATCATATCGCCGTTAGATGTTTCAAGAAAGTCTTTTGGTGTTGTATCGACTGTCACCTTTCTTTGGGCAAATGATATGGGAATGGTGGTTGGAAATCGTTCAAATATCGGAGTCAATTCTTCGATATCTTTTGCTTTTCCTGGTGCAATTAATAAAGTTTGATTGATATTCAAATTTGGTTCGCGGAGAACAAATTCCAATATATCCCTGATACCGTCCCTCGCCATTTCTTCGCTGATGATAATGATCCGCGTATGCCCCCAGCTAATATTTCTGGTCAGGGTGGCTTGTATTTTCTTATAGGCTTCTGTAAAAGTTTTTCCAGTTGCAGATTGTAGCGAATATGGTTTTCCGGTTGTACCGGCACCGCCGAGATCACTAGGGACAAGGCGATTAGGCAGGGAAAAAGATAGGCTTATCTCCATGTGGCCATTTGCGGCCTTATCAACGTAAATGCCGGCGACAAAAGCGCGCTCATTAAGTTCATATTGTGACCAGCAGCCGGTTAATAGCAATGGGCATAACAAGATGAGCATTTTAAGTCTTTTCATTAATCTTCATCATCCCCGAGTGCGGATTTCTCGATATTGGAGCGAATACGATCATTTGACCCGGAAAAGGAGGGACGGCGCTGCATCTTCCACCAAGGAGCGCGGATGAAGATATCCTTTAAATCGCTAGTTCTAAGCGGTGCTGTTGGTGAAAGATAGGGCATGCCAAACGAACGTAAGCTTACGACATGAATATAAATTAAAATGGTACCAATCATTAAACCGAATATTCCAAAGGTGCCAGCTAAAAACATAAGTGGAAAGCGAAGCAATCGGACGGAAAATCCTAAATCATAACCAGGTATGACGAAGGAGGCAATCCCGGTAATCGAAACAATGATCACCATAATGGCCGAAACAATCCCTGCCTGCACGGCTGCTTGGCCGATGATAATTGCACCTAGGATCCCAATCGCCTGCCCTACCGCTTTTGGAGTGCGAATCCCTGCTTCCCGTAAACCTTCAAAAGCCAGTTCCATCAATAAGGCTTCCACTATGCTTGGAAACGGGACATTTTCCCGTGATGCAGCAACACTTAATAATAAACTGGTAGGAATCATTTCCGGATGAAAGGTGGTAATCGCTATATAAAAGGATGGAAAGGTTAGCGAAACGATTAACCAGCCATAGCGAAGCAGGCGAATAAAACTGGTAAGGAAATACCGTTGATAATAATCTTCAGCAGCTTGGAGAAACATGTAAAAATTTACAGGTGCTATAAGCGGAATGGGGTCACCATCCACAAAAATAACCACCCTGCCTTCCAGTAAGGCTGCTGCCGCCACATCCGGCCGTTCTGTCTTTTGTGATTGAGGAAACGGTGATAATGGCCGATCGTCAATACACTCCTCAATATAGCTGCTCGCTAAAACACCATCGATTTTAATCCTGTTTATTCTTTGTTTCACTTCTGCTATTAAATCATCTCGACAAAGCCCCTCAATATAGCTAATAATGACCTTTGTTTTTGTATACTTTCCGATGACAAGTTGTTCCATTTTTAAGGCAGGGGATTTTATTCTTCTGCGAACCATGGTGACATTCGTATGGATATCCTCCAAAAACGCCTCTCTTGGCCCCCTGATGACATTTTCGTTCGTGGTTTCACTACCGGTTCGCTTTTCGAAGTTTGTTAAAGGAAAAGCGATCATCCGACTGTCACCTTCGAAAAAAACAATAATTTTTCCATCTAAAATGTTTTCTGCTGCTTCCTCCATATCTGAAAGAATGCTGGTACACATTGTACTAATGGACTGTAAATCAAGTATTTTATGAATCAATTCACTTGATGAGGAAGCAAAATGCGGTGAAACAATATATTTTAACACTTGTTCATCAAATGTTTGCTGATCCACCATACACTGCAAAAATACAATGCCGCAGCGCGTTTGATTGGCTGTTAATTCGTGAAAGGTGATGTCAATACTTTGTTGGAAGGTTTCTTTAAACCATTCCATTCGCACATCAAAATCCGCACCTAAAAAAACTTTTTTATTTTCCTTTTGGGTTTGCTGCAACCCTTTCAATTTTGAAAAAAACGACATCCGTCTCACTCCACGAACTTTTTGTTAGAATTCCCTTTTTTAGTAAAAGTATTTTCTAAATAAAAAAACGGTGAATTAGTTGATACACCGTTTTTACTTCAAATAATAGTTGTAATTGAACATGAATAGACGAAACGATATTTGTAAAGCCTTCTAGTATTGATGTTAATGGAGGAAAATGTTTTCATATGTTTTCATTTCGAGGAGATGCTCATAAAATTTACCTGAAGCTAAAAAGGGCATTGAACAATGAACAATCATTTAAATCAGTAAAGGAAATTGACCAAATTGAACAAATTCAGAGCTTTTACATTACTTTTGATAGTCCTACATTAAAAAAAATATATTTTTGCATGATAAAAGAGAAAAATGGCTCCGGAATCATACCTATTCTTGTATCTTCTGGCCCGTGGCTGCTACTTCTTTTTTCAGAGCAATTACAAAAATTTCTCTTCAAAGAAGGAAGTGTACTTTGGATTTACTTCGCTTTCGCCTATATATTCATCCTTACCATGAGCGTGATTCTTCACTTTCATGAAAAATCTTGGGCTTCCGTTCATATCGAAATCATCCAGGGAATTTTACAGGAACGAAAAGAGCAATCTCAGGTAAAAAGTTGATAAAAAACAGACCATCATTTTGATGATCTGTTTTCTGGCATTCTTATTAACTACTTCTCTTAAATTAGCCATTCCCATTCACTTCGTTTGATCCATTTGTTTTCCAATAATAGTCAGCAAGTATCTCCGCAAATACATCAATCGTATTATGAAGTTCATTCAAATTATTATCTACACCACCAATTTCCAGCAGCATTGCGTTATTTGATAGATCTTGATTGTATACACCGTTCCCATCCTTATACGTTTTTAGAAATACCCCTCTACTGATCCCAGGATATTTTTTTTCTAACTCTCCGTTCAGTGCTTTCGCCACCTCCAGATTTTCGAGGTAATTTTTGTTTTCTTTTCCTACTACAAAATAGAGCCTTGCATAGCTTGTACCATTAATCGTTTTAGTAGTGGTCTCTTTCCCTAGTGAATCACGATGAATGTCAATAAAATATTTAAATTGATTGTTATTGGCTGCGGCTGCTTCGACAATCTCTCGAGATTCTACATATGCTTTTGTTGATTCCCATCCCTTTTTCAACAATTCTTGAGTCATATTGGTTTTGTCATGCTTCACGCCGATACCTTTACTCATTAAATCTTGAGCTAATCGATTGCCTAACCCAATGACATTTACCCTTTCATCTGAGCTAATGGCATCGTCAGGTGTTTTTGCATCTTTTAAAACCGGAAGGAATGACTCCCAGCTGTGGGATTGATAAATAAATACGGTTTTGTTTTCGGGATTTTTAAGCCGGCCATCATCGGTTCGTTGATTTTCTTTTAATTTCTCTTCAGATGCTTGTCTCTCCTTCAATAAAGCCCTATTTGGAGGAGCCGATTCTTTTGGAAGGTTCCTTAGGTTCGTTCCCTCCCCTGCTACGACGATTTCTGTTTCATGCATTCTTAATCCAGGTATTTCATTGCCTAAGTACGTTCTTATATCTGTTGGTTTGATGGTGGTTGCTATCTGGAATGCAACATCTGTTATTTTTGGTATAGTAAAAACAGGAGTATTCAATTTTCGGAAAAAGGAATGATTCTCCGATTTAAAAAATTCAACAAAGAGTTTCTGTCCATTTAAGATTCCGATTGAATTACTCATTTTTAGGGAAGTAATATTTACTTTTAACACAATAACCAATGAAATAGTGAAGAACATTAATAGAACAACTAGGACAGAACGATAAATAAATTTTAGTGGGATGATTTTTAGCGGATTCATTGGAAATACCTCCTTATCTCATGTGTATGAGTGAATAAGGAGTTTAGGAGGAAAAATAGAGTTTTTATTTTTACAATATAGTTACTTTATTACAGGTGTGAAAAGCAAAAGCCAGCACCTTTAAAAGGCTAGCTGGCTTTTTAGAGTATCACACAAATATCCATTACCATGTCATTCTCCTTCTGTATATGCTTCCGATGTTTTATCTTTGCACTCCCAGCATTCCGCACGATTTCTCTCCATTACTGACAATTCCTCACCACATGAAATACAAATATCCATTGATCATGCCCCCTTTCCACTGTTTTGTCCTTAAAAACCACCAACTTCTTTTAGCAACTATTGTAGTTACATTATATTCTGAAAATTGGAACATTCATATTTTAATTATGTTACAGATTCATTTCATGGTATTTTTCTCGTTATTTATTATAGTTTACATAATAAATTTATTGATAAGTTTATCTAGTAAAGTAAAGTAACTGGAATATTTTGTAAAGATTTTTAAGTGTATGTCTATTCGAAAAATCCTTTAAATATAATTTTGTGTATATCCTTTTTTTGGAAAGGTTGGGGATACCTCTGAAAAATTATATTTGCGAGACTTGTGGTGTTCAGTATGAAAGTTTAATGAAAGAACCAGAGCAATGTACGATTTGTAATGAGGAAAGGCAGTATGTAAATCCGAATGGGCAGTCGTGGACCACGTTGGAGAAAATGGCTAATGAAGGCTATCAAAATAGGTTTACTTTTGAGGAAGAAGGTCTATTCAGCATAACCACTATTCCAAAGTTCGGAATTGGTCAAACTGCTTATTTGGTCCAAAGTGCGGGTTTCAATTTATTATGGGATTGTATCACTTTTATTGACGAAAGTACCATTAAAAAGATGAAGGATTTGCGTGGACTGCAGGGAATTGCCCTATCCCATCCGCATTATTACTCTGCACAAGTTGAATGGGCAGAGCTATTCGATGTGCCGATTTATATACATGAGGATGATAAAGAATGGGTCATGAGGCCTAGCGATAAGATTCTTTTCTGGTCAGGTGAATCCCTCGAATTACATAAAGGGGTCATTATTCACCGTCTAGGCGGACATTTTAAAGGTGGATCAGTTTTAGAATGGAAGAATGGGAATGAGCAAAAGGGAATTTTACTGTCAGGTGATATCATCCAAGTGGTCGCCGATAAAAATTGGGTCAGCTTTATGTATAGTTACCCTAATCTGATCCCACTGCCTGCACCAAAAGTGCGTGAGATGGCCAATATCGTAAAAGAATTGGAATTTGACCGATTGTATAATGCTTTTCATGGCATAATCAAAAAAGATGCCAAAATAGCCGTTCAGAAGTCAGCGGACAGGTATATTGATGCGTTAAGTGGAACGTTGTTTGATACTTAATCTGTACTTCGTTTGTTCGGTTTTATTGGCAGCCGCACCGGCCCACTTTTCTCTTTTCCGGGCACCAATTCTCCTTTTCAAAAAACAAACCTCAAACTTCAAGTTGAGTTTGAGGTTTTGTTTTCGTTTAAAGTGCCCCCATCCCACCATCAATGCGATATTGGGCACCTGTGATGAAAGCACTCTCATCTGAAGCTAGGAACAAAACTAAATTAGCAATGTCAGCTACTTCTCCGTACCGTTGAAGAGGGATACTTTTGGCAAATTGGTCTTTTGCACCTTCCGGGTTTTCCGGACTAAATCCAGATTCTAAAGAACGCATCATTCTCGTATTAACAGGCGATGGATGAATGGAATTCACTCGTACGTTCGCTCCCGCCGCCTCAAGTGCGGCAACTTTGGTTAAGCCAATTACCGCATGTTTGCTTGTGACATACGGAGCAACACCTGGTGTGCCGCCAAGTCCCGCTACAGAAGATGTGTTAATGATACTGCCGTAACCCTGTTTGGTCATAACAGGAAGCACGTGTTTCAATCCTAAGAAAATACCATTCACGTTAACACGCTGGACTTTTTCAAAATCCTCAAGGGACGTTTCGATAATCGGCTGAACTTTTCCTTCAATTCCTGCATTATTAAAGAAAATATCGATTTTCCTGAAACGGTCAACTGTTTGTTTCACATAGTTTTGTACGTCTGTTTCTTTTGATACGTCTGCCTGAACAATAAGTACATCGCCAAATTGACTTAGTTCTGCTTTTGTCTGCTCTAGGGATTCTAACAGCAAATCAACTAAAACAACCTTTGCACCTTCTTGTAAAAAACGTTTGGCTGTTTCCTTACCAATTCCGCCTGCCCCACCTGTAATGAGCGCAACTCGATCATGTAACTTACTCATTTCATTTCACCTTCCTTTTTTACTATTAACAGAGGTTTACAAAATTTAGTAACATCACATGTCCATTATAACCTTTTTCAGATAATTACTAATATTGAATTTACAGAAATAAGTGACAATTTATTGAAAAGTAGTTTATTTCATTAATAAAATAGGTCAAAATCAATAAAATTTAACCAAAAGGAATCGTAAAGTTAAATTCTCAGCATATAATGATTTCGGGTGATGGATATGGATCGTTATCTCGAACAAGCATTTGAAATCAGGTTTTTGAAAATCGGGATTATCGCCAATGCGGGAATTTTGCAAATTGGTACGGGGTCAGCTGCAACGATTCCAAAAACTACTCCAGTCGGATATACGACAATCGGAGAGACTGTCGCTCCACTTTTGGCACCACCGTCTGTTCCATTGCAAGCACCAATACGTGAAATTGGAAAAAGTTTGTAATTAGAAAGTTTAAGGTTTTTTTAAAATTCAGTTATAATTGCATCTAATTTATCAGCGATTTTGTGAATAAAAAAGAAATGACTCATTAAAATAGAGCCATTTCTTTTTTATTTGTGCATCTCTATCCTATTTATTTCTTCCAAAAAATAATGAATCAAAATAACTAGTCCTGATTAAACCACAGTGGATCCTTGTTATCAACCTCACCATTATAATTAATTAAAATCTCATCTCCTGCTTTTATATCTGTGTAAGCATAAAATTCAAAGGTGTGATTGTCAAAATTAATCTCGTAAAAGGCATTAGGTTCATAAGAATGGTTAAACAACATTCCATAACCAAGGAGGATAGCAGAATGATTAATCCCATACTCAAAAGCGTAATCAGCAAGTAGGGTTTTCTCTATATGTTGATGCTCCTCATTTGGATAAGCAATGACAGGTGCTTCGTGTAAAAGCTCTCCCTTTTTGATATCACATGTAGCAAATACTCCTCTATCGAATTCTCCATCACTTAGTGGAGATTTTTTTATCTCAATCATGTTGTTCTCCTATTCATCTTTAAAATTTTCTTACTAAACTGTACCATTAATTTGAACATAATGCTCTTTTTTTTACGCTCTTTTTTAAAATGAAGTATTCTACCTTTTCATTATATTTTGATTTCTAAGTGATTCTCTATCAATCGATTGGGGGGGTTTTTCAAACCACCCATGATCAATTAAGAGTTTTGCACCGTCCTCAGCAAAGGCCCCGACTCTAATAATGTAGCCTTCATAATTAACCGTTAAGTCCTTTCGAAATGATGCAGCTATGGCAAGTCCAAAATCTCCAATACCAATGGCACTTTGTGCACATGTATGAAATAACATTAGTTTATCAGAAAAAGGTGGGTCAGTGCTATTGGTAATGGTAGAATCCCATGTAGAGGGATATGAATTATCATCTTCTTTTAGTTTTATCATAAAATCTTCCACCATTTTCTTTCCCAATTCATATCCATCTTTAAAGTAGTCACTAATTTTTTTGGATTGAGCGACTTGGCTAAATCCTAAAAGCATTGTTTTCGCCACATTTGCCACTTCGATATTAACTCCTAAATGGGCAATTTCTATTCCAAGGAGTGGTCGCCGATGACCTATTAGACCGCCGAGGAATTTTCTCTCTGTTATATACTCAACTTTATCAGGATAAGAAATATAAGGAGACCGGATAAAAACCCCTTTTTCCTGCATCAGTTCTGCATTTCGGTCATATAACATTTCGGTCTGAGAGTAAAACTGTTTGAATAAGTCACGGACATCTTTACGGGCAGAAATTGACTTAGCCAAACTATAGGAATTCAATCCCGTTCTACCCATATGCTGTAGGTAACGCAAATACGTGATATCCGAAAAAAGCTTCTTTGCTTGCAGGTTAACGTCCTGTTCTCCAAATCCATTAGGAATAGGAATGCCTTCTTTTGTAAATAAATCCGATATTTGTGCCACATGGTCATGGGAAAACTTTAGAGCAAGTTTAATAATAGGTTTAACGTCCGGATCTTCGCATGTCTGAAAAAAATGTTTTAGAATACACATAGACATGGTGTCACCAATATAGGTACTCCATAACATTGAAATTTCGGCAGATGTTATGTTGGGTATGTGTTTAACCATGAATTTTCCACCCTATCACATAGATTTAGATTTTCGATTTATTACTTGAACTAACCATTTTATAAGTACAGCCTTTGCAACATAGATTGGAAGCGAATAGATGTATTTCCAGTTATCTAATTTATAAATGTTTAGCCAAACTGATAAAGGTTCAAATATATAGGTAAATATAGTGGCCATGATTAAATTAACAATGATAAATGATTTCCATGTTTTGCAGAATTGATAAACAGTCATATGAGCCACGATAAGTATTCCGTAATCAACTGCGACTAATCTTGGTAACAACTGTAACAATTTATAGGGATAGGACCAAAGGTGAGCATTAGCACCTATATCATCCAACAGTCCAACCAAAAGCATTAATAAAGTGCCAAAAAGTACAATTTCCTTTAATCTACCTTTATCAACGTACCTCCACCATACAATCCATGGAAGAATAAAAATAATCAAAAGCAGCCACCATTGAAATGTAAACAAATCGTGATGGAGCCAATATTCATTTTTCATTTCAGTTAATTTATATTCTATTTTTCGAATTTCATCATAACTTGGATAGTTTGCTTTCAATTTCTTCACTCTCTCGTATCAGATGGTTTTATTATCCCCTTTTATATATTTTTCCTATTCAAGCCTGATTTGCGCCATTTTCGATGAAATTCCCCTTTTAAAGAAATATTGTTTGTGATGGAGAGTTAGATTTATGAAAATGATTGGGTTGAAAAAAATAAGTTACCTATAAAAAAAGCAAGGCCCGATTTGGCCCTGCTTGCTATTTGACTATTACTTTTCCAGCCATTCCTTCCTGTAAATGGTACCGACAAATCAAATCATATGTACCGGACATAGTCGGTTTCACAGTAATGGTTTTTTCTGTTCCTGGCAGGATTTCAACATCAATTTTGAGCTTTTCTACAGTAAAGGTGTGCTTTTTCTTTCCTTTGTTTTTCAATAGTAACGTTGTGGTACTTCCATTCGGAATAGTGATGTCTTTCGGTTTAAAGTAATCATCGTTTAACTCGACCTCAATTGCTTTGGCTGACTGAATAGGCTGTGTTAGGACGCCGGTTTCGGCATAAACGCTGTATGAGCCTAGAGGTGTCAGAACCACTATCATTGCAAGCAAAACGGCCAATCCAGTTAGCCACTTATTCACTGACATTCGTAATCCCTCCTTTCCTATGACTATTTTTTTCAAAATTATTAAATATTATCAAGTTAATTTGATTTCAACTTTCTTCATTGACTTTTTTTACTTTTATTTTCTCGGGTATCGTCTTCCAGTACTCTGGGTCCTCTAAACCAAGCCGCCAAATCCCGATTCCCTGTAGGTTATATTTTTCTACAAGGTCTAGCTTATACCGCAGGCTATCGCTATTCTCAAACCAAACCTGGTGGCTATGCTGTTCTTCGTCGATGTAACTAAAATGAGGTGTTTGTGAACGGGAGTCCCATTTAACTTTAGCTTTATATTTTGTTTTCTGACCCATTAACTCTTCATAGGAGCTATACCCGGCTTTGCCTGCTGTTGTTGTATCCCAGTCCCATCCATAACCAGCGATACCGAGTAAAATTTTTGCCGGTGGTACTTTATGTTTCAAAGCATAACGAATCGTTGATTCTGTCCAATCGACTGACGCGGTTGAGCCTGGTTTTGTTCTTGGGTTGTGTTCATCGTATGTCATAATCATTAATCCATCAGAATATTGTCCAAGCTTTTCGTAATCAAACCATGGTGACCAGGGATTAGCACGGGAATCACCTGTGTTTGCCGGGACTGAAACCGTCACTACTTTTCCATCACGATGCAGCGTATCAGACAGTTCTTTTATCATCTGGCTAAAGGGTTCTCGGTCAGTCAAATTCAAATTTTCCATGTCAATATTAATACCGTCATAGTTAAACTGACTTACTTCATTGCGTAGGTTCTGAATAAAAACATTGCGGTTTTTTTCATTATCGAGTACATTACTCGCTACCTGCTTGCCCTTCTCCACGGTTTCATAGAAGAGATTATGTATAACCATATATACCTTCAAGTTTTTTTCATTAGCACTCTGAATAACCTTTGTCTTATGATCTGCTGGAACGGAGCTTATAAGACTTCCCGGACTTTTATCGTCAAGCTTATACCAAAAGGGTGCGATGCTGCTTAAACTTTTGAATTGTGAGTCTACTGTAGGCTGTGACCCTGGATACGTTCCTTCTTGTTCAGTGTAAAAACCTAAAACTTCACGAGGAGTTTTATTTTTATCCTTTTTGTCCTCCACTTTTGTTTGTAACTGACTACACGATGACATTAGTAATAAGACCAAGCTTAACGAAATAATGGTGAATGACCGATAACAATACTTCGCCATAATACACCTTCTTCCAATTTAGTATATTTCTTAACTTGATTAGAAAAGGTGTAACTTATTCACGAGTGAGGCATGGGGACGGATATCGAGAGCACTGAAAAACACTTACTAAGAGGAAGATTGAAGACATTTTTACCTTCTGTTAATGCAGAATTGTCTTTGATAAGGTGTATAAAAGACATTTTGGCCATCCGCTGGGGAGATTTTGTCTTTAATAAGGTGTATAAAAGACATTTTGCCTATTCGCAAGGCTGATTTTGTCTTTAATAAAACGAAACAATTGTTTTTCAGTGGTCTCGGACGGTGCTTTTGTCTCATTCTGAATTAAATAAAAGGACAACAGTGAATCTCACTGTTGTCCCTGATAACTTTAATCTATCGTTCCCCTTAACCATTTCAATACCTGATCGATTTCATCCTTCGTCGTGTACCTGCCCAAACTAAAGCGGATGGCCCCCATTCCAACCTTTTCAGGGACAGCCATCTCCTTTAATACCGGTGATAATTCGATGCTGCCGGCATGGCAAGCCGAACCGGTTGAGGCCGCTAACTGTGGGATTGCCGCCAGCAGATCTTGTCCTATTTTTTCGACAAAGCTTACGTTCAATGTATTTGGCAGACGCTCCTCAGGATGTCCATTTAACTGAACGCGGTCCCCAAACTCTACTTTTAATCGGCTCCAAAAATAATCGGTAAGTTCCTTTAGTACGCTATTTCCTACGTGGGTTTCAGCGATTTCACATGCTTTTCCTAATCCGACTGCCAACAAGGTATTTTCCGTTCCTGCCCGCAGCCCGAATTCATGGCCAGCCCCATGAATCAGCGGTTCCAGTTTGATACCATCTTTTATATAAAGCGCTCCAATTCCTTTAGGAGCATATAGCTTATGGCCGGCGATGGTCAACATATCGACCTTTAACTCGTTCACATTAACAGGCACTTTCCCGACTGATTGAGAAGCATCCGTATGGAAGGCAATCCCGTGCCTTTCAGCAAGATTCCCAATCTCTTGAATCGGCTGTAAAGTCCCCGTTTCATTATTGGAGTGCATAATCGAAATTAGTATGGTGTCCTTCGTGATGGCTTGTTCAATTTCTTCGGCTGACACTCTCCCGAATTGATCCACGCCTACGTAGGTAACCCTCGCCCCGATTTGTTCGAGAAATTGGCATGGATTTTTCACAGCTGGATGTTCTATTTTTGATGTAATAATATGGTTCCCTTTACTTTTATTCTTAAAATAATAGCCTTTTAATGCCTGGTTATTGGCTTCACTTCCCCCGCTAGTAAAAATGACTTCTCTGGGAGAACAGCCAATTAAGCCGGCAACCTGTTCCCTTGCCTTCTGTAACAATTCTTTCACTGGTGTCCCAGCCCAGTGCAGCGCTGATGGATTTCCATAATAGTCATGTAGGAGCGGCATCATGGCATCAATTACTTCAGGAGCCAGAGGTGTACTGGCGTTGTAGTCCAAATAAATTTGTTGCATATACCGATTCATTCCTTCCCCAGATAATCCCCAATTCCCATTTAAACTTTCATACTGTTCTATTGGTTTATTGTATGTATTCTATGTTTATTTTACGAGGACTTGGCATTTATAACAAGTTCCGCGGCTTTCTTCACTTCATTCAACTAACTATTTGAACCCCTCATATAAAAAAATAACCGCCAAGCCATTACAGCTCAGCGGGATTTTCTGATTCCTTCGGAAGCATTTAGTTTCCACCATTTTCATATGGCTCTGTTCTCTCCAAAACAATTTCTGCAGTTATGGGTAGGTGATCCGATGCTAACGTTTTTATAACTTCTTTTTTTACTGTTTTAATTTCAGCTGATGTAAAAATAAAATCGATTCGTTTGGTAGGATTTACAGCGGAATACGTATATGCTTCAGGCTTATCATAAAAAACGTCAAGATACTGACCATACATTGGCTGCATTTCAATGCTATCTGGAACAGCATTTAAGTCTCCCATTATCACTTTTGGTCCATCAGATTCACCTGCTATAGAAATAATTTCCTTAATCTGTATTTGTCGTTCTGCAGTTGTCAAGGCCAAGTGTGTATTATAAAAATGAAGATGATTTCCTTTTACATTAATAGTCGCTTCAAGGAGACCACGCTGTTCAGTGTTTCCTATTTTTGTAAGGGGATGGTTTTCAGAATACAATATAGGATATTTGCTTAAAATCGCTGTCCCATACTGCCGGCGTGGCTCACCTTCATGTAATGGATCTCTGTCCAAGTTAGCTGCATAAACATAAAACATTCCTAGACGATCTGCAAGCCACTTTGCCTGGTCTTGTAAATCACTACGTTCCGACCAGTGGTTGTCTACTTCCTGAAGTCCGATAATATCTGCATCTTCATCCTCAATGACCTTTGCAATTCGCTCCAGATCCAATATTCGGTCAACACCTTCAGCGTGATGGATGTTATAAGACATTACCTTTACGTTGACTGATTGTCCTCTAGGAAACTCCATTTCAATCCCTGCCGCTTTTGTCTGCACCCCTGTTAAAGTAACCATAAAAAATGCCATAGACAGAAGGCCTAGCATCCATTTCCCTCTTTTCTTTGTGCCGATTTTCATTCTCTCATCTCTCCCTGTTTGTTCTCTTTCTATTAAATATTACTTGATTAATTTGAAGTATTGATTTCTGACGCGTAAAAAGCGCATTAAAAATTGTTAAGAACTGGTAAAGTAATCAGTTTTGTTCCCCAAGATTTTATGAACAACCATGAACAGCGTACTTCCATTCGCATTCTATAAATAAATTAAAAAAAGATTGAATTTTCAATATCTTTATCCCTCCTTAACTATCATTTAACAATTATTTGCTACCATTTTCTTGTAACTTATCATTTAGGGGGAATGAAATTGAAAAAGTCGTTCAAACGTCTATTTGCTGTCACTACTGCCGCGGTCCTTGGCGGTGGAATTCTAATGAACTCTTCACAGACTCTAGCATCCAATACTGCTGGGCAAGCAGGGTCCAATCAAGGTCTGGGCAACAAAGACCTTGTCAATTTGCAATTATTAAGTTTGACAGACTTGCATGGCTACCTTCAGGCCTTCAATGACAAGTCTAATGGTCAAATCATGACTACAAACGGGCCGCTTACAGTCGGAGGTGCAGCGTATTTGGCCGCCCATATCAAAAACCTAAAAGCAGGTCACGAAAATTCAATCCTTTTTTCCGCTGGGGACGATTTTAGCGGTTGGCCTTTTGAAGTGGCATCACATCATAATGAGCCAACAATCGAATTCCTTAACGCGATTGGATTAGAATTTTCTGCGGCTGGCAACCATGAATTTGATGCTTCCAAGGAGTTCTTGACGGAGCATATCATGAAGGGAAAAAGCTTTGGAGTCCCGGGTGTTGATAGTTCATTTACTGACTCTACGGGAAAGAAATTCAAAGGAGCTGATTATGACTATCTTTCTGCAAATATTCGTGATGCAAAAACTGGGGAACTGGTGTTAAAACCTTACACCATCAAAATGATTCATGATGGCAAGGGTCGTGCGATCCCCGTCGGTTTCATAGCTCTTACCACACCGACAACCATAACAGGGTCCACTTCGTTTCAAGAAGGGGTTCTAACAGCAGATCCTCTCGTAGAAGCCGCCAATCGGTATGCAAAGGAATTGCAGGAAAAAGGTGTTGAAACCATTATCGCTGTCGTCCATGAAGGTGGGTCGACCAAAAGCGATGGCTCTGACATTAACGGCTCTGACAGTCCTTTTGGTCCTATCTTCGATTTTGCAAAAGAAGCTTCACCTGCAATTGATGCGATTGTATCCGGACACTGGCATGCAAAGTTTAATGCCTTTATCGAAGATCCCGCCGGTAACCCGCGTCCCATTGTAGAAGCCGCCAATCATGGACGCCTTCTTAATGAAATCAACTTGTCGATTGATCCAAAAACCAAGGATGTTGTTCGCAATTTAACTACATCTACAAACCACCCGGTTACACGTGATATTCCAGCTGACCCAGAGGTTGAGAAGATGGTTTCTTACTGGGTTGATCGGGGAAAGGAGCGCTGGGCGGAGCCAGTTGCCAAACTCACAGGCGATTTGACACGAGTACGTAATGCAAATGGTGAAAGTACACTTGCTGATTTTGTTGCAGATGCTCACTATTATTCTGGTAAAAAAGCGGAAAATCCAGCCGAATTCGCTTTGACTGCGGCCAGTCCATTACGTGGTGATTTACTGTACAAAAAAGGAACAAATGCTGCTGATAGTGACGGGCAGATTCTATTTGGAGAAGCCTGGCAAGCCCATGGATACCAAAATCCATTATTAGTCGTAACGTTAACTGGCCAGCAAATTAAACAAATCATTGAAGAACAGTGGAGAAAAAATGCAAACGGTACTGAAAGCTTTTACCCGCTAGCTGTTTCCTATAACGTCCATTATAGTTACGATAAAAGCAAACCAATAAATGTTAGAATCGATCCAAAGACGGTTATCATTAATGGGGAATCCCTAGATTTGAACCGCTCCTACAGGGTAGCTGCACTGGCGTATATGGTCATCGGAGCTGATGGGTACCAAACATTTACACAATATCGCGAACCAGTTCGCACTGAAGTGGATTATTGGGCCCTCCTAAACTATTTAAAGGAGCAGAAGGTCATTGAACCGCCAGCATTAAACCGTGTAACTTCTATAACAATTACTCAATAAGTGATAAAGCTGGAAACATGATAATCCAAAGTTTCCAGCTTTTTTTTGCCCATAGTTATTTCTTCACACTTGGAATTGATAAAGGCTCATGTAAAGTGAAAGAAGTTGTAGGTTTCGTTAATTGTCTATTAATTTTCCATTCAAAAAATTAAAGAGATTTTTCGATAGGATTAAGTTGTGTAAAGAATTGGAAAAATGCCTTCTTTTTTCCTTGAAGGCTTGTATGATAGGACTGTAAGACAATATGGAACTCAAGGAGGAAGAAAGATGAAAACTTTTAAAAAATGGTTATTTGCTTTGATGTCCGCATTGTTGTTACTGGGAGCTGCAACGGCATGCTCAAATGCCAGTTCAAAAACGGATGACCCGAACACGGAACAAAACGACGATAGTTTACAAAATGATGGATCTCAACAGGATGATGGTTCTCAACAAGATGATGGCTCTCAACAAGATGATGGCTCTCAACAAGATGATGGTTCACAGCAAGACAACAGTTCACAAAGTGAAGATGACAATTCTGGTCAATAAGGAAAAGTAGCAGGCAAAATTGAACAAGACGGCTGCCGCCGTCTTGTTTGTCCTTTCGCCTATCGTATTGATCTATGCTATCAATGATGTTTTTTATGGAATAAATATTCCGTCTTTCTGAGGGTGCCTTCAACGGAAAATACCCATTAAAAAGCTTTTTAATGGGTATTTTCCTTAATAATCATTCTCAAAATCTATCAGTTTATTGCATCCGGATCAAGGGTATTAAGCTGGGAAGCCCACCGAGCAATATTTGCTGCAGGACTGCTTCCTTCAGCAGGATAATCAGTAATATGGTACCAGCTGATAGTCCGTTTTTCTCCCACTTTTAAACTTGCATCAAACGAGGCTCCAAAGATATAGCCGGAAGCCGTTAATCCGGCAGGCTTGTCATTTAACCAGGCAATTCCATGGGCCGGGCTGGAAATCGCTGTTTTCGGACCGTCATAAATATAGTTTCCGGTCCATCCTGTGGTCATGAAGCCTGGATTCATTTTCGTGATTCCTGGAACAATGGACGTATCATCTGAACTATCTGGGTCCAGCAGGTATTGGAAATATCCATTAAAATCTGTGGTTCCCGTATTCTCCAATTCAAGTGTAAACTTGACTACCGGTGCATTAGGTAGTGCACGATACGTTACTGAAGTTTTGATATTTGGATCAATCTGCGCTTGTCCGGATGCTTGAATTGTATTACCCTCCACTTTGATATTTGGAAGAGATAACCACTCACCATCACGTCCCCATGGACGTTTTGGATCGTTCATGACTGGTGACAGGATCCATTCGCTCCAATCGAGAGTCTCCAGAGCATTGTTGTCAAGCAAGGTGATGTCCCCAAGCCATCCCGGCTGGAATGTTCCTGGCTGGTTGTTGGCAGCAGTCTCAGAGGAAATCGTTGCTTGAATCCGGTTATTCATAACATAGTGGAACGTTTTACTGGTGACAGCGTCCAATCTAGGGCTTCCAAAATTAAAGTCCGGTGCTTCCTGTGATAATCCCGCAACAGGTTCTGTAACTTTACTTACTTGCAAAGCAACTGTTTGGTTTTTTCCTTCCTCCAGTTCTACAGAAACTGGTGAACCGCCAAGATAACCCCTGCTCTGTACTGTCACAGTATAAGTGCCAGGATTCAGTCCGAGAAGATATTTACCCTCGGCATTGGTAGTGGAAATTTGACGATTTCCCTCACTGTCCTTCACTATAATCTTCGCACTCCCAACGGGTTGTCCTGTTAAGCTGTCAGTCACCTGACCAGTTAAACGAGGCCAGCGTTGTGCAGCCTTACCCCCAGGAGTAAAACCATATAGATTTCCATCTAGGGCTCCAACTACTAACGTATTTCCAGAAATGGCCGGAGAAGAAGCTACCCAAGCTCCAATTTCGTGCTGCCATAGAGGTTGTCCAGTTAGCCTATCAATTGCATAAAGATTTCCGTCGTTCGATCCGATAAATACTGTTTCTCCGCTGACCGTAGCAGAAGAGATAACTCCGCCCTTGGTGCGATAGCTCCATTTCTTTGTACCGGTGACTGCATCCAATGCAGCAATGTTTCCATCCGGGAATCCCATATAGACAACTCCATCCACTACCGCAGGTGAGGAACCCGTGGTATCACCAGCAATATAGGATTTATCCTGGCTCTTGTAACGCCATAGCTCTTTGCCAGTGGCAGCATCAAGAGCCACAACCAAGCCGCCGCCATATCCCATATATACACGACCATCTGCGATAGAAGGCATGGAGTGCATCCAGCCGCCTGCAGGTTTTTTCCTCCACAATTCCTTACCTGTTGAAGCATCTAGAGAAATAAGATAGCCGCCATCTCCTCCTACATAAATCTTGCCGTCCTGAACGATAGGAGTCGATTCAACAATCCAGCCGCCTGCTAATGGAACATTCCATAATTCTTCACCCGTATGGGCATCAAGGGCCATCATTTTACCACCGCTGCCTGTGCTGTATGCTTGGTAGACGACTCCATCCTTTACAGTCGGAGAATAGTACATCCAGGCTCTTTGTACTTCATCTTGTCCGACCGTTTTTGTCCAAACAATTTCTCCAGTTTGGGCATTCATCGCATAAAGAGTGCCGCGAATCGAAGATGCATAGACAATCCCGTCAGCCACAGCAGGTGAGGCTTGTACTTGGGCATCCGCTTTCACTTCCCAAAGCTTGCTGCCAGTCTCAAGGGCGACAGCATGGATAGCATGATTCTTTCCGCCGTCTTCATCACGTGTACCAATATAAACGATTCCATTTGCAATCGCAGGAGACGAGGTAAGAATGGTACCAGGTGTTCTATAGGTCCATCCAAGACGAAGGCCAGCATCTAGTGTATCCTGTGCTGCCCCAGTGTGCTGGGCATTGCCGTGGAACATCGTCCAGTCGTTTCCTTTCCTTGGTTTAATTCTCTGATCACTATCTACGATGGTAAAGGAGTTGTTTTTAACCCAAACCTTTCCACCATCATCCGTTACTTTGACTTCGATGGTATGCTGGCCTTTCACAGATTTTCTGGCATCCCATTGGTCATGCCAAGCCATTCCGCTGCTTTGAGTAAGGTTTCTCCAAGATCCCCCATCAATTCGGTATTCAACCTTCACCACATTACTAGATGTGTTATAGGCGTTTACCAATATGTCCATTTTGTCTTGCGGAACTTCACTGCCGGCAGCCGGATGAACGATTGCACCACTTTGCTTCACGTCATACATTTTAAATTTCTCTTCCTGCTTGTCACCCAGGAATGTAACCATCCGGAAACCATTCGGCATCTGGTCAATTGTGTACGCACTCGAAACAGTTGTTACATGGTCAGCGCCTGGAATCGTATCCGTTGCTACATCGTTAACGTGTGTATGTCCCACCATTACCAAACGGGTATGATATTGACTTAGTAGGTCTATAAATTGTTTTGTTTTATCCGGTGACGGCGTTTGTGGTGTATTCATAGGTCTATGAACAAAAACAACCACTTCCTTACCGTCCTGTGCATTAAGGGCAAGATCCTGCTTTAGCCACTCATACTGGTCCGCCTCACTGAATCCATACGTATTTTCCAATACGACAAAGTGACGAGTGCCATAATCGAAGGAATACCACTCAGGTCCAAGATTTTTACGGTATTTGTCAATTCTTGTTTGATAATTTGAGCCCGGGGCAAAATCATGGTTTCCAACCGCTGGGTAAACCGGAAGTGAAGATGTTGCCGTACTAGCCTTATAATCCCGATATTCCGTATCATCTGCCCGGTTCGTTAAATCGCCGCTCACGGCAATGAAGGCAGGATTTCCTGTCGATTGATTAATTTGCGCCAACTGGTCTGTAAAACGCTCACGATTATTGGCAGTACCCTCTTGTACGTGTACATCGGCGATGTTGACAAAGCTAAAGTTCGGATTGCTGCTTTCCGGTGTATGTACTAATCCAAAGTTTTGTTCTTTTGTTTCTCCAGCCTGAACATTCCCTAACTGCTTGTAAAACTGCGGGGTTTTGTATTGGTCAGTCAGAACGCTGTATCCGCTTGGAGACGTTACAAAAACAATATCCTCCTGACGTCTATCAGTGTCTATTTCCAAGCTATAATTACCCAAATCGTCCGTAACGGTGATTTTTTTACCGTCCGACACTCGAACATTAGGAATTCCCTGTTCGTTCCCGTCGCGGGTCCCGTTGCCGTTTTTATCAGCGAAGACCGTACCCTTAATAGTAGCAGTAGTATTGTCGGCAACTGCTGGCTGCACAATCGATGCCAGAGCAAGGCTGGCCATCGCTGCAGCAGCAACGGGTTTCAGTTTTTGTTTCATACCCTTGTCTTTGTTTTTTAATGGTTGCATGCTTTCTCCTCCCCAATTAACATACATTTTTTTAAAAATTTAATAGAGCGTAAGGACGACCGCACCACCTCCTTTAGTTACGAATTCTGTGAGATTTTATAAGCCGAGAAACCTCTGAAAATACCAAACTAATCCAATCCCAAAAATCCCTGCGGTTGCTGATCCGTAGACGAAAGTCGACCATTTAAATCGTTGGATGTAAAGCAGCATAGGAAACAGCAGCAATATGATTAAAGCTTGTCCACCTTCTACACCGAGATTAAATGAACCAATGGATAAAATAGATCTCCAGGTTACGTCGTCCGACAGCTGCAACGCGCCGGCAAATCCCATTCCGTGAATAAGTCCAAATCCAAAGACGACTGCGAACCGGTATTTGGAAGAAAAGCCAAAATAATTGTCAACCGCAGCATACGCAATGCTTAATGCAATGAGCGGTTCGATAATTTGGGCAGGTAGATTGACCAGCTTCATTGCTGCTAGGCCCAGGGAAATACTGTGAGCAATAGTAAATACAGAAATCACCTTTAGAACATCTGAGATCCGACG
Source organism: Neobacillus sp. S1115 (assembly GCF_055385565.1). Classification (NCBI taxonomy): domain Bacteria; kingdom Bacillati; phylum Bacillota; class Bacilli; order Caryophanales; family Bacillaceae; genus Neobacillus; species Neobacillus sp. S1115. Next base: position 3,763,104 of record NZ_AP038275.1, read on the forward strand.
TGATCCTAATACCAGAGCAATGACAAACAGGATATGATCAAAACCGATCATGATATGATGGAAACCAAGTTGAACAAACCGGATAACCTGGCCCCCTAATGTTTCTTTACCTATGTTCAATTCACGATCTTCGATATTGAAAACAAATTGGCCCTGTTTTTTATCAAGGTCGTAGGATGCGATATTTCGATGCATCGGGTCATTATCTTCGAAGAAGACACTATAATGTACCTGTACTGACGAATTGGAGGTGACTGCCGGATATTCCATGACCAGCTTGGCATAATCCCGGTCCACTCTCCGTTTAATGTCTGTAGCGATAACCTTCCCGTCCGCTTTCGCACCATCTGTGAATACCTCGTAATGGGATGAAAGGTATGAACTCACCTCTCCACGATGATTTTCTAATGCTGTTTTCAGCTGTTCAGTCGGCGCACCCGGTTTAACACCGAAATCAATCAGCCTTCCCAGTTCGAAGAAATCAAGAAGCACTTCCACTCTCAGGTTCCCCCCGTCCCTGGTAATCTTCGAATATCCTTCACTATTATCCGTGTGCGCTGACGCGTTAATCGAAGGAAACATTAATGTAATAAAGCACAAAAGTACAATGAACTGAGTTACCATTTTTTTCAAGGATATTCACACCTTTAATCTCATAATCTATATTTTGGATTTGTATTATTCCATATATAATTTTATTGAAGATAGGTAAATAAAGTTTAAATGCCAGATAGCTTTTTTTAAACAGAGAGTAAATAAAATTAGATATATTTCCCTATAAAACTTAACTGTTTTTCTCAAAAAGAAGATTTTACGATAAAAATTCTACTATTCAGTACTAGTGGACTATTATTTTTTATTCATGTAAATGTGGATACATATTTGTTTTTTATACAAAAATTTGAGAAAAATTAGGAACAATTGCACTGACCCATAATTGGAGGGAGTTATCCCTTGACTATCCAACGAAATTATATTAGTATAATTTTGTTGATAAATCACATTAATCCTATCGGTTATAGAGGTGAAAAAACTTGTCACATACAACAATAGACCAAACAACACAGTTGAATCATAAAGCATGGCATTTTAAACCGACCACTATGGTCACAAATCTTAATCCGATGCAAAAGAAATTCGTATCAATCGGAATTCTTGCAGCTGTTATTCTGTTAATAGCAATTGTCCAAATGGCTAATTGGACACAAGGCATCCTTTTTATCATCGGAATGTTGCTTGGATCAGCATTGCTGTACGCCCGTTTTGGATTTACATCTGCATTTCGCCGTCTCGCTTCCATCGGAAATGTTCAAGGTATTCAAGCCCATATGCTGATGTTTGCCATCTCTACAACATTATTTGCGCTTATTTTAAGTTCCGGTTTTAGTTTTACAGGGATTGCGCCAAAAGGTTATGTTTCACCTGTCGGAGTTCCTGTTCTGTTCGGTGCCTTTTTGTTTGGAATCGGCATGCAGCTTGGAAATGGCTGTGCTTCCGGTACGTTATATAATTTAGGCGGGGGTTCATCATCGATGATCTTGACTCTGATCGCCTTTATTACAGGTTCCACCTTAGGTGCTTATCATTTCGCATTCTGGATGCAAGAGACACCAACACTGCCTGCTATTTCTTTAGCAGAATCCACTAACCTGGGGTACTTTGGGGCATGGCTGGTTCAAATGATTGTATTTATCGTTATTTACTTGATTACAGTGCAAATTGCAAAAAAGAAAAATCCACCAATGATGAAACCACTTCCTACAACCACAGGCTGGAAAAAGGCACTCCGTGGTTCATGGCCATTATTTACTGCATCAATTGTCTTAGCAGTATTGAATGCGTTAACCCTAACGGTTAGAGGAACTCCATGGGGAATTACCTCTGCGTTTGCTCTTTGGGGCGGAAAGGCACTTATGGGTATGGGAGTTGACGTTACAAGCTGGGGTTTCTTTGCAGGTCCAAATGGTGCTGCACTCAGGAATACCGTTTTAGCTGATTCCACAAGTGTCATGAATTTCGGGATTATTTTAGGCGCATTCATTTCTGCCTCTTTCCAAGGTACATTTAAGCCTAAAAAAATCAAACCTGGTGTTGCTGGGGCTGCCATCATCGGCGGGCTGTTAATGGGATACGGCTCTCGTTTGGCTTTCGGCTGCAACATTGGTGCCTATTTCGGAGGGATTTCTTCCTTCAGTCTACACGGATGGGTTTGGATGGTCATGGCGATGCTTGGAACTTTCGTAGCTTTATATATTCGCCCATTATTCGGATTGAAAAATCCATCATCAAAAGACTTATTTTGTTAATTGAATTAAGCAGATTTACAATTTTGAAAAAAATCCTTAAAAAGCGTAAGTTCTCGGTAATAATTACTCAGAACTTACGCTTTTTAATTTGTTAATTCTGAACTGTCGTACTTTTTAACATTGATTTATCGTTTCGGAATTTTGGATCAATTGACTGATGTATTTTTTTCAAAAATTTAATAAACCCTTGTAAAAATAAGGGGTTTTGATCAGGCGGAAAATTTTAGAGCACCTTGTTTGTTTAGAATGATAGGTTTGCTCAGTAAATTACAAACGGTTATCATACAAATAAAAAAGTGATAGGATTTTTATTCCCATCACTTTTTTGATGTAAAAGATATTTTAATTATTTTAGCTGAAAATTTTCAATGGATTATCCGCTTTTTTCAAGATTTAAATCGTCTTGCTGCTGACAAAGCCACTCATAAAAAGGGATTTTGTGTAGATTTGGATAAATTGTTTTTGCGGCTTCACTGGTATAAAAGTTCGCCATTTTCTCGATGTATTCATCATCATGAATTGGGTTTTGCTGCAAGTGATGATTATTACGTATCAATCTCAACATAATGAAAAAACCTCCCCATATTCTTTTGAATTAACCAGTTTTGCTTTTTCACAATTGAATCTATGACTATTTTTTTCATTGTAGCAAAAGTTCAAAAATGATAGAATCAAAATATTCCGACTTCTTTTTGTAAAAATCGACATTTGCATTCGCTTCTTCTTCATTGCCCTCATGAACGACATATATCTGAAAGACCTTCAAATGAAGGCCTTTCTCTTTTAAACATTTTCATTTTTTGATTAGAAACAGGCTAGAATAAATTTTAACCATTAATTAAATTGGGCACGAATCACTTCAATTGTCCGATTTAAGAAATCCTGCAGCTTTTGTAAAAATGACTGCCCCTCATCTGAATGTAAAAAGGTGGAGACTTTTTCTGCTGTGTCACTTACCTGGTTCTTTACTTGGTTCCAATCAATGTCCATACCCTTTAGTTTGTTGAAGAAATCTACTAACATATTTAACTCTTCATTTGTTAAAGAAATCCCAAGCCCCGTGGCAGCTTGTTGAATGATTTCACGTATGTCTGCTTCTGTTTTTGGATCATTTTTAGCAATTTCATCCTTGACCTTTTCCATTAGAGCAGCGGCATTATCTGCTCCAATGGAATCACCAAGCTGTGCGGTTTTCACCATTTCTTCATTAGCCGCTTTTTTGACTTCTTCAGGAATTTCTTTATTCGTAGTCGTCTCATAAGCCTTCATAATTCCAGTCAAAGCTGCTGTACCTGATACAGAATATGGTGCCGTAATCTGGATTGTTGCATCCTTAACACCTGCTGTCATCAAGGCATTTTTATACATATCGTCTGTAACCCATGTAATATTGTTCGTTTGAACATTTAACCCGGAACCCTGGGCACCAATCGTAATACTTGCTGATGAAATTGCTCTGTTCCCTATTTGTGCTTTGGGAATAAACTCCCCTAAATATTCATGCTCTTCTTGATTGGATACAGTAATACTTTGTACGTTTTCCGGTACCCCTAATTCTGCTAAAATATCATTTTTTTGCTGTTGTGTTAGGTTTTCTCCTAATGTAACAATAACGTCTCCTTCTGATGCGTCTGCAAAGCAAATCGAAGGGATAGAGAAAAGCATCGCTATAGTAAGAAACATTGCCTTTATTTTCGGTTTCAAAAAAATACCTCCTGAAAAATTTGGCTTTGCATTATCATAACACTAAGGTTTGGCATTTCATTATAAGGTTCGGTAACAATTATACTAATTCTATTAAGGTATTTACATAGTGGAGAATAATGTTACAGATAGAGTACGATTTCTTTACTGCCACATTTTTTATCAAAAAAAGACTAATGACGGCAGTGGTTCCATATGTAATCAATGGCCCAAAAAATAATTTCACCAAGCAAAAAAGGACAACAGTTTAATTCCTAATGTTGTCCTTTTTAACCTTATATTTTATTTAGCCTTCTTTAGCAGTATTAATCTTTGAAATAACATATCCAAAACCTATAACAAGAACTGTAATAGCTGTTGGTACCAATACGTGAAAATCGTTTGGGAGAATCGGCTGGAATTTTGGTTCCCCGACCATCATTTCACCTGCTGTCCAAGCTAATATTCCAGCACCGGCATAGGTGATCATCGGGAACTTTTCCATGGCATTCAATATGAATTGGCTTCCAAAAACGACGATCGGGATACTAACCATCACACCGATTATAATCCCAGCTAAATTTCCTTCAACAGCACCAGCAATAGCTAGTACATTATCAAGGGACATCACTGCATCAGCAGTAATTATGGTTTTCACTGCGGAAATTAAACTTGACCCTCCATCTCTCTGATGATTGTCACCCTCATCAACTAAAAGTTTAATGGCTATATATACGAGAAGAAGGCCGCCAGTAAAGGTTAAGAATGGTAACTCTAGTAGGTACACTATTGCTACTGCAAAAATTAATCGTAAAATAATGGCTCCAACTGTGCCCCAAAAGATTGCTTTCTTTTGTTGTTTCTTTGGAACATTCCTAGCCGCCATAGCAATCACAACCGCGTTATCGCCACTCAATACAATATTGATTAAAATAACCTCCAAAAGAACCGTGAACGACAAACCAAATATCTCCAATTTAACCACCTCTGGCTTAAGTTTAACTAAGCCATTATATTAATTTGAGGTTTATTAAAGACCATCTGATTTGGATTAATTAAAAATATTTTTCTTTTGCAAAAGATAGTTTAATTGTAATCTTTCACAGTCTTTAGCTTTAAAATATGTTCAACAAATAACGAATCATTTTACTTTTGCTACTCCTAAGGCAAAATGGCTCCAAAGTATATCTTCTACTAACTCAGCTTGTGATTCTTCACAATCCACAATTAAGATTACTTCAGAATGTTTTCCTTTTAAAACCTTTTTCTTCTTCTTTATAACCAATTCCATAAAAAGCCGAATAGCAAATCCAAGAACAAATCCAACAAATGCACCGATCAGTCCCCAATAAATTGGTCCCCAAGCCAATTTAAACCCAATACTTGCCCCAATAACTGAAAAAGCAGTTGCAAGTCCCATTCCAATATCAATCAAACTTGTACCGTCTGAGCGATGAAGGGTATCAAAAATTTTACGTTCTTCTGCTCGATTATCCAGAGGGACAGCAAATATGCTATCCTTTTTAATCCCTTTTTTTTCTAAAGTTGAAATGGCCATTTCTAAAAATCCAGTGGTTTCAAATGTTGAAAATAACTGCATATTTATCACTTCACTTTTTGCCCTTTTAGTATTTTGAAACCCTCCGATTGATAATTCTCGGTTAAATGATTCCTTAAGTCTTTTTCAAATAGTTTGTTATTTTCAATCGTATTCATATAAGAATCATAAGTTGCAAACCCATAGTGTGAAGGGATAAAGAGAAGCCATTCAGGTTTTATAACAGAGGTAGCTTCTTTAACTTTACCTAAGAATAAAAGTACAATTGCTTCTTGAACATGAGAATTATAATAAAATATCACTAACCATACGATGACAAAGAAAGCAGTTAATATCCTATGTATATAAAGCTGCCCTAGACCCGGTATAAACAAGGACCACATAACGGAAAGTAAGGGATTTCGCTTATCTAAGTAGTTGATTTCTAACGCTCCTAATGAAAATGAATTAAATCGGTGTTCCTCTCGCTCGGCTAAAAGATAGAACTTATTCATATCTACTGTTGTTCGGTAACTGTCCCAAATACCAAAAAGGTAAACAGGGATATACATAAGAAGCCATCTTGTGTCCAATACCTCTTTTGCCATATCAATATTCCCTTGAAAGGAATAAATCATGGAAGAATTAACATGTCCTTTAATATTAACAACCACTTCCCAAATAAATAAGGCATATCCTCTAAGATATTTAGATAATAGCAAATGCCCGAATCCAGGAAATGCAGCGGACCACCATGCAATGATATAAGGATTTCTTAAATGCAATTGGGTTGTCCCAAAAATACTAACATGGGCTTTATACCGTCTGGCAGTATTATCATTTGTATAGTTGTTCATCTCAACCACCTTCAGGAAGGATTTATAATATATTTCCAATTGAGGAATACATTTATTCTTGTTCCTACTATGCTTACCTGTCAGTTCGAAATTAATAAAAGGATCGCCGCCGTTGCAATCCTTTTTAAACTCAACGATTAATGAGCCATATAAGATTATTACGAAACAGGCACAACCTAATTGCTCCTGATAAACAGCAAATGGTGAAGCAGCTGCTTGTTTAGGAATAAATGGTGGAGGAGAGTTTTAGGAAAAATAATCCTCATCTGCGTATAGATGAGGATTATTAATAGATACAGTCACATCTTTTAACCACAGAAACAAACAGCACCAACTATGATTAATAAAATAAACAACACTACAATGAGTATAAATTCACCGTACCCATGTGCAGGAAAACAGCCTGCATAAACAGGAGCTGCATAGGAGTAGGACAATGGCTGTGGAAGAGGAGTAATCGGTAAGGCATTTGGTAAGGCATTTGAAATCGGTAAGGCATTATCCATTTTTTACACTTCCTTTCGAATGTAAGACGACATTACAATATATATTACACTCAGAGAGGAACTTGGAGCCCGTCTGTATTAAAAATGGGCATGAATTAGTGATGATTACTTTTAATAATGGAAAAAAAATAGAGTGGCAGGCTATTAATTTCAAAAGAAGAAAGTTAAAGCCGAACGAAATAACTAGATGAAGGCATCCTTTGTAGGAAGGGTGCTTTTTTCTTCGAATATTCTACAACTATCGGCAACGACAACTAGAAACAACTAAAGGTACTACTAGCGAATTATAGTTTAAGTACGATTTTTCGTCCTATATAATAAAATGTAAAGAGATGCCCCTGCGAGATTTGCAGGGACATATCCTTTTCATAAAATTTTTCTGGAAATGATTAAATAACAACAACGCCGACACAGTTATAGCAGTTATAGCAGTTAAAACCTCCGCAGCGAAAACCTCCGCAACGAAAGCCCCCGCAGTGAAAACCTCCGCAATGAAAACCTCCGCAGCGAAAACCTCCACAATGCATTCCTCCACAATGCATTCCCCCACAATGCATCCCGCCATGCAGGCGCGGATCCATGCTCTGTGGATTGATTGGAGCTAGCACACCAACTTGAAAAGGATCGATTCCCAAACCTTGAAGGCCATTTTGAAAATTTTGCATTTTTTACCTCCCCTTTATTCTAAACAGATTAAACCCGAAAAGAGAATAAAACAGTGGATTGTCAGTTTTGTGTCAAAACATTAGATAATCTTTTGTACTCTCTTCAACAAATTATGTTTCCTATTAGGTCCCTGTTCCTAAATAAAGAGCCTATTTCATGTTTTGGTTTTATAAAATGTTGATAAAGAAACACAATTTATGGAGGCCCTTTTCAATTATTATTATTGTTTTTCCCTATGTCTTTACCTATTTCCTCCCCTCGTTTTTTCATAAGATAAATAAATTGAGAAAGGGGAATTTAAAATGGTTTCTAGCCAGTCCAAAATAGATTTGACTATATTGTGGTAGGAACTGGACCAGCTGGTGCAGTGATCGCCAAAACACTTACAGATGATAAAAAAACTTCAGTTCTAGTCCTGGAAGCAGGAGAAAATAATGATACCGATCAACCTATAAGGGATTCAAGATTTGCCCCTGAACTTGAAGAACATTTTTTCCCTGAATATTTTTGGCGAGGAGAAGGTGTCCCTCAAGAAGGGGTTGATGACAGGTCCTTTGAATGGACAACAGGGCGGCTATCCGGCGGGGGATCCTCTATTAATGGAGAACAGTATGTCAGACCTACTTCAGCAGTCTTAAGAGAATGGGAAAGGCTTTTAGGTTCGTCGTGGTCGCCAGAACAAGCAATAAAAAACTTTAAACAATTAGAACATTTTCATGGGAAAACAAATACTCCAGATATTCATGGTTTTAGTGACCGACTAAGTATCAGACAAACTCCTCGCAATCCTCCAGCCATTAAAGCTATATATAAGACCTATATTAAGTATATTTCTGAAAAACTTTCAAAGATTGATCCATCCTATCAGTTTGTAAGTCCGACACTTGAAACCATCAATAATGATAAAGAACTAGAACGTCGGGGATCCATTTACGGTTGCCGAAAACAGTATTGCAGCTGCCAGGGAAGCAGGTCTTTTTTAAAAAATAAGCCATTTGTGATGTTTAAGTAATCACAAATGGCTTTTATTTTTTTACAATTTTCTAGTGGAGATAAAACAAATTTTTTTAATCTAATCTTAAAAAACAATGCTACAAAATTGAGTACCCTACCACATGACGCAACTCCCCCCCATCAAGTTGTTTTTCGACTAACTTTCGGGGGGCCTGAAAACAATGTGGTAAAATAAGTATAAAACCTGTTTTGACGGAGGATGTTATGGTTTGGTTTTTGTTGCTTGTTTTTGTTATTGCAATAGTGATGGGGTTTTTTCAGGTTCCGATTTGGATTATGTATGGCGTATTTGCGGTCTTGATTATTTTCATTTTCATTCGTAACCCGCTTGTATTTGGAAAAGATCCCGAAAAGATAATGGCGTACATAAAAAAATCAAAAGCCCCGCATTTACGATTCCTGTACCATTTTCTTCAAGGGGACCTATCGGCGGCGGAGAATACGTTGGGCAAGATACGCATGAAAAAAGCGAAACAAGGCTCTGAATTGATGCTCTTAATGGAGCGGAATGAATATGGAAAAGCAAAAGAACTCCTTGCGAACATGAGTGGACATAAGACAAAGTGGTACGCTTTGTCGGATATCGCTATTCAGGAAGAGGACTCCGAATCACTCAAAAAATACAGAGGGAAGATAAATGACAGGTTCCTTTTAAAGATGTTAGAAGTCGATCAAGCCGTTTTTGAAGGAAAAAAGAAAGAGGCGGTTGTACTGCTCGAAAATATGATACCTACGTTAAGAGGTTATAAATTATTGACAGCTGTCCAAGCCCGCAAGCAAATACTAGAAGGAAAATCGAGTAGGAGGGGGTGACTAACCCCCGACCTCTCACACCACCGTACGTACCGTTCGGTATACGGCGGTTCCATTAAGATTGACGTAGAAATTCATAACGATTATATAGACTTCTCAACCCTCGTTGACTCCAATATGAGTTATCGAGGGTTTTGTGTAATATTGGACTACATGCGATTCTCCAGTAGTTCTTTCGGGAATTGCCCCATTCATATGCTTTGTAATCAGGGACACCTAAACCCATTAGTTTCCTGACTCTGGTTTTAGGTTTCTTCCACTGTTTCCATTTGCACATTCTGAGTCTTCTTCTTATCCATTCATCGAATTCTTTAAATTTGCTTGGTGTGTCAGCTAAGGCGAAGTACCCACTCCATCCTGTTAGATAACGGTTTAACATTTCAATCCTTACTTCCATTGGAAAAGATTTTGACCGAGAGGTAATTTCTCGGATCTTCGTCTTAAAGCGTTTAATACTTTCTTTCGCAATTCGTACCTTCGGTTCTTTATTTAAAGTAAAGCTGAAACCAAGAAATTTCCGTTTCCACGGGCGGTCAACTGCCGACTTATCCCTGTTTACCTTCAACTTCAGTTTCTGCTCGATAAACGTCGAAACGGATTCCATTACACGTTTTCCTGCTTTTAATGACTTAACATAAATGTTGCAGTCGTCCGCATAACGGACAAACTTATGTCCTCTGGTTTCCAATTCTTTATCTAGTTTATCAAGAATTATGTTTGAAAGGAGAGGACTCAGAGGTCCTCCTTGCGGAGTACCTTCCTCCGTTGATTGAACGACACCGTTGAGCATTACACCTGATTGAAGATATTTCCGGATTAGTTTGAGAAGTATGCGGTCTTCGATTCTTTTAGCGAGTATCCCCATCAATTTGTCATGATTGACCTTATCAAAGAATTTCTCTAAGTCCATATCAATTACCCAACGGAAACCCTCCTTGATAAATCCCTTTGCCTTTCTTACCGCATTATGGGCACTCCTATTAGGACGGAAACCATAGCTGTTTTCAGAAAAGGTTGGGTCAAAGATTGGGGTTAATACTTGGCAATTGCCTGTTGGATGAAACGGTCTGTCACAGTTGGTATGCCTAAAAGCCTTATTCCTCCGCTTGGTTTCGGGATTTCGACACGGCGAACAGGGGAAGGATGATAGTTACCTGTTCTCAAAGCTTCCCGAAGGGAATCCCAGTTTTCATAGAGATGTCGTCGTAGGAATTTTACGGACATTCCATCTATGCCGTGAATTCCTTTGTTCTGCTCTACCCGTTTAAGGGCAGTTAAGAGATTTTCTCGTGACAAGATTCGTTCCATTAACATGATGATATTCCTTTCCACGTGAATGAAGGCTCTGTTTATGCCGACTCTTGCTCCACCCTCCTAGAGTCCCCAGCGGATTCACCGCTTCCTCCTTTAGGTAGGTCCTTTCGGATTGTCTGTGTTCAATGCAATTGCCGAATGTACAGACTTCATTCTCTCTTAATAATTCAGTCCTTCCCATTCATTCTCGAGTTAGAATGGTACTATGACCTCTGCTGACTTCTGATTGTTCAGCTATCCATTGCTAGACAGGTTACCAAGTGTACTTGGCTTGTCAATCAGACCTCCCCGGGTAAGAGTGCAGTCTTTCCCTCCATCTATCTGCTTCATTTACTCTGTACCACCTTCGGCAGTATGGACTTTGTTTTGGATTGCAAACTCATCCAATGATACCTAGCCTTATATGAAGTTCGTGTTCCTCAGACCGGAGGTTTGCCGTTCGCTTCCTTCAGATTCCGCGTCACCACGGACACCCTTGCGTTAAGCTAACCACTACTACTGCCTTCATGGCTCGGGACTTTCACCCTAGAGACTGCACCCATGCCGGGCGCACAATCTAAAAGCCCGAAAACATGCGTTTCCGGGCTTTTCTTTGATTTTTAGTACGCCCCTGCTGCCTGATAACTACTCTTCTCCTTTTGAAGCAGAAGAACCGTCCCCGTGCATCATTACAAAAACAATATATACTTTTTACATCAGTTTAATAAAGTAGACTCCAACTTCAAATATAATAAAGTAGAGGCTGACATTTTAAGAGGAGTGATGAAATGGATACAACTTCTCACATCTTAATGGGGTTGGGACTGAGTGCTCTTGCTCAAATGGATCCTGTGATCGCTAATGATGCTGCCCTGACACAAGCTGTTGTTTTGGGTACAGTCATTGGTTCCAATGCTCCTGATTTTGACTTTATGTATCTTTTGAAAGGAAAAGGCAGCTACTTTCGAAACCACAGAGCATGGTCCCATTCCCTACTTGCTTTACCTTTATGGAGTGCTGCCGTTTCCGGTATTATTTACTCTATATTAACAGTCCCTTCTTTATCCCACCTATTCTTTTGGACCTTCTTAGCCGTTATGCTGCATGTCTTCTTTGATTTGTTTAATGTGCATGGTACTCAAGTTTTGCTTCCTTTTTCAAACAAATGGATTGCCTTTGATTCCCTCCCATTATTTGACCCAACGATTTCATTCGTACATATCCTAGGATTTTGCCTGCTGCCTTTCTATAAACCTGGAAAAACCTTTCTGATTATCTATCTTTTTATCTTCCTATATGTTGTTGTCCGGACTATTTATGCAGTTATGATAAAAAGAAAATTAGAGCACCACTTTATCCGTTCCCTTCGAATAAAATTGATCCCACGTACGTTCTTGTTTCAATGGGACGTCTTAATCGAGACCAAAACAGACTTTTTATTTGGCGTCTATTCCGAAGGAAGTCTACACATTGAGCATACTTTTTCAAAGGAAATAGACTTTCCAGAACTCGTTTCAGATAGCCAAAACCACCCGACCGTTTCCGATTTTCTTTCTAGCACCCAATATGCCTTTCCGTTTGTTCGTTCTTGGAAAAATGGATACCTCATCTATTGGAAGGACCTTCGTTTTCGGACTAGAAAATTTTTTCCCACTCTAGCCATCCTATTTATTTCGTCTGATTTTAAAATAAAAAATTGCTTTATCGGTACATTGCATTCCTTGAAGCAATACAAACAGGTTGTTCGAAAACTAAAAATATAAAAAAGGGTGATTTAATGAAAAAAACATTATGGATGATTACTAACAAAATGACAAGTTATGTTCATAGCACAATACTTCTCACCCATCCTCACACTCTTTTCTACATAAAAATTCCACCATAAATTTTTATCCGCACCCTAAAAAATAGTTTAGGAGGGAAAAAAGTGAAAGGCGCATTGAATGGGAATGCCATCAGAAAAGCTGTACCTGCTTTGATCCTTACGACTGTGTTTTCAGCGGCTTTTGTTTTAGACTCAGGGAGACCTGAAACGACAGGCATTTCTCGCAGCATCGAGACTGGTCAGTCGCGCATTCACGTTCAATTGCTTGGGGTTAATGATTTTCACGGCCAATTAAATGTAACCCGTGAAGTAAACGGAAGGCCAGTTGGCCGCGGGGATTATCTCGCAGCCTATCTAAAAGAAAGAAAAGCGGAAAACAAAAACACCCTGTTAGTTCACGCAGGTGACATGGTTGGCGCAAGCGCACCCGCCTCTTCGCTTTTACAAGAGGAGCCCGCAATCCATGTGTTAAACAAAATCGGCTTTGATATCGGAACGTTAGGGAATCACGAGTTCGACCGAGGCACGAAGGAAATGCTCAGATTGATTCGCGGAGGCTTCAACCAAAGGTCCGAATATTTTATAGGTGCTGGGTTCCCCTATCTATGTGCCAATGTTCTTAACTCAAAGACAAATTACCCCCTTTTCCCTCCCTATAAAATTATGAAAGTAGCAGGCGTTCCAATTGGATTTATTGGTGTGGTAACGGATGATACACCCAGCATGGTGGATTCAAACGCGATTGAAGGAGTCATATTCATCGATGAGGTAACTGCCATTAATCAAGCTGTTACCGAATTAAAGGACCAAGGCGTAAAAGCAATCGTAGTTCTGGCCCACAATGCAGGCAAACAGGCTTCCCGTAACGCTGCCGCATCCGGTGAGATCGTTGAAATGGCAAAACTGGTGGATGATGAAGTAGACGTCATGTTTGCTGGCCACAGCCATTCTTACCTTAATACGGAGGTTGATGGAAAACTGCTAGTCCAGGCTGAATCCTACGGGACTGCCTTCTCCGATGTGGATTTGGAGATTGACCTAGCAACGAAAGACATTGTGAGTAAAAAAGCGGAGATTGTTGTTACCTATCATGACGCTATCAAGCCAGATCCAGTGATGAAAGCATTGATTGAAAAATACGAAACAGAAGTTTCCTCTGTGGTGGATGAATTTGTTGGAACGGCTGCTTTTGATATTACTAGCAAACGGAACGAAAATGGTGAATCCGCTTTGGGCAATCTGATTGCTGATTCTGAGCGTTCCATGATGAATACGGATTTTGCTTTTATGAACCCAGGTGGAATCCGGGCAGAACTTCAAGCTGGTCCTGTCAGTTATGAAAAGCTGTTAACGATATTGCCATTTCATCATCATTTGGTGAAGATGCAGTTGACTGGCGACCAAATCCGCCAGGTTTTAAATCAGCAGTGGCAACTTGACCAAGTGCGGATGCTGCAGGTTTCCGGTTTGAAATACACTTGGGATGAGAGGAAAACTGGTAGCGACAAAATCGTCGATTTATATACGGATGACGGAACCTTGGTTGTGCCTGATAAAACCTACTCCGTGACTGTAACCAGCTATCTGGCCAATGGCGGTGATCATTTCACTGCTTTTAGGAGTGGGACGAATAAAGAGATTGGACCTATTGATGTTGATAGTTTTAAAGAATACCTGAAACAGTTTAATCAACCTATTCGCTCTTTCATTGATGGCCGGATTCAAAAAGTTCGCTAATAGGATTCCCGCTAATGAATGAAGGACATTTCCACCCCGGAACTCCTTCATTTTGTCCTTCTTTCACCAAAGTGGTCAATTCGTTAGAAATAATTTAAGAAAACATTACGGCTTTTTAATCTAGCCTTAAAAAAGAAAGTCTACAATTAACGTTACTAACTAGATGGAATGGCACCAAAAAATATTATTCATAAAAGAAGGATGATATATGAATTTTTCCTATAAAAACTATCAAGGCGGAAATAATAATTTAGTCGTTATAGAAAGCAATGGAGTGGTTACCACGAGTTTAAAAGATAAGGATACCGCTATAAGAACCCATAAAAGAAAATTAAAGCGGTTAAAGGCTAAACAAAAATGAAACATAGGGACGGTTCTCATGGCAATTTAAATTGATTACAAATTAAAAAAAGCCTGCAGAACCATCCCCGTCGTTTCTTAATAATTTTTTATCAGCATTTTATCAATTTCACGTACTTGATCATATGAATTTAATAGTTTCTCAGGTACCAAGGTTCGGCCATATTCCCAGGCATTCCTTTCTATTAGAGACAGAAGCTGTGCTTTTTCTTCATCCTCACCATAATGTATAGTCCTTAAATCATGTTTATTTTTCTTAAAATCTAAATAATAACCGAGTTGACGATAAAGAATAAGTCTGACACAGTCTTCATCTGTCTGTTTAATTTTAAAGTTAATATTCGCTATGTATCCATTTATTTGCAGGTAGTTAAACTTAAGAGTATTCGTTGATACGTTATAACTCATCGGTGCAGGTAATTTATTGTTCATCTCATAATTAATATCTAATTTGTGCTCTTCTAGAGTTTTACTAATGATTTCCTCAATATCCCATATATAAAGCATTTTATCGACCACTTCCCTTCCTAAAATTTTTTCATTAAAAATAATTTTTTCTGCCTTCCTCTCTTTATTTTTATGAAATGGTAACGGAAAGTAAATCCTTCCATTTACCTTAAGCCTTTATACCTGCATCAACCGCCATCCTTCCATTTTTTTATTATTTATTTCGATAAAGATAGTTCTTTTGTATTATTTTTCCTAATTTACACAACATTTACAGAATATTCATTCTCCCCTAATAAAACTTATTTAATATTTAAGCTGTTGAGCAAGCTTATTAATAAGGGGGCAAAGGAAAAATGAAAACTCGTTTTAAGAAGGCTATTCCTTTCATTGCAACAACAGTTCTTGCAACAACTGCACTTACAACCCAAACATTATTTAATGAGGGTGGTAATCAAAAAGCAGAAGCACAGTCAGTCTCAAATGAAGATGTGAAAAAGAAGGATGCTACATGGCTTGCAGGTGACCACCACGTGCATAGTGAATGGAGTGTTGGCTGGGACAATTCTACAAATCCTCCGACTGCTATTAGAGGTGGGGATGCTATCTATCCAATCTCTAAAAATGCAGAAAATGGTAAAAAGTATGGACTGGATTGGATGATGACAACAGATCATGGGGGTCCTAATCATTCCAAGGTTAACTTAGAACAAGCCTATCCTGAATTATTAAAATCCCGTGCAGCTGTTCCTGAAGTTCTTCAATTCTACGGAATGGAGTTTGACACACCAGCAGCTGACCACAGCACTCTCATGATTCCAAAAGGTGAAAATGAATCGCAAGTGCTTTACGATATTGAAAGTAAATTCAATAAACGTGATCCTTTTCCAAACGATGGAAGCAGGGATACAGAATCAACTATGATGGATGCTCTTAACTATATGAAACAAATGGATGAACTTCCAATTTCTATCGCACACCATCCATCCCGCTCAGCTACTGGTGTCGGTGTATGGGGACAAGATACTCCACAAGAGTTCCGTAATTGGAACGATATCGCACCTAACATTTCTATCGGTATGGAAGGTGCGCCTGGACACCAGGCGGCTGCTATTAACCCAGATGGCTCTCTTGATCCTAAAGGATCCCGTGGTTCGTATGGAAACGTAAACGCTCCAACAATGGGTGGATTTGACCAAATGTCAGCTATCGTTGGCGGTTTATGGGATTCGATGTTAGGTGAAGGAAGACATTGGTGGATTACTGCTACCTCTGACTCACATGTTAACTGGCGTGATGGAGGAAGTGACTTCTGGCCTGGTGAATATTCTAAAACATACGTAAAAGCAGTGAAAAATTATAAGGATGTAATGGAAAACCTGCGTAAAGGTAATGTATTTGTTACAACGGGAGACCTTATCTCTGAACTTGATGTTAAAGTGCAAGCAGTAGGGAAAACACCATTGCATGCAGAGGCAAAAGGAAATACAGCATCAATCGGTGAAACACTTACACTTCCTAGTAAGAAATCTGATGTAACCGTAACAGTTCGCATCAAAGATCCAAACGCTGCGAACTCTCATGGAGATAAGCCAAATGTTCAACGTGTTGACTTAATTATGGGAGAAGTTAATGGAAAAGTGGAAGACCGCTCAACTGCTTCTAATCCGACAACAAAAGTTGTGAAGCGTTTCACTGAAAATGATTGGAAACAAGACGGTGAATACATCACTATTACTTATACTTTAAAAGGTGTAGATAAAGATAGCTACATTCGTTTACGTGGTACTAACACTGATCAATTAGAACCAGAAAAAGATCCTAAAGGTGAAAACCCATGGAATGATCTTTGGTTCTACTCAAACCCAATTTTCATGAAAGCAAGTAAATAATTAGGAATTCAAGGAGATTTTGACGAGGGGCATTTTATACTCCTCGTCTTTCCGTTATCTTTAATCATCAACAACATTGCGAGAAAACATTTGAAATGGACGTGGAATGAATGAAAAAGCTATGGCTGCCTACTTTATTCTTTTTACTTTTATTTGGTTCCCTTTTGCCTGCCCCATCCTCTGCCCATACCAATAATAGTGAAGGTTTTTCTACCATAGAAGTCAAAGAAAAGTCACTAGATTACAAGTTGAAACTTGATCTCGAAGAACTAGGCCATGCCCTTAATAAGGGAACAGAAGAAAAGGAACTGATTAACAATAAGATTGTGGAGCAATATATAAATTCCCATATAAAACTTTATGCGGATAGTCAACTTATTGAAGGAAGCTTGGAAAAATCAGATATAGAGATGATTAACGAGACACCATTTGCGGTCATTAACTTGACATATACTATGGAACATAAACCCCAAAAACTAGTAATGGAATATAATATGTTTATGGACGACTCCGATCCAAGTCATGCCAATTTCGCAACCATTAAAATGGACGGGAAACAACAGGAAAAGATTCTTACATTTGAATCGAGGGAATTAGAAATTGGTGAGGTAAGCCTTTTGCAAAATGTTAAACAGTTTGTCGTTCTTGGCTTAGAACATATTTTTACAGGCTATGACCATATCCTGTTTATCATTAGTTTACTTTTTGGGGCAAAAACCTTTCGTCATATTCTTTCTTTAGTCACGGCCTTTACGATTGCCCATAGTATCACATTGGCTCTTGCTACTTTCGACATTATTCAGCTGCCAAGCAGATTTGTGGAATCCGCTATTGCTTTAAGCATCGTCTACGTTGCACTTATGAATATTTTTAATAAGGACTCCAAACACCAGCCATGGCTTGCCTTTGCTTTTGGTTTAATCCATGGATTCGGTTTTGCAGGAATTTTATCAGAAATGAGATTAGATACGAACCATATGGCTGCGTCCCTCTTATCTTTTAATATCGGGATCGAAATCGGCCAACTTATCATTGTATCGTTGGTATACCCGCTTATTTTATGGATAAAAAAATTAACGTTGAAACCAATTAAATGGGTTATTCCCGGAACCTCAGCAGCGATTTTAGCATTTGGACTTGTTTGGTTTATTGAAAGGGCTTTTTAAAAAAAGGCTGTTTTCGTAAATATTGTTGCTATCCCATAGAGATATAATTACTCTAATAAAAAACTCGCATTACGTTTGCGAGTTTTCTATGTTATATATGGAAGTAGTTATTCAACTAAAGCGCTAATCAGTTTAAGTGCCTTTTTTCACAATCTCAGCTCTAATACAGGAATGCATCCCTTTTGTTAATTAAGGAATTCAATAAATAAGGTGGTCCTGGACCAACGCACCCGATGGTTTTGAAGAAGAGACCGGTCCTACAATATACACAAGTTGCAATTAGTTATTTACCATTTTAATATCTTTTATTGGATAGTAAACAACATTTGTTGTCCCTACTACCTTTTCCATTGGTATCGCTCCAATATCACGGCTGTCTTTGCTTCGCCTTCTGTTATCTCCCATTACAAACAAACTATCTTTAGGGACAGTATCACTCCCTACAGCGGTTTCCTTTAAAGTGAAGGAGTCTGTTAAGGTTCCTCCATCTTTTAATGATTTCTTGTATTTTTCTAAGTAAGGCTCGTTGTAAGCCTTCCCATTTATATATAAAACATCATTTTTATACTCAATACTGTCACCCGGGAGTCCGATTACACGTTTTATGTAATCCTTACCTTCTGGGGCGTGAAAAACAACAATATCAAATCTTTTCGGTTCCCCAATTTTGGTTACTACCATACGGTCCTTGTCCTGGAGAGTGGGGTTCATTGATTCACCGTCAACAACAATAGGAGCAAAGAAAAAAGAGCGAATAATAAATGCGATAACAAGAGCACCCAATATTGTTTTAAACCATTCAAACGTTTCATTTTTCTTCATTGTCATTACTCAACCTCCCTTAATATTCATCTGGATTCATATCCTCATTTTACCATATTTGTTTATGAGTACCCCAATAGAATCTTACTCTTAATTCTGGAAACCCTTGAAATATACTTTCCAACATTTTTCCGCCTCCTAAAACGCAATTATAGCAAGGTCCTATCAGAATCGGTAAAAAAACAACAATCTATGCGAAAACAGCCTTTAGAAAAGATCCTAAAAAAATGCCATAGGGACGGATTTCTTGGTACCTTTGGGACACCAAACCCATCCCCCATGACCGTCCCAAATTCAACAAATCATTTTGAGGCAAGAGAACCGTCCCCATGCATTATTCCATGCATCATTTATAGCCCCTTGGTCGACAACAAGGCGTATTCAATATAGCTGGCAGCTGCTTGATTCATCCGTGCGAATCTCTCGTCATGGGTCTGCCCTTTGAAATACCGGTAATAAATTTGCTGGGCTATGACAGCCAATTTAAAGTACGAGAAGGTAAGATAATAAGGGATAGTTGAAACGTCCAGGCCGCTTTTCTTTGCATACCTTTCTAAAAATTCTCTGCGAGTAAAGAAGCCTTCTTTTGCTGTGATGGGTTGGTTCCCTGGCCCGCCTTTTAATTCATCAGGGTCGCCGGATTCCAGCCAGTAACATAAGGCCACCCCAACGTCTGCCAGCGGATCGCCGATTGTGGCCATTTCCCAATCAAACAAACCGGTCATCTGGCAAAAATCCTCTGAAAACATCGCATTATTCAATTTATAATCATATTGAATGATAGCGGGTTTTGGTGAAACTGGGATATTTTTTTGCAGCCAGGATGTTAACTCTTCAACACCGGGAACCTCTTCCGTTTTGGCATTTTCATACCGTTTAATCCAGCCGCCTGTTTGCCTCTCCATAAATCCATCGGGCCTTGAAATCTTTAGTAATTCCGTTTTTGTGTAATCGACCTGATGAAGTTCTACTAATTGATCGACCATGATTTCCGATATTTTTAACCCTAAACTAGGATGATAGGGAACATGTGCAGGGAACTCATTATCTAGCACTAACCCTTTTCTTCTTTCCATCATAAAAAAAGAACTGCCGACAATGGAGTCATCATTGGAAAAAATATACGGTTTAGGCGCAGTTGGAAAGATCGGGTGCACATTCGATAAAATCGTATACTCCCGCCCCATATCATGGGCTTTTGGCGCAACTGGTCCGTGCGGCGGCCGGCGCAGCACCGCCTCCCATTCCCCAACTCTTATTAAATAGGTCAGATTGGATTTACCTGCACCAAATTGTTCAATCTCCAATTTGCCTGCAGGGGCCTCCTCTATATGTTCCTGAATAAACTTTTGGAGCTTCTCATAATCGAGTTCCTCCCCTTTTCTCACATCAATCGTGTCACGAAAGGTTTCCTTCATTTCTTTAATCACTCCCTTTTTAAAAAAAGTTCAGGCAATGGAATACTGCCCCCCATTACCTGAACTCGGATATTAATTTTAACTCCGTACTGCTGATAATTCTGGAGTTTGATATTTTTTAAGTTCCAATCTGGCAATCTGACGGCGATGCACTTCATCAGGACCATCGGCGAGTCTTAATGTACGTGCCTGCGCCCAATGATTGGCAAGAGTGAAATCATCACTTACGCCGGCAGCACCAAATGCTTGAATCGCACGATCAAGCACTTTAAGTGCCATATTTGGTGCAACCACTTTAATCATTGCGATTTCGGCTTTCGCCTCTTTATTTCCAACTGTGTCCATCATATAGGCCGCTTTCAATGTCAATAAACGGGCTTGCTCGATTTCAATTCTTGATTCTGCAATCCACTCTTGAACAACACCTTGCTCGGCAATTTTTTTACCAAAGGCAGTCCGGTTTAGCACTCGCTTAGTGAGGTCTTCGAGTGCACGTTCTGCAAGACCGATTAATCTCATGCAGTGATGAATCCGTCCCGGTCCAAGCCGCCCTTGGGCAATCGCGAATCCTTTTCCTTCTTCCCATAGCATATTCTCGGCAGGCACCCGGACATTTTCATAAACAATTTCCGCGTGACCATGCGGGGCATCATCATACCCAAACACTGAAAGGGTTCGTTCAATCTTCACACCTGGTGTGTTTAATGGGACGAGAATCATAGACTGCTGTTCATGCAGCTTTGCGGTTGGATCATTTTTCCCCATTACAATCGCAATCTTGCAGCGCGGATCCCCTGCTCCTGAGGACCACCATTTTCTGCCATTGATGACATATTCATCGCCATCTCTGACAATGCTTGTTTCAATATTGGTTGCGTCACTGGAAGCTACATCTGGCTCTGTCATTGAAAAACAGGAACGAATTTCGCCGGCCAAAAGCGGTTCAAGCCATTGTTTCTTTTGGGCTTCCGTACCATATCGGACAAGAACTTCCATGTTTCCTGTATCTGGTGCGCTGCAATTAAATACTTCTGGACCAATCATGGATCTCCCCATAATCTCACAAAGGGGTGCATATTCCAGATTGGTTAATCCAGCCCCATATTCACTTTCCGGCAAGAACAAATTCCATAGCCCTTCCGCTTTTGCCTTTTGTTTCAATTCCTGCATAATCGGAGGAATATCAGACCAGCGTGTTTCCTGTTGATTCAGCTGCTCCTTATACAACTTTTCATTTGGGTAAACATACTCCTCCATAAAATTAATTACTCTCTTTTGCAAGTTAACAACCTTTTCAGAATATGAAAAATTCATCCTATCCATCCCCTTTTCATGTTTTTAGATAAATTTAAGATTGTACAATAGACCTGAATCGAGTGTTGGCATGTTCACTGTTACCCAGTTATTTATGGGCAAAAACGGGCTTTCTTTTTTCGATAAATGCTGAAACTCCCTCTTTCACATCTTCTGTTAAAAAGACCTCTCCAAACAGTTCAGCTTCTCTTTCAATTCCGGCATGGAATTCCATATTTGTTCCTTCATCTACCGCTTTTTTAATCCGAGAAAGAGCCTGCAGAGAATACCCGCTGATTTTCTTGGCCATTGCCAGTGCCGCGTTCATT
Source organism: Neobacillus sp. S1115 (assembly GCF_055385565.1). NCBI lineage: Bacteria > Bacillati > Bacillota > Bacilli > Caryophanales > Bacillaceae > Neobacillus > Neobacillus sp. S1115. The sequence goes on from NZ_AP038275.1 coordinate 3,785,068, forward strand.
CCTTGTCCTGTTGCGACAACTTTGTTCACGAGTCCAAGCTTCACCGCTTCATGTGCCGAAATGGGGTCACCGACAAACATGAGCTCTTTTGCTTTTGCTTCTCCTACTATTCTCGGAAGACGCTGGGTGCCCCCTCCGCCAGGGAAGATTCCCAATTTGATTTCCGGCAGGCCAAGCTGCGCGTGTTCTTCGGCAATCCGGATGTCACAAGTGATGGCAAGCTCACAGCCGCCGCCGAAGGTCAGGCCATTTAAGACGGCAATCGTCGGCTTCGGCAGGAAATCGATTTGGTTAAAGACGGCATGCTGCTCCAATACTCGGTCCTTCATGCCTGCTTTGCCAATGGATTGAGGAAACTCTTTAATATCTGCTCCCGCCATAAACGCCCGGCTTCCTGCCCCCGTCAAGATGACCACCACAATGTCGTGATCGCTGGCAATATCATCAAAGACAGTCTTTAACTCACTGGTTACCTGCCCGCTTAAAACATTTAGCGGCGGATTATCAATCGTCACAACCGCAATATGATCACTTTTTTCCAGTTTTACTAATTGCGTATTCACTTTGCCTTCACTCCTGTTTTTTCATATTCATACCAGCCCTTGCCGGTTTTACGGCCAAGAGTCCCAGCCTTCACTTTTTCTTCCAGGCTTGCAGACGGCTTATCCTCTTCATTTCCTGTTTCTTTATATTTTTCCGCCAGTGCATAGTAGCCGACATCAATGCCGGATAAATCCATCAGTTCAAAAGGGCCCATCGGGTGGTTTAATGCTTTTTTCACAATCGTATCAATGTCTTTATAATCGCAGATGCCTTCTTCATACAGCTTGAGCGCCTCGTTATTTAGGGCAAACAACAGCCGGTTGGCTATAAAGCCCCATGTTTCCTTGCGCAGCAACACGCCTGTACGATTGATTTTTTCACAAACAGCCATTGTGACTGCAGCCGTTTCTTCAGACGTGGTCTCACTCATGACGACCTCGACACAATCCATCACTAAAGCTGGAAAAAAGAAGTGCATATTACAGACTTTCTCCGGCCTTCTGGTAACATCGGCAATTTTTGAACTAGCAATTGTGGAGCTATTGGATGCTAAAATGGCATGAGGAGGTGCCAAACGATCAACAACAGCGAAAAGCTCTCGTTTGACATCTAGCTTTTCAACCACAGCCTCAATGACAAAGTCTGTATTCCCTACTGCCACTTCTAAATTAGTAGTATAAGACAACCGGGCGAAGGCCTGATCCAAGCCTTCCTTACTGATTTTCCCTTTTTGAACCCATTTTCCCATTTGAAAATCAAGGGCTTCCTTTGCCTTTTCCAAGGCCTTCTCCTGGATATCGTAGATGGTTGTTGAAAACCCGCCTAACGCGCATAACATGGCAATTTGGTGTCCCATCGACCCTGCACCTAACACCGAAATATGTTTTACATCCTGTATATTCAATGATTTCACTCCTTCCGATACTTTCTTAAAGATTGTTGCTATTAAGGATTCGCAATAAAAGAGTTGAATTCGCAAATAAAACTGCTAAATTCGCAAATAAAACTCGTAAAGTCACAAATAAAGGTGCTGGGTTCACATATAAAACCTGAAAACCCTCCATAAAAATGTAATATTACTCTTCACCACGTCAATTCTATGAAAGAAGCACCAATATTTGCGAAAACAGCCTTAAAATAATTCTTATCCTTCTCGCTCAATCAGCGCTGCAATGCCTTGGCCTCCGCCAATACAAGCTGTAATCAATGCCCGCATTTTATTTGTTCTTTGTAATTCGTAAACGGCTTTCGTCATCAAAATGGCACCTGTTGCTCCAAGTGGATGGCCGTGTGCAATTGCCCCGCCGTTTACATTGAGCTTAGCCTCGTCGATTTCCAGCTCGCGGTTACAGGCAAGAACCTGAGCAGCAAACGCTTCGTTCAATTCTACTAAATCAAAATCATCGATCTTCAATCCTGTCCGTTGTAATAGCTTTCTAGTTGCCGGTACCGGACCGATTCCCATAATATTAGGATCCACACCGCTTACCGCAGAGTCACGTACAACTGCCAGCGGCTTTACGCCTAATTCTTCAGCCTTTTCACGGGACATGATCACTAATGCGCTGGCTGCATCATTGAGCCCTGAACTGCTTCCGGCTGTAACGGTTCCTCCTTCAAGGAACGCTGGCGGTAATTTAGCTAATCCTTCAAGCGTCGTTGATGGTCTCGGATGTTCATCCACTGCAAAGGGAATAGGCTGCCCTTTTCTAACAGGAATTTCAATAGGCACAATTTGTTGTTTGAAAAATTCTTGTTCCATAGCGGCTGCCATTCTTTGCTGGCTTCTTAATGAATAGGCATCCTGTTCTTCTCTAGAAATATTATATTTTTTTACTAGATTTTCAGCGGTGATTCCCATTGGCGGATCACCGATTTCCTTTGGTGAAAGCTGCGATTTGCGAAAACTTGGCGGCGCTGCACTGTACGCTTTTGTTGCGCGATCCATTAAATAAGGAGCACGGCTCATGCTTTCGGTCCCACCCGCCACATAAATATCACCTGCTCCGGCATTAATCGCCTGGGCAGCTAAAACGACGGCATTGATACCAGATCCGCACTGACGGTCAATGGTTAAACCAGGTATTTCAAGAGAAAGTCCGGTTTGCAGAGCTGTTAATCTGGCAATGTTTCCGCCGCCGCTTAACACATTTCCAAAAATAACATCATCAATCTGATTCGCGTTAACACCTGCTCGATTTAGCGCTTCCTTTATCACGACTGCACCAAATTCATGGGCATTCAGGCTGGCTAAGGCGCCGCCTTGTCTTCCTATTGGGGTTCTTACTGCTGATACGATTACTGCATCTCTTTTTGACATTCTTTTTTCCTCCCTATTCATCTATTAACTTTTATATTTTTTAACCTATCGTCCGGTTTGCCAAATAGCATTCGCTCAGCTAACCATTTCAAAGCTATTCTATTTGTCCAGCCATAGGAATGAAAACTTTGGTTTCCCTAATAAAGTTCCTTCGAATCCTTTTACCTGCGGAGACATGGCGGCAGCTGCAGGCGCAAAGAAAACAGGTATGGTCATTGCCTCATCTAAAATAGCAATCTTATTAATCTGGGCATATAGCTTTGCGCGTTCTTTCTGGTCATAGGTGGCGGCAGCCTTTGCAATTAACTCTTCTTTTTCCGGTGTTGATTCACCGCCCGCATTATAAAAAGCTTTACCGCTGATTAAAGAATTCATGGTCTGCTGCGGATCAGGCCGGCCGCTCCAAAACGTAAACCAGGCTTGCCCCCGTTTCTCATTAAAATATATTGTGTTCCCTTTGTTGGCTTCCGTGGTTTGAATATTCATCGTGATTCCCGCTTCCTTGACCTGTCCTTTTACCGCCTCGGCTATCCTTTGATAGAATGGCAGATTTGGAACATACACATCAAAACTAACACTTTCTACCCCTGCTTCCTTCAATAACGATTTTGCTTTCTCGATGTCGTATGGAATTTTAATATCCTGATTGGAAGCCCAATATTCCTTCGGGAATGTTTGATAAGCTGGCTCACCTTCTCCGAACGTTAATACTTTAACTAGTGTCTCTCGATCGATGGCGTATTGTAGTGCTTGACGAACCTCTTTCTTGTCTAATGGAGGCAGCTTCGTATTAATGTACATATTTTGGAAAGCAACCTTCATTTTTGAATTAAGGACAATATTTTTATCTTGTTTCAAGGTCGGGATGTTATTAGGAGATACATTCCAGTAGAGCTGTACTTGTCCAGATTTCAGTGCATTCAATCTTGTATTTTCATCAGGCATGACCTTTAATGTCATTTGATCAAGATATGGAAGCCCTTCCTGCCAGTAGTTTTCATTTGCTTTCAGCTGGATTTCTGCATTTTTCACCCATTTTTCCAGTTTAAACGGGCCTGTACCTACTGGATTTTGACCAAAATCGGTACCGAATTTCTTTACTGCTGTTGGGGATACCATCATTCCGGACCGGTCTGATAATGCTAGTATGATAGAGGAATCTGGCTGTTTTAGGTTTAGTTTAGCTGTATGGGAATCCACCACATCTACAGACTCAACATTGCCTAAATCTGATACCATAGAATCTGGAGAAATTGCCCGTTCGATGTTAAATTTTACAGCTTCCGCATCAAATGGAGTTCCATCATGAAAGGTAACGCCCTTTCGCAGATGAAGAATAATCGTCTTGTCATCCGGAATATCCCAGGATTCAGCTAATCCCGGCTGTGGTTCTAGCTGTGCATTAAAATTAACGAGGGTATCATATATTGGATACAGTAACGCATGGTCATTACCTGAGTTTCCAAGAAGAGGGTCGTAGTTGCTAATATCGGTATCAAAAGCAATCGTTAAACTTCCACCTTTTTTCGGTGTCGAGGCTGTTTGTTTTTCTGCTGTGTTTTCATGTGATTTTCCGGAGCTCGAATTATTATTTGAACACCCAGCTACAAGCAATAAGGCCATGATTAAAATAGCAATTAATCTTTTGGGCAGCTTATCCATATAATCCTCCCACTAATATATTTGTCTTTTTAATCATTTATTCGAATTTCTTTCGTCCCTTTTAAACCCTTCCTTGCATTGTTGCCAATTCCTGTTCCCGCAGCTCTCTTTTTAATAATTTCCCCACCGCAGATTTAGGCAGTTCATCTCTAAATTCAATCAGCTTAGGTACTTTATATGCAGCTAATTTTTCTTTGCAAAATTGGATAATGTCCTCTTTTGCTGCTGTTTTGCCGCTTTTTAATGAAATATAGGCCTTTACTGTCTCACCGCGATATTCATCAGGTATTCCAATCACCATGACTTCCCTTACTTCTGGAATTTGATAGATTACCTCTTCTACTTCACGGGGATAAACATTGTATCCGCTTGCAATAATCATGTCTTTTTTTCGATCCACAACATAAAAATAACCATCTTCGTCCATGTAACCAATGTCACCTGTATGGAGCCATCCTTCTCTCATTGCTGAGGCTGTTTCCTCGCACTTTTTCCAATACCCTTTCATGACTTGAGGACCGCGTACCAGTATTTCACCTTTAACTCCAACAGGTGCTTCTACTATTTCTCCTTGATCATTATCAATGCCAATTATGACCCTGGTATTTGGAAAAGGGATTCCAACACTTCCTATTTTATTTCTTGTGTACGGATTGCTCAGGGTACCTGAGGTAGCTTCTGACAAACCATAACCGTCGGAAATATAGGTGCCTTCTCCTATTAACTTTTGAAAGCTTTCATAAATTTCCTTAGGCAATGGCGAACTGCCACAGAAAAAACCTTTTATATTTTCAATACCGTAGGATTCTACGTTTGGAAAATGCAACATGGCAGTAAACATCGTTGGTACCCCAAAGAAAATAAATGGAGGATCTTTTCGGATCAATTCCAACACAGTTTTCGTTTCAAATTTAGGAATGATAATTTGCTTATATCCGAAGCGAAAGCCTGATAACGTCACATTTGCAAAGCCAAAAATATGAAATAAAGGCAGAAAACTTATAACCGTCCTGTTTTTGATGCTGGGTGTATCAAAACGCTTAAATACATACTCGTAACATTGTTCAATCTGAGAAATAAAGTTTTGATGGGTAAGCATTACTCCCTTTGAAACGCCTGTTGTACCGCCTGTATATTGTAATACCGCAATATCTTCCTTTGGATTAATCGAAATAGATGGTGCATCTTCCAGATAGGTTGCTAGGAAATCCTCAAAATAGAAATCCTCCTCACTTATAGAACCATTCTCCACAACGTCTAATGACACGACGATAATTTTTTTTATGGGTGTTTTGCTTTGAACTCTTTTTACTCTTTCATACACGGAAGCATGACAAATGATAACTTCAGCATTTGCATCATTTAGCTGATATTCCAATTCTCTTTCTACATACATCGGGTTTGTCTGTACAACAATTCCTCCAAGCCGAAAGACAGCAAAGGCGGAAAAAATATACTGTGGGCAATTGGGAAGCATGATCGATAAACGGTCTCCCTTTTTAAAACCACGCTGATATAAAGCACCAGCTAATCTATTGGCAATTTGCCGAACATCCCTATAGGACCATTGTTCCTCATTGTATTCTAGTGAAGTATCAGAATCGAAACGGTAAACAGCATCGTTGAGCATTTCATATAAAGACTTTTCTTTTATCACAACATCTGGATTCACTTCTTTAGGATAAAATTTCAGCCATCTCATATTCTCGGATACCAATTTTACAACTCCTTAATTCAAAAATTTACATTAAAACCCGTTTTGCAATGACAAGCTTTTGTGTCAAATTTGAACCTTCATGAATCTGTGTGATTTTCGCATCCCGCATCATTCGTTCAACAGGGTAATCATCGGTGTAGCCGTTGCCCTCCAAGATTTGAACGGCATCCGTAGTCACCTTCATGGCGACATTCGAGCAGAATAGCTTTGCCATAGAGGCAGTACCTGCCACTTCACCTGATCCGCTGTCCAGTAATTCTCCACCGTAGTAAAGCAATCTTCTTGCAGCTTCAATCTCTGTTGCCATATCAGCCAGCATTAGCTGGGTATTATGAAATCTCAAACTCTCCCTCGAAGAGCGCATAAATTTATGGGCATACTTTATTGCCTCTTCATAAGCGCCTTGTGCAATCCCCAAAGCTAGAGCCGCCACATTTAATCTCGTCCGATTAAGCGTTTCTTTTAAAATTTTAAATCCTTTGCCCTCCCCTCCAATTAGCTGTGAATGATGAATTTTTACATTTTCTAAAATAACCTCTCTTGCTGGAATCCCTTTTACACCCATTTTTCCTGCTTCTCTTCCAACTATTAGTCCGGGTGTTCCTTGCTCGACAATAAAATAGGTGATTCCAGCATTTTTTATTCTGGGGTCCATTGTAGCCACAATCATGTAAGTGTCAGCTACCCCAGCGTTAAACACAAATAACTTTTTGCCATTCAAAACATAATAATCGCCCATTTGCTCAGCTGTCGTATTAACCGTTTCCAGATCGCTGGTGATTCCCACTTCCGTAATACCAATCGCCCCTATTAAGTCACCTGATGTGAGAGGAGGTAAATACTTCATTTTTTGCTCCTCCGTACCACCTAGAAGAATGGGGTTCATCACCATTTCCTGATTCGTCAACAGCATGGATGTCGAACCGCAGCAGCGAGCAATCTCTTCAATCATAATCAACTGGTTCAAGTGCGATAAGCCGCCACCGCCAAAACTGGTAGGTACACTTGTTCCGAATAATCTATTTTCTGCTAACTTCCTGACGTGGGTGTCCGGTATTCTTTGAAGTTGGTCCACATCTTTTGCTACAGGAAGAAAGCAATCTTCAGCAATAGACCGGATAAAATGACGAACCATATGAATCTCTTCCTGAATCAATTCCATTGCCCCTCCCCTGGTCATTATTCTTTTATAATGCAATTTCTGTGCCAAACTAAATTGACAGGTTATTTAGGCTCCATTCCTTCGATAATGCAAAAACACAACAAAAAAACAGTGCAAAATTGCAACACGTTGCATTTCCGCACTGTTTTTAGAAATTAGAATATTTTTGTACTTTCCTTGATAACGTGGATGCATCGACGTCTAGTGCTTTTGCTGCCGCGCGAATGCTGGGGTAATTTTTCAAGGCACGATCGATGAGCTTTTTTTCATAATGTTCCATTTGCTCTTTCAGGGACCTTACATTGTCAGTTGCTGGATTGATTTCGTCACTTTCCTTAACTGGTTCAGTCTGCGTTTTTTCGTTATGTTGCTGTATAAACAATTCATTTCTGATGTCCTCAGCAGTAATGATCGGTTTTTCAATCATAATGCACAGCCGCTCTACTATGTTTTGAAGTTCTCGCACGTTACCTGGCCAATGATAACGTTGAAAACTATCCAAAACTTCTTTTGAAAAAATCTTATTCACGCCATATTTTTGTCTTATGTTATGGATAAAGTGATAGGTTAACGGGACGATATCATTGGGTCTTTCCCTTAGCGGAGGAATATGAATCGGAATGATATTTAATCGATAATAAAGGTCCTTTCGAAATCCTCCTTTTTTGATTAAATCTTCCAGATTTTGATTGGTTGCAGCGATCACCCTGGTGTCAATTTTGATTGGCTTTGTTCCTCCGACCCTGGTAAGTTCAAATTCCTGCAGCACCCTTAGTAATTTGACCTGTAAATGTAAGGGGATTTCGCCAATTTCATCTAAGAGAATCGTCCCCTTAGCGGCCTGTTCAAATAAACCAACTTTACCCTTAGGACTGGCTCCAGTAAAGGCACCAGGTTCATAGCCGAACAATTCAGATTCTAACAGATCATTGGGAATCGCCCCGCAATTCACTTTGATAAGCGGCTGGCTGCTTCGATTGCTATTTTCATGAATTAATTTTACAACAACCTCTTTACCTACTCCTGATTCCCCATATAAAATGACAGTTGAATCATGCTGCGCGACTCTTAAGGCGCGGTCGATGACTTTCTTCATTTTCAAGTCGTAGGCGACAATGGAATGAATGGCCGTTTTATTGGATTTTAGTTCTTCCAGCTGCTGAGTGATTTCCTCATGCTCCTGCTCTAATTGAAAAATTTCATGCTTGAGCTGGTTTAATACCGTTACGTCCAACATCTGACTGACAACTTTAATGATTTGTCCTTGTTTATTTTTAATAGGGATGGCGGTTACTAAAACTTCCTTGCCATTATAGAGTTTTGTCAGTTGGGTAATAGGTTTTCCTTCTTTAAAAACCTGCAGTTCGGCGGTTTGGTCGATGATTTCCTCGATTATTAAATCCCGATGCCTGCGGCCAACCACATCACTTACCGATAATCCTGTTTGTTCCTTAAATGCCGGATTTACTTCGGTAATCCTGCCGTCTTGATCAGTGATGACCACTCCTGTAATGGAATGCTGAAACATTTGCTGATACGTTTCATAAATCTCTTCCAGTTTCGCTAATTCGCACGGTGCGTCTGATACGAACGTCCACTTACGATCCCTGTTTGTTATTTTTTTGGTCCTCCTTCCAATTAGGGTTGTATGTAAATAATCTGATTAAAGTTATTGTATTCTATATTTTCTGAAAAATAAACGAATTAATCTTCTGCTCCTGAAATAAAGGAGATAGTTTCTTATTAATGATTTTGCCGTTGAGTTTTTATAATTTCTAAATATTGGGTATCACCTAACCCATAATCTTTAAATTTCTCCAGTAAAACCAACATAAGTTCTTCTTCTGGTACATTACTGTGCTTCTGAATATACTGCATAAGATCGCTGTAATTATTTAGGTAATTCAAATATAGCTCTATCCCCTTCTTTAATGGTTCAGGATTGATATTTTCAGGCATTGTTTTATCAATCAACACTTGTTTGTAAACTTCATAATATCCCTTCGCCTTTAGGGAAAAATGGCTCACAAGCTCAAACTGATCACCAACTAAATGAAGATCAATTGGACCTGTATACTCTGCATGGTCTAGCCAAGCTAGAATGGTCAGAATATTGATTTGACAAAACATATCTGCATCAAACCATAATGCAATATGTGTAAAATTCTCGCTGAAAAGCGGCTGCAATGATGTTAGTGTGTGTTCAGTATATTGTTTCGGGGTTACATGATGAACCTTTGCACGTATTTCGATGAATTCATCGGAAAATAGATTAGGACACGTGTTTCCATAACACATTGCCTCGTTAAAAGGAACCATCAATTCTTGATTAAGAAAATTTGTCTTTTTGTAATAATTATACATAGCTAGTCCATTTAGAATATGTATTGTTCTTTTTTGTATCATTGTTAACAACCTCTGCTTCTATTTATTTTAAGCCATTGAGACAGACCATCCCTTATGTTCCTGCATCTATGCTTCCACATTTTATACAGCTTTTTCAGACGTGCTTATTTCCCTCTCCAATGTACCGAATTATTTGAACTAATATACGTTGGTAACTCGAGATGGTTCCAATGGAAAATTACTCATTCAGTTTTATTAGTTGTTTGCATTATAATATTTATATACATAACAAAAAATGAACCAAATAAAGGAGCTTTGAACATGGACTTGCAATTACAAGGCAAAAACATACTCATTACCGGCGGTTCAAAAGGAATCGGAAAGGCAATTGCCAAGGCATTTGTTGATGAAGGAGCAAATGTTACGATTACCGCCAGAGGCTTAGGTTACTTAGAAGAGACACAAGCAGAACTTGGCGGCAGCGTGGCTATAATTCAAACCGATATTACCAATCCTGAGGAACGGGAGAAATTGATTCATACTTATACCGAGGAAAATGGATCAATTGATATACTTATCAATAATGCCGGCGGCAGTAATGGCAGTAAAGTAATTGAAACCGATATGGAACTTTTTTATCAGGCAATGGAACTGAACTATTTTTCCGCAGTACATCTGAGTAAACTAGCTGCCCTTCCTATGAAAAATCAGCGGTCGGGATCCATTATTAATATTACTTCTGTTTATGGTAGGGAAAGCGGCGGTAAAGTTACCTACAATAATGCAAAAGCGGCGCTTATCAGCTTTACGAAGTCTTTGGCTGACGAAGTGATTCCATATGGTATCCGTGTGAACAGTATTGCTCCTGGTAGTATTTTGCACGAGACTGGCAATTGGATCAAACGCATGAACGAGGATCCTGAGGGCATTAAAGAGTTTGTGAATAAAGAAATTCCTGCAGGCCGCTTCGGTACCCCGGAGGAAATCGCCAATGTTGCGGTATTCCTTGCTTCTGAAAAAGCATCCTGGATTGTTGGAGCCAGCATAAATGTCGATGGCGGACAATCGAAGATGAATTTTTAAGGTTTTTATTCCTATTCCGGCTGAATCACAATGTAAATAATACACAAAAACGCTTGGGCTTTCCAAGAAAATCCAAGCGTTTAACTTTATAGAGGCTTTATTCTCCCGAACCAGCTAATACTTGAATCATTCGGGTGCATATAAAATTTATATCCTCCCAAACTTGCAATCCCTTAAAGCATTATGGCTCATATAGAGGATATATACTCCCGAACTTGCAAACCCTTGAATTGTTCGGGCGCATATAAAGGTCTTTATCCTCTCGAACCAGCAAACCAAGTAATAAATACCTTTTTCGAAAAGAAATGGCTGCACATAAGCAACCAATTTCGCTACCCAATCTGTTTTCAGCCCGCTGCCAATTTCATTTCTTCTTCGGCAGTCGTATTTTGCTTTGAATAAAGTTCTTTGTAATAACCGTTTCTTTTTAGCAGGCTCTTATGGTTACCGCTTTCTACAATTCTACCGTTTTTCAAAACAAATATTGTATCAGCATTCAAAATCGTTGATAGCCTGTGCGCAACCATAATGATGGTCTTATCTTGATCAAATTGGTTAATAGACTCTTGAACAAGCTTTTCACTTTCATTATCAAGAGCGCTGGTCGCTTCATCCAAGAAAATCAACGAAGGATTCTTTAAGAAAATACGGGCAAGTGCCACCCGCTGTTTTTGGCCGCCAGATAGCTTAACCCCTCTCTCCCCAATTTCTGTATCATAGCCGTTTGGCATTGCTGAGATAAAATCATGTGCAAAGGCCTTTTTGGCGGCAGCGATTATTTCTTCATCTGTCGCATCAAGCTTTGCCATCTTAATATTGTCCTTAATCGAAGTACTGAATAAAAAGTTATCCTGCGTGACAATCCCCATATGCTCTCTAAGATTATCAATTGAGTAATCTTTGATATTGACCCCATCAATTAACACTTCGCCTTTCGTTACATCATACATTCTCAGCAAAAGCTGCAGGATGGTACTCTTACCGCCGCCGCTTTCACCAACAAACGCATACGTTTTTCCTTTTTCAAGGGTCAACGAAACATTATCTATTATGTTCTTCTTTCCATCATAGGAGAATGTCACGTTATTAAGCTCGATGCAATCGTTAAATTCTTTCAATTGAACAGGGTTAACTACTTCTTTAATTGCCTTAGGGGTTCCAAAGAAATCAAAGATCCTTTTTAAAGCAACACTTCCTTCGGTAATGGCCGGATAGGCATTCACTAGAGCGGCAACAGGACTTCTCATTTTATCGACATAGGCAAAGAAGGCAATTAGGCTTCCCATCGATAACCTACCATCAATCACAAACAAACTGGCAATGATCGCGACGATAAATGGTGTCATATCACTTAAAACATTGACGAACGCTAGCATGATCGCATTAATTTTGGCGTGCCGATCTGTTAATTTGTCAAATTGAGTTAAGTGTTGATCGAGTTCCTCTTTGTCTCTTTTTTCCGAAGCAAACAACTTCGAAAGGAAGGCACCTTGGATTTTTTCAAAAATAAACCCGCTCATTACCGATCGATATTGCATCATGTTGCGGGTTGATTTTTTTAATCTTTTTGACAGGATATGAGCAAGAATAAACTGTAAGCCAACTAGGAAAACGGACAGGAGCGTTAATTTTACATTGAGTGTCAACATGACCGCCACTACGAACACGAGCACAATCATTTCTATCCAGATGTTCCCAAAGAAGGCTGTCAAGAAACCTTTTACCTTTTCTATATCATCGAAAAATCGTGTAGCGATTTCTCCACTTTTGTTATCAACAAAATATTTCGCATCAAGAGAATGAACTTTCTTAAAGGCATCTTTGCGAAGGTGTTTCATAATATTATTATTGGCCTTGTGAATACAAAATTGCCTTACGTATTCCATCGGTGTTCGGATGAACAGGAATACGGCCAGCATGCCGAGCCCAATAGTCAAGAGCTGTTCAAGCATATCTGTGCGCGACAATTGCTCATTTTGCAGCAGAGAATCAAAAATATATTTTAAAATTAATGGAACAAACAGCGGTACCAGGAACCGAAAGATGCTCCCGACAAATCCAAGCAAGTATAATCCCCTTACCGGTTTCACATATGGTAAAAACAACTTGAAATCTTTCATTTTATCATACTCCTTTCAAAATTGATCCATCGGCCTTATCGAGTGAAGTTTTCTAATGTATTGGATGGTTTCATTCTACGTTGTTTTAATAGTCTCCTAACCGCATAGTTTCTGAACCTACACCGCAGGTTTTTTGAGTGCTTCCGCAAATAATTGCGGATGCTTTTTATGCAAAAAAAAAACCGCTTTCGCGGACTTTCAAGCAAACATTTAGGCCATCTTATTTGTTATTGTTTGTTTAGTAGGATTCTGTCGCTGCCAAGCCATTGTGGGGTTATGAACCGCTTCTTATCTACCGAACTATGGGGCAGTCAATCCATAAGGGAGTTATGAACGCTTCTTATCTACCGAACCATGGCGCTGTAAAGCCATTGGGGGGTTATGAACCGTTCTTATCTACCGAACTATGTCGTTGCCGAACAATTGGGGAGTTATAAACTCTTCTTATCTACCGAACTATGTCGCTGCCAAGTAATTGGGGAGTTATGAACCGTTCTTTATCTACCGAACCATGGCGCTGTCAAGCCATCGGGGAGTTATGAACGCTTCTTATCTACCGAACTATGTCACAACCAAGTCATTGGGGAGTTATGAACGCTTCTTATCTACCGAACTATGTCACAACCAAGTCATTGGGGAGTTATGAACGCTTCTTATCTACCGAACTATGGCGCTTCCAAGTCATTGGGGAGTTATAAACACTTCTTATCTACCGATCTAAGTCGCGGCCGAACCATTGGGGAGTTATGAACCGCTTCTAATCTACCGAACTATGGTGCGGCCAAGAAATTGGGGAGTTATGAACGCTTCTTATCTACCGAACTATGGCGCTTCCAAATAATTGGGGAGTTATGAACCGTTCTTAACTACCAAACATAAACGCCCTCGTAGTATTGGGACGTTAAACAATTAATCCATGGTAGATTATTTAAAAATCACCAATAATCCCTAACGAATGGACCAATAAATAAAAAGAGGCAGATCCAACTCGATCTGCCTCTCAATCTTATTTCACCCTTACTGAACCTTTATCACATAAGGAACTGTAAATACTTTGTTATCTCTCTGAAACTGCATCCAAATCTTATAAACTCCACTTTTTGGAAATTCTGTTTCAAAAAGAGCCTCCGGACCACTTCCCTGCCCTTCAACTGCGTGAACATGCAAGTAACGTTCCCCGTCCTCCGATAAAACAACCACGTGACCAATCGCCCCTAGGTAAGGCTCGAGGTTAGTAATCGGCTGATTTGTTGCTTCGTCCGTTAATGTAAACTTAAGAGTAAGCTCCTTGTTTGCCTCGAAAGCATCCAATGTTAAGGCTACTCGATTGCCATCCACGGTTTTCACAAGGGCATCATCAACCACGACAGAAACAGAAGCCTTTTCACTTCCCTCAACGTCAACCCACGCCATTTTGGTCATTGAATCGCCGTCAGCTGGCTTGAAGTCTGCAATAAGCTTATACTGACCGCCAGCTGGAAATTCATTTGTGATCTCAAACAAACCGTTCCCTTTATACTCTGGGTGGATGTGATTGAAATAGGATAAATCCTTGCTGACTATTATCAAGTGCAACAATTTTTCGTGTGTAATTTCAAAATCATCAATCGGTTTCCCGTCATTCTGCAAAATCTTTAGTTGTATCCGTTTCTCGTCACCCGCTACACTTTCAATCTTCCATTCCGCCTTAACATCATCAGCGACAATTCGGGTACTAACTTCCGCAACTTTCTCATTCTCCCACGATTCATTCGATCCCCCGCAGGCAGACAGCAATAACAACGGCAATAACAGCACCAACAAGATTCTACTCATATCGAAGCGCCTCACTTAACTTGATTTTTGCTGCTTTGGTTGCTGGAGCGATGCTGGAAATGATGCTGACAATAATCCCAAACAAAGCTATTATCGCAATAATTAACCAAGAGACGCCGAATTCAAAGGTTAGTGAGTTTACTTGCATAAACGTAGACGTCAAATAGATTAGCAGAATGCCAAACAGGATTCCGATGACAGTTGCAGCAAGCCCTATTCCAAACCCCTCTAATAAAATCATCCCGATAATCTGACGGTGCGTAACACCAACGGCCCGCATCATCGCTATTTCCCGGACCCGTTCCATAATATTAATCAGCAATGTATTCGCTATCCCGATACCAGAGACGATAATCCCAAGGATGACAAGTGCGTTCACCATACTGAAAGATGCTGTGATGGTACCGCCAATCATGGAAACCCAATCCTCAGGACCCCACATTTCCTCAATTCTACCTCCGAATTTGGAGTAAATATTCTCTCTCAATTGGAGTGGGCTCATTTGTGCTTCCTTGATGACTAAGGCATTTCTTTCATATTTCACACCGAAGTTTTCCTTGAAGTTCTCATCACCCATAAACGCCCCGTAACCACTATTTTTCATTGTGTGTACCATGGCGGCCACTTTAAAGTTTTTTTCACCATCAATAGTAGCTAACGTAATGCTTTCGCCAATTTTTCCTCCCCAAGTTGCAAAGGCGGCCTGATCAAGGATAATTTCATCGTCTTTTAAGCTCTTAATTAATGCACTGTGTGAACCATTTGCTACGGTAAACAACGGGAACCGGTCAATCCATTCAGCCCCGACTCCGTATACAGGGAGCATTCGCTTCTCGCCATCCAAATTCCAAACGATTCCCTGCATCGAATACGTAGCTGCATCTTTGACGCCGTCTGTATTTTTAATAATGTCGAGATCCTCTTTCTCAATATGGTGGAACATGATGTCGAGATTTCCGCCGTAAGATTGGTTAATCATTTTCTCATACGACTGTAGTAGGGCAGAATTTAGAGAACTCATTAACACAATCATGGCAATCCCAAGAGATAGAATCACGGAAGTCATGGAAGTGCGGCCAATATTTCGATTTAAATTACGGATTGCGACGTCTCCGGAAAATTTGAATACAAGTCGATAGAACGCTTTCAGAACAAAACTAAACAGTTTAAAAAGATAAGGAAACACTAGGGTGATGCCAATCATAAGCGGCAGGACTAAAATCAAATGCTTGATAAAGAAACTTGATAGAATAAGTAAGACCCCGACGATTCCTAACCACTTAGAATTACCACTAGGCTTTGCCTTGTTCTCTTTTAACACGTCAATCACACTAGTCTTACCAACCTGTTGAATCGGGTACCAGGAGGCAAGAATCGGAACGAGCAGACCGGCAAGGATTGACACGATCAACCCGGTTGCTAATTCCATGGAACTGTTGCTTTGTACGCCATATACCATGAAGATGAGCAGTTTCAATCCATGGGCAAGGCCATATCCTACCGTAAGCCCAAACACCGTTCCGATAATGGCAACCAATAATACCTCGGTCAGGACCATACCCTGTAATTGTACAGGTGTATACCCAATCGTTTTCATCACGGCAAATTCACTTTTTCTTTCTTTAATGCTTACATAGAGCGAATTAAAAATGATGAAGGCACTCAGTGCAATTCCCAGAAAACCAGCAATATACAGGGCTAAGAAGAAAGTATTCAGATCTTTAAAGGCAGTATCAAAGTTAATAATCATAGGCTGCATATAAATACCGGTATTGTTTTTCACAAATTGATCCAGCTCATTCTCTACGGCATCAAGCTGATTAGGGCTTGATGCTTTTACCTGGATTGCTTGAATTTTTCCATTTAAATCAAACCAGTTTTGGACTGTTGGGAGTGGAACTGCGACCGCCCAGTGGTGATATTTCGCCATATTCCAGCTGGAAGGGCCCATTAAGTCTTTTGTGTATCTAACAATGGCCGTTATCTTAATTGTTTTGACACCTTTGTCTGTATCAAATGAAACCGTGTCGCCAATCTTAGAGCCCCAAACCTTTGCTGTTCGATCCGTAATGACGGCCCCCTTGGCTTTTAAATCACCGTCAATTACTTTGAAACCAGTAACTGTGGTATCAAGCTGGCTATAGCCGGTGAGAACGACTCGTTTCTGGATGGAAGAGATCCCTTTTTCTTTTGTAATCAACTTGGTATTTTCCTTTAACATTGCTACGGATTCATAATCCTTACCCGAAGACATTTGCTTATGAACATCTTCGGAAAAATAGGCTTCCGTTCCGGCAATATTAAAATCCGCTTTTGCTATAGCCTCCTTTAAGTAAATAGGAAAGGCTTTTTCTGCCGTATTGACAGCTGCAATCACACCAAATGTGGAGGCAACCCCTATTATGATTGATAACATCGTAAGAAAAGTCCGCATCTTCCGCCGCATTAAATTACGCCATGCGATTTGCCACTTTTTCATTTCGATATCCTCCTTCCTCTACGATCATTCCATCTCTTACCACAATGATTCGATCTGCCACTTGTGCTGCCTGTTGGTCGTGTGTCACCATGACGACCGTAATCTTTTCCTCTTTGTTAAGCTTTGATAAAAGCTTTAAAATATCTTCACCATTTTTTTGGTCAAGATTACCGGTAGGTTCATCGGCTAGAATTAAACTTGGCTTCATCGCTAACGCCCGCGCAATGGCTACTCTCTGCTGTTGGCCTCCGCTTAGTTGGGAAGGGAATGCTGACTCTTTACCTTGCAGGTTTACTTCTGACAGCAATTTTTGCACAACCGTTTTGATTTGATTTTTTGGAGTGTTGTTGGCAGTAAGAGAAAGGGCAATATTTTCTCCGACCGTCATCATCGGCAGGAGCTGATAATTTTGAAAAACAAAGCCCACCTTTTTACGACGGAATAATGTGCGTTCTTTTTCATTCAATTTGGTTAAGTCAATTCCATCTACGACGATATTTCCTGTTGTAGGCTGATCAAGTCCCCCTAGTAACTGCAGCAATGTGCTTTTCCCAGAACCACTGGGCCCCATGATGGCCACAAATTCCCCTTTACGGACTTGCATTGCTGTGTCCTTTAGTGCAAAAAAATCACCCGACTCCAAAGTATACATTTTCGAAACATTTGAAACTGATATCATATTTTTTCCCTCCATTTAATGGCATGTTGTGTTTTTCTATACTTTCATTGTAGTAATGAATGCATGTTGCCAAACCGCAGTCTTTTTGGAGGTCACCGCACTCTTTTTAAGGTGCCTCCGCAGGATTTTGCGGCAGCCCGCAAGTTTTTGGGGTGAGGAGAGCGGTTACTCTTGGATAAGGTTGTGTTTCTCTCGGATAGCGGGACGTTACTCTCGGATAATGCACGTTTACTCTCGGATAGCGAGATAATACTCTCGTGTTAACCAACATTACTGGCGAATAGTCTTGCGTTACTGTCGCATGACGGGCTCTTACTGGCGGATACGCCGCTGCTACTGTCGCATTACCATAATGAGGCAAAAACAACTGCCAGGATTAACCCCTGGCAGTTGTTAATGCATCATATAATGATTCGAGATTAGCCGATCTTTATGCTCTTCATATAGTTTTTCAACCATTTCATCGTGAAGGGCTTCTTCAGGTGCGATTAATCTTTTTTTTATGCTAACGGTAAAGAATAATAGATTTAATGTCATTGTCATTTTCCTCCTTAATGGGATTTAGTCAATCCCACTGTTTGTTGTTTTCTATATTCACATATTACTCAGTTCAGCCGCTTCCCTAACCGCACTCTTTTTGAAGACCGCCGCATTTTTTCCGTGTGACACCGCAGTCCTAACCGCTAAAGATTAATTATCGCAAAAAGAAATGGCGCAGTTCACTAAACTGCGCCATTTCTTATACCTATTTTTCACATGCCAGTCATAAGAAAAAAGCTGTCGAAACAGCCAATTTTGTTGCATTTATTTTCTACTCCTTAATTGGAGCGGATTTACCGAGTACTTTATGTAAATAATACGATTGTTAAATAAAAATCGAGGAGGATTAATATGCAGCAACAGAATCAACAAACTAAAGGGAATGCGGGCTCCATGATGCAACCAGAATTTGCCGGAACTGATGCACAAAAAGTAAAACAACAAATTCAAAAAGATGTCAGTGCAGGACAAGGTGCAATGACTTCCCGTGAGGCAGGAGCCATGCGCGATTAATTTTACAGGTAGAATTAAAAAAGCAACGGTTCTGCCGCTGCTTTAATGGTTCATGGGGACGATTCTCTTGTTTCATTTTGGTTCACAGAAGAGCGAACTAAAAATTGATGCACAAGAACCGTCCCTATGTCTCTTTTTAACCTTCATTCTTTGTCGTAAAATCGGGTACGAGCCAATGGATGAGTAATCCGGCGATGGTCGCGTAGGCGATACCGTTATGAGCATATCCTACTCCGATAATGAAGATGATAGCGACGATGACCAGATTTTTCATATTTGCCAGGCTTACTTTTTCCTCAATGAGGTGACGGATCCCCATTGCGGCGATCATACCAAATAACAGGATACAAATGCCGCCCATTACTGCAACTGGAATGGATTGGATGAGAGCTCCCACTTTTCCGAACAAGCCAAGGAGAATCGCAATGACGGCAGCGCCTTGTATGATCCTACTGGAAAACTGGCGTGTGATGGCTAGAACACCGAGGTTTTCAGCATAAGTTGTTTGCGCGGGCCCGCCGACGAATCCGGAGATAAGTGTTGCAAGACCGTTACCCAATAGAATACGCCCGAAGCCAGGATCTTTTGTGACTTCTTTTCCAGTAATCTCGTTTAATACAAACATATGACCTAAGTCTTCAATAATGGTAACAAGTGCAATCGGTGCCATACCAAGGATGACAACCCATGTGAATTCAGGCATCACAAAATGAGGGAGCGCGAAAATAGGGGCATCTGCAATGTTTTGAAAATCAACATACCCGCGTACAGCGGAATAAACATAACCGACGATAAGACCGATGATAATTGGTAAGAGGCGGATCACCTTCGTGCCAGCAAGCGTCGCGATGATAGCGGCAAGAAGGCTCACAATGGCAGCGTCCCAATGTGTCGCGGCCATATTGGTGACAGCAGTTGTTGCCAAGGAAAGTCCGATAATGCTGACAACCGGACCGACGACGACTGGAGGAATGGCTTTTCGCACTTTATCGAAGCCAACTGTGGCAATAATCAGCGATACGATGGCATAAACAACGGATACGCTGATAAGGCCTGCCACGGCTTGACCTGGCGAGTGCAGCTTCCCCACATATAACGCAAGTGGAGCAATAAACGCAAAGGACGAACCTAGATACGTAGGAACTTTTCCACCTGTAATAAGATGAAAAATCAAGGTTCCTACACCACTTGCAATAAGGGCACTTCCTGGGTCAAGGCCGGTGAGAGCTGGCACCAAGACTGTTGCACCAAACATCGCAAACAAATGTTGTAACGACAATGGTATTGCTCTTAAAAAATTATTCAATTCTGTTTCCCCCCTTTATAGTTCCTTTGTCTATTCAATGTTAAATATTCGCATAAAAAATATTTTATGTCTTTTTTGTTTACCTTTTTGTATTTTCTGTTTTTGCTACGTTCATACACAAAAAAGAGGCTCCCGAAGGAACCCCCATTACACGCTAAAATCAGTGCGATTTTAATTGTGAATCCACTGCTTTTTAGTTATTTTTTCCAATAGTTACGCCAAATAAGAATGTTATTATTTCAATTCTTCCTCAGGAATCAACCCAAGCTTCTTGGCCTTGGCAATGGTATCGACTCTTGTTCGAACGCCAAACTTTTGGTAAAGGGCGGTCAAGTTATACTCTAATGACCGCTGGCTCATCGCTAAATTCGAGGCGATTTCCCTGGTACTTTTCCCTTTAGCTAGTTCTGTCAGGATTTGTTCTTCATTGCTGGTTAGGACCACTTTTTCATTGGCAGTGGACTGATCCGATATTATCCCCGGTCTTCTTAATTCTCTTACCAATGAAAGCGGCAGAACTACCTGCTGCCTTAAGGCACTCCTAATTCCTGCAACTAACTCATCCCGCGATGAAGTTTTTGAAAGAAAACCAGAAACACCTGCTTCAACCAGCAAATTAAAATGAGGCTTGATATCGAAGCCTGTATAAATCAATACAGTCAAATCCGGATTATATGCCAATGCTTGCTTTGCTAACTCAAGCCCATTTAGGTGTGGCATGTATAAATCGAACAACAATACATCATAATGGTGCAGCTTGATTAAATTCATCGCATTCAATGAACTGTTTTCAACCGTAATGTTGAAATCCGGTTCTTGTTCCAACAGCATTTTGGTACCTTCAATAATGGATAAATGGTCATCTACAATTAAAATATTCACCATTATACTAAACTCCTTTCTAAGTTAATCGGAAGCTGTAAAGCAGCAAATAACCCACATCTCGGCTCCAAACTGATATCCATCTTGCCTCCAAGACTTTGCGCTCTTTGTTCTACATTTGTTAACCTCAAATGATCCGAAGAAGAACTCTGCCCAACTCCGTCATCACTGTACACCAGCTTCAATTGATGATCCTCATAGTAGAGATCAAATTTTATTTCATTCGCCCGAGAGTGTTCCTCTGCATGATTAAGGAGTTCCTGCACGATCCGGTAAATCCCGATCGTCTGCTCCTCGCTTAGCGGAAGCATGGAGAGATCTCCTGACGTAAAAGTAATTTTATAGGTGGAGCTAATTTGAACATGCTCGAACAAATTTTCCAATGATCTTTTTAATCCTAACTCTCTTAGCAGCGGTGGGCGTAAGTTATTGCAGGTCACCCGAATATCATGAATGATATCCAATAAACCCTGTTCGATCCCAACAAGTTTGGTTTTGACTTCCTTGTCTATTTCATAACGATTCAAAAGAGATTCCAGCCTGCGGTATAAGTCAATTTGATCCTGCAAAACCGTATCATGCAAATCACTCGATAACGTCAATCGCTGCTGTTCCTGCAGATTAAACATTAACCGCAGCACCCATTGCGGCGTTTCCTTACTACGGGTGGCTGTTTCCAGCTGCTGGATCAGATTCTCTATCATATTTAAATTTTCAAAAACCATCATAGAATAATATGCCAACGTTTCCAGCCAAATGGATTCCATCTTTTCCCGAATGGCACTTGCATTGATGGACAGGATGTAGGGGCTCTGTTGCCGACCGCCTATTTTAATCATGACCTTGTCAGAAGCCGTCTCCATTTTTCCTAATGATAATTGTATGTCTTTTGGAAAAGTTTTCAATATGGTAGGATTTGAGTTTGGTAAAATGGTTATGAGTTCCTTGATTAGTCTCTCTTCTAAGTCAGCATGCTTCATCACAAAAGAAAGATCATTCGAAAAGTTCTTCAGGCTATTCTGCAACACTTCATGACGGTTCTTATGGTACGCAAGCTCTAGCTCCATCCGCTTTCGTTCCGTAATGTCCCTAATCGAAACAACTTGAAGATAATTCTCTGTGTCGGGAAGCGGCGTGGTTTTACATTCGCCATAACGCACTTCCCCATTCTTTCTAATCATTCGATATTCCGAGGTATTACTTTGTTTTGAGACCAGCAGGTTATGATGCCTTTGCAGCATATGTCCCCTATCCTCAGGATGAAGAAGGTCAAAGCCGTCTCGATTGTGTAATTCTTCAGGTCGATACCCCATAGTCTCATAAACATTTGGGGTAATATATAAAATGTGACGATTCCGATCCACAATCATGATTACGTCACTTGTATGATTGAGGATTGTTTGAAAAAATTGCTGGTTGTTATCCATAAAAGCACCACCTGTTTTCTCCTCTACTCCTAGTTTAACTGGAATTTCTTTATGCGAACCGCAAAATTCTTGCGTGTTTGGACTCTTTTCGTGCACTTCCTAGATTTTTTGTTTTTTTCTTCACAGCACTAACGAAAGGGAGAGTCTAGTCTAGCCTGCCCTCCCCCTCCACATGGTTCACATTCTATTTATTATTCCGTCACTTCAATCACAAACGGAAATGCTCTCACTTTACCATTTTGTTGGAACTCAGCCCAGATTTTATAAATACCAGGCTTACTAAATGTAGTTTCAAAAATCGGTTCCGTATCATTGGACGGGTGCACATGGAGAAATTTCTTGCCGTATTCATCGAGTATCACCACATGGCCCATGGCTCCTAAATATGGAGTCAAATTGGTTCTGTCAAGGTCGAAGGAAAGTTTAACGTTCTCCCCTGCTTTAAAAGAACTGACGGTCATTGTAACCTTTTCCCCATCGACAATCTTGGTGAAATCAGTATCTGGAACTAATGAATGACCATGTGCAGCCGTATTTACAACTGGTGAACCAACCACAAATGGAACTGGTTCTACTGCATAAGCATGAGATTTAGGCTTAATGTCGATAAATGCCTTATAATACCCTTCAGGAAGTAAATTTCCAATTGTGAACTCACCTTTACCTGTTCGCTCGGGATGTAAATGGTAATACTTCTGAAGCTGTTCGTCGACAATTATCAAATGAAGAATCTTTTCATGATTGACTTCTAAATCATCGATTGGATTTCCTGCCTTATCTTTTAAATAAATTTTAATATTGTCTTTATCATTGTAAACAAACGCATTTACTTGGCTGCCATCACTATGTGAAGAACCCCCGTCATGGCCATGGCTTCCTTCCTCCCCATGAGCACCCGTTTCCGCTGCCTCGCTACCATGATCTGAACTCCCCATATCCTCCATGGTTTCCATGCTTTCCTTTTTATCTTCGTTCTTTTTGTTTTTCGTATTCCCCATATCCTCCATTCCCGCTTCTGCAGCGGTTGTCTTTTCATCTGCGAACCATTTGTCATAAGCCTGAAAACCAACGATGACAATGGTTACATAAAGCATTCCTGCGATTGCCCATTTTCTCATTTCTTTCACTCCTTTTAATGTTGAATGGATAAATTCTTCCAATTGGTATGTTCTTAGCATACTGCTAAATGGCTAACTTCAAACCGCAAATCAATCGAATCACCCCGCAAAGTTTTTGTTAGCTTCCGCTAGAAAAATAGCAACTGTCAGAAAAAAATAAGCTTGCGGATCCTTTTTTCCGGGACCATTCGCAAGCTCCAAATAGCAATTGAAGAAATTTCACCGCAATATCACATCCACTAACTTCTGTATTCCTGCATCCTCTAATAAATTGTTATAGATAAAATAACCACCAAACAGTACCACTAGTAACAGCAAAGCCGGTATCAGCCATCTTTTTGGAGAAAATGCGGCCTCCACGGTATTCAACTGTTCGTTTTGTAACCTAAGGGCATTTAATACCACGGATACAGAGCTAAATGCCATAGCCGCACCCGCCAGCCATGGGGCGAGAAAACCGAGTGCAGCGACAGGAATGCCGACCGTATTGTAGGCAAACGCCCAGAATAAGTTTTGCTTAATGTTTTGCATCGTCTTTTTGCTCATATGAATGGCATCTGCAATACTATTTAAATCCCCACGCATCAGGGTAATATCCGCCGCCTCCATCGCCACATCCGTACCAGTTCCGATCGCCATGCCAATATCGGCAACTGCCAAAGCGGGTGCATCATTGATTCCGTCCCCAACCATGGCCACGATTTTCCCTTGGTCCTGAAGCTTCTTCACTTGTTCAGCCTTTCCTTCAGGTAGTACCTCAGCGAGAACGCGGTCAATTCCTGCCTGTTTAGCAATCGCATGTGCCGACTCTTTATTGTCCCCCGTAATCATGATCACTTCTAATCCTAGGTCTATCAGGCGTTTCACTGCTTTTTTCGATGTTGTCTTAATCGTATCTGCGACTGCAACAATTCCAACATATTCTCCATCAAACGCAGCCAGCATCGCGGTCTTACCCTGATGTTCCAAGTTCTCCATTTTTGCTAAAGCTTTCTCAAAAGAAACGTGATGCTCTGCTAAAAGACGGCGGGTTCCAATTAAAACTGCTCTTCCTTCAATATTTGCTTTAACACCATACCCCGGTATAGCTTCAAAATCAGTGCAATCCTCTATTAAAATTCCTTTTTCTTGAATCCCATGAACAATCGCTTGTGCCAACGGATGTTCCGACTGTTTCTCGGCAGCCGCGACCACCGATAAAAATTCCTCTTCGCTAACTTTTCCATCCACAATAATATCGGTGAGAACTGGCTGACCATTTGTAATGGTTCCTGTTTTATCCAAAACAATCGTGGTTAGTCGGCTAGCTCTTTCCAGATGTTCGCCGCCTTTGAAAAGAATGCCAAATTCAGCCGCACGACCCGATCCAGCCATAATCGACGTTGGGGTGGCCAACCCCAATGAACAAGGGCAGGCAATCACAAGTACGGCAATTAATTTTTCAAGGGAGCCGGAAAAGTCGCCTGGTGTCACCCAGAAATACCAAATCAGAAAAGTTAGGATAGCAATCCCGATTACAATCGGAACGAAGATTCCAGATATTTGATCAGCCAAGCGCTGAATTGGAGCCTTAGAGCCCTGGGCACTTTCAACAATTTTGATAATTTGTGCAAGAGCCGTGTCTTTGCCCACTTTAGTGGCACGAACTTTGATGAAGCCGTTTTTATTGATAGTTGCGCCAATCACCATGTTCCCGATCGTTTTATCTACCGGAACACTTTCACCGGTTAACATCGATTCATCCAAAGCGGTTCTGCCTTCGATAATCTCTCCATCCACTGGAACCTTCTCACCAGGCTTAATTAATAAAATGTCCCCTACCACTACCTCTTCTAGCGGAACCTCCAGCTCT
This sequence comes from Neobacillus sp. S1115, assembly GCF_055385565.1. Taxonomy (NCBI): domain Bacteria; kingdom Bacillati; phylum Bacillota; class Bacilli; order Caryophanales; family Bacillaceae; genus Neobacillus; species Neobacillus sp. S1115. The sequence continues at coordinate 3,810,632 of NZ_AP038275.1, forward strand.
TGGCCGTTTCTTTCCACAACCGCCAGCTTCGATTGTAATTGTATCAGCTTTTTGATGGCTTCAGAGGTGCGTCCTTTTGCGCTTGATTCAAAAATCTTTCCTAAAATAATAAGAGCAATTAAAATGGCACTGGTCTCAAAATAGACCTCCAGCATCGCGACGCCTTTTCCATAAGACTCCATCAACACATATAAACTGTAGAAAAAGGCCGCTGAGGTTCCCAGCGCCACCAAAACATCCATATTAGCACTGCCGCTCCGCAATGCTTTATATGCACCCCGATAAAACTGAAGGCCAATCAGTAATTGTACAGGTGCAGCCAAAATCAGCTGCACCCATGGATTCATAAAGAAAGCCTGAATGCCTAATGTATCCGGAACTTTCGCCATATTGGCGAACATGACCAGGGCCATTGGAAACGACAGCAGCATGGCGAACAGGAACTTGCCTTTTTGTTGCTGCAGCTCCAGCTCTCTTGGATTAGCCTTGCCTGCTCCCGCCTTTTGTTTCATTTCAGCTCCATAGCCCAGCGTTTCAACCTTTTGAATGAGGTCATGGCCTTGAACCATCGAAGGATGATATTCCACTGTGGCTGTTTCCATTGCCAGATTCACTACTGCCTTGGATACCCCATCTATCTTATTTAAACCTTTTTCTATCCTTGCCGCGCAGGCTGCACAGGTCATTCCCGTAATCAGGAATTCTGTTTTTTCCGTCACAACATCGTAGCCAATCTCTCTGATTTTGTTTTCCAAGGCTTCTACGCCTGCTTTTTCCGGATCGTACTTGATGGTGGATTTTTCTAAGGCGAGGTTTACAGCTGCCTCGATAACCCCATCCGTTCTTGTTAAACCTTTTTCGATTCTTGCCGCACAGGCCGCACAAGTCATCCCGATTATCTGCAAATTTGCTTCTTTCATGCCCATAGTTTCGTCCCTTCCCTACATTTTTTTCACCTCGTTTAACAGAGACCTCATAAAGTAGTAGGACTTTTTTAATGGCAGACTTCGTATCCGCGGCTTTCAATGCATTCCTTAATTTGTTCGGGACTTACTTGATCCAAATCGAACACGACCGCCACATTGGCTTCCTTTAAATTAACTATTACTTTATTGACACCCTCGAGTTTCCCGACGCTTCCCTCAATTGACTTTACACAATGCTGGCAGGACATCCCTTTTACTGCTAATGTAATCCGATCCATTTTCCATCTCTCCTTTTGGAATAATCATTTGACATTATCATTGTATAGGAGTTGCCGCTTGGTAAAACCGCAATGTTTCTGGGTCACCCCGCAGGATTTTGATGAATCCCTGCAAGGAATTTTTCGGAAAATGAGCAGAGCAACTACTTAGGAAAGATTGCGCATGGTGACAGTTGAACTCGTACTTTCGTATAATGAAAAGGGATGGAATCCAATCAAAAATAAGATGGTGAACCAGGAATGAGAATATATTTTTCAGAGAAGCAAATGGAGGAAATAAAACGAATCGTTCAAAAAGACCTTTTGATAAAAGGAATAGAACCAACAGATGAGTATTTATTTATCCACTGTTTTTCGAAAAAACAGAAGGAAACCGTCTATTTTCATCTGTTAACAGAAAATAATACGTTGATAATCCGCTGCTATGCACGCGTGTTCGACACCATAGGTTTGAGTGTGATAATCAGAAGCACTGCAAAAAACATATTTGAATATCTGATAAACCACACCGGATTACAAAACACAATCTATATAGAAAACGGGATGGAATTTAAAATTTAAAGAAGATGGACCTTAAAGTTCTATGGACAATAGATTAAGCCTGTATCATTGATTTGGATACAGGCTGTTTTTTTGCATTCTTTAAAATTAGATTGATTCTCTAACTAGCTTTCGAACAATTTTTAAAACAATAACTAGGATATAGAACAGAATTGGATATGATAAAGCAGAGTATATATAAGTCCAGCCATTATGATAAAAATAACCAGATTTAACTGCAGCGTACTCGTAAAGTACAGCAAATCCACTACAAACGAAAATGTATACTAATTTGTTTGGCCATTGTTTTTTAAATGGATAATAATTTAGAAAAATGGTGGTTACGGCTGGGTATATTCCAATAATTGCTATTAATGTTTTCCATTGAATCCCCTTAGTAAAATATCCATACAAGTCATATTTACCATCAAGATAAATATCTACATTATCTTGTAAAGTCATCGCAAAGAAGATAGTGGAAAAGATTTCAATGCGGGTTAACTTCTTTGGCATAAAAATAGAATAGACACTAAACATTACAGAGGAAATGATTAAGAACCACATAAAAAATGGATTCACCACCTATCAGTGGTATTATGCCCTTTTGAAAATGAAATAACAAATTGCCTATGGAAACTATGTATTATAAAGGATCAAATTTTTTAGTTATACTAATTCGATAAGCAATTAAATAGATGATAATGTAAATGGGAAGAGAATAAAAAACACTCCATTTTATAGTCGTATAAAATCCAAGCCATTCAAAAAAAGGTTCACCTATAAAAGAGGTCAATGCGGAATAGATAACAGCTTTAATAAAGGGGTTTAGACTTGGCTTAAATTGCAGCCAAAGCATAAGAGTTACAGGAATTAAGGTAAAATCCCAAGGTAAAAACGTTGGAATCGTAGGCAATACTCTTCCAGAATAATGCCAGGATCCAAAAACAAGTCCCAAAAAATCTAACCAAGAAGCTACACTGAAGCCAAAACTTCCGGCTAGAAGTAATCTTGCTTCACTTCCACGCTTTCGCAGTTTGATCCAGACAAGCCAAGGAATGATGGATAAGGCTGCTGAAAGCCAAAATTCCCATTGCCATAATGTATGTTCAATCTAATAGTTTACATAATCCACTTGGACTTGATGAATTCTTTGAAAAAACTGATCAGAATTTTTTATTTCTTCCTTGCTAATCAATAGTGTCATTTAATACTCACCTAACAAAATAATTTAATTCCAGTATTCCCCAACCTTGTTTTAACAATCCGGCTAAAGAAAAAAAGTGGATGAACCTCTCCCTTACTAGGCTCATCCGCTTTTTCTATAAATTTATGAAGGAAAATACTATAAAAGTTAATCCTCAAAGTGTCCATACATTAAACACTTAGTGGTATTTGCATCTTAACACTTAGGCCCTTGCCAGGCTGCGAGGCAAAATCTATAGTTCCGTTGAGGCTTTGAATTCGTTCCCGCATACCGGAAAGTCCCATACTTTTAAAGGACGGAGTCAACTTTTCAGCAGCAAAGCCGACGCCATCATCCAAATAGTGAAGATGAATACACTCTTCCGTTCTGCTTAGATGAAAATGCAGATTACTAGCTTGGGAGTGTTTAGCGGCATTGTTAAGCAACTCTTGAACAATACGGTAAATGCCAATGGTTTCTTCTTCATTTATTACAAGGCTATCCGTATTCTCGACTGTAAACTTGATTTTAAAGGTTGAAGATACTTGAGTATAATCAAATAAATTTTCTAAAGCGCTAATAAGGCCCGCTTCCCTTAGAAGCGGCGGTCGCAGCTCATTACAAGTCATTCGAATTTGATGAATCGTGTCCAACAGGCCTTGCACAATTCCCTTTAACTGCCGGTCTACTTCACTATCAAATTGGTATTCCTTTAAAATGGATTCCAAGTTTCGATATAAAGCCATTTGATCCTGCAGGACGGTATCATGTAAATCGCTTGATAATTCCATTCTTTGTTTTTCCGATAAGTTAAACAATAATCTTAAAATCCACTGTGGTTTTTCACTTTTTTGAAGGGCTGTTTCCAATTGACTCATCAGACTCTCAATTACATTCAAACTTTCAAAAACCATTACGGTGTAATGAACCAATGTCTCCAGCCAAATCAAATCCATTGACTCTTTGATGGAAGAGGATTTAATGGTGAGAATATAAGCCATTTCCTTTCGGTCACCTATTAAAATATAAATCTGCTCGTTTTCAACCTTAAGTTTTCCAACCGTTAAATTTGTCAAAACAGCCGCCAGACTTACTGGGTACTCCCCTTCCATCGCTTTCGATTCCCGATCATATATCACCATTTGCGGTTCAGAATCCGGTATTATTGTGTTAAGCTCGTGTATTAGTCTGCTTTTAAGCTCCGACACCTTCATAACTCCAGATAGGTCCTGTGAGTAGTTTTTTAAACAATTTTGCAGTTCTTGATATCGGTTCTTTCTTCGCTCAAGCTCTGATTCCATTCTTTTTCTCAATGTAACATCCCGAATGGACACAACGATAAGATTGTCGGGATGGTTTTGAACCGGCATGACCCGCGATTCAAAATATTTTAATTCGCCGTTTTTATGAAATACGCGATATTCGTCCACCCTTGGTTCACCTGTCGCGATCACTTCTTTATGTGATGCCATTAGTCGATCCCGATCTTCCGGAGAGAGAGGATCAAATGCATTTCTCCCTACGAACTCGTCTGGACCATAACCTAAAATTGTTTCGACAGAAGGTGTAGCAAATTGTACGATTTGATGTTGGTCAACAATCAAAAGGATATCGAGTGTATGCTTTGCAATCGTTTCAAATTCCCAGTTCCTATAGGTCTTATTTTCCAAACTTTCACCGCCTATGGATAATTTTTCCTATAAATTCCATTTTACACGATGAACTAAGAATTGGATACATTAATGTTCGTTCCAGTACATACTTTTTTCATTTTAATCTTGTCTGTTTTATACGAATAAAGGGAGGGGATGCAATTTTGGCACCCCCTTTAGATTTGTTGATATAGGTTAAATTTCAATATCTGCCTTGATTCTCCAGTCATACGGGTATTCTTCTGTAGCCGCCGTCCTTTCTGCCGCCGTTTCACCCATTAATTTTCCAACAAGATACAGTGACATGTCGATACCAGCAGATACACCTGCAGAGGTAAGAATATTTCCCTGATCGACATAACGCACCTTTGAAACAACCGTAATATCTGGATAATTCGATTTTAAGTAATCTAAAGCAAGAAAGTGGGTGGTTGCTTTTTTTCCAGATAGAGCACCTGATTCAGCCAAAATGATTGCACCTGAGCAAACAGAGGCAACGATCCCGCCTGATTCGTAGAAATCCGAAATCCACTTGATTAACTCTTTATTTTCAACACATTTATGGATGGCATATAGCGGCCCGCCAGGAACAATTAAAATATCTATTTTAAACTCATTGCTCTGAAAGCCATAATCAGGTTGGACCTTAAGGCCATTATGAGAAGAAATGATTCCCCCTGTCTGTGAAATCGTTTTAACAATAAATGGTTTTTCTTCAATGGCTAAGCCTTCTGTTAACATTTTGGAAACTTTGTCATCTTCAAATACGGCAAGAGAAAAAACTTCAAACGGTCCAGCATAATCTAGCACATCTACATCCTCAAATAGCAATATACCTACATTCCATTGTTTTTTCATCATAATCCTCCCAAAAATAATACTTATTAAATGATACATTCCTATCATAAAATTCAACTATTCTTTAAAAACCGCAAAAAAAACGTAAACTCGCGCAAACATTTTTCAGTTTCCCGCAAATATTGCCTAGGCAAAAAAAACTCCAGATGGCGAATTCAGATTTATTAGTCTTTGTCATGCATTTATAAAGGTATTCCGCATCTTCACCAACCCCTAATAGCAGGGCCGAGCCCCTGCGGTGCTGCCAGGGCAAACCAAGAAAATAGAGTCCGTCAATTTCTGTTACCCCTCTTTCATGCTTTATGTTTCCGTTAGAATCCAGAAGATTGGGGGTTTCGATCCATGAATAGTTCGGAGTAAAGCCAGTAGCCCAAATAATATTTTTTACTGAGATGGAAGTAAGGTCCTCAAATTGAATCTCATTTTTTTGAATAGACTTAGTTCTCCTCTTTACTATGACACTATGATTCTTTATCTTCTCCCTCAGCTCGTAACCGAAAATGGGGTCACCTTGGCTTTGGATTTTTTTACCGATGAAAGAGTGACGATCTGCCTTTAATAACCCCAATTTATCAAACCACCAGAAAATGCTTTTTGAAGCAACATTTAAAGGCATGAAACGAATTTTTTGGCTAACAGATAAGTATGTTTCGTGACTCTCCGATAACTCAACTGCGATTTGGGCACCCGAATTACCGCCTCCTACCACTAATACAGGACCATCTTGCAGCTGAGTTGGGTTTTTATATTCTGAAGAATGAAGCTGAGTTATTTCTCTTGAGAGTTCTTTCGCAAAGGATGGAATACTTGGTGTGTGGAATGGACCTGTGGCGATGACGATTCTTTTTGTTTTTATCTTTAAATCGTTTGTGGATATGACAAAAATATCCTTTTCTTTTCGTACCTTTTGTACCTGAGTATTGAACTTTATTGGCAAATCAAATGCTTGAACGTATTGATCGAGATAATCCGCAATTTCATCTTTTGTTGGAAACCCCTTCGGATCACCTGGTAAAGGCAAACCAGGTAACGAGCTATAAAATCTCGGTGTAAACAAAATGAGAGAATCATATCGCTTTCGCCAAACATCGCCTGCCCTGCTTTGATTATCAAGGATCAAAAACGAAAACCCCGATTGCTTCAAGTAATATCCCATTGATAAACCAGCCTGCCCGCCACCAACAACGACCGCATCGTAATTCATAAACAAGACCCCCTTGTATTTATATAAATTCCCATTCCGTTGGTATGAAATCATCTTACGTCAGAAGAAGAAGTTACAACGCGCAAAAATGAGCCCCACTCCCGCAAAAATTTGTAGGGCCTTTGAAACCCAAATTTTAACTATCTCTCCCTTTTATGTAAATCTAAACTTCTAAATAAATCAACTAGTTTCACTTTTGCGGGGGATCAACACTATTTTGCGAAAATTAGAGGTTTATTTGCGAAACCGGGAAATATATATGCGATATCCCACTATTTATTTGCGAACCTAAAAGAGAAGAAGGAACTCCCTAAATTTATTTTCGATCTATAACGAAATATTTGCGAAAACCCACTATTTATTTGCGAACCCAAATCAGAAAAATGAGCTCCTAAAATTTTTATTGAGAGAGCCATCTGATATTAATTTCCGCTTCTCTCTTTTTTGCTCATATTTTTAATTTCCTTTTTAGGATCCCAAGGAAAACTAGCGGGTGAATACGTCCGTGTTTTTTTCGAACCGGAAGAAATAAGATTTAATGAACGCAGGATTCTTCCGGCGATATGTATGCAATCCAAACGAGCAAATTCTCGGAACTGCTTGTTTGTGATTTTCAGATCATACAGCAAAAAATAGTCCATTAACATATGAATATGAGCATCCTTGGAATAAGTTTGGCAGGCGGGACAATACCATTTATGCTTTTTGCGAATAAGAGGATGATGAGAGGTAGGACACAGAACCCCAGGCATTAAGTCTGATTTCTCAATTCCGAACTTTTCTAACATGAAGTTTGTCGGAGGGGTATTCATTTTAATGAGGAGCCGGGATAATCTTCGCATTTCCTTTGCGTCAAGGACAGGAGTTTTATAATAACCTTCAAACATTTTAATTCTATTAAGGAATGCATCTGCCTTGCAAACACGCTTTTTCATCTTTCCCGATTCTTGGCCAGTAACAACATATGTTGCATACGGATTACTTAGGACGACCACATAATCAACCGGAACCGGAGGGAAGTTGTGCGCTGCCAGCAGTTTTTGTAAGTACTCCTGATGCCGTTCTTCTTGGGCTATTGGATTAGGATATCCTTTAATTTCTCCATGCCACTCTTGAATAAACTGTTTGTTTTCAGTATCAAAAGTTAGGTTTCCGCCTATATTTTTCGAACCTACAGCAATAATGGAATCTGAACTAATTAGGAGTGTATCAATTTGGCAGTTGTACGGGCCATCAGGCAGGTTTAAATCGTGGAGTATAAAGTATTTCTGTTCTGGAAGGGATCGATAGTAGAAATCGAGCGACTCTTCGCCTTTGTAGCCAATCACTCTCCTTCGATGTTCGTCCTCAATCATTGGATATCTAGGGTGACTTTTCGGGAGCCGCCTCAAAATAGCCTCCAAGATGAGTATAATAAGCGGAACTACTCTTACTTTCAGTATCAAAATAACTCCTCCTTTCTATTTTCGAAAAATAAATTCTTCCCCAATATTTAAAATCCTGCTGAAATTTATCGAATATTGTTAAATAATTGTGTCTTTTTTTCTGGGAAGATCCTTATTTGAAGTATTTGAAGTTAAACTAAAAACTACTAATTTAGGTTTTGAAATTTACTTGCGGAATTTTCCAAAATATTTGCGATTCTCCTCCTTTTATTTGGGAATCCCACCGATATATTTGCGGTTATAAACAAGAAGGACTTGCCTCTACAAGTTATTTGCGAAAACTCACTGTTTATTTGCGATTCTCCTCCTTTTATTTGAGAATCCCCCCCAATATTTTTGCGGTTCTAAACAAGAAGGAGCTGCCTCATCAAGTTATTTGCGAAAACTCACTGTTTATTTGCGAATCTACGACTTTATTTGCGATTCCCCCCTATATATTTGCGGATCTAAACAAGAAAGAACTGCCTCATCAAGTTATTTGCGAAAACTCACTGTTTATTTGCGAATCTCCTCCTTTTATTTGCGATTCCCCCCGATATATTTGCGGTTCTAAACAAGAAGGAGCTGCCCCATCAACTTATTTGCGAATACTCACCGTTTATTTGCGATTCACCTCCTTTTATTTGCGAATTCTACCGATATATTTGCGGATCTAAATAAGAAGGACCTGCCCCATCAATTTATTTGCGAAAACTCACTGTTTAATTGCGAATCTACTCCTTTTATTTGCGATTCCCCCCAATATATTTGCGGTTCTAAACAAGAAGAAGCTGCCTCATCAAGTTATTTGCGAAAACTCACTGTTTATTTGCGAATCTACTCCTTTTATTTGCGATTCCCCCCGATATATTTGCGGTTCTAAACAAGAAGGAGCTGCCTCATCAAGTTATTTGCGAAAACTCACTGTTTATTTGCGAATCTACTCCTTTTATTTGCGATTCCCCCAGATTTATTCGCGGGTCTAAACAAGAAGTACCTGCCCCTACAAGTTATTTGCGAAAACTCACTGTTTAATTGCGAATCTCCTCCTTTTATTTGCGATTCCCCCCGATATATTTGCGGATCTAAATAAGAAGGAGCTGCCCCATCAAGTTATTTGCGAAAACTCACTGTTTATTTGCGAATCTACTCCTTTTATTTGCGATTCCCACCGATATATTTGCGGATACTTCCGCCTAATATTGCGGTATTCATGCGGTATGTTTGCGGTTTTAGCTACTTCAAACTGGCGTAAGATAGTTTCAAAGCAGACGAAGCCGATTCTTAAGCAGTTGCCTTAAGAATCCCAAGCTGAATTTTCGCTTTCCAAAAAAAATTGAAAGGGTGTTGTAATTATGTCAAGTCAACCACAAATCCAGGCACCAACGATGAAATCGTTGTTTGCCAATCGCTTTGTTCAATCGATATTATTATCAGGACTGTTTTTACAGTTAGGCATCTGGGTCCGAAACTTTGCCATCTTAATGTTTGTAACCGAACAAACCAATAAGGATCCATTCGCAATTTCGATGATCTCCGTAGCTGAATTCGGGCCAATCTTCTTATTCTCTTTTATCGGCGGGACCTTTGCCGACCGGTGGAGACCCAAACGCACCATGGTTTTATGTGATCTGCTAAGTGCACTGTCCATATTCGCAGTATTACTGGCACTCGTTTTTGGCGGCTGGAAGGCAATCTTCTTCGCCACCCTCGTTTCATCTGTTTTGTCACAGTTTTCACAGCCATCTGGTATGAAATTGTTTAAGCTTCATGTTCCTGAATCCTTAATGCAGCTTGGGATGTCCATGAACCAAACGATGCAGTCTATCTTTACGGTATTGGGACCCATCATTGGGACGCTGATCTACTTCCAATTTGGCATCTTTGTATCGATCGCTATCATGGGCATTTGTTTTCTATTATCCGCTCTTGTTCTTGCGTTCTTGCCTGCTGATCAAAAGGTAGAAACGGTATCGACAACAAATGTGTCAGCGGAGATGAAGATGGGTTTGCGTTATGTATTTTCAAATAAGCTTTTCCTTTATATGGGGGGATTTTTCCTTGCCGCCGGTATGGGGCTAGGCCTTGTCAACCCACTGGGAATATTCTTGGTCACTGAGAATCTAGGATTATCGGCACAAAACCTGCAATGGTTTACCGCTTTAAATGGTGCAGGAATGATCCTTGGCGGGGTTGGAGCAATGGCGCTCTCCAAAAAGATCACACCGCAAAAGATGCTTTTGATCGGATTTATTTCGAGTGCCGTATCTGTTGCGGTATTGGGGGCTGTTAATCTTGTTTGGGCAGCCTTACTCGCTCAATTCGTATTCGGAATTATGGGTCCACCTATCCATATTGCGTGTAATACATTGATTTTAACAAACGCTGAAGAATCTTTTGTAGGTCGAGTCAATGGAATCTTAAACCCTCTATTTATGGGTGGAATGGTGTTAAACATGAGCTTAGTAGGTCTATTAAAAGCAGAATATCCGCTTATTGTTATGTATCTACTGGCATCCTCTCTATTCCTTATCGGCGCATTAGCGTTGCTCCCAATGCTAAAGCTTAAATCAGCCAAACAGGTGAAAGCTGTCCCTATGCAGCACCATTAAAAAAGGCCTAGGAGAATTGTAGACAAAAGGCACCCGAATGAGTGATTCGGGTGCCTTTTATTTGGATAAAAGAATTGACCGCTTTTTAAATTCCTGGGAGTGTTATACTTCAACACAAGGCTTCATTCCTATTCGTTACTTGTTCTATTCCTTTGCTAATTTCTCACGGTCATCAGCCATTGGCGGTTGTTCTAACCAACCGTTCTTAATTAATAGTTGTGCCCCATCTTCAGCATATAGCCCCATTTCTGCTATCATTTTAGCGTATTCAACACCTAGATCTCTTCTTTGCGAAACAGAAAGTCCTGCGCCAAAATAACCAACTGCTGAGGAAACCAATATAACAACATGATTTAACATCAATTTATCTGAAAATGGTGAAACAGTTGAATTTGTTACTTCAGAAACCCATGAATTAGGTGACGACAAATTAGATTTCGTTAGGAACGAATTAAGAGCACTAAATTGTTTTTCACAAATACTTTTACCTTTTTGGAAATATTGTTGAACTTCTTTTGATTGGCAGACTTGCCCAAAGCCCATTTCTATTACAACTTTCATACTAACCTTTATCATATTAAAGCATAGACCACTAATTTCCACAGCATTTAAAGGTCGTTTTTTCCCAAACCATCCCGTTAGATAACTCTGATTATTTACAAAATCAATTTCATTTGGAATATTTATCCCAGGGGGTTTACTATAAATCCCTTTACTTAACAATAGCTTTGCTATTCGCTTATATAATTGCATGGTTTCCGTATTACATTGAATAAAGTAGTCTATTTGGTCATCTCGTTGCGAGGTAGCGACTGCACCAGCATAGCCAGTTAATCCGAGTAATGTCATAACATGCATATAAACTAACATGAAGGTATCCGTAAATAATGGCGGGGCATTAAGATTGACATCTTGTTCTAGTGAAAATCCCTTGGGAATCGGAAATTTTTCTTGATTAAGAAAACCTGTAATTTTAACGAGATGGGATTCCGCTAGGCTGCGGGCAAATTCAAGAATGTCTCTAATATCTTGGTCTTTCGCCTTCTCAATAGAATGTTGAAGTATACAAATTGACAAAGAATCATTTATGTATTGAGTCCAGAGATTGGCTAATTCTGCTGAGGTTAGATCAACATGATGAGTGATTTTATCCACTTTTATACCTCCTGTTATTTACCACTAAAAATTAGATTTCCCTTTAATAGGAAAAATATCTAATGATCATTAAATCCATTTTTAAGTACCATTCCAAGAAATTTATTTTAAGAAAGATGAACTGACAAAAATTTTTTTAGCCTGAACAAAATTAAAGTCAATAACATATCATAACCATAGGTAAGGACACCAGAAAAAAAAGACCGTGACAAAAACGACACGGTCAAATATAGTGTTAACGGTGATTCAATAATCCATCCTCGTCTGCCAACAGGATGGATTATTTATTTTGTATATTTTGACTAAACATGACATCACTCTGCCTTTCTTTCATGTTGTTATATCAATCTCTCAAGTTTTCACATCGTTGTTAAGGTAATTGTACTGTTTTAATATGCTCCACATTCCGATAAATCCGTTCCCCTTCGGCTGTGATTAAAGCAATTTTATTATTTTGAATCTTTTGGAGTACGCCGATTTTTTCAGGATGGTCTCCTCCATCAATAATCACAAGTTGATTTTCAAATTTTTTCAACTGCTCATCAAACGACCTTGCTAAAGGAGTAGACTTTGGCATAAGGGGCAGATTTTCACTTTTTAAGGAATATGGCGTTGTATTTGGCGGATAGGGAATGAGCCATTTCACATGATTCATTGAGATACACATTGTTTTATATACAGGTGAGTGAAATACGAAATAGTCGTTCATAATGCTAGTTAGGTAGCCATGAATGGATTTATTCCCCGTGACATAAACATTCAAGAACAATCCTTTAGCAACAGTTAATGCCTTTCGAAAAGAAATGGCATCCGTTTCAATTGGTTTTTCTGCCGGTGGAGTATTCGTAAGATCTTCTTCTTCTAATTCAGTTTCTTTTAATCTTTGTACATGAATGAATGGAATATAAATGAAACGATGGTTTTTGCTATCGTACAAGACGATGATGTCTAATCCGCTATCTAACAGAATACCTTTGTGAAAATTTCCTCCTGAAAGTTCAACGTCAATTTTCTTTCCTATTAAATCATCAAAATCGATTGGCATCTTCATTCTCCTTTTTCACTAAAATATCTTAATGCGAAAGAGCACCGCCAAACAGCCAAGAAACCCAATAATATAAGACGACTAGGGTAAACAGAGTTGCGGGTGGTATGACGACGACCGTGATTTTGATATACTCCCACCAACTGATCATTACTTTTCCTTTCCTTACAATATGCATCCACATCAACGTAGCAAGGGTTCCCATTGGAAGCAGCAACGAGCCCATATCGCTGCCAATTACGTTCGCCAAGTAGGCAATTTTCAATTCGAGCAAACTAAGGTCCATATGGGTTAAGGTAAGTGTTCCAACCATGAGGGCTGGGTGATTATTAAAAATATTGGAGAGAACGGATAGGAGCACGCCCATCATGACACTCGCGTGGAGCAAGCTTCCAGAAACGATTGGTTCCATGAAACCAATCAACCAGTCTGTCAATCCGATGTTATTGAGACCGTAAATGATGGTATACATACAAAAGGCGAAAACGATAATATACCACGGCGTTTTCTTCAGCATATCGGCTGGGGAGATTTTTAAGTATGCCCATCTCCAAGCTAAAAGAATAAGCGAGCCGATTACAGCCATGAGGGAAACGGGAATACCCAAAAACGAAGCAACAAACAGGCTGCAACGGACAGCAAACACGAACAAAAGAACATTTCGCATAAATCTTGAACGAGCTTTTTCTGAAGGATGTTCAATGCCTTTCACTGGTTTGAGGGGATGATAAGAGGAACTTGTCAGCCCTGAAACATTCGTAGGAACGGTTTTCGGTAAGATTTTCTTAAAGCGAAGGAACAAGAACCATGTCAGCAGCAGCAACCCAAGTGTTGCAGGTACAAACATCATCGCTGTATGCAGCCACAAATCCATATGAACGATTTTAAGCGCAATTAAATTGACAATGTTACTTACTCCAATTGGGGCACTCGAAGCAGTCGCAATTAAAGCACCAGATAGCAAGTATGGAATTTTTTGCTTGTTTTTTAAGCCCATATTGTTTAACAGCATGACTAGGATTGGGGTTGTGATTAAAATACTTCCATCGTTATTGAAGAAAAGTGTCATAAGGAAGCAGAGGAGATTGACGTACCAGAATAACCGTATCCCTGACCCCTTTGCTTTTTCTGCAAGCTTTTCAGCCATCCAGCTAAAGAACCCGAAACTTTCTAATACAATCGCCATGACAATCGTTGCCATGATCGTAATGGCAGCACCACTTATGGTTTCTGAAATGATCCCCAGATCTGATAATGAAACACTTCCACTAAGGACAACAATAACCGCACCGATTGCGGCAGGTATCGCTTCATTGATGCCTTTTGGCCGCCAAAGAATAAGTCCTAGGGTGACCAAAAAAGTCACAATGGTGATCCAAACGGTTAAATGGACCATATTTTTTCTCCCTTCATTTTGTGATTTCTCAGGAAGTATCCTGAGACCACATACCTTCCTCTACAATCGTTCCGCTGATGTCCCCCCCTACCATCTGTCCCTCTTGTGTTGTTGTACTTTATCCTATGAAAAACGAATAAGACAGGCTTTAGACTTGTACCCTTTTTTCAATAAATCAACTGGAGTCTAAAAATATATAATGAAATTCTAATAGCTACCTCTCACTGGAAAAACAAAAAAGCGAAGCAAATTAAGCTTCGCGCAGAAAATTTATACAAATTCAACGGAAAGGGACAGTACGAAAAACAGGTACTGTCCCTTTATTTATATGCTTATTTAGCTAACCTGCTGGTTACTTGAATAGTTAATATAACAACAACTCTGAAACAGTTATGTTAATAGTAGCCATTATAGTATCCATCATAATAGCCGCCATAGCAGCTGCCACAACCTCCACATCCGCCAACCGCTAAACCAATACCGACACAACTAAAACCAACACATCCAAACCCACCACAACGGAAACCGCCGCAACGGAAACCTCCACATCTAAAGCCCCCGCAACGCATGCCACCGCCGCAATGCATGCCACCGCCACAATGCATTCCGCCACCACAACGCATGCCGCCACCACAACGCATGCCGCCATGCAGGCGCGGATCCAGGCTCTGTGGATCCATCACAACTAACTCACCAGTTTGATAAGGATCGATTCCCAACCCTTGGAGATCAAATTGAAGATTATGCATTTTTTCCTCCCCCTTGTATTTCATCAGGTAAACCTGAATAGAGAGATGAATGTGTAAGATAAAACATTACACGCCGTGTACTCTCTTCAACAATTTATGATTCCTTATAGGTTGCTGTCACTAAATAAAGAGCCTATTTTTCGTTGAAGTTTTATGAGATGTTCTCAAAAAAGTCTAAAAATAGATTACTATATTAAAAGATTTGTTATGTAGGTAGAACAGTTGTTTATACTTCCCCATATATGGCTAGCAATTAAACTTCATCTAGAAAAATGATTCTATGCTTTAACTCTTTATTGGAATCTAAAACACCAATTACAATTTGATTATCTTCAGTTATTGTCACATATCTGAATTGTTCAACCCCATTAATAAGTAGTACTGGTTCCAGCTTTGCCTCCATCTTAGCAAAGACATTCTCTGAGTACTCAAGTTTTAGTATATCAGCAATTTCTTCTGTGGTTTGTCTAACATATTTAAATAGGAAATCTTGGATTGAAAATTGCTCAATCATCGTTAAATTTTTCTTAAACTTTAACTCATTTACTGAAACTGTTTTCACTTTAATCACTCCTCAAATAGTAATTAAAGTGTAAACTTATCAATTCATAACCTCAACGATATTATAGTGACAGAATATTTACATTTTGATTTCAGCAAATGTACAGAAGGACAAATCTTTGAAACTCGGCAGGCATTCTTAGACCTATTAGTTTACGTTAATAAATATAAATGGCCCTAGTCCATTATACTAATCTTGGACCGGGGCCAGCCTTATTTTTGCTATTAAACTATATCTAGCTCTTCAAACTTCCTTTCAACCAGGCACGGGGACGATAGGGCCCCACAGGGATTTGGATGAGGCTCGTTATTTGTTTCACTTCGGCTCGATAAAGTTCATCACATTGTTTCGTATCAAAACCTAATAAAGGGTGCCCCCCCATGCCCAAGGCACATGAGATCAACAGCAGCCGTTGCAAGAGTATCCCTGCTTCCATCTGTTGAATTCTGTATCCTCTATATCCCAGTTCCTCTTTTAGATGCTCCTTGTCTCCAACCAAATGCAAGCAGAGCGGAACCTGAAACAGATTGACGTTGGGCATGGTTAAACCATTTTGCAATATCTCACGGAAATCTCCGTTTGCTATTCTACTCAGTGCATGTGCGCCTTTCTCATAGGCGTAAGCACCATCTGAAACACCCTCCACGTTATAAAAAAAGCCGTACAACGAAACACGAGTCCCCGTTTTTCTATCTGTGCCGTCAAGATCATTCTGGTAAGGTCTGGAAAAAATCTCTTTCAACAAGGTGGCTAGTTGGGTTTGACTGACTTTCCCCATCATAAAATCAACATCAGGAGAATGCCTCTCTCTACAAACAGATGCAAGGTCGTACGAAAAGGGCTCTGTATATGGGAGCATGATTAATTCCGTACCAATGGACTGTCGAACACGATCATCTCTTTTTATTTTTACAAATGACTGTGTTGAGTCAAACATCGATGCTTCATTCATCTCTCTCAGCATCGGGTAATCAAGTACTCTCTTTGAACGGTTATACGTTTCCGTTTTAAGCAATGGTACTTCCTTGCACAATTCAGCGGCATATACACCCTCTTCTATATTAAAGTTGTCATCCCATTGGATTGATGGATAATTAGATAAGGGAATTACTGCGTAGACACTTTCGTCCTGTTCCGAGAGCCCGAGCAAATGATTGATAGAGCGATCAAGAAATTGGTAGCATACGCGTGATGAGAATCCCATCCGATCTGCCACTTCTAATGTTTGCCCAATGACCACACCAGTATCTAAACCTTGTAGACGGTAGGAAAAATTATTATATTTATAAAAATTTTTCCAAAAAACCGTCGAGACAAAAACCGTGCAGAAACAATCAGAAACATCACAATTCCCAAGGCTCCTGGACAAGTAGGAATCGTAATTTCCTTCTCGGAGCAAGCGAAGGCTGTGATGGGCTACATCGTAATGGTAAATTCCCGTTGGGACGTCCTTAATCTTTGCATATACATATAATTCATTGGGATACAATGCCCCGCCAGAAGGAACAAATTTTCGTAATAACTGAAGATAGCTTACAGTAGTTATATCCTCGGGATCTTCAAGGAAAGCGGATTGTGCGTAATGTGTTAGACCGTATACATACCATAAGAAAGACCCGAGCTCCTCTAGTCCGTGCTCTGCATGGGCATCTCGCTGCTCAAGCGTTAACGGTACTTCACCGGATAATGGAATCTCAGGTAGTCCGCGGTATAGTTTATAGGGAAGCGGTGCATCGTCCCAATCGACTTGCCAATCTGGCGGAGCGATTTTTTCCGGATCAAAGTGAAGATTGTGCAGAAATGTCTCCAGTTTCAAGAGTAAACCTCCTTCCTTTCCATTATGGGAATGGATGCGGATCTGGATTTAGCTGTTCATACGCCAACGGCTGTTTGGCGTATCCAAGTTTCACTGGCACTTGGAGAACCCTTTCCAGCCCTTTGACACGGGTCAGGTGATGTCCGAATGTCATCGGCAACATGCCAGGAATCAATACCTTTACACAGTATAATCCATTCCGTTTGGTGATCGGTGTTGTTTGGTCCACCACAATAACCTCGAGGTGCAGTTCTTGGAACCGCTGAAGAATATCCTGCAGGTCATCCTTCAAATCGGTATTCGCAGGAGACTGTTTAAATTCCTCAGCAAACGTTCGTAATGGACGATTGTCATCCAATAAAAAGTCGAGCCGGTTTTCTGCTTCCTTCAGACCGTAGAGCAGGCCATGGTCCGGCATCAAACGGACTGCATATGGATCCTTCAGCATTTGTTCATATTTCTGTCGGTTTTCCTCCAATATTTTGTCATGCCGAACCATCATTCCTGCGAGCTCAAAAAGCGAACTTTTTACAGCTCTGACAGGATCAGGATTCGCTCCTGCAGCACAAATGATGTTTACCCCCTTTGATTGTCGGTTTTTTGCAATAGCAAAAACGCTGGGGATTTCATGTTCCATCGTTGAATTGTAAAGATAAACGTCATATCCCGCGACATCACGTAAGCGGTCCACCATCAACTCTACTTCTTTATCGTCAGCCGAACGAGGGTCAAGCCGAGGAAGGGCCAGCTTGGCATACCAGGTTAACAAGAAGGAATCCCGCTCGACGACTTCCATAATCCCATGGAAAATGGCTTCCTCCAAGCTCCCACCCAACGCACACCCATTAGAGGTTTCATAAACATAGCCATCCCCATTGCCCAAACTGTAATAGGCAAGTAGCTCTGGAACCAGAATCGGACGTTCTTGTAACAAGGAATAACCCCAGACCCAATTCATTGGGGCATCAGGATGAAACGGTTTAAACGGAAAATTAGGCTTTGCATATTGTTCCTGGTCATGCAGACCTACTGATGCAGGATCTAATGCGATATGCTTTACATTGTTATAACTATCCCGAACTTTCTTCCTTTTGCCTTGAGGCTCGATTCCGCAATATCGCTCCAAACCCTCCAAAATAGCCGTCAGTTCACTCATTTCATAGGAATTAGTTCGGCCCGCTACTCCCTCGTCCGCACCAAATAATGGCATGTTTACCAAAATATCAGAAAATGGCAGCCTGAAATCCGCCATTTTTCCATTCATGATTCCAGTACGTTCATCCAAATAGTCTGCGGCAAGCACCGTTTTCAATTCATCCATTGAACGAGTGCGATAGCCTTCACCATTTAATTTAGGACTGGATTCCAACCTGATTTGTGCTAATTCCGGTGTGTCCTCAGGGATTGGACTGCAAATCGGGCACAATGGTTCAGGCAGGAAAAAGTGACTAGAGGTCGTTAACGATCTCAGATTGGTAATGAATATTCTTTCGTCCAAGGAGGAGGGTTCTCCTTGAAGAACTTTGTCAACCTCGTTTTTGATCAAGATGGCCATTTGCGATAGCCCCGTTCGGGAAGCCCAGGCATCACGCAGCACACTTTCACCTGAAGTCAATTTCGCCTGAATTCCCCACATTTCAAGCCGGTCGGGTCCGGCTATCAAGCGCCGTTTGTCAGCACAGAGTGAGCATCCCGGTTTTTCTCTCCGTATCATTGGGCCGATGATCCCCTCACCAAAGGAAACGAAACCTCGCAGCCAAGGAATCCCGGCGGTCCTGCATCGCTGTTCCGCTTGTTGATGAACGGCTGGATGCCAGGCATCGTCTAGCAACAGGACTAATTCTGTTTCTTTAGGAATCTCTTCCAAAATACTTTGACGCCTTACTAGATAGCTGGTAGACAGAAGATCATAGACGTATTCCGCTAATAAACCGGCTCCGTCAATGAGGACCTGTGCAGTCATTTGGAATCCCCCTCTCGTACCTGCACACCATACACTCCTGCCAGCTCTTGTTGTAAAAAAGGCTCTATCGACAGGTCATAGACTAATAGCTGTTTATTGTTTCTGTGTAACACCTGAATAGCAGATTGTAATAGATCCAATTGTGTCATGTCTTCACATGAGGAAATTTCGAATTTAGAACCTATTCTTTCCAGATAAATCATCGAATCATTCCCTTGCCTCTCAGCGGAACTAATCCCGTTTTGAGCATCGAAAAGTGCGTGCTCGAGTGTATTGTGCAATGCCAATGTTGTATTTAAGCCTGCTCCTGTGTACCAACGGCCGTTTGACTTTACCCATACAACTGGGAAGCCTGCTACATCCTCCTTTACACCAATCGCCGGTGAACCCTTCAAGGTAGTCAGGGCATTTATATAAAATCTGCATGTTTTATCTTCTATGGCTCCAATCGGCACACGGTAAACCGTGTTGTGCCCTTCACTCTTTCTTTTTTCCAACTCTTCATCCAGATAGGCTTGCAGCCCCCGACAAACAGCCTCTGCAATTGTTGCCCCTGAACCGATGCCCATAAAACCGACTGGTGCTCCCTCTGCCTGATTCTTGACTCTATATATATCGGAATCTATCATTTTTGAAACATACATTTCTATACCCTTCAACCCAGCTTTTCTTCTTGCTTCTTCATGTGTCAGGCCCGAACATAACACTTCCTGAAGCAGCTCCGCAGGTCCCTCTGACAATGGGTCAACAGCCTGAACATAACACTGGGAAAGAGGAAGCTGCGGCAAATCCCGTTCCTCCCAGGTATGGAAAATCCCTATTTCCTTTGACGTTAATCGACTGAAATACTCTAACAGCATACCCTCCTGCTCTTCCTTATCCGATTCGAGTTTCAGTCTATTTTCAAGATTTTCAATCAGTTCGGGGGCATTGCGTTTAGACGTTACAAATGGATGGGTGATGAAAGAAAGCCAGTCTCCTTCCATCGTTTCAAGATTAAGCAGGTAAATTTGATTACTCTGATTTGAACCTGCAACTCCTGTAGCCTTCTTGAAAAATTCAAAAACAGAGACATTGGCTAAAAGGGCTCCTGATGTGGAAAAATACTCTTCAGGCTGCTTTCCAGATTGCAGGTAAGATTGATGAATTCTTCGCCATGCTGACTCGAAGCATTCCTCTGATTCCGGATGAGTCAACGGACCGGAGAGCCCCACTTTTTCTAAACAGATGGCTGGTAGGAATGCCTTCTTTTCTTCTTTGCAAACTTGATTTAGACTCCTTAATTCATTTAAATTTCCCTCCTGAGAGACATATAGAATCCAATCATAGTCCTGAACGGCTTCTTTCCAAAAATTTATCCCTGCCCCATGACGGTAAGGGACTTCTGCTAATTCCACATCAGAATCTATTTTTCTCGCATTCTCCACCAACTCGTGAACACGGAGCCGATTAGTTGGAACCCCATCTGTTATCATGACATTTAATTTGGGCAGTCCTGATTCGAGTAAAGCAGAAACCAAAGAAACCATGAAGGTTCCTGAACCTACAGCCAAAACCTTAGCTTGGCGGTATTCTTGAAATTTGTAAGCAGCTGAATCGACAAAATTCTCGATGAATTCAATTTGTGAAACATATTTTTCAAGAACTTGACGATTTAACTCATGGGGAATATCTTTGCTGACATCACGAACAAACCCATTCTTGTACAACGTTTCTCCAATCTCGAATACCCTGTCACGGTACGGCGGCGTCAGTCCGTGAGTCAAAGTTTCCAAAGTTTTCTCGCCATTGAACATCGGAAACAATTTTTCAATCCACTGGTAGATGGTTTTGCCTTCCATTCGGAATGAACTTGTGTTATTTCTAAAATAGACACCCCCCTTTTGATCTGGGAGAAAAAAGGTATCCCTTTTGACTTTTAGACGTGAGGACGAGGTAAGTTCTGTCACTGGCGCTCCTCCTTATTCCAATCGTTACTACTTGCGCACTATCAGTTTATGTACGATTTTTTGTCCAATATGATAAACACAGTAAAAAGTGCCCCTGGGGCACAAGTCCGTGCAGGGGCACTTTGTTTCACAAATAATTTTTTTGGGTAATTGCCAAAAGCCACACCAATTAAATAAAACCGAAACCGATACCAACACAGCCAAAACAGCCAAATCCACCGAAGCCGAAGCCACAACCGAAGCCACAACCAAAGCCGCAACCGAAACCGCAGCCAAAACCGCCGCAACGAAAACCGCAACGAAAACCGCAACCAAAACCACAACGGAAACCGCCACAGCGACCCCACAATCGTGAATCCTCCATCTGTTGACCGAATGGAACTAACTGACCAGCTTGATAAGGATCGATTGCCAACCCTTGCAGCTCATTATGAAAATTTTGCATTTTTTCCTCCCCTTTGTATTTAATCAGATGAAACCTGTATAGAGAGTTGAATGATGATATTTGTGTATATCCAGAAATCAGATTCGCTGTGTACTCTCTTCAACAAAATATGATTTCTTTTAGGTCGCTGTCACTAAATCAAGTGCCTATTTTATGCTGTTGGTTTAAAGAATGTTTATAAAATACGTCTAGAATTACTAGATTGTTGGTTTCGTAAGTAAAAATAACTGTCCGCCAATTCTTGTTAATGAACATTTGTTTGTTTTATTTAATACACTATTCAAAAACTGGAGTTGATCCACATGGCGAAATGGATTGATGTATCAACATCAAAGCACCAATTAAAACTCTTTGATCGTCATAAGCTTTTAAAAACTTACCCCATTGCAGTTGGAAAAATATTGACACCAACTCCTACAGGAACATACACGATTATAAATAAGGACCCTCATCCCGGCGGACCATTCGGAGTCCTTTGGATGGGATTGTCAAGACCTCATTACGGTATACATGGAACCAATAATCCATCTTCTATCGGTAAGAACGTCTCCCATGGTTGTATTAGAATGTTTAATCACGATGTTCTAGAATTGTCATCTTTAGTCCCAATTGGCACGCAGGTTTTTATTCATAAATAACGCATCTGTTCATAAAATTTAGGATGTTCGTACCTTTTGAGCATCCTTTTTATTAAAAATGTCTCAATGTAAAGAGACTTTAATGTAATGTCACACTCCTGTTCTTTTTCTGAAAAAATTCAGTGATATGATGAGTCTATCTGTAATATAGAATGCTAGATTTTAAAAAAAGCGAGTGAAAAATGATGCTGAATATAAAAGAAGCGGTTGAGCAATTAACCTCGTCTGGCATAGCAGCCAGTGACGAAGAAGTAATGACATGGATTAGGGAAGGCAAATTAAAGGCTGACATAACCAAACGAAGAACAACTACCTACAAAATCAATGTTAAGGATCTAATTGAATTTATCATCCAAACGCATGCCGCTCAACTTACTGCACAATTAGAAGAGTCACTTCAAGAAAATCGCAGCCTTACGGAACAAATAGTGATATTAAATACCCGAATACATATTGAACAGTCAAAGGTACGCACCTTAAAAAAAATGCTCAACACACAGATTGAAGTCATCGAACCCAGTACTTTTCACTACGGTGAGTTATTGGGATTAAATCAAGACTCTAGCAGACATCAAATGAAAAAAGAATTTAAGAAACTGCTAAAAGCCCTCCACCCCGACCGCGGCGGGGATGAAAGGCTTTTTAAAGTGTTTAATGATCATTACGAGAATCTTAAGCAATCGAGTCCACGAGATTGAGTGAAAGTTATCGTTTTAGTTCATACCCATTCACAAAATAATCGATCGTTTCCGATTCGTCTTCATTTAAATCTCGGTTTACCTCTCTTGCATATTCCGATTTCATTTGTTCTGCATCACCATTATATTTTTCTGTGTAATCGGCCATTGTCTTTAAAAGTTGCATTTCATTGTTAAACTCATTCCGCGATATTGGTTTCCAGTGGGAAAGGATATAGGTCTCTGCATCAAACTGTTCCAGGATTGCCGCCAGTTCCTTTGTTCGTTTGGTTGTATAGTTCCGTTTGGGAGAAAATATATCAGGATAAATGCTATCACCTAAAAACAATATCTTCTCTTCTTTCATGTAGATGACAACAGAATCAGAAGCATGGTCCCCTCCGACATGCTTCAATACACAAGTTACCCCGCCAAGATCGATTTCGAGTTCGTTGTCAAAAACGACTTGTGGCAATGTGATATGTATATTCCTATGATCCGCAAACTCATTTTTAATGCAGATTGCACAAAATTCAATTTCTGTGCCTTCCTTCACCCGCTCATCTAAAGCCTCATCCGTCCATGTTAAAGGCATTAGTTTTTCTATTTCTACTTTTGTTGCTTTTGAAGAAATAGAAACACTATCCTTTAATGCGGACATTCCGAAAATATGGTCCCAATGCCAATGTGATAACACAACCATATCAGGACGGCCGATATTTTGTTCCTCCAGCATTTTTAAAAATAATTGGGCATGTGCTTCCGAATTCCCAGCATCAATCATTAATCTTTTTTCTTTTCCCACGACCATCCCTAAAATCGGTCGATCTGTCTCCGAAACAGGTGTCATATACCAAAATGAATGGCCTATTTTGTTTATTGTTTGCATGGTAATATCTCCTCGTATATAATCAATCGAATCTAACAGAATTGTATCAGATTTATATAACCAATGTACTTCATGAAGGGCACTTCGAATCGTTTGGTCTTCATCACTTTATATTGAACCTGACATTAAAATGCCTAATTGCTTTCACAATTAGACATTAAAAAGGTAAAACTCTTAAGCGATAATGTTATTTTGCCTTAACAATTGTAGAGCAGTTGGGATATCGGAGACGTTCAGGATGATAGAATTTATTCCACTGTACGCAGCGAACACAACTACCCGAGAGGACAAAGCTCGTAACACGTTTCTTAAGATTCCCGGGGCAGGTGAAACAATGATCTGGATAACTTCTACTTGATGGAACCGTACACCTGCTCGGCGAAGAGCGTCCCGCGCGATCTGGTTGGCACGGGAACTATTTGAACTATCAGGACCGACAACCATTCGCACAAAGTTCACCCTACCCATGTCCAATTTTGTTATGGTAAATGCAGCTACCGTTACTCCTTGAGCTGCAATATCTTCTAAAACCGAGTCAAGGACTTCATCGTTCGCATAAAAAGAAAATTCCTGTCTTAATACGGCTGTAAACTTTTTAGTGTTGTTGCTCATAGATTTCAATATCACTCCTTTCCTATCAAACTATAATAGCTTATTCATTTAATCAGCAGAGGGACATGTTAATCTGTCCAACTTTTTGAATCAAATTCTTAAAAATCGTCGGTAGCTAAAACTACTCCGCCTAACGTATTTATTCATAAATTATTTATCTATAAACAGAACAGATGTTTTGTAGTAGAATAGTTATGTCTGTTTTTGTTTGACCAGATTAATAATTTTAGAGGTGGAATGAAATTGAATGGTACAGCACATGCAGTAATTGGATCAGCAACAGGATATATTGTGGCTAATACATATCAAACCTCTCCTTCTGCAACACTCTTGTTTGTCGGATTAGGAGCCGTGTCAGGATTGATGCCTGATTTGGATATTGACGGGAAGCTCCGTGGAAAAATTACACTGTCGCATGAGATGGTTCGGCTAGCTGCGATGATCATTGGATTGCTGATGATTTTCTATAGTGTCTTGGAGAAACTGGCGGCAGAACGATGGATGGGGGTCGGGATCGGGCTTTTGATCGTGCTGGTTGCTTCCCTCATTAAGCAAAAACATATGTTAACCATTTCGGGAATTGCTGTTCTGCTTGGAGGGTTATCTTTAGGGGAGCTTTGGATCATCCTATTAGGAATTTACTTTATCATTGCTTCCTTGACTTCTCATCGGAGCTATACACATTCCATCTTAGGCGTTGTTTTCTTCGGGATCATTGCTTTCCATTTAGAATTTTCACTTGGAATTCTCGGTGTTTTCTATACCTGTTTAGCTGGTTACATCAGTCACCTGATCGCTGATTTAAAAATCTTGCCATTTAACAAGCGAGGGATTAAACTGTTCTTGCCGCTGACATCTAAAGAACTATAATTAGTGTAAATTCATTACTGATTAATAAATAAACTAGAGGTTATTGAATGAAGGTATATAGATTAAAAAGGCAGTTTAATGGATATAAAAAAGGAACTCACTTTTACTTGATTAGTGAATCAGAATTTATAGGAGTTAAAGAATTTGTCTTGAGAACGAAAGATTTGGCGAATCGGATATCCATCAATGAAAGTGAGCTTCTTAAGAATTTTACTTTCATTAAAGAAATCTTTTAACGATACACAGGGACAGTTTGGAAGGTATGACTACTAATTAGTCATACCTGTTTTTTGTACTATATTAATTAGAAATGAAAAATAAATGTAACCTGATAGTTAAATAGTTGAAAATTATTTATGGGATAATCATTACTTCAGAGCTTTCTAAATTATTCCTATATGGGAGCTTAATAGTATAAAATAAACCATTGATGATCGTATTATTTCAGCCTAGGTGGTGCAAGTTTTGACACGAAAGAAAAAGAAAAGAATTAAAATAAGATGGGGCAGAGTTTTTGCCGCCCTACTTGTAATTGGGATTATCACAGTTGGTCTCTTTACCATTTTTCAATACATAGAAGGAAAAATTAACACGATCAACCCACCGCTTAAAAAAGTGGAGGGAAAACATACAATTCAAGATGCAAAGAGTAACATCGATGAGGTCAATGTGCTTTTATTAGGAAGTGACTCACGGGGAGAAAAACAATCCCGAACGGATACCATTATGATCGCCCATTACGATCCAAAAACACATCAATTTAAACTGATTTCCTTAATGCGCGATATGCTTGTTTCTGTCCCCAATCATGGACAGCAAAAACTAAATGCAGCCTACGCTTTTGGCGGTACTGAATTGCTTAGTAAAACGATCAAAGAAAATTTCGGACTCGATATTCACTATTATGCGATCATCGATTTTAAAGGTTTCGAAAAAGCGGTCGACCTGCTTGTTCCAAAGGGAATCGAAGTGGACATACCGTATGAGATGTCTTATGGAATTGGCATGACGTTAGAAGAAGGCAAGCAGCGGCTCCATGGTAAAGAGCTGTTAGGCTATGTTAGGTTTCGACATGATCGTTTAAGTGATTTCGGTCGAATTCAAAGGCAGCAGGAAGTGATTTCAAAATTAAAGGAAGAAGCGTTAGGTCCTAAAAGTGTGTTAAAACTCCCAGAGCTTATCGGTCTTTTGAATAAATATTTAGAGACAAATATGAACAGTTCTACCCTTATTGAAATTGGAAAAGACATACTTACGAGAAAGAACAGCGAGATTGAAACTTTACGCATTCCTGAGGATGGCAGTTTTCAAAATAAACGGGATGATGAGCTTGGGGATGTATTGGAAGTGGATTTCGTGAAAAATAAAGAAGCTCTTGAACGTTTTTTGGACGGGAACAGTGATAGTCAAAATGAAGATAAAAGCAACTCACCCGACTGATTTCCATGCTGCTTTTGCCGAAGTACACCAGTTTATGATTTGACCTGAACTTAATTGAAAAATATAATTCCTAATTAGACAGGCTTTTGAAAGGTGTATGTCATTTGATTAAATCAATTGTAATATTTATACTTGCAGGACTTGCCGAAATTGGCGGCGGTTATCTAGTTTGGCTATGGTTAAGAGAAGGTAAACCATTGTATTGGGGAATTTTCGGAGGACTTATCCTGGCTTTGTATGGTGTCATAGCAACATTTCAATCGTTCCCATCCTTCGGCAGAGTTTATGCTGCCTATGGTGGAGTATTTATCGTTCTGTCTATCTTATGGGGATGGGGAATTGATCGAAAAACACCTGACTTATATGACTGGATCGGCGCTGGAATCTGCTTAATTGGAGCTGCGGTGATCTTGTTTGCACCGCGCCAATAAAACTTCTAAAAAATGAGAAACATCTGAGTGATGTTTCTCATTTTTTTTTAACCTAATTTTCGATTTCAAACAAAATATTTGCGAATCGCCCGTTATAGATGCGGACCTAAACATGAAGGCGCTGCCCCCGCAGTTATTTGCGAAAAATTCCAATTTAATTGCCAATCACATCCTTTTATTTGCGAATCCCCTGTTATATTTACGGATCTAAACAAGTTACGGCTGCCTCTACAAGTTATTTGCGAAAATCAGCTGTATATTTGCGAATTTCCTCCATATATTTGCGAATCGCCCCGTAATATTTGCGTTCCTTAACAAGTTGCGGCTGCATCCACAAGTTATTTGCGAAAACGCTAAGTTTAATTGCGAATCTCCTCCTTTTATTTGCGAATCCCCCTGTTATATTTACGGATCTAAACAAGTTGCGGCTGCCTCTACAAGTTATTTGCGAAAATCAGCTGTATATTTGCGAATTCCCTCCTTTTATTTGCGAATCGCCCCGTAATATTTGCGTTCAATAACAAGTTGCGGCTTAATCCACAAGTTATTTGCGAAAATGCTAAGTTTATTTGCGAATTTCCTCCTTTTATTTGCGATTCCCCCTGTTATATTTACGGATTTAAACAAGTTGCGGCTGTCTCTACAAGTTATTTGCGAAAATCAGCTGTATATTTGCGAATTCCCTCCTTTTATTTGCGAATCGCCCCGTAATATTTGCGGACCAAAACAAGTAGGGGCTGCATCCACAAGTTATTTGCGAAAACGCTAAGTTTAATTGCGAATTTCCTCCTTTTATTTGCGAATCCCCCTGTTATATTTACGGATCTAAACAAGTTGCGGCTACCTCTACAAGTTATTTGCGCTAATCAGCTGTATATTTGCGAATTTCTTCCTTTTATTTGCGAATCTTCCTGTTATATTTACGGATAAATACAAGAAGAGGCACCCTCTCTTTTTGATTAAATACAAAAATAAATGATGCATCAGAACCGTCCCCATGCATCACACATAGACATCTCAACCAGTGAATAAAATGTATTAATCCTTATTTAAACGAGGTAGTGAGATGCCAATAAATATGAATGGACCGATACCATTAACGCCCCAGCAAATGATTAACGTGATTAGAAATGGGCTTGATAAAACACAAACTCCTAAGCAGATTACCGTAGTCGGTGCGGGCATTGCAGGGCTTGTGGCAGCCTCCCTGTTGAAGGAGGCGGGGCATAAGGTTACTATTTTA
Organism: Neobacillus sp. S1115; assembly: GCF_055385565.1. Lineage (NCBI taxonomy): Bacteria > Bacillati > Bacillota > Bacilli > Caryophanales > Bacillaceae > Neobacillus > Neobacillus sp. S1115. The sequence continues at coordinate 3,839,189 of NZ_AP038275.1, forward strand.
GAAGCCAACAGCATGGTTGGCGGCCGTATTTATACGATTCGCAGCCCTTTCAGTAATGGGCTTTATTTAAACGCCGGTCCCATGCGTATTCCTGATACTCATTTGTTGACTTTAGAATATATTAAAAAATTCGGGTTACCCTTAAACCTTTTTATTAACCGGACCCCCGCAGACATTCTGTTTGTAAATGGGGTCAAAACCCGTCTCAGCATGTTTGAACAAGATCCTAGTATTCTAAACTTTCCTGTCCAGCCGAATGAAAAAGGTAAAAGTGCAGAACAGCTATGGAAATTAGCAATCGATCCAATTGTTAATTTTATTAATAAGGACCCTGAGAGACATTGGCCTCTTATCGAAAAAGAATTTAAAAACCAATCACTCGGAACGTTCTTAAATTCTTACCATTATAAATTTGGAACGACTTTCTCAGATGGTGCCATTGATATGATTGATGTACTCCTTGATTATGAAGCTTTTATGGGGATGTCGTTTCTAGAAGTGATCCGTGAAACGTCGGGCTTTAGAACCAATCGTTTCTATGAGATAACGGGTGGAATGGATCTGCTTCCGAAGGCATTTTTGCCGCAATTGAAAGAGGAGATTAGGTTCAACCAACGAATCACTAAACTTGTCCAACATAACCAAGGTGTCACCATTCATTCGACTGATCCTCGTACATTTACAAATTCGACTACCACTAGTGACCTTGCCATCATTACCATCCCCTTTACTGTTATGCGATTTGTAACCATTGAACCCTACCATTCTTTTTCTTATTACAAGCACAGAGCCATTCGTGAAATCAACTATATGGCTGCAACAAAAATCGGAATTCAGTTTAAGAGCCGCTTTTGGGAAAGATACGGTCAATATGGCGGGAAATTAATCACAGATCTGCCCATTCGGTTTACTTATTTTCCGAGTCAGGGGATCGGCACATCTGAACCGGCTGTTGTTGTCGCAAGCTATACATGGGCGGATGAAGCGATGACATGGAATGGTCTTTCCGACGGAGAACGTATTCAATATGCCTTAAAGAACCTAGCTCAAATTTTCGGCAGCCAGGTCTATTCCGAATATGTTTCTGGTACTTCTTATAGCTGGGTGGATAATCCCCACGCCACTGGAGCGGTTGTCGCTTTTGAGCCCGGCCAGGAAAATGAATTGTTTCCATATATATCGATGCCGGAAGGAAGAGTTCACTTTGCCGGTGAACATACCACTCTTATTCACGGTTGGATGCAGGGATCCATTGAATCAGGCATTCGTGTTGCCAATGAAGTGAATCATCTGCCAATCTAGAAAAAATGATGGGTTTCCCCTTGTTTTTTACGGGGAACACCCATCTTTTTTTCATTAATCACCAATTGCCCTTCCAAAAAATGCTTTTACAAATTAAGGTTTGAAGAAGTGACAATTATATGAAGCTGAGATATTATTAAAAAAGGAAAAAATTTGTACTACAAAATATCGCTTTGCAATTGATTGGAGGAGCACACCATTGGAAACAGCATCACAACCCATAATGAAAGGAAAAGAACCCATTTTTCGCCGGGGTGTTTTTACCTTCAGCGGATCACATTTTTTAAATGATTTAGTGACCACAGGTATGGTTCCGGCAATGGTTGTGCTTTATAAACAAGCATTTGACCTAAACTATACCCAGTCTACTTTAGTAGTTTTAATGTCATACCTAACATCATCTATCTCCCAGCCTCTGTTCGGCATGTTCGCGGACCGTAAGCCTCGTGTCTGGCTGTATCCGGCAGGAGTATTCTGTTCGATTATGGGGCTGGCTTTAACAGGACTCGCACCATCACTGCCTTGGCTGCTTTTGTTTATTTCGATTTCCGGTCTCGGATCGGGCGCGTTCCATCCAGAAGCCTCCCGAGCTACCCACCTTGCTTCTGGATCTAAAAAAGCACTCGCCCAAGCTATTTTCCAAGTCGGCGGAAATGCAGGGCAAGCTTTTGGACCATTATTAGTATCCCTCTACGTAAGTCACTCAGGGATTCAGGGGCTCCTATGGCTCATTCCAGTAGCATTCCTTTCGCTTCTATTAACTGGCCAAATTCTGCCTTGGCTGCGTGAAAAATTAGAGACCACTAAACTTCAATCTAAGAAACAAATAAATGGAGACAACAATTTACTGGGAGCTACCCTGCTCTCTTGTGTAATCATCCTGCGTTCCTGGTGCCAAATTGGCGTTGTCGTCTTTTTGCCTTTTTACCTGCACAACCTCACCATCCAACAGTCAGAGATTCTTAGCTTTGTCTTTGTCGGGGCAGGAGCACTTGGTACTTTTGTCGGCGGGGTTCTGGCAGACAAACTTGGCATGAAACGTTTACTGGTCAGTTCCATGCTGCTTGCAACACCGTTTGCTCTTATTTTTCCACATGTACATGGGGTGTTGTCGGTTCTCGTATTGCTCTTGTTTGGTTTCAGTGTTCTTTCATCTTTCTCGGTCAGTGTGGTTTACATGCAGCGCATGCTTCCGAAGAACATTGGTCTGGCCTCCGGTCTTTCGATTGGATTTGGTGTAGGTGCCGGTGGGATTGGATCCGTGTTTATGGGCGGCATCTCAGACATCTTTGGGATCGCGACCGTTTTCACGATTCTCTCGCTGCTCCCGCTTGCCGGCTCGTTAATCGCGGTCTTTTTACCAAATGATCGCATGGAAAAGAAACTGTCTGCTTGATAACTTACTATTACACTGTATTCTAAGAGGTGAATCAAAATGTATTGGACTCCGTTATTTGAAAATGATGTACCAGTAGCACACTTCTGCTCTTAATGGAGAGAAACGTGACTACTTCTCTCCGTTTGGGCATCTTTGACCTAAAAAAAGACGGAGGGTATAAAAAATGAAAAACACCTTAATAGGTTCTATATATTTAACTTTAGCCGCCAGTATTTGGGGTGGAATGTACGTTGTTGTCAAAGTTGTAGTAGCGGTCATACCTCCACTAGAACTTGTGTGGATGCGCTATTTAGTGGCTATTGTCGCACTTCTTATCATCGGCTTAATAACCCGACAAAAATGGCGAATCGAGAAACGTTATTTTTTATTAATTATCGCTATCGGAGTTATTGGGAACGCCATTTCAATTGTTACCCAAGAAACGGGGACAATGCTGTCCACAGCACAAATGGGAGCCATTATAACTTCTTCAACACCCGCGTTTATGGTTATTTTTGCTAGATTACTTCTTAAAGAACAATTGACGTTAAAAAAGTGGCTTTCCGTTTGTCTAGCGACGATTGGAGTTTTTCTCATTGTCGGAATCGGAGATGTGGATTTATCTAGTAAACTTGGTGGTATTGCACTGCTTATTGCAGCTTTAACGTGGGCACTTATGTCTGTACTTGTAAAGCGTTTGCCGAGTGACTATTCACAAATTGTCGTCACCACCTATTCCATCTCGGTTGCCCTAATTGTGTTGACTCCTTTTGTTTTGCCACGGTTACACGCAATTAATATTTCTGAATTAACTCACCCGACCATTTGGGGAGGACTCTTATATTTGGGTATTGTTTCAACAGCAGGTGGATTCTTACTTTGGAATCGCGGTTTACAAATGCTTAACGCCTCAAGTGGGGGGATATTTTTCTTCTTTCAACCCGTGGTTGGAACATTACTTGGCTGGCTTATTCTTGGAGAGAATATAGGTGTGACCTTTTGGATAGGCTCCATCCTAATTCTTACTGGTGTTTTGTTCGTTATGATTGAGAAAAAATAGTCTTTAGAAACCCCTTTCAATGTATTTGAAGGGGTCTTACTTTTGTTCATAAATTTGGCTTATTCAACTTACTGAACGCTTAGTGCAATAAAAAATGTGGAACACCCCCTAGCCCCTATCTTCAACTCAAGTTTATATATGTACTTAAAATTATCTTTTCTTCTAAAAGATTTAAGTATATATTTAATATTTGATATATAATATTACTTTTTAGAAAAGAAGAGGGTAGATATGAATTCAACATTTTCAACAACAGAATCCACAAAAACAAAAGCCATTGTCATCAGTGCACTTTTCATTGCCTTAACCTTCGTGGCCACGATGTTCATTAACTTAAGGCTCCCAATCATGGGGAATGGTGGTCTAATCCATTTAGGTAACGTTCCTCTTTTTATCGCAGCCTTGGTCTACGGCAAAAGAACCGGAGCCATTGCGGGGGCGTTTGGTATGGGCTTGTTTGATATCGTCTCGGGATGGGCATTATGGTCACCGTTTACCTTTGTCATCGTCGGTACAATGGGCTTTGTAGTCGGTCTCATTGCCGAAAAGGTACCCGGCAAACGAGTTCTTGTTTATACTCTGGCCGTTCTAGCTGCACTCGTCATAAAAGTTGTAGGCTACTATTTCACCGAAGTCATCCTCTACGGGAACTGGATCCAGCCATTCGGCTCCATCCCTGGAAACATCATGCAGGTCGTAATAGCAGGCATCATTGTAGTCCCTCTTGTAGGACGCTTAAAGAAAAGAGGGTAACATGGTTCATGGGGATGGTTCTCTTGTTTCATTTTGAATCACACAAGAATACACTTCTATGAACTAATAAGTTAAGGAACAAGAACCGTCCCCATACATCACACAGAGTGTCGAAAGTCGATGATTTTCGTCACTTTTTAGCTTTTTATACCTTGTTTTATCGAAAACGTTCTATCGAAGTCTGAAAATGTTATAATACTTTTTGTGTTAATCTAATTATTAAACAGACATTTAAACAAACATTTTCGGGGTGTGTTTTTGCAATGAGACAAGCACAATTAGCAGAAGCTATACGTAATAAAAGAGCCGAGATGATTCAAATAGGGATGTCAAAGGGACTCGATAGTGAAGAAACCATTTATTGCAGTCAAGAGCTAGATGACCTTTTAAATGAATATAACAGATTACTATCCCAACCCAAACGTTTTAACCCTATAAATGATTACTTTGATTATTTACTTTTTCTACATAAAAGCACCCATAAAATCGTCCGGTTAGGTTATGATGCATGGGGACGGTTCTAATGCATCATTCAAGCATAAAGTGCCATGCGTGATATATTCTCTAAAAAGGTCCTTGGCACTTTTATTTTTTCAAATTGTCATCAAGGTAATTTGCTGCCCTGCCATATAGAATGATAAGACAAAAAAGGTAAACACAGGAATGTGCTTACCTTTTGGACAATGTGGAAATCGATAGTTTTTTACATACTAAGTTATGTTAGGATAGGCATTCTTATTAAATGGTTTAGCCTCATGTTTTTTACCATTTTTATAAAGAATCTAACCTTAATCACGAATGTAATAACCAAATTAAACAAACGAAGTATATTCAAACTAACTCCCCCCACACCGTTATTAGTATCGGCAAACCGACACTAGCTATATTTTGCGCTTTCAACCCATCCCTTTATTCAATTCCCATTATTGATAATCCGGGCACGGTCCTCCATTTGTGGGGGTTCCTCGAACCAGCCGTTTTTTATCTTAATTTCAATTCCTTCTTGTGCGTAAAAATAAACATCTTTCGCAATTAAAAATGATTTCATCGTTAAATCATTTCGCAAACAGAAAAAGGCCCCTGCCCCCATTCCAACAAGCCCAAAGGCATTGAGTATATATACGCAATGCATCATGAGCTTATCCGAAAATGGCGGAACGGTAGATTTGTTACCGTAGCCCCGCAAGCTGCGGATAACTGAACATCGCCTTCCCTAAGTACTTCCTCCATCATTTTTACTTGTTTCTTCGCAAGCTCTTTCCCTTTTAAAAAATACTGTTTGGCTTCTTTGTTTTGTGCACATTGGGCAAAACCGGTAATCAGCTGCATTCCAATATTGTTGGCTTCAAGATTATGATGCAATATGCCAATCTCAAGGTCATTTAAAGCTCGTTTATCACCAGTAAGCTTAAAACCTTCCATATATTTTTTACTTTGAATATACTCATTACTTTTTGGCATCGTCACTTTAGGCGGAAGCGAAAGAATTCCTCTTTCAAGCAAATAAAAGGTTGCAAGCTTATAAATTTTCTGCGTAACAGTAGTAAGACCTTCATAAATTTGCATGACTTCTTTATTATAACTCATATTCATGTTAAGCGTATAAAGACCCATGCTTACTTCCTTTAAAATACGGACAAACATGATGTCAAATCCATTATCGTATAGCTTAGGTGCATCTAAGTTAACATCTTCTGGAGTGAATCCAATCGGTTTTACCATTCCATGTTTTAAAAATATTTCCTCCATCCCTAACACATAAAAATTCAGTTCCTGCCACAAACCACCCAATATATTTCTTGCTTGTGCATCATCTGATTTCTCAATAAAATATTCCAACATTCTCATAATCAGAGTCTTCTCTTGGTAAGTTTGCCAGAGTGTACCTATCTCAGAAACACTTATAGGATTTGTAAGGATCACGTATTTTACCTCCGTCTACAGTTAAGCATCCAATAACTTAAATATGTACTTTTTTCTAAATTCCCCAATCTTGATAAAAAAAAACAAAATTTTTAATGTAGAAAAAGGGAAGGCTAGGAATAATTAATACCGAAACGGAGGAATTACTGTGGCTGTGGAGGCAGAAAAAATGAGGTTTTGTGAGAAATGCAAGAAAGAAACTGTACATCATGTTTATGAAGATGCACTTGAATTAGAATTCCGGTGCACGAATTGCAATGAAACGATTGAGATGGTTAAATCATTTTTTTAAATGGATTGGTAATGAGGAAATGGGCAGCCAACTGATTTAATTGGCTGCCCAAAATAAGCCGATTGCTGGACTCCAGTTACAGATGGCAAATCAGCCATTAAATCTTCGGAGGAAGCCTCTATCCCAACCTCCGCTGTGAAAAGAAAAACCTACTTTTGCTTCACTCCTATTAACCGTTCGCACATATAACAAAATTGCTGACTGAATTCATGAATGTTATCCAAAAGTTCCACTTCGTCTATTTCATTTTTCTCATTAAACTGGCTGTTGTGAGCAAAAATAGTTGTCGGTATGACGTACCCATTTAAATACCCTGCCAGTGGTTTTAACTGATTTTCTGCAACGAGAAAATGTTGATTGTTTCCTCCAGTCGTGACAAAACCCATCACCTTATGTTTAAACGCTGCCGGTGGAATTAAATCAATTAAATTTTTGAATGCACCGCTAAATGAACCTTGGAAAATAGGCGTTCCGAATACAAATCCGTCCGCCCCCATTATTTGGTCAATTACCTTTTTGGTATCACCATTGTAATTAGAGATTGGACGGCCGTCACAAAACTCAATTTGATAATCCCTTAGATCCAAAAACTCAATTTCTAGATCAGGATTATGGATTTTTATCTTGTCTAAAACTTTACCAATCACAATCGCAGTCTTACTACCGACAATAGTGCCTGAAACCCCTAAAATTTTCATTTCTCTTCCTCCTAATATTTCAATAATCGAAAAAAAGATCTATTGATTCGGCCAATCTTCAGGGATCCGGCCAACATTTCGGTTATAATATAAAAGAGGAGCCTTTTCGGCAAATGAAAGATCGATTACTTCACCTAAAAGGATAAAGTGGTCTCCAGCATCGATTTTATTAATGATTTTGCACTCGAAAACCCCTAGTGAGTCTTGGATAATCGGTAGTCCATTTGAAGAAGTTTCCCATTGCACTTTTGAAAAACGGTCTTTTTCCTTACCAGCAAACGCCCAGCATGCCTCTGCCTGATCTGTAGTAAGGGTATGCACAGCGTATTTTCCCCCTTGTAAGAATGCATCTAAAGCCGATGATCTTTTATCGATGCACCAAAGCACCATTAACGGGGCGATTGAAACAGAAGCAAACGAATTGACGGTCAGCCCAACCGGGTTTTCATTTTCATCCATTGTGGTTACGATCGTCACTCCAGTTGGATATTGCCCCATAATTTTCTTGAAAATATTTGCTTTCTCCATTGTTTTTGTCATCTGTATTTTCTCCTCTCACAGCCAAGTTTTTTGAATTATAGATAAACTTCATCTAATATCTCCTGCTTTACCGATGGCCTGATATTCCAAAAATTATTCAAACTCTTCACAAGGCCGCCGTTTCCGAATCTCGTTTTTACCGGTGTTGCAATTTTCATCTTTGGCTCAACCACAAAATTGGAAAACTCAACTATAATCTGTCTTCTTTCGATAACATCTTGTATCCCCTGTTCGAAAAACCATTCATCAATCCTGTTATAAATACCGCGATTGATTCCGTAGTTCATTTCAATACTTTTTTGAAAGGTATAGTCTGGAACATTTACATTAGGTGTTAACACAACCAGGACCTCCCATCCTATAAAATATTAATCCTTCAAACAAGTTTAGCAGGAACCTCCACTTCTACTATTTCTATTTTTCCGGATTTCAACTGAAACGAATCAACAGGGTCGGAGGTTTGTGCGGTGCAACAGTAAAGGGTCCTTCCTTCTTTTCCACCTAGGGCAACAGCATAACAGTTTTGGCTTGTTTGAACTTTATCTGTTATCTCTCCCCCTTCTATCACCCGATAGACCGTGGATTCGATTGGATTAGATACCCAAATCGCTCCTTCTGAGTCAATGCAAATGCCGTCTGGATAAATATTTTCAAATTGAGCCCATACCCGCCGATTAACGAGGGTTCCGTCGTCCTCAACATCAAATGCGGTCAAACGATTACCATACGTCTCTGCGATCACCATTGTTTTTCCATTATTGGTCAAAACAGTCCCATTTGGAAAAACCATGTTTTCGGCAACAACCTTTACATTTCCATCCGGCTCGATACAAGCGATAGCAGCAGTCGGCAGTTCCATATTTTTTAACGTTTCCCTGCCGTACTTTTTGGCTAGAGCGGAAAGATTTCCGCCGAAATTTCCAACATAGGCCCTTCCTGCTTTGTCAACAAGCATGTCATTGCAATGGTAAGTGGCAATAGGATTCAAATCTGCGTGTTCTGTTAGCTCTCCGTTATTTTCCAAGCAGTAAACTTTTCGATTCAGCATAGATACGACAAGCAGCCTTCCATCAGGGAGCCATCCCAAGCCCGATGGTTGATCATCTAATTGGCAAACCGTTTCGACTTCTCCGGAGTCAATACCAGCCTTCAACACCCGTTTGCTAAAAAAATCAGAAAACCAGAAGTAACCATTATAGAATCTAGGGCCCTCACTAAAGGTTAATCCGGTCACAAAGTCCGTCGTTTCGTTCACACTTTAAACCTCATTTCACTAGATTATTGTAAGTAGACACAATTTTTCGAAATTTCAACACATATTAATCTGGCTGATTCAGTTTCCTCCATAAAGTACTGCGGCTGATGCCTAATAATTTTGCTGCCTCGATCTTGCTTCCATTAGCTGCATTTAGAGCTTCATAGATTTGCTTTTTTTCCACTTGTTTGATTACATCTTGAAATGTATCTTGTTCCCCCATTTCTTCTTGAAGAACAATACTATTTTCCTCTATTGCTTCACGGAGATTTCGCAGCAATTCTTTCCTTGTTACCATAAAAGGATGTTCTAAGTAAGCAAACATTCTTTCCAAAGTATTTTCCAATTCTCTTATATTCCCCTGCCACTTATGCTGAGACAATATATAAGCGATCTCTTTACTATTTTCATTGATTAATTGAGCAAACTGCGGATAGTGTTTCGTTGTAAAGAACTTCACCAAAGGTTCAAGGTCAGATAACCTGTTCCTTAATGGCGGAAGATACAAATTTAGGACAGCAATTCGATAATATAAATCCGTACGAAATTCATTATTTTTTACCTTGTCGATCAAATTTACATTTGTTGCTGAAATAACCCTGACATTAACAGGAATGGGGGTCGTGCTGCCAACACGCATGACCACTTTCTCTTGGAGAACCCTAAGAAGCTTCGCCTGCATGCTTAAAGGAATTTCTCCAATCTCATCTAAAAACACAGTCCCATTATGGGCTTTTTCAAAGAGTCCTGGTTTTCCCCCTTTTTTTGCTCCCGTAAACGCCCCTTCGATATATCCGAAGAATTCAGATTCAAGCAGGTTATCAGGTACTGCAGCACAGTTGATGGCAATAAAAGGTTGGTCCTTCCTGTAGCTTTTATTATGGATGCTTTGGGCAAACAATTCCTTCCCTGTACCGCTTTCACCAAGAATTAAAACATTCGAATCAGTCCTGGAAAATTTGATTGCCTTTTTGATTGTCGTTACTATTCCTTGGCTTGCACCAACGATGTCTTCAAATTGGTATTCAGCAGTATTGGGTTTGCTATACATTTTTCGTCTAATCCTGTTTCCGCTTTCTTGAACGGCATTAATATCAGAAAAAATACCAACCATCCCATCAAAATGTTGGTCTACAACAATCGGAAATGTACTCAGCAAGAAATTCTTGTCTTTATAGGAGACAATTTGTTCCTTTATCCCCTTTTTCCATTCAGTATTACCAATACCTTTTGTGTCAACAAGAATTTCTTTTACATGTAATCCACGCAGTTCCTTTTCCTCAATTCCAAGGAGAGTAGTAGCTTTGCGGTTGACATTGACGATATGTCCCGTATCGCTGGAGATAATTACACCTTCATTAAAATTCTCCATGATATAATTTTCTCTTTGAGAATTTCTTTTTTCTTCAAAACGGGCATTTAAAATACCTAAAGCAATATCAACCGCCAGATTAATGCTTTCTTCACCGAACCAGACAATTCCATGCATTCCATTTTCTTTCGCAAGTCCGGTAATCAACCCCGCACCAATTACGACAGACTGGCGATTTTCCTTAAGCTGTGCGATGATTGCCTCGGCTTCTTCCCATGTTTCGTACGTATATTGATGAATCTTGACTTGAAATAGCGATTCAAATTGGTCTATTTTTCTATCAATTATATAATCATTAAAATTGATTAGATTGACTTCATTGCTGTATTGGCATCCTTTTTGAATAGCATCTAGGAAATCGTTGACTTGCAGCCTGATAGGAACGAATTGCCCTCGATCATTTTGGTCTTTAAAAACTTTGTAAATTGCTGAACCACAAATAACAACATCTTCATTCGTGATGATATTCTTGTTATCAAGTATACACTGACCTTCCATTGATTCTATGACGAGCCCTTTTATTGACTTATTTTTCTTTTCTATTGCCCTTTTGATTAGGTCATCCAATGGCGCTGAGCCTGATATAATAAGTCTTGCCATTTTCTATCCTCCCAAGATTCCCCTTAACTTTGCCAAATTTCATCTAATTTTTGACTACAACATTTATTATACAACTTGTAATCAAAACATTCTGAATAAAAAGAAACTATTTAACTGAGGTCGGCAAGAACAAGGCTATTTCAGGGAAAATATACAGTAATGCTATTAACACTATAATCGGAATGACAAAGATGATGGCACCTTTAAATATACTGACTAAATCCAGTTCTTTTACGACTCCATTCAACACATAACAGTTCATTCCCACCGGAGGAGTGATTAGGGCCATTTCTACTACTAAAACAATAATGACGCCAAACCAAATCAAGTCAAACCCAAGTGCTTCAACTAATGGGAGTATAATTGGAATCGTAACAACAACCATTGAGAGGGAGTCCATGACACAGCCAAGCACCATGTACATGAGAATAATAAGGATAAAGATCACCGCTGCGGATAAATCTCTCGAGAAAAGGAAGTCTGAAATCATCTGCGGAACTCTAGTTATCATCAAAAAATAGTTTAAGATAAATGCCCCCATGACGATGGCAAAAATAAATCCTGTCGTTTTAATCGTTTCATAGACAGTAGCCGTAATCTTCTCTTTCGTTAATTTCTTGCGGGCAAAGCCAATCGCAAATGCACCAAGAGCACCAACTCCGGCAGATTCTGTCGCGCTGAAAAATCCGACGTACATACCGCCAATAACAATTATAAACAAAACGACGATCCAAACAGTGGGTTTTAAAGAGCTAAACTTCTCTTTCCAGCTGATCTTTTCCTCATCTTTTGTCTTTACATGATGGTTTGGATTGATAAATATTGCGATAGAAATCGCCAACATAAATAAAAGAGTTAACAAAATCCCGGGAATAATCCCTGCAATTAGCAGTTTCCCAATCGATTGTTCAGTCATCATCCCATAGACGATAAACATTGTACTTGGTGGAATCAAAATTCCGAGTGTTCCTCCGGCTGCTATGGACCCGCCTGTTAAGCTTTTGCTATATCCGGCATTTAACATTTCTTTTGCAGCCATGACTCCCATCGTTCCAGTTGTGGCCAAGCTGGAACCGGATGCAGCAGCAAACATGGCGGAAGCCCCGACTGTGGCAATACCTAATCCGCCTTTTAATTGGTTAAGCCAGTTCCGAAAGGCCGTAAACAGTTCCGTTGTCAGGTCTGAATAATATAATAACTGTCCCATCAGGACAAATAGGGGGATTGTACTTAACGTATAAGAAAAGCTTTGTTCCCAAACATTGGTATTAACAACAGAAAACAGGGTTTCCCATCCTCTTAAATACGCAATCCCTAAACATGCCGGAACGGCCATCGAGACTGCAATAGGAACCCGGAGAAACATCAGGACAAAAACCGCGATTATGACAATAATACTTACAGCAGAAATGGACAACATAGATCACTCCTTTATCTAATCCTTCATTGAAAATTTTCTTAGTCGATGAATTTTTTATTTGCAAATTTCTTGATGATTTCTAAACACCAGGCTGCAAATCCGATAATCAATAAATATTTAAAAGGATATAAAGGAATTTTTAAGAGCAAGGAGGTTGTTGAATATTCCATCTTTTCAATAAAAACCCAAATTACAAGGAGGCTGAAAACTAATGTAATCAATTTCCCGATTATTCCCAATATATTTTGAAGGAATAAAGGCAATTTCTCCGTCAAAATCCCGATCGATATGTGGGAGTTTTCCGATTCCGTAAAGGCCAGTGATGCAAAGATGATGACAGCCATAAGAAATTGAACAATTTCGATATCACCGATAATGGGAACGCCGATTGTCCTTGATACAGAAAAACAAAAGACAAGTGCCACCATCAGCAAGAGGCCGACATAAGCAATCCATTTATTAATATCCGTGATATATTTAATGATTTTTTCAATCAAAGTATCAAATCCCCTTTCTATTCATTCTTCATTAATAAGGGAAAGATTGTATGCTTCAAAAAAGGGGCCAGCCGGTTCCAATCATTTCACCAAGAATTTTCCGACAGCCCCTATCATGCTGCATCCTTCTATTTTGCGAATTATTCCAGCAACGACTTTAAATTTTTTGGTAAGCTTCTACATTGCAGAAATAAGGCATTACCTCTTTGGAGAACAAATTCATCGATTTAATCACCCGATCATTAGGCTGACCGCCGATATTCATCCAACAAATAATGTTATTCAGCCCTGTTTCTTCGCGGAATTTCTCAATATCTTTCCGAACCTTTTCAGGCGAACCGACAATCGCGTTTTCGGATTTGAGGAATTCATTATAATCAAGTACTTTATCCCTCTGAACCACACCGAACACTGGACGATTATCCCGTTCAGACATATACCACATTAATCCCTCTTCAAATTCTTCATACGCCTGTTCATCCGTTTCGGCAACATAAACGAAAAGGAGCTTGCCTGATCGGGCCATAGCTTCATTTACGTATTCCTCCGAGTATCCAGCAGCAAGGGCCGTTTCTTGGTACAAATTGATTTTATGGAGAGTATCATCGTTTTTGATGCCGCCTAAAACAAACGAGTAGCCATCTTTTGCAGCATTGATAATGGAGGCGTCATTTCCAGAAACCATCACGAAGAGCGGCGGGCCAGGCTGTTGAATTGGCCTTGGATTAATTGGAATATCATTGAAATTATAAAATTTGCCTGAATAAGAAATTCTCGGATTATATAATGCTGCTTTTAAAATATCTAGAGATTCTTCGAACCTAGCATGTCTCTCATCGAAATCCACATTGTAAGCATCAAATTCTAATTTGTCATACCCTTTCCCAACTCCCACATAAAGCCGGCCGTTACTGATGACGTCAACTAAAGTCATTTCTTCAGCCAGCTGCATTGGATGGTGCAAAGGTAATCTGGCTACGGCAGATCCTAGTTTAATTCTTTTTGTCTGGGCAGCCGCAGCAGCTAAGTAAACGGTTGATGAAGTGACAACCCCGTAGTCTCTGGCATTGTGTTCAGCCATCCAGGCACTGTGGAAGCCAAGTTCATCTGCCACTTTGATTTGCTCCAAACCGTTTCTTAATTCTTCGTCTTCCGATTTAAAAGGTGATTTTGAATTCAGGAAAAATAGACCAAAGCTCATTTCATTTTTGTGATTTGTCATATTAACATTCCTTTCAAAATTTATTAGTTGTTTAGTATAAATAAAGAATTTAAACCTCCACTTTCGAACTAATCATTTTTCACCTGAATGGATAGCTCAGCTGAAAACCCTTACAATAGGAAAATCTCTAAACATATCAATTGGACATTTTCAGACAAAATCCCTTTAAAAGCTACAATAAATTGCATGGGTCTTCTTTACTAAAGTGGGAAAGTTCTCTTTGCTTTTAATAATGCAAATATTGTGCCAATTTTATTAATAATCGCTTTTAATCTGTTAAACCCTGCATGAACCGCTGCAGTTTCTATACATTTCAGGAAAAAGCCTCCTGTTAAAACAAACATTCTATCCATCCAAATAATTGCTATGTGCCACGTTGTAAAATAAAACGTTTCAAAATTGAAACATATTGAAACATGTTGAAACCTTTGAAACAGCTTAAAACATTTGAAACTCAAAAGTTATTCTTTTACAAAAAAGTTCTCATATTCCTCGCGAAGCTTCCTTTTTAGGAACTTGCCAACACCTGTTTTCGGTACCTCCTGGATAATTAGAACCTCGTCCGGCAGCCACCATTTTGCAAACTGCGGTGCTAGATATGCAAGCAAATCATCCCTTGTCACCTTTTCTTTAAAATGATCGTGTAAAACGACAAAAGCTACAGGCCGTTCCTGCCATTTCGGATGGGGAATCGCAATGACCGCTGCTTCAAATACAGCTTCGTGGGTCATAAGCGCATTCTCTAGCTGGACAGACGAAATCCACTCTCCACCGCTTTTGATCAAATCTTTCGTTCTGTCTACTATTTTGATATACCCTGCCTCATCAACCGTTGCAATATCCCCGGAATAAAGCCAGCCATCCTTTACCGCCTCTGCCGTTTGCTCCGGCTTTCTATAGTAATGATCGGTAATCCATGGCCCCCTAAAGAGGACCTCTCCCATCTCTTCTCCGTCCATTTTTACTTCGCCTGACTCATTTATGACATTAATATCTATCAAAGGCACTGGTATACCCTGCTTAGTCAGCTGGTTGATTTTTTCTTCTGTTGATAGATTTTGATGATAGCTTTTTAGTTTGCTGACTGTAGCAACTGGACCTGTTTCAGTCATCCCGTAAGCATGCATGACTGGCACATTGTATTTTTCCATAAATGTGGTAATAATCCCTTTCGGTGGCGCCGACCCGCCGCATAGGATATAACGCAGGCTGGATAAATCATAACTCTTTCTGTTTAATTCATTTAGAACCCCGATCCAGACAGTCGGTACACCCGCCGTTAATGTTACACGTTCAGACTCTATCAATTGCAAGAGTATTTGCGAAGTAAAGTTTGGACCCGGCAATATTTGGGTTGTGCCAAACCATACGGATGCAAAAGGAAATCCCCATGCGTTTACGTGAAACATTGGTACTACATGCATCGCCAGATCTTCTTCAGACAGTCCCATCGTATCTGTAAGACCGAGCATTAAGCTATGCAATACGATACTTCGATGAGTAGATAATACACCCTTTGGATTTCCGGTCGTTGCCGAAGTGTAACACAGTCCAGCAGCGTCATTTTCGTCTATATCATCTGGAAAAGAGAAACTATTATCACCGGTTGCAATGATCGATTCATAGTTATAGAGAGGTTTTTCCGAAGATTGGGAAAGCTCACCGTCTTCCGACATGATGATAATCGCCTTTACTGTAGGAATTTTATCGATTATGCTCTCAATTAACGGAAAAAGCCCTTTATCGACAAGCAGGATCTTATCTTCGGCATTGTTGATGATATATGCCAGATGATCGGGAGAAAGCCTGATATTGATTGTATGCAACACTGCTCCCATACTTGGAATGGCAAAATACGCCTCCAAGTGCCGGTGATCATTCCAGGCAAATGTCCCCACCCGGTCACCTTTTTTTACTCCTAGCATTTGCAAGACACTTGCTAAAGAACGGGTTCTTTTAGCAAATTCCTCATAGGTTAAGCGGACAATGCCTTTTTCAGTTCTAGAAATAACTTCTTTCTTCGAAAAGTACTTTTCTGCCCTGTACAGAAGTTTGTCAATTGTCAGCCGCGTCTCCATCATAAACATCCCTCCCTGTTTTATTGGCTTTTTGGGGAGAAAAATGCTCGAAGCACTTAATCCCCCAATGTTTAATAGACTGCTATTTTTTAAATATATTTCTTGTTACACTTCCTGGCTGTTAAACCATTCAATTGTGCCTTTTAAGCCTAGTTCATTGATTTTACGGTACATTAGCTTGATACCTTCAGCAGTATGGATAATCGCATCTTGTTCGGGTCCATACATCAAACCGGTACGGAACCCTTGTAAATCCATAATCCGATTATGGGCCATTTTCTTCAGCTTCAGTACATCTGCCGGAGTTCTAGCAATGCCTCTTGCTATTTTAAGCGTTTCTTCCTCGAGACAATCTGCATCAAAACACTCTGCTGCAAACCCGTATTGCACAGCTTTTTCTCCACTTATCCGGCTCCCTGCAGTCAGGTCTAACATTTTTGCACGCTGCGGTCCAACATGCCAGCCCCAATAGATGCCGACAAATCCACCACCAAGAGGCAGGGATGGGAAACCAAATTGGGCCTTCTTATCAGTGATGACAATATCGCAGCAAGCCAGCATTTGGGTTCCGCCCGCTAAAGCAAATCCTTGAACCTGCGCAATGACCGGCTTCGGATATTCCCAAAGTCTAATCCAGCGCCTTGTGCATTCTTCCAAGTAATCTCTGTCCTCCGTGACGCTTGGCTCCCTGTATTTTCCAACGTCGTAGCCTACGCTGAAAGCCCTGCCATTTCCTTTTATGATTAACACACTGATATCCTGGTCTTTTTCAAGCTCGTCAAGGGCCTTGTCGAAGGCTTGGAACAGCTCCCTGCTTAGTGCGTTTAATTTTTCCGGTCGATTTAAAATTACGTAGGCAATTCTTCCTTTTTTCTCAATGAGGACTAATTGTTCTTCCATATAGATTCACCAATCTTTCTTTTTAATAGTTGACCATTCATTTCTTTGTGATTTCTTTTAAAACATACGTCGCCCTGCCAGTAGCCAGCAATTTTCCATTTTCGTCCTTGATATCTCCGACCCCTACTGCCAGCTGTTTGCCTCTGTTAATGACTCTGCCTTCCGCAAAAATTCTTCCTTGTGTGGCCGGCCGAAAAAAGTTGATGTTTAGCTCCGCGGTTAAACTAATCATATGATCAGGCATTTCGCTCCTTACTGCCGAACCAATGACCGAATCTATTAATGTAGTAATCACACCGCCGTGAACCATTCCTGCCCCTTGCAGCAATTGGTCCTGTACTGCCAAGGATAAAGTTGCGGTTCCATCACCAATATCCTCAATTTGAAGACCGATTAAATCCCGAAACCGATTATTTTTCATCCATTCTTCTTCACGAAGAACCAATTCATTTTTCATAGCAAACTCCCTAAATTGATTTTTTTATCGGTGAATGTCCCAATCTGTCCAAAAAACGATTAGAATGCTAAATCTCCGCTTAGTAAACTTTTTGCAATAGTTCGGCGGTGGATTTCTGAGGTGCCATCTGGAATTCTTACAATCCTTGCCAGGCGGTATCCCTGCTCTAATCCAAGTTCATTGGAAATCCCTACCCCACCATGGATTTGCATGGCCCGATCATAAACGCGTCCCATCATTTCCGTACAAAAAGCCTTTACCATTGAAATTTCCTTACGAGGTTGTTTTTTACTATTTTCAATCTTCCAGGCACAGTTAAGGGCCATATTTCTGGCTGCATAAATATCCATAGCAGATTCTGCAAGCATGGCTTGAATCATTTGATGTTCTTTAATTGGCTTTCCAAAGGTTTTGCGAATTTCTGCATACTCAACTGCCTTCTTTAAAGCCCATTGTGCTGAACCGATACATTTTCCACTCATACCAAGTCTTCCAGTGTTAATTCCATTTATGGCGATTGAGAAGCCAAAGTCCACTTCCCCAATGACGTTTTCATCTGGCACTCGGAGATTATCGATGCTAATAATACATGCCTCTCCTCCCAGCTCGCCCATGACCGGAATTACTGAATCTACTGAGAACCCTTCTGATCCTGTTTCAACGAAGAAGCAGGTAATGCCGCCTTTTCTTTGCGCTTTCAAGTCCGGATTTGTCACGGCAAACAGCATACAATAATCAGCGTGGGCAGCATTTGTAATCCATTGTTTGCTGCCGTTGATGACCCATTCATTTCCTTCTTTTACGGCATTCGTTTTAATGCTCCATACATCTGATCCTGCATCCGGTTCCGTTAAACCAAAGCAAAGAGTTTTTTCCCCAGAACGGATTCCATCTAAATATCTCTCTTTCAATTCCTCTTTTAAGCCGGTTAAAATTGGTGATAAACCGTTGGTAAATGGTGACGGGATGACGATTGGATCAACCAATTTATTGAATGGATACGAAATATTAATTGCCTCTTGGACGAGCAATGCTGTCATTGGCCCGAGTTGTTCTCCGCCAAGCTCTTCTGCACCAAACATCGTATAATAGCCCGCTTTGGCCGATTCCATCCGAACAATCTTCCGTAATTCCTCCACTTTAGGGTGGTGGCGTCCATCTTCCGTGTAGTAGTTCCGTTCATTGTATAAAAGCTCATGATTTTCCTTTTCTAGTGGTAATACTACCTTTTCAATAAATTGTTTTAACCCTTTAATAATTTCTTGTGTTTCCTCTGGAATTGTAAAATCCATGTTCTTTCACTCCTAAATTTATAATCTATTATTATTGAATATTTGAAAGTGATTTCTTCTTTAAAGTGATCAGGGCATCCGCAACGGTTACGCCCTCCCCTTCTGCATGTACCATGATTGGATTTAGATCGATTTCCTCAATCTCATCATGGGTGGAGATGAATTGGCTGAACTTTGCAACTACTCTGCTCAATGCTTTCAGATCCCGAGGTGCTGACCCGCGAAAACCTTTTAATAAGGCCTTGCTGCGAAGTTCACCCAGCATTTCTTCCGCGGTTTCCTCAGAAATAGGAGCCTTTCGCATAACTGCATCTTTGTACACCTCTATATGAATTCCGCCTAAACCGACGAGAATCATCTGCCCGAAAACAGGGTCCTGATTCGCTCCGATGAACATTTCCACAGAATCCTTTGACAGCATTTCCTGGACTAGAATACCTTCGAAAACTGCATTTTCAACTTGGCTTATTTGCTGCTTAATAAAGTTAAATTTCTCTTCGAGTTCTTCTTCGTTCGTTATGTTTAGTTGGACGAGCCCTTTGTCACTCTTATGCAAGATTTGCGGAGACATCCCTTTAAGGGCAACAGGATACCCTATTTCTCTTGCCATTATTTTTGCCTCTGCAAGTGTTGCAGCAAGTTGTTCTTTCGTGATAGGAATTCCGATTTGTTTAAGTATTTCTTTACTTTTATGTTCTGTCAGCACGGAAGGAAGATTGTCAAATGACAGTCCATTCATTCCGTCCATTCTAGCAGTCTCGGATTCTTCCTTATAGAATTGGCTGAAATATTTAAGAGCCTTCATGGCATTTACCGCCCGGGAAGGATCCTCGATGACGGCTAACCGGTTTTCCATAAACGATTTTTTCGAATCCTCCGAATTAAGCGAAACAGTGATAATCGGAGTTTCTTTATACTTTTTGGCAATGTTAGAAACGGATCGGATGTGGTTTTGTGCATGTTCCGGATACAGTCCGCTAAAGGCTAGGAAAACGATGGCAGAGTCGTACTCTCCGCTGGAAAGAACAATTTCCATAAAATCTTGCAATAAGTCTTGCCTAGTATTTAATTGTGCGGTTGTATCAATCGGATTTTTCACACCGGCAATCGGAAGAAGATCACTAAGCTGCTGCTGCACTTCAATGGAAGGCTCCGGTACAGTTAACGATGCTTCCGTCAATTGGTCAGCTAACAGAATGCCAACTCCCCCCGAGACTGTAAAAATAGCCGTTTTATCTCCTTTTGGGAGCGGAAGCATGGAGCAAGCGTAGGCTGCATCGATAAATTCTTCAATCGTTTCGGCACGGTATACTCCATATTGTTTGGCAATAGCATTAAACACTTGATCTGATCCAGCTAAGGAACCTGTATGGGAGAGGGCCGCCCGCTGACCTGCATTCGTTTTTCCAACTTTAAAGGCAATGACTGGCTTTTTCTTTTCCGCTGCCAATTTAAAGGCATTGATCAACTTATTTCCATCTTTAATGCCTTCCATATAGCAGGCGATTACATCTGTATCCGGATCTTCCGCAAGGAATTCAATACAATCCGCCACATCGATATCGCATTCATTTCCAGTTGCAACAAAATGGCTAAAACCGATAAAATTTTGCCGTGCCAGCGTAAAAACGTGAGAACCAAATGCCCCGCTTTGGCTGACAAAACCTATATTGCCTTTAAGGGGCGTTTGCTTTTCCAAGATGGTTGAAAAGGTAGCGAATACCCCAGACTTAAGGTTAAACATTCCAAGTGTATTGGGTCCCAGTATCCTAATACCGCTCTTCTTGGAAATCGCCGTCATTTCTTCTTGCAGTTTCCTTCCCTCTTCACCGATTTCCGAAAAGCCGGAGCTAAAGATAACTGCTGCCTTTACCCCTTTTTCAGCACATTGTTTTAATACGTTGACGACCAATTTGCTGGGCAGTGAAACTATCGCTAAATCGATTTCTTCTCCAATGTCTAAAAGGCTGGAATAGCACTTCAAACCAGCTATTTCGTTGTAATTTGGATTTATCGGAAAAATTTGGCCTTTATAGCCATTTCTTTGTAAATAATTTAAGGGTCTCCCGCCCAATTTATTGCTGTCAGGACTTGCCCCGATAATCGCGATACTCTTGGGTTGAAAAAGAGCCTCTAAACTTTTCTGTGAAGCCATTCGATTACTCCTCTCTATTTGAAATTAAGGTCTTTGCTTATATACTTGCAAAAATCGTGCCAACCTTAAATTTCTTAATAAAACCCAGCAAATTCTGCATATTCCTCACAAAATGGTAAGATTTTTTTAAGACTATTCATTTGATGTTTCATCTTTGAAACATAAGAGTTCCAAAACTAACACTGAATATGGCCATTGGAATTAATTTAGATTTTTTAAGGTTATGGAAAACAATAAAAAAAGCCTAATTCCTCCGTGTTAAAAGGAGAAATCAGGCACTAGTTACTTCATATTTTTTATTTGTCTAATATACGAAGGGGATTGTAATATTGCAAAACAATTTGAAGAAATAACGGTAAAATTGGCTATAGAGAAAGGAGCTAATCCAAGCTCCTTTCTTTTTATCTATATTAGTTATTAATATTTAACATCTACAGGTTGACCTGTCCGTGCGGATTGATAAATAGCTAAAATAATTTTTAGTGGTTTTATTCCTTCTTCACCATTCACAAGTGGTTCTCTATTTTCCTGAATCGCATTCATCATATCGATAAACTGAAAACGATGGGAAGCACCATCAAGGGCTGCAGGGTCTACAGAAGCATAATTTCGATCTCTTCCATTATGATTTTCGACGGCAGCTAAGTTGAGGACTTCCGCTTCATTATTTGGATTACGCAGATAATGCTTCAGTAATTGGTCATTCTCAATCACGGCTGTACCATTTGTTCCGATTATCTCCAAGCGGGCTGACAGACCAGGATATGCAGCTGTAGTTCCCACAATGGTTCCTAACCCGCCATGTTTAAATTTTACCGTGGCAACGGCCACATCCTCCACTTCAATTCCTTCATGAGCTAATATAGCTGTATGTGCATATACACTTTCCACCTCTCCCATAAAGTACTGAAATAAATCTATCGTATGAATGGCCTGATTGATTAATACGCCGCCTCCATTCATTTCCCATGTTCCCCGCCACTTACTAGTATCATAGTAGCTTTGAGGACGATACCAATTCACAGCCGCTTGCCCTAGCACCATTTTTCCGAATCGTCCTGAATCAATATCCGTTTTAATCTTCAAAGTTGATGAATCAAAGCGATGTTGAGAAATAACACTTAATTTAACATGATGCTCACGGCATACATTGATCATTTGCTGTGCCTTCTCAAGGGAAATATCCATTGGTTTTTCAACGATTACATGCTTTCCTGCCCGTGCAGCCTCTATCGCCATGTCAGCATGAGTGCCGCTTGGTGTAATAATCGATACAATATCAATATCTTTTCTCTTAAGCATTTCTTGATAATCTGTATACCAATCTGCACCGGCCTTTTCCGCAAGTGATTTTGCCTTATCCTCCTTACGGGAGTATACTGCAACCACTTTTGCTCCTTCAATCTCTGAAATTTGCTCATAATGCGTGGTACTGATTAGCCCTGATCCGACTATTGCAAACCCGAATTCCTTTTTCATTTTAACTGCTCTCCTTCAGACTAACTAACCAATTACTTTCTGTAATCATATTTATTAACATTTATATAATCGTAATAATCAACCACAATGCGGTACACATTTATCAATTATAGTTCATTGTAGTATTTTAAAAAAATAGTTACAATTTAGTCCTTTTTTAGCATTGTTTAACCGTATACAGAAATAAAAAACGCTAATCCTCAGGATGGGTCGCTTAGTAAAAAATAAGATGTATTGTTCTCAGTTATCTTATTTCACCCATGACCCAGTTTGTTCTAGCACCGGTCTCTCCAGTACTTAGACACTGGCCGCTATCTTCTGTTAAGTCAGCCACAATCGTTTCTATAAGAGGTTGGTGAACGTGCTGCGGCATTTCAAAACTCCAATGCTCTGTCCCACTAGCCGTTGTCAAAACAATCGGCTCATTTCCAAAAGTGGAAAAGGTAATTTTTCCTTTACTGCCGACGATTTCATTCACATCCACATCTTCAAAAGCAGAAAAACACCAAATTCCTATGCCGTAAATTCCAGATTCAAATCGATAGGTACCTGTATAAATATCTTCTGCACGATAATTACCTGCTTGATTTGAAGCAAAACCTTGCACATCCTTTATAGGCCCAAGTAGAAAATCTAATAAATCAAGGGTATGACTGGCTAAATCAAATAACAGCCCCCCTCCGGAAATTTCAGGTTGAACTCTCCATGGGGAATTTTGTGAATCCAACACGTCTTCCGAAGCTTTTTGATACTGAGTTATTGATACGAAACGAACGTCACCAATCGCCTTATTTTCCAATAACTCTTTTATTTTAACAAATCGAGGCAGCGCCCTGCGGTAGTATGATACATATAAAGGAACGCCAGCCTCCTTGCAAGCAGCAATCATTTCATTGCATTCAGAAAAATTAAGCGCCATTGGCTTTTCTACATAAACAGGTTTACCTGCCTTTGCCACTTTAATGGTAAATTCTTTATGTGAACTCGGTGGTGTAGCAATATAGACGGCATCGACATCTGGATCATTAATAAGTGCTTCGGCATCATCGTACCATTTTGGCACATTGTGTCTTTCCGCATAATCTTTCGCTAGTTCTCCCGTTCTCCGCATAACGGCCACCAACTCTGAATTTTTTATTTTCTGAAATGCCGGTCCACTCTTCACTTCCGTCACATCACCGCATCCAATAATTCCCCAACGAACTTTTCCAAATTTCATGGCAGTTTTCTCCTTCATTTGTTATAAATTTTAATTTTTACAGGTTTCACTGTTGCAAATGGAAACGATCCTTGATTACATTTTTTTAATAACATTTTTAAAGAATGACCACATTGTGGTACACTTGTACTGTTAAGTGGATATCTTTAGTATAGGAAATTTTTAAAGCACATGTCAATAAAAAGTATCGAATCCAAGGAATGACTTTATCTGAGACAATTTTTTTACCTTTTTTTACTGATGGATTACGAATTTTCGTTATAATAGAATGGATTGATTCTGAAAGGAGTTTATACTTTTGAACAACGATAAACAGGAGCAAACGAAACCATCTAGTGTTCAAGTCATCTCTCGCGCGGCAAAAATACTAAGGGCTCTTAAAGAACATCCAAAAGGGTTAAGCCTTTCCCAAATTGCCAAAGAAGTGGGCCTTGCTCGGTCAACGGTTCAAAGAATCGTAACTGCCCTGGAGGAGGAAAGATATGTTGCAGCCGCCTCTGTTCACGGCGGTTTCTGTCTTGGACCTGAGATCGCGATGCTTGCAGCCGCGGTCCATAGTGATTTAAAAGAAGAAATCAGGCCATTTTTAATTCAACTATCTTCTCAAATCAATGAAACAGTAGATCTCTCAATATTAAATAATGGGAAGGTGTTTTTTGTGGATCAAATTGTCGCTCCGCATCCATTGCAAGCGACTTCACAACCCGGTGTATCTTTTCCATTACATTGTACGGCGAACGGAAAGGCAATACTGGCCTCCTTGCCTATTGCTGAGGTTGAAAAAATGTTACCGGAACACCTGCAAAAGTACAATGATCATACAATTACGACCCGGGATGAACTGTTAAAGGAGTTAAAAGTTATCCGTCAAGAGGGTGTTGCTTTTGCCAGAGAAGAGCACATTCGTGGCATTTGTGCAGTGGGAGCAGCTATTTTTGACCGCATGGGAAATTTATGCTCTATCTCGATCCCTCTTCCATCTATTCGTTTTTATGGCAATGAAGAGAAATTGGCGGCCGCCCTCCTCAGTACATGTCAAACAATTAACCAACACTTTAATATAAAACAATGAGAATGAACATCGTTGCGAGATGGGGAAAACGAACATTTCGTATTAAAACGGGGTGTGGGATTACTGGGGAACAAGCGTCCTCTTCCATCTCTTTACTTATGGTGAAAATTCTTCATTTATAAAGGCTGTATGTAATTAAAAATCAGGCGGCATTCACTTAAATGGATGACGCCTGGGGCTAAATAAGGATAGGTAAGCTCTTTCCTTTATTAGGATCTCATATGTAGTGATTCTGGATGCATTTCCATAAACTCAAGCCAGTTTCCATCGGGATCTATTACCCAGAATTGGTAGTTCAAAGCTCTTCCTTGTGAAATTTCTTCTGCTAAATGTACTCCCTTTTTCTTCAATTGGTCTGCCGTTTCGTTAATGTCATCCACCTCAAAACATATATGTTCCGCTCTGTCTCTAACACCCTCGACACCCCCATAAAACAATTCAATGAAACACCCCTCTGCCACCTTTACATATACAATCCACGGTTCACCATTTGGTTGATTCAATTCAAACGCTTTCTTAAAACCGAGCTTATTGCAATAAAAATCCAATGAACGTTCCATATTTACTACATGAAATGCTTTGTGATTAATCCCTTTAATCATCATCTATCACACCTTTTTTTAAATTTTACTTTGCATCGTTAAATTTTTTTATTCAAATTGGCTTGCCATTAAGGCCACCCTCCTACTATAATAACTCCCTATTTGCTGAGATTTAAAGAAATTTCAATAGATACACCTGCACTTTAAGTAAAGAACACCCTTTAAACAAAAGGAGCTTAAAGCTACTTTTAATTTATATCCTTCATTTTCTAGCCTTTCTTTTTAGAACAATGGGCAGATAAATGGTTATAAAATAAAAATACCTCTTCATTTTTAATTTAGGGAAAAACATACTGGGATCACAATGTGTTTTTTATAGTTATATCAAGGCTTATTGCTGCTTTTTCCAAAATCACAAAATTGAACTTACTCCAGATTCCAATACAGTCACGTTAAGCCTCTTTACCCAACCAAATCTTTGTATAGATAATAAAACGGTCACATAGCCTTCTACGTGACCACCAATTCATATATTTATTTCATTATTAAACTGCAACTGGTGATAATTTCTTTGCAACTTCTTTTACTTTTTCTAATCCTTCAGCAATAATCGTTTCAGCTTGAGCTGGCATTGCAGCATGACCTTCAATAAATATAAATAGCGGGATAAATCAAACTACAATTTATCCCCCTATTAGGTCCAATTTTAAACACGCAAAGGGATACAGCTACCATTCATATTGTAGTTGTATCCCTTTACTTCCTTTTGTATTATCATTTAATATTGTCCGTTGCCTCTTAGAGAACCTTATTGAATTAAGGTAGCAGAAATCGCCACATCCTCATGTTAATTAAGTAGAAACTAGGGTACAAACACAAGTGCCTTTTCAACTATCTTTATTGGGCAGTATACCCGCCATCTATGATTAATTCAGATCCAGTTACAAATCTGGACTCATCAGAAGCTAAATAAAGAGCACCATAGGCAATATCAATCGGTTTCCCTAAACACTTCATTGGGATTTTTTCACTCAAAAAGTGATTGCCGTTTTTGCCGCCCGACATGGCTGTTTCAATGACTCCTGGATGGATGGAATTAACGCGAATAAAGTCCTTAGCCAGCTCCAACGCAGCAGATTTGGTCATTAACCTGACGGCACCCTTTGATGCATGGTAGGCTGTACTCCCCGGAGTTCCAACCAAGCCTGATCCAGATGAAGTATTGATGATTGAACCCTTACCCGCCGTTCTCTTGATTAACTCTGCCCCATATTTCATGCCTAAAAAAGTGCCTGCCGAGTTAATGGATTGTATTTTTAAAAATTCTTCCATCGTTGTTTCTTCCAATCCATTTCTGCTCAAAATCGCTGCATTGTTTATAAGAATATCCAATTGACCAAATTCTGCTTCCGTTTTCGAGATGACTTCTTGCCAATCCTCTTCAACTGAGACATCATGTCTGATGCCAATTGCTTCTCCACCCTGCGCTCTGATGGCTTGGACAGTCTCTTGAAGTGCTTGTTCGTTAATATCAGTTACAACTACCTTTGCACCGTTTGTAGCAAATAATATGGCTTCCTCTCTGCCAATACCATTCGCAGCCCCGGTAATAATAGCGACTTTATCTTCTAATCTTTTTGCGGTCATCGCACTTATCCCCTACCCATCTTAACTATTAATGAACTATTTTCTAGGCTCTGTTATAACTGAATGTTGATTTTACTGTGTTTGAAAAATAAACGGAAAAATTCCGTTTAAATTGGGAAATGCCCTTCTTTCCTTAAAAATAAAGGAAGTTTTTCCGTTTATTTGATTCAAATCTTTGGATTTTGTCTTATTTAGAGCAGTTAATCGGAATTTCTTCGCTTATATTTGCTTGTTAAGCTTCCTCTTTATACATTAGCCGGAAATTCTCCGCCTATGAATTCTTGTACCTATACGAAAATTAACAATGAATATGAACAGAGCCATTTCGATACATTATTGGGCTGTAAAGCCGCCGTCGATCACTAGCTCTGTACCTGTTACAAATCGGGATTCATCGGATGCTAAATAAAGGGCACCATAGGCGATATCGATTGGTTCTCCTAAATGAGGCCAAGGTGTTTTATCTTTTAAGAAATGTTCACCGTTTTTCGCTCCGGACATGTTTGTTTCAATTACGCCGGGATGAATCGAATTCACTCGGATTAAGTCTTTTGCCAGCTCAAGCGCTGCGGATTTGGTCATGAGTCTTACAGCCCCTTTTGAAGCATGATAGGCCGTACTACTGGGACTGCCAACAATTCCGTACATGGATGATGTATTAATAATGGAACCGCCGCCAGTCTTTTTTATCAAATTAGATCCATATTTCATTCCCAAGAAAACACCAGTAGAGTTTATAGATTGGACCTTTTCAAATCTTTCCAAAGAGGTTTCCGCTAAGCCAACCCTTCCTCCGATACCGGCATTATTCATCAGAATATCTAATCCGCCCAGTTGTTCCTCTACAATCGAAATAACCTCTTTCCACTCATCTTCTTTGGAAACATCAAGTTTCAAGGAGATTGCCTCTCCTCCATTCTCATGGATGATCTGCAATGTTTCGTGAAGCCCTGCCTTGTCAATATCCGTTATCACAACCTTTGCCCCGTGTTGAGCGAATAAAACGGCTGTTCCTCTCCCAATTCCATTACCGGCTCCGGTAATCATAGCAATTTTATTTTCTAATCTTTTTAATGACATGATTCAGTCATCCTTTCAATCTATAAAAATTGGTTAGATTAATAATAAAAGAGGAGACTAGGAAGAAAACATTCCTAGTCTTGAAAGAAAATACTTTTTTACATAATAGATTCTATTCTATTTTATTAAAATGGGATTTCTACTCCCTCATCCTTAAGCAGCTGTTTAAAATACTTCATCATTTCATCACCAGGATAGCCCTTTTTATTTGCTTCAGTTACCCAGTTATCCCACAACTTTTTAGCTGGGGCTTTAAATTTATTTAATTCGTCAGAACTTGGAGTAATCACTTTTCCTCCCTTATCTTGTACCCGTTTTTCAAATTCTTTAATAGAATTTTGCATTGAGCTCATATAAAGTTCTGACATCAATTCTTGATGTTTTGGCCCTAATTTTTCCACGAATAGTTTTTGAAGATCTTTTGGCATCTTATTGAATACGTTTGCATTTAGGAATAATCCATTGGAAGAAACCCCTAAATCGATCCTTGTCATGTATGGGGCAACTTCATTTAAATTAAACCCAATCGCTCCCGTTGTATTGTAGATAATATCATCCGCCATACCTTTTTCAACTGATTCATATAACTGTGAATTATCAATAGATACAGGGGCAGCTCCCCACAATTTGATTAATTCATTTCTAGAATAAAGGCTATTGACTATTTTCCGATTCTTTATATCTTTAACGGTTTCGATAGGATCAGAGGTATATAGCTGGGCTGTATCAGTAGATGAAGCACCGAGCCATACAGCATCTTTAAATGTATCTTTCATAAATTTCGCGTAAAATTTATTCATAACTTTTACCGCGACTTCAGAGTTAGGAATGGCAAAAGGTAAGTCTCCAATTGATAAAGGGAACAAGATATCGTTCTTGTCAGAACTTGCATATAATAGCCCCACATCAAACACGTCACCGCTTATATCATCATAACCAGTATCAGGTTTACCTAATGCTGAGCTTGGAAAAACATGAACTTTAACCCTTCCATTTGTTTCTTCTTCAACAAATTTTGCCCAAGGTTCTGCAACTTGTTTCGTATAAGGGTGAGTAGGTGGTGCAAGGTCATTGTAGTTTATTTCTATTACATCTTTACTGGCTTTTGTGGAGTCCTTGGATGATGTTGACGATTCTTTTGCCTGGCCGCATGCAGCTAAAACAAGCATTGTCATTAACATAATGGAGATTATCAAATTTCTTTTTTTCATATGCTTTCCCCCTATAAAATAGTTTTACTTTTTCCCCTTTTCAGCTAGCACCGATCTTAAAATTGGAATTCCCGCATAAAAAGTATCAACACCTTGAGCACTTGTTATTTTTAAAACCTCCATAATTTCTTCAAATGTCGCCCCTTGTCTTAAGGCACTTTGAATATGGACCCTAGTTCCAACAGCAAATAAATGTGTAGTGGCAATATCAACGGCAATGTAAATAAACTCCTTTAATTTCGGACTTAGAATGTCATTTTCCCAAGGGTTTGTCAGAAATTGATAATAACCTTCAAAAAACTGCTCATCATTTAATAAGAGCGTGTCTCGGAATGAATGCCAGTAGCCCATCTTTTGAATAAACTTTTCTTTTAACTCCTCCTGATGTGCATCCAATTTCACGTCTGCAAATGCGCCTGTTTCTTCAACTAGAATAGGAACCCCGACAGCACAAGTATGCATCCCTAGTACACTGACAAGTTTAAAAACTTCTAAAATTTCTTGTTCCGTAGCCCCTTGGTTGATGGCGTTTTCAATGTGAATTCTTAATGTATCCTTGCTTAAATTAGTAGGCGCCGAGCTTAAAGCGACATTAATTAACTCTCGGGACTTTGCGTCGAGAATGTTGTTTTTGTAGGGAGTAGCTACTAAGTTTTTATAAATCTCAAAGAATTCCGGGTCTTTTTCAGCTAAATAACTTAAAGTAGAGTTCCAATATCCCAAGTCTTTTTTGTAAGCTGCCTCAAGATCATTCACTAAGTCACTGGTTTTTGTTGTTTCTTGATTAACCAAAATTTAATCCTCCTTTGTTTTTTAAGATCATTACTTTGTAACTTTAAATATGCAACTATTGTGCCAACCCTCTTTAATTAATTAGGATAATGTTCTTATAGTAGTTAAAACCTAGCTATACTACCTATATTTTTGTTATTAAAAAATTAAATGAAGGCTAATTTAACCATGGAATCGTGAAAATTTTTATATCGGAATGTATTATTAATGAAACATGCCGTTTCATTATTGTTACACGGAAGGCCCTATATTAAATGGCACGAAACTTGGTGGTGATTAGAGACTTCCTTCAAATCCGGATATACTTCTTTACATTTTTCCGTTTTAACTGGACATCTTGAGTAAAAATAACATCCAGCAGGTGGATTTTCTGGGCTCGGAAGATCTCCCTCCAGAATGATTTTTTGTTTCAACCTTTTAACTTTAGGATCCGGGACAGGAACGGAAGATAATAAAGCCTGTGTATATGGATGCTTAGGAGTGTTAAATATCTCATCACGAGTCCCGATTTCTACTATTTTTCCTAAATACATTACGGCTACACGATCACTGATTTGCTCTACAACACTTAAATCATGAGAAATGAAGATATAAGTTAAATTGAATTGTTCTTGTAATTTTTTTAGCAAATTTAAAATTTGGGATTGTATCGATACGTCCAATGCTGAAACGGGTTCATCACAGACAATAAGCTGTGGTTTTAGCGCTAAGGCTCTTGCAATTCCAATTCGTTGGCGCTGCCCCCCTGAAAACTCATGGGGGTATCGCTCCATATGGTACTCGTCTAAGCCCACTAGCTTAAGGAGATTTATTACCTCATTTTCAATTTCATATCTTGGAACAGTTTTATTAATAATAAAAGGTTCACTCAGTATCTTTTTTACCGTATGTTTTGGATTTAAAGAACTATAGGGATCTTGAAAAACTACTTGAATTTCCTTACGAAATTCTTTCATTGCAGTTTTGTTTTTCATTAAAATATTTTCATTATTAAATAGCACTTCTCCAGATGTGGGATCTATTAAACGGAGAAGACACATTCCCGTTGTACTTTTTCCACAACCTGATTCACCAACGATACTAAAGGTTTCTCCTCGTTTTACATCGAATGATACTTCATCTACTGCTTTTAATTGTTTTTCAGAATTACTAAACATTCCCTTTTTTACAGGATAATATTTTTTTAATCCGTTTACTTCTAGAAGTACATCCGTTTTTACTACATTTTGTTCCAACATCGAACACTCCTTCCTTCTCCAACCCCCTCTAATACTGGTTCTTTTTCGGAACAAATCTTCATTACTTCATTGCAGCGTGGATGGAATCTGCATCCTTTAGGCATGTTGTCAATATTAGGAACACTGCCCTTTATGGTATAAAACTCTTGAGAGCGTTGTCCTATTTTAGGAACAGATTGCATTAAATCTCTCGTATAGGGGTGAACAGGTTTGTCAAAAATGTCTTCTACACTCGCCTCTTCAATAACCTGCCCCGCATACATGACAATCACTTTTTGGCATGTTTCCGCTACTACTCCTAAATCATGAGTAATCATGATGATGGACATATTCAAATCTCGCTGAAGGTCGGATAATAGACTTAGAATTTGCGCCTGGATGGTAACATCTAATGCAGTAGTAGGCTCATCAGCTATTAACACCTTTGGATTGCAAGCTAAAGCCATCGAAATCATTACACGTTGGCGCATTCCGCCGGACAACTCATGGGGGTAAAGCTTTAATTTCTCTTTAGCATTCGGGATTTTTACTTGTTCTAGAACATCTATGGATTTTGTCATTATTTCACTATTACTCAAATCAGTATGATACTTATACACTTCGGCAATTTGATTTCCTATCGTAAAGGAAGGATTAAGTGATGTCATTGGTTCTTGGAAGATCATCGTAATATCTTTTCCACGAACTCTATTCATCTCTTTATCAGACATTTTTGTTAAATCTTTTCCCCTATAATAAATGCTCCCTGAATTTAAGTTTAATGTCTTTGGAATAAGCCCCATAATGGCCAATGATGTCATACTCTTTCCACAACCGCTTTCACCCACTATGGCAGTAAATTCTCCTTCGTTTATGGAAAAGCTAACATCCTTTAAAATAGGGCTAAAAGTACCCTTATCATGTCTGCCTACACTTAAACTTTGTACATCTAATAACTTGCTCATCTTAACCCCCTATTTGCGTTGAACCTTTATGTGGGGGTCGAAGGCATCACGAATCGCATCCCCCAATATGTTAAACGCGATTGACACAATTAATAGTGCTAAACCAGGGAAAATGACCAATCCAGGTGTAGACGTAATATATTGAAATCCCTCTTGAATCATATTTCCCCAAGCAGGTGTAGGTGGTTGAACACCGACCCCGATAAAACTCAAACTAGCTTCAATCCGAATAGAAGTTGACATGTTCAAAGTGGTCATAACAAGAAGCGGCCCTAAGATATTCGGAAAAATGTGCAGCAACATAATTCTTAAGTTCCCGCCGCCAAGTGAAATGGCAGCTTTAATATACTCCTTTTCCTTCACTTCCATTGTTGAACCACGAGCCACCCGTGCGATACTAGGGATTAATCCAATACTAATTACTACAATTAATGTGGTCATACTGGATCCCAGCGCTACTAACACCATAAGTCCAAATAAAAGCATTGGAATGATCATAATAGACTCTAAAATTCTCATTAAAATATCATCAATCCATCCACCTTTATAAGCGGCGACCATTCCAATGAAACCGCCAGCAATAGAGCTTATGGCTACAGATAAAAAGCCAACGAAAAGGGAAGTCTGTGAACCTAAGATGATGCGGCTTAGAATATCCCTTCCAAAGGGGTCTGTTCCCAGCCAATGGGAAGACGAAGGTCTTTGTGCACGGTTTACCACATTCTGGGCAATGGGATCATATGGCATTATGATTGGAGCAGCAATGGCGATTAATAACATCGTTATTAGAATAATCAAACTTACGATCCCAAGTTTGTTTTTTCTAAAGGTTTTCCATTCCATTGATTTTGATTTAGCAGCTTTTATTTTTTTATATTGAGATGGGTTTTCCAGAAGATTTGGATCATTCTCCAAGGAATGGGGCATGTAATCAGCTCCTCTCTTCATTCCTTTTACTAAAATTTAGTTAGGTCTAATTTTGGGATTTGCAATGGAATAACTTATGTCAACAATTAAATTAACAACTATGACCAATACGGCAAATAATATTAAACAGCCCTGAAGGATTGGAAAATCCCTTGTTGAAATTGCCCCAACTGCTAAGCTGCCTAATCCTGGACGACTGAAAATCGTTTCAGTAATAACAGCCCCGCTTATTAGAGCAGTTATATCCAACCCAATGATCGTAATGACGGGAATTAAACTGTTTCTCATTGCATGCTTAAAGATTACGATTCTTTTTGGTATTCCTTTTGCTCTTGCGGTCCGTATATAGTCTTGATTGATTTGCTCGAGCATGCTAGCCCTAGAAAACCTCATTAATACACCCGAAAGAATTAAGCCAAGTGTTAAGGAAGGAAGAAACAAATGAGAAAGCACTCCCCAAAATCCTTCCCCTTCACCCATTGAGGGAAACAAATCTACCTTTAATGAAAGTGTAAATATGAGGATAATCCCCAACAAAAACGGAGGGATTGAGACCCAAGTCATTGATATTATTCTTACTAAATTGTCTATTAGAGAGTTGGGTTTTAGTGCAGATAAAATCCCGCTAGGTATACCAATTACACATCCTATAAAAATACTAACCACACTTAATACCATTGTGTGCCAAAAATTATCAAAGATTAGATTCATCACAGGTGTACCTGAAGCAATGGATACACCCAAATCCCCCTTCAATGTATCCCATAAAAATAAAACATATTGCTGCCAGATAGGAACATTTAGTCCTAATTGTTCACGTAAATTTTGAAGTGCTTCTTCACCGGCACTTTCTCCCAAAATCGCTAAAGCGGGATCTCCGGGGAGAACTCGGAGAGCGAAAAATATGATACTAATCGTTATAAACATAGTGGGAATGGCAACTAAAATTCTTCGGATGAGGTATTTAACCATATAGGCTCCCTCCAATAATCTATTTCTAAGAAATTACTACACTTCAAAACTCTGTTAAAAAATCTACTTCTTTTTTTGTAAGAGAGTGGTTACTTTATGCTTGTTGTCTCGGTAATTGGATAAAAATAGCTCATCGTACCTTTAAAGTCATATCCCAATACCACATTTTTACTTCGTACAAGTACACTTTTCGTTTGGGCTAAAGGAACCACAACATATTCGTCCATGATCTGCTTTTGAATCTCTTTGTACATTTCCTTAGCTTTATTGGTATCTAATTCTTTTCCTGCTGCCTCAATTAATTGGTCTGATTTATTAAAGTGCGAAAAATTAAGTTTTGCTGTTTGCATACCAACGGTTGAAGGCCCGTAATAATGGTCTACCAACGCGAAAGCAGCATGAGGCTTTGGTGATCTACCATAAAGCACAAGACCATTTAAATCTTTTCGAATATTAGCTCCATATGTTGGAACGTCGACTTTATTTAACTCCATATTTATTCCCACTTTTCTAAGTTCTTCTTGAATAAAAGTCATCAATTTAACATAGGTGTCCCGAGAGCTCAGAAATTGAGGAGGGAGTGTGAGTCCATTTGCATATCCTGCTTTTGCTAATAATTCTTTCGATAATTCAGGGTCGTATTTATAAATACCCAAATCAGCGTGCCCGAATATTTTGCTTGGGATTGGTCCCGAAGCTAACTGTCCTGCGGAACTTGACCCATATACTTCTTTTACATATTTCTTAATATCAATCGCATGCGCAATAGCCTTTCTTACTTGAATGTCGTCAAAAGGCTTCATTGCTGTGTTCAAGAAAAGTCCCCAAAAAATATTAGGCTCAGGAAAATCTAAAACCATATTTGTTTTTTTCTCCATTTGTTGCAGCCAAAGCTGGTCACCCTCACCTAATGCCATTTGAATTTCGCCTTTTTCTAATGCCACATCAATAGCATTTCGGTCACTCATGATTAAGTACTCAATTCGATCCAATTTAGGTTCCCCGCGAAAGTATTTAGGATTTTTCTCTAAGACTACTTTTTGGCCTTGTTTATATTCTTTTAACATAAAAGGACCAGTACCTATCGGTTTTACCATCGAATCTTTTCCAGCAGCTTCAATTGCTTCTTTTTTGACAATTGCCCCTGCAGAACCATCCATTAGAATTCGAAGAAGAAATGCAGAATCTGGGTTTTTTAAATAAAATACTGCAGTATAAGGATCTGTTGCTTCAACTTTTTCTATTACTGATAACTCTGAATTAAATGGAGAGCCTGTTTTAGGATCTAGTAATCTTTCAAAAGTCCACTTTACGTCGGACGACGTAAATTCCCCGTATCCGTTATGCCACTGGACACCTTTACGAAGATGAAAAGTCCAAATTGTTCCTTCCTGATTCGTTTCCCATGACTCCGCTAAATCTCCTTCAATTTCCTCTCCTGAAACTGTACCTGGTTTAAAGCGAACTAGTCCATTGAATATTGGCTGGGTTACTGTGAGGTCTGATGCTGTTGAGTTGAAATGAGGATCCAACCGTGTCGCGTCACTAGTCAGTGCAACTTTTAATACTTTTTCTCCGCTCGATTTATTTTGGGTTGTCCCTGTGGACTTCTTTGCTGTTTGATTGGAAGAGCATCCTGTAAGAGCTAAAATCATACTTAACAATACCAAAAATCCTATATTTAACCATTTTCTTTTCACCTTTCACGTCTCCCCCTTCTACCTCAAAAAAGAATTCTGTTTCCATCATTTTAAGAGATTTAAAAAAGCCCATTATAATGTCTCGTTTCGCCAATGCAAGAAAACCCTTTCATTTCTAAAGCTTCTATCCAACATTCTCAAAAGAAATCTATTAAATCACCCTTTCTTTTTGCCTAGCTACTCACGTTCTATTTATTAACCATGCAATAATCATGCCAATCTCATAATGGTAATTACCAATATATAAAAACACCATTTTTATCCTAGTTTTCTGAATTTCTGTTTCACTTATAAAACTACATGTCTTAAAACTAAAACAGAAAATGATTGAAATTGATGTTTCCAAAATTACTTGATATTAACAGTTTTGTATGCAGAATGACTTTCAAATAAAGGAAACAGCTTAAGTAAAAGTGATTTTTTAAAAATTAATTTTTCGTTAAATATCTAATAAATCATTTTGGCATGGTTTTTGCATCATTAACAATCAAGGAGGTGGATTCAGTAAGGATTATTAGAATAAACCGAATTTGTCGGGTGTAAATCGGAAGGTCATGAATTTATTAATTGAGGAAATATTTCTGTTTGACAAATATTTTGCATATATGGAGGAATGTAAATGGTACAAACATTGGAATTAAACCAAAAGGTGGCTGAATTTCTAAAAGGTACTAAAAAACTGTTTATCAACGGGAAATGGGTTGAATCTGTAAGCGGAAAGACATTTGAAACCAAAAATCCTGCTACCGGCGAAGTCATTACCACCGTATATGAAGCCCAAGAAGCAGATATTGATCGTGCTGTAAAAGCTGCACGGGAGGCATTTGATAATGGTCCCTGGTCTAAACTAACTGCTTCAGATCGAAGCCGTCTTATCTATAAATTAGCCGACTTAATGGAAGAAAATTTAGAGGAACTAGCACAACTTGAAACATTAGATAATGGAAAACCGATTAATGAATCTAAATTTTTTGATGTTCCGACAGCCATTGAACACTTTCGATATTATGCCGGCTGGTCAACTAAAATCGTCGGGCAGACCATCCCGGTAAACGGTAATTTCTTTACCTATACTAGACATGAACCTGTAGGTGTAGTTGGACAAATTATTCCTTGGAATTTTCCTCTTTTAATGGCCGCTTGGAAATTAGGGGCTGCACTTGCAACAGGTTGTACAGTCGTTTTGAAGCCAGCAGAACAAACGCCGCTGTCAGCCTTGTATTTAGCTAAGTTGATACAGGAAGCCGGTTTCCCTGATGGAGTGGTTAATATTGTTCCGGGATTTGGAACGACAGCAGGCGAACCCCTGGTAAGGCATAAAATGGTTAACAAAGTAGCCTTTACTGGATCAACAGTAGTGGGAAAACAGATTATGCGCCTTGCCTCTGATTCTCTCAAAAGAGTGACATTAGAGCTTGGAGGAAAATCACCGAATATTATTCTTCCAGATGCAGATTTGACAAAAGCTATCCCTGGCTCACTGATGGGGATCATGTTTAATCAAGGGCAAGTTTGCACTGCAGGCTCTCGTCTGTTTGTCCAAAAGAAAGCGTATGATAATGTCGTAGCTGACCTTGTCTCATATTCAAAAAGTATCAAACAGGGACCGGGGCTAGATTCGAATACGCAAATGGGACCACTTGTTACAGAAAAACAGCAAAATCGCGTGATGAGCTATATTGAAAAAGGGCAGCAAGAGGGGGCTGAAATGTTAACAGGTGGAAGAAATCCATTTGATAGCGGGTATTTTGTTGAGCCGACGATATTCTCAGCCGTAGAGGACAATATGACAATTGCAAGGGAAGAAATTTTTGGCCCGGTCCTTGTTGCTATGCCGTTTGATGATTTAGATGAAGTAATAAAACGTGCCAATAACACTGCTTATGGCCTTGCTGCAGCCGTTTGGACTGAGAATGTTCGCAATGCCCACTATGTAGCTAGTAAACTACAAGCCGGGACGGTCTGGGTCAATAGTTATAATGCTGTAGATGCAGCCGCGCCATTTGGTGGTTTCAAGCAGTCCGGAATTGGGCGTGAAATGGGATCTTATGCGCTTGATGCCTATACTGAAGTGAAAAGTGTTTTTGTTAATATGGATTAAGGTTAGGTTGCATGAAGTAATCTTAATAAGAATAGGTTTTGACTTTGACAACAACTACGATAAGATTTCCTACGGTCAAAAGACCATCCATTTGGATGGTCTTTCTTATATGTGTACAGTTAGGAAAGGAATACTAGCTCAAAATACGCCATTTTCGTTGGGAGAATTCTCCGGTATAGGCTGACCTACATCCCACAATTCGACGATGGATTCGTTATGGAAGCGGAATATATGGACCACTGCCACCCCAAGGTCATCGGGTTTTTGTTTTATATGGGAGTAAACTACAACCATATTCTCATCTTCAATGACACGTTTTACTTCAAGGCTTTTGTTAGGATTCTGGGCAGCATTCTCTTCCATTGCGAGCATTAGAGAGTCAGCATCTCCACGGAAAAAAGGATTATGATGGCGAAAATCCGGACTAATGTACCTACTGTATGCTTCGCGCACTTCCCCCGACGCAACCAATTCCAAAAACGACACAGCATTTTCTTTTAAAGAGTTCTTCATTGAAAATCTTCCTTTCCTTAAAGTGTAACTTTTAGGCTAACTCTTTGTAATTATTGTTAATCACATGAGATTCAATAAAATGGGGTCTCGATACATCTATCTTAATAATAATCAACAAAGTTTTCCAGCTCAGATCATTAAATCATTTTCAGATTTAATATCAACTGCTTTTTTACAAAGCTTTTGAAGAACCGTTGCAAAAACTGCGATTACAATGGAAGCAAAAATAATGACCAAGCCGATAAGTAAAATCCCTGGATTTCCCGCATTTTGTGAGATGAGAGTGACAATACCTGCCACATACCATGCACTGATTGTGATGGCGCAAAATTTTATATATTTAATAGACGTTATCGATAATTCTGAGAAGGCTTTGTTTTTGTCAATATAGCCTAACAGCTTTAACACTTGAAAAAGTGCAAAGAAGAACGGAATAGCTGTCATATAGATCCCGATTAACAGAGGATATTTCAAATGGATAAACTCAGGATACATGTCAGCAAATACATTTGCTTGCCAAGGCAACCAATATATACATAAAACAAGGACAGTTATTCCGACTATACAAACAGCTATTTTTAACATAAGAATTTTTCCTCGGTCCACAATATCCATCAGCTCTTGATTCATTTAAAAGCACCTCACTTATTGAACTTTGATTTCATTTTAATGGAAATTTTATCGTTTTTCAATAAATTATTAGTGTATTTTAATATATCAACAAAAACCCCCGACATTAATCGGGGGTTACACTGTGAAATTTTCAATGGAGATGTTCTTTTTTACCTACTTATTCAATTTAGTCCACCAAAAGGAGCTAGGAATGAAGTACTTCTAATATAAAAAGAAGGAGTACATGCGATACATC
Organism: Neobacillus sp. S1115; assembly: GCF_055385565.1. Classification (NCBI taxonomy): domain Bacteria; kingdom Bacillati; phylum Bacillota; class Bacilli; order Caryophanales; family Bacillaceae; genus Neobacillus; species Neobacillus sp. S1115. The sequence continues at coordinate 3,878,688 of NZ_AP038275.1, forward strand.
CTTCTCAACCTAACATCAAAATTTGGTAAGTCCTATCTCCATTTACCTGTTAATACCTCTGTTCGATCCGTTGCAGGTGAAGGTGTTCTCGATAAATTGGAAATTTCAGCGTACATTTCTTCTGTCATTTTAAAATCGACAGCAGCTATTGAAACTTCCAATTGTTCCAAATTACGTGCACCAATGATCGGAGCTGTTACAGCGGGATTAGCCATTACCCCAGCAACGGCTAAAGTTGCAGGTTTCACATCATGCTCTTGTGGATACTTTGTGAACGCTTCAGCCGTAACAAAATCTTCTTTAGCACCGTAACGGTCACCGTAGCGAGCATCCTCGACAAGGCGCCCCTGTTCTGGACGTTTGTTCACTCCATATTTACCAGTTAATAAGCCAGCACCAAGCGTACTGAATCTCAATAAGGACATCTCGCGGCTTTAAATCCCTGCGCTCTATCGAGGTCGGTTTGAATGGACCTTTTGGATTGAATACAGCACGTGCTTTAGCGTTAATCATATAAAATCCTCCTGTAAAACAAATATAATTGGTACTTTACAATCTTGTTGGTTGGGATTTCCCGGACATTTTCTGTCTAAATACACAACATAAATTAATTAGTGTGTTTTTATTCAAAAATACTAGGCTCCCTCTTAGCAAGATTAATCAACATCTGTTTATCATTATAAATAGAACCAAGATGCTTTCAATGGTTAAAAACACGCATTTCGTTGTTTACTCAACAAATCTATAAAAATTGTTGATTATCTTTTTAACAATTTTATCAATAAAGATAATCCATTCTATGATATTATTGATTAATGCTCAAAACCATTCTAAATTCTTTGGTTAAATTCCATCCAACTTACAAATGTTTGGTGTTTGCTTTTTTACTATTTTTAAAGGAGGTTATTTAATGGAGGTAAGTTTTCTATCCATTCTTGCTTTAGGATTTGTGCTGGGTATCAAACACGCAATAGAACCAGACCATGTGATTGCTGTATCTACCATTGCTAGTCAAAGTAAAAAATTATTACGTTCATCTTTAGCAGGAGTATTCTGGGGAATTGGTCATACTGCTACATTATTTATTATCGGGATTATCATTATTCTTATGAAAGGCGAAATACCTGAAAAATGGGCGATGTCATTAGAATTTTTAGTTGGTATCATGCTTGTTTATCTCGGAGTTTCAACTGTCATTTCATTTAAGAGTATCCACATACATCAGCATGAACACCATGGAGAAGAACATAAACATATTCACTCTCATACTCATATGGGAAAACACGGGCATAAACATAATCATAAAAATGTCTCATACTTAAAATCCATGGTGATTGGCTTAATTCATGGTCTTGCTGGGAGTGGGGCTATGGTACTTTTGACCATGAGTACTGTTAATAGTGTTTGGGAAGCGGCAATCTATATCCTTATATTTGGTGTAGGAACCATAATTGGAATGCTTTTCTTTACCACAATTATAGGAATTCCTTTCGTTTTTAGCTCCAAAAAAGTTGGGCTAAATAAATCACTTACTCAAATAACGGGCTTGATTAGTATAGTGTTTGGGATATTTTATATGTACAACTTAGGGGTAACTGAAGGGTTATTTAAACTTTGGATACAGTAGTTTCATTGAAGAGAGATGGATTTTCCATCTCTCTTCTTTATCTCTCCTGAATTGTACGCTGAATAAAAAGCTGCCATAGTGTTCTTAACATCTTTTTCATCTATAGTTAATGTTCATGAGAACTGATATTGTTTACAATTGTATTATATTCTTGGTCACTAATAATCCCTAACACTTTACATAAGTAGGAATGTAATTGGATTTTTTTCTTAATGCGTTTAGATGGAAACACCCTTATCACTCCCTTTATTCTTATATTATTTAATTCCTCTAAAAAGTTTCCTTAATGCAAAAAGTTTTCCTTGATAAAAACTATTATCTTTATAAAGCCATCGAGATTAATCGTTTTTTGACATTTCAAGTTTGAAATGGATGGATGGATGCACCAATATTTGGAATCACAATTGGCGAAAAAAGCTTTCCGCTTTGTTCACCTTTCATTCAATAATAATAAAATTAAATTTCTGTGAAGACTCATCGAGCGATTCTTGAAAATGATGCATAAGAACCGTCCCCATGTATCATAATTTAGTTGACCTTAACGTAATTTCGTGTTAATTTGTATATGCAAATGAATAAAAGGATTTGATCAAATGAATGAAGAAGAACAGGTATTAATTCATTGTCTTTACTTCACAGCCAGCCGGTTTGCTCGTAACATTACAAAATTAGCCGAAAGAACATTTGATTTTGGTGACCTTGCTCCTTCATATCTTTACATGATTATGATTGTGAAGTTCCATCCAGAAATCACACAGAAGGAACTATGCCACAAATTATCCATTGCGCCTTCGACCAGTACGAGGTTTATTGATAAACTTGAAAAATTAAAACTGGTCACCAGAAAAATGGATGGAAAACAATCGTTTATTACACTAACTGAAGAAGGAGAAAAAGTGTACGATGAATTTCGAGACTCTTTAAAAGAATTGTTCTCCAGTTATTCAGAAGTATTAGGACGCGAATTCAGTAAGGATTTAAGTAAAACGCTTCACGAGGCTAGCAATAAATTAGAAAAAAAACTTTAATTTTTTTGTATCTTCATTTGCATATACAAATATAATTAGGAGGCTTTATTATGTCAGAACAAATATTACTGATTGTTGGTGCAGGTCCAGGGATTAGCTTAAATACAGCAAGGAAATTCGGAAAAGAAGGCTTTAAAGTTGCTCTTATTTCCCGCAGCATGAAGTCATTACAAAAATATGAAAATGATCTTAAAAATGATGGGATTGAAGCAACAGGATTTCCAGGGGATGTCTCCACAGAAAAATCTCTAAAAACTGCCATTGATGCTGTAATTAAGACTTTGGGAAAAATTGATGTACTCTTATACAATGCTGCATCAGGAAGACCAGGCAAACCAACAACATTAAGCGTGGACCAATTAGTAGAAGATTTTAAAATCAGTGTAGCCGGAGCACTTACTAGTGTAAAAGAAGTGATACCTTATATGCAAAATGGAACCATTTTGTTAACCGGCGGCGGATTAGCTCTTCACCCATATGCTGACTATGCTTCATTAGCAATTGGAAAAGCAGGTATTCGCAATTTAGCATATAGCCTGCGCCAAGAATTGAGCCCTAAAGGAATTTATGTAGGAACATTAACGATTAACGGGTTTGTTCAAGAAGGAACCTATTACTCTGCAGAAAATATTGCGAAGGCATTTTATAGCATGTACGAAAATCAAACTGAAACAGAAATTATATTTGAAGAAAAGTAAATTTTTTTGAAAATACATTTGCATATACAAATATAAAAAAGCTCAGAATGAAAAAATAAGTGAAATCTAAACTAGAAAAATAGACAAAAGGAGACTTACAAATGAAAACTCTTGTAATTATCACCCACCCAAATTTAGAACAATCCCGAATTAACCGTACTTGGATGCAGGAATTGCAAAAACACGAAGAAATTACGATTCATACTCTTTATCAGACTTATCCAGACGGGAAAATTAATGTAGCACACGAACAAAGCCTATTAGAATCACATGATCGTATTATTCTTCAATTTCCATTCTACTGGTACAGCACGCCCTCTTTGTTAAAAAAATGGCAGGATGAAGTGCTCTCTTACGGCTGGGCCTATGGCCCAGGCGGCGACAAGCTTCACGGTAAAGAACTAGGTCTTGCGATTTCAACCTTTGGACCGGAAGAGTCTTATCAGCCTACAGGCTACAACCATTTTACCATGGAGACCTTAACAACTCCTTTACAGCAAACAAGCAATCTCATTGGTACGAAGTTTCTTCCATTGTTTGTGTTGAATGGTGTTATGCATGTCACAGATGAACAACTTGAAGAAAATGCAAAAGCATATGTAAATTACGTCTTTCAGCCATCTTTAATTGAAGCTTAATTAAAATATTTAAATAAAGGTATTTCTTCCACTAAAATACCTTTTAATAATTTTTGTTTGCGTATGTATATAAACAATTAAAAGGTGATCAAAGATGAAAACATTAGTTATTGTAGCACATCCAAACTTGGAACAATCGAAGGTAAATAGAACGTGGATGAACCGTCTTCAACAAGAAGAAAATGTTACAGTCCATAATTTATATGCACATTACCCAACATTTGAGATTGATGTGGAAAAAGAACAGCAGCTTCTTTTGAAGCATGATCGTATCGTTTTACAATTCCCATTCTACTGGTACAGTTCACCCGCTTTATTAAAACAATGGCAGGATTTGGTCCTTACTTACGGTTGGGCATATGGGTCGCAAGGAACGAAATTGCGTGGAAAAGACTTTATGTTAGCTATTTCAACAGGCGGACCGGAAGATGCCTATCAAGCCGGAGGATACAATCACTACAGCATGAGCGAATTAACCAAACCATTTCAGGCAACCGCTAACTTGACCGGTATGAGGTTCTTGCCTACTTTTACGAAGCAGGGAGTACGCCTCTTAACGAACGAAAAAGTCCTCGAAAGTGCTGAAGAGCTGGTACGTCATCTGAAAAATAACTATTAGAAAAGAGGTCTTATAATGAATTATAAATTGTTAGGAAGAAGCGGCTTACGAGTATCTGAATTAGCTTTAGGTACAATGACGTTTGGGGAAGACTGGGGATTTGGCGCTTCTAAGGAAGAAAGCAAAAAAATTTTCAATGCTTTCGTTGAAGCTGGTGGGAATTTTATTGATACGGCTGTTAATTATACGAATGGAACAAGTGAAAAATATGTTGGGGAATTTATTCGTGAAAAGCGTGAACAGTTTGTTGTTGCGACAAAATATACACTCAACACTCGTCCACAAGATCCAAATGGCGGCGGCAACCATCGAAAAAATCTCGTTCAATCCTTTGAAAAGAGCTTAAAACAGCTTCAGACCGAGTATATAGATTTGCTTTGGCTTCATGCTTGGGATTTCATGTCACCGGTCGAAGAAGTGATGCGTGCACTTGACGATTTAGTTCGTTCTGGAAAAATTCTTTATGTAGGAGTCTCGGATACACCTGCTTGGATTGTTTCACAAGCTAATATGCTTGCCACTCTCCGTGGTTGGACTCCATTTATCGGCTTGCAAGTAGAGTACAATTTGTTACAGCGAACTCCAGAAAGAGATTTATTACCAATGGCACGCGCTTTAGATATTGGAGTTACTGCATGGGCACCAATGGCTGGCGGTGCACTAACGGGAAAATACAATAATCCTTCAGCTGAAAAAGGGAGATTATCTCCTCAAAGTGCACGCTTAAATGAACGCAACCGGGCTATTGCTGCGGTTGTGGAAGAAATCGCAAAAGAACTAGCAGTTTCCCCTGCCCAAGTTGCAATAAACTGGGTCCGTCAACAAGCTGGTACCGTCATTCCGCTAATTGGTGCAAAACGTGAAGAACAAATGAAAGACAATCTAGGAACTTTGGCTTTCCGTCTTTCAGAAACACATCTTACCCAATTAAATGATGCTAGCAAAATTGACCTGGGGTTCCCACATGATTTTCTAGCATCTGAATCTGTTTTAAATGCCATCCATGGAAAAACGTTTGGAAAGATTGAAAAAAAATAATATTGAATTGCTTGAGAAGGGGAGAAATCGATGAAAGGGAAAATTTGTTTAATTACTGGAGGCAACTCAGGGATTGGTAAAGCAACAGCCATAGAATTAGCTAAAAAAGGAGCAACAATTGTTCTACTATGCAGAAATGAGGAACGAGGCAAAAAAGCGATTCAAGATATTATTGAAGTAACAGGTAATACCCAAGTAGATCTCCTTCTTGCTGATTTATCATCTCAGCGTTCAGTCAAAAATGCAGCAGATCAATTTAAGAATAAGTATAACAAGTTGGATGTTTTAATTAATAATGCAGCAGTTTTTCTAGCAAAACGTTCTGAAACTAAAGATGGAATTGAAACCACGTTTGCCACAAACTATTTATCTCATTTTATCCTTTCCCACCTCTTACTAGAGTCGCTTGAAACAAGTGGTGAAGGAAGAATTATTAATGTAGCCTCCAAGCACAATGGAATTAAAATGAACTTTGACGACCTTATGACCAAACAAAATTATGCTTTTTTCAGAGCAGTAGGTCCTACTAAATTAGGTTTAATTTTATTTACTAAGGAATTTTCAAAGAGACTTTATGGAAAGTGTGTTACTGTTAACAGCCTACATCCAGGAATTATCCGCACTAATCTTATGCATGACATGCCTTGGTTACTACGGACGATATTCAAAACGTTCTCAACTAATCCGAAAAAAGGTGCAATTACACCAGTCTATCTTGCCTCCTCCCCTGCTGTTCTTGGCGTTAGCGGTAAATTCTATGTTAACTGCAAAGAAACTGAAACTACTGAAGCTGCAAATGACCAAGATTCTGCCCGAAAATTATGGGACATCAGTATGAGCCTAATCAAGCCTGGAATCCTCTTTTAGGGGCTCCAATCTTTTTGTTAAAAATCACTTTGACTTAAACCTAGATTTAGGTTGTATCTTTTAATTGTATCTAATTAAAATAAAATATTGGAGGAATTAAAATATGACTAAATTCGCTTTTGTAACTGGTGCTAATAAAGGTATTGGCTACGAGATTGTCCGCCAATTAGCAGAAAAAAATTATCACGTATTTTTAGGAGCACGCAATGAAGAACTCGGACAAAAAGCTGTAGAATCTTTAGGCTTTTCGAATGTTTCATTTGTTCAAGTTGATATTTCAGATACACAATCAATTCAAAACTCAAAAAATAAAATCCTTGAAGTAACGGATCACTTGGATTTGTTAATAAATAACGCAGGGATTGCACTCGATTTCGGTATTTTGCCTAGTGAATTAAAAATAGAAACGCTACGTAAAGAATTTGATGTTAACTTCTTTGGAACATTTCAGATGATCCAAACCTTTTTTCCAATAGTAAAAAAATCTCATGGTGGGAAAATTGTAAACGTCACTACCGATATGGCTTCGCAAACGATGTTTGACAATGGTCAAGCTGGACATCTTAATATTCTAGGTTATAATTCATCAAAAACCGCTGTGAATTCTTTAACATTAGCCTTTGGTAAAGAATTTGGTGCAACCGGTCCTGAAATTTTAGGGGTTACTCCTGGTTTTACCACTACTGACCTTAATGGAAATGCCCCAGGGGGAAAAACAACTGCAGAAGGTGCACAAATCATTGTTAAATACGCCCTAAGCGAAACAAATTATAATGGAAAAATCCTTAATATAAATGGGATTATTCCCTGGTAAACACCATAAGGGCAATCCTATGAATTATACGATGTGAGATAAAATAGTAATAAAAAAGACCAACGTACACATACACGTTGGTCTTTTTGCAATATTTTGTAGAGTTGCCTTGTAACACAACTTTCTAACCCAACAACGAATCTTTTTTCTACTTCATTTTCACCTGCAACAAAACAGATTCCCCACGTTTTACTGAGGTATCTTCCGTTTTAGTTAAAGTGTCAACTGCATCAAAGTTTGTAATCACAACTGGCGAAATGATGCTTTCCGCTTTTTCCTTGACCATCTCCAGGTCAAAGGTAACAAGCTTGTCACCAGCTTTAACTTGATCACCTTGTTTTACATGGCCTTCAAAGCCTTCTCCACCCATCGCTACGGTTTCCATTCCGATATGAATGAGGATTTCCAAGCCATCTTTGCTGCGAATTCCAACAGCATGATTGGTTGGAAAAATTTGCGCAATCTCACCGTCCATCGGTGCTACGACTACTCCTTCAGTAGGCTCAACCGCAATCCCGTCGCCAATCATTTTCTGACTGAATACCTGGTCAGGAACATCTTCAATTTTGACCACTTTTCCAGTAATCGGTGAAACAAGGGTCATTGTTGTTGACTCTTTTTTTCCAAATAGCTTTTTAAACATTCTATTTTCCTCCTATTCGCAAGATGCCCGTATGAAAAGGCGAAAAAGCTCTCCGCTTCTTTCGCCTTTCATTCATCTTATATTAAATTACCATGAAAACCCATCGAAACGATTCTTACAGATGATGCATAAGAACCGTCCCCATGCATCAGTGCAACTCTGGCCAGTATGCTTTATTAGCTTCGATTAAGTCATCTAAGATTTCTTTTGCTACTTTAGCGCTTGGCACTGTTTTTGATAGTGTTAGAGCTTGCCATAGTTTTTGGTAGCTGCCTTCGATGTAGGCTTGGACAACTAGTTTTTCGACTGTTACCTGCTGGTACATTAATGCTCTTTGGAATTCAGGAATCTTACCTTGGCTTAATGGTTCTGGACCGTCGCTGCCGATAATACATGGAACCTCCACCATGGCATCGTCATCAAAGTTAGCAATAGCACCATTGTTTTCAACAATCAACAGCATTCTTTCATGTGTATTAAAGGCAATGGCACGAGCAAGGTCGACGATAAAGACTGCATGAGCACCCATTTCAAATTCACAGCCTTCCGCTGTTCCTCTTTCAATGATGTTTCTTGCTGTTGAAAAGACCGTCTTTTCTCTGCCGGCGATGACTTCATTGGCCCGTGTGAATTCAGGATTTGAATGTTCCACCACATAATCAGGGTAGAAGTAATATTTTAAATAGGTGTTAGGCAAGAATCTTGGATCGACCGCTAACAGATCCTTCGCTTTCTTATGTGTCTCCTGCCAGCTTGCATCGGTATGCTGGGTGTCCACTTCTTTTTGTGTCAGATAGCCATTCTCTGCGACATAATCACGAATTTGCGGCAGATATTCATGTCCTTCTTTATCTTTTACGCTTGTCCACCAGCCAAAGTGGTTTAATCCGAAATAACGTACTTCCAAGTCCTGTGGCTGTTTGCCAATGATATGCGACATTCTACGCAGCGTTCCGACAGGCATATCGCAAATGTTCAATACCTTAGAATTTGGACGCACCACTCGGCAAGCTTCTGCTACAATGGCTGCAGGATTAGAATAGTTTAACATCCATGCATCCGGTGAGTATTTTTCCATGATGTCAATCAACTCGATCATGTCACCGATGCTTCTCATACCATATGCAATTCCGCCAGGTCCGCAGGTTTCTTGGCCGACGACCCCATGCTTTAATGGAATCTTTTCATCTTTTTCGCGCATTTCATATTTTCCCGTACGAATATGGGCAAAACAGAAGTCGATATCGGTGAATGCTTCTTCTGGATCAGTTGTAAAAGAGTATTCAATATCCGGTGCATTTTCTTTCATTACAATGTCCAGTGCTTCTCCTAAAACCGCTTGTCTTTCTTTGTCATTATCATATAATTTTAATTTCCGAAGCGGGAAACGGTCCAGATTATCCAATAGCATCATCACAATACCCGGTGTATAGGTGCTTCCTCCGCCTGCAATTACTACTGAGAATTTCTTCATGTTCTCCATTCCCTTCTATTATCTGTCTTCTCTTTGTTGTATAGGTTTCTATCTGTTAATGTTTATTCGTTTGTGCTTAATCCTAAGTAGCTGTCTACCGCTTTACGGATGTTTGTTACCTGTAAGCCATAAACAACCTGTACATTTTTGTCTTTAATAATAACTCCGCTGGCACCTGTTTCTTTTTTCAACACATCTTCATTTACCCTTTCAGGATGCTCCAGAGTTAAGCGAAGTCGTGTATAACAATTTGTTACAGTATTAATATTGCTTACTCCACCCAAGGCATCGACGATTACAGGGGCAATTCCGTCATTTCCTTGCGGCACAGGATCCCCAGCTGTTCCTGCACTTTTCTTTGCTTTGTAATCTTTCTTTGAATACAATTTCGTCTCATTACCTTCATCTTCTCTACCGATTGTTTTGAAGTTGAATTTTACAATCAAGAAGCGGAAGACCACGTAATAGATCACAAAGAAGATTAATCCGATTAAAATGTACATTGGCCAGTGTGTCTTTTGAATTCCGAGCGGTAGATTGAAAAGCAAGAAGTCAATCATTCCGTTTGGTCCAATCGCACGGACGTCAAATAGATGGAACGTTACCATCGCTAAACCGCTTAAACCAGCGTGAACTACGAACAATAATGGTGCAACGAACATGAATGAGAATTCAATTGGTTCTGTGACACCTGCGATAAAAGATGTAACTGCAGCTGGAATCAGGATTGCTTTTACCTTGGCTTTATTTTCAGGCTTGGCAGTATGATACATTGCCAAACATGCGCCAATTAAACCGAACATTTTTGAAATCCCGCGGGCATCCCAAACGACGCTTGGAGAAAGCTCTTTTACGCTTGGATCGGCAATTTCCGCATAATAAATATTTCTTGCCCCTTCGAATACTTTGCCGCCAACTTCAGCAGTACCGCCCAATTCTGTGTATAAGAATGGTGTATAGATAAGGTGGTGCAGCCCGGTTGGAATTAACAAACGTTCCAATGCTCCGTATAAGAAAATTCCGAAGCTGCCGCTGTGGTTAATCAGTGTTCCAAGCTTGTTAATGCCAGTTTGGAAATATGGCCAAATAAATGTAAGAGCGATGGATAATAGCACAACGACTGGAATTAGAACGATAAAGACAAATCGTGAGCCGCCGTAAATTTGAAACGCGCCATTAAATTCTGTATCAATGAATTTGTTATGAACCATTGCTGTGATGATACCGAGGATTAGTCCAAGGAACACACCCATGTCCAGGATTTGCACACCTAATACAAGAGTTTGTCCAGTCCCTTGCAAGGTTTCTCCTTCATAGAGAACCCCGCTCAACTGCATAAATTTATTCATCGCATTGACAAACACCAGGTAGCCTAACAATGCGGTAAATCCAGCGACAGCTTTTTCTTTATTCGCTAAACCGACCGTAATCCCGACACAGAAAATAAGTCCCAAGTTACCAAGAATTGAAACCAATGATCCTGTTAAAATTGTTCCAAAACCGGTTGTAATCGGATTATTTAAAAATGGGATGACTTCTAATAGTCTTTGATTGGTTAGTAAGTTCCCTAGGGCAATTAAAATACCCGCAATCGGCAAAATAAGTACCGGAATGAACATCGCTTTGGAAAAGCGCTGCATGCCATCCATGACTTTCGCTTTCATTTTGCCTTCCCCTCCTGTAATTGTTTTTTGTATTCGTTTTCGTCGACAGGTTTAGAATACAATGTAACCGTTTTAGAGTCGATAGATTCAACAAGATAAAAAACGTGTTTCACACATTGAAACACGTTTCACTCGTTGCTGTCTTTTTTATGCATAATTGTTTCAACATACTGCTTGATGATAAATTCAAACATCAGCATAAGACTTGGAAAAAAGCTGTTTGGCAGCATATTTCGGTCATCCAGTTTACTATGGTCGATGATCTTAAAATTCAAATTGGAAAGCTCAGCGATCCGATTGTCTGTTTCTTTTGTGAATGACACCGTAAAAATTTGATGCTCTTTGGCTGCCTGTAATTTATCGATGATTAGCTGTGTTTCACCTGATTTGGAAATGACGACTAAGGCCCCGATATCTTCCAAATTATTTTCGAATACGCCAATCGAATCTGTCCCGCTTGCAAAAATGGTTTTTCTGCCCAATACCAATAATTTTTTATACAAGTATTCTGCAGCAATGGCGGAAAAACCGGTGGCGTAAATAAAAATATAGCTTTGCTTAAGGTTTAGTACATTGTCTATAAAGGATTGGAAATCTTCCAGCGAATTATGGTCCAGAAAATCCTTCTCACTAATTTCCAAAAAATCCTCCATCACGCCGCTTTGCGGTAAATCTGCTTTCTTGACAAGCGGCAGAAGCTGATAATACATATCGACAAATCCGGTATAGCCTAATTTTTTGGACAGGCGGATGACAGTTGCCGGAGAAGTGAAATTTTCTTTTGCTATTTTCCTTACTCCCATTTGCAAAACAATGTCGATATTTTCAATGATATATTGAACAAGCTGGACATCTATTTCGGTTAAATTTTTCCCTTGAACAATTTTACTAATATCAATCATATATTACCCACTCTCACTCGATGAAGCCCTTGCTATCAATAGTTTTTATTATATCGGAATAGGAGTTTTACTACAATCTTATGACGGAGGAAAAACATTTATAGCGAGGAGTTATAAAAATAGAAAATGAACCAATAATCCAGTTTCGTAAATTATAAGTAAATTTTAAATAGAAACTATTAAAGCCGTTTATAGATACGGTTAATTCATGTTAAGAATTGGAAAATCATCTCTTTTTTTCCTCAAAAGCTTGTATGATAAGACTGTAATAAAAAATGCAACATTCAAGGAGGAAGAAAGATGAAATTCAAAAAATGGCTTTTTGCTTTGATGTCAGCATTAATGTTACTCGGAGTTGCAACGGCATGCTCAGATACCAGCTCAAAAACAGATGATACGAACACTGAACAAACCGACGATGGTTCCCAAGATGATGGATCACAAAATGAAGATGGCAATTCTGGTCAATAAGCAGGAAGAAAAAAGTGAAACAAGACGGGTGCTGCCGTCTTGTTTGCTATTTTCATATCTTCTTTCTTTTCATATTTCTTTACGTAGGTGTCAGAACTCATACTACGAATTATAAAAAAACTTAAAAAGGGCTGATACTATGGAAAAGACATTATTGATTATTTCTTCCGACCATACAGGACATGGTCATAAAAGCATAACAGAAGCACTGTGTGAAAAGGTCAAATCTTTCAATGGAGTAAAAATTCATGTTGTGGATGGGTTTTCGCTTGGAAAGCCATTACTGTCAAAAATCGGTGAAGCTTATGGTCCCCTCACAAGAAATTCCGAAACACTATGGAAAATGATTTGGAAACTATCAGCTGAAAAACCCTCCATCGTCAACCATTTTTTTGAAGGACTTATTAAAGATCATTTTCTTCAACTTCTTCACGATATAAAGCCCGATATGATTTTATCAGTTCATCCCAATTTTAATGGTTCCATCTTGAACATCCTTGAGAAGCAAAACGTAAAGATCCCTTTCATTACCTTAATCGCTGACCTTGTAAACATTTCCCCCCTATGGCTGGATAAGCGGGCAGAAACCATCATTTGTCCCACGTTTGAGGCCCAATTTAAGTGTATTGATCTTGGGATTCCGCTTCAGAAGATAAAGGTTATAGGATTTCCAGTCCGATCTCGCTTTTTCCGAAAGAGCGATCCACAACCTAAACTCTATAGAAAAGAAAAACCGTTAAAATGTTTGATCATGAGCGGCGGTGAAGGTGTAGGAAACATGGAGAAAATAGCGAAAAGCCTCCTTAATCATTTCAATTGTACGGTAAAAATTGCAGCGGGAAGAAATGAAAAACTTAAAGCAAAACTGACGAGAGCACTTAAGCCCCCATATGGTGATCGAGTTGAGATTTATGGGTTCACGAAAAATATTCAAGATTTGATGCTGCAATCTGATATCGCTTTTACCAGGGGAAGCCCCAATGTCATGTTTGAGGCAATCGCTGCCAATACGCCGCTAATCATTACAGGAGCTTTGCCAGGTCAAGAAGAGGATAATCCAGCCTTCGCCGAAATTTTCAATTTGGGAGTAGTTTGCAAAAACCCAAAGGAAATTAGACTGACTGTAACGAACCTACTCGAAAATAATGGTGAAAAACTCAACAAAATAATAAACTCCCAAAGAAAATTCATCCATGCAAACGCCGCCGAAGACATTCTAACATTTATATTGAGGCATGGGGACGGTTCTCATGCATCATTAAAGCCTGAATCGCCAGCAAAACAAGATAATTTACAATTCTTAATTTATTCTTAACACCAGTTTCATAAAAACTGGCCGTTTTCCCTTTATAATGGAAGAAACCCTATGTTTGGGTTTTAGACTGAAGTGAGTATTTTACTTATAAGGGGAGCCGAGCATGAGCAAAATCATCCATGTGCTTTACGGGGTCGATTGTCAAATCTTCCAAAAAATCAATCGGTATTTTCATCTGTATTTGTTGAATCTCTTTTTTCGAACGATCACACATTTCGGGGGAGCAAGATTTACGATTATCTCCACAATCTTACTTTTTCTGACATCATGGTCCAGGGAAACGCGGCTTCTTGCCATTTCCAGTGCTCTTGCTTTGGCAGCGAGCCATATTCCAGTCCATCTTGCAAAAGAATTTTTCCCTAGAAAACGACCATATCTAACGATTGAAAAAACGAATATACTGGCTAATCCCTTACAGGACCATTCCTTTCCTTCGGGACATACAACTGCCATCTTTGCGGTATTGACTCCTTATATCTTAACCATCCCATCGTTTTCTTTTGTTCTGATTCTCGTGGGTGTATGTGTAGGGGTTTCAAGAATTTATTTAGGCCTTCATTATCCATCCGACGTGGTTTTCGGAGCCATCCTTGGAATATTGGCTGGCTGTTTATCCTATTCTTTACTATTAATGTAACAGAAGTGCCAAGCGCTACATGTGCATGACAAAAAGGACTAACCAAGTGTGGTCAGTCCTTTTTGTCATGAGATTCACCCAAAGAAGAAAGGATATTCCCGACTCCTTTTAAATCCCCTGCTTCTTTTGTCTTCGATTTCAAAACAACGTTCTAGAAAATCTACGATTGCCTTGTAGGCAATTTCTTTGTTTTTTAGCTTTGAAATCGTATGACCTTCATCTTCGAACCGGATAAAGTCAACAGGGTGTTGTTTTCCCTTCAATTTATTGACGATTTGCTCGGATTCTTTAATATGGACACGAGGATCACCTTCCCCATGGATCACCAATAACGGAGTGGTTATGCGATTTACATGATTCAATGGATCGATTTTATCAAAAAAGTCTCCATCTCTTTCAATCGTTCCGTATTCCGCTTCCCTAAGCTTCTTGCGCCAAGGATGGGTGGTTTCCAAGAACGTTCTAAGGCTCGACATACCCACAATATCAATCGCGGCAGACCATAGCTGTGGATAGTGGCTGATGGCTGCTAGGACCATAAATCCTCCATAGCTGCCTCCCATTATTCCTATCCTATTAGAATCGATGTTCCCATTCACCTTTAGCCATTCAACTAAAAAAACTATATCCTTCAGGGCGTCCATTCTTTTTCTGACATCATCCAATTTCGTGAACGTTTTCCCATAACCTGTACTCCCGCGGATATTTGGTGTGCACACAGCATACCCTTTACCGATTAAATATTGCACAACAGGGTTGTATACAGCACGAGACTGACTCTCAGGACCGCCGTGAATGACAATGACTAACGGAAATTTTTCAGTTGTAAGCTTTGGTTTATAAAAAAATGCTGGAATTTCAAGATGATCAAATGAGCGATAACTTATAAGCTCTGGCTCAACTAATTTATCTTGGAGTATTGGGGAACGGGAAACATAGGTAAGTCTTTCCGACTGTATGCTTTCTAAATCAAGCTCCCAAATATCAGATGGATAGGCCGGGCCATTGAAAACATAAGCCAGTTTTTTGTTATCAGGGGAAAATTTTAAATCTTTTATGATTCCAGTTGGTGTTTTCCACGAATAAAGGTAACTTCGATTTATGTCTAAAAGTACCCCCTTAGATACTCCTCCTTCATTCACGGAAAAGGCTAACAAATTTTTATCATTATTCATTTCGAGTTCTTCAAAATCCCAATTTCCTTGCTCTAGCCACACAAAATGCTTGGTTTTTATATGGATAAGTGCAAGCCCGAAAAATTCGCTATCTTTGTTCGTTAATACATAGATATGATCTCCATCCTTGTTAAAATGGACTTCTCGAAAACTCGCTTCCCCTTTATGCTCTGTTATCCAATCAACAGACCCTGTAGCCAGATCGAGTATGCCTAAATCATTATCCAGGGGAGAGTTTGTCTTTTGGACTAATAATGATTTCCCATCAGGAGACCATTCCACTGCTGTAAAAAGGCCATCTCCGGTTAACAAAGGATGATATTCGAGTGTTTCTAGACTTTGAATATAAATCTCAAAAAATGCTGGATTGCGGCGATTGCTTGACCAGACAATCCATTTTCCATCCGGGGAGCTGCCACCATAGCGATGAACATGATTGGGTGACTTTGTCAGTTCAATCAGTTTCCCATCCTCCTTGAGTAAGAACAACTGCTGATTTTCATTTCCGCCCTCATCCATCCCAATAATACGGTCAGAAGTGCCCTTAACAAGTCCAACAAAGGTAATTCTTTCTTTTGTAAAAGAAATCTGAGCAGGCCATTCTTCCCCACGATTGAGTTCCCAAACTTGTGGTATGCCCGTATAATCGGCAATAAAGCTAAGCTTTTGACCATTAGGGGTATAGACAGGATTCTTGGCATATCGAACGTGCAAATAAGGGTCTATACTCTCTTTAAACAAGAACACCCCTCCCGTTCAATTAAGGGATTATAAAATCACTTAACTGTGTTTAAATATGTGCTGAAAAGGCCCATTTTCATGCCATCGAATCCATTATATTTAGACCTTATTCAAGTTATTCTTTTTGGACGGGGTTATTATACAATACAGGAAAAAAGTTCCCCACTCCGAAATTTCCAATCCCCCCTTCCATTAGACATCTCTTTAATCAAGTGCTATTTTTTAAAAGGGGGTGTTGATTAATGTCACGCATTCGATATGTTGAGCCGCTCGTGATGATAGCAACTATCATCCGCTGGTTTTTATTGGCTACTATTACTGGAGGTATTGTAGGGACAGGGACCAGTCTGTTTTTAAAAGGGCTTTACTTTTCTACAGATAAAACCTCTCACCTTCCTTTGTGGCTGAGTATGATACTTTTGCCGATTGGAGGGCTTTTGAATGGATTGATTTTGTATTTTGGTTATCGGTATGGATCCAAAGATAAAAAGGATTCTGTCATTGCGGCAGTTCATGAACAATCGGGTCTTATGCCTTATAAGACAATCGCTATTAAGCCGATCGCCGCTATCATTACACTTGCTTCGGGCGGGTCTGCAGGTAAGGAAGGTCCTTGCTCCCATATTGGAGGGACGCTTGCTTCCTGGTTCGGCTATCTCCTCCACTTAAATCCCGAGCTCCAAAAACGCCTTGTTGCCTGCGGAGTCAGCGCCGGCTTTGCCAGTGTATTCGGGACGCCTATTGCAGGAGCCATTTATGGAATTGAAGTGTTGACGATTGGACGAATCCGGCATGATTTTATTTTTCCAGCCGTGATTGCCGGTGTTACTTCCTTTGAAGTGAGCAAATTATGGGGAATTTCTTATGATTATTATCCTGTCCATCTTTCCCAGCAGTTTTCTGATGTTTTATTTTTAAAAATTCTTCTCATTGGTATGGTTTGTGGTCTTATTTCATGGTTATTTATTGAATCCTTTGAGAGAGTACGCTGGTTATTCAGTTCCATTCAGCAAAAATTCCATATTTGGCCGCCAATGATGCCATTTGTAGGTGGACTCATTTTATCATTGCTTATTTTAATGATCCCAACCGATTACCTTGGGTTAAGCTTGCCAATTATGGAAAGTGCTTTAAGCGGCGAGCAGGTTTCTTATCTTGGTTGGCTTTGGAAAATTCTACTTGTTTCGATTACTTTGGGTTCTGGTTTCTATGGTGGGATTGTAACACCGCAGTTTGTGATTGGGGCAATTGCAGGGAATGTACTAGCCCAACTTCTTGGGGTCAATCCTGCCTTGGGGGCAGCGGTTGGTATGGTATCCGTTGTTGCCTCAGCATCCAATACCCCAATTGCTGCAGTTTTTATGGGATTCGAGTTATTCGGAAGTTCAACTGGGATTTATGTAGTGGGCGCCTGTATTACCGCCTATATCACGATTGGCCATAGAAGTGTGTATCCTGATCAACTAGTCGCATACCCTAAATCATTGTGGATGAGACTAGTTCCTGACATTGCCTTAGAAAATGAGAAAATTCATGTATCCTATACCCTTTTAAAAAGGATCAGACGATGGCAGCATCAGCAAAAACGATTAAATGGATATTTTAAACGTCCAAAGAAACTATAAAAATATATTGATGGAAATTAACAATAGAAAGAAGATAGTATAAGGTTTTACTATCTTTTTTTCTTTATTAATTTTTCCTTATACTGAAGTTGTTGTCATAAATGAAACCATTTTAAGAAAGGGAAAACATGAGAAAAAAATTCGCCATTATGATATTCCCCCATTATATTTCTGCAAAGTTTTTTACTCGACTTAACCTATCGGCAGCCAGATAAATCAGAAAATAGATTGGAATGAGTAAAGGAAACTCCACTTTACCATTACATAGATCCCAATCCATCGAAAAACAGGCTCACCTATCCTCTAAATTTGGAGATTATTAATAACATTCAATGTCTTTTATTTAATAAACCACTTCCTTGAAAAAGCAGTTTCCGTTATATATTGAAAAGCATAGAGAATCAAAGCCCTTAAGAAATTCACTCCTAAATATTTAATTTTTGTTAAGTTTACTAAAGAAAATATTTTAAATTCCTTTACAAGCTTTATTGCGCCGAAGATAAACACGGTATGAAGAACAGTATTGGAAATGATGAACATCAGGAATTTACCATAAGTCATTTTTAAAATCCATAAGCTAGTAACTAGGTATGGACCGAAATTCATAAAATTCATGCTATTAAAAGGGCCAATACCTTTATAAAATTCCCACCAGTTTTTCTTTTCACCATACAAATCCAAAGCCTTAGTAAAAGTACACATAAAGATTGCAGTCGGAAGAAATCTTTTAAATGCTTTCCTCCCCATTAATGGTACCGTTAACCAAGGTAGAACCAGTAACAATAGCAAAAACAATTTTTGATTTTTCATTTAAATCACCCAAGGGATATTTTGTTTGATCAGATTTTAGTTTATTTTTAACAAGAATTCCTTACTTATACAGTCCCTTTTTAAGACATAATAAAAAGGCGGCAGAACAGCCTTTCACAGTTTTAAATATATTACCTTTGATAACTTGAAGGAAATCCTCCACTTTTAACTAATCGTGAGTAATCATTATTTTCGAAGCAGCCAACTCAGCTCGCTGTCTAGCCTCATCAACAGTTTCCCCGTTGCTCAATACAACCGCCATCCGAGGCAAATTCAGATAAAGATGGTCAAATTAAATGCATCCTTTTAATGTTTGGGAAACTGGGCATCCCCGTTCAAATACGGCCAATGCACGTTCCGCTGCATCACGCTTCCCTTTTGGGACCTTTAAATCATAATGACAGCTTATTCGGGTAATTCTTTAAACTCCATCAACATTATCAATTGTCCCTTGAACTTGTGCCCGAACTTTATAACAAATGAGCAGAAAATATAACAGTCGTTACTGTTATCATACTGAATAGGGTAGACAACAAAACGGTTTGTGCGGCATATTCAGGATGGTTTCCATATTCCAATGCAAACAACGAACTATTTCTTGAAGTTGGAAAAGAGCTCGCAATAAACAATGACTGTGCTGTAATACCGTCCAGCTTCAATGTTAAAATGATGATTAATGCCATACACGGCGAAAAAATGAGACGTCCGATTAGGCTTAGAACTAGAGGCAGCGAGAAGCTTCTTATTTTCAGGAAAGCACTTTGTGCACCTAGTGTAACAAGGGCGATTGCAATAAATGCGTTTGAAGTATTTTTAATAGGAGTCCAGATGAATTCTGGAATTCTTATGGATACTGCATTGAGAAAGACTCCAAACAAAAAAGCGTATAAAACAGGAGTTTTCAAAAATGCTTTTACTGCTTGGAATTTTGCCTTATCAACAGAAACAGAATTAAATAATCCATAAGTATAAGTTAAGAGGTTTTGAAAAATCATGACCACAACTTGGATCGATAAACCAAGTGGATTATGCTGAAAAACAACCTGGCTGACTGGTAATCCATAATTACCCGAATTAACTAGTACAACACTGTTTTTAAAGGTCGATGAAAGACTACTCTCAAATTTCGCCATTTTAGAAATACCCGTACTGAAAATCATTAAACAAAGACTTTGTAAGACTAGGAAACTAAGAATTTGCAGGAGTGTATCCCCTCTAATTTTACTCTGATAGACATTGGTAAAACTCACAGCAGGCATGAGGAAATAAGAATTTAATTTCGATAAGGTATGCATATCGAATTTAAATTTTCTATGAAGAAATGCTCCAGCTCCAATAAGGGCAAATATGGGTAAAATAACATACAAAGTGATGTGAAATAAAATGCTCATAATAATCCTCTCCATTTAAAGAATGGTATCTTAACTATTAAGATTCAAATATTTGTATAAAAATGGAATAACCCTTGTTATATTCAATTGTTAATGCTAGATCATACGGTCCACAGCTTTCATCGCAAATCTGCTTGATGCCGCTCATTGGCAAGCTAAAATATTTTCCGGTTTTAGGTTCGCTCACTGTTATTCTCCCGGTTTGAATATGAACTTTTGCGTTTTTAATGTAGCTCATAAAACTAAATTCAATTGTATCCTCGATATCATTCGTAAGAACTGCATCGAAATCTTTCCCTTCGTGTGCAGTTAAAAATGTTATAAGTTCCCTTGCATTTCCCTCCAATTACTCTCACCCCTTATCCATTTCATTTTAAAAACAATATCCAAATAGTTGAAATACAAATAAATTATCGACCATCATTCAAAAAAGGAATGACAACATTTCCTGATTGGCACCAACGAAAAAAGCCAGGCGCACAGCCTGACTCAGGTAATTTTCCAATGACCTTGTTTGAGGAATTTCCATTTATTTGGATATACTTTCCGATTCGGGGTGGTTACTTTCCATATTAGAACTAATACTTTCCACTTTAATCATTTTACTTACACTTTTTCACGAAATACTTTCCAAAATCATCATTTTACTTTCCTACCCATATTTCACGCGGAATATCACACAAAAAAGCCTGGCGCCCAGCCTGGTTCAGGTAATTTTCAATGAACTTTTTCGGAAATTTCCATTTAATTGGATTTACTTTCCGGATTGGCGCGGGTACTTTCCAAATTCAAACTAATACTTTCCACTTTAATCATTTTACTTCCACTTTTTCACGAAATACTTTCCAAAATCATCATTTTACTTTCCTACCCATATTTCATTCGGAATTTCACGTTAAAAAAAGCGTGAGCATATGCCCACGCTTTTTAAATAGAAGATTTAAAATCCAATTTCTTCACAAATTCTACAAACTCTTTAATTACTTTAGTCTCAAGTGATTTTCCATGATATAACATCCATGTTTTTCTTACAATAGGATTCCCATTTTTATCTTTTAGAATGATCCGGTTAAGGTGTTGATGCTCCTGAATAAGAACACTAGGAAGGATCCCGTATCCCAATCCGTTCAAAACCATTTCTTTGCATGTATCTGCTTTATCCACTTCCATGCCTATAAAAGGCGGCTGTGAAAATTCCCCACTCCACCAATTATCAATCATCGTCTTTAATAAAGCATCTGTTTCATATTCAATTCTCGGTAATGAAGGCAAGTCATGAAGTTCAATTTTTTCTAATGAGGTCACACAGAGATTTTCTTCAAAGAGTAGTATCTTTGAATCTGGCCACTGATAGTCCCCGCGGACCATACTAATGTGTACATCCCCATTGTATACAAGATTAAATACATCCCTGCTCCATCCCGTTGTAACTTTATAGTTTACTTTTGGGAACTGTTCACGAAAAAGCTTTAAAAGTTGTGGCAGCTTGTGCCTGGTTATGTAATTAGAAACCCCTAATCGTAAGGTTCCGCTAACCTCTTCTCCCATATCCATTACTGTATCTTTAATCTGTTGGAGACGACCCAGCATTTCATCCGCACATTGAGCTAAATATTCTCCTTGGGGTGTAAAGTGAACACCTTTCGTTCCCCGTTTGACAATTTCCACTTGGTATTCTTTTTCTATTTGTTGAATTTTCTTCGTTAATGATGGTTGGGATATATATAAACTCTCAGCCGTTTTCGTGATATTCTTCTTCTCGTAAAGCGCCTTTAAGATTACCCAGTCCTGTTCATCCATTATCTCGATTACCTCATATTTCCATAATCATTAAATTACTATTAATATTACCATATTAAAAATAAGGAAAATAAGATATTTTATTATTTGTATACTAAACAAGGACCCATCTTAATGATGAGTCCTAAATCGTCATATTTAAAAATCAAAATTGTCAGGGTCCGGACCGACACGGTGATTCTGGTTCAAGCCATCAATTAGTTTCATGTCTTCTTCTGTTAACTCAAAATCGAATACTGACGCGTTTTCAACAATGCGATGTTCTTTTGTGGATTTTGGAATCGTCACAACACCGTTTTGTAAATCCCAGCGCAAAATCACTTGAGCAACCGATTTGTTATACTTGTCCGCGATTGTTTGCAGCACTTGGTTATCTAGTAACTGGCCTTGCATGAGCGGAGACCAAGCCTCCAGTTGAATGCCATGTTCTATGCAAAACGCTTGAAGCTCTTTTTGAGTCAAACGCGGATGGAACTCTACTTGGTTCACCATTGGAATTACTTCCGCATCTTTTATTAAATCCTCTAGATGATGAATTTGAAAATTACTTACTCCAATTGCCTTTACTCTGCCCTCTTTATAAAGAGTCTCTAAAGCTTTCCAAGACTCTTTATATTTACCTTCTACAGGCCAATGAATGAGGAATAAATCCAGGTATTCTAAACCGAGTTTATTTAAGCTTTTTTCGTAGGCTGCATTTGTCGAGTCGTACCCTAAATCAGCATTCCAAACCTTCGAGGTTACAAATAATTCTTCTCTGGAAATGCCTGCCTCCTTCATTCCTTCTCTTATACCTTGTCCGACTCCTTCTTCATTTCCGTAAATGGCTGCTGTATCAATGCTGCGATACCCATGCTTAATCGCTGTTTTTACTGCCTGAACCAGTTCCGGACCTTCTTCCACTTTAAACACTCCGATGCCAAACCAAGGCATTTGCACACCGTTATTTAATGTTGTTGTAGCTTTTAAATTTTTTGCTGTCATAAAAATTTACCTCCTAATTGTATTGAAAAATTTGTTTTTGATTCATGTCAGCTGTTTTTTCATCTTTTCTCTCCAGAGCTCGGCTCCAGCCTGTTAAAATCACTGCTCCTGTCACCATTAATGCCCCTATCCAAGGCGTATGAATGAGCCCGATTGAATCCGTTATGACCCCACCTAAGTAGGAACCAATAGCGATACCTGCGTTAAATGCGGCTATGTTAATGGCGGAAGCCACATCCACAGCACTTGGTACAAAACGTTCAGCTAACATCACGACATACACCTGCAATCCAGGCACATTCATAAAAGCTAATAGCCCCATAAGGATAATGGTAATAAAGCCTGCTGCCTTGTATGGAGCGGTGAACGTTAAGACAAATAGAACGATGGCTTGTACGATAAACATATAAAATAATGCAGAAATCGGCTTTCTGTTTGCTGCCTTCCCGCCAATAACATTTCCGATCGCAATCGCAACACCATATACAAGTAAAATTACAGCAACTGTTCCTTCTTTAAAGCCTGTAATCTCTTGAAGCAGTGGAGATAAATACGTAAAGACAACGAACGTCCCGCCGTATCCCAAGGTCGTAATCGCAAATAAAAGTACTAAACGGCCATTTGACAATAGCTTGAGTTGATCACCAAATGTTGTGCGAACACCTTTACGCAATTGAGATGGAATAAGGATGCTTGTAGCAATAAAAGCAATGATTCCAACGGCAACAATGGCCATAAAGGAAGTTCTCCAGCCGAATTCTTGCCCCATGAACGTACCAAAAGGAACTCCTGTAATAGTTGCGACCGTGAGCCCTGTAAACATAATGGCAATGGCGCTTGCCCTGCGGTTTTCCGGTACCAAATCAGCAGCAATAGTAGATCCAATCGACATGAACACCCCATGTGAAAATGCGGAAAGAACACGGGCACCTAGTAAAACACCGATACTATCAGCACTGGCT
The DNA here is from genome assembly GCF_055385565.1 of Neobacillus sp. S1115. Lineage (NCBI taxonomy): Bacteria > Bacillati > Bacillota > Bacilli > Caryophanales > Bacillaceae > Neobacillus > Neobacillus sp. S1115. The sequence goes on from NZ_AP038275.1 coordinate 3,902,611, forward strand.
GCAATGCTGTTGCCAATAATAAAAACAATCATGATCCAAAGTAACAACGACTTCCGTGACATACTAGATGTAAGAGACGTTAGGATCGGCGCCCCAAAGGTTACCCCTAATGCATACAGTGAAACCGTTAATCCAGCTGTCGTGACTGAAATTTGTAAATCTTTCGCTATAAGCGGCAATAAACCTACACTGATAAATTCTGTTGTTCCAATTGCAAATGCGCTCACTGCCAATGCCAAGAGCGCCAATGTACTCTTTTTCTTATCAAAGGACATAAAATGTTTCCCCTCCTGCGCAAAGTATTGTAGTATGATTCAATCTGCTAGCAGATAAATATTGAATATGTTGAAGTTTGACCGGCACATGTTATTATGAAACATATCAATCTAATAGAAAAGTACGTACTTTAAAGTGCTATAGGCACCAAATAGTGTGATAGGTACTTTTTAGTACCTATAGATCTGGAGGTATCATGAATAATAAGAAATATAATATTGCCGTTGAAGCCACATTGGAAGTCATAGGAGGAAAATGGAAGTGTGTCATCCTTTGCCATCTTACACACGGCAAAAAACGCACAAGCGAATTGAAACGGCTGATGCCAAACATTACACAAAAAATGTTGACCCAGCAATTACGTGAACTTGAGGATGACGGGGTCATAAACCGCATTGTGCATAATCAAATTCCACCAAAAGTAGAATATGAACTTAGTGAATATGGATTGAGTTTGAAAGGGATACTTGATTCTTTATGTTCTTGGGGAGAAAAGCATATTACAAAAGTTTATGGGGACAAATTCGCTGTTTTGGAGGAAAGTGTACTTAATGATCATCTGAAATAATAGGTTGCATTTTTTTGAAAGGAACGAAGGCTTATTATTCAAGCTTGGATTTTGCATAGTAGGCCTTCGTTACAGCCGTTAACCAAAGAAGCAGACCAAAATTTCAAGAATATTTTTAGCAAATGTTTTCAGATTGCAAATCTATATTTAAAATCACTTATCCATTTTACTCCCGAATGAACCAAACTTTAGAGATTAAATTATTTTCTATTTCATAAATAGCCATTAAACTAACGGTTTCTCCAGTCATTCCGTTCGTTGCGAATTCCCAATCGATTACCTTATTGCCAACAATTGACCTATTTCTGATTTCAGCAAACATTTTCTTTTTAAATGTTTCCGAATACCTTTCAATTAATGCCTTCTTACCGCTTAAAGTTATCGAATTGTCGGGAAAAGTATGTACCGTAATATCATCTGCATATGTACTGGCAAATCCTTCGATATCTCCTTTGTTATAAAATTCAATTTGCTTCTGAACAACCTGTTCTATTGACATTCATTACACTCCTACATAAAGAATTGTTACACACGACCCCATCTAAGTTGGTTGACTTAGGTTAAATCCTTAAGGGCCCCAGTAAATAATCTATCCCATCTCCCTGTTAACTACCAGCTTAAATAAAAATGGCCTGCCCGCTGGTACATGTAACAGTGAGCAGACCTATTTTAATGTCTAAAATTTATAATCCAAGCGAAATATACTTCACTTCCAGGAATTCTTCAATTCCGTAATGGCCGCCTTCGCGTCCGAGTCCGCTTTGCTTAAAGCCGCCAAATGGTACTTGCGGAGTGGATGGCAGGCCGTCATTCAAGCCGATGATTCCGTATTCCAATGCTTCTGTAATACGAATTGCACGTGAAATATTTTCGGTAAATACATAGGCTGCCAAGCCGTAGATGGAATCGTTAGCACGCGCAATCGCTTCCTCTTCCGTTTTGAAAGTAGTCACTGGCGCTAGCGGGCCAAAGGTTTCCTCTGTCATGCAGATCATTTCATCATTCACATTGGTGATGACAGTCGGCGCAAAGAACAGGTCCTTGACTAATTCCCCGCCTGTTTCCACTTTGGCGCCTTTTTCAACAGCATCACTAATATGACGCTGCACTTTTTCAATAGCGGCATCATCAATCAATGGTCCAATATCAACACCTTCTTCAAGCCCGTTACCAACACGGAGCTCCTGGACTTTTTCAACAAGCTTGCCGGTAAAAGCTTCTGCAATGCTTTCATGGACATAAACTCTATTTGAGCAGACACAAGTCTGGCCTGCGTTTCTGAACTTTGAAGCAAGAACTCCTTCGACAGCTTTATCAAGGTCCGCATCCTCCATAACAATAACAGGTGCATGACCGCCGAGTTCAAGTGAAACCTTTTTGACGGTTTCGGCTGCCCCCCGCATTAACAGCTTGCCAACCCCCGTAGAACCTGTGAATGTTAACTTTGTGACACGGTTGTCTTCCAGCCAGGCTTGGCCAATTTCTTGGGCTTTTCCCGTTACAATGTTGAGCACCCCTTTAGGAAGCCCGGCTTTTTCCGCTAATTCAGCAAGCTTGAAAGCAGTAAGCGGAGTCTGTTCTGCAGGTTTAACAACAGCCGTACAACCAGCCGCCAAAGCAGGCGCCACCTTCCTAGTAATCATCGCCGCCGGGAAATTCCATGGTGTAATTGCGGCAATCACGCCGACAGGCTGCTTGTGGACAAATAATCTCTTATTTCTTCCAGTGGCAGGGATTGTTTCACCGTAGATTCTTTTCCCTTCCTCTGCATACCACGATAAAAAGCCATTTGCATAAGCAATTTCGCCCACCGCTTCTTTGAAAGGCTTGCCCTGCTCCATTGTCATCGTTCTGGCAAGGTCTTCTTTATTTTCATCAATCAGCTTGTGCCACTTCCAAATGATTTCCGCCCGTTCATACGCAGAAAATGCTGACCATTCCTTAAATGCCTCGTAAGCTGCATCAGCAGCCTGTTTTGCTTCTGCATAACCGCCGTTTGGCACAGTCGCAATAACTTCTGAAGTGGCAGGGTTTGTCACTTCAAATGTGTCAAGCTCACTTCCAGTCCATTCGCCATTAATAAATAGTGAGTATTTTTCCATTGGTAATGCCCCCTTATGACATGAAAAAAGGGGGAGCCCCCTTTTCTTTTTAATAAGTTGTTTTCGTAAACGTTGTGATTTTAAGAATGCTTCCCAAGTTGGTACATTTCTCTAAACGCTTGGGCACCTATTGATTACCAAACCGACGCTTTTTTTAGGTGTTGGGCACCATACCCTTTATTCGTTACCGTACCGATGGATTTTTTTAGGTATCAGGCACCCATACCCTTTATTGGTTACCGTACCGACGTATTTTTTTAAGTATCGGGCACCCATACCCTTTATTGGTCACCATACCGACGTATTTTTTTTGGTATCGGGCACCCATACCCTTTATTGGTTACCATACCGACGTATTTTTTTAAGTATCGGGCACCCATACCCTTTATTGGTTACCATACCGACGTATTTTTTTAGGTATCGAGCACCCATACCCTTTATTGGTTACCGTACCGACGTATTTTTTTAGGTATCGGGCACCCATACCCTTTATTGGTTACCGTATCGATTGATTTTTCTTTGCATCGGGCACTCATACCCTTTATTGGTTACCGTACCGACGTATTTTTTTGGTATCGGGCACCTATACCCTTTATTGGTTACCATAACCGATGAATTTCTCTTGGCTACGCGCACCAATACAAAGCAATAAGCTATTGGTTCCTTTTTTAAGCAGTGTTTACATGATAAAGCAACAATCTTTTAGGAAAGAAAATATTTTATGAAACCTGTTTTAAATCCTTACGTTCAAGATCCTTGGTGAAGGTTTCGTCGTTTTCACCTGTAAAGAATTGCTTTTTGCCATAAATCAACAAACATAACAGGATGCCGACCGCAAATGCATATGCGGCACCTTTTGTTGCCAGCACTGCGCCGGTGATACCGGCAATCCCAAGGTCACGTTGGCTGCGTGATTCCAAAATGCCGATTTTGACACTGACATAGCCTTGAATTAATAGTGTTAAGGCAAGGGCAATGCCAAGAATTGGCTGCACTAGGCTGACGATCGGCAGCAGAATGAGACCAGTGTTTGTTCCCCAGCGGAAAGAGCCTGATCCGCCAAAAATCGAATTCATCGCTTGTTTGCCTTCTTTAAACCGTTCCGCGATGACAACCTGCATGGCAGACCACATCGGCCCACACATAGTCACATCCGATCCAAGGATACTCATCACTGCATTTCGTCCGCCAAAAATCAAATGCGCTCGATTAGCATTATAGTCCACTTTTTCATCTGTTCGAACCTCACACGCTTCATCCACGATAGCTTTACTCTGAAGAACATCTCCAAACAGGACGATGTAAGTGGCAAGTACAGTTGGCAGGCCAGTCACAAACATCATCAACGGTGGGAAGCCTAGTCCAAAGACCGTATATTGACTCCATAGTGTTGCAAAGTCTGGCGAGCTGAAGCCCCACTCGATTTTTGGCCACGGTGCTTCTCCGAAAATCGGAGCAATGATTACAGCTAAAATGATAATCGGGAAAATACCCAATTTACCAATCAATGACCAAAAGCTATTGCGAGTTTTCAATACCTGGAAGTGCTTCGAGAAAATTAAATAGAACGCAATTCCAATGGCAATCGATATGGTCCAAGGGAATGTTTCAAAACGTCCGCCCGCCTGAAACACAGAGATAACCGCTGCAAAACCTGCGCCCATGATGATCCCTGATTTTAGTGCAGGTGGAACAAGATTGACTACCTTCTTCGCAAGACCCGTAACTCCCAATAAAATGGAAAACAACCCAAGCGTTAATTGGAAACTTATCAGGGCATGTATTCGTTCAGGGCCTTCTGCAAAGGTAGAAACATAAGCCATAATTAATGGAATGGCCGGGGTTATCCATCCAGGAACAACAGGATCGCCCAAAAGATGATGGGTTAGATAAAGCAATCCGTTCAGCATAACAACAGCAAGTGCTACCTCAAATGGCATCCCCAATAGTTCAGTCATTAAAGGGATAGCTGATAAGTCAACAGCACACATCAGCAAGCCTTGCACATAATCAGGCCACTCAAATTTATAATGGATAAACGGCAGCCTCAGCTTGAAGGGACCGGCCGGAATATAAGGCGATTCCTGGCTATCTTTTCGATTTTTCCACATATGATTTCTCCTCCACTCGTCTAATAAGCAGACTGATAGATTTTTTCAATATCGTCGGTTGATAGGACTCTTGGATTATTCTTTAATAGTCTTGTAATTTCTGAGGCATCCTCAGCCATAGAACGGAGGTCTTCTTCAGGAATATCAAAGCTTCGCAAGCCTGTTGGAATATTAACCATCGCACTTAACGTTCTCATTGTTTCCACTGCAAGGTCAGCAGCCTCGTTATCTGAAAGCCCTACTGTGTTCTGTCCGAGGGCTTCGGCAATATCACGGAAGCGCTCGGCACAAGCGATTTTATTCCACTCCATTACGTATGGAAGCAACAACGCGTTGCTGACACCATGGGCAATATGGTAACGTCCGCCAAGCGGGTAGGCAAGTGCATGAACCGCTCCAACCCCGGCATTTCCAAATGCCATGCCGGCCATTAAGCTTGCCGTCGCCATATTTTCTCTTGCTTCAATATGGTTTGGATTGGCGTACGCTTTCGGAAGGTACTTCGCAATCATCTTCATAGCCCCAATCGCAAGCGCATCTGTAATTGGGGATGCATTGACAGAAATATAAGCTTCGATGGCATGAACAAGGGCATCAATCCCGCTTGCCGATGTAACTGATTTCGGCATTGTCAAGGTCATTTCTGGTGAAACAATCGCAACGTCCGGAAGCAGATAATCACTAACAATCCCTTTTTTCAATTGTGCTTCTGTATCCGACAGGATGGCAATATTGGTTACTTCCGAACCCGTGCCGGCTGTTGTCGGGATCGCAATAATGGGAGCTCCTTTTTTTGGAACAAGGTCTGTTCCGAAAAGTTGTTCAATCGGACCGTCAAAACCAGCGAAGCCGGAAACCGCTTTGGCAATATCAATAGCGCTTCCGCCGCCTAGAGCGATTAAGCCGTCATGTCCGCCGGAGGTAAAGGCCTCTTTACATTCTTCAACGAGAGCTATCTCCGGTTCAGGCTTAACTCCTGTATACACGCCATGCGGAAGCCCTTTCAAAAGCGTGATGATTTTATCAACCACACCTATTTTTTCTAAAATTTCATCTGTGACAATCAGCGGGTTCTTCATATTTAACCGTGTCACTTCTTCTAACAGTTTTTCAGTGGCACCGTTACCGGTAATCAGTTTATTAGCAATTTTAAAAGTTGAAATAAGATTCATCGTACAATCTTCCCCTTTCGTTCTTCGCTAATAATGATGCAAGAAGCGTGCCAAAATTTAAAATTCAGCAAAAAGACTGACAGGTAAACGGTTTCTATTTTTTCAGTTTGTCACAGATAAGTCACAAATGATTAAAAAACTAATCAAAAAGTGCAATTCGATTAGTTTTTTAATCAGATAAATTCCACTTTTTCATTTTTTGGACGATGGTTGCCTGGCTGACTTCTAATGCTTCAGCTGCCTTCCTCGTAGTCTTGTGTGTTTTTAATGCTTTTTTAATTAACTCTCTTTCCAGCTGTTCAACTGCTGCTCTTAGCGGCAAGTCTTCTTTTGGATTGCCAAATGAGTGATTTTCCCTTTCATGGAACTCCTCAGGTAAATCACGTAAGCCAATCTCATCGTGTATGGTTGTCACAACAATTCTTTCCATTACATTCATCAGCTGCCGGATGTTTCCCGGCCAGTGATAGTCGCAGAGCCGGTCCAGGGACTCTATGGTGAGAACCTTGTCCAATTTATATTTGGAGTTAAATACCTGCAAGTAATGGTCGATTAATGGAATTAGCTCCTTTTTTCGCTCCCTGAGCGGTGGTATGGTTATTGGAACCACACTTAACCGGTAATATAAATCCTCACGGAATTTCCCGTCCTCCACCATTTTCTTTAAGTTTTTATGGGTAGCGGCAATAATCCTGACATCCACTTCCTTTGTTTTCGTTGAGCCGACAGGAATAAATTTTTGTTCATCCATCACCTTAAGCAGCTTTACTTGCAGCTCAAGCGGCAAGTCCCCAATTTCATCTAGGAAAAGAGTTCCCTGATCAGCTATTTCCAGGAGTCCCTTTTTCCCCTTGGTGCTTGCGCCTGTAAAAGCACCTGCTTCATAGCCGAACAGCTCTGCTTCAATCAAATTTGGCGGGAAGGCACCACAATTTAGTTCGATAAAGCTGCGGCCTGCGCGCTGGCTGTTTTTATGGATATACTTGGCGACAAGCGTTTTCCCGACACCCGTTTCCCCCAAGAGCAATACCTTCACATCTGCCTTAGCGACATGCATCGCAAGATTATATACCTTGGCTGTTTCCTCGGTGATCACGATGGATTCTAGGTTATGCCCATTCTGGTTCATGTCCTCGGTCGACTTCCGCAGCTCCCTAATTTCCTGGAGGTCTTCGATTTCAAGCTTTAGCTGAATCAATTCTGTAATATCGCGGACATTGTTGATGACATAGACGACTTCTTTGTTTTCACCAAAAATAGGTGTTCCTGAAACAATCACTTTCCTTTTATTTTGAAGTGTCTGCATCATAGTAATGGGACGCTTTTCTTTGATGATCTGTGTTGAAACAGACCTAGATATATACCCAGCGTTCACGAGCTCGTCCATATGTAATCCGATAATTTGGCTCGCCTTGAATCCGGTAATCCGCTCATAAGCCTTGTTGATTTTAATGGTAATCCCGTTTCCGTCCGTAATATAAATACCATCATAGGAGGAATCGATGATTTCGGTAAAAACCGCGCTTGAAATCAGCTTGTCGTATTCGGATTCCTTCTCTTTACTGTGTTCAGGTGTAAAGAGGCTTTCGGAAGCTGTGCCCATCAGGTTTTCAATAGATTCATGCACTTTTCCTTTTTGGATAGCTTCATTTAAATCATTTAACGTAAAGACTCCAGCCGTTTCTCCTGAAGAATTTACAACTTCCAACATTTCCTCACCAGTAGAGGTGAAGAGAAACATCGCCTGTTGAACAGAATCGTTCGTTTTTAGTTTCATATTTTCACCAGCTTTTACTTTAGCTTTTATATCCTATTTTACTATAATCCTTTTTTCAGTTCAGTCACAGCTATTACCAGTTCGCTAAATATTAAATGTAAAATGGTTTAAGCTAAACAACAAAGCCGCCCATAAGGACGGCTTTACAGTTACTTATACATTTCATTTTCAAGAATAATCACATTTTCATTAAATGGGGTTTTCCCTACTTGTTTCGTATTTTCCACTAACCGATAAATATTATCACAGCATTGCTTGGCACCTCTCACTAGTAACGGTACGCCAATAAAGTCTATCTTTAAGCCTCTCGAAAAAAATCCCCCAAAAGACATAGAAAGTGGAACGGTTGGTGAGGTATTGGAAAAAACGATTTTTTCATCAAACTGAAATTTCTCTTGAAGCAGTAAAATCATCTCCTTCATCGCTGGTACAACGTATTTGTTCCTTTTCCTGCCAATCGTATAAACTTTGTTCCCATCCTCATCCGTACCATGAAAAAAGAGCTTTCCAAAATCCTTTTTTGTCAGTTTGTTAAAATACTTCACTTTTAATATTTCTTCGGTCGTTAATTTTCTTTCCGATTGAGGTAATTGTTTTAAATGATAGGCGGCAGCCAACGAAGTAGTATGTGTGCCGCCATAGTCGTTATAAATATAGATCATGTGGGATTCTCCCTAACATATTTTATCTATATTTAATATGGCTTTTTGTTCCATTTTTTAACCAAAGTTCTATTTTAAAAATTTGGATCAACATTCAATAATATTTTCCCTTTATTCAGCCTATTTTCCATTAAGTTATGAGCATCTGCAGCCTCTTCCAGCATGTATTCATGCCCTACTTTAATTTTCAGCTGATTATTCACTATAAGAGGAAACACTTCTTCAGCCGTTTCTTTTAATAAATGCGGCTTGAGCTTTCGTGTTGTCCCTAGACTAAACCCTAATACATTTCTGCAGCTAGCATGTAAATCAACCGTTTTAATGGTTCCTACATGTCCGCTGGAATTACCGAAGTGGACCAGCCTGCCATATGGTGCTAAACAATTGAAGCTATTTTCCGTGACGGCGCCGGAAAGGGAGTCGAGGACAATGTCCACACCCCGCCCATTGGTAATCTCATTTACGATGGGCGCGAAATCTTCCTCCTCATAGCAAATAACGAAGTCGGCTCCACTTTCTTCAGCCACCTTTATTTTTTCCCTGCTGCCAACCGTCCCGATGACCGTCTTTGCTCCCAAAATCTTGGCAACTTGAATGGCGGTGGTCCCTACCCCGCCAGCCGCAGAATGAACTAATACTGTTTCTCCCTTTTCCATGGCGGCAATATTTTTCAATAAACGGTACGACAAAAAAGACACAATCGGACAAGCGGCTGCTGTCCTGAAATCCAATTCAGCAGGAATGGGAAAGACTAATTGGTCCGATGCCACCACATATTCTGCATACGAACCATTTTTCGGGAAGGCGATGACTCTTTGTCCTTCTACGAGCCCCGATACCTTGCTTCCTATTTTTTCAATAAATCCTGTGGCATCTAAACCAGGGATAAACGGTAGTGTTGCTCCTTTTTGCCCGTATCTTGATTTAATATCGGCAAAATTCACACTCGTTTTCACAACTCTAATTAGTACTTCGTTTTCAGCTATAACTGGCATTTCAACATCTTTGTATTTTAGGTTTTCTGTACCGCCAAAGCCGGTGACGACAATTGCTTTCATTACGGTTTCCCCTCTCTGTTCCCTTTTACATTTACTGTATTTCCTGCCAATTAGTGTTGTCAACAAAAAAACGAACGCCCACTGCCTACAATTTGGCAGTGGGTTCCTTGTAAACTATTTATGGGATTCTAGCTTTTTAGCCTCTATTTGGATGGTCCCGTCATTTAAAAGCTGTTCTATTTGTTCTTTGTTGTAACCAAGCTTGTTTAATATCTCCTCTGTATTCCCGCCCAGTTTAGGTGGAGCCTTTTGAATGGACACAGGTGAACTGCTAAGCTCAAAAGGAAGTCTTGGCAGTTTGAAGTCTTTAATAGTTGAGTGTTCAACATCAGTCCACATTTGGATCGCTTCTGTCTGCTGATCCTGGACTACTTCTGATATTTTCTTCACCTTTGAGCTTGGGACTCCTGCATCTACTAATAGCTGTACCCACTCATCCGCCGTTTTAGCTTGGAGAATGTTTTCAATCGCCACTCTTAAATTTTCTCGATGCTCCACTCGCTCAGGGTTATTTTTGTAACGCGGGTCCTCAACCCATTCTTCCTTTCCGAGCACCTTGCATAAACGTTTGAATAAGGAATTATTGGAGATTCCGATAATCACAGGTGCGTCACTTGCGTGGAAGGCTCCATACGGTGCAAAGGCTGTGTGTCCGGCACCGTTTTTCTTAGGCTCATTTCCCGTCGCAAGCCATGACAGCATGTGATAGCCGACCCAGAATACCCCAGTTTCATAAAGGGATGTAGTGACTAACTGTCCTTCTCCCGTCTTTTGTTTATGAAAAAGTGCCGAAATGACCCCGATGGCTCCCCACATCGCACTCCCTTGATCGAGGACCGAAACTGGAACACGGGCAATTTCCGCTCCTTCTGCACCGTTAATGCCAATAATCCCGGAATCTGCTTGGGCAATCGCATCATAACCCGGCCGGTCACAAAGTGGACCATCTTGGCCGTAGGCTGATAAGGAACAATACACTAACGAAGGATTCAATTCTTTTAGTCTCTCATAACCAAGGCCCATTTTTTCCGCTTTTTGAAAGCGGAAGTTTTCAACAAAAACGTCTGCCGTCTTGACAAGGTCATAAACGATCTCTCGGCCGCTTTCCTTTTTTAAATCAATGACGACCGATTGTTTATTACGGTTGATGTGAAGGAAATAAACGCCTTCCCCTTCCCAAAATGGTCCCATTCCTCTCGAATCGTCACCAATATCAGGCCGTTCAATTTTAATAATTTCTGCCCCTAAATCCGCAAGAATCATCGTTAAACTTGGCCCTGAAACATTTGTTGTTACATCCACTACTCGAATGCCCCTTAATGGTCCTGGCATCTTGGCTCCCCCTTTTCAAAGAGAGGACCCTTTTTTTAAAAAAGGTCCTCCTGATGTTGTTTTAAAATGAACGCGGTAATCCAAGGACATGCTGTCCAACATAGCTTACAACCAGGTTGTTGGTAATCGGTGCTACAATAAACAGACGTGCTTCCCTAAATTTCCGTTCGATATGATATTCTTTTGCAAAACCATATCCGCCAAATGTGTCCATTGCGGCATTCGCTGCGCGCCATGTAGCTTCGGATGCAAGATATTTTGACATGTTTGCCTCGGCTCCGCAATCCATTCCAGCATCAAACATTTCAGCAGCCTTATCTCTCATCAATTTAGCAGCTTGGATATCCATATAGCCTTTAGAAATTGGGAATTGAACCCCTTGGTTTTTCCCAATTGAACGGCCAAACACTTCGCGCTCATTGGCATATTGAACCGCTTTATCAACAAAATACATGCCGTCTCCAATGGATTCAGATGCAATGAGAATTCTCTCTGCATTCATTCCGCCTAACACATAGCGGAAGCCTTTTCCTTCTTCCCCGATTAGATTTTCAACCGGGATTTCCGCTCCTTCAAAAAATACTTCTGTCGTCGCATGATTGATCATCGTATCAATCGGGCGGATATCGATTTTATCCGCTTGTTCCTTCATATCTAAAATAAACAGGCTCAACCCGTCTGTCTTTTTCGCTACTTGGTCTTTTGGTGTCGTTCTTGCCAATAACAACATCAAATCGGAATGCGCCGCTCTTGATGTCCAGATTTTTTGACCATGAACCACGTATTTGTCTCCGACTCTTTCAGCAAAGGTTTGGATGCTGGTTGTATCGCTTCCAGCGGTAGGTTCAGTGATGCCGAATGCTTGCAGGCGAAGTTCGCCGCTCGCGATTTTAGGAAGATATCTTCGTTTCTGGTCCTCATTCCCATGGCGGAGAAGAGCGCCCATGGTATACATTTGGGCATGGCAGGCACCAGAGTTGCCGCCTGAGCGATTGATCTCTTCTAAAATGATGCAAGCTTCAGTCATTCCTAGTCCAGCACCGCCGTATTCTTCAGGAATTAATACAGATAACCATCCCTCTTCAGTTAGCGCTTGGACAAAGGCGGTAGGATAGGCATCTTTTTCATCAGTTTCCCGCCAGTAATCTTCTGGAAAGCGCTCACATAAAGCTCGAACGCTTTTCCGAATCATTTCATGTTCTGTGTTTTCTACTAGTTTTGTATTTGACATTTTTATATACCTCCAAGTTATTTTCCTTTTTCTAACAAAAACTGCCCGCCGACAGTTATATCGATTTTTCCGAGAGTATTTCTGGCTTATCCGAGAGTATCGGGTCCAATCGAGAGTAAGGTACGCTTATCCGAGAGTATTTCCGCCTTATCCGAGAGTAACGCACCCTCATCCGAGAATATTTCCGCCTTATCCGAGAGTAACCTAACCCAGAGCCTAGAGCCACCCGTTAACGCCCTTTCCACTCTGGAGCCCGCTTTTCATTAAAGGCATAAATGCCTTCCAACCGGTCTTCTGAGTTCGCACATTTATAGTAAGCTTCTAATTCTAAGACAATACCCGTGGCCAAATCTGTTTCAGTCCCTTTATTAACCGCCTTCTTTAAAGCTTTTAAGGAAAGCGGTGCGTTCATAGCAATGGTTTCAGCTAATTTAATAGTTTCCGCCAATAGGGATTCATTCTCAAAGACATGATTAATTAGTCCCCACTGCTTACCTTCTTCTGCTGTAATCCGTTTTCCGGTATACAACATTTCCTTCGCTAACCCAATTGGTAGAATGCGAGGAAGCAATTGAGAGCCGCCGATGCCAGGAATTAATCCCAGTTTCGCCTCCGGCAGTCCGAGTCCAACACCCTCAGCAGCGGTTCGAAGGTCACAGCTTAGTGACATTTCAAGGCCGCCTCCTAGTGCATAACCATTAATGGCAACAATCACCGGATACGGGAATTCGCGGATACACTCGGTTACTTTTTCAAAATAGTCATGCTGTTTCTTCCAGTCCTTCTGGGACATGCCATTCCGCTCTTTCAGGTCGGCCCCCACACAAAAGCTCTTGGTACCCGAACCGGTAAGCACCAAAACGCGAACCGTTTCATCGTATTTTAATTCCTCAAACGCTTCGATTAATTCCAACGCCATTTTTGTATTCATCGCATTCATGGATTCCGGACGGTTCAGGGTTAACACGGCGATTCCTTGATGGCTCTCCGCCCGTTCTAATTTGATAGTTTCATAGGTTTTGACTAGCATATATGCTCATCCCCTTAACATAAAGAACTTGTAGTTTTATTTGGTACAGGGTACAAACGTGAGCTTTTCCCTGCTTTTGCGACTTGTCCTGGCAAGTCATGTTCCAGTAATTCCCCCAGCCGATGGGAAGCTTCGATTAAACCATCAAGATTGATAGAAGTGCGGACGCCCATTTCTTCCAACATGTGGACCACATCCTCGGTGCAAACATTACCTGTTGCACCAGGAGCAAATGGACAGCCGCCAATCCCGCCTAAGGATGCGTCGAAAACGGTGATTCCTGCCTCTAAACCGGCAAGGATGTTGGAAAGACCCATACCCCTTGTATTATGGAAGTGGCAGCCAAATTCAACATTGTCCCATTCATTCACGACTTCCTTCGTCAATTGATAGACCTGCTTCGGATTGGCCATTCCTGTTGTATCTGCTAGTGTAATTCTTTTGATGTTATGTAAGAGAAGTTGTTCAATCAGATTCATGATGCGTTGTCGCGGAACTGGACCTTCAAAGGGACAGCCAAATGAGGTAGCAACTGTAACGTTAAGGTTGATCTCGTTATCTGATGCAAATTGCGATAAATACTTGAAGTTTTCCAATGACTGTTCGGTGGTCTGCCGAACATTCTGTTCGTTATGGGTATTACTTGCTGAAAAAACATAATTAACAGACTTTACGCCTGTTTGTTTAGCCAGCTCGAGCCCCTTCAAATTAGGTACAAGAGCGACCAGACTGAGCTCAGGGTATGACTTTAGATGCTCATAAAATGCTGCCGTATTGGCCATTTGAGGGACGAGTTTTGGATGGACGAATGAACCAAATTCAATTTGGGATACATTCGCCTTCTGCAATAAAGAAAAAATTTCAACCTTCTCATCCACCGTTAATACTTTTGACTCTAACTGAAGCCCATCCCGTAAGCCAACTTCGTAAATCGTGACTTGATCAGCTACTTTCATCGTATTCGGTTCCTCCATTAGGAAAATGATGTTTTTCTATATAAATAGGATACTGTATCCAAAATACAATTTCAACAGTTTTTCGAATATTCATAAATTTATTTCTCTTTTCTCAAAAAAAGGTTGCCGACATTAAATGTCAGCACCCTTTACTTGGATTTGCTCAAAAAATTGCTGTTTCCCTATTTTATACCAGTCATTTCCCTCACGATCAATGATGACCACGACAGGAAAGTTTTTGATGGTTAATTTATAAATCGCTTCTGGGCCCAGGTCTTCGTAAGCGACCACTTCAACAGATTGAATGGTTTTGGCTATCAGTGCTCCCGAACCGCCGATGGCAGCAAAATAAACGGCTTTATTTTTCTTCATCGATTCAATCACTTCTTCACTGCGGTAGCCTTTTCCAATCATTCCTTTTAAACCGAGCTCCAATAAGACGGGAGTATATTTGTCCATCCGTCCGCTGGTGGTCGGACCGGCTGAACCTATCACAGCTCCTGGCTTAGCAGGAGTCGGACCGACATAATAAATCGTTTGTCCGGCAACATCAAAAGGTAATTCTTCCCCCTTTTGCAGCGCTTCGAACATTCGTTTATGGGCAGCATCCCTTGCTGTATAAATGGTTCCACTTAAAAATACTCGATCGCCCGCTTTTAATTTCAGCAATTCTTGTTCGGATATTGGATTGGTGATGTGAATAGCTGTCACTGATGCTCCCTCCTAAATTCTGACCTCTTTATGCCTGCTGGCATGGCAGTTCAAATTGACAGCAACAGGCAGAGCGGCAATATGGCAAGGTTCAATCTCGATTTTCACGTCAAGTGCTGTTGTATTCCCGCCCATTCCCTGTGGTCCGATGCCTAGCTCATTAATTTTTTCCATCAATTCCATTTCCAACTCCGCGATTTCCGGCCGTTCACTGCGCTGACCAATTGGCCTAAATAACGACTTCTTTGCTAAATAAGCACAGCGCTCGAAATTCCCGCCGATTCCCACTCCAACCACTAACGGTGGACAGGCATTCGGTCCTGCTTGCGCGACGATGCCTAAAATATAGTCCTTGATTCCGTCTAAGCCGTCTGCAGGCTTCAACATTTTTAAGGCACTCATATTTTCACTGCCGCCGCCCTTGGCCGACATATGTATGACCAGATCCTCACCCGGTACCAATTCAATATGAATAATCGATGGGGTATTATAGCCCTTACTCTTCTCCCTAGTGATCGGATGGTCAACAATTGAGTGTCTTAAATAACCCTCTTCATAGCCTTTCTTAACCCCTTCATTAATTGCATCGTAGAGACTGCCGCCGCTAATGTGGCAATCCTGGCCGACTTCTACGATAAAAACGGATACACCTGTATCCTGACACATTGGCACTCGCTCGGACCTAGCGATATCAGCATTCAGCAACAATTGTTCTAAAATGTCTTTCCCTGTTTCGGAGGTTTCTTTTTTCAAGGCCGCTTGAAAGGCTTGAATAACATCCTTGCCCAGCTCAAAATTGGCCTCTTGGCACATGTTGGCCACCTGATTGACAATCTCTTCATAAAAAATCATTCTCAAAGCCATCTTCCCCCTTATGTTAAAAAAGTTATGTCCTTTCACTCACGGTTTCTTGCCTGAATTCAATGGTTTTCCCTTTAATCACAAGGTTTCCTTCCCATTGTTTCTGTTCCTCTCTCACATCCTGAAGGATATGGGCCCCTCTGCTTTCTTTCCTCATAGCCCCGGCAAACGCGGCAGCCCATGCTGCCCGGACTTTATCTTGGAGCTGAAGTGCCTTGACCCCTTTTTCCTCATTTAATTCCGCCGCCAACAGGTCTAATTCTTTTTCCGCCTGCTGTAAGGAACTAGTGGTTCTTTCGATGCCAACAAGGTTCCACATGATCTCTTTTATCCGCTGTGTTACCTCCAGTTCCCGACCTTCGTGTAAGGTGTTCTCCCCTAAATTTGAAATCGCGGCCATTTTAGGAACTGGTGACTCCTCTTGAGCCGCCATCTTCCCTGTCCGATGCCCAAACACAAGTGCTTCTGTCAGAGAACCTCCTCCAAGCCGATTCGCCCCGTGGAGTCCGCCGGTTGTTTCCCCGCAGGCATATAATCCTTGTAAACTCGTTCTGCCCCATTCATCCACTTTAATCCCGCCCATGCAATAATGCTGAACAGGGTACATTTTCCACTCCCCTTGATGTCCTTTTTTAATAAGCCGGTACACATATGGACTGTCCTTCGCTAAATCCTCATCAGAAACATTAGATAAGTCAAGGTACACATCGTTTTGCTTGAACATTTCGTAGCTTAGAATGTCTCGTGTTTCCAGCTCTTTTCTCGGGAAATCCTCCATAAAGCGTTCTGCTCCCTCATTTAACAGGACGGCCCCTTTTCCAAAAATCCTAGTCATGACATCTACGTTCGCAGGATGCTGGAGCCGATACGGATAAAACTGAACAAATTCCATCCCGACAAGCTCGGCACCTTGCCTCCACGCCATGCCAATCCCCTCTCCTGTTACATCCTTTGGATTATCAGTAGACGCATAAAGCCCTCCGAATCCACCTGTTGCTAGTATCGTAGAAGGCGCATAAAAGGCATGTAATTCCGCAGCCTTTTCAACGACCACACCGACAACCACTTGGTCCACCTTGATTAAATCAATCAAGGCAGACTGCTCGAACAATTCCACGCCGATCTCCAGCGCATATTGTCTTAATACCTTTGTGGTGTTTTTCCCAAGACCGTTTGCGGCATAAACCCTGCGCGGAAACGAGTGTCCGGGCGTACTGATTTTCCGCTCCCGTTCCAAGGGGATACCGAATTTACTCTCCAGTTCGTTGACCCTGACGGTACACTCCTCAGCTAGAATTCTCGCTAGGTTTGGATTTGATAGATTTCGGCCGCCACGAATCATATCTTCGAAAAAGGTTTCAGGCGAATCCCCTGTTGAAAAAATGGCTGATTGGACGCCATCTGAAATAACGGATGAACCGCCAAATCCCGCTTTCCCTTTGGTGATGATGGCAACACGTGCCCCTTCTTCCCTAGCCGCTATCGCTGCCGAAAGCGCCGCCTGGCCCCCGCCAATCACGATGACATCAACATTCATGGACATCTTTATATTCACTCCCAATTATAAGTTCGATATGAAATAGTGATATCCTCCATTACTGCTGTAAATGGCTGATTTCCTGTTTCCTCAGCCATTCCCTCGTGCTGATTGAATCTAATTTAAAAATCGCTTCGACCTCTTCTTCAGGATGTTCTAACTTTTCAGCAGTCATCATGATAAACTTCTGGATTAGTTCCTCTTTTGTGGCCATTTTTTCAGGGTCGCCCTTTGGATAATCTGTTGCTTGTTCAAAAATCTTCCCGTTTGTAAGAGCAATTTCGACTTTAGCGCCCCATTTTTCCGGATAGGCTTCCTCATAATAGGCATCGACGACTACGTCTACTTTTTCCAAAAGATTTAAAATCTCGGAATCTTGTAAGCTATCATTCGTAAAATCCCGTAACGAAGCGGAGCCCTTTACTGCAGCCAGGGCAGCGCAAAACTGACTGCTGAATTTACAGGCGTAGATACTGTCAGGGTTTGGTTTGTCAGTAATATTCAGGACGGTTTGATAGGTCTTTATCGTAATTCTATCTATCTGTTGATACGCAATGGAATGTTCATTCATGATGTCGAGGATACAATCGATGGCTGGATGGGTATGGCGGCATGATGCATGGATCTTAAAGCTGTTCTCGATGATCTTCCATTCATGTCCGAGATTCTTCGTGATTTTCGATGGGTCTGCCGATTCAGCCATCGCTTCAAAGAACCCTCTTTTTCCCTCTAAAATTTTTGTTGCTCCCGTGAAGTTCTTTTTGGCAAGCAGGGCGGCGAGTGTCCCGTTGTAGGCTGCTTTAGCGGTGTGCAATTGTTTTGTGTTGGCTCCATCTTCGATAAATTCCCACAGTCCTGCCGCTTGGCTGCCGGCATTTCCGAGGGAATGCATCGTTTGCTCCACATTTAAGTTTATTAGCTTCGCAACCGCAGCGGCTGAGCCAAATGTGCCGCATGTGGCGGTATTATGCCAAAAATAATAGTGCGATGGCGATACAGCCTCGCCAATTCGGTAACACACTTCATAGCCAACGGCCACTGCCGTAATCAATTCTTTGCCGCTAAGGTCATAGGCTTCTGCTGCGGCAACGGCGGCCGGAATGACCACGGTACCGGCATGAATAATCGAAGATTTATGAATATCGTCGAGCTCCACAATATGGCTGGAGGCAGCATTGACCAACACTGCATTGCCTAGTGAGGATTTTCCTCCCGTGACGAGACTTGCTTGTTCATGACCGCCCCATTCTTCGACCAGTTCCTTCACCGCTTGAATTGGCGGCATGTCTTTTCCAGCGATGGCAGAGCCATACCAATCTAGGATACAGATTTTCGTAAACTCTACGACATGTTCAGGTAAATCTTCAAAACTCGTTTGGCACACATATTCAGCTAATCTTTTTGATAATGTCATTTTACTTCCCTCACATTCTTATTTTGGATATTGGATACAATTTTACCGAAAAAAGAGAGAACTATTTTTTTCCCTCTTCTTTTAATCTCTTTACTAACATATTGCCGGTTCGCGAAATATGGTTGGAAACGAGATTCGCTGCCGTTTCCTTATCTCTGTTTAACACGGCATTTAAGATACTTCTGTGCTCCACATTCGATGTTTCTTTTTGGCCTTTTAAAATATGAGGAGTTTGCTGCGGCAGACCATTCCATAAGGTGCTAATAAAAGAATTGAGCCGCTCCCAGCTGCTCCGCTTCATTAATAGACGATGAAATTCAATGTTGTAACGGATAAATTCATCCACATCTTCGCTCACTTCCATTTGCTCTACCAAGGCCGTTAATTGCTGATGGTCTTCATCCGTTAAATGCTCCACACTTTGGTAAACAGCCATTTTTTCCAATTCCGTTCGGAGTGCATATATCTCTTCGATATCGCCTACTTCAATTGACTTTACCACTGCCCCTTTATGAGGCTCAAGCTTGATCAGTCCTTCTGCTTCGAGTTTTTGCAGCGCTTCCCGGATTGGCATCCGGCTGACACCCATCGCATCAGCAAGATCCGATTGTTTAAGGCGTTGGCCTGGTTTTAACTCTCCTTTTAAAATGGCTTCGCGAATAATATTACATACTTTTAAATGCAATGTATCCCTGTTTTCTATCATAAGCTGATTTTTTTCAAGCATGTTTAATTACCTCTCATTAACGCTATTTTAAAATAGGATACAGAATCCAATATAAATTGTCTATAGATTTGCAAATTTATCATAAATTTTCTTAAAGTAGTCCGAGCCAGTTCCACCAAGTAACCGCAATCACAAGTACAACTACGCTCATCAGGACCGTTAACCACAAACCCGGCATGATGAACTCCTTTTGCTGAATCCGTCCGGAGCTATGGACAATGATATTTGGCGTGGCTTCTACAACAAGAATATATCCATGTAAACAAGCTATAGAGGCTGTCAAACAAATCAGCACAGGATCTGCCCCGGCTTTGGTGGATAAGCCAATAAATATCGGGACAAGGGTGACGACTGCCGTTGAAACATTTGCTACAGCTAAATGAAGGATATGGGTAATCACCAGAATCGTGATGACGGCGACCACCGGTGAGTGGAGAAAGTAAAGAATCCAATCGGAACTTAAGCTTTCTCCAATCAGCTTGGCTGCTCCCGACTTATTGAAAGCGTAGCCTAGAGATAATGTTACCCCCATCAGCAGGACGGTATCAAAATTGATTTTTACTAAATTGCCCCAACTGGTGAAGCCGATTCCCGGTAAGGCCATTAACACCACCCCAATCAGTGCAGGCACACTGGGGTGCAGCCCATGCAGGGGCTCGGTAAACCATAATGCCACGATAATCAATAGGATGGCTAAACACTTTTTTTCCTCAACATTTAACCTCCCTAATTCCTCCAGCTTATTTTCCAATTCTTGTTGTACATGCGGAAAGTGTTTCTCTTCTTCTGTTAAGGGGAAGCTTTTCAATAGTGTTATCCATAGGATTGGGATCATGATGAGCCAAATTGGGAAGGTATAGGTAAACCACTGAATATAGGTGATTTTAATCCCAACAAACTCTTTTAATAATTCAACCGTTAAAATATTCCCAATCGCAGCCGTCATCACCGCAGTACCACTGACTGTCCCGCCAAACGCCACGCCAAGAAGAATCATTTTTCTAAGATTCCCTTTTGCCTTTTCCCCGATGGTATCAAGTGACATTGTTGCAATCGGAAGCATCAGCTGTGCCCGAACTGCAGCGGCTGGGATAAAAAAAGATTGGATTTGCGGAATCATTAGGATACTCGCCAAGAGCCCTTTAGCCGTACCTCCCCATTTTGATAAGAAAAGATAGGCAATTCTTTTGGTCAGTGTCGTATCATTGACCCCTTTTGCCAGCATCATCCCGCCAATGATCAGAAATACAGCGGGTGAAGCAAATCCACTATAGACGACATCAGTAGTGACTACTCCGAATACGAGCATTAAGATTAATAAAATAACCGCCGTTAAGCCAATCGGGATCGGCTCAAACGTCCAATAAAACACACTTAGTACCAAACATGAAAGCATCATTCGGGCTGATCCTGTATAGTTGGCGGGAAGGATGAAATAAACTCCCGCCATCAACGCGATTCCAAGCAGCAATAGGATGATTTTTTTTACTTCTAGGGAAGACCTTTGCTTCGGCTTCGCTACAACATTTACTTTCACCCTTGTATTTGGGAAAGCCATAATTCTCTCCTTTTTCGATAGAAATACATAATCACCTTAGGAACCTAACCGCTGTTCCCTCGGTGATATGTTTAGTATTGATTGGCGGTCTCTTTTGGCTGGCAGAGCTGGAAGAACGAAGTCAAATCCTCGACCTCTTCAAAGCGGTCGATCAGGTCAATGAGTTCATTTTTTGCCGCCAAACAGATGACTTCTCCAGTAACATCCAGGAATTTCTCTTTGATTTGCTCATCTGTCATTGGAGTATCCGCGCTTCCAATCGCATGTTCAACAAAAAGAGAGATTTCCCGGCCATCTGTTAACTTAACAGTTAAGTGTACCTGATCTTCTTTTATCTTCTCATCGATAACAAGCGTTATTTTGTCACGAAGATTTTTTACAGAAGGGTCGTTGACATATTCATCTGTGAATTCATAGACGCCTGCCTTCAGGTTAAAGAACCCGGCTGCGACACAGTGATAGACACTGAACTTTCCTTCCAGCCCTGTCGTAATGGCCGTTTTGCCAGTCAGTTCTTTCACAAGTGGATGGGCCGTGATAACGATTGACTTCACTTCTTCTGCTTGCAGTTTATGCTCCTTTTGGATTGTTATAATGGCATCAATGGCTGGATGGGTAACGATTCCGCTGGCAAAAGGCTTGTAGCTGTTTTTCTCTACTTCCCATTTTTCGCCCCATTGTTCGGTAATGAGCTCTGCTTTATTCTCTTCAGATAAGACATTCAGGAATCCACGCTCGGCTTCAAGAGGTTTTTTGGAGGCGGTAAAACCTTGAGCGCCCACAAGTGCTGCTAATAACCCATTCATTGCCGCTTTTCCCGGGTGATAAGGCTTTGTCATGGTGCCAAACATTTCGCGTAACCCAGTTGGATCGGTTGCTGCAATTCCCAGAGCATAAATCGTTTTTTCAATATCTAAGCCCATCAGCTTACAAATCGCTGCAGCGGCACCAATTCCGCCCACACTGCCGGTAATATGCCAGCCGCGCCAGTAATGAGAAGGATAGACACTTAATGCAAGCCGTGCTTCGACCTCGCAGCCAATGATAAACGCTTCAAGAACATCCTTCCCGGTTTTCTTTTGCTGCTCGGCATATGCGAGGATGGCTGGAAAAACAGGTGCAGACGGATGTAAAACAGTTTCTAGTAAGGTATCGTCAAAATCAAAGATATGCGAAGACATCCCATTTAATAGGCTGGCAAACAGGATATCGACTTTTTCATTTCTTCCCAGTACAGTTGCTTGCGGCTGACTGTCTGTGAGTTTTGATACGTTAAGCACCATATCCATCGATTCATGGTTGGCCGCGCCAATCGCCACTCCAAGCCAGTTTAATAGACTTCTTTTCGCTTCTCTGATCGCATTTTCATTAAAATTCTCGTAAGAAGTATTGGTAATATGTAAGGCTAGTTTTTCGGTTACCATTGTGGTTCCTCCATCATTTTTCTTTTATAAAATTACTGACTCTAATAACGCTTTCGCTTTTTTATAAACCGGATAATCCACCAGCTTATTCCCGACCGCAATCGAGGCAATCCCTTGCTGCTCTGCGGCTTCAAAGGCATTGACAATTTCTAAAGCCGCTTCCATTTCCTTTTTGCTTGGGGAGAAAATTTCATGAATCGGCGGCAATTGCTTAGGGTGGATGGCAAGCTTTGCCTTGAACCCAAGCCTCCTCGCTCTGCGCGACTCATTAATTAACCCCGCCTCATTTGCTAGATCAGGGTATACCGAATCGATCGGACTGCCAATCCCCGCCGCTTTTGAAGCAGTTACCACCTGCGACCTGGCAAAGAGCAATTCTGTCCCCTCATCCGTTAGTTCGCAATCGACATCCAAAGAATAATCAATGGAACCAAATGCTAACCTTTTAACCAAATAATGGGCGGATGCAATATCATAGGCAAATTGAATCCCCCTTGCGGTTTCAATTAACGGGATTACGACAAAGGAATGAAGATCTCTTTTCTGTCTTTCGAGACTAATTAGAGCTGTTTCGCATAACGTCTTCATACTAATGGCGCTTTCAGCCTTCGGTACCATGACCCCGCTGGCCCCGGCTTCAATAGCTGCTTCTAAATCCTCCCGCCAAAAATTCGTGGTCATATCGTTGATTCTGATCAACACATCTTTCTCCGGCCGGTTGTTTAGTAGAAAATGTTTCGCACGTTCTCTTGCCTCTTGTTTTTCAGAGATCGCCACGGCATCCTCCAAATCAAAAATGACACAATCAGCAACACTTGCCAGCGCTTTTTCAAACATTCTGGTGGAGGTTCCAGGAACAAATAAATATGATCGCCTCAATTCCATGAACTCCTTCCTTTAGGATATTGGATACACAGAAAAAGAACAGCTTACCCTGACATATGAGTAAGCAGATCCTCTTTTCTTGGAAATCAGGCTATTTCGCCAAAACCAATGATACCTGTGGGAAAATAATTACGATAGCAAGTGCTAAAACCATCAGAGCAAAGAATGGCAACACCCCTTTGACGACTTCTCCGACCTTTTCCCTCGTGATCCCACTGACGACGAATAGATTTAGCCCTACAGGCGGTGATATCATCGCCAACTCCATATTTATGGTCATAATAATTGCAAAATGGATGACATTAATATCGAATAATGCCAGTACCGGTAATAAAATTGGCAGTGTAATTAAAATGATGGCAACGGATTCAAGGAACATCCCCAAAATAAAGAACATAATGTTGACACCAATCATAAAGATCCATTTATTTGATGTACTTGTTTCAATCCATGTCGCAAATGCCTGTGGTACCTGTTCCGTAGTTAGGAACATACCGAAGATCATTGCCGATGCAATGACTAGAAAAATCATCGACGTAATGTTAATAGATTCCTTCAGGACTTCTCTAAATTTAGGAAAGGGCAGTTCTTTGTAAATAAAGACAGAAACGAATAATCCATAGAAACATGATACAAAGGCAGCCTCAGTTGGTGTGACAGCACCTGAATAGATTCCACCGAGAATAAGGACTGGTAGCAAAAAGCCCCAAGAAGCTTTTGCAGTCTTTCTCCATCTTTCCTCCATTGACTGTTTTGGCAATTTACCAAAGTTATGAATTCTTGCATGAATAATAGCAGAAATTAATAGAATTCCACCTAACAATAATCCAGGGACGATTCCAGCGGAGAACAGTTTTCCAATCGATTCTTCAGCAACCGTGCCATAAATGATTAATGGAATCGAAGGTGGAATCAGAATTCCCAGCGTACCTGATGCGGCTACAAGCCCCATTGCATATCTTTTACCATAACCTGCTTCCACCATCGCAGGAATCATAATACTTCCGACAGCCGCTGCGGTTGCCGGGCTAGAACCTGAAATGGCGGCAAAGATCATACAAGCAAGGATGGTGATAACAGCCAATCCGCCGCGGATATGCCCAACCCATGATTTTAATGCCTCAATTAAATAATGTGAGATACCGCCTTTTGACATAATAATTCCGGCGAATACAAAACCAGGAATGGCCATTAAGGTGGCTGAGTTTAAGGAGTTAAACATTTTCTGAATAACGGTGTAAAGGGTAAAATCCGCCATTGATAAAGCGATGACACTTGATAAGCCCAAACTAACAGCAATTGGTACGCGTAATAAGCACAGTACTGCAAAAAGTAAAAACAGCATTAAGACTGGATTCATGCTCCTACCCCTTTCTCACCTGATTTTCCATCAGCATTTTGCATTGATTCATATAACTGTTCAATCTCGCCGATCAGCTCTCTATGATCACCTCTCGCCGCTCTGTAAGCCTTTACAAAAAAGTAGAACCCGAGAAGTCCCATTCCGATTGGGAGAACCAGATATGAAATCCATATTGGAATACCGACATCAATTGTTTTAATTCCTTGTTCTTTTGATAGAGTTATTAATTCAATGGAAGAATAAGCAAGGTAGAAGGAGAATCCACCACCAATTAGATTACTAATCGTTGCAACAATCCTTTTTAGTCCTTTCGGAAGCAAGTCAAATAATAATTCTACTTGGATGTGCCGGTTATCTTTCAGCGCCAGTCCAAATCCGATAAAAATTGACCATGTAAGCAGAAATTCAAATATTTCCGTAATCCATGATTCTGGCGCATTGAGAACATATCTTGTAAAAACTCCGTACAAACTTACGACTACTCCTCCAATAAATAGCACTCCTGCCAAACCTTCTTCGATGTGATCAAGCCATTTAAAGAGTTTCTTCATAAAAATCAACTCCTTATACCGTAGATTGTATCCAATATACAACTGGACCTTAATTTAAAATATACAAGATAGTTTTCAAAAAATAAACAGAAAATTTTATTTATTTTCTATTTTTTGTGTATTCACAACATTTATTGTTTTTGTTATAGTTGAAATATCAGCATTTGTTGAGACAACTCGGGCGTAGATTGTATCCAAAATCCATTATAATGGGGAGGTTAAAGATGGAATTAGAAATAAGAAAAATAGTAACCATCTCAGAGGAGACCTTTATTGAAGGTTTCAAAAAAGCAGATAAGCCCGTTCGGGTAGCTGCTGCTTTAGCTGTCATTAAAAATCCTTATGCCGGCAAATATGTAGAAGATCTTCTTCCGCTCATCAAAGCCTGTTCTGAACATCTAGGTGAACTATTGCCAAAGAAGGCAATGGAAGCTTTAGGTGTCACAGGAGATGAAGTTGAAGGTTATGGAAAAGGTGCACTAGTTGGACTTGATGGTTGAAATTGAACACGGTTCTGCCATCATCCATACCCTAACGTTTGGAAATCCATTTCGTTCACTTTGTGGGAATGCCGAAACCCTCCTTCCTTCTGCCGAGAAAAGAGGTGCCGCTGGCAGCAGTCTAGACCTAGCGATTAAACACAAAATGGATGCAAAGATTCGCAGCCATCACATGACGTTTGAAACTAGAATCCCTGATGCACCTCGGAACGATGAAATTGTCATTGCCGCTGTCGTTACCACGAGCGGACGTGCTCACCCGCGGATTGGCTCTTTACATAAAGAGCTTGAAGGAGTTTTTCCTTCATGATTCAGAAAATAGGTTTTATCGGGCTTGGTAAAATGGGCTTGCCTATGGCAAAAAACCTATTAAATAGCGGATTTACTGTTTACGGCAGTGATGTTAACGAAGCCGCTATCCATGAATTCCAGAGCTATGGCGGGAAACCGGGCTATGTTACTGATTGGATTCACAATGTACAAAATATCATTCTTATGCTTCCTTCATCTAAGATCGTAAATCAAGTCATAGACCAAATTATTGACAATTACTCTTCAGATCAACACACTCACCAAGAACCATTAGTCATCATTGATATGAGCAGCTCCTACCCTGATGAAACGAGAAAGAATTTTAAAAAATTAACAGAAAAAAATATTGAATTTATCGACGCACCAGTCAGCGGTGGGGTCAAGAAGGCAGTCACTGCTGAGTTAACCATCATGATCGGAGGACCAGTGGAATCATTTACTAGATGTAAGCGTTTGCTAGGCTCGATGGGCACTAACCTCTTTCATGTTGGTCCAATTGGAAGCGGTCACTTAATCAAGGCCATTAATAACTATCTTTCTGCTACTCATCTATTAGCGAGCTGTGAGGCCGTTCAATTGCTCCAGAGATTTGATGTGGAACCGGAGAAAGCGATTCATGTATTTAATCATAGTACAGGCCGGAGCGGTTCAACAGAGTATAAATTCCCATCCTTTATCTTAACGGAAAGTTTTGATTCTGGGTTTAGTCTGGAACTGTTAAGAAAAGATCTAGAAATGGCGAATGGGCTATTTTTAAATGCGGAGGCGGCGACAAATCTGCCGCAGCTCGTGTTTGACAGATTCCATGAAGCAAGTGTTGCACTAGATAAGGATGCGGACCATACAGAAATCTATCAATTTGTATCAAGTTATTTATTAAGGGGGAAATCAAATGAAAAAGATTCAGAAACTATTAGTAATAGCAGTAACACTTCTGTTGGTATTTAGCCTTGCAGCCTGCGGCTCTTCCTCAAAAGAAACAAGCAGCAGCTCATCCGGCGGTGAAAAGGCCAAATCTGGTGATGACATTCAAGAATTGACAATAAAAATCTCTCACGTTGTGGCAGAAAACACACCTAAACAAGCCGGTGCCCTTGCCATGAAAGAATATATCGAAAAAGAATCCGGCGGTAAAATTAAGGTTCAGGTTTATCCAAACAGCCAGTTATTCGGTGATAAAGACGAATATCAGAACTTAGTAGCCAACAACGTCCAGTTCATTATTCCAGACATGTCCAAGATGGTTGGTAACGACCCTGGCTTTAACGTCCCTGCGATGCCTTTCTTGTTTAAAGATGATGCAGCTGCAGAAGCTTTCTGGGATGGCGAAAAAGGACAAGAGATCTTTAAACGTTTAGAAAAGGACGGCGTGCATGGTCTTGCCATGTGGCCAAACGGTGCTAAACACATGACAAATAACAAGAAAGCCATTTCGAAACCGGAAGACTTAAAAGGCTTAAAGATTCGGACTCAAGGCGGACAGTTGCTCGAAGAAATTTACAGCAAGCTTAATGCTGGTTCCGTATCCATTCCATTCAACGAGCTTTACACTGCCCTCCAGCAAGGTACGGTTGATGGCGAAGAAAACACTTTTAGTAATATCGAATCAAAGAAATTCGACGAAGTGCAGAAGTATACAACTGTAATGGGTCATACTCGAGTGGACTATGCTTTATTAACCAATACGAAATTCTGGGATAGCCTGAATGAAAAAACGAAGGAAATTGTTCAAAAAGGTGTTGAAGCAGGAACAAAGGTTGCCCGTGATTCTGCAGCCAAATTAAATGAAGATGCATTGAAAAAACTAAAGGACCGCGGCCAAACCAAGATTAATGAGCTTTCACCAGCTGAAATTGAAGCATTTAAGAAAGAACTTCAGCCAGTCTATGATGAATGGGCTAAGAAAATCGGCGAAGATATCATTAAGGATGCAGAAAGCAAGAATAAATAATAGTATTGCAAGCCCCTAATCTATTAGTTTTTTATAGATTAGGGGTTTTTTCGTTTGAGTTAGCACACAAGAACGCAATTCATTTGAAATGCGCAGGGCATATTTTACCGTTTGATCTCTCTTTAGACCCTATGGGGGCAAAATATGACTTCTATTTTTACCGGTCTGCCATTTCTCCAACACTTCTCGGACAAAATAAGACCTCTATTTTTACCGTTTGCCCCCTCTTCCGATACCTCTTGGGGAAAACACAAAAAGAGGCTGCCCAAACATCGGTTTGAGCAGCCTCCCTTTTATAACTTTTTATTTAAGATACAGAGCAAACTTCTTTCAACCGGCTGCAAATAGCTTCTCCAACCTCAGTGGTGGAGGATGTGCCGCCAATATCCGGAGTTTTAATTCCTTCATTCGTAACATCTTCGATAGCATCCAAAAGCTTTTGGCCCAGTTCTTGCTCGCCAAAGTGATCGAGCATCATCTTCGCAGTCCACACCTGACCGATTGGATTGGCAATTCCTTTACCATAAATATCTGGCGCTGAACCATGAACAGGCTCGAACATGGATGGGTACTTTCCATTTAAATTTATATTGGCAGCAGGCGCGATCCCGATACTTCCCATGATCGCTCCGCCAATATCCGTTAAAATATCCCCGAATAGATTACTAGCGACAATCACGTCAAAAATTTGCGGTCTTGTCACGAAAAAGGCAGCGAGCGCATCGATATGATAGGAAGCGGTTTGAATATCGGCATAGTCTCCTTTTACCTCATTGAAGACCTCATCCCAAAACGGCATCGAATGGAAAATCCCGTTCGACTTTGTCGCGGATGTGACATGGCCTCTTCTCTGTTTCGCCAGTTCAAATGCATAACGCATGGCCCGTTCCGTACCTTTTCTAGTGAAAACCGCATTTTGGATGGCGACTTCATCTTCCCCTTGATGGATCCTTCCGCCAACTTCACTATATTCACCCTCACTATTTTCCCTGACAACGATTAAATCAAAGTCATTTGGATTAACTAAAGGTGATTTCAATCCTTTAAAAAATTTGGCTGGGCGAATATTAATCGATTGCTCAAATTCTCTGCGAATCTTAATTAATAAACCCCATAAAGAAACATGATCTGCAACAACCTGAGGGTTTCCAATTGCCCCCAGGAAAATAGCATCAAAGTTTTTCAAGATATCTAGTCCGTTATCTGGCATCATTTTTCCATGCTCTAGGTAGTAATCACAGCTCCAAGGAAACTCTTTGTACTCAAATTTCAAACCGCCATGAATTTCAGCCACAGTATCTAGAACTCTTGTTGCTACCGGCACTACTTCTTTCCCAATTCCATCCCCTGGAATGACAGCAATTTCTAGTTTCTTCATATTAAATACCTACTTCCTTATTCGCATTTTTATTGTAATTTTCATATTTGGCTATTTCCTGTTCATACAAATCTTGACCGTGCGCGTCATAGGCAACTAACAACGGGAAATCTTCTACCTCAAGCCGTCTGATTGCTTCAGGCCCTAAGTCCTCATAGGCTACTACCTCAACATCTGTTACCCTTCTGCTTAAAATCGTAGAGAGCCCGCCGACGGCAGCAAAGGAAATGGCTCCATATTGCTTACACGCTTCTTTGACCATTTCTCTTCTTGGCCCTTTACCAATCGTTCCTTTTACCCCATATTCATACATAGCAGGAGCATAAGGATCCATACGATAGGCTGTTGTCGGAGCAACCGGCCCTATGATTTGCCCCGGTTTTGGCGGACACGGACCGGCATAGAAAATGACTTCGCCCCTTAAATCAACTGGCAAAGACTGGCCTGCTTCAAGCAGATCTACCATTCTTTTATGGGCGGCGTCGCGGGCCATATAGATGGTCCCTGTTAAGAAGACTTGATCACCTATTTGCAGTTTTTGAATATCCTCATCTGTTAAAGGTGTTTTTAACCGATATTCTGCCATCTCACTCTTCCCCTCCTACAGTACAGCCGTCTTTTTACGGGCAGCATGACATTGAATATTTACCGCAACCGGCAGGGCGGTTATATGACAGGCATATGTTTCAATTGGCACCCATAGCGCCGTACTAGTCCCGCCTAACCCTTGCGGCCCTATTCCTGTGTTGTTAATTTCCTCGAGGAGTTCTTTTTCCAGCTGCGCAATATGCGGTTCATGATGATGGACACCGATTTCCCTCAAAACGGCATGTTTTGCTAATGAGGTTACTTTATCAAAGCTTCCGCCGATGCCAACTCCGACGACAACAGGCGGACAGGCCTTCCCGCCAGCTTCTTTAATTGTTTGTAAAACAAAATTTTTAACCCCTTGCATCCCTTCACCAGGAAGCAAGAATTTCATCGCACTCATATTTTCACTGCCCCCTCCTTTAGGGAGGACCGTGAATTTTATTTGGTCTCCGGGAACGATGTCAGTATGTACAACAGCCGGTGTATTATCCCCAGTATTCACGCGAATGAGCGGGTCCCCAACAACTGATTTTCTCAGATAACCCTCTCGATATCCGGTGCGCACACCTTCTTGAATCGCATCCAAATAGTTCCCGCCTGTTATATGGACATCTTGGCCTACCTCTACAAACACAACGGCCATCCCAGTATCATGACAATAAGGCATGTGATTGACCTTAGCTTCTTCAGCATTTTCCAGAAGCTGCTGCAAGATTGTTTTCCCAATCGGCGATGCTTCTGTCTTCTCAGCCCTTCTAAATCCTGCTAATACATCTTCAGGAAGGTAATAGCATGCCTCCCAGCAAAGCTTGGCAACGGTTTCAATGATTTGATCAACATGAACGATTCGCAAAAATTATCTCTCCTCAAATTGTTCAATTACATGAACGATGTTTTTTAGATCCTCTTGCGTATGCTCTTTCAATCTATCTACTGCTCTTTTTGGATTTCTCTCTTTAATCGCCAGGTAAATATCTCTATGTCCTTTTAAAATCTCATAAGCGCGGTCTTCCCCTTGGATGTTTAAAACACGGTAATAATGGATTAAGCCATTTAAACCCTCTACAAGCATCTTTAATCTTGTATTCCCGCTATACTGGATAATTTGTTCGTGGAAATGGGCATTACACTCTACTATAGTTTCAGGCTTATCTTCATTTATCGCTTGCTCTGTTTCTTCTAACGTTTTTTCCAACTCCTGCAGCTGCTCCTCTGTTGCTCGTTCCGCTGTCAGTCCAACAGCTGTGGATTCAAGGGAAATCCTGCATTCGTAAATATCTCGTACATCCTGTAAATTTGGTTTGTAGACGGATATTTGTGACTTTTGATCCATTACTAGCAGCCCCTCAATTACCAGTGCCCGAATCGCTTCCCTAACCGGACTGCGGCTAGTATTATAAAACGTCGCAATTTGTGCTTCATACAAGCGATCGCCAGGTTTATAAGTACCATTGAAGATGCTTTCTTTTATCGATTGTTGAATTTGTTGATAATAAGGTAACGGCTTTTGCAATGGATTGCAATCCAACATTTGCACACCTCTTTTCCAGTTTTAATATCGTTTTGATTTTTGTGTCGACAGTCGAGTAGTATATTTTTATTATAATTAAAAAATTCAGATATTTCAAATCTAAATTTTCATTTACTGGCATGTTTTAGGCTTTTTCAGCAAAAAAACAGGCGGTTCAAATTTAAGTTTTACAAGTATTACGTATTCGTGAAAACATTTTTGTAAGTTTACTTCATTTTTTTCAAACAGATTAGTATTAGGCAACTTTTGTATATCTCCATTTTTTAAAACATAGTTGTTTTATTAACCTTAAAAACTTCAATCAATATAATAGGTTGTTACTTTTTAAGGTAGAAATGGAGGTAATCAATGAAATCTTTTATGAGAAAGAAGTCCATTAACGAACTGCAGCAAGACGGCACAAATAGTACCGGTCTCCAACGGATCTTAGGATTATGGCAGCTGACAGCCATCGGGTTAGGGGGAATCATTGGTGTAGGAATTTTCGTTCTGACTGGAGTGGCAGCCGCAGAACATGCAGGACCTGCCGTTATCTTATCATTTATTATCGCGGGGTTTGCCAGTGCGGCAGCGGCATTATGCTATGCGGAATTCGCCGGCTTAATTCCGGTCGCAGGCAGTGCTTATACCTATAGCTACGCTGTCTTGGGTGAAGGAGCCGCATGGCTGATTGGGTGGGATTTATTGCTTGAATATACCCTGGTTATTGCAGTAGTGGCGATTGGATGGTCAGGGTATATGCAAGAAATATTACAGCAAATCGGCATTCATGTACCTGTGTGGGCACAGGGGGCTCCAGGAACAGGTGCCGGCCATAAAATCGACCTCATCGCTATGATTATCAGTTTAGCTATTGCTGGGCTGCTTACGATTGGGATGAAATGGGGAGCACGATTTAACAACTTGATGGTCATCATCAAATTAAGCATCGTGGTTGTGGTCATTACCGTCGGCAGCTTTTACGTTGATACTGCCAACTGGCATCCGTTTATGCCATTTGGTTTTCACGGTGTGATGGGTGGTGCCGCTCTGGTATTCTTCGCCGTATTCGGATATGACACGTTAACGACTGCTGCAGAAGAAGCGAAAAATCCGCAGCGTGACTTGCCACGGGCTGTGGTCCTGTCCTTAACGATTGCTCTCTGCCTTTATATCGGCATGTCCCTCGTGATTACAGGAATGGCTCCATATGAAACGTTAGGAAATGCAGCCCCGATTGCGAAAGCCTTTAGTCAAGTGGGGTTGAATTGGATTACCTTGATTATTTCTGCGGCCGCCATTACTGGGATTTTATCGGTACTGTTTTCCTTTATGCTTGCCGGTTCACGTATATGGTTCGCAATGAGTCGGGATGGATTGCTCCCGAACTGGTTTGCAAAAGTACATTCCAAATATAAGACCCCCTATCGCCCTACACTGATTATCGGTGTGGTAACAGCAGTTGTTTCGGGTTTAACTCCTATTAATGAAGTCGCTGAACTCGTCAACATCGGAACCCTGTCCGCCTTTATCCTAATTTGCGCTTCCATCATGGTGCTGCGTGTCAAACAGCCTAATCTGGAAAGACGATTTAAAACACCCTTAGTTCCATTTGTCCCGATCATCGGAATTGGTTTTTCCGTTTATCTGATAATCAGTCTGCCCTCCATTACTTGGATTCGCTTTGTTATTTGGATGATTGTGGGATTTGTTATTTATCTATTTTACGGTAAACGTAAAAGCAATCTTTCGAAAAATTAACGTAAAGAGGAGCTGCTTTAGGCGGCTTCCCTTTTTTTGTATTGAAGGTTTTTCGTAAGACGAAAAAGTAAAAGAGTTGGCAGCCCCCAACTCTTTGTTTTAAACCGTTTTTTATACTATCATTTCAAAAACAAAATCATTACATTATATTAGTTAATTAGTTCCATATCTTTATTGAAATCTTGAACACTAAGACTTTTTTGCAGTCGTTTGAAAACCATTTTGGATAATAAAACGCTTATCTCATATATGAGAATCAGTGGAATTGCTACGGAAATATGAGATATAAATTCTGGCGGAGAGATCATGGCGGCGATGATGACCAGAATGAAATACGCATATTTTCTGAGTTTCACTAATTTATATGGATTCACAATGCCTAATGTTGTTAAAAACATCGAGACAAGAGGCAATTCAAACGCTACACCAAAAGGTAAAGTCATATTTATTAAAAAACTAAAATATTTATCTGCCGTAAAAGAGGTTGTAAACATATCATTTCCTAATTTGATAAGAAAGCTCATGACATTTGGAAAAATAAAAAAATAACCAAATGCCAACCCTCCAATAAAAAGAAAGAACAATGCAGGAATATACGCTAATGTAACCTTCCTTTCCCCTGGCTTTAAAGCAGGTTTTACAAATAACCAGATTTGCCAAGCAGCAATTGGGATTGTTCCAGTTACAGCAACAACGGTGGCGATGTGAAAATAGATCCAGATAATATCGCTTGGCCCGAGAACCATTAATTTATAATCAAGATTGCCCATAAAAAAAACATATATTTCTTTGACATAAACCATTCCTAAAATAAAAAATAATATGAAAGCAAGTGCTGAAATAATTAATCTTTTTCGCAACTCATCAAGATGCTCTACTAAATTAAGTTCTTTATCATCCATAGTGTTACTCCTGCCTAAAAAATATTAAATTGAGACATTCCAAAAAAAATGCAAGATGCCCACTTTCCATCATGCATTTTTAAGGGTAATTTTTTAATTTTACTCCTTCATTACCTTAATAATCCAAAATGATTATAATGATAAAAATTCATTTAGAGCAGACTTATTTTGTTCCAGGTTGATACTTAACACTGCACCAACGTTTTTGAATTGCTCATTTGTATACGACCCATCCACGGGAATACGCATTGTTTTTATGTCATTAGATTGATTAGTAAGCAAATCTTTTCCCAAAGACAATAAAGTAGGTGTATCCAAATTAGTATCAACATATGGGTTTATAACACCTAAAATTTTAGGAAGTTTTAAAATACTTCCTACGCTCATAGCTTGATCCTTCAACTTGCCAATGACTTCCTGTTGTCTTTGAACCCGGCCAAAGTCACTTAATTTATCATGTCTAAAACGTACATATCCTAATAACTTGTCCCCATGTAAGGTTTGTATTCCTGGTTCTATTGTCGTTCCAATTCCATACGACATTTTAGAAGGAACATCCACTTCGATTCCATCTGGTGCAATGATATCGGCAATTTTTGAGAACCCTTCAAAATCTACTATAGCGTAATAATTTAAATCAATATCAAAGTTTTCTTTAATGGTTTGTCGAAGGAGTTCTGGCCCGCCATATGCATATGCTGCGTTTATTTTTTGCTTTCCATGACCAGGAATATTAACATATGTATCTCTCATAATAGAAATCAACTTAGATTGATGAGTATCCTGGTCATAATGGGCAATCATAATGGAATCCGTTCTGGCATGCTCTTCACCACGAGAATCGCTTCCTAAAAGGAGTACATTAATTCTTCCAAACTTCACATCTTCACCTTGAAAAGCTTTCGCTCTTTTTGTATCATCTTTAAATTTTCCGCCCTCAGCAAGTGAAACTCCTTGTTTATATTGGTAAGTTGCATAAGCACCTACACTGCCAATCATTAAGAGGAAAATTAAAACAATGATCCTTTTCCACCTAAGACGTTTTTTCCTACGTTGCATTCTTTCCATAGTACACCTTCCCGATTATTCGAATTTTGATCAATTATATTTATTTTCATTAGTGACCAATTATAGGAATTAAATCAAATTCTTAAATTAAAGATCATTGCTTAATTGTTAGTAAATTTGCAACAAGTTGAATGGCCATAGCATCATCGATATAACCGACTGGAAAAATATAATCGGGAATAACATCCACTGATACTATGAAATAGATTAGTGCACTCCCAGCAATTGCAAGCTCTCTTGGCGTTCCGTTATTTAAACGAAACCTCTCAAACATACCTTTTAGCTGGCTTATTAAAGGACCTAAACTGCCAATCTTTTTAAGCTTTTCACCAAAGCTTTTGAGAATACTTTCTTTTCCCTCTTCTGTTTGTGCATATTGTTCATAATTTGCTAACTGCCGTTCAACACTTGCTATACTAAATTCAGAATCTATTAAATTAGAGGCTTCAAGTAACTTTTGAATACTTTCAACAGACATATTGAAATCAGATTGCTGAATTTCCTTTTTCTCTTCAACTGCAAAGCCTGCAGCGATAAATAATTCAGAGATGGGAACCCCTAAATAGTCAGCAAATTTTTGTAAATGCTCCGGCTGCGCTTTTCGTTTACCATTTATGATCCGGGAGATTGTGGCTGTGTCAATATCAGTAAGTTCACTCAGCTTCCGCATGGATAAAGAACGTTCTTTTAACAATTTCTTCAATAACAAACCAAGTTGATTATCCCTTTGTTCCGCCATTTTCGCTTTCCTTCCTTTTTTATAATTCGTCGTATGAACATAGGAAACTATTAAAAACATAAAGAAAAATTTTCACAAAATTATGTACAGTTCCTCCAGTTCGGAAAAAAATGCTATTAGAAATATACATTTATGTTGACAATTTGTCAACGTGTGTTGTTCTTTTATCAAAACTGAATAATGGGTTTTCATTGTTTCAGCTTTTTATGTAATATAAAAAGCCTTAGACTAATTTAACAAGTCTAAAGCTTAAGGAGGGAAGATCCTTTTTACCAGTTATATTTATGGAAATTAACTATCATCAAGTTTACCAACCGCGGCTTGCACCGCCGCCACCCGAAGAGCCTCCTCCTCCGCCTCTGCCCCCACCTCCACCACCTTTGCCATCGTCTCTAGACAGAATGGAAAGAACGAGATAGGTTAGCGTCCCTCCAAAAAACATAAAATCAAGAAACACAAGGATTATGATCAAAAGAAAAATTAACCATCCTGGAATGCCGATTCCTTCATCCTCTTTTGGCTGGTCTCCTGCTTTATCATTTTCGGCAAGAACCTCTTTTGCCAGTGCCTTATATGTTTCGACAATTGCTATATTGGGCTGTTCACTTTTTAAGTTAGGAATGGCGTATTCATCAAGAATTCTCCCTGCTTTTCCATCAGGAATCCTCCCTTCCAAACCATAGCCAACCTCAATCCTCAATTTTCGCTCGTTCATGGATAAGACGAGGAGCACACCATTGTTGTCCTTGCTGTTTCCAATTCCGTATTGCCGAAATGCTTCATTGGCATATTCCTCAATGGTTCGGTCGCCTATTGTTTGGACCGTTAAAACGACAACCTGCGCAGTTGTTTGGTCTTCAACCTTTCTTCCTAAGTTTTGTAATTCTCCTTTTTCTTTATCATTTAATATATGGGCAAAATCCTGGACGTAAATGTCGCCAACTGGTTCTGGGATTTGGACATCCTCCGAAAATGCCTTTCCTGCAGAAAGGAAAATAGTCAAAAATAACAAAAGAAAGCTGATGGCCTTCTTTGCTTTCATTATCCATTGCCTCCTCCAAAATCAACCTTTGGAGCTTCAGAGGCCTTAGGATCTGCTTCAAAATATTCTTTTTCATCAAAACCTGTCATTGCTGCAATCATTACTCCCGGGAAGCCTTTTACTTTCTTGTTATAAATCGCAACCTGGTCATTATAATCCTTCCGAGCGACGGCAATTCTATTTTCTGTTCCAGCCAATTCATCCATTAATTGTGTAAATTGACGATCTGCTTTTAGATTTGGATAGTTTTCAACAACTACAAGCAAACGGCTCAAAGCGCCAGATAATTCAGCATTAGCGGTCGCCTCTTCCTCGGGCGTTTTTGCACCGGCAAGCCTTGCACGTGCATCTGAAATCGATGCAATGACTTCTTCTTCGTGAGCTGCATATCCTTTTACGGTATTTACTAAGTTGGGTACTAGGTCCAGTCTTCTCTGTAGTTGATTTTCAATTTGAGCATAAGATTGATCAACGTTTTCTTCTAAATTAACAAAATTATTATAACTGGACATTAACATAAAGCCGAAAACAACAACGAACACTGCAACTA
This sequence comes from Neobacillus sp. S1115, assembly GCF_055385565.1. NCBI lineage: Bacteria > Bacillati > Bacillota > Bacilli > Caryophanales > Bacillaceae > Neobacillus > Neobacillus sp. S1115. The sequence continues at coordinate 3,940,221 of NZ_AP038275.1, forward strand.
TGCCTATTCCAACTAAACCCTTTCTCAATTTAACCACGCCCTTTCCCTACAGTATATAAATCTTGAAAATAAATGCTCTCCCTTAAAGGAATATTTTTACAAAACCCAGATACAGTGCATAATGTGTTCATGTTAACAAACGCAAAGAAGCTGATCTAAAAGCACGCAATATGCTTTTAAATCAGCTTCTTTCCACTATCTTACGTGGCCATTTCCTGTCATTATATATTTCGTCGTGGTCAAATCAGCCAGCCCCATCGGGCCGCGTGCATGGAGCTTTTGGGTAGAGATACCAATTTCCGCCCCAAGCCCAAGTGCCCCACCGTCCGTAAATCTAGTAGAAGCATTATGATATATCGCAGCGGCATCCACTAAGTCCATAAACTTCTTAGCAGTTTTACAGTTTTCAGTAATAATAGCTTCCGAGTGTTTCGTTCCATACTTATCGATATGTTCAATTGCTTCTTCCACACTAGTGACCGTCTTTATGGCGAGATCCAAACTCAAGTATTCTGTCGCCCAATCCTCTTCGTTTGCCAGCCCAGCACCAGGAATAACCGCCGCCGCTTTTTTATCAACATGGACGGAAATATTGTAGTCTTTCAACGTTTCTATCAACGCCAGTTTATTGTTCTCCAGCCATTCTTGGTGAATAATCGCCGTTTCCACAGCATTACATACAGCAGGACGATCGGTTTTTGCATTCACCAGTATGTTCAGTGCCTTCTTCACATCCGCTTCCCTGTCAATATAAAGGTGGCAATTACCTACTCCTGTTTCTAAGATAGGTACTGTTGCTTCATTGATAACTGAATAAATGAGCGAAGCCCCGCCTCTTGGAATTAAAACATCAATGTGCTCTTTCATCGTAAACAACTGCTGAGTGGCGGTGCGGTCCGTACTCTCAATCAGTTGAACCGCCTCTTTCGGAATTGCCGTCTTATCCAGCGTTTCCTGAATCACTTTAAAAATAGCTTTATTTGAAAAAATCGCTGAGGAACCTCCCTTTAGGAGAATAGCATTTCCTGATTTCAAAGCAAGTCCTGTTGCATCAACGGTCACATTCGGGCGTGCCTCATAAATCATTCCGATTACACCTAAAGGAACACTTACTTTTTTAACAAGAAGTCCATTATCAAGTGTCCACTTGGAAAGGGTATCGCCGACAGGATCTGGCAGCTTGGCGACTTCACGAAGTCCGCTAGTAAAATCAAAAACACGTTCTCTTGTTAAGGTAAGACGATCCAAATAGGACTCGCTATACCCTTCGATTCTCCCGTATTTTATATCGATTTCATTAGCCTTCAATATGTCCTCCACTTTCGCTTCGAGCTGATCTGCTAACAGATTGAGGGCATGATTTTTTTCTTCTGTCGATAAGATGCTTAACCTTTTGGCCGCCTTTTTCGCCTTGATTGCCTGAATTTCAATTTTTGTAGAATCCTCTCTTAAAAGAACCATCAAATCCCTCCATTTTTTTAAGTATGACTGGGAAGATACAGTGCTTTCTTTTAACCTCCTGTTTTCGAAACCATTTCCCGTTTGATAAAATAGGTCCCCGTTGCTTCTTGATGGACGGCATCTTTTAAAATATTTGGGGTCCCTGCTTTCCCTAAAAAGGAAAGGATTCCGGATGCCATGGCGATTTTAAACGCATCGATTTTCGATTTCATTCCGCCTGTTCCAACCGAGCTTCCAGAGCCACCGGCTGCTTCTTCGATTTTCATGGTAATTTCATGAACGTGTTCTAGCCGAACAGCCTGGCTCATCTGGCGAGGATCGCCATTGTACATCCCATCAATATCCGAAAGAATAATTAACATATCGGCATCAATGAGTCCTGCTATCTTGGCGGATAGAACATCATTATTTCCAAACTTTAAGCGATTGACTGTCACCGTATCGTTTTCATTTATTATTGGAACAATTCCGCGATTAAGTAAGACATTGATTGTATTTCTGGCATTATTATGACGGTTTTCTTCCGATAAATCCTCTCTAGTGATGAGAATTTGTGAAGCAACATAGCCGTGGGATAGAAAAAGCTCAGAATAGATTTCCATCAATAGGCTCTGGCCAATCGACGCGGATGCTTGCTTTTCCGGCAGCGCGCTCGGTGGTTCAGTAAAACCAAGTTTTCGATAGCCAGCAGCTACTGCACCAGATGAAACAAGCAGTACCTCGTGGCCGGCATCCTTTAATTGCACGACTTCTTCCACTAATTTTTCCAATTTCCTGCGGCTAATTTCACCGCGAAGGCTCGTGAGTGAGCTGCTGCCAATTTTGACAACAACTCTCTTTTTAAAGCCTGAGGTCATCAAATCACTCCTATTTTCATCTTTGATAGTGGCTGTTCATTTCCCTAGAACGTTTTGCTGCCCCTTTGACGGCCTGCATAATGGCTCTTCCTCCGCCATGCCTTTCCAATGCTTCCAATCCGGCAGCCGTGGTACCATTTGGGGATGTAACCTTTTCTCTTAGCTGAGCTGGAGTTTCCGATTGCTGCATCATCATCTTGGCGGCACCCAAAATGGTTTGCGCGCTGATTTCCCTTACAGTACGGTTATCAAGGCCGCACTCTTTTCCAACCCTCTCCATATGTTCGATTAAGTAATAAAAATAAGCAGGACCACTCCCCGCAATACCTGTAAAGATATCCATTTTATCTTCCTCAATGAGATAAACAGTCCCTAAACAGGACATTAAATCCATCACCATCGCAGCAACTTCTTTTGTTGCATGTTTCCCTGGACAAATGGCTGTAGCGGACTCACCAATCATGCTGGATGTATTTGGCATAATCCGGACAACCGGCTGCCCTTCTGGAAGATGTTTCTCAATACAGTTCGCCGGAACCCCAGCTGCAACAGAAAGAATCACTTGATTAGGCTTAAGTTTTTTTGAAAAGTATTGTAATGAGGATTCCACATCTTTAGGCTTCATCGCTATAATGATGATGTCAATGTTATCAAAGTTTAACTCTTCCCTGCTGATTCCCTTTATTCCATAAGTTTCCTGGAGCTCTTGCAAACGTCCATGATTGGCTCGATTGGTAACCATTATTTGCTCGGATGGAATTTTACCGGTATTCACCATACCTGAAATCATGGCCTCAGCCATGGAACCTGCTCCTAAAAAAACTACCGTTTGATTGGTTAACATCACATTCCTCCTATTTAAGGGTGATGATAGTTTTGTGAATGCTCTTTTTTACTTGATTCCAAATTATTTGTATAAACATAGTTGTACTCTTCCTCTAAATCACTCAAATTCCATTCATAAAGATGCTTATTATTTTTTTTATAAACACCTGATTGAACAAGCTGATCCATCAAAAATTGTCTTCTTTGCTTAACCACAGTTCTAAGTAAATTTTTCAAAACAGAAACCTCCCGTTTTTCAAAAATAATAGTAATTAGTTGTCTTCTACATTTACTGCAATTGATGGAAGGCAGGGTGTAGTGTTAAGGACCATCTCCCCCTTTCCCATAAATGCCATTATAAAGAGGCGTTTTTTAAGAATTTGTCGATTGGGCTCGCATTGAATAAGACTTAAAGGAATCTTTATCTTTCTTTAATAAAAGAAAAATAGATGTATTATTTGAAAAAAGGATTCCGTATTTTCAAAGCGGCTTTAAAGATATTCAAGATGAAAAAACCCGCCATTCTCCTAAATGGCGGGTAAAAAATTCATTTTTAATATAATACTGATTATAGTCCTCAACCTAAACTGGATAAACCGTTTTATGATCAGCAAGTATCACCAATTGATTTTCCTTAGGAAGGAACTTTATTTGGGCATCTGAGGAGTAAAACCAAGTTTTTTCCTTTTCCTTTGTTACGAATATATTTAACTCATCCTGAAATTCCAACACCTTCAAAGCAGTTTCCTCATCGATAGGGAGCGATATCTGCCAATGATCCCCTTTTTCTTCAATCGTGTAGGTTTCCGATTGACATAGCAATCGGCTGCCTATGGAATGGCGAATCATTAACATTAGAATTCACCTCCAGGTAAGTCAATTAATAAAAAGAAACTATCCTTACTTGCTTGAATCGTAATTTCCGGAAGATCTGTGATTCGGGCAGCATCCCTAGTCTTTAAAATGTTATCATTATTAATTGTTAATTCTCCCTCAATCGTAAAGACGTATATTCTCCTGCCTTCTTCCTGCCGAAAGGTCAGTGTCTCCTTCCCATCCAGCCTGGATAAATAAAGGGTTACATCCTGATGAATTTTAGCAACCCGCTCCGTACCGGTATGAGAGATAACTGGTAAGAGCTGATTGTGCATTTGCTCTAAGTCATATGTAATATCCTCATAGGAAGGGGTTAACTTCTTTTCATTCGGGGAAAACCATAGCTGCAGGAATTGGACTTCTTCCTGGTTTGACGCGTTAAATTCAGAATGAAGCACTCCGGTTCCGGCACTAATGCGCTGAATACTTCCAGTGCCGATGATTCCGGCGTTCCCTAAGTTGTCCTCATGTTTCAGTTGTCCCTTTATTACAATGGAGACAATTTCCGCTTCACGGTGCGGATGAATTCCAAAACCCCGTCCCGGCTGAACTGTATCGTCGTTAAAGACACGAAGTGGGCCGAATCGGATATTCGATGGGTCATAATACTCTCCAAAAGAAAAACCTAAATTACTCTCCAGCCAGTCATTTTTTACTGTATAGCGCGTACTTGCAGGATAAAGCTGAATCAATTTCTGTCACTCCTTCAATGAAAATTTATCGTCTTCATATTGTAAAATCATGAAATATAAAAAAGTTGGAAAATATAGCAGGTTTTCTTTCGCTATATTCTCCAACCCCTTCTTTATCAATATATCAGGGCCATTTTATATTAGTGGATAAAAATCTACGCTCGGTGTCTCTTAATTAAATCAACAAATGCATCTGCGAAAGATTGTAAGAATTGGACTGTATTCTCATCTTTCAATTTGCCGTTTTCATCCAACAAAGCGGCTACATTGCCGATATAAGCTTCGGGTTGTTGAACGATTGGCATATTTAAAAATACAAGTGACTGACGTAAATGATGGTTGGCACCAAAGCCGCTCAAGTTACCAGGAGATTGGCTGATAATAGCTGCCGGTTTGCCGTTCCAAACGCTTGCTCCATATGGACGTGATCCTACATCCAATGCATTCTTTAATACAGCAGGTACAGATCGGTTGTATTCAGGCGTTACAAATAAAACAGCGTCAATTTCTTTCATTTTGTTACGGAAAGTTGTGTACTCCGCAGGAACATTATTTTCATCATCAAAGTCCTGATTATATAAAGGAAGGTTGCCAATCTCAACAAATTCCGCTTCCATTCCTTCAGGGAATAAAGCTGCAACATTTGCGGCAATTTTTTTAGAAAAAGATTCTTTCCGTAGAGAACCAAGTAAAATTCCAATTTTGGTCATTTGAAACCATCCTTCGCTGCTATTTTATTTTTAATTCGAGATAATTGTAATCGAAATAATTTTTATTGTCAAAAAAAGCAGTTGAACTTTTTAAAAATTATTTACAAGTAATACCGGCTAATTCTATTCTTTTTCAAACACTTTTGTACTTCTTACTGTATCAATCGGCCGGACCAGTTTTTCAATTTGCTCGCGTTTCGTTTCAAAAAATGGCGGTAATGATAGTTTTTCACCAAGTGTTTCATATGGTTCATCACCCATAAAGCCTGGTCCATCCATCTGTTGCAATTTCAAACAGAATTTGCGGTGCAACATTTGTATATAAGGAACCAAAATAATAGCGTTCCACATAACCGGAATTCGGCAAGCGGAAGGATTGCATGCGTTTCGTCCATTCATCTATTTCAGCACGGTCTTCAACTCGGAACGCAGCATGGTGTACAGTTCCAAACCCTTGGCGTGCCCGGGGAAGAATGGCATTATACTCAACAATTACCTGTGCGCCATTCCCGCCTTCTCCTGTTTCAAACAAATGGTAAGAGCCATCTTTATCAATTTCTTTAAAAAGTAATACCTCTTCCATAATTGCTTTAAAGTAATCGAAGTTGGAGACACGGACAAAGACCGGTCCTAATCCTGTAATGGCATGTTCGAATGGAATTGGTCCATTTTGCCATGGTATTCCTGCGGCAACACCTTGATTGTTCTCGTCGGAAATCAATTGGTACTGCTGATCATCAAAATCGACAAATGACAGAGTTTTCTTACCAAATTGCTCTTTGATTCCTGTATGTTCAATATTTAACCGGTTAAACCGCTTTAGCCAATAATCTAATGCTGCATCATTCGGTACACGAAAGGATGTTTTTGAAATCTCGTCTGTCCCATGAACCCCTTTTGGAATTCCTGGGAAGTCAAAGAATGTCATATCCGTCCCTGGACCGCCTACATCATCCGCAAAAAATAAATGATACGTTTGAATATCGTCTTGGTTCACAGTTTTCTTTACTAAACGCACTCCTAAAACATATGTGAAGAATTCATAAATTTTTTCAGCACTGCTTGTAATGGCTGTAATGTGATGTACACCCTTTAATTTGTTCATGATCATTTCCTCCCATTTATTAATGTTTTCCTCTATCTAGTAAAACCGGCTTATGGCCCGTATCTATTGTAATCACCCTATCTGCCATACCAACAAACAGGCCATTATCGACCACACCAGGAATGTTATTTAGGATATATTCCAACTCTTGGGGCTTTGAGATGCTGGGAAATGAACAGTCAATGATAAAGTTGCCATTATCCGTTTGAAATGGCTTTCCGTTCGTTAGACGCAATTTAGTTTCCCCTTGTAATTCCCTAATATAATTCTCAGTCTTCATCGCCCCAAAAGGAACGACTTCCACAGGAAGCGGAAAGGCTCCCAATGTATTCACCATTTTCGAAGGGTCAGCCACTACAATAAATTTTTCCGCAGCCTTGGCTACGATTTTTTCCCGGACTAACGCTCCGCCGCCACCCTTAATAAGGTTCAGGTTAGAATCGACTTCATCGGCCCCATCTATTGCAATATCAATTTTCTTAACCTCGTCCATATTGGCTAATGAGATGTGTAATTTTTTTGCTAATTCTGCTGTTTGCACCGAGGTTGGGATTCCTTGAATGGAAAGCCCCGCTTCCACTAGCGCTCCAAGTTTCATAATCGTAAAATAAACGGTTGAACCAGTTCCAAGCCCTACAACCATCCCGTCCTCAATGAAATCGGCTGCTAGTTCTCCCACTATTTTCTTTTCATTCAAGGTTTCCGTCTCCTTCTTTCGGATGTTGTCACCCTAATTATTTGCTTATTACCTTCCGATACCAATTTGCAGCGGCTTTCACCTCATCCACCGTTAATTGATGTCCGCGATTTTCCCAGTGAAGCTCTACTTTTGCTTTAGCATTCTGTAATAACGATTGAAGTTCAGTAGATTCCATAGGTGAACAGATTGGATCATTCGTCCCAGCAGCTATAAACACGGATGTTCCGGTCAAATCAGGAAGCTCAATTCCTTTTCGCGGTACCATTGGATGATGAAGAATGGCAGCTTTTAAGGCATTTTGGTAATGAAATAATAAACTTGCTGCGATATTTGCTCCATTTGAGTAACCAATCGCAAGGATATTATTTCGGTCGAAACTATACTTTTCGGCTGCTTCATCCAGAAACTCATTTAGTTCTTTTGTTCGAAAAATAAGATCCTCTTCGTCAAAGACTCCTTCTGCTAGCCTTCTGAAGAAGCGCGGCATTCCATTTTCCAATACATTCCCGCGAACACTTAGAACATTGGCCTCTTCGTCAATCATGCCGGCAAGTGGCAGAAGGTCTAATTCATTGCCACCCGTTCCATGAAGCAATAAAAAGGTGGGTTTTGTTTGGTCTTGTCCTTTATTGAATATATGTTTCATCCTTATTTTCCCTCCAGAACGTGGAACTATTTAGGTCTTTCGATTTCAAAGATATCACCAATTTTGGCATAACTATTTCCTGCCAATCGACTTACAGCAGATAGTCCCGTCGGGTCTATTCTTCCATTTTCATAAATGCTGCTTTCAATATGATATTGAACAACTTTTCCGATAATCAAATCACACCCAGGAGAATCTTTTCCTCCCAATTCTATTGAATGCTCTACTAAACATTCCATCCTGACTTTTGCTTCCTTTACTCCCGGAACTGAAATTTTCACGCTTTCCACTGGAGTTAAATTCGTTAAATCTATTTCACTTTGGTCAGGCGGAAGAGTTGCCGCTGTTTTGTTAACTTCTCCAACATTTTGTTCGTCAACGATATGGACTACAAATTCCTTGGACTCCAGGATATTTCGCGCAGTGTCCTTTTGCCTCCCTGCTGAACGTTGGATGGATAAAGAAATCATTGGGGGGTTGGCTGACACAATATTAAAGTAGCTAAATGGTGCACCATTCAACACCCCATCCTTTGAAATCGATGTGACAAACGCAATAGGCCTTGGGATAATGCTTCCTATCAAGAATTTATAATTTTCTCTTTCGGTAATTGTTGCAGGATCAATCGAAAGCAAAGAAATCAGTCCCTTCGATAAATTAGTCTAACGGCCTTACTTCAATTGGAAGGAGCACTCGCTCTAGTTGTGCTCTATGTGGTTCATACTGGGAAGGCAGCATCAATTTTTCTCCCATTGTCGCTTGTGATTCATCATGCGCAAATCCTGGAGGATCTGTTGCTATTTCAAACAGAATTTTTCCATGCTCTCTAAAGTAAATTGCATTAAAGTAGTTTCTATCCTGTACTGGTGTTACCCCGTACCCATGACGCTTTATATACTGCTTCCAATCTAATTGATCCTCATCATCTTTTGCCCGCCATGCAATGTGATGTACGGTACCGACACCCATTTGCCCGAGTCCAATTGGAGTTAATTTTAGGTCAATAATATTACCGATTTCGGCTGTTGAACGATAACGGGCTAAATCGCCTTCTTTACCGACAAATTCGAGCCCCATTACCGTTTCTAACAATTCCGCTGTTTTATCAGGCTGTTCCGATAAAAGGGTTGCTCCGCCAAATCCTTTTATCGCCACTTCAGGTGTTACTCCCCCAAAGCTCCAGGGATTGGCTTCCCCTTCTTCTCTTTCGACAATTTCCAAATGAAGTCCATGTGGATCATCGAATTCTAAATATTGCTCTCCAAAGCGCTCTATTTTTGTGAAAGGAACCTCGAACTTTTCTAATCGCAGCTCCCAAAATCCCATCGCTCCTTTAGGAACCACATAGGATGTTACCCCAACCTGGCCGTCTCCAATGATTCCTTGACGAGCACCTGGCCAAGGAAAGAAGGTAATGATGGTCCCTGGTTTTCCACCCTCATTTCCAAAATAGAGATGATAAGTACCCGGATCATCAAAGTTCACGGTTTGCTTTATCAGGCGCAGCCCTAAAACGCCGGCATAGAAATCTACATTTTCCTGTGGATGCCCGACAATGGCTGTAATATGGTGTATACCCATTGTTTTCTTACTCATTTTTTAACACTCCTTTTTTTGCGAGTTAATTAAATGAATTCGATACTTTAGTTTTTCCTAGTCCATTATTTAAAATCTTATCACTTTAATTATAAATTTAAGATTCTTTAATTCAAGATATTTTAGAATAAAAATGCATCTAATGCATATTGACCAGGACCGATTAAAGCTACACCAATTGCAACCGCCAGCAAAGTCAGGTTAAATTCATATCCATTTGCTGTTGCCCATAATCCATTCGGCGCATGAACCTTGATAATCGCCATTGCCATTGTTCCTGCAATCAAAATTCCTGCAAGCGGGGTTAAAAATCCTAAAGCAAACAATAATCCACCAATAAGCTCTGCCAAGCCTGCAAGTATTGCCATGGTTACGCCAGGCTTAATGCCAATAGATTCAAACCATCCACCTGTGCCTTTCGGGCCGTAACCGCCGAACCAACCAAACAATTTTTGCGCACCATGCCCTACAAATAATAAACCAATTACCAAACGAATAATTAATAAACCAATATTTAACATTTCAAAAGCCTCCTAATTGTTTTTTATCTCGGATTCGAGATATTTTATAAAAAATTTTTAAAATCTACACTTCATCTCTTACTTTTTTTAAAAGCCGGACCAATGTTTCTTCCTCATCCGAATTTAATGAATCAAACATAGAATTCACGAATTCATGATATTTTGGCATGATTTCATCCATAAATCCATTTCCAGCATCCGTTAAGGTCACATGAATCACCCGGCGGTCATCGGGACAGGCATTTCTGCATAACAAACCTCTTTTTTCAAGCTTATCTATTACATAGGTCATCGAACCACTCGAGATTAATATGCAATTTCCAATTTGTTGAATGGTTTGTTTCCCTTTTTGATAAAGTACCTCCAGAACAGAAAACTCCGTAATACCAAGATTGTTTTTTGCGATTTCATCTTTAATGCGATCATGAATAGCTTTCGATGTTTGCATCAATATTAGAAAGGGCAAATTCGAGCATTTCCTGTTCATTTCCTTCACCTCCTCATAAAAATCTCGAATTAAATTATCTTGAATCTGAGATAATAATATATCTTAAATTTCTTTTTGTCAATAACCTTTTTTCGATTCTTGCTAATTAACTTTTTCACTTTCGAAATCTGTTTAACTTAATTCAATGAAGTGCGTTGAATTTGGATAAAGATGTCCCTTTGAAAATCCCAATGAAGTATAGAAATAATCAGCATGTTCGGTATCCGTATGAAGGACAACAATTTTATAGAACTTTTTGGCTTCATCGAGGATCCTTCCTAACAACAAGCTGCCCAACCCTCTCCTTCGATACTCCTTATGAACATAAAATCGTCTGAGTCTGCCAATATTTTGTTTATTGGAATAGGGGTCTATATTTAGTCCTCCAATAGCAACCAGTTCATCCTTATCATTAAAGACGCCAAATAGGACCTCGCCAGCGCTATTAAATGTATTTATACCATCTTTATAATCATTTACTAATCTTTCTAGGAAGCGAAACCCCTCCTCCTTACTTTGTTTGACTAACAGATTCAAATCATAGCTAAACAAATTATTTATCTGCTTTACTTCGTAATCTACCATAAATTCTCCTTTAAAAGTGAGGCAAGAGAAGCGTCCCTATGCATCACCTCTGTCAATTAAGGATAGATTACCACATAGAGGTGACATTATATGGATTTCCCCACAATTTATACAAATTTTTGGGATGCTGTCATTGCTGTTCCAGTTGTCATGATATTAACACAGCTCTTGAAAGTATTTTTTAAAATATCAAAAAAATATGTCCCTGTAGTCGCATTGGCACTTGGGTTGATATTTGCCATATTTATTAGCCACCATCACAGCTTGAAGGCAGGAATCTTTATGGGATGGTTTTATGGATATGCTGCAATTGGTAATTATGCTGCATTAAAAAATACAATATGGGTTTTTAGAAAAAACGCTTAGAAGTGGGCCTGCGGGAGGGTAACTTGTACTGGTTTAAATGGAGCCTTCACTCACCAAAGTGGCTCATCTTTTTCACTTAATTTTAAAAATAATGGCATTGTAAACAGTACCAATAATATTATCGGAAGTTCTAATATTAGCATGGATGTTAAAGATAAATTAAACATTACAGTAAACGGAATAGTTATTATCGGGAATAAAGCCAATAAAGATGTGGCGTTTCTTGAAGACTTGCTTTGATATTGGATTTCTTCACAATGATTGCATTTCATACTTTTGCGGAATGTTAATATTTTTTTTAATGAATCCAACCAAGACCATTTTTTTCTACAGTTTTGGCAAGTGGGCATTAGGTTGCTCCCCCTTTTTATCCTTTTAATACCTTATACGTTATTTTTTAATCCTAAGTTTCATTTTATTGGAAATTAACAACTCACTATCTATAATTTTTAGGATACCTGGTTTGATTCGGTAAACATGCTTTACAGATTTTTAGGACAAATTCATCTACTAAATACTCTACTATTAATGAATAATGATAGATTATTGTTCATATAATAGTTTTAAAAAGGGAAAGAAGTGGTTCTTATGTCATTTTTTGCAGGAAAAATCTACTGTAATTTTTGTATGAAACCATTTAGAAGAAAGCCTGGAAATCCAGGTAAGTGGGTATGTCAGGGAAATACGCATCATCATACGTGTAATCCAAATATCGTGGAAGAGAACTGGCTAAAATCCGTGATTGGAATGAGATTATATTGGGACGAGAAGGTTTATTTAGATAGATTGCTAGAGGAACAATTAAATCATATTGTTTTTGAAAGCAAACATAGACTAGTAATTAAGTTCAACAATCCTATGATTGACGAAATCAGACTTTTTGATGGAAGTAATTACTATGGGTCAAACTTTAGGGTGTATGATTTGGGTTGGCAGTATGAAGATGTTTCATAATATCGATAACTGGCACCATTAAAACCTTGCGTTCTGGTACTTTTTGGGGAGCCATCCATCCATTACAATTATTTTATCTTAACAAATTGGAGGATGGAAAAATGAAGGATTCTTTACAAATCACGTACAAAATCAATGTTCCAATTAGTGCAGAAGAACTTTCTACCGTTTTTAAAGCATCCGGCATTAAGCGGCCGGTTGACGATTTACCTCGATTGCAGCGGATGCTTGATCATGCTGATCTTACAATTACGGCTTGGGTTGATGAAAAACTGGCTGGAGTAGCCAGAGCTATTACTGATTACAGCTATTGCTGCTATTTATCGGATTTAGCTGTAGACAAGGCCTATCAAAAAATGGGGATCGGCAACGAACTGGTGAGATTGCTGCAAGAGCAAACTGGAGATGAAGTGACGCTTATATTGCTCGCCTCTCCGATTGCGATGGAATATTATCCGCGTATTGGGTTTAAGAAAATAGATAACGGATATATAATTGCACGACAACGTTAAGCAGTTGGGTTTTCATAACGACCGGGACTCGGACTTTTCTTCTCGCTTGGGCGTTATGAGCCCTTTATAACAACCGAAACACGGTTTCTTCCTCTTGTTCGGGAGTTATGACCCTTTTCATAACGACCGAGTCTCGGTTTCCTCTGCGTGCTGAGGCGTTATGAGCCCTTTATAACAACTGAAACACGGTTTCTTCCTCTTGTTCGGGAGTTATAACCCTTTTCATAACGACCGAGTCTCGGTTTTCTCTGCTTCCTGGGGCGTCATAACCCTTTCATAACGACCGAGACACCGTTTTTTCCAATCACCTGGGCGTTATAAAACTTTCATAACGACCGGGACACCGTTTCTTCCGATTACCCGGGCGTTATAAACCTTTTATAACGACCGGAACACTGTTTATTCCGATCACCCGGTCGTTATGACCTTTTCATAACGACCGAGTCTCGGTTTCCTCCGCTCCCTCGGGCGTTATAGACCCTTTATAACGACCGGAATACCGATTATTCCAATCTCCCGGGCGTTATGACCTTGCATTGAATAGCAGCGAACCCAACCTTCCAACAACAGGCCTAACCGGTCTATTACTTAAAAAACAGTACCATCAACACTAATAGAATTGAAACTCCCTGCCCTACAGCCAGCCCAATCAGCCATTTTTTAAATAGGTGTTCCTTCTTCGCAGTGGCATCTGCATTCAGTTTCCATTTTTCTTCCCATTGCTCCTGGAAATCCCTTTGGTCCTGCAGCTGCTTTAGGTTCAATTGCTCCACCTCAGCCATCAGGCTGGCCTCAACATGGTGAAGATTCTTAGAAAGATCCGATAATCTTTCACTCATTGCTTCATATTTTATATTCGTGATAGAGGCCTGGTCAGTAATTCCCTGGGTGAATAGAACACCAATTTGCTCCTGAGATGACCGAATGGCCTCGAGGACCTTTTCGGTTTGCATCTCCATGAACTTATAATCATTGCGCTGCCGTTCTTTTAAATCCTCTAGCAGCTGTTCCGTCTTCGATAAATATTCTTGATATTGCTGATGCCACATGGCAATCTTTTTTTCCAATAGGGTTAACGTTTCATTAAAATGGTGCATCCTGCTGTCAAACAATTCCGACTGAGGAGCGATGATTTCTTCCTTTAGCTTGTCACTGATATCTAAAGGAAAGTGACTAAGTGACTGTCGCAAATTTTCAACAGACTCAAAAACTTCCCCATTCAATTCGGCAATCGTTTGTTCCCGGTCTTTTAATAGTGTCTTTAATTCATCATAAAAAAGAAGGTTATTGATTTTTTTTAACGATTGAATCGCTTCATTATATTTTTCATCCACGGTTCTGTTAGAAGTGCTCATTTCCAATAATCCTTTCTGCTTGCTTTAAAATCAACTGGCTGTATTGATGGTACAACCAGCGTTCCACGTCCGGCGTCTGCTCCCCAAACAATTTCACCTGCCATTTTGAAACGGCTTCTACAAATTCTTCTTTTAAAAATTCATCCAGCTTTTGGAGCCGTTCTAATTCTTGGTTTTGTTCCCAGAGCGCTCTTGTAAATTGTTCTTCTAAAGTTGCCAAGCTCAATTCCTTTTGCCGTTTTTGCTCTTGTAGTTCGGCTGCTTTTTCTGAGGCCATTTGATACTGCTCCTTTTTGGCCGCAGACTGCTGCAAAAGATCTCTTTTTCCAATTTGCTTAACATGATTCAATTGGTTTATATAATACTCGTAAACTAACATGTTGTTTTCATCTAATGTATCTGCAACAATCCGATAATCCTCTTCAAAGTTTTTCAGGACTAAATACTGGTCAAGCCCCCTGCCATGCTTCAAGGAAAGGCTGAACGCCTGCGGATTGGATTGGAATACATAGCTTGTTTCAGGAGCGGCATCGCGAAAAATTCGCGCTAATTTTCTTTCATTATCATCCAACTGCTTTCGATAGAACTCCGCCATCTCCGATTCTACCTCATTAAAGCCCTCTATCAATCTGGTCGTTTTCCTATCCTTGAACACGACTTGATCTTTTTTCGAATCAAATTCAAATTTCGTATGTAAGAGGCAGTTGAATTTTTCCAATTGAATAGTAGCCAACTCCGATAGCAGCCCTTCATAATGGATAATATCCTCTTGTAAATACTGGACGGCCTTGGTCAAATGCTGATAAACCTGCTCTTCTTCTTCGATGCTATCCTTTATCAGCTTTATTTCCTTTTCCATCCGGTCCAGATCAAGATTGTTCTGTCTATGAATGCTTTTCATCTGCATTATTTGATTTTCCGGTGTGAGTACTGTCTTGCCATCAAAGCACGTAAACTCTTCCTTAAAGCGAACCATCGCTTTATGTAACCATTGACGCTTCTCTTCCTCGAGTCTAGCAAGCAAATCGTTGCACATGCTACATAACCTCTATTTAATCATTTTTAAAAATCAAAACTCTCTATTACCATATTTAAGATGATATATACCATCTTACTATAATTTCTAGATTTTTCTAACCTTCCTGTGGATTTTTTTATAAAAAATAAAATGCCAGGCATACACAGAATGCCTGGCTTTATAAGGTTTTACCCTTTGAAATAAAATAAAGCAATTAAAAAAATGATTAAGCCTATTAAGAAAATGGGGCCAACACCGGAACTGTATACGACATAAATTTTAACGTGAAGTATCACATTGATTATAAGAACAATCAATAAGATTAATAATAAAAACATGACAATCAGCACATTATTATTTTTGTTCAAGATATCAGCCCTTTTCAGAAGCTTTTGACGGAGACATTGCTTGTACCTCTTACATAAATATTTTCAATTTGCTGATTTTATGCTATTAGTCCATCAAAGAATAATACTGTGTAAGTAATGGCGCTAATACGATGGAACCGACATTGGTCCACAATTGTTTCATTGATTCACTTTTAATCGAATCTGAAATTGGTAACAATGGAATTAAACTACCATGGATTTTAATTAGTATTCCTGTTATATTAGTTATTGTCGCTTCTAAGCGAAGGTCACATGGAATGGTGAGTAGTCGCGGTTCCTTTATAGGAGCTGAGGAAAGTCCAGGCTCGCACAGTGCTGAGATGCCTGTAGTGTTCGTGCCATCTGCAAAGGTGGGCAGTCAATCTTGATATTGGCTGACGGCGGTGAAATCTGCTAAGTCTCTAGAGATATGCTGAGAATAACCTGAAAGTGCCACAGTGACGATGCTTTTCTGGAAACGGAAAAGGTGGAACGGGTAAACCCCACGAGCGAGCAACCCAAATTTTGGTCGGGGCATCATCCTGCGGGAAATGAACCTAACGGATGGATCAACCAATGGTTGATAGATAGATGACTACTGCTTCCTGTACGAGGCTTGACGCTGTTTGCAGTACGGAAGAACAAAACCTGGCTTACAGCCATTTCATGTGCAAATTTTAATAAAAGTTCTCTTAACAGGTAAAACTTTTTGTTTTACCTGTTTTTATTTTTGGTTTATAAAACAGTCACTGACCCGCGGCTTCTTATTTCAAGTGGATCTTGTGCATCAATTGGTTGATTAACTTCGACCATTGGTGCCTTTGAATCTGCATCCGTTATGTCTTTGACAGGGCTCATTTCAGCGGGTGTCCCCATATCATTCATCACTTCAGGAAATTTGTTTTCTTTTTCCAATACAATCACCTCCACACTTATTATTCCGTTTATTCGTCCAAAAAATGAACATGGAAGAAATTTGATGGAAGGATATTTTTGAAAATGAAATCAAAAAATAAAAAAGAGGAGTAAAAAATTACTCCCCATCTGCCACAACGATTTTATACCCTTGTTGTTTCGGACCATTTTCGTATTCTTCAGCCGAAATTATGTAATAAGTTTCGCCATCGTTATTCGTAATCACGACTTCACTAGGACTTTTATCTACCTTGGCATCCATAAGTTGATCGTATGGAGGACCTAGTAGTTCGGTTAAGTTGTTACTCATGTAAGACACCTCCTATCTGAGTGATTCTAACAGAATTTTATGAAAAGTAAAAGAGAAAATAGGTTAAATCCCCTCTTGGTTTCCCCGCTGTCTCAAATATATCAGCTGCCAAAACATTTTTCCTTATAATCACAAACTTTTTCTAACAAAACAACATTAATTGTTTTATAATACAAAATAACAATTTTTAAGAAGGTGATTAAAATGAGAGAGGTAACATTAATTCAAATTTTCAATCATCATATTGCAAAAAAATATTTGAGCCGGTCTGGAATTGTACATGCTATTGCTTGTGCCTACCATGCCTTTAAGTTGGCAAAAGAACGCGGCGTTTCCGTTGATCTGGCAACAAAAGCAGCATTGCTGCACGATATGGGTCATTACACTTGGTATCGCAACGGCAAATGGGATTATGATTTATATAAACAAAATGATATACACGCAATTAAGGGTGCGGAAAGGGCCCATAAATTATTGATCCGGTTGGGAGAAAATCCGATTATAGCCAAAGAAATCGCACTGGCCGTTTTATTCCATACGGATTCTTACATGCCGGAAGGTTTTATCAACCGGACCCCGTTGCAAGAAATCGTCAAATTAGCCGATGAGATGGACGAGGAGCAAGGCGGAATGCACCACTATCGAAAAATGGATCGAGATAGAGCCATAAAAATGATAGAGCGGTTAGACGAAATGGTTAAGGAAGAACTGAAAAGCAATGAGTTATAAAATAGGGAAAGGGCGATGCTTCTTGTGAATTTCGCCCTTCTTGATAAAGTTTTCTTTAAATAGGTTCACTTAGTGACAATTAATTTCCAATCGTTTCACTACCCTTTACCCCAAATATTTATGGTACAGCGCTCTCGCTTCCGAAACATCCTTCGTGCCGTGTACCAAAACTCTTCCGTCTTTAAAAATGACTAAGCGGTTAGCATTCACGGTATAGGAGAGAAGGTACGGGTTTCTCTGTACAGCTCCAGTTTGTTTCGCTAATATTTTTTCTAACGCTTCAAGGTCGCGCACCATTGGAACGGAGGGACGGATTTGAACCGAATCCCTTCCACAAAGGACCGCCGTTTTTGTTTGATTTTCAAAGGATAAATAAGGGTACGAGCGCTGCGGCCCGCAAGAAGGACAATCCATCTTTTTCAATTTATCTACCTGAATGGCACTATATTGGTTTTTCCATAAATCAAAGGAAACGAGCTTGTTTCTTAATGAGTCCACATCTCCGACCAAGATTTTCAATGCTTCACTTATTTGGAACGAGACAACCATGTTTACAGCTGGACTAATTATTCCGGCCGTGTCACAGGTTAACCCTCCCAGAGGAACTGTTTCAAGCAAACAAGATAGGCAAGGCGTTTTTTCAGGAATGATTGTGTAGGAAATGCCGTAGCTTCCCACACAAGCACCGTAAATCCAGGGAACTCCGGCTTTTTGCGAGACATCATTTATCAGCATTCTTGTTTCAAAATTATCCGTTGCGTCCATCATCAGATCTGCTTCTTTTGCCCAGTCTTCAAGCTCTAAGACTGAAGCATCTGCAATGATGGCCTCAATCATCACAGATGCGTTTATTGCTGTTAACCGATTTTTGGCAGCGATTGCTTTTGGAATTCGATTTTTCGCATCTTCCTCTGTAAATAACTGCTGCCGCTGTAAATTGGACCACTCGACATAATCCCGATCCACGATGGTTAGTTTGCCGATGCCAGCCCGGACAAGTGCTTCGGCACTTGCAGATCCAAGTGCTCCAACTCCAATGATGAGGACGTGTTTATTGGAAATTTGCTGCTGGCCGTCTTTTCCTATCGGCGGAAACAACTCTTGCCTAGAGTATCGATTATTCACCCGATACTCATTCCTTCCTTAGGGCTGCTGGCTGTCGCATATCGCTTTTTCTCGATTCTGCCCGCTTCATAACCAAGCCTTCCCGCTTCAATCGCCAATTTCATCGCTTTTGCCATTTTAACCGGATCCTTTGCTGCTGAAACTGCGGTATTTAATAACACACCGTCTGCTCCTAACTCCATCGCATAAGCGGCATCGCCTGGTGAGCCGATTCCCGCATCAACAATCACTGGTACAACGGCTTGTTCGATAATAAACTGGAGGTTTACCGGATTGATAATACCCTGCCCAGATCCTATTGGCGACGCCCCTGGCATGACAGCATGGCAGCCTGCTTCTTGAAGTTTCCGGACTAGCACCACATCGTCAGAGGTATAAGGGAGTACAATAAAGCCTTCCTTCACCAATTCTTCGGTGGCCTTTAGCGTTTCAATCGGGTCAGGAAGTAACGTTTTATCACAGCCGATCACTTCCACTTTAATCATGTCGCATAAGCCTGATGCTTTCGCTAACTTAGCGATTCGGACAGCCTCTGCAGCTGTTTTCGCTCCTGCTGTGTTTGGCAGCAGCGTATATTTATTGGTATCTAGCTGCTCTAAAAAATTCGGCTGGCTGGCTTCAAAAATATTCATCCGTCTAACTGCAAACGTAAGGATTTCTGCTTCTGACACTTCGACCGCCTGCTTTTGGATGTCAAAGCTTGGATACTTCCCTGTCCCAAGCAATAAACGAGATTGGAAGGATAATGGACCAATTTTTAACATATCAACCGCCTCCTACAAAATGAACTATTTCAATTCGATCTTTATCTGCTAATCTAGTACTTTGGTGTTCCAGCTTGGTTAAAATTTCACCGTTTACTTCGACCACAACGACTTTATCATGGATTTCAAAATGCTGAAGAACATCTGAAACAAATACCATACTGTCTGATAATTGGGTCCATTCGCCATTTAATAATACCTTCATGGTTTACCTCCTACCAACATATTTCTGTCGAGCCGGAAAGCTGATAGCAGATTCTCATCTTTCAGTCTGCCTTCGATTAATTCAGCCACTAGTTTCCCTGTAATCGGGCTAAGTAGAATCCCATTGCGAAAATGCCCTGCTGCCACAAACAAATTTTTCCACCTCGGATGCGCGCCAATGTAAGGCAGTCCATCACCTGTCTGTGGCCTAATTCCAGCCCACACCCTCTCCCACGCTGCCTCTTTAATTTGCGGTATGATTTGGGTTGCTCTTTCCAGCAAAGTGGAAATCCCTTTTGCTGTTACCTTTTTATCGAATGTATGTTCAATCATGGTCGCACCAATATAAATTTCTCCATTCTTTTTTGGTACAAGATAGCAGCGTTTATCTGAAAAAATGGTTCTATTGATAATTGGCCTTTCTGTTTTAACGGAAAAGCATTCACCTTTAACAGGATACATGTTCATCTCTAAACCAGATTCACGGATTAATTGGGCCGCCCAAGCACCGGCCGCAACAACAAAGTTATCACTAAGGATGGTTCCGTTCGTGGTTTGCACCCCTATCACCTGACCGTTTTGATAAAGAAAAGATAGCACTTCGGTGTTTTCAAGTATTTTAGCACCAAAATGGACCGCCGCTTTTGCGAACGCCTGCGTTAACTTTGCAGGCTGTACATGCCCGTCGTTCGGGAGATACATCGCTCCAGGTACGCTTGTTGAAAGTGACGGTTCCATTTCTCGTAATTCCTTCGCATCCAGCCATTTTATGGTTGGATCCCATTTCTTTTGAAAGGTGACCTGTTTTTTTACTTCTTCTGCTATGTCTTCGGTTTCTGCAATTTTTAACATCCCTTTATTGACAAACTCGATTTCCACACCAGTAGTTTCCAATAATTCATTAGCGAGAGCCGAAAACATTGATTGACTTTTTATCGCCAACTGAAATAATGGACCGTCATGTTCAAGTTCAGCTTGCGCAGCCAGCATTCCGGCGGCAGCACTTGATGCTTGGCAGCCGATTTGTTCTTTCTCAATAATGATGACTTTTCTTCCTTGCTTTGATAACTGATAGGCAATCGAGGCTCCATTAACACCACCTCCAATTATGGCAACATCAAATGTATGATCCATATTTCTCACCTCCATCTCTAAATGCATGTATGTAAGACTTTACGGCTAATAAGGGGTCACGAGCATCTAAAACACCTGACATGACAGCGATACCCGTTGCCCCTGCCTGTAGGACTTCTTCCATATTCTCCGGCGTTATCCCGCCAATGGCAATCACCGGAATGTTCAGCTGTGACAGCCGTGTTAATTCTTCTAGCCCTTTTGGGGTCTTTCCTGGTTTTGATTGCGAAGGGAAGACATGACCGTATAGAACGAAATCAGCTCCATTCTCCTTTGCATTTTGTCCTTCTTCATAGGAGTGAATGGAAGTCCCGACCCTAAGTTGAGGAAAATGCTCCTTTACACAGGCTGTATCTAAACTATGATAGGCTAATTGAACACCAAGGGCCTTTGCCACGATTGCAACATCTACCCGATCGTTAATCACGATTTTTGATGGAGGGACGTTTTCATTTGTTAAAAGTTCGACTGCTTGAAAAAGTTCCTTTGCTGATTTTTGTTTTTCCCGCAAGTGTAGCGCAGTTACAAATGGATGAATATCCTTCGCTATTTCAGCCAATTGATGGATCGACATTTTACCATTGGATATAAGATGCAACTCTTTTTCTTTTAGACTAGTAAAAATACAACTCCCCCCCTTTGAATGGATTTCGCCGGTCTAAGGAAGCGCAAAACAGGCAAAACAAAAAGCCACTTCCTTTTGTAAGAAAGTGGCCGAAATTTAGAAATAAAAATTTTGCTCTCCAAAAATCCCGTTGTCCACTTCCCTACGCTGGCATTAACCAGATCAGGTTCATAGAGTCCCGAAGTCACACTTCAATCTCAGCCTTTTCAAAAAGGCACCTCTAGCGGATTTGATTCATATTCATTTGAAAAGATTACCTCATATGGATATATGGTAACATTTTATTCAAAAAAGTCAAACATTTCAAACCTTATTTGCTCGTACATTTCATCAAATTGCTTTGAAATATTTCTTATATACACCTATTTTGAGGCACGAGAACCGTCCCCATGCATCAAATTTTTATGCTATAATCACTTTAATATAGTGGAAAGCAGGCTGTGTATGGATAAAAAAGTAGGCCAATTTCTAATTGAGAATGAACAAAAGTTTATACATTTTTGGGAAGAGCAAATTATTATCCATTATTACCGGGATAATCCAGAGCTAATATTAAAGAACGGTCATTTAATGTACCATCTCATAACAAATTCAATTTTAAAGGGATTCTCTGATGAAGATGTTAAATTATTGGCGCACAAAGTAGCCCTGGAACGGGTCGAGGCTAATGTCAATATTGGGGAATTTGTTTATAATGTAAATCTGGGTAGAAGTATAATTATTAAATATTTAAACCTTTCCGGACTCATACCAGAAGAGCTGCAGCCAACGATTGACTTGGTCAATAAACAGTTCGATTTATTCTGTTTCTATGCTGTTTCTAAGTACACCGAAATCAAAGATAAGAAACTACAAGAACAAAATTTATTTATTTCCCAAACACATAAGGACCGGTTGGCGATTCTTGGACAAATGTCTTCTAGCTTTGTTCATGAATTTCGCAACCCGCTCACTTCCGTTATGGGCTTTATAAAACTATTAAAGCACGAGCATCCTAATCTACCATATTTAGATGTTGTCAGCCAAGAATTAGATCAACTTAAGTTCAGAATTACTCAGTTCCTTCATACATCAAAACTGAACACGCTGGCAGAAAGCCAGAATGAAGACATTACCATCCATTTATTAATAGAAGAAGTGCTTGATTTCCTCTATCCAAGCATCGTCGATGGCAATGTCCAAATTCATACAAATATCGATGCTGATATTTGTATCACGGGCGATCGGAATGAGTTAAAACAAGTTTTTCTCAATCTTTTAATAAACGCAGTTGACGCTGTGTGTGAAGAAGAAAATCTGCGGAAAATTGATATCCAAACAAATATAGATGATCACCAAATTAAGATTCGTATTTCTAATAATGGCCCTACTATCGATCCTGAAGCAGTACATTTAATTTTCGAACCCTTCTTCACTACTAAGAAACTAGGCACAGGTATCGGCTTATTCGTTTGTAAGAATATTGTTGAGAAACATCACGGTGAAATAGAATGTATGTCTGATAATCATGTTACTACCTTTCAACTTACGTTACCTATTAAAAAGAATTAAAATCCATTTACACCGCCCATGCGGTGTTTTTTATTTGTGTAATATATTCGTTTAAATGAGCAGTCGGTCACATATTGCTTTTCAATGCGACCGAACTTTCAATGATTTTCTCCGGGTATGGAGTTTTTTGCTTTCATAGTCCAAAGGAAAAACGCGCTAAAAACGGTTACCCTTTTAAAAGAACTAGATTGCCAAAATTCAAAGATGCTGCGTGAATCTTTACCAGTACCAGATCATCGTTAAGTATAGGTTTTTCTACCTCTTCTGTTTAAGAACATCGGGTGTACCGTACTTCGTGTACACAACTGCTTTCATTACCCCACCTCTATTGCGTTATATTCATTCATATGTTTTGAAGATTACGAATTAGACCAATAGTCTTAACAAGTGACGAATCCTTTGTCTTATAGGGTTTTCTTCTGTATACTCAAAACCGAGGAGTGATTACGTGATAATGCATGTTTATGAAAAATTAGAGGTCGCCCTTGAAGATTGGGAAATGATGAAGAAAGCTTCAGAGGATGAAAGCGAAGAATGTGCCGAACGGTTTGAAAGGCATTTTTATGAGTTTATTGACGAATTAAAGATTTGGTTTCAGCAATTGGACCAACCGCCAGCCACTATCGATGATGCAGAAAATCTTCCTGAAATCAGTGATATAATCGAGCGTTTACCGGCACCGCTTCAACTCAACTTTTTAACAGAATTGGAGTTAATTGTTGAAGGTGAAGACCAGGTCCGCTACGATTGATCCCCTCCAAAATTCACAAGTGGTGACGCACGGGGACGGTTCTCATGTTTTGGAAGCATGAGAACCGTCCCCATGTTTTATTTTAGCTGAACTCTCTTTCGTTCCGGATTTCCTTTTAAGATCATACACGTACTAGTAGAATGTCCTACTAGACTTCCTTTTTCATCATATACTTGACATTCCAGCAATCCCACTGTAGAGCCTTTCTTAATGAGTTGCCCCTCAGCTCGAAGCTTCGATTTAAAAATCGGTTTAAGGAAATTAAATTTAATTTCAACTGTCGTAAACAGTTCATCGTCTGAGAGCGTTGTGACAAAAGCATATCCCATCGCAGCATCCGCAATGTCACACAGAATCCCGCCATGCAGCGTCCCCATTGGGTTATGTAATCGATCAGAAGCTTCCATTTCAATCACAACTCTGCCTTCTTCCACCTCTACCACTTGAAACCCAAGTACTTCCGCAACTGGTACAAGAGGTACTTCACCTGTCATCATTTTCTTCATACCTTCTAAGCGACTCATACTATTCACCTTCCAAAATTATTTTTATTCTATTAAACTTGAATATTGATTTCTCCTTTATGTGCCCTCTTTCCATACCAGATAAGGATGAAGAGAGAACCTACGAGAACAATTATTAGCAGCAAATAGATGTGCTGAAATGTGGAAATAAAAGGTATTTTAGCTTGAAAGCTGATTAATACGCCACATATTGCGACAGCTAAAGAGCCTCCAAAAAATTGGCTGAGTTGACTTAACCCCATACCAGAACCAATCTGGTCTTTGGCTAAAATGCGAGATACTTCATTTGACAAGGCGGATATTATCGTTGAAAGAGCTGGAGCGAATATGATATAGCCAAACATTACGATGTAAGGCGATACCTGTACCAGCATTGTCATAAAGATCATACTTGCGGCCATGAGAAAATGCCCGATTATCAGGAAGCGATAATTGCCATACCGGTCAATCCAACTTCCGACCCGCCTAATCATAATGGCAGATAATAGTGATCCTGGACACATCATCAATCCTACAGCTCCTGCAGGCAAATGAAACCCATCTGCCAACAATAAAGGCAGCATAAAGAGCATTGACATATTCAGTATAAAAGCACAAAAACTAACAACAAGAAGTTTTCGATAACCATGATGCAGAAACAGGTTGGGGAGTACAAATGGATTTTCCGCCTTGCGTAGGTGCCATATGTTCACGGCTAGTGCACCAAAACTTAGGAGTAGAAACCATAGGGACAATTGCATGACGCAAATCAACAGCGATACCACTGCAATGGCAGTAAGGGCTGCGCCGGAAATATCAAATCTGAATTCAGTGGGGATTTCTGGTGGCAATAGCTTCCACAATACCGGTACCAATGGAATAACCATGCAGGTAATAAGAAAAAGTCCATTCCAGCCAATAAACTGGGTGATTACTCCGCCAATCACTGGTCCCAAAGCAAAAGCAAGAGATGTCCCTGATGCGATAATGGTAATGGCCCGTCCACGGCGCTCGAACGGCACGTAACGGCTTGCCAAGACAATACCTAATCCTGGCACAGCACCGGCACCGCTTGCCTGTATCAAACGAGCCGCCATAAGAATACCAAAACTATGCGTGAAAAAGCCTACGATGGATGCCGCCCCTAGTAGGATTAGACCAACGAACAGCAGCTTCCGAATCGGCACATAATCGGATAATCGGCTGAAGATTACTGTTGATAAGGCAAACACAATGGAATACCCTGACACAATCCAGGAGCCTTCACCGGCTGTTATGTGTAATTCGTGTATGATGGTTGGCAGGGCAACGTTGAACATCGTCGTATTCATGAGGACCAAAAATGACCCGATTGCCCATACGGGGATAATAATTCTATCGTTCAAGTTGAAACCATCCTTTGCACTTAAATTTCTATTTTTCAAAACTTCTTTATTTGTTCGCAATTCCAATGTCATAAAGTATTCTTTTAAATTGCTGAATCTCTTCAACCTTTAAACTAGACATCACTTCCTCATTCATCTCATCCATCTTCTGACATAGTGGTACTTCCAGCGATTTTCCTTTTTCCGTCAGAAAAACTAGCTTGTTGCGACGATCATTGGAGTCCACTCGCCTTTCGATAAAACCGTTTTGTTCCAAGCGGTCGATAATCCCTGTTATGGTCGCACTGTCTAGCAGAAGTCGTTCAGCTAATTCAAAACCAAATTGTCCATCCTTTCTCCAAAGCTGACGAAGCAGTGCATATTGAACTGGTGTCACACCGTACGGGGATAATTTGGATTTACTTACTTGATTCACCTTTTGCAATGCTTTTCCTAGTAGAAAATGAACACAGATATCGGCTTTTTCCATAATTCACCACCACTATTATTCAAATTTTCTGATTAGTAAGAATATAACATATTCAAATTCATTTGTATACAAGTGATTTGTATGCAAATGATTTGGGTAACGAAAAAACCAACTCTTACCGATGGAGTTGGTCGATATTTCCGGCTATATTTGATCAATTCTTACACAAGAAATACCTCGGCTTGAGACCTCTTTAAAAACAGCTTTTAATGCATGAATGGTATTCACGGGAGCCTCTTCATCCGCACCAATGGTTTTTCCACAATCATGTAAAAGGATAACGTCACCATTTTTCATTCCATGTAAAAGTCTTTTTTCTACTTTCTCACTGCCGCCTTTATTGCGCCAATCCTCTGCCATCAACGACCATAGAATGATTTTATATCGTTTCAAAAGAAAAAAATCAAATACATTTAACAATCCCCACGGCGGACGATAATAGATCGGCCGTTCTCCCGTAATTCTTTCAATGACAGCAGCACTCTTATCTAACTGACGCCGAACCATCCATGGATCCATGATCCAGTTAGACTTATGAACGTAATTATGAATGCCAATTAAATGTCCCTCTGCTTGCATTCTTTCGATTAACTCCGGGTATTGTTCCGCTTTCGATGCCACGACAAAAAATGTTGCTTTTATATTATTTATTTTTAACAAGTCCAAGAGCTGTGGGGTATAAATCGGATTCGGACCGTCGTCAAAGGTAAAGGCAATTTTTTCAGAGGCACATTTCCGTTTTAACACACCAATCCCAAATCCTGCAGTTAGAAAATAAGGAATTAACCAATATATAAAAAGAAAACTACAAATGAGAAGAACGATGTTAAACATCCTTCAATCGCCCCTTCTAATCCAACTTTCTTTTAAAAACCAAACTTAACACAGTTGATAAAATAAACAGTGTGCCTCCAAGGATAAACGGCATCAATTTTCCATATCGCAGCCCTGCAAATAGGCTGCTTACCGAAATGGTATAGGGTAATATCCCCAAGGCTGTTGTCCAGATAAAAGCCCTTTTGTTTACTCCTAATATACCTGCCGCATAGTTGATAAAATGATACGGCACCAATGGCACAAAACGGATGAACAAAAGTCCAGCATCCCCTCGTCTTTGCAGCCAGTGATCTATTTTCTCCAGGTAAGGCTTGGCCAAAGGTTCAATGATTGGCCGGGCAATCCAATTAGATAAATAATAGGCAAGGACTGCCCCAGCGATTCCGCCAATCCAGGAATACAAACCTCCCGCAATGGGTCCGTATATTTCAATCAGAAAAAGCGAAACGAATTCGCCGGGTGCCGGTATGACATTGACAACTGTTTGAATCATAATCCCCAGGATGATTCCGAAAAAACCTAGATGGCGGATAGATTCCAGCCATTCTTTTGCCGTTCCTGTATGAAGGAAATATAAATAAAGTCCGGTTAGCAGTAAAAATATCAACAAGCTTCCAAATGATAGTAAACGAGCCATTTGATTTTTTATGTTGGATGATTCTTTCATTACATTCTCCATGTTTCACCTTCTTAGCGGCTAATCAACCAAATAGATAGATTAGTTTCTGCAGGCTGCTATTGTTTTCTTTTGTTTTCTTAATCACTTCGGCTGATGCAAACGCAGATTCTTTCGGATGAAATCGTTTTGAATTCTCGCTCATCTGTTGAAGCAGGTCGTGATTGCTTAGTAATTTTGACAAATGCTTGCTTAAATCACGGTCCGTTTTAGCTTGAACGGCCACCCCTGCTTGAACTAAAAATCTGGCGTTATCCTGTTCTTGACCAGGGATTGGTTTATACAGAAGCATCGGTAATTCCATTGCAATGGCTTCAAACGTTGTGACTCCGCCCGGCTTTGTAATCATTAAATCGGAAATAGCCATTAACTCATGAACGTAGTTAATATAACCAGTGAGATGGATTCGATGCTTGGAATTCTTCAGTTTTTCCTTTAATTGCAAACGAAGCTTGTCGTTATGCCCACAAACAATGATTAATTGTACCGGATTCGGTAATGCATCAATCTCCTGTATGGTGGAATTTCCATCACCAATCATCCCGCAGCCGCCGCCCATGACTAATACTGTAGGCAGGTGCTGATCTAAATCATATTTTCGAAAAATTTCCTCCTGTTCAATGAACTGAGAAAATTGCTGCCGAATCGGAATTCCCGTATCGGCGATGCGATTTTCTTCAACTCCTAAACCAACCAGAGAATCACTGACCAGCTTAGAGCCAACAATATATTGATCCGTATAGGGATAAATCCAGCAGCTATGATTGGTATGGTCTGTAATAGCTGTGACGATTGGAATATCAATTAAACCGAAGGATTTCAACTTGGACATCACTGCCGCTGCCAAAGGAAACGTACTGACTACAACAGTCGGCTTCACTTCCTCCATCAATGCTAACATCCGCCCGAGTCCGGTAGAGAAAATCGACTTCATCATTTTAGAAAAAGTGTTCGCCTTGCGTGTTTTTTGATAAATAAAGCCATACAGCTGCGGGAATTTTTTCACGCCTTGAAGGTAGAGAAACCGACTCACTTGATTAGAATAAGGATGAACCCATTCCATAAAATCAACAATCACCGGTTCTAAATCAGGATATCGAATCGCAATCGCTTCATGCAGCGCTTGAGCTACTTTAATATGTCCATCACCATAATTACCTGTTAAAATTAAAATTTTATCTTTCATTCATTCTCCACTCCTTTATATTGTTGAAGTGTTTTTGTTCTATGTTTTTAGGTGCCCACATAAATTTGCGGGCTATCACACCAATAATGTTACAAAAAACTTCTTAAGGAAAAATGCCATTCCTTCTGAAGTTTTTCTTAAGATATAAAGGTAAACTTCAGAAATTCTTCAGAAATTCTATTGTTTTTTCTTAAGGGGAATGAAGTAAACTTTAGGAAGTTAGAAAGGAGAGGTTTACATGGCTCAAGAAACCATCCTCGTTATTGATGATGAAAAGGAAATTCGTGATTTAATCGGGATTTATCTTACGAATGAAGGTTATAACGTTTTAAAAGCAGCAGATGGGATCGAGGGGTTACAGTACCTAGAGGAGAACAATGTTCATTTGGTTTTATTGGATATCATGATGCCGCGGCTGGATGGAATTCAAGCCTGCATAAAAATAAGAGAAAGCAGAAATGTTCCGATCATAATGTTATCTGCGAAATCGCAGGATATGGATAAGATTATGGGGTTAACTACTGGAGCGGATGACTATGTCACAAAACCCTTTCAGCCTTTGGAATTAGTCGCAAGAATCAAGTCGCAGCTTCGTCGTTATCTTAGGTTAAATCAAACGGACGGAAGCCCACAAGCAACTACAGTCCAACAGCAGGATGTCATTTCGATTGATGAGCTAGTCATTAATATTCCTACACACGAGGTTAAAGTAGATGGGAAAGACATAAAGCTAACACCAAGGGAATTTGCCATTCTAGAGCTGTTGGCCCGCAATCCTGGAGTCGTGTTTAGTACCGAAAAAATCTATGAACAGGTATGGAATGAGCCGTTTTATGAATCGGAAAACACCGTCATGGTTCATATTCGAAATTTGCGGGAGAAACTGGAAAATAACCCGCGGAAACCACGGTATATCAAAACGGTTTGGGGGGTGGGCTATAAAATTGAACAATAAGAACCAGTCCCCTTCCTCGTATCGAATTGGCATTCATTCTGGCAAACTTGTCCATTTAGTAAAGACAAGCATTCGCATTCAGTTGATCATGGCATTTGCCTTTTGTACGCTTGTTTCCTTATTGGTCGGTTTTGCCACAAGCCCCTTCTTTGTTAGCGAGGACCGCAGGCTCGATTTTACCGAAGGGGTTGTCACCATTGAGGAAAGTGCACGTGATTTGGTGAAGCAATTCAACCAAATGAACCTGGATATCAACGAACTCGTAAGGGAATTAGGGGATCAAGATCCTGATTTTAAAAATCAATTTCTTCAGCCTGCACCGCCTTCTTTAAAAGAAGAAAACGACTGGTTAATCGTCCCTTACAATGGGAAAGCTTTCTATCAAATAACCAAGAATGAATTAATCCAATATTTAATTAACACACCAAAGCAACAAAACAATCTCAAAGTGTTGGTTACGGATTCGGATGGTAAGGTTGTGAATAAATCAGCAGGAGCACATGATACTCAAGTAAATCTGTCCGAAGAAATGAAAAGTGCCAAAAAAACTTTTGGTGAAAAGCATGATGAGCAGCCCATTATTACAAGAATGTATCCAATTACCACTGCTGGCGGGAAAGGCTATTTAATTGTAAGCGGCGTCCCTAAAGCCACATCTGTTTATGAAAAAGAAACGGGAGTTACCCCTTATCTGCTTGGACTTATCGCGTTTATTCTCTGTTATTATTTCATAACCAAACGAAAGATGAGGGAAATAGAGGAGATTGCGCTAGGTTTAACGGAAATCGCCAAGGGAAATTTGCATTATCGAATACGGGAGAAAAGTCAAGATGAAGTAGGTTCGCTTGCAACCAACATTAATTACATGGCTTTTGAATTAACCGAAATGATGGAAAGACAAAGACATACTGAAAAATTAAAGGATGAACTGATCACCAATGTTTCCCATGATTTACGTACACCCCTAACTTCGATCATGGGCTATATGAGACTAGTAAAAGACCATCAGTATAAAAACCAGGCACAATTGGATGAATACGTTGATATCGCTTATGGCAAATCAGAGCAATTAAAGAATTTAATCGAGAATTTATTCGATTTTACCCGTCTAACGTATGAAGGTAACCAGCTCAAAAGAGAAAAGGTTAGCCTAAATCAAATGCTCAGACAGCTAATGGATGAACTTGACCCGATTGCAAAAGATCACGATGTCATGTTTATCAGCAACCTCCCAAAAGAACCAATCCTGATGGAGATTGATCCTAATCAAATGGTACGCGCGTTGGAAAATGTATTAACAAATGCCATCAAATATAGTACCCCTCCTGGAAAAATTCATGTTCATTTGGTCCAAAACGAACATTCTGTTCAGATTTCTGTTTCAAATCCATGTAATTCCCTTTCTGAGGAGGAGGTTGCTAGATTATTTGATCGTTTCTACCGGGTGGATCCCTCACGTTCCTCCAACAAGTCTGGGGCTGGATTAGGCTTAGCGATCACAAAAAGTATCATTGAATTGCATCAAGGGACTATTCGTGTTGAATATAAAAATCAAGTCATTCAAATTTTCATCGAATTGCCTCTTAATGAGGAACATGAATAATGAAAGGATCGTTAATTTGGAACGGTCCTTTTTTATTGGCTATTGAATTTACGTACTAAACCAAAAAAGACTGCCGACTTAGTCGACAGCCCCGAAAATCCTTATAGTACAATCTTAATCTTCTTTATTTTTACCTTTGCCCTTGCCTTTTCCCTTTTCTTTTTCCTTTTTCCATTCATCTTTTTTATGTTTCTCTTTCCAATTATTCATTCCATTTTCAATTTCCGTTTTTACTTTTTCAATTGGCTTTGGCGGCACTTCTGCAGAAGCGATACCTTTTATATACAGTTCATTATTAACTTCATATACACTGCTTGGCTGCTTAAAGTTTGATGAATCCGTTCCAAATGATTGGATCATCGATTTAAACATATATTGGGCAATTTTCGTCGTATTTCCAGCCTGATAGTTGCCAGGACCGTTTTGGGCATATCCGGTCCAGACTGCCATGGTGTATTGTGGTGTATATCCGGCAAACCAGCTGTCATTTGTCGCATTGTTCGGATATCCATATTTCGCACGTGTTTGGGCATCAAAATTGGTTGTACCCGTTTTTCCCGCGACATCCAAACCGGAGATATTGGCGGTTGTACCTGTTCCGGCATCAACGACAGTCCGTAACATATCAGTCACCATATACGCAGTGTAATCCTGCATCACTCGCTTTGGTTTCTCGGCGAAATTTACCGTTGTGCCATCTGCCAAGACAACCTTTTGGACAAAATGCGGTTTATTGTAGATCCCGCCGTTTCCAAAGGCGCTGTAGGCACCTGCCATTGCTAGAGGGCTGACGGTATTGCTTCCAATTGCATAAGACTCATAGACCTGATTATTTTTAAACGTAATGCCAAGCTGTTCGGCAAAGCTCTTCGCTTTATCAAGACCAACCTCCCGAAGTGTGAGAAGGGCTGGGATATTATACGAGTTTTGCAGAGCGGAGCGGATGGTCAGCATTCCATGATATTGATGATCCCAGTTAGAAATCTGCTGTCCGGTTGAATAGGTTGTCGGCTTGTCATTGATTAAATGGGCCGTGGACCACTTTAAATTTTCAATGGCGGGACCATAATCAAGAATCGGCTTAAAGGTGGAACCCGGCTGACGATTGATATCAACCGCCAAGTTGTGGCCAAGAAAGTCAGCTTGATAGTCGTTTCGGCCGCTGCCAATCGCCCTGACTTCCCCCGTTTTTGTATCCATAAAAACGAACGCCCCCTGATACTTCGCATCCGGGTAAGCAATGATTTCATTGGTGTTCATCATTTTGTCGGCATAATTCTGTGCCTTTGGGTCGAGCGTCGTATAAATCGATAACCCGTCAGTGCTGACATCTACATCCTTTAGCTTCCCTTTGATCTCTTTTACAGCTGCGTCTAAAAATGCTTCATACGGCATTCCTTGTTGCTCACTTTTTGGGACAAGCCCTTCTGTGACTGGAACCTTTGAGGCTTCCTTCATTTGGTTTTCCGTAATATAGCCGTGTCTGTGCATCAAACTCAAAACAAGATTTCGGCGATTGGTTGCGGTAGCTTTGTTTCCAGGCTTGGTTGGGTCATAATTATTTGGACTTTGCGGCAGTCCGGCTAGCATCGCCGCCTGCGAGAGTGTCAACTTTTTCAAATCGTTTGGCTCTAGCCCGTAGTAGTTCTTTGCTGCGGCAGCCACTCCGTATGAGCGGTTGCCCAGGTAGATTTTGTTCAAATACATCATTAAGATTTCGTGCTTGGAATACTTATTCTCCAGCTGATACGCCAAATCCCATTCCTGCACCTTCCGTTTCAATGTTTTTTCGGGTGTCAAAAATGAGTTTTTAATGACCTGCTGCGTAATCGTACTCCCGCCCTGAGATCCGAAATCACCGGTTACATTGACAAAAATGGCTTTGGCCGTCCTTTTGATGTCAATGCCATGATGGTCATAAAAGCGGGAGTCCTCCGTGGCAATGAACGCATTTTCCAGCACCTCCGGAATTTGCTCATACGAGATTTTTGTCCGCTTTTCTTTCCCGTATTCATAAATGAAGTTTCCATCTTTATCATAAAATTTTGTTGATAAAGGGTCGATTAATTTGGAAGCATCTAGTTCAGGTGTACCCTTCACCATCGATGCGAACGTGATTGCCCCTGCCCCGGTTGAAACAAGCCCTATTACCAAACAGACAATAAGCACTTTTCTTAACAACGACCCTTTTACGGGTAATTTTTTGCTTATTTGGCGGCTTTCCCTTGTGTTCTCCGCCTTCCTTCGTTCCTCACGAGATTGATAGTTTTCTTCTGTCATAATTCTACTCTCCGATGATGCATGGGGACGGTTCTTCTGCTTCAGCAGCAGAAGAACCGTCCCCATGTTTTTTTTTACATATAAACATATTCGTAAGGAATGCTCTCTTTATGGGGGATTTCCACTAAATCATCGCAGGTATCAGCACTGCCCCCAACAGCAGGGTAATAAAAGCGGCGAAAATCATCGCCAGGGATGAAAAGGTAGCTTCCTGCTCCCCATATTCCAGCGCCTTACTCGTTCCGGCACCATGTGCACTCATTCCAAGCGCTAGACCTTTGGCAATCGGCGTCTGAATTGACAGCCATTTAATAACAGAAGGGCCGACAACACCGCCAATTACGCCGGTCAAGATGACGAACACGGTTGTTAACGTTGGCAGGCCGCCAATCTCTTTAGAAACCTCAATGGCAAACGGTGTTGTAATGGACCTCGGAAGAATTGACGTCATAAAATCATATTTCAAATGGATGATTTTTGATAAAGCAAATGTTGAAAAAATCGCCACCAGCGAACCCGTAATAGTACTTATAATGATGGTTCCCAAATATTTTTTGACTATCGGAAGATGCTTATAAATCGGTACCGCGAACGCAACTGTAGCTGGTCCGAGCATATGTGTCAGCCACTTCGTTGCATCCAAATATTGATTTGCGGACACATGCATGATTGAAATTAACACGATTAACAGAATTGGCGCAAGCAGTAAATGATGGAATAAAGGAAACGCCCATTTAGCATAGATTTTCTTGGATAACCGATAAATAAGGTAAGTTCCTACAATACAAATTACCATCATCATAGCTGCTCACTTCCTTTCCTTTTTGTTACTTTTTCTGCAATTAAGGCTGTCATTCCCATCACAATGATGGTGCTGACCCCAATCAATACGACGATTTCGGCACCTTGAAAGCTGATAATTTCATTATAATTCACAATCCCGACAGCAGACGGTACGAAGAATAGCAGCAGCTCTGCCAGCAGCCAATTGGCTCCTTTTTCAATCCATTCCAGCTTGATGATGTGAGTGCAAAGTGCCAAAAACAAAAGGAACAAGCCAAACATCGAAGCCGGGATTGGGAGCGGCACGACTTCCTTAAGCGCGGCCCCGAGAAATAAAAAAACATGTATGAATAATATCTGTAAAATAATAACCCCAATTTTCATCGTAAAAATCCTCTCTAAAAGAAGTAAAAGGAGATCTCTTCATGCTCCTTTTATTTCTCGATTTAAACTATAGAGTAATGTTACGACGAATTTTACCATTCGTAAAATACATATTTAGAATGATTTTCATAACTTAAAGTTATAATGATTCATTCAAAATAAAGTCAATAAAGGTTCTCCCTGCATTGGAAATATAGCGGTCTTTTTTGGTGATAACAGCGAGCCTCCAAAGTGTAGCCGGTCTCAGGGGAATGATTTTTAATTCCTTATTCAGCAAGCGATTGCAAATGGATTGCGGCAGAATGGTTATCCCCAGGTTGGCTGCGACCATTTCCGACATTAGGTCCCATTGTGTGCTTTTAAATAAAATCTTCGGCTCGAAACCACCCGATATAAAGAATTGATTCCGTAAAATCTGATTTAACGAAAATTCTTCATGATAAAAGATAAACTCTTCGTCTGCCAATTCCTTTATTTCCACTTGTTTACGGGCAGCGAAATGATGGTCTTTGTGAACCACCAGCATCAATTCTTCCTCCACAATCGGGTAAACATGAAACTCTTTTTCATCAATCGGCAGAACGGTAACGCCTAACTCAAATTCCCCTTCTTCTACACTTTTCACGACCCTCGCTCCGCCGTACTCGGTGATATTTAATTTAATATTTGGAAATGCCTGATGAAACTTCGCCATCACTTTTGGAAAAAACAAACTTCCGATAAAAGGCGGAAGCCCAATGTTTATTTCTCCCCTCTTCAGATCGGTCATGTCATTTAATGTCTTGGTCATTTCATCAAGCAGGCCGGAAATTTTCTGGGCATATTCTAGCACCACATTCCCAGCGTCTGTGAGATTCGTTGTCTTATTGCTGCGGATAATCAAGGTCATGCCAAGCTCTTCTTCTAATGCCATAATCGATTTACTCAAGGCAGGCTGTGAAATATGCACACTCTCCGCCGCCTTGGTAATACTTTTGTGTTTAGCTGCTTCCATAAATAGATTTAATTGGCGTAATTCCATGAAAACACCCCATCTTAAGATTCCTAAGTAGGATTTTACCATATTGGCATAGTTTTTTTAAAAAATGAAAAACAAACATAACAGAATGGTGACGGAAATGAAAAAATTGGACAAGTTTGGTCAATTAGCCTTGTCAATAAAACTATTTCTTTCATATTATTCAGTATGATTTGGAAGGGAGGGAAAACGATGTCTGATAGTAGACCTTGTGATCCTATAAATGACGAGTGCGATAATGCAACTTTAATTGAAACGACACCCTTTGCAGCGATCGCTATGACATGCGGTGCTGATTCCGAAGACTCAGATTCTAACGGTTCCTCTGGTTCAAGTAGTTCCGGAGATGGCCCCCATTCTGTTTGGTATAGATTAGTTTCCGATACGACTGGCCCTTTGGCAGTTAGTACAGCACATAGTGACTTTGATACTAGATTGTGTTTCTACACAGGAACTTGCAGTAATTTGACAAAGGTAGCCTGTGATAACAACAGCGGAGCATGTAAAACATCCTTGTTATTCTTTGATGCGGTAGCAGGTGAGACTTATTTTATTAGGGTAAGCGGTGCTTCCAGAAAATCTTGTGGAACACTCTACCTCACCATTTTACCAATCGAATAACCCTAATCATGGAAGTCTCAACTATCTTCATGGTATTAATATATTTTTTTAATAGGAAGGGGGTACGAATATGTCTAATTGTGAAGAGAGAATTATTGCTTGTCCAACAAATGATGAATGTACCACAGCTATTAAAATCCGCCATTTGCCATATTCAGCCATTGAACTTACTTGTGATGCAACAACAAACCCAGCGGATCCAGTTTGCGCTGGAAGTGATACCCATTCGGTATGGTTTAAATTTAAAGCTCCTCGAAATATGAGAATCAGTGCAAATACCATTCTTAGCAATTATGATACAACGTTGGCTGTCTACACAGGGAACTGTGACGCTTTGGTTGAAGTAGCATGTGATGACGACAGCGGTGTCCAACAAACATCAGTCGTTTTCTTTGATGCGATTCAAGGAGAAACCTATTTCTTTAAAGCCAGTGGTTTTGCTGATGAGTCTTGCGGAAAATTGTTTTTAAGTATCTTTGAAATCCCTCCTGGAGTGGATTCAATTGTGGCTGCTCAGCAAGCACTAAAAAAACCAAAAAAGTCTAAATGATTTAATAAATATTCATATGAAAAATACCGCTTTGCAAGACAGAGCGGTATTTTTTTATTTCGCTATTCCGGGTGTCATGATTCGTTCCGCGTTTGTATAAATATTTAAAGCATTATTTCGGATGAAGCCTACAGTCGTAATCCCCAGCTCTTCTGCCAACCTTAGTGCCAGTTCTGTCGGCGCCGATTTCGACAAGACCGTGCCGCATCTAATTTTTGCTACTTTTAATAATACCTCCGAGGAAATGCGCCCGCTAAAGGCAATCACTTTGTCTTCGATGGAAATATGATGCTTTAGACAGTAGCCGTAAATTTTATCCAAAGCATTATGTCTGCCAATGTCCGTCCGCGCTACAATGATGCCATTTCCATCACATAATGCGGCGTTATGGACACCGCCCGTATCTTGAAAAATGATAGAGGATTCCTGCAGCATCTCCATCAGACGGAAACAGTTGTCGACGGTGAGTACATTATTTTTCACTTCAATCGGCTTAACGGTCCTGGCATCATTATAAAAATAAAAACTCTGCCGGCTTTTCCCGCAGCACGATGTTACAATGCGCTTGGAGTGGAACATTTCATTCAACTTATTCACTCGATGTGTTGTTACGATTGCTTTCCCTAGTGTTTCAATCACTTGCAGTTCCTTTATATCCTCATAGCGGCCGATTATCCCCTCTGACGCCAAAAATCCGACGACAAGTTCCTCAATATCCTCCGGGCTGCATACGAGGGTGGCAAATTCTTGGTCATTTAACATAATCGTGATCGGATATTCCGTCACAACCACATCCTCGACAAGCTGGACGACACCATTTTCATATCGAAGCACTTGGTTTGTTACCTGCATTTGCTGGTCCATTCTCCCTGTCTCCCTTGTTCCCTCATTTACCTTTTTGATCAATTGATTTATCAAAAACAAAAACAGTCATGGCGATATCCTCGTCAATATTAATATCGGAAAAGAGCCGCAGCACTTTTGCTCCCATTAAGGTTTCAAACTTATCCACAACCTCTTGTCTCTTATAGATTTCCTTTACCAACTTGGTCCGAGCCTCATGAACAGTTTGCTTTCCTTGTTCAGAGTTAATCATAAACTTCTCTACATTCGTAAGGTTGCCTTTCATTTCACTAATCGCCCAGTTTTCCACGAATCGGGTGCTAATTTCTTTTGGGCCGTTTCCAACGTACTCTTTTCTGATTTCCCGAACCAGCATACTAAATTGGTGTTCTAAATTTTTACCCATTATCGACTTCCCCTTCATTTGTCGTTTCAGAATAGTTTTCGATTAAAACAAGGAAACCCCTTCTTTTTAAATCATCAAATGGGTTTCCCCCTCCTTTTAATCCTTTAAGCCTTCCCCGACACCCTTCAAGAGATTCAAACCAAAACCAATTGCTCGATTGATATCCGGATCGTTCAATACCTTCAATAAATCTAGTATACCTACTTTCGAATTAGACTGAAGCCCTTGATCTGCTTTTTCCAACCCTTTTGCAACGCCATTCATCAGCTTTTGTGTCATTTCGGGATCAAGCGTCGTCAAAGCGCCGCCTGCTGCCATCGCATTATTGATGAGATTCGTGACAGGATCTCGTGTCATTTGGCCAACCGCGATTTTTGCCACTTTCTCTTTGGCTTTGACGAGACTGTTCATGGCCTCTAAAATGCCGCTGTTGTGAAGCTCCTGCAACAGTTGAAGTGTATCCAGCAGGGAATCTTTATTTTGCGCAACCTCGGAGATAAGACTCTCCAAGGATTGCGCTTTTTGTTGCTCTTTTGTCAATTCTACCTTTTTAATGATTTTAATTGGTTGAGCCATTATGCGTTCCTCCTGTCATACAGGCCAGGCTGTACATGTTCATTGACGCTTGAAATTGGCACATAATCGCCGCGTTCCCATTTCCGGTAAATCTCAAGACCCAGCTGCGGCGTCCGTGTGGCGTTGCGCGGGTTGAATCTTGGAAGCGGATTTTCTCCCTTGATTTCCAGCACTTCCATTCGCACTTTCGTTTGTTTATATGCAGGTGTATGGGTCACGACATCGACTGCCCCGCCCGTCAGTAAATTAACCGCACTCTCATGACTGGAGGAGTGCATTGGAACATACACCGTTTTTCCTTCCACACGGTCTGTGACGAGAACTGGCAGACGAATCGCACCATACGGTGAAACAAGGCGGACAAGCGTGCCATCCTTCACCCCGCGTTCTTTGGCAAGCTCAGGTGAAACCTCGACAAAGACTTTCGGGAACTTGTACTGAAGCCCCTCAGATTTATGCGTTAGGTTCCCTTCATGGAAATGTTCCAGCAAACGCCCGTTATCAAGCGACAAATCGAACTCAGCAGGGAATTCCACCGGAGGTACATAGTCAAACAAACCAAACCGAGCCTTCTTGTCAGGGAAGTTAAAGCCGTTCAGATAAAGAACAGGTGTGTCAGTTCCGTCCGGCGATCCCCATGTAAAGCTGTTCCAGCCTTCAAGAACGTCGTAATTACAATGTGTAAAGAATGGATTTAAGCCAGCCATTTCAGAAAAAATCCCACTTGGATGCGTGTAGTTCCAGTTAAAGCCCATGCGGTTCGCAACCTGCATGAGGATCCACCAGTCAGGCTTGCCGTCGCCTGTTGTTTCTAGCGCCTTATACAAACGCTGGACTCGGCGCTCTGTATTGGTGAACGTCCCGTCTTTTTCAAGGGAAGGCACCCCTGGTAAAATCACATCAGCAAATTGAGCCGTTGTCGTTAAGAAGATTTCTTGAACCACAAGGAAATCAAGCTTCGCAAGCATCGCTTGTGTATGGTTGGAATCAGCATCCACCCAGGCCATATCCTCACCGACAATATACATGCCTTTTAATATGCCTTTATCAATTGCTTCAAGCATTTCGATATTATCAAGTCCCGGCTGTGCTGGCAGTGTTACTCCATAAGCCTTTTCAAATTTGGTACGAACATTGTCATTAGCTACTTGCTGATACCCTGGGAAAATATTTGGCATGGTTCCCATGTCACTTGCACCTTGGACGTTGTTATGACCACGGAGTGGAAATGCCCCTGCATTACGGCGCATCATGTTTCCTGTTGCAAGAAGAAGGTTGGCAATGGCAACAGATGTATGCGAACCAGCGATATTTTGCGTGACGCCCATTCCCCAGCAAATGGCGGTCCCGTCGGCTTCATGAATCATTTCAGCGATTTCGATTAATGCCTCTTGCGAGATGCCAGTCATTCTTTCTGCTTCTTCGAGCGTATAAGGAGTAATCATATTTAAGAATTCATCATAATGGTTGACATGCTTTTGAATGAAAGCTTTATCATGCCAGCCTTGGTCAATGATGTATTTTGTTACAGCAGACAGCCATACATAATCCGTCCCTTGTCTTGGACGCACAAACAAATCAGCGCGGTCGGCCATTTCATGTTTGCGGACATCGATGGTGATTAATTTTTGCCCGTGAAGCTTATGTGCTCGCTTAATCCGTGTAGCTAGAACAGGATGTCCCTCAGCAGGAGCACAGCCTACCAAAATCACGAGTCCAGCGCCTGCGATGTCTTTAATGGTGGCGGAGTCACCACCAATGCCGCCTGTTTGCTGCAAGCCCCAAGAAGCAGGCGATTGGCAGTAACGGGAGCAGTTGTCCACGTTGTTGGTGCCGAATACCTGCCGGCTTAATTTTTGAATCAAGTAATTCTCTTCATTCGTGATTTTTGAAGAAGCTATAAATCCAAGTGCATCGCTGCCGTACGTATCTTTAATGCCGCCCAATTTTTCTGCCACAAGATTTAAGGCTTCATCCCAAGAGGCTTCAACAAACACATCGCCCTTGCGGATTAATGGGCTTGTAATCCGTTCTTTTGAATTAACAAAATCCCAGCCGAATTTCCCTTTTACACATGTAGATACACTGTTGACTGGTGCATTTTCAGATGGTTCAATTTTTAAAATCTCATGATCTTTTGTCCACACTTCAAATGAGCAGCCTACGCCGCAGAAGGTACAAACCGTTTTTGTTTTCTCAATGCGTGTTTCTCGCATGGCAGCTTCGACTTCGGAAACAGCAAAGATGGTTTGGTAATCCGGCTCTACCGCTTTGACAAGGTCAATCATTGGTGTCAGTAAATCATCTTCAATTCCTGTCATGAATCCAGCATTACCTAACATGGATTTTTCCATTAAGGCATTACATGGACAAACCGTGACACACTGACCGCAGGAAACGCAGGAGGATTCATTGATGCTTTTACCGCCATCCCATAATACACGTGGCTGCTGGTTTTCCCAGTCAATCGTCAATGTTTCATTGACCTGCAGGTCTTGGCAGGTTTCCACACAGCGTCCGCACAAAATACATTGGTCCGGGTCGTAGCGATAAAATGGATGAGACATATCCACTTCATACCCCTTTGAGCGGTGCGGACGTGTTTGATGCTCGACTCCCATCATTTCTGCTGTATTGTGGACGCGGCAATTACCGTTGTTGTTGTCGCAGACCGTACAGTATAATAAGTGGTTTTCTAAAATCCGATCCATCGCTTCTTCCTGGGCCTTTTTCGCCACTTCAGACGCTGTTAGGATATTCATTCCTTCCTCCACGACAGTCGAACAGGCCCGCATAATGCTGCCGTTCACCTCACACATACACGTATCACAGCTTTGGACTGGCCCAAGAATTTCTGAATAACAAACATGTGGATGCTGGATATCCTGTGAAATAAGGTAATCCAAGATTCGCGTTCCCGCCTCAATCTCACGGGCGGTTCCATTAATAAACACATTCACTTTTTCCGACAAAATACGTCCCTCCTAAACACAAAAAACCCCCATAAAACAGTTGCTATACCAAAATGGTATAAACCGTTTCATGGGGGGAGAATTTCTGAGCATATTTTATATACTAGCGATCATTCCCGCCATATTATTTGTGAGAATGCAGGAAATTAAAGCAACAACTGTTACCTGATTTCAATGCGTTCTTCACTAATTTTAAATATTAACACTATGAATATATCATAAATTTGTATTTTTTGCGAACTAAAGCAAGTTAGATTGCTAGACGGCTTTCTTTATGTTGTTTAATTCTTGCGAAGCATTAGTCCGTAATGCCTCTTTATATACCATCCAGTAGATCAAGGCGACGAAGACCCCTCCGCCAATGGCATTGCCAATAAATACCGGAACTAAGTTAGCAAAATAATCGGTCCAGCTAAGGCTGCCAGCAAAAATGGCCGCTGGAATCACGAACATATTGGCCTACATTTCATCAATGAACATTCTATTTCTT
The DNA here is from genome assembly GCF_055385565.1 of Neobacillus sp. S1115. NCBI lineage: Bacteria > Bacillati > Bacillota > Bacilli > Caryophanales > Bacillaceae > Neobacillus > Neobacillus sp. S1115. The sequence continues at coordinate 3,982,500 of NZ_AP038275.1, forward strand.
CATAACATTTTATAAAATAACATATTTCTTATTTTTTGAACATTTTGTGACTTTTTTATCTTAAGATACTACTCTTCCACATATGGAATTGTCAGCGGCCCAAGCGGTAAAACAGCAACGGTCATATTCTCGCCATAAACCTGTTTAAGTTCTTCAAGGGTTTTCTCAATATTGTGTATCGGCTTAAGCATGGCGCCCTTCACCTGTTCGTCTGTTAGCTTAGAATAAACGTAGACATCTGACCAAACCTGGATGACCGCCTGCTTTTGCACCTGCCATTGGTCAAACATTTTAAATTCAGGATTATTGATGAGGTCAAGTAATCCTTGCGGAGTATCGGCAAGTTCAAAAATTTTTGCGTAATTTCCATGGCTTGGCAGTCCATCTGAGCATTCCGAAGCGACGATAATGGCCCCGCCTTTTTTGACAATCTTCTGTGCGGCACTCATTCCTTTAACGGCCTGGTACAGGTTTTGGTCAAGCGGATATCCGGAATTGGAAGTGATGACAACATCAAACCGCTCTTCACACCGGACCATGGCATGTTCTTTTACAAAGGCACAGCCCTGATCATGTGCCTCGTAAAGCTCTCCTGCAAATACGTTTGTGATCTCTTTTTGTTTATTCAGTGTAACATTTAACATAAAATGCGGTTTGCAAAGACCATTAATTTCCCTTGTCATGTCCTGGACTGGGTTATTGACCATATTTCCCCATGTAGCAAGAGGGTCGCCAATCATTCTGGCGTTGTGGAACGTCATGATCGTATCAATCCCGGCAATACCCGGCATGATTCCTTTTGGTCCACCGGAGAAACCGGCGAAAAAGTGCGGTTCAATAAACCCTGTGACAATCCGGAAATCGGCTTCTACGTAGTCTTTATTGAGATACACATCACAACCAAATTTGCTTTTGCCAAGGTTGACCTGTGTGCTTTTGTCATGACAGTTATTATTGATAATCCGGATATTGTCGACAACCCAGTCACCGAGCATCTGTACAAACTCTTCCCTGGTTTGATCGCGGTGAGTCCCTGTTCCATTGATCACCACGAAATTCTCCAATGGCACATGGCTCAATTCTTCTATTAACATTGGGACAAGGATATGGTTTGGGGTCGGTCTCGTAATATCGCTTATGATAATGGCAACAGTATCTGTCGCTTTGACCATTTTTTTTAAAGGAGGTGTTCCAATCGGATTCCTTAATGCCTGTTTAATCGCTTCCACTTCATTTTCCATTGCAGGAAGGTCTTTAGGTTCAACGATAAATGAATGATCAGGTACTTCTATGTCCATTCCGGTTTGGCCATATAGCAGGTTTGTTTTCATGTATATCCACTCCCTGGAAAACGATTCGTCCATATATGGCCTAATTATACTTTTTCTAATTCTGAAATTCATCTAATATGTTATAAAATTTAAAATATTCTATTTTTCGAGCATAAAAATTTTAAAAAAGGATGAAGACCATTTGTCTTCATCCTGCCCAACCTTAACAATCACCATGTTTATTTGGATGTAATGGCGGCGGGATAAGCCAGCCTTTTTCTTTGTTTAACCGAAGAGCTTTTCCGCCAAGCGCTGCCTTTTGGTTATGGATTTGCACATACATCATGGCTATATCTTCCCTAATGGATTTACCGATAATTTGGCTGCAAGTCACTAATCCTGCAGCTATATCGGCCGAAAGTACGGCTGCAATAGCGGGATCCGGAACGCGCGCTCCAACCGGAATATCCTCTAAGCAAGCTTCAGGCGGTTCGGGTGACGCTGGAGGTAAACCAACTCCATTTTCCTTTAAAAGTTCTTCCACTTGTTTCTTTTCCTGCTGACAAAGTTCAATGGCTTCTTTTAATAATTTTTTTAAATCGTCGTCACCCGTATGGTTTATCATCGTTTGATAACCCGCAATCATGCCATTACCAGCTAGAACAGATGCCCAAAGATCAAATACCTCTCCATAATGCATTGGCTCTTCCTTAGGATTTCCACTCAAAATGCCCATTGCAAACCTCCTCAGATTATAAGAAAAATAATTCATTCACGTGCCACCTTTCCTAAAACACATTCAATAGCATTTCCCATAATCCAAAAAAAATGAGGCATGGGGACTGTTCGAGACCACTGAAAAACATGACTTTATCTGGAATTTGTTTGTTAAGATAAAATACCCTGGAATTGAAAATCCCTTCTGAATAGAACCATCCTAAGGCTAAGGAAGACCAATCAGTTCAGGCCAAGATGGAAAATGGCCTTCATAAGGCCGATGAAGACCAAAACGGCCCACACCAATGTGGAAAATGGTCTTCATAAGGCCGATGAAGGCCATATCAGCTCACTCCAATGTGGAAAATGGTCTTCATTAGGCCGATGAAGGCCAAATCAGCTCACTCCAATGTGGAAAATGGTCTTCATAAGGCCGATGAAGACCAAAACGGCCCATACCAATGTGGAAAATGGTCTTCATTAGGCCGATGAAGACCAAAACGGCCCATACCAATGTGGAAAATGGTCTTCACATAAGGCCGATGAAGGCCATATCAGCTCACTCCAATGTGGAAAATGGTCTTCATAAGGCCGATGAAGACCAAAACGGCCCATACCAATGTGGAAAATGGTCTTCATTAGGCCGATGAAGGCCATATCAGTTCACACCAATGTGGAAAATGGTCTTCATCTTGTTCTTGATGACCCAATCAATCTGCATGTCAATGGGGTCAATATATCTTTAATCTGCCTTCTATAAGAAGTATTTTTCAGTAGTCTCGGACGGTTCTTTTGCCTCATTTTCTGGGCCGTTTAACATTTTAGACGAACCCATCTCATATCGTTTAAATCATTTTATAATATATTATCGTCGCATCAAAATTCCCATTTACAGACAATGCATATTTAGGGATCCGTCCTGCTTGAATATACCCAAAAGAAGTATAAAGTCTATTAGAAGGATCTCCTTCCCTCGTATCAAGAACGATTAATGTTCTCTCCATTTGTTTAGCCGTTTCGTGAGCCTTCTTCATTAGTAAACGACCAATACCATTTCGGCGAAAATTCGGATGTGTCATCAGTTTGGCAATTTCCGCCCGATGTTTGCCGTTCTGCTTTGAACACAGATGTAATTGCACACTTCCGGCAATGACATTATTAATCTTAGCAACAAATAAGATCACCTCAGGATTTAAGACAGATTCCCAATACTTCCTTGCCACGTTTTCCTCTAATGGCGGTAAAAAACCAATCGAAGCACCATCTTCAACAACTTGAATAAGAAGTGCTGAGAGTTCGTTCAAATGTTCCTCAATAGAGATGCATCTCTCTATTTTTATGTTCTTTCTAACTTCTAAACCATTTTCCATAAAAAATCCCCCAATCCCTATTTATAAAATATGGTTCAAATGTATCAAATATAAAGGTTGTTACATATTCCTTTGTCAGAAAATCTTACATGTTTTTTCTATTACGACTAGTTGAGACTCCTTACCTAAACAGAAAAAGAGCTGCCTCAGCAGCTCTATATGACTTTATAGACTGTTGAATTTGAGATCCTGCATCCGGTGCTAAGCAACACTATGTAATATGAAAAATAGCAAGATTCCAGCTATAAAAAACAGGGGCGTACTTTTAAATGTCCCTCGATTTATTAAAGGCAATAACATAGCCCCGCTAAGATACAGAAAAATCCCTGCTGTTACGGATAAGCCCATGGCGACAATCGTTTCTTGAAAGTCCTTCATTTCCGATAGCAAAACCGCAATTCCTGCTCCAAGCCAAGTAAAAAGCCCCTGAATGACAAGATAAATGGCTGTTTTTTTGCGGCCATTTAAAAAGGCGAGCATAACCGAAGTATAGGAAAGCCCTTCCGGTATTTTATGGATCACCAGTGCAATCGTAACAAAAACACCTAATTCAAAAGAAGAGGCATAGCTAATTCCAATCGATAATCCCTCAAAAAAATTATGGAGCAGCATTCCGATTGTTAATCCCGTTGCCCCAGACTTCCCACTGTTTTCTACCCCATTTTTCCCACGAAAAGTTCCTGGCAGAAAAATAAAATACATAATCAGGAACCCAAGCATCACGAACAAACTGCTGTCATGATAGTCTTCTAGCGCATGAGGAATTAAATGTAAAAGAGCAATCGATAATAACAGGCCAGCGCTAAGTGCAACCAACGACAATAAAGTTCTTTCCGGCCAATTTTTCCGAATTAAAACGAGAAATCCGCCAAGAATATAGGCAAGAGATGAGATTAAAACAACGAGGAACACAGTTGCGGTCAAGACAATCCTCCCCTTTTTTTGTTTATTCCCCATTATGTATTCACCGACTTGAAAAAAGATTACCAATAAAAAATGAGGTGCCCTCAAAGAACACCTCATTTTTTACTTGTTATTAATAAAAGCTAGCCCCGACGATAATTAAAAGAATAAACAATACTACAATTAAAACAAATGGGCTAAAGCCGCCATAACCGAAACCGTAGCCATAACCACCGCAACCGCACCAGCCGCACATAATTAAGTCACCTCTCTAATTGGTTTAATTATTCTTATGCAGCCGTGACGATAAACGTAAATGCGAATATAATAGCCTTTTAAAAATGGATGTTTGTCCTGCTTGGTTTACAATTGCTTATTTTTTCAAAAATGGCGGACTGGTCATAGTTTCCTTTTCCCTCACACGTTTCACAGACAAGAAGATCATAAGGAAAATGGCGATTAACATATAGGCGCTACCGCCAATTAACCCCATTGCTCGCGGTGACAGATATTCTAAAGCGGCCCCTGATAAAAGCATTGAAACACCCAATAATGGATTGCCAATGGATGCCAATAACCCAAACATTGTTCCCTGGTGTTCCTCAGGAATTTCCTTCATCAGAACCGTATCAAAACAGGCATTCCCAATCCCGGACATAAACGCGGCCCCGCAAAACACGAGAAACGCTGCGACTATATAATGGGTTTGGCTTAATATTACAAGAAAAGCACCCTCGAGCATGAGACAGGCTAACCCAATCCCAAGGATATTTTTTCGCAGACGGTTGGCGACAGAAAAACTTAATGTTAAACCAATCCCTAACGCTCCATAAAAGACCCCTACACCTATATCCCCTAAATGGTACTCTTTAACGGCATACACGGTAATCAGGACATTATCAATGCCGTTCATGGACGCAATGACCACTTCACAGAAAAGAAGAATTTGGACCGGGACGGACAATATGATTACCTTTTTTAAGGTTGGAATCAGCTTTTCCTTTTGTTGCGGCTTTTCATCCTGAATGGAGTTCTTTTCAGGAAATGTGATCGAAGAAATGATAATCGCTGCACCTAAAAAGGAAGCCGCATTAATCCAAAAGGTTAAACCTGCTCCAAATAAGTAGGAAACAATCCCCCCTGAAAAGGCGCCAACAATTAGTACAATCCCAACCAATACTTGTTCTAGACTATTTATTTTTATCAGATGCTCTTTGTTGACAAGAAGCGGTATCGCCGATTTTCTCGCTGGTGCATAAACAGCCTCGCCCACCGCTAACATGAAGGTACTAACATAAACAATCCAAAGATCCTCTTTCCCATGAACCCATAGAAACGACAAGGCAAACACGATGCGGATGAGGTCAGTTGCCACTAAAATGGTTTTTCTTGAAAAACGGTCTGCCAGCCTTCCCCCGATTGGGGAGAAAATAACAAAGGGCAATAGCCGAATCGCTAGCGTCATGCCGACTGCAAAGCCTGACCCTGTTAACTGGATTACAAGCGCTAATACAGCAACGGAACTGAAGCGGTCGCCGATTCCATTTACGACACCCGCAAGAAATAATCTCCGGTATTGTTTTTCCTCTTTGATAAAGGAAAGAGCCATCTTCCTCATCTCCTTTCGCCCTTATCTAATTTCACATCTATCTAATTAGTTTTGCAAAAAAATTTACTTCAGCCACCACAGTTCAACCGGATTTAATTCATATTGATTATTTTCACGGTACATAAATTGGCACATAATAAGTTCGCGACGTAACGTAGCGTAATCCTCATGATACTGCTTTAAATATTCGTTAATTTCCTTTTCTTGATAAACTTTACCCAATTCCAACCCTTGGACCATATGCTCAAGCACAACAAGCTTTTTCTTTCGCTGCGCTGGGTAGGTTTTCAGTTTCCCTTCTTTGGTGAAGAAGTTTTTAATGATTGCTTCCCTATCCTCCGCTGTCACCGACATTTCCATTTCTGCTCCGCCTCCAGTTCCAACATTCAAAATAGCCTTAGCACTCATCTCTAATATTTTTGTGTTAAGAGAAAAATAAATGGTGTTTTTATCACGCCGCTCTTTTATCAGCCCCACCTCTCTAAGTTTTGCCATATGGTGGGTTATCGTTGGCGGTTTAAGCCCCAGCTTACCGGCAATCGCCTGCCCGTGCAACGGCCCCTGTTGAAGCAAAGCGACAATCTTAATCCTGGTAAGGTCACCAATGGCTTTATGAAATTCCACGATTTTGTTTAATTGCATGTTTAAATTCACCTACTTTAATAATTATCTAATTAGATATTATTCGAATTTGGTTTCGTTTGCAATAGGCTAGTGGAATTTTTTTCAAGAATAAAATCAATAAAAAAACCCACTACTGGGGTGTGGGTTTTTTAAACTTTATGATTAATGTCTGCATTTCGGACAAGGCTGTAAGTGTTCCTTCATAGTTCCGCATGAAGCGCATTTATCGGTGCCCTGTTGACTTTTTTTGATTTTCCATTGATCGTAGGTTAAATGTCCTGCACTGTCGTCGTTTAAATACTTTATATAGTCATTACCATAAATATACATCAAAGGTATCACCTCCATTGCTCAATACCAATGTATGCGCTTACATATATGAAAAACACTAAAATAGCAGAATTAAATGAAAACTCGCAGATTGGCGAGTCCGATAGGGACGGTTCATGAGGCGTAGTTGAATTTATGTGTTAGGAAGTTATAAATTTATGAAAATTTATAACTTCCTATTAGCTAAAAAAACTATCTTTCTATGTATTTTTACAAAAAAGATAGTTTTTCTGGATAGTCTTTTTTATTATTTTTTAACAGGTGTACACACAGCAAATAAATTTTCAGACGGGTCAGTCACATTGATTTCAACAATCTTAAATCCGCCATTTCCTTGATCTTTGCCCTCGTTCTTGATTGGTTTTAAAACTTGATTGTTATTCATCGTCCTTACTTCCTTCCTACGTAATTTCTCACACAGAAGCTAATATATGACGATTGTTAAAAAATGTGCATATTTTTTTGTAAAATTTGTCTATTCCGAACGGGAGTTATCACTTGAGATTATGGTATTATTTTCTAAAGAATATGGGATCATGAAGGAGGTAGCTTGAAATGGTTGAATCTAGGAAAATAGCTGAAATTAGGGAAACCCTAAATAAGCGTGTAATATCCCTCCCTGCTCGTTCGTCTGTACCGGTTTTAGGTCAGGGAACTTGGAATATGGGCGAAAATAGCCGTGCAAAAGAGCAGGAAGTAAAAGCCCTTCAACTTGGGATTGAACTCGGAATGACGTTAATTGATACAGCGGAAATGTACGGAAATGGCGGTGCAGAGCAAGTTGTTGGTGAAGCTATAAAAGGACTCAGAGATAGAGTGTTTCTGGTCTCCAAAGTCTATCCTCATAATGCTGGAAAAAATAAAATCACCGAAGCCTGTGAAAACAGTTTAAAACGGCTTCAAACAGATCATTTGGATTTGTACCTTTTACATTGGCGGGGCCAGATTCCACTTGAGGAAACCATCGAAGGGATGGAGAAACTAAAAAAAGAAGGAAAAGTTCTGCGTTGGGGTGTTTCCAACTTTGACACAGAAGATATGGATGAATTAGTTGCTTCCGCAAACGGGACAAATTGTATCACCAATCAGGTATTATACCATCTAGGCTCACGAGGGATTGAATTTGATTTGCTGCCGTGGCAAAAGCAGCATCAAATGCCCATAATGGCCTATAGCCCGATCGCCCAGGGAGGTTCCTTAAGAAGACAGCTGTTGCGTGAATCTACCATTCTGGATATTGCCCGCAGTCACAATGTGCAGCCCTTGCAGATTGTGCTAGCCTGGTGTATCCGTTCCAATCAGGCAATTGCCATTCCAAAAGCTGTCCATCCGGAACACGTCATGCAAAATGCGGCGGCTGCTTGCATTGAACTAACAACAGAGGAATTAGCTAGACTTGACGAGGTTTTCCCTGCTCCCGACAGAAAAGTTCCTCTTGATATTATTTAAAAACGTAAAATGCCAGGCAGCTTTCCTTTTTCGGATGCCGACTGGCATTTTTTCTATTATTTATGATGTCTGAACCGTGCCTCTGCCAAAACCAGCTTTCTACTAAATGGTTTTATATTTAATTTCTCCCTTAGTGTTGACACCATCACGGAGCTGATCAGCCAAAAAAGCAGACCGAGCAGCATGCTTAGCGGCCAATTATGGGTCAGTTTTAAGAACAGCCAGACGGTCGCTGCACAAATAATGCCGCCAATCATGCCATAAACAGAACCGCCTGCAATTTTCGCTGCGTTCTTCGTTCCGGAAGTAACCCCTGCCATTAAAACGGCCGTAATCATCACAGCCGGAAACGCGGCGAATATTCCCCCTAGGATTTCCCATGGTGAAACCACAATTATTAAATAGCTGGCCATAACGGCGGCCCCGCCAAGTAGAAAACGTAAAAGTAAATCTTTTGTCATTGTTAACACCCTTTCCTAATTGACCGTGATGGCAACCACTATGATAGAAACTGCCAGCCAGCAGCCTAACGCCTCGATGAGTCCTTTTTTCCATCCGTGTTTCTTTAATAGAAGTACAGCCATAATGGCCACGAGTATATTAATTCCCATCCCAACCATGGCTCCTTTTGAGAGCATAATGGATTGGGAAACAAGAGCCTCGCCTTTCAAATCCAGCCCCGCTGTAAGTAATGCCGCTAAAAATACGGCTGGAAAAGCAGCGAATATTCCGCCTGCCTTTTCGCCCAATTTCCTCGCCACAATCGTTGAAGCGACAACTGCCACCCCCCCTAAAATAAATCTTATGAGTAACGCACTAACGGAAAGTCCACCCATCCTTATCACCTGTCCATAATACATATATTTGTGAATGTTTTCACATAATAACTCGATATGTTTATTTTACTCCTTTTTATCCTCAGCTCATGTGAACATTTCATTAACATTTTTGAAGCGCTATCAGGTTCTAAATAGGTACCAAAAGCAAAACGACCGAATGCTTGAAAAATTCGGTCGCTAAAAAATAAGGTTTATTGTTTGGGTTTAAATAATATAATTATTTACTGATAAGCTATAGCCATTCATCTGGAACCGAACTATTATCAGCGATTGCAAATGCTGCCTCTGTAATGGCCGCCGCTAACGTATTGCCCGTTTCGCATGCATCATTAAAACAAGCTTGGCACGTACCGTCTGTTTTATATGTAAACCCCAACTCTTTCATTCTTTCAACGATTAGCATAGCGTGCTCCAGGTTTTGCTCGGGTTGAAACTCGTCAACAGGTATGAAAATTCCCTTTTCAAAATCATACCAGCGATCCCATCTATTTAACTTCCAGCCTAGTATTCTGCGCGCAATTATTTCAGTTTTGTTCATAGCCACATTACTCCCCTATCCTCAATAGATTTTCCTATTTTACCATTTTCATATTCAGAAGCCTGTATCAATTTTCACACATACTAAATTGATTTTGACAATTTATTAACTGTCCTAAAGGCCTTAATATACTGCAAGCGAATATACGTATTTATCACTACCCGAGTTACACTCACATACTTTATTTATGAAAAATTTTTTAAAACAACAATATGAACTCAAAAATGAATCAGAATGGAGAAAGGGATGGAAGTATGGAGATGAAAGGTCAGCACCTCATCGTGGATGCATACGATTGTCGGGCGGAGCTCTTAAATAACGCTGATGAATTAAAAACCTTGATGCTTGATACTCTCCGTGAGCTGGAATTGGAAATTCTGCTGGCTTGCTTCCATTCCTTTTCACCTCAAGGAGTAACGGGAATCATCGCGATTTCGACCTCCCATTTTTCCATTCATACCTGGCCCGAATATGGGTATGCTGCCTTTGATTTATATACCTGCTCCCCTCAGGATGCCTGGCATGTTTTAAAAAAATTCCTTGGAAAAATCGGTGCCGGGCGGGCCACCGCTATTGAAATTGAAAGAGGGATGGAAAGGCAGATTTCTCCTCTATATTCAAAAAAGCTACATCCGATGCTCTCAGCCAGCAGGCGCCCGGGAAATGCATGGGACATGAAAATTCTTAAGGAAATCAAGAATGGCGGGCACCACATCCTCTATCAAGGGGCGAGTGAGCTCAATGACATACTGCTTGTCATGGCAAAGGACCTGAGATTGTATCTGAATGAAGAATTCCAGTTTTCTTCGCTGGATGAAAGACATTACCACGAAGCATTGGTCCTACCGGCAATGGAACTCGCAAAATCAAGGAAACGGGTGCTAATTTTAGGAGGTGGGGATGGCCTTGCCGTTCGGGAAGTCATTAAATATCATGATGTTGGCCATATCGACCTTGTTGAAATTGACCCGATGATTATTAAGCTGGCGGCAAATGAACCGGCATTTGTTGATGTTAATGAGGGTTCGTTAAAGGATAACCGCCTACAGGTCCATATTATGGATGCGAAGAAATATTTAATGGGAGAAATGAAAAGATATGATGTCATCATTATGGATTTTCCGGACCCGGTTGACCCAGATACCAGCTTATTGTATACGAAGGAACTGTTTGACCAAGTTGGCCGGCACTTAAACACTGATGGAGTCGTCGTCTGCCAGTCAACTTCCCCAAAGGACAACCCCCGGGTCTATTGGAGTATCGCTAAAACACTGCAGGCTTCGGGCTTTAAAACGGAAGCATTTTATTCAGTGGTGCCATCCTTTGGAATGTGGGGGTTTCACCTGGCGAGCCGCGGCAATTTCTTGAAAAAATGGCCGCAAATCTCGGTTCCACATGAAGCCATTGAAACAAACACGGAACCGTTGTTTCACTTGCCCCCTAAGTTCCAGCCCCCCAATACCGGATTGATTATTAACAGCAAAAATAACCTTAAGTTGCATGAACTTTATCAGCAAGAAATGGGTAATATTTAAGCTGGGAATAAAAAAATGCGATTGACATTATCTGCAATCGCATTTTATATTTTTGGCAGCAATCGAACTATCATTCTTTGAACGGAATAGGTAATTACCGAGTCTATTTTTACCGTTGGCTCAATATTAGGCACAATACAGGCAAAATAACAGCCTCTATTCTTACCGCTCGCCCTACAATAGAGACAATACGGGCAAAATAAAACCTCTATTTTCAACATCCCAACAAGATCGGGCACTCGTCAATTTGCCCCAATCACCTTTAAGGCTGTGTCGGCTGAGTTGGTTCATACGCAATCCGCCATTTTTTATTGGCGATTTCTTTAAGGCCTCTGCGAATCATTAAGAAAACGACAACCCATGAAGAAACCATAAGAAAGATATGTCCGAATGGGGACATGCCTTTAATCGGTGTATCCCATAAAGCGTGCATCGCTACGACCAGAAGGAAAACAAATAAAAAGTACGGCTTAACCAATAGTGAAAAATCGAATTTTTGATCGCCTTGTGCTTTGCAGAAAGCCCCACCTGTCAATGCAGCCCAGGCCACATGCCCGCCGGGAGCTAAAACACTGCGCCAGAGGATCGTCGTATAAAGGTGTTCGAAACTCCCTCCTGTTAACAGGCTTCTTAACGCATAGCCTGCTGTTTCAAACGCGGCAAAGCCTGCTCCCACTGCTGCACCCACCAAAAGCCCATTTAGCATGTACCTGTATTTGTGGTTTCGAACAAACCAGATAACAGTCATCACTTTGGCCACTTCCTCCACAATACCAATGGTGATGGGGTTGATGTTGTTTTTTACAAGATTAAAAAATACTAGTGCAACCAGCATCGAGAGAATGCCGCCAATCAAGACTACATAAATGACCCTATAAAAAGCAATATTTTGCGGTGCATTCATTTCCCAGAAGAACATCAGCGTTGTAATAGGGACCGCAAATGCACCAATAATGATGAGACCCGGTAAAAAGTTAAAATTATGGAACACGGTGACACCTATGTGCATGCCTAAAAATGCAAGCAGGGCAATCAAAAATACTCTTGCAAAAAGCCAAGGCTTTGGCCATGTTTCCTTTACTTCTTCAATCTTCGGTGTTGTGATTGCTGTACCGACAATGAATAGCCTATCCGCCTCCAGCGTGCTATGCTTTCGAAACACCCTTGAAAAAATGTTTTGAAATTTAGGTTCTACCGAACGCAGCTGCTTCGGCATCGCATCCACGTAAGAGGCAAACTCGTAAAATAAACTGTCTGGATCCGGGTCCGTATTTCCACCCAGTTTAAAGTTTTTTCCGCAGTTGAGGCAGTACCTGACCCCCTCCGGATTCGAATATACGCAGTCCGGGCAATTCAATTAGCATCCCCCTCTTGATAAAATGACTGAAATTGGATGTTTAACTTGTTTTTACTATGCCCGTTAACTGCATACAAAATTATTTTTTTATAATGAAGATTATTTATCTAAACTCTTTTCCAAACCCGTAACACGTAACCGCCGCAGCCGCACTGGTCGATAAACTTTACATCAATTTTCGCACCGAACCTAGAAAACAACTCCTCTGTTAAATACTCATCAGGATTCCCAAAGCCGGCAGGCGTGACGACATTAACATAAAATCCTTTCACTGTCTGTTTTACAGCATCAATCGCATCTGCAATAACCAATTCCTTATCGTTTGCATATTCCTCATGCTCTAATGAGATTGACCAGTTCTTTTCCATTACATTCACCTCTTCCTTCTATTTTAAAATGAACTACGCCGGCAAGAGGTGATTTTCATCACGCAGCATTTTCAACTAAAAAAGGGCACTTTTTGCAGTGCCCCTTTTCAAGTTATTTTTTTGTTTTTTCTAAAGCTTGTAACGCTACCTTTTCAAGTCCAGTTTGGGCAAATTCCACATCCGTTTTAGGCATTGCTGGATTATACTGTTTTTGCTTGTTCTTCTTTTTAGACATTTTTTCATCATCCTTTTCGATTCATATAGTCATACTAAAAAGAATGCCTGTCCGGCACTTCCTTCTTATTTTGCGTTCTTTCATGAAGGCTATGCTAATTAGGTGATGCTGCAGCACTTCCCTACAAGCGGCATTTTTGCATCCCAATTTGGGAACTGATATAGTTTTATTACATTATGTTAAATTTGGAGGTATATCGCATGTTAATAGAAATGTGGACTGACTTCGCTTGACCATTTTGCTATATTGGCAAAAAGCGTCTGGAGGACGCTATTCAGAAAGTTAATTTCCCTGTCGAGGTCGTTTATCGCTGCTTCGAACTCGATCCTACGATGAAACGGGATGTAGACTACAATATCTACGAAGCTTTATCGAAAAAATATGGCATGAGCGTGGAGCAAGCAAAAGCCAACAGTCGTAACTTAAAAAGAATGGCTGCCGAGGTTGGACTGGAGTTTAACCAAGATGCACAAATTCTGACCAACACATTCGATGCCCACCGATTGGTGATGTTCGCCAACAAACAGGGCCTCATGCATAAAATGACCGACCGCCTCTTACGTGCTTATTTTACGGAAGGCAAGCATATTGGGGATCATGCCACACTTGTACAGCTGGCTGAAGAGGTTGGCTTAAACGGCGAGGCAGTAAAAGAAATGCTGTCAGGCACTGAAATGAGCGGGGAAGTCCGCGAAGACGAAGGGCTCGCTGCGCAATACGGCATCCGCAGCATCCCATTTTTCATATTAAACAAAAAATACTCGCTTACTGGGGCCCAGCCGACCGAAACATTTATCCAAGCTTTGAATCAGATTAAAGCAGAAGAATCAGCCATTACGGATTTGGGTGACCAGGACGGCGGTCTAAGCTGTGACGAGAACGGGTGCGAAATTCCTAAGAAATAACTACCCTTTTAAAATTGAAGGTCCGAAGCCATTTTGGTTTCGGACCTTAGTTTTTTCTAATATTCCGGAAATGTAATAGATGATTCCATAGTTCATTTAATCGTTAAAATCCGAAGCATCATTGTAATCATAACGGAATCCATCTTTTTGAGCGGACCTGTTTTCGGTTAGATTACTGACGGCGTTACTTGCGGCGTCTACTGTTTTCATGGCAGCATTCTCGGTTGCCTCTAAAGCATTATGCACCGATTCAAAAGCTTCTCCTGCCGCATTTTTGATATTTTGCGCAATATTAGCATCATTTGGTCTACGATTCGCCATTCCCATCACCTCCTAAACAAATTTAGGATATGTTAGAAAGGTTTTATTATTCAGGCTCTGACTCGTGACCACTCACTACAACGATTTTGCCCTCATTTTCTCTTCCAATAATTTAAAAGCACCGATTAATTGTTCCCGTGGAAGTTTCTCGTACAAGTCCCCGACACTGACTTCAAAATAACTGGTCGACTCCGTCACGTCTCTTACATAACCTGATAACCCAATTCCGGCTTCCAGACAGATTTCCGTTAAAATCCGCTCCATCTCTTCTTTCGGGGCATCGAAATGGACATGAAACATATTGGAAACAGGCACTTCCGGCTTAGTGGAGACGCCATAACACTGATTATAAAATCCAGCGAGTTCTTTCGCTTCCTCATAATACTGCTTCATTTTCCCAATCCGTTTTTCAAAATAATAATCGGCACTCATATAATACGGATAAAGACTGATTAAATCCCCGCCATGGCGTCTTTTCCATACCTTGGATTTCTCAGTAAAGTCACTGTCACCAGCCAGAACCGCACCGGCAATCCCGCCAATTCCCTTGTAAAAAGAAATATACACACTGTCGAACAAGCGGCAAATTTCGGCAGCTGTTTTTTCATAAAAAGGAAGAATTTCAAACAGTCGTGCCCCGTCCAAATGAAGCATAATTCCTTTTTCTTTGCAATAAGCGGAAATCGCCTCAAGCGTTTGATAGTCCGGAAGCTGTCCGCCAATTTCCCGCTGCGGCAATTCCAAAAGTACACAAGCAACCTCTTCCTTCATGCCTGTTACATCTTCAAATTCGATGACCCTAGTTTTATCTGCTAACAAAACGGATTCAATCTGATGGAGCTCCTTTAATCCGTCCTCTTCATGAACCTCTAAATGGCACAACGGATGGTAGGCGACCTTTTTCAAGCCTTTTTGATCACACCAAATTCTCATCGCGATTTGCTGCGCCATTGTCCCGCTTGGAAAAAATACCGCAGCCTCTTTTCCCAAAACAGACGCCATTTTTTCCTGGAAGTCCTCGATCAATTTCCCCTTCCCATACATTTCACTATCAAGCTGTCCATCAAGGTTTTCAAAGGCTTCCTTCAAAACTTGGATTTTTCTAGAACCATGGCCGTTCACTTGAAATGGAGTTTCTTTATATACATCCTGCAATCTATTCATATTTCCTGCTCCCTTTGTGTTGAACTAAAGTTTCAACTTCATTATACATTTATCTACGAACCTAAACTCTTTTTTTCTTTAACAAAAACAAACTGCTCCGGAGCCTGGTTACCTGTCTTACGAACCGATGTTTGAACTAGTGTCTTCTTTTGTTTTACATACGAAATACCTGCTATATTTTCTTCCAGTTCTTTTTTGATCATATTGACAATCTGGATGATCACGAAAAATCCTAAAATAGTGAACGATATGGTCCAGGGATACTGGATGAAATCATATAAACTTTGTCCAATTAAACCTGCCCATTCATTGGACATGGAGGCTTGTTTCGGCGGTGGATCATCATAGCCTACGATTCCGCCAATCGTTTGGCCTCCTAGATAAAGGCCAAAGATACCTAAATGCATGGTTACCTGTAAAGTAGTTAATAGTTGTTGAACCGTAAATAGAATGCCGTAGGAGCGAAAATAAGGGAATAAATGCCTTTTTAAAATATGAAACTTGCCGGCTCCCATTAACAAGGAAGTTGTAATAAACGACTTGGTTTTTAACTCCTCGATCAAGTCAGTCGTAAAAACTAACACCGATGGAATTCCTAGCAATATAAGCATCAGAACTTGATAGGTAACGATGGTGGTAAGCGGCCTTTCAACATGGGCCATTACCGGAAGCATCAATACAATCCCTAGAAAGGTAGCGGGAACAAATCGAAATACAATAAATAAATCATTTACAAATTTTTTTAACCACGGTGCCCAAAGTGATATAAAGACGCCTAAAAGGCCCCCGATGATTACCCTTAGGAAAGCCACACCAATAGCTGTGATTAAGGTAAACTTTGCTCCATACAGTAAAAGTAATAGCAAATCTTGGCCATTGCGGTCTGTTCCAAATATATGCTCTGAAGAAGGTGGAAACGGGGCACGGCCGATTACCTTTCCCGCTTCGTTGATAATCAGGCCATTTTTATCAAAATCTGCCGGTCCATACAACGGGTATAGTAAACTTGCGATGAGCAGAAGAAGCAGAATTGCTGAGCCGATGGTGGTTTTTCGGAAACCTCTCATATGCTTGCACTCTCCTTTCTGTTTACGGCTTTGATAGCAAAAAGACTAAGCACCTCAATCACTAAAAGCGGCAAAATAAATAACAGCAGACAGATGACCAGTCCAAGGAAACTGCCGCCTCTCATGACGATCAATTGAAGGATTCCTGTTAACCCTGGAAGCGTAAACATGAATTCAATTAAAAATATATTAGAGAGAATGACCCAAATACTCGTTCTTAATTGCAAAATAAATAACGGAAAAGTGTTGCGAAGCATATGTACAATCAGAATTCTTAATGAACTAAGCCCTTTTGCCCTGCTATATTGAACATAATCCTTTACCTTCTCTTCCTCCAGCACCTTTATGATAAACTGAGCAAACAACATTGCTGGAAGAAAGGAAACCGTGACAACAGGGACCACAAAAGGCCTTGCACCAAATACTCCGTAAAGCTGCAAAAACTTCAAACCCGTTTCTCTATATAGCGTAATAACAAAGAACTGAATGATAAAAATAACCATTAAATCAGGAACGCCTTCAAAAAAGTAAATTCCGCGCTTTATAAATCCACCGATTTTTTGGGGCATCATATGGACAAACATGGCAGCTAGCAGTCCAAATACGATAACTGCTACCAGCGAATATGTGAATATCGACATGGTATAAGCATAACCTTCCGGCAGATTTTGCTCATTAAACAGGTCTATGTAACTTGTGTCCCCAAACTGAATTAATTGTTGAATATTCTCTTTCACATACTTCCAAAAAGTTTCCGGGTGTAACGTTAAGGTATTTCCAATGCCAATTAACGAAGGCAGATTAAAGACAAAAAGAAACCCGAAAACCATCAAAACCAACCGAACCGGCCACTCTATTAACTTTTTCATTCCATCACCTCTAGCTTGGGCTGTACACTGCCCGCTTTTTCTGTATAAATATGCTCCAAAGTAATTAGACGTAAATAGAGGCCATTTTGTTTACAAAATTTTTAAACTTTTTTAAAAAAACACAAAAAACTGGGAATTTCTATTCCCAGCACGTTGTTCCTATTCTCTTGTTATTTCTAGGCAGGGTGCCTTTTATTAATCAAGGCTTTCGAAATTCCAACTATGCACGGTTCGCCGGTTTGTTTGACGACCGACTGTTTGACTGTAACGACCCCGGTTCCATTTCCTTTATCCTGGAGATCGATGACTTCCAGTTCGACATGAATGGTATCGTGAATGAATACAGGCTGGATAAAGCGCAGTTTATCAATTCCGTAATTTGCCACTACTATTTTCGGGTCCATTTTTGTCAACCCGACCGAAAACGATAGAACCAACATCCCATGGGCAATTCTTTGCTTAAAAATTGTGTTTTTCGCGTATTCAATATCAGTATGGAGCGGATAATAGTCTCCTGTCAGAGCAGAAAACATGACAAGATCTGTTTCCGTAATCGTCCTCCCACGTGACTCCCACTTTTCACCTATTTCAAAATGATCAAAGTATTTATCGTACACCTATATCACCCTTTCGAATTGTTTTGCCTTAATACGGTTTTTAATATTTTCCCGGTTGCATTGCGTGGCAGTGCCTCGACAATTTCCAGCTGCTTCGGCATTTTAAAGCGGGCGATTTTTCCATCAAGAAATTTCTCCAAATCAGCCACTGTTATTGTTTGACTGTTATCCTTCAAAGCAACCACGGCTTTAATCGATTCACCCCATTTTTCATCCGGATAGCCGATAATCGCAGCCTCGCGGATATTTGGATGCCGGTATAGAACCTGCTCGATTTCAATCGGATAGACGTTCTCCCCGCCGGTAATGATCATGTCCTTCTTGCGGTCGACAATATAAATAAACCCATCCTCATCAAATTTGGCTAAGTCGCCTGTGTAGAACCAGCCGTTTCGAATCGCCTCTTTTGTTTCTTTCGGCTTATTCCAATAGCCAACCATCACATTCGGACCATTCACAATCAGCTCTCCCACCTCGCCAAGCCGCACATCACGGTCAAGCGGGTCGACTATGCGGACTGTGGTGTGCATTGGCTCTTTCCCGACCGAGCCATTCTTGCGGATAGTATTTTCTTTATCAAGGATGCTGACAAACGGAGCCGTTTCCGTCAGGCCAAATCCCTCGTAAAACGGAATTCCCCGTTTTTGGAAAAATTCAATCACTGTAATCGGACAAGGTGCCCCGCCGGAAACTGCGAATTGGAGCGATGAAATATCGTAGGCCTCAAAATTCGGTACACTCATTAACGCCTGCCACATCGCCGGGACTAGGAATAAGGTGGTTACCTGTTCATCATTGATTTTTTGTAAAATTCTCACCGGGTCAAAACCATCAATTAAAATATTTGCGCCACCCTTATAGATTAGCGGCAACGTAAACACGCTCATGCCGCCAATATGGAACAGCGGCGCTGCGGCGAGCGTCGTATCAGAATAATCAACAGGGGTGTTGTGGATGAAGTTAATTGCATTCCATTGGGTATTACCGTGGCTTAACATTGCCCCTTTCGGCCTGCCGGTTGTACCGGATGTGTACATCATTAAATGGATGTCATCGATCCCAATCTCAAAGCCCGGCTCATCCGGTGACGCTTCCTCCAGCAATTTTTCATAAAGCAAATCATCATCATGCGGTTGGTTCCCGACGTGGATGTATTCAAGCAAACTGGATTCCATCGTTCGCAGCT
Organism: Neobacillus sp. S1115; assembly: GCF_055385565.1. Taxonomy (NCBI): domain Bacteria; kingdom Bacillati; phylum Bacillota; class Bacilli; order Caryophanales; family Bacillaceae; genus Neobacillus; species Neobacillus sp. S1115. The sequence goes on from NZ_AP038275.1 coordinate 4,001,774, forward strand.
GGTCTACCAGCGGCCTCATCCGGCTGTCATAAATAAAATGATAGGCCCTTGAATCATTAACAATATAATGGACTTCTTCGGCACTTAAACGGAAGTTGATGGGCACAAAGATTGCGCCAATTTTCGCGCAGGCAAACACTGCTTCGAGCATTTCATTCGTGTTAAGAAGCAGCGCATCTACCCGGTCACCCTTCCTTACCCCTATGGAAAGAAGGGCGTTAGCTAGCCGATTGACCCGTTCATTAAATTCTAAGTACGTAAACCGTTTTTCGTTATAGACAAGCGCCAGTCTATCCGGACGAACCTTACAATGTTTCACAAGCCAATTTCCGATTCCCTGAACCATACCCAACACCCCTAATCTTTTTCCTAACTTAAAATGGTTGAATGCTTTTTCGCCGGAAGCGGGAAATCTTTGTTTTCGAATGTTTCATAGCGGCGCATCAGTTCTTGGCGCAATTCGCTTGGGACAACCAAATCGTCTACGACCAGCTCGCCTGATAGCTTGATAATGTCGTAGCTGGCCCGGTATTCCTCTCGCAGCTTTTGCACCAATGCGGCCCTTTCTTCCGGGTCAGCCACGGCTTTAATTTTGTTATAGTAAACAGCGTTGACCGCTGCTTCAGGACCCATGATGGCAATTTCCGCGGACGGCAGAGCAATCGTCGTATCCGGTTCATAGGCCGGACCTGCCATCGCATAAATCCCCGCGCCATAAGCCTTCCGGACAATCACACACATTTTCGGAACATTGGCCGTAGAGCTTGCGAAAATAAAGTTCCGGCCTTTTCGAAGAATTCCTTCTTGCTCTACCTTTGTGCCGACCATGAACCCAGGGGTATCACATAAATACAGAAGCGGAATGTTGTAGGCATCACAAGTCCAGACAAATTTAGCACCTTTATCCGATGACTCTGGAAAAATGGCTCCCCCCTTATGAAGTGGCTGATTAGCAACAATTCCAACCGTTTTCCCGTTCAAGCGGGCAAACCCGGTCACCAGCTCCTTTGCATAATTGGCTTTGACTTCAAGGAAGCTGTCACCGTCAACAATCGATTCGATTAATTTCCGGACATCGTAGGCGCGGTTTGGTTCGACAGGAATAATATTGTCTATTTCGGCTGGATTTCGTGTTGGTTCCTTAGCTGGAAATTCCTGCAGCTTTCCGTCAAAATGATCAGGCAGATAGCTTAGTAGTTTCTTAACAAGCTCGGCTGCTTCTTCTTCAGATTTCGCGATAAAGTCAGCCGACCCGCTTTTGGTTGTGTGCATGGTGGCACCGCCCAGTTCCTCGACATCCACCTGCTGTCCTGTCGCCATTTGTACCATTCTTGGCGAAGCAATCGCCATTCCAGAAATTTTGTCGACCATGATGACAAAGTCGGAAAAAACCGGCATATAGGCGGTCCCTGCAAAGCATGGACCGTAAAGCACAGCAATCTGCGGGACACGTCCGGACAGCATGCTGTGGTTATACCAAATCTTCCCGCCTGAATACTTCTCCACATGGTAGCCGCCGGCTTCATCAATTCTTCCTCCTGAAGAATCAATCATATAGACAATCGGCCGTCTGCCCCGAATCGCTGCCTCTTGAATTCGCAGGATTTTCTCGCCATGGAATTTGCCGATGGAGCCAGCCTTAACGGTATAGTCGCTGGCCATGAAAAATACAAGCCGGTCATTGATTTTGCCTGTGCCCGTTACTACCCCGTCCGCAGGTAACTTTTCCTTTGTGGCGTTGGCAAACAGACCGGTTTCATAATAGGGCTGTTCATCGTCAAAATAGAGCCTAAGCCGATCCCGGACAAACAGTTTTCCTATCTTCTTTATTTTGTCGTGGTCAGGTCCTCCCTGATAAATGCGTTCACGTTCCGCGAGGATTTTTCGTTCACGTTCCAAGGTCAGCACTCCTTTGGTAGTTTTTGAGATTGCAAGCTTCGATTTGGATTGGTTTTTAAGACTTCGGGGCCTTATTCGCTGGGACTTCCACGGGTGTCAGGATCCCCAGCTGTTTGGTAAGTATTTCATTCATGATTTGTGTCGTGCCGCCGCCGATAGTTTGAATCCTGGCATCACGCCACAACCGCTGAATCGGGTATTCCATCATATACCCATTGCCACCATGAATTTGCACCGCTTGGTCGCAAACACGATTCACCATTTCGCTGGCAACTGCCTTTGCCATTGTCGCTTCCGTGACACAGTTTTTCCCTTGACTGTACAAGTAAAGAGCCCGGTAAGTAAGGTTCCTAGCTTTTTCAATATCGACAGCCATGTCGACCATCTTGTGGCGCAGCACCTGAAACTCTGAGAGCGGCTTGTTGAATTGGATTCTTTCCTTACTGTATTGGACCGTTAGCTCGAGCGCCTTCTCGGCTGCGCCGATGCAGCCCAATGCAAGAATCAGCCGCTCATACTGAAAATTTTTCATTATATAAACGAAGCCTTCATTCTCCTCACCAATCAGGTTTTCCTTCGGCACGATGACATTGTCGAAAAAAAGTTCCCCGGTATCTGAAGAGCGCCATCCTAATTTTTTCAGGCTTTTTCCAACCGAATAACCATCTGAATTAGTCTCAACAATAAATAAACTTATATTGCGATGCTGCGGCCCTTCCTTTGTCTTTGCGGCAACAATCACATAATCGGCATTTACGCCATTCGTAATGAAGGTCTTCGAACCATTCAGGACATAATAGTCACCATCTTTTTTAGTAGTCGTTTTAATGGCGGCCACATCTGACCCGCCACCTGGCTCGGTTACCGCCAGTGCTGAGATGGCCTCCCCTTTAATCCCTGGTACGAGGTATTTCAGCTTTTGTTCGTGATTCCCGTAACGCCAAATATTGGTCATGGCTATGGTTGTATGTGAGCCAATCGCCGCACCGACCCCGCCTGCGCCGCATCTAGCGAGTTCTTCGGTAAATACAGCTTCCATGACAACATCAAGACCACTGCCGCCATACTCCTCCGGAAATTTAATCCCAAGAAAGCCCAGCTCCCCCATTCGTTTATACAGGCTTCTCGGCGTCTGGCCGTCTTTTTCCCATTGTTCAATATTTGGGGTTATTTCTTTTTCCACAAAGGAGCGAACCGTTTTCCGAAACATGTAATGTTCGTCCGTAAAAATCCAGTGACCCATCTTACCCCTCCATATCCTTCTTTTTAGGCTGGTTCTTTCATTGGTATCCGCCGAATTGGGAGACTTATCCGCCAAAATTGTAAATGTATCCGCCAATTCCAGAGACTTATCCGCTGAAACTCTACGAATATCCGCCAAATTTAATAGTTATCCGGAAAACCCTATTTCATGACCGATTTTCCTTCTAAAAATCAGGTAATATTTCTTTAATCAGACCACCCAAACCCTCTAAAGTTACCTTTTTTATAACCCCATCTGCTTCGCAATAATCTCCTTCATAATTTCATCCGTGCCGCCGCCAATTCTCGGCAGCCTGCTGTCCCTCCAAGCACGTTCAATCGGATATTCCGACATATAGCCATTTCCGCCAAAGATTTGCAGTGCGCGGTCCGCGACCCAATGCGACATCTGTGCGGCTGCCAATTTTGTCATCGAGATTTCTTTGGACGGCACCTCACCTTTTGAGAACCGGTAGGCAGTCGCATAGGTCAATTCCTTACATGCCTCAATTTGCGTTTTCATTTCGGCAAGCAGGTGGGCTATGACCTGGAAATTACCGATTGGCTGGTTGAAGGCAATTCTTGTTTTGGCATAGTTAAGCGCCATTTCATAGGAATGTTCAGCACCACCGATAGCGCCAGCCGCGCCAACCATGCGCTCACCCTGCAATTGCCACATGATTTGATAAAAGCCCTTACCCTCTTCCCCCAGCAGGTTTTCATGAGGAACACGGACATTATCGAAAATCAGCTCTGCTGTATCAGAAGAACGCATTCCGACCTTGTCGAGCTTTTTCCCGACAGAGAAACCAGGACGATTCGTCTCCACTAAGAACAACGTTATTCCCTTCGGACCCGGATCATCAGATGTTCTCGTAACGAGAGTGATGAAATCCGCTCGAGTCCCATTGGTTATGAAGGTTTTCGCCCCATTAATGACCCATTCGTCGCCTTCTCTTCTGGCCCGCGTTTGAATCCCCATGACATCCGAGCCGTTGTTCGGTTCGGTAATCCCGATGGCCGCAATCTTTTCCCCTCTCAGCGCCGGTTTGAGGAAGCGTTCATGCTGGTCCTTAGTTCCAAACTTATAAATCGGCGGCGTGGCCATATCGGTTTGGACAGCTATTGCCATCGGAACACCGCCGCAGCCGCATTTATTCAATTCCTCCGCCAGGACAATTCCGGAAAAATAATCCCCGCCTTGGCCGCCAACCTCTTCAGGATAATGCAAACCAAGAAGCCCCAGTTCCCCCATTCTCGTAAAGACGGATCGTGGAAATTCCCCCTGTTCCTCCCATTCATCCACATACGGTGCAATTTCATTTTCTACAAATTTACGAATCATTTTTCGAAGCTGGTCATGTTCTTCCGTAAAATATGGTTCATATGGCATCACTTGTTCACCTCATTTTCTTAGTTCTGCTAATAAAGAATCATCCACTTCTAATTCGAGCCGCATCATATTCGCACCAAAGCACTTGCCGAGATTATCCAGCCTTAATGAGGCTGAACCGCCGCCCTCTAATGCCTCCTTGCAAACAAAGTTAAGCGCAAGAATGTTTGGCAGTTCGTAGCGGGCCACTTCTCCCTCCACAAGTCCTATAAAATGCTCTTTCACCCGCTCAGTAGTTAGTTTTTCTAAAAAAATTTGATAGATGGCCGGGTTCGGGGCAAACACACCGATATTCACCATGTTGCCTTTATCCCCGGAGCGAGTTTGTGCGATGTCTCTCAGCTTGACGATAGCCATTGTTTACACCTCCTGCAGTTCAACTTTCACAAGATTTTCAACCTCACTCCGTGGGATCAGGGTCGACCACATCCCGAGTAACGCCCGTGGAGAAGAGTTGCCTGTAAAACCGCTCATCGATGGAGGACCATTCAAAGCCAGCGGCGGGAAGAGCCTGCTAAAACGGGCCGCTTCCTGTTTCGTCTTTGCTTTGACCGCCATCCGTAAATACACCTCATTTAATTCCTGCTCATGTTCAAAAGCGAGAGGACCACTTAAGGAGTTGTATCCAAGGAAATCTGTGCGAACTTCCTCATAGTTCCACCGGTACCTTTCCATCTGCGTCCGAATGATTTCATCCACCTTTTTTGCTTTTCGTAAGGCATCTGGCCAGGCAAACCCGACAACCACTTGCGCAGCATAGCCGTTCTCATAGCCGATGACGACCTTTAATGTATCTGTCCGCGGTTTACCTCTCACCCCTGTCACCGTCACCTGATTCAGCCCGCTATTTTCCAAATGAACGCCGGTTAGATCGACGATGACGTCTGGGGTAATATAGGCCGACGGATCGTGAATTTCGTAAAGCATCTGTTCTTTTACCGTATCAACCGTGACTAGGCCACCCTGATCCTCCACCTTACTAATGGTAAATTCACCATTTTCCGATACCTCGGCAATTGGATAGCCCATTCGGTCAAAGCCTTCGATATCCTGCCAATTGCCGCTGAAATTCCCGCCTGTTGATTGCGCCGAACATTCGAGCAAATGCCCCATAAAAATCCCGCTTGCAAGCTTATCCCACTCGTCTTCTTTCCAATCATATTCATAGATTAACGGCGCTAAAAACTGAGCGGTATCCGTCGTCCGTCCAGTAACAACGATGTCTGCGCCGGCCCGTAATGCTTCGACAATCGGCTTGGCACCGATATAGGCGTTGGCAAACTCCAATCTGTCTTTAACTGCCTCGATTCTTTCACCTGTTTCAAGATGATTAAGGGAATATCCCTTTTCTAAAAACTCAGGTATTCGGTCCAGTACATTGTCCCCGGTCACGACCGCGACTTTTAAACCGCTCATCCCCATTTCTCTAGCTACTCTTAAAATTTCCTGTTGAGCGCCAAGCGGGTTGATGCCGCCGCCATTCGTTAACAGCTTAATACCCTTTTCCTTTACAAATGGAAGCAGCGCCTTCATTTGCAGCGGCAAATCCTTGGTGAAGCCTGCCTGTTCATTTTTTCGTTTATCTTTAACCAGGATGGCCATTGTCAGCTCGGCCAGGGCGTCGAAACAAAGATATTGCACATTCCCTTTTGCCGCTGTTGCGACAGCCGCTTCGATGCTGTCCCCATAAAAGCCCTGGGCAGCCCCAATTCGTACCTTTTTCATGACAAATTCCTCCTTTCAGTAGTCGGTGCTTAGCTTTATTTGATGTGAATTCCATTTCAACAGAAAATTTTGGGGTTCAATCGGCGAATCTTATCGTGCTATCGGCGAATTTCACCTATCAATCAGCGAATTTCAGCAATTTATCGGCGAAATCTATGCTTCTATCGGCGATTCTAAAAACTCTATTTGCGTTTTTTTGCATTTTATTTGCGAATATGTGAGTTTTATTTGCGAATTTTGACTTTTATTTGCGAATGTAAGTTTTATTTGCGATTTTTCAACTTTTATTTGCGAATTGCACTGTTTTATTTACGAATAGGTATTAGAGACTAATTGAGTCCTCATTTTCCCGCCCAATTCGGCCGTCTTTTTTCCAGAAAAGCGGATGCCCCTTCTTTTAAATCCTCACTCATAAACGATACAAGCCTAAGCGTCGTCAAATAATCAAACGATTTCAGCAAATCCATCTGCTCGGTTGTAAAAAAAGCATCCAAACTTAGCTTGACCGCGAGCGGACTGAAACTCGCCAACTGCCTCGCCAGCTTCATCGTTTCCGCCTCAAGCTCATCCGGTTTTACAACTCGATGAACAAGGTTTAATTCCTTCGCCTGCTCCGCCGTAAAAATTTCCGCAGTCAGCATCAGCTCCATCATCTTCCGGTCGCCGACCGCCCGCCGGACCCAGGGCATAATCACGAATGGCACCAGCCCCAATTTCAGTTCGGTTAAACCAAGCTTGGCTTCGGTTGAGGCGATGGCAATATGGCACATCGCCACAAGCCCTGTTCCGCCGCCCAACGCCGGCCCATTGACGCTGGCAATCAACGGAGTGGTGACTTCAGCACCCAGCTTGAATAATTCCGTACTTTCGCGCCCTTCAAAATAAAGCTCCGGTGCTGTTTTCTGGAAATTTTTTTTAAAATCATTCAGATTACCGCCAGCCGAAAACGCTGTACCGGCACCGGAAAGGATAATTGCACGGATGTCCTGATTCTGGTCCGCCTCCCTTATCGCAAAAGTCAGCTCTCTTGTCGATTCCTGTGTTAGCGGGTTTCTCATTTCCGGTAAATTCAACGTAATTTTGGCAACGTTTTCAATTTCTTCGTAGCGGATCGTTTCAAAGGTCATGTCATTCACCTCTTAAATAGGAGTATCAATATACACATTGCAAAAAACGTGCCAACCTCTTTTAAGGCAAACATCCTCTATTTCTCATGAAAAAATAAACACCTTGTGCACAAAAGTGAACAGTTGTTCAAAGATGTGTACACTGTAGCGATTGTTTTATTTGAATGTAAGCGCTATAATAATAAATGTGTGAAAAGTACAAATTTTCAGATTAGCGTGGAGGTGTCTCTTTCGATTGAAAGTTAGCAGCTTTACAACCGTCAATTTTGTGCAGTTATCCCTTGAAAGCACGATACGCGACGCCATTTCTGCGTTTTTATCCCATCGGGTGGACATCGGCTGTGTAACCACCGAAGACAGGAAATTGCTTGGAATTCTACATAAAAATGCGATTTATCGGGCGTTGCTTGAAAACACACCTCTAGATTCTTCCATTCGGCCACTCATAAAACAAAACGTTGTCACGATTCAAAAAGACCAGACTTTGCTTGATGCAAGAGAAATTATGATTGAAGGCAATGTCAGTCAGGCCGTCGTCCTCAACCAGCAGCAAAATGTATTTGGAATCATGTCAAAGCTGGATTTGGTGTACTCAAACATGACCGCCTTGGAAGATACACTGAACCGCATGAAATCACTGGTTGAAAACCTGCAGGATGCGGTTATTTCCGTAGACTCCAACCTAAAAATCACAACCTTTAACCACACCGTTATAGACCTGCTGCAATTGAACGGCAAAACGCTGCTGAATGCTCCCATTGACCTGTTTCTCCCCGATTTCCGCAAAGGGTTAATTGAGACTATGAAAACGGGTCAAATTCAACAGGCAAAACGTTTCAGTTTTAAAGACCTCACAGTAATCGCTTCCTTTATTCCTATCAGAGAACTTAACCGTATTACCGGCGCCATGGTGGTATTGCGAGACGTCACCTCCTATGAAATCATTGCTGCTGAATTGGAAACGACCAATCAGCTTAAGAAGATTCTCGACAGCGCACTTGAGCTTGCCTACGATGGGGTGGCTGTCACAGACAAGCACGGGCTGATCACGATGGCCAATCAAGGGTTTCTGGATTTGTTTTCCCTTGACCAGCAAGACCAGCTTCTCGGTACCCCTATTTCAAAAATAGCACCCCAGCTTCCTTCTGAACTCAGCTTGAAAATGGATAAAAAAATTGAGGGAAAACTTATTGAAATCGACAAGCGGAAATGCATTGTCGCGCAAATGCCCATCTACCAGGATGGCCAAAAGCTAGGCGCCATTTTTAAAATCATTTTTCGGCAGCTCGAAGCCTGGCGAGACCTTCTTTTTCACATGGAAAAATTAGAAAGTGAGATTTCTTTTTACCGTGGAGAATTATCCCGTATTTCCAAAGATACGGACCCATTTGCTCACGTCATCTCACAGAATTCACAAATGGAAAAATTCAAGCAGGATGCCGTGATTGCCGCAAAATCTTTATCCAATGTGTTAATTACCGGAGACAGCGGGACCGGCAAAGAGCTGATCGCAGAAGGGATTCACCGGGTGTCAGGCTGCAAAGGCGCCTTTATTAAGGTGAATTGCGGGGCCATTCCTGAGGAATTGCTGGAATCTGAATTCTTTGGCTATGCGGATGGCGCGTTTACCGGAGCGAAAAAAGGAGGAAAGCCTGGTAAATTCGAACTGGCTAATAATGGAACACTGTTTCTCGATGAAATCGGTGAAATGCCTGTCTCCCTGCAAGTAAAGCTTTTACGAGTCTTGCAGGAACAAGAATTTGAAAGAATCGGCGCCACTAAAACCACCAAGGTAAATGTTCGGATTATTTCTGCCACTAACAAGGACTTGGCGGAGCTTGTAGAGCAGGGAAAATTCAGAGAAGATCTCTATTACCGGATTCATGTCATTCATTTACACATCCCGCCATTAAGAGAGCGACTCGATGACATCCCGTTATTGTGCCGCCATTTTATCAATAAAATTAATTTCAAAACGAAAAGGAACATCATCGGCGTCTCGCCGGAAGTAGCAAGCAGCTTGCAGCACTACCACTGGCCAGGGAATATCAGGCAATTGGAAAATGTCTTGGAAAGGGCCTTCCATTACAGTAGTTCGGAATGGATTGAAATAGAACATCTTCCACAAGAATTGAAATTACTGCCTCAAGAGCCGGTACTTTCTCCAAAATCTAAAACAACCGAGTCCCAGTTTCCTATTGACCGGAAGCAATCCATTAGCCGAACGGAAAAGGAAGTAATCCTGCAAGCTTTAAAAAAATGCCGAGGAAACCGCACAAAAGCCGCCGAATTGCTAGGAATCAGCCGAACAACACTATATCAGAAAATGAAAAGGTATCAAATTATTGAAGAATTGGAATTTCGGTTTACCTAGGGTCTGTCTTCGTATTCAACCAATCCTTTTTAGAGTGTATCTTTACACTCTATCGGCGAATTTTGAGATTCTATCGGCGAATTCTATGTGTTTATCGGCGAATCTTCGAGTTCTATCGGCGAATTTGCAGGTTCTATCAGCGAATCGCTAACTATCCCACAAAAACAACCACACAGGCAAAGCCCCATGTGGTTGTTTTTCCTCACTGCAGCTGTTTCAAATATTGCTCCTTCAACGCAGATTTTTGGATTTTGCCCGCTGGTGTCTGCGGGAGCCGGCTGACGAAAACAACCTGCCTCGGTACCTTATAATCTGCTAAATGCTGCTGACAAAATGATTTGACCTCTTCTTCGGTGATGGCCGCACCCTCTATTGGGATAATGTAATAACGGCCCACTTCGCCAAGGAATGAATCAGGCACGCCAATTCCGGCGGCAAAACCTATTTTCGGATGCGACATCAGGATATTTTCCACCTCGACAGGATAGACATTATAGCCGCCCTGAATGTACATCTCCTTTTTTCGCCCTTTTAAAATAACATACCCCTCGTGATCCAAGTAACCCATATCTCCAGTATATAACCAGCCATCCTCAGAAAATGCCAGCCTTGTTTCTTCTTCCAGCTCAAAATACCCCTTCGCCCGGCAGCCACCCTTCACCGCAACTTCCCCGACTTCACCACTCGCAAGCTCCTTTTGTTCCACATCGACAATCTTCAAGCTAAAATCGCCGATTGGAACGCCGATACTTTGCTGCACTTTTTCAAGAGAGTCAGTTAACCTGGTCATGATGCAGGCTCCAGACGTTTCACTAAGGCCATATAAATTGATGATTTTTGCGTTTGGAAATTTCGTTTCGATCATTTCACATTGGGTAGGATCGACATTGGATCCGCCGGCAATGCAGACCTTAACGGAACTTAGGTCATATTGATTAATATGTTTATGGTTTAATAGCATGAGGTACATCGTCGGCACTCCGCCAAAAATGGTAGGTCTCACCTCATGAATAACCTGCAAGATCTTTTCCGGAATAAACTCAGGTACTAGGACAATACTGCCAAAACTTACTAATAAGGCATGGACCGCACAGGTAATGCCTCCGACATGATTTAACGGTAAACTCCCTACTGTGCAATCCCCCGCTCCAAGCGACAAATGGTCTGCCTGGGCTTTGGCCGACGCCAGAATACTGCGGTTGGTGATCATTGTCCCCTTTGGCTTTCCGGTGGTGCCAGATGTATAGATGACAACGGCTGTATCCTCTTCCAACACTTCTTGCTTTGCGGCCTCAAGCCTGCCCCGCTCAAGCGGCCTAGCCAACAACTCTTCAAAGGATAGACTTCCTTCAAACCCATATCCTATGAAAATATATTTTTCCACTGTCGGAAGCTTATCTTGAAACTTCTCGAAAAATTCGGCAAAATTAAAGCCGTGATGGCCGGAGATGGATACAATTCCTTTTGCTTTTGAATTGTTAAGCATATACTCCAGCTCTGAATCTCGGTAGCGGACATTCAGGGCCACCACGCCGACACCGATTTTGGCTGCCGCGAAATACGTATACAGCCATTCCAGTTGGTTTAACGCCAAAATGGCCAATTTGTCGCCTCTCTCAAATCCCTCCTGGAGAAGGGCCGACGCCAATACATCGGTGACGTCATCCAGTTCCTTATAAGTAATCCGTTGGTCTTCATAAATTAAAAATAGCTTATTCGGGAACCTATCAACGGCATTCGCCAATACTTTATGAACAATCCAGTCCTGCAAAAACATCCCCCCTTTTAAACTACTGGATTATTAGAATAAAGATTTTTAAATTGCTCCCGCAACACATTCTTTTGGATTTTTCCGGTCGTTGTCTGCGGAAGCTCGGTTACTATTAACACCTCTTTTGGGACTTGGAAGGTCCCTAGATGTTCTTTGCAATGTTTAAGGATTTCCTCTTTCGTCGCTACCTCCCCAGGTTTTAACACAACAAATGCCGTGACAGCCTCAATCCAGCGTTCATGCGGCAAACCGACTGCTACCGCATTTAATACTTTTGGATAAGACAATAGCGCTTGTTCTACCTGAATAGATGCTACATTTTCCCCGCCAGTCTTAATCATGTCCTTCTTCCTGTCCACAAAAACTAGCAGCCCATCCTCGTCAAAGTACCCTAAGTCCCCGGTATGATGCCAGCCGAACTGCCGTGACCGCTTCGTTTCTTCCGGATTATTGAGATAGCCGGCCATAACATTTGGACCGCGGTGAACGATTTCACCCACTTCATTTTTTCCTAGCAGGTTTCCATTGTCGTCCATTATTGCGATGTCCGTAATCAAGGATGCTGTCCCCCAATATGGACCTGATTTTCGCAGTTGGTCCTCAGGTTTAAACACACATGTAGCCGGATACATTTCGGTCTGTCCCGACCCTAATGCAAACTCACAGCCTAGTTCACTGATTCCTTTTTCCAGCGTATTGCGGTCCATTGGGGCCATGGCGTAGAGGCAATAGCGCAGGCTTGATAGGTTGTATTTTTTAAAAGAAGGATGGTAGAGAAATGCCCGGTACATCATCGGGAGGCCAAACATCCAGGTAATCTTCTCCTTCTCGACTGTTTTCATAAAGGACTCCGGTTCGAAGCCTTGGATTACCACCACTGTTGCGCCTAAGTGGAAAAAGGACGAGACAAGCGTGTGCTGAGCACAATGGAACACGGGCATCATCATCGTCGCAATATCGTCCTTCGCCATCCCCGCTTCAATAATATTGGCCAGACTGGCAATAAACACAGCTTGATGGTTAATGAGGACTCCTTTCGGTGAGCCAGTCGTTCCACTAGTAAACATGATTTGGGCCAGGTCACGGTCCCCAATCTCCACTTCCGGTTCTTCCGTATGGTCGGAATTTAAGGCATGCTCAAATTTTTCAGCCTCAGTGGCACCCTTTCCAATAATGAGCAATTCCGGACACATGCTTGAAAATTCTTCTTTTTTGTCTTGTAAAAATCCCTCGTCACAGATAAGGACTTTTGCGCGGACCTCTGCAAGAATATACGACTTTTCGTTAAAGGATATCCCTGGATTAATCGGAACCCAAACCAAACCCGCCTTTGCGATTCCAAAAATGGCAACCAGAAACTGCCAACTATTTCCGCAAATAGTGGCAACCGAATCTCCTTTTTCTAACCCGAGGTCCAACAGGTAGTTCGCAAAGCGGTTGCAATCTTCATTAAACTCTTGATAGGAAATCCTTTTATCCCCTGAAATGATGGCCGTTTTGACTGGATTTTTGGCTGCCGTCCTGCGCACAATATCGCCGATTGCCACTCGATTTAAGATGGTGATTTCACTCATGAGCTTCCCCCCGTTTTTTCAAATTACTCCTTAATACATGAAATCGCTTCCATTTTTGCTTACGTTAAAAAATCTTCATTCCGATTAAAAAAGGTTTATTTTTTTATCCGATTGCCTTCCAATCTTACATGCTCAGAAACCTCCTTAACTATGGTTTCAATACCTACTTTAAGAAATGCAAGAATTGTACCAGTTATTTTAAATGGGGCACATACTTTCTGACGCCATATATATACAGTTTCTCCTTGAACAAATGTTATAAAAAAAACACAGTTGTATAGTTTTATAAACAGTTTGATTGTAATGGTAAAAAACAAATAAAAAGCGATGCCGCCATGGACATCGCCTGTTTTTCACCTAAACTCCTCTTTTATTTCCCCACAAAAAAGTATGCAATTGCGGAAGAACCTTCACATTATTCATTTCGGAGTCCTGCATGACCTTGTCTATCAGTCTTTCATATTTATTAATAAGATGCAGAAGCAGCTCCTGATTATCCATTGTTGACAGATGATCATTACCAACCTGTACAAAGAAGGGAACATCCGGATAACGGAAATGAACTGCTCTGGCATATTCATAATCAAGATCATCAAATACCACAATCTTTAAGCTGAATTGTTGCGCTAAATTATTTTGTGTAAGTTTCCCAATGATTTCATCTAAAATTTCAAAATCCGTCTCCATTTTCGAGCTTGGCGGCTTGGGGGAAATGGTTAATTCATCAATCTCATAAAACCACTCCTGCCACCTGCTCCCTTGGGTTTCGAGACCAATTTTTATTTGATTATCTTTTAGGATCTTAATGAATTCATCGAGATTTTTCAATAACGCAGGATTCCCGCCTGAAATTGTGACAAAGGAGAAATTCATGCCGCCGATTCGCTTCATCTCTTTCCAAATTTCCTCTGCTTCCATCATGCGAATATCATTTTTACCGGTGCCATCCCAGGTAAAGGCGGAGTCGCACCAGCTGCAGGAATAATCACAGCCAGCAGTTCTTACAAACATCGTTTTCTGGCCGATGACCATCCCTTCCCCTTGGATGGTAGGTCCGAAAATTTCCATTACGGGTATTTTACTCAACTTCCATCCACTCCCGTCTAGCTTCCGCATAGCTTGTCGGTGTCTCAAACAACCGAACAAATTCCACTCTTGCGCCACTATACTGATTCTTCCGCTCTTCTTTCGTAAGCGCCTCAGCCATCTTTTCATAAATCCAGACCACCATGTTTTCAGCCGTGGTATTCATTGGCGGTAAGGTTTCATTTAAATAGCGATGATCCAGATGAATTTCAATTTCATTTTTCCAAATATCTTTTATCTCCCCGAAATCCATCATCAAGCCACGGTCATCAACGTAGCCGCTGATTCCAAAAATGACTTTATACGTATGGCCATGAAGGTTTTTGCATTTGCCTTCATAGCAATGCAAATGATGGGCAGCATCAAATGTGAATTCTTTGCTCACAAGAACACGTTTGTGATGGTATTTCAATTGACTGCGGTTGATATCTTCATCTATTTTTTGGAGTTTATCGACAATTCGAAAGCCATACATTGCGTTACAACTCCTCTCGTGTGCTTAAATATTGATCAAGGCCGCGTTTTCTTAGTTTACAAGCCGGGCATTCACCGCAGCCATCGGCAATGATCCCGTTATAGCAGGTTAATGTTTTTTCCCTAACAAAATCCAAGGCATTCAGATTATCTGCCATTTGCCAGGTTTCAGCTTTGTCCAGCCACATTAATGGGGTATGAATAACAAATTCCTTGTCCATCGACAGGTTCAATGTGACATTTAAGGATTTTATAAAAACATCACGGCAATCAGGATAACCGCTAAAATCCGTTTCACAAACACCGGTAACAATGTGCTTAGCCCCAACCTGGCTTGCCAGCACCCCTGCAAAAGAGATGAATAACAGGTTCCGTCCCGGTACAAAAGTGGAAGGCAATTCACCATTTTCTCCATCCTTCACCTCAATGTCCTTACGTGTTAAGGCGTTTGGTGCCAGTTGGTTTAACAATGACATATCTAAAATATGATGCTCTATTCCAAGTTCATTCGCGATATTTTGGGCACACTCAATTTCAAGTTTGTGCCTTTGATTATAGTTAAACGTAACCGCCACTACTTCTTCAAATCGTTCCAATGCCCAAAACAAACAGGTGGTGCTGTCCTGTCCGCCGCTAAAAACTACAACTGCTTTATCTTTCTTCATCATAAATTCTCCTTTAAATAGAAAAACAGGACTACTAAAGAAAGCAGTCCTGTTTTCCTTAGTTTTTTAAAGAGGGTAGCTAGAACCTCTACCGCAGGGTGCGGATTTTCTATTTTTCATTCAACTATATGATTATAAACCAATTTATAAATTTTTCAATCTGCTTGACGATATTTCCACATTTTTTTTAAGCATTAATAATTAACTTCCTAATATGAAAATGACGCCAATCTAGGCGCCTATTCTTTAATTTAAGATATTATGTGGCATCAGTTGCTCTTGGACTGCTTTCAAATCCGCCTTTCTTATGAGAACCATCACAAAATGGCTTTTTACTGGACAAACCGCAGCGGCAAAGATAAACTTTCCCCTTTTTGGAAAATTCATTTCCTTCTGAATCGGTTAACTGAATATCACCTGTTACGACCAACGGACCATTATCTGAGATTTTTATTTGATTATCCATACCTATCATTCTCCTAACTTTTAATTATTGAAAAAAACTCGGCACGTAAATCAGATCGATTTTCAAATATTCCTCGGAAACTGGTAGTTGTCGTGAACGCATCAGATTTTTTCGTTCCCCTGCTGCACATGCACATATGCTTTGCTTCGACGACAACCATCGTTCCTTTCGGTTCCAAAACCGCTTCCATTGCTGTTGCGATTTGATTTGTCAGTCTCTCTTGTACTTGGAATCTTTTAGCATACCCGTCAACCATCCTGCCGATCTTGGATAAACCTGTAATTTTTTCATTTGGAAGATAACCTACATGGGCCACCCCAAAAAAGGGAGAGAAATGATGTTCACAAATGGAATAAAACTCAATGTCTTTCGTTAAAATCAACCCTTTATGATGAATATCAAATGTCTTTTCCAAATGTAGTTTCGGGTCCTCATGATACCCTTCTGTATATTCCAGAAATGCTTTTAGAACTCTATATGGTGTGTCTTGCAATCCATCTCGGTCGGGATCATCACCACATAGCTTTATTAATTTCCCAATTGCATCCGTAATCCTATTGACCTCCATATAGCTTTCATTCGCCTCAAGTGACAATGAATTAAAAATTTTTGGAAATTTCCTGCACAAAATAAGGAATTGATCATGGGTCATTTTCACACCATTCCTTTTGTTTAATTGGACTTTTCATCCTCTATGATGATCCGCGGTATATTTCCATCGACAGGCTCATTTATTTGTACATGAAAGGAACAACAGCCATCCCCATTTTGAAGACGCTGCTCTCTTGTTACCTTACATCCCAGCAAATGAGTCAGAACAGAAACAGTAACACTGCACAGAATTGGCCGCCGTAAAGCAACATTATGAAATGGACAATTCCGCTCAATCAGGTAATAATCTGTGTCCTTACTTTCAACATCCATATAAAAGTCGTTTTTTATATAAAAATCCTTGAGGACTTTTAATCGATCGATTGTACTTAGCCCAAACATTTTCGGTTCCCATTCACGAACTCTTTCTTCTATCATGGCGGACAGTACTTGTTTCAGCGCGTTTTCTCCCAAGTTATTGACCATGGTATCCAAAACTTCTATTGTTAAGTGATCGTAATTTTTTTCAAAAAGATGCTCTCCAGCGGTGGTCAAACGATAGCGTATATGCGGGCGTCCAATTCCATTGCTTTTTTCAGCAAACCGGCTAATCCAGCCATCCTTTTCTAATTGCACGAGATGCTGCCTTACGCCTTCACCAGAAATATCCAGTAATGAAGCAATTTCACTCATCGATGATGCTCCATTACTTTTTATGACATGTATAATTCTCCTCCTCGGTTCTGATAAGTGTTCTGCCTGAAAACTCAACATTTTACCTCCCCGCTTTTTTCTTTTTCTTAAATATATATTCACGACCCCAAATAATAGTTCAAGTTTTTTATTGAAAAAATTGATTATTTCATTTCCAAAAGGTTTGCGTGTTGGTACTTGATGCAAAAAAAACATCCCTCTTCAATTGAGGAATGTTTTATTAATTAATATTTATATGTTTCAAAACTGCACCCTTTTGTTTTTCTTATAGTTTTGTCTGCACTGACTGCAATTTCCGCTCCATCGAATGTTCCTTGTCACGACGGTCATCAATTCGGAGATTTGTGCAGACTCTCTGCAAGCCTTTTTGGAAAGGAACCTCATGAATTTCTTGGACAATTTTAAGCAGTAATGTTAAATCCCCTTCAATTAACGTGCTCATCGGGGTTAACTGGTACTTCACACTGTCTTCGTATTGCTGAAGAACCTTATGTATTTCTGCAACATATTCGCTGACACTTGTTGTGCCTGTCCCTACAGGGATAACCGTTATATCAATGATAGCCATAGCTTCATCCTCCTAATTCTTTATATAAAAAGAATATCATATGAAATGGTGGGGACAAAAATTCGCAGACTTAGTTAGCAAATTATCTTTTCATTTGAATCTGTTTAATATGGGCCTGTTTAACGTTAGAATCGGCCAGTGAAAATTTATGTAAATTAGTGTACATCCTGTCGATTTCTATTTGTGTCATTATGTTCCTTGTATTTGTAATTTCTTTTTTTATGGATGATAGCAGAGCATTTCTTTTTAAAACTTTTACATTGGGAGAGGTTACATTTATTTTCTTTAATGTGCAGCGCTCGCTAAAGACAATATAGGATTTAAATAGAGTTTCATCAGCTTTTCCCAATGCAAACTTTAACGCGTTAATATGTGCTTTATTTTGCCAGATAGGGTTGAAGAATTTTTCTTTTTGTTTGTTCGGAAAAATTTGCATCCAATGTTTGCTTTTTTCATCACCAAAAATCCAGCCGCTGTAGTTTTTGGATTCAAAGACATAAAGACCTGTTTCGTGGAGCATGATTAAATCTACTTCTGTGGTTGTTCCATCATGCTTTGGTAAATAAAGATTAGTTAATAGCCTTTTGGGTCCCTTTAATTTTTCTAGTTCCGCAAAAGTTAAAAATTCTCCGTAATTTCCCTTATTAAATAATGTTTTCAAGAAAGTATTCCCACTTGCTTGTTGATAGCTTGAGTTTTTGAATTTTAGGTATTTGGGCACAAAAAATAAGAGTACCAATAGCAAAAATAGAATAATAAGACTCATTTCTTTTTTCCTTCTTTCTAAATATCATTACAAGACTATGATACTAAATTTTTGACAAAAAGGGACATTTTCCCTATTTTTATCAGAAGGAATTTTTAAAAATTATTATCTTATCAATTCTTCATTTTTATATTATTCTAAAAATAAAACCTCTGGAGGAAATCAGAATGAATACCTATTTTATAGCCGGTCACGCCAAGCTGCCAACCGGTATGGCTGCCAGAAGCATTTATGAAACGCTGACGATTACGGCTGAGATTGATAAGCATTATGGAGTGATTGTGGATGCATCCTGTACGCTGGCTACGGAACATGGTCGTGATTATATTTCTAGGCTGTTGAAGGGGTATAGTTTGCGTCATGGAATTGACAAGCCACTCGAAGACTTAAAGAATGGCTATTTAGGAAAAGCCAATCACGCACTGATTGCAGCGCTGAAGGATTTGTACAAGCAATATGAGACAATGAATCAATGACTATTTCGATGATATCCATGGCGAGTATTTTTGGATGACCATTGCCAGTTGGAGTTAAGGGTGTGGCTTTATACCTTTTTATAGGGCCATTTTTTACTTTTTCCCCCTCTGTGATGGTCTTATGACCATTTCATAGGACACTTCCTCTCATCTTTCACTGACGTTCTGGTCTTATAACCCTTTCATAAGACCATTTTCCATGAATCTCCACCAACTTTGGTCTAATAACTAACCATCCCTCCATCAACGAAACAATAAAGGAGCGAATGGTTAAAACCAATCCGCTCCCCCAAAAAACCTAAACAGTAACTTTCTCACTCTCAAACGGCCAGGTCGGCAGCATGTTGCTCAGCGCCTTATCCTCACGATACCCCAGCACATATTCCGCCTGCATAACCGTATGAATTTCCCGCGTTCCTTCGTAAATGACCGGCGCTTTAGAGTTCCGCAAAAAGCGCTCCACAGGGTATTCGCTTGAATAACCGTACGCCCCGTGGATTTGCACCGCATCATCTGCCGCTTTATTGGCAAAATCACATGCCTGCCATTTCGCCAGCGACGTTTCACGAGTATTGCGCACGCCTTTATTTTTCAGCTCACCGGCACGATACACAAGCAGACGGCTCATTTGCAGGCCGGCTTCCATATTAGCAATCATTTGCTGAACCAGTTGGTGCTTGCCGATTTCCTTGCCAAACGTTTTCCGCAATTGACAATACTTCACGCTTTCTTCCAAGCTCGCCATGATCAAACCCACAGCCCCGGCTGCCACTGTAAAGCGTCCATTATCAAGCGCTGACATGGCAATTTTGAAGCCTTCCCCTTCCTGGCCAAGCAAGTTTTCTTTCGGAACGCGCACCTGATCAAAGAACAATTCCCCGGTATTGCCTGAGCGGATTCCGAGTTTCCCTTTTATCGCCTTAGAAGAAAAGCCAGGCATCGTCCGCTCCACAATAAAGGCGGAAATTCCATGGTGCTTCTTCTCTTTATCCGTATAGGCAAACACGATAAAATGGTCCGCCACATCACACAACGAAATCCATGTTTTCTGGCCGTTTAAAATATAGTAGTCGCCATCCTTCACAGCCGTTGTTCCAAGCGATGCCACGTCCGACCCCGCACCAGGCTCCGTTAATCCAAACGCTCCAATCTTTTCGCCTTTGGCCTGCGGAACTAGGTATTTATTATTCTGTTCCTCAGTTCCCCATTGCAACAAAGTCATGCTATTTAATCCGATGTGAACGGATACGGCAGTACGGAAGGCGGTATCGCCTCTTTCCAGTTCCTCACAAACAATCGCCAACGAGTTATAATCCATGCCGCTGCCGCCATACTCTTCTGGAATGCAAACCCCCATCAAATCCAGTTCTTTTAAACGCTGCCAAATGACCGGATCAAAATAGCCGCGTTCGTCCCACTCTCGCATGTTCGGATTGATTTCCTTATCAACAAAGCTTCTTACCATTTTTCTTAACATTTCTTGCTCTTCTGTGAATTCAAAATTCATCACACATTCTCCCCCTGATTTTTTTAAAATTCAACTTCACCACTAGGCCATTTTTTAAATAATGTTATCCGCTTTTAAACGGCTAATCTCCTCAAATGTAAATCCCACTTCCTGCAAGATTTCATCGGTATGTTCACCAGCCATCGGCGGATGACGCTCGACCCTTGTCTCGGTTCTAGAAAGTTTAATAGGCGAGCCAACGAGCTTTACCAGACCTGCCTCTGGATGGTCTACTTGCACGACCATATTCCGGGCCGAGACCTGCGGGTCGTCAAATACTTGGTCAATTGTGTTGATAGGACCGCATGGAATATTGTTGGCAGAAAATAGCTCCATCCAGTCGCTGACCTGCTTTAACTGGAGCTGACTATTTAAGATTCTCGTAAGCTCCTGGCGATTTTCGACTCTTGCCTCATTGGTACGGAACTTTTTATCCACCGCCAGTTCGCTTAGCCCAATTACTTCACAAAGCAATGCAAACTGCCGGTTATTCCCGACGGCTATGATCAATTCACCGTCTGCGGCGGAAAATGTGGAGTAAGGCACGACATTCGGATGGTCATTCCCAAGCCTCCGTGGCACCTTACCTGAAATCAAATAATTGCTGGCGACATTGGCAAGCGAGCTTACCGCCGTATCCATCAGAGACATATCGATTTTTTGGCCACGGCCCGATTTTTCACGCTCAAACAAAGCGGCTTCAATAGAAATTGCCGAATATAAACCCGTTAAAATATCGACCATGGCTACGCCAATTTTAAGCGGGCCGCTTTCTTCGGTGCCGGTAATGCTCATTAGGCCGCTCATACCCTGGATGATATAGTCGTATCCTGGCAAATGGCTATATGGCCCTGTTTCCCCGAATCCGGTAATGGAACAAAAAACGAGCCGGGGGTTTATTTTTTCCAAAGAATCGTACCCGAGCCCCCATTTTTCCATCGAGCCTGTTTTAAAATTGTGAATGAGGACATCCGCTTCCTCAGCTAACTTACGGATAATTTCTCTGCCCTCGTCTGACTTCAAATTAACGGTGATGCTGCGCTTGTTCCGATTGGCACATAAATAATAAGCGCTCACTCCGTTTTGAAACGGCGGGCCCCAGAACCTGGTTTCATCACTGCCGCCCGGGGCTTCTACCTTGATGACATCGGCACCAAGGTCTGCCAAAATCATCGTACAATTGGGCCCAGCCAGAACCCTTGTTAAATCTAATACTTTTACACCTGCTAGCGCTCCACTCAAATAATCCACCACCTGTTAAAAAATCAAAAAAGCCAGCCCAAACACACTTTAAAAGTGGTATGGACTGGCTTACGATCCATGATAGCAGCCGGCTAAGGCTGGTTCTGGAAACTTATCAGTCGAATGTTATGTTTTGAATACATCTCCATTACCTTCCGCTGACAGGCTGGATAGGATGAAGTTGTTTTTATTTTACAAGAATTTTCAGAATCATTCAAGTAAAAATTTACTTAAATATAGTTTTTGTTAATGCTATTTAAGCGAATTTCATGTTTTTGCCGTCTTCTCTTTTTACGATTCGTAAGTTCTTTTTCGTAAAAATAATGAATGATAAAGTAGGAAATCACACCAAGTACAATCCCGAAAATCGACATTCCGATTAATGTATGGATACTGCCGTGGAGAAACCCAACCAATACAGTAAAATCACCGTGCATTAGTTTTTGAAAAGAAAAAGGATTGTGGTGTCCGATTCTAACCTTTATTGGAAAAAATAATTTCCCCAGCTTACCGGCAAATGGAAGCAAAATGACTGGAAGTAATGTTAATTTTCCGATGACGTTTCCAATTATAGAAGCTGGAAGCGAGCCTTTTGCTATTCGGACAGCTGGAATAAACAAAATATATATTAATGAAGCCGTTGAAATGACCAACATTTCTAAACCGAAACCAATTGCGAATCCCAAGGCAACCTTTTTGGCTCCTCCGGGAGAACGAAGCAGTTTCATGAAGTTAAGTTTAAATGCACGTCCAAGACGTTGAAACATATTATACCTTCGTTGTTTTGTATTCATGCCTTTGACCCCCGGTTGAACGAATTCCGTCTAAAATTAGTATTTCCTGTCAATATGAATTCCATAGATATTTGAAACATAAAGAGGTCTTATTTAACGTTTACATTTATAGTATATTACAATTTCGTGTATAAAACTAGATAAAAATACTAAGGTTTGCACGATTCGCGTTTTGTCGAAATTGCTCCGAAAGCTTGTTATTCCGACATTTTCCAGCAACAAAAAAGCCGGCCAAATACCGCCGACTTTTTTGCCAATTTCTTGTAATTACTTATCCAGCATTAATTTTAAAATAAGCTCATCTGTCTGTCTTGTTCCTTCATTTCCAAGCTTGCAGAAGCTTTCAATATTTTCTAGCCATTACCGGCATTATGGAACCAGTCATTCTGGCATCAGGACCAGCTGCAAACATCGATGATATGTACTTTCTTTCTAAGCAAAAATAGATTATACTCAATTAACCAACATTTTCATAAAGGAGATAGAATCGATGTCTGAGAACCACCAACCGGAAACAGAAAAAAAGAAAATTAGCCTGCAGGAATTGGCTAAACAGCAGCTGCAAAACAAAAAAAACCAAGCCGCAGCCAAAGGAAAAGAGAATGGCAGTCTGCAAACTCAAAAAATGAAAAGCCAGCAAACTAAGAAGCCAAGCAACACCCGCAGAAAAATGGGCTCTTAATGAACGGGCAGAATCGGAAGGACATAATTCCTGGGATTACCGTTGATATTGTTTTAAAAAAGGACCAAAAAACGGGCAAACTCACAAGAGGCATCGTCCAAGATATTCTAACCAAGTCCCCTAACCATCCCCACGGCATTAAGGTTAGACTGACTGACGGGCAAATTGGACGAGTCCAAGAAATTCACAACTAATTTCTCGCAAAAAAGCACACAAGTTCATGACCTGTGTGCTTTTTTATATTCTAAGACCACTTTTAATTACCTACAAACTTCCCTATGGCTACCATCATTGTTGGGATAATCTTTGTCGCTCAAGATCAAGCAGATGCGTCTTCATCTCTAATCCACCGCGGTAGCCGGTCAACGAACCATTTTTTCCAACAACACGGTGACATGGTACAGTTATTAACACTGGATTAGCACCAATGGCGGCTCCCACTGCTCGAACAGCGGCTGGTTTATTTATTTTGTTTGCGATGTCAGAATAGGATTTGGTCTCTCCGAACGGAATTTCACAAAGGGCATTCCATACAGCGACTTGGAAATCAGTTCCATGTAAATCATTCGGTACGGTGAAATTCGTTCGCTTCCCTTCAAAATATTCTATTAGTTCGGCTGCATACGGCTTTAGCTTCTTCTTATCTTCCATCAGCGGGCTGCCAGGAAACCGTTTTTCTGCCCAAACAGCCAATTCCTCAAACGGCTTGTTTTGTGAGCCGACATAACTAAGTCCCTTCACTGTTGCAGCAATATAGAAATTCCAAGGATGATGATTAAATAATGACCAATAGATTGGAGTCTTATTAGTTTGTGGTGTCATTTTGTTTCCTCCGATTCATGTAATTGACGGAAATAAGCGGGTGAATAACACCTCTGTCACTATTATATCTCTGAAAATAGCAGAACGAACTATTAAGATGATTAAAAAGCAAGAAATTGAAATGATATACTTGTGATAATTCATAT
This sequence comes from Neobacillus sp. S1115, assembly GCF_055385565.1. Classification (NCBI taxonomy): domain Bacteria; kingdom Bacillati; phylum Bacillota; class Bacilli; order Caryophanales; family Bacillaceae; genus Neobacillus; species Neobacillus sp. S1115. The sequence goes on from NZ_AP038275.1 coordinate 4,025,878, forward strand.
AAAAGGAAAAGTAGTGATCAAAATTGACAGGTATTCAAAACGCAAATGACTGCTGGCATGAAGACAATGGGAGCATCATCATGAAGCTGCCGGAAGACTTTAATCTAAAAGCGAATCTAGGTTATTTGGAGCGGAACAAGAATGAATGTATGTTTGAAGTCGATAACGGTATCATCACGAGGGCGGTTGCCATTGGAGAAAAACAAGCTTTAGTACAAATTCATGTAAATGAACGGAATCAGATGATCATTCAGTTTTTAAAAGACACCAGACCTGGTAATCAAGAGGAATACGCTGCGATAGTCTCGTACATACGTGAATGGTTTGATCTGGATCGTGATTTGAAGTCATTTTATGAAATGGCCAAATCAGACCCTCTGCTAAAAAACCCCGTTCAAGAATTCTACGGACTGCGCGTAATCGGTGTTCCCGATTTATTTGAAGCACTTTGCTGGGGAGTCTTAGGGCAGCAGATTAATCTAGCATTCGCTTATACTTTAAAAAGACAATTTGTTGAAAAATTTGGCGAGTCAATCGAGTGGAATAGCAAGAACTATTGGTTGTTTCCAACCTATGATCAAATCGCCCTGCTAACACCTGCAGATCTGGCCGATATTAAAATGACCTTGAAAAAGAGTGAATATATACTTGGCATTGCCCGGTTAATGGCAAGCGGAGAATTATCTAAGGAAAAATTATTGAAAATGGAAAATCCTAAAGAAGTTGAAAAAAGCCTAATCAAGATTCGCGGGATTGGTCCATGGACAGCAAATTACGTCATGATGCGCTGCTTACGATTTACCTCGGCGTACCCGATTGATGATGTCGGCTTGCATAACGCCATCAAGCATCTAACTGGTTCAGAGAAAAAGCCTACAAAGGAAGAACTATTAAAGCTATCTCAAAGGTGGGCAAATTGGCAAGCCTATTCGACGTTTTATTTATGGCGTGTCCTCTATTAAAAAAAAATCTAATTTAAAACGTATCTACCCCTCAGTAAGAAAACTGAGGGGCAGCATGTAAACAGTCGCTATATTACTAAAATCATTTTTCAATTGGATATAACGTAAAATTGCAATCTACAATTTCATAACGAAGCGTATCCCCTGTCTCAAATCGTTCTGCAATGGACGTATAAATCGGACCATTCAAATACTCTTCAACTGCTTCCTGGCTATCAAATATATAAATCCCCCCTCGTTCCTCCGTTTCAGGGTTACTTACATAAAATTTTTGAATAAGTCCCCTTTCCTTTAAGGAACGAAACTTCGGTAGACTCGCTTCAGACATTTTGGAAAGCTCCTCGATAGATTTAGCGCTTTTGAAAGTCACTTTCAATACTACTAAACTCATCATAATTCCTCCTCTTATTTTTAATACTTTTGTAGTTATTTCCTCTTCCCATAAGTAACTTCTAGTCCTGCCTGCACATCCATTTGAATGCCATACTGCGGAATTGGATAGCGCATTCCGTTTTTGCTTAAAGCCTCTAATCCGTCTAAAGCCTTTAACAAATCTTCCGGCGCTAAAGCCATTAATAACTCATCGTCCAACACCCCGCCAAACCTGCGTTCAGCAAAACAAGGGATGGAAAGACTAGGTTTTTTGGTTGCAAGGGCACGCCCCCATGAATCTGCACAGGAAGATTCCCCCACAACACTCCATTCAAATTTTTCAAAATTCCTCCACTGAAGGCCGTTAATAAAAAGAATCATTTGCCCAGGAGTCCCATAGATAAGACAAATATCAGGATCAGGCAGCCGATTGGAAACAAGCGGCGCAACGGCCATCGCTTCATATTTCCCATGGGGGACGACCGTCATTTCCCGCTGGTGTTTCGCAGAATCCTGCTGGTTTTCAAACCATACGCCAGCCATTTGTTCTCCAGACAGCCATTCCTCATTTCGCGGATGTAATCCCAGGACCACCTGGCATTGTGCACCGACAAGATCTTCTGCTGTAATTCCTACCGTCCAGCCCAATCTTGAAGCTTGGGCGACAATTTGGTCGGTTGTGTGGATGCTTTTTGGCCGCCGTATCTTAGGAATGGCTTCCATATCCTCTTTCTTCTCAAACATTTTCATGCCAATTGGAATGGTTTTAATTTTGAGATACTGATTTAACCTATCGACAATTGCTTTCCAATCATACGTCTTCTCTACATTTTCCATATGTTTTCCCCATTTCTCTTCATAATTTTTCTAATACTATTGTAGGAATTTTCTGAATACACACAACGCTTTACTACTATTAATCTTGGAAACTGATATAATAAAAATATCACTATGATGGATGGTGAACTATTTGCGTATAGAACAGCTAATGTACGTTGTTGAAATTGCCAGGACGGGATCGCTTTCTGCAGCAGCGGAACGCCTGCATGTGGCGCAGCCAAGCATTAGTCATGCGATATCTTCTCTTGAACACGAATTGGGCGTTAAAATTTTTAAACGTTCCAAAAACGGTGCTCTACCAACTGAAAGCGGAAAAGCTGTGATTTTAAAAGCTCAGGAAATCCTCAACAAAGTCGAGGAACTGCAGGAAACCGTTAATATCGAGCACTCGCTTATAAAAGGACGGTTATCCATTGCATCCATTGCTGGCGTCAGTACAAGTGTTTTACCTCGGGCATTGGTTATTTTCAAGAAGAAATATCCCGGTATAGAACTAGAACTAATTGAGGATGATACGCGCACAATCAAACAACTCGTTATCGATGGAAAAACAGATATCGGTTTGACACTTGCCGATGATTTGGATTCAAAGCTTATAAGTGGACACCTTTTTACTACTAAATCTATTGCATGTGTAGGTAAACATTCCACTTTTGCGAGACATAATGAAATATCTATAAAAGAGATCTTAAAACATCCCGTTATTTGTTCCACTGATTCGCTTAGGAATATCTTAAAAAAACACGGAACGCCAAACTATTTAATCAAGTCGAAAAATTTGGAAGCAGCCAAACATATTATTGCGCAAGGAATGGCGATTGGTTTTTATACTGAAATGTCATTAAAGGTTGACCCATATGTACATACGGGAGAAATCATCCCATTAGACATTTCTGATGAAAAAATTGAAGTCAATTATTGTTACATTCAATTAAAAACCCACCGTTCCATTGCAAGCCAGGAGTTTATAAAAATACTAAAAGAACAAATTAGCTATTTCCAAAGAATATAATGATTGCCCCCCATAAATTGAGGGGCGTTTTTTTACATGACGACGGAACCTTGATTTTCCTGTACTTTGACGGTTTTCTTGTATAACGATCTTAAAGTCGGCGAGATCATGATTAAGACCACTACAATCACCACAAACAGGCTGCCGGTGGACATCATATTGATTTTCGGAGGAATGAATTTGCTGAAAGAGCCGTATATGAAGTTCCCGACCGCCATCGCCCCAGAAGCAAGGATAAAATTGACACTCGCGACACGCCCGCGAAATTCATCATTTGCCCTCTGCAAGACAAATGAAAGATTAATTGCCATAAAAACGGCTTGCGATGCACCTACACTTACGCCGACAATAAAGGCTAGCAGAGGCGTACCTGTGAGCCCAAGAAGAAATAAGGTCAGGCCGCTTGCCAATGCCGTCATAATATAGAGGATGCCCTGCCCCCTTGGGGTGGATATGGAGGCTGTACTTAGATTGCCAAGGATGGCCCCTAATCCGATAAACATCATCAAACTGCCGTAAATTCCGCTGTCTGCCCTTAGATCCTGGTGAATAAACTGAGGAAGTAATGATGTATACGCCATCGTTAATAAACAATGGAGGAAAACCATTAGAATTAAAAGGCCAAGTGCCGGAGTCCTCCGAATGTACATCATCCCTTCTACGACAGGCTCAAAAATATTTTTGAGATGCAGATTTCCTAAAGTTGTGGCAGGTTGATTAGTTCGAATCCATAACGATTGGATCCCTGCCCCCGTATAGAGCAGAAAACATAGTGCAAAGACAGTGCCCGGACCAGCCAGAACAAGGATTGGACTGGCCAGAGCCGAACCGATGAATCCTGCGCCATGTGATATTGTGCCTTGCAGCGCCGTGGCATTGTATAGCGTATTCTTAGGAATTAGGTCGGGCATAATCCCGTTCGTACAGGTCATTTGCAGATTAAAACAAATGCCCAAGAAAAATGCACACATAATCACTACCCATGGTGACACAATCCCAATCAAACTCAACAATGCCAAAGCCCCTGTGTTGCATGCATTAGAAAATACAGCAATGGTCAATAAACGCCGTCTATCAAAACGATCGACCAATACCCCGATGATTGGTCCGAAAAGAACCCCCGGAATCATCGTGGCAAAAACGGCTGTCCCTACAAGTGCGGTTGAATTGGACAGCGAATAAATTAACCAGCTGGCAGCTACCGTAAAGGAATATTGTCCTGAATTGGCCAACGCTGAACTAATCCATAAATAACGAAAATAACGGAATCCCAGTGATGCAAATGTTTTTGGAAGCTTCATAACGAATCTCCTTCTTGGTTAGCTTACTCTCCGTAGGCATTCAATGCATTGATACTATGAGCAAGCGCGGAACCTGCTTTTAAAGCGGTGGCGACAAAAATCGCTTCCGTTAATTCTTCCATTGTTGCGCCCAGTTTCTTTGCTGCTTTTGTGTGGGCATCGATGCAGTAGGCACATCCGGTCACATGAGCCACGGCTACCGCGATAAATTCTTTTTCTTTTTGACTTAATAGACCAGGCTTCATCGCCTCATGGCTAAATCCCAAATAGGAACGGAACAACTCGGCGTTTTCTTCACGAAAATCCTTCAATCGTTTCATATTCGATAATGTATAAAAGTCATCTTCACCTGTTCCGTCGTATGCCTGGAGCGCATTTGCGCCATGGCCTGCAGCAGATCCGGCTTTCAGCGCTGTTGCAACCATGACGGCTTCAAGCATTTCCTCTTTCGATACTTCAAGTCGTTTAATTTGACCAACATGGGCTTCAATACAATAGGGGCAGCCGGTAACATGAGCAACAGCGACAGCAATCAGTTCCTTCAATTTCACCGAAAGTAAGCCTTCCGCCATTGCCTTTTGATTAAAAGCACCAAAAGCACGATAGGTTTCAGGGGCCAGTTTTGCCAATTCCGATAGTCTTCTACGGTCCGATTTTTTGTACAAGCTTTCATTGCTCATCTTTATTCCTCCTCATTCAATTAGAAGACTCAAAGCCTATTTTGGAATTGAGTCTTCTATTCAAGTATATTAATTGAACAAATTCATTTTCATTACAGTGCCTTTATGTTAATGTCAGATTCTATCTCAGGCTCAGCATTAAAACCTAACTCTTCTCCTGATTTTAATTTTTGTGACTTCGACGCAATCATGACGTAAAAAGCAGAACAAACGATGTAAATTAACACTCCAACCAGCAATCCAGCAGTTAAGTTCTTCAGCAGAAGATAGCCTTGAACCACGGAAAGGACGATTGCAATCCCGACAATCCCGTATAAGGTCTTTGGATTAAATTTGAATTTTGATTTCTCATATAACTCCGGATATTTTTTTGGAAGCCTTGTTGCTGCGATAATTGGAATGAGGTTAGCAAAAAATCCGATGCCGCTTCCTAATGATGCAATTACGGTTAGAGAAAATCCTGAAATTATCGGAATTAATCCAATCAGATAAAAAAGAGTTAGAATCAAAATTGGTGTACCAAACTTACTGCTAACCACTCCTAGTTTCTTTGGCAGCCAGCCATCTTCACAGGCAATCAGGATTCCTTTCGTGGCCCATGACATTTGCGCATTTAAGGTGGTCGCCAGCGCAAACATCGCACCGCCAATAATAAAGAAGAAGAAAACAGGCTCAGGCAGAATCGTTCTGGCTACTTCCGTCAACGGCTTATTGGCCACGTCGGCAACTGGCAGAACACTTGAAGCAACGGCCGCCATTAGCGCATAAAGAATTCCGACTCCAACCGTTGTGGTGATAATCGTTAGAGGTATATCACGGCCTGGATTTTTCATTTCTCCGCCAAGTTCGGCAACATATTGAGCGCCTCCTGTAGCAAATGAGAGCAAGGCGACTGCCGAAAGGAAACCGGTAATTCCTCCTGGGAACATTTCTCTCGTGTTAAATACGGAATAATTAATTTCCGGAACCCCCCACGCCACGAACAAACCAAGGGAAATGACCAAGACGATGACCATAATTTTTTCAGCAATTGCAGCCACTTTTACGCCGACAAGGTTGGTGATATAGAAAACTGTTAACATGATAAAAGCAACTAGTTTAATAGGGACACTAGGATATAAGCTTTGTAAGTAATCCGCAAATGATAGCGCATACAATGCAATGGTCAATTGTGTAATGATGAACAGCAGAAGCCAGAAGAACCCTAACTTAGGTGATAAGAGACGACTGGAATATCGGTAAAATCCCCCGGTGGTTGGAATTGCTGCTCCCATAATGGCAGTGGGCATTACCTTAAACAAGGTAAATATTGATGATAGAACAAAAGCTAAAACCACACCAGTTCCGGTCATACCAATCGCTATCCCAGTTAGGGACATGATACCCGCACCAATGATTTGACCTACCGCAATTCCCATCGCATCTCCAAGACCCAGAACCTTCTTCAACTTTGCTTCCTGATTACTCAAATTCCCTTCACCATCCCTTTTTACTAGTTTTTTATATTTAAATTTTTGCTGCAGTACCTTGATGACTTTTTACTGCCTTTTCTAGTCTTTTCAGCCCCTCTTCCAAAATGGATCTCGGGCACCCGATGTTCATTCGAATAAATCCTTCTCCTCCCGGTCCATAGGTGTAGCCTTGATTAAAAGCAACATTGGCGTGCTTTAACATGAGTTGTTGGAGACCTTCTTTATCTAAACCAAGTTCCCGGCAGTCCAGCCAGACAAGATAGCTAGCCTCTGGTTTGATCACTTTGATTTCCTTGATATTGTTTTCGATATATTCGCTCAGGTAATTCAAGTTTTTTTCAATATAATCAACAACTTGTTCTAACCATTCACCGCCAAAACGATAAGCGCTTTCAGTTGCGGCAATCCCAAATGTATTCGTATGTCTTAGAGACAATCGATTCATAGTCGCATTAAATTCATCTCTCAGCTTTTGATTGGGGATGATAATATTGGAAGTCTGCAAGCCTGCTAAATTAAAGGTTTTGCTAGGAGCCGTACAGACAATGGTATGCTCAGCAAATTCTTCAGAAATGGAGGCAAAGACTGTATGCGTTTTTCCTTTAAAAACTAAGTCACAATGGATTTCATCGGACACAATGAGAATGTTGTTCTCAATACAAATCTTCCCTAGCTCAGTCAACTCTTCTTTTGTCCAGACACGTCCTGATGGGTTATGAGGATTGCAGAGAATCAGCATTTTGACGTTCTCATCGATTCTATTTCGCAGGTCTTCAAGGTCCATCGAGTAATTACCGTTTTCATGTTTTAACTGGTTATAAACAACTTGACGGTTATTATTAACAATCGCATTAGTAAACGGATAATAAACCGGAGGCTGGATCACAATTTTGTCTCCAGGATTCGTAAAGGTTTGCACAAGATAATTTAATGCCGGTACCACACCTGGACTATAGCAAATCCATTCTTTTTGTACACTCCAGTTGTACCTTTCCTGCATCCAATCGATAATTGCACGATAATAGGAATCTGGACGTGTGGTGTAGCCAAAGATTCCATGCTCAGCCTTTTTGATGATTGCTTCGATCACTGGCGCCGGTGATTGAAAGTCCATATCGGCCACCCACATAGGAAGTAAATTCTTTTCCCCGAATAAATTCTCTGTTTCATCCCATTTTGCAGAAGCGGTTTTATGCCTATTAATTTCGATGTCAAAATTGTACTTCACTGTTAATTTCCTCCTTAATCAGTTTTTCAAAAATACAAAACTTTTTGTTGTAAGATAACTAATAGTCTTGTTTTGGTTTCTGAATTAATTGAATATTTTGTTTTATTTAACCATATAAATTGTCCCTTCGTAAAATATTGATTTTTAATAGAAGTATTCAATTCGTCTATAGTTACACGTTAAAAAAGTGCTGGAGTCTGCCCCCAACACTTTGTTAGCCTGCATGTATTTTCTTTTTGAAAAGATTGTCTAGATTGCTGCTCTAGAATGAAACTCGGTCCATTGTGTTACATTAAATTAGAAAAAATAAAAATGAAAATGTTTTGACATTTGGATAAAAATGCTGTAAATTATCAAATGTACGAACAATGAAAACATAAACTTTATATAATATTCGTGTTTAGGAGTGTTATTTCATGGATACAGTATTTGATTACGAAGATATTCAACTAATTCCCGCAAAATCAATCGTAAAGAGCCGTTCTGAGTGTGACACAAGCGTCGAATTTGGCGGTCATAAATTTAAATTACCGGTTGTCCCTGCAAACATGCAGACGATCATCGATGAAAAAATTGCTATTTTCTTAGCCGAAAACGGTTACTTCTATATCATGCACCGTTTCCAGCCGGAAACGCGTCTTGACTTTGTAAAAGATATGCAAGCACGCGGCCTAATCGCATCCATCAGCGTAGGTGTGAAGGAAGGAGAATATGAATTCGTCCAACAGCTTGCCGATGAGAACTTGACACCTGAATTTATTACCATCGATATCGCCCATGGTCATTCCAATGCCGTTATTGATATGATTAAGCATATTAAAAAACTAATACCTGGCAGCTTTGTCATCGCCGGTAACGTTGGAACACCTGAAGCCGTAAGAGAGTTAGAGCATGCCGGAGCGGACGCTACTAAGGTCGGTATTGGACCAGGTAAAGTATGTATTACGAAAATTAAGACCGGATTCGGTACTGGAGGCTGGCAGCTTGCTGCCCTAAGATGGTGCGCAAAAGCCGCAAGCAAGCCGATTATCGCGGACGGCGGTATCCGCACCCACGGTGATATTGCAAAGTCCGTCCGTTTCGGGGCATCCATGGTGATGATTGGATCGTTATTCGCGGGTCACGAAGAATCTCCTGGTGAAACATTCGAAAAGGATGGAAAGTGCTTTAAGGAATATTTCGGTTCTGCTTCAGAATTCCAAAAAGGCGAACGAAAAAATGTTGAAGGTAAAAAAATGTACGTGGAGCACAAAGGGAAACTAATCGATACGTTAATCGAAATGGAGCAAGATCTTCAGTCCTCTATCTCCTATGCAGGTGGAAACAAATTGAAGGATATCCGCACTGTTGATTATGTAGTCGTGAAAAATTCGATCTTTAATGGAGATAAAATTTATTAAAAAAAATGCCTGCCGTTCACTCCGGCAGGCATTATTTCTTGGTAATGTTACTATTTTTCAGCACCAGGTTTTGCTCTTTTGATAAAGAATGCCAGCAGCAAAGCTACCGCCGCTATTCCTGTCGCAACGACAAAAGCGTCATTGATACCGCTAATCGTGGCTTCCTTCATGGCTTCACCATAGATAGAATAGGTTGCCAGCATCTTCCCTTGTTGAACAGGGATTCCAGCCATAGCAGCAAGTCCTTGACCTAGCCCGGATAATTTAGCGGCTAGGTATGGGTTGGCACTCGAGACCACATTCGCGAAATTCGCAGAATGGAATTCACTTCTTGTTGTCATAACGGTAACTAGAAAGGCTGTACCAAGGCTTCCAGCGACGGTTCTTGCCGTGTTCGAAGCGGATGTTCCATGCCCCGCAAGCCGCAACGGAAGCTGATTCATTCCTTCTGTCTGAACCGTCATTGCTAAGAAAGACATCCCAAACATTCGCATAACGTAAAGCAGCATAATATAGCCAAATGATGTAGACATTGTGAGTTTCGTAAATTGCCATGTCGTGACGACCGTAATGATTAAACCAAAAACAGCCAGCCAGCGGGCACCCATTTTATCAAATAGCCTACCGGAGATCGGCATCATGACCGCCATGACAATGGCACCTGGGAGCATCATCAGACCTGAATCTAGAGCAGTAAAGCCGCGAATATTTTGCAGATAGATTGGCAGTAAAATCATTGCTGCAAACATTGCCATATTAATGATCATTCCGATAATCGTGGTTAAAGCAAAGATGTCGTATTTAAACACACGCAATTCAAGCATCGGCTGATCTGTGGTCAATTCCCGCCAGATAAAGGCGATTAAACCAATCACACCAACCGCTAGCGTAACAATAACCTTAGCACTTTCCCAGCCATTATTCCCCGCTTCACTAAAGCCGTATAGTAAGAACCCCAAACCAAGCGTGGATAAAATAAATCCAGGAGTATCAAATTTTGGCTTCGTTACCTCGGTAACATCCACCATCCAAACAGACGCCAGGATGATGGACAAAATTCCGAATGGAATGACAATATCAAATAATACGCGCCAATCATAATGACCAATCAGCCATCCCGACAAGGTCGGACCGATTGCCGGGGCAAACAGCATGGCGACACCCATCAAACCCATCGCTGCTCCACGCTGATTTGGCGGGTATATGGTCAGAAATACCGTCATCAAGAGCGGCATAATGATACCGGCACCCGCTGCCTGGACAATCCTTCCCAGCATTAACAACGAAAAGGTTGGCGAAATCGAGCAGATCACGGATCCCAGGGTAAAGGATATTACAGCAAAAATAAATAATTTCCTCGTCCCAAGTCTTGCCGTTAAAAACGCAGTTATAGGAATAATGATACCGTTCGTTAACATATACCCTGTTGAAAGCCATTGAACCGTGCTTGCGGAGATGCCCAAATCATTCATGATATGTGGAATCGCCACATTCAATAATGTTTGATTCAGAATCGCTACAAATGCACCAAGCATCATGGCTGCAACTACTTTACCTCTTTTTCCTTCAAATTGCTCCGCCGTTAAGGAATTGGCGGCTGGCTTTCTTGCTGGTTGTTCTTTTTCTTTCGTCTTTTCAACCGTTTCAGTTAGGGGCTTTTGTTCAGATTGTTCGTCTTCTTTTGACTGTTCTTCTACTTCCTTCATTAAAACAATGCCTTTTTCTTGTTCAGGCTGATCAACCTTTTCCGCCTGCAGTTCCTGTTTTTTAGATTTATTTTGTTTTTTCAACATTACATTTACAAATAATAATAGAAGGACCGATATTAGAATATAACCTGTAAGGTATATGGACATGTCATCACCTACTTATGAATTCGCACTGTCACATTCATACCAGGAACTAATCTTTCTCCATAATGATCAAGCGAAATTTTGACAGGAACAACCTGTGTTTCTTTTGTGTAGTTTCCTGAAGCATTGTTTTTTGGTAAAAGTGAGAAAGTGCCGGCTGTTGCCAAGCCAATTTCTTCAACCTTGCCGTTTAGCGTGATGTTTGGAAACGCATCAACATAAATATCGACATCCTGGCCCACTTTCACATCATTCAAATCGGTTTCTTTAACATTAGCTGTTACCCATAGATGGTCAAGGTCATAGCTGACAGCAAGCGGTGTTCCGGCAGCAACCATCGTATTTTCCACTGCATTTGTTTGGACAATGGTGCCGTCAGCAGGAGCTTTAATATCCACATCAACTGCTCCTTTGTCACTTACCATTTGAACTGTGCCAATCGTGTCATCCTTTGAGAATGTATCGCCTGTCTTTCCAGTCCATTTTGTCAATTTTCCAGTTGCAGGTGCAGCAACACTTACCTGCTGTCCGGCAATTTGGGCGTTATCAGTGGATAAATAGTTGACAGATTGATTAAAGTAATAATACCCCGCAAAGCCTCCACCTACTAAAATAATCAGTAGTATGACATTTATTAAAATCATGCGTTTTGCGTTCATAAATATAAAGTCCTCCTTTATTCACTTAAAATATCTTGGATTTGCTTGTGAATGCGCAATAAATGCTGAATATCCTCATCCGGCAATTGCTTAATCTTGTTAAGCTTTTGGACAAGCTCTGATTCATTCAATATCGCTTGTTCCAATTTCTCTTCCCCTTTTTCCGTTAGATGAATTGTAATGGACCTGCGGTCATGGGGCGGATTGCGGCGTTCGACAAAACCGCTTTGCACAAGCCGGTCGACTACCCCGCTGACGGTACTGTTCGTTAATTTCAGGATTTCAGCTAGTTCCACTAATCCAAGATTTGGTCGCTGGGAAATTTTATACAAAGCCTTCAACTGAACAACGGTTAATCCGTTCTTATCAGCATCTTTTTTCGACACTTTAAAGAGAAGCTTGCTTATATCTGAAAATGAATTCAGAATCTCACTGTTATAGGCAGTCTTCATGTCCCCTCCTCCTTTTTTAGGTATTATTTACTATGCGAATATTTCGCATGCGAAATAATTTGTGTTACCTATAATCGCACATCTTCCTTTTTCCTGTCAATTGGTTTATCCACCATTAATAAAAATTTAATAATTATAAACTCCCCTCCAGTTACAATATTTAAAGGAATCTGCCACCTTTGTGACCTTTAATGTTGAATTTACAAATTGGTACATTTAAAGGTACATAGTACGAAATGGGAAAATTTAAAATTGCTTCCTAAGTAACTCCTCTTGATAAGTTTTTATCTCTTCTTCCGTCATCTTGTTGAAAATAGGATTAGTGTATGTTACCTTACTTGCTTTCACTTTAGTGATCATCATTTCACTCCCCTGCTATATTTGTGTGAAATTCGGTAAGTATTTTTTGTATCTTTAAACTATTCTGTATATTTGGATTATAATAGGATAATAGACTGGTGAGAAATATGAGTATTTAATAGGGGATATAAGCAACGCTTATGAGTGGGTGCTTTTGCATTAAAATAAGACCACAAAAAAAGGACCTCCTTGGGCTTGGCCAAAAAAGGTCCTTCCTTGGACTGTCAATTTACTGCATTAAGCACAAGAAAAGGCTTGGGCAATGCAATCTGAAACGCAAGATAAAGTTGATTCGCGAGCCCCTAGCAAGCTTCCCAATAGGAATGCTACAACCAATACAAGGCCTACAACAATATCACCCAGTGTTGGACAAGCAGGCAATGTAACTGCCATGGATAATCCCCCCTTTTCTCTTTTTTACATAAGGAAGATTGTATCCTCCTTATATTAGACAAGCTATGTGGAAAGGAGTAGATTCGTTCTAGTTAAAAAGTGTATTTTATTATATAAATATATCATTTTAATAACAGCTAATTACCCGAAATCTGAATTGGTTCTGCTTCTCGTGGAGTATAGTCCTCCAGAATATTCCGACTTGCTACGAATAATATGTTCTGCTTCGATATTTTCTTTGGATTTGGCGCAAACACTTTCACACAAGGATAGATTTTGGAAATCGTTGAATATAATGTAAGCAAGAATTTATCATGTTTTAGTTTTCCAATATAGTTTATGATTAAAACCCCTGTGTCGGACAGCTTCTCATCAGTTAAAGTAAAAAACTCCTCCGTTGTTAGATGAATTGGGACTTCATCATTATTGAACGCATCTAGAAAAATGATATCCTGAGAATGAGCCTCCTGTTTCATTAAAAGAACTTGTCCATCGCCAATTTCAACATTATGACCAGAATGACCAAAGTACTTCTTTGATACCTCAACAACCATCGGGTCAATTTCCGCCGTAACCATATTTTTATCAGAATAAAAAGAGCTGACAGTGCCAATTCCATGACCAATAATAAACCCTTTTTTAAAATCAGATTGATAGTGTTTGATAAGATCAACTGTAATTCGAATATATGAAACGACCAGATCATTAGGTTGCTCCAAATTCATGATTCCTTGACTAGCATTGGATGAAGACTGAAGCATCCTAAATCTTCCACGCTTTCCTTCATATTGACTTCGCTCTGTTACATAAATATTTTGATAATCGCTAGATGTCTTATAAATTATTGTTGACCCGAAACGGGGAATAAAATTTTCAAAATCTTCATTTTCATATATTGAATTCATCCATTCACCTCCTGAAGCATGTTTGCTATAGAATATTCAATTGTACTTATCGCGGAATGAATAGATAGCATAGAAACTAACAAAAAAGAAAACTTCTTCGATAGTGGTTATTCACACACTTCATTTTTGCAGTAAAACATATGATAAAGTAAATTTTTGATTTTAATAAACGGTAAAGGAGTAATATTATGGATGAAAATGTTGTTGAAAATAATAATCCTGATGGGATGAATGTGGATTTGGAGAAACTCAAGAATTTAACGGGCAATTTAGGAAACCAACTTGATATGAATTCCCTGATGCAGATGGCAACCACTCTTCTAAAAAATGATTCGTTTTTAACTTCTGTTGCTGGACTTAGTAAGCTGAAACTCCCTGCATCTTTAGCACCAAATGCAGAGACGTCTATCGTATCTCAAAGCCAGGAGAATTCCGCTAATGTGGTTACAGAATTACAAAAAGTAAATGAAATGCTATCCTCTCTAAATAATAATTTAGAAAATATATCTAACGTGGTTAAAGAACTTAAACAACAAAACGAAATACTGTCATCTATGGCTCAAAAATTGGACAATATCACAAATGATAATTCAGGTTTTTACAAACTATTTAAACGAAAATCAAAATAAAAATTAGAGCATAAATGCGGTGAAGCGGCGAGCAGCCTCATCGCTTTTTTCATTTATATCTCTTTTCAGTTAAAACTCTACCAACAATTTTTTCCGTAAAAAAAGACATCCCCTCTCCCTAGGGGATGCCTCAATTCCTTACTTCTGATATTTTGACAATTTGGAAGTTACTCCTGAAGACTTTCGCTCAGGTGGTTTTGCTTTCAGATTGGAAGCCCAGGAAACGGAGGATTCATATCTCTCAGCATGTTCCTTCTTGACGAGATATTGCAGGCGCTCTTTGTTTTTCTCCAGTGATTCCTCCAAGGATTGCATGCGGCGCCTCGGGAAAGACAACCCTGCCAAAATTGTCGTAATCGTCGGATCCCCTTCTGTTATATAGGTTCCCTCAAATAGCTCTAAAGGCTCCCCAATCCCCTCAAAAATAGAAGGCACATTAATGAGTTTCGTGACTGTCTCCGGTCCTTCATATATAAGTCCTGCCCGAATGACTCCGACTGTATCAACAGGGCAAAAGATGGAGGTTGCCCAAGAGCGTTGAATGCTTTCGGCCACTTCTGCCGTCGTCTCCGCATTAGTAACGGGTGCCGACGAAATCAACGTTACTCCTCTTGTATTGAGGATATTCATCAAATCCGTTTCATCAAAATTGCCGTAAAATGAACTCTTTTGTGTTACTTCCAGGACATGGCTGATGGCCTCCATAACCTGATGGTTGGACTGAAGATAAACTTGCTGCTTGCTTGATTGCGGATTTACTTTCCGCATTTGATCGTTATCCACTAGAAATACGGAAGAAATGCCTTCAATTTTGGAAATCTGCTCAATGCATTCAGCCGCATTGATTCGATTCCCTGCCAGCACATTCCGTTCAGGCACAACCGCAATTGCCCCGATGTTCATACCCGGCAGCTGGTCTAATAAAATATCAATTAACAGCGGACTCATTCCCGACCCAGTTCCACCGTCCGTCGAGAAAGCAACTAATAACAGTTTGACGTTTTTAAAGGATTTTTTAACAAAGTCAATCAGTTCCCGATAATGTTCGTGAACCGCCCGTAATCCGACTGAACGGTCCTGCCCTGCACCATTATACCCGGGCACAAAATATTTCTTTTCAACCTTTGTATTGACTGCCCCATCACGTTGATTAGTGTTAATAAGGGCAGTTTGAAAGCCCATCGTCGTTGCTATTTCAGCGATATTTCCACCTGCTTGACCTACCCCCAAGATGCCGATTGATTTCACCTTATCGCCTCCTTATCTACTATGAAAATATTCATTTTTTGCAGATTTAGACTTATCCATTGAAAAATTGGCCTGTCTAATCAGTTCATTTAAGCCGCAAAAAGGAGTTTCGATAGGTAAACGACAATGGCAACGGTAAAACTGCTGATAATGGTCGTTAACAGTACCGCTTGCGAGGCATATTCCGGATAATTGTCATACTCTAGCGCAAGCAGGGAACTATTTCTCGATGTCGGAAAAGAACTGGCAATAAATAATGCCTGTGCAGTAATCCCTTTAAGATCAAGTACCGTGATAACGAAAAAACCAACAATTGGCGAAATAATCAACCTGCCGATGACAATCCAAACTATGGGCCGGGAAATGTTAGTAATTTTTAAATACGCGACCTGTGCACCTAATGTAACGAGCGCAACCGCTAAAAAGGCGTTTGATGCATTTTCAATTGGCTTCCAAATATAAAATGGAATTTCCACATGAAGCCATTTTAACAATACGGCCAACAATAGAGCGTAAATCACCGGTAGCCGCATAATTTTCCGCAAAACTTCCATCCCGCTGCTCTGGGCAGAAACACAGTTATATAAACCGTAAGTAAATGTGAGTATGTTTTGAAATATCATGATGATGATTTGGATGGACATAGCGATCGGATTCCCGGCAAAAGCCATTTCGCTGACCGGCAGACCGTAATTTCCGGAATTGCTTAAGACCATACTGTTTTTAAACGTTGAAGACAGCTTGCGGTCAAATTTGTTTGCTTTTGCAATTATCATACTGATAAGAATTAGAATAAAGTTAAACAGCATTAAAAAGCCTAACGTCTGACTAACGACCGCATTGGGCAACTTGCTCTGATATATATTGACGAAACAAACTGCCGGTAATAAGAAATACACTGTCAAAGTTGACAGTGTAGATAAATTTAACTTAACAGTCCGCTGCAAGATGGCGCCTGCCACGATTAACACAAAGATCGGGAAAATGATATCCAGCAAAATATGAAACAATATATTCATTGAAATACCTTCTCTCTCTATAAAACCAAAAATCCTATTTATTCTTTATCGTTATAATAAATCACCTCAGAAAGAAATTTGCAACCTGATACATTGCCAAACGCTTCCCTTGCTTCCTGCTCAGAATAAAATTCATACATTGAGACATTATTTTTTCCTAAAAAGACGGTAATAATCCACATATTGAATCCTCCAGCCTATTTTTCTATTAAAAAGGAATAATGCCTAAAACAATTGCAACGACGATCATCACCAATGTCGAGCCGCACGCCCATTTTAGGAATGTACGCTGCAGGTCGCCGAAGTCTTCGCCAACCATACCAACCAAGAGGTAGGTCGAAGGGACAAGAGGACTTAATAAGTGAACAGGCTGTCCTAACAATGATGCCCGTCCAAGAAACGCCGGGTCGATTCCATATACACTCGCTGCTTTAGCAAGCAAAGGCAGCACCCCATAATAGAAAGCATCATTTGACATGAAGAAGGTTAATGGTGCGCTAATAATCGCTGTAATCACAGCAAAATGTGAACCCATGAAGTCTGGAATATAGGAAATCATTGCAGTTGCCATGGCATCTACCATTTTTGTACCTGTCAAAATACCTGTAAAAATCCCTGCCGCAAACACCATTGAAACAACTGACAAGGCATTGTCTGCATAGTTGGCAACTCGTTCCTTTTGATCGCTTAAGCGTGGGTAGTTAAGCGTAATCGCAATAGCGAATCCAAGCATGAACAAGACTGTTGTTGGAAGCCACTCTTGGATTAATGCTACTAATAGAGTAATCGTCAAAGCATAGTTTATAAGAATTAACTTAGGTCGTTTTAGGTAGGCAGCCTCTGAAGTGGCAGCTACCATATTGCTCGTGCTAGGATCGATTTGCAGGACACCAACCCGTTTCCGTTCTTTTCTTCCAAGCACGAATGCCATGAATAAGACGAACACGATTCCGCCCGCCATACTTGGGATCACCGGTGTAAAAATATCTGACATTTCCATATGTAAAGCAGTCATCGCTCTTGCTGTCGGCCCGCCCCATGGAAGGAGGTTCATGACGCCTGAAGCGGAAACGGCAATTCCGGCAAGCGTTAATGGTCTCATGCCAATCCGTTTATACAATGGCAACATCGCTGAAATCGTTATCATATAAGTGGTCGTCCCATCCCCGTCGAGAGAAATCAATAGGGCGAGGACAGCCGTTCCAATCGCTACTTTGACCGGGTCCCCTTTTACCACTTTCAGTATTGTCGAAATGATAGGATCAAACACTCCGGCATCAATCATAATCCCGAAAAACAGAATCGCAAACAGAATCATAATTCCGGTTGGCGCAACACTTTTAATCCCCTCTAGCGCCATCGGTCCCATTTCCTTCCCAAAGCCGCCAATCAATGCAAAAATAACAGGTACAACGATTAGCGCCACCATAGCAGGAAGACGTTTTGTCATAATCAATGTCATGAAAATAATAATCATTAAAAATCCTAAAATAGCAAGCATTGTAGTCACCCCTTTTGTTTGTAAATTAAATATAATCAAAATATTCTGTGGTGAAAACGTTACCAAAATAAAGTTCTTATCGTAATTTAAGTTGATTTTGTACATATTGTTCACAGGAGGGGGATTTTTCCAAAAGGAAAAGGAAGGCAACCTATTCGCCTTCCTTTATGATACTGGATAATATTTTCTTTCCGGCCTTCCGACAATTCCGTAGACCACTTCTGCTTTTAACTCCTGTTTGGAGGAAAGATACTCCAGGTATCTTCGTGCCGTAATCCGGGAAGCGCCAATTTCTTTGCCGACTTCTTCTGCAGAGAGCCCCTCTTTCTTTACCTTAAAAACGGCTTTTACTTTTGCCAGTGTAATTTCATCAATTCCCTTGGGCAGCCCAGTACTTTTTCCCTCTTGTTCTGCTTTCCCATTCCTAAATAAAAGGTCCACATAGCTCTGGTTGATTTCCTGAGCAGAGGAAAGCAATGTACGCTTTTTGATATACTCTTGAATGACTTCATCAAATCTTTCCTTGTTTACCGGTTTGATTAAGTAGTTTTCAACCCCATAGTTTAAGGCTTTTTCAAGGAATTCCTTATCCGTTGCCGCAGTGATCATGATAATACTAACCTTCGGAAATTTCTCACGTACAGCGGGAAGAAGATCCGAACCCAGCATATCTGGCATATAGACATCAAGGAGGAGTAAATCAGGATTTTTCTCCTCCAACAAACGAAGTGTTTGTTCTCCATTCAATGACTTTCCTGCTACTTCGATTTCTTCAAATTGATTTAAGAATTTTTCATGCATAGCAGCGATTCGAAAGTCATCTTCGGCAATAACCGTCTTGATCCTATTCAACATTCTCATCTCCTTGCAAGTTCTTTGGAAGATAAACGGTAAAAATGGCTCCGCCATCGGGATTGCTTTGTGCCTCAATGATTCCATTCAGCTCCAGCACGGCCTCTTCCGCATTCGACAGGCCAAATCCTCGCGGTTCCGAACTTTTTTTAGAGGAATAGCCCCTTTCAAAGAGGAGTGGTATGTCAGCCTCATCAAATCCTTTACCGTTATCCGAAATTTCAAATATGATATCACTGCCGATATCTGTCCCAAAAAATTTTACGGCCGGGTCAACTCTGCCATAAACAGATTCAAAAGCGTTGTCAATTAAGTTTCCTAGGATGACAATAAGGTTAGAAAGCTTAATATGGGAGGGCAAAGCTTCCAAATAACTGTCCGAATTAATCTCAAAGCTTATTTTCTTTTCGGAAGCTTTCCCTAATTTTCCTAATAAGATAGCTTGTATTTTTGTATCCTTAATTTGATTAAATACAACCGAATTCTGAAACTGAAGTGCCTGGGTTTCACCTTGAATCATCTCGATGGCTTCCTTGTATTCCCCAAGCTGCAGCAAGCCCAGTAAAAAGTAAAGTTTATTGGTAAATTCGTGGGTCTGGGCACGGAGGTCCTCCGAATACCTTTTTACCTCAGATATGGTATTAATCATTTGCTCAATTTCCGTTTTGTCCCGAAATGATGCCACAACGCCCTTTATGCCGTTTTCATCCACAATTGGCGTACAATTTACGATGACGGTTTTATCATTCCAGACCATTTCCTTGTCTGTTTGCGAGTTACCTGTTTTTAAAACTTCATATAAATAGCTGGAAGGAAACTGTCCATCCACTTTCCTATTTCTAACAGATCCTTGCATCTGAAGAAGTTCTTTCGCCTGTTGGTTCATCATGGTGATGTAACCCTCCTGATTGATTGCTAGAATCCCTTCTTTAACAGAATGGAGGACTGCGTTTTTCTCCTTATAAAGGGTGGCAATTTCGTACGGCTCCAGTCCCATCGTATCCCTGCGGATATTCCGTCCTAGCAGAATACTACCGATCAGCGAAATGAAAAGTGCAAATAAGGAAACAATCAGTACTCTTCTTAAGTTACTGGTAATTTGTTGATTGACATCTTCGAGGAGAAATCCAACTGACACGATCCCGATAATCTCTCCCTGCTGGTTAAAGATAGGAGATTTACCCCTTATCGAAGGCCCGAGCGAACCCTTAGCCTTAGAGATATAATACTCCCCTTTTTCAAGGGCCCTGGCACTATCCCCTCCGGTCATCTTCCGGCCAATTTTTGATTTGTCAGGATGCGAATATCGTATCCTATCGTTATTCCCAATGACGACAAACTCAGCCCCTGTTTCTTTCCGGATTTTTTCAGCAATTGGCTGAATGGTTTTGGTAGGATCACTCGACTTAAAAGCATCGATAATGGTCGGTATATAGGAAACCGTTTTCGAGATTTCCAGTGCCAGCCTGCCTTTGTTTTCCTCAATTTGCTTACTTTCCGTATAACTATAGAAGCCAGTCAATAACAATATCAATATAAGGCTAAGAATCAGAACCAGCATGAATATTTTGGTTTGAAGGGAAACTTTGTTGGTCTTCATGATGCACACCCCCTTAAAAAATCTCTTTTTACATTATAGCTTCTAAATATAGATTTTTCTTTAAAAACTAGCAAATTCATATTTTCTGTTAGTTTCTAATTATCAGCGACCTCCTGGATATTTTTTCAACATAACACAATTGTTATTTCTATGAAATCAAACTGTAATACTATTCTTTTTTTCGATTCATAGAAATAGACACTAAGAGATTACGTGAAATCAACTAGGAGGTAAGTATTGATGAAAAAATTAATAGCGACATTAACAATTGTGATATCACTCTTATTTTCTTCACCTGTTTTTGCTTATACGGTTAAAACCGGGGATACGATGACAAAGATTGCAAGAGAACATAATATGACTTTACAAGATTTAGCGAATCGGAATCCTCAGGTTCAAAACCTCGATTTGATTTATGTTGGACAAACTATACATACTGGTAATTCCGAGGCTGAATTGACGACAGCCAGAACAGTTGCAGTGCGGGCTGCGGCTGCAGATGCCGCGTTAAAACTAGAAGAGAATCAGGGATATTCAGAACAAGAACTAGATTTGTTGGCGAGATTGGTCAGGGCCGAGGCAGAGATTGAGCCTTACGAAGGAAAAGTGGCCGTTGCTTGCGTTGTTTTAAATCGTGTTGCGAGTTCGGCATTCCCAAACTCGATTAGAGAGGTTATTTATCAAAAGGGACAGTTCCAGCCTGTCCGCAATGGGGCCATTAATAAACCCGCGGATGAGGATTCTATTAAAGCAGTACGGGAAGCATTGAACGAGAAAAGGGAACTAGTAGGAGATTCATTATTCTTCTATAATCCGGCAATTGCAACCAGCCGCTGGCTTGATTCAAAGACGACAACCGCCTCGATTGGGGATCATGTGTTTAAAAGATAGTTTATATAGAAGAACCGGGCAGGTTTACCTTTGCCCGGTCTCAATTTGAGCATGTTACGGCAATTTAACCAATTACCTTTTTCAAATCCTCAATAAATTCCAAAACCTTATCCTCTTTTGTCGCCCAGGATGTAACCAGTCGAATGGCAGAGTGGTCGGAATCAACCTTTTCCCAAATATGGAAACAATACTTCTTTTCCAGTTCTGCAATTACCGCATTGGGGAGAATCGGAAAAATTTGATTAGAAGGTGACTCGGTCAAAAAAGAAACATTCAATTTCTTTATTTCAGCAACAAGTAATTCCGCCAGTTTATTCGCATGCCCTGCCAAGTCAAAAAATAGGTTGTCCCGAAACAGTTCAAGAAACTGGATGCCAAGCAGTCTTCCTTTTGCTAAAAGCCCGCCCTTTTGCTTTATATGATAGCGGAAATCCTCCTTTAGCGAGTCACGGCATATCACTAACGCCTCCCCAATCAGTGCACCGTTCTTCGTACCACCAATATAAAAAGCGTCCACCAATGACGGTAGGTCACTTAACTGAAGATCATTCTCCGAGGAGCACAAAGCCGACCCTAATCTCGCGCCGTCCATATATAAAATCAGTTTGTTTTCATCACAATAATCTTTCAATGCCACCAGTTCATTCTTTTTATAAATAGTTCCAATTTCAGTGGAATTGGAGATATAAACGAGCTTCGGCTTTACCATATGCTCATCCGGGTGTCCGTCAAGAACTGCTTGAAGATGGGAAGGATTGAGCTTTCCCTCCTTCGTATCAATCGTAATGATTTTATGCCCAGTCGCTTCGATGGCTCCTGTTTCATGTCCAAGAATATGACCTGAACTTGCTGCCATCGCCGCTTCATGTGGTCTTAAGAAAGCAGAAATTGCGGTTAAGTTCGTTTGCGTACCACCGGCTAAAAGGTGAACATCAACATCAGTCCGCCCCATTTTTTCTTTGATAAGTTTAATCGCTTCACTGGTATAACGGTCCTCGCCATACCCGTCCTCCTGCTCGAAATTAGATTCCATCAAAGCGTTCAGTATTCTAGGATGTCCGCCTTCGCTATAGTCATTCTTAAAGCTGTACATTCTTGTTTGCCTCCGTTTTTTCAAAAATAGAATTATTTTTCCATTGTACCATTATTTTTTTAATAATTTCTAAATTTGCGCACTAAAAAAGCCATCACCCTTGGTGATGGCTTTAACAGAAGTTACACTGCCTTTGCAGCAGGAACGAACCGTTCTTGTTTTTGCTCCGCCTTCCCCTTTTTCAAGCTGAGCATCGCTATAAAGGATACACAGTAAAGCACTGCAAGATATCCCATGGCAACTGTTACGTTCGCGTGCTGCAGGATAAATCCTACTAAAATCGGTGATAAACCGCCTAGTGCCCGGCCAAAGTTAAAAATCGTGTTAGTGGCGGTACTGCGCACTTCTACAGGATAGTAGTGGCTAATTAAAGCACCATAGCCGGCAAACATTCCATTTGCGAAAAATCCGACGATGGCACCGCCGATTAAGACACCGGCACTTCCTGATGCGTAGGAGTATAAAAATACTGCAACTGCTGATGCTAATAAGAAGATTCCGTATGTTCGTTTCATTCCGAAGCGATCGATAAACTGTCCAAATGTTAACATCCCGACAATCATTCCAACCGCGGTGCTGATGGTCCATAGCGCGGAACCAGACACCGACAATCCTTGTGATTTTTGAAGCATCGATGGCAGCCAGATCATTAACCCATTATAGCCGGCAATCTGTACAGTTGCCATGATGGCCAAAGCTAACGTCGTGAAGGCGGTTCTGCGAGTCGCAAACAATTGCTTTAAATTCCCTTGCTTTTTAACCAACTTCTTCTCTTTTTGGGCAGCCACCCATTCCGGCGACTCGTCCAAGTTTTTACGAACCATAAAGGCAAAGATTACCGGAATAATTCCGACGAAGAACAATCCTCTCCAACCCCAGGAAGGAAGAATTACCGCACTTAATAGTGCTGCCAGGATGACTCCATATTGTGCCCCAACACTTACATAGGAGGAAGCGCGCCCCTGCTTGTTCTTTGGCCATGCTTCTGCGACCAAAGCCATTCCAATTCCATATTCACCGCCAGCACCTAGGCCTGCGATAAAGCGAAAGATATATACTTGTTCAATATTTGCGGCCAAACCAGTTAAAGCTGTTCCGATGGCAAATAAAATAATCGTATAGGTGAAAACCTTTACTCGGCCAAACTTATCTGCCAAAATTCCAAAAATCGTTCCCCCAACTAACATCCCCAAGTTGGTAATCGAAGAAATAAGTCCGCCTGTTGCCATATCAATGTGGAAATGGGCAATGATCATGGACATGGCGAAGGAAATAAACATAATATCCATTCCCTCTAACGTTAAACCTGCAACTGATGCAACGACTGTTTTTTTCTGATAATTCACTGTTGTCATTCTCCTTTCGAGCCTCTCTGGACCCTGATTAAAAGATACTTTTGAAAAAATAAAAACCCTTCCGTCGGTAAAGAGACAAAAGGGTTTCATATACACAAAAAGATATATGAGTGTTTCCGTACAACCCTTTTTGGCCTCTCTGGACCATATTAAAGGAGATTTATTTTTTCTTATAGTAACATAATTATAGTGGGCTGTCACGCATAAATTTAATCCCGAAGCCTCGGCTTCGTGGGATCACAATTCGGCATGTCCTGATTGGCTGCTTCTGCCAGTTTGGTAAGATAATAGCATTCCTCCCGCCACATATGGTCCGCCATTAACGGGGCAAATGTCCCTAAAGCTTGCTTACTTAACTCCAGTTCTTCAATTTCCTTTAAAAAGTTTTGAAAAAGTTTAATTTCCAACGAGGCATCTGAGTTAAATTTCGCCAACGCCGGAAATGCCGCCAGGTTGGTCCTTAAATAACCTGCCATCTCGACTGCCTTTAAATAAAATGCCTCAAAATCCTTCGTAAATTTATCACTTTTCTCTCTTAATCTTTTTTCCACACCGTCCAAATTAGAGGAAATGGCATCCGAATGGCCGGCCGCATCCAATAACCAAACAAGATGATGATGTACTTCATGGTAGACAGGCGGAACCTGCCCTGCTTTCAAGTGCTTTAAGATCCGTACATACTCTTCTAATTCGTTGACCATATGGTTGAGAAAGGTTGGGGAAAGGTGAATTTTGATTTTTCCAATCAGGTGTTTACTTAGCATGTCTAATTTAAATTTCCGAAGTCTCATTACCTCTGGTTCTGCTTGGGCTGCCATTTGCTTTGGATCAGTCGTTTTTACTTGATTCAAAAGACTATCGAAAATCTCAATGAAATTGACGGCTTTTTCAATCTCCTCTTTTTGAACGGGTGCCAGTGCCTCGTAAATAAACCGAGAATGGTCACCAAGTATTTGCAGCCAGAAAGCATGCTCAAAGCTGGCAGTCTTGGCAAAAGTGTCATTCATGTTGAGCTCCCCCTTAAAAAATACTAAACATCTTATTCCAAACGCCATTATTATTTTATGAAGGAACACTGCCGCTCTATAACCATTCTAATGTTTATGGACGGACCTCATAATATTTGAAGAAGTTGATTTCCCCGTTCTAACGTTCTATTGAAACACGAGAACCGTCCCCGTGCATCGTCCCGTGCATCGTTTTCATGCTCCGCACATCGTTTTTTGTTCCTACTGGGCCATGGCCAGGTACGGCTATTGTAAAATCAAGGTTTTCGACAATTTCTAGAATCTCCATCCATTGTTGAGGGTTTGATTCTTCAAAGTATGTTGGCGGGGTTTGGACAAATAGTAAGTCTCCCAGAAATAGGACCTTTTCTTCGGGAATCAATAGCATGGCATCGCAGTAGGAATGTCCGCCGCCTAGCGTGAATAGTTTTGCGCTTCTTTTGGTTCCGATAAAAACCTTTTCGTCTTCAAACGTTTGCTGCGGCAAGGTCAACTCCAGCGATGGCAGGGACGCTTCCACTTCCAATAAAAAACTGATTTTGTTTGCTAACTCATGATCATGATTCCGATCCAATTGTTCTTTTAAAGTTTGAATATATTGGGTAAGTTCCGTGATGCCCCGTTTCTGTTGCTCGATTCGTGCAGGATGAATGTCCCGCATTTTCTCCAACGTGATTTGACTAGAAATAATCGTACTGCCCTTAAACACCTGATTGCCGCGAATATGGTCCCCATGGAAATGGCTATTCACCACCCATGTAACCGGACGGGCGGTTTCCCTTTCCGCTGCCCTTTTCAAATCTTCGGCTGCCTGTGGCGTATTAAATGTATCAAACACAATCGTCTGGCCTCCTAAATCCACAAATCCGGCATTTCCAACCGCACCGCCGCCCTCCTTTGCAATCGCGGCAAACACCCCGTCCCCCACTCTTTCCAAATCAAAATGCTTGCTGTAAAATTCTCCGCTCATCTAGTTCCTCTCCTTTTTACCGATTGTATTATAATTGAATTATATGACGACGGCCTTTGGCCGGACTACTTATTGAGCAAAGAGTAAATCAGTT
Source organism: Neobacillus sp. S1115 (assembly GCF_055385565.1). Taxonomy (NCBI): domain Bacteria; kingdom Bacillati; phylum Bacillota; class Bacilli; order Caryophanales; family Bacillaceae; genus Neobacillus; species Neobacillus sp. S1115. The sequence goes on from NZ_AP038275.1 coordinate 4,052,026, forward strand.
GGGGGATCACAATGTCTTTTTCCTTAGAAGTTACGAATCTATCATCTGAACAAATATCATTTGGGTACTCAGCCGCACACGAAACTCTAATCGCCCTTCACGTGTTCATCGATTGCAAGCACCACCCGCTCCATATCCCATGGGTCATAAACGCCAGAAAAAAAATAAATCCGGCTTTAAAACAAGAAATTGATGCATTCAGCATTTTTTATAAGCGGCCGATTGTCACTTTCTGGGGACTAGAAGAGAATTCCACAATTAGCGATTTTGGTGAGGATCTGAATAAACTAAGTTGCGGCTCATCTGATACATTTTTCCAAACTGTTGCAGAAACCATCTTAGGCCAAAAAGTAACGCCCCAAACTCTCCAACAAGAATTTGTCCAATTTGCCGGCAGCGTTTACCCAGACTCAAACGAAATTATCTTAGCTTTGGCGGAAAAACCGGAACAGATAAAACAGAGATTTTTGACGTTGCTGGAGGATTTTTGGAAAACATGCGTGAAAGATGATTGGAGTAGAATAGAGGATCTTTTTCTAAAGGATATTACTTCCCGCGGCAGAAAGCTTATGAAGGAAGGGCCCCTAACGCTATTGGGAAGCCTTTCACCGGAAATTGATATTCATCCTAATCAACAGAAAGCCGTGATTAGAAGAATTTCCAAACGGGAGATTTATTTTGAGAAAGACGATGTCTTACTGTTAACTCCTTCCTACTTCGCCTGGCCGCATTTATTTGTCAATACCCATAAACCGGTGGGGATTAACTACTCTATCATGGAAAATCAGCGCGAGGCTGCTCGGCCCATGCCTCCAGAGGATTTACTAAAGTTGTTCAACGCATTAGGAGACTTAAGCCGGCTTCAGATTGTTAAATATTTATCCCAAAAGCCTCGGTCGACCAGAGAACTCGCCGGACTGATGGGAATGACTGAGGGTGCTGTCTCTAAACATATAAAACTACTAAAAGATGCAGGACTAATCGCTTCAAAGCGAAAAAGCTATTATGTTTTTTATCATTTGCTGGAAAAATCCTTTAATGAAATTCAATCAGGTTTAGCACAATATATCAAAGGAACGGATTTTTTGTATTAACACCCCATTGGGTTTCTTTTTCAAAAATAATGCAGGGAATTCGTCGCGGCATACCGAATACACTTTAATAAGCTAAGAAAATTTACTAAAAGGTGGTAACAATGGAGGCCATAACCTTTAAAGCATTCGCCATCACAAACGAAATTGATTTAAACAAAATTGCCATTCATTGCGGCATACCAAAAAAATTCACCTGGGAGGAACCTTTAGTTCTAAAGAGAGATGTTTTACGCTCGGTCCTCATGCAAGAGGTCTCCGACATGCAAATGGTATTGATTTTTTCCTTTGGCAGTATCGTCTTTATCAATCATGCAAACGAAGAAGATTTCCACATAGTATTTCGCTTTATTCGTTCCTTCGAGCCGGATGTTGACCTTAATATCGCCTACAACTACACTGACGATTACAGCCTGCACTTCGGAGAAAACGAGAACCTCGAACTCGCTGACGAATATGTAGTAGTCCCGGAATTTGAGGATTTCTATCCTGAGCTAATTTCCACGGTTCTGGCTAAATCAGTGGCCCTCGAAAAAACAGAAGAACAACTCGGAAAGATTCATGATAAGCTTGAAAACATGATTGACCGGCTTGAAAAAGGAAACTTGAGAATCGGCAATAAGGAACTCGCCCGGACAACAGCGAAAATAGTCCGGCACGAATATAACACCCTGGCCTATATTATGATTCTGGATAAGCCCGACATCACATGGACCAGCAGCACGGCAAGTGATTTTTATGACAGGATGATCGAATTTTTCGAATTAAATGACCGCTATAAAATCTTAAAAAGCAAAACAGACATCTTATACAATATCATGGATGGTTTTTCGACCATTAGCCACTCCATCCGCGGCCTGTTCGTGGAATGGATTATCGTCGTTCTCATCCTGTTTGAAATTGTCCTGACCATATTGCAAATTATCGGGTGGATTCCTTAAATTCTATTTTTGACATCTTCTCTAATTGATTCAATCAGCTCTTCCGGTATTTCTGCCGGAAGAGACGTACCATCCTCATACACCCATCTGTTCATCACTTCTAGGTCCAATTTTTTGAATGTAATACTATATTGTTTCTCCTGATGAATAAAATCCACTGTTACATATTCTTCGCTTGCAAAGTCATCATCGATAATCATGTTGTTAATCTCATATGATTTCACGGTCTAAACTCCTTTAACATTCATGTATTAAATTTTAGCTTGTCCTACCTTCAGCCAAAATCCAACACGATTTTTCGATTTTTTTCGCAAATTTATAACATATTTTTAAAATACGCTTCATATAAAAATAAAGAATGGTTTGTACAATGATAATAAGGATTTCGGAAGGCGGGAATAGAATGGACAACAACACTCCTGTAATTTATAACGGCAAGAGGTATGTCATCCTTTTTAAGTACACTTCTGGGTACTGCGAAATTAAAGAAGTAGGAAGCTTGCATCACATCGAATTGGTTCATTTATCAGAATTAACAGATGTATCATAACACCACAAAAGGCATGCCACTTAAGCATGCCTTCTTTTATTTAGACCTATTCTTTTCCTCCGCCAGACGCTTCCCATTTAGCAACTTCCTCACGGACAATTGGTGCCACTTCTTTTCCTAAAAGCTCAATCGCTTTCATCACGTCTTCATGAGGCATGGTGCCAACAGGGACATGCAGCATAAACCGGGTAATCCCAACATTTTTTCGCAAATGAATGATTTTTGTGGCGACCGTTTCTGGGTCTCCAACGTAAAGAGCCCCTTCAAAGCTGCGGGCAGCATCGAAGCTTGTACGGTCGTATTGGCCCCAGCCGCGCTCCCTGCCAAGTTTATTCATGGCATATTGGGTCGGCGGGAAAAACATTTCAACAGCAGTTTCAGTAGTCTCCGCTATAAACCCATGCGAATGCGAGGCAACCGGAAGCTTCTCCGGGTCATGACCTGCGCGGGCGGCAGCCCGTTTATAAAGCTTGACTAGCGGTGCAAAATGTACAGGGCTTCCTCCGATGATAGCGAGGACTAAAGGAAGTCCAAGCAGGCCTGCTCGGACAACTGATTCGCTGGTACCACCGCTGCCAATCCATACAGGCAGCGGGTCCTGAACTGGTCTAGGATAAACTCCGCGATTATCGATTGCCGGACGGTGCCCTCCACGCCAGGTCACTTTTTCCGATTCGCGTATTTTTAACAAAAGTTCTAGCTTTTCATCAAAAAGCTCATTATAGTCACTTAAATCATATCCGAATAACGGAAACGATTCGATAAAGGAACCTCGTCCAGCCATAATTTCGGCCCGTCCGTTCGAGATACAGTCAAGTGTTGAGAAATTTTGAAAAACCCTTACTGGGTCATCAGAGGATAAAACTGTTACAGCGCTTGTCAGTCGGATCCGTTTGGTTTGAGAGGCCGCTGCCGCTAGAATAACAGCAGGTGCAGATGCTGCATAATCCTCTCGATGATGCTCGCCTACACCAAATACATCAAGCCCAACCTGATCTGCTAAAACGATTTCCTCAACCACTTCCCTAATTCGCTGGGCATGGCTTATTACCTCGCCGGTTTGGACATCCGGCGTTGTTTCCACAAACGTGCTAATACCTATTTCCACTAAAAAACCCCCTGAAAGACTTTTGAAGCCAGCAATATATAATTCTTTTTTAACATTTATTGTGTGATTATTCCAAGAAAATAGCCTGAACGCCTTATTTTAATATGTAATACGTTGAAAAAATGGTTAATCTATTAGGAAAAGCGTACTTGGGGAGAATCTTAATGGATAAAACTTATAATAAGAAGGTATCGCTTTATGCTGTACGGGAGCAACTACATAGAGGCGTTGAAAGAGTGCCTCATTTAACACCTGAATCCGTCGGATTGGGTATCCTACTTGCGTTAATTGGCGGATTCTTGGATGCATATACTTATGTGAGCAGAGATGGGGTTTTTGCGACTTCCCAAACCGGTAATCTTGTATTGTTGGGAGTTGAGGTTTCAAAAGGAAATTGGGATCAAGGCTTGAGGCATATACCGCCTATTTTGGCCTTTGTAATCGGGGTTGTAGTTGCTCAAAGCTTGAAACAACCGTTTATTACGAGGAAGTTTCCCCATCCCGCCCGATCGGTGCTTTTCTTAGAAAGTCTCGTCCTTTTGTTTGTTGGGGCCCTGCCAGCGGCCGTGCCTAATACGTTTGTGGTTATAACGATTGCCTTCGTTTCCTCTGTACAAATTTCGTCGTTTCGCACTTTGGTAAAGTGGCCCTATAATTCTGCGATGGTGACTGGTAATTTGCGGACGGCAGCCGAAGCAGCCTATTCTGCGTTTTTGTTACGCAACCGTCAAGGCATCCAGCAATTCTTCGATTTTAGCATTGTAATAGTATCATTTTTAGTGGGAGCATTGCTAGGAACCCTGTTCACCCAGCATTTCGGTACGAAAGCGATTTGGTTTGTATCGGGGATATTGATTTGCGCGTTGATGGTGTTAAATGCGAATCCGAGGACGCTGTTGAATAAGGGGTAAAAGTTTTTCTATTTAATATCTTCTTTTTGACATTTTGACACCTGCCACCACTCGTTTTGTCTTTTAAAAGCCTCCTATTGGGCATTTTGGTCCTGATGACACTCGTTTTGTCCTTTAGAAACCTCACTATTGGACACTTCGGTTCCTGACACCACTCGTTTTGTCCTTTAGAAACCTTCTATTGGACACTTCGGTTCCTGACACCACTCGTTTTGTCCTTTAGAAACCTCACTATTGGACATTTCGGTTCCTGACACCACTCGTTTTGTCTTTTAAAAGCCTTCTATTGGACGCTTTTGGTACTTACCACCCCTCGTTTTGTCTTTTAGACGCCTTCTATTGGACACTTCGGTTCCTGACACCACTCGTTTTGTCCTTTAGAAACCTTCTATTGGACATTTCGGTTCCTGACACCATTCGTTTGTCCTTTAGAAACCTTCTATTGGACATTTCGGTTCCTGACACCACTCGTTTTGTCCTTTAGAAGCCTTCTATTGGACATTTCGGTTCCTGACACCACTCGTTTTGTCCTTTAGAAACCTTCTATTTGGCGCCGCCTCTCGTTTTGTCTTTATAAAATGCTTCTATTGGACACTTAGGCTCAAGATACCCCTAAATTTGGCTTTTAAAATCCTTTTATTGGACATTTTAGCCCCTGAAGTCCATTCATTTGTCTTTTTAAAGCCTTCCAAAATCTTTATTTGCATATGAAGTCTTAGAAGTTATTAGGAGCAACCCTCATTAAAAACAGCCTAAATTTTTCAACCAGTTCAAGATATTCGGAATCCAACACTAATTCATTCGACTCCATTTCATCATATTCATCCATGAAATGGTAATCCAGATAATGGCCCTCGTCGATTTTATATTCATACTTTAGCATTACTACTTCCCATACTTCCTCGAAATCTTTCATGAGCTCTTCAGCAATCACAAAGGGAATTTCTCTATCATTTTTATATCGAAAAATAACCGGAATTTGAAAATAGTTACCGACCATAACAGCGTACCATTTTCCCATATACTGAAAGATAATATATTCTTCCGTATCATTCATCATAATTAGCTTTATTTTTAAAGATTTCCTATACGGATTATGACGTTGTTTTACCTTAGAGAATTGTTCCTCCTCAACTCCTGCTCTACCTTATCTTTTAAAGTCTTTACATATAGAATTTTATGTCCATTGCCACTAAACTTCTCATTTGCCCGGAATCGGCCGCAGCCCCTGCTATAATGGCCTCTTTTTTCTTAGCCATCCTGATCAAATCCAAGAATTTATAAAATCTATCAACTTTGGCTATAATGATATTATACTATTTTGGATTTCATTAAAATTATTATGAGGGATTCCAATGCAAAACCTTGAACAGCAACTTCAGCAAGCATTAAACGAATGCAATAGACTTAAACAAGAGAATCAGCTATTAAAGCTAATATTAAAATCTCATAACATAGATTATCGGCCGCAACAGTCATATACCAATTCCATGAAGGAACAAGCTAAAAAGGAAAAGATTCTGGAAAGAATCAAGATTTTCAAAAGTCTTTTCAGGGGCAGGACCGATGTTTTTGCCGTCCGCAGGGAATCTAGTGATGGTAGAAAGGGTTATTCACCTGCTTGTGTACATGAGTGGCATCCGGAACTTTGCCATAAACCTAAAGTGAAATGTGCCGTTTGTCAGCATCGAAAATTTCTCCCCCTTACCGACCAGGTAATCTACGATCATCTATTTGGGAAACATACGATTGGTATCTATCCCTTGCTACTAGATGATACCTGCTGGTTTTTAGCGGTTGATTTTGATAAAAATAACTGGCAAATGGACTCGCTCGCTTTTTACAACACTTGCAAAGAATTGAGTGTCCCTGCCAACATTGAACGGTCCCGCTCAGGAAACGGCTGTCACATATGGATTTTTTTCGACCAAGCACTGCCTGCCTCCCTAGCACGCAAACTGGGTAATCTTTTATTATCGTGGACTATTGAAAAAAGACATGAGATCGGAATGACTTCGTATGATCGTTTATTCCCGAACCAAGATACCATGCCTAAAGGTAACTTTGGAAACTTAATTGCTCTGCCCCTTGCAAGGACGGACAAGAAATGAAGGAAACAGCCTTTTTATTGATGAAAACTTTGTCCCATTTGACGATCAATGGAGTTATTTGAAACAAGTTAGAAAAATGACACTTGCATCAGTAAAGGAATTAATTAACGAATATAACGATGCTCCTGTGAAGCAAATACGCCACTCAACTGAGATTAAAAATCTTCCTACGGAATTGAAGATTATTGAAAAAAATGGATTATATTTAGAAAAGGAGAATCTCCCATCCTCTTTCATCCATAAACTGATGCAACTAGCAACCTTTAACAACCCAGAGTTTTATAAAGCCCAGGCCAAGCGATTTTCAACACATGGAATCCCTAGAAAAATAGCTTGTTATGACGAAACCGACCAATTCTTCATTTTGCCTAGAGGATGTAATAATGAACTTATATTATTGCTTAATGAACACAAGATTAAACCAGATTTTCAAGACGAAACCAATCAGGGCTCCGAAATTTCGTTAAGCTTCCAAGGTGCTTTAAGAACTGAGCAAGAACAAGCAGTCACAGAATTATTGGAGCACTCTAATGGGATACTATCGGCAACCACTGGATTTGGTAAAACTGTTATTGCAGCTGCCCTTATAGCTGAAAGAAAGGTAAATACATTGGTAATTGTTCACCGAAAGCAGTTAATCGAGCAGTGGAAACAAAGCCTATCTAACTTTTTAAGTTTGGAAACTAATCAAATAGGACAAGTTGGCGGTGGAAAAAACAAACAGTCTGGAATCATTGATATCGCAACCATACAAAGCCTTAATTATAACGGTGAAATTAAAGATTTAATTATGCAATATGGCCAAATCATTGTAGACGAATGTCACCACATCGCAGCCTATAGTTTTGAGAAAGTGTTAAAAGCAGCAAATGCAAAATTTGTTCATGGGTTAACAGCAACCCCAAAAAGAAAAGATGGGTTGGACCCAATTTTGACGATGCAACTAGGACCAATTCGTCATAAGGTTACCGCTAAAAATCAAGCAAAAGTGAGGCCGTTCAATCATATCCTTCTGCCAAGGTACACCAATTTTAGAATTCCAAAGAAAGAAGAACAGAAAGATATTCAATCCATTTATAGCGAACTTGTTAAGGATGAAATCCGAAACCAAATGATTTTTGATGATGTTTTAAAAGAACTTGAAAAAGGTTCTGTCCCACTTATATTAACTGAGAGAGTAGAGCACGCCTTTGAGCTAAAATCAAGGTTTACGGGATTTGCCAAAAACATCATCATCTTAACCGGTCAAATGAGCAAAAGAGAACAAAAGGAAAATTTAAAAAGACTAGAAGAGTTATCGGATGATGAGGAAAGACTGGTTATTGCCACCGGAAAGTACATTGGGGAAGGCTTCGACCATACTAGATTGGATACCTTATTTTTAGTCATGCCGTTATCCTGGGAAGGAACATTGCAACAATATGTCGGCAGGCTGCATCGACTCCATGACGATAAATCCCAAGTGAAGGTCATTGATTATGTAGATCATAAAGAACCAATTTTGAAAGCTATGTTTGAAAAAAGAATGAAGGGCTATAAATCAATGGGATACAAATTCCCGGAAACTAAGTCCAAGACAGGACCTGAATCAGAGCAAATGAGGTTGTTTTAAAGATTCAGTAAAGGGTGTCAAAACCAACTGACACCCTTCCTTTATTTTTACGGCAAAAATCACTTAAATAACTGGCACCTTAATACTGCTTTTAATGAACTCCACAAATAAATTATTCATCACCAAATCGGTACTCGCCATAGATTCCGGATGCCATTGTACTCCTAAAGTGAATGTGGTTGGATGAATATACTCTACTGCTTCAATAATTCCGTCAGAAGCCGTGGCAACAACACGTAAATCAGCAGCGACCGTATCCAAAGCTTGATGATGAAGGCTATTAACTCTTACTAGTTCAGAACCTATCATATCAAATAACTTGCTATCTTTTGAGATATTCACCCAATGACTATCCCTGCTCCTATCAATCTTTTGCGTATGCTGGATTGGCTCTTTGACTTGGCTTGGAATATCCTGTATTAATGTCCCGCCTAAAGCTACATTTAATATTTGAACACCCCGGCAGATTGCAAGCAGCGGTATATTGTTTTCAATCGCATATTTTACAATGGCGATTTCGGTTAAATCCCTTTCAGGAATGGTCGGCCCCAACCGGCGGTGTGGGTCCTGTCCATAAAACTTTGGATCGACATCTTCTCCCCCGCTAAGGATGATTCCGTCACATAGTCCTAGTGTTTCAACAGCCAATTCAGGATTTATAAAAGGAAGCACAATCGGAATTCCTCCATTTGCCGCTATGCTTTTATGATAATCATGATGGACATAAACACCTTCCATATATTCGTTATGGTTAACATAGGCACCCGTTATGCCTATTATTGGTTTCTTGTGCATTTTTCTTCCCCCTGCGAATTTGGTACTGAACGACTACAGCTTATTTTTTTATTGTTTGCATTAATCTAAATATATCATAATATATTATTTTGATATCGGTTAGATAAAAAAATCCCCTGATAAATAGGGGAAGGATTCTCAAAAACTATAACAAATAATCTCTCAACATTTTTCTCTTCTTGTATAATTTATCCAATAATTGCCGGTGTTCTTGAATACTCCATTCAAGGTTTCGCTTTCTCTCACAAGTCATCCTCTTCACCTCTTCTGGATTCGGACCACCCTGTATGCATCTGACCCTGACAAAATACTCTGGGGAGACAATATTTTTCCATTCATCCTCAGTAAGCGAGACATCGACAAATTCTTGCAGCATCGAGTTAATCTCATCAATCTTCCAATCATTTAATTCTTTTTGTTCCTTACATGTTTTATTGGCAATTGTGCTTGCAACCGAATGAGCCTTCCTAAAAGAGATCTTATATTTCCTCGTTAGTGTATCGGCCAGTTCCGTAATCGTGATGCATGCTTTTTCGGACATCGCTTTTAAATGACCCTTATTAACCTGAAGAGTCAATATCACAGCATACATCAGCTTCATCACGCGGTTAGCTTTCGCAAATGCCCGGTATAAATGCGGCTGCAGATCATCCTCTGTATCAACGATATCCCCGAAAGGCGTATTGTGAATCATTTGGATGGCAGCGAGCGCCTCACCAACAGAACTGCTCGCAAGCGAGCGGGAATGCTCCACCGAAACTGGATTCCGTTTTTGAGGCATGATGCTGCTGACTTGTACATACGGGTCAGCTACTTTAAATGCGCTAAATTCCCTCGTTACATATAATAAGAAATCCTGGATCCATCTACCGGTATTGACCATACAATTCATGATTGCAGTTGCCGATTCCAATAAGTAATCAGCTCCCGCGATGGAATCATAGGAATTCTCAACAATTCGGTCAAACCCCAACAGCTCTGCCGTCCGCGACCGGCTGATGGGAAAACCTGTCGTTGCTAACGCTGCCGCTCCAAGTGGTGATTGGTTTACTGTTTCAAAGGCAGACCATAATCGCTTTAAATCACGCTGTAAGACATCATATATCGCCAAAAAATAATGCCCTAACGTCGTCGGCTGTGCCGGCTGTGTATGGGTATAAGCCGTCATATAGGTTTCCACATTACGCTCTGATTGCTCTAATAATACTTCACAGAGCCGATACACATCACCTATCAGTCGTAAAAGCTGCTCCCTCAGCACCAATCGGTACATGGCTACCCCCATATCATTTCTACTTCGACCGATATGGATATTCCCAGCTAGATCATCACCAATTTCCTCTGCTATTTTGGCCTCCATCATGAAAAATAAATCCTCATATTTAGGGTCAAAGGAAATTTCATTAATATCAGTTTTTGAGACTTTATCAATTCCATCAAGCATTATTTTGGCTTCGTCTTTTTTGATTATTTGTTGTTCCGTAAGCATAATCACATGGGCACGATGAATATAGAACATTGCCTCAAATAAGAAATCACGTTGGTCATAAAAAATGGGCTTTAACAGTTCTTCTATATAGGTTTTACCTGGAAATGTATTTCCTTCATTTTTGAGAAATTCACGATGCTTGTTCATCCTGTCCACTCCGATTTCATGAAACTGATAATTTTACTTCTTTTTCCAAACTTCCTTTCTATATTTATACGAAGTAAATTTAATGACAGTGACAGTTAGTTAGTTTGCTGACTGAAAAGACAAAAAAACCCCTTCGAAAAGGAGTTTTTCCCATATTCTGCCCTTAAATTTTCTTAACCCACGTGTTCATTTATATGTAGTTCTTCATGAACAACCTCACCATCTATCATGGTCCACACCACTTGAATCGATGGTATTTCGTCAGTTTCTGTTTTAAGGATGGAACGATCGAGTATAATTAAGTCTGCCAGTTTTCCCGGTTCAATTGACCCGGTTTCCTTTTCGCTAAAAGAGGCATAAGCACCGTTCCATGTTAACATTCGGATGGCGTCCAAGAGCCCAATCCTTTCTTTATCACCGACAACTTTTCCCGTTGGTGAGAGCCTTGTCAGGGCACTATGTATGCCCCTCATTGGATTGAAATCTGTCACCGGACAGTCCGAGGCAATCGCAGCCGGCACACCTGCCTGTTTGTAGCTGTTCAATGGATACATTTGTTTGGCCCGATCACCATAATTTTTGATATAACCATCACCATATTCATAGAAAAAAGCCGGATTTGGTGTTGGAATGACCCCTTGCTCTTTCATCCTTTCAATAAGATCTTTTTGTGCAATTCCCGCATGTTCGATTCGATGCCGCGTATCTTTTCGTGGGTACAAGCGGTTTGCTTTCTCGATGCAAGTGAGCAACATATCGATGGCAGCATCTCCTTGGGCGTGAGCAGTAATTTGCCACCCTTTTTGATGCGCTGGAATAAACAGTTCCTCGATTTCTTCCTGGCGGTAATAATGGATGCCGTAATTAGTTGGATCACTATCGTAAGGCTCCCTTGTCCAAACGGTTGGGCCGCTGCTGCTTCCATCGAGGAATAACTTTACTGGACCGTATTTAAAACGATCATTTCCATCCTTGGTTTTGACACCTAAATCAACAAAATACCGGACGACCTTCTCAGCTTCGTTGAGTGCCCCGATCATCGCATAGACTCGCTGCTTAATCACACCATTTTCACAATCCTCTTGAAGGGCTTCTACATTTGCTATTCCATACCCGGATGCATCATGGACAGAAGTTATTCCTTTTTTAGCAAAATGCCTGGACGCAATGATATGGGCCTTACGGATTTCTTCACGGGAAAAACCAGCTGTTTGAAAAACTTGCATATGGGCATTTTCAATCAACAATCCGCATGGCTCTCCATCTGCTTGCCGCCCAATTTTACCACCATCTGGATTGGGAGTATTTTTATCGATGGATACCAGTTTCAGCACATAACTATTCACTGCAGATATATGACCGCAAGCACGTATGACAATAATTGGATGTTCGTTCGAAACGCTATCCAATTCCTCCTTCGTTGGAAAACGTCCATCAGCAATTTTTTGGTCATTATATCCCCAAGCCCGAATCCATTCCCCTTTGGGTGTTTCCTTTGCCCTTTCTTTCAGCTTTTTCAGCAAATCAGCGATGGATTGGACCGATTCATCCTTACAGGAAACAGATAATTCATTTGTTCCATAAATGGTAATATGAAGATGGGACTCAATAAAGCCCGGAAGAAGGGTCCTCCCGTTTAAATCAATGATTTTACATGTTTCATCTTTTAACTTCAAAATCTCTTCTGTACTGCCAACCGCTATAATCTTCCTTCCCTCAACAGCAACTGCACTGCAAATTTCATCCTTTGGATTGACGGTAATTACTTCGCCATTAATAAACAAAGTCTTTTTCCCCATCTGGCTAACCCCTCCTAATACATTCAGTTAATAGTCAACTTTTCCAATTCAATGATTTTTTTCAAATAGCCATATTCTTTTTGGTCAAGAATGTCGATTTCATTGTTAGTTGCCAGCAGAATCTGATCCCTGCACTTGGATATTCTCTGGATCATCGGATGGATGGTCAAACTTGATAGATTCACAAAATCATATAAATCGTTTAAACATATAGGCAGCTTGTAGCCTTTATTGCTGCTGGCGATTAACAACCCGCTATCACGCAGCTTCGAAACAATGTTGGAGCGGAAATAATGCTGATTCATTTTTATATCCCGAATGGCATTTAAATTATCGAGAATTTCTTGAGTATAGACGTATTCATCCGGATTTTCCTTCAGATTGAACAAAAGAAACTTCAAGAAATCGATTCGGAGCCTTTCGTCCTCTTCCTCACTCTTACGATGTTTTTCGATATATTGATAGGAGGAATTGACAGCCTGTTTGATGATTACCTCGTTGTATCGGGAGTCAGTGGGGTCTGTTTTGTAATCATAAAGAAAATGTCGGTAATCCAAAGGCAGCAGATTAAGAGCGGCAATTTTATGTTTAATCATTTTTAGCAATGAATGGGAATGAACGGAATAAGAAGTACGGTCGTAGCTATTGCCCAAAGTCTCCGCAATTAAGCAGGCCAATTGAAGCAAGATATCAGACTGGCTGTTATTGAACCCAAACGAAGAATAATTGAATAAATCTGGAATACTCCTTGCTATGATGTACCTTTTAAATTCCTGCAAGAATTTCTTCCCTTCAGATTCATCCGTTACAAGATCAAGCTGATCAAAGGTTCTATTTAAGTCCTCATAAACCATCCTATTTATATATTTAATAAAAGGCGTTTGATGCATGATGCCGCTGTCTTCTCTTACCTTTCTTTTATCAATTACGTAGGCATATATAGTAAAAGGCAAATCCTTTATTTCCTGCAATACCTTGGATTTTTGGGCATCATCCATAGGCCCAGATTCTGAGGGAAAATAGTTTTGCAGCTGCTGTTCCAGGTTTTCTTTTTCAGATTCTTTTACAAGAATGGAAATAATGATAAAGTGGGTCGAATGTTCGTGGTTGTCAAAATCAAATCCATAATTTCCAAATTCATCGATAAAAGCTAATTGTAACTCGGTCAATTTTTCCCACCTCACCATAAAAAGAAATTTACCTATTTATTCAACAAAATTCTGGGAATCCCTTCAATTTTTCAATGGTAAAAAAATAAAGCGGAATCATCCGCTTTACTTTGCAAACAGTATTCTGATTTCGTTTTCCGCTTCGACCATTCTTCCATATTTGTAGCCCTCGATCAGCACGTGTCTTTCATGCTCATCTAAAGAACGTCGCCACTTAGATTCAAGATACAAGATGACTTCGTTGTACAGGATGTACGGATACTCCATTGGTTCATTCATTGATTTTCACCTCATCCTAAAAATAAAACCTTCTCATTTTATTTTTGACAAGGGCTTTAACTTATATAAGTCTATATTTCTAATATATTTATAAGGTAGGAAAGGAGTGATTGTTTGTATCCAAGAGATCCTTTTTTTAAAAATAAACCTTACCTAACAACCCGCAGTTTACAACCCGAAAATCAGGAAACACCCATCCATTTTCTTGAAAACAGTGAAACGCCAACCGCATTAATCTATCGAAGAAATCATTTTCAATATCCCGCCCTTTCCAACCATTCGTACTATCTAGCCATCACCGGCGCAGTGAAGACTCCCATTACCATTCCATACAACCAAATCATTACAATGCCTTCCCGAACAGTGACCGCTGTGGTTGAGTGTTCTGGGAACAAACGAGCCCACTTCAGACCAAAAGTGTTTGGAGAGCAATGGAAGGATGGGGCGATTAGCCAAGGGACATGGAAAGGGGTACCCCTCTTTCATCTGCTTCAGATTGCTGGAGTTCAGGATAGTGCCCATGAAGTGGTCTTTGAGGGTAATGATTCTGGGATCAAGAAAGGTCAACATGTTCCTTTCGTAAGAAGCCTTCCGCTAAAAAAAGCCATGGAACATGATGTCATCGTTGCCTGGGAACATAATCACAAACAGATTAGCCCGAAAAATGGATTTCCGTTTCGATTAATCGTTCCCGGCTGGTACGGAATGGCGTCAGTAAAGTGGCTAAAAACCATTCGTGTAGTGGACCATCCTTTTTCCGGGCCCTTCCAGACAGATGATTATGTCTATTATCCTCATAAAAACAATAATGAAGAGGCCGTCCCTGTGACAGTGAGCCATGTAAATTCAATTATTCAGCAGCCGCTTGACCGGCAAATCTTGCAGCCTGGCCAGCATGAAATAAAGGGTTTCGCTTGGACTGGCGAAGGTGTGGTTATATCCGTTGAGGTTAGTTTGGATGATGGCGGAACATGGAAGCCGGCCATTTTCCATGGCCAGCCCCGACAATATCAATGGATTAAGTAGTCATATTCTGTTGTATTTGAAAAAAATCGCGAATACTCCATCAAGGTCCGTGCCTATGATTCAAACGGCCATTTGCAGCCCGATACCGCTTTCAGGAACCGGAAGGGATATGGATACAATGCGGTGTCACAGATTAAAATTAAGGTAGAATAGTGATGCATAGGGACGGTTCTTCTGCTTCAGAAGCAGAAGAACCGTCCCCGCGTTTTACAAGCTTTCAATAAAGCTTTTTAGTACATGCACTGATATTACGCAATCGTTTAGGGAGGACCATTCTTTTGGATTGTGGCTGATTCCGTCTTTGCTTCTTACAAAAATCATGCCAACTGGGATCTCCTCTCCTACGATCATTGAATCATGACCGGCACCGCTTGGTAATCTCATTGGCTCAATTTGATTTTCTTGAAATGCTTTTTCCAATTTCTCTTGAATGTTTTCATCAATCGGTACAGGCTTAACAGAGGTATTCACCTTAATCGATACCTCAATCCCTCGTTTTTCTGCAATGGATTTTGCTTTTTCAATAACAAGCGAGACGAGTTCATCACGGGTATTCTCGTAAATGTCACGAATATCAGCAAACAATGAGACCTCTCCTGGGATGACGTTTACCCCATTTGGATGAACAGAAAGCTTACCAACCGTTGCAACGGCAGTAGAGCTTACTTTTTCAGGGAATGTCTCCACCGCAACCACGAATTCACCTGCAGCAACTAGCGCATCCTTCCGGTCATCCATCGGTGTATTTCCGGCGTGACCTGCCTTTCCTGAAAAAATAATTTCCAGCCAGCATGGCCCCGCTATTCCGCTGACAATGCCGACAGGGAGCCCTGCCTTTTCAAGCCGCTTTCCCTGTTCAATATGTACCTCAACAAATAATCCAATGTCCTTCTTGTGGCTGGATGCCTTTTTCAATTCGTCGAGACTAGTCCCATATTTTTCAAGGACTTCTTCAAATGAATCCCCATTATAATCAGTCAATTGAAGCTGTTTTTCGATATCAAGCGTTCCCATCAAACTCATGCTTCCTGTTAAACTGCCATTAAACCGAGCTCCCTCTTCATCCGAAAAAATGACAACTTCAAATGGACGTTGCGAGCGATGCCCCGTTTCTTTCCATGCCTCGACTACCTCAAGGGCGGCCAATACACCAAGCGGGCCGTCAAAATTCCCTCCATTTGGGACACTATCGACATGGGAACCTGATGCAATCGCTGGCAGGGCATCATCTAATCCAGCCAATCTTCCGAATACATTCCCTGCACCATCTTCCCATACCTTTAAGCCAGCCTCTTGCATCCATGTTTTCACCAATTCTTTAGCTTGCTTTTCCTCTGCTGAAAAACCGGGACGATTCACTCCGCCTTCAGGGGTAGCACCGATTTCGGAAAGCTTGGCCAATCTTTTCGCTAGACGGTCTCCGTCTATTCCGGAGTGATTGAGTGAGGGTTCAAAATCTTCTTTGAGTTTTGTTAAAAGTTTTTCTGTCAACATAGCTTACCTCCGTTCTTATATTTTCTATTTTATTAAATTATTCCTATGTAATAAATGCAAATGCTGATTAACTTTATTTACTCCGGGGAATTCCTAGGACTCTACCTTTTCAGGTACAAAAAGAGCAGTGATTGATAATATTCACTGCCCTTTAAAATATATTAGATGCTTTTCTTATGTTCAACGGCCATGATCGGTTTGAAACTAGGCATGTTGGCGATATAAACCCCCAGCAGCACTAAGATTCCCCCTAAAATTTGCGACAGCATAATCCGGTTCCCTAATATGAAATGTGAAGCAAGAATAGCGACAAACGGCTGGATGTTCATGAACATGGAAGCCGTTCCTGCTCCCACCTTTGCCACCCCGCTATTCCACCAAAAACCGGCCATTCCTTGGGCAAATATCGCTGCAAAAATTAGCAACGACCACATGAAGACAGAATGACTAATGGTGGTTCCGATCACCATTTCTTCCACTCCTGCAGCAGGAATCATTAAGACACTCCCTAAAACGGTCGCGTAAACCGTGACCACAAAAGAAGGCATGGTTTGGGATAAGCCGCGGATAAATAAAATACTGATCGACAAACAAAGCATTGCTATAAAAATATTAAAATCTCCCCAAGAGATTCCTAATGATCCACCGGCCACCCCAATAATTGAAAAAACACCAATCAAACTGATAATAGCCCCTAAAGATTTTTTAGCTGTTAATTTCACTTTAAAAATAATCCGTTCGAGGATAATAGTCGCAATTGGTGCCAGCGAAATGATTAATGACGCATTGGCCGGCGTGGTATGTTTCAGGCCGGTAAAATAAAACGTTTGGTTCAGCAGCGTCCCAAAAATTCCGACACCAACAAGATATCTCCATTCGGAGATTGTTGGGCGCTTAATTCCCTTATAAAAGAGCGCAACTATAATCAGAAAAAGCGATGTTATACAAATCCGGACAGTTGATAAGAATACTGGGGAAAACCCTTGAAGCAAATAAGCACTGATGGGATAATTACAGCCCCAAAAGACAGAGACTAAAAACAAGCTGATAAAAGCTTTATTTTGGCCGACATTCATAAGGATGTACACGAACCTTTCCAATTTACTATAATCATGTTATCCATTATAGCATGGTGTTTCGTGACACGAAACGTATTTTTATTGCTAGAATTCTATATTTTTACATTTAAAAAGGGAATCTTACCGTAAGTAAAATTCCCAACTGTATTATCTTAGTTTTTATGGATTTCTTTTTTAGCCTACAAATATGTCCTGCTACTAATTTGCCAGATTTACGATGCGTCCTTCCACACTTGGACTGACGGTTTTATCTTCTTGGGCGTTTACATATTCAGTAAAGGTTTCCCAGTCGACATATCCCGGTTCGCTGACACGACCTTCACTGTACGCTTTCGCAAAAACAGTAAAACCGTCTCCGCCTTTTGCCGTGAAGGTGTTCGTGGCAACAACGTAAGTTTTATTAGGATCAAGAGGAACATAGTTAACGCCATCTTCTTTTACATCAATTGATTTCACCCTTTGGCCAACAGGTTGACTGCTATCGTAGGTAAATTTCAAACCTGATACTTGGAGAAACCCGCCAAACGCTTTTGGTACGTCCTTAACGCTAATTTCAAGAGCCTCTTTAATTTCCGCACCCGTTAATTTCATGATGCCCAACGAGTTTCCAAACGGCATGATTTCGAATACATTCGCCAAGGTAATATTCCCCGCAGGCACAGTCGCACGAATCCCGCCTCCATTTTGGAATGCAATAACCGTTTCTGAGTTGATGGTTTTTGCTTTGGCAAGCATTCCATCCGTAATCAGGTTCCCCAGATTGGTTTCAACAGTTCGTGCAGGCGGATTACCGCCAATTAAGTCAACCGTTGTTTTACCAATCACGGTCTTTTGCATTTTTACTACAGCTGGCTTGTATTTAGTTTCGAGTATCTGTGCCGCCTCCGGATCTTCTGGCACTTGACTAAGATCAACAAGCTTGCCTCCGAAATTCACAATTTTTCCTTTTTTATCAAATTGAACATCTAGTGTCCCTAGGTATTTGCTGTATTCATTTGCTTGGACAATGACTGTCGGCTCCTTGCCGGCTTCTACCACGACCGGCTGGTCTAGTTTAGTATGCGTATGCCCGCCGACGATGACGTCAATCCCATCAACTTCCTTGGCTAACGTCAGGTCGTTATCTCCGCCTCCATCATCATACCCGATATGTGTCAATGCAATAATTTTATTGACGCCTTTTTCTTTAAACGATTTGACTGCTTGTTTTGCTTCTTCTAGATAATTTTGAAAAACCACATCAGGGCCTGGGCTGGAAATGTCCACGGTTTCGGCGGTCGTCAATCCAAAAATCCCTATTCTCTCCCCGTTTACCTTTTTAATAATGCCATTGTAAATTTCGCCATGGCGCTTGGGATTGTTTTTAATTTCATCATTAAAATACGAGTTGATATTTCCATCTTGCTTAAAGTCGACATTTGCGCTGACAAATGGAAATTCCGCCCCTTTCACAAAATTCGCCAAGGTGGCTGTCCCTTTGTCAAATTCATGGTTACCAAATGTCATCGCGTCATAGCCCGCAAGATTCATAAACTCTAGATCGGCCAGACCCTCATACTTGTTAAAATAAAGTGTTCCGCTAAAAACATCCCCAGCATCCAATAGAAGTGAACTTGGATGTGCTTCGCGCACTTGTTTAATAGCGGTTATCCTTCTTGCAACATTGTCTAAATGTGCATGGGTATCATTGGTGTGCATGATAGTCAACGTATAGTTGCTTTTGTCTTTATTATGTAGTGCAGATTCATAGGAGGCATTTGCTTGTGCTTTTACTGACGGTGCAGGAGGCTCTTTAGGGGCTGCAAGAGCAGCAGTGGCGGTTGTCATCATGGCTGCAGCAGTTAATACAGAGAAAAACTTGCGGTAAAGCGTTTTTTGAACTTTCATCCAATCCCCCTATTTACATTTAAATTTTTACCCTGGCGTATGAATTCATACGTCACTTCTATTTTAGCAAATTTTTCTAGTGATATCCCTCCTTTTGCGCATAGGACTGCAATTAATTCCAAAAATGCGAGAACTATTTTTTAATTCCCGCATTTTTTTGTTTACGAACCCAAAGCAATTCTTTGGTTGATTCGTTGTACAATAGCATCCACAAACTTCCTGCATCGCTCTAAGTCCTTCGCCTGCGGAATCACTTCAATTTTAAGAGTGGCCGCCAAGTTCGTCTGAACATAAAGCATATCCCTAAATTCATCAACTGCCCCGCAAAATCTTGGGTACCCGCTGTCGCCAGTCCCTGCCGCCCCCGTGATCATACCTCTGACCTCCAATGTTTCAAAAGCGCGGTACAGTTCCATCATTTCATATGGAATTTCCCCATTTCCCCACGTATAGGTTCCAATCACGACCGTATCAAACCTCGCTAATTCCCAAACCGGAAATTGGTCGACACGGAATAAGGCTGTATCGCTATTTTTCTGTAAAAATAAACGCCACAGCAAATAGGCTAATTCCTCCGTATTCCCTGTTTTTGAAGCATATATGATGGCTATTTTCATAACTCATCGAACCCATTTGATTGGGTGACTTTGGAATAGGTCCGCGGCTTCTGCTCGAAGAAGTCAGATTTTGTTCCGTTCAGCATTTCATCACTAAACACATGGATCCACGGCATCGGATTGGTCCTATCCGTGTATAAATTTTCAAGGCCAAGCTGACGCAGGCGCTTATTGGCAAGGTATTCCGTGTATTCTTCGTATTCGCCCAAATCAATCCCGTTAATATCCTTCAAAATGAATGAAGCCCACTCTTTTTCCAGCGCAACTGCTTGTCCAATCGTTCGATAGACATAGTCCATATTCTCCTGGGTAAACAGCTCCGAGTTTTCAGTTAATAGAATCCGAATAAACTGCGCCATGAAGTACGCATGCTGCATTTCATCCCGCTGAATATAGCTGATCATCGTACTGGTTTTCAGCATTTTCTGCTGCCGGGCAAGATGATAGAAAAAAGCAAAGCCCGCATAAAAATAGATCCCCTCGAGGTTAATTGAGTTTACACTTAATTCAAATAAATGTTGTGCTGTGGGCTTTTCACGAAATCGTTCATACGCATCTAAAATCAGCTGGTTCCGTTTTTGTACAATCGGGTCACTTTTTGCCTGATTAAACCGCTCATTCTGCTCTCTTAACGGAACTAGCGAGCTCAAAATATACGAATAGGATTCATTGTGGACTGCCTCCTGCTGGGCAATCACAGCAAAAATCGCTTTAAAGCTGGAATCGGTCACATAATCCATTACTTGTGTCATCGTTGGTGTTTGCAGACTGTCTAGTGATGCTAGCTGTGTATTGATCCGCAAAAATACATCTTTTTCAATGTCACTAAGCAGGTCCCATTGTTTTATGTCATCCTGCATATTAATCTCTTGAGCTTTCCAAAAATTTGATAACAAAGTTTGATATAAATCATACATCTGTGGATAAGCAATATCATTCCAATTCAGCAAACCCGACGACTGGCCATTAATGATGCCGGTTGACTTATTGGGAAACTCTGGATTCAAAAGTTTAATTTTTTTCAAAAGTTTCATCTCTATTTCCTCCTGTCAGCTATGACAAGCTTCGCATTCCTCGATTTCCGTTTGCGATGTGCTTCTAACGTAGTACGTCGTCTTCAACCCCTGCCTCCATGCTTCCATATGAAGGTTTAACAGTTCTTTCGCTTTGATATCATGCCGGACATAAAGGTTAAAGCTGATTGCTTGGTCAATATGGCGTGCGCGGGCCGCATTTTGTTGAATGCTCCACTTCTGATCGAGCTCGTGCCTTGCCCGGCGGTAATAAATATACGTTCGATGGTTCAAATCCGGTGCCGTCACTTTAAACTTAAAGTTTTTCTTTTCCTCCGCGAATTCGACAGAGTAAATTGGGTCAATACCGTCGGTTGAGCCTCCAATTTTAGCTGTTGATGAATTCGGAGCGATGGCCATCAACCAGCCGTTCCGGAGCCCGTGCTGAGCTACCTCCTTTTTTATCTCCAGCCACCGTTCAGAGCGGTAATTTTTCCGCTCAAAATACTCCCCGGTCTGCCACTCCGAACCATGGAACTGACTGTAAGCTCCTTTTTCACGGGCCAATTCCATTGAGGAACGGATGGTATAGTAGGCAATCTCCTCATAAAGCTCGTCCGCAAATTCAACAGCCCGCTCCGATTCCCAGTGTATCCCCTTCAACGCTAAAAGATGATGCCATCCAAACGTACCGAGACCGATAGCCCGGAATTTTTGATTCGTCAACTGCGCCTGTCCTACCGAAATGGTATTTAAATCAATGACATTATCCAGCATTCTGACCTGGATACGGACCAAACGCTCCATTACCTTAGCCGGGACTGCTTTGGCAAGATTAATAGACGATAGATTACATACCACGAAATCACCAGGTTTTCGAACAATTACTATATTTCCTTCCTGATCCTGGTATTCGTTAACAATTTTCGTCGCCGACATATTTTGCGTGATTTCCGTACAAAGGTTGCTGCAGAAAATCGAGGTGCGGCCCTTTCCTAATAAATGTTTATTGGGATTTTGCCGGTTGACCTCATCCCGGTAAAACATATACGGGGTCCCCGTTTCCAATTGCACCATCATGATTCGCGCCATTATATCCATAGCCCTATACGTTTTTCGCGGCAGTAACGGATGGTTAACAGCTTCTTCATATTTCTCCGTAAAATATTTCCGGTCAATTTCATCGTAAAAATCCTCTATCCCTAGGGGATTTCCATCGGCATCTTTCCAGCCCATCACCTGCTTCACTTGATGAGGACAAAAGGTATGCCACTCGCCGATGCTTCTGCCAGTGCCATCAGTCTCCTGCAGTTTTTCCATAAAAAGATCCGGCACGCAGACACCTGTAAAAATATCATGTGCTTTCCGGCGTTCGTCCCCATTGTTCGTTTTCAAATCCAGGAACCCGTTCATTAGATCCTTGTGAAACAAATCCAAGTAAACAGCAATTGCCCCCTGGCGCTGGCCTAATTGATCAACACTGACGGCGGTATCGTTGACCAATTTAACCCATGGTACGACACCGGAGGAATTACCCTTGAACTTTTTAATGTCTGAGCCTAATGCCCTCACCTTCCCAAAGTAAATCCCAATCCCGCCGCCATCTTTGCTTAACCGGGCAATGTCCCAGTTATTTAAATAGATGCCATCAAGGGAATCGTCCACCGTATCAATGAAGCAGGAGGACAGCTGACCAAAGCTTTTTCCGGCATTCGCCAAGGTGGGGGTGGCAACAGTCATATATAAATTACTCAATGCCCAGTAAGCTTCTTTTACCAGTTTTATCCTCACGCCCTTTTTCTCGTATTTCATGATTGTCATGGCAATGATCATGAAACGTTCCTGCGGTAGTTCGAAAATGTTTCGATTATGGTCCCGGGCAAGATAACGGTCTGCCAATAGGAATAACCCTATGTAATTAAATAACTCATCCCGGTCAGGATTAATCTCTTTCGCTAATTCCTCTATTTCCTCTTTCGTATATAAATTTAATAGGTCACTAGAATAAATCCCAATACTACTTAAATGTATAATTAAGCCGTGTAGATCCCCATATTTTAGTGAAGAATCATAGCCTCTATTCTCCGCTGCATTAATATAGAGTTCATACAGATATAAGCGGGCCGCAACAAAAGTCCAATCCGGCTGGTCCATTGCAATTTTGTTAACTGCATATAATAATCCCTGCTGATTTGCCTCCTCTTTTGACATATCTAGCTCCATAATTTGTTTTTCCAGCCCCGTTGTATCCAGCTTGTATTTCATCGAAACTTCCTTAATCGATTCTAATACTTCGTATAAATCTGATTTTTCCTGTGTGGTCATGGTTTTCCCCCTATAAATAAAAAATCCGCTTCGGGGGGATCCGAGCGGATGAAACGAGCAAACAACAAAAAAAGAAAAAGGAAACCATGCCTTCTTTTCTGTCGCCGTCGTTTCCTCTTCTCAATCCCCGAAGAAGTTGAAACATCTTAAGAAAGACAGGTCTCCTGACTTATGCATCCCTCTACTCTAAGCCCTTCCCATATAAGCACCTATTTTCATAAGCATTCTTATACAGTGGTTTGCTCATTTCGTCAGCATTTACAGTTGCGGGGGCAGTTCCGGCATCACACCGGATTCCCTATTAAGCCGTATTCGGCGTCTCTCTTTAAGGCTAACACAATATATAGTTTTTAGTTTTGTAAACAAAACAATATATAGAAAAACTAATATAAATATTAGTACAAGCTCATTTTTTGGTCAAGTATTATTTTCCATCAACGACAACATTTGGCTCTACTGAAATATCGATACTTGGCCGTAATGTCTGAGAAATAAAGCAAGCTTTTTCTGCTCGGACTGCAATCTCTAGCAATTTTTCTGGAGAGATCCCCGAGTCACTATTAATATAAAAAACTGGACGATGGATAATTTGTTTAAACTTCAATTTGCCATCCTCCCTGTCAACTACACCCTCAGAAACAACCTCGAGTTTTTCTAGCTCAATTTTACGATTCCCCAGCATCGCCCCTAGTGTAATCATATAACAATTATTGGAAGAAGAAATAAGCAGCTCCTCCGGATTTGACCCGATTCCTGGACCCTCCATATCCGCCGGTGCGGAGACAGTAATATCAAGCCCGCCTCCTTGAATATGCCCCTTCCCATTCCGATCTCCCTGCCAGCTGCCATTTACTTTAAAGTGAAAACTTTCCATTTTGCAAATACCCCTTTAACATTTTTTATGAAACCATCCTTTTTAACCTTTCAACAAAAATTCCTAAAACCCTGCAAAAAATGACAAAAAGGAATCTTACATTTTCAATGTAAAATTCCTCCATTCTTCCCTTTAATGTGCATGGTGATTATGATGGCGGTGGAACATTTGATGATTGGAATCCACTGCCATGATCAAAACTCCTAAGCCCATCTCCACAATCCCAACAATCATTAAAATCGGCAATAAACCGCTTCCTGTACCAATCCAATAGACTTGGGCCACAATAAACAGGACGAGTGCCAAGCCAAGCAGCAAGGTCGCTGCTCCTGCGAACCGATGAAGCTTAAATGCTAGAATTGCCGCCAATAAACTTCCTACTCCAATCACTGTCAACAAAACGATACCGGGAATGAGATAGTCCCTGAACGGAGTATTTTTCAAGAGCTCAACTGATAGCTTGAAACCATCTCCATCGGGCGCCACAATCAGCCCCAGTCCAACCGTAATTGCCGCAATCCCGACCAATGTCAACACTGTTCCGGCCATGTTCGATAAAAACTTCGTTTTGTCCATTTTCTCCATCTTCTTTCGTTTTGATTTGGAAAAATCGTATGGCGAATCAAAATGGAGTATTTTTCCTACTTTTATTTTACACTTATATTTGAAAAATCGGAATATTAGCTAGACATACGACGCAAAAAGTTCTTAATTTAAAAGATAACCTCATCCGACTTCACAACGGCAATCTTGTGTTCAGGAGTCTTCACTCCTCTCAGGGTATGATTATGATGATTTATTACCTGCTCGGCAGAAAAAACTGCGTCAACAGTGGTATGACCGTCCTCAATTAATGTAACATCAAAACCTTGTGACAAGGCTGAACGGCACGTCGTATCAATGCAGAATTCTGTTCTCACACCGACTACAACAAGGTTGGTCACACCGCGATTTTGCAACTCCTCTTGTAAATCCGTTTGATAAAAAGAATCCGCCGCCCGTTTGTGGATCACAACATCCTGCTCGCGGGGAGTAATCCCCGGAGCAAACTTCCAAAACTGTGTTCCCCTTGCCAGCAAATCACCCTCCGGACCTTCAAACTGAATGTAAAAAACAGGGACATTTTCTCTTTCCGCTTTAGCAATCATCTTTTGTATCACGGAAAACGTTTCATCCTTTTTATAAGTCCCCCAAAGCGGACCTAACTGAACGTCTATAACCAGTAATGATGATTTTCCTTCTCCCATTAATCCATTCCCCTTTCAGCGAATTTTTTAATTGCCCCCACTAATTTTACATCTTTTTTCCATAAAATCCGTACAAATAAGATAATAAAAAAGCGCAAATATCCCGCAAGATATTTGCACTTTTTACCTATTTCCCGTCCACAATTTCCTTTAATATCTCATACGACCGTTTTTGTTTTTCAACATCATAAATATAGGTAACAGCCATAAGTTCATCCACATTATATTTTTCCTGAAATGCTGACAACTGCTCCCGGACGGTCTCTTTACTTCCCAACATCGTCATTCTGGACATGGACATCACCATTTCCTTCTCCATTGGAGTCCAAATTTGTTCCATATTTTCAACCGGCGGCTGCAATGGCATGCGGGAACCGCGAACAACATTTAGGGAAAATTGCCGCATCGTAGTTGATAAGAAACTTGCTTCCTCGTCTGTTGCTGCAGCAACCACGTTTAAACAAACCATCATGTATGGCTGATCCAAATACTCAGACGGCTGGAACCGGCTGCGATAAATCGAAATCGCATCCTCCATGTATCTTGGCGCAAAATGGGAGGCAAAAACATATGGAAGTCCCAGACTTGCCGCTAAGTAAGCAGAATCTGTCGAGGAACCAAGAATATAAATAGGGACATTCGTTCCTGCCCCAGGATATGCCCGCACATAACCTTGCTGGTCTTCAGGTCCAAAATACGTTTGCAACGCTTTAACATCTTCAGGAAACGTAAAGACAGAATCGTTTTTCGAACGTCTTAGTGCATTTGCTGTCATCATGTCTGTTCCAGGCGCGCGGCCGAGACCAAGTTCAACCCGCCCCGGATAAATGGTTGCCATCGTTCCGAATTGTTCAGCAACTACCAAAGGGGAGTGGTTCGGGAGCATAATCCCGCCCGAGCCCACGCTAATTTCATTTGTATGTTCTAAGGTATGTTTTATTAAAATGGCAGTTGCAGAACTGACCAGCGTCGGGGTGTTGTGGTGTTCCGCAATCCAATAACGTTTATATCCCATTTTTTCAACTGACTGTGCTAAATCCACCATTGCATCAATCGCTTGTTTTGAATCTTGTCCTTCCCGAATTGGGGCAAGGTTTAATACTGAAACTGGTATATGAGTATTTGTCATTATTTATAAGTCCTTTCTTTAAACAGATACACTACTATAGTAACAATGACAGTTTAGGAACAAAAATTAAATGCTTATACAAAAAGAAAAAGGTGCCGCACCATCCCGACACCCTTTCCATTCAAACTTAATCGTTATTATTCTTCTGCTGTATTGATACATGCTTTGGAGGTTTCGGATAACCCGTTTTTCCTGAATCGTCTGGACCAGTTAGGGTATTTCTCTGGTCCAATACCTTCCCTGAGTACTCAATTGGATTTTTATCTGCCATTTTTTTCACCTCTATTTTTTATTGGATTCAGGTAAGTTTAAACTTCATTTCCTTTTTCACCATATTTCATTCTTCTCTCCGCTTCGCTCATCCGGTTTTGCGGCGGTTTGGTTTTATTGAGTGCCTTCTTTAATTCCACCGTTGCATCATCGTTTGTGTTATATTTCTTATCCATGAAATTCACTCCTTTTCGTTCTTATTATGAACTGAATTGAAAGCTTCATTCTTCCAGACTAACGCAAAAAAGCCACCCAATCAGCATGGCTTTTTAAATTATATAACTTCGCATTAAAAGACAATCGTCTTATTCTCATGGACAATAACCCGGTCATCTAAATGCCATTTGACCGCACGCGCTAATACACTCCGTTCGATCGAACGGCCGATTTTCTTAAGGGCCTCAACATTCGAACGGTGGTCAACCCGGGCAATATCCTGCTCGATAATTGGCCCCTCGTCCAAATCATTGGTCACATAATGGGAGGTGGCCCCGATTAATTTTACACCGCGGCCATATGCCCGTTCATACGGCCGCGCCCCAATAAAGGCTGGCAGGAACGAATGGTGGATGTTGATAATTTTATTTGGGTTAGCAGCCACAAAGTTCGGCGTCAAAATTTGCATATAGCGGGCCAGCACGATGACATCAATTTCATGTTCTTTGAGGAGCTGCAATTGCTTGGCTTCAACCTCCGCACGAATGTCCTTATTGGCAGGAATATAGTAGAACGGAATATTCAGTCCTTCGACCACATCCCTAGCCTCTTCATGATTGCTGATGACAAGAGCGATGTCCGTCAATAAATCACCGCTTTGCCATTCCCATAAGAGTTCAAGCAGACAGTGCAATTCCTTTGATACAAAAATCGCCGTTCTTTTCACCTCAAAAACCGGTCTAAAGCTCCATTCCATTGAAAACTGCGCAGCAATCTCAATAAATTTCTGTTTCATTTCCTGAGCTTTATCTTTTAAAGAGGGGCATTCAAATTCAATTCTGATGAAAAAACGCCCGCCCTCTGGATTAGTAGAATACTGATTGGACTCAATAATATTTGCATTGTAGGAATATAAAAATTGTGAAATGGCGGCCACAATACCCGGTTGATCCGGACAACTGACTAAAAGCCTGCCGCGATTTTGATTCTTCTCTTGAAATTGTTCTAGCTGATCTTTAAAAAACGAACTCATGATAGCTACCTCTACCCTCATTTTAATTATTGTGAATTATTATACAATTTAAAGTAGGGCCTTGTCACCATCTAAATAAAAAAACGGGTGGCGCGCCACTCCATTTTTTACGTCTTTTTCAACTGCCTGCCTTTTAATTGCGGCTGCCTTTCTACATACCATTGGAAAAACCAGATTGTTGTTGCCATCCAAAACCCGCTCGCAAAATAGCCGCCAATAATATCACTTGGATAATGAACACCCAAATAGATACGGCTGATGCCAATCATCAAAATCATAATGATACTAAAAAAAATCAACAGTGTTCGGCCTGTTCGGGTAGCAATATGTCTCCAAAGCAGGAAGGCAAGTATTCCATATACAGAAAATGCATTCATCGCATGTCCGCTCGGAAAACTATAGCCACCGATTTCTATCAATCGATGAAATTCGGGCCGCGCTCGGTGAAAGATTGATTTTAATATGGAATTGATAATCGGGGTTCCCGCAATCACGGCAATGAATAATATCAATTCCAGCCGATGGTAAAGCACCTTATAGAGAAAGTAAATAATAAGGATGCTGAGAATTACCACTATTTTTGTCGACCCAATAAAGGTGAAAAATTTCATGATGGCTGTTAAAGCAGGTGACTCAAGTCCCTGAACCGAATTTATTATGGTGCTATCAAATTGGACAATCTTATGAGCCTCGATAAGCGTTGCCATCAATGCAAAGGCTGCAAGGGAGATGACACTTATGATGAATGCTCGTGTTAGCTGAAACTTCAAGTTCATTACAGGTAACCTCACCGATAAAATTTCCTTTATTTTACCCTATTTCTGTTTATATCATAAAGCTTCGGGTAAAATAGGCAACTTGTTTGTTACTTCTAATACCGTTTTATACCCGCCCCGGGCAAAACACAAAAAGTGCCCCAAAAGGACACTTCTTTTCTTCTTTATTCCTCAGCCACTTTCACCAGCTGTTTACCAATGTTGTCACCCCGGAAAAGTCCTAGGAAGGCATCTACAGTGTTATCAAAGCCTTCGACAATCGTTTCACGGTATTTGATTTTTCCTTCCCTTACCCACTGGGTTAGCTGTGTTATGCCTTCCTTGTTGTGCTGGGCATAGTCAGAAACAATGAAGCCCTTCATCATGGAACTGGTTGTCAACAACTGACCAGCCACTCTTGGACCGATAGGCAGCTTATCCGCATTATATTGAGAGATTTGTCCGCAAATGGCGGTTCTGGACTGGAAGTTAATTAAGGACATCACCGCATCGCTTACAGTACCCCCAACATTGTCGAAATAAACATCGACACCGTTAGGGCAGGCTTCCTTCAATGCTTTGCGAAGGTTATCTGCTGTTTTATAGTTAATCGCAGCATCAAAACCTAGTTCCTCGGTTAAATAGGCGCATTTATCGTCTCCGCCTGCAATACCAACGACTCGGCAGCCTTTTAATTTAGCGATTTGACCGACAACTGTTCCAACAGCTCCAGATGCTCCTGAAACGACGACCGTTTCCCCTTCCTTCGGCTCCCCTATGTATAACAATCCAAAATAAGCAGTTAATCCAGGCATTCCGAGCACATGCAGTGCAGTAGTCACAGGTGCCAATTCTGGGTTAAGTCTGCGAAGACCGCTTCCATCAGAAACGTTATACTCAGCCCATTCCATAAGGCCATCTACATACTGCCCCGCTTCAAACCGAGAATTTTTCGATTCGATTACTTTTCCAACGCCCCCGCCTTTAAATGGCTGACCTACTTCATATGGCTTGGCATAAGATTTGGCATCCGACATCCGGCCTCTCATATAAGGGTCAACAGACAAATAAAGTGACCGTATTAGCACTTCACCATCCTGAAGTTCAGGAACATTCTCCTCAATAAATTCAAAATTGCTTTCATCTGGCATTCCTACTGGCCGGCTAGCCAATAAAATTTTTCTGTTCAAAAGGTTTGTCATCTAACCACTCCCTGTTTTATCTACTCCAAGAAGCAATTCTAGGTGCTTGATTATAATGTTCTACTTTTACGGCCATTCTCCTGCCAGAACACAAAATTAATGCGCGTATACCTTCAATTTATCCTATTTTTCTTACTATTTCGGCAATATCCTTCGCTGCATCCTGTTATTCCAATCCCGCTTCTTCAAGAGCAATTCTAGCAAGTGCAGCCCAATCCTGATTTCCGCGATTTTTGGCCACTGAGGCGAGCAGGCGGTTATGTAATAGACCCGCTAACGGCATCGGTGTCTGGGTCGAGTTTGCTTCCTCCAAAACTAGGTTGCAATCCTTAAGACCAAGCGCCAGCTGAAAACCCGCCGGTTCAAACTGCTTGTGGGCAATCATCTGGCCATAGCCTTGATACACTGTACAATTAAATAAGGTTGATGCATAAATTTCAGCAGCCAACTGCCGGTCAATACCATTTTTCTCAGCTAAATTAAAGGCTTCGGCCATGGCTTCCATTGCTGCCATAATCATAAAATTTCCGCCTAACTTGATGACATTGGCACTTTCAGGCTCCTCCCCAACATCAAAAACACGCTGGCCGAGCGCTTCCTGGATGGATTTTACCCGCTCTTTCGCCACACTGGACCCTGAGCTAAGAATATTCAATTTTTGAGCTGCCGCTGCTTCCGGACGGCCAAAAACAGGAGAGGCGACATATTGACTGCCGTGCTCCTGATGATAAGCTGCTAATTTACGTGAAGTTGCTGGAGCTATCGTACTCATTGATAAATGGATACCGCCCTGACCAAGCACTTCCCCAAACCCATTTGGTCCCAATACTAGCTCTTCCACTGCCTGATCGTTTGCCACCATCGTAATCACGATTCCGCCAGGTACTGCGGCGTCTGCTGGCCTGTTCACTTGCTCGGAGCCAGCTTCAACAACTGCCTTTGTTTTCTCGGGAGTTCGATTGTAAACCTTCACCTGAAAACCGGCCTTCAATAAATTCATAACCATAGGCTCTCCCATATTTCCAAGGCCGATAAAGCCGATTACTCGTGTCATTTTCGTTCATCCTCCTGTTATTCTAATATCCCTTATTGGTATCTACTCTATTGTTAAGAGGTTTGTTTTCTTCCAAGTTTCTGAGTGTATCCAAAAAACACGCCGCCCCTTCTTCAGGTGTCGTTACCGCTGAAATATGAGGGGTAATCAGTACGCCAGGATGTTTCCATAATGGATGATTTTCCGGCAGCGGCTCCTGTGTAAAAACATCCAAGACAGCATACCGGACCTGCCCGTCTTCCAAAGCTTGCAGCAATGATTCTTCATCCACCGATGCTCCCCGCCCTACATTAATAAAACCGGCATTTGTTACTTTTTGAAAGACTTGACTATTAAAAAATCCAGCCGTTTCTTCCGTCAGCGGCATCGTGTTGATGATCACATCCATTTCCCCTAGGATGGTAAAATGAGATTCAACAGCCAAAGCCTCTTTAAAATACTCTTTTTCTTTTCCACTTTGGGAGACGCCGTAAACCTCCACTCCGAAACTAGAAAAAAGCTTGGCGACAGCCTGCCCAATTTCACCGGTTCCATAGACCATCACTTTGAGTTCATTTAATAGCTTCGGAGTCCGTTGCTGCCATTTTTTCTGCAGCTGTAATTCCCGAAACTCCTCGTGACATTGTAAGTCTCTTAATATGTAGCTTAAACAATACTCTCCGATTCTTTGACCAAACGTACAAACTGTCCTTGTTAAAAGTACACTATCGTCCCAGGTCTTTTTATATAAAAAGCGGTCAACTCCCGCACCGAGCGAGTGCACCCATTTTAAATGACTGTAATCGTAATCCGATTTGAGATTAAAAGATACAAGTGCATCCGCCCATTTCAAATCCTCCTGAGTCACTTCAGCCTCGGGGATATAACGGAAATTCTTTTGGACGCCCGCATTTTGGATGTATGCTCGAAGCTCCTGATACATGGGGCTGACAATTAAAATATTTTCGATTTTCACAATAATTCACCTCTTCAACATTAACTCCATTTTAAGGATAATTGGGAAAAAACTCAAAAAAGAAGAGCAAGGCTGTAAATCCCCTGCTCTCTACCTCATTATTTGGAAGCTGCAGATGCTTTTTGATGAACAAATTCCTTCATCAAATCAAAGGACTCCACAGCTTCATCCTGGTCCGCAAAAAATTGCAGGAAACCATGGACCATACCCTCAAAGCGTTTAGCGGTTACTGGAACGCCCGTATCACGTAACCGCTTTGCATACATTTCCCCCTCATCTCGCAGCACATCATACTCCGCCGTTAAAACCAATGCCGGCGGCAGACCGCTTAGATCCTCTGCTTTGATTGGTGATGCATATGGATGCTTTCGGTCCTCTTCTTTTTCAAGATATAAAACCCAGAAAAGTCTCATATGAGTGTTTGTTACCCCAAACCCATCGGCATTTTTCGAATAGGATGGGTAGATGGAGGAACCATCTAATGGATGGAAATCGATAACAGGATACATTAAGATTTGTTTAGCGATTTTTGGCCCCTGCAGGTCTCGCGCCATTAAAGTCACCGCAGCCGATAACGCTCCTCCGGCACTGTCGCCTCCGACAATAATATTATTTGGATTGCCATTTAACTCAGACGCATGCTCAGCAGCCCATTTCACCGCTGCATAACAATCCTCAGGGGCGGCTGGGAACGGATGTTCAGGCGCTAATCGATAATCAACCGAAATAACTTTTGCACCGGTGTGAATGGTTAATAATCGGCCCAGCACATCATAGCTATCTACATCACCAACGACAAATCCGCCGCCATGGAAAAAAAGGAACAACGGAAACGGACCTTCACCGGCTAGCGTATAGATACGAATAGGTACTTCCTGCCCTTTAGACCCATCGATTGTACGATTTTCAATGGCTTGTACCTGAGGTCTTTCGTTTTCCGGCGGCAGAAATGCCAATGCCGCCCCTCGATAATTGATTAGATCTTCCGTTGTGTTGAGCTCTCCTAATGGATTTCCCGCTAGAAATTGCTCTACATATGGTCTTAATGTCATCCAAAAACTCCTCTCGTATTTTAAAAGATTATGAGGAGAAATCGCATCGGTGCTACCTTCGGTCAAGTTTACCAGTGATTTCCTTTACTTATATATGATGATACCCAGTTTCCATATAACTATCAATAAATATACGATTTTAGTATTTTTTATCAAAAACCCTTGAACAAATAGGAATATTCTGTTATATTAATTTTAATTACATACTTCTTACTTCATACCTTATGAAGTGAGGATAGAGGCGCAAAGACCATCAGTAAACCATCCAAGGGTAATGAGACCCGTTGACGGTGGCGGAAAGGGGAATTTGCCGAAGCTTCTGAGGATCTCATTGTTCCGGGAGCTGGTTCTGTTATTGAATAAATACAGAATTGTCATATAGGAAACTATATGGAGGGCTATCTCACGCAGGGGAACTTGTAAAATTAACGTTTCTGATGCAGCTGTTGGGCCTTTCCCGCAGCTGCTTTTTGCGTTTGGCCTTACCTCTTTTTAAAAATAATTTTAAAAGGGTGAAATTCATGTACTTTGGCCAAGTTTTAACAGCAATGGTGACTCCGTTTGATCAGGATGGCGAAATTGATTTTAATGCGACGAGAGATTTAGTAAATTATTTATTAGCGAATGGTACTGACGGGTTGGTGGTTTGTGGAACAACCGGTGAGTCCCCTACCTTATCAACTGAGGAAAAAGTGGCTTTATTTAAATTTGTGGTTGAAGTTGCGGACGGGAGAGTTCCCGTTATTGCAGGGACTGGCTCAAACAACACAAGAGCCTCAATCAGTCTAACAAAGCTAGCAGAAGAAGTCGGTGTAGACGGCATCATGCTCGTTGCCCCATACTATAATAAACCATCCCAGGAAGGCATGTATCAGCATTTTAAAGCGATTGCTGAATCTACTTCTCTTCCGGTAATGCTTTATAATATTCCAGGGCGCAGTGTCGTCAATATATCTGCTGAAACGGTCATCCGCCTTTCTCAGATTCCTAATATTGTAGCGGTTAAGGAAGCTAGCGGCCACTTGGATGACATGGCCGAAATTATTAAACAAACTGCTGATGACTTTTCTTTATACAGCGGTGATGATGGAATGACCTTGCCGGTGCTTTCGATTGGCGGCGTTGGTGTGATTTCCGTTGCATCCCATATTATCGGGAATGAAATGCAGGATATGGTGTCACGCTTTAAAAATGGGGATTTAGCAGGCGCTGCTGCTGCACACCGTGAATTACTGCCAATTATGAAAGCTTTATTTGCAGCACCAAGCCCAGCACCTGTAAAAGCAGCCCTAAATATGAAAGGGGTCAACGTCGGCGGTCTGCGCTTGCCGTTAATTCCTTTAAACGAAGAGGAAACCAGAACACTTCAGAATGTCCTATTGCAAAATAGGGAACTGGAAGTTATTTAGAGTAATACCCGAAAGCAGGACAAATCGAGCGGGCTCCCGTTCGATTTGTCCTGCTTTTTTTAATTTCTGCTTCCCCCCCTATCCTCACTGCAAAAATATTTCTTTAATAAATTCAGAAAAGTGTTTACAAAACCTTCTTCAAACTCTATAATTCACATATATTTACTCGGAATTAGTCACAAAAGAAGGAGGCCCCCAACATGAGCATAGGAATTGCATTAATGGGATTATTAGTTGGTTTATTGGTAGGTCTAACAGGGGTTGGAGGGGCAGCGTTGTTAACCCCGGTGCTCATCATGGTCGGAATTCAGCCTTCCATTGCGGTGGGAACGGACCTAGTTTACAACTCCATTACCAAACTGTTTGGAGTCATTCAGCATTGGAGACAGAAAACGATTAACTTTAAACTCATGAAGTATCTTGCAATCGGAAGTGTCCCAAGTGCAACAGGAGCCATTCTCATCCTTCAGGTCTTTGAAAAATATTTCCACAATCAAGAACAAATTATCAAACATGGACTTGGCTATGTCCTTATTCTAGTGGCCACAGCCATTTTAATTAAGACATTTTTTGATAATAAAATCAGGCCGAACCGCTGGCAATTAAGGCCGATTGAGGAAAAACGAACATTAACAATTTTAATCGGTGCCGGTTTCGGCTTTATCGTCGGCCTGACTTCAATAGGATCAGGATCATTATTTGCCCTTGCCATGCTATATCTCTACCGTTTGAAAGGATCTGAGCTGGTTGGCACCGACATTGCCCATGCCTTTTTATTAGTGACTGTTGCCGGACTCCTTCACGCGAATGCCGGAACTGTCAATTATATGCTTGTAGGGAACCTGTTAATCGGGTCGATCCCAGGCGTTTTAGTAGGGAGTACCTTATCTTCAAAAGTACCGACAAAGCCCCTTCGTACGGTCATCTCAGCGGTCATCATTTTTAGCGCGTTAAAACTTATCGGATTATAATAAGAAAGAGCTTAAACGTTTAAGCTCTTTTTTGTTAAAATTCAGTTTCTAACTTTAAATGGCTATCCATCTGAACCATTTTATATTCTGTTATAAAGGCAGGTAATGTGATGGTAATGGTCGTTCCAACATTTAAGATACTCTCAATATCAAGCTTCCCGTTCATTGTCTGAATGGTTTTCACCGCGACCATGGAACCTAATCCTGTACCCTTTGTTTTACTGCTGTAGTAAGGCTCACCGAAGCGGTTTATTTGCTCTTTGCTCATGCCGACACCGGTATCAACAATTTTAACGGTGACCTTATTTTTTTTAAGCGCTGAAACAACATGAAGCTCCCCGCCGTTTGGCATTGCTTCGATAGCATTTTTTATTAAGTTTAAAAAGCATTGGCGAAAATAATTCTTATTCCCTTGAACGGTTCCTTGACCAAGATTATCTGTAATAATCACAGAGCTCATTTTTGCTAAAGGATTCATGATATCAATGACATTGCGGATCTCTTGTTCGATTAGAAGTGGTTCTACTTTTTCAATTGCTGGTTTTGCGAAGGCCAAGTAATCACTAATAATCGATTCCGCATTATGAAGTTCTCTTTCTATATGTTCAATATAGCGTTTCTTCTCGTCTAGAGATAGATTAGGAGATTTCAGCAATTCAATAAATCCTTTTACAACGGTTAAAGGATTTCGAACTTCGTGTGAAATACTTGCCGCCAATTGGCTGACAACCTCCATTTTTTCAAACTTAACTATTTTTGATCGGATATACATAGCATCAGACAATAATTCAATGATATATACCATAAAAAACATAAGAATAGGAGGCAGAATGATAAAATAAAAAATGTATGCTTCTGTCACAACAAATATATCAGACATCCATAAGGCGATATAAGTCGTAAAAACCTCAAGGACAATAGTCAGGAATACGGAACTGATCAATTTATTTTTTCGATTATACCTATTAAATCTTCCTGAAAATAGGGCTGTTGCCACAAATATCACAATATATACAACTAATGTAATATCATTCATACCGTAAATGGCAAAGCGGGATGTTAACATCATCACCAATAGAACAGCCCCGACTGGCCATCCGCCATAAAGTGTTCCAATAAATACTGGAATTTGCCTCAAATCATGTACACAATACTGGTCAATGTATATCGGGAATTTCATACAAAGTATGATCGGTAAACTCATGCAGGCTGTCAGAAGGGTTTTCCGATACTGTTGAAATTTTTTGACGTTATCAACTAACACAAAAAACATTAACAGACTGACAATTATATAAAACACATTATCTAAAACATTGTGATTAATATAAACAAAATCCATTGCAGGCAGCCCCTTCATGTTTTGTGTATTTCCAAGGTTAAAATAGAGAAAACACAGCCCATTTATTATAGCATTTACATACTTGTAATTAAAGGAAAATTTCGCCTTATACGTTTATCAATAAAAATTTCCAATGAATATTTTTTCATAAATACTTGCATTATATGAATGGCTAATTTGCCAAATTAACGAAGGTACATATGAAAGGAGAACCCATGACAAATCGTAATAACAATCGTAACCAGCCTCATACTGGCAGCAACGATGCTGAATTTGGCTCCGAATCATCTTTAAGTAAAAAAGAACGTAAGAAAGCGGCAAGGCAAAACAAGAAAAATCAATAAGAAAAAAGGATAACTCTTCTCCAAGGGTTATCCTTTTAACGTTCGCTCCTATTTAGTTACGATGATCGGCCCATTTTTCGTCAGAATCAACGTATGTTCGATTTGAGCGACAAAGCTTTTTTCCGTAATGTAGGTCCAGCCGTCGCCTTTTTCATATACCTCTTCCTCATGTGTGGAAATAAATGGTTCGAAGGCGATCACCATTCCTTCTTTCAGTAGCTCATCATCCCAAGGTTCATGGTAATTGTAGATATGGTCTGGGCGTTCGTGAATTCTTCGGCCAATTCCATGACCTGTCAGGTTTTTAATAACGGTGAATCCATGCTGCTTAGCAGTTTGATAAACCGCTTTGCCAATCCCGCTCTTTTTTGACCCTGGTTTTGCTTTTTTCAGGCCAGCATCAAAAGCTGCTTGTGCCGTTTCACATAATTTTATCAGCACTTCGTCCCCTTGACCGACAACAATGGAAATGCCCGTGTCTGCGAAATAACCATTCTTTGAGGCCGACACATCAATGTTAACGAGGTCCCCTTCATTAATGACGCGATTGCCCGGAATCCCGTGGGCAACCTCCTCATTAACACTAATACAGGTATAGCCAGGAAAGTCATATTCCCCTTTTGGCGCGGAAATGGCCCCTTCTTTTTCAAAAAGCTGACCGGCAATTTCATCAAGCTCTTTCGTAGTGATACCTGGCTTGGTCCGTTCCACCAATTCATCACGAATAGCACCGACAATCCGGCCAATTTCCTTTATTCCATTGATATCTTCTTCTGTTTTAACAATCATGCAATTCCCCTACTTATGTTAGTTTAGTTTGTCAAAAGACTTATAAATTCTATTGTAGCCTTTCTTTTTCGAAAAAAACAAGTAAAAAACAGGTACTATAATTTCGTTAGTACCTGTTTTCTTGAAATTATTCGGCGGTAACCTGATGCAAGAACGTTAGCGCTTTAGCAAAAGAATCCCTTGCATAGCGTGCATTATAAGTTGGATTCGTATCATTAAAAAATGCGTGCGGTGCATTAGGATAGACAATTGCTTCAAAGGATTTCCCAAACTTTTTCATTTCTTCCTCAAAAGCAGGAATCAAATTTGTGATATTCGGGTCGTTTCCTCCGTAAAAACCAAGGATTGGACATTGAATATTGTCTATATTTTCTTTTGGGGGACGGCCGTAGAACACAACAGATCCTGCATGTTTCGGGTCGTTAACAGCAAGCGCCG
This sequence comes from Neobacillus sp. S1115, assembly GCF_055385565.1. NCBI lineage: Bacteria > Bacillati > Bacillota > Bacilli > Caryophanales > Bacillaceae > Neobacillus > Neobacillus sp. S1115. The sequence goes on from NZ_AP038275.1 coordinate 4,090,486, forward strand.
CAGATAAGGCGCCGCCCAAACAAAATCCGACAGAGGAGACCGACATCCCCTTTGTATGAGAATACGTATTTCGAGCATAATCAGCGGTCGCTTTTAAAAGATTGACAAATCCTTCAGATTTGCTTGGATCTAAGACTCCAAGCAGTTTGGTTAACGTCGCGCGTAATGTTAGTTGCCGGTCATGAGGCTGTTTTGAAATTTCCTCTTCCCGTATATCTGGGTTGAACCACGCTTGATGTGGAATAGAGTGGAGAAAATGTTTGGCCTCTTTTACTTTCTCCTCGCCAAGGTCCTCAGGCCTTACTCCATTTTCTGCAAATAGGTCTGGTGCAATGGCAACATAACCTGCGGCTGCAAAACGCTCAACCACATCTCTAATATGGGCGTCAACACCCCACATTTCCTGAATTACAATGACTGTCGGCCTTGGTTCGGCAACAGGTTCAACTGAAGCAAAATAAGCACGAACATCGCCGTCTGTTCCTGCAAATGTTCTCCATTCTGAATGTACTGGCATGAATGACACCTCTTTTATGTATTGTTCTATCCCAATTTACCATAATAATGCTGCTTTTTTAAATAAAGTGAACCGCCCTTGTGTGGCTAATTATGGAGATTTTGAATTTATTCGCCTATTTTTAACTGTTACTCTTCAAACGCAATTCCAAGTATTAAAATCTCAAGGTTGGGTTGATCTAGATGGCACAAATTAAGGCAAATGAAATATACATTTTGGATAAAAAAAAACAACCTACAATTTAGGTTGTTTTCTTTAAGTTATCAGCTATGAGCTCTCCAAGTATCTGAACGCCCTTTTCCATTCGCGCTTCAGACTCATAGCTGAACGATAAGCGAAGATACTCGATACCATCATGTTGGTTTGCAAAAAAGAACTTCCCTGGCACATACGAAACACCTGCGTCTAAGGCCTGGTCTAGCAGTTCAGCTGTATCAACACCCGGAACCTTTACCCAGACAAAGTAGCCGCCCTGGGGAACATACCAAGACACTGATTCGGGAAAGTACTTCTCTAAATACTGAACCAGCCTTTCACTTTTGCTCCGGTATACTGATTTTAACTCAGCCAACCTCTCATCCAGTTCAATTTTTTCTAAATATGCGGCCATTGTCGCTTGGGTAAATGGATGGTCTAAATCCTTCTTAAACCATGAAAAAGCCGTAATAAATTGATGCTCACCCGCAATCCAGCCAACTCGCATTCCTGGGGCAACCACTTTCGATAAGGAGCCAACATGGAAAACACGACCTTCTTTATCCAGCGCTTTTAATGTCAACGGGCTTTCTCCAAATGCAAGCTCTCCATAGGCATCGTCCTCTAAAATAAGGAAATCGTATTCCTCCGCAAGCTCCAATAGCTGTTTCCGACGTTCCAAGGTCAAAGTGGTCCCAGTCGGATTTTGAAAGGTTGGAATTGTGTATAGAAGCCGTGGCAAGGTCAGCCCTGCACGTTTTCTTCCAGCAAGAATTTCAGCGAACGTTTCCGTCTGTATCCCCTTGTCATCAATCGGAATACTGATGATTTGATTAGTATAGTTGCGGAAAATTTCCAATGCTTCCATATAGGTTGGTGCTTCCACAGCTACGACCACTTGTTCATCAAGCAGCACGCGCGCAATTAAATCAATCGCCTGACATGCCCCTGCTGTAATTAACAGTTCATCCCCTTGTACCTTTATGCCGCGCTCAGCCAAGCGGTTCTGGATTTGCTGTTTTAATTTTTCCATCCGAGGACTTCCAAGATAATGCAGAGGCAAATCACGCTCCTCATCAAGTAAATTCCCCGCCGCCGCCTTTATTTCACCTGAAGGAACGAGGCTAGGCGCAGGATACCCCGAGCTTAAACGGATGCACTTCTTAGGCAATGCAGGCATCCATTCCCCAGGCGGGTCGTTCTTTAACGCCGCTTTCACATTGTCAGGAAAAAAAGAATCAATTTTCACGTTAAACAAACACCTTTCACTACGAACTCAATCTGTTAGTTAATTGCTTTTAAACTCTCTTCCCTGATGAGTGACAGTAATTCCTCTTTATATTGGGCAAATTCAACCGACCCTTTTACACTGAACTCTCTCGGTCTCTCCAAAGCAATCGGCACTTTTTTCTTTAGGCGGCCTGGTCTTGCCGTCATAACGTAAACCGAATCGGCCAAGAAGATCGATTCCTCGACATCGTGTGTAATGAACAAAATTGTCTTCTTAGATTCCTCCCACGCTTTTAATAGCACTTCCTGCATAATATTTCTTGTTTGGGCATCTAAAGCACCAAACGGTTCGTCCATCAGAAGAATCTTAGGGTCATTGGCGAGTGCACGAGCGATGGCAACTCGCTGCTTCATCCCCCCTGATAATTGGATTGGGTAGTGTTTTTCAAACCCTTCCAAACCAATCAATTGCAGATAATGCCGTGCTACATCATCCCGTTCCTTTTGCGAAACCCCTTTTAATTTTAATCCAAAGGAAATATTATCCTTTACCGTTAACCAAGGGTACAAGGTGTATGACTGAAACACCATCCCCCGGTCTGGTCCCGGGCCATTTACTTCCTGTCCATCAATAAGAACCTGTCCAGAAGTCGCTTCCTCCAACCCCGCAACAATCCTCAACACTGTTGATTTACCGCATCCGGAAGGACCCAAAATGGTGACAAACTCCCCATCGCTAACGGAAAAGGAAGTCTTCTCCAATGCCGTCGTTTCACCGCTCTTTGTTTTAAAAACTTTACCGACTTCTTTAATTTCAAGCTTTGGTGTTTTTGCCTGAGGGGCATTGTTTTCGATTATGTTTTTCGCCGCTTGAATGACCATATTACAACCCATCCTTTCTCATCCATGAAAACGATGCCCGATAAATGGCTTTGAAAATCATATCGGTTAACAAGCCGAGAATTCCGATGATTAAGATTCCAACGATAATTTTATCAGGCTGCAGGAAACGGGATGCCTGCATAATCATGTAGCCTAAACCACTTGATGCTCCGACAATTTCGGCTACAACTAAATAAGTCCAAGCCCAGCCAAATGTAATCCGGAGTGTATCGACAATCCCCGGCAACGCTGCTGGCAGAATAACTTTTGTAAACAACTGCCCTCGTTTTGCTCCTAATGTATAGGAAACTTCAATTAAATCATTTTGAACATTTTTGGTAACGTCCATGATCATAAGCGTCAGCTGAAAAAATGTCCCTAAGAAAATGACACTCATTTTCTCCGGTTCGCCAAGGCCAATCCATAAAATCAACAAAGGAATGAATGCAGATGCCGGCATATAGCGAATGAATCCGATGATTGGTTCAAAAGCTCCCTCCATAATTTTTAGCGAGCCCATCAAAATCCCGAGAGGAATACCGATTAGGGCGGCAACCAAAAATCCAACCAATACCCTTGTAAAACTGATGCCGATATCAGACAACAGGTCTCCATTGACAAATAAATCAACACCCGTAGTCAACACAGCAGTAGGTGTCGGCAAAAACAGCGGGTTCACAATTCCACCAAAGGTCAGTACTGACCAAACTAACAAAAATAAAAGAAACGTTACAAGTCCTGCCGTACTATACAGCTTTTTTGGTATGTCCTTATTCGGCGTTAATAATTTTGCAATCATTTTTCTCACCCAATTCTCTTAATCTCTTAAAAAGGCCTAATATATGAGGACCGAACCCGCCTCATATATTAGGCTTTCTACTCTATCCTTTATCCCGCCTTAACGGGCAGTAAGATCCCCCACCTCAAGAATCAGATTAAATTGACGATAGGTGGGGGATCAACTGCCCGTAAAGGTCCGATTGGTTCAACTAACCATCAGTGGGGAGCTGAAGATTCCCCCACTGATGGAAGTTTCACTTTATTGGAAGCTTGGATTAAGCACATCTTCCGCTTTTGGCTCTTTTTTGATAATGTTTTGCTCTTTGTAAAACTTAATGGCATTTTCTGTTGATTGATAGATGGAGCCTTTGCTGCTTTCTGAACCAAATAATTTGGTGTTATCCTCTTTTGTGAAAAACTTCAAGCCTGATTCGGTCGCAACAAATTCTTTTGTATCAATCTTTAATCCTTTTGCCATGATTTCGTCTGCTTCATCTTTATGCTCTTTCCAGTAAGCCATTGCTTCACCCATCGCCTTAACAAATGCTTTTACATCGTCTGGACGGTTTTTAATGACGTCTTCTTTAAAGCTGATGGTATCTACAATTATTCCTGGAAGATCCTTTGTTGATAATAAAACTTTGCCGTTTGCTTCAGATCCTTTTGATAACCATGGCTCCCAAGTTACAGCAGCATCCACTTTGCCTGCTGCAAAAGCGGCACCAGCATCACCTGCAGACATTTGTACTACTTCTACGTCTTTTTCCGTTAAGCCGCCTTGCTTCAATGCAGTTAAAGCAAGCATATGGCTGGTAGAGCCCACTTCAAACGCAACCTTTTTCCCTTTTAAATCTTTTACATCTTTGATGTTGTTTTTAACAAGAATTCCGTCCCCACCGTAAGAATCATCCAATAACCAAACAACTTTCACCGGAATATCAGCTGCAGCAAGTGTTACTTGAACATCCAATGCTGTTGCCATGCCGTCGATTTTCCCGCTGGCTAATGCCTGCTTACGCTCTCCCAAACCTTCAACGATGGAAAGCTCTACATCGACGCCGTTTTTCTTAAAGAAGCCTTTTTCTTTTGCCAAAAATAATGGACCATAACCTGTCCAGGTAGGCAATGTTACCTTTAACGGTTCTGATGATTTCTTTTCCTTTGAGCTACCGCTTGCAGCTTCGTCTTTCCCACAAGCCGCTAATGCTAGTACTAACATGATTGAACAAAGCATAACTAGCCATTTTTTCATAATTAAATTCCCCCTAAGATTTTCTTTATCTTTTATTAGTCGCAACTAACATTGTTGTTCCAATTTCATCTGCTTTTTGAACAGATGTCACGACCATGTCCGGTGTAACTGCGAATGGCATATTCTCCATATCTTCAATGGTCACAGTTATTTCACCTAGCTGTTTCCATTGTTCTGATGTTAATTCCTTTATTCCCATTTGCTGCAATGTATATGGCAGATCAACTTCTTGGTAATATTCGATTAACGACCTTACCTCTCCCGCTTCTAATCCTTCCATACAAAGCTGCGCTAAAATACCAAATGCCACAATTTCGCCGTGATAGGTATCATGTATTTCCGGGAAGATGGTCAACCCTGAGTAAATCGCATGGGCTGCTGCAGTCCGGCAATCATCACCGCCATAACCACTGACACTACCGCTGACTAAAATGACGGCATCTATAATGGCCTCTAACTCCTTGGTTAAGGTTTGCTCTTGAATCGATTGTACAGCTGCTTTTCCAGATTTCAGCAAGGTTTGATAAAGCTGCCCAGCAATCGCGATGGCTGTTTGGTTAATGGCGTTTGGCACAGCTTTCTTTATCGAACACTTCGTTTCAAACCATTTAGCCAATGTATCGCCGATTCCAGCCACTAAATAGCGGACAGGTGCCTCAAGAATGATGTTCGTGTCCACAAGTACCATTTCCGGTGCTTTAGCATTTCGGCTGATTTCAAGGAATTCCCCTCCATCACTGTAGATGATGCTGATGGGTGTTGCCGCCGCACAAGTGGCTGCAATCGTTGGAATAGCCACAAGCGGTTTCTCCAATTGATACGCCACCGCTTTTACAGTATCCAATGCTTTACCTCCACCTGTAGCAATCAGAACATCAAAGGTTTCAGATTTTAATTGATCTATCAACCTATCAATATTCGATTGGGAGGATTCACCGCCATACCAAAGAGACTGTTTCAACGTGATCTCATGCTCTTCTAGACTTTGCCGTAATGGTTCCTCAATTACCTGACGACTGGTATTCCCGCCAATCAGAATAGCGGTTGTTCCAAAGTTTCTTATGTATAATCCTGCATCTGCTAGAATCCCAGGATTTCTGACATATTGTCCCGGACCGACGATTACTTTCATTTACAATTTCCCCTTTTAGTTCCTGCGTATGAATAATATTCTACTAATATAAATGTTTGTCCATTTTATGTCAATATAATTATATAAATTTTCTAAAACTTATATTTACAACATTCAATTGATAATTATTCAAACATTTAACTTTCTTGATATATTTTCCATTTTTATTATTCTGATAATATTTATAGTCTCCATATAAACTGTGCAAAGGTGATTTTTTGAAAAAGAGTTTAAAAAAGCGCTAGTAAAAATCCAAAATGGAAGTTTACTAGCGCAAAATATTTTATCAAATATGAATCTAAGTTTCACACAAATTACAAGTTCAATGTACCACCATCAATTACGATCGTTTCGCCTGTAATGAAGGATGCTTCATCTGAAGCAAGGAATAAAACTAAGTTAGCAATCTCCTCAGGATAACCAATTCGGTTCAGTGCATTTGCTGTTGATAACACTGGCCATTTTTTTGTTTTCTTCCAATCCTCAACCATATTCGTATCAATGATTCCTGGAGCGATTGCATTCACACGAATATTCTTTTTCCCAAACTCAGTTGCCGCTGTTTTCGTAAGGGCCATTACACTGCTTTTTGATGCAGAATAAGCTGCGACCAACTTTTGGCCTTTGATGCCGGCGATACTTGCTGTATTGATGATAGAACCGCCTGAAGACATCTGGGGAATGGCATATTTTAATCCTAAGAAAACTCCATTTGTATTTACATCAAACACCTTCTGCCATTCTTCAAACGAAACATCTGGAATCTTACTCTCGCCACTTTTTACACCAGCATTATTAAATAAAATATCTAATTTGCCATAAGTATCTATGGTTTCTTGAACCATAATCTGTACATCTTCGGGTTTGGTCATATCAGTTTGAATAAACTTAGCTTCGCCGCCAATTTCATTGACCAGCTGAACGGTTTCTGCTCCCGCTTTTTCACTATAATCGGCAATGACCAACCGGGCTCCTTCTTGTGCAAAGCGAATTGCTGTAGCTCTGCCAATCCCTCCTCCGCCTCCTG
>NZ_AP038275.1:4102500-6250208 GCF_055385565.1 Neobacillus sp. S1115
CTAGCGATTCCGGCTTCATGCAGGCGAGTTGCAGCCTGCAATCCGAACTGAGAATGGTTTTATGGGATTGGCTCCACCTCGCGGCTTCGCTGCCCTTTGTACCATCCATTGTAGCACGTGTGTAGCCCAGGTCATAAGGGGCATGATGATTTGACGTCATCCCCACCTTCCTCCGGTTTGTCACCGGCAGTCACCTTAGAGTGCCCAACTGAATGCTGGCAACTAAGATCAAGGGTTGCGCTCGTTGCGGGACTTAACCCAACATCTCACGACACGAGCTGACGACAACCATGCACCACCTGTCACTCTGTCCCCCGAAGGGGAAATTCCTATCTCTAGGAGTGTCAGAGGATGTCAAGACCTGGTAAGGTTCTTCGCGTTGCTTCGAATTAAACCACATGCTCCACCGCTTGTGCGGGCCCCCGTCAATTCCTTTGAGTTTCAGCCTTGCGGCCGTACTCCCCAGGCGGAGTGCTTAATGCGTTAGCTGCAGCACTAAAGGGCGGAAACCCTCTAACACTTAGCACTCATCGTTTACGGCGTGGACTACCAGGGTATCTAATCCTGTTTGCTCCCCACGCTTTCGCGCCTCAGCGTCAGTTACAGACCAGAAAGCCGCCTTCGCCACTGGTGTTCCTCCACATCTCTACGCATTTCACCGCTACACGTGGAATTCCGCTTTCCTCTTCTGCACTCAAGTCCCCCAGTTTCCAATGACCCTCCACGGTTGAGCCGTGGGCTTTCACATCAGACTTAAAGGACCGCCTGCGCGCGCTTTACGCCCAATAATTCCGGACAACGCTTGCCACCTACGTATTACCGCGGCTGCTGGCACGTAGTTAGCCGTGGCTTTCTGGTCAGGTACCGTCAAGGTACCGGCAGTTACTCCGATACTTGTTCTTCCCTGACAACAGAGCTTTACGACCCGAAGGCCTTCATCGCTCACGCGGCGTTGCTCCATCAGACTTTCGTCCATTGTGGAAGATTCCCTACTGCTGCCTCCCGTAGGAGTCTGGGCCGTGTCTCAGTCCCAGTGTGGCCGATCACCCTCTCAGGTCGGCTACGCATCGTCGCCTTGGTGAGCCGTTACCTCACCAACTAGCTAATGCGCCGCGGGCCCATCTGTAAGTGTCAGCCGAAACCGACTTTCAACCTTCCCTCATGTGAGGGAAGAAATTATCCGGTATTAGCTCCGGTTTCCCGAAGTTATCCCAGTCTTACAGGCAGGTTGCCCACGTGTTACTCACCCGTCCGCCGCTAACCACCGGGAGCAAGCTCCCAGTGATTCGCTCGACTTGCATGTATTAGGCACGCCGCCAGCGTTCGTCCTGAGCCAGGATCAAACTCTCCAATAAAGTTGAGTTGATTAGCTCAAAAATGTTACGTTGGCTCATGTTTTCTAATTAGTAGAAGAAACATGATAATTATTGTTTGTTGACGTTTTTGTTTGTTTAGTTTTCAAAGAACTATTTCGCTTCTTATTACAGCGACAAAAATTAATATATCATATTCACTTCATAAGTGTCAACTCATAATTTTCATTCATTAGGTTTGACCTCTCGTGAAGGAACTTTTATATCTTATCACCTGAATCACTCGTATTCAATATATAATTTTTTCCAATTGAACTAAAAGAAAGATAAAATCCAAAATAAAATGCCTCTCTCCATTTAATTAGGAAAGAGGCAATAGCAATATTATTGTTTATTAATCACGAATTCAAACGTCTTTGTTGCTTTAGCAATTGCACCGCCATCATTTTTAAAATTAGTCGTTTTACTTGATTCTGATGGTTCGATATGAATGCTGAGTTTGTTTTCTCCTGCATTTAATTTAATGGTTTGCGAGAAAGTCATATCACTATTAATTGTTACAGGCTCACCATTTATAGTAAGAACTCCATCTTTAATAGCATTACCTTGCAGCGTTATCGTGTCAGATGATACCGTTTGCCCGTCAGTATGGGAAGTTATAACAACTGGCTGATCAATCCAACGGACAATCTTATCCTGAACGACCATTTGATTTCCACCCTGGTTTGTAACGATGATAGATAGGTCTGTCCCTTGTGCTCCGTATCCGTAATAGCTGACATCATCATCATCTGGGTTCGAAGATGTATGGTCAGGCAACCCTTCTTGATCCCATGTGCCATTTTTTACGTATTTATACGTTAATACTTCACCTTCCTGTGCTTCGACAGTATATTCATAATCATTGGTGACTGCCCCAGCACGCGTCATTTGCCATGCACCGGTGTTCCAGCCGTTTTTGCTACCAGGCATCGTAATATAAATTCCTTGTGGAGTATAGGCTGGTGCGTTCACCTTAAATGTTACCTTTACGGTAACTAATTCAGGTGTAACGGTTACAGGATTGGATTTCACCATATTTCCTGCACGGTCATAAACTTGTACCTCGTACGTATACGTTTTTCCGTTTGTTACATTAATATCTCGATACGATTCTTTTGTCACATCCTGCAGCTGGTCGATTTTTATACCGTCGCGGACAATAACTATCATATATGGATCTTCATTTCCTTCCAATTTCCAAGAAAGGTTCACTTGTCCTGATTCCTGTAGAGGCTCAGCTAGTGTTATTTTTTCTACAGGGGGTATGGTGTCACTTCCTTTAGTAAAGGTTACAGTCTTTAGTTCACTTGTGACCCAAGTGCGGCCTAGGTCATTTGAAAAGGCAAATCGATACTCATAGCTGCCTTCATCAAACGCCAGGAAATTAGAACTAAAGACATTCGACACATCCTGTTGATTTACGTAAGTCGCCTTGTAGGAAATCCAATTTTCGTTTCCAGGCTGTTTTACTTCAAGTTTAGCCTGCAATCCTTCCATTTCTCCCGTTTCTGTTTCACCTTTTACAAAGAAATTTGCTGTGACTGTTTCTGGATTTGAAAGATCAATACTCGCTGGTTCAAGCGATGTGACATTTTCAATTTTGTAGTTATCTTCCGCTAATTTCACATGCGGAATAACGGCAGTTTGGAATTCCACCTTCTCAGAGCTATTCGCCTTTTTATCAACCGCCGCCACTGCAAAGTAATATTTTCGGCCATTATCTAGCCCATCAATTGTTACACTATTAGTAGAAGCCTCTTTTACTTTTTTGTAAAAAGCACCGGAAATCGTTGTTTGGTAGACGGCATATCTTTCTGCATCGCCTTCCCATTTAATCACTGCCGAATGACTGCCTTCTTCCACCGTTAAATCAGTAACACCAGTAGGACGTTTTAGGTTTTGACCTTTTTCCGAAACAAGCATGCGCCCACTCATGGCCGGAACAGATACAGTCAGTTTTCCATCCTTTGATTCTACTGTGTATTTTTTATCGAGCTGGTCGGTTAATTTAATCCCGTTTACCATTATATCTTCCATATTTAGTTCGACTGTTTTTGGTTCATTGCCGCGGTTTGTAAGGACGATACCAACATTCTTTTTATCTGAGCGTGAAAAAGCAAGCACATCGCCTTTTGCATATAAATGGTGCAAATCACCATAGCTAAACAAATCATGATAACTTGATCTTACTTTTCCTATCGCTTGATAATGCTTGATTAACTCCTGATCTTCGCTGCCCCATGGATACGTACGGCGGTCATCGGGATCCTTTGAGCCGGTGACACCTGCTTCATCACCATAATAAATGGTCGGTGCGCCTGCGTAACCCATCTGCAAAATGGCAGCCAGCTTTAAACGTTGAATTCCCAGCTTCTGGTTATAGTTTTTATCAAACTCCGCTCTTTCAAAAGAGTCTGTTCCATTCCCTAGAACGAACGCAGCACGTGCAGTATCATGTGAGCCCATCAGATTCATAAGGGAATAAAATGCTTCTTTTGGATAATCCTCATATACAGCATTGAGCTGATTTTGTGCACCTTCTGCGTTTCCGTTTTTTAGGTAATCGATCATCGCGCCGCGGAAGCGGTAATTCATGACGGAATCATATAGGTCACCTAAGAAATATTTGGAGGCATCATCCCAGATTTCACCCAGGATTAATGGTTCATCCTTCTTTCCAGTCTTAAGCTCTTTTCGGAACTCCCTCCAAAACTGAGGATCAACTTCGTTCGCCACGTCTAAACGCCAACCTGAAGAACCCTTGTTAATCCACGACTTGGCTACCGAATCTTCATCATACATAATGTAATTAGCGAACGAGTCATTATTTAGTTCAGATGGATAATCGACTGCTTCGCCAGGAATGGATTTGATTTCTGGAAGTGAATCGTACCCCCACCAACACTGGTACTTATAAACACCGTCAACTTTTTCATTTTGAATGTTAAACCAGTTTTCAAAACCGTAAGGGCTAAATGTTTGTCCCTCTGATATAAATTTTTCTTTTACTTGTTTTTTAGCCTCATCTTCTAGCACTCCCTGATTCACAAGGTCATAAATTGCGGCCCAATACTCATAAGCACCTACCGTTGGATATTTACTATAACGGTCAAAGTAGATGGAATCATCGCCAACATGGTTAAATACGCCATCTAAAATCAAGTGGATCTTTCGTTTCTTTAACTCCTTAGTAAATGCCTCGAACTCTTGTGGAGAACCAAACATCGGGTCGACATTTTTATAATCTGCAGCGTCATATTTGTGATTCGATGCTGCCTCAGCAATTGGATTTAAATAAAGTGTGTTTACTCCCAATGATTGGATATAGTCTAATTTCTGTTGAATACCTGCAAGGTCGCCGCCAAAGAAATCATTAGAAAAAATGGCATCATCTTTATATCCTTCAGTCCCTTTCAGACGAGGATTATCAGGAAAATCATTCCATACTTTATGTTCAATTGGCTCCTCCCCTCGTGCATTGCTTTTGGCATTATCGTTTTTCTTATTTCCATTGTAAAAACGATCAGGGAAAATCTGATAAACGACAGCTTCCTTCATCCAGTCAGGAGTTTTATAAGATGGTTCATAAACCGTTAGCTGGAATAAGGATGCGTTAGAATCAGATGCAATCCCTTTTCCGCCTTCTTGAACGTCTTCCCCATATTCTTTCTGGCCAGCGCCGTCACGGGCAATAAATTTATAGCCGTATACCCCCTTTTCTTTAGGCGTAACGTTCGCTTCCCAAAACTCCACTTGTCCACCCTTTTGCTCAAGCCAGCCGGCAGATTCCATGTCTACAGTGACAGTGTTACCGGTATTGTAGTTTTTTAGCTGAACCTTCGCTCCGGTTAGGTCCCCTTTCTTCGCTTGAAGGCGAAGCTTTACAACATCTCCTGCTTTTACCGCCCCAAATGGGGAACGGTAAGCCGTAACCCATGTATCATGGTATAGCTTGTCCCCCTGAACAATGCCATCAGGCAGCTCCGGATCATAATCGGTGTATACTTCTTTTGTATCATGGTTATAAAAGAATGTTACCGCTGCGTCCTTTAGGACATTTAGCACAAAGTTATTAGCTGGATAAGCAGGTGCACTCCAGTTATCCCCAAGAACAATTTTAAATTCATGTTTACCTTTTGGAACTTGGGCTGTATAGGTATAGACGTTGTCATGGTCTTCATCTTGCAAAATAGCCGTAGATTCACTAGGTGACCACTCTCCCCCGGCATTAAGCTCTGGTTGAATATCACCAACAATCCTTGGCTTTTGATTATCTGGTAATTCAATCGGTACTGTTACTCTATGAGTGGTGTCATCATAAACAAACGTAACCTCTGTTTCTTTATCAAGTGATAATTTATAATTATCACCGTTCCGTGCTCCATCTGCCCCGTAGTTCTCATCCCAAGTGCCGTTTATGGCAATTTTATATTCATAATTTCCTGCAGGCAGTTTGCCGGTTAGAATGTACTTCCCCGTTTCCTGCAACTTCATTTGCGTAGCCTGATCAGCAGGATTCCACTCACCAGAGCCTCCCAGTTCATCTTGCAGGTTTCCAACTAGGGTCACGATCCGTCCTTCTGCATTTGTTTGTGCCGGATGGAAAAAAGCTGTCCCTGCAATCGTTTGCACTAATATTGCTAAAAGTGCAAGGTAATTCATCCACTTACGTGATTTTCCTTTCATTCATGTTCCTCCCCCTTTTGTGCAAGCGTTTGCACAATTAAAAATAGAAAACGCTTACTTGAACCTATTATCTCATCATCAATATCTCGAAAAGAATAGGTCTTTGCTACTAATATTTACTAAAACTTATATCACGGACACGATTGCGTTAGGCTAACCACTCCTACGGCTTCATGGTCAAGTACCTTCACCAGGTAGACGTACATGCTTCACACAAAATAAAGAGGAGACACCCGCCTCCTCTTCAAATGGGCACTCTATTCTTGGAATTTCACTCGAATGTTTCGGCGCCCCTCATCTTCATTACCTTCTTCAGGCAAGGTGTCATTTTTTATAAAAAACGAAAGAACCAGCGTCAAAAGCGAAAGTACAGCAATCACCATAAATGCCATGTTGGCACCGTGGATATCCGGATATAGGATTCCCGGCTCATCCTTCGCCGATGCAGCAGTTGTCGTCATCACAGTTACAAGAATAGCAGTCCCAACCGATGCGGCAATCATTTTCATCGTATTATCCATTGCTGCTCCATGGGGAATGAGCCGTTTCGGAAGCTGGTTTAGGGCTGCCGTGGCAGCCGGCATCATAACCATGGAGAGGCCGAACATCCTAATACTATATAAAACTGTTATAAAGGTAATGGTTGTGTTTGGACCCAATTTAGTAAACGCAAATGAGGATGCGGTTATTATGATTAAACCTGTGATTACCAGCCATCTAGCACCAATTTTATCAAAAATCCTACCGATAATCGGTGCCAAAAATCCGCTTATTAGCGCGCCCGGTAAAAGAGCAAGGCCTGCCTCAAACGCTGAGAAATCTCTCATATTTTGCATATATAAAGGAATGATCGTTTCAGCACCAATTAACCCCATAAACCCTACCATCCCGATAATGATGGCATGCGGAAAAATCGAAATTTTAAATACTCTAAATTCCAGGATGGCATGTTCAAGGCGTAACTGTCTTGTAATAAACCATACCAAGGCAAGACCTCCGATTCCTAATGTAAAAAGAGTGATGCCGCTTCCCCAGCCAAAATTTCCTGCACATGTGAATCCATATAGAAGACTGCCGAATCCAATAGAGGATAAAATGATGGAAATTACATCGACTTTTGGTTTCGATAATTCGGTAACATTTCTCAAGGTGAAGTATGCGACAACAATGTCTATTAAAGCTATTGGCAGGATGATAAAAAACAAGAGGCGCCATGAATAATGCGACGTAATCCAACCCGATAAGGCAGGCCCAATCGCCGGAGCAAAGGATATAACTAGTCCGACCAGTCCCATAGCAGCGCCGCGTCGATTAACTGGAAAAATCAGCAAAAATACCGTTTGCATCAGCGGCAGCATCACTCCAGCTCCGCATGATTGAATAATTCTTCCTAATAAAAGAAATTCAAAGTTTGGGGCTATTCCCCCAACTATTGTACCGGCTGCAAAAATGCTCATTGCAGTCAAGAATAACTGGCGGGTGGTAAACCGTTCTAACAGGAATGCACTTACCGGCACCATAATACCGTTGACAAGCATAAAAATGGTCGTCAGCCATTGCGCACTGTTGGCGGTAATGTTCATTTCCTTCATTATTGGAGGTATTGCTGTAATCATCAAGGTTTGATTTAAGATTGCGATAAATGTTCCCGCTAAAAGAAGCGCCACGATTGGGCCTCGTTTATTAGTGGATTTATCCATTTCTCATCCTCCTTTATTTTCAAAAACGTACTTACTAGATTACATGATTTTGCCACTTTGTGCTAACTATTTATCTTGAATGAGTTTGTCTTTTTTATCTATTTTTCTTGCGACATTCTTATCACTGTACATTTTTCCCATTTACACAAAAAAACCCCCTCATCCACCGAGGGGGCCAATCCCAATTTCTTCTATAACATTATGATAAAATCCGTTTTTCACCTTCGATCGCCTGAATCGGGGCGATATTTTGTGTAAACTCCAAGGTGCCTACATATTTTCCATCCTCATCGCGAACGGCAAAATATCTAATGTAGACGTACTTATCGCGAAACTTAATCCAAAAATCCTCGCTGTCTTTTTTACCTGATTTAAAGTCTGCCAGCAAATCCTCGACCACATGAACACTTCTTGGCGGGTGACAATTTTGCACTGTCCTTCCGATAATGGCTTTTGTTCTAGCAAAAATTCTATCCTTCCCGTGCGAGAAATAACGGACCACATCCTCATGATCAATAAAGGTAATGTCAACCGGCAAATGGTTTAATAACAGTTCAAGTTGTTTTAAAGACAGGATCCCGGTTTCCATTTTAATATAGCCTTCGGAAATGGCATTTTCATCTAGTGCCTTCCGTTCTGGTTTCCAAACTGCCTCCGGTTCGGTTAGGCAAAAACCGATTTCATCGCTCTCATGAGCAATTTTCACCCATTCATCTTCTGTGAAATTGGCCAGCGCCATTGGGAACAGAATGTTCTCCTCCCGGTAAATCATTGCGGTTACCTCTTCGATTACCCAATTTAGTTTTTCAAGCACTACCTGCTTTTCACCATTATAATGAAGCAGTGTTTGTCTCACTTCTTTGACGGCATCGCGGATGAAGTCATCGATTCTCCACATATTATTTGTTGGACCGTAAATGCCGTAGTTTTCTAAGTATGGAAAAATCAAATGCTCTTTACGATTAAAATGTTTATCAATATCAAGCAGCAAATTGATATCCTCTAAGAGCTTAAATACATTTTCCGCTTGATCCTCTTTTTCGAACTGCCATAAATGCACTTGGAGCTGCGTTTTCACCAATTTATCAAGCTCTCTATTCTCCAGTTTAAAGGTGTGAATTGGGTGTCCCGGCTGTTCCTCAGGACGTTTTTCGCGGTTATCTTCCTCAATTCTCCCTTTAAAAATATCAGTGTGCTGAGTGTACAGGCGCTGCAGTTCTTCGGCCGGCATACTTCCTTCGTTGACAAACTCCAGTTGCAGCTGTGCAATTTCCTCTATGGTCACTTTACCAATAAAAGCATCGAAATGAGCCTTCACTTCATTTATATTTCTTCCATTATGAAGGTCTCTGAAAATTTCTTTTAAAATTTCGAGGCGCTCTGTATTCTTATATGTTTGTTGTTCACGGTTATTTATGAATTCACTCATATCCAGGATTCTCCTTCGTCAATTGCTTTTTTAAAAAATAACACTAATCCTGGTACGAGTTTGTGATTAAAATCATTCATTTCAAATGAAATATTAACAAGTTGTGAACAATGAAAACCTCAAATAAAAAAGCTTCAATCACCAAAATATGATAACTGAAGCTTCCATATATCTTTACCCCAACATACTGTGCCCACCATTAATGGAAAGAACCTGCCCTGTTATCCAATCAGACCAAGGCGATAATAGAAAAAGTATGCTACCTGATATATCGTCTATATTACCAAGCCTATTTAATGGATATTGCTTCATGATTTTTTCCAGAACATCCGGGTCAAAGCTCTGCCCCTGATCAATGAGACCGAGGGCGACTGTATTACATTGAATATTATTTCTGCCAGCCTCCTGGGCAAGCGATTTAAGAAAGCTAATCGTGCCGCTTCTGGCTGCGGCAGATACTATTAAATTCCGGTCCCCAGTACGGGCAGAATCCCCAATAATATTGATAAATTTTCCTCCCTTTTTCTCCATCATTTCCGGGATAAAGGTGTGGGCTAAATTCATAACACCGAACAAACATACATCGACTTCCCGCTTCCATTCACCCGGTTGATATTTAAAAAAGGATTTATATTGGGCAAATCCGGCGTTATTGACAATTGCATCTATTTCGCCAATCCCTTGTGAAATATCCTTTTTCATGTTTTGAACATCATCAATGGATGCCAAGTCACCATTCACCAGTACCACCTGAACGCCATGCCGTTCAATTTCCTTGGCAGTTTCAAGTGCTTCATTTTCGGAGGATTGATAATGCAGGACAATATTGGCTCCCTCAGTGGCGGCTGCCAGAGCAATCCCTCTTCCTATGCCTTTAGCTGCACCTGTGACTAGAATATTTCTACCATTTATATTTAAATCCATTCATCCCACCGCCTATTTTCCGATAAATAAAGCTTGACGTTTTTCAAGGAATGCCAAGGTTCCTTCCTCTTTATCAAGGGAGCTGTACAGTACGGCCTGAGCCAGTTGCTCAATCAATATACCTGTTTGAATATCTGTTTCCGCTCCGCTGTGAACCGCCAGCTTGGCAAGCCTTACTGCTAACGGCCCTTTGGTTAAAATTTTCCCCGCCTTTTTTTCGACGGCAACCCACAACTCTTTTTGTGGAACAACCGTTGATACCAAGCCGATTTCCTTTGCTTCTTGGGCAGTGATCATGTCACCTGTTAAAATCAAATCCAATGCTCTGCTTTTACCAATCAACCTTGTCAGTCTCTGAGTCCCACCTGCTGCCGGAATGACCGCCAAATTAAGTTCAGGCAGTCCAAATTTAGCGTTCTCACTGGCAATCCGAATATCACAGGACAGCGCCAGTTCACTGCCTCCACCTAAGGCATAGCCGTTTACAGCTGCGATGGTCACCTTTGGGCTGCTTTCCACTTTTTGATAAAAGCGGGACATTCCGAACGAAATGGCATCCATAGGTTGATAGCCGCGGACCTGCTTGATATCTGCCCCAGCCGCAAAGGCTTTATCCCCTGTTCCGGTAAAAACAATTACCCCAATACTATCATCCCGTTCAAGTGCTTCAAACCCTTCTTCCATCTCGGTAATGGTATCCTGATCCAAGGCATTCCGAACGCTAGGCCGATTGATTTTGATAACCCCGATAGACCCTAGCTTTTCCACCAAAATATTATCAAAAGACATTCTACTATTCTCCTTAAAAGATTCTAATTTTTAGAGCATCGTCAAGCCGCCGCTGACCGACAACGTTTGTCCAGTCACAAAACCCGCATCATCTGAAACAAAGTAAGCCACCGCGCCAGCAATATCCTGTGGCTGTGCCAATCTTCGGAATGGAATAGCCTTTTCCAGAGCACCGGCAATTCCTTCATTATATGAGCCGATTTCCTGGAATAATGGGGTGTCACTCGGACCTGGCGCCACACAATTTATGTTGATCTTATGACGGGCCATTTCGCGGGCCAGTGTTTTTGTCAGCGCTACTACGCCGCCTTTTGCCGCAGAATAAACAGCCTCACCACTCGAACCAACCCTAGCTGCATCAGAAGCAATATTGACAACCTTCCCGAAACCGTTTTCAATCATAAGCGGCAAAATCTCCTTGCACGTATGGATCTGCCCCATTAAATTAATATCAATGATTTTCTTCCAGGTGTCTGGCTCACTCTTTAAAAATGGCTCAACTTTATCCCAGCCGGCGTTATTCACTAACACGTCAATTTTCCCATACGCTTCAACCGATTCCTGAACCGCGTTTTTCACACTTTCCAAACTAGTAACATCACAATGAACTGCAACTGCTTCACCGTCATTTTCTTTAATTTGCGCAACAGTTTCTGCAGCGCCCTCCTTATTAATATCAGCAACAATTAAGTCCATTCCTCGTGATGCTAGTAATTTAGCAATCTCTCTGCCAATTCCGCTGCCGGCACCGGTAATAAATGCAGTACGTTTTACCACTGTTTATCCCTCCAATTTTTAAACCTTATCGTTAAAATCGTCTCGAAACCCATCAGCCTGTTTTCCCCCTACTAAAGGTAATATTGGTTTACTGTCTGAATTTCTTAAAATCAACCGGGCGTTTCTCGACAAAAGCATTTCTTCCCTCTGCCGATTCATCCGTTTTGTAGAACATCGCTAAGCTTGCCATCGAAATTTGCGAAATCCCTTCAATATTGGCGGAATCTGCATTAAAGGAATATTTCAGCATTTTAATAGCTGTTGGACTCTTTTCTAAAATTTTCCCCGCCCATTCCTCTGCTGCCGCCATCAATTCGCCTTGTGGGACGATTTTATTGACAAGGCCCATTTCCTTTGCCTCCTGCGCCGAATACTTTTCGCACAAGTACCAAATTTCCCTGGCCTTTTTCTCACCGACAATCCTCGCAAGATAGGCAGATCCTAACCCTGCATCATAGCTGCCCACTTTCGGACCGCTTTGGCCAAAAATGGCAGTTTCAGCGGCGATGGTTAAATCGCAAACCACATGAAGAACGTGGCCGCCGCCAATAGCATAACCGTTTACGGCTGCAATAACCGGCTTTGGAATCGCGCGAATTGTCCGGTGCAAAGCTTCAATTTCCAATCCGATGCCACCGCCAAGTCCACCTGAGCTATCATAGCCACTGTCCCCTTTATTCTTTTGGTCACCGCCAGTACAAAAGGCTTTTTCTCCTGCTCCTGTTAAAATAACCGCGCCAATTCTGTTATCATCCCAGGCATCCCGAAACGCCCAAATTAATTCTTGGACAGTTTGTGCACGAAAGGCGTTATAAACCTCCGGGCGGTTAATTGTTATCTTGGCAATTCCATCCTTTTTCTCATAAAGTACATCTGTCATTTCCATTTTTCATTCCTCCATTTTCTTTGCTAAAATTTTCAAAACAACTTGCCCTCTGACCACTTCAACACCAGATTGATTGATGCATGTTACCTTTTCGGTAACCCAATCCATTTCTTGATTGACATCTATGGTTTCTATCTCAACCGTCAACAAATCGCCGATATGGACTGGATTTAAAAAGACGAATTCTTTCTTCAATATCACAGCAGGGTGACAGGTCAATTCTTTGCCCATCGCCTCCGCAATCAATCCCTCACAAACAATTCCCGGAACAAGAGGCAGTTCAAACCATGTCTCACTTTGATACACCACATTAAAATCCCAGGTTAAAAATTTCCACTTTTCAACATCTTCACTAATAATGTTCCTTTGGATTCTCGCTATTTGTCCGATAAAAAATGTTTCGGCATCATCCATTCGGGAAGTAGTCTCCTATTTTAATAGGGACGAAATTCTTTCCCAATCAATTCTCGAGTAATGACCATTTGGTTAGCCTGTGCAGTGCCATCCCCAATTTCCAACCCAATTACATCCCGAAGCCTTTGTTCAAGCGGCATTTCCTTCGTATAGGCGTAGTGTCCATTAAGAAGCATACATTCATGGATTGCCTCCTGTGCATATTTTGGTCCTAGCCATTTTACCGAGGATGCCTCTTTTGTATGTTTTTTCCCATTGTCACGAAGCCATAGGCCGCGATATGCCTGCCACTTAATTAACTCCAACTGCGTATAGTGGGTGACAATTGGAAAAGAAACACCCTGAAATTTTGCAAGCGGTCTGCCAAAAGCCTGCCTCGTTTTTACGTGTTCAATGGTCTCATCGATACTTTGGAAGGCTGCCCCAGCACACTGAAGTCCAATTAACAAACGGCTAAGGTCAAACCCATTCATAACTTGGAAAAAGCCATTGTTTTCAAGTCCGATTAGATTTTCTTCCGGTACCTCTACGTCCGTTAAATAAATCGATCCTCTTCCAATTGGGACATTCCCCATGTCTTCATAGCCTTTACACTCCACGCCAGGAGCATCGGCAGGCACAACGAAGGCACTGATTCCCTTGCTGCCGGAGTTGGGGTCTGTTTTTGCAAAAACTATGAAAGCATCGCCAATTGTTGCCGCACTGATTCCTGATTTTTCTCCATTTAAAATGTAGCGGTCCCCTTTATGTACTGCTGTCGAGCGGATTCCTGCAGCATCGGTCCCGGCCGCTGGCTCGGTAATTGCTACTCCAACAATTTTGTCACCGCTAGCAATTTGCGGAAGCCAAGTTTTTTTCAATTGGTCTGTCGCATGATTGGTAATAATCTCTGAGGCTAAGGCATTTAGCATGACAGCATAAGTCAGGTTAAAATCTCCTCTTCCGACTTCCTCTGCTGCAATACCGGTCGTAACGCAGTCTGCTCCGCTGCCACCATGCTCTTCTGGAATTCTCAATCCGTTCACTCCCAGTTCGCCAAGCTTTTTCCATAAATGGCGGGGATGCGTTTTTTCACGGTCCCATTTTGTATACTGGGGAAGCAATTCATTCAGGGAGAATTCTCTTAACATTTCGCGAAAATACTCTTGTTCATCAGTAAAGGTAAAATTCAACAAGATGATTCCCTCCTTTACCTTTCTATATTGCAAATTCTGTGCCAACATAGAATTCACCATTTTACCGGATTCCCGAGTTTTGTATTTTTGCAAAATCACTATTTTTCGCATATCTGCGAATCCGGTTTGCGAAACAAGAAAAGCGGAAGCGCCTTGACCAGGGGCGACAGGCATAAGACGAGCCGGCGAGAAGGCTGTTTTTTAGCCTTCTTGACGGATTGGCTGTAGACCTTCGAGCCCCTAGGCGCTGCAGCTAGACAAAAAAAAACACACACTAGAAAAAGTGTGTGTGAATAGATAAAATCATCATTTATTTAGTTTATATTTCGCTATTTTTCTATATAGACTGGCTAGGTGAATATTCAGCAATTGGGCTGCTTTTGTCCGGTCGCCGTCTGCTTCCTTAAGTGCACGCTGGATTGCGGAAACTTCTGCATTTGATACAGCTTCCTCTAAACTTAAAAGTTTAGGTATTTCTTCCGTCTCCGTTTTTTCAACTGAACGTTCAAGAGATGGGGAAATAAACAAGCTGTCCATTGTCAGGGTTTCCCCCTGAACAATGTTCATCCCCCGTTCAATAACCGCTTTTAGTTCGCGGACATTCCCAGGCCACTCGTAATTCAAAAGCCATTCCTGG
Source organism: Neobacillus sp. S1115 (assembly GCF_055385565.1). NCBI lineage: Bacteria > Bacillati > Bacillota > Bacilli > Caryophanales > Bacillaceae > Neobacillus > Neobacillus sp. S1115. The sequence continues at coordinate 4,117,273 of NZ_AP038275.1, forward strand.
AGATTAGGTGCTAAGTATTTTACCTCTTGGACTAATTTTTCATTGAAATATTCGATGAAATAATAGGCTAACGTTAAAATGTCCTCTTTTCTTTGCCTTAATGACGGTATTTTTAATTCAAATACATACAAACGATAAAACAAGTCCTGCCGGAACTTGCCTTCCTGAACCAAAGTTTTTAGGTCTCGGTTCGTAGCGGCAACAATCCGGATATCGACATTCTTGCTTCCAGTTCCCCCAAGCCGCTCCACCTCTCGCTCTTGCAGCACCCGGAGCAGTTTCCCCTGGGCTTGATAAGGCAACTCGGATATCTCATCTAAAAATAGTGTCCCGTTCTGCGCCAATTCAATTTTTCCAGGCTTTCCTTCTTTCTTCGCCCCGCTAAATGCCCCTCCTTCATAGCCAAATACTTCCGATTCAAATAATTCATCAGGAATCGCCGCACAGTTAACCGCCACAAACGGATGGTTTTTTCTCGAGCTAAGTCCATGAATGGCCTGGGCAAACAATTCCTTCCCTGTACCGCTTTCGCCAGTAAGCAGCACAGTTGAACTACTAGCTGCAATCCTGGCAGCCAATTCCTTAATTTGCGCCATCAATGGGCTGGCGCCAATAATCTCCTCAAAACTATATCGATTCCCGTTGGATGTCTTTGATCTTATTTTTGGCTTATCCACCATCTGCAGAAAGGAATAGAATTCAGCATGATCGATTTCTTCTTTTCTTAAAATGACCGAATAAATGAGGTGTTTGTCCTTTTTTTCGATTCGAATTAAACAGGGACGACCTTTAATTAAACCAGAAATAACTGTTTTTCCAACAGCAGAGGCTGGCCGTTTTTTTGTGGCTCCTTCCACGATATGCGCAATAGAAAGCCCAATTAATTCAGGCTTTTCAAAAGCAAAATAGCTGCAAAATTCAGGGCTGACATCTACAAGAATCCCCTTTTCATCCACTTCCAGTGATCCCCAGTACCCAGCGCGGTTATCAACTTTTTGGGTAAGCTCCATTCACATCACCTATGAACTTTGTTTCGGCAGTACAAGTATGACCACCTGTCCTTTTACCACTTCGTTTCCCTGCTGGTTGTAACAGCTGACCCTTTGGGTTACCCAATTCCTTGTTTCGTTAATATCAATAATTTCGAGCTCCGCTGTAATCTCATCTCCCACATGGACTGGGTAATAAAAAACCAGTTCCTTTTGCAGCAAAATGCAGGCGTCTCCCGGCAGCTTTTGGCTAATGACCTGGGTGATTAAGCCTTCGGTCAATAACCCTGGAACAATTGGTTGGTCGTAAAAATTTTTCCAGACATTTTCATTTACTTGATAAACTGGGCTAAAATCCCGTGTCAACTCATTGCATAATTTGACATCATCATCTGTAAATACTCGTTTTAAGCGAGCGATTTGTCCGATAAATAACTCATCAATCGCTATACTCATCTATTTCATCTCCTATTGAAAAAAATATTATGAATATTTTTTATAATTTAAGGGTAACAGATACTCATCCATCCGTGCAATACTCAATCCCCATTCACAGCTGTGTTAGGTTTTATAATTATTGAATATTCAACGCCGCCACGGCATATCGTTGTTAAGACGGAAAGGAGACTAAAGAATGACCATAAGTAAAGAAACAACCAAGAAAATTGATAGTATCGCCAATCAGAAGGTCCGTAACATTGTTAAAATATGCGTGGAGCAAGGCTGCCAATTCAGACCGCATCCCAGCAATCCAAATATGATAAATTTGTTCGATCCAATCCGAAGGAAAAATATTATCGGCGATATAAATATTGCAAGTGAAAGAGGCTATTTTACCCTTGAAGTGAAGGGCGGAAGGTTCAAGTCATTTCGTAATGAAACACATGATTTGGATATTGACCGGGCAGATTTCGAAGAACGGGTACTTAAAAAGCTGAAAGGCTGATTGGTTAAAAACTAAGGGGCAGTGATATCTAAAATCGCTGTCCCTTTTATGAATATATTTTTTATAAAAAGTTTTTCAATTACCTTTTGGCCATTTTCATTTTCTTTATATAGAAATGTTACGTTACTTCCCTCTATAAGGGCTAATATTTGTTTTTTGGCTTCATCAGATAATTGGAACGCGGTTTTCGTGCCATTCATATCAATCTCAATGGTATGTGGGTCGATTTGTCCAACATATTTGCCAGAACCGTCGAGAGCGGCTTTTTCCACAAGGAAATCCATAACAACCCTCGCCTGCTCCTCTTTTGCTGTTAAGAAAACCTCCAGCTTATACTTGCCATTTTTCAGGTCGGTGATGGTAAATTCCTTGGCGATTTCTTCATTGTTTTCGAGATTTACTTCCTCCATGGCTTGAGTAGACATAACCTCTTCTGAATATTGTTTTACCTTTTTTTCAGACTCATCATATACGATATAATCCACTTGTAAACCATTTGAAAACGTTAATTTCTGAGCTTTACCGGAAATATTCTTTACCCGGTAATTCACGTTAATTCCCGGCCCTAGCTCAATAATTTCAATCCTTGGAAGGAATCTTGCAGCAATCTCATTTTGTTTAGGTGCTGCCGCTTTTGGAGGTCCTGAACTGCCATTCGTCTTATCCCCCACACCTGAACCGCAGCCGGCTAAAAGACCAATAGCTAAGGCAGAGGTTAATATGAAAATCACACTTTTATTTCTCATTTTCACGATCCCCTTTTTGTAATTATTTGGTTTTCAGCATAATAGTCGCTTAAAGAAGGGGGGAGGTTACACCATATTAAAGAAATTGGTCTTTTGACATAAAGAAAGCCGCCCGATAAGGCAGCTGATCTTTTTTTATAACTTCTCCAATATCGTAAAAAGCTCTTCTAAATGGTGAATCTCGAAGGTAGGAATGACTTCATTCCGCTCTTTATTGTGGCGGTTAATCCAAACGGATTTGATCCCGGCACGGTTTGCCCCAAGAATATCGGTCATCAGGTTATCCCCCACCATGATGACTTCATCCTTTTCCAGGGAAAGTCTTGACAAGGCATGTTCAAAAATCGTTGGATCTGGTTTTCCTCTACCAAAATCACCTGAGATGACGATTTGGTCAAAGTATGGAACCAATTCTGGAGTAATGGTTAGTTTCGTATTTTGCAAGTCTGGTGATCCATTCGTTAATAGTAGAAGCTGGTATTTCCCTTTTAACGAATCTAGTGTTTTAAACGTTTCCTCATATAAAAACGGCAGCTTTCGGCGCTCGGCTGGGAAACGCTCCGCCAATTCTTGTCCAAATTCTGGGTCGTCAACCCCCAAAGCCTTAAGACCCGCCGTCCAAGCGTCTTTCCGGTAACCAGGAACCGTATCCTTCATTTTTCTAAAATCATCGTGATCATCTAGGAAATTACCCCATAGACCTTCAAAGGGATTGATCCCTATCATTTGTGTAAAAGGATAAAATTCATAGGAAGAGTAGAGGTTTCTAGCAGCCTCTCTGACAGCCTCCTCCAACTGGTCCGAATCTAGTCCATATCGTTCCTCTGCAACCTTACATGTAGCCACAAAGGCTTCCTTTACACTCTTCTGATCCCACAGCAACGTATCATCCAAATCAAAAAAAACTGCTTTAATCATGCTGGCGCCTCACTTTTTGTTTTTTTAACTAGTTTACCATTTTTTCAAAAAAAGAAAACTGAAAACTTCCTATATTCATAATCTAAAAAGAGGTTTTAAAATAAGGAGGAATTATATTTGCCTTTAGACAAGTTTGTAGATGCATTGCCAATACCGTCAATCATAACCCCCATCGGGAACAGAGATGGAAGACCGTACTACGAGGTAGAAATGAAGCAGGTTCAGCAAAAATTACACCGTGACCTAAAACCTACGACTGTTTGGGGTTATAACGGCATGTATCCCGGACCTACATTTGAGGTTCGCAGGAACCAACCTATTTATGTTAAGTGGGAAAACAAGCTGCCGTTTGAACACCTGCTTCCGGTAGATAGAACCGTGCATGGCGCAGAACTGGACCGACCATCTGTCCGGACAGTTGTGCACTTACACGGTGGTCGTAATCGTCCGGAAAATGACGGGTATCCGGAAGCCTGGTTTACCCGAAACTTCAAAAACGTTGGCCCTAAATTCTTGCATGAAGTTTATTATTACCCAAATGGTCAACGTCCTGCTACCCTCTGGTATCATGATCATGCCGTTGGAATCACCCGGCTAAATGTTTATGCAGGGCTAGCCGGGTTTTATCTTATTAGAGATGACGAAGAGGAAGAACTTAACCTTCCTCAAGGAAAATATGAAATTCCGATATTGATTCAAGATCGATCGTTCTATCTTAGCGGGGAGCGGTTTGGTGAATTATTCTATCCTTCCCAGCCAAACCAGGCAGCGCCGCCGGATCCTTCACCGCCCATTGATTCAAGCCTGCCCAGACCATCTGTCGTCCCGGAGTTTTTCGGGAATACCGCTCTTGTGAATGGAAAAGTCTGGCCCTATCTCGAAGTGGAACCGCGCAAATACCGCTTTCGTATCTTAAATGCCTCCAATGCCCGATTTTATCGATTACGATTAAGCTCTGGCCAAGAGTTTATCCAAATAGGGGCAGATGGCGGATTTCTTGAGAAACCAGTTATTGTACCACATAGGGAAGGGCTGCTGCTCGGCCCAGCGGAACGTGCAGATGTGATTGTCGACTTTTCAAAACATGCAGGTCAGAAAATCATCCTAACAAATGATGCGCCATCACCATTCCCAAGCGGCAATCCGCGTATTCCCACCCTTCCGCAAATTATGGAGTTCCGTGTTAGTAAAAACCTTACTGAACCTGACAAAAGTGTAATTCCAGCAACATTATCTTGTTTGGAAAGACTAAATCCAAATGGTGTACCTATACGGCAAAACATCTTGACTGAAATTGATGACCCGGAATTTCCAGGTCGTTTGAAACCATTGCTCAATGACATGACCTGGAGTGAATTACCCATTACAGAAACTCCGTATAATGGCACAGTAGAAGTTTGGGAGCTATACAACTTGACAGGAGATAATCATCCAATGCATTTACATCTTGTGCATTTCCAGGTTCTCAATCATGCTCCTATTACGGTTGATAAAAATAAACATATCACACACGTTGGTCCACCGCGGGAACCATCCCCAAATGAAAAGGGCTGGAAGGATACCGTTGGGGTAAATCCGAAAGAAGTCACTCGCATTATTGCCCGCTTCGGACCTTTTACGGGGATTTACCCTTGGCATTGCCATAACCTTGAACATGAGGACCATGAAATGATGCGGCCGTATGAAGTACTCCAAAATCCTGAATTTGACCCACGCATTCCAATTCCAGGTCAATGCCCTGATGACTCGTTTACTCAAAGCTTTGAAAAGGAGGGCCAAGATGAGTCAAGTATTTGACTTCCCCCCTCTTCTAATGAAAGAACCTAGCATTATCATGAAATGCTAGGTTTTTCCAATATTTATGCATGCAATGTTTTTAATTCTTTCTCTTCCTTACTAACGATTTGCTTCGGAAGCAACCCGCTAAAAATGGCCGCCAGTGCGAGAATGATAATCGAAAAGTAGAAAGAAAGATTATAATTTCCTGAGAGGCTATACCATAAACCTGGTAAGTATGAACCTAATGCCGAACCTATTTGATGGCTTAGTGACAACATGCCCAGGATAAACCCTACAGAATGATTTTTAAAAAATTGAGTTGCCAGTAATTGAGTTGGCGCTACCGTTGCAAAGTCGACCAATCCAAACACAACGGCAAAAGCCAGCAGCATTGCCGGGTTATAAGTATTTAAAAGAATAACAATGGATAAAGCTCTTACCGCATACAACCCGAACAGTATTTTTTTGCAGCTCCATCGATCCGCAACGATACCTGAAAGTAAAATGCCAATAATGTTAAAAGCAGCCAGAATGCTCACTGCAGCACCTGTTACACCTGGTGAAAACCCACATAAATTAGAAATAGGAATTAAATGTGTATCCATTAATCCTGTCGTGGTAAATCCACAAACTCCAAACGGTAAAATTAAAAACCAAAACTGTCTTTGGCGGAAGGCTTCCCAAATAGAAAACTTACTATTTTGATTCGCATCACCAATTGTCTGTTTTTCTTCTTTCGCTTTTCCGCCAATTGGCAGTAAACCTTTCTCATTAGGGTCATTGCGTAATAATAAAAGGACAACAGGAAAAACAATAACTGCCAGAAAAATGCCTAAAATAACAACTGTTACTTTCCAATTCAACCAGTTTATTAACAGTAAAGACCCTGGTACAAGAAGCATTTGCCCTGCTCCAAATCCTGCTTCGATAATCCCCAAGGCAAGGCCGCGTTTTTCATTGAACCACTTCGTTACAAGGACGGTTGCCGCAACATTAGATGCTCCCCCCACTCCGATGGAAACGAAGATGCCGTAAAGAACAAACAACTGCCATGGCTTATTGATAAAGGAGGTTAAGAAGATACTCACTCCAACCAATAAGGTACTCACCGATAAAATCAACCGTGGACCCAGCTTATCTACGAGTCTCCCAATCACTGGCTGCGAAAGACCATAAACAACAAAGCTTAATGTAGATATAAGGGAAATAGTCCCCCTATCCATGGAAAAATCTTTTTCCCAAGGCTGCACAAATGCTCCAAACGCAAGGCGAACTCCTTGAACAGCCAATAAAGCTAAAAATGTAATAAAAATAATTATCCATGCATAATGGAATTTTACTTTCATAGAATTCACCACATCCGTACTGTAATTTAGTTTTATTCCCGTTTTCAGCCTAATCATAAATTTCACAATATTAATAGTATTTACTGTACTATGATACCACTTTTCCGCTTTAAACAAATAAAAAAGGTACTTTCTCATTAAGAAGAAAAGTACCTACAACCAAAATTATTCTTTTTACAACAATCCAAGACATTAATATAAATACGGATAAGAACCTCCAGGCGGCCTCCAAGTCGGGATTCCTTGAAACCCTTGACCCATCATTGGCTGCTGATAATATGGATTGTGATTAGGATTGTGAGAAGGCGTGTAGTGATGTGGAACATGGCTAAGCGTTGAGTGATTATATTCGGCAATACAGCCTCCAGTTTGTCCAGGATATGGACCAGTTGTAATATGTTGTGTCAATCTTTACACCTCTTTTCCACGAAATTTAATTTATCATATGAAGACAAGTTTCATTTTGTTACTTTCATAAAAAAACACCAATTAGCCTTTTGATTACACATTAATCCTTCCCATTAAAATAGTATTATAGTAATTCCCATCGGAAAGAATTTTGTCCTTTTTTAAGATGCCTTCCACTTCAAACCCATATTTTTGATAAAGTTTAATAGCTTTATCATTCGTTTCAAGAACACTCAATGATATTTTCTTAATACCGTTTGAATCTGCCCAATGAATGGACTCTTCCAATAGTTTTTTTCCTATACTATGACCCCAAAATTCTTTTAAGACACAGACTCCAAATTCCACTTTATGTGACATTCTTTTCAGTAGAGTACCTTCACATCTAGAGAAACCTACAATTCTATCATTGGCTTCAGCCACTAAAAAAAGGTTATTTTTCCGTTCAGTATCCTCTCTAATAATCTGTTTGAAGCCAGATTCATCTATGTATGCTTCTCCTTTTTCTCGATCCATATTTTCTGTTTCACCATCAATCTGCACTCTAACTTCAGATAAGTTTTTGGCATCCTCCTCTTTTGCAGACCTAATAATAAAACGTAAATTATTTATTTCAAATTCATTTGGATTCACTTTCATTTAAATCTGTCCCCCAATTTCAGCTTAGTTGCCCTTACTATAATACTCCCATGACCACTTAATTTCCTTCTTGCTAACATAAAAAAGCGTTCCTGTTTGAAACAGAAACGCAACTTTATACCCACAAATCATTGAGTTTTGAGTGTTATTATTTTGTTTGGTTGATTCCATTAACGATTTGTGTCAATGCTTCATTTATTGGAGTAGCCGGCCGGCCAATAAGTTTTTCAAAATCGTTACTTTCAACAGCCAGTGTATCTTCGCGAATGCTTCTTTGGATGTCAACAAGTAAAGGAATAAGAAAATCAGGCAGTCCAGCAGCTTTCATAATATCGGCATATGCAGCATCATCAACCTTTTGTAAAATTACCTCTTTACCCAACACTTTGCCAAGGGCAGATGTTAATTCTTCCTGTGTTAATAGTCTGCCGGAAAGCTCGTAAATTGTGTTATCGTGTCCTTCACCAGTCAGTACCGCAGCTGCAGCCTCTGCATAATCCTGCTGCAACGCCCAGCCAACTTTACCTGATTCCGCAGATGTTACCCATGGAGCACCTGCGATAACGCCTTGAATACTTGGGATTTCGTTTTCCAAGTACCAGTTGTTGCGTAAGAAAGAGTAAGGGACGCCTGTTTTCACGATTACCTTTTCTGTTGCCTGATGTGTAGGAGCGAATAGGTTATTACTTTCCATTGCGTTCGCTAAACTAGTATAGGCAATGAAATTAACTCCCGCACGTTCTGCTGCAGCTACTGCATTGGCATGCTGGCGAATTCTTGTTTCATTGTCTCCGTCCGCAGAAATGATTAATAAACGATCGATACCTGCAAAAGCAGTATCCAATGTTTCCGGCAAATCAAAATCTCCCTGGCGGACTTCCACTCCACGAGCACGCAGCCCTTCTGCTTTCTCCGGATTACGAACACTGACAGCAAGTTGGTTTGCGGCTACAGTTTTTAATAAAGTCTCAACGACTTTTGAGCCAAACTTTCCTGTTGCTCCTGTGACTAATAATTTCATTCTAATTCCTCCGATATAGTTTTATTTAAGAGTCCATTTGTAACAAATTCAATTACCTGTAATCATAATAGTTACAATTTATTTTTTTGTCAACAAATAAATTTTGTTCTTTCTAATAAGATAAAATTACAAAAAACAAAAAAGGACTTACTCATTAAAATTTCGAGTGAAGTCCTTGATAATATGATGGATTTCTTTAGTTCCTGTATTTGTTAAATCTTTTTAATTTATATCATATAATTTACATTTATCATAAAAACTGGTTTTACCGATTTCTAATAGTTTAGCCGCTTCTAGTTTATTACCCTTCGTTACCACTAAAGCTTGTTCAATTGCTTGTTTTTCAGCTTGGACGAGTGTCTCCTTCAATGGGAGAATATTCTTCGGTTCTACGGACAAGATATTGCTTAATGAAACAGTTTTTTCATTATGTAAGTTACCTTCGTTTCCCCCCTCGGTTTCTCGATCGCGCAAATAAAGGGGCAGGTGCATTAATAAAATAGTTTTTCCATCAAGCACATTGATCGAACGTTCTAATACATTCTCCAATTCTCGAATGTTCCCCGGCCAAGAATGCTGCATCAATCTCTCAGTTACCTCATAGGACAACTCAATACCATTTCGGAAAAATCTCGCTTCTAATTTTTTCAATAACCGCTTTGCAATCGCAGGGATATCCTTCTTCCTTGTCCTAAGCGGAGGAATATCAATTTTAATGACATTTAATCGGTAATATAAATCTTGTCGGAAATCCCCTTTTTCAACCATTCTTTCTAAATTCCGATGGGTGGCCGCAATAATCCGCACATCCACAGGAATAGATTTATGACCTCCGACTCGGACCACTTCTTTTTCCTGCAGCACTCTTAATAGTTTACTTTGCATCGTGAGCGGCATGTCCCCAATTTCATCTAAAAATAACGTCCCGCCGCTTGCTAATTCAAACTGTCCCTTCTTGCCGCCTTTTTTCGCGCCTGTAAAAGCACCATCCTCATAACCAAACAATTCCGATTCAAGCAGGTGCTCTGGGATGGAGGAACAATTAATGGCCACAAAGGGAGCGGCCGTCCGGTTGCTGTCATGATGAATCGCATGAGCAAATAATTCCTTTCCGGTGCCAGATTCACCGATCAATAACACCGACGAATCGCTCCTGGAAACTCTTTGCGCCAATGTTTTTGCTGCAAGAAAATTAGGGCTGTCCCCAATTAAGTCCTGAAAACTATATTTACTTTGCAAATCCCTTTGAACCCTTGCTTGATAATAGTTTAATTCATCAATAAGGCTTTGTATCTTACTTTTATACATCCGCCATTCTTCAGGATTACGGAACATGACATTTCCTACGGCACCAACAATCTGTTCCTCTTCAACAATTGGAAATCGATTAGCAATCATTTCACTGCCATTTATATGTTGGACTGAGGCCAATTCCTTCAGACCTGTTTGGGCAACAATATGCATCCGCGAGTTTTCAATCACATCCTGTACATGCCGGCCAAGCGCATCTTCCATCGTGGTGCCGATAAACTCGCAATATCCCTCGTTAATATATAAAATAATCCCGTTATCATCGACAATAACCACACGTTCTGCTAATAGATTGATAATTTGCTCATGCCAGCTGTTTGGTACTTTGTCAAATGCCCGCATCGATTGCCTCCCCTATAAAAACTCATTAAATTCATTATAGCAAAATCTTAATAAGTTTTTTCAAAATTGGAATATTTGTAAAAAAAAGAGAATCCTTCTGACTGGATTCTCTTGCACTATCAACACTTACACTGATACCGCGTCTACTGCGCTGTGTACCCGCCATCGAGAACAACTGCCTGACCTGTTATCCCCCTGCCTTTGTCGCTTGCTAGAAATACGGCATAATCCGCAATCTCAGATACAGATAAGAGCCTTTTTTGGGGGACAAGCGGATAAATGACTTCCTCGAGGACACGTTCTAATCCGACATTTCTCGTCTTGGCCAAATCAACCAACTGCCCCCTTACAAGTGGTGTATCAACATAACCCGGACATAAGGCATTGACCGTAATTCCGTACTGGGCGCCTTCCAATGCGGCTACTTTCGTCAAGCCAATCACCCCATGTTTCGCGCTGTTGTAGGCCGATTTCCCGGCAAAGCCAACCAAGCCATTAATGGAAGCCATATTGATAATTCGGCCAAAGCCCTGCTCTTTCATATACGGCAATACATTTTTAATGCCAATAAACGGCGCCGTTAACATAACTTTAATCATTAGATCAAATTTCTCTGTCGGAAAATCCTCAATTGGGGAAACATATTGCAGCCCAGCATTATTTACGAGAATATCAATTTTTCCAAAAGTACTTCTTGCCAATTCCAGACTATTCTTATATGCTTCCTCATCGGTGACATTACACGGAGCGGAAATTACTTCAAAACCTTGTGCCTTTAACTCCAGCGCCACTTGTTTACTTTTTTCTTCATTTAAATCGGAAATAACAATATTTGCCCCTTCTTCAGCAAAAGTCCTAGCAATTTCTAAGCCGATTCCGCTTGCCGACCCGGTCACAAATGCTGTTTTTCCAGCTAATGCCTTACTCATAATTAAGACCTCCTAAACTGTTAAGCAATTCCAAAGAGTGTATATATAGCAATAACCGCAAATACCGCCAATGTCTTAATGACCGTGATGGCAAAAATATCTCGGTAGGATTGCTTATGGGTTAGCCCTGTTACGGCCAGCAAGGTGATGACCGCTCCGTTATGTGGCAGGGTGTCCATCCCGCCCGATGCCATCGCCACGACACGATGCATAACTTCAGGTGGAATATTCGCTGCGGCAATCGCTTGATTATACTTTTCAGCCATCGCCCCCAGCGCAATCCCCATGCCGCCTGAGGCCGAACCGGTCATCCCGGCAAGTGTCGTAGTGGTAACAGCTCCGTTCACGAGTGGATTAGTAAAAGTAGAGGAAATACCATCACTCATTTTTGCAAATCCCGGAAGTGCTGCAATAACTCCACCAAATCCGTATTCTGCACCTGTATTCATGGTAGCCAATAAAGACCCGCCAATTGCTGTATTCACACCATCCTTAAAGCCTTTCGTTACGCGCTTCCAATCATAGGCAATCGAAGTGATAATCCCAACAAGGAGCGCCATAATAATCGCCCAAATGGGGGCAGATACTGCCACATCAACCTTATATGCATCTAAGCCAAGTGCTGCAAAATCAAAACCATTCGGATACCATTTTGGAATATTCGTTACAAAAAGTTTATTCGTTACCCCGACCAAAATGAGCGGAACAAAGGCGAGAATCTTTCTTGATAATGACTGCTGGGTTGTTAAATCAGGAAGAGCAGGTTCATTGGTATCCAGCTTTTCCTTTTCAACAGCGGACGCCGTTTCCGAACCAAACCCGTAATAGCCTTCACCGGCTCTTTCTGCTTTTTTCCTTCTAGATTCTAGATAGAATAGGCCAACAGCCAAAACGATGATCGCACCAATTATTCCAAGAATGGGTGCAGCATAAATATCGGTTTTAAAGAAAGCGATTGGAATGACATTCTGTATTTGCGGTGTCCCCGGCAGCGCATCCATTGTGAAAGTAAAGGCGCCCAGCGCAATTGTACCTGGAATAAGCCTTTTCGGAATATCTGCCTGCTTGAACATTTGTGCAGCAAACGGGTAAATCGCAAACACAGCTACGAATAAACTAACCCCGCTGTAGGTTAATATTGCCCCAAGCAACACAATCGACAGCATTGCCCGTTTCGCCCCAAGCCAGCCGACAATTGTCTTAGCAATCGATTCAGCAATCCCGGACATTTCAACAACCTTACCAAAAATAGCTCCTAATAAGAAAACAGCAAAATAAGATTTAATAAATCCGACCATCTTCTCCATAAATACACCCGAAAAGAATGGCAATACATGGCTAGGTGCAATCAAAACAACAGCTAGCAGGGCACAGATTGGAGCAAACAGGATAACAGAGTAACCTCGGTATGCCACAAACATCAATAATCCAAGTGCCAATAAAATAACCAATAAATCCATATACATCCCCCTTGCGTAAAATTCGTAAAGGACTTTTTCGGAAAACGCTTTCATTCCCATTCAAAAAAAAGACCGTTACATTTAAATTTATTTGCAAGTTTTATGCCAACTATTCTGAAAATTAAAAATGCTTATCCTAAAGGGGTAATCAACATAATCACTTAGAAAATATCGATAATTCTGGATCCAATTTCCGATTCCACGGAAGCTATTTTTCCGATAATCCGGAAATTCCGCCTATCCGGAAAAATTACATACCTTCACCAAAAAGATTTCCCACAACAAAAAAACGCACTGCCAATTTGCAGTGCATTTTAACAAGGGTATATGTTTATATGTTTATGATTTAAGCGTTATTTTCCCTAAAAGAAGTTTGAAAATATTTTTGCAGCTTCACGATTCCAGTGCTGATCGCAATCGCAATGATTGCTGGCAACAGCCAGCCCAGTCCTTCATTATATAACGGCAGTACTTTTTCATAGAAGGATACGATCGGGTCCATCCACCTAAAATTTTCGATTCCTACAAGCTGGCAGAAAGTTTTGATTCCATCGATAATGCTGACCATAAAGGTTACCACAGTTGCTGAAACATAGACGATCTGCGAATGTCTAAAAAACTTTGATAAAAATGTCAGCAGCATTAGGACAACAGCCAGCGGATAAAGAAACATTAACACTGGAATTGAAAAATTGATGATGTTTGCTAATCCGAAATTACCAATGATAAGAGATACTAACGAAAAGAAAACAACCCAAATTTTATAGCTGATTTTCGGCATTTGGCCATGAAAATACTCACCGCAGGCTGTTACCAATCCGATACTCGTAGTCAAGCAAGCAAGAATGATAATAATCGAAAGCATGACTGTTCCGACAATCCCAAAATAATAGGTTGCTGTTTTTCCGAGGACTGGACCTCCTGTTTCTAAAAGTCCGAATCGCCCTGTGCTAGTCGCACCTAAGTAAGCAACACCAACATAAATGATTCCTAGGAAAACTACCGCAACCAATCCGGATTTGGCTGAAGCCGACAGAATGCCTCTTGTTGATTTAACTCCCATGGCACGAACAGCATTGATAACAATGATGCCAAACACAAGCGATGCCAGTGCATCCATCGTGTTGTATCCTTCCATAAACCCCTTTACAAACGCACCTTTGGCATATGCTTCTTGTGGTGCTCCAATTGACCCCATTGGTTTAACAATCACCATGACCAATAACACAAAAATGAGAATAATGATGGCAGGCGAGAGTATTTTCCCGATCCGGTCAACCAGCTTAGCCGGATTTAATGAAAACCACAAGGTTACTCCAAAAAATATTAGTGAAAATATGAACAATCCAATCCGGTCCGAGCCCCCGCCGACAAACGGCGCAATCCCAATATCATAGGCTACAGCACCTGTTCTTGGTGCTGCAAACAGCGGTCCAATTGTTAAATAAAGCAGCGAGGTAAAGATGATTCCATAGAGCGGATGAACCCTGCCTGACAGTTCCTGCAGGTTTCTGCTTCCAGAAACGCCCATCGCTAATATTCCAAGAAACGGCAAACCAATCCCCGTTATTAGAAACCCAGCTGCCGCCTCCCAAACGTTTGTCCCTGCGTTTTGCCCGAGTGATGCCGGAAATATTAGATTTCCCGCTCCAAAAAACAAGGCAAATAACATGACCCCTATTACAAAATACTTCGAAAATGGCAATCTATTTTCCATTAAGGTTAAACCCCTTCATTTCTTATTCACGGATACTAATTTTACTATTCTCAAAATTAAAATGCAATCCATTTCCGTGATTATTTTGATAATTTTAAAATACATTTAAATACTGGAAATACAGAATTAATCATTATTTACAGTAATTGCTTTTTGGAGTTACTTTTATAATACTCAATTCACAAAATAAAAATAATTTTTCTGAAATAACATTTCACCATAGAAAAATTCAGCCACCTGAGCCATAACCTACTCCTGTTAACACAAAATTTCAAATTATACCCGTTTTGCCGGAGATATCATTATATAATGAATTTGAAAGATAAATTCTTTTCTCTGGAGTGAGATTTAGATGTCAAAAAAGAAAAAAGTCATTAAGGATAGCACTTCGGAATTTATTGATTTGCATAAACAATTGGCTTTTTTGCGAGATAACAAGCGAAAAATACAGGAAGACAAAGACCTTTATTACGATGAAACAGAAGATTTACTTGATATTGAAAAATACTATCAAACAACAGCACAACATGACCTTGATGGCACAACTTTATTTTATAAATACAATGAATTACTAACAAAAACCCATAAAAATCGAATCCCGTATTTTATTAGTAAAGATTTATATCTCTATACCTGGGTAGACCTGTACCCAGACGGCAGCGTAAAAAGTATTTACTCCAGTGAAAAAAAGAATCCTGAAACCATCATTATTCAGGATTATCAAATCATCACAGAAAAATATGTAGAATTTCAGGAATTTCTTCGAAAAATTAAGCAAAAGGAATTCGAAACGCTTCACGAATTGAAAGTCTACGAACGAAAATTAAAAGTGAACACGGAACATATTGTCCCCCAATCATGGTTCGGTACGCTCGAACCGATGAAGGGCGATTTGCATCATTTGTTTGTTTGCGACCCGGAATGTAATATTACCCGCTCCAATTTCGCTTACTCAGATTTTCCCAATTTCCATCCCGAATCACCCGAAGAGCCGGTTCAAAATAATTGCGGACTCGCAGTCGGGGGAAGATTTGAGCCTGAGCATGGCAAAGGGACAGCAGCAAGGGCAATGCTGTATTTCCTGCTTCGCTATCCGAAGGCAATCAAAAAAGCTTTTCGAATTGAGATAGATCTCTCCACTTTAATCAAGTGGCACAAGACTTTTCCAGTAGGACTTTATGAAAAGCATCGCAATCAAACCATTTACCATATCCAAGGAAATCGGAACCCATTCATTGACTTTCCTGAACTGACTGAACAAATTGAATTCCATATTCATTGATTTGTTATTCCCATCTTTTTATGCAGATTAATAGATTTGCAGTACTGAAAAAGAGGCATCCCTTTTAACCGGATTGCCTCTTTTAAATGGATATAAACTATATTTAGACTTTTTCCCTAACGTACAAAAAAGAATAATCGAATGATTATCCAGATTGTCGAGAAAGGGTATAGTTCTCAGCATTTTTTATTTTGTCTAAATTTAAATTACCAAATTTTTTATTGATTGAGTGTCCCTACTACCGGGCCTGTTGATTTCCGCTCCGGGCACTCGCTTTCCGCGGGGAGGTCCTGGAGCCTCCTCGGCGCTTTGGCGCCTGCGGGGTCTCCAGTGACCTCTATTTCCCGCAGGAGTCGAGTGCCCTCCGCTCCAATCAACAGGGAGGCAAATCAACTTGAAGAATTGCAACACACTTTTTCCATTCTGAATAAGTGTGTTGTCATCTTTTTCATGTTCTGGCAAGCTGCAGTTAGAAGAGCCTGCTCATTTGCTTTTTTTATTCCCCGTAACCGGCAGTAGCGAAGCCCGTGCAGCTCTTTTGAGTCTGCGAAGCTTCGCTCGATTTTTTCCTTTCAAAAATTTATAAAGCATTTTTCCTGATTTAGATAAGCGATTTAATCTTACCTTTTCCTTATGCTCTTCCCAAACATAATGTGTCACTACTTTTACTTTGTTTTTTGACGTGTACATTGGGAAAGAAGAGGGCAGTTTGCACATCTCTTTGAATCCGATTTGTATTTTCTGTAACCCTCACGGTTTGTTGTACTGTAGATTAATTCTTGGTTATTAGAGGTAGAAGGTGGTCGTCTGGAACTAATTCATCTATAGATACAAATCCATATTCACTTTGGTTAGACTCTTTGGCTTAAACATTGATTTCATCACGACTTATTATTTATTTTTTATTGAGATGAAGGTTCTTATTAAATACACCTGTTGATTGGCGCGGAAGGCACGAAGACTCCTGCGGGAGTACGGGGCTGGGGAGACCCCGCAGGCGCTTTAGCGCCGAGGAGGCTCCCCGGCACGCCCGCGGAAAGCGAAGTGCCTGGAGCGCCAATCAACAGACTTGTTGAAAACCTATGCATTAATAATATTATACTAAATTAACGCGGTGAATTATTAATGGAAATGAACAAAATAAAAGGCTGCCGTAGGTTTTTCGACAGCCTGAATAATTGAATGATTATCCTCTGCTTTTAAATGTATATTCTTTTCTTTGAAAATACGATTTTATTGAATCATTGATGAAGGCGACGCTGATTGCTGTAAATATAAAGAAGAGAACTGGCACAACGATAATCCATTGGCTGGAATAAAGGTATGGAAGACTTCCGCCGATAACGCCGGACCACTCATAAGAAACAGAGCGCGGATCATCAACAATCATCCCGTAAGAAACGAAGGTACCGCCGAAGAATAGCTTCATAAACCCAAGGTGGGCAAGGAGCTGCAGGACCTGGGTAAATTGCTGGCCGAATAATAAAATCCATTTTTCGTAAACATGGGGAACGATGTGTTTAAAATAAATGAAGCGTTTATTTGCACCAAGCGTTTTGGACGCCACAATAAAATCTTCCTTTTCCACAATCCTCATTTCATTCGCTAGATGGATGGTTAAATTCGGAATCGCAATGATAATTAAAATAACCGTTTCAAATAAAGCCCGTTTCCAAAATGGGGTTTGAAATCCGTCAATCGGCATCCACAAAACACTAAATAAAATGAAGTAAACGATGATGGTTTGCGGAACGACGGAAAATGGTTCAAAAAGACTTTTTAGAAAACCAAACAGTCTTGGACTTACAGAGTAGATCAAGGAGCTTGCCACTAAGGACAACAACAGCCTTAAAATGGCAACAATCAAGGTGATTCCGATGGTGTACTTTGCCCCTTCAATCATCATTAGCCCCAAATCATACCCGAACTTATCCGAACCTAGCAAAAACACCGTAAATGGCGGGTATGGCGGAGCATCAATGAGATTCCCCTTATCATCATAAAAAAAAAGTACCTGTCTGATTTCCCCATCATGAAGTACTGTATTTAATATACTCCAGGTAACCATTGTAACAAGGAATAAGACGCCAAAAACAAATCTTTTTCTTTTTAATAAAAATAGAATCATGTTACTTGGAATCCTTTCTGTTATCAAAGCTGATCCATTCGTACGTGCGGTAAAGTAGATAAAAAGGGATAAAAATAAGAATACAGCCGACAACAAAGGGATCCGGTCCTGTGACCATTGCCCTTAACAAGCCGTTCATATTGAACAAATAATCTACTACCAATAACGTGGACAGCATCGTCCAGAAAATGGTTTTCGAGACACCAAACATCCCTTCAACAATATTCCGGAGCACGTGGATATTCAAAATATAAGAAAAAGATAATCCCTTTGCTTTGGCTAAATGGATATATTGTTTATCCAACTCTTCCTCAATGTGATGGATGAATACCTTCGTGATATAGAAACTAATCGGGACGCTTAAACTGATCACAGGCAACAGGACGGCCTTTTCGCGCAGACTGACAACTGTTGCTATTTTTATTCCTGTTTTCTTGTAAATCATAATAACAGCCAGCTGCAATAAGAGAATGAACATCAAATCAGGAACAGTCTCTGCCAATTCAATCAAGTTTTTAAGGAAGTTAATTTTTTTTCGAAAAAATATAAACGAAAGATATGTAATGATAAAGGCGATGAACCAAGATGTAAGGATGCTTAATCCGAGAATTTTCATAGACTCTATGTATCTATCAAGAATAACTGGAAATAATGGGTTTTTTCCGTCCAAAGTCAATTGATCATAGGAGATTAAACCAAGGTTCATGGCTTTAATCGCAATAAGGTAATCCGAAAAATGAAACGACAAATCCTTTAATAATACCGGTAATGCACCAATGCAAATCAACACTTCCACTGCTAGGATGCACTGCAAAACAAAAATAACCACTTTTTTCGCAAAACGTTTAAAGTTCATAGATTCTTCCTCTCTATTGATGCATGGGTGATGCATGGGGACGGTTCTCTTGCCTCATTTTGATCCACGGGTAAGTTATAAAAATTTACACAAAATTCCACAAAATATATTATAAATGCTCTTTTTCCATATTGCTATTTTTAATTTTAAAAAAGTGCCTGGAATGTATATAAATGCCCAGACACTTTTAGGTATTTTATTTACTGAATGCTTTTTTTAAGGCTTCCCCGGATTTTTCCAAGGCTGCCTTTCCTACGTTTAGTACGGCTGCCATACTTATAAAACCATGGATGGTCCCGTCGTAACGGATTGTTTCTACTTCCACACCTGCATCAGCTAATTTATTACCATACTCTTCCCCTTCGTCACGTAACGGGTCGTATTCGGCGGTAATAACTAGTGCCGCCGGCAGGCCTGTAAAGTCCTCATTTAAGGCAGGCGATACGAGTGGGCTTTTCTTATCTTCCTCACTGTTCAAATAACAATCGCGGAACCATTCCATTGTTCCCTTTTCTAGAAAATAGCCGTGAGCATTTTCCACCATCGAAACGGTCGGCGCTCCGCCAGTGTTGGTACTTGGATACAACAAAAGCTGAAAACAAATTGGCGGGGTGTTTCTCTCTTTTGCAAGATGACTGATAACAGCAGCAAGGTTACCACCAGCACTGTCGCCGCCAACAGCAATCCGCGTGCGGTCCACCTTAAAGTCTTCGGCATGATCGTATACATATTGTACTGCTGCGTAGGAGTCTTCCACTGCAGCCGGGAACTTGTGTTCAGGTGCTAGGCGATAATCAACGGAAATCGTAACGCAGCCAGCGCTATTGGTAAGCGCCCGGCAAATATTATCATGGGTATCAAGATCACAGATTACCCAGCCTCCGCCATGATAAAAAACTAATGCAGGATAGCTTGACTGTTCTTCCTTCGGATAATAAACCCTTACAGGAATATCTGACGCAGGGCCAGGAAGAGTCCGGTTTTCCACCTTGCCTACTTCCTCAACTTCCCCTTGGGGAAACTTGGAACCCATTCTTGCCATTTGTGGGGTTAAAGTTTCGAGCGGCGGTGCGCCTAGAGCTTTTAACTGGTCTAATAAAAACTTTGTTTGCGGTTCAAGAGTCATTTTTTCGCCCACCTTCAGAATCATAGTTTCATACGATTATATTGTTCGAGAAAAGTTAATTTTTTCCTCCAAAAATATAAATAATTATCCCCAGCAGACGAGGCGAGTTTCACTCTTATTTTTTTTGTAAAATATAGAATACATACCCATAATATTCGGAGTAATTTCTATATAAATCTATTTCAGATTGAAACTCTTCCAGAATGGTTAAGGCATCGACGTCATTTTTATATTTTTCACGGAAACTGATAATCTTACTTTCTAATGGTCTGTAATAATGCTCCCACCAGCCCTCTTCAGGGAGAACAAATGTCGTTATTACCTCGTACCCGAGATTCTCTGCTTTTTTAATGTTTTCTTCAACGGTCCCCACCTCAGGATAAGCCTTATACCAAAATTCTAAAGGTTCTTTCGGCGGATTCTTCTTGATCCAACTTAGCTCTGACGCTACTAAAATACCATTGTTTTTAAGGAATTTCCGCCATTCCCTTAAACCTTTTTCAAAACCCAATATAAAAATAGTACCCTCTGCCCAAATCACATCAAATTGCCCTTCTGCATATGGCAGTGATCTCATATCGGCTTTCTTAACCGTTACTTTGTCTGTCAGTTCCAGCTTCTGAACTTTGTTTTGCAGCACCTCCAAAAATCCCCCATTGATATCGGTGGCCAAAATCGTTCCATCAGTCAAGGACGCAAGTTCAATCGTTTGCATGCCGGGACCGCAGCCAATGTCCAGAATCTCAGGTTTAGTAACACGATTCCTAATCATTTCAAATGCTTTTCTGGTAGATTCATTGTTTCCGGGACCTTCTCTAGGGATGTCTTTATGCAGTTCATAAAATAAATTCATTATTCTATCTCCTTAGCGGGATATTTTCACATTATTCCTAACTTTTTTCGAAAAAAGAAAATTTCTTCTCTGAAAAAGTGGCATTTTTATTGGTCCTCCAACCAGGGACTGTGAGATATCGGCGAATTTCCCAAAGTTATCAGCGAATTTTCGATTATATCAGCGGATTTTTCAATATATCAGCAGATTTTTCGATTATATCAGCGAATTCATCCAATATATCAGCGAATACATTTTTAAGCCTTTCTCGATTTATGACTTTTCCTAATAAACTTTACCATTCCTAGAATTAGTAGGATGATGAGTATTCCATATATGATGGTAGAGAAATTATCCATTTTTTCCGTAATAAGTTCCCAATTCTCTCCCAAGTTTGCACCTAGATGAATCAGGACCGTATTCCAAATCAGTGTTCCAATCGTTGTGAAAATTAGGAAAAGAGAAAAATTCATGTTGGCCATTCCAGCGGGGATTGAAATCAAACTGCGAATTAGCGGAATAAACCTACACAGGAAAACCGTCCAAATACCATATTTATTAAACCAGGCATTGGCGCGGTATAAATCTTCCTTTTTTAGTCGTAACAATTTTCCATACCGCTTAATGATTCTGTCAAACCGTTCCACATCCAAAAAATTTCCGAGACGATATAAAATTACCGCACCAAATACAGAACCTAAAGTTGAGGCAATAATGACTCCCGTAACGTTCAAACTGGTATCCAAGGTCATATAACCGCCAAAGGTCAGGATGATCTCCGAAGGAATGGGCGGGAAAATATTTTCAAGAGCGATCAGCAAAAATACCCCTATGTAACCATAGCTTTCAATAAAATCTTTTATCCAAACTTCCATTTTAATCCTCCATTTTTTTCATTTCCACATGTATTACGTTTTTTATCCTAAAAGGTTCCGCTAATTGGTATAAGTTCATATAGGAAAATTTTTTCTTCTATCTAGCACAAACTACCAGTTCCTATTACACTTAAATTATCCTAAATTTGAGGGGGTTTTACACATGAAGAAATTTAAGGCAGGAATTATCGGAACCGGTTTCGGCGCCAAAGTGCATGCACCGATGATGAACTTTCATGACGGATTTGAGGTAACCGCAATAGCAAGTGTTTCACGAGGAAATGTGGAGAATGTCCGAAACACGAGCGGTATAGATAATGTTTATACTGACTGGCAATTAATGCTCGAGAAGGAAGAACTCGACCTTGTTGTTGTAGCTTCAGCTGTTCATTTACATAAAGAAATGGTACTGGCTGCTTATGAAAAAGGTCTGCATGTGGTCTGTGAAAAGCCAATGGGCTTAGATGTGTCGGAGACAGAGGAAATGATTTCAGCCAAAAACCAAGCAAACAAACTAGGGATCATTAATCATGAATTCCGCTTCCTACCTGCCCGGACAAAGGTGAAGGAAATTTTGGACAGCGGCAGCTTGGGGAAAGTTTTACACGTTCGTTATTTGGCTGCTTTTCCGAATTATGCCTATCTTTCATCCAACCCACGCGGCTGGCTAGCCAAAGCGGAGACTGGCGGAGGGATGCTCGGGGCAATTGGTTCGCATATGTCCGACTCTCTTCAGTGGTGGCTTGACAGTCATTTTCATGAAGTGTTTGCTAACCTTCCTATCCATGTACCAGCCTATACTTCTGGGGATGGAACAGTCGAAATCCGTACAGCCGATGATGCATATCAGGTTATTGGCAAGCTTGATAACGGGGTTACAGTAACGTTGGAATTTGTGTCGGGAGTCCTCCAAACCGCCAATTCATGGCGTTTAGAGGTCTTTGGTACAGATGGAACAATGGTTATGTTAGACGATAGCCAGGTTCTGCTTTCTTCAGGTGATGCTCCTCTAGAAGCAGTTGAGCTAGTACCTGATATAACAGCCCCTGCAGAAATGCCGGCGGTCGCAGCCCGTTACTATAACGGCTTTAACCGCGCTCTAGATGCCCTGTACGAAACTCTAGTGACAGGTGTTAAACACCCTAATCTAGCTAATTTTGAGAACGGCCATGAAACACAAAGGGTGCTTGATGCGATTCGGCTTTCCTCAAGGGAAGGACGGAAAGTTTCCCTTTAAATTCATAAAAGAACCATCCGAAATTGGATGGTTCTTTTAAAAACACCGCAGTCATAAAGGCTGCGGCCTAATTTAGTTAAGCTTTACTATTTCGCGTTCAATATATTTTCTTCTTTCAAGGATGTATTCCGTGATTACCCGAAGCTCCTGGTCAAATTGTGTGATCGAATCCTTTTTGTAGGGGTCCTGCAGGACATAGGGCCGGATTATCCCAAGCACCTTTTCAACTCTAGGCACCATAAATCCCAATGTAAACTGCTGATTCATAATTTCAACCAGCAGCTTTTGATACTGCTTTCGAAACGAATCCACATCCAAAATTCTTGCCGTTAACGTATTATAGCCCTGAAGTGGAACATAATCCGCCTCCATCACCTTCCCGTTAACATCCCTTCCCCAGGTGGCATCGTAATCCCATGGCATCACCTCGAATAGCCCTGTTTCACCATTTCGGTAAAGCGAATAATTATGGACAAATCCATCATAGTTGGACGTGAAGATGATGCCCGCAATCCACCGCAAGTATTTTTCAACATCAATATATTTAATAATTTCCCTCTCAAATTCACTTCTAGGAATCGTATTAATGTTATAAATAAACCTTTCTAAAAACTTATCCTCGGACGACTTCCCACACTTCTTTTCATAGCCTGATTTCAATGACTTTTTCACGGCTTTATCCAAATCACTCATCAATGAAAAATTCGCATCGCCATCAATGGCGTAATAAATGCTGCCAGCGGGAAGATTTCTTCTTCTTAAAAAATTTTCATCCACCGATTCGATTTCCAAATATATTCCTTCCGCTTTGCCGTTAAGGGTCAAAAAAACATGCTGGGAATATGGTGCTAGGACACCAATTTCAGAAAAGAAATCGAAGGATAATTTATTGCGTATGAACGAAGGATCCTTATACTCGGCATTTATATGAATTTCACTGGAGCCTTTGAATTTTTTAGGCCTATAAAAAGAAATGTAATACGATTTTTTCAAAAAATCACGAATATGGGAGCCGCGGTAGCTGATATCTACCTCTAATCTCTTGCCATCGATATTTAGCTGTGCGGGGATTGGCATATCCACCCATATATCCCTTTTAAGCTCCTTTAATTCGCTCGGTTTTATAAAAATTTTATAGTTTGGCAGTTTTGCGGCTTCGTCCATTCCCTATCCCCCCTCCTTCTATACCTATGATGGAGTAAAAGGGATGTCACGGTTTATTGATTTTTTCCTTGAATAGGCTATTGTCCGAGACCAAGACAAGCGTCCATTCGTAAATTGTTAAAAGAGGAGTGGGTGTAATAGAAAATGCACAATTCATTTCGTACTCCCTTTTCTGTAAAAAAAGGAGGTGCTTCAAATGGAAGAAAGAGAATTTTCTCCAGAGGATATTCAAAGAGCTGCTGAAGATGTAGGACGCGGCGGATTCGGGGATTTCATGTTTATGGATCCAGGCCGTCATCGCGGGACATCTAGCCACAGAAGAACTTCTAGTCGGACTTCTAGACGAACCTCTAGTCGTCGAAAGATGACATCCAGCAGAAATACGACTCGACGCCGCACGTCCAGAAAAAGAACTTCAAGACGCTTAACACATAATCTGGAATGCACAAACTGGCGTAATACAGGCCACGGCAGACATCAAACGAAGAGCTGCTGGAAAGACGGCAACATGTGGGTGTTTAAATCCCGTAAAAGAGGTTAAAGAATCAAAAGGCGGCTGGTCTGCCTTTTCTTTTTTTTCTAATCAGGAAAACTCTGGGTCAGGACCCCGGCACAACGGCAGCAAGGTCCTGACCTCTTTTTAATTAATTTTTTCCATGTTCAAACTCGTCTTCAAGTCTTCTAATTTCATCAATTGATTTTTCGAGTGCTGACTGAGGGCCTTTGAAATGCTTTTTATAATAAGTCAAATCCATAATAATTAACAAGATAAACATTCCCGCCAAAGCATAGGCAGCCATTTGATTAGGCGGAATGATCATCATGATAGAAATGAAGATAATCCAAAGGATGCTGAGAATATTAATCGGCTTGCTCCACTTTCCAAGACTCCAGGGGCCGTAATGCTTTGGCTGAAAGATTCCCTTAGCCTCTGCCTGCAGCTTGAGATAGATGGGAATCCCATAGGCAACATACAATCCAACCACACTTACAGCCGTCAGGAAGGCGATGGTGGAGTAACCTGCATCCGGATTCACCAGCTTCGTAATGTAATCAATCAACGCCAGCACAAACGAAAGAATCACAGACAGCCAAATCGCTTTTGCCGGAGTCCGGTACTTCCGGCTAATTTCCGCCCAATGGCGGCTGAGCGGCATCCCCTTGTCTCTTGAGAAAGCGTACATCATCCGCGAAAATGATGTAATAGACGAGAGACCGCAGAAGAACATCGCAAACGTAACCAGCCATAACACGACTGCCCCGAAGGTTCCGCCAAGGGCTTCGCTGATAACAAAAATAAAGGCATTATCCGACTTCACCGCACCGGCTGCATCATGAATAGAAAGCGTGACAAATGCCAGCATGATAAATCCAAACACAAATGAAAACGCGACGGAGTTGTAAATGCCCCATGGAGCGCGGACACGTGGGTGTACTGTTTCTTCAATCGTATGGGCAGACGCATCATAACCAGTAAAGGTCCACTGTGCCTGTAACAATCCGATTAAAAAGGCCAGAACATAAGGCTTATCAGAGAAGGTTTGCCCTACCTGGAATAGGTAATCAACCGGCTGAAGGCCGTTTCTTGTAAAAAATGCTAAGCTGACAACCAAAATAGCAACAACGACCATATGGTACCAGGCTGAAAAGTCATTTAATTTTGCGACGATTTTAATCCCAATGTGATTGAGGATTCCGTGTAATAGGAGAATAACGCCAAAGACAATTAAAGTGGTGGTATCGGTAGAGGTATATCCAAAAACGGTTGCTAGGAGCGGGTCTGCAAATAAGGCGCAAGAGTAGTCGATTCCGGCCACAATCCCAATTTGGCCGATTAAATTAATCCAGGCTGTGTACCAGCCAATTCGAACCCCCTTTAAGGCGGCGGCCCAGTGATACAGGGCACCTGCCGTGGGAATAGCAGAAGCCAGCTCGGCAAGTGATGCGGCCACCAGCATCACGAAAAAGGCCACAATCGTCCAGCCAAAACCCATCATACCCGGGCCGCCGTACGTTAACCCATGTCCATAAAGAGAAACAGCTCCTGTTAAGATGGAAATAATCGAAAAGGAAATCGCAAAGTTGGAAAATCCGCCCATATCCCGCAGTAATTCCTGGGCATAGCCATAGCGGTTCAGCTGCTTCCTATCCTCCAACATTTGTTGGTCTTTGTTTTTCATTTGTTCTACCCCTTTCTGACTGATTATTAGTCATCCTTTCCAACAAAGATTTCATGCTCTTCTTCTTTAAAGGACCTTACATTTTTATTCGCATGCATGCCAATGGCCGTACCGACCACTAAAGTGATGACTACAAGTGCAAAGCCGATTACAACCTCCATCCCCCCACCCTCCTTTCTTTATAAAATCCCAATAGAAAGATTGAATAACACTATAATTCCAGCTTTACTCCGCTCACCTTTTGCTCAAGCATCTTCTTAAGGACAGTACCAATATGAGCACCAGCCTCGACAGGCGGAGTTCCAAGCGGGTGAATATTCGAAATGACATTGCGGTCGGATTCAACCACTCCTTTTCGCGGCCGGTAGCACATATAGGCACTCATCGAACTAGCCGAGACCAGCCCAGGCCGTTCGCCGATTAACAGGACCAACACCTCCGGCTCAAGAATCTCGCCAATATGATCCATGCAAGCTACCCTGCCCCCTTTAACAAAAAACGGGGTTCCAGCGGAAAGGTTATTGATTTTCAAAGAATCCAGTAAGGCCGGATAAACATCCTTTAAATTGGTTTCCACGGCACTAGCGCTTAATCCGTCTGAAACGACAATTTGCACCTGCGGGCGATGGATGCATTTTTCTTTTATGGTCCTGACAGCAATATCGGTTAAGATGCGCCCTTTATCAGGCCTTTTTAAATACGTTTCCTTGTTTTCATAGCATGTTTCAACGGTAAATAATTCAAATTCCGCAAGGGTTTTTTCAAGGACCTCGCCCCCGACCGCATCAATTGCCGCCGCATGGTCAAACTGCAGCTTTAACATCGTTTTCGTGAGCGGCCGGGTTCCAGTCCGCCAAACGCCAATCCTAGCCGGTGTAGAGGCAATTAAATCCGATACCCCCTCCTGATATACAGCTGCCGGAATAGAGGTCTTCCAGTTGTTCTCAGAAAATATCAGTCCTTCTTCATTGGTTTTCGGAATTTCTTCTGCTTTAGTTTCAGCGGGAAAGTTCCTTTGAAGTTCCTCCATTACTTTTTGAACAATAAATTCAATCTCATTCTCCTGCACTCTCTCCCCCTCCTTTCCTTACATAAACAGTGTCGGATCACCGGCTCGCTCGGTTAATATTCCGCTCTCCATAATTCCCATCTTCTCAAGCCATTTTTCAAAAAAAGGCGCAGGTCTTAGGCCCAGCACCCTTCTGACAGAAGCAATGTCATGGAAGCTGGTCGATTGATAATTCAGCATGCAATCATCCGCCATCGGAACGCCGATGAGGAAATTGACACCGGCCGAACCAAGGAGGACGGCGAGATTCTCCATATCATTCTGGTCGGCTTTCATATGGTTTGTATAACAAACGTCGACACCCATGGGAATTCCTTGCAGCTTCCCCATAAAATGATCCTCAAGCCCGGCCCTGATAACCTGTTTGCTGTTGTAGAGATATTCCGGCCCAATAAAACCGACTACGGTGTTGACGATAAACGGCTTATATTTTTTTGCAAGCCCGTAGCAGCGGGCTTCGAGCGTTACCTGGTCAATGCCATGATGTGCATCTGATGAAAGCTCCGACCCCTGTCCCGTCTCAAAATACCACAAATTCGGCCCTGCTGCCGTTCCCTCCCTTTGGATCAAATCATTCGCATCATCCAACAGTCCGACGCTGATGCCAAACGCTGTGTTCCCCGCCTCCGTCCCCGCCAGGCTTTGAAAAAGCAAATCGGACGGCGCACCATTTTTGATGGCCCGCATTTGGGTCGTGACATGTGCAAGCACACAATTTTGCGTAGGGATTTGAAAGCGGTCGATTTCCTCTTTAGTCATCTGTAAAATTTGTTTTACACTTTCGGCTGAATCAATAACTGGGTTAATCCCGATCACTGCATCACCGATTCCATAACTGAGCGCTTCATATAGAGAGGCTCTGATTCCTTGAATACTGTCAGTGGGGTGATTCGGCTGGGCCCTGCCAGCAAGCGTGCCCTTATGGCCAACCGGATAATTACACTGGGTCACGACCTCGATTTTGGATGCTGCTTGAATCAAATCCAGGTTGGACATGATTTTAGCTGCGGCAGCGACCATCTCACTCGTCAGTCCCCGGCGGATCCGGCTGATTTCCTGATTTGTTGTAGATTCAGCCAGCAGGATCTCACGCAGGTCGCTGACAGTCCAATTGGCGATAGATTGATAGATATTTTGATTAATAGATTCTTCTATTACACGGGAGACTTCATCCTCCTCAGGTGGCAGCACAGGGTTATTGCGGATGTCACTCAGGGTCAGATCAGCCAGGAGGTGGCGTGCGGCAAGCCGCTCCTGAGCGTCATTGGCGGCAATACCCGCCAGTTGGTCCCCCGACTTTTCTTCATTCGCCATCGCTAGAATCTCTTTTAAGCTATTAAATTGATATGTTTTATTAAGTAAGGTAATTTTGGTTTTCAAATTTCACTTCACCTCCCAGTTTCTTTTTCATTTTAAGTGGTTAATGAGGATTTACTCGTCAGTTCGGCCAATTTACTCGCCGGTTTTCCGGTTTACTCGCCAACTTTGGTATTTTACTCGCCGATTCCCCGGTTTTACTCGCCAACCAGCTATTCCCCGGTTAGGAAAACGCCAGCGTCTTCACAACAACGGGCACCATTGTATCATTCAACGGCTCACCAATATCAATATAGTCGCCGTACTCAACCACCACCTGGTCAATACAAATCACGTCCACATCAGCCGCTAACTGCAGTCGCAGCGCCTGCCCCAAGGCTTTGGCCATGTCATTTTCACAGACTACGACAAGGGCTGTTGCCCTAGGAAAAAGTCGTGCATAGACCTTTCCGAGTACTTCCGCCAGTTCCTTTAGCTTTAAATAAGGCAAATAGGGCATTTCCGCTAAACTAATCGCAAATGGCACTTTAGAATTTCCATGGAACAATTCCTTCCCTTGAAAAAAAAGCCGTTCAATATACTGCTCCAGAGCCGTTTCTGAATAGCTCATTTTAACTACTGGGATGTTTCTTAGCGGCAGATGCTCAGGAGCAATCAATATCGTCGCCCCGCTGATTTTCGTTGTCTGCATGCCTGCCCCGATGACCGTCGCCCTCGAAGTTTGCGCGGCATCCACTACGGAAAGAGGATAGTTTTTTAAAGCTTTCATCAGTTCCGCAGCCAAAATCGGGCCGATGTCGTTATATTTCGCTGCATCTCCCAATGTCGAAGGCGGCACTTCCAATGCCAGTCTCCCAACCCCTCCAGAAATCATGACCTCATTAATCATCGGCAGTGTTTCCGACGAAGCACTGTGAACCAACGCCTTAACGGTACCTATAGGCATCTTCCCCAATAAACAGTCCAGCATGTCTTCGCACAACATAGAAGAAAGGTCGGAAAGCTGCTTTAATGTCAGTCGCATCCCCTTTTCCAGCAAGTAGTTTTTAGAAAAAAGCCAAGGCTGTAAAGATGCGGATACCGCCAAGACTTCACCAGCATAATCGATTTCGACCAGCCGGCCGCCAACATGAAAGGTAATCGTATCCAGCACTTTTCCTTGCTTAAAAAGGGCAACGTTGGCAGTACCGCCGCCGATATCGATATTGGCGACAATACCCTTCACCTTTTTTGAGTACTCAGAGGCACCCGAGCCCCGTCCAGCCAATACGCCTTCCAAGCTGGCTCCGGCTATCGCTACCACAAAGTCCCCGGACCGTTCCGCTAAATAATGCAGCAGAGCATCTGCATTTTTCTTAATCGCCGTTTCTCCCGTTATGATTACCGCACCTGACTTGATCTCCGATAGTGACAGTCCAATTCGTCGATATTCCTGTTCAAGCCAGCCCGCCAATGTCAGCAAGTCAATTTCATCTGCATTTTTCAAAGGAGTGGAAATAATCTCACTCACATAGTTGACCTTTCGATCAATAATATCAAAGTGTGGCAGGGCAAAATGACTCGACACCCTGCCTAACGTCAGTTCGCTTAAAATCAATTTCGTTGTACTTGTGCCAATATCAATGCCGACACTCTTTATTGCTTCCAAGCTCAATCTAAAGACCCTCCAGACCGCTATCTGTACTGCTCCTAAAAATTCAAATAAGATTCAATAGGGCCGCCTTCAAATCCGGTATTCCTTCAAGAGTGATGGACGAAATTTTATATATTGAATGATTTGACAAAACTTGCCTCAGCAGTTTTTCAGCCTTTTCCAAATCCGCATTTGGATGGTCTATTTTGGTGATGACACCAATAGGAATCAACGGAAATCCCTGTGCAAAATTTGGCGGCAGGAACTGCTCATGGCGAGTTGCGTCTTGAATGATGAGGAGAATCCGCGCTTCCAATGCTGTCGCGATTAATGAACGGTAAAACAATGGATTTTCACTATACTCCCCAGGTGTGTCAATGATCCAATCCATATAGTTTAGTGCCTGTGTTTTGACAGCGGGTGTCGGGTCCTCAAGCAGTCGTTTGGTTAACGTAGATTTTCCTGACCCAACTGGACCAATTAACATCACTTTCCCTTTTTTCATGACTTGGTGATCTCCGCTGGTTCAAATTTCAAATGCCTGCTCAGGAATTGATTGATGGCTTGGATGGCCATTTCTACATTAGAGACCGTTCCGCAGATAACAAGCGACCCGGTAAAGCGGTCTAAGTACCCAATATCGACATCTGCTGCTTTGGTAGCAATATCAGCGGCAATTATGGCGGTCTCTGTTGGTGTCAATGTCAAAATTCCAATCGCCCCCGCTTGACCAATTCCAAGCTTTGTATATAAGGCTTCATCAGGATTGGCAATAATGTGTGCCAATGTCAGCTGCTTCCCCGGTACATATTCCTGAATGACGCGCTGTTTTTTCTCCATCCATTCTTCACACCTTTAAACGCTATTCTTCCCCTTCGCCTACCTCAAGAGAATCGACAATTCCAACTACAACTGCATCGATTGGGGCATTTTTTGAAAAAATAGCCCTTGCCGGACTGCCTCGTGAAACAATTACACGCTCACCGCGGCCGGCCCCAATTCGATCAGCAGCTATAATTGGAGCCCCTGCCGGCTCCCCTTTCCAGTTGATGGGCTCAATGATCAGCAGCTTCAGTTGGCTCATGCCATCCTCCTTTTGAGTAGCCCAAATGCTGCCCATGACCTTCCCAAGAATCATCCACCCGCCCCCTCTTCAATGACTTTTACCCCTTTTTCCCTCAGAAAATCCTTTGCCAGCGGTGTCAGAATCGTCCCTTGCCTGATCATCAAAGTCTTCGAGATTCCCAGATTCCCAGCAAGCCATTCCACTGTTAACACCTTCCCTATAAAGGTCTCCCCGGATTGTTGGTCCTTTTTTTCTTGGAAAAACAAACTAATAATTTCTTTATGCATATAGGATTGCTTGAAAAAACGAATACCAAGGTTGGTGAGCTCCTGTTTATAGGTCTCAAATCGTTTCTTTAGTGGGAGCGGTAAATCCAGTGTTTTTAAGGTGCGGCGATCGGCCCGCTTGATACCTGAAGAATCATCGCCAACCATGACCGTTTTCTGAAGAACGAGGGCCGCAAAGATGATTTCCGATTTCACAGAACCCTTTAATCCTTGACAGACACGGGCGGCGTTATCCAAGTCGATTTCCGGGATGACAATGACATCATAATCCTTCGGCAGCTCAATCGGTGCTTTGGCATACTCGTCCGCTGCTATTACTTGCCCTGCCCCGGTAGCTTGGATATAGCTCCCCCCAAGCCATCCTGCCGTCTCACCGTCAAGCAACAGAAAATCATAATCTATTGGATGTTTTTTTAGGACCAACAATTGGTCAACAAAGGGCTCGTGCGCTGAGCTGTCACAAAATACAAACAGGACTTTTATTCTAGGAGTCTCTTGTTCGATAAGTTCACGGGCAATCCGTTCTACCAATTTCTGCAGCTGCCCTTTATCCATTTTTAACACTCCCAACCGCCATTTACGTTATGCTTTGCCCTTCCAGTTTCGGGAGGATCAGTTCAATATCGGAGTGCGGCCTTGGTATTACATGGACGGAAATGAGTTCTCCCACCTTCGACGCTGCGGCTGCCCCTGCATCTGTAGCAGCCTTGACAGCACCAACATCACCGCGGACCAATACCGTTACAAGCCCGCCCCCGACCTGAACCTTCCCTACCAGACTAACATCCGCGGCTTTCACCATCGCATCCGCAGCCTCAACTGCTCCCACTAATCCCTTTGTTTCAATCATTCCTAATGCCGACGTTTCTCGTCCCATTTTTGGAACCTCCTTCAATTTTTTAACTATCTATCCTAAAACATCTTATGAGGAGACTGAGCTATTTTTTGAATCGTGTCCGCAAAGGCCTCGGCTGCTGCTTTACAGGAGGATTGGCTTCCTGTCAGAAGCCCCCCGCCAAAGTTGGTTTCTGTCGGCGGTCCATAAAAAACACAAAGCCTTACGTCTGCCGCCTTCAACGCTGCGTCCAGCCCCACCATCGCCTCAAGCGGAGGAGCAATTAAATATGCCAGCGGTTCCCCCGTTTCAATCCCGGCTAAACTCGATAAAAACGAACCAGTTCGAGAAATTGTATGGGCAAAGTAAGCGTGATTCCCAGCCTCGTCCACCGCATAAAAAGCCGGACCCTCATTGATCATCCTTACAGCGACCTCCAAGCCGCTCTTCACTTCAGATGGTGTAGCCCCGCCTAAAATCCCAATAAACTCTCCTGATAATGGACCTGAAGCATGTGCGGCCCCGGCATAAAAAGACTTTGCATAGACGACTTCCACTGCGGCCATTTTGGTGGCCTCATCAATCGCAGTATAGCCGACATCATCACTCGTGCTGGTAACCAGCCCCAAGCTTTTGACGTGGTCCGGAACCTTCAATGCCTCTCTTAACCCTTCATCAACATTTGGTATCAGCTGACTTGCCAAGGCTTGGGCAGGTAATCGTTGTAGCCTCATGAGTTCCACTCCCTATTAGCAAAAAGGGTGCCCTGATGGCAGTATGACACTTCATCTAAGGCACCGATGCCAATCTCTATTCAATTTTGCTAGGTTACTACATCCTATTATTCTTATTTCAATTTATGCAAAAATTCCTAATTTAGAATTTACTCGATCATTTGATATATAAAAAGACCTTCAAAAAAAGGAAATGAAAGGAATGAACAGAATAAATAGATTAGAGGGAATCATCCTTATCAAAATATAAAAAAGGTGGTTTACAATGGTTAATGATTTTCGTTTTTCACATCGCCTGAAGGTCCGCTATTCTGAAATTGACGGTCAGAAGATTGTTTTTAACGCTCACTATATGACTTATATAGATGTAGCTGTTACTGAATATTTCCATGAGGGATTGAAGTTAGACTTTGAAGAGGCCGACTTTGATTTTGTTCTGGCAAAATCTACTTTGGAGTTTAAAAAGTCAGCAGAATTGAATGACTGGCTGAACATTTGGTGTAAAATCTCCAAAGTAGGCAACACAAGCATGACTATGAACTGCATGATTAATAGAGATGGGGAAGCAGACCCAATTCTATTAGCCGAAATTATTTACGTCAGCTACGATGCTAATACAAAAACAACCCGGCCAGTGCCGGCTCTAGTCCGCAATCGAATTGAAGAATTTGAGAACGGCTTATTGACCTCTAATGATTGAGTTAAATACCTGGTATGCACAAAAAAGGCGGCCGTCTTTTAAGCGGCCGCCTTTTTTGTGCATACTATTTTTTTAAAAATATCCGATTCGGTGCAAGGAAATAAAGACATTGCTGGCCAACCGCTTCTCTAGTCAGTTCCTCCCATGCTCCCTTATAAAAGGCGAGCTGGCTGCTATAAAAGTCACGAAGCTTTTCATAATCCTCATCACGGACAGCCCGGTCCGTCTTATAATCGACAATGGTCCATTTGTCATTTATTTTATAAATTAGGTCAATGACCCCTTTTACATAGAAAGGATGATCGTCCTTGGGACCCTCAGTAATCTGTGAATAAAGCGGGTGGTCTTTAACCACTTTAAAAGTAAATGGCACTTCCGTAAGAACTTCATCTGCCATCTGCAGCTCGTCCCAAAGGGAGGAATTTTTAAATTGGTCTAAAAAGGCCGTGACTTCCGTCTCTTTTTCTTCAGCCAATCCATGTTTGGTTAACGCAATTTTAATATAATCCGTAACATCATAGCCCTGGACCGCTTTTTCAAAAACATCATGAACAACCGTGCCCCATTCCTTGCCGCCGCCGGATTCCCGCTCAATCGTAAGTTCTGAATAATCCTTGTCCTTTGTTGGCGTCCAATGATCGTAGGTCTTCATTTTGCTTGGTTCAAGCCAAGCAAGCTTACTTGAGGTTTTTGCCTGGAATTCACTGAGGGTGATTTCCTTTGGTACAGAATTATTGTCCCAGACATCTATTTCACGAACTTCGAGTTCCTCGATCGCTTCCATCGCAAACAGAATATTCCATGGGTTTTTCTTGTTATTCCCGTTTGAGCTGATAATCAGAGCTTTCTCAGCACGGGTGGCGGCCACATAAATGATCCGAAGCTCTTCCTCCGTAAGGTATTTTAGCTCCTCCGCTTTATGAATCTCCCACTCCTTGGGTATCGCCGTCTCCCGGGACTGGTAGCCGTTATCCACCTTAAACATGAAGTACCCTTTTGAAATCAGGTCCTCACGTTTAATGTGCTTTGATAAAAACGATTCTGGGCTAACCGACTTGGCAGGATGGGCTAAAAAGACAATCGGTGCCTCAAGTCCCTTTGCCTTATGGACATTCATGATGCGCACGGCATCTGCTTCTTCTTCCAAATTGGCGACAACCGATTTTTCAAAAATCATTTCGGTAAGGGTTTCTATCACCTGCTTATAGGTTGTCTTTCCTCCCGCCTCCTGTTTTCTCAAGGCCTCAAGCATTTGCAGCAGGCTTTTATAGGTTCGTTTGCCACGTTCATTCATTAATAGCAAGGGGTAGAAACCGACATCCTCGATAATTTTTTCAATCGCAGCTGTTGGCGGCAGGTTGCGAATCATTCGTTGATAATAGTTTAGTTTCGAAATGGCAGTTTCAAATTTATCCTTAACATCTAGAGACAAATCTGCTGGAATCTCCGTATACAGCGAAAACCTCCCTTTGGCCCTCTTCCATTGATACAATTCATCATCACTGATTCCAAAGAAAATCCCGCGGAGGACGGCAACAAAGCTTACCTCATCAGTTGGGTCGAGGAAGGATTTTAAGAGAATCCATAGATCCTGAAACTCTCTCGTTTCACCAAGAATGACCTCGCCGCTGATGCTGACAGGAATGCCGGACTCCTCTAAAACTTTCGCATAAACAGCAACCCCGTCATTGTATCTAGTCAGCACCATAAAATCACGTGCCCGATGACCTTGCTCGATAAGATTCCGAATCGAAAGCGCAATATTTTCGGCATCCTTATGGATGACTTCCTCTTTCTTAGAAAAATCTGCCGGGACGGTCAACCGCTTTACGCCTGAAAATTCGTTTCCTGAATCTACGTGATAAGAGATCAATGGACGGTATGCCGCTTGGTAATTGGTCTCCACTTCTGGCAGATGACGTTCAAAAACCGTATTTAATTCGGTTGTCACCGAATCTAAGGTACGGAAGTTCGTCGTCAGCTGCAGCACTTCCCCGCCATGCTCCTCAATTAATTGTTTGACTCGGTTATACGTGTCAATATCGGCCCGGCGGAAACGATAAATGGCCTGCTTTGGGTCCCCGACGACAAAAAGCGAGCCCGGTTTTGGCTTACAATTTGTCCAGTTTTTCTCAAGCGGGTCCTCACCGGTTAGATAGAACATAATCTCTGCCTGCAGGGGATCGGTATCCTGAAATTCATCGACGAGCAGGTAACGGTACTTTCCTTGAAAATAACTGCGGACCTCAGTGTTTTCCTTCAGCAGCCTGGATGTATGCATCATTAGGTCCTGAAAATTTAACAAGGAGCGTTCTTTTTTTAGCTGTTCGTATGTCTGAACCGCACCCTTTAGAACGGCAATAATCTTTGGATGGCAATATTCCTTCCAGGCTTGAATTAGAGGCTTGATTTTCACCGCGAATTCGGATGAAATTTTCTCTTCGTAAAATTTGGCATCTTCCTTGGACGGCCAGCGGTTATAGGTTGGCTTTATATTCTTATCGAATAAGCTAAAAATATCAATGATGTCCGGTTCCATCGGAGAATCCAAAAACCTTTCCCTTTGCACGGCCAGCAAAATCGTCTTTTGCAGGGTATCATAGCCCTTTTCCGGCTCCTGTTCCGGTACGCTTTTCCGTGCTTCTCTAATGATATTCATAAAAGATTGGTAGTCCGCGAGCATCTCTGGTTTCGGTACAGATTCTGCGACCCACTCTACATCAGAATATTCCTTTACATTCTTTAGCCACGGAAACAGGTTATCCGTTGAGATACCTAATCGTTCCATTTCTTCAAGCGGACCGGAGTCGTAATCCATCAAATCTTGGAGATACTTTTGCCATGCTTCCTCCAAAACATCGGCATCATCCGACTCCTCAAGTTCTTTAAAGGTTAAGTCCAATTTTGCCTCAATTGGCCGCTCCCTTAGCAGCTTGGCGCAAAAGGAATGAACAGTGCCAAGAAAGCAGCGTTCGATATTTTTCAAGGCCTCTCCCAAACGGAATTCAGCATCAAGATCCGTTTCCTTATTCCAAGTCTCTTCTAATTTAGCTTGAAAGCGGACCTTCAGCTCATCTGCAGCTTTCCTGGTAAAGGTAATGGCGACAATCTGGTGAATTTCAGCACTTCCGGTATAAATAAGGTTGACCATCCGGTCCACAAGGCTCGTCGTTTTCCCTGAACCGGCGCCTGCTTCCACCAAAAAATTCGTTCCAAGTTCATGCTTAATTTTCTCGCGGGCAGCTTGGTCAAATACCACCTTAGTCATAGGCCCGCACCCCCTTTAACTTCTGGTTAGATTGTTTCATTTCAAGGGTATCTTGATTGTAAAAATGGCGGCGGCAGACAAGCTTAAATTCACAGTACTTGCAATCCTCTACATCATCCGTCATTTCAAAATGTCCATGTTTAATTACATCAATTAATTTTTCCAAAATATCTAACCCATTGGTTCTGAGGATGGCATCCTGTTTCCTGGTATATCGCTCGGCCATCCCCTTTACGGTTGGGAAATAATAGGAACTTTCTTCCACGGCCCCCTCACCAAGCTGGAGATGCTGCTCAATTGCCAAGGCATAAATCATATGCTGAAGCTGACGGCCGCCTTTAAAGGCACCATTTTTCTTATATCCGTAGGTGCTTCCTGTTTTGTAGTCAATGATGTGGTAGGTTCCGTCACTTGACTTATCCACACGGTCAATGATACCGGAAATCCTCAATTCTCCTGAAGGAAGCTGGATGACTGCAGGTTCTTTTCCGCCTATTCCAAAGGAATATTCAAAGTCAATCGCCTCATAGTCTTCGCTATGGCGCTCCTCTTCCTTAAGAAAAATTTTGCAGCATTCCAGAAAATCATTCATTTCCCTTAAAAAAATGCGTTCATTCGGCGGCGGCAGCACTTCCTTTTGCTGCTCGATTAAACTAGTTGCTAACGCTATGAGCTTGTCTAAATGAAGCGCATAGGAAGGCTTCGCATTTTCCTTTTTTAACTGCTTATAGAAATTTTCAAAAATGCTGTGCAGGAGACTTCCCCTCGAGGCAGGATCCAGCCATTTGTTGGCATTAAACGAAATTTCCTCAATTGGTTTGACGCGCAGCACTTCTTTTAAGAAATAAGAATATGGACACTTGGCAAGGGTTTCAAGTTTTCCGGCGCTCATCGTTTTCTTCTGATTAAGGAGCGGGTCATCTTCATTCGCGTCAATCTGTACAATGCCGTCAAATTCCGAATATCCACTTGAATTCCGCTTGATTTCCGCTGCTATCCCCTGCTCAGCATTTGAAAAACACCCAAGAATTCCACCTGTTAATCGGACAGGCTGATTGCTGGCTAATTTTTCATTCCAGTAATCTTTATCATCCAAAATATCGCCTGCAATGATGGAGGTTGGAAGTAATTTTAATGCTTTAAAGTCTGCATTTTGATCTCCAGTCATAAGGCGGTAACATTGCAGCACCACAAATGCCGGATTCATGACACGGTTATCAGTGATATCAAAATGACAATAGCTGACTGTTACGGTTCCGGCAGTTTGTGCCATTACCTGCAATAAAGTATATAAATTGATCTGGCCCTTTTCGCTCTGCAGCGGCAGGATGCTGCTTAGTTTTCTCCGTTCCAAATCTAAGAGCAGCGGGTCCTCACCGGCATTACCTGGAAACTTTTTATTATCGAGACCCACAAAAAACACGTTAGTGCGATTATTGTAAGTTCCATTTTTATAGGAGGTTACATGTAGATGCCCCGGTTTCGGTCTTGATTGCTGAACACGCATCGACAGCAGCAAGTCCTTCACCTTTTCAATTACGTCATATTTAGGCAAGGCTTCGTCTGCGTATGGAATAATTTTTTCAATCTCCTCCAGCAATGCAGTTTTACTAATCTCATCTAAACCTGAGCTGGTTTTGCAGAAATTTTTTAAAATATGAGCAATACCTGTTAAGCATTTTTTATAGTTGATTGTTAAATCAAAGGCCGGCAGCTTTCTGAAAATGGAAGAGAACCACTGCTTTAACCATGAAAATTCCTTTAATCGAGTTTCATAGTATGGGCTTTCAGAGTTTAAATTTTCAATTTCCGCAGCTAGACATGCCCCATACCTCTCCTCTGACCAACCAATCTGTAAATCCCTTAAAATCCTGGCCATTCTTGTTTTTGACGGGGCCTCATCATCCAATTCGAGGAGCCCTTCATTTAATAAATCAAGAAATGCTTGTACACTATAGTTCGACTGAATCCACCCAAGCAGGCCTGAAACCAGACGGCCGGGACGGCTGAAGGAAATCGGCAGCCCTTCCCCGTAAGTAACCGGAATGTCTATTCGCTGGGACAAATGATAAAAAAGGGTAACATAGGAATCAGCGCTCGTATAGTAGATGACATTTTCATCAAGCGAAGATTTGGACTTTTTGATCTGCTTCAGGATTTGTTTCACTTCCAGTTCTTCCGTTTTTGCGGTGAAAATATGCAAATCAGGCTTACCGCCTGCCTTATCCTGTTGATAAAGATAGCTAAGTGGTGAGGGCTCACCCCAGCGAACAGAACTCAAGCTTGTCCGCTCAGGTAAATCGATGCCGAAAACGGGTGCCAGTGGCAGTTTAGCGGTGTTTTCTGGCAGAATATTTTTAAGAAATTGTTCTTCGAGTTGTGACAACTGTAAATTAGACTGCAGAATAAACAATTTCTTTTCATCAATTAGGGCATATTCCATTGCTTTAGTTAACAGGTCAGCTCTGTCGATGAATGTATTGGCTTGCAAAAGCTCTTCATATCCGGCAAGAATTTCAGCCATGTCCTCAGCTTTGGCTGGTGCCACAAATGCGTTCAAATTCAGAGTCTCTTTGGTATAACCTGAGAGCCGCAATGTTTGAATTGCCAAGAAAATGGCATGGCTGAAGGACGGGGTAATCTCCATTCCTGAAAAATAATGGAGAGCCCCCTGTTCCTTTAATCTTTTGAGCAGTGTATACGTAAAATGTACCCCCACCGTCTGGTCAAGCATTTCCGCAGGCTGGTCTGCATTCAGTTCCACTAGGCTCCTGGCCATATCCAAAACCGTCCGATATTTAAGATTAACCGCCTGGAAGTCTTTTTTTATAAAGGCTTCGTTTATTTGTTCTCCAATTGTATGCGATTCGACAATGACAATTTTCTCGCGAAAGGGATCTCTCATACAAATTTCATTAAGTTCTTTTACTAAAGATTCCATAAAAAAATCTCCTTGTATCAATTTACAATTAGTTACATTTTTATTATCTCACATTTCCTTCCAAATGGTTTACCATTTTTGGTAAAACTAAAAAGAGGCGGGCTTTAAGACCATCCTCTATTCATAGGTTTGATTCATTTTTTGAATTTCCGCTTTTATTTCTTCCACTAAATCCTGAGGCTCAAGCACCTTTACATCACTTCCCCAGTTAAGGAGCCAGCGGACAAGACCCTCGCTTCTGTTTGCTTTTACCCTAAGCCAGCCAAATTCTTCATCAATTTTTTTCATATCGGCACCAAGCCCAAAGTAATCGATCATGACATTCACCAAGGACTGTTTAAACTTCAGTGTAATCCACTGTTCTTTCCCAGCGTACATATTAAAGGATTTGTTAATGTAATCAGAGATATTGATATCAGCCTTAAGGAAAAAATCCTCCGTGCATTGGACATTCCGCATTCGGTCTACCCGGAAATGGCGGAACTTCTCCTCACCGTTTAAGATCCCTATCAAATAGTAATAATCATTTTTCCAAATGAGTGCGTGCGGGCTGACCTCATAAAATTCACCATTGCGCTGGAGGACAAAATTTTTATCAATATCGTATTTACCATATTGAAACTTAATTTTTAAATTTTCATTAATTGCAATTTGAATTTGATCAATTTCGTACCGCAGCTGCTGGTAGGTACTGCGAATCGAACTTTCATAATGTGTCGGATTCGGAAGCTTGGCTGCAAGATGCTTGCTGGTCAGACCCTTCACCTTCTCAATCAACTGTTCTGCCTCTTTTTTTGTAATAAAACGTGCTGAAAGGATAGCGTTAATTAAAAGTCTCAATTCGTACTGCTCGAAACGCTTATTTTTATGACTGTAATATTTCTTCCCAGCAGCACCCCTGGTAACAAATATTTCGAAACGCTGGTTAGTTAAATCCTCTATGTCACGAAGAATGGCACGCTGTTCAAATTCAAAGCCCGGCCC
This sequence comes from Neobacillus sp. S1115, assembly GCF_055385565.1. Classification (NCBI taxonomy): domain Bacteria; kingdom Bacillati; phylum Bacillota; class Bacilli; order Caryophanales; family Bacillaceae; genus Neobacillus; species Neobacillus sp. S1115. The sequence goes on from NZ_AP038275.1 coordinate 4,158,338, forward strand.
AAACTCCTGACGAAGTCTTTCAATGATTTCTCCCATTGAAAGCTCGTTCGTTTCATCTGTTTCATTAAATAAAATTTCCCGCAACTTAAGCAGACGCTCTCCGCTTGGAGGCTTAGCCATCTAGATCACCTTTCTATTAAAAAATTCCTTCTACCAGAATTCTACGTTAGTACTCATTTTACCTTCATGAAATATATTTTGGAAACTCGGACATAATAACCTCGATTAAACTTGAAGGGATGGGATGTTTGATGTCGTTAGAATGGTTTGACCGAGTTTGCAGTGAATTACAGGATCATCTTGAATCGATTTGTGAAGAATACGATCAAGCTGGCCACATGAAGATTGAGAGAGCTGCCAAGCATCCTAGGGTTGAGTTTTTTGTGGAGACCGCAGATGTTGATACTGAGGAACTGGACCGAGATTACTTTTGTACGCTGTTTTTTGACCCGCAAAACGAAGAATTTTATATTGACAGTTTCGATGTTGACAGTGGTCATACTGCAAAAATCATTCTTTCAGACATTGAGGAGATTGTCGATGAGGTACATGAAAGTCTCCATGATTACATAAACGGCGAGGACTATTTTACCGATGATGGGGTTTATCTTCAATCAGATGATGAATATTGTGAAGAAGATGAATTTGAAATGGCAGATGATGACGAGGAGTATTTTGAAGGCGCACAAATAAACCGGGATGAAATTTTTGAAGAAATTGACGTCGAATGGTCCACCCCAGAGGTAACAGCCTTCAAACATGAGGATGAAGTGGAAGTAACTTATCAGTTTGGCGTGGTTCAGGAAACCGGTGACGGTGTACTGAAGCGGGTAAACCGAATTTGGACAACCGAGGACGAGTTAATCAAGGATGAATCGCACTTTATTTTTAGCAAAGAAGAGGCGAGCACCATCATTGCGATGATTGCCAGTCATATGGAACAGTTAAGCGAATTTGATTTTTAAAATATCGGAAAAGGGTGCTTTTTTAGAGCACCCTTTATTAATCAACCGTATAATCAATCTGAATTAGATCCCATGGTGTAATAATGCCAAGCGGCTTTTCACCCGCATTTCCATTTTCCGTGATCACGACTGCTTCTAATTTATTCTTCTTTTTATGAGCCTTCTCAAAAATGTTTTCCACCTGGAATAAATTAATTTCTTTTGAAATGAACTCTATTGACTGTTTCTTTTCAACCATCATAATATCTGCAATCCGAACATCCGCCAGATTGACGATGCCGCTTTCCATATGCAGTGCCATCCATTTCATAATCGAGCCAGCAGTCAAAAGGCCGATGCATTTTTGATTTTTATAAATCGGAAACTTCGAATATCCATACTGTTTAATGGCAGCCGTTACCTTTAAAATACTATCGTTTTCATCAAAGAAAACAACGTTCTTGGTTGCAATCGTAAGGGCGTAATTCGGCCTGCTTAAGATATTAGCAATTTTTTCGATATGATGGACCACTTTAGCATTGGGTTCTGCAATATAGAAGCCAACCTCCATCTTTTCGTGAACAATCGCATTCCGAAGTCTGGCATATTGCTCCAAATCCTTTTTAAAAGTTTCGATGACTTGATACTTTTTTGCTCCTACCTTCACTAAAACAACAAATCTTTCATCATTAATCTGGACAATATCCCGAAGCGCATTATGAACCTGATTAAAGGCGACCTCGAAGCGCTCGGAAAGAAGCTGATCCTGTTTATTTGCCGGTTTCATTGTTCTCTCCCGTGTGAATGCTTTTTTCTCTATTATACATTCTTTCACAGGTGGGAAATCAATAGAAAATACTTGTTAGTAACTCCCCCACACTTTCAATATCATTTCAATTTCCTCTTTATGCGAGATGCCTTCATCATCGGGGGTTTCTAAAATCAATGGAATTTCTTTGAAAATTCTTGATGTTACAAGCTCCTTTAATTCATCCTCGTCAATCAATCCATTGGTTTGAAAAATGTTAGCATGCCTGTCTTTCCTAGAACCCGCCGGATATTTTGAGTTATTCAAATGGATGGCTTTCAAATAGTTAAAATAATTTAATTCCTGCCCTTTTTTAAAAAACTCTTCTGTGTTTTCCCCAGCCCACAGCCCGCTGGCAAAGGCATGGCAGGTGTCAAGGCAAAAGCCGATTTTTTCAGGATACTCACACAGGTTACGGATTTGCACCAATTCCTCAAAGGTTGTACCAAGTGCCCCCTTTGTTCCTGCATTGTTTTCTAATAGAATCAGACACTCCCCATCCCATTTACTCAAGACCTCGTTTAACATCTCTAGCATTAAGTGATAGTTGGCCAGCGGGTCCGTTTTGCTGATTTGGCTGCCAAAATGAACAACAACACCAATGGAACCGCAGGCATTAGCAATTTCCAAGTCGTTAAGCAGTGAAGATATCGTTAAATCTTTTTTTCCTTCTAAAGGGGTAAGGCTTGTTGAATAAGGGGTATGGGCCACTGATTGCAGACCATACTGCCGGCAAAACTCCTTGCAGCTATTTGCATCGTCACGGTCAAATTCCTTTATGGAAAGGTTTCGTGGGTTCTTTGGAAAATATTGAAAAGTAGATGCCCCGTTCGCAACCGCCCGTTTTGCCGCTCCTAAATATCCGACCCGAATACTGACATGACTTCCTAAAATCATTTCAATCCCACCGTACACTTTATTTATGTTAGATTGCACACAGCTGGAAAAATCTATTCTTTCTTCCATGTTTAGTGTAATATTGGTTGGATACTACTTTTCTAAGGAGCCGATATGCGAACTATTACTCTTTCAAATGGTCAAACAGTAGAAGTAGAATGCTTAAGCTGTGCCTTAACGAGCGGGCTGATTCATCCGGATGGCGGGGTCATTATTGAAACCGAACATTTTCATGCCCATCAGGATGTCGCCTATCCTATTGAAGGCCTAGTTATCTTGGCATCGAAGAGACATATTAAATGCTTTGATGAACTGACAGATGCAGAAAAACTCGATTATATTAATCTACTAACAAAAATCAGAAAAGCCCAAAGAGATAAGCTTGGTATTGAGTATGTTTATTACTTTTACAACGAGGACACTACCCACCATTTTCATACCTGGCTTGTACCCCGCTATGAATGGATGTATGAGTTTGGCCGTTCCGTTGAGTCTGTGAGACCGGTGCTGCTTCATGCCCGGAACAATATGAATGACGTAGAAAACAGGCGAAAGGTATTAACGGCGATTGAAGCATTAAAAAAAGAATTAAAATAACATTTTCATAAACCAAAATGATATAAATTAAATAAAAGACATATAGGGAGGAGAGTTTAAAATTGGCTAATAAATATTGCCCAATTTGCGGTGAAGCTAACGGATGTATGTCGGGTGCAGGAGAACATGGCAATTGCTGGTGTGATGCCGAGGTATTTCCTAACGAAATTCTTGAATTAGTTCCTGCCGAAAGTATAAGAAAAGATTGCATCTGCAAAAAGTGTTTAGATAAATTTCGGGAAGAGCATTTAAGCAAAACTATGATTAAGAAGTGATATAAAAAGGCAGTGAATCCCAAGTTTCACTGCCTGTTCATTACTGATTCGCCAATATTTTAACAAACTCATCTTCCAGCTTCTTCCCTTTATCTTCATCCATCAGGTTGTTTAAAATGATTGAAAAAATCAATATTTGACCGTTTTTTGTTGTTACATAGCCAGATAAAGAACTGACAGTGGAAAGAGTCCCAGTCTTTGCTTTTACCCTTCCTTGAACATCTGCGGTTTTCATCCGATAGCGAAGCGACCCGCCAGCCATTTTTTCAGGAACACCACTTACCGGTAATGAATTTAGATAAGAAGAGAACCACGATTCCTTTTGGACGGCAAATAGCAGTTTGGAAATTTCGTTTGCTGGAATTAAATCAACATGAGAGACGCCTGAACCGTCACGGATGACCATCGTTTTCGGATTTAACCCGAACTTCACCATTTCCGACTCCAAAACCTCAAGCCCCTTTTCCCAAGAGCCTTCACCGAGAACAACCTTTCCCATTTCCTTTACCAACACCTCAGCATGAACATTATTGCTGAGTTTCATAAAGGGAACAAGCAGTTCTGACAATGGAATTGATTTGTGGGTAATAATTAGTGTAGCGTTGTCAGGTACTTTACCTGTCTTGATACTCCCGGAAACCTTAATACCTTGCTCTGCTAATGATTGTTTTAGAAGCATCAATGAGTATTTTGTAGGTTCCCATACCCCCACCCACTCTTTGACTACTTTTGATTTTATCGGAATTGCGCCTTCAATGGTAATCGAATTTTTTGCATGTTTCCGTTTGATCGAAATCTCCTTTTTTCCTTTTTCCCCTACAGTAAAAGCTTTGTTTACTATTTTTACATAGCTTGTTTCTGGGATAACTTTTATATTCGGCTTTTCCCCTTCTTTAGAACCTGGGGTCACCATAATTTCTACTGACCCTGAATCGTAATCTGTAGTTGGCGAAGCTGTCAGTGCTGAAATCTGTGCCCCGTAATAAGTCGTTTCATCACTCCATGGCAGGTCAAGGGGGTACCGGATATCATCGAAGTGGGAATCATCAGCTATCAGGTTTCCTTTTATCTTTGTAATGCCCTGCTTCCGTATTTCTTTAGCTAGGTTGTCAAAATCCTCTTTCATCAAAGTGGGGTCACCTTTTCCCTTTATATAAAGGTTCCCTGCAAGTATTTTCTTTTTTACGGGACCATCGATATGTATTTCGGTCGGAAAGGTATAGTCCTTCCCTAAAACTTTCAGTGCAGCAGCGGCTGTTAGCAGCTTCATATTGGAGGCAGGGCGGAGCCGCACATCTCCATTATATTCATAAATCATCTTTCCATCTGCTGCTGACCGGATACTTATCCCGGCAATTGCCCCTTGCATCGTAAGGGAATTGCTCATTAGCTTCTTAATCTGACTTTCTATTACTACAGACTTACTTTCCGCAATAACCCTATCTTGATCTATGTAAGTAATAGTGGAAAATAAAATCACGAAGGAAAAAAGATTTCTTATGAACAATAAATTTCCATCCTTTCTTTTTTCCTTAGAGTTTGTCCAAAACCTCTTAAAAATAAATGTACATAGGCAAACTGTATAAGACGATTAAGTTTTAATAACAGCTATATGGTCCCTTATATAAGCCCAATTTTGTGGAAATGGAAGGGTGACTTGCCAAAATGTTGTTCCAGCTAATTGATAAATATCAAGCAATCGATACTTTTCAATCAAGCTCCTGATATCTTCAAACCAGACAATCCGTTCTTCCACACCACTCCAATAGCGGTACCAGGGCGATTTTGCAGAAAGGTCAATTTGAATAGGGGAACCAGTTGAGATTGCCCGATTTTGGGCGGCAAGAACGGACATAGCTTTTGTGGCATTCGTGCTGACTGCTTTATCATAACCATACAAGGCAATAGCCATTTGCAGTTTTCGTGGGGGGATTTGGGAAATGGAATACTGAATGACCTGCTCCATCCATGTTATTGGGGCAATGGGAGCAGGCGGGCCGCCGGGATATCCATAATCAATTGTCATAACCGCAACCATATCGGCCACCTGTCCGATTGCCGCATAGTCATAGGCCCCAATAATTCGATTAGTTGGGATATCCTCTGTTTTTGCATGAACATTCACGTGGAGAAAATGGTCCCCTAAACCCCTTTTTATTTCTGTTAAAAAAGAAATAAAATCCCTCCTTCTTGCAGGAGGAATAAATTCAAAATCAATACTCACTCCTTCGAATCCCCGCTGCTTAACAAGGTTGAGAATGCTAGCTACTAAATTCCGCCGAAATGTTATGTTTTCAAGCACCCTGCCTGCTAAATCTGGACTAAAGCCGGCAAGTGTAAAATTTCGGATCATTAATAGCGGTTTTATTTTTAATTGTTTACATCTTTCGACAAGTGCTGCATCCTCTATTTCCCTATAGGCAAATCCTTCGTCAGTAAAAGAATATGCTACAACAGCAAGATAGCTAAGCTGACCGGCAATCGAATTCAAGGTAATTATATTAGCGCTTTCAGAAGATGGCAAAATAAATCCGAGGGCAGCCATTTGTAATTTAAGTGGAGATGGAATATTAACGATTTGACCAATATGAAGTTGATCTGGTTGAATACCTGGGTTTGCAGCTAAAATAGAGGACGGAACCGTATGAAATTGAAAAGCCAAATTCCCAATTTGGTCACCCGCTTTAATTCGATAGAATCTAATATGAGGAAGGTTATCTGGAAGGTAGAGGGCAAGGCCTGGAACAACGACAGATGCGGCTACTAGCCCATTAAGATTTAGAATGGATTCAATTGGAACACTATACTTGTTTGAAATAGCCCATAAATCTTCTCCGGTTTGAACCACATGAACAGTCATAAATCCCCCTCCTTTCTAACATCATATGGGCAATTTAGCTTAAAATACTAATATCGGCAAAATAAACGCTCTATTTTTACTGCTAACATCCTTGCCTCTTATTTTCGGCCAAAATAAAAAAGGCCCCAAACCAGGCCTTTTAAAATTAAAACTCATCCTCATCATGCCAATATTTTTTAAACCGAGCACGGTAACAGGCATCACAGGTTGGAAATGGATGGTCCCAGGCAAGCTTTTTGCCGCAGTTCTTGCACTTTTTCACAAATTTCTTGATGTCGGTTTTCAACCTTTCCTGGACCTTGTCACTGATTTCCTCACGCAGACGTTCCCAATAGCTAGCTTCGGTCCGCTCACCCAACCTGTATAAAAATAATAAATGGAGACCGATTGCTTTATAGCTTAATTCCAGTTCCTCTAGACTGCCTTCCTTTACAATTGGTTCCGGAAGCTCCCTCCCCTGAACAATTGCATACATTGTATCTTCCCACTGCTTCACAAGCGCTTGTTCATTTTTGGAAAACGGCAGATGCAAAAAGCCGTACAAGTCTGTCAGTGTCAATCGCGCTTCGATTTCACTCCCGGCGATTTTTCTGTATAGTGACCTTTCCTCTGACAAGGAAGCCTTCTTCGTCCCTTTTGGGCTTTCAAATTTTTCCCACAGTACAAAGAATGTTTCCAAATCATGATAATAGCGTTGGAAACGTTCAAAAACGGACGACGTGGGAGCGATAGCAAACGTCTGGACCGGACGATCCTCCTGCAAGAGTAAAATCTTCATTTTTTTAATATCATTAGTAAAGGCCACCTTACCGACATCATAAATCCCCTTCCGTCCGGCACGGCCAGCTATTTGCTTCACTTCCTGAGAATTTAAAAGCCGCCTTCTCGTTCCATCAAATTTTTCATTTTCGAGAAAAACAATCCTGCGAATCGGCAGGTTCAAGCCCATCCCGATGGCATCCGTCGCGACAATCACCTTTGTTTTTCCTTCATTAAAAAGGTGAATTTGTTTTTTCCTTGTTTCCGGGGGCATGCTGCCATATATCATGCTGACCGAATGGCCGTCATTTTGCAGCCGAGATGCCATTTCCAATACCCGTCTTCTTGAAAAACAAATAAGAGCGTCCCCTTTTTTAATATGTTTAATATGAAATTCCTTCGATTCCACCTCAAGAGGGGTATCTCGGCTATATTCATTAATCGTGATATCGGAATCACCTAAAAGCTCAAGCAGCATTTCCTTCGAATTGCGGCTGCCAATGATATGGACTTCCTCCGCATTTGCTTTGGTGATGGCCTTATACCAAGAAAAGCCGCGGTCCTTATCGGTTATCATCTGAGCCTCATCAATCACGACGACTTCGTAATATTCCTTTTCATGAAACATTTCAACCGTACAGGAAATATGGCCAGCACCAAGGACAACCTTCTCTTCTTCTCCTGTTTTCAGGTTACACGGTGTGCCTTCAGCATTCAATTTATCAAATACCTCAAGTGCCAGAAGTCTTAGTGGAGCTAAATAGAGGCCACTCTCGGCCTGTTTCATCCGCTCTAAGGCATGATGTGTTTTGCCTGTGTTTGTTTCGCCAATATGCAGGACATAGCGGATGTGACGTAAGTTAAGGGAAGGGTCATATTCCGTACCGAAAATATCCCTCATGATCCGTTCTTCCTCGGCCCTTTTCCTGTCCAGCTCTGCCAGCTCTTCTGCCCGTTTTCTTTCTCTTTCCTCAAAATCTTGATCAAGCAGCTTCCGGTGAACTTCCTCATCAAATGGGATATCGACAAGCTTCAATAAGTCGGCAACGTATTCTTCTTGGATGTCCTCTAAATAATAACCAATTACATCATAAATCACATTAATCATACATTCTTTAACAAATGCTGCCGTGAGCGGCTTTATAAAAGCCTCATGATACCTATCTTTCAAATCCGCAGGCAATGCCTGTAATACTTTATTAGGCAGTAATTCTGAAAGATAATCCGAAATCAAGCTTTCATATACATAGTAGTAGGTCTCATATTCAAAATAGCTTCGCCCCCACTCGTGAGGAGGTTTATGGATATCACCGGTCAATTCCTCGAAAAAATCAGCAACCGTTTGATATGAAAACGAATTAAACGAACCTTCAGAGACTAATTTCTCCTCCAGAGCTACACGATCTATAGACTGAAATTTTGTACTCGATTCAAAATCGGCTGCCAATTGCTTTGCTGTGAATTGGCGTACATATAAGTAAAAACGAGTATATTGTTCTTCGATGATGGCAGCCGCTTCGTCTTCTATTGCTTCACGAAATTCTGCTTTTTCTTCTTCAAGCAGCCTTTCTTGCTCCCTAATTAGGAAGTTTTCTTTTGCCTGCTCAAAGCGTGTTTGCCAATCTTCCTCATGTCCTTTAAAGTTTTCAATAACCCAGGTAAGCGTATCGAAAGGCTGATACAACCTCATTTCATCACGAAACAGCTTGTTTATCAGCTTTCGGTCAACACCCTGGACCTCGTATTCTTTTTCACTCAAAAATTGCTTCTTTTCATTTTTCGAGACATCGTTCGTTACTTTGTTTAGCCACACATTGATCCAAATTTGTCCAATGTACTGGCCTCTGTCTGCCAGGTATTGCTCAAAAGAAGGCAGCGTTTCACTGTATTCAAAATAACGTTCCATATCCTGCAATACTTTTTGTTTCGTATGTTCAATTGCTTGAGGGTAAATAGCTTCGAGCTTGCTCATATAAATCCCTTCTTTAATATAGATATTTTCTTTCTTTTTGCAAAAATGTTATGTATAATGTTCAGTAAGAAGTGCATATAGTAAAAAAGACCGAGCATGACGACAGGTACTCGCTCGGCCATGCAATAGCTGGTTCCCATCAAGGGGATTCGGCAAAAGAAGGGCAAAAATCCACCGCTTATGCTTGCCGGCTCAAGGGTGGATTATTTTTTTTGGTGAAAAGACAGAATGGCGATAATCAGGCTGGCAAACGAGACAGCTAACATCAAGGCCTGAAATACTGTCAAACAGCATCACCCCCTTTCATTCGGAGATGTGCCGCCCACCCTTGAGAAGTCCTATTCTATTGCAATTTAGATTATACCATTAAAAACCAAAACGAACAAGCGTTCCCTAAATATTATGTAACTCGCAATACTTGTCCACTAATTCCTCAATTTGGTCCAATTCCGGAAACTTCCCGGCAAACTGAAATTGGATTTCCTCAATAAACTCATCCCTATTGTAGACGTGAATCGCCCCATTTTGCTGGATTACACTATATTCCGGTACAAACCGAAAGCCGCTGCGTTCAATTGCCCCCATTTTTATGGCCCCTTTAAAGTTTTTTCATAGTATTTGCAAAAAATATATCGCTAAACCCTTATAAAAACCAAGTTTCGTTTAAAAAGATTATATTCTTAGGATGAATTTTTAGGTTTAAAGGATTTTTGTCTAGGTGCAAACCTGCTATCGGCGAATATTACAGGTCTATCAGCGAATTTCAAGGTTCTATCGGCGAATTCTGGACTTCTATCAGCGAATTTAAGCGTTCTATCAGCGAATCAAAACAAAACAGGCAAGGGACAAAAAAGAACGGCACCATAAACAGTGCCGCCCTCACAATTAACTTATGCAGTTGTATAAACTTCCTCCCGATTTGCTTCATGGCGAATGGTAGCCTGTGCAGCAGCCAAACGTGCTAGCGGCACCCGGTATGGCGAGCAGCTGACATAATCCAAACCAGTCCGGTAACAGAAATCAATTGAGCTTTTCTCTCCGCCATGTTCCCCACAAATGCCTGTTTTTAAAGAAGGTTTTGTTGCACGGCCAAGCTTAACGCCGGTTTCCACAAGCTTACCAACACCATCCTGGTCAAGAACAGCAAACGGATTCTCTGGCAGTACCTTGTTTTCAATGTATGCCTGCAAGAATTTCCCTTCTGCATCATCACGGCTGTAGCCGAATGTTGTTTGCGTTAAATCATTGGTTCCGAAGGAAAAGAAATCAGCCTCCTCGGCGATTTGGTCTGCAGTAAGTGCAGCACGCGGAATCTCAATCATCGTACCAATCGTGTAGTCAATGACCTTGCCCGTTTCTTCCTGGACACGTACAGCCGCATCGACAACCAACTGGCGCATTTGCTTCAATTCATTGACGTGGCCAACAAGTGGAATCATGATTTCAGGCTGGACTACCAAGCCCTTTTCCGCTACTCTAGCAGCAGCGTAGAAAATCGCCTTTGCCTGCATATCATAAATTTCCGGATGTATCATGCCAAGACGGCAACCGCGGTGGCCCAACATTGGATTGAACTCATCCAACTGGCGAACCTTTTTCAGCAGCAGTTCTTTTTGCTTTAACTCTTCAGAATCCGGATTGAGAATTTGCAGCTTTGTTACTTCTACTAAAAGTTCTTCTTTATTTGGTAAGAATTCATGAAGCGGTGGATCCAATAAACGAATCGTTACAGGAAGACCTTGCATTGCTTCGAAAATTCCCTCAAAGTCACCTTGCTGCATCGGTAAAAGTTCTTCAAGTGCTTCCATTCTCTCACTATAGGTTTCTGCTAAAATCATTTTTTGAACGATTGGAATCCTCTTTAAATCCATAAACATATGCTCTGTCCGGCACAATCCAATTCCGCCGGCACCGAATTCAAATGATTTCTTAGCATCCTCAGGATTATCGGCATTGGCACGGACACCTATTTTGCGTTCTTGGTCTGCCCAAGCAAGAAGCTGCTGGAACTCGTCAGATAATTCAGGGTCGATCATTGGGATTTCACCAAGCATAATTTCACCTGTTGAACCATCAACCGTGATAATATCACCATGTTTAACAACCGTGTCACCCACACTGAATTGTTTTGCTTTCATGTCAATCTTTAAGGCTTCACAGCCGCAAATACAAGCTTTCCCCATACCCCGGGCAACCACGGCAGCGTGGCTTGTCATTCCACCGCGGCTAGTTAAAATAGCTTGTGCTGCAACCATACCATGGATGTCATCTGGCGTCGTTTCAGGAGAAACAAGGATAACCTTTTTACCTTCATTTCCTAATTGTTCCGCTTCATCGGCATCAAAAACAACCCGGCCGGTTGCAGCGCCTGGTGATGCCGGCAAACCTTTAGCTAATATTCTTCTTTCAGCTTTGTCATCGATTCGGCGGTGCAGCAGTTGGTTTAATTGGTCAGGATCAACACGAAGCAGCGCTGTCTTTTTATCGATAATTCCTTCCTCCACCATCTCAACCGCTATGCGGATAGCTGCTTGGGCGGTACGTTTTCCGTTCCGAGTTTGAAGGATGAACAGCTTCCCGCGTTCCACTGTGAATTCAATATCCTGCATTTCCTTGTAATGCTGCTCAAGGCGATGGCATGTGTCAGAAAACTGCTGGTAAACGCCTGGCATTTCGTCCTTAAGGGTGGCAATTGGCTGTGGGGTACGGATACCGGCAACAACATCTTCACCTTGAGCGTTTATTAAGTATTCCCCATAAAGCACATGCTCACCGGTGGAAGGATTTCTTGTAAATGCAACACCTGTACCTGAGTCGTTCCCCATATTACCAAACACCATGCTTTGGATATTAACGGCCGTTCCAAGGTGATCCGGGATTTTATTTAAGCGGCGGTAAACAATCGCCCGTTGATTATTCCAAGAATTGAATACCGCATTGATGGCAAGGAAAAGCTGCTCTTTCGGATTTTGCGGGAAGTCCTTACGCGTATGCTTTTTGACAATTTCCTTATAGCCAACAATGACTTCCTTCCAGTCTTCAGCAGTCATATCAGGGTCAGAGGTATACCCCTTGTGTTCGCGTGTCTCTTCTAAATATTGTTCAAAATAATACGTATCAATTTCAAGGACCACGTTGCTGAACATTTGAATGAAACGGCGATAAGAGTCGTAAGCAAATCGTGGATTATTCGTTAATGCTGCCAAACCCACAACAGTTTCGTCATTCATCCCCAGATTTAAAATGGTATCCATCATCCCAGGCATAGAAAAAACTGAACCGGATCGAACAGAAACAAGTAAAGGATTCTGCGGGTCACCGAGTTTTTTGTCCATTTTTTCTTCCAAAAGTCTTAACGCCTCTAATGTCTGGGATTCTACTAAAGCTGGAATGGTTTTATCAGATTCATAGTAAGCATTACAAGCTTGCGTTGTAATGGTAAAACCATAAGGAACCGGCAGGCCGATTCTTGTCATTTCTGCTAGATTCGCTCCCTTTCCCCCAAGTAAATCACGCATGTTGCCATGGCCTTCATGAAATAAATAAACGAATTTTCCCATGTTTTAAAAGCTCCTCTCTTTTTTCAAAACGTCTAAAATTAATCCTGCAGTTTCTTCAATCGCTTTATTCGAAACATTTATGATTGGACAGCCTACGCGTTTCATAATTTTTTCGGCATAATCTAGTTCGTCGAGAATTCTCTGGAAGCTTGCATAATTCGCCTTTGAGCCCAGCCCAAGTGCTTTTAGGCGCTCAGTGCGAATTTCATTTAATTTATCTGGTGAAATAATTAAACCGATACAATTTTTTCTCGGTATTTTAAAAAGTTCATCTGGTGGAGGCACTTCTGGAACTAACGGCACATTGGCCACTTTAAAACGCTTATGGGCAAGGTACATGGACAGCGGCGTTTTTGAAGTCCGGGACACACCGATTAAAACAATATCGGCCTTCATAATGCCTCTTGGGTCCCGCCCATCATCATATTTCACGGCAAATTCAATCGCCTCGATTTTGCGGAAATATTCTTCGTCTAATTTTCTCATTAGGCCAGGCTGGCGGTGGGGCTGTTTATTAAACCTTGTTGCAAATGCATTCATTAATGGGTTGAGGAGGTCCACTGCCATTATCCCCTCTTCCATGGCACGCTTATCTAAATAATCTTTTAATTCCGGAATAACGATGGTATAGGCAATGATGGAATGGTCCTTTCTTGCCAAAATAATCACATCTTCAATGTCTTCAATGTCGTCTACATATGAGTTTCGGCGAATTTCTACCTGTCCACCATTAAACTGTGTTGCCACCGCTTTTACAACGAGCTCAGCTGTTTCACCAACCGAGTCAGATACTACGTAGACAACTTCCTTTTGTACCAAAATCGCAGCAACTCCCCTTAATCTATTTTTCTTCCATAAATTCTAAATAGGCCTTTGTTATTGTCGTTTTGGTAATTCTCCCTAACAACAAATATGTATTATTTTTATGATTGACTTCCTTTACTACCGGTAAGGAGTCAATATGAAAATTAATCATTTTTTTGGCCGCTTCGAGCAAGGTTTCCTCTGAATTAATCGTGATAATATTAGGCATTCTTGTCATAATGACACTTACGGGCAATTCCTGCAGATTTTTGTTCCCAAGTGCAGCCCTGAGCAAATCCTTTCGGGAAATCACTCCTGCCAAATTTCCTTCTGTATCCACCGCATAAAGTGTTCCAACATCCTCGAGGAATAACTGGACAATCGCATTATAAACAGAAGTTGATTTTTCAACCACGATTGGATGTGCCTTAAAATCAGATACCTTTTGATGAATAAACTTCTTCGCCTGCCGTTTTACTTCTAATTTGTCATTAAAAAAATAGCCTACACGCGGTCTGGCATCCAGACTGCCAGACATGGTCAAGATTGCAAGGTCCGGTCTTAATGCCGCTCTGGTAACAGAAAGCTTCTCTGCAATTTCTTTACCGGTTATCGGGCCATTTTCCTTTACAATCTGCAGAATTTCATCCTGACGCTTGGTGAGTTTAATCATTAGCACCACCTTATTCACAATAAATATGTTATATATATTTAAATGTGCTATACTTATTTGTATATAGTATAGTACATTTAAACAAATTCGGAAACAATAATTTTGACAAATTGGCTAATTTTTTCTTTTAATAAAAAAACCCGTCGGAAATCGGCAGGATACAGTACTACTTTTGACAATCTGGACAATAAAAAGTTTTTCGGGAAGAGATTGTTTCCATTTTGATTGTTGCCTCGCAACGTCGGCATTTCTCTCCCTCGCGATCGTATACTTGGCATAGTGGATTAAAACCGCCCGTTTTTTTATCACCCTTGAAAATCGGATTTTCCATGTAACCACCATTCTGAATGGCCACTTGGAGAATTTTTTTCATCGATTGAAACAATTGTGAACGGCTAGGTGGATTAATGTCATCAATGTCTTTGGTAGGTAAAATTTTTGCATCAAAGCAGATTTCAGCAGAATAGCAATTGCCAATTCCTGCAATAAACTCCTGATCCAAAAGTGTGGTCTTCAAACGGCCATGCTTGCTGCCAATTCGTTTAATAAATTCATCTAGTGTAAAACTGCTGTTCAGTGGTTCCGGCCCTAGATGGGAAAGTTTTTCTTCTGCTTCCTGATGGGAATATAAATGAAGATATCCCAGACGCAGACCAATAAAGTATAAATGTTCATTTCCGAAAGAAAGCTGAACCTGTATCGTTCGTTTAGGTTTATCTGCTTCCTGTCCATAAAACATCCATCCGCCGAGCATTAGATGCAATAACAGAACCTGCCCATTTTGGAGTTGAAAAAGAAGGTGTTTCCCCCTTCGATTGATGGTGGTTATTTTTTGATTAAGTACGGTTCTTTTAAAAAGTTCGGGATTCACATTTATTGATTTTTCACGGTTAACTTGGACATCGGTAATGGTTTTACCTGCAATCATTTGGCTTAAAAGAATCTTATAGTTTTCCATTTCCGGCAGTTCAGGCATAATGTCTTCCTCCAAAACTCTTTTCCTTTATGCTATCCAAAACGGGTAAAATCAAATAAAAAAACCGAATCATATCGACTCGGTTTTAAACAGTTACTCTATTGAAGTGGGCCTAAATGGACTTGAACCATCGACCTCACGCTTATCAGGCGTGCGCTCTAACCAGCTGAGCTATAGGCCCATAATAAAAAATAATTATCAAAGACGTATATAATTATAACAGGAATTCTTTTAATTGTCGATAAATATCACAGTCTTTTTCATTATTTTGATAATTGGCGCGCTGAATAGAAATTTATAATAGGTTCACAGCGTCAATCGGGCAGCACATTACTTAATCCTTTTCAAAATTACCTTCCATTCTTTTTAATAATTCATATGGACGGACCTTGAAAGCTTCATAGGGAGCCCAATTTCCCTCCATTGCATCTTTCACCCTGGGAATAAATTTACCTCTCTTAATATAGTGTGAAACATTGGAAGAATCGAGTTTGACGAATCGAACTTCCTTGGTCTCCTTGGATGTTTTAGGCTCACCGCCTGCATACTTTCCAAGAAAAACAATTGAAACAGTACTTCCATTTGAATACACACCCGATACTCCAATCAACTCAACTTGAATGCCTGTTTCCTCAAAAATCTCCCGAACAAGTGCCATGTCTAAAGTTTCTCCTTCATCAACGCCACCACCAGGAAGTTCCCACGTATCTGCTCTCCAATACGTTTTTACTAATAAAGTTTCTTGGTTCTCATTTGTAATATACCCACTAACCGTTATCGTCTGTTTTGTTTTTGTATATTCCCCCAATGAAGATAAATAGTCTTTTCGAGTATCTATAAAAATTTCGTCTATACTTGAAATGCGGTTTTGTAATTGTTTATACAACTCATCTTTAATAACACGCTCTTCAATTTTTATATATTCTTTATGACTCGGATACTCCCAGATAATCGTTACTTCCTCTTTCCCTTTTGTCATCCAGCGGCCGATAATTTTTGCCCCACTTTTTATTTTAGCCGGATAAATAAGTTCATCAAAAATTTCATTGAAATCACTTACCTTATCAGGAACAAGCAGATAAACTTCTCTTACATAAAACATTTTTTTCCCCTTTTCATTGAATTACACCAGTTTACGCGTTTTAATGAAATAGGTTCCATTTGTTAGTTCAATACAATTTAGCACAAAAAACGCCTTCCTGAAAATATTCAGAAGGCGTTCTTTTTAAAATCTATAGACAGGGGCAGTAGGAATCGAACCCACACTGAAGGTTTTGGAGACCTTAGTTCTACCTTTAAACTATGCCCCTATAAATGGTGGAGGGGGACGGATTCGAACCGCCGAACCCTGAGGGAGCGGATTTACAGTCCGCCGCGTTTAGCCACTTCGCTACCCCTCCATTATAAATTTTGCAAAAAAAATAATAGCGGCGGAGGGGATCGAACCCCCGACCTTACGGGTATGAACCGTACGCTCTAGCCAGCTGAGCTACACCGCCAAAAATAAAATATGAAAATGGTGGAGCCTAGCGGGATCGAACCGCTGACCTCCTGCGTGCAAAGCAGGCGCTCTCCCAGCTGAGCTAAGGCCCCATACTTTTAGATAATCGGGTAAACAGGATTCGAAGTTAACAACCCGTACATCCCGAACGTAGTGCTTTACCAAGCTAAGCTATTTCCCGTAATGAAAATGGTGCCGAGGACCGGAATCGAACCGGTACGGTAGTCACCTACCGCAGGATTTTAAGTCCTGTGCGTCTGCCAGTTCCGCCACCCCGGCATGTTTGGAGCGGAAGACGGGATTCGAACCCGCGACCCCCACCTTGGCAAGGTGGTGTTCTACCACTGAACTACTTCCGCATTTTGATCTTTTTGGTGCGGGTAAAGGGACTTGAACCCATACGGTATTACTACCACTAGAACCTGAATCTAGCGCGTCTGCCGATTCCGCCACACCCGCAAAGTAATAATATTGATTATTGGGATTTCATTCCCTCAAAACTAGATAATAAAGAAGAAGTATGATAAGAACGAGTTACCATTTTACATTGATAATTGTCTAGCTCCAGCGTCCAGCAACTAGTGTCCTTCGGTCTTTTCCCTACGATAAGTCAACATCGATTCGCTTCGCTCATCGTGTTTCCTTTATCTCAGTCAAAGTCCTCCAGGCCATACGTTGCTAACCGGCCGCTTCCGCTTTTCGATTTTGGTTAAGTCCTCGATCGATTAGTATCAGTCAGCTCCACACGTCACCGCGCTTCCACCTCTGACCTATCAACCTGATCATCTTTCAGGGATCTTACTAGCTTGACGCTATGGGAAATCTCATCTAGAGGGGGGCTTCATGCTTAGATGCTTTCAGCACTTATCCCGTCCGCACATAGCTACCCAGCGATGCCTTTGGCAAGACAACTGGTACACCAGCGGTGCGTCCATCCCGGTCCTCTCGTACTAAGGACAGCTCCTCTCAAATTTCCTGCGCCCACGACGGATAGGGACCGAACTGTCTCACGACGTTCTGAACCCAGCTCGCGTACCGCTTTAATGGGCGAACAGCCCAACCCTTGGGACCGACTACAGCCCCAGGATGCGATGAGCCGACATCGAGGTGCCAAACCTCCCCGTCGATGTGGACTCTTGGGGGAGATAAGCCTGTTATCCCCAGGGTAGCTTTTATCCGTTGAGCGATGGCCCTTCCATGCGGAACCACCGGATCACTAAGCCCGACTTTCGTCCCTGCTCGACTTGTAGGTCTCGCAGTCAAGCTCCCTTGTGCCTTTACACTCTGCGAATGATTTCCAACCATTCTGAGGGAACCTTTGGGCGCCTCCGTTACACTTTAGGAGGCGACCGCCCCAGTCAAACTGCCCACCTGACACTGTCTCCCACCCCGATCAGGGGTGCGGGTTAGAATTTCAATACAGCCAGGGTAGTATCCCACCGACGCCTCCACCGAAGCTGGCGCTCCGGCATCTCAGGCTCCTACCTATCCTGTACAAGCTGTACCAAAATTCAATATCAGGCTACAGTAAAGCTCCATGGGGTCTTTCCGTCCTGTCGCGGGTAACCTGCATCTTCACAGGTACTATAATTTCACCGAGTCTCTCGTTGAGACAGTGCCCAGATCGTTACGCCTTTCGTGCGGGTCGGAACTTACCCGACAAGGAATTTCGCTACCTTAGGACCGTTATAGTTACGGCCGCCGTTTACTGGGGCTTCGATTCAGAGCTTCGCTTACGCTAACCCCTCCTCTTAACCTTCCAGCACCGGGCAGGCGTCAGCCCCTATACTTCGCCTTGCGGCTTTGCAGAGACCTGTGTTTTTGCTAAACAGTCGCCTGGGCCTATTCACTGCGGCTCTTCGGGGCTATTCACCCCAAAAAGCACCCCTTCTCCCGAAGTTACGGGGTCATTTTGCCGAGTTCCTTAACGAGAGTTCTCTCGCTCACCTTAGGATTCTCTCCTCGCCTACCTGTGTCGGTTTGCGGTACGGGCACCTTTTATCTCGCTAGAGGCTTTTCTTGGCAGTGTGGAATCAGGAACTTCGGTACTATAATTCCCTCGGCATCACAGCTCGAGCCTGTTCGGTGAACGGATTTTCCTATTCACCAGCCTAACTGCTTGCACGCACATATCCAGCAGTGCGCTTACCCTATCCTCCTGCGTCCCCCCATCACTCAAACGATAAAGAGGTGGTACAGGAATATCAACCTGTTGTCCATCGCCTACGCCTTTCGGCCTCGGCTTAGGTCCCGACTAACCCTGAGCGGACGAGCCTTCCTCAGGAAACCTTAGGCATACGGTGGATGAGATTCTCACTCATCTTTCGCTACTCATACCGGCATTCTCACTTCTAAGCGCTCCACCAGTCCTTACGGTCTAGCTTCAACGCCCTTAGAACGCTCTCCTACCGCGGACACCATGAGGTGTCCACCCACAGCTTCGGTGATACGTTTAGCCCCGGTACATTTTCGGCGCAGAGTCACTCGACCAGTGAGCTATTACGCACTCTTTAAATGGTGGCTGCTTCTAAGCCAACATCCTGGTTGTCTAAGCAACTCCACATCCTTTTCCACTTAACGTATACTTTGGGACCTTAGCTGGTGGTCTGGGCTGTTTCCCTTTTGACTACGGATCTTATCACTCGCAGTCTGACTCCCACGGATAAGTCATTGGCATTCGGAGTTTGTCTGAATTCGGTAACCCGATGAGGGCCCCTAGTCCAAACAGTGCTCTACCTCCAAGACTCTAACTACGTGAGGCTAGCCCTAAAGCTATTTCGGAGAGAACCAGCTATCTCCAAGTTCGATTGGAATTTCTCCGCTACCCACACCTCATCCCCGCACTTTTCAACGTGCGTGGGTTCGGGCCTCCATCCAGTGTTACCTGGACTTCACCCTGGACATGGGTAGATCACCTGGTTTCGGGTCTACGACTACATACTAATTCGCCCTATTCAGACTCGCTTTCGCTGCGGCTCCGTCTCTTCAACTTAACCTCGCATGCAATCGTAACTCGCCGGTTCATTCTACAAAAGGCACGCCATCACCCATGAACGGGCTCTGACTACTTGTAGGCACACGGTTTCAGGATCTCTTTCACTCCCCTTCCGGGGTGCTTTTCACCTTTCCCTCACGGTACTGGTTCACTATCGGTCACTAGGGAGTATTTAGCCTTGGGAGATGGTCCTCCCTGCTTCCGACCGGATTTCACGTGTCCGGCCGTACTCAGGATCCACTCAGGAGGGAACGAAGTTTCAACTACAGGGCTTTTACCTTCTATGGCCGGCCTTTCCAGACCGCTTCATCTACTCCGTTCCTTTGTAACTCCATGTTGAGTGTCCTACAACCCCGAAAGGCAAGCCTTTCGGTTTGGGCTGTTCCCGTTTCGCTCGCCGCTACTCAGGGAATCGCGTTTGCTTTCTCTTCCTCCGGGTACTTAGATGTTTCAGTTCCCCGGGTCTGCCTTCAATACCCTATGTATTCAGGTAAAGATACTGCTCCATTACGAACAGTGGGTTTCCCCATTCGGAAATCTCCGGATCGGCGCTTACTTACAGCTCCCCGAAGCATATCGGTGTTAGTCCCGTCCTTCATCGGCTCCTAGTGCCAAGGCATTCACCGTGCGCCCTTTCTAACTTAACCTAAAAGGTTTTACTTACTCTTGAAAATAAGAGAGAAAAACTAAAATGGCGATTACTCGGTTCTTACTTGGTTACTTCTTCTTTTACGATTATCTAGTTTTCAAAGAACGAACAAAAAAAGCTTTGAGAGAAATAATTCCCTCAAAACTAAACAAACAGAAAACAGTCAACATCTTATCAGTCCATAAGGACTGCATTATCCTTAGAAAGGAGGTGATCCAGCCGCACCTTCCGATACGGCTACCTTGTTACGACTTCACCCCAATCATCTGTCCCACCTTAGGCGGCTGGCTCCTTACGGTTACCCCACCGACTTCGGGTGTTACAAACTCTCGTGGTGTGACGGGCGGTGTGTACAAGGCCCGGGAACGTATTCACCGCGGCATGCTGATCCGCGATTACTAGCGATTCCGGCTTCATGCAGGCGAGTTGCAGCCTGCAATCCGAACTGAGAATGGTTTTATGGGATTGGCTCCACCTCGCGGCTTCGCTGCCCTTTGTACCATCCATTGTAGCACGTGTGTAGCCCAGGTCATAAGGGGCATGATGATTTGACGTCATCCCCACCTTCCTCCGGTTTGTCACCGGCAGTCACCTTAGAGTGCCCAACTGAATGCTGGCAACTAAGATCAAGGGTTGCGCTCGTTGCGGGACTTAACCCAACATCTCACGACACGAGCTGACGACAACCATGCACCACCTGTCACTCTGTCCCCCGAAGGGGAAATTCCTATCTCTAGGAGTGTCAGAGGATGTCAAGACCTGGTAAGGTTCTTCGCGTTGCTTCGAATTAAACCACATGCTCCACCGCTTGTGCGGGCCCCCGTCAATTCCTTTGAGTTTCAGCCTTGCGGCCGTACTCCCCAGGCGGAGTGCTTAATGCGTTAGCTGCAGCACTAAAGGGCGGAAACCCTCTAACACTTAGCACTCATCGTTTACGGCGTGGACTACCAGGGTATCTAATCCTGTTTGCTCCCCACGCTTTCGCGCCTCAGCGTCAGTTACAGACCAGAAAGCCGCCTTCGCCACTGGTGTTCCTCCACATCTCTACGCATTTCACCGCTACACGTGGAATTCCGCTTTCCTCTTCTGCACTCAAGTCCCCCAGTTTCCAATGACCCTCCACGGTTGAGCCGTGGGCTTTCACATCAGACTTAAAGGACCGCCTGCGCGCGCTTTACGCCCAATAATTCCGGACAACGCTTGCCACCTACGTATTACCGCGGCTGCTGGCACGTAGTTAGCCGTGGCTTTCTGGTCAGGTACCGTCAAGGTACCGGCAGTTACTCCGATACTTGTTCTTCCCTGACAACAGAGCTTTACGACCCGGAGGCCTTCATCGCTCACGCGGCGTTGCTCCATCAGACTTTCGTCCATTGTGGAAGATTCCCTACTGCTGCCTCCCGTAGGAGTCTGGGCCGTGTCTCAGTCCCAGTGTGGCCGATCACCCTCTCAGGTCGGCTACGCATCGTCGCCTTGGTGAGCCGTTACCTCACCAACTAGCTAATGCGCCGCGGGCCCATCTGTAAGTGTCAGCCGAAACCGACTTTCAACCTTCCCTCATGTGAGGGAAGAAATTATCCGGTATTAGCTCCGGTTTCCCGAAGTTATCCCAGTCTTACAGGCAGGTTGCCCACGTGTTACTCACCCGTCCGCCGCTAACCAGCGGGACTTGCGCCCCAGTGATTCGCTCGACTTGCATGTATTAGGCACGCCGCCAGCGTTCGTCCTGAGCCAGGATCAAACTCTCCAATAAAGTTGAGTTGATTAGCTCAAAAATGTTACGTTGGCTCATGTTTTCTATTTAGTAGAAGAAACATGATAATTATTGTTTGTTGACGTTTTTGTTTGTTTAGTTTTCAAAGAACTATCTACTAATCTATCAATTAGCGACATTTGTTATATTAACATAATGCCTTCTCTTTGTCAACCTTCATCAAGATAATTGATGAAACAGAACTTTTCTTCCAACTATCTCGCATCAGCGACAATGTTTATATTACTACTCAAATGAATGTTCGTCAACTGCTATTTTTAACTATGATAAAAGTTCATTTCAAATAGTAATTTTTATTTTTAAAAACGTTTAGTTTTCTTCTGCTTGGGAAAAAATACTTAAGTAATTTTTCTCTAGGAAGGGGCTGTTAATTTGAATTTCAATCCAATGAAAAAAGAAAATGATACAGATTTCGTCGACTCAAGCGCTCAAGAACAACTAGGCAATTCAACCGATTCAGATAAGAATCCTGAATTTGACGAACTGGGAACACCTCTTAATGAAATTTAAGGTTAAAAAAACCCTTTGCCAAACCATGACAAAGGGTTTTTTTAACCTTAATCCTTAATGTATTTCCAGCACTACAGGACAATGATCACTACCCATAACATGAGCGTGAATATCAACATTTTTTAAACGCTCACCTAAAGTTTGCGAGACGATGAAGTAGTCAATCCGCCATCCGATATTTCTTTCTCGAACTTTATTCATGTATGACCACCACGTATAAGCTCCCTCTTTATCCGGATAGAAATGTCGGAAGCTGTCGACAAATCCTGCCTCCAGAAGTGTTGACATTTTAGCACGTTCTTCGTCTGTAAAACCTGAATTCCCTACATTTGATTTCGGATTCCTTAAATCAATTTCCATGTGGGCAACATTTAAATCGCCGCAAAAGACAACAGGCTTTATCTTATCCAGCTCTTGCAGATGCTGAAGAATCCGCACCTCCCATTCCAAACGGTACCCTAGCCTTGCTAAGTCTCTCTGGGAGTTTGGTGTATATACATTGACCAAGAAAAAATCAGGGAATTCTAATGTAAGAATTCGACCTTCATTTTCATCATCTTCCTGTCCCACTCCATATTTAACTGATAACGGTTCAGCTTTTGTAAAAACAGCCGTACCTGAATAACCTTTCTTAACGGCATAGTTCCAGTATTGATGATAGCCATCTAACTCCAGACTAATTTGCCCTTCTTGCAATTTCGTTTCCTGAATACAAAAGATATCCGCATCAACCTCATGAAAATATTCCAAAAAGCCTTTTTTCACACAAGCTCTAAGACCGTTCACATTCCATGAAACTAGTTTCATTTAATGATCCTACTCCCTTATGACTCTTATTCTATTTAATAAAGGTCATTGTATCAGCTTTAGGTGACACACGGAAAGGATTTTGTTCAGAAAATAAATGGAAAAAGGCAACGAATCGCTGCCTTTATTAGGGGATAAATTTCTTTTCAATTAATTGATAGTCAAAAAGCTGTGATACAGGAACAATTTTGATATTCTTCTTTTTAAATTCGTCCATCGACTGCAAAATTCCATTCGAGCAGACTTTCCCAGTCACTCCAACATGGCCAATTGCAATAGCCTTTCTTTTTATCTCTGTCTTTTTTGCCAGCAGGTTCATCTGTTTTCGGACATGTGCGGGGGATGTAATATCATCCAGAAAGACATCATTCTTTAATAAAGGAACACCCATTTCGGCTGCAATCTTAGGGAATTTCGATTTGCTGCTAGTGCCGCTGTCAACGATATATAGATTTTTTTCCTTCGCTACCTCGACAATTGCGCGGACAATATTTTCATTCTCCACGGCCAGCGAGCCCATGTGATTATTAAGTCCGACAGCATACGGAACGCTCTTAACAGCCTCTAAAACACGTTCTCTTACTTGCTTTGGGGATAGGTCCGCGGTAATGGGTTTAGGTCCAAGCCATGATCGTTTCCCTCTTTTAGGCTCCATCGGCAAATGAATCATGACTTCAAAGCCATTTTTATGAGCCAATTGCGCGTGTTTTTTCGAGTTGTCGGTAAAAGGCATGACCGCAGCTGTAATAGGTACATCTCCTTCTAGAAAGTCACTCGCCCCTTTGACGCAGCCCCCAAAGTCATCAATAATAATGGCCGCTTTAAGGTTTTTTGCCTCTGATTCCTTTGCAATCACTTTTGTATTAATAGGAAGAACCAATAGTAAAAGGAGAAAAACCACGAATTTCTTCAATATAAAGACCCCCGTATCTGAGTTATTAAAGATATTTTCCCCTTGTTACACTTTATTAGTCCAAAGAAAAAGAGAGCTAAAAATCAGCTCTCCCGTAAAAAATTATTCTTCATCAAAAACGCGTACTTCTTTCATGGTGTCACCGTTTCTCATTGATCTTACGACCTCAAGATCAGAAGTTACTTGCCCAAAAACAGTATGGACACCATTTAGGTGCGGCTGTGATTCATGAACGATAAAGAATTGGCTGCCGCCAGTGTCTCTTCCCGCATGAGCCATGGAAAGTGAACCAGGTACATGCTTATGTGGATTGCCTTCCGTTTCACACTTGATAGTGTAGCCGGGACCACCCATTCCTGTTCCTGTAGGGTCACCCCCCTGAGATACGAAGCCCGGAATTACTCGGTGAAAAATAACTCCATTGTAAAAACCAGAGTTCGCCAGTTTCTCAAAGTTTTCAACTGTCCCCGGCGCTTCGTTTTGAAATAAATCAAACTCGATTTTCGCGCCATTTTCCATCAATATGTATCCCTTTTTAGCCATATCAAACACTCCTTATGTAAAAAATCATCTTAATCATACACTTTTCATTAAAGAAAAGAAAGTATTGGCACATTTGCCCATTTATATTTCTTACAGAAGTGTGTTAAAATAATCTCACCCCTTCCGAACATTCGCTTGTTGCGGGACACTTAACCACTGTACGGACGGAAGGGGCAGCCGAGACTTTGTCTCGGCTTTTTTATTTTTCTTCTTTTTCCAGCCATTGAAAAAACATCGTTACCGCTGATAAAAATAAAAGATACCCAAAAAAAGTGTAAATGTGCTCCCACTCCACCGCATGCTTAAACAAGCCAAGAAACTCAGCTAATTTTTCTAGAATGGGTATCAATAAGCTGGCAAACAGGATTACACCCATCCTCCCCCATTTATTCAAACCAGCAATCACATATAAAAAAACGGCCATAAATATCGGAAGCACCACAAGCGTAAATCCGATATTTATGGAAAAAACGTCCGCTAGCGGGCGAAACGTAAACTCATACATTCCCTTCCCTACAAAATAAAGATCCAAATAAGTTCCTATTAATGAGCCGAGCACCCCGCCAACCAACACATGCTTAAAAGTTAATCGTCTTTTTGGCAAGAGCTGCGATTTCGAGCCGTTCAAGTGTTTTACAGTATTCATCCCTTATCTCCCCGTCCATCATTTCCATATCGTCCACTAAATAATCCGCAACACGCCAGTCTTCAAACCAATCCCCAGGCTCCGCTTCCGTCTGGCTGACATTTTTCCAAGCATTTTCAAGATTCGGGCTGTAAAATCTTCTTGCTCCCTTTCTAAGCCTGCAGGATTTCAGGCGCAGCGGATAAGCTATGCCGGGTGTCCCCTCATTCACATTATTAAAAAGATGCGGCCAATAATCCTTTCGCGATCCAGTATGCGGATGCAATTTTGCCCATTCCAAAGCTTGTATATGAAAATCTTTATTTTTAAAAAGAACGGAATATAACCTTTTCCCAAGTAAAATCCGTTCATGCAGGGATTCAAATTGATGAAGCGTCTTGCCCTTCAGCCCGCCATCCCCATAAGGAAATAGAATATGGTTGAAGGAAAGCACGTCCTGTAGAAAAAATTCAAACTTATTTAATACCTCTTTCTGGTAAACCAGATTTTGAACCACCCTTTTTTCCAAGTAACTCTGTTCGTTAATTACCATTGCAATACAATGAATATAGCGGTCATGATTCTCCCAAAAGTGATTCCAAATCGTTTCCATAAAGGTCGAAACATTTAAATGCGAAAGCATATAAAACATTGGTTTACCCCTGCGCAGACTTTCCTCATAAAGCAGAAATTGCGGATAAACATCCTGGAAAATCAGCCAATTACCTCTCTCCAAAAAAGAAAAAAACGAATCTCTTTCTTTTTTTGATAGCAGTTTCGTTAAAAATTCCCCTTTTAAATCGGTCATGTTGTACCCACCGTTTCGTGAAACCATATGACCCAAAAACGCCCATTGGATATCTGGGTACTGGAGATAGAAATCAAGGTAGGCTTTTGTCCTTGTGACATTATTAAGGTTATGTTTTGCTGTTACCTTTTTTATATTTTCTAAAAGAACTTGATCTCTCCCTGTTAACGGGATCTGGACCACAGCTGCCCCTTTATTTTTTTTTCTTAATTCTGCCCGGATGATTTCTAGCGGCCGTTTGTCACGATTCCTCCAAAAAAACAAGGCAAATACCCCCAATACGAATGGTCCTTGCACAATAGGAATATGTATAGCCTAAGGAGTTTTGCCTAAGAAAGGAGTGACCTGCTGGTGGATATACAAATGGGTATCGATTGGTTTATTGACAGGCTTAGAAAAGACCAATCTCCCGACGGCTCCTGGGATTATCCTTTTGATACAGGAATTTCAACAGATGCTTATACCATCATTTTATTACGCACATTGGAGATACATGATGAAGAATTAATCGAAGGTCTTTGCAGGCGGATTTTAAGTAAGCAGGAAAAAAACGGGGCTTGGAAGCTTTTTTATGATGAGGGAAATGGAAATGTATCATCTACACTGGAGGCGTACTATGCCCTCCTTTTCTCCGGATATTACTCAAAAGAAGACAAGAATTTACAGGCGGCAAAGAAATTTATTTTAGCCCATGGCGGTCTAAAAGAGGTTAGTACGTATACGAAAATCATGCTAGCCCTAACTGGCCAATACAGGTGGCCTTCGTTTTCACCACTGCCGATTGAAGTTATTCTTTTGCCGACTAACTTCCCGATCAATTTCTATTCCTTTTCTGTGTTTGGGCGGGCTAATTTGACACCAATAATGATTCTTGCCTCCAAGAAGTTATCGATAAAAGCTAAAAATGCTCCCGACTTAACCGACCTGCACATCCAGCGGGAAGCAGACGAGCAATGGATTCGCTCGGATGAATGGCGCTCGTTGTTATCCTTGATTGAAGATGGAGTGGAGAATTTAATTGGCATACCGGAAGAGCTCAGAAGTTTAGCGCTTGAACGAGCAAAAAAATATATGCTGGACAGGATTGAACCGGACGGAACATTATTAAGTTACTACAGCTGTACCTTCTTAATGATTTTTGCCCTGCTCTCACTTGGCTATAAAAAAACGGACACGATTATTACCAAAGCGATTGAGGGACTAAAGTCCATGAAATGTGAAATAAACGGGTTCCCGCATATGCAATACACAACAGCAACTGTTTGGAATACATCCTTAATAAGCTTTGCCTTGCAATCAGCTGGATTATCTCCGGAAGACACCATGGTTGCAAAAGCAAATCGTTACCTTTTAACTCGCCAGCAGCATAAATTTGGCGATTGGGTGATTCATAATCCCAACAGCTTACCTGGAGGCTGGGGCTTTTCGAATATAAATACAATCCTGCCCGATGTGGATGACACGACCGCCTCCCTTAGGTCACTTTCAAGAATTGCCTCCTCTGAAATAGCGGCTTGGGAAAGAGGAATCAGCTGGACCTTGTCGATGCAAAATGATGACGGCGGCTGGCCAGCCTTTGAGAGAAAAGCCGATTCAAATTTGTTGAAATTATTGCCGCTAGAAAAAGGTGAGTTTTTGCTAAAGGACCCGACATGTGCCGATCTCACTGGAAGAACATTAGAGTTCTTTGGTAATTATACAAATTTGCCCAAAAACCATACTGTCATAAAAAAAGGCATCAACTGGCTTTGGAAAGACCAAAGGCGAGACGGCTCCTGGTATGGCCGCTGGGGAATTTGCTATACGTACGGAACCTGGGCAGCTATCACCGGATTACTGGCAGTTGACATACCAGAAAGGGACCAACGTATTCAAAAAGCAGCGGACTGGTTAAAAAATATTCAAAATCCGGATGGCGGCTGGGGAGAGTCCTGTCACAGCGATTACCAAAAGACTTACGTTCCGCTCAGATCCAGTACCCTTACCCATACCGCATGGGCACTTGATGCCTTGATTACACTTGCCGATAAACCGACTCCCGTGATTCAAAAAGGGATTGCCTATCTATTAGAATCGTTAGATAAAGACGACTGGACAACAGAATATCCAAAAGGACAGGGAATGGGCGGAGCCTTCTATATCCATTACCACAGCTACCGGTACATCTTCCCGCTAATCGCCCTAACCCACTATCAAAAAAAATACCAATAATAAAATCGACGGACTCCTTGAGCCGTCGTTTTATTTTGCGACTAACCTGGCAAGCTCCCGATAAATCCCCACCATCTCATCGAGCTTCATTCTGACCAACCCGCTTGTGTTCGGGGCAACAAAGTCAACCGCCCCCGGCACAATGGCCTCCTCCTGTATCCCCCATGGGGCTGTTTTCCGGCCGCTGTATTCCAGATATACGCCTTTTCCAACATAACAAACAATTTGAGGCTTCAGTCTTTCAATCTTTTGTTTTAAAATTTCTCTGCCTTCTTTGAATTCTTCCTTCGTGATTTCAGCGGCCGCTTTTGTCGGCCTTGCCACTATATTTGTAATCCCCATTCCTAATTCCAGCAATAAATCACCTTCCGATGGGTCCAATTTTCTTGGTGTCAACCCTGCTTCATGAAGGATTTTCCAAAAACGGTTGCTTGGACCTGCAAAATGATGGCCTGTTTCACTTGAGCGGACCCCGGGATTATAGCCCACGAATAAAACAGCTAAATTTTCCTTTATTCGATCTCTAACTGGTTTCATGATCATAGCCCTTTCTTATAAACTGAACTTTTTTATTTTAGCATAGTCTTTTCAGATTCCTTTCAGACAAAGGGGCTAAACTTCAGTTAATAAGATAAATGGAGGTGTCCGATGGACGATGAAACAGAAAAAATTATTTACCATACTTGCCAGCTTATTTGTGATTTTCTCAATTGGAACAACTGCTGTTATAGCGGATGATGACGATGATGGGAAGCGTGAGTATTTTCAGTCTTACGATGAAGATGATGAAGAGGACTCTGAAATGGAAGATCATGATGACGACTTCGAGGGGTGGGAAAATCAAGTCCAAAGTCCCATCACGCAAGCCCAATCACAAGAATTTTGGAATATTTGGACACGGGAACCGCGAACTACTGCCAATAACGTTTTACCAGTAGATACTCCATCCGAAATGGCAGTCAACAATGGTAATCAGGAATCTCGCCTTTATGTCATTCCACAGAATGGGCAACTGCTTATTTCAGCAAAGGCATTTGCTGATACTGTGGGAGCAGAAGCAGTTTTTTACCCTAAGAGTAGAATTTGTATCCTCACAAAGGGTGATAAGGAATTAATTGTTCGAGCAGGCTCGAATGCAATCTATGAAAATAAACTGAAAACTCCAATGCCGACAAAAGCTGTCTATATGGAAAATTCCGTATTCCTTCCAATCTCAGTAGCAGCAAACGGGCTGGGCTTTCGCGTCTCGTGGGATGAAACAAAATCAGCATTTAGTTTAAAACCACTATAAAGGAAAGGTGAGGAAAATGGCAAAAACAACGAAATCAAAATGGCTGCTAGGCGTAACTGGAACCGCTTTTACAGCTTTTGTCATCACACAAATTGGGACAAATCCGGGAAATGAGGGGTCTATTGTGAATGACCTGTCTCTAACAAAATCAATGAGCAAGGAAGAAAGAGAATATGCCAAACTTGATTGGTCTAACTTTGTCATAAACGGAGAATCTGTCTCGGGAGGTGTAAGACAAAGTGACCGCCAAACCCGAAGATCATGATGATTTTGATTTTTTGGTCCTAGAGGCAATGAACACGTCATTTTATATTGCCATCTCCAATACTCACATTTCAAATTGGAAGGAGATTATGACCGGATGGATTCGGTATGTTGAAAAGGAATGGTCTCGTTTTAATCCCAACAATGAACTCGGATTATTAAATAGGTTGGTGCCGGGAGAAACCGCTAAGGTCTCCCCTCCGCTCTTTGACGTACTCTATCAGGCAGAACAATATCGCAAGAAGACGAAAGGATACTTCTCACCCTATTTACTTGCCCAGATGCAATACCACGGCTATACAAACTCCTTTCCATTCCAGTCTAGTTTGAAAGTTGGGAACGAAGTGCCCGTCAATTGTACTGAAGAACACACGTCATATGTTTTCAACTTTGAGACCTTTACGATAAAAAAACACAGTGAAAATCAAATAGATTTAGGAGGTATTGGTAAAGGCTATGCCGTTGAAGCTGCAGCACGATGGCTAAAAAATATCGGTGGGGCCAAGTCAGGGATTGTTGACGGCGGCGGCGATATTACATGCTGGTCCGATGGAAAGAAGGAATGGAAAATCGGTGTAGCCCACCCTTTTGAAGAAAAGCAAGAAATGGCTAACATTCCATTAAAAAACGGAAGCATTGCTACCTCTAATATCGTCTATCGCAGTTGGGTACAGGAGAAGGAGATAAAACACCACCTATTAAACGGGAAAACAGGTCTGCCAGTTAAATCAGAAATCCTTCAAGCAACTGTCATTACAGAAAACTGCCAGGACGCAGAGGTAATGGCTAAGCTTTGCTTTATGGAAAAAGATAGCACATTAATGGAGGCATTAGCGGGTATTAACCCCCACTATTCAGTGCTTCTCGTTCATGAAGATGAAACGATTACTACCTTTAAAGGAAGGTGATAACTTGATAAACGACTATATTTCGATTTGGACATTGATTCGCAGCTCTGGTTTTTTGGCCTATTTTTTCATGACCATTTCCGTTGCAATAGGGTTGGTCAGTTCCTTTACGGTAATCAAGAAAAAGAAAGCCTATCTTCTTTCCCTACATCAAATCAGCGGCTGGTATGGTTTGTTGACGATTATTTTTCATCTCATGTTAATTTGGCGCGATCAATATGTTCCTTATTCCATTCCAGAACTTTTTGTCCCTTTACTTGCAAACAATCAACCTATATATTCTGCTCTTGGCACATTATCATTTTATCTATTTTTCATTGTGATGATTTCTTCAGATTTTTTCATAAAAAAATTAGGGATAAAAAATTGGAAAAAACTCCATCTTGCAGTTTTTCCGGCATGGGTGCTAATGGTTCTGCACGGGCTATTGATTGGAACAGATTCAACAGAGCGGTGGGCATTGGTTTTATACGCCGGCAGTATTTCTCTCATTTTTGTTCTATCAATCCTAAAATATATCGAAACCATCATGCATGGGTCTGAGGCTAAGCAAGGCAAACTGAAAAATTAAAACGGCAGCCAATCCTGCCGTTTTAATTTTTGTTTTTTATTGTGACCGTAAAAACACTGCCTTTACCCAGCATGCTTTGCACGGATATTTTTCCACCGTGGGCCTCCACAATCGACTTGGCAATTGATAGACCTAAACCGGAGCCTCCTTTTGCTCTTGTGGCATCTGTCCGGTAAAAACGGTCAAATATAAAAGGAAGAGTTTCTAGCGCAATGCCGCACCCTGAATCTTCAACAGTAATAATTTTTTCAGCAGATTTTAATGTTAATGTAAGCTTTACTGTCCCTTCATTTGTATACTTGAATGCATTATCCAACAATATATAAACCAATTCCTGTATCCTTGTTTCATCGCAAACTAGAAAAATCTCAGGTTCAATTTTTTGCGCAAATATGATATTGGCTGGTTTCTTCCGTAAGAACCGCTTGTATATGGAAGTTAACAATTCCGATAAATTAACCTCTTTCATCTCCATGGTTAATTGTTTCTTATCACTTCTGGCCAGTAGGAGTAAATCATTGACCAGTCTATTCATTAATTGGGCTTCAGTTTGTAAATCATGAAGGACTTCTATTCCAAGTGGACTCATATTCTGACTCTCTTCGCGGTTTAACAGGTCAATCGAACTGTAAAAAATACTTAATGGAGTTCTTAGTTCATGTGAGGCATCGGAAACAAACTTTTCCTGTTTGTGATAAGCTGTTTTAATAGGCTTCATCGCTTGTCCAGCAAAATAATAACCTAAATAGGCAAAAATCAAACTAAAAAATACCGTTAACGCAATCAACGTCCATGTGATTTTTTGAATCAAGTGTTTTTCTGATGTAATATCCATTCCTAGAACGACAAAGCCATTAGAACCAAGAGGATGTATCTCGACAAGTAAATGCTTGTCTTCCCATTGAATCCTTTCCGCTTTGTCAGCATTTGTAATTGGGATATTTCCCACCCATTGATAGAATCCCCGAATGTTTTCCTCCCCATACACAAACTCTTTCTGGTGGTTAAGTACATAATAAAATATCGTTCGGTTCGGATTATACTCTATTCCATGGTGTTCGCTCTCGTAAAGGTCCTCGAGGAAATCAGACTTTTCTTTGTCAAAATACCCCATTAGCTGCTCTTCTTCCTTTGCATTGATTTCATGCGAAATAAGGAGGTAGAGGATTCCAATAAACAAAACAAGCAAACTGACCAGCGATAAGGTATAAACAACCGTTAAACGCCTTTTCACTTGATTAAACATTGGTATTTCTCACCTTATAGCCGATTCCGCGGACATTTTGAATTAAGGAAGGCTTTCCAGGAATATCAACCTTTTTGCGCACCAATTTCACTAGGGCATCAAGCGCATTATCCGAAACTTCAGCATCATAGCCCCAAAGCTTGTCGAACAGAATTTCTCTTGTCAAAACTTGATTTGCGTTTCGCATCAACAATTCCAATAGTTGATATTCCTTTTTCGTTAAATCAATTATAAACCCATTTCTTTTACATTCATGGGTATTCAGATTCAAGGAGAAATCATTGATCGCGATCAATTCTTCAACAGGTTTCTCCTTCCGGCGGCAAATTGCCCGAATCCGTGCCGAAAGCTCATTAAACTCAAATGGTTTTATAATGTAATCGTCCGCTCCTGAATCTAAACCTGTGATGATGTCTTCATTGGCATCTTTAGCCGTAACAAATAAAATGCCACTTTGGATCTCCTTCTCGCGCAGCCGTTTGCAGACTGAAAGCCCACTTTCCCCGGGCAGCATCCAGTCCAGAATAATAACATCATAGTTATAGATGCGGGCATTGTCATATGCCTCTTTGCCACTGGTCACCCAATCGACAAGATGAAATTCTTTTTTTAACAAGTGTGTCATTATTTTTCCCAGCCGGACATCATCTTCCGCCAGTAAAATATTCACCTTAAACACTCCGTTTCAAAAAATTTCCTTTTACTATTATCATAGCAATCAATTCTGAAAAATGAGTGAATAAATAGTGAACATCGTCATCATTGCTTATTTAATTTTTGAAATTTCTATCCTGCCAATCGAGGTAATAATGCTGATCAACAATCCGATAATCGTAACAATGACTAATGAATACAAGAATTTTGGATCCTTTAGTAGCAGCAGACCTGAAATAATAATCATTCCATCGATGGTTAAGGCAACCAACCCTACATTCACCTTGGACCATTTGGAAATAATCAGCGCAAGCAAGTCGATTCCGCCGGGACTGATATGATTTCTTAACATCACGCCAACACCGATCCCGATTATAATGGCACCAATTATGATACTACTTAAGATAGGCATATGAAAGACACCGCCGAGCGGCAGCCAAAATTGAATCATTACCCCTGAAACAATAGCACCTATTAAGCCATCGATAAAAAGGTTTGGTTCATATTTAATCGCAAACAAGTAAACTGGGATATTCAATAGAATAAATATAATTCCCGGGTTTAAGTCCCAAAGATAATTGGCCAACAGACTAATCCCAAAAAACCCGCCATTTATTAGGTGGAAGGGGAGGATAAACCCGTTAATGCCAATTCCAATCATCGACGTTCCAAAGCCAATTATGACCCATTTTTTCAGCATCTCGTCATCCCTTGTCCAAGTTCTTTATTACCACTTATATGTTATAAAAATGGACTTCATTCATAGGGATTCAGATTGCAAAAAAACAGGAACCGAGAAATGGATCCTGTTTACGCAGCAGCGGTTCGCTTTTTATTATTTTTGAGCAGTTGTTTTAGACGAGAAATTCCTAATGTTATAAATGGCAAAATCCATAAAAATAAGGCATACGGCAAATAATCCACTAACGAAATCCCGACAATGGTACTGCACATAATGGCCAATACACTCCATGGAACCATTCCTGGAAACAGCATTGTCGAATCGCCCAATACTCTAGCCAATTCTTCCTTCCCATAACGATTTGACCAATGCGGCAGGAACGCCCGTCCAGTCAAAATAATCGGCAGCGTTTGATTAGCGGCAATTAAACTGATAATCAAAGTGGCTGTCAGGACTTTAAAGGTGTCACTCGTTAAGGAGCTTGATGACTGCAGCCATTTATCCAAATAAGGCTGAATGACATTCAATTCCTCTATTAATCCATTATAAGCCCCTGCGAGTGCCAAAAATAGCAGCAATTCATACATATGAATGAACCCGCCGCCCAAACCATCGATTCCGTACCATAAGGCATTGATAATTTTGCCAAAAGCATTGCCACCAAGAACAGCTAGAATGGATGCCGATAGAATGCTAGAAAGAAAGGCATAAATGATACTCATTCGAAAAATCACAAAAAGTATTAAGACCAATGGCGGGATAAATTTAGTCAACGATAGCTTGCTCCATTCCAAATGCAAAGAATAGACAACTGTCTTGGCTGAAAAATAATGGTCTAGAACACTATAAAAGATTAAGCAAAGAAAAATCGCGAGGATGGTAGTTAGAAACATTGCTTTCCCCTGCTTTTTAACCGGTATTTCGACTGTATGTGAAACCAGCTGATGAGAACTCGAAAATGGGGATGTCCTGTCCCCGACAAACGCTCCAGAAACCAAAGCCCCGGCAGCCGCCGCCACCGGAAGATGCAGAACCATTGCTGTTCCAAGAATAGGAACTCCAATGGCACTTAATGTTCCAACGGTTGTACCGAGCAGCATCGACATTGTTAACGCAGCAATAAACGTCAGAAGAAAAAAATGCTCCGGGCTAATCAACCCAAGTGCAACTTGAACCATTTGGTCAATCGTCCCGGACAGATACCATGAGGGTAATAAAAATCCTACTAAGAATAGAATCAGAATGACGATTTTTGTTTTATTTATACCACTCCAGCAAATTTTTAAAATACCCTTATAAGGAATCCCTTTTTTAGCAGAAAGTTGAAATAGAATAAGAAATCCCGGAAGAAAGCCAATTACAAGCGGAAGATGTAAAAAGACAGACGTTATCACACCAATTAAGGTTATTAAAAGAACAATTAGTATTTGTCTTAAGGAAAAAGTAAAATTCATTAGGAGACCACCTTTTTAATAGGAACATACCCATTATATGAGATGTTTCGCCTTTCGAAAAGATGGAAAAATAAGAAAAAGAGCCGCTATTCCTAATGGCTCTAACATTTGCATGGGTGTTGACAGTGACTACAATAGAAAGCTTTTAATGGAGATACTTTTTACCTGAATTAGTTCTTCGCCGATAAACAAACTTCCTTAAATCCCTTTCTTTAAGGTTTCCATCATATAACAAAAACAACAGTGATTGAAACTCTGGATACCGTTTCATGACAAAAAGAGCGAACTCCTTCCGTTCGCCCTTTAATTTTGCTAAAAACTCTTGGTCTTGTTTAATTTCATTCAGCTGAATTTCAAAATAAGCTTTTGTATCCTCCCACTTTTCGATCCTTTTCTCCAAAATGTCACGGGCATATACAGGTAATTTTTCAATCACAAGGTCAATATAGCCTTCAGACCACATTAGCATTTTATCCTTCTCAGGGAGTTCAAAAAGCATAGCCAGCAGCTCAATATCATCCACAAAATCGCTTGTTGCATATTTTCCAATTCGGTTCACCATATCACCCCAAATTTGAAGTTAATGGTTTTATCTTTTCTAAATCTATTCGCTATTATTATTCGTCAACTTGGCAGTTAATGTTTTTTGTTTTCCATCACGATAGATTTCAAATTTAATCTCATCGCCAACTTTAACCTTAGAGTATAGATATTTTCTTAAATCCGATGAATTAGCAATTGCTGTTCCGTTCATAGAAACAATCACGTCCTTTGGCTCGAAGCCTGCTTTGGCGGCGGCGGAATTCGGGTCAATATTCATGACCAAAACCCCTTTGGTGATATTTTCAGGAAGACTTTGCCAATACATTTGCGAAACTTGATTTAAGTCTGCCAGTCCAACCCCTAAATAGGGACGCACAATTTTTCCGTTTTGGATTAGTTGATTAACGATTGGAATAACATCATTGCTTGGGATGGCAAATCCCAGACCTTCCACACCATTTTCGGAAATTTTCATGCTATTAATGCCAACGACAAGCCCCTGAGAATTGATTAGCGCCCCTCCGCTGTTTCCTGGATTAATCGCTGCATCTGTCTGGATGACATTGGTTTCCCAGTTCCCTGCTGATGTCGAAACGGGAATGCTTCTATTTGTGGCACTGACAATTCCCTGGGTTACTGTCCTGGAAAGCTCTAGCCCCAATGGATTTCCGATTGCGTAAACCTGATCGCCGGGACGAAGGGTTGATGAATCGCCAAATTGAACTGTTGTCGTAACATTTTTAGCATCAATTTTTAAAACTGCAAGGTCAGTCAAGGCATCTGTGCCGACAACTTCTGCTGTCGTTTTTTCACCATTGTATAAGGAAACCTCCAGCTTCGAAGCACCCTCTACTACATGGTTATTGGTAACGATGTAGGCAAAATCACCCTTTTTTTGAAAAAGAACCCCAGAGCCCGATCCAGATTCTACACTTTGGGATGAATTTGAACTACGGAAAAACGGATCATTTTGCTGCTGGTAATTGACAATACCGACAATCGCCTTTGAAACCTGCTCCACTGTATCAGCAATAGAAGCAGAATCTGAAGTGGACTTTGTTGACACCGGTCTAACCGTTGAAGCCGTACTCTTGGCTGCCTGTGAACTGCTTGTGTCTTGATTTGCCGCTGCAGGATAATAGTTCTGGAAGTAATCAGTATGCGGCAGGACTGCTAATGTCAATGCAGATCCGACCACTCCTGCCGCTACCGTCGAAACAAATCCTTTTACAAACCCTTTTTTGGGTTTACTTTTAACAGGAGGAGCGGTCCTCATCTGCTCTGTTCCGGGCTGGATTCTTGTCACTTCATACGAATCGTTTTGAGTTTGATTGATTTCATTCGGATCTCTGAATTCCATCGTAATCTTCTCCTTTAAGTATGTTAACTTCTTATCTTGTCTTTACTATACCTGACAAATTTTAAGAAATTATTAACAAACTTTAACGGCTTTTAGAAATTATTATGAAAAAAGCCGCGGGAGCAATTTTCCCGCGACGTTATTTGGGAAAACGAATAATAAATTTTGTCCCTTTCCCTTTTTCACTCACAACATTTATATCCCCACTATGGAGAAGCACTAGCTGTTTCACAATAGAAAGTCCTAGACCAAACTCACCATAAGGGTTACTGGTTCTGGAAATATCAGCTTTATAAAAGCGGCGCCAGATTTTTTCTACTTCAGCAGGATCAATCCCAATTCCGGTATCCTCCACTTCAATGATGACGCTGTCCGGCTCTTCCCTTCCGCGAAGCCAGATGGTTCCCTCTCTTGTAAATTGAATGCTATTTTTCGTTATATTAATTAAGATTTGAATAAGCCGATCGTAATCGGCTTTTACGTAAACTTCCGGTGCTGCCTCAACAATGATTTGATTGTTTTTTTCTTCCGCCTGAAGACTTAATTGCTCCTGTATTATCTCAAGAACATCCAAAAGCTCAATTTCTTCCTTCATTAACTGTATCTGGTTGGAACGGATTTTTTCAAAATCAAGATTTTCATTGACGAGACGAATCAGTCTTTTTGCCTCTTGGCTGACTAGGTTTATGCCTCTTTCTTTATCTTCTTCAGAAATCATATTGTTTTTTAGCCCTTCAATCACTCCGCTTATGGTCGTAAGCGGTGTCCTCATTTCATGAGAAACATCGGCCATAAATTGACGACGGCGGTTTTCCAAGCTTTCAATCTCGGCCATAGAGGTATTGATTTTATCAACCATGTGATTAAAATCATTTGCTAATTCTCCGATTTCATCATAATTTGAGGATTGAACATGAACATTATAATCCCCTTTAGATACTTGGGAGGTTGCCTCCCGAAGCCTTCTAATCCTTTTCACATGAATTCTTGATAAGTACCAGCTCTGAAGGAAAGAAACACCAAAAGCAATCAAAATAGTATACAATAAAATCTGATTAATTTCTTGAATCATTTCGAGGGAACCGCTAATCGGTGAGGTGAGCAGAATTCCCCCATAGAATTTTCCATTTTCCAAATAGGGTAAAACGACAAATGTTACGCCATCCTGGTCAAATCTTTTATAATCGCTTTGAACAATAATCGTCTTACCCTTTTTTAAGCTTTCCCAATCCTCCCGGGGCAGGTATTTAATTTCTGGCCCTCGATTAGAAACTAAATACAATTTGCCATCCCGATCAAATAAACTAAAGCTTATTTTACGAGCTGGTAAAACAGAACTATATTTATTAAGCACGATTTCGGTTGCATACGGATTTTCTTTAATATCCGACAAAATAGCTTTGCCATAGGAAATTAGTTCATCCGCCTTGTTCCTATAAACAAGGTTTTCAAGATAATGGGCAAATAATAAACTTAATAGTAAAAACGCTACAATAATAATGCTGATATGGCTGCTAAACTGTTGATAAAAGTAACGGAACTTAGTCTGTTTTAAGCGCGTCATCGAACTTATACCCTACTCCCCAAACAGTATGGAAGAATGGCTGCTCCGAAGTCTCCACCTTTTTCCGCAACCTTTTGATATGCACATCAACGGTTCGTTCATCTCCATAAAACTGATAGCCCCAGACCCTTTCAAGCAGCTGCTCCCGTGAGAAAACCTGGCGAGGATGCTCCGCCATATAGAAAAGCAAATCAAACTCCTTGGGGGTCAAATTGGTTATCGGAGTCCCGTCAACCATTACTTCTCTAGTTGTTTTGTTGATTTTAAAATGGTCTGTTTCCAATGCCCCTTCGTTATCTTTTGGTGCCTGGACCTGAACACGTCGGGTTACTGCCTTAATCCGGGCCATCAGGGTCAGCGGGCTGAACGGCTTCGTTACATAGTCATCCGCTCCCATTTCAAGGCCAAGAACCTGGTCTGACTCGCTGTCCTTTGCTGTTAGCATAATGATGGGGACAGTATTTTTTTCTTCTCTGATTTTTCGGCATATGGTGACCCCATCCATGCCGGGCAGCATCCAATCAACAATCAAAGCATCCCATGTGCCATTCTTGAATTGGTTGTAGCCCTCGAATCCGTCATTGACAAATACTCCTTCAATCCCCTCTTTTGCAAAAAACATTTCAATCATTGAACAAACACTTTTATTATCCTCGATCACTAATATTTTCACTAATGCTCAACTCCCAGAGTTAGAAACTTGATACTATTAGTGTAAACAAATTTGCAAACATAGCAAACCTTCAGTATTATTCTTCCCTATTAATTAATACATTGTTCATATTCTGTTAATATTCTCATAGAAAAAGAGGCCTTGAGTGGACTCAGGGGGCCTCCTTCATAAACTCCTATTTGCCTCTAAATACCGGTTTTCTCTTTTCTTTAAAGGCTGTAGTTCCTTCTTTATGGTCCTCTGATTCAACCATAATCATTTGGGTTAAACGCTCTAGCTCAAGAATCTCTTCCAGCGATGAAGTAAACGATTTATCAACCAGTTTCTTCTGTTTTCCATATGACAATCCTGGACCATTCGCTAATTTTAAAGCTAATTTAGTTGTTTCTTCTTGAAGCTTCTCAGCCGGAACAAGATAATTGATGACACCTAATTGATAAAGACGTTCGGCCGGAATAGGCTCTGCTGTAAAGAAGAATTGCTTGGCTAAATGCGGACCAACCAATCTAGGAAGGAAATAAGAACCTCCTCCATCAGAAATCAGCCCAACCTGGGAAAAGCTTAGCGCATATTTACTGTCCTCGGCTGCGACTATTAGGTCACAAGCTAAAACCAAATTAAAGCCTGCACCCGCAGCAAAGCCGTGAACCGCGGCAATTATCGGCTTTTCAACATCCTTCATTAATAAAATAAGCTCATTCAGTTTGCCAATATGTTCATAAACTTGAACGCCTGACCTTCCCTGTCCCATCCCTTTCACGTCACCGCCGGCACAGAAGGAACGGCCGGATCCAGATAGCACGATGGCTTGGATATCGTCATCATTTTGCGCGTTTCTGAGAGCATCCTTCAATCCTAAAATCATTTCCGGGCTAAAGGCATTGAGACTTTCCGGGCGGTTCAAGGTCAGTGATAAAACAGGTCCTAATTTTTCTACTAATAAATGTTCTTGCGCCATTATGATCTCCCTTTCCATTTAAAAATTTTATGGTTTTTAAAATTATTTAATCAGCCAGCCGCCATCCACTAGTAAATCAGAACCGGTCATATAGGAGGCATCGCTGGATGCTGCAAACGCTATGACGCTTGCAATTTCCTCAGGAGTTCCCACTCTCGACATTGCCGTATTTTTTTCAATGGCACGGACAAAACGTTCATTTTGCAGGCCTCGTTCGGTTAACGGGGTCTCGACAAACCCTGGCGAAACGGAGTTCACACGGATTCCGTATTTAGAAAAGTCCAACGCCAATGATCTTGTAAAATTAATCACTGCCGCTTTAGCTGCACTATAGTGAGGAATTTCCGCCCCAGCCTGGTGTCCCGATAATGAGGCAATATTGACAATCGCACGATTGTGCTCGGAACGCTGTGCGCCCTCAATCATGATTTTCCCCATTGCTTTTGAGACAAGGAATACGCTCTTTAAATTCACATTTTGAACATAGTCCCAATCTGCTTCCGACATGTCTAATATTTTGTTGTGTCGTGACCCTCCTGCATTATTAACAAGAATGTGGAGATCACCATAATGCTGCTGGACATATTCTGCCAGCTCCTCGACATCTTCGGCATCCGTACAATCCGCTGGAAAAATTTCAGCCCTTGGAATTTTACTTTGGCGATTTATTTCTTCAGCCGTTTCTTCCAATTTTCTTTTTGTCCTGCCCACCAAAATGACCTTTGCCCCTTCACTTGCAAGCCTAATGGCAGCGGCTTTTCCTATTCCGCTTCCGGCCCCGGTCACTAACGCAACGGTATCTAAAAACCTCATCCGTTATCCCCCCTGATCTCCTTAAATTTTCTAGACAGTGCAAGCTGTCTCGATTACTACCTTTCCATTTTTCATAATCGGTACGATAGATGTAATCCCTTTAGAAACCGCGAGTTTCAAATCTGGATGTTGATCATATTTTTCTAATAGCCTGCCAACATAGGAGTTTACGAATATTTCATACCCAGCATGTTCCTGACCGCGGTAAAAATACATGGCAGCCTTTGCTGCGTCTGTTAGCTCGTGTTGGCCTGCTTTTACCAAACAATCAATTAGATGCCCTGAACCATAAAAGTCTTCTAAGCTGAGCTCTCCGGAATTTCCGGAACAAATGATAAGAACGGTTTGCTCTTCCTCAACATTCGCCAGCGTTTCGGCAACCGCAGGATTATTTAAAATCGAGGCTACATAAACCTTCTTGGCGGAAGCAGCCTTTCTTAAAGCAACTGTTCCATTTGTGGTAGATAAAATGAGCGTCTTACCTTTGACGTTCTCCCTGATTAAGGTTGGACTGGGATATAAAAAGCCGTCAATTGGTTTCGCATCCAGTTCACCAGCTAGAAGGCAGGTACCGGGCATGAAATTTTCAGCTAAATCACTAGCTTCGGAACTGTTAAGAACAGGTATAACTTCCTTTGCTCCGTCCTTTAAAGCTGATACAATGGTTGTCGTGGCTAAAAGAATGTCTAAAACAACTGCCACTTTATTTCCTTCTAAAATTTTTTCCTCACTGATATCTTCCTTCTTCACAAGAAGGTGAATTTTGGCCATTTCGTTCCATCCCCCTGCTAAAGCTTTTCATTGGCTGTAAATGTCGCATGCTGGATTAGTCCCTTAACATAATTGTTTAGGGTTGCAAATCTTGTATCGCTTGTTTGACCTTTCTTATACCGATAATAGATTTGCTGGCAGATGACAGCGAGTTTAAAATAAGCAAACGTCAAATAGAAATGCAAGTTAGAGACATCCCTGCCGCTTTTTCTGGCATAACACTCAATAAATTCCTTCCTTGTGAAAAAACCTTCGTGGACAGCGGTAACCGGATCTCTGCCCATCCCTTTTTTCATGTTTGGCGGGTCCTCAGGGAGACTCCAGTAACTCATCGCAGCCCCCAAATCAGCAAGGGGGTCACCTACGGTAGTCATTTCCCAATCAAACAAACCGACCATCTCGGTGAAATCATCATTTAACATCGCATTATTCAGCTTGTAATCATAATGAATCACAGCTGCCTCTGAATGGTTAGGAATATTGCTCACAAGCCACTTCTTAAGGGATTCCACCTCGGAAATTTCATCCGTTTTGGCCCGTTCATAACGGCCAATCCAGCCGTGAACTTGCCGCTCCATAAAGCCATCAGGCTTGCTTATTTGCATTAGTCCTGTTTCCTTGTAGGGAAGAGCATGCAGTTTCGCCAGGTTTTCAACCATTAGTTCAGAAATCTGTTTACAAAGCTCAGGTGTCACGTTTACTGCTGCAGGAAATGAAGTGTCCAAGACAATACCATGCTTTCGCTCCATGACAAAAAATGGGCTGCCGACAATCTCATGATTATCGGAGAACAGAAATGGCTTAGGCGCGGCGGGGAAGATGGGATTTAATTCTGTCAGAATCTTAAATTCCCGTTCCATATCATGTGCTTTTGGTGCCACCGGACCAAGAGGAGGACGTCTTAACACTGCCTCCCAATCTCCCATCCTTATTTGATAGGTTAAATTAGAGGCACCTGCAGAAAACTGTAAAATTTCCAGCGGGGCACTCGGCAATGACTTAATATTCTCACGCAAAAACGTTTCTAAAATAGCTAGATTTAACTCCTCTCCTATACGAACAGGAATCGTATCCTTATTCATTTGATAAGGCATGTTTTCATCCTCCTTTCAATTCAAAAAATTCAGATTTTTATTATTGTGGATAACCCTATGAATACACCAGATGACTTTTCAGTTTATCTAATAAAACTTCTGGCAGCGGCTCACTTTGTTGTTTATCAAAATCAAAGCAGACCATCACCGCATTCCCT
Source organism: Neobacillus sp. S1115 (assembly GCF_055385565.1). Classification (NCBI taxonomy): domain Bacteria; kingdom Bacillati; phylum Bacillota; class Bacilli; order Caryophanales; family Bacillaceae; genus Neobacillus; species Neobacillus sp. S1115. The sequence goes on from NZ_AP038275.1 coordinate 4,201,803, forward strand.
TGGGCAATCAGTTTACAAGTTTGCGAACAAATGATTTCATGGTCTAGGTGAAAGCTTTTCGACCCAATTTTGGAGACGCTTGTTTTAATTATTAATTGTTGATTGAAATACCCTTGGCTTATAAAATCACATTTCGTAGAAGCTAGGATAAAATTCCAATCCCGTGCATCAACTTGGTAGCCAATTGCTTCAAAAAAGCGAATCCTTGCTTCTTCAAGGTAAATGAAATAACTTGTATTATTGATATGGCCTAATGCGTCTGTTTCGCCGAAACGAACAGTTATCTGTATTTCGTGCATATTCTTCTTTTATACCTCCGTCTCTACATTCGTTTTGAAAAACAAGCTTTCCAAATAAATGAAGTGCCACCATTCTTTTGATTTATACCTATTAATTCTGGAGTTTTTCACCAATACTAACCGGTTGGTATGTTATTGGCTTAAAAAGAGGGATATAATCGGCATTAATATCCCTCTTTTTATTTCTATCCGCGTAATTGAATTCCCTTTAAAATCATATCGACAAATATCTCGCTGACCTCTTGGTCCGTATAAGCTCCTTTTGGGTTAAACCATTGATAACTCCAGTTGACGATCCCCAGAATCGCAAAAGATACAATGGATGCATTTAAATCTGACCGAAATTCGCCTTTTTTCATTCCAGCTTGAATCAGCTCCTCAGTATTTAAACGGAATTGATCCCGTTTCGGCACAATTAATGCAGCATGTTCCGGACTTAAATTTTTCATTTCTCTAAAAAAGATTTTTGCCGCACGGCCGCGAATCTTAATATCGGAAATTAACATTAAAATAATGTCAAATAATTTTTGCTTAAAGCTTTTTGACTCATCCCCTAAGATTTGCTCTTGGCGGCTCAATATTTCGCTAATATATCCAAGATGGATATCCATAAGCAGTTCTTCTTTACTTGAAAAATAATAGTAAAAGGTTCCTTTTGTCACCCCTAGTGTATCGACGATGTCTTGAATGGACGTTTCACTAAATCCTTTTTCTTCAAATAAGCGGATGCTTTGTTCCGTTATTTTTTCCTTCACCTTAATATCCTCACAATCATGTAAATATCTATTCGAGATTATACCATAAACTTTATCTCTTCTATAATATTGATTGCGTGAACTTTTTAAAAATTTTCATAAGTGTGCCCTACTGTTTTAAAGCTTCTTCTCTCAAGCTGCGGCGAAGGATTTTTCCAACTCCGGTTTTTGGCAGCTGTTCACGGAATTCCACATTGCGCGGCGCCTTATAGGCTGCAAGATTCTCTCTGCAATATTGAATAATCTCATCCTCTGTTGCTGTTTTTCCAGCTTTTAAGACGACATACGCCTTTACTGTTTCTCCTCTGTAAGGGTCCGGCACCCCGATGACAACAGCCTCTTGGACAGAAGGATGCTCATACAAAACCTCTTCGATATCACGAGGATAAATATTGAATCCTCCTGCGATGATCATGTCTTTTTTCCGGTCAACAATATATAAATAGCCATCTTCATCCACTTTGGCAATATCGCCTGTATACAACCAGCCATCCTTTAAGGTATTGGCCGTTTCCTCCGGCATGTTCCAGTATCCTTTCATAACCTGCGGCCCTTTAATAATTACTTCTCCTAGCTCGCCTGTCGGCACTTCTTCGGTACCTGTTGACAAGTCGACAATTTTATATTCTGTTGAAGGTACTCCAATACCGACGCTGCCCGTTTTTCTCGCAGCAAATGGCGGGTTGCAGTGTGTTGTCGGTGATGCTTCCGATAATCCATAGCCTTCCAAAATTTGCGCTCCTGTTTTACCTTCAAACTCACGAAGTAATTCAACAGGCATTGGCGCGCTTCCGCTATTACATGTCCGAATACAATTTAAGCCATACTCTTCTGCCTTCGGATGGTTAGTTAGAGCAACGTACATGGTTGGAACACCAGGGAAGGTCGTTGGCTGTTCTGTTTTGATTGTATTCAACACCTCCTCTAGGTCAAAACGAGGAAGCATTATGGACTCAGCGCCTGTATAGATTGAAAGATTCATACATGAAGTCATCCCAAACACATGAAAAAGAGGGATGACCGTTAAGCACTTCTCTTTGCCAAATTCCATTTCATGTTTGAAAAATTCCTGGCATTGAAGTACGTTAGCCAAAATATTGCGGTGTGTCAGCATAGCGCCTTTGGAACGGCCTGTTGTCCCGCCTGTATACTGAAGAACAGCAACATCGTGTTCAGGTTCAAATTCTACCGGAACCACGGTTCCATTGCCCTCCTTAAGGAAGCTTTCAAAGCTTCGGTCCGGAGCAAAATCCTGTCCAGAAGGCTGCAGGCTGACAACAATAATATTTTTTAATGGAGTTTGCGCCTGCACGCTTTTCACCCTTGGGTAGAGGGCGTCAAGAACAACCATCGTTTCCGCACCGGAATCGTTTAGAATATGAATGAGTTCTCTTTCAACAGACATCGGGTTGACCTGTGTGATAATGCCGCCGGCATTTAGGATGCCATAATAGGCAACCACATATTGCGGACAGTTTGGCAGCATGATAGCAACCCGGTCGCCTTTTTGGACTTGGTTTTGCTGGATGGCAGACGTAAATGCAAACGCTAGGGAGGATAGCTCTTTATAACTTATTTTTCTTCCATAGAATGATAGAGCATTATTTTCCGGAAACTTTTCTGTAGTTTCTTTTAAAATCTGACCTAACGGTATATTAGGAATTTCAATCCTCTTTGCAATAGACTCAGGATAATTTGCTAGCCATGCTTTTTGATAACTCATCGATATACCTCCGATTGATATTTATAGATCACAGTTCTCTTTCGTTCTTGTCTAGCTGCAGCAGTTCCTCGTTTTCAATTAGAACGTCAGACCTCCGCCATCAACTGAAAGTGTTGTACCTGTTATAAAAGAGGCTTCATCTGATGCCAAAAATAATACGGCATTTGCTACCTCTTCAGGATTGCCAATTCGGCCAAGGGCATTTGCCTTTGAGATGATCGGCCATTTCCACTCGCTTTGTCTCCAGTTTTCAATGATTTTAGTATCAATGACACCAGGTGCAATCGCATTTACACGGATATTCTTTTTTCCATATTCAAGTGCGGCGTTTTTCGTCAAAATCACCACTCCGCCTTTAGATGCATTATAGGCTGACATGTACTTTTGCCCTTTTAATCCCAATAGACTTGCCGTGTTAACAATTGCCCCTCCGCCTGCTTTTATTAGCTCAGGAACCGCGTACTTAATGCCAAGGAAAACTCCTTTTAAATTAATATCAACGACTTTGTCCCATTCATCTTCTGATAAATCCGTACTTTTCACCTCTGAATTGCCAATTCCAGCGTTGTTGAACATGATATTTAAAGAGCCGAAGGTATTCGTTGTTGTACTGATCAATTCTTTTATTTGGTTGGAGTCTGCAACATCTGTTTTTACGAAGATTGCTTTTCCTCCTGCGTTTTCTATGATGCTGACCGTTTCCTCACCACCAAGGGAATCAACGTCCGCTACTGCTACCGCTGCCCCTTCCTGTGCAAATCGGATGGCCGCTGCGCGCCCAATCCCGCTTCCTCCGCCGGTTACAATGGCTGTTTTACCTAAAAATCTCATAAACTATCAAACCTCACTTTTCTCAAATTTAGATTTAGTTAGTTTGAACACGCTTACATTATCATCTTAGATGCCCGCATAAAAATTGTTCGCGATTCTTATACTAACCGGTTGGTATGTAATAACTATAATTATACTATTCGCAAAGTAATAATTCAAATTCTTTTCTAAATATTCTAATAAATTTTTACAATTTTCGCATCGAAAAGGAAAGAGGCTGTCCCATTTGACAGCCCCTCCATATTAAAATCTTTTTTGCATTTTTTTCTGTTTGTTCATCACTTCATACGATTTTTCAATAATATCTGTCAGAACATCACCCTTATAGATTCTACCAAGCTTTAATCCTTGCTGGTAATACTCGACAATCTCATCAAGTTTCGCCGCGGTGTCCTTCGAAATTCTTACATTCAATTGAATTCTGTCATTTTGCTCCAAAACAGACACTCCCGTTTCTTATGTTAGCAGTTTGCTAGCATTCTCCTATTCTTTTGTTATCTAATGCTAATATAGCATATTTCTACAATTTTTTCATTTTTTCTATAAAAAAGAGACTAGTGACCTAGTCCCCATTACTCCATTTTCTCTCCAGGTATGAAAATATTCGCTATATTCCTACTTCTTCTTCCTTTCTCAGGCTTATTTTGTGATATGTTCGCATATACAGCTGTAAGTTGCTTGATAAATTCCCTAAATTCTTCATCATTTAAATAAAAAGTCCCCTGCCGAAAGCTTACTCCATCAGCAATTAAATCAATGTTTTCCTGGTTTAAATAGCGCTCATATTCCCCCATCAAATTAGCCAAAAATTTGATAAAGAAGCCCATATGTTCGTCCTTAGACATGTTATTCATTTCTTCTGGGCTAACCGCCATTCCTGTTTGATGAATGGAATAAACCTTCTCAACCGTCCCGCGGATCGGCACTTCTGCAACAACTTGAATCACTTCTGCATCCGCCAATTTTTTTATATTTCGATAAAGAGATGCTTGCGGAATGTCAGGAAGCAATTCTTTTAATTGCTGCGCCGTCAGCTCTTGGTTAATTAATTGTTGAATGATTCTCATTCTGACCGGGTGTAATATAACATCAACTTTGGAATCCTTCATAAATAATTACTCCTAAATCTTATTATCATTATCAATAATGATAATATTATATTTTATTAATTTTGTAAACCCTTATTCCCCATTTTTTTTTAAATGCCTGTAAAGAATTCCTTTTTTAGCTACATGAAAGATAAAATTTCAACTCATATTATAATGAGGAGGTTTTGTAATATGGGATTATCGTGGGTTCTTAGCTTTTGGCTGGCTGTTCAATCTGTCTCTCAGCTTGATTATTTGACAATTACAAAGGACGACAGCACCATAGCAAAGATTAGCCGGGTGGACTTTTTCTCCCCCTATACAGATTTACCAATCATTAATACTAAAAAATATGACCAATTTTTAGACCAACTGGATAAAAAGGTTTCCGATCAGCCTGAAAATGCAAGTCTTGACCATAATGGAAATATCATACCCGAAAAGGTAGGCTTTCAAATCCATCGCCAAGCCTTTACGGAGCGGTTTTATACTTATTTTTATAACAATACCCCGAACAGATTGGAAATTCCGATGGTCACCGTTTACCCAAAGGTAGACAGTGAACTTCTAAATGAGATCAGTACAGTAAGAATTGGCCGTTATGTAACTTCATTTAATTCGTCTAATAAAAACCGAACCACAAATATTAAATTAGCTGCCCAAGCTATTAATAATTATGTTGTCTTTCCAGGTGAGACCTTTTCATTTAACAAGGTGGTCGGAAAACGGACAAAAGCCAAGGGCTACTTAACAGCAAAGGTAATTGTCAGAGGAGAATATACAGAAGATATCGGAGGCGGAATTTGCCAGGTTTCTTCGACGCTTTTTAATGCTGTCGATAACGCTGGACTTGAAATTGTGGAGCGTTTTTCCCACAGCCGTAAAGTTCCATATATTCCACCCGGCAGAGATGCTACGGTTAGTTGGTATGGACCTGATTTTGTTTTTAAAAATAAATACAGCCAGCCTGTTTTAATTCGAGCAAGAACACTCGGTGGTTTGCTGATTATAAAGGTTTTCACTTCCGAAACAAGCAATTACATACCAAGAAAAATTCCAAATCCCCGCTATTAAAAAGAGGCTGACATTTAAGACAGCCTCTTCGTTTGTATATTAGTGACGATCATTATTTAAGGCACTCTTTAATAATTCTTCAGAGAACTCAGTTAAAGCTGCATTATCCATCCTATCGAGGTTCATATTTGGCGCCAAATTTTTCAAGGCATTATTCATACCTTCGAGGTTCATGTTTGGCGCCATGTTTTTTACTGCATTATTCATTCCTGCTAAATTCATATTGGGAGCCATGCTTTTAACAGCATCTTTAAGAGGAAGGCCGAAATCGTTTCGTTTTCCTCTCGTTATCCCATAAACGACTGCACCGATTCCTATAAGAGATGCCCACATGGCTCCATTATTCCTTCTTTTAGGCCTGAACATTCTTAAAAACGGCATTCTGCTTAGATTTTTCATGCTTTGCACCCCTTAACACTAAATGTGAAGAATGTCTTACACCCTTCCATTTGCTTAATTTGTACAGTTTTTAAAGGAGTATGAGAAGGAATCCATAGATAATTTGTTATTTCTCGGAAGAATCCTGCCCATATCTCGAATAAAGCGTTTCCTTGGACAAAAATAAATACGTTAGATGATACTTTTGAAAATTTCTTAAAGAGGAATTGGAGAGAAAATAAATGGGCAACTGTCCAAGCTTCTTAAAAAAGCGGTAAATACGGCTTTTCGGTCTAAAACATTCAAATCCTAGAGCTTTAACACCGCGGTTGAGAGATGTAATGCCAATTATTCCTATTATTTTTTTCTCATCGGGATGTTCCTTGAGATAACTTGCTAGTGCCGGCATGGAATGTAAAACGAGCCTATACGTAAGTTTTGCTCTTTTTAAATCGTTTTTAATCTTGCTTATTTCCGTAATTATACGGACATTATGTAAATGAATTTTTAACAGCAGATCATTTTTATCAATTTTTGTCCCGTCAGAGAGAATATATTTTTTTCCCTTATATTTAGTTAACCTAACCCTGAATACAGAAGGTTTATTATTCACATCCCCTATATAATGTAATCGGGAGAAAAGATAAAAAAGTGGGTCAAATAATTTCCAAATCCATAATAATGTGCTTCGTATCCCCATAGCCTTCACTCCATTCCTTACCCTGGCTCATGTTTATATTTTATAAATAACCTGTGAAAAGAGAACCTATTATAGCCCTTTTTCATAAGATGCAAAAAAGAAATAGGGTGGTGTGTCTATGGGAGGCCTGACGTACATTGATTTCCTTGCCAAGTTTGGCATTGGTGGTGCCCATCCCGGAGGATTTGGATTAACAAAAAATATGCTTTTGCAAGAAAAAATTACACAGAATTCTTATATATTAGATGCAGGATGCGGAACTGGACAGACATCTGCCTATTTGTATGAGCAATACAAGGCAAACGTGTTTGGATTGGAACTTAACCCTATTATGATTGAAAAAGCTCAGAACCGTTTCCAAAACAGACAGCTTCCCATTCAATTAGTTCAAGGTTCTATAGAACAAATTCCATTTAAAGATGAAACCTTTGATTTTGTCCTTTCAGAGTCTGTTTTAGCCTTTGTTAATAAACCAAAGGCCTTAAAGGAACTCTTTAGGGTATTAAAAAAAGGGGGCCGTTTTCTAGCTAATGAGATGACCATAAATAAAAAGCTTACTGCCCAGGAAGAAATAGAAATTAAAGAGTTTTACGCAGTCGATTCCCTGCTCCTAGAGGAGGATTGGAGAAAACTTTTAAAAGAAACCGGCTTTCATGATACGAAGCTAAGTGTGCATCCCCTTGATTTCGTTAATGGTAATACAGGACAGGAATTTAATTTCTCCACAAATTTTGAGCCCGAGCTTTTTGGTATTCTAAATCAACATGGAAACATTCTTGTTAAGTACCATGATATCTTGAGCCATCGAATTATTACTTGTACGAAATAATAAAGAAAACAGCCTGAAATTTAAAATTGAATGAAGGGCTGTTTTCTTTTTATTAAAAATGGGACGAGATTTGGTTGTTTGCCCTTACAGAAATAGGACTTCCCTCATATTTTATAGCAAGTACAGCTGATTGGAGGAATTATCGAGTGCAATTGAGTTATGAACAAGCGCGTCGGTTGGAAGGTCAGATGATTCGCTTTAAAAATCAAAAGGGCGAATGGTCAATTGGAAAAGTTAGCAAGGTAAGAAAAGATGGACTTGAGATTGAGGAATTATCTAACTCTTCAAGCTCAGGTGAAGGCTATGGCTTCCCTTTCTTTGGAGGTCCGTTTTTCAGACCGCCTATCTTCTTCCCATTTGTTGGGTTCGGCATCGGTTTTCCATTATTCTTTTAATGCAAGTACGACATGTACTTGCTTTTTTTCTTGATTTCACCAAAAATAATTTCCTGACCCCGTTCCAGTGAATATTATTAGCCTTTCGATGAAAAATAAGGACGTGAAAGGATGGGTGAAATCATGGATAAAACCTTGGGATATCTTCGCGAAATTTTATCTAATTATACTGATAACCATACAGATGGCAAACAAGTATATCAAAAACTCGTAAAAGGGCGTTATCATTCTGAAGGGGATTTTGTCCGGGATTTGAGCAGTAAAGAAATGGACTTTTTAAATAAAATCCTGCCTGATGAAATTAAATATGCCCGTGAGGAACAAGACGAGAAGAGAGCTTACCAACTGAATGAGGTTTATGAACTATTACTATAAGCAAGTAAGATGGCAGAGCTTTTTGCCATCCAGGCTGTCGAGAAACTATCGATAGCCATTTATTTTATTCACTTTCTTTGATGATTCAGAGTGTTAATTTTTTATAAAAATAATATAAATATAAGACTTTTCAACAAGTCTGTTGATTGGCGCTCCAGGCACTTCGCTTTCCGCGGGCGGTACGGGGAGCCTCCTCGGCGCTTAAGCGCCTGTGGGGTCTCCCCTGCCCCGTACTCCCGCAGGAGTCTTCGTGCCTTCCGCGCCAATCAACAGGTGTATTCACTAAAGTCCTTTAACTTCAATAAAATAAGTGGTGAGACTAATATTTAATCCAAAAGAGTATAGCCAAAGTAAATATGAATTTGTTTCTATTGATGAATTGGTTCCAGATGACCACCTTCTTCACTTGATTGACAAATCCACATCATTCTACGATTAGTTGGAATCGTCAACACCGCTTTAAAGGTACTAATATTTTTCAGGATGTTTTTGATTAAATTGTTCTCTTAGCAATGAATCACCAAATGGTTGGGGGACGTGTTTTACTTACAGATTCAACTATTAAAAGGCAAACACCAATATATATAAGTTTACAAAAGAAAATGAAAGCGAGTGCCCGGAGCGGAAATCAACAGGCCCTTTAGCAGGGATAATCAATAAAAATTTGTAATTTAGGTTTGATTAAAATTAAAAATTGCCGAGAATTTTTACCCCTTCTCGACAATCTGGATGGCAGGCTTTTCTGCCATCTTTTTTGGAAATACTGTTTTTTTTGCACTCTTTATTTCCTAGGTAAGCGCATAGTGCGACAAAACATGCAGTTACTTTAGATTCATTTTCATCATAAATCGACAATTAATTTTCGGAATTTACAATTTATTAACGTCGCTTTCTTGATATTAAGACCAGAAACGACAAATTACCTTTTTCGGCAATAAACTAGAATTTCCATCATTTTTCTTATTAATGGATATCTCTTTTTTTGAATCTTCCGCCCCTTACTTCGGCAATATCTGCAACAGCTAAAAAGGCATGATCATCATAATCGGTGACAATTTCCTTCAATTTCGCTTCCTCAAGACGATTGATGACGCAAAAAATCACTTTTTTGTCATCTCCGGAAAAAGCCCCTTCTCCATTTAGATATGTGACACCACGTCCAAGTCGATGCAGAATGGCATCGCCTATTTGTCTGGCATTGTCACTGATAATCCAAACTGACTTGGATTCATCAAGGCCGGTAATCGTAATATCAATCGTTTTGTAGGCAACAAAATAGGCTATTAAAGAATACATAGCGCGATCCCATGTAAAAACAAAGCCTGCACTTCCAAGAATAAAGAGGTTAAAGAACATAATAATCTCCCCGACCGAAAACGGGAGTTTATTATTAAAAAGAATGGCTAATATTTCTGTACCATCTAAAGATCCTCCATACCGAATAACTATACCAACCCCTATTCCGAGGACAACTCCCCCAAATATGGTCGCAAGGAGAATATCTTGTGTAAAGGCTGGAACTGGATGGAGTAATGTAGTAGCGATGGAAAGAATGATAATACCATATAGTGTAGAGAGAGCAAACGTTTTTCCGATTTGTTTATAGCCGATAAAGAAAAAAGGGATATTTAGAATAAAAAGGAATATTCCCAAATTCCATCCTGTTAGATATGACAGCATAATGGAAATTCCGGTAATTCCGCCATCAATAACATTATTGGGAACGAGAAAGATTTCTAATCCGACCCCCATTAGGGTGGCACCAAGGGTGATTAATAAAATGCGTTGGAGAATTTTCTTTTTTGTCAATTTTCGATGGTGGATTTTTTCTAGTTCTGCTGCAAGTGTTTCCTGCTGCTCCTTTAGGTTAAGATCTTGAATTCCTGTCATTATCCTGCCCCTTTCATTTTAATTCCTATAAATAGAATACCGAATAATGGCACCTATGTATAATACTTTGCATCTTTATTCACAAATAAAAAAAGAAACTGCTTTATTTTTAAAGCAGCTCCTTTTTATTAACAACTTAGGAGACCCAACCATGAAATCAGCCAATTACTTTTTCAATTTCATTTCCAATTAGCTTATGTAAATCTAATTGGAAACTATGAAAAATCAGCCGATTTTGTGTTTGTTCCGTTGAAGGAATTAATTCACATGTTAAATGGAATTCAAATTCCTTTTAAAACAAACATCATTTTCGGTATTGGACCGATGACTCTTTATTCCATTTTGCTGGAATAGTTTTACCTTACTACTTCGTTCACAAACGGAACGAACACGTATGGTTGAGCCTCCTAAGTTGTTAGGTTTGTGTATTTTCTTTACACTTTTATTATAGCACCCAAAAATGATCATAAACGCATTACTTGTGGCAGTTCTGTGAACATTTGGAAAAAATCATTAAAAAGGTCTGCCCCTAACGAGAGTGAGTCAGACCCTTAATTTTTCTAATCGACAATCGGATTCTTAAAATTATCCGTAACGAGGATGTGGTATTTATTAATTTTATCTTCTATTCTTCTTATGTTTTCCCTAAATTTAACATCATAAGGAATTGTAATCACGCTGCCATCTTTTTTTTCGAATTGATATTGGTAATATTGAGTCGTCCCTTGGTGGTTTCTATAGACAATCTTTACTTTTGCAATATCCTCCCACCTATACTCTTTTTCCGTTAAACTCGTTAAAGAATTATTATGGATCCCTTTTTCATCTATGTAGTAATAAGTAGTTAAACTTAAGATAAATGCAGGAATGGAAATTATAAGAAGGAAAACTGTCGTCCATTTAAATTTCGGTCCTTCCCACCGTTGTCTAAAAATGAGGTAAACGGTTAATACCAATGCTGCGTAAAGCATTCCTGCCATAAAGGTGATATAAGCAGAAAAAGGTGTTGCAAAAAGCCATTGGGAACGGGAATAATATACAAGGCTCTGATAGGACGCCACAACAACAAATGGTACAAACAAACTGCTTATGTATAAAATAATTGTATAAGCTGCTAATGTAACTGAGTTTTCATCTGTTGAACTATTTCTTTTCAATAACACATTTAATCCCCCTCTATTCAATTTTACCTTATATTTACAAAAATTAACAACTTTTGAATATTCAAAACCCCAAAAAAGAGCCGCCCTTTTATAAGGACAGGCCCTTTTAGATTTATTTTGTTCCCGGTGCTGGGTGGTCGACACCTTTGACATGATGTGTATGACCATTATCTTCACTCGTATGGAAATCGTAATAATGAACATGCATTCCGTTTCCAAACGGTATCGCTGGACCGGAGTAGGCACGGTAATGATGGGTATGCCCATCTTCAAATAACACATATCCCTCCGTATAATGAATATGCCCTCCGTCCTGAGTTGGAATCGGCGGTGAGGTTACATCCAGGCACTGGTGTACATGCCCGACACTCATCCCGGTATAGTCAACAGACCCGTGGTTATGATGCGGGACAAACCCTGCTGCAAAATCATCCTTTCCTATTTTCGACAATCCCTCCACCCCCAAAAATAGTCCTTTTTTCAATCCATCTATATGCACCAAAATTTAAATTTATAAATGACCATTCCCAGATTTTCAACATATTGGCTATACATAAGTAAAATTATCATACGCAAACTATCAGAGTAAGAATTATTTCTTCAAGAAAGAAGGGAAATGGAATGACTGTAGGTACACAAGTAAAGCAGACTTTGGCAGGTTTAAAGTCAGCTCAGGCTAGTTTTGAAACCTTTGCTTTGCAGACTCAAAACCAAAGTGCTAAGCAAATTTATCAGCAGGCAGCCCAGCAAACGCAGACCATTATTGACAGTGTAGAACCGCGCCTTCAGGAAATTGTGACCGAAGAACCGCAATACAATCAGTAAAAGAGCGGTTGGCGATTTCGCCAACCCCATTTTGTGTTTTAACTAGGAGGAGCGTTTTATGACAGTTGCATCAAATGTTAAACAATGTCTTGCCTCTCTAAAAGGGATTGAATCGCAGCTATCATCCTTGGCTTTAAATTCTTTGGATGAGACAGCGAAAAGAGAATTCCACGAATCAATGTTAACGATAGGAAATATAAAAAAAGATCTACAATACCGTGTTTTAGAGCTCGAAAGACAAGAACCACAATATATGGGCTCATGATTTGGGGTGAATCAAAGTGAATGGTTATGTAGAAATCATCCTCCGCTCGTTTCTTTTTATTGGTGTATTATTTATCACGACAAAATTAGTGGGTAAGAAGCAAATATCCCAACTAACCTTTTTTGAATATGTTTCCGGAATTACAATCGGGAGCATTGCCGGGGAAGCCATTACAGGATTGGAGCAGAATTATCTTCATGGCGCCGTGGCCATTTTATTATTTGGGATTGTGGCAATTTTAGTTGACTATTTGTCCTTAAAAAGTAAATATTTCCGCGATTTCGCCGAGGGTAAGGGTACCGTGATTATTAAAGACGGAAAAATACTTGAAGAGAATTTAAAAAAGGAACGATTCACCGTTGATGAAATATCTGCTCTGCTGCGCGATAAAAATATTTTTAAGGCAGCCGACGTGGAATTTGCCATTTTAGAACCACGCGGAAGATTAACTACATTATTAAAAAAAGAGAATCGGCCATTAACTCCTAAGGATTTGCAAATGAAGATGGCATCTGAAAAGGAACCAAATACGATCATTATGGATGGAAAGATCATCGAAGAAGGTTTACGGGCAGCAGGAAAAGGCAGAGGATGGCTGTACACAGAATTAGAAAAGCTAGGGGTCACCCTTGATAATGTTTTTCTTGGCCAAGTTGATTCATTTGGAGAGATAACTGTTGACCTTTATGATGATAAAATCCAAGTGCCTTCCCCAACCCAGCGGCCTCTGTTAATGGCCAGCCTAAAAAAGGCCCAAGCTGACTTAGAAATTTTTTCATTATCAACAGATTGCCAAAAATCTAAGGAAATGTATAAGAAAAATTCAGCTTTAATGCAGGAAGTAATAGACAAACTCGAGCCATATCTTAATGGATAAAAAAAGAGGCTGTCTTAAAGCCTCTTTTTGAATGCTAAGCACTTTCCTTGCTTGAACGGAGAGATGCCTTTTTATGTGTAACATAGCTATGAAGGACCATACCGCCCATTACCAAGAGTATTCCCAGCCATGAAACAGCATTTGGCAAATCAGTATTCAGAAGCCAAACTTCTCCAATAAGGGCAAACAAAACTTCCACTGCCTGTGTTGCTTCTACAGCGGCTAGCTTTTGCATATTTCCTCTTACCAAATCAGTCGCCTGAAAAAACAGAATGGTGGCTATTACCCCGGAGGAAATAGCCACTAACCCGGATTGAAATGTTTGCTCTATACTTGGTGGTCCCACAGTAACTAGGCCATATATGGACAAAATCAGCCAAAAAGGCATGCTTGCCAAAGTCATTCCAAGAACACGCTGGAAAACATCAAGTCTTCCACCGCAAATATCCATCATTTTACGATTTCCAAGCGGGTAAGCAAACGAAGCAATTACAACAGGCATTACTCCTAATACGATTGCCGTCACTGAAAGGGTATCGGCCTGCTCAAGCTGCATTAAAACGATTCCCAGCAGAATGATTAATGACATTGCCAGCCCTTTAAAGGGAATTTTCCCTCTCACTATAATAGGGCCGTCAATGGTCATAACCTTTTCATAAAAAAGAGGAGCTAAAAGAGAACCTGAAATAATGGTTATTTGCCAGGTTGCAGCAATTAGCCAACCGGGGGCATAGGAAGCAGAAAAACAAATCGGTGCATAAAACAAACCGAAACCAATACTACTCCACAAAATCCATTTTGCTGGTGCCGTTTTCAGCTCTTTCAAGAGCGGATTAAAATTTTTCCTACCCATTACAATAAGCAATAGAAATGGAATCATAAAGAAATATCTTAGTGATGCACTCCAAACCCAGCTTCCACCAGCAAGGTCCATTGCCCTGTTTAAAATAAATGTAAATGCAAAAAAGAAAGCGGCAAAGATGCCTAAAATGATAGGACGCATGGTTTTCCCCTTTAACTCTTGTCAGCTTTGAATAGTTCAATACTTTAAAGTATAACAGATGTCTGAATAATTTGTTAATACTGAAATTCCCTTAAAATAAAATACATATTCTAAAAATGTTGGAAATAAATTTAAAATTGTCATTCAAATAACGAAACCTCTGTTCCTCAAATTCGTACATAAGAATGGCAAATATTATAAGTAGAAAGAGGTTGACACTATGTTTGGAAAAGTGGCTGCAGATTTGTTGGGATTAAGTGATGTAGGGTCGGTGATTAAGCCTTCCGATTATGATAAAGTGGATGCCGATGATTACGTGATGCATGAGGATAATGAAAAGATTTATTTCTTAATTAAATCAAAATCTGATGAGTATTGCTTTACAAACAATGCTCTCATCCATCTTGATGGTACTAGTGCTACAAGCAAAAAGCGGATGCTTCATCGGTACAGCTATGCCACAAGTAAAATATCAGATGTTATGTTGGAAACGGCTGGTACAGTCGACCTAGACGTGGAAATCAAATTCAAAATCGGCTCTCAGCCTTTCTCCGTTGACATTCATAAAAAGTATATCGAAGAAGTCAAAGATTTATACAAGGCACTTATAAAAATTTCCGAGATTACTCATGAAAATGATATTTCCCTTCAGTTTGCCAAGCAAAGTCTCGATGTCGCTTCCACAACATTAGGGCGCGTCTCCACTTCTGACAACAATTTGGTTGTTCAATTTAAAATGTTGAATCAGGCTGCATTCCAGTGGCTCGAGGAAAGTAAAAAACAATATTGTGTCAAAGATTTTGGCTTTGTTTTTGAAAAATATATAAACAATTAAAAATACAAAGTAGTGGCCGTCACCTAAAGGGAACTAAACTCCCATGGTATTGAGACGGCCTATTTTTTTAAAAACATTAATGCGGGCTAGGCCGATGGAACAACCCCATTACTTCTATCGTTTCTGTAATATTCACAAAAGCTGTCGGATCGACTTCAGAAATAAGAGATTTTACCTCGTTTAACTCATATCTTGAAATGACCGAGATTAAAATCTTTCGGCTGCCATTTGTATATCCTCCAACCCCATCCATAATGGTGAGTCCACGGTATAAGTTGGCCACCAAATGATTTCTCATTTCTTCTCCCTTTTCTGTTATTATCATTAAAGTTAATTTGACATGGTCCGTATAAATAGCGTCAACCACTTTTCCTGTAACAAAAATCGAAACCAACGTATTGAGGGCCGCATCCCAATTGAATAAAAATCCGCTAATTACAATGACAACCGCGTTCATTCCGGAGAGTAGCACCCCGATTGGGAAGTCTTTCTTCCGGGAAACAATCATTCCGATGATATCAAATCCACCCGTTGAACCCGAGCTTCGAAATACGATTCCAACCCCTAGACCGGTCAAAGCTCCGCCAAATATTGATGAGAGGATGGTATCTTTCGCGACTGGAAATACTGGTACTAAATAAAGGCCTAAAGAAATAACGAACACTGAAAAGATTGAATTAAAGATAAATCTTTTTCCCAGCATTTTATAGCCAATGATTAAAAGGGGAAGGTTCAACAAAAGATTAGCCACTCCTGTGTTTATGGGGGTAATCATTCCTATTATCATCGAAATTCCGCTCATCCCGCTACTTAAAACCTCGTGAGGGATGAGGAAAAGATTGAATGCAGCTACAATTACAAAAGAGCCGATCATAATTCCAACCATCTGCATGAATATTTCTCCTGTCTTTCCACTATTTATTTTAAAAAAATGATAACGATTCATAGCTAGGATGTAAACTAATTAATATATTTAAAAAACAATTAATTATCTGGAAATAGCACCCAAAGAATAAGTTGAATAATTATAAAGGCATATTACATTAATATTCACCTTACAAAAAGCCCTAATCCCTCGTTTCCAATATATAATATTGACAAATTTATTAAAACGTATATACTCTAGTAATATATCATTTTTAATATTAAATCCTCATCAAAACCGATGAGGTAGAGGTCGCGGTTTTTATCAGTAAAATGGACGAGACGCAGAGATGTTTTTGACTCCGTTTGAAAGGAAAAGCTGCCGAAGTGTGTTTTTCTCTCTGGAGAAACATGCTGGGGCTGTCTCCGAACAGGAACAGAACTGTCACGTTTAGCCTTACCAGCTTTACGTGTTGAGCTATCTTTCGGAAGGTATGATGCGGGGTATATACAAATGCCGTCGAATCTGCTTCGAGGGTATTTTTTATTCCAAACTCCTTCCAATAAAAAAATTTAAAGGAGTCATAAACATGCAAACAGCGCAGGTAAGAAAAGACGAAATATACACTAGGCCCACGGGTCCAAAAAATGATAAAAATGAATTAAGACGGAGCTTAAAGTCCCGCCATCTTACGATGATTTCTCTTGGTGGAACCATCGGGACCGGATTATTTCTTGCCAGCGGCGGAGCTATCCATAGTGCGGGACCTGGCGGAGCGATTCTTTCATATCTTGTTATCGGCATTATGGTTTATTTCTTAATGCAAAGTTTAGCTGAAATGGGTGCCTACATGCCGGTTGCAGGAAGCTTTAGTACCTATGCTACGAAATTCGTGGATCCATCCCTTGGTTTTGCCCTAGGCTGGAACTATTGGTACAACTGGGCCATTACGATTGCAGCAGAACTTTCTGCTGTAACAATGATTATGAAATTTTGGTTTCCAGATTCTCCTTCACTATTGTGGAGCAGCCTCTTTTTAGTTATCATGTTCTTGTTAAATTATCTTTCTGTTAAGGGATTTGGCGAGGCGGAGTATTGGTTCTCATTAATTAAAGTTATAACTGTTGTGATCTTTATCATTGCTGGTACATTAATGATTTTTGGAATTATGGGAAATGAAGCAATCGGCTTTAAAAACTTTACAGTTGGAGATGCACCATTCCATGGCGGCTTCATGGCCATGCTTGGAATCTTTATGGCAGCTGGATTTTCCTTCCAAGGAACTGAACTTTTAGGTGTTGCAGCGGGTGAAACAGATAACCCAGAAAAATCAATCCCACGTGCAGTAAAGCAAGTTTTTTGGCGAATTCTTTTATTCTATGTGTTAGCTATTCTTGTTATCGGTCTTATTATTCCTTATACAAATGAAAACCTTGCTAATGGAGATGTTGCTGTAAGTCCATTTACGCTTGTTTTCCAAAAAGCCGGAATCGCATTTGCTGCTTCTGTCATGAATGCAGTCATTTTAACAGCTGTTTTATCAGCAGGTAATTCAGGAATGTATGCATCGACTCGGATGCTTTGGGATTTGGCACGTCAAGGAAAAGCACCGAAATTCCTTGGTAAATTGAACAAAAATGGTGTGCCAGTTAATGCTTTAATTGTAACAGCATTAGTCGGAACACTTGCTTTTCTGGCATCCCTTTTTGGCGATGGTACAGTTTATGTATGGCTTTTAAATGCTTCAGGTATGTCCGGCTTTATCGCGTGGTTAGGAATTGCGATTTGTCATTATCGCTTCCGCAGAGCTTATGTGGCACAAGGCAAAGATCTAAACTTATTGCCATATAAATCAAAGTTGTTCCCATTTGGCCCAATCTTTGCTTTTGTTGTTTGCGCCATTGTCGTAATTGGGCAAAACTATTCAGCATTTATGGGCGACCATATTGATTGGAACGGTGTATTAGTATCCTATATCGGTCTGCCATTATTCCTTATCCTTTGGTTAGGCTATAAATTCACAAAGAAAACAAAGGTAATTCCTTTGAAGAAGTGTGATTTAAATAATTAAAATAAAAGAGGCTGTCCCAAAAGTGTAACTTTTAGGGGGCAGCTCTTTTTTTATGTAAGGCTCTTTTAAATATGTCTGTTGATTTCCGCTCCAGGCGCTTCGCTTTCCGCGGGCTTGTCGGGAAGCCTCCTCGTCGCTAAAGCTCCTGCGGGGTCTCCCCTGCCCCGTACTCCCGCAGGAGTCTTCGCGCCTTCCGCTCCAATCAACAGGTTCTTCAATATGGAGCATTAACTCACAATAAATAATAAAATTAGTGGATTTCAAGGTTTAATTTATCCTTTTTATAGTAAGAAAAATGGACGCACAACTAATCCTCTTATTTTTTTAAGTCCCTCGTAAATCCATGAGGGACAAAATCAAAGGAATCTTAGAAAGAATGTTCTTCATAAGGCAAATGAAGGACTTTATCGAAGGAGTCCAATATGAAAATGTCCCTCATAGAACTGATGAAGGACAAAGTCGAAGGAATCCAAAATAGAAATGTCCTCATTAAGCTAATTAAGAACAATGATGCGGATTGAATTGAATAGACTATCCATACTGCAGCATGCCAAAAATATAAAAAGGATTGCAACACACTTTGCAAGGTTGGAAAAAGTGTTTGCAATTCTTTAGTGTGATTTGCCTCCCTGTTGATTGGAGCGGAGGGCACTCGACTCCTGCGGGAAATAGAGGTCACTGGAGACCCCGCAGGCGCAAATGCGCCGAGGAGGTTCCAGGACCTCCCCGCGGAAAGCGAGTGCCCGGAGTGGAAATCAACAGGCCTTTTAGCAGGGACAATAAATCAATAAAAATTCGAAGGTTTAGATTTTAGACAAAATAAAAAATTGCCGAGAAACATACCCTTTCTCGACAATCTAAATGGCTCCCTGGGAGCCATTTTTTTATAATATAATGGTAACTTCTGTCCCATCTTTTAATTTCGTTTCCACTAACAACAGGCCTTTATACTTGGTTAGACCATCTAATAAAGGCTTTAAATCGCTTTTTTCTATTTGTGGAAGGACGAACTTTTCCCCGCCTTTTTCAATTGATTTATTGATAAAGCCAATAAATCGTCTTGACGTGATTACCGAACTTAGAAGATTTAAGACAACATAAGGAACGGGTACATTGAAGTTTCTTTCTTTTATCTTTAAGCCCACTTTTAACATGCTTATTCAATCACCACAAACACTTTATCGCCATTTGCGGAAGTAACATCCACAATTTGGCCGTCTAGTTCGTTTTCAATCGCTTCTATTAACAAATCTACATTGATATCTTTCACATACTTTTCCGCTTGCGGAATTCTTTCGGCAATGCTGGTGCCCACCTTCAACACTGCTTTCACAAGATTAATGGGAAGATTGACATTAACATTATCACCTTCATAGGAATTAACACGGATTCTTAGCATTTTGCTGCCATATGATGAGGCTTCTTTCTTTAATTCAACAGTTGGTTCCTTCCCTTGAAGGACGTTAATTAGTTCAGTCGCTTTTTCTTTATCAAGCTTGCCTTCCTCAACCAACGTTAACACTCTAGAGATTTCATCTTTCATTTACATATCCCCCTCTTTTAATAAGGCAATAGCCTCTTCGGCAGTGATTTCCCCTTTTTCCAGCATGGATACGACCTTCTTCTTATCAACCTCCGCCTTTCGGTTTGCTGAGTAGCCCATGGCCGAAATGATGTCGTCTAATTTTCCTCTTACTGTTGGATAAGAAATCCCAAGTTCTTTTTCGACTTCTTTAATACTTCCGCGGCACTTCAGGAAAATTTCAATAAAATGAAGCTGTTCCTGTCCAAGTGAGGCAAGCTTTGATAATTCGAATTCATTTTCCACGGTCGTGTGGCAATGTTTACACCGTAGTTTGGTAATGTTTAATTGTTTGCTGCAAACAGGACAATTGGTAATTAACGGGTAAGCCATTTTATTCCCCTTTCCTTTATTACCCATATCATACATTACTTTCATAAAAATTTAAAGTATAAATTAATATTTTTAATTTAATTTATTTAAAAAATTAAATTTGTTAAAACTAATATTAAAAAATAAGTTAGATTCAAAGCAACAAAAAACATCTCCTGAACAACCAAACAGTTTTGTTAATATGTGGTATACTCAATTAGATAACAGAAGGAGTGTTTAATTTGAAAAACACCAATAATCGATACCAAAATGGACAAATGGTGAGCATTAAAACAACCGGAGAGACAGTTACGATTTTAAAGTGGCAATATATAAAAAATATGAAGCGATATTCCTATATCGTCAAAGAACAGCCGAGTTTATTTTATTTCGAGGAAGAATTAGAAGAACTTTAGATTCAGACAAAATGAGAAGACCAACCACTCGGTTGGTCTTCTCATTTTGTTAATTAGTTTAAAAATCTGCATTTCCTGGTGTTCTTGGGAATGGAATCACGTCTCTGATATTGGTCATTCCGGTTAGATACATGATCAGTCGTTCGAAACCAAGGCCATAGCCGGAATGCTTGGTGCCGCCGTATTTTCTTAATTCTAAGTACCACCAATAGTCTTCTTCGTTCATGCCAAGTTCTTTGATTTTCGCAGCAAGAACCTCATCACGTTCTTCACGCTGGCTGCCGCCAATCAATTCCCCGATTCCCGGTACAAGAAGGTCAGTCGCTGCCACCGTTT
Organism: Neobacillus sp. S1115; assembly: GCF_055385565.1. NCBI lineage: Bacteria > Bacillati > Bacillota > Bacilli > Caryophanales > Bacillaceae > Neobacillus > Neobacillus sp. S1115. The sequence continues at coordinate 4,222,690 of NZ_AP038275.1, forward strand.
TGTCGTCTTCATTTAAGCGCATATAAAAGGCTTTGATTTCTTTTGGATAGTCTGTGACAAACACCGGCTTTTGGTAGACCTTTTCGCATAAATAGCGCTCATGCTCAGTTTGCAGATCAAGGCCCCATTCAACTGGATAAGCAAAATTCTCGCCTGATTTTTCCAAAAGTTCAATAGCCTCTGTGTAAGTGACTCGGCCAAAGTCGGCTGTATATGCATTGTTTAAGCGATCCAATAATCCCTTCTCCACAAAACTGTTAAAGAAGGCCATTTCCTCCGGAGCTTGTTCTAACACATATCCGATTACATATTTCACCATTTCTTCAGCTAGGTCCATAATATCAGGAAGCTCCGCAAAAGCCACTTCAGGTTCAATCATCCAGAATTCAGCCGCATGTCTTGCCGTGTTGGAATTTTCCGCTCTAAATGTTGGACCAAATGTATAGACATTGCGGAATGCAAGAGCAAAGGACTCGGCAGAAAGCTGGCCGCTTACTGTTAAATTAGTTTCTTTTCCAAAGAAATCCTTTGTATCGTCTGTTTTGCCCTCTTCATTTTTCGGCAGGTTATTTAAATCCAGCGAGGTTACTCTAAACATTTCACCCGCGCCTTCAGTATCACTCCCTGTTATAATCGGCGAGTGAACATAAACGAAGCCTTTTTCGTTAAAAAATTTATGCATGGCATATGCAGCAATTGATCTCACACGAAAAACAGCAGAGAAAGTATTGGTTCTTGGTCTTAAATGAGCAATCGTTCTTAAATATTCAAATGTGTGTCTTTTCTTCTGCAGCGGATAATCTACGTTTGAAGTCCCTTCAATCGCAATAACTGTTGCTTTGATTTCAAACGGCTGCTTCGCCTGAGGGGTATGGATAAAGTCTCCCTCTACTTTAATAGATGAACTAATTGGCAGCTTAGCAATATCCTTATAGTTCTCTAGCTTGTCATCGAAAACAATCTGAACACTCTTAAAAAAGCTTCCATCATTTAATTCAATAAATCCAAAGGTTTTAGAATCGCGAATCGTCCGGATCCAGCCAGATAATTCAACTTTTTTGTCAATGAAGCTTTCAGTATTTCTGTACAAATCTTTAATTAAGACCTGTTTCACTTGAATTTCCTCCTAATTTATATGTATAAGTTATTGAACAACCAGAGGCAGGAGTGACCATTTAAATAAAAAACCTCCCATCCCAAGTTGGGACGAAAGGTAATTTCCCCTGTTGTTACCGTTAGTGTTTATCCCTTCCATATTATATTAAAAACCTCACAAATAAGCAATATTCAACAAAATCGATAATTCAACCTTCGTTTTTGTTAAGTTTAACCTATTCCATGACACGATTTTCAATAATTTTCTGAAAAAATAGCAGGAAAATAAAAATCGGGGTCGAATTAGTAAACAAATGTTCGATTCTTGATTGGTTAGGAGTGTTGGTTATGGACAAAATCACTTGTATTGCCTATCTTCTTTACAATTCATCTAAGAATCAAGACATCCGTGAGAAAGCTATTCAATTATTAAATGGGGATGTATCAATCCGCGATTTAAAAAGAAATGTTTCCGTACAAGCCCATTTAGTTCTAGCAGAATCCACATTAAAGAAAAATAATCTAGACAAAAATCTTGTCCAGCAGTTCGCCGAGGAGTTCCTGAGCGTTGAAGTATAAAAAGCTTCCAAACCGGGGGCTTTTTATACAATAAATTTTTCATAACAAAAAATGACTCTTCCGTTTTCCCAGTCAACTGTGTTATAATATTTAAACCCTAATAATTTCCAAAAATGTATTGCTTTTGCATTTTCTTTTATAACACCAATTCGGACTCTGTCCAAACCCCGCTTGTCCATCTCATTTTCAATGTGTGCATAAGCTTGTGCACCAAAACCATATCCTTGATAATCAGCATGAATCATCAGCAGTCCTAGCCAAGGAAAATGATCGTTGGGATTTTCCAACATGTAATCCATAACACCAATATAAGTATCATCAAGTTTGATAAAAACACTGATCGTTTTAGGGTTTAAAAATTCCTTTTCCAAATCGGCAAGCTCCCTAGCCGCCAAGTCATTTTCCAAAACATTGTATTCGGGATTCGAATTCACAATCTCAAGGGCAATATAGAGTGTTTCTTTCCTAATCTCTTCAAAATGTATCGACATCGTTTTTCTCCTTTTTTATTCATACTTAGGATATTTTATCAAATAATCAGTTATTAACATTTTAAAATTATGTCATAAAAATCAGTACTCCGAATAAGCTTAAACCGTTGTGAAAAATTGGATTTTCTACTCAAATAATTTGTAAAGAAAGGTGATTTTATATGGTACAAATCGAGGTAAATATTTCTTTCGAAGGAAGAAACTATTGGACAAATGTCATTGCCGACCAAAATACATCTGATGAAGAAATACTCCGCCTTGCTTTTGAACAGGTTCAAAAGCAATGGAAAAAATAAAGTTTGAAAAGGCAGCAAATTCGCTGCCTTTTTGTTTTTTAGCCATTTATTTCATATGTGTTTTTTGGAACACCAACCATAAGGAGACTTATTCCATCTGTTGCAAATAAATGCAATTCGTGCATCGCCCTGGTACAGACTGTATAGAATAACTTCCGGTCGCTTTCTTTTTTATATTGGGAACTATCATAAAGGATGACTGCATCAAATTCAATTCCTTTTGATAGATATGAGGGAATCACCGACACCCCGCTTTCATAGGAAGTTGTTCCTTTTTCAATAAAATGAAGGGGAACATCTTCTTTTAAAGCATCATTTACCCGTTTGCTTTCCTCGCCAGTTCTGCAAATAACCGCAATCGTTCGATGCCTTGTTTGAAGTTCTTTAATTTTCTCCAAAACCTGTTTATTGAGCAAATTACTTTCAACTACTTTCAGCGAAGGCTTGATACCGCTCCGGTTAAAAGGCTCAATTTTGTCGCCATTCTCAATAAACTCCCTTGTGAATTCAACAATCTCCTTAGTCGAACGATATGTTTTCGTTAAAACAAACGTTTCAACCTCTCCCTCTTCTGCCTGGAAATCAGCGAAAACGGATTGCATTCCCGTCGCCCCTGAGAAAATAGCTTGGTTAAAGTCTCCAAGTAAGGTCACCTTACTGTAAGGAAACAACATTTTTATAAAAGCGAACTGAAAAGGAGTGTAATCCTGGGCCTCGTCAATAAATATATGACGAATGGAGGAATTTGACTTTCTCCCCTCAATTAAATCCTGCAAGTACACATATGGTGTGGCATCTTCATAAGGAATTACCATACTGCTAAATTGTGCCTTTGTTTGAGAGCAGATTGCATCCCACATTAACGGCAGTTCCTCAGGATTATTTTCCTTGTTAAATAACCCAAGATAAATTAACGGCAGATTGATAAATTTTAGATTTTTAACGGCCGCAAATATTGGCTTGAATTTTTCTTTCACAACCATTTCTGCTAACAGCTTCTGTTCCTGTTCGAAATCATCAAATGAATTCTCTGTAAACCGTTTCTTTTCCTGGAGTTTTTTATAAACCTCTAAATAATCCTCTTTCTCAAAATATTGAATCTCTTCCTCAACCCAGCTTCGGGACTGTTCCCGTTTGACCCATTTCTTTAATTCTTTTTTAAGCCACCCCATGAGAAGCTGCATCCTGTTTGGAATTGAAAAATTGGTATTTAAGGTATAAAAATAATCGTGAATTTCTTTTTTCGAGATTAAAACATTTCCTCTAAAGCTTATATCCTTAAAAATTAAACCTTGATTTGATAACCTCGCTGCATATTCATCTATTAATCGCTTAAACTCGAGACTAGCCTTAAAGCGAATACCATTCAACCTTGATTGATAATGTTCATTATCCTTTGCACTTAGCAGGTATTCAATCTGAGTAAAAGGATCCTCAACGTCAAATTCCCGTCCCAATCTTTGATTTAAGTATTCCTGGAAGGTAGATTGCTGCATATTCTCTTCTCCCAGCTCAGGCAATACTGTTGCGACATAGCTGTTGAATAATGGATTCGGAGAAAACAACAAAATATTTTCCGATTTCAACGTACCACGATATCGATACAAAAGATAAGCCACCCGCTGCATCGCCGCTGAGGTCTTGCCGCTCCCTGCCACACCTTGGACAATCAGCAATTTGCTTCGTTCATTGCGGATAATCGCATTTTGCTCGCGCTGAATCGTTGCGACAATGCTTTTCATTTGTGTACTGGCATTGTTCCCCAGAACCTCCTGCAGCATTTCATCACCAATGGTGACACCTGTATCGAACATTCCTTTAATTTCCGAAAACCGGATGATAAATTGTCTTTTCAACTCCATTTCACCGTAGATGGTCCCTTCCGGGGTTTGATAATGTGCCGGGCCGGGTGAATAATCATAATAAAGACTTGAAATAGGGGCACGCCAGTCATAAATTAAGAAGTTTTCATCCTGCTCATCCATTAATGAAGCAATTCCCAAATATACTTGATCGGTCGACTTTTCACCATCCTCCCAAAAATCGATACGACCAAAGTAAGGAGAAAATTTTAATTTATCCAAGGTTTTGAGGGTTCTGTCCAGCTGACTGTGTGTCCGTTCCCGTTCTGAGAGAAGTTCTGCCTGCTGTTTAATACTAGCCGCTGTTTCGATAACGTCATCCGGTTCATCCAGATTAACTGTAACACCCTCCCAAAAAGTCTTGCGGATTTCCAGAACATCAGAGCTAACCCTGCCGGTATTTTTTTGTAATTTGGCTATCTTTTTATCCACTTCATGCACGACCGAATTAACTCTTTCCTGCTCCAATTCCCAGTCATTATCTTGTAAATCCTTCATTCAACCACTCCCCAAATAAATTTTGGCTGCATTAGTTGACAACAGCGAACGAATGTGATAATGTTATAATAGGATATTTATAATCCTAATTACCATTAGATTTTCTTGCCAAAATTCATTTTAACATGTATTTTTGTCTATTTTCAAGTATATTTTTTAAAAACGCCGCTTTGGCGTTTTTTTCATTTTATGACGCTCTTTTCCTCAATATCAAACTTCATTTAAATCCCTTTGTAGTATTTGAAAAATCCTATAAATAATTTATAAAAAAACAATTGACAATCAGCATGACCTAATCATATAATTTATCTTGAATTAAGTTATTTCAAAATCAAGATAAATTATTTCAAACTAAAAAGGGAGAGATTTTAACATGACTAAAACAAAATGGGCATTAGACCCTGCACACAGCAGTGTAGACTTTTCTGTTCGTCACATGATGATTGCAAACGTAAAAGGAACATTCAACAGCTTCAGTGCCAATATCGAAGCAGATCCTGCAGATTTAACAACCGCAAACATCGAGTTCTCGGTTGAAACTTCAAGTGTGGATACACGTAACCAAGATCGTGATGGCCACTTAGTTTCTGCGGATTTCTTCGATGCTGCCAATTATCCTGCTATGACTTTCAAAGCAACAAATATTGAAAAGACTGATGATGGCGAGTACTATGTAACCGGCGATTTAACGCTTCGTGGCGTGACAAAACAAGAAACTTTTGCTGTTTCCTTTGAAGGTCAAGGCAAAGATCCTTGGGGAAATGAAAAAGTTGGTTTCAGTGCAGCGGGCACTTTAAACCGCTCTGATTATGGTTTGGTTTGGAATGCGGCACTTGAAACTGGCGGGGTGCTTGTTGGCGATAAAGTAAAAATCAATCTGCAAATTCAAGCAGCAAAAGCTGAATAATTAGCCACAACAAAAAAAGCTCTCCTGGTATTGGGAGAGCTTTTTTTACCTGTTAATTATCATCATTCCATATCAAAAAGCGGCGACAAATCTTCGCGAATAAAATCCATATAAAAATAATCATTACTGGCTGCGTCATATAAATAATCTTGTTTCCACATTTCTATATTGGCAACAATCTCCTGCATTGCCGAAACAAACGTTAGAATTTCTTCATTAGACATAATCGGATGCAATGAAAATCGCACCCAGCCAGGCTTTGTTGATAAATTTCCTTGGTCTATTTTGTCCGTTATTTGCTGTGAGGATTTTTTGTCAATATTAAACAAGTAATGCCCATATGTTCCTGCACATGAACAGCCGCCGCGAACCTGAATCCCAAAACGGTCATTTAGGAGGCGGACAATTAAATTATAATGAACATTTTCGACGTAAAAGGAAACGATTCCTAACCGGTCTTTCACATGACCTTCTAAAATATGGAGCCCAGGGATTTCCTCTAACCGCGGCAGCAGCTGCTGCAGCATTTCTTTCTCTCTCTTTAAAATATTTTCAATCCCCATCTGTTCTTTTAGATTTATGCATAAAGCCGTTCGAATACCCTGAAGAATTCCGGGCGTACCCCCATCCTCCTTTGTTTCAATGTCATCATAATAGTGATGTCCTCCCCAAGGGTTAGTCCAAGTAACTGTCCCTCCGCCAGGATGGTCGGGAATCCTGTTCTTATATAACCTTGAATCAAATATTATCACACCGCTTGTTCCCGGCCCTCCTAAAAACTTATGTGGCGAGAAAAAAACAGCATCTAATTTTTCCATTGGATCAGTTGGATGCATGTTAATAGAGACATAAGGGGCAGATGCGGCAAAATCAACAAAACATAGGCCGCCATGTTCGTGCATGATTTTGGCTAATTGATGAAACGGCGTTTGAATACCCGTTACATTGGAGCAGGCTGAAAACGAACCAATTTTTAACGGACGGTCTTCATATCGCTTTAGAAGCTGTTCTAAATGAGAAATATCAACATTTCCATTTCTGTCAGGCTGTATCATGACAACATCCGCAATTGTTTCAAGCCAAGTCGTTTGATTCGAATGATGCTCCATATGGGTTAGAAAAATAATCGGCCTCTCTTTCTCAGGCAGGTTTAAGCGTTTTTTCCACTGTTCATGTATTCGCAGCCCCAGCATTCTTTGAAATTTATTAATCACAGAGGTCATCCCAAAACCGTCTAAGAGAACCACATCATATTTATCAGCACGGACATGCTCCTTGATGATTTTCTTTGCTTGTTTATACATCCCTGTCATCATTAAACTAGTTATATTTGATTCTGTATGGGTATTGGCCATAAAAGGACCAAAAACTTCTGTAATTTTCTCCTCAATTTTCCGGTAAAGACGTCCACTTGCTGTCCAGTCACCATAAATAATCTTCTTTTTGCCATATGGAGAGTCAAATTCATGATCAATTCCAATTACGTGGTCACGGAAGCTTTGAAAATAGGTTTCGAGGTTATCGGGAATGCGAAAGGTTTTGCTGCCAATTTTACCGGTAATCATGTCAATTCCACCTCAACACAAAGTCTTGATAACCAGTATATGCGAGAAGCTTTTTCATGGGTCTTGGTTTCGTTCTATATAAATAAAAGCAGCCTATTTTGACTGCGATTTATATTTTATTCACAATCTTTCACAACGACCTTAATTATTTAAATATTATAGACCTTTCAACAAGTCTGTTGATTGGCGCTCCAGGCACTTCGCTTTCCGCGGGCGTGCCGGTGAGCCTCCTCGTCGCTGAAGCTCCTGCGGGGTCTCCCCTGCCCCGTACTCCCGCAGGAGTCTTCGTGCCTTCCGCGCCAATCAACAGGTGTTTTCAAAAAGGGAGGACCTACATAATTAAAATAAGAGGTGAATTAACTATTAAAACAAGATGAGTCTAGCCAATGTTATTGCATATGAACAGGATCCTTTCTACAGCTTGCCAAAATTCATTAAAGATTGCAGTACACTTTTCAAAGTTGAAAAAGTTTGTCCGCAATACTCTAGATTGATTAGCCTCCCTGTTGATTGGAGCGGAGGGCACTCGACTCCTGCGGGATATAGAGGTCACTGGAGACCCCGCAGGCGCCAAAGCGCCGAGGAGGCTCCAGAACCTCCCCGCGGAAAGCGAGTGCCCGGAGCGGAAATCAACAGGCCGAGTAGCAGGGACACTCAATAAATAAAAAATTTAGACAAAACAAAAATTGCCGAGAAATATACCCTTTCTCGACAATCTGAAAAGCAGCCTATGGCTGCTTTGTGTTTCATTAATAAGTAGTGACCTTTGTGGATTCCTTCCGATTGACTTCATCAATTTTTTGGGTAAACATTTGAAAGACCCGTTTTTTCTCCTCTAGGTCACGTATGTATTCTTTTAGTTGATTATAGCTTTCTTCAAACGGCTTATGATACATTTCACGGATTTTATCAATTAACTCCTCGTTTACTGTGGATTGAATCACTTGCTTGGTTATTCCGTATTTATAGGTATAGACTTTTAATTCCTGAGATACTTCCTCATATTCCTTTTCAATTTCTTCTAGCACCACTAAAATATCTTGCTTCCACTCTTCCAATGATTTCTGCAGATAGGACTTGACCATCGTCTCTTCCATAAACACACCTTCTCTATTACCTTATTTAATTTATTATAGCGATGTTAGTTTACATGGAAGTTTCGGAAAAATTACAAACCCTTTTCAAGCATAAAAAAAAACGATTACTAGGAAATCACGTAACCGTTTATTTAGCCTCCACGATTTTCGCAAACTCTTCTAGCGTGGTTGAATATTTAATATACGTCCTTGGCAGTAGATATAGTTCATTTTTTATTCCGGTTTTTGTATAAGGCCCTGGAGTAGTGGTTAGTCCATAGGTGTAATACTTCTTTGTTTCCTCCACTACTTTTTCATCGAAATCTCCAAATGGATATGAGAGAGCAATAACCGATTTACCCGTAATTTTTTCGATTTTTTTCTTTGAGTGGTTTAATTCATACTCGTAATCAGCTATTTTAGATAATTCAGGATGTGTTGCTGTATGTGATTGAATAGAAATGAGCCCTGAACTGGCTAGCATCTTTAAATCCGATGGGGATAATCGATTGGGACGCTCAATAAAATCGGAAATAATAAAGAATGTACCTGTTGGGTTAAATCTTTCTGTTTTCAATTTTTGGAAAATGTAATAAACATTAAGATTATTTTTATAGCCGTCATCAAAGGTTATAAAGATTGGCTTGTCAACCTTCTCCTGATCAGCCCATCTTTCAAAGGTCAGCAATGTAAAACCGTAATCTCTCAAATATGTCATTTGTTTTTCAAAATTCTCTGGTCTTACATAAAGCTCCTTTTGGCCATGACCGCTATATTCCTCAATGGAGTGATAAATTAAGATTGGCACTTTTTTTGCTGCCATTACCCGGTCAGGAAAAACTAATAGTAATAAATAGGATACTGCTAACAGAAATTTTTTCATACAATCCCTCTTCAAAAAATGTTTATTCACTATTATTCCACACATTTCTGCCTTCATCCTTCTCTCATCAAATTGCCCAATTTGCAATAATATGTTACTATTTCAAGATTTTCGTCTTGTTTTGATAGCTTTTGTCAAGCGGCAGGAAAAAACCATATCTGATGGTGAATATCTTAGTATCGAACTCATAAAATTCTTTCCGAGATAAATAGAAAGGAATGATTCTCATGAAGTCTTATACACTTAAAGAAGTTTCCAAAAAAATAAATACTGCACCTGGCATCATCCGGCAATGGGAGAAGGAATTAACAGGAATACTCCATATTTCCAGATCAAAACAAGGGGCAAGAATTTATACAGATGTTGAGATTAACCAATTAACCGAAGTAAAGGAACTATTTGCTAAAAAGATCGGTAAAGAAGCAGTTCGGGATGCGCTGCTAAAACAATCCATCACCAATCATGATACGGAACCCGAGGAAACAGCCGCTGACGCTGATATTGAGTTTATTTCTCCCCCGGAGCCAGTCACATTCGAAATGGTTACCCATTTAACCAAACAGCCTTCTATCCCTGATAACGAAAACAGCTTATCGAATGCTGATTTATTTTTTGAGGTGATGGATGCCTATAAGAAAAACTTCTTAAATGAGGTTAAAGAGGAAATTAGAAGTGTTGTACGAAAAGAAATATTAACTGAGGTAAAAAAGGAGATTTCAAACGGTACGCTTAGAACCGTTAAATCCGTGCAGGATTCCATTTATAAATCTTCAGAAAACACAAAAGAGCAAATTCAGGAACTGTCCGAGACCATTTCGAAAGCTTCGGAGGAAACCTCAGATAAGTTGAGATATTTATCATCCAACATCAAGAATGTCACCATCGAAACTGCTGATGAAGTTTATTCCCTCACAAAACAGGTTGTCGAAACCTCAGATAAGCTATCAAATTACATCGACCAAACCAATAATGAAATTTCCAATTTGGCTGACGAAATCGCAAAGGAACGTGAATTCCTTATGGATGACCGTGAGCAATACCGTCATGAAGTCCAGCAAAGGGAAGCCGCCTTTCAACAAATGCTGGCAAACTATCGAGAGGTTGCCGCGGCAAAGGAAAAAAAGTGGTGGAAATTTTGGAGTTAAATTTAAGGTACGGGAATCTTCATTAACGCTGATTCTTTTCGTTGGATATCAAGGTTTTCGGTCATTTTTAAAAATGGAGGGATTGTCATGAATACAGCAGAGGCTGCAAAATTATTGGGTGTTTCAATTAGCACAATTCAGCGCTGGGTAAAACAGCTTGAACTGCCAATGGAACGAAATGAGCGTGGCCACTATCATTTCAAAGATGAGGATATTGAACTGTTTAAAAATATCCACGAACAGCTCCAGAACGGAACCTTATTGCAAGATATCAGCCAAGAAAAGGAAAAGAAAAGTCCACGCAAAGGGACAGTGAAAGCGGTCGAAAACGGTGAGGCATTGGAAAAGCTGTATGCCAAGGTAAAGGAATTAGAGCTTGGTTTACATTCGAAGGCGGATTCTGTTGCCTCCTATCAACTCCTCCAGCATCGCAGGGAGATTGAAGAACTGCAAAATCTTGTGAGAAGCTTGGAGAAACAGGTTGCACAGCTTCAAAACGAGGTAACCAAATTAAAAGGACCGGCACCTGCCGAAAAACCGTTAGTTTTAGAAAACAGTAAGGTAAAAAGAAAAAAGAAGAATTTTGTTAGTTCCCTATTTGGCTTTTGATTATCAATTAAACTGACCGAACGCGGTCCTCACACGTTCGGTCGTTCTCTTATAAAACGTTTTCAAAAGCATGCATGTTTAAGCCTCTTTTGTTTGCTGTGTATCGAATTCCAGCAGACCCCCAAAGTACGAGATTTCCTTAATGCTGACACCAAGTTCTCCAGTCGGAATTTTCAAGGATAATTCTTCCCCGATATTTTTTAAAAGAAGCTGTCTGCCGACTGGGGATAAAAAGGATATAAAGCCTTTGTCAGGGTCAGACTCCTCCGGAAAGCAAATAACATATTCCTCTGTTTCCTGATCATCGAGATACATAACGGTAACCTTTGTCCCAATATAAACCTTTGGAATTGATGCTATAAAGCCATTTTTTTGGTTTTGTTTTAATATCTCCTCCAACTCCAAAACATAAAGGCTGAAAAAATGTTTCAGTCTTTCCTGAATAGGCGTCGAGGAAATGTAGAGATTAGTTAAATCCTTGATATTTTCCTCAATATACACAAGCTGTCTTTGGAAGTACTGCTTGTTGGCCTGACCACTATGGTTCATAGTAGATAGCCCCCATACTCGGATTAAACTTCCTGCAAAATTTTGTTGCGTTTTTCATGTTATATTCCTCCCACATAAAAAATGAACCCTCCAAAAAATTTTTGGAAGATCTTAGCACTATATTACCATATTTCAACTTGAAAGTCGCAATTTAAAAAGGCCATTCATAGAGAATAGCCTTTTTAGCTTTGAAGCCTATTTTCCGCCAGCATTTGTAAGCGGCAGCTTGGGTTCAACAAGCGGTTTTGTATATTTTTTAACCAAAAAGCTGCCCAATAGCAAGCAGACAATAAACGAAAAACCAATAAGAAATAAATAGACTCCCGAGATGGAACTAAACCCTTGGTCCGGAAAAACGGATTGGACCGGTTTAATGAGAAAACCGTGGAACAAATAAATATAAAGCGTTCTTTCTCCAATTTCGGTAAATTTGAACTGTGCCGATGGAATAAATGTTAAAAAGCTAAACACCATTAGAAAGGTTAAGAGATATTGCAAAGACCGATATACTCCGGCTGAAATGTGTTCTACCCCCATTGCTGCATAGGAACTGTCACCCAAAAGCCAGGAAACAGCATCTTGAGGAAAGGAATGGCCAAAGAAAATGACAGCAGCCAGGAGGACGACCATTGCCGTCGGCAGTGAATACTTCCCTCTCAGAATCCTTTTTAAATGCCCCTCGTTTAATAGAAAGCCGAGCAAGAAATATGGAAAAAAGACAAATGTTCTCGACAAGCTCAAATAGCTGCCGGCTTCATTAAAATAACCAATGGCCACACCGAGAACAATAGCAAGGACCAATCCCAGCCATTTCATTCTTGAAAAAGGAATCAGCAAGATGTTCCAAAATAATAAGCTTAATAAAAACCAAAGCGACCAGTGGGGATGGAAAAAATCAACATGAAAGGCAGCTTCTTTGCCATTCATATAATAGTACACAGAATAGATGGTCTGAAAAAAGAGATAAGGGATTAATAGCTTTATGGTCAGTTTTTTAAAGTAGCCCGGCTTTTGGAATCCCTTAGAAAAATAACCTGAGATTAAAATGAACGCTGGCATATGAAACAAGTAAATAACTGTATACAACGTGAAGAGAAACCCATCTTGATCCTTTAACGGGCTGATTAAATGCCCAAAAACGACCAAGAACATTAAGATAAACTTTGCATTATCAAAATACTTACTCCTTTTTGATTTAGCCATAATATCACCTCATCATATGGATTCAATCAAAAGGTATATTAATATTGTAAAATTAACTTTTGCTTAAAAAATAAAATATCCATTTGGTGTATAAAAAATACCTTTTTATAAACTTACCATTACTTCATTACAGGAACATGTTTATAAATTTACTTTTCATTTTCAATAAAATTACAATTTCAAGATAATGATAAAATACTCCTGCGCTGATTTTCCTATAATTTACTCCATGCAAAAAAAGAGCTGGCCGCCCAGCTCTCATTTTCCTCCAACAATATCCACCAATCGATTGCTGATAATTTCTGCATAGTTTTCCTTTAATTCCTTCTCTGATATCTTTAAGTATTTGGAAAGTTCTACAAGGTACTCCCGGTCATACCGCAGCCATGAGGAAAAGCTTCTTTTAACAAATCGCTCAGCTTCCATAAAGGTCAAGAACATCGTCGTGGCCTTTTCACCGTTATGAAAGACATAAAACTCCCCGTCTCCAGAAGGAAATATATAAGAAATCTCCCCTTTATGATTCTGGTAGCTGCTCCCTGTTTCCGACTCCTTCAGATTAAATTCATTGCGGTCAGCATCGGGTTTAAGCGGTAAGATATCAAATACATTTATAACAAATGTTTCAAAGGCCGCTTTGGTCAAATCTGCCCCTGAAGCTTTCGGATGTCCCCCTCCTCCATACCTTTTAGCAAACTCCGCGACATTCACTTCATCATGAATGGTCCTAAAGCCCATCTTTTTCCCACCCAAATTAAGAAGGACGATCATATCCAAATGTGGATTTTGCGTGTTTAATGCATTCCCCAGCTCTGACATGTTTTGTTCCGCAGGGACGATACCAACACAATAATCTTCCACAAAGGTTTGGACCATTTGCCTACTTTTAGAATGGATATATCGGTTAATTTTTTGTTCCTCGATATCCAAAATTATGTTTTCTGTTTCGGTAAAATCAAATGATTCCCTGTTCTCCGTTAACCTTTTTATCATTTCCTCTTCAAACTGTTCCCGGTTCATAATATGGAACAAATCATTTAAGCGTTTGGCCTTGATATTGTTATTTTCATCCCATTCCCAGGTATCGTACTGCCTGATTAAGTCTACAAATTCATCGAGCGCTTTGCTTTTATCCAGTCTTCCCTTCTCAATTAGATAGTCGTAAAACAGCGATGTGGCACAGGTTTTTTTTCCAGATTCATATTCTGTTTTGACACTACCCCATTTGTAGTTATTAAAATGCAACGCTGTCACATGATGATCAATCACCTGAATATGTTTTCCAGCCTGAAATCTTGCGGCTAATTTTTTCTCAGTTTCTTCATTTACAGCTAAATCGGTAATGAACATTTCTTCATTATTATTTTCTTGGTTAGTTATAAAAGCTTCGACCCGCTGATTTAAATTACGATAAGAGCAATAGGATACTTTTGCCTGTTCCCCAAAAGCGAGCTTTGCCAACACCCCGCTGCCAAGGCCATCTAAATCAACATCAGTAAAAAGTTTGACCATTCCATACACCATCCCATATTTTTTCCATAAGGTATATTTTGGTTTTTATTTTATCTTCCTATTCATTAGAAAAGCTGACCCGATTAGAGCCAGCTCATTTCCCAGTATAAGCTTAAGTTTTGTAATATCCTCTTTTTAGGCCGTAATAACAAAACCAGAGTGCCTGAAAGAAAAAGAGTGCTCCCCAAAATGGGGCGGGAATAATTATGGTCAAATTCGCCAAATTCGCCGCATCTCCCGCAGATTGCGGGCTTAGTAAACTTATATAAAATATTTCATATGCACTTTGAACCGAATCCACCAGTAAAATAGAGGCGATCAGCATCAATAAATGATCTCTAAATCCTTGGCTCCCTTTAATGAGCAGGAACAGGAACCCCGCAGCAAATGAACTGAGCCAAAATATTCCATATGGGTTACGTACCCAGAAAAGGAGATTAATAAAAATGAATCCCAATATGATATCGATTAATAGTATCTGCTTTTTCCTTCCAAGTAATAAAAAGAAAAGGAAGGCTGAAAATGATGCAAATGTATAACCCGCCAAGCTGGTAAAAAAACTGCCAATCCAAGTGGATTGATTACTATACGTGGCACCTTCAGAATTCATAAATAACGAAATTCTTTCTACGTTACCGCCCAGTAAAGCCACGAATGCATGTCCGGACTCATGAATTAATGTATTTATCATCCGAAAATAATTCCCCATAAACGGAATATGAATTAACAGAACGCTAGTCACGAGGAAAAGAAAAAACTTCGCACTGAATTTTTCACGAACAAAGCTCAATTGACATTCTCCTCTGTTTTAAAAATTTTCATTATTTTCTATATTTTATCACTATTAATTAAAAAAGAATAACAATAACCACGCCATTCTGAAGCCGCATATCTTTTGGACAATTTTTGAACAAATTCGACAACCAACAACTTATGTGATAACATTAAGTTGTTACATCCCAAAAAGGAGGGAATGAGATTGATAGAGTTTAAGAATATTATTAAAAAATATCGATCCAAAACAGTTATAAATTCTTTTTCATTAAAAGTTGAAGCAGGACAGCTTGTTGTTTTTATCGGTCCAAGTGGCTGCGGGAAGACAACCTTGTTAAAAATGATTAATAAGCTGATACAGCCAACTTCAGGGAAGATTGTGGTAAATGGATCTGATATTTCTACCGTGAATCCGATTGAGCTTCGCCGAAATATTGGCTATGTCATTCAAAACACGGGTTTGTTCCCACATATGACGATTAAGGAAAACTTAGAGTTAATTCCTAAACTGAAGGGGGAAGATCCTGCTGCTATTGAGAAGAAAACGAACGAGTTACTTGAAATAGTAGGATTAGATCCCAAAGAATATCTGCACCGTTATCCAAAGGAATTAAGCGGCGGCCAGCAGCAGCGAATTGGCGTAGCAAGAGCCTTCTCAACAAACTCCGACATTATCT
Source organism: Neobacillus sp. S1115 (assembly GCF_055385565.1). Classification (NCBI taxonomy): domain Bacteria; kingdom Bacillati; phylum Bacillota; class Bacilli; order Caryophanales; family Bacillaceae; genus Neobacillus; species Neobacillus sp. S1115. The sequence continues at coordinate 4,238,411 of NZ_AP038275.1, forward strand.
TAATGGATGAACCATTCAGTGCACTCGATCCCGTCACACGATCATCACTTCAGGATGAACTGTTCCAAATGCAAAAGGAATTAAACAAAACGATCATCTTTGTCACTCATGATATGGATGAGGCTATTAAAATAGCTGACAAGATTTGTATTTTAAAAGATGGGGATATTCTTCAGTATGACACGCCAGAAAACATCTTAAAAAATCCTGCTAATGATTTTGTTTCCGATTTTATCGGCAAGCGCAGGGTATGGAATAATCCTGAATTGTTAATGGCCGAGGATATCATGATTCCAAATCCGGTTAAAATTACCGCCAAACGGAACGTCCTGCAGGCAATTGAAATCATGAAGGAAAACAAGGTAGACAGTTTATTGGTAACTGACAAGAATAACCGTCTTATCGGATTGGTGACCTTGAAAGGAATTCAATTGTTAAACCGCAACTCCGAAATTGAATGGGTAATGGAGAAGAATGTCCTGTCAGTATCACAGGATGCCAATTTGATTTCCGTTCTCGCAACCATGAATGAACATAAGATTGGTTATGTGCCTGTTATTAACAGTACTGGACAGTTAACAGGTCTTATTACAAGAAGCAGTATTTTATCTGCACTAAGCAGCCAATTAATCGACATGGAGGTGGCCTTTTAATGGCTGAATTATGGAACTATGCAAGTAACAACTATAACCAACTCCTTGAACTTTTAGGACAGCATATATATTTAAGTGTCATGTCTGTTCTGATTGCTACCGTTATTGGAATTCCACTTGGAATATTGATTTCCAGAGAGCCAAAGCTTTCTAAACCAATCATAGGCACTACAAATGTCATTCAGGCGGTGCCAAGTCTGGCATTGCTCGGATTTCTAATTCCATTTATCGGCATCGGCAGTACCCCTGCCATTGTAATGGTGGTATTGTACTCCCTGCTTCCAATTGTGAAAAATACCTATACGGGATTAACCAATATTGATCGAGACATTCTGGAAGCCGCCAAAGGCATCGGTCTGACCAAGGGTCAAACAATGAGAAAGGTGCAGCTGCCGCTGGCCTTCCCGATGATTATGGCGGGTATCAGAATTTCAGCCGTTACGGCTGTTGGGTTAATGACGATTGCAGCCTTCGTAGGAGCAGGCGGATTGGGTTATCTTGTCTTCTCCGGTGTGCAAACGGTCGATAATGCCATGATTTTGGCTGGTGCGATTCCGGCATGTATCCTTGCATTATTAATCGACTTTATTGTCGGAAAGCTTGAGACCTCCCTATCTTATAAGACAAAACAATCGTCTGCGTCGAAAACAGGAAAAACAACCAAAAAAATCATTCTTTCTTTTGCCAGTGTCCTTCTAGTCATTGCCGGCGTCTTTACCGTTTATTCAAAGGCCCAGGCTGGCGATAAAATTGTCATTGGTTCGAAGAATTTCAGTGAGCAGTTGATTCTTGGTAATATGCTTGCCGACTTAATTGAAAATAAAACTGATTTAGAGGTTGAAAGAAAGCTGAATCTTGGCGGTTCTCAGGTTACCTTCAGCGCCCTTAACAGCGGCGATATTGATGCATATATAGAATATACAGGGACTGGCCTTGTCAATATTTTAAAACAGCCCCCACAAAACAATCCCGAACAGGTGTACAATTATGTTCAAAAGGAATTTAACAAAAAGTACGGGATTAGATTATTAAAGCCGCTTGGTTTTAATAACACCTATGCACTGGCTATTCGTAAGGATACCGCTGATCAATACGGACTGAAAACCATCTCCGACTTGGCCAAAGTCAGTAACGAGTTAATTATGGGACCCACCATTGAGTTCCCAAATCGAGAAGACGGATTAATTGGTCTCTCCAAAACATATAATATGCAATTTAAGGACGTTAAAGCCGTTGACGGCGGCCTGCGTTATACAGCGCTCGACAATCACAAAAGCGACGTTATTGACGCTTTCTCTACCGATGGCTTGATTGAAGCCTTTAAGCTAAAAGTGTTAAAGGATGATAAGAACTTCTTCCCGCCTTACTATGCAGTTCCAATCATCAAGGAGGAAACTTTAAAAGAACATCCTGAACTGAAAAATGTTCTTAACAGCCTTGCCGGCAAGATTACAGAGGATAAAATGAGGGAACTAAATTATAAGGTTGATAGTCTAAAACAATCCCCAGCAAAAGTTGCGAAGGAATTTTTAGAAAAAGAGGGATTATTAGACAAATAAACAACAGGAGGCAGACAAAACGTCGCCTCCTGTTCTTATTCCTGTATAAAATGAACCACCCTGTCATAGGTTTCCTCGCTGCCAATCACGAGCAATACATCCCCTTCTAGAATAAGCGCGTACGGTCCTGGAGAGATTACGAGGCCTCCCTGTCTTTTGATCCCAATTACTGTGCCGCCAGTGTTTTGCCAAAATTTCAAATCCGAAATAGTCTTGCCGATATGGCTGCAGTTTGGAAGAATTTCGATTTCAATCGGGGCAAGCGGATTTGTGTGACGAAGCTTCCCTGAATAATCCAATATTTTTCGGAGCGTATCAAACAACTGGTCATCCAGCTTATTTCGTTCCAACATAAGTGTATTCATTTGTTTTTCTAATTCCTTGATGCTAGCCAGATTCGAAAAACGTGAAATATATTTAAAAGCATTTTCACGGGATGAGATGACAATGCCGCTTCCCTTTGTGGACTGGACAATTTCCACATCCTCCAAAATCTTGATGGCCCTCCTGACTGTTTCCGGAGATACCTTGTAATCACTAGCCAATGTCGATCTTCCATGAATCTTATCCCCAACTTTAAATTCCCCATCGTAAATTCGATTGGCCAAATCGATGGCGATTCGTTCATATGTCGGTATTTGTGCCCTTTGCATAAGAAGCCTCCACAAAGTTATTCAATATAAGTTACTATCTATTCCAGTATTACTATACATTTTTAATATGCAATTGGCGAGTGCCGGATACATACTCGGGTAAAATCGGAACATAATGGGCATAATATCAGGCAGGACTCTTGTAAAGAGGTGCAATTATGTGGCGAAAGGTTCTTGGTGTTTTAAGTGTGATTTTTATTTTATTTATGGCTGTCCTATTTATTTTATACATTATGAAGGGGGACTCATCCAGATGGCAGGTAGCCCTTGGCGGAATTTTGGTCAGTGCCCTTCCTCTATTTATATTGCGCTTTAAAAACAATCCGTTCAACATCCCCCTTATCATAGGGTATTATTTCTTTTTATTTTGCTCGTTATATTTAGGGTCCATCGCAAGTTTTTATTTGCATCACAAATGGTGGGATTCCACTCTTCATTTTTATAAAGGAGTGTATGTGGGAATTGTAGGAATTGCCTTATTTAAGAATATGATAAGAGCGAACATAAGAAATGAGGTCTCCTCCTGGATTCTTTTTCTGTTTGTCCTCTCATTATCCGTTTTAGCAAGTGCCCTATGGGAGATTTACGAGTTTTTAGGGGATATCACTTTTACGCACACGATGCAAAGAGGCGGCAATAAAGATACGATGCTAGATCTGCTGTTCGGTCTTGCAGGGGGAATCCTCGTGGCTGTTTATGCAAAGGTTAGAAAACAGACTGTGTAGGTTAGGTGGCATATATGAATCGAAAACTTGTCCTTTTATTAAGTGGTTTGTACGTAATTTTCATGGCAATTTTAGCTGTCTATTACCATAATCAGGGGCAATCCTTTAAATCAACGGTGGCGATAGGCGGCATTGTCTGCGGGGCAATCCCGCTTCTGTTGGCGTTATTTACAAAGCTCCAATTTAATCTGCCCATTGTCATCTCCTATTTAATTTTTTTAGTGGGTTCACAATATTTGGGTTCTATCCGCGGCTGGTATGGGCTTGGCTGGTGGGACAGCTTTATGCATTTGGTCAGCGGGGCAATTTTGGCTTTTGCCGGCATCGCCTTGTATGAACGGCTGATTCACAGGTCCGCCGGAGGAGATATATCTCCATGGTTTGTGTTTTTATTTACGTTATCATTTGCCGTTCTCGGCGGTGTGCTATGGGAGGTTTATGAATTTAGCTGTGACCAATTTTTGGGGATGACTCTACAAGGCGGCGGGAATAAAGATACGATGACCGACCTAATTGCCGACACCCTTGGCGGTTTAGTGATTGCGATATGGTCCTGGATAAGGACAAAGATAAAACTGAACAAGAGAAGATAAAAGCAGCCCCAATCACTAAGGCTGCTTTTTAACTTATACGGTCACCGCTGTAAAAAACTCCTCATAAATCGCCTTTACAGCTCTTTTTTCATCAACTGATTTGACACCGAACATCATGCTAACCTCTGAGGAACCCTGATTAATCATTTCAATATTAACCTTGGCTTTTGCCAAGGCCTTGGAGGCTCTGGCCATTGTCCCTACATTTCGGCGCATTCCCTCTCCAACCACCATGATAAGAGAAAGTCCATGGACAAGCTTTACTTCATCTGCGTGTAGTTCTGATTTAATACGCTGCAGAATTTCCTTTTCCATTTCCCCGTCAAACTGGTTTTCTCGTAAAATCACGGAAATATCATCTATTCCTGACGGCGTATGCTCATATGATAATCCGAAGTCTTCTAAAATCCCGAGAAGTTTACGTCCGAAGCCCACTTCACGGTTCATTAAGTATTTGCTCACATAAATGCTGCAAAAGCCTTTATCACTGGCAATCCCGATGGCTGGCCCGTTGGTGTTTTCTCGCTCAGCCACAATCCTCGTACCTGGGGCACTTGGATTATTAGTGTTCTTGACATGAACTGGGATTCCCGCACGAAAGGCCGGCACAAGCGCCTCATCATGCAATACACTAAAACCTGCATAGGAAAGCTCCCGCATTTCTCGGTATGTTAATTCCTTTATTTCCTTTGGTTTTTCAACAATATAAGGGTTAACGGAATAAACGGCATCCACATCCGTAAAGTTCTCATACAAATCAGCCTTTAAAGCATTCGCTAGAATGGAACCAGTAATATCGGAGCCGCTTCGCGAAAACGTAAAGACTTCACCTTCTTCGCTGTAGCCAAAGAATCCTGGGAAAATTAAAATGCCAGGCTGATTCCGGAGTGCAAATAAGCGTTCATATGCTTCAGGCAGTGCCTGTGCATTTCCCGGTTCCGGGCTTACAACCAGCCCAGCCTCTTTCGGATCGACATAATAGGCCTCCACTTCCCGCTTGCGGAAAAATGCTGCCACCAATTTGGCATTATTATCTTCACCAGCGGCTTTTAACCGGTCTATGTAACGATCAGGCTTATCCTTGTCACCGTTCAATCTTGCAAATAAATCATCCTCGATATCTGCAATGATTTCTCCTGGAAGCGATAGCTCCTCTGCAATATCCCGATATCTTGCTAGAACGGTGTTAATTTCTTCTACAGGATTACTGTTTGCCAGCGATTTTTCGGCACAAGTTATTAATAAATCAGTTACTTTTATATCTTCCGGGTTCCGCTTACCCGGTGCTGATACAACAACCACTTTTCGTTCAGGATCTGACATGACAATTTGGAATACCTTTTCAAGTTGTTTTCCTGAAGCTAAAGAGGAGCCCCCAAACTTAACGACCTTCATTCTGACATCTCCTAATTTTTAAAAATATAAACTTAATTTTAGTACAATTTTGAAATTATTCAAGTGTTTTTTCCGTTATATGTGTACAAATGTTCATTCCAGGTGGACATTCAGAAAAATGGTAAAAAAAACAGTGTATTTTTAAGATAAACACACTGCCTAAGCGAAAGCTTATTCTCCGCGGATTAGCTCAATAAAATGGGCAAGAATTCTGCCTGTTAATCCCCAAATGACTTTATCTTCATAAAGATAAAAATATTCCTCCATCCCTCGTGCACGCCAATTATAATTCTCACCGCCAACAATCAAATCAAACGGAAAATTTTTCTCCGGCTCCATTTTAAATTCAATATGATAAACTTCCGGCTCTTTTTCAAAAAAGAAGGACAACGGCACGGTAAAAACTTCTCCAACTTCAGATGGATTTGGGTTTACCTTTTCCGGATTCTTTATGAACCCTGCATAAGGATATATAATCATGCCAAAGGGCGAAACCATGTAATCAAGCGGATAGACTTTTGATATCTCTTCTCTGTCAATCCGGAGTTCCTCATTTGTCTCACGGATGGCAGCGGCTTCAGCGTCCTCGTCATGGGAATCAATCTTGCCGCCAGGAAAACAGATTTCACCGGGCTGTCTTTTTAACTGAAGAGACCGAACCTCAAATAAGACATGAACTTCATCATCTTTTAATACTAGCGGCACCATAACCGCATATTTTGAAAATTTCTTGCTCCCTAGTATTTCTGGAGTATGCTCCTTTAATTTTGCTAATATAGCTTCCAATTTCATTCATTTCACCTCTCACAAAAGCCTCTATCTAAAGCATACCATTTTTATTAAAATAATCCTCCTTAAATGAAAAAACAACCCAACCTTAATGTTGGATTGCTTCAGCCATTCTATTCTTTCCTTTCGTACCAGGAATACATATAGGCAGGGTCCTCATATTCATGAGCATTTTTTACAGCCTTCAATGGGTGAAAGGTATCAATCATAACAGCCAATTCAAGTGTCTCTTTCTTCCCAATGCTCGCCTCCGTTTTCCCCGGGTGAGGTCCATGCGGAATTCCGCTCGGGTGCAGGGTAATCGATCCTTCCTGGATACCCTTACGGCTCATAAAATTGCCCTTTACATAATAGAGAAGCTCGTCACTGTTTACATTGCTATGATAATATGGTGCCGGGATGGCCTCAGGATGATAATCGTAAAGACGCGGAACAAATGAACAAACAACAAAATTGTTTCCTTCAAATGTTTGATGAACCGGCGGCGGCTGATGAATCCTTCCTGTAATTGGTTCAAAGTTTTCTATATTAAAGGCCCACGGGTACAAATAACCGTCCCAGCCTGCCACATCAAGCGGATGATGGCCAATAATGTGCGAATGGATAGCCCCGCGTGACTTCGTTAACACCTCGAATTCCCCAGATTGATTATAGGTTTCTAACCTTTCCGGACCGCGGATGTCCCGTTCGCAAAACGGACTATGCTCCAGCAGCTGCCCGTATTCGTTCCGATAACGCCGAGGTGTCGTGATTTGACTGAATGCCTCAACAAACAGCATCTTTGTCGGTTCAGCACCTTTAGGAATCAATCTGTATATTGTTCCTATCGGAATGAGCAGGTAATCACCTGGTCCGTACGATAACGTCCCAAACATCGTCTCCAGCTTTCCTGTGCCGGTATGAATAAACAGCATCTCATCTCCGTCACCATTTCGATAAAAGCTGTTTATCCCTTCTGTGACAGTCGCTGTCCCGATTAACAGATCTTGATTTCCCAAAAGGTACTCTCTTGCGTTTAAGAAATCTCCACGCCTGTTAATTTTATTTGTAAAAAAATGTCGATGCTTAAGCGGTTGTTGCTCTTCATATTCCGGAAGATAACTGCCCTTTAGTTCCGCTTTTACAACTTCTGTCGGCATGTAATGATGGTAAAGAATTGATTGTGTGCCGGAAAACCCCCTGGTACCCATAACCTGCTCTCTATAAAGGCTCCCATCCTCTTTTTTAAATATCGTATGCCGCTTGCGGGGCAGCTTTCCCATTTGACGGTAGTACATTCTTCACCACGCCCTTTTAAAAACAGCTAATTTTCTATTTTTATAGATTTCCTCTTTTCTCCTGCTCACGTTCAATGGATTCAAATAAAGCCTTAAAGTTTCCTTCACCAAAGCCCCTTGCCCCTTTACGCTGGATGATTTCAATAAACAGGGTCGGACGGTCGACAATCGGCTTTGTGAAGATTTGCAGCAAATATCCCTCATCATCACGGTCTACTAAAATATTCAATTCACGCAGTTTTCCAATCTCTTCATCAATCTTTCCAATCCGCTCTGCTAATGAATCATAATAGGCTCCCGGAGTAGATAGGAATTCCACACCATTTTTCCTTAACGCCATTACCGTTGAAACGATATCCTCAGTTAAAATGGCCAGATGCTGAACCCCCGGGCCATTATAGAATTCCAGGTATTCTTGAATTTGCGACTTGCGCTTACCCTCTGCAGGTTCATTAATCGGGAATTTGATTCTACCGCCGTTATGCATCACTTTTGACATGAGTGCCGAATATTCGGTTGTGATATCCTTATCACTAAAATGCTTCATTTCCTTAAAGCCCATCACCTTGGAATAGTACTCTACCCATTCCTCCATGCTTTCAACATTGCCAACAACATGGTCAAACCCAATTAAACCTGTTTCCTCTACCGGTAGATTGTTAGAATAAGGCTTATACCCAGGCAAAAAGGCACCTTGATAATTTTTCCGTTCTATAAGAGTATGAATGGTATCGCCGTAAGTACCGAGAACGGCTTTTTTCACGACACCATTTTCATCTTTCATTTCAAATGGAGCGGCAATTGCAATAGCTCCTCTGTTTACTGCCTCCTCAAAGGCCTTTGTAACATCGTCAACCAGCAGGGCCACATCCTTTACGCCGTCACCATGTTTTTTAACAAATAGGGCTGTCCGCGTATTTTCTGTGTAGGATCCGGTAAGAACAAGGCGGATATTTCCCTGTTTCAATACATAGGAAACGTTTTCACGATTCCCGGTTTCAAGCCCGGAATAGGCAATTGGCCTAAACCCAAAGGCAGTACAAAAATAATGGCATGCCTGCTTGGCATTCCCGGTGTAAATTTCTATATAATCCACGTCCCTTACGGGGAAAAAGTCCTCGACCAACTGCTCTGCTCTCGATATCCTTTCTTTCATGTTTTACCCCCCTTATCTTTATTTATAATTTAAATACATTGTATAAAGAGGCAGCCTATTCCCTCAAGAATAGAGTGCAAAGCAATAACGCTTTGAGGCATTAAACACTAATTTTTTTAAAATAAAAAAGAAACATACCCGAAAGCGGTATGTTTCTACTATTTAAGTGTTGGAAATGTATTTCAATAAAATATTGTCCGTCTTTCCAGCAAAAAAATTTTTTACGAGAGGACGGCCCGGTCGCTGGCCATTTGGACGCCGCGGATTCGTTTGAATTCCTCGAGTAATCCTTCAATAGTTAGACCTTTCTTCTGTTCCTCGTTTACTTCTAAAATTATTTGACCTTTATCCATCATAATCAAGCGGTTCCCAAGGTCTATAGCCTGCTGCATATTATGGGTAACCATAAGGGTAGTAAGCTTATACTTATCGACGATTTCCTTTGTCAAATTCGTAATTAACTCTGCACGAGATGGATCAAGGGCAGCGGTATGTTCATCCAAAAGGAGAATGGATGGCTCTGTGAACGTTGCCATTAATAATGATAAGGCTTGACGTTCCCCACCTGACAGGAGCCCGACCTTTGCACTGAGACGATTTTCCAGTCCAAGATGAAGCGACTCTAAAACCTCCCGGAAATAATCGCGGCGTTTTTTTGTAACACCCCTGCTAAGGGTTCTTGTTTTATTCCGGGAATATGCCATTGCCAGATTCTCTTCAATTGTCATGCTTGGTGCGGTACCGGCCATCGGATCCTGGAAGACGCGGCCAATCATTTTGGCACGTTTATACTCGGACATTGTGGTCACATTTTTACCGTCGATAAAAACTTCCCCAATATCAGGTAGTATACCGCCGGAAATGATATTCATCAGCGTTGACTTACCGGCTCCGTTACTTCCGATTACTGTAACGAAATCTCCCTTTTTCATAGTTAAATTAATATGATCAATGGCAATCTTTTCATCCGGCGAACCTTCGTTGAAAATTTTATGAATCTGATTTAACTGCAGCATGATTTTCACCCTTCCGCTCTACAGATGCTTGCATTACGCCCAGTTTTTCTGCTTTTCTGCGAGCTTTCCGCTTTTTCTCTTTTGAACGCTCAATAATCTTAGGTGTTGTCAAAGCAAGAATGACAATTATGGCGGTTATCAGCTTCATATCTCCTGGATCGAGGAATTCAATTCTTAGTGCCATTGAAACGACAATCCGGTAGATAATGGAGCCTCCAATAACAGCAAGTGTAGTTCTGGCAATTGTTTTAGTACCGAACAATGCTTCACCAATGATAACAGATGCAAGCCCGATAATAATCATCCCGATACCCATTCCGACATCCGCAAAACCGCCTTGCTGGGCAATCAATGCTCCGGAAAAAGCTACCAAAGCATTGGAGAGTCCCAGTCCAAGAACAGTCAAAAGATTTGTATTGGCTGAAAAACTGCGGATCATGCGCTGATTATTTCCTGTCGCTCTGACAGCAAGCCCGATTTCCGTTTGTAAAAACCAATCAGTCAGGAATTTAATCATAAAGGTAACGACAAGCATGAAAATAAGAATGCCCCATGTTTCAGGAAGACTGTCACCTAAGCCTGCTGCCGTTAGCAGTCCGTTAAGGAAAGAATCAATTCCTGATTTTTCGAAAATATCGCCAATTTTCGTAAAGGCTGTATCCGTATTTAATAATGGAATGTTGGAACGCCCCATGATTCTTAAGTTAATGGAGTAGAGGGCAATCATCATTAGAATACCGGCAAGCAGATTGTTAATTTTTCCAAAGGTATGCAGGATCCCGGTCATACATCCAGCAAGAAAACCGGCAAATAAAGCCATTACAGTTGCTAAAAAGGGATTCGCTCCCCCCGCAATCATGACCGCGGCAATAGCGCCTCCTGTAACAAAACTTCCATCTACCGTTAAATCCGGGAAATCTAGAATACGAAAGGATAGATAGACGCCCAGCGCCATAATCGCATAGATGATACCTGCCTCGAATGATCCAAATATGGCTGTAAACATTGTGTTCATCCTTTCCTTTTTTGACATTTAGCCAAAACAATTTGACCTACATTAATTTGTGTCAAGCACATAAGGAGTCAATCCTAAAGAAAGATTGACTCCCGAAAATCTATTCGTCACTCTTATTTGTCTAGCTCCAGCGCCTAGGCGCTTCCGCTTTTCTATTTCCCGTCATAAAACTCGCCAAGCTTACTCCATTCTTCTTTCACTTCAAGTCCTTGAGCTTCGGCAGCTTTTTTATTAATGACCAATTTTAAAGTCTTCGGCAGCTCAACCGGAATTTCGGAAGTTTTTTTCTTTCCGGATAAAATGTCAGCAGCCATTACACCAGATTGATAGCCAATGTCATAATAATTGAATCCAGTTGCTGCAACGGCACCTTTTTTCATAGAATCAAGTTCACCGACAAACAGAGGAATCTTTTTGCTGTTAGCTACGCTGATAACTGAATCAAGAGCCGTAACAACCGTATTGTCAGTCGGTACGTAAATGGCATCCACTCGGCCTACCAAGGATTCAGCTGCCTGCTTAACCTCTGAAGTATTGGCAACAGAAACCTCTACAAGCTTAGCACCCTTCTCTTCTACTAATTTCTTAACCTCTTTTACTTGGACTTCAGAATTTTGCTCACCGGAGTTATAAATGACGCCAACATTCTTGGCTTTTACTTCATCCGTAATGAAATTTATTGTTTTCTTTGTTGCTTCTGGATGGTTGTCAGTTGTTCCTGTAATATTTTTTCCAGGCTGGTCAAAAGCTTTTACTAGACCTGCGCCAACCGGATCAGTTACAGATGTAAAAATAATAGGAATGTCTTTTGTTGCATTCAAGGCTGCTGTAGCACTTGGAGTAGCATTTGCAAAGATTAAATCAACCTTGTCACCTACAAAATTCTTAGCAATTGTTTGGGTGTTGTTCATATCTGCTTGAGCATTTTGTTCATCAAACTTTACTTTGATTCCTTTGTCTGCTAATGCCTTCTTAAAGCCTTCTGTTGCTGCATCCAATGAAGGGTGTGGTGCAAACTGGCTGATTCCGACTTTAAATTCCTTATCCGCCCCGCCTTTTTCCGAGCCGCTGGAAGTTTCCTTACTTCCACAGCCGGCAAGAAACAGCATTCCGGCTAGAGCTATCGAAAGACCTTTTACTTTTTTCTTCATTAAGTAATCCCCCTAATTTATTTTTCTAAAAATTAATTATATTAAAAATTATTCTAGTATTTTTTTAGTACAAAAGCAATAGAAAATTCAAAATTTATTTTTTGCTTTAAAGCGGCAAATCAAAAGAGTTTCACTGTTTTAGTATTTTTTTAAATAAAAAAAACCTTCCAATAATGGAAGGCAAAATCTATAAAAAATATCCGGAGGAACTATGTCCTAATTTTTACCAATCTTTTGTGCGGTCAAGCAGCTTGTCAATTTCTACCGGTTTCAATTTTCCAATATTTTTCTCAGATGTTAGATCTGAAGTAGCTTCTAGTAATTTGTCAATGTCAATCAATAAGGTTCCCATCATCTAACCTCCCGAGTATAGTAATTTACTAAAATATTCGAATACGTTATGTAAATGTTGGGGGTACTTTCCTATTTTTTTCGAAAAAAAGTTATTTAAATAGGAAAATTTTCAGTTTTACTGGAATGTATGATTTTTTTCACTATTTTGTCACAAGAAGGACATTAAAATGTAAAGGAATAACAAGTTGTTGGGGGATGACTTGTTTTTTGAAACAATATTGGGAGGGGATTTCATGTACCAATCTATTGCATGGTACGCTACACTGTTCTTTGTTTTCCTCATTGCACTTGCTTTTTCTTTCGTTTATGGGGAGTCGAGGAAACAACGAGAGTATGGGCCTATTCAAGAGAAAGGCTACAAAATCCGGAAGTTTTATTTTTTAGGGCTTATTGCTGTGATGGGGTTCGCTACTGCCCTGTCATTAAGTAAACTGCCTTATCATGCCCAGCATGCCAAAGCAGATACAAAAAGCAAGATTGTGGATGTTGCGGGGATGCAATTTTCCTGGGAACTAAGTGATGACCACTTTGTCGTTGGAGAACCTGTTCAGTTTCGTGTCACTAGCAAGGATGTAACCCATGGCTTTGGACTATATGATCCAAACATGCAGTTAATTGCCCAGACGCAGGCAATGCCTGAATATACCAATGTAGTGGAGATAACATTTACAAAACCGGGTACCTACAAAATATTATGCTTGGAATATTGCAGTACCGGACATCATGTCATGATTAAGGATATTGTCGTCAAGCCAAAAGGAGGTAACTAAATATGAGTAACAATGCACGTAAATCTATTAAAAAAGGCGTGGCTTTTTCGTTAGTGGTTACCTCAGTTGTACTGGTTCTGATGATGATTTTCGGCGTAATTATGCTGTTGAACCAAGGAAATGTTGTTAAAATTTCACCGGAGATGTTTTATAAGGTGATGACCATTCATGGAACAGGTATGATTGGAATTGCTTCATTGGGCGGCAGTGCCATCATGTGGTACTTTCTATCAAAATATATCCAATTAAATCATAAAGTCTTTTTTGCCAATTTGGCCTTGTCTTTAATTGGTGTTGTTTTAATTCTGACCGCCATTTTCGGATTTAATTTTTCGGATGGATGGACGTTCCTGTACCCGCTTCCATCGTTTTCAGCAAAATTCAAAGGGATGACTGGGGCATTGTTGTTCCTGTTTGGGCTTCTAATTCTTGGTGTCGGCTACCTTGTTATGTATTTCTATTTGGCAGCAAGACTGATCAAGGAATACGGCGGCTTAGGAAAATCGCTGGGCTGGGATTATATCTTTAGAGGGAAACAGGGATATGGACCGCCGGCGGCAGTTGTGGCAACAACAATGGTAATTATCGCCAATTCAGTTGGAATTCTTGCTGGTGCTACTGCACTAATGGAATCAATCATAAACATTATCAATCCAGATTTCACCTTTGATCCGATGCTTGCAAAGCATTTGACCTATGCGTTTGGCCATATTTTCGCTAACTGTACAATTTATATGGCTGTTATTGCGGTTTATGAAATCCTGCAGGAATATACAGGACGTCCATGGAAATCAAATAAAGCCTTTTTGATTGCTTGGAACTTCTCTACCTTATTCACACTTATGATTTATACTCACCATCTGTTAATGGACTTTGCCGTACCGCGATGGATGCTGATTATCGGACAAGTATTTTCCTATGCGAACGGCCTTCCTGTCATGGTAGTAACAGCCTATGGCGCCTTAATGATTATTTTCCGCTCTAGCGTGAAATGGGATTTTGCCTCAAGCATGATGTTCCTAGCGATGTTTGGCTGGGTGGCTGGCGCTGTACCGGCTATTATTGATGCAACGATTGTCGTTAACCATGTCATGCACAATACGAAATGGGTTCCCGGCCATTTCCATACCTACATGGGAATGGGCGTAATCGCGATGATTTTCGGTTTCATGTATTACTTCAATAAAACAGAGGGTACTCAGAAACAAACAGGTTTTGATAAATTAGCTATTTCCACTTATTTTATTTTCTTTACCGGATTGGTTGGTTCATTCCTTTATGCCGGAAAAATTAGTGCACCGAGAAGGTGGGCCGTGCACTTACCTGAGTGGACAGGATCTGACCAAGTGGGGGCATTGTGCGGGATTTTCATTATTGCTGCAGCCTTAATATTTACCACCAGATTTATAATGGGATTGCGGAATGTTGGCAAAAAGACACCTGACAATACACTGTCAAGTCCATTAAAATCTGTCAGCTGATACGGCAAGAGGCTGCCCCAGGAGGGCAGCCTCTTCCTTTATGCCGTACTCTTCATTGCATTTTGCTTGACTCCTCGCTGAAAGAAAAACTTCATCATTGGCGGGGTTACAATTGTAGTCACAAGAACAACGATAACTAGGATGGAAAATAGCTGCTGGTTAATTAATTTAGCTTCAATACCGATTGTGGCAAGAATCAAAGCAACCTCTCCTCGGGAAACCATGGCTGCACCGATTCCAAGCGAACTGTTCCATGAGAAATGGGCCATTTTAGCGCCCGCAGCTGCACCAATAAGTTTTGTTAAAATAGCAATTATGCTAAGGACAATAATAAGCCCGATATTTTGCGCAAGGCCTTCGAAGCTAGCCTTTATACCAATCGATGTAAAGAACACTGGAACAAAAATGGAATAGCCGATTGTTTCCACCTTTTCAAAGACTTCCTTTTTGAAGTCTGTTAAACTGATCGCCACACCCGCAATATACGCACCAATAATGGCTGCCACACCAGTTACGTCAGCTAAATAGGCATAAAGAAAACAAATGATTAATGCCGCGGAAATGACTGACTCGGTAACCTTTAAAGGGGCAAACTTTTTTAAAATCCATGGAACAAGCTTCCACGCCGCTAAAATGGCACCACCGAAAAAGAGCACCTTTTTAATAATGACTATGCTTAAATTCACATCGCCGCCAGCCATGCTCATTAAAAACGCCAGTGCAATAATAACCACGACATCATCGATGACCGCTGCCCCAAGAATTGCTGCTCCCTCTTTTGACTGCATTTTATTTAACTCTTTAAGCGCCTGGACAGAAATACTGACACTTGTGGCGGAAAGAAGCAACCCTAAAAATATGGCTTCAATCGTGGTCATATTCATGAGAATTCCGGCCAGAAAACCGACCACCAAAGGAACAATTATTCCGCTTAACCCCACAAAGGTGGCAGCTTTTCCTGAACGCTTAAATTCATCCAAATCTGTTTCCATGCCGGCAATGAACATTAACAAAATGACTCCTATTTGGCTGAGCTGTTCTAGTGTCGTTGTTTCTTCGACTAGCCCTAAAACAGCCGGCCCTAGAATAATACCGATAACCAGTTTTCCCAACACCGAAGGCTGTCCCAGTCTGACACTGATATCCCCCGCTATTTTGGAGGCAATTAAAATAACCGCCAATTGAAATAATAATTCCATCAAAATCACCTTTCTTTCTAAAAAATAAAAAAGAGTCTGAATTTTACAAACAGACTCTTCACAAAAATGGAAACAAAAAAAGCCTGTCAACATAGGGCATACGTATCCCTAAGTGACAGACTCCTCCTAAATGACAAATATTAAGTTAACACTATAGTAACAGACTTTATGGTATTTTTCAAGAAATATAGACAGATTCCAGATGGGTTAATCCCATCTCTTGATTCGATCAATTGTCTTTTCCTTTAAAACAGTAATAAAAGTCGTTTCCCCTTTCAGGAGTTTTTGTTTATGCCATTCATTAAAGCTGGCTACAGTAATCAGAATAAGTCCGGCGATTAACAAATAAGCCCACCATGGCATATTCCCCCAATAAGGTCTTGTCTGCAAAAATACATTCAGAAGTAAAACACCTGCACCTGTAAAAAAGTAAGCTTTTATTTGCAAATACATTCCTGCAAGCATGGACAGTAAGGAAAGGGAACCAAGAATAATGGCATCATAAATAGTATTGCTTGCCAGACCATCCTGGATTAATAATAATGAAACAATGATAAGAACGGCCCATTGAATCGATTTAGTTATTTGTGAGTACCTGCCTTTTAATAAGCGGCGAATAAATATCACCAGGACAATGAAAGGCAGCACCTGGACTTCCCTCGCCCATAAAAGAGGAATATCAAGGAGCCCAATAATGGCATAGTATGGCTGCAATAAATAAGCGAGGCCGATTATCCCGATAAAAACCGAGAAATTTGCTGGTACTCTTTTTCTTTGCAAGAAAAAGTTACCGGCAATTAATATGCCAGGGAGAGCATGACTCCATAGTGATTCATCCATAAAGAAGTACATAAGCCAAAAATACAAAAAGGAAATGATGGTATAGCCGTCTATTTTGATAGCAATAAGATTTGTTCCCTTGGTTATCAGCTTTTCGTATACCTTATGTCCAATTGCCGACATCAAAATCCCCACCCCGCCTGAAAGGAGCAAATTTTGTAAAGGGGTCAGGTCGCCTAAATAAGAAAATTGTGCCGTTGCCGCAAACAAGAAAAACAACGGTATGATACCAAGCACATCCCATTTTGTTTTATGCAAATAAAGTAATGTGACCAAAGTGTATGCAATTATCACGATATAAGGCTGCCAGGTAAACGGATACGTCCAAAGAAGACAGCCAATTCCGAAAATAGCGAATGGAATCAAGTAGTAGGCCGTTCTCTTTTTATATTCATCATTCACCAGCAAGGAGAATAATAGAATGAAAGCCGCTGTAATTGGGAATTCATACAATCCCACAACAGAATCCAGCCATTTATCCATACCCGTTGAAATTAGTAAAAATAACGAAGTATAAGCACCATAAAGGAATATTTTGATATTCCATTCTTTTTTGGCCA
Source organism: Neobacillus sp. S1115 (assembly GCF_055385565.1). NCBI lineage: Bacteria > Bacillati > Bacillota > Bacilli > Caryophanales > Bacillaceae > Neobacillus > Neobacillus sp. S1115. The sequence goes on from NZ_AP038275.1 coordinate 4,255,597, forward strand.
AATTTGCACTCAGACCGTATACAATCAATGATATGGCAAAGCTATATAGCGCCTCCGTGTGATAAAGAACCAACGTAGATGTCAGCGCAATTGGATATAAGATATGCCCCGTCCAAACAAAGGCAGCTGACAAGACGGAATCTATTTTTCTGGTTAAGTAAGCGATCCCCAGCAAGAAAACTGCACTTGTTGCAGCCATTAAGGAACTCGTGAGTTGGCCAAATTCAACCTTCAGGGAAACGGAATGGATGACCGAAAAATAAACTAACATTGTGTTGATGCTTACAGGAAACGGTGCCCACTCCGTTCCAATCTTTTTATATAGGTAAAAGTAAAGTGCAACGCCTATTGCAATAATTATTGGCTGTACCCATAACTGGTTAACTGGCCCAAATAAAGCATGGGCAATGGCAATCGCATAAAGGCTGGCCGATGAATAAAGGAAAGTTTTGCTTAACTTTTTCTCACTCCACTTTTTCCAAAGTACTGCTGATAAGACCACCAGAATGGCCCCTGCCGCAAAATTGACAGCATTTCCAAACTCAACAGAATAGTATTCATTTCGTATATTTAATTCCTGTCCAAAGCTAACCACTGAAAAACCAAGTGAAGCTGGCAGAGTCCAAAGAGCCATTTCCTTAAAAATAACGCTTGCTTCCTTCTTCAAAATCAAATAAGTGACCATAACCGTTAGAAGCAGCATAACCCCAAGCTCCCACCATTGGTTAAACAGGATAGCGGCCATTAAGCTAGCAGCCATTACTGCTAAGCCAATATCCTTGGAACTTTTATGAATAATAGATAGCCATTTAACTCTTACTACTCCTATTAAAGTGAACAAGAGGAATCCACTGCAAAATATCGAGAGTGAAATATCAATACCTTCGATTTTCCATAAGACTAATTGGATTGCCTCATAAAGTCCTGATGCCATGAAAGTAGAACTTAAATATGGAAATAGTTTTTTTCCGCTGCTATAAGCTAAATAGATAAAGTTTGCTGCTATGATAAAATAGGCAAGCATTAGTACAAGTGAAGGGCTTCCGGAGCGGAGTAAAATGCCCTCCAAGCTAATATAAATAAAAGCAAAACCAGAGATAATGGCACTTGTATATTGAAATACCCGATCAAGTGAAAACTTATTATCTAGCGCTTTCGGAATAAACACAAAGGCAAAACCGATTAAGGCATAGACAATCTCTCCAAAGTAATCCAGGAAACTGTTTTCAATCAACTGATAAGCTCCATAAACAATCATCACACTAAATATGAAGTGATATTCCTTTCTTCCACTTACATACATCATCGATAAATAAACCACAGCGGTCAAAAGAAGGTTAAAACTATAGAGAACCTCATTGTCATATAAAAACAGCATGAATAAGGTGCAAAGGACGAGATTGACCTGTATAAAGGGCACAAATTCTTTGGTAAACAATTTATAATTTTCTTTGCCTTTAAGCTGGTGATAAATAAAAATAACAACCGCATTAAACAGCATCATCCCAAAATAAAAGAAGTCGACATTTAGTTTTAGTCCTGCCAGCAAAAAAGCAGCACCCGCAGAAACCGATACATAGGAAAACCAGACGAACAGCCTAGATCCCAAGTTTTTGGCGAAATGAAGATAAACAATGACCGGAACAATACTCCCCAGCATACCAAGCAAATATCTGCCTTCCCCATTGATGGATAAATACCCGCCTAATAGTCCAAACCAGCCTAACGATAAGATAAAAATAGGCAGAAATAAACTCCCAAGAACAATAAAGGCAAACGCTGTTTTTTCAATTTTCAGTACCTTTTTTGCAAGCATGGCGATTCCAAAAAACATTAATGCAACCACTGCAATGGATCCGCTTTTCATCACACTTGTCATGGATTCCCAATTGCTTGTGGCTACGAATAATCCGCCAATCAACAAAAAGATAACTCCAATGTTTAATGACCAAGTGATATTTCTCTCACGAATCTCTTCCGCTGTTAGTACCTTTTTAGCCTTTTGGGGTTTTGGTGCCGTTTTTTTGACAGGCTCCGTTATTTTCGTTTGAATAGGTATTCTCTCATGCTCTAATAAATCCAAATGGTATTGATGGTGTGCTTTTGCAACCGTTTCGACGATTGCCTCAGAAAGGTATCCTTCTTCCCTAAGAGTGAAAAGCTCCTGGCGAAAAATTTTTCGCCTCTCTTCTCTTTTGCTAGGTTCCATTTCATCACCTTCTTCATTAATGAACATTTTCCCACTAAATACAATTATATCCCTTTAGTGAAATTTTACACTATTATTAGGATTTTTCAACATTTTTATTTCAAAAATTAGGAAAAACAAAAGAGGGAAGATTTTAATCTTCCCTCTGGTTTAGTTGCTTTCTGTTGTTTTAGATGTCTTGCCTGTTTTAGGTCCAAGGTATTCATAGTCGTTCGGATTGATTGACGTATATCCTTCCGGCTGATAAAAACGAAGCAGGTCTTTGTAGACAACTTCATCAGACATTTGCAGTTCTGAGCTTACCTTTTCAGCAATATCCTTGCACGCCTCTGAATTCTCAAGAAGCTCACCTGTTTCGGTCGAATAGCATTTGTCCTTTACTTGAATAACATCTGAGGAAACAAAATCTCCGTTTCTGAATAACGCCCAATTGCGATGATTTGGCGACAGTAAATCTGAGCCAAACTCAAGGTAATCCTTCGTATCAATACCAAGCAAATGAAGAACGGTCGGACGAACATCTACTTCGCCGCCAAATTGCTTTTGAATCCCGCCTTGTACTCCTGGAACATGGATAAATAAAGGGACCCGCTGTAATTTAGCATTAATAGCAGGAGTTATTTCATCCACTCCTAGCACTTGTGCCATAGCATCGTTGTGGTTTTCGGAAATGCCATAATGGTCACCGTACATAACAACCACTGTATTATCATATAAACCTGCAGCCTTTAAATCATTAAAGAACTGTTCCAATGCCTGATCCATATAATGCGCAGATTGGAAGTATTGATTAACGACCGTATCTTCGGTATTACCTGCAGGGAAGTCTGTGTCCTCCGGATCCATTTCGAAAGGAAAATGGTTCGATAAGGTAATAAACTTTGTATAGAATGGCTGCTTTAAGCTCTTTAGCATTGGCATAGACTCAGCAAAGAACGGTTTATCCTTTAAGCCATAGTTTTTCGTGTTTTCATCCGTCATGTTGTAATATTCCGCATCAAAAAACTGATCATACCCTAAGGCCTTATACATTACATTCCGATTCCAGAATGTTTTATAGTTGCCATGGAAGACGGCGGAATTATAGCCGTTCCCTTTTAAAATGGCCGGCATAGCCTGATAAGTGTTTTGGGCTTTGTTAACAAACACAGCACCTTGAGCCATCGGGTATAATGAGTTTTCCATTAAAAACTCGGCATCCGAGGTTTTTCCCTGCCCAGTTTGATGGAAAAAGTTCTCAAAATAAAATGTATTCTGATCATGTGTTAATGAATTTAGAAACGGTGTAACTTCCTGGCCATCCTGCATCTTGTAATCAATCATAAAGGTTTGAAATGATTCCATTGAAACATAAATCACATTCATTCCCTTTGCCTTGCCAAAGTAATCAGGATTTGGTGCGGCATGATTCGCTTTAACATAGTTTTCTACCGCAGTAACATCTGTTGAATTTGCCAATGCTCTTTGGCTCGATGATTTGATATTTTGAATGACATCATAAATCGTGAAGTTATATGCACCAAGATATTTCACTAAATAATTTCGGTCAAAAGAACGAGTCAATAGCTGCGGTCGATCCTTTTCCGCAAGACCCAAGTTAAACAAAAATGTCGTAATCGAAAACAAAAGAACGATTTTAAATGACTTCCTGTTTGTAACCGTCACTTGTTTGAACATGGTTAACGCAAGGGCGATTAGAATAAAGAAGTCTGTAAAATAAAAAATATCAAGTGGGGACATGAGTGAAAGAGCGCTATCGCCCAATTGTCCGGCATTTGTTTTCGTCTGCATTAAAACAGGTACGGTTATAAAATCATTAAAAAAGCGATAATAAGCAATGTTTGCGTAAAGTAAAAAGGACAGTATAAAATTTGTGATAATCATAACAAGCTTAGTACGCTTTTTAAAGAGCAAGGCAATTCCAAAAAAGAATAACGCCGAACTCAATGGATTGATAAATAATAAAAATTCTTGTAGGCTGTTATCAATTCCTAAATTAAATTCAATTTGATATGCCGCGTAGGTTTTTAGCCAAAATAAAACAACGGCAATGACGTAAAATGTAATATGACTTTTGTTTACTTTTTTTAAAAGTCTTTCCTTAATCATTTTTAAAACTTCTCCTCTCACTTACCAAATTTAACTTCGGTAAACGAACCTCAATAACTATATCATATTTTCTATAAAAAGAAAAACATTAACATGTTGCTGAATGTCCCTTTATTCTTATGCTATTAGGGAGTTGGACATGACTATTTTCAAACTCAATAATATTAGACGAATGATATTAAATTTAGTTTCAGCATTTTCTTATTAATTTATTTTTTGGGACTGCCTTATTTTTCTTTCTGGCTTTTCTGTAGAATTGTATTTCTAACTAGCATATACATTCGGTTCTTCGTGTGCAATCGGATATTAGTCTTATCTTTTATAGGAGTTTTTTGTATATATAATAGAAGAAAGCGGTTACATATAGATCGTTGCATAAAATCACTTCTTTCATCACAGACTAAAATGATTATTAATGGAGGAGTGAAAGTAATGAATGTCAATAGGGTAAAACAAATCCTATCTTCATCCGCTGATATCATGGTTAAATACAATGGTGCATCTGTATGGATTGACCAGTTAAATGAGGATGGAAGAACCGCGACCGTCCATTTGCGCGGGCCGCTTGAAGAAAGAACAACAGTGGAAATCAGCGAGCTTATCGAGGAGTAAAATATTTCTTACTTTATAATAAAGGAATGAATATAAATGCCGCGAGGGAAAGAAATGGAACAGCTGCCGATGTCTAATATTGCGCCTGGTGCAGGAAAAGACCCAGGTAAATATGATAGGGAAGTTCTAGGAACAATTACTCAACAAGCACAGCCGCAGCCGGCTGATCTCGAAAAGGAAAATGAGGACATGGTGTAAGGCAGGAAGCTTAGTTCCTGCCTTACAATTTTTATTGTACTTTAATTGGTCTGGTGGTTTCTACAGGTTAGTTATTAGTGATACTATGCTTTGCCAGCAGCTGGATAGTCATGTCATCCATTGGCGGATTATGGAGCCCAGCCCTCACATCACGGTAATACCGCTGCAGTGGGTTTTGGGATGTAAGACTTTTTGCCCCGACTATTCTCATTGCAAGGTCCACGATGGAAATAGCGGAATTTGTCACCGTTAATTTAGCGGCCCCCAATACAGGAGCCAGCTTTTCTCTTTCTTCCTCAGTTGATTCATCCCATTGTTTGGCGGCACCATACAAGAAAAATTCCGCCTGCATGATTTTCAATTCCATTTCCCCAATTTTTTGCTGAACATTTGGCAAATCAATTATTGTACCTTGGATACTATTTGGCGAATATTCCTTGGCAAAATTTATGGAATACCTTTTTGCCGCTTTCGCAATTCCTAAATAGCAGGCAGGAATATGAAGCAGCCAGCCCATCGCCCTCTTTTTACCCGGTTTAATTGGCTCGACTATATGCTCTTCTGGTATAATGACATCCTCCAATACCAAATCATGGCTTCCCGTCCCCCTCATGGCTATAACGTCCCAAGTTTCCTCGATTTTTAGTCCTTCAGCAGATCGAGGAATAAGAAAATTTGCAATTTCCTCAGTACCCTTTAAACTTGCACTGACGATAAAATAATCAAGAACTGGAGACATGGTGGTAAAGGTTTTCCTGCCATTGAGAAGCCACCTGCCGCCCTTTTGTTCAGCCGTTGTCTCCGGCCTGCCGCCGCGCGTCGGGCTCCCTGTTCTTGGTTCAGTGGCAGCGCTGTTAATTAACGAGCCTGCCATTACCTGTTCACATAAAAATTTGAAAATAGGTTCTTTCCATGAATTTTTTTCGTTCAAATTATAAATAATGCCCATATGCCAGCCAATCGCCAGGGCAGTTGAACCATCCCCTTCAGCAATCAGTTCTTGAAGTTTAATCATTTCGGAAAGAGAGATTCCCTTCCCGCCATACTTTTTAGGTACTGTTAATGTGGTATAGCCCGTGTCTTTCAGGTCTTGAATATTATCAAAAGGAAACCCACCCTCCGCATCTACCTTATGGGCTCTCGATTGGAAACGATTTGCTAATGTTTTCATTAATTCTAACCGTTCTGTAGTGGTTTCTAAATCAGTAAATTTCATCTCGACCTCTCCTCTCAACATAATTATATTTTCGCAAATAAAAACCCCCCATTCAAATGGGGGGACTTAGATTATTCGAGATTTGCAAATCGCTCAAGGTCTCGGTTTTCTCCAATGACGACTAGAACATCACCATGGTCTATGATTTTATCAGGTGAAGGGGAAATAAAAATATCGTCATGGTGGCGAATTGCGATGACGCTAAGATTATACTTGGCACGCAAATCGAGTTCTCTTAAGGTTTTATCCGTCATTTTTTCCGGTATTTTTACTTCTTCAACACTATAATCCTTGGACAATTCAATAAAGTTCAGCACCTTTGGGGATATCAGTTGATGGGCCACTCTTATTCCCATATCCCGCTCCGGAAAGACAACCCAATCGGCCCCTACCTTTTTTAAAACTTCCCCATGGAGTTTATTTAAGGCTTTGGCAATGACTTTCTTTACCCCTAATTCCTTTAATAGCAAGACACTTAAGATGCTGGCCTGAATATCATTGCCGATTGCGACTATGACGGTATCAAAATTGCGAATTCCAATTGATTTTAACGCCTCCGGATCGGTCGAATCAGCGATAACGGAATGGGTTACATAGCTCTGTGCTTCATCTGCCCTTTCCTCGTTTACATCAACACCGAGTACATCCCTTCCAGATTCATATAACTTATTGGCGATGCTTAGTCCAAATCTGCCTAATCCAATAACTGCAAATTGATCTGCCATTTTTAGAAGTATCCTCCTCGCTGTCAGTTTAGCCAATCATGATTTTGCCTTTAGGATATCGGAAAGCATCCGGGTTTCTGCGTATGGTAACTGCATAAGCGATTGTGAGCGGTCCAACCCGTCCAGCAAACATCGTAAATATAATGATTCCTTTGCCAATAGAAGACAGTTCTGGTGTCAGTCCCATCGAGAGGCCGACTGTTGCAAATGCAGAAGTCGTTTCAAACATTATCATTAAAAAGTCCTTCCCAGTTTCGGTTATAGTGAGGACAAGTGTAACCACCATAACGAGAAACAGTCCACTAAGTGTTACCGTAAGGGCCTTATAAATCGTTTCATAACCAATTCGCTGCCTGTAGAAAATCACATCATCTTTCCCACGGATTTGCGACCAAACCGCTCCCATTAAAGTGGTAAAAGTGGTCGTTTTAATCCCGCCTCCAGTAGAACCTGGAGATGCACCAATAAACATAAGTACAATTATCAAAAATAACGAAGCATGACTTAGATCGCCGACGCTTAAGGTATTTGCCCCTGCCGTTCTTGCTGTTACCGATTGAAATAGGGAACCAAGGATTTTTCCAGACAGTGTCAATGGCTTAATCGTTTTATCATTTGTAAGTTCGAGGAGGAAAATTCCGACTGTTCCAAGTGCCACAAAAAAAATCGTGGTAACAAGAACAATCTTTGTATGCAGGGACAACTTCTTGGAGAGTCGATATTCGTAAAGCTCATTCATAACGATGAAGCCAATTCCGCCCAATACTATTAATGCACAAACTGTTAATGTGACAATTGGGTCGTCTACATAACTTGTTAAGCTATGAAATTCACCCATCAAATCAAAACCGGCATTATTAAAATTCGAAATAGAATGAAATACTCCATAGTAAATGGCTTTTCCAATGGGAAAATCAAATGAAAAACGAATGGTTAATAGTACTGCACCTGTTAACTCAATGACGAATGTAAAAATTAAAATACGTTTTGCGAGGCGGACAATCCCCTCCATCGAAATATTATTTAAGGATTCCTGAAGGAGGATTCGCTCTTTTAATGAAATTCTTTTACCAAGGAGGAAGGCAAACAGGGTGGCGAACGTCATAAAGCCCAGGCCGCCTACTTGAATCATGGATAAAATGACCAATTGGCCGAACAAAGTAAAAGTGGTTCCCGTATCTACCACCACAAGGCCTGTGACGCAGGTGGCTGAAGTTGCGGTAAACAAGGCATTTAAAAAATGCAGACCTTTTCCATCCATTGTAGAAACCGGGAGGGTCAACAGGATTGCGCCAATCAAAATAATTAGAGCAAATCCAAGCACAAGTATTTGTGGCGGGTCAAGATAAAATCTTTTTTTTCGCTTCATACATTCCTTCCTCACCCTTTTAACTTTAAAATGCCTAAAAGTCGAAACTCTTGTCATATATTTTCCATTCCGTCCATGAAATATGAATTCTATTGACATTCTATCCTTCTTCTCACCCTATAACATTGGCTGATACTGATGAATTTTGAACTTTAATAAACAATTTTCCTACATTTATGTGTCATTCCTCACAGAATGTGACAGTTTTATGTAATATAATGCTTCGGAGGAAATAATTCGTTGGTGGTGCATGAAATAAATTAGGAAGATTTATTTTTAATTTATTGTAAGGCAGAGGAGGAATATGAATGAATCAAGGAACAAAGCAGCTATTTTTGCAAACAGGAAGCCTAATCGGCGGGTTTATGGTATGGGTGCTCATTTCTTCATTAATGCCTTTTATTAAGGCAGATATTGCACTTTCTTCAACGGAAATTGCCTGGGCCACAGCGGTACCTGTTATACTTGGGTCACTCCTTAGAGTTCCAATTGGCTATTGGACTAATCGCTATGGAGCAAGAATATTATTTTCAATCAGTTTTGTACTTCTCGTGGTACCGATTGCCATCATCAGTTATGCCAATTCAATGTCTATGTTAATTGCAGGCGGATTTGTGCTTGGGATTGGCGGAGCAATATTTTCCGTTGGAGTAACTTCTCTCCCAAAATATTATGCCAAAACAAAGCATGGTTTTATTAATGGCATATATGGTGCAGGTAATATCGGCACAGCTATTACATCCTTCCTCGCACCAATACTGGCCAATGAGTTTGGCTGGAGAACAACGATACAAATATATCTGATCATTGTGATCATTTTTGCCTTATTAAATTTTCTTTTTGGTGACCGGGAGGAACAAAGGGCTAACCTTCCATTATCGGAACAAATTAATAAAGTTTATCGAAATCCGAAGCTTTGGTTTTTAAGCTTGTTTTATTTTATAACCTTTGGAGCCTTTGTGGCCTTTACGATTTATCTGCCGTCCTTCTTAGTGAATCACTTTGAGCTATCGAAGGTGGACGCAGGTCTACGTACTGCAGGATTTATTGCTTTGGCTACTCTTTTCCGTCCCGTCGGCGGATGGTTAGGGGATAAAGTAAATCCTTTTATGATTCTTGCAACAGTTTTCTTCAGCCTTACATTTGCCGGCTTTTTACTGTCTTTTACCCCCTCCCTGCCTATTTATTCTTTTGGCTGTTTATTAGTTGCATTCTTTGCTGGAATCGGAAATGGGGCTATTTTTAAACTGGTTCCTCTCTATTTTTCAAAGCAGGCCGGAATTGTTAATGGCATTGTTTCCGCAATGGGAGGACTTGGAGGCTTTTTTCCGCCAATTATACTAACCATTCTCTTTAATCTTACAGGTCATTATGCCATTGGATTCATGGCCCTATCTGAATTTTCATTGGCCAGTCTGGTCATCGTCGTATGGCTTTACTTCCAAGAAAAACTTGATATTTCCACACAAATTGTGAACCATGCCGTCGATGGAATATGCGTCACTGATCCACATGGAATCATTCTAAGGGTGAATCCGGCTTTCACGAAAATTACCGGTTATCAACAGGAGGAAGTAATCGGAAAGACCCCAAGCGTTTTACAATCCGGAGAGCATAACAACGAATTTTACAAGCAAATGTGGGCGAGCCTTTCATCGACAGGATACTGGGAAGGGCACATTTGGAATAAGCGTAAAAATAATGAAATTTATAAGGAATGGCTGACTATAACAGCGATTAAAGATGATTTAGGTGAAACCAAAAATTACGTTGGGATGTTTAAAGAGGAAAGTGCGTAAAGTTAAAAAGGTACAGGGATCTTCGTTAAGAAGGTCTCTTTTTTTTGCCAACACGGTAAATTTATTACAACTTTTTGTCAACTTGAGCGAGTTCACAGTTCCTTCACTACTTTTGTGACGTTCGTCACAAAAATCGTGTTATCCTTTGGTTTATATTAACATCATAAACAACTAAACTAACATTTTAAAAATAGAAATCCCACATTGGAGGAAATCAAAATGGCTCGAATAACGTATTGGAACCCAGAAGACGAAAAGTTCTGGAAAGCAGAAGGAAAAAAACACGCAAAAAGAAATCTATGGATCTCCGTCCCATCATTAATGCTTGCCTTCATCGTTTGGCAAATTTGGTCAGTGGTTGCAATACGCTTAAATGATATTGGCTTTAGCTTTACGGAGGAACAGCTCTTTACTTTAGCCGCTATCCCTGGTCTTGTCGGAGCAACACTTCGCTTTGTTTATACATTTGCAGTCGGAACGATAGGCGGCAAAAACTGGACCGTCATTTCAACTGCGATATTAGCGATACCAGCTATTGGAATTGGCTTTGCAGTACAAAACCCAGATACGCCATATTCTATTATGCTGACTCTTGCTGCACTGTGCGGATTAGGCGGCGGTAACTTCTCATCTTCAAGTGCGAATATCAGCTTTTTCTTTCCAAAGAGTAAAAAAGGAACTGCTCTTGGAATTAACGGCGGCTTAGGAAATATGGGAGTTTCAGTTGTTCAATTTATCACTCCATTAGTCATTACTTCTGGAACATTTGCCTTAATTGGCGGTAAGCAGGTTTTATCTAACGGTCAAGAAGTTTGGTTACAAAACGCAGCATTTGTTTGGGTTATCCCAATTGTGATCGTAACATTACTTGCAGCATTTAAAATGGATAACGTTCCAGGCGCAAAACAATCAGTAGCAGATCAATTTGTGATCGTTAAGCGGAAACACACATGGATTATGACCATTCTTTATATCGGTACATTTGGATCGTTCATTGGGTATTCAGCAGCATTCCCGTTATTATTAAAATCCCAATTCCCTGAATACATTTCACTAGCTTTCCTTGGAGCGTTAGTGGCAGCTGCCGCTAGACCTGTAGGCGGTTGGATTGCAGATAAACTGGGTGGAGCAAAGGTTACAGCCTATGTATTTGTTGTTATGACAATTGGTGCTATTGGAGTAATCTATTTCCTTAATGCTAAACAATTTGCAGGATTTTTAATTTCTTTCTTAATTTTGTTCCTTGCATCAGGGATTGGTTCTGGTTCTACCTTCCAAATGATTCCAAATATTTTCATACCAAAGGAAGCAGCACCAGTTATAGGCTTTTCAGCAGCATTTGCCGCTTACGGATCATTCTTAATTCCAAAACTATTCGGCTGGTCTGTTAATGCCACAGGCACACCAGTAACAGCGTTTTATTTCTTTATTGGATTTTATGCAATTTCATTCGCATTAAACTGGTACTTCTATCAAAGAAAAGCTACTGTTGCAAAAACCCAAGAACTAGCAAAACAAGCCGGATAATCATCCGGCTTGTCGGGCTGTCGAGAAACTTTCGACTGCCTTTTATTTTACTCATTTTATTTAACGATTCAACGATTCACCGCGTTAATTTGTTGTAATATTATTAATATAAGGCTGTTCAACAAGTCTGTTGATTGGCGCTCCAGTCACTTCGCTTTCCGCGGGAGTCTTCGTGCCTTCCGCGCCAATCAACAGGTGTATTCAATTAAATCTTTCAACTCCAATAAAATAATTGGTGAAGTTAATATTTAAGCCAAAAGAGTAAAGCCAAAGTGAATATGAATTTGTTTCTATTGAAGAATTGGTTCCAGATGATCACTTTCTTTGCTTGATTGAAAAATATATTGATTTCTCGTTTCTTCCTGATAAAGTTCGTCCCTTTTATTGTGTTGCGGGGATTGAATAATGTAAGAGAACAGCTCTTCTTACTGCAGCCTGCCAAGATATGAAAAAGCTTGCAACGCGATTCTCAAGGATGGAAAATGTGTGTGGCAATACTTAGGTTGATTTGCCTCCCTGTTGATTGGAGCGGAGGGCACTCGACTCCTGCGGGATATAGAGGTCACTGGAGACCCCGCAGGCGCCAAAGCGCCGAGAAGGCTCCAGGACCTCCCCACGGAAAGCGAGTGCCCGGAGCGGAAATCAACAGGCCCACCAGTAGAGACAATAAATTTACTAAAAAAAATGCCGAGAAGAATACCCTTTCTCGGCAATTTGACAGGTCGGATGTTAATCCGGCTTGTTTAATTTAATATTTTAACTGTAATTGTTTTACGTCCCCATTTAAGTGCATCTTGTTCTGAAGGGATAAACACATCAATTTCATGTCCATTAATTCCCCCGCCAATATCACCTGCAATTGCTTCACCGTATCCCTCAACATATACCTTGCTTCCAAGTGGTATAACTGCTGGATCTACTGCAATCACTTTTGCATTTGGGTTAGCCTTTATATCAATACCCGTTTTGGTAATGCCGGAGCAGCCTTCACATGAAGCTGTATAAGCAGTGGCATCTACAGTGATCTCCTTTGGTTGATTTTGATTTACAACCGGCTGTGCATCGATGGTCTTGTTGTTATTATTATCATTTGTAGTTGCTTCGACAGCGTTATTATTTTGATTGTTATTGTCAGGCGTTTCAGCAGACGCCTTATTTTCGACAACAGGCTGTTCCTTTGGTTTGCTGTTATCCTGCTGGCTAACGGCTATTTCAGTTTTGTCTTGTATTGGTGCAGCAGTTTCTGGTTTCTGCTCATTGTTCTCCACAATTTTTGGAGCAACAATCTGTGTTTCCGGACTAATAATCGTTTCATTTGCTTTAGCGACTGATTCCTGAATGTGATTAGCACTGTCCCAGAAAGTATCTGTTTTGTTAACAATCAATTGTTTTTCACTTTGTAACATTGGAATATCATTTAGAGTTGATATTTTCATCCAATCATCAAAAGTTTGCACATTTGTAATATTCATTATTGGCTGTTCTTCTATAGAGTCCACTTGAGGCACTGCTAGCGCTGCAGCATGTGCATGCACCCCAAAACCCGCTGATAATCCAATAGCTGCAATGAATGTTTTTATTTTAAAAATCATTTAACTACCTCCTATGTTCCCATCGAAGCATGTCTAAAGTAATCTTAACATGGTTTCTTAACAGAAAAAGAACAAGGAGATGTTAATTCATTAACAAGAATGGCAGTTATATTACAATAGCATTTCTAACGCATCAGAACATTCCAGTCTGTCCATGATTTGGCGATACAGGAAAAAAAAGAATAGTGGATTGCTCATTTCCACTATTCTTTACTATTTATTTAGCTTATTCGCTCAATCGCTACGGCACAAGCTTTATATTCGGCTGTTCCCGAAATTGGGTCATATTCATTTAAAGTTAATACGTTAGTCGGTGTTTCGCTCCAGTGGAAACTCATAAAGACAAGCCCCGGTACAACCTGTTCTGTAATTTTGGCTTTTACTTGAAGTTCTCCTCTTCGTGAACGGACTTGGACGACTTCCCCATCGACTATTCCAAGAGATTTGGCGTCTTCAGGATGGATATCAACAGTCTCTTCAGTCTGTTTTATTTTCACTCCCGCAGCGTAATGCCGAGTCTGTGTATGCGTGTTGTACGACTCATAACGTCTGCCTGTCGTCAACGTAAAAGGATACTCTTCATCCGGTGGCTCCATAGGCGGTGTATAATCGACAGGCACAAAAGGAGCTTTTTTAGAAGCCGCTTCGGTTTGATGGAACCTTTCATGCATAATAAATGTACCTGGGTGGTTTTCATCTGGACAAGGGTAATGAATGCTGTATTCCTTCTCCAGCCGCTCATATGAAATGCCCCCGTACATTTCCCATGCGATTTTCCTGACTTCATCCCAAATTTCTTCGCTCTTGTTATAATGCATTGGATAACCCATCAATGTCGCCAGCTCGCAAAGAATGACCCAATCTTCCTTTGTATTCAGACCTGGCTCGACTGCCTTACGTACTCGTTGGATCCGCCGGTCCGTGTTTGTGTAAGTCCCTTCGACTTCACCCCAGGAACGGGCAGGAAGCACAACATCAGCCATTTTCGCGGTTTCAGTCAGAAAAATGTCCTGAACGATTAATAAATCCAGCTTTTTCAACAATGTTTTTGTATGGTTCATATCAACATCGGCGAGAAGTGGATTTTCCCCAATCACATAAAGTCCTTTTAGCTCTCCCATCTCAAGCCGATCAAAGGTCCTGGTTTGGGTGTCGCCCGCCTGGGGATTTAGGGTAATATTCCATTCCTTTTCATAACGTGCTCTGTATTCATCATTAGTTAAGCTCATTGCTCCTGCCAATTGATTTGGAAGACAGCCCATATCACCGGCACCTTGAACATTATTTTGTCCCCTTAGCGGCATAATTCCGGAGCCCGGCTTTCCAATATTCCCGGTTAAAAGGGCAAGATTGGCAATGTCGAAAACATTGTTCACCCCACAGTGATGTTCGGTAATTCCTAGTGTATAAGCAATCATCGAAGCGCTCGCATTTGCATAGTCCCTGGCAGTGGCCACGATTTCTTCTGGGGCAAGACCTGTGATCTTGGCCGAATATTCCGGTGTATATAGCTCAACCTGATTTGCCAGTTTATCAAAATCAATTGTAAATTGCTCAATAAATTTTTGATTATAAAGACCTTCCTTTAGAATTACCCGAATCAAGGCATTTATTAGGGCAATATCAGTGCCTACATTGATTTGCAGGTGGCGGTGGGCCACTTTTGTCATTTCTATTTTTCTTGGGTCGACGACAATGATTTTGAGGCCGGCTTTTGCTGCTTTTTTCATGCGATTAGCGATAATCGGGTGTGCCTCTGTCGTGTTAGAGCCCATTAGGAGTAATACCTCTGCTTTGTCGATATCCTCCAAAGTGTTTGTTGGGAAACCGCTTCCAAAAATAGTTGCCAGACCGGCAACGCTTGGCGCATGTCACGTTCGGTTGCAGCCGTCAATATTGTTACTGCCGATAACCGTCCGCATAAATTTTTGTGTTATATAATTTGATTCGTTTGTGCTTCTCGCACAAGCGAACATGCTGATGGCATTTGATCCCCACTTGCTTTTTACGTCGGAAAGTTTGCTTGCAATAAATTGATAAGCTTCTTCCCAAGTGGTTTCCACCAGTTCCCCGGCCCTTCTTATTAAAGGTGCTGTCAGCCGGTTTTTGGCATGGACATACTCATAGGCAAATGCACCTTTCACACAGGTTTGTCCTTTGTTAACAGGTGCTTCCTTGTCACCGCGGATTTTGACGATTTTATTATCCTGAACCTCTAGGACTAATCCGCAGCCTGTACCGCAATAGCCGCAAATTGTCTTCACTAAATTTGCTTCACCCAAAATGCTCCCTCCCTGTGATAACTAAACTATCTATATAATCATATTAATCTAATTATTACATTTACGGCTTCCTTTTTCGCAAAAAATTTTGTCTATTTTTCAAAAAAGAAAAAACGGAAGATAGGCTCTTCCGTTTTAGGCTGTTTTTGCCGGTAATAGAATATTGAATGTTGTTCCCTTATTTGGTTCACTTTCTACAAATACTTTCCCGTTATGGCTTTCGATAATTTTAAAGCTGACCATTAACCCTAGTCCATTTCCATTTTTCTTGGTAGTGAAAAAAGGTTCTCCGAGCTTTTTCAGCTTTTCTTTTGGAATGCCAACACCGGTATCTTGAATGGATATTTGCACATTGTTCTCATGAATCACCGTTTTAACATGCAGATCCCCGCCATTCGGCATGGCCTCTATACCATTTTTTATAAAGTTTAAAAAGACCTGCTTCAAACGATTTTCATCACATTCTATCTGGATTATTTCCTGATTGCAGTTAAACATCAGACGGACGTTTTTCTTACGCGCCTCAAACTCAAGCAGTGAAACCACATTCTTGATAACAGGTACAACATTCTTTTCTTCTAATTCCACTGCCTTTGGTTTAGCCAAGACCATGAAGTCCTCGACAATGGTATTGACGCGCTCAATTTCATCTAAAATAATATTCAAAAACTCAAGGCGTTCAGGATCTTGCTCATCTAACTGCAAAAATTCCGTGTAACCCTTCATAGATGTCAGCGGGTTGCGGATTTCATGTGCAACGCCGGCAGCTAATTGCCCCACCGCGGCAAGCTTATCCTGCCGGTGGAGGACTTCTTCCGTCTTCTTGCGTTCTGTTATATCATTGCGGATCGCCAAATACTGATATGGCTTCTCCTGTTCATTGAGAAATGGAACGATCGTGGTATCGACCCAATAAAAAGTTCCATCCTTCGCTTTATTGCGGATTTCCCCTTTCCAAACCTTTCCTTCCCCAATCGTTTTCCATAGGTTTTTGAAAAAGTCCCTGGAATGGTAACCGGAATTCAAGATATTATGGTCCTTTCCAATGATCTCTTCCCGGCTGTATTTGGATATCTCACAAAACTTGTCGTTTACGCTGGTAATTTTCCCCCGTGAATCTGTAAAGGCAACAATCGAAGACTGGTCCAAAGCAAATTTAATATCAGTGTTTTCCTTCATTGTTTCTTTTAAATGTCCCTCAGCACGTTTCCGGTCTGAAATATCGGTCCGAATCGCTACATATTGATACGGCTTCCCGTGACTATTTAAAAAGGGAACAATCGTTGTATCCACCCAATATAGGCCTCCATCCTTGGCACGGTTGCAAATCTCTCCGTGCCAAACATTACCTTGGCCAATTGTTTTCCACAAATCTTTAAAAAAGTCTTTTGAATGGTATCCGGAATTTAAAATGCGGTGATCCTGTCCGATCAATTCATCCCGACAGTATTTTGATATCTCACTGAATTTATCATTAACAAATGTAATAATACCTTTTGAATTGGTTATCGCTACAATGGATGATTGATCTAAAGCAAAGGTAATATCTTTTACTTCTTTAATTGATTCCTTTAAGTTGAAATCGGATGTGGCTAACTGTTTGCTAATTAAGGTACTTGAAACAATCAGTCCCGCCATTATAAGGACGGAAACAAACAGCACCAAATAAGTAAAAAACAGACTATCTGGAGCAGAACTATTAACCATATTGTTATCGGTGATAAATAGTGTCGATTTCTTTAATAAAATATGTCCCTCAGCAATCGCCGAAGTTAAAATAATCGAACTTACCGGCTTTAGCCAAACTTGATTTTCAGTCGGAAAATTCCTTACAGAAAACAAAATCCAAAAAGAAAAGAAGAAGGCTGCGAACATTAACAGTCCAGAAAAAGCAAATAAAAGGAAATGATATTTAATTGTCACATTCATAGAATAAATGCCTATAATATGGATGGAAAAAACGGCTATTGTTAGTAATGAACTGCCAGCAAGCAGATGTGACATCTTAATTTCTTTTCCAAACAGCGGAAAAAACGCCATTCCAGTAAACGCAACTCCAATAAATATGGAAAGAATCGTTAATGGAATATGGTAGTTAGCAAACAGAGTACTATTTGTCGTTAATAATCCAATAAAATTAGTTACCCATACTCCAATTCCCATTGAAAGTGTGCCGCCTATAAAAAGCAGCCTTTTATTTTGATCTGAGGACCTAATTAAGGAAAACATGTCTAAGGCCGTATAAGAAGCCATAAAGGTTAGTCCAACAGCAATTATAAAAAGATAAGGATGAAAATCTCCTAAAAATGCATTCATTAACGTGCATTCCCCCATTTAACCTATTTCTACTATGATTGTAATGGAAAGCAAAATGTTAGGAAAGATAAATTTTTGTTTAATTTGCCCTAAATTAAATCCTTCATAAATAATCATTAATAAACTTACTTGTCCGGGATAAAAGACTTATTTTTAAAAAAATTTAACTTTTTTAGAAAAAAGGCTACACATTTTTAATTTTTTTGTTTATACTGTACTATAACAAGAGGGATTAAAATAAACTGTATTAATAAAGGAGGAGTTTTAAATGTTAATGAGTCCGGTTGAATTTTTTCGTAATCTGCCTAAAAAGGAATGCCCTGAGTGTGGTCAGCATATGGAGGAGCAAGCTGAATCTTACCTAATGGAATGCGATCGCTGTTTATCTAAAAAAGCAGAATAAAAAGAGGGAAACTTTTATTTTTGCCTATTCTGTACTACAACAAACAACAATAAAAATAACTGTACTATAAAGGAGATGTTTAATAATGTTAATGAGCCCAGTTGAATTTTTCCGTAACCTTCCTAAAAAAGAATGTCCAGAATGTGGTCAACATATGGAAGAGCAAGCTGAATCTTACCTAATGGAATGTGACCACTGCCTATCAAAGAAAGAAGAATAACAAAAACTCTCCGGACGAACCGGAGAGTTTTTTCCGTTTTGGTCAAAAATAGGGAAGCATAGAAGCCAATTGGAATGCAAAACCTGTACGTAAGGAGATGATGAAATGGCAAAGAAGGAAGATTATTTGACAACCGCTCCAAAAGAAAAAACCATTACCATTAATAATGGGGCCATCTATCCAAATTTAAAAAATGTTCCCGGTGATTCGGTCGATGAGCATGAATTACTTAAAGAAGCCAATTCAATTATTGCCGCCGGTGAAATCGGACAGCAAAATGAAAATTTGTAGAAGATATGGGTATAGATAAAGACTGTCATCAGCAAGACAGTCTTTGTCACGAAACTTATTATATTTTCGGAAGCTCACGAATTTCCTGTATCATTTCATTACCACACATTGGGCACAGTAAATCGTCAGATACAAAATCCTTTCTCATCCAGCCTATACATGAATTATCCATGCATGAAAAAATTTCAGTATCAACAAGAATTGTTTCCATTTCTTCTTCTTTTGCACGTTTACCAAAAAAAATCGGAACCGCCTCCTTTTCCTTTAGTATGTCCAAAATTAGCCTTTTCATTTCTTCATTTTTCTTTTTCATTTGGAGGACTTAAGATGAACTCAAATCAGAAGCGTTATTCGATTGTTGGAACAGATATTGAAGAGGTAAAACGTCTAAACAGCCAGTCAGGTCTAAGCTATAACGAAGTAAAGCTGATGCTGGCTAAACAATATTTACAGAATAAAAAATAATAATAGAGGCTGTCTAATAGGGGTACCTTTTAGACAGCCTCTTCGAGGTTTTAAGGATTATCGTTATTCTGAATGTTCAATTATAATTTCGTCATCATGTCTTTTTGAAAGAATCTTGCTTTTTTTGCGATTTTCTTTCGTTTGAAAGATAATATCGAAATCATAGTCGTCGGGATACAATTCATTTGCGGCAATATATAGCTTCATCCTTTTATGGTTAACCGATACTTTTTCACCCTTTATCTGGACAATATAATTTCCTTGCTGATCTGGTCCTTTATAAACAATCCCAAATTCATTTCCCGGTGTGATTTTTACATTGTCCCCCTGCTGGTATAAAGGCACTTGTTGGACAGGTTTTACAGCCGGCTTTTTGTCTTGGTGTTTGTTGATGATAACCTGTTTTTCCATATCCTTAAGCTTCCAATCGTCCGAAACAGGAGAAACATAGGTTTTTTCTTCTTTATACGTTACGCTATGCGCTTTTTCAATAATTTTCGGGTGGATTCCCAACTGCAAAGCAATCTCAAAGGCCTGGCTTTCGCCCCCTATCCCTATCATTAAACGGTAGGTTGGACTTAAGCTCTTAAGATCAAACTCCATTGACCCATTTATAAATCCTGGATGCTGTTCGGCAAGATCTTTTATTTCACTATAATGGGTGGTGGCCAAAATCACGGCCCCCTTTTCGTAAAGAGTTTCAAGAATGGCTGTTGCCAGACCCATTCCCTCACCCGGATCAGTGCCGGAACCAAGTTCATCTATTAAAGTTAATGTGCGATTTTTTGCATTCTTTAAGATTTCAATGATATTAACGATTCTGGAACTGAACGTACTTAAATTTTCGGCAATACTCTGACCGTCCCCAATATCAACTAAAATGGCTTGAAAAATACTAATATTACTCTTTTCATCTGCAGGTATATGAAGTCCGCATTGGGCCATTAATGTGAGCAGCCCAACCGTCTTAATGGTAACCGTTTTCCCGCCCGTATTCGGACCCGTAATAATTAAGGCTCGTTTATTATCCCCCATACTAAAAGTCAATGGTACAGCTTTTTCACCTAACAACGGATGCTTTGCCTCAATTAGTTCCATATCACCAGTGTCATTCATTCTCACCTTGGAGCCATGAATGGAACGGGAATACTTTGCTTTTGCAAACAAAAAATCATAGTGAACCATTGTTTCGACTGCCAGCCGAATTTGCGTTTCATATTGCTCCACCAATCCAGTTAGACAACTGAGAACTTTTTGTACCTCGGTCTCTTCATCGGCCATAAGCCAGCTAAGTTGATCTTGGAATATAGCGATATCCTCAGGTTCAATAAACAATGTTGCTCCTGATGCCGATGTATCCAAGACTGTCCCTATAATTTTGGTCCGATACTCCTTTTTTATCGGTATCACAAATCTTCCATTTCGCTGACTGACAACCTGTTCCTGTAAATATGGCTTATATTTATTTGACCTTACCAGCTGCATGGTTTTTTCCTTCAGGCGCTCCTCCTGAATGGCCATTTGCTTCCTAATTTTTAATAACTCCTTGCTGGCATAATCGTCCACTCTGCCATTATGGATACAACGGTTAATTTCATTGGCAAGCTCCGGCAGTTCTTCAATTACATGGACATAAGACGCTACTCTTGGTGCAAAATATTCCTTATCCTTCATATATCTTCTCATCTTTCCACAGCTATCCAAGAAATCGTACAGCTTCATTAACTGGTCCGGACGGAAGACCACTCCTTTATTTAAGTTGGAAAGCATCTGTTCCATCCCATCAAGTCCATGGACAGGAACACTGGCACTTTTTTTCAGAATCTCGACGGCTTCCGTAACCTCATCAAGCCAAGCCTCAATTTGCTTCTTAATAGAAGAAGGTGTCAGGCCCGCAATTTTCGCTTTTCCTTCCTTTGTCATGGCAAAGCCTGCAATAGTTTCTTTTATTTGTTTAAATTCCAATACATTAAAGGTATGCTGATTCAACTTATATTCCTCCCAAAATAAAAATAGCCGCAATGAACAATGTCATTGCGGCAAATGAAAATTACAACAAAATAAACCAAAATAAAAACTGTCTACACGAGTGTACACAGCTACATTGGTTATAAAATGTATGCTTATGGCTGCCCATTGTTCTTAACCTCATTCCTTGCCCATACTCAAATAACCCTTTCTTGTTATCAAAAAAAACAAGAAGGCGGCCGGAATGAAAATATCCAATTAGTTGGATTAGTTAAGAACGACACCTAACATAAAACATACTCCTTTTATTAAGAAAACTTAATTTCAACATCAGATTATTACATTTGGCATGAATTGTCAATATTATCACAGCCTATTTTTTGTTCACAAAATATCCATATCATTTTTGTGAAAACTTCTTTATCTTAATGTTAGGAGGGAATCGTGATGAAAAAAATCTACCTTATTTGCAGTTTAGCCATTTTTATCGGTATTGCTGCCGGCATTTCCTATTTTCTTATTCGGGATGCAAACACCAAAATTCCAGGCAATGTTACATTAATCAATCAAAATGGTGATCAATATACATTCGGCAAGGATCAAACAAAATTAAAGCTCATTGAATTCATTTACACACACTGTCCTGATGTCTGCCCGACCACGACACAAAAGATGGCCGCTTTGAAAAAGGATTTAGAAAAAAGCGGGGTATTCGGCAAGGATATCGAATTCATTACGATTACGATTGACCCCTATCGTGATACTCCAGAAGTATTGTCCAATTATATGAAGGGGTTTGGAATTGAAAATAGCAAAGACTGGGTATTCCTAACCGGGGATAAACAAAATATTAAAAATGATCAGAAAAAGATCAGGGAGATTGGTGAGGCATTGCAATTCCAATATAAAGACCCTGGAAACGGACAATTTGTCCACACCACATTTACTTACTTAATTGACGAAAACAATAAATTTGTTGCGAAATTTCCGATGGGCGATGGTTTTAATCGCGAAGAAGTTAAAAATAAAATAATGAATAAAATTAATTAGTATAAAAAAAGCGGTTAGTCCTTAGGATTAATCGCTTTTCACTACATATATTATTTAACAACAGATGAAGGATATTTTTTTAATTGCTGCAAAGATAAATGATAATTGGACTTTGGTTTCGTTAAACTCGCTTTGATACCAGCTTTTTTAAGCTTATTTACGAGTTCTGCGAGCTGTTTTTTGGCCACACAATTCACCTTCTTTTAACTGCTTCTTACGATAATTTTACAACAAAAATATGAATAAAGTGTGAAAACAAAAAATTTTTTTTAGAAAATTTTTCTTTTTACTACATGACTCCCCCACAAAACTCAAAAAAATGATGCAATTTCCACCGAAGATTTTTTTGTGAAATTCGCTCTTTTCCCTTATTAATGGTATAATACAAAGCAATATGTTTTTTTGGAGGATGCAAGAATGATTACTGTAAGTAATGTAAGTTTGAGATACGGAGACCGAAAGCTTTTTGAAGATGTGAATATTAAATTTACTCCCGGCAATTGCTACGGTCTCATCGGGGCGAACGGTGCCGGAAAATCTACCTTTATAAAAATACTCGCTGGAGAAATAGAAGCGCAGACGGGTACAGTCCAACTAGGACCGAACGAGCGGATGGCTGTTTTAAAGCAGAACCACTTTGAATATGAGGAACATGAAGTTTTAAAAACGGTTATCATGGGTCACACCAGACTTTATCAGGTAATGCAGGAAAAAGACGCCATTTATATGAAAGAAAACTTTACGGATGAGGACGGCATGAAAGCTGCTGAACTCGAGGGTGAATTTGCCGAATTAAACGGCTGGGAAGCTGAATCTGAAGCGGCCATCCTGTTAAAAGGTCTGGGAATTGGCGAAGAGCTTCATTATAAAAAGTTGGCCGAATTAACTGGTGCTGAAAAGGTAAAAGTCCTTCTTGCACAGGCCCTATTTGGCCAGCCTGATGTATTACTTTTAGACGAGCCAACCAACCATCTGGATATTAAGGCCATCCAATGGCTTGAAGAATTCCTGATCAATTTTGAAAATACAGTGATTGTTGTATCCCATGACCGTCACTTCTTAAATAAGGTTTGTACCCATATTGCGGATTTAGACTTTGGCAAAATCCAAATCTATGTCGGCAACTACGACTTCTGGTATGAATCCAGTCAATTAGCTTCAAAAATGGCGCAGGACGCCAATAAGAAGAAAGAAGAAAAAATTAAAGAGTTGCAAAGCTTTATTGCCCGTTTTAGTGCGAATGCTTCAAAATCCAAGCAGGCAACTTCACGGAAAAAGCTATTGGACAAAATTACCCTTGATGATATTAGACCATCTTCAAGACGATATCCATATGTGGGCTTTACCCCAGATAGGGAAATTGGTAATGATTTGTTAAGAGTAGAAGGGCTGACGAAAACAATCGATGGCGTGAAGGTACTTGATAACATTAGCTTTATCATGAACAAGGGAGACAAAATCGCCCTCGTCGGAACAAATGAAACAGCCAAAACAACACTTTTTAAAATATTAATGGGTGAAATGGAAGCTGACAGCGGTACCTTTAAATGGGGAATCACCACATCTCAAGCCTACTTTCCGAAGGATAACTCGGAATACTTTGAGAATAACGACTTAAATCTTGTTGATTGGCTTCGTCAGTTTTCACCAAAAGATGACAGTGAAAGCTTCCTACGTGGATTTTTAGGAAGAATGCTATTTTCCGGTGAAGAAGTTTTAAAGAAATCAAGCGTCCTTTCTGGAGGAGAAAAAGTCCGCTGTATGCTGTCCAAAATGATGCTTAGCGGAGCAAATGTCCTGCTCTTGGATGAGCCAACCAACCACTTGGATTTGGAGTCTATTACCGCTCTAAACAATGGCTTAATTAATTTTAAGGGCTCCATGCTGTTTGCTTCCCATGACCATCAGTTTATCCAAACGATTGCTAACCGCATTTTTGAACTAACACCTGCTGGATTGGTCGATAAGCAAATGTCTTATGATGAATACCTAGAGAATACTGATATACAAAAACAAGTAGCAGAGATGTATAAATAATTAGAAAAGTGGAAGCGCCCGTTTAGCAATAGCCGCTGGGCGCTGGAGCTAGACAAATAAGAGGCTGTCAAATGGCAGCCTCTTATTTCATTATTACATTTGTTTCTGCTTTTTCCTTGAAGATGGCTGCATTCTAGAGCCAGTTTCTGTTGTGGTCGTTCCCTGTCCTTCTACTTCTGGTGAAGCCAACCCTATAGTTGAAGGGTCGGCTTTCTTTTTACTGCGTTTGCCCATAGTACACCTCCCATTTTAGCTTTTGAAAGATTATCCCCTGTTATTCGGAATATTTCTGTCAAACTTAGGCAACATAATGATTGAGGAGGTGTTTGTATGGCAAGGGTTGGAGTAGAACAATCTCTTACAAATGTTCAAGATGCTCTACGTGCAAAAGGATATGATGTTGTCGAACTCAAACAGGAGTCTGACGCCCAAAATTGTGATTGCTGTGTCGTTACCGGCCTTGATTCGAACGTTATGGGAATGGCTGATACCGTTACGAAAGCACCGGTAATTGATGCAAACGGTTTGTCTGCTGATGAAGTATGCCAAGCGGTTGAAAGCAGACTTCAATAATGTTAACACAAAGACTAAAGGACTCCTCTTTAGTCTTTTTTTAATGGTCTTTTGGTTTAATATTTACCTTGGGTCCATTCGGTTTTTCTTGCTTCTTGCTTCTTTCCTCTTTAGCTTCGGTTACTTTATCGTCTTCATCTCCGGTGAAATTTGGTGTAAATTCACTGCCGTATGTGGCACCTATGTTTAATTTTCCTTTCAATTCTTTAATCCCAAGCTGTCCGAAGTTATTATTCAATTCATATTTATCCAAAATAATTTTTTCGATATTTATTTTTTCGATTATTATAGGGGGATCCTTTGTTTTCACGGTTTCATCAGGCTTGTTTTGTGCCTTTAAGTCCCGCAGCGTTTGTTCCAATTCTTCTATATTTCTCTCTAAGGAAGTTATTTTTTTTCGGAGTTCTTTATCATAATCATTTTTGCGGAAAATAAGGAATAAATTTTTTATTGACATTGGCCTAAAACGCTCCCTTATTTTTAACCTTACTTCATTTATATGGAAAACACTGCTTATCAAGTCCTATTTTCATAAAAACCTGTTATTCAATTGGGATAATTTCGCCCTTTTGTACGAATCTTTGATAACTGACTATTAATAAGCCATTCCAGAATTTAGCGCTGATATCCTGCGGATTTACGGTATCAGGTAAGGTAATCTGCCGATTGAATTCACCGTAAAACCTTTCCGAATAAGTATATTTCAAATGTGGATAAATGGGCAGCGCTCTTCCTTTGACGGTGAGAATATTGCCATTAAGCCCTAATTCTATGTTTTCTTTTAAGACACCAGGGAGCTCGATAACTACTATTACCTCCTCTTCCCCTTCCATTAAATCAATTGCAGGGAACGTTCTTTCGCTTTTCAGATCGGTGCCGGGCTGCTGCCGGTTTGAATGTGCATTAGGTGTCTTAAAAGGCGTTTCATTCATAAATTGTTGGGCAAACTCTTGGTCAAAGATATTGTTCCAGAAATCCCCACCCTGCATATTTTTCGCCATCTCTAGCCATTGTTTCAACTTTTCCATATCCATCAATCCGCACCCCCTCTCCCCTAATCTAGGGAAGCAAAAAACAAAGCCTTACTTCATCATACTTAAGTGAAAGTTATTTTAATCCTTAATTTCCTCATAAACATTAAGGAATTGCATATATTTAAAAGCAATTATAAGGAGGAGATGACATGCCCACTCCCGTTCCATATATTAATATAAATATATTTATGATTAAAATTAATTCCTTTGAAAATGCTTCTGCCGTAAATATTGGCCAAAACCTGCTGGCTGAGTGGCATAATTCCGACAAGAAAAATCAAGGCTACGGCCAAAATTTTGGTGATAAGAGTGATTTCTTTGGGAATAGGAGCTTTGTCGATGACAGAGATCAAATTGATTCCCCGAGCTCCTTCGATTCAGGCGCCCAGCAGCTATTGGCCAAAGACAAAGATGATCTATAAAAACTGCAATTTGGCAGTTTTTTTGTTTTATATCTTTTATGAATTGGAAGCTTTCGCTATAATGAGGGAATAATCAGCCGTTCGAGAGGAAGTATTTTATCTACTATGCTTAATGAATTTTGGCCCCCAATTTTATTGTCACTGAAAGTGGCCACAATTTCTGCCCTACTGGCACTAATCTTTGGTATTTTATTCGGCAGGTTATTTGCTGATAAATATTTTAAAGGAAAAATGATCATAGAGACCCTTATGCTGCTGCCTATTGTTTTGCCGCCTACCGTTATTGGCTTTTTATTAATTTTCTTTTTTGGAAAAAATAGTCCGGCAGGTGCTTTTATCGAAACCCTTTTCGACCGCTCCATCATTTTTACACCACTGGCAGCGATTATTGCCTCCACTATTGTTGCATTTCCGTTAATGTACCAATCTGTAAAAACTGGATTTCAAGCCGTGGACAAGGATATCGAAGAGGCTGCGAAGATGGACGGGGCAAGTAATTTTAATGTTTTTTTACAAGTAACTCTCCCACTATCAGTAAAATCGATTGTTTCCGGATTCATACTTAGCTTTGCTAGAGCATTGGGGGAATTTGGCGCCACGCTCATGTTTGCCGGCAATATCCCTGGGAAAACCCAGACGGCTCCCACTGCTGTATATGTTGCAATGGAAACAGGCAATATGAAATTAGCTTGGCTGTTAGTCATTTCAATGATCTTCATCTCTTTTTTAATGCTATTGACAACCAATTTAACACAAAGAAAGCCATGAAACTGAAGCATTTCATGGCTTTCTTTATTCGTCTACATTTTACCTGTTATTTTTTTCCCGGCACCTATCAAAACGGCAGCAGCCGCAACTATAAAAATCCAAAAGTATGATGCTGTATATTCCTGCTTATTAGTGGATTTACTTGATTTTAAAGAAGTTTTTACAGGTTTTGGTTCTTCCTTTTGTTTTAACTGAGCCACCTGAAGAACCTGACCATTTGGATTTTCAATAGATAACCGGCCGGTACTGTCGACTTTTTTTACAATTCCACTTTTATCCTCCGTTACAAGGAGATCCCTATCCAAAAGAAATTCCTGTTCGCCGCTCTTATAAACTTCCCCATGTTTTAGGGTAGAATGGACATATTCATTAAATCCATAATCAAACAGGATGGCTGTATCATCATATTTGTCTCTTTTTTGGTCTGATTTTAGGACAATCGCCGTTAATTTTAAATTCCCATTATCCGCAGTGGTGGCCAAAGTTTGTTTCGATACTGTGGTATATCCTGTTTTCCCCCCGGTTATTCCCGCGTATGGAAGTTCGCCTTTTAGCATAAGATGATGAGTGATTAGGTCAGTATTCCAGGACTGGCCCTCCCAATGTAATCTTTTTGTTCCAAAAATCTCGGCAAATTGAGGATTCTTCATGGCATAGTTCGTAATCAAAGCCAAATCCATTGCAGTTGTATAATGATTGTCATCGTGAAGGCCGCTTGGATTTGTAAAGTGCGTATTTTTAACCCCAATAACTGTTTTTAAATATTCATTTATATGTTCCGTAAAAAGGTCAACACTGCCGTCAATATGTTCCGCAATCGCCACTGCGGCGTCATTCCCTGAATTGATCAGCATCCCTTGAATTAGTTTTTTTAGCGGTACTTGTTCCCCTTCCACTAAGTAGACCCTTGTACCATCTTGTCTGACAGCATTGGCACTGACTGTCGCAATACTGTCTAAGTTCCCTTTTTCAATGGCATAAATAGCTGTAGCGATTTTCGTAACGCTGGCAGGATACATTTCTTCGTCCGCATTTTTCCCGTAGAGAACAGCATTCGTTTCAGTATCCAAAAGCACCGCTGATTCACTTTTTAATGGCAGGTCGCCAGTCCCTTCTGCAAAGACGGGAATTTGGTTTAAAAATAAGAACAAGACTGTTATAAGAATTAAAATCCATTTACTCAATGACAACACCCTATCCATGACTAATTACCTAATTGATTTTACCAAATATTTATAGATATGAAGAGTCCTTTTTGGAAATTTATATAAAAAAAAAGCGGCAGACTCATTGTCCCAACCACTTTTCATTATCTATGCCCTTTTCTTCGAAATCAACAGGGTAATTTGTGCCATAATAAACGGAAGAGAAGATTTTTTCCGATAGGCTAAATATTTCGGTTCCCAAATATTTGTATATTTTTCTTTGAATTTTCTTAAGCCTTGAAAATGATAGAAAAAATGACCGTGCAGGAAAATCTGCGCCGCAATTTTCTCACTTAAAAAAGAAAACCTGGAAAGGCCAACATTCGCCAATGGGGCCATACCCATATTAAATCGCCGGTACCCCTGTTCCTTCGCCCAATCCATTAAGGAGAGAAACAGAAAATCCACGCTACCTGATTCTACATCCGGACGGAATCTCATTAAATCCACTGAAATAGTCTGGTTATCATCATAAACATACATCATGCTCATGAAGCCAATAATTCTACTATTACGATCCTTTACAAGTGCAATAGGAGCCTTATTTAGGTAAGCTTCATCAAAGAATCCCAGCGAATATCCCTTTTCTTTGCTTCCCTGTAGCCAATCATTTGACACTTCACGCAGTTCCTTTAAAAGTTCACTGGAATGAGGCGGATTTACCAACTCGTAACGAAAATTTTCACTGGTAAATTTGTTTTTAATGGCCCGTAATCCTTTCATTTTGCTTCCAGCCAATGAAAATTCCCGCAATTTCACAAAGGCCTCTTCCCCCAATTTAAAAAAGGCAAATCCATGGTTATAAAGGTATGGAAGCATTTCTTCACTAACCTGATAGAATACAAGCGAAAATCCATACAGGTCGGCAATTTCCTGAAATTCTTCAATGGCGGAGGATAGATCATTTAGTTCACCAATTGGATCACCAAGGATCACCAGTTTATCCGCATATCTTTGAAATGAAATCATGACATTTCTTTTTTTGTTCCAGAAAATATATTTATCGTGCAAGAAAATCAGATGGGACAAGACTTTCCCCTGATATTTATGTAAATGCTGAACGATTTCCTGTTCTTGTGTCAACGATGATTCAAATTTCCATTTTTTCGATAAGCTGTTCAGATAGCCAATGGCAAGGATTGAAACAGCAATAAACAACCCAATTCCCGCACTCATAAATAAATCGTGATAATCGATAATGACATATGGCAATAATTTTGCAGGCAGTGCCAATTTGGCATCCGGTAAATTTAAATAGCCAATGATGATATACATCGATGTAATGATTACAATTAAAGCAATATCAAAGATTGTTCTTCCCCAGGTTAATACATAGCTTTCCCGATAGAACTGCCCTTTCGAAACTCTAAGTAGGATGGCGACAATAATTAAGAAGATGGCTTCTTCATAATCAATCCCTTTAAAAATGGAAAACAGTGCTGCAAGAATTAAGGCTGCCATTGTTAATTCATATGTCCGTTTCACTCTATATTCAATGCCTCGCGATAATCCTAACAGCAAAAATCCAGCAGCAACAGAGAGTTGATGGGAAACATTAATAATCGGAAACGATAACAGTTCCTGGGCAATTTTAAGCCTCGACATAATCCCCGGCACACTTGCAGATAAAAGCAGGATAAGCCCTGATAAAAACACTAGCATAGTCAAAATGACGTGGCTAAATACCTCTAATATCGCGTTAGGTAAATTATTCCACGACTGGTTCCATCTTTCCCAATAAAGCTTCACAAAAAAAATGAGGCTCACGATAAACGGCAGTAAGTAATAGCCTACCCTATACAAAAGAAGGAGAACGAGGACTTTTTCCTCGGCCATATGAAATTCCTGCATCCCCCAAATAAAAACTAAATCAAATGAGCCAAGACCGCCCGGTATCATACTGATGATTCCGGCACAAACAGCGGCAATATAGACAGGAAAAAGATCTTCGATTCGGATTGAGATGCCCAGAATTCTGGTCAATAGATAAATAGCAAAAAAGACAGCGATCCATTCAACAAAGGAGACTCCTATGAGCTTAGTTCCCTCTTTTACCGTAATCAAAGATTGCTTGCCCTTTTTAGCGTTCATTCTATGTATCATTAAAAAGACCGGTAGATAAAGGGCGACACCCAACACGGCAAAATAAAGCCATTTGGTATCGACAAATAGAGGAAACTTCCGGAACCATAGTGCCGCTGCCCACGATAACAATGAGATGCCTGCCAAATAAAATAGGGAAACTGTTGCTATAACACTAAGTAATCTCCGCTTATCCTGTTCAAGTTTGTGAAAAAAGTACGTTCTTAACGCTGCCCCGATTAACCCGCCGAATCCAATTAAATTAGAAAAGGAATTGGCAATAAACGATTGCTCTAACAATTCTTTTTTTGGGACCTTTGCCCCTAAAATCCGAACTAAAATCACATCATACAAAAGCATCGGTAATACAGCCGAAAAGGTAATGCCAATGATAAGCAGCAGCGTCAAAAAATTGAGTTGATTTAATTCGTTTTCTAGCAAATGAACATCTAAATTTCCCACAAACTTTTTTATTTCAAATATTGCAAAAATCAATAAAAGCAATGGGAATAAAAATTTTACAATCTTAAAAATTTTATCCTTCTGATAACCCTTCAAAATAATCACCTAGTATTCATATCATCCCTGATTTTACTATAAACGTTTATGAAAGAAATACAAAGCAATTTCTTACTTTCTTGAGGTGACTTATTACAAGTGTAGACATTTTATCGAACATTCAACCATTTGGTCAGAGGCAATTCGAAAATTCAGGAAAAAAAGTAGACAAGTTTTCCCACCTAACCGGCATATGAATAAACTAGGACAAATATTAGAGGGGGTTATGCTTGTGAAATTTTTAATATTAAAAAAAGAAACACTTCTATTCGTTTTAGCTGTAGGTATTATGCTTGCTGCAATTTCATCTTGGTTTCTATTAAAAGCTGGGGATGCCGCGGTCTTTAATCAGAAGGCAGATGGGAAAATACGAGAAATCCATATGGTGACAGTTGAATACAAATCCAAAATGAAAAACGGGAAAGATATTGAGGCCTATCGTTGGGACCCGAGTCAAATCATTATAGAAAAAGGAGAAAAGGTTAAATTGTATATAACCGGCATTAACGGAGAAGAACATCCGTTCTATATTGAAGGTACAAATATCAAGGGGACTGTAAAAAAAGGGGAAGAAACAATCGTTCCACTTCAATTTTCCAAGGAAGGTACCTACCGCTTAATTTGCGAAGTTCATTCCAATCGTGCCCATAATGGTCCAATGATTGCTGATATTATCGTAGATTAAAACAGGAGCATTTTTCTCCTGTTTTTTTATGCTGTTCACTAGTAATCACTATTTAGGTGCTGTTATTGTTGAATCCTTCTTATATAACAGGCGGTGTTTGTTATATAAATAAAATGAAACAGTTTATCAACTTGTTCATAATTCGTTCAAATTCTCCATGAAAATCCCCAACAAATTCTTCATTTCACAATATCTTAACATTTATCCCTTATTCCAGATTGTTAACCTGTTATACTTTAAGCGTAGAGATAATAGTCAATCTGTTATATAAATTTTTATTTCATTTAGAGGTGAAAAAACATGGAAGCATGGAAGGCTTTTACAAAAGGGACTTGGACAAAAGAAGTTAACGTACGTGACTTTATTCTAAAAAACTACTCTCCATATGAAGGTGATGACCGCTTTTTAGCCGGTGCTACAGATTCGACAAATAATCTATGGCAGCAAGTAATGGAATTGACGAAACAGGAAAGAGAAAATGGCGGAGTCCTAGAAATGGATACGGAGACCGTATCAACCATCACTTCCCATGGCCCAGGCTACTTGGATGAAGATCTTGAAAAAGTGGTCGGCGTGCAGACAGATAAGCCATTTAACCGCTCTCTTCAGCCCTTCGGCGGAATTCGTATGGCTAAACAGGCTTGTGAAGCATATGGCTACAAATTAAATCCAGAGATTGAAAGAATTTTTACCGAATTCCGAAAGACACATAACCAAGGTGTTTTCGATGCTTATACGAGTGAAATGATTTTAGCCAGAAAAGCAGGGATTATTACCGGTCTGCCGGATGCGTACGGGCGCGGCCGAATTATCGGGGATTACCGCCGTGTTGCTTTATATGGTGTCGATTTCTTAATGAAAGAAAAACAAAAAGATTTCAATAGCACTAGCAAAGTAATGACTGAAGATAATATCCGGCTGCGCGAAGAGCTTTCTGAGCAATACCGGGCCTTGAAGGAACTTAAAGAACTGGCCGCAAGCTATGGGTTCGATATTTCCGGACCAGCAAAGAATGCCGCCGAGGCCTTCCAATGGTTATACTTTGCCTATTTAGCAGCCATTAAAGAACAAAACGGCGCAGCGATGAGCCTTGGCCGTGTCTCCACCTTCCTTGATATTTATATCGAAAGAGACTTACAAAAGGGCACCTTATCAGAGGAAGAAGCTCAAGAACTAGTTGACCATTTCGTGATGAAGCTCCGTCTCGTCAAATTTGCGCGTACACCGGATTACAATGAATTATTCAGCGGTGACCCTACTTGGGTAACAGAGTCTATTGGCGGTATGGCTATCGACGGCCGCCCGCTTGTTACAAAAAACTCTTTCCGGTTCCTGCATACCCTTGATAATCTTGGTCCTGCTCCAGAGCCAAACTTAACAGTACTATGGTCCATACTGCTTCCTGAAAATTTCAAGAAGTATTGTGCGAAAATGTCCATTAAAACTAGCTCTATTCAATATGAAAATGATGATATCATGCGCCTTGAATATGGTGATGATTACGGGATTGCCTGCTGTGTATCCGCCATGGAAATCGGCAAGCAAATGCAGTTCTTCGGTGCCCGTGCCAACTTGGCAAAAGCACTTCTATATGCGATCAACGGCGGTGTCGATGAAAAATTAAAAAAACAGGTAGGACCAGAGTATCGGCCGATTTCTTCAGATATTTTGGATTTCGATGAGGTCATGCAGAAGTTCGATCAAATGATGGAATGGCTCGCCGGCCTATACATTAATACGTTGAATGTCATTCACTATATGCATGACAAATATAGCTATGAGAGAATCGAGATGGCTCTGCATGATACGCAGATTATTCGGACGATGGCAACTGGTATAGCTGGTTTAAGTGTAGTTGCCGACTCGCTCAGCGCGATAAAATACGGCAAGGTGAAAGTGATTCGCGATGAAAACGGCCTTGCTGTTGATTTTGAAATAAGCGGCGATTTCCCTAAATACGGAAACAATGATGACCGTGTAGATAGCATTGCCGTTGGAATTGTAGAAAGCTTTATGAAAAAGCTGCGTAAGCATCAAACCTATCGCAACTCTGTTCATACTTTATCAATATTAACCATCACTTCTAACGTGGTTTATGGTAAGAAAACAGGTAATACACCAGATGGCCGCCGCGCAGGCGAACCATTTGCACCAGGAGCAAACCCAATGCACGGACGGGATACAAAAGGGACATTAGCATCACTTTCCTCTGTTGCCAAGCTTCCATACAGCTATGCAATGGATGGTATTTCCAATACGTTCTCCATCGTTCCGAAAGCATTAGGTAAGGAAGAAGAAAGTCAAATTTGCAACCTAGTTTCCATTTTAGATGGTTATGCCATTAAAGCAGGTCATCATTTAAATATAAACGTCTTTAACAGGGAAACACTTTTAGATGCCATGGAGCATCCGGAGCTTTATCCGCAACTAACAATCCGCGTATCCGGATATGCAGTTAACTTTATTAAGCTAACAAAAGAACAGCAGCTTGATGTAATCAATCGCACCTTCCATGAATCGTTGTAAAAAAATAGAGGCTGTCCCCTTCAGCCTCTGCTTTTAATGAGAGGAGAATCATCATGAACGGAAACATTCATTCTATTGAAACATTAGGAACTGTAGATGGGCCAGGAATCCGCTATGTCATTTTTACACAAGGCTGTCTGCTGCGCTGCCAATTTTGTCATAATGCAGATACTTGGGAAATCGGCACCGGAAAGGAAATGACAGTTTCCGAAATCATAGATGACTTGGAATCGTACCTCCCATTTATCCAAGCCTCAGGAGGCGGCATTACCGTCAGCGGAGGTGAACCCCTCCTGCAAGTTCCCTTTCTCATTGAATTATTTAAGGAATGTAAAAAGAAAGGAATCCATACAACCATCGATTCCTCCGGGGGCTGCTTTTCCCATTCCAAGCTGTTCATCGAACAACTTGAAGAACTGTTACTTTACACCGATCTAATATTGCTTGATTTGAAACATATAAACAGGAAAAAACATATCCAGTTGACCGGTATGGCCAATGACCATATTCTCGAGTTTGCCAAGTTTTTGTCAGACCGAAATGTCCCGATTTGGGTTCGGCACGTTTTAGTTCCATCTGTAACTGATGAACCGGAAGACTTGAAGAATCTTGGCGAATTCATAGGTACACTTGAAAACGTTCGAAAAATTGAAATTCTTCCTTACCACAAACTGGGCGTATATAAATGGGAAGCGCTCGGCCACGAATACCCTTTAAAGGATGTGGAACCGCCAAGCGAAGAGAAGGTTGATTTTGCCTATTCGATGTTAACTGCACATTGGCAAAACCTAAAGAACACTAACTCCTTCCGGGAGTAAGTGTTCTTTACTTTTTATGAACATTTAGATCCAAACATTAACATCACAACAATAATTGATTATTTGGCTATTCTCTTATATACTCATATCATTGGTTACCTGATGCGAGGTGAAATGTTTGTTTCAATTATTAATCGATCATTCGGATATTAATACCTTAACAGCCCTTTATATGAGTCTTTATTTAGGACTGGTTTTAAAAAATTTGTGGGCTTTGGGTGTAGACTCCTCATCAATTGGTTCGCTTTCGAACCCATATGGCTCAAAAATTATTCACCCGCTGTTTTTTTATAAGAAAAAAAGCAGTTTAACGATTAGTATTATTTTAATAAGAATCGTTAAATTTATCCGAAGAAAAGCGTGTTTCCGGGACGATGATTCTGAAAAGCCAATTTCCTTCTTATTCTCTACTTTATACTAAATCATACCTTTAGGAGGAAATATGAAAAAACATAAATCATCGTTACTATTAATTATTCTATCTTTTTCTGTATTACTATTATCTGCATGCTCTTCCCAGCAAAGCGGGAAAAATGATGGTTTCTTCCATACGTACTTTGTTGAACCATTTGCAAAAATTATTCACTTTTTCGCAGAAGTTTTTGGCGGAAACTATGGACTAGCAATTATTTTCGTAACTTTGATCATCAGGCTTGTGTTAATGCCATTAATGCTAAGACAATATAAAAATCAAATGCATATGAAAGAAAAAATGGATGCCTTAAAGCCTGAGATGGATGCAATTCAAAAGAAGATGAAGGCCGAAAAGGATGCAAAGAAAAAACAAGAACTGCAAGCTGAAATGATGGGTCTATATCAAAAGCATGGTGTTAACCCATTAAATATGGGCTGCCTTCCAATTCTTATTCAGATGCCGATTTTAACAGGCTTTTACTATGCAATTCGCGGCTCCCAAGAAATTGCTTCTCATAAATTTTTATGGTTTAGTTTGGGGCATCCTGATATCGTTATCACTATCATTGCAGGGGTTATTTATTATTTCCAATTTAGAGTTTCTCAATCAACCATGCCAGAACAGCAGCGTCAACAAATGAAATTTATGGGGTTAATGTCCCCACTTATGATTGTCATGTTCTCTTTCAGTGCACCTGCCGCTCTGCCGCTTTACTGGGTTGTTGGGGGAACGTTCCTGACTGTTCAAACATTGATTAGTCAAAAGCTCTACGCCAAAAAACCTGTAGAAGCGCAGGCAAAATAACCTATTCATTAATTAAAAGAAGCAACGTTGCAGATACTTCCTAGATTGTCGAGAAAGGTACTTTCTCGGCAATTTTTTATTGTGTCTAAACCTAAATAACAAACTTTTATTGTTTGTCCCTGCTAATTGGCCTGTTGATTTCCGCTCCGGGCATTCGCTTTCCGCGGGGAGGTCCTGGAGCCTCCTCGGCGCTTTGGGCGCCTGCGGGGTCTCCAGTGACCTCTATATCCCGCAGGAGTCGAATGCCCTCCGCTCCAATCAACAGGGAGACAAACCAACCTAAGTATTGCAACACACATTTTCAAGACTTGATAATGCGTTACAATCTTTCCTATATTTTACAACCATTAGTAAAGAGAGCCTGTTCTCTTCCATTATTCAATCCCCGTAACCGGCAGTTGCGAAGCCCATGCAGTTCTTTTGAGTCTTCGAACTTCGCTCAATTTTTTCCTTTCAATATTTATAAAGCATTTTTCCCGACTATTTCACCACTTATTTTATTTAAGTTGAAGGACTTTATTGAATACACCTGTTGATTGGCGCGGAAGGCACGAAGACTCCTGCGGGAGTACGGGGCAGGGGAGACCCCGCAGGAGCGACGCGACGAGGAGGCTCCCCGTCACGCCCGCGGAAAGCGAAGTGACTGGAGCGCCAATCAACAGACTTGTTGAAAAGCCTTTTATTATTTCAGTGGATAGTTTATTTTCATGTTTGGAAACCTATTTTTGTACAACTTAAAAAAGGAGTGCAAAAAATGAAATTGAGACTTTTCTTT
Organism: Neobacillus sp. S1115; assembly: GCF_055385565.1. NCBI lineage: Bacteria > Bacillati > Bacillota > Bacilli > Caryophanales > Bacillaceae > Neobacillus > Neobacillus sp. S1115. Next base: position 4,292,650 of record NZ_AP038275.1, read on the forward strand.
ACTGCTGCCATCATGTTTACTCTCTGCTTAATTGGCTGCGCGCGTAATGATGCGAATGACGATACAGCTGTTCGCAATGAGATAAACCCTGCCAAAGTAAAATATAATATTCCAAATCACGGCGGGCCGGCCATTTCAGGTGTTGATGTCAGCGATCAAGAATTGGATAGAAATATTAACAAACAAGATATCCGTGGGGCAAATGTGCAAAGTACTACGGGTTCCAAGATGCGTTTTGCCGAGGAAGCAGCCCGCAAGGTATCGGACCTGCCTGAGGTAAATCACGCCAATATTATCGCCTTGAATCATAATGCTTATGTTGCCGCAAAACTGAACCGTACGGCACGAAATGGACTTACAGCCAATGTCAAAGATACAATTTCTAGAACAGTTAAATTAGTGGATCCAGATATTGATAACGTCTATGTTTCCGTTAATCCAGATTTTTATGAACGAATGAATCGTTTTGAAAGAGACGTCCGGAAAGGTCGGCCAGTTTCCGGTTTTTTTGACGAATTTACAGATACCATCCGACGTGTATTCCCGGATGCAAAATAGAAAAATGCCTGGCTTAAAGTGCCAGGCATTTTTTATGCGTCTTGAAAATAATCCTTATAAAATCCGCCAACCTTGCCGGAGTTGTCAATAATGTAATAGAATTCTTCCGTTTCATTTTTTACATCGTACACTTTTCCAACAGTCAACATGTTTTTTACCATATATTTTTCAGCGTTTGTATGCACACATTTAACTTTCTTAACTGTTTCGCGTTCACGCCATGTCAGATGAATCATGCTTTCACCGCCCTTTTTCCTCAATTGTCCAAGTTTAAGTATAATCAAAAGGGCCGGTATCGTGCAACAACATTGAAAATATTATCTTTTCACTACTTTTTTTGCCTTCTCCCTTAACCTGTATTTTTGTATTTTTCCGGAGGCTGTCATTGGATAAGCGTCTGTAAATTCTATATACCGCGGGATTTTATGTTTCGAGATTTTTCCTTTGCAGAATTCCCTGAACTCCTCAGCATCCGCCGACTCCCCTTCTTTTAATATGATCCAGGCCATTACCTCTTCCCCATACACTTCATCAGGGATTCCTACCACCTGGACATCTAAAATTTTGGGATTTGTATATAAAAATTCTTCAATTTCACGGGGATAGATATTTTCTCCGCCTCTTATTATCATATCCTTCAATCGGCCGGTAATTTTGCAGTAGCCGTTTTCATCCATGACCGCCAAGTCTCCTGTATGCAGCCAGCCCTCTTGGTCAATCGCTTCTGTCGTTGCCTCAATATTTTTGTAGTAGCCTCTCATGACATGGTAACCTCTGGTGCAAAGCTCCCCCTGAATACTACGCGGCACTTCCCTACTCGTTCCCGGTTCAACAATTTTCACTTCGACATTTGGCAGAGCTTTTCCGACTGTTTCCACCCGTAATTCAATAGGGTCATCTGTCCGCGTCTGGGTAATGACCGGTGAGGACTCTGTTTGTCCATAGGCAATCGTAATTTCCGTGGCCCCCATCCTTTCGATAACGGCTTTCATGACTTCAATTGGACAATTTGATCCAGCCATGATCCCGGTTCTTAAGGACGACAGGTTATACTTTTCAAACTCAGGATCATTCATTTCCGCGATAAACATGGTCGGAACACCGTGAAGTCCCGTGCATTTTTCATCTTGAACCGTCTGAAGTACCTTTTTCGGGCTGAATTCCTGTACCGGTACCATGGTAGCTCCTACAGTCATGCAAGCCATTGTACCAAGAACACATCCGAAGCAGTGAAAAAATGGAACTGGTATGCAAAGGCGGTCTTGAACGGTCAGCTTCATGCAATTTGCAATATTTAAGGCATTATTGACAATATTATTATGGGTCAGCATAACACCCTTGGGGAAACCTGTTGTCCCGGAAGTATACTGCATGTTAATGACATCATCGGGTTCAAGTGAGTTCATCCTGTTATTCAGTTCTTGATCTGAAACCAATTCACCTAAGCGAATAATATCTTCCCATGAAAAGGTACCTGGGTATCTCTTCTCCCCTAATACGATGACATTCTTAAGGAATGGCAGCTTGCTGCTTTTCAACCTACCCGGTTCTGAAGTTTTTAATTCAGGTGCAATTTCGTAAAGCATATCGACATAGGAAGAATCCTTCATTTTATCCATTAAAATAATCGTAGTGGAGTCTGATTGTTTTAAAAGATATTCCAATTCTGCTGTTCGATAGTTTGTGTTTACCGTAACCAGTACTGCCCCCATCTTTCCTGTAGCAAATTGGGTAATCAGCCACTCAGGAGTGTTTGTCGACCATGCTGCAAGATGCTCTCCCTTTTCGATTCCAAGCTTCATTAAGCCTTTTGCAGCGGTCCGGCAAACTTGGTTGAACCTGCTGTAGGTCCATCTCAGATTCCGGTCTGAATACACGACTGCTTCATGCTCTGGGTGTAATTTTGCTTTTTCTTCTAACAGCTCTCCAACTGTTACAGTTAATAATTCCGACATCCTTACAACCCCCTAAAACACTTTACAATCCAATTAAGTAAAACGCTTACAAAATGTATGTTAACATATTTTTGCGAATATTCAATATTTTTCAAATATAATATTTCCAATTATAGTAAACATAGCCCGTAATTAAGAATGACAAATTTGTGAAAATTTTATCAGTTAGGGTTCTCAAATCAATTGTAAACCATTACAATAGTAAAAACTGAATATTCAATCCACTTTCCGAGGAGGGCATTCTTAATTGAAGATTATGAGTAATGAACAGCTAATTCTTTCGTATCGGGATGCATTGAAGTCTGGTAAGGAAAAGGAATGGATAAAAATTCTTAAAGATGAAATTGAACGACGTGGATTAAGGCCATTAAAAAATCGCTAGACATTAAAAACCGCTGATCCGATTATCAGCGGTTTTCCTAATTTATTTTGACATTTATCCTTCAAGCAGTAACGTTTCAGGGTCCTCAAGGAGTTTCTTAATTGTACTTAAAAAGCTTACAGCCTCTTTGCCATCGACAATTCGGTGATCATAAGAAAGGGCAACATACATCATCGGGCGATTCTCCATTTTGTCCTTGTCAACCGCCACAGGGCGAAGCTGGATTGTGTGCATGCCAAGAATCCCTACCTGAGGCCCGTTTAAAATTGGCGTTGAAAGTAATGACCCGAAAACCCCGCCGTTCGTGATCGTAAAGGTGCCTCCTTGTAAGTCCTTTAATGATAATTTATTTGCTCTTGCTTTTTCAGCAAGCTGCATAATATCACTTTCAATTTCAGCGAATGATTTTCGGTCGGCATCTCTAACAACCGGTACGACTAGACCTTCTTCCGCCGCTACAGCAATGCCAATATCATAAAACTTTTTAACTAAAATTTGGTCGCCTTGAATTTCGGCATTTAAATAAGGGTATTTTTTCAATGCAGCAACTACAGCTTTTGTGAAGAAGGACATAAAGCCCAGCCGAACATCATGCTCTTCGAAAAATTTATCCTTCCGGCGTTTTCGTAGGTCCATTACCGCTGTCATGTCAATTTCATTAAAAGTTGTTAACATGGCGGTTGATTGCTTTACCTCGAGCAACCGCTTTGCAATAGTCTGGCGGCGTCTGGACATTCTCTCATTGATAACTGGTTTTGCCGGATTTTCAACTTTCATCGGTTCCACTGATGCTTCCCTTTTAGGAACTGACGGCCCAGCCGGGTTCATACCAGGCTGAAATGATGAGACATCTTGTTTTCTTAATCTTCCTAATGGGTCGGATGACGGAATTTCTTGTAAATTGATACCTTTCTCCCTTGCTAGTTTACGGGCAGCAGGCGAAGCGATTGGGCGCTTTCCTGATTCCTCTTTTCTATCCTGCTGTATTCCAGCCGTCTCAACCGAACCTGTATTATTCGGCGGTGCAGGCGGAACCTCTGTTGGGACTGCAGCTGGTAGCTGTGGAGCCTGTTCTGAGACAGCAGCAGGAGCGGCTTGCCCCACGCCCTCTTCAACCACAGCGATCGTTTCTCCGACGCGTACGGTGTCTCCTTCAGAAAATTTCTGTTCTGTCAGTGTGCCGGAAAAATCGGATATGATTTCGATATTGACTTTATCCGTTTCCAACTCAACTAAATATTCACCCTTCTCAACATGTTCCCCTGTGTTTTTTAGCCACTTAGCAATTGATCCTTCTGTGATTGATTCGGCTAACTCTGGGACTTTAATTTCAGCCATGGCTAGATCCTCCTTCTTCAGCCCTTGAAAGTGCAGCACCAAGAATTTTTGATTGGATTAATTTATGAACGTTTGGTTCGCCTTCAGCAGGGCTTGACCGGCGCCTGCGGCCAATAAATTCAACCCTGACTCCAGCAGGGATTAGTTCATTAATCCGTGGTTCTACGAACGTCCAGGCACCCATATTTTTAGGCTCTTCCTGAACCCAAAGCACTTCATTTATATTCGGGTATTTTGCAAAAATATTTTTCAAGTCCATTGTCGGAAACGGATAGATTTCCTCCAGCCTAATCACCTGAAGCCAGTCAAATCCGCTTGGATCCTTGGTCTGCTCGGCGATGTCAATGGCTATTTTTCCCGAACACATAACAATCCGCTCGACCTTTTGATGATCCCTGGAGTGTGTAAAGTGCTCGATGACCGGTCTAAATTCCCCTTCACTTAAATCATAGCCGGACGACGATACTACCGGATTCCTTAATAAGCTTTTTGGAGACATGACCACAAGGGGCCTTACTTCTTCCTTACCGAGCATAGCAGCTTGACGGCGTAAAAGATGGAAATACTGTGCTGCTGTGGTTAGATTGACAACTGCCCAGTTTTTTTCGGAAGCAGACTGTAAATATCGCTCCAGCCTCGCACTAGAATGCTCCGGTCCTTGGCCTTCATATCCATGTGGAAGAAGGAGAACCAATCCAGATTTCTGTCCCCATTTTGCCCTCCCGGCCGCGATAAACTGATCAAACATAACCTGTGCCGCATTAGCAAAATCCCCATATTGGGCCTCCCAAATCACTAAAGTCTCCGGTGAAAAGACATTATAGCCATACTCAAAGCCAACCACCGCTGCCTCAGTTAATGGACTGTTATATACGGCGAAGGAAGCCTTTGCCATTGATAATTGATGAAGAGGAAGAAACATCCTACCTGATTGATAATCATGCAGGACTAGATTTCTTTGAGCAAAGGTTCCGCGTTCAGTGTCTTGTCCTGATATGCGGATTGGGACCCCATCTGCCAAAATAGAGGCAAAAGCAAGTGACTCTGCTAAAGCCCAATCGACTTTCCCTGTTTCATCAAATGCTTCTATTCTTCTTTTTAAAATCTTTTCAAGTTTATTAAACACTTTAAAATCCTGCGGCCACTGCAGCAGCTCTTCGTTCATTTTTTTCAAAGTTTCAAGCGGCACCTTTGTTTCATATGTTGCTCTCTCTATATTAAATAATGGCGGTTCCGGTATCGTAATTTCTTCATCATGCTTAATTCTAGACACCTTATCATTTGCCTTAACAAGCCGTTCATGAATATCCTTTTGAATTTTTGCTATGTCCTCATCCGTTACAAGCCCTTCATTGCCAAGTTTCTTCCCGTAAAGTTCCTTCACGGTAGGATGCTTTTGAACAATGGTATACATTTGCGGGCTGGTTGTCATCGGCTCATCCATCTCGTTATGACCAAAACGACGATAACCAATTAAATCAATCAAGAAATCCTTTTTAAACTCCGACCTGTATTCGGCAGCTAAAACAGCGGCGGCGATGCAGGCATCCGGGTCATCGGCATTAACATGAATGATTGGAATCTCAAACCCCTTTGCCAAATCACTTGCATACCTTGTTGAACGTGAGTCATGGGATTCAGTTGTGAATCCGATCATATTGTTGGAGATAATATGAATCGTTCCGCCGGTACGATAACCTCTTAAACTGCTTAAGTTTAAGGTTTCAGCCACAATCCCTTCACCAGGAAATGCAGCATCGCCATGAATTAGAATGGCCAGAGCAGCCTTATAATCTTCAGTTGGATATCCCGATGCGCTTCTATCATCCTGTGCTGCTCTCGTGAACCCTTCTACCACAGCACCAACATATTCCAAGTGACTAGGATTATTAGCCAATGTAATTTTTGCCCTTACTGCATTTTCACCTGCAAGCTGCCGGTTTAACCCGAGGTGGTATTTAACATCACCGGTCCAGCCGAAGTTAATCCCAACTGACCCTTCAGAAGGAACAAGTTCCTTATTTGGTGCATGTTGAAATTCCGCGAAAATCATCTCATATGGTTTGCCTAGAACATGGGCAAGTACATTTAATCTGCCGCGGTGGGCCATTCCAATATTAATAAATTCAGCTCCATCCCGAACGGTCTCGGCGATTATTTCATCGATTAAGGGAACCATTACGTCCAGTCCTTCAATGGAAAATCGCTTCTGTCCTACGAAAGTTTTATGAAGGAATTTCTCGAATTCTTCCACTTCAGTTAGCCTTTTTAATATTTCTATTCGTTTTTCTTTTGGAAGCGGGGACTGGAGCCTTCCATTTTCAATCCTTTCGATTAGCCAGTTTCTTTCCGCAACATCATGGACATGATCGAATTCATATGCAATCGATTTTGTATACACTTCTTTTAGTTTCATATATGCATGAAATGCAGTTTGGCCCGATACCGGTCCATTTTCTGAAATAATCTGCCCGGGAAGACTCCTTAAATCTTCTTCTGTCAAGCCATAGCTATTGAGGTCCAGATGAGAAATATCAGGTGTATAATTTCCCAATGGATAAATATTGGCAGCCAAATGGCCAAATGTTCGGATATTTTCAGCAAGTTTTATGGCAGCATATATTTTTTCTGTTTGTAACGGTTTACCCTCATGAATATCAGGCTTAATAGATACGAAGGAGGAAAATTCCTCATCATTCATTTCTTCAAAAAACATTCTCATTTCCGGTTCAATTGCCGTTGGGTCCTCTTTATACCTTTCAAATTGGTCAATGACATAACCTAAATTTGGACCAAGGAATTCATCCAAAATAGCCTTTCTATTTTCATTAGGCCCCTTCATCCATCAATCCCCCTTAAAACATATGTAAATTTCACTTTGACAAAATACAGCATGAACCAAAATCACTATATCTTTATGTAATGTTTACATTTTAGTGTGTGTCATTCACGAACAAAAAATTTCTTAATTAAAGAAAAAAGCACACGTTCGAAAACGTGTGCAAAGTTATGACAATATACTTATGAATTAACGGAAATAACAGGGGAAAAAGATAACTCTTCCAGCTTTAGCGCAATTTTTTCAGCAGCATCCGAAGGATCTTCTGCAAAAATATCATAAAAATCCCCTATATAGTCCTGTCTGGCATGAGTGTAACGGGGATCATAATAATGCTCGAGCAAAATGGAAATCATATCCTGATAATTCCGTTCTTCTAAATATTCCAAAAGGGTGTTTTTAATTTCAATATCCTTAACACGCTTGATGACTCTTTCAATTCCAAGTGAGATTTTTTCATGGAACCAAGGCTCCTGCTTGTATGGTAAAACATACTCGGATACCAGATGTTTTACTCGCTGCTCGAGAGGGGAATGGATATAAATGTTTAAGCCTTTAAATTTAATATCCATCAATTCTTCAGGCTGTACAGCCTTTCCAATCCGCTTACTTTCAGCTTCAACCAGGAAGTAATCAGCACCCTGAATTTCCCGAAGCCCATCAAATAATAGAGAATCAAAGGTCTTTTGGTTATTGCCCTCATTAAGACCGATTGTTCCAAAAATTGACCCCCTGTGTGCAGCCATTTCTTCCAAATCCAAAATGGGATAGCCTCGTTTTTTCAATTGCTTTAAAACCTCAGTTTTACCAACTCCGGTCATTCCGTGAATGACGACAGCCTGATTCGGAACCATCGCTGGAATTTTCTCAAGGATAAAATGACGATGGGCTTTATAACCGCCAATTAAACGCCATGCATATATTCCCGCAAATTCCAAAAAGGTTGCGACGGCTTTACTGCGCATACCGCCGCGCCAACAGTAAACAACAAGTTCTCCTTTTTCGGAATAGGATTTAATTTCATTCAACATCCGGGGAAGCTTTGGCGAAACCAATTCCATTGCCCGCCATTTTGCGGCTGCCTGGCCCTCGTGCTTATAAATCGTACCTATTTCCTGACGCTCCTCATTCGAAAACAAAGGCACATTAATCGCTCCTGCAATCGCGCCATCGTTAAATTCAATTGGTGAACGTACGTCAATAATGATTGGGTTAGATAAATTCAATAAATCTTCTACTGTAATTTCCTTCATGTTTACATTAAACTCCTAGCTACTGTTTTACTAAATTTTGATGAAAAACAAACAAAACTTCCTCAATCCGGGAAGTTTTTTGAAGTCAAGTTCATTAAAGTAATTATATACAAATTATATAGGAGTTAAGCATGCCTATCAAGAAATTAAGATTTCCATCCAACATTTTACATTATACCAATTTACCAAACGGTACTCCAACCAACATCTCCAATGCCTTTAGAAACCTTCCCCAATTAGCCGGAAAGCTCTCCATTCCGCCAAATTCGTAGGTTTTTTCCTGTGTTTTCAGGGTTACTGTCCAAAAGTTTCCGTCAAGTACAATTCCATTTTCCTTTTGATAGGTTGGTTCCCATTCCCAAATTCTCATTGAGTAAATTTTTCTTTTAAATTGCTCTAGGCTTCCTGGCTTAAACACGGGAAGGGGTGAAACCGAATGCTGCTCCGGTTGATTTCTCCATTCGGTATAAACAAACCTTTCTTTAAGAAAATTTATGCTGACATGATGAGAAATCCCTTCAAAACACTCCAAAGAAACGCTTAAAGAATATAATTGTTTGGTTGTTTCAGACACTCTCATACTTTTCTCATCCTCAAGAATATTAATTTCTTATACCCATTTGAGCAAATTATAATCAATATAAAAAAAAACGGATGTAACAATTGACACATTTTTACTTAAAAAGAGGAGGCATCTCGAGACGCCTCCTTCATTTTATGCGAGTGTTTGTTTATAAATGGACATGAATTCTTCCATTTCTTCCAGCTGGTTATTGGCAAAGTACTCGACAATTTTACTGCCAACTACTACTCCATCGCAATACTTCGTTATTTCCTTTATCTGCTCATGATTTGAGATGCCAAATCCCGCTAATACAGGAATCGGACTAGCTTCCTTAACAGCTTGTAAAAATGAATGCAGTTCATTACCAAATTCGTTTCTTGTTCCTGTAATCCCTTTGACAGTAACGGTATATAAGAATCCATTACCTTTATTAGAAATCTCTCTGATCCGTTCGATTGGTGTTGTCAGTGTTACAAGTCGAATCAATTCCACTTCCGCTTGTTCTAGCAGCGGGGCAATGATTTCCTCTTCCTCCACAGGCAGGTCCGGAATAATGCAGCCTGCGACACCTGCAGTTTGAACGTCACGGACAAATGTCTCGATTCCGTATGAATAAACTGGATTTAAATAGGTCATGAGAATAATAGGAGTAGTGACTGATTCACGTGATTTGGTGATTTCTTTTAAAATCCCTTTTAATGTGGTTCCATTTTGTAATGCTCTAATACCCGCGCGCTGAATGGTTGGACCATCAGCAACCGGGTCAGAGAAAGGAACACCCACTTCAATCGCCGTTGCCCCGAATTTTTCTAACAGTGCCAGCCTTTCAGGCAGGTTCTCCAAACCTCCATCTCCGGCCATTATATATGGCACAAAAGCTTTTTTATTTTCCTTATTCAATTGTTGAAAAGCTTGTTCAATTCGGTTCATTTTCCGCTGCCCCCTTTAAGTCTTGATTTGACTGCATCCACATCTTTATCTCCACGCCCTGATAAGCAGACCACAATATTTTGGCCGGCTCCAAGCTGACCAGCTAATTTTACAGCGAACGCAACCGCATGGGAGCTTTCAAGTGCCGGTATAATTCCTTCAAGCTTCGATAATAGCTGAAAGGCATCAAGGGCTTCTTTATCAGTTATCGAGTGATAGCTAGCCCGTCCGCTGTCCTTTAGATAGCTGTGCTCTGGCCCCACGCCCGGATAATCGAGCCCGGCAGAAATGGAATGTGCTTCTTGAATTTGGCCATCTTCGTTTTGCAAAACGTACATTAAGGCTCCATGCAAGACTCCCGGTCTCCCTTTTGTCAGCGACGCAGCATGAAATGGTGTATCAACACCATGACCGGCGGCTTCCACACCAAAGAGTTTTACCTCTTCATCTTCGATAAAAGGATAGAACATTCCCATCGCATTACTTCCGCCCCCAATACAGGCTACGACCGCATTAGGAAGGCTCCCGTTCCTTGCTAAGAATTGTTGTTTTGTTTCCATGCCGATGACACTTTGAAAATCCCTGACAATGACCGGAAATGGGTGTGGGCCGGACACGGACCCCAATAAATAGTGGGTATCATCGACATTGGCGACCCAATACCTGAGGGCCTCATTTACGGCATCCTTTAAGGTCGCGCTGCCTGATGTTACACTGACTACCTTCGCACCTAAAAGCTCCATCCGATACACGTTCAAGGCCTGCCGCCTGATGTCTTCCTCCCCCATAAAAATGATGCAATCAAGGTTTAACAGTGCACAAACGGTAGCTGTGGCAACTCCATGCTGGCCGGCGCCAGTTTCCGCTACAATTTTTCTTTTTCCCATACGGACAGCAAGCAGCGCCTGACCGATCGCGTTATTGATTTTATGGGCACCGGTATGGTTTAAATCTTCTCTTTTTAAATAAATATTGGCCCCCCCGGCATGCTTTGTCAGGTTTTCCGCAAAATAAAGCGGGGTTTCCCTGCCAACATATTCGTTTAGTAATCTATCAATCTCAGTTTGAAATTCCGGGTCATTTTTTGCCTCGTTGTAGGCTTCATTCAGTTCTGTTACAGCCTTCATTAGTGTTTCAGGAACAAATTTCCCGCCATATATGCCAAAATGGCCTTTTTCATTCGGTAAGGTATAAGTACTCATATAATATCCTCCTTGAGTTCGCTTTTTGCTTTTTCTAAAAATGCTTTTATTTTCGCCAGATCCTTTACCCCATCGGTTTCTACCCCGGAACTCACATCGACCATATATGGTTGAATGGTGTTGATGGCAGCCTCTACATTTTCCTGATGCAGCCCTCCGGCCAGGATGACCTTTTTCCCCTCAAGGAGTCCGGTATTCACCTCACTCCATGTGAATGCTGTCCCATTTCCCCCGTGGAATTTCCCTTTGGGGCCATCAAGAAGAATATACTCAGCAGGAAAATCCCTAAGTTCCGCTAATTTCTCATTTCCTTCAAAACTGGCAGCCTTGATCACCGGGAGCGAAAGGGATTCACTAAAGTTTTCCGATTCCTCTCCGTGCAGTTGAATATGAGTCAGGCCGGCAATTGCAGCAATCCGTTCAATTTCAGCTTGTGATTCATTGACAAAAACACCGACCTTATATACTTCCTTAGGCAATTCGGAAATGATTTCTTGTGCCTTCTCAGCGGTTATTCTCCGCTTGCTTTTTGCAAACACGAAGCCAAGTGCATCAGCACCATACTCCACTGCCGCAAGTCCAGTGTCCAAATCCATAATCCCGCAGATTTTTACTTTCATGGCCGTGCACCTTCTATTAGCGGCATTTGAAAATCTGAAAAGGTTCGCTTGAGGTTTGCGCTTTTCATAAAGGCTTCCCCGACAAGAATGCCATTTGCTCCAGAATTCCTAACCCGGTTAACATCCTCCTGGCTATGAAGTCCACTTTCACTTATTAAGAAAGCACCTGATTGTTTCACCGCCGATGCTAATTTTTCAGTAACTTCAAGTGATACTTGGAAGGTTTTTAAGTCACGGTTATTCACGCCAATCAGCTTTGCCCCGGTCTTTAGGGCCGTTTCCAATTCAGCCTGATTGTGAACCTCCACCAAAACCTCTAGACCTAAATTTGTAGCATATTGATATAATTCGGTTAATTTTTTTTCATCAAGCGCAGCGACAATCAATAGGATGATATCAGCCCCATGTGCGCAGGCGTTATTGATTTGCAGCGGATCGATAATAAAGTCTTTGCAAAGGATCGGCAGCTGCACTGTTTCCCTTACCGCTATTAAATCTTCAAAAGACCCTTTAAAGAAAGTTTGGTCAGTTAAAACGGAGATGGCGCTGGCACCGGATTGTTCGTAAATGGAAGCCTGTACAGCCGGTTCCACACCATTATTAATCATTCCTTTCGAAGGTGAGGCCCGCTTGAATTCAGCAATAATGGATATTTGCTGTGACTTTTGAAGCTTATCAAGCAACGATCTTTTTTCACGATCTATTGCCGGATAAAAATCACTCTGATTCTGCAGGAGAGCCAGTTCCTGTTTCTTTTGTTCAATAATTCGGTCTAATATCGTTGTCACCTATATCGCCTCTCTTTGCATTGCTCGTGATTTTTCAATTAATACTTCTAATTTGTGATGGGCCGCTCCAGAATCAATGACTTCTGCGGCTAGTTTTATACCCTCTTTAATGGAGTCTGCCTTTCCGGCTGTTAAAATACCAAGGCCAGCATTTAGGAGTACGGTATCTCGATAAGGACCCTTTGTACCTCTTAGCACATTCAGTAAGATTTCTCCGTTTTCCATCGCATCGCCGCCTTTTATGAAGCTATTATCATAGGTTGGCAAACCAACATCTTCAGGATAGAAGGATTGGCTTGTGATGACTCCATCTTCTAAAATAGTCAAATGGTTTTCTCCCTGCAGGGATGCCTCATCCATAAAGCCGGCGCCATTTAGAACGATCGCCCGCTTGCGTCCAAGCTGATTTAACACCTCTGCAAAAACTGGCAAAAGATCACGGCGATACACACCTAGAAGTTGATAGTCCAATTCGATTGGATTTGTCAAAGGCCCGATAAAGTTAAAAATTGTCGGGATTTTCAACTGTCTCCTAACGGTCGTCACCTTTTTCAATTTTGGATGCACATGTGGGGCAAATAAAAAGGCAATACCGATTTCGCTTAGGATCTCTTCCGTACTTTCTGCTGGTAAATTAAGATTGACGCCTAAGTATTCCAGAACGTCAGCGCTTCCTGTCTTACTGGAAACACTTCGATTTCCATGTTTAGCAACTGGTATTCCAGCCGCAGCGAGGACAAAAGCAGAAGTAGTACTTACATTAAAGCTTGAAGAACCGTCACCGCCAGTTCCGCAATTATCCAAAGCATTCGGAAACTTCTTTTTAAATGACAATGTCTTTCCTTTTAATGCTTTTACAATGCCAACGATTTCATCAACTGTTTCACCCTTGGATTTAAGTCCCATTAAAAAAGCGGCAATTTCCGATTCCGATACCTCTTCACCTAATATAAAATCAACTGCTTCCTTCATCTCGTTTTCAGAGAATGACCGTTGTTCAGCTAACTGTAGTAAATATTCCTTCATTTGTATCCATCCTTCCTATTTCAAGTAAGAAATTTTTAAGCATTTGTTTTCCTAATGGAGTCCCAATAGATTCTGGATGAAACTGGAGCCCGTAAACTGGGTAATCCTCGTGTTTTATCGCCATAACCTCGTTATCATCCATGGAATGAGCAATACACTCAAGTTCTGGCGGCATCGTATCTTTTTCAATTTTTAATGAATGGTAACGCATCACTTCCAATGGTGATGATAAATAATTGAAAATGCCGCTGCCATTATGATTGATGAACGAAGTTTTGCCATGTTTAATTTGTTTTGCTCTATTAATTTCACTTCCGAATGCTGCTCCTATTGCCTGGTGCCCAAGACAAATTCCTAAAATAGGAATTTTATTATAGAAGTTGTTAATGATACTGATACAGATACCAGCGTCCTCCGGTTTACCAGGCCCTGGTGAGAGGATAATTGCTTTTGGATTCAAAACCTTGATTTCCTCTAGACTAATCTGGTTATTTCGATAAACTGCGGCTTCTTCCCCTAATTCTCCCAAATACTGATAAAGGTTGAAGGTAAATGAGTCAAAGTTATCAATGAGTAATATCATCCCGGGGTTCCCTCCAAAAATGCTTTTAATTTATTTAAGGTTTCTTCATATTCTGATTTAGGATCGGAATCATGGACAATGCCGGCCCCAGCTTGAATAAATGCCTTTCCGTCTTTTAATATCATCGTCCGAATCGCAAGGGCAAAATCCATGTTTCCATTCACTGAAAAGTAACCAATCGCTCCCGAATAGAGACCTCGTTTTGATTTTTCAAGTGTGTTAATGATTTCCATCGCCCTAACCTTTGGTGCTCCTGATACCGTCCCGGCCGGGAGGCAGGCAGCAAGCGCGTCAAGCGCGGTTTTATCGGACATGAGGGTTCCGCTGATTTCAGAAACGATGTGCATAACATGGCGGAACTTTTCAATGGCCATGTACCGGTCAACCTGAACGGAACCAAATTCGCAAACCTTCCCCAAGTCATTTCTGCCAAGGTCGACGAGCATCTTATGTTCAGCCAATTCTTTTTCATCAGCCAATAATTCCTTTTGAATAGCTTCATCTTCGGCTGCGGTTTTTCCTCGCCTTTTTGTTCCCGCTATCGGATTGGCTATGACTGATTTACCTCTCGTTTTAATTAAGCTCTCAGGCGATGAACCAATCACGGTATAGCCATCAAAGTCGATGTAGAACATATAGGGCGTCGGGTTGTTAGCCCGGTGTTTACGATAAAGCGATAATGGAGAGCCATCAAAGGCTGCTTTCATCCTCCTCGATAGGACAACCTGGAAAATATCACCTTCTAAAATATGCTCTTTAGCAATTTCAACATTTTTGATAAAGGCTTCCTTGGAAATTTCCGATTCAAATCCTGATAAGCTAAAACTATTCTCCTCATCATTAACATTAGGTGTTTTTAATTCCTGAAGCCTTTTGTCGATTCTCATTTCAATACTTGCACCGTCTGAATCATCCTGAAGTGGAATACCGACGATAAATACCCTCTCCTCAAGATGATCAAAGACAATCACTTCCTCATACACCATTAGGTGGACATCCGGCATATTCAAACTGTTCGGATACTCCTTACCAATTACTTCATACTGTCTGATGATATCGTAGCCGACATAGCCAATCGCCCCGCCGATAAACGGAAATGGCAGCTCATCAAGTTTTATCGAAGGCAGAAGATTATCGATAACATCTAATGGATTTCCGCTTATTTCCTGCGTTTGCCCATTTCTTTTAATCAAGCGATTTTCCTTTCCTATGGAAACAAGCTCAATGGCTGGGTCTGCGCCAATAAAGGAATAGCGGCCGGAATCATTGTATTTATGGGAACTTTCCAGTAAAAATTTCTTCTTTCCGCTGATCTTTTGCAAAATGGAAATGGGCGTTAGAGTATCACCGCTTATTTCTTTCATAAAAATAGCCATTTTAATGTTCATCGTTCAGACTCCCTTCAGAAAATAAAAAAGTCCCCTATATCCATAACATGGTTATGAATATAGAGGACGAATCTCGGATCGTGGTGCCACCTCATTTTGAAGCAATTAGTTTGCTTCCTCGTTTCAGATACAGAGCAAATAACTCGATATCCTATCCTTTTAACGGTGGAACTCCGTACATCCCTACTCTAGTTCAAGATGTCTCTCGCAAGTCCATTCGGCAAATCCTTTCTTATCGGGCTCACACCATTCCCCGACTCTCTGGAAAGAAACAAATATGCTTACTCCTCTTGCTCATCGATTTCATTATTTTTTTGACAATAAAAAAGGGCCTCCCGTCCATAAAAAGGACGGGAGACCCGTGGTGCCACCTTCATTAGCTAACTAATTAGCTCACTTTACCGATATCAAAGAAAAATGCTTTAATATCTGTCTCATGTAACGATGAGATTTCGCCAAAGCCTACTAGTCCATTATATGGAAGGTTCGGTTTGGAGGCTCCGAAGTCCATTCACTTAAACGTCATCACTGATTTTCACCAACCATCAGCTCTCTTTTGAATCCGTAAAAGCTACTACTCTTCATCACTGCCGCAAGTTCATTTTGTTGTTTTTTATATTATTACAATAACCAGTATATTGTCAAGGGATTAATTTTAGAATTATCGAATTTTTCACAAAAGCAATCTAATTTCCCTTACCATTAAAAGGATTACTTCCTTAAGTTTTTTTAAATCGAAATAGTGAATATTAACAGTACAAAGAAAAAAGGCGGGATAGAGGATAAATGGAACACATTGAACAATTGTGGAATAATCCACGGACCGCTAAAAAAAAGCAATCAAAGGCTGGCCAAAATCGATCAAGTGAGATATCTAACAAGAAGTGGGCAATTCTATCTATATCTTCCATTCCATTGGTCATGACTTTAGGAAATTCCATGTTAATTCCGGTATTACCGGCATTGGAGAAGGAATTATCCATTTCTTCCTTTCAGTCGAGTTTAATTATAACTGTTTATTCAATCGTAGCCATTATCTTAATACCAGTTGCCGGCTACTTATCTGATCACATCGGCAGGAAAAAAGTAATTATCCCAAGTTTAATTATCGCCGCGCTCGGGGGATTGCTTTCAGGATGGGCTTCTTGGAAATTGGACGCTTATTGGCTGGTTTTAGTCGGCCGTGCGCTTCAGGGGGTTGGTGCAGCTGGGGCATTTCCGATTGTCCTGCCGCTAGTCGGTGATATGTTTAAAAATGAGGATGATGTGAGCACCTGCTTAGGAATCATCGAAACCTCCAATACATTTGGCAAGGTTCTAAGTCCGATTTTCGGAGCAATTTTAGCTGGGTTTATCTGGTTTTTGCCGTTTTTCTCGATCCCTGTATTTTGTCTTATTTCAGTACTTATGATGGTATTTCTTGTTAAATCACCACAAAAAAAGCAAAAAACAATCCCATTTAGGGATTTCTTTATGAATGTTAAAAAGACTTTTGCTGAAAGCGGTCGTTGGCTATATGCCATCTTTTTTATTGGCGGTATTCTTATGCTTGTTCTGTTTGGCATCTTATTTTACCTATCAGAAGTGTTTGAAAAAGAATATGGCATTAAAGATCTTAAGAAAGGGTTCTTTTTGGCATTACCTCTTGGAGCACTTTGCTTATCCTCCTTTATCGGCGGAAAGGTGATTAAAAAAAATAAAGTGTTAATGAAGTGGTTAACATTTGGCGGAATTCTGGCTGCAGGGCTTTCTATTGCGGCCTTATGGATTTCCATTAAGCTTTGGTTTATGATTTGCATGTTTCTGATTGCGGGGATTGGCATTGGTCTAGGACTCCCCTCTCTTGATGCGCTTATTACAGAGGGAGTCGAAAAGAAAGAGCGGGGTACCATTACCTCACTTTACAGTTCGATGAGGTTTATTGGCGTTGCTGCCGGACCTCCGATTATCGCTTTATTGATGAAGTTTCCGAACCACTGGATTTTTATTTTAATGAGCAGTTTAAGCGTCTTGGCAGCCATTGTGGCTCTTTTCGCCATTAAACCGCCTCCGGAAAAAAGTTAAAAGCCGGCCAAAGATGCCGGCTTTTTCTATTATTTTACTGGTTTTTTCAAGAATCCGATTAATAACGCTGAAACAACCGCGCCAGCAAGAATTGCCAGGGCGTACATAAGAGCTCCGTTTTCTACTAATGGTACGACGAAAATTCCGCCATGAGGTGCCCTTAAGCCAATATGAAATGCCATGGATAGAGCACCGGCTACCGCAGAACCTGCCATAACGGATGGTATCACCCGGAAAGGGTCTGCTGCCGCAAATGGAATCGCACCTTCTGTAATAAACGATAATCCCATTACATAGCAAGCCTTACCCGCATCTCGTTCCTCAGTCGTAAACTTATTCTTAAAAACGCTCGTAGCAATAGCAATTCCTAATGGCGGCACCATGCCTGCCGCCATAACCGCTGCCATTGGTTCGTAAACGCCACTCGCCAGCAAGCCTGTACCGAATACATAGGCCGCTTTATTAATAGGGCCGCCCATATCAAACGACATCATTAAACCTAATACAATTCCTAAAAGAACAGCGTTTCCAGTCCCGAGACCGGTAAGCCAATGAGTAATCTCTGTATTTAACCATGCTACCGGTTTGTTAACAACATAATGCATAATAAATCCAGTAATGGCGATCCCTAAAAGTGGATAAATTAAGATTGCTTTGATTCCTTCCAGCGACTTTGGAAGTCCGGCAAATACTTTCTTTAAAAGCAGAACAATATAACCAGCCAAGAATCCGGCAATTAACCCGCCTAGGAAACCTGCGCCGCCGTTTGCCGCCATCATACCGCCAACCATACCGGCTGCAAAACCAGGGCGGTCTGCAATACTGAGGGCAATAAATCCAGCTAGAACGGGTACAATCAGTTTAAATGCGTTGTCGCCGCCAATGGTCATTAATGCTGCAGCAATCGGATTATAGGATGGATCGTCCGGCTTAAAGGAGTTATAGCCAAACATAAAGCAGATTGCAATTAGGATTCCGCCCCCAACAACAAATGGAAGCATGTTTGACACACCGTTCATTAAGTGCTTGTAAAATCCCGTTTTTGAACCTTTTTGCTCTGATTTTTGAGTACCTTCAGTGCCGCTGCCATTGTAGACTGGAGCGTCCTTTTTTATAGCCCGTTCGATTAATTGCTCTGGGCGCCGGATGCCATCAGCGACCGCCGTCTGTATGACATGTTTTCCTTTAAACCGTTCCATTTCGACATTGATATCGGCAGCTACAATAACTGCTGTTGCATTTTCAATTTCCTCTTTTGTCAAAACATTTTTGGCTCCGCCAGAACCGTTTGTTTCAACCTTGATATTGACACCCAATTCAGCAGCCTTGGCCTTTAAGGAATCTGCCGCCATATAAGTATGGGCGATACCGGTTGGGCATCCAGTCACTGCTACAATTGAATTCTTTTTCGTCTCAGATACTGCCTCCGCTTTCTCCTCTTTATCAAAACGGTTGATGATACCTATTATTTCATCCGCAGATGCGGCCTTTAATAACTCATACCGTACTTCAGCTTTCATTAACAATCCGGACAGACGTGCCAAGGCTTCCAAATGAGTGTTATTAGCCCCTTCTGGTGCAGCAATCATGAAAAATAAATGGGCAGGCTTTCCGTCCAACGATTCATAGTTAACACCGGTAACGGATTTACCAAAGGCAATAGCCGCTTCTTTAACTGCCGCCGTTTTTGCGTGTGGAATCGCAATTCCGTCGCCGATTCCTGTCGTACTTTGGCCTTCTCTTCTTAAAATGGCGGATTTAAAATCATTTTGGTTTGTTATTTTTCCCGCCTTCAGCAGTACATCTACAAGTTGATCAATTGCTTCTTCTTTTTGTTTACCATCAATATTTAAAAGGATTGTATCTATTGTAAGCAATTCAGTAATTTTCATTTTGGTTGTCTCCTCTACCTGATTTCCTTAATCTGAACTTGTGGAATAAGCTCAGCCACTTGATCCTTAGTACAAAGTCCTAACGAGAAAGCGGTGGCACTTCCTGAGGCAACACTATATCGGAATGCTTCGATTAAATCTCCTGTTCTTTCGTAAGCGGCCAAAAACCCTGCCACCATAGAATCCCCGGCCCCAACCGAGTTTTTAACCTTACCTTTTGGAACATTAGCGAGCAGCGTACTATCCTTATTAATGAATACCGCTCCTTGATCAGCCAGTGAAACAATGACATTTTCAGCTCCCATCGAGACAAGCTTTTTCCCAAACGGGATGACTTCCTCAGGGCTTGATATTACGGTATCAAACAGTTCTCCTAGCTCATGATGGTTTGGTTTAATTAAAAACGGCTTAAATTTTAGGACATTTTTCAATAAGTCCCTTTCCGCATCAACAACAAATTGCGCTCCAGTTTCTTTACTAATTTTAACTAGCTCTTCATAAGTAGTTTTTGGCAATGAGCCTGGTATACTTCCCGCCAAGACTAATAAATCGTTCGCATTTAGTTGGCAAATTTTATCCTTCAGCAAGCCGAAAGCAGTCTCTGATATATCCGGTCCTTTTGCATTAATTTCTGTTTCCTGGCCTGTTTTAAGCTTTATATTAATCCTAGAGTCCTCTACGACCTTCACAAAATCTGTTTCTATATTTTCTTTTTCAAGAAATTGCTCAATATATGCTCCAGTAAAGCCTCCGATAAAACCAAGCGCTTTACTGTTCGTTTCCATTTGCTTTAAAACTCTGGAAACATTAATTCCCTTTCCTCCGGGAAATTTTGCTTCGCTCTCAGTTCGATGTAATTCTCCCAACTGAAAGCTATCAAGTTTCACAATATAGTCAACCGAAGGGTTTAACGTTAATGTGTAAATCATGCTGTCACGACCTTTATTGTGGTTCTATTTAAATATTGATGTCCAATTTCTTCTTCTAGTTCATTTGTAATAATCGAGGCTTCATGAATATCGGCAATTTTGGCAAATGATATTTCCGAAAACTTAGTACTGTCTGCCAGTACAAAAGCCTCCCTTGATAAGAAAACCGCTTTTTGCTTTACCATTGCTTCTTCTTGGTCTGGGGTGGTAAAGCCGAATTGAGGATGAATGCCATTTACACCCATAAAGCATTTGTCAAAACGGTAAAACTCAAGGCTTTCCAGGGCCCCCCGGCCAATTAATGCATTTGTTTTTTGTTTTGCAAATCCGCCAATTAAGAAAGTAGAAATACCTTTATTTAATAACCCCGGTAAATGCATAAAACCATTTGTTACCACGACAATATCGTTTGGCAGGCTATCAATCATTTCAAAAATAGTTGACCCTGCATCTAAATAAATGCAATCCCCTTCTTCCACTAAACCAGCCGCATATTTTGCAATCAACTGTTTTTCATGAAGGTTTTTGGAGGATTTCTCTATCATGCTAGGCTCCTGGAGTTTTCCCTGCAGCCTTGATGCACCACCATGGATTCTTTTTAAAAACTTTTGTTCCTCAAGTTGAGACAAGTCCCTGCGGATCGTTGATTCGGAGGAACACGTTAGCTCCATAATTTCCTGGATTTTAATAATACCCTTTTCCTTTAATAATTGTAGAATAAGCCGATGACGTTCAGGAGTTAACAAGTCATCACCACCTATTTTTTATTGTTATGTTTATATAATACTGTAACCGATTGCAAAAATCAATCGTTTTCAGTCAAAAACATCCAAGTTTTTGACTGATTTTTAGTAAAAAATAAAAAACCCTTCCAAAACCGTTCATATTTTTGCATTCATTAAATTTTTTTCTACCACTCTTATTAGTATTATGCTATAATGATCTTGTCTTTAATTATGCGGGTGTGGTTTAATGGTAGAATTTCAGCTTCCCAAGCTGACGGCGGGGGTTCGATTCCCCTCACCCGCTCCAAATGAGTTGGAGGAGTACCCAAGTGGTTATAAGGGGGCGCACTCGAAATGCGTTAGGACGGGCAACCGTTGCGTGAGTTCGAATCTCACCTTCTCCGCCATACATAGGACTAAAAACGCCAGAGATTTCTGGCGTTTTCTTATTGAAACAAAATATGTCATAATAATAAAGTCAATAATTTATGCAAAGGATGATATAGTTGAATATTACGGGTCATACATTAGAAAAATTGGAAGATCCATTTGGTTTATTATCGGGGGACCGTTACGAGATTTTTCTTGACCTTGATATAGATGAAGAGGATGAACTTTTTTCTGATAACGGTGTTGGGTTAAGGGTCCTTTTTGTAGTGGACGAGAACGGATCAAAAATCTCCAATTATCACTTTTTTGAAAAAGGGAGCGATAAAGTATTTGATTTTGCTCTTGAAGAGGATGAAGAGCAATTAGTTTTTGACTACTGCCAGAGCATAATTAGAGAAGATTAAAAGCAGGGGACTTCCCCTGCTTTTCCTTTTGTTCTAGGAAATTATAAATTAAGTCTTTGCGATAACTTTTTATCAGAATAGACATGTCCAGCTCCAGGCCATACGCCGCTGACCAGGGCGCTTGCGCTTTTGTTCTTGCTACGCTTCTTTTTTGATTTTTGTCGCTGTCTTCTTTCTTGGAGGAGCTGCAGCAGTCTTTTTCGGCTTGGTGCGATCAATTGAGGCCTGAAGGGCCGCCATTAAATCAGTTACATTCGTCGCAACTTCCTTCGTTGCGGCGGTTACTGTGTCTTTTCCTTGTCGTTTTGATTCAATTAATTCCAGCAAGGCAGTTCGATATTCATCTGTGTATTTTTCCGGCTCAAATACGGATGTTAATTGGTCAATAAGCAAAATAGCTGTATCCAATTCCTTTTTCGTTACCTTATCTTCTGAAGGCACATTCGGAACATCCGCAGCCTTACGAACTTCATCTGGAAAATGAATGGTTTCCATGACTAAGGTGTTCTCATAGACGCGAATAACCGCAAGCTGTTCCTTCGATCTTATCACAATTTTAGCTATCCCTACCTTTTGGGATTCCTCTAATGCCTTTCGCAAAAGTGAATAGGCCTTACCTCCTCCCTCATTTGGTGACATATAATAACTTCTCTCAAAGTAAATTGGGTCAATTTCTTCAATTTTGACAAAGTCAATAATTTCAACAGCCTTTTCTTCATTTTCCTTCCGCAGTTTTTCTAGATCTTCCTCATCAAGAACAACAAATTTTCCTTTCGTATATTCATAAGCCCTTACAATCTCTTCTGGTTTAACCTCTTCTTCACAAACAGTACAAACTTTTTCATATTTAATCGGGGCGTGACATTTCTTATGCAGTGTACGCAGCTTGATATCCTTATCTTCAGTTGCCGTATGAAGCTTGATGGGAATGTTAACAAGCCCGAAGCTGATACTGCCTTTCCACATTGTATGCATAAACGTTTCTCCAATCTTTTTGTTATTAGTTTTTGATCTCTTTGAGCTAACATTCCTAAAAACAAATGGAAATGGATGAAAGGCTTGTTTTTCAGCCAATATAATGAAAAAAGAAAGGGCATTTTCCATGAAACCGATGCTCCCCACGCTGACTTTTGATCAGCCTGTTCAGAAAGACTGGCTCTTCGAAGTAAAATATGATGGATTTCGAGCCATACTGGATTGGGATTCAAACGGGATCCAATTGACAAGCCGAAATGGGAAATCCCTATTACCACAATTTCCGGAAATAGAGGATTTTTTATTACAGCATGAAAATGAATTTAAACCATTTCTGCCGCTTCGACTCGATAGTGAACTTGTTTTCCTTGAAAATCCCTATAAAGCTAATTTTTCAGCCATTCAAATACGCGGCCGCTTAAAAGCAGCGAAAAAAATAGGTGAGCAAGCCAAAAATTCCCCCTGCCGCTTGATGATTTTTGATTTATTAGTCCAAAATGGGAAGCCGATGTATGGCCTTGAATTTTTAAAAAGAAAAGAAGAACTGAACAGATTATTTAAAAAAACAGGACTGGAATTAAATGCTGACCCATATAATAAGCAGCTTCTGCAGCCTGTTTTGGCCTATGAGGATTTTTATGAAATATGGGAAAAAGTGGTGCTATACGACGGTGAAGGGATTGTAGCTAAACACGCCTCAAGTATTTGGGAGGAAGGAAAGCGGTCTTTACAATGGCTAAAGTATAAGAATTGGAAATATGTCAGCTGCTTTGTCACCTCCTATGATAAAACAAATGGCTATTTTTATGTGGGGGTATATAAGGATGACTCCATTTTCGGGGTAGGACAAGTTTTGTTCGGCTTTAAACCGGATGAAAAACAGGCCCTTGGGCAAATCTTAAAACAAAATATGGTCAAAGAGGATACCCAATTTATTTTTGTAGAGCCGGCCATCTGCCTGGAAGTGAAATATTTGGAGCTTTATGAAAACCAGCTTCGCGAGCCTCATTTTGACCATTTCAGATTTGATTTGGTACCAGAGGACTGCACCTATGATAAATTTATTTTTCAGCAAAAAAATCTACCTGAAGACCTTGAAATCACTCATCCTGATAAGCCGCTGTGGGACAAGTTCAATATCAGGAAAGCTGATTATATTTTGTATTTAAGGGAAATTTCCCCATATATGCTGCCATTTTTAAAAAATCGCTTACTTACCGTCATTCGCTTTCCGCACGGGATGTTTGGGGAAGCATTTTATCAAAAGAATTGTCCAGATTATGCTCCGGATTTTGTCCATACCCATACAGCTGATGACATTGATTATATTCTCTGCAATAACTTAAAAACCTTGATATGGCTTGGAAACCAGCTTGCCATTGAGTTTCATGTGCCATTTCAAACTACCATAAGCAAGGGGCCAAGTGAAATTGTGTTTGACTTAGATCCTCCATCACAGGATGAATTCCATTTGGCAATAAAGGCCGCTTTATTAATAAAAGAGGTTCTTGATCAGTTAAACTTGATCGGATTTATCAAAACCTCTGGTAATAAGGGACTGCAAATTTATCTTCCATTGCCAGAAGATGAATTCAGCTATGATGACACAAGATTGTTTACGAGCTTCATCGCCGAATATTTGATATCAAAAGATCCCGATTCCTTTACGATCGAAAGAATGAAAAAGAAACGAGGAAACAGGTTATATGTGGATTATGTCCAGCATGGGGAAGGAAAAACGATTGTTGCGCCATATTCGATGCGAGGGAACGAGCATGGCGGGGTTGCTACACCGCTTTTTTGGGAGGAAGTAGACGAAAAGCTTAACCCTAGGATGTTTACATTGGACTATGCTTTAGAACGAATTAAGCAGTTTGGGGACCCATTTAAAAACTATTTCCAAACGAAATCAATTCAGCCCTTCGCGCCTGTACTGGAAGTATTAAAACAAAATTCACGAGGAAAATGATATTAATCTAAAGGCTTTTCAACAGGTCTGTTGATTGGCGCTCCAGGCACTTCGCTTTCCGCGGGCGTGCCGGGGAGCCTCCTCGTCGCTAAAGCTCCTGCGGGGTCTCCCCTGCCCCGTACTCCCGCAGGAGTCTTCGTGCCTTCCGCGCCAATCAACAGGTGTTAAATAAAGAACTTCAACTCAAATAAAAATAAGTGGTAAGCCAAAACAGTGTAACCAATTTGATTATGGATTTGTTTCTATTATGGGAGGAGCAAGGAAAAGAATAAGCTTAAATCGCTTATCTAAATCGAGAAGAATGCTTTATAAATTTAGAAAGGAAAAAATTTGAGCGAAGCTTCGCAGATTCAAAAGAAAAGCCGCATGAACTCACTACTGTCGGTGAAGTGGATTAAATAATGTAAGAGAACAGGCTATTCTTACTTCAGCCCGTCAGAATAGAAAAGATTTCAATACACTTAGCAAGGCTGGAAAATGTGTGTGCAATACTTCAGGTTGATTTGCCTCCCAGCTGATTGGAGCGGAGGGCACTCGACTCCTGCGGGATAGAGAGGTCACTGGAGACCCCGCAGGCGCCATAGCGCCGAGGAGGCTTCAGGACCTCCCCGCGGAAAGCGAGTGCCCGGAGCGGAAATCAACTGGCCCAGTTGCATAGACAATCAATATAGACTTAGACAAAATAAAAAATTGCCAAGAAAATTAACCTTTCTCGACAATTTGAGGATAAGGGGATTCCTTATCCTTTTAGCGTTGTACTTAAATACTCCTGCACCTCTCCTTGCAGCTTTTCGTAGGTTTGCTGCTCCGAGAGCTCCTCTTTGCGTGAAACTGTGAAGGTTGCGCCGCTTAGGTCAACACTTATAGCGGCATTATATAGATATGTGGCATTGCCGATTAGATCAATCCGGTACTTGCCATCCTGGTGGTGAACAATGCAGTGAACTTTTCCGCCATTGTTATAAACCTGAATACTTGTTTCAAGTTCATTTAACCCCTGCAGGCAGGTTACTAAGGAAGAAGCAGACATCGCCGTTCCGCAGGCATTTGTAAAGCCAACTCCGCGCTCAAATGTCCGCACATAAATGGCGCCAGATTCAAGCGGCTTTACAAAACTCACATTCACCCCATCAGGGAATAATTCATTTGGTTCGTTGACTTTTTCACTTAATTCTTTTTGAAGGTTACCTTCAAGCTGTCCAGCAGTAACAATCGCCACTAAATGAGGATTTGGAACCGCCAGGGCTGTAAACATTAAATCATCCGACAGCTCTTCAATTTTTTCATTCAGAAGCGTTGGCTGATCTAAATTCAGCGGCAAAGCACTTAATTCAAATAATACTGGTGAAATTTCTACCTGATAGGTGGGGACACCGTCATAAATTTCCGGTTTCCGGCTTACTTTTAGATTCGCTTTCATGGTTTCGATTACGGCTTCATCCAGCCCTTTTAGCTCGCAGACATAGCGGGCAACCAAGCGAAGCCCGTTTCCGCACATCGAAGCCTCAGAGCCGTCTGCATTGAAAACCCGCATTCTGCCATCCGAGTTTTCACTATTTATCACATACAAAATTCCATCGGCACCTAGCTCGCCTTCCCGGCTGCAAAGCAGCTTAGCAAGTTCAGCCCTTTCACTTTCGGAAAAAGAATAGCCATTCGTTATTTCATCAATGATTAGAAAATCGTTACCAGAGCCATGTCCTTTAATTAATGTTATGTCCACAAAAAAACCCCCGTCTAGCTGTTTGGTAAATTTATTATATATCATACCAAACAATAAGAAAGAGGGGAAACAAGTTGATTTTATCTTTCAATAAAGTATTCATTTATTAAAAATGACAGCCTTAACAGCTTGTCCTCCTCTGATAAGCTATCTGTGAAGGTGAGTACCGGGGTATTGGGATTCGGAAACAGGCCGCTCCATTCCATCGGCATCCAGCCTCTTCTAAGCCTCCCCACCATTCTTTCTCCTTTGTTTAAAACCTGCTCATCCATATACAACGCGGAGCCCTCCACGGCGCCAATATATTTACCATTTTCATCCATCAATTCTTTCTTGTATTTGTTCCAGGAAATTTTCCTTTTCTCCATGCACCCCAAGTAATTCCAATTCCTATCAAACACTTCAATTTTAAGAATTTTGCTTTCGTTTACCTTATAAAAACCAATCATCTCATCATTTGAGTTGCAGAGAGTAAAGGTTTTGTTGCGGTTATAGTTGAAATAACCTCTGCCAGACTTTTTCACTATCGAGGCCGCTAAATGTCCGTTTGGAAAAAAAAGCTGTAATCTGGGAGAAAAGGTTTGGACATGAAGAAGTAACAAGTGGCGGGCCTCAAAAAAAGACCGGGCAGGTTTTTCTTCTTTAATCAAGATCAAATTTCGCTGAATCGACTGCGATTGCTTCATTCTAAAAAGATAGAGTTGAAACGCAAAGAAACTATAGAGGATAAACGGAATGGTTAAAAACATAATTTCATTTGTTTTAAAAAAGGAAAAATTCCCTGAAACAATCAGCATGGCCGGCAGTATGGCAGCAATGCTGCCGTTTAAACTAAGATTGGCGGAAGCCCGATAATGTTGGTCTATTCTCATTAAGAAAACTCCTTATCATTTCCTTTCTATATTAATCTATTTTTGCTTCCGCTAAAAAATGATAGAAGTTTTTCTATCAATCAAAAAATAGAAAAAGAAGAGTCAATCTTCTCAGGCTGTCGAGGAGCTTTAAATAGTCTCTTTTATTTCACTTCATTACACTTTATTATTCACAGTGTTAAGTTGTTGAAACTATTAGCTTTGCAACAGGTCTGTTGATTTGCGCTCCAGGCGCTTCGCTTTCCGCGGGCGGTACGGGGAGCCTCCTCGTCGCTAAAGCTCCTGCGGGGTCTCCCCTGCCCCGTACTCCCGCAGGAGTCTTCGCGCCTTCCGCTCCAATCAACAGGTGTATTCAATAAAGAACTTAAACTCTCAATAAATAATAAAAATAAGTGGGAATTTTAATATTTATGCCAAACAGAATTGAATTTCCCCTCCCATATAGCCTGGTTATGCTCGAAAAATTTACCAGCCTCGGAGGTTATTACTTCTATATGCGACCGAACACTTCAAAGGATTGCTTGGTTGGGAAGATATAACCTCCATATGCGACCGAATGTATTGTGTTGCAATTCTTTAAGTTGATTTGCCCCCTGTTGATTGGAGCGGAGGGCACTCGACTCCTGCGGGATTGAGAGGTCACTGGAGACCCCACAGGCGCCATTGCGCCGAGGAGGCTCCAGGACCTCCCCGCGGAAAGCGAGTGCCCGGAGTGGAAATCAACAGGCCCATTAGCAGAAAAAACATTTAAAAAAATCGCTAGTTTAGACAAAAAAATTGCCGAGAAAGTACCTTTCTCAACAATCTAAGAAGAGTTGCTGTTGACCTCTTCTTTTACTCGTTTATATATTTTATGATAGAGTCTTTTAATGCTTTTGCATCCTCATAGCCTTGATTATAAAGTATTTCTAGTTTACGCGGATTACGTTCAATTCTTCCTACTTGAAGCTTAACTGTAGGGCGGATGACAAAGCTGCTCCCATTTTTCTCTTCTTCATCCAAGTAATTGAGCGTATCATTATATTGTTGATAGCGATTCCGAAGTGCTGTTAACAAACCACTATATTCAGGGTACCTTCTGTCAGCCAGAAAATGAAATTTAGATGGTTTTTTTTGATAACCGGCATTACGGGTTAAGATGACAATATTTTTTTCATAGCCATCCTGTTTTGCCTTTTTGATTGGAATGGGGTCGCTGATTCCACCATCGAGCAGAATTTTTTCCTTAAAACGGATTTCAGGTGCAATAAACGGCAATGAACTGGAGGCCCTTAAAACAGTCAGAAGATCTTTCCCATAATCCTTTTTACTATAATAAACGGGTTCCCCAGTCATGCAATCAGTCGTCCCGATGACAAATTCTGAAGGATTTTGATAAAACCTGTCAAAGTCGTAAGGAATATGTTTGTTAGGAATTTCATCAAAAATAAAATCCATTCCAAAAATTTGCCGATTCTTAAAATAGTTTTTCCACGAAATATAGCGTGGGTCAGAAGCATATTCAATCGTGACGGTTTTATTTCTGCCTTTTTGTTTCGATAAATAGGAGGCTGCATTGCATGCCCCTGCAGATACGCCAATAACATAGGGGAAGAACATTTCCTGCTCTAAAAAGTATTCGAGGACACCCGCAGTATAAACACCGCGCATCCCTCCGCCTTCCAAAACCAAACCGACTCGATGATTCATGCAGATCCGTCCCTTCTTTGCCAATTAAACAATAGAAATTATAGATTATCTCTGCCCATTTGCAAAATGAAAAGACTTTTTTAGCTATAAAAAAAGACTGTCAAAGACAGCCTGTCATCCCTCACTTATTTTATTAACCGGAAAATCCACGGGAAACGGTATTCCTTTCCTTCATAAGCTTTCACCGCGGCAATAATATTAAATACTGCGGCCGCGATACCGACCACCCAAATTAGGAACAGCCCGACAAGTAGAACAATAAGGATACTGCTAATGACAAAGTAAACAATATAAGAAATTGTGAAATTAAAATATTCCTTCCCATGATAATCAATAAATGCTGACTCATCCTTTTTTAACAGCCAAATAATCAGCGGTCCAATTACAGGCACAAAGAAGTTTAGCACATACATGACAGCAGCCATTGTTCTTTCCTCATTACTAACCAAACGCGCTCCCCCCTAATAAATACTCCTATATACTATTACGCAAAACATATTTAAATGTGTCATTAGTACCAAAAAACACCGGAAAAATAATGAAAAAGCCTTTAATAACCACTTTTCCCTTGTTAAAATGGATAAAATACTATAAACCCATTCAGAAAGGTTTTTATTTATGAAAAAATTACTTTTAAAAAACGCGGCCATTTACCCGGTTACATCTGCACCGATTCGCTGCGGTGATGTATTAATTGAAAATGGAAAAATAATAAAAGTAGAAGAAAACATCACCTATGACGCAGACATCCAAATAATCGATTGCGAAGGGCACTGCCTCTTTCCTGGATTTATCGACGTTCACACCCATTTGGGTTTGTATGACGAAGGTACAGGCTGGGCCGGCAACGATGCCAACGAAACGCATGAGCCGATGACGCCGCACATCAGGGCCATTGATGGGGTTCATCCACTAGATCCTGCTTTTACAGATGCGGTAAAAAGTGGCATCACCACAGTCCATATTATGCCGGGAAGTGCCAATGTAATTGGCGGTACCACCGCCATCATCAAAACTACCGGAAAAAATATCAAAAAAATGATTGTCGAGGAGACGGCAGGGCTAAAGATTGCCCTAGGGGAAAACCCGAAGCGAATTCACAGTCATGGAAACAGTAATTCCATAACAAGAATGGGAATTATGGGGATGCTTAGAGAAGCTTTCTATCAAGCCATTAACACGGAGAATCCTGATGATTTTCGGATTAAACCCCTCGTTATGGCACTGAAAAGAGAAATACCTATAAGAATCCATGCCCATCGTGCAGATGATATTATTACTGCATTACGGCTCGCTGAAGAGTTTAATCTTGATTTGCGAATTGAACACTGTACGGAAGGGCATTTAATAGCGAATGAGCTTTCTGGTCTTGGTTTACAGGTATCGGTTGGCCCGACTTTAACGCGAAGATCGAAAATCGAACTAAAAAACAAAACATGGAAAACCTATCAGGAGCTTACCAAGCATGGTATTGATGTATCGATTACGACTGACCATCCATATGTACCCATTCAATATTTAAATATTTGCGCAAGTCTTGCCATCAGGGAAGGCTTGCCGGAACAGAAGGCGCTTGAAGGCATCACAATCCTGCCGGCCAAAAATCTGAAAATCGATCACAAAGTAGGAAGTATTGAAGCAGGAAAAGAAGCGGATTTGGTCCTTTGGAGCCAGCACCCATTTCATTATTTGGCGAAACCATTATGGACAATGATTGGCGGCGAGTTCATCTATCGGGATTCATAGAATATTGTTGAAAAATGGCAAAAAATTTCACCAAAAATCCTACAAATAACTATTTATTTTTTAAAACTTTTCTTGTATGATTTTCTAGGTGAAACTAATTTTATTAGCGTAATTCCATTGGGGGTTTACAATCATAATCTGCTTTACACAAACAAAATAGGGAAGGCAAATGGTGCGCCACCAGTCATGACTGGTTCTAGTGGGTTCGATTCCCACCCCGAAATTTTTTTTCAACTTAAAAAAATTTCGAGGGTGGGCCGCTTCTTTTGACATGGGATCGGTATGCCCTAAATGGAGGGATAATCATGTTAAAAAAACGCGATGTACATGACAGCCACGAATTATACAATCTAATTACGCATCCAGATGTCTTCCCTTTTGTGCGCCAAAAAGCCGCTTCCTATGAGGAATTTTTATTTATGACAAAACAAACCATTGAAGCAGAAGAGCGCGGGGAGATCATATCCCGGACGATCCTTGATGAATGGGGATCACCAATCGGGACCATCAGCTTATTTGATGTTGAGGGCAACGCCGGATTTCTGGGAACATGGCTCGGAAAACCATATCATGGTAAAGGCTACAATAGTTTAGCTAAAGACGCATTTTTTCAAGAGTTATTTTATGAATTAGGCATCGAAACAGTTTTTATGAGAATCCGTAAAGTTAATATTCGCTCCATAAAAGCTGCGGAAAAACTCCCCTATGTTATGAAAGCAAATGAATCTAGAAAATCGTTGTATGAACAATTAAATGCAAATGGTGACATTTTTGATTTATATGAAATTCCTAAAGACCTTTATACCTTAAATTTGCTGCGAAACGGCTCAAATTCAGGAGAATCTCAGCGTCTCGAAGCATAAAGCTGATTGCAAAAGAAAAGGCAGTCGTGGTTAATAAAACCCCGATTGCCTTTTTTAGTAAGATAACAAATTATTCCGTTACGTTTTGTTCCATTGATTCATTTATATCACTAAGACCCATATGGAGCAAAAATTCTTCTAGTTCCTCATTTGTCAGCGTTTCAAAGCGGCCATCATGAAAAAACACTTGGGTTTGATTAGGATTAATTCGATTGAGGTTAAAACTCATACTCTTTGCTCCTTTCATCGATGATTACTTACTATTATTAACAAAAGGAGCTGCTATCATACTTGACTATCAAATAGTTCAAAAAATTATAAATCATTTTTCAGTGTCTATATTAACTTTTAAAAACCTTTCCTAAAACATCACAACCCCCGGTAACAGGAATAATGCTACCCGTAATAAAATCAGAATTTTCCTCTACGATAAAACCGATCACACGAGCGATATCTTCGCCAGTTCCCTGTCTTTCGAATGCTGCTGCACTGATTTTTGCTTCTGTGGCTTCGATAATATTCTTTTCTTTCCATTCATTTGTGATATCCCCTGGACAGACCATATTTGCTGTAATGCCGAATTCTCTTTCCTCTAACGCAATGGTCCGGGTTAAGGAGGCTAGGCCAGTTTTTGCAGATGCAAAGGCAGAACGGTAAATCCAGCCAGGAGCAGTTTCTGCCCTGTCAAAGCCTAATGTAATAATTCTTCCCCATTTTTGTTTTCGCATTAAAGGGATAATCTCTTTTGATAAATAAAAAAAAGAACTTAAATTTCCTTGAAGGATATAATTCCATTCGTCAAAGGTGTATTCCGCAAGCTTTTTTCGCTCATGTACATAAGGCCCTGCATTATGTATAAACACGTCGATGGTCCCATATGCTGATACGGCTTCCTTTACAATGCGGTGACAATCCCCTTCATTGGCGACATCACCTTGAATGGCAAGGTTTTTTGTTCCAAATCGCCTGTCTAATTGCTTTGCTAAAGAATTTGCTTCCGCTTCACTATTACGATAGTTGATTACAAGCTGATACCCTTTATCTGCAAGGTGGAAGGCTGTTGCCTTTCCTATTCCAGATACCCCTCCTGTAATCAAAGCTGTTCGTTTTCCCACAAACAATTACCTCTCTAAATATATTTTCACCTTATACTATATGTTAAAAAGAATCCTCTATTTATGCAAATATTTACTTTGCACTGGACAATATCCTTGGATGGTAATCCCAAGATTTAATAACCTATGGGCATTCATCTGCATACTATACCGTAACAATGTGTAAAGGATGTGACAGCATGCAGACTGTTATCAACATTTTCAGTTTTAAAATCAACAGTGTCTCAAACAATGGGTCTGTCAACATCGGTGACGCACTTCATAATGCTCACACGGCCAATACTAAATCCCAGGGACAAAATGCATCCTATGGAGATTTCGCACCGCCGACTGCTGCTATGGAGAATGTCTTTATTGATCCGGACATCAATGATATGGGAGATATCGCGAATCCATCTAACGTCTTTTCAAATCCCATATAAAGGACTGAAAAATTATCATGCCTTTTCAAATTAATATATTTAACATTAAAACAAATGCCATGAATAATAATGCCAACATTGATTTTGGCCCGATTGTCCAAAACAGCCATACCTCCAACCAAAAATTAATCGGTACCAATATGGCTTTTGGTGATTTATCTCCTTCATCCTCCGGTCATGTCAATGTTTATACCGATATTGATATTACCGATCAGGACCAAATTGCTAACCCTTCAGCCCCGATTTTGAATCAAATATAATTTTTAGCAATCGAAAGGATGTAATGTTATGTTCCCATGGAATATGTTCCCTTTTAACAAAGACGTGAGGGAATCTCTTCAAAAAATGAAACCAGATGAGATTGACAAATACGTTCAGGATATCATTGGCAAGGTTTTACCAGGAAATATGAAAGGAATGATGAACCCGCAGGAAATGTTCAGTGGCTTTGGGCAGCAATCCTCCACTTCTCAGCCTGGAACCGGGGCATTAAACTCCTCAGCCTTTGAGACACACGATTACGTATTTGTAAGGATCCCCATTAAAGATGAAGAATGGATCAAAAAACTTCGCCTGTATCATACGTCAAATCAGCTTATTCTCGAACACATCCCCGAACCCGGAGATAAACACACCATCACCCTCCCAGCCATTGTCAAAAAGAAAGGTGCAGCAGCAAACTATAAAGATGGCACCCTTGAAGTGAAAATCCCGAAAAATATCGATATGCAGTTTTCACAGATTGATGTAACGGAAATTTTGTAATACTACATTTCTTGCATGTTTTTTTATCAAATTAATAAGATGAAATAACTGGCCATTTTCAAGGGGTGATATGATGGAGATTGATAAATTAAAAAAATGGATGGATGCAGCGCATAGCTTCCAATCTGAGGATTTTTGGAACAATATTTTCGATTCCAAGCAAACTTCTGCAGCCTCTTTCAATCCACAAACCATCAGCGATTTTTTTCCAAAATGTGATTTATTCGAGGAGGATAATATGCTGATCCTTGAAGCCGAGGTCCCCGGATTGGAACGGGATCATCTCAATATATCCATCCAGCAGCAGGTGCTTACCATCAAAGGGGAATTTAAATCACTGCAGACTAATCGCAAGTATCATATTAAAGAACGGGCTAATCGGAAGTTTAAGAAGGAATTAATACTTCCGTATCCAACGGTCAGCCAACAAATAAAGACAGATATTAAAAACGGGATTTTAATGATTTTTATGCCCATTAATCTAGAAGAAGTTGAAGACATTCCTATTACCTTTAATTCTACCGAGCCTGAATAAAGTACAATGATGCAAATTTTCTCAGGAAAATTCACCAAGCAGCAAGGGCATAAAAAAATTTCCGAGTTAGAGAAAAGAATTGCTGTTCTTAAGGCGGCCATACAGGAATTTAAACAAGAAACAGAGTCGACAAAACCGAATGTAAAAAATGTCAATTTAAATTGGCATAATCTAAATAAATCTTTGATTGAAAAATTGACAGTGGGAAAGCAGGATAGCACCATTAATTTTGGTCAGTTAGATATTAATGAACTATCAGGACATTTAACAGTAGGAACGTCTTATGAAGGGGATTTTTCTGAAGAAATAAGAGCTAAGATAAAAGAAAAGCTTGAAAAGAAAGGTATAAAAGATGCTAAGGTTAAATGAAAACTTGCCGATTGGCGAGTCCGCTAGGACGAAGACAGAGGCGCAGTTGAATTTATTCTTTCCTATTAGCCTAAAAAAGACAGCCAAAGGCTGTCTTTTTTAATGTCCATTAGTAGAATTGTCGTGACCTTTCATATCCATATTTGAGTGGCTTGCATTTGGGTCTTCGGGTTCACTTGGTGTACCGACAACAAAATCCTTTTTGGGCATGCTGTGCATGTCTCTTGCAGTCACATGGGAAATTACATAGTAGGTACCTTCTGTTGGAAAGGACTTTTCTAATCGGTAAATTCCATTTTCCGCATGTTTAACATTGATTTTTTCATGTTTTTCGTCCTTTGACCGCCAAATCTCAAACGTCACTTCATCTGCGTCCTCAACTGCTTCTTTTCCTTGAGTTACCTTTGCCTCAAATATAACCGGCTTATTTAATTCTGCTTTTTCCGGTTTAATAGTGAGAGCTACCTCTATTATTTGCGGAGGCTCATTGGTTGCGTTATGATTTTCCTGTTTACCGCAAGAGGCTGCTAAAATTAAAAAAAGAATAGACAGCACACACCAAAGATATTTTTTCATTTATTTTCCCCTCCTGTCTCTTCACTTGAATTGTACATACTTACCAATATTATTGCAAAAAATAGATTTTAACAAGTCAATGAAAGGAGAAACCTATGACAACACCATACAGATGTCCAAATTGTAAAACCAATCGAAGCCGTTTTAATATTATTCAACAAGTATCTCATTCCGTAAAAATGGATCCCCAGTCGGGCTCTGTCATTCGAGAATACGCCAGTAATGAGTTAGAACCGTTTCATCTTCCGTACAACGGACCTGATTATCGAGTTCAATGCGGGGCCTGCGGATTAATTGAAGATGAACGAACATTCATCAAACATGGCGAACAGCCAATCTAGTATTTCACAAAAAAACACCTTATGGAGGAAATCTCCTCTCATTAAGGTGTTTTTTGTTTATAGGTTATTTGCTTTAATAAATTGCTTCGAATCAATCTTCCAAGCATCTGCAGGAGAAAATCGCACCAAATGAATAGCCCCTTTATAGATTTGTCGGCCGCGATTTTTTATCACCCAATCAAGTTCAACGGGAACCTCCAAGCTAATTTCTTCTAATAAATCCTCTGGTGGCAATAACTCCATGCGTGAAATTCTAACATTTTCAATATTCTTTAGAATTGGCTTCAAACGGATATTTTGCACCGAAGCCTCTGAAATAATGCTTGCATCCTGTTGTTTAAAGCCAGTTATGTAAGCATTGATTACCTCGTAAGGATTGGCTTCACCTAGATAATTGTCCAATTTTCCGGCTGATTTGAGAATCATCAGCTTATGGGATAAATCCATGGAATTTGTCCGATGCGTTGTACTCCCATAAAAATGAATGCAAAAATGGCCCGGAAAATTATTTTTTAAAGCACCGGCACCGTGGGGCATTCCATGCATGGAAGCAGCAATCCAATTGTCTTTTTGATCCATGACAATTATCGCCCTGCGTTTCCAGCTCCATTTTCCGCCATAAATTTTTTTCATGATTTTCGTATCTTTTACGGTTAATGGTTGGACATCAGCATGATTGCTGCCAGCACGCCGCTGCACCTTAAATCGTTTCCCCGTTTCCAGATCGATGACGGTAAATTTAGAATACCGCGGCAATATTTCATCGACCTGTTTCCAATCAAGCATTTCGATTCTATAACTGATATCGCTATCGGCCTGAACCCTTTGCCCAACGAGGAGGATGCCGATCAATAGCCAAATGACGGATATCTTCTTCATTAAATCCCCCTTTAAATACAAAAAATATACTATTTAAAGAGTTACCTGAAGAAGTCATGTTCATTCATTAAATTTAATAAGCCTGCCCCCGCTGCTTAACTTAAGCAGCGGGGGCAGGCCCTTCGTTTATTGCATTTTTTCTCTTAAGACTTCGACCGCTTTTTGAACTTGGGTATCGTCAGATTTGATTTTTTCCCTTAATAGTTCCATCAGTTTCATGGTAGAGTCACCTTTTAGGATTCCATCAGCCGGCAGGTTATTGGCTGTCTGTAATGCAGTTACAGCCTCTTTTGTCTTTTCATCAAAAAATCCATCTTCACGGCCCGGGTCAAAACCAATGGCTTTTAACATTTTCTGAGCGGTTTGCACTTCAGCTGAAGATGAAGATAATGACAGCTCTTTATCAGGATTAATGATTGACAAGGATGCATAATCCGGTAATGCTACTTCCACATCAGGCTTAATCCCTTTTTTATGAATCCAATTACCATTAGGTGTCAGCCACTTGGCAATCGTAAATTTCAGGTTGGAGCCGTCTGTGAAATTGGAAGCAGTCTGCACAGTTCCTTTCCCGAACGATTTTTCGCCAACCAATGTAACACCAGCTGATTCTTTAACCGCAGAAGCTAGGATCTCAGATGCACTGGCGCTGCCTTTATCAATCAGAACAACTAAAGGAAGATTTGGACTACCGGCATTTTGTGATGCAATTTCTTTTATCTTGCCATTACGGTCCTCTTCCTTAACAATTACTTTTCCTTTCGGAACAAACATACTCGATATACTTACAGCCTGGTCCAAAAGACCGCCTGGGTTCTGTCTAAGGTCTAATACAAGACCTTTCATCCCTTTCTTCTGCAAGTCATTTAATGTGCTTGTCAATTCTTTTGCGGTATTAGTTGAAAAGCTTGTAATTTGCACTTTTGCGATTTTGTCATCAACCATTTCCCCATATACCGTTTCAATTGGGATTTGATCGCGGATAATCGGTACAGAAATCGGGGTATCTTGTCCTGTTCTCTTAATGGACAATTCGACCTTCGATCCCTTCTTACCCCTGATAATGGTTACAGCCTGAGTAGATGTCATGCCCTGAAGGGTTTTTCCATCAACTGAAAGAATAATGTCATTAGGTTGTAAACCGGCTTTTTCCGCCGGGGACCCTTTTATCGGCGAGACAATCATAATATGACCGTCTTTTTCTTGAATCTCAGCGCCAATTCCTTCAAACGATGAAGAAATGCTGTTATTAAAATTCTTGGCCTCATCTTTGCTCATATAATCAGAATAAGGATCGTCCAAGGATTCCACCATTCCGTTAATGGCTCCATTAATCAGTTTTTGATCATTTACCTTTTTGTAATAATCCTTATTTAAGGTGTCAAATGCTTCATACAGTTTTGCAAATTCTTTTCGGTCGTTGTTAACTGTCACTACTTTTTCATCACCAAATGAAAGGGCAACTGTAGTGATTCCTGCTGATAAAAAAACAATCAAAAAAAGCAGCATAATAAAGTGAAATCTTTTTAAACGAATATATCCCGGCTTATTGTGATCCGACATTTGCTCCTGCTCAACTTTTTCCTGATCCATTTTCTCTTCTTCCAAAGCCTTCACCACTTTCATTAACCATCAAAATAAGAAGCGGACTTGCTTTCGTGACTAGCAAAGTCAAGACTCGCTATAATTTTTGAAGCACCTTTAAATCTAAAAAATTTACCCTTAGTGTTTAGAATAACATCTTTTTAATAAATTTAACAAAGAAAAGTTAATGAAAAAATTATTAAATATTAATTAAAAATAGTAACCCCCTTCACTCCGGAAGGGGGTTATGTCCATTATTCCTTAATAGATGCTTCCAATGCGACTTCTATCATATCATTAAAGGTCAGTTGTCTTTCTTCGGCCGTTGTCTCTTCACCGGTTAAAATATGGTCACTGACAGTTAAAATAGAAAGGGCCCGCCGGCCAAACTTGGCAGCAAGAGTATAAAGCGCTGTTGTTTCCATTTCAATAGCAAGGATTTGATATTTCGCCCACTTTTCAAGCTCGGCATTATCGTTATAAAAGGAATCCGCTGTAAAAACGCTGCCTACTTTTAAGTTAAGCCCCTTCTGCACCCCTGCATCATAGGCATTTTTCAACAAATCAAAATTTGCCGCAGGAGCATAGTCAACATGTCCAAACGTCAGCCGATTGATATTAGAATCAGTTGAGCTGGTCATCGCCAAGATGACATCACGGACCTTTACATCCTTTTGGATGGCACCGCATGTACCGACCCGAATTAAGTTTTTTACATTATAACTTTGGATTAATTCATTCACATATATAGAAATGGACGGAACTCCCATTCCTGTTCCTTGAACGGATATTTTTTTCCCTTTATATGTACCGGTAAATCCAAACATATTCCGAACTTCGTTATAGCACACTGCCCCCTCTAGAAACGTCTCAGCAATGTATTTGGCACGAAGCGGATCTCCCGGAAGAAGTACTGTTTCAGCAATTTCATGCTCTTTTGCGCCGATATGTACACTCATCAATGGAACCCTCCTTATTATGTATGTGCAATAACATGTTGCACCATAGTCACTATAACATACAGCTTTTTTTAATAAAAACCAAAATGAGAAAAAACATGATTTTTTATTTTTTGTGGGGAATTATATTTGTAGGCCCAAATTTTTATTTTGAAATTACCTATTGGAGGTTTGAAAATGGGAAAAAAACATCGAAACCGAATTCGCGGGCAGAAAAAAAATAATCACGTACCGCCGGAAGCCATCATTGCTGAACATGAGGCACATGCAAAAGAGGATAGTGCTACCGGAGGCAGAAAGCACTAATGCATTAAAAGAGGCTGACAAAACGGGTCAGCCTTCTCTATCTATAAAAAGAATTATTCTATTTATCGGGAACCAGCCGCCAGGCTGAAGTTGAAAATAATATTGACCGCCGCGCCCCTCATCAATTAAAACAATATCCCACGTGGATAGAAATCTCCCTCTATAATTGGGAGGAATTCTATCCGTAACATTAAATTGGCTAAAGGTTTCCTGAAGACACTGTTCTCTGCTGCCCGCTTGAATGGTTGTCCGGTAAACCTGTTTATGCCCTTTCCTTTCGCGATGTTTTGGAGTTTGAAAGAGCGTCACATCATATTGAATATAGGTCCTTCTTGTCAGCATTTTGATCATAATACCCCTCCAATTATTTGAATAATTTGTCTATTTTAATAATTAAAGACGGGTATTGTCGATTCCTTCAAAGAAACAACACTATTTTTGTCGAAAAGTAGTTTTTTTATAAAAAACAATGATGATTATCTATGCTATTGGGCCTGTTGATTTCCGCTCCGGGCACTCGCTTTCCGCGGGGAGGTCCTGGAGCCTCCTCGGCGCTTAGGCGCCTGCGGGGTCTCCAGTGACCTCTATATCCCGCAGGAGTCGAGTGCCCTCCGCTCCAATCAACAGGGAGGCAAATCAACCTGCGTTTTAGCCACACACTTTTTCGAACCTTGCTAAGTTTGTAGCTTCTATGAGAGACATTTTCTCTTCGATTCCTTTGCATTTGTCCTTCATCGGCACATGAGGGACATTTCTCTCGAATATTCCTTTAATTTTGTCCTTCATTAACTCTGGTTAGAAGATACTTGTTTCATCTTGTAAAGCTGAATTTTTAATTAAATACACCTGTTGATTGGTGCGGAAGGCACGAAGACTCCTGCGGGAGTACGGGGCAGGGGAGACCCCGCAGGAGCGAAGCGACGAGGAGGCTCCCCGTCTCGCCCGCGGAAAGCGAAGTGCCTGGAGCGCCAATCAACAGACTTGTTGAAAGGCCTTTTTTTTACGCGGTGAATCACTATAAAAGGCGGATAAAATAAAAGGCTATCGATGTTTCTCGACAGCCTGACAATGGTACCATTGTTTAACACTTATAAATTATTAAGAATATCTGCCAATCACATTTTGGATTTGCTGTCTTAGAGAAGGGATATCTGAATTGGTAACGGTCATTCTTACATTTGTTTCATCCGTTCCGAGTGCTTCTGAGAATAAACCAGAAAGTCCTCTTGCCTTGCGGTCGACCTGGAACATTAGGTCAAGGCCGCCATTTCCAGCAGGGAAGAACACAACTTCAAGCTCATCTAAGCGTCCACGGAATGATCCGGATACCGGAACAAACTCAAATTCTTGAACAAATGGCAGGCGTCCGCGCAATCTTCTCGGCGCTTCTTCACAATCGGCCTCACGAATTCTGAATCCAAGGCTGTCGACAGCATCAAAAACCGCAGACATTAACGGGTTCGGGACAACCTTGAGATAGTCTTTGTCCCCCGGATCCACTGCTCCTTTAATATCTAATCCAGTGGCAACCCACACTTTAGACCTTCCAATAGATAAGGGAGTATCATATGGCAACTGAAACGTAAACGGGATTTCCCTCTTCTCATTTACATTAATTGTAAACGGTGTAGTAATCCGGAAACGGTCGATGGTGGCAGTGACCGTATACTTACGGTCATCCGATTCTTTTAAGTAGGTAGTATTTAAAGCAAGGTAAATTTCATCAATCTGTTGATCCACTTTACCCCCTTTTATTTCTACAACACCTTTCACTGTTTCTCCCGGCATGTAAGTGTCCTTTTCAAGCTTCGTGTCCACGGTCGCCGCGCCAATTCCAACACTGGCAAACATTTTGTTAAAGAGTGACATTGTTTATTCCTCCTAAATCATTCATAAGATTTTGTATATCTTTTTTTACTTGTACGAAATTGTCATAAGGAGTCTCAAGCATGAGCAATTTTCGTAAAATGTGTTTAGCATGTTCTGTTATATCTAACTCCTCTTCCCAGCTCTTTTCCTTCTTATTTTCGGAAAATGAGAAGTTTGAATATATCAAAAACAGCAGAAAGTGACCCAGACCATAAAAATCAGCCTGGAAATTCAGCTCTTTCCGGGGGTTCGATTCCTTAGATTTTTTACCTCCGCCGTTACCCAAAGATCTGGCCAACCCCAGATCAATTAACTTAATCGCTGACCCGTCAAAAATTACATTGGGAATCCGGATATCCCTATGAACAATATTCCGCTCATGAAGATAGCCGATCATCTCAAGCAGCTTATAGCCAATGAAAAAAGCTTCTCTTTCAGTTAACTTCCATCCCTCTGAGAAAATAAGCTGCTCGTAATTCTTACCCTTGATATATTCCATTGTAAAATACGGTATATGTTTATATGTACCCCCCTCAAAGTAATGTGGGAAACCCGGATGGTGAATGGAGTTCAGCATTTCCTTTTCAAATTCAAAGCCTCTCAGGCCAGTCCTGGTGATTCTTTTATGAAGTCTTAATGCTTTTAAAACTTTGTAATCTTGGGAGGAAAGATCAAGTACTAAATAGCTATGTCCGTAACTCCCCATCCCAAGATGCTCCATCACCTTATAGCGGCAAGAAATTATTTCTTCTTTGGAAAACGGCTTTTCAATGAAACTTGATAAACCTAAAATTAACTTTTTATACATTTCGGCGGACCTTTTTTTTCACAGTTAACTGCTAAAGAAACTAGACAGGAAGCTGCCGCTTTTATGCTTCTTTTTATAGTGATAATGCCCCATCTGGCTGTGCTTATAATGGTTCTTTTTTTTCCAATGGTCACTTGAAGACCCATACTTTTGATGATGAAGCTGGTTCTTAAAAATTGATTTAAGGATTTTTTTGAACATCCATATCCCCCCAATCTTTCGTATTCATATATACGAGAGGGACAAAAAAAGGTTTCGCGATTTTTAAAATTTTTAGGACGTTTTACCCGTATAAAACAAAAAGCGAGCATGGACTGCTCGTCTTTCGTTTTCATCTATATAATAGTCATTTTTTTAGGAAAGCAGTTATAACTTAATCATCCTGTACTTCTTCATCAATAATGCTTTTTTCAATTAAATATTCAAACGTAATGTCTGCGATTTCCTCTAATTCCTCTTCGCTAGGAACGTATCCTCTTTTGACAAGTTCGTGAAAGAAAAATTCAGCAATTTCTTCTGTATCAATAAATACTTCAATTTCTCTCAAGTCATCGCCCCCTTTTTACAGAATGTATGACCGTTAAAGCTTTTTCATGCTAGTTACTTTGGGATGTCTAATTGGTTCGAGGTGAAATTCTATTGAAGATTAAAATTTTTCAGTTCTGAAATTGCTGGACAAGCATAGGATGAATAATAAGATATCGACGAGGTGATTGTATGACGAATTTACTTTGGAAGCTTGAGGCTTGGATGGAAGATGTAAATCGTGAGGATGGCATCACCCTCCAATATTTCGAAAAAATCTTAGATTCCTTGTTTTTTCTTATTAAATGGGCTGGTATTCCATTTATTCTTTATCTATTGTTTGAAATATTAACCTGACAGCTAGACATGGCTTTTGCCATCGTTATTAACAAGACTTTCCAACTTCTTCAGGATAACCCGCATAACTTGATAATATTCTTGATCATGAAATAATTCATAAAGAATTCGGTAGTCATTAAATATGTCTAATAGATTATCAATTAATTCTTTTTTCTCCTTTTTGCGAGAAATTTCTTCAAATTCTGCTTTTCTCACCATGTTCTGTATATTTGGGCTTTTTGTGGTTTTATCTTGTTTGTTCACTAAGTATAAAAGACCAAGCTTTTGAATAAATGTATCAGCACTTTCTGCATCAGCGACAAGTGTCAGTTCTTCTTCCCCGACTTCCAGCCATTCCCCATCACTTACCCTTGACAATTCGTAAATGACATCTTCCCAGGCGTCTTCTTTATAGCGCCAAATTTCTGTCCGAAAGCCAATCACTTTAAAAAGATCCGCACCATAGCCGCTAACTTGGACCAAATCGCCGATAAAAAACTTGTATTCTATATCAATTTGTTCCTGTTCTAAGACCTTGCCATCATATTCTGAGAGCAATTCCAATGCTGATTCATTAAATAAACCATGGCTTTTATTGACTTCATACACATAATCTCCGTCCAGCCATTTTACATCCGTCACTCTGCCTACAGTCCCGTAAATTGTAATCACAACCGTATCACCTATTTTATACTTTGGTTTTTTCCTTTTTGTCATTTCCTCTCCTCCCCTTTAAAGATTAGCCGTGAATTTTGATTACAATAGTATATGCGAACATCTTTTTAAAAGCGCTAGACATTTTTAAAATGAAAAAATCGCCTCATCATGAAGGCGATTTATCGGTCTTTATACTCTGACAAAGTATATATCTGCCAGGCCTCATCAAAGGTTGACATAGAATCCAAATAATGGCCGTTAAGTTCAAGATAGGCCGTTAGTTCATAATAATCCAGTGAATATTTAGGAAAGTCATGATCCAAATAGGCCTGATTGGCAAACCGGCTGATTGCGTCTTTTGGGGCCGGATGCCGGTATTTCATTAAAAAATGGTAAAATGATTTATTCATTGATAAAACGCCTTTCTAAAAAGACTTCTTTTTATCAATAAATATTAATCCAACCACTCTCACGTGTCCAGTACTTATGAAAAATCAAAGTAGTTTCTTTTTAATAAGCGAGGGATGCTCATAAGCTCCTTAAAAGTAATGATCTTCCCCACCTTCTTGCTGTCAATTAAAAATAATTGATCTTCTATTTCTTTAATGGTCGCCTCGCTTTGATATACCATGGAACAATCAGGACAGTCGAAAGCAGGTGTCTCCGTGATTTCAATTGCCCTCGAGCCATCAGGCAATTCCCAATAAACTGTACTGGAAACACTTTTTACGTTTTCACTGCTGCACCATTCACAAACCAAGACCATCAACTCCTTTCCCTACTCTGTTGGCGAGTCTGCCTTTACTTCGGTATTTTGCTCCGTTTCATTTTCCTTTTGGATTAACGCTTGATACTTTTTCTCCTTTAATTCATCCCGCTTGCTTCGCTTATCTTTTAATGTG
Organism: Neobacillus sp. S1115; assembly: GCF_055385565.1. Taxonomy (NCBI): domain Bacteria; kingdom Bacillati; phylum Bacillota; class Bacilli; order Caryophanales; family Bacillaceae; genus Neobacillus; species Neobacillus sp. S1115. Next base: position 4,337,269 of record NZ_AP038275.1, read on the forward strand.
GAGTGGGCCGGATCTTCGGTGTATCCCTTACGGCGATTTAATCTCGACAAACCTTCCGGAACAAGATTAAAATGCTGGTCATTCATAATTCCAGCGATGCCATTGAGCGATTTTTTCTCATCTATATCTGGATAAACCTCTTTAAAATAGGCATCTGCTCTGCCAGGCAGATAATTTTCCGGCTCCGGATAAGAGGTAATCACTCCTTCAAAATTGCGGAGGACAACTTTCTCCGGGCTTTGGGAAATCAGATAATTCGGCTGCAGAGCAATTTTTCCGCCGCCGCCGGGAGCGTCTACCACAAAGGTAGGTACCGCATACCCAGAAGTATGGCCGCGAAGTCCCTCAATGATTTCAAGCCCCTTGGAAACTGGGGCACGGAAATGGCCGATTCCTTCTGACAAATCACATTGGTAAATATAATAGGGCCGTACCCGAATTTTCACGAGGTCATGCATTAATTTTTTCATAATCGGAACACTGTCGTTGATTCCGGCAAGGATAACGGACTGATTGCCAACAGGAACACCGGCATTTGCTAGCATTTCACAGGCACGTTTCGAATCTTCCGTTATTTCAATTGAAGTATTGAAATGTGTATTTAGCCAAATAGGGTGGTATTTTTTTAAAATGTTGCAAAGGTTTTCCGTAATTCTTTGTGGAAAAACAACAGGTGCTCTTGTCCCGATACGAATAATTTCGACATGGTCGATTTCGCGCAAATTCTTCAAGATATATTCCAAAATATTATCATTGATTAACAGCCCGTCTCCGCCTGAAATAAGAACATCCCTTACCTGAGGGGTCTGCCGTATATAGGAAATGGCTGCATCAAGCTGCTTTTTCGGGACGCCCATACCAATCTGCCCGGAGAACCGCCGTCTTGTACAATAGCGGCAATACATCGAGCACTGATTCGTGACCAGAAATAAAACCCTGTCTGGATAACGGTGTGTTAATCCCGAAACCGGCGAATCCTCGTCTTCATATAAGGGATCTTCAAGATCGTATTTTGTCTTATAAATTTCCTTTCCGACTGGGACAGATTGCATTCTGATTGGACATCGTGGATCATCAGGATTCATTAGGGATGCGTAATAAGGTGTAATGTTTAAGGGGATGGTTTTAGTTGAGATTCTTACACCCTCTTCTTCATCGGGGGTAAGATTGATTACCTTTTTTAAATCGTCAAGGGTACGAATTGTATTGGTTAACTGCCAAAGCCAATCGTTCCACTGATCTTCCGTTACATCTTTCCAAAGCTCTATGTCTTTCCAATGCCGGTCAGGCTTATATAAAAATTGTTTCATTCATTATTCCTCCTACTCCTTGCTTACTTTAATATTATGCAAGTATCGTGCCAAAGCGAAAAACAAAGGTGCCCGTTTGTGTTCTGCCGGTCCGAAGGAGGAATTTAATACTTTTTTCATTTTTAGAAAATGAAAAGGTGCCGAAAAGTCGGCACCCATTAACATTACATCAATTTTTTTAATTTATATTGTAAGGTCTGTCTTGGGATTTCCAAAAGCTCGGCAGCCTGTTTTACATTGCCGCCGGATTGTTCCAACGCCTCGATGATCAGTTTTCTTTCAAGGTCATCAACATGTTGACGCAGTGATATATTTACACATTCCCTGACATTCCTTCTTATAAGGGATGAATGCTGCTTTAACATGATTGGCAAGTCTTCAGTGGTTAATAAACTGCCATTGCAGACATTCATCATATATTCCAATGTATGTTTTAATTCACGGACATTTCCAGGCCATTGATAATCCATGAAGAGGAATTCCAGTTTTTCTTCCATTCCTAGGATATTTTTTTTGAGTTTATGATTATATTCTTGTATGAAGAATTTGCATAAATAAATGATATCTTCCTTTCTTTCCCGAAGCGGCAACAAAGAAAAGGTAAATACATTTAAGCGATAATAAAGGTCAGAGCGCAGTTTTTCTTCTTGAAGTAATTTATTTGGATGAACATTTATCGCAGCGATGACACGGACATCCACGGCACTGGTTTCAGAACTCCCCACCCTTCTGACCATCCCCTCCTCTAAAACCCTAAGAAGCTTCGCCTGCAATTCAATTGGCATCGCGTGAAGTTCATCAAGAAACAGGGTGCCCCCATCAGCAAGCTCAAATAACCCTTTTCTGTCAACGGCTCCCGTATAGCTTCCTTTGGCCGTTCCAAACAGCATACTTTCAAGCAGGGTTTCAGGGATGGCAGCGCAATTTTGCGCAATAAAGGGCCCGTTTGACCGTCTTGATTCATGATGAATTCCTTGGATAAATAATTCTTTACCAGTACCTGATTCACCGTATACAAGGATGGGAGAATCCGATTTTGCCAGTTTCCTGGCTTCCTCCTTCATTCTATTGAAGATTGGGTTTACCGTTTTTAAATCATTTAACGTATAGCGGACCTGTGGAGGGGTCTTTTTCCGTTTGCTTTTGTTCAGTCCTTTTTGCAGGTCTAGCAGCCTTTCCGCAAGCAGTTTCATCCGCGAATAATCTTTTGCAATTTCAACTGCACCGATAATTTCATCATTCAGCAGAATTGGCAAGGTAGTATTCATGGTGTCAATTCTGGCGCCATGTAAATTAACGTATTCTTGGGTCTGGTTATAGATTGGCTTAGCTGTTTTGATGACCTTTAACAAGGTGCTTGAATCTTCTGTTAGGGAAGGGAAAGCCTCTAACAGGTGCTTCCCAAGAACCTCTGTCACCTCCATTCCATCATGCCTTGCCGCTACTTCATTATAAAAAATGGTCTTCCCTTCGATATTAACCACATGGATTCCTTCATCAATACTTTTTAAAATGGCACTTAGAACTTCCTGTGTTAAAGCAGTTAATTGGCCCATTATTTCACCTGCCCCTCCGCCAGTATACCTGGTGCCGAAAAACGGGCACCATCTGCCAAAAAGCTAGCAGCCTGCCAAATTCTTTGCCCACATATTCATATCCTCCAGCTTGTCATAAATATAGACATTATTCATGAGCCTTCCGCGGTAAGAATAGCCGAGCTGATATAGGGCTGCATTCATCCCAAATGACAATGACCTGGCGATTGAATAGCTGCAAAAAATCCCTTTTTTAATTAATTCACCCTCAAGTTCATTCAGGAGAATCTTCATCAGTCCATATTTCCGGTGCTCCGGAAGCGTTGCACAATCTGTTAATTCTGCATTTTTATAAAAATCGTTTATTTCCGCAGAAGCTGCACTGACGATGTCCCCCTGATGTAAAAAGACATAATAGATTGTCCCACCTTGCATTGTCTTTTTTATATATTCCGGGTCATTTAATGGAGTTGGATAAATTTGAAACACCTGCCGGTAAAGAGCAGATAGCTTGGCTGCCTGGTTTTCATCAGCTTTTTTAATCTCGTAATCTTTTGGCGGGGTTAAATTTTGCTGGACATGATCCAATTGATAAATACTGTGAATGATTGCGTCTTCGGTCATCCAATGGTCGTTTTTCTTCCGATCAGAAATATAATATTTTGTATAAAAATATGCATCCGAACCCCGGAAATAATGGTCTACGATCGCTTCAGGCTGAAGACCAAATTCAAAAAGGGAAATCGTATCTTCCATTCGAGCTTTGATGATTAGCTTTTCCACCTGATGCTGTTTGACGAGTTCCTCTGCCCTTACCAGGATTTTCTTTATATTCCCGCGATAGTCGTCGACTCGGATTCGTTTATTAAATGAGTCAATACAGACTTCCATATAGAAGGTGGAATGAATTTCAAAAATTGTCGTTGGTAAATAATTCAACATCATCACCCCTTTTTTCAAAAAATTTCTATTTTTTCCAGAAAAATGTCTGGCTTTTTTCCAAGCCAGACATTTCGCCTGCAGTATTTTGATTTTTCAACACTATTCCTGTACTCCGCACCATTTCAAAATGGTTAGAGCGATAATCTCGCTTGCGGCAAACATTTCATCGAGAATGATATATTCATTGGCATCATGGGCAATTTCCGTAGTCCCCGGGCCGAACACAACAACTGGCGTATTCCCCACGGCTGATAGAATTCCGCCATCGGTTCCCCATGGGCTTGCCTCCACCACTGGTTCCTCCCCATTGACCTCTCGAAAACTCGCAGAAAGCTCCTTCATTAATGGATGACTGCTTTCCATATTACCGGGCAGCCATCTGCCGCCAAACCATTCGATGGTTAAAGGATGATCCTTAAACCAAGAATCCTGCTCATTAAGCTCGTTAAGACAAGCTTCCATTTCAGCCTGAGCAGATTGCATTGTTTCATTCGGGGCAACCCCCATCCTGCCTTCAATCACAGCAGTGTCAGGGACCGATGACGGCCATTCACCGCTTGTGATTTTTCCAATATTAATAGGAATTGGGATTGGGATTTTTTGATAAAGCGGGTCTGAAATTTTGGCATTCCGGTCTTTCTCTAATTGCTGCAATCTTTGAATGACTTTTACCGATTTCTCAATTGCACTAACGCCTTCGTAGCGAGTTCCTCCGTGTGCTGCCTTGCCTTTTACGGTAATTCTAAACCACATAGAGCCCTGCTGCTTCGGGAAAATTTTCATATTCGTCGGTTCTGGGATTATCGCTCCATCGGCACAGTATCCTCTTAGTACAGCCGCAAGCGTTCCCGCTCCGCCGCTTTCCTCTTCTATAACACTCTGAAAAATGACGTCGCCTTTAAGCTTTATTCCAGAGGTAATAATGGACTCAAGCGCCATTAAAAGGGCGGCGGTTCCCCCTTTCATATCGGTGGCCCCCCTGCCGTACAACTTTCCGCATTCGATATGCCCGCTAAAGGGATCCCGTTCCCAGCTTGACTCATTGCCAACCGGAACCACATCAATATGACCATTGAGGATGAGAGATTTTCCTCCACCTGTGCCCTTTAACACAGCAACTAGGTTAGGGTTTCCCTCGAAGTTATGTCGATCACAGCAGTAGGCTGGATGATTTTTTAAGTCTTCACTGCCAATTTCCCAAATATCAAGTGTTAATCCAAGCTGGCGGCATTTTTCAATGAGAATCGCCTGGGCACTGCTTTCGTTCCCTCTTGTGGAGTTTTCCCTGACAAGGATTTGCAAGAGCCTTGCCCCTCTTGCCCGGTTTTCCTTCAACCAGGTGTTGATTTGAGCTTCATGATTTTGCATCTGCACCACTCCCTTTATTAACTATGCTGCATTTAATAGGGGATTTCTTTCAAATTTTCACTAATAGCAAATTCACATTGGGTGTTATTGACTATATCTTCAAGATTACCTTGGGCAAATATTTCTGTTAAAAGCAGTCCTTCGTCTGTCACTTGAAAAACAGCTAATTCCGTAATAATCACATCCACACATTCCCTGGAAGTAAGGGGCAGCGTACACTCCTTGACGATTTTTGAGTGGCCATGTTTATCACAGTGGTTCATCAGGACAATAACTTTCTTTGCCTTTTGGGCAAGCTCCATTGCCCCGCCCATTCCCGGGACCTTCTTGCCAGGTACAATCCAGTTCGCTAAATCTCCCTTCTGGCTTACCTGAAGGGAGCCTAAAATCGTGATATCTATTTTGCCGCTGCGGATCATGCCAAACGAAACCGCACTATCACAATAGGAACCGCCGATGTTTAACGTGACCGGAAATCCCCCTGCATTGCAAAGGTTTTCGTCCTCCTCACCTTTTATCGGACTTTGCCCCATTCCAGTAATGCCATTTTCCGCATGAAAAATAACGTTTACCCCTTTCTTGAGGTGATTAGGAACGAGGGAAGGGATGCCGATACCTAGATTCACTACCATCCCATTTTGAATTTCTTCGGCGGCACGTTTTGCTAGTTTATTACGTATATCTACTCCCATGCCCATTTCCAGTTCACCCCTTTAGTTGGAATGATGTAATCCACGAATACTCCGGGTGTGATAATTTCTTCCGCATCAAGAGTGCCGAGGGGAACAATTTCTTCTACTTCGGCAATCGTGATGGTACCTGCCATGGCGACAAGCGGATTGGTATTGCGGGCACTCTTGTCATAAATTAAATTTCCATATTCATCAGCCTTTTTCGCAAATACGATGGAAACCTCCGCTGTTAATGCTTCCTCAACTAAATATTCTTTACCGTTCAGCAAGACCCTCTGTTTACCTCCCGCTACCAGCTCAATGTCCTTGCCGATATCGGATAAAATTCCAGGTAGTCCCACACCGCCCGCACGAATTCTTTCAGCGAGAATGCCTTGTGGGGAAAACTCCACCTCAAGCTTTCCCTCATGCATGAACTGACCGGCAAATGGATTTGACCCTATATGCGAGGCAATCACTTTTTTCGCCCTTTCCTGGCTGACCAATTTTCCGATTCCAATATGGGGAAAACCAGTGTCATTTCCGATTAGTGTCAAATTGCGAATTCCTTTTTCGAGAATCCCATCGATTAAACCCGGCGGGGTCCCTACACCGCCAAAGCCGCCAAACATTAACGTCATTCCGTCATGAAAAAGCTCCATGGCCTTCTCCAAGGTTGTGATTTTCCCAAATGGGTTTTTCATCCTTTTACACCACCCAGTCATTCCGATAAATTGATTTCCTTTGAAAAGACTGAAAATGCTTCCTTTAATAAGTAAATTAATTCATTCATCTCTACTTCGGTAATAGTTAATGGAGGTGAAATTATAATCGAGTCACCATTTACCCCATCTATTCCCGCACCTGCCGGATATACGATCAGCCCTTTTTCCTTGGCAAGCTCCACTATTCTTGGCGTAACTTGCACATTTCTTGGAAACGGTCTTCTTGATGTTTGGTCCTCTACAAATTCAATTCCGAGTAGAAGGCCTATCCCTCTGACATCCCCTATAAACCAAAATTGGCTCTTTAGTTTTTCAAGTTCCTTTCGTAAAAACTCACCCTTGTTTTCAACTGTTCTCATAATCTGGTTTTTTTCTAAATATTCAAGGACGGCTAAAGCGGCAGCACAGCTTTGTGGATTGGCACTTAATGTATGACCGCTCATGACCACTTTGGAGCCGGCCAGAATCGGCTCGATGATTTTATCGCTGGCAACAGCAGCCGCAATCGGTGCATATCCCGCTCCAAGTCCCTTTCCTAAGGCGACAATATCTGGAATGACACCCCATTGCTCAGATGCCAGCATCGCACCAGTCCGGCCAGCTCCTGTCATTACTTCGTCTGCAATAAACAGAATGTCATGGTCATCACAAATTTTCTTTATCACTTTTAAATAATCCTTTGGCGGGGAAATGGCTCCGCCAGCAGCACCTATGACAGGCTCTGCGATAAAGGCGGCAATTTTATCTGCCCCGATTCTGTTGATGGCAGTTTCTAGCTCACGGGCGCAAAGATATTGACAGGCAGGTGCTTCAAGATGGTATGGACAGCGGTAGCAATAAGGGGGATGGATGACTGGAAACTCCTCTAAAAGTGGAACAAATCTTGCCCTTCTTCCAGGATGGCCGGACATCGAAAGCGCTCCCAAAGTTATCCCATGGTAACTAACCCATCTGGACAAAATCTTATTTTTCGTGGTAATTCCTTTTTCCTGCCAATATTGGATTGCCATTTTCATGGCAGTTTCTGTGGCTTCGGAACCGCTGTTGACGAAAAAGCTCCAATTCAAATCTCCAGGCAATAGCTTAGCAATCTTTTCAGCCAGTTTTTCAGCTGCTTCACTGGTAAACTGCGAGCGGTACACGAACGAGACCTTTTGGGCCTGCTCTTCCATCGCCTTAATAATCTCTTTTTCTCCATGACCGATATTGGCTGTGACAGCCCCAGAAGCGGCATCTAAGTACTTCTTTCCGTTCTTGTCATATAAATAGACGCCTTTTCCATAATCGATAACGGTATATGACACATCAAGCATGGGCTTAATTAAATACGACTGTTCCACCCTATAAACCACTTCCCTCTGCATAACGCAAAATTAAGAAGCTAATAGATTCATTTCCTTATTGAAATTGTATGATTCACAATATTGTTTCTTTCCGGCCTTTTACAATTTGCAAAGCTTATTATAGAATAACAGGGAGATTATATAAGGAATGAATTTAAATGGACTCAATGAAGAAGCTTCAATTGAAGACGAGGGAATTTTCGACATTTCAATTAATTTTTATCTTTTATTTATCTGCACTAATTATTTCGACACTTCTATTGAAATTACCTTTCGTGCACCTTCCAAAAGTAAGAATTAGCTTTATTGATGCGATGTTTACAGCTGCAAGCGCCATCAGCGTTACCGGTTTAAGCGTCATTTCCTTGAAGGATACGTTTAATAATTTTGGGATTTTTCTACTTTGCGCCATTCTTCAAGTAGGAGGGCTTGGCGTTATGTCTTTAAGTACGTTTCTTTGGGTGATGCTGGGGAAAAAAGTGGGATTAAAGGAAAGACAATTGCTCATGATTGACCACAATCAATCAAACCTTTCAGGATTGGTCCATTTGGCCAAGAGAATATTTATTTTTATCATTACAATTGAATTTATCGGAGGAATTATATTAGGTATTCATTTACTAAAATATTATGACCGGGCCTTACCCGCGTTCAAACATGGTTTTTTTATCTCTATCAGTGCAACAACGAATGCTGGATTCGATCTTACGGGGGCATCCCTAATTCCTTATGACCATGACTACTTTGTTCAATTTATGGTTATGCTCTTAATTATCATTGGAGCAATCGGGTTTCCTGTGATTGTAGAGGTACTTGATTTCTTCTTAAATTTAAAGAGCAAAAAAAAATTTCACTTTACCCTGTTTACAAAATTAACAACCTTGACCTTTGTAATCCTTACTCTACTTGGCGGAATCATTATTTTCCTCCTGGACATTCATCATTTTTTTGCGGATAAAAATTGGCACCAATCCTTTTTTTATTCCTTTTTCCACTCTGTTACAACCAAGAGTGCAGGCCTTGCGACTACAGATTTAAGTGAATTCACGCAAAGCAATCAGCTATTTATGTCGCTGTTAATGTTTATTGGCGGTTCACCGAGCAGTGCAAGCGGAGGAATTAGGACAACTACTTTTGCCATTATTATTTTAACGATATTTTTCTATGCCCAAGGCAAAGGGACTATTAAAATATTTAAAAGGGAATTACACCACGACGATGTAATAAAGTCTTTTATAGTCATGACAACAGGAGCATTCCTGTGTTTGATGTCAATCATCATCTTATCCATTACTGAAAACAGCAGCGTGATTCCTGTGATCGTTGAGGTCACTTCTGCGTTCGGAACGAACGGATTGTCGCTGGGGTTAACACCGAATTTATCAACGTTCGGTAAAATACTGATTATTATCTTAATGTTTATCGGAAGAGTTGGAATTGTTACCTGCCTTCTGATGTTAAGAGGCAAGGGAAGGAAAGAAACATTCCATTATCCTAAGGAAAAGGTTATTATCGGATAAAAAAACGGCTGACCCCGGTTTAGGAGTCAGCCGCACTTTTTAGTAGGCCCAGCTTGCGCCAATAATAATCAAGAGAATAAACAACACGACAATTAGCGCAAAGCCGCCATATCCAAATCCGAATCCTCCGCCATAGCCACCATAGCCGAATCCTCCGCCATAGCCGCCACAGCAGCCGTCCATACCATATCCATGATACATTCGCATTCACTCCTCCAAAAATTATATCTTTTCAAGATTACTTTATGTAGTGGGTGCTTGACCTGTATGTGCATTCGCCTATATTATGAAAGACGATATTAGTTTGGCAGGTGAAATGAATGAAAGCAATTTTAAAAAGCTTTATTAACGGGATTTTGACGATTGTACCGATTATACTGGTCATTTATGTAATATACAAAACGTTTTTATTTTTGGATGGGCTGCTTGGTGACCGGTTACGACCGTACTTAAAGGAAGATTATATACCAGGCATCGGCTTGTTGACGACTATTATCCTGATTACCCTGTTGGGCTGGCTATCGACAAAGTACATTTCAGGAAAAATTATCCGGCTAATTGATCGGCTGCTGGAAAAAATCCCTGTAGTAAAAACGATTTATTCAGTCATAAAGGACACTATACAATCCTTTTTAGGGGATAAGAAATCTTTTTCAAAGGTGGCTTTGGTTGTCATTCCCGGAACCGAGATGAAAAGTATGGGGTTCATTACATCCGAGCAGGTAGAGGATTTTTACAGTCCATTAAAGGACCATGTGGCGGTATATATTCCACAGACCTTTCAGGTGGCGGGCTTTACCTTTCTCATTCCAAAGGAGCAGATTGAAATTATTGATGTGAAACCGGAGGATGCCATGAAATTTATCCTATCCGGCGGGATGACGTCCAGTTCAAAGCAGAAGGAAAAAAGTCCAATGTAAATGAAAACTCGCTGATTGGCGAGTCCGATAGGACGAAGACAGAGGCGTAGTTGAATTTATGCGTTAGGAAATTATAAATTTGTAAAAATTTATAATTTCCTATTAGCTAAAAAAGCCGCTCACTTGCGGCTTTTTTTAATCGAAAAGTTTGTTAAATTGGCCGTAGCCTTCTTCTTCGAGTTTTTCTTTCGGTATAAATCGCAATGCGGCAGAGTTGATGCAGTATCTCAGGCCGGTTGGTTCAGGTCCATCGTTAAAAACGTGGCCTAGGTGGGAATCGGCAGAATTGCTCCGAACCTCGGTTCGAATCATAAAATGGCTGTGATCCGCTTTTTCTGTGATTTCCTCTTCTTCAATTGGCTTTGTAAAACTCGGCCAGCCGCAGCCGGCATCGAATTTATCGCGCGAACTAAAGAGTGGTTTTCCTGAGACAATATCTACATAGATGCCCTCTCTTGTTTCATTCCAATATTCATTTCTAAATGGCGGTTCAGTGCCGTTATTTTGCGTAACTTCAAATTGCATAGGCGTAAGCCTCTTCTTTAATTCTTCTTTGTTATGATTCGTCATTCTTTATCTCCCCAGTGCTTTTGAATAAACCCAGATCTTCCTGATCCAATATGATACCTTTGATAATGAGCTGGATTTTTCTTGTAGTAATGCTGATGGTACTCCTCGGCCGGATAGAAAGGCAAAGCCTGCAAAATTGGTGTCACAATCGGCCTGTTAAAACGGCCACTTCCCTCGAGTGCCCGCTTTGATTCTTCTGCAAGTCTTTTTTGTGTTTCATTGTGGTAAAATATAGCGGTTTGATAGGATTGACCGCGGTCATAAAACTGGCCGCCGGTGTCCGTTGGGTCTATTTGCTGCCAAAATAATTCAAGCAATTTTTCATATGGAAAAATTTCTGGGTCAAAAGTAATTTGTACCGCTTCATAATGACCAGTTGTATCAGAGCAAACCTGCTGATAGGTTGGATTTTCTACCGTCCCGCCAGTATAACCCGAAATAACACTCTTAATGCCCGGAAGCTCATCAAACGGTTTCACCATACACCAAAAACAACCACCGGCAAATGTCGCCAATTGTTCTTGACTGTCCATTCGCTTCAACCCCGTTCTTCTTAGATTCTTTGCTAGTTATGAGTATACAAAATGTTGCTTTAAAAAGGAAATTTGCTGATTAAAAAATGGACCAGTTCAACTGGTCCGGCAAAATAACACAATATTTTCTCTGTCACGTAAAAGCTTAATCAACTGGCACCAAGATCGTAAAGGCGATTTGGTCCTTTTTTAAATCAAATTGGTCCACTTTAATTTTCAAATCACTTTTTAGCCTTAATTGCTGCATATGGACATAAATCAATTTGTCATTCGGTCTGATTTCGACACCTTCTGGAAGCTTATAATTATCTCCGATAAACTTTAGAACATAGGAAATGGGCAGAGGCAGACTTCCAACAGACATGGATTTCTGCTTTAGAACTAAATCCCCATTCTTTTGCGCATCAGGTTCAAATGTCAATTTCATTTTGACCTGTTCACTAAACACCGGAATACTACCATACAACTCCACCTCGTCTCCCAATAAAACACGATAAGCAACTGGGGAATCGGAAGACTCTTCATTTAAATAATGATTAATTAACTTATTCAAATCATATTTGTTTGATTTCACATGAAAGGAAACGTGGTCCCCTTTTATTGCCTTCATTTGAGTGCTTTTTTGATCCGCATCCGAGCCCGTACCCAACACAAGCGATAGGACGACAATCACGAATAAAAGGTTGATTCCCGCCAAGACTAGGAATCCAACTTTCCATTTGTTTTTCATAAGATTTAATTCTCCTCTGTACTAACCATATACGGCCTCCTGTCCAAATCAGGCAAGACCCGTTCTTCCATTGTTTCATTGAGCCGCTGGGCAATCAATTCATAGCCCTTATCATTGGGATGAAAATTATCAGTGAATAGGAGGTTTTCACTGCTGTTTAAAAATATATCTTCAATCGAAACGAAGTAAGCATTTGGATATTGTGATATGACCGATTGACCTGCTTGGTTCCACTCGGAAACAATCTGATCAAATTCCTCAATATCTGAAAACCACTTTGAAAAAGGATTATAAAGACCCACCAACACAATGGAGGCGTTTGGATTTTCCTTGACTATTGTCTCTATGATCTGAATCAAATGTTTACGATAGTTCTCCTTTTCATCCATAAAAACGGAATATTCAAGATTTGAGAGATGATCCCTGACCACCTTCATGATATCGTTGCCGCCAATAGTCAGAATAACCAAATCGGCCTTCTTTAAGATAGGCTTTATTTCAGGTGCCTTCAGCCTTTTCAGCAATTGAGTGGTCCGGTTTCCCTTCACCCCGTAGTTATAGAAATCTACATCCTTAATGCCTTTTTCATTTTCCAGCAATGTTTCTAAATAAGGCAAATAGCCGCCCTTACCTGTACTGTCGCCAACACCTTGTGTTAAGGAATCGCCTGCGGAGAGAACTGTTAAGGTGCGCGGAATAAAATCAGCTGGTACAGGTTCATAGACCGGTACAGCCGTTTGCTTTGCATGATGTAAATCCCATTCCCCAGTTTCGCTGCAAGAGCCCAGGAACAATACAGTGAGAATTAGAAGGGGGAAAAATTTATACATACCCATTCACCTGCCTTCTAAACTAATTTTATTATAACATGACCAAACTCATTCAAAACAAATCTATAAATACCCTCCTATTCCCAGAAAAAAATAGACCTGTAAAACGGTCTATTGCAGAATTTTTATATCCTGAATCATTTCATCAAACGGAACATCTTTATATAAATTATATGATTTTTTAATTTTTCCATCTGGACCTACCAAATAGACATAGGTCTGATGGATGACCTGATTTTCATTCTGAGGTTTTTTCACAAGCGTCTTGAATGTTTTCATGGCATAACCTTCAATAAACTGCTGAGAGTATCCGGTTAAAAAGGTCCAATTTGAAAAATCTGCCCCAAATTGGTTCGCATATCGAGTCAGTACTTCAGGAGTGTCAACGGTGGGATCAACGCTGAAGGAGACAAATTCGACATTCTTCAACCCTTCATCCTTAACCATTTTTTGAAGTTTTGTCATATTCGCAGTCATCGGTGGGCAAACATCTGCACAGCTTGTAAAAATAAAATCAGCAATCCAAATCTTTCCCTTTAAGTCCTTTAGTCCAACTGCTTTATTATCCTGATTCACCGCGGAAAAATCGGCTGCCTCCCAGTTTAGTGCATCCTTGATCTCCTTTTGTCCGCAAGCTGCAAGCAGCATACTAGAAATGACTAATAATATCATGACCAGTCGAAATTTCATTTAAACACACTACCTTCCTCTATTCCATCCGTGAATAGTTTAACAAAGTTTTAAAAAAGAGGAAAGGAAAAGCGTATTTTAATCTATTACTCCCGTTTTTACAATGGTAGTTTTCACATGCACTTCAAATTTAGCATTTTTATAAATACCTCTCCAATCTTTTGAAGTAACTTCTTTCCCGCGTATATGAGTAATATATTCATTTCCTATACCGACCGGGTCTACTCCTTTCTCTTGAAAAAAAACAAGCAAATCGTATATTTCCTTTTCCATTTTCTTTTCTATCTGTCCCTCGATGAATTTAATATTTTTGGCGCTTGTCAATTCGAGAGGCTCTGTTGATTCCAATAGCCTCGAAGCAAATTTAATCTCAATTCTAAATCGAAGGTTTTTCTTATCCACTAATTTTATTTTGGTATGACTTCGGATATTATCGATATTTAGAAATAATTTATTGTATACCGTCCGAAAACTCCGCCCCTCTTCTTCCTTAAATATACTCTTGAAGTCTGCTCGATTAAAACCCAATTCTTTTGTACCGGATTTATATTTATCCGCTAAAATTTTCAAGAAAAAAAGCTTATTAGTCGGCAATATTGCAACAAGCATGTCATCCTTAAAAAGGGCTGTGCCTGTAACGGTTACATCGCCATTCTCTACTTTAAGGATAGGTAAAACCGGGTCTTTTCCATTATCATGATAACCATGATTAAACTCCTGCAGGGTTGGTGAGAGCATCTGCTCACTTTCAACATTTTGCCTAATTAAATTATACAAATAAGTACCGAGATTAAGCTTTTCATTCTTCTTACCCACGTTAATGATAGACGAAGCTTCATCCTCCGCAATCGTCAAAAAAACCATAGTCCCTACAGTTGGGTCACGATTGAGCGTATCAACAAGATGATGAATTCCTTTCTTGGCAAGCTCCTTGCTGTACACGACACAGCGCAGCTGCCCTGAAACAAGCCTTTGGTCAGAGCGAAGATTTTGTTTCTGCCTTAAGGTTTTACTAGTATGGGCCTCTACTGAAATAACCTTAGTCACATTTCGAGCCAGTGCATCAAATTTATGGACGACCACCGTCCCCTTTATTGTATTTTTCCCATCCAGGTCATAGGCAACAGCCGTAATAAGCCCTAATTTCTCTAATTGCCTTTCCTCCACGCAGGAGGATAATAAAAAGGTGCAGGCTATCAACGATACAGCTATTTTCCATTTAAGACCCTTTGGCATGAATATTCTTCCCCTTAAAAAATCTTTTTTTGGCAGAAACAATAAAATATAAAAGTATCGGATAGCAAATTGCTGCATAAAAACCAAATTTCCCAATAATATCCGAAATAAGATTCATCTGATATCTTGCTTTGACAAATAATGAAGATACAAAGATTAAGCTGGCAAGAATCCAAAGCCCCCATTTTTGCTTTCCAGAAAATATACGTGAAAATCCTTTCGAGGCTGACCACAAATAAAAACACAAATTAGGCAGGATAATAAGCATCCAAAAAGAAACAGCGATAATTTCGAACCTTTCCAAATTGGGAAGGCGGACTATTTTGAACAACGATATAACAGGCCAAATGGTTTGTTCCAAACTTCCACCAGCATAATAAATTATCGAGACAAACGTAACAAGTGTAAAAATAAAGGCTGTATATGCATTGCCTATTTGGGAGAAGATTTGAGTTTTTTGTTTTTCTTTTATATATGGGTAGACAAATAGGACTAATTCCATCCCCATCATTGATAAGGAGGAATTATGAGCTCCTATAAGAATTTGTTCGATATCGGCATCTAATATCGGAAATATATGATTAATTTCCGAATGTTTTAAAGGAACGAATAGGACGAAAACCATCCATATAGTACCCATTACCGACAAAAAAGCGGTTCCTACAACCACCCTTATTCCCCCAAACACAGCATAAGCAGAAAGCATAAGCAACACTAACCCAAGCTGCCAGGTTGGAAGGTTCGGAAAAATCCACACCTGAACAATTTCTATATAATTCATATAAATCACAAAAAAGGCTGCCGTTAAATAAGTCATATAAACCAGGTTGAGGAAATTTCCTAGCCATTTTCCGAAAACATCAGCATGGATGCCATATAAATCGGCACTGTCATATTTCCCAAGCATTTTTACCATGAACCACAAGGCAACGCCTCCCAGCACCCCTGCCAAGAAAACAGAAATCCAGCCGTCATGGCCTGCATCTAAATAAACAATTCTTGGCAGGCCTACAAGTCCTACACCAATTTGGGTGGAGTGAACAATAAAAATGAGCAGGAATGCATGAACCTGCAATCCATCTCTTGGCTTAACATTCACCTCCATTTACATCGCCCTCTATTCATCTATATCTTTTTTTAGCTTTGCTTTTTTTTCCGAAAAACGCTCTTTGTCTAATGGTTTATTGGTCTGAGGACGTTTGGCAAGATATTGATAAGGCACAAGGAAAAAACTATATCCCAGATCTCGCCATTGCAAAGGATAAACTGGCGAAAGATATGGTTTGCCCAGTGTTTCCAGCCTTAGCAGATGAATGATAAAAAAACAAAATGCAACCATAATCCCAATTCCGCCCCAAATACCAGCAATTATGATAATTGGAAAACGAATCATTCTGATTGCCGTACCCATTAAATAACTTGGGGTTGTAAAGGACCCGAGAGCACTTAATGCAATCATAATAATTAAGATGTTACTGGTAAAACCGGCCTGAACGGCTGCTTGTCCGATGACAATACCACCCACGATACCGATGGTCTGGCCTACTTTTGTTGGCAGCCTGGCACCGGCCTCGCGAAGCAGCTCTATGACAAACTCTAGCAGCAATGTTTCAAAGACCGGTGGAAAGGGTACCTTTGACCTTGACTCACCCAATGTAACCAGCATGGGGGACGGTATAACTTCATAATGATAGGTCAGAACCGCAACATAGGCAGGTGTCAAAAGGACCGATAAAAAAAGCGCCGTCAATCGCAGGACCCGTAAGAACAGCCCCATATTCCACCGCATATAAACATCTTCGGTAGACTCAAAATAGGAGAAAAAGGTTGTGGGACCATAAAGGCAATCTGGACTTCTGTCCATTAGAACAGCCACTTTGCCCCTGTAAAGAGCAATGGATATCCGGTCCGGAAGCTCAGTCGTCATCAACTGTGGAAACACGGTCCAGCTGTTGTTTTCAATCAAATGTCCAAGAACGGTGTTACCGGGGACATAATCTATTTCAAGCTCACTGATCCTTTGTTTTAAGGTGGTGACAAGTTCCTCATCGGCAATTCCCTGTATGTAGACGAGTTTCGCTTTTGTTTTCACCCTTTTTCCCACTACAAGGTCCTGCATACAAAGGTTTGGGTCCTTTAAATTGTTTCTTAAGATATTCATGTTGCTGACAAGGGACTCCGTAAACGAAATCTTCGGGCCATAAACGTTTGATTCCGTTTCTGGCTTCTCCACTCCACGTTCAACCGTCTTGCTGAGATTTGTTAATAGACCATACGGGTCCCCTTCCACATATATATAAACATTACCTTCAATCAGCCCGCTGATAATTTCACTCAGTTGATTGGTTACTGTCAAGACCGATAATGGCAGAACCTGCGTGAATCCTTGGACAGACCATTCAATCTTCTCATTATTTTGAATCGGTGCAAGAATAAATTCATCCAAGCTACTCTTGTCAATGAGGCTTTCTAAAAAACAAAAGACGATTCTATTACCGTTTTTCTTCAGATGACGAAAGGTAATATCCGAATAGAGGAGTTCGTTTTTTAATTGCTCTTTTAATTCATCGATATATAAGCTATGGGCTTTAAGTTCTTCCTGTGACTTACTCTCTTTTTTCCATTTGAACATATTCCAGCACCTATTGTTGTCAGTTTATCTTATTTTTTCCAAATAATTATTTTTTACCCAAATTCCAAAGCAGTCTGAATGATAAAAAAAATTTTGAGAAGAACAAAATATTGTGGTATTATGAATGAGTATTCATTCATCGGTGAAAATTGCGAATTTTGGAAATAGATAGAAAAGGAGAGTGAACTCATTGAATCGAATTGGCCCTATTATCATAGTGGAAGGTCCAAATAGCAGCAAAGTCCCTTTCTCACGGAGCTTGTATATCGACTGCGAGGAAAAGGTGCTAATTGACAGTGGAGCAGAGGCAAAAGCTCTTCTTGAACTGGACCACGAAAAAGGAATTGATCTCATCATTAATACTCATTACCATCCTGACCATACCCTACATAATCACCTGTTCCGAGATGCGACCAAACTTATAAATAAGATAGAATTTGAGACATCCAGGTCAGTGGAAGGAATTGCCCATGCCAATGGAGTCTATCAAGAGTGGGGTTATAAAGGTGTGGAAGCATGGAAAAAAACTCTTCCACAGGAATGGGTTCAAAATCTTGGGGGTTTTTCAGGAACATATGAATACGAGACAGAATATGTATTTGATGATGTAAAAGTAGTGTTTTTGCATACTCCCGGACATACAAGCGGCCTGGCCTGCCCATACTTTCCGGAGCTTGGGGTCGTGTTTGCTGGCGATTATGATATGACCACCTTTGGTCCATGGTATAACGGGACTGATGGTAATATTGAGGATTTCATCAATTCAGGCAAACGGCTTCTGTCTCTCGATGCCGATACTTACATTACAGGCCATCAAAAAGGGATTTTTACGAAAGCGGAATTTACAGAAGCCATGGATAAATTCCTTGCGGTGATTAATCGCCGGGATGAGATAATCGAAGACTTTATCCAGCAGGGTTTGAGTTTTGAAGAAATAACTAAAATTGGGATATTTTACCCCAAAAGTTCTCTTGCCAATCCACTTCTAAATACATGGGAGCGAAGCGGCATCCGCAAGCACCTAAGGCGACTTGGTTATTCAGTTGAAGAAAAAGCAGCTGAAATTATTAAATTAAAATAGAATGGTCCATGGACCATTCTATTTTAATTTGATTTAATTAACTTCTACCAATTCTTCTTGTGCTTTCTTCAGCTTTTTTCGATATACAAATTTAGATAGATTAATGCTGACTTCATAAAGAAGCAATAGGGGCAATGTCACGACGAAATCAGACATAAAATCTGGAGGTGTTATAACAACTGCTATGATAATTAAGACAAAATAAGCATATTTACGAACCTTTGTCAGCACAAATGGATTAATAATTCCAAGTGAGGTTAAAAACATAACTACAACTGGTAGTTCAAACAACACTCCAAACGGCAGCGTCATATTTAAGATAAAACTGAAATAGCGTTCAGCCGTAAAATTGGTCACAAACATATCTTGGCCAATGTTCACCAAAAAGTTAAGAACCATCGGAAAAATGGCAAAATAGCCAAACGCAAGACCAGCAATAAATAAAATAAACAAGGCCGGAACATATGACAACGTAATTTTTCTTTCAATCGGTTTCAAGGCAGGCTTGACAAACAGCCATATTTGCAGCGCCAGCACTGGAATTGTCCCTGCAATCGCGACGACTCCGGCGAGCATGAAATAAATCCACATAATATCACTTGGACCGAGCACCAAGAGCTTTGTACTGCCGACAAACCATTTATAAATATCATCAACATAAATAAAGCCGACTATAAAAAAGACCACAAAAGCCAGCGCCGAGATAATGATCCGTTTTCGTAATTCCTCTAAATGATCAACTAACTGTAATTCTTTATCTTCCATGTGTTTCCCCTGCCAATTTCAATGGTAGTTCTTAATTAACCAGTTTTCTCTCGTTATAATAGTTTTAAAACTGAGAAGAAAAAGGTGCAAGACACAAAATCTTACACCCTATTTGCTCAATTTTTCCTTTTCTTCCTTGATGTCTTCCATTACATCGTCAGTAAGTTCACGAGTTGACTTTTTGAATTCTTTTAACGTTTGTCCAAAGGCACGGCCAATTTCCGGTAGTTTTTTCGGTCCAAAAATAATCAGTGCAAGTGTTAAAATAAGGATTAAACCCGGTACGCCAATATTAGAAAACATAATTTACAGCCCCTTTGAAATAAAGTAACCTCTTAAGATGATTATAGTATTGAATAATCATTTTGGGATAATTATTTGCAATAATTCATATTAAATTCACAATATCCACTAAAAATAACATAACTGTGATATTTCGCATTTAATATATCAACTCTATAAAAATTTAACAATAACATCAATTGAAGTCAACGTTCTTTTTTTAGATTAAATTTTTAAAATATTTTGACAATTATTAGAATTTTGCATATAATTGGTACATTAAAACATATACTTATGAAAAATTTAGTTAACAAAAAGGATGTGAGTGGGATGGAATTTTCTCTTTTTAGTTTTGACGGTGCCCTCCCAGTCGAGGTAACAATTGACGATGACAATGGAAGGTATACCATTCGGAAAAGTGATCGGAGCGGTGAATATTTTAACAGTCCAAAAGAATTAATTGCTTGGATTAAGGCACATTTCCATGAGGAAGAATTCTGCCATCCACACGAATTCCGAGGAATGTTAGCAAAACTATCTGAGTATGAATTAAACGGATATTAAAAGCATCAGCCGCAGCTGATGCTTTTTATTTTTTAAACCACTCTTCGGTCATAAATTCTAAACTCATAATCGTAGGGATTTTTTTCGTCCTTTATACCTTTTTCGGAGGAAACAAGTACCCAGTCATTCTCGTCGAATTCCGGAAAAAACGTGTCACCGGCAAATTCCTCGTTAATAAAGGTAATGTAAAGACGATCGGCAAAAGGGAACGTCTCTTTAAAAATTTCTGCCCCGCCGATGACAAAAATTTCGTCGCGTTGCTCCCTGCTGTAGCCAACGAATTTTTCAACGGAGGTAAAGACGGTACATTCCTCAGGCCGATATTCTGTTTGCCTGGTTATAATGATGTTCTCCCTTCCTGGAAGGACGCGGCCGATTGATTCATGTGTCTTACGCCCCATTGCAATCGGATGCCCCATGGTTACTCGCTTAAAGAATTTTAAATCATCAGGCAGGTGCCATGGCAGCTGATTATTTTTGCCAATGACCCGGTTTTGGTCCATTGCGACAATAAAGGAAATCATACGCTGACGACTCCTTTGATATGCGGATGCGGATCATAGTTTTCTAACGTAAAGTCCTCAAATTTGAAGGAAAAAATGTCCTTAACTTCAGGATTGATTTTTAGTTGCGGCAATGGTCTCGGGTCTCTTTCCAGCTGCAGTTTTACTTGCTCCAGATGATTTTGGTAGATATGAACATCCCCAAAAGTATGGACAAACTCACCTGGCTTTAAGCCGCAAACCTGAGCAATCATCATTGTCAGCATGGCATAGGAGGCAATATTAAAAGGCACTCCAAGGAACACATCGGCTGAGCGCTGATAAAGCTGGCAGGATAATTTTCCATCCGCCACATAAAATTGGAACATACAATGGCATGGAGGCAAAGCCATTTTATCAATTTCTGCCACGTTCCACGCATTGACAATTAATCTTCTGGAATTGGGATTCGTTTTAATTTGCTCGATTAACTCACTGATTTGGTCAACCGTTTGGCCGTCGGCGCCTGTCCAGGAACGCCATTGATGACCGTAAACAGGACCCAGCTCGCCGTTTTCATCGGCCCATTCATTCCAGATTCTAACTCCGTTATCTTGAAGGTATTTAACGTTTGTATCACCATTTAAAAACCATAAAAGTTCATAAATAATGGATTTTAGATGAAGTTTTTTAGTTGTCATAAGAGGAAAGCCTTCCTCTAAATTAAACCTCATTTGATAGCCGAATGTGCTGATCGTTCCGGTGCCTGTGCGGTCGCCCTTAACTGTTCCATGCTCAAGCACATGCTTGCATAGGTCTAGATATTGTTTCAAATTGGACACTCCCCTAATCGGTTTTCATATTTTTTCATTTTAACATAAATATGGAGCAGATTAGAAAAGGTTTTCTAAAAATTTATAAGTGTTCGGAGCCTTCAATTTTATTTGAGCTCTAGTTTCAGAATTTAAAAAATACATCGAAAAGGCTTCAGCAAAATATTCTTCCGGGTATTCAAAATAGCTTTTGCCCGGGAACAATTTCTCGTGCTCGTTTTCCATCAGTATTTTAAATTCCTTTGTTTGGCTTATATTATTTAAAATAATATGATCGATGGAGTGCGCCATTTCGTGCAGTTCCAGGTTGACGGAACCGTGTCCCTTGCCTTTATCACTTGCCCCGATCTTGACCAAGACGACCTTCCCGCCGCCGATGCCAGGGACATCATCCCACGTTGTATTCGTCGGATAGCCCCGTGGGATTTTTCCTTTTAGCTGCCTTGCTGCTGGATTATCGGTAAGCTTTCCGGTAAAAAGTTTTAGGTTAATACCATTTTGATATATTTTACTTAATAAAGATTTCGGTAAGGAACTAAACCTGTTTATTATTTTTGCAGCCTCTTTTTCGTCAAAAGGCTGCAGCGGTAAAATAATAATTTGGTTAACATTATTAGAAGATATTTTAATAGATTCATAGAGCTGTGAATTTTTTGGAAAATCAGTGATCCGCATGCCCTTAATCGATGCTTTTGATGTCGTTACAGAAACTAAGGACAAGGTGACAATCAAAAAAAATATAACCCATTTACGCATGTTCATCCCTCATCTAGTAAGTATATTACTAGGATTATAACATGGAAATAGGGTTAAAGATTTGTACATTTTAGCAAAAATAGCCGCCAGGACATCCCCTGGCGGCTTCCTTTCATACTATACTTGCAGCCCGAAATTACGGCAAAGTGAAGCGAGTCCGCCTGCAAAGCCGCTGCCTACGGCATTGAATTTCCAATCTCCATTATGACGGTACAGCTCGCAAATGACGACAGCAGTTTCAACGGAAAAGTCTTCACCAAGATCGAACCTTAGGATTTCACGGCCTGTATCTTCATCGACAACACGGGCAAAGGCGTTGCTTACTTGACCAAAATTTTGATTTCGCATTTCAGCATCATGAATCGTTACAGTAATCGCAATGCGATGGACGTGGGCAGGTACCTTGCTGAAATCAATCTTTATTTGCTCATCATCGCCATCGCCTTCACCGGTTCGGTTGTCGCCTGTGTGCTCAACCGCCCCTGAAGGATCGGTTAAATTATTATAAAAGACAAAATCCATATCATTTGTGACCCGGCTGTTTGCATCCGTTAAGAATGCTGATGCATCCAAGTCAAAATCGTGGCCGCCATGATAGCGGTTCGTATCCCAGCCAAGGCCGATAATCACTTTGGTTAAGCCAGGATTGGTTTTTGTCAGATCAATTCTTTGACCTTTTGCTAAGTTAATTCCCACAAGTATCACCTCACAAAATTAGCTATAGGAACGAACAACTTCACTCAAGGAAGCAGCGTTGGTGCCGCTGCCGATAGCAGCAAACTTCCACTCATTGCCGTGGCGGTAGATCTCACCTGTTACTAAGCAAGTTCTGCCACTGTAGTCATCAGTCAAATTATAATGAATTAATTCTTGATGATTGCCCGGATTCACGACTCTAATAAATGCATTGCGGATCATCCCAAAGTGCTGCTTCCGCTTCACGCAGTCATATATATTTACCACGAAAACAAGCTTCTCAATATTCGAAGGGACCCTGCTTAAATCAATCATGACCTGCTCATCGTCGCCGTCTCCATCGCCAGTTAAATTGTCCCCGGAGTGCTGGACAGATCCGTCAGCGCTCTTTAAATTTCCAAAGTAAATAACATCTTTGTTATTCTGCAGGCGGTCACCCGCACCTAACATAATAACGGAAGCATCACAGTCAACATTCGGGGCACTGCCGCCGCCAAACAAAGAACCGAAGAAGCCGCCTCCTCCTCCGCTGCTTTGAACTGGATCCCAGCCCAATCCTACCACAATTTTAGTCAAACCAGGGTTGCCTTTTGTTAAGTCAACTCTTTGTCCTTTTTGTAAATTAATTGCCATGTCTATCACCTCATAAAATTTTAGTATTGCTGTTTTATTTTCTTAAAATTATCCTGCAGCTGCTCCAATCGTCTTGTGCCTTCCTGGCGCAGACGTCTATTTTCCTCTTCAATGGCCTTTGTTTCCTGCAGGCCTTTGAGAATGATATTCCAAGATTCTTCAATGGTTTCGATTTTAATGCTTGGGCCTCCTGCAAGTCTTGCAATATCGGCACTTTGCTGCGAAATATTCTGGGCGTTTCTGAGCAGCATCTCATTGGTACGCCGGTCAAGCTCGCTCATCGAATCAGCAACTAGCTTTTGCCTTTTGGCGGCCACTGCCTGGATTAAGCCATTTTTAAAAATCGGGATTGTGGTTACAAAAGCAGAATTGATTTTTCCTATTAATTTCGTATTTCCACGCTGCAGCATACGGATTTGCGGCGCCGTTTGCAGGGCAACCATTTTCGCCATTTCCAAATCGTAAATCCGCTGCTCCAATAATTCGATGGCATTCTTTAATGAATCCAGCTGCATGGAAGAAAGCTGATCACCAGAAGCAGCACGGGCTTCAAGCTGCGGCAACTGATTATTTTTTAAATCCTCAACCTTCAATTCGCCGGCAACTACATATTTCTCAAGCGTTAAATAATATTGGTAGTTTTGCTCGTACATGGACTCAAGCATGTTGGTGGAATCAACCATTTCAGAACGGTACTTGGATATTTCCACATACACCTTGTCAATTTCCGAGCCCATCGTCTGATATTTGCCAAACAGCTTTTCAACCACTTTTTCGCCCTTTTTAAAAAGTTTAGAGAACAAGCCTCCTGAGGACTTTTGAAAATCCTTCGGATCGAATTTATCCATAATGCGTCCAAGCTGTTTTAACAGTTCGCCGGAATCCTCCACTTTAGTTGTCCGCATGTTGCTTAAGATTTGGTCAGAAAATCGGGAAATTTGCACGGCAGGTTCTTTTCCGAATTCAAGTACCTGAATTTGGTCGCGTTCGTCAATCGAACTAGCAAGGTTTTGGATTTCCGGTTCCTTGCGAAGGGCAAGCTTAATGTCTGAGACTTTTTTTTCCGTCAGCATGTCCTCGGCAGGCTGCGGGGTAACATCACTGGATGGATTTGGTGTTAAATTCATGCTTTAATCTCCCCTTAAATTTTTTAAAATGCCATGAAAAAGACCTTTTTTAAATAAAGACGGTTCTTTATATTCCAAGTCAAAAACCATATCATCAAGCCAGTGGATATCGAAATTAATTGAATCAAGGTAATTTTCAATGTCATTATGTCCAGTTGGATTGTAAAGGATGATATCAATTCCAAATTGATTCAAGAGCAGCAGTAAAACCGCATCGGACCGCGACAGCATCCCTGTTGTTTCATTATTAAAAATGATTAATTTTGGGACCTCCTGCGAGTAATCAAATTTTTCGATTAGCTGAATGATGTTCTTGGGCATAAACATCGCCTGAGTGAAGAGAAATACTTTCAGCTCCTCGATGCCTTCCATTGCCAAAGGCTTTAGATCCGGCTTTTCGCACAATTTTTTAACTGCTGCCGCGATTCCTTTTTGCAGCCCTGCCGGCAAAAAGGAATAAGGCCAGTAGTGAGCCTGCATCATTTTTTCCGGAACGACCAAACCATCATTGCCGAGCGCGTTTCGATAATGAAACCGAAAATCACTGGTGCTAGGGATGGTCATTGGGAGCCTGCGGATAAGCAGCGTATTTTCCAATTGACTTAACGAATGAAGGCGGTCCCAATATTCTTTTCTGTTTTTGCTGACACCTTGTATTTTGGCAAAGAGTGACGGAATCTGAACTTTTCCATCCCTTACTTCAAAATCAGGGCGAATCATTGCCGCTTCTTTACTGAGAATATATAGCTCATCATAAGTAGTTCGAAGCGTGATTGAAGAAGGGGTATAGTCCCTTAGCTGCCAAGGCTTGTAAAGACCTGACCCTTCCTGATTAAGAATGTTTTCAATTTCTTTGGATGCCCGGTAAGCAACGGTTGCTTTACGGGTCCGCTTCTCAGTAGGAAAGGGCTCGGCCGGAAGGTTTTGCTCAAATTGATGAGTAAAAACGGACTCCTTAAGTAACCCTTCTAAAGCATTCTTGCCTTCCGGATGGAAAAAGATAATGTCACAGCCAAGCTGGATTAAATAAAATAGAAAATACTGATGACTCTTTTTGAAATCGCCATACCATAAAAACCTCGGCATTTCCCTTTGCGGGTCTGCTGCTTTGAGTGCCGGCCGAAGATGATTAATGGTCCATTTTACGATATCAACGAGAACACGCCTCAGGTCCGGATTTTTGATTCCTTCCCTTTCAAGGAAGTCAAATAATTCAAGGGTAGTAATCATTGCTTCCCGCAATTTCCGATGAATGACCGGGTCTTTTGATTTTAATAACAGCTGTTCCCCTTCCAAAAAAGCGGTGAAACGGTTAATCGACAGCTTTTGTTCATGATTAATGTTAATCACCTTTTGGATGGATTGGAAGTGGGCATTGTTAATAGATTTATCGAGAGAATCGTCACTTAATAAGTGTAAATTTAAATCTGGCGTATGGACGTATTCGAAAAGCTGATTATAATATTCATCTGTGTCAAATGGTATTCCAAGGAAAATCCCAACAACTTGGCCGATTTGAATGGTCCCATTCTCGATTGAAAAATTGGGTCGCTCGGGCAGCATCTTTTGGAGCATGCCGAGCCAATTTTCATATGAAAGGGCTAAAGGCCTGGGATTTAAATGATTTAAAGGTGGATGCATCGTAGTCCCTTCCTTTGAAGCAAAAGCTTTTATTCTTCGTTAGCAAATTATGTAAGATTCCCTCATCAATATCATCATAACACAGTTAGCAAAATGGTTCATTTGTTTATACGAATGAAGTCAATAAATGTTTCGTAATTGGACACAATTCTTGTGTTTTCACCTTTATCCTTGTCCCTACATATTATTTGAATACTCACACTAAAGTAGGTGACTTCATGAGATCTTTATTTAAACGGCCGCATATAAACATGCTGCAGGAGGAACTGGAAACTGTAATGGAGGTCATGGCCTCAGACCTTTTTATATATCTTGATTTATTTGTATTCAGTTTAATTTTTACGCTCCTCCTAGGACCGGTGTTCCAATCCTTTGTCATATCCATTTTGTTCTTGGCTGGATCCTACGGAATATTTTCCAGTATTTATTTCATAATCAGCAGGTTTTCGGAGGGGGATAAAAACTAACCTTTAAGTAGTTTTAAAAATATCTGCAAAATTTCCTCACCGGCTTGAACCCCTGTTTGATTTGTAAAGGTAAGGCCCTCGGTATCGGACATTTTCGCCAGTTCACCATGCCCTGGAACAAGGCGGTGCTGGCAGATTTCAAGGAAATCCAAATCAAGGACGGAGTCGCCCGCCCCTGCAACCGCTTTCTTCTGTTCTCGGTGGCAAATAAATTCCAGGGCCGCACCTTTTCTAATCGCACTTGGTAAACAATAAAGCTTTCTCCCCTGAAGTGAAATTTTCCATCCGAGCTTGGCGGCCAATGCCCTTAACATCGCTATTTCATCGATGGTTGGGAAACAATCTAGAATATAGTAGAAAAATAGGTTTCCCACCTGCTTTAACCGCCCGTTTAGCTCAATCCCTTCTCTTCTTATAGCAGAACGAAATTCCTCTGGCACGGTAGACTCTTCATCTATCGCCTTGGAAATATGGTCGTCCCATTCTGGAAGTGGTTTACCCTGATACATGATCACAGCACCATTTGTCGTAATTGCATAGGGAAGGTGAATGCTTTCATCAAAAATAACAAAACGCTTAAATTGTTCTGTTGTTCTAGTTGTCACGGGGACAAAAAGGCTTGAACGCGAAAGTTCAGCAAGTGCCTGATACGAAGGTTCCGTCATGTAGGCCATCCACATCCCGTCCCTTCGTTCAACCGGCTTTAATTCTATTATATTTGGACCGCCAAGTTCTTCAACCGCCCTTGTGGAGTAGATAATCGTCCGGTCTAGGTCAGATGCAAATATCATGGCTGGTTCCCCTTAACAGATTTAATGATGCCGCAGCAAAGATAATGAATATCCGGATACTCGATAACCTCGACTCTCTTTTCTTCAGCGAGCATCAGGATATGCTTAACAAATGGGCTTGTTTTGTCGCGCATTAATATTTTCCAAGGAACCCTTCTTAACAGCACCCTGGTGGTTTCTCCAACGCCGGGTTTAATATGATGGGTATTTTCAATCCCAAATTCGGCTTGGATTTTTTGGACAGCCTGCATCCCGAGAAATTCAGCCGTAATATTCTCATTTAACCGTTGCACTGCCATAGCGCTTGCTTGCTCCGAAATTCCGGCAAACTCGCCGTCAATAATGTCAATAAAGGTGTTGGACACGTCAGCATCCGTCAACTCTTTGTAAAATTTAGCACCATGAAAATCATTTTTTCCGATATAGGTATTATTTAGCACCGTCCGGCTTACCAGCCCCGATACAGTTGAATTTAAACAAGCGCTGGGGATAAGAAAATCTTCCCTCGTCCCAAAAACGCTCGTACAATAGCCGGGATCAGCAAGGACGGCAAGCGTATCATCAAGCTGGATTCCATATTTTTCTTCAAATTGACGGCATGCCTTTGTCAACTCCAACGAAATAGCTCCCTTTCCTGTCCAGCCGTCGACAAATTGAATCCTTCCTTCGGGATGTTCACCCAAAATATAGGCAATCGCATTTTCATCAATGCCCCGGTCGCGAATGATAGAAATACTGTAATGCGGCAGTGACACATTATAGCGTTTTTGGATATATCTTTTTATTAATATGCCGACAGGTGTTCCCGCCCTTGCCAAAGAAACCAGCACTGTATTTTTTCCTTTTAATGAAAAAATCTGCTCAGCAGCAACACCGATGCATAAGGCTACCTTATGTTTATATTCGTGTAATGTATCCCAAAACAGCTCTACATAGTCTTTAGGCGGCTGGTACTCAATCGGCAGAGATTCACTGTAATGGCCCCCTGTTTGAATTTTCAACTCCCTGTTTTCTGTAGAGTCCTCAAGCTTAATCTTGCTTAAATCCTTTAACAGAAATAAACAATCATCCGGACTGTAAGTACCAATCTCGGCAGGTTTATTTTTTGCTTGATACATGACCATCACCTCCTGCATCAGAGAAAAAGACAAGCTTTAGCGAAGGAATTTGCGTCTTTTGCAATTCCTTTAGAAATGGAAGAAGACTCTCAGAGTCTATTTCTCTTTCAAAAAAAACAAATAATTCATCGTAATGGCCAGGTGGGATATTATACACAAAATAAGGAATATTATGATCCTCCGGGTTAGGAAAAGCGACTCCGAATTTTGCTCCGTAACCATCCTGATTTTCAATATGTACGGGGCTTCTTGTTGTTGACTGATAGGAAATACCGCTCCCCATTAAAGCGGAAATTCGCATCGGCACATACATAAATTCCCCTGTTCCAAGGCAAAGGGTTTTCTCTCCGGTTCTTAATTCCTTTAAAATCCCCGCTGCTTCTTCTGCTTTTTGCTGAAGCAAGCGATTTTCTTCCGCCGCTAAGCCAAAACGGCCCGTTTCCTTCAAATAGAAGGCATTACTTGTAAGATAAGGAGTTTTGCAAAAATGAGCAGATAGAGTTAATTTTTCAACAGACATCTCTTCATACTTCGAATCCATCCCATCGTTGGTCCCTTGTGTAATCTCCTTGAATTGCGTTACCGACACCTCTCCAGTTAATAGACTTATCACATGAATGGTAATACCAAGTTCCTTTTCTAGGCGGGCAAAATCCCGACGGTTTTCGGGCGAGCGCCAATCCAGGATAGAAACCACGGTATACAGTTTCCTTGGAAAGCGGGCATGTATGGAGCGAATTATATTAAGTGCCGTTTTCCCTGTTGTTATTTCATCATCGACCAAGATAATTTCCCGGTCATTTTCCATCATTTCACGAGGAACATAGCATCGATGCGAGGTGGCATGGGAATGCTCTTCTTCAAAAGTGATGTCTGGATTCAGACCATCAATATTCTCCCTGGTGGTATGAAAGAAATCCGCTTCCTTAAAACAATCAAAGAAAGCGTGCCCAAGGGCGGTCGCTGTTTCGGCAAAACCGATTATGACAGGATTGATAGCTTCAGAGATAAATGGGGCGGGAATATAATCCTCATTCTGAAGAAAAGCTCTTAACATTTGCTCCTTTTCCACAAAGTCTAATCCCTTCACAACCTCCATGAACCGGCTGCCTAACAGGGCTGCAGTTAATAAACTTCTTTTTGGTTTAACGGGAATATGCTTGCCTAGTACCTTGCTGACAAACAAAAACGACCGCTTCTTATTTATTCGTGCTGCCATTGTAAAGAGCTCTTCGGGCGGCAGCTCATAGGGATTTTCAGTAATGTTTATAGTAACCTCAATCGCATTAAGAATGGGAAATGTATACCTCTTTTTTGATAAGGTCAATGTTTGTGAATTCTTCATGTAACACCCCGTAAAGCCGTGATTTTAACATTATTTTTTCTGCCCAGTAGAGATGGGGCTTTATTTCATTCATTTTATTGGCAAAATCGCTTTTCATGACACCTATTTCCCCTGTGGCCGCTTTGATTATATTTGATGCATCAACATATTCCTCATAAGGGACAACATTTAGGGATTGAACAATTTTTATGTGTGACGGATGGATCACCGTTTTTCCGGATATTCCGTTGGCAATGTCCATTAGGGTTTCTCTCATCAATCCATCGAGATTTTCTTCGATTAACCGCCTTCGCCAATGAAGCCCCTCATCCCCAAACCGCTCACGGAATGGAGTTTGCCTTAGCTGCGGTTTTAGCATTCTGTTTTTAGCGGAAAAATACTCCCAGACTGGACCGGAAACAACATACGGACTGTCAATGCGCCCGAAAATATTAATGATATCGGATATGCAATCTCTTAAAATCGCAATATCGTAAACCGTTGTATCCGGACTGCGACGAATCCCGTACAGCCCACAGAAGTCAGTTGCGCCGATACGGATATTTAAAACAATTTCCTTGTATCGATCAACTATTTGTTTAATCCTTACCAACTCTTCCATTCTTGTTTCCTTATGTAAAACCCTGCCCGTTTCGAGAATCGGCATCGCATAGAAAGGATGTTCGTTGGTATGGATTTTCAGGACCTCATGTAACAGCTCTGCCCCATTCTCCGAAGAAAATTTCGGAAGAACAACACCAGTTAATAGATGTACAGCATCTTCCAGCCGCTCTTTAACCGTTTGCAGTTGTTTTAGATTTCGAACTCGCACAAACATCAATGGAAGCTCCTCGATGCCAATAAACCCTTCGTTCAGTGCCCGGAATAATTTTTGCAGTTCATCAATCAGCAAACTCTCCGCACCAAAAACCCGGCTATCACCTACGGCATCTTCGAGATCAATAACCACAGATGTTAAACCGGAAAGCTTTTTTGACAGGATTTCCTGATGAAAATCCGGGCGGTCCGCAGGCATGTACAAGGTTGCTCCCAGACCATAGGATAATAGCTCACGACCCGAATATTTATTAAATTCCTCAGGCGTTTTGTAGAAATACCGCGTCAATTCATCTTCGTAAAAATATGTAAAAAAACGCATTTTTTTACTCCTCTTTATCGTAAAAAATAAGGGAGACAACTCACGTCAGCTCCCTTTCTTTCATGCAAATTTTTTATTAATGATTTTCTGTGCTATTTTCCTTCTTTTTGTTCATAAAATGAACCACAAATGTAGCGGCAAACGTTACTAGCAAGATGATAAAGAAGGTGACATGTCCTACATCGATATGGAAAACTGATAGAAGCATTTTAATAGATATTAATAGAATTAAAATATACGCGGTGGTTTCAAGCTCAGGAATTCGGTCAATTAATGATAGGAATACACCGGCAACACCTCGCATCATTAACACCCCGAGAATTCCTCCCAATAAAAGAACCCATACTTCACCGCTGACGCCGAATGCGGCAAGAACACTGTCAACAGAGAAGGCAATGTCCATTAACTCAACTGCAACAACGGTTCCCCAGAAGGTTCCGAAAAGACGAATGAGGAGTCCGCTTTGGTTCATGCCTTGAGCCTCTTCTTCCTCTGCTTCAGAGGCTCTTCTCTTATCCATGAAGTATTTTATCGAAAGCCAGGCAAGATACCCCGCACCAAACACTTTTACCCACCAGAATTTGATGAGGTAAACGCCAATTCCAATCGCAATGAATCGAAATGCGTAAGCTCCAAGCAAACCGTAGAAAAGAGCTTTTTTGCGCTTTTCAGGCGGAAGATGCTTTACCATTACGGCTAAAACGAGGGCATTATCTGCTGAAAGCAGACCTTCAAGAATCACTAATGTACCAATAAGTCCCCATGCTACCGGGTCTGTTAAAACTTCTCCCCACATTTCCCAATTAAAGAATTGGGCATACGTGTCTATAATTCCTTGCAATACTGCCATTAAAAAAATTCCCCCTGGATGTTCGCTATTTTTTGTTAAAAAGACCCAGCGAGCGCCGGGTCTCTGTTTTCTCTAATGAATTAACCAACCTGCAGGCCAAAATCAGTTGCCAGTGCTGCTAACCCGCCTTGGTAGCCGCTGCCGATGGCACTGAATTTCCACTCGCCGCTATGACGATACAATTCTCCAACAACAATCGCTGTTTCGATCGAGAAATCTTCGCCCAAATCATAGCGGATTAATTCTTGGCCGGTTTCTTCGTTGAAAATCCGTGCATATGCGTTTGAAACCTGTCCAAAGTTCTGATTACGGCTTGCTGCATCATGGATTGTAATCGTAAAGGCAATCCGTTGGATGTTGGCTGGAACTGCCGATAAATTAATGTTTACTTGCTCATCATCGCCATCACCTGCACCGGTCCGGTTATCCCCAGTATGTACGACCGCACCACCCGCACCTTGCGGGTTATTGTAAAAAACAAAATCTGTTTCTGTTGTGACTTTTCCGTTTTCTCCTAATAAAAACACAGAAGAATCCAAATCAAAGTCATTACCGCCGTCATATTTATTGGTGTCCCATCCAAGTCCAACAACAACTTTTGATAAGCCGGGATTTGTTTTTGTTAAATCAACTTTTTGACCTTTTGATAAACTGATTGCCATTTTTCTTTCCTCCTAATTGGGTAATAGTTTATTTACGAGCGTTCCTTTAAAAAGGTTTCAATTTTACAATAAAAATTTTTTCACATATTAATTCATCCATTTTGGGGGTGTGTTTTTAGCCCAATAGATAGTTCCAAGGTTATGGTGGGTTTGGAAATTATCCTTAAAAGTATGATAGTGAAAATTGAACCAGTACCCGGACTGCGGCGGCAAATCCCTTCTCACATGGAATCGTAAAATATCTTTCCCTGTTTGGCTGTTTTTTATATGAAAAATCTTTTCGGAGTATCCTGCACCAGGTTCCTCTGTTATCACAAGATTCTTTAGGTCTTCCTCTGGAAATTGAAGAGCTGTTTGTTCAATCGCCATTTCCATGTTCGGCAAAATTAGGTCGCGGAATTCATTTTCGATGACCGGCTTAATTTTTTGCCCGAATTTTTGATAGGATTGGGTTTCTGCCTTCAGCATCATTTCTTGTATAAAGCGCTCTCTATTAAACTTTGTTTCTTCGAAATATCCTTGAGAATATCCATCCTCTCCCGTTTGTATTTCGAAAACATCTTGATCTTTTGGCGTCTCGGCATTGACAGCGTTCATTAACTGCGCAGGTGTGACGAGCCCAAAAGTTAAAATCGATATGAAAACAAAAAGTGATTTACGAACCCATTTATTCATCCTCGGTTCACCTTTATCCTGTAAAAAATATGTAGTTTCTATTATTAAGTATACTGCTTTTTTCCAGAAATAGAAAAGCAGAATTATTTTTCAATAAAACCATAATGAAATTTTGCGGTTTGTCTTTTAATTACCTGAAATCCGTATTTTTCAAATCTCGAGCTTTTGTAATGGTCCTTTAAGACAACGCGATGCTTGGCCACTCGTATCGCCTCATTAATTGTTTCCATTCCCAGCTCTTCATAAATGGCAAACTGCCCTAAAGCCTTAATTCCCTCAGACTCTTTGATGCTTTCTTCAAACATTGGGTCAAAATAGACACAATCGACGGAGGCATCTGCCTGCAGCTTTAAATAGTCATGGGCAGTGGAATTGATGACTGTGATTCTTTTCATTGCTTGGTTCATTTCAAGGATGCCGGAATCCCACGATTGGAGACCCGCCTTCACAACATAGGCCAAAAATTTCTGTCCTTCTAGTCCTGTGACTTTTCCCTCACTTCCGACGAGAAGGCTTGCGACTATTGCATCTCCGGCCAGTCCAAGAGTGCAATCTAAAACGTTCATCCCTATTTCCAGTTTGGCAGCATCGGCAAAAGGGTCATGCTCTCCTCTTAGGAGACGTTTGATGCGGAACATCGCGGAGTTTGGGTGAAAGAAAAAAGGCTCAGCAGATTCTGCCTTATGTAATTCCAGACGTTCTTTGCCTACTACAAGACAATCGCTATTTGCTTCCTTTTGTAATTGGCTAATGGATTTTTTCCTGCGGGGGATATAGGGTGCATCCAAGAGCTTTGAAATCTGGATGGCTTCTTCTTTCTTAAGCTGATTCGTTCTGCCTGAAGTGGTAATAAACATTGCATTCCATCCTATTGTGTATTTAGTAGTAAAAAAGGACGGCTTTCGCACGTCCTCTTAAAATTCTTAGCAATGAGCTTCTAATGCTCCTAATATATTTTGCATTACGGTTTCCATCGGCATTCCTTCGATATCATGGCGCGGGATAAAATGGACTACTTTATTATCCTTTAATAACGCCATCGATGGTGATGACGGTTCGATCCCTTCGAAATACTCGCGCATCTTCGCTGTTGCTTCTTTATCTTGGCCTGCAAAAACGGTGACGAGATGATCCGGTTTTTTCTCGCTGTTTAAAACAGCCTGAGTAACCGCAGGGCGGGCTAAACCGGCTGCGCAGCCGCAAACGGAGTTCACGACAACAAGTTTCGTGCCTGATGAGTCTTCCATAAATTTTTCAACATCCTCTGCCGTTGTCAGTTCTGCAAAACCCGCGTTTGTTAACTCCTGACGCATTGGCATGACCATTTGTCTCATATATTCTTCATAAGCATTTGACATAGTTTATAACCTCCATAAATTTTAGTATGAACCCATTTACTCTTCTGTTTTCCTTGCTTCCGTCATTTGCTTCCAAACGGAGCCTTTTGCTTCTTCCCCGCCCTCGATTCTCTCAATTGCCATCCTGATTTGCATGCTTACCTCGAATTCAGGGTCATTTTCAGCAGCCTTTAGAGCTGAAAGCGCCTTTTCATCTCCAACCTCGTAAAGGAACATCGCGGCCCGCCAGCGGACCAATTTGCTCGGGTCTTTCAAGGCTTCAAGCATTTCGTCCTGCGCTTCGGGGAAGCCGAGGTCCGATAAGCAATCGCCTGCTGTTCTTCGGACGGTTACGGTTTTATCCTTTAAAGCGCGATATAACAGCGGCAATACCGCTTGGTCCTTAATCATTCCAAGATAAACAGTGGCAAGTCTACGGATAGACGGCTTTTCATCAGAGAGTGCTTTTTCGAGCATTGGCAAATCCTCCAAATCCGGATCATCCATTTGCTCAAGCAACTGGTAACGGACCTGCCAATCAGGGTTACTCATGTCGTCAGCCGTCACTTTACGGCGCTTCGGCTTTGTTTTTTGCTCCGATTGAGTTTCTGCAGCTTGCGCTTTTTGGACAAGTTCTTCAAGTCGCAGCGTGGGATAAGCCGCGATTAGTTCCTCGACAACCTCCGGCCCAACCTGATCCATTTCACCATATCTAACTCCTTGATGATCCCATTTCCGCAGCAAAATATAATTATCATCCGGAAGCTGGGCATTTTCCCGCGCTTTTAAAAAGTAGTCGGGCATTCCGAACCTTTTTTCAGAAGTGCCATCTGTCAGCTTAACTTGGAGCGGAATCCCTTTAAACATTTGAACTTCCACTTTGATTTCACCAAAATGGTCGTTGATTGCTTTTGCAGTGTTTGCGATTTGGTCAGTATCTTCACCGAATGCCTGGCGGACCTTTGGTAGAAGTTCCTTCCAGTCATATTTAGCGTTGCGTTCAACAGCTAGGAAATCAGCCACATGATATACACCCTTAATGCCCTCTATTTGCAGGACGGCTTGAATAACAGGTGGTGCATCCAGCGCTGTTTCCTTTTTATAATTATGGCTCTTGCCCATTGGAAGCTCATGGTCAAGAAGGATTTTCATCGTATTCGGACTTGGCGTCGGTTCAATTGACTTAATTTTCAACATACTCACCTTATTCATATGTTTTCTTTAACAAGTTTAACATAATGAGAGGAGTATATTCATGTAAGATGCCTAATAAATGGTTAGTTCTCATTTTCTATTTTCATGGTAATTGTAGATATCCTTTGAAAATTTGTAGATATCATCATTATTTTTGTAGATAAATTTCAAGAAATGTAGATATCACAAAAAAATTGTAGATATCTGCCTAATTTTGTAGATATATTTCCAAGTTACAAAAAAGAGCACGCACTAAGGCGTACTCTCACTCATTTTCAGCTAATTCGGCCAAATATGACCATCTTTCTATTAAATACTCCAATTTTTCGTTTAGCTCAGTTTCCTTTTTCATTAAATCCTGCAATTTTGAAAAATCGCTGCCCGCTCCCGCCATTTCGATTGCAACTTCTTCAAGCCTCGCTTCAGTTTTGGAAATAATTTCATCAATTTCTTCCCACTCTTTTTTCTCTTTAAAGGTCATTCTCTTCTTTTTTTCCTTTTCATGGGCTTTTGAAGAAGGAGTGGAAGTGGATGCCGGTTTCATAACTTCCTTGGCAACCGTTTCCTTTTCTAAATACTCCGTATAATTCCCGAAAAAGAAATCAATCTGCCCTTCGCCTTGTAAAACTAAAAGCTGTTCAGCGACTTTATCAAGAAAATATCGGTCGTGGGAAACAGTAATCACGACACCTGGAAACTCCTCAAGGTAGTCTTCCAAAACCGTCAATGTCTGAGTATCAAGATCGTTGGTCGGCTCATCAAGCAGCAAGACATTCGGTGCTGTCATCAGGATTTTCAATAAATACAAACGGCGTTTCTCCCCGCCCGACAGCTTGCGAATAGGCGTCCCATGCGTATATGGAGGAAATAAAAAGCGCTCGAGCATTTGTGCCGCGGAAATCGTCTTCCCGTCTGATGTCTCGACGATTTGCGCTGTTTCCTTAATATATTCAATCATCCGCTTATTTTCATCCATATCCTCGCTTTCCTGGGTATAGTAGGCGATTTTCACAGTAGCACCCAAATTAAACTCTCCCTCATCAAGAGGGATGCGCTTAGCGAGGATATTTAATAATGTGGATTTACCAGTTCCGTTCCTACCGATAATGCCGATTCTGTCCCCCGGTTTGACAAGCAAATCAAAGTGGTTAAGGATTGCTTTTTCACCATACCGCTTGGATGCATCTTTTAGTTCAAATACCTGCTTACCTAAGCGGCTGCCATTCAAAGAAATATCAAGCTTTTCACCTGACGACTTTCCGCTTGAGAGCTTTTCGTCAAGCTCTTCAAAACGCTGAATCCGCGCCTTTTGTTTCGTCGTCCTCGCCTTTGCCCCGCGCCGGATCCATTCCAGTTCTCGTCTGAACAGGTTCTTTCTTTTTTCAAATGTGGCCGCTTCATTTTCCTCGCGGATTGCTTTTGCCTCCAGAAAAGCGGCATAATTGCCTTTATAGCTGTATAAATTGCCGCCATCAAGCTCAAACATCCGATTGGTAACCCGATCCAAAAAGTAGCGGTCATGGGTGACGAGGAGGATGGAGCCCTTATATCTGCTCAAATAATCCTCAAGCCACTTAACGCTATCAAAATCAAGGTGGTTTGTCGGTTCATCCAATATAAGTAAATCGGGTTCAGCGATTAATACCTGTGCCAACGCAACCCGTTTCTTCTGGCCCCCGGACAAACTGCCAACTCTTTGGGTAAAATCTTCAATGCCCAATTTTGTTAAGACCGACTTGGCATTTGTGCTTGCATCCCAGGCGTCCAAAGCATCCATCTGCTTCTGCAGACGGAAAAGTTCATCCTGAAGTTTCACATCATCTGGTGCAGCATTTAGCTCCATAAGTATATTTTCATATTCCCGCATCAGCTTTAGGATTGGCGCATCCCCATCAAAAACTTGTTCTAGTATAGTCCGGTCCATTTCAAAATCAGGCTGCTGCGACAGGTAAGCAATGGAATAATCTTTACCGGAAATGATTTTTCCTTCATCAGGCACATCTAAACCTGCTACGATTTTTAACAATGAAGATTTTCCAGTTCCATTTACTCCAATCAGCCCGACACGTTCTTTTTCGCCGATGGTAAACGAAATATTAGAAAATAATTGCTTTTCTCCGTATGTTTTTGAAACATTTTCGACTGTCAGCATTTTCATGATTGTTGACCATTCCATTCACGGTAAAATTGTTCTAAAAACGATTGCATCATTTGCTGCCTTGGCTCCGCCATTTGCATTGCCGTCTCGGTATTCAATAAATCTTTTAATTTTAATAATTTTTCATAGAAATGATGGATGCTCGTTGATTTTCCTTTTCGATATTCTTCCTGGCTCATTGTTTCCCTCACCATGATAGCCGGGTCATAGATGGACTGCCCTTTTTTGCCGCCGTAAGCAAAGGCTCTTGCAATGCCTATCGCGCCGATGGCATCCAGGCGATCTGCATCCTGAACAATTTTTGCTTCCACCGATGAAAGCTTGCTGCCATGACCGCCTTTATAGGAAATAGAAAAAATAATCTCCCTAATGTGGTTTTTTTCAACATCCTTGAGGGGAATCGTCTCCATAAAGCTCTCAAGTTTCTGTTTCCCTGCTTCTTCACTATAATTCAGCTTTTCATCAGGAATATCATGAAGCAAGGCAGCCATTTCTATGATAAATGGATCGCCCTGCTGTTCTGCCTTGCTAATATGTATGGCATTCCGTCTGACACGGTCCACATGGAACCAGTCATGACCGGTTGAATCCTCACCTAATTGATTGCGGACAAATTCTTCCGTCTGCTCTATAATTTTGTCTATCAAATTTAGCACCTGCCTTTATCCTTGCTATTTTAACACGAATATCAGCCAAACAAGAAAAAATAACCCCGAAAAAGCGAGGTTATCTTTTTATAGCATTTTTATTTTAATCCATTAAACCAGCTGATGCCGAGTGTATTTTCCCCTGCATGGACACCGATGACGGCCCCTAATGGTGCATCAAGCACATTCAGTTCCGGATAGCGTGTTTGTATTTCCTGCCGCCAATCAACTGTATGCTCTTCATGCAGACCATACAATAAATACACTTCTTTAAAGTGATACTTTTCATACGCCTGTTTAAAATATTCGAGAATTTTATCCTTGGCCTTTTTCTCGGTGCGGACTTTCTCCTTCACATACAAGGCTCCATTATCAAATGAAATCACTGGCTTGACGTTTAACATGCTGCCCAGAAAGAATTGCACGCCCGACATTCTGCCGCCGCGGTGAAGCTGCTCGAGACTTCCAACCAATACGTATGTTTCGTTTGTATCTCTTATTTCTTCCATTTTTTTGATGACGTGTTCGAGATTATGACCTCCCGCCAATAATTCCATTCCTTTTTTCATCAATGCCGACATTGGCAGAGTAAGAATATTTGAATCAAAAATTGTTACTGGGATATCCACCAGCTTTGCGGCCTGCTCACTGGAAGAAACTGTACCGCTCAGCTTCCCGGAAAGATGGACAGCAACAATTTGGTCATAATCTTTAGAAAGCCGTTCGAACACTTCCTGAAAAGCCCCCACTGAAGGCTGGGATGTCTTAGGCGGGCTTTTAAGGTGCTTTAGCCTCTCAAACAATTCATGTGAAGACAAGTCAATCCCATCTGCAAATACCTCTCCGTCAAGAATAACGGATAATGGAACACTATATATATCAGGATGTTTTTTTAATTCTGCGTCTAAATAAGCGGTGCTATCAGTCACCCATGCCGTTTTAACCACGGTCATCTCCCCTTGCTGGAAATTTAGTACCTACTACTAATAGTAACCGTAGTTCTGAATATTGTAAATATTTATAACACCTAAAACAAACAAACCGGCAAAATGCCGGCTTGTCATTAGCTAAGTAGTGCTTCGATATCTTTGGCAATTTCACTTGGCTTTACGTTCGGTGCAAAACGTTTTACAACATTTCCTTTTTGGTCAACAAGAAATTTCGTGAAGTTCCACTTGACTGTATTAAAACCCAAGATTCCCGGTGTCTGCTTTCTTATATAGACGAACAGCGGGTGAGCGTATACGCCATTTACATCGACCTTTGCAAACATCGGAAAGGTGACGCCGTAATTTAATTCACAAAAGGATTTAATATCTGCTTCCGTCCCAGGCTCCTGACTCATAAACTGATTGCAAGGAAAACCCAGAACCGAGAAACCCTTTTCTTTATACGCTTCATAAAGTCCTTGAAGCTCCCGATACTGAGGTGTAAAACCGCACTTGCTGGCAGTGTTGACAATTAGCAGAACCTTCCCATCAAATTGCTTTAGTGAAATTTCCTCTCCATCTATAGCTTTCGCCTTAAACTGATAGATTGACATCCAAGTCTCCCCCTTTAGCTGCCACTTCCGTATTCCTCAAGTTGTTGTAAAGTGGCAATCATAAATTCCGTCATCTCAGCAAAGTCCTCCATTTGCTCCTCTTTGACAATTCTCTCAAAGTCAATGGAAATGACTAAGCGGATATTTTTTGACTTTTCTAAAGGGTTATATTCAACAGACTGGGAGATTTTCCTTGTTTCTCCCCAAATATTTTGGAAAATTTTATATAATCCGTAAAAATCCCTTTGGTTTTCAGGGAGTTCGAGTGAAAATTGCAGCTTCACATAGCACCCGGCATTCTGCTCTGAAAGTGACTCTGGAAGGAGTTCCGCTGCTAAGTTGTTAAGCCTTGCTTCTAATTCCATTTTCGCATGTATCGGAAGCCTGCTTTCTCTTAAACCAAAGCTGATCGTAAACAATCGGGACATTTTCGCTAGATTAAGCCAATCATTGCGATCGGTTACAAGGATATCACCGCTCATATCCAAATCATAAAGGGCGCCTTCGATTACGACCTTCATGTTATCAAAGGCTGTTGGATCAAACATACTGCGCTTCGACTCCTTTAGAATAGGCCTACCGCATTCCCATTTTCATCTACGTCCATATTCAAGGCCGCCGGTTTTTTCGGCAGGCCTGGCATCGTCATAACCTCACCGGTT
This sequence comes from Neobacillus sp. S1115, assembly GCF_055385565.1. Lineage (NCBI taxonomy): Bacteria > Bacillati > Bacillota > Bacilli > Caryophanales > Bacillaceae > Neobacillus > Neobacillus sp. S1115. The sequence continues at coordinate 4,378,271 of NZ_AP038275.1, forward strand.
AAAGCAACGATAAATCCTGCACCTATCGATGGTTTGAATTCCCTTACCGTAACGGTAAAATCTGATGGTCTGCCAAGCTTTGCCGGATCGTCCGATAGGGAATACTGCGTTTTCGCCATACAAACAGCTAAGTAGGACCAGCCATTTTTTTCAAAATCCTGCATTTGTTTTTTTGCTTTTGGGGAAAACTCGACATCTTTGCCGCCGTAAACCTTTTGGACGATAGTTCTTATCTTCTTATCAATCGGGTCTGCCATATCATATAAAGGGTGGAAATTGTTCTTTTCCTTACTGATGACAGATAAAAGGGTCTCAGCCAGTTCAATTCCGCCTTCGCCTCCCTTTTCCCAAACCTCTGTCAAAGCGGCGGAGACGTTTTCCCGTTTGCACCATTCTAGCAGTGACTGGATTTCAAGGTCGGTATCTGTGATAAATTTATTTACGGCGACAACAACCGGCAGCCCAAAGCTTTTAATCGTTTCAATATGTTTTTGCAAATTGGCAAAGCCAAGTGTCAGCGCCGGAATATTTTCCTCTGCTAAATCCTGCTTCGCCACACCGCCATGCATTTTTAAAGCCCGAATGGTAGCGACAACGACAACAGCCTCAGGTTTAATCCCGGCTATTCTCGATTTGATATGTAAAAACTTTTCCGCTCCCAAATCGGCCCCAAAACCCGCTTCCGTGACCACGTAATCAGCTAATTTTGCTGCAGTCAGTGTCGCTATCACACTGTTACAGCCATGTGCGATATTCGCAAAAGGACCGCCGTGGACTAGGGCCGGCGTATGTTCAATGGTTTGGACAAGGTTTGGTTTTACCGCATCTTTTAATAATAAAGTCAATGCCCCTGAAACCCCTAAATCACCGACCGTTACCGGTTCCTTATTGTAATTGTAGGCGACTACCATTCTCGCTAACCGTGATTTCAAATCTTTTATATCTGTTGCTAAACATAATACTGCCATGATTTCAGACGCAACTGTGATGTCAAAGCCATCCTCCCTTGGCATTCCCTGAAGCGGTCCGCCAAGACCTACAATAACCTTCCGGAGGGCTCGGTCATTTAAATCTACCGCTCGTTTCCAAACAATTCTGCGCGGATCGATATTAAGCTCGTTCCCTTGCTGAAGGTGGTTATCAATAAACGCAGCAAGGGCGTTGTTTGCCGTCGTTATTGCATGAAGGTCGCCGGTAAAATGCAGGTTTATATCCTCCATAGGGAGAACTTGAGCATAACCTCCTCCGGCAGCCCCTCCCTTAATGCCCATCGTCGGACCCAAGGACGGCTCCCGTATCGCAATCATCGTTTTTTTGCCAATCCTGTTAAAAGCATCTCCCAATCCAACAGTGACCGTCGATTTCCCTTCTCCGGCAGGGGTTGGACTAATCGCCGTTACGAGAATAATTTTCCCGCTTTCTTTTGTTTTTAATTTGGCCAGTGCATCGGTGGACAGCTTTGCTTTATATTTGCCATACAGTTCAAGATCATCTTCTTCAAGCCCCAGCCTATTTGCAACATCTACAATCGGCAGCATTTTTGAGCCTTGAGCAATTTCAATGTCCGATTTTACACTAATCTCCATTGCCAATTCAATCCCCCGCAATCTTTATATTTAAAAGTAACTACCTTTAAATTGTATCAAAAAGGCGTTTTCATTCCGACAGATAATTATGAACAAATTATTATCTTTTCTGAATTTAGAATAATGTTTATAATAGAATTATCAAATTTTAAAAATATTCATTGATTTCTTTTATTAACCATTGTATAAATGAATATAACTTTTTTAATTGTAAAGGGGATGGTCACTTGCCTATTAACATTCCGAAACTTCTTCCAGCCCGGGAAGTTTTAGACCAGGAAAACATTTTTATCATGGACGATGAACGGGCGACGAGCCAAGATATCCGGCCATTAAAGATTTTAATCTTAAATTTAATGCCAGAAAAAGAAAAAGCGGAAACGCAGCTGTTAAGGCTATTAGGAAACTCTCCGCTCCAGGTTAATGTCAAATTTTTAAAAACATCCTCGTATGAATCCACTCATACTAGCAAGCAGCATTTAGAGATGTTTTACACTACCTTCTCTGAAGTTAAGAATCAAAAGTTTGATGGGATGATTATTACCGGTGCGCCTGTCGAGTTATTAGAATTCGAACAGGTTAAATATTGGTCGGAATTAACCGAAATCATGGATTGGACCAAAACTAATATTACCTCGACACTACATATTTGCTGGGGAGCACAAGCCGCGCTTTTCCATCATTATGGAATTAGAAAATTCGAGCTTACACGGAAATGCTCCGGCATTTATTCCCATCGAATTTTTGAACAAAATGATATTTTATTACGGGGCTTTGATGATCAATTCTATGCACCGCACTCACGCTATACGGATGTTTCAATTGAGGCCATCAAAAGCAACCCTCAGTTAAAATTATTAGCTGCTTCCGAGGATGCAGGCGCATTATTAATCGCCTCAACAGACCGAAGGCATGTCATGATTACCGGTCATTTAGAATATGAATCTGATACATTAGCACAGGAATATGACAGAGACTTATCTAAGGGCCTCGAAATTCACATGCCGGAAAACTATTTTCCAAATAACGACCCGACCCAGCCTCCAATTAATCGCTGGCGCTCTCATGGCCATTTGTTCTTTTCCAACTGGCTCAATTATTATGTCTATCAGGAAACCCCATTTTTTTGGGTATAAAGCATCGGGATTTCCCGATGTTTTTTTTTTGATTGTTATGACCAAAATAGAGGTGGAAAAGGAGGGATATAGAATAGAATCCATTGTCGGACTTCACCGCAATCATCTTGGGGAAATTATTAGTTTCATTACCTCTGAGGGGCGTGTAATCTCATATCGAAAAGCATTACTCGAAGCAGAGAGCGGATTACTAGCAGGCATACAAATGCAGGAGGATGAAAGCGGAAATGCCTATTTAAGCCCTGCTGAGGAAGATAGCTTTGACCATTATCCAATCCTATTTTAAATGAAAACTCGCCGATTGGCGAGTCCGATAGGACGAAGACAGAGGCGTAGTTGAATTTATACTTCCCTATTAGCTAAAAGAGGCAGTCATCTGACCGCCTCTTCTTTCATTATTCATTCTCATTTATTTTCTGAATTTCTCTTAAGGCGTCTATCCGTTTTTCGTCTTCTTCAAAAAACTGGACCAAATCACCGATCCGATCAATGGAATCCCAGCTCAAATGATGCTCAATTCCCTCTACATCCTTATAGATGTTTTCCTCTTTCACGCCAATGATTTTAAGGAATTGCTCAAGCAAATCATGGCGGAAAACTAGCCGTTTGCCAATTTTATTCCCTTTTGTTGTTAAGCTGAAGCCTCTATATTTTTCATACACCAAATAATCATCTTTATCGAGCTTTTGAACCATTTTTGTTACCGAGGAGGGATGAACGGATAATGCTTCGGCAATATCGGAAACCCTGGCATATCCTTTTTCTTCTATCAAATTATAAATTTGTTCAATATAATCTTCCATACTGGGTGTTGGCATCCGATACCCTCCATTAAACAGAATCACCTAAAAGTTTACTATAGAAAAATAAGAGTGACAAGATTCTTTATCACAATAACTCCTCTGCCAAACTTTAAACAGTTGCGTTTTCAAATATAAATTTCACTCGCTTTTCCTTTTCATCTAAATACAGTCTGGCATTAAAGGTCTTCTCATTATTGGTAAAGCCTTCAATGACCTCAGTTTTTCCTTCTGTCAAAAGCAGCTTTATATTTTTCTGCGTTATATTTTTCCCAAGAATTTTTTTTGAAATCGTAAAGTTACACTTATTTTTTTGATAGTTCGTACAGCCGTAAAAACTTCCTTTGTCGACCATCGTACCGTCACATTTCTTACATGGTCCAAGCTTAGTCTGAGTTTTCTTTGCCCCCCGTTTACCAGGTGTGAAATTTTCGCTTAGTTCCTTAGAAAACGTCCAATTAACCGCCTGATCAACCCCGGTCGTAATTAAATGGTGAACCATCTTTTTCGTTTGCTCCATAAATTGCTTTGGGGAGGCTGAGCCCTCTGAAATTTCCTTCAACTTCTGCTCCCATTTTGCGGTCATTTCCGGCGATGCGAGAATTTCCTTGCCGACCGCTTCAATGAGAATTTTAGCCTTTGCCGTTGCATAAACCAGATTTTTTCTAACCTCGATATATGCCCTGTCTTTGAGCATGGTGATAATTCCAGCTCTTGTCGCCTCTGTTCCAAGCCCCTCAGTCTTGGTCAGAATTTTCTCCAGCTCTTTATCCTCAATATGCTTGCCGGCTGTCTTCATCAGCGTAATCAGCTGTCCTTCAGTATAACGCTTTGGAGGCTGTGTCTGGCTTTCCTTCACGTCCACTTTGATTGTTTTGCCTTGTTCCCCTTTTGCCAGCGGCGGCAGCGACGGCTCGTCATCCTGTTCCTTTTGATTGATGACCTTCCTCCAGCCCTCATCAATTTGCACTTTCCCCTTCGAGACAAACTTTGCCCGCCCATCTACTAACGTAATGACGGTCGTATATTCAAAAATGGCTTTTTGGTAATGAGCGGCAATTAAACTCTTAACCACCAGGTCATAAAGTTTTTGTTCATCAGCGGATAACTTTTCAATATTCGGTATTTGTTCCGTTGGGATAACCGCATAGTGGTCTGTCACTTTTTTCTCGTTTACATATCTTTTATTCTCCGCTATTGAATCAAAAGGTAATGGGAAAAAGCCTTGATATTCTTTGAGATGGCTTAATTTTTTAAGAGTATCGGGGAAATTGGCCGCTTCCTCTTTCGTCACATAACGAGAATCGGAACGAGGGTAAGATACATATCCTTTTTGGTAAAGCTGCTGCAGAACATCCAAAGTTTTTTTCGGTGAAAATTTATAACGTTTATTGGCATCAGCCTGCAATGCAGATAAGTTATAGAGGAGCGGCGGTAAAAACTCTTTCCGCTCACATTGAACATCGTCGACTTCCGCGTTCTTCCCACGGCAAAATGCTGCTACCTTTTCTGCCATCTCCTTGGTGTTAACACGAGTTTCACCGTTGTTTTGCCATTTGCCCGTGTACTTTTTATCATTAATTAAAAATTGTGCCACAACTTCCCAAAACGGTTCAGATTTAAAATTTTCAATCTCTAACTCCCGCTTTACAATCAATGCTAGCGTAGGAGTTTGTACTCTGCCGACTGAAAAAACATCTGAAAAGCCTTGTTTCTGAAGGAGCAGGCTGTACAGTCTTGAAGCATTCATTCCCACTACCCAATCTGCACAGGCCCGGGTATAGGCTTCAAAATAAAGATTTCGGGTGTCTGTTTCTTCCAGCAGCTTTTTAAAGCCTTCCCGAATAGAATTGGGGGTTAGCGAAGAAATCCACAGCCTTTTCATTGGCTTACGGCAATTTGTCAGTCTTAAAATATTGCGGATAATTAGTTCCCCTTCCCTTCCTGCGTCACCGGCATGGATAATATCGGTCACTTGCGGGTCGGATACTAATTTTTTTATCACAGCAAATTGCTTCGCTTTGTCCTTCGTTACTTCATAATTAAAATGCTCTGGTATAATCGGCAGATTCGTTAAGGACCACTTCTTCCATTCCAGCTCATATTTCTCTGGCTGAACTAATTGACAAATATGCCCAATGGCCCAAGTAACATAGCCCCCATCAGGAAAAAGCTCGTTTGGAAAAATCTCAATAAAACCATTTTGTCTTTTATGTTTAAAGATGGATGCAAGGGTAGAGCCTTGATCAGGTTTTTCGGCAATGATTAGTTTCATCATAATTACTCCCTTTTGTTAATACATCTCCGCCTATCATTTTACATCTATTGCTCTTCCCCGTATAGTTTGGACACGAAAATTCCACACACAAAAAACCCCCTTCAGATTAGAAAAAACTGAAAGGGTTTTTATGATTGTATTTCCCTGAGCTGGTTAACTCATGCCTCCTGACTATACCAATTCTCTTCCGGAATAATATTTGAAACGGTTAAGATAAGAGAGGGCATTCGTTCTACATCAAATATAATGGCGCCTATTTTCTTCGTAAACATGATAAAGGCGCTGCCATGTGGAAATTTTCCAAGCTCCTCCCCGATATGGAGCAACGACATAATTATAGCTTGTTTTTCAACTTCTTCAATCGAAACCTGCGGAGAGAACCGTAATATCCATTCCTCGCCCTCAATTGAAAATCGAAACACTTACATCCCCACCCCAGCATGGAAAAGTTATTAGTTAAACATATTGAGGAAAGGTTTGTTTTATGTCCATCATTCAAAAAACGTTTTGATTTTTGAGGAAAAACCTACCTCCATTTCTTGACTGTCCATATTTGATATTGTATATTTAAAGCATCATGAAATCGAATACATTTGCTTATGCTCTTGTTTTGTTCCATGATAATATTTATTCTCTGGCACCATATATTAGGGTGTCCTGAAAGGCTTAGGAGGAAGAAGTACATGCAAAATGGTAAAGTAAAATGGTTCAACAACGAAAAGGGCTTCGGATTTATCGAAGTTGAAGGCGGAGACGATGTATTCGTACACTTCAGCGCTATCCAAGGCGACGGCTATAAATCTTTAGAAGAAGGCCAAGAAGTTTCTTTCGAAATCGTTGAAGGAAACCGCGGACCTCAAGCTGCAAACGTTGTAAAATTATAATCAATCATAAATCTTGAAGGGCTGACAGGATTGTCAGCCTTTTTTACGTCAGCTTTTTTCCATATTCCTGAATTTTTTGCCCGACGGTACATTGTGAAATGCAAAACCGGTGGGCCGTTCTCCTGCCCCCTTCCCTTTTTAGCTGCCGATGTACAAAACAGCCTTCACAGTATTCATTCAGCAAATGTTCCACTTGAGTAAAAAGAGCTTTTCTGGCTGATTCTTTCACAAAGATTAGACACCCCGTTCCATTATAGAATAATCGTTTTCGCAAAGATATTTTTTCCTTCCAACGCCTGGGTTGCAAGCTTATCAGCTTCTTTATTGTCATTTCGTGGGATAGCTGTGTATTTTGGATAAATGCCAAGTTGTTTAATTTTTTCCTCAATCCGGTCCAGCCAACGGTTCAAGTTTTCTTCATAACAAGGCCATTCACCCTCCAGCTGTTTTAAAACGACCTGGGAGTCACCTTTAAATTCGCATGATTGATACTGCACACCTAGATCTTCCAAAATATTAAGGGCAAAATAAAAAGCGGCATATTCTGCCTCGTTGTTTGTATCCATTTCATCAAAAAGTTCATTGGCGCGAATACGGTATTTCTTTTTTCCCTGCTGAAAAAAGATAACTGCGCCAAGACCAGCCTGATTGGTTTCCTTGTGAAATCCGCCATCAAAATAAACGGTTATTTCTTGAGGTTCCTCTTCTATTTCTGTCAGCAGCTTTTTCATTTCCTTTAAAATCCAAGATGTCCCTTTTTCATCATAAAAATATAGGTCGACCGCTTTCCCCAATCGCTCGAGCTCTTCCCCAAGCTGGACAGCTGTTTCAGCGGAAGCCCAGTCGGAAGTACATTTCACTTTTTCATTACTTTTTAATTTATGCACCCATTCAAGCTTATATTTCACTGATATTCAACCTTTCTAATTGATTATTATGGTAAATAATGTATCCATCTATATAAATTCATTTATATCATACCCAGAAGCGTCATAGAAAATATTTTCCTGCAACGTATAAGTAATATATGATAAACTTTCAGTTAGGTATTGATGGGGGAATTTTGAAAACGGAGGCACTAGCACCATGAAAAAACCACTGTTCGCAGATTTAAGCCTGCTTTTAGTGACAATGATTTGGGGAATGACATTTGTTTTAGTGCAAAATGCGATAGACTTTTTGGAGCCATTTGCGTTTAATGGAATACGCTTCTTTATTGCCGCAGTTTTGCTCATTTTGGCTTTAATTCTATTTGAAAGAAATCAGCTTAAACAAATAAATATAAAATTAATTATTTCCGGAGTTTTTATTGGATTTTGGCTCTATTTGGGTTATGTTACGCAAACAATCGGCCTTTTGTATACAACATCTTCGAAAGCCGGTTTTATCACCGGGCTCAGTGTTGTTCTTGTCCCTTTATTTTCGATGTTTTTAATGAAACAAATTCCAAGTAAAAACGCGATTCTTGGTGTTCTTACGGCGACTGTTGGCTTGTTTCTGCTGACCTTGACGGATATATCAGCATTAAATATTGGAGATGGATTTGTTTTTGTTTGTGCCATCAGCTTTGCGATGCATATTATTTTAACAGGAAAATTCTCAAGCAGATATCCGACTTTACTTTTGACCGTTATCCAAATCTCAACTGTTGCTATTCTTTCGACTATTTCTTCTTTCATTTTTGAAGATTGGCGGAAGTCATTTCGGACTGACATTTTATTATCACAAGAAGTTTTGATTGCTTTGGTTATTACCAGTATTTTTGCAACAGCAATTGCTTTCTTTATTCAAACAAACTTTCAAAAGTATACATCTGCAACAAGGGTTGCCCTTATTTTTGCCATGGAGCCGGTTTTTGCAGCCATTACGGGCTATTTCTGGGCGCAGGAACGTTTATCCTCCAGCGCTTTAATTGGCTGCATCCTTATTTTTATGGGAATGATTTTCGCCGAACTGCCGGCTAAGAAAATCTTCATATTAAGTAAAAACAAGAGTATCGGAAGCTAAAAAAGAAGCTGACTTTATAGGTCAGCCTCCTTTTTTAGATTGCCAACAATTCGTGATTTTTTACAAAACTGATGGCGTCTTTTCTGTTGCTTATTTGATTTTGGATAAAGGTTTCCAGTAAGGAAACATAAAAGCTGCCATCAAAGCTTTTCTGTGCTTTTAAGGTCAGTTCAATTGCTGTATTAATTATCTCATCGGAAGCATTTGTGTAATGTTTTCCGAAGTAAATAAAGCCGATTGCATCCTCTTGAAATTGGAAGCCTTTTCCCTTCAAGTAATGCAAATATTCCTCAACCGTCCGCACTGATGATCCAACCCTCTCCCGTAAATCTAGAAATATCCCCTTTAAAATCTTAGCTTAAATTTCGACATTTTTCTATCTTTTTCTGTGCATTTATGACCAATTATCCCGACCAATACTCCTAAAAGTGCGCCGCCTAGCACTTCCTCAGGCTGATGGCCCAGGACTTCCTTCAGCTTTGTTGGCGGCTTTTCTTTAAACTCTACACTATCTTTTTCATTGATTTTGTCGATTAATTCATTCATTGAATTTACTCTTAATGTCAGTTCACCCGTTTGCCTTCGGACTCCTTGGGCATCATACATAACAATTAAGCCGTAGATAAGGGACAAAGCAAAATCAATGGTCGGCAATCCCCTTTTTAACGCGATATAGGTGGTTAGAGTAGCGACTCCTGCAGAATGGGAGCTTGGCATTCCACCTGTTCCAAAAAAGACTTCCGGCCGCCATTCCTTCTTTTTGAAATAGTGAATCGGAATTTTCATCCCCTGGGCAAGTCCAATGCTTAAAAGTGCTAAATAAACAGCCTTGTTCATTTGATCACCTCTATCTTTATTGTGAAGATAGATGAGTTTAATTATTCCGGATGGAGATACTAAAAAAGTGGAGGTGACTTGTATGACCAAAAAGGTAAGCAATAACCGCGGCGCTAAAGCACCTGGTGTAAATCCACAAGGATATGGCCAGGATGCCGAGTTTGCTGAAGAGCCAAAAAGCAAACTGGAAAATAGAGCAAAGAAATCAAATACAAAAATATAAAATGGCAGAAAAAAAAGGCTGTCCATCAGGCAGCCTTTCTTTTCTTTATGAAATTGTCTTTCGGTTCTCCAACAGAAATTTTCCATATTCGATTGGTGTTCATTCACCAACACAGCTGACCCAAAATCAATAATTTTAACCGTTTCCGGATTTTTCTCTGAAATGATCACATTATGGGGAGTAATATTGCAGGGCTGGCAAGCGTTTAAGTATGTTAACCTCATCTTCGGCATCTGCAGCATTATTTACCTTTTTGACAATAACATTTTTTCCAATGTTATCAACCGCTTCATAAACCTGACTGGTAGCGCCGCTATTGATAAGGCGGTGAAATGTATATGTTCGCATAGGCTACTGCCTCCAAGTCAATTCCTAATAACTATCCTATTAAATTCGTAACTAGTGGTGAATAAAAAAAGGCTGCCTCAACATGAGACAACCAGAGTCATTAGGAAATATGTGCTTCCACCTGAGGGAAAAGCCTGCCAAGGCCGCGAAGCTCCAATTCCATTAATTTATTTTCCGCCTTTTCTTTCTCGATTTTAAGGCTGGCACTTTCCAGACTGCAATTTACCGGAACATCACATTTGATTTCCGCCAGTTTTCTGGACAGGTGAAGCATGTCCAAATCCTGCTCAATTTTGATTTTTTGGGATTTTGACAGTTTGTCCAAATTGGAGATAATTCCTTCAACATGTTCAAACTCTTGCAATAGCTTCAGAGCTGTTTTTTCACCGATTCCTTTAACACCAGGGTAATTGTCGCTAGTATCACCCATTAATGCCTTTAGGTCGACCATTTGTCTAGGCGTAATACCTTTCTCTTCCTTAAAGGTCTGCGGAGTATGGACCAAGTAATTTCCATATCCTTTTTTCATTAAAATGACCGAAATTCTGTCATCAAGCAACTGAAGAATGTCCTGATCCCCAGTCAAGATGGACACATGGGCTTCTTCTTTCGCATGATTAGCAATAGTACCGATACAATCATCCGCCTCAAATCCTGCCAAACCAATATTGGGGATATCGAATGACTCGACCACTTCTTTAACAAGGTCAAACTGCGGAATTAATTCAACCGGTGCTTCACCGCGATTTCCTTTATAGTCAGGAAAAAGTTCGGTTCGGAAGGTTTTGCTGCCCATATCCCAGCACACGGCAAGATGGGTTGGCTTAAAGGTCGAAACGGCTGTGAACATATGCTTCACAAAACCATGAATCCCATTTGTCGGGATCCCTTTTGAATTTATCATAAACTGCCCTGTTACGGCCGTTGCGTAAAAAGCGCGGAACAAAAGGGCCATACCATCGACAAGCATAAGCGAAGGCTTTTGATTCGTCATAAAATTGAACCTCCTAAGGATGTTTTTTTACAACACGATTTCTATTATAACATAGGTATGGTTCAAATTTTAATCGACTTTATTTTCCTGATAGGAAATCCAGTCGCTGAAACTGCCGGCATAGAGCTTGACCTTTTGAAATCCTGCTTCCTTTAAGGCCAAGAAGTTCGGGGTTGCTGTTATTCCAGAACCGCAATAAACAATAATTTCCTGTTCAGGATTCACATCAGAAAACCGCTGCTTTTGTTCCTCAGCGGATTTGTATTCTCCTCCTGCAAATCCTTCCGTATATGGCTTATTGATGGCCCCCGGAATATGTCCTGCCTTCTTATCAATTGGCTCGACAATTCCTAAATAGCGTTTTTCTTCGCGGGAATCAATCAACACTACGTTTGCCTTTTTTCCTGCTATAACCTCTTTCACTTCGTCAACGGATGCTAATAATTGTGGTTTTATCTGGTGCTGTAATTGAGCTTTAGTGAATGTTGGAATACTTGCTGAAATTGGCAGGCCAGCCTCTGCCCACTGCCTGAATCCGCCATTTAGAACATATGCTTTTTCGTGCCCAAGGTACATCAAGAGCCACCAAAAACGTCCGGCGAATGCGCCTTCTCCCTGATCATAGGCCACGACTGTTGTCGTCTCATCAATCCCTGCCTCCTCAAGCTTGCTTACCAATTCCTGCAAGTCAGGCAATGGGTGGCGTCCGCCATGAGTTTGAACAGGGCTTGATAAATCCTTTTCAAGATCAAAGAAGACAGCACCCGGCAAATGTCCTTCTAAATATTCCTGTTTCCCCTTCTGCGGGTCAGCCAAGGAAAATCGGCAATCCACAATTCTGACTGTGTCGATGTTTAAATTATGTTCCAGCCATTCCTTCGTAACAATATTTTTCATTGGGATTCTCCCCCGTTTCTCCTAATTTTCAAGCCGCTTTAGTATATCTGTTAAAATTTCGGTTGAAACTCCGCCTTCTAATGCTGCCAATAAACTCAAATAAAAATCATCGGTCTGATCCTTCATTTGCGCTAAAAGGAGCTTGTATTCATTGTTTAGATTCTTTGCATAATGGTCTTTTAAGCGACTGCCTTGATTTTGCAAATAGTCATCCGCTGGCCCATTTAATACCTGATTAAGTTCATCGCTCATCCATTTCTTTTCATTTTTCTCAAAGAAGGACCTTGGATTTTTAAAATAAGATTTTGCTTTTGCAAAAGCTTGCTGTTCCATGGTTTCAAACGCTATTGGAAAGTCTATTTCTTCTGCCGTACCTTTTTCATATGGTGAAAAGGACAGGTCTTGATTGACGTCCAGAAGTGTCCGAATTTGTGCGGCCTGATAATCCCGAAGCAGTTTTTCCATAAACCGCTCGATTCGAACCGTTGTAGCTCTCATTTCCTGAGCAAAATCAAAGCCTAAGCTTTCCAAAAATTCATCAAGTGCCATTTGCAGTGCCTTCTTCAAGTTGCGGCCATCGTCCCTTAAGGTTGAAGGATTAAAGGCCTCTTTAAAGAAATCGCCAAACCGTAAGAAAACCCGTTGCTTAATATAATAAATTAATTCATCAGCCTCTTGGAACAGGCGGTTTTCCATTGATTCGACCGTTTGTTTTGCAAACAGCTCTTGAATCATATTCTTCTGTCCTTCAATATCACGGCGTTTTTGTTCTTTAACGGTCTTGTCCTCCAGCGAGCTTTTGATGAGCCGTTCTACCAATTCATGGACACGGTTCAATTCATTCTGTGCCGCTGAAATCGCCATTTCGGTTAAATCATTTGAAATAAAGTGATAAAAACTATTTTCAAACTGGCTCATCCCTGACCTGGAAACCGCTGCTGAGTCTATTTTTTCTTTTAAGGCCTCAAGGCTTGATAAAGGATATAGATGCGGATTCCGGATTCCATACTTCACCAGCTGCTCTGAAACATAGTCCACCACCGCTTCCTTTTCCTCTTCATCTTCGGCTAGGTCAATCGCATTTATAATAAAGAACATTTTGTCCATTTGAAACGATTCCTTTACCCGTCCCAATTGGATTAAAAATTCCCGGTCAGCTTTTGAAAAAGCATGGTTATAATACGTGACAAATAATATGGCATCTGAATTTTTGATATAGTCAAAGGCTACTCCTGTATGGCGGGCATTGATGGAGTCCGCCCCTGGCGTATCAACGAGCGTAATCCCTTTTCTCGTCAGTTCGCAGTCATAATAGAGTTCAATCCATTCCACGTAACAGGATTTCTCTTCTTTGGCGACAAAATCGTGAAATTCGTCTAAACTTGTTACCTTAACCGTTCCGAGCAGTTCGACAAAAGAGGCATAACCTTTAAGAAACGCCTGTAAGAAGGCATAATGAGTCTTCTCAACGATTCCTTCCTGGCTTTGCTCATAGATGATTCCTTCAATGATTTTAGCGGCAGCCTTGAAATCGGCCGCATGTAATTCAAAGACCTTAAGCGAGCGGTTGACGTCATCGAGCATTGCGTCTCGTTCTTTAAACTTTACAAGGACAGTCCCATGCATATATTCAGCCGTGACTGGTTTTATTTTATTAATTGCTGCTGTAGTGGGGTTTGGTGAAACCGGTAAAACTTTTTCCCCCATCAGTGCGTTGGCAAAGGACGATTTCCCTGCACTAAACGCACCGAATAAAGCTACGGTAAAGCCCTGAGTTTCAAGCCGGCCTGCTTTTTCCGCCAATTCACCTGCCAGTTTTTGAAAGCCCGGCAAACCGTTAATTAGCTTGGAAGCGTTGAGAAGCTTGTCAATGGTGCCTTGCAGACGGTCCTCTGCTTCGTTGTTTCCTCCACCCTTAGAGCCATTATTTGTTGTTTCAGCATGACTGACCTGGACGGGTACTTGCTTGCTTTCCTTCATCATGTCAGCCTTATGGGAATCCGGTTCCACTTCAGATTTAATTAGTTCAAATTCCTCTTCCTGCAGGTCGAAAAGTTGGGAATGGCCATCTTCAAGTCCTTGCGGATTGTTCAATAGGTTCATAAGGTTGTTTTCTTTTGCAACAATAGCCTCTTCGTATTTATCAAGCTCTGTTAAAGCTTTTACATACCGTTCCTGTTTATTGAATTCCTTGGCAAATTGTTCGTATAATTTTGACTCCTGATCCTTTAGTGCATTTAGATATTTTTCTTTGAACTCGGCAAGTCGGTTTCGGGCGATCCGTTTTATTTCATTCGCCACATCTTCTGTGTAGTGAAGCAAGTATTCGCCGGATAGGCGGGCACCAGGCTTAATCGTGTTGATCAGGACATCTTTAGGAACGGTAAGGGCATAGCCCTGAGCGAGCCCCAGCAGGTCTCCCTGGTCCAGTTCTGTTTCCTTTAATGTACGGAGCAGGAATTCACGTAAATGCCATTCAAGCTGGGATTTTGTTTTTTCAAGAATATCCTGATAAAAAATCTCCAGTCGCGCATTTTTTTCATCTTGTGTTTTTTGCTTAGAAAAAAGAAAGCCTACTTTAAAATTAGGTTGGCAGGCTTCTAGATACTTCTCTGCCATTTCCCTTGTCTGAAAAGGCATAAGATAAGCATTCTTTAAAATTTGCGCTATTTCTTCATCAAATGACTTTTCCTTAGCGTCCGTCCCTCCGGCAAGCCTAGTCAAGCTGTCTTTAATCTGGTGGAAGGAATTCAACAGACCCTCTTTTTCCTCCTCAGTTAATTCATTTAATAGCTCATGATATGGAAGGAGCTTTTCTTCATCCTGTTTTGCAGCCTGGTTGATATGGTCCTGGACGATTTTTTTCAACGAATGGAAAACGGATGGAATAAGCAATTGATCTTTTGCTGCCAATTTATCCGCAATAAATTTCTGTAATGCCTGAAATTCATTGCGGGGGTTCTTTTCATCCTTTAGTGAAGTATAAAAAATCCGTGCTGGTCTAACTCCCCAAGAGGCGAAGGCATCAACAACACTTTTTTGAAAATCGGCAAAACTTAACTCTTCATCCTTGTGCTTATCAATTTGATTAATAACTAAATAAACCTCTTTACCTGCTTCCGCCAATTCCTTTGTGAACAGGAAATTCAACTCTGCCTGGACATGGTTATAGTCCATCACATAAAATATTAAATCAGCTAGATGGATGGCAGACTCAGTGGCAATGCGGTGGGCATCATCTGCTGAATCAATTCCCGGTGTGTCCATTATTACGGTATTGGCAGGCAGGTTTGAGTCGCTATGGCTGATCTCGATTTCCTCGATTTTATCGCCATCCTTAGCATACCTTTTGACCATTTCATAATCATATGGCGCTAAATAAAGCCGTGGTTTCTCGTTTTTAAAAAAGACCTTGGCATAATCCTCTCCGGACTTTACCTTTACAAGGTTTGCACTTGTCGGAATTGGACTTGAGGGAAGCAGTTTTTCCCCTACGACCCGGTTGATCATGGTTGATTTGCCTGCGGAAAAATGGCCGCAAAACGCTATCGCGAATTCGCGGTTTTCTAATTTTCGAGCAAGCTGCTTAATTTTTTGCGCATTTTGAACATCGTTTTGCTCCATTAAATATTCATATATGGCAATTATTTTTTGTTTTAATGTTTGTATCGTTTCATTTTGATCGGCTATTTTGATCATTTAAACTAATTCCCCTTAAACAACATGATAATATGTTTATTTTATACGATAATTCGAACTTTTCCTATCTTGACATACTAAAAAAAAGCCAAGGAATATTCCCTGGCTTCATTTAATGCTAAATATATTTATTGGGTGACATTTTTTAAGACGTGCTTCATGACAAATGCGTAGATTAAAATGGTTCCGCCGACGAAAGCATAGGTCATATGTAACACCTTCCCTTAATCAGACTCTTAGTTGAGAATGACTTTCATTGTTAATCAAATTCTAACACAGGTGATAATCATTTTCAATACTTTGCAGATTATTGTCACAGTTATTTAACAAACTTTGGCAAGAAACGGCGGCAGTCATGAAAAACTCCGTTATATTCGCTGTAGCATTCAAGCGCCCTTTCTTCCTCGGGAATCCGGATGGCAAGCACCATGATATTCAATACTGTAAATAAACAGGCAGTATAATACGCCTGAAACAGTAAAGGAATGACAAGGATTTCCACACAAACAACGAAATAATTCGGATGCTTAATAAAACGGTACGGACCTTTACGTATAACGTCTGCATTTGGAAGCACGAGTATTTTCGTGTTCCAATACCTGCCCAGTGAGGCAAGTGCCCATATCCTCAAGGCCTGGGCGAAGATAAAAGCAATAAAAATAATCAGCCATTGAGGTGATAACCCGTGATTAAAGATGAACTTTTCCATACTAAAGCTAAGTAAAAATAGTACATGCACAAGGACAATCCAGCGGTAGTGGACAATGCCAAATTCAAGTGCTCCCTTACTCTTCATCCATTTTTCATTTCTTTTTGCGAATAAAATCTCTGCTGCACGCTGAAAAATGATGAAACCCATAAAGCTAATAAATGGCAGCAAGTCCCTCAATCAAACCACCTCAATAGAAGCATTTCCGAACTGAAACCCGGTCCAAGAGCGGCACAAAGCCCATTTGACCCACGTGGAATATCCATTTCCATATATTGTTTCAACACATAAAGAATGGTAGCAGAAGACATATTTCCAAAGTTTTTTAACACTTCGAGCGAAACGTCTGTCATCGACGCAGGTATGCCAAGCGATTCAACATAGGCATCCAACACCTTTTTACCGCCCGGATGGGCAATGAAATAGTCTACTTTATCTATTTGAAGCCGGTGCTCATGTAAAAATTCTTCTGCCACTGGCTTTAGCCAATTATGTACGATTTTTGGTATATCACGAGAAAACCGGACAAACAATCCTTCATTTTTTATATCCCAGCCCATCACATCCAAAGAATCGGGGAGCAGTGCGGATTGAACCGCTAATATGGACGGGTATGTGGTTTTTAAGCGAAAATCCCCGATATCGCAGGAATCACCACATATTAACGCACAGGCAACCCCGTCTGCAAAAAGAGATGTCCCGATTAAATTGCTCTTCGATAGATCATTTCGCTGAAAGGTAATACTGCAAAGTTCAACAGAAAGAACAAGGACTTTAGCTTTTGGAAAGGCCATGCAATATTCAAACGCACGGGCAAGACCTGCAGCACCGCCTGCACAGCCCAATCCCCAGATTGGGATTCGTTTCGTGTGGAGATGAAAAGGCAGCAGGTTCATTATTCGTGCTTCTATACTTGGAGTTGCAATCCCTGTGGTGGAAATATAAAAAATGGCATCAATGTCTTCGTAAGGAATTTTTTTCTTAAGAAACTGATTGTTATCCAGACATTTTACAATTGCCTCCCTCCCAAGGGTAACGGCCGATTCGATGTAGACATTGTTCTTTTCCTCAAAGGAATGATTCTCCTGAAACCAGCCTACGGGATTAACAAAATATCTTTTCTCAATAAGACCATTTTCAAAAGCCTTTAATAACCGCCCAATTTCTTTAAATGAACCAGAAAACAATTCCCTTGCAAACTCTGTCGCCTGCGTCTGTTTAATTTCATATGGAGGAATAACTTCTGCAATGGAAAGAATTGTAGGCATACATCATTCTCCTTAACCAAAGGTAAGGGTATTTTTTGCCAATTTAAAGAAAATTATTCCAGACACAAAAAAAACTTCCCCATTCGGAGAAGTAAACGTTTTGAAGGTTGTTGTTGTTGTGCATGTTTATTATATCTTGTAATAGTTATTCCTTCATTATATAAACTTTTCCAATTCTCTAACATATCCTGAATCTTATTTTTCCGGTTGCTTTTGAACCTCAATTTTTATTTTATTTCCCGCCAATGTTCCGCAAACCTTACAAATTTCAATCTTATTATACAAAAGACGGCAATGTTCGCAATAATATTTCTCCAAACCAACCACTTCCAAAGAAAAAGATTTTTATTATTATCATATTTTTCTTACAGAGAATTGTGACAAAAAACGAACTGCCAATCATCCATTACGTAATTAAATTATCAATTATCTAAATCACAGGCTTGGTGTGATGTTTCACACTTTAGTCACAATTTCAGGTGGGTAATTGTGACTTTAATCACTGTTATACCAACTTATTAACATTACCATAGTAGATAACTAAGGAATGAACAATTTGTGAATTCTTGAATTTGATATTTTACTTTCAAAATTGTTTTGTATTATGAAAGAGAAATCATTTATTTACTTTTCATTTTCTGAAGGGAGTGTAGGGGGATGGCAAAGGCGGAACTAAAGACAAAGCACCAAACAGAGATTGAAGACAGTTCTTCTTTAAAGGGGACACTGGCGTCTGTATTCATTCTGGGGCTATTTATCATTGTTTCATGGGTTTCAGTTTACTATCTGTTCGTAGACCGTTTTTAGGAATTAAAGGGGGGAATTACATATGCATATGCATAAATTTGAAAAAATCTGGCTGACGTTTGGAATCGGCTGTCTCGTTGTCTTTTTAACAGTAGTCGGTGTCGGCGCTTTTTACCTGGGCAACAAACCAGCAAGCTGTTTAACTACAATAAATCCGGAAAAGGTTGATACCACAAAACCTTTCGATAAGCCGGGACTTCATAAGGTTGAAGGCAAAGAGTGGGATTATGAACTAGTATTTGTCGCATCTGCTTTCTCTTATAACCCAGCAAAGGTTGAGGTTCCGCTTGGAGCAAAGGTGAAAGTAATCGCTACCACCAAGGACGTTGTCCATGGCTTTGAAATGGCCGGAACCAATATTAATATGATGCTTGAACCGGGCTATGTCAGCGAGTATACAACAACCTTTGACAAAGCAGGCGAATTTCTAGTTGTTTGTAACGAATACTGTGGTACAGGGCACCATTTAATGTTCTCGAAGATTGAGGTGGTTAAATAATGGTTAACGCAGCAGCGAAAGTAAAGGTTGACCCACGTGACGCGAAGCTATCCATGGCGCATTTCTTTGTGGCTTTCGGAGCACTCGCTCTCGGCGGTCTGATGGGATTACTACAAACCCTTGTCCGTTCCGGAAAATTTGAACTGCCTTGGGGAATTGGCTACTATCAAATTTTAACAGCTCATGGTGTTTTAATGGGGCTTGTTTTAACAACATTCTTTATCATGGGATTTCAATATGCGGCTGTATCCAGAACTGCGGGAACACATTCCCCAGCAGCCAGACGCACCGGCTGGATTGGTTTCTGGTTAATGACTGCCGGTACCCTTATGTCAGGAACGATGATTCTATTAAATGAAGCATCTGTACTTTATACATTCTATGCACCACTTAAAGCACACTGGGTCTTTTATTTAGGATTAACCTTTGTGGTTGTCGGCAGCTGGGTTGATGGCACCGCACAAATTATGACCTATGCAAAATGGCGGAAAAATAACCCTGGCAAGCCAAGCCCGTTGTTAAGCTTTATGGCAGTTATCAACACGGTGATGTGGATTGTGGCTACACTAGGGGTTGCTGCAACTGTTCTATTCCAATTGCTGCCTTGGTCTTTAGGTTTAGTAGATACTGTTGATGTTCTTATCAGCCGTACGTTATTCTGGTATTTCGGTCACCCGCTAGTGTATTTCTGGCTGTTGCCTGCATATATGTGCTGGTATGCAGTTATTCCAAAAATCATCGGCGGAAAGATTTTCTCAGATTCATTGGCCCGTTTATCTTTTATCTTATTCTTGCTTTTCTCGATTCCGGTTGGTTTCCACCACCAGTTGACAGAACCGGGCATTGATCCGGCTTGGAAATTTATTCAGGTTATCTTAACATTCATGGTTATTATCCCGTCATTAATGACAGCCTTCTCTCTGTTCGCAACGTTTGAGAGATATGGCCGTTCTAAAGGAGCTACCGGTTTATTTGGCTGGTTTAAAGTGCTTCCTTGGAATGATGCCCGTTTCACAGTCCCATTCATTGGTATGGCTTCATTCATTCCTGCTGGTGCCGGCGGTATTATCAATGCTTCCAACCAAATGGACCAAGTTGTCCATAATACCATCTGGGTAACAGGACACTTCCATTTGACAGCTGCAACTTCTGTTGTACTGACATTCTTTGGAATTTCATATTGGCTTGTGCCGCACTTAACCGGCCGCAAGCTGACTAAAGCGATGAACAAATTAGGTATTATCCAAGCATGGGTATGGTTTATCGGAATGGCATTCATGTCCGGTGCAATGCACTTCCAAGGACTGCTTGGCGCACCAAGACGTTCAGCATTCTCCACTTATGGTGACTCCAAGCAGGCGCTTGAGTGGATTCCTTACCAAATTGCCCAAGCAGTTGGCGGAACAATTCTTTTCCTTGGCATTATTTTAGTATTAGTTATTTTCATTAACTTGGCGTTCTTTGCACCAAAAGGTGAAGAAGAATTCCCTGTCGGCGAAGCAGAAAATCTGCAGGAAAAAGCACCAATGGTATTTGAAAACTGGAAATTATGGCTTGGCATCACCGCGGCCTTAATCCTGTTCGCTTACACAATACCATTCATTGATATCATTCAAAATGCACCGCCTGGATCCAAAGGATTTAAGACGTGGTAATAGCAAAAGGCTTCAATCTCAGCGATTGAAGCCTTTGCAGATTGTCGAGAAAAGGTATTTTTCTCGGCAATTTTTTATTTTGTCCAAACCTAAATTTACCAAACTTTTATTGTTAATCCCTGCTAACTGGCCTGTTGATTTCCGCTCCAGGCACTCGCTTTCCGCGGGGAGCTCCTGGAGCCTCCTCGGCGCTTTAGCGCCTGTGGGGTCTCCAGTGACCTCTATATCCCGCTGGAGTCGAGTGCCCTCCGCTCCAATCAACAGGGAGGCAAATTAACCTAATTATTGCAACACACACTTTCCATCTTTGCTAAGTGCGTTGCAATATTTTCCATATTTAGAAGCCTGCAGTAAGAAAAGTCTGTTCTCTTAATTATTGAATACTCACAACCGGCAACAGCGAAGCCCATGCAGCTCTTTTGAATCTGCGAAGCTTCGCACAATTTTCCTTTCCAAATTTATAAGCATTTTTCCAGATTTAGATAAGCTATTTAAGAGTTGAAGACTTAATTTAATACACCTGTTGATTGGCGCGGAAGGCACGAAGACTCCTGCGGGAGTACGGGGCAGGGGAGACCCCGCAGGAGCTTTAGCGACGAGGAGGCTCCCCGGCACGCCCGCGGAAAGCGAAGTGCCTGGAGCGCCAATCAACAGACTTGTTGAAAAGCCTAATATTAATAATGTCATAACCAATTAACGTAGTGAATTATAAAAAATAGAATAGTAAACCAAAAGGCTTCAATCTCAACGATTGAAGCCTTTTGGTTTTTAAAATTGATAGACCTTTCGATATTTCTCATAGAGATAATCAATCAAATACTTGGCATTTAAACCTTCACCTGTTACCTCCTGCAGGATTTCAAGCGGCTTTTTCAGTTTGCCGTGCTGATGGATGTGATTCGTAAGCCATTCTTTGATCGGAAGCAGATTCCCTTCTTCAAGAAGCTGGTCGTAATTTGGAAGGTCCTCAAGCATTTTATGCTTAAATTGGGCTGCATACATATAGCCTAAAGCGTACGAAGGAAAGTAGCCAAAGCTTCCACCTGCCCAATGAACGTCCTGAAGAACACCCTCGCCATCGTGTCCAGGGCGGATTCCTAGATACTTCTCATACATGTCGTTCCAAACTGTTGGAAGGTCGGAAACCTCTATTTCATCATTAAACAATCCCTTTTCAATTTCGTAACGGATAATTATATGAAGCGGATAGGTAAGTTCGTCTGCTTCAATCCGTATTAAAGATGGCTTTGACTCATTGATGGCCCGATAAAAAGCCTCAATGTTCACATGATCGAATTGACCATTTGTGTATTTTTTCAGCAGGTCAAAATTCTTTTTCCAAAAAGGGAGGCTCCGGCCAAGAAGATTTTCATAGAAAAGCGATTGCGATTCATGAATCCCCATGGAGGTTCCTGTGCATAATGGTGTACCGATTAACTCTTTGGAAATATTCTGTTCGTATAAGGCATGCCCGCCTTCATGAATGGTGCCAAAAACAGCGGTTCGAAAATCCTGTTCATCATACTTTGTCGTAACGCGGACATCGCCAGGATTTAAACCAGTCGCAAAAGGGTGGACGGTTTCATCAAGCCTGCCAGCATTAAAGTCGAATCCCATTTGCGCTAAGATTTCCAAACTGAACTCCCGCTGCTTTTCCTTAGGGAATCGATGAAACAAAAAATCAGTTTTAGGTTTGAGGCTGGATTCCGAAATCTGTTTTACTAACGGAACAATTTTGTCCTTCAGTTCTCCAAAAACTTGATCTAAAACCTCAACCGTCAAGCCCGGTTCGTACATATCTAATAAAACGTTATATTTATTCCCTTCATAACCCCAGTACCCGATAAATCGCTTTGTCATTGCGACCAGCTTCTCTAAGTATGGCTTGAACATATTGAAGTCAGCTTTTTCTTTGGCTTCTTCCCAAACACTCTCGGCATTTGATTGAAGAATGACAAATTCTCTGTATTCCTCCGCAGGAATTTTTTTGTTTAACTCATAGTTCTTTTTGCATTCTTCAAGAATTTTTCTTGTTCTATCGGACAATTCAACTTTTGAAAGCCCTGCTATGTAGGCTGCCATCTCCTCTGATGTCGACATTTTAAATACCTCGGAGGACAGCACGCCAATCACTTCTGACCTCTGCCCCACTCCCTGTTTAGGAGCGCCTGTCCGTAAGTCCCAGTAAATTAAACCAAGGGCTTCGTGATAAGCGGTCATTTTCTTGACATACTCTAAGAATTCCTTTTCAAATTGCTCTGTATTCATTGTCTTTCCCCCTTTCTCGCTATAAATTTTAACATATTTCTGACAAATGATACGGATAAAAAAACAACAGAAACGAATTTCTGTTGTAAAATAGGTTTATAGGAAAAAAGAGGTTTTAACTGAAAAATAAATAGAAACAAATTTTAGATTGGGTGAAGACAGGTCTAATAAGAGCGCAGCCTCAAAAAATTACTTTTTGTTAACGGCGACCTTCCAAACTTCTGGGCCTTCTTCAAGGTATTCCCAAGAAAATTGCTCTGGTCTTTCCATCATAAATTGGTAAAGCAGCGGTCTTGGATCATGGTCATTGACAATCTGCATGGTTTCACCTGATGCCAATTCATCAAATGCCTTAAAGATGGTTGGATGCTTTTCTCTTGGTGGATAATCTGGTACATTGATAACTTTTGCGTAGGTTTGCATCATTATCACTCCTTTAATTGGGTTAACTTCTCTTTTATTATAGAAAAACTTAGGTTAGGACTTAGTGAGTACCATCACAGTTGAAATATGATTTTGTTCATAAGGGAGGCAAGTCTAAATGAAAGAATTAGTTGGTTTATGTAAATGCTGTGGGAAAGAGATTTATTGTTTGGATGGATTCTTTAATGGAGTGATTACCGAGGATAAACAGTCATATTGCTTCGACTGCTACGAAGAAGTGAAAGAAGAGAAAAATCCGCAAAGCTAAAGCCTTGCGGATTTTTACTATTAATCTTCATCAATGGATAAATCTTTAACCGGAAGCCGTTCTCCCTCTTTATGCGTTGGTTTACGCAGGTTAAATAGGGCCTTAATACAGAAGAGTACCAGGATAACTACACCGATTAAGAAGATGGTGTCAGGTACCGCACGCCAGGTTAAAATGGTTTGCACCAGATCCTTTTGCAGGAAGGAGGAAGCGCGGCTTGCTGCATAGCCGTGATAAAATGCCTCTTTTATTTGCATAAATCCAACTGGAAGCAAGGATAAGAAGACCATTCCTGCAAGACCAATGTTTAACAGAATGCAGCATATCTTAAGCCATTTGTCATTCCAGGCCTCAGGCTTCACAATATTCCTTAACGAATAAAGAAGTACTGCACAGGCAAACATTCCGTAAACACCCATCATCGAAGCATGTCCATGGGTTGGTGTTAAGAATTGTCCATGTTCGAAATAGGCTACAGCTGGCAGATTTATTAAGAAACCAAGTACCCCGGCACCGACAAGGTTCCAAATCGCAACAGAAATCAAGAACCAGAACGTACCTTTGTAAGGGAAGTCGACACCGCCGTCACGCATCATTTTGTACTGCTCATAAGCTTCAAGAATTAACAATGTCAATGGAATAACTTCCAATGCAGAGAAGACTGCACCTAGACCAATCCATACTTCAGCTGAACCATTATAGTAATAATGGTGTCCGATACCGATTACGCCGCTGCCAAGAAGCAGGGTTAATTGGAAATATAATTGTCTTACCGTTGATTTCTTGGTTACGAGACCTAATTGAACTAATAAGAAACCAATAACAACGACTGCAAAAACTTCAAAAATACCTTCTACCCATAGATGGATAATCCACCAGCGCCAATAGTCGGCAAATGTAAAGCTTGTACCTGGGTTGATAAATAAGGCAAAGATATAAAAAGCCGGTACCGCAATCGCAGAGTAGAATAGTAAGTGTATCAATCCACCTTTGTCAGACTCTTTCTTAAGCCCTGCTTTAATACCGCGGAATACGATAAACAGCCAGATTAGCATTCCTACTATTAAGATAAGCTGCCAAACTCGTCCAAGCTCAATATATTCCCAACCAGTATGGCCAAACAAGAACCAGGCATTTCCCAATTTCCCATTGGCACCAAGCCACTCGCCAACCATACTTCCGCCAACAAGAACCACTAATGCCCAGAATAAAATATCAACTAAAAGACCTTGTTTCTTTGGTTCATAACCGCCAACTAACGGGGCAACATAGATTCCCATACCCAGCCATGCGGTGGCAATCCAGAAAATCGCCAGCTGCAAGTGATAGCCTTTGGAAATATAAAATGGAAGAATATCATGGATCCACTTAATTCCAAAAAAGCTGTCTGGCTCGATATAATAGTGGGCTAACAGAGCCCCAAACATACATTGAACAAAGAATAATACCGATACAACCGTAAAATACTTACCTGTTTTCACCTGTGAACTTGTTACAGGCATCGTGCGCAAATCAATACGAGGGAAGTTTCCTTCTTTATATGCTTCCTGCATACCAAATTGATAACGATAGAATAGATATAAGATGATCCCTACCATTAAAATTAGGATTGTAACGCTAGCACCGCTCCACCAAATAGCGGAAAAGGATAGATGGTTACCGGCGTCTTCAAAATATGGCCAGTTATTCGTGTAAGTGATTTTGTCTCCAGGACGAACCGTACTTGAAAGCCAAGCTGTCCAGAAGAAGAAATCAGAGATTTGTTTGATTTGGTCACCTTTGTCAACATAGGCACGGTCTGTTGATGGTATATCAGAATCTTTGATTAGATTAGCTTTTAAACCCCAGCCGTCGCCATTTGTAAAAATATCCTTATAGTAAGCCCTAACTTTTTCAAGGCCATTTACTTGTGCGTCTGTCAGCTTTAATGTATCTTTACTCGCATCATAGCGATTTTTGCGCATTTCTTTAATAACTTGGTTTTTGATAATCTGCTTTTCATCTTCAGTTAATGAAGCAAATTTTATATCATATTGCTGTTCCGCTTTAAAATCCTGCATTCCTTCTGTATAGATTTTTAAAGACTCTGCTGTATAATCCGGACCCATATAGGAACCATGTCCTAAAACGGTACCGTAGTCCATTAAACCATACTTTTGCCAGACAGCTTGTCCGCCCATAATGGATTTTTTCGTTAATATAACTTCACCTTTCGAATTGGTTACTTCCAATGGTCTTGGCGCCTGCTCTTTAAAGATCCAATAGCCGCCGCCAAGCAGAACGGTAAAGCTGATTAAGATGGTAATAATTAAAATGGATTTTAAAAGTGCGTTTTTATTTTCTTTTACCACGCTCTTCGGCTGTGTCCCTCGCTGTATTTCCATTTCCTTCATCCCTTTCTGGTTATCAATCCGAGAAGTATTGTAGTCCTAAAAAAAAGGCAAAATAGTGACTTTTATCACACATATTATTTTTTGTATACTTTTTCACAAATTTGTCACATTGAGAACTATTTTCATTAAAATCCATTGAGCTATGACGCTCATCACATATCTTAGGGGATTACACTGCTACAATGTTATTAAACAAACGATTAAAGAGGTGTTGATTTTATGGGACAAAGAATAATTGAACTAGATGTACGTGAGGATATAAAGAATAAACTCGAACCATTTCAAAAGATTATGGAGGCAGTAAAAGAATTAAATAATGATGGAGATGTGTTCATTCTTCATGCACCGTTTAAGCCGATGCCACTATTTACTGTCTTAAAGGCAAAGGGCTTTACCCATGAAGAAGAAGAATTAGAGAAAAAGCATTGGAAAGTAGTTTTCACAAAGAAAAGCTAAAAGTGATTTGGAGTGTGATTTGTAATGATTTTGGATAATCGCGGCCTCGAACCGCCGCAGCCGATGATGCGAACCTTAGCCGCTTTAGAAGAGTTAGGCGAAGGGAAAGTTTTAACAATAATTAATGATAGAAGACCGATGTTTCTATATGAACAGCTTGAAGAATTAGGATATCAACAAAAAACAGAACAACAACCAGACGGAAGTTTTAAAATAGAAATCTTCCGCTAGGAAGGTGAGTCATATGCTTCCTCAGAATTTAGGAACTGAAACAAATATTAAACTACCTTTTTCATTTATACTTTTTAGTTTAATTGCCCTTATCGCCTCACAGATTCTGCTGTTGGCAAATGGGCATATGATGACGGATGGAACTTTTCGCATACCTGCCATTTGGTCAGCAGCCCACCTCTTAATCCTGGGCTGGGCCTTAATGGTGGCGATGGGTGCAATGTACCAGCTTGTTCCGGTTGCGTTTTTGACGAAAATTTGGAATGAGAAATTTGGATTTGTCCAATTTTTCATCACCGCAGCAGGGGTTGCCTCTTTTTCGGCCATGCTCTATTTAGCACCGCAAACTGCCGTCATTCCTGGTGTCATTACGCTTATCGGAATCTTCATGTTCTTATTCCAGATGCTAATGACGCTAAGAACACAGGCAAACCCTAATATTCTTACTGCTTTTGTAGGAACGGCTTTAATTTGCTTATTTATGACGATATTCTTGGGAATAACGATGATTTACAGTATGAAAACGGGATTTCTTGGCGAACATTACCAAGCTATCTTTAAAAGCCATCTATTATTGGGGTTATCCGGTTGGTTTACACTATTAATCTTTGGCTTTTCTTATAAGATGGTGCCGATGTTTTCCTTGGCTCACGGTTTTCCGATGATGCAGGCACGATATGTGTACGGAATCTATGTTTCCGGGCTTGTCTTGACAATCATTTCTTTCTTTAGCAATAGCAGTATTTTATTGAAATTTGGATTCTTCCTCTTGTTTGCCGGCTTCTCTATTTTCAGCTGGCACATCAGTATCATTGTTAAAAAGAAATTAAAGAAAAAGCTAGACAAACCATTTTCATTCGCCCTTTCGGCGATTGGCTTTGGGAATGTGATTCATGCTGCAGCCTTTATGATTTTGTTCAGCAGCAAGTTTGCCAGTCTTATCGGGCCGCTTCTATATTGCTATATACTGTTGTGGATTGTCTTAAGTATTGTCGGATATTTATATAAAATTGTTCCATTCCTGTGGTGGACCTATAAATACAGCAAAGAAATAGGAAAGGCTAAAGTTCCTTCGTTAAAGGAAATGATGAATGAAAAATTGATTGTGCCGGTCTTATCAGTATTCATCGGTTCCGTACTAGTTGTCTTTTTGGCACTTTTATTAAAAACAACTATTCTCTTTAATTTGGGCCAGTTTGTCCTGTCTGTAGCGATGCTAACTATTGCAAGCAGCATTTTCAGTGTTCTAAAAAAATAATGAGGTGAGTTACCATGAATCTCGAGGAGAAAATTTTTGAAGAATTAAAAAGCGTTTATGACCCGGAGTTAGGCATCAATGTTGTAGATTTAGGGTTAATTTATAGTGTAGGGATTACAGAAGAAAATGATGTTTCGATTACGATGACACTGACCACTCCTGGCTGTCCGCTTCACAATAGTATCACAAGCGGAGTTCGTTATTGTGTCGAAGGAATCGAGGAAGTAAACAAGGTTGACGTTAACCTTGTTTGGCAGCCGGCCTGGTCACCGGATAAAATGACCGAAGACGGCCGCCGCGCCCTTGGCAGATAGCAAAAAAAGGCTGACAGTTCATTGTCAGCCTCTTTTTTATTTCTTACCCTTCAATTACTTTAGTCGGCAATACTTCTTTTATCTTTTGCAGTACATCTTGTTCTAGAGATTCTTCCAACAGGATGTGGACAGTGCCTTGATCCTGTTCACTTCTTATCAGCCGGCCCACACCTTGCCGTAATCTAAGCAACATGTAAGGAAGGTCCACCTCATTAAATGGGTCAGCCATTCCTTCCTTTTTGGCCGAAAAAACGGGGTCATTCGGCGGGAAAGGCAGTGAAAAAATCAGGACATTTTCCAGTGAGCGGCCGGGGATGTCAAGACCCTCCCATAGGTGGATGGAGCAAAGCACCGAATTTTCCTCATTTTGAAACTTGGAGACTAGTGTGCTAATCTCCTCATCACCTTCATAGTAGATTGGAAACTTCTGCTCTTCTTTTAGCCGTTCCTTTAAATTCCTCATTTCATCACGATTATTTAAAAGAATAAGAGCCCGCCCTTCTGTCAAACTGACTTTCTCAATCACATAATCGAGTTTTTTATTGATCGCATCTTGTTTAAAAGATGGCAGGAATACCTTCATTTTCTCGTCATAATCAAATGGGGAAGCAACCGAACAGGAAAGGTAATCATCAATCCCTAAACTGGACGCGATATAATCAAAAGATTTCTGATTGGACATGGTGGCGGATGAGAAGATATAAGGCTTTTTCTGTGAAAATACCTCTTCCCGTAAAACCTCCTCCACCATTTTCGGCATAATGACAAGGGTACGCTCACCACTGCTTTCTTCCAGCCAAGTAATTCCATTTAGCTCTTGAAGGAAGAGTGATAAGGAATATGTGATTTGCTCCAAGTATTCCTCAACAATTTTTAAATCATATTCGTTGATAACAAACATTTCACTTTCAAAGACAAGTTCCTCTTCCAATGACTGTAATATCGAAAGAAGTTTACGGCAATTTTTCATGACCAAAGGGTGCCTATGAATGATCTCTTTATCCGATCCCATTGCGGGTTGTGAAAACTGTGCAAGGCAATCGAAGAATTCATCATTATCGACAAGCGCTTGTTCTATCGTATAAAGTGTTTTTTCGCGGACATCATTTTCCATTAGTCTGGTTAAGAGTGTATCAAGCGTGTAATCTGTAAACCGGTAGCTTAGCGCCTTCTGTGCCGCATATTCAAGCAAATGCCCTTCATCAAATACCACTGATGAATGTTCCGGCAATAGCGGCAGCTGGCCTTCCCGTTTCCTGGCCTCTTTTGTCCAAACATGCTCCATATAAAAATCATGGGAACAAATAATTATATCCTTTGCATGCCGATAGAATTCCCGGTGTAAGGTGAGACCACAGCGATGGCGCTTTTCACATGAGAAACAGTCCTGGAGCTTGTCCCAGCTGACAGTTTGCCATACTTCATCGGAAAGTGCTGGATAGTCTCTTCTGTCGCCGTACTTTTCAAATTGCAGCATGGAACCTTCCATATGAACAAATTCAGGAAGATTCTCATAAATATCAAGAACGTCATCCGAAAAATGACTATTTCTGCCATTCTCGAGCTTTCTTAAGCATAAGTATTGATCTTGGGATTTGGCCAAGCGGACATCTATATTCAAGTTGAGAGCCTGCTCAAGCTTGGCAATATCTCCTTCCTTCTTCACCAGCTGCTCGATTAAAGTTTCATCAGCACAGGCAATCACAGCCGGCCGGTTTGTATAACGGGCATACATAATGGCATAGAGCAAATAAACGATTGTTTTGCCTGTCCCTACTCCGGCTTCAGCAAACATGACCTTTTTCTCTTTAAATGCTTTTTCAAGCTGAAAGGCCATATAGATTTGTTCATCGCGGATTTCAAACCCGGATTCCGGCAAAATGTCATAGAAGACGTCACCAATCCATTCGCCTAACTTATCATAAAATGTTTCTGTTTTCGAAACTGTAAATGGCATGCGGCTTTGCATCCTATCCCTCCAAAAAGAAAAGCTTCAAAAGACGCTAAAATTATTCCTCAATTATTGTCATTTTGCCTTGGCGGCCTTTTTCCCCAGTATTGGTAATAATCTGTTTTGATAAATCCGTTGAACAGCTTTCGTTTCTTTGTGGCCGGCTTGCCGTATAGTTGTTCGAAATCCTCGTTTGAGGTCAAGATGTAAATCGACCAAGTGTCAAGCGGGCTAAAGGCTTGACCCATTTCCCGATACATTTGCTCCACTTCAGCCTTTTCTCCCAATCTTTCTCCATATGGCGGATTGCCGATAATCACACCGTATTCCTTTTTCGTTGAAATATCTTTTACCTGCATTTGTTTAAACTGAATCAGGTCGCCAAAACCTGCTTCGAAGGCGTTTTCCTGTGCCATTTTGACCATCCGATGATCAATATCCGATCCGCTTATATCAAGCGGTGTATCGTATTTTGCCAGGTCCTCTGCCTCTGTCCTAACTTCATCCCAAACCCTGGAAGGCATCCAGTTCCAGCTCTCGGAAACAAAATCCCGATTAAAACCAGGTGCGATATTTTGGCCAATCAGGGCCGCCTCAATCGGAATCGTTCCCGACCCGCAAAAAGGATCGATAAACGGACGGTCTGGCCGCCAATTGGTCAGCATGATGAGCGCAGCTGCCATTGTTTCCTTTAACGGGGCTGCCCCTTGGTCAGCGCGGTAGCCCCGTTTATGAAGGCCGGTGCCGCTCGAATCAATCGTAATAGTGGCCGTATCCTTTAACAATGCGACTTCGATTCGGTATAAAGCACCATTCTCATCAAACCATGTTTTTTTATACTTCTGTTTCAATCGTTCCACAATGGCCTTTTTTACGATGGCCTGACAATCAGATATACTAAATAGCTTCGATTTCACAGATTTTCCAAGCACCGGAAATTCAGCATCCTCCGGTAAAAACTGTTCCCAGGGAAGCGCCTTTGTTTTTTCAAATAATTCATCGAAAGTATACGCTTTGAATTCGCCGACTATAATCTTAATCCTGTCTGCTGTGCGGAGCCATAAATTGCTCCTGGCGATGGCATATTCATCCCCGCTGAAGATTACCTTTCCATTATCCACCTGACAGTCGTAGCCAAGCGCCCGGACCTCCTGAGCGACAAGCGCCTCCAAACCCATGGCTGCGGTTGCTATAATTTGATATTTTCCCATTCTTTCACCCTTAATCGTTTATGTATCAAATAATTGTAAAGTTTGATTTCCCAATATCATTATGGTCTAAAAACAAGCTCCGGATTCAGTTAACAAATAAAAAGCCCTCCCGTTTAAGGAGAGCTGTTCATTTCCATCAAAACTATCCATTAATAACGTTCTATAAGCCATGTTCTGTGCCTCCGTACTGCAAACGACTTACAAGTCTCGTACTGAGGCGGTAATCATCTATCTACAGATTCACGTGGAACCTGTCCTTCTCCTCGTTGATTTCCGATAGAGAAAGTGCCCCTACCATAATTTGGGTTTCTCGCTCGTGGGGTTTACCCGTTCCACCCTCCTCATTTCTAAGGAGGTAATCGTCACTGTGGCACTTTTAAAGGTACTCCTACCATATCCAAAGGACTTAGGTATTTTCCCAGCCGTCAACCGAATGAGCTA
Source organism: Neobacillus sp. S1115 (assembly GCF_055385565.1). Taxonomy (NCBI): domain Bacteria; kingdom Bacillati; phylum Bacillota; class Bacilli; order Caryophanales; family Bacillaceae; genus Neobacillus; species Neobacillus sp. S1115. The sequence continues at coordinate 4,410,112 of NZ_AP038275.1, forward strand.
CCCGGCTGCCCTAGCTTATGAATTCGCTAGGCACGAACACTACGAGCATCTCAGCTCGTGCGAGCATGGACTTTCCTCTGCAAGAAAACTTGCAGCGATTACCCGAACGTCATTAACGTTACATTGTCTATTATATGTATATCGTTCAGCATTATCAATGGTTATTCAAAGGAAATGAGGGTATTATTTGTTATTCGTAAAGCTTGCTGCCGAATACATGCTTTTCAAGATTAGACAGACGCTTTAAAATATCAAAATTGGTTGTCCCAGCAGGCTGTGCAGCAGGTTGCCTTTTTGCTGTATCTTCCAGCTGTTTGCGAAGCCTTAGATTTTCTTGCTGAAGATCTTCTATTTCCTGATGGAAAGTACCATAATCTTTAATAATCAAATCCAAAAACTTATCAACATCTTCTTGTCTATAACCACGTACGCCAGTTTTGAACTCTTTTTCTAAAATATCCTTTGCAGTTAGTTTCACTTTATCTGACAGCATTCCAATCACCTCAAGTTTAGCCAATCATTACCTATTATTTTTTCAAATATAAGCGGTTTTGTCAATTTTCAATTACAGTAAAGTAATTCAGCAGACATTATATTCTATTTAGTATATTCTAAAATATTCGAGCAGGATTAAAAATCAGACTGTTTAAGCTGTTCTTCTTCGACAATCATCTGCAAATCATAAAAGGAAATCAGCTCAATCGAATAGGGATGATTTTTTTGATAATCGACAGCTAGTTCGTACAAATATTTTGGGCTTCCTTCTTTTTCCTGATCAAACAAGAGCAGAAGGCCATCACTCTTTTCAATAAAAAATTGATTTTTCAATCGGAATTGCCACGGTTTTTCATAGCCCTTTTTCGTAACTGAATCAATAAAGTCGGCTTGCATGAGAACAGATTCGTACCATTCCTTATTGTTTTCATTCCAAGATGATTCTTGATTTAAAAAAGGAGTGATAACGGCTAGCTTCAAATCAGGAAATTCCCCCTGCAGGTCAAAAACAGTTTCAGCTGCCCAAAGCTCCACTCCTAACTGTCCGCTGATCAGTACCCATTCCAGTCCATCTTCAAGCATGGGTACCAGTGATTTTTTGATAGCCGCTTTTATAAAATTTGCCGATGGATGATCTTTTTTAAAAATCCCTAATTCAAATGGTTTATATCCGGAAATGGCTAATACCTTAAGCAAAAACATTCTCCTCAAATGAAAATTTTTTTAAAAAGGGACAAACATTTTATTACCATTAGCATATTATAAAGTAACAAAATAAAAAACAAGGGCTTAAAGCCCTTGTAAGATTAGTCAAACTTTTAAGGTCTAGGTCCCATATAAGGTCCGGGTCCGGGTCCAAATCCAGGTCCAGGTCCAAATCCAGGTCCAGGTGCGCCAAAGCCAGGGCCTGCCATACCATAACCAGGCATATTTGGCATCGCATTTGGCAATGCGTTTGAAGCAGGCATTACTGCTTGCGGTGCACATGGATTACAGCAGTTAATATGCTGGTTACATACCTCTTCAGCACATGAAGCCGACTGCGGGCAATAATGTTTATGCTCAAACATATGGTGATTCACGGTAGTAGTGTGAACCGGATGAATATGAGGCACCACCGTTGTAGAGAAAGTATGATTCACAATGTTTGTCGTCGGATGAACCACCGGCGGGGCAAAATTAGTTCCAAGAAACATGTTATGCTCTCCCTTCTTTTCTTTATTCTGTTTACATTAACAGCCTATGAAAAAAGGGATACTCTTGTACTAATGAAAACACCTATTTTTTATAATAATATGGCATCCTTGGGTGTATATCCTTATAACATAGTATAAAAGCTATCTTTCAAGCTTGTAAAAACAACAGCAGTTAAACAAACAACAACAAAAAATAAAAACAAAATTGCCTTATACATCCTACCCACTCCATAAAGTTTTTGCGCCTTTTTTACACAGCACACAATTTATAATTTTACCTATTAAGACGACAGTAAACAATATGGAATTTCAAATTTTTCAGCATTAAATTGTGAACTTTTTGTTACATATTTTTAATAACCGTTAATTAAAGAAATTTAACGTGGGCTTTTAGTGATTTTTCGATTCAAACGCTCTTTTCGGGCTTGTAACTGGTCCATTGAAGCATCACCTGAAAGATTGTGCAAACTAGGGGTTCGCTCACTTATGATGATAGCTTGGCTACAGTATTGAAGAGCTAATTCTAAATCCTTTAATCTATGCTCATAGATTTTAGCCAATTCTACACATGCATCAAGAGCAAGACGCCCCTCCCCAGATTGGACAACCTCGGCAAACAAATTTCTTGCTTTGTCCCATTCCCGGTCTTTTTTATACTGAAACGCAAGAGCAAGCTTTGCTTGGCAAGCTGTAACATCCTGCCCGTCTGTGAGTTTACCGAGGACTTTTTCTGCTTCATCCTTTTCACCGATAGCCGCAAACCAGCGGCCTACTTCAAAGGTTTCCTTTCTGGTGGAGTCGTGGTCTAATCCGCATAATTGAAAGGTCAGATGTGTATACAAAGTGACAAGCGACAATATATCAATTTCATTATGCTTGAGTATGCCAATCATGCCATCGGGCTTTTTGTTTTCAACGAAATCAAAATAAATCATCGGAGCTAAAAATCCCGGAATATCGTCAACCCTTTCTACCCCGAGAACCTCTTTTTCCACTACTGCTAATTTCAACCGTTCTAATTTGTGCTTCCAGAGTCTTTTGGCAGCGTGAAACAAGTCGAAATGACCAAAAGACGGAAGCATTGGAACATGCTCTCTTACAAGCGTATGTCTCGTTTTGACCTGCGGCCAGTCAAAGGCTTTCCCATTATAAGTGACAAGTGTCCGATAATTAATCTTTTCCAGAAAGCTTTGGTATAGCGGGACCTCGGCACCGGGATTTGGAAGGATATGCTGTCTTAAAATCAACTCTTCTCCCTCAATGCTGGCATACCCCAATAAGAAAATGGTATTGCCCGTCCCGCCGCCTAGCCCCGTCGTTTCTGTATCGAAAAAAAATAATTCTTCCGCCTGAAATCCTTTAGCAGATAATGGATGAGCGGCTGATTGCTGGTTCCAGGTTTTCATTGCCGTCAGAAAATCACGAAATCGATAATGGCCGTGCCGTTGGTCAAGCGGATATTTTACCTCTCTTATTAAACAGAAGTTTTCGTCTAAATAATAAGGAGAAACATGTTCTTGCTCCCATTGCTCTTTGTAAGGTATCTCAACGGACGTTTCTACTGGAAAGGGAACAGCCTTTTTTTCTGAAGAATTCCCCGTCGACAAGTGGGGCTTTAAGCGATTCAATTTATTTTTTAAAGACATCCTCGCACTCCCCCTTACCGCGATGATGATTCTAAGAAGGCATCAAGAATCATTAATGAATCATGTTTGGCGGCATCTCCAACTGCATCCGTGCCAATGCATGATGGACACCCTGATTTACATTGGCAGCGTTCAATCATTTTTTTGCTTTCGAGCAAAACCTCTGCCATCCCTGAATATATTTTTTCACTTAAGCCAATTCCGCCAGGATAGCGGTCATAAAAAAAGATGGTTGGCTTTTCATTATGGTCGGCCTTAACCTGCGGAATGACATGAATATCCTGCGGGTCGGCCATGACAAACAATGGGGCTATTGACCTTAAAGCATGGGCCGCCCCAACAAGTCCTTGCTCCAGCCGAACAGCCCCCAATTCTGAGAGCGCCCTATTAAGTGAAATCCACGCGGCATTCGTATGAAGTTCTTCTTCCGGTAGGTGGATCGGACCGGAACCGATATTCTCATGAGTTTCGAATTTAATTTTTTTAAAAATGGTCGCCATAGCCCTGACGCTGACATCCCCATAACCCATTTCCGCTTCATTGACCGGATGCAGTTTATCAACCTCAAGTACTTTTAATTGAACCGCTAAATTGGCATCTGTAAAATAATCAACATCCACCTCACGGACAAATGCCTTTTTTTCGTCCCAATCCAGTTTTTCCACTTGAAATTGAGTGCCTTGGTGCAAATAAATGGCCTCATCGTGAAGCAGTGTCATTGCCGAAAAACGGTCCATTTCCCCGATGACCTTTACACTAGCAATATCAGTTTGGTCGACAATGATGACATTTTCTTGTGAAGCTGACCGCAGGCTGATATTGTGGGCCGGGAAAGAGTCGTTCATCCAGTACCATTTATCGCCGTTCCGATATAGAACTCGCTCTTCAGTTAAGTATTCCAAAAGCTCCTCAGTTCCCACGTTACCGAACTTTTCGTCAGCCTTAAATGGAAGCTCGTAGGCGGCACATTTCATATGGTCAATCAATATGATTAGGTTGTCCGGATTAATCCGTGCTGTTTCCGGGCTTTTATTGAAGAAATAATCAGGATTTTGGATGATATATTGATCCAACGGACTCGAGCTTGCCACCATGATGACAAGAGCCTCTCCATGCCGTCTCCCTGCTCTTCCGGCCTGCTGCCAGGCACTAGAGATGGTTCCGGGATAACCTGTCATAATACAAACCTGAAGTTGTCCAATATCGACACCAAGTTCAAGAGCATTCGTACTGACAACACCGTATATTTCCCCGGAGCGCAAGCCTTTTTCTATTTTCCGTCGCTCTGTGGGGAGATAACCGCCGCGATACCCCATAATCGATTTGCTGCCCAATTCGTGTTTCACCAGTTCCTGGAGATACGTTAAGATAATTTCAACTCTTACCCTGCTTCTGGCGAAAACAATCGTTTGGATTTTGTTTTTTAACAGTTCCCCGGCAATTTTCCGAACCTCAAGAGTCGCACTTCTTCTAATGTTTAATGGTTTGTTAACAATTGGCGGATTATAAAAAACAAAATGCTTTGTTCCGCTTGGTGCCCCGTTGTTGTCAATCAGCGCCATGTTTTCCTCAGTAAGGTTTTCCGCCAGTTCGAGAGGATTTGCGATCGTCGCAGATGTACAAATAAATACAGGATTGCTTCCATAGTAATGGCAAATCCGTTTTAGCCTCCTAATCACATTTGCCACATGACTGCCAAAAACGCCGCGATACGTATGAAGCTCATCAATCACGACAAATTTGAGATTTTCGAACAAAGACACCCATTTTGTATGGTGGGGAAGGATGCCCGAATGCAGCATATCAGGATTGGTGATGACAACATGGCCTGCTTTTCTGACCCGCTGGCGGATATTTGCCGGCGTATCTCCATCATACGTATAGCTGTTAATATCCATGGAGGCCGCTTGGATAATTTCGTTTATTTCACTTTTTTGATCCTGGGCGAGTGCCTTTGTCGGAAACATATACAGCGCTCGTGTGCTCGGGTCATTTAATATAGATTGAAGAACTGGCAGATTGTAGCAAAGTGTTTTTCCTGATGCCGTTGGTGTAACTGCCACAATACTTCTTCCTGCCATCGTCGCTTCGTATGCTGATCTCTGATGGGTATAAAGCTCGTCTATCCCTTTTTGATTAAGCGCTTCATGCAATAGCGGATGTAAATCCCTAGGAAATGTTACCGTTTGGGCTTCTTTCTTAGGGAGTGTATGCCACGCAGCGATATTATCTTTAAAATCCTCATTTACTTTAATATCTGAAAGGATGGCCTGCAAATCTTTTTTCAACTTCATCTAGCTCACCTCATTACTTCTATTTTAGCGAATGAACGTTCGGAGAAAAAGAGGAAATTTATATTTTACAAATACCTTTTTTTTATTCGGCCAAATTTTGTTACAATAGAATATATCGAACGAAACTGAAGGTGATGTAATGAAAATCGATGAAATTAAAAGGGTGCTTTCCGAATTTACTCTCTTTCGCTCTTTAAACGACACGGAATTATCCAAAGTTACCGACATTGCGATTGCAAGAGAATGGAAGAAAAATAGCCATGTTTTTCATCAAGGGGATCCGCTTGAAAATGTTTATTTCATTTTTGATGGAAAGCTTAAAATTTATAAAAGCGATGTAAACGGGAAAGAACAAATCGTGGCCATTATGAAAAAAGGGGAAATGTTTCCCCATGTCGGCTTTTTCCGAAAAGGAGACTATCCAGCCTACGCTGAGGTCCTAGAGCCTTCAACCCTGATTGCCGTGCCGATTTCCAAGTTTGAAAATGTTTTGATCGAAAATCCGGAGCTATGCATTAAGGTATTTAAAGTACTAGGTGAAAAGATCGTCGACCTGCAAAACCGGCTGGAAGAGCAAATTCTCAATAATACCTATGAACAGATTGTCAAGCTGCTAATCCGCCTCGCCCAAAAGCACGGTAAAGAACAAGAGGATGGTACTATATTGTTAAAATCGGAATTTACCAATAAAGACCTAGCCAACATGATTGGAACAACACGCGAAACCATCAGCAGAACATTGACAAAAATGAAAAAAGACGAATTAATCGAAGTCGATGAAGAGGGCGACATGATCCTCGATATCGAAATCCTTATGGAAGAAATTCATTTAATCTAAATGGAAACTGCCACCGCAAGCTTATGCGGTGGTTTTTTTTGTATAATGGGCACCGGGTCGGGACTAAACGCATATGATATCGTGTGAAAAATTGGAAAGAGAGGGTTTTAAGATGTCTTCTAATCTTCCGAATGATAAAAATCATGAGAAAAAGCCTGTTTCCGAACCGTTTAGTCATTTGATGAAATCCATGAATGATTTTTTCATGGAGAAACCTATTAGAGGATTCTTGCAGTCCATCGATGATTTTTTCAAAACACCTTTTCCGTTTGATAGCAGCGGAGGCTTTCACGTAGAGACTGTTGAAAGAGAAAATGAATATATAGTGTCTGCCGAACTCCCCGGTGTCAAAAGAGACCAAATCCATCTTAATATCACCGGAAACTACTTAACCATATCTGTTGAGAATAAAGAATTAGAAACCTCAGAGGATGAGCGAAATCAAATTTATCAGCGCCGTTTTGTCAGACAGCAAACCGCAAGAACCATCTCCCTGCCTCATATGATTAATGACAGAAAAATTAATGCCTCCTACCGGGACGGATTACTACAAATCCGCATTCCCCGCGAAAAAGGAAAAATTATTGAAATTGACGAGTAAGAATAATCATTTTCCATATTATATAAAAAAGACGGCAACGCTTGCCGTCTTTTTTATTACGCTTTAAAAATGCCGCTAAAGTTTTTTACTAAGGAAGAAACCTGCGTAACCGCATTCACCATCTGGCCCGCTGTATTCATCATTTTATTAAAATCAACTGAGCCATCCTGCGATTTAAAGGAATTCATTAAGGACTGCATACCACTTGGCTGTTTCGGAATAAAGCTTTGTTTAGGATATGGGTTCATAACCGGATATCCATTCATTGGCGCATATGGAGCCGGATACATATCCTCCTTTGGCTGCAGGGGATTCTGAAATAGGAATTGTGAATCCTTTTGCGGATACTGGGAGTTTTGATAGTTCATATTCTGTGCGTTAAACCCAAGCTGATAAGCCGGCCCCATTGGCTGGAACGTACTTGGATGATAGCCTCCCTGCGACTGGAAAGTGTTCCAGGTCTGATTCTGAACAGGTGGCTGATATGGAAAAGCTTGATTTCGCATTATTAAATGCCGGTTCCATTGTCGGCCAACTGGACCATATTGCATCATTTGTCCCGAATATCCATTATGAAAGAAGGTATTTGGTCTCATTTTTCCAAACACGGGCAAACATCTCCTCCGTATTTATCTCTGCTTCACATTATGAAAAAAAAGCCTAATTGGTGATTCAAGGAAATGTCAAAATTTCAAAGATTTTGTCTAAAGTTTAAATTTTTGAAAAAATAATAATCTCTTAATTTCATGTTACGATAGTAAAAATGATGAAGGAGGAGTAGAAATGGACATACGCGAATTAAAAGTGAGATTTAGTCAAAACCGTGATTACACCACTGATGATGTTAATGCACTAATGGATTTTGTTAAAAAGGCCTATATCTTCAATGAAATTAGCATTAAAGAATATCGCAATCTTGTCCGTGAACTTGAAAATCAAGGTGCGGTGCCCCCAGAGGCAGCGCAGGAAAACTCCCTCATCCAACATAATAGTTAGTCAAAAAAAGAGATGCTCATGCATCTCTTTTCTCTTTATTAACTTCTTTTAAAACTTCCGTCAGAAAAAATTCGACTGTCCGCTGGGCATTTAGAAATCTTGATTTGCTTGTTTTCGGAAAGAAAGCCTGGATGGAGAGCTGTTCAATATGTTCTGAAACAGATTCGACTTGCTGAATGCGGATATGTTTTAATGGAAAGTTTATAAGCCATTTTTTCATCTCCTCTTTCCACTCTGCGTTTATTGAGTTAACCTTATTGGCAAATGGCTTTATCACCTTATCAAAATTTTGTTCACTCCCCGTTTCTCTTGCTTCCTGAAAATGCCTCAAAAATTCTTCATTGAATGATAATAACTCCTTTGTTAAATGCTCTATTTCCTTTTCCAAGAATGCTCACTCCCTTCCCGCCAAATAAAAAAGCAGCACTATTTTAAATGCCACTTTCAGATTTAAAACTATGATACCGAATATTAAAAACCCATTTCAAGCTTTAATGATTTTGCGGAATGGTGGGAAAGCGGATTTTGTACCATCTCTCCATTCAAAAACAATTGGTCTGTAACTCTTTCCAATTTTGTAATTTTTTTAGCCGAATCAAGCAGTCTATCTTGTTCCCTTTGATCAAGCTCAATGCGAAGTTCAGAAAAGGATGCTTTTAGTGCCTCATCTAATTCTTCCAATTGGTCATATATCCCCGCCAGCTTAGACAGGAGCCTATCCTTATCACTAAATGAACTATTCATTTTCTAAAACCTCCCCCACGTTTTTTCCTAAAGTTAATATTCTCTTTCCAATCTATGGTTCCTTCACCCTTGACAAAACTAGAAGCATTTCGGCAAAGAAAGTGCCATTCTGGCATATTCTCTATTTTCATTCGACAGAATCTAGAATCGTATGAAAACCAAAATTCAGCACATGATATTAGTGGAGGTGTTTATTTTGTCTAACAACAATAAACAAAACAAAAGCCAACCGCGGCAATCTGATACAGAAAAAAGAACAGGTTACGGCGATAAAAAGTTAGAAGGACCAAACCGACCGGCTGAGTAAGAAAAAAGCAAGGAGTACACCCTCCTTGCTTTTTTCTTACTTCCATTTTTTTAAATCCAGTGCCTTTTTCAAGGAAACAAGCAGCTGCAGCTGATGGGATTTAGCCACGTACCAATCGGTTAGGTGAATCGGGTGGCGATGATGGACTGGAAAATGCAGCCACGAGGAAGAAACCTTTCGAACTTTACTCCAATCCTGATCATCCTGCCGATGGTGCTTGATTACCGGGTAGGTCATTCTTAAGATAGGAGTAGTTCCTTCCGTTTTCATTTTGAAATACTGTTCATAATCATTTCTTGAGCCTGTATGTGTTGTTTTTTCAGCAAACTCAAAAAAATGAGGAAATAACCTCGGCTGAAAAAGAATGCTCGCCAGCCTTTTTCCAAGATTAATCCTTTTGGAAAGAGACCTAAAGCCATTCACACTTGCGCCATATACCTCCCCGCCGCAGGTTGGGAACAACACGCAGCTAAAATGCAGCCAATCTTGAAAATTGAATATAAGTGATTGAAATACCTTTTTCTTATAAACAGGGTGTTTAATGACCGGTTTCTGAATCACATTTTGTTCATTAATGATTAGGGCGGTCGTGAGCCTTTTACTATCTTTATCCCTCCAAAAGCGGTGCCACTCATTTTGAATAAAGGATGAAACATGAAAATAGGGAAGTAAATGAAACAGAGGCCGACCTAATTTCGTCGAATATTGATAGACCAATAATTGCGGGAAAACATCATGAAAGATTAGCCAATTTGCCCTTTCATATGTAAAAAAAAGCTGTTTTCTGACCTGGGGGGCAAGCAGCTGCCGAAACATAGATCCTTCAAGATCGCACATATTCCAGCCGCCATTTCGGGATACCATGCTTGCCAGAAAAGACCATTGAATATCCGAATTTTCTTTAAAGTAGGAAAAATATGCATTAGTCCTTGAAATATTATCGATATTCTTTTTGCTTGTTTCGGTTTCAATTTGACGAATGATATTTTGTTCGTGTATTGTAAGGAGACTCATATTTTGTGCATCTTTCCTTCAGTTTTTAATAGATTATTAGCGCATGCTAATCCCTTAAGAAGAATGAATCATTTATTTTTATAACAAAAACGGTACAATTAATATTAGCGTTTACCTGAAGGGCTATTTTATTCACCCACTTTTTTCTAAGATTTGATATGATAGTGAGTGTCTTAAGAGGTGAAGAAAATGAGCTTTAATTATCCAAATGGAAAAAAGTATGTTCGCTTGAATCAAGCGAAAAAAGCACCGGTAAAAATCAAAAAAAATGATGGATATGGCAATCGGGGAATGACACTTGAAGAGGACTTAAATGAGAGTAATGAATATTACCGTTCCAGGAAGATGGCCGTTATCCATAAGAAACCGACACCAATTCAGATCGTCCAAGTGGATTACCCAAAGCGAAGTGCTGCAGTAATTAAAGAAGCCTATTTTAAACTTGCCTCCACCACTGATTATAATGGCGTTTATAAAGGGAAATATATCGATTTTGAAGCAAAGGAAACAGAAAATCCAACTTCATTTCCGTTGAAAAATTTCCATCAGCACCAAATTACCCATATGGAAGAAGTGATGAATCAGGGTGGGATTTGCTTTGTTATCATCCGTTTTTCGCGATTTGATGAGGTATATTTGCTAGAGGCAAGGCATATGTTAGGTTTTTGGGACAGAATGATGAGTGGAGGAAGAAAATCGATTACAAGGGAAGAAATTATACACAACGGTTATCTCATACCGCTTGGATTTCATCCAAGAATTGATTATATTAAAATATTAGATAATCTTTTACCTCTTTATTAAAAACAAATAAAGAGCAGAAAGGAAGGAATTTCAAAATGGCTGAGCAATACCAATCAAGAGAGGAGCGCCGAAAGAAACAGCAGTCAAACAATAAGGCCAAACCAAAAGCAAAGGCTAAGAAAGGCGGAATGGCAAAGAAAATTTTCCTTTCCCTAGTGGTGCTTTGTTTTGTCGGCTTATTGGCTGGTGTCGGCACTTTCGCCTATTTAGTAAAGGACACTCCCAAGCTTGATCCTAAATTATTAAAAGATCCTATCCCTTCAAAGATTCTAGATAAAGATGGAGAGCTTATTTCCGAAGCCGGCTCAGTGAACCGGGAATATGTTACTTATAAAGATATACCGGAGCAGGTTGAAAATGCTATTTTGGCAACGGAGGATTATCGTTTTTATAAACATCATGGCATCGACCCGATACGCCTTGGCGGTGCGGTTCTCGCAAATTTCCGTGATGGCTTTGGTTCGGAAGGCGGCAGCACGATTACCCAGCAGGTTGTCAAAAACGCCTTTTTATCACGTGATAAAACCTTGAAACGAAAAGTTCAGGAAGCATGGCTTTCCTATCAGCTGGAACAAAAATATACAAAACATCAAATTTTTGAAATGTATGTCAATAAGGTATATGTCTCGGAAAATAGCTGGGGTATTGCCACTGCTGCAAAAATATATTACGGAAAAACACTTGATCAGTTGACACTTGCGGAAGCAGCCCAATTGGCTGGGATGCCGCAAAGCCCGAATAATTACAATCCTTTTAACCATCCGGATTTAGCCGAAAAAAGACGAAATATCGTATTGAGTTTAATGTATCAGCATGGTTTTATTTCAAAGGCACAGATGGAAGAAGCTAAGAAGGTTGCCGTAAAAGATACGGTCCTGAAAGAGGAACAGCGTAAAATAAATGACAAACCATATGATGCCTTCGTAGATGCTGTCATTGATGAAGTTAAAAAAACAACCGATTTTGATATTTTTTCTGACGGTTTAACAATTTATACAACACTTGACAAAAACGCGCAAGACTATGTTAACGAACTTTTAAACTCCAAAGACCTTATTCCATATCCTGATGATCAATTCCAGGCAGGAGTCGCACTTCTCGACACAAAGACTGGAGAAATCAGGGCGATTGGCGGCGGCAGAAACCAACAGGTGCAGCGCGGCTACAACTATGCCATTGATATACAGCGCCAGCCCGGCTCTACCATTAAACCTGTGTTGGATTACGGCCCTGCCATCGAATACCTGAATTGGGGCACCTACCAAATGATTGAGGATAAACCAATTACGTATTCATCAGGTAAGAAATTCGGAAACTGGGATGGCAAGTATAAGGGTCCGATGACGATGAGGACGGCCCTTCAGTTATCAAGGAACACACCGGCGGTTCAGGCCATTCAACAGGTTGGACTGGATAATGCCATGAAATTTGCCTTAAATCTGGGCATCCCGTTAAAAGAAATCTCTGAATCCTATGCGATTGGCGGCTTTGGCGGAAAAACCGTTGGGGTATCACCTTTAGAAATGGCTGGAGCTTATGCGGCATTTGGCAACAAAGGTATTTACAATAAGCCGCATGCTGTCACGAAAATTCAACTGCGCGATGGTACCGTTATTGACACAGCACCTGAACCAAAGGTGGCCATGAAGGATTCCACAGCGTTTATGGTTACCGACATGCTAAAGAGTGTTCTAGTTTCTCCGGGTACGGGGACAAACGCAAAAGTACCAGGACTCCCAATGGCAGGTAAGACAGGAACTACAAACTATTCGGAAGAACAAAGAAATGCCTGGAATATTAGTAAAAGCGCGGTACCAGATTCTTGGTTTACAGGGTATACGACCAATTATACAGCATCCATTTGGACTGGTTACGGTGACTATAAAACGCCGATTGAGGCAAAGGGAAATAACCAAAGAATTGCCCAGTTAATCTTTAAAAATTTACTAGCGCATGTCTCAAAAGGCAAACAAACAGCTGACTTTACTATGCCAAATAGTGTGGAGAAGGTCAGAATCGAAAAAGGCTCCATGCCGGCTGTGCTTGCGAGTGAATACACTCCTGACAGCGAAGTACTCACGGAATATGCTGTAAAGGGCCATGCCCCGAAAACAGTATCCGAGAAATATAACAAGCTTGAGGCACCTAGCGGCTTGGCAGCAAAATTTGATCAAGATACACAAAAAATCGCTGTAACTTGGGATTATCCAAATACAGCACAACAAAATGTTCAGTTTGATATTACCGTTGAAAATGGCACTACTCCAAATCATGTGGTGCAGGCAGAAAAAGGATTCCTATTCCCAGTTAAGCCGGGTGAGAAATACACTATTACCGTTCTGGCTATTATCGGAGATCGGAAGAGCGATCCTGCAACAACTACCATTGAGGTTCCGCAGGCAGAAATCGATAATGAACAAGGAAATGGAAATAATGGCACTGGGGACGGAAATGGAAACGGAAACGGCACTAACAATGAGAACGGTAATGGTACTGGAACTGGTACTAGCAGTGGAAATGGCAGCGGCAATAACACCGGCGGAGTCGTGATCCCGCCAATCGTAACCCCTGGAACTCCTTCCAGCGGGCATTAAATGAAAACTCGCCGATTGGCGAGTCCGATAGGACGAAGACAGAGGGGTAGTTGAATTTATGCGTTAGGAAATTATAAATTTGTGAAAATTTATAATTTCCTATTAGCTAAAAAAACAAGAGGCTGACACTAGGTTGTCGGCCTCTTGTTTTTTTGGATATTTTTCCGGGCATATTGTTTTTCTTGTTCTACCATGAGTTCTGATAACTGTCGATATGAATGATAGAGTGATGGTCTGGACTTGATAAAAGCGAATCGCTCCTTAAGATTGACAGGCTTGTATTCGAAGCTTTCAAATGGAATGGGATCGGTGCAGCTAAGTGGCAATCCATTCGTCAGAAACAAAAACCTAAGGTATAATTGAATTCCTTTATTCATCCATTCTTTCGCCCCTATTTGGTCCCTGTTTCGAAAAACTTTCTCAAGATGCTCCTGTGTACTGGCCCATTCTTTAAGAATATCGTTTAAAGACTCTGAAGGCTTACTCATTTACAGCAGCCTTTCCTTTCATTCTTTTCTTCCCTTCCCTGCAAAGACCTATGAGCGAGCAGCTTGGGCACTGCGGGTTTTGCGCCTTGCAATGATATCTGCCAAAAAAGATTAAGCGGTGATGTGTGGCAGACCACTCCTCTTTTGGTACCTTCTTCATCAGCGTCTTTTCCACTTCCAATACAGAGTCCTTCCAACGGCAAATGCCGAGCCTCTTACTGACACGTTCAACATGGGTATCAACAGCGATGGCGGGAATGCCATAGGCAACCGAAACAACAACATTGGCTGTTTTCCGGCCCACTCCCGGCAGCTTTGTTAATTCATCCCTATCCATAGGCACTTCCCCATTATATTCTTCTAATAAAATACGGCAAAGACTTTGAATGTTTTTCGCTTTGTTCCGATAAAGACCGATTGAGCGGATATCATTTTGCAATTCCTCCAAAGGGACTTTTAAGTAGTCCTCTGGGGTCTTGTATTTTTTAAATAGACCAACAGTTACCTTATTAACGAGTGCATCGGTGCATTGGGCAGATAAAGCGACAGCGATAACGAGTTCAAAAGGATTGGAATGATTTAATTCGCAATGGGCATCTGGAAACATTTCACCCATTGTATCTAAACAATGCCGAATTTGTGTATTATTAAGCAAGGTTTTCACCCCTCTAAATGTTTATTACAGAAAATAAACGAGTGAATTGTCACTCGTCATTGGAAAATTATTGCTCTAACCAGTTATAGAATGGAATGGATGATGGCGGGGCATCCTCCCTTGGATTGCCTTTTTGAACTTGTTTCTGCCGGAATTTGCGACCCTGATTTTTGGCCTGCTCAAGTGTCTTAATGCCATTCTTCTTCCACTCAAAAAGAATTCTATCAATATAGCGAAAATTTAATTTACCTGACATGACTGCTTCACGAAGTGCGGCTTTGATAATGACAGGATCATGATGGTCATCATCCATCCACATCGCAAGAGACTCACATTCAAAAGGAGACAAAGGACGGCCAAATTCATTTTCAAAACACGTATATAAATCGGTTTCATCCGTTTTCTTTTGATTCTCATGTACATTCTGCGTGCTTGTTAAAAATTGTGTCACGAGTCTTTCCCATAATGGTTTTATTGTGTACTTCTCGAAACGAATGCCGTCTTGCGAATATTCATCAATGATGGCAAG
Organism: Neobacillus sp. S1115; assembly: GCF_055385565.1. Classification (NCBI taxonomy): domain Bacteria; kingdom Bacillati; phylum Bacillota; class Bacilli; order Caryophanales; family Bacillaceae; genus Neobacillus; species Neobacillus sp. S1115. The sequence goes on from NZ_AP038275.1 coordinate 4,425,313, forward strand.
AAAGCCTCTTTGGATCAGCTTTCTAAGCATGTCACTGCATTCTGATAGCGAAATGGTCATTCTTGCGGAAAGCTCTTCAGGGGTTGGAAAATCATTACCTTTTTCTACGAACGTCATGATATTTAGTAACAGAACTAATTCTGCTTCGTTTAAATTCAAATTGCGATATTCGGAAAATAGTAAAGAGGGTACGGTAATGGTACCTTCTTCTAGCCAAGCTACTATATTATCTTTCATGTTAGGACACCTCCTAAAAAGTATATCACGAACAGGTGATTTCGAGTAAGAGAATTAGGCATCCTGTTTTGGTAAAGAAATCAAAAAGCCTGCAGGTCGCAGACTTTTTGATTTTACTAAAGGTTATACCCTAACTTTTGATTCTACGAATTGCTGCATGCGGGATACGGCTTTTTCTAATAAGTCTAGTGATGTTGCATAGGATAGACGGATGTTGTCAGGTGTTCCGAATCCTGACCCCGGAATCACAGCTACTTTTGCTTCAACCAAAAGGGCAGATGCAAAATCGTCGACATTGCTGTAGCCAGCCATTTCAGCAGCCTTTTTCACATTTGGGTACAGATAGAAAGCACCCTGCGGCTTTACACAAGTGAACCCAGGAATGGCAACCAGCTTATCATAGATAATTTCCAATCTTTCTTCGAATGCCTTCCGCATTTCTTCAACTGGCTCCTGCGGCCCGTTGTAAGCCGCGATGGCTGCATATTGAGCGGTAGTGGTCGGGTTAGATGTGCTATGGCTAGCGAGATTGGTCATTGCTTTAATAAGTTCAGCATTACCAGCAGCATAGCCAATCCTCCAGCCTGTCATCGAATGGGACTTGGAAACACCATTAATAATAATTGTTTGTTCTTTAAGCTCCGGCGAAATTTCCGCAATCGAAACATGCTTTACACCGCCGTATACGAGCTTTTCATAAATCTCATCAGAAACAATCAAGATGTTTTCTGCCAAGCATACCTTACCAATTTCCAAAAGCTCCTCTTCGGAATATAAGACCCCTGTTGGATTGCTTGGAGAGTTAATGATGACAGCTTTGGTTCTATTGGTAATCGCCTTTTTCAGTTGTTCCGGTGTTATTTTAAAATGGTTTTCTTCCAATCCATCGATATAAACAGGAACTCCGCCCGCTAACTTAACCTGCTCCGGATAGCTTACCCAATAAGGAGTAGGAATAATAACCTCATCCCCTTCATTTAAAAGAACCTGAAACAGCGTATAGAGGACATGTTTTGCACCATTCCCAACAATCACTTCATTTGGCTTATAGGTTAAGCCTTGATCTGTTTCGAACTTTTTAATAATCGCCTTTTTTAAGGCAGGAAGACCAGCCGAAGGAGTGTACTTGGTTTGTCCCTCATTCATCGATTTTACCGCAGCATCCAAAATGTGCTGAGGGGTATTAAAATCGGGTTCACCTGCACCGAGTCCAATTACGTCTTCACCTTGTTCCTTCAATTCTTTTGCTTTCGCAGTAATGGCCAATGTTGTTGAAGGTGTTAAGGACAACACCCGGCTTGCCAATTCCACTTTCATTATGTTTTCCTCCTGTCTCTACCCTATAGATTTTCAATTTCCTTCAGCCACTCGCCGGTTTCGAAATGGAGATAATAATAATTTATTAAATTATTATCAGAACGATAATAAATTTCCCATAAGGGGATGTTTTGTTCCATTCCCAGCCGGACTGAAATGATTTTTTGGGGATTTTTTTCTTTATTCAATGTTTGAATTGCTTCCTCTTTTGTAAGGCCGCTCTTGGCCTTTCGGACAATAACCTTTTTGCTCTTTTCGGGAACCCAGACAATAATCTCTTCGCCCTTGTTATTTTTCCCTTCAATGACATTAACGGTTTCTTGACCATTATAAACATGAAAATCTTCAACGCTTTTTAATGGAACCTTTTTTTCAGCGGCCTGAACAGCACGTTCTTCAGCGGTAATTAATGGTTCCATTGCACTATGATATACTTTTATCGAAACCCCGATCACCACAGCAAGTAATAAACATGCTCCAATTATAATCCACTTTTTCACTTTCAAATCACTCTTTTATGTACGATATTTTTCCTCCAATTAATTCTTGTTACTTGTTTCCTACCAAATATCATTATAACAGGTAAAAGGAAAAATGCCCTATCTGAAACCAAGGAATCGTAATTTTTCTTTAAGTTTTTATTCTTCTTCTGTTGGGATGGTAAAAACCTCGTATTTGGAATCCGTGAACTTAAGCGTCACCGTTCCATGCTTTTTTGTAAAATAAACTTCAGACCACGTTTCGTGCAGGCCTTGAAGGATATCACGGTCCGGATGATATTCCTCCGGTGTAAACAATACAGAAATTTCCGGATTCAAATAGTGGATAAAGTTAGTTGATAAAAAAGATGCCTTAGCGTAATCCGGAATTTTTAAAACATGGACATCTTCAAGGTTTTTTGTCAGTAATGCCTGCTCCGCCCTTTCGCTGCAGGATGACATTAAAAAGAGACGGTGATTGAAAAACTTAAGGATAAAATCCATCCCTTCGTTTTTTTCATTTCCGACAAATTGGACTTCGGCCATCAGGTCAGGAAAAAGTGATTCTATTGTCCCTTCTTTCCATGTTGATACCGCTGCCTGCTTTTGATCATCAAGGCCAAAGGCTGCCTGGGCTGATATTTTTGGAGTAGTAATCAATTTTTCTATGTTATATTTGTCCATCAGCTTATTTACTTTTTTAAACGACAGGCTATTTTCATCTGTAGTAATGATTAAGGTTTGAATGCTTTTTACATCATAAAGTTTGAGCCACTCTTCCAATTCCGCTTCCGTGTCTTGCCCCCCGACATTGACCAAAATATTCTCGTTGTTCGGGCCTTGAATTAAAGTAGCCTCGCCAGCGGACAGTCCTATAAAAGTAACGGCCATTTCGTGTTCCTTTATATTTAAATCTATATTTTCAACCTTACCTGAAATAGCCGTTTCCGCATGAACTACTGAAACAGCCGGACAAAATAAGGCCAATAGAATGAATAAAATTCGCATACACATTCCTCCTGTCATGTATAGGATGTGTATTTCTTCCAAATTTTATCATAACCAGGATTGAATAATTTTGACTATTTCTTTGGCCGATTCTTTTTTTATCGTGACTGGCGGAATGGAATTTAAGAAGGCCTTTCCATATTTCGTTGTGATTATCCGCTTGTCAAAAACAATCACAATCCCCCTATCTGTTTCAGTTCGGATTAACCGGCCAAAGCCTTGTTTAAACCGCAGGACCGCTTCAGGCAGAGAATATTCAAAAAAGGCATTGCCGCCACTTTCCTCAATTATTTGGCATTTCGCCATTGTTAACGGCTCATCCGGTGAGCTGAAGGGAAGCCGTACTAAACACAGGCATGATAAATCCTCCCCTGGGATATCCACACCCTCCCAAAAACTGCTCGTTCCTAACAGAATGGCCTTTTCATAGCGCTGGAAATTTCTCGTCAACCTTGTTCTGCTCCCGCTCGTAATCCCTTGGGCAATTAATACATAGTCATCGAGAAAGCCGCTTTCCTTTATCAATTCGTACGTTTTCTTTAGCATGTCGTACGCAGTAAAAAGAAGCAGCATCCTTCCTTTCGTCGCCTCAGCAATCGTGATGATGTGCTCGGTTATAGCAATCACAAATTCATCCAAGGAAACTGAATTGATTTCGGGCAAATCATCAGGAATTATCAGCTGTACCTGTTCCTTGTAATTAAAAGGAGAGGGGATGATTACCTTTTCCGGATTACTGGAATCAAGGCCGATTTCCTTAAGATAATAGTCAAAGGTATTATTAACAGTTAACGTTGCAGAAGTAATGACTGCTGCCTTTTTACTAGCAAAAAAATATTTTTCTAAAGCAGCCGCTACACTGGCCGGCTGTGCGATAAAGGTTGTTATATTCTGCGGTGCACGTACATCGATTTCAATCCATTTAACATCATTGGTGTCCCTTAAAAAGCTGTTTATTACCCTGCCCCTTAATTCCTCTAATTCCATAAGAAACACATGGACTTCCTCGATTTTCCCCTCCTGCTTTCTGGTTAACCCATCCTTTTGGGAAATAATCCATTCCACCCTTTTACTAATTGCGGCATGCAAATCTTTTATTAAAAATGATAGCCTTTCCGCACTATGCACTAAAGCCATTCTTTCTTTAGAACTATCAGCTTTACTAAAAGGGATTTTTGTGCGGTAATATCCATTTTTGTTATTAATCCTCTTTTTAGCAAATAGAGCAATTAACTTAAAAAATTCATCCATTTCATACGAAAAGTCTATCATCATCTGATTAAGCTCAAATGTATGGATAATCGGTTCCTTCGTGAAAGGATAAATAGCAAGAATCTTTTCTAGTTCATAAAAAAGCTGTTCTTGTTCGTATAAACCAAATTGACCGGCCAGCATTCTTGCAGATAGGTAATCCAAGGAGGTACCAAAGAATTGAACTGCCACTTTTTCCAAATGATGTCCTTCGTCAATAACGACAAAATCATATTCAGGCAATACAGCGCCGTTCCCTTTAATATCACTTAATAATAAGGAATGATTGGTAATAACAATATCCGAGACTTTAGCCTCTTTTTTTGCTCGCAAATAAAAATCCCGTTCTTGCCAATCAGGATGTTTTGAAAAAGCGGTTTGCTCATTTTTAATTTTATTCCAAAAAAGGAATCCTCCGCTGGAAAGATTCAGCTCATCCTTATCACCAGTTTCTGTCTCGGTTAACCAAACAAGAATCTGCATCTTTGTTAAGGTGGTATCATAGTTATCGTTTTCATCAAGCAGCGACTGATGAAATTTTTCCAAACAGATATAATGGCTCCTGCCTTTTAAGAGCACAGCCTTTACCGGAAAAGGAATCATTTTTTCCAGAAGTGGCATTTCTTTTCTTAATATTTGCTCCTGCAGCTGAGTGGTATGTGTACTGACGATGATCGGCCGATTCCTCTGTTTAGCAAAGAAGACAGCTGGCAGCAGATACCCTAACGATTTTCCTACTCCCGTTCCTGCTTCAATTAACGTATGACGCTCGGATACGAAGGCGTTGTAAACCACATCCATCATCTTAAATTGCCCCGTCCGATTCTCAAAGGATTTAAGGCCGCTTTTCATCAGCCTTAATTTCTCTTCTTCAGCTTGAGGATAATGATAAGCCTGGAATTCTGACGATGTTTCCGGCTGAGCCAGCACTTTATTTATGGCGAGGTCCCTAAACGCCTCAAAATCTTCATTATGTACAGACTTTTCATCCATGCTGTCAATCATTTCTTCAAGTAGCTGCTCAAGGTCGCTTTTTAATCCGCCGGATAACGGAAAAAGCCGCTTAAGCGTAATAAAGGGCAGCTGTTGTAAACGCTGGACCAACAGCAGGAAAATTTCCGCGGTCACTTCCGCATCACTGTCGGCTTGGTGAGGCCGATCGTGCTTGAGGTTTAGCATTTCAGCCAAATCAGTAAGTTTATATCCATCCGCTGTCGGATATAAAATCCGCGACATTTCCACGGTATCCAATACAGACCCGTAAAACCCTTCAAATCCGGCTTGGATTAATTCCTCTTGAAGAAAGGATAAATCAAATAAAACGTTATGGGCTACAAAATAAGCCCCGTCCAGCAAGGAAAAAACCTTCGCAGCAATCTCTGAAAAAACAGGGGCATTCTTCACCATTTCATCATTGATTCCAGTTAACTCTTCTATAAATATCGGAATGGATTTTTGGGGATTGATCAGTGACGAAAATTTCTCCGTTATTTGTCCATCTTCAATTACAACAGCGGCAAATTGAATAATTTTGTCGCCCTTCTTCGGAAGATTTCCGGTAGTTTCTAAATCGATTACAACAAATTTATTAGACATATACATAACACCCCAAAGCTTCATTCCTTAAACGGTAACATAAAAAAATAAAAAATGAAAACAATTATATATTCGCTATTCATTATAATAAAGTCCCATTGAAAAGAAAAATCCTCTAATAAAAATGGGCCAGGCAACAAGTCTGTTGATTGGCGCTCCAGGCACTTCGCTTTCCGCGGGCGTACCGGGGAGCCTCCTCGGAGCTATCGCTCCTGCGGGGTCTCCCCTGCCCCGTACTCCCGCAGGAGTCTTCGTGCCTTCCGCGCCAATCAACAGGTGTAATCCATAAAAACTTCAACTCACAGGATGAAGCAACATATTAATTGCCAGGAAACTAGTCGATGAAGGACAAAATTGAAGGAATCTGAGAGGGAAATGTCCCTCACAAAACTGATGAAGGATAAAATCTAGAGACACACTAAGCAAGGTTCGAAAAAGTGTGTTGCAATACTTTAGGTTGATTTGTACTCCTGTTGATTGGAGCGGAGGGCACTCGACTCCTGCGGGATATAGAGGTCACTGGAGACCCCACAGGCGCTTTCAGCGCCGATGAGGCTTCAGGACCTCCCCGCGGAAAGCGAGGCCACTTCGCTGCAATCAACAGGCCCGATAGCAGAAACAATCAATAAATAGAAAAATTGCCGAGAAAGATATTCTTTCTCGACAAACTGATCCCCAATAAAGGGGGTTTTTACATAATTGTATGTGCCGGTTCGGCATGAATAAGTTCTTTTATCCGGTTAAGTTCGTCCATAATCGCTACTTTTGGTTTATGGTAAGGGACTTTGTCTTCTGCCACAAGTGCATAGGAAATGATGATCACAATATCTCCAGGCTGTACGAGGCGGGCGGCTGCCCCATTTAAGCAGACAACACCAGACCCTCTTTCACCCGGGATGATATAGGTTTCAAGACGAGCTCCGTTATTGTTATTGACAATTTGCACCTTTTCGTTCGGCACCATGCCAACTGCGTCTAATAAATTTTCATCTATTGTAATACTGCCAACATAGTTTAAATTCGCTTCTGTGACTGTTGCTCGATGGATTTTTCCGTTCATCATGTGGCGAAACATAAAATGTGGTTCCTCCTCTATTCAAGTGTCTACTCTATATCCAGAATGAGATTATCAATTAAACGAACCTTTGTAAATTTTACAGCAAGCGCTATGATTATCCTACCCTCTAATTTTTCCAGTGGTTTTAACTGAGGATAGGAATAAATCTCCGCATAGTCGACTACCCCAGACGAGTTGCTCATAATCATTTCGTTCATTAAAATGATTAAACTGTTAGGGTTCCGTTCGCCTTGATCAATTGCCTTTTTTGCTTCCTGCAGGCTTTTATACAAAACAACTGCCTGCTTTCTTTCTTCGGGCAGCAAATTGACATTACGAGAGCTTTTGGCCAGCCCGTCTTCTTCGCGGACAATATCCACCGCCACTATTTCTAATGGAAAATTGAGGTCGGAAACTAATCCTTCAATGACCGCCACCTGCTGCGCATCTTTTTTGCCAAAATAAGCCCTTGTCGGCATGACAATATGGAAAAGTTTAGACACAACTGTAGCGACGCCATCAAAATGACCAGGGCGCGATTTCCCGCATAACACATCGGTCCGAGCCTGGACAATGACTTTCACCGATGGTTCAGTTGGATACATTTCCTTGACTGTTGGGTGGAAAATGTAGTCGACATGTTCACATTCGGCCAGTGCCCGGTCTCGCTCAAAATCGCGAGGATATGTGGAAAAGTCCTCTGTTGGTCCAAATTGCAATGGGTTGACAAAGATACTTAAGACCACAATATCATTTTCCTGTCGGGCCTGCTTTATAAGAGTGAGATGCCCTTCGTGAAGATATCCCATCGTTGGGACAAAGCCAATCGATTTACCCTCACTTTTTTGTTGTTTGATTTCAGTCTGCATCTCTTTTATGGTTGTAATAACCTTCATTCTTTACCTCCGTATAAAACGAGCAATTGCTCTTCCTTCATGGTGTAGCTGTGCTTATCTTCAGGGAACTGTTTGTTTTTCACATCCTGGGCATACGCTTGAATCGATTCAATCATAAATGGACTCACAGAATGGTACTGTTTGACGAATTTAGGAACCCGTTCAACACCGTAGCCAAGAATATCATGATAGACAAGCACCTGGCCATCGACATCAATTCCTGCACCGATGCCAATTACCGGAATAGACAAGGCTTTTGTTACTTGCTCCGCTAACTGCTTTGGAACACATTCCAAGACGAGCGCGAATGCTCCTGCTTCTTCGCATTTTTTAGCGTCTTCAATTAACTTTTTTGCCGCATCTGCATCTTTGCCTTGAACCTTGTAGCCGCCTAATACACCGACTGACTGCGGTGTTAAGCCAAGATGGGCACACACTGGAATTCCCGCCCTCGTCAGGGCAGCAATATGTTCGATGACTTCATCCGCCCCTTCAAGCTTAACAGCATGTGCTCCGGTTTCCTGAATCAATCTGCCTGCATTCACTAATGTATCCCTTACCGATAAATGGTAGGTTAAAAATGGCATGTCCACAACAATGAATGTTTCTTTAGCCCCGCGCTTGACAGCTTTTGCATGGTGGATCATGTCATTCAATGTGACAGGGATAGTAGAATCATAACCAAGAACCACCATTCCGAGAGAGTCACCGACGAGAATCATATCTACGCCACCCTGTTCCGCCTGCTTTGCCGAAGGATAATCATAAGCCGTTAACATTACAATTTTTTCATTCTTTTCTTTCATCTTCAGAAAATCTGTCGTTTGCTTCATCCTTATTCCCTCCTTAAATTAGGGGAGAGGTGATAAAACAAATAAGAAGCTAAATAAAAAAATCCTTCTGAAGGCAGAAGGATTTTCGTTACTTTACTTCTTGTTCCATCCCTCTGTCCCGGTCCGTTTGACGGATCTAGGCAGATACCTTTTAGTTTTATAGACTTCCAAGGTGCAGTTCCTTCGGGATACTGCCCATAAAAAATTATAGCAAATATTATCCATTTCGTACAGAATGAAATGTTAGGACTATAGTTCTATATCAGCGGAATAAACATGGTGAATCACACCGGATGCATCTTCAATCTTTAAAACGCCTTCATCGGTAATCCCGAGGGCTTTTCCTTCAATGACACCTGTCAAGGTTCTAGCTTTGATCATTTTCCCAATACTTATGGCATAGCCTTCCCATAGCAGTTTAATTGGGTAAAAACCTTTTTCGAGGAAGAGCAAATATAATTTTTCAAAATGGGTAAAAATACTTCTTATGATGCTGGCCCGTGAAAGTGCATCTCCTTTTTCAATTAACAAAGAGCTTGCAATATTTTGCAATTCAGGTGGGAAATCATCCTTTGTCTGATTGACGTTCAAGCCCATCCCAATGATGATAGAATGAATCTGATCAGCCTCCGCCTGCATTTCAGTCAGAATGCCGGTTATTTTTTTCCCATTCAGCAAAATATCATTTGGCCATTTTATTTCCGGATTAAGGCCTGTCACTTCTTCGATTGCCTGGACAATAGCTACTGCTGTTAAAAGCGTTAACTGTGGCGCCTTTGTCAATGGAATATTAGGACGGAGGATAAGGCTCATCCAAATCCCTGTATATTTTGGTGAATGCCACGGGCGATTCATTCTTCCCCTGCCGGAAATTTGTTCCTCTGCTATTACAACTGTTCCCTCTGGCACATTTTCAGAAGATAATCTGTGGGCAATCTTTTGGGTTGATTCCACGGTTTCTTCGTAATGGATGTTTTTCCCAATAAACTTTGTAGTCAAGCCAAGTCTAATTTCATCGGCAGTAATTTTTTCAGGTGTTTTGATAATTCGATAGCCTTTTTTCCTGACCGCCTCAAGTTCAAAGCCTTCTTTTCTTAATTCCTCGATATGCTTCCAAACTGCCGTTCGCGAGCAGCCAATTAATTCAGCAAGAAATTGGCCGGATAAATAGGATTCACCAGCGTTGGTAAAGGAATCTAGCAATTTTTTTCTGATTTCTGACTGCACGCCTTCAGCCACTCCTTTATCTTTTCTTTTTCGTTTACAACTTCATCTTGCAAAACTGCATGTTCTATTCTAGTAAGCAGTTCTTTCAGCCATGGGCCACCTGCCTGTTCCCGCCAAGCCATTATGTCGCTTCCGGTCACAGCCAGTTCAGATCGCTGCTTGATAGGCAGATGGTCGTAAGTGTTTAACCAATACTTTACAGAGTCAAAATCATTTATGCCTTTTAAAACAAGATAAAGCTTTTCTGCAGATTGAATTGTCTCGCTGCCAGCCGTATACAAATCGTATCGGGACCAATCTTTTATAAGTCTTTGTTTGGCATATAGCAAGATGTCCTGAATTTCTTTCATTTCCTTTACAGGAAGTCGCCAATTCCGAAGAAAAGCCTCGCTATCTTGTTGATTAAGTTCTAGACAATAAAGAAGCAATGCCCACATTTCTTTCTTATTTAACGAATCACATAGATAAGAAAGTAATTTTTCAATTTTCAATTCCTGCTTCTTGAGCCCAGGTAAATATTCAAAAACCTGCGTTTCAAGCAAAATCCTGAAAGCTTTTTTTCGATTGTCGCCAGAAAGCAGCTTTTCAAACTCGGCTCTCTTCCTCTCAACAGCAATTTTATCGAGCAGGTGCGCATCCTTTTTTAAAGCTAGTAATGTTTTACCTGCAATATGAAAAGAGAGCTGGCTGACAAAGCGTACCGCTCTCATCATTCTTAGGGCGTCTTCGCGAAACCGTTCCTCCGGGCTTCCTACCGTTCGAATAACCCTTTCCTTAATGGCTGTTTGGCCGTCAAAAGGGTCAATAATGCTGCCATTTGCATCCATTGCGATGGCATTCATGGTAAAATCCCTGCGCATCAGATCTTCGTTAAGATTGCGAATAAAGGAAACCTGCTTAGGCCTCCGAAAATCCTGATATTCTCCTTCTGTCCGAAAGGTGGTAATTTCATAAGAATTGTTTTTTAACAGGACAAGAACCGTTCCATGTTGAATACCGATATCAACAGTTTTAGGAAAAATGGCTTTCACTTCATCAGGTGTGGCTGACGTCGCAATGTCGACATCGCTAATTTTATTTCCAAGTAAATAATCCCTAACCGATCCGCCCACAAAATAGGCTTCATATCCGGCGGACTCAAGCCTTTTGATGACTGAAACAGCCGATAAAAAGGGTTCTTTCATATTTATCTCACCTTATTTCAGCAGCTTAAAATAAAGCATTTCGTATTGCTCGACAATTTGCTCTGCTTTAAATTTCGTTTTGACTGTTACTTCTGACTGCTGTGAAAATTGCTGATGAAGAGCTCCATCATTCAATAAACGAATTGCTTTATCAGAAATATCCCCAATATCACCAACGTTACAAGTATAGCCCGTTTTGCCGTCCTCAATAACCTCAGGGATGCCTCCTACATTGGTTCCAATCACCGGCACTCCGCAGGCCATTGCCTCTAGGGCAACAAGACCGAAGCTTTCCTTTTCCGACAATAGGAGCATCAAGTCACTGATGGAATATAACTCTTCGAGGTTTTCTTGTTTTCCTAGGAAAATGACTTGATCCTCTAATCCAAGCTGTCTGACTAGCTTGCAAACGATGGTCATTTCGGGTCCATCCCCGACTAGCAACAACTTCGCCGGCATCACAGCGGAAATATTGGCAAATGTTTTAACCACATCCTGGACGCGCTTGACGCCGCGGAAATTGGATACATGGATAATGACCTTTTCATCTTCCCTTATCCCAAATTCAGCTCTTAAATGGTTGGAATCTGTTTTTTGATAAACTCGGTCATCAATAAAGTTATATACTGTTTCAATTTGCTTGTCGGGATTGATGACCTCATATGTCTGCTGGACTAATGCACTTGAAACAGCCGTCACCGCATCTGACTTTTCAATGCCAAATTTTATTGCATCTGTGAGGGACGGATCATACCCAAGCACGGTGATGTCAGTACCGTGCAGGGTGGTGACTATTTTTATATCCCTTCCTGCCATTTGCTTAGCCAAAATAGCGCACACCGCATGCGGGATAGCATAATGGACATGTAGCAGGTCCAGTTTCTCTCGATTGGCCACTTCTGCCATCTTACTGGCGAGAGCGATATCATAGGGTGGAAATTGAAAAACCGAATATTGGTTTACTTCTACCTGATGATAATAGATGTTATGATAGATTTTGTTCAGCCGAAATGGGATGCTTGATGTTATGAAGTGAATCTCATGCCCCTTCTCCGCCAGGAGTTTTCCCAATTCTGTCGCGACAACCCCGGAACCTCCGACAGTCGGATAACAGGTAATGCCAATTTTTAATTTTTTCATACGTTAATCTCCCAGCAAATCACGGTTCAATAGAATAGGAACCTTTGTTTTAAAGCCTTCCGCATATGTAACATTGACCAGCTTCCCAAACATTCTTTCTCTTGCCTCGACGGTTTCAATATAACCATTGACAAGAGGTGTTTCGTAGCTTGTATCTGTCCGGTCGAACTGGCTTTTATAGGATTGTAATGCCGCTATCTTTTTCTCCATGGACATGGAAATGTCGACAGTAAAGTCCGGCTTGTGAAAGCCATTTATCATATAAAAATACAATCTATTTACCCGATGGGGCTCGCTAGATTCTGTTTCATATTTTTTTATTCCCGCCGAAAAAACCGCCTCTTCGACGAGACGGGCACAATTCCCATGATCAGGATGACGATCTTCCAAAAAAGGAGCAAACACGAGTTTCGGCTTATGTTGACGAATGATATCCGCTATCTTCCGAATGTATTCATCCTTTAAATATAACCCTCTATCAGGAAACCCAAGTGAGGTCCGGTATGAGACCCCTAAAACATCTGCAGCCTTAGCCGCTTCCGCTTTCCTTAGTGCCACATTTCCGTTAGAGGAAAGATCCGCATCCGTTAAATCACATATTCCAACCCGATACCCTTCTGCTGTTAATTTTGCAATTGTGCCTGCCATGCCGATTTCGACGTCATCGGCATGGGCCCCAAATGCAAGAATATCAAGTGATTTTCCTTGCATGTCATTCACCAACTTTGATTATTTTAGTCCAAAATATTTTCCAGCCCGTACACAAAGCCGTTATGTTTCATAACCGTTTCAACAGCGACCTTTACACCGGACATAAATGATTCACGGTTATAGGAATCATGGCGGATGGTTAAGGTTTGTCCGTCTGAACCGAATAATACCTGCTGATGGGCAATCAGCCCAGGCAAGCGGACAGAATGGATATGCATCCCGTCAAATTCAGCACCTCGTGCTCCTGTTATAGTTTCTTTTTCATCTGCATGACCTTGTTTTTTCGCTTTCCTGACAGCCGAAATCATTTCAGCCGTTTTAACTGCTGTACCGGACGGGGCATCTAGCTTTTTATCATGATGCAATTCAATAATTTCAACATCACGAAAATATTTTGCCGCAAGCTGCGAAAATTTCATCATTAGCACCGCTCCTATTGCAAAATTTGGAGCGATAATACAGCCTAGTTCCTTTTCCTTGCAAAGGCGCTCTAATTCTTCCAGATTTTCTTTTGAAAAACCAGTCGTACCTACCACAGGCCTTACATTATAGCTAAGTGCTGTTTTGGCGTGCAGCATGCCAAACTCTGGCGTTGTTAAGTCGATTAGTACATCTGCCTGAACATTTTGTAGACACTTTTCAATATCGGTATAAATGGGAACGTTATGTATCGATTGAAAACCCTCAATGTCGCTAAGCATCATTCCATCATATTTATGGTCAAGGACAGCCACTAGGTTAAAGTGTTCAGTTCTTGCCGCAAGCTTTACTGCTTCACTGCCCATTCGCCCTCTAGGACCTGCGATCATTATATTAATCTGTTCCATTTTTCTCACTCCATATTTTCCTGATCTTTTCTTGTCCAACGATCCTTATCCCGTGTATTAAACTTGTTCATCACATAATCATGGGCTTTTTCCAAATCAATGTTTAAGGAATTGGCAAGACAAATTAACACAAACAAAAGGTCGCCAAGCTCCTCATCAACAGCTTTCTCGCTTTCTGTTGATTTCTTCGGTTTCTCACCGTAATAATGGTTGATTTCCCGTGCCAGTTCACCTAGCTCCTCTGTCATTCTTGCGAGCATTGCCAAAGGACTAAAATATCCTTCTTTAAATTGACTTATATATGCATCAACTTCTTCTTGAAGTTCTTTCATTGTCTTCCCATTAGCCAAACCTTATCACTCCATACGATGCTGTTATTTGTCAGGCAGGCATGCTCCTGCTCACTATTTTATGTTAGCTAAATTATGGCTGATTTACAAATGTTTTCACCGGAATGATTGGAATTTGCTGGCCAGATTGCCCAACAATAGATTATTCGATATAATTAAATCCGCCTTAGGAAGAAAAATATGGATGAGGAGGAAGGATATGATATTTAGCCTTAAGATAAAAAATATACTTTTTATCCTGCTTGGAGCAGCGATATTTTCATTTGGACTAGTTCATTTTAATATGCAGAACAAACTGGCGGAAGGTGGGTTTACGGGAATCACGCTTTTGTTATTTTTCCTTTGGAAATGGGATCCGTCGTATACCAACCTGATTTTAAATATCCCGCTATTTTTTATAGGATGGAAAATGCTTGGTCGTAATGCCTTTTTTTACACACTAATTGGGACAGTCAGTGTGTCCGTCTTTCTATGGATTATTCAACGCAACGCGATTGACATGCCATTAAATCATGATTTAACGCTTGCTGCCCTGTTTGCTGGAGTTTTTGCCGGTATCGGATTAGGGATCATCTTCAGGTATGGCGGCACAACTGGTGGGGTTGATATTATTGCCCGGCTCGTCCAAAAATACTTTGGCTGGAACATGGGCAAAACGATGTTTCTGTTTGATGCCTGTGTCATCACTCTCTCCTTAATCACCTATTTGAATTACAAACAGGCGATGTATACCTTGGTTGCCGTTTTTGTTGGGGCCAGGGTAATTGACTTTATTCAAGAAGGTGCCTACTCAGCAAGAGGGGCGATGATTATTTCCGAGAAAAACGAAGAAATTGCCGCTAAAATTATGGAGGAGATGGAACGCGGTGTTACAGCTCTGAAAGGTTTCGGTTCCTATACAAAAAATGAACGGGACGTCCTATATTGTGTAGTCGCTAAGAATGAAATTATGCGTTTGAAAAATCTGATTACTTCAGTCGATCCGTATGCATTTATCTCCATTTCTATCGTCCATGATGTCCACGGGGAAGGCTTTACGCTGGATGAAAATAAAATGCCGATAACAGATTAAAAGGCTGACTCGAGAACGAGTCAGCCTTTTCTGATTAATCTTCACTTCGATTCATCCCAGTAAAAATTAATACTAATCTAAGTAATTCCAGAACGGCAACTGCAGCCGCTGCTACATAGGTAAGGGCTGCCGCGTTTAAAACCTTGCGGGCCTCCCTTTCCTCACCGCTGCCGACCAATCTAAGTGAGGCAATTTGGTTCATGGCCCGGCTTGAGGCGTTAAATTCAACAGGAAGAGTTACAATTTGAAAAAGTACAGCTGCTGCCATACAAATAATTCCTAACAGCAGCATTCCTGACAGATGGGCAAATATGCCGATCATGATAAGAATCCACGAGGCATTTGAACCAAGGTTTGCAACCGGAACTAAGGCATGGCGAAACCGCAAAAATGCATATCCTTGAGCATCCTGAATGGCATGTCCGCATTCGTGAGCCGCAACTGCTGCCGCTGCAATGGAATGTCCGTGGTAATTTTCTGGTGACAAACGAACGGTTTTGCTTCTTGGGTCATAATGATCGCTTAAAAATCCACGGCCTTCTTCTACGGCAACATTATATAAACCGTTGGTATTCAATATTTCCCTCGCCACTTCTGCACCTCTACGATATGTTGAGGTAGAAACTCTAGAATATTTTGTAAATGTACTTTTTACTTTCCACTGTGCCCATAAAGGAATCAGAATGATGAAAGCAAAATATAGCAAATACATGATGAAACCTCCTAAGAGAGCTCTATGATGATTTACATTTTAGTAAAAGGGATTAAAGGCGTCAATCTTTATGCTCTCTGGACCGGTCTTTTCTAACATCCTTTTCCCCTTGGTACTTCCTCCAGCCGACATAAGATAATGTCGCAATGATAATACTCCCTGTTGAAATGATCACCCACCAAAGGGAAGGATCGGCCTCATCATCCTCTATATTGGCAAATAAATTCTGCAGGTCTGTATCAAGTTTATCTAGCTCTACCCGGCCTTGTGAATCAGTTAAAACTTGAGAGCGATATTCATCAATAAATTTGATACGTGCATCTAATCTTTGTATATTTTCCACAGGAACATCAATTTTCATACTTGGGTAAATGACGTTATAGAGAGATAAAAACGTATTAAAACTTGCATGAAAGTTCGCAGAATTACCGTTCACAGCCGCTTCCCTGGCTTGATGGAACGCTGTCATGATTGGACCTTCCATCTCCGTCCATAGGGGCTGATGACTTGTGGCAATCGCATCCATAACCAGCCTGAATTTCGTCAACTTATTAATACGTTCCTCATGTTTCATATCTGGACTTACTGCCGCTTCCATTGCTTCGTCATGGGAAGTGTTAATGATTCGAACCTCATCCATTGTTAATGGCTGTCCGGTGACTGTCACACCTTTAAACTGATCAGAAAAATAATCAAGCAACTTCCTGGCGTCATCATATCTATGAAACTTGACCATTTGAAGAGCTTCATCGGAAATGTCATCAAGCCGCTCCATCGGGGATTGTCCTTCCGCATATACTGATATCGGCATTAGTAAACATATAATTGCTAATAACAGGAACTTCTTTATATTCACTAACCTTGTCCCCCTTTTCGTTACTAATAAAATGTATGAAAGGGTGGACAAGGTTAGACCATAATTTACAGTATTGAATTATTTAATTTCAAGTTTAAAACTTTTTTGGCGGATACAGAGGTAATAGGCAATTCCAATGGAAAGAATAGACAGCCAAAACGTAAAGTAGCCGATTTGCGGGATATAGCGGTCAAGCATTTGATAGCTTGGCAGCATAAAGAAAACATAATCGATGATATCGTTATGCAGTGTCCAAATTGCAGTCACTACTAAATGCCATAGTTTGAGACGATAAAACGGTGCGAATAACAGTCCTTGGACTGCCATGGCAAAATGAGAGAAAATCAACATAAAACCGACTGGATCCAATTCCCCTTGAACAACAAAAACAAGGATATTCATCACGACAGCCCAAATTCCATATTTAAAAAGTGTGACAATCGCCAGTGCTTCCATCAGCGGCCAATTTTTTTTCAATAAAAAGGCAATAAGAACAAAGACAAAAAAGAGACTTGCAGTGGGACTGTCCGGTACAAAAATTAAAAATATAGCTGGGGTATTCTCCAACTGCCATCCATACCAATAATACCCATAGATTGTTCCTACTATATTGACAATTAATAGCAATTTAAGAATCGACCGATTGGCCAAAAGAGGGTAAATCCAGCGCACAACGACTCCCCTTCCATTATTCGTTTTTAGTTTGTTACAGAATATACAAAAAAGCTGACGTAATCCCGTCAGCTTTTATAGTGCAGCATTATTTTGCGCCAAGACCCGCGATAAATTCAGATAGCTTTTTCAGCTGTTCGTCATCACCTTTGAAGATACCTGGAGGCATTTTGCCGCCTTTACCTTCTTTTGCAATCTTAGCAATTTCTTCAGGTTTTAAACCTGTACCGATCAAGGTTGGTGCACCGGCACCGCCTTGAAGATTTTCACCGTGACATGTTATACACGTGTTATCTTTAGCGATTTGATATCCTTCTGAAGACTTATCAATATCGACTTTTTCAACGATTTTCCCTTGACGTTCAGCAGCTTTCCAGTCATGTGTAGCTACAGATTGCCAAGTTAAAAACACAGTTGCAGCCAATGCCAATAACATAGCTCCTGTTGCAATTGGACGCTTACTTGCACGGCGTTCCGGTCCATTATCAAGGAATGGAGCCAATAATAATCCTCCAAAAGCAAGTCCTGGGATAATCATTGCACCAATAACCGTATATGGCCCGGATGCATAAGTATACTTTAACAATTGGTACAAGAATAAGAAATACCAGTCTGGTAATGGAATATAACCTGTATCCGTCGGGTCCGCAATCCTTTCAAGCGGAGCCGGATGAGCAACGGTTAAACATAAAAAGCCAACAAGGAAAACTGCACCTATCATCCATTCTTTCAAAAGGAAGTTAGGCCAGAACGCTTCAGTTTTGCCAGGGTATTCTGAATAATCTTTAGGAAGTTTCGGTTTTCGTGATTCAGGTGCAACTACACGTGAATCACCGACAAACTTCATACCTTTACCGCGATGCATTGAGCAATCCCCTCCTTTTTCAACGTAATATGATAACTTTCTAGTTTAGATTAGAATTTGAATCATAGCGGTCCAGAAATACCTTGTCTGCGAATCATGACAAAGTGTGCTGCCATTAAACCAAATAATACTCCAGGCAGGAAGAATACATGAATCGCAAAGAAACGGGTTAATGTCTGCGCACCGACAATAGTTTCATGTCCGGATAACAGAATTTTAACATAGGAACCGATAAACGGTGTCGCTTCAGCAATTTGCAAACCTACCTTTGTTGCAAACAATGCCTTCATATCCCAAGGTAAAAGGTAGCCTGTAAAACCTAAGCCAAGCATGACGAAGAAAATCAGTACTCCGACAATCCAGTTTAATTCACGAGGTTTTTTATAGGCTCCTTGGAAAAAGACCCGAAGCGTATGTAAAAACATCATAACTAATACTAAGCTTGCTCCCCAGTGGTGCATTCCACGGACAATTTGTCCGAACGCTACTTGGTTTTGCAGATAAAAAACAGATTCCCATGCGTTTTTGATGTCCGGCACATAATACATGGTTAAAAACATACCGGAAAGAATTTGAATTACAGTAACGAAGAATGTCAGACCGCCAAAGCAATAGACAAACGCAGAAAAATGATGGGCAGGGTTAACATGCTCTGGCACTTCATGGTCTGCGATATCGCGCCACATAGGCGTAATATCTAAACGTTCATCTACCCAATCGTAAATTTTGTTTAACAATGATTACGCCTCCTTCCGTGGTTTTGCTTTTCCTAAGTATAGGAAACCGTCTTTTTCCTTGTATGGATATACATCTAGCGGGTGAAGTGGTGGTGTACCAGGAATGTTGGTTCCATCCTTCGTATAACGGCCGTAATGGCACGGACAGAAGAATTGTTCCGGATGTTCCTTGTCAGAATTCCAGTTAACGGTACAGCCCAAATGTTTACATACTGGCGACAGTGCAATAATCTTATCTCCGTCCTTGTAAACCCACGCAGATTCGGTTACTTCTGACTCATACCAAGCATCTTTCTGCTTGAATGTGAAGTCTACACGAACCGGTTCGTCAGTAAGTTCTGACACTTTTTTCGGAGTTGCGATGAAATCACCGCCAGCTTCGGCTTTTAACACTGGGTCAACTGCAAATCTTACCATTGGCATTAACATGCCGGCAGCCATGAAACCGCCTACACCTGTTAATGTGTAGCTTAAGAATTGACGTCTAGAAACGCGCTCTTTACTCATGATTATCCCCCCTCTATTCACGAAGTAAGTCCAGCGGACATTAATTAAACACATATAAAACTAGGACATAACAATGATATATCAACTTCTGAGTAAGGTCAATATCAATACTGTTTTAAAATAAGGTTTATGCATAGTTTTTACGCTTTTTGATGCCACTTTTGTGTAAAAAGTGTTAAAAGCTGCTTTACTTGGCTGTCCATCATTTTTAATTTTTGCGAATCATTCATCTGTTCGAGAGGTATCGAGGGAACCCAGATTACAGCACCATCAAGTTCGTTTTCACGTGTTCTCCATTCGATATCCGAGGTAATATAAAATACATGTTTAAATTCAGCCTCTAATATGTTCACCTCCCAATTCTTTAATTCGCCTAAAACTTTTTCGCCTGAATCATTTTTTAAATATGTAAATGGCGGGAATAGCAAAATTCTTCCTGTAAATTGCCTTTCGAGATGAGTAGTCAACAGGCCAATAAATTCGGCAGCTTCTGCTGATTCTTTCATCTCCCCGCCAATGGCTACTGAATATAACGGTACAACAGCGGTATCGACGTACTCCTTCGCATTTAAGTAGGTCTCAACCTCTTGGGATATCCATTTCATCTATGTTACACCAACCTTTATTCATCTACCCCTATATTATCATTATTTCCTAAAACTTTAAAAGAAAATAAAACTTCTAAAAAAATTTGTTTAAAATAACATAAAAAGCTGCAGCTAGATTAAAAAAAAGAAGTCTGCTTAGCGCAGGCTTCCTTTTGGTTCGGTTGCTTTTAATTTATTTAGTTGTTTGGTTAATCGTTCAAAAGCGGGGCGGTCTTGTTTATCTAGGGCCTCATCTATTAATTGGAGGAGTTTTTCCCGCTGAAAGCGTTCGATACTGTTTTGCAAAAATTGCTCTGCTACGATTCCATCCTTCTCATTTACCTGGAGGTGTTTCGGAACGTATGGATTCTCCTCCAAAACAGCTGCATACTGGTGTGCTTGATTAGAAGCATGAAAATTTAATTGAATATAAATGTCCTCATCGCGATTCAAGCGAATATCATGGAAGGACTTTTCGGCATCTGTGGTCATCACATTTTCTTTATAAAAGCGGAATGGCACTTTATCCACACAATGAGTCGACATGATCAGGCCGCGCGGACAATATTGGGCCTGCTCCACAAAATGAACTTTTTCCATAAGCTGATCGTGACTCATTAAATAATTTAGAATCCATACACATTCTCTTCTTTTTAATTGATAATGATTTAAAAACCAGCGTATAAAATCCTTCTTCTCGTTGACAGAAACAGGGGTTGCCATAGTCGTATTCCCTCCTCTGCATATTCATCTTTTTTGTTTTATTTATTCTTCAAATTCGCCAAGACGTTCAAGCACATCCAGATACTCGCTGTTGGTTGGATCAAATGCGAGCAGTTGTTTAAAAATTTCGGCGGCAGGGGTGGTTTTTCCTTCTTCCATTAGAAAATATCCATAATCCTGTAAAAAAGTTTCGTTATTCTTAAAAAAAGTATATGCACTTTCATATTTGTCTAATGCTTTTGAATATGACTCCAACTTTTGATAAGCAAGGGCTGAGTCCCATAAAAGCTGAGGCTCTTCGTCGTCGGTCAATCCAAGATCTGATAGAAGAAGTAAAACATCCTCAAAGCGCTCTTCCTGTAAAAATAGCTTATTCAACACCATTACAGCCTGAGTGAATCCAGGGTCCAACACAAGTGCTTCTCGCAAATATTGTTCAGCTTCGGGAAGTTTCCCTAGCTTGGCGGCAATTTGACCACCATAGAAAAATAAATCTTTATTAAACTCGTCAATTTTAATGCCCTCTTGAACAATCCGGAGGCTATTTTCAAGCTCTTCCTCCCGCTCATAAGCCTTTCCAAGAAGTAAGTAAAGCGAGTGATATTCCGGATCTAGTTCTTTTAATTCGATAAACTTTTCAATAGCTGTCCGGTTGTATCCTGCCTGCAGGGCTGTGAAAGCGTAACCAAAAAGTGTGTTTATTTCTAATTTCTCTTCAAGCGCTTTGTCGTAATAAACTAATGCTTCTTCAAAAACGCCGGATGCACTTAACAGGTCTGCCATTCGGGCATAAATGTTAACACTGGCAACTTCAGTTGTCTCTTTAAGAACCTTTTCATAGGCATTTAATGCTGCTGTTACTTCCCCTTGTTCACTGTAAAGCTCGCCTAGTGCAAAATCAATGATGATTTCATTGGGTAAGATTTCCTTTGCTTTTAAGAGTTTGTTTTCACAAACTTCATATAATCCTTGCAGCTGATAAAGGTCAGCCATGAGCAGCAAGCTTTGCGCATAATGAACATCAAGTTCGGAGATTCTTTCCAAAACAAGAATGGCTTCTTCCTCTTCACCTGCTTCAATCAGAATTTCACCAAGAAGAATCAGCAGTTCTCCTTCTTCAGGATAGCTGTTTAACAAATTCTCTACCAAGGCCCTTGCTTCATCGAGAAAACCATATTGGAATAACTCTTCACCAAGAAGAAATTTCTCCTCTGGCATGCCGCTTTGTAGTACAACATTATATTCATTTAAGGCCTCTTTATGTTGGCCGTTTTCTAACATCGTAATAATTTTCTTGATTCGCTCCATTGACAAATACCTCTCCCGTTTACTTACAAGGAAAAAAACGATGGTGTTCGCACCTTTACATATTCTCCATATCCTGGTTTAAATAATACCTCTTTCCCAGAACGGACGATTTTTCCCTTGTGTACTGTGATTGCTAGTCTATCACCATAATAATGAAATAAAGCAGCTTCATCAACATTGATGATTTCCCTGGACTTTTCATATAGATTATAGCTTAGTTCTGTCCCGTTCATCAGGCTGCCTTTATGCGGAAATAAACCAATTTTATTTAAAACAGTTGCTGAGAGCGGTATGTTTTCTTCTAATTCCTCTAATAGGGCCGGTATTTTTTCCTTTTCCATTATAGTTAACCATTTCGACAGAACGGCCTTTGCTTCCTTCTTTTCTGTTGAAGAAAAAATTGGAATTAACGGACAATTGTAGGGAAATAACGCTTCTCTAATCCATCCCCATGGTACGGACGCTAATTCATCAGGGTTATCCAAATCAACAAAAATGGCAGGCACTTTTTCTTTTTTACATTTGCGGATCATTGAAGGGGTAATCAATCGCATTGGTATTTTTACTCCGATTAGATAATCAATTGGGCTGCTGCTGAGGGCAACTTTCAGTTCATTGATTTTATCGGGTATTTCCTCTGCAAAGGAAGCCTGTACATAAGTGAATACGGTAGTGGAGCCTTTGGTAAGAAAGTAATCAATCATCCATTTTTTCATGTCTTGAAACGAGTTTTTCAGTGGAATGTTTGAATTCAACAGGACAAATGAAGGGGTCATGATGTATGGCTCTAGGTCCATTTTAATATGACGGTAGTACTTAAAATTTGATTGGATGGAAGCAATCCGGTTGTCTTGTATGAATAACGAGCACGTTTTCAGCTCTTTCCTTTTTAGGATATTGGCATTTTCAATGATATACGCCATCCTCTCACCCTTTTCATCTGTTTAAGACAAGCTATGCAGATTTTTGAAAAAGTATGATAGGACATGAGGCTTAAAAAGGAAAAACTGCCCCGGAAGGCAGCTTTTTACTGAATTAGACTTTCTAAATGTGTAAAGAAATTAGGGTAGGAGACGGAGATTGCTTCTGGGTTATCCAAGGTGACCTCACCTTCACAAAGGAGAGAAGCGATAGCAAGCATCATACCGATTCGATGGTCCCCGTGACTGGACACTACTCCGCCATGAAGTTTGGTTCTGCCGTGAATAATCATCCCATCCTCTGTTGCTTCGATGTCCGCACCTAGTTTCTTCAGTTCATGAACAACTGTGTCAATCCGGTTAGTTTCCTTTACCTTTAACTCCTCTGCATCCTTTATGACCGTTTGACCTTCGGCCTGCGTGGCAAGAAGAGCAATGACGGGAATTTCGTCGATTAATTTAGGAATTAACTCTCCCTCGATTACCGTACCGTTCAAGCTTGATGTTCTGATCACAAGATCACCCGCTGGCTCGAAAGAATCATCCTCAGTCTGGATAATCTCTAGTTCAGCGCCCATGTTTTTCAGAACCTCAATGATCCCTGTCCGGGTCGGATTTAAACCTACGTTTTTCAGAACGATTTCACTATTTGGCACAACAGCGCCGGCAACTAGGAAAAACGCCGCGGAAGATATGTCTCCTGGCACATTTACACTTGCTGCAGACAGCCTTTGTCCCCCTTCTACCCTAATGGTTTGACCTTCTTTAGAAATCTTTCCGCCAAACTTACGAATCATTCTCTCGGTATGATCACGAGTATCGGCCGGTTCTAAAATCGTCGTTTCGCCTTCGGCCTGAAGACCGGCGAGAATCAGTGCTGATTTTACCTGTGCACTTGCAACTGGAAGTTCGTAATGAATAGCATTTAATTTGCCACCTCTTATGGAGATGGGAGTAAATGCTCCATTTTTCCGACCGTCGATGGCCGTACCCATTTTCGATAATGGACCTGTTACTCTGGTCATAGGTCTTTTCGCTATCGACTCATCACCCACAAGTGTAGAGAAAAATGGTCTGCCTGCTAATATTCCCATTAGTAATCGTATGGTTGTGCCGGAATTGCCCACATCTAAAACTTCGTCAGGCTCGGTTAAGCCTTCAAAACCTTGGCCTAGAATGCGGAGTTCTCCGCCATTTTCTTCAATGGTTACTCCGAGTTTACGAAAACAGGAAATGGTGCTTAGGCAATCATCACCTGGTAAGAAATTCGTGACCCGCGTTTCTCCGTGGGCAATCGAACCAAACATGACAGAACGATGGGAGATTGATTTATCCCCTGGAATCGTTAATTCACCGGTTAAACTTTTTTTATTTGTTGCTAGCTTTAATGAAGTCATGTCATCACCTTTTAATTTAAATCTTTTTAACTCCCATTGGAGGTGGAGTAGTTTGTATAAGTAAGAATACACTTCTCGGCTCTTTGCCTGTCTCCTTCTGTTTGAAAACTAATGACAAGGACTCCGATAATATCCTCTCGTGTTTCGAGGATACGAATATTTGTGATACTGATATTTTCCTTCGCCAAATAACCGGTCACTTCAGAAACAATCCCGGGAACGTCTGGAATATCAACATATAAATCATAAAAGGCTGGGATTGCACCCTTTTCTTTGATTGGCAGGCCGTCCCGATATTGTTTAGCCTGATAGAAATATTGATAGATATCCTTTTCGTTACCTGTTTGGAGTAATTCCTTTACCCCTTCCATTTCTTCCTGCCACTGATTTAATAGAGCAATTAGATTTTCCCGATTGTGCAGCAAAATATCCTTCCACATATTTGGACTGCTGGAGGCAATCCTGGTAATGTCTCTAAAGCCTCCTGCCGCAAGACGGGGGATTAGGGATTCCGATTCAGACAATTTTTCTGTCTGGCGGACAATGGATGCGGCAATAATATGCGGAAAGTGACTGACAATGCCTGTCAGATAATCATGGTTTTCAGGTGTTATTGTCAAAAACTTTGCCTTTGTTCCTTTTAACCAGCCCTTAAGCTCATCTACCTTGTCTATATCGACCATTTCTTCAGGGGTTAAAAGATAAAAAGCATTTTCAAACAAGATATCCTTCGCAGCTGAAACACCACTTTTATGCGACCCCGCCATCGGATGACCCCCAATAAAGGTGATTCCCTTGGCCCTTAAATCAGCAGCATTATCGACGATTATCTTCTTTGTGCTGCCCGTATCAGTAATAATGACATCCGGTTTTAATGGTAATGTGGAGAGAGCCTTGAGTATCGTTTTCGAATCATTTACAGGTGCGGAAACGATAATTAAATCAGCATTCTGTGAGCCATCGGGAATATTCTCCGCTGTTTCATCAATGACACCCAGCATTTTGGCAAGTCTGACCTGTTCTCTATTAATATCAAATCCAATAATGGTCGATTCCGGATGCTCCTTTTTTATACAAAGCGCCAGCGAGCCCCCGATTAACCCTAATCCAATAACAAAAACCCGGCCTTTCAATGGATCACTCCCCCTAAAACAAAAAGCGTAAGGCGCCTTTCTATCGGCGCCATTCGCTGGACAATTTTCTTAGGCACTGCTGTTTATTTTTCTGAAAGGAATTTCTCTAGAACCTTAATTAATCCTTCATTTTGTTCAGGAGAGCCTACTGTAATTCTAACTGCTGTTGGAAAACCAAGTGCTTTACCGGAGCGGACAATATAGCCTCGTTCTAACAAATACTGAAATACCTCATTCGCATCTACTTGAAAATCGATTAAAACGAAATTCGTTTGGGATGGATAATATTTCAGGCTGTTGTTCTTGCAAAATTCGTAATATTGAGCAAGACCCTGTCTATTTTTCTGCTTGCATTGTTCGACAAACTCTTGGTCGGAAAGAGCTTCAGCTGCGGCAAGCTGCCCTAATGAGTTTACGTTAAATGGTTCTCTGGCTGGCTCAAGCGCTTTGATAATGCTGCTATTGGCAATCCCATAACCGACACGGAGCGCTGCTAAGCCATAAATTTTTGAAAATGTCCTTAGCACAATCAAGTTCGGATACTTCTGTGCGAGACTGGTGGAATCATAGTAATCCTCCGCCACCACATATTCATAGTAGGCTTCATCAAGTACGACAAGAATATGTTCAGGAACTTGATCAAGGAATGGGATCAGTTTATTTTCCGGTATATATGTACCAGTTGGATTGTTCGGACTGCACACCCAAATAACATTGGTTTGATCATCAATGGCCGTCAAAAATCCCTCTAAATCATGCTCCCCATCAATGTCAGGCACCTCTTTAATGATAGCCCCTTCAATTACAGCGTTGTGCTTATATTGGGAAAACGTATGAGTCGACATGATCGTGCTGGCACCTGGATGCAGGAGCGCCCTTGAAATCATTTGGATTAGGTTATCTGAACCGTTTCCAAGGATAATTTCATCCTCGCCCACTTGTAGGAAGGAAGCAAGCTTTTCTCTTAAAATTGTGGCATACCCATCAGGATAAATAGCAAGGCTTGTCGAATTTTCCTTTAGTGCTAAAAGAGCCGCTTGTGAACATCCAAACGGATTTTCATTCGAAGCCAGCTTAATAATTTGCTCTAAATTATATTGTCTTTTTACTGATTCAATGGATTTCCCTGGTTGATATGGTGTAAGAGTTAATAATTGTTCTTTCCATCTCATGATCATTTACATCCTTTCTGTATTTTTCTAAAATGGACAGAGCCCTATAATGACAAACTGCTGCCTAAGTCTGGTCTAAGTACCACTGCATCCTTTAAATAGACATGAATGATGTCTTTTTGGGAAACAGATGTGTTGACGTGCATCATGATTCTTACGCACATTTTTAAAGAACCTGGAACAGGAATCTCTCTCATGCATACGACCGGAACATATGTCCAGCCAGCGAAATTACGCAATGCCTTTGCAGGAAAAACGGCATTGACATCCTCAGTTGTAGAAATAAAAACGGATGCGACGGAGTCCGGCTCGATATGATTGACCTCAATCAATTTTGCCAAAAGCTCCTCGGTTGCAGATACAATCGCTTCTTCCGTGTTTGCGTCAACCGTTGTCGCTCCTCTCACCCCTCTAATCATGGCTAAACTCCCCCTTCGCTTTAAAAACTTTTGAGTCTTTCAAGAATATCAGCATCATTTACTTCTTGAAGTACCGGTTTCCCTATTTCTTCGAGGAATACAAAATGAATCGTTTCCCCAATGGACTTTTTGTCCTGTTTCATTTTGGTTACTAATTTCTCAAGAGATAAATGATCAGGTATCTTGGTTTGATACCCCAGCCTTTCAACCCATTGGATGAATTCTGGCAATGGAAAAGAGAGCCCTCTATACTCGATACTGAGCTTTAAGGCAAACACCATCCCAATCATGATCGATTCACCATGAGTGAAATTTCCATAGCCCATTTCCGCTTCAATGGCATGACCCAATGTGTGCCCGAAATTCAAAAAGGCACGGACGCCTGTTTCCCTTTCATCTTGACTGACAAATTCATTTTTAATCCGAATTCCTTTTGTTAATGACTTCGATAATTCCTCCAGTGTTAGGGAATTTAAATCATCTATATTTGAGGAAAGCCATTGATAAAAATAAGCATCATTGATAAGGGCATGCTTAATCACTTCCGCGAATCCCGAGCGAATCTCCTGGATCGGCAGAGTCTTAAGCAATTCCAAGTCATAAAAAACAGCCTCTGGCTGATAAAAAGCGCCGATCATATTTTTGCCAAGCGGGTGATTAATGGCTACCTTACCGCCTACGGCACTATCGTGTGCAAGGATTGTGGTTGGTATCTGAATAAATGGAATTCCTCTCATAAAAGAAGCCGCAACAAATCCTGACAGGTCTCCAACAGCACCCCCGCCCAAGGCTAATACGATGGATTTCCGGTCAAGACGGTTCTCAAGTGCGGTTGATAAGGCATTATAATAGACCTCAAAGGTTTTAGCCTTCTCACCCTTCGGAGCTGTAAAAACAGTCGTTTTGAATGGTTCTAAGACGGCCAGAAGCTTCTCTAGATGAAGCCCTGCAACTGTTTCATCCGTGATAATGAATAGTTTTGTCAATTTAGGAAAGTGATCCGTTAAAAACGGGCCTATGTCTTGAAGGGTACCTTCTCCAACAAAGACAGGATAGTTTTTTGACTTTGTATGGATTTGAATTGTGTCCATTAGAAATCCCTCGCATAGGCACGCTGCTTATCGATTTCTGCCGCAAAGGTGTCGAAACGGTCGCTGTAAAATTGCTCTACTAACGCGTTTGCAAGCTCCCAAGCTACGACACTTTCCGCCACCACAGCAGCAGCTGGAACGGCACAGCTGTCGGAACGTTCAACGCTGGCTGAAAACGGTTCTTTTGTTTCAATATCTACGCTCATTAACGGTTTATAAAGAGTCGGAATCGGCTTCATGACACCGCGGACAACAATTGGCATACCTGTTGTCATTCCGCCTTCAAAACCGCCTAGCCGGTTTGTCAAACGGTGGTAGCCCTGCTCTTTATTCCAAGCTATTTCATCATGGACTTGACTGCCTGGTTTAGAGGCTGCTTCAAAACCAATGCCGATTTCCACACCTTTAAATGCGTTAATGCTGACAATCGCCGCTGCCAATTTGGCATCTAATTTACGATCATAATGAACATAGCTGCCCACGCCAGCCGGCATCCCAGTCGCAATGACCTCCACTACGCCACCAATGGAATCACCATTTTTCTTGGCCTCATCAATAGCATTCATCATTTCCTGCTCCACATTTGGGTCCCCGGTCCGCACTGGTGAATTTTCTGTCCGCTCTTTTAATTCCTTCAGTGTAATTGAACTGTCAACATTCGCCTTAATCCCGGCAATTTCAACAACGTGTGATACAATGTCCACACCCACTAACGACAAGAGCTTTTTGGCTGCTGCCCCTGCTGCTACCCGAACCGTTGTTTCACGTGCAGACGAACGTTCCAGGACATTTCTCATGTCACGATGTCCATATTTAATCGCACCATTTAAGTCTGCATGGCCTGGCCTTGGCCGGCTAACTTTTCTTTTTACTTCGTCCTCCTGGCCTTCTTCAAGTGGTTCAGCCCCCATGATTTTTGTCCAATGCTTCCAATCGTTATTTTTAACGACTAAAGCTATCGGTGAGCCGAGTGTCAATCCATGGCGGACACCTGACATAATCTCTGCAGTATCCTTTTCGATTTGCATCCTTCTGCCGCGGCCGTAGCCCTTTTGCCTTCTTGAAAGATCATTATTTATATCATCTGCCTCTAAAGGCATACCTGCTGGAAAACCTTCTAATATTGTCGTTAACTGCGGACCATGGGATTCTCCCGCAGTTAAGTACCTCATTCCCATATTCTTTCCCCCTTCAACTCATTAAAGAATTATGTATCAATATAACATATACAGCCGAATAAACATAGTAGGACAATTCAGAAAAAAGAAATTTTCTTTATGAATGCGTATACAAAAAAGCACTTGTATTTGTTATACAAGTGCTTTCATTATTTGGATTAATAGATCCATTCGTTTACTAATTTTGTGTATTCTGCTAATTCAGCCTCATTAAAGAAAATGCCGATTTCACGTTGTGCACTTGCAGGTGAATCAGAGCCGTGAATAACATTTTTGCCAACCGTTATGCCAAAGTCACCGCGGATTGTTCCAGGTGCAGCATCCTTAGGATTGGTAGAACCCATCATTTGGCGGGCAGTCGCAATCACGTTTTCACCTTGCCATACCATTGCAAATACTGGTCCCGAGGTAATGAAATCAACTAATTCTCCGAAGAATGGGCGCTCTTTATGCTCGCCATAATGCTCAGAAGCAAGTTCTGTAGAGATGTTCATTAATTTTGCTCCAACTAATTGGAAGCCCTTTTTCTCGAAACGGGCAACAATTTCACCAATTAAATTACGTTGTACGCCATCTGGTTTAACCATTAAAAAAGTTCTTTCCATCTATTCCACTCCTAAAAATTATGTATATGATTGCTAGCGAAAACAATCCACGAAAATATTAACATTGTTTGGTATAAATGGCAAGACTATAATCAAACTAGAATTTCCTTCTGCCAATGTTCCTGGCAATATCCCGAAGCGCTTTACCTGCTTTGTTGGCAGGCAGTTCCTCTAGAATCGACAGGGCCTTTTCTAAATAAAGGTCACTTAAAGCAAGCGATTTTTCAATTGCACCGGTTTGCTTGATCAAAGAAATAATTCTTTCTATGTCGGCTTTTGAGCTGTTTGCATGGACCTTTTCTATTTCTTTCCGGGCTGCCTCATTTTCCATTGCAAACAGAGCAGGAGCCGTGATATTGCCTTGCAGAAGGTCACCGCCAGCAGGCTTGCCTAATTCTTTTTCTGTTCCCGTAAAGTCCAAAATATCGTCAATTATCTGATAGGACATTCCCACATAATACCCAAACCGATAAAGCTTTTTATGAATGGCTTCTTCAACATCTGCGGCAACCGCCCCAAGCTGGCAGCTGACAGCAATTAACAAAGCCGTTTTTCTTTTAATTCTTCGGAGATAGTCCCGAAGGTTCTGATTAAAACGATATTTATCCTTAAATTGCTGGATTTCCCCTACGCTTACTTCGACTATGGCATTGGCCAAAATTTTATGGGCTAAAGGATGCTTGATATTAGTCATCAATTCGAGTGCAAGGGCAAACACGAAGTCACCCGTATACATCGCAGTCTTGTTATCCCATTTTGCTTTGACAGTAGGCTGTCCCCTTCTTAAGTCAGCATCATCGATGACGTCGTCATGAACAAGCGAGGCCATATGAATTAGTTCCAATGCAACCGCAACATTCTTCATGACGTTTATATCATAGGTGCCAAATTTTCCTGCAAGCAAAACAAAAACAGGACGAATTCTTTTTCCCCCGGCTTGTAATGTATGCAACGAAGCTTGCTGCAGGAGGATAGACTCTGATTTAATCGTCTCCTCCAGTTTTTTCTCGATTAAACTAATATCCGAATTCAAAAATGAATACATCATTTTTAATTTCATTTGTATCCACCTAGCTTTTCATCCTGTCTTTGTTCCATGTTATTTCTTATGTCCGATATGAACAGCAGCCGCACCGCCGCTGTATGGCTTATATTTAACATTTTGAAAGCCAGCCTGCTCAAACATTCTAGCCAGCTCTCTCATCCCTGGAAAATCGCGCGCAGACTCTTGAAGCCAAGAGTATTCCTGGTAGCTTTTCGCAAACATCTTTCCGAATAAAGGCATAATAAAGCGGAAGTAAAAGAAAAACAGCTGTCTGTAACCAATAAGGGTTGGCTGAGATGTTTCAAGGCAAACCCCGATTCCGCCCGGTTTTACAACCCGTTGCATTTCTTTTAGTACCTGCAGGTAATCCGGCACATTCCTTAAACCAAAGCCAATGGTGACGTAGTCAAAGCTATTATCAGGAAAAGGCAGTTCCATTGCATTGCCATGGATGAGTTCAACTTGATTCAACCCAAGCTCGCGGACTTTTTCCTTACCTACGTTTAGCATATTTTGACTAAAATCCAAGCCAATCACTTTTCCGGATGGACCGACAGCTTCTGCCATAGCAATTGTCCAATCAGCTGTCCCGCAGCAGACATCCAGGGCTTTTGAACCAGGTTGTACATTCATTCTTTTCATCGTGTCCTTACGCCATCTAATATGCTGCTGAAAGCTGATAACAGAGTTCATTTTGTCGTAGCTATCAGAAATTTTTTCGAACACTTGATGAACACGTTGTTCTTTCGATTGCTGCATGCTTCACCCTTCTTCCACAAATGTTTTGGCATATGGCTGATATTGATTTAATAAGTTGGAAATCCTGTCTTCAAGCAAATGATTTAGAAATGGAAGCTTTGGAATCCCTTTTTCAATTATTTGCTTTGAAAGTTCAAGATACCGGTCACATACCTTTAAAAGCTGATCGTTCTGAATATCCGGCAAGTCTTTGTTGTGGAGTGGTACCATTATTTTTTTCAATGCAGCAAATAAAATGGAGCTGCCGGTTTGAAGAAATAAAGCCTTTTCGTTTAATAACCGTTTGAATAGCAAGTAATAGGCTAGAACATCATTCCAAAGGTCGATATTAAAATATTCGGCAAGCTTCGAAAGCAGCGAGCTTTCAATGACCATCATGCTTTTCATCAGCTGTTCGATATCCTCTGACTCAGTAAAATATACTGAAGTCTTATGTTCATTTACTTGCTTAATTCCTTCCGACAGTGCTTTTATCATGAAAATGTCATCTGAATCGGCCAGGAGCTTATAATACAATCCGCTAAAATAATCCCCGGCCAAAACAGTAAGCTGCCGGTTTTTTTCCTCATTTGTTGAGGTAATATGTTCATGGGTATCGAGGGCGATTTGTACCAGCATAGTCGAGAGGGCATAGTTTTCCATTTCGTGATAAGACAAATCCATCCGGTCCATGATGGAAACTAAAATTAGGAGTTTATCCTCGTCAACTATTGGGGTCTCAATAAATTGTAGCAAGTAAGGATCAAAAACACGGTTTTCGACTTTTTCCTTAATGCTTATTAACTTTTGTCGAATATCCTGCATTTTTAATCACCCTTGTTCCCCGAAGTAGTATCATTATGTATTCTTATTTCCTAATCCAAAAGGAAAATGCATGTTAAATAATTAAGTAAGAAAAACTCTGCCAATAAACAAGGCAGTCACCATTATAACACATATAAACATCCATGAGCAGGAATTCACAAAATAATTATATTTCTCATTAACTAAGAATACTCTTATAAAAAACAGAAGGACCAAAAAGTCCTCTATTTTTTTATTTCACTTTCAATTTCCCCGTATTGAGTAAGAATTTTGGCATTCCCTCTAATTTTAATAGCAGAAGTATGCTCTGTAAATTGAGCAATTAATACCTCACCTTTATCAAGCTTTTCAGAATGGTGAAATCTTGTATCAGTACCTCTCGTCAGACCAATGACACTAACTCCATCATCATTTGCTTTAATGACAATATAATCACTACTTTGTGGCTGCCGGTTTTCCATCATCATCACCTCTAAAGTTTTAGAAAAAAGTTAATTTTTTATTAAGGAGAGCACTTCGGAGCGGGCGCTGACATCCTCGGCGAGTGTTCCACGAACAGCAGTTGTTACGGTTTTTGCTCCCGGTTTTTTCACTCCACGCATCGTCATACACATATGTTCTGCTTCCACCACAATCATTACACCGTGCGGCTCTAATTTTTCCATAATACTATCAGCAATGGTGGAAGTAATTCGTTCCTGCAGCTGTGGCCTTTTGGCAACAGCTTCGACTGCTCTTGCCAGCTTGCTTAAGCCCGTTACACGGCCATTACGCGGGATATAGGCCACATGAGCATGCCCGAAAAATGGGACAAGATGGTGTTCACACATCGAATAAAACGGAATATCCTTCACCAATACCAATTCTTCATGATCCTCACTGAAAATCGTTTCAAAATGCTTTTTAGGATCTTCCTTTAACCCGCTAAAAACTTCTTCATACATTTTTGCCACACGCTTAGGGGTGTCAAGAAGTCCTTCCCGATTTGGATCTTCCCCGACTGCTTCTAATATTAAACGTACCGCCTCTTCAATTTGGGCACGATTTACCTCTGCCATGTTAACTCCTCCTATTTGCCTCTAATAGATGTCAAATACATATTAGCATATTGTTTTCTTAGCAGGCAATTTAACAGTGCCGAAGAACAAAAGCGCAAGCGCCCTGGTCAGCGGCGTATGGCCTGGAGCTCTCCAACTGAGATAAAGGAAACACGAAGAGCGTTAGCGCATTCGTGCTTGACTTATCGTAGGGCGGAGAGCGAAGGACACTAGCCGCTAGGGCGCTGGAGCTGGACGTGTCTATCCTGGAAACAAGCTATTCACAATGTCTTCATCTATAATTTCTTAGAACAAGAAAAAGGCCATGGTGTTTGCCATGGCCTTTGCTCTTAAGCATTCGCTTAAAGCAATAATTTATGTAATTATTTTACTGCGTCTTTAAGCGCTTTACCTGGTTTGAAAGCAGGAACCTTGCTTGCCGCGATTTCGATTTCATCACCAGTTTGCGGGTTACGCCCCTTACGTGCTGCGCGCTCGCGTACTTCAAAGTTACCAAAACCGATAAGTTGAACCTTATCACCATTCTTTAAAGCATCTAAAATCGAATCAAAAACAGCATCAACCGCTTTAGTTGCGTCCTTTTTAGAAAGTTCGCTGGCTTCCGCTACTGCATTAATAAGTTCTGTCTTGTTCATGCCTTTCACCTCCTCCCAAAGGTTTATCGAGATAAATAAGATTACTTATCTACATTTCTAAACACTTTTTCTGATTTCTATACGTTCAACAGCGCAGTTTTATTGTAAAAGTTATAAAAATTACCGCATTTGCAGCAATTTCTAAATCTTTGAAAAAACCTTTTAAAATAAAGGACTGATGCACTACTAACGTAATTCTGTTAAAAGATTATCATAATCAATTCAGCATATCAAGAAGATTTCAAGAAATTATGGGAATCTTTTCTTTTCTTCTACAAAATTCTACTTTATTGATCATAATTAGGTAGAAACGCATAAAAAAAAGACTCCAGAGGAGTCCAATTTTATAAAATAATGGCAATCAAACCGCCTGAGCCTTCGTTGATAATTCTTTCAAGTGTTTCTTTTAATTTGTATCTAGCATTTTCCGGCATTAAGGAAATCTTAGCCTGAATGCCTTCACGGACGATGGAACTCAAACTGCGGCCAAATATATCAGAATTCCAAATAGATAGCGGGTCATCTTCAAAATCCTGCATTAGGTAACGGACTAGCTCTTCACTTTGTTTTTCTGTTCCAATAATCGGCGCAAATTCTGATTCCACATCCACTTTAATCATGTGAATGGATGGTGCAACTGCTTTTAATCTAACACCGAAACGGGAACCCTGACGGATTATTTCCGGCTCTTCGAGGCTCATATCTGAAAGTGTTGGACTAGCAATTCCATAGCCGGTCTGTTTTACCATTTTTAGGGCATCTGCAATATGATCATATTCCGCTTTTGCATGGGCAAAATCCTGCATAAGCTCTAGCAAATGGTCTTTTCCTCTGATTTCTACCCCGACTATTTCTTTTAAAATATCATCATATAATTCATCCGGAGCAAATAAATCGATTTCAGCTACACCTGAACCCATTTCCACTCCGGCGAGTCCTGCCTTGTCAATAAACTCAAACTCACTGAAATGCTGTACAACCCGGTCGACATCTCTCAATCTCTTGATATCTTTTACCGTTTCCTTAACAGCATCCTGATAGCTTTCTCTCAGCCAATGATTTTCCTTTAGAACCATTACCCAGCTTGGCAGATTGACATTGACTTCAAGAACAGGGAATTCATAAAGTGCTTCGCGGAGTACATTTAAGCAGTCATTTTCCCTCATGCTCTCAACACTCATGGCAATAACAGGAATGTCATATTTTTCAGCCAGATTGGACCTAAGAGTCTCTGTACTTGGATGATATGGCTGGGCACTGTTCACCACCATAATAAACGGCTTGCCGACTTCTTTGAGCTCTTCAATAACCCTTTCCTCGGCCTCGATATAATTACTCCTTGGAATCTCTCCAATGGTTCCATCTGTTGTAACCAGCACACCTATTGTGGAATGCTCCTGAATGACCTTTCTGGTGCCAATTTCAGCGGCCTCATGGAATGGAATAGGTTCTTCATACCATGGCGTATTAATCATTCTAGGGCCATTTTCATCTTCATACCCTTTAGCTCCAGGTACTGTATAGCCAACACAATCCACAAGTCTTATGTTGACATCCAAGCCTTCATCAACATGAACAGTTGCGGCCTGGTTTGGAACAAATTTAGGCTCAGTTGTCATGATTGTTTTTCCAGCTGCGCTTTGCGGAAGCTCATCCTGTGCTCGCGATCTATCTGCTTCGCTGTTTATATTCGGCAAGACAACAAGCTCCATAAATTTTTTAATGAATGTTGATTTTCCTGTTCGTACTGCTCCGACCACTCCTAAATAAATATCGCCGCCCGTTCTTTCGGCAATATCCTTAAAAATATCTACCTTTTCCAAGTGATCCCCTCCTGATCATAGAGTAAAGTGGGATAGTTTCATCCATATAGGTATTTTTGGACAGTATATGTTTATGATGTTGTCCTACCCAGTTATGACACTTTTCAAAAAATTTTTTACCTCCTTCAAAAAAAATTTCATGTAATGCTGGTATTTACAGTACCTGTAAGGTCAAAATGGATGGAGGGTTTCTATTTATGTTCATCGATACGATGGAATTAGGAATTCGCCGTACCGCGTTTATTTATTGAAAAAAAACCCTTCTCCTACAATATATTTCGCAGGAAAAGGGTTATGACTTTTAAATCTTATTCTTCTAGAAATACCGGTTCATTTGTTTTTGGGTCTACGGTGTAGGGCAGGGAAAAAGCCGGAACGAACATAGAGTTATTGACTAGAATAGGCCGGATATCCTCGCCAGGATTCACCTTCTGGTCTGATTTCTTAATTGCCTGATAAAGGTCAGGGCTGTAATCTATATATACTTCGGCATTCCCAGTGATGACAAAGGATAAATTTTGATTGGAATACGGGCTGACGGCATATGGAGGCTCCTTATATCCCAATTTTTTATAATCTAGAGTAAACACATTTTTAGCAATTTGTTTTTTATAGGGCGGATACCCCATTGCCTTTAATCTTAATTTCATATCCCGGATCGTTTCAGCCATTCTTAAGTCAATAAGTTTCACGGTTGGACTGGTTTCCACATCAACCAAAACGTATTGGAATATACCCCCGTTTTCAAACGCATTACCGGGTGGTTCAGCTATATATTTGGGGGCAATCTTTTTAAAATCAATTGGATACTTTTGATAAATGGGGGTACCCGCTTCTTTCGTCTTGATTGGCAGTATACCGCCATTATCATTTCTAAAATCGTCCACAGCCGTTTGAACTGCTTGTATTTGATCCTTGTACGGAATCTGATTCTTTGCCAATTCCTCCTTTGGATACATACATCCCGTTAACAGGAAAGCCAAAGCTGCACACAAGCCCAGCATCTTCCACTTCATATAATCACCTTTATATGTATATTTTTCGTCATGTCAGGAATACGATAAGCAGTGTCAGCCCTGCTGCAATCATAAATAGATAGGCAAGAATAGCTGTAACAAAACGGAGTACTCCTGTTAATTTATACCTGCTCAAATAAATGGTAATAATGGCGAGAAACATTAAAGCCATTCCGCCAACGGATATCCACATCTTTAACATACCTGGTGACAACGTAATTCCCCCCTTGTCCGAATGTTATTATAACATAAAAATAAAAAACTGAAGTAAAGAGGGGCGAGTTCTTTACTTCAGCCAGGTCAAGACTAAATAACCCATACTCCAGCGTCATACTACCAAGTTGCTTCGTTGCATTGTATGCATTTTCATGTTAAAGCGTATCAGAAGAACGCCTATTTTTTGAAGGAAAAGGCACATTTTTTCGTTATATATTTCTTTCATCCAAAATATTAACCAAATCCTCCATCTCATGCGTTTTGCTGCGACCCATTAATACCTCTACCCCGTCTTTTGCATTTTTGCCATTAAACAAAACATCATAGAGCACACGGGTAATAGGCATTTTTACTTCATATTTTTCGGCCAGCTGGTAAGCAGCTTTCGTGGTTCTGACACCTTCCACGACCATACCCATGCTATCAAGTACTTCCTCTAGGGTTTTTCCTTTCCCTAATAAATTTCCTGCTCTCCAGTTTCTTGAGTGAACACTGGTGCAGGTGACAATTAAATCGCCTATTCCAGCCAAGCCGGAGAAAGTTAACGGGTTAGCTCCCATTTTTGTGCCAAGACGCGCGATTTCAGCCAATCCTCTTGTCATTAGGGCAGCTTTGGCATTATCCCCATAGCCCAAACCATCGGTAATTCCTACAGCCAAGGCAATAATGTTTTTCAAGGCACCGCCAATCTCAACCCCAATTACATCGGAATTCGTATAGACACGGAAATTGTGGTTAATAAATAAATCCTGAATTTCTTCAGCAGCCTCCATATTTTCCGAAGTAACCGCAACCGTTGTCGGGTGTCTGAGACTAACTTCCTCGGCATGGCTTGGGCCAGAAAGAACAACGACAGCATCTAACAGCTCTTCAGGCATTTCCTCTTTGATGATTTCCGAAATTCTCATCAAAGTATCGGGCTCAATCCCTTTACTTACATGTGTTATCATAATCGGAGAAGTTACGACAGCTTGAATTTTCCGAATGACCTCGCGAATGGCCTTTGTGGGAACCGCTAAAATAACATGCTTAATATTTGCCAAGGCATCGCTTAAGGAAGCATAGCCAACGATTAATTCAGGAAGGTCTATTCCGGGCAAATATTTTTTGTTTGTATGAAACTGATTGATTTCTTTAACTTGTTCCTCATTATGGCTCCACAACCGGACCCCGAGTCCATTATCCGCCAGTACCATCGCCAGAGCTGTCCCCCAGGATCCAGCACCGACGACGGCAGCAGCCTTTTGTTTCTCTTCCATTACGATCACCGCCTCAAGGCTATTTTCTTTCTCTTGCATAAATCTTAATAGGGGTGCCCTCAAAGCCAAATGCATCCCTTATCCTGTTTTCAAGAAAACGTTCATAAGAAAAATGCAATAATTCTGGTTCATTGACGAAAATGACAAAGGTTGGCGGCTTCACGGCAACCTGTGTTGCATAATAAATTTTCAATCTTCTGCCTTTATCCGTTGGTGTCGGGTTCATGGCAACCGCATCCATAATAATATCGTTTAAGACACTTGTTTCAACACGCATAGAATGGTTCTCACTAGCCAAATTAATCACTGGCAGCAAGGTATGGATTCTTTTTTTCGTTTTAGCAGATAAGAAAACGATCGGTGCGTAATCAAGAAACAGAAAATGATCTCTGATCTTCTGCTCAAATTCTTTCATCGTTTTTTCATCTTTTTCAATAGCATCCCACTTATTGACGACAATGACGACCGCTCTTCCGGCTTCATGGGCATAGCCTGCGATTTTCTTATCCTGTTCAATGATTCCTTCTTCCGCATTAATGACCACCAAAACCACGTCTGATCGTTCAATGGCCCTAAGTGCCCGCAGCACACTATATTTTTCGGTGCTTTCGTATACTTTACCTTTTTTTCTAATTCCTGCTGTATCGATGATAACATATTCTTGTCCTTCGTACGTATAAGGAGAATCGATGGCATCACGGGTTGTCCCGGCGATATTGCTGACAATTACCCGGTCTTCTCTTAATATGGCGTTAACCAAAGAAGATTTTCCGACATTTGGCCGGCCAATTAAAGAAAACTTAATAACATCCTCATCATACTCTGCTTCTCCGCCCTTTGGAAAATGTTTTGCAGCAGCATCCAACAAATCCCCCAGGCCAAGTCCATGAGACCCCGAAATTGGGATTGGCTCTCCAAACCCAAGTGCGTAAAAATCATAAATCATATCCCGCATTTCAGGATTATCAATCTTATTAACCCCTAGGATAATTGGTTTTTTTGTTTTATAAAGAATTTTCGCCACTTCTTCATCAGCAGCCGTAACCCCTTCTCTCCCATTCGTTAAAAAGATAATGACGTCAGCTTCATCAATCGCCACTTCCGCCTGCTGCCGGATTTGCTCCAGAAACGGCTCATCACCAATATCAATCCCGCCTGTATCGATGATATTAAAATCATGGTTGAGCCATTCGCCTGAGCTATAAATTCGGTCTCTCGTCACACCTGGGATATCTTCAACAATGGAAATTCGTTCACCAACAATTCTATTAAAAATAGTGGATTTTCCGACATTCGGTCTTCCCACAATGGCAATAACAGGTTTAACCATTCAAATCGCCATCCTTTCTTATCCGTTAATCAAACTTTTTTAGTATGTAAAGTTACTAAAAATGATGAAAGAACCCTTCGGGGTACCCCCAGAAAGGTCTAACTATCCTATCTTAGCAAATGTTAATCTCCTCCTGCAACGGATAGGGGGAATAAATCTTGTTAAGAAGATTTTTGTTTTGCTTTTTCCAAAAAATGAAAATGATTTTGCAGTACTGCTCCTGCATTTTCCAAAAGGCTCCAGCCAACCGTTACTGCGGAAATCAACGCACATACATCTAAATAAGCAAAATCTCCGATTGAATGCGGAAATTGAAATTTATTTAAAATATACGCGTACAATAACTCTCCCTGCATGGTACCGCTAAATATAATCAGCAGTCTCCCCTTTAATGTGTTTTGCAGGATTATAGCCAAATAGCCGATACCGATTCCCATCATCCATTCCTTCTTAAATATTAACCAAACCGGGTCAAATATTTCGAACAAATGGAAGGTTACGTATGCAATTGTGATAATTAAAGAACAAATGAGAAGGTATATGATAACCCGCTGCTTTTCTTTGCTTATAAATAAATATGAATAACCTAAGATGACAACCCCGCTTGCATAAACGTCAACCATGCCGAAACTAAAATGATGGTTTGAAAAAATAATCAAGATTAATACTGCAGCCGCAACCCTTAGCCGATACGGATTATCCTTAGGTAAAATAAACGTAAGGTAAACCCAAAACATCCAAAAAATCAAATAAAATGCTGCACCTTCCATACATACACCTCCTATTATTATCATTATTGATATTCCTGATGAACTTTTATACTCACTGAATAATATTTCCTGTGTGATTCATCTTATAAAGAGGAGGTGTAGAAAAATGGGAAAAGACCGCCAAGAGAAAAAGCTAAAAGCAAGCAGAAGAGTGGAGTCAGACCGTGATCAAGCCTTGCACTATAAGGGGTCCACGAAGCTGTCAGGTCCTGATGAGGCAAGAGGTTTAAATGATGG
This sequence comes from Neobacillus sp. S1115, assembly GCF_055385565.1. NCBI lineage: Bacteria > Bacillati > Bacillota > Bacilli > Caryophanales > Bacillaceae > Neobacillus > Neobacillus sp. S1115. Next base: position 4,466,332 of record NZ_AP038275.1, read on the forward strand.
GAAGGACGATTACTAAAAGAAAAGCGGAAGCGCCTTGACCAGGGGCGACAGGCATAAGACGAGCCGGCGAGAAGGCTGTTTTTTAGCCTTCTTGACGGATTGGCTTATGACCCCGAGCCCCTAGGCGCTGCAGCCAGACAAGAAGAAAAGCTCCTGCATTTTGCAGGAGCTTTAAACTTGTCGCTGACTGTATTGTTTAGTTTCGATCCCTCTTTGGGTTAACCAATGATAAGTCTGCCCAGAAATAATCAAGGGAACACGTTTCAATTCCGAAATGGATTTTACCCCTAAGGCTGTCATAATAAGGGTAATCTCCATAAGCAGCTCCTGCATTTCATCCACTAAGGCTTCTGTCCCTTTTTCTACAAGAATCCTCAGGAAATGACCGGCAACACCAATCGCATCCGCTCCCAAGGCTATTCCTTTGACGATATCCAAACCGTTCATAAAACCGCCAGAGCCAAGGATGGAAATGTTGGAAATGGATGAAGCTTCCGCAATAGAAACAGGAGTGGGTATGCCCCAATCAGTGAAAAAAGGAAGGGATTTCTCTCTGCGTTTATTTTCGATCTCAGCAAAGTTGGTTCCTCCGGTTCCCCCACAATCGGCAATTTGTACCCCTATCGAGAAAAGCATTTGAATCGTTTCACGGGACATACCAAAGCCCACCTCTTTTATGATCACTGGGACTTCTACACCGTTTACGATGGTTTCAATTCTTTTTAAGGCTCCGGAAAAGTCACGATCCCCCTCCGGCATGGTCAGCTCTTGGATTACATTTAAATGAATTTGCAGCGCATTGGCTTCAATCATTTCAATCGCATATTTTGCATCATCCAACTGTGCCTCACTGCCAAGATTGGCAATCAAAACGCCCTTCGGATTCTCTTTACGGGCCACTTCATAGGTATAGCTTTGAGTTCGATCCTTAACAGCCGACATTTGAGAACCGACAGCCATCGCCAATCCAAGCTCGCTTGCAGCAATGGCCAGTTCCTTATTAATCGAATAGGTTTTTTCACCGCCGCCGCCCGTCATCGCATTGATAAAAATAGGCGAACTTAAATAAAGTTCGCCTATTTTTTGATTTAATCGAACATCACTAATACCAATATTCGGTAAGCTTTGGTGAATAAATTTAATATCATCAAATGCTGAAGAACGCGTGTGCCCATTTTCAATAGCTAGGCGGATGTGATCCCATTTACGTTCCAATCTAGACACGTTTTATCACCATTATTTTCTCAGATTCTTTAACTTATCTCCAATCATTTCACCAAGCTGGAATCCTTTTGATTCTTCCGGAAGTTCATAATCGTAGGTTTCCTCAACCTCTTTTTCAAGAAGCTCCTTGATGCTCAAAGATAAGCGTTGCTCTGCTTCATTTGCATCTAAAACTTTAACGGATACCTCTTGTCCTTCCTTTAACACCTCATGAGGGGTACCGATGTGTTTATGGGCAATCTGGGAGATATGAACAAGGCCTTCAACACCTGGGAATACCTCAACGAAAGCTCCATAAGAAACCAATCGCTTAACGGTTCCGGTTAACACACTGCCCTTTGGAGCCTTTTCTGAGATGTTTGACCACGGCCCAGGAAGTGTCTCTTTAATGGATAATGAGATTCTTTCGCTGCCCCGATCCACGCTTAGGACTTTTACATTAACCTTTTGGCCTTCATGTACAACATCTGTTGGTTTATTGACATGTTCGTGTGATAATTGGGAAATATGGACAAGTCCGTCAATTCCGCCGATATCAACAAAAGCACCAAAATCAGTCAATCTTTGAACTGTACCTTCAATGATATCCCCCGGCTGGATTGCATCAAGACGGGATAGTTTTTGCTTTGCCTTTTCCTGTTCAACAACAGCACGGTGGGAAAGGATTAAGCGATTTTTATCTTTATCGAGTTCAACAATTTTAAAAGTAATCGTTCTGCCCTTATAGTCGCTAAAATCCTCGACAAAATATGTCTCAACAAGGGAAGCAGGGACAAAGCCGCGAACTCCAAGGTCGACAACTAGTCCGCCTTTCACTACATCTTTTACTTCAGTTTCAATAACCTCGCCGCTTTGGAATTTCTGCTCAAGGCTTTCCCAAGCCTTGCCGGCGTCCACTTTTCTTTTTGAAAGAATTAATGCTTCTTCCTCAACCTTCATTACTTCAAGCTCTAGTTCATCGCCTTCTTTAACGGCATCTGAGGCTTTTTCAATATGCAGGCTTGATAATTCGCTGATTGGAATAATCCCATCAAGTTTGCTGCCTTGGATATTTACAAGCACCTGCTTTTCTTCTACTTTAGTAACTTGCCCGGTTACCTTGTCGCCAACTTCAAAGCTTTTCACTTCTACCTGATTTAATTCTTCAGACATATGTAATCCTCCTTAATCCATTGACTAGCAAAATCTATAATTGTCTATAAATTCTGATTTGCCCAAAATTGAATCTCATTATTTAACTTCTTATAAATCATGTCTTTTGTCAAGCGGAAACCTATCGATCCTCTTTAATAAGTTTATGAATTTCAGCCATAATTAATTCAGTGGCTGCTTCCGCAGATGCCTTCGAAGTTCTAAGTTCGTCCATTTGAATAGGTTTACCATAAACTACCTTTAACTTTTGCAGGTTTTTGTAAGGGCCAAGAATCGCACACGGAACAACAGCACAATTTGTTTTCAAGGCAAAAAAACCAGCACCGGCAAGACCCTTCCCTAATTCCCCAGTTTTACTTCTCGTTCCTTCTGGAAAAAGCCCAAGCACATGCCCATCCTTTAAGATGTTGATTCCTTTTCTTAGTGCTTCGCGATCACTCATTCCTCTTTTTACAGGAAAAGCGTTACATTTCCGCACGATGTTCCCCAAGACTGGGACTCGGAAGATTTCCTCTTTGGCCATAAAATAGACAGGTCTTTTCCCGGTAATCCCGACAATAATGGGGTCAAAATTATGAATATGATTGGAACAAAGAAGTACGCCGCCCTCTTTTGGAATATTCTCCGCTCCAATCGTTTCAACTCGATACCACGGTTTAAAAATTGCGTTTACTACTGATCTGGCAAAGGTATAAAACGTCAACTCATCCAATCCTTTCGTGCACAAGAGCCATAATTTTATCGACTACTTCCGGAATAGTCAAAGAGGTAGTATCAATTGCGATGGCATCTTCGGCCTTTTTCAAAGGAGCTACTTCTCTTTCAGAGTCGATTTTATCTCTACGCGCAATTTCTTCTTTTAGTTTTTCCAAGTCTGATGGGAATCCCTTTTGAAGATTTTCATTATGGCGCCGCTCGGCTCTTTCGTCCACACTGGCGAGTAAAAAGACTTTTACCTCTGCATTCGGTAAAACATGGGTGCCAATGTCACGCCCATCCATGACAACACCGCCGCTTTTCGCAAACGATTGCTGTCTTCTCACCATTTCTTCCCTTACCCTTAGGTGTTTGGAAGGAATGGATACCAAATTGGTTACTTCAGATGTGCGAATCTTGTTAGTAACATCGAGATTATCGAGTAAAACGATTTGCCCGTTATCAGAAGGCAGGAGTCCTATTTCTGTTTTGAGCAGCATTTCCACTAGGGAGTCTTCATCTTCAAGATCAAGATTGTTCGCAATTGCTTTATATGTCAACGCCCGATACATGGCACCTGTATCAATGTAAATATACGATAAGTTTTCTGCCACAATTTTTGCTACAGTGCTTTTACCGGCAGCAGCAGGACCGTCAATTGCGATGGATATTTTTCTATTCATAAATCCTCCTAATGAATATCTAAAGTTGTCTATATTTATTTTACCATAAGAGAATGGAATCCTTCCTTAATTTAATCCATTAAATCAAAAAAAGCAGGCAAGCCTGCTAATATTTTTCTTCATTAATAATTATCGTGTTGAAATTCTAATCATTTATGCTTTCATTAAGTCTGTTGTTTGGCGCTCCAGGCACTTTGCTTTCCGCGGGCGTGCCGGGGAGCCTCCCCGCGGAAAGCGAGTGCCCGGAGCGGAAATCAACAGGCCCGTTTGCAGAGGCAATAAATTAATTTCCTTGAAAGGTCTGGAGTATTTCGGTGATGGAATTTTCGTTGACGCCTTCGTATTTGGTTAGTTGCTGCAATTCTGGCAGCGTGTCAAGCTGATGAAGAAAAAATTGCGTTAGAAGTAAAAACAGAAACTGTATGATGATTATCTTCATTAAAATTTTTTCGATTTTCTCCAAATCCATTCACCCCGGTACCAAGTTATTCCTATTATGGGGGCTGATTCGTTATTTTATTCTCGGTAGTGTGCCAAAAGAGAAAGGAAAGGCATTAGCCTTTCCTTATAAAACACCTTCATACATATTTTCCGCATTTTTTAGTTTATCCACTTTTTCTTCCATACCTGTTTTTGCATTAATAAAAATGCGGTAAGTATCTTCTCCCATTGTTCCGAGAAATTCGTAACATAATACTTCCTCATTTAAATCATTGATGACTACAGCAAGCCGGTCCTCCATCACCTTTAGATTTGGATTCACTTTCTTTCTGGCATCTTCAAGTGTAATGGTTGGTTTATCTAAATTTCTTGTTTGAAAGGACTTTAAGTAATCCTCCGCAGAGACGCCGACAATATCGCCATTATCTAGAGCAACCTTAACCTTTACCGATTCCGGATAGATTCTGACCCCATTAATAGTGGTGACAAAATTAAAGACACCAACATTATCATATTGAAAACTTTCAAAAGTTTCTAAGTCTTTAAAGCCGGTTTCTTTTAAAAAGGCAAGTGCTTTATTATTGGCATCATTCAAACTGATCGCCTGCTTATCGATTGGGCGATTGTTCATAAACCAAATGGGATGGCCGGCTTTTTTTGTAATGTCCATACTAGCTTCCTGACCAGTTTTGTTATTCCTTACGGAAACACTGTAAAAGCCGTAGTCAGACCCTTTGCCATTTTTGGTGACCTTCACATCCGCATTGTCGTCAATTTTCATATATTTTTTCGCAATGTCAGCAGCCTCTTGCTTTGTAATGGATTTCCCTCTAATTTTTTTATAGTTTTCATCCTTTTTTTGCAGGTTTGTTAAGCTAAGCCCCTGAGCAGTTTCTTCATAGCCGCTGACGGTTTTCTCAACCGTTTTGAAACCGTCAATAATCGTGTTATCTGTATTTTCCTTACCTGAGGCCAGGGCAAGCTCAACATCCATCCAGCGCAAATTGTTCTTTAGTACCATATGCTGGACTTTTCTAAGCTCTGACTGGATTTGTCCGGATTGCTTATAAAGGGATTTCAATGTTTCGTATTCCTGATCAGAAAGGGGCTCCTTATCCAAATCCCTGGCAGCAGTCCGATAGCTGAAGTTTCCGATATTCGCAAGAAATTCCTCTGTTTTATTAAATGGCAGCAGCGTCAATGGAAGCTGCCCAACATCGCTGTGCGCCTGTGACGTGAGTCTCCAGACTTCAATTAGCGACGGTGATAATGAACTTTTTGAGTTCATAGCAAGTGTTGTGCCAATTTTGTCATTTAAAAGATCCATTCGATAAGTAAGATTATGGAACGCCCGTTGATAATTGTTTTCTGCATTTAACAGCACCGCGTTTTTCTCTTGATGTTCCTGGTAACCCCAGTAGGCAGTACCCGCAATAGCTACCGCGAGAAAGCCAATCAATATTCCTCTAATCAACTGTTTTCACCTCTATTTGCAAAAAATATGTTGGCCAATTTTTTTAATTTGCGGTCTTCCCCAAATCCATCCGCTCGTGGCCGTTGCCGGATTAAAATAATACAAGGCTTCGCCGGTAGGATCCCAGCCATTTATCGCATCGATCACTGCTTTCTTGGAAGTTTCATTCGGGGTCAGCCAAATCTGTCCATCGGCGACTGCAGTAAATGCTCCCGGTTCAAAGATAACTCCAGAAACCGTGTTTGGAAATGACGCACTTTGTACCCTGTTTAGAATAACTGCAGCAACTGCTACCTGGCCGATATATGGTTCACCTCTCGACTCCCCATGAACGGCATTGGCCATTAAGCGAATATCATTTTGCGAAAAACCGGCCGGAGTGTTTGCGGCGGTGGGCTTTTTGGCAGGTGCCTGCGGTTTTGCATTTGGTTTTGCCGCAGAATTATTGCCCGCCTTATAGTTTTTGCTCGCCTTCACGAGTTTGGCTTTTGTATCCGGCCCTGCCATCCCATCAATCGGCATCCCAAATTCATACTGGAAATTCCGTAATGCCCAATAGGTCCGCCAGCCGAAAACTCCATCCACTTTCCCTGTAAAAAAACCTAAATGTTTGAGCCTTTCTTGTAATTCAATGACATCGGCGCCAACCGCACCATGCTGGATTACCTGTCCCGAAAAAGCCTGAACCTGATTGGTTTTTACGAATGGTAATGGCGTTATTAAAAGGGATAAGATTAGCAGATTTATTAATATCGATTTCTTCAACATGGAACATTAACCCCCATTTGTAAATCTTTTTGCATTAATCCTATTTTTTGTTTAAATGGTGTTTTTATTCCAATTAAATGAAAAAACCCAACATCAATGATGAAGGGTCTTTTCAAGTGAATATTGTTTTTTAAAATGGTTAGCACTTAACAATTTCGCTTTTTTCACTTTTCTAAGTCCAAACCACCATAGAAAGATCATGAAAGGAAAAATGATAAGCAGCCAATTTTCTAAAGATAGCAGGATTAAATCGTAGAAGCCGTGCAGAACAAATGGGAGTAGCAACGACAAAGCAAGCCATTTCGCTTTATTGCCTTCGGTAAACTTTGCCTTGCCAAAATAAAATCCCATTATAACCCCAAAGAGTGCATGACTGGAGACCGGGAGCAGCGCCCGGGTTATGGCATGTTCAATGCCGTTAGCAATCAGGTAAAAAATATTTTCAACGGTAGCAAAACCAAGGGAAACTGCCGCACCGTAGACAATTCCATCAAACGGTTCATCAAATTCAACATGTTGATAAATGGCATAAAAAACAATAAACCACTTAAAAAATTCCTCAAGAAAACCGGTACTGATAAATGCGTTAATCATGCTTGAATCAAGTAATTGCTCTGTCTTTAGGACATGCTGGATAAACATAATCGGAAATACCAACAGCGCACCATACAAAAATGTTCTAAGAACAAGGGGAATAGGCTCAGATTCATATTCATCTTTTAAATAAAAATAACTTAGCAAGGCCAAGCCGGGAGCGATCCCGGCAGATAAGATTCCCAGCATGATGAACCTCTTTTCAACTCCATTTTCTTAAGTCTAACATGGAAATGACGTAAGGAAAATGAAAGATTTATTCCAGCTTCCATTAATATTGAATATTTTCTAGTCCGCTTGCTAGCGAAACAGCAAGTTTAATTCTTGCCTTTTTGCAGTCATTATCGCTGCCAAGGATGACTCCCTTTTTATAAAGGTCATAGGCACTGCCCTCGTAATCATAGGTTGTATAAACAGAACCCTCTTCAGCGCTGGTGGTAACGACCATCTTAATTCCAGCTTTTATTGATAGTTCTATTTCTTCCATCATTTTAGGGGCTACCTGGCCGCGCCCTACCCCCTCGAGGATGATTCCTTTTACTCCCGCTTCTCTTGCGGCCTTAATAAATTTTCCATCGGCACCAATATAGCATTTAATGATCTCAACCTGGGGGATAGCTGTAAGAACCTTATAAAATTCCCGTTTTATAGGCTTTTGAAAAATATGAACCTGGTCGTTATCAATGATTCCTAGATAGCCAAATCCAAAGGAGTTAAACCCCTGAATATTGGATGCGTGTTCCTTTTTGACGTATCTTGCTGCAAAAATCCGCTCATTAAAAACGACAACTGCCCCGGCATCATGCAAATCTTTAGCACAAGCAGAATAGATGGCATGCCTTAGGTTAATGTAGACATCACTCCCCAAATCTTCTGGGGAACGCTGTGATCCGGTTACTACAACTGGACGTGAATCGGCAATTGTTAAATCAAGGAAGTAGGCTGTTTCTTCCATTGTATCTGTCCCGTGTGTGACGACCACTCCACAAACCGTATCATCTTTAAAATAGCCCTCAATTTTTGATTTTAATAAAAGTAAATCGTCAAAAGTAATATGAATACTAGCTTTTTGAAAGACAGATTCAACAATGACTTCAATATCATTTGGCAATTGGCACATTGCAGCCAGTTCTTCACCCGTTAAAGCACCAGATGCAAGTTTTCCAGAATCTTTATTTGGTTTACTTGCAATTGTACCGCCTGTAGTTAACAAAACAACCTTTTTCATAGTAATATCACCCTTTTGATTCTTTCTCTAAGATGGAACCTGCAATTTGTCCGCCATGAAATCTTCCATTTTCAATAAAGATTTCATTTGCATTGTTGCCGGCCGCTAGTACCCCTGCAATATAAATCCCTTCTACGTTTGTTTCCATCGTTTCAGAGTTAAAAATCGGCCTTCCTGATTCTTGGTCGATTATCACTCCCATATTTTTAATGAATTGATGATCAGGGTGGTACCCAGTCATGGCAAACACAAAGTCATTTTTTATGGTCTTTTCTTGGCCTTCTTTTACATAAATGACCTCATTTTCAGTTATTTCTTTGACATTTGCATTAAACTCCATATGGATGACTCCATTCCGGACCAAGGCTTCAAATTCCGGAAGAATCCACGGCTTGATACTTCGAGAATATTCATTTCCGCGATATAAAACAGTTACTCTTGCACCCGCCTTTATAAGCTCTATGGACGCATCTACACTGGAATTTTTTCCGCCTATAACACAGACATCCCGGTCAAAATAGGGATGCGCTTCTTTAAAGTAATGAAACACTTTAGGCAGATCCTCACCAGGTACCTTCATAAAATTGGGGTTATCATAATAGCCGGTGGCTATGACAACATAATTGGCACGATAAGTATTTTTGTCTGTTACAACTGTAAACAATTGATTGTCTTTTGTCACTTGCGTCACTTTTTCAAAGGGATTAATACGAAGCTTTTTTCTTTTTGCAACCTCTCTATAATAGACTAGAGCTTGATTTCTTTTTGGTTTATAATTTTCGGTTAGAAAAGCGACATCACCAATTTCTAATTTTTCACTTGTACTAAAAAAGGTTTGATGTGTTGGATAGTTATATAAAGAGTTTACAATATTGCCTTTTTCGATGATAAGCGGGCTTTTTCCTATTTCCTGTAAGGCGATCGCAGCCGCCATACCACACGGGCCACCGCCAATAATAATTACGTCTTCTATTTGCACAATGGAACACTCCTTAAAACATTCATGCATCTGTCTTAATATATAGAAAAAACTCCTACCTGTTAATGATAGGAGTTTTAAGGATATATTTCAATGGTAACAACTTAAATCCAGCCTCTGAAGCGGCTTGCTTCAGCCATTTTTCTTACACCAACCATGTAAGCAGCAAGACGCATATCAACGCGGCGAGTTTGGGCTGTATCATATATATTGTTAAAGGATTTGACCATCACTTTTTCAAGCTTTTCTTCTACTTCTTCCTCAGACCAATAGTAACCCTGGTTATTTTGTACCCATTCAAAATATGAAACAGTTACTCCACCTGCAGAAGCCAATACGTCAGGTACAAGAAGAATTCCGCGCTCGGTTAAAATTTCTGTAGCTTCTAATGTGGTAGGTCCGTTTGCGGCCTCAACCACGATGCCGGCACGAATATTGTGGGCATTCTCTTCGGTAATTTGGTTTTCAATTGCTGCCGGAACGAGAATGTCACATTCCAATTCAAGCAGTTCCTTATTGGTAATTGTGTTATTGAATAGCTTTGTTACTGTTCCAAAACTGTCCCTTCGGTCGAGCAGGTAATCGATATCTAGTCCATTCGGATCATAAAGCGCACCATAGGCATCTGAAATCCCTACTACTTTAGCACCTGCATCATGCATGAATTTCGACAAATAGCTGCCAGCGTTCCCGAAACCTTGGACAACGACTCTAGCTCCTTCGATATTGATGCCTCTCTTTTTCGCTGCCTCGCGGATACAAATGGTGACCCCTTTTGCTGTTGCCGACTCACGACCATGGGAACCGCCAAGTACAAGCGGTTTTCCAGTGATAAAACCAGGATTGTTAAATTCATCAATCCGGCTGTACTCGTCCATCATCCAGGCCATTATTTGCGAGTTTGTAAATACGTCAGGAGCTGGAATATCTTTTGTTGGGCCGACAATTTGGCTGATTGCCCTTACATATCCGCGGCTTAATCTTTCAAGCTCACGGAATGACATATCGCGCGGGTCACAGATAATCCCGCCTTTACCGCCGCCATATGGAAGATCAACGATTCCACATTTTAAGCTCATCCAAATTGAAAGGGCTTTCACTTCTGTCTCTGTTACACCTGGATGGAAACGGATTCCTCCCTTTGTTGGGCCTACTGCATCATTATGCTGCGCACGGTATCCAGTAAATATTTTTACAGATCCATCATCCATTCTAACTGGAATCTTGACTGTCATCATTCTTAGCGGCTCTTTTAAGAGCTCGTATACCTCTTCAGGGTAACCTAATTTTTCAAGGGCTTTATGTATAACGGTCTGTGTTGATTTTAACACATCGTGCTTACCCTCATGATTAGTCTTTTCATTACCTTTTTCGGTAGACATTTATAAACCTCCTAAGAAAATACTAAAACGATTAATGTCCGCTATCAGTCACAAGTATACACCTTTAGGCAATTAATGCAAGAACAAAAATCCACCTTTCCTTTTATATATTGTGATTATGCAAAGGCGGTCATTCGCATTTATTTACTATTTTAAAATAACAAATAGCATTGTAAAAAAACTTAAGGAGCGGTTTAACCCCCTCCTTATTAGATATGTGTATTATTCATTTGAAATAGTGGAGAAGGGTTTCGATCGCTGCGTGACCGACGATTAGTTTTCCATATTCTTTTAAGACATACGGACTTAATATGGATGCATTGCCAAACTCCGACATCAATGAGGCGGTAATAGAGCTCTGTTCGGTTTCTATTTTTGTCAGCAAAAGAAAGTAGCGGCTGCGATATACATATAGACTCCCACCATAAATACCTAATAAGGAAAGCCGTTTCGCGAGACCGATTATATCTTCTAATTCTTCAAATTCATATAAAAAGTCCTCACAGCCCCCTACTCTTACCTGCATTTCAATTAAACCATCATCCAATGCTTCCTCATCTTCCCGCGTATGGTCGACGGTTATAATCATGATAATTCCTTGAGCTTGAAGGGAGAAAATTTCAACCGCTACCGAACCCCTTATATCAACATCGAATTCTTCACTTGCCTCTTCAAGCATATCGTGAAATAGCTGATTCCATTTGCCGGATTCTTTCCAAATATCCTCCTTGGAAAGCCCTCTTTCAAACAAATCATCGGACGTTAAAATAATTTTTATTTTATTTGCTGCTAAGCGTTCTAAGCGCATGTTTTTGCCCCCTGCTAGACATCTCTTGTGTTAGATTATGAAAGCAGAGAGGCGGTTGTGAATTGTCTCCCCTAACTAAGGAGTATCGGAACATTTTCTAACAGTAATCAAATGGCACTGTGCCGGGGCTCCCAATCTAAGGGGGATGGCAGTTGTTCCATAACCGTTGCTAATGAAAAGCACTGTTTGCTGAACTCTTTTTATTCCCCCTTTTTCTCCGGGGCTGAATCCAAAAAGACGGATTTGACCACCGTGTGTATGTCCGCTTAAAATCAGCCGGATATTCTGCTTTGGCCCAACTTTCTTGATAATATCCGGGGAATGGCTGACCAAAATTTTAAAGTGATTGGCTTCTGTTCTGTCTAAGGCCAACTCAAGCCGGTCCCTTCCTAAAGTGACATCGTCAACTCCAAGTAAAAAAATCTTTTCGCCTTGGTTAGAATGCAGGCTGACGGCTGAGTTATCCAAGACATTTATGTCAGTTTCCTGAAACACCGTATGTAACTGGTGCAAATTGGCCTCATAATCGTTATTTCCCCATACAAAATAAACGGGACCAATTTGTCTTAACTTCATTAAATTTGCCTTTACCCTTTGTAAAGGCACATCTCTTTCTGTCAAATCCCCGCCTACTACAACAAAATCAGCCTTCCCTATGGCCGTTTGAATGACCTTATCAGATATTGTCCGTTTATGAATATCGGAAATAAAAAAGATGGTCATTCTTCCAAACGTTTCAGGAAAATCCTGAAAATGGAATTCATGCCGGACAACAACATTTAAAAAGGCCTCCCGCAGCATATATAAAAGCAGGCATAACCCAATGATGAGAAAGATCAACAAGATAATTGGGATTAAACCCATATTCACATACCCCTTTAAAACTCTAAGATTCTAATGAAATGGTACCATAAACGATACTTAAACTAAAAAAAACAAGTGCCTGCTCCCAGCCAAATCGAAAAAGAATCGTGAATACGATAATCAGAAAAACCATTTCTATAATCTTCAAGAGAATATGCTTCTTCTGTGCACCTCTTAATTTATGTATGAAATCCTTGATAAGACCACCCGTAAGAAGGACACCAAGGAACAGGGCTAAGGAGGCAGCCAAAAACTCAAGCGGGTGTGTAATTAAAACAATAAAAAAATCAGCCAAAACAAATGGTTTCGGAATCCAAATCCATTTAATGAATAAATAGCCGAACAAGTAGATAAACAAAATCCTCCCTACCGCAAGCATGCAAAAAATCCCCCCCATAACAATGTATGAGGGGGATTGGTATTATTTCCACGATTAAGTATTTTTACACTTCTTCAATACTTAAAATACGAAAGCCATGTTCTTCAAGTTTTTTCGTAAATTTATCAATATTATCTTTCTTTTCAATTTTCATGACTATTCTTCGGACCAGCTTATCTGTTTCGTCAAAGGTGACCAGCGAAATGATATGCTCGTGAAAATGATGGGCGATTTCCGACAAGCGAGCGATCCGTCCTTCCGTCTCAACTGATGTAAACGCAATCCTCACCCCGGGGCGATTGACTCCAAAAGCACTCTCAAAGAAGCTCAAAACATCTGAGCGAGTTATCACCCCTAGAAAAGTACGATCCTCATCTACTACTGCAAGCAGAGGAAAATCTTTTAAATCAAGCATCGTCCTTTCAAATAGTTCCGCACCTTCCAAAAACATCTCTTGGTGGGTAGCAATGTCTTTCACACTCGTCGTTGTTAAATATTCTTCCTTTGTTTTATTGGAAAGAAAGTAATTTTCATAAATCCCATATCTGGTTACTACACCGACATATTTATTACCTTGCAAAACAGGTAGGCCGTCAATTTGCTGAGCTTCCAATCGATCCAAGGCTGCTTTTAGCGTTTCGTTTTCCTGTACTGTAATACAGTCATGCTTTGGAATCATCATATTTTTTACGAACATATCCCTATCACCTCTAAGGTTAATACTTCAACTATATTATAATTCTATGTCAGCGTTCGAAAACCTTTCATTTATTAAACTTTTATGTCATGTCATAAGAATATTATCATATGATTAACTGATGCTGAAATAAAGGGAGGGTTTCCATGAACACTCATCTTAAGACCTACCATCCGTATGTAAGTCCTTTCGACCCCTGTAAGCCGATGCTTGAAAAAAAGTATTCCACACCGCCTCATTTATATATGGGTTTTCAACCACCAAATCTCCCACAGTTTTCTCCATTTGAGGCTCTTAAAGCAGGTACGCTTTGGAAAGATTTCTATGATCCCTGGTACGGCCCCAATGAAATTGCAAAAGGGGGTATCCCTTCATGAAGCAAGTTCCTGCCGAGTATTATCAATTGATGGAACAGCTCCAAGCCGTCGACTTTGTCCTGGTCGAGCTCACTTTGTATTTGGATACTCACAATGATGATCTTGAAGCGATAAACCAATTTAACCATTATGTAAAGGAAAGAAAGAGAATAAAAAAAGCCTTCGAAAGCCAATTTGGCCCCCTTCAGCAGTTTGGCAACAGCTATTCGGGGCATCCATGGAATTGGGACGATTCACCTTGGCCATGGCAAATTTAAAAGCGGAAGCGCCCGTTTAGCGGCGTATGGCCTCCTCGAAAAAGCTACGCTTTTTCTTCGTGCGATGGCTATGCTGCCTAAGCTTTCCTTGTGGAGCGCTTCGACTGAGATAAAGGAAACACGAAGAGCGATAGCGCATTCGTGCTTGACTTATCGTAGGGAGAAGAGCGAAGGACACTAGCCGCTGGGCTCTGGAGCTGGATAGTGTTAGATGTTCAAAGGGAGGGATAAAGGAAAATGTGGATATACGAAAAGAAACTGCAATATCCTGTCCGTGTCAGCACCTGCAATCCGATGTTAGCCAAATTTTTGATAGAACAATATGGAGGTGCCGATGGAGAGCTTGCTGCAGCGCTCCGATATTTGAACCAACGATACACGATTCCCGACAAAGTCATCGGCCTTTTGACAGATATCGGAACGGAAGAGTTTGCTCACTTGGAAATGATTGCCACTATGGTCTACAAGCTCACAAAAGACGCTACCGTTGAACAAATGAAGGCAGCAGGGCTTGACGGGCACTATGCCGATCATGATAAAGCCCTATTTTACCATAATGCCGCAGGAATTCCTTTTACCACTCAGTATATCCAAGCTAAGGGTGACCCAATCGCCGACCTTTATGAAGACATTGCTGCAGAAGAGAAAGCACGGGCAACCTACCAATGGATTATCAATATGAGCGATGACCCCGACTTAAATGACGGTCTTCGTTTCCTACGGGAAAGAGAAATCATCCACTCGCAACGCTTCCGCGAAGCGGTCGAAATTTTAAAAGAAGAAAAAGGAAAGAAGAAGATTTTTTAATTAGGAAGAGGCAGAGATTCTGCTTCTTTATTTTTTTTCATGATATAGATTGATATCGTAATTTTTTTTCATCATTGCAAAAACGATATGGCGGTTTTTCCACTCTTCTTCCTTCTTCCAAAAATCTTTACTGCGGTCGGCAATCTCAGCCCTCAATTCCTGATATTCCTTCTCCTTCTTATCCTTTTGCTGCTTTAAAATATTCATTGAACCGTACCCAATGATCGTAATCGCCATTAAAAATATGATAACCGAATCATTTAACGAAGCAGAAAACATGGCAAAAAAGGAATAAGAATAATATTTCGCAATGGCAAAATAAAAATAACAAAAAAAGATGGCCGCCAATAAAAGAGTCGAATAGATAGAAAGATAATGTAACTTTTCTGCTTTATCAAATTTTTCCTTCTTTTTCCGGACATTTTCTAGAACCTGCTTGGTCGCTTCATCCGTATGCTCAAGCTCCCTAATGGGAGAATCCATATCCATCCCTCCATTTCTCCATTAATAAATATGAACTTGTCCGCAAACTTATGAATTAAAAAACAAAAAAACCGACCTAAAAACGATCGGTTAGTTGCTAATTGGGATTTTCAATACCTGACCAACATAGATTTCTTCATTGGACATGTTGTTTGCTTTTTTTATAATGTCCATCCCTTTTTGAGATTTATAATACTTCATCGAAATACTAAATAATGTTTCTTGCTGCTGAACCTTATGACGAATGATCGTTTGTTGTACTGGTTCACTTTTACTTGTATCCGTTTGTGTTGGTTGATTCTGAGTCTGCACTGGTGCATTATTGCTGGCAGCCCCTTGAGGTGAAACAGGACTTTCCGTGGACACATTTTTTTCCGTATTGGCAGTCGGCTGTTCTTCGGCTGGTGGGGTTAATGAGGTGCCCGCTTCTACACTTTCCAGATTATCAGCTCCATCGGCATTTACGGATTGGTCTTCCTCCACTTTATCAGCCTCTTCTGAAGTTGATTTTTTTAGGTTAATAGTTTCATAGCCAACAGGATCCGTTGAAGCTTTCTTAGAGCCATTTATTTGTTTTCCATCAAGATAAGAAATAACACTGAAAATAATCACAGGAAGAAGAATAAAGAATAATACCAGGATCCGAATAACCGGATATTTTATTTTCCATTTTACCTTTTTCTTTTTTTCCCGATGGACCAGTTCCCTTGGAGGCAATTCATCGTTTACTTCGATATTTTCATTCACCTTTTGTATTCGTTGTTTTAATCTTTCGGCTTGCTCTCGATATGGTTCTTCTCTATTCATGAAGCCCTCCCCCTCCTTGCTGATCATCTGCCGAAGAATGTTTATACTTTATAAAAATACCTAATAAGAAATCGATAATAAAATGCATCATAATGGTGACAGCCAGATTATTTGTCGATTCATAGACTGCCCCAATAACAAAACTAAGCGTGATAATGTTGATAAATAAAAACACATTAAACAGGTAGCGGTAATGGATTAACGCAAAGATAAGACTAGCCAAAATAAGCCCGACTTTCGTTTGGATGATCCCTCTAAATAATACTTCCTCGCTAAAGGAAACAAACGCGGCAATAATAAAAATATGGAATATATTTCTTTTCCGAAAAATCCGTTCATTTAAGCCGCCATCATCATAAAAAGATGCAGGCAGCCATTTCATTAGGATTAAGTCAACGATGACAATCGCTATCCCCAATGGCACGCCTATGGAAATAATCTTAACGTCCCTTACATCGATTGTTTTCAAAAAAGAGAAATGGTCAAATAGGAGCAATCCTAAAATGAGTGAGATCACAAGCAATATGACCTGTGTCATATATAAGTGAAAAAGTAAATCTTTATCAGTTAAGCTGCTAATTAGTTCATTATATTTCTTTTTCATTCCCTCAACTCGCTATTAAGTAATAATCCGGCTAGGTATTCCTTCCATTCAATTTTCCCTAAATGATTCTTCCTCATTTTATGGGAGGCTGAATAGTTTTTTTCGTCAATTCCGCAAATATCACAGCATTGCTCAATTTTACTTGTCACCTGTTCCTCAAAATAATTCAAAAGGAATTCGCGCCGGCACCGATTTGACAAAACCCATTGTAACATTTGGTAAATATTTTTTTTCTTCATTGTTATGCGTTCATTAACAAATCCTTTAATTCTTTCTTTGCCGTCAAGAAGAGAACTTTTTTCTTTGGCTTCTTTCCGGAGAAGATTCTCCACTAATCTCCACTGAACCTCAGAAAACCCTCCTCTTTCCTGGGTGCCTTGATTGAATTGAAGTGCATCGCCTTTTATTCCGTGTCCAATTTCCAATTCATGAAACAGCCAGTTAATTTGCTGTTCCGACGGGAGTTCGCTTTCGGCAAGCTGAAAAGGCAGCTGTTCATCTCCAGGTGAATATAAAAGGTAGGCGATACTCGGCAGACCATCGCGTCCTGCACGGCCAATTTCCTGAAGATACGACTCGATTTGCATCGGCATATGAAAATGAATAATAAATCTGATATTATCCTTATTCACTCCCATCCCGAATGCACTTGTGGCACAAATAACATCTAGCTGGTTATGAATAAATTGTTGCTGGATTAATATTCTTGTATCCTGATCCAATCCCCCGTGGTAAGCACTTGCGTTGCAAATATTCTTTTCCTCTAGCAATAAAGCCATTTGTTCGGCCATTTTTTTGCTTGAAAAGTAAATAATACCAGGTTTTTCAAGCTTTGCAGCAAGCTCCAAAACCCGGTCTGTCTTTTTCTGATACTCTTCTATTTCGTCGATCCATATGGCTATATTAGGACGGTCAATTGTCGATTCCACTTTTACAGCATCCTCTATGCCTAATGATTGGATAATATCCTTCCGGACCTTTCTTGTAGCGGTGGCGGTCAGAGCTAGTGTAAGGGGGCACCCTAAGCTTTTCCTTATTTCACCCAATTTGGAGTAATCCGGCCGAAAATCATACCCCCATTGAGAAATACAATGCGCTTCATCCACTACAAATAAGCAGATGGCAAGGTTCCGAAGCTTTTGTAAGATGAAAGAGGACTGAAGCATCTCCGGTGATATAAAGATAAACTTATAGTCGTGCAGCCGGTCTAGAACATAATTTTTTTCCTCCAAAGAAAGAAAGGAGTTTAAAGCAATAACCCTTTTCTCACCCAAACGACCTAATTGTTCAACTTGATCTTGCATAAGGGATAGAAGCGGGGAAACGATTAATATCGATCCCTCAAAAACATAACCAGGAAGCTGGTAGCATAGGGATTTGCCCGTTCCGGTCGGGAGCATGGCCAGGGTATGCTGTCCATTTAAGATAGCTGAAATGGCTTCCTTTTGCCCTGTTTTAAATGATAAATAGCCAAAATGTTTTTTTAAAAGATTTTCTAATTCCATTGCCGGTCACCATACTTCGCCAACACTAACCTGATTTGAAAATAACTGGCACGGCTGACTTTTTCCCTTATTAATTTTAATTGCTTTGTGGCGGCTCGATTAGCAATTTGCAAAATTTCCAGCTGTAATTCTCTATCAACAAAATCATCGATTGAAAACCGGTCTATTTGCAGTGCAAATTCCACTAAATGATCTTCGATTGTGCTTGTTTTTAAATTTCTGTTTTTGGCTATCATCTCTATCGAATATCCCTGCGATAGCAATTTCCATGTTTTTCGCGCCGTAATGGTTAATTCATCCCCATGCTCCAAGCCCTTTAGTAGATGGGTTAATATCGGAAAATTAACGCCTCTTGTTTCTATTTTTTCAATCAAATAATGCAGTGTATTAGTAAATGTAAGATGATATTCGTACACATTAACATTCATTTTTTTGGATGCTTGTTGAGCGGTTAATCCTATTTGCCGGAATCCAGTTAAACGGAAGACAATCATAGACGGATCAATTTCCTGCCCATCTTCGAAGCATTCGTTCAATTCTTCATATAATTTTTCGCCAATTTCGTTTCTTGAGAGATGGCTTTCTTTAAGAACAGCTTTAACCCAGATAAGAACCTTCTTATTTTTTTGAATCGGTATATAGCTTGTTTCCTGATTAATGAGGTTAGAGACTACTTGAACTAATAAAGAGAGTCGTTCCCAAAATATAGTGGTCATTTGGTGATAACGCCAGCCATTAAGAAAGATTGGAATACCGATATTTTTCAAGCGCTGCTCTCCTGAAGAACTGAGCAGGTATTTTTGCTCACCTTGCTCAATAATCCACCCATTGTCCCTCATACTATGAATTATGGCTTCAAAGGAGTCTCTTGTCAGCGGTTCAAGTACTCCAAATAATCTTTTTAACGAATATAAATGAATATCCTGAATGGTTTGCGACGATTTCTTTCCTTTTAAAATGTGGTAAACAGAATAAATAGTTCTTTCGTTATTAATTTTTTTCAAACAATAAAGAATAACTGATTCTACCCATTCCATTTTAGACTCACCACTTATCCTGATTCGACAAAAACAGTTAAATTTTATTATATTTTAACATGAAACAGGTATTGTGTTGTCCAAAAATGTGGAAGTTTAAGAAATAATGGGACTAAAGGTACCAAAATCAAATTTCTATTGAAAAGTTATTCATACAGCTTTACAATAGATATGTGAATTGTATTTTCCATCACAAATGGAAAATAAGTAAGCATATTACTTGTTATTTTACTGGGAGGTTTTTTTCATGGCAAAGTATACAATTGTTGACAAGGAAACTTGCATCGCGTGTGGCGCATGCGGCGCTGCTGCACCAGATATCTATGATTACGATGATGAAGGTATCGCATTCGTAACACTTGACGATAACGAAGGTATCGTTGAAATTCCAGATGTTTTAATCGATGACATGATGGACGCTTTCGAAGGCTGCCCAACTGATTCTATTAAAGTTGCTGATGAGCCATTCGACGGTAACCCAACTAAATTTGAATAATCTTTGACTGAAGATATTCTTAAGCTGCTACCCCCCGCCTAATATAAGCCGGGGGGTTATTTTTTTCGATAGAAAACAGAGGCCCAAGTTTTGCAGCCTCTGTTCGTTTTAAGCATTTTTTACTGAAAATTTATTTAGCCATGCCTGCATCCGAATAAATAGAAGCATGAAAATGATCGACATCATTACGCCCTTTAAGATATTAAAAGGCAAAATCGCAGGTACGACGAGGTTCCTCATATCTGGGAAACCCATTAAGGCCGTATAGGCAGGTAAAATAATAAAGTAGTTGGCAATACTCATCACAACAGCCATGATTAGAGTTCCAGCTACTAGGGCAAGTGTCATTCCCTTTTTTGATTTCAATTTATTATACACAAAGCAAGTCGGCAGAATAAACACAATCCCTGCTGCGAAATTGGCAAGGTGGCCAATAGGAATGCCTGTCGGGCTCCCTGTTGCAAAATAATTTAACATATTCTTAAACAATTCTACTAAAATTCCTGCCACTGGTCCGAAAATCAGCGCAGCAATCAAAGCAGGAATATCACTAAAGTCCACAAACAAAAAATTAGGGAACATTGGCAGCGGAAAGTTTAAAAACATTAATAAATATGCGATGCTGCTCAGCATCCCGATTGAAACCATTGCTTTTACCTTTGTGTTCTTCATTTTCTTCATCTTCCTCTCTCCTTTTTGATCCATCACGTTAGGAAGAGAGATTCAGCTTTTATAGGTACGCAAAATAAAACTCCCTCAAGATTGAAGCTTGAGGGAGTAAATTTAGGTACGCTTAATAAACATTCGATCCAAGAAAATTTTTCGAATGCCTGCAGAACCTCCATCTTCTCCCATCCAGACTATACTGTCGGCTTTGGAATCACACCAAATCCTGCCCAATTAGGCTCGCGGGCTGAAGAGTTATACTCTAATACCGCCGATCGGGAATTTCACCCTGCCCCGAAGATAGATCGATATAAAATTATAAGTTTATTATACTGAAAATCTGTCACTTTGTTAAGTTAAAGTTATTTCCCGTTTTTTGAATATTTAGATAAAAAACACCCGCAGCAATAGGATGCGGGTTAAAAAGTTTTAATTTACCGGACGATTAAGACTTGATTAGGCTTGATTACATCCGTGTTTAGGTTATTGATTTCCTTTAATCTTGCCACTGTCACATTAAACTTTTGGGCAATGGAGGACAAGTTGTCACCATTTATTACAATATATTGGTTTACAAGTGGCTGCCGGCTGGGTTCAGGAATATTTTGCGGACGGCTGCTTACCTCCAAAACATCCTTGCCACTGGCTGCAATTCCGCCCTGAACCGCTTCACCAACATCGGCATCTCCCAATAGGAGTTCCGGATTAATGGCAAACTTTTTGTCATATCTCCATTCTAATTGGTGTGATTCAAAATGAAGATGGGTGCCGGTAGCCTGACCGGTCCTTCCCATTGTTCCGATGGCCTCCCCCCGCTTAACCATTTGACCTGGCACAACGGCCCGTTTGCTTAAGTGGGCATAAACCGTAACGAAATTGCTTGGGTGCTTGATAAATACAACCTGACCATATGTATTGGAATAATAAGACTTGATCACTGCCCCATCTTCAACTGTCAAGACCGGGGTGCCATATTTTCCGGCGATATCGATTCCTTTATGCTTACCCTGTCTTGTCCCATATGTATCAGAAATAACACCATCCGCCGGCCAAATCCATCTCTCCTTCTCCGTTTTCGCCTCAGGCAATCCTGCAGCTTCCGAGTGTCTCCCTCCGAGAAACAACAAACCTACACAAATCGCCATGATAATGGCAATAAAAAACCTCTTTATATAGTCACGCATTTCACTATTAATCCTCCTTACATCTTGTCCATACCTCACCATATGTTCTTATACTCGAGTTTAGAACATATGATGAGGCATGGGACGGCCTGACCATATTTGTTATAATTTGGAGTCAATTGCTATTTTATGCATAAAAAAATCAACCGTTTTGGTTGATTTTTTTATCATTTCTCGATTGTCCGAAGATTTGGGGCCGCTGGCACCTTGATTTCTTTTGTTAAATCAAACGGGCCAATATTTGCTGCGGGAGGATTGCTCACAACCACTTTTTCAAATCCGAATTCTTTTGCCGTTAAAAGGATGGCCTCCATCGACCAGACTGCCAAACGTTCATCTTCTAAACTGGCATCTTTCGCAAAAGTGATGGTCAACGTGTTATCATTTGCTGTTACATCCTGAATTGCCAAATTTGGCAACAAAGATCTTTGTAATTGATATTCCTCTACCACTGACTTCATCGCATCAATTGCAGCCTTAATATCCTTATATGATTCAGGTGTTGGCACCAAGAGCGGAACATCACTGCCATTAGGATAGTAAAAGAGGTAGGCATGTTTTTTCACATCAGTGATGGTCAATTTTTCTAAAAAGTCATTGCTTAGTTCGATTCCAGGTTCGCCATTTGTGGTGAACTCAATCGTTTTGACGCTGCTATTGGAAGAAATATCATTTTTTAACGCACCGAGAAAAATTTGTTCCGTTGCACTGCCTTGGCGGTATGGATGGTCTGAAGGTACATCGACAATAACAGTTTCATTAGCATTATCATAATGCAATGTTGCCTGGAGCGGATAAAATTCACTTAGGCCCCATTCCGATTCATTTAGGTTTGCCATATGTTCATTATATAAGGTAAGCCAGTCTTTTCCTTCAGTATTTTTGACTATAGTTGATACTGGTACTAGATTTAGCGCCTGATTATCGGGGATCCAATAGGTCAACACGATGCCGTCTTTAATTTCATCATCATAAACGGCCGTTTTCCCGGCATGATTGTTTTGCCCTTCGGCTTTCTTTAATGTTGAAATTTGACCCGTTTGCGATTCCTGATTGGCCATACCGCCCGCATCGCTATTATCCTTGGCAATTTTCGCTTCTTTTGTTGATTCTTGTTTGGCATTATTGATTGA
The DNA here is from genome assembly GCF_055385565.1 of Neobacillus sp. S1115. Lineage (NCBI taxonomy): Bacteria > Bacillati > Bacillota > Bacilli > Caryophanales > Bacillaceae > Neobacillus > Neobacillus sp. S1115. The sequence continues at coordinate 4,489,057 of NZ_AP038275.1, forward strand.
ATAATCATTCGTATCCATAAACTTAGGAGCCAAAATAAAAAATAAAAATAGTGCCGCTGCAGCTGCAATACCCGGCAGGAGCCATGAAACAGTTTTCCGTTTTTTACGTGAAAGGTTTTGGTAAATGTCACGAGGATGGCGATAGTCTTCTATTTTAGGCATTTGTTTTAACAAATCTATGAGCTCTTTATCGCTCCACTCTGACTTTCTCACTACTTCCCTCCTCCCTTCGGTAAAATGTTTCCATGTGCTTCTTTAAAACCTTCAACGAGCGATGCTGGGTCGTTTTGACTTTACTTTCTGTCCATCCTAGAGCCTCTGCTGTCTCCGCTATTGACAAATCGTGAATAAATCGTAATATAACGACGGCCCTTTGGTCCACGGTACAGTATTCCAAGCATTTATATACCCATTTAATTTCTTCTCTTTGAACAGCCATTTCCTCAGGGATAGGATGGTCGTCCTTTACCTGATTTGAAGACCAATCAAATTTCTCAAGGATTCTTTCCTTCCAGCCCTTTTGCTTTCGAAAATAATCAATCGCAACATTTCTCGCAATCGAAAAAAGCCAGGTTTTTTCGCTGCTTTTTCCTTCAAAACGATTATAAGACTTAAACACTCTAATATAAACCTCTTGAACAAGATCCTCCGCCTGCTCTCTGTTTCTAACCATATAAAAAAGAAATTGAAAGACATCATGGTGATATTTTTGATAAAGTTCATCGAAAACGGAGTCCAACTTTTTCCCCTCCCCGTTCAAAATATTAGTCGATGTTTATGTATAAAAGGTTACACTTTCTTAAATATAGACTTTTTTGGGATGAAAAGGAAGGTATTTAATGGAAAAATAAAAAGAGACTGGCGCGAGTAGCCAGCCTCTAAAAAATGTTCCTTGTGAATCAATAGAAATCGGCAAAATCCATGGTCATTTTACGATTTTCGTGGGAGTATGAAGGAAAATGTCGTTCCCTGTTCAACTTTACTTTGAACGGAAATATGTCCACGATGGGCATCAATGATATTTTTGGCAATAGCCAGTCCTAGACCTGTTCCTGACCTGCCGCGGGTTCGTGCCTTATCAGCTTTATAAAATCGTTCAAAAACAAACGGTAAATCTTCCTCAGGAATCCCTGTTCCTGAGTCCACAACATCCATTCTGACGCCCTTGTCCTCGGAAGCGACTTTTAAGGTCACAGAACCATCTTTCGGGGTATGCCTGATCGCATTATCAATTAAATTCGTAAGAACCTGTTCAATTCGATCAGGGTCCATTGTAAAGGTTGGTATGTCGTTGTCGATTTCAGCCAGTAATTGAATTCCATTATCTTTGGCTAACCCTTGGAATTTATGAATAATCCGTTTGATAAAAGTAGAGATATTGACCTCTTCCATTGTTAATTGAATATGACCTGCTTCCATTCTTGCCAAATCCAGCAATTCATTGACAAGTCGGCCCATTCTTAGCGATTCATCATAAATGACTTTTGCCATTTCTTTTTTCTCTTCCTGCGTTTCCGCGATATCGTCAACAATCGCTTCGCTGTAGCCCTGAAGCATGGAAATTGGCGTTCTCAGTTCGTGTGAAACATTGGCAATGAAGTCTCTTCTCATTTTCTCCAATTGCCGTTCCTCAGTCATATCCCTTAAGACCGCAACTGCCCCACGAATAAACCGATTACTGTACAGCGGGCTAACCAGTATGACCCAATGGCGTCCTTGCAGGGAAATTTCTCCGATCTGCTCCTTTTCTGTATCAACTGCTTTTTGAAAAAGATTCATGACTTGAGAGGGAATGGCTTCCGATCCGGAGATAACCCCTTTCTCATAATACCAATATTGAAGAAAGCGGTCTGCCGGAGGATTTGTGATTAAAATCGTTCCATCCCGGTTGAAGGTAATAACCCCATCAGCCATACTGCTTAGGATGCTTGCCAACTGCTCTTTTTCCTGATTGAGCGCGTTCATGTTAAACTTTAATTGCCGGCCCATTTGATTAAAAGCAGTAGCCAGTTCACCAATTTCATCATGGGTCAAAATAGGGACCTTTGTATCAAATTTCCCTCTTGCCACCTCAAATGCAGCTTCCCGCATTTTCCTTAACGGAGCGGTTATTCTTGTGGACAAAAAGAATGCGAAAATGGTTGTAAGAATAATGGCAACACCAGCCACAAGCAAAATAAATTTGGTTGCTGACCGGGATGTTTCCTGCATTACCCTTAAAGATTGGTAAATAAACACTGCCCCATTTTGATTTCCGGAGAGTTTAAGCGGCACCCCGATGATTGAATAATTGGCGGCAGTGCCAGCGCTATTTTTTTCGGATGAAAGATTGGAGATTTTCTCGACCCGTTTATTTTTGTGTAATACACTTGATAACTCGGGATCGTTCCGAATATCATCAATCGTTAATTTATTTCCTCCCTTTGTGTTTGGAGAATAATAAACTTCATCACCTTTTATAATGACTACTTTGGTGACATCATCAATGATTTCCCACGAGATTTCCAAACCGAGCGGCCATTTATCCGCTGGATGCTCCTCCAGTACAGTGGCAATTTTTTCGGCTGTATGGGTCAAATCATTCTTTGTTTCATTAATATTATAGTTTTGAAAAAACTCAAGGAGCATCACTGTTAAAATAAACAGGACAAATGAAACTAATAAAATGATGGTAAACCAAAGCTTACCGACTACACTTCTTAAGAAGGTCATTCATTTACTACCTCAAATTTGTAACCTACTCCCCAAACGGTAACGATCATTCTAGCAGCTTGTTCCGAAACTTTATTTAGTTTTTCGCGAAGACGTTTTACATGTGTATCAACTGTCCTTAGGTCTCCGAAAAACTCATAATGCCATACTTCCTTTAACAGCTGCTCACGGTCAAATACTTTGTCCGGTGCTTTGGCAAGAAAATATAACAGCTCATATTCTTTAGGCGTTAAGCTAACCTCTTTACCATCAGCAGATACCCGGTGGGCATCATTATCTATTGTTAAATGAGGAAATACAATGACATCCTTTGTTGTTGTCTCCGTTTGCAGGAAGGTAGTTTGTGATGATCGTCTTAACAGTGCTTTTACCCTTAGTACTACCTCACGCGGGCTGAATGGTTTAACGATATAGTCATCCGTACCGACTTCAAAGCCCTGTACCCGGTTCACCTCTTCACCCTTTGCCGTTAACATGATAACAGGAGTCGCCTTTTTCTCCCTTAATTCGCGGCAAACCTCAATGCCATCCTTGCCAGGCATCATTAAATCCAAAAGAATGACATCATAATCGTTAGCCAATGCTTTCGCTAATGCTTGATTACCATCCTCTGCTTCATCAATTATAAAATCTTCGCGCTCTAAATACATTTTTAATAATCTGCGAATTCTTTCTTCATCATCTACAACTAAGATTTTAACGTCCTGATCCATTATTAATCCCCCCATGTTGTTTATTTTACAAAATGGTCTCCATTTTTGCTATATGTTGAAAGCTAATAAATCCGATAAAAAGTGTCAATAATTTGACAATGTGAATTAAGACAAATAATTTTTTACTATTATTTGAAAAAAGCCCTCACTTAATCAAAAGTGAAGGCTAAATTTTGACAGTTATCCTGCGTAAGAATGGAGTCCGGCTATGATGAGGTTGACGGCGACAAGGTTAAACATGATGATAACAAAGCCGATTACGGCAAGCCAAGCAGACTTCTCTCCATGCCAGCCCTTTGACAGACGAAGATGCATGAAGGCGGCATAAAATAACCAGGTTATTAATGCCCAAACTTCCTTAGGGTCCCAGCCCCAGAAACGGGACCAAGCCATTTGTGCCCAAATCATCGCAAAGATCAGTGCTCCCAGTGTAAAAACAGGGAATCCAATTAATACAGAACGATAGCTAATCTCATCAACAAAATCAAGGTTTATATTTTTAACCAGCGGTTTAAGAGCGGCGGAAATTCGCTTTCTAATAATCAGCCTAATAAGTCCGTAAAGGATAATTCCACCGAACAATGACCAAATAACCGTATTTAGTTTTTTGGCATTAACAATAGCTGGCATCTCAACCAATGGTTTAAAGCCATCCTTTGTCAACAGTTCCCCTTCGTGAGGTCCTGTAATGGCAGGCATCGTATATTCGACAACTGCCTCGTTATCATGCTTATCAACCCAATTAAATTTCTCATGGTACCCCATTCCGGAGAAGATTGAAGAAACGGCTACAAAGCCCAAAACCGTGACTAAAGAAAACATAACCGCTTCGAGCCAAAAGGTTCGTTTACTGGATTTGGTTTGATCAATGGCTTTTACTAAATAGATAAGACCTGCCGCAAAGCTTATTGCCAAAATGGCTTCCCCGATTGCAGCAGTGGTAACATGAATATGCAGCCAATAGCTTTGCAGTGCCGGTATTAATGGAGTAATATCCCTTGGGAACATACTAGCATACGCGATGACCAGAATGGCTACAGGCATTGTAAACAGACCAAGCAACGTCGTGCGGTATATAAAATAAATCACGATAAACGCGCCGACAAGGGCCATTCCAAAGAATGTCGTAAACTCAAACATATTACTGACCGGTGCATGTCCGGCCGCAATCCATCTGGTAATAAAATAGCCAAGCTGAGAAACAAAGCCCACGATGGTTAGAAATACAGCAATTTTTCCCCACTTATTCGTTTCTTTCTTTTCAGATAAACCTTTTTTCTCCTTGATTGAACCGCCGAAAAACAGTGTCGCTATTAAATATAGGATAAAAGCGACAAACAATAGATTACTGCTTAATGCTGCCAACTATACTACCTCCTTAACCTCTTTGTCCCTTTGAAGCTGATCCTCCGGCATCGTCAATTTAGTACCTGCTAGAATAGTTTCAAGCTCCCGTTTCATGCCGTACCAATTCTTGTTTGTATGGGCGGCAATCCAGACCTGTCCGTTTTTGCGCTGAACCCAAATACGGCGGTGGTTCCAGTAGGCACCTTGAATAACCCCAATCATGAAAATGATTCCGCCAATAATGAACACCCATAAAGAGGAATCCTTTCTAACAATAAATCCGGAAACATTTTTTGTTTCAATTCCCTTGAAGGCCAGTTTATAGGTATTATCACCAAACGGTTCGATAGTCTGTCTGATGGCTACAAAGCTTGTTTCCCCTTTTGGCTTATCTGGTGTATTCATCCGGAAAATGAAGGCCGGGTTATTTGGTACCCGCGATTTTGTTGATGGTTCCCCGTTATCGTCAAATTCGAAATCCGGGAAATAGTTTAGAAGTTCCACTGAATAGCCATTACCTAAATCGTACTTCTCCTGCGGGTTAGTTAAGTCAACCCTCACCTCGCCAAAGGCTTGATTTGTGCTCTTATTAGTGAGAGTAAATGTCATCGCTTTAAATTCAGTTTTAAAGGAAGATTGAAAGACAGAGTAACCATTGAAGGCTAGTGGCTGATTTACTCTAATCTTATATTCCTCTAACTTCTTTAACTTCGGCTTTTCCCCTGGGATTTTCTCTCCCTCCCGCTGATACAGAACGACGTTTGATTGATAGTTCTTTACAACCTCGCCTGCCCGGTTCAGTGCCTTTTCGAAAGTCTTATTGTTTTTATCGTAATGTTCTAATATAAATTGATTATTTTTAATATAATATTGTTCATTCGTTTCCGGAACTAATGCTGTTTCCCCTTCACGAACCCAAAGGTCCTCATTTACATAAAAACCAGGGATAAAGCGCAGCATTCCGCCAAATAAGAAAATTATTAGTCCGATATGGTTTATATATGGACCCCAACGGGAAAAACGATTTTTCTCTGCAAGAATATCGCCATTTTCTTCACGGACATGGTAGCGTTTTGCCTGCAAATGTTTTTTCACCGTTTCAAGGTCGGTTTGCTCAGCCTCGGAATTTGTGCCAAACACCCGCTGGCGTTTGAGAAATCCCTCATGTCTTGTGACCCTTTGTGCTTTTAATGCTTTATACAAAGGAACTACCCTGTCAAGACTGCAAATAACAAGGGAAATGCCAATCATGGCGATTAATAATAAATACCACCATGACCCATACAAATCATGAAAGCCTAGCTGGTAGTACAATTTTCCAAACCAGCCGTATTCCTGCTCGTAATAGACATCCGGCGGCAGATTGATATACATTTCCTGAGGCAGAATCGTGCCCAGAATAGAAGCTATCAGCGTGATAATAATCAGCCAGACGCCAACCTTTACAGAGGAAAAGAAGTTCCATATTTTATCAATGATGGTTTTGTTATAGGTTTGCGAGCGGCGCGCACTGCCCTCATAGCGCATATCAAGAAGTTCTTTCTTGTTGTCTGTTTCATCCAGCACCTTACCGCAGGCCTCACATAACACAGTGCCGTGCGGATTCACATGACCGCATTCACATTTTACATCGTTCATTAAAAAAAACTCCCAACAACCTTTAAGGTTTAATTTTCTCCATAAACTCCCTTACCATTTTTTCCGTCATTTCGCCGGTATGATATTTCACAACTTCCCCGTTTTTATCGATTAGAAATGTTGCTGGCAGCGGGTTAATACCATAGGCTGTCATGACTTCTTTATCGGTATCAATCATAATCGGAAATTCCAGCTTATAATGCTCAGCAAATTGGTTTACTTGCAGCTCGGATTCCTGAATATCAACTGATAAAACTTGAACCCCTTTGTCTTTATATTGTTGGTATTGATTATTGATGTATGGCATCTCTTTCTTGCATGGTGGACACCATGTTCCCCAAAAGTTTAAGAAAACTCCCTGACCGCGGTAATCGGACAAACGATGTTTATTCCCGTCCATATCCGTTAATACAAAATCAGGAGCTTTTTCCCCAACGGCTACCTTTTGTTTCGTATCCTTTGTCAAATTGGCATATAGGCTGTAAGCAACGGCAGCACCGAGAATAAGCAGAATAATCGTTCTCATCACCAATCGCCGTTTTTTCATTCGAATCTCCTCCATTTACTACAGAGCACAGTTAGTCTAAATTATATCATTTATCAATGTACCCACAGTGATTACCACAGAATCTAATTGTGACGATTCTATGAATTTTTTCGCCGCTTCGATACATCCAAAGCAAGTGCCCTTATCTGCTTCATCTCATGGGTAGTTAGTTCTCTAGCTTCTCCAGCCCTTAGCCCTGTTAAGGTTAAAATTCCATAACGTTCCCTCTTTAACTTCAAAACTTCATGGCCGATTGCCTCAAACATTCTCCTTACCTGACGGTTTTTGCCTTCGTGAATAATAATCTCAACGATAGAGGTTTGTTTTTTCTTATCAGTTGACAGCAGCTTCACTTTCGCCGGCGCTGTTTTTCCATCCTCTAAACGGATTCCTTTTTCAAGCTTTTTAAGATTTTCCCTTAAAGGAAGGCCTTTTACTTTAGCGACATAAACCTTTTCGATTTCGTTCTTAGGATGCATTAGTAGATTGGCAAATTCGCCATCGTTAGTAAGCAGCAATAACCCAGAAGTATCATAATCCAGGCGCCCTACAGGGAAGATTCTTTCTTTTATAGCCGGAAAGAAATCCGTTACTACCTTTCGGCCTTTTTCATCGCTGACACTCGAAATAACCCCTCTTGGTTTATATAATAGGAAGTAAACAGGCACCTCTTTCTCAAGCGGTACTTCATTTACCTCTACTTTATCGGAGGGTGAAACCTTTACACCTAGCTCGGTGACGACTTTTCCATTTACTTTTACCCTGCCCTCTTTGATCAGTTCTTCCGCTTTCCTTCTAGAAGAAATTCCGGCGCGGGCAATTACTTTCTGCAATCTTTCCATTCTTTCACCTCAAAAAATCTATCCATAGTATAGGGAACAAATATAATTTTGCTATAGTAATAATTCTTATTTTAAAAATGCATTTGTTCTATCCTACTGAATTATGACACAAATTCTCCACTTTTCAAAGTCTAAGCGGCGTGCCAGATAAAATACAAAAAGCAGGCTCTGTTAAGAACCTGCTTAGATTGTCGAGATAGGTTGTTTTTATCGACAATTTCTTACTTTACCAGAATTAAAAACCGATATTTATTGATTGTCCCTGCTAATGGGCCTGTTGATTTCCGCTACGGGCACTCGCTTTCCGCGGGGAGGTCCTGAAGCCTCCTCGGCGCGCCCGCGGAAAGCGAAGCGCCTGGAGCGCCAATCAACAGACCTATTGTTATGCCTTTATATTTATAAAGCGTTGATTAATGAAAAAAAATAAAAAGGCTATCGAAAGTTTTTCAACAGCCTAAGAAACATTATACAAGAACCTGCTTTTTGTTATTTTGTTCCGAAAATGAAGGCGACGACGATGATGGATACGATGATACCGACTACGTCTGCCAAGAGCCCTACTTTTAAGGCATCGCCCATTTTTTTGATGCCGACTGCACCGAAATAAACAGTTAAAACGTAAAAGGTCGTGTCGGTGCTCCCCTGCAATACGGACGCTAGTCTGCCAATGAAGGAATCCGGTCCGTACACAGCGATTAAGTCACTGGTCATACCCAAGGCTGCCGTACCGGAAATGGGACGAATCAATAATAACGGAACGATTTCTGCTGGTACACCCATCATCTTCATAAATGGACGAAACCAATCCATGATGGCATCCAGTGCACCTGATGCCCGGAAAATGGAGATGGCCACCAGCATTCCGACTAAAAACGGGATAATCGAAACAGCGATTTTTATCCCTTCCTTACCGCCCTCAACAAAGCTTTCGTAAGTCGGCACCTGTTTAATGGTGCCATAAATCAGGATAAAGCCTATTAATAAGGGTATAAATGTCAAAGATATTAATGAGATAAATTCCATAAATGATCATCCTTTTCGGCTTCTGCGATAATAGAAGTAACGGTCGATGAGAACGGCCCCTATCGCCGAAAGGATGGTGGCAATAATGGTTGGAACAACAATTTCGGTAGGGGATGTTGAATGATAGGTCATTCTGATAGCAATGACGGTTGTCGGGATAATGGTAATGCTCGCCGTATTAACCGCCAAAAATGTGACCATGGACCTTGAAGCCGAGTTTTTTCCGCCATTTAACTTTTTTAGCTCCTCCATTGCTTTGATGCCAAGCGGCGTTGCGGCATTCCCAAGGCCAAACATGTTGGAAATCATATTTGACAGCATATATCCCATCGCTGGATGTTGAACTGGTACGTCCGGAAACAATATCTTTACAAGCGGGCGAAATAATTTAGCCAGTTTTTCAAGAAGTCCTGATTCCTCCGCAATCCGCATCATTCCAAGCCAAAAGACAAGCACGCTGATCAGGCCGATACATAAGGTAACCGCTTCTTTCGCCCCATCAAATACCGCCCTGTTTACATCCTCAATGGTCCCATTAAACAGGGCAAACACAATCCCAATGACGGTCATTCCAACCCAGATATAATTAACCATACGCGTTCACACCTATTAGTGAAAAAAATATTTTTTTAACACTTTCGAACAGACCCTTCTCCTTTTTCGGCAAGCTTTGATAGTAAATAGGCGATTCCTTTACGGCCCTTCCATCCAAATAAACAATAGCTTTTCCGACTACTCTCTCTTGTTTATTTTCATCATCCCATTTTTTATCAGGCTTGTTTAACTTATACTTAATGCTGAATAAGTCCATCTCTTGGCTGGTTGCCGGGTAAACAATTGATTTCTTTAAGAACAAATGATTTTGAAAATATTTCGGACTTTTGATATCAATTTTCCCTTTTGTTAAGACTTCTGCCATATCATAATCTTTAAATCCGTATTCATACATGGAAATATGATCATCCCAATCATTTGGGTCGTTCAAGGTGACCGCGATTAAATTCATATCACCTTTTGCCGCTGTCGTTACCAGCGTCCGCTTGGCCCGTTTTGTATAGCCTGTCTTACCTCCGGTTGTATATTTATATTTTGTTAATAACCGATTTTTGTTCTTCCATATCCTGTCCCAGCTTTCGGTTGGATTAGGAGCGCGATGCACCTTTGTGCCGGAAATTTTTTGATAGATTTTGTTATGCATGGCATAACGTGTCAAAATGGCCATATCATAGGCGGTTGAATAATGGTTTTCATGGTCATCCAAGCCATGGGGATTTGCAAAATGAGTGTTTAACATGCCGATTTCCTTTGCCTTTTGGTTCATTAAAAAAGCAAAGCCATCGACACTTCCACCGACATATTCGGCGATGGCAACAGCTGTATCATTTCCGGACCGCAGCATTAACCCATAGACCAAATCCTCAAGTTTTATTTTTTCACCCGGCTTCAAGTACACGGATGAGCCCTCTGCACGGACTGCTTGTTCACTTACCTTTACATATTGATCTAGTTTTCCAGATTCGATTGCTAGAATCGCGGTCATAATTTTCGTAATGCTGGCGATTCGTCTTTTCGTAAAAGCATCCTTTTCATAAAGAATGCGGCCGGAATTTTGCTCAATTAGAACCGCACTAGCAGCACTAACATCAAAGGAAGCCTCGGCTCTCTGAGGATGATTAGCGGCAAATAGTGAGACTATGAGGCAAAAACAGGCTATTTTCAATATACTTCTCATTAGATATACCTCGTCCTCCTCGTTATTTAGTAAATTTTATGCAGGACAAAGTGTGATATGACAAAAAGAAAAGCGGAAGCGCCTTGACCAGGGGCGCAAGGCTACAGACAAGCCGGCGAGAAGGCTGGTTTTTAGCCTTCTTGACGGATTGGCTTATGACCCCGAGCCCCTAGGCGCTGGAGCTGGACAAAAAAAGAAAGCGGCGGCGCCGCTTCCTTGTCATAGGGGAGACCATTTCGTGTCCACTGTTTTTTCAAATCTCATTTCTACATCGTGCCAGTTTACAACATTCCACCAGTTATTGATGTACTCGGCCCGGTTGTTTTGATATTGAAGATAATAGGCATGCTCCCATACGTCTAGGACAAGCAGTGGGATGGTATCCCACTGTGTCAGCAGCATGTGCCGTTCCGTTTGTAAAATTTCCAAATGGTGTGCTCTTGGCGACCAAACCAATAACGCCCAGCCTGACCCTTCAACCTGTTTGGCGGCCTCGGTGAAATGGTTCTTAAAAGCCGTGATGGTTCCGAAATAATTGGTGATTTCCTTTTGCACTAATCCGTACGGGTTTCCTCCGCCATTTGGGCTCATGTTTTTCCAAAATATCGAATGAAGATAATGACCGGACCCGTGGAATGCCAGCTCCCTTGACCAATGCTTGACGAGGGAAAAATCGTTTCTTTTCCTTGCTGATTTTAGGTTTAACTCTGCCTTGTTTAAACCCTCAACATATGCACGGTGGTGCTTATCATGGTGAAGCCGCAAGATCTCCTCAGAGATATATGGCTCTAACGCGTTATAAGGATAGGGCAGATCGGGTAGTTTGTGTCCTCCCGGTGGGATTTGTTTTTCAATTGCCCAAATGGTCCCTATCTCCTGGTCACGTTTTTGGCTAAAATAATTTTCCAATTTACCATGGATTTGTTCAGCTCTTGCCTGAAGACCGATCAGTTCTTCATTGGAAAGCTCTTTTCTTGAACCTTCAATCATATCCGTAAATTCCTCAAGTTCATCCCATAATTCAGAGTTTTGGCTGACCCGTTCAGACTGCAGAAAATGCCGCATCTGCTCATTCCATTTAAATAATTCATTTACATACCCGCTAAACCGGCTCATTTTCTCCCCTTCCTTTCCACTGCACGAGTCTCCCTAAAAGGTATGAGGAAATAAGGTCGGTAAGAACAAGAGAAAAGGCTGACCTTTGCAAGGACAGCCTTAAAATATTAATTATTTGGATTGAATCATCTTCGTGCGATAATCTGTTTCATAATATTCCAGTTCTTCTCTTATGCGCTGAAACTCACCTTCCAAGCTTTTAACCAATTGCTGGATTTGCTCGGCTGCAGTCCGGTAAAACTTGATGGAATTTTTCCCGGTATAAGCAGAACGGCTGTTTTCAAACCAGGCATCATTTTTTGGTGAGAAGAATTCTTCGATGCATTGATGATAAATCTTATACAAGGTTTTCTCGGCAGCAGCTTTTTGAAATGGATCTCCCTGCAAAATAACCGTACATGCTTCGAAACCCTCCTCGCTGTACACAGCAAGCTTTCTTAACGTTGAAAAGATTAATTTATGATAGTTAACGTCTTCCTCATTTTCTAATTGCAATTGTGAAATTGTTGTTTCATTTAAAAAATCCCCAATCGCGGTAATGGTCTTTGCAAGGAAATTTTTGACATCGTGTAATTGTGAATGAACTAATGAATTCCCCATCTTAACCCCTCCTATGTTTAATTAGGCTGCAAGATAAACTCTAGCGGCGAACGCAGCTGATAGCCGTTTTTTTGCTTCAAGCTTGAAAAGATTTCCGGCAATTTTTCGAAATTGACACCTTGAAAATAGGAAGCAAATTCTTGCTTGGTATTAATATAAAGCCGTTTGCGCCCGCGTAAGCCTGGATTTTTCAGTAAACAAACAAGGGCAACAATATCTTTAAAGCTCACCTCAAGTCCATCTTGGGCAAAAATGGGATCTTGCTTAAATGGAGTAAATTCTTGAAAAATAGAATCAAAATAACGGACATACAAAACATGCAATGTTTTTTCAGTCCCATCTTCCACAAATGTTATCTCACTTCTGTTAAAGAAATCCTCTGAAGTATTGGATTTTTCTTTTTCTAATTCATACCCTTTACATTCTTTAATCAGCAACTTAAATCCCGCTCCTTGTAAATATGCTTAAACCATTGTTGCATAAAAAAATATGGATAGCTTTATTTTATCACATATTCTCTGTGCGGATATTATGAGTTCAATGTTTCTTGAAATTTTTCAAAAAATAAATCGGCTTCCTCCTGAACAAATTCATCCTCGACTTTTTCAGGAAGAGGCGGCAGTTCATTCAAGTTCTTCAAGCCAAAATAATCAAGAAATTCTTTGGTAGTACCATATAAAATGGCGCGTCCAGTCCCCTCAGCACGGCCGACTTCTTTGATCAAGGCCTTTGCCATAAGCGTGTTTAACGGCCGTTCCGTTTTGACACCACGAATTTCCTCAATTTCAGCCCTGGTGATTGGCTGTTTATACGCGATAATTGCCAAAGTCTCCAAAGCAGCCTGCGACAATGTCGAGGTATGCGGAGAATCAACAAGCTTTTTTAAGTAGTCTGCATTGTCTTTCTTTGTGGCAAGCTGAAACGTCCCGGCCAGTTGAACTATCATAATTCCTCGATTTTCATTAGATTCATACTCTTGTTTTATATTCTCAATAATCTCACTTGCATGAAGATCATCCACTTCTAGGACCTCGGCGATTTGTTTAAGGGAAAGCCCTTCGTCTCCTGCGGCGAACAACAGGCTTTCCAATATACTTGTCCAATTAATGATTTCCACCAACATCTGCTCCTTCTATTACTGCTTCAATTAAAATGTCCCCAAAGTTTTCTTGTTGATGGACGTTAACTTCCTTTCTTTTCATCAGTTCTAAAATAGCTAGAAAAGTAACAACGATATGGTCCTTTGCCGGAAAAGGAAATAATTCAGTAAAATTTCTCCTGCCCTTAAGATGCTTTAATTCTTCCATGATCTCGGTCATTCTTGTCTCAATGGAAATTTCCTGCCGAGTAATTTTCGCGGCAAGCGGCCGCTGCAGTTTCTTTCTTCTCATTAGTTTTTGGAACGCAGCCAGCATATCGTAAAGGGAAACATTCATATCTTTTTTCCCAGGCTGTACTTCCTTCGTAAAGTCGGATAAATCACTTGGCGGTTTGGTGTACATAAGGGATCGCTCTTCTTCCATCGTTTTTAAATCGTGAGCAGCCTCCTTGTACTTTCGGTATTCTATCAATCGCTCAACCAGTTCGTCCCTCGGGTCTTCCTCGTAGGCTGTCTCGAGTGGATCAACGTCTTCAAACTCTTCCTCATGCTTAGGAAGAAGCATTTTGCTTTTTATCGCCAGCAGTGTTGCCGCCATTACCAAATATTCACTGGCAACATCCAATTTTAATTCCTTCATGGTATGAATATAGATTAGATATTGTTCCGTTATCTGTGCCACGGGAATATCATATATATCAATTTCAAGCCTGTTTATTAAATGGAGCAGCAAATCAAGCGGCCCTTCAAATGCATCAATTTTCACCTGATAAGGCATTCATCTCACCAAAATTCTAAAATCATATTATACAAACGACTACTAATAGTATAGAGGATTCAGGATGGTTATCCAATAGAAAAATCAACCGAACACTCTGCCCTTCCGTAAATACTGGTAAGTGCGCCCATAACAATGGACAAATTCATCACATATGATGACATGGAAAGAGAAAAAGTGACGGGAGGTAATAATTATGGCTGATGGAGCAGCAGGCTTTGGACTCGGCGGCGGCTTTGCGTTAATCGTCGTATTGTTCATTTTATTAATTATCATCGGTGCTTCCTGGGTTTGGTAATTAAAAATGATTTTTATAACTAAAGGACCCGTTTCAAACGGGTCTATTGTTTTACAGCCTGCATGACCTTCAATTGCCGAATATGTTAAACTGTACATATATAAAGAAACTGGAGGGGAAATGCTTGTACCCAAAAGAATATATCGAATTTTTAAGTCATTTTCATGGCGACAGGGATTATTTTGAGTGCCATGAGATCCTCGAAGACTTTTGGAAAGGGTCTGACCCCGGCAACAAAGAGTCTATTTGGGTAGGGTTTATATTATTGGCAGTATCGGCTTACCACCATCGCCGCAAGAATTTTAACGGTGCACAGAGAACATTGGAAAAGGCGATTACAATCATTTCTGACCAATCTTCCTTACTACCGGATCTGGGTTTGGACGGCCGACTTTTCCTTCAGACCATAAAAGAACAGTTAATAGGTCTGCAAAATCGCGAAGAATATAAAAGCATGAATCTGCCCATAAGCGATCCTGAATTGCTCCAAGCGTGTATGAAATTGTGTGATGAAAAAGGGTTTGACTGGCAAAGGGAAAGTGATTTGGCGGATCTAGAGGTCATCCATCGCCACAAATTGCGGGACCGGTCAAGTGTCATTGCAGAAAGAAACAACGCGATATTAAAAAAAGGCAGCGGGGCATGAGGCCGCTGCCTTTTCCTATATTTAGCAAACATCACATTTCTCAATAAAAGAAGCTGTGTTCGCGTTCGAAGTAATATTTTTATCCGGATACATTTCCTTTAAAGCTTTAACCATTCTTTTGCCTACTCCTTGGAAGCGGTGTGAGGGATTAACAGAAACATGTTGAATTTCCAAAGTATTGGTATCCTGATGATAAATCGCCCCAATCAGTCCAATAATATCTTCTTCCTTCCAAAGGAACAGCCTGTGATTCTCTTCTGTTTCGTATTCCTTCATGGTTTGCTGGAGTTTCTTGAGATCTTTTTCAGTTGGCATAAAAGACATTAACCCCATCGCAATTTTTTCGAATGTTTTCTTATAGCGAATTAACATACGTATCCCTCATTATTTTCAATAAACCAATAGTTTGGTTTAACAATAGTGTATTTTTCAAACTGGTTTAATGATTTTCTTTATGCAGTATATGTATTTGAAAATCTTTATGTTCACTAACCACAATCATACCGAATTCGTCATCATTCTTCAATGGAAAATCTCTACTTGCCTGGCGCTATGAACATCCAATAGATAATTCCCCAAATAATTGATATCACAATAAGAATGCCAAATAAAGCCCAGTTATTTCTATTCATACAAATCCCCCATTAACTTACTTACCTGTCCTACATTCTACACCAAAATACAAAAATAATCCATTTCTCCTAAGTCAGACAATTTTTCGTGAATAATTTGAACCTATGAAACTTCTAATTTGTTTTTATCGTTATATAATAATGGAATCGGTTATATTATTAAAGAAGAATCTTTATTATTGTCAAAAGCGTTTTAAAAATCAAGGAGGCTATTATGAAAAAATTATTGATACTCCTCACGGCAGTCTGTTTATTTCTCGTTCCTATCCGCAGTTTTGCAGACATGGCTGAAGGAGATATGATTGTAACATTAGGTGAAAATTTAACAGAAACGCAAAAAAATCAATTGTTGGAGGAAATGGGCGCGCCGAAGGATGTTCAAATTGTGACCGTATCCAATCAAGAAGAACATCAATATTTAGGGAAATATGTCTCAAAATCATTGATTGGAACGAAGGCAATTTCTTCATCAGCGATTACAATTGCACCAAGCGGCTCTGGCATAAAAGTAAAAACGAAAAACATTAACTGGGTTACAGATGAAATGTATGTCAATGCTTTGATCACGGCTGGCGTGAAGGATGCTGACATCTACATAACCGCTCCGATCTCTGTTTCGGGCACCGCAGCACTGACAGGGATTATTAAGGCGTATGAAATTTCCGCCGATAAAACAATCCCTGAGGAAGTAAAGCAGGCGGCCAATCAGGAAATGGTAGAAACAGCAAAGCTTGGTGACGCCATCGGTGCAGAAAATGCAGCCGCCTTAATCGCAAAAATAAAAGAGGAAATTGCCAAGAACCAGCCGAAAAACGATCAGGAATTACGGGCCATTATCGAGCAAGCGGCGAAAGAACTAAATGTAACTCTTACTGAGGAACAGATTCAAAGGTTGATGGATTTATTTAATAAATTGAAAAGCTTGAATATTGACTGGAATCAGGTTAGTGACCAACTCAACAAAGCAAAAGACCGTATTTCCAAATTCCTGCAATCTGAGGAAGGGCAGGGATTCCTGGAGAAGGTCAAACAATTCTTCATTTGGCTCATTGATGCCATTAAGGCCCTATTCTCATAGTTTTTTTCTATAAATGAAAACTGCCGCTCGCGAGCGGCAGTTTTATTATTTTAATGGTAAATCATATCTTACAAGATCTTCGTATGTTTCTCTTTTCACGACGAGGGTGGCTTTTCCATCTTCGACGAAAACTACTGCCGGACGTGGAATCCGGTTATAGTTGTTGGCCATGGAATAGCCGTAAGCACCAGTACAGAATACGGCTAAAATATCCTCATCCTCTTGCTCCGGCAATGGCAAATCCCAAATCAGCATATCTCCTGATTCACAGCATTTGCCGGCAATCGAGACAGTTTCTGATGCTTGTGCCAGCGGCCTGTTGGCAAAGACCGCCTCGTATTTTGCCTGGTAGAGTGCCGGACGGATATTATCACTCATCCCGCCATCAACCGCCAAATATTTCCTGACACCCGGAACATCTTTGGAAGCTCCGACCTGATAAAGAGTAATCCCGGCATCTCCTACAAGAGAGCGCCCTGGTTCAATCCAAATTTCTGGCATTTTAAGTGAATATTCGCCAGCCAGCTTTTTAACCTCTTTAATGATTTCACTGACATATTGCGACGGTGGAATTGGCTCGTCCTCTTTTGTATAGCGGATTCCAAAACCGCCGCCAAGATTTAAAACTTCTGACTCAAAGCCAATACGTTCCTTCCATTCTGCCAGCTTTTCAACTATTTTTTGTGCTGCTAATATGAATCCGGTTGTTTCGAAGATTTGCGAACCAATGTGACAATGGATCCCCAGCACATTAAAATGGTCAAACGGAAGAGCGGCGGTTAATGCATTTTCCGCTTGGCCATTTTGCAAGTCAAACCCAAATTTTGAATCTTCCTGACCGGTCAAAATATAATCGTGGGTATGGGCCTCAATGCCAGGAGTGATCCTCAGCAAAATATTTGTCTTTACCTGTTTCTCCAAACAAATTGCTTTTAATAGTTCCATTTCATAAAAATTATCAACGACAATGCAGCCGATTTTTTGGTCCACTGCCATTTCTAATTCTTCCCTGCTCTTATTATTTCCATGAAAATGAATTTTCTCGGGAGGGAAACCAGCTGTTATGGCTGTATATAATTCACCGCCGGAAACAACGTCCAATGATAGACCTTCTTCCTCCGCGAGCTGCACCATTGCAACGGTCGAAAATGCTTTGCTGGCATATGCAACCTGAGCCCTTACATTTTGTTGTTCAAAGGTTTGTTTAAATCCCCTTGCACGTTCCCTGATTAAAGCAACATCATAAACATACAGGGGAGTTCCAAAGTTTTTCGCAAGCTCGACAGCATCGAGACCGCCAATTTCCAGATGCCCATCCTTATTTACACCTGTTGTACCGTAAAAATACATTCCCTTCCCTCTCTCCGTAACGACTCACTACAGTCTATGTAGACAATGAGTAAAAATAATAAACAAATAGACAGAATCCGCATTAGAACCTGCCTATTTTTATTTCTTTAATCCTTTATTTAATTAAACACTTTAGCATAATTATACACATTCTGCAATTTGTTTTGAAACAACTTACCCATTTGGAGGCTGACGGTAACGGTTTCTCGGATGGACAATGCTTGGCCTAAGAACAGCACCCGGGATGGCCCGCCGGAAGACAATTTGTAAAAATCCTTTTGGTTCGAACGGAAGAAACGGCCATAAATAAGGGGTGTTGAGCGCCCGCATATGAATAAGATAGATAAAAAAGATGGTTGATCCAATAATGAAACCCGGTGCATGGAAAAATGCTACCGCTAACATCAAGATCATTCTGGCGATTTTATTGGCAACACTTAATTCATAGCTTGGGGTCGTGAAGGTCCCGATGCCGGCGACCGCTACATAAAGGATGACCTCAGGCACAAAAAGGCCGACATCAATGGCAATTTGTCCAATTAATACTGCTGCAATTAAGCCCATGGCCGTTGACAACGGTGTTGGTGTATGAATGGCAGCAAGCTTCAAAAATTCTAACCCAAAATCCGCCAAAAACAGTTGGACAATTAATGGAATATTTGTCTGCTCATTTGGACCAATAAAGGCAATTTTCTCCGGCAACAAGGATGGTTCTAGGACCATCAACAGCCAAAACGGAAGTAAAAAAATGGATGCTGAAACTCCCAAAAACCGCATCCAACGGACGAAGGTTCCCATTGCAGGTGATTCTCGAAATTCCTCTGCATGCTGGACATGATGAAAATATGTAGTAGGTGTAATAATGACACTTGGTGAGGTGTCACAATAAATAATTACATGCCCCTCTAAGATATGGGCAGCAGCAACATCTGCCCGTTCCGTATATCTGACAATCGGATATGGATTAAATCCTTGTTTTACGATAAATTCCTCTAGAGTTTTATCTGCCATGGGAATTCCGTCAATATCTATCGCATTTAATTCTTTTCTTAGAATATTAAGTAAATCAGGGTCGGCCACATCCTCCAGATAGCCTAAAGCAATGTCTGCTTTTGAGCGCCTGCCTACCTTAATCATTTCAAAGCGGAGCCGTTCGTCACGAATTCTCCGTCTTGTTAAAGCTGTATTTAAAATAATATTTTCAACAAATCCATCACGGGCGCCTCTCACTACCTTTTCCGTATCAGGCTCTTGAGGCGACCGTCCTGGATAACTCCTGACATCAATCGCAAACCCTGTACTTTCACCATCAATGACAATCGCGATTAACCCAGATAAAACCTTATCCACCAATTGATCAAGCTGGGTAATTTGCTCTACCGATTGGTTTACTAATCTATTTTCAATTAGCTTAAAAAGGTCGGTAGAAAGCTTTTCTCGATTATTGATGCCGACCAGCTCTTTGATCAATTGAATAATGTACATCGTATCGCATAAACCATTTACATAGTAGATTTGGATTTCTTTCTTTAAGATTGTTAATTTCCTGACGCCCAAATCAAAGCTTATCCCTAAGCCGACACTCTGCTTCATGTAGTTTTCCACTTCATTCACTGATTCAGGAATCGGCCAATGTTCCACTTTGGATTGTGTCGTCGTCATAAAATCCACTCCTTTCAAGGATAAGTTCAACAGCTTTTTCTGTTATCGGCGCACCAAGTTTGTAGGAATCGTGCCTCGCCATTTTGCCGATATCCCCTACTCCTACAATTAGCGGTACATTTAATTGATCCAGGCAATAAACGGTATCTCCATTTAGTCTCCCTATTTCCAGTTCAGGTATACCATATTTATCTACTCCATATGGTGTTAATTCCCCGTCCCGATCAATACTTACATCTACCTTTGTCCATTCCTCGTGCCTAGATTTGGCTGCAACAGCAACGACGCCGAGAACATTGATGTCCTCATGTTCCGCCACGTATTTTAAGGCCTTTTCTCCGGCGCCTTCTCCAACAATGCCGCTGTCGTCAAACATAACAAGAACCGGGTCGTGGGGTGCTTTCTTAATAAGTTTGACAAGCTCCGGCCCCGACAATTTGGAGGGATTTCCCTTGGACTGTGTAATACAGCGTCCGCCGACCGTCTTGGCAACCTGCTCTAAAGACCTCCTGGTGTGTTCATCGCCATCTGTTACTAAAATAACATTCCTTTTGGTGCTCATACTTTGATGTCCTTCCCTTTTAAAGATTTTAATGATGGACAAAGTAAAGCCATTGAAAGATGGAACCAAATATTTTTCCTAAAACAATTGCCATTATTAAAATGACAATCTTCCCATCTAAATGAATTCGCTTAGCAAGAATTGGGAAAACGTTTAAAGCCTCTGTAAGACCTGCAGCCAGCATCCCAACAAAGACACCGCCAAAAAGCCCCAAGGGGATTAAGAAATAAGCGGATAAATCCAATACGGGGTCCCTTAAGCTGGCAAAAACTCCCGTTAAGGCCCCGATAACGACTCCCCATTCATACTGATAAATCATTTTCATCGTTTTGGTAAGCTGCGTTAATCTGGGGATAACCCCCAGAACGGTAAGAAATGCAACAAATCCCGAGCCAACGGCCAACCCACTGGCAATTCCCAGAAACATAACAGCAATAATTTTAATCGTCATGAACCCGTTTCATACTTTCTTTATTTTCATGGAGAATCACATAATTATCCAAATCCATCTGATAATTAAACATCTCAACCTCGAGCGGACTTGGTTCATCATTAATTCTCTTCTTGAAGACATGATTGAAAAAGAGAATCATGCCAAGTCCTAAGCCAATTGAATAGGGAATTTGAAAAAGCAGCGGTTTTGCTTCCTTCTTACCTGTAATGATTGTGTAGATTTTCTCCTGCACACTTTTCATACTGACATCATCATGAAAATTCATCAGTGTCATGGCCGAACCGAAAAATAAAAGAAACCATATTAAAAGAAAAAAAGGAATCGAAACTCCTTTTTTCTTGGCTACTACTTCAATAATCGTCTGCGCCGGTCCGATTGTTTGGACCTCAACATCCTCAAACCTGGCCGTTATTAACCGAATGACTTTCATGATATCGATCACAACAATATTTCCGTCCTCTTTTCTTAATTGGTAAATCTCCATCGATTGTAAATCATGAAGGACCTCTTCAGTGGCAATCATCTGAGCAGCATCTTTTAATAAAACCTTTCCCTCCGGAGGGACTTGAACACGATTCCGCATGCGAATGTAGATTGTTTTTTCCAAAACATCACTTCCCACACAAAGATTTCTCGTATATGTAGTATGGGTAAAAACTGCCTTTTTATGAAAACAAAAAATGGAATGATTTTTTTCAAAAATAAAAAGACCAAATGGATTAGAGATCCATTCGGTCTTTCATTTGCAAAAGTATCTTTTTTTCTAGTCTTGAAACTTGAACCTGGGAAATTCCCAGTCTTACCGCTACTTCTGATTGGGTTTGGTCCTTATAATAGCGCAAATAGACAATTAGCCGCTCCCTCTCATCAAGCTCGCGGATGGCTTCTTTTAATGCAATTTTATCAAACCATTTGCCGTCGTTCCCATCATCAATTTGATCAAGCAGGGTAATCGGATCCCCATCATTTTCATAGACTGTTTCATGAATAGATGAAGGTGTCCTGCCTGCTTCCTGGGCAAGTATGACGTCCTCAGGTGATATCTCAAGGTATTCTGATATCTCATTAACGGTTGGAATTCTGCCAAGTGTTTTCGACAGCTCATCCTTGGCCTTGCGGATTTTATTCCCCATCTCCTTCAGCGATCGGCTGACCTTGACCGTACCATCATCACGGATAAACCGCTGGATTTCTCCAATGATCATCGGGACAGCATACGTAGAAAACTTGACATCATAAGATAGGTCAAACTTATCAACTGATTTTAATAGACCGATACAGCCGATTTGAAATAGGTCATCCGGGTCATAGCCTCTATTCAGGAACCTCTGAACAACAGACCAAACAAGCCGCATATTTTTTTCAACGATTAAATCGCGCGCTTCCTGATCCCCGCCCTGGCTTCTTTGAATGAGCTCCTTGACTTCATGATCCTTTAAATACGTTTGATTTTTTTCGTTTTTGACCTCCACATCCATCGGCAAGTCTCCTTAATTGCAAAGCATTTTGCTAGATTTTAAATGCTTTCGTAGTCTAACCTCGGTCCCGCTGCCAGGCTGTGTGAAGACCTCTAACTCATCCATAAAATTTTCCATGATGGTAAAGCCCATGCCGGATCTTTCGAGTTCCGGCTTTGTTGTAAATAATGGCTGACGAGCTTCTTCCACATCTGCTATACCTAATCCATTATCCTTAATGGACAATTCAATGAAACTATCCTCTATTGAAACATGAATATAAACAATTCCATTCGGGTCATTTTCATACCCATGAATAATTGCATTTGTAACTGCCTCTGAAACAACCGTTTTTAGCTCTGTCAGCTCATCCATAGTCGGGTCAAGCTGGGCGATAAAGGCAGCAACCGTTACACGGGCAAAGGATTCATTCCGGCTTAATGCGCTAAACTGAAGAGTCATTTCGTTCTTCATGTTAGGCCACCCCCAATCTCTGCAATGCAAATTCCTCAGTCGGTTCCATTTTGATAATTTTAAACATGCCCGACATATCGAATAATCTTTGGATTGCAGGGGAAATTGCGCAAACGACCATTTCACCGTGCACCTGTTTAATTTGCTTATATCTGCCTAATATAACACCAAGCCCAGAGCTATCCATAAAGGTTAGTTGTGCCAGATTCAAGACAATGTGGCGGATTCCATTGTTTTCAATTACACTTGAGGCTTTTTCGCGAAGCTCATCAGCTGTATGGTGGTCCAATTCACCGCTTAAACGAATCAGCAAAACATCGTGTTTAGTTTCAAGTTCAATGTTAAGACTCACTATCCTTCGTCCTCCTTATTCAGGTATAGTGAGTCAATTCGCCTTTTGTCCATTCATTTCCTTCTCAACATACAAAACTAGTCGATTTTCGCTAAAAGTAGTGATTTCGTTTTGCGATTCGACATTCCCCTTATTTTCCAGCCTTTGTAAACATGCCGAAGGAACGTTTATAAAGGGTCCACCAACCTGCCTCCTGGACAGTACTTTTGGCAACCAGAGGGCTTTCCAAAACCACCTTGCCATCTTTAATTAGCTTAATGGTTCCTACTCGGTCACCTTTTTGAACGGGAGCCTTTAGTTTCTTTTCAAGAGTTATCTTTTGCTTCACGTCCTTGGTCTTTTCTCCCTTTTTCGTTAGGAGAGAAAGCGGCTCACTTGTTACAGCCTTGACTGTTTTGTCCTGGCCTTTACTTACTTTTGCTTCACCAATGGTTTGATTTCGTTTGTAGACTGGATGTGTTTGATATTGGCTGAACGCATAGTCAAGCATTTTTGTGACTTGGGCATTGCGGTCCTTGGATGTTGGAGCCCCAAATACTACAGCAATGACTCGCATTCCATCCTTTTGTGCAGTTGCTGTTAAGCAGTATTTTGCTTCAGCCGTAAATCCAGTTTTTAAGCCATCCACTCCTGGATAGAAACGAACTAGTTTATTTGTATTAACCAGCCAGAATTTTTTATCCGTATTTTCACGGAGATAAGCTTCATACATTCCCGTGAATTTCGTAATGTTTTCATATTTCAATAATTCTTTTGCCAATACGGCCATGTCATGTGCAGAGCTATAATGACCGCTTTCTGGCAGGCCAGTCGTATTTTTAAAGAAAGTTTGCTTTAAGCCTAGTTCCTTTACCTTTGCATTCATCATGTCAACGAATGCTTCTTCGGAACCGCCAATTCTTTCGGCCATCGCAACAGAAGCATCGTTACCTGAACCGATGGCAATCCCTAGCAGCATTTGCTTGGTGGTCATTTCTTCGCCCGGTTCAAGAAAAATTTGCGAGCCTCCCATTGAAGCGGCATACTCACTTGTGCGGATTTTCTCATCCCACTTCAGTTTTCCTTTGTCAATCGCCTCCATGATTAATAACATGGTCATGATTTTTGTCATGCTAGCAGGAGGTAACTTCTCGTTGCCATTTTGATCATAAAGAATCTTTCCTGTATCTCTTTCCATTAAAATAGCGGAACGGACACCCGTGACAATCTCAGTCCCTTGCTTTTCCTCCGCTTTTTTCTCCTCCGCCGCAAAGGCATGAGGCCCCCCTAAACTTGTAAACATAAATAGCATAACTATTAAATAGACTAAACGACGCTTCATCGCAAAACCCTCCAATCTTTATAGCCAACATTTTTTCCAAAATTACCAACTTTATACATAAAAAGGTGTCAGGCACCACGTGAAAAATTCACATGGTGCCTGACACCCGCCTAAGACTTTATTTATTCCGTTATTTCTCCGTATATGAGGGTCGGTGCTTCTACTTTGGATGAAGAGATTTTAATATTTTCATAAAGCTTTTCTGATACTTCTTTGATGTCTTCGAAATTGCTGTAAATGGTGACTAGAGATTCACCTTTGTTTACCTGGTCGCCGATTTTCTTTCTGAGGACGAGGCCAACTGCGAGGTCAATCACAGATTCCTTTGTTGCCCGGCCTGCCCCGAGAAGCATGGCTGCGGTCCCTACTTCATCAGCCACAATTTCGGAAACATAGCCGTCCTCTTTGGCTTCTAGTTCAAACGTATATTTTGCCTGTGGCAGCTTTTTCGGATTATCGACTACAGTTGCATCTCCGCCTTGGGAGCTTAAGAATATCTTTAATTTTTCAAGAGCCGACCCGTTTTGGATTGCCTCCTCCAATAAGGAGCGCGCTTCTTTTAGTGACGGCGCCTTTCCTCCTAAGAACACCATATGGCTGCCTAAGGTCAAACACAGCTCTGTTAAATCCTCAGGACCTTCACCCTTTAAGGTGTCAATTGCTTCTTTTACTTCTAAGGCGTTTCCGATGGCAAACCCGAGCGGCTGGCTCATATCGGAAATCACCGCCATGGTTCGCCGGCCGACCTTGTTGCCGATCCCGACCATCGCACGAGCTAATTCCCTTGAATCCTCAAGGGTCTTCATAAATGCTCCTGCTCCTGTTTTTACATCAAGAACAATCGCGTCCGCACCAGCGGCAATTTTTTTGCTCATAATCGAGCTGGCAATCAACGGAATGCTTTCAACAGTTCCCGTTACATCTCTCAGCGCATACAGTTTCTTATCAGCAGGCGTCAAATTCCCACTTTGACCAATGACAGCAATTTTATTTTTATTCACTAGCTCGGTAAATTCCGAACTGTCAATTTCCACATGGAAGCCAGCCACTGATTCTAGTTTATCAATGGTTCCCCCAGTATGCCCCAACCCGCGTCCGGACATTTTCGCAACCGGAACACCGACTGATGCCACAAGTGGGCCGAGAACTAGTGTTGTCGTATCGCCCACTCCTCCAGTTGAATGCTTATCGACTTTGATTCCCTCGATTTGCGATAAGTCAATCTGATCACCTGATTTCACCATCGCCATCGTTAAATCAGCCCGTTCCTTTTCCGTCATACCACGAAAAACAACCGCCATGGTAAAAGCACTTACTTGATAATCAGGGATGGATCCCTCGGTATAGCCTTGAATGATAAAATTAATCTCTTCAGTAGACAGTTCATGTCCGTCACGTTTCTTCTCAATCAAATCAACCATTCTCATTTTTATTCACCACTTTACCATCAAAATTAAGCAAGACTCTTTACAATTTCTTTAATATACAAAAGGAAATTTGCTTTTACTTTTTCTGTTGTTTCGATAACCTCGTCATGGGTTAGTGGCTGGTCGAGGATCCCCGCTGCCATATTGGAAATGCAGGAAATGCCGAGCACCTTCATGCCGCTGTGACGGGCAACAATAACCTCCGGCACAGTTGACATTCCAACCGCATCCCCGCCAAGGGTGCGAACCATTCGGATTTCAGCAGGTGTTTCATAAACGGGTCCGGGATTTCCAAAATAAACACCATCCCTCACATCAATATTTAAGCGGGAAGCAACCTCCTTAGCCATTGTCCGCAATTCCTTTGTATAGGCTTCCGACATATCTGGGAAGCGGACACCGAAATGGCTGTCATTTGGGCCAATCAGAGGGTTTGTGCCCATATTATTTATATGGTCGGTAATAATCATTAAGTCGCCCGGCGTAAAGCTTTCATTTACCCCACCGGCGGCATTCGTGACAATTAAAATCTCGACCCCCAGTTCCTTCATCACTCTTACAGGAAAGGTTACCTTATCCATGCTATAGCCTTCGTAAAAATGAAACCGGCCCTGCATCGCAACAACTTCTACTCCGTCAAGCAAACCAAACACAAGCTGGCCGGCATGGCCTTCAACAGTTGAAACTGGAAAATCGGGAATTTCGTTATATGGTATTTTGACCGGCTGTTCGATTTCCTCTGCCAGTACACCGAGACCTGATCCTAGAATAAGACCTATTTTCGGAACCTTCTCATATTTTTCTTTTAAAAAGCTGACTGCCTTTTGAATATTTTCGTAATTCATCCTCATTCTCCCTTTTTAGAAGCATTCATTTCATTATTTCAATTCGTTTAAGAAGCTTTTCCCATAGTTCGGCATTTTCACGTTAAAGTTCTCAGCAACTGTTGCGCCTACATCGGCAAAGGTATCACGTAAAGGAAGTTCACGGCCCGCTTGTTTACCTTTTGAGTAGACAAGAAGTGGCACATATTCACGGGTATGGTCTGTTCCAGGGGCGACAGGGTCATTTCCATGGTCCGCCGTAATAATTAACAGGTCATCTTCCTTCATTTTGGCGAATACCTCAGGAAGTCGGGCATCATATTCCTCCAGGGCACGCCCATACCCTTCCGGATCACGGCGGTGGCCATACAGGGCATCAAAGTCAACTAGATTTAAAAAGCTGATGCCTGTGAAGTCCATATCAAAGGTTTCAACCAATTTATCCATCCCATCCATATTCGAAACCGTTCTTAATGATTTGGTTACACCTTCACCATCAAAAATATCGGATATTTTTCCAATTGCTATCACATCAAAGCCGGTATCCTTTAATTCACTCATGACGGTTCTGTCAAAAGGCTTTAAGGCATAGTCATGGCGGTTCGGCGTCCGTTTAAAACTGCCCGGTTCTCCAACAAACGGTCGGGCAATGACTCTCCCAACCATATATTTCTCATCCAGGGTTAGTTCACGGGCTATTTTACAAATACGATATTGCTCCTCAATCGGAATAATTTCTTCATGGGCCGCAATTTGCAGGACGGAATCGGCCGATGTATAGACGATTAATGCACCTGTTTTCATATGCTCCTCGCCGAGTTCATCGATGATTGCCGTTCCGCTTGCCGGTTTATTGCCGATGACCTTTCTTCCTGTCCGCTGTTCAAGATCCGAAACAAGCTCCTCTGGAAAACCATCCGGGAAGACGCGGAATGGTGTCTTGATATTTAAACCCATGATTTCCCAATGCCCCGTCATGGTATCTTTCCCATTGGAGGCTTCCTTCATTTTTGTATAAAAGGCAAGAGGTTTTTCCACCTTTTGAATTCCTTTTAGTTCACGAATATTACTCAGACCTAGCTTCCCCATATTGGGCATGTTGAGCCCATTCATTTTTTCCGCGATATGTCCAAGCGTATCGGCCCCCTTGTCGCCGAATTTTTCGGCATCAGGGGCTTCACCAATACCTACGGAGTCCATTACGACAATAAAAATACGTTTATATGTATTAGCCGTCATTTTACTCTTTTCCTCCTTAATTGTTCAACGGATATGGCCGCCTGTTAACTGGCCACACAGCATTGACAACGTTTTCACATATTCTAAAAAAGAAACAATTCACAACAATATGTTGTCCTATTTAGGCTCTATTACTCTAAAAAGCAGCCGAGCATTCGTCGGAAGTCTGACCTCTTTTATTTTACTAAATGCAGGGAAAATTACAAGGAAAAAGCTGCCCGTTTTTTCGGCAGCTTATGACATTTGTATGACTCTATCAATCTATTAAGCTCTCGGATGAAATTTCCGATAAACATCAGTTAAACGAGGCTTCGTAACTTGAGTATAAATTTGTGTTGTCGAGATATCGGCATGGCCGAGCATTTCCTGGACGGCCCTTAAATCAGCCCCATTTTCAACCAAGTGGGCTGCAAAGGAATGACGCAGTGTGTGCGGTGTTAGCTCTTTATCAATACCTGCTTCAAGCGCCAATTTCTTTAAAATCTTCCAAAAGCCCTGACGAGAGAGGCGCTTTCCTTGATGATTTAAAAATAAGGCATTATCAGCATGTTTTAAGGAGACAAAATGGGGTCTACCCTGGTCAAGATAGTGTTTGACGGCATCGGCAGCCGTTTTGCCAATTGGGATGATCCTCTCTTTATCCGCTTTGCCCCTGCAGCGGATAAACCCCATCGTCAATTGGACATGCTCGATATCCAAGTCAATCAGCTCGCTGACGCGAATTCCTGTTGCATAAAGAAGCTCAAGCATAGCCTTGTCTCTTAAACCATAATGATCATTGGCTTTAGGAGTATCTAACAGCTGTTCCACTTCCTTTAGGGTTAACACCTTCGGAAGCGACCGTTCCATTCGCGGTGTTTCAATCTGCACGGTAGGGTCATCCTCAACCACTTTACTTCTTAATAAAAACTGATGAAATGCGCGAATGGAAGCAATGTGTCTTGCCAATGTCTTAGCAGACTTCCCCTGCTCCTTCAAAAACTCCAAAAAATGAATGATATGTACCCGCTGGACATCATTTAATGAAGGAATCAGTTCTACCTTGTTTAAATAGTCCAGGTAGCTTTTTAAATCGCGCTCATATGACAGCAATGTATTTAGGGCCAGTCTTTTTTCAACGCCCATATATTGCTTGAATTCCTGTAAATGCTGTTCCATTGCCTTACTCCCCATTTAAATAAAAAAATATCAGCCGGTCTACTAGAGAAGAATCGCTTTCGCTCATTGTATTTGAGACCTTAAGCGCCGTTCCTTCGGGTTCGTCGTAGCGGTGATAGTTTTGATATTCTTCAGATACCCACATGATACCATAATAAAAAAGAATCGTGCACCCTGTGAATATGATAAATACCTTTACGGTTTGCAGAATGATTTTCATAAAAGAGAGCATGTCACGTTCCCCCAAAATAGTTTTCTATTAACAAGGTATGCCAAAATGGACAGGTTTTATACCTTGCTGCATCAGGTTTTCGCATGCTCATAAAAAAAAGAAAAAGCCCTTTTCATTCAAAGGACTGTTTGATTTTATGCTGTTTGGGTTGTTCTTCATCTTTGACTTTATCCTGGCAGCGATGGCAGATACCATGAAAGGTAAGACGATGGTCTTTTATTTTAAAATTCCATCTCTTTTCTACCACTGCTTCGACATCTTCAAGTAAGTCCTCCTGAATTTCACTAACAGCACCACATTCGATACAAACAAGGTGGTGGTGAAAATGGGCAGCACCTTCCTGACGAAGGTCATAACGGGAGACACCGTCACCAAAATTTATTTTATCGACAATTTTTAACTCCGTTAATAATTCTAAAGTCCGGTAAACAGTTGCCAAGCCTATTTCAGGCGATTTTTCTTTAACGAGGAGGTACACATCTTCCGCGCTTAAATGATCCTCTTCATTTTCCAATAAAACTCTGACGGTTGCTTCACGCTGAGGTGTTAGCTTATAACTTGCTGAATGCAACTGCTTCTTTATTCTCTCAATTCTAGTTTCCATCCTGAAGCCCCTCCCACGCCACTGTTAATTCACATTATAACAGATAGGGAAGGAGATTCAAAATAAAATTATTATAAAGTGGGGTTTATATATATTATTATTTAATAATAATTATATACTAATTGAGGTAATCATAGTTTTCATCAACCATGGCGATAAATATGCTTCAACAACTGACGCCGCTGAAATAAACACGACCGCCGCGATGAGGGCGAAAATATATCCCTTCAATAAAGGCGCTAAAGGCTTTGCATACTGCTTCATAAATTGCTTCTTAATCATTCTCAATGAAAAAATGACTGACAAGGCCGCCATGATAATAAAGACTGGGATGATAATCAAGTTTTGCGGCAGAATCGAGGAGACTGCCAGCAAAAACCCTTTCCAGCCCATTTGGCTGACAAGGAACCCAACTGTAAAGCCTACCACCATTCCTTTGACAAACAGAAGAATGAGAATAACAGGAAGCCCGATAATGGAAATTCCCAGAATCCAAATTAATCCTATGAATTTACTATTATGAAGGAAGCTTTGCAAGAACAAATCGCTGTTCTCGCCTGCGTTTTCTGTGGAGACTTGTCCAAAGAACTGCGATAAATAATAGAATAAATCTTCCTTTTGCGTAAAGCTCATACTATTGACGACGATTGCGCCAAAAATAACCCCCATAAAAAACAGGACAACAATAAATAAGAAAATTGAGGAATGCTCACGGAAACTTACTGCATTGGATGGGTACAAACGTTTTTTCATTTGCGGTTCCTCCTGGCATTTGCTAATGATTAATACATTCTATGCCAGTCTAGTTTTTCTATGATTAAAATTGATAGATTCCATAAAAAATTCAGTTTTTTAATTAGAAAAACTATTTTATAACTTTAACAGCCAAAATTCTTAAGGTATTTGTGCTGATAGAACTTTTTATAACAACCGGGTATATGTATTTTTAGACATTCGGTAGTTATGAGCCCTTCATAACGACCGAGCGCTTGGTCTTTTCAGCCGTTCCGGCGTTATAAGCCCTTCATAACGACCGAGCGCTTGGTCTTTTCTGCCGTTCGGGTGTTATGAGATCTTCTATAACGACCGGGCACTTAGTCTTTTCAGCCGTTCGGGCGTTATGAGACCTTCATAACGACCGAGCGCTTGGTCTTTTCTGCCATTCGGTCGTTATGAACCCTTCATAACGACCGGGCACTTGGTCTTTTCAGCCGTTCGGGTGTTATGAGATCTTCTATAACGACCGGGCACTTAGTCTTTTCGGCCGTTCGGGCGTTATGAGACCTTCATAACGACCGAGCGCTTGGTCTTTTCTGCCATTCGGTCGTTATGAACCCTTCATAACGACCGGGCGCTTAGTTTTTTCAGCCGTTCGGCGTTATGTGCTCCCCATAACGACCGAACACTTCATTTTTTCAATCGTTCGAGCGTTATGAATCCTTCATAAAAGAGAGTTCGCCTATTGGCGAGCTTAATAGATAGTTCATATGCGCTGTCGCAGTTATTGATCCGCAATTTTTCCGTACTTTCCCCCGCCGCCAGCTGCAAGATTTATTTTTCCTTCACGTGCTTTCATAATCAAGTCCGCAATTTTCTCAGGAACGACCTCTTTTAATGCTTCAAAAGGAACCTCGTGTAAAATGGCCATTTCGCTTCCGAAGTGGTTGACGAGTTTTTCCAGCATGCGCGGTCCCAGGCCGGGGATAAATTCGAGCGGTACCTGATGAACATAAGGCGGGCGTCCGGGCGGGCTCGTTTCGGCAGTTTTTAGTTCAAGGATTCGGTCAGCCACTCCTTTAATGATTTTGCTATGACCACACAAATCACAAATTTGGTCATCTTCCTGAAGCGGATTCAGACACTCGGCGCAAACGGTTTTATGGTATTTGCCGAGCAGTGGGTCCAGACCGAAGTTAGCAATTACTTTACGCCCATCCTCACCCTTTAAGGCCTTATATAGTTCTTTAAAGGTTGGTTCCTCCATCGCCACCACCTGATACTCACGGGCAATTTTTGCCAGAGAATGGGCATCCGAGTTAGTCACAAACGTATAATTGTGCAGTTCGCCTAACTGGTCAGCCATTTGTGTGTCGGAGCTTAGGCCCAGCTCAATACCGTCAATCTTGTTGGGGTCGAGAACCTCTGCGAGAGACTTTTTAACCCCTTTTCCATATAGGCTTTTAAAAGGTGTAAAAACATGAGCCGGAATAAAAATGCCGCCCATTTCTTTGATCTTTTTCTGCAGCTCCATGCCGGTGATATAAATCCTTTGCGAGCTGAGCTGGATATTTTTCAAATGGCCCGACAGCCAATTAGAAAAATCCCTCATAACAGCGAGTGTTGGGAAGTAGCAAAGAAGATGAATCGGGCCGTGGCAGTTTTCATCATAAATTTCCAATTCCGAGCCCGGAATGACGGTCAAATCGCCAAATATCAAGCCCCCATCCTCATGCTCGTAAACCTCTCCACTTTGAATTAAGCTCTCCATTTCCAAAATGACTTCTGGAGAATGGCTGTCAATGATTCCGACCATGTTTAGCCCTTTTACATGGCGTGCATGTTCAATAATATTTGTAAATGTAAGAGATTTGGCGCCGGTTATTTTAACAGGCTTGCCCGTCCAGGTCCGGCCAATATGAATATGTAAATCCACATAATAGCGGTTCATTATTTATTCAACGCCTCTTGTAGTTGTAAGTATTGGACTGCGTAAATCGTTTTTGCGTCATAAATCTTTTGTTCTTTCACATATTGAAGGGCTTCTTCCAGCGTCAATTCTTCCAAATTGACAAACTCATCCTCATCAAGGGCTGCGGAATCTTCTTTTTTCGTTAAGCCTTTTGCGAGATAAACATGGACAATTTCATCGGCAAAGCCCGGCGAGGTAAAAAAAGATGTAAGCAACTCAAGGCTTTCGCACACGTAGCCGGTCTCTTCCTCCAATTCCCGGCGGGCGCAGCTGGCCGGTTCTTCGCCTTTTTCAAGCTTGCCAGCAGGAATTTCCACGATGGTTCGTTCTAGTGCTTTACGATATTGCTCGACCATGATGATTTTATTTTCAGGGGTGAGGGCTAAAATGGCTACCGCCCCTGGATGCTTGATAATTTCCCGCTTGGATGTTTTTCCGTTCGGCAGTTCCACTTCCTGTAAGTGAAGGCTGATGATTTTCCCTGAAAAGATTTCTTCGCTTTTAAGTGTTTTTTCCTCAAGCTTGCTCATTATCGTCAACTCCTGTTCTAGTCCGGTTCATTCACGTCATACATTTTACCATACTTGATTGGGAGGCGTATGGGATGAAGGTGTATGTGCATGAAAAGGGGATTATCCTTGTCGGCAAAGGCTGGGAAGTACTGCAAAAGCTAAAGGAATATCGGAAAGAGTTTGAGAATGTTTCCGACTGGGTGCAAAACGTCAAGCCAAAATAGATCCTGTTGTTTGTAGTCTCCCCCGTTCTTGATTAAAATTATAGAAAGATGAGGGGGGATTTTTTTGAAGAAGCGAAGGTTGGGCAGATCTGACTTGTATGTGACGGAACTTGGACTTGGCTGTATGTCAATTGGAACTGATGAAAAAGCGGCTCAAGAAATTATTGAAGCGGCTCTTGAGGAAGGGATCAATTATTTCGATACTGCGGATTTATATGATTTTGGGGTTAACGAAGAAATTGTCGGGAAGACGTTGAAAAGTGTCCGCGAAAAGGTGATTATCGCTACGAAGGTCGGGAACCGATGGAAGCCGGATCATTCTAGCTGGACGTGGGACCCCTCGAAGGTCTATATCAAAGAAGCGGTGAAAAATAGTTTAAAACGGCTCGGAACAGATTATATTGATCTCTATCAATTACATGGCGGCACGATTGATGACCCGATTGATGAAACAATAGAAGCGTTTGAGGAACTAGTTTCTGAAGGAGTGATCCGCTATTACGGAATTTCCTCAATCCGTCCGAATGTCATCCGTGAATATGTGGAGACATCACATATTGTATCGGTGATGATGCAGTACAGTATCCTTGACCGCCGTCCGGAGGAAGAGGCATTGCCGCTATTGGCTGAACATGGCGTGGGCGTTGTCACACGCGGACCGCTGGCCAAAGGGCTGTTGAGTGACAAGCTGCTAAACAAGGCTTCAGGGAAAGGGTATCTCGATTATAGTTTAGATGAATTGAGTGAGGTTTTGCCTCATTTGAAGGAAAAAGTGGGGGCAGGCCGTTCATTTACAGAAGTTGCGTTGCAGTATAATCTAGCTAATCCTGCGGTCGCCTCGGTTGTGGCGGGTGCGAGCCGCGTGGAACAGATTCGAAGCAATGCTGCTGCGGTTAGAAGTCAGCCGTTGACCGATGAGGAGGTTGCGGTGATTAAAGAGTTGACTAAGGGTAGTGTTTATTTGGAGCATCGGTAATTCTTTTTTTTGAGGGGATGTGCCAGAGGGTTAATAGCTACCCTACCTTTGACATTTCCGGAGTTTCAGGCACCAATAAGGCTTATTAGTTACCCAACTTTTGAAATCTATCGGGTTTCGGGCGCCAATAAGGCTTATTGGTTACCTAACCTTTGAAATCTACCTAGTTCCAGGCACCAATAAGGCTTATTGGTTACTTACCCTTTGAAATCTACCGAGTTCCAGGCACCAATAAGGCTTATTGGTTACCTAGCCTTTGAAATATACGGAGTTTCGGGCGCCTATAAGGCTTATTGGTTACTTAACCTTTGAAATATACGGAGTTTCAGGCACCCATAAGGCTTATTGGTTACCTAACCTTTGAAATATACGGAGTTTCAGGCACCAATAAAGCTTATTGGTTACCCAACTTTTTACATTTTCGGAGCTTTGGGCACCAATAGCACATCCGAATTTTCAAATTGATATTTCTTTCTATTTAAATTCCTTCCAATTCATGCCGCTCTCATTTAACAGCTCTTCAAAGGATTTGTTCTTTTCTTTCAATCTTCTTTCTTCCCGTTTTCTCTGCTCTTCTTCCTCGCGTTTTCTATCTTCTTCTGCCTTGAGCTGCTCCTGCTGCTCTTTTAACTTTTTTATTAAATCGGGATTCATCATGTCTTTAAGCGTTACAGCAGCTTCGTCTTTTTTCGGCTGACGTTTAGGTTGTTGTTGTTTTTTCTTCATAGGTTTGATGCTCCTTCAAAAACTACTTTTATTCCATTATACAACCTACCATTTCGAAAATCATATAAAAAGCAGGCTCCCTCTTAGGTCAGCCTGCTTTACTCTATTACGCCATTTCCACGACTGTTGCCACTCCTTGGCCGCCGCCAATACACAGTGTGGCAAGTCCTAACTTGGCATCTCTCCGCTTCATCTCATGGATAAGTGTAACCAAAATTCGCGCCCCACTTGCACCAATCGGATGCCCAAGTGCAATCGCACCGCCGTTTACATTCAAGATTTCCTTGTTAAAGTGAAGCTCACGGTCTACAGCCAGCGACTGTGCCGCAAAGGCTTCGTTCGCTTCAATCAACTCTAACTGCTCCAAAGAAACGGCCGCCTTTTCCAATGCCTTCTTAACCGCAGGAACTGGCCCGATACCCATGATGCTCGGATCCACTCCAGCGCTGGCATTTGCCTTAATCGTTACAAGCGGCTTCAAGCCTAGTTCATCCGCCTTTTTTCTGCTCATTACCACTAAAGCTGCTGCGCCGTCATTAATACCAGATGCATTTCCCGCTGTTACCGTACCGTCCTTTTTAAACGCAGGACGCAGTCCAGCCAATTTTTCCACAGTGGTACCCTTTTTCGGATATTCATCCACGGCAAATACAACCGGCTCCCCTTTTCGCTGCGGAATCACAACCGGAACGATTTCCTCTTTAAACCGTCCTTCTTCTATCGCCTTCACTGCTTTTTCCTGACTCCATGCGGAAAATTCTTCCTGCTCTTCTCTTGTAATCGAATATTTTTCCGCTAGGTTTTCCGCTGTGATCCCCATATGATAGTCATTGAATACACAAGTAAGTCCGTCTGATGTCATCGTGTCCACCAGCTTTTGGTCACCCATTTTAAAGCCTTCGCGGGCATTTTTTAATATGTACGGTGCCTGACTCATATTCTCCATTCCGCCGGCGACCACAATTTCCGCATCTCCTGCCAAAATAGCTTGTGCCGCTAAGTGCACAGCTTTTAAACCTGATCCGCACACTTTGTTAATAGTCATCGAGGAAACAGTTTCTGGGATTCCTGCTTTAAACGCCGCCTGCCTAGCCGGGTTTTGCCCAAGGCCAGCCTGAAGGACATTCCCCATAATCACTTCATCGACCTGCTCCGGTTTGACGCCTGCCTTCTGAAGTGCCTCCTTGATGACAACTCCTCCTAACTCAGGTGCACTTACACTTTTTAATCCACCATTAAAACTTCCAAGCGCGGTTCTGACAGCGCTAACAATTACAACTTCGGTTTGACTCATGTACTCTCCCCCTTATGGAATTTCTCACCTTATTTTAACACAGAAAATTACCATTTTTGTTAAAATTCTTGCTTTTAAAAAATCAACCCCGTTACAATGGAATTATGACAGGACGAGGGGGAACGGAATGCTGACTTTACCGAAAAAAGCAACCATTATTGAGGTTGGGCCGCGCGACGGCCTGCAAAATGAAAAATTGTTTGTGCCGACAGAAATTAAGAAACAATTTATTGCTGCCTTAAGAAACGCGGGACTTAAAGAAATGGAACTGACCTCCTTTGTTTCGCCGAAGTGGGTGCCGCAAATGGGCGATGCAGCGGAAATTGTGGCCGACAGCCTTGCTGATACAACTAGAAATATTGTCCTCGCTCCAAACCGCCGGGGAATCGACCGGGTCTACTCCACCGATTGTCAAGCCGTCGCTGTTTTTGTCGGCGTTAGCAATACGTTTAATCAAAAAAATATCAACAAATCAACTGTTGACAGCATGACTGAATTAAAACCGATTATTAAAGAGCTTAAGGAAAAAAATTATTTTGTCCGTGCCTGCATTTCAACCGCTTTTTATTGCCCATATGAGGGTAAAATTGAAGAGGAAGAAACATTGAAGCTATGCCGTGAATTTGTCGAGGCCGGTGCCGATGAACTAAGCGTTGCCGATACGATTGGAATGGCCGCGCCACACGAAGCCTACTCGTTATTTTCAAAAATTAATGCGGAGTTTAAAGAAACCCTTATTACTGCCCACTTCCATGACACCAGAAAACTTGGGCTGGCTAATATCCTTGCTTCTCTCCAAGCAGGCGTAGACCGTTTTGATACATCTGCCGGCGGGCTGGGCGGATGCCCATTTGCCCCAGGTGCAAGCGGAAATACAGCAACAGAGGATGTCGTCTACATGCTCGAGCGGATGGGAATAGATACAGGAATTGATCTCCAAAAGCTTGTCGATGCCATTGAAATCGTCCGTCCCCATATCTCCAGGGAAATCACAAGCGGCTATTTCAGTCTTAATAGCCAAACCGTCTCGTGAATAAATGCCCCTGTGTTTAAGCATCTTATAGATGATAAGACCATTGAAGGGAGATTTGTTCATGAGCCAAAAGCGCGATAAAGGAAACAGCATGCAAGGGAAAAACTACGCAGACACTAAAGGAGGCGGCAAGCGGATGATTGCTGCAGAAGAAATGGAAAAAGCCCTTCATCCGACAAAGCGCCAAAACGCAGAATCATAATCATGCCTTTCATTCAAAGCCGCCCATTAGATGCCGCGGCTTTTCTTATGTTAAAATATGGATTACCAACCATCTGGAGGTGCCAAGTTTGAAGAAGGCCTTTCGAACCCTGTTTATTTTGTTATTTTTTTGGCTCGCGATCGGTTTGTTTTTTACCAACCGAATCATGTATATGAAGAAGAAGGATGAGGATTTCATTTTAAAGCGGGAAAAGGAGGCGGGCAGGTTCAATCCCGATGAATTTGAGTCCCTGCCTAAACGAGATGTGGATATCCCCTCTCCGTTCGGCTATGCGATTAAAGCCTTGCTAGTGGAACCCCATCAGACCAATCGCTATGTGATCATATCGCACGGCGTAACGGAAAACAAAATGAATTCAGTGAAATACATGAACCTGTTCCTCGAGCGCGGTTTTAATACCCTGATTTACGACCATCGCCGCCACGGGGAATCCGGCGGCAAAACCACGAGCTATGGCCATTACGAAAAATTTGATTTAAAAGCAGTGGTCGACTGGCTGAAACAAGAAAAGGGGTCGGACTTGCTACTCGGGATTCACGGAGAATCGATGGGGGCGGCAACGATGCTGCTGTATGCCGGACTCCTTGAAGATGGGGCCGATTTTTACATTGCAGACTGTCCATTTTCTGACTTTAAAGATCAGGTTGCCCATCTCATTAAAAGGGATTTTAAGATTTTTCCAGGGCTGCTGCTTCCGATTGGGGATGCTTTCCTGCGCCTGCGCGATAAGTATTCCATCCGCCATGTTTCACCGATTTCGGCTATCGAAAACATCAAGCATCCGGTTTTATTTATCCATAGCCAGAAGGATGATTATATTCTGCCATCGATGACCCATGATTTATTCGAACACAAAAAAGGCCCGAAAATGCTTTATATTGCAGAGGAAGGCGTCCACGCCCAATCCTTTAACGAAAACCCAGATGACTATAAACGGGTTGTGGATGAATTTTTGGAAAAATACGTCCTCTATGCCTACCCATGCTAAAAACAGACTGTCCATAATGGATCAGTCTGTTTTTATGACGAGGCTCATCCTTCCGTTCAGGATTTGCTGCGGACTTTTTAACTGAAAGCAATTGCTGGCTGTCGAAAAATCAATTTTCATTTGCTCGTCGAAGAACACCATTTTGTGTTTTTCGATATACACTGGCCTGTCATTCGTTTCAATTTCAACTTCAGTATCGTCTAATTCGCCTGTGAACCACAGAGCGGCAACACCACTGACTGCTCAGCCACAGCCATCCGTATCGTATTTAAGCTGTAAATAGCCTTCACGTCCCGCTGTCCGCTCATTGATTTTTTTGGCAGCCTCTTCGGTTATGATGATTTCCACGTTTAACACTCTCCTCATTTAGGCATATGATGATTGTAGCATATGTTGGTTTGGGCTGTTTTTATTTTGCTCGCCGCCATTTGGTTGCATTTCCCTATTAAACCAGTTATTCTCATGGATAATAGAATATTTTTTAAAGGAGTGCTTCGGATGTCAAAGGTTACAATTAAAGTTAACGATAATGGGTCACTTAGAATTACAGGCGATGTGGAATTGTTGGATGGCGAGGGGAATGTGTATACAACAAAACCTTCCTTTTCTCTTTGCCGGTGCGGAATGAGTAAAAACAAACCTTTCTGCGATGGTTCGCATAAAGGAAATTTCGAGTCTCAGGTTCGGGTGCCTAAGGAAGAATAAATAAGGTGAAAAAAGAGCGGCTTTCTAGTTGGAGTCGCTCTTTTATATGTCCGTCATTCGAACGTCGGCAATAGTATCGATGGGAATTCGATGTACTTCTTGAAAGCGGTCAATCACATGCAGCCTGTGCGCGATTTCGTTCCAATAATGGATTTTTCCAATGACAATTTCATAATTTCGGTTCCGATAATGGGTAATTGTCACGTACTGGTCAAATTCGATGGCTTCTGCCAAGATTTCGTTCATGAGCTCAAGCTGCTGCTCATCCATTTCTTTCTGCTGTTCATACTGATCTTCCTTCACCCAATCCCTGAGCATTTTCACATGCTCAGGCAGCATCATCGACGTCCATTTAATTCTGCCACGGTCGCGAATCATTTGCCTCGCCTTCTTTCTCTAGTCTTTATTCGCGGATAGCGTCTTTTTACTTGCGGATAAGCCCTTCTTACTTGCGGATAATCCGCTTTTACTTGCGCAAACCAGTTATTTTACATCTTATGCCCGCCCACAAGCGTGGCCCGGTGCTTGGCAGTTCCTCCAGCGGTATAGGAAACAGCACGCAGGAGAGAGCCCGGGCCAAAGCGTCTGCGGACGGAATCAACAACATAGCCCAGCTCACGTCGTTTATAAGCACCTTGGTCAAACAGATCAATCTGAAGCTCGCAGTCGTCCTCAATATTGCTAAGCGCAATGGAAATCTGCCGGACGGTTTTGCCGTTATAGTGCTCGTGAAATAGTTCGAGGCAGACGCGGTAAAGGTCCATCGTCACATTAGTCGGCTGCTGAACGGTTCTCGAGCGGTTAAAGCCGCCGCCGAATTCATCCTGGCTGTAGCTGACGCCAAGGCTGACTGTCCGCCCCGCCTTCCACCTTGTTCTCGCTCGCTTGGCAACCTCCTCGCACATCTCCAAAATGACATGTTTAATTTCCTCTTCGTCTTTATAATCCCGCAGCAGGATTTGGCTTTTTCCAAAGCTGATCTGCCCCTCGATAATCGGCGCGCCCAAATCGGAAAGGTCGACTCCCCAGGCATGATGATAAAGCTGATTGCCCATGATACCGAATTTCTTCTCCAGCTGTTCTAAGTCATAGCGAGCAAGCTGACCGACTGTGAAAATGCCCATGCCGTTGAGCGTTTTTTCAACCCGCCTGCCGATTCCCCACATTTCCCGAAGCGGCGACACCTTCCAAAGTTTTGTCTGCACATCATCATAGGTCCACTCGGCAACCCCGTGTTTCTTAGCCTCTAAATCAAGGCAGAGCTTTGCCAGCAGCATATTGGGGCCGATTCCGACCGCGCATGGGAGCTGGAATTCCCGCTCAATATCGTCCTTTATTTTTTTTGCAATCGTCTGGGCATCACCCCACAAATGCAGAGCGCCGTCCACTTTAATAAAGCTTTCATCGACGCTGTAGGTGTGAATAGCTTCTTTTGGAACATAGCGGTTAAAGACGCGGGAGATTTCTGTTGAAATACGTAAATAAGTGGCCATTTTCGGTTCGACCAGCCGAATGCGCGGATCGTTTGGAATTTCAAATAGCCGTGAGCCCGTCTTGATGCCAAATTCTTTTTTCAATCTTGGGGAAGCGGCAAGCACGACGCTCCCCTGCCGTTCTTTGTCGCCGACAATCGCAATATAACAATCCAGCGGGTCAAGCCCCTCCATGACAGCCGAACAGCTGGCATAAAAGCTCTTCATGTCGACACATAAAATTTTATTGTGCGGTAACGTGTTGTAATCAACCATGATTATCCCTCACAGTTTCAAGATTCGAACATTTGTTCTTTAATATTATATCTATTATCTTAAGCGAATATGCGTTCGTATTCAATGGAAATTTTTTAAGGCTTACCAAATATGGCTAAGGTGCAAAAAAGCGATATAATGAAGGTGAGGTGCATGTGAATGGATAAAAAGCTGATTGTGAAAATGATCAGGAATTGTTTTAAACAGTATTATGAGGCGGATTCTTCACCGATTGGCGATAAAGAGTTGGAGGAGTTGGTTACTCGGATTCTGAAAGCGAAAGACGAAGACCCCACTGCCGATTTATATGAGGTTGTAAATGATATGGTGTATGATTATTTAACTGGCTAAAATAGAAAAAGCCCCTAATAAAATAGAGGCTAAAACTACTTCTTATTCAGCATCTTCTTCCCAATCCGCTCAAACAACCGCGGAAACAGTACATAAACCACGCTGCCCATGTTCATCCAGCGCGGCAGGTTGATTTCCCGCGTTTTTGTCAGCATGCTGTCAACGACTTTCTGGGCCACATACTCCGGCTGGAGCATGAATTTTTGGACGTTTTTTACATAGGTGCCCTGTTCATCGGCGATGTTAAAAAAGTTCGTGGCAATCGGGCCTGGATTCACCGAGGTTACCTGAATGTTGTAGTCATCAAGCTCCATCCTTAATGCATTCGTATAGCCAAGCACCGCATGCTTAGTAGCCGAATAAACACTCGATTTCGGGGTGGCAATTTTTCCAGCCTGAGAAGCGATGTTGATAATATGACCAAATCGTCTCTCACGCATCCTAGGCAAGACCATGCTCGTGCACGCCATCAGCCCGACAACATTCACCTCAAACATGCCCTTTACTTCATCAATCGATGCCTCATGGGCTTCACGAAAAACACCAAACCCGGCATTATTGACAAGAATGTCGACACGGCCGAATCCCTCAAAAATTTGCTCAAAAACCTTCTTAACTCGATCCGTATCCGCTACATCCAGCTGAAACACTTCAACCTTGGCAGAATACCTTTTTTCAAGCTCTATCATAAGCTGCTGGAGCTTATCGATGCTCCTAGCCAATAAAACGAGATTGGCGCCGCTCGCGGCACAAAGTTTCGCAATTTCCGCTCCAATTCCACCGGAAGCACCAGTTATGACAATATTTTTATCCTTCAATCTTCCGTTCATCAATAAAACACCTCATCAGGGTCATCCCACCCGCCTTAAAGATTGGCGTAATAAAGAACGGGATGAGTATCTTTACTACTAATTTCTCCGATGGATGCCAAATAGTCAAGCTGGGCGACGGTTTCCGATATCGTCAGCATCAATTCACGTTTATAAACAGTCGGGAATAGCCGTTTGCAGATTTCAAAAACGGTCAGCTGTTCTTCCTTCAGCCAGCTGTTGACCGTCATCGCCCGTTCATGCTGGCGGATAAGCCGTTTCTCAACAAGCTCTGCTAATTCGTAGACATCTTCGCCGTGCCCGGATTTTACCACCTGAATCGGATACGACAGCAATTTTTGCATCGAACGATTATGCTGCAGCTGAGGCTTTGGCCGCTCCTTTTCCCCTGGTCCCGGCGGTTCGAGCAATGGATTTGGGGATATATGAGCGATGATCAAATCGCCGCCAATCAGAACGCCATCCTTTTCCCGATAAAGGGCAA
This sequence comes from Neobacillus sp. S1115, assembly GCF_055385565.1. Taxonomy (NCBI): domain Bacteria; kingdom Bacillati; phylum Bacillota; class Bacilli; order Caryophanales; family Bacillaceae; genus Neobacillus; species Neobacillus sp. S1115. The sequence continues at coordinate 4,531,757 of NZ_AP038275.1, forward strand.
TCTGGCTCTGGGCGTGCCCTGGTGTTTCAATGACCTGCCATTCCGACAGGCCCAGCGGTCTCATCCCTTCCACAAGCTGCCCAGTCAACGGACGATTGCATAAGAATTTATGGCCTTCCCTGAAAAAAGATGTCAACGGAAAATACTCATTTGGCAGCCCAAACTCTTCAAACAGTTCTTTGAAAAATGCCTCTTGTTCCTGTAAAAATGTTTCCGTTGGTTGAATCCAGCGCTCATTTAACGGATGACCGTACACATCAAGTTCGTCTGGAAAAAAATCAAGCAGACCGCAATGGTCCGGATGGTGATGGGTAAGGATTACCTGTTCAATATTTTCCGGCTGCAATCCTAATTCAGCCAGCTGCTGCGTAAGGGAGTTCCATGCTTTTTCGGTTTTCGGTCCTACATCTACTAGGGTCAGCCGTTCCCCTTTTATTAAATATACATTGACATCCCCGACTGGAAATGGGGTCGGCAGTGACATTTTGGCAACGCCGTCTTTCCATTCTGTCATCTAAAAAACTCCTAACGTTATTTTTGAATAAAGAATAATTATGCATGAAGTATGATAGTTATGTATTGTCTTATAATAAAATAAAGTGTACCGATTTTTTTTACCATTGTCATTATTTTTACATAACTTTTTCGAAAAAACAAAAAATTGGCAAATTTATCTCTTGACAGACAAGCCATTTTTCCTGCATAATCACTATTAAAATTTGATTCGTTGACATGCAATGAGTAAGGCCAGTAGATGGAAAACGGCGAAAGAGAGTGAAGTCCGGAGGCTGAAAGACTTCACCGCCCTCTTGAACATCGAACCTACCTTATGAGCATTTAGGCAAACCTAACGTATCCCGGCGTTAACGGTGTTGAGTAAGCCCAACTGCGAAAAATAGCAGCCGGGCAAATGAAGGTGGTACCACGGAAGCTAAGACCTTTCGTCCTTTACGGATGAAGGGTCTTTTTTATTTTATTCACGGTGAAAAGGGGGAATTTTTTCATGAAAAAGATGGCGATTATCGGTGCGGGTTCGATGGCGGAAGCCCTTATTTCAGGAATTCTGGAAAATGGTTTAATGGACCGGAGAAATGTTTGGGTGACCAACAACTCAAACCAAGAAAGATTAAATAACTTGGAGAATCGTTATGGTGTTGTTGGAACGTACGATTTAAATGCTCTTTTTTCAGAGGCGGACATTGTCATGCTGGCGATGAAACCGAAGGATGCAGCGAGTGCAATCGATTATATTCGTGACCATCTGCGTGGTGAAATGCTGATTGTATCCGTTCTTGCAGGTGTTTCGACGGAATCAATTGAAGCGCTCGCCGGAAAGCCACTATCCATTGCAAGGGCAATGCCAAATACATCGGCAGCAGTCGGGAAATCCGCAACGGCGATTGCCGTTAATGCTCGTGTTTCAGAGGAACAGCTTGAAACAGCCCGACAGCTTTTCGGAACCGTCGGATTGGCGGAGTTTGTAGAGGAAGTCCAGCTTGATGCGGTAACAGGCCTGTCCGGAAGTGGCCCAGCCTATATTTATTACTTAATTGAAACGATGGAAAAAAGCGCGGTTGAAATCGGCCTGGAAAAAGAAATGGCGAAGCAGCTGATTGTGCAGACGTTAATCGGCGCCGCAGAAATGGTCAAAAACTCTTCCAAATCACCGGAGCAATTACGCCGGGAAGTGACAAGCCCTGGCGGAACCACTGAGGCAGGCATTCGTGTCCTTGAGGAAAACGGCGTGCAGCAAGCGTTCATTTCCTGTATTAAAGCGGCGGCAGCCCAATCTAAAAGAATGGGAGATGCCTTGTGCAGTCAGCTACAGGTTGGGAAACGTTAGGAAGAGACTTTTTTAAAATTTTGGTAAACTAAGAGTAAGACGCAAAACAAAGGATTGTGGAAATGGAAAACATACTTATTCTATTGTTTTCATTAGGCCTCTTCGTTTGGCTTGTTTTTCTCTTAGATGCCATAATCGGCTTAAGAAAATTAGATTCGTTAGAAGATGAGGAGCCTCTTGATTGGGGGCCATTATTATCGGTCGTTGTCGCGGCTCGGAATGAAGAGGAACATATTAAAGCAAGTATTTTAAGTCAGCTTGAACAGACCTATAAAAATGTCGAGTGGATCCTGGTGAACGATCGCTCCACTGATGAAACCGGAAAATCAATGGAGCAATTGGCACACCAGGATTCAAGAATAAAGGTCATCCATGTTCACGACCTTCCCGATGGCTGGCTTGGCAAGAACCACGCCTTATTCACTGGTGCGCAAATTGCACAAGGTAAATGGCTGTTGTTCACCGATGCTGATATCAAATACGAAAAAGAAGCATTCGCCAAGGCGCTCCATTATGCAGAAAAGCACCAGCTTGACCATTTAACTGCCGCACCGAATTTATCCGCAAAAAGCTTCTGGCTGAAAACCTTCGTCGCCTTTTTCTTGTTTGGGTTTTCCTATTTTAAACGCCCTTGGCTGGCGAATAATCCAAAATCGAAAACCGGAACAGGCATTGGCGCCTTTAACCTAATTTGCAAAGAAGCTTACGAAACATTTGGCACGCATGAACGGATCAAGATGCGGCCCGACGATGACCTGCAGCTGGGAATGCTTTTAAAAAAGGAAGGGTATCGGCAGAGAATTGTAACGGCACTCCAACTAATCGAAGTGGAGTGGTACGGCAGCCTTCATGAAGCTTTCGTTGGTCTCGAAAAAAACACCTTCGCCGGATTAAACTATCGAATCAGTATGGTGTTTTTTGCTATTTTCGGAGTATTCACCACTAATGTTCTCCCTTTTATTACGATTTTTTCCGGAAATAAAACCATTGCCCTGCTTAGTTTAGGAAATATTCTCCTAAGCGGCATTCATTACTCCATGATTATCAGAAGAATGACGGTATTCTCCCCTGCCTTGTTTCTCGTTTTGCCCCTTACCGCCTTATTGTTTATTTATTCCATTATCCGGGCAAGCTGGCTGACCTTCAAACGAGGCGGGATTGTTTGGAGGGGAACAACTTATCCGTTAAGCAAGCTGAGGGATCATGAGTAAGCAGGATTTTTCATGAAATAACCAGTATTTGCTATACTAATAGTGGCTTATTTTTGAAAATTAGGAGGTTCGCAAATGGCAGCAAAATTATTTTCTCCTTACACTGTTAAGGGGGTTACCTTTAAAAATCGGATTGTCATGGCGCCGATGTGCATGTACTCCAGCCATAATGAAGATGGTCATCTGCAAAACTGGCATCGCACCCACTATACATCAAGAGCCGTCGGGCAGGTCGGCCTCATCATTGTCGAGGCAACGGCAGTCAGTCCGGAGGGACGGATTTCGCCGCAGGATTTGGGGATCTGGAACGATGAGCATATCGCAGGCTTCCAGGAGCTTGCCGGGCTTGTTAAAGAACATGGCGCCAAAATTGGCATCCAGCTTGCCCATGCCGGCAGAAAAGCTGTTTTAGAAGGCGAGATATTAGCCCCTTCTGCTATCGCTTTTAACGAAGAATCAAAAACGCCGAAGGAAATGACGAAGGACGATATCGCAGCAACTATTGAAGCCTTTAAAAAAGGAGCAGAACGGGTTAAAAAAGCCGGGTTTGATGTGATTGAAATTCACGGAGCCCATGGCTATTTGATTAATGAATTCTTATCCCCGCTTTCCAATAAACGGACGGACGAATATGGCGGATCTGCCGAAAATCGCTACCGTTTCCTGCGGGAGGTAATTGATGCTGTTAAAACAGTTTGGGACGGACCGCTGTTTGTCCGCGTTTCTGCCCACGATTACCATGAGGATGGGTTAACCCCCGAAGATTATATAACCTTTGGCAATTGGATAAAAGAGCAAGGTGTGGATTTAATTGACGTCAGTTCAGGTGCGGTTGTCCCTGCGCGGATTGATGTCTATCCAGGCTACCAAGTGAAATATTCCGAAACGATTAAATATGGAGCAGACATTCCAACAGGAGCAGTTGGATTGATCACATCACCTCTGCACGCCGAAGAAATTTTGCAAAACGAACGGGCTGACCTGATCTTTTTAGCCCGCGAATTGCTGCGTGATCCATACTGGCCTAGAAAAGCAGCAAAAGAGCTCGGAGTTTCTATCGACGGTCCAAAGCAGTATGAACGCGGCTGGGTTTAAGCAGAAAAGCACTTACCGATTATGGTAAGTGCTTTTCACCTTTTAATGGAATGTTAATTTCCTTAAAGTCCTCGGCAATATCCGTATTTGGAAAGATTTCTGCTGCCTCTTTGACTAATTCCCGCCACGCATGCCGGTCATAACGCGAACTGATATGCGTCAGGCAAAGCTGCTTTGCTTCCGCTTGTTTCGCCACTTCGGCTGCCTGATGGGTCGTCGAATGGAAGTAGTCAAATGCCAGCTGGTCTTCCCCCTTGGCAAACGTTGCTTCATGAACTAACAGGTCTGCCCCTTTAGCCAAGAAAATCGCGTTTTCGCAGAATCTTGTGTCACCAAGAATCGTCACAACCCGGCCCTTTTGGGCTGGTCCGAGAAACTCGTTAGGTTCAATCACCCGCCCGTCTTCAAGCGTAACGGTTTCCCCATCTTTAATTTTTTTAAAAATTGGTCCTGGCTGTACGCCTGCTTCCTTCAATTTATCTGCAAGCAAGGTTCCCGGTCTGTCTTTTTCAGCCACCCGATATCCGTAAGACATAATTCCATGGTCGAGCAGGCGGGCTTCTACCGAAAATTGCTCATCTTCAAAAACAATTCCTTCTTCAATTTCGACCACTTTCAACGGGTACTTTAAATAGGTTTGACTGATAGAAAGACTTATTTGAAGGAAGTCCCGAATCCCTTTCGGTCCGTAAACTGTAACTTCTGTTTCCCCGCCTTGGAAAGACCGGCTCGATAACAGTCCGGGCAATCCATAAATATGGTCGCCATGCAAATGGGTAACGAATATTTTTTCAATTCGCCGCGGTTTGATGGATGTATGTAAGATTTGGTGCTGGGTGGCTTCGCCGGCATCGAACAACCAAACAGAACCGCGCTCCTCCAAGAGCTTGAGGGCAATTGATGTCACATTGCGAAGCTTGGCCGGCATGCCTGCCCCTGTTCCTAAGAAAAAGACATCCACAGTAAAAACTCCTCTCTCTTCCGTACCTGTTTTATTATCGTAACTATATCATAAAGTATAAACCAATGCTTATTTGTTTCCTCCAAAAATGATACATGCTATTTTAGATATTAGCGAAATCTAAGATTATATAAAGGCTATTATCGCTAGGAAAGAGGTTAATACATAATGGATCAAAATCTGTCATCATTAATCATGATTTTTGGAGCAACCGGGGATTTATCCAAACGAAAGCTGTTTCCATCCCTTTATCGATTATATGAACGCGGCCGTTTAGACAAATTTGCCGTGATTGGAATTGCCAGAACCCAGCAGCCGCATGAGAAATTCAAGCAGTCCGTTAAGAATTCTGTCATTGCTGCATTAGGAGAGAAGCCAAACCTTGATGAGTTTGTGTCCCATTTCTACTATCAAAGTCACGATGTGGCGGATTCCAATTCCTATGCCGCTTTAAAAAATCTGGCGGATGAAATAGACGGCCACTACGGCCTTGAAGGCAACCGCATTTTCTATTTGGCCATGGCGCCTGAGTTCTTCGGACCGATTGCGCTTCATTTAAATTCAGACGGCCTTACCGATGTAAAAGGCTACAAGCGGCTTGTCATTGAAAAACCATTTGGACATGACCTTGAATCTGCTAAGGAATTAAACAAGCAAATCAGAACCGCTTTCTCAGAAGAGGAAATTTACCGGATTGACCATTATTTAGGAAAAGAAATGGTCCGCAATATTGAAGTGATCCGCTTCGCTAATGCGATTTTCGAACCGCTTTGGAATAACCGCTATATTTCCAATATTCAAGTGACCTCCAGTGAAACGCTCGGCGTCGAAGAACGGGGCCGCTACTATGAATCAAGTGGCGCCTTACGAGATATGCTGCAAAACCATATGATGCAAATGGTGGCATTGCTTGCAATGGAGCCGCCGATCAAACTGACGACAGATGAAGTTCGCTCTGAAAAGGTTCGTGTCTTCCGGTCACTTCGGTCCATTGAGGGTGAGCAGGTAAAGGATTACTTTGTCCGCGGCCAATATGGCGAGGGTACAATTGGTGATAAGCAGGTTCCAAGGTACCGTGATGAGCCGAATGTAGATATAGAATCCAATACCGAAACCTTTGTCGCCGGGAAAATTATGATTGACAATTTCCGCTGGGCCGGTGTTCCTTTTTACATTCGAACCGGAAAAAGAATGACCGCCAAAACAACCAAAATTGTCGTTCAATTTAAAGACATCCCAATGAATTTATATTATCAGACGGAAAAAATGCTCAATCCAAACCTATTGGTAATTCATATTCAGCCGGAAGAAGGAATCACCCTGCATCTGAATGCAAAAAAAGCCGGCGGCCATTTAGATGCCCAAGAGGTAAAATTGAGCTTTGCCAATACCGGTATTCATGCGATGAACACGCCGGAAGGCTACGAAAAGCTTCTCTACGATTGCATGCGCGGTGATGCCACTAACTTCACCCATTGGGACGAAGTTGCCTACTCGTGGGCGTTCGTAGATAAAATCTCGAAGGTTTGGGAAAGTGAGAAGGCTGCCTATCCAAATTACGAGTCAGGCTCTATGGGGCCGAAAGAGGCAGATGAGCTGCTAGAGAAGGATGGCTTTTTCTGGTGGCCGGTGAACGAAATGTATGTCGATATTTGTAAACAATAAAAATAGAAGCTCCACTAGGCCTTCCTATTAGGCTAAGTGGAGCTTTCTTTATGATTTTGTAAAAAATCTTTGTTAAAGCTAGTCGCAGTACCTTTATTTTGGTCAGGTTCTATATGGTGGGATCCAGCGGTTTCAATGATATTTTTTCCATATTTGTCACGAAGGCTGGAAAGGGTTTTAAGAAGCGGCTCTTTTTTGGCGTCTTTTTCATAGGAAAACAAATCCAGCTGTTTATAGGCGTTATCATGTTCCACTAAGTCAGTTCCGGTGATTCCTAACAATCTAACCGGGTCCCCGCTCCAATGTTTTAAAAGTAGTTGCTTGGCTAATGAAGCAAGTTCCTCTTTTTGGCCGATTGGATTAGCAAGCTTTTTACTCCGTGTGATGGTCTTTCTATCCTTGTAACGAATCGTGATACCGATGGTAGTTGCCAGGACACTTTTTCGTTTCAGCCTAACGGATACGGTTTCGGCCAGCGATTCCAAGACATGAAAAAGCTCCTGCTGGTTGCTGACGTCTCGTGGCAAGGTGGTGGAATTGCCGATGCTTTTAAATTCATCAATCGATTCGGGGTCGACAGGCCGGTGGTCATTTCCATTTGCCCGCTCTTTTAAACGAATACCATTGATGCCAAGCAGTGTTTTTAGCTGAATATCATTAGCTTTTGCCAGTTCGCCAATGGTATGAATGCCGATGGTTTTTAGTTTTTCGGCCGTCTTTTTACCCACACCGTGCATTTCGTTTGTATTTAAAGGCCAGAGTTTGGCGGGGATATCACGTTTGCGAAGAATCGTGATTCCCATCGGTTTTTTCATATCTGAAGCCGTTTTGGCTAAAAATTTATTAGGGGCAATCCCGATGCTGCAGGGTAAATCCAGCTGCTCAAGGATTCTTTTTTGAATGGTTTGGGCGATTTCGATAGGACTGCCGAACTCAAAGCTTTCGGTAATATCCATATAGCCCTCGTCAATGGATACGGGCTCAACTAGGTCTGTGTACTGTCTGAGGATAGCAAACATGCCCATCGAGGCCGCCCGGTAACGGTCAAAATTGGGTGATTTGACAATCAGCTGCGGGCAAAGCTTTCTCGCTTCCCAAAGGGGCATCGTTGTTTTCACGCCAAATTTTCTCGCTTCATAGCTGCAGGTGACAATAATCCCTCTGCGCTCCTCAACGTTTCCGGCAATGGCAAGTGGCTTTCCTTTGAGGGAAGGGTCGTACGCCATCTCCACGGAAGCATAAAAGCTATTCATATCCACATGTAAAATGACCCGCCCGTTTTTTGGGTACATTTCCTTCATGAAAGGCACATCCCTTTTGAGTAATAGTTCTCGTATCCCTTTATTATACACCACTGAGCTGACTGCTTGGGAATGGATGACTTTTTTCAAATTTTACCGTAATCTTTTCTGGCGGCCCCTTTTGGGCAATATAGGTTGCACTATTTTTACCGCCGGCTCCGCTTGCAACTCCTCTTCGGTCAATATAAGGACCCTATGTTTACCGCTGGTCCTCCTCCCATTTCTCTTCGGGCAATATAGGGCCGCTATTTTTACCGCTGACCCATTTCCAACCCCTCTTTGGGTAATATAGGGTCACTATTTTTACCGCTGGCCCTTTTCCCACTCCTCTTCGGGCAATATAGGGCCGCTATTTTTACCGCTGGCCCTCTTCCAACTTCTCTTCGGGCAATATAGGGCCGCAATTTTTCCAACGGCTCCGCTTGCAACGTCCTTCGGGTAAAATTGATTCCATCTTGACTGTATCCTTTGTAAAGAAAAGGAGAACCCATAAAAATCAGGTTCCCCATCAAAAAACTTTATTGGTTCGTCACTTCATCAATGATCGCCAAGACCATTTCCCCCAGCTTGTATAGCTCCTCAATCGGCATGCGCTCATTGGTAGTGTGGATTTCTTCGTAACCGACAGCGAGGTTCACTGTCGGAATGCCGAAGCCTGCGATGACGTTCGCGTCGCTGCCGCCGCCGCTGTGCTGCAGCTCGCAGCTGCGGCCAATTTTAGCAGCTGCTTTACGAGCGATTTCTACCACCTGGTCGCCTTCGCCAAATTTGAAGCCCGGATACATAACTTGCACATCCACCTCAGCACGTCCGCCCATTTCTGAAGCAACTGTTTCAAAGGCTTCCTTCATTTTCGCAGCCTGCGCTTCCATTTTTTCAGGAATTAAAGAACGGGCTTCAGCTAAAATATCAACCCGGTCGCAGACAATGTTTGTCGCTTGGCCGCCTTCAAAGCGTCCAATATTGGCAGTTGTCTCGTGGTCAATTCGCCCTAACGACATTCTCGCGATAGACTTTGCCGCAATCGTAATAGCAGAAACACCTTTTTCAGGTGCAACCCCGGCATGGGCTGTTTTTCCATAGATAACCGTTTTAATTTTCGCTTGGGTCGGTGCGGCCACAACCACGTTTCCGACTAACCCGTCGCTGTCAAGCGCGTAGCCATATTTTGCCTTCATTAGCGTAGGATCAAGAGCTTTTGCCCCGACAAGGCCGGATTCTTCCCCAGCGGTAATCACAAACTGGATTTGGCCATGCGCAATGTTTTGTTCTTTCATCACACGAATCACTTCTAACATAACAGATAAACCTGTCTTATCATCTGCTCCAAGGATGGTCGTTCCATCGGTCACTACATAACCGTCTTTTATCGAAGGCTTAACTCCCCTGGCAGGCACAACTGTATCCATATGAGAGGTAAAATAAATTGGGTCTACCCCTTCTTTCGTTGCAGCAAGGGTGCAGACCAAGTTGCCAGCGCCATGGCCAGTTATAGAAGTTGTATCATCCTCATATACGTCAAGTCCTAAGTCGCTGAACTTTTTCTTTAACACTTTAGCAATTTCGGCCTCATGTTTAGTTTCTGAATCAATTTGGACCAGCTCTAAAAATTCATTTAAAAGACGTTCTTGGTTAATCATTTGCCGAAGCCTCCAATATATGTACTTTACTTTTTCAGTATACCTTTTTTTCAAACGAGTCTACAAATGAAAGGACCATTAAAAATGGTCCCAAAAAATCTACAACGGAATATTTCCGTGTTTTTTATATGGTCTCGATTCTTTCTTTGACCTTAGCATCTCTAATGCTTGAATCAACTTGATTCTAGTTTCGCGCGGGTCGATGACGTCATCCACCATTCCCCTGGATGCCGCGACATAAGGGTTCGCAAATTTCTCACGGTACTCCTCTATTTTTTGCTGTCTAGTCTGTTCAGGGTTATCGCTGTTTTGGATTTCCTTTGCGAAAATAATATTAGCTGCTCCCTGTGGACCCATGACGGCAATCTCCGCATTCGGCCAGGCAAAGACAAGGTCGGCGCCGATTGACTTACTGTTAAGCGCCACATACGCGCCGCCGTAGGCTTTACGCAGAATTACCGTCAACTTCGGAACGGTCGCTTCTGAATAAGCAAATAAAATTTTTGCCCCGTGGCGGATGATGCCGCCATGCTCCTGCTTAACGCCCGGAAAGAAGCCAGTTACATCTTCAAAGGTGATAATCGGGATATTAAAAGAATCGCAGGTGCGAATGAATCGGGCTGCTTTGTCAGAAGAATCGATGTCAAGACCGCCGGCCATTACTTTTGGCTGGTTACAAACAAGTCCCACTGTTTCCCCTTTAATTCTTGCAAACCCAACAACAATATTTCTGGCAAAATCCTTATGAATTTCCATGAAAGAATCCGCATCAACAACCTGTTCAATAACATTTCTTACGTCGTATGGGCGGACCGCATCGAAGGGAATCACATCCGTCAAATCAGGACGGTAATCTTCCTCTTCTGCCACTTCCACTCTTGGCGGTTTTTCTTCATTATTCTGCGGCAAGTAGCTCAGCAGCTTTCGTACATTTGCCAAAACTTCTTCCTCGGATGCACCGCGGAAATGAGCATTCCCGCTGATGGTATTATGTACACCGGCACCGCCCAAGTCTTCTGCCGAAATTTTCTCCCCGGTAACGGTTTCAATAACCTTCGGCCCAGTAATGAACATTTGGCTCGTTTTTTCCACCATGAATACAAAATCGGTAATTGCGGGTGAATAAACCGCACCACCGGCACATGGGCCCATGATGACGGAAATCTGCGGAATGACTCCCGAATAAATAGAATTGCGGTAAAAGATTTGTCCGTAGCCGTCTAAGGATACAACCCCTTCTTGGATGCGGGCACCGCCGGAATCATTCAGGCCGACAAACGGGGTGCCATTTTTGGCTGCCAAATCCATTACATTAGCAATCTTTTTGGCATGCATTTCCCCCAAAGCGCCGCCAAAAACGGTAAAATCCTGTGAAAACAAATAAATTGGACGGCCGTTCACTTTTCCATATCCAGTTACAACGCCATCGCCAGGCCCCTTTTGGTCTTCCATCCCAAAATCGTTTGTGCGGTGCTCAATAAATGGATTTAATTCAACAAACGTCCCCTTATCGACTAACAGGTCAATCCGCTCGCGGGCTGTCAGCTTCCCTTTTTCGTGCTGCTTTTCAATCCGTTCATCACCGCCGCCGAGTTCTACCTCCCGGCGTTTGTCATACAGCTCGTTTAACACTTCATAGATATCCATTTTGTTACCCCTTTGTCTGTTTCTTTTCGCAAAGCTCAAATAAAACGCCCGATGCCGATTTTGGATGCATGAAGGCAATATCTGCCCCGCCTGCCCCTGGCCTTGGCACCTCATCGATCATCCTAATACCATGCTCCTTCATTTCCGCAATTCTTGCTTCAATTGATTCCACCCCAAGAGCTACATGGTGTATGCCCTCGCCGCGTCTTTCAATGAAGTTGGCAATCGTGCTCTCCTCTGAAGTAGGTTCGAGTAGCTCAAGCTTGGTCTCGCCGGCCTGCAAAAATGCAACCTTTACCTTTTGGCTGGCCACTTCTTCAATCTTTAACAGCGGGAGCTTTAACACTTCCGTATAAAAGGGAAGAGTCGCCTCCAGAGACTTTACAGCAATTCCAATATGATCGATTTTTTTAATCATTTTAAAATCCCCTTTTTTAAATTTTAACATAAATTCGACAATAACATTATTCGTGAAAAAGTTCATAAATCCTTCCTGAATTGCTGAGTTGTTCCGTTGTCCATTTGGGCTTTTACAAGTACAATATAGATAAAACCTTTAATTAAGGGAGGCATTTCTTTTGAAAAATAAAAAATCCAGAAAAATTATTGTTTATTTAATGCTCTTTGCTATGCTGGCTTCCACTCTTCTAATTGGAATTGCCCAATTCTTATCATAACAATAAGGGACTGTCCGCATTGATGGACAGTCCCTTTTTCTTATTTGATAGCACCGAATTCCTCCGCTAGTGCTTCAAATGATTTTTTCGATGATGTTACTAAAATTTTTGTCCCAAGCGGAATCAAAGGAAATAATGAAGTTATCACCTCATTTTGCGCCCGGATGCATCCTTGAGATACATATTTTCCAACGGAAGCCGGCTGATTGGTGCCATGAATACCGTAGATTCTGCCATCAGTCTCCCTTGCGTCAAAGCCAAGCCACCGCGAACCTAGCGGATTCTTCGGATCGCCCCCTGGAATGTCGCTGCGGCGATAGTATGGATTCTCTGCTTTTACCGTAATGGTAAACAGGCCCTCCGGCGTTAAATCCTCTGTCTTTCCTGTCCCGACACTAACTACGGTTTGGACTCTATTCTCACTAATAAAGGCAAGTTCATTATTACTTTTATTCACGATCACAAATGGATCCCCAGGCAATGGGTTCGGACCCAATGGCCAGATGGGGGATAGGGAAAGTGCCATCAGGATTGACGAAAAGATTTTGATCATAATCATCCTCCTGCCGTTTTTCCCCTAGTTTGCATCAATCTAACATTCTTATTCATTTTCTACGATCAACGATTTATAAAACTTTTTCTAAAAAGTCCTTTGCACGAGTGGTCTTTGGATTTTTGAAAAACTCTTCCGGCGAGCCTTCTTCTAACAATTTCCCATCATCAAGAAACATAATCCGGTCGGAAACTTCCCGCGCAAATCCCATTTCATGGGTAACGATTGCCATCGTAATACCTGTATGAGCCAAGTCCTTAATAACATTAAGAACTTCCTTGACCATCTCTGGGTCAAGTGCAGATGTCGGCTCATCAAATAGCATTAACTTTGGCTCCATGGCAAGGGCACGGGCGATGGCCACCCTCTGCTTCTGCCCCCCTGAAAGATTATTAGGATAGGCTGATTCTTTTTCAGACAGTCCCACTTTGGCTAATAGTTCGCGGCCTTTTTTCTCAGCAGTTTCCCTGGATTCACCTTTAACTCTCATCGGTGCATACGTTAAGTTCTGCAAAACAGTCATATGAGGGAATAAATAGAAATGCTGAAAGACCATGCCGATTTCCTGTCTGACTTTCGAAATATCCGTTTTTCGGTCGGTAATGTCTTGATTATTAATCCACACTTTCCCTTTTGTCGGTTCCTCCAACAAATTCAAACAGCGAAGAAAGGTTGATTTTCCTGACCCTGATGGTCCGATAATGGAGACTACCTCACCGCTTTCGATACTGGTTGAAATATTTTTTAAGACTTCATTATCGCCAAACTGTTTATAGAGGTTCTCTACTTTAATCACTATATTTCAGCCTCCTTTCAACCAGTTTGCCAGCAGTTGTTAAAACGAAAACGAGGACCCAATAGATCAGTCCGACAAAAATTAATGGTTCAAAATTATGATACGTATCTGCTCCCACAACCTGGGCACGGCGCATTAAATCCAAGTAGCCGATTGTTGATACAAGCGCCGATTCCTTTGTTAAGGTAACAAATTCATTCATAAGGGCCGGTAAAATATTTTTAAGGGCCTGCGGCAAAATAATGTCCTTCATCATCAGGCGATAAGGAACACCGAGCGCCAGGGCTGCTTCTGTCTGACCTTTATCCACGGCTTGAATGCCCGCTCTGATAATCTCTGACACATACGCAGATGAATTCAGCCCAAATGCCAGAATGGACGATAGGAATGGATCAATATCGTAACCTGTTAATTGCGGAACCGCAAAATAAATTAACATTAGTTGTAAAATCAATGGCGTTCCGCGGAAAATGGATGTATATATATCTGCAAGCCAATTTAAAGCCTTGACTCTGGAAATTTTCAATAATGCCAGAATGGTACCGAGAACAAATCCAAATATAATGGCGACAACGACAAATTTTAATGTTACCCATATTCCTTTTAGTATAAAAGGAATATAAGGCACAATTTGGCTAAAATCCAAATTCATGCCTTACACCTCACCTCAAATATTTTCTTTTAAAAAATGCTATTATTGTTGGTCTTTTAACCACTTATCTTTCAATTCTTGCAGCTTTCCATTTTGCTCCAATTTATCAAGAGCCTTATTAACATCCTTTACAAGCGCACTGCCTTTAGGAAAAGCGATGGCCATCCCTGGTGAACTGCTTGTAGGATCATCAAATCCCGCTAAATTTTGCTCTTTAATATAACCGGTAGCCACTGACTTATCTAAATAAGCGGCATCGATTCGCTTAGTTAATAGTTCTTGAATTAAAGTTGTAGCATTGTCTAATGGCTTTGCTGTAAAGTTAATCTTCTTTTGAAGTTCCTTAGCACCCTCTTCTTGGATGGTTCCTAATTGAACACCAAGTGTTTTTCCTTTTAAATCATCTACTGTTTTAATGTTAGAATCCTTTAAAGTAATGAACATTTCACCTGAACGATTATATTCGGTTGAAAAATCTACATTCTTTTTACGCTTCTCAGTTGCTGACATTCCAGCAAGGACCATATCAACACGTTTTGCCTGCAATGCTCCGATTAAGCCATCAAACTTCATGTCTTTAATTTCAAGCTTATATCCTAATTCGTCAGCAATCGCATTTGCCAGGTCAATATCGAAGCCTTCAATGTCACCTGATGGATTTCTAGATTCAAAGGGAGCAAAATCAGCCGATGTTGCCATTGTTAGTACTTTTTTGTCCGACGATTTTTCACCGTTGGCTCCGTCCTTATTACTTTGGCCGCAAGCAGCCATAACGACTAATGAAAAAATAATAGTTAGAAATAAAAATGTCTTCTTCATGATGTCCCTCCTGATTATTAAAATTTGAAATTATATAATGACTTGAATTTTTATTCAACAAAATGGATATTAACACAGCAATGAATTTTTGAAAAGATATTTTTCTAATATAAAAATATTCAAAAAAAATTAAGCGTACCTTTATACTAGTTAAAATGGGCACAAACCATTTTTTTATGTGTATTTTCATAAAAAAACACCTCTTTTATGAAGAGGTGTTAAATAGGGATATTTAACCTTTATTGGGTTAAATTATTATATTTCTTCGCAATATTTATCAAATTCCTGCTGAAGCTTGGCAACCACTGTTGCTGGGTCATAGCCTTCAATCTGATGTCTTTCAATCATGGAACAAATCTTTCCGTCCTTTAATAAGGCGAAGGAAGGAGAGGATGGCGGATAGCCTGTAAAATAGCTTCTTGCCTTTTCTGTCGCTTCTTTATCCTGACCGGCAAAAACCGTTACTAGGTGATCTGGGCGCTTATCATAATGAACGGAGTATGCTGCCGCTGGACGGGCAATACCGCCGGCGCAGCCGCAAACAGAATTAATCATGACTAGAGTTGTACCCTTTTGGTTTAAAGCCTCTTCAACCTCATCGGCTGTCTTTAGCTCTTGGTATCCGGCAGTGGAGATTTCCTGACGCGCCTGGCGGACAACATCATTCATAAAAATATTAAAATCCATGCTCATTGAATTCACTCCTTATGTCTTACATACCTACATCATAACAGTTAAAATATGTTTTTTTCAAATGATTATTCCTGACGTGAAAAAGAAAAGCTGCCGATGAATCGACAGCTATTGATTAGAGTTTATAAATGTCTCATAAAGCTTTTCCACGGCTGTGGCCACCGTTACGTCCCCGGTGATGACTTCGTTTTCATACTTAGGAAGCAAATTCTTCACACCAGGGTGATGAAAGAAATGATAGTGAAGAGTATCGGTAATCATCGAATACAGCCATTCTCTGGATTGAAATTTTCTTCTTTCGTCGAAAACACCTGAGGTTTTCACCGTCGTTTCGAAGGTTTGGATGACCTTCCAGATATCTGCGATTCCCTCGTGGGTCAAAGACGAACAGGTATAGGCTTTCGTTCCCCATCCCTTTGTGGCCGGCTGGAGAAAATGCAGGATACGGTTATATTCTTTCCTCGTTTTCTCGGCATTTTGCTTATTCGTCCCGTCCGCTTTGTGGACGATGAGGCAATCGGCCAGTTCCATAATGCCTTTTTTCATTCCCTGCAATTCGTCACCAGCACCTGTTAGGACAAGCAGCATGAAAAAGTCGACCATATCACGAATGATAACTTCACTTTGGCCTACACCGACCGTTTCAATTAGTATGACATCAAAGCCAGCTGCTTCACAAATCAGCATTGCTTCCCTTGTTTTCCGGTGAACCCCGCCAAGCTTCCCAGCCGTTGGCGAGGGACGGATAAACGCTTTTGGATTCCGGGCCAATGTTTCCATTCGGGTTTTGTCACCGAGGATGCTCCCGCCGCTAATCTTTGAGCTTGGGTCAATCGCCAAAACGGCAACTCTTAGTCCAAGTTCACATAGATAGGTTCCGAACGCCTCAATAAATGTGCTTTTTCCAGCCCCAGGCACCCCGGTAATACCGATGCGAATTGACTTACTAGAGTGAACCAGCAGCTTTTGCAGGAGCGCCTGTGCTTTTTGAAAATGCTGTTCAGCGTTGCTTTCCACAAGGGTAATCGCCCGAGCAAGCAGGCTTCGATCACCTTTAAGGACCCCTTCATACAATTCGTCTAGCGAGGGCTCAGTCGATCCGCGTTTTTGAAAACGGACATTTTTTTGAAAAGTCACTTCTCCTGTTTCCTGCTCCTTGCCTTTCCTGATGACAGTTGAAAATTTATCCGGCTCTTCAGGGTTTGCCCATTCCGGTCTTTGTTCACCCGTCATTTAATTTGCCACTTCCTCGTACCCAAGCTGTCTATATATCTCCTTGATTACCTTTTGCGCAGCTACTGGAATAATCGTACCAGGACCGAAGATGGCCGCCGCACCATTGTCATATAAGAATTGATAATCCTGGGCTGGGATAACGCCGCCGACAACAACCAAAATATCCTCGCGGCCTAATCTTTTCAATTCATTAATAAGCTGCGGAAGGAGCGTCTTATGACCAGCAGCAAGTGAACTCATTCCGATCACGTGAACGTCATTTTCCACCGCTTGCAGGGCTGTTTCCTCCGGTGTTTGGAAGAGCGGGCCGATATCGACATCAAAGCCAAGATCGGCAAATGCCGTAGAAATGACCTTCGCCCCGCGATCATGCCCGTCCTGCCCCATTTTCGCAATCAGAATCCGCGGCCGTCTGCCTTCATTTTCAAGGAATTCTTCTGTCATTCTTTGGACTTCGGCAATTTCTTCTTCGTTTGTAAAAGAAGTGCTGTAGACGCCGCTAATGGAACGGATGATAGCTTTATGACGACCCGCTGCTTTTTCTATCGCATCGGAAATTTCGCCTAGCGTCGCTCTTTCGCGTGCCGCCTTGACAG
This sequence comes from Neobacillus sp. S1115, assembly GCF_055385565.1. Classification (NCBI taxonomy): domain Bacteria; kingdom Bacillati; phylum Bacillota; class Bacilli; order Caryophanales; family Bacillaceae; genus Neobacillus; species Neobacillus sp. S1115. Next base: position 4,549,142 of record NZ_AP038275.1, read on the forward strand.
CAAGCTCTAATAAATTCCCTTCCCCGGAAGCAGCCGCATTGGCTAAAGCTATTAAAGCCTCTTCCACTTTCTGTAAGTTCCGATTTACTTTTAAGGAATTTAGTTTTTCAATTTGCTTTAAACGGACAGCTGTATTATCAATGTCCAAAATATCAATTGGCTCTTCTTTTTCAAGCCGGTAGCGATTAACGCCAATAATCGTTTCTTTTGCAGAGTCGATTTGTGCCTGCCGTCTTGCCGCCGCCTCTTCAATTTTCATTTTCGGCAGCCCGGTTTCAATGGCCTTCGCCATTCCGCCGAGATTTTCAATCTCCTCGATATGTGTCCAAGCCCGCTTGATTAATTCATCCGTCAGTTTTTCCACATAGTAGGAGCCTGCCCATGGATCGATAACCTTGGTTATGCCAGTTTCTTCTTGTAAAAATAACTGCGTATTACGGGCAATCCGCGCAGAAAAGTCTGTCGGCAGGGCAATCGCTTCGTCCAACGCATTTGTGTGCAGGGATTGGGTGTGGCCCATTGCCGCCGCATGCGCTTCAATCAGCGTCCGGGTTACATTATTAAACGGATCCTGCTCGGTCAAACTCCAGCCTGATGTTTGCGAATGGGTGCGGAGTGCCATTGATTTTTCGTTTTTCGGATGGAAGGATTTCATCATTTTTGCCCAGATATATCTTGCTGCCCGCATTTTGGCCACTTCCATGAAGTAGTTCATGCCGATGGCCCAAAAAAAGGACAGTCTTGGGGCAAATGAATCAATGTCGATTCCGGCTTTAAGTCCAGTTCTTACATACTCCAAGCCGTCTGCTAACGTATAAGCGAGTTCGATATCGGCAGGTGCCCCGGCCTCCTGCATATGATAGCCAGAAATACTAATGCTATTAAACTTAGGCATGTATTTGGACGTATATTCGAAAATATCGGCAATGATCTTCATCGACATTTCTGGCGGATAAATATACGTATTCCTGACCATGTACTCTTTTAGAATATCATTTTGAATCGTTCCGGACAGTTTTTCCTGGCTGACTCCCTGTTCTTCGGCCGTTACGATGTAAAAAGCCAGTACCGGGAGAACGGCGCCATTCATCGTCATGGAAACGGACATTTGATCGAGCGGAATTCCGTCAAAGAGGGTTTTCATATCGAGCACTGAATCAATTGCCACCCCAGCTTTCCCAACGTCACCGACTACCCTTGGATGGTCAGAGTCATAGCCGCGGTGAGTGGCCAGGTCAAATGCCACCGATAAGCCTTTTTGCCCCATCGCCAGATTGCGGCGGTAAAAGGCGTTACTCTCTTCGGCAGTGGAGAATCCGGCATACTGCCTGACTGTCCAAGGACGGTTCACATACATGGTCGGATATGGACCCCTTGTGTATGGAGGAAGCCCCGGCAGGCTGCCGAGCTGTTCTGTCCCGTCTCGGTCTTCCTTTGTATAAATCGGTTTTAGCATGATTTGTTCATTGGTCTCGAACAGTAAATCATCAAGGGAGGAGGCAATCTCTTTATCAACTTTTTCCCGCCATGCTTCTTCCGTGATAAAATTCTGGTTCTCAAACAGTTTTGCGTTTTGAAAATCAGGCTTTTGTTTGTTCAAGAGAGTTCACCTCCATGTCAGATAGGATTTCATCGATGGTTTCACAGCAATTGCTTTTTACATGAATAAACCGCTTAAGCCCCTCTTCGTACCACTGGGCCTGCAGTTCTTTTTCAGGAAGCCCAGCCAGAAGGAAGATTAGGTTTGGAAATTCAGATTTCAACGCTGTCAGCATCTCATGTCCGATTTGCTCATACTGTTCATTTGTTCCGCAAATGCAGACAAAGTTAGTTTTTATGTCTATGATAAATTGTCTGGCATCCTCTATCGTGTGGACCGGCTTGCTTTCAGCAGGATGGATTCCGCCGGCTGCAAGAAAGCCCTTCATGAAATCAAGTCTTGGTTTATGCTGCTTTAGTTCGCCAAGACATAGCATGCCGACTGAAGGTGCAGCACCTGTTGTTTCCTGTAATTGGTTTGCCTTGAAACGAAGCTCCTCATATGGTTCTGCTAATCTGTGCTGAGGGATGGCCTCGAAGTCTTTTGTGGCTCCGGCCATTTTCATTAGCTGCTTTTGGCTAGGTACCGCTTCATCCAATTTGGCATAAACATTTGTCCCAACAATACTTTGCTTTCTTATTTGAATATCGAGGTTCTTTTTTTCATAAACAGCAGCAATTTGCTGTTGAAGCCAGTTTGACTTTAATGCCTCCAAAATGCCTCCCGAAGCCTCAATTTCCTTAAAAAATTCCCATGCATTTTCCGCTAGCTGATTGGTCAGCGTCTCCACATACCAAGAGCCGCCTGCAGGGTCAACCACCTTCTGCAAGTGTGCTTCTTCTTTTAAAATTAGCTGGATGTTGCGAGCAATCCGTTCGGAGAAAGAAGTAGGCCCAGTCAATTCATTAAACGGCTCCACATGCAAATATTGGGCTCCCCCTAAAACAGCGGCAAATGCCTCGTTGGCGGAACGAAGGATATTGACATGAGAGTCAAAGATAGTTTTTGTAAAAGATGAGGTTGTGGCGGCAATCTGCATACCCCTTGCTTCCGCTTCGGCACCGTAAAGTTCCGCAATCCGCTTCCAGATTACGCGGGCTGCTCTAAGCTTGGAGAGTTCCATAAAAAAGTTGCTGCCGATGGAAAATTGGAAAACTATTTTTGATAGAGCTTTTTCAATGTTCATGCCATTATCAAGAAGCTCCTGTAAGTAATAGACTCCTGTGGCTGCGGCAATCCCGAGCTCTTGAACAGCGTTAGCTCCGCCATTATGGTACGGAGTGGTGTCGACAAGAACAGTACGTAAATCAGGAAACTTTCCATCTGCTTGCAGGATTTGACTTGTCCGTTCTTTAAGTAATTCCTCTTCGATTGCTCCAACTTCTGCAAATAGGGAAACGGGGTCATTGCCTATGTAGCCTGTAAGGTTTGTTCCATCACTATACTGGCCGGCAAGATTTTTTAAAATGTCATTCAGTTCCCATCTGGCGTTGATAGCAAATGGGTATTTTTTCTCTAAAACCGCCAATAAATCTGGAAAACTATTGTTTTTCGAAACTTCAAAAGAAATTGCTGTTTGACCCTTTTCAAGGGCCTCTTGGAGCTTTTGTTTAAGTTCTTCGGGTGTTTGATAAGATATTTTCTGGGCAACTTTCCATTCGTCTGTTACATATCCTAATGGGGCAATTCCCCTTCTAAAATCAGATCCTCCAGGATAGTCAGGTACCTGTTGTTCATCCTGCTCAGTATAAAGCGGTTTCAAAATAATGTTTTCATAGGTGGTACTTTGTAATAATTCAATCTTTTTCCCTTTTAATGATTTCTCGGCCTGTTCCTTCCAATCATCTATTGTTTTTACAGGGAAAGATTGATTACGTATATTTTCCAAACTCCTCATCCCCCTTCCGCATATTATTGAACTAATATTCAATTAATTCTATTTTAGGGTACAACCTCGATTCAGGCAAACATTTTCAAAACTTTAAAAATAAACAGCCGCCAATCAAAACTTGAATGGCGGCTGTTGCCGGCAAATTTTTTAGTAAATAGAGGTTGTTGTTTTAGACATGTTTTCGATGATTTCTTTCACCCTAGCCAGGAACCGGCCGCAAACAAGCCCGTCAAGAACACGGTGATCTAAAGACATACAAAGATTAACCATGTCACGAACTGCAATCATCCCGTTATTCATGACAACAGGACGTTTCACAATCGATTCGACCTGAAGGATCGCGGCCTGCGGGTAATTAATGATGCCCATTGACTGGACAGAACCAAAAGAGCCGGTGTTATTGACTGTTATCGTACCACCCTGCATATCCTCCGGACGAAGCTTTCCGGACCGCACCTTCACGGCAAGGTCAGAGATTTCACGGGCAATACCTTTAATCGTTTTGTCATCGGCATTTTTGATGACAGGCACGAATAAAGCGTCATCTGTGGCGACTGCAATCGAAATATTGATATCCTTCTTTTGAATAATCTTGTCGCCGGCCCACATCGAATTAATTTGTGGGAATTCTTTTAGAGCCTGAGAAACAGCTTTTACAAAGAAAGCAAAGAATGTTAAATTAAATCCTTCTTTTTTCTTGAATTCATCTTTTATGGAATTGCGGTAGTCAACAAGGTTGGTGGCATCGACTTCCACCATTGTCCAGGCATGCGGTATTTCATGCTTGCTGCGCAGCATGTTCGTGGCAATCGCTTTGCGAACGCCGGTAACTGGAATTTCGATATCCCCCGCTGCCACCGGAACCGATACGGCAGGTGCCGGTGCAATTGCTGCTGGAGCAGGCTGACTTGGAGCCACAGCCTCCTGAACAGGCAGTTTACTAGCTGCTTGCACTGGTGCTTCCGCTTTTTGTCCTGCTGCTGGAATATTACCAGACTCAATGATTTGCAATAAATCCTTACGAGTTATCCTGCCCCCAGCACCAGTACCTAAAACCTGCGTTAAATCAATGCCATGCTCCTGCGATAACTTAAGAACAGCCGGCGAATACCTGGCCCGATTCCCCTGATCAACAGGAGTGGCAATACCGTTCCCTACAGCCGCTTTTAGTTCAGGTGCGGAAACAGCTGCCTCCGGAGCAGGAGCGCCGCCTTCCGTTTCGATGGTACAGATAATTTCCCCAACAGCCATTGTATCACCTTCGGAAGCAATTAGTTCCTTAATTACACCTGAAAAAGAAGAAGGAACTTCCGCGTTAACCTTATCTGTCATGACCTCTGCCAGAGGGTCGTATTTATTTACCTTATCTCCAACAGAGACTAGCCATTTGCTGATTGTACCTTCCGTTACACTTTCGCCTAACTGCGGCATTTTAATTTGTTCAGTTGCCACTATTTCATCCTCCTAAACCTAAAACTCCGCAAGCTCGCGCATTGCTTTTTCGACCTTATCCGGATTGACCATAAAGAATTTTTCCATTGTTGGCGCATATGGCATTGCTGGAACATCTGGGCCGGCTAACCTTTTAATTGGAGCATCCAGTTCAAATAAGCAGTTCTCGGCAATAATGGCGGCAACCTCACTCATAATGCTGCCTTCTTTATTGTCCTCCGTGACGAGCAGTACCTTACCTGTTTTCGATGCTGCTTCGATAATCGCTTCTTTATCTAGCGGATAAACGGTACGTAAATCCAAAATATGCGCAGATATGCCGTCTTTGGCTAATTTCTCTGCCGCTTGCAGGGCAAAATGCACGCAAAGCCCGTAAGTGATAACAGTGATGTCCTCTCCTTCACGCTTTACATCTGCTTTACCAATTGGCAGGGTATAATCTTCAGTAGGCACTTCACCTTTAATTAAGCGGTAGGCCCGTTTATGTTCGAAAAATAACACCGGGTCATTATCGCGAATGGCCGCTTTTAAAAGTCCCTTTACATCATATGGGGTGGATGGCATCACAATTTTTAAGCCTGGCTGATTTGCAAATACGGCCTCAACTGATTGTGAATGATACAAAGCTCCATGAACGCCGCCGCCATATGGAGCGCGGATGACAATTGGACAGTTCCAATCGTTATTAGAACGATATCGGATCCTTGCCGCCTCGGAAATAATTTGGTTTACTGCGGGCATAATAAAATCAGCGAACTGCATTTCCGCAATTGGCCGCATTCCGTACATGGCGGCCCCGATTCCGACACCGGCTATCGCTGATTCCGCCAGCGGCGTATCAATTACGCGATCTTCACCAAATTGTTCATACAGTCCTTGTGTAGCCTTAAAAACGCCGCCTTTTCGCCCCACATCTTCACCAAGAACAAAAACTCGTGAGTCTCTCTCCATTTCCTCGCGAATGGCCATAGTAACTGCATCAATATATGAAATAACTGCCATATTTCTTCCCCCTAACGATCCCCGTATACATATTTCAATGCATCCTCTGGCGCTGCATAAGGTGCATTTTCTGCATAGTCAGTGGCTTCATTGACGATCTGCATGACGCGGTCATTGATTTCCTGCTCCAATACATCATTCAACACGCCGGTTTCCTTCAGATATGCACCAAAGGTGATGATTGGGTCCTGCGATTTTGCCTTTGCAACCTCATCAGGCGCCCGGTATGAGCGGTCATCATCGTCAGAAGAATGCGGAGTTAAACGATAAGAAACAGTTTCAACTAAAGTCGGACCTTCGCCGCGGCGCCCGCGCTCGGCCGCTTCCTTAACAACTTTATAAACCTCTAACGGGTCATTGCCGTCTACTGTATAGCCGGGCATGCCGTAACCAATGGCACGGTCAGAAACCTTCTCACAACCCAATTGTTTTTCAATTGGCACAGATATCGCATATTTATTATTTTCACACATAAAAATGACCGGTAGTTTATGAACACCAGCAAAGTTGGCACCCTCATGGAAATCCCCCTGGTTTGAGGATCCTTCCCCGAACGTAACAAAGGAAACAAAGTCCTTCTTCTCCATTTTACCGGCAAGTGAAATCCCCACCGCATGAGGAACTTGCGTAGTTACAGGCGATGAACCGGTGACGATCCGATTCTTCTTTTGCCCAAAATGTCCCGGCATCTGCCGCCCTCCGGAGTTAGGGTCTTCTGCTTTGGCGAAACCTGACAGCATCAACTCTTTTGGAGTCATCCCAAACGTTAATACGACACCCATATCACGATAATAGGGCAATACATAATCTTTTTCCCGGTCTAGGGCAAAGGCAGCACCTACCTGTGCAGCCTCCTGCCCTTGGCAGGATATTACAAATGGTATTTTACCTGCACGGTTCAACAGCCACATCCGCTCATCGATACGGCGGGCCAAAAGCATCGTTTCAAACATTTCCAGCACTTTTTCATCGCTTAAGCCTAAAGCTTCATGACGCTTTTCCACCATTAACTTCATTCCTCCCGTTTGTTCGCTTTAAATCATTTCTCTCCCAAAAACTTATCCATGTATGGCCTTCCCATCAACAGCCAATGCCGCCTCGCCAATTGCTTCCGAAAGGGTTGGATGAGGATGGATGGTGTGGGCAATTTCCCATGGTACAGCATCAAGCACCATTGCAAGGCCAGCTTCCGAAATCATATCAGTAACATGAGGACCAATCATATGCACCCCTAAAATATCATCGGTCTCCTCATCAGCAATAATTTTAACAAATCCATCTGCTTCACCGAATACAAGGGCTTTCCCAATAGCACGGAAAGAAAATTTCCCCACTTTTACTTTATGCCCATTTTCCTTTGCTTGATTCTCTGTAATACCGACACTGGAAACCTCGGGACTGCTGTAAATGCATCTGGAAACTAGGTCATAATTAAGCGGTGACGTTTTTTCACCGGCAATATGCTCCACAGCAATAATCCCTTCATGCGAGGCAACATGGGCAAGCTGCAGCCCGCCTATCACATCACCAATGGCATATATATGGGATTCTTTTGTTTGAAAAACCTCATTCGTTACAATAAAACCTTTTTCAATTTGAATCTCTGTATTATCAAGTCCAATGCCCTCAGTATTGGCCTGCCGCCCTACTGATACAAGCAGCTTTTCCGCTTTGAACTCTTTCACCGAACCCTTTACTTCTGCCGAGATGGCCACTCCATTATCTTTCACCAATGTTTCAGGAAGAACTTTTGCGCTTGTAATAATATTAATCTTCCGCTTCTTCATCAAACGCTGCATTTCTTTCGAAATCTCATGATCCTCCGTCGGTATAATTTGGTTTGCGTACTCAAGAACAGTCACCTCTACGCCAAAATCGGAAAGCATCGAGGCCCACTCAATTCCAATTACTCCCCCCCCCACAATAATGATCGAGCTGGGAAGGGCTTCAAGCTGAAGGGCTTCATCAGAGGACATGACGTATTCGCCGTCAATGTCAAGACCTGGCAATGTCCGCGGTCTTGACCCGGTCGCGATAATGACATTCTTTGGGATGAGCATTTCATTTTCAGAACCATTGTTCATTTCAACGGAAATGGTCCCTGGCATCGGCGAAAAAATCGAAGGTCCCAATATCCGGCCAATTCCTTCAAATACATCGATTTTCCCCTGCTTCATTAGATGCTGGACACCTTTATGCAACTGGTCAATAATTTTGTTTTTTCGTTCTTGAACCTTGCCAAAATTAACCGAAACTTCTCCAGTGATCACACCGAATTCATCGCTGCGCTTTGCTGTTGCAAACACTTCCGCACTCCTGAGCAGTGCCTTACTTGGAATACAGCCCTTATGAAGACAGGTACCTCCAAGTTTGCCTTTTTCAACAATTGCCGTTTTCAAACCAAGCTGTGAGGCGCGGATCGCCGCTACATAGCCGCCGGTCCCTCCGCCAAGTATGACCAAATCATATTCTTGTGCCATTTGGTTCCCTCCCAAATTCCCCTAAATTTTCACTGTTTTAAATTTCCCTGGGTAATCCTTAACCTCTTCTTCGCCGAGTAAGACACGAAGTGCCCCTTCCGCTAACGCCTGCAGCTCATTTTCACCCGGGTGGACAATTACGTCTGCAATCCATTTAATCCGATCAATAATTGATTTAACAAATTCTTTACCATATGCCAAGCCGCCTGTTAAACAAATAGCATCTACTTTTCCGGACAGAACAGCGCTGGCAGAGCCAATTTCTTTTGCCACCTGGTATGCCATTGCCTCATAGATCAGCTTTGCCTCCTGATCCCCAACCGCGATTCGCTGCTCAACCTGCAGTGCATCATTTGTACCAAGGTACCCGACAAGCCCGCCTTGGCCGACCAGCTTTTTCATCATTTCTTCTCTGAAATATTCACCTGAATAGCATAAAGCAACTAAATCACCCGCCGGAACTGTTCCGGCACGCTCCGGACTGAAGGGGCCTTCGCCATGGAGGCCATTATTGACATCGACGACCCTGCCCTGTTTATGTACTCCGACAGTAATTCCGCCCCCCATATGAGTAACAATCAAATTTAATTCGTTGTATTTTTTTCCAAGCTCTTTGGCAGCCCGTCTGGCGACAGCTTTTTGATTTAACGCATGAAAAATGCTTTTTCTTTCGATTAATGAAAAGCCTGAGATTCTGGCGATGGGGTCAAGTTCATCGACAACAACCGGGTCGACGATATATGAAGGAATATTAAGTCCCGAAGCTATTTCAAAGGCAATGATACCGCCGAGATTAGATGCATGCTGACCGGAATAACCTTTCTTAAGGTCTTCTAGCATTTGGCTGTTAACTGCATATGTTCCGCCCTCAATTGGACGAAGCAGGCCGCCCCGCCCACAGACAGCATTTAATTTCGAAAGATTGATTCCTTCATGATCCAGTGTCTCCAAAATCACATTCTTTCTGAATTCATACTGGTCAATAATATTAGCAAAAGTATTAAGAATCTCCATGTCATGTCGAAGGTTTTTTTCAAGAATGGAAATTTCATTATCGAATACTCCAATTTTTGTGGAGGTGGAACCGGGGTTAATGACGAGAATTCGATATTCTTTATTTGGCAACGGATAAACCTCCAATTTACTTCTGAAACACTTGACTTTCGAATATTAAAGGCAAAGACGCTGAATTTCCCCCATTCAGCGCTTTGCTAAAGTATTTCAGTTGTTTCTATCTGGTTCTTCTTCTACTTAAAATATTGTGGCCATTCTGCAGGAATTGGCTTCTGGAATTGCGTATTCTTTCAATCCGTTCCTCTGCCATGCGGTCTGCTGCCACGTAGGTTGGAATACCATCCCGCTTAGAAATTTCAATCACTTTTTCAATGCTGTTGTAGATGGTTTCTACTTTTTTCATAGCGCGCTCATAGTTATAGCCATATAATTCATCCGCAACGTTAATGACTCCGCCCGCATTTATGACGTAATCAGGTGCATATACAATTCCCATTTCATGAATGAGGTCGCCATGACGGGTTTCCTTTAATTGGTTATTAGCAGAACCAGCAATTACTCTTGCTTTCAATTGTGGGATTGTATCGTCATTAACCGTTGCACCTAGCGCACATGGAGCATAAATATCACACTCTACTCCATAGATTTCATTTGGGTCCACTGCACGGGCGCCAAATTCTTCTACTGCACGGTTAACGGCTTCCCTATTTATATCAGTAACGATTAACTGGGCACCTTCTTCATGTAAATGACGGCAAAGACTATAAGCTACATTTCCAACCCCTTGGATTGCGACTACCTTTCCTTCAAGGGAATCAGAACCAAATGCCGCCTTTGCTGCGGCTTTCATTCCACGGTATACACCATATGCCGTTACCGGAGAAGGATTTCCCGATGAACCGAATGCGGGAGAAATACCAGTAACATAGTCAGTTTCTTCATGAATCAAGTCCATGTCCGCAACAGTTGTTCCAACGTCTTCCGCTGTAATATAGCGTCCATTCAAGCCCTGAACATAACGCCCGAAAGCACGGAACATTTCTTCGTTTTTATCCTTGCGCGGGTCGCCGATGATAACCGTTTTACCACCGCCAAGATTTAATCCTGCTGCCGCATTTTTGTATGTCATCCCTTTAGCAAGTCTTAGCGCATCTTCGATTGCCGCTTCTTCTGATTCATATGTCCACATCCGTGTACCGCCAAGTGCTGGTCCCAAGGTTGTATCATGAATGGCAATAATCGCTTTTAATCCGGATTGTTTATCCTGGCAGAACACTACCTGCTCATAATCATATTGCTCTAGGTATTTAAAAATTTCCATATTAATTCCTCCTCTGAAAAATAAGCGTACTTGTACTATACAGAACACAATGCCAATGCCAGCGAATATAGCTTGCTCTCAGCCGAATCAGCTCTTGAAGTCAAGACGATTGGTGCTTTTGCTCCAGAGATGACGGCACCCACTTTGGCATTTGCAAAATAAATTAATGATTTATATAAGGCGTTTCCCACTTCAATCGCAGGTACCAATAGAATGTCAGCTTCCCCTGCAACCTCGCTTTGAATCCCTTTGTGCTCGGCAGCAAGTGTAGAGATGGCGTTATCCAATGCAAGCGGGCCATCGATAAGGCAGCCTTTTATTTGTCCCCTTCTGTTCATCATGGTTAACGCAGCAGCATCCAAGGTTGCCTGCATGGCAGGGTTTACTTCTTCGACTGCCGCAATGGGCGCGATCTTTGGGGTTTCAATCCCAATAGCCTTAGCCAGGGCAACAGCGTTTTTGACAATTTGTACTTTCAGCTGTAAATCAGGAGCAATGTTCATAGCTGCATCCGTTACGATAATAAACCGTTCAAATCCGGGCACTTCGAATACAGCCGTGTGAGATAGCACACTCCCTGTCCGTAAGCCAAATTCCTTATTTAAAACTGACTTTAAAATAATATTAGTAGGAAGATTCCCCTTCATTAACACATGAGCCTCTTTGCTTGAGACTGCTTTAACAGCGGAATCAGCCGCTTCGGCTAATGAGGCAGTATGGAAAATCGTAAGACGATTCTCGCTATTTGCATCTATTCCTTTCAATTGAAGGATGGGCTTGATCTTTTCTTGATCACCAAATAGTAAAAAATGTGCCAAGTTACGATTTAGCGCATCAAGGACTGCTTCAATCACTTCCTCGTCTTCTGCAGCCGCAACTGCAACTGTTTTAGCATCATTTTGGGTTGCTTTGTCAATCAATGTTTCAAGCAGCAAGCTATCATCAACCCTTTCACCTTTCCTGCAACTCCATATATTTAATATGCAATAATCATGCCAAAGCTCTTTTTATGAAAACGCTTTATTTAACAGAATGTAAACATGCAAAAAATTTCACACCTTGAAATTTATTGCATGCTATTATTTTCAAGATTGTATTTTTCTAGCTTATAATATAAGTTTCTCACTGAAAGTCCAAGGGCTTTCGCCGTTTGTGTTTTATTTCCGTTGAGGCGGGCCAATGTTTGCAGGATAATCTTTGCCTCATGCTTTTCTATCATTTCTGATAATGTGCCCTCCAAAGAGATGGAACCCTGTATCCGATCATCGGAATGATCATTATGTACCATATTACTTGTTAGTTGTGGCAAATGAGGGACATCAATGAGCGTTTCGGAATAGTTCATAAAAATAATCGCTCTGCCAAGTATATTCTCCAGTTCTCTGACATTCCCCGGCCAGTCATATTCCATCAAAAAATGTAAAGCAGCCTGCGTAATCCCTTCTACGTTCCGGCCATAATCACGGTTAATTTTTTGAATCAGCCGTTCTGATAATGAGGGGATCTCCTCTTTCCGTTTTCTCAATGGGGGAATGTGGATAGGCATACGATTCAAACGGTAGTATAAGTCTTCCCTAAAGCTTCCCTTCGCAATACCCTTTTCTAAATTGACATTAGTAGCTGCAATGATTCGTACGTTGATAGTCATTGGTTTAGTTCCACCTACACGGATAATTTCATTTTCCTGCAGAACTCGGAGGAGCTTCGCCTGGGTATTGGCGGACAGCTCGCCTATTTCATCAAGAAAAATACTTCCGTTATTAGCTTCCTCAAACAGCCCTCGCTTTCCTCCCCTTATCGCTCCTGAAAACGCCCCCTCTTCATAGCCAAACAGTTCACTTTCAAGCAGCGATTCGGATATAGCTGCACAATTCACTCGGATAAACTTGTTATATTTTCGGTCGCTCGCATTATGGATCGCATGGGCAAACAATTCTTTACCTGTCCCTGATTCACCGCGCAGCAGAACTGTTGCAGGGGTTTTTGCTCCCAATTTGGCCTGCTCAATGGCAAGCATCATTTCATCCGATTTTCCGATAATGTCCTCAAATGAATATTTTGCTTCAAGTTTACGAATCAACTGCCTGGCCCTGTTCAATTCCCTGCTTAGCGATTTCATTTCTGACATATCATGGATGACCCCGACGCTGCCTTTCAATTTCCCGGTAACGATGATTGGCGCCACATTGACGATGACTTCCCGTTTGTGCGGTCCTACCCGCATTGGCACACCTCTCACAGCCCTTCTCGTTTGCAGTACCTTCATGTGCATGCTTTCACCTTCGGAAATATCAGCTGTTGCAGGTTTTCCGATTACTTCCTCCTGCGTAAGGCCTGTTAATCTTGTGTAGGCGGGATTAATAAGGATTCCCCGGCCCTCTTCATCCACGACGGAAATGGCATCGTCACTAGAATGAATAATCGCTTGGAGCATCGTCTGAATCTCTTTTAAATCAGTGATTTCCTCAGCAAGCTTTACCACTTCGGTTATATCCTTAAAAACGGCGAGAGCACCGATTAAAGTTCCATTCTCCTCAACAATCGGAATCCTAGTTGTGATAATCTTGCGGCCATTCCCCAAGACCATCTCCTGATTTGTTTCGATTCTTCTAGTTTGCAAAATAATCGGCAGCCGGCTATGGGGGATGATTTCTGTAACATATTGACCAATTGTCTCCTCTTTGTCTACCCCCATCATTTCTTCGGCTCTTCGATTAAAAAGAATGATATATCCTTGATGGTCAATAACCACCATTCCATCATTGGTCGAATTAAAGATAAGCTCCTGAAGATAGGATTCATATTGATGCTTTTCAATTAGCTCTTCTTTTTCTTCCATTAATTTAGAGACAAGAAAGGCGACACTGCCTGGGATTAAAATCGTTTTTTGACTCTTTTCGTTTCGTAATTTTTGAAAAACGTTTTCATCGCCTGTTACTTCAATGATGATGTCAAGGTTTTCGGTTAAAAATGGCTGCCAATCCGTTCCGGTTTTGATTCCTTCCTTTTGGGCTAAAAGGATACCGGGGGCGTCTAAGTTCCGGTCAATTACGACAGAGACATTAAGCACTTCCGATTCTTTTAAAATTTTTAAAATGGCACTTCCGCCTTTTCCGGCCCCGACTATCATGATATTTTGCATGAAATCCGCCCCTATGTATCAAAGTACGCAAAATTTTTCTATTTTAGATTGTTTTTTATGCAATTTTTTTCAGATTAATTGTAAACCGTAACCCGCATCTTGACAAATTAAAACCATGTACTATTATTTTTATGTGATATGCTTAAATAAAAAGCGGAAGGATATTTTTATGAAGCGGATTATTGCCCTCATCATTTTAGTCATCCCTGGATTTTTGGCAGCGGTTGGAATTAAATTAATGCGTGACATGACCTTTGGGGTTCTGCAAGCACCCTTTCCGAAATTATGGCTTCAATTTATCGTCGGATTACTCTTACTTTTAGGCGGTTTAGGTTTTGTTGCAGGATTTATCCTTTATCGCGACCGTAAAAGAAATAAGGTACAGGCTCGATTTAAGGATACGAGGACCAAAAAATAAAAGAGGCCGTTGTCACGGTCTCTTTTCATATTGTTTTCGAACCTTTCTAGCCTTAACCGGGTTATCTGTGATAATTGCTGTACAATTCACATTAAACAAACGATGCATATCCGCTTCGCGATTAACCGTATACGGCCGTACAGCGATACCATTTTCCATTGTCATTTTGACAATTTGATCCGGTATTGTAGAATGCTTTGGATGAATTCCACTGGCCCTTATTGATTGCGAATAAATCCACGGCATGTATATGCTTTCGATAAAAAGAGGGGCTGTTTCAATTTCCGGCGCTAAACGATATGTGTTAACAATGCTATAATGGTTGAAGGAAGAAATGATAATCCGATCCGACAGATTATATTTCCCTACCATTTCTATCACCTTTTGTTCCATTCCTTCATATGGAATAAGACCGTTCTTAAACTCAATATTGCATAAGAGCTTGTTTGTTTTCATCCATTCCAGAACTTCTTCCAAAGCTGGAATTGGTTCTTTTTTAAATCCTTTGTTATTGGCGTTAAATTTCCTGATTTCTTTGTATGAAAAGTCTTTCACAAAGCCATTCCCATTTGTAGTCCGATCAATTTTTTCATCATGAATAACAACGATTTCGCCATCACTTGTTAATTGGACATCAAGCTCTAACCCGTCAGCACCCGCTTTTTCAGCCGCCAGAAAGGAACTCATTGTATTTTCAGCATGCGTTGCGGAAAAACCGCGGTGAGCAAATATTTGTGTCATTATTTCACTTCCTTAAACAGATTGGAGGGCCTTGTATGAAACCTTTACAAATATCACCTGAAACTGCAGTCAAACTGGCCGAAAAACTAAAAGTCCCACTAGAACAGATTATGCATATGCCACAGCATATTCTCATTCAAAAATTAATAGAATTGGAAAAAGATAAAAAGAACTAGAAAAATTGCACAATAAAAAGCCTCAAACTAATGAGGCTTTTTTATTATTATTCCTTTCAAGAAGCCTTATGCTCCAGACGCAGTTTATCAGCCACCATCGCAATGAATTCGGAATTGGTCGGCTTTGCTTTGGACATGCTGACGGTATAGCCAAATAGGGATGAAATGGAATCAATATTTCCGCGGCTCCACGCTACTTCAATGGCATGGCGGATGGCCCGTTCCACGCGGCTTGCGGTTGTATTATATTTTTTTGCAATATCAGGATATAACACTTTTGTAATCGAGCCGAGCAGTTCTATATCATTAAATACCATCGAAATGGCTTCGCGCAAATATAAGTACCCTTTAATGTGAGCAGGTACACCAATTTCATGGATAATGCTTGTAATGCTGGCATCGAGATTCTTTGGTTTTGCATCCGGTTGTGTTCGATAGGTGGAGGCGGAAACCTTCCGTGCGGAGAATGAGCTTCTGCTGCCGCTAACCTGACGAATGTGGCTGCCTAAATTTTCCATATCAAAAGGCTTTAGGATAAAATAGGAGGCACCAAGCTCCACTGCTTTTTTCGTAACATCTTCCTGGCCAAAAGCTGTTAACATAATGACATTTGGCAATACTCCTTTTTTCAACTCGCGAAGGCGCTCCAGTACTGCCAGCCCGTCAAGATGAGGCATGATAATATCAAGAACAAGCACATCTGGGTCAATCGTGTTTAACATATCCAGGCATTCCTGGCCATTATGGGCTACACCTGCCACTTCCATGTCATCTTGAGAAGAAATGTAATCCTCCAATAACCCTACAAGTTCTCTATTGTCATCAACGACACATACTTTTATCTTCTTCAACTCCGGTTCCTCCTCAACTTATCACAATACTCTATCTTGTAAATGTCAAAAATCCTCTAATTCTATTCTAAATTAGAAATTCGACAATGCAACAAAAAATCCTCTCATTTTTTTAATATTTCTTAAAATAGTGATAAAATCTCATCTTTTCTTAATTTTTCTCGTTAATTCGACTAAAAACGCCATTTTTCCAAATTATAACTAATTTTTGTCGAAAAATCTATATCAAAGAAAAAGCAAAATAGGAAAGTTATCCCATTTTGCTTATCATTTAACTTGCTTTATTTTTCGGCATTTCGTATATGTTAATTCCGGCTTCATTTAACATCCATTCAATGTGAACCCCGTAACCGGAGGTCGGATCATTCACAAACACATGGGTGACAGCGCCGATTAATTTTCCATCCTGAATTATTGGGCTGCCGCTCATTCCTTGGACGATTCCACCTGTTTTTTCAAGCAGTTTTGGATCGGTCACTTTGATGACCATGCCTTTTGTCGCCGGAAACTTTTGCGGAATTGTACTAACAATTTCTACGTTAAATTCTTCTACTTTGTCATCATTGACCACTGTCAAAATCTTAGCTGGCCCTTCTTTTACCTGATGGGATAAGGCAATTGGCAGTGGTTTATCCAATACTCCATTTTTTAATTCTTTGTTCAATTCACCAAAAATTCCAAAAGGACTATTCTTTTTAATATTTCCTACAATTTCACGATCTGATGAGAAACGGGCCAGTTTTTCACCGGGGTCACCGTTGCTCCCCTTTTCAATGGAAGTCACCGTAGAGCGGACAATTTGTCCATCTTCTACGACAATTGGCTGCTTTGTATCCATATCCGAGATAACATGACCAAGCGCACCATATTTCTTCGATTGCGGGTGAATAAATGTCATCGTTCCGATGCCCGCAGCCGAATCCCTTATATACAAACCAAGTTTATAGCTGTTTTCTCCTTTATCCTTCAAAGGAGTCAATTTCGTTGTAAATTTACCGCTTTCACGGCTGATTGCCATTTCAAGCGGTTTTCCATCCTGCCCTGCACTTTGAACGAATGGCGCGACATCAGCCATTTTTTCAATCTTATTTCCATTAATTTCTGTAATGATATCGCCAAT
The DNA here is from genome assembly GCF_055385565.1 of Neobacillus sp. S1115. Classification (NCBI taxonomy): domain Bacteria; kingdom Bacillati; phylum Bacillota; class Bacilli; order Caryophanales; family Bacillaceae; genus Neobacillus; species Neobacillus sp. S1115. Next base: position 4,566,290 of record NZ_AP038275.1, read on the forward strand.
TTTTATTCCTGCAATTTCGCCTGGAGATTTCTTTCCGTTTTCAGTATTGACTAGGTGGTGACCAACCACTAATACGCCAACTGTATTTAATTTTACACCAATCGACTGTCCGCCAGGAATCACTCGAAAATCCTTTAAGACGTTTACATCGACCTTTTTAATGGGGATACCTGCAAATTCTAATAGCATTTCGTTCTTACCGTTTTCCGATGCTTTTACAGCGACTGAATGGTTTTCCTGATCAAGTGTGATATTAGAATTGGGTGATTGGACCGTAGCTGAAACAAATGCAGCCTTTTTAAAGCTAAAATCCTGCCCCTCAAAAAGGGTAATATTCTTCGGAACACTTACATACTCACGCATAGGCTGAAAAAAAATAAGGCTGAATAATGAAACAAGGAGAATTCCACCAATTATTTTTCTAACGATTTCTAATTTCAAATCTTTTCACTCTCCTCGCTTCTTTTTCTGCAATTGAAATGGCTACATCTATAATTTTGCCTCCTTGACAACCATTTATAACTTTGTTCTATATAAAAAAGCTACCCAAGATGGATAGCTTTTCAAATTTTTTTATTTTCTTCTGCCATTTGCAATAATTCTTTCGCATGTTGCTTCGTTAACTCCGTAATTTCGGTCCCCGAAATCATGCGGCCAACCTCTTTTATTTTTTCTTGTTCATTTAGCGGCTTAACCGAAGTCGTCGTTCTTCCACCCTTAATCAGTTTCGATATATATAGGTGAGTATCCGCCATCGCTGCAACCTGCGGCAGGTGGGAAATACATAAAACCTGTGAATTTACTGATACTTTATAAATCTTTTCAGCAATCGCTTGGGCAACCCTTCCGCTTACACCCGTATCAACTTCATCAAAGATAATCGAAGTAACTCCCTGATGTTTGGAAAAAATACTTTTTAACGCCAGCATGATGCGTGATAGTTCCCCTCCGGATGCCACTTTTGACAATGGCTTTAGCGGTTCGCCAGGGTTTGTGGAAATATAGAACTGAACATGGTCTATTCCTGTTTTTGAAAAATGCTGGGGCTCTGTTTCGATTCGTATTTCAAAAACAGTTTTTTCCATATACAATTCCTTCAGCTCTGTATGTATAAGACCAGTGAGGTTCTTAGCCCACTTTTGCCTAAGGGCGGATAATTCTTTTGCCTCAAGAATTAAATCCTTATTGATGGAAGCCAATTCTTTTTCCAATTCACTGATATGCGTTTCTTTATTCTGCAATGTTTCAATTTCTTCTTCTATTTTTGCGGCATATTCTAATATTTCCTTAATGCTTCTGCCGTATTTTCGTTTTAATTGGTTAATTTCATTCAGGCGGTCTTCGATTTCGTGTAATCTTTGCGGATCAAATTCCATGTCATCCATTTCATTTCTTAAGGAACGAGCCGCATCTTCCAGCTGATAATAGCAATTTGATACTAGTTCATATAATGCTTTATAGTTGCTATCAAGGGAACCGGCATCCTCAAGATGGCCCATAGCCATGCCAATCCAGTCAAGTCCTTTTTGCTCGCCGTTTAATGCGGAATAACTTAATTGAAAAGCCCCATAGACCTTTTCAAAATTCGCCAATTTCCTTTTCTCCTCAGCTAATTCTTCATCTTCATGGAGCTTTAAATCGGCTTTTTGAATTTCATTTAACTGAAAAAGAATCAAATCTAGACGATGGGCCATCTGCTGGTCGTTTTCACTTAACGCTTTAAGTTTCTGGCGCGTCTTCTCAAAGCGTGCAAAAACCTCCTGGTACTCTTCTAAAGAGGCGGCGATTTCTTCTGCTCCAAATTGGTCGAGAAGCGGCAGATGCCTCGTTTCATCCATCAGTTCCTGATGTTCATGCTGGCCATGGATATCAACAAGAGCGGAACCGATTTCCCTTAATGTTGAAATGGTTACGAGCTTACCGTTTATACGGCAGACGCTTTTGCCAGAGCGGGAAATATCCCGCCGCAATATGACCATACCTTCCTCTATATCAATGCCAAATTCAAGCGCCTTTAAGTAGACCGGATGCTGAGGTTCGTCAATTTGAAACAAACCTTCGATTTCTGCCTTATCTTCGCCATGTCGGACAAATTCAGCCGACCCTCTACCTCCTGCTAGCAAATGAATGGCATCAATTATAATCGATTTTCCCGCGCCCGTTTCCCCCGTTAAAACAGTTAAACCTTTTTCAAAAGAAATCGTTAAGGCTTCGATAATCGCGAAATTTTTAATCGATAGTTCTGACAACAAGAGACTCTCCCCCAAATTAAAGCATATCTAAAAAACGCTTTGTAATAACCTCTGTATCCTCCGGTGTCCGGCAAATAATCAGCATCGTATCGTCACCGCAGATGGTTCCAAGAATTTCATCCCAATCAAGGTGATCAATCAGCGCGCCAATTGCCATTGCGTTGCCGGGAAGACACTTCATCACGAGCATATGGCCTGCCGAATCAATACGGACAAAGGCATCCATTAAAGCCCGTTTCAATTTTTGCTGCGGATTAAACCTTTGGTCCGCAGGCAGGCTGTATTTATAACGCCCGTCGCTTAACGGAACTTTTACCAAATGCAATTCTTTTATGTCACGAGATACTGTCGCCTGGGTTACGTTATAACCGGCACTTCTTAGTTCCTCGACTAACTCATCCTGCGTTTCAATATCATTTCCCGCAATAATTTCTCTTATTTTAATGTGACGTTGACCTTTATTCATTCTTCCACTCCTGTTTAAATAAAAAATGAGCACTTCTACTCATATGTTAGCCCATTTTTGAAGACTTGTACATTTTTTCTTCATAAAAATACAGTAATATACAAAAGCCAAACAAAAAAGGATAGGCATTCGCCCATCCTTTTATTGTTGTTTTGTATGAAATTCTTTATGTGCTTCTTTGACTATTGTCTCAGGTTCTGCAGGCAGGGAGTTAACGCCTGCCTCCCGTTCGCCTACCCATTTAAGGTGAAGAAGAAATTCAATGTTTCCATCCCCGCCAGTAATCGGAGAGAAGGATAAATTGGCTGCCGTATAGCCTTGGGTAATCGAAAAATCAATAATTTTGTCAATAACCTGCAAATGGACTTTTTCATCACGTACGATACCTTTTTTGCCTACCTGTTCACGGCCCGCCTCAAACTGAGGTTTAATTAACGCAATTATGTCGCTGTCCGGGACTAAAAGTGTTTTTAGTACAGGCAAAATTAAGGTTAGGGATATAAAAGAAACGTCGATTACAGCAAAATTGGGCATTTCCCCGCTTAAATCAGCAGGTGTGACATAACGGAAATTCGTTCTTTCCATCACTACCACCCGCTCATCTTGACGTAGCTTCCACGCCAGCTGATTATAACCGACATCCAAGGCATATGACTTCTTGGCGCCATTTTGCAGGGCACAATCAGTAAACCCTCCAGTTGATGCACCAATATCGATCAGAACCTTATCCGTGACACTTACATCAAAAACCTTGAGGGCTTTTTCAAGCTTTAGCCCGCCTCGGCTTACATATGGGAGCACATTTCCCTTTACGCTTAGTGAAATATCAATTTTTACTTTTTCACCAGGCTTATCAAGCCTCTCTTCATTTCCATAAACGAGCCCTGCCATAATTGCCCGTTTGGCTTTTTCACGGGTTTCAAATAAACCTTTTTCCACCAATAATACATCTAAACGCTCTTTATTTTTCATTGATTATGCCCTTTGTTGTTTTTTCCTGGCCAAAATGGAAACCCGTTTCACAACTTCTTCAGTTGTTAACCCGATTTCTTCAAGAAGGGAACCGACATCCCCATGTTCAATAAACTGGTCAGGGATGCCCATTCTGTCAATTTGCGAATAATAATATCCCTTATCGTGTGCATATTCAAGAACCGAGCTGCCAAACCCGCCCTGTAAAACGGCCTCTTCAATGGTGAGTATAGGGATATTTTCGTCCAAGATGCCGCTTAGCATTTTTTCATCCATAGGTTTAATGAAACGAGCATTTACTACCTTTACTGAAATTCCTTGCTTTCCAAGAATTTCAGCCGCTTCCATGGCCATTGGAACTGTCGTGCCAAAAGTCAAAATAGCAGCATCATCGCCCTCTTTTAAAACTTCCCAGGACCCAATCGGAAGACTCTGCAATTCCTCGTCCATCGGAACCCCTAAACCATTGCCGCGTGGGAACCTCATGGCAATCGGGCCGTCATCATAGGTCAATGCCGTATAAACCATGTGCTGGCCTTCGTTTTCGTCCTTTGGCATCATTAGCACTATATTTGGAACATGTCTTAGGAAGGCAATATCAAACACACCTTGATGGGTTTCGCCATCTGCACCGACTAGTCCCGCCCGGTCAATACCGATAAAAACATTTAAATTCTGCCGAGCAATATCATGGACCACCTGGTCATATGCCCGCTGCAGGAAGGTCGAGTAAATCGCCAAGAACGGCTTCATATTCTGGGTTGCCAAGCCCGCCGCAACAGTAGCCGCATGCTGTTCGGCAATTCCGACATCATACATTCGGTCTGGGAATTCCTTTGCAAAACTTTCAAGCTTTGAGCCAACAGGCATGGCTGGAGTAATCGCGACAATCCTTTCATCGCTTCGTGCCATCCTGCGCACAGTTTCACTGACAAGACTGCTCCAGGCTGGTGGCTGCTTTTTATTTGGTTTAACAAAATCGCCGGTATCCATTTTATATGGGCCCGTCCCATGCCATGTCCCTGTTTTATCGGTCTCTGCCGGTTTAAAGCCTTTCCCCTTCTTTGTGATTACGTGAAGAAGTACAGGTCCTTCGGTCTTTTTGGCGTAGCTGAAGTTTTCAAATAAATCTTCGAAATTATGGCCGTCAATCGGACCAAGATACGTAAATCCCAGCTCTTCAAAAAACATACCGGAAACCAGCAAATATTTTAGGCTGTCTTTAATGCGTTCCGCAGTAGCAGCCAATACTCCGCCGACTGCAGGCACCTTCTTCAAAAGGACTTCAAGCTCATCCTTGACCCATTGATATTTGCCCGCTGTCCGCAATTGGCTAAGGATGTTATGAAGCGCGCCGACATTCGGGGCAATGGACATCTCATTATCATTTAAAATAACGATCATATCCTTTTTTTCATGGCCGATGTGATTCAATGCCTCGAGTGCCATACCTCCTGTTAAGGCCCCATCGCCAATCACCGGTAAGACAAAGCTCTTTTCCTTTTTTAAGTCTCTTGCAATTGCCATTCCCATAGCCGCCGAAAGAGATGTAGAGCTATGTCCTGTCTCCCACACGTCATGCTCACTTTCAATCCGTTTCGGAAAGCCGCATAAGCCCTTAAATTGTCTCAACGTATCAAATTCACAGGCTCTTCCGGTTAGAATTTTGTGGACATAGGATTGGTGACCGACATCCCAAAGAATTTTGTCCTTTGGGCTGTCAAAGCATTTATGTAAAGCAATGGTTAATTCAACAACCCCAAGATTTGGACCGATATGCCCACCAGTGGCAGACAGCTTTTCAATCAAGAATTGGCGAATTTCTTGACTTAAAGCCTCCAGTTCTTTATTGGACATCCCTTTTAAAAAGGATGGGTCTTTTATTGATAATAGATCCATTTATGGACCACTCACTTTCATACTTTTTCGTTCTAAGGTGTCTTTACAGATAATGATAAAATAGCCGCTAACACAATCGTGATAACGGCAGATTGACAACGTTTTCCACATGGAAACAATTATAACATACTTAATCTATTGCCTCAAATCACTGCTTTTTAATGGTTTCGGGAAGCGACCAAATCGGTAATTTCCATTAATAATGTCGTATTTAAACCGGTTTTCGCCAGATTTTCTTTGGCTCGATGAGTCTGCTCTCGGAGGGCCGCCTTCGCGCCATCAAGAGATAGCAATTTGGGATAGGTGCTTTTTGAATTGGTTGTGTCACTTCCTACCGGTTTTCCGATTTCTTGCTCATTTCCAACTACATCCAAAATATCATCCTGAATTTGAAAGGCAAGTCCCAAGTGATGGGCGAATGCAGACAGACTCTCTATTTGACTTTGATTCGCTCCGGCAATCAATGCACCAGCTAAAACACTAAATCCTAACAGCTTTCCAGTTTTATGGATGTGAATATATTCAAGTTCCTGAAGGGACAGGGATTTCCCTTCTCCCTCCATATCCGCCACCTGGCCGCCAACCATTCCTTCCGTGCCGGCTGCCTTAGCCATTTCCACGATTAGTTTTAGTCTTGTTTCAGCAGTAATAGAGTCATTTGGAATATTTCCAAGCACCTCAAAGCTGTAGGTTAACAGAGCATCCCCGGCCAGAGTTGCAACAGCATCACCGAAAACTTTATGGTTTGTCGGCTTTCCTCGTCTAAGATCATCATTATCCATGCTTGGCAAATCATCATGAATTAAAGAATAAGTGTGGATCATTTCAATCGCTGCTGCTGCAGAAAGCCCCTTTTTCGGATCCATTCCAAATGCATCTATTGTAGCAAAAACTAAGAGAGGTCGAATCCTCTTACCGCCTGCTTCAAGGGAATAGATCATAGATTCTTTTATTATCGCCGGTGCATCCAGCTTTCCAACCAGAGAACGAAGATTGCTTTCAAGCAGCTGCTTATATTGTTTTGCAAATGCCTCTAACTGTCCGGTTTCCAAATCTATTCCTCCTCAACTACGGAGAAATTCTCCGTACGTCCATCCTCCGTAATAATTTGCGTTAATTGTTCCTCAACACTTTTCAATTTATCGTGGCAAAGCTTAGATAACTCCATGCCCTCTTTATAATAAATAATCGCTTCCTCTAAAGGGACATCTCCTTCCTCAAGCTTCCCGACAAGCTGTTCGAGCTTGTTCATCGCCTCTTCAAAGGTTAACTTTTGTTCATTTGTCACTTTTATCCCTCTCCTTTATCTCTTCCACTTTACAGAATAGACTGCCATCAGTCAGCTGGATTTGGACCTGATCAGACACACTCACTTGATTGACGCTTTTAACAAGTCGGTTATCTTCTGTATAAGACAAGCTATAGCCCCGCTCCATAATTTTTAGAGGGCTAAGCGCCTGCAAGGTCGAAAGAATATGGTCAAAATCAGTTTGTTTTTTTGTCAGGATTTGCTTTAATGCCCGGTTCAATTCTTTTTGGGTACGTTCGAAATGTTTTTCTGCTTCCTGCAATGCCTCACTTGGGTGGTTTCGCTCGAGTGATTTATCCAAATTAGTTAACTGCTCATTTTTTAATGAAAATAATCGCGATATGCCGCGCACAAGTCTTTCTGTCTCCTTATCAACCTGTTCAAGCTTTTGTTCATAAAGGCGCTGCGGATAACGAAAAGCATAAGATTTTTGGACGCGATTTAATCGTTCTTTCTCATAGCGGAATTTTTCCTGCATAGCGCGAATAAGTCGTGTTTGCCGCTGCAGGGTTCGATCCAGCAATTCCTCTATATGAGGAACAGCAAGTTCTGCGGCACTGGTCGGAGTAGGTGCCCTTAAATCAGCAACGAAATCAGCAATGGTAAAATCCGTTTCATGTCCAACAGCAGAGATGATCGGAATGGCTGATTGGTAGATGGCCCGAGCCACAAGTTCCTCGTTAAATGCCCAAAGCTCCTCAATCGAACCGCCGCCGCGGCCGACTATTAAAACATCAATGTCTTTATTATTGGCTTTTTCAATGGCCTTTGCAATAGAAGGAGCTGCGTTATCCCCCTGCACAAGGGCAGGAAACACCAGAATATTGACGATCGGAAATCGCCTTTTAATCGTTGTGATAATATCACGGATGGCTGCACCAGTTGGTGAGGTTATGACGCCCACTGTTTTTGGAAACAGAGGCAGTGCCTTTTTTCTCTCCGGTGCAAACAAGCCTTCTGCTTCAAGCCTTTGTTTTAATTGTTCATAAGCGAGAAATAATTCGCCAATTCCATCAGGCTGCATGTCTTTAATATAAATTTGATACTGTCCACTCGGTTCATAAACGGAGATGTCGCCTTTGACAATCACTTTCATCCCATTTTCCGGCTGAAATCTCATTGCCCTGGAGTGGCTTGAGAACATAACAGCTAGAATTCGCGCCTTTTCGTCCTTTAGCGTAAAGTACATATGCCCGCTTGAATGCTGCTTAAAATTCGAAATTTCCCCGCGCACATGAAGATCCCTTAAATGCGGGTCGGCATCAAATTTTCTTTTTATGTATTTGGTTAAAGCATTCACAGATAAATATCTTTGTTCCTGCATAAGTTCTCCTTTTTAAGTCCACAAGATAAAAACTGTCCCTATCCATTATATAATCAGCCCCCCGGTTTGTCCGCAAAAAGAACATAAGGGCTAATCATCATAGATAAGGACAATTTCTTAGACTTATTTGCGGTTCATACTTTCCTTCGCAGACTGTAAGGTATTATACATAAGCATTGTTATCGTCATCGGACCCACACCCTTTGGAACAGGAGTTATGTATCCAGCTTTTTCACTAACTTCAGCAAATGCCACATCGCCGCAAAGCTTTCCTGCCTCATTTCGGTTAATTCCAACATCAATAACCACTGCCCCCTCTTTAACATGTTCAGCAGTAATAAAGTTTGGAATTCCCACGGCTGCAACCAGAATATCTGCCTGTCTTGTTTGCTCGGCTAAATCCTTCGTTCTTGAATGGCAATAGGTGACAGTAGCGTGCTGATTAAGCAGTAATTGGCCAACCGGTTTCCCGACGATGTTGCTTCTGCCGACGACAACTGCATGTTTACCGGCAACAGAAATTCCATATTCTTCGAGCAATACCATAATTCCATATGGTGTGCATGGCAAAAATGTTTTCTGTCCAGTCATCATTCGGCCTATATTAATGGGATGAAAGCCGTCAACATCTTTTAAAGGCGAAATCGTTTCGATGACCTTTGTCTCATCAATATGCTTTGGCAGTGGAAGCTGGACCAAAATGCCATGGATCGCAGCATCATTATTCAGTTCTTCAATCTTTGCAAGAAGTTCCGCCTCTGACGTTTCTTCCGGCATTTCAATTAATAATGAGTTCATGCCAAGCTCTTTACATGTTTTCTCTTTATTGGTGACGTAAGTACGGGATGCATGATTATTGCCGACAAGGATAACCACTAAACCCGGAGTTACCCCCTGACCTTTCAGACTTGAGACCGCTTGGGCGATTTCATGCTTTTTTTTGTCTGCGACTTCTTTTCCATTGATAATAACAGTTGTCATTTTCCTTTTCTCCCTTCCCGTTATCCATCCATTAGTTATTCCATAACAAGCTTTTGTTTTACTTTTGAAAGAATAGCATTAATAAACTTGCTTGATTGGTCATCTCCATATATTTTGGCAATCTCAATTGCTTCATCTAAAATTACATTTTCAGGGACATCAGGCTGCATAAATTTTAATTCATAGGCAGCTATTCTTAAAATATTTCTGTCAACTGCTGCCAAACGATCAATGGACCATTTTTCTAAGTTCTCAATGATTAGCTTGTCAATTTCTTCTTTATGCTCGACTACTCCGAGAACAAGCCGGGATAGATAATCGTCGCCTGCTTCCCCCTCTAATACGTGTTCAATTGCAGAGGATGGCTCGCTCTGTGAGACATCAATTTGAAAGAGTGCTTGTAAAGCCTTTTCTCTTGCAGTTCTTCTTTTCATTATACCGTTAACTCCTTTAGGGATTTTAAGTAATTTATGACTATTTTTCATCCATATTATAGTATTAAAATAATGTCGAAACCTTAGACATAAATTGATAATAGCATAATTAAAATTGATTCGCACTTTGAAATCGATTTCTCCGGAAAACAAAAAACCAAAGGAGCGAATCCTTTGGTTTTTGCTTTTATACTTCTTCATCCACAATTGGTTCTACTTTCTGTGTTTCGAATTGGACGCCGACTACGTGGATGTTTACCTCTTCTGCTTCGAGTGCAGTCATGTTAAGTAGTGCTTGGCGGATATTTTCTTGAATTTTCCCTGCCACTGATGGAATGGAAATTCCAAATTTCATTAAACAGTAAACATCAATTTTGATTCCTGTCTCTGTCAGTTCTACCTTTACGCCTTTTCCGTGATTTTTCTTGCCTAGACGCTCCACCACACCTGTTGCAAAGTTTCCGCGCATTCCGGCTACACCTTCAACCTCGGATGCGGCAATACCGGCAATCACTTCAATCACTTCAGGAGCAATTTCGATTTTCCCCAGGCCATTGTTCTCATGTTCCATTTCCAAAATGCTAAATTCGCTCATCGTGCGATCCCTCCAGATTTATACTGACTTCATCACATCATACAACTCCAGGAATTTCGTATTAAACTGGCCTTCGACGAATTTTTCGTGCTCAAGAAGCTTTAAATGAAATGGAATCGTTGTGTGAATTCCTTCCACAACAAATTCGCTTAAGGCACGTTTCATTCTTGCGATTGCTTCCTCCCTGGTGCTGCCGTATGCAATTACCTTTGCAATCATGGAATCGTAGTAAGGTGGAATGGTGTATCCCGGATAGGCAGCAGAATCAATCCGAACTCCCAGCCCGCCAGGCGGTAAGTACATATTAATCTTTCCAGCTGAAGGAAGAAAATTCTTCTCCGGATTTTCGGCATTGATCCGGCACTCAATCGCCCAGCCATTGAAGGTCACATCCGCTTGGGTTAACGATAGTTTTTCACCATTTGCCACGCGAATCATTTCTTTAATAAGGTCAATTCCAGTGACCATTTCAGTTACAGGATGCTCTACCTGAATCCTTGTGTTCATCTCCATGAAATAAAATTTCCGATTGCGGTAGTCATATATAAATTCTACCGTTCCAGCACCTGAATAATCAACCGCTTTTGCAGCTTTTACAGCAGCATTTCCCATTTCCGCACGAATCTCTCCATCAAGGGCAGGAGAAGGAGTCTCCTCAAGAAGCTTTTGAAGTCTGCGCTGAATCGAGCAATCCCTTTCACCTAAATGAATGGTATTCCCATAATTATCACCAAGGACCTGAATTTCGACATGGCGGAAATCTTCAATGAACTTTTCGATATAAACGCCCGGATTTCCGAAGGCTGTCGCCGCTTCCTGCTGTGTGATATTGATGCCTTTGATTAATTCCTGCTCGTTTCTGGCTACGCGGATTCCTTTACCGCCACCGCCGGCAGTTGCTTTAATAATCACCGGATACTGGATTTTTTTGACAAGCTCAAGAGCTTCGTCAATATCATTAATGATCCCCTTCGATCCAGGAACAATTGGAACCCCTGCTTCCCGCATGGTTTCTCTTGCGATGTCCTTGGTTCCCATCTTTGTAATCGCTTCAGGACTTGGGCCCACAAAGGTAATATTACATTCGCGGCAAAGCTCTGCAAAATCGGCGTTTTCTGCTAAAAATCCATAACCAGGATGAATCGCATCACAGCCTGTTAATTTTGCGACACTTATAATATTGGTAACATTTAAGTAACTGTCTTTTGATGACGTTGGTCCAATACAGTAAGCTTCATCAGCCAGCTGAACATGCAATGCTTCACGGTCCGCTTCAGAAAATACCGCAACCGATTCAATTCCCATTTCGCGGCAGGCGCGGATAATCCGAACTGCAATTTCTCCTCTGTTTGCAATTAACAGTTTTTTTATCATTCCGTTACGCTCCTTATTCTGGCTTTACTAAAAATAACGGCTGTCCGTACTCGACTAATTGGCCATCTTTAACTAGCACTTCGACAATTTCTCCGGTTACTTCTGCCTCAATTTCATTAAATAGCTTCATCGCTTCTACAATACAAACGATGGAATCCTTCGTCACTTTTGAACCTGCTTTTACATAAGCCTCTGCATCTGGACTTGGGGAAGCATAGAATGTTCCTACCATTGGTGAAGTAATTTTATGTAAATTCGTATCCTCTGTTTCAACAGCTGCAGCCTTTGGTGCTTCCTGTTTAACAGCTTGAACAGGTGCCTCCGGGGCCGGAGCCGGCACTGGGGCTGCTTGAACGGCCACAGGAGCTAGCGCAGCTGCCGGTTGTACAGCAGGCTGAACAACAGTTACACCATTATTCTTTTTCATTTGAATTTTAGAGCCTTCGTTTTCATATACAAATTCTTCAATACTGGATTGGTCAACAAGTTTAATTAATTCGCGAATTTCTTGAACCTTTAACATTGAATAACACCCTCTTGTTCAATTTAAAATTATTACTTGCTACTAATACTATACCTTAATACTTAATAAGAGTTCAATATTCTTAATTATAAAACACAAAAACAGGAAAGCGCAAAAGCGCTTTCCTAACCTCTCTTTATTTGGACGGCTGGAAAGTAACGGCTACAAAATTACTTTCACCGATCTCCTTTTTCACTTCTAAGATTATTTTATTTGCAGCTGAAGCAGATGGCTTTTTCTTGGATTTAACAGTTACTCTTACCTTTTCACCATCAGCTCTTACCAATGCATCCTCATAGCCCATTGTTTTAATCATCGTTTCTAATAATTCTTCCTTTTGGGCAATGTCATTCAGCTTTTGCATTTGATCCTTCGCTTTCATCCGCTCTTCTGCTGGAAGATCAGTGGAAGCCATAGTAGCTGTTAATTCTTCCTTCTGTTCGCCACGCAGTTCATCAAGCTTTAAGCGAAGCTCTTCAAATTCCGCATCACCGGCAACTGTAGAAACGACTGTTTTTCCATCCTTTGCTTCGGTTTTCGTTTTAGTATCCTTATTTGCCACCTCGTTCTTCACATTTTTCTCCACAGAGGCAAGGTCTGTGCTCTTTTGCTCTGGAGAAGTGATGTAATAAACCGACAATACCACGACCAGACTCAACATCGTTAATAACCAAACTGTTTGCTTTTTCAATAGCATTCTAAAAATCCCCCTTTTATTTTTTAGGAACAACTGATACACGATGGCTCGAAACTCCTAAAACCCGTGTAACAGCTTCGACTATCCATTTTTTCACTTGAATATTTTCTGCACCTTTCGCTACGACTAAGACACCGCGGATATCCGGCTTCTTGGTTTCCACGACAACCGGCACTTCTTTTTCGCCATTTCGGATAATCACCAGCTGCTCATCAACGGTATTATCCTGAACCTTGCGCTGGCCGCCCTGAGTATCCGATTCCTCGGTTGTTTGCGATTTGTTTGACCGATTCTTTTCGAAAATTTTCTTGTCTGAAGAATCAATGTTAACAATCACGGTAACATCATCGACACCCAGCATTTCCTGGAGTGCTTTCTTTAATTGGTCCTCATATTTTTCTTCATATTCAGCAATGGTTTTATTGCCAGAGCTTTTATTCAAACCAAAAGCGGCGACATCCTCATCGCCACCCGTCTTTGCGGTTGTGGCTGCCGGAATGGCCGTGGAGCCAGTGTCATTTTTTAACACGATATTTCCAACAAGCATTAGGCTTGCTCCAATACACAGAACAAGAAGCATATACTGGAATTTCCCCGGCTTTTTACCTGATTTTTCATCCTGCTCATCCATTCTAAGCAGTTTTTTTAGCCATGAAATTGGCCCTTTATTATTACCCATTTTTCTTCTGGATCCCCCCTTCAATCGAAACATCAACTGTTTCTTCTGTTACGTTCCATTTTTTAGAGAGAAATGCGGCAATTTTTTCTGTTTCTTCTGCCCGTTTTTTAGATGGAAGAGGTGCTTCTGTGTTGATTACTACTGGTTTAACTGCTTCGACTGTCTTTTCGCCTGTTTCTGGCTGTTTCAGAAGAACCATTACCTTTTGGAGGTTTTCAGGGAATGCTCGGTCACTTTCTGCATTTGTTTCTACATCAATTTGTGCGATTTCCAATCCATACTGCTCCATTAACTCCCCCTCTACACCCTTTTTTAGCTGGACAGCCATTTCTTTTAAAATATATGCATGCTGAGAGGCTTGTATTTCTTTTTTCTTCGAATCTATTAAATTTTTCATATTTTTTTCTTCAGGAGCCTGATAAGAAGGAATAGCTGCAATAGCTCCCTCAAAATCCTTTGAAATAATCTTGAAGAGAGGAGTTAGAATAATGGCAATTAACAAAAGGCCCGTCACCATCTTCGTATATTTCTGCATGCTTGAATTTGGCAGCAGCATATCAATCACCGTGGCCAGCAGGATAAATAGAATGATATTTGTAACCCACTCTTTTAAAAATTCCATTTTGCTCACCCATCCCTATCGCATCATCATCGTCAAATTTCCGGCTGCGATTATGACTGTTATACTTAGAAAAAACATCAATGAGACAATCCCTAATGCGGCGAAAACATAGATGACACTTTTGCTGATAATATCAAGGCAAGTGATAATGGGCCCTCCGCCTAACGGCTGAAGGATGGCGGCAGCAAATTTATAGATAAATGAAATCATCAAAATTTTAAATGCAGGGAAGGCAACTATAATCAGCAAAATGGCCACTCCGGCAATCCCGACTGAATTTTTTAAAAGCACTGAGGCACTGACAACCGTATCAGTCGCATCGGTAAACATCCTGCCAATAACCGGGATGAAATTTCCGGTAATAAATTTAGCAGTCCGTATCGTAATTCCGTCTGTTACCGCTGTAGATGCTCCCTGGACGGAAATTACTCCTAGAAATACGGTTAAAAACAGTCCCATTAAACCGATGCTCCAGTTTCTTAACAGCGCAGCCAATTGAGTGACCTTATATTGATCAGACATCGTGCTGACAATGCTTAGTAAAGCTGCCAGGAACAAAAGCGGCAGGATTACGTATTGCATTAATAATCCACTCATATTCATCAAGAACAAGATAACGGGGTGAAAAAACGCTGCCGACACCAGTCCGCCCGATGCAGCCATCAAAGCGAGCAGCAAAGGAATCAAGGCGAGAACGAAGGAGATCATTGTTCCAATCGCTTCGTTTGTATAGGAAATGGCGATATGAAAACTATTTAAAGCGATAATCACGAGCACCATATACACAATCGCATAGGCCACTTTGCTGATATTGCTTTTTTCAAAGGCATTTTGCATCGTTTGCAGAAACATACTGAAAATCGATAGCATGATTAATGAACCGAGCAATTTGCCGTTGGCCAGGAACTCATGGAAAAGGAATTTTAGAAATCCCATACCCCACTGCTTGAACGAAAACTCTTTCTCGCCTTTGATAAAGTCATACAAGCTTCCCTTCTGACTCTCCGGAAGAAAACCGCCGTATTTATTGCTAATATCTTCCCAAAACTGTTTAAGCTCTGTTAAATCCAAGCTTTCTAGCTGTGAATCCACCAGCTCCTGCGGCGAAAGAGGGCTGGTATTGGCTTGAGTGGGCTCTGACCCCTGTGCGGCTTGGACACTTGGACTATAGCAAAAAAAGACTAAGAGAATGATAATTGGAATAATCTGCAGCCACTGCTTCATCTTTTACTAACACCTCTTCCCGAAAACGATTAATTCGGAATTAGTTTGATTATGGTTTCGATTAATACAGTAAGAATTGGTATAGCCATGGCGAGTATAATGACTTTTCCTGCTAATTCGATTTTTGAGGCGACGGCCCCCTGGCCCGCATCCTTTGTAATCTGAACGGCAAATTCGGCGATATAGGCAATCCCGATTATTTTAAGAATCGTCTCAACATAAACGAGATTCACCTTTGCATTTATGGCCAGTCTTTCGAGCATATGAATGATTTCGTAGATCTTGTCCACCAGAAAAAGAAATATCGAGCAGCCAACAAAGACAATTAATAGGAAGGCAATGTTCGGTTTTTGTTCCTTAATAATTAAGGCAAGAAAGGTAGCGACGAGGGCAATTCCAACTATTTTAATAATTTCAATGGCAAAGCCCCCCTTTCTATTGGAACAAAAAGACCGATTTTATTTTTTGGAACAGATCATCTACGATGGATGCCACTTGAAATAAAATATAAATAAAGCCAAACAAGGTTACCCATTGCGCATATTCCTTTTTCCCAACTTGATCAAGAACTGTATGCAAAAAGGCGACCACAATGCCGACACCTGCTATTTTGAAAATAATATCCACTTCTAAACCCATTGCTTTTCCCCCTAAAATAATAAAATTATCAACAATAATCCTGATAAGAATCCAAGACTCTTGACCATTTTTTCGTACTTCGCTTGTGCTTGGACAGCCTCTGCTTCTTCTCTTTCCAGATGGGAAAGGGTCAGCATGATGTGTTTCTGCTGGGAAAAGCGGTCATGTCGGCCAAGGGTTTCGCCAAATTGCCTCATAATTTCATATTCGCCCTGTTTTAATGCAGTCGATTTCCATATTTCCTTTAGGCTCGATTCCCAAGCCTCTTTTACAGTTGTCTCCGAATTGGTCAACTTCCCTGCAAAGCTCTCAAAAAAAGTCGATAGAGGCTTAGCCATCTGGGCTGCCAGCCGTCTTGCGGCTTCATGAAGAGGCGTATGCCCATACATGATTTCAGCCTCAAGGGATTGCAGGGCAAATTTCAAAGCTCGCAGCTGCTTCGGCCGCTCGCTAAGGTTTCTTGCGGCCTCAAAGCCTGTGAAGGTAGTGGCAACAACAATAAAAATGGCACCAATCAGCTTAACCATCTATGTCACGCTCGCTTTTTGGTTCAATTTTTGTCCGCTTCCATCCAAAATTTCCGTGATCGTCCCCGGACCAGCCTTACGGCTAAGGATTATAAACCGTTCAAAGATTCCTTGGCTGAGTATTTCCTTTAACGAAGGCCTTTTGTTGATTTCTTCCAGGCTCGTCCCATGTGTCGTCATGAACAGCTTGATGCCGGCATGAACGGCTTCCTGGATTGCTTCGGCATCTTCTTTACGGCCAATTTCATCTACGACCAGAACTTCCGGGCTCATCGAGCGGATCATCATCATCATTCCCTCCGCTTTAGGGCAGGCATCAAGAACATCCACACGGTACCCGAAGGTTAATTGCGGGATTCCATTTACACATCCCGCTATTTCACTCCGCTCATCGACAATGCCTACTTTGGAAGCAGCAATGTTCCGGTAACCTGTTGAGATAATCCTTGCAACATCCCGCAGCAGTGTTGTTTTTCCTGTTTGCGGCGGCCCGATAATCATCGTGTTCATCCAGTTTCCATTGCAGATGTAGGGAATAATAGGTTCGGCACTGCCGAGCTTTTCTTTCGCAATTCGAATGTTAAACGAAGATATATCCCTTATCGCCTTTACTCTTTCATTCTCCAGAATGACTTTTCCGGCTAGACCGATTCGATGGCCGCCTGAAACAGTGATATATCCGCGCTTAAGCTCCTCTTCCAAGGTATAAATGGAAAAATGGCTAATTTTATTCATTAACTGAACGGCATCTTCAGGCTGAATAATATACGATAGAAAGGTTGGCGCTCCCCTCATCGTTAATTCGATGGGCCGATTAATACGAATCCGAATTTCTTCGATTTCCTTTTTTTGGACAGGAGGGATTTGATTGATCAGGTCGGCGATTTTTCTTGGTAAAAAATTAAGTAAGGTTTCCACGAAAGCTTCCTCCTTGATTTACCCTTCTCATTAATTAAAATGTATGCCTGCTTGGACACATTATGACTGACAAATCTTCTAAAAATTGCTTTCACTCTATTTTTTTACATCTATTTAATAGAAACGAAAAACGGGGACAGTTCTTCTGCTCAATAGCAGAAGAACCGTCCCCGTGCATCATTTATCGTATTTCTTGATCCAGTTATACATTTGCATTTCGGTAACCGGACCATTGTAGTGTTCTCTTATAATTCCTTGCTTATCAATGACAAAAGTCTCAGGCTGGCCAGTTACGTTATATTGCTTGGAAACTTTGGCATTATAGTCGAATAAATAAACCATTCCTTCTTTATTGTCATTTGTTACCTTTTTAATTCGGTCAATGGTTTCGCCACGGTTTATCATAAGCAATGGATATTTGCCGCCATAATCCTTTTGAAAGGCTGCTAATTCCGGGAACTCATCCTTACAAGGCTTGCACCAGCTTGCAAAGTAGTTTAAAATTACGACTTTACCATTATAATCTGAAAGCTTTGTCGTTCCGCCATCATAATTAGGCAGTTCAAAATTAAAGGCTTTATCGCCAACATCGGTATGTTTGCCTTTTGTGACAAGGCTATAACCAAAAAATCCGAACATCGCGATAATAAGAATCAACACAAGTGGTTTAATCACCCGCTGGTTCATTCGCACTTCCTCCTGACGGGCTGTCTCCCAGCCTTATTCCTTCCTATTTATCTAACTGCTTTAAAAACTCAATTTCCTTTTTCAGCTTGTCATGCCGTTTTCCAATAATGAGCATATACGCAAAAATCACAACCCAAGCAACAGAATAAGCACCTAACATATATTCATAATTCATGATTGGTTCCTCCTATTTATCTAATGACTCTCTTAATCTTTCCTTATATTGTTCTACTGTTATTTTCATTTTTTCAAAAGAAACACCCTTATGAAGTAGATAGGAATAAAGAATAGTAAAAGCTGTAATCGTGACCAGCAAGGCGACAAGCATTGTATCCTCAATTCCGCCGCCTTTTTGAGAAGGTCCATCACCAAAAACAATTGGGTGGAACTTTGTCTGCCACCAGCGGATTGCAAAGAAGACAATCGGTACGTCGGCAAAGCCAATAATTCCGAAGACTGCGGCGAGTCTTGCTTTCTTATCCCAAACCCCATCCATTTGCCGAATCATGATATAGGCAATGTAAATAAAGAATAGAATGAGCGTTGTAATAAGGCGCGGTTCCCATACCCACCAGGTATTCCAAGCGGATCTTGCCCAGATTGGACCTGTTGTCAGAACGATAATCGTGAAAACAACACCAATTTCTGCGGAAACATAGGCATACGTATCATAAATTCTTTTCCGCTTTATTAAAAATAAAATGCTGAAAACGAATGTTACAAAAAACGCCAAGAAGGCAAGCCACGCTGAGCTTACATGGTAATAGAAAATTTTTTGCGCAGCCCTCATGGTTTTTTCTTCATCTGCAAAAATAAAGATAAAATATAGTGCCGTAAACATCGATATGATGGTTGCGCCAAACAATACTTTTCCTAGGTTAACACTTTTCGTGTCTGTCAATTGCGAAGGGGGCAGGACCGCTTTTTCCCGTTCGAGATTCATACTCATCACTTAAACCTCCAGCACATAATCAATTAATAAGAAACAAACAACAAAGAAAATCACATCATACGCTGTAACCAGCTGAATCCACGCCAAAGCGCTCGAAAACTGATCCATGTTCGTTAAAATGATTTTAGTTGCCTGAACCACACCGATTAAAATAGGGGTGGTAATTGGAAATAACAACAGCGGCAGCAGCATTTCACTGCTTTTGGAATTCGCCGCAAGAGCTGCCAAAAAAGTCCCGATGGCAATAAAGCCAAAGCTTCCTAAAAAAATCACCAATAGAAAATACGGAAAACTGCCAAGAAATTTAAAATCAAATAATAAGAATAAAAACGGAACAGAAACAATTTCAACAACTAATATCATCGCAAAGTTTGCCAAGAACTTGCCTAAGTAAATACTGGCAGCCTCCATCGGTGAAACAAGCAGCCCCTGCATCGTATCGTTCCGCTGCTCCGAAATGAACGACCGGTTAAGACCCAAAATACCGGAAAACACAATAATGACCCAAATAATCCCGGGGATTACAGCCTTTGTCGTGTTATTGGCCGGATCAAAGGCAAAACTGAATACAACGATGACGAGTCCGGCAAAGATAATTTGCGTGACCAAAATTTGTTTTGTTTTTAACTCTGAATATAAATCTTTTTGGGCAAGCAAGAAGGCTGTGCGAAATAGATTCATGATACACCCTCCACCTGCAGCTCATATTTTTGTGAAACATATCCCAAGCTTGAATTTTCAATTCTGAAGTCATCGACAATTTTGCCGTTTTTGACAATAACAATGCGGTCGCAGATTTCGGCTGCCTGCTTGAAATCATGGGTGACCATTAAGGTTGTCGTTCCTTTCTCTTTCATGGAGAGAATCACATTGTTTAAAATGGCAATAGCGCCCTGGTCCAGACCGGTATGCGGCTCATCCAGCAACAATACTTCAGGTTCATGAATAATCGCTCTGGCAATGGCAATTCGTTGGATCATGCCGCGCGAGAAATTTTTGACCGGTTCATTTAAAAAGAAGGATAAGCCCACTTCTTTAACAAGCTCGGCCGCTTTTTGTTCTACATTTTTAACCCCATATATATTCCCGAAGAAGACGAGGTTTTCTAATGGGGAGTAATGGTCGTAAAGCAAGCTGGAATGAGGCAGATAGCCTAATATTTTTTTTATTTCAAGCGAATCTTTCTTCAAGTCCAAACCATTGATCTTGATCATTCCTGATGTTGGTTTAATTAATGAGGCCAGCACCTTTAGAAGCGTGCTCTTTCCTGCCCCGTTTGGACCAAGAATCCCGACAGTTTCCCCTTTATGGATAGAGAGGTCAACACCACGTAAGATCAGCTTGTTGTCAGCCTGCTTCGTCAGTTTTTTAATTTCTATCATTTGCGCATCCCTCCCACTCCAGCTGCTATTCTACAAAATTGCGTAAATTTAATTTCACCTGAACCAAGTGCTGTTTGTAAGCATCAAGCTTGGCATGATATTCCTCTTCAGTCAGCTTTCCATCACCGAAGGTTTCTTCCAATTCGATAATCTTATCCATGATCGCTTTCTGCTTTGACATTAACAGCTTAAAGGCTTTTTCCTCCTTATCAGCACCAAGTCGCTCACTTTCAAATCTCGCTTTTCTTCTAAAGTAGGCATAATAGGATAATCCTGCGATAACGATTGCCCCTAAAATAATCAGAAAAATATGCGGATTAAAACGATGCAATGGTGATTGCGCCCACATCCTGAGGTGGCCCGGATTATGGAAAGCCGGTGCAGTGTGGGTAACGGACGTATTTTTAGCGGTTCCCCCAGTTTCCTGTGTTTGCGAGGTACTATCAGCTTTGGGCTGGATATCCTTGTTATACTCCAGCTTAAAGGACTGACCTGCTTTTAAATTTTCAATACTGTATCCCCAATAATTTTGATCATCAAATTTAAACAGACCCTGATTGGTTGATTGTGCCCCTTTTATCTCAATGCTTCCCCTGCCCTCTGGTACGAGAATTTGGAGCATCTGAACCGGGTAGTCCACCGTAAGATTGATTTCTTTATCCTTTTGCATCCGATAGCTATATGGCAGCACCATGGTTTGGTTGCCTGGAATCGACGTAGTTGTAATAAATCCTTTATCCACCTGTTTAAACGCAATTTTGTTATCTAGAAAATTTAAATCCTTGGCCCCTTCTGGCAGCGTTACAGTTAGTACCGCTTCATTCTGGTCATCGCCTTTATACTCTTCTGCCGATTTATTGGTGTAATCGACCATATTCATCAGATTTGTTGAACCGTCTTCGGCCGGACTGACAACGAGGTAATGCATATCAATTAAAATATTGGCGTCGGATGCTGCCAAACCCTTTACAGGAATAAACAGCATCAGGCCCAGGAGGATAACGGTGATTTTACGAATCACTTTTCATCCCTCCTTTTGCTTTTGTAACTTTTCATTTGTTCTTCAATTTCTTTTTCCACTTCTGCCATTAAATCTTTATCTGTGGTGCCGCTGATTATTTCTTCTTCCTTCATAATGCTCGCTATTTCTATTTCATATTGTCTTTTTAAATTTTTATAATCAGCAGGGGAAATCTTATCCATTTTGTACTCAAACTCTATTTCGTTTAACGTAGTCAATAGGGCTTCCTTTGTTGAGGCTAAGTCTTGATTTTTCGAACCGAGATGTAAGTACGTATCCCACTTAAATAACGGTGACAAAATTAGAAACAAGCAAGTTAACGCCAAGGCAGCGGAAAAAATCATTGAAATGATGGAGATATCGTGCATTTTGTTCACATCCTATAGATACTTTTTACGTTCTTCATCAATTATGGAAGAGAGAATTTCGCCTTCCACTTCTTCCTCAGCCGTCTGATTTTCCATCACTGGTTCTTCCGTCCCTTTTCGTTTGACCCATTTACGAATAGCAAAGAACAATCCACCACCAGCGGTACCTAATGCCACAAACGGCAGTACCCAGGCAGTCAAGCTAAATCCGTTTTTCTCAGGCGCTGTTAAAATTTCTTCGCCATAAATATTCACGTAATAGTCCCGAATCTTGTCCTTATCCCAGCCCTTATTCATCATATCGACCAGGTCAGATTTAAAATCCTTTGTTAATTGGCAAGTATTAGGATCGCATTCATAATGGTCCTGTCCGCACCCGCATGTGCAGGCAAACTGCTGCGCAACGGCTTTAAATTCTGGTGATTTATAGTCAAATTCTTTTGCTTCGGCATGAAAGATTGAACCTTGAAAGATAAACGCAATAAGGAGGAGCCCCAGATAAATTTTATTTCTCATGCTATGCCACCTCTTTGCGTACCCCGGTGTATCTCGGAGTAACATTTCCATATTTTCCGTTCCAAACGGCGAAAAGTGCACCAATGACAATCATAAATGATCCCATCCATAACCAGTTCATCATCGGATTAACCTTTACCACAAATGTGGCTTTCCCATCATCCTCCCAGGCACTTAAAACAATATATAAGTCTTCCTTCATTGAGGAGATAATCGCCACTTCAGAAGAAGGCTGCTCCCAGTTCCCATAGAAAACTTTTTCGGGCTGGAAAGTGCCTAATCTTTTTCCATTTTTAAATACCGTTACATCAGCGTAAACAATATCGTTTATTCCTTCCCGTTTTTGATCAAGCCGCTCGTAATTTAGACGGTAATTATTAATCTCAAGCGAACCGCCTAATGGTACAGTTTTCATTGTTTCAACATCATAGTTTTGTGAACCAATAATCCCCATGGTGATAAAGGCAATTCCAAGGTGGACAATATATCCCCCGTAACGGCGACGGTTTCGAATCATCAGGCGGTAAAGGGCAGTAAACGGTTTTTCCTTCGTCATTTTTCTTCTTGCCTGAACCCCTCTATAAAACTCTAAAAAGTGAGTGATAAATAATAGAGTAATAACTCCGTAGCCAATGACGGCCCACGCTTTCTGAATACCCAGCACCACCATTAAAACCATAGCGATAACAGCAAGAATGGCAGGAATCAAAAAGTTCTTCCGAAGATTTTTCACGCTTGAACGCTGCCAAGCCAAGAGCGGACAAACTGCCATCACAAACATCATGGACAATAGAATCGGCGCTTCTACTTTGTTGAAGAATGGCAAGCCGACCGTTACCTTTGTGCCGCGAACTGCTTCTGAAACGAGCGGGAAAATCGTTCCCCAAAAAACAGCAAAGGCTGCACCAACAAGAAGTAAGTTATTAACTAAAAAGCTGCTTTCCTTTGAGACAAAGGATTGAAATTCTCCCGCACTGCGTTTTAGCAGATTATAGCGGCTCATTAGCACATACAATGCACCAATTACGGCAATAGCCATAAAGATTAAGAAGTATAATCCCAAATTGGAATTCGCAAAGGCATGCACTGATGTCAATACTCCGCTTCGAACCAGGAATGTGCCGAATAGTGTCAGGGCATAGGAAACGATAATTAGGCAGATATTCCAGATCTTCAGCATGTTCTTCCGCTCTTGAATCATCACAGAATGCAGGAAGGCAGTAGCTGTCAACCACGGCATAAACGAAGCATTCTCAACCGGATCCCAGGCCCAGTAGCCGCCCCAGCCTAACTCTACATAGGCCCATTGGCCGCCAAAGATATTTCCGAGACTCAAGAATAACCACGCGATAATGGTCCAGCGTCTTGTCATTTTAATCCAGAAATCATCGACGTTTTTCATGATTAAGGCCGCCATTGCAAATGCAAATGGGATGGCAAGACCTACATAACCAAGGTAAAGTGTGACAGGGTGGATAATCATCCCTGGATTTTGCAGCATTGGGTTTAATCCTTTTCCTTCAAGCGGGATCTCATCAAGTAACACAAATGGCTTTGCAACAAATCCCAAGATAAAGAAAAAGAAAACCGCATTGGCCATCAGGATCGCTGAAATGTATGGAACCATTGGGTTCCCTTTCATCTTCCTTGAAAACACAATCATGACGGTGTATAAAGTTAAGAAGAATGTCCAAAGTAACAAGGAGCCGGCATTACCTGCCCACAGGGCAGTCAGTTTATAAATAATCGGTAGTTCGCTGCTTGTATAGTCTTTTACGTATTCAAATTGGAATTGGGAAGTAGCTAATAGGTAGAACATCGACAGCATAGCCATTGACGTACAAACTAGCAATGCAACAGTTCCGCCTTTTCCACTATTTATCAGCTTTTGATTTTTCGTGCTGATTCCCAGTGTTATAACTAACAGTGAATAGATTGCAACCGCAAATCCAATATAAATGGCCGCATTAGCAAATAGATACATTTCGTCACCTTCTTATGTTTGCCTGTTATTTTTCTTTCGGTGGCTGATTCAGCTTGTCCTTATGGGTTTCCGGATCGTAGTTCTTCATGTCTTTTCCTTCATATTTGGAAGGGCATCTCGTTTTCACTGTTTCAGCAGCGAAAGTATCTTTTTTGGTCGGCGAGCCTTGGAGAATGGTGATTACCCCTTCAGAGAAATTGTCTGGCTTTGGCCCATTATGAATGACATGCATGATATGTCCTTCGTTGTCTTTCACATCAAATTTCAACTCTATTTTGTCAGGATTCCATTTAATAGAGTCTTCGATTAAAAGTCCTTCAACGGTTACAAAATCATCTTTGTGCTCATCTTGGGTGGTCAAGAGATCTTTTAAGGTTAATTCAATTCCGCTCGAACCTGGAGTGGCAGCCATTAAGAGAAAAACAATTGCACCGGCAATGATAAATCCCCCGAGGAGAACTAACGTATTTTTCTTCATTCTTCTCACCTCATTAAATTAATTTTTTCATTTCCTCATCGTACGTTTCTTGATCAATCTTGCCTGTTAACAGCTTTTTCCTAAGATCCTTTTTAGCTTCAACATTCATTGTCTTATTTTCCTTTTTGCTCGAAGCTTGTTTCATAACTTGGGGTTTTGTATGTTTCTGTTTTTTGGCCGCACTTTGAACATTTGCCTTCATTCCTAGGTAGACGAATGCTCCGGCAATAATCAGGGCGATTCCGATAATAGACGCTCCGCCGATGCCGATAATAGGCTGTTTTTCAGTGTCCTTAGTACCATTGCCATCTAAAACTTGATCTGTCGCGCTGCCTTTCACGCCGGAATGGTTTTCATCATTTGGTGGTTGAACCTTGCTCATCGCTTCCATCGTTGATTGTGTTCCCGGTTTCTTGTAAGAAAAGGAATATTTTAAATTTTCACCGGCTTTTACATTTTTATATTGATAAAAATAGAGGTCTTCTCCATATTCATTTTTTGAATTCTCCTGCGCCTTTGGCTCAGCTTGAATATCCTTGGCATTCATCGGCGCGTAAAACACAACATCAAGCTGTTCTGTTTCAGCTCTGTTTGTAAATTCGTATGTAAAACTTTTTTGGTCTTTCACATCAATAGACTGCGTATAGTATTCAATTACGAATTGATAGGTTTCGTTATTTTTAATGGTCTTACCCGGTTTCCAGACAACCACTCCCTTGTCTTTGTCAACATCATACGGCCGCTGAACCTCCGGCTTATCTTTTTCTGGAAATTCGGCTACTAGGAAGGCCTCAAACCCTTTATCCTTTGCAGGAACAGGAATTTCTATTTTCCCATCATAATCTTGCCCGCTTTTATTGGTAATTGTTCCGTACATTCCGACCAGCAAGGAAGGAATCTCCCTCGACGGCCAATCCTCCGGATAGTCAAACTCCGGCATGACTTGAACCTGCATACTCTTATATGGAAACTTTTCCGGCTGAAATACTGTCTCTGCGCTTGCCTTTGGTACGATCAGGCTTGTCATAAATGCTAAAATAACGAATAATGCCATCCATTTCTTTTTCCGCATAGTTATCCTCCTTGAATCAAAAAGCTCGTTAAAACCGTGACTTTTTCACTATAGTCCTCTTTGAAATAAATATAATCTTTCTCGGTTGCCTATTGTTGATGGACTATTGAACATTTTGTTAACCGGCAAAAATCGTTACCTTTCCGTCAAAAAATAACCATAAATTGTTCACATTTGTAAAAAGGGGATATTTTTTACAAAATAAAAAAACAGCCCTAAATCCTTTAAAAGATTCAAGGCTGTTTTTTATGTCATTTCGGTTCTAGTGATCGGATATAGGCGGTTATGTCAGAAATATCCTGTTCGGTGAGTTGTCGGGCGCCTTCTAGGCCTTTCAATGATGGTCCCATCCGGGTTTCTTCTCGCCCATAAGCTGTCCCAATCCAAATTTGTTTGTCACTTGTATATTTCAAGTATTGGGGACTGGAAAGGGCTGTTCCCATTTTGATTTTTCCTGCTCCATTTTCCCCGTGGCAGGAGAGACAATAAAGCTTATATTGTTCCTTGCCTCGTTCAGGGTCTCCTAATACAGTTGCAGATGCTTTTAATTCCAGTTCTTCAGTCTGCCACTCTCTCATAAACGCAACTAGATTCTTCAAATCCTTGTCGGACAAACGAGTTTCATAGGAGGGCATGTTTGTCCCTTCACGCCCATATTTCACATAATTGTAAAGGTCTTGATCAGAAACGGAGCTTAAAAAATGTTGATTATTGATTGCTGTCCCGTCCTTTGCTCCTTCACCTTTTCCTGTTTCGCCATGACAGGCAAGACAGTTTTTTGCATACACTTTTTCACCTGCCGCAATGGCCTTAGAATTTTCACTGCTGAAAATGCCGCTATTGGCAATGCAAAAAACAATGCCAATTGTAATTAAAATATAGGTTCCGATTAAAATTTTCTTCATGGGCTGCTCCTTATTTTGGTTCAGGTGTAGGAGTCGGTTCCCCAAAATCTTCGTACTTCGTCGTAATTAGGTCATAAATCTTCTTAGGGCTTTTACCGTCAAGATGCATCTCTACCGCCTCCCGGGCGATATCTATACAGACGTCTCACGATATTCCCATCGAATCCCATTCTTTTACAGCATTACCAGACCCGAATTGGTCAACGAAGCAATCGAGGTTACTCTCATGGCCATCCTGCGCAAAACAGCCGCAATAGCATGGGACCTGCGCCAGTACCTTTGGGTATGTAGCTGCCATAATATAGGTTTCTTTAATTTGATCAGATGAATTTAACACATAGTCAGGCAGTGGTTCGTGCTTTTTATCAAGGGCCCATTTTTTATCACTGACATTGGATCCGCACCCAGCTGCTATTAGGACAATAGCAAAACAAAGAACAAAAAGCGAAGGTATTCTTTTCAAAAGTTGTCACCCCTTCCAGCTTGATATCACAAATTTATTTTAACAAAAAGAAAGACAGCCATCAGACGCTAATTCTTACTATTTAGTGAAGTTTTTAAGCTTGATAAAGTAAAAATATTAAATTCAATGTGGAAGAAAAATGTTCGGCTCCAATAGGAATCAAACATTTTTTTATTTAAGAAACTGCTTTCTAACTGCTTCTAAGTCAACAGCCGTTACATCATCAACAGCTTCAATAATCCCTAGTAATTCCTCCTCATTAAGATAAATTCCATAAGATCCAGTGCGGTCCAGTGTGAAATCAACTTCAGCAATCGCCTCCTTACCGGTAAATTCAGCCGCAATTTGCTTTGTTTTCGTATTGAGGATTAAAAAGCTCCCGGCAGCTTGATCAAATTGGGATAAATCGATTGTCAGCTTCGTCTTAATTCCTCTATTAACCACCATAACTAAAGGTTCAAACTCGTAGCCAATTCCTTTGACAGCTAAGGATTGTTGATTATTAGTAACCTCAGCCTTTCTTACCAGACGCTCAGTTGGGACCTTGCTAATATCATTTCCATATATGCTTGCATTTGTCTCGGAAGAGCTTTCGGCAGTTGACTTAGTCGAGGCATCGATTCCGTCCGCATTGCTGCTTGAAGCAGAAATTTCCCCAAGATTATCAACCACCTTGATCATGCCCCGCTTCATTCCCATCCAGCAGCTAAATGGGATATCTCCAGTTCCCGGTGTGAATTCAATAACGTTTTTACCGTTTTGCAGCTTTTGCTGCACATTCATATCAGGCACCACAATCGTATTATTGCAACCGGTCAGCTGTTTGACATCAACGACCCACTTTACAGGCATCCCTTTTTTTACATATAAAACTCTTGGGGTGTAGCCGTATACGTCCGCCGTCATATTTAGAACCTGCACGCCATCCTTGATGGTTGCTTTAATCGCATCAGTGGAATCCGCCGACGAATTTGAGCTGGTTCCGCCGACGCTTGCCATGATGTCCAGCGGACCAGTTTGCACACCGGCAAGTGCCAGCCCCCTGTTGCTCATAATCAGCCCGAGCACAATAATGAGAATTCCACTGAATTTAAGGATTTTCTTTGTATACCCGTTGCTTAACAGTCCCGAAAGAGCTCCAAAGCTTAGCATCAGCGGGACCGTACCAATGGAAAACATAAACATGGACAATGCCCCGGTTAAGGCACTACCCGTACCAAGCGCATAGATTTGCATCGTCTGCAACGGTCCGCAGGGCATTAAGCCATTAAGAAACCCAACCAGAAAGGGCGTTCTTGGCATTTTCACCGTCTTACAAGTGATAGCAGGCAATTTAAAATGCAGCTTTCTAAAGACGCGGAATCCGGCCATATTAAAGCCCATAATCATCATAAATGCCCCTGCAAATATCTGAAGTCCGGCTTTGGCTGCCAACGAAAGGTCAAACACCGACCCGATTGCTCCAATAACTCCGCCAATGCTGGTGTAAGCAGTCACCCTACCTAGGTTATAAAGAAGCGATGGCTTTACGGCATCCCATCTATTATTTTTTTCTTTACCAATTGTCTGGGAGAGCATGATGCCACCGCACATCCCTACACAGTGGAGCGAGGTGATTAACCCAACGACAAACAAAACGGCATACGAGGCTGAGTTAAGTTTTTCCTCCATATTAAAACTGCCGGTATTGATGCCAAGGAGGACAATAGCAGCAACAATGATAAATATGCCGATAAATTTATAACCCTTTGAACCCTCCGTACTGTATCCGGCCTGTCGGATTGCGTCTTTCAGCAAGCTTAAAGTACATTGGTCTTCGTCAAATTCAATATCAGCAAATTGACCACTGAAACTTGCTTGAACATTTTTTACCCCATCTAGCTTTTTCACGGTTCTTTCTACCCGTTTTTCGCAGGACGAACAAGTCATATCGTAAACCTTTAATCTGATCCGTTTGACATTCATAGCGGCCACCAGCCTTTAAACGAATTCCTTTACCTTCTTGATAGCTAAAGTATAAAAAACCGATATGTTGGTGGTATGAAGAAAAATAAGGGCCTGGTGACCAATTTGTGGACATAATTTTTCTAATTCTTGAACAACCTTCAAGCTGCCCAAAGGGGGTTATCCACTAAAATATTTATCTTGTCTCCCGTACTATTTTGTAAAACAGCCGCTTAAAGATGTAACAATGAGTACATCATTGGGAGTGGCTGCCATGAATATTGATGGAGTTTTTTCCGGAGGAGGAATAAAGGGATTTGCGCTTATCGGGGCGTGTGAAGAAATTGAAGAACGAGGTTTTAAATTTGTCAGAGTCGCTGGAACCAGTGCTGGCTCCATAATAGCCGCTTTAATTGCCGCTGGTTATACAAGCAAAGAAATCTATCAGCTCATTGACGAAGTGGATCTAACTAAACTGCTTGATACCCGCAAAACCATCATACCTTTTAAACTCGCCAAATGGCTTTTACTTTATTGGAGATTAGGGCTCTACAAAGGGAACGAATTGGAAAAGTGGCTTAGGATAAAATTAGAGGCCAAAGGACTGAGAACATTTTCCGATTTACCGCCTCAAACGTTAAGAATTATCGCTTCAGACCTTTCTACCGGACAAATGGTTGTTATTCCTGATGATTTACCGAAATACGGAATTTCACCGGGCTCTTTTCCAATTGCCAAGGCCATCCGCATGAGCTGCAGCATCCCATATTTCTTTGAACCTGTAAGATTACGGACAAAGGACGGGACTAATGTTTTAGTGGACGGAGGGGTATTAAGCAATTTTCCAATGTGGCTTTTTGACCAGGAGAATATTAAAAAAACAAGACCTGTCCTCGGCATCAAATTAAGTCCAAGTGAATACGAACATGAAAAGCATAAAATAAACAACGCGATTGAGCTTTTCGGGGCATTGTTTGAAACCATGAAGGATGCTCACGATTCCAGATATATTTCCAAAAAACATGCAGAAAATATTATATTTATCCCTACAGAAGGGATAATGACCATTGAATTTCATTTAACCGAGGCAAAGAAACAGGAGCTTGTAAACTTAGGCAGAGAACGGGCGAAGAAATTTTTGATTAAATGGAGTTATTAATAAAGCAGTTAGAAAAAAGAAAAATCGAGCGTTTAAAAAGACGCCCGATTTTTCTTTTTTCCTTTTTTTCCATCAATGACGGTAAGATGGGCAGGAGATTTCTTTTTGACCTTGCCTTTCTTTAATGTCGTCAATGTACCTAAAGTGGAACCTTTTGCATTTGTCTCTCCACTTCGATGCTGCAAGCGTTTTTTAGACCTTCTTGCTGCTTTAAGAAATGCCCGCTGCTCTTTTTTCTGAGGGCTCGAATTTGAAAACTTGCGAACAACAAAATATATGACCAAACCAATTAAAACGAAGACAGCTATTTTTTGCAAAAATGCAGCCGGGTCAGCCGTAAAAGAACCATAAAGCCCAAGTAAAGCAAGGATAATTAGTACCCCCACAATATATGCGGATGTCCGATTTTTCAAGAAAGCCACCTCCCTAAGAGCATCATAAGCATTTTTTTATCCTTTTAAACACTTCCTAACAACGATTTAGACAATTTCTTCTTGTTTGACGAATCTGTCTGTTTCCTCTTCTCTTCTTAATAATTCCTTAAAGGAGAGTATGGCTACTTCCACCTGTTCATCATTTGGCTCCTTGGTTGTAAGAAGCTGAAGCCAAAGACCTGGCAGACCTAGATATTTTAAGACAGGAACGTCTCTTAGTTTATTTGTAAATTGGAGAATTTCGAAGGAAATCCCCAACACTACCGGAATTAATAAAAGGCGGTCAACAATCCTCAACCACAGCGGCGAGGTCGGTACCATCAAATATACAAAAACACCGACAAAGACAGTAAATAGGATAAAACTACTTCCACAGCGGTAATGAAGCCTTGAATGGGCCTGAACGTTAGCTACTGTCAGCTCAGCTCCGGACTCGTAGGTATTTATTACTTTATGCTCAGCACCATGATATTGAAACACCCTTTTAATCAACGGAGTTAAGGAAACAAAATAAATATAGGAAAGGAGAAGGATAAGCTTGAAGAAACCTTCAATCATGACCTGGGAAAAATCCGATGAAAAAATGGGCTTTGTCAATTCCGCTAAGAAAACAGGAATAAGCGTGAAGGCAAATTTACCAAATAAAAATGAAATAACCCCGATTACCGCCACACCCAGGTACATGGTCATTTTAGAAACTTCTTTTTCCTTTAAGGTGTCATCCTCCTTTGGGTCTAAATCAAATCTTTCAGTTGAAAAATTTAAATGTTTAGAACCATTGGCACTTGCTTCTATTATAGCAACGATTCCACGAATAAACGGAATTTTTTTAATTTTCGTTAAATAAGGATTCGTTTTACGTGGCAGATGGAAATATTCGACCGAATGGTCCTTTCTCCTTATTGCGGTAACATAATGATGTTTACCGCCGAACATAACTCCTTCAACCACGGCTTGACCGCCATAAACATTCTTTTGAGTATCAGACATTAGCTAGAACACCAACCTATGCAAAAGTAGCACGATAGCAGAAATGATAAATCTGTATGTACTTAAATGTATTCTACTAGAAAAACGAAAAAACCTCTAGGAAATGACATACATTTTCCATTTAAATTAGAAAAAAATTTTTTTATGCAAGGATTGTTGTTACAGGGGCATAATAAAATTGGTATTTATTAAGGTACGAATCAATAATTTGTATCAAAAAGTTATGGAGGTTGTTGTATGGCTTCTGAAAAAAAAGCGGGAAAATATCCTAAGCCGATGTCCTTGCCGGTAATGGTCTTTTGGACTGGTTTATTTGGAGGTGTTTTTTGGGGAACGATTGGTTTTTTTGCAAGCTACTTTAGTTTAACAGAAATTCGTCCAAATATAATCCTTGAACCATGGATGCTGGGGAACTGGAAATATGGCTGGAAAGGAACGATTTTGTCCATTCTCATCATGGGCGTCCTATCAGTTGGTGCAGCCTACCTATATTATGCGTTATTAAAAAAGCTGAAAGGTATGTGGATTGGCTTAGGATATGGAATCATTTTATTTTTAATTGTTTTTGTTGTTCTGAATCCTCTTTTTCCTGGGATGAAACCAATATTCGATTTAAGCAGAGATACCATCCTGTCTTCCCTTTGTCTCTATATTCTGTATGGGATTTTCGTTGGTTACTCGATCAGCTATGAATATCAAAATCAAGAAGTACAAAAAAACGAACCAGCCACTTAAACTGTTATTAGTCGTATTTGTGTGGTTATGATAAAATAATTGTGTCCGTTAACGGATTGGAAAAGGAGAGTGGACACGATGGAGAAATTAGAAAAATTAAGGTCAAGTTTTTCAGCAGAGGGAATCGATGGCATACTTATTACAAGCCCCTATAACCGCCGTTACATATCAAATTTCACAGGTACAGCAGGCATTGTTTTAATCAGTGCTGATAAGGCTCTATTTATTACAGATTTTCGTTATGTTGAACAAGCCCAAAAGCAATGTGAAGGGTTTGAAATCATTAAATTTTCAGATACGCTTCCTAAAGAAGTCGCTGAACAGGCGAAAAAAATAGGGATTCAAAAATTAGGTTTAGAAGAGGACTATTTAACATACTCCTCCTTTAAAGTATATGAAAAAGAGGTAGAAGCTGAACTTGTCCCTGTTTCGGGATTAATCGAAAAGTTACGCTTGATAAAGACCGATTCAGAGATTAAGATATTAAAGGAAGCAGCGGATATAGCTGATGCCGCATTTAAACATATTTTAGACTTCCTTCGGCCGGGAAAAACGGAGCTGGAAGTATCGAATGAGCTGGAATTCTTTATGAGAAAAGCCGGAGCAGTATCTTCTTCCTTTGATACCATCGTCGCTTCAGGGTATCGCTCGGCCCTTCCGCATGGTGTTGCCTCTGACAAAGTCATTGAAAAAGGAGATATGGTCACCCTTGATTTTGGTGCCTATTATAAAGGGTATGTTTCCGATATTACAAGGACTGTTGCTGTCGGCGAGCCTGACGCCAAGCTGAAGGAAATTTATCAGATTGTCCTCGACGCTCAATTACGCGGCATCGATGGTTTCAGACCTGGAATGACAGGAAAAGAAGCGGATGCTTTAACTCGGGACTACATAACAGAGCAAGGGTACGGAGAGTACTTTGGACATTCCACCGGACATGGGATTGGGCTTGAGGTTCACGAGGGACCGGCTCTTTCATTAAAATCTGACATTATCTTAGAACCAGGTATGGTTGTAACTTGTGAACCGGGCATTTATATTCCTGGACTGGGCGGCGTTAGAATTGAAGACGATACGCTTATTACGAAGGATCATAACGAAAGGCTCACACATTCTACAAAAGACTTAATTATTTTGTAACTATTTTAGGAGGATTTGCCAATGATTTCTGTTAACGACTTCCGTACTGGATTAACCATTGAAGTGGATGGCGGCTTATGGCGCGTCATGGACTTCCAGCACGTAAAACCTGGTAAAGGAGCAGCGTTTGTCCGCTCCAAATTGCGTAACCTGCGTACCGGAGCCATGCAGGAAAAAACATTCCGTGCTGGCGAAAAAGTAGAAAAAGCACAAATTGATAACCGTAAAATGCAGTATCTGTATGCAAGCGGCGACCAACACGTGTTTATGGACATGGATTCCTACGAGCAGGTTGAACTGCCTGCTGCAAGCATTGAATATGAATTAAAGTTTTTAAAGGAAAACATGGAAGTTCATATCATGATGTTCCAGACCGAAACACTTGGAGTTGAACTGCCAAACACGGTTGAACTTGAAGTAACTGAAACTGAGCCTGGCATTAAAGGTGACACTGCATCAGGCGGCTCCAAGCCGGCTACGATGGAAACCGGTCTTGTTGTTCAGGTTCCTTTCTTCATTAACCAAGGTGACCGCTTGATCATCAACACAGCTGAAGGTACTTACGTATCAAGAGCTTAATTGTGAAAAGAGCCTTAAGACCCTATTTGGGCGCTTAAGGCTTTTTTATTTTCGGAAAACAGATGGTAAATTTACTACCTATTCCTTCTTCACTCTCTGCTTCGATGGAGGCATCGTGCAGTTGTAAGATGTTTTTAACTATGGTCAGGCCAATTCCATTTCCCTCAATTTCCTGCCTGCTTTTATCTCCCCTGTACAATCTTTCGAAAATAAAAGGGAGGTCCTCTTTGTTAATACCAATGCCAGTATCAACTACTTCCACAATAATATCATCATTCTTTTCATATAATTGGACAAGAATCCTGCCGCCTGCAGTAGTGAATTTAATGGCATTTGCCAGCAGGTTAACAAATACCTGCTTGATTTTATCTTTGTCTCCGGTAATTGAAAACTTTTTATCCGGTTGGATGGCGAGATCGATTTTAAGTTTTTTCTTTTCAGAAGGTGCATGAAAATCACGACAAAGCTCCAGAAGCAATTGTTCAAGTTCGATGATTTCATAACTCAGCTTGGTGCTTTCATACTCAAATTCCTTTAAGACATTTAAGTTGTTAATCAGCCTGCCAAACCTGATTACCTCCTCATTTAGATAATGAAGCTTTTCTTGCGTAACTGGATATACCCCGTCAATCATGGCTTCTAGATTGTTTTGCAGGACATTTAACGGTGTCCTTATTTCATGTGAAATATCTGAGATTAATCTCTGTCTGAGCATATCCTGAAACTGTAATTTACCAGCCAATATGTTTACACTTTTTCGCAAGTCCTCTAGCTCGTGAATGTTGCTTTTCACAACGGATTTACTGTTAAAATTCCCCTTGGACAAGTCAACAGAAAGCTTGGCCACTTCCTTAATAGGACTCGAAAATTGCTTCGAAAAATAGAGACTTAAACCAGTTATGATGAGGAGGGTCAACAGTCCGCTGGCAATTATGCTTTTATTTATGGACGATTTAAAGTTTTGATCTTCCTCCGTTAGGAGGACAGAAGAATACTGGCCGATATCCACATAGCCAACTACTTTATCTTCCTCATTAAGCTTAAATGTCTTTGTGGTATAGACTCCTTTTTGCTGGACTGGCATTGTCCCCATGTTTAATTGGTTTTTGACTTCCTTCGGGTCCATTCCCCAAATCGTTTGCTCATGCTGGTCCCTTAACGTAATGCAATAATTGCCCATATAGGCCTCATGCATGAGTTCAATTCCGGTGTTTTCTGTTAATCTGCCATCTTTTTTATAGGCATCTTCAAAATAGGCAATAATTCTTTCGTACCTCTTGTTTTGAATGTCCATCATGTATTGATTAAATTTATTGGTAACTGTAAGATTTACAGTCAATGTCACAAGCAGGATAGAGGCAATGGTGCATGCAATAAAAAATAAACTTAATCTGCGGCTAATGGAATGCATTTTAGCTCACCGCCAAATTTATAGCCTGCTTTTAGGACCGTGATAATATATTTTGGGTTTCTCGTATCCATTTCAATTTTCTTGCGGATATTTTTGATATGGACATCAATAGTCCGATCAAAGCCATCAAAATTTTCACCATATACCTTCCCAATTAGCTGCTCTCTTGATAATACCTTGCCCTTACAAGCCGCTAATGCCCAGAGAATATCAAATTCATTCGGTGTGAACGGGATTTCTTCTCCCCTCACGGTAACCAGCCTTTTTTCAAAATGAATGGATAAGTTCCCATCATCAAAAATCATCCAGACTGATGAGTTTGTACCGTTTAATCTGCGGAAAAGAGCATTGACCCTTGCTGTCAATTCCCTTGGACTGAAGGGTTTAACGAGATATTCATCGGCGCCAATATTTAATCCTTCAACACGGTCATTTAGAGAACCTTTTGCTGTCAGCATAAAAATATGGACATCTGATGTTTCCCTCATCTTTTTGCAAACATCCTCTCCAGCCATATCGGGGAGCATCAGGTCGAGAATAACAAGGTCTATATTCGCTGATTTAAAGATTTCCAATCCTTTTGATCCATTGCCAGCCCAGTAGACTTTGTAGCCGTTCTTCTCTAAATAAGCTTTAATTACATCTGATACGCTTCGTTCATCCTCAATCAATAAAATTTGGTTCATTTGAAATCACCTGATTGCTGTTTTGATAAGTAAAGTATACTTGCTGGCAATGGTGAAAACGCAGGAAAAGGCTGACAATTGTGTGTCAGCCTTTTAAAAATTTATAGTTTAACTTTTTGTAATCTAAGTGCGTTCAGGACAACAGAAACCGAACTGAACGCCATTGCTGCCCCAGCTAGCCAAGGAGCTAGGAACCCAAGGGCTGCAATCGGAATGCCCAAGGAATTGTAGGCCATCGCCCAGAATAAGTTCTGCTTTATGTTTGTGATTGTTTTTTTGCTCATGAAGATAGCATCTGCAATGCTGTTTAAGTCACCGCGAATGAGCGTGATATCAGCCGCTTCCATGGCGACATCGGTGCCTGTCCCAATCGCCATTCCAATATCTGCCACGGCGAGAGCAGGTGCATCATTAATGCCGTCCCCGACCATTGCCACTTTCTTGCCTTCCGCTTGCAGCTTTTTAATTTCTGCTGCTTTTCCTTCAGGCAAAACCTCCGCGATGACGGTGTCAATTCCTGCTTGGCCTGCTATGGCCTTTGCTGTCTGCTGATTATCACCAGTAATCATGATAACCTCAAGACCCATCTTTTTGAGGCGGCTGATGGCTGTTTTGGAGGTTGCTTTAATTGTATCAGCGACCGCCACAATCCCTGCATATTGCCCGTCGATAGCTGCTAACATTGCAGTTTTCCCGGCTCTTTCGAGTTCCTCCATTTGAGGAAGTACAGCTTCTATTTCCACATTAAATTTTGTCATAAGCTTTCTTGTACCAATTATTAATTGCTTTCCTTCCAGTGACGCTTTTATTCCAAAACCGGGGATGGCTTCAAAATCAGTTGGCTCCTTTAATAATACACCCTTGTCTTTAATTCCCTGCACAATGGCCTGGGCAAGCGGATGTTCTGATTGTTTTTCAGCCGAACCAACCAAGCTTAAAAATTCTTCCTCAGTAATTGAATTGGTGTGGCGGACATCAGTTAACACCGGTGTCCCATTTGTTACTGTACCCGTTTTATCCAAAACCACCGTTGTGATGCGGTGGGTCATTTCCAAATGTTCGCCGCCTTTAAAAAGAATTCCATATTCAGCGGAACGACCGGAACCGGCCATGATGGAGGTAGGTGTCGCCAATCCTAAAGCACACGGACAGGCAATCACTAATACAGCAATCATTTTTTCTAAGCTTTCAGCGAAATTACCGGGTTCTACCCACAAATACCAGATAATAAAGGTTATTACAGCAATGGTCACGACAACTGGAACAAAAACTCCGGATATTTTGTCGGCAAGCCGTTGGATAGGGGCTTTGGAGCCCTGCGCCTCTTCAACCACTTTAATAATTTGTGCTAAAGCGGTATCCCGGCCAACCTTTGTTGCTTCAACTTTTAGAAAACCATTTTTGTTCAGCGTGGCTCCGATGACTTCATCGCCAATTTTTTTATCAACCGGAACACTTTCACCGGTCAGCATTGACTCATCGATAGCAGATTGGCCCTCTACAATTCTGCCGTCAACAGGAATTTTTTCGCCTGGTCTGATGTAAAGGATATCGCCGACAATGACTTCTTCAATCGGGATTTCCATTTCGCGGCCATCGCGGTTTACAGTAGCCGTTTTGGCTTGGAGCCCCATCAATTTTTTGATTGCCTCTGAGGATCGTCCCTTTGCTCTTGCTTCAAAAAGCTTGCCTAATATGATTAAGGTGATTAAAACAGCACTGGTCTCATAATAGAGTTCCACCATATGAACACCTTCGCCAATCGTGGTGATTGACAAATATAAACTGTAAAAATAAGCGGCCGATGTTCCCAATGCAACAAGTACATCCATGTTGGCACTTTTATTTTTTAAGGCTTTATAGGCACCGATGTAAAACTGGCCGCCAATTAAGAATTGAACCGGTGTAGCGAGGAGCAGTTGAAACCATGGATTCATGAACATATCCGGTACCCAAATAAAAGATGTAAACGAAAAATGCCCTGCCATTGCCCATAAAAGCGGAAAAGACAAAATTGCCGAGAAGATAAATTTTTTTGATTGCTTTTCGATTTCCTTTTGGCGATGGTCTACTTGATCTTTTGTTTCCTCTTTGAGTCTTGCCCCGTAGCCAAGATTTTCAACCTTTTTTATGATGTCTGCAGTTGTCAGGGCGGAACCGTTGTATTCTACAGTTGCTTTTTCAAGTGCCAGGTTAACGTTTGCCTTTGTGATGCCCTCTAGCTTATTTAAGCCCTTTTCAATCCGTGCCGAGCAGGCTGCACAAGTCATTCCTGTAATATCAAATTCCACTTTTTCGGTTACGACATCATAGCCTAAATCTTTAATCTTCTGTTCGATTTCTTCCAGTTTTATCTGGGAAGGATCGTACTTAATTGCCGATTTTTCTAATGCAAGATTGACAGTTGCTGTTTCTACTCCGGTTAGTTTTTTCAGACCCTTTTCAATTCTGGCCGCACAGGCTGCACAGGTCATACCGGAAATTTGCAGGCTTGTTTCTTTTATAGTTTGACTCATAGTAAGTCAACTCCTCATATAGTGAGTTGAAATTGTCTTTTTAAACTACATCATAGCCTTGATCATCGATTGTTTCTTTGATTTGATCGAGGCTGACGGTTTGCGGGTTGAACTCGACATCAACCGTTGCTGCGTCTAAATTCACCTTAACGGCAGTGACACCATCCAGGGTCCCAACACTTCCTTCAACCGCCTTTACACAATGTCCACAAGACATTCCTTTTACGTTTAATGTTACTTTTTCCATGTTAATCATCCTTTCAAAAATGTATTTGTTATTTTTGATTTCTAATTTCATGTTACTATACCCCCCTACCCTATGTAAAGTGTTTTGTCTGGGTTTCACAAAATGTCCTCATATGCTGCTGTAGCTTGTTTATGTTTTTAATCTAGCAAAACAATATAAAGACCGTATGTAGTTTTTTATGTGTCATG
This sequence comes from Neobacillus sp. S1115, assembly GCF_055385565.1. Taxonomy (NCBI): domain Bacteria; kingdom Bacillati; phylum Bacillota; class Bacilli; order Caryophanales; family Bacillaceae; genus Neobacillus; species Neobacillus sp. S1115. The sequence goes on from NZ_AP038275.1 coordinate 4,605,582, forward strand.
AAACGGTCAAATTTAATTTGCCTTTTTCGTTTGAAGATGGCGTTAGTTGGGGTGAAAATATAGGAATATTTTACTTTTAACAAAAAGGAAATTACAATTCGATCACAAAGTTATGTCGATATAATATTATTCAAATAAAAAAGAATGGAGAAATCACTCTCCATCCCTTTTTAACTATTAAAGTCCACACTTTAATTGTGCGCCACAGTTAGTACATGTATTACAGCCGCCAATTTCTTTAACTTTTCCTTTGCGGCATACCGGGCATGTGTTGCCGACTTCAGAACCAATCGTTACATCCGTTGAACGAAGGTCAGTGATGGTTTCAACTAAGACTACATGCTGCTTTTCTTCTTTTTCAAAGATAGATAATTGTTCATTTGTGTTTTCTTCAGCTTTCAACGTTAAAACCTGAGAATCGCGTGATCCGTCTACATAGACAGTACCGCCTTTTGCACCGCCACGGTATAAACGCTCGTATACCTTTTCAACCTGCTCAACGCTGTATCCTTTTGGTGCATTAACTGTTTTACTGATGGAACTGTCAATCCAGCGCTGAATGACACATTGGACATCCGCGTGTGCTTCAGGAGCAAGATTCATCGCAGTGACGAACCAGTTTGGCAGGTTATTTGAATCTGCTTCTGGGTTACGGTCTAAATACTCTTGAACGATGTCTGCTTTTACTTCGATAAATTTACCAAGGCGTCCGCTGCGGAAATATGAGAATGAGAAATAAGGCTCTAATCCAGTTGAAACGCCAACCATGGTACCAGTGGAACCCGTTGGAGCAACAGTTAGCAAATGTGAATTCCTTATTCCGTTTTCCACAATAGATTCACGGATTCCTTCAGGCATTTTCTTCATAAATCCAGTATTAATAAAAGCTTGGCGTAAGCGGCTTGTTTCCTCAAGTGTTTCACCAGTTAAGAATGGGAAGCTTCCCTTTTCTTTCGCCAATTCAACAGATTCTTTGTAGGCTGTAGTTGCAATTGTTTCGAAAACTTGATCGACCAGCTTATTTCCTTCAGGCGAACCGTACTCAGTCTCGCAGTAGATAAGCAGGTCGTGCAGACCCATTACCCCAAGACCGACGCGGCGTTCACCGAGAGCTTGCTTTTTGTTTTCTTCTAAGAAGTATGGGGTAGCATTGATGACGTTATCCTGCATGCGGACGCCAACTGCTACTGTATTTCTCAATTTTTCAAAGTCTACTGTTTTAGTTTCCTTATCCGCCATTTCTGCAAGGTTTACTGCAGCAAGGTTACAGACGGAAAATGGTGCGAGTGGCTGCTCACCACATGGATTCGTTGCTACTACCTGCTGACCATATGCTTTCGCATTTGTCATGTCATTTGCATTATCAATGAAGAAGATACCAGGTTCTGCAGAGTAAGTCGCACAAATGTTAACCAAGTTCCAAAGTTCTTTTGCCTTAATTTTTTTGTAGACGCGAACTTTGTGACCCAGTCTTTCCCACTCACGAACATCTCCAACTTCATGCCATTTTTCATTATAGATTTTCATTTCCTCTTGGTCGTAGTTTTCTACGTAAGGGAAACGAAGTTCATATTCACCATCGTTTTCAACAGCTTCCATAAATTCTTTTGTTAAACAAACAGAGATATTTGCCCCAGTGAGGAACTCTGGATTATGAACTGAATAAGTACCGCCAGTTGCGAGTTTTTCCTCAGCATCTGCAATAATTGATTCGCTGAAACCACCATAACCAGGAATGTTCTTATAATTTACAATTCCTTGGTACATCGCTTCTTCTTGAAGGGTGAATGGTTTAAATTTCAGCTTTTCTTTAGCAAGCTTTTTGATTGTTTCATCAGATGTATTTTCAATTAAGAATCTAAGGATTCTAGGATTTTGCATCTTAGAAATAATGAATTCAATGATGTCAGGATGCCAGTCCGCCAGCATGATCATCTGGGCGCCCCTGCGCGAGCCCCCCTGTTCGACCAAATGAGTCAACTTCGCAATATCATCTAACCAAGAAACCGAACCAGACGATTTGCCGTTTACACCTCTTGCCAAAGTGTTTCTTGGCCGTAATGTCGAACCATTGGTTCCAACACCGCCGCCGCGGCTCATGATTTCCATTACCTGCTTGCGGTGGTCGGAGATTCCTTCACGGGAATCCGCTACGAACGGCATTACATAGCAGTTGAAATAAGTTACCTCAGTGCCAGAGCCCGCGCCATAAAGCACACGGCCGGCAGGAATGAAGTTCAAGCTCACTAGCTCTTGATAGAACTTTTCTGTCCATTCGATGCGCTTCTCTTCCGTCTCTTCTACAGCAGCAATGCCAGTCGCAACACGTTTAGCAATCTGCTCATAGAAAAGCTCTAACGGCTTCTCAATGACATCCAGCGAACTATAAATAACTCCAGTTTCTGCTGCTTCACCATCGAGGACACCTCTAAATTCCTCTTCTACTAAAACCTTAGCTTTCTTCTTCTCCCAATCGATTTCCTGAATGTATCCTAGGCCGCGTGCCGGGAATTTTGGATCTTCTTTAATCGTAAGAACAACAAAGTCGCCATTTGTGAGGGTGATTTTTTCAGTATCTTTGAAGGTGTAGCGGTCTAACATGACTAAACGCGAAACACCCTTGTGAGTTATTTTCATATCTGGGGTGACCGGGTGCACCTGTGGAAATAGGCGGATATCCTCATTCAACCTCCCAAAATCAATATTCAATTCTTGTCTAAAAACTACAGACATGAATACAACTCCTTTATCTATATATTCTCTATCTTGTGTAAGAATCTAGTAAGCTTTTGCTTATCTAGTTGATTTAATAAATTTAAGTTACCATATCTGAACATAGCATGGCAACAAAAAATCAATATATAGTACCGAAAATATTTTCGACACCCCTATATATTGTATGTCATGCAAAAAACAATTATTTTGTCAAACTTTAAAATAAATATATTCACGAGAAAATAAAAGATATAGTGCAATTTTCGCTATAAAACGAGAAATTTTAACAATTTTCGCCGGTTGCCTCCAATGAAATAGGAAAAAAGCGGCAAAGCCGCTTTAGCAAGTCATCTCTTAAAATTCCACTCATCATTTTCATACCGTTCTTTTGCGAGCTTATTAACATAGGCAAGCTCTTCATCTGTCAACTGATAGGATTCAAGCTCAATATTTAAACCTTCTGCGAATCCTTTATAAAAAGCTTCCTTGGCCTCATCGAGAGTAATCCTTCGCGGACTAATCGCATTAATGGCAACAGCCTTATCCTTGAATGCTTTTTTCATCCGCTCCTTCACCCGGTCATTCGGGTATTTGAATAAGCTAAAAAGCTTGTCGTCATCCAGATCCAAAAGAATCGAGCCATGCTGGAGAATGACACCCTTCTGCCGTGTTTGAGCACTTCCTGCGACCTTGCGCCCTTCCACCACCAACTCATACCAGCTGGGGGCATCAAAGCAAACCGCGGACCTAGGATTTTTTAAGGCATCCCGTTCCTCTGCTGTTTTCGGAACAGCAAAATATGCTTCTAGTCCCAGTTGATGAAATCCTTTTAAAATCCCTTCAGAAATAACACGATAAGCTTCAGTAACTGTTTTGGGCATTGCTGGATGCTCCTCTGAAACAATGACGCTGTATGTCAGTTCATGCTCATGGAGAACCCCTCTGCCTCCAGTTGGTCTTCTGACAAAGCCAAGCCTGTGTGTTTTTACCGCTTCCATATCAATTTCTTTTTCAACCTTTTGAAAGTAACCAACGGACAGCGTCGGCGGGTTCCAGCCGTAAAATCGGATTACCGGTGGAATCTTTCCTTCACTGTGCCAATCTAACAAGGCTTCATCCAATGCCATGTTAAAAGCAGGAGAACTATTGCCAGAATCGATAAACCGCCATATTTCTTTTTCCATAGAAAAACCTCTTTTATTTATAATTTCCTTTTACTAGTCTATCAAAATGAAGGGGAATTTCAAAATGAGATGTTTTTGGTATAATTTTTTAAGAAGATTTTTGTCCATTCTTCTTTATCTTTAAGAAAATGACTTATATAATAAATACTAGTGCAACAAGCTTGAAGGGGGCAAATAGAAGTTGAATTCACTTTATGTTTTATTAATCATTGTCGTAGCGGTTATCATCTACTCTGTTTTTACTTTTTTTTATCAAAAAAGGATTGTAAAAACAGTAACAGAAGAGGAATTCCGTGCAGGATACAGAAAGGCTCAGCTGATTGATGTTCGTGAACCAAATGAATTTGAAGGCGGACATATTTTAGGAGCACGTAATATTCCAATGTCACAAATTAGAATGCGCATGAAAGAAATCAGACCGGACATGCCTGTATATTTATATTGCCAAAGCGGCATGCGCAGTGCTCGTGCAGCACAATTTTTACACAAAAAAGGCTACAAGGATCTAACCCAGCTTCAAGGCGGGTTCAAAAAGTGGTCTGGTAAAGTGAAAGCTAAAAAATAATCGTCATTAATGGGCTCCAGAACCTTTCTGGGGCCCTTTATATTGATTTTTATGAAAAATCACAACAGTCTATTGGCGAATTGATATAAAAGCAAAAAAAGCAGGCTCCGGAACAATCCAGAGCCTGTTAATCTTTTTATGCATTCTGATATCGTAAGACCGGCTTACGCGCAGCTGTCGTTTCATCTAAGCGGCCTACCACGGTTGTGTGCGGAGCCTCCTGGACGATTTCCGGATTTTCCTCGGCTTCCTTGGCGATTTGGATCATGATGTCGATAAAGGAATCTAACGTTTCCTTAGATTCTGTTTCTGTCGGCTCAATCATGATACATTCTTCCACATTTAATGGGAAGTAAATGGTTGGTGGATGGAAGCCGAAATCAAGCAGTCGCTTCGCAATATCCAATGTGCGGACGCCCAATTTCTTCTGGCGTCTTCCGCTTAATACAAACTCATGCTTACAATGTCTGTCAAACGGCAGATCATAATACTCCGCCAATCTTCTCATCATATAGTTAGCATTTAAAACAGCATATTCAGTCACTGCTTTTAAGCCGTCTGGCCCCATAGACCGAATATAGGTATAAGCGCGGACGTTAATGCCAAAGTTTCCGTAGTATGGCTTAACGCGGCCAATTGATTGCGGACGATCATAATCTAGGACATATTCGTCGCCTCGTTTGGCAATAACCGGTCTTGGCAGGAACGGAATTAAATCTGACTTCACACCAACAGGACCGGAACCAGGACCGCCGCCTCCGTGCGGGCCAGTAAACGTTTTGTGAAGATTCAAGTGAACTACGTCAAAGCCCATATCACCCGGGCGGGCTTTTGATAGAACTGCGTTTAGGTTCGCCCCGTCGTAATAAACCTTACCGCCAGCTTCGTGGACGATTTCAGCAATTTCGACAATATGCTCTTCAAAAAGGCCAAGTGTATTCGGGTTCGTCAACATTAACGCAGCTGTATCTTCTCCCACCACTCTTCTTAAGTCTTCTAAGTCTACAAGACCATTTTCATTCGACTTTACTGTAACCGTCTCAAGTCCTGCAACTGTTGCAGAAGCTGGGTTTGTACCATGAGCGGAGTCAGGTATGATAACTTTGGTCCGTTTTAGGTCGCCATTTGCTTCATGGTATGCGCGAATCATCATCAATCCGGTCCATTCCCCGTGGGCACCTGCTGCCGGCTGTAAGGTCACTTCATCCATACCGGTAATTTCTTTTAAATGCTGCTGAAGGTCATATAAAAGCTCGAGCGCACCTTGAACGGAACTTTCATCCTGGAGCGGGTGAATATGCGCAAACCCGTTGTAGCGGGCAACATTCTCATTAATCTTAGGATTGTATTTCATCGTACAAGACCCTAATGGATAAAAACCGGAGTCTACACCGTGATTCCGTCTGGAGAGGGACGTATAATGGCGCATGATATCCAGTTCAGAAACTTCAGGGAGCAAAGGCTCCTCTTCCCTTAAATATCCTTCTGGAAGGAGCGCAGCAACATCTGCTTCAGGAACATCCATTTCCGGAAGGCTGTATCCGACCCGGCCTGGTGTACTCACTTCAAAAATCAGCTTCTGGTCTTGATTATGCATGCAAATCCCCCAATTCTTTCACTAATGTATCAATCTCTTCCTTCGTTCTTTGCTCTGTCACGCAGATCAGCATATGGCCTGCAAGCTCAGGATAGTCACGGCCCAAATCATAACCGCCAATGATTCCTTTTTGGAGCAGCTGCTGATTAACCTCTTTTACCGGTTTATTTAAATTGACAACAAACTCATTAAAGGAGTGACCATCATTAACTACTTCAAGCCCTGCTTCTTTAAAAGCGATTTTCGCATAATGAGCCTTTTGTAAATTGGCTGTTGCGATTTCGCGGACACCTTTTTTTCCAAGGGCAGTCATCGCAACAGATGCAGCAAGGGCATTTAAGGCCTGGTTGGAGCAAATATTAGAAGTCGCCTTATCGCGGCGGATATGCTGCTCACGTGCCTGCAGTGTTAAAACAAAACCGCGGCGGCCTTGGTCATCTGTTGTCTGGCCGACAAGACGTCCGGGAACTTTACGCATTAGCTTTGTCGTAACCGCAAAATAGCCACAGTGCGGACCTCCAAAGGCAGTCGGGATTCCGAATGGCTGGGCATCGCCGACAACAATATCTGCACCAAATTTTCCTGGAGGTGTCAAAATTCCAAGTGATAATGGATTGCTGGAAACAACAAACATTGCTTTATTTTCGTGAATAATCTCTTCAAGCTCTTTTAATGGTTCAATTCGACCTAAAAAGTTTGGATATTGAACGACAACCGCGGCTACGTCAGCATTTAGCAATCCTTTTAGGGCGTCAACATCAGTAATGCCATCCTTCACAGGAACCTCAATCACATCAAGGTATTGACCCTTTGCGTAAGTTTCCAGAACCTCACGGGATTCAGGGTGAACAGCACCGGAAACCAGGATGGTTTTCCGTTTAGTGTGACCAGCACTTAGCATTGCTGCTTCAGCAAGTGCGGTACCGCCGTCATACATCGAGGAGTTAGCCACATCCATTCCTGTTAATTCACAAATCATTGTTTGGAATTCAAAAATCGCCTGCAGTTCCCCTTGGGAGATCTCCGGTTGGTAAGGTGTATAGGCTGTGTAGAACTCTGATCTTGAGATGACATGGTCAACGATAACCGGCATATAGTGGTCATAAACTCCGGCACCTAAGAAAGACACATTCGATTTTAAATCAGCATTCCGGCTTGCTAACTGAAAAAGTTCTTTCATCAAAGCTGTTTCTGATTTTGCCGGTTTAATATTGTATTCACCTTTAAATCGTACTTTTTCAGGAATATCACTGAATAGTTCATCGACAGTGGAAACGCCAATTGTCTCCAGCATTGCCTGCTTATCTTGTTCAGTCATGGGTAAATAGCGATGTTTCATAAACCTTGCTCCCTTCTGCTATTTCTTTTCTCTTTTATAAAAAGGTGTAGGAACCACTTTCGCTTTTAAACGTTTGCCGCGAATTTCAACTTCCACTTCGGTATCGAGTCCTGCATGTTCGGAAGAAATGAGGGCAAGACCGATGTTTTTCTTTAAGGTTGGGGACTGTGTACCGGTGGTAACTTCACCAATTAGCGCTTCCCCTTTGTAAACTGGATAGCCGTGTCGCGGAATTCCCCGGTCAACCATCTCAACCCCAACAAGCTTCCGGGACAAACCTGCTTCCTTTTGTTTCACGAGAGCTTCTTTTCCAATAAAATCAGCCTCTTTATTCAATTTCACTGCAAAGCCAATTCCTGCCTCAAGCGGGGAAATTTCCGGTGATAATTCCTGGCCGTAAAGCGCTAAGTTTGCTTCAAAACGAAGTGTGTCGCGTGCACCGAGGCCGCAAGGAATAACTCCCTCGTCTTTTCCGGCTTCCAGAATGGCAGTCCAGAGTTCGATAACATCACCGGCATCACAATATACTTCAAAGCCGTCTTCCCCTGTATAACCAGTTCTAGATACAAGTGCTTTTTTCCCATTTAAAACAACTTCCTGCTGGAATTTGAAAAAGCCGATTTGACTTAAATCCGTCTCTGAAGCAAGCTTCTGTAATACCTTTTCAGCAAGAGGGCCTTGAAGCGCAAGCTGTGCCATTGTTTCAGACAAATTTTCGATTGTTACATCGCCTTCAAGATGCTTCTCCAGCCAGTTGTAGTCCTTTTCAATATTCGATGCGTTGACAACAAGCAAATAATGATTGTCTTCAACCTTGTAAACAAGCAGGTCGTCAATAGTTCCGCCGTTTTCATAGCACATCGCAGTATATTGTGCCCCGCCGTCTTTCACTTTTGAGATGTCATTTGTCATCAATTTTTGTAAATAGTTAAGGCTGTCTGGGCCCTTTACCTCAACTTCGCCCATATGGGATACATCGAATAAACCGGCTTTCGTGCGGACAGCTTCATGCTCATCCTTGATGCTTGAAAACTGGACAGGCAACTCCCAGCCCCCAAAATCGATGGTTTTTCCGCCGTATTCCTTGTAAACTTCAAACAGCGGAGTGCGTTTTAATTCCGTCATCATAAATCCCCCTTCATTTACTACATGTTCATTATTTGTAAAAATGAATTATTGCCAATTAACAAAAATAGGAAAACTCCTTGCCGTTTTCCTAAAAACAACAAAAAGGTGCAAAAAAGGACAGAAACCTCCCTTTACCAATAAAGAAGGTCTCTGTCCTTGCACCTGAAAGTTTACCTAAATCGGCTGTCCCCTTTGGTGGCTGGAATCATCCAGCACTCTCCAGAGCTGCGTCCAACAAGAGTTCTTTTGCCTGAGAGATTCACATAAGCTGCTTGCTCCTTCGGCGCTACAAAAAGTAGTCTCTCCCCTTGTTTTCATTCGCACTTATAATATTTTTTTCCAATTTGGTCATACTAATTATACTTAAAAAATAGATTACCTTATTTAAATATTTGAAACTTTCAAAGCTATTATCATCCTACCATTAAAACAACATATCGGGCAATAACAATTTATCGGAAAAAGGAGCTGAAACGGATGAATGTCGAAATGGAATTTGATTCCTCCTGGCAGGATGATTTTTTACATAAAATTGATCATGATGGACCTTGGGGGAATTGGGAGCTTTTTAAATTGGCTATCGATATTGAAAAACACTTGGTGGTCCCGGAATTCGAAGGCCTGCAGGCCCCAAAGCATCTGCCAAATTTGACGCCTCTCCCTCATCAGCTTGAAACAGCCAAGCAGGTGGTTGAAAACATGAACGGAAAGGCCATCCTTGCGGATGAAGTGGGTCTCGGAAAGACTATCGAGGCGGGGTTAATTTTAAAAGAATACATGATTCGCGGATTAGTGAAAAAAGTGTTAATTCTTGTTCCCGCCTCCTTAGTCACCCAGTGGGCACAGGAATTAAATAGCAAATTTTATATACCGGCTGTCACTCAAAGAAAAAGTTATGTTTGGGAACAATGTGATGTCGTTGTTTCCTCCATCGATACGGCGAAACGAAATCCGCATCGGGAGATCATTTACAAGCAAGACTATGACCTCATCATTATCGATGAAGCCCATAAATTAAAAAATAATAAAACCAAAAACTACGAATTTGTTCAAAACTTAAAAAAGAAGTTTTGTTTATTGCTGACGGCAACACCTATTCAAAACAGGATTGAAGAGATTTTTAACCTCGTATCCCTATTAAAGCCTGGTCACTTAGGGAATGAAACTGTCTTTTACGAAAAATATAAACGTGATTCCCGTTCCTTAAATGATGACCAGCATCTAAAAGAGCTAGTCAATAAAGTCATGATCCGCAACCGCCGTGCCGATACAGGAATCGAATGGACGAAACGGCATGTGGAGACGATTCCGATTGAATTTACAAAATCGGAACGCGACCTGTATGACTCCATCTTAGAGCTTAAAAATGAGGGAGACTGGGTTCAAACGAGCAGTTTTTCTGTGATGACTTTGCAGCGTGAAGCATGCTCAAGCCGCGAGGCCGTTTTCTATACCTTAAAAAACATGCTTCTTAAAAAGGAAAACCCAACGCAGGCCTATCAAGAACAAATCAACTTTTTAATTAAAAAGGTAGAGACCGTTGAGCAAAATTCCAAGGCAGTAAAAGCCCTTGAATTAATTCAGAAAATAAATGATAAAGTGATTATTTTTACGGAATACCGGGCTACCCAATTATATTTACAGTGGTACTTAAAGCAGCACGGAATTTCCTCCGTTCCTTTCCGCGGCGGTTTCAAGCGCGGGAAAAAGGACTGGATGCGCGAGTTATTCCAAAAGCATGCCCAGGTGCTGATTGCCACTGAAGCGGGCGGGGAAGGGATTAACCTGCAATTTTGCAACCACATTATCAATTTTGATCTGCCGTGGAACCCGATGAGACTAGAGCAGCGCATAGGAAGGATTCACCGCCTCGGTCAGGAAAAAGATGTCATGATTTATAATTTTGCCATCAAAGATACGGTGGAAGAGCATATTTTAAAGCTTTTATACGAAAAGATTGATTTATTTGAAAGAGTCATCGGAGAACTTGATGATATTCTAACAAAACTAGAATTCGGAAATATTGAAGATCATATAATGGATATCTTTGGCGACTCCTGCTCAGAAGGGGAAATGCGGATTAAAATGGAGAATTTATCTTCAATGATTGAATTTGCACAAAATATGAAAAAAGGAGAATCACATGCAGCAGCAGGAAATTCATAAGTTTCTTTTAAATTATTTTATGGCAAATGAATGTCCCATTGTCACTAATCACCCTGGATACTTAGATGTCCAACTAACAATTGAAATGGATAAGGAACTAATGAATCGGCCCTTTTACTGGCATTATTTAGAGAAAACTGGCGGAATACCAAATCCAATGAGATTGACCCTTATCACCAACCAAAAAGCAGCACCTGAAAATCTCAAAGGGGAAACCATCCATTTTGGTTCGCCCCGCCTGCATCAAATTTTTGAGTCTACAAAAAATTTAGCAAGATATATAAGGCTTTATGAAAATCACGGCAACTCTGCCGTCCAGACTCCCTTGCTGCCATGGCTGTGCATGAATGTAAAAATCTCCTATCAATGTGACCGTAAACGCGATATCTTTAAATCAATCGGCCTTCAGCTTATTAACGGGAAAATGGTGGAGGATTTTCATAATTACCTGCTTAAAATTTCGTTAACGCCGAAAATCCCTGATTACTCGTTTACATTATCACCACTGGTTAAACCAAAAAGTGGAATGGTTCGAATTGAAAATTATTTAAAATCAGTAATTGAAAATGATGACCATACCTGGGCCGATGAAGCAAAGATACGCTGGGAGAAGGATTTAGAACTGCTGAATCATTTTTATGAGGACATTGAAGATGAAAACGAAAGCTATGAGACAGAAAAACAGGCTCTCAAGGATCAATATGAGCCGCGAATTCACATTTCCTTTATCAATGGCGGGCTGTTTTACTTAACAGAAAAAGCAATATAAAAAGAAACCCCCCAAGCCGTGAAATTATGCTTGGGGGTTACTTTTTAAAGTCCACTGTCTTTCATTTTCCGTCTCTTAACCTCTGAATACACAATATAGGGAAGGATGCCAAACCAGCGATACCAGAAGGATGCTTTGGTCTGTTTTCGCTCGAGGCGCTGACGTTTTCGTTCGTCTTTCGGCTGGTCCGCATATTTGACAATTGTTTGCGTCATATATTTTACATAATCATTCGTTTTCATGTACACACCTGCCTTTAACTTACATTACAAGTATGTCCAAGGTTTATCCTTTCAAATCAATAAGTAATCCATTTCATTAGCTTTTTTGACCTCGTGTCAAAATATCCTTTCCCGTTTACCAATTCTCCCGACTGAAGCCGGAGTGTAAAGGAAACTCTTTGGACATATCCTGACGGGGGATCGGCGAGAAAATCCATATTCCCCTTCTGAAACCCAAACGTTCCTTTAGACGGGATTGTTCCTGACACCTGAGCCTGAGTTTCAAATTTCTTTACCGATGACAAGAAATAATACTCTTCCTGCAAAATAACGGCTGATTCGTGCGCTAGCTTTCTCTCCGACAGAAGCTTCTCCACCTCCATTGAAAAAAACAGCAGAAAAATGATCAACAGACATAATGTAAGGGGATAAGTGAAGCCTTTTTGGCAATTTTTCATGTGCTCTTATTCCAATCAATTAAAGAATAGGCGGTAACAGAATACTCTATTCCTTTAAAATCCTTTACCGTTACCTTTACGGCATTATTCACCAAAGCAAACGAATGCTGTGAAACATTCTGCAGGATAATTTCATGCCCCGTCGAGTTAACCCGTCTTCTTTAATTGCTGCCGTAAATTTCATAATAAATGGTTTCTCCGTCTTTTGTTAGGATCAGCCGATTGGAAACTACCTCTGCTTTGGTCGACCAGCGGATTTCTTTTTTTATTTGGCTGCAGAAAACCTCCCATTCCATTGCCTGAATACTCGCTTGATTCTCCTTATTGTCAAGAATAAGTTGAAAGAGAGGTGTCATATAAAAAACAATAATTGAAAGAATTACCAACGAAAACATTACCTCAATGAGCGTAAAACCTTTTTCATTCGAGACTGCCACAGATTTCATTTTCCAAATGTAAGGGCGTTTTTTCAACTTTAACGCAAACCTCCTTTTGCCCGAAGGAGTCCTTCCAATTAATTTGATAACCAATCTCATTTTGTACCAATGTATAATTGGCAAATGTCCGATTATCAATTAATTTTGCCTCCAGTTCCTCATACATGATCTGCCTCATCTTTTTCTCAATCTGCAAATTTACGGATTGCTTTCTTAATTCCGTGACCGACGGAATGAAAACCAAACAAATCAAAAACATAGCTGATAAAGACAACAGTAATTCTAATAAAAAGAACCCTTTATTGTTCTGTAACATAAAACCGGCCTTTTCCAATTAAAATGGTCATTCGATAAGTCTTCTTCTCAGTTTCTATGAAGAAAGAACCAAATTTATTTACATTTCCATCAGGCTGAAATTTGAAATATAAGGGCATCGAACCTTCGATGATATGAAAACTTGAGGAGTAAGTTCTGTCGAGCAGATGCGGCTGGTCAGAGCGCAAAACAAGCGAGTATTTTGATTCGTTAGGCAAAATGACGACCGACACTTCCTGCTGGTGGGACATCGCATAGGACTGGGCATAAAATAAATCCGCTTTTAATTGGGTTAATAAGGCTTCATCCTCGACCATCGTATGCTGTGGTTTTAACGAAAAAACGGTTACCGAAGACAAAATCATGAAAATGGATAGGACTACTAATGACTCGGCTAAAGTGAAGCCTTGCTGGTTATGTTTCATTGGTTAGTGGTGGTATCAGATGCAGTTTTTGTATCGATGGCATCTTCCAACGTAACAGAACCATCCGACCCAATCACAACTTCTTTTCCTGGGCAGCCCTTGGCATCTTTATTTATATATCCTGCACTTATTAGTTTTTCCATTGTTGCTGGTTCATCTTTTTCCATTTCATAGGCTTGTACCTGAGCCTCGACCATTTTCTGAAAGCCTTCACAGCCCTTAGTCTTTATATTTGCGTTATGTTTAGCGACGTTTGGAATTGTAATAATTAAAATTACAGAAATCACGAGCATAACAATCATCATTTCAATCAGTGTGAAACCAGCCTGTTTATCTCTTTTAATATTTTTCATTTTCCAAAACCTCCATTTTTTTAATTGTCTAGCTACAGCGCCTAGGGGCTCGCAGGTCTACAGCCAATCCGTCCTGAAGGTTACAAAACAACCTTCACGCCGGCTCGTCTTATGCCTGTCGCCCCTGTGCAAGGCGCTTCCGCTTTTCTAAATTCCATCAAGCATATGAAACATGGGTAAAAGGATCGCTAAATACATGGAAACAACTAATAAACCGATAAACAGATAAAGAATGGGCTGAATCGTCCTTAGGCTTTTTTCAATTAGTACTTCCAGGTTCATCACACAATGCTTGCTGAAAAAGAGCAATTCCTGTTCCAATTTGCCATTTTCCTGGCCGTGTTTAATAATCATCGGAAAACCCTTGTCAAAAAAAATCATCGAAGCCAATATGGTTTCTAATTTTTCGCCCGTTACAAGCTTGGCCTTAATTTCTTTACCAAGTTCACTGTAAAAAGGCTGTCTTTTGTTTTCCTCAAAGAGACCCAAGCTCTCTGAAACTGAAATTCCGCCAGATAAAAGGAAGCTTAATTGAATGGAGAAATAATGAGTAAACAGCAATTTGAGGATTCTGCCGATAAAGGGCAGACGCACGAGCAGCATTCGCTGCTTTAAAATGGGATAGTTTCGGAAGATAAAATAATAATAAATTGCTGTTGCCAATAAGAATGCAAGCAAAGCGCCAATGACGATTGGGAAAATTTCATCGAAAGCATAGATGACCTTTGAAAAAAAATTCTCCTCCAAACCAAGCGATGAAAAAAGTTCTGTAAACCTTGGCAGCAATGTATTCTCTAGAAAAACGAAGAGAATCCCGGTAATAAAAAGCAGCAATACTGGATATTGAAGCAATTTTAAAAGCTTATGCAGATCCTTCTCCTTTAACAATGCGAGACGGCTGCCCTCAAGCAGCGCTTCGGCAAAACTTCCATGCTGCTCAGCAAAGTAAACAAAACCGGTTAAATCCTTGTGAAAGCCAAGCCTTTCAAGGACCTCATGAAACGGCAGCCCGTTTTTTAAAACTGTTAATGATTGATATAACTCCTCCTTTCTCTTCTGAGGCAAGTACAATGCTATGGAATCAATTGCTTCGGCAATTGGATATCCCCGTGCCAACAGCTCGCCAATTTGTTTTAAGAAGTTGGCTTGCTCAGTTACAGACCATTTATGATTCTTCATCATAAACCAGCCTGTCGTATTCAGATTCCTGAATAAATCCTAAGGCAATCCCCTTTTTAATGACATCCCGGATTGTCCGATAACGGGTTTCAACCTTCTCTCCCTTTGCAGCTTTCATGGCGCTATTCAAATTTTTCCCCGCCAAAAGCTCAAACACACTCGCCCTCTTCCACCTTCCATACGAATAACAAAATGGAGTGCATTCACCCTCGCAAAATGGACAGGTTAATTCAACAAGTCTTTGGGCAGTCACCGCAATTAAAGTCTGTTCAACCTCCAGCCAATTCACTCCAAATTCGTGCAGGCGGAACACCGCTCCCTTCGCATCTCTAGTGTGCATTGTTGAAAGCACTAAATGCCCGGTTAAGGCTGCGCGTACAGCAATCCTAGCTGTTTCTGCGTCCCGTATTTCCCCGACCATTATGATGTCCGGGTCATGTCTTAAGATGGCTTTGAGGCCGGCCGCATAAGTGACACCAGCTTTTTCATTCACTTGTACCTGCAAAACGGAATCGTAATTTTTTTCAATCGGGTCTTCGAGTGTAATAACATTGCGATGGAATAGGTGGGCGGTTTCATTTAAAAGGGAATATAGTGTAGTTGTTTTCCCTGAGCCAGTCGGCCCGGTAAAAATGATCAAACCGTGAGCATGTTTTAATAAAGCTAGAAGTTTTCTGGTCATTGCCGGAAATAAGGAAAGCTGATGAAAAGGGATTTGCTCCTGCTGGGGTAATAGCCTGATGACAAGGCTTTCGCGTGTATTGGATGGCAGGGTAGATAGCCTAAGCCCCATTAATTGTCCGTTAACTTCACAAAAAATTGCACCGCTTTGTGGACGTCTTCTTTCGCCGATATCCATATTCGCTTTAAATTTAAAATGGGAGATCAATTTGTCGCATTCATCTTTTGGAAGGGATAATCGAGGGATAAGTTTGTTGGTTAACCGGATTTGAACGAGTGTGTCATTCTGCCTGGGAATTATGTGAATGTCAGTTGCTTGGTTTCTTGCAGCGTCACAAATAATTCTGTCAGCTAACATTTCAATTGAACTAACAATGGGAATCACCGCCTTTAAATTTTCTTTTCTGTTTTTTCGACAGTCTTCTTACCCTTCCTTCTTTATTTTAAAAAAGTTTTTTTGTAAAGAAAAGGAGTATATTTCTAATTTTGTTACAATTTATCGTCAATAATTGTGAACATTTTCTAAACATATAGTGTTTACCTTGTTAACCTCATTCCCACTTTAGTATCGCTGTATTATAATGGAATAAATCATGGGGGTCCGAGGTGAAACGAGATGGAACAAACGTTAAAAATTACTAACGTGTTGTCAGATCCAACTAGATATTACATTTATCAATACATTACCAAACGCCACAAGGAAGTAACCGTTCAGGAGATCGCGGATAATTTCAACATCCACCCGAATGTGGCGAGATTGCATCTTTCTAAGCTCGAAGATGTGAACATGCTGGTTTCGGAAACAAAGAAAACAGGGAAAGGCGGACGGCCAAGCAGATTATATCGTTTGTCAGAGGATGTAATCCAGCTCCACTTCCCATTCCGCGATTATATGCTTTTATCAAAAGTGGCCATTCAAACAATGATTTCCCTTGGCGAGGCTGGAAGAGATGCACTTTATTTAACAGGGAAGCGTTTTGGGGTTGAAGTGATTGAACAGGAAAAAGCAAAAAAAGCTCTTGGCGATGAATTAAATTTTGATGAAAAGCTAAGCATATTAAAAAATGCAGCCACGCTGGCAGGCTTCTATCCGGAATTTGAAGCAAATGGGGATGAAACGAAAATTTA
The DNA here is from genome assembly GCF_055385565.1 of Neobacillus sp. S1115. Classification (NCBI taxonomy): domain Bacteria; kingdom Bacillati; phylum Bacillota; class Bacilli; order Caryophanales; family Bacillaceae; genus Neobacillus; species Neobacillus sp. S1115. The sequence goes on from NZ_AP038275.1 coordinate 4,622,242, forward strand.
TTTCTCGATTTTCAATTGCCCATTCAAAGAAATAGCGGAAGAACATACCGAAGCTGTCTGCAATATGCATCATGAATTTTTAAAGGGAATGTTTGAAGCGCTGTTCGATTCAGTTGACCTGATTGAAAAGGAAAATATGATTGCTGGCTGTGAAACTTGCTCTTATCAAGCATTTGTAACAAACTAATTCTGAAACCATTATTTACATTATTCCTTCTTTTACTTATAATATTGTAATGATGGTATCGAAAGGGTAAAAGGAGGGGATACATATGGACCGCATGTTCAGAGTATGTGGTTTCTGGACGGGCATTTTTACTGTGATGTTATATCTTGGCGATTTAAACAAAACAGCATTGCTTTTCCTAGCCCAAACAGGATTCTTCGTTCTACTTAGTTATCTTAAATTGTCTGAACGTATGTATATGTATGTGTTCGGAGCATATCTAACTATTTTCTTTGCTGGCTTTACATATTGGACTACGTTCATGATGCCGCTTGGTGGAGGCCACTAAGAAAAATAAAAACGCCGTTTCGATACGGCGTTTTTATTTTTGATTTTGAAATAAATTTATATCCCGCGTTACCATTCCTTTTTCCTGAATAACAATATGAAAATAAGAACTCATCCCACCCGGCATAATTAAACTGCGGATGGCCCGATTTCTTTTGCTGACCTCAGAAAATGGATTAGGGTCATAATGGTTCTCAAGCTCCTGAAGAATTCCTGCCTTCAACAGAAACTCATCCTGACGCAGCATGGTGACAAATTCTAACGCTAACTGTCTCCCTCTTTCAATCAGGTAGTCGAAATGGATATGCGTGGTGACATCCATCGCTCCAGGATTTTCTAAAATATTATCATACATTCGATGCTGAAAAAATCCTCTCAGACTTCCGGTCGACCTTGCTGGATGCATCCATTCCTCGTTCGTATAGCCATAATCAGCCGTTACAATCAGCCCCTTTTTGATGGCAGGCGCGATGGAACCTAACATCTCCTTCATCGCTAAAGGCACTTCAATCCGCTGCTTCTCTTTTAATTCCAGCCCGCTTTCCTGCAAAAATTGCAAAATAGCTGGATTAGTCAATGGAACCCTTTGCTCAACAAATCCTTCGTTTTGAATGCCTATCATAACCTCAAGCAATTCACCATTTATTTTTTCAATGACATGAACAGGGAGGGCATCGAAAAGCTCATTTGAAAAAATCATTCCTTCGAAGTCCTTTATAGCCGTTATATCCTCTACCTGAATAACTGAAGGATATTGATCTAATAAATTTTGTTGCAGTCTCCGATGGTAGGGGCTTGTTTCGACAATGACATATTGTAAAGGTCTTTTTATGGATTCCTGCCACTCCTGTAAAAAGGCATGGGCAAAGCGTCCGTTTCCTGCGCCAATTTCGCAAAAGGCATTAGGAAGTCCCGTTTTTTCGCAAACATAAGCAAACCATTTTGCCGCCAGCCTGCCATATATATCTGAAATATTGCTGGTTGTAATAAAATCACCCTGCCGCCCGATTTTCTGCTGGTCTCGCATGTAGTACCCATATTCCGGATGGTAAAGGGCAGCACTTATATAATCTGCATAGGTAATCAATTGGTTAGGTGAGTGTTGAATAAAGCTCTTTATGTACGAAATCATATTTTCTCCTTTTGAATTAACACTATTGACACGGTGTTAACTTTGGTATATTGTAAAGTTAGTAGCTTAACAATATCCCCTCCCATTATATGAATAGAACATCCCCCGAAAGACCCTTTCCTAAATGGAAAAGGGTCTTTCTATTTATTCACGTGCTCCTGCTCCAGGCTCGCACCGCTTTTCTTATTAAAATCCATTTAAAAAAGGGTTGCTGTCCATTTCGTCTGCGATGGTGGTAACGGCTCCGTGACCTGACAATACATACGTTTCTTCTGGTAATGTTAACAGCTTATCATGGATGCTTTTTAAAAGCTGGGTATGATTTCCCCCTTGAAGGTCAGTACGTCCAATACTGCCTTGAAATAAGGCATCACCAGAAATCACAAACCCTTCCTTTGCAAAATAATAAGACACACTTCCCGGTGAGTGCCCAGGAGTATGATAAACGTGGAATGTAAATTCACCGATGTTCATTTCCCCTTCATCCTTGATTAGATGATCAGCCGCATTGGCTTTAATAGGTTCAATTAACGGGAAAAACTGTGATCCATTTAGAGCTGGATCCCCTAACCACTTTTCTTCTTGTTTATGAATATAAACCGGGATTTGATAAGCGTTTCGGACGTCTTCAACTGCCCCAATATGATCAAAATGCGCATGTGTCAATAGCACGGCCAGCGGCTTTAATCCTCTTGTGTTTAAAAGATTCAACAGCTTTTTTCCATCACCGCCAGGGTCGACAATTAAGCATGTTTTATCTTTGTTTTCAACAATGTAACAATTTGTTTGAATGCTCCCTAAGGGAATTTGCTGCCACTTCATTACTTTACCTCCAATTTGGATTTGCATTAGAATTATTTTACACTATATTCATGTCTTGGAGAAAGAAATGAATGAAATACAAGGGGGAATGAGAATGAAATCGGCCTTTGCGGTTGAAGCTAAGGGAGAAATAGAATTTCTGCCTGAGATTAAAGAGTTAATATTAAAGGAGACAAACATAGCCTTCCAAAAAGATAACATGTTTATTTATCTACGTGCCGATGATGCGGATTATGCAAAAGAAATTTTAACGGCGGCAGAATTGTTTGAGGAACTGCATCAAGTCATTCTTACTAATAACGGAATAGCAGGACCGTATTTCGAGGATTTTGGCATTCAGTTATTAGACGATTGCTATTGTTTGTTTAAAGCAGATTTACTTTATTTCTCGTTTACCGCAGGAAACCCAAATGATATTCAGATGGCCAAATATCAGGTAGAAGAGCATTTGGTGTTTGAAACCATCCATAATGAGACAGCTTTATTTTTTTCAGAGACACATAATAAAGAACTGATTCAGAATATTGCTAAGGCATATAAAACTGTTCTTTCATTTACTATCGACAAATGAAAGAAAAAAATATAAAATAAGAAGCGAATGTATATAATATTGTTACATAATTTTCTAATCATGCAGGTAACTACCTAATTTTATTGGAAAAGGGGGATTATTCATGGGATTGGTCATCATTTTCGCGTTAGTAACCATTTTAGCAGCATTCGGTGGATTTCGTTCACTAAAGAAAAAAAATTTATTAGGTGCATTTTGGGGAATCGCTTCCTTTCTAGTTTTCGGCTGGTTCACCGTTATGACTCTTATCAACTCAGGTTACCCTACAGGAAGCCACTAAAAAAGACTGCCCTTGGCAGTCTTTTTTATGATTATTCCTTGACCAAGTCGAAAATTTTCTTGGTATTCAAATCAATGATTTTTTCAAACCGCTCTCCATATAGAATCGTTTTTCCTGATGGTGAAATCATTATTGGAGCATTTTTAAGGCCGGTTAAAATTTTTTGGCTGCTGTCTTTCCTCAAATCATAAGCAACAAGATTAAAACCTTCTGTGTACACATCAGCTTCCCCATCTTTTACTGCATTTAAAGTAATAAATTCCTTCTCCTTCTCGTTATAATCAAAATAAGGGACGAGCCAATCAGAATATTTCGTCAGCAGTGGGTTTGAAAAAGAATAGATTTCCTGCAAATCTTTATCCAAGAAAGAATAACGCGCTAATTGGTTTTGGTCATTTATCTCAATCTTGACAATAAGATCTTTAAATGTTGAAAATTGTAAAACAGTTGGAAATAATGTTTTTTCCATCCCATTATTTAACCCCTTCTTAATCAGCGGAGCAAATAAAGAAGGATGTTCTTGATCCCAATCTAGAAAAGCAAGTTCATTTGCACTCATCCATTTATTAAATGGCTGCGGGAGTGACAATTCCTTTGTCTCACCAGACTTAAAATCCAATAGGAAAACGTTAAAATCCCAATCTTCACTGAAAGTTGATACAAGCACTTTTGAGTTATCATACGGATTCCACTCAAAGGATAACTCGTAGGATGGAAACGACTGCTTAAGTTTTTCATTTCCCTTCGTATCGATTATTGTTACTAAACCCTCGTAGGAAGATGGCGAAGAATGAATTAAAATAAAACTTTTGGAAGGACTAATTTGCGCGGTGACAATCGGAAATTCACTTTTGTAGATTAACTCGCTCTTCCCCGTCAAGAGATGATAACGATATACATTAGAAGATTGTCCGACATTGGTGATATAAACTATTTCCTCATCTGTCAGCCAGCCAAAGCTTTTATAAAATTCACCATCCGGAATGGAAATGGGGATGACCTGCTCATCACTATTCTCTGTATTTGATGCCTTCGGCTTTTCTGTCCCAGCTGAGCCTTTAGACTTTATCTGCTTATGGTCTGCACACGCACCGAGCAGGAGGGCTAAAACGATTAAAAACATGGTTATGGCTAAACCTTTTAGAGCACTTTCCTTTATTTGAATCACTTTTCCCCTCCCCTCCAATTTCCTCTCCATATTTAGTACGAAAAAACAGCCTATTTTGTTTCAATAATATTAACTTTATTACAAAAACAGGAAAAAAGCCGCAGAAAATTCGGCTTTTTTCAAAAATTAAAAGCATCCTAATTATTTACAATTTATTTCTAATAAGCCAGGCTGCTCCTAGCACTCCAGCGTCATTTCCTAAATTCGCAATTGCCAGTTTGGTGGAGTTTCTGACAGGTGTAAAAGCAAACCGCCTAAAATTCTCGATTACAGGCTCTAACAGAATCTCACCTGCTTTGGATACACCACCGCCCAAAACGATTTTCTCAGGATTTAGCAGATTAGCAATATTGGCTAAAGCAAGCCCTAGATGAAAGGCAACCTCCTGAAGGATAGTAAGCGCCAGTTCATCACCCGTTCTTGCTGTATCAAAAACATCCTTTGCAGTTATCTTCCCATTTTTTGCATAAACATCCGCTAACGGACCTTTAACTCCATCCTTCTGAATTTCTGCAAGCGCCTGCCGCACAATTCCTGTTGCTGAAGCAACAGTCTCAAGGCAGCCCGTTTTTCCACAATTACAAGGTGCCCCTCCGAACGGAGTAGCAGTGATATGACCAATTTCCCCCGCGGCTCCGTTTACTCCCTGAACAATGTTTCCGTTTGAAATCACACCGCCGCCTACTCCAGTCCCCAGCGTGACACAAACCAGATTCTTCGCACCACTGCCGGCACCCTTCCACATTTCTCCCAAGGCAGCGCAGTTTGCGTCATTCTCAACAACAGCAGGAAGTGATGTTGCTTTCTCCAGACTATCCTTTAGCGGAAAATTATCCTTCCAGCCCAGGTTAACTGTATTTAAGATCACACCTGTTTCATAATCGACAGGGCCTGGAGCACCCATTCCAACCCCTGCCAGTATATTTTTCGACTGATTAAGCTCAAGCAGTTTTTCTTCTATCGATTTCGCAATATTACTCGTAATATACTGGCCCTCATCAGAATTATCGGTTGGGATTTCCCATTTATCAATAATTTCCCCATCCAATGTGATAAAAGCTATTTTCGTCGTTGTCCCCCCTAGGTCAACTCCCGCTATCCATTTTTCTGACAATATTCTCACCTATTTCTTTTGTCCTTTTTCTTTTAAAAATTGGATTTCATGTCTTAAGATTAACAGGGCCGTTTGATATTCTTTAGGCTCCATAAGCTGAGACTGATACAGCTCTTTCAGTTCAGCCTCCATCAGCTCAAGGTCTGCTACCCTGTCGCCAATATAAATGATGGTTCCAAACCTTTTTAGAAATTGTTGAATTTCATAAACCGTTTTCATCGTGGGTCTCCCTCATTCCTAGTCAACAAAAAGTATAACCTATGCCAAAATTGTCCTCAAGGCAAATCTATTCACTGCCTGATGTTTTTATCTGTTGATTAATTTCATCAACCAAATTTGTATATTCTTTTTGGTTCGGGTTTAACTTGACTGCTTTTTCAGCATTGAGTTTTGCCGCATTTAGATCATTTTCCTCGAGATTTATTAACGCCAAATTAAAGTAAGCTTGATGAAATTTCGGATCAAGCCGAATAGCTTTCTGCAAATGGAGTTTGGCGTCCGTAAGCATTTGCTTTTTTATTTCAACGTAGGATAAAAGAAAATAGGTTTTTTCTGTTTCGGACTTTGACCGATCCTCAAAACTTTTTAAAACACTGTATGCCTTATCGTAATTGTTTTGTTTGATATACTCCTGCGCCAGCAGGATTTGCGAATCTTCATCCTGTTTTTGCCCTGCAGCACTAAATCCATAGTTTAAGGAGCCCCAAACAATACCTGCACTCATGATTAAAAAGATGAGCTGAAGCGAAAGCTTTGATTTCTTCGGGAGATTGACCACACCGGCAGCCAGAAATCCTCCGGCCAAACCGCCTAAATGGCCGGCATTATCGATGCCAGATGCTGAAAATCCAAATACAAGATTGATAGCGAGAACGACAATTACATTTAGCCCCATCGTTCGAAAAAATAATTTTGGGTTCATCATGCCAAAATAAAGCAAAGCTCCGAAACACCCAAAGATGGCCCCGCTTGCTCCAGCAGATAAATGCGTACTAAACAAAAGACTCGCGATGACGCCAGCTACACCAGCAAATAAATAAATAAGGAAAAAACGGAATCTGCCGAAGATTTGTTCGACAGCCGTGCCCAAAAAATATAATGCCAAGGTATTCATCGCCAAATGCAAAAAACCGATATGAAGAAAAACAGGTGTTATGAACCTCCAGTATTCTCCTTCATATATTAGCTGATTAACCTTGGCCCCATATTTGATTAATGTCGAAGTATTTGTGCTTCCCCCATTTAATTCCAGCCATACAAAAACGGCCAGCTGAATCACGATAAACACATAAGTAAAGAAAGGCTTGCTATAAGTAAGGACAGCCTTTTCCCTTTTTACCTTATTTACTGCCGTCCCCAAGGTTAATCTTTTCAGCTCTTCCACTTCATTTTCCGAATAATCATTTTGGATATCAAAATGGATGTCTTTTTGCAGCCGTTCTGCAAGATCCTTCAGGCCTGTTTCCCATTCTCCCTTCGTTAATAGAAAAGAACTGACGGATGTTTTACTTCCTTCAGGAAAAAGGTAGGGATTCCTCAGCCTAAATTCATACTCATCGACAGGTGGGAATTCACTGATATAAATATTAGCGATATCCAGTTGAGGGCGCCCTAACTGCTTGCGTATTTTTTCTCCATTGGCTGCCGCAAACTCGATATCTCTTTGCATAACATTGCTCCAATCAAGATTTTCAAGATGAACTCTAATGATTGGGGCTTTTTTGTTTTCTAATTTTTCCAGCCATATTTCCTTTTGGTTCTCAAATAATTGAATAATTCGATAGTCTTGTTCAGAAATAAAAGAAAAGACAAGCCTCCAAAAAATATATTTCTCTCGATTAATGGCTCTCCCCTGCTTTCTTTCATAACAATTATTTTATAAATATTTGTATTCATTTTTGCCGCGTTTCTTTCATTATAAACGAAACTAAAGGCTTTACCGTTTAATAGGCTCTAAAAACCTGAGATGTTGATTTTTTGTCAAAAATAAAAAACCATCTGTGGTTTTCACCATTCAGATGGTCCTCCAAATACCGATTGCATCATTCTTCGTTTTATTCCGGGCAGACTCATCATTGAGCTAACCGCAATTCTTCTCAACCAACCGGAAGAAAGGAGTGTGTTGATAATACGGTATCTAAACCTATAAGCAAAATAACCAAGCGAACCAATCATTAAAATAGAAGTCAGCATTCGAGACATTTTTATCCCTCCTGCCATTATTTTGTGATTCTGACTGAAAAATTATCCAAACTTTCCAGAAAAAATAAAAATTTACCCGAATAAGAAAAATTATTTACCAGCAGGAAATACGGAATTCATTGTCTTCTTTAGTACATCGACAGAATGAGTAAATTTCTGTTGTTCCTCTTCACTTAATTCAAGCTCTACAATTTCTCTTACACCATCCCTGTTCACGACGGCCGGAACGCCAATATACAGATCTTTTTGTCCATATTCTCCATCGAGATAAGCTGAAACCGTCAGAACAGAATTTTCATTTTGTAAGATTGCCTTTGTTAATCGCACAAGTCCCATAGCAATTCCGTAATAAGTGGCACCTTTTTTCTCGATGATATGATAGGCGGCATCACGTACATTCATAAAAATCTGATCAAGTTCTTCCTGCCGGAACCCGTCCTTGCTTTCTGCCCATTTAGAGATAGCTGTACCGGCAATATCAGCATTACTCCATACGGGAAGTTCAGTATCCCCGTGTTCACCAATAATATAAGCATGAACATTACGCGTATCAATATCGAAATAATCACCAAGCAAGAAACGGAACCGGGCCGTATCTAGAATAGTCCCTGAACCAATTACACGTTCTTTTGGAAATCCGGAAAATTTCCAAACAGCATAAGTAAGGATGTCTACCGGATTAGTAGCAACGAGAAAAATCCCATTAAATCCGCTGGCCATTATTTCTTCAACGATACCTTTAAAAATTTTCGTGTTTTTTTCAACCAGATCAAGGCGGGTTTCACCTGGCTTTTGGTTAGCACCGGCTGTAATAACTACGATGTCCGCTTCACCACATTTGGAATAGTCCCCGTACCAGATCTTTGTATGGGACGGCGCAAAAGGGAGACCGTGATTTAAATCCATCGCATCTCCTTCGGCTTTTTCTTTATTTAAATCAATTAAAACAAGTTCTTCAGTAATACCTTGATTTAACAGAGCAAAGGCGTAGCTTGAACCCACAAACCCTGCTCCGATTACGACCACCCTGTTCACACGATTCAACAAACTAAATCCCCCATTAACAAAATATTATTAAAGCATTGGAGCGACAAATATTGCTAAGGCCGCTGCCAACAAACCGGATAGAAAATTAACCATATCATTATCCACCAGAGAAATGCCCTTAATGCGGGAAGTCGGCAGACCGCAATGGTTTCTTTTTTCTGTCTCGATTCCACATTGCTTGCAAACATAAGCCTGTTGATAAAATGCGCCAAATAATGTATCAATGACATTCCCAATATAGCCAAATAAAAATACCAACATTACATTAACGAGAGTTAACTGGAATAACCAAAAACTAACCAATGCGATAATCAGTGACCCTAGTAGTGCTGCCATACTGCCAAGCAGACTGACTGCCCCGGAGGTGCCCTTTTCTACTCGCTTAAATGTCCGAATAAAAATCGGCTCTTTCCTGCTTAAACTGCCAATCTCCGAAGCCCAGGTATCAGAATTGGAACTAGCCAATGAAACAATAAAGCCAATTACCCAGCTTTCTCCTTGATGAAAATAATAGCAGATACTAAATAATGCAGCCATGCCGCCATTGGCGATTACCTGGCGCCAATCCCTTGTAGACCCTTTTGCTAATTTCTCTTCCAATTCCCTTTTGGCATAACTTTTATATTTTGACCAGAAACTTGAGGAAACAAAAAACACGCCTAATATAACAAGCCCCTTAATTCCAAATCCAGCATAAATGGCAAGACCGACAAAAACAGCTGCAATAGCACCTGAGGCTGTCAGCGATTTCTCCCGGTAACCAGCTAAACCTCCTGCAAGGAGGATAACAATGATAAGGATTGGTACAATCATACAGTTTTGATAACCTCATTTGTTGTAACAATTTTTGCTACTGGGATATCATATGGTTCAACAGGAAATTCAGGAATCAACTGCTCTTGGAAAGCAAGGGATAGGGTGTTCCCAAAGTACCCTGATAAAAACCGGTCGTAGTATCCGCCGCCAAAGCCCAAGCGAAACCCCGAACGAGTGTAGGCAAGCCCGGGTACGATGAGAAGGTCAATTTTATCTGGACTGACTTCTGTAGTTTGTTCTACATTTGGCTCAAGCAACCCATAGAAAACGGATTCTAATTGAGAAAACTCAGTTAAGCTTCGAAAAGATAACCTTTTTTCCTTTGGGTAACATTTTGGAACAACAACTTGCTTGCCTGATTCCCATGCTTTTCTAATAATTTGATATGTATCGACTTCAGGTGCCCTAGAGATGGTAATGCCAATCACTTGCGCTTGCTCCCAATCTTCCATTTGATAAAGCCTGCTGGCAATTTTATAAGAGTAATCCTCATAAATAGGTTTTGTGAGCTTTGACAGTGATTCTTTCATTTGTTGACGAATGGAATTTTTATCGTGCATTTTAGAGCACCCCCATGTTTTTTGTTTTTAGGCAACAAAAAAAGCAACAGGAAGCCCTGTTGCTTATTTTGTTTCGCGGTGTACAGTTGTACGCTTTTCTCTTGGGCAATATTTCTTAAGCTCAAGACGATCTGGGTTGTTGCGTTTATTTTTGTTTGAAATATAGTTACGGTCTCCACACTCAGTGCAAGCTAACGTAATATTTACACGCATGTCTATTTCCCTCCAAACGATTAAGCTGTTCGTTCATACGACTTTTCTATAATATCATTTTTCGTTTGGAAATGCTAGTGGGTTTTTTAAAAGTGCTTGCTCCATTAAGAATAATTCCTTTTTACTCGACCCGGAAATCGCCCAGGCATTCATTTTCTGAGTTTCCCGAGAACCAAGGGACATTTTAACGGTATAAATGCTCGCTGCCGGCCCTTTTGCCATCGGCTGGTATCTTAAGGCCCCATTCTCCAATGAACTCCAAATTTGGTCGGTATACGCACTCCAAAGCGGAATGGTTGTATACTCACTTAATCCCGCCCCATTAAAATTCCCATTGACGAGAAATACCTTATGGTCATGGGCGTGAAAAATTTTGTTTTCTGCTGGTGAAATAAACGTAAGGCTGTCTGTGTTGACATTAGAAAAATGATGCATGACAATGACTTTAATGTCCTTCTTGACATTGCTATGATTGCTAATATAAACGCTGAAGAAGCGAATTTTAGAATGGACCTGCTCCGGTTTAATTCTTAGAATTAAGCCTTCTTCATAGATGACCTTTTCGGCACTATTATGCAGAAAGTAGCATTTTCCATTTACCCAGATGCCGAGAACTATTTGCAGCTGCTCCATTAAACCATGGCGGATCGTGTTCTGTTTACTTTTTTGGGACTCGATTAATTCCTTCATCACTGCACCTTTCACCTTATTATTTTTTCATAGTTTCGTTTACCTTTTTCTGTAGAGCCATATCTCCCATGACTTTGCCAGTCTCCGAAGCAATTCGGCTCCAGCCATATAAGCTTTTTACAATTTCCTTGCCTTTAGAGCCGATTTCCTCGGCAATGGCTGGATTTTCCGCGAGATAGCCGATCTGGTCAAGCATGCTTTCCGCATCCCCTGGATTCATCAACAGGCCCGATTGCAAATGCTTGATGATCCCTTTCATGCCACCCGTATTGGACAGAATAGTTGGTTTTCCAAGTGCCATTGTTTCCAAAGCAACAATTCCAAAGGGCTCGTACAAACTAGGAATAACAGCCATTGAACACTTGTCAATTAACGCATTTCTCTGTTCATCTGTAATATAGCCGACAAAAGCAATCTGGCCGGCCAATTGCCTTTCCAGAACTTGCAGGCGGTAAGTCTCGAGCATAGGCCCCTTTCCGGCAATAACAAAAAAGTAATCCAAACCCTTTACCTTGGCAATTGCCGCTGCTTCAATAATTGTTTCAAACCCTTTTTCCTTTACGATTCTGCCAATTGAAAAAATATATTTTTTTTCTTGCAAGCAAGGAATTACCTCTCCGGCACCCATATTTGAACTCGGCTCATCAACCCCGTTTGGTATGACGATTACTTTTTTATCATCAGTCTGAAAAACGCCAGCAAGATGCTCCTTCATGTAGCTGCTGCAGACAATAAGCTGATTTGATTCCCTCATTAATTGCTCTTCTTTTTCATGGATAAATCTTTGGATACCTGTAAAAATCCCATTATTCCGGCCATGCTCCGTTGCATGAATGGTCGTTAAAAGCGGAATGTCCAGTAACTCTTTCAAAGTAATGGCGGCGGCACCCACAAGCCAATCATGGGCATGGATTAAGTCAAAAGAGATTTCTTCTGCCAATTTTTCCGCCCGAAAAGCCATTGTTAAATTAAGTCCGCCAATCCATGACAGAAAGTTTTCGTCCAGTTCATTGATGGGAAAAACACGGTGTATGTTTACTTGGTTTGCGATTTCATGGTCAGGAAGCTTACTGTCTCCGGCAGTGATGACATGAACCTCGTAACCCATTTTGGCCAAATGAACCGATAATCCGTATACATGTCTTGCTAAGCCCCCAACGACATTCGGCGGATACTCCCAGCAAAGCATCAGCAAGTTTACCTTTTTTCCAGATAATCGACTTTGCTTCAAGTCAGCCTCAGGGACAAGCATGTTAGGCATTTTTATTCTCCAATTTAGTTGATTCTTCATAATAACTATACGTACTGACATGGTTTCGCCACTTTGGAGGGCGGTCTTCATACCGTTTGAATTGCAGTAAATCCTGATGCAATTCATTCCCACTTGGTATCTCAGCCGCTGGTGTTTGAATACAATTGGACCTGTATAGAGGGAAAAATCCTGTTTCCGGCAAAAGCACACCCAGCTCCGCTATAAAGCTTCTATTTCCTGTTAATCCTTTAACAAACCAATACCCGTTCTGATAAGGAACAGTAATTTCATAATAATGGTGTGCATTTTTTCCATTAAAAATGATATCCTTCACATCGTAAACCCTTAATACAGTAACTAACTCCTCAAAAGGTTGATTGAAATATAAACGAACGATTTTTTTGGGGGTTTCTGAAAAATCCCAATAAAGAAACATTTTTTGGGGTGTAACAAGCTTGGCTGTAAGTTCACCCTTAAGAGGAACAAAGGTTTGTGGAGTAGATGTAACCGAAGATTTTTCCTGGTTCATGTTCTTTTGAACATGGAGACTTTCATTATTATCTTGGTTCTCGCTTTCCATCCATTTATTCCAGCTGTATTGGACTTTCCCAACGGTAGTATTAAGTTCTACGGCAATCTTACGAAAGGAAAGCCCCTTCCTTCTTAATTCGATAATTTCGTTAATCATGGTTTCCTCCATTCTGCAAACAAACAATATATGCATTAAGTAACAATTTATTCCTATCAGTGTTTATTTAATCGTAACACCAGAAAGAGAGTCAGACAATGAACGCAATTTGTCGTATTTTGCCTAAGCCATATGCAAAGCGTGTTTGACGCCGGGAAATTTTTATTAACTAATAAATTATGCGAATTTCAATTAAAAATCGACAACGAAACAAAATAGGATGTGGCCTAAAGCCCCATCCTTCATCATATTATTTATTTAAATTCAGCCGTTTCCCAGTTTCTTGGTAAATTACATTTTCCGCAATATTCGTTGAGTGGTCGGCAATTCTTTCAATGAACCGGCAAATAAAGGACAATTGGATAATTTGGTTCATCGAGTTTGGATTTTGTGGGATATAGGTCATCAGCTCATGGACTAGGTTCCCAAACATGTTGTCGACTGCATCGTCTTTTTCCGCACATTTTTGAGCAATCGTGATATCCTCGGTATAAAATGCGGTTATGGAATCAGTCACCATTTCCAAGGCAGCTTCCATCATCTGCGGGATATCAACAATTTCTTTAATATATTTTTCCTCCCCAATATGGACGACTGACTTAGCAATATTGACAGCCATATCCCCCATCCGCTCAACCTCGGATGATACCTTCAATGCGACATTAATTCTTCTTAAGTCCCTGGCTACCGGTGATTCTGTAGCAATCAACATTAATGCTTTTTCATGTATTTCCTGTTCCAAGTCATCAATGGCATTATCACCGTTTATGACACAGTTTGCTAATTCAAGATCTTGATTTAGTAAAGCAAGCATAGCGTCTTTAATTGCCTGTTCCGATTTCTCGGCCATTTTAAGCAGCATTTCTTTTAAATGTTTTAAATTGTTATCAAAATTAGACCTTGTATTCATCCTTTTCACCCCATTATCCGAATCGTCCAGTGATATAGTCTTCCGTTCTTGAATCTTTTGGCATTGAAAAAATGTTTGGTGTCAAATCTACCTCAATTAATTCCCCCATAAGAAAGAAGGCCGTTTTGTCTGAAACACGAGCAGCCTGCTGCATATTGTGAGTGACGATGACAATGGTATACTTTTCTTTTAATTCAAGGATTAACTCCTCGATTTTTAAGGTTGAAATCGGGTCTAGCGCCGAGGTTGGTTCGTCCATTAATAACACATCCGGCTTAGTTGCAAGAGCCCTAGCAATGCAAAGACGCTGCTGCTGTCCGCCTGACAGACCAAGCGCAGGGGCATGCAAACGATCCTTCACTTCGTCCCATAAAGCCACATCGATTAATGCCTTCGTGATAATTTCATCAAGATGTGTTTTTTTCTTTATTCCATGAATTCTAGGACCATATGCAACATTATCATAAATGGATTGCGGAAACGGATTCCCCTTTTGAAAGACCATGCCAACGTGTTTACGCAGCTCCACTAAGTCGGTTTTTGGATTTAAAATATTTCCACCGTCAAAGTTCACTTCTCCGGTTATTTTTACATTCGGTATCATTTTATTCATCAGGTTAAGCGTCTTTAGAAAAGTTGATTTCCCGCAGCCCGAAGGACCAATCATCGCTGTTACTTCTTTTTTCTGGATGGGAAAGTTGATGCCTTTTAAGGCATGGTGCTCACCGTACCATAAATTAAGATCTTTTACATCGAAAATATCTCTTGTTAATGTCTGTGTGGACATGAGATTTCCCCCCTTATCCGAATCGGCCGGAAATGTATTCTTCTGTCTTTTTAACTGATGGATTAGTAAAGATTGTTTCCGTGCTGTCATATTCAATTAAATCACCGCTTAAGAAGAAAGCCGTTTTGTCCGAAATCCGGGAAGCCTGTTGCATATTATGAGTAACAATAATAATTGAGTATTCCTTCTTTAAATCAACAATTAGGTCTTCAACCTTGGCATTCGAGATTGGGTCAAGTGCTGAAGATGGCTCATCAAGCAGGATGACGGTCGGTTTCATGGCAATCGTTCTGGCAATGCAAAGGCGCTGCTGCTGCCCGCCAGAAAGCGAGAGGGCTGATTTATGAAGTCTATCCTTCACTTCATCCCATAGAGCCGCTTTTCGTAAACTCTCTTCGACAATTTCATCAAGTTTGCTTTTCTTCTTAATCCCAGCAAATTTTAAGCCATGGGTAATATTTTCATAAATAGATTTTGGAAAGGGGTTTGGCTTTTGAAACACCATGCCAATTTCCTTTCTTAAAGCGACTACATTGATATCTTCAGATAAAATATTGAGATCTTCATAGATAATCTCCCCTACTGCTCTTGCCCCGGGGATCAAGTCATTCATGCGGTTGATACTCCTTAGAAACGTTGATTTTCCGCAGCCTGACGGACCGATTAGGGCAGTCACAGAATTTTTCTCAATATCCAAAGAAATCCCATTTACCGCTCGTTTTTCTCCATAAAAAATTTCTAAATTCTTCACAGCTAAAATGGTTTCAGGCTGGAATTCACTTGTTGTTTGAAAAGGTAATTCCACATTCATTCTCTCCTTTATCGCTGTCAACATACGACTCCACCTCTTTATTTAGTAGCTGTTGCCCGTTTGTGAATCAAACTTCCGATCCAGCGTGCCAATAGGTTAAAGATCAAGACTGAAAGAACGAGGACAGCAGAAGAACCGCTGGCAACTTCATCGACATCAGGAATTAATCCTTGTGTATTTACTGACCATATATGAACCGCCAATGTCTCGGCAGGGCGGAAAATATTCAACGGTGATTGTTCAGAAAGTGGATTCCAGTTTGTATAATCCAGTCTTGGTGTTGAAAGACCAGCAGTGAATAATAATGCGGCCGCTTCACCAAATACCCTGCCTGCAGCTAGGATGGCGCCAGTTAAGATTGACGGAAATGCCGCTGGTAAAATAACCGTTTTAATCGTATGCCAATGGGTAACTCCCAAAGCAAGGCTGGCCTCTTTTAAATCGCGAGGTACTGCCCGGATGGCATCCTCGGTTGTACGTACCATTGTTGGAAGGTTAAAGATTGTAAGAGCCAATGCTCCGCCTAAAATGGTGTAACCCCAACCGGTTGTGTTGACAAAAATCAATAATCCAAACATACCAATAACTATGGAAGGCAATGACGATAACACTTCAATACAGGTCCGGATTAAGTCGGTTACTTTACCCGGTTTCGCATACTCAGCCATATAGACGCCGCCGCCAATTCCAATCGGAACGGTAATCAGCATCGTGATGAACAAAATATAAAATGAATTAAATAATTGGTCGCGAATCCCTCCTCCAGCCCGGACATTACTTGAAGGAGATGTTAAAAATTCAAGCGAAATATGTTTAAATCCATTGACGAAAATATAGAAAAACAATCCTGCGAGAATCGTTACGATCGTGATGGCAATGGCTACGAAGACCCCTGTTGCAATTCGATCGGCTGCTTTACTATTCATCGTAACTTCCTCCTTGATGACAGATAACGAATGAGGAGAATGAAGGCAAACGACATAATCAATAAAATAAGACCCATTGACCAAAGCGTGTTATTCTCCACGCTGCCATAAGTGGTATGCCCCATATTTAATGTAATAATGGTCGTTAATGTTGCTGATGCATCCAAAATGCTTGATGGCAAATTTCTCACGTTTCCGATGACCATCTGAACTGCCAATGCTTCACCAAATGCTCTCGCCATACCAAGAATGATGGCTGTAAGCAAAGAAGGCATTGCAGCCGGCACCAACACTTTTCGAATCGTCTGCCATCTTGTTGCACCTAAGGCATAAGATCCTTCCCGAAGATGATTCGGAAGTGAACTCATTGCATCCGTTGCAATCGTTGTAATCGTCGGTAAGATCATGACGGCAAGGACAATCATCCCGGATAGTAAACTAAATCCAAGCCCGCCGACATTTTCTCTGATAAACGGAACTAACACGGTTAAACCAATAAATCCATACACAACTGATGGAATACCTACTAATAGTTCCACAATCGGCTGAAGAATTTTTCTTCCCCAAGAAGGAGCAATTTCTGTCATAAAAATCGCTCCGCCAATTCCTAGTGGCGCGGCAATAAGTGCGGCAAGAAAGGTAACAGCAAAGGATCCGAAAATAAACGGAAGAACTCCATACATCGGGCTTGCTTTATCTGTAGGATTCCAGTTAGTACTTGTTAAAAACTCGATGATGCTGATCCCGTTCTTCGTAAATGATTGCATTCCTTTTGTTCCGAGGAAGATCGTAATCGCAATTGTAGCCGATATCATGATAACGGCACACAAAATGACAATTAATTTCCCTCTGAATTCCCCATCAAGACTGCTTTTCTTTGATTTTAGCAATCTATCTTTTGCGGGAAGAAGTTTCTCCATATTAAACCAAACTCCTCTTGAATACGTCATAATAGGGTAAACGCTCTGCATTTACCCTCTTTTATTTTTCAACAGTTCATTCTAGATGTTTCTATTAGATATTTTTTTGATTTCCCTCAGCATCACGTTCTACTTTCATTTTTGTAACAGGTAGATATCCTTGTTCCTTTAAAAGAGTGTTTTGAATATCATCTGACATTAAATAATCTAAGAACGCTTTTGTTAAACCTTCTGCTTCACCTTTAGTATAAGAGTGCTGGTATGCCCAGACCGGGAATTTTCCGGATTGTACATTTTCTGCAGTCGGTTTTACACCATCAATCGAAAGCGGCGTTACAGAATCATCAGTGAAGTAAGAGAATGCAAGGTATCCAATTGCACCTTCAGTTTCGTTAATAATCTTTTTAACCGTGTTAGAAGAATCCTCAGTAATTCCTTCAGCAGGTGTCGCACCATCAAGAGCAAAGTGATTGAATACTGCACGAGTTCCGGATGAATCAGGACGGTTTACAAGAACAATCTTTTGGTCTTTACCGCCAAGCTCTTTCCAGTTTGTAATTTTTCCAGTAAATACTTTGATTAGATCTTCTTTTTTAATATCATTAATTCCTACTTTAGGGTTAACAGCAGCTGTCATCCCCACCACTGCCACTTTGTGGTCAACAAGTTTGTCAGCAGGAATACCTTCTTTTTCTTCAGCGAAAACGTCTGAGTTACCGATTTGTACTGATCCTTCAGCAACCTGTGATAAGCCTGTCCCAGAGCCGCCGGCATTTACTTGTATATCAACCTTAGGATTTTCAGCCATAAATTCTTCAGCAGCTGCAGCAATTAGCGGTTGCATGGCTGACGATCCTGAAATAGAAATTGAGCCTGATAGTTCCCCAGAGTCTTTTGCTCCACCACTATCTTTATCTGAAGAAGAATCACTTCCACATGCTGCTGCTATAATCATGAATGCCGCAATTAACATCATTAGGCTAATGTTTTTTAAACTTTTCATTTACTAATTCCCCCTAAGAGTTTGGCTGTTTGTTCTGCCTTACAAACATAAGAATAAAGGATGACTGTAAATAGAGTTTTAATGTTTTGTAAAGGTTATGTAAATGAATGTTTAGTTTTTGTAAATCGTAATCTAGCAATCTGGCAAAAAAAAACACCTGCCTCATCATCCTTGAGACAGGTGTCACTTTAATTAATGTTGTGGTTGTTCAGCGCTTTGGTTGTTTGCCGCTGTGTTATCCTGCCCGGCAACTGCTGTTCCGCTTTGGCGGGCATTTTTCAAGTTAAAATAAGCATCCATAGCCCTTGTGCCAATTAGATGGTTAATACTTGGACCGCTGTTTCCTTCATAAGCCCATGGCACCACTACAGCAATGGCCACTTCAGGATTATCGTACGGCGCAAAGCTGACAAGACTTAGGTTCCAAACTTCGGTTCCACGTTTCGATTTATCAGAGCCATCATAAAAAGCTTCCGCTGTACCGGTTTTGCCCGCCGGATTATATGGCTTACTTCTCCAGAAACCGGTACCGGTACCGTCGCCAACCTGCATAACCATTCGGAATCCTTCTTGGACGCGTTTAATCCATTCATCCTTCATTTCAACACGATTTAATACCTTCGGCTGAATTTCCTCCACAATCGGACCCAATTCATTGTTATCCAATTCTGGTTCACGAATTTCCTTCACAACATGCGGCTGAATCCGGTAGCCCCCGTTTGCGATGGTCGAAATGTATTGCGCAAGTTGAATAGGTGTATACGTATCGTACTGGCCGATGGCAAAGTCAAGAAGCAGACCTGACCGTTTATCAGAGCCTGGAAAACCGCTCATTTCATTGGGAAGGTCAATACCTGTACGAATTCCAAGTCCAAACTGGTTAAAGGATTTCCGCATGGTGTTAAAGCCTTTGTCCGTATCCAATACAAGCGGTCCATTTGGAACATAACGGCCGCCAGCCATGGCAATCACAGTTTTCCACATGTACACGTTCGAGGAGACCTGAAGCGCCCGTAAATCGTTAATGTCGCCGAAGGTTTTCCAAGATTTTTTAACAGGTGTTCCTTTAATGACTAGAGGTTCATCCCGAAGGACAGATCCCGGTCTTATGGCACCAGTTTGATAGCCTGTTAAAATGGTCGCACCTTTAACAGCTGACCCCATGTTGTATGAGCTTGTAAACGTCCCTTGGGCATAATCCCGCATTTCCAGTTTGCCTGTTTCCTTATTCTTTACCAGCTGTTTACCTGACAATGCTAGGATTTCACCCGTTTTTGGGTTCATCATAACGGCAAAGGCCCTATCCATAAGTCCAGTATTCGGGCTCTTTTTCGCGTTCCAAATCTCTTCTTCAATAATTTTATCTACTTGTGCTTGAAGGTCCATATCAATGGTTAAGACAAGATCTTTTCCTCGATTGCCTTCCGATATGACCTCGGAAGATAAAATTTTACCTGACTTATCGGTTGTATTTTTTACTTTAGCCTTCTCACCGCGAAGGACATCTTCGTATTTTAATTCCAGATAACTCTTTCCGACCCGATCGTTTCGGCTGTAATCTTTGGCAAGATACTTGTCCAATTGTTCCTTTGGCAGCCCCGAATCAGATGATGATACATCCCCTAAAATAGATTTTAGGGTATCTCCAAAAACATAGTTTCTGGCCCAATCTGTGGTGGTATCAATCCCTGGGAGATTTTCCAGGTTTTCGCTGACAGCAGCAAATTCCTCTGGGGTTACATCTTTATTTTTGACGATTTGCGGCGTTAAAGCGTAACCGCTGTTGAATTCCCGATAAATAGCCAGCGTTTCTACCTCATCCGAGGTCAGACTGTTCAAATCTTCGTCCGTAATTCTCTTAAGCTGTAGTTTATAAATGTTTTTATCATCCAGCTTTTTATTTTTAAATTCGGTCCATTCTTTATCGGTGATTTTTTCTTTTGCCTTGTCCGGATGAATTAGGATCCAAAAATCCTTTTTATCACGTTCACGGACCTTTGAGGTGTCCATAGTAATTAATTTTGCTAATTTTTTAGCTGTTTCCAGCATTTCCTGCGGTGTTGTATTTTGATATTTAGTATACGTAATCGCATTTAGCGGTGAATTATCTACAATAACGTTCCCGTTTCGGTCATACATTTTCCCTCTAGGCACGGGATTTGAGACCGTAATATTGTCTGTTCGTTCAATTTCCCTTTTAAAATCTTCTCCGAATACAATTTGTAATTCTCCAAGCCGTAAAACAAGGATGGAAAAAAGCAAAAAGACGACAAAGAAAAGCATGTTTAAGCGAAAAGGAACCGCCGGCTTCTTCTTTTTCTTCTTCAAGGTCAAAACGCACCTCCCTAAGTCAATAACCTAATTAATTGTATAAGAAAGTGTAGTTTTTTTCTATGGAGAAGACTTACCATTTTTTCAAAATAAAAAAGCGATGAGCAAATCTTCACTCATTCGCTTTATACAGCAGGCAGTCGGACCCTTTTGATAAATAGATAAATCAATGTATGCCCAGCACCCAAAATCAATAATAAATATGGGATGCTTTTTTCTTCATTAAATAAGGTGACTGCTGCGAGGAAAGCAAGGACGGAAACAATACGGCCAACATTTAAGAAAATTTCCCTCACTACAATATATTCAATCCGCATTTCCGCTGCCTTCCAACCCGATCCAATCACATCATACGTTGTTGACATATACGGAACGAGCAAAAGCGGATAGGCAATCGCGATCATAGCAGCATAAATTAACAGCTTTGCGTAGTTTACTTCCCAGGCTATCAGAATGACTGCGGCATAAAGCATAAGTCCGCCAATGAGTATGGCCTTTTTCCGATAACTTTTTTTAATCAGCCTAGAAGCAAGAAAATAGGCTACAAACGAGATTCCCGAATTTAGCAGTCCAAAGGTCCCCAAAGCCATTTCACTGCCTGTTGAAATATACACAAAGACAGAAATGACAAATAAAAACGTCCCTTCTCGGAGCCCCTGAAAAAAATGGGCGTTCGTGATAAGACGCCAATTTTCATTTTGTTTTCTTTCTTCCAATATTCGTTTGAAGCAATATCTCCCCTTCGCTGGTCTAGGTTTCAAAGAAAAGCTTAACAACACCGCAAGGGCAAATAATCCTAACGACAAGCCAAAAACAATCGTATAGCCGGTAAACTTTTCGAATCGGGTAATAATCACCCCTGCTGCGATCGGACCAATCATCCCGCCTAAGGAAGATAATATTCCCAAAAAACCATTGAAAAAATCTCTTGTTTCCGGTTCGGTGATTTCAAACGTCAGCACATTGTAGGCTAGCCAATAAAAACCGTACCCTACTCCTAACAGT
This sequence comes from Neobacillus sp. S1115, assembly GCF_055385565.1. Lineage (NCBI taxonomy): Bacteria > Bacillati > Bacillota > Bacilli > Caryophanales > Bacillaceae > Neobacillus > Neobacillus sp. S1115. The sequence continues at coordinate 4,644,004 of NZ_AP038275.1, forward strand.
CCCCCTAAGAGCAGCAAATAAGTGGCAGCCTTAGTCCCGGTTAGTAAGACGGCCAAATAGAAGAACGCTAAAAAAGTAACTCCTATTCGGAGAACAATCACGCGGTCAATTTTCTTTGCCCATCGGCCTGCCAAGATAAATGTGAGTGGCTGCAAAACGACGATGGAAAGGTTATACAAGGCGAGATCAGAGTATTGGCCAGTTTGCTTCCATAAATAAATATTTACGAATGTGTTGGATAAGGCAACGCTTAAGGAATATAAGCCGCCAATCATCAGTAAAAGGGTTAAATCCTTTGTTAATTCAACATCCCCTAAAAACTTAAATTTTTTTGCCATAAAAAACTCCCCTTTGTCTTAAAAGGTAGTCTTTAACAAGCGGCAGGTTATTATTCAAATTTGGGCATGAAAAAAGACAGCTGCAAAGAGCTGCCTTTTTTATAAATATTAATTATTTTGCTGCGCTGTAACGCTTGGAAACTTCGTCCCAGTTTACTACGTTCCAGAATGAAGCGATGTAGTCTGGACGCTTGTTTTGGAATTTTAAGTAGTAAGCATGCTCCCAAACATCTAGGCCAAGGATTGGAGTTTTGCCTTCCATCAATGGAGAGTCTTGGTTTGGTGTGCTGGATACTTCTAATTCGCCGTTATTAACGGATAGCCATGCCCAGCCAGAGCCAAAGCGAGTAGTTGCTGCTTTTGCGAATTCTTCTTTGAACGCTTCGAAGCTGCCGAATTTGCTGTTAATCGCATCAGCAAGTTCTCCACTTGGAGCACCGCCGCCATTTGGAGAAAGAATTTGCCAGAATAAAGAGTGGTTCGCATGACCGCCGCCGTTGTTACGAACAGCAGTGCGTGCTGCTTCTGGAACAGCATCCAAGTTTGAGATAACTTCTTCAACTGACTTAGAAAGCAATTCTTCGTTGCCTGCTAAAGCGTTGTTTAGGTTAGTCACATAAGTGTTGTGATGTCTTGTGTGGTGAATGTTCATAGTTTCCTTGTCGATATGCGGCTCAAGTGCATCTTCCGCGTAAGGTAATTTTGGTAATTCAAATGCCATGAAAAATTCCTCCCTATGTACTATTTTTTAAAGGCCTTGGCACACTAAAATTCATCGCAAAGAATTTTAAAATATTTCCAAAGCTTTGTGACTTTAGATTACCAAAGTTGAGTGGCAAGTATCAAATAATTTGCTTAAACCACCATATATAAAATATCCACTTTTCAGCGTTTTATGCAGTTTTTTTCACATTAGCATTTCACACCTATCCACTTTTCGAAAAATTGTCATGAATCATGCAATCGGCATGCTGTCAACGATTTATGTCATAGCAGTTATTTTTATTTACACATTTTGTAAACTAACGTATTGACTAGATGGATTTTATTCCTTTTAATCATCATATACATGGTTTTAAGGAGTGGCAGGACATGCAGAAAAACAGCCTTTCTATTTATGAAATAGTACATTATTTTTTCAAAAAGACTGAGCCGGTACAAAAGATAACAGCAGGTAGTGTGCTGTTCCATGAGAAAGATCCGGCCGAATTTATATACCTGCTCCTAAATGGCGGTATTGCCTTAGGGCGAATGCACGTTAGAGGAAAGGAATTTATTTTAAAAATCGTTAATGACCAAGAATTAATAATTGAATACCAGCTTTTTAAAACAAATCCCCGCTATCAGTTCTATGCCAAAACTTTGACGGATTGTGAAGTGATTGCCATCAAACGGGAGGAATTTGAAAATTTCGTGTTAACGGATCCGGAAGCCATGCAAGCACTTGCCACATGGCTATCAACAAGCTATTTGAAGGTGCAGATGAAATGCCAGGATTTAATCATGAACGGTAAAAAAGGCGGGCTATACTCAATCCTTATCCGTCTATGTAATTCGTATGGAGTCATGACACCCGATGGAATCCTGATAGATATACTCTTGACTCACCAAGAATTGGCCAATTTGACTTTTGGCACTAGGGAAGTGATTCAGCGCGCCCTCAAGGAATTACGAGAGCAAAACATTATCTCCTATGACAATCAAAAATTTACGATAAGAAATCTCAACTACCTCAAGCAAACCGTGGATTGCCAAAACTGTTCTGCGGAAATTTGCGGCTTAAACTGATTGAATTTGCCTCTATGGCGGTTCTATTTAAAGTGTTAACTACCTTGTTCTTGTCTATCATAGCTTCAAAAGCTACAATAGAATGGTGAATCTATATGAGGTGGTTATTATGAATATTTTCAAGCAATTATTTAAAAGTATCTACTCGCCGAAGGACATAGCCTTATTTCGTTTCCAAGGTATCGGAAAAACAATTCTTTTTGTTTTCTTATTGACTTTTATTTCCGTCCTTCCGTCGATTGTTTATTTCAGTACAGCTTTAACAACCGGATTGGATTCTGCCGAAACCTTTCTGAAAAAGGAGGCTCCTGATTTTACGATAAAGAATGGACAATTAGAGGCAGATACTAAGGTCCCTGTAACGATTAATAAGGATAATTTTACGATTATTTTGGACCCTACCGGCGCCGTTTCTAGTCAAGATGCAGCCGATCAAGGAAATACGTTCGCCCTGTTAAAAGATGAGTTTGTTATGACAGCCGGTGGCCAAAGCGATACATACCCCTATTCCATGATGGAAGGGCTGAAACTTTCAAAGAATGATCTCGTTGACTTTATTAACTCGATTAGTGGACTAAAGGGCATTATTATCCCGATTGTCTCCTTATTCATCTATTTGTTTTCAAGTGCCGCTAGTTTCATTGAAGTTTCTGTTCTTGCTTTAATCGGACTTGTGTTAAAAAATCTTGCCGGAAGAAAGCTTACCTATCGCCATTTATGGAGAATGGCCGCATACAGTGAAACATTGCCGACATTATTTTTTACGATAATGGCTGCACTGAAAACAGCCGTACCAAACAGCTTTTGGATCAATTGGTTTGTCGTTATCATTGTTTTATATTTGGCGATAAATGAAATCCCAAAACCGAAAAAAAGTAGTTAAAGCATCCATTCAACGGATGCTTTTTTCATTTATGAGTTCTATTTAAAGGTGGACAAGCATAGGTTTGTAGAAACTTTTGTTTGGAGGCTTGTCCAATGAAAAAATTGTTTGGTGTTCTAATTGCCATTTTAGTCATATATGTGATTTATTTCGACTTAACTGTCGGCACTTTGCCTTCTACCGCAAACATTCAGGTAGAGGCAAATGTTAATCAAACCGCTAAACCTAGTACCAGCATCCCTTCTTTTACAGAAAAGGTAAAACCAGGTCAAACTGTTATTTCCATCGTCGAGCACCAATTAGGAAAATCTCTTCCTGTATCTATTTCTGAGTTAATAGAAGACTTTCAGGCATTAAATCCAGGAAAGTCACCAGAAAAAATCCAAATCGGTTCTACATATCATTTTCCGGATTACTCAAACTAATGAGGATAATCCTTATTCTTGTCAAAATTAGATGCAGGCTGATACAATAAAAGGTGAATTGTTTTTAATTCTATATTCGAATCCAGCTAAAGGAGCGAATTCTACGTGAGTGAAATTATACATCGTACGAAAACACGGCCGATTAAGGTTGGCAATTTAACCATCGGCGGCAATAATGAAATCATCATTCAAAGTATGACAACCACTAAAACCCATGATGTAGAGGCTACTGTTGCCGAAATCAAACGTCTTGAGGAAGCAGGTTGCCAAATTGTCCGGGTCGCATGCCCAGATGAAAGGGCTGCAAATGCCATTCCTGAAATCAAAAAAAGAATCAACATTCCACTTGTTGTTGATATCCACTTCGATTATAAATTGGCACTAAAGGCGATTGAAGGCGGTGCTGATAAAATCAGGATCAATCCTGGAAATATCGGCAGAAAAGAAAAGGTTGAAGCGGTAGTAAAAGCCGCTAAAGAAAAAGGAATTCCTATCCGGATCGGTGTAAATGCGGGGTCATTGGAAAAACGAATTCTTGATAAATACGGCTACCCAACCGCTGATGGAATGGTCGAAAGCGCCCTCCATCATATCAAAATTCTAGAGGACTTGGACTTCCACGATATTATCGTTTCAATGAAGGCTTCTGATGTCAATCTGGCTATTGAAGCATATGAAAAAGCTGCCCGCACCTTCGATTATCCATTGCATCTTGGGATAACCGAATCCGGAACACTTTTCTCCGGAACCATTAAAAGTGCAGCCGGATTAGGTGCAATTATCAGCAAAGGTATTGGTAATACGGTAAGGGTTTCATTAAGTGCAGACCCAGTTGAAGAGGTTAAAGTAGCTCGTGAGCTTTTGAAAGTATTCCACCTTTCCTCCAATGCTGCTACCTTAATTTCCTGCCCTACCTGCGGGCGCATTGAAATAGACCTGATCAGCATCGCCAATGAGGTAGAGGAATATATCTCCCATATTAAAGCACCTATCAAGGTTTCAGTTCTAGGCTGCGCAGTAAATGGACCTGGTGAAGCTCGTGAAGCAGACATCGGAATTGCCGGTGCCCGTGGTGAAGGTCTTTTGTTTAGAAAAGGCGAGATTGTCCGGAAGGTGCCAGAATCACAAATGGTCGAAGAACTCAAAAAGGAAATTGACCAGCTTGCCGAAGAATATTTCCGCAAGAAGGAAGCAGAAGAAAAGGTAAACAAATAGGTAAACGTCACAAGAGGCCGTCCCGAGAGACAGCCTCTTTTTTTTGCTCCTATTTTAAAAGAACGGAAGAATAAAGATTCCGATGATAATCGATACCGCTCCAATCCCAATAGCCCACGCTCCAAGCCCTTCGGAGCCGCGGCGCCTAGCAACAAATCCCAGAATAATTCCTGCTGCGCCAAACAGGATTGGCATTACGAACAAGGATAAAATGGAAAGGACCAGTGCGACAGTCCCTAGTCCGGCACCGCCGACCGCACGTTCTCGACCATTATCACCAATATCGTCTTTTTCCCTGCCTCTTATAATAGGTACAGGGGCAGCGATTTCGGCAGCGGTTTCTTCATTATAGGAAGAACGGATTGGCACGGATGCCCCAATTGGCGGATCATCTTTCTTTAAAGATACTCTCATTGGGACAGACGCTCCAAATTCCTCTGCCGTTTCCTCATTATATTTGGAAGCTTGGGTTGTTACAGGTGTTGCGATTTCGGAAGTTGTGGCCTCACGATAATCCGATGGAGAATTTGGTATATCTTCACCGATAATTGGGCCACGAAGAGCTTCTTGCACCTTCGTGTCGCGTTCATCTGCCATCCTTTAATCCCTCACTTTCAATGTAGGAGCATTTATTATTGTTTGTCATTAAAGCCTTTTTACTATGACAATGTTTGTCTTAACTAGTTAGTTATTTCATATTCCGCAAAATATTTCATGCCAAACAGTTCACGGTCTTTGGTAAAATAAAAATAGAACTGAGGAAACAACAGAAGGTGAATTTAAAAATGAAAAAAAGATTTGGAATTGATATTGATGGAACAGTTACCTGCCCTACATCGTTATTGCCTTTTATAAACAAGGCATTTGGGATGAACATTGCTTATGAGGACATCACCCAATACGATTTAACTCCTTTTGTGAAAGTGGATGAAAAAGTATTTGCCCATTGGTTTTCAGAAAATGAGCCGATTATATATGAAGGTTCTCCACTTGCTAAAGGCGTAAAGCCGGTATTAAATAAATGGAAAAATGAACATGAATTGTTTTTTATCAGTGCCCGTGGACCGCATCTGCTCGAGGTGACCGAAAATTGGTTTTCAGCGCATGGATTAACCTTCCATCACATCGAGCTGATTGGCAGTCATGACAAGGTAGAAACGGCTAAAAATCTGAAAGTGGATCTCTTTTTTGAGGATAAACACGACAACGCCGTTGCCCTTCATGAAGAATGCGGAATTCCGGTCATTTTATTTGATACTCCCTATAATCAAGAGCCCATTCCACAAGGTGTCATCCGGGTCAACGACTGGGCAGAAGCAGCCATTTGGGTGGAGAACTGGCTTAGGAAGCAGGAAAATATACGAGAAATGGCTGGGTCAATGAAATAAAAATAAAAAAGGCTGTCCCAAATGAGCAGTCACTCCGCTCATGGGTCAGCTTTTTTATTGTACACAATCCGGACAGCGGCCATATATTTCGAATTTATGCCCGGAGATGTCGTAGCCTTTTAAATTTGCACTGAGGCCCTCCATCGGACATGTTTCAATTTCTTTCGACTTGCCGCAGCTTAAGCAAATAAAATGATGGTGATGATGGGTGTGCGAGCAGGAAAACCGAAAATGTTTTTCGCCTGACAACTCCGTCATCTCTAGTATCCCCATGTTAACAAAAAGGGAAAGGTTACGGTAAATAGTATCAAAACTTAAGCCCGGGTAATCATCCTTCAATAGATCTAAAACATCTTTTGCTGTTAAATATTTATCGCTTTCAGCAAACAATTGAAGCATATCTTCCCTTTTTCCTGTCTGCTTAAATCCATTTTCCTTTAAAAATTGAAGTGCTTCTTGTACATTCATCATTTACACACCTCGCTTATGCTTTATTCACCAAGATTTTTTTATAAAATATCGCCAATATTAATATCAATACAGAGAGCATGACAATTGTTCCACCTGGAGCCAAGTCCAAATAATAAGCAAGGCTCAGCCCGCCAAGCACCGAAGCTTCACCGAAGATAACCGATAAAATGATGGCCTGCCTAAACCCTTTGGCAATTCGGATACTTGCTGCAACAGGAAGTGTCATTAACGAAGAAACCAACAGGATTCCAACAATTCTCATTGAAGCTGCTATGACCAGCGCCACTAAAATAATGAAAATGAAATGGATGCTTTTTGCTGCAATACCGGAAGCCTTGGCGTATTCCTCATCAAAAGACAATAAAAACAGCTCTTTATACAAGAGAACCACAGCCAATACCACTGCAATACTAATTACCAGAATCACCCAAAGGTCGGTACGGCTGACGGCTGATACGCTACCAAATAAATAACTGAACAAATCTGTATTAAAGCCTTTGGCAAGAGATATAAATATAACCCCCAGCCCGATTCCTCCGGAAAGAATAATCGGAATCGCCAGCTCTTGATAGTGCTTGTAGACTCCTCTTAGCTTTTCAATAAATAAGGCCCCGCCAACCGAAAAAACCATGCCCATATACAATGGATTCAGGCCCGTAAGTGCGGTAACATAGCGCTCAAGCAACAGACTTGCCGCAATCCCTGCCAAAGTTACATGGCTAAGCGCATCGGCAATCAAAGACAATCTTCTAACCACAATAAATACTCCCAATAATGGAGCTAGAATGCCAATTAACATTCCAGTTAAGAAGGCGTTTTGTAAAAATTCATAATGTAAAATCCCTTGAATCATACTATACGCCTCCGTGTTCATGATGATGAGTCAGCAATTGCACATCATGTCCATAGAATGATGACAGGTCTTCCATTCTCATCTGCTCAAATTCATTTGTCAATCCGTGAAAATGCAAATGCTTATTTAAACAGGCTACATGGGATACCTTATCGGAAACGGTCCCGATGTCATGTGTGACCATCACCAATGTAATCGCCTTATTTTTATTTAACACATCAAGCATTTCATAAAAAGCCTTTATGTTCTCTGCATCAACCCCAACTGTTGGTTCGTCAAGTATCAACAGCTCTGGCTCACTCACCAAGGCTCTAGCTATAAATACCCGCTGCTGCTGCCCGCCTGAAAGCTCGCCAATATTTCGGTCTTTAAATTTTTTCATCCCTACTGCATCCAATGAGGCTAATACTCTTTCCGAGTGCTCCTTTTTGAAAAAAGACAACAGGCCCAGCTTTTTTGTTAACCCGCTTGCCACTACCTCATATACGGTCGCCGGGAAACCCGTGTTAAAGGAGTTGGCCTTTTGGGAAACGTAACCGATTTTGTCCCAATTTTTAAATTTATTGATTTCTTGGCCAAATAGGTAAATTTCTCCCTTTTGCAGCTTTAACAATCCCAAAACTAACTTTAATAGTGTTGATTTTCCAGAACCGTTGGGGCCGACAATGGCGAGAAACGCACCCTTTTCCACGGATAAATTGATGTTTTCAAGGACGATGTCCTTTTCATATCTATAGGACAGCTGTTTAATATCAATAATTGATTGCATAGATTTCGCACTCTCACTTTAATTTTAAGAATCATTCCGATTTAACTTTATGTAGTATACAATAGTTATTTTGTGTTTGTAAAGCAGAGCAATTCGCGAATGTCTAATTTAACCGCCTTTATAAGTCACTGTCACACTCCAGCCGCTTTTTCATAAATTAGCATGGAGGAGTGATTAAGGTGAAGATTTTTGAAAGTATTATCAATCATAAAATAAATACCATCACTGCCGATGAACTGCTAAAATATGCAAACCAATTTAATATAGCCATAACCCGCAGTCAGGCAAAAAAAATAGCCGAATACTTAAGAGGAAAAAATATTAATATTTTTGATGACCTGCAGCGTGCCCAATTGGTAAGGGAAATTGCCAAAGCCGCCGGCCCGCAAACAGCCCGGGAGGTCAATAAACTTTTTGCAGAATTAGTAAAAAAATGAGAAGCATTGCGGATTATACAGCCGAGGCTGTCGAAAAACTTTCGATAGCCTTTTTATGTTGTTATTTTTCTTTAAAAATCCACCGCGTTAGATTGTGAAATTATGTAAATATAATGGCTTTTCAACAAGTCTGTTGATTGGCGCTCCACTAAGGAAAGCTTCCTCGAATAATCATCGCAGGGACAGGCTGCTCTTTGCCTGTCCCGAGGCACTTCGCTTTCCGCGGGCGTTGCGGGGAGCCTCCTCGTCGCTAAAGCTCCTGCGGGGTCTCCCCTGCCCCTTACTCCCGCAGGAGTCTTCGTGCCTTCCGCGCCAATCAACAGGTGTATTAATAAAGACCTCGATTTACAATAAATAATAATAAAAGTGGTGTTCTGTTGTCTTAACCAACACTACAGGTATGACTTTTAATATTATTTTTCAAATGATATATAACTTAGGCATTGTTCATTTGTTCCTTATCTAATCGAAAAAAGCCTGTCAAAATAAAAAAATTGCAACACACATAGCCTGTTAGAAAAAAGTGTGTTGCAATACTTTAGGTTGAATTGCCTCCCTGTTGATTGGAGCGGAGGGCACTCGACTCCTGCGGGATATAGAGGTCACTGGAGACACCGAAGGCGCTAAAGCGCCGAGGAGGCTCCAGGACCTCCCCGCGGAAAGCGAGTGCCCGGAGCGGAAATCAACAGGCCTAGTTGCAGAGACAATCAATAGATTTAAATAAAAAAGCTGTACGCATCTGCACAGCTTCTTTATTTGGAATTTAAGACTGCATTATTTTATTCAGTAAATCCTCTTCAAACGTCTGCTCGCGAAGCATGGCGATTTCGTGGCGATATGGCGCCTTTTTATTGTTTTTGTCTTCACCGACAAACGGAGTTTCAAGGATTTTCGGTACATCCATCAATTGCGGATGATGAACAATATAGTTTAGTGCCTTAAATCCAATATGGCCAAATCCGATGTTTTCATGACGGTCTTTTCTTGTTCCTGATGCATTTTTGCTGTCATTGATATGGAGCACCTTTAATTTATCTACCCCAATAATTTTATCAAACTCATTTAAAACACCATCAAAATCCTCGATGATATTATAGCCGGCATCGTGGGTATGGCATGTGTCAAAGCATACTGACAGTTTTTCATTATAGTTGACACCATTGATTATCGTCGCAAGTTCCTCGAATGATTTCCCGCACTCCGAGCCTTTTCCCGCCATTGTTTCTAAAGCGATTTGAACCTGTTCTTTTCCGGTTAGCACTTCATTAAGACCCTCGATAATCTTTTTAATCCCAGCCTCCTCACCGGCACCGACGTGAGCACCTGGGTGAAGGACTATTTGCTTGGCTCCGAGGGCTTCTGTCCGTTCGATTTCCGACCGTAAGAACCGGACGCCCAATTCAAATGTATCCGGATTGGAGGTATTTCCAATATTGATAATATAGGGAGCGTGGACAACTATTTCGGAAATTCCATTATCCTCCATATGTCTTCTTCCCGCCTCAATATTTAAATCCTCGATTTTTTTCCTTCTAGTGTTTTGCGGGGCTCCCGTATAAATCATAAAGGTGTTGGCACCGTAAGAAATGGCCTCCTTACTTGCAGCGAGAAGCATTTCTTTGCCGCTCATTGAAACGTGCGACCCTATTTTTAACATTATTTCCTCTCCCTCTCTTATTTCTTCTTATCTAATCTGCGCTGCCGCTTCTTGATATTCTCTATTTCTGTTTGCATTTTCTTTTTATACCCTGGTTTTACCTTTTTCGGCTTTTTAATGACAGCCTTTACACGATGGTCAATCTCATCCTCTGGCTTTACTCGTGTTTTCCGGCGGTTTCGACCTTCTAGTTCAACAAATTCGTTATTTTTCAAGTCAACATTCTTAAATTGAATGCCCATCTTTTCAAGACGAATTAAAGCATCTTCATCTGATAAATCATAAATCGTTAAGGCAATCCCGGCATTTCCTGCTCTAGCGGTTCTGCCAACCCTGTGAATATAAAAATCCAAGTCAGAAGGAATTTCATAGTTTATGACATGGCTTACCCCTTCAATATCAATTCCCCTTGAAGCCAGATCTGTCGCAACAATATATTGAAATTCCAAATCTTGAATCTGCTTCATCATTTTTTTTCGTTCTCTTGGAGTTAAATCTCCGTGGACTCGTCCAACCTTCAAGCCTTTTTGATATAAATAATCCGCCACCTCATCAGCCATTTTTTTCGTATTTGTAAATACAATGGCTAAATAGGGATTGCAGGCGATAAGAGTATCATGAACAAGCCCCTTCTTATCGCGGTGTCTTGATGGAAGCAAATAATGCTCCAGGTTTTCAGCTGCCTTCCTTGTCGGTTCAATCTGAATGTTTTTTGGATTCTCCATGTATTTTTTCAGAAAAGGCTTTAATTTTTCCGGAATGGTAGCGGAAAAAACATACATTTGCAGGTCTTCCGGCAGCCTTGACGCAACACGGTCAACATCCTCAATAAAGCCCATGTCCAGCATCATATCCGCTTCATCGACGACAAGAATCCGGGCTGTATGTACTAATAGCGCCTGTTCCTTTACAAGGTCGTTAATTCTACTAGGCGTTCCGACAACAATATGAGGCTGTATTTTTAATTTCTCGATCGTCCGCTGCTTGTCTGTCCCGCCTGTAAATAATTTAGCGGTAATTGTTTTCTCAGAGGGACAATGCTCAGTAATTTTTAAAATTTGTTGATAAATCTGGCTGGCAAGCTCTCTGGTAGGTGCTGTGATGACTGCTTGAACCTCTTGTCTCGAAGCATCCACCTTATCAAGGATTGGCAGCACATAGGCAAATGTTTTTCCCGTTCCGGTTTGTGATTGGCCAATCGCACTTTCACCTTTTAATACCAACGGAATCATTCGTTCCTGAATTTCCGTCGGTTGAGTGAAGCCCAGCTTGTTTAGCGCCTCATTAATAAAGCCTTGAAAATCAAAACGTTCAAATTTAGTTTCTTTCATTTACGTACTCCTTATATAAAAATATCTTATTTTTAAGTCAAATGATTGGGACCTGCGATTTTCGCGTCCATCAAGTAATTATAGTAGAGTTCAAGGTAAATCTCCAGTTATTATCATCTTTTACTTTCCTGCAGCTTTTAAAACCATAAATTTCATTTGATTCTGAGTATAATACCTAAACAAAAACAAGGTGTATGCATATTGTAATTCAAGAGGGTAAAAGTGGAAATTCCGCACATGTTCAAGAGTTTTCCCCTTCCGCACTTTTTCCTTTTATAATTTCTTTTTTATGGGAAAACGGTGTCTTCATGTGCTGAGAAACGAGAGGAGGTTTTATGGTATGCAACCAGGACCTAGATTCCCAATGCCAGGGGGAATGGGACCGTTTGGCGGCGGTGGACCAATGATGGGCAGACCGGGCGGTTTATTCGGCGGGGGAAATCAAATGATGAGCCCCGGCGGAGGACTGATGGGCGGTGGAAGAAATCCAATGATGGGCCCACAAGGAAATCCCTTTGGCGGAATGGGCGGACAACAAATGGGCAGAGGCGGCGGATTACTCTCTAGGCTTTTCGGCGGAGGAAACCGCATGGGCGGACCAGGCGGAATGATGGGCGGCGGCGGACCAGGCGGCCTGATGGGAATGCAGGGTGCCGGCAGAGCCGCAGGAGGCGGCGGATTGCTCCAATCCTTGTCTAACCCGGGAGGACTATCAAGTATTCTTAACAATACTCAACAGGTTATAAAGACGGCCCAGACAATCGGCCCGATGATCCAGCAGTATGGTCCATTAGTGAGAAACCTGCCAGCCTTATGGAAGTTATATCGCGGCTTAAAAAGCTCTGATTCCGATAAGGAGGAATCGAGTGAAAAGAAAAAGCAGTCAGGGGAAGAATCCTCTAGCAGCCGCTTAACATCAACAAATCGAACAACCAAAACTTCATCTAAAAAAACGAGCCGAAAAGGAACCCAGAAAACCAGTTCCGACAGGGAAAGCAGCAGAAAAAGAACACACAAGACCAGTGCGCCGGAAAAAAGACAGCACCCAAAAGGAACCTCGATACCAAAATTATATATTTAACATAAGAATGCCGGCCTCCGGCATTCTTTACTATTTTGAGCAGGAAAAATGTCTCTTTGTAATATATCTATTAGTTTTATATAATGGACATATAATCTACTAAAATCCTTTTGGAGGACTTCATATATGCAAATCGTTAAAATTTCGCCGCGTGGTTATTGTTATGGTGTTGTTGATGCCATGGTCATTGCGAGGAATGCGGCATTAGATAAAACGCTGCCCCGTCCCATCTACATTTTGGGGATGATTGTTCACAATAAACATGTTACAGATGCCTTTGAAGAAGAAGGAATTATCACCCTTGACGGCAAGAATCGTCTTGATATTTTAGAGAAAGTTGACAAAGGGACCGTTATTTTTACAGCCCACGGTATCTCGCCAGAGGTAAGGGAACTTGCGAAAATGAAAGGGCTAGTCGCCATTGACGCAACCTGCCCGGATGTAACCAGGACACACGACCTTATTGAAGAAAAGGCCAAGGAAGGATACCAAACGATTTACATCGGCAAAAAAGGGCATCCAGAGCCTGAAGGGGCACTTGGAGTGGCACCTGGCATGGTCCACCTTGTGGAAACACCTGCTGATGTCGAAGCATTGAATCTCGATTATGATAAACTCATTGTCACTAACCAAACAACCATGAGCCAATGGGACGTTTTCGATACGATGGAAAAGGTAAAAGAAAAATATCCTCATGTCGAGGTATTTAATGAGATTTGCCACGCCACCCAAATCCGTCAGGAAGCTGTTGCCGAGCAGGCTAAACAAGCGGATGTCACCATTGTCGTCGGTGATCCAAAAAGCAACAATTCTAATCGCCTTGCTCAGGTTTCTGAGGAAATTGCTGGTACAACAGCATATAGGATTGCTGATATTACAGAACTTGACATCGATTGGATTAAAGACGCCAAAAACGTGGCTGTTACTGCGGGTGCATCAACTCCGACACCAATTACGAAGGAAGTCATCGCGTTCCTTGAACAATTCGATCCAAATAATGAAGCTACATGGGAACGCAAGAAAAACGTTCCATTGGCAAAAATCTTGCCGAAGGTAAAAAAAGAGAGCTAAGTGAGTAGGCTGACATAGGTCAGCCTATTCTTATATGAATTGAAAAGGATCAGTATGAATTTGTGAAGGAAAAATCTCCACTTCATAGCCTGCTTCCTGGCATAATGTCTGCAACGTTTTGGTCAGGCCTTTTTTCATGACCTTTTCAACATTATGCCCTGGGTCAATCATATTCAAGCCATCCATCATCGCATCATGAGCGGTGTGATAATAAATATCCCCTGTCACATAAACATCGGCCCCTTTAAATTTGGCATGGGAATAATATTTATTGCCATCTCCACCTAATACGGCGGCCTTCTTCACTCTTGCCTGCATATCGCCCACCACGCGGACCCTGTCCACCTCAAGAGCCACTTTTACCTTTTCGGCAAACTCCTCTAACGTCATTTCCGGGATCTTTCCAATTCTGCCTAGCCCAAGTACCTCTCCTTTATTTTCAAGCGGATAAACATCATAGGCCACTTCCTCATATGGATGAGCTTTAATCATAGCGGTGATTACCTTTTTTAAGATAGGCTCAGGGACAATCGTTTCAATCCGAACCTCTTCGACCCTTTCTAGCTCCCCAGGCTTACCGATAAAAGGATTCGTATCCTCCCCCGGCAAAAATCGGCCAGTACCGTTTGCCGTAAATGAGCAATGGCTATAGCTGCCAATAAAACCTGCACCCGCATTCCCTAGCGCGTGTCTTAGTTCATCAGCATGACTGACAGGTACAAACACCACTAATTTCTTTAGTTTTGTATCAAAAGTTGGAACTAAAACCTCAGCATCCTCCAACCCTAAAGCTTCAGCCAGCCAATCATTCACCCCGCCCTTGGCCACATCTAGGTTGGTATGGGCCGCGTATACGGCGATATCATGTTTGAGTAATTTCTCAATGATCTGCCCTTGAACAGTATCAGTAATAATATTTTTTAGTGGTCGGAAAATCGGCGGGTGATGAGCAATAATAAGCTGAACCTTTTTTTCAATGGCCTCATCAATGACGGAATCAAGAACGTCCAAGGCAATCATTACCCGTTCTATCTTTTGATTAAGGCGTCCAATTTGCAGGCCGATTTTATCGCCTTCCATTGCCAGACTCTTTGGTGCAAATTTTTCAAACAGCTGAATAATTTCATGACCATTAGCTTTTTTCAATTTTCAATGCCTCCTCCACAAGTTTTAGCTTATCTTCTATTTCCTTTCTTTTCTCAACTGTTTCAGGGGTCGCAGCAGCGTTTTCTAACTGTTTTTTAACTCTTTCCCAATTGCTGCTTTCAGACAGCCATTTTTTCTTAAAAATCTCATTTTGGTTCTGAATGAGAAATGGTCCCATTAACAGCTCCATCTCCATTTTATTCTTTTTATAAGGGCGTTTTGCATTACCTTTTTCAGCAACTAAAATCTCATAGGTTTTGCCGTCTTCCTCAAGAATTTCTTCAGCAATCAACTCCCATTCATTTTCCAAAAACCATAAACGGATGGAAATGGCGCTAATGTTTGGCTGTAACACAAGCCTCTTGACGGTTTCCAGCTTTTCTTTTCCATTTTCTAAAATACTGGCAATCAAAGCGCCACCCATGCCGGCAATCGTAATGCAATCTATTTCACCAGATTCGATAACCTCGAGGCCGTCTCCCATCCTGACTGAAATTCTATCTGACAGTCCTTCTGCCATTACGTTGCTTTTTGCAGATTGGTATGGACCTTTCGCTACTTCACCGGCAACGGCAAACGGAATGCCAGCGTTTTTTACTAAGTAACTGGGCAGATAAGCATGATCAGAACCAATATCTGCTAATCTTGCCTCTTTTGGAACGTATTTCGCAACAGCCGTCAAACGCATTGATAATTTTTCTGCATTCAAATTAACACACCTGCTTTTCAATATGTATGCCTTAATAATATAAAAGGTCCTTTACAGATGCAAAGGACCTTTTGTCAAATTATTTAAGTTTCGATAACCAATCTGCCATTGCAGCAGCTTTATCCTCGGGAACAAGACCTGCAGGCATGGCGCCTTTACCGTGAGTCACGATGTTTTTAAGTTCTTCTTTAGAAAGCTTGTCGCCAACACCTTTTAACGGAGGACCTACAACCCCTTGGTATTGATCGCCGTGACAGCCAATACAAGTTGTTTTATAAATGTCTTCTGGCTTGGATGCAGCCACTTCTGTTTTCTCACTGCCTTTGCCTTCACCTTTCTCAGCAGCAAGCTCCTTACTATCCCCTAGTCCTTTAAAAGACAAAGTGAACATAAGGACAATCCCAAAAACCATGATGAGAATGTAAGGAATTACCGGATTCTTTTTCATAATTTTACCTCCCTATGTATGAACATCTGTAAATAAATAAAACCGCCTACAAACAACTACTATTTTACTTGAAAATGAACAGAAGGAAAAGCCCTAATGTTATTTTATCACTATAATCTTTTAAAAAAAGAGCAAAGAGGCTAAAATAATTATTTATTTCAGCCTCTTTGTTATATTTCCCAATTATTTTTTTGCTATGAATAGTCTGCTTATTTCCGCTCCAGGGGCTCGCTTTCCGCGGGCGTTGCGGGGAGCCTCCTCGGCGCTTTAGCGCCTGCGGGGTCTCCCCTGCCCCGTACTCCCGCAGGAGTCTCGCCCCTTCCGCTCCAATCAACAGAGTGTAAAAAATAACATTTTGCCTTTATAGGGCCTGTTTTAACAACCAATTAATCTTGAAATCACCATCCGCTGAACTTCGGAGGTTCCTTCGCCTATTTCCAGGAGCTTGGCATCACGCATCATTCTCTCCACATGATATTCTTTCATATAGCCATAGCCGCCATGAATTTGTACTGCTTGGCTGGTGACTTCCATACATATTTCCGATGCGTATAATTTACACATTGCTGCTTCCTTTGAAAATGTTCTTCCTTGATCCTTTAACCAAGCCGCCTTATAGACCATATTGCGGGCTAGCTCAATTTTCATCGCCATGTCAGCCAGCTTAAATTGAATAGCTTGGAAAGTTGAAATTGATTTCCCAAACTGTTTTCTTTCCTTAGCATAGGCTAGCGCTTTCTCGTAAGCACCCTGAGCAATCCCGACAGCCATGGCGCCGATTCCAATTCTGCCGCCATCAAGGGTAATTAAAAATTGCTTAAAACCCTCGCCTCGTTTTCCCAGCAGGTTTTCCACAGGTACTTTGACATCTTCTAAGACAAGCTCAGTTGTATTGGAGGAATTTAAGCCCATTTTTTCGTAATTATCAATAACTGTAAATCCAGCTGTATTCGTCGGAACAATGATGGCACTGATTTCTTTTTTACCGTTTGTTTCATTCGTTACAGCCGTTAGTGCCAAATGCTTGGCATAACTGGCATTCGTGATGAAGCATTTATTCCCGTTGATGACAAACTTGCCTTCCGTTTCCTTTGCGGTTGTTTTAGTTCCCCCGGCATCGGATCCGGCATTTGGCTCTGTCAATCCAAAGGCACCTAACGATTCGCCTGTGCAAATGGGTGTTAAATACGTTTGCTTTTGCTCTTCTGTACCAAATAAGTTTAAAGGAGCGCCCCCTAAGGAAATATGCGCTGAATAAGTGATACCTGTTGAACCGCAAACTCTGCTTAACTCTTCCACCACAATCGCAAAACTAACGGTGTCTGCCCCTCCCCCGCCGTATTCCTCCGGGAAGGGAAGCCCCATCATTCCCATTTCTGCCATTTTTTTAAACACATCTGTCGGAAACTGTTTTGTTCTGTCACGTTCTATTGCATCTGGCGCAACCTCTTCTTCTGCAAACTGGCGAATTGTCTTTTTAATCATTTGTTGTTCAGATGTTAAGTCAAAGTTCAAGTCCATCTCCCCCTAATCACCTATGTATACGCTTACAAATATATTATATTCTTTTCACCTAACAATTCTCAACTTTAATAAATTTTAGAAAATATAATATTATCTGAATATGGGATGATAAACCCATTCAGGTAGGGTATTTAGCACTACAAACCTTATCTGAATAAGAAAAATTGACTTTAATTCACCTTTTTTACGATAATAATTAGGTTGTTATTTGGGAGAAAACACCAATTGGCCTATTTGCAAAATGAGAGACAATTCAGTAAAATAGAGAACAAAGAGAAAGTGCTTTCAAAAAAGGAAAAAAAAATAGTTTACTTCTTGTAAGAAGTAAACTATCTTTTGAGCCTTATTCCAAGAAATCTTTAAGGCGTTTGCTGCGGCTTGGGTGACGCAGTTTCCTTAATGCTTTTGCTTCAATCTGCCGGATTCGCTCGCGGGTGACACCAAAAACCTTGCCGACCTCTTCGAGGGTGCGGGTACGGCCGTCATCCAGCCCAAAACGAAGGCGAAGAACATTTTCTTCCCGGTCCGTCAGGGTATCGAGAACATCTTCAAGCTGCTCCTTTAATAACTCGTAAGCAGCATGCTCTGAAGGGGATGTAGCATCCTGATCCTCGATGAAATCTCCAAGATGTGAGTCATCTTCTTCACCAATTGGTGTTTCAAGTGAGACAGGTTCCTGGGCAATTTTTAAAATTTCCCTTACCTTATCAGGTGTCAGGTCCATATCTTCGGCAATTTCTTCCGGAGTTGGTTCGCGGCCTAAATCCTGCAGCAACTGACGCTGAACACGAATAAGCTTGTTAATTGTCTCTACCATATGCACGGGTATCCGGATTGTTCTCGCCTGATCGGCAATGGCGCGGGTAATCGCTTGGCGAATCCACCATGTGGCATATGTACTAAATTTAAAGCCTTTACGATAATCAAATTTTTCAACCGCTTTGATCAGACCCATATTTCCTTCCTGGATAAGGTCAAGGAACAGCATGCCACGGCCAACATAGCGTTTTGCAATACTAACAACAAGACGGAGGTTTGCTTCAGCAAGGCGCCGCTTTGCTTCTTCATCACCTTGTTCAATGCGGTGGGCTAAGTTAATTTCTTCTTCAGCAGAAAGCAAATCAACCCGGCCAATTTCCTTTAGGTACATACGAACAGGGTCGTTGATTTTTACACCTGGAGGTACACTCAGATCATTTAAATCAAATTCATCGCTATCATCATCTTTTGATAGCGCCTTGATGCTTGGATCATCATCGTCCTCATCATCACTATCACCAACTAATTCAATTCCCTGGTCACCAAGGAATTCGTAAAACTCATCCATCTGATCGGATTCCACGTCGAAATTTGCCATTTTCTCGGCAATATCATCATAGGCAAGGACACCAACTTTTTTACCCAATGCGGTTAACTGGTCTTTCACTTGCTCAAGGGTCAATTCATTCTCGACCTCGCTTGCACGTGCTGATTTTTCAGCAGCCATACGGGGGTCCCCTCCTTCAATTAATCAAACACACTAAATTACTCTATAGTGATTTACGCAATTGATTGATTTCATTTCCAATCGCAGCAGCCAGCCTAAAATCACTGTGTCGCTCCGCTTCTTTTAACTCAGCTTCTTTTTCCTTTATTTTTAACAATTTTTTATGTTTCAACACCTGTTTGATATAATCAGTTAATTCCTGATGACTTAATTCATCATTAATTGACATCATTTCGATGTTGGCAACTATTCTTCTTAGATTTTCATCATGAATATAGGATAAAAATGCGCTTGAATCAGGGTTAATATGTTCTTCGTAAAATGCCAAAAGATAGGTTATGATTGCCTGATGTTCATCTTCGTTAAACGTATCGCCCTGTAGTAACTCCTGTACCTTATAGGTGTTATCCCTGCTTTTTAGCATATGGGCAATGAGACATCTTTCTGCCCGATAATACGCAGGTTTTAATTCATTTACTTTTTTTTGCACTAGAATCGGCTTAGATTTTGGTTCGTTCTTACCAATTTCCTTTTTCTTCTCCGCAAAATATATCTGCTGTTCCTGCTGTTTTAAGGAATCTAATGATAGGGAAAACTCTGCTGCAATTTGCCGCAAATAATGATCCTTTTCAACGGCTTTTGTTAATTTGCTGATTTCTTTTACTATTTGTTCGATATAAGCAAGCCTATCTCCTTCATTCTGAAGATTTTTTCCTCTTCGAAAATAAAGAATTTTAAAAGCCATCCAAGTTAAACTTGCTCCAATTACCTCGCCGCGAAATTTCTCCGGACTGTTCTTCTTTATATATTCATCCGGGTCCATGCCATCAGGCATTAAAGCTACTTTTATTTGAAAGCCTGCATCGTTCAAATGGTTGCCTGCTCGAAACGCTGCTTCAATTCCTGCTTTATCTGAATCATAGCAAATAGTGATGGTTTGCGCGCTTGTACGCAAAAGGGCGATATGATCATCAGTCAACGATGTCCCCATTGTCGCAATGCCATTTTCGATTCCGGCGCGGTCAGCGGAAATCACATCTGCAAACCCTTCAAATAAAACTGCCTGCTGGGATTTTTTTATGCTGGGCTTAGCCAAGTTGTAATTGTATAAAATTTTGCTTTTATTAAAGATTGCTGTTTCGGGACTGTTTAAATATTTGGGCTCATCGGCCCCTAGTGATCTCCCTGAAAAAGCAATCGTATTTCCGTTTCTGTTGAATATCGGAAACATAATTCGGTCCCTAAATCGATCAAAGTATGTTCCATCTTTTTCACGTTTAATGATGAGTCCGGCTTTTTCCATCCATTCGGGAGAAAAATCCCGTTTCGTTAGGAACTTATAAACAAAATCCCACGAATTCAAGGAATAACCAATTTGAAATTTCTCAATCGACTCATGTGTAAATCCTCTTCCAAGCAGATACTCTAATGCATGCTGTCCTTCTTTTGTATTTACCAGCAAGTGATGATAAAATTTACGTAACAGCTCGTGAGCATCAAGCATGGCCTGAAGTTCATCAGAAATTTTTTTCTCGGAGTGAGCGGAGGATAAATTTATTTCAAGATTAATATTTCCTCTAGCAGCCAGTTTCATAGCCGCTTCCTGAAATGAAATTCCCTCTAGTTCCATTAAAAAAGAAAAAACATTTCCGCCTGCACCGCAGCCAAAGCAATGGAAGATTTGTTTGTCAGGCGATACTGAAAATGACGGGGTGCTCTCTCCATGGAAAGGACATAATCCGAAGTAATTTCGCCCCTGCTTTTTCAACCCGACATAATCGCTGATTACCTCGACAATATCAACAGCCTGACGAATTTGTTCTATTTTTTCTTCGGCAATACGGTCTGCCATGAAAACAACTCCATTGGTATACAGGTATTCAACACCTTCATTTTAAATTCCTGCAAATTTCGACAAAATTTTTGTTAATTCCGCCGTAAATTTTTCCGATCCGCTAAACGAAAAGGTTTTGGACCTTTACCGTAAACTCCCTTCCTTCTAGCCTTCGCGTTAAGGAACTTTTCCTTGTTTTAGTGGTCAAAGGAGGCGATAAAAAATATGTCAATGGCGAATTTCTTTGCAATTTCGACAATCTCCGCCTTGACCGGGCAGGAATCAGCATCGACATAAAATTGTCGGGTGGTCCCTCACCATTTTATTAATTCTACATCACTCCGAATATTCCTTCTTTCCAGATTAATTTTATTGGGAAAACTCGCCGATTTACGAGCAGGCAAACGGGTTATGGAGAAATTTTCCCGATAAAATAAGAATTTCAAAAAAAAATTCCTTAGAGTGAAAAAAAGGATTTATGTCGAATTTTTTTTTGTAGGTCCCCTTGACATCTCACAGTAAATAGTTTATTCGTTCAAATGCAAGTCTAAACCTAAAAACATATATTTTTATCACAATTTTTTATTATAGTATATTCGTTATCATTTTGCCATAACTTTTTATTTATTATTTTTTTTACCCAGTAAGCAAAAAACACATAATCATAAGATTATGTGCTAAGGCCTGCCTTTTTGAATATAGTTTAAAATAACATTGGCCGTCTCTTCAACTGCTTTATTGGTTACATCAACAACAGGACAATTAATTTTCTGTACTACCTTTTCAAAAAAATCCAACTCTTCTTTTATCCTGTCAATGTTTGCATAGCTAGCCTGATCATTTAATCCTAAAGAAAGCAGTCTTTCTCTTCTTATGTTATTTAACTTTTCCGGACTGATTTTTAAGCCAAAGCATTTCTCTTTCGGGACTTTATAAAGTTCTTCCGGCGGATCAACCTCTGGAACAAGCGGGACATTGGCTACTTTTAGGCGTTTGTGGGCTAAATACTGGGATAAAGGAGTCTTTGAGGTTCGAGATACACCTATTAGCACAATATCTGCCTTTAAAATCCCTCTGGGATCACGCCCGTCATCATACTTTACAGCAAATTCAATTGCCTCCACCTTTTTAAAATAATCCTCATCCAATTTGCGGACAAGCCCTGGTTCACACAATGGTTCTTTGCCGCTGAAGCTTTGAATTTGATCGATAATCGGGCCAATTAAATCCACAGCTGATATTCCTTCTATATCTGTTCTTTCTTTCATGTATGTACGCATTTCCGGTTTGACAAGTGTATATGCCACCATTGCATGATCCAAAGAAACTAGTGACAAGACTTCATCAATATTTTCCTTATCTTCTACATAAGGGAATCTCTTTAA
Source organism: Neobacillus sp. S1115 (assembly GCF_055385565.1). Taxonomy (NCBI): domain Bacteria; kingdom Bacillati; phylum Bacillota; class Bacilli; order Caryophanales; family Bacillaceae; genus Neobacillus; species Neobacillus sp. S1115. The sequence goes on from NZ_AP038275.1 coordinate 4,666,243, forward strand.
TGTCATCCCGGATCCATTAAATTGACTGATAGCCGCTTTTGTTACTAATTCGGCCGTTTCACCTACTGAATCTGATACCACATAAATCACTGGCGAGACCATTCCCAAATCAACTCCTTCTTATTACCAAACTTTTATTCATCATCACCTAATGCAAGAAAGGCTTTGGTAATGTTCGTTTTCGTTACTCTGCCGATCACTTCAAAGCCTTTTTCGGTTTCTCTCACTACCGGCAGTGCATCTATTTGTTTTTCAATTAACTTTTTCGCAACTTCAATAAGCAGGTCATCCCGCTCGCACATGGTTATATTGGGCATTCTTGTCATGATGATATTGACAGGAATGGTCGTTAACTCTTGTTTCCCAATACTTGCCCGAAGCAAATCTTTTCTGGATAGAACTCCAACCAAAACAGTATTTTGGTCGACCACAAATAATGTCCCGACATCCTCAAGGAACATGGTGCAAATAGCATCATAAACCGAGACGTTTTCACTTACGACAACCGGGATGGATTGGTAGTCCCTCACATATATTCGTTGAAGATTTTCCGTTAATAATTGCGCTCCTGATTTTCCTGTATAAAAATATCCGACCCGGGGCCTGGCATCTAAAAAACCAGCCATTGTCAAAATAGCAAGATCCGGCCTTAATGTAGCTCTGGTTAAGTTCAATTGGTCGGCGATATGCTCTCCTGTGATCGGTCCATTTTCCTTTACTATATCTAATATCAGCTCTTGGCGTTTTGTCAGTTCGATTGTCCTCACCACCCTTTTAATTCCTGAAAGTATCCCGGAAGCCTCTTATTTAGCAATATTATATACTAAATGCTAACTAATTGAAATGAATCGGCTGTGAACTACAAATGAAAACTAGCCGATTGGCAAGTCCGATAGGACGGTTCATGAGGCGAAGTTGAATTTATAATTTCCTATTAGCCAAATAGGAAAAGGTGCGGGTTTCCGCACCTTTTTCTTAGAATGATACCTTTTCTTGCAAGAATGCAGCAAGCTCCGCTATTGGAACCCTTGTTTGTTCCATTGTGTCGCGGTCTCTGACGGTAACCATTTGATCTTCCTGGGAATCAAAATCATATGTGATACAGAATGGAGTACCGATTTCATCATGGCGGCGGTATCGTTTGCCGATAGAGCCTGCTTCATCATAATCTACGTTAAAGTGTTTTGCTAATCGTTCAAATACTTCTCGTGCACCATCGGAAAGCTTCTTCGAAAGCGGAAGAATTGCTGCCTTAAACGGTGCGAGAGCAGGATGGAAACGCATAACTGTTCTAGATGTTCCATCTTCTAACTGCTCTTCATCATAAGCATCGATTAAGAAAGCCAACGTTACCCGGTCTGCACCAAGGGAAGGCTCAATGCAGTATGGAATATATCGTTCATTTGTTTCCGGATCAATATAATTGAAATCCTCACCGGAATGTTGCATATGCTGCTTCAAATCATAATCAGTTCTAGAGGCAACACCCCAAAGCTCACCCCAGCCAAACGGGAATTTATATTCAAAATCAGTTGTAGCATTGCTGTAATGGGACAGTTCGTCTTCCGAATGGTCGCGAAGTCTTAAGTTTTCTTGGTTAAGACCTAATGACATGAGCCATTTTTCCGCAAATTGCTTCCAATAATCAAACCATTTTAGTTCCTCTCCTGGTTTGCAGAAGAATTCCAACTCCATTTGCTCAAATTCTCTTGTACGGAAGGTAAAGTTACCCGGTGTAATTTCATTACGGAAGCTTTTACCGATTTGGGCAATACCGAATGGCAGTTTCTTACGCATTGTCCGCTGTACATTTTTAAAGTTTACGAAAATACCTTGAGCTGTTTCCGGACGAAGAAAAATTTCATTTGCACTTGTTTCCGTGACGCCCTGGAATGTTTTAAACATAAGATTAAATTGGCGAATGCCGGTAAAATCGTGGCTGCCGCAGTCTGGGCAGGCGATATTATGCTCTTTAATCAGCTCTTCCATTTTTTCAAACGGAAGGCCATCGACCACCATCTCAATTCCTTTTTCTTCAAGCGCATTTTCAATCAATTTATCAGCACGGTGACGGGCTTTACAGTTTTTGCAGTCAATCATTGGATCGTTAAAGTTGCCGATATGCCCTGAAGCTTCCCATGTTCTCGGGTTCATGAGGATTGCCGCATCTAAGCCAACATTATATGGTGACTCCTGAACAAACTTTTTCCACCAGGCAGCTTTTATATTATTTTTAAATTCGACACCTAAAGGACCGTAATCCCAAGTGTTCGCAAGTCCGCCGTAAATTTCAGACCCCGGAAAAATAAAACCTCTGTGCTTAGCGTGTGAGACAATCTGTTCCATTGTTACACTCATCGTAATAACTCCTTTTTCATATTCTTAATAAATAAAAAAACTCCCGTCCCTATGCCTATAATAAGCATAGGGACGAGAGTTACCCGCGGTTCCACCCTATTTGCTGCCCTAAATAGCAGCCACCTTAATACAACTTTGCTCAAGAACGCCTTCCTTAATGCTCTATACCCTAGCTTACACTATCCTAGGTTCGCTTTTATAGAGGGGACTAAGTACTACTTTCTGTCAACGCAAATATTAATTTTAAAGCTAATATTAACCAAAACTTTTAACAATGTCAACATCGCATTTATAAAAGATTACGAAACTGCCCCATTGAGTCAAGGAATTTCTTTGTCTTCAAATGAAGCCCAGAATATTCTTCATAATAAACCGAAATAACTTTCTTCAGTTCTGCCTTTGTTTCATCTTTAACGGAGATATTCCCTAATCTAGACAAATCGAAATAATAAAACAATCTTAATAATTTTACCGCTGCTTGTGACAGTTTTATATGATAAGGGTCCTTGGCTAAACATCGGTGACAGATAAATCCGCCTTCCCGGATCGAAAAAGAAAAATGCCCGTCTGTGCTTCCACAAACGGAACATTGATTCAAGATAGGATATAATCCTAAAACATTCAACATTTTCATCTCATAGATATTCACAAGAATATCAGCATCAAAGCCTTCATTCATATAGTGAAGGGTCTGATAAAGCAATTCAAAATGAAAAGGATTAGGCTTTTTCTCCTCAGTACATTTATCCGTTAGTTCGACAATATAACTTGCATATGCGGTTAGAAAAATATCTTCCCCAATCGAGCGCATCGAGGAAACGACTTCACCCTGCTGAAGGCCTCCTAGGCCTGTTCCTTTTTGAACGAGGAAGTAACCGTGAGTGAATAACTGGGTAATAGCTGAAAGACGGCTATTAGGCTTTTTAGCTCCACGGGCCATAAAGCCAACCTTTCCCCATTCCCTTGTATATAGTGTAATAATTTTGTTTGTTTCACCATAATCTGTTGTTCTAATGACGATGCCTTCACATTTCTGAAGCATGATTGTCACCTTCTTCAGGCGCGTGACTTGCTTATGAAACTGGAAAATCGATTTGAGCTAGCTCTTCATTCAGATTACCGGGTATTTCTTGGTTTTCCTTCTCAAGCTCTTTAAAGAGAAGATATGTGTCAATATTACCTGTTTGGCTAAATATTTTCCACGTAAAATCCAACATGAAAACCCCACCTTTCGATATTTAGACTAGCGTTACAGTTCAAACCTTACAATTATCATAGCCTGCCTACGCATTAATCATAAGACGTAAATTTTGTTAAAACTGATTATGCATATTCTTGAAAGAGTGTTAATACTTTAGTTAAAGTGATTCACTAATATTCGTTTTCATTAAAGCCATATTCACGAAGCTGGGACATTCTATTGCGCCAATCCTTTTGAACCTTTACCCACAGTTCCAAAAAGACTTTGGAACCTAGAAGGTTTTCAATATCAACACGAGCACGCTTGCCTATTTCCTTCAGCATGCTTCCCTGCTTGCCAATGATAATCCCTTTTTGTGAATCACGTTCGACAATAATGGTTGCCATGACATGAATAATGTCTTTATTCCCCTGCCGTTCCATTTTATCAAGAACAACAGCCAAGGAATGAGGGATTTCCTCCCTTGTTAAATGAAGGGCTTTTTCCCTGATTAACTCTGTAATGATAAAGCGTTCCGGATGATCGGTTACCTGATCGGCAGGATAGTATTGCGGCCCTTCAGGAAGAATCGCTTTAATTTGCTCAAGCAGTCTTTCGACATTATTTCCTTCCAGTGCAGAAATTGGCACAATTTCTTGAAAAGCATACTTTTCTTTATACAATTCAATAATCTGCAACAGCTCATCAGGGTGAACTTGATCAATTTTATTAATGACGAGAAAGACTGGTGTATTAATGGTTTGAAATTTTTCAAGAATAAATTCTTCACCACGCCCAAAACCTTCTTCGGCATTGACCATAAATAAAACTAAGTCTACTTCTTTAAGAGTATTTTGGGCAACCTTCATCATGAAGTCGCCTAATTTATGTTTTGGTTTATGGATACCAGGGGTATCGATAAACACCATTTGGGCATCTGAAAGGGTCAGAACTCCTTGGATTTTATTGCGCGTTGTTTGCGGCTTGTCGCTCATGATGGCGATTTTTTGGCCGATTACCCGATTCAGAAAAGTTGATTTTCCAACGTTCGGGCGGCCAATAATGGATATAAACCCTGATTTATAATCTGTTCCTGAACTCGTATTATTTACCATTTAAATCCTCCGGCGAAAAAGCACCTGGCAATAACTGCTCTACTGTGGTCTCTAGAACATCCCCTTTAAGGTTGGTTAAAACCACCTTCATTTCCCTCGGGCATAATTCTGCAATGACCTGCCTGCAGGCCCCGCATGGCGAGCATGGCCGATCAGTGTCAGCAACAACGGCCATCATTTGATATTGCCGGTCGCCTTCTGAAAACGCTTTAAAAATAGCAGTCCTCTCTGCACAGTTACACATACTGTAGGCGGCATTCTCAATATTACAGCCATGATATACTTTACCATCTGTTGTTAAAAGCGCTGCTCCCACGCCAAACTTAGAATAAGGAACATAAGCTTTTTCTCTTGCCTTTTTAGCTTCTTCGATTAGTTGTTCGATGTTCACTAGTCTTCTTTCCTTTCCAGCAGGAGTCCTGCTGTTTCTTTATTTTACCTCAAATTTTCCAAAAAAACATTATTTGTAAAGAAAAAAATAAAAAATTTAAAATAGTTGAAATATTCTTAAAAATAGTTTTTTTCTAAGAAGAAGCTGTTTAGTCATTTTACCTAAATCAAGCGGCCATTTCAAATCCTGTAATCAAAAGCTTACAAAAACAATTTCAAGACATAGGGTAAAAATATGACGATTCCTATTACAAGTGTAATAATGGCAAAAATGAACACTGCTCCGGCAGCAATGTCCTTAGCCTGTTTAGCAAGAGGTTTATACTCATTTGTTACCAGGTCTACTACGCGTTCAATGGCCGTATTCAGTAATTCCAACGAAAACATGCCGCCGATTGAAACGAGAATAAACAGCCATTCTATTTTAGTAATAGAGAAGAACAAGCCAAAGGCAATCACAATAACAGCGCTTATTGCATGAAACCGCATATTTCTTTCCTGCATTAAGGCCGTCACAATTCCTTCTATGGCATAGGCAAAGGTGTGCCAAAATTTTCTGCGTTTAGGCTTATCTAGCGAGTCCATATTCATTTAAAATTTCCTTCTGTAGAGAGAACATTTCTTTTTCCTCTTCCTCTGTCATGTGGTCATACCCTAATAAATGGAGAAATCCATGCACAGCTAAAAAGCCAAGTTCCCTTACGAAAGGATGGCCATATTCTTCTGCCTGCTCCATTGCCTTAGGAATTGAAATGATAATATCTCCCAATACCCTTGGCATCTCAGCGCCCTCAATTTCTATTTCTCCCTCACCTAACTCTTCCATGGCAAATGAAATCACATCAGTTGGCGCGTCCTTATCACGGTATTCACGATTAATTTCTTGGATTCTTTGATTTGTCACAAAGGTAACCGAAACTTCACTATGTTCTTCAATGCTTAGCTTATTTGCTGCAAAATTTAGTAACCTTTCAACATCAAGCATCTGTTGGTCAGACAGCTGCTCTGTTTCATCTAATGAATCAATAAGTAATGTCATGCTTGTTTCACCTTCTTTATTAGCTCAGGATATTCAATTCTAGAATGAAAGATCCCCTTTAATGTTTCACATAATGTGAAAGTGACAGTTTCAATTTCCTTCATGGTCAGATCACATTCATTTAATTGCCCATCTTGAAGACGGTCAGCCACAATTTTTTTCACAAGAGACTCAATCAACTCTGGCGTAGGCTGTGATAAGGAACGTACTGCAGCCTCAACACTATCTGCAATTCCCACCACGGCCGATTCCTTTGACTGTGCCTTCGGACCGGGATAACGGAAATCATCTTCCCTTACATCAGGATCGGCCTGAAGCGCTTTATGATAGAAAAACTTAAGTAAGGTGGTCCCATGATGCTGTTCAGCGATTTCAATTATTTCCTTTGGCATATGGCACTTCTTTAGCATATTCGAACCATCCGTTACATGGGCAATGATGATGCTTGCGCTTTTGTCCGGCGGCAGACGGTCATGCGGATTATCATGGTGGATTTGATTTTCGATAAAAAAGTTTGGCCGCCGTGTTTTGCCTATATCATGATAATAGCTTCCTACCCTTGCCAGCAAACCATTTGCACCAATAGCTTCGCAGGCAGACTCCGCTAAATTTGCAACCATCACGCTATGATGATAGGTCCCAGGGGCCTCCATTAAGATTTTCCTTAAAAGCGGATGATTTGGATTCGATAATTCGATCATCCTAATGGTTGATAGTATGCCGAAACTTGCCTCAAAAAAAGGCAGTAAGCCAATCGTCAACACCGCAGAGGCAATACCTGATACAAGGGCTGTAATAAAATAATACCCATATTCCAAACCGGAATATTGCCCGTTAGGCAAATACATTAAAGCCAAAATGGTCAACAGATTCACTACTGCAGAAAATATCCCAGCCTGCAGAATTTTTGACCGCTGGTTTTGATTACTTAAAAATAATATGCCTCCCAAAGCACTGAATAAAATATAGATACCTTCTGAAAAGTTTAATGTCCCCGATACGCCTTCATTAAATAATACACTGCCGCAAACTGCAAGGATGATAGAGGTCATAATAGCCAGCTTTTCATCAATTAAAATTTTTATCATCATCCCCGCCAAGGCTGCAGGAAATAGATAGCCAATCGCAGAATAATTAAATACTTGCAGCATACTGAGTATTTTCAATAAAAAAATTGATAGAATGAAAATCATCCCGAACAATAACAAAAAGTTTTGTCTCTTTTCGGGGAGCGATTTCATTTGGTAAAAGTAACAATAAAGCGATGTAAGTATAATGCTTATTAAAACAACTAATCCAATGAACGGCTTAAAGGATTTTTCGTTATGTAGCAGTCCAACAAGCTTCAATTGACGGTAAATATCCTGGTTTATGAGTTTCCCTTCTTCTACAATAATTTGCCCTTGTAGAATCTTAACGGGTTCAACACTTTCCGCCGCCTGCCTCCTAAGTTCTTCGGTTGCAGAAGGGTCATAAAATTCATTTTGGATCACAGCATACCTGCCAAGATCAATTGCCGCAATTCTCATATTCTCGCTCAATGCTGAGTATTTTACCTCTTCCTCAACCCTTTTTTTAGCATTTTCGACTTCATCCGCAGATATTCTTTTCGTCATTACATTGTTTATGGCGGTAACCGTTAAATCTTTTGCAATGGACAATTCTTCGTTATTTGCCTGAACTAATGCGGAAAAAACCTGATCGGATAAATCCTTCGATACGGTCGGCGTTAATTTCGACTTAAGCATCGTAACTTTTTCTGAAACACTAGGCTCTATAATTTGTGGCGGCTCCTCAGAAGCCTCTGCAGCCTGCTTTTTTTTATTATCCTTTACTTCATCATTTACTTCAGCCGCAGCGCTGAAAATGGAGGTAATTAGGTCAACGCGGTTTTGCGTATATTCATTTTTTAATGTATAGACAGCCTGAACCTGGTCGCGCGCCTCTTTTCTTTTCTTCTCCGTGCTTTGCTTATCCTCGACTGTCCCTGGAGACCGTATCGTTTTTCCTGCCACTGAAAACAATTCAATATCCAGCTTTTCCGGCTTTACGTTGTTAAACATAGCTGTGAAAAGAACAATTCCTAATACCAGGAAAAAAAGAATACGAAAGAATGTATTATCCAGCAGTTTGCGAATTCGAATGAAATGCTCCTGCAGTTTTTCCAACTATATCCCTCCAACCACGTTTCCCTGAATGATCAAGTCTTTACACTTATGTTATTTATTGATTTTAGATGAAAGCTTGCTTTATGTAAAATGATAACAGTTTTTCCGTCAAGTTTCATCCTCAAAAAAAAAAGGAATCACTTTTATATGCAGTGAGTCCCTTTCAAGCCCATCTTATTTTTCCTTTTTTTCGTATGCCAGTATGATTCTTCCGACAAGCGGGTGGCGAACGACATCGACCGCTTCAAAATAGACGAAGGAAATACCCTTTATATTTTGTAGAATTTCCTCAGCCTCAACTAGGCCTGATTTAGCTCCTTTTGGCAAGTCTATCTGGGTCCGGTCGCCTGTAATGACCATTTTTGAGCCGAATCCAAGTCTGGTCAAGAACATTTTCATTTGCGCATGTGTCGTATTTTGCGCTTCATCCAGGATAACGAAAGCATCATCAAGCGTCCGTCCCCTCATATACGCAAGCGGAGCAATTTCAATTGTCCCCCGTTCGATAAGCCTTCCTGTATGTTCTGCCCCCAATATATCATGGAGCGCGTCATACAATGGCCGTAAATATGGGTCGACCTTTTCTTTTAAATCGCCAGGAAGAAATCCAAGACTTTCTCCTGCTTCAACAGCAGGGCGAGTTAAAATGATTTTATTAACCTGTCCATTTTTCAGGGCGTTAACGGCCATAACAACGGCTAAATACGTTTTTCCTGTACCAGCAGGGCCAATGCCAAACACTAAATCATTTTTCTTAATCGAGTTGATATATTGCCTTTGGCCAAGCGTTTTAACACGGATGGATTTTCCTTTAACGTTTTTGCCGATTTCTTCCTCATATAGATTCACAAAGTAATCAAGGGTTCCCTTTTGAGCCATTTGCACGGCATATAAGACATCTCGCCCGCTAATGGTAATTCCCTTTCGGATGACAAACATTAAGCGGTCGAGTATTTGCCCAGCAAGAGAAACCTGCTCCTCATCTCCTGAGAGGTTGAGCGACTCACCCCTTGTAATAATCGAAACATTAAGCTCTTGTTCAATAATTTTTAAATGTTGGTCTGAAGTTCCGAGCAGCGCCATTGCTTCTGCAGGATTTTCAAGCTGTACCTTAATGGTTGTTAACTTTTCTGTCATTCATGAGTCTCCTTGGAAATCGGTTGTCCGACTGCAATGTTTTCAATGATTTTAAAATGAACGTCCAGTATAACCTTACCATTTTTATTATCTTTGTGTAAAATTTTTTCATCTTTAATGATAGCATCCTCATCTAAAAGACTTTTTATTTGTTTTCTGGCTAATTCGAGTGCGTTTTCTTCCGCTTCTTTTTCTGTGTAATTTCTCGTGTATTCCTCTCTTTCTCGAATGGTTTTATGAACATAGGAGATGGGCAGCTCCCATTTTAAGAAATGAATTTTATGTTCAACCGTTTCGGTTTCAGATTCCTTGAAATCCGGTTTACCAAAGCCCCAGATTGGCAGCTCAAATTTTCCAAATAATAATGAATGCTTTTGTTCCTCGTTTCCGTTATAGACTTTAAAGCTGGTTTCAAACGGCAGCTCAACATGGCTCATATACCAAGTTTCGCCCCAGACCTCTCCTTTTGCTGCGATCATTTTGGAATTTTCCCCTTCTCCGATTACACCAGAAACGAGTAATTGCCCTTCCTCCACATGATCGTTCTTATCCACCACTGGTTGTCCTTCTTCAATATATCTTTTAACAATAATCGCCTTCTTTTTGGCGACGAGATTTTGCGGAGATAGTTGCTCAGGCTTCTTCGGTTCGTTTTTTTCAACCACCTGGAGATGATAGGTTGTCCCTTTTAATTCCACACCAACCCACGTAAGATCACCAATGTTATTGGTTAACTGTCTTTGAATTCCCTCAACATTTTTTACCGAAAATTGCAGCTTGCCAATCTTAACGCCCATCTTGTCCAATTCTTTGCGAATTTGATACTCAGTTGCGGGCTTAGCCCCTTTAATTTGGATTCCCCAAATGACATTTGATAAAACAAAAATTATGATCAGGAAGACTCCCGCACCTATCAAAAAGCCGCTGTTTTTCAACATTCTTTTAAATAAAAAGGGCATGCCGGTTCTTCGTAAAAAAGAAACCCTGCACCCGCTGTTACGAACAAAATATCTGATTTTCTTGGCATCCTCAAGCCTCATTTTAAACGTAATGGTTTCTGTTCCATGCCGCTTTACCTTCCAGATAAAAAAGCCATTCCTAATCAGGACATTAATAAAGCGCTCCATCCCTTTACCTGATACTTTTACTGTGACAATTCCAAATAAATATTCCATCCACAAATTCTTCATTTTGTTCCTCCCAGATTAATCATTAATAAACAGAACCTGATCTATTTTTCCTTCGAGTAATATTTCTTCAGGTAAGATGGTTTTAATGACGAAAGATTTTCCTTTTATCTGTAACTGCCCCTGTTTTAATAGCAGACGGAGTTCTTTATCGGTAAAGGCGAGCAAGCCTCGGTGATTTTCTATATAAATATGGATTTGTCCGATCATCGTAATTCGGGGCAAATCCATCAAAACGTCTTGAGGAAGATCCATTTTATTAGCCATCCAGTTGCGAATCCGTTGGCCCCATTTTTTTGCCATAAAAAAAGAACCCCCTTTCATCTCATGTTTATGAAATGAATAGGGGTTCTAGCACATCTTTTTCGTATTGGGTTCTGCGTTCTTAAGGCATTACCCTCTACCCTTTTTTACGTAATACGTTTTTTTAGATCGTGGCTCACCAAGAATTTCAGCCCAAATGATACCGTTGATTATTTTTTGCGGAGTTGGCTCCACAGAAATGTCAGTTTCCTCCTCAACTACATTATGATCTACCTTTGCTTTCTGGCTGATTTCGGCAGGCTTTTCCTGACTATGATTAACGGTTGAACCGGTTGCCATCTTCTGTTTTGCCTTTTGATAAGCTTTTTCTATATCCTTTTCGTTGTTTTGTTTAGAATGTTTAAATTTCGTTTTAACCGGCTCATTTTGAAAATGAGCTCTTAAATCCTCAAAGGTGTTCATAGAAAATGGTTTATATTTTGTCGTTGGTTTTTTCCCTTTGCGAAAAATCGTGGAGATGATTCCAATAATGATTAGGAAAAGCAGCGTTTCCATTACACCCGCCTCCTAAGATGAATTTTACTGACCATCTTTGTTTTCCCCTGTTATTTTCCCGATTGACCCTCTCATTTCAGTATCAGCGGAGATGTTTTTAAAGTTAAGATAGTCCATGACGCCGATATTGCCCGATTTCAATGCCTCAGCCATCGCAAGCGGCACTTTTGCATCGGCCTCTACTACCTTTGCCTTCATTTCCTGCACCTTGGCCTTCATTTCTTGTTCTAGGGCGACAGCCATAGCTCTCCGTTCTTCCGCTTTCGCTTGGGCAATCTTTTTGTCGGCCTCCGCTTGTTCAGTTTGTAATTCAGCCCCAATATTCTTACCGATATCGACATCAGCAATATCAATTGAGAGAATTTCAAAAGCGGTGCCTGCATCAAGCCCTTTGGCCAGTACCGTTTGCGAAATCAAATCAGGATTTTCTAGGACTTTGCTGTGGCTATCTGATGAACCGATGGTGGAGACAACGCCTTCGCCAACACGAGCAACGACCGTTTCCTCGCCGGCGCCCCCAACAAGGCGATCAATATTGGCACGAACAGTAATTCTTGCCTTTGCTTTTACTTCAATTCCGTTCATGGCAACACCTGCAATAAACGGTGTTTCAATAACCTTGGGATTAACACTCATTTGCACGGCTTCCAGTACGTCACGTCCCGCTAAGTCAATAGCAGCACAACGCTCAAATGATAACTCAATATTTGCCCGATGTGCTGCAATAAGTGCATTTACCACACGGTCAACATTCCCGCCCGCCAAATAATGGCTTTCGAGTTGGTTTGTGGTAACATTTAAACCAGCCTTATGGGCTTTAATTAGGGGATTAACCACCTTGCTTGGTGTTACCCTTCTCAACCTCATTCCTATTAAGGTAAAAATACTGATTCTAACACCCGCAGCAAGCGCAGAAACCCAAAGCATAACCGGTACAAACGATAACAGGATGCCAAATAAAATTAAGGCAATAACCACAAAGCCAATAATAAAAATAGATCCGTCCACAGTCCATTACTCCCTTCTGTTATGAAATTACCTCTCTGACAACAATTCGTGCACCTTCAACCTTGATGACCTTAATTTTTGCATTTTGGGCTATAAACCCGCCCTCACTTACCACATCAACTCTTTCATTATTAAAAATTGCTGTACCAGCAGGCCTTAAAATAGTTAATGCGACTCCTTCTTTCCCCAATAAATCGGTACGATTAATATTGGAAACATAACCATCTTCTTTTTTGGCGGAATCAAATAAAACCATTTTATTGAATAAAACAAGCTTTTTCCCAAGCACCTTTATCATTAAAAAGAACACGAGGGTTGTTAAGAAAATTGAAATTAAAATTGAAACACCCATTTGTAATGCATCCTCCCCGGCAAGAAAGAAGCTTAAAATCAAAGCTGCCAGACCCAAAGTTCCTGCAACTGCACCCGGAAGAAACAATTCAAAGAAAAGCAGCAGGATTCCCCCAGCAAATAGAACCAGAGTGCCAACACCGGCATAGCCTGCCATGAAATGCCCATAAAAAAATAAAACAAGCGCCAATAGTCCAATTAAGCCGGACAGTCCAAACCTTGGCGAAAAAAGCTCTAATACCAGTCCAACTCCGCCAATCGTCAGGAGAACGGTTACAACAACAGGGTTCATAAGAAACTCAACCATCCTAGCCCTCCTTTCTTTACATCTCATAATAATATTTACGGATTATTGGCCTGAAAGTTTCATTTAAAAAGTAAAAGACCACAGGCATTTACCTATGGTCTTAGTGTCAGAATACTATGAAAGGTGTTGTTGTACAAATTTATTAACAAGTGACCCGTCTGCTTTGCCCTTTACTTTAGGCATTATAGCAGCCATCACTTTTCCCATTTCCGTTTTTGATTTTGCACCGACTTCAGAAATAGTTTCTTTTACTATTTCTGAAAGTTCCTCTTCGGAAAGCTGTTTCGGCATATACAGTTCGACAATAGCGATCTCTGTACGCAATTTTTCAACCAAGTCTTCACGACCGGCCTTATCAAACTCATGGAGGGAGTCTTTGCGTTGTTTTAATTCGCGAGAAAGGACCGTTAACTCATCTGCATCGGACAGCTCACTTACACCAAGCTTAATCGCCTCGTTTTGAATCGAAGCTTTAATCATCCGAATAACAGAAAGTTTGTCTTTTTCCTTGTTTTTCATCGCTTGTTTCATGTCATTATTTAAACGCTCGAGAAGACTCATTTATTACACCCTCTTAAAACTTACGTTTTCTTGCTGCTTCAGACTTTTTCTTACGTTTTACACTTGGCTTTTCGTAGAATTCGCGCTTTCTTGCCTCTTGCAAAGTACCAGTTTTTGATACTGTACGTTTGAAGCGACGAAGAGCATCTTCAAGCGATTCGTTTTTACGAACAACGGTTTTAGACATTCTCTTTCCCTCCCTCCGAAACACAACACACTTACATTCAATCCATGTACCTTGCAATTATAATATAACCTAGGTGCAAGGTCAACTGTATTTCACAGTGAAGTGACAAGGAATGTACATTTTATGCAGATATTTTTTTAGCATGTCTTAATTTTCCTTTTAAAGATGGCATGTCCCTCCCTATCGGACCATACAATGAAGGGAGGGGAGGATAGACCATGCTTTACATATTATTATTTGTACTTTGCATTTTAATATTTATTTTTGGCATGACAATTATCAGATTTGGACTATTTAATTTGTCCGCCAACAAACTTAAGACATGGCTGATTAAACTAACCAGTACACCTTTAAAAGGAATGCTGACCGGGACATTTATAACCGCACTCCTGCAAAGCAGTTCTGCGGTAATGGTTATTACAATCGGCTTAATTTCCGCAAGAATCATGACTTTTCCTCAATCGATTGGGATTATTCTTGGTACCAATATTGGTACTACCTTTAAGACAGAATTAATTACGTTTGACATAGATGCTGTTCTTGTCCCATTTGCGATTATTGGGGCAATTCTAATTATATTTCCCAATAAAAAAGCAAGAAGTATCGGAATGCTTCTGTTTGGCATTGCTTCTGTTTTTACGGCAATGAAGGGATTTGAAAGGTTAGCCGAGCCGTTAACATCGATGAATGTGATCCATCAATTCATTCTTTCCATAAATGATAATATTCTGATGAGTTTATTAACGGGAACGGTCATTACTGCCATTATTCAATCAAGTACGGCAATGACCGGGATTACAATGGGATTTCTAACTGCAGGGCTCCTGCAGCTTGATGCGGGAATTGCCATTGTTCTAGGGGCTAATATTGGAACCTGTATCACCGCCATTATTGCATCCATTGGCGGCGGGAAGGAGTCAAAATTGGCGGCCTATGCGCATGTGTGGCTGAATGTTTTTGGCGTATTATTATTTATCCCGCTCATCCCTCTGCTGACCGAAAATGCCCCGCTGCTCGCAGCCAGGAAGGATGTTCAACTGGCTCATATCAGCGTTATTTTTAATGTAGTGTCCTCTCTTTTAGTGCTGCCGTTTGCAACAAAGTTTGGCGAGATGATATTATTTTTACACGATAGAAGACCAAAACAACCTATTGTGAAATAATCAGCTGGACTTTAACCTTACATTCTAATCAGAAGGAGATTGGCTACCGAAAGGCTGAACTATTCACCCATTGGGGCACCAATACGAGTCATTGGTTACCCAAAGCCTGAATTATTTACCAATTGGGGCATCAATACAGGCCATTGGCTACCGAAAGCCTGAATAATTCACGAGTTGGGGCACCAATACAGGCCATTGGCTACCGAGGAGCAGGATTATTCTACAGTTCGGGCGCCAATACGGCCCATTTGGTTACCGAGGAGCAGGATTATTCAACAGTTCGGTCGCCAATACGATCCATTGGTTACCGAAGAGCAGGATTATTCTACAGTTCGGGCGCCAATACGGCCCATTGGTTACCGAGGAGCAGGATTATTCTACAGTTCGGGCGCCAATACGGCCCATTGGTTACCGAAGAGCAGGATTATTCTACAGTTTGGGCGCCAATACGGCCCATTGGTTACCGAAGAGCAGGATTATTCTACAGTTCGGGCACCAATACGAGTCATTGGTTACCTAAAGCCTGAATCATTTACCAATTGGGGCACCAATTCGCTTTTGTTCCAAAATTATTTGCTGAACAATTAATTAAAGGGTGTCCCGTGACGGGGCACCCTTTATTATTAAATAGCTGCTTCTTCAGTTGTAAAAACTTCTTCCTTAACAGTTGCTGTATCTTCAACCACACGGACAAATTGTCCCTCGTTGTAAGGGTATCCGGCTTTTGTAATCTTGACTTTTACAATTTTGCCAACCATATCTTCAGTTGCCGGGAAAACAACCTTTAAGTAGTTATCAGTGTAGCCAACGTAAAGGCCTGATTCAGCCTCTTCTTTAAACGCCTCTTCCGGAATAACCTCCAGAACCTCACCTTCAAATTCTGAAGCATACTCTTTTGCTAGTTGGTCAGAAAGAGTGATTAAGCGGTGAACGCGGTCATTTTTGGCCTCTTCATCAACTTGATCTTCCATTCTGGCAGCGGGTGTTCCTGTACGCTTGGAGTAAGGGAAAACATGAAGCTCGGAGAATTTATGTTCTTTTATAAAATTATAAGTCTCCATAAATTCCTCTTCCGTTTCACCAGGGAAACCAACAATTACGTCAGAGGTTACAGCTAGACCTGGCAGGATTTCCTTCAAACGTTCCAATCTCTCTGCGAAAAATTCCATTGTATATTTACGACGCATTCTTTTCAAAACAGTATTTGAACCAGATTGAATCGGAATATGCAAATGGCGGACAACAATATTCGAATGCTTGATGACTTCAATTACTTCATCGGTAATTTGGCTGGCCTCTATCGAAGAAATTCTCAGTCGTTCTATTCCTTTAACCTGTGCCTCTAAGTCACGAAGCAGCATCGCAAGATTATAATCCTTCATGTCCTCGCCATAACCGCCTGTGTGAATACCTGTAAGGACAATCTCCTTATAGCCCGCATCCACTAATTGCTGGGCCTGGCGAATAACTTCCTGCGGTTCACGTGATCTCATCAGGCCGCGTGCCCATGGAATAATACAGAACGTACAAAAATTATTGCAGCCTTCTTGAATCTTCAAAGAGGCACGTGTTCTGTCTGTAAAGGATGGTACATCCAGTTCTTCATAGACGCGATTCTTCATAATATTGCCGACACCGTTAATTGGCTGCCGTTCTGTTTTATACTGCTCGATATAGTCCAGCATTTTAACACGATCCTGTGTTCCTACAACAACATCTACGCCAGGGATAGCCATGATCTCTGCCGGCGATGTTTGTGCATAACAGCCTGTAACACAGATTACCGCATCTGGGTTCTTTCTAACCGCACGACGGATGACCTGGCGGCTTTTTTTATCTCCTGTATTCGTAACCGTACAGGTATTTATCACATAAACATCTGACATGGATTCAAAATCCACGCGCTCATAGCCTTCTTGCTTAAATAGTTGCCAAATGGCTTCTGTTTCATAGTGGTTGACTTTACAACCCAATGTATGAAAAGCAACTGTTGCCATTGAATGTTCACCTCAGTAATTCAAAATGATAGGAAATGGCCGCAAGGGAATACAATGGGGCCGTTTCCGTCCTTAATATGCGCGGACCGAGTCCGCAAAGATTAAAACCATTATGCGTTAACTGCTGGACCTCTTCTTCTGAAAGGCCCCCTTCGGGTCCAAAGACAAGAAGGAGAGATTCACCAGATTTTAATTGTTTCAGGACAGCAGAAAAAACGGATGTTTCTCCGTTTCTACTTTCCTCCTCATACGCAGCTAATCTATAATCAAATTCTTTACTTTTAGCAAGCAATTCTTTAAAACTCATCGCTCTTTCCACTTTTGGCAGCACGGCACGATGTGATTGCTCGGCCGCCTCTTTGGCAATTTTTTGCCATCTCTCTATTTTTTTCGCAGCCTTTTTCTCATCCCATTTAACAACCGAGCGTGCGGCCGAGAAAGGGATAAATTGATGAGCTCCTAATTCCGTTCCTTTTTGGATAATCCACTCAAGCTTGTCCCCTTTAGGCAGCCCGCTTGCAATAGTAACTGAAATCGGCAGCTCAGAAACCTCTTCTTTCCATTGTACAACGTCTGCAGCAACTCTTTCATCGGTAATTTCTGCAAGCCGGCAGATGGCCTGCTTTCCATCAGGATCGACACAGATGATTTGATCGCCAAGTTCCATGCGCATCACCTTGACTATATGGTGGCAATCTTCTTCGTCTATGAAAAAACGATCTTCACTTGCTCGGTTTTTAACAAAGTAGCGCTGCACAACTTTGCACCCTCTCTAAAACAGAATACGTCTTATTTTACTAAAATTTAAAGCAATAATAAAGAATGAAATACAAAAAGGGGAATGAATATCCCCCCTCGCTTCTTCATTATACCCTTTTAGAAATAATGGCAACCCAATCCTCCATTAAAATGGTTTCTGTAATTTCAAAACCGGATGATACAAGTGCCTCTTTTACTTGATCTTTTTTCTGCTGAATAATACCTGAAGTAATGAAATAACCTCCCGGCTTTACAACCCGGGCCGCATCATCGGTAAAACGCAAAATGACTTCGGCTAAAATATTGGCTACAATGACATCAGCTGATCCTTCTTCAACGCCATCAAGCAGGTTATTCTGAGAAACATTCACCATATTGTGAACTTTATTTAACTTAATATTTAATTTTGCCTGTGTAACTGCCACTTCATCAAGGTCAAAAGCCCTGACATCCTCTGCCCTCAGCATGGCAGCAGCAATACTTAGAACACCCGAACCTGTTCCAACATCAATGACTCGATCACCAGGGCGGACCGTTCTTTCAAGGGCTTGAATACACATCACCGTCGTCGGATGTGTCCCCGTACCAAACGCCATGCCTGGATCCAATTCAATGATTAATTCATCGCTGCTGACGGGGTTATATATCTCCCATGTAGGCACAATCGTGAACTTTTCAGAGATCTTAACAGGGTTATAATACTTCTTCCAAGCAGTCGCCCATTCTTCCTCGTTTACTTCACTGATTGTAACCTTATTTAAGCCTATATCAATATTGAATAGGATAAGATTATTAATAGAATCTTTAATCGCTTCGACTGTTTCGCCCAAGAAGCTATTGACCGGCAAATAGGCCTTTACAATGACACCTTCCTCAGGGTAATCATCTGGATTAAGCTGGTAGATTTCACCGAATTGATCTTCCCTTTCCTTTGTCAATTCAAATGGATCCTCAATTACAACACCGCTCGCCCCAGCTTCGTGTAAAATATGAGAAATTGGCTCAATCGCTTCATTTGTTGTGTGGATACTAATTTCAGACCACTTCATTCTACCAGCTCCAATCCTTACTCGCCTTTAAAGGCACGTTTTACTTTTGAAAAAAAGCTTTCTTCATGTTCCCCTAGAGGAGCATTGCCGCTTGCCTCATCAAATTCGCGCAGCAATTGTTTTTGTTTATCACTTAATTTTGTTGGGGTGATAACCCGAACAAGAATATGTTGATCTCCCGTACCATAACCACGGACATTCGGAACGCCTTTTCCTTTTAATCGGAATTTTGTTCCGGTTTGTGTACCAGAAGGTACCTTCAATTTTACTTTCCCATGCAAGGTTGGCACTTCAATCTCGGCTCCGAGTGTGGCCTGAACAAACGTGATTGGCATTTCACAATAAATGTCATCGCCATCACGTTCAAAAAATTCATGGTCACGAACGTGGAAAACAACATAAAGATCTCCTGCCGGCCCGCCGTTAATACCACCTTCGCCTTGTCCAGAGAGACGCATCTGCTGGCCATCGTCGATTCCCGCAGGAATTTTCACATGAATCTTCTTCCGCTTCTTTACTTTACCAGCGCCGCCACATGTGGCACATTTATTTTTAATTTCTTTACCGGTTCCGTTACAGTAGTGGCAGGTACGTCTGTTCACAATTCTGCCGAATGGAGTATTCTGCTCCACACTTACTTGTCCTGAACCCTGACAATGTTTACAGGTCTCTGGCTTCGTTCCAGGCTTTGCTCCTGTACCACTACATGTTTCACATGTTTCTTCACGAGGAATTTCAATATCCGTTTCTTTACCGAATGCCGCTTCCTCAAAAGAAATGGTCATAGTATATTGAAGGTCTGCACCCTGTCTTGGCGCATTCGGGTCTCTCCGACGAGAACCGCCTCCGCCAAAAAAGGTATTAAAGATATCTTCAAAGCCGCCAAAACCGCCGCCGAAATCAGAACCCCCGCCAAATCCTCCGAAGCCTTGATTCGGGTCAGTATGTCCAAATTGGTCATAGTGTGCCCGTTTTTGGTCATCACTCAACACTTCATAGGCTTCTGCAATTTCCTTAAATTTATCCGCTGCATCCGGTTCTTTATTGATATCCGGGTGATATTGTTTAGACAGTTTGCGATAAGCCTTTTTTATTTCATCCTTAGAGGCACCTTTGCTTAAACCAAGCACCTCATAGTAATCCCGTTTACTCATTGATTACCATCACTCCCGAATCTTTTCACATAAAGATTATTCTAACACCCTAGGAAAGGTATAGCAATAAATAAAAACTCGCCGACTGGCGAGTCCATTAGGACGAAGACAGAGGCGTAGTTATATTTATGCGTTCAGAACTTATGGAATAAATTCTGATTAGCTAAAAAAGCCAAAGCCTTTAGTCTGACTTTGACTTTTTTATCAGTAATACAAGTAACCGTCTAATACAACGATTACTGTCTAGCTCCAGCGCCTAGGGGCTCTGGGTCATAAGCCCCTGGTCAAGGCGCTTCCGCTTTTCTATTTATCGTCTTTAACTTCTTCAAACTCTGCATCAACTACATTGTCGTCTTTTTTGCCAGAGGCACCTGCATCAGCGCCGCCTGCCTGCGCTTGCTGTGCCGCAGCAGCCTGTTCATATAGCTTTACAGTCAAAGCCTGAACGATTTCTTGAAGAGCATCTTTTTTCGCACGCATTTCTGCTAAATCGTTTTTCTCGATAGCTTGCTTTAGAGCATCCTTCGCATCATTTGCTTTTGCTACTTCAGCAGCGTCAACCTTACCTTCCAGATCCTTTAAGGTTTTTTCTGTTGTAAAGACTAGCTGATCCGCTTCATTGCGAAGTTCTGCTTCTTCTTTGCGTTGTTTATCCGCTTCCGCGTTTTCTTCTGCTTCGCGGACCATTTTTTGAATTTCATCATCAGAAAGTCCTGTAGATGATTTAATGGTAATTTGCTGCTCTTTATTTGTACCAAGATCCTTAGCACGAACATTTACGATTCCGTTTTTATCGATATCGAAAGTTACTTCGATTTGCGGAATTCCCCGTGGTGCCGGTGGAATGTCAGATAACTGAAAGCGGCCTAATGTTTTATTGTCCGCTGCCATTGGACGCTCCCCTTGAAGAACGTGAATATCCACGGCTGTTTGGTTGTCAGCAGCAGTTGAGAACACCTGTGACTTGGAAGTTGGGATGGTTGTATTACGGTCGATTAATTTTGTAAATACACTGCCCATTGTTTCAATACCAAGGGATAATGGCGTTACATCTAGAAGTACTACGTCTTTTACGTCACCAGTGATAACGCCGCCCTGAATTGCTGCACCCATCGCTACAACTTCATCAGGGTTTACTCCGCGATGCGGCTCTTTGCCAGTTGCCTTTTTAATGGCTTCTTGAACAGCAGGGATACGAGTAGAACCACCGACAAGAATAACTTTGTCAAGTTCTGCTGGAGACATACTTGCATCGCTCAATGCCTGACGGACAGGTCCCATCGTACGTTCAACAAGATGTGCTGTTAATTCATCAAATTTAGCCCTTGATAAAGTTACTTCCAAATGAAGCGGACCTGCAGGGCCTGCAGTGATAAATGGCAGGGATACCTGCGTGGAAGTCACGCCGGAAAGATCCTTTTTCGCTTTTTCAGCAGCATCCTTCAAACGTTGCAAGGCCATTTTATCTTGAGAAAGGTCAATGCCATTTTCCTTTTTGAATTGATCTACTAAATAATCAATAATCACTTGGTCAAAGTCATCACCGCCAAGACGGTTGTCACCGGCAGTTGATTTTACCTCAAAAACACCGTCTCCAAGTTCAAGAATGGAAACGTCAAATGTACCGCCGCCAAGGTCATAAACAAGAATCGTTTGATCTTGGTCTGTTTTATCCAAACCGTATGCTAAAGCAGCAGCGGTCGGTTCGTTAATAATCCGTTCTACTTCAAGACCGGCAATTTTACCTGCATCCTTCGTAGCCTGGCGCTCAGCATCGTTAAAGTAAGCAGGAACTGTAATGACTGCCTTTGTTACTGGCTCACCAAGATAATCCTCTGCATAGGATTTTAAATACTGAAGAATGATAGCCGAAATTTCCTGCGGTGTATATTGCTTTCCTTCAATTTCTTCCTTATGGGCAGTACCCATATGACGTTTAATGGAAATAATCGTATTTGGGTTTGTGATCGCCTGGCGCTTTGCCACTTCCCCTACTTGACGTTCCCCATTTTTGAAGGCTACAACAGATGGAGTTGTACGGTTGCCTTCTGGATTGGGAATTACCTTTGGTTCCCCGCCTTCAAGTACAGCAACACAGGAGTTGGTTGTACCAAGGTCAATACCGATAATTTTGCTCATTGCCTTTATCCTCCTTATAAAATAATATGTAGGCTTATTGATTCACTTTTACCATTGATGGCCGAATCACCCGGTCTTTTAGTAAATAGCCCTTCTGGAATTCCTCAATCACTATGTTTGAGCCATAAGCAGCATCGTCTCCCTGCATTACAGCATGATGCTGATGGGGGTCAAATTCCTTCCCCACTGCTTCAATAGGCTCGACACCTTCTTTTTTCAAAGCATCGATTAAGCTGCGGTAGACCATATCCATTCCCTGCAGCACTGACTTTGTTTGTTCGTTGTCTGCCTCAATCTCCAAAGCTCTTCCAAAGTTATCAAGTACCGGAAGTAAATCGGTCACTAGTTTTTGCGCTCTATATTTTTCGCCCGCCTCTTGATCCAAGCGGGTACGGCGTTTGAAATTATCAAAGTCTGCTTGCAGGCGAAGGTAGCGGTTCTCTGCCGCCTCCAGTTTATCCTTTAACATTTGAATTTCCTGCAATTGCGCTTCAGCTTCAGCATGAACAGGCTGTTCAGCAGTTTCTGCCTCCATTTCAATTGTTTGTTCAATTGATTGTCCGGCACGAGCGGCTTCATTATCAGTAAATTCAACGCTTTCGCTGCCTCTTAAATCTTCCATTTCTTCATTCAAGGTATTGTTTTTTTCGTTTGACAACATACTCACCTCCCTTAAAGAATCAAATCTCACTTATTTAATGGCTGATAACCATGGTAAGAGGGTGAAATGGTTGATTTCACCCTTACTCAATATTACCAGTGTTATTTGTATTGATACAGCTTTGTTAATACTGCCGATAAATCATGGCTTAATAACTGCAATAAGCTGATAACACGTGAATATTCCATCCTTGTCGGGCCAAGAATCGCAATCGTCCCCAATTTTTCTGTGCCGGCAGAATAAGTAGCCGTGATTAGACTGCAATCTTCCATGATACTATTTTGATTCTCACTGCCAATCTTCACGCTAATACCTTTTTGATTGCTTCTGATTAAATTTGTAATCCAATCTTCTCGATCTATCATGGTTAATAGATTACGTATTTTGGCAATATCATGAAATTCTGGCTGACTTAACATGTTCGTTTTCCCTGCGAAAAATAACTTTTCAGTTGCTGGCATTTTAAAGGTTTCCGCAATGGTATGAAGAAAAAGGTCATAACGGCGGATATGCTGTTTTAAAAGCATTGCCACCTCTTTAAAAATCTTATCATGTAAATCTTCAAGCGGGACACCGGATAATTTTTCGTTTAGGATGTTTACGATTTTCTCCAATTCGCTCATATCAAGTACAGCCGGCAGTGAAAAGGTCCTATTTTCCACATGGCCAGTATCTGTCACTAAGATTGCAACAGCTGTTTCTTTGTTTAAGGGGATGATTTGAATTCTTTTCAGCTTATTGATGCCGACATCCTGCCCTAGAACAATGGAAGTATAATTCGTCATTTCTGACAAAATTTTCGCAGACCTTTGAATTATTTTTTCAAATTCAAAAATCCTCTCCGCAAAGATGGATTGAATGATTGAAATATCCTGAGGATTCAAAGTCTGCGGTGAAAGCAAATGGTCAACGTAGTAACGATAACCTTTTTCCGAAGGGACACGCCCCGATGAGGTATGAGTTTTTTCGATAAACCCCATTTCCTCAAGATCGGCCATTTCATTTCGAATTGTTGCCGAACTAAAGGAAATCTCCTCTTTTTTCGACAAACTTCTAGAGCCGACTGGTTGTGCAGATCGAATAAAGTCATCAACAATAACCTGAAGAATCAACAATTGACGATCTGTTAACAACATTCATCACCTCTGTTAGCACTCCGCATTAACGAGTGCTAATTATACTAATAAATTATCAAAAAGGAATTATGGTGTCAATTACATACTCCTAAAAACGACTGAAAAACTTCATTTCCTAACAGACGGCCCTTTTTAGTTAAATATATTCTGCCATCCTGTACATTTAACAATAGTCTTGATGTTAATTCAGCTAATTCCTGCTTAAATAATTGCTCGGGATCACGGTCAAATTTTATTTTAAAACTTGAGATTGAAACACCTTCCGTTTTTCGCAGGCCTAAAAACATTTCTTCCTCCATTTGTTCTGCTAATGTTACTTGATGTTCCTCAATGAAGGGAAGTTTTCCACTGTTAATCTGGTCCATATATTTTTTCAAAGGCCCATAATTAGAACGGCGAAAGTCATCTACGTAGCTATGCGCTCCAGCCCCAAAACCAAAGTAGTTTTCGTTGTCCCAATAGGTTAAATTATGCTTGCTTTCAAAGCCGGGCTTGGCAAAGTTGCTTATTTCATACTGTTTGAAGCCGTGTTTTTCCATTGCCTCCATTACCATTTCGTACATTTGTGCCTCTATATCCTCACCTGGGACTGGAAGGCGGCCTTTTTTCATTAAATTATAAAAAACGGTCTTAGGCTCGATAATTAACGAGTAGGCTGAGTAATGCGGAATGTCCAATGAAAACGCCGTATGAAGAGAAGCTTGAAAGTCTTCAAGTGTTTGCTCGGGCAAACTGTAAATCAGGTCGATACTAATATTCTGAAATCCTGTCTTCTTCACATCGTCAATGGTTCGATAGACATCTTCAGCCCGATGAACACGGCCGATTTTTTTCAACAATTCATCATTAAAGGTTTGGACACCAAGACTAATCCGGTTGACACCTGCATCCTTTAATATTTGTAATTTTTCCTTCGATAAATCACCAGGATTTGCCTCGAAAGTAAATTCTACATCTGAACTTTTCAATAAATGTCGGTTAATGCTTTCACAGAATCGTTCAAGCTGCTTTTCATTTAAAGAGGTGGGCGTTCCTCCCCCAACAAAAATAGTATCAAGTTCTTTCACTGGAAACTGCGCCAGAGTCATTTGCATTTCCCGATCCAGAGCTAGTAAGTATTCATCAACAGGCTGCCCCTTAAGAAACACTTTGTTAAAATCACAATAATGGCAAATATGTTCACAAAAAGGAATGTGCAGATAGGCAGCTTTAATCATCAAGGTTTCAACTCCTTACTAACAAAAAGAGGCAGGCTTCACCTTTATCGGCTTGTCCTGACCTCGTGTTGAAGTTATTTTTTTGTATTATTGTCGTCCATCTTTAGTACAGCCATGAACGCTTCTTGCGGCACTTCAACGGAGCCAACCTGTTTCATCCGCTTCTTACCTTCTTTTTGCTTTTCGAGCAATTTACGTTTACGGGAGATGTCACCACCGTAACATTTCGCTAAAACGTTTTTCCGCATCGCCTTGATGGTGGAACGGGCGACAATTTTCTGCCCGACGGCAGCCTGAATAGGAACTTCGAATTGCTGCCTTGGAATTAGTTCCTTCAGCTTTTCGACAATTACTTTCCCCCGTTCATAGGCGAAGTCTTTATGGACAATAAAGCTTAGAGCGTCAACTTTTTCGGCGTTTAACATGATATCCATTTTAACCAGCTTGGACGGTTTATAACCGATCAGTTCATAATCAAATGAAGCATAGCCTCTCGTATTTGACTTCAATTGATCAAAGAAATCATAAACAATCTCTGCAAGCGGAATTTCGTAAATAATGCTGACCCGGTTTTCATCCAAGTATTGCATATCGATAAAATTGCCGCGTTTTTGCTGGCAAAGCTCCATAATTGCGCCAACATAATCATTTGGCGACATCATGGTTGCTTTCACATATGGCTCCTCTACCCGGTCGATTTTTTGCGGGTCAGGCATGTTGGATGGGTTGTCTACGTTGATCAGTTCTCCGTCTGTCATATGGACATGATAGATAACACTTGGAGCAGTCGCAATTAAATCGATTTTAAATTCCCGCTCAATCCGCTCTTGGATAATTTCCATATGAAGCAGTCCCAGGAATCCACAGCGGAAGCCAAACCCCAGCGCCTGTGAGGTTTCCGGTTCAAATTGCAGGGCGGAATCATTCAACTGCAGCTTTTCCAACGCTTCACGGAGATCATTAAATTTAGCCGTGTCAATTGGGTACATTCCGCAATAAACCATTGGATTTAATTTACGATAGCCGGGCAGCGCTTCTTTCGCGCCGTTTTTGGCATTCGTAATTGTATCCCCGACACGGGTATCACCGACATTTTTAATAGATGCCGCAAGATAGCCCACATCACCGACAGTTAATTCATTTCGCTGCACTTCTCTTGGATTATGAACGCCGACTTCAGTCACTTCAAATTCCGCACCGGTGGCCATCATTTTAATTTTATCGCCGACCTTTACAGTCCCGTCGACGATACGAATATAGGCGATTACACCGCGATAGGCATCATATAGCGAATCGAAAATCAGTGCTTTTAATGGCGCTCCAGGATCTCCCACAGGGGCAGGGACCTTCTCAACAATCTGCTCAAGGATATCTTCAATTCCGATTCCTGCTTTTGCCGAGGCTAAAACTGCCTCGGAAGCATCAAGCCCGATGACTTCTTCAATTTCATTGCGCACCCTTTCTGGGTCTGCACTCGGGAGGTCGATTTTATTAATTACAGGTAAGATTTCAAGATTGTTATCCAATGCTAGATAAACGTTTGCCAATGTTTGCGCTTCAATTCCCTGCGCTGCGTCGACAACTAGAATAGCCCCCTCACAAGCAGCCAGGCTGCGCGACACCTCATAGGTGAAATCGACATGTCCCGGGGTGTCAATTAAATGAAAAATATATTCCTCGCCATCTTTGGCTTTGTATTGTAACTGGACCGCGTTTAATTTTATCGTTATCCCGCGCTCTCTCTCCAAGTCCATCGAGTCCAAGAGCTGGGCTTTCATTTCTCGGGAGGAGAGGGCATTGGTTTTTTCTAAAATTCGATCGGCCAATGTCGATTTACCATGATCGATATGGGCAATAATTGAAAAGTTTCTGATTTTTTCTTGTCGTTTCAGTCGTTCATCTCTATTCATGTGGTTCACTCCTACTAAATTGGCGCAGATACACTATTTTTCATTATAACAAGAGGATTATCAAGATTCAACGAAAACTAAAACAGCAGCACCTTCACTGGTGCCGCCGTTTATTTCACTACCAAATCAATCAGACTCTCAGAAGCTTTGGTTAAGCCATCTGACATTTTTCTACCCATTGAGGAGAAAAAATTATAGGCATTGATTTCTTCAAGTTTTTTCTTTTTTGCTTCAATATCATGATTGGAAATATTTTTGCCAAGAAAGGTCGCCTTTAGATCAGTCCCTGTTTCATTAATCGAGACCGCGTTTTGAAAATTGGGATCCTGATACCCTTTCATTTTTTGGATTCCATTGTTCGCCAGTTCCATTCCCGTTAAAACTGAAATAAACATTAGCGCTGCGATAATGAAACTTTTTACCATGAACATTTTCATATGAAATGCTCCTATCATCTATTGTTTATTAGTAGATTGCTCCGCATCCTTGTTCACTTTTTCTGCCTGCCAGAAATAATCGCTGAACACATCTGCGAGTGCATCTGCCGACCTGTTCAGTTCTTCAAATGTATTATCGACACCGCCAAACTCAATTAAAATGGCATGATCCGAAAGGTTTTGATTGTAGACACTGTTTGACCCAGATTCGTTTTTGACAATAACTCCCCTGCTTAAGCCTTTATATTTCTTATCCATAAGGGTGTGGAGTTCGCTCGCCAGCTGCGCATTTTTTTCATGGTTTGGATTTTTACCACCGATAATAAAAGCTAGCTTTGCGTAGGATTTCCCATTAATTGAAATGGTTGTTTCATCTTTCCGATGTGAATCGCGATGAACATCAATAAAATATTGCAAATCCCGGTTCGAGGCCATCGCAGTTTGCACAAGTGAGCGAGATTCCGTGTAGGAATTCCAATATTTCAGGCCTTTTTTATTTAGGTTTCCTTGGACATCCGTCTTGTCGACAAAGGTTCCAACTCCTCTTTCCTCGAGGCTTGTTTTTAATTGGTCTCCAATTTTAGTCACATTAATCTGTGAATGATAGGCCAAATTCGGATTCGTAACGCCTTTTAGATACGGTAAATAGGATTCCCGATTATGAGTAAAGTAAACGTAGACAACCTTCCGATCTCCAGTCGTTTGGCCGGGTGCAGGTGACGGATTATCATCCGAAGGTTTGTCCAAGCCTTCTATATTCTGCAGGGATGCCTCTTGTTCCGCTTTCATAATTTCAATCGGCGGCGAGGATTCCAATGGCATATTTGTATAATTTGTCCCTTCCCCAGCAACCAATATCTGCCCATCAAACTGAAAAAATCCTGGCAGTTCTCGGCCAAGCATACTCCTTGGGTCATCCAAATTAATGTTGCTTGACAGTTTAAAAACCAAATTCGTTAATGTTGGCATCGTAAAGTCAGGCTTCACTTTTAAAAAGTGGTGGTTTTCCCAGCCCATTAGTTGAAAAAGAAGTTCGCCGTTCACTTTCGTTGCCGCCTGGTTGACGGAGGATGAAGATAGTCTATATTGGGGCTTTATGGATGTTAAGAGCCCGCTGATAGAAAAAATAAACAATAAAAATATAAACAGTGCTGCCATAAACTTAAGGACACTTGTCCCTTGCACCATAATAAAGGTTCCTGAAGCTTTGGTTTTCATGGTTCCACCTCTCACAAAAAGGATTCTAGTAAATCCTATGACATTAATAGAGTTGGTAGAACCATTTTTTAGAGGCAAGTCCAAATCAGACTGCCTCTAACATTTTTATCGTGTATAGAACCCTGCGTTACCTTGATCAACAGTGCTGTGGAGGGCGGCGTTTAGCCCATTGGCGAGGAGGTTTGCCATATCTTCAATAAACACATCTACCTCTTTTGGCGTAACCATTAAATTATGGCCAAGCGGTGAAAGGACTTCTTGAATCAGTTTACGTTTCTCATCATCCGGAAGTGTCCCGACAATGCCAAGGAAGGTTTTACGATGCTTTTCTTCCGGTAAATCTTCTTCAGTCAGTTTGCGTCGTTCTCCAAAGGTCATCCCGGCCGGAGCAAGTGCTCTTGAAGGTCTGTTCCCTTCTTTCATTTCTTTGCCAAAATGCTTTAAAATGAAGTCAATCGTATCACTTGTAATCGAAACGGCATCAACCACTGTAGGAACTCCTACAGCAATAACAGGAACACCCAATGTTTCTTTACTTAATTCCTTTCGTTTGTTTCCCACCCCAGAACCGGGATGGATGCCAGTATCAGAGATTTGGATGGTAGAATTTACCCTTTCGATAGACCGTGATGCCAAGGCATCAATAGCGATTACAAAATCCGGCTTGATCTTTTCTACAACTCCGAAAATAATGTCGCTGGTCTCAATGCCCGTTAGCCCCATAACTCCAGGTGACAATGCACTGACAGATCGGTAGCCTTCCTCCACATTTTCCGGCTGTAACTGGAAAAGATGGCGTGTCACAAGCAGGTTTTCACAAACCATCGGACCAACCGCATCCGGCGTTACATTCCAGTTCCCCAATCCAACCACAAGACAGGAATCGGTTTTTTTAACCCCTGACCCCTCTAGAAAATGGGCAAACTCGCTAGCAAAAATTTTCTGCACTTTTTGCTGCACTTCCGTATTTTGCTGACGGATCCCCTGGACCTCCAAGGTTAAATATCGTCCGGCTTTTTTTCCAAGCTGCGCCTCTCCTTGTTTCGTCACTTCTACTAAGGAGATTTTTATATCGTCAACATCTTTTTCTTTAATAATGACCCCTTCAATTTGAGACAAGTTTTCCTCTTGTTCAACAGATTGGGCCAGTACCATTTCCCTGGCTTCAATCGCTAAATCAGTGCGGACCGAATATTGACTTAAGTCGATAGATTCCTTCATGTTCAATCCTCCATTAGAAAAAAAGATTTCCTGCAAATAGAAACTATTTCCTATTTTTGCCCCTTTTCAAAGAAAACATGCAATTTATTCTATCCTAGCTAATGAATTCTATATTGCAATCTAGTTGACCATTTGATAAAATATCTCTTGTTGCGAATAATTGTTTATGAATGTTTAGTCGAGTTCATATAGTCTCGATTCTTTACAGGAGGTGAAATTGATGCCTAACATTAAATCTGCTATTAAGCGTGTAAAAACTAGCGAATCTCGTAATGCTCAAAATACAATGGCGAAATCTGCAATGCGTACTTCAGTAAAGAAAGTAGAAGCTGCTGTTACTCTTAACGACGCTGCTACTGCGAAGGATGCTTTAGTAAATGCTGCTAGCCAATTAGATAAAGCAGCTGCAAAAGGTCTTATCCACAAAAACGCTGCAGCTCGTAAAAAAGCTCGCCTAATGAAGAAAATCAACGCACTATAATAAAAAAGCGATTCCTTTTTCAGGAATCGTTTTTTTATTTCTTTAATTTGAACAGTAACATTTCAATCAGCAGAGACTTATTCATCCCGCCGGTTTTCATTTGATAGTCGGCTTCGGCAAGGAGGCTCATGAGATTTGCAAGCTCCTCGTCCGTAAATTGCGCTGCCTGTCCGAGAGCTAGCTTCACTCGAAATGGATGGGTCTTCAAGAAACCGGCAATCTGCTGCTGGCCATATCCGCGTCGTGACAGCTCCTTCACTTGATAAATCAAGCGAAATTGATTGGAAAGCAGCGCCAATATTTTGATTGGTTCCTCATTTTGCTTTAACAAATCAAAATAAATCCTTAATGCTTCCTCCAATTTACGCTGCACCACTTTTTCGATTAGCGTGAAAATATTTTGCTCCAATGAACGAGCAACCAATTTTTCCACAAGCGCCCCATCAATTCTTTTCTCATTTGCAGCATATAAAGCAAGCTTTTCTAGTTCACTCGAAAGCATGAATAAGTTGGTGCCCGAAAGTGCGAGCAGCTGCTCCACAGCATCAGTCTCGATTTCGATTCCTGCTGTCTTCGCCCGGTCCCTTACCCAATTTTTCAGTTCATGCTCATTTAATTTTTTGGCCTCGACAACCTCTGCAGTTCGCTTAAGTTCTTTTGTAATTTTCTTTCGTTCATCCAATTTCTCATAAGGTGCCGAAATGACCAAGACAGTATACGGTGCAGGCTCCCTTATATAGGCCTCAAGCTTTGCTATATTATGCTCGACTTTTTCTTTCGATTTTTCAGCTGTTAAAAAAATCGGATTATGTAAAAAAATAACCTTTCTTTCCCCTAAAAAAGGAAAGGTTTCCGCATCCTCTACCGCAATTTCAAGCGGAGTCTCCTCCAAATCATAGGCTGCAAAATTAAAGTCCTTTTCCTCTTCATTTAATATATGGTTTAGCAGCAATTGCTTGGTCTCATTGATTAAAAAGCTTTCTGTTCCATATAATAAATAAATTGGAGCAATATGATTTTGTTTAATTTTCCGCCACACATCTGTTACCATTTTGTCCAGCGCTCCCCTTTATTTCACTCTTTATTATCGTAATGAAGCTTGGACAATTTGACAAGTACAAAACACTAGGTTTGAAATAGTTATTTCCGAATAATTAAAAGGGAATTGACAGCATTCGCCATAGTGCCAATTCCCGATCTATAATGAACGCCTGCTTTTATCGGCCCTAGGTACCGATATGTCAGGCGGAGTTCCTTTGGTAAGCTTATTGTAGCCCTTTGTTAGTCAAACTATTTTGACAACACTTGTCAGTACAGGAAAAGCATTTAGGGGAGGCTGGATTTTTTTAAGGAAATCGCTTATACTATATTGTGAAATAGGAGGGGTAGACTGTGAACCAATTTGAAAAAAATCCGCAAAGCAAGCGTAACGATGCAATTGATTCAGGGGTTGGATTTGGTGTGTCTTTTGGCTTTTTTGCTGTAATGTTTATCATTGCTACAGTCATTAAGCTGATCGGTTCTTAATTAATGCTACATAAGAGTTTCAGGAGGCTGTATTACCCACAGCCTCTTTTTTTATTAAGTGATGTATCTTATGGCAAAAACGTAGAAAAGGTTCCTGTATTTTTATAAAAACTGTAAGTAATTGCTCCCTGCAGGTCAGTTCGATAAATTACTGCATTTACTTCTTTTAAAAGCTTAATCACCTCCTGATGGGGGTGTCCAAATCGATTTTCTTCCCCGACAGAAATAATGGCCGCTTTAGGCTTAACCTGCCGAATAAAGGCTTCAGAGCTTGATGTTTTACTCCCATGATGTCCAGCTTTAAGGACATCCACCGTTAATTCTGGATATCTCTCGATAATTCTTTCCTCACCCGGCTTATCCAAATCTCCGCCAAAAAACCAATTCAACCCTCCGAAACGGGCAAAAATGGCAAGCGACCCGCTGTTTCGTTCTCCTTTAAAGTTCTCATCCGGACTAAGTATATAAAATTGATGATCCGCGTTTCCCCATCGATATCCAGAAGAAACGTGAACGAGATTTATTCCCTTTTTTTCCGCCTCATCCTTGATTTCTTCCTCCATGGCAGATGGTTCGGCGACTGAGGGCAGAAGAATTTCTTCTACTTTAAGTTCTTTTATTATAGATTTGGCACCCCCGATATGATCCATATCCCCGTGTGTTAAGATTAATTTATTAATTTTTGTGATCCCTTTTCCCTTTAAAAATGGAACAACAACATCTCTTCCCACCTCGTACGGTTTCGCCCGCTTCTGCCAATTTTCATCCATAAAATTCATCGTTCCACCCGTGTCAATCAAATAATTCCCGCCACCACGGGGAAAATGGATGAAGATACTATCTCCTTGACCCACATCGATCATCGTTACCTCACCAAAGGGGTCGGCCCAGTTCCAGCCTGATTGAAATGTCAATAGAGCGGCAGATAAACCGACAAGATGCCATTTTCTATTTGGATAGCCCCTCTTTTCCCAAATGTAAAAAATACAAACAATCACCACAATATCAAATAGTAAAAAGAAAAGATTTGGTCTTCCGGGCACTAATGCAGCAAAGTTTAAATCAGCAAGTAAAGCAATTAAAGTGTTAAAAAGGGTAATTATAGACATGAAGAATTTTATGAGGATTCCCGGAGTCCACCCTAATACAAGTTGAATAAAAAATAAACCATACAATCCAGGAAGATAAACATATGAAAATAACGGGATATAGATTAAGTTAGCTACTATTCCTATGAAGGACAATCCAAAGAAGTGATACAGCAGAAAAGGAAGTGCTGTTAATTGAGAGGCTGCGGAAATGACAATCATTTGGATAATAGGAATCGAGTATTTCCCTAAAATATACTTTGCAGACAAGATGATGGCGGCACTTACTGTAAACGATAATTGAAAGCCGACGTCAAACAGTACCAACGGATTAAAGCTCAGATATATGATACAGGCAAGGCTTATTGCATCAAGGGGCAGCAACTTAAGCTGGTTCTTCCACTTTATTACTGCCAGAACAAGAAAAATCATAAGCCCTGCACGAATTACTGACGAAGACGCGCCAGTTAAGATGACATATACAGGCAATACCATCAAAAGAAAATTCGTCATCGTCTGTCTAGTCAAACCCAATCTTATCCCCATATAAAAAACCATCCCGATCAGGAGGGAAACATGGAGACCTGAGATCGCCAATAAATGAACGAGTCCTGTCTTTTGATAATCCTCCTGTAAATCTGGGCTAAGCATTCCCCTCTCGCCAAAAATTAAAGCGGAAGATAATGATGCAATTTCGGTTGGAAACTGTTTTTCGAGGTAATGTATTCCCATAAAGCGGAGATCTTGAATGAGAGCGAACGGGGAATTTCTCTTTACAGGAGTACAGTTACTCAGAGGATTTTCCTTACTTTCAACAATCCAGTAAATTTCTTTTGTTTTAAGGTAATTACGATAGTCAAAGCCATTCGGATTTTTAGCTATCTTTGGTTTCTTCAAATCACCAGACAGCTTGCATACATAACCATAAAAAGACTTATCTTTAAGATCTTCTTTTTCTTGTTGTGAATTCATTTTATAGCGGATAAGGAGTTTTTCTTTATAAACATGCTCTTTTGCCTGGATTTGTAATAAATCACCGTCTATTTTGGGGTCTTGAATATATTCAAGGGAAAATGAAGCGACAGTCTCAGGAATTTTCGAATGATTGTGGCTGGCTGCCTGAAAGCCAATGAGGAAAAATACAAGCCATACTGCGGTTATTACAGATAATAGGTATGGTTGAAACTTTTTATAATGGTGCAAAACAAACAGATAAAGGATGGACAACATAAAATAGGGCAGAAAATGGTTCAATGCCGCCAATACTCCTAAAAGAGCTGCAACTGCAAAATAAATATATTTTCCGGTCATCGTGCCTTCTCCAGTCTTTGAATAATATTGACGCCGGATTCAAGTCCGGCGCCAAACAAAGGTTATGAATTAACCTTTCGAAAATCTATCACTGATTCGGTTAATTCTACCTTTTCCACTTTTACATTCGCTTGTTTAAACAGTTCAATTGCATAAGGATGATTCTTATAATCTTCAGCATAATAAACAGTTTTAATGCCAGCCTGGATAATCGCTTTACAGCATTGCAAACAAGGAAAATGGGTCACATAAATTTCCGCTTCTGCTGTCGGAACGCCAAATTTTGCACATTGCAAAAGGGCATTCATTTCAGCATGAATAGTACGAATACAATGATTATCTACGACATAACAACCTTTATCGATACAATGGTCTCCGCCGGCAATGGAACCGTTATAGCCCCCGGCGATAATCCGCTTATCCCTGACAATGGTCGCCCCAACTGTGAGCCGGGTGCAAGTGCTCCTCAGTGCAAGCAAATGACTTTGCGCCATAAAATATTGATCCCATGAAATACGATTCACCTTAGCCACTCCCTTGATGATGTTTTCTTTGTTTAAGTTTAATAGTGCTTGTCCATGAACGTCAATGATAGAATTATGGCGCCGTAACCAAATCCTTTAATTTTTCATACGTTTTTTCACCGATTCCGCTGACATTCTTTAAATCTTCTGCTCGTTTAAAGGGTCCGCTTGTTTCCCGGTAATCGATGATCGCCGCTGCCTTTGCCGGCCCGATACCAGGCAGGTTTTGCAGTTCATTGACCTCCGCTTTATTGAGATTAATTTTCCCTTCATTCTGACCTGTCCCCCCTGAGACCATTACTCCATTTCCCGATGCCTCCGGGAGAACCACCGCCCCTTCACCCTTTGCCGGAATATAAATGACCATTTCATCCTTTACCCGTTCAGCAAAATTCACTTGGCCTTGCTCGGCCTGTTCGGTTACACCT
Organism: Neobacillus sp. S1115; assembly: GCF_055385565.1. Lineage (NCBI taxonomy): Bacteria > Bacillati > Bacillota > Bacilli > Caryophanales > Bacillaceae > Neobacillus > Neobacillus sp. S1115. The sequence continues at coordinate 4,701,470 of NZ_AP038275.1, forward strand.
CCCGCACGGCTAACCACATCAATAACCCGCTCCCCCTCTGAGGCTTTATAAACACCCGGCTGTTTCACCTGTCCCTTTACATCTACTATGATTACTGCAGCTGTTTGACGCTGTGTCTTCCCCATATTTCCCTCGGATTTTTCTTGAACACTGCCAGCCTCTGATGCTTTATCAGTCGCTAAGGGCTGCGGTTGGATAGCCTCACTAGCACCGTTTTGGTAAAAATAAAAAATCAAGACCACGACAAGCGATGCAACAGCAACAGCATAACTCTTATGTTCCATCAACCAGTCTTTCACTTGGCTCCATCCTTTCTAAAGGTATATTTTACAAACATTCCTCATAAGGTTATAAAAGAAACTCTGAGGTGAAGGAGGGTCGAAACAATGAATATTGGCATTATCGGCACCGGTAATATGGGGAGGATTTTGGTGGAAGCGTTAATTGACGGAGAAGCCGTATCTCCTTCTTCGATGCTGATTACGAACAGAACAATCGCTAAAGCCATGCTGCTTAAAGATAAATACAAGGAAATTAGGGTTGGGGCAAGTGAAGTAGAAGTTGCGGCTCAATCCGATTTAATATTTGTTTGTGTAAAGCCATTAGATGTTTTTAAGGTGATAGATAAGATCAATCCCCATTTGACGGAAAATAAATGTCTTGTTTCGATAACAAGCCCTATCAGTACAGCACAAATTGAGAGTAAGGTTTCTTGTTCTGTGGTAAGAGTCATCCCAAGCATCACGAATCGGGCTCTTTCGGGAGTTTCCTTAATGACCTATGGGGAAAGCTGTCGGGATAATTGGAGATTGGAAATGGACAATTTAATGACGAAGATTTCAGTCCCGGTCGATATTGATGAAAAGGTAACAAGAGTAGCATCGGATATTGTCAGCTGCGGACCTGCATTTTTCAGTTATTTACTGCAGGCATTTATTAATGCAGCCGTAAAGGAAACGGAAATCGATGAAAAAGTAGCCACAGTTTTGGCAAGTGAGATGATTGTAGGTCTTGGTGAATTGCTTAAGCAAGGCCATTATACCTTACCATCGCTCCAGGAAAAAGTTTGTGTGAAAGGCGGAATTACCGGAGAAGGAATTAAGGTGCTCGACAATGAGCTTGGGGAAATGTTTGAACATGTATTTCAAGCCACCCACGCAAAATTCAAGGAAGATCTTGATAAAGTAGAATTGCATATCTCAAAACATTAATTCGCCAAATTTCCGCAAATTCCTGCAAGTATAAATAAAAAAAAGCCATCTTTTTTATGATGGCTTTCAGGCTGTCGAGAAACTTTCGATAGCCTTTTATTTTATTCACTATCTTTAATAATTCACCGCGGTTTATTTGCTATCATATTATTAATAATAAGGCTTTTCAACAAGGCTGTTGATTGGCGCTCCAGGCACTTCGCTTTCCGCGGGCGTGCCGGCGAGCCTCCTCGTCGCTACGCTCCTGCGGGGTCTCCCCTGTCCCGTGCTCCCGCAGGAGTCTTCGTGCCTTCCGCGCCAATCAACAGGTGTATTTAATAAAGTCCTTCAATTTCAATATAATAAGTGGTGAATTTTGTTTAAGCCAAGTGAATATGAATTTATTTATGAAATGGTCCCGGATGACCACCTTCTTCGCTTGATTGACAAATATATTGATTTCTCGTTTCTTCTCGAAAAAGTTCGTACTTTTTATAGTGAGGACAATGGCCGCCCATCTGATCCCCTCATTATTTTTAAAATATGTTATTTGGGTATCTTTTTGGTATTCGTTCTGAAAGACAACTAGAACGAGAAATAAAAATGAACATTGCCTATCGTTGGTTTTTAGGCTTAAAATTCCATGATCCAGTTCCACATCATTCTACGATTAGTTGGAATCGTCAACACTGTTTTAAAGGTACTAATATTTACAGACCTTACCGGCAGCAGCCTGTCAAAATATAAAAAAGATTGCGACACACTTGGCAAGGCTGGAAAATGTGTGTTGCAATACCTCTGGTTGATTTGCCTCCCTGTTGATTGGAGCGGAGGGCACTCGACTCCTGCGGGATATAGAGGTCACTGGAGACCCCACAGGCGCCATAGCGCCGAGGAGGCTTCAGGACCTCCCCGCGGAAAGCGAGTGCCCGGAGCGGAAATCAACAGGCCTGTTAGCAGGGATAAATAAAAAATTGCCGAGAAAAAGAACCTTTCTCGACAATCTGAAAGCCATCTTTTTTATGATGGCTTTATTTTTTTTGTGCAATAAAAAAAATTCGTTCTGAATGGGTTTGTGGTTTAGCATGCTCAAAATCAGCATTTATCTCTAATAATTGAAAGCCTGCCTCATCCAGCCAATTGGAATATTGCTGAACACTAAAGGTTCGCTGATAATGAAGCTCATCATAACGATCATACCTTCCCGACTTTTCATCCAAGACAAAAAAGCTTAGCTCATGCTCCACGCTATTTGGCTCCTCCCCTGGGAAGCTATTCCAAATATAAGCGATATGGTCTTCATTTAAAGCAAAGGTTTGGTTCATAAAGACTTGAGTGATTTTATAAATAGAATGAACATCAAAAATAAAAAGTCCGCCCTGCTGTAAATGTTGAAAAACATGCAAAAAGGTTTCTTTAACCTCTTGTTCCGTTTCCAAATAATTCAAGGAGTCGCAAAAGATGCCGATGACATCAAACTGTTCCAGGTTTTCGAATTCAGCCATATTCTGTTCAAAGAATGGAATCACAAGCCCCTCTGCTTCTGCTTTTGCTTGGGCAACAGCCAGCATGTCAGCCGATAAATCAGATCCGGTCACTTGGAAGCCCTGCTTGGCAAAACGAACAGAAAGTTGCCCTGTTCCACAGGCTAGGTCAAGCAGCTTTCTGCCTTTAATATCGTATTTGGCAAGCTTCTCTTCCACAAATCGAATCCATTCATCATATGGTGCGTCCTTCATGAGTTCGTCATAAAGATAGGCGAAATGCTGGTAGCTTGTCATGAATTTAATTCACTCAAGACGTCAACCCGCGGGGCATCTCCCCACAAGCGCTCCAAATTATAATAGCTTCTTTCGTCACGATGGAATACATGGGCAACAACGTCCCCCAAATCGATTAACACCCACCGCGCTTCATCAAAACCTTCCATTCTCTTCACATCAAGCCCGTTTTCATTGGCTTTTTCCCTAATTTCTCTTGCAATTGCCTGAACCTGCTTATCAGAATTTCCATGACAAATCATAAAGTAATCGGCAATTAGCGAAATTCCCTTCATGTTTAGTGCAAGAATGTTTTCAGCCCTTTTATCATCCGCTGCTTTAACTGTCAATTGAAGTAGTTCTTGATTGTCCATTTACTCAACCCTTCCATTTTGGATTAAATCATTATACGTATGAAACGTTTCTGGATAGACAGTCTGATTTTTTTTCATTAAAAATAATATCGTATTTTTGACTGATTGGATTAATGCTTTATCTAAATTCTCTTTTGCCATTTCCCGTACTTCCTCAACACCCGGAAAGTGTCTGCCTGGTTCAATATAATCCGCTAAATAGATAATTTTTTCAAGCAGGCTCATCCCCGGCCTTCCTGATGTATGGTAACGGATAGCGTCGAGAATTTCTCGGTCTTGAATCCCTGCTTCCTTCTCAACAAGATAGGTGCCGGCAGGAGCATGCCAAAGTTCAGCATTAAACCTGAGCAGATCCTGAGAAAAACCCTGGGTCCTAATAATTTCTTTCATTTCCTCTTTTGGGCGGAATTTGGCATAATCATGAAAAATAGCAGCCGTTTCGGCCTTTTTTTCATCTGCCCCATACCTTCTAGCCAACGCAATGGCTGTTTCCATTACGCCTAAGGTATGCTGGTAGCGATGCTCCGTTAATTGTTCCTTTACAAGCTTTAATGCTACATCACGTTCCATATAAATGGTTCTCCTCGATATATTGGATGATGGAATCAGGCATTAAATAACGCGCAGTTTTTCCGTTTTTAAATCTTTCTCTAATCATACTTGAAGATACCTCCATCGCCGGTACATCAACATACAGAATAGGATACTCTGTAAGATGGCTGTAGGAAGGTCTTTGCACGCCGACAAATTGGACAAGCTTTACCAGTTCATCAATTTTATGCCATTTAGGCAAATATTCAATCATATCAGCTCCAATTATGAAATGAAATTGATGCCCTGGATAGGTTTCATTAAGGACCTTCATCGTATCAAGGGTATAGGATGGCCCCTCCCTGTCAAGTTCGATTGGCTGAATTTTGAATGCCTGATTCCCTTCAATGGCCAAATCCAGCATCTGAAGCCTGTCATTGTTCGAAATCGATTCCGATTTTTTCTTATGAGGAGGCTCTCGATTCGGCATGAGCCAAATTTCATCAAGCGAAAGAGCGGCTAAAACCTCATTAGCAATCAAAAGATGTCCGAAATGCGGTGGATCAAACGTTCCGCCCAAAATTCCAACCTTCACAATACAACCCCACCTTTACTTTAGGGAAGAGTAATTTGTTTATTTTCAACCGATTCCTTATAAAGGACAATCGTATTTCCGATAATTTGTACTAATTCTGCCCCTGCCCCATCAGCAAGCTGCTGGGCAACCACATTTTTATCTTCGTCGCAGTTTTGTAGGACACTTACTTTGAAGAGTTCCCTTGCCTCAAGAGCATCGGCAATTTGCTTTACCATGTTCTCATTTACGCCGCCCTTTCCAACTTGAAAAATTGGATCTAAATGATGGGCCTTTGAACGTAAAAATCGTTTCTGTTTTCCTGTTAACATGTATTAACCTCCGAGTTGTTTGAGCACAATTGCTCTCATTCGTTCTGCATCCGGGAAAGTCCCTGTCCATTTTTCAAAAGCAAGAGCCCCTTGAAAAACAAACATATCAATCCCATTTTGAATTTGTGCACCTTTTTGTTCCGCATCTTGTAAAAATTTTGTTTTCAGCGGATTGTAAATAATATCACAAACAATCGCCTGTTTATTTAAGTTGTCGAGTTTAAGCGGCTGTTCAGAAATTTCCGGCGCCATCCCAATTATGGTTGTCTGGATAATTAAGTCGTAATCTTCCAGTACCTGTTCCGCTTCCTCCAAAGAAAAGGCAGCTGATGAATTGGGATACGGACAATCATTAATGAGACTCCAAGCTTTCTCCACGGTCCGGTTGGCAATGTCAATCTTAGCGGGTTTTTCCTTTGCCAAAGTAAAATAAATACCTCTGGTCGCACCGCCCGCTCCAATCACAAGAATTTTTTTTCCTTCAATAGAAGCAAATTGGTTTTCCAATCCCGTTAGAAATCCAAGTCCGTCTGTATTATAACCAATAAAACGGCCGTCTTCATTAACGACGGTATTTACCGCACCAATTGCATTCGCCAGTTCGTCTACCCCATCAAGATAAGGGATGACCCTGCTTTTATGAGGAACAGTTACATTAAATCCACCAACCCCAATTGCTTTTAAGCCTTTCACAGCATCCTCGAGGTTCTCCGGTTCCACTTGAAAAGAGAGATAATGGCCATCGATTTGATAAAAAGAAAATAAATCATTGTGCATCACCGGGGACATGGAGTGCCCGATTGGATATCCAATAACCGCATATAGCTTTTTCACGTATTTCTCCCCACCCAGTTTCACTTTTTATATTAATGATTTTCGTAATAATGCTTGAACACCTTTGGGAACATAGGCGATTACCTTAGCTCCTGGTTCATTGACAGTCACCCAGCCAAGACCGGAAAAAACAATATCTGTCTTAGCTTCCTTAATGAAAAACTCTTGTTTGACAAGCTCCGGAAATGTTTCCAGTTGCTCTTGCCGAGGAGGGGTCAGCATTTCCCCAACATGTTTTTCATAAAGCTCATCGGCATTTTCGATTTTTGTCCGATGGATGTTTAAATCGTTGGAAAGATAACAAACAAAAGATCTTCTGCCTCCGCTTACGTAATCAAACCGGGCCAGCCCGCCAAAGAATAATGTCTGCCCCTCATTCAATTGAAAAACCATCGGCTTGATTTCTCTTTTAGGCGTAATCACTTTTAAATCCCTTTTATCAACAAAATGCGCCATTTGATGGTGATTGATAATTCCCGGTGTATCCACTAATGATTTTCCGTCATCAAGCGGAATTTGGATAATATCTAACGTCGTGCCAGGAAAGTGAGAGGTCGTAATGATATCCCCTTCGCCGGTCACCTCTTTTATAATCCGATTGATAAAGGTAGATTTTCCAACATTCGTACAGCCGACTACATAGACGTCCTTTCCATCGCGGTATTCATCTATGGCAGCGGCTGTTTCTTTCATCGTCCAGCCCTTTGCCGCACTGACCAAAAATACCTCCTCAGGACGCAAACCTAGCTCCCATGCTTCCTGCTTCATCCAATGAATCAATTTATTATGTTTAACTGATTTCGGCAGCAGATCGACCTTGTTGCCAACGAGGATCACTTTATTGCCGCCGACAAACCGGTGCAGCCCTGGAAGCCAACTGCCGTTAAAGTCGAAAATATCGACTATCATGACAACCAACGCATCGGTTTTGCCGATTCCATTTAGTATTTTTAAAAAATCGTCATCTGTTAAGCTGACATCCTGTACTTCATTATAATGCTTAAGACGAAAGCATCTTTGACAAATAATTGTTTCTTTTTCCAATGCGGAAGCGGGAGCATAACCAATTTTCTCAGGGTCTTCTGTCTGAACCTTTACTCCGCAGCCTATGCATATATGTTGTAGGTCACTCACTAATTAATCCTCCCATGAAACCATTCCTTTTTTTCGAAACCAATTTAAAATCCGCCGTTCTGCAAAACGGTTGAATTTTGTGAAAAAGCCGTCTGTCTGGGCAACAGGCACCACCAAAATGGTATGAAAGCCGCTGCGATTTCCGCCAAGCACATCGGTTAACAGCTGATCGCCGATTACGACAGCCTCTTCTTTTTTTATGCCCATTTGTGTAATTGCTTTCTTAAAAGCCTTTGCAAGCGGCTTTCGGGCTTGAAAAATAAACGGAATATCGAGAGGATCTGCAAAGGCTCCTACCCGTTCTTTATTATTGTTTGAAACAATTGTAACTAGAATATTTTGCTTTTTTAATTCCTCAAACCATTTAATTAAAGCGGGAGTTGCGTTTGGACGGTCCCATTCCACCAATGTGTTATCCAAATCAGTAATAATTCCCTTTATGCCTCTTGATTTTAATTGTTCCGGAGATATCTCAAGAATGCTCTTCACGTGTTCATCAGGTAAAAATTGTTTTAGCACTAAGCGTACACCTCATTAAATTACTAATCTTTGGTGATGAAGCCAAGGATTTCCCTATTCTTGTACCATCATAACTAATTTTAACTTTGGTTTCAAAAGAAAAAGCAAAACCATTTTATTCTTAATCTTATTGTTCTTCAAATCCCGACAATACATGATAGGTATGTATGCAAAATAGGCAGAATCATATCAGATTTACGAAGAAAAAGGCAGTTTTATAAAAAAATAAAAATATTTTTCGACAAACATCTACTTTCCCGACACCTGTGGATAACGTTATTAACATTATACCTATTGAATCATACACCTTTCATCGTTTTATAAACAAGCTAATCACAAGTTATCCACCTTATCCTGTGGATAATTAGAACGATTGTTCTACAGGAATAAATTTGGTAGATTTAGGGTACACCATCTGAACTTACTATATTATGTTCCCTTTTACTAAAATAGAACCATCAATTTATAAACCGGAGGTGGAATCAGACATGCGTAAACTTTCCGATGAATTACTGATTGAATCTTACTTTAAAGCAAGAGAATTAAACCTAAGCAGCGAATTTATTAACCTTATTGAGTCCGAAATTCGCCGTCGGTCCCTTTCTTATAAAATAAAAAAATCATCATAATTAACTGCCCAAATGGGCTTTTCTTTTTGCCCAAAAGCAGGCGCTATTTTTGCGCGCCTCATTTTTATTTTAATAGGGTACCAATTTTTTCGCCGACTTTAATTTCTTTAGGAGTTTCCAGATCCGCAGCAGGCTCGAAAATGTTATGTTCAAACAGCAACACTACTGTTGACCCAAAGGTAAAATAAGCCATCTCACCGCCTTTTGTTAAATCTGAACCCTCATGAATGGTTTCAATAGAATTAACAAACATAGCCCCAACCTTCACGATCGCCACATGCCCAAACTCTGTTTGAACTTCTGTAATGACACGATAGTTTTTGGCTAGTGTACGAACTCCGTATTTTAGCCCGAGCTTATTAACAGGATAGGATTTTGAACCAAGTTTCCATTGCTTAGTAACCGTACCGCTTACCGGGCTGTGAATCCGGTGGTAGTGACTTGGGCTTAAGTATAGAATCATATATGTACCATTTAAATATTTTGGCAAAGCTCCTGCGTCCCCCAGCATTTCTTCGATAGAATACGTTTTTCCTTTTACAAGAATCTCACTATTCTGATTGATTTTCCCAACATCTTCAATGACTGCATCAACCGGACTCACCACAGAATCGGTTGCTTCATCAATTTTCCGTGCATCCTTCTTCAGCCTTCTGACAAATAAATCATGCAGGGTAGGGAACTCGTGCAGTTCCTTCTCCATCTCTCCTAAATTGAGATGATAAACTCTTGCAAAGGAAGGGACAATGACGCGGCTCGCACGGGACCTGGCAAATCTTTTTAAGAATCTTGATGTCCACCTTCCATTCGTTAATTCAATAAATAATCGGTAAAAGGACTGTATCACTGGTATTACCCCCAAATAGTGTAAAAATACTCTTTACGAATAGACATAAAACCCTTAAAATTAAATATTATAAAGTAAACTGTGGAAATTATAAATTCCTTCGGCTTGAAGAAAGGAGTGGTAGGTAAAAAATGTTTTTATTGGATGTTATAGATCAAACCATCAAGAAGTTAAAATCGCAAACTGCAAATGTCATCACTTTAGCCAATTTATCATTAGGTGGATTTGCCATCGTGTTTGGTCTGCACGGGAATTTGCGATTAAGCTTATTGCTCATTTTTATTGCGGCGCTGGCAGATCGATTTGATGGAATGATCGCCCGAAAATTTAATATTGAGTCGGAATTAGGTAAACAATTAGATTCCATGAGTGATATTATATCATTTGGAGTTGCCCCTGCACTATTACTATACCAAGGAATTTTAAATGAATTCGGCGGCCCGGGTTCATTTTTCACTGTATTTTATATTGGCTGCGGTGCCTTTCGTTTAGCTAGGTTTAATATTACCGAAAGCAACGGCTACTTTACTGGTCTGCCGATTACAGCTGCTGGCTGTTTGGCAACCCTAAGCTTTTTGGCGATACCATACCTGCCGTCACAAACGTTCTTATTTATTATTATCATTCTTTCATTCCTTATGGTTAGCACCTTTAAGCTTAGAAAAGTTTAAAAATTCCAAATTTAATAAATTTGACTTACTTGGTTTTAGTACTAAGTAGGTCTTTTTTTTTATATTTCCTACCGCACTCAAATAAAATTAACTGGACAGACACAATTTCCCGTTTTCTTCATAGGAATTAATAATAGGCTAAAGTCCAATAAAGATACGGGGTGGAAGTGAATGTCTGGAATCTTAACGGCTCTTGGCTATTTGGTTAAGGAATTTTTATTTCTTGTATCTTACGTAAAGAACAACGCCTTTCCTCAACCCCTATCCGCTGCAGATGAAAGAAAGTACCTGCGCTTGATGGCAGAAGGGGATTCCCATGCGCGAAATATGTTGATTGAACACAATTTGCGGCTGGTTGCCCATATCGTAAAAAAATTTGAAAATACCGGTGAGGATTCTGAGGATTTAATCTCGATTGGAACGATTGGGTTAATCAAAGCCATCGAGAGTTATTCAGAGGGTAAAGGAACAAAGCTGGCCACGTATGCTGCACGTTGTATAGAGAATGAAATTTTAATGCACCTTCGCGCTTTAAAAAAGACAAAAAAAGATGTTTCCCTGCACGACCCGATTGGCCAGGATAAAGAAGGGAATGAAATTTCCTTAATCGATGTCTTGAAATCAGAATCGGAAGATGTTATTGATACGATCCAGCTGAATATGGAACTTGAAAAAATCAAGAAATATATCGAGGTTTTAGACAGCCGGGAAAAAGAAGTGATTATCGGCCGCTTTGGTCTTGATCTGCAAAAAGAAAAAACCCAGCGCGAAATTGCCAAAGAGCTTGGCATCTCAAGAAGCTATGTATCTAGGATTGAAAAGCGGGCTCTGATGAAAATGTTCCATGAATTTTACCGGGCCGAGAAGGAAAAAAAGAAAAAAAACTCATAAGAACAAAAGCGCAAGCGCCCTGTTCAGCGGCGTATGGCCTGGAGCTCTCCAACTGAGATAAAGGAAACACGAAGAGCGTAAGCGCATTCGTGCTTGACTTATCGTAGGGCGGAGAGCGAAGGACACTAGCCGCTAGGGCGCTGGAGCTGGACGTGTCTATCCTAGTAACAAATTATCCACGATGACTTAATCTATAATTTCCTAGACCGTAAAAAAGAGCAGGCTACTCCTGCTCTTTTTCCCCTTTTAAAAATAAATTATTCCACGTTTTCCCGCCATCTGGGCTTTCATAAAGGTCATTTTTGTAAGTAGTGAAGGCCATTTGGTTTGGATTCTTAGGATTTACTGCCAAATATGTAATCGGATTATCGTAGTCCAAGAATGGAATGGCAATATTCGTTTGCTCGGCCGTTGCAGGATCTAAAGTTTTTAAAAGTATTTTGTCGTTTTCAACACTACAAAATAAAAGTGAATCTCCGGCAAAAGTAACAGCAGTAACCATAAATGGCTCTGTCATAAGCTTCATCGTGTTTCCATTATCGGTGGAATAATAAATGCCTGACCGAGTAGACATGGCCATAATGTCTCCATTGACCGGGTGGACAGCCATCATTCCAAGCGAATCTGCTTGAAAGTCTTTGAATTTACTAGGCTGCCAGGTCTGCCCGTTATCTTTAGAATAATTCACACCAGTATTTAATTGGTCCGTCTCTTGATCACTGATCACATAAAGACCTTTACCTGAATAGCTTGAGGCCATGAAAACATAGTTACCTTTTCCATAAAAGGCCAGCTTTTTTAAGGTCTCCCCTTTATTATCGCTTTTAACAAGCCCAAGCGGATTTTTTAAACCTGTCCCTTTTTGCGGATGTCCGCTTGAGATAAAGCCATCTTCCACGGCCTGAAACCCCATATATTGATGACGGTTCGTTGTCGTTTCGAACCAATTTGCTTCCTTATATATCTTTAGACCATTACCCGCTGCTACATAGAGAGCGTCGTCATTACCAGGATAACCAATCCCATAGATCCGGTTAACCTTTATCGATTTTGCTTCTGTAACATCAAACTTCGGCAGTACAGCGGTTTTTTGATTCTGTTCAGTCTTTTTAGATTCCTTCGTATTATTTGTGCAGCCAGCAGCAGCCAAAATAAACACGATTAAAATCGTAAAGTAAATTAACTTATGACCCTTCACTTCTATTCCTCCAAGCGAGAATATTAATTCTTATCACTTATAACTCAGCCTTAGTATCATTGTCAAATAATCAGTTTATAGACATTCTTTCAGCAGGTGCCTATTCATGAAGGCATACAACCACATAGACTATTAAAAACAGGAAAAGGGGGTGTGTTAGATGGCTTTTGGTTACCCATACGCCCCCGCCGGCTTCGGGGCTCCCTATGCTGCATATTCAGCCCCTTGCGCACGGCGCGGCTGGATTTGGTTTGCAGTTGTGATTGTCCTTTTTATACTGCTGTTAATCTTCTTCGCCTGGTGGTGGTTTAGCTGTTTTTATTATTAAACTTTTTGTAGCTTATGCGTTTTGGCATAAGCTTTTTCTATACCGCCTTGCCATTTTGATGGAATTTTTTGAAAAATAACAATATAATTAAGAACGTACATATAAAAAGGAGGTCCCATTATGGCAGCGGTTACATATTCAGATATTTGGAATCTTGATGTGTTTTTTAAAGGAGGAAGCGATTCCCCGGAATTGCAGAATCACCTGAGACAAACCGAAGAATTGATTAACCTTTTCCAAACAAAAATAAATAACTGGACACCAAGCAACTCTGCCCAGGACAGTGCGTTCCTGCAAGAGGTGCTTCGTGATTTTGAGAAAACTGGAAAAAAGCTCCGTCAGGCAGGTGCATTTATCGGATGCCTGCTGGCACAAAATACCGAGGATAAAAAGGCGTACGCACTTGATGCACAGGTTACCGGATTAAGTGCAGCCTTCCAAACAGAGCTTGGAGCTTTTCACAATCTGCTGACATCAATAGACGATAAAGTATGGGATAACATTATATCTTTAGCTTCTTTAAAGGAGCTTGGCTTTATTTTATCGGAATGGCGTGATCGGGCCAAAGAGAAGCTTTCAAAAGAAGAGGAAGCACTCATTAACGCTCTTGGTGTCGACGGCTATCACAGCTGGGGCCAATTATATGACTTAATCGTCAGCAAAATCAAAGTTCAATATACCGACGAAAATGGTGAGGAAAAACAGCTGTCTGTCGGTCAGGCTTTCAATAAATTCTCCAACCCAGACAGAGAAATCCGACAAGCTGTTTTTGAAAACTGGGAGAAGGCATGGGGCGATCAGGCAGACTTCTTGGCAAAAACCTTAAATCATCTCTCCGGATTCCGTTTAAATGTATACAAAAAACGGGGTTGGGATGAGGTGTTAAAAGAACCCCTTAGCATCAACCGAATGAAAAAAGAGACGCTTGACACCATGTGGGCGGTCATCACAGAAAACAAGGAAAAACTCGTGAAATATTTAGAGCGGAAGGCACAGATCCTTGGCCTTGAAAAGTTAAGCTGGTTTGACCTTGATGCCCCATACGGCACAACAGAATCCAAACTTTCTTATCAGGAAGGCGCCCAATTTATTGAAGAAAACTTTGCAAAATTCGGCGAAAAGCTTTCAGCATTTGCCAAAATGGCGTTTGAGGAGCAGTGGATTGAAGCAGCAGACCGGCCAGGCAAAGCACCGGGCGGATTCTGTACCTATCTGCCAGAGAGCGAACAATCTCGCATTTTCATGACATACTCAGGCACGCCGTCAAATGTCTCCACATTAGCCCATGAGCTAGGACACGGCTTCCATACGTACGCAATGAGAGGCGTCCCGCACATCAACCGCTTATATGCGATGAACGTGGCCGAAACTGCCTCTACGTTTGCTGAGATGATTGTGGCCGACGCTTCTGTTAAGAGTGCGAAGAATGACGATGAAAAGCTGGTTCTCCTTGATGATAAGATTCAAAGAACCGTTGCTCTGTTGATGAATATCCATGCCCGCTTCCTGTTTGAAACCCGTTTTTACGAAGAAAGAAAGCAGGGACCTATTTCTGTTGAACGGTTAAATGAGATAATGTTAGAGGCACAAAAAGAAGCGTACTGTGACGCCCTTGAGGAGTATCATCCATTATTCTGGGCATCAAAGCTGCATTTCTTTATTACAGGTGTTCCGTTCTATAACTTCCCTTATACATTTGGGTATCTTTTCTCATTGGGGATCTACGCACAGGCACTAGCGGAAGGGAAAGGCTACGAAGAAAAATACATTTCCTTGCTGCGTGATACAGCATCCATGACAGTTGAAGACCTTGCAGCGAAACATCTTCAGGTAAACTTGACAGAAAAGGATTTCTGGGAAAAAGCTGTAGGTATCTGTTTGGATGACATCGATGAATTCTTGGAACTGACTGAAGGAAAATGAAGAACATTATAAAAGCATCGGCCAATTGGCCGATGCTTCTTTGTTATTCAACAACACTGATCTCAGCAGAGATTACACAGCCAATTGCGCCCGTAATAACGAAGGCTATTGCCACCATGAACATCTTCCCCACCCCTTAATGGATACTGCTTTCTTACCTTCAATTTATCATATTTTCACAGTATCTAACTTCAGGAAATGTGAACATTATGTTAACAAACTTCAATCCTAAAATGAAATTATGATTCCTTTTTATTAGACTTAAAAATAAGCGACAAAAGCAAAATATGCAGCGGCATACCGACTACTTCCCTATCCCAAATTCCCTTGGCTAAGTGGTATCTTTCAAATCCCAGAAATAAGCTCCTCTTCCCTGCATTAAATAAATCATTATAAAAACCACCTTTCATAATTTTAATTTTGTTCCCACTTACATAACACGGTACATAGATATTTGTCGGTCTTTGTTTTCTTCGTAAAGCTTGTTAATCCTTTCTTGATTAAGAGCTTCATCAAGGCTTTCTTTTCTTTTTGAAATCGTAATCGTTAAAAACAATATATTCAGGGTCATAATTATCACTTCCTTTAGTTAAACCCCTAATTTTTTCACTGCAGCCAAATTCTTGATTACATGAAATGATGCATAGAAATCTGGCGGTCCCTATTTTGCTCGTAAAGCTTTTCAACCATTTCCTGCTGAGCAGCTTCCTGCAATGTTACTGTTCTTTTTCGAATTGTGATGGTGAAGAATAGAATATTCAGTGTCATGTTTGATCACCTCCTTATAAAGTTATTTCTGTTAGTCCAACAACATTTTTAATTTATGCAGAACATATCCAATCGGCTCGCAAAAAGGGCACAAAAAGGCCGCAAGAAGATAGTTCCTTGCGGCCATTCCTGAAAAAAGGGCACAAAAATACCGCAAGGCGTCATTCTCCCTGCGGCATGGATATGTAGATGCAAATTAGCACTAAGCAGTCCATTCCAATCTGGTCGAATGCATGATATTCAAATATTCAGTTTCAGCCATTGCTTTCGGGAAACAACTCGTTACATTAATCGCTAATAACATTACCTTCGACCTCCTTTTTGGAATTTTTTACTTGCTACGGTAATTATATCCACATACAGGTGTTTTGTAAACCACTTTTCGAAAATTTTTTCAAAAATGGTTAAAAGTCCCATAGTATTAAGTGTTAGGCATCTTTTCAAAAATTTACTTACTGTTTATCGGAAATTTGTATGGTAAAGTGGTTTAGTAGATTTTTTAAAGAAGGGGTGAATCAGCTGTGAAGCAGAAAACGCGAAGTCTTTATGAGAAGATGGCTGATTTTAAGCGGTTTGGAACTGTTTTATTGGCTGTGGGTATCTTTTTCTTTATTGGTGTCATTATTCCGTCCGATATAAAAACGGATATGGATTTAAATATATGCATTCTATCCTCTATGTCCTTCTTGGCTGCATCGATACTTTTCTTTACTTTTTCCAAGCAATGCGAAATGAAATTGCATGAGATAGAGGATGGACAGGATTATTACTCGAAGAAATAAGCGCCTCTGCTGTGAATGAGGCGCTTTTTTGTTATTCAAGGAATGTACCTTATAAAGCCTTTACCATTTTCATAACTAAAGTCGCCGAATTTGTGGCTGCTTTATCGATAAACTGGTCAAAGGAAATTTCTGACTCTTTCCCAGCAATATCCGAAAGGGAACGAATAATCACAAATGGAACACCAAATCGAAAGGCGACCTGCGCAATTGCCGCTGCTTCCATTTCCACTGCCTGTAGATTTTTAAATTTCCCACGGATAAATTCCACTTTTTTAGGGTCCTCCATAAAGGAATCGCCTGTTGCAATTAAGCCTCTGACAATCTGGAAATTTTCCAACTCCTCTGCTGCTGCTTCGGCAATCGACATTAACTTTTCATCAGCCAAGAAAGCTGCCGGCAGCTGGGGTACCTGGCCATATTCATAATCAAAAGCCGTTACATCAACGTCGTGGTGGCGCACTTCTGTTGAAATGACAGCATCTCCCACATTAAGGTCTGGATTTAAACCGCCAGCAGAACCAGTGTTGATGATGCAATCTGGCTTATATTTATCCAATAGAATGGTTGTAGACATGGCGGCATTTACCTTACCAATGCCTGAACGTAACAGGATGACATCCTTGCCGTGCATTTTCCCAAAGGTAAATTCACAGCCAGCTACTTCTTCTTTTGTTTGTCCTTCAATATGGTCTCTTAGTAAGGTTACTTCCTCTTCCATTGCACCAATGATAGCAATTTTCATATGTATAAACCTCTCTCCTAAAAGCTTTTGCTTTATTTTTCGCTTAAACGATTGTTTTATTATTTTCTTCAAATTGATACATCGTATCCGCAAACATCATTGTACCTTTTTTGCTGACAGCTTTCTATCAAATCATTGATTTAGAATAAATATTTCATTAGAATTATGCATGGAAGGAGGTTGTATAGATGAATTTTCAACTTGATTTTATTGAAGATAAAGTGGAATTTTTTGAAGCCGGAGATTTAAAAACGCTGGAAAAGAAAATCGCGAACCAAATCGAGGTCAACAAAGGAATCCTGCTGGGGGTCCACTCCGTTTCCCATCAAGTCCATGTGAATGAAAAAGGACAAACCTACTTTTCGGCAGTGGTCCATTTTAAAAAGAAATAGGATGGAACCGGTTAAGGCCCATCCTGCTCACTATTGCTGGATTTCCGCTAATTCTTCGACCCTTGTCGGCATCCAGCCTTCGCCATCAACCCACTTGATATATACATTATATTTCTGCTGTTTATCCTTGGATGCAACTGTAGCAAAGGATGCATTAGCAGTAGTTTTATCCCGGCCGAGCCAGTAAACAGTCATATTGCCAGAATCCAGCCCAGTTGCATAGGAGACGGCCTTCAGCATTTCCTGCCAATCAACTGAAGATTGATCGTAGACAGCTGTATGTTCTCCTGTTTGCGTTGTACCTACTGGCTTCCAAGCTGGATTTTCAATGGTTTTTACCACATTAGGCGAAGTCCCTCCATCAGTAACAACAGCCTGTGAATCATCAGCTTTTTCTGGTGCTGTGGCTTCCTCGCTTTGTTTTACATCTTCCTCTTCGGCTGCTTTATCTTCTGAAGGCTTTTCCTTTTTCTTGGTCTCTTCAGCTTTTTTCTCTTTAGGTGCCGCCTGTTTTTGTTCTTGTTTCGGCGTTTCCTGTTTAGTCACAGCTTTCTCGTCACTTCCGGATGCAAAAATATTATAAGCTACCAAAATAATTAAGGCCAGGACAATGATAATTAAACTATTTAAGACAATATTCGTTTTTTTTCTTTTGGCACGGTAAGTAGACCGTGAATTTTGCTTGAAATCATTATTCAAAAATAATCCCTCCTAAAAAGCTAGGCTGTGAATATTTTAACATGATTTCAAAACAACTTGAAGGAATTTCCTCGATTTAACATTGAATTAAGCCATCAATCCTGCTCGGACAGCATTTTCACCATATCGGCAAATAATAAATTTACCCCTCCTTCATTTTCTGTCACATCCAAATTAACGGTTACTAGTGCATATTTTGGATTCTGATAGGGAAAATAGCCTGCAAACCACTTATTATGCAGCTGCTTGCCATCCTCATATTTACCAGTTTCAGCTGTACCGGATTTTCCGGCCACCTCATACGGGAGTTCCTTAAACCAGCGGCCCGTCCCATTTGGGTTCAATACGACCTCTCTCAGTAATTTTTGTAGTTTCATCGCCGTATATGGGGAAATGGAATCTCCTTTAAGCGGCTGTTCAGGGAAATTAACCATCGTAGTTCCGTTTTTATACTCTATTTTTGAAACGGCGCGGACCGATTCTTTCTTGCCGCCCCTAGCGATGCTCGCCATCATATTGGCAACCGCCAGTGGAGTTGCCCTGACCTCATTCTGGCCAATTCCGGACATTGCGGCAAAGTTCGGATCCTTTCTAGCCTCATCGGACAGAAAGACCCTGCCCTTGTCTTCATTATCAAACTGTTTGAAATCACTTGTATGATAAACGTCTCCCTGCCAACCGACAGAACCCGTTAAAGACAATTTCTCTGCATACACTTCCAAAAGATTTGGATCGATCTTTTGCAGCTCCTTCGCCAGTTCACCAAAGGTGCGATTACAGCTTCTGGCAAAACTATCCGTAAAATTTAACATGCCGTAATCATATTTTAATTCCGGTTTGCCATTGATTTTTTTACTGCAGTCAAACAGTCTGTTTGGATCATCAAGATTATGGTCAATTGCGGCCGCCGCAACAACTGTTTTAAAAACAGAACCCATGATTTGCTGCTTCAGCATTCTATTAGTAATGCCTGTCCCGCTGTAAGGATCCTTCTTATTGACGTCAGGCCTTGAAACCATAGCCAGAACACTGTTATCCTCGATGTTCAGCAGAACCAGTCCACCTTTTTTAATTTGATACTTATCAACCAGCTCCTCGGCTTTTTGCTGAATTGTTTTATCAATGGTTGTCCGAACATTGACAGGATAAAATGGATTAGCCGGGTCAACATATTTTACGTTTATGCCAAATAAAGGCGCCCCTCCCCCGTCTACATGGTAGACAAGCTTCGATTTCCCTTCAGGAAGCAGGAATTCATCAAAGCTTTCCTCAAGCCCAGAAACACCTATTAAGGTTTTCTCGGACAGCTCTTTATTAGGATAGCGCTTTTGCAATTCGGCTGCATTTTCTCCTGTCAGTCCAAGCAATTGTTCTGCCGGCACATTGGCCCGTTCAAATTTCTTCTCTATCGCAAATACGCCAGGTATGTTTAACGCATTGATTCTTTCCATCTGTGAAGGTGTCAATTCAATTGGGGCCGGGTCACCATAGGCAAATGGCTTTTTCGCTGAGTTCACCGCATTTTTCAGAGCAATTTCCGATATGCCTGAGATGTCGGACACCTTTTTAATATCCCAGTCCAACTTTTTTAGGAATGGGAATAAGACAAGTACACTGACTTTTTTATGTGTCAGCATGGTGCCGTTTCGGTCCAGAAAGTTCCCCCTCCCATTATCAATCACCAGTTCCTGTGTCCTCTGCTGGACGCTGTCTTCAAGCAAATTCACATTATGCTTGGAAAAGGTTTCCGTCTCAAACAATTGAATTTGCATAAGACGCCCCATTAAAAGCATAAAGCAAACGATACAAATTATAAGCCAGCCTTTTGCTCTTCTTCTCCACATAAAAAACACCTCGTCAAAAGTTTTGACGAGGTTTAGCGTTTTCAAACTATTCAGGCTGATTTTTCCTTATTTTATACTAACAATACGGACACTCATCTCGCCGCCAGGGGTTTGGACAGATACTTGGTCCCCTACCTTTTTGCCCATTAAGCTCTTGGCAATTGGAGAGTCGTTGGAAATTTTCCCTTCGAACGGATCTGCCTCTGCACTACCGACAATTGTATAGGTTTCTTCATCGCCGTCCGGAAGCTCAACAAATGTTACTGAGCTGCCTAGAGACACAGTATCCCCTGCCAATTCACCTTCACTGATAATCTTGGCATTGCGGATCATATTTTCTAACGTAGTGATTCTGCCTTCAACAAAAGCTTGCTCTTCTTTAGCAGAATCGTACTCGGAGTTTTCAGATAAATCCCCAAAACTTCTGGCGATTTTAATTCTTTCTACTACCTCTTTACGCTTAACCGTTTTTAAATATTCAAGTTCCTGTTCTAATTTTTCTTTTCCTGCCTGAGTCATTGGAAAAACTTTTTCTGCAGCCAAAACCCTCACTCCTTCTGATCTCACAACCCCCATAGATTGTGTATGTATGGTATGTAAGCATTATGCCAATTGGCAAAAAATTGATAGCAGCGCGTCCTATTACAGGGCGCGCAGCTAATATTCATCCATTTTGTGGACATTTTTAGGATTATCACTTGCTATTGTTTCATAAAAATGACTTTTGTTCAAGAATTGTTTGAATTTTTGTGACCATTAAATCAATCGCCACATGATTATGCCCGCCTTCAGGAATAATGATATCTGCATAGCGCTTGGTCGGCTCAATAAATTGGTTATGCATCGGGCGGACAACATTGACATATTGGTCTATAACCGAATCAAGTGTACGCCCGCGTTCCTGAATATCTCGCTGGAGGCGGCGGATAATACGAATATCCGCATCGGTATCGACGAATAATTTAATATCCATTAAATCACGGAGCCGCTCGTCCTCAAGAACCAAAATTCCCTCTAAGATGATAACATCCTTCGGCTCTACATCAATTACCTGGTCAGAGCGTGTATGAATGGAATAATCATATACCGGCTTTTCAATCGGCTCATACCTCAAGAGCTGTTCGATATGCTCGATAAGTAAATCCGTATCAAAGGCAAGCGGATGATCATAATTCGTTTTTAACCGCTCCTCAAACGGCAGATGGCTTTGGTCTTTATAATAATAATCCTGTTCAAGCATTAAAATCGAGTGACCCTTAAAGCTTTCATATATCGCTTTTGACACACTCGTTTTACCGGAGCCTGACCCTCCGGCAACACCGATCACAACCGGCCTATGCATCATGCTAGTTCTCCTTTCGCATCATGTTGTTAGGATAAACCGGTTTGTCCATTTTAAATCGTACAATTTGAAGCGGATGTCTTGCCGCATCCAATTCATTTCCTTTTTCATCCCAAACCTTATCGATTACATGGGTAAAGTTCTCAATTTCCGGTCCAAAGAATTCAACTTCATCACCAGGTTTGAAGTGATTACGCTGCTGCAGGGTAACCATTTGCGTTTCATTGTCATAATCCAAGACAAGACCGACAAATTCAAAACTAGTCTTTTTGCTATGATTACCAAACATTTGCTCTTTATACCCGGGAACACCCTCGAAAAAGGCCGTAGCCGTTTCACGGTTGGCACATTTATCAAGCTCTTCAAGCCATTCCTTCTTAATCACAAAATTATCAGGATCCGCACAGTACGCATCAATCACTTTTCGGTAGACACTTACGACAGTGGCAATATAGTGAATGGACTTCATCCGTCCTTCAATTTTCAAGCTGTCGATGCCCAGCTCAATCATTTTCGGAATGGACTGAATAAGGTTTAAATCCTTCGGACTCATCGCGAACGGAGAATCACCCTCAGCAAATAAGGCATTTTCATCCATGCCCTCTAACTGATACAAGTCATAATCCCAGCGGCATGATTGACAGCAGCCGCCGCGGTTAGAATCGCGGGCTGTCATGTGATTAGAGAGAGTACAACGGCCGGAATAAGCGATACACATCGCTCCATGGATGAAGGTCTCAATTTCAATATCCACCTTCTCCTTCATTTCACGGATTTCTTCCGCACTTGTTTCCCGGGCCAATACGACACGCTCAAGCCCCTCTTCCTGCCAGAATTGAATGGCTTTCCAGTTAGAAAGAGATTGCTGTGTGCTTAAATGAACTTCAATTTCAGGTGCAAGCCTGCGGCAGGTTTCAATAATCAGCGGGTCTGCCACGATAATTCCCGCAATTCCCGCGTCTTTTAGTCCTAGAATATATTCTTCCAGACCGGGAATATTTTCATTATGAGCATAAATATTAGTGGTTACATAAATTTTAGCCCCGTACTTTTTCGCAAACTCTACGCCTTCTTTGATTTCTTCTTGAGAGAAATTGTCGGCATTGGAGCGCAGTCCGTATTCCTGTCCGCCGATAAATACGGCATCAGCACCATAATGAACAGCGATTTTTAATTTTTCAAGATTGCCTGCAGGAGCTAGGAGTTCCGGCTTTTTGACAATGACGCGTTTTCCATCAATAATCTCTGAAATCTTATCTTTTACAGTACTCATGATTTGAACTCCTCCCTTTCTTAATTAGTAAACTGTCTCTTTAAAATAGAATCCTGTATCTAATGGGCGGTTAGCCGGCTGGATTTGTTCAATCGCCTCTAACAGCTCGTCCTTTTTGTCCTCATAATTGTCCGAGTCTTCAAAATAAAGGTCAATGGCTTCGCGGTATAATTTTGTAACAGCTAAAATATATTCCGGACTCTTTAAGATTCCATCAATTTTAAACGAATCAACTCCGGCCTCAAGCATATCCTGCAGCTCATCGATAATGCAGATATCATTTGGGCTCATAATATGAGTTCCATTTTCATCTTCAAAAATCGGGTATTTGTTCTCGCGTTCATTATCGTGGAGGAACATATTCTTTTGCTGTTTGCGGTTTTCGATTTCCATGACTTTGCCTTGGTACTCAAAATAGTTGCCTAAGAGCGAACGCTTCGATTGAAACATGCAGCTCATTCCATGAACGAGAACTTCAATTTCAACCTCTGCTTGTTCCTTTATTTCCACGATTGAATCCATGTTAATTTCGCGGGCAAGGACAGCTCTTTTCGCTCCTTTTCTGCCCCAATAGTTACAGGTATACCAGTTGGTACCAGTTGTCTCGGTGCTCCAATGCAGCTTCATTTCCGGAGCTGTTTCTTTCGCAGCCATTAATACAGCCGGATCGCCAAATATAATAGCATCAGCCTTTGCATCAGATACAAAGCGAATATAATCGTTCAGCTCTGGAAGTTTATCATTATGAAAAATGGCATTCATAGCCACATATACTTTTTTTCCTTTTGAGTGAGCCAGTTCAATAGCTTTTTGCACGTCACTTCGAGTAAATTCCCCTGCAAGTCTCAAGCCGTAGCGCTGCTCCCCAACAACAAAGGCATCAGCCCCTGCCTCTGCCAATGGCAAAATGTCATTAACAGAAATGGGAGTTACCAATAGTTCTGTCTTTTTCATTTTCATTCACCTCTTCGTTTACTGATTGCGACCCCATCACCGACTGGGAGAATAACCGTATCAAAATCCTTATGATTCATTAACCAGCGGTTAAATTCGTCTATTTTTTTGACAAGGTTCCGCGTCCTTTTAGATTCTATATCCGATTCTGCAACAAGACCTTTAAACAATACATTATCCGTAATAATCAAACCGTCTGCTTTTAAATATTTTGAGTAAATTTCAAAGAATTTTTGATATTGCCCCTTAGCCGCATCAATAAAAATAGCATCGTAGGGAGCATGGCCTCTTACACGCTCTTCAACATCCAGCGCATCTCCTTCGATGAGAAAAATATTTTCATGGTAATCGGACCTAGCAATAAATTCTTTTGCTAATTGAATGCGTTCTTCATCCCGCTCAATCGTGATAATATTCGAATCCGGAAGTGCAAAAGCCATTCTCAATGCAGAGTAGCCAATGGCGGTGCCCACTTCAAGGATATTTTTAGCACCATGGATTCTTAGCATTTGAAGCATCGCTTCCATTCCGGCCAGCTCCATGATTGGAACATGATGCTCGTTGGCATAACTCTCCATTTCCATTAACAAAGAATGACGCTCCGGAATTAGACCTTCTATATAAGAATGCAGCTTTTCATTTAACAAGCTGCTTCACCTCAATCCTTTTAAACTGCATTGTTGCCAAAATATAGCTCTTTAGACATAAAAAATAGCGTTCACAGAAAAACAACGAACCGAGTGATATTCATTCGGACCATTGACACTGGCAGTAAACCGCCAAAATAACCTGTGAGTGACGCTATAGATACCTTATGAAACACTTTAGTATTCTACCATAAAAAAAGAGGGAATGCGAATAATTCCCTCGGGTGACGTACTATTTTTTACTGGAAATATGCTTGGCTTTTTCCTGATTGTGTTCTTCTAGCGTTTTAGTGAAAATAACCGTGCCGTCCGCGGTTGCCAGGAAATAATAATAATCCGTTTGTTCCGGTTCTAACGCAGCTTCAATGGATGATTTTCCTGCATTAGCAATAGGGCCTGGTGGAAGTCCGGGATTTTTATACGTATTGTAAGGAGAATTCACTTCCAAATCCTTATAGACCACTCTTTCCTTATGCTTACCTTGGGCATATAGAACGGTTGGATCCGTCTGCAGCGGCATCCCCTTTTCCATCCGATTATAAAAGACGCTGGAAATCTTTTTTC
This sequence comes from Neobacillus sp. S1115, assembly GCF_055385565.1. Taxonomy (NCBI): domain Bacteria; kingdom Bacillati; phylum Bacillota; class Bacilli; order Caryophanales; family Bacillaceae; genus Neobacillus; species Neobacillus sp. S1115. The sequence continues at coordinate 4,725,212 of NZ_AP038275.1, forward strand.
GGTCAGCTTTCTCCGTGGCCTCTTCCTCAACCAAGGATGCCATTGTAAGGAGCTGATGAACGGACAGCTTTTTATCTTTCGCCTCATCTGTGTAGTCAGCTAGAACTTCTCTCGTTTTATCAAGCATGGCTGTAACCATTTCCTCAACAGATGGATTCGGTTTAAAGAATGGATAGGTGGCTGGATATAAATACCCCTCTAGCGGGTACATGATTGAAGGGTTCAAGATTTCATTCGTTAGAATATCAGGGTATTTTGCCATTAATGTTTTTATAAATTCTTTATCATTCAATTTAGCAAGTACCTGGGCTTCATCCTGATTTGTTGCCTTCGCCATAATGGCCGCAATTTCCTTCAGCTGTTTTCCTTCTGGTATTGCAATTTTAAACGATGCCTTGGCAAGGACCTTGCCTGTTTTCAAGCGGCTGACAATTTCAGGAACATCCATGGAAGGACTTAATTGATAGTCCCCCGCCATAAAGCCGCCTTCATTTTTGAGCTTTACATAATATTTGAACACCTTGGCATCCTTAATGATCCCGTTTTGCTCAAGCCTTTCACCTATCCCAGTTACTGAGGAGCCAATCGGAATTTCCACATTTTTCTGCACTTTGCTGCTAGAATCTACGGGTTTAAGTGCTGATTGTATATAGAGGTATCCCCCGCCGCCAATGAGGACGATGGTGACCGCCAATATAATCGTAATAATTAACACAATTCTTCTGACGATTCGTGCTTCACTCTGATGTTCGAGCATTTTTTGCCGAATTACATGTTTCTTGTCTTCTGTCATCTAATTTCCCCCTCCCTGTTAGCTCGGGTGCTTTATTTATTCTATATTAAACTTGAACCATGTCGTAATAATTTCAGCATAAGGTAGGAAAAATGTCAATTTTACATTTAATTTGTCGACGGAAATTGGACGATAAAAAAATAAAGGAACCAGCTTTGACAGCTGATTCCTCCTGAGTGTTATTCTTCTTCTTCTTCATCTTGGATGAAGGTATTGTATACTTCTTCAATGATGTCCCATTCTTCATCGGTTGTGACAGGTGATAATTCTCCAATTTCGCCTTCTTCAGTAGGGATGTAGGAATAGGCGTGGACAACGACTTCCTCATCATCCTCTGCCTCACCAACCGGATAACATAAAACGTATGACTTTTCGAATTCATCAGATTCAAAGGTAAACAGAATTTCAAATAACTCCTCGTCACCGTTTTCATTGATCAGGGTAATATATTGTTCATCATCATAATGGTGTTCGTGCGCCATTTTTTCACCTCATTATTTTTTACTATCCAAATAGCCTTGAAGAATCATGGCGGCCGCCATTTTATCTATGACTTTCTTCCGCTTTTTCCTGCTGACATCTGCTTCAAGCAGGATTCGTTCTGCTGCCATAGTGGTCAGCCGCTCGTCCCATAAAACGGTTTGAACGGCAAACCGGCGTTCCAGTTCTTCCGCATAATACTGACTTGCCTCTCCGCGCGGTCCGATTGTACCGTTCATATTCTTTGGAAAGCCTACTACTACAGTATTAATTTGATTTTCGTTGATTAATTGGCCAATTTCCTCAAAACCGAACTGTTTTTTTTCTTCATCAATTTTGAGTGTTTTCAGGCCTTGCGCGGTCCACCCAAGTTCATCACTTAAGGCGATTCCAACTGTCTTTGAACCTACATCTAAACCCATTAAACGCATTGATTAACCCTCTCGCTGCTGTTTTAAATACGATTTTACCAGTTCTTCAATGATTTCATCCCGTTCCAGCTTACGGATGATATTGCGGGCATCGCGATGACGCGGAATGTAGGCTGGGTCTCCAGATAATAGGTAACCGACAATTTGATTAATAGGGTTATACCCTTTTTCCTTTAATGCCTCATACACTTGAAAAAGAACATCATTGACATCATGTTCAAAAGGCTCTTCAGGAAAATTAAATCTCATTGTTTTATCAAATGAGCTCATGAACGTGCACCTCGAATTGGAATTGTTACCTACATTTTACACTACTTTGTCCTTATTACAAAACAGATTTTACCCATTCTTCGACAAAGGATAGCGCTGAATCCAGTTTTTCAGGGTCCTTGCCGCCTGCCTGAGCCATATCAGGACGGCCGCCGCCGCCGCCGCCGCACTTGGCAGACACTTCTTTAATTAACTTGCCGGCATGGTAACCTTGTTCAATTAAATCCTTTGTAACGGCTGCAATTAAATTCACCTTGCCATCTTGGGCGCTTCCCAATACAATCACTGCAGAACCGAGCTTTTGTTTCAGATCGTCAGCCATGTTTCGCAAGTTGTTCATATCCTGCGCTTGAACTTTTGCGGCTAAGACAGTAACTCCATTGATTTCTTTTGCTTTGTTGACCAGATTTCCTGCCTCAATATTCCCAAGCTTGGCAGAGAGCGATTCATTTTCTCGTTGAAGGTGTTTGATTTCAGCCAGTAAACCATCAATTCGATGCCCCACTTCTTTTGGAATAACCTTCAATTTCTCCGCAGCATCCTTTAACATGCCGACCTGCTCATTTAAAGCTTTGTATGCTGATTCGCCGGTAACAGCCTCAATTCGCCTTGTGCCGGCACCAATTCCACCCTCAGAGACGATTTTAAACACGCCGATAACAGAGGTGTTTGGAACGTGGCAGCCACCGCACAGCTCCAGACTGTAGTCGCCAACCTTGACGACGCGAACGATGTCGCCGTATTTTTCACCGAACAGGGCCATTGCTCCCATTGCTTTTGCTTCAGCAATTTGCTTTTGGCTGATATCCACTTCGATGCTGCTCCAGATTTTTTCGTTGACAATCTTTTCGATTTGCTCCAGTTCTTCTGGTTTAATTTGACCAAAATGCGAGAAGTCAAAGCGTAGACGGTCCGGTTCGACAAGTGACCCTGCCTGATTCACATGCTCCCCTAATACATCCTTTAACGCACGATGCAATAAGTGGGTAGCTGTATGGTTCTTAATGATTTTCACACGATTTTCCGAATCCACCTGGGCAGTTACCTGCTGGTTTGTCTTTATTGTTCCGCTTTCCACTATTACTTTATGAAGGTTCTGGCCGTTCGGCGCTTTTTGAACGTCTTTAACTGAAACCACTGTCCCATCGCCTTGAATGACACCGCGGTCGGCAATTTGTCCGCCGCTTTCTGCATAAAACGGAGTAATATCAAGAATAAGCTGAACTTCTTCACCGCTTGAAGCCTCATCCATCAGTTCGCCATTTTTAATAATCGCTAAAATTGAGGAGTTCGTGGTCAGTTCATTATACCCAACAAACTTACTTGCCACAGTAATATCCCTTAATACGCCGCCTTGAACATGCATCGAATTTTCATCGTGACGGGCCGCACGGGCACGTTCCCGCTGGACTTCCATTTCTGACTCAAAGCCATCGTGGTCAACCTTCATGCCTTCTTCTTCGGCATATTCTTCAGTCAATTCAACTGGGAAACCATACGTATCATAAAGACGGAAAACATCTTCACCAGAGATGATGTCGCTGCCTTTTTCCTTTTCCTTCTTAATAACGCTTGCTAAAATCGCTAAGCCTTCATGAAGGGTTTCATGGAAGCGTTCTTCTTCCGTTTTGATGACTTTCTGAATGAATTCAGCCTTATCCTTTACTTCCGGATAGAAATCATGCATGATTTCACCTACAACCGAAACAAGCTCATACATAAATGGACGATTGATGTTGATTTGCTTAGCATACCGAACAGCACGGCGGAGCAAGCGTCTTAGCACATAGCCGCGGCCTTCATTTGATGGCAGCGCTCCGTCACCAATCGCAAAAGCTACGGTTCGGATATGGTCAGCAATCACTTTGAAAGCTTCATCCTGCCCCTTTTCAACACCATATTTTACCCCTGAGATTTCTTCAGTCGCCCGAATAATCGGCATAAATAGGTCTGTGTCAAAGTTGGTCGGAACATTTTGCACAACTGATGCCATCCGCTCAAGTCCCATACCGGTATCAATGTTTTTCTTTGGCAGCGGCGTATATGTACCGTCAGGATTATGGTTAAATTGAGAGAACACAAGGTTCCAAACCTCTAAGTAGCGTTCGTTTTCCCCGCCAGGATACAATTCTGGATCGTTAATGTCATTGCCATACTCAGGTCCGCGGTCATAGAAAATTTCCGTATTTGGACCACTTGGGCCTTCGCCGATATCCCAGAAGTTCCCTTCAAGACGGATAATCCGCTCCTCTGGAATGCCGATCGTGTTATGCCAAATTTCATAGGCTTCATGATCTTCAGGATGAATCGTCACAGAAAGAAGTTCTTTCTCAAAACCAATCCATTTTTCGTCCGTTAAAAACTCCCAAGCCCACTCAATGGCTTCCTTCTTGAAATACTCACCGATAGAGAAGTTCCCAAGCATTTCAAAGAAAGTATGGTGACGGGCGGTTTTGCCGACGTTTTCAATATCATTAGTCCGAATCGATTTTTGAGCATTTGTGATTCTTGGATTTTCAGGCACGACACGGCCATCAAAATATTTTTTTAAGGTTGCGACACCGCTGTTAATCCACAACAATGACGGGTCATCATGGGGAACTAGAGATGCGCTTGGCTCAACATGGTGACTTTTTTCCTCATTAAAAAATTGTAAAAACATCGAGCGAATTTGCGATCCAGTTAAATTTTTCATATTTTATACCTCCTTTATTTTAAAAAAGCACACAAAAAAGCCCTCATCCCAAAACAGGGACGAGAGCATATCTCGCGGTACCACCCTGATTATGGATACAAAAACTGCACCCATCTCTCAAAAGCCTTTAACGCAGGTCTTACGGCAGTGGTTAGCTGCACTCCGGATTAGCGTTCTGTTATCCTTCATCCAGAACCCCTTTCAGCCAAGGGGGGCCCCTCTCTTCAGCGCATGATGCGTTACAGATGGTCTATAACATACTTGTTCCTTCTTCATTTTAACCAATATTATCTATGACGAATTATAGCTAGTACTGACTTAGTTTGTCAAATACCTATGGAGATGTTTCATTACTTCGGGCAGCGATAAAGTGATTTTTTGCATGAATGATGCCAACCTTCAGAATCGCTACCACCGGAACCGCTAAAATCAACCCTAAGATCCCGCCAATCTCACCGCCTGCCGTCAGTGCCGCCATGATGACTAAGGGATGCATATGAAGGCTTTTACCCACAATATAGGGCGATAGGATATTACCTTCGAGAAACTGCAATCCAAATACAATAATCAGCGTGATAATGACCAATTTCACCGAGATCGTTGCTGCCACAATTACCGCTGGAACAGCACCGATGATGGGGCCAAAATAGGGGATGACATTTGTCGCTCCTACAATCATTCCTAACAATAAGGGATACTTTAAATCAAACACCCAGAAAAGAAGAGACGAGACTGTTCCGATAATGACACAAACAAGCAGCTGGCCCCTAATGTATCTGCCAAGTGAATCATCAACATCCTTTAGAAACAGGGTTCCTCTTTTCCGCCATTTTTTAGGTGTCATATACCAAACACTTCGTTTAATTAGGGCAAAATCCTTCAGCATATAGAAGGTGATAAAAGGGATAATCAGCAAAAGTGCTGCTGAATTTAACAATTGACCTAAATAGCCAACAATAATAGATAAAAGAGAATCAAGTCTTTTCTCAAAGGCATCAATGCCGTCATTGATTCTCGTTTGCAGTCCGTCAGGCCATTCTCTTGTATGGGATTGGAGAGTACGAATCCAATCTCGATACTGCTCAGCGAAAACAGGTGCACTTTCCGAAAGGTCTTTTATTTGATCTATGACTGCTGGAATCCCCTTATAAAGGGTAAACCCAAGTCCACCAAAAAATATGACATAAATGAGCAGAATGGCAATGCCACGATGAAGTCCTTTTTCATGCAGTTTTTCAACTATCGGATGCAGCAAATAGGTGATAAATCCTGAAATGACAAACGGAAGTGCAATAATGATGGCCACTTTTACAACCGGCAACCAGACAAAACGTATTTTTAAAAATACGTAAATGACAATTAATAAAAGGAGAGAAAAACCGATTCGGTAATACCATTTCATACGAATATCCAACGCCCGCGCCCTCCTTTAGTGGTTATTTTTGGAGACTCGGTAAATAAATATTCATTAAAAATCCCCCTCTTCATGTGAGGGGGACCTAACCATTTAAAATATCGCTCGTTTTACTTTTCTCTGCATTCTTTTCATTTGCCGGCCTGACATCAAATTATTTCTTTGCGCCAAATTATAAGCAGCCATCCCGGCACCAAAAGCAACCATGGTCGTCATCATTTTGTTCATACGTTTCACCTCTTTTTATGGTTGAAAACAAGTTAGTCAAATAACTGAGACTACTGTCCAGCTCCGGCGCCTAGGGGCTCGGGGTCATAAGCCAATCCGTCAAGAAGGCTAAAAAGCAGCCTTCTCGCCGGCTCGTCTTATGCCTGTCGCCCCTGTTCAAGGCGCCTCCGCTATTCTATTTAGAGTGTGTAACGACGTAATTCTTCTTCAAACAAATCGTCTAATGAACTTAAGGTTCCGTCTTCCTCGACTTGATGGGTATTGATAATTCCTTTAGCAACAGACAATTCAATAAAACAGTTCCAGCAATAGTATTGATTGATACCGATTTTTCCGATATCCTTGCTCGCACAATTGGGACACTTAAGCATGGAAAAGACACCTCACGTTTGATTAACGTCAACGATAATGGCATCTTTTCCAACCGTTAAGGGTTTCTCGGACTGAATTACCTGTTTCCCATCAGTGATATCTGAAAAGAAGCCATCCGTGATTTCGTACCCTACGATTGTTCCCACTTCTTCCTGAAAGTATACATCTTTTAACAATCCGAGCGACTGACCGCTATTGGAAAGCATCATCATCCCTTCAAGTGAATGCTGATGGTTCAATGTAAACTCAGGAGTTTCTTTCAGCTTTTCTAAGCTGCCAGCATCCTCAATCATGACCCCATCCCAGCCAAAGGAAGAAACCTTCTGAATGTCCAAGAAACAGGATTGTTTGAAGAAAACGCCTTTTTTAATCAATAGGCCTTTGACGGTTCCGTTTTTTGAAATGCAAAGATCGCAAACCTCGCCGATTTTCGTTCCTCTTTTCGTTTCAAAAACCGGCTGCCCCTTCAATAAGGAAAATGTTCGCAAAGAGTATCCCACCTCCTTCGAACAATCTTAGTTTCCGTTATCTTTCATCAATTCATAAGGTGAAACGTTTTCCATAAAGAGATGTTTGGAATAAGATAGGTTGTTTAACAAACAATGTAGAAAAGAGGTTAAGCAGAGGTCGAAGAAATGAAAAAAAATCTAATCTTTTTTAGTTTCATTTTTATCATGATGATTACTATTTTCCCTTCCCGTGCGCTTGGGGCGGCTACACATGGACAATATATTTTGATGACTAGAGAGGAATTTAAGAATTGGTTATTTCAAAATAAATTTACCAGAAATATAAACCTCATCCAGCAGCATCATACCTGGCTTCCGTCCTACAAGCAGTTTTATGGGAATAATCATTTTAAAATGCTCGAGAGCATGGAAAACTTCCATGTGAAGCAAAGAGGCTGGAAGAATATCGCGCAAAACTTAACAACGTTTCCCGATGGAAAGGTTGCAGTGTCCAGGCCGTTTGACATTGCTCCGGAAGGCTCGATTGGCCCGATCGCTAACACGACCGGAATCATGATTGAAAATGTCGGCAACTTCGATATCGGCCATGATGTGATGACAGCTGAGCAAAAAGAAACGATTGTTTATATCACGGCTGCACTTTCCTTAAGATTCGGACTGACTCCCTCCATTGACAGTATTACCTATCATCATTGGTGGAATGTAAAAACGGGTGAGCGAGTTCTAGACAGAGGTCCGGATTACAATGTAAAAACCTGCCCGGGAACAGGTTTTTTCGGGGGTAACTCGACTACCGACGCCATCAATAATTTTTACCCGCTTGTGTCTCGAAAAATACAGGAACTATCAAGTGAATGAAAAAAGGACCCATCCTCCGGGGTCCTTTTTCATTTAGCTGCCAGTTTTCTCCATGAAATCATATGGCGTTATATTTTCCATCCCAATCATCGGATTGACGGCCATTAATTCTTCCTCAAGAGACAATTTGTTCTGTTCTTGGTCCTTTTGAGGCTCGGCTGTTTTATCGGCAATGGTAATGGTTTCCTGAAGTTTTTCACAAAGTGTGGTCAGTCTTGACATTTCATCCGCCCGCGCAACCCCCATTTGCAGTGCATCGACCTCTCCGCATAATATCAAGGATTGTTTACTTCTTGTTATCGCCGTATAAATTAAATTCCTTTGCAGCATTCTGTAATAGCTTCTAGTTACAGGAAGAATGACAATCGGAAATTCACTTCCCTGTGATTTATGGACCGAGCAGCAATAGGCATGGGTAATTTGCGTCAAATCCTGCTTTGTATACTCCACTTCATTGCCTTCAAAGGAAATATAAATCATATCCTGTTTTTCAGTATTTTCCTTTGCATAAATGATGGAGATGATTTCCCCGATATCGCCATTAAACACATTATTCTCAGGCTGGTTGACTAGCTGAAGAACTTTGTCGCCAATCCGGTACTTAACATCGCCAAATTGGATTTCTTTTCTTTTGCCATCCGGGTTTGGGTTAAAGATTTCCTGCAGGAGCAAATTTAATCGGTCAATCCCGGCTGGACCCCGGTACATTGGGGCTAGGACCTGAATATCCTTTGCCGTATAACCCTTATTTTTAGCATTTAATGCGACCTTTTCGATTACTTCTGCAATTTGTGCGGTAGTACATCTGATAAAGGAACGATCGGCTTGTTTTTGGGTTATGTCAGCCGGCAAATGTCCCTTTTTGATTTCATGCGCCAGTTCAATAATAGAGGAGCCTTCCGCCTGGCGGTAGATATCCGTTAACCGTACTGTCGGGATTCGCTCCGATCTTAGTAAATCCTTTAAAACCTGACCAGGGCCGACAGACGGCAGCTGGTCTTCGTCACCTACCATAATAACTTGAATGTTTTCCGGCAACGCTTTGAAGAGCTGATTCGCGAGCCAAATATCGAGCATTGAAGTTTCATCGACAATGAGAATTTTTCCTTCAAGCGGGCTCCCGTCATCACGATCAAAGCCTTCCGTCCCGTTGAAGCCGAGCAGACGGTGTATGGTGACAGCAGGCAATCCAGTCGATTCACTCATCCGTTTCGCTGCTCTCCCGGTAGGTGCCGCAAGCAGAAACGGAAATGGTTCGTCCTTTTTTTGATAATCCTTTATTTCCAAGGAGCAGCCGTGGAGCTCTCCATAAAGCTCGACAATCCCCTTGATCACGGTCGTTTTCCCTGTTCCTGGCCCCCCTGTTAAGATCAGCATCGGTGACATTAACGCTGTTTGGATGGCTTCCCTTTGGGTTGGCGCATACTGGACCCCAAGCCGTTCTTCCAAATCACCTAATGCCAGCAAAAATTCCGATTCCGGGAATTGGTCCTGATACTCTGTTTGCTGCAGGATTCGTTTAATGCTGGTGACGAGTCCTTTTTCCGCAAAGTACAAGGAAGGCAGGTAAACTCGTTTCTCTTCGCCAATAATTTTACCTTCCTTTTCAAGCCCGATAATTTCGTTTGAGATAGCCAGAAAATCAATGACGTCACGCTGGTTCTCTTCTAGAAGGGCTTTTACCTGTTCAAGCAGTGCTTCGGCTTGCATATAGACATGCCCAGTCTGCATACATTCATTTTCTAATGTATAGAGGCAGCCTGCCTTAATTCGGTCAGAATGGCTGCCTGATATGCCAAGCTGGTAACCTAGCTCATCAGCCCGGCCAAAACCAATTCCCTCGACATCCTCAACCAGCTGGTAGGGGTTTTTTTGAATAATCTCGAGTGTATTTTCTTTATAAGTTTGATAAATCCGCATCGACAGCTGCGGGCCGAAACCATACTGGTTTAACGCTACCATCACCTGCTCGAGGCCTTGATGCTCCATTAACGTGTCATAAAGCTGCTTTGCTTTATCCGGAGGGAGCTTTGGTACGGTATCAAGGAGGGAAGGCTGATTGAGAATTTTCGAAATCGCATCCTCACCCAGGGTTTCGACGATATTTTCCGCCGTTTTTTTACCGATTCCTTTGAACATTTCTCCGGATAAATAAGCAATAACCCCTTGCTTCGATTGGGGCATGTCTTTGCGAAAATGGTTGACATGAAATTGTGTACCAAAGCGTGGATGCTCTTTAAATTCCCCGTAAAAAATATACGTTTCCTGCTCATGTACTCTAGGAAAATAGCCAGTAACGACGGCTTCTTTGTCATCATACTGATGATTGGTCTCATCTACCCGGATTCGAATCACGGTATAGAGGTTTTGCTCATTGTGAAAGATGGTCACTATCGGACGGCCTTTAATAAATTTCCCCTGCTCACTGAACAAATCAAGCGATTCCTGCTTTTTCACCATATCTGCTCCCTCCTTCCTCGTGAAAAATTAATGGATTACTGATTCATTTCTAATATTTTTTTCGCATTTCCGGCCAATAGATGGTCCGGCTGGATTTCTAACGCTTTGTCGAACATCTCCAGCGCTTGCTGGCCTTGCTCTTGGAATGCGTAGGAAACGCCCAGGTTATAGTATGCATCTGAATGGTTTGGATCGAGTTCAACGCATTTTTTAAATTGGCTGATGGCTTCGCTAATCAGTTCCAGGTTTGCCAAGCATAATCCGTATTGGAAGTGTGCCTCGGCATCATTTTCATTCAATTCAACACTTCTTTGGAAGTAGGGCAAGGCAAATTTGCTCTGGTCAAGATTGACTAATGAAAGCCCCAGCATAAAATAGTTGTCGCTAGTTTCCAGTCCTTTTCTCATCGCCATTTCAAACATGTTCTTGGCTTCTTGGAAACGGTCATTGCTGAAATATAGATTACCTGCGCTGTAATAGGCTGCACCTGCATTTTCGTCAAGTTCAATCGCCTTTTGGAAAAATTTTAGCGCTTTTTCAGCCTCACCGACAACGCTGAGGACGTTGCCAAAATTAATATAGCCGACTGGGTCAGCAGGATTTTCCTGGATACCCTCATTGAAAACCTTCACAGCCATTTCCCAGTTGCCTTCTTGCATATATTGAACACCTAATTGGTTTTTGTCCATGTTTTTCAACTCCGTTCTACATGGAAGTATACCATATTTTGATTAAAAGTTGAGGTTGTAAAAGGGGGGCAGGCAAGTGATTGGAGATATCCGCCGAACTTGGCTAGGTATCCGCCAATTTGAAGAGATTATCCGCCAAAACTGGACGGTTATCCGCCACCCCTGTTAGATTATCCGCCGAAGTCCAGCAGTAATCCGCCAAACCTATTTTCCTGCACCAAAAAACCCCGACTCCAAAACTGGAATCAGGGTCCTTAAACTTAGCCAACATATGTCAAACGTTCACCATTTTTATAAACTTCATCAATCGTTCCACCGCCAAGACACTCGTCACCGTCATAAAAAACAGCGGCTTGTCCAGGTGTGACAGCACGAATCGGTTCTGCAAAAATAACTTCAACCTTACCACCATCTAATAGACGAACTTTAACCTTGTGGTCCTCCTGGCGGTAACGGAATTTCGCAGTACAACTAAATTCCACAGGCTTTTCTCGGTCAGAAACCCAGCTAACATCCGTCGCAATAATCGAATCGGAATAGAGCTTTTCATTATGGAAACCTTGGCCAACATATAAAACATTTCGTTTTAAGTCCTTGCCAATGGCAAACCAAGGTTCACCCGATCCACCAATGCCGAGCCCATGACGCTGACCAATGGTATGATACATCAGGCCTTCATGTTTGCCTTTAACTTCGCCGTCAAACGTTTCCATGTTGCCGGGCTGAGCAGGCAGGTATTGACCTAAAAACTCCTTAAAATTCCGTTCTCCAATAAAACAAATTCCGGTCGAGTCCTTTTTCGCCGCCGTAGCAAGACTCGCTTCCTTCGCAATTTCCCGCACCTTCGCTTTTTCAAGATTTCCGATTGGGAACATGACTTTGCTGATTTGCTCTTGCGACAATTGATTTAGGAAATAGGTTTGATCCTTATTTTCATCAAGGCCTCGCAGCATTTTATATTCACCGTCGCGATATTCAACACGGGCATAGTGACCTGTCGCGAGATAGTCGGCACCTAAATTCATCGCATGCTCCAAAAAGGCTTTAAACTTAATTTCCTTATTGCACATGACATCTGGATTCGGTGTCCGGCCGGCCCGATATTCAGCAAGGAAATAGGTGAATACCTTGTCCCAATATTGCTTTTCAAAATTAACCGCATAATAAGGGATGCCAATTTGGTTGCAGACACGAATCACATCATTATAATCCTCCGTTGCTGTACAAACACCGTTTTCGTCGGTGTCATCCCAGTTTTTCATAAAAATGCCGATCACATCGTAGCCCTGCTGCTTTAACAACAGTGCCGCAACAGATGAATCAACACCTCCGGACATCCCGACAACAACTCGGATATCTTTTGGGTCTTTTCTTTCCATCTAAAAATTCACCTCTCTTTACACACAAAATAATCTTGCTTTTATTTTCTAAGCCGCGAAACAACCTTTGCTGTTTCCTCCGCCGCTTGTAGGATTTCTTCGGTTGTCGTGGTAAAGCCAAAACTAAAACGGATTGCATTCGACAATCGCTCTGAGCCTTTTCCGAACATCGCCACAAGGACATGCGATGGTTCAATTGATCCGGCCGTACAGGCAGAACCGCTCGAAACCGCAATCCCCGCCAAGTCAAGATTGACCAGCATAGCTTCCACGTTAGTTCCGGGAAAGCTTAAGTTTAATACATGCGGCAAGGAATTTTCAAGCAATCCGTTTACAGTGAACTCAATCCCTGATTCTTGAAGCTTGTTCATCAAAAGCTGCTTATACTCAGCAAACAGTTCTCTCTTTGCAGAACGTTCTTCCATCGCAATCAGAACCGCTTCATGGAACCCGGCAATAGATGCGACATTTTCTGTTCCAGCGCGCCGTTTTCTCTCCTGCTCGCCGCCAAATAAACGTGGTGAAATTTTAACATTTGACTTTACATAAAGAAAACCGATCCCTTTTGGTCCATTTATTTTATGAGCAGAAACCGATAGCAAATCAATATAGCTTTCATCGACATTTATTTTTTCCATCCCATAGGCCTGGACAGCATCTGTATGAAATTTTGCCTGATGATCCTTCACAAGCCGGCCAATTTCTGCAATCGGCTGGATGGTGCCAACCTCGTTGTTTCCATACATGACGGAAACTAATATGGTATCGTCCCTTAACGCCTCCTGAAGGTCAGTAACGGAAATCCTGCCTGTTTCATCAACTGGCAAATAGGTGACCTCAAAGCCCATTTTTTCAAGCTTCTGGCAAGCATGAAGAACAGCATGATGTTCTACCTGGGTAGTGATAATATGCTTTCCTAAATGCTGATAGCTTTCCGCAACGCCAAATAAGGCCATATTATCCGCTTCGGTACCGCCGCTTGTAAAAATAATCTCGTTTTCCTTTGCCCCAATGCTCCCCGCGAGTGTTGCCCGCGCCACATCAATATAATGTCGCGCGTCCCTGCCAAAAGCATGGATGCTTGATGGATTTCCAAAAACGGATTTCATCGTCTCATGCATTTTTTCAATCACTTTTGGATGCATCGGAGAGGTTGCGGCATGGTCGAGATAAATTCGTTCCATTATGACACCTCAAATCAACATAATTCTCTATTATTAGCTTCGTCATTAAATATAAAACATATAACCTTCCATTTCACCATCTTCACTGTGGCTTGCTAAGTCCTCAAGAGTCGTGTTGTCTAATACACCCTTAATTGCATCGCGAATGCGAATCCACAACTCCCGTTTAGCCGGTTCTTCATCTTCAATTCCTTCAACCGGTGTAATCGGGCCCTCAAGCACACGAATTACATCGCCAGCGGTAATTTTGGCAGGTACATCAGTTAATATATAACCCCCGTATGCGCCTCTGATACTTTTCACTAATCCAGCATTTCGTAACGGTGCAATCAATTGCTCCAAATAATGCTCAGATAGGTCATTCGCTTGGGCTATTGTTTTTAAAGAAGTTGGCCCTTCTCCGTAATTTTTTGCTAATTCAATCATAATTGTCAGGCCGTAGCGGCCCTTTGTAGATATTTTCATAAAATAACACCTCTATTTTTTAAAAAATATATATTCAAAAAAATCCGTAGTATTTTGGTAGGCATTAGAATTATAACATATTCTTCTTTAATATGCTTTTCCATGAGGAAATGGTATTGTTAAGATATAGCAAAATATTTATTGGAGAGATTACTATGCAGCAAAAACCGTTGGCATTTCGAATGCGGCCGCGAACAATTGAAGAAGTTGCCGGCCAGCAGCATCTTGTCGGTGAGGGCAAGATCATTGCTAGAATGGTAAAAGCCAAGCAGCTGACTTCAATGATTCTGTATGGTCCTCCCGGGATAGGAAAAACCTCGATAGCGAGCGCCATTGCCGGCAGTACCAAATATGCCTTTCGAACGTTAAACGCCGTTACAAATAATAAAAAAGATATGGAAATTGTCGCTGCCGAGGCGAAAATGTCCGGAAAAGTAATCCTGCTGTTGGACGAGGTCCACCGGTTAGATAAGGCCAAACAGGATTTCCTATTGCCCTATTTGGAAAACGGAATGATTGTATTGATCGGAGCTACAACCAGCAACCCTTATCATGCCATTAATCCAGCCATTCGCAGCCGCTGTCAAATTTTTGAACTTAAACCATTAACACCTAATGAAGTTACGCAAACCTTAGTTCGGGCATTAGAAGATGAGGAACGGGGTTACGGCAGATTAAAAGTTGATATAACCGAGGAGGCGCTTCAGCATTTTGCCCAAGGCTCAGGAGGAGATGTCCGCAGCTCTTTAAATGCCTTGGAATTAGCCATTCTTTCGTCAGATCCAGATGAAAATGACGTTATCCATGTCGATATTCAAACAGCTGAAGAATGCCTGCAGAAGAAAAGCATTGCCGCGGATAAAGACGGGGACGCTCATTACGATGTATTGTCAGGCTTCCAAAAGTCAATCCGCGGCAGTGACGTAAACGCTGCCCTTCATTATCTTGGCAGATTAATTGAAGCCGGGGACTTAGTAAGCATTAGCCGCCGGTTAATTGTAATTGCCTATGAGGATATCGGACTTGCCAACCCTCAGGCGGGAGCACGGACATTGGCGGCCATTGAAACTGCAGAAAGGCTAGGCTTTCCCGAAGCACGTATTCCACTTGCCAATGCTGTAATTGAATTATGCCTGTCGCCCAAATCCAATTCTGCTATTTTGGCGATTGATGCGGCCCTATCCGATATTCAAAGAGGAATAACCGGCGATGTCCCGGACCATTTAAAAGACGCCCATTACAAAGGGGCGAAAGAGCTTGGCAGAGGCATTGGCTACAAGTATCCGCATGACTATGAGAACGGGTGGGTACCGCAGCAATATCTGCCGGACCGGATCAAGAACAAACAATACTATCAGCCGAAAAAGACAGGGAAATTCGAACAGGCACTCGCATCTGTCTATGAAAAGCTTACACGAAAAAATTAAACATGTATAAAAAAATGACGTGTACCAATTCACACGTCATTTTTTTATATAAATTAGATCAGCTGTTTTTAACTGAAAACTCTTCACCAATCTGCTGTAATCTCAATTCAACGTCTTCTTCCGTTAACTCATGTTCCTTCACATACAAGTTCCTTGGGTGCACTCGGCATTCATGTGTGCAGCCCCTAAGGTATTTGTGCTCACTTTCCTCTGAGCAAATAATTTGTTTATTGCATTCCGGGTTTGCACAATTTACATATCGTTCACAAGGTTCACCCGTGAAATAATCTTTTCCGACGATAACATGTTCAACCTGATTAACCGGCACACTGATCCTTCCGTCAAATACATAGCATTGTCCGTCCCACAGCTGTCCTTGCACTTCAGGGTCCTTCCCGTAGGTCACGATACCGCCATGTAGTTGTCCAACATCTTGAAAGCCTTCTTTTACAAGCCAGCCTGAAAACTTCTCGCAGCGAATTCCGCCAGTACAATAGGTCAAGATTTTTTTTCCTTCAAACTGCTGTTTATTTTCCCGAATCCAGTCCGGAAGCTCGCGAAAGGCTGTTATGTCTGGCCGAACAGCTCCTCTAAAGTGACCTAAATCAAATTCATAGTCATTTCGGGCATCAATGACAACGGTCTTTGGATCCTGCATTGCCTCATAGAATTCTTTCGGACTCAAATGTTTACCGGTCGTTTCATTAGGATTGATATCGTCTTCTAAGCGAAGGGTGACAAGCTCCGACCGATGGCGGACATGCATCTTTTTAAAGGCATGTTCATCCTCTTCATCAATTTTAAAAACCATATCAGCAAAACGTTCGTCTTGATGCATGATTTCCATATACTTTTCAGTCTGCTCGACCGTTCCCGATACCGTACCATTAATCCCTTCGGCAGCCACTAAAATTCGTCCTTTAAGTCCTAGTTCCTTACAGAACTGCAAATGCAGAGCGGCAAATTCCTCCGGATTCTCGATTGGTACATACATATAATATAGTAATACTCTATATGGTTTATTTTCTGTCATTTGTTACTGCCCCTATCTTTGTTAGTAAATTCTCCCTTGCCTGATCCACTTGGTGGCAACCCATTTTTCACCTTCGGATACCGGCACACTGGTGTGCAAGGACAGTCGATCGACTTGTCCCTTACTATTCCCATAATGAAAGTAAACAGCTGTTCCTTTCTTCGGAACAATCGATACTCCTAACTTTGGGAATACGGTTTCTCCTCCTGAAGCGACATCATTTAAATAGATTAAAAAGGTGCCGATCCGCTGTCCCCCTTTATCTTCTATAACCTGGTTTGCCGGGAAATAATCGAAATGGGGTTTATATTCCTCGCCTATTTTATAGTTCAATACCTGCAGCCCTTCACCATTTTCAATCGGATAGCCAGTTAATTCAGCAATTCTTTTCTCAATTGTGGAGACGTGTCCATTTTCATTGATTGTAAAATACATTCCTTTGCTCGTTCTGCCAGAAGCTGCACGGTTCTCCCCAGTGTTTTTATCAATAATATGAGAAGGCTGTAATCTGTCGCTTGAAAGGCTGATCAGTTTGTCACATTCTTCGTCGCTTAACACATTATCTAAATGCAGAATAAATGGATGCTCCACTCTAGAAAGCACCTTAATTTCCCGGTCCCCTGCATTTAGTTTATTGCCCTTTTGACCAATTTCAGGAATTTCATAATAATAAGGGCTTTGCTTATCTGCTGTTACAATCGATTGGTTTCCACCAATACGCAATAAAATCCTTAATGCAAATGTTTCATCGAATCCCTTACTAATCATCGCATCGACGATTTTCTCCGGGCTTGCACCGCTATTTAATGTCTGTATGATCCAATCTTTAAATTCGCTGGAGATATGCTTGATTTTTTCCACTCTATATTTCTCCTTTTAGAACGAGTACCAAACAATTATCTCTTAACGACAAAAAAATTACCAGCGATGGATATCCTTGTTCCTGCCCGAATTATCCTATTAGGTTATAAATAGCCCGTTAAACCAAGCGGTCTTGCCCCGTGGACTGAGTCAGGGTTTAACATACTCATATCTCAATTCATCTTCTTTTGCATCATAATCAACATGTAAATCATGCCCGTCGAAATACCAGACATCACCGTCTTCAACAAAGAAAAGGATCCCATCCAGATCAGTACTGGCTGCTATTTTTAAGGGCTCCTCTTGAGTAAACGCCAAAGAGTACCCCTTCTGAATCGGACTATTTCCATAAACTTGCGTATAAAATCGCAATTTATCTCCCTTCTTAAGGCCAATATCTTCTTTAAACCATTTTAATGCCTGATTGCTGATTTTAATTTCCATAAAAAAGTCCTCCAGATAATTTTTTCTACAAAATAGTTTACCCATATCATTTCACTATAATTGGAAAAAAGGAGGCTGTCTCAACAGCTAAGATGAGACAGCCCCATTTCATCTGATTATGCAGCAACATCCCGTTTTTTGAACACAAAGAATGCCAAAAATTGAAAAATAACAAAGTAAATAACTAGAATAAAGATTGAAAAATTCATCGTCATCCCCTCGACCATCGGGGTTCCTTCAAAGTACTGCATTAAATTTGTATTGGCAAATAGAATATATTTTGCCCAGGAAAACTTAAGAGACAGCAGCGCGGTAAATTGTGCTCCAGTAAATAATAAGAAAATAGATAATCCGATGGCAAGTGAACTGTTTCGGAAGACAGAAGAAATCATGAACGCCATCGTCGCAAGCATAATCATATCAATGGAGCTTAAACCATAATAGATTAATAAATGGACCACGATATTTTGCTCAGTAACAGTACCGTTATGGTAGTTTAAATACGGAGCGGCATGCTCGGGCATTCCGAATAACAGTGCGCCAAGGGCCGCTGAAAACACAAATAAAATTGCCAGCATAGTCAGCGCAAACAATAAAACGGTCAGATATTTTGAAATTAATATTTTGCTTCGATTGATTGGCCGTATCAACAGCAGCTTAATGGTACCCCAATTAAATTCACTCGCAACAATTCCGGCGGAAATGATAATCGTAAACAAGCCAGCCAGTGTGATGAGTTCGGATGCTTCTTTAACAAACGACCAAACATTAAATTTCTCTTTTGCCGGAAGATTATGTTTAATTCGATAGTCATTGATGGCGATTTCCTCTTTGAAAAAGTCCTTTTCTATTTTGGTCCGGCTTTGTTCCATCTGCTTCTTTAAGGCATCGTTTTCTTCCTTTAATGTTTGCTGCCAATTCTTCTCCGGACCAGAATCTGAGCCAGTTTCCTGATATTTAAAAAAGGCACCGACGATGCAGGATATGACAATCAGCAGCGCAATCATGACATAGGTGCCGGGACGCCGAAAGATTTTCATCCATTCATTTTTAATTAAATTAAGCATGGGCTTCCTCCACCTCCTTCTTCGTCACTTCAAGGAAGCGGTCCTCTAAAGTTTTCGCTGTTTCCTTAATGGCAAAAATTTTGATTTCTTCTTGGACGAGGATTTTAACCAGATGGGGGATTTCTTCTTTTGAAAGACTGACAGATATTCCGTTTCGTGACAGATTTGCCTCTGCATCCGGGAAGGAAGCGTGTACGATTGATAATGCAGTTTCGCTCGGAATTACTTCCAATTCATGGACCGTTTCATTGCCTTGAATGAATTCCTTCACCTGCTGGACATCAATCAATTGCCCATTTTGAATAATGCCGATTCGGTCACACATCATTTCCATTTCGGACAAGAGGTGACTGGAAACAATAACCGCCATATTTTTTTCAAGGGCAAGCAGACGGACATAGTCGCGGATTTCCCTAATGCCAGCAGGGTCAAGACCGTTTGTCGGTTCATCAAGAATCAATACTTCGGGGTCATGTAATAAACATTGTGCAAGCCCTAATCTCTGCCGCATCCCAAGTGAATAGGTTTTTACTTTATCGTGAATTCTGTCAGACAGCCCTACCAGTTCGACCACTTCAGCAATTTTTTCCTTCGTTATTCCCTTGGCCATTCTCGCATAATGTATCAGGTTTTGATAACCTGTTAAAAACTTG
Organism: Neobacillus sp. S1115; assembly: GCF_055385565.1. NCBI lineage: Bacteria > Bacillati > Bacillota > Bacilli > Caryophanales > Bacillaceae > Neobacillus > Neobacillus sp. S1115. The sequence continues at coordinate 4,744,885 of NZ_AP038275.1, forward strand.
TACATTTCCGGATTTTCAACAATGGCCCCAACATGGCGGACGGCGTCTTCAAATTGTGTTTTAATGCTGGAACCGTCAATAATAATGTCCCCAGAAGTAATTCCCATTAAGCCGACAATCATCCTAATAGTCGTCGTTTTCCCAGCACCATTCGGACCCAAAAAACCAAAAACCTCGCCTTTATATACCTGAAAGCTGATATCGTCAATAATCGTTCTGCCTTTAATCACTTTCGTTACATTTTTTAATTCTACAATTGATTCCAAAAATTTTCTCCCCTCTCTTCGAGTGCCCCTACATTTTAACCCATCAGTTAAAATTTTCCTACTAATTCACTAATGATCTTAACTTAATTTTAGGAGGGAATTAAGCGGCTGAAGATGGAAAGAAACTAGGGCTGGAGACTGAGAATGATTAAAAGATCGAAAAAAACGGAAGGACAACAATAGCTAGACAAAGGAAAAAAACGGCTATCGCCCCCAATCTTTGTTTATCCTTCCACAAGGTGATGCCAAAGCCAAGGGAATAAAGGATAATAACAAACAACACAACGATTGATATGATTCTCACGTTATTTCTCCACCTTTAAGTTTTTCTTTTGCCTTTTACCGAAATCTATTATTTCAACGTCGGGATTTACGGAAATTTCTGCTTTTAAATACGATTTCGGCCAATTGAATTTTTCAAATTCCGGGTTGGTTCCAAAATACCTCCGAGCGTAAAAGGACAACGGATATGGGGCACCTTTTAATTCTTTCTGTGTTTTTTTCAAAAACTTTTCAAGTTCCGTTTTAAAATGGCTGGCGATTTGCCTTTTTATGACTTCTTGATTTTTCCTTTTCGTAAAGTCAATCCTCGAAGGATTTGACATGATTTCAAATTTTACGGGTATGGTAATAAAAATCTTGGGCCTTGGACCCTTTAGGTCCATTTTGATATTATTGTTTTCTTTTTTAATTACTCTTACGGCAAATGAATTTCGTTTTCCTGGAAATGGATTAGGGATATCCAGAAAAAAATCACTCATGTTTGTAGTATCATCAAGAATATTGACCATACTTGTTTCCTGGCCGGTTAACTTCCCAATCATTACACCTTTTCTAAACACTGCCGACCCGATAAATTGAGTATCATCAAACTCTCCAGATGCATTCAGCTGCCCGGCAAAATATTCATCTTCCCCTTTAAATTTAGGATGCTTTTCCCTAACAGCTGAGGTGTTCATCGCTAAAAAAAGGTCTGCTCCTCTATCTGTTGTCTTAAAAAAGCGGAAAAGGGTCGAATCGGGGATTAAACCATTTTCTATACCATGGTCGATCATGTATTGAAAGTACTTATGCGGCCTGGTCTCCATTTTTGGTTTATTTTTCAAGAAATACTCAGCGGCCTTTTCTTTTGAAACTGCCAAATAGGCGTTCATGCGAATTTCTTTATCAAAGACTACGTCATTAAGGATATTATAAAATTTTGGATCCTTCGCAAATCCCTCGGAAACCACGATAATCTTTAATAAATCATAACTAATAATTCGCGAGACAACCGAATTTGCCGTCACTTTTGCGGCAATGATATCGTTGGCATCAAAGGAAACAATCTCTCTGGGTTTTTCCGTTGAACCGCCGCCGCCTTGCTGACTCCCTACTTCCGGGTTAGCAAGCAGCATGGTCACTTTGATTTTCCCTTTATGGTGAGAACGGTCAATACCAAGTCCAATCACATAGGATCTATCCTCCATTTCCTCACGATCCCAGCAGCCTGTTAAGGAAAAAACAATCACGACTATCAACAAAATTTTACATACTGTTTTTGTTTTTTGCATGTTTAAATTCTCCTTTTAACAAGGCAGACATCCATAATAGCAGGGCAATGGCAGAAAACACGGGACCGGATATCACCCCAATCAAAGGTTTTAGTTCCAGCGACACCTCAATTGGATTGTTTGGCATATTACCAATCAATAAATAAAAAGTTGCAAGCAGTGGAATCAAGTATTCAAAGTCCTTGATTTTGAAAATATGACCGAACATCAGGGCAATTATATACAAAAAAGCAGCGAAGCGGATAAAGACTCCCATAATCCAGATGACAAAAAAGAAGATTTCGATATTGGGAATATAACTTCCCAGTGAAATATAGCGAATCGTCGTATGAAATGGAAAACCCATTCCCCCTAAAGATTGATCCATTAAACAAATGAAAAATAGCGTTGAAACACTTGTTTGAATGCTGACACAAAAATAAGCAATCCAAGTGCCTTTTCGAAATTCATTATTTGTCTTTAAGTAAGGAACGAGCATGGTAAGCATAAAAAATTCAGCAAACATTGAAATTCTTTGCGAGCTATGCTTTAAAATAGAAAGTTTTCCCGCCCCCCAAATTGGCAGCATGGCCTGAATATTACTATCTTGAGTACTTAATAATAACGCAACAATGAAAGAGAGAATGACATAAAAAATAATCAAATAAGAAACTGAACCGATATGCTGAATTCCTTTCTTCGCTCCGTAAGCACAAATCGTTATTAAAATGGCATAAAGGACCAACACGGGAGTCGTATTAAAATAAAATGCCCGTATGATATTGGTATAATCTCGAGAATCAAACGAAATGGCAAATGAACTAAGGACAAAAACAACAAGGCAAACAAAAAAACCGAAATAGCGGCCAAGTAATTTTTGAATCACATAAAACAAGTTTTCCCCCTGAAATAAAGACATTGTTTTAATCAATAAAAAGAGCGGGATGAAGAAGAATACAGCCGATAAAAGTGGAATCATCCACGCTGCATTTTGGACCATATTATATAAACCGGCTGGCGTTTCTTCAGTCGCTTTTAAACCGACCATCAAAATCGCGATTGACACATATTCTCTAATACCAAGTTTTCCCGGCTGCTGATTCATGCTAATCTTAATCCTTTCTTTGTTTAACCATATCTTTCGGCTTTAGATAACCCGGGCGTAACCTTTGCTTCATAGGTACTGGACGGATGATTAAGTCCCTTCCCGAAGAGAAATGCGGGGTCATCGGTGCAAAGTAAGGAACACCGAATGACTTTAATGAGACCAAATAAAAGAGGCCCAATACAATTAATGCCCCCATTCCATAAATCCCCATAAAACCTGCAGCAAAAATAAACAAAAAGCGGCTTAAACGAATCGCAAAATTCATACTGGTATCACTGATAATAAAGGAACTTAACCCGCTTAAGGCGATGACGATGATGACAATTGGACTGATGATGTTGGCTTGAACGGCTGCCTGGCCCAAAATCAAAGCACCGACAATCCCAATCGTTGGCCCAATCGGAGAGGGCACGCGCAGCCCTGCTTCCCTAATTAGTTCAAAGGCCAGTTCCATCATGAGAATTTCAATGATGGAAGGGAAAGGGACTCGTTCTCTTGTACCAGCCATGGCCATCAACAAATCAGGCGGAATCATCCCGACATGATAGTTTGTTATCGCAATATAAAAGGAAGAGGAAAACATTGAAATAAATAATGCCATAAATCGCAAAAGCCGAATGAAATTACCATACGGTGTCCGCAGGTAATGGTCTTCCGGTGAATGGAACAAGGCCCAAAAGGTTGCCGGCAAAACAAGGCAGTTAGGCGAGTTGGACATCAACAAAATAATGTGCCCCTCTTCTATAAATGACACCGCCCGGTCTGGACGTTCTGTGTTTAAAATGGTCGGAAACAACGATCTTGGCCGTTCCTCAAGGTACTGCTCCAATATGCTTAAATCGATAATACTGTCAGTATTCAAAGATTCAAGCTTATCCTTTATCGTCTTCAGCAATTCATCATTCACTAGGTCTTGTTCATAAACAATCAAAACGTCATTTCTGGAGCGCTTTGAAACAACAAGCGCCTCAAAAATAAGGTTTTCGTTTTTAACTTTTTTCCGGATTAACGCAATATTATCGACCAACTTTTCATTAAAGGCCTCTTTTGCTCCTCTGACTATGACTTCATTATCGGATTTTTCGATACTGCGCCCTTGAACTTCCGTTGTTCCAAATAAATAGCATTGATCATCACCATCGATAAATAACGCGGTAAAACCACTGGTGACGATTTCAGTAATATCCCCTATTTGGGTGCTTATCCGCTCAATTGGGGCGGTAACAATATCTTGAATCTCTCTTATCGGCTGATTGCTTTCAATTAGAGGTCCGAAAATATTCTTTCGAATTTGTTCTAAGTCGACCATGGTACAGATATACAGAACAAATGCACGGCGATTAAGAGCACGGATGTTGAACTCGTGAATCTTGACATCGAAGTTTCTTGGTATGGAAAAAATGGACTTAAAAGTTTCTAAATTTTGCTCATAATGACTGCTTATATCCTGTTCTTTTAAATGAATTCTTTGTTGGTTTGATTGTTCGTAAAATTGAGGTTCCGTTTTAAACAAATTGCGAAGCGGCTTTAAAAAGCTTTTTTTCATCATAAACCACCTCACCCCATTTTTTTATAGCTTTCCAATTTTAGGGGTATTTATGATTTTTCAGCCAAAAAAAGCCCTAAGCATTTTATGCTTAGAGCCCTGTGAACTATTTCTCATCTGCTACACGCAATATTTTGATATCTTTTAGTAATTCTCTGACCACATAGCTAGCCATGATTAACCCGCAGGCAGAAGGCACGAATGCATTAGAAGATGGCGGCATTTTCGCCTTCCGAATCTCAGCTTTTTCGTTACCAACCACTTTTCTTACATCCTCGCGAATGACAATTGGGCTTTCATCTGAGAAGACAACCGGAATGCCTTTGTGAATTCGTTCTTTACGCAATTTTGTTCTGATTACCTTAGCAATCGGGTCTGTATGCGTCTTTGAAATATCCGCGATTCGGAAGCGAGTGGGATCCATTTTATTGGCGGCACCCATACTTGATATAATAGGGATATTTCGCTTTAAACATTCCTTCATCAAATGGATTTTATACATAATCGTATCAGAAGCATCAACAACAAAATCTAACTTGTGGCCGAAAATTTCTTCATATGTTTCCTCTGTATAAAACATCTTTAGGGAAATAACTTCACAATCGGGATTAATATCCTTAATCCGCTCCTCCATAATTTCAACCTTAGGTCTGCCTACAGTGGACAGCAAGGCAATTAATTGGCGGTTAACGTTAGTAATATCAACATCGTCTTTATCGATCAACACTAGACGGCCGACTCCAGAACGGGCAAGCGCCTCCGCGGCAAAAGAACCGACGCCGCCAATCCCTAATACGGCAACCGTGCTGTTTTTCATTATATCTAGGCCTTCTTTACCAATTGCAAGCTCATTACGAGAAAATTGATGCAGCATAGTGTTCACTCCAAAATTAAATTCAATTTATTTTATTATTTTTTCACCTTAAAAAATATATCATACTTTCCTGAAAACAGAAGCACCTAGAATGATTTTTTTATCTTTTGGATAATATCTTGATAATCCTCATAGGTGTCTGCATCTAAAATGGTCCCTTCATCATCTATGGGAATTTGGAAATGTTTATCGGCAAACTTAAATATCGCTTTTGCCCCTTGATCTCCGGTTATTTCACCAACATATGAAAACAGCTGTGAAGATATAAAAACTGGATGTCCTGGAATACTGTTGTAGATTGGCTGAATAATGTACTTTGATTGAATTGCGTTCGTTTCGAAGATTGTCTGGATCATTTGTTGTATGGTTGACTTCTTAAGTAAAGGCTGATCGCCCAGAAAGGCCATTAGACCGCATGTTTCATCATTGCATTGCTGAACAGCTGTTTTTATTGAACTGCTTAAACCTTGATTAAAATGGATGTTGCTTACCCATTTAAAGCGCTGATCAGGAATATGTATGGCATCTTTAATTTTATTTTCATTATGGCCGATTATTGCCATCACATTATCAAATGGGAAGGATAAAACATTCCTTAGCACCAACTCAAGCATAGGAATCCCTTGGATAGACAGCAAAGGTTTAAAATCCCCCATTCTTGAGGAGTTGCCTGCCGCTAACACAACAGCTGTAATGGGAATCAAATGGACCATATTTAATCCCCCATCTGCTCATTCATTGCTAAATTCATGGCATATTGGTAAACCGTTTGAAACGGTACCTTTTGCTCCCTTGCCGCTCTTGCAACATCCTCATATTCCGGAGCTTGGTGAAGGATTTTATTCCCCCTGCAGGCCTGCTTCACCTTAATTGGCCCATATGGAGTTTCAACCTCAATAAATCTTCTGTCAAGAATATTGCGGCTCCACATGCTTCTTCGGACCCCTAAGGTAGTAGTCTCTTCCAATAAAATTTGTTCACAGCGGTCTGCCTGGTTTAAGGAAACCAAAACGGTTACAAGGGTGCCCGGCCTATTTTTCTTCATGTAAACAGGGGTATAAAAAACATCAAGAGCTCCTGCAGCCAGCAGGCGTTCCATCGCAAACCCAAGACCCTCACCAGTCATATCATCAAGCTGGGCTTGCAATATATAGATAGATTCCCGTTCTTGAATTGGGTCTTGCTTAATAAGGGAGATGAATAATGCCCTTAGAACATTCGGGTGGTCAAAATCCTCTTCACCTGCCCCATAACCCACCTTGTCCACAACAAGACCGCCAATAGGCATAAATTTTTTCACAAGCGCCCGCAAGATTGCTGCCCCTGTTGGTGTGGTCAATTCTCCTTGGACGTTTAGTTCTGCAAGCGGAATCCCTTTTAGCAGCTCAAGCGTGACTGGAGACGGTATTGGATAAAGCTCGTGAGCTGTCATTTTGTGGCCAAAACCTGCCGGAACGGGTGATGCGAATATTTCTTCGATTTCGAGGCTTTCAAGCGCTAGGCAAAAGCCAATGATTTCGATTATAGAAGCTATTTCAAAATAAACCTCATTGGAGTCGATACCATTTAGCTTTCCTTTGGCATTTGCGAATTCATAAAATATTGCCAGACTGCGATCCTTAGTTTTATCTGGGAGCTCACTTTCTGCAATTATTTTAGATATCTCTTGCGCACTCTGATGTTGCTTTTTTTCCGATTGGTAAAAGATGCTTATTTTTTTTGCAGCAATGCCTTGATTCGTAATGTTATGTACTTCGATTCCAAACGGCTCTATTGGTAACCTTCTCAAATGACCAACTATGTAAGAGATGTCGGCTCCTATATCGATTAGTGCGGCCAAAGCCCTGTCCCCGGCAATGCCAAAAGTACAATCAAGATAGAGCGTATTCATTATTGGCTTCCACCCATTCTTAATTTTTTGTATATATCAAAAATGAAATAAAAACCTTCTGCCATCACTGACAGAAGGTGTGTTTGCGAAAAAAACGAAGAGTCCCAATGGTGCCGTCGCTTTTTGATCCTTCGTTTTGATCCCGCACTCAGCAGGGGGGTGTCCTATTCCTGTTATTGTAAGTCCCCTTACTCGCAATGGAGTGGGGCATTTACGCATTCAGAAAACTCCGGACTCCCAAATAAACAATGTTCGGTCAAAACTTCAGGTAACACAACGTACATTTCAGGACTCTTCTTGATTGATTTAATCATAGCATATTTTCAAAGCACCTTCAAGGTGACCATGTGAACTAATGCCTGCTATTTATTAATTTTTAGTGACAAATTTAGTTCCTGTAATTGGGCCTCGGAAACCTCGCTTGGTGCAGCCATTAACAAGTCGCTTGCGCTCGCTGTCTTAGGGAAGGCAATCGTATCGCGAAGGTTCGTGCTGCCAGCTAACAACATAACCAATCTGTCGAGCCCAAGGGCGATTCCGCCATGCGGTGGTGTACCGTATTCAAAAGCATTCAGCAGGAAGCCAAATTGTTCTTTTGCCTGTTCAGGCGTAAAACCAAGAACACTGAACATTTTCTCCTGAATATCCCGTTCAAATATTCTTAACGATCCGCCGCCTAGCTCATAGCCGTTTAATACAAGGTCATAGGCTTGGGCGCGAACCTTGGAAGGATCAGTATCTAAGTACTCCAGATCTTCTCTGACAGGCATCGTGAACGGATGATGAGCAGCATAATAACGGCCATCTTCTTCTGAGAATTCAAGCAGCGGCCAGTCTGTCACCCATAAGAAATTGAAACGGCTTTGGTCGATTAGCTCTAATTCCTTGCCAAGCTTTAACCGTAAAGCTCCCAGCGCGTCAGCTACTACACTCTTTTTATCAGCTACAAACAGCAGCAGGTCGCCTTCGGAAGCTTCCAGTGTAGCTTTCAGGGCTGCAGCATCATCTTCAGAGAAGAACTTTGAAATCGGTCCTTTTAGTCCATCTTCTTCTGCTTTTAGCCAAGCCAGACCTTTCGCACCATAAACAGCCACAAATTCGGTCAGCGCATCGATATCTTTTCGGGAGTATTGAGCCGCTGCACCTTTTACATTAATCGCCTTCACTTGTCCGCCGCTCGAAACGGCAGAAGCAAATACCTTAAAGCCAGACTCTTTTACAATTTCCGAAACATCGACTAGCTCCAATCCAAAGCGGGTATCAGGCTTATCCGAACCGTAACGGCTCATTGCCTCGTCATAGCCCATACGCGGGAATGGCGTTGCCACCTCTACACCTTTTACTTCCTTCATCAGTTTGGACATCATTTTTTCCATTAAGGCCATTATGTCCTCTTGACTTAAAAAGCTTGTTTCAATATCGATTTGTGTGAATTCCGGCTGGCGGTCTGCACGCAGGTCTTCGTCGCGGAAGCAGCGGGCAATTTGATAATAGCGTTCTACGCCACCAACCATCAATAATTGCTTAAACAGCTGCGGCGATTGCGGCAGTGCGTAGAATTCACCAGGATGCACGCGGCTTGGAACTAAATAATCACGGGCTCCTTCTGGTGTACTTTTGGTCAAAATCGGTGTTTCAATATCCAAAAAGCCTTCCCCATCAAGGAAGTTCCTGATTTCTTTTGTCACTTGGTGACGCATCTTTAATGTTTCAAAAATGACCGGACGGCGGAAGTCCAAATAACGGTATTTCAGGCGGACATCCTCAGAAGCGTCGGTCCTGTCAGAAATGGTAAATGGCGGTGTTTTTGCCTCGTTAATGATCGTTACCTTTTCTGCTTGAACTTCAATTTTTCCTGTTTTAAGATTTTCATTAATTGTTCCAGGTTCGCGGGCAATGACTGTGCCGACTATATCAAGAACATATTCATTACGGATTTTTTCCGCTGTTTCTAAAGCTTCTTTTGAAACATCCGGGTTGAAAACAATCTGAACAATCCCGGATCTGTCGCGCAAATCGATAAATATTAATCCGCCAAGGTCGCGTCTTCTTTGAACCCATCCCTTTAACGTTACTTTTTCCCCAACTGCGGTCTCTGGCACTTCGCCGCAAAAATACGATCTCCCAAACATGCTAAAAATCCTCCTTTATGCTTTTAAACCTTGAAAATAGTTGACGAGGGAATTCAGTTCAACCTCCACTTGTTCGCCTGTCTCCATATTTTTTACATTAATTTTATTGTTTTTTAATTCATCATCGCCAAGAACAGCTACATAACGCGCCTGTAAGCGGTCAGCAGCCTTGAATTGAGCTTTAATTTTTCGATTTAAATAATCCCGCTCTGCGGAAAAACCAGCCAAACGAAGCTGCTGCAGGAGGCCGACAGTGTAATCCTTTGCTTCCTCTCCAAGTGCTGCAAGGTAGCAATCAATCCCTTGATTGATTTCCATTTCAATGCCTTCTGCTTTAAGAGCGGCAATGAAACGCTCAATACTTAAAGCAAAACCGATGCCCGGTGTTTCTGGACCGCCGATTTCCTCGACCAGCCCGTTATAGCGGCCGCCCCCGCAGAGTGTCGTAATGGCACCAAAGCCCTCGGCATTACTCATAATTTCAAAGGCGGTGTGGTTGTAATAATCCAGACCACGGACAAGGTTTGGATCTACCTCAAATTCAATATCAAGCTGGGTTAAATACTGCTGGACTTTTCCAAAATAAGCTTTAGATTCTTCATTGAGATAATCAATGATGGACGGTGCCGTCTTCATTAGCTCATGGTCGCGATCCTGTTTGCAATCCAAAATTCGAAGCGGATTTTTTTCCAAACGGTTTTGACAGTCCGAACAAAACTCACCGATTCTTGGTTTGAAATGATTGATTAGCGCTTCACGGTGCGCATTTCGGCTGTCCTTGTCACCAAGGCTGTTAATGATCAGCTTCAGCTTTGATAAACCCATTTCTTTATATAGATTCATCGCAAGCGAAATGACTTCCGCATCAATCGCCGGGTCGTTGCTGCCTAATGCTTCAACGCCAAATTGGACGAATTGGCGGAAACGGCCAGATTGGGGACGTTCGTATCGAAACATCGGCCCCATATAATAAAGCTTGATCGGCTGGCCTGGAAGCCCAAACATCTTTTTCTCCACAAATGCCCGTACAGTGGAAGCCGTTCCTTCCGGTCTTAAAGTAATGCTGCGGCCGCCCTTGTCTTCAAATGTATACATCTCCTTTTGAACGATATCGGTGGTGTCACCGACACCTCTGGAAAAAAGGTCCGTGTGTTCAAAGATAGGAGTTCGGATTTCCTGGTATTGATATTTTTCACAAAGTTCTCTAGCCTTCTCTTCAATCATCTGCCATAGCTCTACTTCTCCTGGCAATATGTCTTGGGTTCCTCTTGGTATGTTTATTAACATGCCAATGACCTCCTTAAATACGTATTTATGTATGGCGGTTCAAAACAAAATAAAAAAACTCCCATCCCTTGTATAAAAACAAGGGACGGAAGTTTATTCCGCGGTGCCACCCTAGTTGAAGCGCGCTTAAGTTCAGCGGCTTCCTCTCAAACAGTTAACGCCTGCCACGTTCTTCTCCTAATAGAGGAATACCCTTTTTCAGAGAGAAACCTACGGAGTGTTCATTCATTAAGATTCATGCAAAAATGCTTTCAGCCCAGGGCATTTTCTCTCTTTTCATGGATTGTCTTAACTACTATGCTCCATCATTGGTTTTATGCAAATAATATTTTGATTATTTAATAATAATACGGAGCAACAGCAACTTTTGTCAAGCAAGTTTTAAGATCGCTCCAAACGTTTTTTTAGCTTTCTTACATCCCTCATCGTTAATCCATATTCAGATGCAAGCTCATAGGAACCAGAATGCTGTTCTTTTTCAATAAAATCATGGAAATCCATACCGAACAGCCGGCCATTCATTGATTGGATGTCCATTCCCTTGTCACTTGACCGCATCGCAAATCCCCCCTGTTAAACTTCCTTTTGTGTTTATTCTTTCCATCTCGGGAGAAAAAATTTCATCACTTTTTATTTTTTAATAAAGCTTGTCCAAAAATGACCATTTAAGGAATGATTTTCAGTATATTTTACGTTAAAATAAAATGGTAAAGGAGGAAGATATGCACAAAAAGTTTAGTCTGCTATTATTATCTATCATTCTTTTTTTGGGAGCCTTCCTGCCTGAAGGAAAAAGCAGCGCTGCAAGCGGCAGCGTATCGATTGCCGTGGATTCGCTTAATGTTCGCACCGGACCCGGTTTAAGCTATCCATTATTGAAGCAAGTGAACCGCGGCGAAACATTTCCAATCGTAAAAGAGCAAGGAGAATGGATACAAATTCAAGTTTCCTTTGCCAAAACAGGCTGGGTAGTCAATTGGCTCGTAACAAAGGATAATGAACAAACAGCCAAAGCCGTCTCCTCTTCCGGTCAATCTGCTGCAACTGCCAATTCCAGTCAATTAAGAATCCGAACCGGCCCAGGGACAAGCTTCCGCGTCATTGGTTCTTTAACAAAAGGTCAAGCAGTTAAGGTAATTGACCAAAATGAAAATTGGTACAAAATCTCCTCAATGTTCGGGGAGGGCTGGGTTGCGAAGGAATTTATTGATTTAAAAACAGCTGGGCAGCAGGAAAATAGTTCAACTACTAATGCGGGTAATAAAACAAGTACACGTGCCGGTGCCGATACGGGCAGTGTAATTGGCGACACGTTGAATGTAAGGCAGTCACCAAATGCAGCAAGTCCGGTTATCGGGAAACTGACAAAAGGGACAAGTGTGGCGATTTTATCCCAGCAAAATAAATGGGTACAGGTTAGCTATTTAAATGTGAAGGGCTGGGTCAGTGCTGAATTTATTAACCTTGATTCGGAGGTCTCAAAAGATACAGCGAAAATCAAGCAAACAACCAGTATGTCCGGTTTTGTTACCGCCGATAGTTTAAGAGTTCGCTCCGGGGCTACTTTAAATTCCTCAGTGATTGGAACTGTAACAAGAGGACAACGCTTTACTATCGTTGAAGAGAACAATAACTGGGCAAAAATAGAGTTAAAATCAGGCAGCTTCGGCTGGGTATCCGGGTTTTATCTGGATAAGAGCGGAACAAAGACCTCTTCGGATGCTGGACAAACTGTAAAGGAAAGTGCCATCACCATTCTGCAAAATGGAACTAACATCCGTAAATCGCCTAGCGTACAATCAGATGTAGTGGTGCGGGCAAATGAAGGTAAAGCTTATTCTGTCAGCAGCGTGCAGAATGATTGGTATGAAATTAAACTGAAAGATGGAAGTACTGCTTATGTAGCCGGCTGGGTCGTCTCGTCTAACGGCTCTGTACCGCAGATTGAGAAAGCAGGAGCAGAAGGCTATTTGAAAAATAAAACGATTGTCCTTGACCCAGGTCACGGCGGCGGCGACAATGGAACAACGGGAGCGAACGGGACATTAGAAAAGGATTTGACACTTCGGACTGCCCGTCTTTTATATGATAAATTGAAGGCAGCCGGAGCAAATGTCTATCTTACAAGAAACAATGATTCCTTTATTTCCCTGCAGTCTCGGGTTGGAATGGCCCATTCATATAATGCGGATGCGTTCGTCAGTCTCCATTATGACAGTGACTTAGATCGAAGTGTGCGCGGAATGACAGGCTATTATTATCACGTTTATCAAAGAAATCTGGCTGACACCCTATACAACGCTGCGGTAGGACAAGCGAAACTGAAAAATCGCGGAGTTCGCATTGGCGATTATCATGTCATTCGGGAAAATAATCAAAAAGCTGTACTCATGGAGTTAGGTTATTTAAGCAACCCGGAAGAAGAAATGACTTTGAACTCCAGCACTTACCAAGAAAATGCTGCATCAGGGCTGTACGAGGGACTTGCAAGATTTTTTAAAGCAAATTAAAAGAGACTGACCAGGTCAGTCTCTTTTTAACGCTCTAAAGCAGTTATTTGCTTTCGACAATTAACGTTACAGGGCCGTCGTTAGTTAACTGCACATCCATCATAGCCCCGAATTGACCGGTTTCGACATGGACTCCTTTTTCACGTAATAAGCGATTGAAGGTTTCATAAATTTCCACCGCATATTCGGGTCTCGCCGCTTTGATGAAGCTTGGCCGTCTTCCGTTGCTGCAATCCCCGTAAAGGGTAAATTGCGAAACGGACAAAATCTCCCCGCCAACATCCAGCAAGGACATGTTCATTTTTTCGTTCGCATCCTCAAAAATTCTTAAATTGACGATTTTATCTGCAAGATATGCAGCATCCTCTATCTTATCGTCATGGGTGACTCCAACAAGCAGGACAAGACCTTTCTCAATCTGCCCAATCACCTCGCCACCCACCGTTACTTTGGCCGCCTTGCTACGTTGAACTACTATTCGCATCACAAAAACTCCTTTAATTCATCATCCGGCGAACCGAGTAAATATCAGAAATCTGTTTAATTCGGTCAACGACCTTTTGTAAATGAGCAACATTATGAATCGCAATGGACATGTTAATCATCGCCATCTTATTGCGGTCCGTTTTGCCGGATACGGCGGAGATATTTGTTTTCGTCTCGTTCACAGCCTGCAGAACCTCGTTTAACAGCCCTCTCCGGTCATAGCCGCTGATCTCGATATCGACATTGTATTCTTTCCGGTCATTTAAGGCGGATTCCCATTCTACCTGAATAAGTCTCGACTGGGCATCGCCGGTGTCAATATTCGTACAATCCGAACGGTGAACGGAAACGCCGCGCCCTTTCGTAATATAGCCGACAATTTCGTCCCCTGGAACAGGATTACAGCACCTGGACAAGCGGATTAGCAGATTATCAATGCCTTGGACACGGACTCCAGATTCGCGCTTTTTAGACTGCGGGAACGCCTTTAAATCAGTAATCGCATTCGCAAGGCTTGCTGACTGCTCCTGATCTCGTTTTTTGCGCCATTTTTCCGTTAAGCGGTTGGCCACCTGGAGCGCAGTTACCCCATTATAGCCGACAGCCGCATACATATCCTCTTCATTGGTAAAATTAAATTTTTCGGCTACTTTTTTAAGATTGTCTGGTGTTAAAATTTCTTTAATATCAAACTCCAAATTCCGGATTTCCTTTTCAACCAGCTCTTTGCCCTTGACGACATTTTCATCGCGGCGCTGCTTCTTAAAGAAAGCGCGAATCTTATTTTTCGCCTGAGATGTTTGCGCAAGCTTTAACCAGTCCTGACTCGGTCCATAGGAATGCTTGGAGGTTAGAATTTCAATGATGTCGCCCGTTTTCAGCCTGTAATCAAGCGTAACCATTTTGCCGTTCACTTTGGCTCCAATCGTCTTATTGCCTATTTCTGAGTGAATCCGGTAAGCGAAGTCAATCGGAACAGAACCGGACGGCAATTCAATTACATCGCCCTTTGGTGTAAAAACAAACACCATATCCGAGAAGAGATCAATTTTTAATGATTCCATAAACTCTTCAGCATTAGCTGTATCGTTCTGGAACTCAAGAATTTCTCTAAACCAGGTTAGCTTTTGTTCAAAGGAAGAACTATCGCTGAGGGATTTTCCCTCTTTATAGGCCCAGTGGGCGGCAACCCCGAACTCGGCGATGCGGTGCATTTCAGACGTACGGATCTGCACCTCAAGAGGATCGCCTTTTGGACCGATAACCGTGGTATGAAGGGACTGATACATATTCGGCTTTGGCATCGCAATATAATCCTTGAAACGCCCCGGCATCGGCTTCCAGCATGTATGAATAATCCCTAAAACGGCGTAGCAATCCTTTATGCTATTGACGACAATACGAACAGCGAGCAAATCATAAATTTCACTGAATTGCTTATTCTGCAAGGCCATTTTCCGATAAATGCTGTAAATATGCTTGGGACGTCCAGAAAGATCTGCTTTAATGGAGACATCAGAAAGGCGCGCCTTCACTTCGTCAATAACATCGTCAAGATATTGCTCCCGCTCCGCCCGCTTCTTCTTCATTAAGTTGACGATCCGGTAATATTGCTGCGGATTTAAATATCGTAATGCAGTATCCTCAAGCTCCCACTTAATTGTTGAAATACCAAGACGATGGGCTAAAGGGGCAAATATTTCAAGTGTCTCATTGGCAATCCGACGCTGCTTTTCCAACGGAAGATGCTTTAACGTCCGCATATTATGCAAACGGTCGGCAAGCTTAATAAGGATAACCCTGATGTCCTGTGCCATGGCCACGAACATTTTCCGATGGTTCTCCGCCTGCTGTTCCTCATGAGATTTATATTTAATTTTCCCCAGTTTCGTAACCCCATCGACAAGCATAGCCACTTCGGCATTAAAAGTATGTTCAATATCCTTCAAGGAAACATTCGTATCCTCAACGACGTCGTGAAGAAAACCTGCCGCCACCGTTGATGGATCCATTTCCAAATCAGCCAAAATGCCGGCGACCTGAATTGGATGGATAATATATGGCTCACCTGATTTACGATATTGATCACGATGAGCATGCTTAGCAAAATCATATGCCTTCTTGACTAATTCCACATGCTCTTCGTTTAAATATTTTCTTGTCTTGTCGATGACTTGGTCGGATGTTAACACTTGATCATTCGCCATGAAATCACCTTTTTTATTTTCCATCTCGTTTTATGAGCCATCAGCATTCTTTTTATAAATCTGACGAGCTTGTTGTTTCTCTATATGCCAAAAAACGGAATTTGTATTTTTATATAAATTCAATCTAGGAAAAATTGTTCCTAAATTAGAATGATTGTTACTATTATCGAAAAAAATAACCAAGATGTAAAGAGTTTAATCTTTTTTCATTATATAAAGAGAGCACTCATGCTTTCGAGTGCCCTCATGAAACGTTAATACTGCATTAATGTTAGTATATCATAATCATCAAGCTTGCTTCTGCCGTTTAGGTAAGTCAACTCGATGATAAAGGCGATTCCAGCCACTACACCGCCGAGCTGCTCAACCAGCTTAATCGTTGCATCAATCGTTCCGCCGGTTGCCAGCAAATCGTCCGTAATCAAGACACGCTGACCAGGTTTTATCGCATCTTTATGAATGGTTAAGACATCTGTCCCATATTCCAGTCCATAACTGACGTTAACTGTTTCACGAGGAAGCTTTCCTTCCTTACGAACTGGAGCAAAGCCCACTCCAAGAGAATACGCAACCGGGCAGCCAATGATGAAGCCGCGCGCTTCAGGTCCAACTATAATATCGATGTCCTTATCCTTGGCATAGGCGACGATTTGGTCTGTCGCATATTTATAGGCCTCGCCATCACCCATTAAAGGAGTAATATCTTTAAAAACAATACCTTGTTTTGGGTAATCCGGTACAATTGCCACAAACTTTGTTAAATCCATTCCTTTACTGCCTCCTCAATTACAACTGACTCACCAATAATCCCATCAAACCAGCCTTTTAATTCTTGATAGGATGAAAACAATAATTCCCTTTCAAGATCATATTGGTTCTTTTTCAATTGATAGGTTGGCGAATAAGTTAAATCGCGCTTTTGCGCTGACCGATTTAAAGTAATAAAACCATTATTTATTGTAACAAAATCCAATTCATAAAACACCTTTGACAAAAAATTAATCGTTTCCTTTGACCAGCCGCGGCGCTTGGCGATATCATCGCCATACCTTTTCAAATCAATAGGTCCATTTTTCAAAAGAAAAGCATAATACCATTTAAAATGTTCTCTTGTCGGTAAGGTGCTGAAAAAATCACTGGATTCTTTATAAAAATAAGCGTAAATCCTTCCAGGCTTATTCCCCTTTAACAATTCCGTTAAAAGCTCTTTTGAAGATGGAAAATCTGCTAGTATAATGTTACCCTCATAGCCATTAAATGCACTCGCTTCCATTGTGTCCCGGATCATAATGCTTTCCTGTTGAAGGTTTGGAGCAAGTTTTTCAAGATGGGATTGATTAAAAAAGATAATCTTCCTATTTTCTGCAGGCACCTTAGCAGCAATGCTATTCAGCCGCTTTTGGCCGCGAAAATCAAACAGCTGCCACGACTGTACAGCAATGTCCTGTACCATGATTTGCGGTTTACGTATATTGTTCCATTCATTAATCGATAATTCACCAATTAACGAAATTTTAGCCGATGGAGAAATCTCATCAACAATGGAACCCAAACCGAAGCCTACTCCATCAAGATTGGCGTCATTTTCACTAAGCGATAGTTTCAGATGATTTTGTTCGCTGCCGATTTTTCTGATACTGGCAACATCCACCTGATTGATTAACACCTTTGGTTTGGAGTTATCCATTCCGAATGGTGACAGCAGGTTCATTTCTTCCAAGGAGGTTAAATGAATATCCTCTAGATGAACCTCTTCATCAAGAAAGGTTACCGGAATAAAATCCTCATCCGTTAGGAGGTCATCGGCTAACTTATTTAAGCGCGCCCTTAGGATTGGTACGTCATCAATTTTCAGTGTCATTCCTGCAGCCATGGGATGTCCGCCAAAATGAGGCAGGATTTCCCTGCAAGTTGATAAATTATGAAAAAGATCAAAACCGGGAATACTGCGTGCCGAGCCCTTTGCCAGCCCTTTTTCATGGTCAAAACTTAGCACGATTGTCGGGCGGTAATATTTTTCAACCAGTCTCGAGGCGACGATCCCAATGACACCGGCATTCCAGCCTTCCTTGCCAATCACCAAAACCTTGTTGGCCTCAATCGGGAAATTCTTTTCAACTTCCTCAATTGCCTCTTCGGTTATTGTGTTTACGATGGTTTGCCTTGTTTTATTTAGGACATCCATCTCAGCGGCTAATTCCTCTGCCTCCATAGAGTCATCGGTAAGAAGGAGACGGACCGCCAAATCGGCATCCTCAAGCCTGCCTACGGCATTGATACGAGGTGCGAGTGTAAAACCAATGGTTTCTTCATTTATTGTTTGCGAATTAACACCAGCGATTTTAAAAATGGCCCGCAAACCAATGTTCTCAGTGACCTTCAATCTTTCTAGGCCCTTT
Organism: Neobacillus sp. S1115; assembly: GCF_055385565.1. Taxonomy (NCBI): domain Bacteria; kingdom Bacillati; phylum Bacillota; class Bacilli; order Caryophanales; family Bacillaceae; genus Neobacillus; species Neobacillus sp. S1115. The sequence continues at coordinate 4,763,123 of NZ_AP038275.1, forward strand.
TTGGCAATCAGCCGGTTTTCGTCTTTTAAAGAGACTAAATCGGCGATTGTACCAATCACCGCAATTTCAAACAAATGCTCAGGCACTTTTCCATATAAAGCGTGGGCTAATTTAAAGGCAACCCCCACACCAGCAAGTTCGCGAAACGGGTAAATGCTGTCAGGCAGCTTTGGATGAATAATCGCCAAAGCTTCCGGCAAAACAGGCCCTGGTTCATGGTGGTCCGTAATGATTAAATCCACACCCAATTCCTTTGCCACCGCCGCTTCATGAATAGCGGCAATTCCGGTATCTACGGTAATAATCAACTTTATTCCTGCTTCCGCCGCATGGCGAAATGCAGGCTCATTAGGGCCATAGCCTTCTGTAAAACGGTTTGGAATATAGAATTGGACGTCTGCCCCTAAATCTCTGAGTGTAATTATTAACACGGATGTACTACTGACACCATCCGCATCGTAATCGCCAAATATAAGAATCGGTTCCTTCCGTTCGATTGCTTCACGAATACGTTTAACAGCGATATCCATCCCTTTTAACAAATAAGGATCGTGGAAGTCATCTTTTCCAAATAAAAAATACCGTGCAGAATCAACGGTATCTAATCCGCGGTTAACAAGCAGCGAAGCCACTAGAGGTGTAATTTTCAACTCGTTTTCCAGTTCTTTTACTAGGGTCGGATCTGATTCACGAACAATCCATCTTGTTTTAGACTTTAACATGTAGAAGTTCACCCCTTTAGACCTTCTTATTATACAGGAGCATGAGGTCCCTTTCAATGATGGATATATTAGCCAAAATAAAACCGCAGCCTGGGCTGCGGTTTTGTTTTTTATTATACTTGCGGCTGATCCGAATACTTTCTTTTTTCTTTAACGGTTTTGATAACGCCTTTCTTTTTAAGCTCACGTGTTTTAAAAACGTACCATAATGGACCGGCGACACAAATGGATGAATACACACCAGTGATTAGGCCGACAAACAAGGCGATCGAGAAGTTCTGAATGGACGGACTGCCAAAGATTATCATCGCAACAACTGTTACTAATACGGTAAAGACTGTATTAACAGAGCGCGTCAATGTCTGTCTGATACTTAAGTTAAGTACATCGGCAATATCTTGATTCGTTTTAAGACGCTTCTTCTTCTGCATGTTTTCACGCATCCGGTCGAAGGTAACGATTGTATCGTTAATCGAATAACCGACAATCGTTAAGACGGCAGCGATGAACGTTAAGTCGACCTCCAGTCTTGTGATGCTGAAGAAAGCAACCATGAAGAAGGCATCATGCAATAAGGAAACAATGGCGGAAACAGCCATCGCCCATTCAAACCGAATCGTAACGTAAAGAATAATTCCAATTGATGCGATAATCAAGGAAATAAACGCATTCTTTGCCAGTTCTTTACCGACCGTCGGCGAGACGGTGCTGACATTTGGCTCTGCCCCAAATTGCTTTTGGAAGTCTGATTTTAACTTAGCAATCTCATCCTTTGATAGTACATCCTTCGTACGTGCAGATCCAATTTCCTTTTTATCCCCGGAAATCACAATATCATCCGGCTTAATATGATGCTTATTTAAGGCCGTTTCGACCGTTTGTGATGTTAAAGGGTTATTAGATAAGACTTCAATCCTGGTTCCTTTTGAAAAGTCAATAGACAAATTCAAACGGAACACAAGGAGCAGAACTAAACCGACGGTTAGCAGCACTCCGGAAATAATGAAGAACACCCTTCTGCCTTTAACAAAATCCAGCTTATCAAATCGTGTTGGCAAATCCAATGTATCAAAGTTTTCGGCAATATCCTTAATCGCAGACTTCTTAACAGCAAACCAGCCCGGCTTTTTATTCAAGAAACCGCTGTTTACCCAGAATCCTAAGAATAAGCGGGACGCGAAAACGGCTGTCACAAAGCTTAGCAGGATACTCACCAATAACATCGTAGCAAAGCCTTTAACCGAGCTTGTACCATAGAAGAACAGCACGCCGGCGGCCAAAATCGTTGTCAGGTTGGCATCAAGAATCGATGAAAAGGAATTCTTACTTCCTGCTTGGAACGCGGATTTAATGGATTTACCAACCTTAATTTCTTCCCGTATTCTCTCATAGGTGATGATGTTGGCGTCAACAGCCATCCCCACCCCGAGGATTAAGGCGGCAATACCCGGCAGCGTCAACACTCCGTTCATCCAGTCAAAGATGAGTAAAACGAGATAAATATATAGAGATAATGTAATTGTTGCAATGAATCCAGGGAAGCGATAATACACAAGCATGAAAAGATAAATAATAGCGATCCCGATAATACCGGCCAGAATGGTTTCATTTAATGCCTGCTCACCAAAACTAGCTCCGACAGATGTAGAATATACTTCCTTCAGTTTTACAGGTAGAGCACCGGCATTTAAAAGTGAAGCTAATGTTTGTGCTTCCTCAGCAGTAAAGTTACCGACGATAGAAACCGTATTCTGGTTAAAGACTTGGTTTACTGTTGGAGCAGATAAATATTTAGGATCTTGCTTTGCTGCTTCTGCTTTAAAGGAATCTTTTCCTTCAATAAAATCAAGCCAAATGACTAAAACATTTGGAGACGTGTTGACAATTTCCTGCGTTACTGTTTTGAACTTATCAGCGCTTTTTAACGTTAACGAAACACTTGGTTTACCATTTTCGTCAAAAGTTTGCTTCGCTCCGCCTTCTTTTAAATCAGTACCGTCCATCATTAGGCGGTCATTGGCATCACGGAAGGAAAGATTTGCTTGGGTAGACAAAATTTCCCGCGCTTGATTTTGATCTTCGACACCGGCAAGCTGGACGCGGATTCGATTTGTCCCTTCAATTTGAATGTTTGGCTCGCTGACCCCGAGGACGTTAATCCGCTTATCGAGCGCTTTAGCCGTACTGGCCAGGATATCTTTGTCAATTTTCTGACCTTTTTTCGCCGGCTGCACCTCATATAAAACCTCAAAACCACCTTGCAGGTCCAATCCAAGCTTCATGTTGTTCAAAATTCCTTTTGCTGTAACTCCCATCGTACTTCCTAATAACACAACTATTAGAAGGAAGGCCAAAATTCGACTGCGTTTCACCATTATGTATTGTTCCTCCTTAAATAAAACAAAAGCACCATTTGCTTTTTCTTAGTCCAATACTGTCCAAAATCACTTCCTTCATTATGGAATATGTCAACAGCACTGTCAATTTAGAAAAAGATAGATAAGACTATTTTAAAAGCTCTTTCCATTCCTCTTCATCTTCAAGAGAGAATTCGGCAGTTTTATATGTTTCAATCGTTGCAAAGCTGATGTAATCACTTACCTTAATGGAGAGAATATCCTGGATGATTTCGTAAAGTTTCTTTTCGTCTGTTACCTTTCTCCACTTTTTCTTGGTCAGGTATTCCCAAAGCTCTGTTTCGCTGACTGAATCATAACCCAGCAAACGAAATTCTTCCAGCTTGCTCACAATAGCAGGTTTTACTTGAGTACGAAATTGCCCATAATCCATCTTCATTGCCCCCCGAAAGAAGTGTCTTTAAATTGAACTGCCGTACAAATGCTTGTCATGCTTTGTCCACCATAACGCATATAGATAATTGTATATGATATCGCCTATTTTGAGAAGGTGGGAAGTAGTATGTCAAAGTTTTTAAAGGGGACTTTTATCCTGTTAGTTGCTGGATTGATTACAAGAGTCCTTGGCTTCATTTATCGGATTGTCCTGGCGCGCAGCATTGGTGAAGAAGGCGTCGGCTTATATATGATGGCTTATCCTACATTTATCCTTGTGGTGACGATTGTACAGCTTGGGCTGCCTGTGGCGATTTCGAAAAATATTGCTGAGGCGGAGGCAAAAGGTGATCATGCCGGGATTAAAAAGATTCTTGTTGTCTCCCTTGCCACAACGATTACACTGTCCATCATTATAACGCCTGCATTATTATTGCTGGCACCAGTTTTGTCAACAACACTTTTTACCGACCCAAGAACCTATTATCCTTTGATGGCGATTGCACCGGCGGTTCCCATTATTGCTATCTCTTCTGTGTTAAGAGGATACTTCCAAGGAAGACAGAACATGCGGCCATCAGCTGTATCGCAAATTTTGGAACAGCTTGTGCGGATCACCTTAATTGCCGTTATGACCAAAGCCTTTCTCCCTTATGGAGTCGAATATGCGGCAGCGGCGGCGATGGCGGCTTCCGTTTTAGGTGAGGTAGTTTCTCTTATTTACTTAATGACAACCTTTAAATTTAAAAAACGTTTCAGGCTGCGCAAGAATTTTTTCCAGTTTGTCCATAAGGGGAAACAAACCTTTAAAGATTTGATGGAGATCGCGATTCCGACAATGGGAAGCCGAATGATTGGGTCAGTTTCGTGGTTCTTTGAGCCAATTGTGGTCGTTCACAGCCTGGCAATTGCGGGTGTGATGGCGGTTGATGCGACAAAACAATACGGCGCCCTGACAGGTTATGCAATGCCGCTGTTGATGCTTCCTTCTTTTGTGACTTTCTCGTTGGCTACCTCCCTTGTGCCAGCCATCAGCGAAGCGAATTCGCAGAAAAACTATAAATTAATAGAGTACAGGCTCCAGCAGGCATTAAGATTGACTTTTTTGACAGGCGGACTTGCTGTCATCGTGCTTTACGTGTTAGCTGATCCTCTGATGCAATTGATGTATGGTTCCACAAAGGGGGCTTATTTTATCCGGCTGATGGCGCCATTCTTTTTGTTTTATTATTATCAAGGCCCGCTTCAGGCCGTCCTTCAAGCATTGAACCTAGCAAGAGCGGCAATGATTAATAGTTTAATCGGGGCGATTGTGAAAACGGCCGTCATCTTTATCCTTGCTGCCCAGCCTGCCTTCGGAATTACCGGTGCTGCGCTAGGGATTATCGTAGGCTTTGTCGCTGTTACCCTCCTTCACTTTGCGACGGTCTTAAAAAGGATTTCCTTTCCTTTTTATATCCGCGACTACTTAAAAGGATTTTTGGTAATGGGAGCATCAGGCTGGCTGGGATTCTGGCTATTTGACAACATGCTTTTATCAGAACCTTTAGCTGTGAGAGTTCTGTCCGCTTTATTCGCGATGAGTATATCATATTGTTTAATGCTTTTATTATTAGGTCTAATTAAAAAAGATGAACTGCAAAGAATCCCATGGATTAAAAAATTTTTTATAGCAAAATAAATGAAAACTCGCCGATTGGCGAGTCCGATAGGACGGTTCATGAGGCGTAGTTCAATTTATGCGTTAAGAAGACACGCACATTTCTTGGCGTGTCTTTTATTCTTCGTCTAATAAATCAATAAAAAACTTTCCGTTTTCATAACTGCAAAAGGAAATTTTTTTAATGTCACGGTACCCCTTTTTCTTTAATTCCTGTCGAAGCCAGAGATTTGTTTTGTTTATTTTTTTTAGATTCTCCTCAACAATCGTCCCATCCATAATTAATGGAATGGTGATATCGCCATTTTTCGGCTCGTTCTGACTTCCCTTCTGTCTTTCAATCACGGACAGACTTCCAGATGACTCTAAAATAGCAAACTCAACATCTGAAATGCTGCGAATGTCCTTCTCTCTTAATTGGGTCAATAAATCATCAAAATTATAGCGCTGCTTCCGCATTGCATCCTCGTCTACCTTCCCCCTGTTAATGATAACAGTCGGCTTTCCATCGACCATATCGCGGAACCTTTTACTTTTTAAGGAAAGAAGCGCCATTACAATTTGGATAATCATGAGCAAGAACATCGGTAAAACAGCATGAAATAATTTAACGTTTGGTCTTTCGATTGCGACAACGGCCAATTCACCAATCATGATAAAGACAACGAGGTCCAGAATACTAAGTTCCCCAATTTCCCGTTTTCCCATAGAGCGAAAAATGACAAGAATAACAGCATATAAAAAAAGAGTCCTAAAAAGTATCGTTAGAAAATCTTCCACCCTATTGTCGCTCCTTTAATTGCATTCCATTATATTGTTTGCCCCTAATGAAAAAATCATGAAAGGAATAATATCCCAGATGTGCTTTTTAGGAATAAACGAAAATTTAATTCTACTTTGCCGCCCTTCTGAATACGCTTGTACTAGGAAGAAAACTGTATTCCGGGCCTTCGCGATTAAAATATCCAAAATAGATTAAATTTCGCCCGGCAGGAACAAAAGGGGGAGAGAGCCATCGAATCAAAGAGTTTTGGTACAGCCATACTGTACGGATTAATTTTTATTTTCGCTTTTGCAAGCATTGCCAGCCTTATTTTTTCCTTTGTGTTAAGATTCACGTCCGCCCAGGAGTCAACCCTTCAATATGTGGTAACAGCCCTATCATTTATTGGCTTGTTTGGGGGAGGGTTTCTGTCCGGCGGCAAGCGGAAAGAAAAAGGCTGGCTGATCGGCGGCGTTACTGGTCTGATTTACTCACTAATCGTCTTTTTATTTCAATACCTCGGCTATGACCGGCTGTTTTCTGCTGAGCAAGTAATCTATCATACCTGCTATACATTAATTTCTATGATGGGCGGAATTTTAGGAGTTAATATTGCCACCAATAATTCAAGAACTGCGTAAAATACAAAAAAAGGAAGCTGTTATCGAAACAGCTTCCTTTCCTGTCTTATACTTGTACTTCCTTACTTGATTCAGTCACTTCACGAATGGCAGAGCGGTCATATGTAAGACGGCTTCCATCGCCACATTTGATGACAACCTTATTTTCATCGATTGAATCGACAAAACCATGCAAGCCGCCAATCGTGACAATCTTGTCACCCTTTTTCAATTCACTTTGCATGTTCTGAACCGCCTTTTGGCGCTTCTGCTGCGGGCGAATTAACAGGAAATAAAACAAGACAAACATTAAAATTAATGGAATAATGGATCCCAGATTTCCCATACTGTTTCCCTCCTTTCAAAAAATATCTATCAGAAATTCTTCGCGTTTGGCTGATTAAACCCGTAACGCTCAAAAAATTCTTCGCGGAAATCACCAAGCCGGTCTTCCATGATGGCTTGTCTGACCTTCTCCATTAATCTTAACAGAAAATATAGATTATGGTAAGACGTTAGACGAATTCCAAACGTTTCATTACAGCGAATTAAGTGGCGAATATACGCCCTGCTGTAATTTCGGCATGTATAGCAATCACACTCAGGGTCAAGCGGGCCAAAATCTCTTGCATATTGGGCATTTTTTACAACAAGCCGGCCAGAGCTTGTCATCAGAGTCCCGTTCCGGGCAATTCTAGTCGGCAGGACGCAGTCAAACATGTCAATCCCGCGAATAGCCCCGTCAATAAGTGAGTCTGGTGAACCAACCCCCATTAAATAGCGAGGTTTATTGGCTGGCAGCAGCGGCGTGGTAAATTCAAGCACACGATTCATAACATCCTTAGGTTCGCCGACAGACAAACCGCCAACAGCATACCCTGGGAAATCCAGCGACACGAGATCCTGGGCACTCATCTTGCGTAGCTCCTCATATTCCCCGCCTTGAACAATTCCAAATAACCCCTGATCTTCAGGGCGCTGGTGGGCATTTAAGCAGCGTTCGGCCCATCTTGAAGTCCGCTCCACCGATTTTTTCATATATTCAAAGGTTGCAGGGAAGGGCGGGCATTCGTCAAAAGCCATCATGATATCCGAACCAAGGGCATTTTGAATTTCCATCGCTTTTTCCGGCGATAAAAATAATTTCTCGCCGCTAAGATGGTTGCGGAAATGAACTCCTTCTTCTTCAATTTTTCGGAACTCACTTAAACTGAACACCTGGAAGCCGCCTGAATCGGTCAAAATCGCCCGGTCCCAGTTCATAAATTTATGCAGTCCACCCGCCTCTTTAATGATTTCATGTCCGGGACGGAGCCATAGATGATAGGTATTGCTTAAAATAATGCCGGCACCCATTTCTTTAAGGTCTTCCGGTGACATTGTTTTCACGGTTGCCAGCGTTCCTACCGGCATAAATGCCGGGGTGTCGAAAGAACCGTGCGGGGTGTGAACCCGGCCAAGGCGGGCACCCGTCTGCTTACACGTTTTGATTAATTCATAGCGAATTGCAGTCAAATTGTTTTCTCCTTCCAAAAGGCGGTGTGATTAGTGCTAAGCAAAAACTTATTTAAGTGAAGAATGTATTTTTTATACCAAGCTTTGCTAAAGTGATTCATTTATGCGTCGCTCCGCCCCTTTTCCACTAAATAATAAACATCGCATCGCCAAAGCTGAAGAAGCGGTAACGTTCCTCAACGGCTGTATGATAAGCTCGCAAAATATTTTCCCGGCCAGCCAAGGCACTGACCAGCATAATTAGTGTGGATTTTGGTAAATGAAAGTTTGTAATCATGCCATCGATGGCTTTAAATTCGTAACCTGGGTAAATGAAAATACTGGTCCAGCCGCTGCCTGCCTTGAAATTACCATCGTTTGCGGAAGCAATTGTTTCCAACGTCCGTGTTGAAGTGGTTCCGACAGTAATGATCCTGCCGCCGTTCCTTCTTACCTCATTAAGAAGCTCAGCCGTTCCTTCGGTCATTATATAAAACTCAGAATGCATGTCATGCCCTTCAACATCATCCACACTTACCGGCCTAAAGGTACCGAGACCAACATGTAAGGTGATAAAGGTAACATGGATCCCTTTTGCTTTAATCTCTTCCAATAGTTCTTCTGTGAAATGGAGGCCGGCCGTCGGCGCCGCTGCTGACCCCGGTTCGCGGGCATAGACTGTCTGATAGCGATCGCGGTCTTCCAACTGTTCTTTTATGTATGGCGGAAGCGGCATTTCGCCGAGCTGGTCGAGCACCTCGTAAAAAATTCCCTCGTAGCTAAATTCCAAAATACGTCCGCCATGGTCCGAAGTTCCAGTGCAAACAGCTTTTAAAAGACCATCGCCGAACTCGATTTCGGTCCCTTCCTTCACACGTTTTGCAGGCTTTACTAATGTCTCCCATCGGTCACCTTCGGTCTGCTTTAGGAGCAGCACTTCAATTTTGGCGCCAGTATCATTTTTGACACCAAAAAGGCGTGCAGGAAGAACCTTGGTATCATTAAGGACAAGGCAGTCTCCCTCACGCAAGTATTCAGTAATATTTTTAAACACTTCATGCTGTATGTCGCCTGTTTCTTTATTTAGGACCATTAATCGGCTATCCGTCCTGTTTTTAAGCGGTACCTGCGCGATTAATTCCTCAGGCAAATGGAAATCAAAAATATCAACTTTCATATTTAAACATCCCTACTCTTAACGAAATCTTCCCATGATGTAAAAAATCAGGGATAACACAATACTAACCAAAATGGATGTAACTACAGGGAAATAAAAGGTAGTATTCCCCTTTTTAAAAACAATATCCCCCGGAAGCTTTCCGAGATGCAAAAACTGCATTAAAAAACCGATTAGAAAAAGGACTCCGCCTATGATCATAATTGTTTTCGATAGCCCCATCACGGTGAAGGTACCTCCATACCGAAATGATGATAAACTTTAGGGGTGACCATCCGGCCCCTTGGAGTTCTCTGAAGAAAACCAATTTGCAGCAAATAAGGCTCATATACATCTTCAATTGTTTCTGCCTCTTCTCCGATGGAAGCAGCAATTGTGTCCAGTCCGACAGGGCCGCCGCGAAATTTTTCAATAATCCCCTTTAAGAGTTTATGGTCAATATGGTCAAGGCCAAGCCGGTCGACCTGCAAAAGTTCCAATGCTTCCTTGGCCAGGTCAAGATTGATGGAACCGTCCCCTTTTACCTGGGCAAAATCCCGGACGCGTCTAAGAAGGCGGTTGGCAATCCTCGGGGTCCCACGAGCACGTCTGGCAATTTCTCCTGCCGATTGGTCATCTATTTCCGTATCGAACAATTCAGCCGTTCGTTTAACGATATTTTTAAGCTCATCCTCTTTATAATACTCGAGCCTGCCCAAAACCCCAAATCGGTCACGAAGCGGGGCGGAAAGTGCCCCAGCCCTTGTAGTGGCGCCGACAAGGGTAAACGGCGGAAGGTCGAGGCGCACCGATCGGGCGGTCGGCCCCTTCCCGATGACGATGTCCAGGCAAAAATCCTCCATCGCCGGATATAAAACTTCTTCAATGGACCTTGGGAGCCGATGTATTTCATCAATAAACAATACATCTCCCGGTTCAAGAGCAGTCAAAATCGCAGCCAGATCACCCGGACGTTCAATTGCCGGCCCGGACGTGGTCCTGATATTGACGCCCATTTCGTTCGCGATGATGACAGCAAGCGTCGTCTTACCGAGTCCGGGCGGTCCGTAAAGGAGGACATGATCCAAGGTTTCTCTCCGCAGCTTTGCAGCCTTAATAAAAACCTCCAGATTCCCTTTCACCTGATTTTGCCCGATGTATTGCTTTAATGTCTGCGGCCTAAGACTTTGTTCCAAGCTTATCTCCTGCTCGTTTACTTCACCGGAAATAATCCGTTCTTCCATAAACCATCACCTATTTCAAAAGCCGTTGAAGGGCCTTTTTGATATATTGGTCAGTTGTCAGCTGTTCCTTTCTTAATTCAGGGGAAATCTTTTTAATTTCTTTATCGGAGTAGCCCAAAGCTTTTAAAGCAAGCACTGCTTCCTCAAATGCCTCGCCGCCGTCCTGTGTATGTACTGGAAGTGTATCCGCATTGAAAAGATTCGGAAAATAATCCGGAACGATATCCTGTAATTTTCCTTTTAAATCAAGGATCATTTGCCGCGCAGTTTTTTTGCCGACCCCAGGGAATTTAATTAAAAAGCCTTCGTCCTCATTTTCAATCGCGTTGACCACTTGCTGGACCTCGCCTGATGCCAGGATCGCCAGAGCCCCTTTCGGCCCGATACCTGATACATTTAACAGCTTTGTAAAAAGCCTTTTTTCCTCACGAGATTCAAAACCGTACAACGCCATGATATCTTCCCGTACATAGTGATACGTATAGACCGTCACTTTGGTTTCGATTTTTCGTGAATAAACGAACGGATTTGGCGTGGCAATCTGGTAGCCGATGTCATTGTTTTCGATAACGATATATTCTGGACCGACAAACTCAACGGTACCTTTTATAAATTCAAACAATTTGATTCTCTCCCCTAGTTTCCTGCTGTGCTTACACACTGTATTCCATTCTATCATACAATTTTGGGTGAGTTGAAGAAAATCGGTCCGTTTATTTGATTCGCCAATAGAATTGCGAAATTCGCCAATAGAATGTTTAAAATCGCTAATAGAATGCTTAAATCCGCTGATAGAACGTTAAAATTCGCCAATAGAACGTTTTTCTTTTTAAAAAACAGGTAAATATTTCAAAGTTAATGAAAAAAAATCAGGCTGATAACTTAATTTCAGACTGATTTGATTCCTTTTTATTCTTTTTTTATTGAATATGGCTTAAATGTCTCCAAAACCTCTACATATCGATCTTTGTTTTTAATAGGAATTCCTTGAAGTAGTTCTTTTTGCGCCTTGCTTTCAAGCTTTTTGATGTCTATTTGAAAAAAAGATTGAATAATCCGAGAGCGGTCAGGTCTTCCATTAAAAATAGTTAAGACGCCGTCATCAGTAATTCCAAAATAGCCGTTTCCCTTTAATAACGGGGAAATATCATCGACCTGCTGTTTAAATACTACAGTAGATTCATCAATACTCAAAACCTGCCATTGGTCATACTTTGCCCAAAAGTTTTCCATGGACCAGACTGTTTCCTGGAATGTTTCTTGACTGATTTCACCATCAAGGTAGACTCGTTCTAAAGTCACTGTCATTTGCAGAGGTTCGGTATTTCTTTGGTCATTGAGCTGGGCTGCTGTGACAGTGCTTGTTCCACCAAAGACTTCTCCTCCTATTAAGAGAATAGCAAACCATGACCACGACAGCATTTTTTGTTTGAACCTCATGCTAATCACCTCTTAAATGTTAAGAATTGAACATGTTTACAATTCTAGTTTAGCCTTTTTTTCCTTTTTTATCCGAACCCAAACAATACAAAAGGGCAAAGCATGTTTTTGCTTTGCCCCTCAGTTCTATCGGCCATCAGGCTCTGGCTGTGGAAGTTCGTTGTTATGATTGCGGTCCCGTCCTAGGGAACCTTCATCGGTGATAACGTTTATGCTTCTTCCTTCAGCATATTTTTTTACCGCATTCTTGATTGCCCGCTTAGTTTCAGCCGCACGATCTTGGTTGTTTAGTTTTACCGAGATAATCACCTGATCACCGAAAGAAACCGACCTTATGCTGCGAACATTATCGATATCGGCTACCCTGTCTCTAATTTGATCTGTCACTTGCTCTTGAAACCCTGGATCAGTCACTGTTCCAGACCCTATAGGTTTATTCAAGTGGCCGTGATAATTCATATCCGCCGTACTGAAACGGTTATCTCGCTGGAAAAAATTCCTGTCAGTTTTGGCTAAAGGTGTTGTAGGATTTTTCGGATTCCCATTTTCATCTTTTGTTTGCAGCGCATTACGTCTGTTTTCATTAATCACGTTGTCCTCGTCGCCAATTGTGTGATCCAATACTTCTGGCAAGGCACCGTCATTATCCCTTAAGTACCCATAATTATTATCGGAATGGTTTTCATTGGAATAATAACCAACCGGCCGCATCAAATTATTATTTTGGTCGGAGCTTTTGTTGTCGTTTGCACAGCCGGCTGCACCCATTAGCATTAGGGCAGAAAAAGGAATCATCCACTGTTTCTTGTTCAAGCGAAAAACCCCCTTCTAAACATCCTGAGCATATGAAGCATGCTCTTTATTAGGGTGTTAATTTTAAGGAAGTTTCATTCTCGTAGAACAGCTACATGATTATTCCAAAAGGTCCTTTAATTGCTCCACAAAGTTTTTTCTGTCAGTAAACTGGTCGACGGATAAATCAATAACCTGCTTTAATTTCGTCTCATCAGAATAAGATTTTTCCCTGATAATCCGATTCCATTCCCGAAAAATATCTGCAGGATATGCTAAAGCATATAAAAAAGCTGGTTCTCTTTTGTATTTCTTAATTTGAGTATAGGTCAGCAAATTGTCGTAGGACCAATCGATAAAAGGAAGAATTCGATTTGCATATTGTAAATAATCAAAAACCGGCGGTCCAATATTAATCAAATCAAAATCAATTAAATGCAGTTTACCTGTTTTGTCCCGTAAAAAATTATGATGGGCAACATCACCATGCAATATCACATCGGCTTCGTTATGAAAAAAAGTTTGTTGCTGTTCCATTCCTGTTAAAGACCAATACGCCCACGACACCATTTCCGAGACAAAAGGCTCCTTTATAAAATGGCGAAGGAAGGGAAGATTATTTAAAAATAAATGATACCTTTCCGTCCATTTTGCCAGAATATCTCCATTCGGCAGCAATGTGCGATACCTTTTTTCAAAAGACTTAGTCGTATCGTGAAATTGTTCAATTAGGTCCAATCCTTCTTGGCGGTTACTGCGGGTATGAAAAGAAAAGGCGGATTTATTTGCGGAAAGATATTCGAGACAGCCATAATGGGTTCCTTCAAAATATAACTGTTCCTTTGAGGGAGGTTCTAAAAAACGATAGGTTTTCTTGAATCCCTCTTTTCTCAGCGTTGCAGTAAAAGCCTCCTGCAATTTCTGCTTTCGATGGTTCGAATACCCTTTAAGGATATAGCTTTGTTTTTTCGTCTTGATTAAAAATACATTTCCACGAATTGGAACAAATTTGCTTATTTCACCCTGAAACTGTGACTGAAAATAAGAGAAGAGACGATCAAAATATGCATCGTCTCCGTTTCCACTTCTTATATTAACTGCTCTCATCAGGAAAACCCGTCATGCCATAGCCTGCCGGCCCCATTCCATAAGGGTTCATAAATGGCGGCTGGGCAACATTTAATGGTGCTGTATATGGCGCACTGTAAATTGGCGGTGTCGGTGGAACAAAAGCTTGTGGTGCTGGTGCTTGAGCGGGTGCTCCGCAGCCGCAGTCAACCAATGCTCCTGTTCCTACTGGCAGACCCTGTGCAGGATTTTGCATGAATGGTGCTGCAGCTCCTTGCACCATATCGTCTGACGATGGGAAATCCATTGCCCCCATTACCTGAGGGGCCGGCCCAGACATTTGCGGATAACCGTAGGGCAATTGTCCATATGGTGCTCCAGCTCCGTAAGGAACGCCAGGTACCTGGCCGCCAAATGATGCTTCAGGCCCAGCTGGCATGGATGGACCAAATTCCATTCCTGCTGGATAACCTCCTTGTTGAGGAACTCCTGCTGAAGTAGTGCCATATCCGACTGGCATCTGCCCATATCCTGCAGGCATTTGGCCGGATTCCATTGGCATTTGACCATACCCTCCAGGCACGTGGCCATATTCCATTGGCATTTGGCCATAACCAACTGGCGCCTGACCGTATCCTGCCGGGACTTGACCGTATCCAACCGGGGCCTGGCTGTATCCTGCCGGGACTTGACCGTATCCAACCGGAGCCTGGCTGTATCCCGCAGGCATCTGTCCAAAGGCTGCCGGGTCCATGTAAGTTGTTTGCATAGCCGGATTGAATCCTGGGTTTTGAGCGCCCATAACAGCACCTGGGTTATAACCCGGATTTACAGCCGGCATATGCGGCATGAAAGCTGACGATTCATCATCATAATGATATGGCATATAGCCCGGGCCTGCAGCTGCAGGATATCCGGCTGGGCCCACCGCACCCGGTACGCCGGCCATTCCTGGAACACCAGCCATTCCTGGTGCCATTGGCATTCCAGCGCCACCTACCATACCCGGATCCATCGGCATTCCAGGACCGCCTACCATACCCGGGGCCATTGGCATTCCAGGACCGCCTGCGTACGGCATATACGGCCCTGCAGGGAAACCACCGTATGGCGGACAGAATCCCGGTCCAGGCATGACTGGAGTCATCGGTACACAATAATCCTGCGGCATTTCTTGTACAGGAGCAACAGGTGCTGGAATAGGAATTTCTTTCTTTGGAACTTCTTTAACTTCTGGAAGAATATTTACTGGTTTTGGCGGGAGATTCGGTTGTTCTTTAACCGTCATTTTTTGCATGTTCACTTGGTAGTAGTTATTGATGTCAATTTCAGGGACGACTTGTAGAGGCATTTTTGGAGTATATGGTACCTTTGGTACTTCTTTAACGATAGGCTGCTCTTTAATCGGCACTTCCTTTACTGGCATTTCTTTTACTGGCATTTCTTTAATGGGTATTGGTTTCTCCTTGGCAAATGGGTGTTCTTTCAGCGGAACCTCTTTTTTCGCTCCTAAATTGATTGCGCCTTCTTTTTTTATGGATCCGCCAACTGTCGGAACCTTTATTTTCATACCGGGCATAATCATATCAGGGTTGCTGAGCTGCGAATTCAACTTCTTCAGCTCTTCAAAATTCACGCCGTACTTCTTGGCGATCTTCCAAAGAGTATCCCCTTTCTGTACGATATGGATCTTCACTCTGATTTCCCTCCTATGGCATAAGTCCATATAGTGTATGTGGAAATAGGCAAAATGCTAATATTCTTCACAAAAACTTATGCTATTTATTGAAAAATTATGAATAGGACCATTGCAGGGCAAAAAAAATAGATGCAGTCACAGCATCTATGTCATGAATGGTTTAGCATTCTCTTTAATGCTAATTTTGCGTTTTTCGCGATCTCTGAGCTTACTTTAATGATATTATTGTTATTTTCGTCCTCAATGGTATCGAGGCTCCACACAAGATGCGGAAGGTCAATCCGGTTCATCGTCAGGCATGGGCACATATGAGGGTTTAGAGAAATAATCTGCTTATCCGGATGATTCTGGATTAAGCGGTTAACAAGATTCATTTCTGTACCAATGGCCCATGAAGAGCCTGGTTTCGCCTTTTCAATCGTATTAATGATAAAGCTTGTTGACCCGGCCAAGTCGGAAATTTCCACTACCTCGCGACGGCATTCCGGATGGACGATGATTTTCATGTCTGGATATTGTTCTCGTGTGTCAATCACATTTTGCACCGTAAAGTTTTCATGGACCGAGCAATGCCCCTTCCATAGGATGACTTTAATTTTTGAAAAATCACCCTCGTATTCGAGGCTGTCACTAATAGGATTCCAAATCGCCATTTCATCCAAGCCAACCCCTAGCTCGACAGCTGTGTTCCGCCCGAGATGCTGATCCGGCAGGAAGAGAATCCGCTCCTTTTGTTCAAATGCCCATTTGACCATTGTTTCAGCATTGGAAGAAGTAACGGTTGCACCTCCGTTTGCACCGACAAAGGCTTTTATGGCTGCAGTAGAATTGACATAGGTTAATGGCAGAATGGTGTCCCCAAATAAACTTTGGAGTTTATCCCACGCTCTTTCAGTTTGGTTTAGGTCGGCCATATCAGCCATTGAGCAGCCGGCCCTCATGTCAGGCAAAAATACCTTTTGACTTTTACTGGTTAAAATATCTGCTGTTTCCGCCATAAAATGGACTCCGCAGAAAATAATGAATTCTGCTTCGGTATTTTCAGCCGATAACTGCGCTAATTTCAGGGAATCCCCAGTTGCATCGGCAAATTGAATAACTTCATCCTTTTGATAATGGTGTCCCGGTATAAACAGACGGGAGCCGTATTTTTCTTTTACTTCCTTAACTCGCGCTTCGAGCTCCTCGCGGGACATCTGCTTGTATTTTTCAGGAATCATTTTATTTGCCTGGAAGGCTGCCAAAATGCTCATCTTATTCCTCTCCTTTGCTCCATAGCACTTTTACACTAATATCTAACGCTTTATAGGAATGAGTCAAAAATCCCAAGGAAATGTAATGAACACCTGTGTCTCCATAGGAAGCAAGATTGCTCAATTGAATCCCGCCTGAAGCTTCAGTGATAATTCCCGGCGGCACCAATTTAATAAGTTCTTTTATTTCATCAGGTGTTCGGTTGTCAAACATGATGACATCGGCACCGGCTTGGACGGCTTCTCTTACCTGCTCCTCGGTTTCAACCTCTACTTCCACCTTCACCATATGGCCGGCTTGTTTTCTTACTGCCTCCACTGCCCTGCTGATGGAGCCCGCAAACGAAATATGGTTATCTTTAATCATCACGGCATCATACAACCCAAAGCGGTGATTATATCCGCCTCCAGAGCGGACTGCATATTTCTCCAGCATACGGAGCCCCGGCGTCGTTTTCCTTGTGTCGCAAATCCTTGTAAAATCGCTATTAAGAGTTGTCACGGCTTTGTTGGTAAGCGTTGCAATCCCGCTCATCCGCTGCACCAGGTTCAACACAACCCGTTCCCCTTTTAACAAGTCGGAAATTTTCCCGGTGACGGTTGCCAGCTGCTGTCCCTTTTCGAATGGTTCCCCATCCTTTACAAGAACCCGGGTTAAAAGATCCTGATTTAATAATTCGAATCCTGTTTTGATAATTTCTTCCCCGCAAAAAATTCCTTCATCCTTGGCAAGAAAAACGATCTCGCCTTGCGTATCATCCGAAAAAATTAAATCTGTTGTGATATCCTGTTCGCCGATATCATCGATAAAAAAGCTTTCAAGTAGTGAGCGCAGTTTTAATTTGTTCATGATTCCTCTCCACTTCTTTTTTTGTATGAATGATGGATTTCTGAAGCCAATTTTCATCATCCTCGGCTGGGTAATCGCTTCGGAAGTGTCCGCCGCGGCTTTCTGTCCTTTTTAGGGCTGATTCTGTTATCAATTTGGCGGAAATCAGCATAAAGATTTTTGTTAATTCTTGTTTTGAAAAAGAATCAATCGTTTGCAATTTATCGATTTTAAATTGCTCAAGCCACTTTTTTTGATTTGTTAAGGCAAGCTCATTGCGAACGATTCCTACTTGGTCCATCATCGAATCTTTTATTTGCTGGATGGAAGGCAGCTTTAGTTTTTTATGGGTGTGCCTGGTTTTAGTTGTAACTGAGATTGCTGAAATGATCTCTGTCGGTGCTTTATTAATCCATTCCGCCAGTTTTTTTCCTTGATACAGTCCTTCCAGCAAGGAGTTGCTGGCCAGCCGGTTGGCTCCGTGCAGGCCTGTACAAGCCGATTCCCCAATGGCATACAATCCTTGGATTGATGTGCGGCCGATTAGGTCCGTTTTTATTCCCCCCATTAAGAAATGGCTTCCGGGCACAACTGGAATTTTCCCCTCAGTTAAGTTAATTCCATTGTTTTCACAAAGCTCGGTGATGGTAGGGAATCTTGTCTCAAAATCTCTTACATTCGTTATATCTAAAAATACTTTATGGCCATTTTTCAAATAGTCATAGATGGTTTGCGAGACAATATGTCTTGGGGCAAGGTCCTTGAAAGGATGAACTCCTTCCATCATCGGAGTGCCTTCCTCTGTTATAAGCTTTGCCCCTTCTCCTCTCACCGCCTCAGAAATAAGGCCTTTGGTTTCACCATTGACATATAAAAGCGTCGGATGAAACTGAATAAATTCCATATCGATAATGTCAGCACCCGCCCGGTAAGCAAGGGCGATCCCATCACCATTGACTGTTTGTGCATTGGAAGTATAGCGATATAATTGCCCGCAGCCGCCAGATGCAAGGATGATGTGGCTGGCAAAATGCACTTTGAGGTTACCTTTTGAGTCTTTAACTTTTACCCCAATACAGCGGTTGTTTTCAGGGTTGATGACCAACTCATATGCAAAGGCGTCCTCTTCAACCGTGATATGTGCTTTAAGTGTGCTAATAAGGTGCTCCACGACGTTCTTACCCGTCGCATCACCGCCTGCATGGACAATTCGGTGTTCACTATGGGCACCCTCCATTCCAAGCAGCAATTTCCCCTCCGAATCACGGTCAAATACCTTGGAAATTTCTTGTATTAGGTTAGGTGCTTCATAAATGATTTCTCGAACAGTTTCCGGGTCATTATGAAACGCCCCCGCCTCCAAGGTGTCCTCTACATGTTTTTCCGGATGGTCTGCTGGTCCGATGGCTGCGGCTATTCCGCCTTGGGCAAGGTAAGAGTTTGCTGTTCGTAATTTCGACTTTGTGAGAACTCTCACATTTTTATGTTCACTTAAGTGGGCAGCCAGCTGTAAAGCCGCTATCCCGCTTCCAATAATTACAACATCTGATTTTGTCATTGTTTGACCCTCCTGGATTAACAGGTGTCTTGACATATATATTTACACAGAATTACACTAAACACAAGATATTTTTCTATTAAACTTTAGGGAGAGCGGATATGAAATATTTTGATTATGCTGCCACCACCCCGTTGGATCCGGAAGCTGCAGAGATTTTTGTAAAGGCGTCGACCGAGTTCTTTGGTAATTCCAGCAGCCTCCATGATATCGGGGGACAATCTGCCGCATTGCTTGAGCATTGCCGGGAAGAAATGGCCCAGCTTTTGGGCGTGGATAAACAGGGGTTGTTTTTTACAAGCGGGGGTTCTGAAGGAAACTTCTTAGCTATTGAGGCATTATTATCTGCTCCAAAAAAACCAGGCAAACATATCATTGCCGGAATGGCGGAGCACTCGTCTGTCCATGGAATCTTGAAACGGCTTGAAAAAGATGGTTATTCTATTACCTATTTACCGTTCAATTCATCCGGGGTGATTGACCCTGAAAATCTATTAAAGACAATAAAGCCGGATACCATTCTTGTTGCCATCCAGCATGTTAATTCTGAAATAGGCACCATCCAGCCTATTGAGCATCTTGCGAAAATCTGCACTGAGCACGATATCCATTTTCATACCGATATGGTCCAGTCCTTTGGAAAAATCGATGTACGAAACATTACATCTTTGGTAAGCAGCTTTTCTTTTTCCGGACATAAAATTTACGGTCCAAAAGGAATTGGAGGAGCGTATGTTAATCCAAAAATTGGATGGAGTCCGTTTTTTCCGGGAACTTCTCATGAAAAAGGATTTAGACCCGGGACGGTGAATGTGCCAGCGATTGCCGCGATGACCACCGCAGCCCAGAAAATTACGGGCAAAATTCAGGAGAATGCACGAAGATTTGTTGAACTCCGGTGCGCATTTCTTAACGCCCTTCAACCTATCAGTGAACGAGTCCACGTCTATCAGGCTGAAGGCGATTCACAGCTGCCGAATATCATCGGCATGCGGATTTCCGGCATCGAGGGACAATGGATGATGCTCGAATGCAACCGGTTGGGCTTTGCAATATCAACCGGAAGCGCCTGTCAGATTGGCATGCAGACGCCTGCAAAGGTTACCCAGGCATTGGGGCTGACAATTGATGAATCCAAGGAATTTATCCGGATCTCATTCGGCCATCCCACAACGATGAATGAAGTCGAAGCTTTGGGCGCAGGGATATTGAAGATTGCCAATGAATTTGCGGTCTCATCTGTTATTTAATTAGCCGATATTATGTTAGAATAGGTTCACAGATATCAAATGGGAGGGTTTTTATGACGGAGCAAAAGAAAATCTTAGGGGAGGAAAGGAGGACTCTGATATTAAAACTGCTAAAGGAAAGTGCTTCGCCACTAACTGGAAGCGACCTTGCTGCCAGAACTAATGTAAGCAGGCAGGTCATCGTAGGCGATATCACTCTCCTTAAAGCGAAAAATGAACCGATAATTGCGACAAGTCAGGGGTACTTGTATTTTAGCCAAACTCCCGGCGCCCATGTATATGAAAAAACAATTGCCTGCCGCCATAACCCAGAGGACACGGAAAAAGAGCTGTATATTTTTGTTGATCATGGCGTGACCGTAAAGGATGTTAGAATTGAGCATGCTGTTTACGGGGACTTAACAGCTTCGATTATGGTTTCGAACCGGCAGGAAGTGAAGCAGTTTATCGAAAGAATCCGTAGCAATAAGGCAGCTTTTTTATCGGAGCTGACAGATGGCATCCATCTGCATACCATTACTGCCTCTAGTGAGGAAGCAATAACGCGTACGGAAGCAGCCATGAAGGAAGCAGGATTTTTGATGGAATATTAAAAGGACTCGTCGGTTGACGGGTCCTGATTTTCTTTATCGTTCGTTATAAGATTGGGAGGTATTCCTATTTATTATGACTGAGTGTTGAATTTTTCTAACGGTTCGGGCATTATAAACCTTTCCATAACGACCGGAGTCTTCTTTCTTTCGTCGGTTCGGGCGTTATAAACCTTTTATAACGACCGGCCACTACCCTCTTTCATCGGTTCGGGCGTTATGAACCTTTTATAACGACTGGGCACTGCTTTCTTTCATCGGTTCGGGCGTTATGAACCTTTCTATAACGCCCGGCGACCGCTTTCTTTCATCGGTTCGGGCGTTATGGACCTTTTATAACGACTGGGCACTGCTTTCTTTCATTAGTTCGGGCGTTATGAACCTTTTATAACGACCGGGCGCGTCCTTCTTTCATCGATTACGGCGTTATGGACCTTTTATAACGACCGGGCGCGTCCTTCTTTCATCGATTACGGCGTTATGGACCTTTTATAACGACTCGGCGCGTCCTTCTTTCATCAATTACGGCGTTATGAACCTTTTATAACGACTCGGCGCGTCCTTCTTTCATCAATTACGGCGTTATGAACCTTTTATAACGACTCGGTGCGTCCTTCTTTCATCGAATCGGACATTATGAACCTTTTTTTTTACATTCAGAACTTTTAAATTCTAATTCATCTCAACCATCACCGAAGGATAACTCCCCAACAGCTTCACGCCGCAGCCTAATGCTTCCAACTCAGCCATGGCCCCTGGAATTAACACTTCATCAAGCTTCATTTCTAAATCAATAATGAAAAAGTAATTGCCGATACCGGTTTTCATTGGTCTAGACTCTATTTTCGAGAGGTTAATCCGTCTCCACGCAAATGCGGACAGCACCTGATGCAGCGCACCTGCCTGGTCTGATGGAAGAGTAACCATTAAGGTAGTTTTATGGTGAGCTGATCCGCTTAATCCCTTTAATTCGGTTTGTTCTTTTGCCAAAACAACAAATCGAGTATGGTTATAATCAAA
Organism: Neobacillus sp. S1115; assembly: GCF_055385565.1. Taxonomy (NCBI): domain Bacteria; kingdom Bacillati; phylum Bacillota; class Bacilli; order Caryophanales; family Bacillaceae; genus Neobacillus; species Neobacillus sp. S1115. The sequence continues at coordinate 4,785,073 of NZ_AP038275.1, forward strand.
ATCATGGATATTTCTGCGGACAATTGAAAGGCCGTATTCCTCCGCCGCAAGCTCATTAGCGATGGCCGCAATATTAGCCTCAGGTGCTTCCATCACCATTTTTGCAGCCGCCGCTGTGGATGACACACTTTCAAACGGAACACCTTTTAATTGAGTATGTAAAAATTTATGGCACTGGGCAATCGCATGCGAATGGCTGTAGACTTTTGAAACCTGCTGCCAGTCCGAAGCATTTGAAGGATGAACCATTAAATGCTGCTTAATAGGAAGCGTAATTTCGCCAATAATCGGAAGATCGACTTCCTGGGTTAAATAATCAAGGGTAATATTGACGGATCCTTCGAGGGCATTCTCAAGCGGAACAACAGCGAAATCCACTTCCTGTTCAACAACAGCGTCCATGCATCCCGGAATCGTCTGAAACGGTATATGTTCAAATCCCGAAAAAACTCTTCTAACGGCTATCTCTGTGAATGTCGCCTTTGGTCCTAAGTATCCTACCTTCACTTTTCTCTACTCCCTTTCTAAAAAGAAAGCTGAGAGCCGGGCCAGTGAACTTTTGTTCACTATGCACCTGTTCCCAGCACTTCAACCTTTTCTACAAATTCAAGCTTTCTCAGTTCGGCCAGCAAAGAATCTATATCATGTAACATACCGGCAGTGTTTAATGAAAGTGTAACATTAGCTCGCCCCATAAGCGGAATCGTTTGGTGAATCGTTAGAACATTGCAGCCTGAACCCGCCACAACACTTAACAGTTTTGACAGGGTTCCGGAACGGTCCTCTAAATGGAAAAATAACGAAATGATTCGGTCCTTTGAAACCGAAGAAAAAGGAAAGACAGTATCTCTATATTTATAAAAAGCACTTCTGCTTAAATCCACCTTTTGAACTGCATCCCAAATGGATTCTGCCTTCCCTCTTTCCAGCATGTCCTTCGCTTCGATGGTTTTCTTCATCGCATCCGACAGAACATCCTCACGGACCAAATAAAATTTTTTATCAAAGTTAGCCATGCTCATCTCTCCCTCTTAGGGACCTCAACTTATTCTAAAAACTCAAATTCAAATTCCAGCAGCCTCACGATATCCCCATCTTTTGCTCCTCTTTTTCTTAAGGCATCGTCAACTCCAAAGCCGCGGAGCTGGCGTGAAAAACGGCGCACAGATTCATCTCTTGAAAAATCAGTCATCTTAAACAGTCTTTCAATTTTATCACCAGAAAGGACAAATGCTCCATCCGGATCTCTTGTAATGTTAAACGCTTCAGCATCGGCTTCGTGTTTATAGACAACACGGTGAACGCCTGTTTCCTCTTCTTCTTCATGCTGAAGCGGGAATTCCGGTGTTTCCTCAATCTTATCAGCAACTGCAAACAACAGCTCACGAAGACCTTTTCGTGATATCGCAGAAATTGGAAAAATCGGATAATCCTCCTGCAGCTTCTCTTTAAATATTTGCAAATTCTCTTCCGCATCAGGCATATCCATTTTGTTCGCGACAATAACCTGCGGCCGCTCGGTCAAACGGAGATTGTATTCTTGCAGTTCCCTGTTAATCGTTAGATAGTCCTCATATGGGTCTCTTCCCTCAGCCGCCGCCATATCAATAACATGGACGATGACCCTTGTCCGTTCAATATGTCGTAAAAATTGGTGCCCTAACCCAACTCCGGCATGTGCGCCTTCAATAAGCCCAGGAAGGTCGGCCATGACAAAGCTGCGGCCATCTTCGGTTTCAACCATTCCGAGATTGGGAACGATGGTCGTAAAATGATATTCCGCAATTTTCGGCTTGGCTGAAGAAACAACTGATAATAATGTTGATTTTCCGACACTCGGAAACCCAACAAGACCCACATCGGCAAGAAGCTTCAATTCTAGAATGACGTCGCGCTCTTGGCCCGGTTCGCCGTTTTCAGCAATCTCAGGAGCTGGGTTTGCCGGTGTCGCAAATCTGGTATTCCCACGTCCTCCGCGGCCGCCTTTAGCAATAACCGCGCGCTGACCGTGCTCAACTAAATCGGCAATGACCTCATTTGTAGCCGCATCCATTACAACCGTTCCTGGCGGCACTTTAACAATCATATCCTTAGCGCCTCTTCCATGCTGCCCCTTGGACATGCCGTGCTCACCCCGCGGTGCCTTAAAATGACGCTGATAACGGAAATCCATCAGCGTACGCAAGCCTTCTTCCACTTCAAAAACTACATTTGCACCTTTACCGCCGTCGCCCCCAGCTGGACCGCCATTAGGTACATATTTCTCACGGCGAAACGCAACCATTCCGTTACCGCCATCGCCGCCTTTTACATAAATTTTTACTTGATCGACAAACATGTTGATCCTCCCGTCGTTCTTTGAAATAACTGATGAATGCGACGAGATCGCGGGCGTATGCACACAGAATTAAACAGCAGGCATAAACACCTCTAACGCGAATTCGCTTTCGGTAAATTCCTTAATGGTCACCTCTTGTGAACCAGCCAGGAATTGTTCAATCAGTTCCTTGTTATTTATTATCCCGCGAAAATCAAAAAAGAAACGAATTCCATCTGACTGCGGTTCAATTGTTATGGATAAATGGTTTTCTTGAAATGCTTCAATCGTCTGATTTAAACGGACAAAAAGGGATTTTGTCCATTCAGTTAATTTGAAGTCATTAATCTTTATGTACTCAGAATCCTCAAAAACCTCATATTCTAGCTGAAAGGCATGACTTTCCCAATTAGCTGTAAATAATAATGAGGCAAATTGCGGAAGTCCCAGATTAGACAGTTTTGTCTCATGCTGTGTCTCCACTACAATTTCCGTAATGACCTCTTTAACCCGGTCAATTCGATTTAAGTCGAGGTTACCTTTGATGAGCTGCAGCTTGTTTAACCAATCATGTCGTGAATGCCGCAGCACTTCGATAATATCCCATTCTTTCTCCATGCGTACTCTCCCAATCCTTTATCGGAAACTATTTTCTGTTAGTATATCAAAAAAACAACCATGAGTAAGCAATTTTTATGTTGAATGATACGATTTGGAGAGGCAAAAGTGCAATGATGATGAATAAACAGGTGAGGGTGTTAAGGTAAAAAGAAAACTCTAACCGTTATGGTTAGAGTTTTCTAGTAACTTTAAGCTTCTTGAGCTACTGGATATACGCTCACTTTTTTGCGGTCACGACCAAAGCGCTCGAATTTTACAACGCCGTCGATTTTCGCAAATAGAGTGTCGTCTCCACCGCGGCCAACGTTTTCACCTGGGTAAATCTTAGTACCGCGTTGACGGTACAGGATAGAACCGCCAGTTACAAATTGACCGTCCGCACGCTTAGCGCCAAGGCGCTTTGCGATAGAGTCACGACCGTTCTTTGTTGAACCTACTCCCTTTTTAGAAGCGAAAAACTGAAGATCTAATCTTAACATTTGTTCCACCTCCTACTGTTTGAAGGTTAATTTTATGTGCTTTCCGTACTCCTTTTCAATCCCTTCAAGTGAGACAATCATCGCCTCAAGCAACAACTGAACTTTCTCTTGTGTTTCGTTTGAAATATTCTCAGGAAACGTACATTGGAGAAAGCCGCCATTCCCTTGTTTAACCTGTGCTTTGACTCCCGTAAGAGCCTCGATGGCATTCACTGTTCCAAATGAAACAGCCGATGCACCAGCACAAACAATATCTCGGCCACGTTTTGCAAAGTCAGCATGTCCGCTCATCGTAAAGGAATGAACGAGTCCGGATTCAGTACGATTAATCGTAATGTGAATCATCTATTACTCAACACCTTATGCGTTGATTTTTTCGATGACTACTTTAGTATAAGGTTGACGATGACCTTGCTTCTTACGGTTGTTTTTCTTCGCCTTGTACTTGAAAACAATGATTTTCTTTTGACGGCCTTGTTTTTCAACTTTAGCTGTAACAGTAGCGCCTGCAACAACAGGGCTTCCTACTTTTACATTTTCACCGCCAACAAAAAGAACCTTGTCAAAAGTAACTGTTTCGCCAGCTTCTGCATTTAGTTTTTCAATGTAGATAGCTTGACCTTCTTCAACTTTCACTTGCTTTCCGCCAGTTTCGATAATTGCGTACATGAACTGCACCTCCTTATAAACTCAGACTCGCCAAAAACAGGCGCTTATGCTAAAGCGTAAGACTTATTACCTGTCATGTGCGGTTGTAGCACGGGTGCGCTACAAACATAACATTAAAATCATACATAATTTAGACGGAAGTGTCAACAGCTTTTTGGGATATCTCATCCACTGACCCGAATTGCTTCAATAAATAATAATGTGCTGGGGCTATGGTGGTTGTAAAAAACACTTTAAAATAAAGCATTTCTTCCAAGATTTCTAAATGGGGAAGAAACTGCTCTTTAACCTCTTTTGTCGTTTCTACCAGGACTGCTTCAAATTCAGAATAGCGATGCTCCAATAGCTCCCTTTCTAGTCGGAACGCAATCGTCTCTGCACTTAAGATTTTTCCTGTCCCCTCACATACCGGACATTTTTCCTGCAACGCTTCCGACAAAGTAACCTTCGTTTTTTTTCTAGTCAGCTGCAGAATCCCTAGCGGCGTAAAGCCAATCACTTTCGTTCTTTTTTCATCTTTTGACAGCTCTTTTTCAAAAAGATTTAAAATCGATTGCTTGTCCGATTCACGATTCATGTCAATAAAATCGATGAGCACTATCCCGCCAATATCACGAAGGCGCAGCTGTCTGACGATTTCTTTCGCCGCCAGCTGATTGGTTTTAAGTACGGTATCCTGATAATCTTGCTTGCCGGAAAACTTCCCGGTATTCACATCAATAATGGTGAGCGCCTCTGTTTCATCAAAGATGAGATAGGCACCATGGTCAAGCCAGACAACCCGCTTTAGAGCTTTATCAATTTCATGCTCAATTTGGTGGGCGGAAAAGATATTTTCTTTTCCATTATAATAGGTGCAGGCATGCTTTTCTCCGAGTAGTTTTTTTAGTTCCAGGTCATCTATGATAATTTCACCTGATGACATATTTTCAGCTTGATGTTGAATCATTTCCAAAAAGGTATCTTTTTGAAAAATTAGTCCCGGCTTTTTTAAGGCAGCGGCCTTTTTGGTAAATTCTTGATATTGTTCACGCAGGCTGCTTAATTCTTCGCGGAGCTCATCTTCGGTTGCGGTAATGCTTGATGTCCGAAAAATCAGGCCTTCTTCTTCGGTTTTCACGTGGTTACCTTTTTGTCGAAGCCGTGCTTTTTGTTTTTCGTCCGCGATTTTTTTGGATACTGCGACATATCGCCCTTTTGGCATGTAAATTAGGTTTGTGCCTTGTATTTCGATAATACCTTTCACTTTCGGACCCTTGGTGCCTGTCGCATCCTTGTCAACCTGTACAAGCAGCTTTTCCCCTTGATGTACATAGGACGATACATTTCCTTGTTTTTCTGATGCTAACACATATGCGGAAAGCTGATCACGATGTAAATAAGCATTTTTCTCTTCCCCGATATCGATAAAAACAGCATTCATCCCGGGTAAAACCTTTGTCACGGTCCCATAATAAACATTACCAACCAACGATCGATGTTCTGGCCGGTCAAAAATAATCTTTTCTATACGATTTCCGCGGAGATAAGCGAAGCGCTTTTCCCGCCCTATGTAATTTATAATTAATGTTTCCAAACCTTGTTTCCTCACCTTTTTATAAATAGCTTATTGGGTTAACCATTATTTTACCCAAAGTTACAGGAAAAAGCGCTCGTACCCAGACGAGCGCTCTCTGCTTTCTATCTATTATACCTTACTAATACAAAAAGAGAAGGTCGCTTATTTTGTCGTTTAAACGTTTTTCGGTGAAATAGGCATGCAGCAATTCGTTTTCATCGAGAGTGCCTTTTTCCCTGCCGTCGACCTCGACTATTATAGGATGCTTGCAACCGCGCTGGAATTTTTCCAAGACGTTAATCAAAAGATCCTGCTCATCTGCCTGGATGGGTTTCAAGGAGTCTGGACTTGATGATTTTTTCCCGTAATAACGTTCAAGTAAAAAGCGCATGAAAATAAAGCGCCGCTGCTTCCATTCGTAATAAAGCGAAAAGAATAAGAAGCCGATTACTACCCAAACATTGATATGGGCTGGTGCTGTAGCTAATATTACAAATGAAAAAATGCATAAACTGACGAAGGAAATCATCAGCGTGGTGCGATGGGCGCTTGCAAAAGAATTTTTCAATGATAACAGTAAAAATACCAGTTTCCCGCCATCGAGCGGCCAAACTGGAAAAAGGTTAAAAATTAAAATCATCAGATTATATTCAATAAATAATGGAAATAAATCCTCGGGAAACAGATTGAAATGAAGGAGAGCAAATGCCGCTCCCACCATCCATACATGCTGGAACGGACCTGCCAAGACAACAATCGCCTCTTCCTTTAACGGACGATTCCCGTGCTCATCCATCTCGGCGACCCCGCCAAATGGCAGGAGGGTGATCCTTTTGATTCTCCAGGAAAAAAAAGAAGCCGCCGCCGCATGCCCCATTTCATGTACGAAAATGATGCCCAGGAGTAAACTGACTTCCATAAAATGAGCCGTAGCGATTGAGAGTGCAACGACTAACCATAACAGCGGGTGGATATGAACATGCCGGAGTAACTCGATCACTTTATTCAAGACGAATCACCTGAATCGGGTCGATGAACTCATCGCCTTTTTTAACAGCAAAATAATATTGGCCTTTTGCTTTGTCTTCTCCCGCTGAATCAGAAACTGTCCCCACCACTGCTCTTTTATCGATATATTCATAGAGTTTGACCTTGATATCTTTTAAATTTCCATACCATGTTTCTGTTCCATCGGAATGCTGAATAACGACTGTTTTCCCGATGCCTTCCTTTTCTCCAGCATCCATGACAAACCCGTCACTGATCGCTTGGACCGCCGCTCCTTTGCCAGTCTCAATCATGATTCCCTGACCGTTCTTCTCAAAGTTCTCAAGAATTTTTCCTGTTACCGGAACAGCCCCTTTTTGGACCTGCTCTTTCGCATCTGATTTGTCTTTTTCAGAAAAAGGGAGCAAAGCAAGCGGCTTGCCAAACTTATCTTCATACCACTTGGAAACAACGGCAAACTTGAAATCTTGATCCATCGTTTTTAAGACGACATCCCTAGCCGGCTGAAAAGTGGCCGTTTGATTGCGGAACATAATCGCCACTACTAAGAACAAGAGGACCGATGCTAGAATTTTGAAAAAGAATACTTCCTTTTTAAATAAGGGGTGTCCATCATCACCATCACCGCCTGCAGACGGGGGTATATAATTAAATTCATATTTTTCCTCATCCCCTGGCCATAACAAATTCCGATCTGGCGCATTTGCCTTGCTGCCGCCCATTTCTTTTTTTCTCTTTGCGATTCGCCGCCGTATTTCATCCGGAGTAGACCGCGCCATACCCATCAACCCTTTTCACACAGTTTGTACAAGTTTATGAAGGGGGTGGACAAAGTATGACTGGATTAAATTAATATATTGAGATAGTTATATATGTGTATTAAAAAAGGACCTTTCTAACTTTAAAGGTCCTTTTGTATCACATTTGGTTATTTTACTTCTGAAATTCTCTCCCTTTAGGAGTTAAACTTCCCTTTAATTGCAATATGTCTAAGTAATTAGCATTTCTTTCCCCAAACTTCAGGTTTTCTTTACCAGTTACATCACCAATTAGCCCACCCTTATAAAGGAGCTCTTTGCCTTTATTATTTATTTTAATCCCCTTTTCAGAATAAAGCACAGCATTAAATTTATTACTGCAATCTTGACCAACGTTTATAGTTATTTCACCTTTTGCAAATATACGGCTTTGAAAGCTATCAGGCTCAGAACTCAAACAAGAATTTGTAATTGTGACATCACCATCAACATAAATTGCTTCGTTACCTTTTTTGGGACCCATTATTAAATCGATATCTTTAATTAAGAGATTTCCTATTACAACAATGTCACCTAGGATCTTTAAATTTCCAACACCTCCTGGTGAATCGCCTATGACTAATGATTTATTAACATATAGACCATCTTCAAATGAAAATGTTCGAGGGGAACTGTTGTTGCCACCTCCATTATTTTTGTTGCCCTCATCTACATAACCATAAGTGAATTCGTTATACTTATCTTGCTGTATAATTGCGTTTCCCATAACCGCCAGCTTTTTAAAATTTATATCCTGGTACTTAACATATTTAAATACTAATGCATCAAAAACATTGTAACTGCCGTCAATTAGGACATTGGTCGGCTGATCATCTTTATATGTTAACAAATCAGCAGTTACCAAAGGATATTCATTAGTTTTTAAAACTTTCGCTCCCAAAAGGGTATTCTTCCTCGTTGCAAGAATAGGGTATTTTTCCATCATTTGAAATCTATTACCGACTCCAAGATTAATCCCCAGAGAATTAAGAAAATTGAGCTTTAAAAGTTCGTCATCAGGCACACGATAGTTATGATTCTCATCCTTTGTTCTGTCAAATTGAAATAAACTTAAAGAGACAGCCGAAAGTAAATTTAGTCCGATTGCACTATTATCACTAAAATCAATGGCTCTTCCTTCAAAATTAGCAAATTTAAATTTAGGAGTATCAAAATCTATAGAGATATTCGGTTTATAATACCCTATTAACTTCTTTACCTTGCTTCCGGAGGTTCCAGTACTTGTCACCTTTATTACTTTTTCACCGTTACTAGTAATGAGTTCTGCTTTGATTTTTGTTTCATTCGGGTTACTTGAATCCCCCACTGGTATTTCATTTGGATACTGTGACAATATAAATTCTTCCGCTGCGAAGGCGCCAAGGTCATCAATTTGAACGATATTAGGTTCGGTTTGTTTTTTGACTCGTTCTTTAAGTTGAGCTTTTATATCTGGTATGGACACCTGAAAATCTTTTTCAAAATAAGTGAGTCCATTCTCTGCCAAATACCTTGCCTGAACGTCCGACTCTGTCGCCATTACCCGCTTATTTTCATTAATCACATTCCCCATTAACGCCATTCCAAGAACTGAAAATATTAAAACAACCATTAATACAGTTACCAGCGAAGAGCCCCTCTCATTCAGTTTCATTTTACCCTACCCTCCTCATTGGACTTCTTCAAAAGAAACCGAATTATTTAATTCTAATTTCTTTTTATTGGCATCATCCATAATGACCATCTTAATCAAAACTGTATGATTGACCGTATCTAAGGTCATTTTAGATTCACTGCAGACAATTCTTAAGCTGTCCGAGTTTAATGGAACATCCCCCATTAAGGCTTTATCCCCCGACAAGCCGATTTTTGTTTTAGCACCATAATAATCGGTAAGTTCTAATTGAGGACCGCAGCCTGTATCTGTCCCGCTTATTTCGGTGACCTTTCCGGCCACAAAAATTTCATTTACATATGTTGACATTATGTAGTTCGCTTCATCATGCAAGGAAATTTGCTTGTTGACACTTTTAAAGCTGTTCATTCCTCCTATTAAATTACTAATAATCATAACTGAAATAATACTAAAAATAGCAAGTCCAACAAGTAATTCTACTAGGGTAAGTCCATTCTCAGACGAGTGTTTTATTCTTCTCATAATTCCATAACACCCTTCACGGAAGCCTTCGAACTTTCGCCAGTAATAGTTACTGTAACTTGGTATAAATCATCATTGGATTCGGCTAAATCTATTAATTTTTCACCTATATTTACATTTACTTTGTATGTATCCCCGTTTTCAATAATTTGGTATCTTTTTATACAATTACTATTACCTGCGCAAATGTTACTGTCATAAGACGTAATTGTGTTTGTAATTTCAGGATATTCCTCGTTTTTAACTTGTTCCAACACCGCTTGAGCAATATTCACAGCCACCAGTTTTTCTTTATTAGTCATCGTCGTTTTTTGGGAAAAGACAAAGAATTGGAAGAAGCTTGTTAAGAGCATACCTAAGATGACAATGGAGACTAGGACTTCTATTAAAGTGAAACCATCGTTTTTCTTCATAGTACCACCTTCATTCTAGAACTATAGTAACAAGCGAAATAATACTAAAATACTATATTAAAGGAAAAATATAGGACTTTTTATAATATACCACTTATTTACCAAAAATGTGATATTTTTTTACAAAAAATTCACAATTGAGCGGAAAATTAGGAGAAATTGTTGTATGCGTAATTTTATTAATAGTATATAATTATTGTCTTTTGGATAGAAAAAGCCTGTCCACAAATATTGTGAACAGGCTTTGATTTTATCGAACTCCAAAGAATTTCTTCAGTTTTGAAAATACACCTTTATTTTGATCTTCGAGTGATTGAAGCGGGATAGACTCTCCGAGAATTCTTCTGGCGATATTTCGGTAGGCAATCGATGCCTTGCTGTTTGGGTTTAGTGCAATCGGCTCACCATGATTCGATGCTTTGATGACCTCTTCATCGTCAGCGACAATGCCAATCAGTTCGATTGATAAATGTTGGGTAATTTCATCAATATCAAGCATATCACCGGTCTTCATCATATGATTGCGAATCCGGTTGACGATTAACCTTGGCGGCTCCATGTCTTTTTCTTTTTCTAAAAGGCCGATGATCCTGTCGGCATCGCGGACAGCAGAAACCTCCGGCGTTGTCACTACAATGGCTTTATCCGCACCGGCCACGGCATTCTTATAGCCCTGCTCGATTCCGGCAGGACAATCGATAATTATGTAGTCATAATCCTGCTTTAACTCTGTAATTAACTCTTGCATCTGCTCGGGTGTAACAGCTGACTTATCAACAGTCTGCGCTGCCGGAAGCAAATACAAAAGGCCGTCAAATCGCTTATCCTTAACGAGTGCCTGATGGGTTTTGCATCTTTTTTCAACCACATCGACTAAATCATAGATAATTCTATTTTCTAACCCCATTACGACATCTAAGTTTCGAAGGCCGATGTCCGTATCTATTAAGCATACTTTCTTTCCCTGAAGAGCCAGCGAAGTGCCGATATTGGCAGAGGTTGTTGTTTTGCCGACGCCGCCCTTACCTGATGTAATTACGATTGCTTCTCCCACTTTAATGTCCCCCTTCTAATCTCGTTAAATTAGGCCTTAAATGATTTAAAGCTTGTAATCTATCGATAATAATATAATGGTTCTCATTTATGTAAGCACATTCCATTTCTCTGTGCTCATTAGCAGGATTCGAATCTGGGGATCTATTTATATATTCGCCGATTCTTAGCTGCGATGGCTTCATGCTCGAAGCGGCAATGACTGCCTGTTCATTGCCAAAACACCCTGCATGAGCAATTCCTTTGAGGACACCCATTATAAAAATATTCCCGCCTGCAATCACGGTTCCGCCTGGATTCACATCTCCAATTAACAGTAAATCCCCTGATACTCTTAATACCTGCCCGGAACGGACGATTCTTGAAACCGTTACGACCTCGTTTTCTTCCTTTAGTCGATTGGCTTCTTCCTTCGTAATCACATTCGATTCAATATCATCCACCATTAAGTTTTTCTTTTGGCGGATTAATTCTTTTAGTTCTTCCTTTTGTTCGTCCGTTAAAAAGCGATTGCCAATATCCACTTTCACAGAAATTAAGTGGCGTTCCTCCTGCGTTCTGGAGTTGGCGGAGAGCTTTTGGTCCAGTTCTTGCTTTAATTCCTCATAGGAACAGGTATCATCAAGATAAAGAACAAGCCCGTCCTTTGTTCCTTTTATTGTAACATTTTGCCGATTTTTCATGGAGAATTTTCACCTCAAAATACAAAAACAATTTCGGATCTAAGCCATTATTTCCCAAATCCAAATCATAAACATCCATCTTTAAAGAGTTCGACACGAAATGTCCATTCTCCTTTTTTAAAAAAAACATTCCCCAAACTTTGTCATCAGGAACAATTTGTGAATGAGGAAGCGACCAAACCAAGACTTTTCCCCGATTCATAAATCCTCCCGCATTGCCTCGGCATGTTTTTCAAAGCGGCGTTTTAAAGGATAGGCTGCTAACACGAGAAAAACTCCATTTAATATAAGAGTGGGATAGAAACGCAAATTGACAAAGCTCATAAAATCAAGATTTGTCACATGGATTAAATAATTAATTTCATACACGCCCACTTCTAACAGCGCAACTCCCAAAAGGGAAACGAAGAAAGCGACAACGATATTGGACTGAATCACCTGCATAACCTTTGCTGCTAGGTAGCAGATAAATGGAAACAAGAAAAAATAAATGCCGATAATTTCGACATATACGATATCAAATAGAAGTCCAAAGATGGCCGCATAAATAATCCCCTGATTTTTCCCAACATATATCGTCAAAAAAAGCAAAGTGGCAAACAAGAACCGCGGAACTAGTATACGGTTTCCAAAGGAATCAGCGGGCAAAAATTGAACAAACAGACTTTCAAAAATAAAAAGGAGCAAAAACAAAAGAGGGAGAAAGAATTTCCTCACAGATCTTCCTCCTTCCCGGATTTCATCGCACTTTCCTCAGGGCTCGTCATTAACCTTTTAATGACCATGACATTTTCAATATCGTAAAAGTCCGCTCCCGGCTTCACTAGTGCGGTTTGATTTAAGCCATATTGGTCCGGTTTCACCTCTTCTACTTTTCCAATCATCAACCCCTTAGGAAAGACACCGCCCATTCCTGAGGTGATGACCGTCTGTCCTTTTTCCACCTTTGCTCCTGATGGAATAGCTTTAACGAGAAGCATTTTTTGTTTATCATCAAAGCCCTGAACGAATCCGTAAACCTCGGTTTCCCCCTGAATCACAGCGGAGATCCGGTTTTTCGGGTCCATTGCACTCAATAGCTGCACTGTTGAGCTAAATTGGGTGACGTTTTTCACCTTTCCGATCAATCCTGTTGCTGTTATAACAGCCATATTTTTTTTAATTCCATCTAATTTGCCTTTATTGATAATAATCATTTCATGCCAACGATCAGGATTTCTGCCAATAACTGTTGCCGGCATTGGTTCCAAATCTCTCAGGGTCTTTTTTTCATCGAGAACGTCACGTAATTCTTTGTTGTCTTTTTTCAGTTCTTGAACTTCTGCTTCAAGGCTGGCAATTTTCTCAACGCGTGATTTTAATTCCTTATTCTCATCATATGTATCTTGCAAATCCTGAAGATTCTCAAAAAAGCCTGCAACATACTGGGCAGGCCTTGAAACCAGGGATTGAACCCAGCCGGTTGAGTCCTTGACGAACTGCTCCGGCCAGGTAAGTTTACTCCTCTCCCTTAAAGAAAACCCAATCAATGCCACGAGAACAATGATGCTGACGAGCAAAATGATCAAACGCTTATTCAAAAAGAACTGTGGCATGATATTACACCTCTATTTTTCATTGTCCAGCTCCAGCGCCTAGGGGCTCGCAGGTCTACAGCCAATTCGTCAAGAAGGCTAAAAAACAGCCTTCTCGCCGACTCGTCTTATGCCTGTCGCCCCTGATCAAGGCGCTTCCGCTTTTCTATCTATCTTGAATCTTTAGCTTTGTTTTTGAACAAATGGATATGGTCTAAAGCTTTTCCTGTACCGATTGCCACGCAATCGAGCGGGTTTTCTGCAATCAGGACAGGCATTTTTGTTTCCTCGCTAATGACACGGTCAATATTGCGCAGCAGCGCCCCGCCGCCCGTGAGGACGATGCCTCGGTCCATAATATCGGCAGCCAATTCCGGTGGTGTTTTTTCAAGCGTATTCTTCACTGCTTCAACAATGGCATAAACAGTATCACTTAAAGCGGAGGCAATTTCCTTTGCGGAAATTTCAATTGTTTTTGGCAGACCAGTCAGAAGGTCTCGGCCGCGAATCTCCATGTTATCGATACCTTCAGGCGTGCCTGCAGAACCGATTTCCATTTTGATTGTTTCCGCAGTACGGTCACCAATCATCAAATTATATGTTTTTCTAATATAGGAAATAATCGCCTCATCCATCTCATCACCGGCAACACGGATTGATTGGCAAGTAACAATTCCCCCTAAAGAAATAATCGCTACTTCCGTTGTTCCGCCGCCGATGTCAACAACCATGCTTCCCGTCGGTTCCCAGACTGGAAGGTTGGCACCAATAGCGGCAGCAAACGGCTCTTCAATCGTGTAGGCATCCTTTGCTCCCGCTTGTCTAGTTGCATCAATAACCGCTCTCTCTTCAACAGCTGTAATCCCTGATGGTACACAGACCATCACATACGGCTTACCGGCGAAAAAGCCTTTATTCTTTTGGGCCTCGCGGAATAAATGCTTCATCATAACAGCTGTTGTTTCAAAATCAGCGATGACGCCATCCTTCATCGGACGAACGGCAACCACATTTCCCGGAGTCCGGCCAATCATGTTCTTCGCGTCATTTCCGACCGCAACAATGTGTTTTGAATCCGTCTGCATCGCCACCACAGATGGCTCCCTTGTGACAATCCCTTTCCCCTTTACATACACAAGGGTGTTGGCAGTTCCTAAATCTATCCCAAGATCCTTTGTTCCAATTCCAAACATAACGTTGTATCTCCCTTTCTGATACTAAATGCTCTGTCCTAAGGCAGGTGTTTATCGTAAAATTTTCCAATAATTGTAACGTAATTGAATAGGCAGTCCTAAAAAATCATAACCAATATTATATCCTAACGTCAAATAAAATCATAGCATTACAAATATCCTTTTTCCTTCAAGCTGACAAACTTATTTTCCCCGATGATGATGTGATCCAGAAGATCGATTCCAATGATCTTGCCGCATTCTACCAGCCGCTTAGTCACCTCAATGTCCTCCCGGCTTGGCGCGGGGTCACCGGACGGGTGATTGTGAAGAGCAATGATGGATGCAGCAGACCGCTTTAGTGCCTCCCGATATACCTCACGCGGGTGAACGATGGAAGCGTTTAAGCTGCCAATAAATACCGTTTGTTTATGCATGACCTGATTCTTGGTATTTAAATATAAGCAGACAAAATGCTCCTGTGACAGAAAGCGCATATCGTTCATGACATACTTGGCTCCGTCTTCCGGCGAGCGGATTACATAGCGGTCATTATATTCCAAATTGGCAATTCTCCTGCCAATTTCGACAGCCGCCAGAAGCTGTATCGCTTTCGCCGAGCCAATCCCTTTTATTTCGGTAATTTCCTCCAAAGTGGCCGCTTTTAACAGCCTTAAACCCTCAAAATGAGTTAAGAGGCGATTCGATAATTGCAGCACTGATTCATCCTTCGTTCCGGTCCGAAGCAATATTGCAACTAACTCGTGATTGGATAAACTTTGCGGGCCATGCTGGATAAACCGTTCTCTTGGCCGTTCATCTTGCGGGAAATCACGAATCATTAATGTGTTGGTTGACATAACTTTTTCCTCCCTTAGTGTCGGGAGTTATTGTCAGAAAAAATTAGTACGGCAAATGATAGCCTAACCGTTTCAATTCCCTTCTTGTTCTTGCAACAGGCAGGCCGACAACCGCAAAATAGTCCCCATGGATCTTTTTGACAAGCATGCTTCCAAGCTGCTGAATGCCATATGCCCCTGCTTTATCAAGCGGTTCACCGCTTTTTACATATGACCGTATTTCATCATCCGTTAACTCCCAAAACCAAACTTCTGTTTTTTCATAAAACTTAGTCGAGCTAGTTGGAGATAGTATTGAAACACCTGTAAATACATCATGCTGACTGCCTGAAAGGGTCTTTAACATTTGTACGGCTTCTGCCTCATCAGCTGGCTTTCCCAAGATTTGATTGTTCGCAACCACAATCGTGTCTGAACCAATCACAAAGGCATCCCTGTTTTCCTTAAAAACAGCCTGTGCCTTGCGTTCGGCCAATTCCATTACGACTTCTTCCGGAGAAAGCTTGGGGTCAAAGCTTTCATCCACATCACTGCTTGAAATTGTGAATGTTAAATGGAGATTTTCTAGAAGTTCTTTTCGCCGTGGAGAAGAAGAGGCTAAAATGAGGTTCTGCATTTTATCACCTTACCTTTTTTTGCAACGCTTAGGGAGATACAAGTTAATCGTATCAAAAAAGAGCGGTGCAAACAATTTTTATATTATTAAATTTTGAAGAAATTTGTCAGATTATACAACTTTTATCAATATTTGCCGAATGGTGTGCTATAAAAAGCCCGCCGTCGATTCGGCAGGCTTTATTTTGCAATAATTTCCCGGAAAATATCGAGCGGTAGTTTAGTTTGTCAAAAGATGCTACAACGAATTATAAATGGACAGGAAGTTTAGTAAATGCTGCTCAGCATCAACCAAGCTTTTTGTATCCTTAGATTTTTGAAAAACTTTTACCTTTTCGTCAGCGCCCAATAACTCTGTTTTCATTTTATTGATACTTTCGTTTTTAATGTTGTTAATTTTTAGTTTTTCACTTATACCAGCATCAGCAGACACGCTGCTTGATACGAGAGCACCAGAAACCATGGTTGAAAGAGATTGATAGATACTAGGAAGCGATTCGATAAAACTCTTTTCATTATCTGTAAGGTTTGAAAGCTTCTTTTCATCTAGCATCAACGGTTTGGCGAAGGCCCCCTCGGCACCTTTATCTTTGTATTTAGTACTAATTGATTTGGCCGTTTCAAGCGAATCCGCCACGCTCAAAAATAAATAAAACTTTCCGCCGATTTCTACCTGTTCGGAAGGAATACCTTTAGACTTTAATTGTTTAGCAGTATCCTCAGCACCTGCTTTCGAGGTAAAAACACCGCCTTGGACTACATAAGTAGAAAGCTGTTCGATCGAAGTTGCCGCTGTTTTATCTGTTGTTTCCGTTTGTTCTTTTTCATTTCCAGTTTCTCCAACCACATTTGGTTCGGTGACAGGCTTTTCACCGGATTCTGTTATGACTAGTTTAAGCATAAAAAAGCCAATCGTTAAGCCAATGAGAATCGCGAAAACGGCAGTAATGACAATAGATCCAATTGGCCGGCGATTGTTTTTGTTCGAAAAACTAGCAAATGAAATTGAAGATTTTGTTGATTTACTTTTTTTAGCGTTCGGGGAATTGACTATTGTAAATTCCTCTAGATCATTTTCAGAGGATTCAGGAATAATCCAATCAAAGCTTTCTTCGATGGATTCCTGAGCCGCTGCTGCTTCATTGACTCCTTCTGATTCGTGTAATTCTGAATCTATTTTTATTTCGTTTGGAATAGGTTCTGGTGTAGGTTCCGGCATATTTTTTCGGGGTTCTTCACGAAAGGATTTGGGTTCTCCATTTAATTTTATCGTGATGGTATGGCCCTTTTTAGGCTTGTCCACAATACGCTCTCCTTTCTGTTCGACAGTAATATGTTCCATCCTAACATACCGGT
The DNA here is from genome assembly GCF_055385565.1 of Neobacillus sp. S1115. Lineage (NCBI taxonomy): Bacteria > Bacillati > Bacillota > Bacilli > Caryophanales > Bacillaceae > Neobacillus > Neobacillus sp. S1115. Next base: position 4,802,406 of record NZ_AP038275.1, read on the forward strand.
AAAAAAAAATAACAAGACTTTTGTCGTCTTGTTATCTTAGAGTTTCGTCAAATTATTCGTCATTTTGCATTACGGCTGAGTTTGAGAGGTTGTTGGAAACTCGCTTAAAGGATTGGTTTTCCCTGCAGGTGGTTCCGCATCAATTTTTGGCACATCCGCCTGCAAATCTGCTAAATCAGGCATATAGAAAGCAGAAACTGTCAATGTAAACGTTAATTTTTGCTCTTCTGTCTGCACTGCAGTTACTTCCTGTCCACCAGAGTAACTAATGGCCTCCATTACCACAATCCGTTTCAATGATTCCAATGTTTCTACAAATTTTTCAAATTGTTGGTAGTTTGGTGATTCTACTGATAATTGAACTGTCAGCTTTTTTAATGCTGGTGCAGCGGTAGCTGGCTGGGCTGCAGCTTGACCGGAAGTTCCTTGGTTTGCAGCTGCTTGGCTATCAGTTCCTTGATTGGCTGTTGTTTGATTAGAACCGGCCTGTCCGGTAGTATTCTGAGCACCAGAACTATTCTCAGCAGCAGGCTGCTGGGGCTGGACAGACACTGTACCATCCATTGAAAAACCCATTGACTTAATTTGGCTGCCAGAAACTGTTTCAGCTTTTTCAAGGTCAAGAATTAGCTGTTCCTGCAACGGTTTAACCGGTACTTTTTTCTGCAGTTCCCTGGTATTTTCATTTACTTTAGTATTGCTTTCAGCATTTTGTTTAACAACTGTATCTAAATGCTTTTGTTCTGTTTTCAAGGTTTGCTGTTTTGACTCTAAATCTTTTTTTAAAGGCGATAGTTTTAAAAATTGAGCATAGACAATGAGAAGAATTAATAAAAGAGCAGCAATCGCTAAAATCAAATTATCCCGTTTTGAGAAATGAAGCTTCATGATCCGCTCACTCCCTTCTCATCTGTCTTGCCCGCAATATTTTCTTGTTTGATAACATCCTTATTAAACGTTATTTCAAATTGTCCCGTATATCTTGGTAAGTATAGATTCGTTATTGCATTTGACACGGCACCGGTTTGAGTTGTTGCTGTATTGTTACTCGTTGAGGCTGCTGCTGATGCTGTCGTCGAGCTAGCATCAGTTTGTGTAGTGGTGCCAGTTGCGGTATTAGTTGAATCTTGCTGAACTCCTGTGTTTGCTGCTGTGCCAGCCTGTGTTTGCCCATCTGAAGCTATTCCTGTATTTACCGTTCCTGTGTTTTGATTGGTTGCAGCAGTTTGGCTAGTTGTTGAACCCGTCGCACTGGCTTCAGCTTGCGCCGCAGGATTTAATGAGCTAAGCTTTGCATCAGAAATCCACTTTGATTCATGAAGATTATTTAAGAAAGATGCCGCTTCCCTTGGACTGTCAAATTGCACAGTTAAGGTAACTGTCCCTGCTTCTGTGTAGCCAAACGACTGTATAAATCCCCGTTCCGGCAGCAGTGAAGTAAGATGACGCATTACCGGTATAGTATGGATAGGATAAGTATTAGCCCATTCAATTGCACTCTTAAGCTGGGTTACAGAACTAGAGGATTCCACCGACTGGCTTTTTGCTTCTTCTTTCTCCCTAATTTTTTGAGTCATTGCGATTTCTCTGTCAACACCCTCTAAATTTTTATTAATAGAACTAATCTGATAGAAATAAAAGGCACCGGTTAAAAGAAATAATGCCAGCAAACCAGCTAATACCATAAAAAAGGCAAATTTTTTCCGTTCTTTCTGCGGGAGCAGGTTGATTTCTACTAACATTATTTCACCTCTTTTAACGCAAGACCTAAAGGAAGCAATAATTGATCAGGTGTATTGTCCATTTTTTCTGTTGAATTCAAACCAATTACAGGCAGTTCGAATCTTTCTTTCATTTCATCCTCGATTGCCTGAAGCATCGGATGATCGCCTGTTAAAAGAAATTTGTTAATATCATGATTCTCATTATTAAGGGTATAACGATAATAATCTATCAATTTACTAATTTCTCTTAAAATATCCTCAAACTGCCCAGCCAATTCATCAGTATCCCCAGTGTACTTACAAATTGCAAGCCCAAAATGGTCCCTTTTAATATCCCACTTTTCTACATCAAAAGGTAAAGCGAACGGGCGCATAACTACGGGAACCGTTCCTTCAAAAATACTCAAATTAACAGATGTTAAATCAAATTGAATCGTAAATAAGGTTTCATTTTCCTCCGCTAATTCAAGCTGATGGTATAGGCGATACAAAGATAAAGGAGAAATATCTGCAGCAACCGGCTTTAACTTGACGCTTGAGAATAACTGAGAGTATTCCGTTACATTCTGTTCAGGTGCAGCAAACAAAAGCAGTTCCTTTGATTTACCATTGTTATCAAGTGGATAGATATCGAAAACCGGTTCTTCAAATGGCAAATGGATGGTTGAACCAAGTTCTAAATATAAATACCCTTTGAGTTCATCATCCTGTATATCAGCAGGTACATTCACTTTTCTTATGATCACGAGCTGGTCCGGCACAATGAAACGGATGGGACGTCTTTGAAGCTTCCAATCGTCCACGCACTCTTCCAGAATATTGGTTAAGGAATCAATATCGACAATTTTTCCGTCAGTTATGATTCCAGGTGTCAAAAAACGCTCTCCCCATTTTTGGACTGCAGGTGGATTTGACTGCTTTAATTCCACATAGCGGATAGAGTGGTCGTTTAGTACCAGATTTATTATTCGATTTTTAGGAGTAAAAAGGGAAAAAGCCATGTTGAAAACCCCTTAGGTTAGAATCCTTGATTTAAAAAATTTATATAAAGTTGAATTATATCCGATCCCCAAAAATAAGCAGATAATGTTCCTGCTGCAATAAATGGTCCAAATGGAATGGGCTGCCGTTTTTTAACGATTCTGAATAGCATCGCTAGACCACCGAGAACAGCACCGTATAGTGTCGAAAGAAAGAATGATAAAAGAACTAGTTTAAAGCCTAAGACTAAGCCAAGTACCGCATATAGTTTTACATCCCCAAAGCCCATTCCGCCTTTGCTGACAAGGGCGATGATTAATAAAAGAGTGAATCCAGAAACCGCCCCTAACAAGCTATCCCACCAAGGATTTAGCGGCCAAATAATTCGTTCCAATAAAAAAATCCCTGCAAACCAAATTAAAATTTTATCAGGGATGATCATATAATGAATATCTGAAACTATGATAATCATAAACAGTGAAATGAGTGTTAACGCAACTACTAACTCTCCTGACCATCCTACTACATATGGTGCTGCTGCAAACAATATACCCGTTAATAGTTCCATAATCGGATATATAGGAGAAATCCGCGACTGACAGCCGCGGCATTTCCCTTTTTGGATTAAATAGGATATTACTGGAATTAATTCATAAGCCTTTAATTGATGCCCACAAGTTGGACATGATGAACGTGGGGAAACAATTGATTTTTCAATTGGAACCCGTAGACCAACAACATTAAAAAATGAACCAAGAGTAATTCCATAAAGAAAAATCAGCATTAACATAATTGGAAACATATTCTTAATTTAGTACTGAACTTCTTTTTAAATCATTTTCTGCTTTTGGATTATCTTTATCAGTACCAATTTTTCTTGGAGTCGATTTATCGTTTATTAAATAAACAGAATAAGATAATTTCCCTGTAGAATTAGCTTCAACTTTTACAAATGATCCAGATGTTGGTGCAGATGCAGTTGCAATTGTAGCACTACCTGTAGCATAGTTTCCGCCATCAGGATCTTTAACTGCTTCCATATATCCTTTTGTTTCAAGGTATGCTAGTGGAATATATACAGTACCACTAGGTGCAGGCCGCATTTCATCATCACCAGCGACAGCTAATTTTGCTGAATTTATCATTTGACGGGCATTTGCAACGTGAGCGTCTTTCTTGCTGTTGTCAATCAGTCCTAAAATACTTGGAATAGCAATAGCTGAAATAATCGCAAGGATAACAATAACAGCTAATAATTCAATTAGGGTCATCCCACGTTGGTCTTTCAGTTTCTTCTTTAACTTTTGTATCATTTTTCCACTCTCCTTAATGGTTCTATTAACCTAGTAATATTGTCACTTGTATTATACATTAATAAACAAATAGAAGAAAAGAGTATTTTTTGGTATTTTGTCACTTTTTCGCAAGTATTTTACAATCTTGTCGTTTATTGATTCAATTGTTGGAATTGATCAAACATGCTAAACATTGGTACCATAATTGATGTTACGATAGTCCCAACAAGACCAGCCAGTGCCACAATCATTAATGGCTCTATCAAGGATTTTAATTGATCTGTTCCTGTTTCAACTTCTTTTTCATAGAACTCGGCAATTTTCGAAAGCATTGCATCTAATGCACCAGTTTCCTCCCCAATAACAATCATTTGTGTTACAAGTGGCGGGAAAGCCCAATGCTTTTCCATGGGGCCGGTCATAGAACGGCCTTTTTCAAGAGCATCTCGAGATTCCCGAATAACCTTAGAAAGAACATCATTTTCAACTACTTTTTCGACAATTGCCATTGCCTGAAGAATAGGTACCGAACTCGAAAATAAAGAACTAAGCGTCCTCATCATTCGTGCAAGTGCCGCTTTTTGAAGTAAATTACCGAAGACTGGCATTTTTAGTAGAAAATAATCCATATAATATTTTGTTTTTTTATTCTTATTTAAAAATGTTAATGAAATTACAAGAAGTATAACGATTATAGCAACTAGCCACCAAAAAGATTGCATAAAATCACTTGCTGCAAGAGTAATTTTTGTTATCGCAGGTAGATCCCCTCCCATTTGATCAAACATGGAAACGAATGTTGGTACAATCGAAACAAGTAAAAAGATAGTAACAGCAATGGCAATAATTCCGACAACTATTGGGTATGATAATGCAGATTTAATTTTTTGCCTCGTATAATGTTGTTTTTCAAAGTGATCGCCTAATCGGTCCAGCGTTTCGTCCAAATTACCGCTAACTTCCCCTGCTTTCACCATATTGATAAACATGGAATTAAAAATCTTTTTATGCTTAGCAATAGAATCAGACAGTGGATTTCCTTCCCTCAAATCCTGTTCCACCGCAAATAAAGCTTTCTTTAACCCTTTGCTTTCAGTTTGATGAGCAAGAATAGTTGTGGCCTCAACAACAGTTACCCCAGCTTTAATTAATGTAGAGAACTGCCGAATATAAATAACAAAGTGCTCTAATTTCACAGGATTCCCAATTGTAATATCTTTTGTAAACATTGTCTCAGGAATTTCATTCATCTCAATAACACGAATACTTTGTTCCTTGAGCTTTTCCATTGCTTCCCGTCTGGAAGAGGCAATTACGGTACCCTGCCGTTTTCCCCTTCTGTCACGTCCGGCATATTTAAACTTAGCCATTTTGCATCATCTTTTCCTGCAAATATTGCGCTGCTGCCTCTTGTTGTATTAATCCACGTTCAATTAATTCACGAATACTCATTTCAAGCGTGTGCATCCCCTGGGCACGGGACGTTTGCATCGTGCTTTGAATTTGATGTATTTTCTCACTTCGAATTAGGTTTCCAATAGCAGGATTATTTACCAGGATTTCCGTGGCCGCTCTTCGGCCTTTCTTATCTGCAGTTGGAAACAGGCGTTGTGAAATTACACCTACTAAGACTGAAGCAAGCTGAACTCGAATTTGCGGCTGCTGAGAAGGCGGAAATACATCGATAATCCTGTTTATCGTAGTTGGTGCACTTGATGTGTGAAGTGTGCCTAAAACTAAGTGTCCTGTTTCGGCAGCAGTGATGGCAATCCCAATCGTTTCCAAGTCACGCATCTCCCCAACAAGAATAACATCAGGGTCCTGTCTGAGTGCTCCTTTTAATCCACTTGCATAACTCTTCGTGTCAAAACCAACTTCACGCTGATCAATAATCGAATTTCCATGACGGTGCAGGTACTCGATTGGGTCTTCAAGGGTAATGATATGTTTCCTCATATGGCGATTCATGTAATCAATCATTGATGCCAATGTCGTTGATTTCCCGCTACCTGTAGGTCCTGTAACTAAGATCAGCCCCTGAGGCTTTTGGACTAATTTTGATATTACTTCTGGTAAATCTAATTCTTCTAATGTTGGGGTCCTTGAAGCAACGGTCCTAAGTGCAATTGACACACTCTTTCTTTGATGATAGGCATTCACACGAAAACGCGAGCTTCCTGGTACACCATAGGAAAAGTCAAGCTCACCTTTTTCCTTAAATAACTCCCACATATCTTCTGGAATAATTGCCATTGCCATCGCTTCGGTATCAGCTGGCAGTAATTTATCTGTTCCATATCTTTTTAAATCACCATTAATCCTCATAACGGGAGGAACACCAACAGATAAATGTACATCTGAGGCTTTATATTCAACAGCCGCTCGTAAGATTGAGTCGATTTTTTCCTTCATATCATCGTTCTCCTACTCTGGAATTGCTACTCGCAAAACTTCTTCAGTTGTGGTTAAGCCTTGCTTTACTTTTAATAGTCCATCATCGATTAAAAAAATAGTCTTATTTTTAATCGCAGTGTCCTTCATTTTTTGAAAGGTTTCTCCATTCATCATAATTCTGCGCATTTCATCATTAATGACAAGTACTTCATGTAAAGCAATCCGACCTTTATATCCGGTCATATTGCAGGAAGGACAACCTTTCCCACGGGTGACTTTATCGAGCTTCAACCCACGTTTTGCGAAGATTTCCACTTCTCTTTTAGAAGGTTCCTGCACCTCAGCACAATTGCGGCATACTTTACGGACCAGCCGCTGTGCGACAACCCCGCTTAATGAAGCAGCAAGTAAAAATGGCTCCACACCCATATCCAGCAGACGAGTAACTGTCCCTAGCGAGTCATTCGTGTGTAAAGTACTTAAAACTAGATGCCCTGTAAGGGAGGCCCTAATTGCAACCTCTACCGTCTCTGTATCCCGGATTTCCCCCACCATGATGATGTTCGGGTCTTGACGGAGAATAGATCTTAAGCCGGCAGCAAAGGTCATCCCCACATTCTGATTCACCTGAACCTGATTGATGCCTTCAAGCTGGTATTCCACTGGGTCTTCTACCGTAATAATATTAACCGCATCACTATTTAATTTATTTAGTGCAGCATAGAGGGTGGAGGATTTACCTGAGCCAGTGGGGCCTGTTATTAAAACAATCCCCGTGGGTTTTTCAATCATTTCATTAAACCGTTTAAAGTTCAAAGCGTTAAATCCCAATTTATTAAGGTCATTTAAAGTGGACCCCATGTCTAAAAGACGCATAACAATTTTTTCCCCAAACACAGTTGGCAGTGTAGACACACGAAGATCTACTGGATGAAAATCAAGATTTAATTTGATCCGGCCATCTTGCGGGACTCTGTGCTCTGTAATATCAAGACTGGACATAATTTTGATTCTCGCAGTCAAGACACTTTGCATGTTTTTGGGAAGAACTCGCTCAATCTTCAAGACACCGTCTATCCGATAGCGAACAAGAACCTTTGTCTCCTGAGGATCAATATGAATATCACTGGCTTTTTGAATGACAGCATTTGTTAAAATCTGATTAACAAGCCGAACAATCGGTGAATCCACATCTGTTATACTATCAGCCGGCCCACGCTCATTTTGTGGAAGTTCATCCAAGAGCTCATCCAGACCGTCGTCGACCTCATAATATTTATTAATAGTGCGAAGGATATCATCCTTTGTGGCAATGGTTGGTTCAATTTGAAATCCTGTTGACAAACGTAAATCATCAATGACAATAAAGTCCATCGGATTCGACATTGCCACCCAAAGCTTGTTTCCTTCCCGCTTTAACGGAATAATTAAGTTTCTTCTGGCCGTTTCTTTTGAAATTAACGAAAAAAGATTCGCATCAAACGGATATTGGAACAGATTGATATGTGGAATACCAAGCTGAAATTCCAACACTTCAATTAATTGTTGCTCTGATATAAATCCCCTTTGCAGGAGGGCTTCACCAAGTTTTTGATTTGAATCCTTCTCATTTAAAACAGTTTGAAGCTGCTCGGCTGTGATCAAGCCTTCTTTAATTAACAAATCACCAAGCCGTTTTCGTGTTTGCCTCATCATTTACACCTGCTTTTATTTTGGTTGTTCATTTGGCTTTCCCCAAATGTCGCTCTCTTGCTGGCCTGAATCAGATGTAGTCGGCGATTGATTAGAAGAATCGGTTGTTTGACTGCTGCCTGTTGTTCCTGGAGAATTATTCACAGTACTGGATGAACTTGATACACCCGAAGAACTTGCAGATGTTAATCCTTTAATCACGACTTTATAAACTGGCGAATAATAATCCTCTGAAAGGAATTCACTTTTAACTAGTTGTTCTCCTTGATAGACCTCTCTGTATATCTTAACAACTTTTCCTTCTGCCCCATTATTTTGAACCATTGTTTTTCCAGGGCTAATTTGTGGGCTATATTGAATAATCGTCTTTGGCTCTAGCTTCTGCTCATCTTTTGCAATAATTTCATATTCGTATAAGAACTTTTGACCCTTCAAAGTAACTTTAAGGTTCTGCCCCTCAATTGTTAACTCCAAAAAATATGGTAATTTATTTGGATTTGCAATCAACAAATCCGCAGGCTTAGCTTGGTCCACCTTCGCTTCATATCCTAAATTTGCATATTCGGGGAGAGTATTCCCAATGTTTCTTTCTATGATTGTGATATTAGAAGGTAATATAGCTTGATAGATACCAGTTGCCATTATATTTAAGGTTTTTGAATCAGTAATGTTTTGTTCCTTGGCAAAAGCTAATAAAGAAAATTGTTTTTCTGCTGGAATCTCAACTTTTGAATGTTTAGTGATGGATTTTTCTAATTCACCTGGTATCTCATTTAAATGAATAATGGAGGTATTGATGACAGCATCCTTATTGATTTTTTCAGCAAGCAGGTAATCATCGTAAATATTAAAGGTATGAGCACCCGGTTCAAATAATAGCGCCGTTTCATTCAAACTATGGTTCAGTTTATCAAGATCAATGTCCCCAATTTTTATTTGCGGAAACAGGGCTTGCAGCTGTTCCTCCACTTGAGATTTATCCACATTAATATAGACAGGGTTACTTTGCCCCTCTTTAATAGATGCTACTGTCGTTGTAGAATCCAAATCAAATTGGTTTAAATCAAATGGAGCAGTTTTTTCCCCATATTGTAATTCCATTGAAGTATCTTTAACCCAATTAACATACTTTTCTTCCAAAAGGGAAATAGCTTCGTCCGGTGTTTTACCAGTAACATCCAAAGAACCAATGGTTGTCCCCTCGGAAAATTTCCCATCTGCATTTGATAAGCTTTCAAATGCTTTAGCTCCAAAATGGGAAGAGCTGAATATAAAAGCTGTACTGATTAACAGTACAACTAGTAATTTTATGATTTGTTGATTTTTCACCAATTTACCTGCCTCCCCTAGACCCAACATTCACTCTTAATGTGACTGGCTTTTTATTTTTTATTAAGCGAAGGAATTTTGTTCACTGGCTTAATTTCATCGAGTTCTTCTAATGTATCATCCTCAAGATTTGAAGCAGCTTCTTTAGAAGCATGAAGGAATTCCAATAGTGACTCATCTAAATCATTTTCATTGTTTTCCTGAACAGCCTGGACATCTTTTTCTATTTCAAATAGGGGGTGAGTTTTAAGTTCAACAAGCAAGCCATCATCCTCAACATCTTTTTGCTCATGTTCCCCTTCAGCAAGTAAACTCTCAATATCTAATAAGTAGTTTTCTTCTACTTCTATTTCATCTGTTAGAGAACTAACATCAAGATTGGTATCTCGGTCTAGTAAAAACGAAATATCTTCATCCATACCTTCAAGTTCTTGATTTTCCTCTACAGTTCTGTCACTTATTGACGGTGTATATTTCTCTTCTTTCAATGGTTCTAACTCCATATTTAATATGGAAGCTTCAGACAATACTTCTTCCTTCATTTCGATTACATCATCACTCTTACTGCTTTTTTCCACTGTCTCATAGTCTTCAACAAAAATTTCCGCATATTTGTCATTCTGTTTATATAAAAGTGTCCCAAAACGTTTGTCAAAGAGGTAACCGACGCATAAGACTAATAGCAAAAGCACTAACGCAGTCTGCCATAATGGAATAACGGCAGCTGCCCCAACTCCTCCAAGAGCAAGTAAAAAACTTGTTATCGCAATCAGGAATTTACCTTTAAATGTAAATCCAACCTGTATTAATGCCATTACCACTAGAGTTACAAGAAAAGACCCAATGGCCAAAATTATGGTTAGCATTCATCCACTCCCCTATCTATCATTCATTTATCCTATCATTTTACATATTTCACTAAAATAATCGTTCATTCGTTATAATATTCAACAATTAGACAAATTTCATCTACTAAATATTGTATTATATTTTTACTTAGTTTAAAAGAAGCATGTAACAATTTTACATATATAATTACAACTAATGGACCATGTCAAATTACCTCTTTAATTGGTAATATTAATACTTGGAATAGGTGAAATTTGCTAATATTTGCAGTTGCTTTATATGGTTTTATTAAACTATTATTATAGTCATAGTTCTTTGTTTTTTCTGCTTTATTCGACTTGATTATCCCTGAAGGGAATGTTTATATATGAAATTTCACCAAAATGAAAAAGGAGTAACTCTTCTCGAGGTACTCTTATCCATCACTATCTTGTCTATCATATTTTTATCCATCATGACTTTTTTCCCGCAAATGGGTTTCACCAATAAACAAAATGAAGATAAGAGCCAGGGAATTAGTACCGCTAAACAAATACTAGTAAAGTGGGAAAATGATGCAAATGTAAAGAAATTCCTAGCAAATCCAGCTGGGACCGTTATAGCGGAATATAAAGGTGACGAAGGGAATTATCATATTTTTAAAACCACAGAGGGTGTATTTTCGGTAACCATTAAAATAAAAAAAAATCCACCAGACCCATCTTCCATTAAGTTAAAAGCACATCTTATTATCGTTCAGCTATTAAATAACAAGGGCAATGTCGTGAGTGTTACCTACGGCTATGTTGTAAGATAGGAGTAGATGCGATTGACAAAGAGTGAAAGAGGAATAACACTTATCGAACTGCTGGCAGCCATTACCATACTCTCCTTTATTGGTATCATTATTTGGAATGCTTTTTTCCAAGGCTATCAATTTTCGAAAAAGGCCATTTCTAAAAATTTTATGATTCAAGAATCAAATATTGTCATAACCAACCTGACAAGAATTCATCAAAAATCAAAACAATATACCATTACTAATACAGACTCCAATTGTGAAATCACAGTTTCATATATTGACAAAAATGGAGCAAATCAAACGGAGGTATTTAACAATCCGCAAATTTGCTTAACTTTTGAAATAAAAAATGGGGTTACAAATCCAGTCGTTCCCACTACAACAAATAACGTGACCATAAAATTAACAGCAAGTGATAAGAAAAACAACTCAAATAAAGTCATAATTGATACAATACTCTATCGCTATAAGGGTGGTAATTGATGTTCAATAAAAAGTCTGAAGAAGGATACACCCTAGTTTTAGTCTTACTTATTATAACTGTTTTCTCCATAATTTTTTTATCGTTCATGGGACAGGCTTTCAGCGGAACTAAACAAAACAAAATTGTGGAGAAATCCTCGCAGTCAGTTGCACTAGCAGAAATGGGAATATCCTATTACGAAGTGGAATTTCAAAGAATTTTTGAGGTAAAACAGGTTGATGTTAACAATCAAGTCATCAATATTTTAAAGGCGGATTCTACGAAGGACTATAAGGCGGAAGCTACCAAAGCCATGAAAACAGCTTTAGACCAGGCTATGTCGAACGGACTTATCAAAACAACAGTACAAGTAGAGGGCTATCCAAATTCCATCTTTACCATAAAAAATTTCACCACTACTGCTGATCCAACGAATAGAAAAATTGCTTTGAAATTTGATGTAGAAGGATCAGAAAATGGAAAAACAACTACCCTTAATGCGGATATGGTAATTGACTTAGCACTGATTAATTTAGCTGGAGGGTCAATTATCCCTGAATATAACCAGGTCGAAAAGCCTACAAATGTTTCTACCCAATGTATTAACCCATCTACTTTTACTGATATTAGCTGTCCGAATGGGGTAATCATAGACAAAAGTATGACCTATACTGAACAATACAATGGCTACGTGGGAACTATTTATTCAACCGGTGACCTAGTATTAAGCGGTAATGGAAATAAATCAAAGTTAACTCTGCATGCTGATTCAGTTTCACTTAATGGGAACTTAAACAGTATTGTCGACATAACCCTTGAATCAGAAAAAAATGCCAACTTTGGCGGCCAGCTAAGAGTAGAAAATTCCGATTTGTATATAGGCGGAAATATGACTACGGATGATCACGTGACACTTGCTTTATCCTCTAGAATTTGGACGAGAGGCACTGCCTCAATTGGGAAAATCTTAACAATTGATCCCACCTCTACGATGTGTGTAAAGGGGGATTTATCTGCCCAACAGCTGAATATTCAGGTTAATGGAACCCAAAAAGGACGTTTAATTATCAAAGGAAGTGTGAATGTCGACCCAAGTAAAATCAGCGGCAATCCACCCATCATCGTTACGAATTCCACCGATAAAGATTTTCTTACACAGAATTGCGGAAACACCTTTGATGATTATAATTCCATCGATTGGAGTAAATCTAATGGTGCCGTTATTGGTGATGTAACATACAATTAATACCATAAAAAAGGGTGAAAGGGAGATTGTTTAACACTTTCTCCTTTCACCCTTCTTTATTTAATAATATTTAACACGACGAATACTCCGCAACTCGATTCCGTCCAGCCCTTTTCGCCCCTACATAAAGCGCTCGGTCGGCATGCCGGATCAGGGCAAGGGCATCCTCTGCATCCTCTGGTGCGGTCGCCACTCCAATTGATGCCGTTATTTTGACATGTTGCTTCTTTTGTTCCTGATCAATCGTTTGATAGAGGGTAAATGGCCAATTGGCGATGGATTCTCTGATTAACTCAGCCGTTTGATAGGCCTCCTCTTTGGAAACATCAGGTAAGAGAACAACGAATTCTTCACCGCCATAGCGGGCAACGGTACCGCGACTTCCTACTAATTTATTGATTCTTCCTGCAATATCTATTAGAATTTCATTTCCACTTTGATGGCCATATGTATCATTAATCTTTTTAAAATGGTCAATGTCAAGAATGATTAACGAAATCACATCTCGCTCAAAGCGCTTTAGCAGCTCAAACTCCTTCATTAATGCGTTTTCAAAGTAGCGGTAATTATATAATTTAGTGAGTGAACAGCGTTCGCTTTGCATTTTCGTGCGTTCGTAATGCTTGGCATTTTCCAAGGCAACGGCAAAATACGAGCAGAGAATATCGACAATCGTCAGCTGATATTTTTCATAGGCTCTTTCCTTCTTCGAAGCAAGCAGCAACACGCCAATAATTATTTTATTGCGCATAATGGGAACGCTTAAAATACTTCCGGCATCCTTTGGCAGATACCCACCACTCGTAATATGTATCCATTCCTTTTTTCGCGAAAAAAGACAGGCCTTTTGCTTCTCCCAAACCATTCCGGAGATTCCTTCATTTTTTTTTAATGGCGGCCTATGATAAGGATCTACCCTTCCTTCTTCAACATAGCGGGTCAATTTCAGTTCATCACCGGAAACTTCAAAGACATATGCATAATCTACTGGAAGCATTCCCCTAATTTTTTGGATAAATAAGGTAACAACATCATCCACTTGGAGGCGTTCCGCCATTTGATGCCCGATTTCAGCCGCTTTTTGCAGATACTTATTAATTTTTTCACTAGAGTAATAGAGATTAAAAATAACCGATAAGCTGACGAACGGAATCCCTACAAAAAGAAGCGACAATAACCGTAATTCATTATAAAGAATGTATAACACAACACCGACTGGAATGGTAATAATTGTCGTCAAAGTCTCTACCAATAAATCTTTTCCAAAGTAAGCGTTCTTACGCTTATAGATAAAAAATAGATTGAAAGAAACAATGACTTGATTAATAAAATAATTTAACACCGCATACAAAATAGCCAGCAAAAAAGCTTCGCTATCCTTCGTAAGGAGCGGAGCCGTTTGACCACCGAGCAGAAAATAAACAGTACCGCTCAAGAACGAAACAATAAAGAACATGATCATATTAAGCGGCAAGCGAAATAGTTGCTCTTTTTGAATTCTTAGTTTTAGTAGTAAAACAAGTACTGCAATCTGAGTAAATACCATTTCCACAAACAATCCGAAAATTAAAAAAACGGTAAAAGACACCCATTGAATGAGAAAAATCGGCACATTATTGATCATAATTGGCATACTTGCCACAATGGCCATAAGCGCTAAAAAGGCAATAAGTTCATGCCAATTTCCCGACAGGTGCGGGGGAAAAGTTTGATAGGTGAACCACATTCCAGCTGGTACTAACATAATCCAGATCAGATAAATTGCTGTTTGGACATGTGGTTTAACACCCATCTTCCTTCCCCTCCTCACCTAATTATTATTAATTCAAGATAATTTTATTTTACCAAAAAATAGCCAATCTGTCACAGAGAAATCGTCATATTTTTCAAATATTGACAAATAATTGGCTTTGCTTCTGAGATAAAATAAAGAGAGCCCGTGATGACAAGCATGTCATTGTCATTGGGAGGCAGGTGAGAAATTTCTTCTTTTATAAAAGGCAGCCAATCTTCGACTGCGAATTTATTTGCAGATTGGCTGAGTTTCAGCAAGTCTTCAGCATTAGCCGCTCTTGGAAAATCAAAGCTTACAAAAGAAATCTGAGCCGCAATTTCGTCAAGCTTGGCTATCATTTTGTCTAGCTTCTTATCTTTTAATGCCGCAAATATAATATGGATATTGCGATTGGCGTATCGAGTCGATAATTCATGAACCAATGCTGTAATTCCCTCATCATTATGTGCACCATCGATGATGACTAGAGGGCTTTCAGATAAAACCTCAAAGCGGCCCGGCCAATAGGCCTTCTTCAACCCTCTCCTGATGGCCTGTTCAGTAACTGAAATGCTGGCATGTTGGTTTAAATATAGAACTGCACTGACGGCAAGTGCTGCATTTTCGGTTTGGTGCTGGCCAATCATGCTTATTTCAAGCTTTTCTAATGTATCCCCCGTTGTTTGTAAAGTAAATATTTCACCTTTTAAGATTGATTCATGAGCATCAATCGAAAACTCTTGATTTAAGCGAAATATTGGTGCCTCTTTTTTCTCCGCCTGTTCCTCAATTACCTTAAGTGCTCCAGGGTGTTTGACTGCTGTAAAAATCGGCGTCCTTTCCTTGATGATTCCCGCCTTCTCAAACGCAATTTCCTCATGGGTGTTGCCGAGGATGTTGGTATGATCAAGACCAATGTTTGTAATAAGTGAAGCCAATGGCTGCACAATATTCGTGGAATCAAATCGTCCGCCAAGCCCGACCTCATAAAGGACGATATCAATTTCAGGTTGATTGGCAAAATAATAGAACGACATGGCCGTGATAACTTCAAATTCTGTCGGTCCGCCAAGATCTGTTTCCTCTAATTCATTTGCCAAAGGAAGAATGACATTTGTTAATTCAAGTATTTCTTGATCTGTGATGGGCTTACCGTTAACACTGATTCGCTCGTTGAATGTTTCAATATAGGGAGATGTAAATGTACCGACTATATACCCTGCTTCCTGTAGAATGGAACGGAAATATGTAACCGTTGAACCTTTCCCATTTGTCCCGCCTATATGGACAGTTTTGATTTTTGTTTCCGGGTGGCCGAGCCTGTCCATCATCCACTCCATCCGTTTTAACCCCGGTTTAATGCCGAGCCTGAGCCTTGCATGAATCCAATCAAGGGCTTCTTTATAAGTAGTAAACATGTCTTACACCCCTTTTGTTAAAAAAATAAGCCAAGACGAATCCAAAGTGGATTCGCCTTCAGCTTCATTAACCTCTTAACTCTTTAATACGAGCTTCTACAATATTTCGTTTTTCTAGGTAGTCTTGTTCTTTGGCACGTTCTTCGGCTACAACACTTTCAGGTGCTTTTTTCATAAAGCCTTCATTGCTTAATTTCTTTTGAACACGCTCTACCTCTTTATTTAATTTATCCAATTCCTTCTCAAGGCGGGCAATTTCTTCATCAATATTGATCAGGCCTTGGAGCGGAAGGATAATCTCGACACCCGTAATAACCGCGGTCATTGCTTTTTCAGGGGTTTCGATGTTCTGCCCCATTTGCAGTTCTTCTGGGTTACAGAACTTTTCGATGTAGCTGCGGTTCTTCTCAAGAGCCGTTAATATTTTTTCATCCTTAGCTTTCACCAACATGTTGATTTTCTTACTCATAGGTGTGTTAACTTCAGCACGAATATTACGTACAGAGCGGATCATTTCCATCAGAAGCTTCATTTCCTGTGCCGCTTCTTCATCTGTATACTCCGATTTTACCTCCGGCCAATTGGCTTCGGTAATCGATTCACCGGAATGAGGCAGGTTCTGCCAAATTTCCTCGGTGATAAATGGCATGAACGGATGCAATAATCTCATTGTTTGGTCTAAAACATAGGCAAGAATGGAACGGGTTGTTTTCTTAGCCGCCTCATCCTCACCGTATAAAGGAAGCTTCGCCATTTCAATATACCAATCACAGAAGTCATCCCAGATAAAGTTATAAAGGGCACGGCCAACTTCACCGAATTCATACCGCTCTGACAACTTTGTCACATGTTCGATTGTTTCATTTAAGCGTGTTAGAATCCATTTGTCGGCAACAGATTTTTCCCCGCTGAAATCAATTTCATCATAGCTGAGACCGTTCATATTCATTAAAGCAAAACGGGAAGCATTCCAAATTTTATTGGCAAAGTTCCAGGTTGCTTCAACTTTTTCCGTGCTATAACGTAAATCTTGACCTGGTGATGATCCCGTAGATAGGAAGTAACGAAGGGCATCCGCACCGTACTTGTCGATTACTTCCATTGGGTCAACGCCGTTTCCAAGCGATTTACTCATTTTCCGGCCCTGCTCGTCACGAACAAGTCCGTGGATGAGAACATCTTTAAATGGACGCTCACCGGTGAACTCTAAGCTTTGGAAAATCATTCTGGATACCCAGAAGAAGATGATATCGTAGCCTGTTACAAGAACATCCGTTGAGAAGTACCGCTTGAAATCAGCCGCTTCTATGTCTGGCCAGCCCATAGTCGAGAATGGCCATAACGCTGAGCTGAACCATGTATCTAATACGTCTTTGTCCTGTTCCCAGTTTTCGCTGTCAGCTGGCGCTTCATGACCGACAAATACTTCACCTGTTTCTTTGTGATACCAAGCAGGAATGCGATGTCCCCACCATAGTTGTCTGGAAATACACCAGTCGCGGATGTTTTCCATCCAGTGCAGGTATGTTTTTTCGAAACGGTCTGGAACAAAGTGTACTTTTTCTTCCTTGCATTGAAGCTCAATGGCTTGATCTGCCAACGGCTGCATTTTAACAAACCATTGTGTAGAAAGATAAGGCTCTACTACTGCCCCGCTGCGCTCAGAGTGGCCAACGGAATGCAGGTGATCTTCAATTTTAAACAGAACGCCTTGTTCTTGAAGGTCTTTAACAATTTGCTTGCGGCATTCGAAACGGTCAAGACCTTGATATTTTCCGGCCTTTTCGTTCATGCTTCCATCTTCATTCATAACAAGAATACGCTCAAGATTATGGCGATTTCCGAGTTCAAAGTCGTTCGGGTCATGGGCAGGAGTAATTTTAACAGCCCCAGAACCGAATTCCATATCAACATAATCATCGCCAACAATCGGAATTTCCCGGCCAACGATTGGCAGGATAACCGTTTTGCCGATCAAGTGCTTGTAACGGTCATCTTCCGGGTGAACAGCAACCGCTGTATCCCCTAGCATCGTTTCCGGACGAGTTGTTGCTACTTCAATGTAGCCGGAACCGTCAGCTAACGGATACTTCATATGATAAAAGGCACCTTGAATATCCTTATAAATAACCTCAATATCAGAAAGGGCCGTTTTTGTGGATGGGTCCCAGTTAATGATATATTCGCCGCGGTAGATTAAGCCTTTGTTGTAAAGGGTAACGAATACTTCGCGAACCGCTTTTGAAAGTCCCTCATCGAGAGTGAAACGCTCGCGGGAATAGTCAAGTCCTAAACCTAACTTTGCCCATTGCTCACGGATATGGGAAGCATACTCTTCCTTCCACTTCCATGTTTCCTCAACGAATTTTTCCCTGCCAAGGTCATAACGGCTTTTGCCTTCGCTTTTAAGCTTTTGTTCAACCTTTGCCTGGGTCGCGATTCCAGCATGGTCCATACCCGGAAGCCAAAGAACATCATAGCCCTGCATCCGCTTCATGCGTGTGATGATATCTTGAAGAGTTGTATCCCATGCATGCCCTAAATGGAGTTTTCCAGTAACGTTAGGCGGTGGGATAACGACTGTATATGGCTGTTTTCCCTCATCATCTTTTGCTTCAAAAAACTTCCCTTGCAGCCACCATTCATAACGACCTTTTTCAATTGTTTGCGGATCGTATTTGGTTGGCATCGTAATTTCTTTTGTTTCCAACTGAATTGCCTCCTTTTATCTTTTAAAAACAACAAAAAACCCCATTCGCCATAAAAGGACGAATGGAGTTGCTTCGCGGTACCACCTTTTTTCCAATCATAATGATGATTGGCACTTCATCGGATAACGGATTTCATCCGTCTTCTACTACTGGAGCCTTTTGACCTGTTCACAGAAGAAGCTCTTGGGCGACCTTCCGATGCTCCGCTTAGGAAACCTTTCAGCTAATGGTTCCCCTCTCTAAAAGCTGGCTTTCACCGTACTCTTCCCTGTCAAAGCTTTATTTTTCAATTATATATAATACTACCCAAAAAACAGTGCCTTCGTCAATCAGGATATCCTTGTTTTTTGTATTTTATACTATATG
Source organism: Neobacillus sp. S1115 (assembly GCF_055385565.1). Taxonomy (NCBI): domain Bacteria; kingdom Bacillati; phylum Bacillota; class Bacilli; order Caryophanales; family Bacillaceae; genus Neobacillus; species Neobacillus sp. S1115. The sequence continues at coordinate 4,821,429 of NZ_AP038275.1, forward strand.
CGTGAAGCATGGTGCTCGCTTGCAAATTAGGCAGATCGATATATTTCTTCAGAAGTACAAAGTGAATTATTATTATTTTTTTTATTAAGGTGCAATTCAGCTTTAGATAGCGTTATACCAATAGTTGCCCAAAATAACGGGGCAACAGGAACTGTACTTATGTTAAAAAATGCTTGAATTAGATAACCAATTATAACAGATATCAATCCATACAAAAGAAGTTTTTCTTTCCCGTTAATAATTTTTACTGCTTTGAAAGCTCGTCCAAGGACAATACACAAGAGAGTTAAATATATTAATAAAGCAGGTATTCCTAATGTTACTGCAATCTGTAAATATTCATTATGAGCCTTATCCACAATAATATTTGAAGTCCCATAATATTTTTCAAGTTCTTCCGGTTTAGCTGGAAATACATACTTAAAGGTGTCAGGTCCAGAACCAAGCCAAAAATTAGAGTGTATCAGCGGAAAAGATTCTTTCCAAATAAACATTCTGGCTGAACCTTCATGCCCAGTGGTATGATGGGATGCAACATTGTATGAGTCAAGAAAAAATGAAGCTAAACGCCCAGAATATTTTCCATCCTCGACTAGATTTATCAAAATAAAGATTAGGCCTAAAGCAATTAACATTGTAGTCCATTTAAGCCAGAGATGCCTTCTTTTTACTACGGCAAAGATTGTAAGAAAGATAATCCCACATGCAAGACCCACCCATCCACTTCTTGTCTCAGAAAAAATTAGAGCTATAAAATTAATACAAATTGTGGTTAAATATAAAGTTAGCAATTTTCTACTTTTTTCAACTAAATAAAGTGTTATTGTTAACAAAATTATTAAGACAAGATATGAACCGTAAAAGTTTGCATTATCGAAAAAAGAAAAACTTCTTATCTCATTTAATTTAGAGATATTTCTCGGAAAGAAATCTAAGGAATAATGTTGAAGAATTCCATAAATAGAAACAAAGATTGAAACAAAAGCCATCCATTTAAGAAGGTTTTCTATTTTCTTAACATCTAGCAGTCTATAAGAAAACAATAGTATACTGCAATATGAAAAAAAAGTTACTAATCCTTCAAATCGTGTTTCTGTACCATAAAATGAGGAATAAAAATCAACTGAAAATACCGTTGAAATTCCAATTAAGCACATAAATATTAAGACTATGAATTCAATCTTTAATTCAGATTTAGATAGATTGGATGTCCAATATTTTTTTTTGACTATTAAATATAACCATGTAAACAAGACAAACATATCTAAATAAAAGACCTTTGGAAATGTATAATACGTAAATGGCCCCCAGGGATAAATAAGAAGCGGGAAAAGAATGATGAACCAGTACATTTTGATAACTCCTCACGTGTGTTAATACGAAAAAAGATTTTCTAATACAGACTTTCTAAAAAGGTTAATATTCCAAAAGTCATACTTTATAGCTTAATAATTTTACCATGTCATTATTTATGAAACAAATCAAATTGAATATTTTTTGGAAGAATTATAGGTCATTCACACTATTTTTGAATATACATATGATAAGGGTAAATTGGGAAAGGGGGGGTTTGGGGTGAAGAATTTCCATAAGTATAAACACCGTCCCTGGTTTAGAACGTTTCGGAGATTGTCCGGACAGCTGGTGGTCCCATTTATTATCTTTCAATTTATACGAACTATTTTTCTGCCAACTATTTTTGATGTCTTGTTATTATCCCTTTTTATCGTCATTGCCATTTCCATTTATTTTGAAATTATTTAAGGAGCCCTATGTGCAGATGATTCCTGCTATTGGGCTCCTTCTTTTGCCTGCTGGGCTGCCTCTTGGGCTGCTTTTTGCTGGTTCTCAATTTCCGTCATTCTCATTACAATATATTCGGTATTTTTTAAATGCCAATAGCGATGCTGCAGCTGGCGGACATATTTTAACTCATTTTTCGGACGAGGCTTCCGATAATATTTTTCTGCCATTTGGATGATGGGTATTGGGTAGGCCAAGTAGCTGTTGAATAATAATTTTTCCTCCGGCTTAAACGGAAAATATTTAAAATAATGATAAACCAAACCAATCACATCATCATTTCGCTTTGGACTTGTGTTTAAAGTCCTTGATACATATGGGAGCAGGTCATGGATTGGTGAGCCGTAACGGGCATTTTCAAAATTAATAAAAAAGCCGTATCCCCGTTCATCATAAAGAAAATGATCGGATGAAAGCTTCCCATGGACAACCACCATTCGGGCTTTCTCATTTTCCTTTGTGCTCTCATACCATTCTTCAAATTTTGATTTTGAAAACCGGAGCGCCTGGCTGATTTCATTGTAGTATAGGCAAAACAGCAGTTCGAATGGTGACATATAGGTTTTCTTTTCGCAAACATCAATGTATCCATCAAGAAATTCTTGATTTTTATCAAGCAGCTGCAAGGTTTTTTCGTAATGCTCTGCCCGCTCCTCCTTGTTTACTTCGATTTCCTTTGCGGAAAGGGTATGAAGCCGGGCCAATTCGCGAAAGAGCTGCTGGCTTTTGTACTGGTGGTCTTCTCTTTGGTCGTTCGCCATCCATGGCATGAGATAGTAAAGATTATTATCATGCAATACCGCATATCTGCCGTCCATCGTGGGATAAATAGGAACAATCCGGTTATAGCCTTTTTGATAGAGATAATGGACATGCCGAATGAAATCTGTCCCTAAGGCTGGGGGAATTTTTTTCAGGGCAAAGGTACCTTTGTTAGAATAAATTTTTTGAATGCCGCCAAAATCCTCTACAAAATACGGCTCTACCTGGTAGTTCTCCAAAATCGGCGTAAGGGTCTCCAGCCTATTCGAGTCATTCATGAGAATTCACTCTCTTTCATTTAGAAAAGCAAAAGGGCATAAAAAGAAAGCAGAGCAGGCCCCGTTCGAACCCGCTCACCTTCTTAGGTCTGGTTATTTTTTGGCAAAGGCTGCCGGAACATATAATACTTGACCTTCATAAACATCCTGATTCAGTTCCAGATTGTTAACGCGAAGGAGATTTTGAACAGAAACATCATAACGTTTAGACAAACTTTCTACCGTATCCCCTCTTTGAACAATACAAACCTTTAGCCTTGTTTGTGAAGAACCTTCGTCCTTTCGGGCAAAGAATTCTGTCAGGGTCATCGATTTCTTCTTGGCACCAAACAGCTTCTTCTTTTGCTTTGGCTCCTCTTCAGATGACGATGAAGATGACGAGCTTTCCTCTTCATATTCCACGACTACTGCTGGGGATTCCTCCACAATGATCTCTTCCTCAAACTGAACTTCAACCTCTACAGGCTGTTTTTCTTCTTTTCTCTCCTGATAACGCCATGCAGGTTCATTTGCTTCGGCATTATACTCCTGGTACTGCCAAGGCGGCCGATATTCCTGCTGCTCCTGAGTGTGTTCCTGAGGTTGATAATTAAAGTTTGGGAACTTTGGAAATGCATCTGTGCTCTGTTCTTCCTCCTGCGGTTTACGTGCTTCCGTCTGGAATAAGAAATTGTTTTGATACGGGCTTTGTGCTGTTGGTTGAGGGAATTCGTATTCTTCCTCCTCTTCCTCGGCTCCTGCGCGGTACAGGAGTTCAAGTTCAGGCTCTTCCTCCTGCTGCTGTTGCTGTTGCTGCTCATTTCCATAGAGGCCGCTGATGGTCAACTCTGCTGACAGCTTTAAGCAGCTGCGCTCAGGCATGGAATAATCAAACGTTTCCACAAGGACATCGATATCATACACACTTTGAATTCGATTGTTAGGAATCGTGATATCAACCGGGAATCGATGTGAAAATTCAGCTACTCCCTCCTCACGCTCGGCCACCCGTTCTACAAACTTCTGTGAGACAGCACCCTCTTCATTTCCTTCCTCTTGGTCCTTGTAGCATTTATATTCGCCGGAAAGCTCCAGCGAACCGCGTATGGTGACGTACTGATCGTTTTCCTGGATGGTAATATCCGGGTCTAAGGAAATGGAAATAAGCTCTTCGACTTCCTGTCCTTTTCTAAACCACAGGGACTCCTCCACAGAAAATCTTAGGTACGATTGATTCTCCTGAGACAAAGCGACTCCTCCTTTCGTTTCCTAATGCAAAATCACTATGTCACTTACACTTTATGAGGGGAAATTTTTATTTATGAATAAAAAAGCTGGATTGTGCAGAAAAGAGGCAAAAAAATAAACTCCCCTTGTTGGAGGGGTTGGATTTATTGGTTAATCAAAGACTTATTAATTTGGGCATCGTCGTTTCAGGGCATCTGAAAGTGCATTTATAGGCAGCTTATACCTTTATTGGTTACCCTGCTAATCATTTTTATATCGGTTAGGTAGCAACACACCTTATTGGTTACCCTACTAATCACTTTTTCATCGGTTCGGGCGCCAATACACCTTATTGGTTACTCTACCAATCATTTTTTCATTGGTTCGGGCGCCAATCCACCTTATTGGTTACCCTGCCGTTCATTTTTTCATTGGTTTGGTCGCCAATCCACCCTATTGGTTACTCTACTAATCTTTTTTCATTGGTTTGGTCGCCAATACACCTTATTGGTTACTCTACTAGTCATTTTTTCTTCGGTTCGGGCGCCAATACCCCTTATTGGTTACCCGGCAGCTCATTTTATTATCGGTTCGGTCTCCAATACCCCTTATTGGTTACCCGGCATCCAATTTTTTTATCGGTTCGGTCGCCAATCCTTGCCTACAGAAGGCTGCTCGTATATTCGTTCAGTCCAAATTTCATTCACTGTATGAAATGACTTTAACATATTAAACCATCAAAAAAAGCAGTGGACTATTTTAGCTAAATCCACTGCCTGCTTGCTTTCATATTTGGTTATTATATAAGAGATTAAACTTTATTTAAGCTTCGAAAAAGCAACCTCAACAGCCTTAACCGTCTTTTCAATATCCTCATCCGAATGCTCAGTTGATAGGAATAATCCCTCAAACTGAGATGGCGGCAGGAATACGCCTTGGTCGGCCATTTGGCGGTAGTATTCGGCAAAGAATTCCAAATTGGATAATTTGGCTGTTTCATAATTGATAACCTCTTCATTCGTGAAGAAGAAACCAATCATGGAACCAGCACGGTTAAAGGTAACTGGAACTCCATATTTTTCCCCAGCAGCCTTAATACCTTTTTCTAGGATATCTCCCTTGCGGATAAACTCATTGTAGTGCTCTGGTGTCAACTGGCTTAAGGTTTCATAGCCAGCTGTCATCGCAAGCGGATTGCCGGATAATGTACCCGCCTGATAAATCGGGCCGCTTGGTGCAATACGCTCCATAATATCTGCACGGCCACCGTAAGCGCCGACAGGAAGACCGCCGCCGATTACTTTTCCTAAACAGGTCAAGTCTGGGGTAATACCGAAGTACCCTTGAGCACAATTGTAACCGACACGGAAACCAGTCATAACTTCATCAAAAATTAACAGCGCCCCGTATTCGGTGGTAATATCACGTAGTCCTTGCAAGAACCCTGGCAGTGGTGGAACAAGCCCCATGTTGCCCGCAACTGGTTCAACAATGATACAAGCAATATCATCGCCAAATTGTTCAAAAGCGTATTTTACCCCTTTAAGGTCATTGTATTGTACTGTGATTGTATTGGAAGCAACACCTTCAGGTACACCTGGGCTATCAGGCAAACCAAGTGTAGCAACTCCGGATCCTGCTTTAATTAATAATGAATCACCATGGCCATGGTAGCAGCCCTCGAATTTTAAAATCTTATTGCGGCCTGTAAATCCTCTTGCTAACCTTAAGGCACTCATCGTAGCTTCCGTACCCGAGTTGACCATTCTGATAATTTCAATTGATGGTACGCGGTCTTGCACAAGCTTGGCCAGTTTGTTTTCCAATAGCGTCGGCGCTCCAAAGCTTGTTCCTGACTCGGCTGTTTTTTTCAACGCTTCGACTACTTGGTCATTGGAATGACCAAGGATAAGCGGTCCCCATGAAAGAACGTAATCAATATATTCATTGCCATCGATATCATAGATTTTCGAACCTTTGCCGCGTTCCATGAAAATGGGGTCCATGTTTACAGATTTAAAGGCGCGAACAGGGCTGTTTACACCGCCAGGCATCAATGTTTGGGCTTCTTTAAATGCTTCAATCGATTTGGTATACGAACGCATCCTTTTCCCTCTTTTCAAAAAATATTATTCTTCTTCCTTCAGCCAACGGATTGCATCTTTGGCATGGTAGGTAATGATTAAATCCGCACCTGCGCGCTTCATTCCCATTAACATTTCAAGAACAGTCTTTTTCTCGTCAACCCAGCCGTTTTGCGCAGCCGCTTTGATCATCGCATATTCACCGCTGACGTTGTAAACAACGACCGGCAAATTAAAGTTGTTTTTAATATCACGAACAATATCAAGGTATGGCATGCCTGGCTTCACTATTAAGAAGTCTGCCCCTTCCGCCACATCTGATTCAGCTTCTCTGAATGCTTCCATGCGGTTAGCAGGGTCCATTTGATAGGTCTTGCGGTCACCGAATTGCGGTGCACCTTCAGCCGCTTCACGGAACGGTCCGTAGAATGCAGATGCATATTTAACAGCGTATGACATGATTGGAATTTCTGTATAACCAGCCTCATCTAAACCTGCACGAATCGCGGCCACGAAACCATCCATCATGTTGGATGGCGCAATGATATCTGCGCCTGCTTTAGCCTGAGCGATGGCTGTTTTTACAAGCAGGTCTAATGATTGGTCATTAAGGATTTTTTCACCTTCAACAACGCCGCAATGACCGTGGCTTGTGTATTCACATAAGCAGGTATCTGCAACAACTAGCACTTCAGGGAAGTGTTCTTTGATAAAGCGGGTGGCTACTTGGACAATCCCATGGTCATGATACGCTCCGCCGCCGCACTCATCCTTTGTCTCCGGGATACCGAATAATAAAACGCCCTTGATGCCGTGTTTGACGATGTCTTCCATTTCTGCATGGAGGTGATCCATCGATACTTGATATACTCCAGGCATGGAAGATACCTCATTACGGATATTTTCCCCTTCATAAATAAACAGCGGATAGATGAAATCGTCCGCCTTTAAATGATTTTCCCTAACAAGCGCACGCATGCTGGCGCTTGAACGTAAACGGCGATGACGTGAAAATTGAAGTTCCATTGTGTATACCTCCATTAAATTTAGCTATTTTAATATGTAACTTGCGGATAACCCTTCTCAACTTGCGGATAGCCCTCTCCAACTTGCAGATAACCCTTCCCTACTTGCGGATAGCCAGCCCCAACTTGCGGATCAGCCATCAATCTTTTCCAAGAAAACGATAACGCTCTTAACCATCTCATCCACCGTATACTCCTCCGGTGAGGCATGAATCGGCAGCCCGTATTCAAGCAGCCTCTTCTCGGTAACTGGTCCGATGCAGGCGATGATACACTCATTCAGATGGTCGGCCAGCCCATACTCCCCAACCACGTCCATCAGGTGGTCCACCGTCGATGGGCTCGTAAAGGTTAAAATGTTCAGCTCCCGCTCGGAAAGCATCTTTAGAAGTTTTTCTCGGCTTTCCTTAGGCATGTAGTTTTCGTAAATAATCAGCTCGTCCACCACTGCCCCGGCCTTTCGTAAACCAGTTGCGATGTATTCACGGGCAAGGTTTCCCTTTGGCAACAAAACCCGGATGCCCGGCTTTACATGAGGCAAAAATTCTGCAACAAACTCTTCAGCCACGTAGACAGAGGGAACAAAATCTACCCGTATACCTCTATCCCTCAGTACCTTTTCAGTCTTTTTGCCGATAACCGCAACCCTTGGGAACCCCGCCCCAACACGATCAACAAACGAAAAAAACGTCTCCACTGTGACACTGCTCGTAAATATAATCCAGTCATATGTATCCAGCAACATTAGGCTTTCCTGAAGGCGCTGGTTTTTTTCAATCGGGCGGAAGGCAATCAGCGGAATTTCAATCGGAATCCCGCCGTATCTCTCAACAAGCTCAGAAAATGATTTCGCTTGGCCTTCCCCGCGCGGAACAAGTACCTTTTTATTCAATAAAGGCAGGGAGGGGCTCATTGACCCTCCAGCTCCCGCTTTACCCTGTCAATCAGATCCTTCGCTCCTTTTTCAATCAAAAGGTCTGCCGCCTTAATCCCGAGTTCTTCCGGATTTTGCCCGAGTACTTCTTCTTTAAAAATTTCCTGGCCTTCTGGAGAACCTACAAGCACATTTAAGACAATTTCATCGTTATCCTCGACACGCGCAAAGCCGGCAATCGGCACCTGACAGCCGCCCTCCATTTTTTGCAGGAAGGCACGCTCTGCCCGAACTGCTCTTTCAGTTTTCTTACAAGTGAATTTTTCAAACAGTTCATGAAGTTCACGGTCATCTTCACGGCACTCGATAGATAGAGCTCCCTGACCAACCGCAGGGATGCAGATATCAGCATCCAAGAACTCAGTGACGACATCAGACGCCCAGCCAAGGCGGGATAGGCCTGCTGCCGCCAAAATGATGGCGTCGTACTCTTCTTCCTTCAATTTTGCCAATCTAGTATCAACATTGCCGCGGATCCATTTAATCTCTAAATCAGGGCGTTTCGCCAAAAGCTGGGCACTGCGGCGCAGACTGCTTGTTCCGATAATCGCACCTGGTTTTAAATCAGCTAATTTCACATGGTCCCTGGAAATCAGCGCATCGCGATGGTCTTCACGGAACGGAATACAGCCGATAGTTAGCCCTTCAGGCAATACAGCCGGCATATCCTTCATGCTGTGGACGGCCATATCAATCTCTTTATCAAGCATCGCCTGCTCAATTTCTTTTACAAAAAGACCTTTACCGCCGACCTTAGAAAGGGTAACGTCTAGAATTTTATCACCTTTGGTGACGATTTCCTTGACCTCGAATTCAAAGCGGGGGTCAATTTTTTTCAGTTGGTCAATCACCCAATTGGTTTGTGTTAAAGCTAACTTGCTGCGTCTGGATCCTACGATAATTTTTCTCATGACTGCCTCCTAATTTACGAGTACCATAGATGGAATGATGATAGTTGCCCAAATAAGAAAAAGTTAATTAATACAATTAGAAAAGAACCGGCATTCCAAATCGCCAATTTCTTTCCTGAGAGATTTTTCACTGTCCGCAAATATAAATAAATGCTATACGCTGTGAGTAAAATAAAGGAACCGACAATTTTAATGTCATACCAAGGCATTCCCGGAAGCTTCAGAAACGCCCATTGCAAGCCCAAGATTAAGCTTAACAGAAGCATTGGAACGCCGATGATTGCTAATATGTAAGATGATTTTTCGAGTTTGTCTAAATCGGCAAGACGGATTAGTCTTGTACCCCATTTCTTCCTTTTTAATAAATCATATTGAAGTAGGTACAACACTGAAAAAACAAATGATAATGAAAAGGCCCCATATGACAGTATTGCCATTGTAATATGAATTAATAGCAGCTCGGATATCAGCTGTTTAGCCATGACATGGGAATGGTATTGCATAGGTGCAAACGTATGAATTGTCATGACCGTAAAGCCAAGGATATTAGTGAAAAACACAATAAAGTCAACTCGTAATAAATGATTTATAACAATTGACAATGTTATTAATACCCAGGCATAAAAATAGAGCCCTTCAAAAATGGTTAAGACAGGGAACCTTCCTGTTTTCATCATATAGAAAAAAAGAAATACAGTTTGCGAAACCCATACAAATGCAAGTAACCAGAAGGCAATCCGATTTGCCTTCCGGTTATGATGAATAAAGTCGAAAAAATATAAAAGAACACTGAAGGCATAAAGAACAACCGTAAATTCGTGCAGCCTCGTCATCAAGACATCATACATAGCCGAGGCCCCCATTTAAAAAGAAGCCTGTGCTTCTGCAACCGTTAATTTATTCGTTTCGGCTGTTTTTGAATGGTGTTCCTTTGCCAGCTCTTCGATATTAAAGATTTTCATGAATAAGTCCATTGCCTGTTCGGCATCCGGTCTTGCCGCCAATTCCTTCGCCTGTAAAATTGGATCTTTTAAAAGCTGGTTAATAATGCTCTTTGTATGCTTATTTAAGACCTTTTTATCGCGGTCAGATAAATTTGGAAGCTTCCGTTCAATACTTTCCATTGTTTCAGCTTGAATGGCGAGTGCTTTTTCCCGGAGTGCTGAAATAACCGGAATGACACCAAGCATGCCAAGCCATTGTTTGAAATCGACCGCTTCCTTTTCGATCATCAGCATGATTTTTTCAGCTGCTTTCTTCCGCTCTTGAAGATTAGCCTCGACAATTCCCTCTAGATCGTCAATATCATATAAAAAGACGTTTTCAAGTTCTGCGATTTGCGGATCCAAGTCGCGCGGCACAGCAATATCGACCATAAATAATGGCTTGCCTTTACGCTTTTTCTCAACCGCCGCCATCATCTCTTTTGTAATGACAAAATCCTTCGCACCTGTTGAGCTGATTAGAATATCGGCCTCGACAAGCAATTTCTGCAATTCATCGATGGTTCTTGCTTCACCGTCGAAACGTCCGGCAAGATCCTTCGCTTTTTCATAAGTCCGGTTAATAACCGTAACCTTTCTTACACCATTGCCATGCAGGTTTTGAGCAGCTAATTCGCCCATTTTTCCGGCACCAAAAATCAACACATGCTTATTGGCAAGCGAACCAAAAATTTTCTTGGCCAGTTCAACTGCCGCATAGCTGACAGATACGGCGTTAGCACCGATTTCTGTCTCAGAATGCGCACGCTTTGCCAAGGTAATGGCTTGCTTAAACAAATGGTTAAAGACCGAACCTGTTGCCCCGTGCTCTTGGGCATTCATAAAGCTTGTGCGAACCTGTCCAAGGATTTGTGTTTCTCCTAAAACCATGGAATTCAATCCACAGGTTACATTAAATAGATGCTCGACCGCACCATCATCTTCATAAACAAAAAGAAACGAAGAGAACTCCGCCTGTTCCATTCCGAACCAATCAGCGAGAAATTCCTTAATATAGTAACGGCCTGTATGCAATTGATCAACGACCGCGTAGATTTCCGTCCGATTACATGTTGATAAAATAACATTTTCCAGGATGCTTTTCTTTGTGCTTAATTTTTTGACGGCATCCATAACATCAGTTTCATTAAAAGTTAACCGCTCGCGGATTTCAACAGGGGCAGTTTTATAATTTAGACCGATCGCTAGAATATGCATTTGTTTTGGACACCCCCAATATGTTTACAGTAATAACTAGACTGATTATATCATGAACATTTTCCGTCAGAACACGAAAAATGTGAACATAAAACGACACTATATGTTAATATAGAAAAATGAATAAGTTGGTTAAATAGGAATACTTCCTTATGTACAGTATCAAAAAAACAGACTAGTTTCAAGTGAACCTTACTGGAAGTGGTGTTTTTTAATGAAAAGTCAAAGAATTTTTCCTGGAATCATTTTAATCGGTTTTGGTGCTTACTTTTTATTACAGCAAATCGGAATGACTTTGTTCCCTGCATTTTTTACCTGGCCTACGCTTATGTTCATTGTCGGGATTGCCTTTTTAGGCCAAGGCTATTCTGGCAATGAGTCCGAAGCAGTTCTTCCGGGAGTCATTATGACCGGGTTCGGCCTTCACTTTCATCTGGTTGGCCACGTTTCCTTCTGGCCGCAAAATACGATTGGCATGTTAATCCTGATTATTTCAATTGGCTTTTTCTTGCGTTTTCAAAAAACAGGATCAGGGTTATTTCAAGCCTTCCTTTTTCTTATTGTTGCTGTATTGCTGCTTTTTTATGATAAGATAGCCGGGTATTTCGGATTATTGCAAAACGGGATGAGTCTAGTTTGGAAATTTTGGCCTGTCCTTCTAATTCTCATTGGTATATACTTCCTTTTTAAAAAGAAAAAATAACGCCCTGCGGTGATAAACCCGCCGGGCGTTTTATGTTTCTACATATAACTCTCAAGTATGGACCAAGCTTTATCTTTACCCTCACCTGTTTCAGAAGAGAAAATGACAATCTGGTCGTTTTCGTCAAGATCTAATGTTTCGCGGGTAACCTTGGCATGCTTCTGCCATTTCCCCTTTGGAATTTTATCCGCTTTCGTGGCAATGACTATACATGGGATTTCATAATGCTTTAAAAAATCATACATCATCACATCATCTTCGGTCGGCGGATGTCTTAGGTCGACAATCAGGACAGCGGCCCTTAATTGTTCACGCGTTGTAAAATAGGTTTCAATCATTCTTCCCCATGCGGCCCGCTCTGTTTTTGAAACTTTAGCGTAGCCATAGCCGGGAACATCTACAAAATGCAGGATTTCATTTATCAGATAAAAGTTAAGTGTCTGTGTTTTTCCGGGCTTGGAGGAAATTCTCGCCAGCCCTTTGCGATTCAGCATTTTATTAATAAAAGAAGACTTTCCAACATTAGACCGGCCGGCCAGAGCAAACTCGGGCAAATCCGTGTCAGGGTACTGCTCTGGCTTTACCGCACTAATGACGATATCTGAACTTGTTACCTTCATCGTGCTTCTCCTTCACGAAGGGCATGCTTCAATACTTCATCGACATGGGAAACCGGGACAAATTCCAATTCATCGCGGACGCTTTCCGGAATGTCATCAATATCCTTTTCATTGTCCTTCGGTAAAATAACTTTTGTCAGCCCAGCGCGGTGAGCACTTAACGTTTTCTCTTTAAGTCCGCCAATCGGGAGGACTCTGCCGCGGAGGGTGATTTCACCTGTCATCCCCACTTCACGTCGGATTGGTCTGCCGGTCAGCGCCGATACCAAAGCCGTAGCGATGGTGATTCCCGCAGATGGACCGTCTTTTGGAACAGCTCCTTCCGGTACGTGAATATGAATATCGTGTTTCTCGTGAAAGTCTTCTTCGATGCCAAGTTCCTTTGCTTTAGAGCGTACATAACTGAATGCAGCCTGTGCAGATTCCTTCATCACATCTCCAAGCTTACCAGTCAGAACAAGCTTGCCTTTACCAGGTGCAAGCGAAACTTCGATTTGCAGGGTGTCCCCGCCAACAGTTGTGTAAGCGAGTCCGGTCGCTACTCCTACCTGGTCCTCTGCTTCAGCCTGGCCGTAACGGAACCTTGGTTTTCCTAAAAATTCTTCCACATTTTTATCCGTAATGACAACTCGCTTCTTATCTCCAGAAACAATAATTTTCGCCGTTTTCCGGCAGATGGTGGCCATCTGGCGTTCCAGGCTTCTAACTCCTGCTTCGCGAGTGTAGTAACGGACGACCTTTAAAATCGCATCGTCACGAACCTGCAGGGTACTCTTGGAAAGTCCATTTTCCTTAATCTGCTTAGGCAGCAAATGGTCCCTTGTAATATGAACCTTTTCCAATTCCGTATAGCCCGCAATTGTAATGATCTCCATCCGGTCTAACAGCGGTCCTGGGATGGTGCTAAGGTTATTGGCGGTAGCAATAAACATGACCTTCGATAAATCGTAGGTTTCTTCTATATAATGATCGCTGAAATTATGGTTTTGCTCCGGGTCCAATACCTCTAGAAGTGCCGCAGATGGATCGCCGCGGAAGTCACTCGACATTTTATCAATTTCATCGAGCAAGAAAACCGGGTTAATCGTTCCTGCTTTTTTCATTCCCTGAATAATCCGTCCAGGCATCGCGCCGACGTACGTTCTGCGATGGCCGCGAATCTCGGATTCATCACGGACGCCTCCAAGCGAGACACGGACAAAATTCCGGTTAAGTGAGGTCGCAATCGATTTGGCAAGGCTTGTTTTCCCTACTCCTGGAGGTCCAGCTAGACAAAGAATCGGCCCTTTCAAGGAATTGGTCAATTTCTGAACAGCCAAATATTCGAGTACTCGCTCCTTTACCTTTTCAAGCCCGTAATGTTCTTCATTTAGAATCTTTTCTGCTCGACGAATATCAATATCGTCTTCCGTCTTTTTCGACCATGGCAGGGAAATCAGCCACTCAATATAATTGCGGATGACCGCACTTTCCGCGGAGCTTGTCGGCACTTTTTCATAACGATCCAGTTCCTTCATGGCCGCATTATAAACGTGCTCAGGCATTCCCGCTTCTTCGATTTTCTTGGTGAGGTCGGCGATTTCGCCAGTCTTGCCTTCTTTATCCCCTAATTCCTTCTGGATTGCCTTCATCTGTTCGCGCAAATAGTATTCCTTTTGCGTTCTTTCCATTGACCGCTTAACCCGCTGGCCGATTTTCTTTTCAAGATTGAGGACTTCTTTTTCGTTAAAAATTCGGTCAATCACCCGGTTCATTCTTTGCTTTATCTCGATTGTCTCAAGGATTTCTTGTTTCTCCTTCAGCTTGATTGGCAAATGGGAAGCGATAATGTCCGCCATTCTTCCGGGTTCTTCAATATCGGCAACAGTAGCAAATGTCTCCGCCGAGATTTTTTTAGATAATTTTATGTATTGTTCAAAATATTCCAACATGGTTCTCATTAGAGCCTGGTCTTCAACATCTTTAGTGTCGGAATCTTCATAGGTTACAACGCTGACAGCATAATGATCGTCCTCATCGTGAAATGTTACGATTTCTGCCCTGCTTAACCCTTCCACCAAAACGCGAATCGTACCGTTTGGAAGCTTTAACATTTGCTTCACTTTGGTTAGCGTTCCAAATCGGTAAAGATCCTCCTCGGCAGGCTCATCAATGGAAACATCCTTTTGGGTTGTTAAAAAAATGATATGGTCATCAACCATCGCTTTTTCGAGTGCCTGAACCGATTTATCACGGCCCACATCTAAATGAAGAACCATGGTCGGATATACGAGCAATCCCCGAAGCGGCAGGAGGGGGACGATCAATTCTTTCTTTTTCGCCAAAATACAGCACCTCCACATGCAAAAACATGAATTTATACTGCTAATGCAGAATAAGTCTTTGTACAATTCTATCTTATTTGAATTAACGTGTCTATTTTTATAGACAGCGCTTTTTTCAATATACGTTAGTTTCTCCCTAACCAAAAAAATTACTTCAATATAAGCTATGAAAAAGTAATTTACAGCATACGAAATAAAAACTTCGGTTTGCTTTTAAGGACAAACCGAAGTGGGAAATTTAGATCGATTCTTTTTTTGTTAACTCAATGGAAGCCGGCACGGCATGATTTTTCTTAAATTCGGTCAAAAACGCAATCTCAAAAACTTCGTGCAGATGGGTAACAGGCACAATTCGAATTCCGTCTATTTCGTTTAAAATCGTTTGGATATTTTCCTGTGGAATAATGACCGTTTTCGCCCCTGCTTTTTTCGCCGCTTTTATCTTTGGATAGACTCCTCCGATTGGCTTAACGTTTCCATGGATGCTGATTTCACCTGTCATCGCAACCGTATTGTCAATTGGAATATTATAAATAGCGGAGTAAATCCCTGTCGCCATTGCGATACCTGCGGACGGACCATCAATCGGCACACCCCCAGGGAAATTGACATGAATATCATAATCATTCGCAGGAACACCCATCGACCGGAGAACGGTGATGACATTTTCAATCGAACCGCGCGCCATACTTTTACGGCGGATTGATTTCCCTTGTCCGCCAATGCTTTCTTCCTCGACAATTCCGGTAATGTTAATGGATCCTTTCTCCTTTGCCGGAATAACGGTCACTTCAATTTCGAGTAGTGCTCCTGAATTCGGTCCATAAACAGCCAAGCCGTTTACCAGCCCAACCTGTGCAGCATCATTAATCATCCGTTCCATGCGCGGTGTCATTTGACTGGAATGAATTACCCATTCAATATCTTCGTCCTTAATATATTGCCGATCTTCGGTTATAGCCAGCCCCGCCGCAATCTGAATCATGTTGACGGTTTCCCGGCCATTTCTGGCATATGTAGAAAGAGTATGGACACCGGTATCATTAATTTCCATATTAACCTTTTCCGCAGCCTTTCGTGCTACTTTCACAATTTCCTCTTGGTTTAAATCGCGAAAGAACACTTCCATGCAGCGCGACCGGATGGCGGGCGGAATTTCACTTGGTGTCCGCGTTGTCGCCCCGATTAAGCGGAAATCGGCGGGAAGTCCATTTTTAAAAATATCATGAATATGGGTAGGTATTTGTGTATTTTCCTCGTGATAATAAGCACTTTCCAAATATACCTTGCGATCCTCGAGTACCTTGAGTAGCTTATTCATCTGAATCGGGTGCAGTTCGCCAATTTCATCAATAAAGAGGACACCACCATGAGCATTAGTGACTGCCCCTTGTTTTGGCTGCGGAATCCCCGCTTGACCCATTGCACCAGCTCCCTGATAAATTGGGTCATGAACGGATCCGATTAGCGGGTCAGCAATTCCCCTTTCGTCAAATCGGGCCGTTGTGGCATCTAATTCTATAAAAACGGAGTCTTTTTTAAATGGTGACTTTGCATTCTTTTTGGCTTCTTCGAGAACGAGCCTTGCTGCCGCCGTTTTACCGACACCGGGCGGCCCGTAGATGATCACATGCTGCGGATTCGGTCCACAAAGGGCCGCTTTTAAAGATTTAATGCCATCCTCTTGACCGACAATATCCTGAAAGCTTGTCGGACGCACTTTTTCAGAAAGCGGTTCGGTTAATGAAATAGATCTCATTTTGCGAAGCTGCTCCATTTCCTTCCGGGACTCCCGGTCAATTGACACCTTCTGCGTGCGCTGATTCTTGAGCAAATTCCAAAAATAAAGACCAATGATGATTCCAAAAAACAATTGTATAAATAAGGCGATCCCCGTCCAACTCATTTCGTTTCCCTCCAGTATCTAATTAACTCCTGTAGATATTAATAAGTATTTCCTGCAGGCTGGCGGAATAAACCATGAATTGAAAAAACTGAAGGGTGAGGAAAAAATGAAGATGTAAGTAAAATCCAGTTACGCGCGAGTAAATCTGGGGTATGCGAGAGTATTCTGTTCTTATCCGAGAGTATTTTGAACGTATCCGAGAGTAAATTCATGAATCGAGAGTAATCCGCGATTATCCGAGAGTATTTCATCGTTATGCGAGAGTATTAAGCTCTTATCCGAGAGTATTCGGCTCTTATCCGAGAGTATTCCGCATATAGCGACAGTTGGAGTACGTTATCCGCCAGTTGGAACGGTTTATCCGACAGTTACGAGCACCTATACGACAGTTGGAACAGTTTATACGACAGTAACGCGCACTTATCCGTCAGTAACACTTAACCCCAATAAAAAGAACCCGAACCAATAAGTCCGGGTCCTCACCTATTATGCAGATTTCTCTTCTTTAACAACCGTACCATCTTCAAGGATCAGCTTTGGAACGCTGTTGTCCGCGACTGTATCCTTCGTGATGATACATTTGGTAATATCATCGCGGGAAGGAAGGTCGAACATGACATCAAGCATGATGCCTTCAATGATGGAACGTAAGCCGCGGGCACCGGTTTTACGCTCAATCGCCTTTTTCGCGATTTCCTGCAGTGCTCCTTCTTCAAACTCAAGCTCAACATCATCGATTTCAAGCATTTTTTGATATTGCTTTACAAGAGCATTCTTTGGTTTCGTTAAAATTTCAATTAACGCTCCTTCGTCAAGCTGCTCTAGGCTAGCAATAACTGGCAGACGGCCGATGAATTCAGGAATCAAGCCGAAGCGTAAAAGGTCTTCAGGAAGAACCTTGGAAAGCAATTCTTTTGAACTGATTTCCTGCTGTTGTTTCGGATCAGCGCCAAAGCCGATAACTTTTTGTCCTAAACGGCGCTTGATGATTGGCTCGATTCCATCAAAGGCTCCGCCGCAGATAAATAAGATGTTTGTTGTATCAATTTGAATAAATTCCTGATGCGGATGCTTTCTTCCGCCTTGTGGGGGAACGCTCGCAACCGTTCCTTCTAGAATTTTCAATAATGCCTGCTGAACGCCTTCACCGGAAACATCACGGGTAATCGAAGGATTTTCAGATTTACGGGCAATTTTATCAATTTCATCAATATAAATAATCCCTTTTTCTGCCTTCTCTACATCGTAATCAGCAGCTTGGATTAATTTTAATAAGATGTTTTCAACGTCTTCACCAACGTAGCCGGCCTCTGTAAGCGATGTAGCATCTGCAATCGCAAACGGCACATTTAAGATGCGCGCCAATGTCTGCGCCAGCAATGTTTTACCGCTACCAGTCGGTCCAATCATACAAATATTACTTTTTGAAAGCTCGACATCATCAATTTTGCTGTTGGAATTGATCCGCTTGTAATGGTTATAAACAGCCACCGATAATGCTTTCTTTGCTTTATCCTGTCCGATTACATATTCATCAAGGATTTCGCAAATTTCCTTTGGCTTCGGAACATCTTTAAATTCTACTTCTTCCTCTGTTCCAAGCTCTTCCTCCACAATCTCTGTGCAGAGTTCAATACATTCGTCACATATATAGACTCCAGGTCCAGCAACAAGCTTGCGGACTTGATCCTGTGTTTTTCCACAGAATGAACACTTCAGTTGTCCTTTTTCATCATTAAATTTAAACAACCCTTTCACCCCTTAAGACGACTTATTTCTTTATTTAAAGCTCGCGAAAATTCCAAACAAATCCGATTTTTTTTACAATTCATTAGGTATGTATTTTGCATTGTAACACATTTAGCGGGCGGACTGGAACTAAAAAGCTTTTCTTAAAATATGTTTTTTATTTGTCTGGACTTCGCTTAAAAAATGAAATATGTACCTCAAACAGCTTAACCATAATTTTTAAAAATCAATCTTGGATTTAATTAATTCGCCGGCAAAAATTTTATTCCTGCCACCCGTTTATAAAAAAGGTTACCCTGTCCTTATTATAATATGTAATTGAAAAAATGTATAAAACAAGGCACGATAAAAATCGTGCCTTGTAACTATTTACGTATTACTTCTTGTTTTCAACAAGAAAGTCGATTGCTTTTTTGTATTTAAGTTCTTCTTTGATGCCTTCTGTTCCGCCAAGAGCTTTTTTGATGTTGTCAACAGGCATGTTGTACATTCCTGCCATTTTTTCAAGCTCAGCATTTACATCTTCTTCAGAAACTTCTAAGTTTTCAGCCTTAGCAATAGCTTCTAAAGTTAATCTTACACGAACATTTTTCTCAGCATCAGCCTTCATTTGTTCGCGAAGAGCTTCTTCGCCTTGACCAGAGAATTGATAGTAAAGCTGAAGGTTCATGCCTTGCATTTGCAGACGTTGTTCAAAATCTTGAAGAAGACGATTTACTTCGTTGTCAATCATCACTTCTGGAAGTTCAACTTGAGCATTTTCAGCAGCTTTTTCCACTACTGTATCTTGTAGGTTGTGTTCTGCTTCATGCTTTTTGCTGTCTTCTAAACGAGTTTTGATTTTCTCTTTTAATGCATCTAAAGTTTCAACTTCATCGTCTACATCTTTAGCAAACTCGTCATCTAATGCAGGAAGTTCTTTACCTTTGATTTCGTGAACAGTTGTTTTGAACACAGCTGGTTTACCTGCAAGCTCTGCTGCATGGTATTCTTCAGGGAAAGTTACTTCTACATCTTTAGATTCGCCGGCAGTAACGCCCACAAGTTGTTCTTCAAAGCCAGGAATGAAAGAGCCTGAACCTAGTTCAAGAGAGTAGTTTTCACCTTTGCCGCCTTCGAATGCTTCGCCATCAACAAAGCCTTCAAAGTCGATTACAACTGTGTCGCCAAGTACAGCAGTTCCTTCTTCTTTCACAACAAGCTCAGCATGACGATTTTGAAGAGCTTCTAATTCTTTTTGAACATCTTCTTCTGAAACAGTGGTGTCAAGCTCTTCTACTTCAAGGCCTTTGTATTCGCCTAAAGTTACTTCAGGTTTTACTTGAACAGTTGCCTTGAAAGTAAAGTCTTTGTCTTTGCCCATTTGCTCAAGGTCAAAATCAACATTTTCAGGCTGAGCAATTGGCTCGATACCAGTTTCATCGATAGCAGTCATGTATGCATCTGGAAAAATAAAATCTAATGCATCTTGGTATAGAGCTTCTACACCAAAGCGCTTTTCAAACATTCCACGAGGCATTTTCCCTTTACGGAAGCCTGGAACATTGATTTGTTTTACTACTTTTTTGAAAGCCGCGTCTAAACCTTCGTTTACTTTATCTGCACTTACTTCAATTGTAAGGACACCGCGGTTTCCTTCTAACTTTTCCCATTTTGCAGTCATTCTTTTCCCTCCAACATCTATTACTCATTTCATTCGTAACGAATTTAAATTCGGAATATGTCTTGTCCACGAAGCCATTTTCCACTTTTTTTGCTGTAAAATAGTTTTTTACACAATGCAACCCTTACATTATAACACAGGATTTGTTTCTTTCAACAGCGAAGGTTATAGATTAGGATAAGAAATTTTCTCAATTTCTTCTATTTCCTGTATAGCAAGGGTGATTTCAACCGGCGATACGTCATAGTCTTTAGATAATTCATTTATTTCCGAGTTTATCCCCATATATTCCTGCGCCAAATATTGAAAGCCAGCAGCCCAGGCAGCCGGGGTCTCTGGCTCCAGTTCGAATGGGTAGCTGATAAAGAAAATGCGCTCTACCATTTCACTGATGCTGGCAAACAGAACGGGATTGCTGCTTTCAAGCCGATTCTCAAGTAGTTCTTTAATGGAGATCATTTTCGGCTGATGTCTTACATCTGCTATTCCTATCGGATTTATGGTTATTTCTTCCGAAAATTTAACCATTTTTATGTTTTTGTCGACTTCCTGCTCTTTTAAAAGAGTTAATAGGATTGTTTTTAAAAAGGGATGGCCTATTTCCGCTTTTAAGTAATCTTCTATTTCGGGGACATAAGGCCTGATGTTTTTATCTGAAAGTCTTGAAATGGCCAGCATTTGCTCGTTCAGACTGGTTAAGGATAATAGATTTAATGAATCCGGATCGGTATCCTCCTCAGGCTCTTCACTCCTCAGATCAAGGCTTTTGTTCTCTGCCATTTTTCGGCTGAATTGGAGAAGGGTTAAGAAATGCTCCATTCTTTCCGGCGGAATCTCTTTTTCCTCCAAGAGCGCCTCAATAGTTGAGACGATTTCCTGATATTCATGAAGCTGAATAAGCACTGTTACGTATAAATCCACCAATTGAAAATAGTCACCAATTCCCTTATGAAGCAATTCCTTTGCAAGGACCTTTGCCTTTTGAAAATTCCCAGCCTCAAAATAGGCAAGGACCAGGCCTATTAAAACATCATCGTTATCCTGATCCAGTTCTTTCGCCTCTTCGAGAAGCCTGATGGCTTCAGTATATTTTTTATTTTGCAGGCTTTCTAAGCCTTTGTCCGTTAATCTTTTTTCCATTCCGGGGAAAAAAATCACGTTATCTATTTTTTTCACTTTTTCCCGCTTTTTCATAAGAATCCGTCCTTGTAGGTTATCATTGGAAAATAGTGTAACATAATTAAAGCATAAAAAAAACTCACCTGATGAGGTGAGTATATATTTTGGTATGTAGTAGTGGCGTCCCAGGAGAGATTCGAACTCCCGACCGCACGCTTAGAAGGCGTGTGCTCTATCCAGCTGAGCTACTGGGACATAATCAGTAATCAAAGACAAGATTTATTATATTACCTTAGTATTTTATTGTCAACAGATTATAAATTTTTTCTGAGAAATAATTGGGGGGCGCTCCCCCCCATTATTAATTAACCTTGAAATCACGAGCCAATCCCGGTATGTCCTTGCCGTTTAATTCATAAACAGTCATCCTGACAGAATTCTCCTGCAAGTCAAGGATCACGTATGTTTTTTCAACACGCTGGCGTGGGAGGCGGATGCTGCCTGGGTTCAGGTACAGGGTACCGTCGATCACCTCTGCCCCGAGGATATGCGAATGCCCAAAACAGACAATATCAGCACCAGATTCTTGAGCTTTGTAGGTCAATTTCATCAACGAAGTTTTGACCGAATATCGATGGCCATGGGTAATGAAAATCTTTTTTCCAGAGAGGTCCGTTACCAGCTCCAGCGGGAATCCGCCAAAATCACAATTTCCGCCAACCGTAAAATACCCCATTAAGGACTTGTTGTCCGGGTCCAACTGGGAATCACCGCAATGAATCATTAAATCGACATCGGCCAAGTGCCTTTCCCTGATTACCTCAAGCTCTTTCGTCATACCGTGGCTGTCGCTTACGACCAATACCTTGCTCATTTGCCTTCAGCGCTTTCAAGCTTCGAATCTAGCACCGAATCCAATTTCATTAACGCATTCGCCCGATGGCTGATTTTATTTTTTTCATCAGCAGATAGCTCTGCCATTGCTACTCCCTTTTCCGGCACAAAGAAAACCGGGTCATAGCCGAAGCCGTTGGTACCCCTTGGCTCTTCCAATATCCGGCCTTCACAGGTACCTGACACCGTAAACGTCTCCTGACCAGGGATGGCAACTGCTAAAGCACAATAGAAGCGGGATGTTCTCTGCTCCTCTGGAACACCCTCTAGCTCTCTCAGTACCTTATTCGTGTTATTCAAGTCATTTTTCGGTTCCCCAGCATAGCGGGCCGAATAGATGCCCGGACGGCCTTCAAGCGCGTCAACGATTAGTCCGGAATCATCGCCAATTACCATTTTCCCAAGTGCCTTCGAAATGGTTTCCGCCTTTAATGTGGCATTTTCCTCAAAGGTTGTCCCGGTTTCTTCTACCTCCGGAAGCTCCGGAAAGTCCAGCAACGTCAGCACGGTAATTCCTCTGCTTGCAAAAATATGCTCAAACTCCCTGGCCTTTCCGGGATTTTTCGTGGCAATGATAACTTCATTCATATGAATCTCCTCTATTTCTTTCTGCGATTTTCAATTTTTTGCATAATTTCCTCACCAAGGGTCGCCTTTTGCTGTTCAAACAGCTCCATGAGCCCCTCTTGAGCAGCACCAAGCAACCCTTGGAGATCATTGTAGGAAAATGTCGCTTCCTCACCCGTTCCCTGCAGCTCAACAAATTCGCCGCTGCCTGTCATGACAACATTCATATCGACCTGTGCCTTGGAATCCTCTATGTAATTTAAATCTAACACTACTTGGCCGCCCTCTAATATTCCGACACTTGTTGCTGCTAAATAATCAATAATCGGAAACTTCGATAATGATTTTTTCCCAGAAAACGACTGTAAGGCAAGAGACAAAGCCACAAAAGCCCCCGTTATCGAAGCTGTTCTTGTTCCGCCGTCCGCCTGAATGACATCACAGTCAATCCAAACAGTTCGCTCGCCCAGCGCTTCAAGATCCACTACCGCTCTTAAGGCACGGCCGATTAATCGCTGGATTTCCATTGTCCGGCCGGTAACCTTGCCTTTCGAGGACTCTCGGATATTCCTTGTTTCCGTTGCCCTAGGAAGCATCGCATATTCCGCGGTGATCCAGCCCTTGCCTTGCCCTCTCATAAACGGCGGGACTTTATCCTCAATGCTAGCGGTACAAATCACCTTTGTATTGCCGACTGAAATAAGGACCGAGCCTTCCGGATGCATTAAATAATTGGTTTCAATATGTACGGGTCTTAATTGCAATGGCTCTCTTCCGTCTGCACGTGCCATATCCCAAACTCCTCCTCCGTGGTCACTGTAAGGGACTCTCCCCCCTTACAAAAACACTAAATACAAAATAGAAAGAGGCGGCAGTCAGCCAACCTCTTTGATTGTCATTATATAGTATAACAAAAATTATTTTTTAAAAACTACCTGTATTGACTTTTTCTGGGCGGGTAACCGGTGCAGAAAGCTTCTTACCCTTGTCATTCTTCAATTCCGCTTTACCGTCAACTAAAACAGCTACCTTTTGCACGCCCTTCTGTTCAGTCAAGGAAAGCACAAGTGTATCCAATAGGTTCTGCGAAATCACTTTCTCTTCAAAGCTGCCGTAAATATTTTTGTTAAAGTTTAAGGTTACAGTTCCGTCCTGATATTTCGGTGTTTCATTGAGTTTAACATCAGTCATAAATTCGGAAACAAGGTTCGACTTTTCACTTGGGCCCTTGATTAATTCATTTACTGCCGCTGTGATTGGATCCTTCTCACTTGCTTTCACCCTGCGGGTAACTGGCACATAATAGTAGGAGCCTTCTTCACCGCCAATAAAGTATACAGTAATTGGCTTCGTATTCGTGATATCAACTACATCCTTTGTATCTAAGTTGATGCCTGTTGCCCTGGAAAGCTTTTCGCTGATTGGCGTTCCTTTTACAGGCATTTCCGTTAATTCATGGCCGTTCATTTTCAGCTTAACAGAATTGACACCAGCAAACTGCGTCAGGGTCCAGGTGACTGACTGAAGGATTTTCAATTCATCCTCAGGCTGATAGTTTTTGAATTCCTTTGAAAAATCAACAACTGCAACCCCATCTTTAATATTAACCGATGGTTTTGTATCCTCAGGAAGAACGGCTCTAAAATCATTCGGCAGCATATCCGTTACAGGTCCGTTCACCACTAAGTAATCCAGCGCCTGTTTAGCGACTGATTTTGTTTTTGGAAGATTTAATGTTTGCGGGACAACATAACCATTCTTGTCAATGAGATATAGCTCCGTTTTCAACACATTTTCTGCATTTTCCTTCTTTTCGGCCGCTGTTTCCTTATTGATGTTCTTCTCACTCGTTGTCGTCACCGTTTTTGGCGGATCAATTTTCTTTTGTGTTTCACTGCCAAATAGGCCGCAGCCGGATAGCACAACCGTGGAAGTGAGCACAGCCAGGCCAAGAATTTTTGCTTTATTTTTGAACATATTTTTCCCCCCTAAGACTGTTTGTACTATCATGTATACGAGCCTATCAAAAAATTAGACCGCCTCGAAAAGAAAAATAGGACAAATTTATTAAATTTTTTTCAATAAAAAATAGAGCCCTTTAAAGACTCTATTTTACAATTTTATTTTTTTCACGTTTTCGATAGGGGTCCCGAGCCATTGCGACGCTATTTTTGAAAAAATCCAAGTGGAGCCAGTCGTATAGAATTCATGTTCTGGTGCCTGCTCGTCTGATTCAAGGAGTCCTTTATATTGGAGAATGGCGCTAATCTCCCTGGCCGTTTCATCACCTGAGCTAATGACACTAACCTTTTCACCCATGAATTTTTTAATCAACGGTTCGAGCAGTGGATAGTGGGTGCACCCCAAAATAAGCGTATCCAGGTTTTGATTCAATAAAGGCTGCAGCGCTTCATCCACAATTTTCGCAGCAATCGGCCCATCGTATTCACCGCTTTCCACTAGCGGCACAAACTTGGGGCAGGATTGACTTTTGACAAAAAGACGGCTGTTAAGTGATTTTAATGCCTTTTCGTAGGCACCGCTTTTAACAGTTCCATCTGTCCCAATAATTCCGACACGATAGTTTTTTGTCCGTTTTATTGCCGCTCTTGCTCCAGGGTTAATGACCCCTAGCACAGGAATCGACAATTCCCTGCGGATATCGTCGAGCGCAGCTGCTGTTGCCGTATTGCAGGCAATTACCAGCATTTTTATATTTTTTTCTAATAAAAAGTGGGTCAATTCCCATGTAAATCTTTTTACTTCTTTCGTCGATCTTGGGCCGTAGGGACAGCGCGCGGTATCACCCAAATAGATGATTTTCTCGTTTGGCAGCTGTCTCATGACCTCTTTAGCAACGGTCAGGCCGCCGACACCAGAATCTATAACACCAATTGCTTGCTTCAAACTTTTCGCCTCATTTTGCTGTTAGCAACTTCTTTATATTCGAACGCATCATATCAACTGCGTTCATAAACGAACCTCTGGCTCGCCAATCCGTCTACTGTACTTACTTCATTTCCTGATGCAGTTTTATTAAGTTGTTTTGCAAGAGTTGAATTTCTTCCTTATTGAAGTTTTTTAAGACTTCTTCAAGATAGACTTGACGCTTTTTAATCACTTCATCAATGATTCTCTTGCCCTCTTCGAGAAGATGGATTCTCACAACACGGCGATCGTTTGTATCTTTCACCCGCTCTACCAAGAGATTTTTCTCCATACGGTCGACCAGATCAGTGGTAGTACTGCAGGCTAAATACATTTTAGTAGAGAGCTCGCCAATTGTCATATCTCCGTCTTCAAAGAGCCATTGCAGGGCAACGAATTGGGGAGGAGTAATTTTATAATTACTTAACATCTCTCTTCCCTTTTGCTTAATGATGCCTGATATATACCGCAGTTCTTTTTCGATATTTGCGACAACGTCCCCAGTCATTTTTTGGGTATTTTCGAGTTTCATTTGTTCTACACTCCTAAAATAGGCTTCTCCTCATGACATGACCAAATAAAAATACTTTCAAGCTTGTACTTATTGTCTACTTTTTTCAGGAAAATTTCAAGCCGGAACTGTCTTGTCAGCTTCTCAAAAAAACTGGCAAGATGAAGGTGCTTCATCTTGCCAGTTGAATTATTCGATCTCTTCCAGCTTTCCAAAGGAGCCAAAAAATTCGTAATGGATCCGCTCTTCTGGGACTCCCCATTGTTTTAAAGCTTTATTAACCACTTTCATGAAAGGCTCTGGTCCGCAGAAATAAAAATCGGCATCCTTCGTTGGTAAACTTTGCTGCAGCCACTCCAGGTTAAAAAATCCTTCTTTATCGTAATTTTTCATTTCTTTATCATCTTCTGATGGTTTTTCATAAATAACGAGGGAGTGGACATTCTTATGTCCTGCTGCCAGGTCATTTACATGGGCTCTGAAGGCATGCAGTTGGCTGTTTATGGCTGCATGGATATAATAAATTTCCCTATTTGGGCTTTCGTTTACGGTTGTGTTTAACATGGCCATCATCGGAGTAAGACCAACCCCGCCGCTAATTAATACTAATGGAAGACTCGTATCCAAATCTAAATAAAAATCACCGGCAGGTGCGGTAATCGGAATCGTATCTCCCTCTATTACATGAGTGTGCAAATAGGTGGAAACAATCCCAGCAGGAATGTTATCCCCTTTTGGGTCTTCCCGTTTTACACTGATTCGGTAATAATTCTGACCGGGACGATCTGATAAACTATATTGGCGTAAATGAGTGTATTGTTCACCGGGAATCTCCAGTTTTACGGTAATGTATTGACCGGGAATATAGCTTGCAATCTCCTTACCGTCTTGCGGCTTTAAGTAAAATGACGTGATGACATCGCTTTCTTTCACCTTTTTCTCCACAACAAAATTCCGGTAGCCGGCCCAGCCGCCAGGCATTGTCTCCGCTGTTTTGTACATTTTATTTTCCATTCTAATAAACACATCTGCAATGACCCCATATGCGTCCGCCCATGCATCGATAATTTCAGGTGTTGCCGCATCGCCTAATACTTCTTTGATGGCTCCCAGCAAATTTTCACCAACTATCGGATAGTGCTCCGGCTTAATTTGCAGGCTTCGATGTTTTTCACCAATTCGCTCAAGAACGGGCATAATTTGGCTAAAATCTTCGATATTAGCTGCCGCTCCATATACAGCATCTGCGAGCGCTTTAGGCTGGTGGCCTGTAATCTGATGCGTCTGATTAAATATATTAAGAAGCTCCGGATGCTGCTTAAACATACGCTTATAAAAATGCTTGGTTATTTGTTCACCATGATCCTTCACAATCGGAAGTGTGGCTTTTATGATTTCAAGCTTATTCGGATCAAGAGTTTTTACCGTCTTTACGACCTCTTGCCAAGAATTTTTTTCTTTAATTTGCGTAATAGACATAATGTATTTCTTACCTCCTTTAGCCTTACAACTAAAGTATCTCCTGACTTGAAGATGAAAAAGGAGGTAAGTATTGTTATGTTATTACAAAAAAATGTCCATATAAATTATGAACCGGCGTCCCATAAGGATGCCGGTCATGTTTAAAGTTCTAGCTCTCCCATACGAAGGAGTTCTACAACTGCCTGTGATCGCCCCTTCACACCAAGCTTTTGCATGGCATTCGAAATATGATTCCGAACTGTTTTTTCGCTGATAAATAATTCACTAGCGATTTCTTTTGTTGTTTTGTCCTGTACTAACAGTTCGAATACTTCTCTTTCTCGTTTGGTGAGTAATGGCTTGTGAGTATATTCATTCTCCTTCAAGTATTGTAACCCTCCTTGCCTTCGCCAGTTATGCACCGGGGGTGGGTATATATTTAGTCACCATATCCTATGTGAACTGGTCAGGGGGAGTGACTATATTTACTCGTTAGATATGAATTTTATGAAAAAATTTCCCAAAAAAACTTTCTAATAAAAAAAGACAAGAGCCCTTCCTTTATGAGCTCTTTAGCTTTGCATATAAAATATATCGTTTTGGGGCGTTTCCGACGTAACGGAAGGGGTAGCATGTTGTTAGAATTAATTCTTCTTCTTTGTTTTGCAAGGTGATAATACTGGTATCGTCTGACTTCACGATTTTCGTATGGGTTATTTCGTAAGTAAAGTTACCATAGGGCATTTGCATATTTAAGGAGTCGCCGACTTTCAGTTCACCTAAGTGGCGAAAAACGGTATCGCGATGTCCCGATAAAACAATTTGCCCTTTGTCGCCGGGAAAATACGAACCTTTATAGTGGCCTACTCCTCTTTCTAAATCATCCGGATTTGTCCCTTCCACGATCGCCAGTTCTGCTTTTATTTTCGGAATGACCAATAGACCGACTGTATCCCCCATATCCGGCGGTTTGCTTTCACCCTGTTTCTGTCCTGGTTGATTATTGCTTGAAGCCTTTTTGGGCTGCTCACGCACTAAGTTTTTTGCTTCTTGAAGGGAGGCATTTGTTTGCATTTTTGTGTCTGCAATCTGCCATAATCCGATACCTAACACAATTAGTCCAACCAATATAATAAGAAGTGGAATCTTAGCTTTCACCATAAATACCTGCCTTTTCAAAAAGCTCATACTATTAGTTCAAGTATAACAAACGGGCAGGGAAACGACTATTTTAAAACAAGAAAAAACCTCCCTTTCTGTGTGAAAAGGAGGTTTTTAACATTTTTAGTCGTTGTCGGAACCGAAAAAGTTTCTAAATGCTTGGAAAGTTGTTTCACGATTCAATGCTGCAATAGAGGTAGTCAATGGAATACCTTTTGGGCAGGATTGAACACAGTTTTGTGAGTTACCGCAATTTGCAAGGCCGCCTTCACCCATGATGGTTTCAAGACGTTCTGCTTTGTTCATTGCACCTGTTGGATGCGCATTGAAAAGGCGAACCTGTGATAATGGCTGCGGTCCGATAAAGCTAGATTTGCTGTTAACATTCGGACATGCCTCAAGGCAAACACCGCATGTCATACATTTTGAAAGCTCGTAAGCCCATTGACGTTTGTTCTCAGGCATACGAGGTCCTGGTCCCAAGTCATAGGTTCCATCAATTGGAATCCATGCTTTCACTCTCTTTAACGCATCAAACATTCTGCTGCGGTCAACCTGAAGGTCACGCACGACTGGGAATGTCCGCATTGGCGCTAAGCGAATTGGCTGCTCCAATTGATCGACTAATGCCGAACAGGATTGGCGCGGCTTGCCATTGATAATCATTGAGCATGCTCCGCAAACCTCTTCAAGACAGTTCATGTCCCATGTTATTGGGCTTGTAGCTTGTCCCTTTGCATTAACAGGGTTTCTACGTACCTCCATTAAAGCCGAAATAACGTTCATACCAGGGCGGTACGGTACTTCAAATTCCTCCTCGTAAGGGGCAGAATTTTCGTTGTCCTGACGTTGGATAATAAATTTTACAGTCTTTGTTTCAGCCATTTTTTCTTCTCCCCTTTCCTATTAATGTTTTGTTGTGTAGTCGCGCTTACGCGGCTGAAGTAAGGAAATATCTACATCTGCATAATGGAAGGCTGGAGCAGATTTTGCATCAACGAATTTAGCCATAGTTGTTTTTAAGAATTCCTCATCATTACGTTCAGGGAAATCAGGCTTATAATGGGCGCCGCGGCTTTCATTACGGTTGTATGCGCCAAGCGTAATAACGCGTGCCAATTGAAGCATGTTTTGTAGCTGTCTAGTGAATGCTGCTCCCTGGTTGCTCCATTTAGATGTATCATTAATGTTGATTTTATTATAACGCTCTAATAGTTCTTGGATTTTTTCATCTGTTTTTAGCAGCTTGTCATTGTAACGCACTACTGTCACGTTATCGGTCATCCATTCCCCAAGCTCTTTATGAAGAACATAGGCATTTTCATTACCGTCTAATGACATAACTTTGTTCCACTTTTCTTCCTGCTCTTTAACATGACGGTCAAAGACAGTAGAAGAAACAGCATCAGAGCTCTTTTCAAGACCTTCAATATACTTGACTACATTTGGTCCGGCAACCATTCCACCAAATACAGCGGAAAGAAGTGAGTTTGCTCCAAGACGGTTCGCACCATGCTGAGAATAATCACATTCTCCTGCAGCAAAAAGTCCAGGAATGCTAGTCATTTGGTCATAATCAACCCAAAGTCCGCCCATTGAATAGTGAACGGCAGGGAAAATTTTCATTGGAACTTTACGCGGGTCATCGCCTACGAATTTTTCATAAATCTCAATAATTCCGCCTAACTTGACATCAAGTTCATGCGGATCCTTATGGGATAAATCAAGGAATACCATGTTTTCGCCGTTAACACCCAGTTTTTGATTGACACAAACATCAAAAATTTCACGTGTTGCAATATCACGTGGCACAAGGTTTCCGTAAGCAGGATATTTTTCCTCAAGGAAGTACCAAGGCTTACCGTCTTTATACGTCCAGACACGACCGCCTTCACCGCGTGCTGATTCACTCATTAAGCGAAGTTTATCATCGCCAGGGATTGCAGTAGGGTGAATCTGAATCATTTCACCGTTTGCATAATAGGCACCCTGCTGATAGACAATCGATGCTGCCGATCCAGTGTTAATTACTGAGTTTGTAGATTTACCAAAAATAATACCAGGTCCGCCAGTTGCCATAATTACGGCATCTGCAACGAAAGATTTGATTTCCATTGTTTTTAAGTCTTGGGCAACGATTCCACGGCAAACGCCTTCCTCGTCAACGACTGCACCCAAAAACTCCCAGCCTTCATATTTAGTAACAAGCCCTGCTACCTCGTGGCGGCGAACCTGCTCATCCAATGCATATAAAAGCTGCTGACCAGTTGTTGCACCTGCAAATGCAGTTCTGTGGTGTTGAGTTCCTCCGAAACGGCGGAAGTCTAATAAGCCTTCTGGAGTACGGTTAAACATAACACCCATCCGGTCAAATAAATTGATAATACCAGGCGCGGCATCACACATTGCCTTAACCGGAGGCTGGTTAGCCAAGAAATCTCCGCCGTAAATCGTATCATCGAAGTGAATCCATGGGGAATCCCCTTCACCTTTAGTATTTACTGCTCCATTAATACCGCCTTGGGCACAAACAGAGTGAGAGCGTTTAACAGGAACAAGAGAAAATAATTCTACAGGAGTTCCGTGTTCTGCAACTTTAATAGTTGCCATCAAGCCGGCCAATCCGCCACCGACAATGATCACCTTACCTTTACTCATCGTGACTCACTCCCTTAATCCAAATCCAATATTTTTCCAATCAAGAAATCATTAATTTATTAAACAAAAGCTAATAGAGTTTGAACGGCTACGATAGATAGAAGTACGAAAACTACCATTGTAAAATATGTAGCAATAGTTTGTGACCGTGGGGATTGCGTAATACCCCAGCTTACCATGAAAGACCATAATCCGTTCGCAAAGTGGAAAATAGCTGAAATAATACCAATTACATAAAATGCAAACATGACTGGTGAAGAAAGAATATCATGCATCATTTGGAAGTTAACCTCAGCACCAAATGCAGCGGCAATACGTGTTTCCCACACATGCCATGCGATAAAAATAAGAGTGATTACCCCTGATACACGCTGAAGCAGGAACATCCAGTTTCTAAAGAAACCAAATCTTGAAACATTGTTTTTTGCTGTAAATGCAATGTACAGACCATAGATTGCATGGAATAGCAAAGGTAAATAAATTACTACTGTTTCAAGGACAATACGGAACGGAAGTGTCCCCATGAAATTTGCTGCCTTGTTGAAGGATTCCACTCCTTCTGTTGCAAAGTGGTTGACAATCAGGTGCTGAACAATGAATACCCCGATTGGGATAACCCCAAGCAACGAGTGCAGTCTCCGATTGAAAAATTCGCGATTCCCCGCCATTGATTTACCCCCTTTTAAATTTTAAAAAATGATGTTAAGTTTTAACTTCCTTCATTAATATAACCTAGCATCACTGTGACAATTATGTGACATGTCCATTTTACTCCCAACATCATAGAGCGTCAAGGAAACGGATACATAAAAAAGCGTTGAAAACTAAAATTTTTATAATATATTGATATTATGATAGATATGAATTTCAGCATGTTATCATTTTGTAAGCGCTTTATTTTTGCTTGTAATTACCAACATCTTACGGGAGAATTTTTTTCCTATATCGGAAACGATAATTATGATAAGAAATAAGAACATATATTGTAAAATAATAAATTTCTTTGCGACTTCTTTACATTATTAGAAAACTGTACTGAAACAGAACTCGATTTGTATATAATAGAATGATAGAAAGAGGGGAAGTAAATGAAAGATAGTGCAGTAATGGACCAAGATCTACAAACGCCTGAACCAAGGACAGTCTCTATATTTGGCTATGAATTAATTAGAGAAGTTCTTCTCCCTGAGATTTTCGGCAAGGACACTCCTGAAATTCTTTACTGGGCAGGGAAACGTCTCGCTCGAAAATATCCTTTGGAAAGCTACGAAAGCCTGATAGATTTTTTTGCAAAAGCTTCATGGGGTGAGTTAGAAATTAAGAAGGAAGCAAAAAATGAGCTGGAACTCGAGTTGGCAAGTCCAATGATTGTATCGCGTGTTAAATCAAAAGCGGAAAACTTCTTTCAACTTGAAGCAGGCTTCCTTGCTCAGCAAATCGAAGTCCAAAAAGGGGCTATTGCGGAAACCTTCGAACACCCGGTCAAAAAATCGAACAAAGTTTGCTTCACAGTCAAATGGGATAAAGACTAAAAGAAAGGGGGGCAAAGCCCCCCTTTTCTTAACGCATAAATTCAACTACGCCTCATGAACCTTCCAGCCGGACTCGCCAATCGGCGAGTTTTCATTTAATTTTGCCCAAGTTCAAATGCCTCGTGCAGGGCTTCTACTGCATTCAGCATATTTTTTTCTTCTACTACAGCCGATACTTTGATTTCTGAGGTGCTGACCATCTTTACAGGAATATTGCTGTTCGCAAGAACCTCAAACATTTTCGCAGCCACACCAGGATTAGAAATCATTCCGGATCCAACAATTGATACCTTTGCCAGTTTATTCTCAGCATCAAGCTGGTCATAGGCAAGTGTTTCTTTATTGTTTTCGAGCACATTTAAGGTTGGGATCCAATCATCGGTATGGATGGAAAAGGAGAGATTGGCTGCTCCCTCTTCTGTTGTGCTTTGAATAATAATATCCACGTTAATGTGATTTTTGGCCAATGTCGTAAAAATAGTTGATAAGCTTGTTAATGAATTTCTAAGCCCTAAAACAGTAACCCGTGTAATTCCATCTTCAAACGCGACTCCGCGTACGACTAAATTTTGTTCCATCGTTGCTTCCCCCTCAATTACAGTTCCTTCAACCTTTTCCATGCTAGAGCGGACCTCAAGCCTTACATTATAATTTTTTGCAAACTCGACCGCTCTTGGATGTAGAACTCCCGCACCCAGATTGGCCAGTTCAAGCATTTCATCATACGATACTGATAATAATTTCCGAGCATTCTTGACATAACGGGGATCCGTTGTAAATACCCCGGTTACATCGGTATAAATATCACATTTATCCGCATTTAACGCAGCCGCCAACGCAACGGCAGTTGTATCGGAACCCCCGCGTCCGAGCGTAGTGATTTCCCCGTCTTCAGTAACCCCTTGGAATCCGGCCACAATGACGACTTTTCCAGCATCAAGCTGGTTTTGAACAGCATCAGTGTTTATTTTCGAAATCCTTGCATTGCCGTGAACAGGCTCTGTCATAATTCCAGCCTGCCAGCCTGTAAAGGAAACAGCCTCCAGCCCTTTTTGGTTTAAGGCCATTGAAAGCAATGCGATCGTTACTTGCTCACCTGTTGAGAGCAGCATATCCATTTCCCGCTTATTCGGCTGCTCGGATATTTCCTTTGCCATATTAACAAGCTGGTCCGTCGATTTTCCCATCGCCGAAACAACGACCACTACTTGGTTTCCACGTTCCTTTTCCCCCCGCACACATTCTGCGACATTTAGAATTTTTTCAATGCTGCCAACGGAGGTCCCGCCAAATTTCTGTACTATTAAACCCATGTCTTCCCCTTCTCTCAGTCATTCTTGTAAAAAAATAAAAAGCAATGGGAGCATATCCCATTGCTTTGAAAACACAAAATTAACATTTTCGCGTTAGTAGACAATGAAAGATAGCGCTCCAAGACAACGGTCTTGACAATCCGGCATTTTTTCAATGACGAACCAGCGGAGAAAATAATGAGAGTTTCCCTACTTCGGCGAACATTCCCTTTCAAAGCCTATCGTTGAAGCTCATCCTTCTCCAGGCCTTTACTCTTGAAGCTCGCACCTCTACCTTCACTTTACTTATAAAAGTGATAGTCTATTAAATTTTTATTCATTATAGCATAGTAATATTAGAGTGACAATTATTGTGACTGAAGTTTTTTTATTAATTCTTCTGCCACATTTTGGGGAATTCCAATCCCTCTAAATTCCTCAAGAGTTGCCTCTTTCATTTTCTTAACGGAGCCAAATTCCTTTAATAGCTGCTTCTTCCGTTTTTCGCCAATCCCAGGAATGTCGTCAAGTAAGGATTGGAATGCAGTTTTACCGCGTGTCTGCCGGTGGAAGGTAATCGCAAAGCGGTGAACTTCATCCTGGATTCGCTGGAGTAAATAAAATTCCTGGCTATTCCGGGCAAGCGCTACAATTTCTAATGGATTCCCATACATAAGCTGTGATGTGCGGTGCTTCTCATCCTTGACCAGTCCAGCAAGAGGAATGTCCAGCCCCAATTCATTTTCTAGTACATCGCGGACAGCTTCCACATGTCCCTTTCCACCGTCAATGATGATCAAGTCAGGCAGTGGAAGCTCTTCCTTTAGAGCCCTCGAGTATCTTCGCCTCGTTACCTCTCTCATCGATTCATAATCATCCGGGCCTTCAACAGACTTAATTTTATATTTCCGGTATTCCCGCTTGTTTGCTTTGCCATCTGTAAAAACAATCATCGCTGAAACTGGGTCTGTTCCTTGAATGTTAGAGTTATCAAAGGCTTCTATCCGGTGGGGAGTATAAATGCCAAGCATTTCTCCGAGATTTTCAACGGCTTTGATCGTTCTTTCCTCATCTTTTTCAATAAGAGAGAACTTTTCATTCAAGGCGATTTTCGCATTTTTAATTGCCATTTTGACAAGGTCCTTTTTCTGGCCCCGCTGCGGCTTAATGACTTTTACTTCCAATAACTGCTCAGCCATCTGCAAATCCACATCGTCCTGGATGAGAATTTCCTTCGGTTTAAAATGGTTCGTCTTTTGATAAAATTGGCCGAGGAAGGTAAGGATTTCTTCTTCCGGCTCATTATAGATAGGGAACATCGAAACGTCTCGTTCAATCAGCTTCCCTTGCCGCACAAAAAATACTTGAACACACATCCAGCCTTTATCAACGGCATAGCCGAATACATCACGGTCAGTAAAATCAGTCATCGTGATCTTTTGTTTTTCCATGATCGTTTCAATATGAATGATTTTGTCACGGAATTCCTTTGCTCTTTCAAAATCAAGCTCTTCCGCGGCAGCCTGCATTTTTTCTGTCAGGTCCTTTTTTATTTCCTTATAACCGCCATTTAAAAAGCGGGTAATTTCATCGGTCATTTGTTTATACTGTTCTTCAGATACCTCATTTACGCAAGGCGCCAGGCACTGCCCCAAGTGATAATAGAGGCAAACTCGGTCAGGAAGCGTAGAACATTTGCGGAGCGGGTAAATCCGGTCAAGCAGTTTCTTTGTTTCGTTGGCCGCCCCTACGTTGGGATATGGCCCAAAATACTTACCTTTATCCTTTTTTACTTTTCTTGTAATAATTAGCTTTGGGTGTCTTTCCGCAGTCAGCTTAATAAATGGATAAGTCTTATCATCCCTAAGCATAACATTATATTTCGGGTCATATTTTTTTATTAAATTTAATTCAAGCAGAAGTGCTTCGATATTGGATGAGGTCACGATATACTCAAAGTCTTCAATCTCGTTTACTAAGCGAAGGGTTTTCCCATCATGTGAACCGGTAAAATAAGACCGGACACGGTTCTTTAATACCTTCGCCTTACCAACGTAGATAATTGATCCTTGACGATCCTTCATCAAGTAGCAGCCGGGCTGGTCCGGCAGCAGTGTTAACTTTTGTTTAATGGTTTCATTCATTCCGGCCGCTCCTCTCCACTTAGAGTTTCTCTTCAAATTTTAAATCAATCTGCCAGTAAATTAAAGAGGGAGTCTTTAGAAAAAAGAAAACCTTAACCGATGTACCGGTTAAGGTTATTTTAATTGAGGGCTTATAGATGCTTTTGAAGTAAGCCAGCTAAAGCTTCTTTTGGTTGGAAGCCGACAGTTTTATCAACAACTTCACCGTTTTTCAACACTAGTAAAGTTGGAATGCTCATTACTCCAAAATTTGAAGCTGTCTGTGGATTTTCATCCACGTCAAGTTTCGTAATTTTTACTTTATCTCCCATTTCAGAATCAAGCTCTTCTAAAACTGGCGCAATCATTTTGCAAGGTCCGCACCATGGTGCCCAGAAATCTACAAGAACAAGACCTGAACCTGTTTCAGCCGCAAAGTTTTGATCTGTTACGTGTGCAATAGCCATTTTCATTGCCTCCCTAATTAATACTTAAATCTAACGAAAGTATAACATCGTTTGGAAAATCACGCTAATAATCTGTTTCGCAGGTAATTTTCCCTTTTTGCCTAGTAAGTATTCTATGCAAACTCATGATAAAGGCGAGCGGAACATCCCGCTCGCCCCCATTATTTATTATGAATGAACTTTAAGTTTTTTAAACTCTTCCGTTAAAAGTGGAACAACTTCGAACAAGTCACCAACGATACCGTAGTCTGCCACTTTGAAGATGTTTGCTTCGGGATCTTTGTTAATGGCTACAATAACTTTAGAGTTGGACATACCCGCAAGATGCTGGATAGCGCCGGAAATACCGCAGGCAATGTATAGGTCTGGAGTTACAACCTTACCAGTTTGCCCGATTTGCAGGGAGTAATCGCA
This sequence comes from Neobacillus sp. S1115, assembly GCF_055385565.1. Classification (NCBI taxonomy): domain Bacteria; kingdom Bacillati; phylum Bacillota; class Bacilli; order Caryophanales; family Bacillaceae; genus Neobacillus; species Neobacillus sp. S1115. The sequence continues at coordinate 4,858,725 of NZ_AP038275.1, forward strand.
GTATTCAGCGTCACACGCACCGCGGGAAGCTCCTATTGCTCCGCCTAATACAGCAGCCAATTCTTTTAGAGGTGCAAAGCCTTCTGCGCTCTTCACGCCGCGTCCGCCGGAAATAACGACTTTTGCTTCGCTCAGGTCTACACCTTCAGTAGCTTTTCTAACTACCTCTTTAACGATGGCGCGAAGGTCTTTGATTTCTACAGAAAGGGAAGAAACTTCGCCGCTTCTTGACTCATCTTTTTCAAGTGGAGCAATGTTATTTGGTCGAACGGTTGCAAAGATTAAACCGTCAGTCACAATTTTCTTTTCGAATGCTTTACCAGAATAGATTGGTCTTGTGAAGACAACGTTTCCGCCAGCCACTTCAACAGCTGTAGCATCAGAAATTAGACCTGATGAAAGCTTAGCTGCAATTCTTGGAGAAAGGTCTTTCCCAAGTGCTGTATGACCGAAAACAAGACCTTTAGGCTTTTCTTGGTCGATGACAGCTAATAGTGCTTGAGAATAGCCATCTGATGTATACTGCTTTAATTTTTCGTTTTCAACAACAACGACGCGGTCTGCACCGGATTGAATTAATTCTGCACCAAGGCTTTGTACTGCTTCTCCAAGCAATACTCCTACTACTTCTCCGCCTTCAGCAACAGTTTTAGCTGCAGCAACTGCTTCAAAAGATACATTACGTAAGGATCCGTCGCGAACTTCTCCTAAAACTAATACTTTTTTAGACATTAGTGTTTACCTCCTGCAAATCAATTTTTATGATAAACCGATTAGACTACTTTTGCTTCAGTGTGGAGCAGTTGAACAAGTTCTTTTACTTGGTCGGCTAAATCGCCAGATAAAACCTTGCCTGCTTCTTTCTTTGGCGGCAGGTAAATTTCAATTGTTTTTGTTTTTGCTTCCACATCATCTTCTTCAAGATCAAGATCATCTAATTCCAGCTCATCAAGAGGCTTTTTCTTTGCCTTCATGATACCTGGCAATGATGGATAGCGCGGCTCGTTCAAGCCTTGCTGAGCAGTAACTAAAAGCGGAAGGCTTGTTTCGATTACTTCAGAATCACCTTCAACGTCACGAGTAACGGTCGCCTTTGTTCCGTCAATTTCCAGCTTTGTAATAGTAGTTACATAAGGAATATTTAGAAGTTCAGCCACACGCGGTCCAACCTGGCCAGATCCGCCGTCGATGGCAACATTTCCGCCAAGGATTAAGTCGGCATTTTTATCTTTTAAGTATTCAGCAAGAATTTTGGCAGTTGTAAATTGGTCGCCGTTTTCAACATCATCCTCAGTATTGATGAGAACAGCCTTATCTGCACCCATGGCAAGCGCAGTACGCAATTGCTTTTCAGCTTCTTCGTTGCCGACAGAAATAACAGTTACTTCGCCGCCGTTTGCATCACGGACCTGAATCGCTTCTTCGATGGCGTATTCATCATAAGGGTTAATGATGAATTCAGCACCATCTTCATTGATTTTGCCGCCGGAAATCGTAATTTTTTCCTCTGTATCAAAGGTTCTTTTCATTAACACAAATATGTTCATGGTTACCCTCCTAAATATTCAAACATTTGTTTAGTTTGAAAGATTGAGAAAATTTTTTATAAAAAAATATAATAAGCTTCCTAGCGAGCACTCGCTCGGAGGACTAGGAAAGTTTATTCACCTTTAAAATGAGGTTCTCTTTTTTCAATAAAGGCTTGAATGCCTTCTTTGGCATCTTTAGAAACAAATACTTCACCAAATAGTTCTGATTCCCGCTTTACACCTTCATAAAATTCTTTTGTTTTTGAATAGTTTAATAGTTCAATAGCGGCTTTGACAGAGCCAGGGCTCTTCTTGGCAATTTTTCCAGCCAGTTTATAGGCTTGTTCCAAGACTTCATTTTCCGGATAAGCATGGTTAGCCAATCCATATTGAACCGCTTCCAATCCAGTGATTGGCTCGGATGTTAACATCATCTCTGCCGCTCTTGCAGTGCCAACATATTTTGGCAGACGCTGGGTACCAGCAAAGCCTGGAATGATCCCAAGCTGCAATTCAGGAAGCCCTAGTTTCGCGGTTTCACTAACAAGACGGATATGGCATGACATAGCCAGTTCCAGCCCGCCGCCTAGTGCTGCACCGTGGATTGCGGCAATAATAGGTTTTGGAAACTTCTCCATCCGGTCAAACAAATCTTGTCCAAATTTGCCGAGGTTTGAAAAACCTTCTGAAGAACTTACCGTTGTAAATTCTTTAATATCGGCACCTGCCGAGAAAAAGCGGCCTTCACCATGGATGACAACTGCTCTAATCTCGCGGCTTGGTTCAATTTCATCTAGTGCTGCGGTTAATTCCCGTAAGAGACCTGATGAAAGCGCATTTGCCGGAGGACGCTGCAACGTAATGGTTGCGATTGAGTCCTCCACTGACCATTTTAAATAATCCATAGTATCCCTCCTCTAATTTGTGATCTAGCAGCCTGCAAACCCGTTGATTAAAAGACGATGGACTTTAGGTGCAAGTGCTGTTAAGTTAAACTTCTCCTCGTTCAACACCCATGAAGTAACGATTTCATCAATGGTGCCAAAGACCATTTGCCGGGCCAGTCGAACATCCAGGGTTTCTGAGAACTCACCAGTTTCTATGCCTTCAATGATAATCTTGTCGATCACCTGCAAGTAGCCTTTAAGAACATTATTGATCCGCATCCGCAATTCCTTATTGGATTGGCGTAATTCCAGCTGTGTGACGATTGCCATATGATGGTCTTCCGATAGAAGCTGAAAATGAGTTTCCACCAACACTAATAATTTCTCTGCCGCCGTCTTTTTTCCTGCAATTTCTTCATCTATTTTTTCAACGAAACTACCCATTTTTTCTTCAAAGAGTGAGATAAGGATGTCTTCTTTGTTTTTAAAATACAAATAAATCGTGCCATCAGCCACTCCTGCTTGCTTGGCAATCTTTGCAACCTGAGCTTGGTGGTAGCCGTTTTCAGCGATGACAATCACTGCGGCATCGATAATTTGCATGTATTTTGGTTTCATTTTTTTCACTTACGTTCCCCCCTTTGAAGAAAAATTTACAAACCAATGAAAATTTAAAAAAGAAAAAATATGAATGAATCATCATTCATATTTTTATAATAGTTTTTATATAACTTTCTGTCAAGAAAGACAAGCTATTTTCTTCATAATATTTTAAAAATTAATATTTGACAAGTTACGCGTGCTTTTTAGCCTCATCTTCTAATTTTTGAATTTCCTCCTCGACCAGCATCCTTCGCAGTATTTTTCCTACAGCGGTTTTCGGAAGTTCACTCCTGAATTCGTAAAGTCTTGGCACTTTATAAGCAGCAAGAAATTTTCTGGCATACTTGTTCATTTCCTCAGCAGTAACTGTTACGCCCTCTTTTAAAACAATGTACGCCTTAACCGTTTCACCCCGATAAGGGTCTGGCACACCCGCGACGACTGCTTCGACAACATCGGGATGTTCATATAAAACTTCTTCTATTTCACGCGGATAAATATTAAATCCGCCGGCGATAATCATGTCTTTCTTCCGGTCAACCACATAAAAATAACCGTTTTCATCCATGTATCCCAGATCACCTGTATACAGCCAGCCGTCTTTTATTGTTTGCGCTGTCTCCTCAGGACGATTCCAGTATCCCTTCATTACCTGCGGACCTTTAATGATGAGTTCGCCAATTTCTCCAGCAGGCATCTCTTCTCCTGTTTCAGAAGATACAATTTTGGAATCCGTATCAGGATACGGAACGCCGATACTGCCCTTAACTCTTACTGCCCCCCATAAGAAGTTTGAGTGAGTAACTGGTGATGCTTCTGAAAGACCATAGCCCTCGACAAGCTTACCACCTGTAATTGCCTCAAATTTTTCCTGGACTTCATGGGGAAGCGGAGCCGAGCCGCTGATACATGCCTCAATTGATGATAAATCATATCTTTTCAAATCTGGATGTTTTAACAGTCCGATAAAAATCGTTGGTGCTCCCGGAAAAAGTGTTACACGGTGTTTTTGTATCGTTTTCAACGTCTCAAGCGCATCAAATTTAGGCATTAAAATTAATTTAGCAGCCATCTTTACGGACAGAATCATCACCGTGGTTAAGCCAAAGACATGGAAGAAAGGCAATATTCCCAGGATGACTTCTTTTGCTGGCTGGGCTTTAAAGACCCAGGCCTGGTTCATCGTGGTATTGGCATTCACATTTTTATGGGTTAGCATGACACCTTTGGCCACGCCGGTCGTTCCACCGGTATATTGAAGCAAGGCAATATCTTCATCAATATTGAAGTCATATTCCATTAATTTTTTCTTTTTTTGTTTTAAAACCTCTGTCAGCAAATGGGTGCTGCCCTCATGTTTTACATTTACAACAATTCCGTATTGTTTTTTCTGGATGTAAGGGTAAACTAAGTTTTTAGGAAATGGGAGGAAATCTTTGATAGCGGTAACAATGATGTGTTTTAAATCAGTGTGCGGCATTACTTTTGCGACGCGCGGGTAAAGGATATCCATTGTGACAATGACCTTTGCGCCAGAATCATTCATTTGGTGTTCAAGCTCTCGTTCTGTGTATAATGGATTGGTTTCCACGACTACCCCGCCGGCGATCAGAATTCCGAAGAAGCAGATAACATTTTGCGGGCTATTCGGAAGCATAATTGCAACCCGGTCACCCTTTTGAACTCCAAGATTCGCCTGCAGATAGCCGGCAAAGCTTTGGGCATCTTCATAGAGCTGTTTAAAGGTAAGCTCCTTCCCCATAAAGTGGAGTGCCACTTTATCCGGAAACTTCTTGGCTGTTACTTCCAAGTATTTGTGTACTGGTTCTGTGGAGTATTCCAGTGTGGCAGGTACTTCTTTAGGATAATTTTTCAACCACGGTTTTAACTCCGACATAATATGCCCCCTTATGTTTATTAAATTGTGAAAATTCCAACATCTAAACCTATTATAGAACAAATTTTTACAATAAACAATTTCCATTTCCATATCTTGAAATAATTACTACCTTTTGTCTATCAACTAAATAAGCAATAGTTTATCTAGTCTATTCACGTTTCAAATTCATGATTTTTTTCGTAATCATTATGTTTATAAAATAAAAAATCACCATGCAATAATTTCACACGGTGATTTTCCTTAATTTAAAATAAGAGATAGATAACGCCCAGCACCACGAATAGTCCGCATAATCCTATTAGTACTTTAGCTAATGTTTCCACAAACTCTCTCCCCTTATGATATTCCTGCCCCGATGACATAGGATAGCCCAATGGAAATAATCATCGAAATCAAGCCTACAGCCCGATTATCATTTTGAATTTCTTCATCAATTTTAAACTTTGGAGTTAAGAATTCAAAGATAAAGTAACCGGCCAGCAGCAGTACAAAGCCGTATATGCCCCAGCCAATCATGGAAAGCAATGAACTGTGGTCTTCAATGGTATGTCTAAAAATATTGGCAACGCCAAAAATTTTTCCGCCGGTTGCCATTGCCACAGCCAAATTTCCCTTCTTTATTTCATCCCAATTTTTGTATTTCGTAACCATTTCGAAAACGGCTAAAAATACAATCATACATAAAATGACAACACTGTAATAGGCCGCTATTTGAATATATTCGTTTTCCCAGAACTGGTCCATTGCCTACTCTCCCCTGAATCTATTTTGCTAATCGAGATTTTTCCAAATTCCGATTAGCATAAATTCAACTACTCCTCTGCCTTCGTCCTATCGGACCTGTCAATCGGCGAGTTTTCATTTAAATTCAACGACGGTGACACCTGAACCGCCTTCACCGGCTTCTCCAAAGCGGATTTTCTTGACGGAGCGATGGTTCCGCAAATACTCCTGAACTCCTTGTCTCAATGCCCCTGTTCCTTTTCCATGGATAATGGAAACACGCGGATAATTGGCCAGCAGGGCATCATCAATATATTTTTCCACCTTTAAGAGAGCATCCTCATAACGTTCTCCCCTTAGGTCCAATTCAAGCTTCACATTGGAATCCCGCCCCCTAACAATCGCCAGCGGCTTCATTTCCGTTTGTTTTGTTTGAGAAGCACCGATATATTCTAAATCCTTTTCTCTAACCTTCATTTTTAAGATGCCTATCTGCACCTGCCATTCGTTATCCGAGACTTTATCCACCAGAATTCCGTTTTGGTTAAACGTAAGTACCTTTACCTCATCCCCTGGTGTGAAAGTATACTTTTTCGTTTTCTTATTGATGAGCTTATCCGATTTCTTGATTTCCGGTGCCGCGCCTTCTAGGCGCCTTTTTGCTTCAATTAATTCGTGTTCTTTGATATCAGCATGCTTTTCGGTCCGCATCTTGCGAAGATCGCGAATTACTTGCTCCGCTTCTCTTTTCGCCTCTTCGACGATTACCTCCGCCTTTTCTGCGGCTTTTTCAAGCATCGAGTCCTTCTTCTCATAAAACTCGATCATTTGCTGTTGCAAGTCTTTGTGCAGCTTTTCAGCCTGCTTTAAATAATCAAGAGCCTCATCACGGTCGTTTTCAGCCTGACGTCTGCTTTCTTCAAGAGAGGCAATCATCTTGTCAATTTGATTTGTATCCTCGCTTACATGCGATCGTGCTGCCCCAATGACCCGCTCATTCAGGCCGAGCCGTTTCGAGATTTCAAAAGCATTGCTCCGGCCTGGGACGCCTAAGAGCAGCTTATAGGTTGGACTTAATGTTTCTACATCAAACTCTACACTTGCATTTAACACACCTTCACGGTTATAGCCGTATGCTTTTAATTCCGGGTAGTGGGTTGTAGCAACTACTCTTGCTCCTCGATTATGAACTTCGTCTAGAATGGAAATGGCCAATGCAGCCCCCTCCTGCGGGTCCGTACCAGCCCCAAGTTCATCAAACAGGACGAGGCTGTTGAAATCAACCCTTTCTAAAATGTCAACAATGTTCACCATATGAGAGGAAAATGTACTCAAGCTCTGTTCAATCGATTGCTCATCACCAATATCGGCGTAGACGGCCCCGAACACAGCCAGCTCAGAACCATCCAGGGCTGGTACCTGCAGGCCCGCCTGTGCCATCAAGGTGCATAGGCCGAGTGTTTTTAAGGTAACCGTTTTTCCCCCGGTGTTTGGACCGGTAATGACAATGGTCGTATAGTCTTTACCGAGCATAATATCGTTCGCGACCACTTCCTCGATAGGAATTAAGGGGTGTCTTGCCTTATATAAGGAGATTCTGCCCTCATTGTTCATCGCCGGCATTGACGCTTTTATCTTTCGCCCATAGCGGACCTTTGCAAAAACAAAATCCAAATTGGCCAAAATCTTTACAATGACCTGAAGTTCACTCTCGTATTCTGCTGCCTTGGCGGAAAGCTCTATTAAAATCCGCTCAATCTCCAGATGCTCTTTCACTCGGATATCCTGGAGCTGGTTATTCAGCTGCACAATCACTTGGGGTTCGATAAATAGCGTCTGCCCCGATGAACTTTGATCATGAATAATCCCGCCATAATGCCCGCGGTATTCCTGCTTTACAGGTATGACAAAACGGTCATTACGAATCGTTATAATCGCATCGGAAAGCATCTTTTGAGCACTAGAAGAGCGAATCATGCTTTCCAGCTTTTCACGTACCCGCGCTTCGCTGGTACGAAGCTGATGTCTTAACGAACGAAGCAGTTCGCTTGCGCCATCAAGGACTTCACCGCTTTCGTCAATGGCCATTTTGATGGCCTGCTCGAGATCCGTTAGTGGAATAATTTGATCCACCTGATCAAGTAATATTGGGATTTCCGTCCGTTCCTCGGAAATTTCTTCCAGAAAACGCTTCATTTGGCGGCTTGTATGAATTGTGCTGGCAATCTGCACAAGCTCATGCGGGCTCAAAACACCACCAATTACAGAGCGTTTTATATGCGGGTGGATATCGTGAATGCCTGAGAGCGGTACATTGCCTTTTATACGTAAAACAGTTGCCGCCTCATCTGTTTCGGCTTGCAGCTTAACGACCTCATTGTAATCTGTTGAGGGCACCAAATTTTTTATTTTTTCTCTTCCAAGGGAGGAGGAAGCGTGCTCTAACAGCTGCTCCCTGACCTTGGTAAACTCTAAAACCTTTAAAACTCTATCTTGCATGAGGGCGAGCCTCCTTTTTTATCTATTATGCAGAAAATTAAGCAAGTCCTTTTTATCCAAGGCATTAATTACAGTTGATTTTTTAATCCAGCCTTTTTTAGCCGCGGACACACCGATTTCCATATGCTTTAATGTATCCAATTGATGGGCGTCGGTGTTGATTAATATTTTTACGCCAGCCTCCTGGGCTTTCCGTAAATGCTCTGCGGCAAGGTCAAGCCGGTTTGGATTCGCGTTCAACTCTAATGCTGTGTTCGTTTCTTTCGCCAATTGGATCAGTAGGTCCATATCCACTTCATAGCCCTCGCGACGGCCAATTTTGCGGCCGGTCGGATGGGCGATTAAATCAACATGGGCATTTTGCAGCGCGTTCTTTAGGCGCTCCATGATTTTTTCCTTTGGCTGTGAAAAAGCTGAATGGATGGAGGCGATCACAAAATCCATTTCCGCTAGAAGTTCATCCTCGTAATCCAGACTGCCGTCCGGTAAAATGTCCATTTCCACACCAGATAAAATCAAAAAGTCATCATATTTTTCATTTAGCTTCTTAATTTCTTCTTTTTGCTGCAACAGTCTTTCGCGAGTTAATCCGTTCGCCACCTTCAGATACTGAGAATGGTCGGTAATAGCCATGTATTGATAGCCCCTGGCCCGGCAGGCCTCCACCATTAGTTCAATGGTATGGGCCCCATCACTCCAGGTCGAATGCATGTGCAGGTCGCCTTTGATGTCTTCAAGTTCGATTAATTCCTCATCGGCTTTGAATGTATCTACTTCTCGGCCATCCTCTCTCACTTCAGGAGGGATAAATGGAAGGTCGAAATGCTTGAAAAATTCCTCTTCGGAAGAGAAGGTGAGGATTTCCCCTGTTTCCACGTTTTCAACGCCGTATTCACTTATTTTTTCGCCGCGTTCCTTAGCTAATTGTCTCATCCGCACGTTATGGTCCTTTGAACCGGTAAAATGGTGCAGCGTTGTAATAAATTCCTCCGGCTTCACCAAGCGGAAATCAACGGATATATCATAATCAAATTCCAAGGTAACTGATACCTTTGTATCCCCCGCGCCAATCACTTCTTTAATATTCGGCAATTTTAACAGCTGTTCACGGACAGTTTCTGGCTGATCAGTAGCAATGATAAAATCCAGATCCTTAATAGTTTCCCGCATCCTCCGCAGGCTTCCGGCCCTTGAGAACCGGTCAATATTGGTCAATTTCCCCAGGTTCACTTCAATCCACTCCGCAATCGGAAGCATGTAAGCGAGGGGCAGCCGCTCTGGTCTTGTCCCCACGTTCGAGATTGCACTTAAAATTTTTTCCTCCGTCTTCTTTCCAAAACCCGCCAGCCCCTGTACTCGGCCGGCTTCACATGCTTCTTTTAAGCTTGATACATCGGTAATTCCTAATTCCTGATAAAGCTTGGAGATTTTTTTCCCACCAAGACCTGGGATTTGCAGAAGCGGAATCAAACCCGGCGGAACCTGTTCCTTAAGCTCCTTTAATACAGTGGATAAGCCTTCCTTTATGTATTCTTCGATAACAGCAGCAGTCCCTTTGCCAATACCGGATAGTGCTGTAAAGTCGTCTATTTCTAATAAACTTCGTTCGTCCGTCTCCAAAGCATTTGCAGCCTTGCGGAAGGCCGAAATTTTAAATGGGTTCTCACCCTTTAATTCCATATAAATCGCGATTGTTTCCAATAAACGAATGACTTCTTTTTTATTCACTTCCATAAACTCCACCTGCCTTTAATTAACACATTTTCATTTTAACCTTTTTTCCAACAATAGAAAAACTTCTCTGCATTAGAGAAGTTCACGCAGCTTTATATTCGATCCACCAGTCCTTAATCTGCTGAGAAAGAACAGGGGTGTAATTCACAATCGCCTTTGCCATGAAGGAGCCATCTAGCATATTTTGGAAAATCTCAATTGGTAATAAGGCGCCAATATATAATACAATAAAGATAATTAAATAGACTTCCAAAAATCCTAAAATTCCACCAGCCCATACGTTCAACAGCCTTAGTACCGGTAAATGGGCGATAAAATCAAACATGGACCCGATAATCTGCATAATCACCTTTACAGCAAAAAAGATAATAACAAAAGCGATCGCCCGATAAAAGGCGGTCTCCATGTTTGCGGCATCAGTGATAATTTTTAATGCCGTATCCTCGCCAAGGTTTGGGTAAGGAATCCAAAGGGTCAGTTTTGGTGCAAGATCGTCGTAGTAAATATAGGCGGCGATGTAGGCAATTATGAACCCTGTTAAATGTACAAGCTGCAGGATAAAGCCTCTTTTCAGGCCGACAAAAAAACCAATAATTAAAAATAAAATAATCACTAAATCTAACATTGTTTTTATTCCTTTTCTTTTTGAAGTTCTATCGTCAGTCGTTCCATCTCTTCTTTTATTTTGATATAATCATTGACTGCGTTAACTGCTGTTAAAACTGCAAGTTTATTTACCTCGAGTCCTGGATTCTTAGAACTAATTTCGCGCATTTTAGCGTTGACCAACGATGCTACATAGCGAATATGACTCGGACTTTCCGTGCCTAAGATCACGTATTGTTGCCCGTAAATTTCTACGGTAATTCTATTTTTCTGAGTATTCGACAATGTTAATGCCCCTTTCAGGAATCCTACAGTATATCATAACATGAAAAGATTAAAGTCGAAAAGTTGTAATAATGAATATATATAATAGAAATGTGGTGCTTTTAATGGCAAATGTTGTTTTAGTATGTAATATGAATACCATTTTAAAGATGAAAGACTTTTACAGCAAGCATTTAACGGATAAGGTTCCGCCCGGAAGCGTGTTTGCCGCGAAAACTCCCGGTTGTGCCATTACCGCTTATAAATCGGGAAAGGTTTTGTTTCAAGGGAATGATTGTGAGAAGGAAGCGGGAAGATGGGGCGGGGCCGCTTCAGGAGCCGGGCCTGCCAAGAAGGCAGCCGGCAATGGAAAAATGACGTCTTCCTCTGCCAAGGCAGGGGCGGGGCTTCCGGCCGGTTTTAGTGAATGGTCTGTCATTGGTTCGGATGAAGTCGGCACTGGGGACTTCTTCGGTCCGATTACGGTTGTAGCTGCTTATGTACGGAAAAAGGATATTCCTTTATTAAAAGAATTGGGAGTTAGAGATTCGAAGGATTTAAACGATGACAAAATAATTGAAATCGCAAAGGTGATCAAGGATATTGTTCCCTTTAGCCTAATGACGTTGAGAAATGAAAAGTATAATCAGGTTCAAGCGGCTGGTATGTCACAGGGGAAAATGAAGGCTTTGCTTCATAATCAGGCTATTTTGAAGGTTTTAGAGAAGATTCTTCCTGAAAAGCCTGACGCGATTTTGATTGACCAATTCGTCCAGGAGGGCACCTATTTTCAGCATCTAAAGGGACAAAAAGCAATCGCGCGGGAAAATGTTTATTTTAGCACCAAGGCCGAGGGCATTCATTTGGCGGTTGCCGCTGCCAGCATCCTGGCTCGTTATGCATTTATCCAATACATTGACAAGTTAAGTGAGGCGGCCGGTTTTCGAGTACCGAAGGGAGCCGGTGCCCAGGTGGATGAGGCAGCTGCCAGGCTTATTTTGAAAAAAGGGCAAGATGTGCTGTCATCGTTTGTAAAGATGCATTTTGCGAATACTGAAAAAGCAGTGGCCTTAGTTAATAAGAAGAGAAAGTGAAAATTAAGGGAGGGATTGACTTGAAGAGATTAGGTGAAGAAGAAATTGCTGCTGAGCTTAATAGTCTAACCGGCTGGAAACTGGACGGCAAGTTCATCGTAAAAAAGTACCGCTTTCAGGAATTTTTAAAAGGGATTGCATTCGTTAATGACATCGCCCAATTATCCGAAGAAAAAAATCACCATCCATTCATATCGATTGACTATAAAATGGTCACTATAAAAATAACCTCCTGGCATGCTGGAGGTTTAACCGACCTAGATATCTCCCTTGCAAAACAATATGAAACCCTCTACGAAAAATACAAATAATCGAGTAGGAGGGGGTGACTAACCCCCGACCTCTCACACCACCGTACGTACCGTTCGGTATACGGCGGTTCCATTAAGATTGACGTAGAAATTCATAACGATTATATAGACTTCTCAACCCTCGTTGACTCCAATATGAGTTATCGAGGGTTTTGTGTAATATTGGACTACATGCGATTCTCCAGTAGTTCTTTCGGGAATTGCCCCATTCATATGCTTTGTAATCAGGGACACCTAAACCTATTAGTTTCCTGACTCTGGTTTTAGGTTTCTTCCACTGTTTCCATTTGCACATTCTGAGTCTTCTTCTTATCCATTCATCGAATTCTTTAAATTTGCTTGGTGTGTCAGCTAAGGCGAAGTACCCACACCATCCTGTTAGATAACGGTTTAACATTTCAATCCTTACTTCCATTGGAAAAGATTTTGACCGAGAGGTAATTTCTCGGATCTTCGTCTTAAAGCGTTTAATACTTTCTTTCGCAATTCGTACCTTCGGTTCTTTATTTAAAGTAAAGCTGAAACCAAGAAATTTCCGTTTCCACGGGCGGTCAACTGCCGACTTATCCCTGTTTACCTTCAACTTCAGTTTCTGCTCGATAAACGTCGAAACGGATTCCATTACACGTTTTCCTGCTTTTAATGACTTAACATAAATGTTGCAGTCGTCCGCATAACGGACAAACTTATGTCCTCTGGTTTCCAATTCTTTATCTAGTTTATCAAGAATTATGTTTGAAAGGAGAGGACTCAGAGGTCCTCCTTGCGGAGTACCTTCCTCCGTTGATTGAACGACACCGTTGAGCATTACACCTGATTGAAGATATTTCCGGATTAGTTTGAGAAGTATGCGGTCTTCGATTCTTTTAGCGAGTATCCCCATCAATTTGTCATGATTGACCTTATCAAAGAATTTCTCTAAGTCCATATCAATTACCCAACGGAAACCCTCCTTGATAAATCCCTTTGCCTTTCTTACCGCATTATGGGCACTCCTATTAGGACGGAAACCATAGCTGTTTTCAGAAAAGGTTGGGTCAAAGATTGGGGTTAATACTTGGGCAATTGCCTGTTGGATGAAACGGTCTGTCACAGTTGGTATGCCTAAAAGCCTTATTCCTCCGCTTGGTTTCGGGATTTCGACACGGCGAACAGGGGAAGGATGATAGTTACCTGTTCTCAAAGCTTCCCGAAGGGAATCCCAGTTTTCATAGAGATGTCGTCGTAGGAATTTTACGGACATTCCATCTATGCCGTGACTTCCTTTGTTCTGCTCTACCCGTTTAAGGGCAGTTAAGAGATTTTCTCGTGACAAGATTCGTTCCATTAACATGATGATATTCCTTTCCACGTGAATGAAGGCTCTGTTTATGCCGACTCTTGCTCCACCCTCCTAGAGTCCCCAGCGGATTCACCGCTTCCTCCTTTAGGTAGGTCCTTTCGGATTGTCTGTGTTCAATGCAATTGCCGAATGTACAGACTTCATTCTCTCTTAATAGTTCAGTCCTTCCCATTCATTCTCGAGTTAGAATGGTACTATGACCTCTGCTGACTTCTGATTGTTCAGCTATCCATTGCTAGACAGGTTACCAAGTGTACTTGGCTTGTCAATCAGACCTCCCCGGGTAAGAGTGCAGTCTTTCCCTCCATCTATCTGCTTCATTTACTCTGTACCACCTTCGGCAGTATGGACTTTGTTTTGGATTGCAAACTCATCCAATGATACCTAGCCTTATATGAAGTTCGTGTTCCTCAGACCGGAGGTTTGCCGTTCGCTTCCTTCAGATTCCGCGTCACCACGGACACCCTTGCGTTAAGCTAACCACTACTACTGCCTTCATGGCTCGGGACTTTCACCCTAGAGACTGCACCCATGCCGGGCGCACAACGCAAAAAGAGTATCCACGCCAATGGATACTCTTTTTTAATACTTATCCCCTTAAAACCGCACCTGCTTGCTCTTTTAATGCCTCAAGCACGCGCGCGTGAACCTTTGTTACCTCTTCATCTGTCAAAGTACGTTCTGGATCCACATATTTCAATGAGAACGCAATCGACTTCTTGCCTTCCTCCATTTTATCGCCCTCATATAAATCAAAGACATAAGCCTCTTTCAAAAGAGGTGAACCAGCTTTAACGATAATATCCTTCAACGTGCCTGACACCGTTTCTCGGTTTACCACAAGAGCAATGTCTCTTGTGATGGATGGGTAGCGCGGAATAGACTGATATTGCAGTGCTTCCGTTTCTTCACCAAGAACTGCTTTTAATGATATTTCAAATACATAGGTATCCTTTAAATCTAAGTCTTTTTGGACGCTTGGATGCAGCTGGCCGGCAAAACCAATTTTCGAGCCATCTATCCGGATTTCAGCGGTGCGCCCTGGGTGCATGCCTTCTACTTGTGCTTGAACATATGAAACACGTTCTGTCAGACCTAGCTTTGCGAATAATCCTTCCAAAATACCTTTTAAAACGAAGAAATCAACAGGTTTCTTTTCGCCCTGCCAAGAATGATTGTTCCAAAGGCCGGTAATCGCTCCAGCCAAATGCTCTTTTTCCTCAGGAAGAACTTCCACACCGTTAGATAAAAAGACATTTCCGGTTTCGTATACTGCTAGGCTGTCATTTTGACGAGCGCTGTTGTATTTCAATACTTCGAGCAGCTGTGGCAGGATGCTTAGGCGAAGTATACTGCGGTCTTCGCTCATTGGCATCGCCAGGCGAATGAAATCCCGCTTTTCCATAGCAAACTGAGATGCTTTTTCTTCACTTGTTAAAGAATAAGTTACGGCCTGGTACAGACCGGCTCCTTCTAAATAAGCACGGACGACACGGCGTTTCTTTTGGTATTCAGATAGCTTTCCTGGTGTTGTGGAACCAATCGGCAAGGTTTTCGGGATGTTGTCATAGCCGAATAGGCGGGCAACCTCTTCGAGTAAATCCTCTTCGATTTTGATATCGCCGCGGCGTGTTGGTGCCGTTACAGTAACCGTGTCCCCTTCAACAGAAACCCCAAATTGAAGGCGGTCGAAGATGGCTTCCACATCCTTCATTTCAAGGCCGGTTCCAAGTACGCGATTGATTTTTTCAAGAGTAACTGAAACCACTGCCGGCTCAACAGTTAATGTATCAACCTCTGCTGCACCTTCTAAAACTTCACCGCCAGCGTATTTAGCCATTAAGTAGGCCGCACGTTCACCAGCAACACGTACACGGTTCGGGTCTACCCCTTTTTCAAAGCGGGCACTAGCTTCACTGCGCAGGCCGTGATCTTTAGACGCTTTTCTTACTGCTGCTCCGTTAAAATAAGCTGCTTCCAATAACACAGTAGTCGTATCAGAAGTTACCTCAGAATTGGCACCGCCCATTACACCAGCAAGCGCAACAGGTTCTGTTCCGTTCGTGATCACTAAATGGTCAGCCGTTAATGTGCGCTCTACATCATCAAGCGTCACAAATTTCTCGCCATCGTTCGCACGGCGGACAAGGATTTCTTTTGAACCCAAACGGTCGTAGTCAAACGCATGAAGCGGCTGGCCATATTCGAGAAGAATGTAGTTTGTGATATCAACCACGTTATTGTGCGGACGGATTCCCGCAGACATTAAGCGGGTTTGCATCCAAAGTGGTGACGGCCCGATTTTCACATTTTTAATCATTTTCGCAACGTATAGCGGATTATCCTCAGTCGCCTCGACAACAACCTTTACATAATCCGTTGCCTTTTCACTAATCGGCTCTAGGCTTGTTTCCGGAAGCGTAACCTCTCTGCCAAGAATCGCTGCCACTTCATAAGCAACACCTAACATGCTTAAGCAATCAGCACGGTTTGGCGTTAACCCAAGTTCAAGAACTTCGTCGTCGCGATTCAACAAGGCAAGTGCATCTGTCCCGACCTCTGCATCTGCTGGAAAAACAAAGATTCCTTCTGCGTATTCTTTAGGAACAATTTTTCCTTCCATGCCAAGCTCTTGTAAAGAACAAATCATACCGTTTGATTCTTCGCCGCGAAGCTTTGCTTTCTTAATTTTAAAATTTCCTGGAAGAACGGCACCAACTTTTGCAACGGCTACCTTTTGACCCTGGGCGACATTCGGCGCACCGCAGATAATCTGAACCGGCTCACCCTCGCCAATATCAACCTGACACTTGCTTAATTTATCGGCATTTGGATGCTGCACACGTTCTACTACATGACCAACCACAACACCCTTAATACCTTCATTTAGGATTTCAACGCCTTCTACTTCAATCCCGCTTTTAGTAATTTTTTCAGCTAATTCATTTGCCGATACTCCAGTTAAGTCTACGTAATCCTGGAGCCATTTATATGAAACGAACATATCGTCAACCTCCTATTCTTCTACCGAAAATTGCTTTAAGAAACGAACATCATTTGTATAGAAATGACGGATATCATCAACACCGTATTTCAGCATCGCAATCCGCTCAGGTCCCATTCCAAAAGCAAATCCAGTGTATTTCTTTGAATCATAGCCAGCCATCTCAAGTACGTTTGGATGAACCATTCCGGCGCCAAGGATTTCAATCCAGCCTGTCTGCTTACAAACATTACAGCCGTGG
The DNA here is from genome assembly GCF_055385565.1 of Neobacillus sp. S1115. NCBI lineage: Bacteria > Bacillati > Bacillota > Bacilli > Caryophanales > Bacillaceae > Neobacillus > Neobacillus sp. S1115. The sequence goes on from NZ_AP038275.1 coordinate 4,875,462, forward strand.
CCGCCGCATACTTTACAGGAAATATCCATCTCAACGGAAGGTTCTGTGAATGGGAAAAAGCTTGGGCGAAGACGGATTTCACGGTCTTGGCCGAACATCTTTTTAGCAAATACATCCAATGTTCCCTTAAGGTCACTCATGCGGATATTTTCGCCTACCACTAAGCCCTCAATTTGCATGAACTGATGTGAGTGCGTCGCATCATCATTATCGCGGCGGTATACTTTACCAGGGCAGATGATTTTGATCGGACCTTTGCCGTTGTTCTTTTCCATCGTCCGGGCCTGAACCGGCGATGTATGGGTGCGAAGCAAGATTTCTTCCGTAATGTAGAAGGAATCCTGCATGTCGCGGGCTGGGTGGCCTTTCGGCAGGTTCAACGCTTCGAAGTTATAATAATCCTGCTCTACCTCAGGTCCTTCTGCTATTTCATAGCCCATTCCGATAAACAAGTCTTCGATTTCCTCGATGATTTTTGTTAATGGATGATGGTTCCCAACCTTAACAGGACGCCCTGGAAGGGTGACGTCAATGCTTTCAGAAGCCAATTTTTCTAAGACAGCTGCTTCTTCCAACTGATTTTGCTTAGCTTCAATTTTAGCAGCGATGGCTTCACGTACTTCATTAGCGAGAGCTCCAATCACCGGACGCTCTTCCGCCGATAATTTGCCCATGCCACGCAATACCTCGGTAATCGGGCCTTTTTTCCCTAAATATGCAACACGGATGTCATTCAAGTCTTTTAAGCTTGAAGACTGTTCCACTTTCTGAATTGCTTCAGCTTGCAATTCCTTTAAACGCTCTTGCATTTGGATTCCTCCTTAAATTTTTTATGTAAAAAATAAAAAAACCCCGCCCCCAAAAAAGGGACGAGGTATTAGATCGCGGTACCACCCTTGTAAACACGTATGTATACACATATTGTGTTCGCTCGATTCAGATAACGGCTTGTGCCGATGCATCTTTACATCTCCGCTAAGAAATGGTCCCGATGCCGACTCGGGAGGTGAACTTCTCCTACCCTGTCCATAAAAGTGCTTTCAGTCGCGGCACTTTCTCCCTAAAAATGGCCATTTGACAAGATACTTTTCTCCGTCATTGTCTTTTAAATATCAACATTGTTCATTATTATATACTAATTTTTTGAGTGTTTCAAATTTATTTTTTCAAGTAATATAAAAGAATTCCTGCCGCAACCGCGACATTCAGCGATTCGCTTTTGCCGTAAATCGGAATATAAAGGTTGGCGGTTGTTTGGGACAGAAGTTCTTTATTCATGCCGCTCCCTTCGTTGCCGACAATCAGGGCGAAAGCTTCACCGGTTGAAATATCAGTATATGCAGAAGCTCCCTCAAGTGCTGTTCCGTAAACAGGTATATTTTTTACTTTCAGTTTTGCCGTCCATTCTTGAAGGTCGCCTCTTATGATTGGAAGGTGAAAGTGACTTCCTTGAGCAGAGCGAAGAACCTTTCCGTTAAAGACATCGACGCTGCCTTTGCCTACAATTACCGCATCAATTCCCGCCGCATCGGCTGTCCGAATCATCGTGCCGAGATTTCCCGGATCTTGAACAGCATCGATTAGGAGGTACGTTTTTGCATTTTTTAAGTCTGTTTTTTGATCGGCTTGCCGGCAGACAGCATAAATCCCCTGGGGGGTCTCCGTTTCCGATAAGGAATCTGCGATTTCCTCCGTCACCATGTAAATAGGTGTCTGACCTGCATCGAGGCGCGGCGGCACACCTATTTTTTCAGAAATAATGATTTCTAAAACTTGTTCATCCTGTTTGAGTGCTTCTTCCACTAAATGAAAGCCTTCCACTAAAAATGTATCTGAGCGGTCTCGCTCTTTTTTCGTTAAAAGCTTTTTCCATTGCTTAACCTGTGGATTTTGCTGCGATTGGATATATTTCAATTCTGTTTCCCCTTTAAAAATTACTCTGATTTTTACATTATAGCCCATTTAAAATACATATTAAAACCAAAATTAGAAATGATAATAAATGAAAACTTGCTGATTGTCGAGTCCGTTAGGACGAAGACAGAAGCGTAGTTGAATTTATGCGTTAGGGAAGTATAAATTTGGGGAATTTTTTAATTCCCTATTAACTAAAGAATTAAGGTTAAAGAAGGAGTGGCCCATTATGAATTTCAATTTGCGGAATGCTGTTATTCACAATGTTTCCAATAATACGCAAGACCAATTAGAGGATACCATTGTCGATGCGATTCAAAGCGGGGAAGAGAAAATGCTGCCGGGTTTAGGCGTTTTATTTGAAGTTATTTGGCAAAATTCATCTGAACAAGAGAAAAAAGAGATGCTTGGCACGCTTGAAAGCGGGTTAAAGCATTAAAAATGGGATTTTTAGCCGCCGGCCGATGGGTTGGCGGCTGTTTTTTTGGGGGAGGCTGGGTCTATCAGCGAATTTTGGAGTTCTATCAGCGAATTTGAGAAGTCTATCGGCGAATTTTTGGGTTTTATCAGCGAAACGGAGCATTCTATCGGCGAATCGCCAAATTACAAATAATCCCCGGCGCAAACACAGCAGCCGGGGACCCCAAAACCTTATTCAAACGTAATCTTATCAACAGCCTCGCGATCCAAACGCTTAATGACCTCTACAATCAGCTTAACAGCATTTTCATAGTCATCACGATGAAGCATTGCAGCATGTGAATGAATATAACGAGTTGCAATCGTAATCGCCAGCGCCGGAACTCCATTATGCGTTAAATGGATGGAGCCCGCATCTGTTCCACCGCCTGGGATGGATTCAAACTGGTAAGGGATGTTGAGTTCATCCGCAGTATCCGTTACAAAATCACGCAGTCCCTTGTGCGCTACCATCGACGCATCATAGACAACCACTTGCGGCCCTTTGCCCATTTTGCTCATCGCTTCTTTTTCGCTAATTCCAGGTGTATCGCCGGCAATACCTACATCAACAGCAAAGCCGATATCAGGCTGGATTTTATAAGTAGCTGTCTTGGCACCGCGTAAGCCAACCTCTTCTTGAACATTTCCGACGCCGTAAACAACATTCGGATGATCAACACCTTGCAATTGCTTTAAAACATCAATCGCAATCGCACAGCCGATGCGGTTATCCCAAGCTTTCGCAAGAAGCATCTTTTCATTGTTCATTACGGTGAATTCAAAATATGGCACGACCATGTCTCCAGGACGCACGCCCCATTCGGACGCTTCTTCACGGCTTGAGGCACCGATATCAATGAACATGTCTTTGATTTCAATTGGCTTCTTGCGGGCTTCCGCAGATAAAACATGCGGCGGCTTAGATCCGATAATCCCTGTTACATTGCCCTTTCTTGTTACAATGGTCACTCGCTGAGCAAGCATCACCTGGCCCCACCAGCCGCCGACCGTTTGAAAGCGCAGGAAGCCTTTGTCATCAATCGCCGTCACCATAAAGCCAACTTCGTCCAAGTGGCCGGCTACCATGATTTTAGGGCCGCCCTCCTTGCCGACTTTCTTTGCAATTAAACTGCCTAATCCGTCAGTCGTGATTTCATCCGCATATGGTGCTATGTATTTTTTCATGACTTCGCGGACTTCACGCTCATTGCCGGGAATTCCATTGGCATCGGTTAAATCCTTCAGCATGGTCAATGTTTCATCCATTTTTGCCATTATTTAGCCCCCTTTTTATGTACGTTCACTTTCATTATAACGAAACTATCTGACAATTAACAAATTAATAGTTGTTTTGCTGTCTTTGATAATTTACTTCGTTTTTTGAAAAATATGCCTGTTCCATTTCTTCATAAGATATCCCAAGCAGGACTGCAAGCTGCAAATATGCTTCGAATAATCGCAGGTAATCCTCAAAGCTTTTTGTTTTTTGAAAAATGGTGACCCCTTCATAAACACGTAAGAACTGTTCCGTCACGCTGCACTCAGGCTGTGCAGCCTTTAATTCCATTCCCTTTTGATCAAATCCGCACTCAATCCCCAGCGATAAAATAAAATGAACCCCATCAACGAACTCCTCAAGAATCACATTTTTTGATGATGAAGGCTTAACGCTCCAAAATTTAAAGCAGCGGGTTTCGTTAGCGAGCTCACCAAGCTCAACTAATAAAGCGAGAACTTTTCGGCTGAATAAATCCTCGTCCTGAAGCTGATGCTTTTCCTCAATATGCGAATCTAATGCCTTTTGCATTTGAAACAACTTCACAAGGTTCATTATTAGAACACTCCCTTTATAAAAAGTATGACATCGATGATTGCCAGAATCGGAAAGCCAATCTTGAACTGCAGATGCTTTGTTTTATGCCGGAAAAAGTACATCCCAACCGCAGCGCCAACAGCACCGCCAAATAACGCTGCAAGCCATAACGTTCTTTCCCGAATCCGGTATTGATGTTTCTTCGCTCTGTTTTTATCAACACCCATTAAGCTGAACGCAACTATGTTTATAGCCATAATAGCTGCCCATAATCCTACCATAAACAATCTCCTCTACAGAAAAGGCCATCCTCATCATAGAGAATGGCCATATGTTTAATTATTTATTTAGTTGAGCTTTAGCAGCGTTTGCTAATTCAGCAAATGCGTTTGCATCGCTGATTGCTAATTCAGCAAGCATTTTGCGGTTTACTTCGATTTCAGCAAGCTTTAAACCATGCATTAAACGGCTGTAAGAAAGACCGTTGATGCGAGCTGCTGCGTTGATACGAGTAATCCAAAGTTTGCGGAAGTCGCGCTTCTTTTGGCGACGGTCGCGGAATGCATACATTAAAGATTTCATAACCTGTTGGTTAGCAACTTTATATAATGTATGTTTTGAACCATAATAACCTTTAGCTAATTTAAGAACTTTTTTACGACGTTTGCGAGTAACTGTACCGCCTTTTACACGTGGCATGTAATTTCCCTCCTAGATTTAAATCAATGCTTATATCGATTACTTTACGTTTGTTAATAATTGACGAATACGTTTGAAATCACCTTTAGATACAAGTGAAGACTTGCGAAGCTTACGCTTAGCTTTTGTAGATTTGTTTGCGAATAAGTGGCTTGTATAAGCGTGGTCACGCTTTAATTGACCAGATCCAGTTTTCTTGAAACGCTTAGCAGCGCCGCGGTGAGTTTTCATTTTTGGCATTGGGATGTCCTCCTTATTACTTTTCGATTTTAGGTGCTAAAACCAAGAACATGCTACGGCCATCCATTTTTGGATGAGACTCAATCGTAGCTACTTCCTTACACTCTACTGCAAAACGGTCTAATACTTTCTGACCGATTTCTTTATGGGTAATTGCCCGGCCCTTGAAACGGATGGAGGCCTTTACCTTGTCGCCTTTTTCCAAGAACTTAATAGCATTGCGAAGCTTTGTATTAAAGTCGTGCTCATCAATTGTTGGACTTAAACGAACTTCTTTTGTCGTGATAATCTTTTGGTTCTTTCGAGCTTCTTTTTCTTTCTTTTGATTCTCGAATTTAAATTTGCCGTAGTCCATAATCCGGGCTACCGGAGGCTTAGCGTTTGGTGCTACAAGCACTAAATCTAAATTCACTCGTCCGGCAATCTCCAGCGCTTCGATTTTGGATTTAATTCCTAACTGCTCGCCATTTTGATCAATCAAGCGAACTTCACGAGCGCGAATCCCATCATTTACTAACATGTCTTTGCTAATAATTAGCCACCTCCAAGGTTTAATCAAGAATACAACGTTTGGAAAAACATACTCCCCACCAAGATTTTTTTATGTTTGGCAGTCCATGAGAAGTACAAATAAAAAAGTGTGGATGTACACACCCACACTTTACGAACAAAGTTAAAATAACTAAAAGTCCTCGTAAAACCTGCCAACTGCCAAACTGCGTCAATCAGGTGAGAAGCGGGTGCTTCTTCTTTTCCTAGAAACTAGTATTCAATTTATACCTTAGATACTATATCACAAGCAAAGAACTTTTGTCAAATGAACTCCTTTTGTGACAACGAAATTTATTTTAGCAGGAAAGCGGAAATTATTCAACATATTTTTATTACAGGTAAAAGTTAACAAAATATTCACCCTTCGAAGGAAAAAGTGCTGGCATTTTTTATTAAAATTAATTTGGATGAAAGGATGTGGCATATGGCTTATAAACCCCGAACAGAGCCTGAAGAATTAATTATTTTGGGAGTTTTAAATACCCGGATGAGTTTATCAGAAGATGACAGACAACGATATTTACGGCTAAAAAAAGGGTACGTGGGAGAGATAATGTTTGATAAGCTTACAGAAAAACTCAAATGCGAATGCTATATTTTAAACGATTTGCTGCTTAAGGTGCACAACACTACTTTTCAAATTGACACATTAATTATTGTTCCTGAAAAAATTTATTTAAGTGAAGTAAAAAATTTTGAAGGAGATTATTTTTACGAGTTAGGACCAGATTCGGAGGCAGAATCAGATAGATTATACAAGCTTCCAAAGACAGAATATACTAATCCACTTTACCAGTTAAATCGAAGTGAATCTTTGCTCCGCCAATTGCTCCAAAGCCTGGGAGTAAAGTTGCCGATTGAAGCCAAGGTAATTTTCATCAATCCGAAGTTCACCCTATACCAAGCCCCCCTCACCAAGCCTTTTATTTTTCCAACACAAGTATCCGGTTATTTGGAAAAATTGGACAATTCGCCATTAAAGCTGAATGACTATTATAAGAGGCTAGCAGATAAGCTTGTTTCTCTCCATATTAAAAAATCACCTTATACACAATTGCCTTCATATCGATATGACCAGCTGAGAAAAGGACATACCTGTAAAATCTGCAACTCGTTTTCGATTTCTGTTGAAGGAAAGAATTGTATTTGCTTGGATTGTGGGCATGAAGAGTTGGTGACAGATGCTGTTTTGCGATGTGTGAGGGAAATTAAGCTGCTTTTTCCTGGGATGAAAATAACGACTAATGTTGTTTATGAATGGTGCGGGGTTGTTGAATGTAAAAAGAGAATTAGAAGGATTTTGAATAAGTATTTTAAAGCAATCGTGAGGTTAGTCTAAAAAGTGGACACGTAAAAATGAGATTTAGATTATAATACAATCATCATTTAAAAGGACGTGTTCACATGGGTAAACATCATTCTCAAGAGTATAAAGAATATGTTGCAAAGTTAATCGTTGAGGAGGGGAAAAAAGCCTCCCAGGTAGCTTTTGAACTCGAGATCTCCCCTAAAACTGTTAGTCGATGGGTGGCAGCTTACAGGACTAAAACAAGTGCTGGGAAAGCTGGAGAAAACTATCTTACACCCACAGAACTTGAAAAACTGAAAAAGCAACACGAGAAAGAGATACAAAAATTGAAAGAGGAAAACGAAATTCTAAAAAAGGCCATGCACATCTTCACGAAAAACCAAGCGTAATTTATACGTTCATTCAAGCCCACTCTGATGAGCACGCTGTGGCGAAGATGTGCAAAGTTCTTAAAGTATCATCAAGTGGCTATTATAAATGGCTAAGGATCCAGAATAAACCTCAATCTGAGAAAGATGCCTACCGTAAAGAAATCAAGCAAAAAATAAGTAAATCATTTCACGAGAGCTATGGTACGTATGGGAGCCCCAGGGTCCATGCCGACTTGGTGGAGTGGGGTTATACCATTTCTCAAAAGACGGTTGCACGTATGATGAAAGAGATGGGTTTAACAGCCACACCAAAAGAAAAGTTTGTCATTACTACTAATTCAAATCATGATTTACACATTTATCCTAACCTGCTTAATCGCCAATTTAATGTTGAAAAGCCCAACCGAGCATGGGTAACTGACATTACGTACATTTGGACGCTTGAAGGCTGGGTTTATTTATCATCCGTTATGGATCTATTCTCAAGAAAAATCGTAGGCTGGAGTATGGCTTCACATATGAAAAAGGAGCTATCCATACAAGCATTAAATATGGCGATTGTTACAAGGCAGCCTAGTGAAGGGTTAATCCATCATTCGGACCGTGGGTCCCAGTATTGTTCAAATGATTATATCGACATCCTGAAAGGGAAAAACATGCATATCAGTATGAGCAGAAAGGGCGATCCTTACGACAATGCATGTATTGAGTCTTTTCATGCCACAATCAAGAAAGACTTGATCTACAGAAGACGCTTTAAGACCAGGGCTGAAGCCGTAAAAGCCATTAATCATTATTTAAATAGTTTTTATAATGAAAAACGAAAACACTCTACTTTAGGGCACAATTCACCGAATCAATTCGAGAGAAACCACCGGCAAGATGAAGTTGCATATACCTCATAATATAGCCATTTGGTGTTAGGAAATGAGCAGTCATGCTTTTCGACTGATCATTTCTAATACCGTACCAAACGAAGTGCGGTAGTGGTTTGGTTTCTAAAAGTCTTAAATTTTACTGTCCACTTTCTTGACAGAAGACCAATCGGGATTAGTTCAAATACTTTTTATGAGTAAGTCCGGGACAATTTTGTCCGAAGGTTACCCAGGTTCGGACACTTCCGCCTCTTTTTTAACTGGTTTTGTCCGATGGTTACTCAGGTTCGGACACTTCCATCGCTTTTTTAACCGGTTTTGTCCGATGGTTGCCCGGGTTCGGACACTTTCATCGCTTTTTCAATCGGTTTTGTCCGAAGTTTACCCGGGTTCGGACACTTCCATCGCTTTTTCAACTGGTTTTGTCCGAAGTTTACCCGGGTTCGGACACTTTCATCGCTTTTTCAACCGGTTTTGTCCGAAGTTTACCCGGGTTCGGACACTTCCATCGCTTTTTCAATCGTTTTTGTCCGAAGGTTGCCCGGGTTCGGACACTTTCATCTCTTTTTCTATCGATTTTGTCCGAAGGTTACGCTGATTCGGACACTTCCGTCTCTATTTCAAGCAGTTTTGTCCTTAAAAAACCAAAAAGGGAGATTGCTCTCCCCTCCTAAAATTATTTCTGCACTTCCGCCTTCAACCCAGCAAGAAACTCCTCAAACGCCTTAGTCTCAGACTTCTGCTCGCCATATTTACGTACGTTAACAGCGTTTTCCTCGACTTCCTTGTCGCCGACAACCAGCATATAAGGGATTTTTTGCATTTGCGCTTCGCGGATCTTATAGCCGATTTTTTCATCACGGCCGTCCAATTCAACGCGGAAGCCTGCAGCCTTAAGCTGTTCCTGTACCTTTCGGGCATAATCAAAATGCGCTTCTGGCGAAACAGGAATCACTTGAACCTGTACAGGCGCCAGCCAAGTTGGGAATGCGCCCTTGTATTCTTCAATCAAGTAAGCAACAAACCGTTCCATAGTAGAAACGACACCGCGGTGGATAACAACTGGGCGGTGCTGCTTGCCATCTTCACCAACATAAGTTAAATCAAAACGTTCAGGCAGCAAGAAATCCAATTGCACAGTCGACAATGTTTCGTCCTTACCTAAAGCTGTTCTGACTTGAACATCCAATTTAGGACCGTAGAATGCCGCTTCTCCTTCAGCTTCGAAATAATCAAGGCCAAGGTCATCCATCGCTTCTTTTAACATGCTTTGTGCTTTTTCCCACATCGCATCGTCATCGAAGTACTTTTCCTTATCTTGAGGATCACGATACGATAATCGGAATGAATATTCCTTAATATCGAAATCTTTATAAACCTCTAGAATCAGCCGAACAACGCGCTGGAATTCTTCCTTAATTTGATCCGGACGAACAAAGATATGCGCATCGTTCAAAGTCATCCCTCGGACACGCTGTAATCCGGATAAAGCACCAGACATTTCATAACGGTGCATTGTTCCTAACTCAGCAATCCGAATTGGAAGCTCACGGTAGCTGTGCATCGCATTTTTGTACACCATCATATGGTGTGGGCAGTTCATCGGGCGGAGCACTAATTGCTCATTGTCCATTTCCATTACCGGGAACATATCTTCATGGTAATGATCCCAGTGGCCGGAAGTTTTATATAACTCCACGTTTGCCATAATCGGTGTATAAACATGGTCATAGCCTAGGCTGACCTCTTTGTCCACGATATAGCGCTCAACGATACGACGGATTGTTGCACCCTTTGGCAGCCAAAGCGGCAACCCTTGCCCTACCTTTTGAGAATTAGTAAATAAGTTAAGCTCCTTACCAAGCTTGCGGTGGTCACGCTCTTTTGCTTCTTCAAGCAAACGAAGATGTTCAGCCAACTCTTCCTTTTTGAAAAAGGCAGTGCCGTATACGCGTTGCAGCATTTTGTTATTGCTGTCGCCGCGCCAGTAGGCACCCGCAATGCTTAACAGCTTAAATTCTTTAATTTTTCCAGTTGATGGAACATGGATACCGCGGCATAGGTCGAAGAAATCCCCCTGCTCATAAATCGTTACTTGTTCATCATCAGGAATAGCTTCAATCAACTCAAGCTTATACTCATCGTCGATTTCTTTAAAAAGCTGAACCGCTTCGGAACGGCTGACTTCTTTGCGGACAACTTCAATGTTCTCGCTAACGATTTTCGCCATTTCCTTTTCGATTTTAGGAAGGTCTTCAGGTGTCAGAGATTCCTCTAAATCCATATCGTAATAAAATCCGCCTTCAATAACCGGGCCGACACCAAGCTTCGCTCCCGGGTACAAACGCTTAACAGCCTGTGCCATTAAGTGGGCAGTACTGTGGCGCAATACCTCAAGGGCATCCTTAGATTCTGGTGTCACGATTTCTATTGAACCGTCTTCTTGAATTGGACGGCGAAGATCATACATTTGACCGTTTAGTTTGCCGGCAATAGCCTTTTTCTTCAGACCAGGGCTGATGGATGCCGCAATATCTTCTGTTGTCGTTCCTTTTGGGAACTCCTTTACTGCCCCATCAGGAAATGCAATTTTTACAACATCTGACATCATCAATTCCTCCTTATAAAATAAAAAATAAAAAACCCGTCCCTAGGAATAGGGACGAGTTTTGATTAACACGTGGTTCCACCCAATTTTTCATTTTCAGAAGCTGCCAACAGGGCATACTGAAAATGACTTTAGGTCAGGGTAACGGCTGATTGCCGTCAACAATTACTAGCTTCATGAGAAAATGAAGTGTTCACTGGTGAAGTTTAAAGGTGGTAAGTATTTCTTTCGTGTTAGGAGGCTTTCAGCCGCGTCCTCCCTCTCTAAAAACCGTAAAAAAATACTGTTGTCCTTATCATTACATTTACTATGATATAAGCTATGTACGTTATTATAATGATTTAGTTTTAAAAAATCAACTTCATAAAACAAATTATTTTAACAATTTGTATTTTTTATCCATGGTTTTCGGAGGAAGTTGCTTTTCCTACCCAATTTTTCACTTCCCGAAGCGCCTCGAATTGCCTGAGCTTCACTCTTTCCTCAAAAATATTCTTAATTGTTCTGACAAGCGGGGCCTCCGGATCATTTGTATAAAGAAAAATAGATGTCGGCGCCAAAGATAATAGCGGGGCAATCGAGGCCGAATCGACGTAAACTGGATGATTCACCAACAGCTTTCGGTCTATCAGACGTATCAATTCGCTTCGTTTCATTTCTTCAAAATGTTCATTGTAAAAGGTGATTTCATCATCAAATAATAGATGGAGCACATCAATTTTCGGCTCCCGATTTGCCAAAAAATCTCTCAGCATATTCACAAACATTTGGTATTCCTGCTCCATTTTATATTCATCAATTGAAAGCTCCACATAGCTTTCAAGGAGCTGAAGATACGAGCGCAACCTAAATTTCGCAAACGAATCAAACGAGAACGAAATATTTTCCTGAAAAACATGATGAATGGCTTCCTTAATATTAGGTTCCTCATTATTTTCCTGTAAAAAAGAAGACAGTTCAAAGCGATGCCCTTCTAAAATGGAATAAAGAATCTCCAAAATTTGCTGCCGTTCTTCCAGGTCTTCGTAAAAAAATTGCTGCTCCAAAATATCCATAAACCAGTCATCGCGTTTAATACATGTAATAAACTCATAAAAAGCGTCTTTAACCTTGGCAAATAAATGGTCAGAACAAGAGCCATCCATTATTTTCACTATATGTCGATCTTCAAAAAGAAGAATATTTTCATAATCAAGAAGATTATTTAATACTTTTTGCAAATGATTATAAAAACGGATTGCATCCATCTTATTTTGGAAGATGATTTCTGCCAACCAAATCCCCCCTAAAAACCGAATCTCTGTTTTAATATATATGGGGGACTTGGCCAAAATAGAAGTTTTAAAAGTGCAAAAAAGGACTCCGGCGAATACCGGAATCCCTTGTAACATTAATTTCTGCGGTTGGAACCGCCCACCATTACGGGTTCGCTCAAAGAACGAATTCGCTCCATTATGCGGCGGGCCTTCATTTTTTCCTCTTCGCCGCGTTGGCTGTAGGTTAAATGGTGCTCGAGCCCTTGAAAATCAAAATTAGAAGTAAAGAAGGTCGGCAGGCTCTCAAGCATGCGAAATTGCAGGATTGGTCCAAGAACTTCATCGCGCGTCCAGCTGGACATCGCTTCAGCACCAATATCATCAAGCATTAAAATCGGCTCTTTTTTTAACGCATCGATTTTTTCGTTTAAAGTCGAATCGGCGATGGAGCTTTTCATCTCCCGCAGCAACTCCGGAACATAGACAACCATCGAAGAAATCTGCTTTTTGGCAAGTTTATTGGCAATGGCACCTAATAAATAGGACTTTCCAACACCAAACTTCCCGTAAAAATAAAGTCCCTTCACCGGCTTGCCCTGCTCATATTTCAGTAAAAAAGCGGCAGCTTTCTGAACGGCATCGATCCGTTCCTCATCATGTTCAAGTTCCTCGAACGAGGCATTCAGGATATCCTTTGGCACATGTAAACTTTTAATGAGTTTCTCATTTTTCCTCTTCTCATCTTCCATAATTTTTCGCGGACAGCGGTCATACCGCAAATCGATGGAACTCCTCGTTAAAATTAATTCAGGATGATACCCCTTCATCATGTTGGTACATGCCTCAAGACTTTCACACTTGTGACAGTACCTGCTTTGCTGCGTATATTCATAAAGCTTCATCAGGCTTTTCTCAATAATCTCCTCCGTGAGGTCCTGCTGATGCTTCCTTAAAAAATCCCTGACATCAGGATTGGCCAATGTGTCCTCACGCATTTGCGCAAATCGTTTTTGAAAATTCTCATGTGAGGCTAACCGTTTTAGAGTTTTGTTGATCTTTTCCATAATTCACCTCCAGCATCTAGTCATCAAATGCCTTAAGCATTTCTTCTATTTCACGTTTTTTTGCTTCTAAATCTTTGGTCGTTTCCTTGTGCGGCTCAGCCTTTTTGGATGGATCTTCGTCAAACCATTCTGGAAGAAACTCCGTCCGGATTGGCTTTTGCTTTGATGTTTTTCCGGTAGCCTGTTTATTTTTGGCCGTTTTTTGAGATTCCTTCTTGGCTTGCTCCATCGCTTCTTTGACCGTCTTTATTTGCAGCCTTGCCCAGTTGCTGGCAATTGTCCCGGTGTACCCCTTTGTCAGCTTCATATCGGTCTTTAGCATCACAAAATGCATCAGCACATTTAAAACACCTGGAAGAAGCTTTTGATTGAACATGATCTCTTCAATCAGCTCAATTTCCGATTTTGATGGTTCTGCCCCTCCCGACAGGTCTTTTAAAAACTGTAAAGGGGACGTTGTTTCCAAATAATGAATGAGCTTCTCTTCCTTTGTTTTTGGCTCTTCCGTTTGAACCCGATGGGCAGCCGGCTGGGTACGTTCGATGAGTGTCGGCAGCTGGTCATAGTTCACAAATTGATACCAATCACGCGCAGCTTTTCGCAACTCTTCCAAATCAATTTCATTTGCCTCATTAACAGCACTGAGAATAATATTTTTCATTTGAATAGCATCGATATTATAAAGAAATGCGAGTTTACTAATAACCTCTTTTACCTTATGGTTTAAAGCTTTGTTCGGGACAAGCGATTCATTTAAACCGGCGATAAGCAGATCAAAATCAAACGTACCGATATCAATTTGCACACCACTTGAATCGTGACGCCCTATAAAGTGCTGGTCTGTATCGGCAGCAAGATCCTCAGAGTTATCCTGCATATATTGGATAGTACCGGGTGTTGCTGACATAAACACTTCCTGAAACGCCTTAGTGGTTTCCTGATATCCTGTACCTTTTGGGATTTGCTGTTCCGAGAAAAAGCGTTTTAAACGGGAAAAATGATTTTTTCCAATTTTACGATAAAGATAAATGTTAAGCATACCATCCAAAAAAAACTGGTCCGGGCTTAACGGAGGGTGGAGTTCATAAATAAAGGAACGCACCTCATCCTCCGTTTTAACATAAGTCTTCACCAAGCCGATTCCTTCAAGTTTTAGGCGTGCTTCATAGATTTCATTTAGATTCCGACCTAGTAGATTCATTAATAAATGGTGTGTGGAGGATTCCGACCATAATCGATTTTCTTCCAGTTCAGCCCAGAGTGTCATATACAAGCTAAAGCAAGTTGACCCAATTAAAGGCTGGTATAAAAATGTCAGCACTTTTCGGTCATACTCATGCAGCAGTCCATTAGCGGTAACAATATAACGATCGATTGGAAGTATTTCCTGCCAATGCTGCGCCATTTTCATTCAAACCTTTCCTATTAGCTAAAAAAGAGCCGAAACAGCTCTTTATAATTTCTCTTTGTTCATTAATTCTTTTAATTCTTCGATAAAAACATTGATATCTTTAAATTGGCGGTAAACTGATGCAAAGCGGACATATGCAACCTCATCTACTTTTGATAGCCTGTCCATCACCATTTCGCCAATCTCATCACTTTTAATTTCGGAAACACCCTGACTTCGAAGAGCTTTCTCTACACCATGTGTAATGTCCTCTAATTCCTTTAAAGCAACAGGGCGCTTTTCACATGCCTTAATAAGCCCGCGCAGGATTTTATCGCGGCTGAATTCTTCCCTCATTCCTTCCTTTTTGACGACAATTAAAGGAATCTCTTCGATTTTCTCAAATGTAGTAAAACGGTACCCGCATTCTTCGCATTCTCGTCTTCTTCGTGTTGCACGTCCCTCATCCACGGGCCGGGAATCAAGTACGCGTGTGCCATAATTCTGACATGAAGGGCATTTCATCTCCTAAACCAACTCCAAATCTAATAGGTAAATCCGAACATTTTCCGCAGCAATTCTTACTATTATCTTATAAAAAAGAACACCTTTTCACAAGTAAAAGTATTAATAGTTTTTTCCTGTTCCAGTATTGGTATGTATTTGGCTAATTCGCTTATAGTAGGCGACAATACGTTTTTTTAATTCCGGATAGGTCCCAAGCATTGCGAACTTTTCGGATGAAATAGTAAAATCCACAGCTGTTTCCATCGGTTTAACAGAGACAATTGTTGCAATAAGAAAACATGGAAAGGGCTTCTGGATATCAACAGCAATCTCGCCGTGCTCCTTAGAAACCGTTGTAACATGGCAATCAGCATCTTCTTTAAAAATTTGTTCTACTGAATCGAAAACTTGATTGAATGTCCCTTTATAATAATGAGTTTTTAAAGAATCATCAGTTTGTTTATCTGTTGTTTCAATTTGTCTTTTAAAACGGGTAAAGAGCCCCAATAAAATCGCCATTAGCGTTCCTCCTTATAAACCTTTGTTTCTAGTGTATATCAATATCCCGAAAATATAAAAAGAGGCGCCTGTAAAGCAACCTCTTTTTAATCTTATCTTATTTAGCTAACCTTTACCTGCGACATTTTAGCCATTTCTTCGGCGACAAGTAAACTTAAGTCGACTACACGTGTAGAATAGCCCCACTCATTATCATACCAAGCCAACACTTTTACTTTTCTTGTCCCCATTACCATCGTGGAAAGTCCATCGATAATGGCGGAATGTTCATTCGTATTAAAATCGACTGAAACTAATGGTTCCATCGTAAAGTCTAAAATTCCTTTTAACGGACCTCCGGCAGCTTCTCTAAACGCCTTGTTAACATCATCCACCGTTACATCTTGCTTAAGGTCTACAACTAAATCAACAAGGGAAACATTTGGCGTTGGAACGCGCAGTGACATACCATGTAGTTTGCCCTTCAATTGCGGCAGAACAAGGGATAGTGCTTTCGCTGCACCTGTCGTAGTCGGAATGATAGATTGTCCGCACGCACGAGCCCGTCGTAAATCCTTGTGTGGATTATCGATATTTTTTTGATCATTTGTGTAAGCATGAACAGTGGTCATTAATCCGCATTCAATTCCAAATTTATCATCTAAAACCTTTGCAACTGGTGCAAGGCAGTTTGTTGTACAAGATGCATTAGAAATCACTTCATGGTGTTCAATATCGAGCATTTCTTCATTTACACCCATAACAATCGTAACGTCTTCATTCTTACCAGGTGCAGTAAGGATTACCTTCTTTGCTCCCGCTTCTAAATGCAGCGCAGCCTTTTCCCTAGCGTTAAACTTTCCAGTTGCTTCAATGACAATATCAATTCCCAATTCTCTCCATGGAAGTTCTTCTGGATTACGATTACTTAAAAGCTTGACTCTTTTTCCATTTACAAGCAGTTCATTATCTAAAGGGATGACTTCTCCCTGGAATGTTCCGTGATTGGTATCATATTTAATTAAATGTGCTAACGTTTCAGCAGGATAGCTTGCGTTGATTGCGACAACATCCAGCTTTTTCTCAAGGATTGCTTGTCTAAAAACCATCCTTCCAATTCTTCCAAACCCGTTAATGGCAATTCTTGCTCTCATTTTACGGCCCCTTCCGCATTAATGTTATACTTTTATCTCCATCTGATGGTATTAGTATAACACATTTAGTTTTATTTGTGATGAATAAAAAGCGTATTTTTTAAAAGTTTTATAATTCAGATAACTCCACATAAAAAAAGAAGGGGTGAATGCCCCCCTTCCATAGGTTATTGATATGTTTTTTGAATTCCCCATCCGGCTAATATTTCAATGAGCTGCTTTTTTGTTTCTTCTATTGATCCATTATTATCAATCACGGCATTGGCCAGTTTTACTTTTTCAGCAAGCGGCATTTGCGAGTTGACCCTGGCCTGTGCATCCGCTTCTGATAGTTGGTTTCTCTGCATCAGCCGATTCAACTGCGTTTCTCTGTCTACATAAACAAGGATGGTTTTTTCAACCATGAAGGTCAGCTTGCTTTCAAATAACAAAGGAATATCAAGAATAATTACTTCTTCTTGATTCTCCGAAGCCTTTTGAATCTTCTCCATCATTCTTTTTCTAACTTCAGGATGAACAA
The DNA here is from genome assembly GCF_055385565.1 of Neobacillus sp. S1115. Lineage (NCBI taxonomy): Bacteria > Bacillati > Bacillota > Bacilli > Caryophanales > Bacillaceae > Neobacillus > Neobacillus sp. S1115. The sequence continues at coordinate 4,892,694 of NZ_AP038275.1, forward strand.
TTTGATTCAAAAGCTGCCTTTTTTCTTCTTGGTAAAAAATAATCGCGCCGAGTTTTTGTCTGTCTATTTCCCCATTTTCTAATAAGATGTCCTGACCAAATTCGGCAATGATTTTCAGGTAGGCAGGTTCTCCTTTGTCTACCGCCAGACGCGCTTCGACATCTGCATCAACAACTGTTATATTCATTTCTTTTAACATATTAGATACTGTGCTTTTTCCACTGGCGATTCCGCCTGTTAAACCGATAACAAGTGACATACTCCTGCCCTTTCCCTTTCCTATTGTTATATCTTCCATATTCCTATGATGATTAATAAGATTCCCGGTATAAACGTAAACTTTTGAACCCAGTCAAAACGGTAAAAAAAGGACCCGAATTTAATTCCCAATAACACAAATAATGAACTCATAACCGCAACAGTCAAGGCTAAATAAATGGGAGGGAATCCAAGCATTGCTGCTCCAATTCCTGCACCAAAGGCATCCAGTGAGAGAGCGAAGCCTAACATTAATGCCTCGATTCCGGTGATCGTCCCGGATTTGTCAAAATCCGCCGACATCGGTTTTCTTAAGATATTGATTGCCAGCCCCAATGACCGAATTTCAAAGTTTACAATTGTTTTTTCATGTTCAATCGGTTCTTTTTCTTTCTCAGGGCGGAAAAACTGGTATAACACCCATGCTCCAAGCCCGATTAAAATAAATCCTCCAAGTCTTGCTGTAATACTCGGTGATAATACTTTTTCAAGTCCATGTCCAATTGATACCGCAATCATCAATGAGATGGCTGAGCAGCATGCAATGATGAGAATGGACTTAAACGGCATAACCATTTTTCTTAATCCATACGTAAACCCTACGCTAAAGCTGTCAAGACTGAGAGCAAGAGCGAGTATGAGAAGTGAGAACAACTGAACCATGATGTGTCTAGGACTCCTTCCTGCAAAATACTACGATAGTATATGGCAGGAGCCTATCCAGTGTTAACTGAAAAGCCGAAGCGCCTTGACCAGGAGCTGTAGCTAGACACTCCTCGAAGTTTTATGTTTAAGCCTTTGACATTTCGGGCAATAATGGGTGCCCCTTCCCCCTACGGTCGTTTTTTCAAGGGGCGTTCCGCATTTCTTACAAGGTTCCCCTTTGCGGCCATAGGCATATAACTCTAGTTGAAACATGCCAATTTCCCCTTGAGAATTCACATAGGAGCGAATCGTGCTGCCGCCTTTTTCGACTGCTTCACTTAAAGTTTCAACAATTTCCTTATGCAGCAACTCAATTTCTTTTTTCTTCAGTGATCCCGCCAGCCTTTCGGGGTGGATACCTGAACGAAATAACGCTTCATCAACATATATATTTCCAAGACCAACAAATAGGTTTTGGTCCAATAAAGCCGTTTTAATTTTTCGATTCGTTTTTTTAAGCATTTTCCCTAAGTACTCTTTGGTAAAGTCTTCTGAAAAAGGTTCAGGACCAAGCTGGATAAGGGGAGGCTTAGTAAATTCTTCACCCTTTTTGTATAGATGCATGGTTCCAAATTTCCGGACATCCCGATAGCGCAGTTCAGTCCCATCTGTAAAGTGAAAAATCACATGGGTGTGCTTATCGAATGGCTCTTCCTTCGGGTATAATCCGTATCTGCCCTCCATACGTAAATGGGAAACTAAGGCGAAATTCTCTGTATAAAGAATTAGAAATTTCCCTCTTCTTCCGATTGCAGCAAAAGTCTCACCTATTAAAGCATCGATGAATTGTTCCGCTTCAGCAGGATTTTTAATGATTTTCGGCCAATACACGGTTACATCTTCGATGGTTTTATGAAGAACAAGCTTTTCCAGCGTTCTCCTGACTGTTTCTACTTCTGGAAGCTCTGGCATATAATGCAGCCCCCTTTGCTGGTTTATTTACTTTGCATCAAACCATGTTGATCCGTAAGCATAATCTACTTTTAACGGGACGGATAGCTCAATCGCATTTTCCATCACTAACGGCACTAATTGTTTAAGTATTTCCAATTCCTCCTCAGGAGCTTCAAAAATCAATTCGTCATGTACCTGCAAAAGTAATCGTGATTTCAACCCTTTATCTTTTAATGCCTCATCCATATCAATCATCGCTTTTTTTATGATATCAGCGGCACTCCCCTGAATGGGCGTATTCATTGCCGTTCTTTCGGCAAAGCTTCTTAAGTTAAAATTTCGGGCCGTTATTTCCGGAAGGTATCTTCTCCTATGGAGCAATGTAGAGACATATCCTTTCTGCTTCGCTGAATGGACGATTGTCTCCATATATTCCTTTACACGCGGATAACTGTTCAAATAACGCTCGATGAACTGCCCTGCTTCCTTCCTCGTAATGCCGAGCGACTGGGAGAGTCCATAATCGCTGATTCCATAAACGATCCCGAAGTTTACAGCCTTTGCCTGCCGTCTCATATTGGAGGTAACTTGGTCTGCATCAACATGGAATACCTCCATGGCTGTGCGTGTATGAATATCCATATCCTCTTTAAAAGCTTGGATTAGCTTTTCATCACCGGAAATATGTGCAAGAACCCGCAGCTCAATTTGTGAATAGTCCGCTGCAAAAATCAACCAGTCTTTCTCGGACGGAACGAAGGCCTGACGGATTCTTCTTCCTTCCTCGAGACGGATCGGGATATTTTGCAGGTTGGGATCAATGGAGCTTAACCTCCCTGTAGCCGTTAAGGTTTGCTGGAATCTTGTATGAACCTTATCTGTCTCTGGTTCGATTACCTTTAGCAATCCTTCTATATAAGTGGATTGCAGCTTGCCTAATTGACGGTAAAGAAGAATATGTTCAATAATCTCATGTTCACCAGCCAGCTTTTCTAAAACATCGGCCGAGGTCGAATACCCGGTTTTCGTTTTCTTAAAAGAAGGGAGCTGCAATTTTTCAAATAAAATGACGCCTAATTGTTTCGGAGAATTAATATTAAATTTTTCACCGGCTAATTCACAGATTTTCTCCTCGATTTCAATAAGCCGTTCGTTAAGCTCACGACCCATTGACTCCAGGCGCTCCCGCTCCACCTTAATGCCGCATGATTCCATATCAGCTAAGATGAGTGATAACGGCATTTCAAGTTCCGTAAATAAACTATATTGTTCATTTTTCTTTAGGTCATCTTCTAATTTGTCTTTTAATTCGGCCATAGCCATCCCCTTGCGGACTAGGTGCTCGGCAAGCCGGTCTGTTTCAGGAATCCTTTGTTTAGCCCCTTTTCCATAAAACGATTCATCAGATTGAATATTACGAATGCCATACTTACCCGCAATTGCCGCTAAATCCTCACCCGTTTCTGATGGATTCAAAATATAAGAAGCCATTAAAATATCAAAATCCGCCCCTTTTAAATGAATTCCCTGTCTTCTTAAGGAAACTTCGGTGCGTTTTGCGTCATATACCGTTTTCTTCTTCCCTTCATCCTCAGCCCAGTTCTTAAACGATTCCGAATTTAGCGCTTGTTCCGTCGGGAGAAAGAAATGTCCATTGTCGTTAACGATCGAAAATCCGATGATTTCCGCTTGATGATAGTTATCTTCTAGCATTTCCACATAAAAATAATTGGTATTTGCAAATAAATCGCCGCTAATTTCGGATGGAATTATGTATTCAACCTCTTCAAGCTCTTGTATCACATCTACTGCCGAATCTTCACCAAGTTTATCCAATAACGATGAAAATCCTAATTCCTTAAACAAGCCTATTAATTTTTCTCTCGTAAACCCATCATATGAGATATCCTCTAAGTCTACCTCCACCGGCGCATGTCTTTCAATCGTTGCAAGCTGCTTACTCATTGCCGCCTGCTCTTTAAACTCTGTAAGCTTTTCCTTCAGCTTGTTCCCGCTAACCTTGTCAATTGATTCTAATAATTGTTCAAGAGTGGAAAATTCCTTCAGCAGCTTGATGGCAGTTTTTTCACCTACTCCTGGTACACCAGGGATATTATCGGATGAGTCCCCCATCAGACCTTTCATATCAATAATTTGGTCAGGGATTAAGCCATACTTTTCCTGAACATGCTCCGGCGTGTACACCTCTATATCTGTAATCCCTTTACGGGTAATCCCCACGGTAGTATGCGGTGAAGCAAGCTGTGTTAAATCCTTGTCGCCGGAAATAACCTTTACTTCAAATCCGTCTTTTTCAGCTGTTAACGAAAGCGTCCCAATAATATCGTCCGCTTCGTAATTCTCCAATTCATATCTTGAGATTCCGTAAGCATCTAATAACTCCCTAATAAACGGAAATTGCTCTGATAATTCCGGTGGTGTCTTCTGTCTGCCGCCTTTGTATTCTTCAAAGGTTTTGTGGCGGAAGGTTGTTTTGCCGGCATCAAAAGCAACCAAAATATGGGTTGGCTTCTCTTCCTCCAAAATCTTCATCAGCATCATTGTAAAGCCGTAGACCGCATTAGTATGAATACCTTTATCATTGTTCAAAAGCGGCAATGCAAAAAAGGCCCGGTATGCAATACTATTTCCATCAATCAGTACAAGCTTTTTGTGTTCCATTCAATCACCTTCCTAAAAAATAGTTCACGTTCTTCGGCAGTTCGATTATAAACTCGCTGCCGCTTCCTAAATCACTTTTCACTTTGATATTTCCATGGTGTGCCTCAATCAAATGTTTCACGATGGCCAAACCAAGGCCTGTCCCGCCTGAATTTCGATCTCTGGCCCGGTCGACCCGGTAAAAACGTTCAAAAATCCGGGGAATTTCATCCTTCTTTATCCCTACACCGGAGTCCTTAACATGAACACGGACAACTTCGTCCTCTTCAACGAGTAATACCTTTACCACTCCTTCTGAAGGTGTGTAGGTAATGGCGTTCCCTATAAGATTAATAAAAACTTGCTTTAATCGGTCAATATCACCTTTAAGGCTGGCACTTTTTTGCTCACTGACAAGCTCAAGCTGAATGTTTTTCGCTTGTGCTTTACCGGCTAATAGAGTAATGACGTCCTCTAGCAGCTCAAATAAATCCAATTCATTAATGTTTAACAGGAAGTTATGCTGCTCAATCTTTGAAAGTTCTAGCAGGTCATGGATTAGGGATTGTAGCCGATCGCTTTCTTTTAAAATAATAGAAAGAAATGATTCCAATGTCTCTTTGTCATTCATTGCCCCATCCAGAAGAGTTTCTGAAAAACCTTTAATTGATGTGACTGGTGTTTTTAGTTCGTGCGAAACGTTGGCGACAAAGTCTTTTCGCATTTGTTCGAGCTTTTTCATTTCCGTAATGTCATGAAAAACGAGTAAAATTCCTTTCCAGACATTGTTTTTCCCAATGATTGGAACACCGTATACATCAAAATATCTTCTTTCAATTTGTAATGGGATAAGCAGCTGCTTTCTTGCTTTTTGTTCTGTCCGGAAAACCTCTGCTATGATCTGGCATAGTTCTTTTTCCTGAAGAACTTCATAATAAAGCCTATCTAAATAATCAGATGGTTCTACTTGGAATAGTTCGATATAGCCTTTATTAATTAAATTAATATACCCCCGGCTGTCAATAAGAATTAAACCTGCTCCCATGTTCTCAATCAATGCCTGTAAACGGTCCTGCTGCATTTCCTGCATTTTTTTGAGTTCCTGAAGATTTTCTGCCAGCCTATTAATGGTTACAGCCAGCATCCCTGCTTCATCATTTCTGTCAACAGTTGTCCGGGCACGGTAATTTCCCTTTGAGAGTTCGACGGCTACATTTGTCACAGACTTTATCGGCTTTATATATCTGGTGGAAATTCGGATTCCGAGATAAACAATGATGATAAGGTCAACTAAAAGACTGACGGATAGGATCCACCATATTTGCCTTTCATTAAATGAATGTACAAAATAGCTATGGAACAACTGACCGAACAGAATTCCCAATCCGATTAATTCTGAAAAAATTAATATAATTAAAGAAAACAAAAGTTTAGTTCGAAACTTTGTCATTCTTCTTTTGGCTCCTCCAATTTGTAACCAAGTCCGCGAATAGTTTTTATATAAGCCGGTTTTCTGGTATCCTTTTCAATTTTTTCTCTTAAATGAGAAATATGTACATCGACTATCCTAGTATCGCCAGCAAAGTCATAATTCCAAACAGCACTTAATAATTGATCCCGGGTTAAGACATTTCCTTTGTTTTGGGCAAGGTAGTGCAGCAATTCGAATTCTTTAAGAGTTAGCTCAAGCAAATTCCCCTCAATAAATGCTTCATATTTTCCCGGAAAAATGGTTATTTTCCCGATTGTAATCAATGAATCTTCTTTTGGGCTTGGGTCTCCCGCATCCGTCTGCAAATAAGTTCTTCTGAGAATCGCCTTAACACGTGCAATCACTTCCCTTGGACTGAACGGCTTCACCATATAGTCATCCGCGCCAAGCTCCAAGCCCAAGATTTTATCAAGTTCTTCATCTTTTGCCGTTAACATCAATATAGGTGTCATTATACGCTCTTGCCGAAGCTGCTTGCACACTTCCATACCATCCATTTTGGGAAGCATTAAATCCAGCAGGATGATGTCTGGTGATTCCTGTACAGCTAGCTGCCGCCCTTCTTCCCCATCCATTGCGGTAATTACTTCATATCCCGCCTGTTCCAAATTGTATTTTAGAAGTGTCACAATAGAGTGTTCATCATCAACTACCAATACCTTTGTTTTCATCGTAAGGCCCTCCGATTTCGCTTCTCTCTTTCCTTCATTTAACATTATTATATTATAAATCCGAAAAGAAAACCTTTATCGGATAACTCGCACTGAAAATATGAAAAGGAATGTGTATTTGCACATTCCTTAAGCTGTTGAAAAACTTTCGATAGCCTTTTATTTCACCTCAATCTATAACAATTTCAACGCGTTAATTTGTTATGATTTTATTAGTTTAAAGGCTTTTCAACAGGTCTGTTGATTTGCGCTCCAGGCGCGAGCGGTTCGCGGGCGTGCCGGGGAGCCTCCTCGTCGCTAAAGCTCCTGCGGGGTCTCCCCTGCCCCGTACTCCCGCAGGAGTCTACGCGCCTTCCGCTCCAATCAACAGGTGTATTTAATAAGGACCTTAATCTCACATTAAAAAATAGGCTCTGTTATTATTCATTGTTGATTTCTTGTAGCTAAGAGAATTCATAGGCGGAGAATTTCCCGCTAATGTATATAGAGGAAGCTTAAGAAGCACAAATAAACGGAGTTATTCCGATTAACTGCTCTAAATAAGACAAAATCCAAAGATTTGGAGCATATTAACGGAAAAGCTTCCTTTATTTTTAAGGAAATATGGGTATTTCCCAATTTAAACGGAATTTTACCGTTTATTTTACAAACACAGTGAAATCAACTTTCAGTTATAACAGACCAAAAATAAAAAAAGATTGCAACACACTTAATAATCTTAGAAAAAGTGTCTTGCAATCTTTAGTTGAATGACTCCCTGTTGATTGGAGTGGAGGGCACCGACTCCTGCGGGATATAGAGGTCACTGGAGACCCCGCAGGCGCATTCAGCGCCGAGGAGGCTCCAGGACCTCCCCGCGGAAAGCGTGTGCCCGGAGCGGAAATCAACAGGCCCAAATGCAGAGACAATCTATTAATAAAAAAAAGGTTCTATTAAAAATTATCTAATGCTCTGGCATGGATTTCTTCCAGGCGATATGGCGGACAGACTTTAAGCACACCGGTGATAACCGTTTCATTTTTTTCATTGAATGCCAAAACTCGAATAGCAACAAAATGCCCTTCACGATTTACCTCGATTACTTCAAATAGAAATTCAACTGATGAATAATGGTAAACGGGCTTTGTAAATTCAATCGTTTGGCTCATTACATGACTTCCCGGGCCAGGGAGATATTTTGAGATGGCTGAAGTCATCATCCCTGTCAGCATCACGCTTGGGACAATCGGCTTTTCAAAAGGGGTCTGTGAAGCATAGTCGTGCTGTATGTAGAGCGGATTCGCATCGTCGGTTAATCCTAAATATAAGAGAAGATCTTTATCCTCCACCTTCTCCGAGAAGGAGAGTTTTTCCCCAACGGTTATTTCTTCAATTCTTCTTCCTAGCTTACGTTTTTTTCCTAAAAGCATCACGAACCTCCATTTGAAAACGATTTCATTACCTCAGGAAAATTCGGGAAGGGTTTATGCCCTTCCCGAATATAAAACACCATTATTAAACTAAAACATTCATGACATTACGTACAGATTCAACCGATTTATCTAGCGCAGCTTTTTCTTCTGCAGTCAGGTCAAGTTCGATTACTTTTTCAATACCATTGGCACCTAGGATAGTCGGCACACCCAAATAAATGCCTTCATAACCATATTCACCTTCAAGGTAAGCGATAGAAGGTAATACACGGCGTTGGTCTTTTAAAATCGCTTCACACATTTCAACCAATGAGGCTGCAGGAGCATAGTAGGCACTTCCGTTACCAAGAAGGTTAACGATTTCACCGCCGCCTTTTCTTGTGCGTTCTACAATTGCTTCTAACCGATCTTTTGGAATTAGAGTTTCTAATGGGATACCACCGGCATAAGAATACCGTACAAGCGGAACCATGTCATCCCCATGTCCGCCTAGTACGAAGCCTGTAATATCTTTAACAGAGATGTTTAATTCTTGTGCAACAAAGGTGCGGAAACGAGCTGTATCAAGTACACCGGATTGGCCGATTACACGGTTTTTAGGGAAGCCAGATTCCTTAAACACAGTGTAGGTCATGGCATCCACCGGGTTCGTTAATACAAGGATGGTACAGTTTGGAGAATATTTTGCGATTTCAGAGGTAACAGCTTTCATTACTTTTTGGTTTGTTTGCACTAAATCATCACGGCTCATGCCCGGTTTGCGTGCGATACCTGCAGTGATAACAACGATGTCTGAGTCTTTCGTATCTTCATAATTTGATGTTCCAGTAATATTGGCATCAAATCCTTGAACAGGGCTTGCTTCAAGCATATCTAACGCTTTCCCTTTAGTGGGATTTTCCATTTGCGGAATATCAACTAATACAACATCACCAAGCTCTTTTTGGGCAAGCAAAAATGCAGTAGTTGCTCCAGTAAAACCTCCGCCAATTACAGAAACCTTTTTACGTTTTAATGACATACTTTTTCTCCCCTTTTTGAATGAACTTTTTAAATAAAGGGCTGTTATAAAAACAGCCCTAAATACACTTTGTTGTTATCACATTAGCTTTTCTTATTCCATGTTCTTAATTAGTTCGTCACCAAATTCGGAAGTTTTAACTTCAGTTGCGCCTTCCATTAAACGAGCGAAGTCATAAGTAACAACTTTTGAAGCAATCGTTTTTTCCACTGATTTAATGACCATTGTAGCTGCTTCATTCCAGCCCAAGTGCTCAAGCAGTAGTACACCTGATAAAATGACAGATGAAGGATTTACTTTATCAAGACCTGCGTACTTCGGTGCAGTACCGTGTGTTGCTTCGAAGATTGCGTGTCCAGTTTCATAGTTGATGTTAGCTCCTGGAGCAATCCCGATACCGCCAACTTGTGCTGCAAGTGCATCTGAAATGAAGTCGCCGTTTAAGTTCATTGTAGCCACAACATCGAACTCACGTGGACGAGTTAGGATTTGTTGTAAGAAGATATCAGCAATCGCATCTTTCACGATAATCTTGCCAGCAGCTTCAGCATCAGCCTGCGCCTTGTTAGCAGCATCTGCACCTTGCTCAGCTTTAATGCGATCATATTGAGCCCAAGTAAAGACTTTATCGCCAAATTCCTTTTCTGCAAGCTCATAACCCCAGTTTTTAAACGCGCCTTCTGTAAATTTCATGATATTGCCTTTATGCACGAGTGTAACGGATTTACGGCCTTCTTTAATTGCGTAATTAATAGCAGCACGGACAAGACGTGTTGTACCTTCTTGAGAAACAGGCTTAATACCGATACCTGAAGTTTCAGGGAATCTGATTTTATTTACGCCCATTTCGTTTTGAAGGAAGTCAATTACCTTTTTAGCTGCTTCAGTTCCTTTTTCATACTCAATACCTGCATAAATATCTTCAGTGTTTTCACGGAAGATAACCATATCTGTATCTTGCGGACGCTTAACTGGTGAAGGAACACCTTCAAACCATCTTACAGGACGCAAGCACACAAACAAATCTAGCTCTTGGCGTAAAGCTACGTTTAACGAACGAATTCCTCCGCCAACAGGAGTAGTAAGTGGACCTTTGATTGCAATTAGGTACTCATTAATTACATCTAAAGTTTCTTTTGGAAGCCATTCGCCAGTTTGATTGAATGCTTTTTCTCCAGCAAGAACTTCCTTCCAAACTAATTTACGCTCGCCTTTATAGGCTTTTTCAACAGCTGCATTTAAAACTCTCTCAGATGCAGCCCAAATATCTGGACCGATGCCGTCTCCCTCAATGAATGGGATAATTGGATTGTTTGGTACGTTTAAGACTCCATTTGTTACCGTGATTTTTTCACCTTGCATGGTAGTTCTCCCTCCTAGTATGTAAAAACGTGAAAACCTGATGATATGGTAAAGACTTAAGTAAAGGTTAGCAGGTATTCACCCCTAACCTCTACCAAATCTTATTTAACCAATTTTTCGAAAAAAAGTAAAATGTTATCCTCTTTGTTCGATTGGAATATATTTCTGCATTCCAGGACCTGTGTATTCAGCACGCGGGCGGATTAGACGGTTGTTGTCGTATTGCTCTAAAATATGAGCAAGCCATCCAGATACACGGCTGACAGCGAAAATTGGCGTCATTAGGTCATGGTCAACACCTAAACTGTGATATACAGATGCGGAATAGAAATCAACGTTTGGCGGCAGGTTCTTTTCACCGGTTACGATGCTCTCAATTTTCACTGACATATCGTACCATTGTGGTTCGCCAGTTAGTTCTGTTAATTTTTTGGACATTGCTTTTAAATGCTTGGCCCGAGGATCTCCTTGGCGGTAAACCCTGTGGCCAAAGCCCATAATTTTTTCTTTATTCTCAAGCTTGCCGCGGATATAAGGCTCGACGTTTTCAAGGGTACCAATATCGGTAAGCATTTTCATTACCGCTTCATTTGCTCCTCCGTGAAGAGGTCCTTTTAACGCTCCGATTGCTGCTGTGATACCAGAATAAACATCGGATAATGTAGCAACACAGACACGAGCTGTGAATGTAGAAGCGTTTAATTCGTGGTCGGCATGCAGAACTAGGGCTTTATCAATTGCCTCTACTGCAATTTGTTCCGGTTCTTTACCGGAAAGCATATATAAGAAATTCGCTGCAAAGCTCAAATCCTGTCTAGGTGCAACTGGCTCAAGTCCTTTTCTGATACGTGCAAAAGCTGCCACGATAGAAGGCATTTTAGCTTGAAGACGAATCGCTTTACGATAATTAGCTTCCTTCTCCATTACATCTGCTTCCGTATCGTAAAGTCCTAATAAAGAAACAGCTGAACGAAGTGCTGCCATTGGGTGTACTGTCTGAACCGGGAACAATTTAAAGTGCTCAATTACTTCCTGTGGAAGTGCAGCACTTTCAGCAAGCTGTTGCTTTAATTCAGCCAATTGTTCTGAATTAGGCAGCTTACGATGCCATAATAGATAAATAACCTCTTCAAAGCTTGCATTTTCAGCTAAATCATCGATGTTATAGCCAACGTATGTCAGCGTATCATCAATAATTGAACTAATGGAAGAAGTAGTTGCCACAATCCCTTCGAGACCACGTGTTACTGTCATCAAAAATCTCTCCTTTACATTGTAAAATTCCCCATTACCCACTGCTTCATTAATTCTTTTAAACCGGAAAATCCCCAGTCTAGGATAAAAAGAAACGGCATAAAGTAATTTGAAGATTTCCACTGCAAAATCATCGCCGATAAACTGATCATTACCCTAGGTGACTGAGCGATTGCTCGGATTAAAACCAAAAAGTCTGTATGCCCTTTCATTCACAGGAATAAATAATTTTTCAAGTATTCCAGTATTCCTATACGGTTTATGTAAAAAAAGATATTGCTTACAAGCCTATTATAAACAATAATCAGATTTTTGTGAATGAAAAGGAATTAAAAATAGCAAAAAAATATTATTTCAAAAAAAACGGCGCTAAAAACACGAGCCATTTCACTTAGTTTCAGCCTGTATTTTCACCGAATCTCCCTTAAAGTTATTTTACCATAACATTATCGATGATGTGGAATACAATAACTCCAGTAGTTTTTTTCTATATTCCTCTGAAACTAATTTTAATAACTAAACGTATAAATTTAAGAAGAAATTTTAGGCGATGGAAAAATATGCAGAAAAATTAATAAAATGGTAAAATAGAGTAAGCGATTTTAAAAAAATGGAGGTCTATTACTTTTGAATCCCAAATACATAAACCGGAGCATTAGGTTTTTAATTGTTATCGGCGTTGTTGTTTTAGGGCTGCTTTCCTTTTACTATTTATCAAAAATAACCTATCCATTTTTAATCGGCCTTATTATAGCACTGGCCATAAACCCGCTAGTCAATCTTTTTGAAAATAAAACAAAAATGCCAAGAGTACTTGCTGTTTTTGTTGCTCTCATTATTATATTTGCCATCTTTGCCGGCTTGATTACTTTGCTCGTAGTCGAGATCGTTACCGGAGCCACTTACTTAGCTAAAGTTATTCCAGAGCATTTAAACACTTTAATTAAATTCCTAGAAGACTATTTTACAGATTTGTACAATCAATTAACTAGCGTCTTTAATAAGTTGAATCCCGGGCAGAAAGACACGATCATTACCAATATTCAGAATATCGGCAAAAGGGTAGGGTCAACTGTCGGAAACTTTATTCAAGGCTTTTTTGGCAGCATTCCTAATGTTATTTCATGGATTCCAAATGCTGCAACCGTATTGATTTTCTCCTTGTTGGCAACCTTTTTCATCAGCAAGGATTGGTACCATTTAAAGGCGATGGGTGGAAGGCTATTGCCACAAAAAGCCAGAACAAGTGGAAAAACAGTATTTGTTGATTTGAAAAAGGCGCTTTTCGGCTTTATTAGAGCGCAGTTGACGCTGATTTCCATAACAACGGTTATCATTCTTGTTGGATTGCTTATTCTTCGTGTGGACTATGCCATTACCATTGCCCTTTTGACTGGTCTAGTCGACATTATTCCCTACCTTGGTACAGGAGCGGTATTCGTCCCTTGGATTGTCTATGAAGTTATAAGCGGCGACGTTGGGCTTGCCATTGGGCTTGGTGTCCTTTACATAATCGTGTTGGTTCAAAGACAGATCATGGAGCCAAAAATCCTTTCTTCAAACATTGGACTGGACCCTTTGGCAACATTAATTGCACTTTTCGTAGGTTTTAAACTAATCGGCTTTCTTGGATTAATTGTCGGTCCCGTAACTCTTGTGATCATAAGCACGCTATACAGGGCCAATGTTTTTCATGATTTATGGAAGTTTATCGTGGGAAAAGAAGCTTAAAGGAACAAAAGCGTAAGCGCCCTGGTCAGCGGCGTATGGCCTGGAGCTCTCCAACTGAGATAAAGGAAACACGAAGAGCGCAAGCGATTCGATGTTGACTTATCGTAGGGCGGAGAGCGAAGGACACTAGCCGCTAGGGCGCTGGAGCTGGACGTGTCTATCCAGGTAACAAGTTATCCACAATGATTTAATGTATACTTTCCTAGACCATAAAAAAACTCGCCGGCTGGCGAGTTTTTTTATTATAGTACACTAGCATGTCCGTTATAAATAATGCCTCTTGATGCGTCCACCGTGATTTCTTGGCCTTCCTTAAACAGTTTGAGTGCATTTTCAACTCCCACAATAACAGGAATACCTAAGTTTAAACCAACAACAGCAGCATGGCTTGTTAAGCCGCCTTCCTCTGTAATAAGGGCGGCACATTTCTCAAGGGCCGGAACCATTTCCCGGTCGGAGCCGATGGTTACAAGTATGGAACCCGTTTTTACCTTTTCAGTAGCTTCATTTGCATCATGGGCAATAACGACTTTTCCAAAAGCGGACTTGCGTCCAATCCCTTGTCCCTTCGTAATAATATCGCCCACTACATGGATTTTCATTAAATTCGTTGTTCCCGCTTCTCCGACAGGAACACCAGCAGTAATAACCACCAGCTCACCGTGTTTAACAATGCCGCTGTTTAAGCTTTCCTCTACGGCGCTTTCAAGCATTTCATCCGTCGTGGTACACATTCTTCCCATCCGTGGATAAACTCCCCAGACAAGTGCTAGACGCCTGCAGGTTGATTCATCCGCAGTAATTGCCACGATCGCTGCCTTCGGACGATATTTTGAAATCATCCTAGCTGTATGTCCGCTTTCAGTTGGCGTGATAATTGACTTTACCTCTAAATTTAATGCTGTATGAGCAACCGATTGACCAATCGCATCAGTTAGGTTGTGTTCTGCATTCTTGCTGCGGTGTGAAAGGATTTCTTTATGGTTCAGAGCCTGCTCAGCCCGTGAAGCGATATTATGCATCGTTTGCACTGCTTCAACCGGATATAGCCCTGCAGCAGTTTCTCCAGAAAGCATAATAGCATCTGTTCCATCAAAAATGGCATTGGCCACGTCACTTGCTTCCGCACGAGTTGGCCTTGGATTTCTTTGCATTGAATCAAGCATTTGTGTTGCAGTAATAACCGGTTTACCTAGGGCATTACATTTCTTAATCAAAGATTTTTGCACCAATGGAACCTCTTCTGCAGGAATTTCTACACCAAGGTCACCGCGTGCTACCATCAGTCCGTCTGAAACCTCAAGAATTTCATCAATATTATCGACGCCTTCTTGGTTTTCAATTTTAGGGATAATTTGGATATGTGTTGCCTGGTTTTCTTCTAAAAGCTGGCGAATTTCCAAGACATCCTTGGAACGGCGAACAAATGAGGCCGCGATAAAATCAACGCCCTGCTCAATTCCAAATAAAATATCCTGTTTATCCTTCTCTGTAATACCTGGCAGGTTAACTGAAACTCCCGGCACATTAACACCTTTTTTATTTTTCAATGTACCACTGTTTAAAATTTTGGTCTTAATTTCGCCCTTAGAATGATCAATGTTGATCACTTCCAGCCCAATTAAACCGTCATCCAACAGAATTTTGGAACCTGCTTGTACATCATCAATTAAACCTTCGTATGTAACGGAAAATTTCTCTGTGGTTCCCTCCACTTCGGTCATTGATACAATAATTTCTTCTCCGGACTTCAGTTCAATAGCTCCATTTTGCATATTGTGGGTACGAATTTCTGGCCCCTTTGTATCAAGCAAAATGGCAACTGTTTTACCTGTTAAACCGGCTGCTTCACGGATATTCTTGATTCTAGCGCCGTGTTCTTCAAAATTCCCATGAGAAAAATTTAATCGTGCTACATTCATTCCTGCATTCATTAATTGTGTTAAATTGTCAACACTTTCACTTGCAGGGCCAATCGTACAAACAATTTTTGTTTTGCGCAACATTTCTTGCCCTCCCTTTTTTAAATCGAAAGTTCTTTAGAAAGATTAAATAGTTCAAGATCCAATGTATGTTTTTTGGCAAGAGCGTCAATAATGTCGTAGTCGACAAGCTTGTTATTCTCCACACCGACAGCACGGCCGCCTTTGCCCTCAATTAGAAGTTCCACTGCTCTCGCACCCAATCTGCTGGCAAGCACCCGATCTGCGGCAGTTGGCGAACCCCCACGTTGAATATGTCCCAATACTGATACCCTTGTATCGAGGTTGGTGGCATCCTTTAGCTGCTTAGCAAACTCACCCCCGCTGCATACACCTTCGGCGACCACAATAATACTATGCTTTTTCCCACGTTCTTGACCTTTTCTCAAACGATCAGCAATCTCGTCCATGTTGTAATTCTCTTCTGGAATCAGAATCGTTTCCGCTCCTCCGGCAAGCCCTGCCCACAAGGCAATATCACCGGCATCTCGCCCCATTACCTCAATAATAAAAGTTCTTTCGTGCGAGGTAGCCGTGTCGCGAATTTTATCTATTGCATCAATGACTGTATTTAATGCCGTGTCAAAACCGATTGTCATATCAGTTCCTGGAATGTCATTATCAATCGTACCCGGTACACCAACACAAGGATAGCCAAGCTCTGTCAATGCCTTCGCACCACGATATGACCCGTCACCGCCAATGACGACAAGTCCTTCAATACCATGAGCCTTTAACTGTTCAATTCCTTTTTGCTGGCCCCCTGTTGTTTTAAATTCCGGGCAGCGGGCCGATTGAAGCATTGTTCCTCCGCGATGAATGATATCTCCAACTGAACCGAGCTCAAGCTTTTTTATATTGCCGCAAATTAACCCTGAGTAACCACCGTAGATGCCATAAACTTCAACATTGTGATAAATGGCTTTTCGGACAACAGCGCGGATTGCTGGGTTCATTCCCGGTGAATCCCCGCCGCTTGTCAGCACCCCAATTTTTTTCATGGTAATCACCTCATTAATAGGATAAAGGTACTATGTAAGCCTCTTTAAGAAGGATGGTTTAAAATTACATTTGTTTTCCTTCTTCTATTATTAACATAAAACCCTTGAATATTAATAAAATATCACGAAGGAATAACCATAACAACTATGTCAATAGCCATTTTAGAATAGACGGAATAGTTCGTTAACTGAAAGCGTTTCATATCATAATGAGAACGTTATCATGGGTTTTACAGCCAATTTTATATGAACTTTTTGTGAATGCCCAACGAAAAAACGTGCCCAAATGAGCACGCATTTTCCTTAATTTACTCCAATGTATTCATTTATCAATCCAAACTCTCCAATTGTTCTAAAACGCTTGTATCGATCAGCAATTAATTGGTCAGCAGAAAGCTTCAAAAGCTCCTCCAAGGATTTGATTAGGACAGGTTCAATTTCCGCAGCTTGTCCTTGCACATTCTTGTGAGCACCGCCCTTAATTTCTGGAACGATATCATCGATAACTCCTAGTTCCTTTAGGTCAGGCGCCGTGATTTTCATAGATTCTGCCGCATTTTTAGCGTAGGCAGCGTCCTTCCATAAAATTGCCGCCGCTCCCTCAGGCGAAATGACTGAGTAGGTGGAGTTTTCAAGCATGTAAATCCGGTTGCCAACACCTAGTCCAAGCGCGCCGCCGCTTCCGCCTTCACCAATGACAATACAGATAACTGGTACTTTCAACCCTGCCATTTCAAACAGGTTACGGGCAATTGCTTCACTCTGTCCCCGCTCTTCTGCTGCTTTACCAGGGTATGCGCCTTTCGTATCAATAAAACAAATAATCGGCCGGTTGAACTTATCAGCTTGCTTCATCAACCGCAAAGCCTTTCTGTAGCCCTCAGGATGTGGCATTCCAAAGTTTCTGCGGATATTTTCCTTTGTATCCTTTCCCCGCTGATGGCCTATTACTGTGACAGGCAACCCTTTAAATTTGGCAATCCCGCCAACAATCGCTTCATCATCGCCAAAAGTCCTGTCCCCATGGCATTCAAAGAAATCGTCAAATAGATAGGAAATGTAATCCAAGGTTGTTGGCCTGTTAGGATGGCGGGCTATTTGCACCCGGTCCCACGGTTTAATATTTTCATATATTTCCCGTTCCAGCTTCTCCAACCGAGCCTCTAATTTATTGATTTCCGAACTCAAATCCACATCAGTGGTATCTGTAAATTCCTTAAGCTCAGCTATTTTTTTTCTCAGTTCATTGATTGGGCGTTCAAATTCTAATTCGCCTGCCATTCAATCACACCCCCTGGCTGATGGATATCAAGTATCGTTGCAATTTTCTCTGCCAATTCTAATCGGGAAATGATGGCATCAAGCTGCCCATGTTTTAACAAAAACTCTGCTGTTTGAAAGTCTTCCGGCAATTTTTCACGGATTGACTGCTCAATCACCCTGCGTCCCGCAAAACCGATTAATGCTCCAGGTTCGGCAAGGTTATAATCCCCCAATGATGCAAAGCTAGCAGACACCCCGCCAGTTGTTGGATGGGTCATAATTGAAATGATTAAACCGCCATTGTCGCTGAATTTCTTTAAGGCAACACTTGTTTTCGCCATTTGCATCAAACTTAGTGCACCTTCTTGCATCCTGGCTCCGCCCGATGCTGTAAAAATAACGAATGGAACGGACAATTCATCCGCTTTTTCAATCGCTAAGGTAATTTTTTCGCCGACAACCGATCCCATACTGCCCATTCGGAAGGTTGAATCCATAACGGACACAACGACTTTATGGCCGTTAACTGTACCAACCCCAGTGACAACCGCTTCATTTATTTTGGTTTTTTTGCGGTCCTTTTCAACCTTTTCTAGATAGTCGGGAAAATTCAAAGGATTCTTTGAAATCATATTTTCGTTGAATTCCTCGAAGCTTCCTTCATCAAGAAAACTTTCAATACGCTCCTTTGAATTCATAGGAAAATGATGTCTGCAATGAAGACAAACCTTTAAGTTTTTTGAAAGTTCTTTTGTATACATAATTTTTTTGCATGAAGGACATTTTGTCATTATTCCTTCAGGAACGTCGCTTTTCGCCGCTTCTGTAGGAATGGTTGCGTATTTCTTCTTTTTTGTCTGGTTTTTGGAAAATAAATCTTTAAGCGCCAAAAAATAAACCTCCTTGTATGGAATCTTGGCTGATGACGATAATCTATCAGCAGTCTTTCTAACAATTGGCTTTCTCATACATATACCGATAGGTGGCCAGACCACTGAAGGATTTAAAAATGCCCTATAAAGGGGCTTGTATAATTTACTATAAAATAAAAAAAGTTCAAAATCTGTTGCTTTCTGTCGTTAGACAGATGACAATTTTCGTAATTGAACGTATGCCAAAAGGACCTTCATTTCGTCTTTATCAGCCATTGCATCCAATAAATATAGATAGTCTTCACGCTTGTACTCTACAGAAGAAGATGATAACGAATGATAGTAATCCTTTAAGATTTCCCATATCTTAAAAAAAAGATGGTTGTCTGCGGCTTCAAAAATCTGATAAAAAAATTGATCATCCTGGAATCCTTCTGACTCCGTCACCCATTCTTTCACGGCAGCGATATTCGATCGGTCCATTCTTTTCAGTGCGAGGCGCAGACCATCCATTTCGATAAAGTTTTTTGTTTCGAAGACATCCAGTTTTGCTTTTTCATCCTGCAAAATAAACGTGCTGAGAAGCTGGACCAATTGATTTCCCCGGAAGTCACGAAGATAAGTACCCTCACCCCGGCGTGTTTCAATTAAGCCTAACAGTTCCAAAGCTCTCAGTGCTTCTCTAACGGAAGAGCGCCCGACATTCAGGCGCTCAGACAGTTCACGTTCCGAAGGAATTTTATCCCCCTGCTTTAGTCCATCATCCGTTATCATTTCTCTTAGCTGTTTTAAAATCTCTAGGTACACTTTAGAATTGCTCACGAAAGAATCACTCACTTTTGCCAATTAGAGCGAGCCTTTTTGTTTTTTCCTTTATATCTTCAGGATCTACTTTTATCCTTGCTACACCTGTTTCCATGGCAGCTTTTGCTACTGCAGCGGCAACATTTGGAGCAACCCGCTGGTCAAATGGCCCCGGAATGACATAATCTGCATTGATTTCCTCTTCCTCAATCAAACCGGCAATGGCTTCAACTGCAGCAATTTTCATTTTTTCATTAATATGGGTAGCCCGAACATCAAGTGCTCCGCGGAAAATCCCAGGGAATGCAAGAACATTGTTTACCTGATTTGGAAAATCAGAACGTCCTGTTCCCACCACTTTTGCCCCTGCTTCTTTTGCTTCATCAGGCATAATTTCCGGTACCGGATTTGCCATCGCAAAAATAATCGGGTCAGTATTCATGGATGCAACCATTTCTTTCGTTAACGAACCCGCAGCGGAAACACCAATGAATACATCGGCACCCTTAATTACATCCTTTAGGCTTCCTGCCAAGCTGTCGCGGTTCGTATACTTCGCCACTTCAGCCTTCACATTGTTCATGCCTTCCGGACGACCTTCATATATCGCACCTTTAGTGTCACACATGATGATATCTCTTACACCATAGCTAAATAATAATTTTATAATGGCAATCCCTGCTGCTCCTGCACCGTTAGCCACGACTTTAATTTCCGTCATTTTCTTGCCTGTCAGCTTTAAAGCATTGACAAGTCCTGCTACGGTTACTATAGCTGTTCCATGCTGATCATCATGGAACACTGGAATATTCGCTTCCTTCTTTAATCTTTCCTCAATGACAAAGCAGTTTGGGGCGGCAATATCTTCAAGATTTACCCCGCCAAAGGTAGGTTCTAAAAGCTTAACAGTCTCAACAATTTTGTCTACATCGGTAGTGTTTAAACAAATTGGAAAGGCATCGACGCCGGCAAAGCTCTTAAACAAGACCGCTTTACCCTCCATAACCGGCAGCGCTGCTTCAGGGCCAATATTGCCAAGTCCAAGAACGGCTGTACCGTCAGAAACAACTGCAACCATATTCCCTTTCATTGTATAGTCGTAGACAGTTTCCGGTTTTTCATAAATATCCTTACAAGGTTCTGCTACACCTGGAGAATAGGCTAAGCTTAAATCCTGTGCATTTCTTACTGGCACCTTCGATTTCGACTCTAATTTCCCTTTATTAATTCGATGCATATGTAATGCTTCTTCTCTTAAAGTCAAGACTGTCACCCCGCAAATGAATAAAAAAATAAAATAAATTCCCCGTTTTAACATTGGTGGTCAGACCACACATGTCTCCTTACCACTATAACATATCTTCCAAAGTTGTAAAGATTTAATCTTTCAAGACTACGTTATGACTACCCAATAAATCCTTTAAGGATTGGATAATTTCCGGATGGGGGTTAATATTTTTTTCCGCGCCTAACCTTACTGTTTTCTTTGTGATGTCATAATGCAAGACTACCGTTGCATTCCCCTTATTGCTACTTAGAAGCATGTTTAATTCTTGGAGAGTCCTTTCATCTTCCTTGTCATGGGTGATTTTTAAATACAGCACAGTCTGTCTGACTGCATGAGCATCCAGCCATTTCTCGATTTCTGTAACTTGTTGAATAATCAATTGCCGCTTTCCATCACGTTCTTCGACTTTCCCTTCAAGCAGGGCAAAGCATCCTTCCCCTAAGTATTGGGAGTATTTTCGGTATGCATCAGGAAAAACGACTGCCTCCATTTCACCGGTTGGATCGCTTATAGTTAAAAAGGCCATTGATTCCCCTTTTTTCGTCCGGATTGATTTTTTGGATGTAATGTAGACTCCTGCTTGCGCCTTCCTGATCTGGCTATTTAATTGAAATAAGGCTTGAGCACCTGCCCGTCTAAGCTTTTTTTCAAAAATGGAGATCGGGTGATTGGAAAGATATAAACCAAGCGCCTCTTTTTCATAGGAAAGCTTTATTTGTTGGGTCATTTCATCAACCTGCACATATTTCGGTTTCGGAATCAGTTCATCCTCGAACATATCAATTTGATTTGTGTCATCCGTTTTAAATATTTGCGCATGCTCGATCGCAACATCCAGACTGGCCAATAGGACGGCCCTGTCCTCCCCGAATTCATCAAAACTGCCGGAATGGACTAGATATTCAAGTGTTTTACGATTGATTGCCTTTCCCGATACCCTGATACAAAAATCAAATAAATCACTAAACTTCTTTCGTTTTCTCGCTTGAAAAATTTCCTTCAAAGCAGCCGCCCCAACCCCGCGGATGGCACCCAGACTATAGCGGATTTTCCCTTTCTCCACTTGAAATAAATAACTGCTCAAATTAATGGAAGGAGATAGGATATCAATTTCCTTTTGTTTTGCTTCTAAAATATATTGGCCGATTTTCGCCTCGTTTCCGATGGCGGAGGTAAGCAGGCCAGCCATAAAGTGAACCGGATAATTGGCTTTTAAAAAGGCGAGGTGATAGGCAATTAAGCTATAAGCCACGGCATGGCTGCGATTAAACCCATAATTCGCGAATCGGACAATCAAATCATATATTTCATTTGCCAAAGTTTCGCTGTATCCCTTCTTCAGCGCGCCTTGGACAAAATGCTGACGCTCTTTATCCAACACTTCTTTTTGTTTCTTCCCAACCGCTCTTCTTAACAGATCTGCTTCACCAAGGGAAAATCCTGCCATGATGGAAGCAATCTGCATAATTTGTTCTTGATAGACAATGACGCCGTACGTATTCTCAAGGATCGCCTGAAGGTCAGGATGCGGATAATCAATTTTCTGCAGGCCATGCTTCCTGTCAATAAAAAGCGGGATATTTTCCATCGGACCCGGCCTGTACAAAGCGTTGACAGCGACAATATCCTCAAAACGAGTCGGCTTCAGGCGTGTTAACACCTTCCTCATTCCCTCTGATTCAAGCTGAAAAATACCTGTTGTTTCGCCTTGAGCTAATAGATTGAAGGTTTTATCATCATTAAGCGGTATAGAGCCAATATCCAATCTCCTTCCTGTGTGGCGATAGATGGAAGACAGGATCGTTTCAATTAAGGATAAATTTCTAAGCCCCAAGAAGTCCATTTTGAGCAGGCCCAGTTCCTCTAAATATTCCATAGAAAACTGGGTTAAAAAAATCTCACCTGATCCTTGCTGAATCGGAATTAAGTCGATTAACGGCTTCTCACTGATGACAACACCTGCAGCGTGCGTTGAGGTGTGACGGGGCAGCCCTTCCAGCTTCAGCGCTGTATTAAACAATCGGCTATTTAAAGGAGTCTCCTGGATGAATTTCCGTAAACCTTCCGATTCCTTATAGGCATCCTTTAAGGTTAGACCCGGGCGAGAAGGAATAAGCCTTGACATATAATCCAACTCTTTCGTATTTAGACCGAACACCCTTCCGACATCCCTTAAGGCCGCTTTCGCAGCAAGTGTACCGAATGTAGCAATTTGTGCAACATGCAGCTCTCCATATTTTTGTGCAACATATTCAATGACCTCATCCCGGCGATGGTCGGGAAAATCGATATCAATATCAGGCATGGAAATCCGTTCAGGGTTTAAAAATCTCTCAAACAACAGATGATGCTCTAGAGGGTCAACATCGGTTATGTATAACACATAGGCGACTAGGGACCCAGCAGCAGATCCCCTGCCCGGTCCGGTTAAAATCCCCTTTTCCCGTGCGTATCTCATAAAATCCCAAACAATTAAAAAATAATTGCTGAACTGCATCCGCTTAATTACTTTCAATTCATAGGCCAGGCGGTCCAAGTACTCCGTTGATGGTTCCTCCGAAATTCTTTCCTTTAAACCTTTTTGACAAAGTTTTTCGAGATATTCTTCCGCCGGCATGCCGTTTTCCGTTGGAAAGGATGGTAGGTACGTTTTGTCTAAATTTATGTTTATATTACAACGTTCAGCAATCCTAAGCGTATTTTCCAGCGCCTCCGGGACATCCGCAAAGCACTCAGCCATTTCAGCGGAACTTTTTAAATAGAATTGGTCACTGCCCAGCTGCTGACGATGGTCGTCCTGCAATTTGTCACCATTTTTAATGGCTAACAGGCATTCATGAGCAAACATATCTTCTTTTTCCAAATAATAAACTTGATTGGTGGCCGCGAGCGGGATATTCCATTCTTTTGAAAGCCGGAGGAGCGGTTCCCTAAGTGTTTTTTCCTGTTCAAGCTGATGGTCTTGAAGGGCAAGATAAAAATTGCCGCGGCCAAAAATATCAGAAAGTTCAAGAGCAAGATCTTTGGCCAAAGCCACTTCGTTTGTTAATAAAGCCTGCTCAATCTCCCCTTCTATTCCCGGTGTAATGGCAATGAGCCCCTTAGAATAAGCCTTGAGCCATTTGTGAGGAAGTCCATTTTCAGCCTTTGTTTGCACAGCACTGGATATTTTTAGTAGATTCTTATAGCCTGCGTCATTTTCCGCTAACAACACAAGTGGATACGGTCCTTCTTCCATCCGTTCACTTTCGATATCCACCGTCAGTCCGATAATCGGTTTTATTTGTTGTTTTTTGCAAAGCTTATAAAATTCAATCGTCCCGTACATAACATTCCGGTCGGTTAATGCCAGCGTCCGAAATCCTTTGCTTCGGGCATTCTCCACTAAATCGGATACAGACGCCGTGCTGGTCAATAAACTATAGGCACTATATACATGAAGGTGAATAAAAGACATCCGGTCGCACCTCTCATTCTACTTTTATCTTACTTCCATTATAAAACTTGATATAAAAAAAAGAAAATATGTTCTATTTTTCACTGCCAACTCATATTAAATTGCACTTGTCCATATAAATGTATAAAGATCATTTGGCTAGACAAAGGCGGTTGAAGGAATGAAAGAACTTGGTTTTTTTCCAGCTTTTATCGAAAGCTATTTTATTGCGTTAGGAGTTGTGCTGGGAGGTTCGCTTATTGGGGGGATTGCCTCCTTTATAACTGGACAGCCTCCATTAACAACGGTTTACCGATTATCATCCGCCCTTAGAATTTGGGCGATTGTTGCGGCGATAGGAGGAACTTTTGATACGGTTTATACATTTGAACGCGGTTTTTTAAACGCCGATACGAAAGACCTATTTAAACAATTTCTATTAATTCTTTCGGCCTTGGGCGGTGCCCAGACAGGTGCACTGATTATTAACTGGCTGACCCAGGAGCATATTTCATCATGAGAATTCCGCCTTATTACCGCAGACCTTCGTGGCAGCGTTTTATTTCCGGAATGGCCGTTGGCGGTGCCATCAGCTGGTGCATATTTTTATATATTTATGGAGTTTTTCAAGAGGACAATGCAAAATTAATCAGAAAGCAGCAGAAGGATATAGCAGAGTTAAAAGACGACGTTAAAATTTGGCAACAAGATTACGCTGAATTGAATAATAAAAATTTAGGAAAAATCACGATTGAAAAAATAAATATCCGAATAACCAACTGGGAGAAATATAAATTAGATCAGTTCAGTGTTTTTCAAACAGAAGAAGCCGTCAGAGATGATATCAAAATCGTACTGGCAAAAGATTTGGAAACAGTCGCTAAAAGCAAAGACATGCTGAAAAAAATCATTGAAAACAAACCATATGAATTAAACGAAAAGCGCTATCGCCTTAAGGTAAAGGAAATGGTTATCTATACCACTCTGACCATACAGTTGGAAATGGAATTCGCTGAATAAAGAAACGGCCGCATCTGGCCGTTTCTTTGCGTATTATTTACAAACTGCATGTAGTTCTCTAAGTACATTATCTACTTCATCCCAAGAATAGATGGAGGCACCTGCCGCTAACGGATGACCTCCTCCGTTAAACTTTCTGGCGACTACATTGATGACCGGTCCCTTTGAACGAAGCCGCACCCTTATTTGGTCACTTTCCTCAATGAAGAAAACCCATGCTTTAATCCCTTTTACATCCCCTAAGGTACTGACTAACAATGACGCTTCTGCAGGTCTTGCATGGTATTCCTCAAGCAGTTCCTTTGTCAGTCTAACTGTTGCAACGCCGTTTTCTTGCATATCAAAGTTCTGCAATATGTACCCATTTAACTTAATAATATTTGGTTCTAGTTCGTACATTCTGTCAAACAACTCCGTACGCGAGAAATTAAAGTGGACCAACTCTCCCGCATAAGCAAATGTCTTGTCCGTTGTACTCGGAAACAGAAATCTTCCGGTATCCCCGACAATGCCGCCGAATAACAGTCTTGCTGCTTCATCATTTATTTTTAGCCCTTTTTCTTTTCCATCTAAATAAAATTCATAAATCATTTCGCTGCAGGAGCTTGCAGTCGTATCGACCCACAATAAATCGCCATACGGATCTTCATTTGGGTGATGATCGATTTTAATCAGCATATCCCCCTTAGTGTAGCGCTTATCGTCAATCCTTTCTTGATTGGCCGTATCGCAGACTATCACCAGTGCGCCCTCATAAACTTCGTCTGCGACTTCATCCAGCCTTCTCATAAAGTGGAGGGTCGGCTCCTCCTGCCCTACTGCATAAATATTCTTTTCCGGAAAAGACGCCTTTAAGATAGCTGCCAATCCGCCCTGTGAACCATAGGCATCAGGATCAGGACGAACGTGGCGATGGATAATAATCGTGTCGTATTGTTTGATTGTTTCCAGTATTTTCTCTTTCATATATTCTCCTTTTCAACCATCCTTTTATGAACATTGTAGCATTTTCCTTCAAATACAGGTAAAATATTAGGTGATTTTTAAAATTGGAGGAACATTAGATGCTAGGTTTGGTTTTTCTTATCGTTATTTTATTTGCTTTTTATTTATTTTATAAAACAAAATACATCCGGAGCAATCGTCCTGTTGAAAAGAAATGGCTTTCCGCTAAGTCCAATATTGCCCTCGGGCTTTTTGTCCTTATGTTTGGGATTAATACCATCTTCCTTTCCACCTCAACTGCGGCTTATATCGTTGCAGCCATATTCATTATATATGGAGTCTTATTTAGTTGGGTAGGATTCAAAAAATATAAGCATTACCATCGGTTTGCCATTGAAGAAGCTGAAATGCTTGAGGCAGAAAAGTAACATAACTATAGCCGCTCCCTGAATACGAAGGAAGCGGCTATTTGTCATGTTATCTGTCAATCAATTGGCACATCATCATTGCTTTTCCGACAAGAACGCCTTCATTAAATACTTCCACGTCTACCTTTCCAAACTTTCGCCCTACTTCCAGCACTCTTGGATAGATTTCCAATGTGCTTTCCATTTGAACCGGTTTAATAAAGTAAATTGTCATATTTTCGACGACAAGATCACCTTTTTTATAGCTTTTCAGCACTCGGTTGGCAGCATCGGAGACGATGGTCGTAAATACACCATAGGAAATGGTCCCAAGGTGATTTGTCATTTGCGGGGTCACTTCACAGGTAAAAGCATCTTCTCCTTTATCTTTCCCCTGTAAAATTCCTATCTGATTGGTGACAATATCATCAAGAGTTACCCCCACCTGCGGCTGCCGCTGGTTCATTTGCAGTGCCTTCAGGACATCCTGCCTGCTGATCAGCCCGTCTAAGTGATTGGAATCGTCCGCTACAGGAAGTACTTCAATACCCTCCCAGACCATCATATGCGCCGTTGAAGCAATACTTGTTTTACCGTTTACAGTCATAGGCTGCCTTGTCATTATTTTATCAATCGTTATATCCATATCCTGCCCCAAAACATCTTTGCTTGTTACCATCCCCTGGATTCTCATGTTATGGTCAACAACAGGGTAGCGGCTATGTGTAGTTTGCTGGTTTAATTCATGCCATCTTGAAACCTTATCGATTGTTTTTAAATAATAAGTCTCCGATAAGGGTGTTAAGATATCTTCTACTAAAATAATTTCTTTTTTAATTAATTGGTCGTAAATCGCACGATTTATCATCGTAGCGACAGTAAAAGTGTCGTAGCTTGAAGAAATAACCGGAAGCTCAAGTTCGTCTGCTAGTCGTTTAACTTGCTCCTCCGTGTCAAAGCCTCCGGTAACGAGTACGGCTGCTCCAGCTTTCAACGCAAGCTCATGGGCCTGTGTCCGATTTCCGACGATTAACAGATTTCCTGCCTCAGTGTAGCGCATCATGGCTTCCAATTTCATAGCACCGATCACAAATTTATTGAGTGTTTTATGTAGTCCCGTTCTTCCGCCCAATACTTGACCGTCGACAATATTGACCACTTCCGCAAAGGTTAGCTTTTCAATATTTTCTTTTTTCTTCCGTTCAATCCGAATCGTGCCAACCCGTTCTATCGTACTGACGTAGCCTTTATTCTCGGCTTCTTTAATGGCACGATAGGCAGTTCCTTCGCTGACACTCATTGCTTTGGCAATTTGCCTGACAGAGATTTTCTCCCCAATCGGCAGTCCATCAATATATTCTAAAATTTGTTCATGCTTTGTCGCCAAGACCTTCACCCTTTATAATCAAATTCCAATCTATCCGTATCCGAAAATGTCTCCAATTTCATTATAAAGTTAAAAAAGCCTTGATTCAATGCGGATGACAAATAAAGCGGAAGCGCCTTGACCAGGGGCGACAGGCATAAGACGAGCCGGCGAGAAGGCTGCTTTTTAGCCTTCTTGACGGATTGGCTTATGACCCCGAGCCCCTAGGCGCTGGAGCTAGGAATCTCACAAATAGAAATCCCGCTCCTTAATGAAAAGAGCGGGATTTCTTCTTTAATTGCCCCAATTGCTGCTTTGAGATTTGCTTTTTTGGTGTATAAAGAAGCGCGGTAAGATTTCCGGCAATGACCACTAGAGCAAATCCTAGCCAAGCGATTGAAAAAATTCCTTGCGTCCCCTCAGCCGTTACCGAAAGCCTAGGAACCGCAAAATACAGCATAAGTGCTGCAAGTAAAATACATAGTAAATATCTATTCTTTTTCATCTTCCTTCCTCCTTAACAGACTGCTTGTTTTATTTTTATGCTATAAGGAGGAAAAAAAGTAGTTAAATTTCGATTGCTTCACCCGGGTTTAACACTTTTCCGTTTTTCTCTTCAAGTAATTCAATGAATCGATTAGGATCCTGCTTGATTGGCGGGAATGTATTGTAGTGAATTGGCACCACTGTTTTTGCCTGCAATAGCTTAGCCGCATAGGCAGCATCCTCTGGCCCCATTGTAAAATTATCGCCAATTGGAAGGAAGGCCACATCAATTGGATGACGTTCGCCAATCAACTTCATGTCGGAAAACAATCCAGTATCGCCTGCATGGTAAATGGTTTTGCCTTCACTGCTAAATAAAACCCCTGTCGGCATGCCGCAATAAATGATTTCATTGTTGTGTGTTGCATAGCCTGAACCATGAAAGGCCTGGGTCAGTTTAACTGTTCCAAAATCAAAATGACACGCGCCGCCGATATTCATTCCATGTGTTTCAACGCCCTGCCAGCTAAGATATGTAGTCAAATCGGCATTAGCAACAACAAGCGATCCGCATCTTTTCGCGATTGCCACAGTATCACCGACATGGTCATTATGCCCATGCGTTAAAACAATCACATCTGCATGAACTTCCTCGGCCTTTAAATCTGTTAAGCTATTTCCTGTAATAAACGGATCAATTAAAATCGTTTTTCCATTAGTGTTAATTTGGACGACAGAATGACCGTGATAATAAATTTTCATTTACATTACCCCTTTCAAGAACTATATTAATTACTTCCATAAAAGTTTCGGAAATCCTTCCACAATATACCCATATCAATCCTGTTTTAGCACATCATAAAATCAGATAGTTTACATTTTATTTTTCTATTGATACTCTCAAATAGAAAATGCTTTTAAAAAGGGAGGACCCTGATAATGAATCAACGAATTGAAAAGCTGCAAAGCTGGATGAAGGAAAATGATATTCATGTAAGCTTTGTTACTTCATCTGAAAATGTATTTTACTTAAGCGGCTACTATACAGACCCGCATGAACGATTGCTTGCTCTTGCTGTCTTTCAAGAAGAAGAGCCGTTTTTGGTTTGTCCGGAAATGGAGATTTACAATGCAAAAAATGCTGGCTGGCAGCATGAAATCATTGGCTTTAACGACATTGTCAATCCATGGGATATGATTGTAAATGCGATTAAGACGCGCGGAATTACTGTTGGAAAAGCTGCAATCGAAAAAGAACACATGAATGTGGAACGCTATGAACAGCTTACGGAATTATTCCCAAATGCAGCGTTCATTTCTGCTGAAGAAAAATTAAGACTTCTCCGCATGATTAAGGATGCAGAAGAATTAAAAGCGATTGAAGAGGCGTGCGCCCTTGCAGATTACGCAGTTCAGTTTGGCTCCAGTGAAATTAAAGAAGGGAAAACCGAGCTTGATGTTCTTAATGCCCTTGAATACGCACTAAAGCAAAAAGGCGTAACAGAAATGTCGTTTTCAACTATGGTGTTAACTGGTGCGAACGCCGCCTCTCCACACGGCAATCCAGGCATGACCAGAATTAAAAAAGGCGATTTCATCTTATTTGATTTGGGTGTAATCGTTGACCGCTATTGTTCTGATATTACAAGAACAGTTGCTTACGGGGATATTAACGATAAGCAAAAGGAAATCTATGATACAGTATTAAAAGCCCAGTTAGCCGCATTAGAGGCAAGCAAGCCAGGTGTTACAGCAGCGGAAGTTGATTTGACTGCCAGAAGAATCATCGCAGATGCAGGCTATGGAGAATATTTTCCACATCGGCTTGGCCATGGACTGGGAATTAGCATCCATGAATATCCTTCCATTAAGGAAACAAACCAGCTTGTTCTTCAAGAAGGGATGGTATACACTATTGAACCGGGCATCTACGTTCCTGATGTTGCAGGCGTACGCATTGAAGATGATGTGTATATTACAGCCGATGGAGCGAGAGCATTAACAAAATTCCCGAAAGAGTTACAAATAATAAAGTAACCTGTTTGGATTTTTTTAACATTGAACTGTAGATTGATTTGATGTAACATACAAATACAGGCTGCGTTGTACGTAACAATAATAAAGTTTTAACCTTTAAGCTGTTATAGGGAGTTTAAACATCGAAGCTGGAATGACAAGCCTCTGTCTATATGACGTGGAGGACACGCAGAAAAGCTTCTGAAAACACCCACTTTGAGGAGTGGTGGTTTAAAACTTTCTTATATGAGGTACGGCAAATGCGGCTTTTTAATTTGGGTCTTTCTCACCAGCTTCCATATGAAGCTGGTTTTTATTTTTTCAATACAAAAGGGAGAACCGCTTTGGCGGCCTCCCTTTTTTCCTGTTCCTTACTGACCAAGTAAGCCTTTTGCTTCTCTGTATTCCAGTCCTTGAGCCTCCGCAACCGCCTTATAGGTTACATAGCCGTCTAGTGTATTGATACCTTTTAATAATGCTACATTTTCTAAACAGGCCTGCCGGTAGCCTTTATTGGCAATCTGAACGGCATAAGGAACGGTTACATTTGTTAAAGCAATGGTCGAAGTTCTTGGAACAGCACCCGGCATGTTGGCAACAGCATAATGGACAACACCATGTTTAATATAGGTCGGGTTATCGTGGGTGGTGATTTTGTCGGTTGTTTCAAAAATCCCGCCTTGGTCAATCGCGATGTCCACCACAACACTCCCAGGTTTCATTGTCTTAATCATTTCTTCCGTTACCAGCCTCGGGGCTCTCGCACCGGGTATTAGTACCGCCCCAATTACTAAATCCGATTCCCTTACTGCTTCAGCAATATTATAAGGGTTTGACATTAACGTTGTGACTTCTGAGCCAAAAATATCATCTAATTGGCGAAGGCGGTCTGGATTCAAATCAATGATTGTCACTTTTGCTCCCAAACCAATCGCCATTTTGGCTGCATTTGTCCCCGCGACACCGCCGCCAATAATTGTCACCGTTCCTCTTTGCACACCTGGTACACCTGAGAGAAGGATTCCCTTGCCTCCATAAACCTTTTCCAAAAATTGCGCACCAACTTGGGCCGCCATTCTTCCTGCAACCTCACTCATTGGTGTTAACAATGGAAGGCTTCCGTTTGGAAGCTGGACCGTTTCATACGCGATACCAACCACTTTGTTTTGGATTAAAGTCTTTGTTAATTCGGGTTCAGGCGCTAGATGCAAATATGTAAATAGGATCAGACCTTCCCGAAAATATTTATATTCACTTGGAATTGGTTCTTTCACCTTCATAACCATGTCCATTGACCAAGCTTTGTCTGCAGATTCAGTTAATTTAGCCCCGGCCGCCAAATAATCATCATCGGTGAATCCAGACCCCATTCCGGCTCCTTTTTCAATGTAAACCTCATGGCCGTAGTTTACCAAATTGCTTACTCCTGCTGGAGTCATGGCCACACGATTTTCATTGTTTTTCACTTCTTTAGGTACTCCAATTCGCATTTTCCATACCTCCAAATCTATTTGCCTCTTTTTTTCAGAATTCACTAAAGAATATGCGTACGCGGAGGTAAATTCTTGGGTAAATGCCCTTTCCAGAAGAATTTCATAGACTAATGCACAAATAATAAGGGCTGTTCATTGAACAGCCCCTCCTCCATTAACTATTCCTCAACTGCTGAAAAATCTCCATTTGTCGCTATTGCCGTTCCTTCGCCAATAAAACCGCTGTTATAAGAATTCATAATTTGTTCACTTACCTCAATTGCCCCATTTTCATCAAACTCAAATGAATATTGCTTATTCGGATCAAATTTAGTCATCTACCCCACCCCTTTTTATGTTAGTTCCTTCATTATTGTTCGAAAAATTGCAACAGTTATTCGTTGTAAAATATTGTATAATCAAGGTGAGGAGATGATAATCATGGGACTTAAATATCAACATATTTTAGTCGCGATAGATGGATCAAAGGAAGCAGATTGGGCTTTTAAAAAGGGGATTGAAGTCGCAAAAAGGAACAATTCCAGCCTTCTATTAGTTCATGTCATTGATACTAGATCATTTGCCTTAATTGAAGCCTATGACACGGTTGTTGGAGAAAGAGCAGAGAAACTAGCCAAGGATATGCTTGAAAACTACCAAAAGCAGGCAGAGGATGCCGGTCTCTCAAATGTTCAGTATGAAATTGATTTCGGTTCTCCTAAAGTAAGGATTCCTAGGGAATTGGCTAAGAAGCATAATGTAGATTTAATTATTTGCGGTGCAACCGGAATGAATATGGTGGAAAGATTCTTTATTGGCAGCGTTTCTGAGCATATTACCCGTTACGCGCCATGTGATGTTCTCATCGTCCGTACCTCAAAAGATATAGATTAAAGACATACTGCACGAAGCTAGATAGGCTTCGTGCTTTATTTTGAACTTTTTTACGTGAATGCACCATAGATGTGTAGTAAAATAAAATCAACCTATAATTGATTTTTGGAGGCTTCTATGAAAGAGGACTTTACATTCGACTCACGTCTTGGCATTTATATACCTGATTTACGGGCGGATTGGAATCAGTACAGCAAAGCAAATCAAGAAGCTATTCTCTATTGTTGGGAACGGATACGAGGTTCGATTCCCGACCGAATTGCGGACCTGGAACAGGAAATCAATCATAAACAAGCACAGCTTTCCGATGAAAATGACTTCCCCCGCTCGTGTCAATTAAACACAGAAATTTCCGAATTGGCTTCCATCATCAATGATTTATGGCTCTGGTACCGTGCAGACCAAAGAGTTTCAGGAAAAGTTCATCAATAAAAAGATAAGGGCCATAACCTCACTGCTACGTAGTATTAGAGCAGTGCTGGGTAATGGCCCCTTATCATCCTATAAATCTTTTTTAATTTCTTTTACAACATGGCCGATTTCGGGCAAAATCAGTTTGTTCATAGCAAGTTTTACAGCGCCGGAGGAGCCTGGTGTTGAGAAAACAGCTTTATTTTTAATAACGCCTGCAACTGCCCTTGAAAGTATAGCCGCAGAACCAATATCCTCTTGATAGCTCAGGATGCGAAAGATTTCACCGAATCCGGTCATTTCCTTTTCAAGCAGACTTTGAACCGTTTCAATTGTTACATCCCGTTTGGCAATACCTGTTCCGCCATTTGTCAGGATCACATCAATCTCCTCACGCTCACAGCCTTTCAGTATTTCCTCCTGAATGGGCAGAGCCTCATCCTTTACAATACAGTAGTCAACAACCTTGTGGCCTGCTTCTTCGAGCAAATCAATCATCAATCTGCCGCTTTTATCCGTCTCTTTGTCACGTGTATCACTAACTGTAATCACTTTACAATTCACTTGAATCTGGGCTGATTTTCTATGTTCTTGAATACTCATTCGCCAAACTCCTCTTTTTCTTTTAAATAACGAAGCTGATAATATTTCTGAGCCAGTTCCGTCACCTTCCTCGTCAGTTGATAATTGGCGCCTGCTCCAATTGCCATACTGATTAGCGGAACCCCATGAACAAGTTTTTTTCTGAATAATGTAATGACCACCGCTTTAAACAGCTGCTGAAGTGGCTGCTCAAGCCAGGTGATATCTGTTATCTCTTCTGTTCCTTCATAAAAATAAGGATTTTCATTCTGCTCCAATTCAGCCATTAAAGTGGCCCAGCCATCTTTTTTCATTCTTGGCGGCAGCGTCGCTGTATGAAATACCTTTAAAGAAGTCATCAATTCATAGGGAGTGTTGACTTCAAAACCATAGGACATGGCAATTAATTGAACGACTCTTAAATTAATTACTGCAATGGCTGGAATATCCGTCCCAAGCAAAAGTTTCCCGCCAGTCCCTGCCAAACCACCCTGGATAAACGAATATAGCCGGTGTTTGGCAATTTGCTGTTCAGCTATGTATTGCAATTGATCGAAATCCAATTGCCTTAGGTCTTCTATTTTTTCTGTGTCCTTGTTAAAAATTCTCGCGGAGGTGATGATTCTGTCCTTTGCATCCATTTGAAGCTGTGAGCCTTGGATAATTCCGTGCAAATGAAACAGCCAGCTGTCTAGACCTGAAAAAAACTGCCTTTGAAGATTCTCTGGCATAATGGAGAAGGACCGTTCCAAATATTTTTCATAGGTTAGTTGAAAGTCGTTTGTTTCATAGCTTAATAAGTTTTTTTCCCATTGCCGGATTTCGGCTAATTTTTTTCTTTCCTGGTCTGTTAATGGCATGCTTCCATCCCACCCTTTGAAAGCCTTTTTTATTCAGTATATCATATTAAAATTCAATGATAAAAAGGCAAAAGCCGCATTATTTTAGCCTTTGCCTTTTTATGAATTAATGAGATGCTGCTAAGCGCTGCACGTCCCTAGCTATCATTACTTCTTCGTTAGTTGGGATGACCAATACTTTAACCGGTGAATGCGGATAGTTGATAAACGCTTCTTTGCCTCTTACCTTGTTAAGAGCAGGGTCCCAGTAAACTCCCATAAACTCCAGACCTTTTAAAACATTTTCACGAATTACATCGCTATTTTCTCCGATACCCGCTGTAAAAATAATCGCATCGACACCGTACATACGGGCTGCATAGGAGCCTAGGTATTTATGAATTCGATTTGAAAACACGTTCAACGCAAGCTTCGCCCGTTCATTTCCTTGCTTTGCCTCGATTTCTATATCGCGTAGGTCACTTGAAAAACCGGACACTGCCAGCATCCCACTCTTTTTATTTAAAACATCCAATACTTCTTCAGCCGTTTTCCCTGTTTTCTCCATGATATATGGAATAAGAGCAGGGTCAATATTTCCTGAGCGGGTCCCCATCGTAACACCGGCAAGCGGTGTAAAGCCCATGGAGGTATCAATCGACTTACCTCCTTGAATGGCTGTAATACTTGCCCCATTTCCCAAGTGGCAGGAAATTAACCGCAGTTGTTCGATCGGACGGCCTAATAATTCAGCAGCCCGCTGTGAAACATATTTATGGCTGGTTCCATGGAACCCATACTTACGGATGCCATATTTTTTGTAATATTCATATGGCAGACTATAAAGGTAAGAGCTCGCAGGCATGGTTTGGTGAAATGCGGTATCAAACACCGCCACTGCCGGAACATTTGGAAGCGCCTGTTTAAATGCCTTAATTCCGGTAACATTCGCCGGATTGTGTAATGGAGCGAGCTCCGATAATGCTTCTATTTTATTTAATATCTCGTCTGTAATGATAACAGAATCGTTAAATTCTTCTCCTCCATGGACGACGCGATGGCCAATTCCCTCGATTTCGTTTAAGGATTGGATAATACCAAGTGATGTCAGTTTATCTAACAGCATTTTAACTGCTACTTCATGATTTGGAATATCAAGTGTCTCTTGAATTTTTTCACCGTTAGCAGTGATATTGAAAATGGAATCATTCAATCCGATTCGTTCAATTAACCCTTTTGTAATGACTTCCTCTCCCGGCATTTCAAATAATTGAAATTTTAAAGAGGAACTACCTGCATTAATTGCGATTATTTTTGCCATTTGCTAAACGCTCCTTTTTTAAACCGATCTATATACATATACCCACTTTTATTTTGTGCAAACCGTTCTTGTTTTTCTCCCTCAATTTCACATTTAAACACTGAAGAACATACATTTCAAGGTCAATTTCAAGTGGCAGCGTTTTCGGCAAATAATAATTATATTCCCATTTTTCTTAAAACATTATTAATATAAGGCTTCTCAACAAGTCTGTTGATTGGCGCTCCAGGCACTTCGCTTTCCGCGGGCGTGCCGGGAAGCCTCCTCGTCGCAGCGCTCCTGCGGGGTCTCCCCTGCCCCGTACTCCCGCAGGAGTCTTCGTGCCTTCCGCGCCAATCAACAGGTGTATAAATAAAGACTTCAACTCACAATGTTGAAGCAATTATATTCTTGCCAGAAGAGCAATGAAGGACAAAATCGATGGAATCCAAGTGGGAAATGTCCCTCTCATATATCATAAATGAACGACAAATTCTAGCGACTTAATTAGTCTGGTTGGAAAAAGAAAATGTGTGTTGCAATAAATAGGTTGTTTTCCTCCCTGTTGATTGGAGCGGAGGGCACTCGACTCCTGCGGGATATAGAGGTCACTGGAGACCCCGCAGGCGCCATAGCGCCGAGGAGGCTCCAGGACCTCCCCGCGGAAAGCGAGTGACCGGAGCGGAAATCAACAGGCCCCATTGTAGAAATTATCAATTAATAAAAAATCCGTAATTTAGATTTAAACAAAATAAAAAATGCCGAGAAAAATACCCTTTCTCGACAATCTGAGGTGACTTTTAACGTCACCCTTTGTTTTCCTGGAACCATTTTTCGATATTCACTAAAATTTTATCCATTTCCTGACGATTGGATAGACTTGGAAGGTTGACAAGCAACGCCTGTTTTGGCGGCTTTATTTCCTCGCCTTTTTTCTGCACAATCAAAATGCTTTTCGCGGAATTTTTATCACGGAACATGCTGTTCGGCAGCTGCATAAGCCCTTGAATGATTACCTCTTCCTTTAAATACTCATGGAGTTGTCCAGCGTGGGGGCTCTCAAAAAGAACATTAGGGATAAGGAAGAATAAATAGCCCCCCGGTTTCGTATGGCGGACGCTTTGCTCAATAAACAAATGATGCGAATAGGAATGACCCTCTTTCGCTTGTAGCTGGTAATCTGCTGCACGAATATCATTTGGATAAAATCCAATCGGCAAATCCGCCACTACAGCATCAACTGATTCAATAAATAATGGTTCAAGGCTATCCTGATTAAAGAACTGGACAGGATTTTCTTGTAAATTTGCATTTACATAAGCAAGCTTTATTAAAAGATCATCAATCTCTACCCCAACAGCCGCAATTTCTTTATGAACATGGTTTAGTATCGTCATTAATAAATTCCCGGTACCAACTGCAGGGTCAAGCAAACGGAAGGATGGTTTTTTAATAAAACGCTCAACCAAATACGCAATGAGCATCCCAACGGAATCAGGAGTCATTTGATGGTTGGGCTGAACATTTTCTTTCATGCCTTTTAAAATAACCAGCTGAAATGCCTTACGAATATCCTCATTTGAGTATTTCTCCAAATCTATCTCTTCATATTGCTTTTTCAGTCTTTTTAGCGTTAATTCACTTAGTTCTTCCTGAAGGATAGACGCTTGGAAAAGATTCTCGCCGGTCTCAGCTAAAGCTTCCAAAAAAGAACAATCCAATTCTTCCTGTAAGACTAAAGCTGTTTCATTAAACATTGTAAACAATTTTTCAGTTGAAGAAATATTCATATTACACCTCACGATAAAAGGCCCCGCTGCCGCGGAGGCCTTCATTTAATTATTACTTAGCGCTTTTTGCTGCTTCAAGAGCCGCTTCGTAATTTGGATGATTCGTAGCTTCGCTTACATACTCAACATATGTTACTGTATCGCTTGAATCTACCACAAATACAGCACGAGTTAATAATCTTAAGCCTTCGATTGCTACTCCGTAAGCTTCTCCAAAAGAAAGGTCACGGTGATCAGATAAGGTTTGGACATTTTCGATGCCAGCTGCTGCACACCAGCGTTTTTGAGCAAATGGAAGGTCCACGCTTACAGTTAAAATTTTAACATTACCTAAACTGTTTGCTTCTTCGTTAAAGCGGCGTGTTTCTGCATCACAAACCCCAGTATCCAATGATGGAACGGAAGTAATTAAACGAACCTGCCCCTTGGTGTTGTCTAAAGTAACTTCTGATAAGTCATTGGCAAGTACTGTGAAATTAGGAGCTTTGTCTCCTACTTTTACCTCATTGCCTAATAGAGTAACCGGATTTCCCTTAAATGTAACATTTGCCATCTTTACATCCTCCTTTGTCAGTTCAAGTAAATCAGGCACTAAAACCTGCTCACTTGGAATATGTACAGAGTAAATATATCCTTTCAATACTATTTTTGCAATTATTAAGACTTTTAGAAAGAACACATTTTTAGAGCCTCCATCAGAACAAAAGCGCAAGCGCCCTGCTCAGCGGCGTATGGCCTGGAGCTCTCCAACTGAGATAAAGGAAACACGAAGAGCGCTAGCGATTCGATGTTGACTTATCGTAGGGAGGAGAGCGAAGGACACTAGCCGCTAGGGCGCTGGAGCTGGACGTGTCTATCTTAGTGACAAGTTATCCACAATGATCCAATCTATAATTTCTAGACCATGAAAAAAGTTAACCTTCCTAAAGTGGTTTGGAAGATTAACCTTTCAACTTATATATCAAAATCATGTTTTGCCTGGTTGTTTTGATATTGCGGGCTGCTCTGCTGTTTTGCTTCATCTTTTTTCGCGAACATCTGCTGAATCTTGTCAACTGCCTGAGGGGCAAGCTCTAGGATTTTCTCATATAAGTGTGTGCTTTCGTCTAAATGAAGCATCTTAACCCCTTGTGAATTGACAATTAAAAAGGCAATTGGGGTAATCGATACACCGGCACCACTACCGCCGCCAAATGGAAGCTTTATCCCGCCCTGGCTTTGGCCCCCTTGACCGCCTTGTCCTTGGCCTTGTGATGTATCCATTTTGAACTCGCTGCCTCCCGCTGCAAATCCAAAGCCTACCCTGGAAACAGTCAGGATGACACTTCCATCCGGAGTTTCCACAGGATCTCCGATGATGGTGTTTACATCAATCATTTCCTTTAAGCTTTCCATCGCTGTCGTCATTAAACCTTGAATTGGATGATCAGACATAGCAGTCTCCTCCTCTTTCAAATTGAATTGGTTCTATCATTTGAAAAATTAGATTTGTTTTTGAAAGGCGGTTTTCCCCCCTTCCAAAATTTAATCAGTTTTAATCCTGCCAAAATAGCATACCCGATTCGAAACTGAAAAATACATTGAAAATAAGTTTGGACTACGCTTCCTTGAAACTGCGGAGTTATGCTTAATTTTGGCGTTGTTTTTAGGTTTAAATATTGACTGAGAACCCCGATAACCGATCCTTTCAACGTCCAAAGAGCTCCTGTCAAAATAGCTGTATGTGCTGCATCACCTATACCAATCATAGTCTGCCATTCAAATTCTTTAATACTTATTTTTCGTAAAAATTTCCTGATAATAATTTGGAGTCCATTTACTTTTTTTAAGAGATCCTGGGTACGTTTCCAGTAGGACTTCACGTCTTTATTTGTAATTTGGGTCAAATTCGGTTTGGAACTTTCGGCCTTTCCTGTTTCTGTGCTGCTTTTAACAACAATGCTCGGGGAATCTTCATCTACCTTGATTAATGGGATGCTTTTCTTATACCTAATAAGTCCAAACCAGATCCTAAACTCTACCTTTAAATCATCATTATCATTGTGATGGAAATAAGTCAGCAGAATCGTCAGTTTAGTGAAAAGGATGAGAATAAATAAGAGCAAAAGAATTATCAGGGATGCCAACAGCCAGATCAAAGTTTTCACAACCTTTCAACGTGCTATTATTTCCCATAGAAAAAAAAATAAACCTGCCGAATTGAATCGGCAGGCTGTATTATGATTCAGTATGAATAACGGTCGTATCAGTAAAAAGGTCATGCAAACCTTGTTTTTTAGGTAAAAAGGCGACGATTATATAGCCGATAACGATCGTGGCAGAAATAAAGCGGCCAATCCATTCCCTAAACAAAACTGTTCCCCATGTAAGCCTTTCCTGATCAAGGTTTATGACTTTCAGTCCAAATACCATTTTTCCGAGCGTTTGGTTAAAAAACTTGGTCATCAATACAAAATATAAGTAAAAGATCACAGCTGATGAGATAGAAACAGGTGAAAACATATTAAATTCAGATAAAGATATATCAAATAAGCGGAAAAGAGGATTAATTAATATTCGCTCTATACTGCCTACAACGATCAAGTCGAGCAGAAATGCCCAAAAGCGCATCCAAAAACCTGCGTATCGAACAGGCCTTACTTCATTCGTGTCCATCTGCTTTCCCCCTATTCCGCATATAAATACATGAGACGCGGTGAATTTGGTTTGGAAAGGATTTTCATCAAACCGGCCATTTCCGCACTGTCGCCTAGCCATTTTTGTGCTTGAAATTGAAACATGGAGGCAAAGCCAAGGTCATCCGTATAACGGACTACTTTTGCACCTTTTAGCTTTTCATTTTTCTTCATTTCCGAAATAACATCATCTAAGTATCCAAACCCATCAATCAGCTTCAATTCCTTCGCCTGATGTCCGTCGTAAACACGGCCATCAGCAATCTGTTTAACCTGGTCGATCGTCATCCCCCTGCCATCTGAAATGACTTTAACAAATCCGTCATAAGAGTTATCAATCATCTTTTGTAGGATTTGCCGCTCTTCCTCGGTCATTTCTCTTGTCGGACTCATAATATCCTTATACTTACCGCTCTTTATCGTGACAAAATCAACGCCGTATTTATCTGCCAGCCCCTTATAATTGATTCCTTCCATGATTACCCCAAGGCTCCCTGTCAAAGTCTCAGGACTCGCATAGATCTTCTTAGCAGCGGTTGAAATATAATAGCCTCCTGAAGCGGCCATGGAGCCCATTGAAATATATACCGGCTTTTTCGTTTCTTTCTGGATTTCCTTTAGCTTATCGTGAATTTCCGCACTTTCAACGACCCCGCCACCTGGGGAGTTAACCCTGATAATGACCCCCTTGACGGAATCATCCTCTTTAATATGGTTCAGTTTTTTCATAAAGCCCTGATGATTATAGCCAGAGCTTTGCAAGAGCGAGCCCGTTTCTCCTGTATCCTGAATGACCCCATCTACATCGAGGATGACTATTTTTTTTAATTCGCTTCCATCATCCACAACTTCTTCCGTAAAGGGTTCTTCCCCTGCGGCCATCAATTCACTAAAATCTGTTTTGATACCTTTAAAAGCAAATGCTGATAAAAAGTTAATTAGAATTGAAAAAATAAATAATGCCGCAGCAATTCCAAGTGCGGCCCAGCGTTTACCACTCATAAATATCCCCCTTTTTAACGATTCTGTTAAATTTCCCTAGCTGTTCTCATATTGTTTCAAAAAAATGCTAAACTAATTTGAGATTACTATTATTTTATCAAAATTTGGATTTTAACAGGACTATAATACTTTAATTTTTTCCAGGAGGTCTAATATATGCCAGAAAGGCAAATGATTTATTATGATTATAAACACGATAACGATACCCTCATTAAAGCCGCCCCTCTTTTTGAAGCCACTGAACGCTATGGTTTTACGATTGTCGATGATTATCGTAAAGCAAATATCATTGCTAGTATCGGGGATGACGGGGCTTTTCTTCAGGCCGTCAGAAAAACCGGTTTTCGGGAAGATTGCCTATATATGGGGATATCCACAAAAAACAATTTAAATATGTATTGTGATTTTCGTATTGGCGAAACCTCAAATATGATTAATGCCATGCTGAAAGAACAGTTGGAGGTCCGCCGCTACCCGCTTATCGACGTTTCTGTAGATGGGAAAGGAACTTTTACGTGTCTCAACGAATTCAGCATCCGCTCGTCCATTATTAAAACTCTTGTCATTGATGTTCTTGTGGATGATGTGCATTTCGAAACCTTCCGTGGGGATGGGCTGATTGTTGCGACACCAACGGGAAGCACTGCCTATAATAAGTCAGTGCGGGGTGCGGTCGTTGATCCGCTTCTCTCCTGCATGCAGGTAAGCGAGGTTGCTTCAATTAACAACAACAATTACCGGACACTTGGCGCATCGTTTATTTTGAGCGGAGAAAGGGCGCTTACACTTAAAGTTGTTTCAGAGGAAAATGATTACCCGACCATGGGGATGGATAATGAAGCACTTAGCATTCGCCATGTTGATAAAATCAAAATTCAATTAAGTGATAAAAAATTAAAAACGCTAAAATTAAAGGACAACTCCTTCTTTGAAAAGGTAAAAAGGACGTTTTTATAATTTTTTGATTGTCTCTGCTAAAGGGCCTGTTGATTTCCGCTCCGGGCACTCGCTTTCCGCGGGGAGGTCCTGGAGCCTCCTCGGCGCTTTGGCGCCTGCGGGGTCTCCAGTGACCTCTCTATCCCGCTGGAGTCGAGTGCCCTCCGCTCCAATCAACAGGGAGGCAAATCAACCTAAGTATTGCAACATACAATTTCCATCATTGATAAACGTGTTGCTATCTTTTTCATGTTTTGGCAGGCTACAGTATGCAGAGTCCGTTCTCTATCATTATTTATCCCCGTAACAACAATATGAAGACAATGCAGCTCTTTTAAATCTGCGAAGCTTCGCTCAATTTTTTTCTTTCTAAATTTATAAAGCATTCTTTCCAAGATAGATAAGCGATTTAACTTTTAACTTTTCTTTTTGGCATTAATATTAAATTCACCAGTTATTTTTTATTTTTTTGTTGAGGTGAAGTTCTTTATTGATTCCACCTGTTGATTGGCGCGGAAGGCACGAAGACTCCTTCGGGAGTACGGGGCAGGGGAGACCCCGCAGGAGCGATAGCTCTTAGGAGGCTCCCCGGCACGCCCGCGGAAAGCGAAGTGCCTCCTCCTAAAAGCTAACGCTTTCAGGCGTGCGATGCCTATGCTGCCGAAGCTTTCCTTGTGGAGCGCCAATCAACAGACTTGTTGAAAAGCCTTTTACGATTATAACGAACTAAAGTGGTGAATCACTAAAGAAAATGGATAAAATAAAAGGCTATCGATAGTTTCTCGACAGCCTAAGAGGCTGAAAGTCAGCCGCCTTTTTGTTATACCGCTCTTTTTTTCCATTTAAATTCTTTTCCCGGTAGTAGCTTTGTTTTGGATAGGGAGTAGATGGTTAATGCTGACCAAATGAAGATGAAGGATAGCAATTGCACTTTTGAAAAATGTTCATTATATACAAAAATCCCTAAAAGTAAGGTGAGTGTCGGTGCAATATATTGCAAAAAGCCAAGTAATGATAATGGAATTTTTTGCGCTCCCTTTGCAAAATATAAAAGAGGTACTGCTGTTGCGA
This sequence comes from Neobacillus sp. S1115, assembly GCF_055385565.1. Lineage (NCBI taxonomy): Bacteria > Bacillati > Bacillota > Bacilli > Caryophanales > Bacillaceae > Neobacillus > Neobacillus sp. S1115. The sequence goes on from NZ_AP038275.1 coordinate 4,936,013, forward strand.
CACCTGCCCCTATTAAGAGCAAATCCGTGCCAATTCCTTTATGCAAAAACGCCATGGACCCGTTGATAAACAAATATCCTATATAAATAACTGCAAGCGGTGTAACCACTAGTGTCTCTAAAGTCAATCCGACGGATGATTCAACGTTAACAAGCTTTTTTACAAGCCCGTATAATCCAAACGTCAGCGCCAAAACAATGGCAACCCACGGGAATGTGCCATGGGAAATGCTGATGATTAACACGCCAATGGCTGCCAGCCCAAAGGATATAAATTGATAAAATGATAGCTTTTCTTTCAGGACAATCATTCCCAATAAAATACTGACCAGTGGATTAATATAATATCCAAGGCTTGTTTCAATCATATGGCCATTATTGACCGCCCAAATGAAAGTAAACCAGTTTACACTTATTAACAAGGACGCCAATATTAATGCGTACATTTGTTTTTTATTTTTCGCGAAGCCTCTTAAAGTCTCTGTAAATAGTCCCATTTTCCTCGTGAAAATAAGTATAAAAAGCATTAAAACAAACGACCAAACAACACGGCTGGCAAGGATTTCTTCCGCTTGCACATTCCCTAAAAGTTTCCAATATATTGGCAGCAATCCCCAAAGCAAATAGGAAACAGCGGCATAAATAACCCCTTGCTGCGTTTCATTCTTATTCATTAATTCCGCATCCCCAATTCTTTCTATTCTCGAAATACTCCTTATTATAACTTGAAACAGCAATGATTGGGGATTTTTCTGCCTGACAAATTTTTCATTCTATTCTTAAAGGCACGCGGTTTACCGTGTGCCTTTAAGAAACCATTTTATAGATTTTTGGCTGATTCCAATTCCTTTTGACGCAGCTCGATTCTTCGTATTTTTCCAGAAGTGGTCTTTGGTAGTTCTGGGATATACTCTATTTTTCTTGGATACTTATATGGCGCTGTCAGCGTTTTGACATGCTCCTGAAGGGTTTTCGTCAATTCAGGGTCAGCTTGGTTCACATTCTCTGTTAGAACAACAAAGGCTTTAACGATATTTCCACGGACTTCATCTGGACTTGCCACAACCGCACATTCTTTGACAAACGGGTGCTTAACAAGGGCATCCTCCACTTCGAATGGTCCAATCGTATAGCCGGAGCTGATAATGATATCATCGCCTCGTCCTTCAAACCAGAAATAGCCGTCTTCATCCATTTTTGCTTTATCTCCGGTGACATAATAATCACCGCGGAATTGCATGGCTGTTCTTTCAGGATCTTTATAGTAGTTTTTAAACAGGGCAGGGGTTTCGACGTGTACAGCAATATCGCCTACTTCACCAACGCTGCAAACTTGACCTTCTTCATTAATGATTTCAACGCGATTGCCAGGCGTTGGTTTGCCCATGGAACCTGGTTTCAACTCCATACCTTTTGTAACTCCAACAAGCAATGTATTTTCTGTTTGACCATAGCCATCTCGAACATCCAAATGGAAATATTTACGGAATGTATCAATAACCTCACGATTTAGTGGTTCGCCAGCCGATACAGCACTATGAAGATTTGGCAGCTGATAGTCAGCTAAATTATCGACCTTCGCCATTAAACGATATTCGGTTGGTGTACAGCATAATACATTGACGTCATATTTCTGAAGAAGGCTTAAATATTTTTGCGGCTCAAATTTGCCGTTGTAAACGAATCCTGTTGCCCCTGACCCTAATACCGACAGGAACGGACTCCAAATCCACTTTTGCCACCCAGGGCCGGCAGTCGCCCAAACCGTATCGCTTTTTTCAATGCAAAGCCACTTGGCTGCTGCTGTCCTAAGGTGAGCAAAAGCCCATCCATGCGTGTGAACAACCCCTTTAGGGTTGCCTGTTGTACCCGATGTATAGGATAAGAAAGCCATGTCATCACGGTTGGTTTCCGCAAGAAGAAATACATCTGATGCTTCTTTCATTTCAGCATCCAATCGTTTCCACCCTTCCACGTCGGCCCCGATTGTGAACTTGACTAGTTTTTGTACTTCTGCAATGTCTTTAAATTGGTCGACATATGGATAATAGCTAATGAGTGCTTTTACATCACCATGGGTAATACGGTACTGAAGGTCCTTCTCCCTTAGCATTTCCGAGCTTGGGATTACAACCATACCTGCTTTTAATGCAGCCAGATAGACAACGTATGCCTCAATCAGCCGCGGGACTATGACAAGAACTACATCGCCTTTTTGTAACCCATTCTGGGCAAAGACATTGCAGGCTTGATTTACTTGCTTCATTAAATTTTCATATGTAATTTCTTTTGTTTCACCTGATTCATTTTCCCATTTAAGGGCTAATTTGTGTGGGTCCTTCGCAAACTGCTCAACCTCGGCAACAAGATTGTATTTTTCCGGTGCAATTAAATCTTCCCGCTTCATTAATATCCCCTCCACTTGGTAACAATGTATTATATTTGATGTTATTACCTAGTCCTAATTATACGCCCTTTTCTGAAAAATAAAAAGAGAGAGCGAGAAAAAATCCCGCTCTCTGTAGCCATCATATTCTTTTTTAATTAACGAGCAAATCCGCCGCCTAATTGTGATTCAGCCATAGCTACTAGACGTTTAGTGATTTCACCACCAACAGATCCGTTAGCGCGTGAAGTAGTGTCTGCACCAAGGTTTACGCCAAATTCTTGAGCAATTTCATATTTCATTGCATCAAGAGCTTGCTGAGCACCATTTACTAGTAATTGGTTAGAGTTGTTGTTAGCCATCTATACTCACCTCCTTGTGAGTATAGAATGTGTAGAACACTAAAGCTTCATGCAAAATTAGAATTGGTAAATGTTCACAAAATATACTTAAATACGTTTAAAATAATTCACTGAATTCCGAATGAGTCTCACTGTCAGGTTTTATTAAAAGCGTTTCAACTTCCTGTACAGCCTCTTGAATTAATGGGTCAAAATCGAAATAACTTTCGTATTGATTCACTTTTTCTCTTTTTGGCTTTGTTTTCGGTGATGCTGGCACAAAAATAGTACAGCAATCTTCATACGGCCGATTGGAAATTTCAAGTGTATCAATTTCACTCGCGATTTTAATAATATCCGTTTTGTCCATTGAAATCAAGGGACGTAAAATCGGTGTATTTGTCACTTCATTAATCGCATACATGCTCTCAAGTGTTTGGCTGGCAACCTGGCCAAGGCTTTCGCCGGTAACAATTGCCAACCCCTCTTGTTTTATGCGGATTTCATCCGTAATGCGGAGCATCATTCTTCTTGTTGAAGTCATCGTATAATTTTCAGGCACCTGTTCGCGGATGGCCTGCTGAACATCGGTAAATGGCACAATATGAAGCTTTAATGTGCCGCCTGCCATCTCGGCCAGTTTTTTTGAAAGGTCAATAACTTTTTCTTTTGCACGTTCACTAGTAAACGGTGGACTGAAAAAATGAACTGCTTCAATTTCCAGGCCACGCTTCATTGCCATATATCCCGCTACCGGGCTGTCAATTCCTCCGGAAAGCATCAACATGGCTTTACCGCTTGATTCTGAAGGAAGTCCCCCCGCTCCTTTTATCGTTTCGCAGGACAAATAAACGGCCTCTTTACGTACCTCTACCCGTAAATTAATATCGGGATTTCGAACATCCACCTTAATCCCAGGTATGTTTGTTAATAAATGGCCGCCTATAGCATTATTAATTTCATCTGTATTCAGATCAAAGGTTTTATCTGATCTTTTAGCTGTTACCTTAAAGGTTTTCCCCTCTTTATAGAGAGACTTTACTAATGTTAAAGACACTTCTTTAATGGACTCCATTTCCCTCTCGACCTTTATGGCCGGGCTGAAGGACTGAATCCCAAATATATTCTTTAATTTTTTGATGATTTCTATCCCGTTTTCTCCATTTAATAGAACATACATCCGATCGCGGCTAGCTTCAATTTTGATATTTGGAAACGGGGTCAGGGCAATTCTCACACTTTTTCTAAGTTTATCAACAAACTTATTGCGATTTCTTCCCTTTGTAGATATTTCCCCGTAGCGGATTAATATACGGTCATAATTCATTTATTCATTACCCTTCCTAAATGTTTTACTGTTTCCTCTATCGCTAAGATCGCCTTCCTTGCTTCTTCTTCTGTATTGTCAAAGGAAAGGCTGATTCTTATTGCACTTTCAGCAAGGCCTTCAGGCACTCCCATTTGAAGCAAAGTATTGCTAGGGGCCTTCTTTTTTGAAGAGCATGCACTCGTGGTCGATACAAAAATGTTTTTCTGCTCAAGTGCATGAATGAACACTTCTGATTTGATCCCTTTTAAAGAAAAATTTAAAATATGCGGTGCTGAGTTTTCTATCGGAGTATTGATTTGAATCTGTTCCATTTCATTTAACTTATTTCTTAACAGGTTTTTAAGCTTAACCATGCTCTCCATTGCTTCAGCACTTTTATCCAGTGTCATCCTGAGTGCTTTGGCCATTGCAACTGCACCGGCAACATTTTCCGTACCACTGCGGATTTTCCGTTCCTGATTTCCTCCGGAAAAAAGCGGTGCTATCCTGACCCCCTCACGAATAAAAAGGGCACCTGTCCCCTTTAATCCATGGATTTTATGAGCCGATATGGATAATAAATCTATCCTGCTTTCATATATGTTTATAGGAACCTTGCCAATTCCCTGGACCGCATCAACGTGGAATATAACGGATGGGTAGCTTTTTAACATGTCCCCTATTTCGTTAATGGGCTGAATTGTACCAACCTCATTATTGACCTTCATGATAGAAACCAAAATAGTATCTTTTCTAATCGAGCTTTTTACATCGTCAACAGATACACGCCCATCCTTATCAACAGGGAGGCGGGTTATTTCAAAGCCTTCCTGCTCAAGCTGCTCCATTACAGTTAGAACAGATGGATGCTCCACACTTGATGTAATCAGGTGGCGCCCCCTGTTTCGGTTACCTAAAGCTGCCCCTTTAATGGCAAGGTTATTGCTCTCTGTACCACCCGAGGTAAAATATAATTCAATCGTTTTAACCCCAATGAGCTTGGCTGTTTGTTCTCTTGCCTGGGAAAGAAGCTTTTCTGCCTGTCCCCCGAAACTGTGCAATGAAGAGGGATTCCCAAAATATTCACTCGAAACAGTTAGAAATGAGTTCAATACTTCCTTATATGGTTTAGTTGTTGCACTATTATCAAAATAAATCATGGTTTACAACCTTCCTTTAACACCTCTGCCGAAATAAATCTTACCATAAATTATTATCTTGAAAAAGCAAATAAAAAATTGCTGATTGGCGAGTCCGATAGGATGAAGACAGAAGCGTAGTTGAATTTATACTTTCTTATTAGCCAAAGAAAAAAAACCGATATGACAATCGGTTTTTCCTAATCAATAGTTACAGGTGTCTTTATTTTTTTCAATGCGTCCGGGTCAATCCCCTCGATCGTAGCAGCAGCCTGCTCTAATGCCTCTTGATAATCATAACGGCGAAAAGCCTCTTCTGCATTCCTTAATCCATTTGCAACAGAAGGATACTGACTCCGGTATCGATTCCCGTATTGGATTGCCTTCTCAGCAAGCGTAACATTTTCTATCAATTCCAAAGTAGAATTTACCAATTTATCAACTGATAGAACAGCAATCTCTAAATACTGATTTAGTGCCGCTATATTAAGAGGCTTTTCCTCGAGCTGGTATCTGACATTTTGGATGCTCTCGTTCGTATCCTCCAATAAATACCGATATTCTTCAGGCAGTCCTGGAACATTTTGTTTTTGAACAAGGCGGAAGGTTTCTCCAACCTTTTTAGCCAATTCTTGGACTTTGTCTCTTGCTTCCAGTTCGTCCTTCCTAAGGGCTTGAAGTTTAAAGGCAAAGGTTTGCTGCTCCTCACGTATGAGGTCTAAGTGTTCTTTTATTTCATTTAACTCTTCACCCATGATGGACTGAGCTGTTTGGTTTTGCTTTATTTTCTCTGATAATATTTCATAGCGTTTGTAAACAGCCTCAAGCTCTCTTTCCAAATTGTTCAGTGTTTCCAAATCCTGATCAGCCAATTGGTAGGTAGCCTGTACATGAAGGACTTCCGATGCGAGATATTTATTCACTTCTTCCGCCTCAGCAAGCAGACTGCTTGCAGCCTGTTCATTTTTCTTTACAAAATGCTTGGCATGTACCTCTTTTTCTAAAAGGTCCAAAAGAATATCCACCCGCTGTTTTATTTCTTTATTTCCATCCTGAGCCTGATCAACTTCGCTTTTTTCAACTAAAGCTAAATTTTCTCTGATTTTTTCCTCGAGACGCTCTATTTCTGTTTCCACATGGACATGTTCTAAATAATACCCCTGTTCCATCATTTCCCGTAAACCAGACTTTACCTCGGCCAACTGGTTTGGAATCAGCGACTGACATTCAATTAAAAGTTGCGGAATTAAATCCATATTATTCTTTATACCAGTTAGTTTATCGTGAATGAATAGTACGACTTCACGTGCCTCCAAGTAATTTCCTTGCTCTGTTTTTTCATCGAATTCATGAAATTTCCCCATGACCTCAGTAAGCGCCGCTTCCAGATGTTTCTCGGAATTGCCAAAGCTATGGCGATGCGCGAGCAAGGTTTTCTTTGTCTCTCGATACAGTTCCTTTAATTCCTCAATTTCTACACGGTTCTTTTCCTCACTGCCGACCAGTTCATGAAGCTCTTCGATAATTTTATTAACTTGTTTTTCAGTTTCTTGTAATTTTTCCGTGATTTTGCTTTGGGCCTCTTTTGCTTTTTTGAATCTATAGCGGTCTATGTATTCTTCTGCATCAAACAGCATTTCTTCCAAATCCGGCAGCTTGACAGTCACAATATCGTCCCATTCATTCCGCCAGCGCTCAAAAAGCTCCTCTGTTTGTCCGGTCATATTAAGCTGTTTTACTTTAGCCATTTCATCAGGGATTGGTCTATTAAACAAATCAATTTTCCAGGCCTCGAGATGGTCCATTTCTTTAAAATGCTTTTTCTTTATTAGATACCCTAATACAAATATCGCAAGGATAAGGATGAATAACCCTATTATATATTTCACTTGCAAGCCTCCTGTTCCGAACAGCTGTCATTCACATCTATTTAAAAAATCCGTTAATGATTAAATTCGATGCCTTAATGATACCATGTATACGACAATTTTTGACTAGTAATTTCAATTTTTTTGTAAAAGAAAATCAAAAAAAGCACTCTGCTGTATAAATTCATCATGACAGCCAGTGCTTTACCTTTTTTTAGATCATTTTGAGGGAGCTTTTCAGCTGAGGGCTTTTATTCAAATCCTGGACTCTACTTTATAATCGCTTCTTTTTTTATTTGAACATCGGAACAAAGAGTTTTGTCAATCCATTGAAAAAGGTCCTTTAAATATTTTTGCTCGAAAAACTTTTCATTTGGGAAAACATACAGCACTTCTCTCATGTAATGAGTATTCATAAACGGCATCATTAAAAGACCCTTTAGCTGGATAATTAAATAAGGAATCGAATGCGGCCGAAATTCATTCCACTCAAAGCCTCTTTCAAATATCTTTTGAAAATAGTACTTTTCCTTCAAGGAATAGGTGGCCATGATTTCTCTTACCATTTGCGAATCAATTGACATTTCCCTGTACACAAAGCTGGCAAGCTGAATGTTTTCCCATTGATAATGGAGCAAATCCGCTACCACGCGCTTCAGACAAATTGCTGCCCCTTTTTCAATGGTGGCAAAGGCCGCTTCCATTTTATTGATGTACTGTTCAAAAAAATAGGTAAAACAATATTCCAAAAGCCCCTCTTTGTTGCCAAAGTAGTAAGCAATGGTGGCCGTATTTACTTTCGCGGCATCAGCGATATCCCTTATCGACGTACCTGAGTAGCCTTTGGAATTGAACAACAAAATAGCAGCTGCAACGACCGAATCCTTTGAACTTTTCTTCATCCCTTTTCCCCCTTTTCGAACACAAAATCCCCTAATATAATTGTTCTTTTTCTTGATAAGGATTCCTCCATGAAAAAATCGACAAAGTCTGCTCTTTTTCTTTTCAATCTGCTAAAATAGACTATAAAACTTTAAAAAGTAGGGGGAAAAAGGATGTTTAACGTCGAAATGTACAAAGGGACTCGTGAAGAAAATTATGAATTAGTAAAGAAGCAATTGCATGCCCTCATCCACGATGAAAAAAATCAAATTGCCAATTTGAGCAATGCTTCCTCCTTGTTGAACCAATTTTTAGACCGGATTAATTGGGTCGGCTTTTATTTGATGGAGGACGGGGAGCTAGTGCTTGGACCATTTCAAGGCCTGCCTGCCTGCGTCCGTATTCCGGTTGGAAAAGGTGTATGCGGGACAGCAGTCCAGAAAGCAGAGACGCTTCGGGTCGCAGACGTGCATCAATTCCCGGGCCATATCGCCTGTGATGCTGCATCCCAGTCAGAGATTGTCATTCCACTTGTAAAAGGTGATCAGGTTATAGGTGTCCTAGATATTGATTCGCCGGAAAAAAACCGTTTTGATGAGTTGGACCAAGAAAAGCTTGAGGAATTCGTCTCCATCCTAATCGAACACGTATAAAGAAAACTCGCCATACGGCGAGTTTTATATTTTATCAAGCGCTTGTTCCAAATCCTCTTTTAAGTCCTCCCAAGCTTCAAGACCGAAGGAAAGCCGAAGTAATGTATTGTCAATCCCCATTTTTAGCCGTTCTTCTTCTGGTACGACCGCGTGAGTCATTGTCGCCGGATGCTGGATCAATGTTTCCGTGTCTCCCAAACTTACCGCAATTTTAATTAGTTCCAATTGATTCATAAAATGCTGCGCTGTTTCCTTTGTCCCATGAAGTGAAAAGGAAAGCAGCCCGCCAGCTTGTTTCATCTGCTTTTTCATTATGGAATAATCAGGATGTTCCGGGTCACCAGGATAAAATATATCCTTTACTTTTGGATGACCTTTCAAAAATTTGAATAGCTTTAGGGCATTTTCAGAATGACGATCCATTCGAACCGGCAGGGTTTTGATGCCTCTTAGCAGAAGCCAGGCATCAAACGGTGACATGATTCCGCCAAAATCCTTATGAACAGTCTTAGAAACCTGCTTAATAAACTCCTGTTTCCCGACCACTAAACCAGCAATAACGTCACCATGGCCGCATATATATTTTGTTGCACTATGAATGACGATATCACAGCCGCAAGTGAGCGGCGTTTGGATATAGGGAGAACTAAAGGTATTATCAACAACCACCGGAATCCCCTTCTCTTTTGCGACTGCTGCCGCCAATTCCAGGTCGACGAGCTTCATAGTCGGGTTAATCGGGGTTTCGATATAGATGCAGGAAGTATTGGGGCGAATCTCGGATTCTAAGGTTTCCGCCGAATCCATTTCGGAAAAATGATGATCAATGTCAAATTTCTCCTTCATCAATTGCAGTAAACCAAATGTGCAGCCATACAACCCTTTGGAGCAAAGAATATGACGGCCGGACTTTGTTAAAGCCAGCAACACAGCGCTGACAGCGGCCATTCCTGAAGAAAAGGCCAATCCGGCCTCCCCGCCTTCGAGCGCAGCAATCCTTTCCTCAAGAACTTTTACGGTCGGATTCCCCAACCGCGAATAAACAAAACCCTCTTCCACACCGGCAAACCGCTTTTCTCCTTGTTCCGCATCGGCAAATGTAAAGGTAGATGTTTGATACAACGGTGGCACTAAGCTTCCTTGGTGTTGCTCGGGACAATAACCGGCATGAATCACTTCCGTTTCAAATCGGGCTTTCTTCATTTCCAAAATGCAAGTCCCCTCCTGACTGAAACCGATTTCAATTCTCTGTAGTATATGTATAATAAAATTGGTCTGTTAAAATCACCTTATCTGAATGACTTCAGTGTTATAATAAAAATTAGCTTGACTTACCACGAATAAAAATTATATAATACTCTTTGTGTAAAATATTGCAGCCTATGAAACGATTTTAGCTGTTCCATTTTGTTCCTCGCGAGAGCTTCTTGCGAAGGTGCATCGCGTAACCCTTAGCTGCTAGGGCGATGGTGCATGAAAACAAAATGGCTGTTATCGATGTTTCGTTACGGTTTTTATTTTACCAAAATAAAAACTTAAAGGAGGAGTCATTCATGGCTCGATATACCGGCCCAAGCTGGAAACTATCCCGTCGTCTTGGAATCTCTCTAAGCGGCACAGGTAAAGAATTAGAAAAGCGTCCTTACGCTCCTGGACAACATGGTCCAAACCAACGCAAAAAGCTTTCTGAATACGGATTGCAGTTACAAGAGAAGCAAAAGCTTCGTCATATGTACGGTGTTAATGAGCGTCAATTCCGCAACCTATTCGACAGAGCTGGCAAATTAGGCGGCGTTCATGGCGAAAACTTCATGGTTCTTCTTGAGTCTCGTCTTGATAACGTAGTTTATCGTTTAGGTCTTGCACGCACTCGCCGTGCGGCTCGTCAATTAGTTAACCATGGCCACATCTTAGTTGATGGCGCTCGCGTTGATATCCCATCATACCGCGTTGCTGCTGGCCAAACTATCAGCGTTCGTGAAAAATCTCGCAACCTTGATGTAATCAAAGAAGCAATCGAAGCAACTAACTTCGTTCCTGATTATTTAACTTTCGATGCTGACAAATTAGAAGGTACTTTCACTCGCTTACCAGAGCGATCTGAATTACCTGCTGAAATTAACGAAACTCTTATCGTCGAGTTCTACTCTCGTTAATTTGTATTTAGCATTTGTAAAGCCCCAGAATTTCTATTCTGGGGCTTTTTTATGTTTTTTGAAAATGCATTTGGAAATAAAAAACAGGAGTCCCAAAATCTAATTTTGAGACCCCCATTAAATGTTATTGTTGAGTTAAAACTCCTACTTCCACTACATTTGAAGGTGCGGATTCATTTCCTGCAATATCAACTGCCGTTACATAGAAGCTTCCATTTCCAACATTATAGGATAGTGAGGAACCGCTGTTGATGCTTGCGATCTTCGCTCCAAAAAATCCACCCTGATAGACACGGTAGCCGACGATATCATTGTCTGCCGGTGCGCTCCATGTGAGGGTATTGCCGGATGCGGCCAAGGTGACACTGTCCGGTTTCTTGCCGTTATCGGCCATTTTAGCACCTGAGACAAACACATTGTCCCATCTGCCCCTGTTTGGAATAAGCTGGCTGATATTTTTAAAGTCATTGCCTACCATTCTGTTGATAAAGTCTGGGTTTAAGATTGTTCCATACTGGGTAAACTCTTTTGGTGTGGAATCAAGAGCCAGATATTTACTATTTCCGATCGTTACATAATTTCCTTCGATTAAACTATCATCAACTTTCGTAGGAACATCTTTGGCATTGAAATAATCACTCTCAACCAAGCCTGCCTTTGAACAGGCCGCTGACGGAAGCATGCCAGAAACTGCGCAATAGGAGGTTTTAACAATTCCTTCAGGCATTTGGAAGCTTTCTTTTGGAGCAACTAAATCCGGTTTAATTTTATGTGCCGCATTCATCAGTTCAGCCCAAAGATTATTGGTCCGCTGACTGTAAGACATTCCGCTGGTTTTTAAAGATTTCTGCGTATCATATCCAGTCCAAATTCCAAGTGTTACATTCGGGTTGAAGGCAACAAACCACGAATCAAAATAATTGTTACCAGTACCGGTTTTTCCTGCCCAATCAGCACTGAAATTCAGTTTGCTCTTTACACCTGCTGCTGTACCCATATTTATTACATCCCGCATCATATCAATGGTCAAGAATGCAGTCTGAGGTTTAAAGACATCAACAGGTTTTACTTCATGCTGATAGATAATTTTACCGTCCTTGTCGACAATTTTATCGATCAGGTAAGCATCGATAAATTTCCCGCCATTGGCAAAGGTACTAAAAGCATTTGTATTTTCTTCAACAGTTACGCCGTTATCCAAAGACCCGATAGAGGTAGCGAGATTCGTGTAGTCCCCCTTTGTTAGCGAGGTAAAGCCCATCTTTTCCAGATACTGTGCTGGACGCTGGTCCACGATTTCAGAGTATAGCTTTACAGCCGGCACGTTATAGGATTTGGCCAAAGCATACCGTGCTGATACTAGCCCGCTATATCTTTTGTCATAGTTATGAGGCCATGGTGTACTTTTGCTTTTATCCAGTCTAAGTTCGACATCCGGCAGCGGGGTTCCCGGCGCCGCTTTTCCGAGTTCAATAGCCGGCCCGTAAACGAGCAGCGGCTTCATCGTCGAACCGTTCTGGCGGACTGCACTGGTAGCGTGATTGAGCTGCTGTTTATTATAATCTCTGCCGCCAACAAAGCTGATGATTTTGCCGGTACTATTTTCAATCAGTTCTGCACCGACCTCAACAGGTTCCATTACGGTTTTCTTTTCACCGGTTTCCGGGTCTTCTTTTTCCTCCGGTTTATCTGGTCCGTAATATTTGTAGTTATCTTTTACCACCTGCATGGCATCATATATATCTTTGTTAATAGTTGTATGAATTTGATAGCCATTTTGCCGCAGGTCATGGCTGGCCATCGTCTTATACTTGTAATAAAGGTTTTCATCTTGTTTTAAATCTTTTTCTGTATGGCCATCTTTCTTAGCCAATACCGTTGTCAGAACATCTATGGCCCGTTTCTCAATTTCAAATGTCACCCAAGGATAGTTATCAAGCGGATTTGGTACTGACGGAGTAAAATCCTTTGTAATGTCATAGGCAGACGCTTCTGCGTATTGCTTTTCATTAATATATCCGCCATCGTACATTCTTTTTAAAACTGTTTTCATTCTTGTTATGCCCGGCTCCAGATTATTCTTCACTGTGCCTTCTCGTGTAAATGGGGTATAACCAAACGGGCTTTGCGGCAGTCCTGCAATAAAAGCAGCCTCCGGCAGTGTAAGCTCACTAGCATTTTTTCCAAAGATCCCTTTTGCTGCGGCCTGGACACCGGCGATGTTCTGCCCTGATGAATTTCTGCCAAGAGTCGCCACATTTAAGTAGGCTTCAAGAATTTCCTTTTTATCGAAAAATTTCTCCAAACGAAGAGCCAACAAAATTTCATTTGCTTTTCTTTGGAAGGAAACCTCATTGGTTAGAATTTGGTTTTTAATTAATTGCTGTGTCAGCGTGCTTCCGCCCGATTGGATAGGAGAATTGGTCACTTCCTGAAAAAGGGCTCGAAAAACGGCCTTTGGGACGACCCCTTTGTGCTCGTAAAAATATTCGTCCTCCGTAGCGATTACAGCATTGATTACGTTATCGGAGACCTGATTCAATTTGACCTCATCACGGACCAGGTCAGACCGTAGTTTTCCAAGATAAACATTATCAGCAAAATATAAGTCCGACGTTTCCGTATAGTTGTAAATATCTTTTTTCATACCTTCGTATGAACGCACAGGCTCATCCTTGACGAGCGAGGCAAAATAACCGGCGCCAACACCTGTTGCAAAAGCCCCTCCAAGGATTACAACCGTTAATAAAAGCAGAAACAGGTTCCAGAAAACCTGATACGTAATCCTGGCACCTTTGACGGTTTTTTTATGAGTAATAAAATTTAGGAGGGAATCAGCTTTTTCCTTCCATATTTGCCACTTTTCTTTCATAGCATCACCTCTAATAAAATCACATCCATTATAGCATATCGGTGGTATAAAATTTGACAAGCTTCTACATTTTTCTGAAATTTCCATTTTACCGTTTGACTTTATCTTTAATATATGTTAAAAAATCAATAAGCATTTTTTTATAATTTAAGGCTTTGAAGGGAATCAATTGTAGTTCTTCTATCCCTGTAAATAGAGAGGCAGCGGCCGGTGAAAGCTGCCACATATAGAAGAGTGAATTACATCCTGGAGCTTTCTCTGTGAAGAAACAGTAGCGGAGAACGGTTTAAACCGTTACTTTTTCAAGTTGGAGGAATTTCCTCAAGCTGGGTGGTACCGCGTATATTTTACGTCCCTGCATAATTGCAGGGGCGTTTTTATTTTTTATTGGAGGTTTTGAGTAATGAACTTATTAGAGGATTTGAAATGGCGGGGCATTATTTATCAGCAAACAGATGAAGAAGGGTTGCAAAATCTTTTAGATAACGAAAAAATTTCCCTCTATTGCGGGACAGACCCAACCGCTGACAGTCTTCATATCGGCCATTTGGTGCCGTTTTTAACACTAAGGAGATTCCAGCAGCATGGACATCGTCCGCTTGTATTGGTCGGAGGCGCAACTGGGCTGATTGGCGACCCGAGCGGTAAAAGCGAAGAACGAAAGCTGCAAACAATCGAAGCGGTACAGAAAAACGTTGAAGGCATTAAAAAGCAATTAGCGGCCATTTTTGAGTTTGAAGGAGAAAATGGCGCAGTTATGGTCAACAACTACGACTGGACCGAGCCCATGAGTGTCATTGCCTTCCTGCGTGATATCGGCAAGCATATCGGTGTCAACTACCTGCTGGCAAAGGATACGATTGCCTCTAGGCTTGAAACAGGGATCTCTTTTACTGAGTTCACCTACACGATTTTACAGGCGATGGATTTCAACCATTTATATGATCATTATAACTGCAAATTACAGGTTGGCGGCAGTGACCAGTGGGGGAACATTACCTCAGGTCTTGAGTTAATTCGGAAAATGCATAACGAAGAGACGAAAGCCTTTGGGCTGACGATTCCGCTTGTAACCAAATCCGACGGTACCAAGTTTGGAAAATCAGAAGGCGGCGCTATCTGGCTCGACCCGGAAAAAACCACTCCTTACGAGTTCTATCAGTTCTGGATTAACACAGCCGATGCCGATGTGGTGAAATACTTGAAGCTGTTTACCTACCTTTCTCGTGAGGAAATTGAACAATTAGAAGTCTGTGTCCAAGAAGAGCCGCATCTCCGTAAAGGCCAAAAGGCACTGGCGGAAGAGATGACACGTCTGATTCACGGAGAGGATGCCTTGCAGCAGGCCATCAAGATTTCCGAAGCACTATTTAGCGGAGACGTTCGCAGTTTATCGGCTGCTGAAATCAAGCAGGGCTTTAAAGATGTACCGTCTTACGCGCTGCAAAATGAAGAGGAAAATAATTTGGTTGAGCTATTAGTAGCGGCAAAGATCTCTCCTTCCAAGCGCCAGGCTCGTGAAGATATTTCAAATGGTGCCATTGCCATTAATGGAGAAAAGGTAACTGATACCTCTTATACTCTTCAGGAAACTGACAAAATTGAAGGCCAGTTTACGATTGTCCGAAGAGGGAAAAAGAAATATACGTTAATTAAATATTAATTGGTATAAAGGGGCTTTGGGACTGCAACCCAAAGTCCTTTTTATTTGTAACAGCTTTTTTCTTTTCAACGTCAATATATAAAAAGGAAATTTGGAGGTGAAAGTAGTGAGAATTTTAGTACACGCTGTTTTTATCCTTCTCATTGGCTTGGTTACGTTTTTTGGCCTTGGACCGGTTCTTATGGCAGATGGAAGCATGCAGGAAAGATTGGTTACGGGAGTAATTATTTTGGTAATCTATCTAATCTTGGGATTCGGCTATCGAAAGGGAATTAGCTGGGCCAAACGCAAACGGAATTAGCATATATCAGCGAATTTTTGCCATTTATCAGCAGATTTCTAAATATATCAGCGAATTCCTGATACATATCAGCGGATTTTCAAATATATCAGCGAATTCTCCAATATATCAGCAAATCCAAAAGAAGGATTTAATACCAACAAAAAAAAGAGGCTGCTCCAGTCATCAATTGGATTCAGCCTCTATCTTTATATCTTTAAAAATTAATCTTCCATCGTCGATAAATCACCAGTCGGCAAATTTAACTCCCATGCTTTCAAAACACGTCTCATGATCTTGCCGCTTCGTGTTTTTGGTAGCTTGTCACGGAAATCAATTTCACGAGGTGCGGCATGTGCTGCCAGACCTTTTTTGACGAACTGTCTAATTTCCTCTTTAAGCTCTTCAGTTGCTACATAACCATCTCTTAACGCGATGAAGGCTTTAATAATTTCCCCGCGCACAGGATCCGGTTTTCCGATAACCCCTGCTTCAGCAACTGCTGGGTGTTCAACAAGCTTGCTTTCCACTTCAAATGGACCTACACGCTCTCCAGATGTCATGATGACGTCATCGACGCGGCCTTGGAACCAGAAGTAGCCATCCTCATCCATGTACGCAGAATCTCCAGAGACATACCAGTCTCCTGGCATGAAATATGACTCATATTTCTCAGGATTGTTCCAGATCGTATGCATCATCGAAGGCCAGCCTTTTTTAATTGCAAGGTTCCCCATTCTGTATGGCGGAAGCTCGTTACCTTGATTATCAACAATCGCCGCCTCAACGCCAGGGATTGGCTTACCCATCGAACCAGGCTTGATTTCCATGCAAGGATAGTTACTGATTAACTGTGCACCGGTTTCAGTCATCCACCAGTTATCATGAATTCTCTTATTGAATACCTTAGCACCCCATTTAACCACTTCTGGGTTTAATGGCTCACCAACACTCAAGACATGGCGAAGACTGCTTAAATTAAATTTCTTAACCAGCTCGTCCCCCGCTCCCATCAGCATCCGGAATGCTGTTGGTGCACTGTACCAAACCGTAACACCGAAGTCTTCAATCATTTGATACCAGGCTTCTGGGCTGAAACGTCCGCCGACAATAACATTCGAAGTACCAGTCAGCCATGGGCCAAAGATACCGTACGAAGTTCCTGTCACCCAGCCTGGGTCTGCTGTACACCAGTAAACATCATCCTCTTTTAAATCAAGAACCCATTTAGCTGTTTGATAATGCTGAATCATCGCATTATGCACATGCAGTACGCCCTTTGGCTTTCCAGTGGACCCAGAAGTGTAATGCAGGATTAATCCATCTGTCCGCTCAACCCATTCAATCTTCAGCTCTTTGCTGGCAGTCTCAAATTTTTCTAAAAAGTTAATACAATTCCCTTGTTCCTCCACATTTTTTCCAACGAGGAAAATATGCTTTAATGCCGGTAAATCCTGCACAGGTACACGGCTTAATAATTCTGGTGTAGTTACTAATACTTTTGCTTCACTGTCTTGCAGACGATCCCTGACAGCCCCTTCCATAAAGGCTTCAAACAACGGGCCAACAATCGCACCAAGCTTAATTGCTCCTAAAACAGTAAAATAAAGTTCTGGAGAACGCGGCATGAAAATAAAGACACGGTCGCCTTTTTCGACATCGCCGTAATTTTTCAGCACATTCCCGGCTTTATTGGAAAGCTCCTTCATTTCCTTAAAAGTATATTTTTCATTTCTCGAAGCATCACGATAATATAATGCCACCTTATTTTTTCTATACGTACCCGCGTGGCGGTCAATCGCCTCGTAAGCCATATTAACACGGCCTGTCTCACTCCAAGAGAATTCCTTTTCTGTATCTTTCCAGTCAAAATTCTTATATGTTTCTTCATAGTTTCGCAAATTGAAATCCCCTTGGACTACTGGCAGCGCTTCCACTTTCATTCCTATCTCCCCCTCTGAAGTATTTGAAATAATTATAGTACAAATAATAACTATTCACAATTTTAAAAAAACATTTTTTTAAAAAAATATAAACCTAGTGTTTAATTTTTCGAAAATTTAGTGAAAAATCTTTAAAGATATTAATTTCATGTATAATAGAATTGAAGTACCTAGATTTTTTCCAGGGGTGACCAAATGGAGCACAAAAAAACCTATAATGCTAAGGAATTAAAAACTCCTCAAGGCAAATTAATTATTGAAGGCCCTGTCACTGCAGAAAAATTAGCAGGCTATGATTTTCATGAAGACCTTGTTGCGTTTCGCCCCCCTGCCCAGCAGCACGAGGCATTAATCGGGATCGCCGATTTACCGGAAGGAAGAATTATTATTGCGCGGCATCAAAATACAATCGTCGGTTATGTTACCTATTTATACCCGGACCCTCTCGAACGCTGGTCGGAAGGAAAGATGGATAATTTAATAGAATTGGGCGCTATCGAGGTGATCCCTCAATTTAGAGGCTGTGCCGTCGGTAAAAACCTCCTGATTGTTTCGATGATGGATGATGCCATGGAAGACTATATTATCATCACCACCGAGTATTATTGGCATTGGGATTTAAAAGGAACCAAACTCAATGTTTGGGAATATCGAAAGATCATGGAGAAAATGATGAATGCCGGCGGATTGGAATGGTATGCGACCGATGACCCGGAAATCTGCTCCCACCCAGCCAACTGCTTGATGGCCAAAATGGGCAAACGAATTGATCATGAATCCATTCAGCGTTTCGACCGTCTTCGTTTTATGAATCGTTTTATGTATTAAACATGATTGAACTATAGAGAATTGGGGGAAATCCTATGATCGTGGAAGAAATTATGCAATCGGATGTAGCTGCCCTCTCTCCCACTGATACCATTGCAGACGCCATGGCATTAATGGAATTAAGGAAAATTCGCCACATCCCAATTATTGATAAAGATGGGCACCTGGTTGGTCTTGTTACCGTTGCTAAAATAAGAGAGGCTACACCGTCCATTTTTCATGCAAATGAACACCCAGAAATTTTGAAAAAACCCCTAGATACGATAATGGAAAAAAACGTCATCACAAGCCATCCCCTGGATTTTGTTGAAGAGATCGCCGCTCTTTTCTATGAACATAAAATAAGCTGCCTTCCGGTCATCAATAATCGAAAATTAGTGGGAATTGTGACGGAAACCGATTTATTAAGAACAATGATTGAGTTAACAGGTGTTCATCAGCCTGGCTCGCAAATAGAAATAAAAGTGCCGAATATCTCCGGAATTCTCAGTGAAATCGCAGAAATTATCCGAAAACGGAAGGCAAACATCTTAAGTGTTCTGGTTTACCCAGATAAACAGGATGAGCAATATAAAATACTTGTTATCAGAGTTCAATTAATGAACCCTACCGGATTGATTCAAGACCTTAAAGAAGCTGGCCACCAGGTGTTATGGCCAAATTTGCCGGGGATGTCTATATGAATGATCGCTGTACCTTTATTTACTCAGAAGACCTTCTGAATTATCGATTCAACAGCCATCATCCTTTCAATCAATTCCGGCTTAAACTCACAGTAGATTTATTAAATAGAATAAATGCCTTAGACCCTAATCAGATTGTTAAGCCAAGAATGGCGACTGAAGAGGAGTTAACCTTAATCCATGACCCAAGCTACGTAGAAGCAGTAAAAAAGGCCGGCCAGGGGCTTCTTCCGAAAGAAATAGCTGAAAACTATGGTTTAGGTACTGAAGATACCCCTATTTTCGCTAATATGCATGAGGCTAGTTCTTTGATGGTGGGAGGTACCTTAACGGCTGTTGATGAGGTAATGTCTGGAAAGACACTTCATGCCCTGCACCTTGGCGGCGGTCTGCATCACGGATTTCGGGGGAAAGCCTCCGGATTTTGCATTTACAATGATAGTTCTGTTGCGATTAAATATATCCAGCAAAAATATAATGCCCGCGTTTTATACGTTGATACAGACGCCCATCATGGTGACGGAGTTCAATGGTCCTTTTACGATGACCCGAATGTCTGTACACTATCGATTCATGAGACAGGCCGATATCTGTTTCCGGGTACAGGCAATATTAACGAAAGAGGCCAGGGAGCGGGATACGGCTATTCATTCAACATCCCTGTTGATGCCTTTACAGAAGATGATTCGTGGCTGCATGCCTATAAAAATGCAATCAGGGATGTGGCCGAGTTTTTTAAGCCTGATGTGATCTTGACGCAAAACGGAGCAGACTCGCATTATTATGACCCATTAACCCATTTGTCGGCAACCATGAAAATATATCGGGAAATCCCAAAGCTTGCCCATGAAATTGCGCATCAATATTGCGGCGGCAAATGGATTGCCGTGGGCGGCGGCGGATATGACATTTGGCGTGTTGTCCCAAGGGCTTGGGCATTTATTTGGATGGAGATGACTGAAAATCCCAATTGTTTTGGCAGTTTGCCTGAAGACTGGATAGAGCAGTGGCAAAAAGAGTCCCCGGTGACACTGCCAAGGGAGTGGGATGATTCAGAGGATATTTATCCTCCAATCCCAAGAAAAGCAGAAATAACAGAAAAGAACTTAATCACACTTGAAAAAGCACTATATCCAATTCGTAATCATCAGAAAAGTGAATCTAGATAATAGGAATAGGCGGCTATCGAAAAACTTTCGATAGCCATTTATTTTACCTCATTATCATTATCGATTCACCACGTTAATTTATTTATAAAAATATTAATATAAAGCCTTTTTAACATGTTTGTTGATTTGCGCCCAGGGCGATTCGATTTTTCGCGGGGTTTTGGACATTTCCGCCTCTTTTTCAAACGATTTTGTCCGAAGGTTGCACTGGTTCGGACACTTCTACCTCTTTTTCAAGCGATTTTGAGGTTAGTCTAAAAAGTGGACACGTAAAAATGAGATTTAGATTATAATACAATCATCATTTAAAAGGACGTGTTCACATGGGTAAACATCATTCTCAAGAGTATAAAGAATATGTTGCAAAGTTAATCGTTGAGGAGGGGAAAAAAGCCTCCCAGGTAGCTTTTGAACTCGAGATCTCCCCTAAAACTGTTAGTCGATGGGTGGCAGCTTACAGGACTAAAACAAGTGCTGGGAAAGCTGGAGAAAACTATCTTACACCCACAGAACTTGAAAAACTGAAAAAGCAACACGAGAAAGAGATACAAAAATTGAAAGAGGAAAACGAAATTCTAAAAAAGGCCATGCACATCTTCACGAAAAACCAAGCGTAATTTATACGTTCATTCAAGCCCACTCTGATGAGCACGCTGTGGCGAAGATGTGCAAAGTTCTTAAAGTATCATCAAGTGGCTATTATAAATGGCTAAGGATCCAGAATAAACCTCAATCTGAGAAAGATGCCTACCGTAAAGAAATCAAGCAAAAAATAAGTAAATCATTTCACGAGAGCTATGGTACGTATGGGAGCCCCAGGGTCCATGCCGACTTGGTGGAGTGGGGTTATACCATTTCTCAAAAGACGGTTGCACGTATGATGAAAGAGATGGGTTTAACAGCCACACCAAAAGAAAAGTTTGTCATTACTACTAATTCAAATCATGATTTACACATTTATCCTAACCTGCTTAATCGCCAATTTAATGTTGAAAAGCCCAACCGAGCATGGGTAACTGACATTACGTACATTTGGACGCTTGAAGGCTGGGTTTATTTATCATCCGTTATGGATCTATTCTCAAGAAAAATCGTAGGCTGGAGTATGGCTTCACATATGAAAAAGGAGCTATCCATACAAGCATTAAATATGGCGATTGTTACAAGGCAGCCTAGTGAAGGGTTAATCCATCATTCGGACCGTGGGTCCCAGTATTGTTCAAATGATTATATCGACATCCTGAAAGGGAAAAACATGCATATCAGTATGAGCAGAAAGGGCGATCCTTACGACAATGCATGTATTGAGTCTTTTCATGCCACAATCAAGAAAGACTTGATCTACAGAAGACGCTTTAAGACCAGGGCTGAAGCCGTAAAAGCCATTAATCATTATTTAAATAGTTTTTATAATGAAAAACGAAAACACTCTACTTTAGGGCACAATTCACCGAATCAATTCGAGAGAAACCACCGGCAAGATGAAGTTGCATATACCTCATAATATAGCCATTTGGTGTTAGGAAATGAGCAGTCATGCTTTTCGACTGATCATTTCTAATACCGTACCAAACGAAGTGCGGTAGTGGTTTGGTTTCTAAAAGTCTTAAATTTTACTGTCCACTTTCTTGACAGAAGACCAATTTTGTCCGAAGGCTGCACTGGTTCGGACACTTCTACCTCCTTTTCAAGCGATTTTGTCCGAAGGCTGCACTGGTTCGGACATTTCCGCCCCTTTTTCAAGTGATTTTGTCCGAAGGTTGCACTGGTTCGGACACTTCCGCCCCTTTTTCAAGCGGTTTTGTCCGAAGGCTGCACTGGTTCGGACACTTCCTCCTCTTTTTCAAGCGATTTTGTCCGAACGTTGCACTGGTTCGGACACTCCCTCCTCTTTTTCAAGCGATTTTGTCCGAGGGTTGCGCAGGTTCGGACACTTCCTGGATGGAAATGTCCTCATAAAGCAGCACACTTACCAGGTGGAGAAAATGTGTGTTGCAATACTTTAGGATATTTGACTCCCAGTTGATTGGAGCGGAGGGCACTCGACTCCTGCGGGATATAGAGGTCACTGGAGACCCCGCAGGCGCTTTCAGCGCCGAGGAGGCTCCAGGACCTCCCCGCGGAAAGCGAGTGCCCGGAGGGGAAATCAACAGGCCCATTAGCAGGGTTTAGACAAAATAAAAAAGGCGACTAATTAGCCGCCCTTTTTTATTATTCCCTTGTTGATTGACGATGTTCAATTCGATGTGGAAGAACCACTTTTTGTTCACTTACTTTTTCTTTGTTCATTAATTTGGTTAACAAGCGCATTGCAACAGCCCCAATATCATAAAGAGGTTGAACAATCGTCGTAAGCTGCGGACGGACCATCAGCGACAGTCTCGTATTGTCAGAAGTAATAACCTCAAAATCCTCTGGAATACTGTAGCCCTTATCCTCAGCACCATGGACGACGCCAAGTGCCATTTCATCCGCACCAACCAAAATGGCCGTTGGTTTTTCGGATAGTTCCAGCATTTTTTCAAATGCTTCAATTCCGGAATCGTACGTATAATCTCCTTCAATAATTAGCTCTTCATTAAAAGGAATATTTGCATCTTCCAAGGCTCTCTTATAGCCATTTAGCTTTTTAACGGTGATATCCGGTTCATAAAGCGGTCCAATAACAAAAGCAATATGTTTATGCCCTCTACCGATAAACTCTTTTACTGAATCGTAGGCAGCCTGTTCATAATCAATGTTAACAGAAGGAATTTTTTCAGATTCTTCGATAGATCCCGCTAGCACAACTGGAACTGGAGACCTTTCAAACTCATCGACATGCTCAGGAGTAATATGTCCTCCCATGAAGACAATCCCGTCTACCTGTTTACCTAACATTGTGTTAAATAAATGTAGTTCCTTTTCTTTGTTTTGATCTGAATTACTTAAGATAATATTGTACTTATACATGGTGGCAATATCTTCAATCCCGCGTGCAAGCTCTGCAAAGAAGATATTGGAGATATCAGGGATGATAACTCCTACTGTAGTTGTTTTCTTACTTGCCAATCCTCTGGCAACCGCATTTGGACGGTATCCTAATCTTTCGATTACCTCTTGGACCTTTTTCCGGGTAACCGGCTTTACATTAGGATTCCCGTTAACAACGCGGGATACTGTGGCCATGGAAACATTCGCTTCACGAGCTACGTCATAAATTGTAATATTATTCACTTGTAACACTCTCCTAAAACGTACATTGTTTTCTTTATTTTATAGCATTTAGCTAAAATCTAGTCATTATTGCTTATGTGATAAAGTAAACAATCTTTAAGTATGTACTTATGATACGACAAGAAGAAAAAAGCCGCAATTATATTGTCAATATTTTTTTAAAAGCAGGAAAAAACCTCCTGCTATCATGGCAGAAGGTTCTTGTTGATTATACTCTTACAAAGTTGGATGCAAGGAGTTCATTGTAGAAGTGATCAAATTGCTCAAGGTTCATTTGTTGCTGTGCATCAGATAGTGCTACAGCAGGGTCTGGGTGTACTTCAGCCATAACGCCGTCTGCCCCAATTGCAATTGCAGCCTTCGCGCATGGAAGCAGCAAATCTCTTCTTCCAGTTGAGTGAGTAACATCTACCATTACGGGTAAATGTGTTTCTTGCTTTAAAATAGGAACAGCGGAAATGTCTAAGGTATTTCTAGTTGCCTTCTCATAGGTCCGAATTCCACGCTCGCAAAGGATAATTTGTCCATTTCCTTGCGCCATGATATATTCGGCAGCATTGATGAATTCCTCGATGGTTGCAGCTAACCCTCTCTTTAATAGAACAGGTTTATTCACTGCACCCGCAGCCTTTAATAATTCGAAGTTTTGCATATTACGTGCACCAATTTGGATAACATCGATGTAATCAATAGCCATTTCAATATCGGCAGGACTGACAATTTCACTAATGACGGCCATATCAAATTCATTTGCAACACGTTTTAATATTTTCAGTCCTTCTACACCTAATCCTTGGAAATCATATGGAGACGTTCTTGGCTTGTAAGCACCACCGCGCAAAAGCTTTAAGCCTTTTTCCTTCATAGCTTTAGCAACAGTTGCCACCTGCTCATATGATTCAACCGCACATGGACCGAAGACAAAATGCTGCTTGCCATCGCCAATTTTTTCACCTTTTAAGTCTACGATTGTATTTTCTGGCTGTTTCTTTCTGGAAACTAACAAAGCTTTCTTATGGTCGTCCTTTTGGAGGTCAAGCCCCGCTTTGAAAATTTCCTTAAACAGGTGATCAATTGTTGAATTTTCAAATGGACCATCATTATTCTCTTTAATTTTATCGAGCATCATTCTTTCACGGACTGGATCGAAGCGGAAAACGCCTTGACTTCCTTTTACCTGCCCAATCTCTTGGACGAGTCGAGCTCTTTCATTTATTAACCTCAACAATTCCAAGTTTAACTCATCTACACGGTCTCTTAACTGATCCAATTCATTATTGCCCATCTTTTCGTCCCCGTCCTTTCTTTTGTCGGCATTTATTCCTAAGTAAAGTTATCTTTTTTAAATAGGATTAAGTTTACTGCCTCACAATCAAAGATTTTTAAAAATTATAAACTTTTTTATAATTAGGGTTATTATAGCCGAAATAAATTTCTTTGTCATCACTTTTTTCTTTAACGATTAAACGCTTTTAAGTATTAAAGTGTTTTTTGATATATATTAAAGTAATATATGTGTTTTTTGAAAAATGGTGACTGTTATGCGGCAATATGGAACTATTTTTTATTCCTGAACGGGAATAGCTTGTGCCAAAGAACGATTCGTTATTTTCCAGTGTGAAGCATTCCACGATGGTTTCCCATCAGCAAAAAGAATGGCTTGTGGAGATTCGTGCTTAATTTGAAATTGCTCAGCGATTTCGTTTGATAATGGGCGGGAATCTTGAACTGCCAAGTAGTAAGTTGGGATATTTTTATGTTCATTCGAAAATTTCTCGTATTCTTTGTAGGCTGCTTGGCTGATTGGGCAAGTTAAGCTGTGCTTTAATAGATAAAATGAATTTTCGTTATTTAGTAATTCCGTAAACTCTTCAATTGAATCAATTTTTTTCAGCATAATTTTACCTCCAGATAATAATAAACGGTGAAGTAATTTTAACACTTCACCGTAATGTTTCACAAACTGTATGACTTATATTCCTTTTAAATCCTAACCTTGCTCTCTTCTTCCTCTAGTGCTTTTTGAGCTTCCTCTAATTTTTTTCGAATATCATCGCTATTTGCAGAAGCTTTTGTTGATGCCGTTTTTTCGTTTGAACCTTGAATCGAAATATAGGTGGTTTCGGAATCCTCATGCTGCTCAAAAGTGGTATCTGTTTTCCCTTTCACTTTATTCATTAGATTAGAGGATTGCTGGGCAAGCCCCTGGGTAAGTGAGATAGTTTTGGACTTTACATTTTCCCTTAGCGGTGAAGATTTATCGAGAAGAGATCCCGTTTGGTCAGAAAGTGTGTGGCGAAATTCCTGGCCTTTTTTTGTACCTAAGAGCAGCGCCGCTGCAGCACCCGCCAGACCGCCAATGATAACGCCCAGCAGAAAACTGCTGCTGCCAGATTCGTCGCTTCGAACTTGATTGGTTTCACGTGATTCATACTCTCTTTTTGTCATAATCCCTTCACTCCTCTTTTTTAATGTGAACGTTCCTTTTGCCTTTCATAAATGGTTTCTTCATTTTTGGCTTCCTTACGAGCCTGCCACATGTCTTTTAATTCAAAAAATACATTGCTCCACTGAATAATTTGCGAAACTTTTTCCTTGCTCTCTTCGACTTGCTCATCAATCGTATTCGTAATATTCTTTAAGGTTCCATTAAATTTCCTGACTGAGGTTCCAACCTCTTTAACAGAATCGACGACACTATTTAAGCGCACTGATTTATCTTTCAAATCTTCGGCAAGGGCATTTGTTTTTTGTAAGAGCTGTGTTGTTTCACTTGTGACACCTTCAACTTGTTTTTCGAGTCCCTTTAAAGTGTCCGAAACACTAGTAAGGGTAATTTTCAGGGATTTAAGTGTCGCTGATAAATAGAAAACCAGCACTAAAAAAGCTACTGCAATCAAGGCTACGCTTATGTATAAAATCAAGATCATCATAAAACCTCCGATATATCCTATTAATTATGTATTACCGTTCAAACTATGGTTTAAACCTCGTTCATATCTTATACTACTTCCAGTGATTTGTCTTGTTTTCCTGCAATTTGTTTAAAAAAATTCCTTATATTATTGATATGAAAAAAGGATGCCGCACTTGGCGGAATCCTTTTCTTATTTAGCAATTTGTTTTTCATAAGATTCCTGGAATTTCTGAATGTCTCCAGCCCCCATAAAGAGGATGACACTATTATCATGGTTCCCTAATAAATATGTGGTCTCTTCAGTGAGAATTTCAGCACCAGGGATTTTTTCCTCAAGATCGTGAATAGAAAGCTTTCCTTGTTTTTCACGAGCTGACCCAAAAATTTCACACAAATAAGTTTTATCCGCCAGCCTTAGGCTCTCAGCAAAATCTTCTAAAAAGGCCTGCGTCCTTGTAAAGGTATGCGGCTGGAACACGGCAACAATTTCACGATCAGGATATTTTTGCATGGCTGCATCGATGGTTGCTTTGATTTCTGTCGGATGGTGGGCATAATCGTCAATTAAAATTTGGCCGCCCATCCTTTTTTCCGTAAATCTTCGCTTAACTCCCTGGAAGGTCGTTAAAAGTTCTTTCACTACTTCCACATTAATATCTTCATAATGGCAAACGCCAATGACAGCTAGAGCATTTAGAACACTATGGTCACCGAATGTTGGAATGGAAAAGGTGTCATAATACGTATTGCGAATAAATACATCAAAGCTTGTTCCTTCTGTCGTTTTCACAATATTTGCGGCCTGATAATCATTTTCCTCCGCAAATCCATAAAACAAGACAGGAACCTTAGCCTGAATTTTTTGAAGTTGCTCATCATCACCATAAGCAAATATCCCTTTTTTCACTTGGAAGGCCAACTCCTGAAAAGCCGAAAAAACATCATCGATATTGGCAAAATAATCAGGATGATCAAAGTCAATATTAGTCATTATGGCATAATCAGGGAAGTAGGAAAGAAAATGCCGTCTATACTCACATGCCTCAAAAACAAAATACTCCGCACCTTCTTCTCCTTTACCGGTACCGTCACCAATTAAAAAGGAAGTAGGCTTCGCGCCTGCGATTACATGCGAAAGCAGACCCGTGGTGGATGTTTTGCCATGGGCACCTGTGATGGCTATGCTGGTAAAGTTTTGCATAAAGTCGCCTAAAAAGCGATGGTAACGTATAATAGGAAGCCCTAGTTTCATGGCCTCTTGAATTTCCTCATGCGTATCAGGAAATGCGTTCCCGGCAATGATTGTCATCCCTGGCTCGATATTTTCTTTTTGGAACGGGAGTATTTTAATCCCCGATTGTTCAAGGGCCAGTTGAGTAAAAAAGCGCTTTTCGACATCGGAGCCTTGGACCTGAAATTTCATATCGTGGAGCACTTGTGCAAGTGCGCTCATACCAGACCCCTTTATACCGACAAAATGGTAAATTGTCATAGAAGAACCTCCAACCAACGTCTATCTGTAAAACAGTATATGACATCTGTCTGTATTTGCTAATCTGAAAAAGCAGGGAGAATTGCACACCTGCTTTTCCTGAACATATTTCAATATTATATCACTGTTTATCCGTAAAAACTATTTTCGAACCCGAATTGCTCCAATGGTACTATTCGCTAATCAGAATTTACTGTTGTAAATTTGAACGCATAAGTTCAACTACAACTCATGAATCTTCCTATCGGACTCTCCAATCGTTGAGTTTTCATTTATTATTTGTCTATATTTACATATTTAGACTTGCATCCTGGATGGATTCCAAATCCGCTTCGTTGATTAACACTTCCCGCGGCTTGCTTCCGTTTGCACCTGAAATATAACCCTGCTGCTCCAGCATATCCATTAAGCGTGCAGCCCGGTTATAGCCAATTTTAAAGCGGCGCTGCAGGCTGGAAGTTGAGGCTGCTCCTTGTTCGATGATAAATTCACAGGCATCATAAAACAACTCGTCCTCCTCCTCCGTTATTTGGGCCTTTTTTAAAAGTTCTTCCTGCACAAATAAATATTCCGGCTCGCGCTGTTCTCTAACATGGGCGACAACCACATCAATTTCTTCATCGGTTACAAATGTGCCCTGCAAGCGGACCGGCTTTGATGAGCCATTTTCCAAAAAGAGCATATCACCGCGGCCAAGCAGCTTTTCAGCACCGCTGATATCAATGATGGTACGTGAATCCACTTGGGATGAGACCGAAAAGGCAATCCTTGTCGGGACGTTTGCTTTTATTAAACCAGTGATGACATCCACAGACGGCCGTTGCGTTGCGATAATTAAATGGATACCGCACGCTCTTGCCTTTTGGGCTATCCGGCAAATGGCTTCCTCTACATCAGCAGGCGACATCATCATTAAATCAGCCAGCTCATCAATTATAATGACGATATATGGGAGCTTGTCGGAATATCTTTTATGCTCCATAGCCAGTTCATTAAAGCGGCTGATATCGCGGACGCCGGTATGGGCAAATAGCTCATAGCGTCGTTCCATTTCATCGACTGCCCATTTTAACGCAGCGGTTGCTGCCTTAACATCGGTAATAACCGGGCTGACTAGGTGAGGAATCCGATTATATGGTGCAAGCTCCACCATTTTCGGGTCAATTAGCATGAGCTTAACATCTTCAGGTCTGGCTTTATATAATAAGCTAACTAAAATCGAATTAATGCAGACACTTTTTCCGGATCCTGTTGCCCCGGCAATCAGACCGTGGGGCATTTTCTTTAAATCTGTCACAATCGGCTTGCCGGCAATATCGAGGCCAAGCACCACCGTTAATGGGGATGCTGTATCACTGAAAACGCCGCTGCCGATAATTTCGCTGATTCTCACCGGCCTTGATTGTTGGTTCGGCACTTCAATTCCAATCGTGTGTTTCCCCGGAATTGGTGCTTCGATCCGGATATCCCTGGCAGCAAGGCTTAATTTGATATCATCACTTAGATTGGTAATCTTGTTCACTTTGACACCAGGTTCAGGCTGTACTTCAAAACGGGTAACAGACGGACCTTGCGTTACATTTACCACATTTGCGCCAACATTAAAGTTTTGCAAGGTTTGGTTTAGCAATTCCTCTTGATAAAGCATCCATTTTGTATCGATGATTTCGGAAACCGGGGGATGGAGCAAATCCGCCATTGGGAATTGATATTCGCCCGCTGCGGCAATCTCTTGGATATGGTGGTCTTTTTGCTCTTCATGACAGCTATTGGTTTCAACGATTATTTCTTTTTGCTCTGTATTAATTGATTCCTGCTGTTGCGGTTCCTCTTTCACTTTAAGGAGGCTGTTGTTTTCCACGACTTGCTCTTGTTGAGAAGCGGCAATTAAAGCCTGCTTTTGCCGTTCTTCGTCGAGTCTTCTTTTCTTTACTTCCCATTTTTCCCGATCCTGCTTTAACATCATGACGTTGAAAGGAAGATGAGAACGCTTAGGCTTAGGAGGTTCAGATTCCTCGAATTGGTCCTCTTCGATACGAAGTGGAAATTCGGATTCCTCGTTTTGGTTATCTTCAATACGAAGTGGTGGTTTGGATTCATCGCTCTGGTTATCTTCAACACCTAGTGGTATCGTGGATTCCTCGATACGAAGTAGCAGTTCACCAACCTTGCCTTCAGGTTCTTGAACATCTTCAATCAGAACAGAGCTGTTATCTGTCTCTTCGGAGTATGTATTGTCCACTGGAGTGACTTCATCAAGGGCCACATTCTCTTTAATTTCAGTTTCTGTTTCCAAACTCTTATGGACAAAATTTGATATTGTCATTGTGGGATTTTCTTCCGTCAGCAGCGGAGCGGACTTGCTTAATTTTTCTTCCTCGAAAAAATGACATAATTCATGTTCAACTACCGAGTCTGTTTTTCTCGGCCGATTGAACCCAAATACTGGGGAAGGAATTTCGGTTGGGTGAAACGGCCCCCGGGCTTTTTTTAACGGTTCTATTTTCGCCTTAATTGGTTCTTTTTGAATTACTTTTTGCCGTTCTTTAACCGATTGTGGGAGATTCTCTGTCTCTCTTCCAATTTTCTTTTTCCGCCACTTTCCTTCTAGGGGTTTTATTGATTCCAAAGGTAAGGGTGCCTTTAATTTGTTTTTTGGATATTGATAAGAAACTCTTGCATCCAAATCCTTAGTGCTTTCACTTTGAAAAGCAAATGAAGGAACTTCCGATTTATCATGATGTAAGGGGTGCTTGTCAAATTCCCCTTCCTCATCTTTTTTTAATTTTTGAAAAAAGTTTTGGATCCAGCTCAAAACTATCACTCTTTCTATTTCACTTCTTGTCACTCTATTTTATCAGCATTTTTTATTTTTTCGACACTATTCTTTAGAAACAGCCAAAATATATGAAATTTCGTTCTTGAGACACAGAAAAACAGGATCACCTTCATCAAGTGATCCCAGTTTATTATTTATTTTTCCCTAAAATAAATATCGGCTCCAATTCTCCATTTTCATATAAAAACGACAAGGCGGTGATAGGTACGCGGCCGCTTGCGAAAAAGCTCATCGCCATTTGTGCCATCACATCATAGCCTCTGTCATTGCGGATATCCGCGATAATTAAGACATCCTGATGGGGAACGGCCACTACCATTGTCCCGGTAATCCGTTTTTCCATATCAATCAGGAATCCCTTGTTTAAAATCCGGCTTGCATCATAGCCATCATTGGTGTTAAGGAAGTAGAAAATATTTCCAGCAACCTGATCCTCCTTTACAGATGTGGAAAGCGATCTTGCGTTAAATAAGGCAATTTCCTTAATCCGTGATGGATCCCATCCTTCTTTTTGCATAATGCGGGAATCAATTAATCGGTAGGTTTTCCCCATATCATAGGCATAATAGATTTTTGTTTCCGCAGTATGGTCGTCAGTCAGGAAAGGAACCCCTTCTTCGGCTTCCTTCGGAAAAGAGGTCGAGCGGATAACCGGGAAGATTTTTTTCTCATGGTCGGTTAACTGGACGGTTTCCTCCATGGCCCGAAGCCCTTCTTCCACATAATAAACAACCTCGTCTATCGCTTTATCCTTCTCATCGTGCCATTTAGCCACAATCCCTGCTAGAGCAACCGTAATCCCTTTTCCTGTTCGTTTGCTTTCAATACGCAGCTGATCTTTATCACGATCATAGGTTACTACTCTATCTTCATTATCTAAACGCGATTCTAGTTCTCGCCTCATCTTTTTACTGTCCATTTTCATTTATATCCCTCCGATATTAAAAGGAGTAGTTTTCTTTTTTAGATAAAAAGGCTCCTTCTCCAAAAGGAGATGGAGCCTTGTGCTAATTTATTTTAAACCTGTAATAAATTTTTCGATTTCCTCTTGTGTTTTACGGTCTTTACTAACAAAGCGGCCCAGTTCTTTACCGTTTTCGAAGGCAATAAAACTTGGGATCCCGAAAACATCGAGCTGCTGGCATAAATCGATATATTGATCACGGTCTACATGGATAAAGGTATATTCCGTGAATTTGGACTCAATCTCTGGCAAGACTGGTTCAATAAACCGGCAGTCCCCGCACCAATTAGCTGAGAACATAAAAATCGTTTTTCCCTGGTCACGCAATTGCTCAAATTGCTCCATGGATTCTAAATGTTTCATTATTAACGACCCCCGTATTGAAAGAATGTTTTTTCAATCATAACAATCCATCCGCTTGTCAGTCCAATAATATGCAATCGGACATCCCCTATTATCTTAACCAACCATGCCAAACTAAAAACGAAGGGATTACCTTCGTTTTTTTATTTGTATGTAACCGAATGGACTATTTGCGTCATTGCTTTCGCTTCTTCTTCAAGGCTTGAAGTTTTCACCTGAGTGGTTATTTTTGAGCCTCCTACACCAACGGTCATTTCATTCATATCATCTTTTAGCTTTTTAATGGTCAAATAACCGAACATTTTATCGTCTGTGAATTTCTCATTTGTATCCAGTTTTTTATACTGTTCAACTGTCGTTTTATACACCACTTCACTTGAAGGGCCTTCTTGGGGATTCACAAACAGAATATAAGTTTTCGAGCCATTTTTTAAAATGATATTATTCGGTGTGGTGTCATCAATTTCATATCCGAACGGAAGGTAAAAATGAATTTTTTCACTTTTTTTCGAAGGCTTTTTTGCCTTCTCATGAAACGTTGTATTCACAGTTTTTATAGTTGCTTTACTTTCCTCTTTATATGATGCATTTCCACATGCAGTTAATAATCCCAACAATATTATGAAGATCGTTATGATTTTAAAGAGTCTCAGACTGCTCTCCCCCTTATAAAAACAATATTCTATCTCCATAATAACTGCCAGAATATTCAAATGACAAGACTTTGTCGAAAAATAGTGTCGAAAAATATACCTTATTTTACTTTTAATTTTTGCTGATAGGTAAATTGCCCTACTAAAAGCTTCATAACATGCGTAAACATCTCGGCCCGATTGACCATTCCATTCGTAAAGACCCCGACAGCACCTTCCTGCTTGCTGACGTTTTTCTTTTTCGCGTAATCCTCCATAACCGGGCCAAGCTCTTCACCAGCCCTTAACCTTACCGCCACTTCCTCAGGCAGTAAAAATCTTGCGCCGCCAGCTACAATCGGCTCCATATCGAGGGTGGCAAGCGCTCCCCAATTGCAAAGCAACAGTCCGTGACTAGTTTCATGGACGCCTCCCTCAAGTCCGATGCCGATATTGCCATTTCCTTGTTCAAGCGCGCCTTTTGCCCTGTTGATCGCCCCTTTTATTGTTTCTTCGTCGGAGAAGGGCTGCTCGCTAACCCCTGATTGTACGTCTAAGGATATAAATTCTGCCTCCAGGTGTTGAAAGCTATTTTTGACCGCCATAATTTTGGTAGGATTTTTTGATCCAATAATAATTTTCATGCTCGTTGCTCCTTTTTAGAAATACAGCAAAGGAGGCATGATGTAACATCACGCCCCCGCTAAATTAGCTGTTTGATTTAATTGTTTCCACAGTTGTTTCGTCACATGCCTTTACTAGCTTAACCAATAATTCCTTAGCCGCAGCGTAGTCATCGACATGGACGATGGAAGCGTGGGTATGGATGTAACGGGAGCAAATTCCGATAACAGCGCTTGGTACCCCTTCA
This sequence comes from Neobacillus sp. S1115, assembly GCF_055385565.1. Lineage (NCBI taxonomy): Bacteria > Bacillati > Bacillota > Bacilli > Caryophanales > Bacillaceae > Neobacillus > Neobacillus sp. S1115. Next base: position 4,969,478 of record NZ_AP038275.1, read on the forward strand.
TTTGACAGGTGAACACGGCCGGCATCTGTTCCACCTTGTGAAACAAAGTATTGATACGGAATCTTGTGCGTCTCGGCCATATCGAGAACAAATTCCCTCATCCCGCGATGTGTTACCATTGACTTATCAAGGATACGCAATAATGTTCCCTTGCCCAATTGACCAAATTCATTTTTATCTCCAGTCATATCATTGGCCGGGCTGGCATCAAGCGCAAAGAAGAGATCCGGCTTAATCATGTTAGAGGCAGTCTGAGCACCGCGCAGTCCTACTTCCTCTTGAACCGTTGCTCCCGAATAAAGAATATTAGGCAATGTTTCATCTTTTAGCTCCTGAAGCAGTTCAATCGCCAAACCGCAGCCATAGCGGTTGTCCCATGCCTTCGCTAAAATTTTCTTTTCATTTGCCATTGGAGTGAACGGACAAATCGGCAGGATGGCCTGCCCTGGCTTAATGCCGATTCTTTCAGCGTCTTCACGGTTATCCGCCCCAATATCAATCAGCATATTCTTAATTTCCATCGGTTTGTTTTTCTTTGATTCATCCAACAGATGCGGCGGGATGGATCCTACAACACCGATGACCGGGCCGTTTTTTGTCATGACTTGGACGCGCTGGGCGAGAAGTACCTGGCTCCACCAACCGCCAAGCGTCTGGAAACGGATCATTCCATTCTCGGTTATGGCCGTAACCATAAAACCAACTTCATCCATATGCCCTGCGACCATGATTGTCGGGCCGGCCTCATTCCCTCTTTTCACGCCGAAAACACTGCCAAGCTTATCCTGAACTATTTCATCGGCATATTGCGAAAGCTGTTCTTTCATAAATTTGCGGACTAAATGTTCATTACCTGGAGCCCCAGGCAGCTCGGTTAAGGTTTGAAAAAGCTTCAAGGTTTGTTCATTCATATGTAGAAAACTCCTTTAGTCTTTTTATCTCATACTATGTATCATTTTTATTTTACAGAAGTTATAAACAGCTTTCCAATATTTCATTTTTCTATAGGTATTATTATCTTCTTATTTTAAAATACGATATACTGAAAGGAGAAAAATTCCTGGCATTTTTTTGAAGAAAAGGGGGCTTTGTGATGAACTGGAAGTCTTTTTTAATCGGAGTATCGGTTGGTATAGTTGGGGGATATGCGGCGAAACAGATTATTTCTCAAAAAACCAAGGTCTCACCTGAAAAGGTGTTAGAGCATGTGAAGGAACAATTTAAACAAAACGGACCAATCAATGGGTCATGGATACATATGAAAGTGGAGCCTTATGAACAGCATCAGGTGCAATATCAGGTCTATAAGGGCGGTATTTCAAAAAATAATGATGGAAACAACGAACAATATGAATTTATTGCCGATGCCTTAACCGGAACGATTTTGGATATCCGCAAGCTATCTGAGAACTTGGTGTCTTAATGAAAAATAGCCGCATCTTAATGATACGGCTATTTTTCATTAAGCTTTAAACTTCCCTTTTAATGCTTTCCGCTATTTTATGATCCGGTCCCCACTTAACAGCCCGGTAAAAGGCATCATGGTAAAAGGTAAACCAGGCATTTTTCTTGAGTGCATATGGAAGCCATTTTTCCTTCGCCCGGATGGAGTCCATTGGATAATCATCATAGGCCATTACCCATAGAGCATTTTGATGGGCGTGGGTAGCCATTAAGTCAGCCATGTGAATGGCTGTTTCGCCTCCATCCTCAATTATAAGGATCGAATGCCCGTTGCTGTGCCCTCCGGTGCGAAACATTTGAATCGGCCCAAAGCTCCACGTCTCCTCAAAGGTGACAACCTGCGTTTGCACCGCTTCCCAATTTTCCTTCCAGTATGTATTTTTTGAACGAATATTGGGTTGTCTCATTTCATCCCATTCAATCTTCGAAGCGATGATCTGGGCATTTGGAAATGTTGATACATACTCCCCATTGACAAGCTTAGTCAAACCGCCTGCATGATCAAAGTGAAGATGGGTCATTAACACATAATCGATGTCTTTCGGAGTTAGGCCTATTTTTTCTAAAGAGGCATCAAGTTCGGATTCCTTTGTGACGCCAAAGTTTCTTAATTGCTTTTCAGTCAACTTGCCGCTGCCAAGCCCCGACTCCACCAGCAGATTTTTTCCATCAAATTGAATTAAGATTGGATCTGTTGGCAATTCAATTTGGTTATTCTCATTCGCCGGATATTTTCTTGACCATAACGGTTTTGGGACCACACCAAACATGGCCCCGCCATCCAAATTCGTAACCCCTCCTGAAACCCAAGTCAAAGTAACAGTACCAATTTTTAATGATTGCATGTTTCCTCTCCTTCCCTTTTCTATAGTTTACCATTACCGGAATTGTATGAAAATTAAAAGAGGACAGTCTTTTTTAAGACTGCCCCTCGGTATCATTCTGGTATTTCACTTCACACCGATAAATTCGATTGCCCATTTCGGAAAATTTCTGTTCATACTCGGTCATGATATTTCCTTCAAAATCACTATTGTGAAGATCTAGGCTAAGGAACTTTAATAACAAACCATATTCAGAAAAACTCATTAAGGAATACTCAAACAGACCTTGATTATCCGTTTTGAAATGAATCTCTCCGCCATCGACGAGGATATTCTCATAGGATTTAAGAAAATCCTTGTAGGTTAATCTTCTTTTTTCATGACGGGTCTTTGGCCATGGGTCGGAGAAATTCAAATAAACCCGATCCACATCATTCTTGGCGAAGTATTTTTCTAATTCTGCAGCATTGACATTAAGAAGCTTTACATTAGGCAATTCCGCTTCAATCAAGCGATCCAAAGCCGCCACAATCACGCTGTCATATAGCTCAATTCCCATATAATTAATGTCCGGATGGGCTTTGGCCATTTCAGTTATGAACCGCCCTTTGCCAGTGCCAACTTCTATGTGAAGCGGGTTGTTATTTCCAAACACTTCATCCCATTTTCCTTTGTTTAATTCCGGATTTGGGACTGCATATTGCGGATACTCCTCTATTTTATCCTTTGCCCAAGGCTTATTTCTGAGTCTCATTTATTTGCCACTCCTAAAAAATATTATCGTTTAATACATAGCATGCTCATTTTTGTCTTGCAAGTAAAACCGTGATGCTGGTGTGAATAAATAAAAAAAGAATTCACAACCTAACTGTGAATTCTTTTTTCATTCCCACTTGAAAGGGTGTGCTTTTTATGCCATTAAGTCATCATGACCAAGTAACCTTGCTCAAAGATATATTAAGCAATCATCAAACAGATTGCTGCGGGTCCGTTGCCGAATGTGAACAATTGGAACGATTAATCAAATCCTTGATGGTAAACAATCAGGTTGATCAAAATGTCAAATCGATCTTACAGGAAGTTTACCATTACAGCCAGGCAGGAGCGCAAACCGCAGATTTAGACGGGCATATTACAGCCCATCAAGAAAACCTGTCACAATGGGTAGATGATATTGGGCAATTTTCTTAAAGTATGTCCCTTAAGAATTGAATCCACTTATTCATCTCATCCATACGATGTTTATTTTTATAAAATTGGATCGAAGATAGGGTCTGCAATGCCACATACCATTGCATTCTAAGTTTCAAATCATCGGTTAAGTTTTCCCCGTACATTTTCAGCCAATCCTGCCAATTTTCTTCAGGAATGTACCAATAAAGGAGCATTCCTAAGTCAATGGCAGGGTCCGCAATCATCGCCCCATCCCAATCAATGAGGTACAACTGATTGTCATCAGTCCAAAGCCAGTTATTATGATTGACGTCACCGTGGCAAACGACCTTTTCCTCACAATAAACGTTTTTCGCTTCTTTTTTTAAAAAGCTGAGTGTTTCTTGAACTTCCGGAAGGATAAATAGCTCTTCATCCAATCCAGAGACCACCGATTGAAAGATTGTTTCAGGCTGCAATGGTGATTTTTCCAGTCTGCTCAGCATTCCAAGCATAGGCTCAGAACGATGAATTTTCTTTAGAAGTTTGGCAACAACCTCTTGATTCATTTCCGTCGATTTCAGTTCCCTGCCTTCAAGCCATTGCTGGGCTGTAATGACATCTCCATTTTCCAATCGTTTTGTCCAAACAAGCTTTGGGACAATTCCCTCTGCCGAAAGTACTGCAAGGAATGGAGACGAATTTCGCTTCAAAAAAAGCCGTTGGTCTTCATGCCTCGCATAAAAGGCCTCTCCGGTGGCCCCGCCGGCAGGAATAATTTCCCACTCTTGTCCTAATATATGCTCCAAAACTGTTCACCTTCAACTTATGCCGTTCTTTGAGGTTGGGGCCCTCATCTAAATCAGAAGTAAAACCCAGACGTGCGAAGGTTTTACGAATTGTTTTATTAATAAAAAAAAGCTATTGAATAATAGCATACAATAGCCATCATAATAAATTTTATCTCCTATTGCTATTTTTCGTCAAGTAATCCTGGAAAACTATTTTTTCACTAAAACATTTAACGATATAGGTTCTACCTGAATTTCTGGGCCTTGAAAAACTTTTTTTGCAATAATACAGGCAGAATCTCTGTCGGCTAAAATGCTCCATTCTCCGTTTGGAATATTAACCTTATGAGAAGTTAAGGAAGGATTAGTGATTAGAATAACGACAGAATCTCCCTGTTGAAAAGAGCATCCCAAAATTGGCGATGGAAGTGGCAACCTGCTTACTTGATTGCGAATTTCTGCTGCGGTTCTAAACCGGAAACAAGGGTATTCTTTTCTGATCTGAATAAGCCCTTTTACATAATCTATATTTTCTTTAAATTGACTTTTACGATTCCAGTCCAGTTGGTTTATGGAATCTGGAGATCGGTAGCTGTTACCTTCACCTTGTTTTGTTCGAAAAAATTCCTGACCGCTGTGAAGGAAAGGAATTCCCTGCGCGAGAAGAACGATCCCTGTTGCAAGACGATGATACCTCATTCTTACAGCATCATCGACATCCGGCAGACAAGATTGCAGCTTATCCCATAGGGTATGATTATCATGGCATTCCACATAATTGATGGATTGGACTGGTTCATTAAAGCTTCCTGCCCCTTTGGTCCTCAACCCAATACTTCCAGTAATCATTTCAAAGGCCGCCTCGAGATATTGTTTATTCCCTAAAGCATATCCTTTATCCAATATATTAAAGGTACTCCCCTTGATGGTATCGCGAAACTGGTCATTAAACTGGGCAATATTAGGCAGTTTCGCCTGATTGGAAATAATTGCCTTTTTCTGAAAAGGAAGCGGTGTATTTAAGTTCCAGCCCTCACCGAGGATGATAATACCCTTTGACAGGCTATCACATACCTTTCTGACCTCGTTCATTGTTTCAATATCCAGGATTCCCATTAAATCAAAGCGGAAACCGTCAACATGATATTCCTCCAGCCAGTAGCGGATGGAGTCAACAATAAATTTTCGGACCATTTTCCTCTCTGAGGCAATGTCATTTCCCACACCTGTTCCATTGGCAGGAAGGCCTATTTCGTTATGCCGGAAGTAGTAACCGGGAACAATTTTTTCAAAAGAGGATTCTTCACGGATATAGACATGATTATAAACAACATCCATAATGACCCTGAGGCCGACTCGGTGAATTTGGTCAATTAGATCTTTTAATTCGGATATCCGGGAATACGGGTCAGAGGGATTGGTGGAATAGCTGCCTTCCGGAGCATTAAAATGGAGCGGGTTATAACCCCAGTTATACTCTTTATCTGGATTCCATTCATCGACTCCTGCAAAATCGTGGAAAGGAAGGAGTTCAAGATGGGTAATGCCCAATTCCTTTACATAGGATAGGCCTGTGGGTTCTCCATCCACACCTTTGGTATTTAGTTCACCAGCACCAAGATATAGTCCTTTATTTTTCACACCGCTTTCCGGATGAATCGTAAAATCGCGGACATGGGCTTCATAAATGATTGCCTCTACTGGACTGGTCATCGGCGGCAGTTCTACCTTTGGCCGTGCTGTTTTCTCAAAACTAACAATAACTCCATGCTCCCCATTGGCTGATACCGCCTTAGCATACGGATCCACTGCTTCCCGCCATGTTTTGTTAACCTGTACCAGGAAGCTATATTGATACAATTCTAAGTCGCGATTAATATCTAAACACCATACGCCTCGATCCCCAAGCTTCATTTTTATGATTTCCGCATACTGGGTGGCGGGGTGGCGCAATTTTAATTTCACTTGCGTGGCAGTCGGAGCCCATAATTTAATTTGGGACCTATCACGTTGATACGTTACCCCCAAGTCATTTCCTTCATAAAGAAACTTATTATCAAACGCTTCTGTCCGAATAACTGCCCCTATTTGAAGGTCCGTCCTGCCGCCATGGTCATCAGCAATCACATATTCTTTGCCAAAACAAATCTCATCAGCTAACCGGCAAGTGTATTTCAGATAATTTTCTATAGGAATTTTATCGATGATGTTCAAAGGACTCTTTTCCGCACCGCAGATTAAAGAAAATGAAGATGACTGGCCATTGTGGTAGGAAAGGGGAAGAAGTATCGTAATGATGGTTATTTCATCCAAATAGGCCTGAAAGATCCTTTTAGTGGATTCCATTCGAGTCCCTCTCTTTCAAATCAACTTCGTCCTTATAGCGCATTCGCGTTAACACTTGTAAGGCTTTTGGAATAATCTCTGCCTTTAATGGAATATGTCCAAAATGCTCCCCATCTCCATGAACATAGAGCTTCACATCTGAACGAATTGTTATTGCTCTTCCTTGAAATGATTTTACCTCTTTGAAATAAATATGCTTCTCCCAAAAAACACTGATAAAAACAATTAAAAGCTTCAATCTTGATAACTCATGAACCACTGTAATATCAAGTAAACCATCCTGCGGTTCAGCAGCAGGTGCAATTTTCATTCCGCCCCCATAGTAAGGCTGGTTGGAGACAGTCACAAACCATGTTTGTTTAAATTTATGCTCTTTACCGTCAATTGATAAATCAATTGTAGAAGTTTTATAACAAAATAGTTCTTTCAGAAGAAAGTAAACATAAACCAGACGGCCCAAAGAGAGTTTGTTTAGTAGGGCTTTTACCCGCGAATGATTGACCTGATATGCAATCAATGCATCAAATCCGGCTCCCATATTATTAATAAAATATTGTTCGGACTTGTCCTGCATCGTAATTTTCCCAGCATCCATCGATGGAGCATCACTTTTCATTAGACGGAGCATCACTTTTAGGGCGGCAGCTGGGTCCGCTGGAATTTGAAATCCTCTAGAAAAATCATTTCCTGATCCGCCCGGAATAAATCCTAACGTAATAGTTGGATGGTTAATGATTCCATTCACCACTTCATGAAGTGTCCCGTCACCTCCGACGGCGACGACGATTTTAGAATGGTTATTCTGGACCGCAATTTGCGCAGCCAGTTTTCTAGCATGTCCAGAATACTCCGTAAAAAAAGCCAAATAAGAAATTTCCTCTGACTTCAACTTCAGCTCAATTTTTCTCCAAATTTTATAACAATGGCCATTGCCGGCTTTAGGATTTATCACAAAGTATAATTCTTTCATATAACCAACCTTTTTTATGTTTGTAAAGGAAAAAGTTTAATGGCTTCATATTTCGGTGTTTGATTAAGATGGGTTTGATATAACACCACTTCTCCAGCTAGAAATGGGAGCGGTTCGGGCTGAAGCTCTTCCCAAATTGTGAGCTGCTCCTTTTGGAAGGGAACGTCTCCACGCCATTTTCTTGCCATTGTGATATGTGGGCGAAAAGGCCTCTTTTCGAGTGCAAATCCTGCTCCCTCGCATGCTTGGAATACCTTTTTTCGAAGGGCTTGCAACTCGGGGCTTTCTTCTGTATCCGCCCAAAACACTCGCGGGGAATCCTTCGCACCGAATATCCCCAGGTCATTAATTTTAAGTGTAAATGCTTGTTCAGATTTTATGGCTGATTTGACATTGTTTACGGAAGCTTCAAGCTTTTCAGCTGGTGCAGACCCAAGGAACGCCAATGTGATGTGCAGGTCCAGATGGTGCACCCAGCGCTGGAAAGGAAGCGCTGTCCTTAATTGTTCGATATGATTTTTCAGAATTCCTTTCGTTTCTTTAGGAATTCTTATAGCATAGAAAAAATGAGTTTGATGTTCCACCGGCTTTTTTCATTCCTTTATTTCCATTTTAGTATTTTTTCTTCTCATTATATCTATTTTGCAACAAAGATTATCCGATATTTTTTACATTGAAATTATTTTTATTTATTATAGAAAGTAGAAGTAAAGGAAAGGTAGGTCCCAATAGTGAAAGTTGTCAGTAATATTGCAGATTTAATTGGAGAAACACCTTTAGTCAAACTCAATCGGATTGCTCCTAGAGACGGGGCCTCAGTTTATTTGAAGCTGGAATATTTTAATCCAAGTAAAAGTGTAAAGGACCGAGCTGCTTTTAATATGATTGCAGAAGCAGAGAAGGCAGGAAAGTTAACTCCTGGTGCAACAATCATTGAGCCGACAAGCGGTAACACAGGAATCGGGCTGGCCATGAATGCAGCGGCACGCGGATATAAAGCCATTATTATCATGCCTGATACAATGACCAAGGAACGCATTAATATCTTAAAAGCTTACGGGGCTGAGGTTGTGCTTACCCCAGGAGATGAAAAAATGCCAGGTGCCATTAGGAAGGCGCAGGAACTTGCCGCTGAAATACCAAACAGTTTTATTCCAATGCAGTTTGAAAATGAAGCAAATCCCAATGCACATCGGACTTCCACGGCTTTGGAGATTGTCGAGGCTGTTAAAGAAATTGGCAAGCCGCTTGGAGCGTTTGTTGCAACAGCGGGAACAGGTGGTACGATTACCGGGACTGGTGAAGTGTTAAAGGAGCATTTTGCGAATATAACCGTCCACGTCGTCGAACCAAAGGGATCGCCTGTTTTATCAGGGGGCAAACCCGGAAAGCACAAGCTTGTCGGAACAAGCCCGGGATTTATTCCGGAGATTCTGAATCAGGATGTTTATGATGAAATTCATCAAATTAGCGATGAAGATGCCTACGATATTGCGCGGAGATTAGCGACGGAGGAAGGAATACTCGTCGGCCCGTCATCAGGCGGAGCCTGCTTTGCCGCTCTACAGGTTGCCAAGCGTTTATCTCCTGATGAAATCGTTATCTGCATCGCCTGTGATACAGGAGAACGGTATTTATCGAGTGATTTGTTTCAGTTTTAATCCATAGGGCCTCATGATTGGACAACCTGGTTTATTCTCGGATATGTTTGGTTTACTCTCGGATACGTTTGGTTTACTCTCGGATAAGCTCGGTTTACTCTCGGACAAGCTCGGTTTACTCTCGGATAAGCTCGGTTTACTCTCGGATAAGCTCGGTTTACTCTCGGATACGCCCGGTTTACTCTCGGATAAGCTCGGTTTACTCTCGGATAAGCTCGGTTTACTCTCGGATAAGCTCGGTTTACTCTCGAAAGCCGATTATTCTCTAATATAAAAAGACGTGGAACCTAATCCACGTCTTTTCCCTTATAACGATCCGCATTGTTTTTCAATTTCTTGAGTAAATAAATCCTGTAATCTGCTTGTTAACGGGCCGGGAACCCCGTTTCCAACCTTTTTGCCCGCAACTTCAATGATTGGCATAACCTCACCTGTTGTACTTGATAAGAACACTTCATCAGCAGCAGCCAATTCATCCAGCGTAAAGGTCCGTTCCTTAGCCGAGATATTGTTGGCAGCACAGACCTGCAAAACAACGTCCTTGGTAATCCCTTTTAAAATCAAGTTATCCGATTGATGCGTGATGACCACGCCATTTTTCACAATAAAGATATTAGTAGAGCTTCCTTCGGTCACATCCTGTCCACGATGCAGGATTGCTTCAAAGCAGCCCTTCTCAGCGGCCTGTTGTTTGGCAAGGATACTGCCGAGCAAATTTAAGCTTTTTATGTCACAGCGAAGCCAGCGGATATCCTCTGTAAGTATCGTTTTCACACCATTTTTCAAATTCTCAGCCGGCCTTGGAAGCTCCTTCGTATAGGCAGTCAGGGCCGGTAAAACTTCTTTTGCCGGAAAAGAATGATTACGAGGCGCAACACCCCTAGTAACCTGCATATAAACGATGCCGGTATGCAGCTTATTCTTACCAACCATTTCCTCCAGCATTTCTGATAATTGTTCTTTAGAGTATGGTAGCATTATGCCAATACTTTCTGAACTTTTTACAAAGCGATCCAAATGCTCATTAATGGTAAACATTTTTCCGTTATAGACGCGAATGACCTCATATACTCCATCACCAAATTGATAGCCGCGGTCTTCAATGTCGACCATAGCTTCTGACCGGTCTATCAGTGTACCGTTTAAAATGACAAAATTCATATTCAATACTCCTTTTTGTCTGCTTTTTATACTATTTTACCAATATTTTCGTAAAAAACGTAGTCACGGACATCCTGTTTACATTTATTCAAAGTTTAAACAGAGTAATTTTTACTAAAAATTCAAAAAATTATCATAATCCAAACATGTATCCCCATACCTTATAGTATAAAAATAAAAAAGGAGGCAGAAAATCTAAAAAATTTGAAACCTTGTATGCATTTTTACGTAAACTTTACTATTGTGGTAGAAATTTTCTGAAATTATGGGTACAATATGGGTAGATGTATGACATCTAAGTACCACTTCAATGATTCCAAAAAAGGAGATGTCTGCGCGGAAAAGAAAACTACATATGTTGAAGAATCTTCTTCAAAGAGGCTGTCGGTAGAGGGATTAAGCCATAGGTTTGAAAAAAGGATAGGGAGTGGTTCTTTGAAACCTTCAACTAACCGGATGTTAAACCGCATCAAATGTATCTACATGTTTATCCGCAATAACGGCACTGTAACAACGCAGGAACTTGTAGAGGAATTTGGTATCACTCCTCGCACCATACAACGAGATTTAAATGTCTTAGCCTACAATGACTTGGTAATCAGCCCAAGCCGCGGAAAATGGACAACAACAGAAAAGAAAGTGAAGATGTCATCTTAAATTATCAACTAAAATTTCATTTGAACATAAAAACAGCACAGGGAAAAATTGCCTGTGCTGTTTTGTTTTGTTTAACAAGGGAATCACCCCTTTTGGCAGAATATTATAAATAGGTAAACAATCTAAAAGGCGGAATTTATCATGAATATTTATAGCGACTCTTCTATTCTGACTGAAGGAGATGTGAAATTCCTTCTTAATCTATTGCCAAATAATTTAGAACTTCTTCCTGATATTTATCTTTTCGAAAATTGCCAATCTGTAGTTTCATTAATAGGTGCTCACGCCAGCCTGTTTGAACGCTACAGTCTATTAAAATCTATTATTCAAAAAGGAGTTTTTTCAACTTTTAACTTTAAACATAATATAATATTCATTTACCTTTTTAATTTACCTTATAAAGATAAGCATTTAGTCAAGCTCCATGGTGCCTATTGTTTATTTCATGAAATCCGTCACCATCAGCAGTTTTCCCTTAATAAACAGCAGTTTCGTTCATATTCATTAAATTCAGGACCCTACAGCCAACAATGGGTTGAAAAAGACGCAAACCAATTTGCCGTCAGGTGGATGAGAAAAAACCGGAAATCTATTAATGAAAAATTTCATCTCTCACATTCCTCATGGGATATTAGAGTAAATGAACATAATCGGCTTAGAATCGTTGCACATTAATATTACTAGTATAATATTTTCTTTGACAAACGAAGAAAAAATGGTATATTAGTATAAAATACTTTAGCACTTAAAAGCGTTTAAGTAAAAAAGAAAAAGTAGGTCGGATTATTGTGAAAAAAGGTCAACAGGATTTAAAAAAAGGGCTATTGCCGAGACATGTACAGTTTATGGCATTAGCAGGAATGATTGGAACGGGTATTTTTAAAGGAAGCTCAGATACGTTGCATATTGCCGGTCCGAGTGTCATTATCACCTATTTAATCGGCGGACTGTTATTGTTTATCGTTATGGCGGCATTGGGAGAGATGGCGCTAGCAAACCCCAATTACAACGTCCAGCATCTTGTCCATAAAGCCTTTGGATTCCGCTTTTCCTTTATCGTCGGTTGGCTTTATTGGATTAACTGGATTCTCGTCACCATCGTGGAACTCCTGGCCGCAGGAAGCTTCTTGCAATTTTGGTTTCCGACTGCCCCGCTATGGCTACTAAGTTTTATATGCGCAGCGGTAATAGTTGGGATCAATCTTTTTCAAGTAAAATATTATGGTGAACTTGAATTTTGGTTTGCCGGAATCAAAATCCTTGCCTTAGTGGCTTTTATTATATTAGGAGCGTTACTGATATTTGGATTTATTCCAAGCACCGTACATGACCCGGTATCAAATTATACAGGAAACGGTGGATTTTTCCCTAATGGTATTGGCGGGATCATGAGCGCCTTTTTGGTTGTTATGTTTTCATATGGAGGCGCAGAGCTAATTGGAGTTGCCGTTACAGAAACGAAAGACAGTGAGCGTGTTCTGCCGCAAATTATTAAAGGTGCCATTTTCCGTGTAATCATTTTTTACATTTTTCCAATCCTTATTATTTGCGGAATTATGCCTTGGAATAAGGTAACCGGCGAGGATAGCCCCTTCGTTCAGGTATTCAGCAGCGCCGGACTGCCGGGTGCGGCCCACATCATGAATTTTGTATTGTTAACAGCTGTTTTGTCTGCTGCCAATTCTGGCATTTATGCAACTTCAAGGACACTGTTTTCAATGGCCCAAAGTGGTGTAGCACCGAAAGGGCTAGCCAAGACATCTGCAAACGGAATTCCTATTGCAGGGATCTCCATTACAAGTGTTTTTATTGCAGCGGGGGTTTATCTTGCCTATTTAACACCCAGCCAGGTCATCAGTTATCTAATGACCATCCCCGGATTTACAATCATGTTAATTTGGATTAGTATTTGCCTTGCGCAATTAAAGCTCCGCCCATATTATAACGAAAAACCGAGATTTCTAGTAAAATGGTTCCCGTACACTACCATTTTCGCTGTTATTTCTCTAAGTACCATTTTTATTATGTTTTTGCTTAACCCTAACAATTTAATTGGGTCAAGTGTTTGTGTAATTACTGTTGGAGTATTAGTTATCCTTTCATTTTTTACACAAAACAGAGGAACTAATCTAAACATAAATCCATCTAGTTCTATATAAACAAAAAGAGGAGGAAGACTTACATGTCTGCCTTTTCTTTTTGTTTCGAAGTGGCTTTGCGATAGTAATACAGTAATTTAGTTCCAAAAGTGATAAAATGATAAAAACGCCTTGAGGTAGTCCAGATGAATTTTATTGGTAGTCAATATCTTAGAAGCATCAAATTAAAAAAGGAAAAAATTCCTTCAAAAAGATATCCTTTTAATCTGTCATGCTTAAAAAATTTGGATGAACTATTTTTTCATCCAAAGGTTACTTTTCTTGTCGGGGAAAACGGAATGGGTAAATCCACATTATTAGAGGCCGTTGCGGTCGCACTTGGTTTTAACCCGGAAGGAGGTTCCTTCAATTTTAATTTTTCCACCTATGACTCCCATTCAGAACTTGGAGAATATCTTAAAGTTATTAAAGGCGCAGAAAAACCGCGGGATGGTTTTTTCCTAAGAGCGGAAAGCTTTTATAATGTGGCTTCTAATATTGAAGAGATGGACCGAGAAATCCTTGGCGGGCGGGTGATTGACTCTTTCGGGGGTATTTCTCTTCATGAACAGTCTCATGGTGAGGCTTTTTTTGCCACGTTCCTTCATCGTTTTCGCGGCAATGGAATCTATATTTTGGACGAGCCGGAAGCAGCTCTATCACCGCTGAGGCAAATGTCGATGCTGACGCGGATTCATGATTTAGTGAATGAGAATTCCCAATTTATCATTGCTACCCATTCACCAATCATCATGGCCTACCCTAATGCGAGAATTTTCGAGTTCACTGAAGATGGCATTAGGGAAAGCCGGCTCGAGAACACAAATCATTACAGGCTTATGAAGCAGTTTTTTGAGGATAAAAATAGGATGCTGCATCATTTATTAAATGAGTAAAGCTCAGGAGAACCTGAGCTTTTTTAGATAATATTTTTTCCATAAAAGATTTCGTCCATTTCAAACTTAATTCTCTCTGTTATTTCAATAACCTCATCAGGTGACAATCTATCTTTTGTATAGCCAAATAAATAATGATTAAGGTCAAATTCCCTCAGCTTACATTTGGTGTGAAAAATGTTCTCTTGATAGACATTCACGTCAATCATATCAAACATTTCACCGACGTCCTCAGGAATATAGTTTTGGATGGAGCTAATTTCATGATCAATGAACAGCTTATATCCATCCTTATCACGCGTAAAGCCTCGAACACGGTAATCAATTGTCATCACGTCCGTTTCAAAAGAACGGATTAAATAATGGAGCGCCTTAAGAGGCGAAATCTCTCCGCATGTAGAAACATCTATGTCTGCTCGAAATGTGCTGATTCCCTCGTCAGGATGATATTCAGGGTATGTATGAACGGTAATGTGACTTTTATCTAATTGGAGGACTACAGATTCCATCAACGGACCAGGTGATTCCTCAAAGATTTCAGACGGTGCATTTTCAACCGGGCCTTCCGATACTAAGATCGTGACACTTGCTCCCGCAGGCTCGAAATCCTGACTCGCGATGTTTAATACATGTGCTCCTATAATGTCTGCTACATCCTTTAATATCCTAGTTAACCGCTCTGCACTGTATTGCTCGTCGATATATTTTAAATATGCTTCCCTCTCTTCTCTCGTTCTTGTAAAACAAATATCATACATATTAAAACTTAATGATTTCGTCAAGTTATTAAAGCCGTGTAATTCGATACGTTGTTGATGTGTTAATTTCATTTCACTTCCCCCTAAAGACCTTTTTCGCTTATAAATAATATTAATTTACCCATTAATCGTCATTTTTATGGGAATTATCATTTAGAAACAGGTGCAAAGTGTTGCCTCTGTTTTATTTTTTGAAGAAAACCCTAATTTTTTTCAAATTTCGGAGGAAAATAATTGAAGGATTGACAATGAGGTGAAGAAATGAAAAAAAGGTTTTTGATAGTATTGATCTTCCTAATACTAATGCCGAACTTTGCAAGAGCAGAGCCAAGAAGCAACAAGGGGATGGTTGCCTTTGTAAGGGATGGGTTCCTCTGGACAAAAATAGATGGTAAGGAAGAAAAAATTACAAAAGAGCCGGCAAAATATCCATATCCGCCCCAATGGTCCCATGATGGCAAATGGATTGTGTATCAAGTCGAACCTAAAGAGAAGCTTAGTCCCAATGTAGAATTTCAGACGGAGGTTTGGGTATACAATCTAGAAACGAAAAAACATAAGAGAATAACTCTAGATGGAACTAATCCGAAATGGTCCCCAGTGGAAAACCTTGTTGCTTTTAAAAGCGGCGGTGTCTTAAATGTCTCGAATCTTGAATCTTTTTATAATATTGCCCTTGGTGTGGGAGACTACAATTGGTTTCCGGATGGACGGTCTTTCATCACAAGCTCGGGGGCTTCCCTAAGGCCTGATGGATGGACCAATCCTATTCTCTACAAGATTGGGCTTGAAAGGAATTTAGACAAAATCACCAGCCTCACTAAGAATGTGAACAAGTTTTATACCATTCCCAGTGAATTGAAAAAAGGGGACATCAGTTTGTTAGCAATTGATGCGACTGATTTTAAATTTTCTCCTGATGGAAAATGGATTTCCTTTATGGTCAGCCCTACTGCCTCTTGGTCAATGGACAGCAATTTGGTTTGTATTATCTCGTCTGATGGGCAAACGTTTGAGGTTTTAGACGAAATTATTTGGGAAGTGGGGGCACCCAAATGGGCGTTTAAGCAAAATCGGATTGGATATATCGCGGGAGGCGGGAGAATTGTCTCCGGCTTTAAGAACAAAGATATGAAGGTCACGGATCTGCCTGCCTTTCAAACCACCAGCCTGACACCAGCCCATTTTGCAGAATTAGGCTTCTCTTGGAAGGATGACCATTCTCTTTATGTCTCAAGGGTAAAAGAAAGTGAATGGTCAAATAACCCAAAACAGCGGCCTGACCCATCGTTATTTTTTATAAAAATCGGTGATTCATCACAGAAACAAATTACCTATCCGCCAAAGGACTCTGGAGATTACGATCCAATATATCTTCCTGCAGCTGGTAAAATAACTTGGCTGCGATATCAGGATATAGCCATGACAACAAGAGACTTATGGATTTCAGACCCTGATGGTAAAAACGCCAAGGTATGGATTAAAAACGTCGGGGGCTATGATTTTTTTGAGTAAAAATCCTTATTTATAATTATTATAATTTAGTATTAATTATAATCTTATATATGTTATAATTGAAACAGATAGAAAAATAGGAGGAATGCTAAATGACACTAGAGAAAGTTCTTAACCAACAAATTGCAAACTGGAATGTATTATATACAAAGCTTCACCGTTTTCACTGGTATGTAAAGGGACCTCACTTCTTTACATTACATGCTAAATTTGAGGAATTATATGAGGAAGCCGCAGCAACCATTGATGAATTTGCTGAGCAATTACTTACCATCGGCGGCAGCCCAGTCTCAACCTTGAAGGAATATTTGGAAATCGCAACAATCAAGGAAACTACAGATACTTTGAAGGCTGAGGAAATGGTCCAGTCCATTGTAAAGGACTTCACACAAATCATCGCTGAATTACAAGCTGGAATGGAAACAGCTGAACAAAACAATGACGAAGTAACCAGCGACATGTTCTTGGGACTGAAAGGCAAACTTGAGAAACATAACTGGATGTTAAAAGCCTTTTTAGGTGCTTAATCAAAAAAAAATAGGACAAGGCATTGTGTGATGCTTTGTCCTATTTTTATTAAGGTTTATAATTTATTCCAAGCGATGAAATGATCATTAATAAGGTAAAAATGAGCAGAAAGATGTTAAGGGAAAGACCCCAGATGGCATACAGTCGCGATCTTTTTAATGCAAATAGACCAATGACTCCAAGAAAAAATCCCACAATCGGCATCTGGATAATAAAGACTCCAGGGAAAACTTTTTCTTTTATTAACAGAGCCACATTTAAACCGGCCAATGATATTAATGCAACCAAAAAAGAAAGAAATCCTGAAATGGTGGGGAGGCGTCTATCCCCCCTTTTTTTCTTTACTCCCAGTTCCATAATTTCACTTCCCCCACTTTCACTGCACGAATTTCCTTTAAGTCTTGCAATTTTCTTAATTCCTCCGTTGGTCCGGTAATAACCACCCCATACACATTTATTCCGTGTTTTTTAATGTAGGCCAGCCTGCTTTTTAAAGCTAAGGACTTGGCACGGGCCACTTTTTCTGCAACCGGTTCGTTTTTTTCCAGCAAAGATAAAATGTCCACAAACACCTCTTCATTGGTTTGCTCGTCTGTCCTAAATGGGGACCAAATCGTTGGATCATATTGTGCCGGGTAGCCGAGCGCCGTTATAGGTACCCCCTCTTTATCTACCTGGGCCGCTTCCATTCCCGTATCAACAGCCAGCCAACGAAGCTCCATATTTTTTGGCAATTGCTTTTGTAACACATCCGGCTTCATTAACTCGTTTAATGACACATAGACTTCGGCAACAGTTCCGTCCGGCAGTTTATTTAAAATGTCCCATTGATCTGTTTTATTAAATGGAATAGAAGCCTTCGGGTGAAACAACACTTCGGTTTCCTTGTCAGGATTTTCAGGCAATGGACGGTCTAAAAGCATATTCTTCTTTGGAAAATTAGGATGGTCTAGAAAAAAATCGATTTCATAGTATCCCGCCCGATAATTCTCTTTCCCAATTCTTTTAAAAACATCAAAGCTTATATTCATAGAAAAAAAACCAATTTCATCTTCCAGCTTTATTTTTTCTAAGCCCATATTGGGTTCCGTTACATAGATTGTTTTTGTGACTACGTCTATCAGATGGTCCGCACGCCCGCCGATAGCGTAATACAAAGAGGTCATTAAAGTCATGACGGGAACGATTAATAAGATAATAGCAAGGCTGATCATGATATTTGTTCTTCGGGCCCTATTCTTACCGATCGTAACGATTTCAGTTTGACTATTTTTACAATAAGGTTGTATTTCACTTACTTCATTCAGTGTTTCATTAAGAAGTTTTTGGTAATCATCTTCAAATTGATTCTTATCCTCGCTCATCTAACTACTTCCTTTCCTTCACTCTTTCGATTACTTTTTTCCGTCCCCTATGTAAATGGCTTTTCAGTGTATTTAAGTTCATTTCCAAAATTTCTGCAGACTCACCGTAAGAAAGCTGGTGTAAATCGCATAGCAGCAGAACATGCTTTTCCTGTTCCTTTAATGAGTGAATATCATTAATCAACAATTGAAAACTTTCTTTTTCCAGCAATCTTTTTTCAGGCGTTTCTTTAGATGAATGCCGCTCTTCTTTAGGTTCCTGAATGACGAACCGTTTATTTTTCCTTTGCAAATCAATGAAGGCATGGTAGGCGACCTTAAACAGCCACGCCCGGATATTTGAGATTTCATAGTCCTCTAGATGCAAATAGGCTCGGTAAAAGGTTTCCTGAACCAAATCCTCAGCGAAAAAATGATCCTTTGAAAGGGAGTACAGATATCGGTATAAATCATTTACATTGTCGCGGTATACTTGATCTAGCTCCACTTTTGTTCCCCCTTTCACCATAACCACGTTTAACGATAGCAAAAGGTTGCAGTTTTGGAAAATTTTTTAATGTAGGTATGAGAATTCATAGGCGGAGAATTTCCTGCTAATGTATACAGCGGAGGCTTAGAAGCGGAGATAAGCGGAGATATTCCGATTAACTGCTCTAAATAAGACAAAATCCAAAGATTAGGATAATATAAACGGAAAAGCTCCCCTTATTTTTAAGGAAATATGGGTATTTCCCAATTTAGCCGGAATTTCTCCGTTTAATTTTTCATACGCAGTGAAATCAACATTCAGTTCAAACAAAGCCTAACCTTAAATAAACTTTCTGTATTTCAATTTGCATGTAAAAATGTAGTGTATTTTGCTGCGAAACACTGGCTATTGTACCCCCACATTTTAAAATACAAATTGCACTTTAAATTCTCCCAAAATTATTATCAAAATCCCTTTATATTAACAAAAATAGACCTCCAAAATACAATTTGAAGGTCATTTTGCAATTCATTTTTAATGTTTGCGACAGTAAACGGAACCCGTTAGAAATTTAGGCTGCTTTTTTAAGTCAACTGGTAATTTTTTAATAACTCTAGTTCTTCATCTGACAATTCCCGATATTCTCCGAGTTCGAGCGTTTCATCCAGCTGCAATGGTCCCATCGATATCCGCTGTAAATAGACGACTCTTTTGCCCACAGCTTCGAACATTCTTTTCACTTGATGAAATTTCCCTTCGGTAATTGTCAGCTCGATATCTGAGCGGATACCGGATTTTATGATTTTCAGCTCACCAGGCTTGGTCAAATAGCCATCATCTAGGACAACACCTTTTGCGAAGGCTTTCACATCGTCCTCTGTTACTTCACGATCAATAACAGCAAAATAGGTTTTCGGAACATGCTTTTTCGGTGATAGAAGTCGATGCGCCAATTGACCATCATTGGTAATCAACAGCAAGCCCTCTGTGTCCTTGTCGAGACGGCCGACAGGAAACGGTTCATACACCTGATCCTCCATCTCCAGTAAATCAATGACGGTTTCATCTACGTTATCCTCTGTTGCAGAAATTACTCCTGGGGGCTTGTTCATCATTAAATAGATAAATTCTTTGTATTCAATCACTTCCCCGTTTAATGTCACGGTTTGTGTATTTGGATCCACATGCTGCTTGGCATCCTTGATGACAACATCATCTACTTTAACAGCACCATTTTTCAGAAGCTGTTTGACTTCCTTACGGCTGCCAAAGCCAAGGTTGGCAAGCATTTTATCAATTCTCAACAGCTTTTCTCCTTCCAAATAATTTTAATTTGGATAGTAAACGGTCTACTCTATTTCCAAATAAGCGGCGGGCCAGACCCGATTTTACTCCAAGGTAAAAATAAATACCAGCGCCAACCCCTGCACTTATTAAAATAATGGCCACAGATTGAAGCTTTGATTCCGGTGATAAAAATAACAATAAAAATCGATAAACAACCTCGGTGCCAACCCACATCAGTCCGGCAAAAATGGCAATCAATAAGCTTCTCCGCCAAACCAGCCGGAACGGATATTTGGCAAATTTCTTAATGATAATGATATTAATGATTATGGAGGCTGTGTAGCCAAGTGTCGTTGCCAACACCGCCCCTTTTATTTCCATCAGCTCAATCAGGGGTATATTTAAGGTTAATTTGATTAATAAGCCGACAAGCAAACTCAATATCGTAAAACGCTGTTCATTGATTCCCTGCAGGATTGCGGCTGTTACAGAGTAAAGCGAAAACAATATCGCAACAGGAGCATATGTGCTTAAAACTCCCGCGCCCAATAAATTATGTTCATAAAACGCCGTATAGACAGGCTCAGCCAGCAAAGAAAGCCCGATTGCTGCCGGCAACGTCAAAAACAAAAGCACTTGAAAGGTTTGGTTCAACTGATGATTTAAACTTTTTCCATTCCCCTCCACAAACGCCTTTGTGATGCTTGGGACAAGCGCTAAAGAAAAGCCTATAGCTAACGAAACAGGGATAATGACGATTTTATGCGATTCAAAATTCAAAATAGAAAAATAATCTTCCGCCACTTTTGCCTTTCCGATGGCAGCCATGGCCTTCGTAAAGGTAAATTGATCAATTGCTTGAAACAATGGATTAGCAATTCCAACCAGCACAAACGGAAAAGCAGAAATAAAGATTTCCTTGTAAATTTCCTTTAGTGATATATCTATTGTGCCTTTGTCATGGGTTAGAAGTTCGTCCAAATGTGGCTTTCGTTTATACCAATACCAAAATAAAACGAGCAAGCCCCCGATAGCCCCGGTAAAGGCGGCAAAGGTTGCAACACTGACGGCGGTAACCATTTTTCCATGAAAAACTTGAAGGACGATATAGGCTCCCAAAAGCGTAAAGGTAATCCTCACGATTTGTTCGATTACCTGAGAAAGAGCCGAAGGCCCCATTGATTGATGGCCCTGAAAATAGCCTCTAATGAGACTCATAAATGGAACCACTATTAAGGCAAAGCTGACTGCTCGCATGACAGTGGTAACATTTCCTATGTTTGCTTTTTCATCACCTATACTCATTTCCGCTAAAACGGGTGCAGCAATATACATTACCAAGAAGGCGGCAAAACCAGTTGCCAGCATGATCACTAAGCCGGATTTAAACAACTTCCTGCCAACCGCATACTCTTCGAGTGCATTATATTTGGAAATAAATTTAGAAACAGCCAGCGGAACTCCGGCCGTTGCAATACTGATAAAAATGGTATATGGGACATACGAAAATTGGTAAAGAACTGTCCCTTCCCGGCCAACTATTTGAAAGAATGGAATAACATAAATAAGTCCGAGAATTTTTGAAAGAATCGTTCCAACTGTTAATATAAAGGTTCCTCTTAATAGCTTAGATTGCATAGAATCCCTTCCTGCTTGCAGAAATACGTGCGCATTCGTTTAGAAAAAATTCGACTTTTTTTGCACACTATTGATAGTTTACAACTTCTTCTCCCTCGATGCTACTCACAACCAAAGCAAATTTATGAAAAGTCGTTTATTTTCCTTATGTTATGCTTATAATGAAGTGAATATATTTTAAGTTGGTGTATATATGGAATTTGATTGTATAGTCATAGGCGGCGGGCCATCCGGACTAATGGCAGCCATCGCCGCAGGGGAAAAAGGCGCTAAGGTGCTATTAATTGATAAAGGGGACAAGCTTGGCCGAAAGCTAGCGATCTCCGGCGGCGGGCGCTGCAATGTCACAAACCGCCTGCCTGTTGAAGAAATTATTAAGCATATTCCCGGAAACGGCAAGTTTTTATATAGCGCTTTTTCGATATTTAATAATGAAGATATCATTCGTTTCTTTGAAGGGTTGGGAATTACCTTAAAGGAAGAAGACCATGGGCGGATGTTTCCGGTAACAGACAAAGCCCAATCAGTCGTCGAAGCACTGTTATCTCAATTAGAAAAATTACAGGTTAAAATTTTTAAAAATTGCGCTGTCGCCGAGGTCTTATATGAAAATGGACAAACCGCAGGAGTCCTGTTAAGGGACGGACAAACGATTGCCGCGAAATCGGTTGTAATTGCAGTCGGGGGCAAATCCGTTCCGCATACAGGGTCAACCGGGGATGGCTATGCCTGGGCAGAGAAAGCTGGCCATAATATTACAGATTTGTTCCCTACCGAAGTGCCAGTAACTTCCGCTGAGTCTTTTATTAAAAATAAAACCCTTCAAGGTTTGTCACTCCGGGATATTGAACTAAGTGTATTGAACCCAAAAGGGAAACCCTTGATTTCCCACCGTATGGACATGATTTTTACCCATTTCGGAATCAGTGGGCCGGCCGTTCTGCGCTGCAGCCAGTTTATTGTCAAGGCGATGAAAAAGTGGAATTTAACACAGGTAACAATGAGTCTTGATGCTCTCCCTGACCGCAACGAGGAAGAGATTTTTCAAGAGATGATGAAGCTTGTAAAAGCCGAACCGAAAAAAAGCATCAAAAATACGTTAAAAGGATTATTACCTGAACGGTACCTGCTATTTCTGCTCGAACAAAACGAGATTGATACTTCGGCACAGGGCGGAACGATTGCGCATGAAAAAATCCGCAGTTTCGCTAAGAACTGCAAGCAGTTCGAATTTAAAGTGAATGGAACGCTCTCAATCGAAAAGGCATTTGTCACCGGCGGGGGTGTCTCTGTCAAAGAAATAGACCCAAAAACAATGGGATCGAAACTTATGAATGGTTTATATTTTTGCGGAGAAATCCTTGATATCCATGGATATACGGGCGGATATAATATTACCTCTGCACTTGTGACCGGGAGACTTGCAGGGACCAACGCTGCCCTCTCTGCCAAAAAACAATGGGCCTGATTCTTTATATCAGGCCCGGTAAATAATCATCGCCGAAAAACAATAAATCTGATCTTCCTCCTCATCTTCCTGAAATGCCGCAACATTATATTTAATATCCAAGAGACTCTTATCATCCAAACCTCTTAAAAAGCTATTCATTTCTTTCTCCAAATCCTTCTCATGCTCACGGTCAAACAACTTTACCTGAATCATCGGGCTCTCCCTTTCTTTTTTTCTATCATTATGACCATTTTCTCAAAATTTTAAAAATTAACTTCCGCTAAAAATTAAGATGAAGTTAAGGTTAAGCCTATACACTTCTTTTTGTAGGTTGTTAGTTCAGAAAGGAGAGATTCACTTGGATAAAAAACAAAAGATTTCCTGGGGAGTTAGCTTCGGGAGTTTAGCATTAGTAGCAGGAATGATGTCATATCTAGGATTTTCAAACGGCAGCAATCCATTTACCGCGAATCAGGGGGCTGCCTTGCTGCAGCAGGATGGGTCCGGAAACCAGCCACAGCAATTTGGAACCCAATCTGGGCAGGGAGAGAACAGCTTTGGCTCCCAATCCCAAGATAGGCAAGGAAGCTTTGGATTCCGGCATGGCCATGACCGTTTTGGCGGGGATTATTCCGGACAAACAAACGGAGATAATGGCTCCTTTGACTCCAGCAGCGGGTTCTCTCAAGATGACAACGGGCAAAATCAATTTTCAAATAGCGACTCTGGATTTGGGCATCATGGGAGCTTTGACACAACGACAGGTGGCACCTGATGTTTAACTATCAATTTAACTCGATGAGTACTACAGTTAAAATTGCCATTAGCTATGAGCTTTCTAACCATGATTTGAGCTTAATCTATCAGCTATTTGAATTAATTGAAAAAACCTGCAGCCGCTTTAGAAGCGACAGTGAGTTGTCCCTTTTAAACAGGCAAATTGAAAAGGAGGCCATTGTCTCCTCTGAAATGTTTTCGATTTTAACGGAAGCGGATAAATTTTTCTGGGAGTCAAACGGAATCTTCAATCCAGGGATTTTATCTGCTCTTGAAACAAATGGATATTATCAATCTATTGAATTTGTCAGAGGTCAAAATATGGACCTGCCTCTAGATGCTGTTGGGGTAACATCCCAGCCATTTAAGTTAAACCGGGAGCGGCAGGCAGTTACGCTGCACACGAAAATCGACCTTGGCGGCATTGCCAAGGGATGGGTGATTGACCGTGCCGCTGAAATGCTCGAAAAATATGGCTATGGATTCATCAATGTTGGCGGTGACATGCGAATTTTTGGAACACTGCCCCGCCCGCTGAACATCGGGATTGAACATCCAATGAATCTATCCAATATGATTTCTTCTGTTCAGGTTCACGAAGGGGCCATCGCCACTTCTACTTCAGCAAAGCGAAAGTGGTTTGTAAATGGAAAATTAAAGCACCATTTAATTGACACAAGAACAGGTCATTCATCCGAAAGTTCCATTATTTCCGCCACTATCACTGCCCCGACTGCTATAGAAGCGGATGTTTGGGCTAAAATCATCCTTTTAATTGGGGAAAAGGACGGACCGGGAAAGGTTTTGGAAAAAGGACTTGGAGCCGTTTTAATCAATCAAAACTGCGGCATCTGGAAAGGAGGAAATTTATTTGGAAATGTTTGAGTGGTACCTAATACGTACGACAGGAACTATTGCCTATGTATTGCTTTACTTGTCTGTCATGATTGGTCTTTACACACAAGTACAGAAAAAACGAAAGCAAAAAATTGCTGTACCTTTAATCTGGCATGAGTCATTGTCGAACTGGGCTTTTATCCTTACTTTAGGACATGTCGTCATTACACTTATTGATCAGTATATGTCATTTCAGTGGTTCGAAGTGCTGATTCCATTTCAAACAGACTATCAGCCAATCCCAATGGCACTAGGCATACTTGCCCTCTACTTCTTGATTTTAACCATAGTAACATCAAAGGCTCGGAAAGCAATCGGCTATCAGGCTTTCCGGAAAGTACATGCTTTAAACCCGATTCTATATATTTTTACAACCATGCATGGACTCATGATGGGTTCAGATTTTCAAGGGATTATTGTAGCAGCTGTAAACCTTCTTCCATTTATGTTTTTTGGGATTTTGCTATTAAAAGATAAAAAGGAACTTGACGCTCCATATTCATAAAAAAAACCGATTCCAAAAAGGAATCGGTTATTCTGTTTCACCCGTCCACTCAAGCATGCCGCCGACCATGTTGCGGACCTTATATCCTTGCTCCTGCAGGTAATGGCAGACATTACCGCTGCGGCCGCTGGAACGGCAGATAAATATATATTCTTTGTCTTTATCAAAATAATCGAGATGTATCGGGATATCGCCCATTTTGATATGCTTGGCACCTGGAATCATGCCCATAGCAACCTCGTGGTCTTCCCTGACATCCACCATTTCAGGTTTTTCTCCTGCTTCAAGCTTCTTTTTCAATTCCTCAGTAGTGATTGTTTTGATTTCTTCCATTTTATCCATCCCCTTCAAAAGAGGCTGCCCCAAGGACAGCCTCCTATAATATTAGTTAGCGACAATGTTTACAAGTTTTCCTGGAACAGTAATCACTTTGCGAACAGTTTTCCCTTCGATTTGTTCCTTAACCCGGTCATCATCCATTGCAATTCCTTCAAGTGCTTCTTTACTTGCATCAGTCGGAACCAATAGCTTCGCTTTTACTTTGCCGTTGACCTGAATCACGATTTCAACTTCGTTATCCACTAGCTTTGCTTCATCATATGCAGGCCAAGCTTCATAGGAAATTGTATCATTATGCCCTAGTTTTTCCCAAAGTTCCTCAGCAATATGCGGTGCCACTGGTGAAAGAAGCTTAACAAAGCCTTCGATGAAATGCTTTGGAAGAACAGTTGCTTTATATGCTTCATTAATGAATACCATCATCTGAGAAATGGCAGTGTTGAAGCGCATTCCTTCGTAATCCTCAGTTACTTTCTTTACGGTTTGATGGTAGGCTTTTTCCAGATTGGAAGCCTCTTCGTTCGGCTGAATTTTTGGATTCAATTCACCGTTTTCCTCTACCAGCAAACGCCAGATACGGTCGAGGAAGCGGCGGGATCCATCTAAGCCGTTTGTGGACCAAGCGATTGAAGCATCAAGCGGTCCCATAAACATTTCATATAGGCGCAGCGTATCTGCACCGTGGGTATTGACGATGTCATCCGGATTGACGACGTTGCCTTTTGATTTACTCATTTTCTCATTGTTTTCACCAAGAATCATTCCTTGGTTAAACAGCTTTTGGAATGGTTCCTTAGTTGACACAACGCCGATATCATACAAGAATTTATGCCAGAAACGTGAATATAGCAAATGAAGTACGGCATGCTCTGCACCGCCAACATAAATATCAACTGGAAGCCATTGCTTTAATTTTTCCGGTGAAGCTAATGCTTCCTTATTGTTCGGATCAATATAGCGCAAGAAGTACCAGCAGCTGCCAGCCCACTGCGGCATCGTGTTGGTTTCACGGCGGCCCTTTTTGCCTGTAACAGGGTCAACCACATTTACCCAATCCTTAATATTGGCTAGCGGTGATTCACCTGTCCCGGACGGTCTGATTTCGGTTGTTTTTGGCAGCATTAATGGAAGCTCTTCTTCAGGTACGGCTGTCATGGTGCCGTCTTCCCATTGAATAATTGGAATCGGTTCACCCCAATAACGCTGGCGGCTAAACAGCCAGTCGCGGAGACGGAAGGTTACCTTCTTCGTACCAATGCCCTTTTCCTCAAGCCAGGAAATCATTTTTTTAATCGCATCTACTTTGTTTAGACCATTTAAGAAATCGGAATTGACGTGTTCGCCATCACCGGTATAGGCTTCTTTCTCGACATCTCCGCCGGCAACAACTTCCTTAATTGGCAGTTCAAATTTTCTCGCAAATTCATAGTCGCGTTCATCGTGTGCAGGAACGGCCATAATCGCACCGGTACCGTAGCTGACTAATACATAATCGGCAATCCAGATTGGCATTTTCTCGCCGTTAGTAGGATTGATGGCGTAGGCGCCCGTGAATACCCCTGTTTTTTCCTTTGCAAGGTCGGTACGCTCGAGGTCACTCTTTGATTTTACTTTATCTAAATAAGCGTCAACCGCCTCCCGCTGCTCAGCAGTTGTAATTTTATCCACCAAAGCATGCTCTGGAGCAAGCACAGCATAAGTGGCACCAAATAGTGTATCAGGGCGGGTCGTAAATACCGTGAAGGTTTCATTGTGTCCATCGATTTGGAAAGTCACTTCCGCACCCTCGGAACGGCCAATCCAGTTCCGCTGCATTTCCTTCAAGCTTTCCGGCCAGTCCAGTTCTTCTAGATCTTCAAGTAGACGATCGGCATAAGCTGTAATTTTTAAAATCCACTGTCTCATTGGACGGCGTTCAACCGGATGGCCTCCGCGTTCACTTTTTCCATCAATGACTTCTTCGTTGGCTAAAACAGTTCCAAGCGCTGGACACCAGTTGACCGGTACCTCATCAACATAGGCGAGACCTTTTTCCCATAGCTTCAAGAAAATCCATTGTGTCCATTTGTAGTACTCAGGGTCAGTCGTATTGACTTCGCGATCCCAGTCATAGGAAAAACCAAGAGATTTAATTTGTCTGCGAAATGTGTCAATGTTTTTCGCAGTAAATTCAGCAGGGTCATTGCCTGTATCTAGAGCGTATTGTTCAGCAGGCAGCCCGAATGCATCCCAGCCCATTGGGTGAAGGACATTATAGCCCTGCATCCGTTTCATCCGTGAAAGGATATCCGTTGCAGTATAACCTTCCGGATGCCCCACATGCAGTCCGGCCCCTGACGGATATGGGAACATATCTAAAGCGTAGAATTTCCGTTTGCCCGGCTCTTCGCTTGTTTTAAATGTTTTTTCTTCTTCCCATTTCTTTTGCCACTTCTTTTCGATTTGTTGATGATCGAAACTCATATCTGTAATCCTCCTTAAAAAATAAAAAACCTCTCATCCCCAACAGGGACGAGAGGACTGTATGTATCTTCCCGCGGTACCACCCACATTAGTGCAATGCACTCGCTTCATTAATCCTTAACGCGGAAAACGGCAAACATTACTTTTCATTCATGCCTGCAACTCCTAGGCGAGTTCATGACCCTCCCGGTTGACTTGCACCTGCCGTCAACTCTCTAAATACGGGACTTAAATCACTACTACTCCTACTCACTGTTATTAAAATATAAATATAACGTAATTGTATTAAATTTTCTAACAGTATGCAAGTAAACTTGAGCCTATTTTCATGGTTGACAGGGATACTTGATTTTAAACATTAAAAACCACAGTCAATCAGCTGTGGTTTTGGTTGCGTAAAGTATTTATAACGCTTTTGCCGTCACCTGCTCTTGTGTTTTCAAATGACGGTCATATATTAGCGTGGTAACAATCGCGATGATAAATAATCCGATTAAAATTGTGAATAAAGCAGACATGCTGTACAAATCAACAATGACGCCGCCAAGGAGTGGTCCAATCATTCTTCCGCCGGTTGCTGTACTGTTAACAATGCCTTGATAAAATCCTTCGCGGCCCTTAGGAGCAAGAGCGAAGGCTAAGGTTGGCACCGCCGGCCAAACGAACATTTCCCCAATTGTTAAAATAATCATTGCGGCTAGGAAGCCGGAAAAAGCCCCCGCATTTCCAGCAACTATAAATGATATGATAAAGATGGCGATTCCAATCAGAATTTGCACCTTAAGGGAAGCACTAAGATGTTTTAAAATACCATTTAAAACAGGCTGCCCCAATACGATTAATGCCCCGTTTATCGTCCATAACAAGCTATATTGTGTGAGGGTGATGTTGATTTCCTGCGTATAGGAAGCAATTGTTGTGGTCCACTGGACATACGCAACCCAGCATAGTAAATATCCCGTACTAATAATAAGTAAAGCTTGCAGGTTGGCTTTGCTTTTTATGGTTGGAGCAGTTTTGGTGTTAGTTTCACGCTTAGCTGAGTCAACCACAATTCCTTTATATCCGAAAACTGCGATAAATAAAAAGATCACATACATGATGGTATTAGCTAGGAAGATTAGCTGGAAGGAATAGTCGGCAACAATGCCTCCTAAAGCAGTACCAACAGCAACCCCGAGGTTTTGTGCAACATAGAGGGCATTAAAGGATTTCCGGCCTCCTTCTCGCCAAACCGAACCTGCCATGGCATACATCGAAGGAAAAATAATACCTGTTCCAAAACCAACAATAGTTAAAAAGACAACGTAGGATGGCCAGCTATGCCAGATGGTTAATCCCACCAAGGCTAGAAGTGAAATTCCAATTCCCAGCAGAATCGATTTATAACCGCCTAGTTTATCATATAAATTTCCACCAAACAGATTTCCGATTACGGTGGCTCCTGCATTTAACATCAGGACGATTCCCGCTACCGATAGGGACTTACCTAAATAATCGTGAATATAGATTGTATTTAAAGGCCATAAAAAAGAAGAGCCTATTACATTCACTGCCATCCCAATGATTAAAAGCCATAAGGCACGTGGCATGAAAAACGCTCCTTTGATAAAAAATATTTCGATATCCTTGGTAATTTTATCCCTTTTTTAGTAGCACCGCAATCATTTTCGATTACCATTTTTCGCATGGAAGAGATTATGAAAAAATTGATTCGTTGAGGTTTTGTAAATGGAAAAAATCCCTCAACAATACGTTGAGAGATTTTGACAAATTTATGAAGATTAATTATTTTCCTGGTGGAATTTCGATTTTACAGGCTGCCCGCCAGTTTGTTCATACTTCTTTTTAGCTTGTTTAATGATGTCTGTATCTTGTCCAAACTCAATGTCCTGATTGTTAATTCCGTTCCGCGTTTTTTGTTCAGGGTTTTGCTGTTTTGAACGTTTTTTCAAAACTGTTCTCCTCCTCGGGTCCCTTGTAAAATCAAACTATTTTGCAGCTGCTGAACCTGCATTCTCATTCTGTGCAGCTGTTCCCGCTGTTGTCCATTAGCGCTATGAGCCATCGTACAGATATCCTGATACGTCTGCTCAAGATTTTGCAGCGCCGTCGTATAATCATTATCATTGTAATGCTCCTGAAGACTGCTTTGCTTATACTGCTGCTCGGCGCAGCGAAGACAATCCTCCACCTGCTGAGTTAAGTTTTCCATTGATTCGCGAGTAGCCATGTAAGAACCCCCTTCTTGATATGGCGCGACTTAAAATCACTAATTGAAGCGCACTGCTTCATTTCTTATTTTGTTCCTCAATCTTTTTCCTATTACACGATTAAATTGATAAATCCTGGCAGTGATTAATACAGTTGGATAAGGAATTCCTTCATGATAAAATTGAATTTATGCAATTAAATATAAAGGAGTTTTCCTGAATGCTTCAGACAAAACCTTTTCCATATGCAACTGATGATAAGCGTTACCATACATGGAACTATCACCTGCGCCAGCAATTTGGGCACAAGGTATTTAAAGTAGCCTTAGACGGCGGCTTTGACTGCCCGAATCGTGACGGTACCGTTGCCCACGGCGGCTGTACGTTTTGCAGCGCCGCAGGTTCAGGCGATTTTGCCGGAAACCGGGTCGAAAGCTTGGAGAAACAATTCAACGGTATAAAGACAAAAATGCACACGAAATGGAAAGACGGCAAATATATGGCCTACTTCCAAGCATTCACCAACACCCATGCTCCTGTCGAGGTTCTTCGTGAAAAATACGAAACGGTTCTTAAGCAGGAAGGAGTGGTAGGTTTGTCGATTGCAACACGGCCTGACTGCCTTCCTGATGATGTTGTGGAATACTTAGCCGAACTAAATGAAAGAACTTATCTATGGGTTGAGCTTGGCTTGCAGACTGTTCATGAACGAACCGCTGGGCTCATCAATCGTGCCCATGATTTTCAGTGTTATGTCAATGGTATGGCCAAATTAAGAAAGCATGGTATTAGAATTTGCACCCATATTATTAACGGACTCCCGCTTGAAACCTATGACATGATGATGGAAACTGCGCGAGAGGTCGCAAAGTTGGATGTGCAGGGCATTAAAATCCACCTTCTGCATCTGTTAAAAGGAACACCAATGGTAAAGCAATACGAAAAAGGCATGCTCGAGTTTTTATCAAAGGAAGACTATGTAAACTTAGTATGTGACCAATTGGAAATTTTACCGCCGGAAATGATTGTTCACCGAATTACCGGTGACGGACCGATTGATTTAATGGTTGGACCGATGTGGAGCGTTAATAAGTGGGAAGTCTTAAACAGTATTGATGCGGAATTAAAAAGACGGGACAGCTGGCAAGGTAAGTTTTTTCAAAAGGAGTTTGTTGACCGATGAAACTGGAAAGAATTCTTCCCTATGCCAGAAAACTACTTCAAAAAGCAGTTAGCGAAGGGGATATAGTTGTGGATGCGACATTAGGGAATGGGCATGATACTGTATTTCTCGCTGACCTGGTTGGAGAAAGCGGCCATGTTTTCGGTTTTGATGTTCAGGAACAAGCAGTCCAGGCTGCTCAAGATCGATTAAAACAGCAAATGCTGTCAGAAAGGGCCACTCTTTTTCACGCCGGTCATGAAAAATCCGCCGAGCTTATACCAGCTGTTTATCACAGTAAGATTACGGGTGCTGTTTTTAACCTCGGCTACATGCCTGGCAGCGACAAAACGATTGTCACTCGGCCCGGAACAACCATCACCGCGATCGAACAATTACTTGAACTGATGGCTCCTGAAGGAATTATCGTTCTTGTTATATACCATGGTCATGAAGGAGGCGCGATTGAGCGCGATGCCCTTTTGGAATACTGCCGCAGCCTGGACCAAAATATAGCCCATGTCCTGCAATATCAATTCATCAATCAAAAAAATAATCCGCCATTTATTGTGGCGATTGAAAAAAAATAGCAAAAACCAGGCGGGTGCCTGGTTTTTTATTATTACATTTTTAAAAGCAGCCGAGTCACAAATGATGGCATCGCTTTTTGCAAAGAACGGTACATTAGTCCATTAAAATAAAAGAAATAGCTAATCCAGCCGCCTGCTTTGATGACTTTTTTGGCAAGCTTCCTGACATCCCTCTGCTTACGGACCTTCGAGTCGGATAAATAGATGCCAAGCAAGCCGCGATTAATAAGCTGATGAAATCCTTTGTGAGGAAGAAACTCGGTATGCCTGTCCGCTTCCACGACAAAATGCTTTAAGCGATTAAACAGGGTTTCCTGGTTTTCGTAATAAAAGCAGAAATTTAGGTCGCCTCCGGCCATATCCTCCTCTTGGTCAATAAAATAATCCAAAAGAATATGCAAGCCTTGTATGTAAGGGAAATAGCCATTACGGATATTTTCAGCATCGCTGGCTGTAAAATCATCCCGCATCGCGTAAGACACTAGACAAAATATTCCCAATGTCGAACCCGAGCAGGCTGAGAACTCGTACCATTCCATTTTCGGCAAGCTGTTTTGATGGCGTTGAAACCAATTTTCAAGCCTGGGCACCCGTTCTTCCTTTTTTACATGCTTGTGAATTTGCAAATCACAATAGTATTCGCAAAGTTCAAGCAGATATTCTTTTATAAATTCATAATGTTTCAATTCCCTTAAAACACTGCGGCATTTCTCTGACAAATCATTTAAATAACCGCCGTCATCCTGGTCCTCGCGAAGACGGTAATAGTTTTTCCGATCCGCATGTAATACTAGGGCATCCGACATCGATTCATGAAGAGCCGCAAAATCATTTGGATCAAGTGATGTGCTCCGGTCACAAAGATTGTCCAAGTAATCGCTAATTGTTTGGTAGGCGACAATAAACTTGACCGCTTTTTTAAAGTGCTCGTTTGCGGTCAATGCCATTATCGCACCGCCTTCACAATGAAATGTCTTATGCTCGATGCTGGCAAGTGCCTGCTTCCTGAGTTCCGGATTAGGAATTTTTTCGGCGCGATTTTTCCAATACGCCAATTCTTGATGGACAGTCGGAATGATTTTGCGATAAACCCTCGACATAAGGGTGATTGGCTTCATGGAAAAGTCCCCCCATTCTATACGATATAACCGATGGCTTTTAACTGGCTGTAAACAAAATCCTTAGCATATTCAAATACTTCTTCCCGTTCAGGTTCATTAAAAATTTCGTGGTAACATTTAGGCCATTCTTTAAATCTTTTTTCCGATAATGGCGCATGATTAAACCATTCTTTCACGCTGCCTTTATTCACAATTTTGTCATCCCCGCCCTGCATTACCAGCATAGGGACATCACGTGTTTTTCCGAGGTTAAGGAAAGCTTGTTTAATAGCATCCGCAAGTTCACGATACCATCTTACCGAAACCTTTGTCACGTAAAGAGTATCATTCGAATCAGCTTCCCTGACATCCTCATTCCTCGTTGCCATTTGTACTGTCAGCCCTGAATTCATTCTAAAGGACGGAAAAACCACATTTAAGGCATAGGAAAGAAAGTTTAACAATTTGGATGGCGGCTTGATCAAGCCTAAACATGGAGAGGACAAAATCACGCCAGCAATGTTTACTCTTTCTTCTTGAAGGAGTCGAATAGTAATCAATCCGCCCATACTATGGCCCAGCAAAAAAACAGGCAATTCATATCGATAGGCTGCTTGAACCCAATCCTTTACTTCAAATATGTATTCATCAAAGGAATCGATATGTCCGCGGCGCGATCGCGTTGTCATTCCCTGCCCGGGAAGGTCGGCCATAATGACATGAAAGCCGGACGTGCGCCACATCTCAATCAGCCATCCGTAGCGGCGATGGTGCTCCATGGCGCCGTGAACCATGACAATAACAGCCTTCGCTTCCCCTTCTGCTTCCCACTTCCACATAACTGATCCCCCTAAAACGTTATCATTTTTTGTATTTTACCATATAGGAAAGACGAATAAGAATCTAAATGAATTTTTTAATTGTGATATTTTTTGTCATTCCTTGTCTTGATTCGTTAAAATAGAATTATCATTCAAAAAGGAGCGAGCATGATGATTTACCCTTTTAAAGATAAATACCCTGTTATTTCCGACACTGCCTATATTGCAGATTATGTAACCATTACAGGAGATGTTGAAATCGGCGATGAATCCAGCGTCTGGTTTAATTCCGTTATCAGAGGCGATGTAGCGCCGACAAGAATCGGTAACAAAGTAAACATCCAGGACAATTCCGTCCTGCATCAAAGCCCAAATAACCCACTTATTTTAGAGGATGAAGTGACCGTTGGCCATCAGGTCATATTACATAGCTGCATCATCCGAAAAGGTGCACTTATTGGAATGGGATCGATTATTTTGGACCAGGCGGAAATTGGCGAAGGTGCCTTTATTGGTGCTGGCAGTCTTGTTCCGCAAGGCAAAAAAATCCCTCCTAATACATTAGCATTTGGAAGACCAGCTAAAGTTATTAGGGAAATCACGCCTGAAGACATTAAGGAAATGGAAAGAATCACAAGAGAATATGCAGAAAAAGGGCAATTTTATAAATCCCTGCAAAAAGGCACCCAATCTTAACGATGGGTGCCTTTACTTTTCCATTTATCTACTCGCTAATACTATATCTTTTTTATACTCGCTTTGAAAGGAATATACTCCTTCAACATACACCTGATGCCAAACCATAAACATAAGAACAGTCCAAATCTTTCGGCTGTTGTCTGCTTTATCCTGACAATGGTCATCAAGAAGCTTTAACAGGTACGTCTTATTGATTAAATGGTCTGTCTGGCTTTCACGAATGATATTTTTTGCCCAATCATTCATCTCAGCCTTTAGCCAATGGCGGATAGGAACAGGGAAGCCAAGCTTCTTCCTGTTTAGAACATGGTCAGGAACGACCCCTTCAGCAGCCTTACGCAAAACATACTTGGTAGTGCCGTTAGCTGTTTTCAAGCTAGTTGGGATTTTCGAGGCCACTTCAAATACTGCTTTATCTAAGAACGGCACGCGCAGTTCCAATGAATGAGCCATTGTCATTTTATCAGCCTTTAGCAAAATATCGCCGCGCATCCAAGTATGGATATCGATATATTGCATCCGGTCAACCGGATCATAGCCTCTTGATTCCTCATAAAGAGGCTTGGTGATATCGGTATAGTTCAAGCCTTCACGATAGACACTCAAAAGCTCACGTTTTTCCGCTTCGTCGAACATCTTGGCATTACCAATGTAGCGCTGCTCCATCGGTGTCACCCCGCGTTCAATAAAGCTCTTTCCTTTCATCCCTTCCGGAAGCATATCGGCAATTCCTTTTAAAAGGACCTTTCCGATTCTAGGAATTTTATTAAAAATCTCCAAATCGCCAGGTTCGCGGTAAATATTATAGCCGCCAAACAATTCATCAGCGCCTTCGCCTGAAAGAACAACCGTAACATGCTTTCTCGCTTCACGGGCGACAAAATATAATGGAACACAGGCTGGGTCGGCAAGCGGGTCATCCATATGCCAAATAATTTTCGGAACTTCTTTCATATATTCCTCAGGCGTAATGATATAACTGATGTTTTCTACGCCAAGCTTTTCAGCTGTTTCCTTGGCAACATCAATTTCGCTGAAGCCATTGTGCTCAAATCCGACGGAAAACGTTTTAATAGACGGATGGAATTGCTTTGCAATCGAGGCAATGATGGAAGAGTCAATCCCACCTGATAAGAAGGAACCAACCGGAACATCACTGCGCATATGCTTTTCAACCGAATCAAACAGAATATCACGGATTTCCTTTACGAAATCATCTTCCGATTTTAGTACTGGGTGAAAATGTGCCTTCCAGTAGCGGTTCATTTCCATCTTCGAGCCGATTTTTTTTGTAAAATAATGGCCTGGTTCAAGCTTTTTAATTCCTTCAGATAGGGTATCAGGTTCTGGAACAAACTGATAGGTTAAATAATGCTGCAATGAATCATAATCCAGCACATCATTTTTAAGAGCCAGCAAAATGCTCTTTTTCTCAGAAGCAAAGAAGGTTCTGTCACCATCCTCCATATAAAAGAATGGTTTAATTCCAAACGGATCTCGTGCCCCATAAAGTGTTTGTTCCTGCTTATCCCAGATTACAAAAGCAAACATCCCGCGCAAGCGTTCAACTGCTTTTTCTTTTAGATGGCTGTAGAGGGCAATGATAACCTCTGTATCAGAGCTTGTGGAAAAAGTTAGTCCTTCTTTGAGCAACTCTTCACGAAGCTCGACATAGTTATAAATTTCACCGTTAAAAATAATCCAGTATCTTTCGTTTTCATACGTTAGCGGCTGGTGC
The DNA here is from genome assembly GCF_055385565.1 of Neobacillus sp. S1115. Taxonomy (NCBI): domain Bacteria; kingdom Bacillati; phylum Bacillota; class Bacilli; order Caryophanales; family Bacillaceae; genus Neobacillus; species Neobacillus sp. S1115. The sequence continues at coordinate 5,005,851 of NZ_AP038275.1, forward strand.
CCGGATTCAATATCAATGATACTTAACCGGCGGAAACCAAATTGAATATGATCATCATAATAATAACCATCATCATCTGGTCCACGATGGGTTATAATATCGTTCATATTTTTAAAAAGCTGCTTTTCTTCGTCACGATAATTTTGCGTTTTGTCATGTACACAACCGATAAAACCGCACATTATGTACCTCACCTACTCTATTTCAAAATATCCTTTTGTAAAAACATACTCTCTAATACTACCACTTTTTTTTCAAAAATGGCACTGTGAACAAAAGGAAAATCATGTATCATCATTTTTCACTTCAATAGTCCTACTTAAACATTTTATTCCAATTTTTAAAACACTGAACAAGAAAATAGACGTTTAATGAAAAATGGGAGTTACACCTTAATGCAACTCCCACTCCATATTATTTTCCTTCTGCCTGCTCACGTAATGCATCTGCTTTATCAGTGCGTTCCCAAGGGAGATCAACATCCGTACGGCCAAAATGTCCGTAAGCTGCTGTTTGCTTATAGATGGGGCGGCGTAAATCCAGCATTTTAATGATTCCTGCAGGGCGCAGGTCGAAGTTTTTACTTACTAAGTCAACCAATACCCCTTCGCTGACTTTGCCTGTGCCAAAAGTATCGATGGAAATCGATACCGGTCTTGCTACACCAATAGCATAGGCAAGCTGGACTTCACATTTTTCAGCTAAACCTGCTGCGACAATATTTTTTGCAACATAACGTGCAGCATAAGCGGCAGAACGGTCAACCTTTGTCGGGTCCTTACCGGAAAAAGCGCCTCCGCCGTGACGGGCATAGCCTCCGTAAGTATCCACGATAATTTTACGGCCAGTCAGTCCTGCATCCCCCTGCGGTCCGCCGATTACGAAGCGGCCGGTTGGGTTTATAAAATATTTTGTATTTTCATCGATTAATTCTTTTGGTACAACCGGATTAATGACATGTTCCTTAACATTGCGCTGGATTTGCTCTAGTCCAATTTCCGGATGGTGCTGGGTGGAAATAACAATTGTATCAATCCGAACCGGTTTGTTGTTCTCATCGTATTCGACCGTTACTTGTGTTTTTCCGTCCGGACGAAGGTATGGAAGGATATCCTCTTTACGAACCTCAGTTAACCGGCGGGCAAGCTTATGGGCTAAAGATATTGGAAGAGGCATCAGCTCTTTCGTTTCGTTACAGGCGAAGCCGAACATTAAGCCTTGGTCACCTGCACCAATTGCTTCAATTTCTTTATCTGACATTTGACCTTCACGAGCTTCAAGTGCTTGATTGACACCCATGGCAATGTCAGGAGACTGTTCATCAATCGAGGTTAACACCGCACATGTTTCCGAATCAAAGCCATATTTCGCACGAACGTAGCCAATTTCTTTGATCGTCTCACGAACAATTTTTGGGATATCTACATATGTAGAGGTAGTGATTTCGCCGGCAACTAGAACTAAACCGGTCGTTACTGATGTTTCAGCAGCTACGCGGGCATTTGCATCCTTTGCTAGAATGGCGTCTAAAATAGAATCAGAAATCTGGTCACAAATCTTATCAGGATGACCTTCAGTTACTGATTCAGAAGTGAACAAATGGCGTTTTAGTGACATCTGAATTCCTCCTATAATAATGAAATAATGAGGCTGCTTTTTTCAAAGGTTAACACCCTTTCCAAATAACCTCCATTTTGATACGGAACTCATCCCTAATAGTATGAAATAAACATCAGGTTTTTATGAAATACTACCGAAAAAACCCAACCGAAATTCTTTAGAAGATTAGTAAAGCGATTCAAACAGCACGTGTGTTTGCCAAATAGACAAAAAAACCTTTCCATGAGGAAAGGTTGAATGCAAACATTTTGCGTGCCTTTCACTCTTATCGTTCAAGGACAAGCCTTGCATCAGGTTGAGCACCTTTGCCCGAAAAACGACTAAAAATAGACATTTTCCTAGTTGCAGGTTGCTGGGTTTCATAGGGCCTGTCCCTCCACCAGCTCGGGATAAGAGAGTATCCGTTCAAGGTTAAATCATACCCCAGATTCTTAAAGTATGTCAATGTATTTTTTAGCAACATTAACCAAAATATACAATGGAGTATGATACAAAATATGCTTAAACTGTTTTTTTCATGACTTTTTAATCACCTTTAGAATAAGGTATAAAATACAGCATAATTTCGTCAATTAGTATAGACTATTATTTTAATTGTGTTATACTATTCAATATTAATATATCAAATTAAAAAAACCATAAAAAGGAAGGTTCATTAAATGAATTCTGTTCATATCCCAAATGAATTAAAGGAATTACTTAATGAAAGTAATGTCCAAGTCCAATTATCTGTGCCGCAGCTAGTTGAAAAAATCCTCAGCAGAAAAGAAGGGACACTCACTTCCACCGGAGCGGTTCGTGTTTCAACAGGAAAATATACTGGGCGGTCTCCAGAAGACAAATTCACTGTTTTGGAGGAGTCAACCAAAGATAAAATTGCCTGGGGTTCTTTAAATCAGCCAATCTCACAAGAGACTTTCGATCATCTTTATAATAAGGTATTAGAATACTTAAAACAGCAAGAAGAAGTTTATGTATTTAAAGGCTTTGCTGGTGCTGATAAGAAATCACAACTGCCGATTCAGGTCATAAATGAATTTGCTTGGCATAATCTTTTTGCCCACCAGTTGTTCATTCGGCCTTCGGAAGATGAACTTCTGACTCATGAAGCTGAATTTACAGTAATTTCTGCCCCTAATTTCAAAGCAGACCCGGCAGTCGACGGTACGAATTCTGAAACCTTCATTATTATATCATTTGAACGCCGCGTAGTTCTAATTGGAGGAACTGAATATGCGGGGGAAATGAAAAAATCAATTTTCTCTGTCATGAACTATTTACTGCCTGAAAACAATATTTTCTCTATGCACTGTTCAGCGAATGTCGGCATTGAAGGGGACGTAGCATTATTCTTCGGTTTATCCGGAACTGGAAAAACAACTCTTTCCGCTGACCCTAATCGCCGTCTAATCGGCGATGATGAGCACGGCTGGTCATCAAACGGCGTCTTTAATATTGAAGGCGGCTGCTATGCAAAATGTATTAATCTATCCCGTGAAAAAGAACCGCAAATCTTTGATGCCATCCGTTTCGGGACCGTTCTTGAAAATGTTGTGATTAACCAGGAATCGAGAATTCCGGATTACGATGATGGAACATTAACAGAAAACACTCGGGCCGCATATCCAATGGAGGCCATTGATAATATTGTCCAGCCTAGCATTGCCGGCCACCCGAATACCATTGTGTTTTTAACTGCAGATGCATTTGGTGTTCTTCCGCCAATCGCTAAATTAACAAGGGAACAAGCAATGTACCATTTCTTAAGCGGATTTACATCAAAGCTTGCTGGCACAGAGCGTGGCATTACTTCACCGCAGGCAACCTTCTCAACCTGTTTTGGTGCACCATTCCTGCCGCTGCCGGCTACACGCTATGCTGAAATGCTAGGAGAAAAAATACTTGAGCATAACGTTAATGTGTTTTTGGTTAATACAGGCTGGACTGGCGGAGAATACGGCGTCGGCAATCGTATGAAACTCTCATATACAAGAGCAATGGTGCAGGCAGCTCTTGAAGGAGAACTAAATCACGTAGAAACCGTTAGGGATACATTCTTTGGCCTAAATATCCCGCTCCATATTGCTGGGGTCCCTGATGAAGTGCTTCAGCCAATGAAAACATGGGCAGATCCTAATGCTTATGAAAAAAAGGCAAAAGAATTGGCAGAGCAATTCCGTGAGAACTTTAAGAAATTCGCTAACGTTGCCGTCGAGATTGAAGAAAAAGGCGGACCAATCGTTTAAACAGTAGAAAAAAAGAGGCTGACCTCCAAAATCAGCCTCTTTTTTCTATTTCCCGTCAACTGGTTTCCTTACTTCGACTGCCTCCGATTGCTGGAGAACAGTAAAACGATATTTACCGCTTTTTTTGATGGTAAACCCGCCGCCATACTCCGTAATATGCTTTCCATCCGTTGTTGTATAGTCTGCAACCTTCTTAAAAGTAAATTTCGATGCCTCAGCGGTTTCTAATTGAAATATCTCCAATTCTATTTCATCGGGAAGATTGCTTCCCTCGATTTCAATAAACTCGTGTTCATAAAAGCCGGTATAAAGATCCTCCGCAGAAATCATTAATGTTGATTTGCCAATTGTGATATACGGCTCCTTTACATAAATGGAAAATGCACCAACCTTCTTATCACCAACTGTGAATTGAAGATTCCAAACTCCTGAAAAAGGCAATGGTTTGAAGGTTGTTACAGTGTGAGCATCCGTTCCGTAGATTCCTCCAGATAAAGGAGTTTCAGCAAGGTGCTCTTTGACTCCTGTTTTAACGTGGACCGCATCGACCTTGAGAGATTTCGAATAATCATAGTTTCCCCATAAAAAAATCATCATCTTAGCAACGGTGCCTTTATCTTTTGCAATCCAGTCCTGAGGTGCAAGCAGGCTCACCTTGTTTGGGATACCAAAATTACTATCTGCATAAATAGGTTTCCCCTCTTCATTCTTTAATGCGAAATAATCACCCTCTTGGGCTTTGGTTATAACGGAACTGCCGCCGCCGGGATTCTTTTCCTCCGCTGTATTCGTAAAATAGAAAATCGGGGCAATAAGAGCAAGTATGAACAATGCTGCCACAGCCCCCAGTCTTTGGATGTTAAACGGCTTTCTTGGCTTGACTGTGCCTGCTTCACCAATCCTTTTTAACATGTCCGTTCTCTGTTTTGTAGAAAGCTCATGTTTCGGAAAATCCGCCATCATTTCCAGCAGCTCTTTATCCGATAAATTGCTCAAAATATTCACCCTCCTTTAATTGCTCACTTATTTTTTTCATGGCCCTAAAAAAGGTAACATTCACTTTATTTTCCGACCAGCCAAGAATGTGGCCAGTTTCCTGTGAAGAAAGCTCGGCAATGCCCTTAAGCAAAATTACATCCCGATAATTTGGCTTTAATTCGTTAATTGCTTCATATAAGCGGGCATACTCCTGCTTTTTTAAGATTTTCTCTTCAGTATGAAGTTCTTTTTGATCAGCTGATTCTCGGTTTAATCGTTCCTTCAGCTTTTGCCATACTGATTTTTTTCGATATAAATCAATGGCTGTATTTCTTGCAATGGAAATAAGCCAGGTTTTGGGACTTGCTTCATTTTTAAACCGGGAAAAGGCTTGAAGTGCACGGAGAAAAGTTTCCTGTACCAAATCCTCAACATCTGTCGTTCCGGTATAGTAAACAAGAAAATTGGTAACGTCCTTCTCATAATGAATAAACCATTTCTCTATTTGCTGAATCCCTTCCAACCTTACCCCCCCTCTCTATTTGTTAATCTCTATATAAGACGCTATTGTTTGGCAAATCTTACACTTTTCCAAAAGAAAAAAAGCAGGTGATAACACCTGCTAGTTCGTTGAGTTTAAGGATATTAATTGATATGTTAGTGTTGTGCGGCTGTTTTCCCATTCAACTTTTTTTATTAAAGCTGTACCATTTGAGTTTGTGTCCAGTGTTTTTCTGACATCCACAGGGATTTCAATCGGGTATAATCTGTATCCTTCTTTCACAAGTACAAACAGATTTTCTCCAATCCTTTTTTCATTCCCTTTTGTGACGATTAAAGTATTTAATTCAAGAGGCATACCCATAACATATCCGCTCCTCTGCTATTTATATCTTTATATTACCATTATTTGTTTTGCATTTTCATCCACTTCGTCAAATCTTCCACTACTTTTCGGTTAATTGCCGGCGGAAAATAATGTGTGAAATGATCAAAATACCAGCGTTCGACTGGCTTGTCCAGACTTCGCAGCCTTCTTTCAAGACGATAGGCGTGTTCGACAGATACATTTTGGTCGTTTACACCGTGAATAATCAGGACGGGGGCAGCCAGCCTTTCAAGCTCGAATAAAGGTGTTCTATCTTGATATCGGTCAGGGAATTTCTCCGGTGTCCCGCCGATGACCCGTTTCATCATCCTTCGTAAATCCTTCCGCTCATAGTAGGTCAAGCTCATGTCACTGACACCGCCCCAGGTGACTAAGGAAGATGCATCTGGGAATTCAATTCCCGTCAAAAGCGCCATTACTCCGCCGCGGGAAAAACCAAAGATATGTATCCTTTTTACATTAGGAAGTGATTTTAGCAGGTCGTAGGCCGCATAAGCGTCCGCACGGTCCTCTCCTGCAAAGTCCTCATTCCCTTCCCCCCCCTGATTGCCGCGATAATAGGGGGCAAAAACAATAAAGCCCTCCTGAGCAAACTGGGCAATCCGTGCTGGCCGAACTTTTCCGACGTTTTTGATTCCTCCCCGCAAATAAAGAAATCCATCAGTCGTTGGCTCGTTCTTTGGCTCTGCCAGCATCCCTATTACTCTTAACCCGTTTGAAAGGTAAATGATTTCCTTTAACTCTACATTAGGGTTTGGCGATGGAAAGCGTTTAATATCGATTATTTTACTGTTGAATGGGGTCATATGTGTCTAATCCTTTTTGTATATTAAGGGTCCTTTGTTAACTCTTGTTTAATGTTTCAATAGCTAGAGTTTATGTGTTTACTTCGATCAGCCAGTAGTTATGGACCCGTCATAACTACCCAAACCTTGTTTCCCTTTACCGTTCGGGTGTTATAAACCTTTCATAACTACCCGAACCTGATTTCCCTTTTCCGTTGGGCGTTATAAACCTTTCATAACTACCCGAACCTGATTTCCCTTTACCGTTCGGGTGTTATAAACCTTTCATAACTACCCGAACCTGATTTCCCTTTACCGTTCGGGCGTTATAAACCTTTCATAACTACCTGAATCTGATTTACCTTTTCCGTTCGGGCGTTATAAACCTTTCATAACTACCTGAATCTGATTTACCTTTTCCGTTCGGGCGTTATAAACTGTTCATAACTACCTGAATCTTGTTTCCCTTTATCGTTCGGGCGTTATAAACCTTTCATAACTACCTGAACCTGATTTACCTTTACCGTCCGGGCGTTATAAACCTTTCATAACTACCTGAACCTGATTTACCTTTACCGTCCGGGCGTTATAAACCTTTCATAACTACCCGAACCGGGTATCCCTAACCGTTTAATCAATATACTGGCACTTAGCCTTTTTAAGGTACTACCCCATTAAATAAAAAAATTCTGGAACTGGGCATTCACACATTTTTTTCTTTTTCATACGATATTCTAGGCAATCAGCCCAGATAAGGAGGTTAATTTTATGAAAAAATGGTCAAAAATCAGTTTCTCCTTTCTCCTCATCAGTATACTTATGTTTTCCCTAATTGCTTGTAATAAAGATACCGCTAAAGAACCGAAGAAACTGGAAAAGGTCCGTATTGCAGAAGTTACCAGGTCAATCTTCTATGCCCCTCAATATGTTGCTTTATCAAAGGGATTCTTCAAGGATGAAGGTCTTGATGTCACATTAACGACAACACCCGGCGGTGACAAGACAATGACTGCCCTCATCTCGGGCGGCGCCGATGTGGCTCTGGTCGGCTCGGAAACTTCCATTTACGTATATGCTCAAGGGGCAAACGATCCGGTCATCAATTTTGCCCAGCTCACCCAAACTGACGGCACCTTCCTTGTTTCAAGAGAGAAAATTGACAATTTCTCATGGGATCAATTAAAAGGTACGACCTTCCTTGGCCAGCGTAAAGGCGGCATGCCGCAAATGGTTGGTGAATTCGTGTTAAAGAAGCATGGAATTGACCCGCATCAGGATTTAAACCTAATCCAAAATATTGACTTCGCAAACATCGCCAATGCTTTTGCCTCAGGAAGTGGAGAATTTGTTCAATTATTTGAACCAACTGCCAGCATTTTTGAAAAAGAGGGTAAAGGTTATATTGTTGCCTCCTTCGGAAAGGAATCTGGGCATGTTCCGTATACGACCTTCATGGCTAAACAGAGCTATATAAAAGATAACAAGGACGTTATCGAAAAATTCACAAGAGCAGTCTATAAAGCTCAGCAATGGGTCCAGTCCCACAGTGCTGAGGAAATTGCTAAAGCCGTAGAACCATTCTTCCCTGATACAAACCCTGAAATTATGAAAACTGTTGTCGATCGTTATAAGAGCCAGGGATCCTTTGCCACTAATCCAATTCTTGATGAAGAAGAATGGAATAATCTGCAAAACATCATGAAGGAAGCCGGGGAGCTTCCAAAAGAAGTAAAACATGACACGCTCGTCAATACAGAGATTGCCGAACAAGTCATGAAAAAATAACTCCGAAAGGGAGGCCGGCACATGAGCTTCTTAAAGGTTCAAAATATACAACACACGTATTTTACCAAAGACTCTAGAACCACGGCCCTCTCCGATATTTCGCTTACGGTTGAGGAGGGAGAATTTGTCTCCATCCTCGGCCCTAGCGGCTGTGGAAAGACGACTTTGCTCTCCATTATTTCAAGCTTGATTAAACCAACTCAGGGGACTGTTTTGCTTGAAAATAAGCCGGTATCCACCGCAAATAACGATATTGGCTACATGCTTCAACAGGACTATCTATTTCCTTGGAAAACAATCGAAGAAAATATCCTTTTAGGCCTTAAATTATCAAAACAGCTGACTGAAAAAAACAAGTCAGCCGCATTAAGCCTGCTCCAGCAAATGGGTTTGGGCGATGTTGAAAAGCAACTGCCAAAACAACTGTCCGGCGGCATGAGGCAGCGAGTTGCCCTTGTAAGGACGCTGGCAACTGAGCCAAAGCTTTTGATGCTTGATGAGCCTTTTTCCGCACTCGATTATCAAACGAAGCTTAAGCTTGAGGATCTTGTTTCGCAAACATTGGATGAGTTTGGAAAGACAGCTATTTTGGTCACACATGATATCGGGGAAGCCATTGCCATGAGTGACCGTGTTTACTTACTGTCATCTCGCCCCGGAAGAATTCACAAAACGTTTGAAATGCCTGAGGAACTGAAAACATTATCCCCATTTAATGCCAGAAACCATGAAGCATATCCAAGTTTATTTCAAACGATATGGAAGGAGTTGGAGTCTCTTGAACAAGGAAACGGATAAGGTGGAACTCCTCCATAAAAATTATATTCGCTCATTAAAGGTTGAAAAAAGGTGGATACGGTTTTACCAAGCCATCATTTTCCTGGTCTTTTTCTCAAGCTGGGAGCTTTTTAGCGCAAAACAGTGGATTGACCCGCTTATTTTCAGCTCTCCATCGAAAATTTGGATTCTGTTTATTAATAAATTACAGGATGGTTCACTGTTAACGAATTTGGGAGTGACCTTAACTGAAACGGTATTTGGTTTTATCTTGGGAACCTTTCTTGGTGTGCTGCTGGCCGCAATCCTATGGTGGTCACCGATGGTTTCCAAAATCCTTGACCCTTATCTAGTTATCCTAAATGCGATGCCAAAAGTGGCGCTTGGGCCCGTACTAATCGTTGCTTTGAGCCCAGGGTACCCGTCCATCATCGCGATGGGTGCAATTATTTCTGTCATCATCACAACCATCGTTGTATACACAGCCTTTAAAGAAGTAGATCCCAATTATTTAAAAGTGCTGCAAACCTTTGGAGCGACCAGATTTCAATGCTTTAAGGAAGCCATTATTCCCGCCTGCTTTCCAACTATCATTTCTACCTTAAAGGTCAATGTCGGACTTTCATGGGTTGGCGTCATTGTAGGGGAATTCCTCGTTTCCTCTAAAGGGCTTGGCTATATGATTATTTACGGTTTCCAGGTCTTTAATTTTACCCTTGTCTTTTTATCACTATTGGTTATTGCCGTGTTCGCCACGATTATGTATCAGCTTGTTGATTTTCTTGAAAAAAAACTTATCAAAGAATAGGGGATTGCATCAGGGCATTCTTCTATTCTTTTTCGTTTTTATATGCCTCAATGAATTTCAGGCATTCCTCTACCACTTGGTCCTTCATGATAAAGCTGTATTCCTTACCATACCGCTTCTTAAGGAGGTCTCCTTTGATCCTGACAGGTCCGTATGTCTCATGATAGCTGCCAGTCTCCTCCATCCTTTTGACTTTCCCCCAGAAAACAGCTTTAACAAATGAACCATTTTCCTCATACACCTTATACTCAGCCAGATACATTAAATCTGAAAAAAATATTCCGGCTTCTTCATATGCTTCACGTTTAGCTGCTTCCTCCAAAGTTTCGCCCGGTTCCCTTTTGCCGCCTGGAAATTCGAGTCCTCTTTTTTTATGGTTCGTTAAAATCCACTCATCACCAAACTGACTTATGACAAGAACATGTTTTACTTCATCTGAAAAGGCGTCTTTCTTAAAAGCCATTTCCACGGTATTTCCATGATCATCCAAAAACTGAATCATACCTCTTCCCCGCTTTATTTTTTGATTTAAGTATAAATGAAAAAAGGAAAATCCTAAAGGCAGGGATTTTCCTTTCATTGTTTATGAGTTGGGTAAGATGTTCATGCTTTCAATATGCTTTTTTGCGTCCTCGTCACCGAGCTTATGAATCATTCCGTAAATTTGCTGCATGGTGTTGTCATAATCATCATTCTCACGGTCATAATGATACTGAACATATGGTGTATGTGCTCGAAAAAAGTTCTTCCACTCTGTCGAATAATTTTGATCGAATAACTCACGCAGCTGAGTAATTTCTTCATCATTCGCTTGAATTTGATAGCTCCAAGTTGACGAAGTCGCACTTTGTGAAATCTCACCTGTTCCAATATCTATATAATAGGTTTTCTTTTGTTCACTCATCATTTCATCCCCTTTTAATCTTTAGTAATCCACAAAAATAAAAAATTTATTCGATTACAAAATTCGATTTATTTTTTATAAATGAATACGTTATAATAATCCTAATAAAAAATGACAGAGTTTTCTGTTAATTTAAACAATTGGAAATATGGATTTTTTTAGCTTTGAATGGGAATGGATTAAGTAAGAAGAAAATTTTTGAATGCACATAGGAGGTGCTGGAAATGAAACTTGTCGATGAATTGTATGAAATGTACCGGAACAAACTGACCGGCGATGAAGAGGACATTGATATGCTTGCCTTTGCTTTTTTAGAAGAAATGTCACACGAGGACTTGATTGCTTTAATTCATGACATGGATAAGCAGGAACTATACGATTTGATGGGGCTTTACCTCATTGAAAGCTTAAAGGGGAAGTTTGCTCAGGAACAATACGGCGGACAGCGGACTCATACTTACTATCCTCGAAATATTCATTGATTTCTACATAATGGCAAAAAGGAAGCTGAATTCATCAGTTTCCTTTTTATTTACAACTAAAAAATAAAAAACATGTTACAATAGAGGGTAAAAAGGGGGAGAAATCTTTGTCTATTGTGATGATCGTATCAATCATTATTGTTTTTGTCGTTCTTTTCTTAGCAGTCATTACAACATCAAAAGCATACACCTACAAGCATACGGTTGACCCGTTGGAAAACAATCCACATTTAAACGATGCAAATGAAAAAGATGATGAGCCAAAGAACGCATAAAAAAATTCCTATTCTTGCTGAATAGGAATTTTTTCTTTTATGCAAATATCTGCTTTAGCTCTTCCTTGTCCTGCTCAAGCCAATAGCGCATTAGGCGCTTTGCCCCTTCTAAAGTATGCATCTTTGCCTGACCGCACTGCCTTTCATTTCCCGCAGGAACCTCGGTAAGTTCCAAAGCATCCTTCATGGTATCCTCAAGAAGGTCAATGACTTCCTCCACTGTCGGCTCTCCGCTGACGACTAGATAAAAACCCGTTTGGCAGCCCATTGGAGAAATATCAATTATATCAAAGTGGTCATACTTCTCTGCATGCTTGCGGATAGTATAGGCAAGCATATGCTCAAGACTATGAATAGCATCCGGCTTCATCGCCTCTTTATTTGGCTGGCAGAAGCGGATATCATATTTATTAACAACACCGTCAGAACCTACCTTATGGACACCACAGTGTCTGACATAAGGAGCTTTCACGGCATTATGATCTAAATCAAAGCTCTCTACTGAAGGCATCCTAATCATCTCCTCTATAAATCTATTCTCTATCATACTATAAATTCCGTATTTTTTCTGCAACGTATTAATTACCAATTTAGACGTTTTATTGGTTTTGTGATATCTTGAAGGAAATTATATTAAAGGAGCAGCTCTATATGTTAAAGAAATTATTCATCGCTCTTATCCGGTTTTATCAAATAGCTATCTCGCCTTTAAAACCGCCTTCCTGCCGCTTTTATCCAACCTGTTCTCATTATGGTCTTGAGGCTGTTCAGCGTTTCGGGGCTATTAAAGGCGGATATTTGGCTATTAAAAGGATCTTGAAATGCCATCCCTTTCACCCAGGAGGAGTCGATCCTGTTCCTGAAAAATGGCAGGACCACAAAAAACATTAATCCAGATTACCGTCAACCACTAAGTCGAGCTTTCCCGTCCTTGGATCAATAACGAGTCCGTGAACAGGCACACCCCCCGGCATAAGCGGATGCTTTTTAATCATCTCGACACTATGCTTTACACTCTCAGTTACACTATCAAAGCCATGCAGCCATTGATTAAAATCAACTCCGGAATAGGCTAGTGTATCAAGTGTTTCCTGACTAACACCCCGTTCCTTCATCTCTGCCACGACTGGTTCTGCTTTCAATCCACTCATCCCGCAATCATGATGTGCAATCACAAAAACCTCTTTTGCCTGAAGCTGATAAAGGGCAATTAAAATGCTCCGCATAATACTTCCAAACGGATGAGACACAATCGCCCCGGCATTTTTAATCAGTTTTACGTCCCCATTCCCTAAATTCAAGGCCTTTGGCAAAAGTTCCAGCAGTCTTGTGTCCATACAAGTCAGGATTACTGCTTTTTTATTCGGATATTTAGTTGTCTCATACTTTTCATACTCGCGCTCTTCCACAAATTTTTTATTGAAGTCAAGAATATCATTTAATAATGATGAACTATCCATTTATTCACTCCCCTTTAGGTATCTCTTTTTTAAGGATACATAAAATTCATTCGAATATACAATTTTTTCACTTGCAGAAACGGCAAATTTTTTGTAAGATACATAAGTAAATCGGAATTGTTACGTATTAGATTCATAATATTTAAAATTTTTTAGTTGTTAAATCGGAATAAATACGATTTAAAAAGGAGCTTTTATGAAAAAACTAATTCTTTTTCTTTCTTTTCTACTGCCGTTAAGCTTGGTTTTATCAGCATGTGGAAATAATACCCAACAAACTCCAAAAAAGAAAAATCTATTGACGATATATACGACCGTTTTTCCACTGCAGTATTTTACGGAACGGATTGGCGGAAAATATGTAAAGGTGGCTACAATCTACCCGCCAGGCGCTGATGAACATACCTTTGAGCCTTCGCAAAAGGATATGATGAATTTGGCTGATTCAGACTTATTTTTCTATATCGGCCTTGGCCTTGAGGGATTTGTGGAAAAAGCCAAAGGTACCTTAAAAGATGAAAATGTTACCTTAGTACCTGCTGCGGAAGGGCTGAAACTGCCAAAAGATCACCATTCATCTGAAGAGGAAGATCATGAAGATCATGCTGGGGTTAATCCTCATGTTTGGCTCGACCCTGTTTATTCAAAGGAAATGGCAGCAGTAATCCGCGACCAATTAGCAAAAAAACTCCCACAGCGAAAGGCTTACTTTGATGAAAACTACCAAAAGCTTGCTGGCGAGCTTGACGAGTTAGACGCAAATTTTGCCAATACGATTTCGCAGGCAAAGCATAAAAAAATCATTGTCACCCATGCGGCCTTCAGCTATTGGGAAACCCGCTATGGAATTGAACAGATCAGCATTTCTGGACTATCCACAACCAACGAACCAAGCCAAAAAGAATTAGAGAAAATCATTTCCATGGCTGACCATGAAGGACTTCACTATATGCTGTTTGAACAAAATGTCAAATCCAAGCTCGGCAAGGTCGTGCAAAAAGAAATTGGCGCACGTGCGCTGCCAATTCATAACTTGGCGATTTTGACAAAGGACGACATCAAAAATAAGGAAACCTATTTTTCATTAATGAATAAAAACTTAAAAACATTGGAAACAGCATTAAATAATTAATTGAAACAATTTGGATTTCCGGCCAATGATTTACGTTTTCACCCAATTACTTACTGACATGCATATCACACAATCATCAAATGCTATACCTGTATTACCAAATACGTAAGGAGTGATACACATGGCACAGGATGTTTTATGCGAGGTCAATAACTGTACATTTTGGGCAAAGGGAAACAAGTGCAGTGCCGACCAAATTTACGTTGTCAGCCACACTGGTAAAAAGGCTGATACAAGCAAAGAAACTGATTGTCAAACATTTGAAGCGAGCGAACTATAAAAGATAAAGAACCAGTCGATGGCTGGTTCTTTATTTTTCGTTTATCATTTCACGTAGGTTTCTTCTTAGAAGTTTCTTTGCTGCATTTCTCGGCAGCTGTTCTGTGAAATAGAATTGTTTCGGCACTTTATATTTGGCAAGCCGTGTTTGGCAAAATTGTTGGAGTTCCTTCTGTGGCAATGCCGCACTTTCCCTTTTCACTATAAAAGCAATCGGCACTTGTCCCCATTTAGCATCATCCACTCCAATAACCCCGACATCTGCTACATCCGGGTGTGAGAGCAAAACGGATTCAATTTCTGCAGGATAAATATTCTCACCTCCTGAAATAATTAAATCGGAGCGCCGGTCCAATACATATAAAAAACCTTCTTCATCAACGTACCCGATATCACCTGTATGGAGCCATCCTTCACGGATCTTCTCTTTGGTTGCGTCCGGCCTTTTCAAGTATCCTGCGGTTACATTTGGTCCCTTCACTACAATTTCTCCTGCATGTTGTGGCGATGCCGCCGTGTGGTCATCCAGTTCAATTCTAAGCTGGGATGGAAATAACGGTTTTCCTGCCGAACCAAGCTTGCTTAGGCTATATTCCGGAGAAAGGGTAACAATTTGCGATGAAGTTTCCGTCATTCCATAACTTTGGAACACAGGCAAATTCTTTTTAACACACGCCTCTAGCAATGGCAGCGGGGCTGGGCCGCCGCCTAACAGAAAACAGCGAAAATGTTCCGGCAGTCCGCTAACTGTCAAAGCATCAACAATACTTGTAAGCATCGTTCCCACAACTGACATAATCGTAACCTTTTTATCACTAATATCTTCAATCGTCTTCTGCACATCAAATTTTTCATGAAGGACAATCGGCATTCCATAAATGACGCTCCGCATTAAAATAGAGAATCCGCTGATATGGAACAGCGGCACTGAACAAAGCCAGCAGTCACTTTCTACGAAGCCTAAATTTAACGCCGAGCCAGTTGCGCTCCACCAGTGGTTGCCATAGGTTTGCAAGACACCCTTTGGATGACCGGTAGTTCCTGAGGTATACATGATCGTGCAGATATCTGATAGGTTGATTTCTTCTTGAATATCAGCGTATTCATTTTCTTTTTTTGCAAACAAATCACTCTTTGTAATTGTGGCAAGAGATGCAAGCTGTTGATTAATGACCATTTTAATATCAGTAAATGAATCCTCTAGTATCAATAAAGAGGATGTTGAGTCCTCTAGTTGCCAAACAAGCTCCGATGGTGTTAAGCGATTATTTAAAATGACTGATCTGACTCCCAAAAGTTGAAGAGCAAAAAATATAATGACAGTATCTAGATGATTTTTCAACAGAACACCTACAAAATCATCCTTTCGAACGCCAAGCCCTTGAAGTTGCCCTGCGACATTAAGTGAATAATTATAAAGCTCTTTAAATGTTAAAGCTTTATCCTGAAAATAAACGGCAGTCCGATCCGGTGTTAGAAAGGCTCTTTTCATCAAAAAATTTGGCATTGTTTCGTTATTCATATTTATCATCCTTTATAAAAAACAGCCTGATGGAGACCATCAAGCTGTTGTAACGTTTTTTCATCAAGGGAAACGAGGGAATTGGCCGAAGTCTGGCTTGCGCTTTTCCTTAAAGGCATCGCGTCCTTCTTTCGCTTCGTCGGTTGTATAATACAACAGCGTTGCGTCACCAGCAAATTGCTGAAGTCCAGCCAATCCATCGGTATCTGCATTCATGGCAGCTTTGATGAAACGAAGTGCGGTTGGGCTCTTTTCAAGCATTTCCTCGCACCATTTGATTGTTTCTTCTTCTACCTGTTCAAGCGGAACAACGGTATTGACTAAGCCCATATCGAGCGCCTCTTGAGCATTGTATTGGCGGCATAAATACCAGATTTCTCGTGCCTTTTTATGACCGATAATACGGGCAAGATAACCTGAACCGTAGCCGGCATCAAAGCTGCCTACCTTAGGACCTGTTTGTCCAAAAACAGCATTGTCAGCTGCAATCGTTAAATCACAGACTACATGCAGAACATGACCTCCGCCGATTGCATAGCCTTTAACCATTGCCACAACCGGTTTTGGAATAACACGAATCAGACGCTGCAGATCAAGTACGTTTAGGCGCGGAATTTGGTCCTCACCAACATAGCCACCATGTCCGCGGACGCTTTGGTCGCCGCCGGAACAGAATGCCTTGTCTCCTGCACCTGTTAAAACAATGACGCCGACTTCGGAATCATCACGGGCATAGGCAAAAGCATCGATTAATTCCATCACTGTTTTTGGTGTGAAAGCATTATGTACATGGGGACGGTTAATCGTGATTTTAGCTATTCCGTTATACGTTTCATAAATAATTTCATCGTATTTACGAACTGGAATCCATTCAACTGCCACTATAAATTCCTCCTTTGTTTGTATTTGACAAAAAGTCACTTACTATTGTACCAAACTTTTCGGGTTCTTCCACATGAATTGCATGACCGCATTGTGCAATCGTTACCAAAGAACTATTTTTCAGCTCCTTGTGCATTTTTTCAGCAATCCTGCAGAACTTCAAATCTTCCTCACCGGTGAGCAGCAAAACTTCACAGGCTAGCTTATTTAATTGCCCCCACCAAGAGGGCTGAGAACCCGTCCCCATACCTAGCAAGCTATTGGCAAGACCAATAGGAGAATTGTTTAAACGCTGTTCCCTTACTTTTCCTTGTACTTTCTCCGGCAGCCTCTTCATGGTTGAAAATAAGGGGATATTCTCCCAGTATTCAACAAACTCCTTTATTTCTTTATCCTTAATAAAATGGGCTAATTCGGCATCTTTCAAACGGCGCTGTTTTCTTTCGTCCTCTGATTCAAGACCAGGCGAAGCGCTTTCCAAAATCAATTTTCGAACCCTTTCGGGATATAGACAGGCAAATGAAAGGGCAAGCCTGCCCCCCATTGAATAACCTAATAAATCAATTTGCTCAATCTGGAGTTCATCAAGAATGGAAATTAAATCTTGAGCTGCCTCCTCCATCCGGTATCGGCCCGCAGCCTCAGGAGATTCTGTTTTTCCATGCCCGATGATATCAGGAATAATCAACCGCGAGTGTTTTCCCAGTCGTTCGCAAAAAGTAGTCCACGTTGATGAATCTCCCGTAAATCCATGAAGCATAACGAGGGGGAATCCCTTCCCGCATAACTCGACATGATAGCGGATTCCGCCGGTAACTATCCTCATTTTTGCTCCCCTTTGACAAAATTTGATATTTCCTGGGAAACCACATGCCAAAATTCGCGGTGCTCGTCTCGATTTTTGTCTCTGTTTGTGACAATTTCAAAGACATTTATGCCTGCCGCATCTCTTGATTTTTCCATTTCAATTTGGAAATGATCCCAATCCTTAATTTTCGTAAATTGTCCGTTAAACATTTTGACGGCATGTTCAAATTCAATGTTTAATGGTGTACCGAAAAGAAGCTCGAAATGCTTCGGATGTTCCGATTGCGGAAGGAAGGAGAAAATCCCGCCGCCATTATTGTTTATAAGGATAATGTTTATATTAATTTGATGCTTCATAGCTGCCCAAAGTCCATTTAAATCATGGAAAAAGGTTAAGTCTCCAAGGACCAAATATAACGGCTTTGAGTACATCGCCGCACCCAAGGCTGTGGATACGGTCCCGTCTATGCCGTTCGCACCCCTGTTAGCCATAATCTTAATTGACTTGCCATTTGTTAAGAAAAAGCTGTCCAAATCACGAATTGGCATACTGTTTCCAACAAATAATGCGGCACCATCCGGCAGCATCTCAGCAAGCTGATAAAAAAGTTTTCCTTCACTTAATTCTGGAATATCCCGGATTGGAGACATATTTTCTTTTGTAAGGTCATTTACTTTTTTCCAAGCGTCTAAATATCCCGTCTCCACCCGAGGTTTGGAATACGCTGAAAGTTTTTCACAAAAAATTGCTTCATTACAAAAAATCATATCGGTCGACAAGATAGCAGGATCCCGCCAGCCGCCTCCGCCATCGACTACAAATTGATCTGCATTCGGATTTCCTTTGATAAAAATGGTTAACGCTTTAGACACCGGCATCGAACCAATGCGGATAATCACGTCCGGTTTAAGGTAAGATTTCGCATCTTCATTTCGTAAGAATGTGTCGTAAGTATCAATAATTTGATCATTTGCATGCTGCCCACTTCTAAGCTGTGATAGCGGGTCTGCTAAGATTGGATACTTTAATTGATTAGCGAGCTTTGTTACAGCAATTGCGAAACGTTCATCGGCAACATTTCCGCAAACAATGATCCCCTTCGCTTTGCCAGCCAACCGCCCGGCGATTTCTTGATACTCCATTTCGTTTATGTTAAGTTCACCATTATGTACCTGCACATATCCTTCCGGTCGCTCACACACTGCAAAGAGTTCCTCATCCATTTTAGGAATAAGTGGTTCTCTAAAAGGAAAATTCAAATGAACCGGACCAGGTGGAGCGCTGGCTGCATATGCGGCAGCACGGGAGCAGACTGTCCGCGCGTAGCGGATCATCTCATCATTTTTCTCAGGAAGTGCCATTTCTGCAAACCACTTGACGTGTTTTCCGTACAAATGAATTTGGTCAATCGCCTGCGGTGCCCCTACCTCTCGCAACTCATGAGGCCGGTCTGCTGTCAAAACCAGCAATGGGACTCGTGAATAACGCGCTTCGACAATAGCAGGAAAGTAATTGGCTGCAGCGGTACCTGATGTGCAAAGAATAGCAACAGTTCGATTTGTCGCCTTGGCAATTCCCAATGCAAAAAAGGCGGCAGAGCGCTCATCCACATGGATATGGACGTTTAAATCCGGATGTTCTGCCATAACCAATGCCATTGGGGTGGATCTTGACCCGGGACTGACCACCACATCGGTAATCCCGGAAAGAACCAGCTCCCCGACAAATGCCGCGATATAAGCAGTTAACGATTCTTGATGATTCATACTATTTTCCCCCAAGTGCCCGAAGCATTGGCCTAAACTTCAAGCTTGTCTCTAAATATTCACTTTCGGAATCAGAATCAGCTACAACGCCGCATCCGGCAAATAAGGATGCTTCCTTGCCTTGTAAGAGACCCGAGCGAATGGCTACTGCAAATTCCCCATTTCCTTCATAATCCAGCCAACCTACAGGTGCAGCATAAAAACCGCGGTCAAGCTCCTCAACTTGACGAATTTTTTCAACCGCTTCTTTCTTCGGAAGTCCGCCAAGAGCAGGGGTTGGATGCAATCTTTCGACCAAATGCAATAGTGAACTGTCACCACTGCATTTTCCGATGACCGGCGTATACAAATGCTGTATGTCCCTGATTTTCATTAGCTGAGGTTTATCAGGAAGGATGATTTCTTCACATGATTCCTCTAGTGCTTCTTTTATCATTTCCACAACATATTGATGCTCAAGCAAGTTTTTCTGGTCAGAAAGCAATTTTTCTCCCAGTAATCGATCCTCCTCCGGGTTATGTCCCCGTGAGCTGGAACCAGCAAGGCAGGTAGAGAAAAGTTCGGTGCCATTCTTTTTCACCAGTCTCTCTGGAGATGCTCCAAGAAAACAATCGCCATTCGATTCAAGAGCAAAGATAAAGCTTTCATGCTGTTGTTCATTTAAATGTTGCAGGACTGCCTCTGAAGCAACAATGTCATTAAAATTTAACCGAAGTTCCCTGGCAAGAACTACTTTTTTAAGCGGGCCTCTGTTTAATTCCTTTACCATTGCATCAACTGTATTTTTCCACTTCTCAGGTGAAATTTCCTTTGTTTCCATAAGGGCAGGCAGAGCTGTGTGGTGGTGTTTCTGAAGAGACTGAAAAAGTTTATTCCGTTCATCGATTATATGTTTATATAACAATTCATCATCGTTCGGTGTAAAGATAAAATTAGTTGTCAAAAAGACTTGTCCCTTAATAACACTCAAAAGATATTTTGGCAGATAAAATAAAGAATCATCAAATTTAGACCAAAGCACTGTCTTCTCTTTGTATGGATCAAAAGAAAATCCTCCAAATATCAGCGGGCCTATTCCAATTTCGGAAAATGGATTAGAAATAAGGCTGTCCTTTAAAAATTCCTTCCATTCTCTTTCAATAAGGCCAAAACGGTCATCTGACTGATCTATTTGAAATTGCTTAGAAATTCCCAGTCCCGCGAAAATAAATTCGTCCTTTGGATCCTTCCAAAAAAACCGTTCGCCTGAATAGTGTTCATTCCCACTAGAAAAGAATAAAAGGGGGTCGATATGATTCATTTTTTCAACTTCACTCATTAAAATGGGACGGCCAAGTTCTTTTGCGCGCTTCATCGCCAAAAGACTTCTTTCCTTCGTTTCGATTTCCTGAATGGTAATCAAGCAAATCCCTCCAAAACAGCCAAATAGGGCTGTCTCCATTCATTTTAAACCTTTTTAAAGATACTACTCCCATTGTAAAGAAGTCAATAATGGTTGTCACTACTTCTCCTGCTTCATTTCCTTATTATATGTCAAATTTCCGAAAATCGGTTGCAAAAGGCTTCGATACACTCATTTTTCCACTAAATATGGATATTACTCGAGAAGGGATTATCTTCTAGTTTTGAAAGTAAAATTTAATTGACACTCCACTTGATATTTCCTACACTTAGGTTTGGGTAATAACCATTCTTTATAAATTCGTTTTGTACAGATAGATGCATTTAAAAGGGAGGAGAAAAAAATATGCAGCCAAATTTACGGGAAGGTTCTAAACCTGTTGTTGACTCAAACCGCGGCTTCCAGGTTTGGTGGCAGATGACCCGCCCCCATACTTTAACAGCAGCGTTTGTTCCTGTATTGCTAGGCACTGCACTGGCACTTCGGCATGGGAAAATTCATTTCGGTCTTTTCTTCGCCATGCTGATTGCAAGCCTGTTAATCCAAGCCGCTACAAATATGTTTAATGAATATTATGATTTTAAACGAGGACTCGATACAGAGGACTCTGTCGGCATTGGCGGAAGTATTGTCCGGGACGGAATTAAGCCAAAGACTGTGATGCAGCTGGCATTAGGACTCTATGGAATTGCTTTATTATTGGGAGTTTATATATGTGCAAACAGCAGTTGGTGGTTAGCTTTAGTGGGCTTGGTATGTATGTTGATTGGGTATTTATATACAGGCGGGCCGCTGCCAATCGCCTACACACCTTTCGGAGAATTGTTTGCCGGTTTCTTTATGGGGATGATGATTATTTTAATCTCATTCTTTATCCAAACAGGGACAGTGGACAGCACAAGTATTCTTGTATCAGTGCCAAGTTTTATTTTGGTCGGCGGAATTCTTTTGTCCAATAACATCCGCGACCTTGACGGCGACAAAGAATTTGGCCGGAAAACATTGGCCATTCTTCTAGGCAAAGAAAAGGCCATCTTCCTATTGGCCGGGATGTTTGCTTTTTCGTATGTCTGGATTTTGGGGCTGATAATTGCGGATATTGCCCCAATTTGGACGGCGCTCGTATTAATAAGCACACCGAAACCTATTAAATCAGTTAAAGGCTTTATTAAAGGAACAGTGCCAATTCAAATGGCACCAGCGATGAAAGCTACGGCCCAAACGAACACCATCTTCGGCTTCTTACTGGCTATTGGGATTTTCGCCGGTTACTTTTTTTCTTAAATAAGATCAAAAAAGCTTCTGCCGAGAGCAGAAGCTTTTTAAATATTATTTTACTGGATGGATTCCCCATATATCTTTGGCGTATTCTTTTATCGTTCGGTCGCTCGAGAAGTAGCCTGCATGGGCGATGTTAGTCAGGCACATTTTCTGCCATTTTAGTGAATCCGCATAGGCTTCTCCTACCCTCCGCTGGGTATCTGCATAGGAAGCGAAATCCTTTAAGACAAAATATTGATCGTTTTCTTCAAGCAGCGAGTCAAAGATTGGTTCAAATTCGTTATGGACGCCCGGGAAAAATCCGTTCACCAGCTGATTGACAGCCTGCTGAATCCGGTTATCATGATGATAATATTCTACGGATTCATATCCGCCGTGCCGATAATAATGAAGAACCTCCTCGGCCGTTAGACCGAAGATAAAAATATTATCGTCCCCTACCCTTTCATGAATTTCTACATTTGCCCCGTCCAAAGTCCCTAACGTCAATGCCCCATTAATCATAAACTTCATATTCCCCGTACCTGATGCTTCCTTGCTGGCCGTTGAGATCTGCTCGCTTATATCTGCAGCAGGAAATATTTTCTCCGCCAATGAAACGCGGTAGTTCTCCAAAAACACAACCTTCATCTTATCGCCGACTTTTGGGTCATGGTTAACTTTCTCAGCTACTGTATTGATTAATTTAATAATCTTCTTCGCGTAATAATATCCAGGAGATGCTTTTGCTCCAAAAATAAATACCCTCGGCACCATGGAAAAACTGGAATCTTCCAAAATTCGATTATATAGGTGCATGATATGCAGAACATTTAGAAGCTGTCTTTTATAAGCGTGCAGCCTCTTCACCTGGACATCAAAGATGGCATCAGGATTGACGGAAATACCATTTTGCTTATAAATCACCTCAGCCATATTTTGCTTATTCTCCTGCTTGATTGCCGCTAATTTCCCTAAAATCGAGTGATCGTCTTGATATTTAAGGAACTGCATCAGTTCATGTGCGGAGTGAGTCCACCCATCCCCGATTGTTTCGCTTAGGAGCGAGGACAATTTGGGGTTTGCTTTTAACAGCCAGCGGCGGTGGGCAATGCCGTTCGTCTTATTGTTGAATTTCTCAGGAAAAAGCTGAAAAAAGGGCCGCATCTCACGTTCCTTTAAGATTTCGGTATGTAATCTTGCCACACCGTTTACACTAAAGCTGCCAACAATCGCTAAATGGGCCATTTTGACATAGCCATCGGCTATTATTGCTAGTCCCGCAATTCGCCCCCAATCGCCTGGGGTCTCTTCCCAACGTTCCTTGCAGAATCTTTCATTTATTTCCTCAACAATCATGTAAATTCTCGGCAGGAGCGGCTGGAAGATATGAATCGGCCATTTCTCCAAGGCTTCTGATAAGGTGGTATGATTGGTATAAGAGATTGTATTAGTAGTAATCTCCCATGCTTGTTCCCAAGAAAAGCCTTCCTCATCCATCAGAATCCTCATCAGTTCCGGAATGGCTAGAACAGGATGGGTATCATTAATATGAATACAAACATGATGATTCAGCTCTTCAAGGCTGCCATGCTGTTTTTTATAGGATCTTAAAATTGACTGGAGGCTTGCCGAAACTAAAAAGTATTGCTGCTTTAGCCTTAGCGTCTTGCCTTCATCATGGGTATCGTCCGGATAAAGGAATTCGGAAATGGCTTCTGTCCTCCGCTTATATTGTAAAATATCTTTATGAACTGGAAACTGTGCGGGCTCTGAACTCCAAAGCCTTAAGGTATTAACTGTCTTTGTCTGAAAGCCGACAACAGGCATATCGTATGGAACAGCAGTAACTACCTCAGTGTTTATATGTTGAAAAACAAGCCTTCCATTTTCCTGCCGGGTTTCAACTTTCCCCCAAAACGGGATACTGACCGCCAAATCGGCCTTGCGTATTTCCCAAACATTGCCGCTTCTTAGCCATTGCTCCGGCAGTTCAACCTGATAGCCGTCGACTATCTTCTGTTCAAATAACCCATGTTTATAGCGGATTCCATGGCCATGTCCCGGCAGGTCAGTGGAGGCAAGTGAGTCCAAAAAGCAGGCGGCTAGTCTGCCTAAGCCGCCATTTCCTAAGCCTGCATCCGGTTCCAGGTCTTCAAGGTCCGCCAGTTCAATACCTAGGTCACTTAGGCCTTCCTCAACGGTTTCCTCCACGCCCAGATTAAGCAGATTCTGCCGGAGCAGCTTGCCTAGCAAATATTCAATCGATAAATAATATACCTGTTTCTCTCTAACTGCCATGTAACGTTCATTGGTGGCAATCCAATCATTACTAACAAATTCTCTGATCATGTTGCCGAGGGTTTGGTAATGATCCCTTGAAGTGCTTTCTGAAAAGCTTTTCCCGCAGAGCATCTCAAGCCTTTTTAAAAAGTCTGCCTTAAACCGTTCTTTATTAGAAAACATGGGTTTCACTCCTTGTGGTGAGTTCAGCATATAGCTGGTTATAGCGGAAAGCGGATTGAGCCCAGCTATAATCCATTTCCATTGCCTGTTTTACAATTGATCCCCATGTTTTTTTATCATGATAGAAGTTAATTGCCCGCTGAATCGTATAAAGCATATCGTGAGCATTGAAGTTACGGAAGGAAAACCCATTTCCCTTCTTTGTGAACTCATTCCATGCCTTCACCGTATCATTTAAACCGCCCGTTTCCCGAACAATTGGGATGGCTCCATATTTCATGGCTATCAACTGGGAAAGGCCGCACGGTTCAAATAGGGATGGCATCAAGAATAGGTCTGCCGCTGCGTATAATCGATGCGCAAGTCCCTCATCAAAGCCGGTATGAACCTTCAATTTTTCCGGATAAATCCGGGCTGCCTGCCGTAAATATTCTTCATATTCATAATCCCCGGTTCCAAGGATAATAACTTGGATATCCTCCTGTAAAATCTCCCTAAGGACACATTTGATGAGATCAAGTCCCTTTTGTCTAGTCAACCTTGAAATCATCACCATTAACGGAGCAGCAGCAGTTTGCTTTAGGCCAAATTGCTTTTGAATTTCCTTTTTATTAATGGATTTCTTCTTAATGTCTTGGCTTGAATAGGTTTGCAAAAGAAATGGATCATGTTCAGGGTTATAAAATTCATCATCAATTCCGTTTAAAATTCCCAAAAGATCTTCATCTCTTGCCTTCAACAAGCCCTCAAGCTTTTCTCCGTAGTTCACTGTTTGAATTTCATTTCGATAGGTTGGACTCACGGTTGTGATGGTGTCCGCTGCAACAAGCGCACCCTTCATGAAATTGACATTTCCGAAAAACTCTAAATGTCCAGAATGGAAGGATTGTTCATCAAGATCGAACAGGTCTCTCAAGACCTCTTTTGAAAAAACCCCTTGAAATTGCAGATTATGAATGGTAAATACAGTTTTTATCTGACCATAACCTGTCTTCTTGTAATATTCTTTTCGAAGCAGGTAGGGAATCATGGCCGTATGCCAATCATGGCAATGCAGTACGTCGGGATAAAAGTTCAACTCTTCTATGACCTCTAGCACCGCACGGTTAAAAAAGGCAAATCTTTCTCCATCATCGTAATAACCGTAAAATCCTTCACGTTTAAAATAATATTCGTTATCAACAAAATAAAACGTAACACCTTGATGGACTAGTTCCTCAATCCCGCAATACTGCTTTCTCCAGCCGACAGAAACGGAAAACTCCTTTATCTTCTTCATTCTTTTTTTATATTCGTCCGAAATGGTTCCATATTTGGGAAGAATGACCCTTATATCCGTACCTAGACTTTTTAATTCTTTTGGCAGAGATCCGGCTACATCAGCAAGGCCTCCCGACTTTGCGAATGGTCCACACTCTGACACTGCAAATAATACTTTCACGAATTCATCAACGCTCCTTGCTTTGTACCTTTTCTGATTACAAACGGTGCCCCCGCTGTGCCAGTTAAATGTGTCCCTGATTCAACCCGGACATCTTTATCCAAAATAACCGAATCCAAGTAACAATTGTCCTCAATTTGGCATTTTTGCATGATGACACAATTCTTAATAACTGTACCTTTGCCGATTTTTACTCCGCGCGAGACAATACTGTTTTCAACAGTGCCGCTAATTAAACAGCCGTTTGCAATCATTGAATTTTTTACGGATGATCCTTTTAAATACTTAGCAGGCGGCTCATCCTTAACCTTTGTCAAAATAGGCTGGTCATTATTAAAAAGATTTTTCCAAACGTTAGGCTTTAGCAAATTCATGCTGGTCGAGTAATAATTCTCAATTGAATCTATCTTGACGGCATATCCATCATAATCATATTGGCAAACAGTGTAATCATTATGAATATCGCTGACGACATCCTTCATACAACTGTACCCAGTCTCAAATCTAGTTTCAATCAGCTTCATCAACAGAGAGGTTTTGATTAAATACATTTCTAATGATCTTCCATCCTGATGATGGATTTCGGTAATATCGCAGTTTGCATGCATATGCCATTCCAGCATGGGTTTAAAATTCATATTTAAAATAGTGTAACAATTTGAGATAATCGCATATTCTTGAGTGCTGCGATAAAAATAATCCATATTTGCCGCGAAAAGATCAAAGGAACCTATCCCTTTAGGATTGCTGCTGCCTACGACTGGAGAAGGAAAAAAGAAAAGGCCATCCCTTTTCCGATTTAGATCCCAATTCTTCCCTGACCCTAAGTGGTCCATCAAGGAACGGTACTGCATTTTTGGAAAAATTGCGACACTGCGAATGCCGGAATTCACCATATTTGAAAGGACAAAGTCAATAATACGATAACGGCCTGCATAAGGCAGCGCCGCCAAAGAACGATGTGTTAATAGGTCATCCAAATCCTCATGATAGGTAGTTGCATCAATAATACCTAAAAGCTTTCTTTTCACGCCAAAGTCCCCTCCAGTTTCTTATCACCTAATATCTGTAGCACCCAGTCCTACTGGGCTTTCATTCTATTTTTAATAGGCAGAGTACAATGCTTTTAACATTTCCTCTGTGACTAGGATGATTTCATCATCGAAGGAACGAATGACCGTTCCGTCCGGTATTTTCACGTCACAAGGCACAATCGCTTTTTCAATAAAACAATTGCTGCCAATTGTTGCATCCGGCATGATCACAGACTCCTTAACAGTGGAATCCTTCCCTACTGTTACACCCTGGAAGAGTACTGATTTCTCAATTTCCCCTTCAATTGTACATCCTTCATTAATGAGTGATTCCATTACTATGGCATCCGGGGAAATATATTGCGGAGGACGATTAGGATTAACAGAATAAATTCTCCAGTCATGGTCAAATAAATCTAATTCGCAATCCTCCTCCAATAAATCCATATTGGCCTCCCAAAGACTTCTAACAGTGCCAACGTCCTTCCAATAGCCTTTGAACGGATAGGCATATAATTTTTTATTTTCTTCAAGAAGCCTTGGAATGACATCTTTCCCAAAGTCGTGACTGGAGTCCGGATTTCGTGCATCCATTTCCAAATATTCTTTCAATATATTCCAACTAAAAATATATATGCCCATCGATGCAAGATTATTTTTAGGCTCACTTGGCTTTTCCTCAAATTCCAGGATTCTTAGTTCATCGTTTGTATTCATAATCCCAAACCGGCTGGCTTCCGCCCAAGGTACCTCGATCAGGGAGATCGTTACATCTGCTCGTTTTTCAATATGGTATTCCAGCATGGATTCGTAATTCATTTTATAAATATGGTCACCAGAAAGGATTAAAACGTAGTCCGGCTGGTACTGCTTTAAGTAATTAAGGTTTTGATAGATCGCGCTTGCCGTACCGGTGTACCACTTCACTTCTGAGGATTCACTGTAAGGGGGTAAAACGGTAACCCCGCCATTTTTACTGTCAAGATCCCATGCACTGCCTATTCCAATATATGAATTTAACAAGAGCGGCTGATATTGCGTTAAGACGCCGACAGTATCAATTCCGGAATTTGCACAATTGCTTAAGGTAAAATCTATGATCCGATACTTCCCTCCGAATGGCACAGCAGGTTTTGCAAGGTCCTTTGTAAGAGCATTAAGCCTGCTCCCTTTCCCTCCTGCCAGCAGCATGGCTACGCACCTTTTCTTTTCCATTGCCTTTTCTCTCCTTCCGTTTTTTCACTTGTCTTATCATCTGAAACCCATACGGGGCAATTGTGAGCTTGATAGAATACGGTCTTCCGTGGAACGGCTCATCTGAAGCCGGAATGGTGTGCTTATTAATGTGGCCGGCACCACCAAATTCTAGGTCGTCATTATTAAGAATTTCACGGTATTCACCAGGGTTAGGCACACCTATCTGATAATCCTGATAGCTAATACCCGTAAAATTGCAAATGATGATTATCGCATCCTCCGCCTTCTTCCCTTTTCGAATAAAGGAAAACATCGACTGTTCGTTATTATTAACATCCATCCATTCAAATCCATCCCACAGATGATCGAGTTCGTAGAGGGCTTTGGTGCGTTTGTAAACTTTCGTTAAGACTTTCACATAGGTATTCAGTTTTCGGTGCAGCTCATAGTCCAAAAGATGCCAATCTAGCTGTTCTTTATCTTTCCATTCCGCGAACTGCCCCAGTTCAAATCCCATAAATAGCAGCTTCTTCCCGGGATGGGCAAACATATAGCCCAGTAAAAGCCTTAGCTGGGCAAATTTTTCCCAATAATCACCGGGCATCTTATCCAATAATGATTTTTTCCCGTGGACAACCTCATCATGTGAAAACGGGAGCATAAAGTTTTCTGAAAACGCATATAAAAGTGAAAAAGTGACCTTTGAATGGGCCTGTGACCTTGCAAACGGCGGCGTTTCCATGTATTCAAGCATGTCATTCATCCAACCCATATTCCATTTGTAATCAAATCCAAGACCGCCATAACGGACTGGGGTCGTTACCTTCGAAAAATCGGTGGAGTCTTCCCCTATCATTAAAAAATATGGATTATAGTCGTTTATTGCTTGATTAAGTTTTTTTAAGAAAGCAATACCGAAGGGGTTTTCACTTTGTCTATTTGAGGCATTCGGCCAATAAATGATATTGGCAACAGCATCCATTCTGAAGCCATCGATATGATAATGTTCCATCCAAAATAGAGCGTTTGAAATGAGGAAACTTTGCACCTCTCCTTTTCCAAGGTCAAAATTGGCTGTGCCCCAGATGTGGTTTTCCCTATCATTTAGATGGGAATAGGAATAAAGATGTGTACCGTCAAAATTGTATAACCCATGAGCGTCCTTGCAGAAATGCCCGGGTACCCAGTCAAGGATGACCCCTATGCCATGCTGATGGCACTGTTCGACGAAATAGCGGAAATCATCCGGAGTCCCGTACCGCGATGTTACGGAGAAATACCCAGTCCCCTGGTACCCCCAAGAAGCGTCAAGTGGATGTTCAACCAGCGGCAGCAGCTCAATATGCGTAAAGCCAAGCTCCAATACATAAGGGACAAGTTCTTCCGCCAGTTCTCGATAGGTTAAAAAATCACCATTATCCTTGGTCTTCCATGAGCCCGCATGAACCTCATAAATGACGGCTGGTTCCGCCAGGAAGTTCGATTGTGCTTTGCGGTTCATCCATTGAGTGTCCTGCCATTTATAGCCCTCAAGCGAATAAACGACAGAGGCTGTATTTGGCCTTAATTCTGAGTAAAAAGCATAGGGATCTGCTTTTAACAATTGTTTCTTTGATTTTGTGGTGATTTCATATTTATAATTGCAGCCATCTAGATTTTGCTTGATGACAATAATCCATACACCCTCACCATTTACTTTTTGTAATTCATATCCATCACCATTCCAGTGATTAAAATCCCCCACAAGCCTTACTTGGAGGGCATTCGGAGCCCAAACGCAAAATCGTGTATAAGTCTCTGCGGAATCCTTAAAGATATGAGCGCCAAAAAGCTGATGACTTTGAAAAAGATTTCCCTCGTGAAATAAGTGAAGTTGGTAATCAGTCGGAAAAAATGTATTCACTGCCATGGCTCTCCTCATCCTCACCTGAAATTATGTATTTCAAAAACCAATTATAAGTGCAAATAACAAATATTCCTTGTAAAACTTTTTTATCTTTTCTGACAGCAAGCGGGGAATGGCTCCACTATTAGATGTTTTTTGACAGCTATCACCAGGATACGACAAAAAATCTCTCGTGTTTCGACAGGAATCTATTAAGTTTTTTTGTGATTTTTTTGTTAAAGTAGTTTGAAAAGTTATTCAATTTTTGAAAAAATAGATAACTTTATTTGCGGAAAATTGAAGTCTTGCAAGCGATTTCAACACTTTATTGCATTGCAGAGATAGCAAAGAGGTTATATTAATATAATGATTTGCATGTTCAAAAACAACAAAAAAGCTGATGACATATTGTCATCAGCTTTTTCGTATGACCCCTACGGGATTCGAACCCGTGTTACCGCCGTGAAAGGGCGGTGTCTTAACCGCTTGACCAAGGGGCCAAATGGCAGAGAAGAAGGGATTCGAACCCTCGCGCCGCTTACGCGACCTACTCCCTTAGCAGGGGAGCCCCTTGAGCCACTTGGGTACTTCTCTATATGGCTCCGCAGGTAGGACTCGAACCTACGACCGATCGGTTAACAGCCGATAGCTCTACCACTGAGCTACTGCGGAATAATACTATGGTGGGCCTAAATGGACTCGAACCATCGACCTCACGCTTATCAGGCGTGCGCTCTAACCAGCTGAGCTATAGGCCCATAATGGAGCGGGTGATGGGAATCGAACCCACAACAACAGCTTGGAAGGCTGTGGTTTTACCACTAAACTACACCCGCATTATAATGGGGCGGCTGATGGGAATCGAACCCACGAATGTCGGAACCACAATCCGATGCGTTAACCACTTCGCCACAACCGCCGTGATGTTTTTAAAAATAAAGGTGGCTCAGGACGGAATCGAACCGCCGACACAAGGATTTTCAGTCCTTTGCTCTACCGACTGAGCTACTGAGCCACTTTAGTGGCGGTCTGGACGGGACTCGAACCCGCGACCTCCTGCGTGACAGGCAGGCATTCTAACCAACTGAACTACCAGACCGGATTGCGGGGGCAGGATTTGAACCTGCGACCTTCGGGTTATGAGCCCGACGAGCTACCGGACTGCTCCACCCCGCGATAATAAAAAGTATAAAATGTTTTATGGCGGAGGAAGAGGGATTCGAACCCCCGCGCGGTTTAACCCGCCTGTCGGTTTTCAAGACCGATCCCTTCAGCCAAACTTGGGTATTCCTCCATAAAATATGAAACTAATGGTGGACCTTGTAGGACTCGAACCTACGACCGGACGGTTATGAGCCGTCTGCTCTAACCAGCTGAGCTAAAGGTCCAAGTTAAAGTTCTTTAACCTATATGGTTAAAACCCGTCTGTCCCCATCTCAGAAAGCAAATTCAAGCAGCAGCTCGATGGGTACAACTCGTAGCATATTCAGCGGAGCCTTGCTCGTTGCTCTAACCAGCTGAGCTAAAGGTCCTAATAATCTTGGTAGCGGCGGAGGGGATCGAACCCCCGACCTTACGGGTATGAACCGTACGCTCTAGCCAGCTGAGCTACACCGCCAAATTACATATTAAAATTAAATGGTGGAGCCTAGCGGGATCGAACCGCTGACCTCCTGCGTGCAAAGCAGGCGCTCTCCCAGCTGAGCTAAGGCCCCATTGAATTTAGTGAGAATGGTCGGGAAAACAGGATTCGAACCTGCGACCCCTTGGTCCCAAACCAAGTGCTCTACCAAGCTGAGCTATTTCCCGTACTATTAAATTTAAATGGCGCGCCCGACAGGAGTCGAACCCATAACCTTCTGATCCGTAGTCAGACGCTCTATCCAAT
Organism: Neobacillus sp. S1115; assembly: GCF_055385565.1. Taxonomy (NCBI): domain Bacteria; kingdom Bacillati; phylum Bacillota; class Bacilli; order Caryophanales; family Bacillaceae; genus Neobacillus; species Neobacillus sp. S1115. Next base: position 5,037,822 of record NZ_AP038275.1, read on the forward strand.
TGAGCTACGGGCGCATCTTGATTTTAAATGGTGCCGAGGACCGGAATCGAACCGGTACGGTAGTCACCTACCGCAGGATTTTAAGTCCTGTGCGTCTGCCAGTTCCGCCACCCCGGCAATTTTGGAGCGGAAGACGGGATTCGAACCCGCGACCCCCACCTTGGCAAGGTGGTGTTCTACCACTGAACTACTTCCGCAATATATAAATGGTGCGGGTGAAGGGAGTCGAACCCCCACGCCTTGCGGCGCCAGATCCTAAGTCTGGTGCGTCTGCCAATTCCGCCACACCCGCATATTTAAATGGTGAGCCATGAAGGACTCGAACCTTCGACCCTCTGATTAAAAGTCAGATGCTCTACCGACTGAGCTAATGGCTCAAGGTGCCGGCTAAAGGACTTGAACCCTCAACCTACTGATTACAAGTCAGTTGCTCTACCAATTGAGCTAAGCCGGCAAAATGATAATTAAATTATTATGGTGGAGGATGACGGGATCGAACCGCCGACCCTCTGCTTGTAAGGCAGATGCTCTCCCAGCTGAGCTAATCCTCCATTTAACAGCCTGGCAGCGTCCTACTCTCACAGGGACTTGCGTCCCAACTACCATCGGCGCTGAGAAGCTTAACTTCCGTGTTCGGGATGGGAACGGGTGTGACCTTCTCGCCATTACTACCAGACCATTTATCAGACACTATTTTATTATAATGTCTATTTCATATTTTGCAAGAGGAAATTTAAAATTTTTCATTCCCTCAAAACTAGATAATGCAGAAGAAGTTAATAAGAACGAGTTCACCTAAAAACATGACTTGGTTAAGTCCTCGATCGATTAGTATCAGTCAGCTCCACACGTCACCGCGCTTCCACCTCTGACCTATCAACCTGATCATCTTTCAGGGATCTTACTAGCTTGACGCTATGGGAAATCTCATCTCGAGGGGGGCTTCATGCTTAGATGCTTTCAGCACTTATCCCGTCCGCACATAGCTACCCAGCGATGCCTTTGGCAAGACAACTGGTACACCAGCGGTGCGTCCATCCCGGTCCTCTCGTACTAAGGACAGCTCCTCTCAAATTTCCTGCGCCCACGACGGATAGGGACCGAACTGTCTCACGACGTTCTGAACCCAGCTCGCGTACCGCTTTAATGGGCGAACAGCCCAACCCTTGGGACCGACTACAGCCCCAGGATGCGATGAGCCGACATCGAGGTGCCAAACCTCCCCGTCGATGTGGACTCTTGGGGGAGATAAGCCTGTTATCCCCAGGGTAGCTTTTATCCGTTGAGCGATGGCCCTTCCATGCGGAACCACCGGATCACTAAGCCCGACTTTCGTCCCTGCTCGACTTGTAGGTCTCGCAGTCAAGCTCCCTTGTGCCTTTACACTCTGCGAATGATTTCCAACCATTCTGAGGGAACCTTTGGGCGCCTCCGTTACACTTTAGGAGGCGACCGCCCCAGTCAAACTGCCCACCTGACACTGTCTCCCACCCCGATCAGGGGTGCGGGTTAGAATTTCAATACAGCCAGGGTAGTATCCCACCGACGCCTCCACCGAAGCTGGCGCTCCGGCTTCTCAGGCTCCTACCTATCCTGTACAAGCTGTACCAAAATTCAATATCAGGCTACAGTAAAGCTCCATGGGGTCTTTCCGTCCTGTCGCGGGTAACCTGCATCTTCACAGGTACTATAATTTCACCGAGTCTCTCGTTGAGACAGTGCCCAGATCGTTACGCCTTTCGTGCGGGTCGGAACTTACCCGACAAGGAATTTCGCTACCTTAGGACCGTTATAGTTACGGCCGCCGTTTACTGGGGCTTCGATTCAGAGCTTCGCTTGCGCTAACCCCTCCTCTTAACCTTCCAGCACCGGGCAGGCGTCAGCCCCTATACTTCGCCTTGCGGCTTTGCAGAGACCTGTGTTTTTGCTAAACAGTCGCCTGGGCCTATTCACTGCGGCTCTTCGGGGCTATTCACCCCAAAAAGCACCCCTTCTCCCGAAGTTACGGGGTCATTTTGCCGAGTTCCTTAACGAGAGTTCTCTCGCTCACCTTAGGATTCTCTCCTCGCCTACCTGTGTCGGTTTGCGGTACGGGCACCTTTTATCTCGCTAGAGGCTTTTCTTGGCAGTGTGGAATCAGGAACTTCGGTACTATAATTCCCTCGGCATCACAGCTCAGCCTTATGGCAAGCGGATTTTCCTACTTGCCAGCCTAACTGCTTGCACGCACATATCCAGCAGTGCGCTTACCCTATCCTCCTGCGTCCCCCCATCACTCAAACGATAAAGAGGTGGTACAGGAATATCAACCTGTTGTCCATCGCCTACGCCTTTCGGCCTCGGCTTAGGTCCCGACTAACCCTGAGCGGACGAGCCTTCCTCAGGAAACCTTAGGCATACGGTGGATGAGATTCTCACTCATCTTTCGCTACTCATACCGGCATTCTCACTTCTAAGCGCTCCACCAGTCCTTACGGTCTAGCTTCAACGCCCTTAGAACGCTCTCCTACCGCGGACACCACAAGGTGTCCACCCACAGCTTCGGTGATACGTTTAGCCCCGGTACATTTTCGGCGCAGAGTCACTCGACCAGTGAGCTATTACGCACTCTTTAAATGGTGGCTGCTTCTAAGCCAACATCCTGGTTGTCTAAGCAACTCCACATCCTTTTCCACTTAACGTATACTTTGGGACCTTAGCTGGTGGTCTGGGCTGTTTCCCTTTTGACTACGGATCTTATCACTCGCAGTCTGACTCCCACGGATAAGTCATTGGCATTCGGAGTTTGTCTGAATTCGGTAACCCGATGAGGGCCCCTAGTCCAAACAGTGCTCTACCTCCAAGACTCTAACTACGTGAGGCTAGCCCTAAAGCTATTTCGGAGAGAACCAGCTATCTCCAAGTTCGATTGGAATTTCTCCGCTACCCACACCTCATCCCCGCACTTTTCAACGTGCGTGGGTTCGGGCCTCCATCCAGTGTTACCTGGACTTCACCCTGGACATGGGTAGATCACCTGGTTTCGGGTCTACGACTACATACTAATTCGCCCTATTCAGACTCGCTTTCGCTGCGGCTCCGTCTCTTCAACTTAACCTCGCATGCAATCGTAACTCGCCGGTTCATTCTACAAAAGGCACGCCATCACCCATGAACGGGCTCTGACTACTTGTAGGCACACGGTTTCAGGATCTCTTTCACTCCCCTTCCGGGGTGCTTTTCACCTTTCCCTCACGGTACTGGTTCACTATCGGTCACTAGGGAGTATTTAGCCTTGGGAGATGGTCCTCCCTGCTTCCGACCGGATTTCACGTGTCCGGCCGTACTCAGGATCCACTCAGGAGGGAACGAAGTTTCGACTACAGGGCTTTTACCTTCTATGGCCGGCCTTTCCAGACCGCTTCATCTACCCCGTTCCTTTGTAACTCCATGTTGAGTGTCCTACAACCCCGAAAGGCAAGCCTTTCGGTTTGGGCTGTTCCCGTTTCGCTCGCCGCTACTCAGGGAATCGCGTTTGCTTTCTCTTCCTCCGGGTACTTAGATGTTTCAGTTCCCCGGGTCTGCCTTCAATACCCTATGTATTCAGGTAAAGATACTGCTCCATTACGAACAGTGGGTTTCCCCATTCGGAAATCTCCGGATCGGCGCTTACTTACAGCTCCCCGAAGCATATCGGTGTTAGTCCCGTCCTTCATCGGCTCCTAGTGCCAAGGCATTCACCGTGCGCCCTTTCTAACTTAACCTAAAAGGTTTTACTTACTCTTAAAAATAAGAGAGAAAAACTAAAATGGCGATTACTCGGTTCTTACTTGGTTACTTCTTCTTTTACGATTATCTAGTTTTCAAGGAACAAGGCTACTGACTTCAATCACATCATGATTAAACATCAGAGCGTTACTTCTTGCAGCCTTGCGACGAGCTGAGGATTCACTTCCTCGAGTTACTGCGGCGCAGGAGCAAAAAAATAAGGTTTTGAGAGATAATTCCCTCAAAACTAAACAAACAAGAAACAATCAAACAAACATGTATTGTCTGGCTCATATGTCCAGCTTATATCCTTAGAAAGGAGGTGATCCAGCCGCACCTTCCGATACGGCTACCTTGTTACGACTTCACCCCAATCATCTGTCCCACCTTAGGCGGCTGGCTCCTTACGGTTACCCCACCGACTTCGGGTGTTACAAACTCTCGTGGTGTGACGGGCGGTGTGTACAAGGCCCGGGAACGTATTCACCGCGGCATGCTGATCCGCGATTACTAGCGATTCCGGCTTCATGCAGGCGAGTTGCAGCCTGCAATCCGAACTGAGAATGGTTTTATGGGATTGGCTCCACCTCGCGGCTTCGCTGCCCTTTGTACCATCCATTGTAGCACGTGTGTAGCCCAGGTCATAAGGGGCATGATGATTTGACGTCATCCCCACCTTCCTCCGGTTTGTCACCGGCAGTCACCTTAGAGTGCCCAACTGAATGCTGGCAACTAAGATCAAGGGTTGCGCTCGTTGCGGGACTTAACCCAACATCTCACGACACGAGCTGACGACAACCATGCACCACCTGTCACTCTGTCCCCCGAAGGGGAAATTCCTATCTCTAGGAGTGTCAGAGGATGTCAAGACCTGGTAAGGTTCTTCGCGTTGCTTCGAATTAAACCACATGCTCCACCGCTTGTGCGGGCCCCCGTCAATTCCTTTGAGTTTCAGCCTTGCGGCCGTACTCCCCAGGCGGAGTGCTTAATGCGTTAGCTGCAGCACTAAAGGGCGGAAACCCTCTAACACTTAGCACTCATCGTTTACGGCGTGGACTACCAGGGTATCTAATCCTGTTTGCTCCCCACGCTTTCGCGCCTCAGCGTCAGTTACAGACCAGAAAGCCGCCTTCGCCACTGGTGTTCCTCCACATCTCTACGCATTTCACCGCTACACGTGGAATTCCGCTTTCCTCTTCTGCACTCAAGTCCCCCAGTTTCCAATGACCCTCCACGGTTGAGCCGTGGGCTTTCACATCAGACTTAAAGGACCGCCTGCGCGCGCTTTACGCCCAATAATTCCGGACAACGCTTGCCACCTACGTATTACCGCGGCTGCTGGCACGTAGTTAGCCGTGGCTTTCTGGTCAGGTACCGTCAAGGTACCGGCAGTTACTCCGATACTTGTTCTTCCCTGACAACAGAGCTTTACGACCCGAAGGCCTTCATCGCTCACGCGGCGTTGCTCCATCAGACTTTCGTCCATTGTGGAAGATTCCCTACTGCTGCCTCCCGTAGGAGTCTGGGCCGTGTCTCAGTCCCAGTGTGGCCGATCACCCTCTCAGGTCGGCTACGCATCGTTGCCTTGGTGAGCCGTTACCTCACCAACTAGCTAATGCGCCGCGGGCCCATCTGTAAGTGTCAGCCGAAACCGACTTTCAACCTTCCCTCATGTGAGGGAAGAAATTATCCGGTATTAGCTCCGGTTTCCCGAAGTTATCCCAGTCTTACAGGCAGGTTGCCCACGTGTTACTCACCCGTCCGCCGCTAACCACCGGGAGCAAGCTCCCTATGATTCGCTCGACTTGCATGTATTAGGCACGCCGCCAGCGTTCGTCCTGAGCCAGGATCAAACTCTCCAATAAAGTTGAGTTGATTAGCTCAAAAATGTTACGTTGGCTTCGTTTCAAATGAAACGAATATTATTGTTTGTTGACGTTTTTGTTTGTTTAGTTTTCAAAGAACTATCATACTGTTGAGTGTTTGTTCACTCGCTATTTTCTAGCCTCGCTCTCAAAAGCGACTCCCTTAATTTATCACAGTCAACTTCTTGATGTCAACAACTTTTTTAAATTTCTTTTTCAGTTGTTTGACACTCTCGAAGAGGACAAGAATTAATATACCATGATAAATAAATGTTTGCAATATAATTTATAACTTTTTTTGAAATGATTTTAAGTTCTCCACCTTTATATCCATTAAAAAATATTATCAACCTCAAGAAACGAATTTTATCCTTGTAATTTCATCCTTAAGAAATGTTAGAAGCATATTACAGATTCTAGACTGCAAATACATAAAACAAACAAACATTGTATATGTAATTAATGAAGCGTACGCTTTTGTTCTTCCATATTGCAGTCCTTTATGCAAGAATCAGAGTATATATAATAACAAATGGGTTTTCAAAAACGAATATATAAAATGGACGTGAATTTATGAGCAGCTTGGATTTAGATATACTGATGAAATTAGGAATTTCAGCTGTATTCGGTCTAATTATTGGCCTTGAGCGAGAATTAAAAAGAAAGCCAGTAGGATTAAAAACAAGTCTCGTCATTTCAGTTGTCAGTTGCTTGCTGACAATTGTATCTATTGAATCGGCTTATATGTTCCCTGATTCAAAGGGAGTTAGAATTACTATGGACCCTTTGCGGCTGGCGGCACAAATCGTCTCGGGAATTGGTTTCCTTGGAGCTGGTGTCATTTTAAGACGAGGCAATGACAGCATTTCCGGGCTAACTACTGCTGCCATGATTTGGGGGGCTGCCGGTATCGGGATTGCCGTAGGAGCGGGATTTTATTTAGAAGCATTCGTCGGCGTTGCCCTACTTATAATTAGTGTAGAATTTATCCCTGCCGTTATGAAAATTTTCGGACCAAAGCAATTACGGGAAAAAGAAATCATGCTTCAATTATTTATTCGAGACCAGGATCAGATTGAAAAAGCTATATCTTATTTACTTGAGAAAAAATATATTTTGCGTAGAATACGGATTAAGGATCTAGATAACGGTGATCACCTGGTACAAATTTTAGTTGCTGTTGACTACCGCGAAAAAACAACAGATGTATATACGGCTGTTTCCGATATAGAAGGTGTTAAAAAAGTGGAAATTGAAAGCATTAGTTAAAAATATTTTTTTGTGATTCTCTAAATTTCCTCTTGCAATACGCTCGTAATGCAGATATAATTTTTCTTGTACTAATCCATCGGGGGCTTAGCTCAGCTGGGAGAGCGCTTGCATGGCATGCAAGAGGTCGTCGGTTCGATCCCGATAGTCTCCATCATTATTCAGAAAAAACCTTTGCAACTGCAAAGGTTTTTTTTAGTTCTCCAAAGTTGATAAAAAATTTCCAAAATAAGAAAATATTCCCTTGCAACTATGATTCTCTTAAAATTATAATAAAAAACGTAAAATATTTTCAAATTTTAGAAATATTTGTAATCAAAAGGAGGGAAATCTCAAGCCTATTGTATCAGAAGCTTTATAACACCTTTTGCCCCTGCATCATTACCTGTCATCATCTTTTTTATCTTAATTCCACATTCCTTAATCCAGTGGTTTATACGAAAGGGGGAGCTTCTCTTTGGAAGCTAAAAAAATAAACGCTCAAACTGAAAGCGATTACAGTTCTATTGTCCAGTCTTCTTCGTTTCAGACATTACTCTCCGAAAAGAAAAAATTTATAATTCCATTTACTATCTTCTTTTTCTGTTTTTATTTTGCCTTGCCAATCTTAACCTCATATTCAACGATACTTAATACAAAATTTATCGGAGATATTACTTGGGCATGGGTATTTGCTTTCCTTCAGTTTGTTATGACATGGGGTTTGTGCATGCTTTATTCTAAGAAAGCGGCAAGGTTTGATGAGTTATCATCCCAGGTCATTCAAGAAAGGGGGAATAGCTAATGAATACCCCTGCATTCCTTATGTTTCTTGCCATTGTTCTCGTAACGCTGGTCATCACCTATTTCGCTTCCAAGAAAACTAAGAATGCCAGTGAATTTTACACGGCTGGCGGAGGCCTTACCGGCTGGCAAAATGGACTTGCCATCGCAGGTGACTATATGTCTGCAGCATCTTTCCTAGGAATTGCCGGAGCTGTAGCCCTGACCGGCTTTGATGGATTTTTCTATAGCATTGGGTTTCTAGTGGCTTACCTTGTCGTTCTTTATTTGGTAGCGGAACCGTTAAGAAACCTTGGCAAATACACTTTTGCCGATATGATAGCGGCTCGTTTTGATGCCAAAAAGATCCGCGGCTTCGCCGCCATGAATACAATGACGATTTCTATTTTTTATATGATTGCTCAGCTGGTCGGTGCTGGTGCACTTATTAAATTATTATTAGGATTGGAGTATACAACCTCTGTCTTAATCGTCGGGGTGTTAATGACGGTATACGTTATCTTTGGCGGAATGCATGCAACAAGCTGGGTGCAAATCATTAAAGCGATCCTGTTAATGGGCGGCACCTTCATTATTTCTATGATTGTTTTTGCCAAGTTTAATTTCAGCCTTACCGATATGTTTGCCCAAATGAAAACAGCAACTCCTTTAAAGGAATCCTTCCTAAATCCAGGTGTAAAGTACAAAGACGGCCTGGATACATTATCTCTAAATATGGGGCTTGTTCTTGGAACGGCAGGGCTTCCGCACATTCTTGTCCGCTTCTTTACCGTAAAGGATGCCAAGACGGCACGCTCGTCTGTTGTTTATGCTACTTGGGTTATTGGAATATTTTACGTTATGACCATTTTCCTTGGTTTCGGTGCTGCAGCATTTGTCGGCAATGAAAAAATTATTGCTGCCAACCCAGCCGGAAATATGGCAGCTCCTTTATTAGCTCAAGCAATTGGCGGTAATATGTTGTTTGCCTTTATTTCTGCGGTGGCGTTTGCAACTATTCTTGCTGTTGTTGCAGGGCTGGTGCTGACAGCAGCTTCAGCTTTTTCCCATGACTTTTACAATGAAATTTTGAAAAAAGGAAAAGCAACCGAAAAGCAACAGGTATTGATGGCCCGTTACGCAGCCATTGGGGTTTCTGTCGTATCCATTATTCTTGCCTTAGGCGCACAGACGCTGAATGTCGCCTTCCTTGTTTCACTCGCCTTTGCTGTTGCAGCTAGCGCGAATTTACCGGTCATTCTTTTCACCATCTATTGGAAACGCTTTAATACAACCGGCGCGATGTGGGCGATGGTTGTCGGTCTAATTTCAGCTATCGGCTTAGTGCTGATCAGTCCGAATGTATTCAGTCCGGAAGTTGGTAAAGCTATTTTTGTAGGGAACCCATTATTCCCTTACACAACACCAGGGATAGTTTCCATTCCGCTTGGTTTCCTGGCTGGTTACCTTGGAACCATCTTTTCCAGCCAAAAAGCTGATGTTAAAAAATATGAGGAAGTCCTCGTTAAATCCAATACAGGGATTGGTTTAGGTAGATAAAATATAAAGGTAAAAAAACCTATTAATGGGATCAGATTGCCGAGAATGGGATTTTCTCGGCAATTTTTTATTTGTCTAAAAACTGATTTTTATTATTAATTAACTTCCTCTGCTAATGGGCCTGTTGATTTCCGCTCCGGGCACTCGCTTTCCGCGGGGAGGTCCTGGAGCCTCCTCGGCGCTATGGCGCCTGCGGGGTCTCCAGTGACCTCTGTATCCCGCAGGAGTCGGTGCCCTCCGCTCCAATCAACATGGAGGCAAATCAATATAAAGATTTGCCACACAATTTTTATAATCTTGCTAAATATGTCGCGAAGGTTATGGTAAGGATAGCCTTTTCATGGATTAGATGGCCGCAATAATCCGAACTTCTTAAAAATAAACGAAAATCAATATATTTGTCTATCAAGCAAAGAAGGTGCCGTCTTGAACTTACTTTTCAATAGAAAACAAATTCATATTCACTTTAACCAGCCCCTTTTGGCGTAACATTAAGTTTATCACTCATATAAATAATATATTGTGAGTTGAAAGTCTTTATTGAATACACCTGTTGATTGGAGTGGAAGGCGGCGAAGACTCCTGCGGGAGTACGGGACAGGGGAGACCCCGCAGGCGCTGAAAGCGCTGAGGAGGCTCCCCGAACCGCCCGCGGAAAGCGAAGCCGCCTGGAACGGAAATCAACAGACAAGTTTAATGTAGCCAAACAAAAAAGACTGTCGATTTCCAAAATCTTCGGATTTGTCGACAGTCTGAAATCCCATTAACGGGGTTTTTTTCTTATGAAATTCTTCTTCTGATGTTTTCTTTCACCATTTTTCTTTTGATGGACAATTTTCATTTGTTGTCCATCTTGTCGTTTTTTTGCAGAAGTGTCCCGTTGAGTTTCTTTTTCCTTATTCGCATTCCCTATATTTTGTTTATTTATTCTAATATTTAGCTCTTTTTCAATTAAATCAAGAGTCGGCCGGTCCTTTGTAGAATAAAGAGTGATAGCTAGTCCTTTCGTCCCTGCCCGTCCGGTCCTGCCGATTCTATGAATATAACTCTCGGGATCCTGAGGAATATCGTAATTAAACACATGGGTTACACCTTCTACATCAAGTCCTCTTGCTGCTACATCGGTGGCAATTAGCAATTGTATTTCCGCATCCCGAAACCGTTTCATGACCTGCTCTCGTTTTGCCTGTGACAAATCACCATGCAACTCATCACAGGGAAATCCATGGCTTTTTAGAATTTCATAAAGCTTGGAAACTCTCCGTTTTGTCCGGCAAAAAATCACTGCTAAAAATGGCCGATGCGTTTCAATTAATTGGATAAGAGTTGCCTGCTTCGCACGTTCAATCGTATGAATGGCAATCTGTTTCACATTGTCAGCTGGTCCCTGAACTTTTTCGACTTGAATATATTCCGGGGTCCGCATGTATTTATTTGCAAGCTTTTTAACCTCAGGAGGAATTGTTGCTGAGAAAAGCATGGTCTGCCTGCTTCCGGGCGTTTCTTTAATGATATCCTCAACCTCGCTGAGAAAACCAATATGAAGCATTTGGTCTGCTTCATCCAGAACAAGATAAGATACATTCGCTAATTGGATTGTTTCCCTTCGAATATGATCGAGAAGCCTGCCCGGAGTCCCCACAACAATCTGTGGATGGTTCTTCAATTTCTTTAATTGTCTGTCAACATCTTGCCCGCCATAAACAGCTAGAACATTAATATCATCGAAATCATGAATCAATTTTTCAATTTCATCCGTAATTTGCAAAGCCAATTCTCTCGTTGGCGTCACAATAAGGGCTTGAATATGACCGTCCTTTCGATTCAATTTTTCAAGGATGGGCAGGATAAAGGCCAGCGTCTTGCCTGTACCTGTTTGTGCTTGGGCAATTGTATCCATGTCCTTCATAATAATCGGAATCGCCCGGTGTTGAATCGGTGTTGGGGTTGCAATCCCATACCCGCGTAATTTATCCACTACTGTGGTTGAAATCCCTAATGATAAAAATTCTGACAAATAACCGCCTACTTTCTGTATTACCTTCCACTAATAATGATTGTTTTCCACAGTAATTTCAATTATTCATTTGCGAAAATTGAATTTACCAGCAAAAAAGCAAAAGGCTGCTGAGCTATCTCAGGCAGCCTGGTATTTTTATAAAGGTTCTTTTAGATTATATTTTTTGAGAATGCTTTCTATTTTCAAACCAGTACTTACGTCACCTTTCACCTTCACTTTTCCTGTCAGCAGGGCCATCGTACCGCTCATTTTACACAAAATAAATTTTTTGAAGGTATCATAGTTTAAAGACATCGTCACGTTAGGGGCGACTTGGACTCCTTCTTTAATTGTTAATGTACCATCTTGAAAATAATGCTGATAGGTTGACGGCATCTGGTCATACACATCGTATTGAACAACAGCGTTAAAACCTTGGATTGGACCTGGATTTTCATTAAAGATTTCTTCAATTCTTGCCATTAAATCCGTTAAAGAATACTCTTTAATCGCCTTTTCCATTAAGGAAGTCCTCCTTTAAATAGACCTTTAATTCAATGATACTGTTTCGTATCACAAGGATAAAGTGACAATTTTATGAACTCTTTAAAATACCTAATAAAAAAATTAACTACTTGAAATATTGGATTCATAAATATCAATGATATATTTAAACTATCTATTAATTCGGGTAGCAATTATCGATTTTCACGAATGAAACATAGGAGGAACTCTCGTTGGATTTACACCAGTTATATGTGTTTACAAAGGTGGTTGAACATAAAAGCTTTTCGAAGGCCGCTGAGGATATTTTTCTAAGTCAATCAACTGTCAGTTCCCATATTCAGGCCTTGGAAAAAACATTAAATGTACAGCTTTTTGATCGCGTTGGCCGTGAAAGTATACTGACTCCCCACGGTGAGCGGCTTTATCAGTGGGCGCTTAAACTATTGCTCTTAAAAGACCAGGCTTTAATGGATTTAAAACAAGGAATGACTGAACTTCGAGGCATGATTCGGGTTGCCGCAAGCTCGGTGCCGGGGCAGTTCCTTCTGCCGAAAATGGTCAAGAGTTTTAGAGAAGGTTACGAAAATGCCATGTTTCATATTAGCCAGTCCTCCTCAAAAAATGTCGTGGAAAAAGTACTAAACGGATCCGTCGAAGTTGGGGTCTTAGGAGAAAAGTATGAAAGCGATAAACTTCACTATATACCGCTATTAAAGGAGAAGCTTGTTCTGATTACAGCAAATGAACGAAATATAACAGAACCGGTAAACATTCAAGAGATTTTGAAGTATCCATTTATCATGAGGAACTCCGAGTCTGGAACAAATGCCATCCTTGAAAGGGTTCTAAAGAAACATAAAATATCAAAGGATAAATTGAATATTATTGCTTATACAGATTCCAGTCAGAGCTTAATACAGTTTGTCATACAAGATATTGGCATCTCGATTATTTCCGAAATAGCCGCACGAGAATATGCTGCCCAAAACAGACTTAAAATGTATGAAATTCCTGGATTTGATGAGGAAAGATACTTTTACCTCACCTATAACATCCATAAAACCCAATCCATCCTAGCCAAACTATTTATTGAAAAAGCCGCTGAATTGCTCTAAAAAACTTTGACGGGGGGCATGCCCCCGCTGCTGTAAAGTATTACGTCCGGCAGTTCCCAAGTTCTTTAATGATTTAAGGTTTAAGGATTACTTTGATGCAGTCCTCGGTTTTAGTATCAAATACTTCGTAACCGTGCTTGGCTCGGTCTAGTGGAAGAACGTGTGTGATAATGTCTGATGGGTTAAATTCCCCCCTGTTTACCATGTCATACAGAAACGGCATGTAAGGTATTACCGGTGCCTGTCCCATCTTAATGTCCACATTGCGCTGAAAGAAATCCCCCAGCGGAAAGGCATTGTATCTGCCGCCATAAACTCCGGTAAGTTGTACCGTACCGCCTTTTCTTACCGCCTGGCTGGCCATAACAACCGCCCCCATCGCCCCGCCGTGCAGTTTTATCCCTGAAGCTAGGAATTCCAATGGGGTCATTTTCCCATCCATCCCTACAGCATCAATGACAATATCCGCTCCGCCCTGGGTGATTTCCAACAAGTAATCCCCGACATTTTCATGATCCTCAAAATTGACAATTTCCACTTTATTCGTCCGTTTTGCGTGCTCAAGGCGGTAGCCCACATAATCTACAGCAATAACCCGTTTTGCCCCTTTAAGCCAGGCAAATTTTTGTGCCATTAAGCCAACCGGTCCGCAGCCAAGAATAATAACAGTATCACCGGGTTTTACACCTGCATGGTCCACACTCCAGTAGGAGGTCGGCATAACATCTGCCAGTAAGACCAGTTTTTCATCCTCCACTTCGCAGTTTTCCGGGATTTTGAAAGGTGTAAAGTTCCCAAACGGAACCCTCATATATTCTGCTTGACCACCGGCATACCCGCCCGTTGTTTCCGAATAGCCGAAAAAGCCCGACCCTTGACCATGCGGGTTGCCGTTATCACATTGACTTGTCAGGTCGTGAGTACAATACCAGCAGTGCCCGCAGCTGACATTAAACGGAATGATGACCCGGTCTCCTTTTTTTAAGTTGGTTACCTCCGGGCCGACCTCCTCGACAATCCCCATCGGTTCGTGACCGATCACATAATCGGTAGGCAAATTCGGAATCATCGCATGGATGAGATGTAAATCAGAGCCGCAAATCCCCGAAGTGGTGATTTTTACGATAATATCATCAGCATTTTTAATGGACGGGTCCTTCACCTCCCTGATCTCTACATTTTTTATACCTTGGTATGTAACAGCCTTCATTTATTTTCACCTCCCTATTTGTTTGGAGTTGCAAACATCCCGCGGCGATCTGTGTCACTAGGATATATGTCCAACTCCGCAATCTGTATGGCGGTTTCTGCCGCTTTAAGATCGACCGGAAACTGTTCTTTAACGCTATGAGGATTCAACCATCCCTTTTTTATCATTAGGTCTGAAATCTCCGTGTGCAAATCAATGGCCGCTTCCATTTGCCGATGTAAAGTCCTCCGCAGCTCCGGGTTGGCTGTTTCGGTAATGGCAAAGCTATACGTCCGGATTCCAGTTTTGATGCCCAGCAAAAAGTCCATCGCAATTGCTGAATCTGCCAGATTCGGCATCCCTTCCGCATTCCTTGGGTCTAAAAAGTCCTCCATTCCATTCACCTCTCTTTACTGCAGTAACTGGCTTTGTTGATAAAATCGAAGTAATTCGTTCATATCCTGAATGGACTGCTTTACATCCTTGGCCATTAAGGCTTTTAATTCGTTATCAAAGCAGACACCTTGCATTAATTTTGATTTCAATAAGCAGACAGTTTTAAAATTTATTAATTCATGCGTTTCCATCGTTTCATGCAAAGCCAACCTGTCCATGGATTCACCTCCAATTTGATATCTTGTTATTTTCTCCATAGGGCAATTTCTTTTATGCAAAACCAGAAGGTGTATAACAATCAGGAAGGATAGAAACGATAAACAAGAACGATTAGGTACGATTGGGGGGAGTTATGTGATTAAACGATTAGCACTCCATGAAACTGTGGATCTCCATGAAATAATCGCTTTTAAAAATCTTTGCCTTACGAAAACGGCAACAATGAGTAAATTGGCGCAGGATGAGGAGCTGCAGGCCATTCTTACGGCTGATGCCGCTGCAGGAATCCGGCACATCGAAAGGCTAAAGGAGTTTTTAACAAATCGGGGGGAAAATGAGTGAATCAATTAATCCAAAACCTGATAGGTATGGGCGGATTGACAGACCAGGTCATCGCGACTGATTTTCTTGTTTCAGCCAAAGCGGCTATAAGGAATTATGCTGCAGCGATCACAGAAACCGCCACACCTGAATTAAAAGCGGCATTGCGTGAACAGTTAAACGAAGCAATCGCCACGCATGAAAAAATAACAAACTATATGTTGGCAAAAGGCTTTTATCATCCACATGATTTAAGTGAACAATTGAACCTTGATTTAACTGTTGCGGACACGGCCATAAATCTTGCGCAAAAAATGGGTCAGCAATAGAAAAGGAGAACACTTCGGTTCTCCTTTATATTTTGATGGCCATTTCCTTTAATTTCTTCTTATCAATCTTTCCCACATGGGTTTTAGGAAGTTCATTTACTTTAATAAATCTTTTAGGAATTTTATAACGCCCTAGTTTGGCTTCACAATATGTTTTTAGTTCGCCTTCAGTTATGCTCCATTCCTTAAAAACTATAAAAGCAGCTACCACTTCGCCCCATTTTTCGTCTGGCAGGCCGATGACAGCAGCCTCTTCGATAGCTGGATGTTCCGTAAGCCAATGCTCAATTTCCAAGGGATAAATATTTTCGCCGCCAGTGATGATCATATCCTTTTTCCGGCCGACAATATAATAATAGCCCTGTTCATCCCTTCTGGCGAAATCCCCGGTGCGGATCCAGCCATCCGTCATTGTTTCGTTCGTCGCTTGTTCATTATTCCAATAGAACGAAAAAGCATGCTTGCCCCTGATTAAAAGTTCGCCGACTTCGTTTGCTGTGGCTTCCCTGCCATCTGTCTTTTCAAGGATGATGGAATTAAACATCATCGGTTTGCCGACTGAGCCGCGCTTTATCTGCGCTTCCTCGGGACTTATATAAAAATTATTCGGTCCCGCTTCTGTCAACCCATACCCCTCTTTAAAAGCCAAGCCCTTTTTTTGAAACGCCTCATAAATTTGCATAGGACATGGCGCCGCCCCAGATAAGAAGATTTTCATAGAAGGAAAATGGCTGCTCTTAAATTCTTCCGATTGGATTAACATATGATACATCGTTGGTACTAGGAGAATAATTGTACATCGGTAACGATTGATGGATTCTACCGCTTCCGCCGCATCAAAATGGTCCCCAATGACAACGGTCCCGCCCATCATAAGGATAGGAATGCTTAACGCATTCAGGCCGCCGGTATGAAACATGGGCATATAATTGACTGTGACATCTTGATCCGTCAGCCCCCAGCTCAAAATAGAATTTATCCCATTCCAGAGGATGGAGCGATGGCTTAACACAACACCCTTTGGCTTCCCGGTTGTACCGCCCGTGTAAATCATCGCTAATGAGTCGGTTTCAGAAATTTCTTCTACTTTTTGGAGAAATTTAATTTCAGAATAAATAGAGCCTCCGACCATAAAAGAGTGTGGTTTTTCCTCAGGAAGCTGATCATATATATGAATAAATTGTTCATGTACCCCGATCAGAATCGGTGTGCAGTCCTGCAATATTTCGTTTATTTCATGAACCGAAAGCCTCCAGTTCAGCGGTACAAAAATGGCGCCAATTTTTCCGCAGGCAAATAATAAATCAAAATAGCATATATCGTTTGGGGCCAAGAGAGCTACCCGATCGCCTTTTTTTACGCCTCTGTTTTGCAGGTTTGCTGCCGTATTGTTCGCCCGTGCGCTCAATTGTCCGTAAGTCCAAGTCTCGTTAGTCTTAACATCGATTATGGCAGCTTTATTCGGCGATAATCTCGCTCTATTTTCCAGCCAATCCAGTTCCCACCTCACCAAAACTCGCTCCTTCACTACTAGATGGTGCTATTTTAGCTGGGGGTGGTTACAGAGGAGTTACAGAAGAGTTCATTACATAAAATCACGGTTTCACAACGTAAATTTGGGTGCTCACTACATAATTTCAGGTTTTTACTACAAAATTCCGGACTTTCACGACACATTTTGGAACAAACAGGAAAAGCCAAATAAAAAAACGACCCAGAAAGGCCGTTCCCTTAACTCACCCCTTATACCTGCACTTCTTTCTCCAAAAACTTTGTCATCTCCTTCAACAATTGCGGCAGGTCATCCACTAATGGGGAGTGACCACAGTTTTTCAATTCCACATAGGTCGCCTTATCTCCCAAATCTGCTAAAAGCTCATTCGTCATTTCTCTGGCAATGACCATATCCCTTTCACCATATAAGACCAGAACAGGAACATGAATGTCGTCGACCCTGCCATTTCCAGGAACAAGTCCATTATGAAAATGGCTGATATTAAAGGTATTGTTGGAGTGATGGACCTCAGCCAAATTGCGCTGCGTCCGCATGTCCTGAACATACTCATCATAAAGATCAGGTGCCGGCTGGTTGTGAGTGTAAATGACTGCGTTCCAAATTAATTTCAGTAACGCAGCATCATTGGTATCATAGGCGGCTTGCACAGGAATGGTGCGAACTAGGTCTCGCTTTATCTCTTCATGTAAGGTAAATCGTCGCGGCTCATCAGCATCACTCAATTTCCCGTCAAAAGGATAGCCTCTCGTGGATTCGGAAGCAAGCAATATTAATTTATTGCAGTATCCTGGATAATCAGCGGCGAATTGCATGCTCACTGCACCTCCGGTTGACCAGCCGACAAGAGCAAAGTCTTTCAAACCAATCGCGTCTACAAACAGCTTGACATCATCAGCGAAATCCTTAATCGACATAATTAGGTTGTTATAGGTAGACAGGCCGAATCCCCGCAAATCAACGGCAAACAATTTATATTTCTCATCCATGTTTTCAAGAACGAGATCCCAGTGCTTGGATGAAGTCATATTACCATGAACCAATAATACCTTTATATCTCCGCCTTCCCTTTCCCGGTAGAAAAGCGTTTCTCCGTTTGAAAGCTCGACACTCTTTACTGAAACGTTTACCATCCCTATCATCCCTTCCCCCATTTAATGGTTGTAGCTCCCCACGCATAGCCAATCCCGGCGCTGACAAAAACGACAAGATCACCGTCCTTCACTTTCTCTTCCCGTAAAGCCAGCTCCAACGACAAGATTTGATCTATCTGCCCAATATGACCGTAATCCTCCAAATAAATTGCCTGCTCATCGGACAAGCCCAGTTCTCTTAAAACATATTCATGGGCGGATTTTTTCATGTGAAGAATCGCTAAATACGCAATATCGTCCACTGTATACCCACTCTTCCGAACCGATTCGCGAATGACTTTTAAAAAATTGCTCATTGATTTTTCCTCAAGGCGCTGTTTCATCCCCTCAGGGTCAAGTACATCGAGCATGTTCAAGCGTTTGGCAATCGCCTCGCTCGAGATTGGATGTTTAGTGCCCCCGGCAACGACAACGACGTCCTCGGAAAAAGAACCATCCGTCAGGATTACCGTCTCAAGCAAAAGATTTTCCGAATAATCTTTTTGAAGAAGAATGGCCCCGCCGCCAGCGCCAAGATTATACATAAATCTTGTTCTAGGGTTCTCGTAATCTATAAAATCAACATTTCGGTAACCCCCGGCAAGAAGAACCGTGCGTATACCTGGGTCAGAGAGCATCATGCTTTTCGCTACCTTCAACGCCATCACGGTTGTGCCGCACCTTAAAGCCGTATCAAACGCCCAGGCATTAAAAGCGCCGATTGCTTCCTGCAGTTTGATTCCCGCCGTCCAGAGTGGATATTCCTTATGCTCCTCACCGATATAAATGACGAGGTCAATATCCAAAGGATTAAACGAGGCTTTCTCAAGCGCCTTTCTTGCAGCAAGGATGCCCATTTCACAGGTATGGTCATCGGGACTTGGAATATGCTTTTTCTTAATCCCCATTTTTTCTTCTACAACGGTCACCGGAATGCCTGCCTTTTCGGCGATTTCCCGACCAGTCATTGTTTTTTCCGGCAAGTATATCCCTGTACTGACTATGCCTATTTGCAAAACGATCACCTACTCTATGAATCTTCCGCAATTTCCTTCATAAACGACATCGCCTCTTCAATCGTTTCGAATAAAGTTTCCCGGTCTTCCTGCACATGGGTCACTTTAATCCTCCAGTGCCGTGACCCAGTCTCCTTTTCGACTGCAGCTAATTGAAAACGAACGACAAAGGAGGTAACTTGATTCGTATCCATCGCCGCCTCCTTCTAGCCCGCCAGCTTTTCTTTTTTATTGACTGCCTGCTGCTTTTTCCGCTTCCAGGTTATGGTCCTTAACGTACCGACAATTCCTTTCGGGAAAAACATGACGACTAAAATATAAATAATGCCAAAAAAGATAATCCAGCGTTCAAAAATCCAATGCTCTTTCGCCAGCTCTGTCAGCCAGTCGTGGGCAAATTCAATTAATCCGGCACCGATCATCGCACCATATAGTGTGCCGACACCGCCGATAATCGTCATTAACAACGCATCCAATGTGATGTCCATCGAAAAAACACTTGTATTGACAAACCGTAGTGACATCGCATAAAGAATACCCGCAACACCAGCTAATACTCCGGAAACAATGCTTGCGGCAATTTTATAGTGGAGGACATGAAAGCCAAGTGACTCGGTGCGCTGCTCATTTTCGCGAATCGCTTGAAGCACCCGTCCCAATGGTGAATTGGTAAACCGCTTTAAAATCATAAACACCGCCGCCATAATCAGCAGACAAATCAGATAGTAATCGGTCCGGTCAATAAATTGCTCCGGAACACGAAATGTAAAGCCATCATTCCCATGGGTCAGGCTCCGCCATTTTTCCGCCGCTACTAGAAACAATCCCGATAAAGACAACGTTAACATCGCATAAAAGTGGCTTTTTAAGCGGAGCGTCAAAAGCCCGACTAAAAAGCTGACCAGCGCCGTTAAAGCAAGTGTTGCCAATAGTGCAAGCAGGAAATTCAGCATCGTCGGCTCAAATCGCTTCATAAAAATCCCAATCGAATAAGCTCCGATTCCAAAAAACATCGCGTGACCAAAAGAAACAATACCGGTAAAACCAAGGAGCAGGTCATAGCTCATTGCAAATACCGAAAAAATAAATATTTGCGTTAATAAAATCATCAGATTACGAGATTCATAGACAAATGGCAAGAGGAAGAGAAATGCTGCAACTATCCAAAATAATGTTGTCCCCTTATTGGTTCGTAACCACTTCATATTCTCACCCCTTTGCCCCAAATAGCCCTTGCGGCCGAATAATCAATACAACTGCCATCAACAGCATATTAACAGCAAGCGACAAATCCGGAACATAGTACGCCATAAACGAACCGGACAGCCCCACCAGAATGGCCGCCAAAATGGAACCACTGAAATTGCCCATGCCCCCGATGACTACCACGATAAAGGCTAAAATGGCAAACTCCATTCCCATCCCGGCATGGATGACTCCGGAATACGGCCCCAAAAGAACTCCGCCGAGAGCGGCCATTCCTGAACCAATCATAAATACAAACATAAATACCTTTTGAATATTAATACCTAATGCCTGGACCATTTCCTTATTCATTACGCCAGCTCGGACGACAAGGCCGATTTTCGTTTTTTTGAGCAAAAATTGCACACACGTATAAATAAGCAGGCCAGCCAAAATAATAAATACCCGATATTTAATGATAATCACGCCGCCTAGTTCCCAGCTTCCCTTTAAATAATCCGGTGGCGTGGCGGTAATTTGATTAGGTCCCCAAATCACCTTCAGCATTTCCGAAAGCACAAGCATGAGCCCAAGTGTAATTAAAATTTGCTGGACATGATTGCCGTAAACCGGTTTGATAATCCATTTTTCCGTGATGATTCCCAAAAGGAATCCGGTCAGGATGGCACCGGCAATCCCAATCAGAAAGCTCCCCGTTTTTCCATAAATCCATAAACCGCTGTAAGCTCCCCAGGCAAATAACCCGCCATGGGCAAAGTTCAATACATCCATTAACCCAAATATTAGCGTTAACCCGGCCGCCAGCAGGAAAATGAGCATCCCAGTCGCCAGCCCATTTAAGGCCAAATTGAAGAATAAATCCACAAAGGTCTTCCCCTTTCCTAGGCGATACCTAAATATTTTCGTTTCTTTTCCTCGTTTTCTTTCAATTCCTGCATTGTTCCATGGCTTACTGTCTGGCCGTCATCAATAATGTAATAACGGTCACCGATCGTACTCGCCATCATGAAATTTTGCTCGACCAAAACAATGGTTGTCTGCTCCTTCATTTGGGTAATGGATTCCATCACCTTTTCCACAACGATTGGAGCCAATCCCTTACTCGGCTCATCGATTAACAGCAATTCATTCTCATTAATATAGGCCCTGGCAATGGCCAGCATTTGCTTCTGCCCGCCACTTAACAGCCCTCCCGGCTTTTTCCAAAACTTTTTCAAGTCGGGAAACAGCTTCAGGATCCAATCCATTCTCTTCAAGGTTTCTGTATTTTCCTTTTGCATTGCCACCTTCATATTTTCCTCAACGGTTAAGCCTGAAAAAATCCCTTGGTCTTCCGGTACAAAACCAATCCCTTTTTTGGCAATGGTATAGGGGGCAAGAGTCTGAATGGACTCCCCTTTAAAGATCACACTTCCTTTGGAAGCAGGCGTAAACCCCATGATAGTCCGTAAAGTGGTCGTCTTACCTGCTCCATTTCGGCCAAGCAAAACGGTCACTTCTCCCTTTTTCACTTCCAACGAAACACCCTGAAGAATATGATATTGGCCAATATGTGTTTCTATGTCCTTTAGCTGCAGTAGTTCGCTCATTCGTAAAGCCCTCCTAAATAGGCCGACTGAACCGTCTCATTTTTCATGATTTCCTCTGGCGTGCCGTCAGCCAGAAGCCTGCCGTTAAACAAAACCATTACAGAATCGGACAAATCTAAAATCATATCCATTTTGTGTTCAATTAGAATGATGGTTCGAACCCCTTGCTGCTTAATCCGCTTGATGACTTCCAAAATCGCTGGAACCTCCTCCAGGGACATCCCCGCGGTCGGTTCATCCAGTAGCAAAACCTCTGTTTCCAATGCCAGCAGCATGGCAATTTCCAGCTTCCGCTTTTCACCATGGGCAAGGTTAGCGGCAAGTGAGTCCTGTTTGTCATCGAGAAGCACCAGCCTCAGCCATTCCAGCGCCTTCTCTTCAAATTGGCGATATTTTTTATAATGAAATAGCATTTGATAGCGGATTCCCGCCTGCGATTGGACAGCGAGCCGGACATTTTCCAAAACGGTTAAATTGGGAAATACATTTGTAATTTGAAAGGAACGGCCAATTCCTGCCCTGGTTCGTTTCGTCGGTGAAAAAGCAGTGATGTCTTTCCCCCGGTAATAAATTTTCCCTTTTGTCGGTGTAAGCTGCCCGCTTAATAGATTAAAAAAGGTCGTTTTTCCGGCGCCATTCGGCCCGATAATTGACTTAAAGTGTTTTTCAGGAACTGTTAATGTAACGGAATCAACCGCGGTATGGCCGCCAAAGGTTATCGATAAATCATTTGTTTCAATCAATGCTGCCAAACATATCACCACCCTAGATTACAAATAGGAAGAGGGGGACCCGATTAAACCTTAATCCCCCCACTCACCTGTGAAATTTATTTATTACGAATTGGCGGAGCGGTTTCCTCGGGAGTCAGCTCGCGCATTAATACCGGAACCGGATAATTCACGCCATCCTTTTTCTCAAGCTTAATCGCATATAATGACTGCAGTGCCTGGTGATCCTCAGGTCGGAAGGTCATTTTTCCTTTCGGTGTTTCAAAGCTCATTCCTTCCATCGCTTTAATCAATTTATCGGCGTCAGTATCGCCTTTTGTTTTCTTGACAGCTTCCACAATGGAGATTGCCGCACTCATACCTCCTGGTGTAAATAGGTCGGGAACCTCATTGTTAAATTTCTTTTTATGTTCAGCGACAAGCCAATCATTGATTTTATTTTTTGGAAGATCATGATAATAGACAGTGAAGCCTTCCATTCCTACAAGCGGCGCCATTGTAGATAAGGCCGCAATATCCGGTGCTCCGGTTGAGATTTTGATGCCTTTTTCCTGAACCTTCATATCGGCAATCTGTTTCCATGGAGAGTTAGCACCCGCCCAGACTACGAATAGGTAATCAGGTTTGGCATCAATGATTTTTTGAATATTAGAGGTAAAATCCGTTGCTGCCGGATCCGCATATTCTTCCTTTACTATGTCAGCACCTAATTTCTTAGCCGCTTCTTTAAATGCCGCTACCCCGTCACGTCCAAATGAATAATCAGGAGCTAGGGTCGCAATTTTGACACCCTTTTTCGCGATGGCTGCTGCACCGGCAACTGCGTCCTGTGAAGAGTTCCGTGCTGTTCGGAAAATATAAGGGTTGAACTCGGATCCAGTAATCGTATCCGCTGCAGCTGGTTCAACCACCATAATTCTTTTATATTCCTCAGCCAGCGGAAGTACTGCTAATGTATCAGCAGAACTAGACGATCCAACCAAGAAATCCACCTTATCTTCTTCTAATAGTTTCGTTGCTTTTTGTACAGCTACTTCCGGCTTCGTTTCGGTATCTTCCACATAGAATTCAATTTTTCTGCCATCCACTTCCATCTTTCCGTCTGTAGCATATTGTAGTCCCAGCTCAAAGCCTCTTAATGTTTGTTTACCGTAGGACTCCAAGGCTCCAGTTTTTGATGCAAGCACACCGATTTTAATTGGGGCTTTATTTTCTTCCTTCTTTCCACCGTTGTCCTTCGGCTCTGATGATGATTTGTCCGAGCTGCATGCACTGGCAAACAGCATCACAAACATTAGTAATCCTAAAAATGCCCATCTTTTTCTGCTTCCCTTCACATCTCTTCCCCCTTAAAATTTTTCAGGTCAATCATGGAAATGCTTTGACTTCATCATAGGAAATAGGAGTTACAAAGAAGTTACAAAAAAAAACAGCCTTTTTTTCAGGCTGTCAGATTGGTTGTATATAGCTGTCAGATTCCATAATCATGTCACGCATATGCCTTGTTGGCTCAAGCGGCGAAACACCTAGTTCTTTTTCGAGGACCTCGGTGCACTTTTGATACCATTTTAAGGCCTGCGGCCGGTTATTTTTACGATAGTAGCAGTACATGAGCAGCCGGTATGCTTCTTCCCAGGTACGGTCCCGCTCCAATATTTTTTCACACCAGAAAATGGCCCCATTATAATTTTCATGACGAACATAGGCTTGAGCCATTTTTTCCGCTCCTCTTAGGAAATAAACGAGCATCCTCTCCCTTTTGCTGATACACCAATCATCGTAGCGGCGGTCAGGCAAATACTCCCCCTGATAGAGCTTTAAGCCCTTTTCCAAAAAAAGCTGCCCTTTCTCAGGTTCTGCTTCCTGAAGCCCTTTTTGAATCAAGTCCTGAAAAAGGACTGTATCCAATTCAATCACCGCCAGTGGATTTAATCCATAAAAGCTTCCTTCTCTTATCACAAAAAAAGGGGCAGCCCTTGCCTTCCGTGCGGGTTCAAGGACATTCTGCAGGCTGTTTAAGGCCACCTTAAAGTCCCGGTCAGCACTTTTTCGCTCTTGATTTGGCCAAAGGATTGCAATAATCTCTTCTTTTGAAATTAATTCACCGGTAGTCATCAATAATTGAAATAGTTCCTTTGCCTTTTCTCTCTGCCATTCCTTTTCACCGACTTCCTTATCCGCCAGCCAAATCCTGAATTGCCCAAGGGTTTGGACCCTGATGGAATAGCCAGGGTGGGATTCTAAGGCGGCAATTCCCATATCCTGCAGAATTTTGGCCGCATATCCTGTTTGTCCGTCTTCTTTTAAACAATCTATTAACATAGGAATGAACACCTGCAAATCTCTTGGACCAAAGACAGATCTTTTATGAAAAATGAATTCATATTCGTGTGTTTGAACAATATTTAAAAACTCAAGCATTGCTGTCCTGAATTGTTCCCGATTTTTCTCGATGTGAAAACAATAGGCCAGCCAGAAATTGCTGAGCATTTGACCATAAGAGTCCTCACAATGTACAAACATGGTATTCGTTTGTTCCAAGTAATCCAGGGCCTTTGAGAATCGTTCATTATGAATGCAAGTGATTCCCATGCCAAGCGTAATCATGGCCGAAAGCCAAAGGTCATTCACTCTTTCCGTCTCCTGCAAAGCACGTTTACCGGCCATCATCGCCCGTTCGAATTCCCCTCTGACGCCATATAAAATGCAAAGTCCCATTAATGGCTCTGCCTTACCACGGTCAACTTGCAATTTATCCATCAATTCTAGTGCCGTCTGATAGCAGTTTTCCGCTAACGAAGAATCATATTTATTCAAAATTTGAACAGCGTGCCCCATCCTAATCCACCCGCAGGCCTCCACAAATGGAGCCTTCAAGCTGATTCCCTGCTGGATGCCTGCCTGGGCAAGCTCCTTTGCTTTATTCCCTTCTCCTGTAAACGCCTCGATAATGGAAAGCAATAAGTCAATTTCACGGTGTGCCTGCGGCAGGGAAGAAAGTTGAACATTAGTCACTTCAGCTTTTTTCATATATAGAAATTTCTTTGCTTCCTCAAACCGTCCTGTTCGTAGATACAATCTTGCCTCGAGGCTTCCGTCAAGCTTGGAAATAGTTGACTCCTTGGCTTTTTTTAGCCAAACCTCCGCTTTTTTTGCTTTCCCGGAGTTAAGCAGATTCTCGGATAATAACTCATAAAGCCTGCCGCTCTCCTCCACGGGGCTATTGCTTTTTTCTCGGTGGGCAATCGCTTCATATAAAAGCTGTTCTGCACGCTGAGGCTGAATCGTGTCCAAGTAAATCTTTGCTTTTCCCTCTAAGGCCCTGCTCATTCCTAGGAAATCATTTCTCCTCCGGGCACCTTCGCAAGCCTCATGATAACATTCTTCGGCGTCAAGATATTGGGAACGGTATCGGTATACCTCCGCTTTCAATAGCCAAAGAAGATAGTAGGTATCGAACTCATCCTCAGGGATTTTTTTTAACAAATCCGCTAAGCTTTCCAATTTACCGCTTTCCAGCATGTGAAAGCCCTTTTCCTGCAATATGGAGGCAATCGCTTTAAACTGTTTTATTTTTTTGTAATGATAAAGTGCCTTTTCCCAAAGCTCCCTTTTTTCATAAAAACGGGCACATCGTTCATGCAGGAAGATAAAGTTTTCCGGATGATTCTTTTCAAAATGATTTTCTAAAAAATCCTTAAATAATGCGTGGTAACGATAATGCTTTGAGTCGACTTTTTGGATAAACAGGTTTCGGTCTTTTAACTGTTCCAACATACTTGAGGCCGCTTGAATGCCGATGACTTCGTCACATAATTCCTCTTCAATCTCCTCAAAAATAGATGTTTGTTCAAGAAATTGCTGAATGATAGGCGGCTGCTTTGAAAACACTTCCAAAACTAGATACTGAAAAAAGTCATGAAGGGACAGGGAAGATTGCTCAATTAAAGCGGAAATGTCCTGTTTCAAGGGAATTTGCTGGGCAATCATACATGTGGCAATAATCCATCCTTCTGTTACTTGATAAATGGCTAATAAATGATGATGCTCCATCGACAGCCCATATAAGTCCAACAAGAGCAATTCCATTTCCTCGATGGTCAGAATTAAGTCCTCTTTGGTAATTTCCAGCAATTGTCCGCACACTTTCATTTTTGTAAGAGGCTTCCAAACCGGACGGCTTCGGCTGGAGATCACAATATGCAAATTCGCGGGGATATGCTCGAGAAGATTTTCCATGAAACTATTAATGGTATAGGACTGTTCAATTTGGTGAAAATCATCCAAAATCAAAATGATTTTAGAACTGGTTTCAAGGATTTCATTAATAAACAAAGAACAGAGGAAACCTATTTCTTCATTGCGGATATAACGATCTGTGGTTTCCACAAAGGTTAACAACTCTCTGCCAAACTCAGGGGCAGCTTTTCGAATGGAATGGATAATATGAGACAGAAACGGAAGGACATCATCATCCATAGAAGAGATGGAATACCAGCAGCCATTAATATTTTCGTCCTTCATGAACAAGGCAAGTGCGGTGCTTTTTCCAAAGCCAGCCCCGGAATGAATAATAGTTAAGGGATGTTCTGGTATTTTCTTCAGCTTCCTCGTAAGATTTGCTCTTCTTAGAAACTCATCTTTCACCGCAGGAACCCGCAGCTTCGTTTGAATAATTGGAAGCTTCATACTTGAAGGCCTCCCCCTCTAAAAAAATTCCCAATTTTTACACTATTTTACCATACTGGGAGATCATAGGACGAGTTACTGAAAGATTTTTTTCTATTATAAAACTAAGGTTGCGGGAAGAAACTAAACTATCTATATTTATAAAGGAGGATAGAAAATGCCTGATACATGCTTTTATTGCACAAACCAGTTTGAGGAAAAACATCTTCATCAAGTTTCGTTTGTTTCAGCCGATCAAGAAAGGCATGAAACGCTATGTGATGAATGCTATGAAGAATGGCTCCATGGAATAAAGGGTTAATCTGTCCCCTAATCTACAACAGCATACACACCTTATTAAAAGGAAGTGTATGCTGCTCATTGGAGTGTTAAAGCTTGTCTATAAAGAAAAAACTTCCGCTATTATTTTGTCTGCTTGTATTTATCATTTTAGTTACCAATAATGCCTTTCATTATATTCGGTCAAAAAATCAGCTCATTAGTAATAACAATCGAGAGATTTCCATGATCACAAAGGAAATTTCCTATCATGTCAAAAATACAACCAAGGGCTCCTTATATGTTGAAGATATTCTTGGCAGGGATTTACGGATTGCCTCCCTCGCCATCAAGGATCAGCTTCCGTCCCGCTGGGAGGATGTCTCAAACGAGCAGCTCAAAAAAATAGCCAAGGATGTCGGTGTCTCACACATTACTTTAATGGCAAAGACAAAGGATGACATTATTGGCGTGAAATCATCCGACCCTCAAGAAATTAACATGTCCACCAAGGGATGGGGCTATTGGTATGATGCCTATCAGCAGCTTTTTGCTTTAAAGCCAGTTACGGTCGGAAAGGGGTTAACTCTGCCAAATTATTGGTCAGGACCGATCGAAGTTGCTTCCTCGAACCCGGACCATATTGACAAATGGGGCTATTATTATGATGGGACAACGAATTATATCATTAACCCTTATTTCCGGGACAGCGAAGCTATTGAATACGAAGATCTTTTTGGCCCTACAAAGTTTATTAAAGATTATACAAAGCAAAAAGGCATTTTGGAGTTAACTGTTTTTAATCCAAAGAATTTCGGAAAAAAGAAGGAATTCGTCTTTTTAAACGGAAACAGCTATATGCGCATTTCTGCCCGGCCTTGGTGGTACGGTGACTATAAAAAGTACAAAAACTATAAAAAGGATACTCCTTTAGTCCAAAAAGCGATGAAAACGGGAAAAACACAATCCTACAAAGCCCAATTAAATGGAAAAAGCGTAATGAAAACCTTTGTCCCTGCTTCTGCCAATGGCACAGCCTTTGTGATTGGCCTTGTCTATGATTATGGCCTGATAGAAAACGAATTGGCGCATGAACTGAAGGTTCATATCCTGCTTTCCATCATCATTATGATTATCGTGTTAATTATCAGCTTTATTTTTTCAAGCTCTATTACAAGGCCGATTGGTTATATTGTGGATCGGGTCAATGAAATTGCCAAAGGCAATTTTGGAAAAAACCTTCATTTAAAACGAAAAGATGAGCTTGGCATGCTGGCGGAAAACGTCAATGCCTTGTCTAAGGACCTGCACAACTATGTAACGGACCTCCAGCAGAGCAGGGAATTTATCGAATACCAAGCGAATCATGACGCGTTAACAGGACTGCTTAACAGAAGATATTTTCAAGAAAAACTCCCTTCGATTGTAAATAGGGCGAATGAAAATGGAGAAACCTTATCGGTTATTTTCATGGATATGGACCGTTTTAAGGAAGTTAATGACTCCTTTGGGCATTCCAAAGGGGACGAAATCCTCAAAATGACTGCCAGCCGAATAAAGGATAGCCTGCCCAATAATGAAAATCATTTCATCATCAGGCAGGGCGGCGATGAATTTATTATTTTATTGTTCAATTATAATTTACAAGATACAAAGAGTGCTGCAGAGAGCATTATTACCAACCTAAAAGCCCCTTATTTTCTTGATGAAACAGAA
This sequence comes from Neobacillus sp. S1115, assembly GCF_055385565.1. NCBI lineage: Bacteria > Bacillati > Bacillota > Bacilli > Caryophanales > Bacillaceae > Neobacillus > Neobacillus sp. S1115. Next base: position 5,066,951 of record NZ_AP038275.1, read on the forward strand.
ATTTATATGGGAGCCAGCTGTGGTGTCAGCATCTACCCCGAGCACACAGATAATATCGAAAGTCTCATTATCTACGCAGACACGGCCATGTATACGGCGAAGAAAATGGGAGGAAACAAAGTTGTTGTTTTTTCAGAACAGTTAAGAAAGGCGAATATAAAAAGACCACATCTTGAGGCTCGCTTAAGAAAAGCGATTGAAAATGAATTATTAGAAGTCTATTACCAGCCAAAAATGAATGTAAAAGAAGGTACCATCTTTGGTGTTGAAGCATTGCTGCGATGGACGGATGATGAATTGGGTATTGTTTCGCCGGAAATTTTTATCCCGATTGCCGAAGAAACAGAATTAATTCAGCCAATCTGGGAATTTGTGATGAAAACAGCCTGCAGTCAGGTAAGCGTCTGGAACAGGAATCTGCCTATTCCGTTATCAGTAGGGGTAAATTTTTCTGCCCGGCAGTTTCAGGAACCACGTAAGATGGTCACGATGATTGAAGAAATTCTTGCCAATAGTGAATTACGTCCTGACTGTTTTGAAATTGAGATTACAGAAAGCATTCTTTTGAATAATTCACGAGAAATTGTTCAATCACTTCGTACACTTAAAAGTTTAGGAATCTCCATTTCTATTGATGATTTTGGGACGGGCTATTCGTCTTTAAGCTATTTAAAAGATTTACCGATCGATTGCTTAAAAATAGATAAATCCTTTATTCAGAATATCGAAGAAGATTTTGAGAACTCCGAGATTCCCGAAGCGATTATTAATCTGGGCCGAAGCTTAAAGCTTCAAGTAATTGCAGAAGGAGTTGAAAAGGAATATCAGAAGGAATTTTTACTTTCTAGAGATTGTTGTTTGATGCAGGGCTATTTATTTAGTAGACCATTAAATAAAAGCGATTTTGAGGAATATTTGAGAAAGCAAAAAGAGGCTGAATGATTCAGCCTCTTTTTGCTTTGTTTTAAATTACTTCCGTTTCGCTGTTTCACAGACTCTGCTGCCGGAGGAATCAATTTGCAAGAGCTTTACGGTCATTTCCGGGAAGGCCTTTTGGATATCTGTAACCAGCTGACGGCCATTGCCCTTTTCAGCAAAGCAAAGGACAGTTGGGCCTGCACCGCTTAATGCTGTTCCGAATGCCCCATTCTCTTTTGCAAATTGTTCAACGTCTTGATAAAAAGGAATTAGCGGTCTCCGATAAGGCTGATGAAACCGATCTCGTTCCATCATTTTTCCGGCCATTTCCCAATTTTCACTTAACAGGGATGCCACCAATACGTTCGCAGCTGAAGAAGCCTCGATCGCTTCTTTCATCGAAAAGCTATTTGGCAGTACTCCACGTGAATCCTTAGTTAATAAGATTTCTTTTGGAATAACAGCAGCCATTTCAAAGGAAAGATTAGAAAAGCTCAGCATCTCCACTTCGTTTTGCCGATAACTTCCAATGACAAGGCCCCCATAAAGGGATGCCCCGACATTGTCCGGATGGCCCTCTATATCAGTTGACAATAGAAGCTTTTCCTCCTTTGTCAGGTCTAAGCCACCCACGATATCAGCAAGTTCAATCCCTGCAATGATAGCAGAAGCGCTGGAACCTAGTCCTCGTGCCAAGGGAATCTCACTTTCCATTTTTACACGGCAAGGAGTTAGCTCTTTTCCATATTTCTTAGCTGTCTCAAGGGCAATTTGTGCAATAAAATGGGTTTCATCAGTTGGAAGCTGGTTTAATTCAGGGTTAGGAGAAAAGAATTCCCAATTGTCACTTTTCTCCACCTCTAAAGTTAAATACAGATCTACCGCAAGTCCCATGGAATCAAATCCCGGACCAAGATTGGCTGTGCTTGCCGGAACCTTGATCAACCATTGATTATTCAGCGGCATGCCCGACAACCCCTCGAATATGCTCTGCTACAGCCTTTTCATCGTTTGGCAATACAACAGGTTTCACCAAACTGCTCTGAATAGCTGTGTCCGGATCCTTCAAGCCATTTCCTGTAAGAACAGCGACAATTTTGGTGCCTTTGGCGATTTTCCCGTTTTGTAATGATTTATAAACACCAGCGATGGAAGCGCAGGATGCCGGCTCTGCAAAAACACCTTCCGTGGATGCTAATTTTTTATAAGCCGCGACGATTTCATCATCGGTAACCTCATCAAACTGACCGTTAGATTCTTTTACTGCATTAACCGCCAAATCCCAGCTAGCCGGGTTTCCAATCCGAATCGCTGTTGCGATTGTTTCCGGATTTTCAAACACCCGGTTATGTACGAGAGCGGCGGCCCCTGCAGCTTCAAAACCGAACATTCTTGGCAGACCAGTTTCTTTTTTGCTGTTATATTCTTTAAAGCCTTTCCAATAAGCACTGATGTTACCGGCGTTTCCAACCGGGATCGCTAAAATTTCAGGTGCTGAACCAAGCTGGTCACAAACCTCAAATGCAGCTGTTTTTTGCCCTTCCAGACGGAAAGGGTTAACTGAGTTAACCAATGTGATTGGCTCTACTTCGCTGATATCTCGCACCATTTTAAGAGCCTGGTCAAAATTCCCCTCTATGGAGATGATTTCGGCCCCATACATCATCGCCTGAGCAAGTTTGCCCATGGCAATTTTCCCTTCCGGAATCACAACGATACAGTTGATACCCGCCCGGGCTGCATATGCTGCAGCGGCAGCTGAAGTGTTTCCGGTGGAGGCGCAGATGACAGTTTTGCTGCCTTCCTCAATTGCTTTGGCAACCGCCATTACCATTCCTCTGTCCTTAAAGGAACCAGTTGGATTGGCTCCTTCTACTTTTACATAAAGCTCTACTCCCCATTCCTTGGAAAGATTCTGCAAGTGAATTAGCGGGGTATTTCCTTCATTTAGCGTTAGCCTTGGTGTCTCATTATTTACTGGTAAAAATTCTTTATATGCTTCAATTAATCCTGGCCATCTCATATCGTTTTCCTCACCACTCTATATGCACTTTTTATTTCTTTTACAGCTTGCAGGTCATTTAACTCCTGTAGAATTCCATCGTAGCTTGTTAAAGAAGCTTTGTGGGTTACTAGGACAATTTCTGATGTTTCATGTTTCTTGATTGGCAGCTGAAGAATTTTTTCAAAGCTGACCCCATACTTGGCAAAAATCGTCGTTATATCGGCAAAAACACCAACTTCATCGCGGACGTGGATACGCAGGAAGTACTTCGAATATTTTTCGTTATCATCCTTTAATTGCTTTGGATATTGCGGAGTGACGGCACTTTTCCCATTCACGCCGAGCCGCAAATTTTTCACTACACCGACCAGGTCAGAAACAATGGAGGTTGCGGTTGGCAGACTGCCTGCTCCAGGCCCGTAAAACATCGTTTCCCCCACAGCTTCACCGTACACATAAACAGCATTGTATTCATTTTGAACGGAAGCAAGCGGATGATTGTCAGACAAGAAAGTAGGGGCGACACTGACTTCGACCTTTTCTCCTTCACGGTGGGCATATCCAATCAGCTTCATCGTATAGCCAAGCTGTTTCCCATAGCGGATATCATCTTCCGTTACGCCAGAAATGCCCTTCACCTTTACATCCTCTAAATCAATGTGCATGGAGAAGCCCAATGTAGCAAGGATGGTCATTTTACGTGCTGCATCCAATCCTTCAACGTCAGATGTCGGGTCAGTCTCCGCAAAACCGAGAGCCTGTGCCTCTTTCAGCACCTCATCATAGGAGCGGCCTTCATTGCTCATTTTCGTTAAAATATAGTTTGTTGTTCCATTGACAATCCCCATCATTTGCGTAACACGATCAGAAGCAAGGCCATCCACCAAACTTCTAAGAATCGGAATGCCGCCAGCCACGCTCGCCTCATAAAACAAATCACAGCCATACTCTGATGCCACCGTTAACAGTTCGGAGCCATGGAGCGCCATTAAATCCTTATTGGCAGTCACAACATGCTTGCCTTGACGGAGGGCCGTAATCAAATAGTCTTTTGTGGCGTCAATTCCGCCCATAACCTCGATGATAACATCTATTTCTTCATCCAATAAGATGTCATCAGCATTATTCGTTAATAATCCTGCTTCGATTTCAACAGGTCTAGTTTTAATTAAATTTTGAACCAGAATTTTTTTAATCGTTACTGGGCAGCCCACCTGGTGCATTAATTTATCCTGATGATTTTTAATAATTTGGACAACACCTGAGCCAACGGTACCCAACCCCAGTAATCCAATCGAAATTGCTTTCACCCATTTCCCCTCCGTTCCTATGTCCTTCTGGTGTGAACAATTGTATTTCTATTGTAGACATTATAAGGGTCTGTTCATTTTTTTACAATAGATATATTTCTGACTTTTCCCCGCTGTAATCGCTTACTATTGCATTATAGCAAGGTTCTTCATTTTGAGTAAAAATTTTCAGAGAAAACTGGCAAATTTTTTTGAATTTAACCCCTTTACAAGCCCGAAAGCGGGATGTAGAATAATGCCTATATTCAGTTGAATTTTGAAATTTCACTCAATTGGGTGTATTCTATTAATGAAAAAGTGATGATGAAGACGGCAATAGGAAATAGTTTCAGAGAGCCGGTGGACGCTGCGAACCGGTGCTAATTTCTATAATGCCCAGCCCTTCTGAACTGGCTGCTGAAATTTTAGTAGGCTAGCCCGGGTATAACCAACCCGTTATTTGCTTAGAGGCCGCACCGGTGTTGCGGCAAAAGAGGGTGGCACCACGTTAACTTACGTCCCTCATAACACGACCACTGTGTCTGTTATGAGGGGCGTTTTTTATTTTTCAATGAAATACCGTAAGCTATTAAAATTTTTATAAAAAAACAAACTGGAGGTTTTAAAAATGTACAAAGTGCTTGTAACCGACGGAATCAGCCAGACAGGTTTAAAATGCTTAGTCGACCATGCCAATTTCATTGTGGAAAGACAGCCAACACTGCCTACAGATGAATTAAAAAAGATTATCGGTGATTACGACGCCCTTATTGTGAGAAGCCAAACAAAGGTAACAGGAGAGCTTCTTGAGGCAGCAGGCCGCCTGCGTGTCATTGCTAGAGCAGGTGTCGGCGTGGATAACATTGATGTCAACGCTGCTACCAAGAAAGGGATCATCGTCATTAACGCACCTGGTGCCAACACGATTGCTGCAACTGAGCACACATTGGCGATGATGCTGGCGATGGCAAGAAAAATTCCGCAAGCCCACCAAAAGACCTCCGGCGGTGAATGGGACCGCAACTCTTTTAAAGGAGTGGAGCTGTACAAAAAGACACTTGGTGTTGTTGGTATGGGCAAGATCGGTACTGAAGTGGCCAAACGAGCAAAAGGCTTCGGCATGAATATTTTGGGCTTTGACCCATATTTGACGGAAGACCGCGCGAAAAAGCTTGGCATTACAAAAGCAAGCCTTGATTTAATTGCGGCCGAGGCTGATTTTATTACCATCCATACACCGCTGACTAATGATACTCGCGGAATTATTAATGATGAATTTTTAAGCAAAACGAAAAAAGGCGTCCGCTTCGTGAACTGTGCCCGCGGTGGTATCATTGATGAAAAAGCCTTGGTTCGGGCTATTCAATCTGGCCATGTTGCCGGTGCTGCCCTTGACGTATTTGAAAAAGAACCGGTTGGTGACCCAGAGCTATTGCAAAATCCGAATATTATCGTTACTCCGCATCTTGGCGCTTCTACCGTTGAGGCACAAGAGAAAGTAGCAGAAGAAGTCAGCGCGGAAATCGTTGAGATTTTTGAAAACCAATCGATCCAAAATGCAGTAAATATGCCGCAAATGTCCGGCGAAACGCAAGCCAAGCTCCAGCCTTATTTAGTCCTTGGCGACCAAGTGGGCCAGCTTGTCATTCAATTATTAAAAAACTCTGCACCTACAAAAATAGAAATCAATTATTATGGTGATCTAATCGATGAGGATACAGAATTATTGACACGGACAATGCTTAGAGGTGTTTTATCCTATCATTTAAGCGATTCTGTCAATCTCATCAACGTGCTTCATTTGTTGAAGGAGCAGGGCGTTTCATATAATGTGCAGAAAAATGCTACGAATAAAGGCTTTGCCAATTATTTGGAGCTTTCAGTTTCGCAAGGTGATGAAACGGCTCGGATTGGGGCCACTGTGTTAAACGGCTACGGTGCCCGGATTGTAAAGATTAATCAATACCGGATTGACGTGAAGCCTGAGAAATATCTATTATATATTAAACATCAGGACGTGCCGGGGATGATTGGAAAGGTAGGATCTTTACTTGGAGACTATCAAATCAACATCGGTACCATGCAGGTTGGCCGTACAGAAGTTGGCGGCGAGGCCATCATGGTGTTGACGCTTGATAAGACGCTCGGTACTGAAGTCAGCCGTGAACTTGTCCAAATTCCTGGTTTAGACGAAGCACAATTTTTGGAGTTATCAAATGTCGATACGTTTGAGGCAGGCCGCGTTGAGCCGCAGGCTGTGGAGAGTGTTTGATTTTTTGGATTTGAATAGGGCTGCTCCTTTTATAGGGGCAGCCTTTTTATGTTGGAACTTTTTAATTCGCCGATAGAATGGTTGAATTCGCCGATTGAGGGCGGAGATTCGCCGATAAAAAGCTTCGATTCGCCGATTGGACCTCAAAATTCGCCGATAGAAATTTTAGGGTTCGGTTCTTACTGTTAGATTCGCTAATAAAACGTTAAAAATCGCTAATAAATGACTTTGATTCGCTAATAGAATCCTCAAATTCGCTAATAAACTTAAAAAAACGCTAATAGCAGGCAACTTTTTAAAGAATACCCCTCAAATCAAGCACAGATTCGAGAATATAGTCCGCTTTATGCTTTTCGAATTCACTTCTGGCGTCTTTTCCTGAGAGTCCGGTTAATACAGCGGCGAATTGACAACCCATTTGCCTTGCAGCGAGAAGATCTGCCAATGAATCCCCCACAATCAGGACAGAATAGCCATCCTTGATTGGCAGCGGCGTGTTCAAACACTCCTGCACGGACAGATCTTTGCGATGCAGACCCAATATGTAGGTATACGGATGCGGCTTTGATAAAGATTTCCCTTCTGGAAGTTCCTGCTCAGCCTTGGCGACATCATCCGCAGTCACAATCCGACTCACATCAAAATGCTTTAACCAATCCAAGTGTTGAAATGGCTGAATCGTTTCCAATTCGGGACGGCCTGTTCCAATCCCAATCTCAATCCCCGAGGCTGTTAAAAATTGAAATAGCTCTCCTATATCTTCTTTAGGAGCCAATGTTGTTTCATTAACTAAAAAGCCTTTCTTGCCTTTCTGAACAGAAGGCTTGCCGGTTGAAGCAATAATATTGTCATCGCCCACATACCATTCCTGAGAAACATGCTCACATACAGACCAAAGCTCCCCTTTTTGAAAACTAGAGGTTTCAACACCAAGCTTCTCAAAGGTCAGCACATTCAAATAATCAAGCAGTTCTTGCTTAGTTGCCTCGGACCTCTCAAACTCCTTCACAAACAAACCAAAATCCAGTTCAACCGAATAATTATTCAACACCCCACCAATCTCAAGTAAGGTTTTATGATTGATTGGTTCTTGACACCATTTTCTAATGTTTTCAATTTCATATTCTTTGATTTGTGAAAGTAGATGAATTAGCTGGTGGGCAAATGATAAATAAATCATATCCCAGTTGGCATTCAGGCCGCGTGATTTTTGGAATTTCAGGATTTTATCATTTTCAAATACAACATTTCGAATTTCTTCTATTTCTTTATCGCTATAATCTGTTTTGAATTTTTCAGGTGATAAAGCCAAGTAATTACTGCTTATAAGCATCTCCCAGACGGTTAGCGCCGATGCATCAAAGTAACGTTCCTCGCTTAATAGAACCCCGTCAACGTCGAATAAAATCGTTTTAATCAATTTCCTATTACCCCATTTCTCTGTCTGCTTTTATACGTTATCGTACCACAGTAAACGAACTGAATAAAAGTAAAAAGAGAGAAGATTCAGTGATAGCAAAAATAAAAACAAGCCGTGCGCCGGTGTTCATTCTGGTGCACGGCTTGCTTTTTATTTTAGTCCAAACCGATGGAAATATATTTCACTTCTAAAAATTCTTCAATTCCGAAATGACCACCTTCACGGCCAATACCGCTTTCCTTATATCCGCCGAACGGTGCTTGCGCAACTGAAGGCAGCGCATCGTTGAGACCAACGATACCGTATTCAAGCTGCTCCGTGATTCTAAACGATCGGCTCAAATTCTCGGTATAGACATAAGCAGCTAAACCATAGTTTGAATTATTAGCACGTTCAATCACTTCTTCTTCCGTCTTAAAGGTCGCAATCGGTGCAATCGGGCCAAAGATTTCATCCTTCATGCATTCCATGTCATCCTGCACATCCGTTAAAATTGTTGGGGCATAGAAATAGCCATTCTCTTCTGCCGGTTTTAGTCCTGTATAAACGACCCTGCCTCCCTTTTCGATTGCATCTTGTAAGAGTTCTTCCACTTTACTGCGGGCGGCTTGGTCGATTAATGGACCGATATCAACACCGTCTTCAAGTCCATTTCCTACTTTAAGCTTTTCCAATTCCGCTTGGAATAGCTTCGTGAATTCCTCTGCTACACCTTCCTGAACATAGACACGGTTCGTACAAATACAGGTTTGTCCGGCATTGCGGAATTTTGATTGGACAAGGCCTGCCGCAGCTTTAGCCAAATTGGCATCGTCCATAACGATAAACGGTGCATTTCCGCCAAGCTCAAGTGATACTTTTTTCACAGTTTCGGCAGCGCCCCTCATTAATGTTTTACCGACCTCGGTCGAACCGGTAAAAGTAATTTTAGTAACACGAGGGTCTTTCAACCAAACATCCCCGATTTCTGAGGATTTTCCGGTTATCACATTTAATACGCCTTCTGGTATTCCCGCTTCATGGGCAAGTTCAGCTATCTTTAACGCGGTTAGAGGCGTCTGATTAGCTGGTTTAACTACCGCCGTACAACCGGCTGCAAGCGCAGGACCCACTTTTCTAGTAATCATCGCCGCAGGGAAGTTCCAAGGAGTAATCGCCGCAATAACACCTACAGGCTCCTTGCGTACGAGAATGCGCTTGTTTGGATGAGAAGCAGGTATCGTTTCCCCATAAACCCGCTTGCCTTCCTCAGCAAACCAAGAAATGAAACTATTGGCGTACTGGACCTCACCAACTGCCTCTTTTAACGGCTTGCCTTGCTCCATTGTCATAATTTTAGCGATTTCAAGTTTGTTCTCATCAATCAACTGGTACCATTTCATGAGGAGCTGATAGCGTTCTTCAGCCGTTTTTTTCGACCAGGTTTTAAATGCCTTGTGGGCCGCATCGACTGCCTGCTCCGCTTCAAAAGCACCTCCGGTTGGTACTGCTCCTATGACTTCCTTGGTCGCCGGGTTTACGACTTCCGTTAACGTTTCATAATCTTGGCCTACCCATTTACCATCAAGATACATTGGGTAAATTTGATATTTCTGTCCTAAAGTATCCATTGCATTCTCCCCTTCCCTTTTGTACTGCTTCCATTATATCAACTCATCCAATCACACGGCTATTAGAAGCATCTAAATTAAGGAACAAAAAAGCAGCGATTCCAATTGTTGGAATCCACTGCTTTTTATTAAAAAATATTTTATTGGAAATACTAAGCTTATCTTGCAAATACATGATTGCCGATTTTTACAGTCACTTGACGTGATTTAATCCAAGAGCTTTGAGCGGTATTAGGATTATAGAAAAATAGTGAACCATTCCCTTTACCCATTAAAGCTATTGCTTCGTTGACAGCTCTTTTTGATTCAGCATCAGCGGCCTGATTGATTTGACCGTTTTCTACAGGAGTAAACGCATAGTGTCCATTTGAAATTTGATAGATAACTTCTCTAACGCTATTTGGGAATTGATCACTTTTTACTCGGTTCAAGACGACAACTGCCACTGCGACCTTACCTGCATATGGCTCACCAACAGCCTCAGCACGGACTAAACGTGCCATTAACTCTTTGTCTGCCGCAGTAACTGGAGAGTTTGGCAGAGTAATATTTTTACCTGCAATCAATGGTCTGCTATTATTCGCAGCCATTAAGCTGTTGACAGGAACACCGAATCCTTTTGCTATATTCCAGTATGTCTCACCATATTGTACTGTGTGTGTAGTTGTTGCTGCTTCTGTTTGTCCATTTAAAGTAAAAGCTGACATTGATAACATTAACCCGGCTGCAATCACTAGTTTTTTAAGTTTATTCATTTGATAACCTCCTAAATTCGTAGCTCGTTTTCTCTACAACCAAGGCTATCAGTTGTAACACACTTATTCATTACCTAAAAAGTGGAAAACTCGTGCAGTAACTAGCATAATAGGCTTCCCATGCTCTTTGGTATTAATCACCAACTTATTTGTTAATCCAGTGGTTGGAGAAAATGGATGATTCCGGTCCTTTTTTTACATAATGTTTCAAGATTGTAATATAGTAAGTGATTGATTATCTTTAATTACAAGATTGTATATGGAGGTTTTTCAGGTGTCCCCACATGAAGTAATTGTATATAGCAGCAATGGCTGCTCTTACTGTGATCAGGTAAAAACATTTTTAAAAGAAAAGGGAATTAAATTCGAAGAGCGGAATGCCTCTATTAATAAAGCGTACTTGGATCAGTTAAAGGAAAAGAAAATTTTCGCTACCCCCGCTACCTTTATTGATGGAAAACTGGTATTGGGATTTCAGGAGAAGAAATTGAACAAGCTTCTTGAATTAACGTAAGAATTCTTAAAAATTGGACCAAGCAGGCCTAACATAAACACTAAAAGCATCAATATAATGTACTATGCGTGTTTAAGGAGGGCGGCTCATGGTCTATCAAGGACTTAGCGAACAGGAATTTAACAAAATGTTAACTGCCCCAGAAAACTTTGCAGCACCACCCGAATCTCTTACAGAGCAAATGTTTATTGAACGTTCTTTAACTGAGAATAAATTTTGGCTGCGAATTATGAAGGAGCATTCCTATTTTTTAGGGGAAGGCTTCAATCGAAAAGACAAGCAGCTTATCCAGCAAACGGACCGATTTTATCAATACTTTGCAGAGCAGGAAAAAAGGGCTCATCAAACGCCTTATAATGTAACAGCAGTACGGAAATTAAATGAAGATACCATTCAGTTAGTATTAGGATTGCGGAATTTTAAGCGGAACCTGCTCATCTTAATCATTAATTGTAAAGTCATGGGGTTTAACTTCCCGCTTCTTGTGGACCATATCGCCCGTGAAGCTGAATACTTTATGAGGACTTTAAAAAAATTAAATGATGGAATATTAGACCCTATCCAGGATGCGATTATCAAAGAAAATGTTTTTTGGTTAAAAATTATGATGGAGCATTCGCGCTTTATCGCCTCCCTTCTCGATCAATCTGAACGGAATTTGGTGATTACCGCCAGAAAATTTGGGGATGATTTTGAGGTCCTCCTAAATCAGGCACGTGATGTTGAATCAATGTTGTATAAAAAAAGCCCTACGTATCCTATTATTGGAAAACTCAATAAAGACAGTGAAAGTGCCACTCAGGAACTGCGTGCTTTCAAGCAAGCCGGCCTGGATTTTATTAAGACCTGCCAAATTAGAAATGTCATCGACCCGCTGTTAGCCGACCATGTCGTTAGAGAGGCTGATCATTTCCTGCAAATCGTGCATGTTTTAGAAGAACGATTAAAGGTAAAACAGCAGGAACAGCAGCGCCTATAAATGTAAACTTGCCGATTGGCGAGTCCGTTAGGACGAAGACAGAGGCGTAGTTGAATTTATGCGTTAGGAATTATAAATTTGAAAAATTTATAATTCCTATTAGCTAAAGAAGAGACTATCCGCGGATAGTCTCTTCTTTTTGGCTGCGCGCAACGATTACCATGCTGATTGTTATGATTGTAAACGCAATAAAGGCTAAGATAGGAATCGTAATAAACCCAAGCCAGTTAATATAATCTTTGGAGCACGGTACGCCGCTGGTACACATTTCAAACCTTTGTAAGAAAGGAAGTTTTTGAAGCAGTGTATGGTAGCCGGATACCAGCATACCGATGACTGATAATGGCAGTACGTATTTATATATATCAAGATCGTTTCGATAGACAGCAATTCCTAATATAATCGCCAATGGATACATAAATATCCGCTGATACCAGCACAGCGTACAGGGAATAAAATGCAGAACCTCACTAAAATACAAGCTGCCTAAAGTGGCGATAAGCGCGGCAATCCAGGAAAGAAGCAGGGATTTGTTCATATTACTTCCCCTTCGCGGCGTTTTCGACCATCTCTTTTAAGTCGTCGATGGATTGACCTTCGAACTTTTTACCATTAACAAATAATGCGGGAGTTCCTTGAACATTTAACTTTTTCACATAATCCATATCCTTTTGCCAGGCATCCTTAGATTTGTCGGCTTTGAAGTGCTTAACCACCTTATCCACTTCTTTGTCACTGGCCACTTCCTTTAGTGTATCTGTTAAGAACTCTTCCGTATAAAGATCGATTTTTTCATATTTCTGATCTTCTGGCTGCTTTTTATAAAGAAGTTCATGGAATTTCCAGAATGTATCGTTTCCAAGAACCGCATATACAGATTCCGCAAATTTCGCTGAACGCTCAGAATCCACATTAATAAAGGAATCATTAAAGAAGTAGAATTTAGCTTTTCCCGTATCCACCAGTTCCTTTTCAATAAACGGGATAGCAGATGCAGAAAACTGCTTACAATACGGACATTTATAATCCCCAAATTCAATGATGGATACTGGGGCAGATTCCTTACCTAAGAACGGCTGATGGCTGTAGTCAATTTCATTAGACTTCACCGTCTCTTTGTCCTTAGAGTGGTTTCCAAGAAAAATAAGTGCCAAAACACCAACGGCTATCAACCCTACTACCCAAAATATGAATTTCGACGAAGAATTCTTCTGGTTTTTCGTATTTTTATTATTTGCCATGATCAAACTCCTTTAATGAAAACTATTATATGTTTAGTGAATTTTAAACCCAGATAGATTTAATATTACTTATCTACTGTAATAAATCAAATAATTGATTTTGCGATTAGTTGGTATTCTTTATATTTTTCACTAAAAATTGATAAAATAAATGGGATCACATATAAAGGAGTTCAGACATGACTAGTGACAATAATTATATCGGCTATATAGGAACCTACACAAAAGGAGAGAGCAAAGGAATTTACTCTTTTACTTTAAACACTGAGGGAAGAAAAATAGAAGATGTTCAGGTTGCAGCAGAGCTAGAGAACCCTACATACATAAATATAAGCAAGGACAATCGGTTCCTTTACTCCGTGGGGAAAGATGGGGATGCTGGCGGGGTGGCCGCATTTAAAATAAACGAGGACGGGGGGCTTATAGCCATAAACCAGCAAATGAGCCTGGGATCTCCTCCCTGCCATGTAAGTGTTGACAGCAAAACGAAATATGTCTTTACCGCCAATTACCATAAGGGAATGGTTGAGTCACATCTTATTAACCGTGAAGATGGGTCCATTCAGCCGGCAGCATCCAGCATAAATCATGAAGGCCGCGGACCGGACCCAAGGCAGGAGAAAGCCCATACCCATTATGCTACCCTTACTCCTGATGAAAAGTATTTGGCAGTTGTTGAATTAGGAACGGATGCACTTATCACCTATGAAGTGCAGGAGGATGGCACATTGACAAAAGTAAAGCTATTGCCCTTGAAAGCAGGCAGCGGTCCGCGCCACCTTACATTCCATCCAAACGGCCAATATGCCTACCTAATGACGGAATTTAGCTCAGAGGTTATAGTTTTGACCTATCATCCGGAAAATGGCCACTTCACTGAAAAACAATATATTTCAACTCTCCCTGATGATTTTACAGAAAATAATCAGGGAAGTGCGATTCATATTTCATCTGATGGACGGTTTGTATATGCGGGAAACCGCGGACATAACAGCATAGCTGTTTTTGGGGTAAATGGGGAAACAGGTGAACTTACCTTTTTAGAACATACGTCTACCGAAGGAGATTGGCCGAGGGATTTTTCGCTGGATCCGTCTGAAAAGTTTATTGTTGCTTCGAATCAAGAATCGGGGAATCTTGTTTTATATGCAAGGGATCCCAAAACAGGAAAACTCTCATTGTTAAAATCAGATATCATGGTCCCATTTCCGGTGTGTGTAAAGTTTTTGCATGTATAAAAGTTGAGTAATATTTGACTTTTTTATATAATGTTCTTAAATAAGAACATTTTATAAAAAGGAGTCCTGCATGACTGAATTAGAATTCAAACAGCGGATGATTAGCCGCCGAACTTTTTTAACTAAATCTTTCAAAATGTTTGCAGGTCTCCTTGCGGCTGGATTCATGACGGGAACCTATTCATTCAAGGTTGAACGTTTCTGGTATCAAATTAATGAAGTGCAGTTGAGAATAAGCAACCTTCCTAAGGCTTTTGAGGGATGGAAGATTGTTCAATTCAGTGACGTGCATTTGGGGTTCCATTATGGGGTGAAGGAATTTCAACAGGTTATAAGTAAGATAAATGAATTAAAACCCAATATTATATTCCTAACAGGCGATCTCGTCAAAAGGGGTTACCAGCAACCTGAAGCTGCTATTCCATTACTACAATCTTTAAAGGGACTTCATGGAGGAAAATGGGCTGTCATTGGAAATCATGATTTTTATACAAAGGACGAAGTGATTCAAACATTGGAGAAATCACAATTCAAAGTATTGGAAAATAATCATGATTTTATCGAGATTAACGGGCAGCGCCTTTATATTGCCGGTATTGATGATGTATTGTATGGGAATCCCGATATCGAAAAGGCTGTTAAGGGCTTAACAGATCAAGATTGTGTGCTGTTGCTGTCTCATGAGCCCGATATTGCTGATGAATGTATAAACCATCCAATCAGCGCCCAATTTTCCGGCCACTCTCATGGGGGGCAGGTACGAATTCCCTTTTATGGACCGATTTTTAAACCGGAACTTGCAAGCAACTATTCCGATGGATTTTATCTGTTAGGCAAAAGAAAAATGCCCTTGTATGTGAATCGAGGGATTGGCACCACTGAATTACCGATTCGCCTTTTTTGCAGACCGGAAATAACGGTGTTTCATTTGACACTTTAGATTTAGTATAAAAAGGATTCTTAAATAATAGATATAACTATTTATTGAAGCAAGAAAATAATTTAAATTTCCCCACTCCTTGTTCTTGAAAACTATTAGTTTTAGATATAAAATTAAATTAGTTCATTATAAAGAACGAAAGGAAGAAGGCTTTTTTTAACATGTAATTCATTTAAAGATAATCATTTAAAAAGTTATTGTAGGGGGGATTAAAATTATTGACAAACGGACAGCTTTTATATTACTAGTTCATAAGAATCCTGAGCAGGTAAATGTTTTTATCAAACAGCTAATTGCTCAGGATTTAGCAGACGTTTACATTCACATAGATAGGAAACATTATGATTCTGTCTCTAAACAAATTTTAAAAGATAAAAATGTATATATTTTAAAGGAGCCTATAGATGTTATATGGGGGGATATAAGTCAAGTAGACGCAACAATTTTACTGCTAAAAGAAGTAGTAAATTCGAGAGTAGACTATGATTTTGTTTGCTTAAGGAGCGGCCAAGACTTAGTAGTCAAAAATGGATTGAAAGAATACTTATTCAATAATAAGAATAATATCTTTATGACGGCTAAGAAGAATTTACGTCATCCTAATTTTGATATTCAATGGAGTCCGGTAATGAGAAATCAATATTCTTATTATCATCCGTTTAGAATCTTTAGAAATTTAGTTTTTTTCCTTTATAGAAGAGGCATTAATTTATCTCCCAATAAGTATAAATTGCCAAAAGATTATTCTTTATACCATGGATCCCAATGGTTTTGTATTCCTTTAGAAACAGCTAGGTATATATTGAACTTTCTAAAGGAAAATAGTTGGTATTACAAGTCATTTCAAAATGCATTAATTCCAGATGAATGGTTCTTTCAAACGCTATTAATGAATTCGCCATATAAAAATAGAGTAGTGGATAACAATTTAATGTTCATAAAATGGGGACTTAAAAACACAGATAAAACACATCCAATTATTTTAAAAAATGACGACATTAAATCTATAAAAACCTCAAACCAATTTTTTGCGAGGAAGTTTGATGAGAATATTGATAATGAAGTTATTCACTATTTTAAGGATCATGTAACATACAATTTAGAAAGGTCTGCGGAAAATCTTGTTTATGGAAAATCCAACAATCTAGCTTAGAAAAATATAATAGATTTATAAAAGCGTCATCCTTTAAAAAATAATATTGGCTTTTGCCATAAAATCAGGATTGGGCAACGCAGAAGTGCAACCCGAGCGATTTTATGACTTTCACCCTAAAATGGACAGATTTATTCTGTCCGTTTTAGGGTAATTCTATAGCTGCCATCATCATGGGGTCATCAGCGGTCTTATACGCTTTTATATCAGGCAAAGCGATAGATTACATATAAAAGCAATGTAGTTAGTAAAGAACGTGCCGTATTTGGTAGCACTAAGTAGTCTTCACCTATAGCAATTCTTAACATTGGAAGAACTACTACAATTCGAGTCTTTTCGTTAGGCAAGAATCAACAATTTTCCAACCAGTATACCAATATCAGATATTTCTATTAAGAGAATTGAAAGGTCTAGTTTGTGAATTTTTTACGTATAACCTTTCTAGAATACCAACTTGTATGTATGATATTCATTTACAATATCTTTTTTTGATAAATTTAAATACTCACTTTATTAATGTTATATTTTGAATAGAACTGTAAGTTTTATCATCTATAACCAAGTTTTGAATGGGTCTGCTTGAATATGTCGTTTTATTTATAAATTGATTGAATTGATTCCCATTAAACACCAAACCATTAATACTTGATTCTTTATAAAAATCAGTTGACAAAACTTTATCAAAATTGGTAAAGGTATTACCAATAAAATGTGTATTTTTGATTGATGCACCAATTGCCCATAAAAAGATCGCATCCTTATTTCCTTTTCCAATGAAGGTATTCCCTTTTATTAAGGTATCAGCTGATTCAGTCCGAATCACCATTGCGTTGTTATTGGTGGAAATTTTATTTTCGTAAATTTTGGTCCCAACCGATTTTCCAAAATTACCTTCGATTAAAATCCCGTTCTTCGTTTTTAAATTATTTTTGTAGAGTTCCAAATTATCATTCTCAAACCAAATATTCACATTATCGGTGGATATGTCATTATTATAAATTTTAGTATCGACCGTTCTATTGATTAAAATTCCTGAATTCCCACCTTTAACTGTATTGTTATAGAATTCGATTTCATGAAACCTCCCATTATCATCCCCTCCATTAATATGTATAGAATTATTTTCAGTTGCATTCGTAACAAATGTATTATTATAAATTTTGGCGTTATAAACCTGGACTTCTTCAAAGGGCTCGAAATGCAAGGTTGGCCTCCCTATATCCGACTCGCTAAGATTGTTGAATATTTTTATATTGTTTACCTGTTCAACAACTATATTGGAACGGTGATTGTTTATGAAAATATTATTGGAAAGAGTTACATTATTGCTTGCCTTTTTAGACCCTGTAACAGAAATGCCGTCTCCAACCGCATTTTCCATGCGGCAATTTTCAATAACTACATTACTACTATCCCAAATAAAAACATCATGCATATGTTCTGTTCCTTTACGGTGGTTTTCGTAATTTCCGTCAAATGTTATATTTTTCACTAATACATTATCTATGTTCTTGATATTTAATAGCCTGGTTTGTTTCTTAGCATTTGCATTTTTTGTGAGTTTTAGTGTAACTACATCCCGACCTTCACCAATTAACTTCACATTCGACTTCAAATAAAACGAATTTAATATATATGTGCCAGCAGGAACATAAACATCCCCACCGCCTTTTTTACTCGTCGCATCTATAGCTGATTGAAATGCTGCAGTATCTTCTGTATTGCCATCCCCTTTAGCTCCAAAATCCTTAACATTTGTTCGATGGTTTGCTGAAAGGGAAAGGGGATTTTCCAGAATCAAATTATCTCTGACCTCTGAAATAAATGACTCTCCAACTTTTATTTTCCATCCTATAAAAGTTGTTAGTAACACAAGAAAAATACTAATGGCTGCAATAAAGGTAATTTTCCTCATGAGATCCCTTCTTTATCTTTACTCCCAGTAAAATATTCAGCAGTAACATGCCCCTGCTGATTTATTCCTTCTGATTTAAAAACCTTTATCACTGTAAGAATTAATATTTTTATATCTAACCATAATGATTGGTGGTCTACATACCATACATCTAACTTAAACTTTTCTTCCCAAGTTATCGCATTACGTCCATTAACCTGCGCCCAGCCAGTAATGCCCGGCCGTACCTCATGTCTTCTTGCTTGTTCAAAAGTATATAAGGGAAGGTATTCCATTAATAGCGGTCTTGGGCCTACTAAACTAATATCTCCTTTCAGGATATTAAAAAGCTGGGGTAATTCATCTAAGCTGGCTTTCCTTAAAAATTTTCCAAAAGAAGTTAAGCGAATTTCATCCGGTAGAAGTTCCCCCTTATGATCCCTAGCATCCGTCATTGTTCGAAACTTATATATATAAAAAGGCTTCCCATAAAGTCCTGGACGCTGCTGTTTAAATAATATTGGAGAACCTAATTTCCACCGAACCATTAGAGCTACTATCACTAGTATTTCTGAAAATATAATTAAAAGACATAATGAGATAAAGATATCTACTGTTCTTTTCATAAAATACCTTCCATTCTTTTCGAATTCAAGTAATCCTTAGGCACACTCTTGCACAGGGCAATTGCAAAAAAAATCACCACAAATTTTGATTTATTAAATCTAAACCTTCGGTGATACATAACAAAAAAGGTCATTCTTCTTTATTTAAAAATATATGTGCGTTATCACATCAAGCATTTCCCTAAAATAGTAGATATCAATTCCATATTCCAAGAATTATATATAACGAGTATAGATGTCTTCCATTTCACTTAATACATTCATTAAACTATAATTTTGGATTCTTTGTTGACCATTTTCCCCGTAAACATTCCTTAATTGTTTATCGTTGATTAATGTAATAAAGCTTTTACAAAGATGTTCGTGATCACCTAGATTGACGACCATACCGCAGTGCCCATTTTCTATTAAGTCTCTTGACCCTCTAACATTTGTTGTAATAATTGGTTTTGCACAGGCCATTGCCTCCATTAGGCAGCGGGGCAACCCCTCCTGTTTGGATACAAGTGTTACAATATCAGAGGCGGCAAGAATTTTTGGTATATCACGCCTATATCCCAGAAGGTGAACATTGTTCATCCCCTGCTCCTGAATAAATATTTTAATTTTTTCAAAATCCATTCCATTGCCTATTAATAATAAATGTGCATTCGGGCAGTACTTTACAATGTTCCTCCAGTTTTCCAGCAAAAACATTTGATTTTTCCGGGCTATTAACTCCGCTACACAACTGATAATAACAGCATCTGAGTCAAGACCTAGTTCGCTCTTAATATTCATCCCTTCTTCTGTTCTTACACCAAACTCTTGTAAATCTACACCCACACCATGGACGTGAAACATATTATCGTTTTCTTTAAACCCAAGCATTTTACCCAAATGGTAATCTTCCTCGTTCATTACTAGTAAGCCGTCAGTCCAGTGTCTCGCCATTTTCTCTGCAGGATAAAAAAAGAGCCAATTCTTTAGAGAGGCTCCTTTAAAAAAATGAAATCCATGCGCCGTATATAGAACTTTTCCTTGTTTATGTTTAGAGGCAACATATCTTGTCAAAAAAGCTGCTGTCGGTGTATGGACATGTATCAAATTAAAATGGTTCTCTTGGAATAATGCATGCAGTTCCTTTATGGCTTTTATATTATTTTTGGAGAATGGTGACCGGGCAAATTCGATGTCATGGCATATAATACCCATTTCAATCAGTTCATCCTTGCGGGTCTGGGAATTACTGCCGGCCGCATGAACTTCATATCCTTTTTCCTGAAACATTTGCATAAATGGTTTATGAAATGCTACAAAATGGCTGTATACTGATGCAACAAATAATACTTTTTTCAACTTATAGCCCTCCATTAAGAAATAATACGACATTGCAATTTAGTTTTTTGCTTGTATCTGATTCATTCTATAAGCCAACACACCTAAGAAAAACCAAAACATTCTTGCATTATTTAAGGAGATAGCAATTGATCCAATCAACAAAATGATTAATATATCCCTTAATACAATATTGATCACATTCTTGATTTTTTTGCTAATTGTAACTTTTAACAAAATAGCAGCTAAATACAAGAAAAGGATTGTTGCAAATACCCCTCCCCATTCAGAGTAGATTTGTATATACGTATTATGAGCAACTTCTTCAATTCCTGAAACTTTTTCAGAAACCTCCAAATACTTCCCTACTCCGACTCCAAATAGAGGAGACAAACTAATAAGCTGAATACCTGCCATCCATATTGGTAATCTTCCCGAACCATTATGATTTAAGGCTGCATCAAAATTGGTGAAAAGAAGGGAAATTCTTTGAAATTGTACGAATTTGTCCAAATTTATATTAAAATTTGAACCGATAAATTGTACAGCCGCAATTAAGATTGGTAAAAATAATATGGCAGAAAACCCAAATAAAATTGCCCTCTTGCTTATTTTGTTTTTTAATACCTCTCCTAAAACAAAAAGCATTGTATAGAGGAATAATGTGATAAACCCTGTTTTTGATCCTGACAGAAAAACACTGACTGTCATTATGGCATAAATGATTATTTTGGCCTTATATGAAATATTTTTGGAGCGTAGAAAATAAGGCAGAGCGCTGATTTGAATAATAGCAAAATAGTTGGGATCATTCATAAAACCGTTATAACGATCAAATATACCAAAATTATATATATGAAAAAGAAATTTCATTCCCAGGATATAAATGAATACCCCCAATATTCCTATGAATAGAGCAGCATATGAATACCACTTTAATGATAAGCGGACCATTTTTTCTTGAATTAAATTGTACCCTACTAACAAATACATAAATTCTACAGCCAGTTTTATATATTCTTTCATTGTTGAACTTAAGTTTGATACAACGCCGAATTTATAAGGGGTATAGAATATAGAAGTTGCAATGATAACAACAGACAAAAACAAAAAGTACACGAAATGGTAACCGGGGACTTTGATTCCTTTACAGATCAAGAAAAAAAGTAGAAAGGGAATAATTAAATCACTTAATGAAAAATTAATTCCCCCAACTATACTCGTTTGATTAAAAAAAACGGAAAATAAAACCACAAAATAATAAAAGAGGTTTCTTTCCATTTCCTTATGATTAACGGCAGTTAAACTATAGATGTCCCTCAACCTCCCCTCCTATATTAGAATTTTGGATATTTATCCTTTCTTAATTCTTTACATTTCTTCAGTTGTAACGCCTCTTTTTCTTGAGAGAACTACCTTGCATCTATGGAACACGTTTCTTGACATTTTTAGGTCGACAATGATATTGCCGGTCAGTATGACTATTAAATTCCATATGGATAGAATTACAGCATACACAACCCATTCATAAGCATTTTCCGGATTTATTTTTAACAGCCATTGAACAGGAAGTACAGCAACTAATGACAAAGCAAAATTGATACCCAATTTAGAAATGGTAGGTTTTACTGAACGATTCAATATTTTTCTAGAAGCATAAAAAATGATATCTGCTGTCCGATATATGGAAGAACAAAATGCACCAATCAGTACACCTGCGGTACCAAATTTTCCAATTAAAATTAGTGATGCCATAAGGTTAATAATTGCTTCAGCAATTGCACCATTCCTTGTTTCTTTAAAATGTCCAGCAGAATTAATGAGTGTAGAGGCAGGTGTTCTAATATTGTTGATAACCCCCACAACAATTAACAAAATCGCTAAATTAGGCCGTATATAGTTGGCATCTGAAACACCATGAGTGTAGATTCTTATAAATGGAATGATTAGAAAAATAGTCGTCGTAAAAACCCAAGCAATAATCGCATAAAACATCGATTCAAAAATAGTAAAAACCTCAATAACTCTTTGTTTTTCACCTCTTACCAGCAAATCCCCCAAACCTGCGAATAATGCGCTAGAAAAGGAATTAACCAATAAAACAATCGCGGAAAATACCATATTATAAGTTGTATAAACGCTGACTTCCTTAAGCCCCAAAAAGATTGTAATGATAATAACTGGGGTATTATATACAAAAACACCGGCAATTTGCTGAATAAAAACCTCCCTGCGTTGCGCTAATGCAGCGGTATTTGGCTTTTCTTTAAAATTGACGTAGGAATAATTTTTTTTGACATAGGCAAATACCATAAAGGTTCTCGATGTAAACATTAAGGTTGCAATACCATTTACGAGAAGGATATTGAATCCACATTTAATTAAGACCACGTAGGATACCAAATTTAATAGCTGACTAATAATTTGGATATTTGTTAGCACATAAACCCTTTGGTCAGCTGTAAGCAGTACTTTATATTTGCCGATAATGAAGAAATCCAAAAAATTACTGCTTCCCAATATCAGAATCAGGGAAAATGATATTGGGAAGCTTACTTGATTGGCAATGAAAAAAGGATAAATAAATGCGAGCAATGTGATTAAACCTAAAAATATATAACCAGCCCGTATGTAAAATATTTTTGTAGAGGAAAGAATCTGATTTACAGCCGTTTTATCGTTAGAAGCTAATGGTTTTAACAAAGCGGTTATCGACGCAAGTCCAATTCCAGCTTCAACAATATTAAAAAAATTAAGAAATTGCCTAATTGATAAGATTAGACCGTTTATTATCGATCCATAAACGGTCATAAACAGCCTTGGTAAAACCAGCCAAATTAGCGTGTAAACCAGTTGGTAAGACAGATTGGAAATTATTATATAAAAAGCTTTTTTTGTTCTCATTAAAGTGCCGCCTTTATTTTATTTAGCGCCTGTCAAATATCATATCTCAGCTATCATTGTTGGGATTTATGGACATCACCAAAGGAAATTCTAATAATAATAATTCATTTGAGCTTTCCATTAAGCGTAATGACCAAAGTAATCACTTTTCTTTGTCTCTACCCCATTTACAACAACACCAAGTATCATAGTGTTTGCCTTTTCTAATATTTCCTTTGCCTTTATTACCCTGTCTTTTCTAGTCTTCCCACTGGTAACAACCATCACGACTCCATCACTTTTACTTGCAATAATTTGCGAATCTGTAACCAAAAGTATTGGCGGAGTATCAAAAACAATATAATCATAGGTTTGTTTTAGCTTATCCGTCACCTGTTCCATCGCTTTTGAATCCAATAAATCTGAGGGATTTGGAGGTATCGGTCCGCATGTTAAAATGTCCAAATTTGCTATAAATGTCTTCGAAATTGCTTGTTTTAAGTTAATGTCCTTTGTAAGTACACTAGTGAGACCATCCAAATTACTTGTACTAAATGAATGATGTACAGTGGGTTTCCTTAAATCTGTATCCACAAGTATTACTCGTTTTCCTTTCTGAGCAAGAACAATGGCCAAATTGGCAGACGTTGTAGATTTTCCTTCCGAGGCATCCGGTGAAGTTACAACGATTGTTTTGATATCCTTATCCACAGAGGAAAAGTGTAAATTATTTCGAATTAGCCGATACTGTTCAGAAATGGCTGAATTAGAATCATACTGTGTAATTAAATTTACCATTCTTTTATAATTATTTTTCCCCCGACGAGACAACTGTTTCACTCCTCACTGAAGGTGTAATTGATTTTCCTTTCACCTTTTTATGAACTACTGGCATTTTCTGAACTGACCCTAGAACGGGCAGCCCTAATTCAGTAACATCCTGATCATCCTTTAATGTATTATCAGAAAATTCTAAAATTAATGCAATCCCTAGTCCAGCTATTAAACCTAATGCGACCGACACTAAGATATTTAACAACGGCTTAGGCCTGACAGGGTCAAGATTCCTCTTTAGTTCGGCTTTTGCAAGAATACTCACATTATCCACATTCATAATTCCTTTAATTTCCTGCTGAAATGTTTCAGACAATGTATTTGCGATTTTGACAGCTACACTGGCATTTGCATTTTCTACATTTAAAGTAAAGACTTGCGAATTTGCTTGATTGGTAATAGAAATATCTTTATTCAGTTCCTCCACACTTTGAGATAGATTAAGATTATTAATGACTTTTTCTAAAATAACTGGACTTTTCAGAATATCACTATACGTATTAATCAAATTTACATTACTTTGTAATAGAGTAAGATCAAGCTGGTTATCCGCATTTTTTTGATTAACCAGAATTTGTGTCGATACCTGATAAACAGGTTTCATTAAGAAATAAGAAACAGCACCGCTTATTAATGCAGCCGTCAATGTTAAAAGCACAATTAACTTCCAGCGCTTCTTCAAGGTTTTGAAAATATCCATTAAACTCACTGTGCTATCCATATTGTCCTCCAAAATATTTGTTTCAAAAAAATGGCCACGATTTGACCAGTTAATGTATAGTATTGTTTTATAACAGCATTACAAATGAAATAGCCATTGTTTTATTATGGGATATTGAAATTTTATATTCATGAATATTTAATTTTTTTGCATATTCCAGTGATTCATTGTGAAGGATCAGAAAAGGCATTCCTTTTTCATTATTTAAAATTTCAATATCACTTGGATGAATACATTCATTAAATCCACTTCCGAGAGCCTTTACAGTAGCTTCTTTTGCTGCAAATTTACCAGCTAGAGTTTCTATTTTCCTTTTTTTTCCGAGCTTATTTGCAAAATCTAACTCATTTTTAGTGAAAATATTCAATAGAGATTTTTCATAATCAAGAAGCTTGGAGATTCTATCTATTTCAATAATATCAACGCCAATATACACGGAAAATTTCCACATCCCAGATTAAGCAAATTTAATATTCAATGATATTGCTGAAGTCTAAATTCCCTAGTTCAATCATCATTGAACTCCATGTCAAACCTGCACCAAAACCAGCTAGACAAATCTTATATGATTCATCATGCAGCTGCTCCCCCAGATTGAGTGTAATAGTTGTTGGAATTGTTACACTACTTGAGTTTCCAAAATTAGTAACAGTATTATTTGGCATTTTCACTGAAGGAATTTCCATACTATCTGCTAACTTTTCAAGCATAAATTTATTTGGTTGGTGAAACATAAAATAATCGACATCGTCCTTGTTAACTCCACTTATTTCAAATAAATCTCTTACCATTGGCGGAACTTCTGTTTGAACAAAATTAAAAACACTTGTTCCATCCATAATTAAATCATCCTTACTCCTAAGGTTACCATCACCAGTGTCTTCCAAGTTGCTAGTTTCCGGCGTAGAAGGCATTCTTAAACCTCCGGCAGGTATAATTAAAGACTCCCCTCTGCTTCCATCCATTTTTAAGTTGCAATATATTGGAACGTTTTGATCTCCTCTTTCAACAATCGTTACAGAAGCTCCATCCCCTACTAGCGGATAACTGTTTCGGTCCTTTGATGAAGTCTTTCTGCTCAATACATCGGCATTTAATAACACGACCTTTTTAATGGAGTCTTGATCTAAAAGCATAAAAGCCTGAATCAAGCCCAATAAATATCCTGCACATCCTTGATTAATGTCCATACAAATCATGTCATGTTTTAAACCAAGCTTCCCTTGGATAATGTTACTTGTAGGAGGTATGAAATGATCAGGAGTCTGTGTTACTAGTATTAAAGCGTCTATGTCGTCTTTTTTTAAAAGATTTGATTCGATTAAATGTTCCATGCCAAAAACGCATAAGTCCGAAACACATGTCTCTCCTGTGACGATTCGATGCTTATTATATCCCATGATTTTTTTCAATCTTAAAGATTTTTCTATAGGAAAGTTATAATTAGCCGCTTCATCATCAAACTTTACTTCATTTTTTGGAAGAACTGTCAATATACCAGTTATTTTTTTATTATGGAAAGTTAGGTTCATAGAGTACCACCACATTTTAATATTAGTTTGTTGATAGATTCGATATCTTCGAAATTATTGGGAATTATATCAATTCCATTTATTGATATGTGGAAAAATTCATCCAACATTGAAACAAGAGTAATGATATCCAGTGAATCCAGGAGCCCATTTTGAATGAAATTGCTGGTATTTCGAAAGTCAAATTCAGGCCGTATCTCTTCTAACATTCTTAAAACCTTTTCCATAATAATCTCCTTTAAAAAAAATAAAATTATAAATGTTTGCCCTTTCAATAATTCTTGATACATTCAGATAAAACGATGCCCAGTAATTATTACACACATTTCAATCACTATCGTACAATTGGAAATCCTTTGTTCATGTAAGTCTCTTTCAATAAAACTCGGTCGATTTTCCCATTAGAATTTAAGGGCAATTTACTTAGTTGGATTATTGTTGCTGGTATCATATATTTAGGCAGCAAATTCACCAACTCTTTTCTAATTTCAGAAACAGGTAATTGATTTTCTGATTCAACAAATAAAATAATTTCTTTTTTTTCATGATCATATAACGCACACGTATTAAAAATTGTTTCCAGGCTTAAAGCTGCCATTTCTATTTCCCCAAGTTCAATCCTGTAGCCCATATGTTTAATTTGTGTATCTTTTCTACCGACATAAATAATTTCTTTATTTTCATTTAGATAGACTAAGTCACCAGTTTTATATATTCTTTCCTGATAGTTGCTGTTTAAAGGGTTCTGGATAAAACTTGCATTTGTTTTTTCAGGATCGTTCCAATAGCCCAGGGCCAAAGAACAACCTCTTACGCATAATTCACCAATTTCGTTAACCCCGGCCTCCTTGTTGTCATCGTTTAGAATAATAATATTAGTATTACGGCAAGGCTTTCCAATTGGTAATGGTTCATTATCATCAAACTCGCGATCTACGATATAATAAGTGCAATCAACAGTAATTTCAGTAGGACCATATAAATTTGCATATAGGGCATTAGGTAATTTTTCCCTCCAGTAATTAAGTTGCTTATTAGGCATTACTTCCCCGGCAAATAATACTTTCGTTAAGCTGCCATTCTGAATTTGACTTAATATATCTAAGTTCGCAATATTTATTAAAATGGAAGGTACCCAAAATATGAAGTTAATATTCGTTTCATAAACGTATTCCATTAATTTTGCTGGAAATGCAAAATAATGTTCCGGAATGATTA
This sequence comes from Neobacillus sp. S1115, assembly GCF_055385565.1. Classification (NCBI taxonomy): domain Bacteria; kingdom Bacillati; phylum Bacillota; class Bacilli; order Caryophanales; family Bacillaceae; genus Neobacillus; species Neobacillus sp. S1115. The sequence continues at coordinate 5,094,310 of NZ_AP038275.1, forward strand.
CTAAAGTACAGCCGGCTGCTATGGAAAGATAAATATCCAGAGTTGAGTTATCAAAATAAAAAGGTGCCTGATTTCCAATAATCGTTTCCTCGTCTATATTAAAAGTTGTTTTTGCCCAATCAATATAGTCAATAACACCCCTATGTGAGACGACGACACCTTTCGGGATTCCCGTTGACCCGGAAGTAAAAATTGTATAAATTGGATCTTTATCAATAATATTAAAAGTAATGTCATCTCCAAATATCTGATCAAAGTCACCCGGTTCCTCGTCTATTTCCTCAACTTGTATTATTATATGTTCTGGTACGCCATAAGAAAGTAACATACTTTTATAATGTTTATTTGTAACTATGATTGAAGGATTAAGATTAGATAATATGGCATTTATTCTTGTATTGGGGGACTTAACATCTAAAGGTACATAAAAATTTCCGCTATAGAGCGCACCCATGAAGGAAACAATCGCATCTAATCCTTTTGGCAAAAAAACCCCAATCGGTTGATTACGCTTTTTTGTTTGCGAGCTAATAATAAACCCTAACCATTTTGACTTTAAATTCAATTCATGAAACGTGATACTTCTTTCTCTGTCAATAATTGCCGGCTTATTGGGGGATTTTATTGCTGCCTCTCTTAAATATTCTAATGCATTGATTTTCAAATTAAATTTCTCCTCTTTCAAAATCATCTTTTTTTAAACCTTTAAACCTACTACTACTAAGTCAATAATGTCTCCCACCTTTTCACAGTTCCGAAGAGATTCAGGGTCTATAGTTTTTCCAAATTCCTCTTTAATTAGGGCAAAAAGCTCCAATCTGCCCAAGGAGTCCCATCCATCCAAATCATCTAAAATGGTATCTTTAGTTAAGATCGTTTCCTCCTCATATAAGGCTTCAGCAATTTTTACAATAAAGTCTTCTTTATTCATTTTGAACTCCCTTTCTAATTTAATATAATTAAAAAACCTTTATAGCTGGATTGCCGAATACTGTTGTATACTCTTTTACTTTACGTGTTACTACACTTCCAGCACCTACTGTTGCATTATTTTGGATATGAATATTTGGTAAAACGGCTGCACTTCCACCTAGAAAGACAGAGTCCTCTATACTGACGTTGCCCATTACATTACAGTGGTCGCAAATTATGCAACCATCACCTACTCTTGCATCATGACCGATAATTGAGTAACTCATTAATGTAACAAAATTACCAATCGCAGCGTTGGTAGAAACACTTGAATAAGGGGCTAATATGACACCTGTCCCTAATACCGCATTTTCTGCCACTATCGCTGTAGGGTGAATTAAATTAGTAAATTTGGCACCTCTTTGTAAAAGTTGATCGCAAATACGAACTTTATCTGCTGTGTTCCCAATCGCACAAATTAAATAATCATCTTCATGGGGTTCATAATGCTCAATTGTGGATACTACACTATTTTCAATGTCTATCCCTTTAAGAGCATCCAGGTTATCATCAATAAAGCCTATTTCTTCCCATAAATTATTTTCCCTTTGAATTTGTTTAGCCCAGAATAATACCTCTTTACCAAAACCGCCGGCACCAACGATTAATAATCTTGTCATACTAATTCTCCTCGTATATTAGTAGTAAGAGCTCCTTCTAGAAGAATTTCCAGTTGATCCGGATCGTCTAAAATTCACTCTAGATTCCTATAGGTTATCAAGGTTTTCCTCTCGGCTTCCCCATCTTTAAAATGTTTTTGTTTTACCCTTGTTTCACCCACTTGATGGGGAAGCCGAAGTAAAGATTTAATTGATTATTATTAGATTTATGTGTTGGTCATTTTTCGCAGGGGGATGATTCCCTTGGGCACCCAGGTCTGAAACGCACTTGATTAACTAACATACTGGAGGTGATTAGTATGTCACAAATGCTTGTTGGTGTAGACGTAAGTTTAAAGTCCCATCATTTCCATTTCATGTCTGAGGACGGTTCATCTCTTGCTGACTTTTCTGTTCCCAATGATCAAAACGGGGCCGAAACTCTGGTCAAAAGAATGCTGGAAACAGCGGAAAAAAGTCAGGTTGATCAACTAAAAATTGGGATGGAAGCCACGGATTTATACAGCTGGCACCTGTGGACTAAGGCAAGATAATCAAATTAGTAAGTTTTTTATCTATATATATTTAGATTTTAAAGATACCTAAAAATTTTCTTATAGAAACTGGCTTTTCGATATATATTTGTTGACCGTTTAGAAGAAGTTCAGCATTTTCTATAAAATAAAAAGTGCGGTCAATACCGAACTTTTTATTGATAGTTTTATATGCTTCCTGAAGTAGGAATCCCCTTGTCGTTGTATTATGGGCGTCACCGGCAATTAAATGTGTCAAATTATGTTCAACGATTTTCTCAGCAAAGGATTTAACCTTTTTGCCAAAATGACCAATTATGCTTCCTGCCGTAAGCTGTGTTAACGCTCCTTCCTGAACCAATTCTAATAGGCGATTATGGTCCTCAATAAATCCCCTATTACGCTCAGGATGTACAATAATAGGTGTAATCCCTTTTAATAGCAGTTCGTAGACAATATCCAGAGTGTAAGTGGGTATCTCACCCGAAGGAAGTTCTAATAATAAGTACTTACCTTTATTATCAAGGGTGAGTATTTCATCCATTTCTAGCGACAGAAATATTTCCCGATGAATCCTTAACTCTTGACCAAAATGTACTGTAAGAGGGATATTTTCTTTAAGTAAATACTGATTTAACTCATTGACACGGCCCATAATAACATTCTTTGAATTTTCATATTGTCCATTCAAATGATGTGGTGTTGCAAATACATGAGTGATTCCAGCTTCTACTGCTGCATTCACCATATTAAGACACTCAGTAATACCTTGGGGACCATCATCAAGTCCAGAAAGAATGTGACAATGTATATCAATCATTTATCCATGCCCCCTTATGAGTAATTCCTAACTAATCTTAAATAGTTAAAACATAGATTTGTTGCCTTATAAATAAAAAAACCGGAATATAATATTTTCCTTCCACTTCAGGTTTCAAAATATTTAATTAAGAGTCTATAACTTGTCTTATACAGGTAATCACTCTCATTTGTTCCTCTAATGTCATGCTCGAACCGGAAGGCAAGCATATTCCTGTTTTAAATAGTTTTTCCGAAACACTGTCATGTTCGTCATGCGGATAATACTTACACTTGCTGAAAAGCGGCTGCATATGAAGCGGTTTCCAAACATGTCTTGCTTCAATATTCTCCGATTCGAGGTGGGCAAGTAAGTCTTTTATGGAGACACCGGTTTCACCTTCATTTATCGTTAATGCAGTCAGCCACCGAGTAGAAAATGTATTCTCTAATTCCGGCATAAAAGAAATACCTGGAAGGTGGGATAACTCCTGCTGATAGGTATTAAAGATAGCTCTTCTTGCATGAACTCTTTCATTCAAAACACTTAACTGACTGCGCCCAAGTCCGGCCAAAATATTGCTCATTCGATAGTTATATCCTATTTCGCTATGCTGGTAATATGGGGCAGGATCCTTGGCCTGCGTTGCCAAATATCTGGCTTTGTTTCGTGCATCAAAATGATTGGAAATTAGCATGCCGCCGCCTGAAGTAGTAATAATTTTATTGCCATTAAATGAAAAGATTCCAAACTCTCCAAAAGTTCCGCTCGCTTTTCCTTTATATTTTGCTCCCAGGGACTCTGCCGCATCTTCAATGATGGGAACACCATAGTTCTGGCAAAGGGAAACAATTTCATCCATTCTGGCAGATTGCCCATAAAGGTTTACAACGATGACAGCTTTTGGTAGTTTACCTGTAGAAACAGCATCCAAAAATGCTTTCTTAAGTGCTACAGGAGACATATTCCAGGTGTCCGGTTCCGAGTCAATAAAAACTGGCTCTGCCCCCTGATACAAAATGGGGTTAGCAGATGCAACAAATGTTAAACTAGAGCAGAACACAATATCCCCTTTTTGAACACCCAATAATAAAAGAGCTAAATGGATGGCTGCTGTTCCTGAGCTTACGGCAACAGCACCATTGACCTCTACAAAACTGGCTATTTCTTTTTCGAATGAATCTACATTTGGACCCAACGGAGCAATCCAATTAGATTCGAATGCCTCTTGGATGTATTTCATTTCTACCCCGCTCATATGGGGAGGAGATAGAAGGACTCTACTTTTCTTGGTTGATTTCAGCAAGCTAAACACCCCCAAAATTTCATCTTCTGCAACCGCTATAAATCTATTATCCTGCCATTTTTTGAGAAGATTGCTACATTTATGCTATCCCAAAATGGAATGGACAGAGACCGGTTGGGCAACCGCATTATAATTAGCAATTTTTAAAAGTTTCTCCCTAAGCTCATGTCTATCAAGACTATTTAAATGAGTAAGCAATTCTTCTATTTCCTCGATATATAAATTAGAGGATTTTCCTATATAAATTTTCGGATAAATTTGCTCCTGATGTACTTCTTCCTCCTTTAATAGTTCCTCAAACAGCTTTTCACCTGGTCTAATACCCGTGAATTCAATCCCTATCTCCTCTATGGAATTTCCCGATAACTTGATTAAATTTTTAGCAAGGTCGACTATTTTTACTGGCTCCCCCATATCTAACACAAATATTTCCCCGCCCAGGGCAAGGGCCCCAGCCTGAATGACCAGTCTGGAAGCCTCCGGTATAGTCATAAAATACCTAACCATATCCGGATGGGTAACGGTAACAGGACCTCCCCTCTCAATTTGCCGTTTAAATAATGGAATAACGCTCCCCCTGCTGCCTAAAACATTCCCAAACCTTACGGCAACAAATTTTGTTGAGCTTTCTTGTGCCATCCATTGAATAATCATTTCTGCTAATCTTTTGGTTGACCCCATAACACTAGTTGGATTCACTGCTTTATCGGTGGAAACCATGACAAACGTTTCTACGTTATTTGCAGATGCAGCATTCGCAATATTTATTGTGCCAATTAAATTATTTTTAACTGCTTCCTCAGGGTTGCGTTCCATTAAAGGTACATGTTTATGGGCAGCTGCGTGATACACAACGTCTGGTTTATGAATTTGAACAATCGAGTTCATTTTTACTTCATCCTGAATATCCGCAATTTCAGTTAAGAATTGTATAGGTGCTCCCCTAAAACTTTCTCTTAGTTCCATTTCAATTGAATAAATACTGTTTTCACCGTGGCCTAAAAGAATTAATGTATTGGGAATAAAATTAGCGACTTGCCGGCAAATTTCTGACCCAATCGATCCTCCAGCACCGGTTACTAGCACTGTTTTACCCGTGATGTTTTTTGAAATTGAGGTAATATCGAGCTCTATTGGCTCCCTTCCCAAAAGATCTTCAACCAGAACATCTCGAAATTGATTGACTGAAACCTTTCCAGTAACCAGGTCTTCTAGCATTGGAAGGATTTGCGTTTTTGCGGCCGTTTTTGCACATTCTTGAAAAATCACGTTTAATTGCTTTCGGCTAAGTGATGGAATAGCAATGACGATATTTTCAATTTTTAAATTTTGAACAGCCTGTTCTATCGAATCTACTCCCCCGACAACGGGAATCCCCAGAATATCAAGCTTTTGTTTTTTTGTGTCATCATCAATGAATCCCACTGGAAGAAGATTAGTGTCGCGGTTTTTTAATAACTGTCTTACAACCATTGTTCCTGCTTCCCCTGCTCCAATAATGAGTGTTCGATTTTTATGTTGATTTTTTATAATGAAGGAATCACGAAACATCCGCCAGCAAAATCTGGATCCGCCAATAAACAAAATATGAAGGGACCAAATAACAGCCAAGAGCCTGAAATCAACTTTATAGAAAAACAACTTCTGCAAAACAGCCGCCATGAAGATAGTAGATGAAACTACCTTTATAATAAGAATGGATTCCCCTATACTGGCATATTGCCAGGCTTTTTTATAAAGCTTAAAGATAAATGAAAAAGTATGATGACTTAATAAAATGGCAATTGAGGTAAATAAATTCAAGACGGTGAACACATTTGTTGTTGCATCAACCAGAAATCGGCTAAAAAAGATAACACTAATGACGATACAAGAATCAACCAAAAAAAATATAGACAGTCTCTGTCGGTAGGTCATAATCCCCCCCCTTTTTTAGGTGCAATTTAATAACATGTTCATGCTGATTATTAAATTAAAGCTTTTGATTAGAAGAGTTCTTGAATCCCGCCTAAGCAAAAGCTTTAATGGTAAAACAGGGCATCCAACCCCCCCTCACATCACACTCTCGACGACAAGCGTCTAAGGTTTTTCTCAACCCACAGCATGACCGAGTGTCTCCATTGATAGTGGTAAGGAGACATCACCCATTATTAATAGAAAACTCTATTGTTTGTTAGATAAAAAATATGTGCTATATAAAGAACGTATTAATTAAAAAAATACCAATAACATAAATTAGTTAATTTTACCTAAAACTTTTTTCCTAACTTTTATTAATATAAATTCCTCTTTTAATATTAACATTATAACAAACGGACTGTTCTTGGTAAAGAACAATCAAGGGTGAAATTTTTCGACTCACTTTTTTATTGAAATATCCAAAAAATATTTACTCCAATTCTATATATTGTACGGCCTTTAACCTCTTCTTTATGAAAATCAAGTAAAAATAATGTACAACTCTCTTTTGATTCGTTCTTTAAAAAGAATAAAATGTAAGTTATAATATTCTCAACTGTGAAAAAATAATTAATTTACTTATTCAATAAATTCCACCTTCCAATACCAAAGTTCTTAGAAACCTATCTATTTAGATTAATTTATCCTCTAAATCTTATAACCAAGTCTTTTGGCGTTCTTCATCGTTTCAATCAAAATTAATTATTCTTAGTTTCTTTCAGGCCTTTTCCTGGAACAAACAAATCAATTGAAATTTAGGGAATAAGGGAGATTACTATGATTGGTGAACGAATAAAAAAATTACGAAAACAAAAAAACTTTTCGATAACTGAGCTTGCTGAACTCGCGAACGTCTCAAAATCATATCTAAGTTATATCGAGCGGAACCTTAATAAAAACCCATCCATCTATTTTTTACAAAAAGTAGCAAGGCCTTTAGATGTCACTATAGAATATTTGCTGACCGGACTTGATAATGATGATTTCCCCCCCGGCGAAAATGAACTGGACGAAGAATGGAAGAAAATTATTGAAAAGGCAATTGAAGACGGAATAAATAAAGATGATTTCCGAGAATACATTAACTATATTAAATTCAAAATCTGGGAAAAAAATCAATAAAACGCTTACTTCAACAACTTAAACAAGAAATAAAGAAAATACATTGACACCATGCATTTAGTGTAGTAAATTTTATAAATAGTCAAAATATTAATATGTTCTTATCAAGAGAGGTTGAGGGAAGGGCCCGGTGACACCTCAGCAACCTTCAATGTCTTTTACATTGAAACGGTGCTAAGTCCTGCAAATTGTTACTAATTTGCGAGATAAGAAGAGTGACAGATGTATTGTACATGCAAAGGTCTTCTTCTTATAGAAGGCCTTTTTTTAATATCAAAAAGGAGTGTAGACAACAATGTATAAAATCGATACTAAGCTTGCTCAAATTGGGAACCGTAGTGAAACTACAACAGGAACTGTTAATCCCCCAGTCTATTTTTCAACTGCATTCCGGCACGAGGGGATTGGACAATCCACAGGATTTGATTATATTCGAACCGGAAATCCAACACGTCAGCTCCTTGAGAAAACTATCGCCGATTTAGAAGGCGGAGACCAAGGCTTTGCCTGCAGTTCTGGAATGGGGGCCATTTTAACGATTCTTTCCTTATTTCAGTCTGGTGATGAATGGCTGGTTAGCGAGGATTTATATGGCGGAACCTACCGTTTGCTCGAAAAAGGCTTTCAAAAGTGGGGCTTGAAAAGCCAATATGTAAATACCTGTTGTCCTGAAGAGGTTGAAAACAACATTACACCAAATACAAAAGCAATCTTCTTGGAGACACCAACTAATCCGCTTATGCAGGAAGCTGATATTGCCGCCATTGCAAAAATTGCCAAAGCGCATGACATTTTGTTAATTGTGGACAACACTTTCTATACCCCTCTTCTGCAGCAGCCGATTGCACTTGGTGCAGATATCGTGATTCATAGTGCAACGAAATACCTTGGAGGCCACAATGATGTTCTAGCTGGACTGATTGTCGCGAAGGGTAAGGAACTTTGTGAGGCATTGGCCTTCCATCATAACGGTGCAGGTGCCGTTTTAAGCCCCTTCGATTCCTGGTTGTTAATGCGCGGGATGAAAACATTGTCGCTCCGTATGGAACGGCATGAGAAAAACGCTAAGGCTGTTGTTGAGTTTCTTTCTAATAGCGATGCGGTGACAGATGTCCTTTACCCAGGAAGAGGCGGAATGGTTTCTTTCCGTATTAAAGATGAAACGTGGGTAAATCCGTTCCTGCAAAACATAAAACTGATTTCGTTTGCTGAAAGCCTTGGCGGAACTGAAAGCTTTATCACGTATCCGGCGACTCAGACCCACGCTGATATCCCGGAAGAAATCCGAATTGCACAAGGTGTCTGTAACCGTCTACTGCGTTTTTCTGTAGGAATTGAAGATGCAGGAGATATCATTTTTGACTTAGAGCAAGCTTTTGCCAAATTAGTTGAAGGAGTGAATGTGTGATGGAACACGAAGAATTTAGTTTTGAAACGAGACTTCTTCATAATCGGCATAAAATGGATGCACAAACAGGAGCAGTCAGTGTCCCGATCCAGCATGCATCCACCTTTCATCAGTTTGAAATTGATAGTTTCGGAAAATATGACTATGCCCGCAGCTTAAACCCAACTCGTGAAGCTCTCGAGGATATCATTGCGGAACTCGAAGGCGGAATCCGCGGGTTTGCCTTCTCTTCTGGGATGGCCGCCATTTCCACCGCCTTCCTGTTGCTATCCTCCGGAGACCACGTTGTTATTACAGAGGATGTATACGGCGGTACTTACCGAATGGTCACTGAAGTTCTAACACGCTTCGGAATTGAGCATACCTTTGTTGATATGACTGATTTTGATCAGGTTAAGCAAGCCATTAGGCCAAATACAAAAGCATTTTATGTAGAAACACCATCTAACCCATTATTGAAGGTGACCGATATTCAGGCCATCAGCCAATTAGCAAAGGCACATAACGCCCTGACTTTTGTTGATAACACCTTCCTAACCCCAGCCCTGCAAAAGCCATTGGAACTTGGCGCCGATGTGGTCCTTCACAGTGCCACCAAATTCTTATCTGGCCACAGTGACGTTGTCGCGGGTCTAGCGGTAGTTAAGGATGAAGCACTGGCAAAAAGACTTTACTTTTTACAAAATTCGTTTGGTGCAGTGCTTGGCGTACAGGACGCATGGCTTGTGATGAGAGGCTTAAAAACTCTTCATGTCCGCCTTGAGCAATCACAGAAAGCCGTATTGGAGATTGCCGGATTCCTAGAAGAGCATCCGCTTATTGAAAAAGTATATTATCCGGCGCTTGAAAATCACCCAGAGAAGGAATTACAGGAAGCGCAAGCAAGTGGCGCGGGTGCCGTTCTTTCATTTGAACTGGCTGACGAGGATGCCCTTCGGACCTTTGTTTCAAATGTAAAAATTCCTGTCTTCGCTGTCAGCCTTGGTGCGGTAGAATCCATTTTGTCGTATCCGGCTAAAATGTCCCATGCGGCCATGCCGCAAGCGGAAAGGGAAAAGCGGGGAATTAAAAACAGCCTGCTACGACTTTCAGTCGGACTTGAAAAGCCTGAAGACTTGATTAAGGATTTTTCACAAGCTTTGGAAAAGCTGCAGGTGAATAAGCTCTCTCAAGGAGAATAACGATGAGTTTTTTAGAAAAATTACAAAATCAAATTTTGATTGCCGACGGGGCCATGGGAACAATGCTTTATTCCTATGGCAAAGATTCCTGTTTTGAAGAATTGAATCTTTCCCGCTCTGAGCAAATTCAGAATATCCACAAAGCCTATATTGATGCCGGTGCCGATATTATTCAAACGAACACCTATGCGGCCAACTATTTAAAGCTTGGACGATACGGGCTAGAGGATTCAGTCAAGGACATCAACAGCGCCGCTGTACTAAATGCCAAAAAGGCTGCCGAGAACCGTGCCTATGTGCTTGGGACCTTGGGCGGCAACCGTGGCATCAAGCCCAAATCCATTTCAATAGAAGAAATTAAACGAAGCTTTCGCGAGCAGCTGTATTGCCTTTTATTAGAGGGAGTTGACGGGCTTTTACTCGAAACCTTCTACGACCTGGAAGAGCTTGAAACCGTCCTGACCATCGCCAGAAAGGAAACCAATCTGCCAATTGTTTCGCAAGTTTCCCTTGCAGAACCAGGAATTCTGCAGGACCGTACTCCTGTCAATGATGCTCTGCAGAGACTTGAAGGGCTAGGCGCTGACGTTGTCGGCCTAAACTGCCGGCTTGGCCCGCATCATATGCTGGTTGCGCTCGAACAAATCGAACTGCCTAAGCGAGCCTTTCTTTCAGCCTATCCAAACGCCAGTCTCCCTGCTTATACGGATGGAAAGTTTCATTATGATGGTGATGCCGATTACTTCCGCAGGTCAGCGGCTGAATTCCGCAAGCAAGGTGTCCGACTTTTAGGAGGATGCTGCGGCACAACACCTGAACACATCAGGGCATTTGCCACCGAATTAAAAAACAGCGCTCCGATAACAGATAAAGTAGTAGAATTAAAACCAAAGAAAATCATAGTTGAAGATCGTCCTGCCAAGCGGGATTACGCCCCACTTCAAGATATTGTGAAGGAACGGCCATCAGTTATTGTTGAATTAGATCCGCCTAGAAAGCTTGATACAACGAAGTTTTTTGAAGGGGCAAAGGTTCTAAAGGAAGCCGGAATTGATGCGATTACACTAGCAGATAATTCTCTTGCGCAAGTGAGGATTTCCAATGAATCTTTAGGATATTTAGCAAAAAAAGAACTAGGAATGCGTCCGCTTATCCATATATCCTGTCGGGACCGCAACATTATCGGTCTACAATCCCATTTGATGGGCTTACACACGTTAGGAATGCATGATGTTCTGGCAATCACTGGCGACCCTGCGCGTGTCGGCGATTTTCCGGGGGCTTCTTCCGTTTATGATGTTTCTTCATTTGAACTGATTCAAATGATTAAACAATTAAATGAAGGTTTATCTTTTTCCGGAAAGGACTTGGGCCAGAAAACGGCGTTCAGCATTGCCGGAGCCTTTAACCCGAATGTCCGCTCAGTGGAAAAAGCAGTCAAACGGTTGGAGAAGAAAATTGCGCATGGGGCCGACTATTTTATCTCCCAGCCGGTTTTTTCCGAAGAAAAACTGCTTGAAGTCTATGAACATACAAAACATTTAAAAGCACCAATCTACATCGGCTTAATGCCGCTTACCAGCAGTAAAAACGCGGAGTTCCTTCATAATGAAGTGCCAGGCATTAAAATTGCCGACTCTATTCGTGAACGGATGGCCGCGCTTCATGATAACCCGCTCCAAGCGGCAAAAGAAGGCGTTGAAATTACCAAGGGGTTAATCGATGCAGCCTTAGATTTATTTAATGGAATTTATTTAATCACACCATTTTTACGCTATGAGCTTACTGCTGAACTGGCCCTTTATGCCCGACAGCGTGCGTGTGAACTGAGGGGGAACAGCTATGTCGAAAAGACCATTTATTGAGCAGTTAAAAAGACGTATCCTTGTCATGGACGGGGCAATGGGAACGATGCTGCAGCAAGCAGGTCTTTCTGCTAATGATTTTGGCGGTGAACAATACGAGGGCTGTAATGAAAATCTCAATTTAACTGCTCCAGCAGTTATTGCGCGCATTCACCGCGAATATTTAGAGGCCGGAGCTGATATCATCGAGACTAACACATTCGGTGCCACCAGCATTGTCTTAGATGAGTATGAGCTTGGATATAAAGCTTATGAAATCAATAAAATTGCTGCGATGATTGCTGTGAAGGAAGCTCAGGCAGCTTCCAGCGAGGATTGGCCTCGCTATGTGGCCGGCTCCATGGGACCGACGACAAAGACATTAAGCGTTACCGGCGGAACCACCTTTGATGAACTGGCTGCCTCCTATGAGGAACAGGCTATTGGCTTGATTGACGGTGGAGTTGACCTGCTCCTTCTAGAAACTTCTCAAGATATGCTGAATGTTAAGGCTGGCTATGTCGGCATCGAAAAAGCGTTTGAAAAAACCGGCAAAACATTGCCACTGTTTATTTCTGGAACAATCGAGCCAATGGGAACGACTTTGGCGGGACAAACGATTGATTCCTTTTATATTTCCATCGAACACATGAATCCAGTGGCTGTTGGGTTGAACTGCGCAACAGGACCAGAGTTTATGCAGGACCATGTGCGCTCGCTCGCCAATCTGTCTGGAACGGCAGTCAGCTGCTATCCGAATGCTGGCCTGCCTGACGAGGAGGGCCACTATCATGAGACACCGGAAACACTGGCGAAAAAGCTGGGTGACTTTGCCGCTCATGGCTGGCTCAATATTGTCGGCGGCTGCTGCGGTACGACCCCTGATCACATTCGCGCCATTGCCGATGCAATGAAGGATTACAAGCCAAGGGAATTCCAGCCATCCTCCCATCATATGGTTTCAGGAATCGAACCTTTCATTTACGATGATCCAACTTTAAGACCAATCATGGTCGGAGAACGGACCAATGTTATTGGGTCACGCAAATTTAAACGTTTGATAGCAGAAGGTAAATTTGAAGAAGCGGCAGAAATCGCCCGGGCCCAAGTAAAAGGCGGAGCTCACGTCATCGATATCTGTCTTGCTGACCCGGACCGTGAAGAGCTTATCGATATGGAAAAATTCATCACTGAAGTCGTCAAAAAGGTAAAGGTGCCGCTTGTCATCGACTCAACAGATGAAAAGGTTATTGAAAAGGCGTTGAAGTACTCGCAGGGAAAAGCGATTATTAACTCCATTAACCTTGAGGACGGCGAAGAACGTTTCCAAGCGGTAGTTCCGTTAATTCACCGCTACGGGGCTGCCGTTGTTGTCGGGACTATTGATGAAACCGGCATGGGGGTTACTGCAGAACGTAAATTGGAAATTGCCCGCCGTTCTCATGATATCTTAGTCAACAAATATAAATTGAAGCCACAGGACTTAATTTTTGACCCATTAGTGTTTCCTGTAGGTACAGGGGATGAGCAATATATTGGTTCCGCTAAAGCCACGGTTGATGGCATCCGGTTAATCAAGGAACAGCTTCCAGGTGTACAAACGATACTCGGCATTAGTAACGTATCCTTTGGGCTGCCCCCTGTCGGCAGGGAAATTTTGAATTCTGTATTCCTCTACCATTGCACCCAGGCGGGACTGGATTATGCGATTGTCAATACAGAAAAGCTGGAACGCTTTGCTTCCATCTCCAAAGAGGAAGTGGCGCTGGCGGAAGCTCTATTATTCGATACTACCGATGAAACATTGGCTGTTTTCACTGATTTTTATCGGGATAAAAAGAAGGAAGCAAAAGGTACTACACTCGATATGAGTCTTGAGGAACGGCTCGGCTACTATATTGTCGAAGGTACAAAGGAAGGGCTCCTTCCGGATTTAGATGAGGCGCTTGCGAAGTACCCTGCTCCGCTTGATATTATCAACGGCCCGTTAATGGACGGGATGAAGGAAGTTGGACGGCTGTTTAATGATAACCAGTTAATCGTCGCCGAAGTTCTCCAGAGTGCAGAGGTCATGAAAGCCTCCGTTTCCCACTTGGAACCGTTTATGGAAAAAGGCGATGTGTCTGCCTCAAAAGGAAAAGTCATTTTGGCCACGGTAAAAGGCGATGTCCATGATATTGGGAAAAACCTGGTTGATATTATTCTCAGCAATAACGGCTACGAAGTCATTGATCTTGGGATTAAGGTAGCACCCGCTGAATTGATTAAATCCATTCGCGAGATACAGCCGGACATGGTTGGACTTTCCGGTCTTTTGGTAAAGTCGGCCCAGCAAATGGTGTTAACGGCACAGGATATGAAGGAAGCAGGCATCTCCCTCCCTATTCTTGTAGGTGGTGCGGCACTTTCCCGCAAATTTACGGATACGAAAATTGCCAAGGAATACGAAGGACTTGTTCTTTACGCAAAGGATGCGATGAATGGCTTGGCACTCGCCAACCAGCTTCAATCCCCAGAGGAGCTTGAAAAATTATTTGCCGAAAAACAGGAAAAGCTGGCCTCCCTAGATGTTCCAAGAGAGCTGCCAGTCCGGTCTGCCGCCTCAGTGGCTGTAAAGCAAAGGGCTGCTATCTCTACTGAGGTTCCAGTTTTTATTCCAAAAGATACAAAACGACATGTCCTAAAATCCTATTCCTTGTCGCATATTGAACCATATATCAATATGCAGATGCTGTTGGGCCACCATCTTGGAGTTAAAGGAAAAATTTCAAAATTGCTGGCCGAGAAGGATGAGAAGGCTTGGAAAGTAAAAGACATGGTTGATAATCTGCTCGCAGATGCCAGCGCAAATAGCTGGATTACACCTGCGGCCGTCTATCAATTTTTCCCGGCACAATCCGAGGGAAATAAAGTTCATATTTATGATCCAGAAAATCCTGAACAGGTTATTGAGACGTTTGATTTTCCTCGTCAGGAATCTGCACCATATTTATGTTTGGCAGATTTCCTAAAGCCAGTCGATAGCGGCGTGATGGATTATGTCGGCTTCTTTACGGTAACTGCCGGAAGGGGCATTCGCGAGCAAGCTGATCAGTTTAAAGCGTCCGGCCGCTTCCTTGAAAGCCATGCCCTGCAGTCTCTCGCTCTTGAAAGTGCCGAAGGTCTGGCAGAATTGATTCACCGGCAGATGCGTGACCGCTGGGGCTTCCCGGATCCTCTAACCTTTACCATGCAGGACCGTTTTGCGGCCCATTATCAAGGCCAGCGGTTCTCATTTGGTTACCCCGCCTGCCCTGAGCTGGAAGATCAGAAGAAGCTCTTTAAGCTAATCCAGCCGGAGGATATCGGTGTCCAATTAACAGATGGCTGTATGATGGAACCTGAAGCATCTGTTTCTGCCATTGTTTTCGCCCATCCAGAGGCTAGGTATTTTAATGTGTTAAGATAGTCTTATGCAAGATTCCGCGGAATAATGTTCCGCGGAGTTTTTTTGTTTAGGAAGGTCGACATATTGTGAACATTTCTTGACATTTAATAATATATCCATTATAGTTACCTAGGTAACTAATATTAATTTGGAGCGTATTTATGATCAATCACGAATTAATCCATACCCTTCATCAATTGTCACGACGTCTAACGAATAAACTGAATGAAGCACTGAAACCAACGGGATTATACGGTTCGCAATGGGCCGTTATTTTTGTTTTAAAAAACAAAGGCTCATTAACTCAAAAAGAGCTCAGTGAATATTTAGCTGTTGAAGCCCCTCCCATGACCCGAACGATCCAGCGCATGGTTAAACAAGGCTACGTTAAACAGATTCCCGGTCAGGATAAACGTGAAAAACGAGTTCAATTAACGGAGGAGGCGCATGCCAAATATCCGGAGTGGGAGAAAATCGTCATCGAATTGAATAAATCGTTGCTCCCAAAATCACATAAGGAGGAGCTTTATCAGCTGCAAAAAAACTGGCTTGAACAGCTCTATTAAAAGGAGTGCATTAAATGTCTAACAAACCAAAATTATGGACGAAAAATTTTATTGGTATTTCAGCAAGTAACTTTTTCTTATTTTTGACCTTTTATATTTTGCTAGTGACACTTCCAAGCTATGCGTTGAATGAGCTTCACACAAGTGCTTCACAGGCAGGATTAATGACAACCGTCTTTTTGCTTTCTGCTATTATTTCGCGGCCGCTTGCAGGTAACTGGCTTGAACGTGCTGGAAACAAAAAGGTGCTGTTAACCGCGCTGATTCTTTTTGCCGCAGCGGCTCCCTTTTACCTATTCCCTAAAACAACAGCTGGATTTTTAGTGATCCGCCTGCTGCATGGTATCGGTTTTGGAATGGCAACAACAGCGGCAGGAGCGATCGTTGCTGACATCATTCCTTTTTCACGAAGAGGGGAAGGAATGGGTTATTTCGTCTTATCAACCAATATGGCCATGGTATTAGGACCATTTGTCGGGTTGATGACGATGCAGCAATGGGGCGCTAAAATCATGTTTATTATAAGCATTGCAGTGGCAATTGGCGCGTTGATTACCGGGCTAAGCGTTAAGCTTCCGAAACAGGAACAAGACGGACAAAAGGCGGCTGCAGCCTTCTCAGTACGTAATCTGTTTGAGTCTTCCGCTGTTCCGATTGCCATCGTCGGCGGTTTCCTGGCAATTGTTTATTCAGCGCTGCTTTCTTTTGTATCCATCTATGCAGCCCAAATTCATTTGGAGCATGTTTCGAGCTTGTTCTTTGTCGTTTATGCGGTGGTACTGCTAATTTCAAGACCATTTACGGGAAAATGGCTGGATTTATATGGTCCAAATGTGATTTCTTATCCATGTCTCATTCTATTTGCAATTGGAATGGTCGTCTTGAGCCAAAGTAATGGAGCGTTTACGTTCCTCCTCTCAGCAGGCCTAATCGGGTTAGGCTGGGGAACACTTTTCCCAACCTTCCAAACGATTGCGATTCAAAATGCACAACCTCGAAAAAGAGGCTTGGCTACAGCAACGTTCCTATCCATTTACGACACAGGAATCGCACTTGGGTCATTTTTAGTGGGCATAATTGCCGCCAAAATGGAATATAGCTCGATGTATTTCATTTGCGCATTTTATATTTTAATCGGCGTTGGTTTATTTTATGTTCTTCATACAAAAAGGAAAACGACTGCAAAGGCGCAATCTAGAGCACAGGAAATCTCATAAAATGCTTATACAGGAAATGAACCTAAGAACCATCAAATCTTAGACGGAAATGATGGTTCTTTTTATTTTTATTTCGTTTACAAAAGGTTTGAAATAGGCAGTTCATTTTACTTTTAGTTTGTAATTGGCTACATTAATATTTGAAAATAAAATATTGGAGGTTTTAATATGTTTGATGTTGTCATCGTTGGTGCAGGCGCTGCTGGCGCTAGTGCTGCTTTATTTACTGCAAAAGCTGGGAAACAAACATTGGTTATTGATAATGATAAGAGCATGACTAAACGCGCGTGGATTGAAAACCATTATGGTGTAAAAGAAATTACAGGCCCTGAACTTGTGGAAACCGGGAAAGACCAGGCTCGCAAATTCGGTGCTGAAATTGTTCAAGCTACCGTTACAAACATTACGAAAACT
Organism: Neobacillus sp. S1115; assembly: GCF_055385565.1. NCBI lineage: Bacteria > Bacillati > Bacillota > Bacilli > Caryophanales > Bacillaceae > Neobacillus > Neobacillus sp. S1115. The sequence goes on from NZ_AP038275.1 coordinate 5,111,657, forward strand.
GATGCTGGATTTTCAGTAGAGACAGATCAAAAAACATTCGAAGCAAAACATGTCATTATTGCAACTGGCGCTTTGACTGACCTAGCTGAAAAGGCTGGCATAAATACAAAGCCAGGTACAGAACCAAGAATCAAAACAGTTTTTGATGTAAATACCGAAGGAAAAACAAACATTGACGGTATCTGGGCTGCCGGTACTGCTGCTGGTGTCAGCGTACATACAATTATTACTGCCGGTGACGGCGCCAAGGTTGCCATTAATGTGATCAGCGAAATCAATGGTGAGCGCTATGTTGACCATGATGTTTTAAAAGCTTAATTATAACTGGAGTTTACCCAGTGATAAGCGTATCCCCTTTTGTTAGGGGATTTTTTTTATTAAAAATTCAAATTTATTTTCTGTCGGCTGTCAGTTAAAATTGAGGCGTAGGAGGTTTCTTGGCCTATGGCCCATTAGATGAAAATAGAAATAAGGAGACTTTTATGATCAAACATGATAGCAATATTAACCTGGTGACAGCCGGTCTGCTTCTGGCTATTTTGATGTCCGCCATGGACAACACGATTGTGGCCACAGCAATGGGGACGATTGTTTCTGACCTTGGCGGGCTCGATAAATTTGTTTGGGTCACCTCTGCCTATATGGTAGCCGTCATGGCGGGCATGCCGATTTTCGGGAAACTATCCGATATGTATGGGCGGAAACGCTTTTTCCTGTTTGGATTAACGGTGTTTTTGATTGGTTCGGCCCTCTGTGGATTCGCGCAAACCATTGTTCAATTAAGTATTTTTCGAGCCATTCAGGGCATTGGCGGCGGCGCTTTAATGCCAATCGCGTTTACGATTGTCTTTGATATTTTTCCGCCGGAGAAACGTGGAAAGATGACCGGCCTGCTTGGCGCTGTTTTCGGCCTGTCAAGCGTACTTGGTCCGCTATTGGGTGCTTATATTACGGATTATATCAGCTGGCATTGGATTTTCTATGTTAATATCCCACTTGGACTCGTTTCGATTATTTTAATTGTTCGTTATTATCATGAATCCTTACAGCATTCAAAGCTAAAAATTGATTGGCTTGGCGCGGTTACCCTGGTCATTTCGGTTGTCAGCCTTATGTTCGCGTTGGAGCTTGGCGGAAAAGAATATGATTGGAATTCTGCTCTGATTATCAGCCTGTTTGTTAGTTTTGTGGTCTTTTTTGTTGCATTTTTTATAGCGGAATTCAAGGCTGCAGAACCGATTTTACCGTTATGGCTTTTTAAAAGACGGTTGTTTGCTGCATCGCAGATTCTCGCTTTTTTATATGGCGGCACGTTTATTATTTTAACAGTGTTTATTCCGATTTTTGTGCAGGCAGTTTACGGCGGAACAGCCAAAAATGCAGGCTTGATTTTAACCCCGATGATGCTCGGGTCTGTTGCCGGGAGCTCTATCGGAGGTATTTTTTTAACAAAAACGTCTTATCGGAATTTGATGGTGATATCGATAATCTCATATGCTGTTGGCATGTACTGCCTTGGTACCATGACCGAGGATACGTCCCGCTTGATGTTGACCATTTTTATGATTCTTGTCGGCTTTGGCGTCGGCTTCTCCTTCTCCCTTCTGCCGACCGCCTCGCTTCATAACCTGGAGCCGCAATATCGGGGCACAGCGAACTCCACGAACTCGTTTTTGCGCTCGTTTGGAATGACGCTAGGGGTAACGATTTACGGTACGATTCAAAATAATGTCTTTACAGATCGTTTGAAAGAGGCATTTAAGGGAATGCAAGGCGCTGGCGGACAGGGCGGCGGTGGGTTTAAAATGGGGGATCCTCGGGAAATCTTTGAAGCAAGTGAACGTGCGAAAATTCCTGTTGTTATTTTAGATAAGATCATTCATGCGCTGTCGGAATCAATTACCTATACCTTTACGCTTACGCTGATTCCTATTGCTTTGGCGGCTGTGACAATATTCTTTATGGGGAAAGCTCGGGTTGAGGTAAATAAAGAAGGTTCGCGGGGGTAAATTAGAGCACTGATTCCTGTTGGGGAGCCAGTGCTTTATTGATTCGCTAATAAAAGTGTCAGATTCGCTAATAGAACATTAAAATTCGCTAATAGGAGGCTGAAATTCGCTAATAGACCTCTAAAATTCGCTAATAGAATTTATTTAGATCTTTACAATTTTAAATTAATTATATCAGACACATATATTTAACAAATTTCGATGAAATTCAGCAGGATTCTACCTCTCTTTTTCGAATTTATTTTTCAAAAAGAAAGGAGAGATTATTTTGCTTATAAAAGACAGGTCAATTCCATTAAAGATACTCATTTTGGCAGCCATTTTACGGCGTTTGCCACTAAGTAACGAGAAGTATCAAGACATTTTGGATGAACTTAGGAGAAGGGAAGCTGGATACCAGGGAGAAAAATCACTCGATTTCTATTTTCGAATGCTCCCGAAAGACAAATATATGATACTTCATGATTTAAATCTTCCTGATGATGAATTTAACCTTCAAATTGACACCCTTCTGATTACTCCTTCATACGCCCTAGTTATTTCAGTTAAACATATGGCCGGGAAATTAATAATTGATACCGAAAATGAGCAATTTACGCAAATCGTTAATGAGAAAGAGAAGGGTTATCCTTATCCGGTTGCTCAAGTAGAGAGGCACCAAAAATATATTAAAAAGTTGCTGGCGGCTCATGGTTTTCCCCCTTTACCCGTTGAATATCTGATTGTCTTTAGTAATTCATATTGTACATATATCGTATCTGGCCCCAATTCCCGCAAAGTAAAGCCCCGTACCTGTAAGGCTGATGTTCTTCTCAACAGAATTGAATTCTTCGAAAAATTGTATCCAGCTGCAATCCTCAACGCGAAAGAACTCCGAAAACTTTGCAAACTTCTGGTAAAGCTGAATACACCGCCAACTAAGTATCTATTACAAAAGTTTGGACTTAAAAGGTCAGATCTGCTAACCGGAGTTCAGTGCCCTTATTGCGGCTATCTTCCACTAATTCGTAAAAAACAAAAATGGTACTGCTCCCACTGCGATAAATATTCAACTGATGCTCATATGAATGCGTTGATGGATTATTTTTTGTTGTATGATTTAAAAATTACCAATAAGGAGTTTAGGGAGTTCGCGCAAATTGATTCGATTCATACCGCTAAAAGATTGCTGCTTTCTGATAAAATCAATTATTCAGGTAAAAACAAGTATCGAGTTTATTTTCCAAAGTCTTTTCCTTGGTAAAATTCAATTCGCTAATAGAAGAGTCAAATCCGCTAATATATGATTAAAATTCGCTAATAGAAGTTCCAAAACTGCTAATAGGCATCAAAAATTCGCTAATAGAAATTTTAAAAGATGTAGTTTTCCCTTCTTAAGTCCCAAAATTCATGAAATTACCCTTTTTAAAGACTGCAGTAACCAATTTTTTAGACCAAAAACAGTAAAAGGACGCCTAAAATTGGCGTCCTTTTACTGTTTAAACTTCCAAATCCCTGCCCTCACCCGCAATATGAAATAGTAAATGCGCTAAATGATGAACCGGGCCGTATTCTTCTTCGTCCTGTTCATCTTGTTCTTCATTAAATTCGAAATCATTCAGGTAGAGAGCCATAAATTCGTAAAAATCCTTAAGCTGGAAGGAATAGCAGGCAACTGGATCTTCGTTGTCTTCTTCATACTGGAGCACCATGTAGGAGATGTCCCCATCTTTGTCTGCTCCATCGAAAAAAATGAAAAGGCCTATGTTTGTGTCCAGTTCAAATAGATGTCTTGTACCGCCTTCTGTCGCTTTTTCAAATTCCTCTTGATTTAATTTCTGCACCTGCATCGTATCAACATTATCTTCTTGATGAAAACTTACCACAAAAGATTTCATTAAAATACCTCCCAAATCACTGCCAAAAATTTAAACACATATGAATAGCATAACCATTTTTATTGGTTTTCTTTCGAGTCTTCCTGATAGTATTCATTCAGGAAGGGATTTTCCGTCGTGGCAAAATTCACAGATAATAAGCTCATTTCCGGATCTAATCCGTAAAGTCCTTTATCGGACTTGACTTCTGCCTCCCCGCTTTGAAACTGCGGCTCTTTGTTTCTATCGGTCATCAGTAACACCTCTTCAAAAAATTTACTACTTAGTATGCACAAAAAAAATCCCTGAATAACCAGGGATTTTTCATCAACCAACTGGAGGTTGGATTGGCGGTGGTGAAGACATGTAAGTAGAAATTGCCACATCGTTAGTTGCCTTTTCTACCTTCCCACTGCCTGCAAATGTGACCAGACCAAGCACTGAAACAGAAAGAACTACTCCAATAATAAACTTCTTCATAAATCTGCCTCCTCTTTTTATGTTATTTTATTTAAATAATTGACTGCTTCCAAGGCCATACCCTTTTCTGAGTAATAATCAGCTAGCATTTTATAATAATGAGTAAGGTCCTCATGGGATTCATTTTCCTCTTCTAAAAAGGGTATTACTTTTGATTCTAAGTATTTATAGCCCTTTACCGGAGAAGACATAAGCAACAGATAATATTCGCTTAAAAGTCTAAATTTCTTTACCCCTAGATCCTTTGCCAGAGAATTTACTTCTTGAAAGCATTCTATCGATTTTTCCTTTGCCCCTAAAAAGTAATTAATTTCTCCAATGGAATACAAAGTAACGAGATAATGCTGATTAATATTCGGCTGCTGTTCCAAACTTTTTTCATAATAGAACAGTGACTCATTAAGATGCTTCATTTTAAATTGCAGATGCCCCATATTGTGGTAAATCTGCGGAAGTAACTGCTCTTCTTTAAGTAATTTAGCATTCCGAATAATATGCTGAAAACATTCTTCCGCTTCTTCATATATATTTGAGTTAGTATAATTGATTCCTAACAGCATAAGTGTATGAAGAATCCGGATAAAGTTATGCTGATTCATGAACATCTGCAGCGCCAGCTTGCCAAAATGAATGGCATGGCCAGATTGCTCAAGCGAACTCTTTGCCAATGCTCTATGGTAAAGGAATTCACCGCTAGCTGACTCATGTTCATTATCGATATACAAGGTATCAAAAATATCATCTGCATTTTTAAACTGGCCCTTTAGTATTAAAAATACCGCATTATAGTAACGAAATAAATAATCTTCATGTTGGGAAAAATTTTTCTTTTGTTTATACAATAAATCTTTTTGATGCTCAGCTTCGTCCATTTTCCCCTTAAATAATAGATACCTATACTTATATAATTCCCAAATATAGATATATTTAGAAAATGGAATTAAATGTTCTATCAGTTTTAGTTTCTGATAAGTCTCTTCTATTTCTTCTTTTAAATAAAAGTTAATCCTGTTGCTAAATTCTCGTATGAGTACTTTTATTTTTTCCTCATTTTCCTCCATCTCTTCCATGCTAATTTGCAGCCGTTCAAGCAGAAGGGCGATGGTCTCTTCGTTTGCTTCTTTAGAGTTGTTTTCAATTTTACTTAAATGGGGAACCGAGCATATCCCTTTAGCAAGCTCTGCCTGGGTGATTCCTCTCTGGGTACGATAGTATTTGATCAGTGCTCCAAATTCCATTATGTCACCAGCTTGCCTCTCTTTTTTACACTATTTTACAACAATACTTTCTTTTCTTAAATATATTTTTTTCAGACTATTTGTAAAATAGTAAAGGAGAGGCTCTTTTCGCTACCTAGTGGTTATTTAGCTGAGAAAGAATCATGTGTCAAAGCGGCGGGGACCTGTGCCCCCGCCACCTATTATTATTATTTTACTCTAGGGAAACCGAAACCTGATGCGATGTCATCGCCTGTTGCTGCTCCAGAGCCTCCTTTAATATCAACTAATTTTGCCCGGTTTTGCAGTTCTGTGCGAAGCTGGGTATGGGACCAGGTTGGATTTGCCGCCCATAGCTTCGCTGCAAGCCCGGAAACATGCGGAGTTGCCATAGATGTTCCGCTAATCGTGTTATAGCCGCCATCATTCCACGTCGATTCAATCGCTCTTCCCGGCGCAGAAACTTCAACATCACGTTCCTGAATGATATAATCGCCTGCAGTTGCTGGATTTCCACGTGATGAGAAATCCGCGACACGATAGGTGCCATTTTCCTGAACATTTTCCAATGCAGCTACGGCTACGGCATTTACAAGAGCGCCAGGGTAACCGATGGTGTTTGAACCAGGTCCATCATTCCCAGCGGCGGCGACAACAAGCACTCCTTTGCCATATGCATAATTAACAGCATCCTCAATGAGAGTGCTCTTTGTGCTTGAGCCGAGCGACATTGAGATGATGACCTTTGAACTGGTACGAACACCTTCATCGGCAACCATTCGAATGGCATTAGCAATATCATCCGAATATCCTGATCCGCGGTCACTTAACACCTTATAAGCCCACAGCTTGGAATCTGGGGCAACTCCATAGATCCCGGTGCCATTGCTGCCACCATTAGCGAGTATAGTGCCAGATACATGGGTGCCATGACCGTTTCCATCATTGCAGCTGCCATCCACCAAATTGGTCTTCATTTGTGAAAAATCCTTGCATTGTTCCACCTTACCAGCAAGGTCCTTATGATTAATAACCCCTGTATCTAACACCGCAACCTTTATTCCACTTCCGCCGGATGTCGCTGAAATACCAGCATCATTATAAATTGCCTCTATTCCCCATGGCGTCCTGTCACTTGGTCCCGTAGCAGTCCCGCCCCCCGGTTTTGCCTTAGGCTCTGGTTTATCTGTGAGCTGCATTTCCGGGAGATTTTCAATTGTCAGGTTTTTATTTTTCAAAAGTGCTTGGTATTGCTGGGAATTGACAGTAGTCGTAAAGCCCTCCGCTCCAAAATCCCAGCGGACACCATAGTTGGCTTTGGCTTTGGCTTTTTCCACTGCCGGGCCTTGAATGAATACTCGGTAAGACTCATGACTGCTTGATTGTCCAAAGGCACCTGAAGCAAACGTCGAAATTCCCATGACTGCACTGAGTAGAACCATCCCCAATAATCGTCTTTTTTTCATCCAGAAACTCCCTCCGAAAAGTATGTACAGCGTTTAGCGCTGATACAAGAAACTATTCGGCAAAATCACAACCGATGACTGGTAGTCAAGCTATCTAATGTTGGGAAAATTATTTATTTTTTTAATAATTAACTGCAAAAAATTATAGTCTTACTAATCGTGAGCTCTTACAGCAAAAAAACCGCTCCCTTTCCAAGGGGCGGTTTTGACTTTTAAAAATATTTCTTCTTCCAAAAGATATAGGCCGTTAAACAGGCTAAACAAGCCGAGAGAATCAATGGGATGGCAAATGCATAGGTGTTTTTCTCAAATGGAAGCTCGACGTTCATTCCGTAAAAACTCGCCACCATCGTCGGCAGTGCAAGAATAATAGTGATGGAAGTTAGGAATTTCATAACGATGTTAAGGTTATTTGAGATAATCGAGGCAAATGCATTCATCATTCCCGTTAAAATAGAATGATAGGTTTCCGCCATCTCGATCGCCTGTGTTTTTTCAATAATCACGTCTTCTAATAAATCCTTATCTTCCTCATACATTTTCAAGTAATTAAAGCGCAAAATTTTATCCATAACGACCTTGTTTGACTTTAGAGAAGTAGTGAAGTAAACCAAGCTTTTTTCCAACGCAAGAAATGCGTAAAGCTCTTTATTTTTCAAGGATTGATGGACAACCCGCTCAATCTCATTGGTTTTCTTATTGATTTGTTTTAAATATCGAAGATAATAAGATGAAATGACAAATAATATCTGCAGGGCAAAACGTGTTTTTTTGAAGGTGTAAAATTCCTTTACCCTGTTTTTGCGAAATTCATCAATAATTGGCGAGTCCTTCAAAGAAACGGTAATAATATTATCATCGGTCAGAATAATGCCGATTGGGATTGTCTCGTAAACAGCAAGGCCAGTTTCGTCATGAACGATATAAGGAAAGTCGACGATAATATAGATTCTGCCATCGTCACGCTCAATCCTTGGGCGCTCTTCATCGTCCAGCGCGTCTTTGATAATGTCGATGTCGACCTGTGCGTCATTTGAAACTTTGGCTATTTCTTCTGCTGTCGGGGCGTACATATTTACCCAGCAGCCCTTTGAAATGGCATCCACCTTTTCTAACATTCTTGTCTCAGTGCTTTTAAAAATTTCCAACATGCCAAAACCTCCTCACTCTCATTTTTGAGGAAGCCAACCGCCTTTTTTTAGAGTTGATATTCTTGCAGCAGCCAATTTCATCAATTCAAAAAACACATTGACTTCCCCGCTCCTTTCAGGGTCAGGGTCTATGGAATAACTCAAAAATATCAACTCCTTTACTGTAGTGTTATTTTATTTTTTTAAGGGTACCGCCAGATGCAGCACCCTATACCAATCCTATCATAAACCCAAATTTCCGAAAGTACAAATCAGTTTTTTTTGGTAAATTATTTTTAATCCGGAAAATAAGGGTTTAAATGAATAAGCACTTCTTCGATATTGTCATGCTGTTCCATCAGCTTTACCTTGATAGATCTGGCAAGATCATGCCCTTCCTTAATGGTCTTAAAATGGTCGATGGAAATCCGTAAGTCAACCAAAATGTAATGGCCGAGTTCTCTAGCTCTAATGCGGTCGATCCGCCTCACATCGGAAAATTCATTGATAATAGCAATATATTCTTGAATGGTTTCATTGTTAATATTCCGCTCCAGTAAAATATCGAATGCTTCAGTTAACATTTCTTTGGCAATTTTAAAAATGAGATAGGCAACAAAAATACTTGCTACCTTATCACCGTACTGCAGAAGATGAATTGAAAAGCGTTCACCGATGATGGACATCAGAACACCAATGGCAGCCGCAAGCGAAGCAACAATATCGGCTTTGTGATCAAAAGCGATTGCTTCAATTGCTTTTGAGTTATTCTGTTTGGCTACGTTCATAGAACTTCTATATAAAACCACTTTTGCAACGTAAGAAAATACCGCCACCCACATCGCCAAAAGGCTCGGTGATTCGACTTCCTTGAAGAAACCTGTAATCCCTTCGAATACAAGATAAATGGACACAAGGAACAATAAAATACCCACAATACCTGAAACAATGACCTCTGCTTTCCCATGTCCATATGGGTGCTCCTTATCGGCAGGTTTATTGGCAATTTTGATGACAAGCAGAACAATAACGGATGCAAAAACATCGGCAGCCGAATGGATTCCATCGGCAAATACGGCATCACTATGGCCATACCAGCCTATTATCATTTTTCCTAAAGTAAGGATAATATTACTTATGACACTTATCCAGGCAATTTTTTTTGCCAAAGCTTCTCTTGTTCCCATAACAACCCCCTAAAACTAGCCCAAGCTGCTCCCTCTACTCTTCATGCCCGTCTTTTTCTTTTTTAATCATTTCAATTTCTTCGATTATCGAGATTCTGTTAATTTCATCATGCAAAAAGTGAAATGCCTGATCCAATTGTTCCTGCGATGGAAATTCATTTCTCTTCTTCATATATAGTGCCCCTTCCATGGATTTATTTTATAGGAGTAATACTAAAATAAAAAGAAACAATACAGATGTAATACGAAAAGCGAATGCGCCTTAACCAGGCGCTGCAGCTAGACAATTATAACAAAAAGGAGAGAGATACATGGTGAAAAAAGACCCCAAAAAAGGAACTGAAGTAGCGGGCAGTTTCTTTCATGCCAGTTATTATCAAAATAGCGATCCACTTTCCTCCGGTTTTGCCACGACGCATGAGCAGGTAAGCGATGTCTATGCTGAGGGTGAAATCGGTGCCGTCATCGAAAATGAAGACGGTGCGGACATTCCACTGAATAACAATAAATCAGAGTAAAAATCAGAGAAAACAGCTCTCGTTTGAAAGCTGTTTTCTTTTTTTAGAATCAGTTCCTTTGCTATCTATCATCCCGGTCCACATACGGGTCATGTTCATAAGCAGGTAAATCCCCGAAGCTTGTCATGATGCCTTCTTCATCAAGTGAGTCCTCATATTTTTCATGCTGTGGATTCGGATAAACGGTGATATTTTTTCCATACATATCATTGCCGACAAAATTTTCATAGTCCTCAACATAGCCGATATTTTCGTCTGCCTCAACATACACGTCCTGATAATCATCCTGCGGGAAGGCCAGGTCGGATGGCGTGTCCGACGTTCCCCATTGGGCAACTGTCTGCCAGGAATCCTCTGCATCAAAGGCAACGCTCTCGTCCTTTTCATCCATATCAAATTTACCAAATGGCGGCATGAGGACACCTTCTTCGACAGGACGTTTATGAGAGGTCACCTGATCCGGGCTATGCTCAATGCAGTACGTAGTGTTCGGCAAAGCTTCCAAACGCTCTAGTGGAATCTCTTTGCCGCATACTTCACATTTCCCGTATGTCCCATTTTCCATCGCCTCTAAAGCCTGGTTAACATTGTGGAGCTCTAATTTATAGTGTTCAAGTAAGGCATTATCTTTTTCCCGCTCATATAACTCCGTCGCCTCATCGGCCGGATGATTGTCGTAGGAGGATAATTCCCCCATTGACTCATGAGCATGTCCTCTTTCCAAACCCAAGTGGTCATTTTGCTCCAAATGTGCCTCCAGTTCACTCTTTTCCTCTAATAATTGCAAGCGCAAACCAGCCAGCTTTTCTGTCGATAACATCCAAATCTACCCCTTTCATTAGAAAAGCGTTTGTCATAAAAAATCTATATCATGCCTGATGTGTCCAATTTTGTCTAGTTCCTCTTTAGTTTCATTTGTTTCGCGGCGGTTTATGTAATAAAAATTTAATTCCATCAAAAAACAAACAAACATCCTTTCAAGATTGAATAAGAAACAGGCAGGAGTATATCTTAAGAAATATATTTGAGCATTAGAAAAGAGGGATTAATTTGGTAAATGAAAACTTTGATAAGTTTAAAAAGGTGCAAGAAAAACACCAGGGAGAGTATTTAGGGTCAGATAGAAGACAAATGCCTGGCCTAAATGATGAAGACTATAATAACCAAAGCATTACTGACAAATCACCAGGTGCCACTGGGCGCAACGTATAGCCGGGGCAAAGATCAGTATAAAAGGAGATATTATATGGGCAAGTCAACGTCTGGCGCAAAGGAAACTACTTTGCGCTGGTGGCAGCTTTCCTTGTTTGGGATTGGCTGTACAATTGGGACAGGTTTTTTCCTGGGCTCGAGCTTGGCAATTAAGATGGCGGGACCGTCCATTTTAATTGCCTATTTAATCGCTGCGCTTGGCACCTATTTTGTATTTGATGCCCTATCAAAAATGACCGCCAAAGAGCCGCTCGAGGGCGGCTTTCGGTCTTATGCCAAAAAGGCTTACGGCAGATGGGCTGGGTTTAGCAGCGGCTGGGTTTATTGGTGTTCAGAAGTTTTGATTATGGGAAGCCAAATGACCGCTCTATCTATTTTTTCACGATTCTGGTTCCCAAACATTCCCCTCTGGGTATTTGCCGCCGTTTACGCCATCCTAGGATTGGCCGTCATTCTAATTGGTGTGGGCATTTTAAATAAGCTGGAAAATGTTCTTGCTGTCTTAAAGGTGGCAGCCATTTTAATGTTTATCATTATTGCCCTGTTGGCCTTATTTGGCGTGATTGATGGTGACCGTCCGATTCAATATCCTAACAGCAAAAAAGATTTCTTTCCGGGCGGAATGAAAGGACTGTGGTCTGCTGTTATTTTTGCCTACTATGCTTTTGGCGGCATTGAAATTCTGGGTCTGATGGCAACTAAATTAAAAGACCCTGAGGAAGCTCCAAAGGCCGGCAGGGTTATGCTCTTTTCCCTGATGTTCATCTACGCCCTTTCGATAGGGATTGCCGTCACCATGGTCAATTGGCAACAATTTAATACGAAGGAAAGCCCGTTTGTTATTGCATTGGATGCTTACAACCTTTCGTTTGTGCCGCATATCTTTAATGGAGCTTTAATAATTGCCGGCTTTTCTACCATGGCTGCTTCTCTTTATGGAGTTACGAGTGTTTTAGTTACCCTTGCAAAAGAAGGGGATGCTCCGGCAAGCTTTGCAAAGGAAGGAAAGCTAAAGATTCCGCTGCCTACACTAATTCTTACGATATTCGGCATTACTGCATCTGTCTTGTCGGCTTTACTGATGCCAAATCGAATTTATGAATATATAACGACGGCTGCCGGATTGATGCTGCTTTATAATTGGATGTTTATTCTTGTTTCTCCAAGAAAAATTCTTAAGATAACTGCTAAAGATAAAATAAAATATTATCTTGGAATTCTGTTGATTTTAATTGCGGTAAGCGGCACCTTATTCCATGCTTCAAGCAGACCTGGTTTCTTCATCAGCATTGCGTTTGTGGGAGTGATTGGTGCGATTACCTTAATCATGAGAGTGAAATGGAAAAGAAGCGAGAAGAACAAAAAGAAAACCATCCTTAAACCATGGCCAACAGCTTAATCCGGCAAAAAGGCGGCTAAATGCCGCCTTTTCCCTAAAGTGATTAAAATAAAATACTTATCGCCTGAAAACCAAAATACATGCCGAACGCTATTAAAGATAGACCTGAAAGTATCGAAATTACCACGAGAAGCCTTGAGGTTAAAAAGTTTCGAAAACTGCTGGCCACACTCGCCATCATGATGTCCCAAATCAACAGCCCAATAAAAATGGCGCTGCTGTACAATATAAGCCGCCCTGCATCATAAGAAGCGGCCGTTTTCGCAAGAACAGAGCCGTATATTCCTAGCCAAAAAAGGATGGTTAAAGGATTGGAAATCGACATAAAGAACCCCGTCAAAAATGATTTTAACAGCGGTTCCTTTCCCCGATAGTGCTTCAAATGAATTTTCCCAGCATTGAGGATTGTTTCCACCCCCGTATAAATGAGCACAAAAAAGCCAAACAGCCAAAGAAATGTCTGCATAAACTCAGTATCGAGGAACTTTACAACTCCTATGTAAACGACCAGCATATACACGCCATCGGCAACGACCGCACCTACTCCAATCAGCCATGAGTGCATAAAGCCACTCCGGATTCCCCTGTCAATTTGCGCTGCATTGATTGGACCAATGGGAGCAGCCAGCGATAACCCAAGTAAAATATAACTCAAAAATACATTCATTTGCTCTTCTCCCCCCAAAAAAGCCTGTCTATCCATATGTATTCATAGGAGGGAGGTTGTACGACAAAAAAGAAGAGGGTAGGCCCTCCTCTTATTTTAGGTTTACAGGATATAGTTCTTCATCATTGGTGGTGTTCAGTAAATGACGCCGAGGAATCGGCAGATTTAACGTATCAATATCAACAATGTATTTAGGGCGCTGCTTTGTTTCCTTATATATTTTTCCGATATATTCCCCGATTAGACCAATCGCAATTAACTGCAGTCCGCCGATTAACCAGATGGAGGTAATCAGAGAGGTCCAGCCTGTTTCGGTATTGCCTAAAAATTTTAGCGTCAAGAAATAGCCGCCAAAGAATAAACTCATCAAAAAAGAAACAAAGCCAATTACCAGCACAAAACGGATCGGCGAAACAGAAAAGGAGGTAATCCCATCAAAGGCAAATGCCAGCATTTTTTTTAACGGATATTTAGTCTCTCCTGCCTGTCTTTCGAGCCTGTCATAATACACCACATCCGTGCGAAACCCGAGAAGCGGTACGATTCCTCTCAGGAATAAATTCACCTCTTTAAAACGCTCCAATTCATGTAGGGCCCGTTTACTCATCAGCCTGAAATCAGCATGGTTGTATACAAGGTCAACACCTAATTTCCTCATCATTTTATAAAAGCCTTGGGCCGTGCTTCGCTTAAAAAAGGTGTCCGTTTCCCGGCCTTTTCGTACACCGTAAACAATTTCGCTGCCTTCATTAAATTTAATAACAAATTCGCGGATGGCCTGAATATCATCTTGAAGGTCCGCATCAATCGAAATGACGCAATCAGAAAAATCTTTGGCCGCATGGAGTCCAGCCACAAGTGCGTTTTGGTGACCGACATTGCGGGCCAATTTTAAGCCGCGGACATACTTATTTCGCAGCCCCTCTTTATAAATCAGTTCCCATGTTCGATCCTTACTTCCGTCATCTACAAACAAAAGCTTGCTTTGCTTTGAAACAAGCGAATCGGCAATCAGCTCCTCAAGCTGCTGCTGAAGCTTCACCATCGTTTCTGGCAAAACCTCCTCCTCGTTATAGCACGGTACAACAATAGTAAGGATTGGTTCCATCATCTGCTAATACCCCCGATGTTAAAATGTCTTATACAAGTAAATTTTCCAGGCAGACGTTTTGGTGACAAACACCTTTTCAAGTGTCAGCTTATTTTTAGCAGCGTTATCGATCGGGATAGCCGAAAAAATATAACGCCCGCCCATTTCCTTAAAAACAGCCGTGTTTAATTCCAAATTTTTCAGATGCCTCTTCGAATCTTTTTTTATCATATATCTCTTTCCAAGCTGTGCCGTATAAATATAGCAGCGCCCGCCCCATTGGTCGAAATACTTTTGAATGGTTTTATTTTTAGCCAATTCCTTTTCAATTATTTTCCTAAATTGATGTTTGTAGCTTAATGGATAAAAATTATTATAGGTATCAAGTGTGTAAAACCCATTAAACTGGGCGATTGCCGGATGGATGCCAATACTTGCGACTCGATACTCCTCCTGAGGCAGCGCAATATAATCTTTAATTTCCGTAAATAAATCTTCGGCATAAAACTGTTTCACTGTCGGTTTATCGCGGTAAATGATTTCATCATTGAAAAATCCCAGCACCAGAAGCTGCATGACCGCCAAACACTGGGCTGTTTTCGCCCAATTGATTCCTTGCATGGTGATGATTTTTAGAGCTAACGCAAAGCTTGCATAGATCACCATCGGCCGTAAAAAATGATAACGGGCAAAATTAAAGGTATCCATAAAGTGGAATTTTTCCGTCAAAGGCAGCCAGCCTTCATAAAACCAGAACGCATACCATAACGACAATAGGAAATTTAGGGCAAATAGAAAAACAAAGATTCTTTCCTGCCTCCACAGCTTTTTTGAAACAATAAAATAAAAGGCGATAAAAGTAGCGGGCAGGATGATTAAAGTATGCACGGTCATTACATGGGTGTGTCCCAGTAGATAATTTTTAAAGGTGAGCCGGACAGCACGCCAAAAGGGAAGGTGCGCATGGAAATATTCGTCGCGGCTGTTCGGTTCGCCTTTAAATAAAAAAGAATAGACTAAACGATACTCAACGATTGCAAACACAAATGTCATATAAACAATCGCAAACAAGAAGGGAAGGTTCCAGTCCTTTTTACGAAGACAATCTACCAGCCAAAAAACTCCCATCGCACTTAAGAAAAAGAAAAAACCCAAAACGATGCTGGCGTAAAAAGGCAGGAAGGTTAACACCGCATAATCCTTTAAAGAACCTTTACCGCTGCGGATATTTAAAAACGCCCACAGAGCAAGCGGCATCCCTAATGTACTCAACATCCCAGATGGCCAAAACGGCGTCAGGGCAAAGGCCAGGGCCGCGGCAATGTTTAATGAAAGCCAGCGCCCATCAGGAAGAAAATGATTTTTTAACAGCAAATACATCCCTAAAAATGCAGTAACTCTCGTTAATGCCTGACTCAACGCATAGGCCGTCATCGTTGGCAGCAAAGAATGAAGCCAAACAATGACACTGTACTCCGTTCCAAAGGCATTCCTTGAAAGGAGCCCATTAATAATTTGCGGAACTGCCCCCTCAACACCGCCAAATATTTCGCCGCTCCTTGCCAAGACCTTATACCAGGCGATGTTAGAGTCCAAATTATCGTGAACCCGAATATGAGCATTTTCCTGAAGGATAAATAACGGAGAAAGATAGACTGCTAAAACAAGCAAGGCAAAGATGATATATCTTCGCTCTTTTTTTGTTTCCATCATCACTTTTTGCACCTCAAAAACATGATTGTAAATAGTTCCATATTCCCTTTTAAACTTTGCATTTCGGCTGGAAATTATTCCATAAAAAAAACCTTCCGTCAATTGGAAGGATTAGATTGTCTGGTAAGAGTATTTTTTTTCGGCAATTTTTTACTTCTCAGAATCTAAACATCAATATCTATTTTTTGTCCCTGCTAGTGGGCCTGTTGATTTCCGCTCCGGGCATTCGCTTTCCGCGGGGAGGCTCCCCGGCACGCCCGCGGAAAGCGAAGCGCCTGTAGCGCAAATCAACAGACCTGTTTCATAGCCTTTATATTAAAAATATGATAATAAATTAAAGCAGCGGTGAATCATTAAAGAAAAAGAATAAAAAAGGCTATCGAAGGTTTTCCGACAGCCAGAGCCTTCCGTCAAATGGAAGGTTTTTTCGTGTATTAATGTTTTACAGTTTTCCGGTCATATGTATTTAAAAGTTGGTCCAGCTGCTGACTGCATTGGACTACATTAGGATTGGAGTACCCATAAAGATGAGCTAATTCAATCATTTCCTGCCTCGTTTTTTCAATAATGGATAACAAAGAATTCTCGCTCGTCATCATGCTCCAACCCTCAATTTCATAATATAACAATAGTATTAAACATAATTTACAAGTTTTCCTAGATATATACAAGTACCTTAATGCCAAAAAGATAGTTCATTTTGTGAAGATTTTGTGAACATGAATTCTTGGTGTTAAGGAGAGAGGCAGTCTTCACCTCCTCCTCTCCCTATTAAGCAAAGCCTAATCTGTTAACAATACGGATTCCAGTTCCGCTACAAGTGATTGCCCTGCGTTCAAGGCATGATCTGAAAGACTGGCATCTTTGTCGGTTGGCTCTTGGAACTGATTAAAGGAACCGGAAAAGTTACCGGAAGTTCCTTGCACATCAACCCCTGCTTCATATTGATGAGCAAGCAGAAACGGTCTGCCAAGTTCGACCGTGCAGCCATTTTTGTCAAGGCTGCCATCAATCGCTGTAAAAGGCAGCCTTAAAAATTGATAGCCATCTTGATCATCTATTTTGTAATCAAAGGAACCATGGTCATAGTCCCAATTCCCACCAATCGAATAGCCGATGGGTTTTAACTTTTGCTCAAGCTTATACAAATCAAACTGTTTTCCTTCAACTTTAGACGGCAATTCCTTCATAACATATCACCCCTTTTAAGCATTAAGGTTAGTATTCCCGTTTGAAGAAATTTCAGTAAATGAAAACTCGCCGATTGGCAAGTCCGATAGGACGGTTCATGAGGCGTAGTTGAATTTATGCGTTAAGGAATATTAAAATTTGGAAAAATTTTATTATTCCTTATTAGCTAAAAAAGAGTGCTGTAGATTAAATCAGCACTCCAAATAATCATTATTTCAAACGCTTTTCCAGTTCCGCCTTTTTCTCCTCAAAACCAGGCTTGCCTAAAAGAGCAAACATATTCACTTTATAGGCTTCCACACCAGGCTGATCAAATGGGTTGACGCCAAGCAGGTAACCGCTCATGGCACATGCCTTTTCAAAGAAATAGACAAGATAGCCAAATGTATACTCATCCATTGCCGGGATCGATACAATTAAATTCGGAACGCCTCCATCGGTATGGGCAAGCATTGTTCCTTCAAATGCCTTGTTATTAACGAAATCCACAGTTTGACCTGCTAAATAATTAAGTCCATCAAGGTCGTTATCAAATTTCTCAATAGTCATCTCGTGACGTGGATTTTCTACCTTGATGATGGTTTCAAATAGGTCACGGCGCCCTTCCTGCACATATTGACCAAGTGAATGAAGATCCGTTGAAAAATTAGCCGATGAAGGATAGATGCCCTTTTGGTCTTTTCCTTCACTTTCTCCGAACAGCTGCTTCCACCATTCTGAGAAATATTGCAGCCCTGGCTCATAATTTATCAGCATTTCAATGGTTTTACCTTTATTATAGAGAACGTTTCTGACGGCAGCATATTGATAAGCCTGGTTGTCCTCAAGCTCTGAATGGCTATAGTCCTCTTGAGCTTTCGCAGCCCCATCCATCATTTTCACAATATCCGCTCCGCTCGCAGCGATTGGCAGCAAGCCGACAGCTGTTAACACGGAATAGCGGCCACCGACATCATCAGGAATGACAAAGGTTTCATAGCCTTCTTCATTCGAAAGTGTTTTCAAAGCTCCTCTCGCTTTATCGGTTGTCGCATAAATTCGCTTGCGGGCTTCATCCACACCGTATTTTTCTTCGAGTAGTTTACGGAAAATACGGAAAGCAATCGCCGGTTCTGTGGTTGTTCCGGATTTGGAAATCACGTTAATCGAGAAATCCTTATTTTCAAGAAGGTCCATAATATCCCGCATATAAGAAGAGCTGATATTATTACCCGTAAAAATAATTTGCGGGGTCTTTCGCTTGTCTTTTGGCAGGGCATTGTAAAAGCTGTGCTGAAGCATTTCAACTGCAGCTCTTGCTCCTAAATAAGAGCCGCCAATCCCGATAACAAGCAGAACATCGGAATCTGTCTTGATTTTTTCAGCTGCTTTTTGGATCCGGGCAAATTCCTCTTTGTCATAATTAGTTGGCAGGTCAATCCACCCTAAAAAGTCACTGCCAGCTCCGGTTTTTTCATGCAGGGAATGGTGGGCAACTTTAACAGCATCCCTTAAGTATGTAAGTTCATGTTCTCCAAAGAAGGAGAGAGCTTTTGAGTAATCAAAACGAACATGTGTCATGCATGATCCTCCATTATTTTATATTTCATAAATCACTTTATCGAATAAGGGGTGGATTAGCAAGGAAAGCCCCCTGTTGTAAGCGTACCCAATTTTGATGATTTTTTTACAAAATTGGACATTTTTCGTCTTTTGCTTTTATTTTTGCGTTTTGCCCGCAGAAAAAGGCCCGGGCAGTATGCCCGAGCCACTCTTCTTATAATGCTGCACGATAAATCGCCAAGCAATCTTCTCTATTCAATTTGGTAAAGCTGCCAAATTCCCCGTTGGCCATCGCACGGTCTGCCATCAGGTCAAGCTTACTTTCATCGATGTCATAATCAGCTAAACGAGCAGGGGCACCGATGCTGTTCCAGTACTCCCGCAGCTTACGAATACCTTCAAGGCCTGCTTCCTCAGCGCTTTTTCCTTCAGAATTAACGCCAAGAACCCGTTCGGCAAGCTGCTTGAAACGCTCAGGCTTGACTTTAAGATTGTGCTCCATCCAATGAGGGAAAAGAATCGCAAGGCCGCCGCCATGCGGAATGTCATAAACTGCCGACACTGCGTGCTCTAAATTATGGGTTGCCCAATCGCCGCGGTAGCCCATATTTAAAATACCGTTTAAAGCCATGGTGCCGCAATAAAGAATGGTTGCCCGGTGATCATAATTCTCAAGGTCTTCCAGCAATTTTGGTGCTGTTTCCATAACTGTAATTAACAGAGATTCGCACATGCGGTCCTGAAAATCCGTTTCCTCAGTAAGATGGAAATAATGTTCAAGAACGTGGGACATCATGTCGACAATCCCATATATGGTTTGATTTTTTGGAACGGAATAAGTATGAACTGGATCAAGAATAGAGAATTTCGGAAATGTTACTGCACTTCCCCAGCCGTATTTTTCATTTGTTTCCCAATTTGTGATGACGGAACCCGCATTCATTTCCGAACCGGTTGCGGCCAGTGTCAGGACGGTACCGAACGGAAGCGCTTCCTTAGCAAATGCCTTTTTAATGACTATATCCCAGGCATCGCCGTCATATTTCGCTCCGGCAGCGATTAATTTGCTGCAATCAATTACACTTCCGCCGCCTACGGCCAAAATGAAGTCTATTCCTTCTGTTTTGCAGATTTCTACCCCTTTTCGGGCCGTTGTTATACGTGGGTTGGGTTCTACTCCAGGAAGTTCAAATACCTCTGCCCCAATCTCATTTAGAATTGTCACGACCTTGTCATAGAGACCAGTACGCTTGATGCTTCCGCCCCCATAAACTAGCAGGACCTTTTTTCCATAGCGCGGAACTTCTACTTTTAGTTGTTGAAGCTGATCTTTTCCAAAAATTAATTTGGTTGGATTTTGAAAAATAAAATTATCCATTTTTTTGAACACTCCCTTCCATTCTTTATTATTAAGGATATTAAGTTTTTTTGCAAAGTTGGCGACCTGCATAACCATGGGGACAAAGGAATGCCCGCCTGCAGGCGGGCATTCCTATTTTCATTTAAACCCATCCTCTATAAATAGATGCCTCGGCCATTTTTTGGATTCCCGTCATATAGGCAGCCAAACGCATATTAATATTTCGACTTTGCGACAAGTTATAGACCGTGGTAAAGGATTGGACAATTCTTTCTCGCAGTTTATCCAGGATTTCTTCTCTGCCCCAATAGTATCCTTGTTTATTTTGAACCCATTCAAAATAAGATACAATTACACCCCCGGCCCCAGTTAAAACATCGGGCACCAGAAAAATGCCACGCTCAGTAAGGATTCTGGTTGCCTTAATGGTCGTTGGCCCGTTGGCCACTTCAGCCACAAGCCTTGCTTTTATGGCATGTGCATTTTCTGCCGTAATTTGATTGGAGACAGCAGCAGGAATCAATATATCACAGTCCTGCTCCAGTAGTTCTTCATTTGTAATGGCACCGTCAAAAAGAGTTGATATCGTCCCAAAGCTGTCACGCCGTTTAAGAAGGTACTCTATATTTAAGCCGTCCGGGTCATATAGGGCACCATATACATCCGAAATTCCGATAATATCTGCTCCTGCTTCATGCAGAAACTTGGCAATAAAGCCTCCGGCATTGCCGAACCCTTGAATGATGACCCGGGCTCCCTTAAGTCTTATCCCCTGTTTTTCGGCTGCTTCTTCAATGCAGATTGCTGCCCCCAATGCTCCGGCTATATCACGGCCTTCTGAACCCCCGAGCACGAGCGGCTTTCCAGTAATGAATGCAGCTGAACCATACTGTTTAAGCTTGCTATATTCATCAAGCATCCATGCCATAATCTGGGCATTCGTGTAAATATCCGGTGCCGGAATATCTTTTGTCGGCCCGACTATTTGGCTGATTGCCCGTACATAACCGCGGCTTAACCGTTCAAGTTCTCCCATTGACATGGTTCTTGGATTACAAAGGACTCCCCCTTTTCCTCCTCCGAAAGGGAGACCGGCAATCCCGCATTTTAAACTCATCCAAATTGCCAATGCCTTTATATCATCTTCACAAACGCGGGGATGAAATCGGATTCCCCCGATTGTTGGCCCAAGGGCATCATTATGCTGGGCCCGGAAGCCTGTAAAAATTTGTGTCGATCCATCATCCATCCTCACTGGAATTCTCACAATGAGCGACTTCATTGGCTCAGACAGCAAATCAAACATCTCCGGTTTAAACCCAAGTTTATCTAATACTTCGCGAAAGACCATTTGTGTAGATGTAAGCAGGCTTAATGTCTCTTTTTCCTTTCCATCTCCAACCGTATTCCCCATCACTGCACCCCTACTATATCAAAAAATCCCCATACGTTTAGCAGGGCTAAGGCCCCGCTGCTTTCATGAATGAAAGTCGTTATCCTAATATCTTTTGAATTCGTTCAATTGCCCAGTCGAGTTCTTCTTTTGTAATGACCAGCGGTGGAGCATAGCGAATGACGTTGTCATGGGTTTCTTTACACAAAAGACCCTCATCTTTTAATTGCTCGCAATATTTTCTAGCAGGTTCAGAGAGTTCCATACCAATAAACAGGCCTCGCCCGCGAATTTCTTTTATTTTTGGATTCTGGATTTCCCTTAGTTTCTTAACGAAATATTTTCCCAATTCCAATGACCTTTCCGCAAGTTTTTCTTCTTGAAGAACGTCGAGTGCTGCGATTGATACTGCGCATGCCATCGGATTTCCGCCAAAAGTGGACCCGTGTGAGCCCGGATTGAAGACTCCTAAAATCTCGTTATTGGCCACAACGCAGGAGATTGGGAATACGCCCCCGCCAAGTGCTTTTCCGAGGATATACATATCCGGTTCAATGCCTTCCCATTCACAGGCGAACATCTTTCCTGTCCGTGCCAGGCCTGCTTGAATTTCGTCGGCAATGAACAGAACATTATTTTCCTTACAAAGGTCATATGCTGCCTTGATATATCCTTCAGGCGGGATAATAATTCCCGCTTCACCTTGAATTGGTTCAATTAAGAAAGCCGCAGTGTTAGGTGTAATCGCCGACTTTAAAGACTCAATATCGCCGTATGGAACTAGTTTAATCCCTGGAAGCATCGGGCCAAAACCACGTTTGTATTCGTCGTCAGAAGACAAAGAAACTGCAAGCATCGTTCTGCCATGGAAGTTTCCGACGCAGCCGATGATTTCAGCTTGGTTATCAGGAATCTTTTTGACATCATAGCCCCAGCGCCTTGCTGCTTTCACAGCAGTTTCCACAGCTTCAGCACCTGTATTCATTGGGAGAGCCATTTCTTTGTTTGTCATTTTACAAATTTTTTCGTACCAAGGTCCAAGCTGATCGTTATGGAAAGCACGGGAAGTCAGCGTTACCCTATCGGCCTGTTCCTTTAACGCTTGAATAATTTTGGGGTGGCGGTGGCCTTGATTGACCGCTGAATAGGCGCTTAGCATATCCATATATTTATTGCCTTCCGGGTCTTCCACCCAAACTCCTTCGGCCTTATGAATCACGATTGGCAGGGGATGATAATTATGAGCGCCATACTTCTCGGTTTTTTCAATAATTTCTTGCGAATTTATATTTGCAGGCATTTATGAATCCTCCGTTTTCAGGCAATTTAGTTAGATACATCTTTATTGTAGCCCAGCATGATAAAAGAATGAATTTGTTCACAAAAATTTTTATATTCTTCTTTAAAAGAATCAATAGCGACGGTTAACAGAAAAAATAAAGCCTAGACCCTTTATATGCTGAGTCTAGGCTTTAAAAATACTATTTTTTAATTTCTTCTCGTGAAGATTGGTCAATCCATTCCTGAAGCTTTTCTTTTAATGTATTGAATCCTTGCTGTCCATCGCCTTCTTGGATAATGGCAGCAGCCTGGCGCTTACGCGGCTTTTTAGGGCGTGCCGCTTGTTGAACTGGTGCTTCTTCTGTAGCTTTGATGGAAAGGCCAATTTTTCCAGCCCCTTCATCTACCGACAAAACTTTAACCTTTATTTCGTCGCCTACTTTTAAATGGTCGTTTATATCCTTCACATATCCGTGCGTGATTTCAGAAATATGAACAAGACCCTGTGTATTTCCGTCCAAAGCAACAAATGCTCCATATGGTTGAATACCTGTTACTTTACCTGTTATAATACTACCGGTTTCAATTTTTCCTGACATGAAAACACTCCTAAGTAAATAAATTATATATCCCTTTTATACGCATTATAAAATTATATCACATCAGTTAGTCATAATCAAAAACTATTTTCCAAAAAATAAACAAATTCTTCAATATTTTCAAATTGTCAGAATATCGTAACATTATTTTGCAATGAGATTAAAAAAAAGGATTGTTACCATGATATAATAATAGACAGCAAACTATCCAAAAATAGGGGTGAACAGTATGAATTCAATCGGTCATATTATTAAAGAGGCCCGTGAAAGACGCCACATGACCCAGGAGGAACTTGCACAAAAGGTTAGAGTAGGGACTCAAACGATTGAGAATTATGAGTCAGGGGAACAAATGCCAAGCTCTCAAACGATTTTAAAACTATCTACTGTTCTCGATATTCCGGCCGCGGAGCTTTTAAAAAACCATAAAGAACCATCTGTGAATGATTGATAAAAAAAAGCGGAAATATCCGCTTTTTTTATTTATCAATGTATATAAAGGGGAAAATGTGGAAATTATGATAACATAAGCTTTCTAGTATTCCCCCCCTTTTTGAGCGGACCGCCTAACAGTTGGTCCGCTTTTTTTGTTAGATCGAACATGAATCATTGGATTTAATGGTTAAAAGTTCTTCCGCCATTTTCAAGCAGTTCTCCAACGGAATGATTCTCTCAAAAGAAAATTCATAAATGCTTTGGATTTTCCTTGCCAGCTTGGCAGGTTCATCTAATTCATGGACAGCCTGAATCACATCCGCAATCTCTGTTTCATAACTGGCGTTTGTCAACTGAAATGGGTTCCATTCATTCAATAAATCAACGATCTTCAAATTTGTTTGAATCTCTTTTCTCATCTTAAAAATCTCCTATTACTTTTCCATTTTGCTTAAAATATTTTATCATAAGAGATAGGTACTATAAAAATATTTCGGGTGGTGGGACAAAGATGTCAATATTTAATGAAAGAATTAACCGGAGGAATACCTCCTCAGTTAAATGGGAGGCAACAAAGCAGCTTTTTGGAGAAGAGGACCTGTGGCCGATGTGGGTTGCAGATATGGATTTCAAGCCGCCACAGGCTGTCATCACGGCAATAAAGGAGCGGGTGGAGCACGGTATTTTCGGCTATACATTTGTACCTCCCTCCACATCTCAAGCGATAGCAGAATGGCTTTTGAAAAGGCATCAGTGGAGTATTGAGCCGAATTGGCTTCTGTATTGCGGCGGCGTAGTACAGGCAATCAGCACGGCGATTCAAACGTTTACCGAAGAGGGCGATCAGGTACTGCTCCAATCACCAGTGTATACACCTTTTTTCGATATGATCGAAAAAAACAACCGAAAGATTATCAATGCACCGCTTATTCTTGATGAAGATAGGTACAGGATTGACTTTACCGCTTTTGAAAATGCTTTAAAGCGAGGCTGCAAGCTCTTTTTGCTGTGCAGTCCGCATAACCCTGGAGGAAGAGTTTGGACCAAGGAAGAGCTTGAGAAAATGGCTAAACTCTGTTTAAAGTATAACTGTCTTATTCTTTCTGATGAAATACATTCCGATCTCGTCTATAAAAAGCATAAGCATATACCGATTGCGTCACTGAATGAGGAAATAGCTGAAAAGGTGATTACTTTTATTGCCCCCAGCAAAACCTTCAATCTTGCCGGTCTGCACGCTTCCGCTGTTGTAATCAAAAATGAGACCTTGCGTACTCAATTCCAGGAAACAATGAGGAGGCAGGGGTCCTTTTCACTGAATACTTTTGGCATTACCGGGATGGAAGCTGCCTATCGTGAAGGCGAGGCTTGGCTCGAAGATTTGCTTGATTATCTTCAGAGTAATAAAGATTTCGCAATTTCCTATCTTAAGAAGCATCTGCCTGAAATTACTTGCATCGACTCGGAAGGAACCTATCTGCTTTGGCTGGATTGCCGAAAGCTTGGACTTAGCGATAAGGAACTTAGGCAGCGCCTCCTCCAAAAAGGAAAACTGGCGCTCGAGCCCGGCCCAAAATACGGGCCAGGCGGCGAAGGCTTCGTCCGCATGAACATCGCCTGCCCAATGGATGATTTAATCGAAGGATTGAAGCGGCTGAAAAAAGCATTTGAATAAATGAAAACTCGCCGACTATAGCTAAATAAAAGAAATCCTGGCCCCACACGTAATTCAGCAGGGACAGGATTTTTTTATTTTAGTACATATTCAGCCAATACGCTTTGCAGTTCATAGATATTTAAATTTTTGTTAAATTGTTTTTGCAAGGGCAGGGCGCTGCCAGAAACCCAAATTTTTAGTTCTGCATCCAAATCAAAATTCCCGGCCGTTTCAATGCTAAAATGAGTAATACTCTTATAAGGAATCGAATGATACTCGACTTTCTTTCCTGTTAAACCTTGCTTGTCCACTAAAATCAAGCGCTTGTTTGTAAAGAGGAACAAGTCGCGAATCAGCTTATACGCCTTCTCAATTTGTTCATTCGGCGCCAGCACCTTTGCAAATTCCTTTTGAATTTCTGCAACATTTACTTCCGAAGCGTTACCCATTAAGCCATCCAAAAATCCCATCAATAATCCCCCATTCTTCCAACTTATCTCATTTAAGTATACAAGAAAACTCACAGAGATACTGTGAGTTTTTCTAGATTTCCAGCCAGTCGGTATGGAAGGTTCCTTCCTTATCGACTCGCTGATAAGTATGGGCTCCAAAATAATCCCTTTGCGCCTGCAGCAGGTTGGCAGGCAATACCGCTGAACGGTAGCTATCATAGTAGGCAACGGCACTTGACAATCCTGGAACTGGAATTCCAATCTTTACGGCAGTTGCCACCACTTCCCTAGCAGACTCTTGATAATCAGCGGTAATCGACTGAAAATAAGAATCCAACAATAAATTTTCCAAATGCGGATCGCGGTCATAAGCATCCATGATATTTTGCAGAAATGCCGCTCGAATAATGCAGCCTCCCCGGAAAATCTTTGCAATTTCACCTGGCTTCAGGTCCCATTTATACTCCTTGGAGGCCGATTGATATTGACTGAATCCTTGTGCGTAGGAAATGATTTTACTAAAATATAAAGTTTTTCTGATGTGCTCAATAAAATCCTGCTTGTTTCCAACAAACTTATTCTCGCGCGGCCCACTTAAAATTTTGCTGGCTTTCATACGTTCATCCTTCATAGCTGAGATAAACCGCGCAAAGACCGATTCAGTAATCGTTGATAACGGCACACCTAATTCAAGCGCACTTTGACTGGTCCATTTTCCCGTTCCCTTTTGTCCGGCCGTATCAAGAATGACGTCAACTAAGGGCTTGCCGGTGTCAGGGTCGATTTTTGTAAAAATATCCGCAGTAATTTCGATAAGGTAGCTGTCTAGCTCTCCTTGGTTCCATTCATGAAAAACTTCATGAAGTTCTTTTGCGGACAAGCCCAGCATTGATTTCATAAGATGGTAAGTTTCACAAATAAGCTGGATATCCCCATACTCGATGCCATTGTGTACCATTTTGACAAAGTGTCCCGCTCCATCTGGTCCTATGTATGTACAGCACGGCTCACCATCTACCTGTGCCGAAATTGCTGTAAGCAGCGGCCCTACGTGCTCGTATGCTTCTTTTTGACCGCTCGGCATGATGGAAGGACCCGTTAATGCCCCTTCTTCTCCTCCAGAAACTCCGGCACCAATGAAAAGAATCCCTTTGTCCGCAAGCGCCGCATTCCTGCGAATCGTATCCTGATAATAGCTGTTCCCACCATCAATAAGGATATCCCCTTGCTCCAAATGTGGAACGAGTGATTCAATTGCCTTATCCGTAATCACACCGGCATTCACCATCAACAAAATCTTCCGAGGTGTTTCCAACGATTGGATAAATTCCCCGATGTTTGTGGTTCCGGTAATGTTTTTATCTTTATGCTGCTCTAATATTTCGTTTACTTTCTCGGCAGATAGGTCGTAGATAGACACGGAGAAACCCTTGCTTTCAAAATTCAATGCCAAACTTCTCCCCATCACTCCGACTCCTACAACGCCCACTTGTTGTTTTGCCAATCTAAATCATCCCTTCAAGATGCTTAAAAAATATTTCACCATTTTTTATTATAAACGAAAAAATATTTCAAACAACTCTAATACACTAATTTAGAAAATTCAATTTTAGTATTCACTGAGAAGGGATGTTCATCCAAATTTTTTAATTTATGTGGATGCCACTTTTAGTGAATCTAGTATATGCTGCAAAAGCACTTCGCTTGAAACTTGAGGGGCACCGCCGCCTTGGGCGAAGGAGTCATTGCCCCCGCCTTTGCCGTTCATGAGTTCCAGTCCGCTTTGAATCAACTTATTCATCTTTTCGGTTCGGGACGCCCCCCTAGCACATACTAGCTGGAGCCGGTCTTCATTTTCTGCTGCCAGCACAACCACCGTTGCATCATTTTCGCCAGTCACAAGCCTTGCCAGCTTTTGCAGTTCCTGAATCGAACGGTTTTGGAATACTTCACCAATAACACCAGCGGATGAGGTCTTGCCCAGAAGCTCTTTAGCTTCATATTTTAGTAGGAGCCCTTGCTGCTGCTCCAGTTCCTTCTCCATTGCCTTCCTGTCTTCCAGTAGCCGAATGGCAGCTTGTTCCATCTCTGGTTCTGGTGTATTAAGAAGGTTTGTTAAGCTCAGCAACACCTTTTGTTTCTGAGAAAACTGCTTCAGGACACGTTCACCACAGACAAATTGAAGGCGGACCTTTTTCTTCTGTCTTTCCCAATCTAAAATCTTAATTGCCCTTACCTCACCTGTTCCTTTCGGATGCGTCCCGCCGCAGCCGTTATAATCAAAATCCGGAATGATAACGAGGCGGATATCTTCCTTAACCTTCGTCTCTTTTCGTAAAGGGTATTGAGATAATTCCTTCTCGGTCACCCATTTTGTTTCAACCGGTCTATTTTCTAAAATAATTTGATTGGCCAATTCCTCGGCTTTTTCTGCTTCTAATTCGGTTAAATGGTCCGTATCCAAGTCAATCGTGAGGGTTTCATTACCTAGGTGAAAACCAACAGTTTTATACTCAAATAAATGCTCAAACGCCGCGGACAATATATGTTGGCCGGCATGCTGCTGCATATGGTCAAACCGCCGCTCCCAATCAATCTTCCCGCTTACTTCTATTTTATCCAAGGGTAATGGGACCTCAAGGCAATGGCGAATTTCACCATCGACTTCCTCCACATTGACCACTTTGACTCCTTCTATCAAGCCTGTATCAAAAGGCTGTCCGCCGCCGGTCGGGTAAAAAGCAGTCTGTGATAACACAACGAACCAATTGCCTGAAGAATCCTGTTCATGCTTTACAACTTCCGCTGTAAAGGATTTTATGTACGAGTCAGTATAGTACAATTTATTTTTCATCATAAATCTCGCCTCCGAAGAATTTCACTATACTCATTGTGGAAAAAAATGATAAATTAATCAAGCCAGAGAAAAACCTGCTCCATAAAGGAACAGGCAAAAATGATTAAGTTCGTATTAATTTCATTGAGGGATTATTTTTTTTCTTTTCTCGTGCCAGTAGGAGTAGTCATCTGTGGAAAACCGCCCATTTGCGGGAATCCTTGTTGTGGAAAACCCCCCATTTGTGGGAACCCTTGCTGTGGAAAACCGCCCATTTGTGGGAACCCTTGCTGTGGAAAACCGCCCATTTGTGGATAGCCGTGGTAACCGCCCATCATATGCGGGTAGTATTGCTGTGGAACGCCGCCCATTTGCGGGAATCCTTGCTGTGGAAAACCGCCCATTTGTGGAAATCCTGTCATTTGCGGAGACCCCATTGGTCCAAACTGACCTGGAAATCCACCCATTTGTCTCTTGCTCATCCTTATCCCTCCTAAACTATTTCATGGTAGTGTATGTACAAATAGTGGGATAAGCATAGATAGATACCTATTCTCATAAAAAAAGGCTGTTCCCCCTTTAAGCAAACAGCCTAACCTTTTCAGCCTGTTTTCCAAAGAAAAGTTTTTCAACTATTTTTTTTCATCCTGAGCTTTCTTTTGGCCCGGTTTCTGTTTATCATTGGAAATCTCCCCACAGGAGACTCTTTTTCCAGAATTGCCTGCCGGCTGCGTCATACCATCATCTTTTTTCTGGGTTACGACAATGGAGGTACCTTCCTTTGTGAACAAGGATTTCTTCCCATCCTTTAGCGTCGCATTCTGGGCCATCAGGTCTACTTTCGCAGATCCGTCATCCTCAACAATTAAATTCGGCAAATCGCCGGCATGGGCACCTTTGGGATGAAGGAGGCCATGTTCTTTGCTTTCCGGGTTAAAATGGTTCCCTGCCGATTTAAAATCGGGTGCTTTGCATGTGCCTTTTTCATGGATATGAATAGCATGTACACCCGGCGTCAGGCCCTTTAGGCTTCCAGTCAATTTCACCCCGCTTGACTGCTCAGCCAATTCAAGCGTTCCAAGCGAGTCTCCTGAAGCATTATACATTTCCACATTCACTTTTGTAATCGTCTTTTCCATACATCCCGACAGAAACAGGAGCGGAATAAACAGGCAAAGTTTTTTCATATTTATGGATCCCCCCCACAATAGACAATTTGCGATTAGTATGAACAATCGAATATTGTCCTATTCCCGCTGTGCCAAAAAGAAAAAGAACGGCCTATTTTAGCTGTTCTTTTGTGAAGTGTTATTTTGTTCAAGCTGTTTCTCTAATTCTTTTGCCTTCAGCGCTTCCCGCTTTGAAATCTTTATGATAAAGCGAAACGTAAGTATGGCTGCCACAAAGAAAATCGCAAAGCTGATGACAGCTGGGATATATTCTGATTTATCTTCCGGGAAGTATAAAAACAAGGATAGAATAAATGGCTGAAACATATTAATCTCCCTTTCTACAGAGACCTGTCTAAAGCCTAATTATACAATAAATGATGTTTCAGACCAATTTTTTATTCTCCTATTTTAGAATCTTAACATGCTTAATCACAACATCTGTTTCCGGCTTGTCCTTTGCATCAACCTTTGAATCGGAAATTTTGTCAACGATATCCATTCCCTCGACCACTTGTCCAAAAACAGTGTGCTTAAAGTCGAGCCATGGAGTCCCGCCATTCTCTGCATATGCCTCAATTATTTCTTTCGGATAACCGGCCTTTTCCATTTGTGACTTCATCGATGGATCAAGCTTAGTGCTTTGAACGATAAAAAACTGGCTTCCGTTCGTATTGGCACCTGCGTTTGCCATTGACAACGCCCCGCGCAAGTTAAACAGGTTTTTCGAGAACTCATCCTCAAACGGCTTACCCCAAATACTTTGGCCGCCTGTCCCATTCCCGTTCGGGTCTCCGCCTTGAATCATGAAGTCCTTAATGACCCTATGAAAAATCAGGCCGTCATAATAACCAGCCTCGCTATGTTTTACAAAATTTTCGACTGCTTTTGGAGCGTACTCCGGAAATAATTTGATTTTGATATTCCCCATTGAAGTTTCCATTTCCACGAGCCGTTCATTCTCAGCTACTTCTGTTGTAAGCTGTGGATAAACTGTATTTCCCACTTGCTGCTCTCCTTTCTTCTGTTCAGTTTTTGGCGCGGCAGTGTCCGATTTACTTTCTTCCGTCTTACTGCTTGTCCCACATGCGGCCAATAGAACAACCATGATTAAAAATAAAATAAAGATATGTACATTCCTTCTCATATTAGCTTTCCTCCATTCTCTCGCTTTAAACGAGATTAAATTTTTTGCATCATGTTTTTAATTTATTATTTTTCATAATAAAATGGAAGAAGCAAAAGAATGAATTTAGAGTTAGGAGTGTTTTATTGTGTCAGAATTAGAACTAGGAACGATTGTAACGGGGATTTATAAGACTGGAAAATATATCGGGGAAATCACGGATGTAAGACCACAAGCCTATTTGGTAAGGGTTTTGGCGGTTGCCAAGCACCCGATGCAGGGGGATTTACATAATCCTAAGGATGCTGATGTTATGATATTTCATGAAAGACGGGCCCTGGCACATCGGGAACAGGCGAATATTCTGAAACAAATGGTCAAACCATTCGAAGGAGACGTACCTGAATATTTATCATCACTGAAGGAAGCATGTGGAAAAATGAGAAACGAACTAGAGGAGATGCAAACCAAATGGGCCGAAATGAGCCTGAACATGTTGGATTCCCTTGAAAAGGATTATTTTAAGTAATAGTAAAGGCCAAATCCATTAAGGTGATTTGGCCTTTTATGCGAATTCATTTAAGAACTTTGAAAAATCAATACGATCACCAATGGTCGTTGGTTTTGGCTTCTCTAAATAACGTTTATCCTTTTCTACCAACTTGAATATATTATAGGTAGTCAACGCATCATCCAGGGCCCGGTGGTGCCTGCCTGTCCCTTCCTTCCCATATTCCTGGACCGCTTTCCAAAGACCGGTTTGATTTTGATCACCGAAGAATCGTTTATACTCCATCGATAAATCTAATTCTGCGGCATGGAATGGAAACACAACGCCTGCCGCTAAACAATTCTGGCGAAGTACCTTCATATCCATATTTCCCCATGTAACAATGGTGGTATCCAATTTATTTTTATTAAACTCCTCGAGCTTTCGGATAAACTCATAAAAGGATAACCCCGTGTCCACTTGCTGCTGCGTAATATGTAAGAAGGACTTGCAGCGTTCGGTTAATCTTGGAAATTTAAGCGGTGTAACAAAAGAGGAAAACTGCTCGGTAATATGATCGTCCACTACCGCAACAATTCCGACCTCAATAATTTCCGCAAAAAAGTCCTTCACTCGAACATTCCGTTCAGGCATTGTAAATTCAAAATCAATAAACAAATGCTGCCGCGCTGCCTTCATCACTTTCACCCACCTTTCCATTTAAGTCGTCTTATTACATTATATAACGATACCTGTACAAAAAATTGTGCTCATTTCTTACATTATAGCATGAATTTGAAGTAAATTTTTTAAATTTTTGTACAATATGGTAAAAAAGGACGGGAATTATCCCCCATCCCCACTTATGACTATTTCTTTTTAATGACAGCCATCGTGCACCTTGATACGCAAATAAGGCGGTCCTGTTCATCAGTAAGTTTAATATCCCAAACCTGTGTCGTTCTCCCTTGGTGCAGGACAGTTCCGACAGCCGTAACCACTCCCTCATGTTTGGAGCGGACATGATTGGCATTAATTTCAAGTCCAGCGACAACCTCTGTCTCATGGTCAACTAACTCATAGGCACCCACACTTGCCACCGTTTCCGCCAAGGCAACTGATGCTCCGCCGTGCAAAATTCCAAATGGCTGGCGGGTGCGTTCATCAACCGGCATAGTGGCAATAACTTTTCCCTTTTCAAGGTGGGTGACTTCAATTCCAAGTGCTTGTAATAATGTATTTTCTATCATGTATTTTCCCTCCGATATGTATTTGGTCCACATTAACCTATTCTCGTTTTTCGAACAATTTCCTTTATATTTTTTTAAAAGAAAAAACAGCCCGCGCAGAGCTGCTTTTTCAAATATTAATAATAAGGTGCACCAAAACCAGGGTAGCCAATGCCAGGGTAGCCAATGCCCGGATAGCCAATGCCAGGGTAGCCAAAACCACCATAGAACGGCGGTCTAACAGCCCAAGAAGCCCCTAATCCACCGCCAATCAAACCTCCTAAAAAACTAAGCCCGCCAATAGCCAACGGCAAGCCCCATCCCCATCCTCCAATAAACCTTTGATCCTGGACCGGGTATGGATTTCGATAATATGGGTACATGAAGGCCTTTCCTCCTTTTCCTTTATACTTGCCTATACTATTTCATATGCAAGGATAACTGGTTTGGAGTGGGCGGGCTTAGTCTATGGCAAGCCCCTTTCCTATTTTTCAATAGGCTCAAAGCGTTCAACAAAAAGGGCGAGCGTTCTGGTCATGACGCCTGTTGCCCCGGCAGGGCCAAGGTCATGGGATTTTGATGTCGTCGCTGTCCCAGCAATGTCCAAATGAACCCAGGGTGTATTTTCAGCAAATTCGCCGATAAACGCTCCAGCAACAATGGCATGACCTTCGCTGCCTGGAGAATTGTTAAGGTCAGCCACTTTACTGTTCCTGACCCGTTCCTTTTCACTTTCAAACAGAGGCAGCTGCCACATCTGCTCGCCTGCTTCCATCGAGGCTTCCAATACCTGCTCATATAACGTCTCATGATTTGTCATAGCGCCTGTGGTGTTTAAACCAAGGGCAGTAATAACACCTCCTGTCAGGGTAGCAACATCCACCAAGTACTCGGCTCCATGATGCTTTGCATAGGTTACCGCATCAGCAAGGACGAGCCGGCCTTCCGCATCTGTATTTAAAACTTCAATTGTTTTCCCGCTCATAGAAGTAATTACATCATCCGGCTTAAAGGCATTTCCGCTAATCATATTGTCCGTTGATGGGATAACAGCCACAACATTCTGCTCTGGTCTAAGTTCGCCGATAATTTCCATGGCACCAAGAACAGCGGCTGCACCGCCCATGTCAGATTTCATTCCAACGATGCCTGCTTTCGTTTTAATGGAGTAGCCTCCGGTATCAAAAGTGATCCCTTTTCCAACAAGGCCGATGACATCCTTCCATTCTTCTTTACCTTGATATTTTAAAACAATCATTTTCGGCGGCTCTACAGACCCTTTATTGACAGCGAGGAAAGCCCCCATACCCAATTTTTCAATCTCAGCTTTATCGAGGATTTCTGCCTCAAAATCGTACTTTTTAGCGAGTTCTACAGCATAATCAGCCATATCAGTAGCAGTCAGCATATTACCTGGAGTGTTAACGAGCGTGCGGGCTGAATTGGTTCCCTTGCCAAAGGCATATCCAACCGTTAATGAGGCTAATATTTCCCCCTCATCAACACTGTTACAACAAATTGTTAGCTGTTCAAGCTTCTTCTCAGGTTCATTTGATTTTTGCTTATAGCCATCGAACTGATAAGTGGCTAGAGCATATGCCTCACTTAGCGCATGAGCAGCATCCGGTCCATCTACCTTTTCGCTTATGAAAGAATCCAAATATACGGACGCTTCTGTCTGCTTGCCCGCCTTTAACTCTTTGAACAGACGTCCAAAAGCCTTCCGCAATTTATCAAAGGATAGTTCCTTTTCTTTGCCAAGACCGACAATCCAAAGCCGCTTGGAACCGATTTTGCCGAAGCTATGTACTTTGTTAATTTTATTTAGCTTTGCCGAGAGATCCCCTGCTTTGACGAGTTCTGTCAACTGCCCATCAAAAGCCTCATCCAAGTTCGCCAGCAGTCCGGAAAACTTCTCCGGTTTATCCAATAGACCTATAACTAAGCTTTCATGCTCTGCTGATAAATCGAATTCTTTTTTTACATCAAACATTTTAATCGACCTCCGCTTTTTGATTCGAATCCATTATACCGAATCAGGCAATTTATTTCGATACTCTAAACATCCTCCAAATACAAAAACAACTGCGGCAGCTTTGGCAATTCCCCCACCTGTTCAAACGGGACACTGTCTATGTCTTGAGGAAATAAAGCCAAGCATTGTTCAATAAATGGATAGACTTTTTCCAAGTCCAGCCCCCAAAACTTGGGACGGTATGCCTGCAGGTAGCGGTGGGCTGTCGCCATCATAGGCCTGGCTCCCTTCACATTTCCGTACTCATAGTGATAAATGGCCACACTCATTTGCAATAATCCTTTTAAAAAAAGATTATCCCGATCAATCAGCCACATTTCCTCGAGCAGGTCGTGGCAAGTGTAATAATCCCCTTCATTAAAACTGACAAAAAACTCATAATACTCGATTGGATAATCCATAAAACCACCTGCCCCTAAGCCTTTTTAATCATTTTATTAGATAGTTTTTAAGAATTCCACAAAAACCTAAAACAGGCACAGGCCTGTTCTTATATTTAAGCTTTTCAACATGTCTGTTGATTGGAGAGTAGGGCACTCGACTCCTGCGGGATATAGAGGTCACTGGAGACCCCGCAGGCGCCATAGCGCCGAGGAGGCTCCAGGACCTCCCCGCGGAAAGCGAGTGCCCGGAGCGTAAATCAACAGGCCGGTTTGCAGAAAAAAATCAATTAATAAAAAAACAATAATTTAGATCTAGACAAAATAAAAAAATGCCGAGAAAAATACCCTTTCTCGACATTCTGAACAGGCACAGGGCCTGTTATTTTTTTTCTGAGCTTGTATATTGCTGCCTGAAGACCTGCAGGGATTTATCTTCATTTAATGCTTGCAGCTGTTCCTCAGTCAGTTTGCCATTTCCTTTTTGAACAATATATACATCGACCGTTTTCTTGCCCCAATGGCTGTAAACATCCTCAACTGTTTCATAATAAAGGTCCAAACGATTTCCCTTAATAGCGCCGCCTTTATCAGCGACCACTCCATACCCATACCCTGGAATAAAAAGGACGGTTCCAATTGGAAAAACAGTTAGGTCGGCTGCAATGGTGGAAAACAAATCACGCTTTACCTTAACACCGGAATAAGTGATTCCATATTCGGGGTGGCCCTGATTTTTCCCGGTGGATTCTGCCCCTGCCGTATAGCCGGTTGCTGTCACCGTATGTTTAGGGTATTGGGACCAATCGATGGAATTTTCCAGTGTTTGGGCAGGCGCGGTAACTGTCTCGCTTACCGAAACGGCTTTAACTAAATGAAAAAACATAGTCTGCACAGGTAAACCTGAAATAGATTGGAACGTCGCGAATAATGCCAAAAAGAACAAAATAATCATAGCAAATCGTTTCGTCCAATTTTTCATTTTATTCATTCTCTTTTTCACTCCTCCCAAAATATTCATTCCCAAGTAGGAATGAATTATTCAAAAAAGAAGTGAAAAAAATTACCAATTAAATTTTATATTAAAAAAGACCTTCATATAAGAGAAGGTCTAAAACATTTGATATCCATTTTTTCTTAAGAATTTGATAGTAAGACCTGCGGCAATTGCCCCTGCCAAACCACTAGATAAAATAAGGACATCCGCAGTTGCTAAGGAGCCTAGTCTATGTCCTAAGTCTAAAAAGGCAGCTTTGCTATTGGTGAAATATTCAAAAAACGAGACTTTATCTATGATAAAAATGGCGACAATCGGATAAATGACAGCCATAATCCACGACATTCTTAAAAGCATATTAAGAATAAAGCCAATTCCAAAAAACAACACAAAAAACAGTACAATTGAAATAATCAAGACAACAATGCTCATTTGCATTGAAACTCCCCCTTTGCATCAACATATAGTGTACTCAATGTCCATGTGGGAGTCAATATTAACAGCATTTTGGACGCAAAAAAATAGCCCTTCGAGTTTTCGAAGAACTGGGTTTGCCTTTTTTCCTAGGAACGGTTATTTTTCAACTTTCTTGCCAGTACCGCCGCAGCTTGCGCAGGTTTCGCTTCCGCCGAGAACCAATTGAAAATAGCCGTTTCCGGAACAATAATCACAGGTTTTTGTGTCAACACTTTGAACTGTCATTATCATCATCCCTTTTCTATTAACTTAATTTTCTGATAATATACCAAGTATTCAAATAAAAGGAAAGAGCGAAATTCAGGCAATTCGGACGGAAGAAAACGGATACACCTACCGTTTTCTTTCATTTTCTAAGTGTGACGTAAATTTTCAAAAAATTATAAAAATAGTTTATAAGCGGTATAACCAAACTGGTCACCAGGATTTATGCCGTTAATAATAGGCTTCTCAAGCAAATCCTTTTGCCCAATCAGATACTCCAAAAGAATCGAGGCTTCCTTTTCCTTTAGCAGTTCTTCCGGCGCCATAAATCTAGCTTCGTATAATTCATATTCCTGATGGGTAATGTCCATTTTCCCGACTGGTTCAAGTAAAAAAAGCAGCATGTTATCACTAATTTCACTTTTAATAACACCCGTACGCAGCCCAATCAGTCCTTTAACGGTACAAGCAATTCCCGTTTCTTCCTTCACCTCTCGAAGCACGGCTTCATCTGCCGTCTCACCTTCTTCCACAAAGCCTGCAGGGAGGGACCACTTGCCTTTTAACCCGCCATACCTTTTTTTAACTACCAGCCATTCCCCCGCATCGGATTGAACTAATCCGGAAACAGCCAGCCAGACCTTCCCGCGTTTTTCCCGACTGCTCATAATTTTCCCCCTTATAAGCTTTTAAAACTATTCTAACAAAAAAAGGACAGGGCTGCCCTGTCCTTTTTTTGTTACGGAGATTTATTAAAAGATATTAAATTTACCTTTTTTCAATACAAGACCAGCTCCGCCAATCATATAAAGAGAACGGTTATCGACTACTTTCTTCATGAAAGAAGCACTTGCCCCTGTTATTTTCTTACCAAAAACAACTCCAATAGCGTCATCCTCACCAAGAGAGCAGACAGTACCTTTATTATCAAACTTGAACTCTTCAAGGTCCTGCTTATTGCGTACAAGTGCAGCAATATTACGTGCACACACTTCACCCTGCTGCATCGCTATCTGCGCAGTCGGCGGATATGGGCGGTTGATTTCATCATTAATAACCAGCGAGCTGTCGCCAAGAATGAAGACATCATTGAAGCCAGGAACTCTTAAATCAGGTTGAACTTTGACACGCCCTCTCATTGCTTCGAAACCGGACTTTTCGATAACGGAGTTTCCGCGGACACCGGCCGCCCAAACAACAGTACCCGCTTTGATTTCACGAGGCTCATCTTCACCTTTTGCAACAAAAATCCCTTCAGGCGTGCACTCCTTAATTGCCGTTCCGATTAAGAATTCAACACCCTTACGCTCCAATTGTGATACAGCATACTTTACTAATTCAGGATCAAATCCAGGCAGTACAGTTGGTGCAGCTTCCACACAGATAATTTTCACTTTATGCTGATCCACATCGTATTCATGACATAATTCCGGAACACGATTGGTCAATTCTCCAAGAAACTCGATTCCTGTGAAACCAGCGCCGCCGACAACAATTGTCAAGCGTGTATCATCCTTTTCCTCTTCCATATTGTAAGTGGCAAATTGATATTCCATATGCTCACGAAGCAAACGGGAGGAATTTACATTCGTAATACCGAAAGCATATTCCTTCAAACCTTTGATGCCGAAGGTTTCAGGCTCTCCGCCAAGTGCAATCACAAGATAATCATATTCCACTTCGCCGTTCTCTAAAATAACTTTCTTTTCATCCTTCTTAATCTCAACAACGGTACTTTGAACAAAGTCAACCTTGCTGCGATCAATGACATCGCGAATATCATAACGAACCTTGTCGTGGTGCAATGTACCGGCTGAAGCCTCATGCAGCCAAGTGGTTTCATAGTGGTAATCATTTTTGTTCACTAAGACAATATCCGCTTCGTTAACACCAAGGTGCTTTTGCAAGCGTACAGTCGTCATCAGCCCGCCGTAGCCCGCTCCGAGAATAACAATTTTAGGCTTTCTCAACGCAATCACTTCCACCCTTATAAAATATTTTAATAAATCCTCTTTTTCTTATCTTCCACAGCTTTGTCGATTATTATTTTGGTTTACTGGAAAATGTATGTGATATAATTCACGAACGAGGATAAAAATAAAGAACCTAGCAAACATAAAGTTTGGGAATCCAAACAAATGCTATTTTGTGAAAAACAGAGCAAGACATTTCATAAAAAATTGTACCTGTTTTGTCACAAAATCTTAACAATATATCCACAATACATCATATGCTACTTCTATCCGAAATTCAAGCAATTTATCGAATATATTTATCGCAAAAATAGTATAAATTTTCACATATTATTATTCATTGTCATAATTTTCTCAACAAAGATATGAGGATTTACATATTTTATGTTATGATATGAGTGGAATCGTAACTACTAGTTGGGGGGATACGGAGTGCAAGAGCAAAAGGTTTATGATATTACCATCATTGGAGGAGGCCCCGTTGGTCTTTTTACTGCCTTTTATGGGGGAATGAGACAAGCATCCGTTAGAATTATAGAAAGCTTGCCTCAGTTGGGCGGTCAATTATCTGCGCTTTATCCGGAAAAATATATTTATGATGTTGCCGGATTCCCAAAAGTCCGTGCACAGGAGTTAATAAATAACTTAAAGGAGCAAATGGCCAAGTTTGAGCCTACTGTTGCTCTGGAGCAATCCGTGGAAAAGCTTGAAAAGCAGGATGATGGAACCTTTAAATTAACAACAAACAAAGAGGTCCACTATTCTAAAACCGTTATTATCACTGCCGGAAATGGTGCATTTCAGCCTCGTCGTTTGGAGCTTGAGAGCGCTGCCCAGTATGATGGCAAAAACCTTTATTACTTTATCGATGATTTGAATCAATTTGCCGGACAAAAGGTTGTTGTATTTGGCGGCGGCGACTCTGCGGTCGACTGGGCACTAATGCTTGAGCCAATTGCCGAAAAAGTAACGATTGTTCACCGCCGTGACAAGTTCCGCGCCCATGAACACAGCGTAGAAAACTTGATGAATTCCAAAGTAGATGTGAAAACACCATATGTTCCTGCAGAATTAATCGGTGATGAAACTGGCATTAAACAGGTCGTTCTTGAAACCGTAAACGGAGAAACAAAAGAAACCGTTGACGTTGACGCCGTTATTTGCAACTATGGCTTCGTTTCCTCCCTCGGACCTATTAAAGAATGGGGCCTCGAAATTGAAAAGAATTCCATTAAGGTAAATTCCAAGATGGAAACCAATATCCCTGGAATTTACGCTGCCGGAGATATCTGCACCTATGATGGAAAAGTAAAATTAATTGCCTGCGGCTTCGGTGAAGCCCCAACTGCTGTAAATAATGCGAAGGCATACATGGACCCTAAAGCAAAAATCCAACCACTTCATAGTTCTTCCATGTTCGATAAATAATTATTAACTAATACGAAAGGCGTCCAAATTAGGACGCCTTTTTAGTATTATCCATTATGAAATTTGTACATCCACAGTACCCCTGATTTTAGCAGACGGGCAACGCGGCCGGTTAAAGGCCGATCTGCTAGCATCGCAAAGCCATGCTTTTTCCCTAATGAACCAAGAACTCCCTTTAATTTGATAGGCGGGAAAGAATCAGGCAGTTCTTCGCCGTTCCAGCGCTTTTTTAAAACTTCGACAATCTGTTCGGCCTGTCCTTCTGCTAGCTGTGCACTTGGCGCATGCGGCAGACTTGCACAATCACCGAGAACAAAAACATGTTCATCATGAGGCAAAAAGTGCTGCGGGGTTAACACCATTCGTCCCGAGCTATCCTTTTCCCCTTCCATTTCACGGATAACTTTATTCGCCTGGATCCCTGCTGTCCATACAATTACATCACAAGAAATGGACTTGTCATGGTTATAAAGGGTGTTTTCCTCTACTTTGGTGATATTGGAATTATTAATGATTTCAACGTTATGCTTTACAAACCAGTTCTCTACATATTTGCTCAACCTGTCAGGGAATGCAGAGAGAATATGCTTCCCGCGGTCAAATAATTTTATTTGCAAATCATCGCGGCTTTCGCTTAATTCGCTGGCAAGCTCCACCCCGGATAGGCCTGCCCCAACAATCCCAACGACTGAACCAGGGGGTAAATTATTCAAGACAGAATAGGTTTCCCGTGATTTACCGATACTTTGAATGCTATAGGTATATTGATCAGCACCCGGCACACCATGGTATTTATCTTCACAGCCCAATCCGATAACGAGGTCATCATAGCTTATTGGCTGAGCGTCTTTTAACAGGACATTTTTTTCTTCTCTGTCAATCCCGATGACTTCCCCAAAAACTACCTCAAGTCTAGGATGCTCTGGAAAGGAAACGCGTATTTCTTTATCTGAAATCGTCCCAGCAGCTAAAGCATAGTATTCTGTTTTTAAACAATGGTAAGGAACACGATCCACAAGTGTGATGGTCACGTCCTCAGGCAGGTTATTGGGAAGAAGTTCGGAGAGAATTTTCATGCCCCCATAACCGCCTCCAAGAATGACTAATTTTTTCATGCTTATTTCCCCTTTGTCATAACTGTACTATAGATTTTTCTATTTTTTTATTTTGTTCAGAAAGACAGTATTTCAATTGAAATTACGAGTGGGATTTTATTGAAATAGATATTCCGTCCATTTAACACACAAATATGAGTATAACGAAAATATGGCTAAATAACAACACATTTAAAATACATCTTGACAGGTTTGCCAAGAACGTGATAATTGACGAAGCAGCCTAAAAGCGGTAGGATTAGAAGTTGTGGAGAGGTGAAGGTAATGATTAAGCCGATCATTGAATTTTGTGTCAGTAATCTTGCTAGTGGGGCACAGAAAGCACTAGAAATATTAGAAAGAGATCCAAATTTGGATATCATTGAATATGGATGTCTCGGCTATTGTGGTAAATGCGCATCCACTCTCTATGCGCTTGTGAATGGAGAAGTTGTTACGGGTAAAACCCCTGAAGATTTGGTGGATAATATTTATCAGTATCTCGAAGAAAATCCTATGTTCTAAATATAAAGGGAGCTAGCCGCTCCCTTTTCTATATTGACAGCATATCCTATTACTAAAAAATCGTATTAGTTGAGTAGTTTTCAGCTAGTGTATATACTAATTTTATAAGCCTCAATTATTTAAGGAGGGGTCAGATTATGAGCAAAGATATCGTTATTTTAACAGAAGCAGCATCACTGCAAATTAAAGATATGATGAAGCATAATGAAGAGGAAGGCGCTTTTTTGCGAGTCAGTGTAAAAGGCGGCGGCTGCAGCGGCTTATCTTACGGCATGGGTTTTGAGCACGAAGTTAAAGAAAATGACCATCAATTTGAACAATTTGGCATAAAGGTTCTTGTCGATAAAGAGAGTGCTCCAATCTTAAATGGAACGAAAATCGATTACAAGCAATCGATGATGGGCGGGGGATTTACGATTGATAACCCTAACGCGATTGCGTCTTGCGGCTGTGGTTCATCTTTCCGTACCGCAACAGCGGCTGGAACACCTGAAGAGTGTTAAGACTTTGTTTTAAGATCAGAGGCTGTCTTTCGAGACAGCCTCTTTCCTTCTTATATCGCCTTGTACCCGTACTTTTCCAATTCGGAAAAAATCGTTTTAAGACGAGGGTTACCCTCGCCAACCACTTTATCCTTTATCACCACAACCGGATAAAACATATCCTCTTCAATAACCCTCTGGGCAAATTGCGATTTATCGCTATCTTCAGTCGGCTGAAAAATATCTACATAGGTCATTTTAACAGGTTGCTTCGGGAATTTTCTCGCAATCGCTGCTTCCAGCCATTCAAATGTTTCCTTTGAGGATGGCAGATTCACACAGCTTGGGCAGAGTACTGCCGCTCCATATAGGATAATTTCCACTTCCGTAAATTCCATAAAACCATTCCTTATATTTTTCTTTTATTTTACAATATAGCCCCTTCAAAACCTAAGAAAATGACTTTATTTCTCCAGTTTCTGAGAATGGATTTTTCCTTGCACCGACAGTATAATATAAGTAGGAAAGGAGTCGATGAAAGTGTCAGAACAGGAAATGTTTGAACAAGTACAAGAAGTATTAGATAAATTACGCCCATTTCTTCTTCGCGATGGCGGAGACTGCGAACTAGTTGATGTGGAGGAAGGCATTGTTAAGCTTCGCTTACTTGGCGCTTGCGGATCTTGCCCAAGTTCTACCATCACACTAAAAGCAGGTATTGAACGGGCTTTACTAGAAGAAGTACCTGGTGTTGTTGAAGTCGAGCAAGTTTTTTAAAAAATAATAATAAAGCGATTGCCTAAAGATGCAATCGCTTTTTTGTATTCAGTTAAAGCCCATTAAGAATATAACCAATCCAGCTGCGGAAGGCTTAAATGTTTCACCGGCGCCCCTGAAATATGAAAAAAGCCTGCCAGAAAACGTTCATATTCGGAGGACTGCCGCAAAATTTTCCCTAAAGTATCCTCCAACAGCTTTTTTTCCTGTTCCGAGCGGGTAATATAATAATTTTCCACACATTCGAAGTAATGGAGCGGAAAAATTAAGCGGGCATATAAAAGCCGCCATGAAAAAGAGGACAATGGGGATATCCCCTGATATTCATCGTAAAACTGTTTTAATTCCATATCATATGTCTGGATATTATTAAAATATTGTTCCCTTGTCCACTCAGCCAAATCACGGCTGCGGTGGTCGAATACCCATTCAAATGGATTTCTGATCATATATTGCCCGCCCCACGTTTTTTTCGTGAAACGTTCATAGCAAACTGTCCCGCTGTCTGTTTCCAAGGGGGAATCATCAATTTCCGTATCCACTAAATATTGGATCGCATTCTCTGTTAATCCCATGTAATACGGAAATGACTCAATAAACAATTTTTCAAATTCATCCTCGGGTGTTTGAAAAAGCAGTCCACTCCACACTTTTTCCATCTGTTCCAGACGTTTTTCCCAAATCCCCTTCCATTGTCCAACTCTGCTCGACCGCTGAATCTGAAAAGGCACCCTTCTGCCCCGCTCATGAAATTTTGCCAGTTTCCGCCCCAATTTGGATATTCGCTGCTGCTGGGCCGTCTGCCGGTTTACTAATACGCAGTATTTATTTTGTTCCCAGGTTGTAATATAGTTGCCATCCTTAGTCTGCATGAATGCAGGGACATTTTTGTCACCTGTTTGGCGCATATGTTCAGCAATGCTTGCCAGTTCCTTCATATCCTCCTCCTCTCTGCCCCCAGGACTTACAATCAAATATAGCAAGCCATTTCCTCTTAGCGCATCAAAAGCATCTATTTTAACCTGTTCCTCAGCCTTGATTCCATATTGATCCTCCAGCATTTTTCGCAGCATCTCTCCACCCCTTCTTCTTTTCACCTCTACGTCATATATATGAGTAAAGCCAAGAAAACTTGTTGTCTTCCTTTTAGTAATAACAAATCATAAAGTTATTTTATTTGATTCTTGAAAGGATAATTGCATATCATAAGTTAATAGAGCAATTATAGAAAAATTTACAGAAAAGGTGATATAAGGGATGGCAGAACAAAAAAAGACAAATGTTGTTCAGGAAACGGCTCGGAGGTTATTGAAAGAAAGAGGAGTAGAAATCCAAGATATTGCCAATTTGGTTTTTTATCTCCAGGAAAAATATCATAAAAACCTGCAAATGGAAGACTGTATTGCGAACGTGGAAAAAGTACTTACTAAAAGGGAAGTCCAAAATGCCATTATTACCGGAATCCAGCTTGATGTCTTAGCTGAAAAAGGGATGCTTGAGGAGCCGCTTCAATCAATTATCGCAACAGATGAAAGTCTCTACGGGGTGGATGAGATTTTGGCTTTTTCGATCGTGAATGTGTACGGTTCAATCGGCTTTACTAATTACGGCTATATCGATAAGCAAAAGCCTGGTATTTTGGCACATTTAAATGATAAATCAACTGGCCAATGCCATACCTTTTTAGATGATATCGTTGGCGCCATTGCCGCTGCCGCCTCAAGCAGACTGGCACACGCTGCAGCCAATTGTGAATAAGCTTAAAAATGATAAAGG
Organism: Neobacillus sp. S1115; assembly: GCF_055385565.1. Classification (NCBI taxonomy): domain Bacteria; kingdom Bacillati; phylum Bacillota; class Bacilli; order Caryophanales; family Bacillaceae; genus Neobacillus; species Neobacillus sp. S1115. Next base: position 5,156,509 of record NZ_AP038275.1, read on the forward strand.
ATGGCTATTTCAGCCATCCTTTTATGGTTCCCAGTGGTCCAGTGTATCGATTGTATATGTAGGATGAATAGTATATCCTTTTAATAGTTCCTTCGTGGTGACGCCCGTATGAACGAGCAAAGTGTCGATCCCTGCATTTATTCCCGCTAAAATATCGGTATCATAATTATCGCCCACCATCAGCGTATCTTCTTTGGCCACACCTAAAACCTTTAACGCCTGCTCCATAATAATAGCTTCCGGCTTTCCGATAAAAATCGGCTTTGTTTGCGTTGATACTGCTATAACCGATGTTATCGAGCCATTGCCCGGTACTAGCCCTCTTTCAGTTGGCAGGGCGATATCGCCATTTGTCGAAATAAATGTGGCTCCGTTTCGGACAGCCAGACAGGCAATTGTCAGCTTTTCATAAGTAATCGAGCGGTCAAGGCCCACTACGACAACATCGGCATCTTCCCCGGCAAACCGAAAGTCCTTTTCATCAAGTGCTGTGCGAATCCCTTCTTCACCAATAACATAGACAGAGGCATCCTTTTTCAGTTCCTCGATATAATTGGCGGTTGCCTGACTTGTCGTAAAGACCCTATCTTCCGTAGTTGGAATATCAAAGCTGTTTAATTTTTCCGCGACCTGTGCCGGGGTCCGGGTAGAATTATTTGTCACAAATAAATAGGGTATTTCCTTTTTCTGAAGGTTCTTAATAAAATCAGAAGCCGCTTCTATCCTCTCCGTGCCTTTGTACATCGTTCCATCTAAATCAATTAAATATCCTTTATATTTCTTCAATCATCCCACTCCTTAATTGATCTTGTCCTCCTCTTTAAAAAGAAAAAGACCGATTGCGGTCTTAGTTTTTAAATGCTGAAACTGGTCCCAATTCATTCGTAAGATAATCCCGTACATTCACTGAAAAAATAGTCAGTGCAGGCAGATGATTTGAAAATTCCCGGGTTAATTCGCTATGGTCAATTTCCGTATAAAACTGCACCAGTTTTTTCCGAAAACTGATTAGAGCTTTCAGGCTGCTTCCTGTTTCTTCAGTAACGACCTTTTCATCCATTAAAATATCTATAATGTCTTCATAGCTTCCTGGATCACGCATGATAAAGCCGTCAATCATGGCATTACCGACATCCAATACCGACTCGAGCATCATGTGCGTAAGCCTTTCTAATGCCGCCTTTTCAATGGGGGTCGACCATACCTGCTGGGTAGAGAAATGAGTGATCTGTGTTTCCAAATAAACTAATGTCGTTTCAATTTTATCCCGGTCAACAAAGTACATGAACTCCACTTCCTTCTATTTTCTGTTCTAAGTTGCCATTTCCATGTTTAGTACAGTAGGCGGAGCGTAGAAATAGCCTTGTGCCAAATCGACCTTGTTTCTTGTGAGGACAGATGCCTCATCCTCATTTTCGATTCCCTCCGCGACAACCAGTGAACCGGCCTCCCGCGCGACTAGGAGAATCCCCTTTAACATCGATTCCTTAAGCGAGTTTTTATCGATATTTTGAATAAGAGATCGGTCAATTTTTATAATATCCGGCATAATTTCACTAATGGTACTTAAATTGGAGTATCCCGCGCCTGTATCATCAATGGCAATTCGAAACCCCATTAATCGTAACATTTTTATATTATAAATGAAATTCTTTAAACCTTCGATTGAATCGTTTTCTGTAATTTCAATTGTTATTTGTTTTGGTGATATACTAGTGAATCTTTGCAATAAATTCTTTATATCCCTTGTGAAACGAATATTTCCAAGGGTTAACGGAGTACAATTGATAAAAATATCCTGTCTGCATTTTGCTTTCTTAATTTGTTCAAACGCTTTTTCCAATACCAGCATTTCGAGTGCATATAATGTCCCTGTCTGCCTTGCAACCGAGAATAACGGCAAAGGATTTTCTACTGCCGTACCTTTAGGCCCCCGTGTCAAAAGCTCCCATGCACGTATTTCATTTGTTGCCACATCAATAATGGGCTGGGCCAGCAGACGGATATTTTTACTAGTGATAATTTGATTGATCATATAATCTATATCATCATATTTTACTGCCAGTCTTTTTTCAGCCATCGCAATGGCCTGTCGATGGGCTTTTTGGATGGAATCAGAAATGGAGTAATGTTTCTTGTCAATAAACATATATCCGGTTTCAAAGTGAATTTGCTGTGAAGGATAATGTTTTTGCAGACTTCCCTCAACATAATAAAGCAATCCGTTTATGACATGATCCATATCAGACAAAGTGTTTTTATCAACATCCACCTTCATAATCAAGGTCACCACATCGCCATAAAAGTCATGCAGCGAGATGATCTCCTCTTCTTTCAGTTCCTCTTGGACAGCATGGCGAAAATACTTTTTTAACTGCTTCATGAAATAACCTTGCTGTGTTTTGCCTTTTAAAACCGACAATTCATTCATATTTTGCAGGTGAAAAACAATAACTGCTGCCTCCAAGCCTGATTGAAAGGCGGCTGTTACACCCTCTAATACAGGGTTGCGCATTATAAATTGAGGCGGATAAAAGCGCAAGGAACCAGCAGGAAGCAAAATCTTCCCCCATTCCATTACCCCTAATAGCATATTCATGATGCGACGAGCCATACATTCATCCCTCACAACCAGTTTAGCTTACATATTTAGTTATATTATAACATATTTTTACATTATCCGTATTTTTCGAAGAAAAATATTCCTAAACCAATGGTTGAGAAATTTAATCCTTCTCCCATCCACTGCAGGAATTTGTTACTATAGATAATGTGAGAGTATTTTTTAAAAGGAGATATGAAATGAGCGAGCGTTTTTTCTTATATGATGATACCGAAAATACCAAAACAAGGTTTGTCAGCTTTGTCGGGGAAAATCAGCGTTATGATTTAGCAGTCGTAAAAACGGACAGGCACTACGGCAAATCCCTAGTAATGAATATGCAAGGAAATCGATTTGCCATCATTGGACATGATGATCTCGAGGAGGAAGGATATTTAGAATATGCTTTTAATATTAATGAAGCAGAGGCAGAAGAGCTAAAATCCTTCTTACAGGAGATTATCTAAAGGTTGACTCATGTTTTTCACTCAGGATGAAATAATAAAAGAAAAAGGAGTGAGGAACATGGCTGAAAAGGATTCCGATAAATACGGGGATTTCTCGAATGTGGAAGTACAGCGGAACTATCTGACTGCGGAAGAATTTCCCGAGGGCCCTTTAGGGTCGCCGATTCGTAAAGAAGACCCTGTCGAACTGAAGAGTACCTCGTGGAAAGAGGAGCAGCGCCGGTACAGTGCATTTAACTATGAGTTTAAGGCCCTGCATCAGGATTTGCCAAGAGAATACCCGGGAGCGCATCCTCCGCATGATGATAAAGAAACCGATGAACAGGCCCCGTATAACAATAACGAAGCTTAAAAAATAAACGAAGGGGATTAAATCGCCCCTTCGTTTATTTTTTAACCTTTTTTAACACAAAATAAGCACACCCAAAATTACAGTATTCATAAAGGTACTCGCTTAAAGTGCTGATTTTTGTATCAAAGGTTGCTTTTTGATTTTGGTCCTCAAAGAAGCCTTTTAATCGGAGCTGGCCATAGCCCCAGTCTCCCACAATATAATCATATCTGGATAAGATGTCACTATATCTAGCCTTTAGGGCTTCCTCATTAAAACCATTCCGAAATTCCTGTACAAGTTCATAAGTAGTGTTATTAATAAGAATCATGGTTTTCACCTCAAATTTTGCCAGCTATTCTTTATCCCATTATAACCGATTCACCATCAATTACTAAGAAAAAAAATGAGTGCTTTGGAAAATCTAATAAAAGGAGGTGTTAATGTTGAAAAAATTAAGCATAATCATTGGATTATGTGCACTGACAGCAATGACAGGCTGCACAAAGGACATGGGTAAAAACGACGTATATGAAGAGTCTGGCAATACCATCAATGTGAACAATAAACGTCACGAGCTCTACCGTGAAGGTGCAAGCAAGGATATCCGTAACGCCAGCAATGACTATGGCTTTGTACGTCATCAGAAAAGTCCCCTGATGAACGATAATAACACAAATGATGGTTACACGGCTCTAGACCGTGAACAGGTAGCTCATGTCATCAGCCGCTTAAGTGCCAATATACCAAACGTTAATGATGTGGCTACATTAGTAACGGACAGAGAAGTTCTAGTCGCTTACCATACCGATTCGAAAAACCGAAACTTAACTGCTGACCAGGTGAAGAAAACAGCGTTATCCGTAGTCCCAAGGTATTACCATGTATATGTCAGTGATAATAAGGTCCATATCCGAGATATCCAAAACTTGGCTAGTTTGGATTCCCTCAGCAGTAAATCACGGGATCAGGTAAATTATGTAATCAAACAAATGAAAAAATCCCCACAAGGGACGAGAATGAACGATAGTGAAGATGAAAACGGTCTGACAAAGGACGATATGGATTATAATCACAAACGCTAATAAAAAGAGTTCAGACCCGAATTAAACTAAGGGCTGAACTCTTTTTTAAATTCAAGTTATTGGGCTTCCTGCGTACTTTGTTCGCCAAGTAATTGCTTATGCTTTGCAGCAGCATTTACTTGTTCATCAGCGTGATAAGAAGAACGAACAAGCGGTCCCGCTTCGCAATGGCTGAACCCTTTACTTATGGCAATGTCACGTAATTCATTAAACTCATCAGGGCTATAGTATTTTATAACCTTTAGGTGGCTTTTGGTCGGCTGCAAATACTGGCCGATCGTCATGATATCAACATGATTTGCCCGCAAATCATCCATAACCTCAATAATCTCTTCTTTTGTTTCGCCAAGGCCAATCATTAAGCTTGATTTTGTAGGAATACTTGGATTCATTTCCTTTGCCCGGCGCAGGAATTCTAGGGAACGATCATATTTTGCACGCGCTCTGACTCTTGGTGTCAGGCGTCTCACCGTTTCGATATTATGGTTTAAAATATCTGGCTTTGCATCCATCAATGTTCGAAGGTTCTCTTCTTTTCCGCCCATATCAGACGGAAGGACCTCAATGCTTGTAAACGGGTTTTTCCGGCGGATGGCCCGGATGGTTTCTGCGAATACTGCTGCACCGCCATCCTTTAAATCATCCCTGGCAACTGCGGTTACGACAACATGTTTCAGGTTCATAAGCTGAACGGAATCAGCGACTCTTTCCGGTTCCTGCCAGTCAAGTTCCGTAGGTAGACCTGTTTTTACAGCACAGAAGCGGCAGGCCCTGGTACATGTATCACCGAGAATCATAAAGGTAGCCGTTCGCCGTACTGCCCAGCATTCGTGAATATTTGGACAGCGCGCCTCTTCACAAACGGTGTGAAGATTCTTTTCCCGCATCAATTTCTTTAATCCTGTATATGATTCATTTGTATTAAGCTTTATTTTTAACCAATCAGGTTTTCTCAGGACTTCCTCTTTCTTGCTCATCATGCACCCCCGACTATGTTTAAACACTCCTGATGTCACTTTAACATACTTGGGTCGACAACGACAAGAAGTCAGCATCTGCCGCAATGATTTTCCCGATTTCCAATTATTGACCATAATGAAATGTTCTAGAATTCATAAACTAACCTTGAACTATAAATGGGAAGGGAGAATTCCTATGCGGGCTGTGCTGATAATAGCAGCTTTCCTTTTGTTATTTACCTCAAGTATAGAGGCAAAAGCTGCGGAAGCCAATCCATACCAAGAACGAATGAAACTTTATAAGAAGGTTGAAACCATCACCCAAATTCCTTGGTATTATTTAGCTGCGGTTGACCAATATGAACGAAATGTCCGCTTGGCACGCCGCGATTTGTCAAAACCAGAGAGCCTGATTGGCATTTATTTTCGCCCTGAACAATGGGCCGGGCTGACTAATCCTAATCCATCCGAAGAGAATCCTGCAATTATCCAGTTTTTTAATGGAGTCGGAGTTGATGGGGATGGAGATGGAAATGCCAGCCTGAAAAATGATGAAGATGTATTGTATTCCTTTGCTCATTATCTGCTTTCTTATGGAGTAGATGAAGATAATATTAAAATCGGTTTATGGGATTATTACCACCGGGATCGATCGGTTGGCAGCATCGTCAGCTATGCCAAAATGTACCGTCATTTTGGACGGCTGAATTTGGATACAAATGTTTTCCCAGTTCCTTTAAGAAGCAATCACAGCTATCGCAGCACCTGGGGAGATGCCCGGGGCTGGGGCGGACGAAGAATTCATGAGGGTACTGACATTTTTGCCGGCTATGGTGTACCGGTAAGGGCTACTTGTTACGGGATTGTGGAAATGAAGGGCTGGAATAAATTTGGCGGTTGGAGAATAGGCATCCGGGATATCAATAACACATATCATTACTTTGCCCATCTCAGTGGGTTTGCCAAAGACTTAAAGGTCGGGCAAATTGTTGAACCCGGGATGGTAATTGGCGGAGTAGGAAGCTCCGGGTACGGCCCTCCAGGCACATCAGGGAAATTCCCGCCGCATCTCCATTATGGCATGTATAAAGATAATGGGATTACCGAATGGTCATTTGACCCCTATCCGTATTTGGCAAAGTGGAAACGTCTTGAACGAATAAACGCTAGAAAATAAGAAAAGCGGAAGCGCCTTGACCAGGGGCGACAGGCATAAGACGAGCCGGCGAGAAGGCAGCTTTTTAGCCTTCTTGACGGATTGGCTTATGACCCCGAGCCCCTAGGCGCTGGAGCTAGACAAATAAGGACTATCCGATTTGGATAGTCCTTTTGCTAATTTCCTGATTTTTTGGTATCCTGCTTTTTCTCGGGAACCTGAATGGATGGAATCATGCCTCCTCCGCCGTTATAGAACTGCGGAACCGTTCCCTCGACAAGAGCACTTCCGACTGGAATACTTTGCTTCAGTTTCGTAATTTTCGTAGCAAATGGAGTAATAATTTGAACGGATACCTCAATCTCAATCGAGACTTCCACCCATGTATTATTAATCCCCATTTCTTTCGTTTGGATATGCACATCCGGTTCCACTTCCCCAATGGCTTGAAATTTGACAGGGATTTTCGGACCAAGGTTCCCTAGCAAAGCAATATTGGTTGCCTGCCCTAATGGAACATACCAGGTGATCGAGTTCTCATCCTTCGTGTTCTCCGTTTCAATTTCCACATCTGTAATCTGTTCCAGCTGGGCAAGATTACCTTGTTTTGCCGCCTTCAAATTCTTTTGAATTTGTGCCGTTGTTTCAGCCAATACTCTGTTAATTAAATCCGTATTTAACTGAAAGTTTTGTTTCTCCCCATCGCTGCCTGGGATGATTTGCACGACTTGATTATTTTCTCCGACATTGGTGGTCCTTTTCGTAATAGCTCTATTTATCACAAGTGAAGCGATATTCCGGGTTTCGGATTCGGCATATCTCATTAAGGTAGGTTCAATCCCTTTGTTCACAAGCAATACACTGATTGCTGATGTCAACAGGAAAAAGACAAAAGTTAAAAGCATGACATATCGGAAAGGCAACGGACCTCTTCGCCGCCGGTACATGCGAAATTTTGCCAACAAAAATCACCCCTTCATCGTATGTGTATGCGAAAAAGGGGTGAACTAGCCCAATAAATAAATGGTAAAAAGCCTGCTACGATAGCAGACTTTTATATCATTTTCAGCAAGGCGTCTTTGCCGATCATGCCTTTTGAGATTCCTAATTCCTCCGCGCCAATTGTGACGGATTCCAGCGGCGCGTTCAACAGCTGGTCAATCGTTCTTACTCCGACAGCTCTTCCTGCGATAATGTTACGGTCCTTTAGTTTATCATTTAATAAGCCGACATCCAACGCACCGCACATTATATATCCTTTATCGCTTGTCACAGCAAGCAAGGTCGTTTTCGGAAGTAACACGGAGACCGCCAGGAACGTATGGCCGTCAATTTCAATTGGTGAAAGATCAATCATCAGGATTCCACACTCCTTTCCCTACTATCACATTATGTAGGAAAAGGAAAAAGCGTGTGTCCCAGGATTAAGACTGGGTCTTTAGTTTCCATTTCAGGATATCGCGCAAAAATTCCGGCAGAAAATATTGCTTATCCTTATGAGGCAGAACTCCTTTAAAAAAATGCCCAAACGTAAACATATCCGGTAGTGCAAGTGTATAGATTTTTTGAGGCTCCAGCTTTTCTCCATTAATAAAAATTTCTCCGGAATGAAACGTGAATCCGTCATAAACAAAGATTCCCAGCATGTTTCCTCTAAAACCAAGCCCTTTAATTTGCCTTTGATGAAGTCTTTCATCCATCGTTTCAATTAATATATCTTTTAATTCTTCGCCGTTAACCTCGACAACACATGGATTAATCGGGTGCGGGCAGATGTTTAAAAGGTCAAATTCTGTCACATGGCCGGATAACGGACCAAGAAGAAGGCCAGCATTGATCATCGCACAATCTGTATGGCACCAATCCCGTAAAGCTTTGCATAGGAAATGCGAGAATTCTGTTTCTTTAAACGGATTGCTTAAGAATGGCTTCGTTAGAGTCGTGACTCTTCCATTAAGCAGCTTTTTCCCTTTATCTAGGAAGGCCTCTGCTATCTGAGCCTCATTTTGAGCGGCCGGAAGCTCCTTTGTATCATAAAGAATGGCTTGTTTGTCTTGGATGGTTTTCTGGCTGTCCAACGTAATCGTAACCTGGCCCACATAATAGCCAAATTTTCCCGCGGCCGCCAAAAGCGTATTGTCTACAAGCTTCCCATTTTCCAAAAAATGATGAGTATGAGCACCCAGAATCACGTCAATCTCAGGAAATTCTGCTGCAATTCGTTCGTCATCACGAAGACCGAGGTGGGAAAGCAGAATAACCATGTCCGATTGTTCCTTTACGGCTATGATCCATTTTTTAAGCTCATTAATCGGCTCGGTCAGATTCCAGCCAAGTAATTCGTAGAGACGCGCGAAGTTAGCCGTTAGGCCGATGACGCCAAGGCGAGTACCCGATTTGGTTCGATAAATTTGATAGGGCTTTACCCAGCCTGGCTGCTGGTTATTTTTTTGAAAAAGATTTGCTGCCAGCACATCAAATTGTGCATCATCATAAAGCTGATCGAGCCCGTCATGGGGTAGGTTGATTCCTTCGTTATTGCCAATTGTGACCGCAGTATATTGGCATTCGTTTAAGAGGTCAATACTCGCTTTACCCATGGTCGCCTCTGTCAACGGATGCCAGCGGTCAATGAAATCGCCAATATCAAATAGGAAAACCTCGTCTTGATCTTGGTGGTGCTTCCTTTGCTGCTTCAAAAATTGCTCGATGCGCGGCCAATTTTCCAAGTGGCTGTGGATGTCGTTCGTATGATATATATGTATTCTTTCCATTTGCATCTACCTACCCTGCTATTCCTTCATAGATTAGCCGAACCCCGACGATGACAAGAACCGTTCTTAATATCCAGACAATCGTTTTGCTCTTTAATCTCGTATTTAAAAATACGCCAATGTTCGCCCCAAAATATAAGCCCCCGGCACAAGTGCTAAAGCATAAAGCCAGTTGACGTTTCCTAATGAGATATGCGTTATGGAGCTTAAAATGGAGGTTGGTAAAATCATAAACATCGATGTTGCTGTAGCCACATGAGGCGGGAAGAAAAAGACGAGAATCATCGTTGGAACCATCAGCGAGCCGCCGCCTACACCAAAAATACCTGATAAAAACCCGACAACAAACGAAACAATAACTGCAACAACGGGGCTGTAGCCATATTCATAGGTTTTACCCCTGTTATCCGTAAAAGTACGGGTAATTCCCCTGTCCTTCCGATATGGTATTGGCTTTAATTTATCTTTTATAAACAGGATAATCGAGACGAGAATAATAAATAGACCAAAATATAAATTAAAAGCATGGAGGTTCATTCTTTCTGTTACCCACGCCCCTAAAATACTCCCCGGGCCGCTGCCGATTAGAAAAATAAGACCGCTCTTATAATCAACCACTTTATGTTTTGCATAGGCCAACACCGAGGAAAGCCCCGTGAAAATCATCGTAAAAAGCGATGTCCCAACGGCAACCTGCGGCGTGATGTGGGCAAACCCGTTTACTGTCGCCAAATAGAGCAACGCCGGCACGACAATGATTCCGCCGCCAAGGCCAATCAGCGAGCCCAATGAGCTTGCGCAAATTCCGATGATCAGAAGAACAATCCATTCCATTGTTTCACTTTCTTTCTATGTCTGCTTTTAAAATAAGTCCAGCTGTCTTGGAGCCAATCCTTCATAATCAATATTTAATATGTCCATCATCTGCTTGGCGTTATCTGCTGCGTCGCCGCCGGAATTGTTGTTAAACAGGAGGTACACATCGTCGCATCTCTCGGCAAGCTTGTGGATGTGTCCGGCCCATTCACTAAGCTCCTGCTCGTTATAGCGGTAAAGGTAGCGGACATCCCGCCAATTCTCGGCGTTTTTCTTTTGCCAGCCATGGACATTGCGGCCGTGGAATCTGACAAGAACCTTATCTTGGTTTGTGGATACAAGAACCGTCGGAACGGAACCATCCCCGGATTGCGGTTCATCGCATATGCTGTGAATCCAATTTTCCTGTTTCATAAACTCCAGTGTCTGTTTACGGTATTGCGGCGCAAACCAGGATTGGTGCCTGAATTCGAGTGCACACGGGATTTCCCCCATTTGCTGTTTGCACCATCTTAAGTAATCAACATTTTCCCGTTTGCAATCAAACCACGGAGGAAATTGAAATAAAACCATGGCAAGTTTATTTTTCTCAATATAAGGGTCCAATGATTCTATAAATGCTTGAAACATTGCTTGTTTATTTTCAAATGGTATTTCACCGTGATTGTGGCCTGTCATGCCTTGATAGGCTTTGACGATAAATTGAAATTGAGGCGGCGTTTCATTGACCCATTTCAAGGCGTTCCTTTGGGGCTGTATCGCATAAAAAGCGGTGTCCACTTCCACGATTGGAAAATGGCCTGCGTATTCCTTTAATTTGTCTCTGGGCGTGATTGGACCTGTATACAAACTGTCGTGGTCGCCCCAGCCTGTCAGACCGATATATATCAATGAGTTCACCTCCGCTTTTTATAATAGCATAAACTTTTTAGTTGGGAATAGTTGGGCGGGCTTATCCGACAGTTGGAAGGACCTATACGATAGTAAGCATCCTTTCTGAGAGTATTCCACCCTTATCCGAGAATATCCTGCCCCCATCCGAGAGTATCCTGCCCCCATCCGAGAGTATCCTGCCCCCATCCGAGAGTATCCTGCCCCCATCCGAGAGTAACCCCATTCCCAATGCAAAAACCCGCCTGCCTATCCCAGCAAGCGGGTTTAATTTTTCAAAAATATTAACCGATTGAGCCTTCCATTTCGAACTTGATCAAGCGGTTCATCTCAACAGCATATTCCATTGGAAGTTCCTTTGTAAATGGCTCGATGAAGCCCATAACGATCATTTCAGTAGCTTCCTGCTCGGAGATACCACGGCTCATCAAGTAGAATAATTGCTCTTCAGAAACCTTGGAAACCTTAGCCTCGTGCTCAAGTGAGATGTTGTTATTTAGCACTTCGTTGTATGGAATCGTATCTGAAGTAGATTGATTATCCATGATCAACGTATCGCATTCGATATTAGAGCGAGCGCCGTCTGCTTTACGGCCAAAATGGACCATGCCGCGATAGTTTACACTTCCGCCATGTTTAGAAATCGACTTAGATACAATCGTTGAAGAAGTATTTGGTGCTAAGTGAATCATCTTAGAACCAGTATCCTGCACTTGGCCTTTACCAGCAATCGCAATCGATAAGGTCATGCCGCGGGCACCTTCGCCTTTTAAAATAACAGCAGGATATTTCATCGTTAATTTAGAACCGATGTTACCGTCAATCCATTCCATTGTCGCATTTTCTTCGCAGACAGTCCGCTTTGTTACAAGGTTATATACGTTATTTGCCCAGTTTTGAATCGTTGTATAACGGCAGTAGCCGCCTTTTTTAACGATGATTTCTACAACTGCACTGTGCAAGGAGTTAGTTGTATAAACTGGTGCTGTACAGCCTTCAACATAGTGGACAGATGCACCTTCATCAACAATGATCAGCGTTCTTTCAAATTGCCCCATGTTTTCTGAGTTAATCCGGAAATAGGCCTGTAATGGTGTATCCACCTTAATACCAGGCGGTACATAAATGAAAGAGCCGCCGGACCAAACAGCTGAGTTTAATGCAGAAAATTTGTTATCAGTTGGCGGAATAACGGTTGCCCAGTGCTTGCGGAAAATATCTTCGTTTTCCCTTAACGCAGAATCGGTATCTTTAAAGATGATTCCTAATGCCTCAAGGTCTTCCTTCATGTTATGGTAAACAACCTCGGATTCATATTGCGCAGAAACCCCTGCAAGATACTTTTGCTCGGCTTCAGGAATTCCAAGTTTGTCAAATGTCGCTTTAATTTCTTCCGGTACTTCATCCCATGACTTTTCTGATTTCTCCGATGGTTTTACATAGTAGGTAATTTCATCGAAATTCAATGAGTTTAAGTCACCGCCCCATTGCGGCATTGGTTTACTGTAAAATATTTCAAGTGATTTCAAGCGGAAGTCAAGCATCCACTGAGGTTCACCCTTCATTTTTGAAATCTCTTCAACAATCTCACGTGTTAAACCACGTTTTGATCGGAATATGGAAACGTCTTTATCGGCAAAACCATATTTATACTCGCCGATCTCCGGCATTTTCTTCGCCATCGCAAGTATTCCTCCTTTTTTTACGAGAGGTGAAAGCTCCAGGCAAGAGGCAGGATACTTTCAGAACCGTTTTAATCTTGATTCTCTTCTTTCAAGCTTTTTTCCATTGCCTTCCAAGCCAATGTTGCGCATTTAATTCTGGCTGGAAACTTGGCAACCCCTTGAAGTGCTTCGATATCGCCTAAATCGATATCATCATCCACTTCTTTACCTTGCATCATATCAGAAAAAATCTTCGACAGCTTTAATGCGTCTTCGATTTTCTTACCTTTAATGGCCTGCGTCATCATCGAAGCAGATGACATGGAAATCGAACAGCCTTCCCCTTCCTGCTTGGCATCAACAACAATGCCGTCCTCCACCTTCAATGTTAATTGAATGCGGTCACCGCAGGTCGGGTTATTCATATTGATCGTATGGCTTCCATCCTCCAAAACCCCGCGGTTGCGCGGGTTTTTGTAATGGTCCATGATTACTCTTCGGTAAAGTGCATCTAAGTTAGAAGACATCGCTGAAATACTCCTTCGTTTTGACAAGCCCTTCTACGAGTTTATCAATATCTTCTTCTGTGTTGTATAGGTAAAAGCTGGCACGAGCTGTTGCAGATGCCTTAAGCCATCTCATCAACGGCTGGGCGCAGTGATGGCCGGCGCGGACAGCGATTCCTTCCGCATCCAGAACCGTCGCTACATCATGCGGGTGAACATCACTTAAATTGAAAGTCACTAAACCAGCGCGTTTAGCCGGATCATGTGGTCCATAAATCGTGATGCCTTCAACAGTTGACATTTTTTGCAGCGCATAGGCTGCAAGCTTATGTTCATGCTCGACAATAGTGTCTAAGCCGACTTCATTTAAAAAGTCAATCGCTGCACCAAGACCAATGGCATCCGCAATAATAGGTGTTCCGCCCTCGAACTTCCACGGCAGCTCTTTCCAGGTTGATTCATATAATTCCACGAAATCAATCATTTCACCGCCGAATTCAACCGGCTCCATTTTTTCAAGCAGATGCTTTTTCCCGTAAAGGACACCAATCCCGGTTGGTCCGCACATCTTATGGCCGGAAAAAGCAAGGAAATCACAATCTAAATCTTGAACATCAATTTTCATATGCGGAGCACTTTGTGCACCGTCAACTACCATAATAGCGCCATTTTCATGGGCAATCTTGGCGATTTCCTTAACAGGATTGATGACGCCAAGCACGTTGGATACCTGCATCACCGACACAATTTTTGTGTTTGGTGTGATAGTCGAACGGACATCATCTAATGAAATCGTTCCATCCTCTTGGAGCGGAATGTATTTCAGCTGGGCACCAGTCCGTTTAGCTACCTGCTGCCATGGGATGATATTGCTGTGGTGCTCCATATAGGTAATGACGATTTCGTCGCCTTCCTTCAGGTTGGCGGCGCCGTAGCTTGCCGCCACCGTGTTAAGGGAGGTCGTCGTTCCTCTTGTAAAAATAACTTCTTGAATGGATTTAGCATTGATGAACTTACGGACCTTTTCACGGGCACCTTCGTAAGCATCTGTTGCTTTTGTACCTAATGTATGCACACCGCGGTGGACATTTGAATTGTACTCGCGGTAGTATCTGTCAAGTGTTTCAATAACTTGGACGGGCTTCTGCGATGTCGCAGAGCTATCCAGATAAACTAATGGCTTGCCGTTAACTTCCTGGTCTAAAATAGGAAACAGTTTGCGAATATCTTGGATATTCATTATCTTACTTTCCTTTCAATAACTTCCACTAATTGCTGTTTTACTTTCTCAATTGGAAGCTGATTTACCACCGGTGCTAGGAAGCCATGAATGACTAAACGTTCCGCTTCCTTCTTCGGAATACCGCGGCTCATCAAATAATATAATTGCACTGGGTCAACGCGTCCTACAGAAGCAGCGTGGCCAGCCATAACATCATCTTCGTCGATTAATAAAATTGGATTCGCATCGCCGCGAGCTTTTTCACTCAGCATTAACACGCGTGATGTTTGCTCAGCGTCAGATTTAGAGGCGCCATGTTCAATTTTGCCAATTCCGTTGAAGATAGAAGTAGCCTTATCCTTAACAACGCCATGATTCAAGATATTTCCTATTGTATGTCTGCCAAAATGAACAACCTTTGTGGTAAAGTTTTGGGTCTGCTCACCACGTCCAACCACAACAGTTTTCGAATCGCCATTAGAACCGTCACCAAGAAGATTGGTGGTATTTTCAGAAATGGTATTGCCTTCATTCATCATGCCAAGCGCCCACTCGATTCGGGAATCGCGGCCGGTGACACCGCGGCGGTTCACATAGGTTGTGATGCCTTTTGCCAAAGTATCGACAGCACCGTACTGCACCTTTGCATTTGTATTGGCAATTACCTCTGTCAGGATATTTGCCAAGGTATTGGACTCTTCCACTGTGGAAATATAGTTTTCCACATATGTTAAAGAGCTGTTATCTTCTGCGACGACAAGAACATGGTTAAACAGGTTTGCTTCCACATTGTCATGAACGAACACTGCTTGAATCGGTTCCGCAATTTCGATGTTCTTCGGAACATACAGGAAAGCTCCGCCATTGACAAATGCAGCATGGAGAGCAGTCAAACGGTGCTCATCAGCATTGATCGCTTGTGTCATATAATATTTTTTCAATAAATCGCCGTGCTCTCTAGCAGCAGTAAAAATATCGGTAAACACAACACCCTTTGCCTTTAGGTCTTCTGAAAGAGAAATAAAGGCTGGAGTTTGGTTGCGCTGAATATATAAATTTTGTTTTGCCGCATCCAAATCAACTAATGCTTTAACCTCTTCTGGCAATTCTGCCAAAGATGTATATGGAGCACTTTTAACTGTATGCTGCTCAAACTGTGTAAAATTCCATTTATCTATTTTTGTTTTATCTGGTCGAGGCATTGGCAGTTCGTGAAAATGCTCAAGTGCCTTCAGTCGAAGCTCTTCAAACCAAGCAGGCTCGCTCTTTTCTTTTGAAAAAGAGCTCACAAAACCCTTATCAAACGGTAATGTTATTTCTGTTGTCATTGCTAACCCTCCTAACAAAAGCTTTTAAGCTTCTTGCTCAACTGTTTCATCTTCAATACCAAGCTCTTGCTTGATCCAGTCATATCCTTCTGCTTCTAAGCGCTGTGCAAGCTCTGGCCCGCCGGATTTTACAACACGGCCTTGCATCATCACATGCACATGGTCAGGAGTGATATAGTTTAACAGACGTTGATAGTGAGTAATAATTAAGCAGCCGAAATCCTCACCGCGCATTTCGTTGACACCTTTCGATACTACCTTTAAGGCATCGATATCAAGTCCGGAGTCGATTTCATCGAGAATCGCAATCTTTGGCTCCAACATCATTAATTGCAGGATTTCATTGCGCTTTTTCTCACCGCCGGAGAAGCCTTCATTAAGGTAACGCTGCGCCATATCTAGATCCATTTCAAGGTATTCCATTTGCTTATCCATTTTACGAATGAATTTCATTAAAGAAATTTCGTTACCTTCGCCAAGACGGGCGTTAATCGCCGAACGCAAGAAGTCAGCATTCGTTACACCGTTAATTTCGCTTGGGTATTGCATGGCTAAAAATAGTCCAGCACGAGCGCGCTCATCTACTTCCATTTCTAAAACATCTTGCCCATCAAGCGTAATGCTGCCGCTTGTTACTTCATATTTAGGGTGACCCATGATAGCAGAAGATAATGTAGATTTACCAGTTCCGTTAGGACCCATAATGGCGTGAATTTCGCCGCCTTTTATTTCAAGGTTGACACCCTTTAAAATTTCTTTCCCATCAATTGCTACGTGCAGATCTTTAATTGTTAAAGTTGATCCAGCCATATTCATACCTCCGAAAATGTATTGTATCTTTGCAGACAGATTTTTTAAGATCTTCCGCATTCATTCTCACTTTATTCTCATTACAATCTTATAACAAATGAAATTTGTTAGCAACTTTTTAATAGTAATAACTAGCATGTATTTTCACTAAGAACATGCTAAATGAGAATAGCAGGAAGTTTTTAAAGAAAATTCAGATAAAGACTTTTTATGTAATACAAGCCCGAATAAAATGATACCTTATTTTTTGCTAAAATGCCATGGGTGGTTATGGCATCTATTTTTTACTACTTAATGAGCTTTCATGTAATGAATGCAGAAAAGCCAGTGAATCCTCACTGACTTTTCTGCAATATTGCTACATATTTAATAATTACTCGGTTGCCGCAATAACAGCACCTTTGTATTTATCCTTAATAAAATCTTGAATTTCTTTCGATTGAAGAACCTCTACAAGTGTTTTGATTTCTTTACGGTCTTTGTCTTCTGAACGAACTACTACAAGGTTGGCTGGAACCACGTCACTGCCTTCAAAGGCAATACCATATTTTCCAATATCAATGCCGCCTTCTAATGCATAGTTAGTATTAATGGCAACCGCATCACCTTCACCGTTTTCGAAGGAAGATGCTAATAATTTTGCTTCAATTAATTTAGGGAACTTCAGGTTCTTTGGATTTTCAACGATATCATCTATTCTTGCGTTTGCACCAACGCCTTCTTTAAGCTTGATTAATCCAGCCTTTTCAAAAATCGGCAGGATACGGCCGTGGTCGCTTAAAGAATCACTCATAATAATGGTTGCACCATTTGGAAGATCTTTTAGACTTTTATACTTTTTTGAGTAAATGCCGATTGGTTCTTTATGAACCCCGCCCACACTGACAAAATCAAAATCTTTATTTTCTTTCATCTGCAGATCTAAATACCCAGGTGTTTGGAAATAGTTTGCATCTATTTCTTTATCCTTTAATGCTACGTTTGGCAGAATATAGTCTTGGAAAACTTGAATTTCCAAATCAATACCTTTTTTCTTCAATATTGGCTTTGCAGCTTCAAGTACTTCTGCGTGTGGTACAGCAGTTGCACCAACAACTAATTTTTTGTTCCCATCTTTATCTGCTGAATCATTTTTTGCACCGCCGCAGGCCGCTAAGGCAAATACGGTAAACGCAATGAAGATCAAACCCAGAACTTTTTTCATTTTTTACTCCTCCTGTTAACGTTTATCTGTTCTCTTTGTAAAATAATCTCCAATAAATTGGATAATAAAAACTAAGATTAAAATAGCAATTGTTGCCACTAATGTAACCATTGGCCTGTTGCGTTGAAAGCCTTCTAGATAGGCAAAATGGCCAAGTCCACCAGCTCCAATGACCCCAGCCATTGCAGTGAAACCAACAAGTGAAATCGCCGTAACGGTAATCCCAGAAATTAATGCTGGCAAGGATTCTGGTATTAATACCTTAAAAATAATATGTCCATGTGTTGCACCCATTGATTGGGATGCTTCAATCACACCTTTATCAATCTCCCTAAGGGCGATTTCCACCATTCGAGCATAAAACGGAGCTGCTCCAATAATCAGTGCCGGCAGTGCAGCATTGGCACCGAGCATTGTCCCAACGAGAACTTTAGTAAAAGGGATTAATAAAACAATTAAGATAATAAAGGGAATGGATCTAAAAATATTTACAAAGCCAGCAATAATAATGTTTACTCCGCGGCTTTGCCATATGTTTCCTTTACTCGTTAGAAATAGCAGCAGGCCAAGCAGCAAGCCCAAAATAAATGTCGCAAGGACCGAGATGGCGGTCATATAGATCGTTTCACGTGTTGCCAGTAACAGCTCATCCCACTTAACTAATTCCATAAAGTCAGCCATTACTGATCACCTCCACGCCCACTTGCTGCGAGTGAATATAATCGATGGCTTTCTGAATTTCATTAGCTTGGCCATCCAAATGAATAAATAATGTTCCATAAGACCCGTTTTGCGTATGAGAAATATTCCCTTGGAGAATATTTACTACGACATCAAAATCACGAATCACACGTGTGATTAATGGCTGTTCTGTTGCTTCCCCAAGAAACGATAGTTGAATGACCTTTCCATGCGGATAGCGCTCTAGCAAATGCTCTGCTGTTTCCTTTGTTTTTTCCGGTTCGGTTACCTGCTGGACAAACCGTTTCGTAATCGGCTGCTGAGGGTTTTTAAATACATCAAGCACCGGACCAAGCTCCACAATCCGCCCACTTTCCATGACCGCTACTCGATGACAGATTTTCCGGATGACATGCATTTCGTGAGTAATCAGCACAATCGTTAAGCCGAATTGTTTATTGATATTCACTAAAAGGTCGAGAATAGAGTCTGTTGTTTGCGGGTCGAGCGCTGATGTTGCCTCGTCACATAACAGCACCTTTGGGTTATTGGCAAGGGCCCGGGCAATCCCGACCCGCTGTTTCTGCCCGCCGCTCAACTGTGAAGGGTAGGCGTCACCTCTGCCCTCAAGGCCAACTAACTTGATCAACTCTTCAACTCGTTTTTTCCTTTCCGGTGCGCTCACACCGGCAATCTCTAATGGAAAAGAGATATTTTCGCTAACTGTTCTTGACCAAAGTAGATTGAAGTGCTGGAAAATCATGCTGATTTCCTGACGGGCTTTTCTAAGCTCTGCACCCTTTATTTTTGAAATCTCCCGGCCAGCCACGTTGACAGTTCCACCCGTAGGCAGCTCAAGGCCATTTAACATGCGGATTAAGGTACTTTTACCAGCCCCGCTATATCCGATCACACCAAAGATTTCTCCTTCTTTTATATCCAGGTTTACTTCATCAACAGCTTTTAACTGTCCCTGCTTGGTAGAAAAAATCTTTCGTACATTTTTAATGGAAATCATTGAATCACCTACTTCTTGTCCTTATTATAGGATTTGATAATTTTCATGAAAGAATTCTATTTTAGTAAAATAAAAAGCCTCTCTGCAAAGGCAGAAAGGCATCATTATTAAATGAATCCTTTCTCCCATCTTTCAAAGCCGCAGGCTTTGTGTGAATTGGCACCATTTCAATAAAATTGACGGTTGCCGGGCTTCATAGGGCACATCCCTCCACCTCTCTTGATAAGAGCAAAAGCTATCCTATATTTAATTATACATGCATTAATACTATTATTATGAAAGTAATAGTATCACGGTTAGATAGTAGTGTCAACGACAAAATTCTACATTTTCAAAAAACTATTTAAGGAAAATTTAGGCATTGGTTTTTAAAGATGTTAAGCCTGTTGCAGCTTCGATTGCGTCCTCTAAATCTTCCACTAAGTCCTCAACATTTTCGATTCCAATGGATAGACGGATCAAGTCCTCAGAAACACCCGCTGACTTTAATCCTTCCGCATCCAGCTGCTGGTGTGTGGTGCTTGCTGGGTGGATAATTAAGCTCTTGGCATCGCCGACATTAGCCACGTGCGCCCATAGGGTGATCGCATCGATTAATTTCGCACCGGCTTCTCTTCCGCCTTTAATGCCAAATACAACCATTGAACCAGCGCCCTTAGGTAAATATTTTTGTGCCAATTCATAGTCAGGATGTGATGGATGCCCCGGATAAGAAACCCATTCAACCGCAGGATGATTATGCAAGTATTCCACTACCTTTTTGGTGTTGGCGACATGCTCTTTCATCCGTACATGAAGCGTTTCTAACCCAAGAACAAACTGGAATGAGCTTTGCGGGCTTAAAGCCGGCCCCATGTCGCGGAGAAGCTGTACGCGTGCTTTAATAATATAAGCAACTGGTCCAAGTGCCTCTGCATAAACAAGGTCATTATAGCTGGAGTCTGGCGTTGTTAAGCCAGGGAATTTCGGTGAATTCCAATCGAACTTGCCTCCGTCGACAATAATGCCCCCTGTAGTTGTTCCATTACCTAATATCCACTTGGTTGCGGAGTGAACGACGATATCAGCGCCATGCTCAATTGGACGGCACAAGTATGGTGTTGCAAAGGTATTGTCCACGATAAGAGGAACCCCTGCTTCATGAGCAATATTGGCTACTTTTTCAATATCCAGGATTCTTAAGCTTGGGTTGCCGATCGTTTCAGCGAAAACAGCTTTTGTTTTTTCCGTAATGGCGGCACGGAAGTTTTCCGGATTCTCTGGGTCGACAAACTTCACATTAATCCCGTATTTAGGCAGGGTCACTGCAAATAGATTATACGTTCCACCATATAGATTGGATGCAGCAACAATCTCATCACCCGCTTCGGCAATGTTTAAGATGGCCAATGTGATGGCAGACATACCGCTTGCCACTGCCAGTGCGCCAACGCCGCCTTCTAGAAGCGATACTCTTTCTTCAAAAACAGTTGTCGTTGGATTGTGAATCCGTGTATATATGTACCCAGGTTCCGCTAACGCGAATAGATTGGCGGCATGCTCTGTGCTTTTGAATTGGTAGGCGTTATTTTGATAGATAGGTAGCGCCCGTGCTCCTGTTACAGGGTCTGGTGAGAGTCCACCGTGAACACTTAATGTTTCAAACCTTAACTTCTTTTGTTTTTCTGACATAGTTCTTATTCCCTCCCAATATAAAAATAAAACCCATGCTTCCTATAAGAAGATGGGGGTTCTCCGCTCTTCTTATCTTTCAGAGCCCGTTTGCTCTGCTGGATTTAGCACCGTGTGGTCCACCGGTTGCCGGGCTTCAACGGGCCAGTCCCTCCGCCGCTCTTGATAAGAATGTATATTTAGTTTGCTGTTCGTTGCTTGAATATTCTAAAAAAATAATACCTGAACTTTAATTCCGAGTCAATACCTTTGATTAAATTATTTTGGCAAGATTTGTCTGACCTTTAGTTAAATAAAATAGTGATTCCAGTAGTAATATGGTCCTTAGTGCGCCTTTTACGTTCAGGGCGCCATTCCGTTGCAGTACCCTTAATCTTTCTTGCCCCCCGAGAAGTTGCTTTAGTTCTTGCGGGCCGCCGTGGATTTGGCAATTTGCCTGATCCGAGTGTGAGTCATAGAGGGCGAATATTTCCCCGTTTTTAATAACCAGTTGAACCGATTGCTGTTCGGTGGTGCTTAGGCTAATCCTAAGTTCTGCGTGCTGAATTAGCGGAAGAATATGGCCTTGGTCTTTTAATGTTTTTAAAAAGCTATTAACCTCTTCTATCATTTTAATCACTCCGGAATCCACGTCTATACCAATTACTATTCAGCAGCGATTCGCCTATTCCTTTATGAATTGCTCGACATTATCTTCGGACGGGTGGGGAAATATTAACATTTCCCGAGAAATATGTCGGACTATGCTGGATGCTGGTAATGTTAACAAAATATTCATACATTCTAATTTGCGTTTCAGTAAGTTGAAGTAAAATTGGATATGGGTATTTTTAATTATTTGAGAGGATGCGGACTATGCCTATACCAAAAAAATCGCGCGGAGTACCAAAGGAGTTGCTTATGTTACGTGCCTTAAACCCGCGTATGGCACTTGCTGATACAGACAGGAGAAAGTATTACAGTATTACTCTCTTGAAAAAGGCTATCAAGGAGAAGTGATGTTTGATGCTATTACCGAAGGATTGAAGAATAACTGCATCGTATTAAATGACTTGCTCTTTAAATTGAAAGGAAAATACTTTCAAATCGATACTATTATTATTTTTCAAAAAACAATTTACCTGATTGATGTTAAAAATTTTGAAGGAGACTATATTTATAAATCTGATCCCGACCGTTTTTGTAAAAATGATACCGAAATTGACGACCCTATCCTTCAATTAATTCGGAGCGAGTCAAAGCTGCGGCAGCTTCTCGACGAATACAGATTTAATTTGCCGGTTGAATCCTACGTGGTTCATATTAACCCCACGTTCGCCTTATACAATGCTCCTCAAAACAATCATGTTATTTACCCAACACAACTCAATCGCTTCATAAGAAAATTAGAAAATATCCCATCAAACCTTAATGGTGGCCATGAGAGATTGGCAGACCTGTTAATTTCTCTGGATCAAGGTGATTATCCAAATGCTACAAAGCCCGCTTATAGTTATGAGGAACTGAAAAAGGGTCCTTATTGTCAGCAGTGCAGCTCATTTTCTGTTTCTGTTGGGGAGAGGAAAATGGTTTGTAATACGTGTGGTTGTCAGGAGAAACTGGAGTCTGTAGTGCTGCGCAGTGTTGGGGAGTTAAGGTTGCTTTTTCCTGAGTTTAAGATTACGACGAATTTGGTGTTTGAGTGGTGCGGGGGTGTTTTTTCTAAGAAAATGATTCGAAGGGTTCTTAAGGAAAACTACAAACTAATAGGACATGGTCAATGGTCGTTTTTTGAGTAAATAATTACCTTTTTGGGTATTGGGGGATAATAAGTTTACGGCTAGGGCACCCATTCCTTTTATTGGTTACCTTTCCCTTTGGATTTACAGCGGGTCGGGCGCCCATATCCCCTATTGGTTACCCCTCCTCTTGGTTTTGCGTCGGACCGGGCACCCATTCCCTTTATTGGTTACCCTTCCTCTTGGTTTTACAGCGGTTTGGGCACCCATTCCCCTTATTGGTTACCTTTCCTCTCGATTTTGCGCCGGACCAGGCACCCATTCCCTTTATTGGTTACCTTTCCTCTTGGTTTTACAGCGGTTTGGGCATCCATTCCCCTTATTGGTTACCTTTCCTCTCGATTTTGCGCCGGACCGGGCACCCATTCCCTTTATTGGTTACCCTTCCTCTTGGTTTTACAGCGGTTTGGGCACCCATATCCCTTATTGGTTACCTATCCTCTCGATTTTGCACCGGACCGGGCACCCATTCCCTTTATTGGTTACCCTTCCTCTCGATTTTTCGGCAGCTCGGGCTCTAAGACGCCTTAATGGTTATCTTTTTCCTCAAACCAAAAAACAGACGCCCCGCCCGGCGTCTGTTCATCATCTCAAATACCCTTTTATTTTCTCCAACACATACGGAACCGAATGAAATGCATAAAGCGTCTCTGCAACACGCCCACCTTCCACAAACAATAAACACGGCACACTCTCAATCGCAAAAGACCGAGCCAAATCAGGGTAGTAGTTTAAGTTCATTTTTCCAATACTAACATCCCCAAGTGCTGCCTCCGCGACAACTAGCATTTTCCCGGCCACCTGGCAGGTCCCGCACATGGGTGTATAAAAGTAAACTACGCCGCGCTCGCCGCTCTCCCAAAACGCGGAAAATTCATCTCGATTCCATTCTAACATCAGTAACTTCAGCCCATCTCTAAAAACTCTTTATGCACGTCAATGTTTGCCCCCAGCAGAACCGTTGCTAAGTGGTGCTCTGGGGCGGTTGCCACTTCGCGGTACATTCGGTCTATATATAAATGCTCTGCATTTGGAAATTCTCTTTTAAAAAGCTTGCGCAGCTTTTCACCTGCAGCATCGGCGTCAACAAGAATGTAGACATCTTTGTCCTCAAGAATATCAATCCACTCATCCAACTTTGTGTGGCTAATGGTCCCGTTTGTACAAATTATTTCGACGGGCTCTTTTAAAATATTCTTGACCTTGTTTTTGTCCGACTTTCCTTCCACAATAAGAACTTTGTCAACATACGAATCATTCATCATCCATCACCTGATATGAAGTGGTTTACTGTTAACATATTCCGGAATTACTAATACGTGTACACATCTTTGTATGTCAACTATACCATCATTAGTATTTTAAAAATAGGAATTTGCTTAAAAGATGATGGAATCTTTTCATGTCTCAGCACCATCCACCATCATCACAGTCAGTATACTTGGCATCCCGGCCCTCTGTTGTGGTGACATGCTGATATATTTTTTGGCCTTCGGCTTCAAAATGATGTTCGAGCTTCATTTGAACATTCTCTGGAAGCTTACATATGCCGATTGACTGATTTTCCAAAAACAGCTCTAATTCTCCATTTTTGAGCTTGCCCACTACCCGGTCTGTTACGTCTATCTTATGTTGATTCAATGCCATTTTTTCCACCTGCCATATAATTTTATTTATAGTTTCCCCATTAACGCAGAAGAAAAAGTGGTAATAAAAAGAAAAAGCACCCGCAATGGGCGCTTTTTCGCTCAAAAAATTAATCTTCTTTAATCATTTCTTCGTATTGCTCAGCAGTCAGCAGTTCATCCAGCTCGCCGTTATTTGAGACTTCAACCACGATCATCCATGCTTTTTCATATGGAGATTCGTTCACATATTCAGGGTTATCGTTCAGGTCTTCGTTAATTTCAACAACCTTGCCGCTTACGGGAGAATAAAGTTCGGAAACCGTCTTAACAGACTCAACGCTGCCGAATGGTTCGCCGGCATTGATCTCATCGCCGACTTCAGGAAGTTCAACGAACACGATGTCTCCTAATTCATGCTGTGCAAAGTCGGTGATTCCAATACGCACGAGGCTGCCTTCGTTTTTTACCCATTCATGTTCTTCAGTATAACGCAATTCTTTTGGTGTACTCATTGTCTAAATCCCTCCATGATTTTGCTAATAATATCTATCATCGAAATATATCGATTGCCAATTTAATGTGGACTATTTCGTCCATACTTTCTCAAACTCATCTTCTTTAAAGCCGACAGTGACATGTTCACCGTCTGTTAAAATCGGGCGTTTCAGCAACATGCCATCAGACGCAAGCAAGTCTAACAGTTCATCTTCGGAAGCGGTCTTTAATTTGTCTTTAACGCCTAATTCACGATATTTCATTCCGCTAGTGTTGAAAAACTTCTTTAATTCCAAGCCGCTTTTTTGATAAAAATCTCGAATTTCCTCACGGGATGGAGGGTTTTCCACGATATGTACTGGCTCGTAATTAACTTCATGCTGGTCAAGCCACTTTTTTGCGTTTCGACATGTTCCGCACTTCGGATACCAGTAAAAAGTCAAAGACATCCTTTCACCGCCTTTTACTAAAATTCAGTCATAATTGAATATTACCATAACTATTTTCAAAATAAAAAATATCCAACCAAACAATTCGACTAATTTCGTGAAAATCCTGCCAAGTTTCGAAAAAATTCAAAAATAAAAAAGGGCCCCTACATGAACAAAGGGGACCTGTTACAAGATATTAAACTAAATAACGTTCTGCTTCGATGATGACATCGGCAGCTTCGCGTTTTTTCGCAATTACGTTGATTGGAGTGTGGCGAGTCAGCTTTCTTAGTGTGGAAAGCATCATGCGCAGCATGTCGCCTTGTTCAACAGCCACAAGGGTTTCTTTAGCAACAGCTTCGATACGGTTAAACGCTTCTTGGCAGAAGATTTGAGTGTAAAGAAGCTTCTGTTGGTTCTTTTCTGCACCGTCTTTGGCAATTGCTTTTTCAGTACGTAACACAACAGATTCCATTGAATATACATCTGAAATGATATCAGCGATATTTGCCAGGATTTCTTGCTCTTTTTCAAGGGCCTTGCCAAATTTTTGAGCTGATAAACCAGCAGCAACCAGCGCAAGTTTCTTAGCTTGCTTTACTAGATATTTTTCCTGTGCCAATGGCTCATCGCCTGGCTCTTCAGGCATTAACATCATTAATTCTTCTTGAAGGGCCATTGCTTTTTGGAATAATGGAAGCTCGCCTTTGATCGCTTTTTTCACAAGCGTTCCTGGAACAAGAAGACGGTTGATTTCGTTTGTTCCTTCGAAAATACGCTGGATACGTGCGTCACGGTAGGCTCTTTCAATTGGATACTCCTGCATGAAGCCGTAACCGCCATGGATTTGCACACCTTCGTCAACCACATGGGCAAGTACTTCACTGCCGAAGAATTTGTTTAATGAACACTCGATGGCATATTCAGCGATAGAATCCGCAAGTTTCTTAATATCTTTAGTTTCTTCATCGGAAAGCTTGCCTTGGTTTTCTTCATATAGGCCGATTGTACGCCATACGGAGCTTTCAGCAGCATAAATTTCAGAAGCCAATGTTCCGAATTTTTCTTTTGTTAAATTAAATTGGGAAATTGGTGTTTTGAATTGCTGACGGCCGTTTGCATATTTTACAGTCATTTCAAATGCTTTCTTGGAACCGCCCACAGCACCAATTGCAAGCTTGTAACGACCGATATTTAAGATGTTGAACGCGATAACGTGGCCTTTGCCGATTTCACCTAGTAGGTTTTCAACTGGAACTGGGACATCTTCTAAAATAAGGGTACGAGTGGATGAGCTCTTGATCCCCATTTTCTTTTCTTCAGCGCCGGTAGAAACTCCAGGGAAGCTACGGTCTACGATAAATGCTGAGAACTTTTCACCGTCAATTTTAGCGTAAACAACAAATACATCTGCGAAGCCGGCGTTGGTAATCCATTGCTTTTCGCCGTTTAGAATATAGTGAGTGCCTTCTGCATTTAATTTGGCAGTCGTTCTTGCGCCTAGAGCGTCAGAACCTGAACCTGGCTCAGTTAGTGCGTAAGCGGCAAGTTTTTCACCAGATGCAAGGGCTGGTAAATAGCGTTTCTTTTGGTCCTCGTTACCGAATAAAACGATTGGCAGTGAACCGATACCTACGTGTGCACCGTGGGAAAGCGCGAAACCGCCGCCGCCGGCCATTTTTTCAGTAATTAAAGATGAAGTGATTTTGTCCAAGCCTAAACCTTCGTACTCTTCAGGCACGTCAGCAGCTAATAGACCCAGTTCGCCAGCTTCCTTTAAAAGCTTGACAGTAATATCAAATTCATGGTTTTCAAGACGCTCAAGAACAGGATGAACTTCTTTTTCCACAAAGTCTTCAGCTGTCTTAGCAATCATTAAATGCTCTTCCGTAAAATCTTCCGGGGTAAAGATTTGATCATAAGTAAGATCTTCAATTAAAAAGGCTCCGCCTTTAACGATTTTTTTAGTTTCAGTCATCGAAAATTCCTCCTAATTTTAAATTGGCAGGGTGGGGGCGACTCGCTCAAGGGGAGGGCCGCCGCCAAATAAATTAAAGTAATTCAAATACGCCTGCAGCACCCATTCCGCCGCCGATACACATGGTAACGACACCGAATTGTTCCTGTCTGCGTCTTAGTTCATTGATTAGCGTTAAGGTTAATTTTGCACCTGTACAGCCAAGCGGGTGGCCTAATGCAATCGCACCGCCGTTTACGTTCACTTTTTCTTCATCAAGGCCAAGCTCGCGGATGACCTGGATGGACTGGGAAGCAAAGGCTTCGTTTAATTCAAACAGGTTGATATCGGAAACCTCAAGGCCAGCGAGCTTAAGTGCCTTTGGAACGGCAACAACAGGACCGACACCCATGATTTCCGGCGGAACGCCGCCGACAGCGAAGGAGCGGAATCTTGCCAATGGCTTAAGGCCAAGTGCTTCAGCTTTTTCGCGGTCCATAATCATAACTGCAGCCGCACCATCACTTGTTTGTGATGCATTACCGGCAGTTACTGAACCTGTTACCGAGAATGCAGGACGAAGCTTTGCAAGTGTTTCAAGATTTGTTTCCGGACGAACACCTTCATCAACAGAAAACTTGATTGTTTTTTCAACCAGTTTATTGTCTTTGCCGACAGAACGGAAAGTAACATCAACTGGAACGATTTCATCAACAAATTTGCCTTCCTGGATAGCTTTGAAAGCTCTTTGATGGCTTCTTACTGCAAAAGCATCCTGCTCTTCACGGGAAATGCCATATTTTTTCGCTACCTCTTCAGCTGTATGACCCATTCCCATGTAATATTCCGGTGCGCTTTCGACTAATTTTGCGTTTGGCCGGATCACGTGTCCGCCCATTGGCAGCAAGCTCATTGATTCCACGCCGCCGGCGATCGCTGTGTCAGTGTGCCCAAGCATGATGGACTGTGCTGCATACGCAACTGCCTGCAAACCGGATGAACAGAAACGATTGACAGTGATGGCTGGAACCGTGTGCGGAAGTCCTGCCAATGCCCCAATGTTTCTTGCCACGTTCATGCCTTGCTCTGCTTCAGGGGTCGCGCAGCCAATGACTAAATCATCGATATTTCCATCATAATTTCCGGCACGCTTTAATGTTTCTTTAACGACTAATGCCCCCAAATCATCAGGACGAACCTGGGCAAGCGTTCCTTTTTTCGATTTGCCGACCGGTGTTCTTGCTCCGGCAACGATTACCGCTTCTCTCATGCAAGTTCCCTCTCTTTCTTCCAATCTTGGAATATACGAATCTATATGTCTGCCAAGGGCACGAGGGCCCCTGCTGTCACATATTTTTTAATGCTTATAGCTCGTTTTCTAGTTTCTTAACGGCTTCCCTTTCACAAGCATGTGCTGCATGCGCTGCTGTGTTTTAGGTTCTTTGATTAAGCTTAAGAAAGCTTCTCTTTCAAGGTCTAATAGATATTCCTCGTCTACTTCGGTACCATATGGTACTTTACCGCCGGCAATGACGTAAGCAACTTTCTTGGCAATTTTTAAATCATGCTCAGAGATGTAGCCGGAAAGCTTCATCGCTTCTGCACCAAGTAAAAGTGTTGCATAGCCTGTTTCACCGACAACCGGAACCTTTTTCTTCACGCGTGCTTTGTAGCCTTTCTCATGTAGTGCAAGAACAGCCTGCTTCGCATCGTATAAAAGATGGTCGCCGTTGACGCTGATGCCGTCGGCTTTGCTTAAGAAATTGTTTTCGCGTGCTTCTTCACCAGAAGTGGAAACTTTCGCAGTTGCAATTGCTTCAAAAACTTTATTGGCAACCTGCTGCAGGTCAAATTGTACGCCGTTTGGAATGTTTTCCAAGTGCTTAATGTAAAGCTCTTTGTTTCCGCCACCGCCAGGCAGCAGGCCGACACCGACTTCAACAAGACCCATATACGTTTCAGCAGAAGCTTGAATATGTGCAGATGGCAAGCAAACCTCAGCACCGCCGCCAAGTGTCATGCCAAATGGCGCTGCGACAACCGGTTTGGCGCTGTATTTTACTTTTAATAATGCTTTGTGAAGCTGACGAACTACCATGTCAAGCTCCCAATAGTTGTCATCCTGCGCTTCCATCAGCATCATTGCCAGGTTAGCACCGACGCAGAAGTTCTTGCCTTGGTTGCCAATAACAAGACCCTTGTAGTTTTTCTCCACTTCATCAACAGCAAAGTTAATCATTTGGATCGTGTCCATGCCAAGTGCATTGTTTGGAGAATGGAACTCTAAGAGTGCTACTCCATCACCGATATCGATTAGGCTTGCGCCGCTGTTTTTCTTAATAACGCCTTTTTGTTTCTTAATTTTCTTAAGGTCAATCGCTTTTGGATTGAACTCAACAAGCTTGTATTCACTTTTATCGTAGTAGTAAAGCTCGTTATTTTCTTCTTTATAGAAGGAAGTGAAGCCTTTTTCGAGCATTTCGGTTACCCACGAAGGGACTTCCATGCCTTGTTCCTTCATCTTCGCTACCGATTTTTCAACACCGATGGCATCCCATGCTTCGAACGGTCCGTGCTCCCAGCCGAAGCCCCATTTCATGGCACGGTCAATGGAGACGATATTGTCTGCAATTTCTCCTAAAAGCTTAGCGGAATAAACTAAGTTTTGAGAGTTGGTATTCCACAAGAATTGTCCGGCACGGTCATTTGCGTAAACAAGCGCTTTCAATTTGTTGCCAGTGCCCTTCTCCTGTTTCGCCAACTCCATGGAAGGGGTGGACAGTTTTTTGCGCGGTCCGTATTCAAGTGTATGTGGATCCAGTTCAAGAATTTCTTTACCTTGTTTCTTGAAGAAACCTTGCCCAGACTTGCTTCCTAACCAGCCGTTTTCAATCATTTGCTTTAGGAAAGCAGGTACTTCAAAAACTTCCTTCTCGTGACCTTCGACTTTTTCGTACACGTTTCCAGCAACGTGATAGAAAGTGTCTAGTCCAACTACATCAAGAGTTCGGAAGGTAGCACTTTTTGCACGGCCAATTAGTGGACCAGTGAGGGAATCAACTTCACCGACACTGTACCCGCCCTTTAACATTTCGCGGACAGTGACGAGCAGGCCGTAAGTTCCGATGCGGTTGGCGATAAAGTTTGGTGTATCCTTCGCTACAACGACACCTTTACCTAAGACATCCTCGCCAAATGTTTTCATGAATGAAAGCACTTCTGCGTCAGTATACTGTGTAGGGATGATCTCTAATAATTTCAGGTAGCGCGGCGGGTTGAAAAAGTGTGTTCCAAGGAAGTGCTTTTGGAAATCCTCTGAACGGCCTTCCACCATCGCTTCAACAGAGATACCAGAAGTATTGGAGCTAATGATGCTGCCTGGTTTGCGGTATTGGTCAACTTTTTCAAAAACTTGCTTCTTAACATTGAGGTTTTCAACAACTACTTCGATCACCCAGTCAACATCTTTCAGTTTCTCTAGGTCATCTTCAAGATTACCTGCTTCGATTAGCGCGATATTCTTCTTGGCTGAAAGTGGTGCTGGCTTTTGCTTAAGTAATTTTTGTATGTTTGTGGCTGCGATGCGGTTACGTACCTGTTTATCTTCTAATGTAAGTCCTTTGGCTGCTTCTTCTTTTGTCAATTCACGTGGCACGATATCCAATAATAGTGTTGGAATGCCGATATTTGCTAGATGTGCCGCAATACCTGAACCCATAACTCCGGATCCTAAAACGGCTGCTTTTTTGATTAATTGGTTCAACATTGTCTCCCCCTTCAAACTTTGAATGAATCCTCATTCATTTTTTGGGTAAAAAAAATTTCAAACACCTGAATGAGTTTTACTACTAATTACTATAAGATATTTCAAAAAATTGTGCAATCGGTAAACGTGGAAAATTGAAATTTTTTTGAATAATGATTCTTCTTCTCACTACGATATATATTTTGGGTGCTGGGCAACCTATGTTTTGAGGTGATAATCAATGGCGAAAATGAAGAAAAATCCGTCTAAGGCAGGCGTCAGCGCAGCGAGTGTGCAAGGAAATGCCGGACCGGGCCGCGAAGCAAGCGGAGTGGACAAGCAAAACAGCCAGAATAGTCAATTTAAACGATAATTGTTAGAAAAAAGGTGCTCTGGGAGCACCTTTTTTGGTGGAAATTCGCATTCGGAGTTGTCTATCGGCGAATTTTTCGATTCTATCGGCGAATTCTGGACTTCTATCGGCGAATTTCAAGTCTCTATCGGCGAATCCGGCAATTCTATCGGCGAATCGAAAAATTACTTCTGCGTAGACTGCCGATGCTGTTCATTTAAGACCTTAATTTCATTAATAATTTCCTTCATTTCCGCGCGCGCTTCCGGATAAAGCGCACTCCAGTGGCCGATTAACGCTGGCATCGACTTGGCGATGTGCGAGTACAGGGCCCAAGCCTTAACTTTTTCTTTTGTCTCTCCATCAGTTTCCCCAACCAACAGCTCACTATATTTCTCAAGCAAGGCCTCGAACTGCTGAGCAAAATCCTTCTCCATCTTCCTGACACCTTCCATTCTTGACATTTAGACTGCACGGGCAAGTTTTGCAGCGTTTGCTGCTGCCCTCAAGCTGGTATGTAAAGCAGCACGTTTTTCTGATACGTACCTCCTCTGCCTGCTCATCCAAATAGATTTTTTCAACGTAATATTTTTGCAGTGGGTTCAGCTTATAGCGGCCAAACAAAGACCCTTCCGCTTCAAAAATTAAGAACGAAAAATCCTCTACTGCATTTTTATGTTCTTTTAATTGTGATTCGTACAGCCAAAATATATAAACAGCAATATTTTCCCACAGAATCAATTTCGAAATACCAAATGTTTTTTCAAACAGTGTTATCAGCGGGTAAATATTTTTTGCAAAAAGCTCTTTGATCACACCTTTCCGCCATTCAGAACGTGCTTCCCTGGTATCCCAATCGTCAGCTGTAAAATCCTTGAGAGAAAAGGCCGGGAGCCAGTTTTCCAATTTAGATGCTGACGCCATCCTCACTTTATCTAACGAAACATTGATTTTTTTATTCCAAGCGGTCATCGCATAAAGCGAAATTACCGCTAAAAAGGCATATCTTTTGATAAAAATCGAGGCAGCTATTTTTTCCGAAGGAGCACCAATCGCATCGGAAAGGTCCGCCATAAAATTTTTTAAGAAGGCTTCATCAAGTAAATGAGCTGCTTCAAAGGAATCTTTCAAAGCAGCTTTAAGCCTGTATTTACTTAGTACAGCAATTTCTTCATCTGTTAGCAGTTTAACCATTGGCAGCCGCCGCCTTATCTAATATACATCTTCCCTTGCCATATGGAATGCATAGTGGAGTTCCGAACAGCGGGTCCATTGTTACCTCGCAGTCCATATCAAAGACGTTTTTCACCAGGCTGCAGTTGATTACAAGCTCCGGCTTTCCCTGGGCGTAGACGTTTTGATTCTTGATGGCGACAATATTATGGGCATAACGGCAGGCAAGATTTAGGTCGTGTAGCACCATGACCACCGTCCGTTTTTTCTTCTCATTTAATTCAAAAAGCAAATCAAGAATCTCGATTTGGTGGGTCATGTCCAGGTAGGTCGTCGGCTCATCAAGTAAAATAATTTCCGTATCCTGAGCCAGGGTCATGGCAATCCAAGCCCGTTGCCTTTGGCCGCCGGAAAGGGAATCCACAGGTCTGTCCTTTAAATCCTCTAGCCGTGTTGCTTTAAGGGCATCGTTTACCTTTTTCTCATCCTCTTCCGACCACTGCCGCAGCCAAGTTTGGTGTGGATAGCGTCCCTGCTTAACAAGTTGCAGGACAGTTAAGCCTTCAGGTGCAGTCGGTGACTGTGGCAAAATCGCCATTTTTTTTGCAATCTCCTTTGTCGATAACTTGGAGATTGCTTTACCATCAAGAAGAACAGAGCCGCTTTTCGGCTTTAGAAGACGGGCAATTGAACGAAGCAGAGTCGATTTCCCGCATCCATTTGCACCTATAAAGACAGTAATTTCACCCTTAGGAATTTTTAAATCTAATTCCTTTATGATGAGAGTTTCTCCGTAGGATATGGACAACTCCTTTGTTTCAATCGAACTTGTCATATAAAGCCAGCTCCTTCAGCAAGATTTAGATATTTCTAGTTTTAAAAAGTAAGTAAATAAAGTAAGGGGCACCGATTCCTGCTGTAAATACTCCTGCAGGCACCTCCAACGGTGAAAACATCGTCCGGCCAATCAGGTCTGCCAGCATCACAAGGATTCCGCCAAGCAATGCTGAAACCGGCAGCAACGCACCAAAGGACGACCCGACAAGCCTGCGCGCCATATGCGGTGCCATTAGCCCGACAAAGCCAATGCCGCCGGCAAATGCCACGGAACCGCCGATTAATGCCGTACTAATCATTAATAATAGAAAGCGGTGCTTCTGTACCTTTTCACCCAAGCCAGTCGCTACGTCATCGCCAAGCTCTTGGATATTTAGCGTCCGCGCTGCCACAAAGGCAATAATCAAAAAAATCACTGCCCATGGGGCAAGAATGGCGACGTTTTTCCAATTGGATCCATAGACGGTTCCGGTAATCCAAATATTTGCCTGACTCGCCTGATAAATGGGACCCATCACCATCAAAAGGGTTGTTAATGCCTGCATAAGGGTGGAAATTCCGATTCCAATTAACACAAGCCTTATCGGTGAAACTCCATTTTTCCAAGCAAGGAAATAAACTAAAAATGCTACAACCCCAGCGCCAATAAAAGCGGCTAGCGGGAGCCAAGCAATGCTGACGGTCAGCGAGTGGTTTTTGTCGCTAAATATCGCCAAAAAGCCGACAACAGCAACCGCCGCCCCGCCGGTAATTCCCAACACATCAGGAGATGCCAGCGGATTGCGGATCATCCCTTGTAAGATACCGCCAGCTGTTGCTAAACACATGCCAACAATGAGGGCGACAATAATGCGCGGCAGGCGGAAGGAGGTGATGACCAGCGTCTCCATATCCGGCCCGGAGCCAAATAAAACCTTTAAAACTGTTAGAGGATTAATTTTCATTTCCCCGGATCCCGTACTCAGGACAAAAACCGCAAACGTGATGATCAGCAGGACGGTAAAAGTAATTCCAGCTTTTCGGTCCATTAAAACGGAGAACCTGCCATTAAACAGACGGAAATTTTTATATTTGCTCATCGTGCATTGAACCCCTTTCTTGCAATGTATATGAAGAACGGAGTTCCAACGATGGCAGTCATCACGCCGACAGGGACCTCTGACGGCATTAACAAATATCGGGCAGCAATATCGGCTGCCAATAGTAATATGGCACCTAAAACCCCGGCCATTGGAATGACCCAGCGATGGTCAATGCCAACAATCGACCTCGTGAGATGCGGCACGACAATTCCCACAAAACCAATCGGTCCGGCCACGGCAACTGATCCGCCAGCCAATAAAATGACAAGCACCCCAATGCCGATTTTAATGAACCCGGTATTTAACCCAAGCCCTTTCGCTACGTCTTCCCCCATAGCAAGGATATTCATTTTTCCAGAAATCAGGAGGGAGCCAAGCCAGCCTGCTCCTATGTATGGCAAGACTGAAACAAGCGTTTCCAGCTTTCGGCCGGAGACCGAGCCAGCGAGCCAAAACAGCACCTGATCCAAGAGGGCTTCGTTCAAAACGAGCAAACCTTGCGTAAAAGACGAGAACATAGCCGCCATGGCCGCACCCGCTAATGTGAGTTTCATTGGTGTTAAACCGCCGCGACCTACGGAGCCAATGACATAAACGCTGATGGCCGCGACCGCTGCTCCAAGGAAGGCTAACGCATTAAATCCCTGGGTACTATCAATAGAAAATAAGGTGATCGCAACGACTACTGCGAACCCTGCTCCAGCATTTATTCCAAAGATTCCAGGCGATGCGAGCGGATTTTTTGTTAGGGTTTGCATTAACACTCCGGCAATAGCGAGACTTGCGCCGACTACGGAAGCAATCAGTGCCCGCGGCAGCCGGACCGTTTGAATGATGATATGCTCATTTGAGCCATTATTGTTTGTAAAAGCGTCAATCGCCATTTGCAAATTCGTGTCTGTATATCCAAAGATGACACTGGCACACATAAGTAACAGCATTAGAATAATAGCCGCCAATAGGCCGGCCCATTTTAAGGAGGAACTTTTTAAAAGCATGTTAAAAAACCTTTCTCTCTTTATCTTTAGTCAAATCCTCTCACTACTTTAGTCTATCGCTAATTGATAATGATTGTCAATTGAATTGATAACCGTTTTCAATTATGATCCTGCCAGCCTTCAGGAAATTGTCATTGATTTTGAAAGTTATTTTCAATAAAACTGTTGACAGTTGAACGGCAGGCACTTTATGATTAAATTGTAAATGAAAATGATTATCATTCACAATTAGATAAGGGAGGATACATACCTAGATGAAAGCATTAAAATCATTTCTAACCCTCTTTTCCGTCATGGCTGTTTTCTTATTGGCGGCTTGCGGCGGCGGGAATACAGAAAAATCAACAGAGAAGAAGGAAAATGAAACTACAACCGAAAAATCGTATACAGTTGAACATGCGATGGGCTCTGCCACAATTAAAGGCACACCTAAACGCGTGGTGGTTTTGACAAACGAAGGAACTGAAGCATTATTAGCTTTAGGCATTAAACCAGTCGGCGCTGTTCAATCCTGGCTGGGCGACCCATGGTATGATCATATTAAAAAAGACATGAATGGCGTAGAAGTTGTCGGAACTGAAAGCGAAGTTAATGTGGAAAAAATTGTTGCACTGAAGCCGGACTTAATTATCGGTACCAAGATGCGGCAGGAAGCAGTATACAATCAACTTAGTGCAATTGCCCCAACCGTTTTTTCTGAAACGCTGCGGGGAGATTGGAAGGAAAACTTTAAATTATATGCAAAAGCTGTCAATCAAGAAGAAAAAGGCAACAAAGTGTTAAGTGATTTCGATAATAAAGTTGCATCATTAAAGGAAAAACTCGGTGACAAAGTAAATCAGGAGGTTTCAGTCGTCCGCTTTATGGCTGGAAAATCCCGAATCTATTATACAGATTCCTTCTCTGGGGTGATTTTTAAAGAGTTAGGATTTAAGCGTGCTGCCCAGCAGGCTGAGCTGTTTACACCTTCTAATAAACTTGGAAATCTGGCAGTTGAGGTTGGCAAAGAGGTCATCCCGAAAATGGACGCGGACGTTCTTTTCTACTTCACTTACGCTCCTAACGGCGACCAGACTGCTTTAAATACCGCTAAGGAATGGACAACGGACCCGCTTTGGAAAAATTTAAATGTAGTTAAAAACGGCAATGCCCATGAGGTTAGCGATGCTGTTTGGAACACTGCCGGAGGGGTTATTGCGGCAAACTTGATGCTAGATGATCTTGAAAAAATCATGCTTAAGAAATAGTTTTTAAAAAAACTTCCCATATACAATTCACATTGAAAGAGCAGGGCAAGACAATAGCCCTGCTCTTTCTCCTATTGAGACTTGTCTTTGGGGGTTATCCGCCAAATTGGGGCTGATATCCGCCGAAACGTAGAAGTTATCCGCCAAATCTGGCCGGATATCCGCCAAGTTCAGGGGGATATCCGCCGATTTCCAAATGTATCCGCCAAACTCATTCAAACAGAAAAAAAGAGCGAAACCATGTCGCTCTTTTTCAAACCAATTATGCCGTTGTCGAAAACATATACTTTTTATAATGATACCTGATAGAAAAAATCAATCCCAGCCCCAGCATATTCCCCATCAACGCGCTTCCCCCGTAGCTGATGAACGGGAGCGGAATACCGGTGATCGGCAGGACGCCGATGGTCATGCCGATGTTTTGGAAGACGTGGAAGGTAATCATGCTGATGACACCAACACAAATGTAGGTATAAAAATGATTCTTTGTTTCCATTCCGACCTTTGTAATATGGTAAATTAGCAAAAAGAATAAACTAATCAGCACACTTGCACCAATAAAACCGAATTCCTCGCCGACAACACTGAAAATAAAGTCAGTATGGCTTTCCGGCAAATATACTTCCCGGTGGCCATAGCCTTTCCCTCCAGTTTGCCCAGAGCCAATCGCCATTAACGATTTGGTTAGCTGATAACCGGCCGAGCTTTGGAAATTATAAGGGTCGAGCCATGAATAAATCCGGCCGAACTGATACTGTTTGACACCTAGATATTTTTCCAGCAAATCAGGCTTCCATAAAACAAAATAGAGAATGGTTGATGCAAGCACAATTCCGGCTGAGAACATCGGCACAAGCAGTTTCCATGAAATGCCCGAGATAAAGATCATCCCTAATAAAATGGCCAGAAATACGAGCGATGTTCCTAAGTCAGGCTGCTGCATCACCAAGAGCAACGGCAACATTGTCACAAGACCAAGCTTCACCAGCAGCCAAAAGTCAGTCTGCAGCGTTTTAACTTGATTTTTTTGATGATGGTCATCAATCACCCGCGCCAGTGCCAAAATGATAAAAATCTTTACAAACTCAGAAGGCTGCAAAGATCCCATGCCAGGAACCTTATACCAGCTTTTCGCCCCGTTAATTACAGGAGCAATGCTGGTCGGTGCAACAATTAAAAAGCCGAGCAAAAAGATACCAAAGCCGTAAGCGTACCAGGTTAATTTGCGGAGCTGATCGGAATCCAGCGTCATTACCGCCGCGACAATTCCGCCGCCAACCGCATACCAGACAATTTGCTTCAGCAGAAAGTTTTCCTTGTATTGACCGCTCGCCTGCGCACTATATATCGACACACAGCTAGCCAAAAACAACAATAAAACTATCAAAACAAGACTGTAATCAATCTTGGAGGTTGTGTTCTTTGAAGTCACGAAGAAGTCCCACCTTAAAAAAAGAACTTGTACATTCCTCCATTATATTTTTAATGAACACAAATCACAACTTTCAAACTGTGTTTGGGTGAATTTACATAATCTAAAAATAAATCCGCTTTAGTTCGTCCGCCATCCAATTCAGATTATTTGGCACCTGCGGAAGACCGTAGCCAATATAGAGCGGCGTCGTTACAAACCTAGGTACAACCTTGGCGTAAATTTTCCCATCAAGATGATGGAAGAAAATATTATAGCTCGTCGCCCTAAAGGGAAAATGATGAAGAATATAATGAGCAGCCATTTGCATATATTCCGAAAAGCGCTCCTGATAGCCGAACTCCGGCATTTCCACATTAAACTCGTAAAAACCAACACGGGGCTTAGTGGAAAGCGTAAAGCGGACCCCATTTTCTTCAGCAATCAGTATGCCATCAAACATTTCAGGCTCGACTTTTTCTTTATAGTCAAGATCATTCAGTCCAATAATTTGCATATGCGGATGGGCCAGGGTGCCTCCAGATAACGGGCCATGATTTTTGAAAAAAATAACGGACTTAAAGCCTCCGCTTTCTTCCATCTCCAGCCAATGCTTCAATCCAAACCTAATCAATCTATGTAAATGCTCTTTTGAATAGGTGGATAGTTCCCCATGACAATCGTCCGTTTCAATTAACACGGTTTGATAGGCATTTTCCAATACGGGATATTTATTTTTCAAGAGAATAATCGGACCATCGACCTCAATCAGGTCGGTAAGCTCTTCTCTGGCGCAAAATGGACAGGCCTGCTCTTTATTACGGTAATTTTCCGGCTTTTTGACCCCAATGGAAGTATTAAAATAAAGATGTTTATTTTCCAACCCGATTCTCCTCTCGAGGATTACTATACTTTTATTTTATGGGAGAATACAGCACCTTTGCACCTATTTTGTCTTTTAGGAGATATTTTGTTTTTCATAACTGTAAAAACACAGATGATTTTCATGAATAAGTAAAAATACGCATATGAATGGAATGTACAGGCTTTGCCAAAAAAATATGAACTGAGAGGGAATATATGTTAACCAAACTTGAAGCACTTATCCTCGGGATTATTCAAGGGCTGACGGAATTTCTGCCGATTTCCAGCACCGGTCATCTTTATTTAGGAAGAAATTTGTTCGGGCTGCAGGAAGCGGGCCTATTGCTTGATACAATGCTGCATGTGGGAACATTGCTGGCTGTGTTTGTCTTTTATAAGGATGAATTTATTAAAATCATCAAGAAACCGTTCAGTAAATTAACGTTTTTGCTTATTGTCGGAACAATTCCAGCGGTGATCTTCGGTCTGGCCTTTAAAGATTATATTGATGAAATTTCGAAAACGGGTGTAACGATTGGCTGGGAGTTTTTAATTACAGGTTTATTCCTGTGGCTGGCCGATTCAGCGAAAAACGGCCATAAGAGAATGGACGACATCAGCTATAAGGATGCTTTTATCATCGGCACATTTCAGGCGGTTGCGATTATGCCGGCCATTTCGCGTTCGGGAATGACGATTGTGGCGGCGCTTTGGCGTAAGCTTGACCGGGAAACGGCAGCCTATTTTTCCTTCCTGTTGTCAACACCGGCGATTGCCGGAGCGATTGTTCTGCAAACAAAGGATTTGTTTGGCGGCAGTGCGGAGGAAATTTCACTGTCTGCCTTACTCGTCGGAATTGTCTCTTCTGCGTTCTTCGGTTATATAGCGGTCAGATGGATGATCGGCTATTTGAAAAAGCATTCCTTGAAGCCGTTTGCGGTGTACGTTTGGGTGCTGGGATTAAT
Organism: Neobacillus sp. S1115; assembly: GCF_055385565.1. Taxonomy (NCBI): domain Bacteria; kingdom Bacillati; phylum Bacillota; class Bacilli; order Caryophanales; family Bacillaceae; genus Neobacillus; species Neobacillus sp. S1115. The sequence goes on from NZ_AP038275.1 coordinate 5,196,657, forward strand.
TGTGCTGTTCTTTCAGTTTACGGGAAAATTCTAAAAAACACGGCTCGCAATCCGGTGCGAGCCGTGTTTTTTTATATTGTAACAATTACTTTCGCCATTTCTCTGGCCGCATCAGCCGCTTTTTCTTTTGCCGCTGCCATGATTTCCGGGATTTGTTTTGGATAATGGTCCAGCCCTTCGGCATAGACGGTGTCCATTAATTCAAAGCCGAGGAATTCTAGGGCCTTTCTTAAATAGCGGTCACCCATTTCAAATTCAACCAATGGGCCGGTTGAATAAATGCCGCCGCGGGTTTGGATATGAAGCGCCTTCCTTCCTGTCAGCAATCCTTTCGGGCCGTTTTCCGTGTTCGTAAAGGTTTTTCCATGAAGAAACATACAATCCATAAACGATTTTAAAATCGGCGGTGCGCCGAGATTCCAAATTGGCGTCACGAACACATAGTAATCGGCCGCGATAAATCGTTCGGCCAGCGCATGCATTTTTTCAAGTTTCGTCCGCTCGCCTTCAGACAACTGCTCCTTCGTATAACCCATAAAAGAAAGCTTGGCCCGGCCATATAATAAATCCATGTCTATTTCAGGGATATCCATGCTGTAAAGGTGCATATGCTCAATTTCAACATCTGGCTGTATTTTCTTGAATTCCTCAAGAAACACTTCCCCGATCTGTGCCCCTTTTGAAAGCTTTGAATCTACTTTCGGATTGGCGGTTATATATAAAAGCTTGGACATTCAAATCCCTTCCCTTTTTGAAAAATTAATCTCCTTCTATTAATAGTACAACAAACTTCATATGCTCATTATTGAACAATAGGTGAAGTTTGTGAACGTATTATGAATTCTAATTATAACCATGAACGATTCGTGACATTTCTAAACAAAACTTAATAAAACCTTACAAAACTTAACAAAAGTCACATTCAATATGATATGATTTTTTTAAAATATTAGAAAACTAGCCGATTGGCGAACCCCAAAGGACGGTTCATGAGGCGTAGTTGCACTTATGCGTTAAGGAAAAAGGAGGGATTGTTATGGAGGAAAAGGCCTATACTCCCGATGAGGTCGCGCAGATTTTTCAAATTTCCAAGCACACCGTTTATGAGCTCATCAAACGCGGAGAGCTCCAGGCCTTCAAAATAGGAAATAAAATGAGAATTGAACATGCGGAACTGGAAAGATATAAAGAAAACATGAAAGCGCCAACAAAGAAACCGGCTACAGAACAGGCTTCACCCGTTTACCATCATACAGCACCAATTCGTTTGTCCGGCAGCCACGATTTTCTAGTTGAGCATATTTCCAAACAGGTAGCGAGTGCCCTAAGCCTGCAAATCCAGCCTTCCTATATCGGAAGTTTGGAAGGGTTGATGCTCTTATATCGAGGGCAATCTGATATTGCCGCCATCCATCTATTGGACCCGACATCACAAGAATATAATCTGCCATTTATCCATCAATTATTTATTTATGAATCGATTTTGGTGATGAGATTGGCCGCCCGTGAGCAGGGCTTCATCGTAAATAAAGGGAATCCAAAAGGGATACAGGATTTCCACGACCTAACAAGAAAAGACGTGCATTTTATTAACAGGCAAAAAGGTGCAGGAACGCGCTTTTTACTAGATTCTAAACTATCAAGCTATGGAATAGATCCTAGTAAAATTTTTGGCTATGGTAACGAAGAATGGAACCATCTATCTGCCGCCTCCTACATAAGCCGTGGAATTGTCGATGTCGCCTTTGGCATTCAGTCCGCTGCCATTCAGTTAGGGCTTGATTTTATACCGGTAGCAAAGGAAAATTTCGACCTTGTTTTTCGCTTCACAGAAGAGAACAAACAAAGCCTGGCGGAACTCATTCGCTTCCTGCAATCAGACAGTTTCAAAAACAGCTTAACCAATCTCGAAGGTTATGATGTTTCAGATTTAGGAAAAATCATCTATCAAACTACTACATCGGAGGAACTAATTTTATGAGAAAAAATCGTTTGTTGATTACTCTATTTGCTTTTATGCTTCTAATTTTATCAGCGTGCGGCAATTCCGATACGAAAACAAATGCTGCTCCTAAAGAAAAGAAGACAGCAGAAAAGCCAGCTCCAACGGAAATGATTTTAGCAACCACTACAAGCACACAGGACAGCGGCCTGCTTGATGTTATCATTCCAATGTTTGAAAAAGAAAATAACGTAAAAGTGAAAACAATTGCAGTTGGTACTGGACAAGCCCTTGAAATGGGAACAAAAGGTGAAGCAGATGCCCTGTTAGTTCACGCTCCTGCAGCTGAAAAAGCGGTAGTTGACGCTGGCGATGCCATCAACTACAAACGCGTTATGTACAATGATTTTGTTTTAGTAGGGCCGAAGGAAAACCCAGCCGGTGTAAGCGGCCAGGATATTAAAGCAGCCTTCAAAAAGATTGCTGATACGAAGGGTGTTTTCATTTCACGCGGTGACGACTCTGGTACACACAAAAAAGAACTAAGCATCTGGCAGGCAGATACAATAAAGCCAGAAGGTGAATGGTACGTGTCCACTGGTCAAGGAATGGGACAAACCCTCCAGGTTGCTGCTGAGAAAAAAGGCTATGTATTAACAGACCGTGCCACATGGTTAGCTCAAGAGAAAAACTTAGACACGTTGAAAATCGTCGTTGAAGGCGGCCAAGATTTAATGAACATTTACCATGTCATGCAGGTTAACCCTGAAAAACATAATATGGTCAACAGCAAGGACGGAGAAAAGTTTGTTAAATTCATGGTAGATAAGAAGACTCAAGAAGTCATTGAAAACTTTGGCAAGAAAGAATACGGACAATCTTTATTTATTAGCTATACAGAATAAAATCTTAACAAAGCTTGAGGCCGCCCTTTAATTGGACGGCCTTCCCGGCACCAGGAGGTACTTATGGAACTGCTAATCGATGGACTGAAGAAAGCGATAGAGATGATATTTACCGGTAATCCAGAGGTTTTTGCGATTACATGGCTGACTCTAAAAGTTTGTCTGATTGCCATTTTGATTAGCACCCTGATTGGCTTGCCGCTTGGGATCCTGCTTGGGTTGTCACGATTCCGCGGCCGTCGAGTTTTATTATTATTTATCAATATGGGAATGGGCCTGCCCCCTGTTGTTGCCGGTCTTTGGATTACGATGTTTTTATGGCGATCCGGTCCGCTGGGTGAGATGAGGATGTTGTATACGCCGACCGCCATTGTAATGGCCCAGGTACTAGTCTCGTTACCGATCGTGACAAGCCTGACAAGTTCTGCCTTCCAGCAAATAAACGAGAAAATGTTACTACAGATTAAAGCCCTAGGCGCTACTAAGCTGCAAACATTAATGATTCTCTTAAAGCAATCGAAAATTGCGATTGTGGCGGCTATAATGGCGGGCTTTGGCCGGGTTATTGCCGAGGTGGGGGCTGCGATGATGGTCGGCGGGAATATCCAGGGAGATACCCGCATCCTAACGACCACCATCGTGATGGAGGTTTCAAAAGGTAACTTTGATATCGCATTGGCTTTGTCGTTTATCCTGTTATCCCTTGCCCTGTTGATTACAGCGGCGTTAACTTTTCTGCAGCAAAGGAGGCGTTTTTCGTGACACCGTTAATTGAATTGAAAAATATCACTTATGATGCGGGGAACCGGAGCATCCTTAACATTCCTGAATTTCAAATTGAAAGCGGCGAATTTCTGGGGATTATGGGCCCGAACGGTGCGGGGAAAAGCACTTTGCTGAAGCTGATTGCTTTTTTAGAGAAGCCTTCGGGTGGTGAAATTCTTTACCGCGGTGAGACAATTCCCTCTGGCAGCGCTCCTCTTGAGTTGCGGCGGAAATTTTCGATTGCCCTGCAGCAGTCATTACTATTAGATGGTACTGTTTTTTATAATATTGCCATTGGTTTAACGTTAAGAAAGATTCCCAAAAGTGTCATTAAGGAAAAAGTTACGCGCTGGCTTGAGTTGTTTGGTATTAGTCATTTGGCGAAAAAAAATGCCCTCTATTTATCGGGCGGCGAAGCACAAAGAGTGAATTTGGCGCGAGCGATGATTGTCGAGCCGGAAATCCTGTTTCTTGATGAGCCATTTTCTGCTTTAGATTTTCCCACGAAAATCAAGCTGATGGAGGATTTCAAGGAGATTATTTCCACAACCGGGACAACTGCTGTGTTTGTGAGTCACGATTTGATGGAAATTCATTATCTGACAAACCGGCTGGCAATTATCGTTGGCGGCGAAGTGAAGCAATCCGGACCTACCCCTCGGGTCCTTGAACATCCCAATTCTTCCACCCAGTCCTTCTTAAATGAGTGGAAGAAGTTCTATCCGATTGCACGTTAAGTTTTTGCAGCTTCTCTTTACGGGGGGCTGCTTTTTTTGGTTGTTGGTTCTGTACTGATGAGGAGCGGGAATTTGGATTCGCTAATAGGGGGCCTGAATTACGCTAATAGAATGCTTTGATTCGCTAATAGAACCCTTCAATTCGCTAATAGACATTTTTAATTCGCCGATTGCCCCCTTCAATTCGCCGATAGAATGCTTAGATTCGCCGATAAACTGGTTCAATCCGCCGATTAACGTCTAAAATTCGCCGATTGACTCCTTAGATCCGCTGATAAAACTTATTTTTCCCGAAACCTCTTTCTTGAATTAAAGCTTTTACAAACATAAAATAATGAAAGGATGAAAATTAAGGGGGATTTTTCCATGAAATATGCGATTGTTACCGGAGCCTCGAAAGGATTGGGCGAAGCTATTACGAAGCGCCTTTTCCAAGAACAAATGGCCGTGATATCGGTGTCCCGAACTGAAAATGAGGAACTAAAAAAACTTGCTGCTGAAAAAGGCGTAAATTATAGACATTTTTCCTGTAATCTTGCCTTGGATAAAGAAGTTCAGGAAGTTTTTATGGAAGTTGCCCATTTTATCTTTAAAGGTGAGCCTGAAGAAATTCTTCTTTTCAACAATGCTGGTGTGATTGAGCCGATCCATACGGTTGGCAGCCTGGACCAAACGCCGACTATTCGGAACATCAAGGTGAATTTAATTGCGCCAATCTTGATTACCAATCTATTTTTAAATAAAGCCCTGCATACAAACACTACCATTCAGGTCATCAATGTGACTTCGGGGGCTGCTGTCCACCCTATTGAAGGCTGGAGCGTATATTGCAGCTCAAAAGCCGGGTTAAATATGTTTACGCAAACAGTGGCTCTCGAGCAAAGGGAACTTGGAACCAATCATAAAATTTTTGCCTTCAGCCCCGGGGTTATGGATACAAAGATGCAAGAAACGATTCGCTCTTCATCCCAAGATGCCTTTAAAGATCTCGAAAAATTCATCGAGTTCAAGGAAAAAAATGTCCTCTTAAAAGCGGATGTAGTGGCCGGAGCATTAGTAGACCTTGTCTTAAGTGGAACTGTTGAAAGCGGGAAGGTTTACCATATTAATGATTTACTTACATAAAGAAAGGGCCGTTGCACAACCTGCTGCGGCCCTTTCTTTATACTAATCTTCCCGCGGAAACCACAACGTCATAGTTGTTCCTTTTCCAAGCTTGCTTTTCACCTTGATCATCCCTTTATGAGCGTCCATTAAGGCTTTCACAACGGAAAGTCCAATACCCGCTCCACCTGTTTTTCGGTCCCGGGACTTATCTCCGCGATAGAAACGTTCGAAAATGTGCGGGATGTCTTCCTCCGCCATGCCGTTGCCTTCATCCTGTATCCTAAAGCCGACGTAGCCATCGCGGTCCGTTGCCACCGAAATGGTCACATTTTTTCCTTCCGGCGTGTACTTCAAAGCATTATTAAGAACATTAGAGAGAATTTGCATGAGGCGATCCTTGTCTGCTTCAAAAATCTCCTCCTGCTCAGGCTCTTCAATATGTAACTGAACTCCTTTTTCCTTAAAAATCGGCATAAACATTTCCCATAATGCCGCCAGTACGCTGCCGGCATCGAGTTCTATTTTTTCGAGCTTCATTTGCGGGTTTTCTGCGGCGAGCAATTTTTCCAGCTCGTTCACAAGCCTAACCAACCGCATCAGCTCCTCGTGACTTGCCTGCAGGCGCTGTGGTGTCGGCTCCCAAATTCCATCTTGAAAAGCCTCAATCTGACTTCTTAAGGTAGCAAGCGGGGTTCGGAGCTCGTGGGCTAAGTCCCCCGTAAACTGTTTCCGCAGCATTTCCTCCTTTGCCAGCGATTGCGCCAGATTATTAAAGGAAATGGCCAGCTGCTTGATCTCGGTTGGCAGCCCCTTTAATGGGATGCGGATATTGAGGTTGTGCTGCTGCAACTCATCGGCCGCAAACGAGAGCTTTTTCAAACCAGAGGTTAATTTTTTTGAAAAAAGCATACTGAAGACAATCGCCAGCACAACGGTTAAGCATACGGCGGCATATATGTATAACTGGATAGTTTGGATAAATGTATACTCGTCATCAATTAAGCCCTCCGGATAAATGGCGACGAGTTTACCAATAATGGCGTTGTCGACCTTGAGTGTATAATTTTTCGAATGCCATTCCTCACCGCTTGGCTCCGGTTCGGTCAGGCCCAGACTGTTTAGCATGCTGCGGATATTGGAGGAGTCCATCTGGATTTGTCCGTAGCGGTCATACAGCTGAAAATAAAGCTGCTCGCCCATCGCATATTCGTGCAGCATCGCAAACACCGGGTCCCTTGTAAAATGGCCATTTTGCCGAAAATCCTTTTCAATTTCGGTGATCACCCTATCAATCTTTTTTTCCCGATTCCGATCCAAGTAACTATTAAAACTCTCTTCAAAGCCGTACTGTATAAAAAAGCTGACGATCAATATACCGATCATCGAAATCAAAAGCAGGTAAAAGAGAATTTTAGACCGGAGCGTTTGCAACATCGGGAACCCCTCCAAATTTGTAGCCCATGCCAAAAACAGTCATGATGAATTCCGGCTGCCGTGAGTCGGTCTCGATTTTTTTGCGCAGGTTTTTGATATGGGTATCAACGCTGCGCTCATATCCTTCATAATAGATGCCTTCATCCTGAATTTTTTCAAGCAAATCCATCCGGCTGTACACCCGGCCGGGATTGCCCGCCATGTTAGTTAACAGCTTGTATTCAATGGGGGTAAGCGTAATATATTGTCCATTAACGGTTACTTCTTTTTTCTCTAAATTTATCGCCAGTTTCCTTCTGTTAAATTCAAGGCGGTCTACCTTTTCGGTCTTTTTGACGCGCCTTAATATAGCCTGAACGCGGACAACAACCTCGCGCGGGCTGAACGGTTTCGTTAAATAATCGTCAGCGCCCATTACGATGCCGTTAATTCGGTCGTCTTCTGCTGACTTGGCCGTCAGCATCAGAATCGGCACATCGGATTCCTTGCGGACAAGCCGGCAAACCTCTTCACCGGAAATATCGGGAAGCATTAAGTCTAATATGATTAAATCCGGCTGCAGGGTTTTCGCCTTTTTCAAAGCATCTATTCCATTATCTGCGCTATGAATTTCATAGCCTTCTCTTTCTAGGTAAGCTTCGAGAACTTCTATGATTCTACGTTCATCGTCGACTAATAATATTTTCATTATTATCACTCCCCATATCATTAATATATCATCTTGGGTCTGTGATTTTTGTAACTTCACAAAATCATCATAAGTTCTTCATAACATCTTCAATCTTTCCCGCTAAAATAAGGACATCTAAGAAGAAGGGATTCTCGACGGACCCCCAAGTTATCGAAGCAATCCCCTCTTCGGAATGGTAGTTGGTCTTCATGGCCTCTTACTCATCCCAAAATACCTCTCTTAAAATATAAAAAGGTGTCCCGATGTCGGGGCACCAATTTTTTTATTTGGGAAAGATGTCTTTCCATATACTTTTATCAAACTCCCAATAATAAAATTGATTGTTGGATTTATACACGATGACACAGCCGTTATTCTGAAGCTGTGTTCCCATGATCAGCTCATCGATATTCTCCTGCCGGGAAACAGACCGTCCATACCAAGGATAGCCGGATGCTTCATTGTCCCTGAGCCAAAATCCAAGCCTGCCATTTTTTAATTTACAGACTACTACAAATTGACCTGCATTATTTTGAAAAAATATCGGGGTTCCGACAACGTTAGTAGCAAATGTCTCACTTTTATTCCATTCCCCATCCGGGTCCTGCCAATAGTGGGTCAAGGACGAACCTGACCTTACGATAAGCTCATTGTTTCCGAATTTACTTTTGATTGGAATCGTAATCGAATAATTATTGGGGTTACTATCGTGCCATGGATACTCCTTGCTTTTATATCGTTTAGTATGAGTCCCACTGTTCATATGAAGGATTAGTTTTCGGACTGGATCGTCATGATCTCTTATCACCGGGTGGCACAGCCCGCCCGTTTCGTTATTGTTCAGGCAGGATATCATCTCGTCCAGTGTAAAGTATGGACGATAGCGGATCATCGTTGAGGCCGTATCATTTGGATATTTTTTCATTTTGAAGCCAAGCTCCTTTGCCATGTTAACAAACAAGACCTCATCTGTGCCGAAGGAAATCGTTTTGTTTAGAGCATTTTTTAGCCTTTCCAGCCGTTCCTGTTTTAGTAAAGCTTGAACGAGCGGCCTTGAAATCACCTGGCCCACATTAAATACGCCATAGAAAGGGTTAACATTAAATAATTTTTTCCAACGATTAATGTCCTTCTTCAGTTCTTTTCCAATATACCAGCCGCTTTTTGGGATTCTCAGTTTGACGGCCATATAATCCGTATCTTTCATTTCTTCTTGAACAAATTCCTCATAGCCTTTTCTGATAAACAAGGCATCCGAATCAATATTAATAAAATAATCGTACTGTATCCCCTGCTTCTCGAGCCATTCCATTGTTTCCAAAAAATAAATGGTCGTCCATCCCCGCTTTAATTTATGGCTGGAAGGGCAGACAGGAACACCTAATCCCTCACATAGTTTCGGGTCCTCTCCCCCGTTGTATAAGACAATGGTACAGCTTGGGCAATAATAGCGAACATTATCAATTAGCTGCTTAACTAACTCTCTGTCTTCATGAACAAGAATGGCAAAACAGATTTTACTGTTGGGGGAAGCTGTTGATTCATTTACATTTTCTATTTTTATAGGATTATTCCTTTCCCGTCGTTCATTAATAATCTCTGCCATCTTCTTCTTGTTGCCACTTGCACGTTGATAGCGTCCGAGAAGATTGGCATTCGCCTTTCCATTTGGGTTTGTTTGATAGCTTGAACTTGGGTGCCATAAATGATAGATTCTTCCTTTAACGTTTACAATGTCCCCGCATAGGGTGCGGACAGAATGTGAAAAAGCATCATCCTCCCCTCCCCAGCCAATAAACCGTTCATCAAAACCACCGACTGCTTCAAAGTTTGCCCTTGGTATGACAAAAAGTTTACCGGCAAAACCTTGATAAAGCCAATTTGCTTTTGTACAATCTCCGGAGTTTACATCCATCGGCCATTTTGGTTTTGTTTGAAGCAATTTTTTAGTGCCTTGCTTTTCAACATTATATATCTCAGTAAAAGGAACAACCCATGCTGCTTTTTTTAGTACTTTGATAGCTTCCTCAATAAGTGAAGGGTCATAAACGACATCCGCATCTGCTATGACAAAAATATCTTTTGTAGCCTTTTTAGCTGCTAAGTTGATGGCTTTCGCTTTATTAATGTCTCCACTGATGATTCCCAAACATAATTCAGCTTCGGGCATGACCTTGGCATAGTACTTTTTGATCCATTCAAAAGCCCTCGCCCTTGGCCCATTGTCTGTTTGGAATGGCATAATGATTGATACATTTTCTAACAACGACAACGCTCTCCTTTTTTCTCCCGTTTTTCTCCCTTTTTTATCTTTTGCTCATGATTTTCATTAGTTCAACGTATTCATCCAAAACCCCAATATCGTAGCGATCTCCGGAAATGATTTTTCCATAGATGGATTCTGTGCCAAGCAAGTTTTTAATAGCATCAGTCAACTGAATTTCCCCATCGACCCCTGCTTTTATTCCCTCCAGACATTTAAATATCTCTGGGGTGAAAATATATCTCCCGATAACAGCCATATCCGAAGGTGGGTCTGTTTTAGGTTTCTCAACAATATTCTCGATTTCGATTGGATTTTTTTTACTTGAACATTGAATGACACCATAATTTTTTAATTGCTCTTGTTGAACTTGTTTTAATCCGATAACACTGCTATTTGTCTTCTTATAGACATCAATTAATTGTTTAAGAGCAGGGGCTTCGCTGGAAATGACAAAATCATCCGGAAGCAGTACACCAAACGGTTCGTTTCCCACAAATTCTTTGCCCAGTCGAATCGCGTCCCCAAGACCTCTTGCATAGGACTGCCTTGTATAAAAAATTTCTACTTTTGGTAGTTCCAAATGTTTAAGCAAATATTCTTTGTTTTTGCTTCTTAACAATGTCTCTAACTCCAATGAATGATCAAAATAGTCCATAATCGCGTTTTTTGAATTTGAAGTGATGATTAGTACTTGTTCAATCCCCGATTGAACTGCTTCCTCGACGATATAATGAATGGCCGGTTTTAAACCCACAGGCAGCATTTCTTTCGGTATTACTTTTGTAATTGGAAGATTTCGCGTGCCGTACCCTGCAGCAGGAATGATTGCTTTCCTGACCATAACTTTTTCTCACCTTCTTCTGATTGTTAATAAACAACCGAACATTTTTCTTCTAAGTGGACATTAGAAGTTTCTTTTATACTTATGTGAACCGATATGGGATGGAAACGGCTTGTATCACACCCAAGCTGAATATTTCGATTAATTCAACATAGTTTTTTGTACCTTTCAAATGTATGCTCATTCGCATTCAATAAAGTAGAAAACCTGCTGCTTAAGTGAAGATGTGTCTGTTCCTGTCATTTCGAATACAGGCAGGAATTTTTTTTTGGAGGGGATGAACAGTGAAACTGGGAATTATGTGCGGGATGCCGCTTAGTGGAAAATCAACCTACGGCAAAACCCTTCAAAAGCAAGGTTGGGTACGCGTATCTCTCGATGATCTTAGGCTTGCTTTACACGGCCAAGTTTATAAAGCAGAGGCAGAACCTCTCGTGTGGGAAAACGCTGAACTCATGGTCCGGACATTGCTGAAAAGCGGACATGATGTGCTTGTTGATACCACCAACAGAACGAGAGACAGACGAAAAAAATGGAGGCGGGTGGCAAAAGAATTTGGCCTTACTTTGGAAATTTTCTATGTGGATACTGATTATGAAACTTGTAAAAAACGAAACAGAGTTTTAAAGCGGTTATCAGATAATGTTTTAAAACAAATATACAAGGAATTCGAGAAGCCTACTTCGGATGAGGGGACTATTAGTCAAATTTCTGGGCTTGATAATCGCAAATAGGAGGATGAACGGTGAAAGAGTATACTAGTTTCGAAATGGATGGGACTGAAGCTAAAAAATATATCAGTTTTGATGTTGGCGGGACAAAAGTAAAGCATGGGCTATTGTTAGGAGATGGAACCATTCTTTCAAAGGACAGCTACGATACCAATTGCACGAACTTGGACCTATTTTTAAAAGAAATGGCAGAAACAATTCAAATGTATACCCAAAATCATCAAGTGAGCGGTGTTGCCATTAGCTTACCGGGCTTTATCAATCCGCATACAGGTTACTCAGAAAGCGGGGGCGCGGTCACAGCGCTGGATCATCAAAACCTAAAAAAACTATTAGAAAAAAGAATTTATCTGCCAGTTGAAGTTGAAAATGATGGAAATTGTGCGGCGTTAGCTGAAAAAGTGAGCGGCAACGCCAAAGATTGCAGCGACTTTATTTGTATGACCATTGGTACCGGAATTGGCGGCGGTATCTTTGTAAACGGGAGCCTTTTACATGGCCACAGTTTTAGGGGCGGCGAAATTGGCTTTATGATTACTAGAGCAGGAAATTATAACTTTGACATATTGCATACCAATGCTTCTACGAATGCCTTAATTAAAGCCTATAAACACCTAAAGGGCATTAGTGAACACGAACATATTGAAGGAGAAAGAGTGTTTCTGGAATCCAAGAAAAATAGTTCGGTACGAAAACTAGTTGATGAGTGGGTTCAACACATAAGTTATGGAATTTTCAATCTGGCCGCAACCTTAAACCCGCAAAAGATTTTAATTGGTGGAGGAGTCATCGCCCAACAAGGATTGATTAGTAAAATCAATCATAAACTTGACCAGCTCCCTTGGTGGAAACGGATTAAGATACCGGTTGAGCGCTGCAAGTATCAAAATGATGCTGGAATGATTGGCGCGATGTACAATTTTATTGAAAAACAGGGGAGGTAAGTTCTGAGTTAGCCGTGGTGTTTGGGTTGAATCCCGCTGCGACTCCTGGACTTCGCTCATGCTGTGCACATCGAAAAAGGGGCGACCGAAGTTAAGCCGGTCAGCCCCTTTCTATTAATCTTTCTTTTTGATTTCGTCTGTTAATTCCTCAATGCTTCTTTTCACGTTCGATTTGCCGGAGTAGTTTTCAATCAGCTCTTTCAGATCCAAACCGCTTGATGCCTTTAATGACTCCTGCAGGCTGGCCATCAAGTTAGTAGCATATCCGGTGATTTTATTGGCACCGCCATTTGGGCCGGAACCGCCGCCTGTATCCACGACTGTAATTTTTTCAATATTGGATAGCGGGCTTGCCACCTGCTTCGCGTATTCTGGAAGCATTTTGATAATCATGTCGAGAATCGCAGCCTGGCCGAATTGTTCGAATGCTTCCGCAATCTTTTGCTTTGCTTCCGCTTCGGCCAGACCTTTCATGCGGATGATTTCGGCTTCAGAAAGACCCTGTGCCTTTTGCGATTCTGCTTTAGCAAGACCGTCTAAACGCACGCGCTCCGCCTCCGCTTTCGCCATCGCTTCAATCCGGTATTTATTCGCTTCCGCATCAGCAATTTGCCGGGCTTTTTCTGCAGCAGCAGACTGTTCAATCGAATAACGGTCGGCGTCGGCTTTCTTTTTCACCTCAGAATCATATTGACGTTCACGACGTAGGATTTCTTTTTCCTCGAGTTCAATTTGCTTCTGTCTTTCAATGATTTTTACTTGCATTTCCTGCTCAGTTACGTCCTGCTTGGCCTTGGCGCTTTCAAGGTCGTAAGCCATGTCGGCACGGGCCTTGGCAATATCCTGCTCACGGCGGAATTCCGCTGTTTTCAACTGATTGACTTTTTCAGCCTCGGCGATTTCTGTTGCCCGCTCCAGCTCTGAACGCTTCGCTTCCTTATCGGCTTCCGCCTTTTTAATGCGGGTTTCTTTTTCCGCTTCAGCTGTAGCGATATCAGCATCTCGCTTCACTTGGGCAATCCGCGGCTTACCAAGGGCCTCAAGGTAACCGTTTTTATCGCGAACATCTTTAATCGTAAATGAGACAATGACAAGACCCATTTTAGCCAAGTCCTGTGATGCCACACGCTGCACTTCCTGCGAGAATTTGTCCCGGTTTTTATAAATTTCTTCGACTGTCATCGAACCAAGAATGGAACGCAGATGGCCCTCGAGAACCTCTTTTGCCTCATTTTCTCTTTCTTCCTTCGGCTTGCCGAGGAACTGTTCAGCAGCTGTGGCAATCTCTGTGATGGAACCGCCAATTTTGATAATGGATACCCCATCAGCCATGACCGGTACGCCCTGCTCTGTATAAACCTCTGGTGTCGTTACTTCTAGCTTGCTAGATAACAAGCTTAGCGGTTCTGCCTGTTGAAAAACTGGTAAAATAAACGTACCGCCACCGCGGATGATTTTAATTTTGTTACCAGATTCGTCGACATGGACATTTCTGTTTCCGAGGAAACTGCCGGTTACAATCAGCGCCTCATCCGGCCCGGCCGTCCGGTACTTGGTAATAAATACTCCGATTAATGCGATTAAGATAAGTGCTACTATCCCAATAATTACCCATACAAAACCAAATTCCATATTGTAAACCTCCTCTTTCTCTCTTTTATAAAAAGCTTTCAAGTTCCTGGTGAATGGTTACTTCAAGGACACCATTTTTCACCTGAACAATGAGCACTTTCACACCGTTTGGTATGGATTCCCCTTCAAAGCTTGTGGCAGGCTTGGCAATCCGTCCGCTGGCATTTTCAATGATAACCTCGCCAAAGCCATCAGCAGGAATCGGCGTAATGACGGTGCCAACCCGACCTCTTAGATCAGATTCTTTATAAACAAGCGATTCCTCAGCGGAGGATAACGGTACAAGAACAAAAACATTTAATAAAGTAACTACTATAATTGCGATAACGGCCGATATTCCTAGTATCAATAAGTAATGAAGGGCCGTCAGCCTTTCAAATAGGTAACCGCTTGCGGAAAGTACCGTGACGAAGGCAAAGACAAGCACCGGATTAAGAAAGTGCAAGCCGCCGTCTCCTGTGTCAAAATGAAACACATCAGCAAACAGCACATATAAAATAGTTAATACTCCAGAAATGATGAGACCGTACAAATAAATCGTGGCTATTGGCAAGCCGAAAAGTTCCATGTGCATCATCCTTTTCCTTCATAATGGGGAATGTTTGTTTTCATTTGAGCATAGGGCATCCGTCCCTTTCCTCTGTCATATGTATAGTCAATAATACGGATAAAAAAGGGAAAAGTTTCACTTTTTGGGGATTTTTTATGAAATTTTTCACAAAAATGTTAAGCGACAGTTGAAATGGTTTATGCGACAGTAAGAGCGAGTTATCCGACAGTTAACTAGGTTTATACGACAATAAGAACAGACCAATCCGACCGCACAACAAAAAGTGCCCCAGCCCTCGGCTGAAGCACTTATTGAATCATATTCAAAAACTTCCGGGTACGTTCCTCTTTCGGGTTAGTGAAGATTTCTTCCGGTTTGTTTCTCTCGACAACGACGCCGCCGTCCATGAAGATGACTTCGTCTGCTGCCTCGCGGGCAAAACGCATTTCGTGGGTAACTACAATCATCGTCATCCCTTCTTGGGCAAGGTCCTTCATGACCCTTAACACCTCGCCTACTAACTCAGGGTCGAGCGCTGATGTCGGCTCATCAAACAACATTACCTCCGGCTCCATTGCCAAGGCCCGGGCAATTCCGACCCGTTGCTGCTGACCGCCTGATAGCTGCGAAGGATAGTAATCCATTTTATCGCCGAGGCCTACTTTTTGAAGCAGGGCCGCCGCCTTCTCGCGGGCCTTCGATTTATCCATCCCCTTCACCACTACCGGCCCCTCCATAACATTTTCAAGAGCCGTTTTATGCGGGAAGAGATTATAGTTTTGAAACACCATTCCTGTTAAACGGCGGAACGAGGCAATGCTTTTTTTCGAAACGGTTTTTGAAAAGTCAAGACTGTTGCCTTCAATAGAAATGATACCTTTTGTAGGAATCTCAAGTACGTTCAGGCAGCGGAGCATCGTCGTTTTCCCCGATCCGGACGGACCGATCACAACCACAACCTTTCCTTTCCCCACCTCAAGATCTATTCCCTTTAATACCTCTAATTGATCGAATTGCTTATGTAAGCCTTTAATTGAAATCATTGGAATACTCCCTTTTTCAATCGGGTTTTTTCTAAAAAAGGTCATTAAAAATCGATTCGCTGATAGAATGGCTTAATTCGCCAATAGAACGGTGAAATTCGCTGATAGAACGGCCGAATTCGCTGATAGACCCTTGAAATTTGCTGATAGAATCTTATCGAAAGCAAAAAATCGTAAACGAAACCCTTTTTAAGTAATAAAATTTACTTATTTGAACCCTTTTGTTATTGATTCTGCGAAAATTTCACCATATTTTAGCGAAAAGTTTCATTACACATACCGATCCAACCGCTTTTCCATGTATTGCTGGAGCACAGACAAGAAAAAGCAAATAACCCAATAAATGAGGGCTGCTTCTGTATAGACCAACAGAAACTCATAGTTCCGTGATGCGATTTCCTGGGCGCGGCGGAACATTTCCGTTACAAGCACGAGCGATGCGAGTGAAGTATCCTTAACAAGACTAATAAATGAATTCGATAATGGCGGTACGGATACTCTCGCTGCCTGCGGCAAAATGATTCTTTTTAAAGCTTGCGTGTAGGTCATGCCAATGGAATACCCGGCTTCCCACTGTCCTTTTGGGATCGAAAGAATCGCTGCGCGGATAATTTCCGATGCATATGCCCCAACGCTCAGCGAAAAGCCAATAACAGCAGATATAAACGGATCGAGTGTAATTCCGACGTTCGGCAGCCCGTAAAAGATGATAAATAATTGCACTAACAGAGGTGTCCCGCGGATGGCAGATACATAAACTCCGGCAATCCCCCGTAATACTTTCCCCTGCGAAATTCGGGCAAGGGCTGTCAATACAGCTAAAATGATCCCGACAATAAACGAAATAATGGTTAAGGGAATGGTGTTCATAATTGCACCCTCCAGCATTGGCTGGAGGGAGGTTTTGGCGATATCCATTAACCGGGCCGTTCGTTCCGGGTCAGCGAAAATACTATTTAAGTACATCTACACCAAACCATTTCTCGGAGATTTTTTTGTAGGTGCCGTCATCGACCATGTCTTTTAAGGCCTTGTTCACGGAATCAACAAGCGTGTCGCTTTTCTTACGGAACATAAATCCGCTTGATGACGCATCTTCACCGGTAGCCACTATTTTAATCGGTGCATCTGGCTTCTGTTTTGTATAATCCAAATAAGCAATTTTGTCATTAATCGTTACATCGACGCGATTTTGCGCAAGCAGCTCTACTGCCTGCTGGAAGCCATCCACACCAACAAGATTTGCGCCGTACTTTTTCGCCATATCGCCATAGTTGCTTGTCAATGATTGTGCGGAATTTAACCCTTTGATATCTTCAAAAGATTTAACTTTTGTGTTGCTCTTGTTGGTAACTAGAACAGCAGCAGAAGTAATGTATGGATCTGAGAAATCGTATTTCTCCTGACGGTCAGGACGAATTCCGACCTCATTGGCAATCATGTCAAATCGCTTTGCATCAAGGCCGGCAAACATGGCATCCCACTGGGTTTCCTTGAACTCTGCTTTTACGCCAATCCGCTTGGCCACCTCTTCGGCAAGCTCCACATCAAATCCAGTTAATTTCCCGCTTGTATCATGGAAGGTGAATGGTGGGTATGTACCTTCTGTTCCGATTAAAATTTTTCCGTCATCCTTAACCTTAGCTAATAAATCATTTTCCGTTTTCTCTGCCGTTTTATTGTCCGTCTTTTTATTTTTATCGGCCTTGTCATCCTTGCCGCAGGCTGCCAATACAACCATGAAGCTCAACAGCAAGGCGAAAATGATGGATAGTTTTTTCATGATGATTACCTCCCAAGTTTGAGTTATGCTAATCCCATAAAAGTGATGGGTTTATTTTGCCCTTTTATAAAAATTAAAAACCTACCAGAATGGTTCTGATAGGTTAAAATTTCTTAAATTATGGCGTTCAGTTTGGAGGGAGGCACCTGATACATTCCGGTTACATCCACGATTGTACCGAGAATGACATCTTGATCGTTCTCCACAAATGGTTTAATGGAAAATAACAATACCTTCTCATTTAGGTCTATTTCAAAAGTACGCTCCTCTTGTCTGTTTATGCACAAGCGACAGTAATCACTAAGAATACCTTGAGAATCCCAAAAAACATTAGCTAGCGGCTGCCCCAGCAGGTTTTTCTGATTATGGCCCAAATGTTCAGTCATATTTCCTTCCCCATAAGTTAGAATAAATTCACTCTCGCTTTTTATAGCTTTAAAAACAAAACCAGGCAGCTGCTGGATAATCGTTTTTTCCTTTTGGTTCTCGTGTTCCTGTTCACTGCTGATAAAATAAAAACCTCTTAATATATAGTAAAATCCAATCGTTTTGAATAAATGACCAGTAAAATTGTCTAAATCAAAGACACTCTGATAGACGGTAAAAATTAAGCTTGTTAGCAATAGATAGACAAGTGCCAAGGCGATTGCCAGTTTCGCTTCACTTTTCGCCAAATAATATTGATATAAGGTAATAATGAGTGAAACAAACTGGACGAAGCTGACAAAATACTCAAAGCCATTTTTTAACGGTGTTGTTCCTTTTCCTTCAATCACCAGCAGCGGAAGGCTTTTCTCGAAAAAAATAAAAATGGAACTAATGAGCACAACCAAGGTTGTGGCAAAGATAAACATTGGCCATCGATAGTCTTTTTTTAGTGTTCTGTCGGGGAGAAGAAGAATCAGAAAAATAAACAGCGCTTGAAAAACCCTTGCCGCTACCCAAAACCAAGTAGCTTTTGCAACAGAGCTCTCGGTAAAGAAAAAAGGCATCCCCTTAAAGGACAAGGTGTGGATTGTATCTAGCGCCCCCACAATGAAAAAAGTAAAGGCTAGCAGAAGCATCCTTCTCGACCGAGTTTTCCCATAGGTTTTTAAAGCATACAGGAAGATGGCCACAGATATGGAAATGCTGAAAACCTCCAAGATGAAATGGAAGCCAACGTAGTTTTCCGGATTATACAGGGTTATGATTTTCTGCTGAAATAAATGAATGGCTAACAGCAGAATGATCGCAATGGTTGAATAAACTAGAAATTTACCTTCCGTTAAATGGGATCTCATTTAGGTACACCTCCCCGTTATGATTTTATTATAAAACGGGAAACGCCCCTTACAACATCTGTAATTGTTGCATTTTTATGACTATTTAGCAATCGCTTTCAATATAGGACTTATGTAGTAAAGGTTCCATCCTTCTATACTATCTTTGGATTAGACATTAATACCGAAATTGAAAAGTACAGTCTAGGTCAATAGCCTTTTTATTTTTACAATAAAGGCAAAGGTTCGACAGGAACAAACAAATACCATTGGGGTTTTATATAAATACTAAGTTTTTTGTTGGAAAGTATTACTTGTCTCCTAACGAAATTTATCGAAAAATACTTAGTAGTGGGATATTTTTAGGAAGGAATTGGTTAAAAATGATAAAAATTGGAATTATAGATGATAATTTTCAATTAACGGAAATACTTAATGAATACCTGTCAAAACTAGTCGATATGAAGGTGGTCGGAATCGCCCATAATGGCATGGAGGGAATGGAGTTGATTAAACGGGAACAGCCGGATGTGGTCATTCTGGATTTAATCATGCCTCATACCGACGGATTTTCTTTACTCGAAAAACTTTATGCCGATCATATTTCGACCAAAGTCTTAATGTTAACGGCCTTTGGAAAAGAGGATATCATTAAGAAAGCAAATGAGTTAGGGGTATCTTATTTTCTGTTAAAGCCATTTGAGCTATCTCAGTTATCCGATACACTTAGAACGATTTGTTCAAACGAAAGTTATTCAATAAAAATCTCAAGAGAATCTAAACCGGCGAACGAAAATAAGAGTGGCGAGAGCTTAGAAGTAAGAATCACCGATGTGCTCCGCTCAATGGGAATCCCAGCAAACCTAAAAGGGTATATTTTCTTACGGGAAGCCATCCAAATGGTGTTCCGCAATGTGGAATTATTAGGCGGGATCACAAAATTGATTTATCCGGCCATTGCCAAATTGTACAATACTACCCCAAGCCGGGTTGAAAGAGCCATCCGGCATTCGATTGAGGTGGGTTGGAACCGGGGCAGTATCGAGCATTTAAATCTGGTCTTCGGCAACACTGTAAGCCCTTTAAAAGGCAAGCCGACGAATAGTGAATTTATTGCACTGATTGCTGATCATCTGCGGCTGCAAAAAGTGGGTTGATTTAAATGAGACTGCCATTTAAGAGGGCAGTCTCATTTTTACGTGTTATTACTTCCACCATTCGTCAAACATGCTGGCAGGAAGTCTTCGTTTATGTTCAGTCAAGATATAACGTTGTTCGATTTTTTCCGCAACCTCCTCGGAAACCTGCTTGCCTTCAAGATAATCGTCAAGTTCGTCGTAGGTAATGCCTAACTCCGTTTCATCGGCCTGACCAGGCTTTTGGTCGAGCAGGTCGGCAGTCGGGATTTTTAAATAAAGGCATTCGTCTGCACCCAATTCCTTCAGAAGTGCCTTGCCCTGCCTTTTGGATAAGCCGGTCAGCGGCAGAACATCAGCCCCGCCGTCCCCGTATTTTGTGTAAAAACCAGTGACCGCCTCAGCTGCATGGTCTGTCCCGATTACAAGCAGCCCTTCCATCCCGCCGACGGCGTATTGAGCAATCATTCTCATTCGAGCCTTAACATTTCCTTTTTGATAGTCGCTCAACGGCCGTGTTGGTGTAGCTGTGTCGTATTCCTTCTGGACCTCGTCCACCGCTCCTTTAATATTAAACACCATTTCCCGATCGGCACGAATAAATTCTAACGCCCGCTTCGCGTCTTCCTCGTCCTGCTGGACTCCATATGGCAGGCGGACAGCGATGAATAAGGCATCCGTTCCTTCATTTCGCAGCTCTTCGACCGCCAGTTGCGTCAGGCGTCCTGCCAGCGTGGAATCCTGACCACCGCTGATTCCAAGCACGTAGCCTTTTGCCTTTGTTTTGGTTAAATACATTTTTAAGAAATCGATTCTCTTCCGGACTTCTTCTTTCGGCTGTATGTTGGGAGAGACGTTTAACTCCTTCATAATTTGTTCCTGCATGCTCATTGATTTGAAACCTCCTGGAAAGTGCTATTATATTGTAATGTACCACAATCGCTGATTTTTCACTAAAAATTACAATGGAATTGGGGCAAAATAAAAGTAGTTACGTTAAATGGAGGTTTTTATAAAATGGAAGCTAAAACATGCAATGAGTCTCGAGTTGTCAGGACCAGTCGGGTGTTCCCGAACGATGCCAACAACCATAATACATTGTTTGGCGGAAAGCTGATGAGCGATGTTGATATGCTCGCATCAATTTCGGCAACAAGACATTCACGGAGCGAATGTGTTACCGCCTCGACAGATTCCGTCGACTTTCTTCATCCGATTACACCGCAGGATTCGGTCTGCTTTGAATCATTTGTCACTTGGACTGGTACGTCTTCAATGGAGGTTTTTGTGAAAATTATTGCCGAAAACCTGATTTCCGGCGATCGAAAAATTGCCGCCACTGCCTTTTTAACATTTGTGGCATTAGATGACGATGGCAAGCCAACTAAAGTCCCTGGTATCATCCCTGAGACTGAGGAAGAAAAAAAGTTATATGATACAGGGAAAGAAAGGGCCGAAAAACGGAAAGAACATCGGAGACACAGTAAAGAACTGGCCGGATACTTTACAACGCAAAAACCGTGGGAATAACCTGGAATCTTTAATAGGTAAGAAAATAGACTAGGTTCACCGCACACTGCTCGAACCTAGTCTATTTTTTGAAGATCTCGTCTGCTAGGAGCATGAGGCGGCTTTTGGAACCAGCCTCGGTCCATCAAAAGGTCCACTCCCTTAGCAGAGTATAAAAGAATTTCAGCAATATATTTCTGATAGTAGGCCACTAAATCAGTTCTCATCGATAACGATACCGCATGACCGAGCAGGGCGATATCAATGCCGTTTAAGGAATGAAAAAGGGTAACAACCAGCCGATCAGAAAATGGAGAGACGGTTGAATCCGTCACTTCAATATTGGTTGTAATAATGCCATACAGCTCTTCTTTCATCAATATATCATTAAACGTTCTAATTTGTTGTTCAGAGATTTTTTTTCCTTCCTTAATAAAGCTATGAATTTCTTTATCCTTTACTACTTGAAGAAGGCCCATACAAAGCAGTACCGAAAAATAATTTCGTTCGATATTAAAGAAAATCTCCATTATTTCAGCTACATTTAATGGCCTTTTTTTTCCAAAACCATTAATATAGGAAAGTTTGTCTTCATATTCCACCTTATCCGGATAAGGAACGTATGGCGGACGGTCGTAAATCCCCTTTGACAGCATTAGCTCAGTTGCTTGCCTATAAAGTTCGGTTGATTTGTAGTTCATCGTGATAAAAAAATCCAAAACATCCTTCCTTGCCACATTAGCCGTCAAAAAACTCCCATTAATCATCAGTAGACGGGTCAAGGAATAAACAAAGCTGAGTCCGAACATATCATAAAATAAAGGCGGAGCCGTCAAATTCACATCTTTTTCTGAAAAACCATCGGGTATTGGAATGCCTTCTTTTACAAAAATGTCAGTAATTTGTTGAAGGTGTGCTTCCGAATTCTGCATTGCCTTTTCAAGGATCGGCTTAATTTCCACATCCTTATTGTGATGCAGGAAATAGGTGAGCAAACAGACCGTCATGTTTTCCTGTATGTACGTAGCCCATAATGCGGCAATTTCCGAACTTGACAACCTAATGCTGCGCTCAGACATACGTAAGCCTCCCTAAAAAAAGTACTCTAAGAATATAATCCCTGTAAATCATCCATTTTATACAAAGTGAAGCATGGGTGAAGCATGGGGACGGTTCTTGTGCATCAGTAAGATGCACCTAAAAAACACCAAATTTTCATTATAAAGAACAAGCCGTCAGGAAAATAGACCTGCTACACAGTAGGCCGGGGTTTGTTTTCCCAATGCATAATTTCGTCTTCTTCATCAATTTCAATCTTGACATCGACTACGCCGTTTTCAGCCAATATTTTTTCCGCTAAGCGGTCTCTAATATCATCCGCCTCGGCAACTGTAAGCTGCGGGTCGACTTCGATCTCCAATTCAACATGAAGGTCTTCCCCTTCCTTGATGACGGTAATTCCCTGAATATCCTTGACATCTGGATCTGCAATAACAAGCGAGCCAATTTTGTTCTCCATTTCTTCGTCGGCTTGGCCAATTACCCCTGCTGCATTGTCCAAAAAGACCCTGCCGACCACAAAAAACATCATGGCTCCAATCAAAATGGAAGCTAATCCTTCGAGCCAATGGATGTTGGAAAAATGGGCAATAACTACTGCGATAATGGCCAGCAAACCGCCCATGGTTGCAACAAGGTCCTCCATAAATACAAGCTTCGTCGCCGGCTTGGCTCTGCCCAGATTGGCAAAGCTCTTAGCAAATACGCCAGGACCGCTTGCTTCCAAGCCAATTTCATGGAGGACCTCTTTCATCGCTTTAAAAAGAACATAAGTCTCAAGTATGGTCGCCACCCCTAAAACGATAATATTGATGATAAAACCGCCAGACGCAGTTGGATGAACCATGTGGTGATATCCTTCTTTAATCGTTTCAAACGCCATAATCCCGACAATCAACACTGCACCTAGCAAAACTAGATTGACAAGGCGGCCAAATCCGTTTGGAAATTTTTCCGTCGGGGCTTTTTTACTTAAAGCCGAACCGATAAACACAAAAAACTGGTTTGCAGCGTCCCCTAAACTATGCATGGTTTCCGCAAACATCGCTACATTTCCGGTAAACATATAAGCTACGCCTTTGATAATAGCAATAACGGTATTCACAATAGCCGCCAGCATTGCCGATTTATTTCCACGCTTTAATAACTTAAATAGTTCTCCCATCCGTATCCCCTTTTCTCTTAAAATTGGCTAATCTTAATATTTTCTAAAAAGGTTTAATGAATGCGATAACAGAAAAATTTCCATAATGATGATAAAATAGAAGAAAAGCCGGAGGCAAAAAATGAAGTTAGAAGAGATTATGCAGACTCTCGAGGAGCTCGGTTCGGAACAAACGAAGAAGATATTTATCAATCATGGGGCGCGCGGGTCTTTATTTGGAGTAAAAGTAGGCGATTTAAAAAAACTCGTCAAAAATGTAAAAAAGGATCAAGACTTGGCGCTCGCTTTATACGAAACCGGGAATAGTGATGCGATGTACCTGGCCGGTCTATCTGTTAATCCAAAATTAATGTCGAAGGAAACACTCGAGCGATGGGTTCAAAAGGCCGATTGGTACATGCTGGCCGAATACACGGTTGCAGGAATTGCGGCAGAAAGCCCGTATGCACTTGAACTGGCCCGGGAATGGATGAAATCGGATGAGGAAATGATTGCTGTTGCTGGGTGGAGTACCTATTCGAACTATCTCTCCATAACTCCTGACGAATTGCTCGATCTTGTGGAGATTCGGAGCCTACTAGATCAGGTCCAGTCTACAGTCCATCAGGAGAAAAACCGTGTTCGCTATGTGATGAATGGGTTTGTTATTAGTGTCGGTGCCTATGTGACTGAACTGAATGAAGAAGCCAAAAGTGTGGCAGAGAAAATTGGTAAAGTTCACGTTAATGTCGGCAGGACAGCTTGTAAGGTACCGCTGGCAAGTGAATATATTAAGAAAATCGAAGAACGAGATAAAATTGGCGTTAAGAGGAAAACGTGTATTTGCTAATTTGAAAGGACCCCTTATGTAATAACATTGGGGTCCGTTTTGCGTTTCTCTGCTCCTTTAAAAACAAAATGTTTCTGGCCTAAATAATTCATAATAGTATAAATGCCAGTCCCTATTAATACAGCCAAATCCTTAGTAAGCCCATTCGGAATCCAAGGCAATTTTTTTAAAGACCAAATAGCTAGTTTCAATCCAAAAGAGTATGAAACAAAGTAACAAATACCAATCACAAGGACAAACCGAATAAGGCTTCCCCCAATCGCCGCCTCATTTTTGAAGGTGAAAGTCCGGTTCAATAGAAAACTGACCCCTGCACCGACGATATTACCCAATAGCGTGGACCACCAGTAAGACAAACGGAACCCGTTAAGCAGTACAAACATGGTAGATAACCCTACAATCGTATTAATGACTCCGACAATTAAAAAACGAATAAAGGAGTACTTCATTAATGAACCTGGTTACTAAAATCTAATGATTTCTAAAACTCGCCCCCGAACCAAGAAAAGTGGGACTTCCGTGGCGATTCTCACGCCATTCTGTCAGGAAGGGATTAACCCTTGTCATGAACCTTTTGTCCAAGACACCCCGCAGTGCTCTGTTAGAGCCAGCTTATTGCGACAGACCATTCCTTCCACTGGTCAGCCTGCCACAAAGATTTTAGTACCAGGATTACACCTCCTTCAATTGTAATTCCTGGTTCTTTAACATGAATGTTTTATGAATTACATTCCATAGCTTCCAGCTGTGGTTTTCCTTGAAATGAACAATATGATCAAGCAGCATACCTATATATTTTCGCCTTTGTTTCCCTGTTTTTGATTTTTTCTCGGATTCTTCCATTGACCCAAGAATGTGAATCAAATGTGTTTTAACTATCGAGTGAAGCTTTTTAATTAATTCCCTTGGAATTTTTTCTTCCAAATCCAATCCTCTTCTGCCAATCACAAACGATGCCGCTTCATGAACGGACAAGCCGTACATTCGGCTGTATTTAAATCTTCCAATGACCGATGTATAGGCTGGATTGACCTTTTTAATTTTAAAACCATTTCTCAATCCTCTTGAAATGAGAGCTTTTTGAAGCTTGTTTTTTGCAAATGAATGGACTATCCGGTTAAAATGTTTGTTGGTGTCATGGTCTTGTTTTAGTTTGATATCCTCTAAAACAAAAGCTCCAACATTCCATTGTAGAAGGTAATCAATCACCTCTTTTGCCTTTTCGCCTGCTATATTTGTTCTTCTTGTACTTTTTACATACTCCATTTCGTGACAATAGAAAGTTTTGGATTCTGATAAATTTCCTTGCTTCGTTAAAACCGAAACAGCGATTCGATCAATATTTACATCAATACCCGCTACAATATCGGAAGAGATTTTTTTCATTCCATTTGAGTTCTGAAGCTAGTGTTTCAAAATCATACGTAAGATGAACGTAATATTTTTTGCCTTTTCGCTTAAGTTCAATAGAATATACTTTGTATTCCTCGATTGGTTTGCCTTTTTCGTTTTGCCCAGTAATTTCAGGCAAGACGACATTAATGATTTCTTTAAAATACTTATGTGGAATTTGAAGCATAAAACGCAATCTTGGATTATTTCTCTTTCCTGCTTCCAACTGCAGCGGATTGGCTACTTCCAAATAGAATTGTTGTTCTGTTTCATCGAAAACAATCCTTGTATTCAAATTCCCTTTTTTGGACTTATCCCCGCGGGAGTAAAGCGTGTTCGAACGGAGGTCTTTCCACTCTTCTTTAGAAATTTTGTTTTTCAATCGTTCATAAAAGTTTTTCTTCCCGCCAAAAACAACAGGGGGAATCGTTCCATTTCCTTTATGGTGCAATAGAAGATCCTCTTGTTTCTTCAGCTTTTCCAAACGTGATTGAAGACCTTTTAGACACAATTCCAAACCAACTTTTTTCGGTTTTTTCTTCCCAGTTGTATAATCTTCTATTTTCTGTCTTGTTTTATGGATTTTACCTTGAACGCCTTCAATCCTGACAGGCAATAATTCCTTTTGGCTAGAAATAATCGCTTGTGCCTGCATGACGGCATCCTCCGCATAACGCTTGTTCAAGCGAAACTTTTCCTGAACCTTTTTGATTAACTCACCGGGATTTCCTCCTTCAAGTAAACGGTTGAATGAAAAACGTTGGGCGGAACAAAATACCCGCATTAGCTGATTCAAGAAATGTACATCGGATTGATCAGCGTCTTTAATCTGGCAGATTCGAGTTATTTTCATTGAACATGACCTCGATCATTTTTTAAAATTCCGGTTTCCATATACTGTTAAGATAATGGTATATTACTGGAATTAAAAATTCACCAGGTTTCACAAAAAATTAAAAATATTATTTAACTGCTTATACCTCCGTAAAGTACTATTCAATTGTTTCTAAAGTTCCCATGAATACCCCACCTTAAACAACGAAAACCTCCCAAGTTTAATACACGGGAGGCTACAACTTCATTTTATAAATTTCTCAACACCATATTCAAACGGTTTATCCGTTCACTCTTTTCTTCCTCGGATACTAAATCATATTTTTTCAATAAATGAAACATTTCATTAAAAATTTCTTGGGTGTGCTCTTTTTCGAAAAACTGCTCAAACAATGGCTTCATTTCTTCCGGTAAGAATTCCGCCTGTGATTCGTACTTCTTTTTCACATCCTCATGTGAATGATCCAATTTGCATTCACTCATAAGCTTCCCTCCCATGTCTAATTAACATTAGAATACCATTTTTCTAGCAAAACAAAAAAGCCCCAGGTTAAGGGCTTTTCGCAAATTATTTCTTCTTGGTTTCGGTAACTTCCAAAACATCAAGGAGGAAGACAAATACCGGGATCCCGATAATTAACCCCCAAACTCCGAAGAAGTGCTCAGAAAAAATCAACACAATGAAGGTATAGAAAACCGGCAAATTCGTTTTCGAGCTCATTAAATTCGGGTTCAAAATATAGGCCTCGATGCCATGGATGATGGCAATCGCAATTCCAACATAAAGGACCTTCATCAGGCCTCCGATACTATAGGCGATGATGGTTAACGGAATCAAAGAAATAATGACCCCTGCAACCGGAATCAAGCCGAGCAGGAAAATCATGATGGACAAGCCGCCGAGCTGCGGGAAGTCCAGCAGCCAAAGAGAAATAGTTGTTAAAATACAGTTTACAACCGCAATAATTAATTGCGCTTCGATTACTTTACCAAACGTCCGGACAAACTTCTGCGCAAAGAATTCAATTTCAACGTAAATCGATGCAACCTTACTCGTCTTAAATTTCCCGGTGAATTCAATCAACCTAGGTTTTTCCAATAGGAAAAATAAACTTAATAGAAGCGCCAGCAAAACCTGCAGGCTTATTTTGCTAATGTCTGTAAAGTACTTTAAAAGGTATGTGACTCCCTGTTCCAAGTAACTGGAGATTTTCACTTCATTCATTTGGCTGACAATATAATTCAGGACCACATTATCATGCTTCGATGTATAAAAAGCCGTCAGCTGTTTAATGAGGGCCGTGATTTCACCCGCAATCATTGGCAGGTACATAACCAAACCATAGGTAAGCAAACCGACAATGGTAGCATACGAAATAACCACCAGCAGCTTTCTATTTAGTGGGATTTTGTCTTCAATGAATTGAACGAGCCGATCCATTAAAAACGCAAAAATGAAGGTCAGCAATATTAAATTAATAATTGATTTCATCGCATATAAAGCCAATGCAATCACAATGAAGATTAAGATTCTCTTGAAGCCTCTGGTCTGGTAAAGTTTATTCATCATCGGTAATTATCGAACCCCATTATGTTTTTCTATAACCTTCACTAAAATTGTGAAATTTACAAATTTATTATATCAAATTTGTTTACATTTTTTCGAATTTAAATATTGGATTAAATGTGAACACATACTTTTTAAAATTGAACAGGTGGTATCGTGCTGTCAATCGCCTTACTTTCAAAGCCCTGCTGGGTTAAATAATCGAGCAGTTGCGGCAAATGGGCGAGCGTTTCTTTTTTCTCATGAAGAAGAATCACAAGAGGCCCATTGTGGCCTGCCTTTGCATTGAGTTGGGCAATAACATTGTCGATGTACCGCGCGTCTTTATAATACCAGTCTTTACTGTCAATATTCCAATCCCACATGAAATAGCCGTTATCCTTAACAACCTGTTTATACTGAGGGGTCATATAAGGCGAACTTCCGTATGGTGTTCTTGCTAAAAAAGAATCTACCCCAGTAATTTCCCTTAATGTTTTCCGATTCTGGGTCAACTCGCCTAAAACAGAATCGGCTGAAGCATAAAATACTTCTTTCCGATGCGAGACACTATGCAGTCCCACCGCTTCTCCGGTCTGAACCATTAATTTCGCTGCATCTGGGTATTTGCGGATATTTCCATCAATCATAAAAAAAGTTCCCTTAAAATGGTGTTGCTCCAAGAGTGCAATGATGTCGCCCGATATGGCAGACGGCCCATCGTCAAATGTTAAATAAATTGTTCTTTTGCCAGTTGGCTGAGCAGGTGGTTGGGCTGCTGCCGGTTGTGGTGGATTCGTGTTGGGTACTGTTGTAGTTTCAGGAGCAGGTGTATTTGCTGGTGGGTGGGCCGAAGCCGGATCAGATGGTGGATTTTCCTGGTCCTTTCTTTTCTCTTGTTCATTTCTAGACGCCATGGCTTTTTCCATTTGTTTTCGTATCATTTCTTTTTCCTGCTGGTAATTAAGGGCCCCTTTTCCCTTCATCGCAGCATTTGCCTTTTTCATAGGCTCGTTGTTTGCCTGATTAGCAGATTTGCCTGCCGCGTTTGCCTGAAAATAGTTTACGGCAAATATTCCAATGGCAAGCAGCCCTATCATGGTAAGAAGGAATACAGCCCCCCTCACCTGTCTTCTCCTCTTCAGTTTCCCCATCGTTCATCCCTCTTTGAAGGTATTTATTTTTCATCCACCATTATAGACGATTTTCCCTCCACGTTGTTACAAATCTATTAAAAATATTACAATTATATTAAGATAACTGGCAGATTAATAGATATTTAGACAAGTACTTACAAAATCCTTCCTCCTCATTGTAACCCAAAAACACTGCAAACGGGTGGAAAATTAATCAGAAATTTCCAAATGGTACAGGCAAATTCCATTTTTCCATGACATACATATCAGTGTGTGAGGATTTTCCCGTCGTAAGTTTTCGACATTTGGAGGTGATCTCGTGTCGGGTGGATTAAAAGCACTGCTTTACATTTTATCGTTTTTCATACCCGTTGTTGGAATTATATTAGGAATTATCTGGATGAATGACAAAGACATGGAGAAAAAGGCTATTGGGAAAACTTGTTTAACTGTTGGAATCGTCTCCATTGTGTTAAGCTGCATCTGTTGGTTTGCCCTGTCGGCGTTGTCACTGTCACCGGCGTTTATGACGGGGTATTAGGATAGGCTGGATTCTAAAGTAAAGAACCCAACTCTATGAGGTTGGGTTCTTTTGGGAAGGAGTGATGTGTATGCTGCAAGAGATTCTACATTTTTTCGGCGGGGCGATCTGCCATCAAATCGAGGAACGCTCACTTCATGCCTCCGGGAGAGTCCTGTCTGTCTGTGCCCGTGACACGGGAATCTACATTGGTATCTTTTCATCACTCATTTACTTACATTTTGTTAAACGAAAAATCAGCATCACCATTCCGTCAATAAAAATAAGCTTTTTTCTTCTTTCATTTATGCTCCCTTTAATAATTGACGGTGTAGGCTCGTATGCGCACTTGTTTGAAAGTACGAATGCACGGAGACTAGTGACCGGGATATGCTTTGGATTGGTACTCCCCTACTTTCTTTATCCGTTACTTTCGGCAAAAGCGCTTGATCCAGTCAGCTTGCCAATTATAAATCAACGTAAGGATGTACTTATTCCCCTGTTTCTAAGTGTTGGCCTTGGAAGTTTGGTCTATTGGGGAAGACTCCCATACTATCTACTTGATGGCTTCATCATTTTGATGATCGTCATATGGTTTAGCTTATGCTCCTCATTCCTATTCTCACGGCTTCGTGTAATACCGCTAAAATGGGCAATATCTATATTGAGCAGTTTTGCGTTTCTTTCTATTCTTTCCCTATTGCATCAATTGGTCATTTAATTACTCTTCTGCATTTATCGCAGCAATCAATGTCTTTATTTGTTTTAATTTCTGAGGACTCAATTGGTTCTCAGACAATTCGATTTCAACCTTTAACACACTCTTAACTGTTTTTTTTCCATTATTCGATAGGGTACTATCTTCTTTATTTTTCACTAAATGTTCAACATCAACCTCTAAAGCTTTTGAAATTTTTTCTAGTATTTCTAAACTTGGGTTTGTTTGAATATCACGTTCGATTAAGCTTAAATAGGACTTCGAAATACCTGTTAGTTGACCAAGCTTTGTGATTGAGTACCCTTTTTCTTTCCGGAGACTCTTAAGTTTTGCACCATCCATCGTACCTCTCCCTTTTGTTAACACCTTCCAATACAAAAATATCCTAGACTATCTTACTCTTAACCTCCAAATCCCTTAGTAATCAATGTAATAACCAAAGGACCTAAAATCACGATAAAAAGTGAAGGGAAGATGAAAAATACCATTGGAAACAGCATTTTAACAGGAGCTTTCATAGCTTGCTCACGGGCTGCCTCACGCCGCTGCTCACGTACCCGTATTGTTAAGTTCCCTAACACCTTAGCCATTCCGATTCCAAGCTGATCGGCTTGGATAAGCGAAGTAATCAAACTTTGAAAGGAGTGAGATGGAACTCGCCTCCTTAGCTCGTAAAATGCTTCCCTTCTTGATTTGCCGAGTTTCATATCTTCTAATGTAAGTAAGAACTCATCAGCCAGCGGTCCTTTAATATTGTTTGAAACTTCTTTTAAAGCGAGATCAAGCCCCATCCCGGCTTCAAGCAGGAGATTAACAGTATCAAAGAAATCCGGCATTGCCTTGTTAATCGCTTTGATTCTTGCCGTTTTATTTTTTCCAAGATAAAAAATGGGCAGCCGGAACCCTAATAATGCCACGACAGCGACCATGACCCAGGCTAACGTTTTATTCCCGGCTATCGGCATAAAAAGCATGAAAACAACAAGCCCCATTACAGCACTAAGGAGTATCTGGAATAGCCTGAAATCGATAGCTGACTTAAATGGATATCCCGCATCTCTTAGTAAGGAATCAAGCCTTCTTCTTTCCTCTTTTGAAACCTTTTTGTTCAAAACATCGGTTCCTTTTTCCCAATATTGACTAAAGAAATGTTTGACATCTTTCTCTTGTTTTTCCGGGATTCGCTCATCACTTTTTATTGCCACGCTGCCAAAATACGTATTCACACGCTCATTAAAGGCAATTTTCCTTTTATAGATCGTTAATAATATGGCAGCAAACAAAGTCGTAACAAACCCGGTTATTAAAAAAACTAATAACAAATCTCCCATCTTCATTACACCTCAATTTGGATGATTTTCCTGATAAAAACCCAGCCAATGATATTTCCGGCTGCCCCAACAAATATCATCATCCAGCCTAGTGGGTGCTGAAGCATCGGCGCAAAATATTCCCAGTTTACCAAAGATAAATAGGCAGCAAGTGCTACTGGGAGAAGAGTAATAATCCACGTTGACATTCTTCCCTGTGCAGTTAACGTCCGCAGCTCCTCTAATATCCGAATCCTGCCCCTAATGGTTTCTTCCATTGTTTCAAGAAGTTCGGCCAAATTTCCACCACTCTTCCTTTGCGCCAAGATGGCCCTGACTACGACCTCCAATTCATTATTCGGCAAACGCTCCATCATTTCTTCGAAAATATCCTCCATCGGCATGCCCAACCCTGCCTGGCGGAATGCTCGGTCAAATTCCGGACCAAGCGGATCTGGGACTTCCTTGCCGACTAGCTGCATGGCCTGCATGAAGCTAAAGCCTGCCCGCATGGAGTTTGCCATCATCCCTAATACCTCAATTAACTGATAATTAATTTGTGCTAACCGCTTCTTTCTTTTTTGCTTCATGAAGGTTTTGGGAACGATAAATCCAATAACAAAGGCCACAATCCACAGATACCATGGGAGCCCTAGCAGGAACACCAAAATGATGAGTCCGGCTGCGGCAAGAAATCTAAGAGCCAAAAACTCTTCCGGTTTAAAGCTGCTTCCGGCTTCATTCAATAATTTTTCTGTATCTCTACTAACCTTAATATTTTTGAAAATAGCAGCAAAAGAGGAAAAGAATTTCTTAAAAATGAAAGGCTGTTTCTCTTCTTCGCTCTCTTCCGTTGTTTGTGAAGAGTGCAAAAAGGTTTTCATACGGTTATCCAGCCTTTTTTTCGCAGAAAAGCTTCTCAAAAATAAATAAAATCCAATGGTTACGCCAATACAGATTAGAATCAGTTGGAGCGCTGTATCCATTTCTACCAACCTCCATAAAACCATGTTGCTGGCAGTTTATAACCATTCATTTCAAGCTGTTCGGTAAACCTCGGGCGGATACCGGTACTGACAAAATTGCCGATAATCTTGCCATCTTCGGTATAGCCTTGTTCCTTAAAAACAAATAGATCCTGAAGAACAATGGTATCCCCTTCCAAGTTTAAAACTTCGGTAATATGAGTGATTTTTCTTGTTCCATCCTTCATTCTGGCTTGATGAACAATTAAATCAATCGCATTCGCAATTTGTTCCCGGATAGCCTTTACCGGCAGTTCATAGCCTGCCATTAATACCATCGTCTCAATCCGGGATAGGATATCGCGCGGTGAGTTGGCGTGTCCCGTACTGAGTCCACCGTCATGGCCCGTGTTCATCGCCTGAAGCATATCCAGCGCTTCGGCACCGCGAACCTCTCCGACGACAATTCGGTCCGGCCGCATCCTTAGGGCGTTTCTTACCAAATCCCTGATGGTGATTTCCCCTTTGCCCTCAATATTCGGCGGCCTTGATTCCAATCCCACAATATGCTCCTGATTAAGCTTCAACTCGGCGGCATCCTCGATGGTGACAATCCGCTCTTTATTCGGAATGAAGGAGGATAACACATTTAATGTCGAGGTTTTCCCTGAACCGGTACCCCCGCTGATAAAGACATTAAGTCTGGATTTCACGCAAATTTCAAGAAACTCCGCCATCGTTTGATCAAGAGTACCAAATCCAATCAAATCCGTTATCGTAAAGGGGGTTTCAGAGAATTTACGAATCGTTAAACTTGGACCCTTTAATGCCAGCGGCGGAATGATTGCATTAACACGAGAACCATCAGGCAGGCGGGCATCTACCATAGGGGAACTTTCATCGATACGGCGTCCAATTGGTGAGACAATTCTTTCAATAACCCGCATCACATGCTGATTATCCACAAAATGAACATGGCTCTTTGAGATTTTCCCCTCCTGCTCGAAATAAACCTCATCAAAATGATTAACCATTACCTCAGAAATTAATGGATTTTGCAAAAGTGAAGTAATGGGACCATAGGCGAGAAGCTCATTTGTCACATAATCAATGATTTCCTGTTTTTCTTCAAAGGTAAGCCTGGTGCCTTCCTGTTCAAAGAACGCATCTGCCAATTCCACGATTTTACGTTTTTCCTTTTCCTTATCTTGCCCTGGGTATTTCTTCAACTCCTCCAGCAGATGATTATGAAGATTGGTTTCAATCTCCCAAAATTCCTGGGACTTTTTTGCCTCAGTTAAAACGGGAACATCCATTTTGGGAGCACTACCCTGGGCCTCTTCTAAATATCGTTTAAATAATGACACTTACATCACCGCCTCACTTTCCTAGTTGATACCATTTTTTCTCTTTCCTTTTCCCGTTAACTACCACCGGCTTTTGGAAATTAGAGTTTTCGGCCATTTGCCAAACAGCCTTACCAAGCTGACTCCGTGAACTCGATAACATGAATGGCTGCCCCGCCTTAATGGAGGAAGCTGCGACATTAGTCTGCTCCGGAAGAGTATGATAAACCTTAGATTCTAAAATTTCTTCAATTCGATTAAGCTCAAGCCCCTGACCCTTAACATAACGATTCAATACCAGCTTTACTTTTTCCTTGAGTTGAATGGCTTCCAAGGTTTCCAGGTAAAGCTTCGTTAACCTTAAAACAGATAAATCGTTTCCTGTCATCAGCAAAATTTCGTCCGCCATATTAAGGCTGCGCAAATGAATATCGGATAGATAGGCAGGCAAATCGATTAGGATAATATCAAATAGTTCCCTTGCCTCCTCGATTGCCGCTTTCATATGTAATTCTGTAATCCCTTCAAAAAATTCAGGGCGTGTTGGTGCGGCAAGAACTGAGATGTCCCCATCCACAAGAGTCATGTATTGACGTAAGGAATAATGGTCTTGCCCATACCCCTCCTTGACCCATTCGTAAATGGTTCGCTTAGGCTTCACATTATAGAAGATAGAGATTTCACCAAATTGGAAGTTGCCATCAATCACCGCAACCTTTTTTCCCAATCTGGCATATGCAACTGCCAGATTTACGGTTAGAACCGTTCTTCCAATGCCTCCCTTAGGACCTGTTACCGCAATGACTCTCCCGATGTCCTTTCTGAGACTGGCAACACTAGGCTCCATTTTTGCCCGATGCTGCATAAATTTCTTGGCATGGGCAACTGTTTCAGCAAGGTCCTCGATTCTGTAGTTTGTGCGAAGGGTATCCGAAGCTCCTACTTGCATTGCCTTTTTCAAATTTTCCATTTCCTCAGGTACCATAAGAATGATGTAAACCTGGGGGTATAGTACCGAAATCTCTTGAGATAGTTCATAGACGTCATATTGTGATTGGACATTAATAAATAACACCGTTATTTGACTTTCTAATGCTTGCCGTAATTTTTCGATCTGATTAACGAAGGTCAGAGTGTATTCCTGTTTTTCTAAAAATGTACTGACGCCTTCCGGAAAAGTGTAAGAGTCTGAAAAATAAACCCAATTTATGTTCATTTCTTACCAGAATCCCCCTCTTTAATGACTTCCCTTGTCTGTTTAATACCAGCTTTTCCTGTTTCTGAATCTTTTGTATTGCGAAGCATTAAGTAGAAACCGTCCTTATCCTTAGCGGCTAGACTAAGCATGACGCCTTCCTCAGGCTTCACTTCTAGCGTAACCGTTTCATAGTTAAGAGCAGCTTCCTTATTATCTGCCGATTTACCGGACGTAAGGACTTTCACATTTTCAAGGACAAGCACCGCGGATTTAAACTCTTTTCCCGTAGCATCGTCTTTGGTAGATTCATAGGCAATGACATCGACCATTGAATTTGGCGCTATATACCCAGAAACTCCTTCTTCCTTTTCAGCCCTTATTGAGATTGCTCTTTTCCCCTCGCTGACATCGACCACTGGGTTAACAAAGTCCCTAGCAAGCGCATTTTCTTTTTCAGATTGTTTCTCTTTTTCAATTTCCTCCTTAGACTTTTCACCTGCGACGTCCTTCAGTTTCTCGGTGATTGGTGCACTTGCTGGGGTGGACCCGTTTCCTTTTGAAAATACTGTAAAATAAACAACACCCGCGACAGCTATTCCGAAGATTAATGATATTAGCCAGATTTTTTTTGTGTTCATTGTGAACCTCCCTAACTCCCTTATGACCTGAATTTCCATTAATATAATTACTCACACTTTATCTATCTTTAAAGCTGTGGAAAAAATAATAGTTATGAAAATCTAACTATTACAATCTTTCACTGCTTGCTTCTTGCAAATTTAACTTTTCTTATTCCACTCTCATTACCGTTTTATCTTTTAGTTCGACTTCCCCAATTACACTACTGATTATTGGTGTTAGAAATGTAATTGGGTAGGTAATAGCAATCGTTACATCGTTTGAAGTTGGTACTCCTTTAGTTACTTTCACATTTCCTGTTGTTAAGCTAATTCCTACAGCATTATCAACAGCGACTTGTTCAATATTTCCACCGCCAATACTTGCAGCACGTGCTGCTTCTCTACCAGCATGATCAATCGTAAGATATGCATGGAGAATTCGTCCAAAGTCCACAATTCCAAATAATAGTAACAGTAATACCGGTAAGACTAAGGCAAATTCAACTAGTGATTGGCCTTTTTCCGACTTCATTAAAATCCACCCCAAACCAGTGTGCATAGTGTACCAAGGGCAATTGCAACTCCATAAGGAAATGAAATACTCCCCTTTTTATCTTGAGATATAATAATCTCCCCAAGATTGCTTCTTAAAAATACTAAATTAAAAAGAAAAGACTTAAGCAGGGGTATAAAGCCTTTATTTTTTATAATTAATAAAAGACCAATTACTCCACCAATCAGTGCAGTATAAATAAACGAATAAAATACAAATTCGGTGCCCATTAAGGCCCCAATCGCTGCCATTAACTTTACATCCCCTGCACCCATTCCACCTAAAATAAATGGGATTAACAGTAAACATAAACCTACTAGAAAACCTTTGCCGCTAAATAAAAACCCATTTAATCCAGATGTAATTACTGAATAAACAAGTCCAAAAATAATAGCTGGTATTGTAACGATATTTAATATTTTTCGTGCTTTAATATCTGTAACTAAACAAATTAATAAGACTATACACAAAATAATAGATTGCATTTTTTGAAACCGCCTCCCTCTATAACATCAGCCCTGCTGTGAATTTATGAGCAGGGCTGATGTAAATAAGTTTTGGAACTCTCTTACTTTATTGCATCTTGAAGTTTAGTTTTAATATCATAAAAAACATCGTCAATTCCAGCTTTTAGTGTAACTACAGCAGCTATGACAACAGCAGCAACTAAACCAATTATCAACCCATACTCAGACAAAGTTTGTCCTTCTTCTTCTTTCCACAACTTTTTAACAATGTTCATTCTTTTCTCCTCCTATTACTTTTTTTAGAGTTTGTTTGTTCTATATTCAGAACTTAAATTAAATATATAATGAACAAAATATATTGAAAACTCTCATTTTTGTTCGTTTTAGCGTATTTTTATATGTTTTTCAACGATTCTCTTAAAATATCTAAATATTTCTTACTTTTTGTTCTTTAAAAGAAACTAATTGTTCACTATAATAAATATATATAATCGAAAGGGGCATTTTTATGGAAAGAGATATTGTTAACATTCCTTATCAGATAAAATTAGCGGATTCAATTACAAAAAGGGTTATTGGGTTAATGTTTAGAAAGGCACCTATTGTTAATGAAGGCCTTTGGATAATCCCCTGCAATGCTGTGCATATGTTTTTTGTGAGATTTCCAATCGATGTGGTTTTTCTTAGCAAACAAAATAAAGTTGTAAAAGTATATGAAAACTTAATGCCGTGGAAAATTACAAAACCTGAAAAAGCTGCCCATTCAACGCTGGAGCTTCCTGCAGGATCTATAAAAAAGTTAGGAATAAAGAACGGGAGTATAATAAGTTGTTCCAAAACCATTTAAACTTGAAATGAATTTTATTTATGAATTTTCTATACAATGAAATAGTTTCGTATTATCATTCTTTATAAAGAACAAAAAGGAGGGGAATATTTTTGATAAAAAAAATATTGATAGATGAAAAAGGACAATCTTTGGTTCTAGTTTCATTAATGTTAACTGTCCTAATTGGATTTGCTGGTTTAGCTATCGATGGCGGAAGATTATATCTTGCTAAGTCAGAATTGCAGAAGGCCGTTGATGCAGGGGCATTGGCTGGTGCAGATGCTTTAATAGATGATTATTTGGTACCCAAAAAGGAATTTGAACCTAGTAACGACACTAAGATAAAAGCGGTCGCAACTGTTGTTGCTAATAATAACCTTACTGCCTCCTATGAACCAACTGCCAATTATGTTGAAGGTCGAAAAGAAAACTATTATCAAGTGAGAGGTACAGTTACAGTTGATTTCGCTTTAATGAAAGTATTAGGATTTTCCAATTCTGAGGTAAAGGCATTCTCAAAAGTGAAAATTATTACACCTGCTTACTCCGATGTAATTCCTATTGGAATTAAATATACTCCTGACCAACCCGGAAATATTTATGATTTAACGTACCCACCAGGAGATGGAGAGACAGGAAACTATGGTTTATTAAATTTTGATATAATAGAAGCCCCTGGTACCTTAAATGTAAAATGTAACAGCGGTGGCAGCCCAACAGTTGCGTCTTACATTAGAGATGGTGCTCCTGAACCAATATCAGTTAATATGATTATCTGTACAGAAACTGGCGATCCGATAGATAGTAACCCCATCTTAACTGAATTAAACAAAAGAGACTATGTTATCGTACCAATTGTTAGTGGAAGCGGTACAGGTACTAGCACTAGAACGGTGATTGGATTTGCAGCTTTTGAACTAGAACATGTGGATGATAAGGCAAAGCCAAAACCACAATCTGTGAGAGGGAAATTCATAAGAATTATAACACCTAAAGAAATGTCAGATAACGCAAAATATACTACAAAAATAGTTATGTAACATTTAATAGGACCGAATCCCCTGAAATGGATGAGGTCCTTTTTTATTTGAGTGTTATGCATCATTTGGTTTTATCAAAAAATACAACCAGAACGTCGATGTTCATGTGTATCACGAATCAAAGGATTGCAATTCAAATTAATCTGTCAGCTGAATAATACTTATACTAAGCTAATTTTGCTTCGGGATACCTTACAATATTTTCAAAAAACTAGCCCTTTGTAACACAGTTTATTTTAGCTGTTGATGCGCAAACAGTCCCCATGCCTCAATGGAAAGTTTTTATAAATTTCAATAGAGAATAACAATCCCTCCATTAACCAAAATAATGAGTGGCTGTGTCCAATTTTTTTGAGGAGGAGATTCGATTGATGTTACAGAATCAGCAGGGGCAAATGCACCAAAATATGCATACAGGGGCTGTGCCGCAACAGTTGAACCACGGCGGCCATGAAATGTTTGATGTACATGAAGTGTTGAATGGGTCAATTGGGACCTTAAATCAGTATTTGATGCTGCGCCCGCATGTAAAAGATCCTGAGCTGCTTGATATTTTAGACCGTCAATATCAATTCATTCAGGATGAATATAATATAACATTGCAGTGCTTCCAATCCGGGCAGGACCCGTCAAAGCCGACGCAGAGCTATAAAATGAAGCAGGGGAATGACTTTGTGTATGGGTTAACTCCGACCCAGCCGAAGAAGCCAATGCAGAACATGACGGAAATCTCCGATGAGTTTATTTCCGGCTGTATGTTAACTGCGTGCAAATCCGGTGCTACACACAAGACTATGGCTGCGTGTGAAACGACCAATCCGGTTGTCCGCCGCGTGCTTGCGGACTCTGTGCCAAACTGCATTGAAATGGCTTATGAGCTTTCCATTTATCAAAATAAAAACCATTACTACCAGGTACCGCAGCTAGCCCAGCAGGATATGACGCAAATCGTTAATTCCTTTGCACCTGCTCAAGGGATGCCGCAAACTCAAAACATGAATATGAACATGAATCCTAATATGAATATGGGCATGAACAACAACATGAATTTGAAGCATTAAACATAAAAACTGGAGACTGTCTTAAAGGGGGGGGCAGACCCTAATAAGACAGCCTCCAGCTCTTTTATTTCTCCCCTAAATACTCAATGGCCAGTGCCATAAAATAACGTATGGATTCAATGAACTTGTCAATTTCCACATATTCATCCGGCTGATGGGCAAGTTTTGGGTGCCCCGGGCCAAAGATGAATGTTGGAATCTGCAAATGAGGCTGATAAACAGATGCATCTGTATAATAATTAACACCGGTTGGATTCAAGTCCAAGTTCAACTCTTTCTTACCAGTTCGGACCGCCATTTGGACAAATTCGTCGGATTCCTTTGTACTAACCGATTCCATTCTATTAATTATTTTAATCTGATAAGACGCCTTTGATTTTTCAGTGATTCCCTTTAGCATATCTTCAATATCTTTTAAAATCCGGTCAATATCCTGTCCCGGAACTGTTCGAATATCAAGCGTCACGCTGCATTGGTCAGGCACTACATTTGTCTTGACGCCACCTTCAATGGTGCCAATATTTAAGGTTGGATGCCCCAGGATTGGATGTGGTATATAAGAAAACTCATACTTAAGAAGCTCGTTAATTAAGTCGTTCATGGCCAAAATGGCGTTAATACCTTGATCTGGCATGGAACCGTGGGCAGTTTTTCCATTCGTAGTAATCTCCAGCCACAAGCAGCCTTTATGGGCGTTATAGATTTCGTTTTCGCTTGGCTCCGAGATGACCATGGCTGTAGCCTTGTCAATCTGGCCCTTTTGGACAACCGTCTTAGCACCGTAGCCGTCGACCTCTTCTCCTGCAGTTCCAACAAACTGCAGCTTACCCTTAAGTTTCACACCGGCACGAGATAAATACTCCATCGCCAGAATCATTGCAGCAACTCCAGCTTTCATGTCAGTAGTGCCGCGGCCATACATTTTGTTGCCGACGATTTCCCCGGAAAAAGGACCATGCTGCCACTCCACTTTACCGGTTGGGACGGTGTCAAAATGGCCGCTGTAAACTAAATACCTCTCGTCCGTTTTTCTGTCTGGATAAGTAACAAACAAGTTGGCCCGGTTATTGCCTAGGTCATCTAGCTCCACTTGAAGCTTGGATGAAGCTAAAAACGTTTCAATAGCCTCAGCGACCCTTTTTTCATTGCCGTCAGGATTAACACTGTTAACTTGGATAAGAGATTGCAAAAATTGGACCGATTCTTCTACATTTACCATCTCATATATCGAATGCAGCTTCTGCATTTGCTTCCCCACCTTGCTATTTTATTTCGTTGAACGTTCACTGAGCCAGTCATCCAAAATTCCAGCAAATTTACCGGACATTGCTAAGTTCACATGGCCGCCTTCTATACGTAAAAACGTTTTATCTTCACTTGAAACTAAATCCATAATTGGCTTACTTTGCTCTTCTGGAATTAGGTTGTCGCTTTTCATGCTGACAGCCAAAAGGTTTGACTTAATATTTTTTAAATCTGCTTTTTTGCCGTGAACGGTAAACTCACCTTTAACCAGCTTATTTCCTTTAAACAAATCTTCGTTTAACTGCTTAAACGCTCCGCCGGTTAACGGGACGTGCCCCTTTGTCCAAGTGTTCATCCGGTGCCATTTTTCCGTAAACCTTTGATCATGCGCCCGTGATAAAAGGAGCGTATAAGGGGTGTTGTACACCGGTGAAGTGATTGACCTGAACATGGCCTCTACATAAACAGGCGGTACCAATCCATACACTTCGATAAAGCGGTCAAGATCCATGTTCCCTTCAAGCATTGCTTCCGCCCAATTTTCAGGCAAGGTGGCCGCCACACTAAAATCAATTGGAACAGCAGCCGTCACTAGGTTTTTGATTGGTTCTTCCGCTAAGGAAGCATACATCGCTGCCAGCGTACCGCCCAGACAATATCCGACCACCGATATTTCCTCCGCACCGGCATGCCTTAATGCCCGCTGAACCGCTTTTTTGATATAGCTGGCTACATAATCTTCAATTGAAATATTTTTATCTTCGTACCCGGCGACGCCCCAGTCTAATAAATAGACATCATAACCCCTGTTTACCAGTCCTTCGAGAACACTTGAGCCTGGAGCAAAGTCGAGAATCGTTGGCTGATTGAATAGCGAATAAACAATAAAAATAGGAACATCATATTTTTTTGTTGTTGCTGCTGGATAGTGCCATAAGGTGGCTTTATTCTTTTTCCAAACTAATTGTCTGGACGTATGACCGAATCGGAAATCACCACTGTTAAGAGTTTTGAAAAATCTTTCCCAGCGCTTCTGTTCTTTTTCAAGAATAGATGACTCATTATTTGCTGTATTTGTTGGCACGATTTGTCCCCCTTGCTTCAAATAGCGGGAACGAAGATACTTAGAAAAGACTTCATTCCCTATTTTCTAAAAATTAAATTACAGATTTCTCATTTTTTACTACCGCAAGCTGATGTATCTGCTTCTCTTTCAAAATAATCGCACACACAGCCGCCAACGCTGCCGTCAGGGCAAAGAAAATGAATACACCACTAAAATCCTGGGAACCATTAGCACCTACTTTTACTAAATAGCCGGCAACAAGCGGCGATACAAACGAACCCAATTGGCCAATACCATTTGCTAATCCAGTTGCACTTCCGACAATTTCCTTCGGATAGCGCTTTGGCAAGTAAGCATAGATGGAACCGAAGTTTAAGTTAACAAAGAAACCAGTAAGTAAAAGGAGCGTCAGTAACATACCTGTATTCCCTTTTTCAACAGCACCAAGCATCCATAGAACTGGAATACAGCCGATATAGGCAATCAAGGCAACAGGCTTCATACGATGTAGAACTTTATCCATCAGCCAGCCGCCAAGCATCATCGCGAAGAACGCCACAATGTAAGGAGCAGATGCGAAAAAGCCCATTTCTTTAATATTTAATCCGTGTTGGGTAACCAAGAAAGAAGTCAGCCAAGTGGATGAACCCCAATATACGGCAAGCTGGCAAAATAAGCACAACGTATACACATAAAAATTACTATCCTTTAAGAAAACTCCGTATTGCTTTCTTTTTTCTTCTTTTGTAAGAGTGGCAGAAACTGCTCCAGCTTCAATATCTTCGTCCTTGCTCAATCGTCCCTTTTCAATCATTTCTTTTGGAGAATCTGCTACAAATCTCCATAATAAAAAGATTCCAAGTGCACCCGGGATGGCCAGAACATAGAATACCGGACGCCAGTCTCCTGCGAAAAAGTAAACCGAAATGCTGGTAACGATAACCGGAACAATAGCAGGTGCAACAGCCCAAGAGGTAGCAAAAAACGACACCGCTCTTCCTCTTTCCTTGAATGGGAACCAGTTATTGATGGCGCGGATGGCTGGTGCAAAATGATGCCCTTCCCCTAGTCCCAAACCGATGCGGAGAGCTAAAAACTGGGCGAAGTTTTTCACCACGCCAGTTACAGCTGTAACAGCGGTGAATACGGTAATGGCGATATACATAACCTTTTTGGCACCAATTTTATCAGCGAGAAA
The DNA here is from genome assembly GCF_055385565.1 of Neobacillus sp. S1115. Lineage (NCBI taxonomy): Bacteria > Bacillati > Bacillota > Bacilli > Caryophanales > Bacillaceae > Neobacillus > Neobacillus sp. S1115. Next base: position 5,240,011 of record NZ_AP038275.1, read on the forward strand.
ACCGGCGCTGATTTGGGCGGCAGCGTAGGCAAAGAAAAACACGGAAGCAAGCTGGCCAACCTCAACAGGTGTCAGATTTAAATCCTTCTGGATAAACGGAAGGAAGGTGAGAACGGCCATTCTATCAAAATAGTTAATAATGTAGACTAACCAAAGAATGACAAGAACGACATAACGATATTTCCAAGCTTTTTTTGCCATGGTGGACAATGGAATCAAATCCTTTCGAATGTAAAATTAGCTTTGCAGGTTCTTCAATGCATTTTTTAAAACCTTCCCCGCAGGGTTGCGAGGCAGCTCGGAAACAAATTCTACTAGTTTCGGAATCTTGTAATTTGCCAATCTTTCAGCTACAAAATCTCTTATTTCCTGAGGGTCAATAACCGCCTGGTCTTTCGGTACAATGACCGCTTTGACCACTTCTCCAAAAATGGCATCAGGAACGCCGACTACGGCTGCTTCGTGCACCTTTGGGTGATTATAAAGGACATTTTCGACCTCGATGGAAAATATTTTTTCACCACCGCGGTTAATCAAATCCTTTTTCCGGTCGACTATATAAACAAAGCCGTCCTCATCCATTTTGGCCAGGTCGCCGGAGCGCCAAAATCCATTAACAAATGAGGTTTGATTGGCTGTTTCATTGTCCCAATATCCCTCTACAACCATCGGCCCCTTAATTAATAGTTCCCCGACTTCTCCCGGTGGGCATGGCACATCGTTATCATTTACAACCTTTAACTCGCCAACTGGTACCGGCAAGCCGACCGATTGAAATTTCGCTTCGTTATATGACTGTGGCATAAGCGTCGCAGGAGAAGAAGTTTCCGTTGCGCCATAGGCATTTTGCAAATAGGCGTTTGGAAAGTACTTTTTCAATTTATAAATGGTTTCTGTCGACATCGGCGCGCCGCCGTACGCGATACAGTTTACATTTGTGTAGCTGTATAATGAAAAATCCTGATGGGCCATCATCATGACATAAATGGTCGGTACATTAAATAAGAAGGTTACCTGTTCTTCGGCTGCCAGGCGGATGAATTCCTCCGTCTTAAATCTCCTTATGATCACGGACGTGCCGCCCACTCGTACCATATGAAAAAGCTGGCCAATCAATCCGGTCACATGAAAAAGCGGAACCGCAATCAGCGTTTTTGCCTTGTGCGTTGTTTTAAAGACTGTTTCATAATTGATGGAACTGTGAATGGCACCTAAATGGCTTCCTACTGCCCCCTTTGGCAACCCGGTAGTTCCAGAAGTATACATAATAAATAGTGGGTCATCCTCTGAAACAGGAACCTCGGAGACAGATGCAGGCTGCTCAAGGATTTCAAAAGGTAAATAGTCTTTTCGTTTAGGAGTTTTATTTCCGATTAAAAAGAAATTTTGAATCGTTTCAATAGACTTGCTGTCCCTCATGCTTTCGACTGTTTCCAAAAATTCATCATCGACAAACAAAAGCTTGCTGCCTGATTGCTCCAGCATATAGGAAAGCTCGTTTTCTTTTAAACGGGTATTTAATGGTACAAAAATAGCCCCCAATTTGGCGCAGGCAAACACCAGCAAACTAAATTCAATACTGTTCCCCAACAAAAGGGCAATTCTGTCGCCTTTTTTTACACATAAGGAACTTTGTAAATTGCCGGCAATTTCTAGTGCTTTATCGTGCGTTTCTTTGTAGGTCAAGCGTACTCCGTTCATGACCAGCGCTTCGTGTTCAGGGTACTCCCGAGATGCTTCCTCCAACATTGCAAAAAGATTCCGGGGCCGGTTCTCAAATACTTTTAGTTCTCGGTTAAAATGGGTCTCTTTTACGATTTTCATGTAGTAAACCTCCTTTAACGTGCCGTCCAACCGCCGTCGACGTGGAGCACTTGGCCTGTCACATATTTTGATGTATCAGATGCCAAGAACACGACTGGACCAACGAGGTCTGATATTTCCCCAAATCTTTTGATCATCGTAGAGTTGACGATCTTTTCGACCCGCGCAGGATCAGAAAGCCAATCCTGCGTCATCGGCGTCATAATATAGCCAGGGCCAATCGCGTTGACAGTAATGTTATTTGGTGCCAATTCCTCAGCCCAGATTTTTGTTAATTGATTAATGCCGCCTTTACTGGCAGCATAGGAAGTTTGAAACGACATTCCCACGCTTCCAAAAATGGAGGAGATGTTAATGATTTTCCCGTAGTTTTGTTTGATCATCTGCTTGGCACAAGCCTGCCCGACCAGAAAAATCCCTTTTAAATTGACCCCCAAAACTCGGTCCCAATCACTTTCTTCCACTTCGACCAACGGCTTGCGGATATTCATCCCGGCATTGTTGACTAGGATATCAAGCGTGCCAAAGCGCTCGACGATTTCATTGACAAGCTTTTCTACCTGCTCCTTTTTTGTCACATCAGCTTGAATATAAGCAGCATTCATGCCTTCTTCCTTTAATTGTTGTACGGCTGTTTCTCCTTCATCAGCCCCCCGGCTGGTAATGACAACCGTTGCCCCATAACGACCCAAAGCTTGTGCCATACCTAAGCCAATTCCTTTACTTCCTCCGGTTACAAGGGCCACTTTTCCACTAAGCTCAAAAGTTGGAAAATCCATCAATTTTCATCACCTTCCGTCAAATTTATTTTTTTAATGACAATCCATATTTTTATATTGCAATTATCGTGCCAATTTTTGAATAAATGGAAAATATTCAATATTTAGATATTAATCGACAAATTCTTATAAAATTTTTGTCAAACAATGTTGAAAAGAACAGAAAAAAGCCGACAAATAAACGTCGGCTCTAAAATAAGGATATTAGGGTTTGATTCCTTTTTTCATCAAAGATTTTAAATACCTAACTTTTGCATCTTTTTTACTAGCGCAGACTGACTAATTCCTAATTCCATCGCAGCACGCCTGGTCGTCCTGGATTCCTCCATTTGTTCTTTTATGACCTTCCGCTCCACATTGGCCAAAATTTCCTTTAACTTCCCCTTTTCTGTTGTTGTTTTTTCCAAACCTCTGAGTAAATTTGGCGGCAGATCTTTTATCTGAATTTCGTCATGGTCAGAGGTAATTACCAGTCTTTCAACCAGGTTTTCCAACTCCCTGATATTTCCTGGCCAATGGTATTTTTCAAAGAAATTCAGAATTTCAGGGTGAAATCGCTTATTCGACTTGCTTTTTTTATTCGTTTTATTTAAAAAATAGAACGCAAGCGGCACAATGTCTGCTTTCCTTTCGCGCAATGGCGGAATACGGATAGGAACGATGTTTAAGCGGTAATAAAGGTCCCTTCGGAAATCATTCTTATCCACCATTTCCTCCAAATTCATATGTGTCGCCGAGATGACCCGAACATCAATTTTGATGCTTTTTCGTCCGCCGACCCGCATGATTTCAAACTCCTGCAGCACCCTTAATAATTTCACCTGGAGATCAATCGGCATATCACCTATCTCATCTAAAAAGATGGTGCCCCCGTTTGCCAGCTCAAACAATCCTGGTTTTCCATTGCTGTCCGCTCCGGTAAACGCCCCTTTTTCATAGCCAAATAATTCAGATTCAAGCAGGTGTTTCGGAATGGCACCGCAATTGACTTTAATTAGCGGCTTATCGGCCCGGTCGCTTTCGTTGTGGAGATAATTAACAATGACTTCTTTTCCTACCCCGGACTCCCCTAAAATAAGCACACCCGAGTCAACCTTTGCCACTTTTCTTGCCAGATGGTAAACCCTCATGATTTCCTGGCTTTGTGCCACAATTCCATCAACATGCATCTGGATTAATTCTCGTTTTTTGAAATCTTCAATTTCACTTAAATATTTTTCTGTTAATTTTCTAGATTGATAGAGTGCGCTTTTCATTTGATTTAAATCTGATATATCCCTAACATTCGTGACAACAAACGCTATGTCACCGCCAGAATCAAAAATCGGACTCCCGGTTACCAATAGTTCCTTGCCTCTTACTGTCTGTATAATTGTGACCGGTCTTTTTTCTTCCAATACTTTTAATGTGACCGACTCAGAAACAATCCCTTCTTTCACCACAGTCTCCATACTTTTTCCAAGCAGTTCGTGACTTTTCACACCGGTTATTTTGGAGTAAGCCCGGTTGACCATCACGCCGACACCGTTTTTATCCGCAACATAGACTCCATCGTAGCTTCCATGAAATATCGACACCAAAATAGTTTCGATATCCGACTTTTCTACTCCATTCATCCGCATGGCTTCTGATATAAAGAAGTTCTCATTTTCCACTGGCGCTCACCCCTAACGATTGTTGATGAAAATTCGAATCAACTTTTCTGTTTGATTCCTTTTTTAATCAAATATTCTCCAAATATTCTAAATTTCCTCTTTTTAAATACAAAAAATCCGGTTTTACTCAACCGGATAGGCATAAATGATATATCGTTTCGGCGCTTTCCCGACAAAATGGAACGGGTAGCAGGTGGACAGGTCCAATTCCTCCTTGCCCGCCTTTCTAATGATGGTCCGATCATTTTTATCGACAATTTTCGAAGTAGCCATTTTGTATTTAAAAGTACCATAAGGGAATTCAAGGATTAAAATATCTCCCGGTTTCAGTTCGCCAAACTTTCGGAATACCGTGTCTCTGTGCCCAGCTAAAAGAATTTGCTCACCTTGGCCCGGGAACGCGGTCGCACTCAACTAAAATTGTAGAATTTTTGGTAAATTCATAATTATGTAGTAACATTTAATTTCCATTATACTACCAGAGTACTATTTCGTATCAATATATTGTTCGACAAACTTTTTGGGATGTGTCGAGAGGCGAAGGTCTGGTTAGGATGTGTTTGGTTTATTTAGGGAAAAAAGAGCATTAAAAAAGACCAGCATTTCTGCTGATCTTGTATCCACCTATGTATGGTGGAGACGGCGGGACGTGCGTTTCCATGCTTTCGTCATGGCACTGACTATATCTTGAACCTGTTTATTGTTTACAGGTCCTCCGGCGTCTTATGCGAAACGTAGATTTACCCTTCTTTGGGGCATGAGATTTCGCATCTTAGTACTACCAATGGATTGTTTGGCAGCCTATAAGTCGATACACGGCTGTTAGATTGCTCCACATACCGCTCGGCATTGCCTTATCGCTTTTTCAAGCGACTTAGGTTTCACCGATAAAGCCGGATTTTCACTTATGTGTTACCACATAAGGCGACTATCAATTAATCGAACCCGCGTCCAAGAATATTGGCACTTAAGCTTCTACGAGTGTAGTCGACATATTCGCGCTTCGCTGATCCATCTGCCTATCGACAGGCGTCCGGTCAGCTAGCCTGGTTGTTCTCTTCCTTTGTCCTCAGGCGGTGGACTCCGGCGTAGCCTACTAAGAGTGAGTCCGCTACCCTACCACATAGGCGATGGAGGGGCGAACAGCTATGCAGTTATTAAGCTGCGAAAGCTAAGTTGTTGTTAGTTTTGCCAGTTATGGCTTTGACGTTTTAACGAGGCCGATCCCCTCGACTCGCAACCTAAGCTCAAACTACCCCTGTCGAATCCGTAGCGTCCCCATTATAAAAAGTTGCTTTTATGAAGCAAGACGTTAGGAAAATGGCAAGCTCTTGAGCCAAGTTGTTTGCCGCTCATCTCAGCGACAAATTTATTATAACACATTTAGAGGATTTTTCAATTGTAAGTATTTGTAAGACATATCGAATTGCCTTTTTTACATCTTCTGACGATCGCGAAAAGCACGCTCGATTTCGCGTTTTGCTTCTTTTTGCTTCAAAGACTCACGCTTATCGTAGTTCTTTTTACCTTTTGCAAGTCCAAGCAGCACCTTGCAAAAACCATTTTTCAAATAAAGCTTTAATGGAATTAAAGAATAGCCCGCTTCTCTAGTATCTCCAAAAAGCTTTAAAATCTCGCGCTTATGAAGCAGCAGCTTTCGTTCTCGTTCTGGGTCATGATTGTAGCGGTTTCCTTGCTCATATGGGCTGATATGCACTCCAATAAGGGTGATTTCTCCATTATGAATCCGCGCGTAGGAGTCTTTTAGGTTTACTTTGCCGGCACGAATGGACTTGATCTCCGTTCCCTGCAGGACGATTCCAGCCTCGTATGTTTCTTCGATAAAATAGTCGTGATAAGCCTTTTTATTCTGGGCGACGACTTTTCCTTCACCTTTTGGCATAATTTTCACCTCGTTTACGAGTTAATTTTAACAGAACAGGTGAGTCTATACAATTAGAAAAGAAGGTGAAAGGGATGATGCGGTGGATGAAGGACATTTTCAGCCCTGCACTTCTGCTTTTTGTCCTTCATCCGCCTTATGAAGGACATTTTTCGACTTCCACCTCTGCACTTTGTCCTTCATCTGGTCTTCTGTCAAGAAAGTGGACAGTAAAATTTAAGACTTTTAGAAACCAAACCACTACCGCACTTCGTTTGGTACGGTATTAGAAATGATCAGTCGAAAAGCATGACTGCTCATTTCCTAACACCAAATGGCTATATTATGAGGTATATGCAACTTCATCTTGCCGGTGGTTTCTCTCGAATTGATTCGGTGAATTGTGCCCTAAAGTAGAGTGTTTTCGTTTTTCATTATAAAAACTATTTAAATAATGATTAATGGCTTTTACGGCTTCAGCCCTGGTCTTAAAGCGTCTTCTGTAGATCAAGTCTTTCTTGATTGTGGCATGAAAAGACTCAATACATGCATTGTCGTAAGGATCGCCCTTTCTGCTCATACTGATATGCATGTTTTTCCCTTTCAGGATGTCGATATAATCATTTGAACAATACTGGGACCCACGGTCCGAATGATGGATTAACCCTTCACTAGGCTGCCTTGTAACAATCGCCATATTTAATGCTTGTATGGATAGCTCCTTTTTCATATGTGAAGCCATACTCCAGCCTACGATTTTTCTTGAGAATAGATCCATAACGGATGATAAATAAACCCAGCCTTCAAGCGTCCAAATGTACGTAATGTCAGTTACCCATGCTCGGTTGGGCTTTTCAACATTAAATTGGCGATTAAGCAGGTTAGGATAAATGTGTAAATCATGATTTGAATTAGTAGTAATGACAAACTTTTCTTTTGGTGTGGCTGTTAAACCCATCTCTTTCATCATACGTGCAACCGTCTTTTGAGAAATGGTATAACCCCACTCCACCAAGTCGGCATGGACCCTGGGGCTCCCATACGTACCATAGCTCTCGTGAAATGATTTACTTATTTTTTGCTTGATTTCTTTACGGTAGGCATCTTTCTCAGATTGAGGTTTATTCTGGATCCTTAGCCATTTATAATAGCCACTTGATGATACTTTAAGAACTTTGCACATCTTCGCCACAGCGTGCTCATCAGAGTGGGCTTGAATGAACGTATAAATTACGCTTGGTTTTTCGTGAAGATGTGCATGGCCTTTTTTAGAATTTCGTTTTCCTCTTTCAATTTTTGTATCTCTTTCTCGTGTTGCTTTTTCAGTTTTTCAAGTTCTGTGGGTGTAAGATAGTTTTCTCCAGCTTTCCCAGCACTTGTTTTAGTCCTGTAAGCTGCCACCCATCGACTAACAGTTTTAGGGGAGATCTCGAGTTCAAAAGCTACCTGGGAGGCTTTTTTCCCCTCCTCAACGATTAACTTTGCAACATATTCTTTATACTCTTGAGAATGATGTTTACCCATGTGAACACGTCCTTTTAAATGATGATTGTATTATAATCTAAATCTCATTTTTACGTGTCCACTTTTTAGACTAACCTCACATCCTCCTCATGAAGGACATTTTCTATCTCACACAACTGAGCTTTCGTCTTCATACTCAATTAAAGTTAATAAAGAGAGCCCAAATAGGCTCTCCCCTAATATTTCTTTTTCTTCCGCTTCGTGCTCTTGTTTTTCGGAACGTTCTCATAAAATTTACGTTTCTTTCTCGACTTTCCGCCGCCCTGACCGCCACCGCCGCCAGCATCGGACTTGCCGTCACCTTGTTTGCCTCCTCGGCCGCCTTGCTGCCCGCGCTCACCCTGCTTATTCCGGCGTGGCTTGGACTCATTGCTGCCCGTCCTAAAGACCTTCGGCGCATCAGAACGCTCACGCCGTGGCGTACCCTTCATGCCGACGATTTCAAAATCAATCGAGCGCTCGTCTTTATTGACCTTAACCACCCGAACGGTAATTTCATCACCAATGCGAAACACATTCCCGGTTCGCTCGCCAATCATCGCATAATGGCGCTCATCAAAACGGTAATAATCATCTGTCATGTAGCTGACATGGACAAGGCCTTCAATCGTGTTTGGAAGCTCTACAAACATACCGAAGTTCGTGACGGAGCTGATAATTCCATCGTACTCTTCGCCAATCTTATCTTCCATATATTCCGCTTTTTTCAATTCATCGGTTTCGCGCTCCGCATCAACAGCACGGCGCTCCATTTTTGAAGAATGCATTGCTATATCTGGAAGCTCGGCATTCCATTTTGCCCTTGTGGCCTCATCCAGTTTTCCTTCAATAATATATGTCCGGATTAACCGGTGCACAATCGTGTCCGGATAACGGCGGATTGGCGAGGTGAAATGGGTATAAAACTGTGTAGATAACCCGAAGTGTCCGAGACTTTCCGGATCATATTTCGCCTGTTGCATGGATCGCAGCATCACAGTGGAAACAACCATTTCCTCTGGCTTGCCCTGGACCTCTTCAATAATTTCCTGCAATGCCCGCGGGTGGACATTGTTTGCTGTGCCCCTTACAAAATACCCGAAGTTAGTAATAAACTCGAAAAACTTGCGCAGTTTGTCTTCCTTCGGATCTTCGTGGATACGGTAAATGAACGGAACATCCATCCAGTGGAAATGCTCGGCTACCGTTTCGTTGGCCGCCAGCATGAATTCCTCAATCAAGCGTTCGGCCACCGAACGTTCGCGCAAGACCACATCGCTTGGTTTCCCTTCTTCATCTACCAATACCTTTGATTCTTTAAAATCAAAATCTATTGCGCCCCGCTTCATTCGTTTAGCCCGAAGAATCGAAGCAAGCTCGCCCATCAATTCGAACATCGGGACCAACGCTTTATACCGTTCCCTTGTCTCCTCGTCCTTATCGACGAGTATCCGGTTGACATCGTAATACGTCATCCGCTCAGTCGTTTTAATCACGCTTTGAAAAATTTCATTAGAGACGACTTGGCCTTCCTCGTTGATTTCCATTTCACACGATAGCACTAGCCGGTCTACCTTTGGATTTAGGGAACAGATTCCATTCGACAACCGATGTGGAATCATCGGAATTACACGGTCTACCAGATAAACACTAGTGGCCCGATCCGCAGCTTCGACATCAATCGGCGTGCCTTCTTTTACATAATAGCTGACATCAGCAATATGGACGCCGAGCTTGTAGTTACCATTTTCGAGTCGCGTAACGGTAACAGCGTCATCCAAGTCTTTTGCATCCGCACCATCAATCGTCACAATGGTTTCGCCACGAAGGTCACGGCGATTTACCAGCTCACTTTCATCGATTGTGTCTGGTGTCTCATTGGCCTGCTGCAGAACTTCATCCGGAAACGCCATCGGTAACCCGTGCTTATGTATGACAGACAAAATATCTACACCAGGGTCATTTTTATGGCCGAGGATTGTGACGACTTCACCCTCAGCACTTTTTCTCCCCTCAGGATAGGAGGTAAGCTTGACGACTACCTTATGTCCTTCGACCGCACCCTTGGATGCCTCTTTTGGGATAAAAATATCACTAGCAAATTTCTTGTCATCCGGTATAACGAAACCAAAGCTTTTGCTTTCAACATAAGTACCGACAATTTGTTGTATGCCCCGTTCGATGATCCGGATAATGCTTCCCTCGCGGCGCTGGCCAGAGCTTTCCGAGGAAATTCTAACTAGCACGGTATCCCCATGCATGGCATTATTCGTTTCTGTCGGCGGGATAAAAATATCATCCATCCCTGGCTCTTCGGGAATAACAAACGCAAATCCCTTTGCATGACCTGTCAACTTGCCACGGATTAGATTCATTTTTTGCGGAAGACCATAGCGGTTCGCCCGGGTTCTTACAACAAGACCCTTTTCCTCCATTTGCACAAGTGCTTTGACAAATTCCTTAAAATCAGCAGAATCCGATATGCCCAACGCGGATTCCAGCTCCTGTACCGTTAACGGCTTGTATGCCTCGTCCTTCATATATTGCAAAAGCCTGTCGACATGCTTTTTAATATTTTCTTCCATATTAATCCCTCCTTTAAAAGGTTTTTAAATAATCGTTATACGAGCCAATCTAGTTTTTCTAAAAAGGCGTACACATCTTCATGCAGTTGTTCCTTCTCTTTGTCCAACGTAATGACGTGGCCGGATTCTTCATACCATTTGATTTCCTTCTTTACCGATTCAATATTTTCGAAAATAATATTGGCGCTCTCGGTGTTGATCATGTTGTCGTGGCGGGCCTGAACCACAAACGTTGGGGCATAAATCATATCGACGTTGTCGCGTACATCGGCAATCAATTCCTGGAGAGCCTTAAGCGTCCCCATTGGTGTCTTTTTAAATTCATCCATTTCCAATTCGATTTGCTCGTCTGATTTTCCTTCCCGCTTTTTAAATTCACGGGCATATTCTAGAACTCCTTCGTACATAACTTGTTCACTTTTGATATACATCGGGGCACACATGGTGACAATTCCCTTTACAGGTACAGTGTATCCCAATTTTAAGGAAAATACGCCGCCAAGGGATAAACCGGCAACCGCAATTTCATCGTAGCCTTTATTTTTCAAATATTGATATCCGTTCAATACGTCCTGCCACCAATCCTCGGGACCAGTGTGAACCAGTTCTTCTGGGGGTACTCCGTGTCCCTTATAATGCGGCGCATGGCAGGTGTAGCCCTTTTTCTCTAGAAAACGGCCCAGCATCCGAACATCTGAAGAATTACCGGTAAATCCATGCAGCAGCAAAACAGCCCGCTTCCCTCCCTCAAAGGTAAATGGTTTAGGCAATGAAATTCTCATACTTACTACTCCTTCACTAACACAAAATATCGCTATTCCTTAGTTTAATCAAACAAGAAGTGAACATTCTACCAAAATGCTTGAATAGTTGTCAGGCACCGTCCGTGGACATTGTCCTCCCCATATGGACACCCCCTCCAACACGTTCTTTCTAGAATCGAGTAGGAGGGGGTGACTAACCCCCGACCTCTCACACCACCGTACGTACCGTTCGGTATACGGCGGTTCCATTAAGATTGACGTAGAAATTCATAACGATTATATAGACTTCTCAACCCTCGTTGACTCAATATGAGTTATCGAGGGTTTTGTGTAATATTGGACTACATGCGATTCTCCAGTAGTTCTTTCGGGAATTGCCCCATTCATATGCTTTGTAATCAGGGACACCTAAACCCATTAGTTTCCTGACTCTGGTTTTAGGTTTCTTCCACTGTTTCCATTTGCACATTCTGAGTCTTCTTCTTATCCATTCATCGAATTCTTTAAATTTGCTTGGTGTGTCAGCTAAGGCGAAGTACCCACACCATCCTGTTAGATAACGGTTTAACATTTCAATCCTTACTTCCATTGGAAAAGATTTTGACCGAGAGGTAATTTCTCGGATCTTCGTCTTAAAGCGTTTAATACTTTCTTTCGCAATTCGTACCTTCGGTTCTTTATTTAAAGTAAAGCTGAAACCAAGAAATTTCCGTTTCCACGGGCGGTCAACTGCCGACTTATCCCTGTTTACCTTCAACTTCAGTTTCTGCTCGATAAACGTCGAAACGGATTCCATTACACGTTTTCCTGCTTTTAATGACTTAACATAAATGTTGCAGTCGTCCGCATAACGGACAAACTTATGTCCTCTGGTTTCCAATTCTTTATCTAGTTTATCAAGAATTATGTTTGAAAGGAGAGGACTCAGAGGTCCTCCTTGCGGAGTACCTTCCTCCGTTGATTGAACGACACCGTTGAGCATTACACCTGATTGAAGATATTTCCGGATTAGTTTGAGAAGTATGCGGTCTTCCATTCTTTTAGCGAGTATCCCCATCAATTTGTCATGATTGACCTTATCAAAGAATTTCTCTAAGTCCATATCAATTACCCAACGGAAACCCTCCTTGATAAATCCCTTTGCCTTTCTTACCGCATTATGGGCACTCCTATTAGGACGGAAACCATAGCTGTTTTCAGAAAAGGTTGGGTCAAAGATTGGGGTTAATACTTGGGCAATTGCCTGTTGGATGAAACGGTCTGTCACAGTTGGTATGCCTAAAAGCCTTATTCCTCCGCTTGGTTTCGGGATTTCGACACGGCGAACAGGGGAAGGATGATAGTTACCTGTTCTCAAAGCTTCCCGAAGGGAATCCCAGTTTTCATAGAGATGTCGTCGTAGGAATTTTACGGACATTCCATCTATGCCGTGACTTCCTTTGTTCTGCTCTACCCGTTTAAGGGCAGTTAAGAGATTTTCTCGTGACAAGATTCGTTCCATTAACATGATAATATTCCTTTCCACGTGAATGAAGGCTCTGTTTATGCCGACTCTTGCTCCACCCTCCTAGAGTCCCCAGCGGATTCATCGCTTCCTCCTTTAGGTAGGTCCTTTCGGATTGTCTGTGTTCAATGCAATTGCCGAATGTACAGACTTCATTCTCTCTTAATAGTTCAGTCCTTCCCATTCATTCTCGAGTTAGAATGGTACTATGACCTCTGCTGACTTCTGATTGTTCAGCTATCCATTGCTAGACAGGTTACCAAGTGTACTTGGCTTGTCAATCAGACCTCCCCGGGTAAGAGTGCAGTCTTTCCCTCCATCTATCTGCTTCATTTACTCTGTACCACCTTCGGCAGTATGGACTTTGTTTTGGATTGCAAACTCATCCAATGATACCTAGCCTTATATGAAGTTCGTGTTCCTCAGACCGGAGGTTTGCCGTTCGCTTCCTTCAGATTCCGCGTCACCACGGACACCCTTGCGTTAAGCTAACCACTACTACTGCCTTCATGGCTCGGGACTTTCACCCTAGAGACTGCACCCATGCCGGGCGCACAATGCAGAAAACCCGGCGCGGGGCCGGGTTTTTGTTTAGTTATATTAGATTTTGAAGTAGGTAACGGCTAAGGTGAGCAAGAAGAATAGGACTGATAGGACGACTGTGATTCGATGAAGGATCAAGTCGAGTCCACGTGCTTTTTGCTTACCGAATAACTGTTCAGCACCACCGGAAATGGCACCGGATAAACCAGCGCTTTTACCTGCCTGAAGTAAGACAACAACAATCAGTGCGATACTTACGATCACTAATAATGTAACTAATAATGCATGCATGAAGGCCACCTCCTGTAGACGTACAATACACAGTATATTAAATTTACCATAATTAAGCCTTTTTAACAATACACGTTTCTGTGACAGGTTTTGGGATTGGAGGACGGTGCGAATGGCTTATTGTTTCACCTTAATATTGAAATTGGCCTCAATATACTTTTTCTCCTCATCCAGTGATAATACTCCAGTCGCTTTTCCAATCGTTCCGCCTTGAAGGTTCCAAATAGCATTGTGATCAGTATCAACCCTTGAAAACTCTCCTTTTTCCCAGCGGTTCAATATAGCAATATAAAGGGCAGCATTTTCATAATTGGCAGGGTGTGTATTGACTATTTCCAGCAATCGTTCCACCCGTTCCTTTGTTAAAGGGATTGCTCCCCACTTTTTATTGGCGATCACCTTTTGGTGAGACATTTTGTGAATGGCATCCATGACTGCCGTTTCTGACATATCCATCGGGAACTCCACTGCAATTTGGCTGAGGTCAGCATCCTCAATTTGGATGACAGTTTCCCCACTCTTTGCTTTTTGCTCCTTCATGGTGACATCCGCTTTTTGAAAAGGCAAAGCTCCGTTGAAAAGATAGTATCCAGCAGCAAGAACAGCAACAATTATAAGCACCCACTGTATCTTCGATAACCTTTTCAGAATTTTTTTCATTCCCATCTTCCCCAGTCTATCTGTTTTAAACAATGTTGTTTTCTAAGTATTATTATACAAAGGCAAGTTGATTCCCTGCTTTACATTCCAATTTTTTTCATAAATGGATACTACGACAGTGAAAAAACTCCTCGACAGTAAACTGGTTTTATCCGACAGTTGGAGCGATTTATCCGATAGTAAAAGCGATTTATCCGATAGTAAAAGCGATTTATCCGACAGTAACCTCCGAAACATAATAAAAGGACCTCCAGCCCAGTACGGCAGGAGGTCCTAATTTTATTAAAAATTACTTCTTCAAGTTATAGAAAGACTTGATTCCGTTATATTGTGCAGTTTCACCTAATTGATCTTCAATGCGAAGCAATTGGTTGTATTTCGCAACACGGTCTGTACGAGATGGTGCACCAGTCTTGATTTGACCAGCGTTTGTAGCAACAGCGATGTCAGCGATTGTTGCATCTTCTGTTTCACCAGAACGGTGAGAGATAACGGCAGTGTAGCCAGCACGCTTAGCCATTTCGATCGCATCAAAAGTTTCAGTTAATGTACCGATTTGATTAACTTTGATCAGGATAGAGTTCGCAATGCCTCTTTCAATTCCTTCTGCAAGTTTCTTAGTGTTTGTAACGAATAGGTCGTCACCGACTAATTGAACTTTGCCGCCGATGCGCTCAGTTAATAGCTTGTGGCCTTCCCAGTCGTTTTCATCAAGACCGTCTTCGATAGAGATGATTGGGTATTTAGAAACAAGCTCTTCGTACCAAGCAACCATTTCTTCAGAAGTCTTGACTTTGCCTTCGCCTTCAAGATGGTATTTGCCGTCTTCTTTGCTGTAAAGTTCAGAAGAAGCAACATCCATAGCAAGCATAACTTCTTCGCCAGGCTTGTAGCCAGCTTTTTCAATAGCTTCGATGATTGTTTGTAATGCTTCCTCGTTAGAGCCTAGGTTTGGTGCAAAACCGCCTTCGTCACCAACAGCAGTGTTTAAGCCTTTGCCTTTTAAAACAGACTTTAAGCTGTGGAAAATTTCTGCGCCCATGCGAAGAGCTTCTTTGAAGCTAGGAGCACCGACAGGCATAACCATGAATTCCTGAATGTCTACGTTGTTATCAGCATGCGCGCCGCCGTTTACGATGTTCATCATTGGCACTGGAAGCTGCTTGGAGTTGAAGCCGCCAAGGTATTGGTATAAAGGAACATCCAGGTAGTTTGCTGCAGCATGAGCCACTGCCATAGATACGCCAAGAATCGCGTTAGCACCTAATTTGCCTTTGTTTTCAGTTCCATCTAACTCGATAAGAGCTTTATCGACAGATACTTGATCAAGTACGCTGTAGCCTTCTTCTACTAGCATTGGCGCGATAATGTCGTTTACGTTGTCAACTGCTTTTTGAACACCTTTGCCAAGGTAGCGGCTCTTATCGCCGTCACGAAGTTCAACTGCTTCGTATTCACCTGTAGAAGCACCACTTGGTACTAATGCACGGCCAAATGCGCCTGATTCAGTGAAAACTTCAACTTCTACTGTTGGGTTACCGCGGGAATCTAATACTTCACGAGCATAAACATCAATAATATATGGCATTTTTAATTCTCTCCTTTGAAAAATTAATTTTATTAATCAAGTTCTGTTCAATTTTAGGTGGAAAATTACATCCTATTAGCGAATTTTCTGGTTCTATTAGTGGATTTCTTTATTCTATTAGCGAATTCAGAAGTCCTATTAGCGAATTTCACAGTTCTATTAGCGAATCGATATAGCAGCTTACTTAATCAACGACTTTCCTGTCATTTCCGCCGGCTGCTTCACATTCAGAAGATCCAGTATAGTTGGCGCTAAATCTCCAAGGATACCGCCGTCACGCACCTCAACACCCTGCTTTGTGACAATAACCGGCACGGGGTTAGTGGTGTGCGCTGTCATTGGATTACCTTCAAGTGTGACGACTTCATCAGCGTTTCCGTGGTCGGCAGTGATAATCGCTGTACCGCCTTTTGCAAGAATTGCATCAACAATTTTTCCTAAGCACTCATCTACTGCCTCGATCGCTTTAACGGTTGGCTCGAGCTTACCTGAGTGGCCAACCATATCTGGGTTAGCAAAATTTAAGAGAATCGCATCGAACTTGTCCGCTGCAATTTCCTTCAACAAAGCATCAGTCACTTCGTAGGCGCTCATTTCCGGCTGCAGGTCATAAGTTGGTACCTTTGGCGAGTTGATTAAAATCCGCTCCTCGCCAGGGAACTTATCCTCGCGTCCGCCGCTCATAAAAAACGTAACATGCGGATATTTTTCCGTTTCAGCAATGCGCAGCTGTTTCATATTATTTTGCGACAACACTTCACCTAACGTGTTGTCCAAGTTTGTCGGCTTAAAGGCAACATAGCCGTCCACTGACTCGCTGAAGTGCGTTAAACAAACGAAGTGTAAATGTTGCGGATGCTTCGGTCCTCGGTCAAACGAACGGAAATCTTCGTTGGTAAAGGTATTCGAAATCTGGATGGCCCGGTCCGGACGGAAGTTATAAAAAATAACTGCATCGTTGTCCTGGATGGTTGCAACAGGCTGTCCGTCTTCCTTGACGATTACGGAAGGCAGGACGAATTCATCATAGATTCCGTGAGAATAAGAATCCTCTACAACCTCTAGCGGGCTCTTGTAAGAAGGACCTTCACCATATACCATTGCCCGATAAGATTTTTCAACACGCTCCCAGCGCTTGTCACGATCCATGGAATAATAGCGTCCGGAAATGGTGGCGATTTCGCCGACACCAATCTCCTTCATTTTTACCATTGTTTCTTTAATATATGTTGGTGCTGTTTGTGGGCCGACGTCGCGGCCGTCAAGGAATGCGTGAATATATACTTTTTCCACGCCTTCTTCCTTGGCCAGTTTTAAAAGGGCAAACATATGATTAATATGGCTGTGCACCCCGCCGTCTGACAGAAGGCCAAACAGATGCAAAGCTGTCCCATTTTTCTTTGCGTGCTCCATCGCGCCAATGAAGGTTTCATTTTTTTCAAATTCCCCTTCACGGATAGCAATGTTAACACGAGTTAAGCTTTGGTAAACAATCCGGCCAGCACCGATATTCAGGTGACCGACTTCCGAGTTCCCCATCTGCCCCTCAGGTAAGCCGACTGCTTCACCGCTCGCGGTTAAATGGTTATGCGGGTATGTTTCCCAATAGCGGTCAAAATTTGGCTTTTTCGCATGGTAGACCGCATTACCTTTATGCTCGTCCCGGCAGCCAAAGCCGTCAAGAATGATGAGGGCAACAGGAGCTTTACTCATATTTTCCACCCTCTAGTAATTGCAAAAATGATTGCGGTTCAAGGCTTGCGCCGCCAACAAGGGCACCGTCGATATCAGGCTGTGCCATGTATTCTTTAATGTTTTCTGGTTTTACACTGCCGCCGTATTGAATCCGGATAGCCGCTGCCACATCTTCAGAGAATTGCTTGGCAACAACTTGGCGGATGTGTGCGCACACTTCGTTTGCATCTGCAGAAGTCGAAGATTTACCAGTTCCAATTGCCCAAATTGGTTCATAAGCAATCACTGTTTGTTTTACTTGGTCCTCAGTTAAGCCTGTGAGAGCTTTTTCAATCTGAGAACCTACGAGGTTCATCGTCTCGCCGTTTTCGCGTTGCTCTAATGTTTCTCCGCAGCAAACAATTGGTGTTAGGCCATGTTTAAATGCTGCAAGTACCTTTTTATTAACTGATTCATCAGTTTCATTGAACATTTCACGACGCTCAGAATGGCCGATAATGACGTATTGAACGCCTAAGTCAGCAAGTGCTACAGGGCTGATTTCACCTGTAAAGGCACCCTTTTCTTCGAAATGCATATTTTGAGCACCGATTTTCACTTCGCTGCCTTTGACCGTTTCCACAAGGCTTTGTAAAAATAACGCAGGTGCGCAAATAACAGAATCCATCTTATCAGCAGCAGGCACAAGGCCTTTCACTTCTTCCGCAAAGCTCTTTGCTTCGGAAAGTGTTTTGTGCATTTTCCAGTTACCTGCAATAATTGGTTTACGCATGCTGGAACATCCCTTTCTTTGGTTAAAAAAATTGAAATGTAGATATCAGTACAAAATTTGTAGATATCTGCCTAAAATTTGTAGATATATTTTAAAAATTGTAGATATCGGCTCAATCTTTGTAGATATCCACCTTAAATTTGTAGATAAAATTATTTATCGTTCAACGCCACTACACCTGGAAGTGCTTTTCCTTCCATAAACTCCAATGAAGCACCGCCGCCTGTAGAGATGTGGCTCATTTTATCAGCAAGGCCGAATTTTTCAACTGCCGCTGCTGAATCGCCGCCGCCAATAACGGAATACGCACCTTCAGCATCTGCCAAAGCCTGTGCAACAGCCTTCGTGCCGCCAGCGAACTTATCGATTTCGAACACACCCATTGGCCCGTTCCAAATGACAAGCTTGGATTTTTGAATGACATCGCGGTAAATTTCTGCTGTTTTTGGTCCGATATCAAGTGCTTCCCAATCGGCAGGAATCTCTTCGATCGCAACTACTTTTGTATTGGCATCGGCTGAGAAATCATCAGCAACTATTGCATCAACCGGCATATAGAAGTTAACGCCCTTCGCTTTTGCTTTTTCCATAAAGGATTTAGCTAAGTCAATTTTGTCTTCTTCAAGCAGCGATTTACCGATTTCATGGCCCTGTGCCTTAACGAACGTATAAGCAAGGCCGCCGCCAATAATCAAGTTATCGACTAATTCTAATAGATTTTCAATAACACCAATTTTGTCCTTTACCTTTGCCCCGCCAATAATCGCTGTGAATGGACGTTCCGGATTTGACAATGCCTTGCCAAGAACATCAAGCTCTTTTTGCATTAAGAATCCTGATACTGCTGGCAGATGGTGTGCGATTCCTTCTGTGGAAGCATGAGCACGGTGTGCAGCACCAAATGCATCATTTACATAAACATCGGCAAGCTCTGCAAATGACTTCGCAAGTTCTGCATCATTCTTTTCTTCACCAGGGTAGAAACGAACATTTTCAAGCAATAAAACGTCGCCTTCAGTCATGGAGTCGATTAACACTTTAACAGAATCCCCGTAGCCTTCATCTGCTTTCTTCACTTCTTTTCCAAGAAGTGAAGAAAGTCGATCCGCTACTGGAGTTAGTCGCATTTCTTCAACCACTTTGCCCTTTGGTCTGCCTAAATGGCTCGCCAGAATTACTTTTGCACCCTGCTCGATTAAATATTGAATCGTTGGCAGTGCCGCACGAATTCGCGTTTCGTCGGTAATTTTTCCATCCTGCATCGGAACGTTGAAATCCACCCGGCAAAACACGCGTTTACCCTTCACATCAACATCTTTTACTGACTTTTTGTTCATTGAAAAAGGACCTCCTTATGTATGGCTATTGAAAAAATCCCTGGTAAAACACAGTAAAAAAGGAGAGGGGTTCCCATCACCCACTCCCCTTGGAATACCATTAATCATTATAAATAGTTTGCGGCAAAAATTCCATTCCTATCCAACGGGATTGGAGAAAAAGAATTAAAGTCCTTTTTTAGCGATGTAATCAACAAGGTCAACAACGCGGTTAGAGTAACCAACTTCGTTATCGTACCAAGATAATACTTTTACCATGTTTCCTTCAAGAACCATTGTTGATAAACCATCAACAGTAGAAGAAACTGTAGCACCGTTGTAATCGCTAGAAACTAATGGAAGGTCGCTGTATGCAAGAATACCTTTTAATGGACCTTCAGCAGCTTCTTTAAGAGCTGAATTGATCTCGTCAACAGTTACATCTTTTTCTAATTCAGCTACTAAGTCAACGATAGAAACGTTTGGAGTTGGTACACGCATTGCCATACCATTTAATTTGCCTTTTAGTTCTGGTAAAACTAACGCAACCGCTTTTGCAGCACCAGTTGAAGTTGGGATCATGTTTTCAGCTGCTGCACGAGCACGACGGTAGTCCTTGTGTGGCAAGTCAAGGATTTGCTGGTCGTTAGTGTAAGAGTGAACAGTAGTCATCATACCGCGCTTGATACCGAATGTGTCATTTAATACTTTTGCAAATGGAGCTAAGCAGTTAGTAGTACAAGATGCGTTTGAAAGTACATGGTGGTTAGCTGCATCGTATTTGTCTTCGTTAACACCCATAACGATTGTGATATCTTCGTTAGTTGCTGGAGCAGAGATGATAACCTTTTTTGCACCTGCTTCAAGGTGTTTCGCAGCATCTTCACGCTTTGTGAAACGGCCAGTAGATTCTACTACTACGTCTACACCAAGGTCGCCCCAGCCTAATTGTGCAGGGTCGCGCTCAGCTAAAACCTTCACTTTGTGGCCGCCAACTACTAGGTATTCACCATCAACAGTTACATCTTCTGCAAGTGTTCCGTGAACAGTGTCATATTTTAAAAGGTGAGCAAGCATATTTGCATCTGTTAAGTCATTGATTGCTACAATTTCCACTTCGCTATTGTTTAATGCCGCACGGAATACGTTACGACCGATACGTCCAAAACCATTAATACCAACTTTTACTGTCATGTTAATTTCCTCCTTGTAAATGGGGCAGGGTTTTATTTTTAAAAAGGAATAATCCTTTTCATTAACGATTACTGGTTTAATAAATTGTTTGCGGCCCCTTCATCCGTAATTAATATCGTGGATGGCGGTGCCTGCTTCATATAGGCCCTGATTGCTTTCGCCTTTGACGCTCCGCCAGCGACTGCAATCACGTTTTGAATCTTTGCCAAATCCTCTAGCTGAAGCCCAATGGTGACCACTTTGTGGACAATCTCGCCTGCTTCGCTAAAATAATAGCCGAAAGCCTCGCCGGCAGCTTTACCATTTTCCAGCTTTTCCAATATATCAGGGTTCGTCTTGCGCCGTTCGGCCATTGTCATAGCATCCCCAATTCCATGGAGAACCATGTTGGCAGAGCGGATTAATTCCAAAACTTCGTGGATGCCGGGTTCCTTAATCAAGGAGTCATAAATTTCCGTGCTGACCTGATCAGGAACATAAAAGACGCGGTGTCTAGAATGGGTGTTTTGCGCCATATTGGAGCAAATTGTGTTGGCTTGATTTTGAACATCCTCGCCAACCCCGCCTCGTGCTGGCACAAACAACAATTCCTTGCCAGAGGCTATAGGTGAGAGCCATTCCGCTACAGCAGCCATCGTTGAACCGCCTGTAACAGCGATGATATTTTCCCCTTGAAAAAGCTTTTTCATGCAGGCCGCAGACGCCTTGCCAAGCTCGCTTTTGACCATCGGTGATTCGTCGCTGTCTCCTGGAACAATGATTACTTTTTTAATACCAAGCTGATGCTTTAGTTCAAGCTCCATGACGTCGATACCCTTCAACTCACGCATAAACCCGTTTAAATCCTCAAGCAAATTTTTTCCCTCAAGAGTTAAACTCATTCCTACATTGTTTGTATAAATAAGATTTTGCTCTTTGAGGAATTCTACTTCACTACGAAGGATTCTTTCGGTCAGTCCAAGGCTTGTGGCTAAACTCCTCCTGCCTACAGGCTGCATCATTCCTATGTATCTTAGGATGGAATGACGTTTTTGCAGGACTGGAAGGAAATCGGGCAATAATCTTTTTGTCATATCGATGAATGACTGCATGTTTTCATACTCCTTTATTATATGCAGTTGGTCAAAAAATGTCCACCATAGACATATTGTGTCCCACAACCACCAAAAAAAAATCACCCTTACTACGTTTTTTATTGTAGCAGGAGTGAAAATTTAATTCAACAAATAAAACTTAGGATTTTTCTTGCAAACGATTACTTATTTCATATTTATCAATGAATCCGTATGCAGCTTCTTCCCCATCAATGTGGACAACCGGGATCATCAGTCCGTAGCGCTCATGGAGCTCATCATCCTGCTCAATATCGATTTCTTCCAGAGAAAAATTATATTCCTCCTTCAGTTCGAGCAGGGTCAATTTGGCCTTATCACATAGAGGGCAGCCGTTTCTTGTGTATAGGGTAATGGTTGATTGCGGCATGGTTTTGTCCTTTCTTTTTTTTGAGAGCATTGGCGACATATTTTAACGAATTTTTGTTTGTTCGGCACCTATGAATCTTATGGGTGACTGAGACTTCATATTTATTGTCCGTTCGGGTGCCAATAAACTCTTATGGGTGACCAGGGGATCTCATTTTCTTCCTGTTCGGGCACCAATGCCCTTTATGGGTGACCGAAAACTCTCATTTCTCGCTTGTTTGGGCACCAATGGGACTTATGGGTGACCGGAAACTCTGATTTCCCGCCTGTTCAGTCATCTATAAGCCTTATGGGTGACCGGAAACCCTGATTTCCCGCCTGTTCAGTCACCTATAAGCCTTATGGGTGACCGGAAACTCTGATTTTCCGCCTGTTCGGGCACCTATTAGCCTTATGGGTGACCAGAAACTCTGATTTTCCGCCTGTTCGGGCACCTATTAGCCTTATGGGTGACAGGATCCTTCGGTTTCCCGCCTGTTCGGGCACCAATGCCTATTAATTAAACCTCTTCCTCTTCGAAGAAGAAGGGATGCCAAGTTGGTCCCGGTACTTGGCAATCGTTCTTCTGGAGACGACGATTCCCTCCAAGACCTTTAATTGTTCCGCGATATCCTGATCAGAAAGCGGCTTTTCTTTGTTTTCTTTTTCAATAAGTTTGCTAATAGCATTCTTTACCTGTGTCGACGAGGTGGACTCTTCCTCCGATACGGTTTGGATAGTACTCGAGAAAAACGACTTCAACGGAAATGTCCCAATCGGAGTTTGCACATATTTTTCCCGAACCGCCCGGCTGACAGTCGATTCATGAACATCCAACTCGGAGGCAATTTCCTTCATCGTCATCGGTGCCAAATATTGCGGACCCTTTTGGAAAAAAGCAGGCTGCTTTTCGACAATCTTGGTAACCACCCTTGTCAGCGTTTCCTTTCGCTGCTCAATGCTTTTTAAAATCCATTGGTAATCCTGTACCTTCTCATGAAGAAACTTGCTGACCTGTTGATCCTGGTCCTTAAATTTATGAAAGTATTTATCATTAAAACTAATTTTCGGAATGGGGTCATCAAACATTCGGACGATTAGCCCTTCTTGTGTTTGTTCAATAATCACATCTGGAATGATGTAAGAAGCCGCCTCTATTCCCAGAAGGCCCCCTGGTTTCGGGTTCAAAAATTGGATCTCGTCAAAAACGCCTTGGATCTCTTTTAACGAGACCTGAAGCTCCTTCGCAATTTGCTTCCATTTCTTTTCGGCAAACGGGATAAAATAGTCAGAGATTATCTTTTTGGCAAGCTCGTTATCAGGCATTAGATAGTCAACCTGGATATGCAAGCATTCCTGAAGGTTTCTCGCCCCAATTCCCGCCGGTTCAAGCGTCTGAAGAACGGCCAGGCCGTCTTCAGCCAGTTCAAGAGGTATTCTTAATGTTGCGGCTACCTCGTGTAAATCGCCGGTAAAGTAACCGTTTTCATCTAAATTCTGAATAAGATAGCGTATTGCTTTTAACTCCTCCGCCGGCAGCTTTGATATATTTAACTGTGAAATTAATTGTTCCTCAAGCGAGTATGGCTTTGCACCAATCTGCTCAATCCAGTCTTTTTCCGTCTTTTGATGTTTGCGCCGGTTCCTGTCAAGCAGCGGATTCATCGGTCGCTCATTGACATTTTCAATTTGTACTAGGGGATTTTCAAGTGCCTTATTTTCTAAAAAAGCTGTTAATTCTTGCGCGGAATACTGCAATAAGGCAATTGCCTGTGACAATTCCTGTGTCATAGTCAATTTGAGTGTTTGCTGTTGCCATAAACCTGCTTTAAAATTCATTCCTATCCCCCCTCGTTCTATTTTACATGAAAGAGAAGAGTTCGTGAATGGAAATTAGTTTGTTGGATGTAATTATTCAGTTTGAATACCGGTATCCTGTCACTTAACCCCGCCAAGTTTAATAAGAGTAAATTCTTGGCAAGATGATTTTCCCACCAATGGTTGTAACTCGTTTTTTTATCTTTTCTTCTAGTAAGCCAATATTTCTTTTGGATTTCCTTTTCTCCACATTGTGTTTTTATACACCAATCCGGGCATTTACACATATATATACGTGTGAAAAAAAATCAAAAGAGGTGTGGGACAATGCCGAAGCATCATGACAAGGATAGTGGCCCAAAGCGACCGCATAAAGGTCCCGGAAGTAGCGGCAGCAGCAGCGGTAGCACCAGTAAGAAGAAGCATCCGCATAAAGGTATCTACGACAGCAGTGAAAGCAGCAGTGAAAGCAGCGACAACTACAGCAGCGGCGGCAACGAAAGCAGCGACAACTACAGCAGCGGCGGCAGCAGTGAAAGCAGCGACAACTACAGCAGCGGCGGCAGCAGTGAAAGCAGCGACAACTACAGCAGCAGCGGAAGCAGTGAAAGCAGCGACAACTACAGCAGCAGCGGAAGCAGTGAAAGCAGCGACAACTACAGCAGCTACGGCAGCAGTGAAAGCAGCGACAACTACAGCAGCTACGGCAGCAGTGAAAGCAGCGACAACTACAGCAGCTACGGCAGCAGTGAAAGCAGCGACAGCTACAGCAGCTACGGCAGCAGTGAAAGCAGCGACAGCTACAGCAGCTACGGCAGCAGTGAAAGCAGCTGCAGCAGTGGCAGCAGTGGCAGCAGTGGTAGTTGTGGTAGTTGTGGTAGTTGTGGTAGCAGCGGTTGGTGTAGTTGCCGCAATAAACACGCATTAGATAAAGTTCTGTTTAAATTAATTGCATCCATTGCTAAGGAAGAAAAAGCTCTAGCCAAACTTATTAAAGCAGAAGCCGATAAAATAAAAGCCTTTGTAGGCAAAAAAGGCAATTTTCCTACTAAACCATGTAATGATGACATCCTTGATATAAATCATTCGGTAAGACAAATGCTCGAAACCATCGTGATGAAGGAATGGCTTTTACTAAAGAAGTTGGAGAATACACTAGAGGTCATTAAAAAGGAAAAAGCTGTTTGTGACAAATGTAAAAAAAGGCATTGAGAATGTACAGATCATAAAGACCGTAAAGATTGATCACTTTTATCTTGTCTTCCATGGGAAAGGGGGAAATATACATGGAGGAGCATTTAAGTGAAAAGTTTAGCCAAATGTTTGCAGAATCTCTCTCCCATATTGAATCATCTTTCAACCACCTTATAGATTCCGTCAGTATGCTTGAAGATGCAATGGAGGAAAAAGACGATTTTTTTATTGTATTAAGAGATATAAAGGCTATCAGGGATTCTATTATAGAATTTAAGCGACTGGCGGACCAAAAGAGAAAGATGTTAATTGTAAAATGAACAGACCGCAAAAATGCTGTCTGTTTTTATTTATGGGTCCAGTTGGGACTCACTTTCTAAAGAACGAATCAGTTTATTTCAATTGCACAAAAAGATATTGAAAACATAGGGTATAATGTGCAGAAATTTGCGGAGGTTTAGTCAGGAAAAAGCATTACGAAAAGAGGGAGGGCCAAAATGGGTTTACCGGAAATTCCAAAAGATTTTCATATACCGAAAAGGCGGGATGTCGTTACACTGAAACTCGCAGGCATTGCAATGATGGAACAATCACTGGCAAATTTATTAGAAACAGAGGTAAAAATACTTCGAAAAACAGTGAAGGATGTTAAATGTAAAAAAGCATCAAAGAAAGATCTAAAAAAGGCAAACAGGAAGGCCGAACGAGTACTGCGCGCAATCATTGCGAAAGAAATTTTGTTATTGTTTGAGCTTGAAGATACGATTGATTTCCTACTTTAAATTCTTCAGGGCAATCCTTAAGAACTGGATTGCCCTGAAGAATTTCAACTATAATTATCGTGTAGAAATTTTACTCACTCCCGATGGATTTCTTCATTTCATCCCAAGACATAAATAACCGGACAATATCTCCTTCTTCCAGTTTACTCCCCATTTGAACTTCAATGATTTCAAGATCACTGCTTGCCTTGATTCCATGCTTTGCACCTAAAGGAATGGTTAGCACATCGCCCTTTTTTACATAAGACAATTTGTCATCCAGAACGAATTCCCCTTCCCCCTCAACAACCACCCAAACTTCACTCCGGTAATGATGATATTGATAGCTGAGGTTATGCCCTGCAAACACGAATAATCGCTTTGTCAGTACCTCTTTTCCCTCATTTGACTTTTTGTAGTCCAAAACACGATACCACCCCCAACGGCGCTCCTCGAACATGGGCCGTTGTTCCATATCTTTGACGATTTCTTTGACTTGGTGGCTTGCGGATTTTTCAGAAACCAAAATACCATCGGGACTCGTTGCCACCACTATATTCGAAGCACCCAATACAAACACAGGTACTTCCAATTCATTGATTAAATGTGTATTGGTGCAATCATGACTAATTGACCCTCTGCCTAGGATATTTGTCTCCATTTCCTCAGTCAATGTATTCCAAGTTCCTAAGTCTTTCCAGTAACCGTTGTAGGGAATTACGGCAATTCGCTCTGCCTTTTCGACAATCTCATAATCAAAGCTTATTTTAGGCAGACTACTATAGTTTTCTATTACTTTATCATATTGAGTAGGAAAACCTCTTTTTTCCAACTGATCTATCATATAGCCGAGTTTAAAGGCAAATACGCCGCAGTTCCATAGTGCTTGATGTTTTCTCAAGTGCACTGCCTGTTCTTCTGTCGGTTTTTCCTTAAAGCCGATTACATTTATATATCCACGCGCCTGTTCACAGTCCACTTTTCCTTTTTCCGGAATAATGTACCCGTATTTTGTGGAAGCATAGGTAGGATTTACACCAATTAAAGCGATATCCATTGTTGAATCCAGAATGACATCCTCTAATTCTTTGACTTTATTAAAAAACTGATTTTCCACATATGGATCAACAGGCATAATAGATATGACTTCATCACGATTAACACCAATGATGGAATATAAATAAGCTGCTGCTAAAGCGATGGCCGGAAAGGTATCTCTTCGCTGCGGTTCAATAATTAACGGTACTTCAGTCCCCAGTTGGCTTTGTATGATATCCACTTGTGTTTTACTGGTAGAAATATAGGCATGATTGCTTAATTGATTCGAATCCAATTGCCGCCAGATCCTTTGGACCATGGATTCAAGCTCATCATCAGAACGTGTCAGCATTTTTAAAAATTGCTTCGACCTGGAGTCATTGGAAAGCGGCCACAATCGTTTTCCAGACCCCCCTGAGAGCAATATAAGTTTCATTTTATGCACCTCTATACAATAAATTGTCAAATAATTAATCCACTTGAATTATTATCATATGAGTGCATCCGGCATTATGTAATAGATAAACTCCCAAGAATACTTGATTAAAAATAAAATGAAAGTAGTTACTTTTGATTTTTTTAGCACCAACAAAAAAATTTATAAATGAGAGACCAGCCCGTACTATTCGGAACTTTTTTCGTATGCTACTAGTGTATAAGTTTTAATTAGTAACCTTAACTGGTCTATTTTTATAGAATTCACTCAGTCGTATTCCTTTCTGTTTACAGTTACCTAAATTGAAGTGCAGGTTCTATATAGAACTTATATAAATTAATAATAAAGGAGTGTTTAAATGTCTAATCCAAATATCCCTAATATCACACCCACAATTTCGCTTAGTTTAGGACAAACTGTTCCATTACTTCTTAGCTCAGTTGCTCTCGAAGAACTCGCTTTGGCTCATTTGCTGAATGCAGAAGCAGAGAAGCTTCAATTCGTTCTTGGAACATTAACCCCTGCACGCACTACTTTTACCCCTGCAACCGTTTCACTTACCAATCTTCTTACTCTTGATACAAGTGTCCAGAGAACCCTACGTGATGTGATTAAAAAGGAAATGCTCTTGGAGTTCAAATTTGAAAATACGTTGGATTTGGCTGGATTTTTAGCGAATTTAGGGACTTTTACCTTTACAGCACCAGTACTTACAACAATTACTGTTCCCGAGTTTGCAACTACTGCAAGAATCCAGGCGATCGGTGCAGCCGGGGGTGCAGGAACTTCGGTAAATGGTCGTGGCGCATCCATCCAAGGTGATTTCCCTGTAACACCGGGAGAGGTCCTATCGATCTTAGTAGGACAACAGGGACAAACTGGAGCAAATACTGGCGGCGGCGGCGGTGGGACCTTCGTTTGGCGTGGAAATGGACCCGTAACTGCAGGGAATCTTCTGGTTGCAGCAGGCGGGGGAGGTGGAGCTACTCCATTCAATGGAATTAATGGAAGCGACGCATCCCTTATTGCTAATGGTACTAACGGAAATCCCGGTGGTACCGGTGGTGTCGGTGGCATGGGGGGAGCCGCCCAACCAAATTCCGCTGGTGGAGGAGCAGGAATCTTACCAAGTCCTTTAGGCGATGGCGGAGATAGTATTGGACAAGGAGGAACCTCGATCTTTAATGGGGGAGCTGGCGGTGCCGGAGCAAATGGATCTAATGGCGGCTTCGGCGGCGGCGGCGGCGGCAGTAGCTTCGGAGACAGTGGTGGCGGCGGTGGCTTCAGCGGCGGCGGCGGCGGCGGCACTCCAGCTCAAGTTGGCGCAGGCGGCGGCGGCGGTTCCTTCAATAGCGGAACAAACCCTGTCAATACACTTGGTCCGGCAACTGGAGACGGTCAGGTTATTATTAGCTTCTCCGGTTTATAGTAAACGATGTTTAAAATTAATGAATTGGAGGGAATCCAATGAGTCTTGAAGAGCAATTTAATTTATTGAGGAATAGGATGGAAACTGTTCTTGACCGCCCATTAACTGATGAGGAAAAAAACTATCTTATCAACGGTTTGAAAAATGATCCGAAATTTTTCGAAGCAATCCAATTCAAAATTAACTACAATTCCCTGGAAAAAGGGTAAAACCCCCACAGGATTCCATTGTCGGGACCGCTGTTTGTGGAACGAGATGTTTGTATTGGGAGGCACACTCATGAGATGAAATATCCCAATTCTACTTCAGAAGCTTATGACCTCAGCTGCAAATTCTTGGAGAACCGATGTTGCACCAATGCTGAAGAAAGAGAAGAATTTACTGCCATTTCATTATTATAAAAGTGTGACAAACACGATTCCTAGAAATTGTACGTTTATTGATTGACAGGAAACCTTTTTCAAGTTGATTAAAGGGGCAAGTCAATCTTTTTTATTATTACCAAAACAAATAGTGAAGTTTTGCACTTAAAATAGAAGGTATAACGCAGCTTTTTCCAGCGATAAAAAAATGGACACTTAGAAACCGTTTCTACGGAGGTTAGCCCGTACTATTTGGAAAGTTTTTCGTATTCTACTAGTGTATAAGCTTCAATTAGTAACCTTAACTATTCTGTTCTCATATAATTGACCTAGTCGTATTCCTTTCTTTTTACAGCTACCTAAATAAAGATGCAGGTTCTATATCGAACTTATATAAATTAATAATAAAGGAGTGTTTAAATGTCTAATCCAAATATCCCTAATATCACACCCACTATTTCGCTTAGTTTAGGACAAACTGTTCCATTACTTCTTAGCTCAGTTGCTCTTGAAGAACTCGCTTTGGCTCATTTGCTGAATGCAGAAGCAGAGAAGCTTCAATTCGTTCTTGGAACATTAACCCCTGCACGCACTACTTTTACCCCTGCAACCGTTTCACTTACCAATCTTCTTACTCTTGATACAAGTGTCCAGAGAACCCTACGTGATGTGATTAAAAAGGAAATGCTCTTGGAGTTCAAATTTGAAAATACGTTGGATTTGGCTGGATTTTTAGCGAATTTAGGGACTTTTACCTTTACAGCACCAGGACTTACAACAATTACTGTTCCCGAGTTTGCAACTACTGCAAGAATCCAGGCTATTGGTGCAAAAGGCGGAGACTTCCTAGGATCTGCTACAGGGGGGTTAGGTGCATCAATTGAAGGCACTTTTTCTGTTACTCCCGGAGAAACTCTTTCCATATTTGTAGGGGAAAAGGGTATCGATAATGCCACTTCTGGTGCTGGCGGCGGCGGTGGATCGTTTGTTTGGCGTGGTAGTACTTTAAATTCAACTACACTACTGGTTGCAGCAGGTGGCGGCGGGGGTGCTGGTGGTGTTTTAGAAACTAGTAATGTAAGTGATGGAGTGAACGCTACTGTTCCTTTAGCAGGTCTTCCCCCAACCTTCTCAAATGGAACTGCAGGAAAAGCAGGTAATGGTGACGTTAACGGAGGAGGCGGTGCTGGCGGTACTAATATTTTAGGTGGCATTGGTGGTGCTGGCGGCGGTACTGGTCTTCCTGGTGGAAATGGTGGTAATGGTTTCGGTGCTGGCGGCGGCGGCGGCGGTGCCTCTACTTTTGATGCTGGCGGCGGCGGCGGCGGCGGAATAACTGGTTCTGGCGGTAAAGGCGGGGATACGACTGGGATATTTACCGCTACTGGTGGTGCTGGCGGTACCAATATTATTGCTGGTGGTTTCGGTGGTGTTGGCGGCACTGGTCCCCAAGGTAATGGTACTAGAGGTGGTCTCGGTGCTGGCGGCGGCGGTGGTGGCTCTGACAGTGCTCCTAGCGGCGGCGGCGGCGGCGGCGGTGGTGGTTTTGCCGGCGGTGGCGGCGGCGGCGGCGGCGGTGTTAATGCTATTAATGCTGATGGCGGCGGCGGTGGCGGCGGCGGTTCCTACAACGCTGGCAGCAGCCAAGTCAACACAGCCGGTGTCGGCACTGGAGATGGTCAGGTAACGATTAGCTTCTCCGGTTTATAGTAAATTGTTAATCAGTAAAAATAAATCAATGGGGCAATCCAGATTTTGGATTGCCCCATCATGGTATCAAGTTTTCATCATTGCTAATTGAGCCCTTGCCAATACATATTCTTTTTGCGTATCCTCAGTCAATGTATTCCCATACCCATCCCTAGATCTTCCAATAACCTGACTGTGTAATGGACACTCAGTAGAACCTTTAGCTTTAATGGTTAAATCTATTCCAATGAAAATCACCTAAAAGGTTCCATTAACTTAAAATACTATCATACTAGTGTTTCAAAAAATGGACGCTTTAATACAATTTTCATGTTAATCATTTGCTAAATGCAGAAGCAGAGAAGCTTCAATTCGTTCTCGGAACATTAACCCCTGCACGTACTACTTTTTCTCCTGCAACAGTTTCGCTATCGAATCTTCTTACTCTTGATTCAAGTGTCCAAAGAACCATTCGTGACGTGATTAAAAAGGAAATGCTGCTAGAATTTAAGTTTGAAAATGTTTTGGATCTCGCAGCCGCAACAGCAACATGTACGACAAGAACTACAACTTTTTCAAATACAACACCGATTTTAATCCCAGCAGAAGGCACCGAGGGTCCGGCAGCTCCTTACCCTTCACCAATTGTAGTGTCTGGTTTAACAGGTTCTATCATACAGGTAACAGTAACATTTAATAATTTGTCACATACATTTCCAGCTGATATAAGTGCCATGCTGGTGGGACCAGCAGGGAATGCAGGCCCTAATACAATTTTAATGTCAGCTGTTGGGGGCGGAACTGATATAAATAACGTTACACTGACCTTCGATGACAATGCTGCGACAACAGTACCAACTCCAATCGTTTCAGGAACTTACCGTCCTACGAACAACGGAATTTTTGGCACTTACCCACCACCTGCACCTGCACCATCAGGAAATACATTATTAAGCGTCTTTAATGGAATGAATCCAAATGGAGTATGGAATCTTTATATCATCGACCAGGCACTGGCCGATTCCGGTATAATGGCTGGTGGTTGGGAATTGCATATTACAACTTGTGAGACTGGGGACGCTGGTTTGCTCGGCCTAGCACGTCCTGCAGGCTTCGAGGATACAGTCCAGCAATTGCTTCAAAAATTCCATGCTACACAACCAACAGAGGAAGATAAAATGGAAAAGCAGCAAAAATGGAGATATTACTGCAACAAATGAAAGAACAAAATGAATAATCATATGTAGACCACTATCTCTAAAGCCTTTAAGCAGTCATTAGTTTTAGTGGTTCTAAAAGCATGGTAAACAAACAGTTCTTTATAATCTCAAACGGCGGGGCCGCCCTTTAGGGTCGCCTCTCTTGCTATCAATGTCCCTGATATTACATAATTTTAATTCTGACCTTATTCGATTACCCTTTCATATGTTCCTCATCTTACTTTTCAAAAAAACAAACAGACAACACATTGGTGTTTCTGTTTATTTTTTTCTTCAACTCTTTCCTTTCCGATTACTTTTCATTCTTAAACAAAGCTCGGAAAATTAAACAAAGCTCGGAAAATGTTAACCCGCAATTATGTGATTGCATAGCATAAAAAAGATGCTGTCACATAAGGGGTGAGAATTTGAAAGCTGTCATATTGGCTGGAGGTTATGGGACGAGAATCAGTGAAGAAACAGAATTCAAGCCTAAACCAATGATTGAAATCGGGGGAAAACCGATACTTTGGCATATTATGAAGATTTATTCCCATTACGGCATTAATGAATTTATTATTTGTCTGGGTTATAAAGGGTATATGATAAAGGAATATTTCGCCAACTACTTTTTGCATATGTCAGACATTACATTCGATCTATCCAATAATAAACGGGTGATTCACAATAATAGTTCTGAGCAATGGCAGGTAACGCTTGTGGATACCGGCGAACATACGAGTACAGGAGGAAGGTTAAAAAGAGTTCAAAAATTCTTGGATAAGGAACCTTTCTGTTTCACGTATGGTGACGGAGTTAGCAACGTCAATATAGAAAATTTAATTGAATTTCATAAAAAACATGGGAAATTAGCAACAGTCACGGCAGTTCAACCTCCTGGAAGATTTGGGGCGTTAAGCATAGCTGCTAAAGATGCAGTGACTGGCTTTAAAGAAAAGCCGCAAGGAGACGGCAACTGGATTAATGGAGGATTTTTTGTATTGGAACCCTCCGTCATTGAATATATCGCAGGAGATCAAACGTCTTGGGAAAAAGAACCACTCGAGCGTTTGGCTGAATTGGGACAGATAGCAGCCTTTCGGCATACGGGCTTTTGGCAGCCAATGGATACATTAAGAGACAAAATGAAGCTTGAAGAATATTGGCGTTTAAATGAAGCTCCATGGAAGGTGTGGTGAAATGCCAAATCATGCATTCTGGAACGAAAAACAAGTCTTTGTAACCGGACATACTGGGTTTAAAGGTACGTGGCTGTCCCTTTGGCTTTCATCTCTTGGTGCAAAAGTAATCGGTTATTCGCTCCATCCACCTACATCACCCAATCTATTTGATTTAACGAATGCCGCAGCAGAATGCCAGTCCTGCTATGGCGATATAAACGATTTTGAACAACTTGAACAAACAATGAAGCATTACCAGCCAGAAATTATCTTTCATCTAGCAGCTCAGCCTCTTGTTAGGAATTCATACCAAAACCCAATTGAAACGTTTAAAACGAACGTTTTAGGTACAGCCCATGTATTGGAAGCAGCAAGACATATAAGCAGCGTTAAGGTTATCGTGAATATAACAAGTGATAAATGTTATGAAAACACAATAGTTAAAAAGTCTTACCAAGAACAGGACCGAATGGGCGGCCATGATCCGTACAGTGCCAGTAAAGGCTGTGCTGAACTTGTAACTGAATCGTATAGAAGGTCGTTTTTTCAAACCAAACATATCCCTTCTATTAATCTAGCTTCAGCAAGAGCAGGAAATGTAATCGGCGGCGGGGATTGGGCGGAGGAACGATTAGTGCCAGATCTGATGCGCTCCTTCTTAGAACGCAAAAAATTAACCATCAGAAATCGAAATGCAGTACGTCCGTGGCAGCATGTACTGGAGCCATTAAGTGGATATATTCTCCTGGCCGAAAAGCTGTGGGAAGATTCGTCATTTGGTGGAGGGTGGAATTTTGGCCCTTCGACAAGTCAGGAATTTACGGTACAGGATGTTCTGAATATGACAATGCAGTTATGGGGTAGAAAAATTGACATTACTTATGAAAACAATGAAATGCATCCACACGAAGCTGCTTATTTACAGCTTGATAGTTCAAAAGCCTCGAAATTATTAGGCTGGGTCCCTAAACTATCTACGAAGGAAGCAATTAAATGGACGGTGGAATGGTTTAGAAATTACGAGTCAGGAACAGTGATGGGGCCATTTACGGTGAATCAGATTAAAAGATACGAACAAATAAAGGGAGTTTGAGAAAATGTCGGATAAAACCTGTCGTTTTTGCCGGTCTCCTTTAAAGCATACATTTGTGGACCTTGGGGTTTCCCCGTTGGCAAATTCTTTTATAAAGGAAAATCAACTTAGTAAAATGGAGCCGTTTTATCCATTGCATACGTATGTATGTGACCAATGTTTTTTAGTCCAATTAGAAGAATTTGAATCTCCCGAACATATTTTTAAAGACTATGCTTATTTCAGTTCTTTTTCGGACAGTTGGTTAGACCATGCAAAAAATTATGTAAATAGTGTAATAGATAAATTTAAGCTCGGCCCCCATTCAAAGGTTATTGAGATTGCTAGTAATGATGGATACTTACTTCAATATTTTAAAGAAAAAAATATTCCCGTCCTAGGAGTGGAACCGGCTGAAAACGTTGCTCTTAAAGCGATGGAGAAAGGAATTCCGACTAGGACTGAGTTTTTTGGCAAGGTCTTTGCCCGGCAATTAGTTGACGAAGGCCTTAAAGGAGACTTAATTATCGCAAATAATGTTTTGGCCCATGTTCCTGACCTGCACGATTTCGTAGGCGGGATGAAACAATTAATGCACCCTTTAGGGGTCATTACTGTAGAATTCCCGCACATATTAAACCTTATCTGTCAAAATCAATTCGATACCATCTACCACGAACACTTCTCTTATTTTTCCCTGTTAACCGTTCAGGAAATATTTAAAGCACATAATCTGGAAGTTTTTGATGTGGAGGAAATTCCTACGCACGGCGGCTCACTGAGAATCTTTTCAAAGCATGAAGAAGATCGGTCAAAAGTCATTCATTCCAATATAGGGAAACTGATTGAAAAAGAAAAAAGCCTATCCTTGCACCGTCTTGACGCATATCAAAAATTTTCTGATTTGGTTAAGGAAACAAAAGTTAAGATTTTAGATTTTTTTATACAGGCCAAAAAGTCAGGAAAAACAATTGTAGGATATGGAGCGCCCGCAAAAGGAAATACATTATTAAATTATTGCGGCATCGGGAAAGAATTTCTGCCCTATACAGTTGATAGAAACCCTTTTAAACAGGGGCTGTATTTACCCGGGACACACATTCCTGTCAAATCGCCGGATATGATTTCTGAAACAAAGCCCGACTATGTTTTTATTCTGCCGTGGAACGTGAAAGAAGAAATTATGGACCAAATGTCTTTTATAAGAGAATGGGGCGGCCAATTTGTTGTAGCAATTCCTGAAATTGAGGTGCTTTAAGATGATTTTTACAGAAACCAAATTAAAAGGCGCCTACATCATTGAAGTTGAGTCTTATTACGATGAACGGGGCTCTTTTGTTAGAACTTGGTGCAGACAGGAGTTTCTTAACCATGATTTGGACACCCAGTTTGTTCAAACTAACCTCTCATTTAATAATAAAATAGGAATTATCCGCGGGATGCATTTTCAAGCACCTCCTTATGAAGAGATTAAATTGGTTAGCTGCATAAAGGGAGAAATCTATGATGTCATCATCGATTTACGTCCAGATTCTAAAACCTTTAAACAATGGACGGCCGTTAGATTAAGTGAGGAAAATCAGAAAATACTATATGTCCCTAAAGGGTTTGCTCATGGGTTTCAAACTTTGCAGGAAAACACCAAAGTATTGTATCAAATGAGTGAATTTTATCAGCCGAATTATGCAGAAGGGGTTAGGTTTAATGATCCTTCCTTCAATATTGATTGGCCTATAAAGGATGTTATCGCCTCTAATAAAGATCAATCCTACAGGGATTTTAAAACATGAAGCGGATTCTTGTGACAGGGGCAAATGGGTGGATAGGCAGTCATGTCATAAAGAAATTAATAGAAAAAGATTTTGAGGTTCATGCGGTTAGCAGGAAATTTGTTAATACCCCTATGTTGAAATGCAAATGGCACAGAGCTGATCTGTTGCATGTAAAAGAAACCAGGGATCTGATAGAAAACATTAAACCTACCCATCTTCTCCATTTCGCATGGGAAGCGACACCCGGACAATATTGGCATTCACTAAATAATTATCTTTGGGTTCAAGCTAGTATAGAGTTGCTATATAACTTCGTGAAATATGGCGGTAAAAGGGCTGTATTTGCAGGGACTTGCGCTGAATACGATTGGAGCTATGGATACCTTTCAGAAAACATCACACCTTGCTCGAACAAAACCCCTTATGCCTCCGCTAAAAATGCGCTTCAAAGTCTTGTTCGTTCGTTTTCGGAATCCGTCGGACTTAGCAGCGCCTGGGGGCGAATATTTTTTTTATATGGACCAAAGGAACACCGTTCAAGACTGGTACCCACTGTGATTAACTCGTTAATAAACAATAAACAAGCTTTATGCACCCACGGAGAGCAATATCGGGATTTTTTACATGTCGAGGATGCTTCAGAAGCGTTTGTATCGTTATTGGAAAATGATGCGCAAGGACCCGTGAATATAGCCTCTGGACATTCCATTCAGGTAAAGGAATTGATTTCTAGAATTGCAAATAAGTTAGGCAAACCAGAATTAGTAAAACTTGGGGCAATTCCATTTCCTGATACAGAACCATTATTTATCGGGGCAAACGTGAAACTTCTAAAAGAAGAGATCAAATGGAGTCCGAAAATTGACTTAGATGGAGGCTTAGAGCAGACCATATCCTGGTGGAGAAAAAAACAAGAGTAAATTGAATTTTAAATTAATGAATTGAATGGAGAGCGATCATGAAAATTACCATTGATTCAGAGAATAATCAGTTATTCATTGATGACGGAAGCAGCCAAAAAGCCCTTCCATTATATTGTAAGACCTCCTTTGAAATACTTTCTGATATTTGGACTAAGGTCGGCTGGAACGAGAAATACGTGTATACATTCTCATGGATGGGAAGACCCATTATTCAGCTTCCCGAGGACTTAATCCGTATACAGGAAGTTATTTATCAAATAAAGCCCGATGTAATTCTGGAAACGGGTGTTGCCCATGGCGGTTCATTAATCTATTATGCAAGTCTGTGTAAAGCGATGGAAAAAGGAAGGGTTATTGGAATTGATATTGAGATTCGTCCTCATAATCGCCGGGCGATAGAAGGACATGAACTCTACCCGTATATTACTTTGATTGAGGGAGATTCGGCTGCTGCCGATACGATCAAAACAGTAAAATCTATGATTAAAAAGGAAGAAACAGTTTTGGTTATTCTAGATTCATGCCATTCAAAAGACCATGTAAAAAAAGAACTAGAAGCTTACCATCCTTTTGTTTCAAGCGGGTCATATATAGTTGCAACAGACGGGATTATGAAGGAATTGCATGATGTCCCTAGAGGGGAAAAAGGCTGGATGGAGGATAATCCGTGTATGGCTGTTTTGGAGTTTGCAAAAGAGCATCCGGAGTTTACATTAGATCAGCCTGCATGGCTCTTCAATGAAAGTTCCCTTACACAAAATGTAACCCATTGGCCATCGGCCTGGTTAAAAAGAACGAAAGAAGCTGAGTGCCTTGACTGAACATAAACCGCTGGTCAGTATTGGTTTGCCAGTTTATAACGGTGAAAAATATATCGCTAAAGCCATCGAATCCTTGTTGTCACAGGATTATACTAACCTTGAAATCATCATATCCGATAATGCCTCCACTGATAATACACCACAAATTTGCCAACAGTATCAGCAAAAAGATCCACGTATTCACTATTTCCGAAATGATACGAACATTGGCGCCGCAAAAAACTTTAACCGGACTTTTGAGTTGTCAAAAGGTGACTTTTTTATGTGGCAAGCCTTTGACGATTTGCGGCATCCAGCCTATATCAGCAAGTGTCTACAAAAATTAAACCAGCACCCTGACGCAATTATATGTGTAACAGAAATCTCCATCATTGATACGGAAGGCAAATATCTTAACGATGAGCACGAAGCAATAGAGACAATTAATCTTACTTTTACTGAACGATTGCACCAATTTTTCTTAAACGTTACCTGGGTGGGGTCTGTTATTTATGGTTTGTGGCGCTCTGAATATTTAAAACAAACAAGGTTATTTATGGAGGAGTATGGGCCAGATGTTATTCTCTGTTTAGAGCTTTTCTTGCTGGGGAGTGCCGTCAAGGTAAAGGAGAGACTACTTTTTTATCGTCACTTCCCTGAGAAGACCCATTATGACCAAATTAATTCCATTACTTCCAATCCCGAGAGACAACAAACTATAGCCTCTACATCTCATACACAACTTATCAAAAATTTATATCTAACTCTAAAAGAAAAAAATGTGCCTTCGGAACTTATTCAAGATTTCTTTGATGTGCTTTTCTTTCAACAAATGAGCTGGGTACAAATGAGCTGTTTTGAACACACCCCCTTTTTGAAAGATCGAGTCATTGATCCAGAGTTCGTTTATGAATTTATGAATGCATTAATGACAACAGAGAAACCACCTGAACAAATTGTCGCCAGTATAGAAAGTTCAGCAGTTAGGTTCCAAAAGTTAGCAAAAGAACGTCCCATCATTTTAATAGGGTCATTACAAGTAAGTATCATACTATGGTGGAAATATTTCTCTGAGAATCATATACCGGTTCACGGATTTCTTGAAGAATCCGCGCTGTCCACACAACCAAATTTCTTCGAGAAGTTAACGGACCCTTCTGAACTGCCCGTTCGTCCTTTTGTGATTATTGCTTCCGTGCAGCCTAACATTCATACACAACATCTAACAAAAAAAGGATACGAAAATAGGAAAGATTTTTTATATGTAGCCAGCAGTGCACCATTTTTATATCTAATATAATGTTAAGTAATGTTAAGCAACAATATTTAATATCCAAAATTAATCAACGGCAAAGGGCTTCCCTTTGCCGTTGTTCTCTTTTCTATGAACACACGTACCGACTGCAAGGAGATTGAATAGCCGTTGGTGCTTCACAGATTATTTATCCAATAATCATAAATATCTTTTAATGTATCATCAAGTTTTCGTTTTGGTTTCCAGCCGGTTAATTTATATAATTTTTCGGGGCCCCCTACTAGTTTAGGAATCTCTGCCACTCTTATTTTGCTTGGGTCAACCACGAGTTCAATCTTTTTATTTGAATAACTTAAAAATTTCTCTAATATGTCTTGAATATAAACTCCTTGGCCAGTGCACACATTATAAGCTTCCCCCGCTATACCGAAACATGCTATATTGTAATAAGCTTCCACTATATCCCTTACATCGGTAAAATCCCTTGCTGTTTTTAAATTTCCAATCCGGAGGACAGGATCGTCTATTCTCCCTTTATTGATAAGTGCTATTTGATAGGCAAAGTCAGATGTTACGAATCCTAACCTTTGCCCAGGTCCTATATGATTAAATGGCCTGGCATGGACCACGTTTAATCCATATGACCTGTGATATAAACTGACAAGCATACTTACGGCACACTTGCTAATTCCATAAGGACTAACCGGATGTAATGCAGTCTCCTCAATAACCTTGTCTAATTCTCCCTGAATCCGTCCATACTCCTCTGAAGAGCCGACTGTCATGACCCTTATTTTGTTATCTACTTTTTTGACAGCTTCCAATAAATGAATTGTTCCTATCACATTAGCCTGAATAAAATCCGCTTTTTGTTTCCAAGAATCTTTAACATTACTTAACCCTGCAAGGTGGAAAATGTGCGTCGGTTTAATTTCCTCAATTAACCGGGTGATTTTTGTTTCAGAAAGTAAATCTACTTCAAAAATATGATCTTTGCTTCTATTCAACCGGGAAGTTCCATAAACATCCGCTTTATCCCTCAAGAAGGACTCAAGATGTTTCCCGACAAAACCTGTAATTCCCGTAATAAGTGCCTTCATTGATTTTGACCGTACTTTTGCATGTCATGATCTACCATCATCTTTATTAATTCCTCAAAAGAAACCTTTGGCTCCCACCCCAACTCTTTTTTTGCCTTCTGTGGGTCTCCCAGGAGCAAATCTACCTCTGCCGGCCTCATAAAAGCTGGATCCTGAATCACATAATCTTCCCAATTTAATCCGACATGAGTAAAAGCGATTTCTACAAGTTCACGCACTGTATGGGTTTTTCCGGTTGCTACGACATAATCGTTGGGCTTTTCTTGTTGAAGCATCAGCCACATTGCTTTCACGTAATCTCCTGCAAAACCCCAGTCCCGCTTTGCATCAAGATTTCCGAGACGAAGCTCCGTTTGCAGGCCGAGTTTAATTCTCGCGACTGCATCTGTCACTTTTCTTGTCACAAACTGTATTCCCCTTCTTGGCGATTCATGGTTGAATAAAATCCCTGAACACGCAAATATATCAAAGCTTTCACGATAATTGACAGTAATCCAATGTCCATATACTTTCGCAACACCATAGGGACTTCGGGGATAAAACGGGGTCGTTTCCGTTTGAGGGGTTTCAATTACCTTCCCAAACATTTCAGAACTCGAAGCCTGGTAAAAACGCGCATCCTGCTTTATTTGCCTAACTGCTTCCAACATATTCAGTGCGCCAAGGCCAGTAACCTCTGCAGTATATAACGGCTGCGACCATGAATCCGCTACAAAGGACTGTGCACCAAGATTGTATACCTCATCTGGCTTAGAAAGTTTCACTGCCTGGATCAATGATGATAGATCGGCTAAATCACCGGATATAAATTCAATGTCATTTCGTATATGTTTAATATTGTCATAGTTTTCTGTTGAAGTTCTCCTTTTCAAACCATATACCTTATATCCCTTATCAAGTAAAAGTTCTGCCAAATATGAGCCGTCTTGGCCTGTAATACCCGTTATTAGAGTTCTTTTCATGATGCCCTCCTATTCTTTTGTGTAAGAAATCCCCATTTATTTTTTTATGCTGTTATCAGCCTCTTATATTCCCTTTATCTAAGAAACCAAAAAAAATCTTTATATTTAAGGTCCAGCAGTTTGCCATGACCCTCCATATAAAGAAGTCAAATTCAAGAAAATAATCGAGCCTTCATTTGCTCTGCAATAATTTGTGGAGAGAAATGATTTTTTATATCTTGTTTTGCCTGCAATGAAATTTCCTCTCTTTTTTTATGATTTTCAAACGCTTCCCGCAAAACCAACCTCACGTTTTCCTCTTTAACCATTGCCCATTTATGGCCAAAATAATGAATAGCTCTTGTGAGCTGCAGTTGAGGATGTACAGGTTCTAGTTCATGCTCTGGTTCTATTAAAAAGCTATTTTTATCGTTCATAAATTCTGTAACTCCTCCCCAATTAATCGATATCACTGGTTTCCCCATCGCCATCATCTCCATCTGAGGCATCCCCCATCCGATTGCCCTTTCAGTAGAAACATAGCAGTCACAGCTTGAATATAAACGCATTAAATCTTCACGAGGAGTATTTTCAATCATTAAATGAATATGTGGATTATTTTCCTTTTTTGGTATATACGAAGTGATTAACTCAGAAAAATTCCCCTCGGCAATCCAAAAGGGAACATAGATTTTTAAAACAAGGCTGACGTCATCGTCCGCAGAGAACTCCTCACAATAGCTTTGAATGAGCAAATCCAACCCTTTGCGGTAATCAAACGCTAAAGTATATAGAAACTTAAAAGACTTTACTTCAGTTGGAAAAGTGTAAGGTTCAAATTCTTTTGTATAGATACTGCTTTCAATAGGATAATGAACAACGTGTACTTTTGAAGGATTTACACCTGACTCTGTAAATGTCCGATAATTAAAGTGCGTGGGAACCCAAATCTCATCCAAATTATTGCAAATATCTACCCAATGTGGCGGGATACGATCCGTCTCAAACAATGTGATTCCAATTGTTTTATGATAACCTTTTTTATCAAGCGCTAAAAACGATTCTGCAGGACCATGCATTACAAGAACAGGATTATCACCCGGATTGTTAATTACCCTATTAAAATTAGACAGCAGCTTAATATCATCTTCTCCAATTTCACTTTGGGCCTTTACTGATGATACTAAATGAATAGGGAGATCAATATGTTGCAAAGCCCTCAAATAATTCCTGGAGACATTACCGTACCCACCTATATCACCTAATGGGCCTACCCATAGAACTCCTGTAGGTTGAGTCATTCACCAATCTTCCTTTCTAAAGAGTAAAGGA
The DNA here is from genome assembly GCF_055385565.1 of Neobacillus sp. S1115. NCBI lineage: Bacteria > Bacillati > Bacillota > Bacilli > Caryophanales > Bacillaceae > Neobacillus > Neobacillus sp. S1115. Next base: position 5,282,328 of record NZ_AP038275.1, read on the forward strand.
CAAATTTTCGGTCTTCCCTGTAAAAGACAAGTTCATAATTGCCCAGTAATTCTTTTAATGAATTCCGTAATTCTAGAACGCTATCAAATACAAAACTCTCTTTTCCATTTTCAATTATTTCATGAACTTCAAAGGTGCTTTGATTTAGGAATGGATAATAATTCCCTTGTATTTCTGAAACTGATACAATAGGAATTCCTGACATAAATGCTATGTTTTCTCTGGATGGATTAGATAAAAACCCCTTCATGGACTACAGCTGCGCATTACAAAATGTCTTCATGAGCAAGATATTCTCCTGAAAGTTATGATCTTGTTGCTCCATGTTGTCGGCAATGTATTCCAGATGTTCAATTGCAGCGACATAGTTTTTTTGTTGGATGTGAATGATGACGGCATTGTACCTTGCCATTAATGTAAGGGGATATATTGAAAGAATGTTGAGATAGTTATTTAAGGCATCTTCCATCAATTTATTTTGATAAAGTTCATTTCCATACTCCAGCTCCATTTTAACAATATCCTCGTGTGTTAATTTGGAGTCTGTTTTCTTATCAGCCAACAGTCTGATTCTTTCAGCCACTGTCTGGGCACTTTTTTTCCATGTAAATGAAGCTAAAATATGCCTGCTTGCTTCCTGTCCTTTTTGGTTCACCAATGAAGGATTTTCATACGCAAACCGCATAGTTTGCTGCAAATCGACCCTATCAATTGAAAGCCACCATGGATAGTCCACTGTATCGAGGTCACCGACTTTTTTTTCTGATAAAAGAACCTCCTTAGAGGGTACAAGTAATGCTGTTTCGGCACTGCAAAAATCCCTGCATGAGCCTTTATCGGGCACAATTGCCGGAATTCCACACGCCATGGATTCCGCAATAGGCAGCCCAAACCCCTCTCCCCTGTACGGATGAACTAAACAATCACACGCCTTATATAATCCCGCCAGCTCTGTTTCCGAAAAGTCATGATCCATGTATACAATACGGGGATTTTTAGGATTTAACATGGCTTCATGAATCATCTTTTCCAGCGTTATTCCTTTATAAAAAGATTGGGTACCGGTGTCCTTAATAAACAAACAAACATCATCATTAGCAGAAAACTCATTTAGATAAGCTTGAATGAGAGTATCAATTCCTTTACGTCCAATAGTCCCACCAACGAATAGGAATCGAAAAGAGGAAGGTGTTAAATCTAGAGGTTCCACATCAGTGTGGAAAACCTTTTCGTCCACCCCAAGCGGGATTACATGAATTTTGTCCTCTGGAATCCCGCAGCGTACATAGCTTTCCTTATTGTATTGGCTATATACCCAGATTTCATCAACCCAATACTTCATGGGAATATACCAGGTCCTGGGAATTGCACCAAATTCCCAAGGCTGCATACATATCCATTTCTTACTTTTTGGTATGTCCCAGACTGGCGGCCACTGATGAACAACTGTAAAATCCGATTCAGGAAAGGGCAACAATTCTCCTATTTTACTCTGTTCTTCTCGGACAGAGAGTGCTAACGGAATTTCTTCGTCTGGGACTTTCTTTCTAATGTTGAAATGTTCCTTGTTTAATAAACTGCAAATATTCCTGTTAACGATCGCAAGACTATGACCGGCAAATTGAGGGCCAATCCAGTTAATTTTTAGTGAATCTTTCTTCACAGTTTCCACCTCAGGCTTCATCATAGGGTTTCTTTCTTCACCTACACATTATATTGAACACCGCTTGGGATGTTGCCAAAAAAAGCACTTTTACCTAGTTAAAAACATAATATGGAAAATGATTGTTTAATGTTTTTTAAAAGGAGTGAGGGAGAAAAATGGACTTTAAGCGTTTGTCGTTATGTATGATTGTGAAAGATGAAGAAGCATTTATCGAAAAGTGCCTCAGCAGCACTAAAGGGGTTGTAGACGAAATCATTATTGTAGATACGGGATCTTCAGACCGAACGGTTGAGATCTGTAAATCATTTGGAGCACAGGTTTTCGAATTCCCCTGGAACAAAAGCTTTGCTGACGCCCGAAACTTTGGATTGGAACGCGCAACAGGGGACTGGATTTTATGGATGGACGCAGATGAACAAGTTGATGCTTCGGATGTTTATAAATTACGTGACATTCTATATTCGAATGAGGATATTTTATCTATTCATTTGATTAATTATTATGGGGAACGGCCAGAACCGGAAAAAACCTTCGATATCGTCCATACCCGCCTATTGCGAAATCATAAAGGATTTAAATTTCAAGGTAAAATACATGAAATGCTGAACGTAGAAGAGGTTCTGACGATACCAGAGGATGGCCTCATCATCAAGCATGTGCCAATTAAAATTCACCATTATGGATATATGAATTCCGTTACTGAAAATAAAAAGAAATTTGAACGAAATATTACGATGTTAAAGGAAGAACTAAAACAAAAAGACTATAGCCCTTGGACCCACTACCATATTGCGGCCGAATATTACGGTAATGAGGAATATAGTAAAGCATTTGATCATGTTAATCATTCCATTAAGGATTTCCTAATGAGGTTACACACTCCCCCTTCGCTTTTATATCGATTAAAGTATTCCATATTGATTGCAACAGGAAGCATTGACGGGGCGTGGCCAGGTATTGAAAAAGCATGTATTCTCTATCCGGATTATGTAGATTTACATTTTTATAAAGGCTTAATCTTATATTTGAAGGACATGTTTAAAGAAGCATTGGAGGTGTTTGATTACTGTCTCGAAATGGGGGAAGCGAATTTACAGTATCTTACCCAAAAGGGGGTTGGCAGCTTTCAAGCCCTACACTATAAAGGATGCTGCTTCGAAAAGCTGGGGCAGATTGAGGAAGCAGCAAGATGCTATGCAATGGCGGCAAGCCAATCGAAATCATTTAATTCTCCCGTAGAAGCGCTTCGAGAACTGATGACGAAGCATCAAAGCCTATTTAGTCCGTTAACTGCAGACTGTGACGATCAAACGCTAATTGCAATGGCGCTCAACCTCAATTCTGCAAAAAATAAATAAGGATTAAAAATAGTTTAATGACCGTGTCTCTGTACAAGGTTTATAAATACAATGTAACAGATAACAAAGAAAAGAGGTGATTTAATGTCTCAAGCAAATATTCCAAACATTACACCAACAATTTCTCTTTCTACAGCACAAACTGTTCCATTGCTTTTAGCCTCTATTGCCCTTGAGGAATTGGCTTTGGCTCACATCATTAATGCTGAAGCTGAGAAGCTTCAATTCGTTCTAGGAACAATAACTCCTGCTCCTAGAACATCATTCTCTCCTGCAGTTGTTAACTTGACAAATCTGCTTGCTCTCGACGCTAGTGTCCAAAGAACACTTCGTGATGTGATCAAGAAGGAAATGCTGCTGGAGTTTAAGTTTGAAAATATCCTCGATTTGATTGCTATTACACCATTCCCACGTTAATGTAAAGCATAAGCACTTCTTTTAAAGAAGAATTGAGGATATGGTTGGGGTTAGTACAAGCACAAACTTGTTACACACATGGGCGAATACCTTACTGTTTACCCAGCTCCCAATTGGTATACAAACGTATCCAATCGGGAGCTTTTTAATGAAATAAACTCCCCAAGGAAAATATCATAATAAGAGTTGTGTCATTATTCAGCCTGTAAAAATAAACTAACATCAGCACTAAAGATAAACGAGGTGATAACAATGTCTCAAGCCAATATTCCGAATATGAGTCCAATTACTTCAATTAATACTGATCAGACCGTTACATTGCTGCTGGCTTCCATTGCCCTTGAGGAGTTAGCCCTTGCCCACGTCATTAATGCCGAAGCTGAAAAACTTCAATTCGCACTCGGAAAATTAAAGCCAACAAAAACACAACTTTCTCCCTCAAAGCTTTCCGCATCAAACCTCTTTGCCCTCAATAGCAGTGCTGAAAGAATCCTTCAGGATGTGATCAAAAAGGAGATGTTACTGCAATTTAAATTGGAAAATGTTCTGGATTTAATGGATAAAAAGCCTCAGCAATAGTCGATTGGGATTCACTGTTTTGTTGGGATGAAGGGTGTTGCAATTCCGATAATAACCTACTTATTTGTAAACTTACCATAACATTATAATTTCGTATTAACTCTTTGGTTCGCGAAGGTAAGGTTCCATTCTAAGTAGCTTTCTTAAAAAATAGGGATAAATCTCTTATAGAGATTTATCCCTATTTTTTGGGCTTAACCCCATTTGCTATTATTTAGTAAATCATTTTTTCCGTCTTCTACTAGTTTTTTATAAAAATGGACGAATACACAATCTCTTAAAATCCTATTGAATAAAATATAGAGAACAAAAGCTGTACAAGCCTATGTTCTCTATCTTTAAACTTTTAAGGAGGGAAAAATATGTCACTTCCAAATATCTCCAACATAGCCCCTACCATTTCACTTAGCACTGCACAGACTGTTCCATTACTGTTGGCTTCCATCGCCCTTGAAGAGTTGGCTCTCGCTCACCTAGTGAACGCAGAAGCCGAAAAACTCCAATTTGTTCTTGGCACCTTAACCCCAGCAAGGACACTCTCTCCAGCAACCGTTTCGTTAACCACTCTTCTTGCTATCGACGCGAGTGTTCAAAGAACTCTTCGTGACGTGATCAAGAAAGAAATGCTGTTAGAGTTCAAATTTGAAAATGTTCTGGATTTGATCGGTTCTGGTGCTGCTGGTGGAGGCGGAGGCGGATTTGGATGTGGGTGTAGTGTTGCCACAGTAGGCGCAGGTGGTGCAATAGGTGGTGCCGTAACAATTCCTGGTATTACTATAGTGCTTCCTCCCGGCCCTATTATAATTGGACCTATCACAACTGCTGGAGTTCTTAATCTTAATATCTGTCCTGATTGTCAGTCAAACGGTTCAATTTTTAATTTAAACTTCACGACTGGACTACCATTCGGCATTACTAATATCAATGTGGCTCTTGATTCACTTGCAAGTGTTACTTGTGATCCTAGTGGTAGTATAATCATTGTTGGTAACGGACATTTAACTGTAACTGCTGGCACAACCACTCTTCTGAATTTAAACGGTACTATGACAATTACAGTTAATCCAGACAATTCCATTACGGTAACAGTGGGAGGAGCGACTATTACTATTCCAATACCACCAATAGGATCAATAATTCGACCTACTTGTAGTTAAGCGCATTGAATCATAAAAAGACAGCATTTTTGCTGTCTTTTTTAAAAGGAGGGACAAACTATGAATGAACAAAGCAATAATGAGCAAAATACAGCAAGCCCACAAAACACGCAAAATACTATAAATTTGTCTGATTCCCAGCCAATTATCAAAAAATCCATTCCAATCATTAAACAAGGTGGTTGCGGCTGTGGAAAACGCCGCCAATTATAAAATAATTACAAACTAGAAATGAGGCGGGCATGCAAAGCCCATAAATAATAGAATACTGAATGAAAAAGTGTATACTAGTAATCTTCCTTTATACAAAGTTATACATTTTTCTAAGCCTTAGGGAAAGAAAAAGGAATAAATCCTCTTTCTTTTTAATCCAATTTAAATTATTATTTTTTACCAAACAACACCCATTCCGATTATTGGAATGGGTGTTGTTTTTACTCAATGAATATCAAGGATAAGGGCAAGGAGATGTTCCCCGTGCGGGATGAACGACATGGCTCTGGAGGAGATTACGGACACATTCTAACCATTACTTGACCAGAGGGGATAGTTTGATTCGCTGTAAATACTAATCCTGCGTCGGGTATTGTCAGGACAGCGGAATCTTGATTACCCATACCACCATCTATTAAAGTAAGTATGAAATTAAAACCTGGAGTACCGTTTAATGTTCCCGTTCCTGTAATAGTAAATACAATCCCCATTGGAGTGCTGACACAAGTACCTATAGACCCATCGGGATTTAAATCATATTGATCAGCTAAAAATGTATAAGTAGGAGTGAGTCTAGGAAATTGAAAACCAAAAAGGTCTCTTATTGCTGGATTACACTCGTCTGAACCTTCACCAGAACCACAGATATTACCACGCCCAACAAGATCGTCTCCCATTCTCCTTTGCAGATCGGCTCTTTCTGTACCGTCCCCAACGAGCGTAAATTCAGCGTTTGAAATATTAAAAGTTACAGCACAAACGCAAAATGGTGGTGGAGGTGGAGGGGCAAGCTCATCAGCAATCGCTTCTTGCAAAGTCTCATCAGCTTTTTCATTAGCTGCCAGAAGATCATCGATGGTGACAGGACCTCCTGTAGATCCCGGTCCGGTCCCCAGAACTTGTTGTACGTTTTCAGCAGCCTCATTGATCTCTTCAGCGTTTTCAAGATTTTCTAAAGCATCTGATAAAATTGAGTTTGGATCTGTATTATCTTCAAAATTCACAGTATATGATAACCTCGCTTTCATCGAGATAATTTCAATGTCCACCACTACAACTAACGGTAGTGATTTCGGATTCTACCTACCTGCCACCGCGCTATAGCCACTCACTAAAAGAATCTCCAGCACCGCCAGCGCTTTCCGGTGCAGTGCTCAACGAAATCGAAGCGGAAATTTGGGAAAATACACTTGTGACAAAGTGAATCGCTCGTATATCCAATGTGGTTACATTAGCAATATATTAATGGGTGTTGACTATTGAATCGGCGCTTGTCTATTATTTACAGCCCCTTTTTATGTATTTGAACCATGGCAAGATCTGAGATTAGAGTCACTAACCTCAAAAGTAACTGTTTCTCCTGCTGAAGGTTCCCGTTCAAAAGTCCGGGGGCGGCGGCGGCTCGGTAAATAATGTAGGGGTTGATGCAAATATCCAACCTAACGGCACGGCCGGACAACCTGGTGGCGCCGGAGGTGTCGGCGGTAACGGAGGATCAGCTGGCGGACCATTAGAACCGGGAGCAGGAGGAGCAGGAATCCTCACAAACGGGGGCAATGGCACCCCTCCGGTTACTGGGGGTACAGCTATTAATGCAGGTGGCTTCGGAGGTATCGGTCGTGCTGGAGCCAACGGAGGATTTGGCGGCGGCGGCGGCGGTGATAACGGTGGCGGCGGCGGCGGCGGATTTAGCGGCGGCGGCGGCGGCGGATTTAGCGGCGGCGGCGGCGGCGATGGATCTGTGAATCTTGCAAACGGCGGCGGCGGCGGCGGCGGCTCTCAAAACAACGGAATCAACCAGGTCAACACAGCGGGTGTTGGCATGGGAGACGGCCAAGTTATTATTATTTACTCCTGATTGGCATGCATAATCTAGCAATATCGAAGTAACGCCAGAATTCGCTGAATTAAAAATATCAACATCACTTAATTAACAAATCAAGCATCCCCCTTAAGAAATCAGCTGATAATTCCTGTGCGTACTGATCATTGCAAAAAATGGATCTTTTTAACAAACAACACCCATTTTGATTTTCGGACTGGGTGTTGTTTTAACTCAAGAATGTCAGGAATAAGGCAAGGGAGATGTTTCACGTGTGGGATAAAGGACATGGATCTATAGGAGATTACGGACATATTCTATCCATTTTACATGACGAGGGTCGATAGTTTGATTCCTGTGGTGAAGATGCCTTATAAAAGCATCGCTCCCGTTTAAGCGAAAAACTTCACAATATTGTTTTATACACAAAACTCCCTCTGAAACTGGAAATGAGACGGATCTTCTCCATCCCATTTTTGTCCCTGTTCTATAATTGACAGCGTTTTTTGCAGCCGTAACAAACTTTTTTGATTATGCTATAGATTGAAACTTGCTATAAAGATAGCAAAAATGCTGTCTTTTTTTAGTTCCACTAAAGACGGATCAGCTAACTTTAATAACAGTTAATTCAACTGATTGGAAACCTTGCCCATCGAATGCATTAATAGTTGTATCAAAACTACCGCTGATATTTCCTAATTGTAATGTAGAGTTTGCCGGAATATGGATAATAGCTTCCCCGCTGAGCTCTCTAACATCTTGGGCATCGTTTGGGTCAGGGTAAAATAATTGATTGTTAGTCTGGCCATTTGGAACTATAGAGGCATTCAAGAAAATACCAACCCCCGGCTGAATTTGATTTGTGCCGTTTCTCCAAACGTGTACAATTTATGAAACTCATAATCACCTTCTAATGGTACGAAAACAGTATTACCGCCTACCAGAGTGACTCCGCCCGTGATTAATGCGCACTAAGACCTTTGATATTCCTTGAACGGTGACTTGCTCAGGTGCAGCCGTCAATTGAGTCATTGGCTGGCAGGTGATGTTCCAATTAAGTCAAGAATATTTTCAAATTTGAAGTCCAGCAGTATTTCTTTCTTAGTAATGTGTCACGAAGGGTTGTTTGAAAATTTGTATCCACAGTAAGAAGATCGGAGGACGAAAAAGTATCTGGGGAAAATGTAGTTCTTGCTTTGGTTAATGTGCCAAGAACAAGTACTGATGAATAATGATTTAATACATCACGAGAAAAGTAGCTTTTAAACACTAAACTAATAAAGTGAAATGTAATGTAATTCCCACAAGTCATTATTTCTGAGGGAGTTTTTGATTTTCAACATAATCGGAAGTTTGCTGCTTTGATTGTGTGTTCTTTTTCGTGATATTTCCTAACGAAAAATATCCTAAAAAAAGCGATGCCCCCACGCATGGAATAACGCGTAGAGGCACCGCAAACTGAACAATTTATGTACGCCCTCGGCAGGAATCGAACCCACATTTTAAGAACCGGAATCTTACGTGCTATCCGTTGCACCACGAGGGCAAAATTATTAGCGACTTACATATTATATTTCATTATTTCTATTTTGGCAAGAGCTAATAGAATTTTTAACAGTTTCCGTTTCTCCAAAGCTAAAAAATAGTTTTAAAACCGCTCACGATTGGTTATGCTGAATGAGGGAAAGTTGTCGAACATTTTTCGAGATGAATTGTTTGACCTTTATTGACCATCAGTGTATGATAACAATACATAAGCTTTTTACATTTTTTATTCAAAGGAGGAAGAAAAATGAATTTGATTCCTACAGTCATTGAACAAACGAATCGCGGCGAACGGGCATACGATATCTATTCCCGTTTATTAAAAGACCGAATTATCATGCTTGGCAGCGGTATTGATGATAATGTTGCCAACAGCATTGTAGCGCAATTGTTGTTCCTTGAAGCGGAAAATCCTGAAAAGGACATTACTCTTTATATTAACAGCCCAGGCGGAAGCATCACCGCTGGAATGGCCATTTATGATACGATGCAGTATATTAAGCCAAATGTATCCACTGTTTGTATAGGTATGGCAGCATCAATGGGCGCATTCTTACTTGCCGCTGGGGAAAAGGGCAAGCGTTTTGCATTACCAAACGCTGAAGTAATGATTCACCAGCCGCTGGGCGGAGCTCAAGGTCAGGCTACTGAAATTGAAATCGCCGCTAAGCGCATTTTATTCCTTCGTGAAAAACTAAACGGCATTTTAGCTGAGCGTACTGGCCAGCCAATCGAAGTACTTCGCCAAGATACTGATCGCGATAACTTCATGACTGCTGAAAGAGCGAAAGAATATGGTTTAATTGACAACATCATTACACGCAATATTCTTGATAAGAAAGAAAAATAATACTTAAAACGGGCAATCGGCGGGCAAGCCGATTGCTTTTTTTCGTCCTAAAGGAATTATTCTTGTATTGGTTGTGAGAGATAAGGACCAGGTGTTTTGAAATTCTTTTTAGGTGTTATAACCGTCCATAACTACCGAACTCTCCGATTGTTTTCTGCTCCGGGCGTTATAAACGGTTTATAACTACCGAACTCTCCGATTGTTTTCTGCTCCGGGCGTTATAAACGGTTTATAACTACCGAACTCTCCGATTGTTTTCTACTCCGGGCGTTATAAACGGTTTATAACTACCGAACTCTCCGATTGTTTTTTACTCGGGGCGTTATAAACGGTTTATAACTATCGAACTCTCCGATTGTTTTCTGCTCCAGGTGTTATGAACGGTTTATAACTACCGAACTCTCCGATTGTTTTCTGCTCCAGGCGTTATGAACGGTTTATAACTACCTAACCCTCCGATTGTTTTCTGCTTCAGGCGTTATGAACGGTTTATAACTACCGAACTCTTCGATTGTTTTCTGCTCCTGGCGTTATGAAACGATTTATAACTACCGAACTCTCCGACGAATTTCTGCTCCGGGGGTTATGAATGGCGCATAAATACCAATTATTAAAAAAGGGTCAGTCCAAGGCATTATGACTAGATTTATCGATTACTAACTATACAAAAATATCAGCGATAACAAAAAAGGGCTTGGCACCACTATAGCCAAAACCCTTTATTCCTTAATGATCCTTCTGAATAAACTCAGATAATGCCTTAATGGCAGTTTCTTCATCAGAGCCGTCTGCAATAATATTGATGACAACCCCAGAGCCGACAGCCAAGCTCATTAAGCCCATAATGCTTTTCGCATTTACTTTCTTGCCGTCTTTCTCCAGAAAAATATCTGCCGAAAAACGGTTCGCCTCCTGTACAAATAAAGCGGCAGGACGCGCCTGTAAACCAGTTCTTAATTTAACTTCTACTTCTTTTACCAACATTTCAAATTCCTCCTCATTATCCCACTATAATATTAAATGAATGCTCATTCACTAACAAACTATTTTAAAATTATATCTACTTCACAGACGGCATTTCTCCGGCCCGCAGCCTTTCGGCAATTTCATCAATTTTACGCAGGCGATGATTGATGCCAGATTTGCTAATAGACCCGCCGGAAACCATTTCACCTAGTTCCTTTAAGGTAACGTCTGTATAATTTAACCGAAGCTCGGCAATTTCCCTTAATTTATCAGGTAAAATCTGCAGGCCTACCGTTTGATCAATGAACCTTATGTTTTCGACCTGCCTGATTGAGGCTCCGATGGTTTTATTAAGATTGGCGGTTTCGCAGTTTACCAGGCGGTTAACCGAATTACGCATGTCCCTGACAATTCGGACATCCTCAAAGCGGAGCAGGGCATTATGCGCGCCAATAATATTTAAAAACTCGGTTATCTTTTCAGCCTCTTTTAAGTACGTAATATAGCCTTTTTTGCGCTCTAGCGTTTTGCTATTCAAGTCAAATGTATTCATCAATTCACATAAGGAATCATTATGCTCCTTATATAGTGAAGCAATTTCCAAGTGATAGGAGGATGTTTCCGGATTATTCACGGAACCTCCGGCCAAAAACGCACCGCGCAGATAAGAACGCTTACAACACTTCTTTGTTATTAGTTCGGGGGAGATATTATGGATGAAGGTAAAACCCTCACCAAGGATTTTTGTATCCTCGAGAATTTCCCTCGCCTGCTCTGCCAAGCGCACGATGTAAACATTATTCTTTTTCAAGCGCATTTTTTTGCGGACGAGCAGCTCAACCTGAACCTGGTAATTCTTTTTAATCAAGGTATAAATTCTTCTGGCAATCGCAGCATTTTCGGTTTGAATATCGACAATGATTTTTCGATTTGAAAAGGAAAGGGAACCGTTCATGCGGATCAGGGCTGAAAGCTCAGAACGGCTGCAGCAGGATTTCACTTCCAAGTTCGTTAATTCCTTTTTCGTTTCCGAAGCGAAAGACATTCCCTCACCTCCTTATGACCAACACTAACATAAATATTCCTTTTTGAAAGTAATTTCTTTCAAAAAAGAACATGTTAAATAAGCTTTTTAAATAATATTAACTTATTTACGCTTCATAACGTCTTTTGGTTTCATTTATTAACAAATTATATAAAATTTTGGCGACCTTCTTCGGGTCATGCCTGAGTGCACCGTTTTCTAGATTGGCAATGTCGGCATAAACCGTCTCAAGCCCAAGCTCCGTTAACCGGTCCACATCGTAGAGGACAGGATGGGCCAATTCCTCATTGTAGCGAAGCTGAACATCCTGCGGAATTTCTTCATTATTCACGAGTATCGTATCGATAAACGCGCTGCTCAAATGATCATAAATGGCTCGCACATGATCGCTTGCAGTATAACCATGCGTTTCGCCGGCCTGTGTCATCAAATTGCAAATGTAAACCTTTTTGGCATGTGAACGACACACCTCATCGCCTAGCCGTGGAACAAGCAGATTAGGCAATAGACTCGTATATAAACTGCCCGGTCCAAGAATAATCAGGTCGGCTTGGCGAATCGCCTGAATCGTTTCCGGAAGCGGCCGGATTTGCTTTGGGGTCAAAAAAACCCTGTTAATTTTTTTACCGGAGTAGGGAATTTTCGATTCTCCTGATACAATCGTGCCATCCTCCATTTCTGCATGTAACACAACACTTTGGTTGGCAGCAGGCATCACTTTTCCCCTTACATTCAATACCTTGCTCATCTCCTGAATCGCATGAACAAAATTACCGGTTATCGAGGTCATTGCGGCGATAATCAGGTTGCCAAGCGAATGGCCGGATAGTTCGTTTGACGTCTTAAACCGGTGCTGGAACATTTCCTCAACGAGAGGCTCCACATCGGAAAGTGCCACCAAAACATTACGGACATCACCCGGCGGAGGAACATGCAGGTCCTCTCGGATTCGGCCTGAACTGCCGCCATCGTCAGCTACGGTGACAATAGCGGTAATATCAACAGGATACTGCTTTAAGCCTCTAAGCAAAACAGGTAACCCTGTGCCTCCGCCGATGACGACTATTCTAGGCTGCCCAAATTCTCTCATGTTGTCTTTTCCTTTCTCCTCTCGATGTCACGGTGAGAAACAATCGTCTTATAATCCTTTTGGAAAAATCGGCCGATGTATTCAGCGAGCGCCACAGAACGATGCTGGCCGCCCGTACAGCCAATCGCAATCACCAATTGGGCCTTGCCTTCCCTTTTGTAATGAGGAAGCATGAAACTCAGAAGGTCTGTTACTTTTTCCAAAAATTTCTGTGTTTCGTTCCATTTTAAGACATAGCTGGAGACATCCTCGTCGAGTCCTGTTTTCGGGCGCATATGTTCAATATAATGCGGATTGGGCAAAAAACGCACATCAAAAACAAGGTCGGCATCAATGGGAATGCCGTGTTTAAAACCGAACGACATAACGTTAACTGTAAAAATTAATTGTTTATTCGCCGTAAACTCCGTTAATATCTTCTCACGTAATTCCCGCGGTTTCATCTGGGAAGTGTTGTAAATTAATTGTGCCCTGCCTTTTAACTCCTCAAGAAGCTCCCGTTCAAGGGTAATACCTTCAAGAGGTGACCCTGATTTTGCGAGTGGATGCGACCTTCTTGTTTCCTTATAGCGGCGGACCAATGTGGCATCATCCGCATCAAGGAATAAAATCTGCGGTGTAACCCAGGAGGTTTCTGCAAGATTATCATCCAACGCTTTAAAAAGATGATCGAAAAACTCCCGACCCCTCAGGTCCATGACAAGGGCAACTTTATTCATTTTATTCCCTGATTCCTTCATAAGTTCTAGGAATTTCGGGAGTAAAGTAGGAGGCAGATTATCGACACAGAAGAATCCTAAATCCTCAAAGCTTTGGATGGCGACTGTTTTCCCTGCGCCGGACATGCCAGTAATAATGACCATTTGGATATCGCTTGTCGAACCGGTACTCATTTTGATTCCTCCTATTTCGAATTAACCTGGATCTAATCGGTAACTAATCAGCTGAAAGTCTTTTGTATAAGTAAAAGTACCGTAAATCATTCCCTTGCCGTGAATCATATAATCGATAATATGGTAGTCTCCGGCTGCCATCGGCAATCCTTTTATTTGGTCAAAAAGATGCCATTCAAGCTTGCCTTCTTCCGACTCATCAAGGTCCAAGCCATCGGAATCATGGGCCACAAAGCTGAACATCATCCACTCCGACAGAAGCTGGTCGCCCTCCATCATGATCATCGTAAAAATTCCTTTTAGCTGGGGATTCTTTAAATATACGCCCGTTTCTTCACGGTATTCCCGGATGCAGGAATCCCGGACAGACTCGCCCGGCTCCATTTTCCCGCCAGGTGCCACCCACCAGCCACGCCGCGGTTTTTGCAGCAACAATACCTTATTTTCTCTAATTAACACACAATTGGTGACCCGCTGCACAACATTTCACCCTCTTTATATAAACACATATTGCAAAATATCTTAAGATAACAACCTCATATATTCTTCTCATTATACTATTTTTATAACCCGCTCACAATCAATTGAAAATTGATATTTCTGCAAATTCCCGCTTACAAATATTACAATTAGAGCCAGATTGGCGAGTTCCCGTATTATGTAGCTTTCTTACTGAACACAAAAAAAGAGCACAGGCTGCTGGACCTGTGCAGAAAAGGTATATATTTTTAAAGGGGGTCAATTTCCATAATCATACTATATTTTTATTTCACTATTGTTACAGTTGAATTAAAACAGGATTAACTTTTTGTAAAAAATGTTGGGAAACTTTTTCATTATTTTTTCAGTTTCATTTCCTCTTTCAATTCTTCCACATAGTGCTGGGCTGTTTGGGCAGCAATACTGCCGTCGCCAGTCGCCGTTACGATCTGACGGAGTGTTTTTTCACGGATATCTCCTGCTGCGAAAATGCCCGGCACTTTTGTTTCCATTTTTTCGTTTGTTTCAATGTAGCCATTTTCGTTTGTGATGCCTAAGCTCTCGAATGGTTTAGATAGCGGCACCATTCCGATATAAATGAACACGCCATCAGCAGGCAGGGTTTGTTCTGTATCATCCACTGTTGATACCAATGTCACACTGCCAACCTTACCGTCCTTATCATTAATCGATTTAATGGTATGATTCCAAATAAAATCAACCTTTTCATTGGCAAAGGCACGGTCTTGAAGAATTTTCTGTGCACGAAGCTGGTCACGGCGATGCACGATGGTAACCTTAGATGCGAATCGAGTTAAGTATACACCCTCTTCAACTGCAGAGTCCCCTCCGCCGATGACAAAAAGCTCTCTATTTTTGAAAAATGCTCCGTCACAGACAGCACAATAGGATACTCCACGGCCGCCAAGCTCTTTTTCGCCTGGCACTCCGACTTTTTTATACTCTGCACCTGTTGTAATGATGACAGAATAGGCTTTATACTCCTTTGATCCGGCTTTGACGAGTTTATAATCGCCGTGATCAACAACTTCTTTAATGTCACCATAAGCATATTCGGCACCGAACTTCTTCGCATGCTCAAACATTTTCGTTGATAAATCCGGACCTAAAATGCTTTCAAAACCCGGATAGTTTTCAACATCCTCGGTATTGGCCATCTGGCCGCCCGGCATTCCGCGTTCAATCATGAGAGTCGATAGATTTGCACGTGATGTATATACAGCAGCTGTCATCCCGGCAGGACCCGCCCCAGCAATGATGACATCATAAATTTTTTCTTCAGTCATGGTCGTTTTCACTCCTTGTATAAAAAAAACGATTAAGTTTAGCTTTCCCAACTTAATCGTATTAAACAATTGATTTATAGTCCAAAAATCTGCTCATTTCCGGCGATTTTGGGGTGATTTTAATTTTAATTTAAAAGCTCATTGACTAACTTTACGTATTTTCCGATTGTTGCCGATGAGGTTCCGTAGCGCTGTGCAATTTCCTGCTGGGACACTTTTTCACTGCGCAGCCTGTGCCATACGTACTCGACTGCACCTGCCCAGGCGCTTTTATTTTTCAATTGCATATTTGCTTTAAACATTTCCACAAAAACGGAAAACCACATTAAATATAAACCGGCCTCAATTGTCCCAATTGGCTGATGGTTTTCATAAAACAGCTCAGCGACTTCCTGCGCATCGGCCGTCCGTGACGGTCTTCCCGAGCGGATTAACGAGATGTATTCCTTCTCCAGCGCCGTAAATTTCTGATTTTGAAAAAGGCGCTTTGAGGTGATAATTTCATCCTTTTTATCCGAAACAGTTGTCAGGAATAGAGCAAATAACCGTTCCTCGACATAATCGCTTTCTAGTTTTTGAAAGATCGAGCCGGAATGGTCCTCAAATCCGTTTGCACGGTCCTGCTCATTTGTATTCCACGGTTCCTGGCCTTCTTTGTCAGGATTAATTTCAAGCAGCTTTTTCCAAACGTTTTGGGCAAAAACTTCCCTGCCTGTGAAATAAGCAGAATAGGCGAGCCAATAATAAAAGGGACCATCCCCAACAAAGCCGTTTTTATATAATTTTTTCAGCCAAACATAAGCATGCTCATATTCGCCGACAAGCGCGAAAGAGGTTCCGAGCTTAAATTGGTGCTCGCTTAAAAGCGGCTGAATTTTTTTCAAGCTATCAAACAGCTCATTGACATATTTGATACGCCCTTGATAATGGGCAAATATCATTTTATTGCATAGCGCGTGCAGATTCCCGGGGTTCTTTTTCAAAACATCATTTAAGATGGCGTCCGCCTTCTCGGCTTTGCCTAAATAGAAATAAGCGAGCGCTAGGTTGTTGTAGGCAGACCAGTATTCCGGGTACTCCTTGATGACTTCCTTTAATAGTTCTATCGCTTTTGGGAAATAACCTGATTCGAGCAGCTCGCGAGCCTGCTCCTGTTTAACGATTAGGTCGTCCTGCTGAAAGAACTCTTCAGCCAAATCATCCGACTCCAATGCGAGAAGCTCAAGCAATTCCTCCGCATCCTCTGAAAAATCCCCACCTGCATCCAATTCCATATACAAGTTGGCATGGTGATAAGCATCTTTAAAAAATCCCAAATGGGCATAATTATTTGCTAAGAAGTAGTGGCACTCCACCATTTCATGGTCAAGATCTTCAAGGATGAGATGCAGGAGTCGGTTGGAATCTTCAAACTCGCCAAGTTCAGTCGATACAATGGCCAGCTGGCACGCAATCATCGGTTCGCCCGGCTCAAGCTGCAACGCCCGTCCCAGATATTTTTTCGCTTTGAAAAAATCACGGCGATGGTATGCCTTAATTCCTTTCTTGAAATAATATTCCCCTGTAGGAACAAATGAGAGTATTTTCCCCTTTTGCATTCTTGCTTTTGCGTCTTTACTCATGCAGTCCTCCATCATCCTTTCATAACTAATGTAGTATAACACAATTGAGTCTTGTACGAGAAGGATTTAGGGCTTTGGGCGGTATGGAAAAATTTCCGGAGCGGGGTTTTGCTAAAAATGGTTATTATTTGGGATAAGAAGGTTAATCAAACCCGACCTGAAAAGGGAATCCGCCAAATATGGAAAGTTATCCGCTGAGTACACGGAGATATCCGCCAAGTTGGGGGCAATATCCGCCGAACTGCGCGTTATATCCGCCAAAATGGAATAGATATCCGCCAAACCGTTTAAAAAAAGACGAACCCTTCCTAAAATAGGTATTTTTAAATAGAAAAACCGGTCCAAAATCAGGACCGGTCCTTGTGTCTTTCTTCCAATGTACGTAATACTTCTTTGAATGGAAGGCCTTGTTCCACCAGCAATACCTGCAGGTGATAAAGCAAGTCCGCCGCTTCCCATTTCAGTTCTCCATGGTCGCGGTTTTTGGCTGCGATGATGACTTCGGCAGCTTCCTCGCCAACCTTTTTCAAAATTTTATCGACACCTTTTTCAAAAAGGTACGTGGTATAGGCACCTTCCGGACGCTCCCGTTCGCGTTCCAAAATGACCTTTTCAAGGGTTTGTAAAATTTGATAGTCCCCTAGGCTGGATTTGCGATCCGCAACCTCTTCCCCTGAAAAACAGCTGACTGCTCCTGTATGGCAGGCTGGTCCTTTAGGATTCACAAGCACCAATAAGGCATCCTGATCGCAATCGTACTTAATGCTGACTACAGACTGCGTATTGCCGCTTGTTTCCCCCTTATGCCACAATTCCTGGCGAGAGCGACTGTAGAACCAAGTTTCACCTGTTTCCAATGTTTTCGCAAGCGACTCTTTATTCATATAAGCAAGCGTCAAAACTTCTAATGTTTCTGCATCCTGAATAATAGCAGGGACTAATCCCTTTTCGTCAAATTTGATAGTGTCCGGATTCATCGGACCTTCACTTCCTTTTTTGAAATCGAACTTAGTTTTTTATAAAAAAATCCCGAGAACGGCGTATTTAACGGACGGCCAGTCCCTTTTCGCGCAAATAGCTTTTAACTTCCTGTACTGAAGTTTCCTTGTAATGAAAAATGGATGCGGCAAGTGCAGCATCGGCTTTACCTTCCAAAAAGGCTTCAGCAAAGTGCTCCGCATTTCCGGCACCGCCTGAGGCAATCACCGGAATCGTAACGGCTTCACTGACCGCCTTCGTAAGAGAGAGGTCAAAACCGTTTTTCTCGCCATCGCTGTCCATGCTGGTCAGCAAAATTTCACCGGCTCCAAGCTCCGCTGCCTCCCTCACCCAATCAATTACCTTTTTGTCAGTGGGCTTGCGGCCGCCGTGTGTATAAACACGCCATGTTCCAAGCTCTGAATCATATTTTGCATCAATGGCTACAACGATACACTGGGATCCGAAAAAGTCGGCCCCTTCACGAATAAGTTCCGGATTCTGGACCGCCGCAGTATTCAAAGAAACCTTATCTGCCCCGGCACGAAGAATTTTTTTCATATCTTCCAATGAATTGATGCCGCCGCCAACCGTAAAAGGAATGGCCAATTCGGAGGCAACCGCCTTAACGACCTCAACCATTGTCTTTCGTCCCTCAACCGAAGCCGAGATATCAAGAAACACAAGCTCGTCGGCCCCTTGCTCATCGTAAATCCGCGCCAGTTCTACCGGATCGCCGGCGTCGCGCAGCTGGACAAATTGAATTCCCTTTACTACCCGCCCGTCCTTCACGTCCAAGCAGGGTATAATTCTTTTCGTTAAAGTCATGATTTCTCCCCCGCCCTTGTTTTAAAGCTGACCAATTTTTAAAGCTTCCTTTAAGGTAAATCTTTTTTCATAAAGGGCCTTGCCAACGATTGCTCCACCGATGCCTTTTGCCGTGGCTAGGGTCTGTAAATCCGCAAGGCTGCTCACTCCGCCTGAGGCAATGACGTTTTTACCAGTAATTTCAGCCAGTTCACTGACAGCAGCAATATTGGGCCCAGAAAGCATTCCGTCTGTGGCAATATCTGTAAAAATAAAGGTCTCAGCCCCTGCATCCGCGAAGCGTTTCCCAAGCTCGACCGCCTTCACTTCAGAAGTATCGAGCCAACCATGTGTAGCCACATAGCCATTTTTCGCATCGATTCCGACGGCAATCCGCCCGCCGAACTTTTTAATCATATCAATAGCGAACTCTGGATTTGAAACCGCAATGCTTCCGATAATAACTCGGTCAACACCATTCTCTAAATAATGGGCAATATCAGCCTCGGAACGAATCCCGCCGCCGATTTGAATTTTCACATTAGCGAGCTGCTGAGCCGCCTCAATCACAAAACGGTCATTTACCCGCTTGCCATCCTTTGCCCCGTCTAGGTCCACCATATGGATCCATTCGGCACCATCAGACGCAAAGGTATGAGCCATGTCAAATGGAGAATCGCCGTAAACTGTTTCTTTGTCGTAATCGCCTTGCAGAAGGCGGACACATTTCCCGCCCCGCATGTCAATTGCGGGATAAATGGTGAAAGTCATCGTACTGCCTTCCTTTCAACTGCTATTTTTAAAAAATTATCAAGCAGGGCCATTCCAAGCCGGCTGCTTTTTTCGGGATGGAATTGCATTCCGAAAATGTTATCGCGGCCGACAACAGCGGAAACCAGTTCATGGTAATCCGCTTTGGCAATGAGGACCTCTGAGTTTTCCGCATTCACAAAATAAGAATGAACGAAGTAGACATAATCCTCTTCCAAATTGCTAGTTAGCGGCGATGCATTCACGAACTTAAGCTGGTTCCAGCCCATGTGGGGAACCTTGTATGGTTCACCGTTCTTGGAGCGGCCAGGGAAACGGCGGACACTGCCCGGCAAGAGACCAAGACCTTCCGTAAAACCATTTTCCTCACTGTTTTCAAATAAAAGCTGCATGCCAAGGCAAATACCAAGTAACGGTTTTCCAGTGGCAGCAAATTCCTTGATTGTATTTGCAGGCAGACGCTCCATCGCATCACGAAAGGCACCAACCCCAGGTAAAATCAGGGCATCAGCCTCAAGCAATTCACTATGATTGGCTGAAATGAAATAATCTGCCCCCAGACGTTCCAGCGCCTTGCTTACACTAAATAAATTCCCCATGCCATAATCTACAATACCGATCATATAAACATCCTTTCTGGTACAGTGGCACGCGGTGCCTGTTACTCCCCGAATTTTCTAAAATCTACAGCATTCCTTTTGTAGATGGAACACCTTTGATGCGCGGGTCAATGGTTGTGGCTTCATCGAGTGCCCGGCCAAGTGCTTTAAAAACAGCCTCAATCATGTGATGTGTATTTTTTCCATAATGGACGGTTACATGGAGATTCATCCGGGCCTCCAGGGCTAGCTTCCAGAGAAACTCATGAACCAATTCGGTATCGAAGGTTCCTACCTTCTGGCCAGGGAACTCCGCCCGCATTTCCAAATGCGGGCGATTGCTAAGATCGACCACTACCTGCGCCAATGCTTCATCCATCGGAACAAATGCATTGCCATAACGTTTGATACCACGTTTGTCGCCAAGGGCTTCACGAAGCGCCTGTCCCAGACAAATGCCGATATCCTCCGTAGTGTGATGGTCATCGACTTCAATATCACCATTTGCATCCACTGTTAAATTAAATTGTCCGTGTTTTGTAAACAAATCGAGCATGTGGCTTAAGAATGGTACCCCTGTTTCCAGGTTGGAACTTCCTTCGCCATCCACATCAAACGTCAGCTTTATTTTCGTTTCATTTGTTTTTCTATCCACACTTGCAACTCGTTCCATGAGCTCACCCCACTAGTTATCGTTTTTTAGTCTCGCCTCAACGGCGCGAGCGTGGGCCTCAAGCCCTTCCATTCTGGCAAATGCTGCAATTTTTGCACCGTTAGCCTTTAATGCTTTTTCACTATATATGATGACACTGGATTTCTTTTGAAAATCATCCACGTTGAGCGGGCTCGAAAAGCGTGCCGTTCCATTTGTCGGAAGCACATGATTCGGTCCGGCAAAGTAGTCGCCAACTGGTTCAGAACTGTATCGTCCGATAAAAATGGCTCCGGCATGACGAATTTTCCCCAACAGCTCCATTGCGTTTGCTGTCATCACTTCAAGGTGTTCTGGCGCTAGCTGGTTAACCGTTTCAACCGCCTCATCGATATTTTCCGTTACATAGATAGCTCCATAATCCGCAATTGATCGGGCGGCAATTTCTCTTCGTGGCAGCACAGCAAGCTGCTTTTCAACCTCTGTTGCAACCCCTTCGGCCAACTCCAATGAAGGTGTTACCAATACACTGCAGGCCCGCGGGTCGTGCTCCGCCTGGGATAACAGGTCAGCTGCCACCTCGTCTGCCATGGCTGTTTCGTCTGCTAAAATAGCAATCTCACTTGGGCCGGCAATCATATCGATGTCGACATCGCCGAATACTTCGCGTTTAGCAAGCGCAACGTAAATATTTCCCGGACCGGTGATTTTATCTACGGCTTGAATGGTTTCCGTACCGTACGCTAACGCCGCCACGGCTTGGGCTCCGCCTGCCTTGTAAATTTCTACTACACCTGCTTCCTTTGCGGCAACAAGTACCGCTGCAGGAAGTTTCCCATCCGCATCCGGCGGGGAAACCATGACAATCCTTTTCACACCGGCAACCTTTGCTGGAACCACGTTCATTAGCACCGATGAAGGGTAAGCAGCCGTTCCGCCCGGCACATATACGCCGACTGAATCAAGCGGGGTAATTTTTTGACCAAGAATTGTGCCATTTTCCTCCGTCGTCATCCAGGAAGGACGAAGCTGTTTTTCGTGGTATGTACGGATATTTTCCGCTGCCTCACGAACGATGGAAATAAATTGCTCATCAACCTTCCCGTAGGCTTCTTCAATTTCCTCTTCTGTTACGGAAAAAGAAGATAACTTTACACGGTCGAATTTCTCTGTATATTCACTTAATGACTCGTCCCCACGGCTGCGGACATCGGCGATAATTCCTTTTACAACCGCCTGCTGCTCAGAGGTCCCGGCTTCAATCGACCTTTTTATCGAAACTAAATCCTGCACTCTTTGTATTTTCATTTATTAACCCCCCACAACTTCATGAAGACGTGCGACTAGGTCGTCAATTTGCGCATCTTTAATTCTGTAGCTGACTGGATTTACAACGAGTCTTGACGTAATATCAACAATTTTTTCGTATTCCA
Organism: Neobacillus sp. S1115; assembly: GCF_055385565.1. Lineage (NCBI taxonomy): Bacteria > Bacillati > Bacillota > Bacilli > Caryophanales > Bacillaceae > Neobacillus > Neobacillus sp. S1115. Next base: position 5,304,578 of record NZ_AP038275.1, read on the forward strand.
CAAGCCCGTTTTCCTTTAGGGTCCGGCCAGTAGAGACAATGTCAACAATTCTGTCAGATAACCCGATGATCGGGGCGAGTTCGATGGAGCCATTCAATTTAATGATTTCGACTTGCTCCCCCTGCTCACGGAAATAAGCTTCAGCAACATTCGGATATTTCGTCGCCACTCTTGGTGCTACCTCGTTCATTTTTGTATCAGGCAGACCAGCAACTGCTAAATAGCAATAGCTGATTTTTAAATCAAGAAGCTCATAGACATCGCGCTCTTCTTCGAGCAATACGTCTTTTCCGGCAATCCCGACATCGGCAACGCCGTGCTCGACATAGGTAGCCACATCCATCGGCTTTGCGAGAATGAAGCGCAGGTTTTCCTCGGCAACATCGATGATGAGTTTACGGGAATCATCAAATTCCGGCGGAAGTTTATAGCCTGCTTTCCGCAGCAATTCCGCCGCTTCTTCAAAAATTCGGCCCTTTGGCATGGCAATCGTCAATACATCGTTCATCGCTGTCCACCTCCGATTAAAAAGGTCGTATCGGCGAATTTTTTAGTAAAAGCATCTATGTCTTTAACGCCTGTAATATCCTGAAGCACTGTTCTGGTTCCTTCCTCATGCAGTTTCCGAGCGAGTTCGAAGGCTTCCTTCCGCCGTTCCTGACTGAACAAAATGCAATGCCCGGTAGTTTCCGTTTGGCCGCCTCCCATTGCCTCGAGCAGCATATCAAGCCGGACCGCAAACCCTGTTGCAGTTGCATTTTTTCCAAACTTCTCAAGTAAGCTGTAGCGGCCGCCGTTGCCAATCGGAAAGCCGACATTCCCGGCATAAACCTCAAATAAAATGCCAGAATAGTAGCTCATATGACTGACGATTGAAAAGTCAAACTTCACATGCTCTTCGACACCATAATCCTTAATGACATCCCACAGCTCTTGTAATTCTGTGATTGCCTGCTTGCCTTTGTCATTTTCAATAACGTCCAAGGCGTATTCGATCACCTCTTCGCCACCCCTTAGCTGAAGCAGCTTCAACAGCCTTTGTTTATCAATCGAAGAGAGGTTGAACGACTGTACGCTTTCGCGATAGCCGACATAATTTTTTTCATATAAAAACTTCCTTAGTGCTGTCGCCCTGCCGTTGGTGCCAAGAATCTGCATGAACAGTTCCTGGGAAAACCCGACATGTCCGATTGAGACTTGAAATTCTGACAAGCCTGCTTTTTTTAAAGAAGAAATTAATAAAGCTATCGTCTCACCGTCGCAGGAGACAGTATTGTCATTCAAGTATTCGACACCAATCTGCTCAAATTCAGCGGGCCGTCCGCCCTCGCGCTGCTGGGCCCGGTATACATTTGCCGAGTACGCCAATCTAACCGGCAGGTCCTCGTTTAACAGTTTGGAAGCCGCCACGCGTGCAATCGGAGTTGTCATTTCCGGCCGTAAAACGAGGGTATGCCCCTCTTTATCAAGCAATTTAAAAAGCTGGGCATCGAGAATCGCCGATGCTGCACCAACGGTTTCATAGTATTCAAGAGTCGGGGTTTCAATAAATTGATAGCCCCAAAGCTTCATCGTATCCGCAATTGAGGAACGTACTTGATGCTTTTTTTCATATAATTCTGGGAGCGTATCCCGCATCCCTAAAGGCTTTTCAAACATAAACAAGCGGCTCATCTTTCCCATCCTTTTCGAACACTTTAGTCTGCTAATGTATTAGAGAATTAAAGTTAATTATATGTAGTTTAAACCTTGTCGTGGTTTTCGTCAATGAAAAAACATTGAATATAAAGACTTTTTGTGGGATTTCTGGCTGGGGGTATTGGCTGATTCGCCAAATCTTATGTATTATTCGCCGGATTCTGGATTTTATACTCCAAAAAGGTTGCTTTCAAAAGATCAGACTGGCAACTATCCGCCAATTTTAGAGTGTTATCCGCCAAACATAGTCCAATATCCGCCAAACTAGGAAACGTATCCGCCAACTTTATCTGAAAATCCGCCTAACCCCTGTAAGTATCCGCCAAACCACAAAAACCAACTATCAAAAAAAGCCTGGTCAAACACCCCAGACCAGACTTCCATTTCAATTATTCTTTTTCCCATAAATCGGATCATCGGCCCAGCGATCGGCCTGCTGCTCTTTTGTATAAATGACCTGCATTGGGTTACCCCCGACAAAATAGCCGGGTGGAACATCCTTATGTACCATCGTACCCGCTGAGACAATGGCCCCGTCGCCAATCGTCACCCCGGGCATGATAAGTGAGTTAGCGCCGATCATCACTTCATCTCCGATGATAACTTCACCCAAGCGGTATTCCTTTATCAAATACTCATGGGCGAGGATCGTCGTATTAAAACCGATGACCGTGTTGCGGCCGACGCTGATTTTTTCCGGGAACATGATATCCGGCATAACCATCAGAGCAAACGAAGTCTTTTCCCCTACCTTCATGCCGAGAAAAGTTCGATACAGCCAGTTTTTCACACTCATAAAAGGAGTATAGCGCGCCAATTGAATAACAATAAAATTTTTGGCAACCTTCCAGAAAGACACCGTTTTGTAAACCTGCCAAAGGGAGTTCGCGCCCTTAACAGGGTAGCGGGTCGTTTTCCTCATACTTCTCACTCTCCGAGGACTCTTTATTTATCAAGGATTTTTAACAAATCCGGCATTTCCTCTAAGATGTAATCTGGATTTTGCTCGGCAATGTGATTGCGGCCTTTAGCCGACCAAGCGACACCTGCCGTCAACACCCCAGCATTTTTTCCACCTAAAATATCGTGGAGATTATCGCCGACCATCATCGCTTCAGATGGAGACGAACCAAGCTGTTCCAATGCTTTCAAAATTGGTTCTGGATCAGGTTTGACCTTGGTGACATGATCCAAAGCAATGACCGTTTCAAAAAACGAATCCATCTTCGTCAAGCGCAGCCCCATCATCGCCACATCAAGACGTTTAGTCGTAACGATCGCAAGCTTATAGCCCTTTTCCTTTAAAGCTTGAATGGTTTCAAATACACCAGGGAATTCTTTCACAAAGGAATCATGATTTGCAACATTAAATGCCCGGTACTCAGCAATCATATCGTCTACCTGCTCGGGGTCTACGGTGCTAAACGCCTCACTGAGAGTTGGTCCCATGAACGGCAAAACATGCTCGCGCTGATACTTGCCGGGATAAAATTTCTCCAATGTATGCAAATACGATGCTATAATTAATTCATTTGTATCAATCAAAGTTCCATCCAAATCAAATAGGATTGTAGTAATTTTCACTATGCCGCTTCCTTTCTTAGTAGACCTGACCGCCGCCAAATGGTGCCGACGATTAAGGTTAAGATAATCGCTACCCCCAGCCGGATTAAGAACAACGGCCAAACCGGGATGCCTAACGGTACAAAAATTAATGTATCCTCGACAACTGCATGGCAGGCGACGAGAAAAATAAATGCTAAGGTCACGTCTTTATGGCTGACTCCGTCCTCTTTAACGGCTTGAATCATGACGCCTGCACCGTACGCCAGCCCGAACAAGAGACCTGCAGCCATGGTCGTGGAGGTATTCTCCTTCATTCCAAGCGATTTGGTAACAGGAGCCATCGTTTTCGAAAACTTTTTCAACCAGTTAATATCCTTCAAAATCTGAATGACCACCATAAGCGGAATAACAATCATCGCGAGTTGCAGGATACCGAGGCCCGCTTTTTCAATCGCTTGTAAAAAGATTCCGCCGAAGCTTGATGGATGCCCTGTTTGCGCTTCGATTAAGCCGTACTTGGCTGGGGCGCTGCCGCCATGCCAGACAAGATTGATCACCGCAGCAGAAACAATCGCCAATCCCAGCCTTGTTGTCAGGACGACCCAAAGCTTGACGCCAGCCTTCATCGCAACACCGGATTCGATAAATAAGTTGTGTGAAAAGGATAGCATAACGGCTAAAATAAACACTTCTTTTACAGAAAAATCGAGTGTCAATATGGCTCCGATTGCCGCATAAAGGTTTAGGAAATTGCCAAGAACAAGCGGAATGGCGGCATCTCCAGAGAGTCCCAAAAGCTTCATCAGCGGGGAAATCAGCTTGATGATCCACGGCAATACTGGTGTATACTGCAGCACGGCGACGATCAGCGTAACTGGAAAAATGATTTTCCCCAATGTCCAAGTTGTCTTTAAGCCGGACAGCAGTCCATTTTTAATCGAGTTGAACAGCATTTCCCCAAAACTCCCTTTTATGTTTTACATGTGGTTTCATTTTATCTAATAATTTTAAGAACCTAGTTTGTCTGCTCCAAATACCTTGTTTCCGACAGCTGTTTTTTCCGGCGGTAAATTAAAATGATAATCGCACCAACAATTAGCGCAATTGAAATGGTTTGTGCCATGCGCAGGCTGCCGAGCATTAAGCTATCGGTACGAAGGCCTTCGACGAAGAAGCGGCCGATGGAGTACCAGATCACATACGTTAAGAACAATTCCCCGCGGCGGAAATTAACGCGGCGAAGGAGCATTAACAGGATAAAACCGGCGAAGTCCCAAAGAGATTCGTATAAAAATGTTGGATGATAATAAGCCCCGTTAATGTACATTTGATTAATAATAAATTCCGGCAAATGCAGGTTTTCAAGGAATGTGCGGGTAACCTCCCCGCCGTGGGCTTCCTGGTTCATGAAATTGCCCCAGCGGCCGATAGCCTGCCCGAGGATGATGCTCGGCGCTGCAATGTCGGCAATTTTCCAAAAAGAAATCCCCCGTTTTTTCGAAAAAATGTATGCCGTCAGGACGGAACCAATCAAGGCGCCGTGAATAGCAATTCCACCGTTCCAAATTTGCGGAATGTCCGCCAGGTGGTTTTTGTAATAGCCCCATTCAAAAATAACATAATAAATGCGGGCAGAAATGATGGCAATCGGAATCGCCCAAAGCATTAAATCGGCAAACGTATCCTTCGGGAGACCGCGGCGGTTTCCTTCACGAATTGCCAGGTACAACGCAAGAGCAAGGCCGGAGCCTATGATAATCCCGTACCAATGCACCTGGATGGGACCAAGCGAAAAGGCAATGGGGTTAAGCGGCTGAATATTTTCGTTCATCTAACTCTCCTCTTCCTATAAAAACTGTTCATGTGGTTCATTAGTTCCGCCACGAATTCCTACCCTTTACATCTCTTCATGCTCGACATCTTCGATAACGTCGGACAGGCGGTCGGTAAATTGCTGAGCGGCATTGACACCCATACGTTTGAGGCGGTAGTTCATCGCTGCCACTTCAATGATGACGGCAATGTTCCGTCCTGGACGGACCGGTACGGTCAGCTTCGTTACCTCAGTATCGATGATTTTCATTTTCTCTTCATCCAAGCCAAGGCGGTCATATTGCTTCTTGGCATCCCAGATTTCCAGGTTGATGACAAGAGTAATCCGTTTGTTGCTGCGGACTGCCCCAGCACCGAACAGCGTCATCACATTGATGATACCGAGACCGCGAATCTCCAATAAATGCTCAATTAATTCCGGCGACGTTCCCACCAGTGTGTCCTGGTCCTCCTGACGGATTTCCACGCAGTCATCGGCAACGAGACGGTGTCCGCGCTTAACAAGCTCCAACGCTGTTTCACTCTTACCAACGCCGCTTTTTCCGGTAATTAACACACCAATGCCGTAAACGTCCACCAATACCCCATGCACAGCAGTGGTAGGCGCCAGTTTACTTTCCAAATAATTGGTCAGACGGCTTGAGAACCGGGTCGTCTTTAAAGTGGTTCTGAGAACCGGTACTGATTCCCTCTCTGCTGCTTCAATTAACACAGGAGGAACCTCCAAGCCTCTCGTCACAATAATAGCCGGTGTGATATCGGTGCATAGCCGCTCCATTCTGGAAGCTTTATCTCTTTCAGGAAGCTCTTCGAAAAAAGATAACTCTGTCATTCCTAAAAGCTGAATGCGTTCTGCCGGGTAATATTCAAAGTAACCGGCCATTTCAATTCCAGGCCGGGAAATATCACTCATCGTAATCGGGCGATTAATACCCTCTTCTCCGCAAATCAATTCAAGCTGAAATTTTTCTAACACATCTTTTGTACGGACCTTAGGCAAGGAAGCTACCTCCTTCAAATTTCCACTCATTTCAAAACAAACTACATCAAAAAATCAATTTTCTCCTATTTTAACATTTTTTTTATCGAAACCATACTTTAGTTGTTTAAATGTGTAACGTGTCTCCATACAAAAATACCCGCCCCAAGTTAGGGGCGGGTATTTCGTTTATTTTTTCCTTGAAGATCTGTCTGAGTCCATAATCGTTTTTTGAAGGATAATATTGATGAGCGACATGAGCAAGGAGAAAAAGAGGGCCATGCCAAAACCGGAGATTTCGAATGCATCTCCCATTAAATAGTCTGTCAGCTCAAGCGTCATCGCATTAATCACGAACAGGAACAACCCCATTGTCAGAACCGTCACCGGTAGGGTGAACAGAATCAGAAGCGGACGCACTAATATATTTAAGATGGACAAAAGGATGCTGGCCTGCAGCGCAGCCCAAAATCCTGTCAGGTACAAGCTGTCATCAAAATAACCGGCAAACGCCATGAACAATACTGCATTGATCAAACATCCTATTAGCCATCTCATGTAACCAAACCCCTATTACCAAAAATTAATAAAGCTTGTTCATTTAAATATATTAGCAAAAGCCCTAATTATTCAAAAGATTTTTGCAACGAAATTGAACCCGATTTAGAGTCCGCATATATTTTTAACATTTTATCAGGATGATTGACGGATTGGAAGCGAAGCGATTTTTGAATCATTTCGCTCTTTTCCTCTAAAATCTGTACGCCGACAAGCTTTAGATTAAAGCCGCCAAGATTAGTTTTAAGCTCACCATTTACCGGCAGACTCTCCGGAATATACAAATCAATTGGGCCTGACGTTGTTTTGGCATGAATCCATTCGCAGCGGTCACCACTCAAGTTCACGCTGACGTGTCCATTAAAGGATTGGGCCTCCGCCTTTTTAAAATCACCGTCAAGCTTTATCGCACCATTTATCGTCTCGGCCTCGAGCTCATCAAAGCGGCTGTTCTTGACCTTGATTTTCCCGTTCGCTGTTTCTATCTCTGCTTTCGTGCCTAAGAGCTGTTCCAGCTTAATTTTCCCATTTGCTGTTTTCACACGGAGATCATTTACATTAATATCACCGCCGGAAATGGAGCCATTAAAGATCCGCACCCGTACCTTATCATACTGCGTTTTGGGCACGAACATCACGGCTTCCACCTTCATCCATTTTTGCTGAGTTAAAAAGCTCAGCTTTTCGGACTCCACTGTAAACGCAACATCCCGTAAAAAGTTTTGGCGGGCTTGATCCTGATTGTCAACGCGATAAACCTTTGCCTGGCACTCCACCCGAACATCCGGCTGATCCCAAGCAACGAGTTTCACGGAGCCATTTGCAAGGTCAATATCCATGTCCTTAAGTTCTACATTGCCATGGTGAAATATATGCGAAATTTCATAGGAATGGCCAAAATTCAGGTCCAAATCAATCTCTTTTATTTTTTTTAAGGCAGTATCGACAAATTCAAAAATCTTTTCCTTAGTCGATTGATACTTAGCAAAAACAGGATCTTCCTTTTTCGCCTCCTCAAAGTGAACGGCCGATGACAGCTCATTTAGGATTTTCGCCTGCTTTTGCTCCATCGCAGCTTGAGCCTTCTCCAATTCTTCGAGCAGGGTTAAGGCTTCCTCAACTGACAGCTTACCCTCTTCGACCATTTTTAAAATTCGCGTACGCTCCTCTTTCATGGTTTCCACCCTCTAAGGTTTAATATTTTTCTTCATAAAATATTATTCAGCCACTAAGACCTTTACGCCTTTTATAATGTTCCATATGATCACAACGACCCATATGATCGCAAGGACAATCAGACTAATAATAAAAACAAAAGGGAATTGATTTTCGAAGTTGGCAAAATCAAAAATAAAAGCCACAACAGCCAAAGGCGTTAAAACGGCCGGCAGCACATGCGACAGCAATGATTTTTTGGCATGCCCTTTGGTAACTTCATCCCCTGATGCAAAATAAACAACCAACGGGAAAAGAAATCCCGCAAAAAAAATGCTGAAATAACACAGACTCGAAAGGACTTTTCTCGATTCCATTTTCTCCACCACCCCTTATCCTTTATTTACGGATTGGGCCGGGAAAGGTTTCGAAATTTTGAAGTCGGTGCTTTTTATAAATCCACTCAAGGTAGTATGGGATAGGGGTCTCGGGATTATCCGCCAGATATTGGGAGTTATCCGCTGAATTCCCGATTATATCCGCCAAAACTTTGGGTATATCCGCCGAACTGTGCAGCAAATCCGCCTATTTCCTGCCATTATCCCCCGAACACCAATTCCGAGGCTAACAACACCCATTAAATAGTGATTTCCAAACAAAAAAAGAGCCGACCCCACTTCTTAAGCGGTTCCGGCTCTTCCTAGAACTTATCTATGCATTTATGGCACTTTTATCTTCAATTTCCTGTTTCATTCTTAATCGGTCGCGTTCAAGAATTGGCTTGAGATATTTTCCGGTGTACGATTCTGGAACTTCAGCAACCTTTTCTGGAGTTCCTGTAGCAATAATCGTACCACCTTTGTCGCCGCCTTCTGGTCCGAGGTCGATCAGGTAATCGGCAGTTTTGATAACATCCAGGTTATGCTCAATGACCAATACGGTATCGCCATTCTCGACTAACCGCTGCAGCACCACAAGCAAACGTGAAATGTCGTCTACATGGAGACCGGTTGTCGGCTCATCCAAGATATAAAACGAACGGCCGTTGGAGCGGCGGTGCAGCTCGGAGGCAAGCTTGACGCGCTGTGCTTCCCCTCCCGACATCGTCGTTGCCGGCTGACCAAGAGTCATGTATCCTAGTCCCACATCATAAATCGTCTGGAGCTTGCGGCTGATTTTTGGAATGTTTTCGAAAAATTTCACTGCGTCCTCAACGGTCATATCGAGAACTTCGGAAATATTTTTCCCTTTATATTTTACCTCGAGCGTTTCACGGTTGTAGCGTTTACCGTGACAAACCTCGCAAGGAACATAAACATCAGGTAAAAAGTGCATTTCGATTTTAATAATCCCGTCACCCCGGCAGGCTTCACAGCGACCGCCTTTTACGTTAAAGCTGAAGCGGCCCTTTTTGTAACCACGGACTTTGGATTCGTTTGTGGCAGCATACACATCACGAATGTCATCAAACACACCGGTGTAAGTTGCCGGATTGGAGCGAGGCGTCCGACCGATTGGTGACTGGTCGATATCAATGACTTTTTCTAAATGTTCTATACCCTTAATACTCTTATGTTGGCCTGGCTTCGTCTTTGCGCGATTAAGCTTCTGAGCCAGCGCCTTATGAAGGATTTCATTCACAAGCGTACTTTTTCCGGAACCGGATACGCCCGTTACGGCTATAAACTGGCCTAATGGAATCTTCACGTTGACATTTTTTAAGTTATTTTCAGCCGCTCCTTTGATTTCGACATAACGGCCATCCGGCTTGCGGCGTTCAAGCGGCAGCGGAATAAATTTTTTCCCTGACAAATACTGGCCTGTTAGCGAGTTCGGATCAGCCATCACCTCTTCCGGTGTTCCAGCGGAAACGACTTCACCCCCGTGCACCCCGGCACCCGGACCAATATCAATCAAATAATCCGCGGCCATCATCGTATCCTCATCATGCTCAACGACAATCAGCGTGTTGCCGATATCACGCATATTTTGCAGCGTCCCAATTAACCGGTCATTGTCCCGCTGGTGGAGCCCGATAGACGGTTCATCCAAGATATAAAGCACACCTGTCAGCCGGGAACCAATTTGCGTCGCTAAGCGAATCCGCTGAGCCTCTCCACCTGAAAGGGTTCCTGCCTGCCTGCTTAAATTCAGATAATCGAGACCAACATTAATCAGAAAGCCTATGCGCTCGTCTATTTCTCGTAAAATCAATCTAGAAATCTGCTCTTCTTTTTCGGAAAGCTGAAGGCTCGAGAAAAAGGCCTTCGCTTCATCAATTGCAAGTTCCGTTATTTGTGAGATATGACGGCCGTTGATTAAAACAGCCAGTGCTTCTTTCTTCAAACGGTAGCCTTTACAGGTTGGGCATGGCTGATGGCCCATGTATTTTTCCATTTGCTCACGGATGAAATCAGAGCTTGTCTCCTTATAGCGGCGCTCGACATTGCTAATGACACCTTCAAATTGGATATAGCCCTCGCGGAGCTGCCCAAAATCGTTCTCGTAGCGGAAGTAAATTTTTTCCGAACCTGAGCCATAGAGAATTTTTTCAAGCTGATGTTCCGGAAGGTCCTTTACAGGAATATCCATTTCAATACCATAATGATTGCAGACTGCTTCCAGCAGCTGCGGGTAATATTGTGAGCTTGTTGGTTCCCATGGAGCAATCGCATGCTGTTTCAAGGTCAAATCTTTATTTGGAATCACCAAATCGAGATCAACCTCAAGCTTTGAGCCCAAGCCATCACATTGCGGGCAGGCTCCGAATGGACTGTTAAATGAGAACATCCGCGGCTCCAGTTCCCCAATCGAAAAACCGCATTGAGGGCATGAGTGGTTTTCACTGAACAGAAGCTCTTCCTCGCCAATGACATCAACGATTACCTTTCCTTCGCCAAGACCCAAGGCTGTTTCAATGGAGTCGGCGGCACGAGCGGCGATACCTTCTTTAATGACAATCCGGTCAACAACCACTTCAATCGAATGCTTTTTATTTTTATCAAGCTCAATGTCGTCGCTCAGGTCTAGCATTTCCCCGTCAACTCGGACACGGACAAAGCCTTGCTTCTTAATGTCTTCAAATACCTTAACATGCTGTCCTTTACGCCCTGAAATCACTGGAGCGAGGATTTGCATTTTCGTCCGTTCTGGATATTCGAGAACACGGTCGACCATCTGCTCAATGGTTTGTGAGGAGATTTCAATATGGTGAATCGGACAGGTTGGATGTCCGACTCTAGCAAATAACAATCTTAAATAATCGTAGATTTCGGTCACCGTTCCGACCGTTGAGCGCGGATTCCGGCTAGTTGTTTTTTGATCGATTGAAATTGCCGGAGACAAGCCTTCAATCATGTCCACATCGGGCTTATCCATTTGTCCGAGAAACTGCCTTGCGTAGGCCGAGAGTGATTCCACATAGCGGCGCTGACCTTCTGCATAAATCGTATCAAAAGCGAGCGAGGACTTTCCTGACCCGGAAAGTCCTGTCAATACAACAAGCTTATCTCTCGGAATGGTGACATCGACATTTTTTAAATTGTGGGTTCTGGCACCTTTCACAATTAATTTTTCCATTGCCATGCATTACGTCATCCTTCCGTTTATAAAAGCGGTGTTTTGTTACCCTTCCGCCTTTAATTCCAAAATTAAATCACGAAGCTCTGCGGCACGCTCAAAATCAAGCGCTTTGGCGGCAGCCTTCATTTCTTTTTCCATATCGCCAATCAGTTTGTCTCGTTCCTTCTTCGTCATCTTGCCAAATGCTGCAGTCGGTTTGTAATCTTCCTGTTCTTCCGCCGCATGGGTAGCGCGGATGACATCACGTATATCCTTCTGAATAGTCTTAGGCGTAATGCCATGCTTTTCATTGTACTCCTCTTGTATAGCACGGCGGCGCTTCGTCTCGCTGATGGCCAATTCCATTGAATTGGTCATTCGGTCCGCATACATGATGACATGACCGTTTGCATTCCGGGCTGCCCGGCCGATCGTCTGAATCAAGGAACGTTCCGAACGGAGGAAGCCTTCCTTGTCGGCATCAAGAATGGTAACCAAAGAAACTTCCGGAATATCGAGACCTTCCCGGAGCAGGTTGATTCCGACTAGAACATCGTATTTACCAAGACGAAGCTCACGGATAATTTCAATCCGCTCAAGCGTTTTGATCTCAGAGTGCAAATACTGGACCTTGATACCAATTTCCTTCAGATAATCCGTTAAGTCTTCGGACATTTTTTTCGTTAAAGTCGTGACCAGGACGCGTTCGTTTCGTTTAACGCGATCCTGAATTTCGCCAATCAGGTCATCAATTTGTCCTTGGATTGGACGGACATCGATAGTTGGATCTAGTAGTCCAGTTGGGCGAATGATTTGCTCTATCATTTCTGGTGTATGCTCTTGCTCATAAGGTCCCGGTGTCGCTGAAACGAAGACGATGTTGTGGATATGCTTTTCAAACTCGTCAAACGTGAGCGGCCGGTTATCCAACGCAGATGGAAGGCGGAAACCATGTTCAACCAGAACTTCCTTCCGCGCCTTGTCGCCATTGAACATTCCCCTGATTTGCGGCAGGGTTACGTGCGACTCGTCAATTACTATAAGGAAGTCTTCTGGAAAATAATCTAATAATGTATATGGTGTCGAGCCTGCCGGTCTGAGGGTCAGATGGCGCGAGTAGTTCTCAATTCCGGAACAAAAGCCCATTTCGCGCATCATTTCAAGGTCATAGCGGGTGCGCTGTTCCAGCCGCTGTGCCTCTAGAAGCTTATTGTTTTCACGCATTATGGCAAGCCGTTCTTCAAGCTCTTTTTCAATATTCTCGATGGCTATTCGCATCTTCTCTTCCCTGGTAACGAAGTGGGATGCCGGGAAAATTGCCACATGATCGCGTTCACCGATGATTTCACCGGTCAGGGCGTCAACCTCGCGGATCCTGTCAATTTCATCCCCGAAAAATTCAACCCGCATACAGTGTTCATCGCGGGAAACCGGGAATATCTCGACCACATCGCCGCGTACCCGGAACGTCCCGCGCTTAAAATCGATATCATTTCGTTCATATTGGATATCAACCAGACGATGAAGCAGCTGATTGCGCTCAATTTCCATGCCAGTGCGGAGGGAAACCACCATCTCCCGGTATTCCTCCGGCGAACCGAGGCCATAAATACAGGATACGCTGGCGATGATGATGACGTCCTTGCGTTCGAACAAAGAAGAAGTCGCGGAGTGCCGCAGTTTATCAATCTCATCGTTGATGCTAGCATCTTTTTCAATAAACGTATCTGTCTGCGGAACGTACGCTTCCGGCTGATAGTAATCGTAATAGCTGACAAAATACTCTACTGCGTTGTTTGGAAAAAACTCCTTGAACTCGCTGTAAAGCTGGCCGGCTAATGTTTTATTGTGGGCGATGACAAGGGTTGGTTTATTAATTTCCTTTATCACATTTGAAATGGTAAAAGTCTTCCCCGTACCTGTTGCACCAAGAAGCGTCTGGTACTTCTTATTGTTTCGGATGCCTTCGACTAGTTCTTTAATGGCACCCGGCTGGTCGCCTTGTGGGGAATACTTTGAAACTAACTCAAATTGGTCCTTCACACGGTTTCCCTCCCTTTTTAAAAATATCTGCCGTTTTCCTCTAAATTTCATATTAACATTTTAACACAATTAGCCAAAATCAAACCATTAATATGCGAACTAATATTCGATTTTTTATTTAATAAAACAAAAAAAGCCTGCCAATTAAGGCAGACTATTATCCATCAATTTTTCTAACGGTTTTGGGCTTCATTTTCGCGGCGAGCCAGAAACCGGCGGTCAGCGAAAAGGCGTCAATGACAATCAGGACAAACGTATTGGTATACCCCTTGTAGACAGAAGCTGCGATAAGCGCCACCGTCAGGACAAGGCCAATCACCCGATTGTATGTAACTCTTGTAAAAAATAACACTAATAAACCTGGCATGATAAGCGCCGATAAATGGCGAATAACCTCTACCAATGGGATCCCCCACCTCTTCATTCTGTTAATTCATTTTAAAAATTCATATAGAAAATTGCAACAAAAATAGTCCCGAAGCGGGGCACCCTGAAGTGCTTCTTATTTTTCCAGTACAAAACTGTTAGATTTAGAATTAGTAAAAATACTTACGACGACAAATCCGGCCAGGGAAATCAGGATTGGCAGCACCACCGTATGCACTCCGAGGGGATTAGGATAAAATCGGTCAAAGATAATGTACGAACTCATCCCCAAAATCATTGATGTGATCGCCCCATATTTATTCCCCTTGCTCCAATACAAACCTAAAATAACCGGCCAAATAAACACGGACTCCAAGCCGCCAAACGAAAATAGATTGAGCCAAATGATTAAATCAGGCGGACTCAACGCGAGCAAAATGACCAGGACACCAATTATCGCCGTTACGCTGAAACTTACCTTTTTAATTTGCTGGTCGCTGGCGGTCGGTTTAATATAATTTAGATAGACATCCTTCACTAATGCAGAGCTGACCAAAATCAACAGGGCATCAACTGTTGACATGATGGCCGCCATCGGAGCCGCCAGCACGATACCCGCAACAAACGGCGGGAGCACTTTCATAGAAAGCAGCGGCATAACGGTATCGCCGATTTTAACACCTGGGAGCACTGGTCTTGCGAAAACGCCGATGAGGTGCATGCCAAGCATGATAAAGCCGACCACAACGGTTCCAATGATAATGGCATTGTGCATTGCCTTTGAGTTTTTATAGGACATGGCCCGAACCGCAATCTGCGGCAGGCCGACGACGCCAATCCCGACTAAAATCCAAAACGAGGAAACATACGCCGGAGTTAAAGTGCGTTCGGCACCAAATGGGCTGATTAAGTTAGGATTTTCTGCCGCCAAATCGGAGATTATCCTTGGGATTCCCCCGCCTGCCTTAATGGTGGCAATAAGAAGAATTAAAGTTCCCATGAACATGACGACACCTTGAATCGTATCCGTCAGAGCAACAGCCCGGAAACCGCCCACAATAACAAAAACAAGGACTGAGAATGCAAAGATTAATAATGCGACCGTATACGGCAGTCCAGTTAACGACTCCACCAACCTAGCCCCGCCAATCCATTGAGCCGTCATCGATGAGAATAGAAAAATAATAATACTGGCCGCTGATAAAAGAACGACCGTCTTGCTATGATAACGATTTTTCAAGAAGTCAATCAGGGTAATGGCCTTATACTGGCGGGAAATAATCGCAAATTTCTTTCCCAGCACCATTAAAGTGAAATATCCAGTCGCCAGCTGAGCCATCGCCAGCAGGACCCAGCCCAGACCTTGTGTATAGGCAACACCCGGTCCGCCGATAAAGCTTGAAGCGCTGCCATAGGTGGCTACCATCGTCATCGCAAGAATGAAGCCGCCCATTTGACGTTCACCTAAAAAATATTCCTCCAAAAACGAGTTGGATTTGAGGACAAATTTATTCGACCAGAAGCCGACAGCAAAAATGATGAATAAAAAAATAATTAATGGCGTAATGACTGCCCAGTTCACTCGGCATTCCTCTCTTCCTCTTCAAACGGTACATCTTTAAATAGAAATTTCACGGTCAGACTGACAAGAATGACCATTACGATAAATCCGGCGATGCAGCTATAGAAAAACCAGGTCGGCAAGCCGAATATGTATGAGTAATCTTCTACCTTTTTGGACCCCAAACCGTAAGCAAACCCGTACCACCATACAAAATTGATCACAACCAGAACCACCCCGATTAACGCTTCCCGGTGGGCAATCTTAAACCGCTTGTCCAGTGGGTTATCTCGCTTCTTCACAAAACCCCTCCTAATCATCACTTTAATGCATTGCCAAGCGGTGCCTGACCTCCAATGCTTTAAAGCGTTAATTCTTCCCTTTGATACGGGATATAATTCCAATTTCCTATTTTAACGAATAATGAATATTTTACCAAACCTAATCACTTGAAAAAATAGGAGAAAATTCTCACTTTATGCCAGAGAATGCTTATCAAACAATAAAGCACGTTTCCGATTTTTAGGATAATTTAACTATTTTTGTCATTTAATATTTTAAATATTTACAATTTTCTGTACCAATTTTATTATTAAAATAGATTCTATTTTCTTAGGGAGGCTAAGTTTTTAAGGTAACCCTAAAGGGGGGAATGGTACATAACTTGGTATTTTAATAGACACTAGTAATGAAAGCGGTTTCGAATATTTGTCTAGGAGGGGCTTTATGAAGAAGAGAAAACTATTTTCAACGGCACTGGCTCTATCTTTAGGGCTGGGAATGCTGAATGTGGCGGTAGCACCTGTTGGAAAAGCCGCTGGGCCGGCAGCCAAAATATCGTCTCAAGGTTCACCGATTGACCTGGGAATTGCTAATGATGAGAGATTGATAGAAATGCTGAAGCGCCAAGGGAAAATTGCTAAAAATGCAAGCCCTGCAGAGGCGGAAAAGGCATTACAACAATATCTAAAAGCAAAAGGCAAAGCATTAAAGACTAAAGACCAGCTGCCTGCCGGACTTGGTACTATTAAAGAAGGAGTGAAGCCTAATTCAAACGGGCTTCAAAATGGCAAGGGAAATAAACTCGGACAAGCAAACAAAAATACCGTAGACCCAGTCCAAAAAGAGAGTTACGACGGGAATGTCCGCCACGACAAGGTTCTTGTTTTGGCAATCGATTTCCCGGATTATGCAAAAAGCTCCATCACAAAAGATGAAACTGATATGTGGTATGAGAACTATACCCACGATCATTTCCAAGATATGATTTTTGGCAAAAATGGCTATGAAGGACCGAATGGGGAAAACCTTGTTTCGATGAAGCAGTACTATGAGCAGCAATCAGGTGGCAGCTATACGGTTGATGGTACAGTGGCTGGCTGGTATACAGCGGATCATCCTGCTGCATATTATGGCGGCAACTATCCTGCACCTGATGGCAGTGACGCTCGGCCAAGAACACTTGTATATGAGGCACTGAAAAAAGCTGGTGCCGATCCAAATGTTGATTTAAGCGAGTATGATGTGTGGGACCGCGATGATTATGATGGCGATGGCGTCTATAACGAGCCGGACGGAATTATTGACCATTTAATGGTCCTTCATGCTGGTGTCGGTGAAGAGGCTGGCGGAGGTTCTTTAGGCGGCGATGCAATTTGGTCTCACCGTTCGAATCTAGGAGGCCTAGTTGCGGTTCCGGGCGGAACATCAAATAGCGATCGTTTTGACGGTCTCCTTGGTGCTTACGATTATACCATCGAGCCTGAAGACGGCGCTGCCGGAGTATTCGCCCATGAATTCGGCCATGACTTAGGTCTTCCAGATGAGTACGACACGGTATATAGTGGTGCAGGGGAAGCTATTGCTTACTGGTCAATCATGGCGAGCGGCAGCTGGGCAGGAGACATTCCGGGTACTGAACCTTCTGGCTTTAGTCCGTTCGCTAAAGAAATGCTTCAGAACTTACACGGTGGTAACTGGTTAACCGGAACCACACTTAAGGCTGATTCCATCACAAAAGAAGGTACTTCGGTTCTCCTTGATGAAGGTGTAACAAAAGGTACCAATAATGACGCTGTTAGAATTGATTTACCTAATAAGGTAACTGCCCTAAACTCGCCAAAAGAAGGAAATTATGAATATTATGGCGGCAAAGGTGATGAAGTTGACCATAAGATGGTAACTTCAGTTGATTTAAAGGGCACTACGAAAGCTACCCTGGATTTCGATGCCTGGTACAATATTGAAAAAGATTGGGATTACGCGATGGTTCAGGTATCAACCGACGGTGGAAATACGTGGAAGTCACTATCTTCCGATCGAACTAGCACAACCCTTGACCCTAACGGCTATCCAGCAATTAAAGAAAACCTTCCGGGCTATACCGGCTCAAGTAATGGCTGGGTGCATGAAACTATTGATTTGAGCGAATATGCTGGACAGGAAATTAAACTGCAATTCCGCTCAATGACTGACTGGGCCACTAATTTAGACGGCTTCTTCGTTGATAATGTAAAAGTGACGGCTGACGGCCAGGAAGTATTTGCTGATGGTGCTGAAGGTGACCTGCAGTTTACATTGGATGGCTTCGCGAAACATGATGGAAAATTTACTTCCAATCACTATTATTTATTGGAGTGGCGCTCCCATAACGGCGTCGATGCTGGATTAGCCCACCTTCGCCGCGGTGCAAGCTTAATGAGCTATGACACTGGTTTGGTTGTCTGGTATGTCGACGAATCTCAGGATAACAACTGGACTGGCGTACACCCTGGAGATGGCTTCCTTGGTGTCATAGATGCTGACCAACACGCTTTGTCTTGGAGTGATAAAACTATCAGCTCCTCTCGTTACCAATTACATGACGCCGCATTTGGTCTAAGCAAAACAGAAAAAATGTTCTTGAATTACCCAGGGCAATTTACGTTAACTGACAACTTCACCCAGCGCAACCCACTTTTTGATGACAAGGCTGACTACAGCAACCCTGGCCTCGTCGATGCCGGCCGTAATGTTCCAAACTACGGATTAAAATTCCGTGTAGTTGGGGAAAGCGCTGATGGCACAGTTGGAAAGGTATTAATCTTTAAATAAGAAAACAAACAAGGGTATCCTGCACTTTATTCGCAGGGACCCTTGTTCTTATTTTTGAAACCTTTTTATTAAAATAACTACCATGAAAATTGAACATAACCCTAAAATAATTTTCCCTTGCAAACTCCAATCCAAAACCTGCTTCACGGAGTACGCCTCTATTAATAGGGCAGGAATTTTCCCCGACGTGCTAGCGATGGAAAAATTAATAATCCCAACCTTGCTTCCAGCGCTAACAAGCGTCACCATTCCAGAAGGGATGAACGGAAAAATCCTAAGTGCGAATATCAGACAAAATGCTTCCATATCTTGCGTATTTTGCAATCTATCTAAAAATTTATTTTTTATCGCAATCTTGTTTTTTACCCTATTGATACCTTTTCTATATAAATAAAAACTAATTATGGCTCCAAAGGCCTCACCAAGAATCGAAATTAATAGACCTTGGTCAAATCCGAAGAAAGTGATGTTGGCCGCAGTTAGAAAAACGCTCGGAACAACCCCTAGGAAACTAATGATGATATTCAACAAGATACTTAGCCATATTGCAAATGTGCCGCTGTTTTCAAACCAAGCTAATATGTGCGCCTCCATCTGTTCCTCCAATCATATCGTTCCTTATAACATTCTTCCATTTTATAATTTACCGGCAAAAAAATATAGGGCGCCCCTTTTAGGACACCCAGTTTCATTATTTTAATAAATTTCGGATGACAAGATTGGTCAGATTCGGCACCACTTCAAGGGAATAGGACATCTCCATTCTTTCAAGCTTTTTATGGGCATCTAGTCCATAAGGGCCAATATTGATGACCGGCACATTTAAGTCGCGGATGTCTTGGTACTCCACGTAATGCTTTGTTCCCCAGCCAGGATTATTATTGGAAACAGCCTCTATTCCTTCTTCGTCATCACTTAGAGCTACAAAGCTCATATCTGAGATATACGGGAAGAAATTCCGCGTTACGATTGGATGTGGATAGGCTGGCTGAATCGATTCTACTGCCTGATTTAAAGCATCAATCAGGGCCTGTTCCTGTCCTGTCTTGCCGGACAACTCAATTCTTGGTGAATATAGTGATGAATAGAACAGGATAATGGCAGGGTTTTTGTCCTTCATCCAATTCCATGCCTCTTCTACGACCCTTGCCGCAAACATGCGTGTATCCAATTCCTTATGTTCCATTAAATTCTCTTTAAATTGATTCATATGCGTGATAAAGGTATCACCGTGCTCCATAACCAACTGTTGTTCCATTTCTTCATATGTGAACACTCTTGGCTGCCAAGGATGTTTGAAATATGGTTCGCCGCTTAAGCTGCTAAACTGCTTATATCTTTCATTAAAAGCATTCAAGGCATTTTCAAATGCAATCCGAGCCTGCTCTTTTAATTTTACCAGTACATCCTTTGGAGACCAGGAATGGATGAAGAAATTGTAGTATACATAGGCAGACAACGCGGTCTGAACGGTATAAGACGGTTTCAGGTCTGTTTGTTTTAAAGAAACAGGGGGAACCGTGATTTCACCTAAGGCCTCATTGCAAAGCTCGGGATTGTAATCAATCTGCTTCGTCAGCTCCGCCGCGATAAAGTTAGGATCAAGCCCTTCAAAGCAAGAGCCAACATGCGTTTCTGCACCAGTAATAAAAAAGGATGGCAGAAGCTTGCCTACTGTCCCCATATAGATATAGCGATTTTCATCTCCTGCAAAGCGCGGGGAGACGAAATCGGAATTGATCGCCGCAGCATAGTCAAAACCATGCTCCTGCTTCCAGCTTTTCAGAACCTTTAAGGCAGATAAAACTCCGTGAGAGCTGTCCTCTTCATCACATTCTGCCAAAAAGACGATATTTCCATCAAGCTCTTCCGGATGGTCAGAATAGTATTTTAATAGATAGAGATGGCTGGCCACTCCGCTTTTCATATCAAGTACGCCTCTCCCAAACAGCCAGTCACCCGATTCTAAATGTTCTTTCGCTGAAGCCGGCAGTTCCTCCCTCTTTAACGCAGCCATTAGTTGATCCGGAAAACACGCATGTTCTTTTAGATGATTAAAATCATCAATTCCAACCGTGTCCATATGTCCCATCAAAATGACTGTACGGCGGCTATTCCCTTTTGTACCTTTGACAAATGCCAATACATTATATCTTTCATGTTCATCTTGTATGGTTTGAGACATCGTCATGTGAGAAGGATTTTTTGAAAAATAAGGAAAAGCAGAAATAAATTTATATAAATATTGGGCAATTGTTTTTTCACCCTTTGTATTCACAATACTTTCGATATTCACGAGCTGGTTCGTGAATGCCAATACATCCTCACGGCATTGCAGCATCATTCTGACCCCTTTTTTATAAGATTAGTATTGTAGAAAAATGTATACCAATTAACAAATTTTCGTCAAGTCTTTTCAAATGGGGAAATATTCTAGTGAATTTATACTTGATTATGTATAAATATTTACTTATACTAATTATTGCGAAAAGAATATTAATTCCTCATCTTTAAGCTTTTGAGATGAGGTAGAGGTCGCGGTTTATATAAGTATCCTATTGGAGATTCAGTGAAATCTATGAAAATAGGAAAAAGGATAAATCGCCGAAGCATCTGAAATCACTGTTTTCAGAGGGCTGGGGCTGCACTCGAAATGGGGCAGAACTGTCACAATTCCTTTAAGAATTGTGGAGAACTATCTAATTCAAAGCTTTTAATGAGGGTGTCAGGCACCGTCACATGGACGGTGCTTTTTATATTAAAAAGGGGGAAGCATCATGAGAAAACTTATGATATTAGTAGTTTCTGCATTACTGGTGATTTTAGCAGCATGCGGTTCGAAAGACACAGCTAAAACAAACCAGGCAAAGGGTGAAGATTTAGGTCTAATTAAACAGGGTACACTGTCGTTTGCGATGAGCGGGCAATATCCGCCATTAAACTTTAAGAAAGATGACAAATTAACTGGTTTTGACGTAGAGATTGGAAATGAGATTGCTAAAAGAATTGGTGTAAAAGCAAATCCTGTGACTAATCAATGGGAAACGATCATCCAAGGTTTAAAAGCTAAAAAATACGATGCGATTATCGGAAGTATGACAGCAACACCTGAACGTGATAAGCAAGTAGACTTCACAAACCCATATTATTTATCCGGCGCCCAAATCTTTGTGGCTGAGAACAACAGTAATATTACTTCAAAAGATGATTTAAAGGGAAAAACAATCGGTGTAATCCAGGCTAGCACTTGGAAAGATATGGCCCTGGAACTATCCGATCAAGTAAAAGGATATCCATCTGATGTTAACGCTCTTCAAGACTTAGCAATTGGCCGTTTAGATGCCGTTATTACTGATAAAATCGTCGGTTTGAATGCGAAAAACGAAAAAGGTTTAAAAATAAAGCCGATTGGCAACCTGCTAAATGAGGACCGCGTTAGTGTTGCGGTTGCAGAAGGTAACAAAGAGCTTGCTGATAAAATCAACAAAGCCATTGACGACATGCAGAAGGATGGCACTTACGAAAAAATCAGCAAAAAATGGTTCAACGAAAACTTACTTGAAAAGTAAGCACCCGCACATCTTTAAGACGCAAAATAGGAAAATTGGATAACGTAAGCTCCATGCTTGGGGCTTACGTTTTTTCAAAGGAGGTTGAAATGAAATCATGACTTTTTGGCAAAACATTATCGGCATCCTGAATGAGCATGGTATGGCCTTCTTGAAAGCCTCATGGATGACGATTTCCATTACAATTATTTCTCTGCTATTTGCATTAATCATTGGAATCATCTTTGCCAGTTTTAAAATCTCTTCTATCAAATTTCTTAATTGGATTTCTGATATTTATATTGGGCTTATCCGCGGGACTCCGTTAATCGTTCAAATTATGTTCCTATATTATGGAATCGCGAATTTTCTAACCCTTGACAGCTTTACTGCCGGGGCGCTTGCGTTAAGCATTCATACCGGTGCGTATATAGCGGAAATTTTCAGGGGGGCTGTCCAATCGATTGACCGCGGGCAAATGGAAGCTGCAAGATCGCTAGGGATGTCCTACCCGCTTGCAATGCGCAGAATTATTTTTCCACAGGCCTTCAAACGAGCCATCCCGCCGCTAGGGAATCAGTTCATTATCAGCTTAAAAGATTCTTCCCTGGTTGCCTATATTTCTGTAACAGACTTATTTAACACTGCCCTTACCGTCCAAGGGGAAAACTATATGCCATTTGAAACCTACTTTGTTGTCGGACTTTATTATTTGATTATCGTGTTAATTTTCACGTGGTTCACAAACCGATTGGAGAAAAGGTTGGATGTCAGTAGACCGAAGGAGGCAGCAGCCGCATGATTGAAATTAAAAATCTATCAAAATCTTTCGGGGAACTACAAGTTTTAAAAAATATTGATTTACACGTAAAAGAAAAAGAGGTTGTTGTCCTAATCGGTGCGAGTGGTTCAGGGAAAAGTACCCTTCTCCGCTGTTTAAACTTTTTAGAGACAGCAGAAGCCGGAGACATTATCATCGATACGGAAAAAATCAATCCCGCAAAAACGAATCTTAATAAGATAAGAGAAAAAGTGGGAATGGTATTTCAGCATTTCAACCTATTCCCGCACATGACCGTGCTGGAAAATATCATTGAGGCCCCTGTTCATGTAAAGAGTGTATCTAAAGATCAGGCCCGTTCTAAAGCAATGGACCTCCTGAAAAAAGTAGGCCTCCAGGATAAAGCCAACTTCTACCCAGACCAATTATCTGGCGGGCAAAAGCAGCGTGTGGCCATCGCCAGAGCATTGGCAATGGAGCCAAAAGCCATGCTATTCGACGAACCAACTTCGGCATTGGACCCTGAGCTTGTGGGCGAGGTACTTCAAGTAATGAAGGATTTAGCCCGTGAAGGAATGACAATGGTCATCGTGACACACGAGATGGGCTTTGCAAAAGAAGTAGCAAGCCGAATCGTTATGCTTGCCGACGGCAATATAATAGAAGAAGGACATCCAAGTGAAATCTTCTCAAATCCAAAGCACGAGCGGACACAAAGGTTTTTAAATCAGATTCTATAAGATTATCGTGGCGAAATAATTCATTTGTTTAAGAAA
The DNA here is from genome assembly GCF_055385565.1 of Neobacillus sp. S1115. Classification (NCBI taxonomy): domain Bacteria; kingdom Bacillati; phylum Bacillota; class Bacilli; order Caryophanales; family Bacillaceae; genus Neobacillus; species Neobacillus sp. S1115. The sequence goes on from NZ_AP038275.1 coordinate 5,328,096, forward strand.
AAAAGGTACAGGCTCATAAAAGCCATGTACCTCAGGCTGTCGAAAAACTTCGACAGCCTTTATTTCTTTCGTCACTTCGGACAAAACCACCACGAAAACAGAAGGAAGTGTCCGTAGGACTAGGGCCTACGGACAAAATCGGATAAAATACAGTAGAAATACCCGAACAAAGGGTTCTTATAAACCTAGGATTTCTTTTTTAAGGAAACCACTAAAGCAATTAACCCTACAAGCAATGCTGCAATAGATAGGAAGAGCGGTACGTTCGACGAAGCTACATCTTCCATTTTTTGATTTTGATCTGCAGCAGTATCGGTCTTTTTATCTGTTTGGGCAGCACCATGACCATGCCCGTTATCTCCTGCAACCGCCGGATGGACAACGGTGACTGAAGCAGGCTTGTCCGCATCCTCTGCCCCGACCCATTCTACGACACTTCCATCCTGATACGTTTGGTAGGCTTTCCAGACAATTCTCTCTGCTTTGTCACCGACTTTTCCGGACATGTTAAACATCGCAAATTCAGTTGATGACAATCCATCGCCTTCTGCCGTCCAGATAACGCTTGTGATTTTTCCTGGTGCATCCTTTTGAACGTCATATTTCCAGCCTGGCTTTGGTTCAAAACGGGTTACATCAACATCCTCAGGAATTTTCACCTCAATCTTAGTGGTTGGTACCTGCTCATTTTCGGAGGGAACTTTAACCGTGAATACTTCATATTTTCCTTGAGAAGTTTCGCTCGGCTGTACGGTAACATGGGCACTGGCCGCGCCAGCAAAAAGGGATAATGCCCCAATCATCGAGAACATAAATGTTAAAAGCTTTTTCATCATGAAAATCTCCTCTTTTTTTGTTAATAGACAACAAAATCCTTATGATACACCTTTTCATTATCTTCAGAATCCAGAATCCGGACTTCTGCAGTCCAATTCCCGGCAAACGGCAGATAGCTGCCATCGGTCATAAAATGGGCATACTTCCCTTGATCGTAAACCTCTAGTGGAACATGAATCGGAGCGACATCAGAATTGTCCTTAAATATTAAATTAAGTTCAATTCGTTTGATTCCCAGACCTTGCTCATGGGAATTCGCCTCCACCATAAATGAGTTGGTGCCTGGGACCTTAGGTGAAATGGTTGTTGTAAAATCTATTCCTTCCACCTTTTCATACCAGTGCATTGGTTTATTTGCCGGAATCGGGCTAAGGTAGGTGAACACGCCCACGATCCCCACAATGCTAATCATCAGGATAAAATCAAGCTTTACCAGTTTAGCAATATTTCCCTTCGACTGTTTTTTTAAATAAAAGCGCAAAATTCCGGCAACAACGATCACTACTAGTACGAGGACAGTTTTAATCAATAGCAAGGTTCCCCACCGGGTGTCCAAAACGTATTGGATTTTTGGCAAATAAATAAAGGTAGATAGCAATCCGGTTCCAATCAACACCACCATACTGATTAGGGCTGCTGTAGAAAATATTCCCAAAAACCTTTGTACATGTTCTTGAAACTTTTTAAAATAAAGCAAAATATAGAGTAAACCGCCCGCCCAAATGGCTGCTGCCAGCAAGTGAAGCAAATCCAATGAAACGGTCATGATCCTTGGCTCGAAGGCAAATGCATGACCATTTACGCTTTTTGCCCCAAGAACCAGCAATACCCAGACACTATCTACCAAAGGATTGCGGAGTAAAATGCCAACACCAATAAGCAATAAAATCATTGTAAACATCCAAGATATCCCCGCTGTTGTATCGGTAATCATGGCAATTATATTACTCAGACTCCATTGTTCGAGATACCCTCCTGCCAATACGGCACCCAACCCAATATTGGCTAGCAAAAGGACAACTAGCAAAAGTCGTGCCCAATTTTCATAGCTATGTTTAATGTCCGTAGATTCCGCCAATTCTTTTCGCAGCCATGCTCCCCACAAAATCCAGCCTGTGGTAAGAAGCAACACAAGATAATAGAAAATCCGTACTACTGATGTTAAAGGTGACTCATTTTCTTGTTGAATCTGTGCAGTATTACTTTTTTCAGTAAACCCTGCCCCAATCGAAAAAATATAAGAACCCTTTACAGGATGCCCGTCCGCGGAAACCACCTGATAGGATACTGCATAATTCCCATCTGAAAGTTTAGGTAAGTCCAAGCTTAATTGCTTATGATTAACGCTTAGCTTGGCCTTTGGTCCCCCAATCTCCTCTCCGTTCTCATCGAAAACCTTGAGAATAAAGAATTCATTTTCCAACCTTTCATTAAACGTTAGAGTAATTTCCTTTGGGGAAGACTGCAGGTGACTATCCTGAGCCGGCGTTGCCTCTTCTAATACGGCATGGGCGAAAGCAGCTCGAGGAAATGCTAGTGATAATAAAAGAAAAAATAAAATGATATATCTAAGCTGTTTTATAACTATCACCTCTCTTTGTCTACAAGAAGCACCTAAATTAAAGTTATGACTTTTCATCCCTTTTTTATATGACTCTTACGGGCTATTTTTTAATAAAATAGACCACAACTGTTCATAAATTTGTCACAGTGAGGTATCGTTAAAATAGTTTAAGATGAAGTTTCTTGATGTTAAAGGAGAACCATTACTGATGTCTAACCGAATACTGATGTTTTTTACTGCCTTAATCCCTACCATATTAATTGGCGGGTTTGAATTTTTTCGTCACAGTACGCTTCTACATGAAGTATCGATGCAGACAGGGAACTATTTAATTACGATCCTGACCTTCCTCATTTCATATGCCTTTGCCATCTGGATGTTCCATATCATTGAAATCAAGAACCAAAGAATTGCCGACGAGAGGGAAATGCGGGCAATCTATGAAGAAAGAGAAAGATTAGCAAAGGAATTACATGACAGTATTGCCCAAACTCTGTTTTTATTAAAAGTCCATCTAAAAAAAGGAAAGCTGGATGAAGCTGGCTCTCTCGTAAATTCCATTGACACCCAGCTGCGGCAGGCTATTTTTAACTTAAGAATGAACCCGGCCGAAAATGTTTCTTTTTCTAAAAGAATCGAAAATTGGCTGGAGGACTGGAGTACTGTCTCGGGGATTGATATAGATTCCAGCATCCATTTAAAGTATGAATATTTCACCCCGGCTGAAGAGGTACAGCTTTTTGGCATTATTCAGGAGGCTTATACAAACATTCGAAAACATTCGGAAGCTTCCAATGTATCCTTTAATTTTCAGGCCTATGATAGCCATTGGATATTGGAGATTATCGATAACGGAGTGGGATTTGAAGTGACTAGTATCGGTCTCCAACAATACGGGATTTCGATGTTAAAGAGCAGAGCAGAAAAGCTCGGTGCCTTATATGAAATCGATTCGAAAATAGGGATCGGAACAAAAATTTTGCTGCGAGGTAAGAAATAATGGACCATCTATATCGTGTGTTAATTGCAGATGATCACCCCCATGCTCGTGAAGCCATTATCACCATGCTTGAGGATGACTCAATTTTCCAAGTAATTGGACAGGCTACAAACGGGGCCGAAGCGATTGAACTAAGCAGGGAACTTATCCCCGATATCGTCCTAATCGATATTGAAATGCCTGTAATAAATGGGTTGGAAGCCACAAAAGTGATTAAAGAGAACTTCCCTTATATAAAGGTCATCATTTTGAGTGTTTCAGATAATGTGGCTGATTTGTTCACGGCAATACAATATGGTGCTCAAGGGTACCTCCTAAAGAATATGGACCCCGATGATTGGCTGCAATATCTTTACTCCATCGTTGAAGGGTCGAGTGAAGCAACAAGGGGAATGGCTGGAAAGCTTCTTTATCAGTTCAGGGAGAAGGACCTGCAGGACTCCCCTTTGGCAAAAGCACTTACTCCCCGTGAAAAAGAGATTCTGTTATTGCTTACAGAAGGGATTACCAATAAACAAATCGCTGAGCAATTATTTATTGCTGAAAACACGGTAAAAAATCATATCAAAAACTTATTGGAAAAACTGGGACTGGAAAACCGTGTCCAGCTGGCTTCCTATGCGATTAAACATCTAAAAGCTTAGAGGGACCTTTGGGACAAGCCTAAAGGTTCCTCTTTCGATATATGTCTAACATCCTTACTTACCACTATCTACTCTTATCTTAGAGGACCGGTTATTCCTTTACAGCATTGGTAGAAATATGACTTTTCAGACACTCCTAATTCTCTCCTGCCTATTTTTTCTAAAATTAGTGAATCCAATAAGTTCAAAATCTCGTCATTATAATAGATAATTTTCCAATTATCTATCAAATCTCCCATATTTATATTATTTTTGAATTATCTGTAAAATATTCTATAGTTAATATGAGAGAAAAATAAATTACTAGACGGGGGTTCATTGTGAAGAAAAAGGTATGGATTTGGATTGTATCAATTGCTGCAGTATTAATCATCGGGGGAACGGCCGCTTATTTTTTTATTAAGCCACAGAGTCAAATGGCGGGCGCGGAACCAAAACCAATGGGAATAACCGTACAAAAAGCAAGTCAGAAAGAACTGACCCAATCGATTCTCGTAACCGGGAAAATTGTGCCTGAAAGTGAGCAAAAGATCTTTATCGAGCCCCCAAAAGGAGCAATCAAAGAAATTAAGGTGGCAGAAAACCAGGCTGTCAAAGCCGGTGATGCGCTGCTGGTTTACGATTCTGCCAAAATAGAAAGCGAACTTACTAGAGCTGTTCGCAGTAAGGATTTGCTTACTAGCAGAGCCAAAACGGAGCAAAATCAAATTGCCGACATAGCTAAACGACTTAATGATGCAAAAAAGAAAGTGCAGATACAGGCTTCCAGTTCGGAAAGTACGGAAGAGGCTCCTGTTACCCAAGAAAGTGTAAATCAGCTGTCGAATGAAAAAATCCAGCTGGAGATGCAATATGAAAACACAAAATCCGAAATTGCCACTGCCGAAGATCAGATTAAAGAGCTAACTGCTCAGAAAAATGACATGACGGTTGTAAGCAAAATGGATGGCATAATCGTAAAGGTGGATCCTAACGTTGCCAAAACCGAAACCGGGTCAGCAGAACCTATCATCCATATTATTTCAAGTCAGCCATATAAAGTGATTGGGTCCATGAGTGAGTTTGATGCCGTCAAGATTCAGCACGGGCAGCCAGTCATCATTCGCCCAAAGGTATTTAAAGACCGGGAATGGAAGGGAACGATCGAATCTGTTTCCCAATTCCCTACGGAAGACGGCGGAGGCGGCGGAGAATTCGGCGGCCCTCCAGGCGGAGGCAATGTAACAATGTATCCGTTTAAGGTCGCGATAACTGATGATACTTCAGAGCTGCGGCAAGGCTTCCATGTCTCATTAGAAATTAAAGTCGGCGGTGCTGAAAAACCACTCGCAGTTCCACACCCGGCGCTCGTTGATGAAGGTGGAGTCAAGGTGGTCTATGTTTTAGTAGATAAAAAGCTGGAAAGACGCGAAGTGAAAACAGGCGCAATGAATGATGAATTTATTGAAATTAAAGATGGAGTAAAGCTTGGTGAACTTGTCATGATCACTCCAAATGAACAAATCCATGATGGAATGGAAGTGACCTCTTTTGATGAAGTTAAATAAAATTACAAAGGTTTATGGAAAGGGTTCACTTGAGGTTCCGGTCCTCCATGGAATTGATTTAGCCATTGAAGATGGAGAATTTATTGCGATTATGGGGCCATCAGGGTCAGGCAAGTCCACGTTAATGAATATCATTGGGTTTTTGGATTACCCGACATCGGGAACCTATGAATTAAACGGCGAAATCATCAACTCCGCAAAAGAGAGCGCCTTGGCAAAATTAAGAAATGAGCATATCGGCTTTGTTTTCCAGCAGTTTTTTATGCTCCCACGAGACAATGCTTTGAAAAATGTTGCCTCTCCGCTCATATATGCAGGGGTATCAAAACGGGAACGAACCGAAAGGGCGAAACAAATGCTCACCAAGGTGGGCTTGGAAGAACGCATGAAGCATCTCCCCAGCGAATTATCCGGAGGTCAAAAACAGCGGGTCGCCATTGCCAGAGCTCTTGTCAACAATCCTACAATTATTCTAGCAGATGAGCCAACTGGGGCTCTTGACTCAAAAACAAGCTCCCAAATCATGAAGTTATTTACCCAGCTGAACGAGGAAGGAAAAACGGTGATTATCGTTACCCACGAAGAAGAGATCGCAGCCTACGCGAAGCGTATTATTACAATAAAAGATGGCATGATTACAGATGACCGGAGTGTGGTAGCCTCATGAATATTTGGGAAAGCTTTAAAATCGCCCTTTCCTCGATTTGGAATCATAAGGTCCGGTCCATCTTAACGATGCTTGGAATTATTATCGGTGTTGCCGCTGTTATCATTATAGTGGCAATCGGACAAGGTACCAGAACTAAAATGACGAATGAATTTTTCGGAACCGATAAAAATGCAATTAATATTTTCTATGAATACATGCCTCCCGAGGGTGAAGAGCCGATGTTTTGGATGGAACCTGAACTGACCACCGATGATGTCCAAGCACTTGCTGAGGTTCCTGGCGTTAAAGCGGTTATTGCGACCAATCAAGGCTTTGGGATGATGGTACGCAACGATGTGCAGGGAGACATGCAAATCACCGGAGTCGGTGCTGAATACTTCTCTGCCAGAAAAATTAAGGTAATGGAAGGCCGGTCCTTTTATGCTGCAGATAATGATGGGCTGAATCGGGTCGTCATGATTGACTCTGTCGCCCGGAAGAAATTCTTCAAGGAATCTGAAAATCCTATTGGTGAAATCATTGATTTAAACGGCAATCCTTATAAAGTCGTTGGTGTCTATAAATCATCTATTCCAGAGCAATACAGGAACAAGGATAACGGTGAAATGATGATGCCGCGGGCTGTCATTTCAATGATGTTTGGCAATAGGGAAATTGAACAATTATCTGTGATTGCAAGTGATCCTGAGAAAGTTTCAGAGACTGGCAGATTGGCTGCAGAAACCTTGACAGAAAAAAAAGGACTGGAAGATGGAAAGTATACAACAAATAGCTTCGAAGATTATGAAAAGGAATTAAATAAGATGATTTCGTTGCTGACACTGCTGATTGGAAGTATTGCAGGTATTTCCCTGTTAGTTGGCGGGATTGGCGTCATGAATATTATGCTAGTTTCGGTTACAGAACGAACAAGAGAAATCGGACTTCGGAAAGCAATCGGCGCAACACGCAGAAAAATACTCCTGCAATTTCTAATTGAAGCGATTACGTTAACTTCTTTGGGAGGAATGATTGGAATGGGGTTAGCCACAATCGGGACGATAATTGTTTCAAAAGTATCACCAATTACTGCCACGATGAGCCCATTAATTGTGCTCATTGGAATTAGTTTTTCTGCCTTTATCGGGATTATTTTCGGCATCCTCCCTGCTAATAAAGCATCAAAGCTCAGTCCGATTGATGCTTTACGTTATGAATAAGTTACATTTGATGAATTAAGCCAACAAAGCATCAAACTAGATAAATTACATGTTTGATGCTTTGTTGGCTGTTAATAAAGATGTAATACTGGTTTAATTTTCACTTCATTAAACCCTATGCATCATAGGTAATGAGAACAAATAAATATTCACAATTGCTAAGGCAAGCATCAGCACATAATATGGCAACACTGCTTTAAAGCTTGATTTCTTAGCCATTCTGTATACAACATAAGTGGTGCCTATCCATCCGATAATAATAATCGCATACTGAATCATTTGAACCGTAGGTGTCGAAGCCAAGCTTAAGCTTGTTGGATTAGACTGTACTCCAAATAAACCAATTGAGTTATACCAGATTGCTTTTCCTTCGGTAAAAATGTGGAAAAGGTTATGACCTAAGTGGCCGGCAAGGTCCAATGGAATAATCGCATAACCAAAACGGGTAAAGTTTTTTTTCACAGTACCTTCCATGCCAAATAAAGACGCAATCTTTGCAGTTCCTAACAATAATAAAATTGGAATAGCCATCGCGATGATAAAGGCTACTGTAAAGTTAACCGTGTAATTAGCAGTTCTTGTGACAGTTCCAATGGTGTTTAGAATATCCTGCCATGGTTCAAGCATCGTAATATTTTGGACGAACACGATTCCCATGATAACAGCAGCAAGAGATGCATGCTCTATCTTCGGATTTTTTAAGCCCCACAGTTCTTTTGTTGGAATTCTCGTCTCAATTTTAATAGAGTCGTTAGGACAGTTTTTCACACAGTTGGCACAAAGATTACACTCCGCACTGGATTCCATTGTTCTTGGAAATTGGAACATTGGACACCCTTCGACCTTCTCGGTTCCCCGATAGCAGGATTGCACTTTACACGTTTTGCAAATATCAGGTGTAGAGGTTAACTTAACTGCCCCGGATCTAGAATAGTTTCCGGCCAATCCGCCCAGGAAGCAAAGTGTTTTACAGAAAGTTCTTCTTTCATAAAAAACAGAGGTCGCTACCACCATTGTTACGAGCAGCAGCAATAAATATCCGGAACCCCTTGGGGATTCTACAATGCCCCATACGTGGTCACTATACGTAATCGCAATAAAGAATAAATCTATCAGCCAGATTCCGTACTTTCTTAAAAACTTCGGCATCGGCTTATTGGCACCGATCGTTTTTCGAACAATATCACTCAATTTACCAAATGGACAAATAGCACACCAGAAGCGGCCAGCTACTAAGAATATAATCGGTATAATCGGCCACCATAGCACCCAGGTCATCGTTGTTCCAAAGTTTTTACTTGGATTGACCGTTCCCATAACTAATTCATATACAATGATTGAAAACACGGTGATAACAAGCCATTGAAAAATTCCAGGATACCATCTGCTTTTGACAAACTTTTTTACAATTGGAATGGAGAGAAGGTCAAAAGGTTCTTTCTCGGGTTTTGCTTCTTTTTTAGGTTTTAGTTTTCCCTCAGGCATTGCCATAGTTATTTCTCCTTCCTTTTAAACCATTTGTTCCAAATACCAATCAAGACAAATGATAGATTCACAGCTCCATATGTCCCTAACACTTTATAGTTTGGCGGGATTTCAACAACTGTGCCGTGACTGTGTCCGCCGCCCTCTTCATGAGTAGCTTGATCATTGCTTCCGCTATTATGGTCCATTCCCTCCATGTTTGCATGATCATCGCTTCCGCCATCATGGTCCATTCCCTCCAAGTTTGCATGATCATCGCTTCCGCTATTATGGTCCATGCCCTCCATGTTGGCGTGATCTTCACTGCTTGCCTTTAAACCATTTTTGAAGCTTTCGGCCGCTTTCTTGACACTTTCTTCATGAGAGTGCCCCTCATCTGCTAGAGCTTTTAAATCAAATGAGAAAATAAATGCTAAAGAAAATAAAACAAGAAATATTTTTTTCACGATTTGCACCTCCATTGATTTTAGTAACTTTTATCTGTTTGCTTTATGCCTATAATTTAGTGGTTAAGTTTGCAGTTTCTATGCATTTTTGATGGAGATAATATGGCAGCATATATATCTATTAGGATTGTTCATTTTTTTGTCAAAACTTCACTGAAAGGGCTAAATCTTCATAACATTGACACGAGATATCCATTTTTTCTGCATATTTTTGCTTTATGATGAAGGTATAAACAAAGGAAGGAGATGCTAAAAGTGAAGAAGTTAGCGTTTGGATTATTTTCTGCTGCATTAATCCTGGGAGCAGGCACGGCGGTATTTGCTGGTGGAAATAATAACACTGGAGATGGCCTAAGCTTTGATAAGATGCTTCCTTTCATGCAAAAAATGCACCCGGATTCCTCTAAACAAGAGTTAGAGGACATGTACAAGGCCTGCCATGAAAACGGGGGAATGATGGGAGGAACATCAGAAACCAAAAGTGAAAATATGATGAACCAATTTTAACGATGAGGTGATTTGACATGATGGGCTCTTATGGAATGATGGGCGGAACCATGGGAGTGGTAATGTGTATCCTGATGTGGCTGATAGGTCTGGCTGTTATAGGCGGAGTTGTTTATTTTGCAGTTAAATTAGCATTACGAAATCAAAAAATGAACTAAATTGTTTGAAAGGCTTGGCATTACTGCCAAGCCTTTTATATCTTCAATAAGTGAACGCTATTTAGATGAAAGTTCACTTTCTGTTACCCATTTATGGTTTGTCACTTTTTCTCCACCTGTAGTTGGTGCGTAATCAACCATGTATACGGTTGTTTGTTCTGCTGAATCAATGGTACCTGTTGCGCCGTTCATCCCTTTCATGTGGTCTGCTTCAATCGTTACTTCCGACCCTGGTTTTAAAGGTTCACTACCAGCATTTTTAAACTCCTCTTGAATAACCCATTTGTGGTTCTTTACTTTTTCTCCTCCTGTAGTTGGGGTATAGGTAACAGCATATGCTATCGTATCATACGCACCTACGATCGTTGCTTCAGCACCGTCCATCCCCTCCATATGTTCTATGTGAATAATTGCTTTATCCCCTACTTTATAGGTTGGATTCTCTTTTACTTTTAATCCTTTAGGAACTTCTCCTGAACTAGAATGCTCCATATCCATACCTTTATGTCCCATATCTTTAGTTTGTTCCGAACCCTTTTGATTACCATTGCTTGCACAAGCAGATAACATCAACATGATTGCTAAAGAAATAAAACCTATTAACGCTCTTTTACTTTTCATGGTTTCCTCCTTACAAGTTAATTTAAATTGAATATTACTAAATAAATGTGCAGAAATTATGGATTTATATATATCCATAGTAGGAATTTAGGAAACTATATTTCGAGCCTCAAAGAAGTCTTGAAAAATAATAATGCCTGTTCTTTCATTATTTTTATTTCCCACAAAAAAATAAATAAACAACTTTTGGTTAATACTCCAAAGTACAGTATGTATTTAATTTTCTTAATATTATTTTTATTATACTGCTATTGTACTAGATGTTATTTTAGTATTATAATATGGTAGTGTGATAAAGGATTAAAGTAAAAATTAAATATAAAGGTGGTTTATATAACAATGAAACGTTTAGCAACTATGATTCTATCAATAGCTGCCGTATTTTCCATCGTAACAGGATGCTCTTCCAATTCCGCTGAAAAAGCAGCTAAGGCCGACGACACGCTAGTCATTGGTATCGACGATAAATTCGCCCCTATGGGATTCCGCGATGAAAAGAACGAAATTGTTGGTTTTGATATTGATTATGCAAAAGCAGCGGCTGAAAAAATGGGTCAAAAGGTTAAATTCCAGCCTATCGATTGGAAAACAAAAGAATCCGAATTAAGCTCTGGCCGAATCGACCTCATCTGGAACGGTTACACTATTACAGATGAACGTAAAAAGAAAGTACTTTTTACAAAGCCTTATTTAAAAAATGCCCAAGTAGTTGTTACTCGCTCTGATTCTAACATTAAAAAATTAGCTGATTTAGAAGGCAAAGTGGTTGGCTTGCAATCTCTTTCTTCTGCATCGGATGCCTTAGATGCTAATCCAATTAAAGACAAAATCAAAACAGTGACAGAATTCAAAGACAACGTCCTTGCGTTGAACGACCTAAAGAGTGGCCGTTTGGATGCTGTTGTCATTGATGAGGTTGTTATTAAGTATTACATGTCCAAAGAAAAAGAATCCTTTAAAATTCTCGATGAATCCCTTGCTCCAGAAGAGTACGGAATCGGTGTAAAAAAAGGAAATGAAAAACTTCTAGATAAACTGCAAAAAGCCTTAGATGAAATGAACGAAGACGGCACTGCCGCGAAAATTTCAGAAAAGTGGTTTGGCGAAGATAAAGTTTTAAAATAATAATAATGAAGATTATACGGAACAGGATTTCCCTTGGAAACCCTGTTTTGTTTTTGGAGGAATCCTTCTATGTCATTTGATTATATCGTCTCCATTCTTGGGCCCATGCTCGAAGGGGCACAGATGACCATCCTGTTGTTTTTAATAGCTATTGTCGTATCGATACCGCTTGGCTTTTTATTAACATTGGCAGTCAGAAGCCGTTTTAAGACGCTATCCTGGATCGCCCAAACCTATATTTATGTAATGCGCGGCACGCCGCTTTTGCTGCAGCTATTATTCATTTGTTTCGGACTGCCGATGATTCCAGTTATTGGTGAATATTTGGTTTTGGATCGCTTTGTTGCAGCTTGTTTAGGGTTTATCCTGAACTATGCCGCCTATTTTGCGGAAATTTTTCGCGGTGGGCTTCTAGCCATTGATAAAGGCCAATATGAAGCAGCACAGGTTCTAGGTTTAAATAAATTTCAAACGATGACACGCGTTATTTTGCCGCAAATGTTCCGCATTGCTCTTCCGGCAGTGGCAAACGAATCAGTAACTCTGGTTAAAGATACCGCCCTGCTTTATGCCGTTGCTGTTCCGGAATTGCTCCACTTTGCCGAAACAGCGGTAAACCGTGATTTTACGATTACGCCTTTCCTTGTGGCCGGTATTATTTATCTAATCATGACGTTAATCTTAACGATGTTCTTTAAATGGTTTGAGAAGCGTTTCAAATTTGCATAAGAAAGGGGCTGAACAGATATGGCAATAATCGAAGTGTCGAATCTAAAAAAGTCCTATGGCAATTTAGATGTACTAAAACAAATTACCTTTGATGTCAATAAAAATGATGTAGTGGCGGTGATCGGCCCATCCGGTTCAGGGAAAAGTACCATGCTTCGCAGCCTAGTGCATCTTGAAACAATTGACGGCGGCAGCATACGTGTTTCAGAAGATTATTTGGTGAAGGATGGCGTCTATTCTAGACCCGCCGAAATCAAGAATATTACCGCCAAAATGGGTATGGTCTTCCAGCACTTTAACCTTTTTCCACACTTAACGGTTAAGGAAAATCTGGAGCTTGCCCCTAGATTAGTAAAAAAGGAGTCTTCCGCCGCTATCCAACTGCAGAGCGCAGAAATACTGCAAAAAATTGGCCTTACCGGTCACTCGAATGCCTACCCAGCTAACTTATCAGGCGGACAAAAACAAAGGGTAGCCATCGCCCGTGCGCTGATGATGAATCCTGATATACTGCTGTTTGATGAACCGACTTCTGCTTTGGACCCGGAGTTAACAGGAGAGGTTCTTCAGGTAATGAAGGAACTAGCCAAAGAGCACATGACGATGATTGTGGTAACCCATGAAATGGGCTTTGCAAAAGAGGTAGCCAACCGTGTTATTTTTATGGATAACGGGGAGATTGTAGAATCTGGCCATCCAGCTGAGCTTTTTGAAAAACCGCAGCATGAACGTACGAAGGCTTTCTTGAACCGCAGTTTGAAATAATTCAGATAAAAGTAAAAGCCGAAACCTTATGGTCGGCTTTTATTTTTATAAAGACCAATAAGTCAATGTATCAAAAGTTCCTAGCAACAGCATGACAATTCCCGCTGCCTTTTGAATGAATGCCCCGAACTTTCTGCCCTTTTTCATAATCATACCGCTTCCGCCAAGGTACCAAATGATTAACATGATAATCAATAATGGAATGGCCGTCCCTAAGGCAAATACTGGAGGAAGAATAAATCCATACGGACTTGAGAGCACAACTGGCATTAAGGTAACAAAAAACAAAATAAACATGGTCGGACAAAAGGCTAGTGAAAAACTAAACCCAAGCATAAAGGATCCAAAAGGATTTTCATGTTTGTACTCTTTCATTCCTTTAAAGAGATTGAATGTTCCTTTCAATTTTATGATCCCTATCATAAATAGTCCCACAAAGATTAGTAAGGGGCCCATAAGCTTTCGAAGCCATGGAAAAACAAAGGTAAGGTTTTGTTCTATTTCTTTTCCAAGCAGCCATACCAAAACACCTAATAGAGAAAAAGCGATTATTTTTCCCAAGGTAAAAAAGAAAACATCCTTCCAGGCAATTTTCTGTTGAATCGAACGGTTGCCATAAAGGGTGATGGCACTAATATTCCCTGTCAACTGGCAGGGCGCAAGCGCTCCTACTAATCCAAGAATTAACGCGAAAATAATCGGCCATGATTCTAAACTATTTGCCATATCAAAAAACGGTTGGCTTAACACTGCACTGATCTTGCTAAATAAATTGTACATGATATCACCTTAAATACCATTTTAATAGAATTAGTCTAACACACAATCGTGCAGGTTTTATGGAGAAAAAATGGCGAAATCCAAACCTTTTAAAGGCCGTCAGTACATATTCTTGATACAAGAACAATTTAAATTGCTTTTTTTGTAAAAAATCAGGGAACTATTCTTCTATCATTATGGTATAAACATGGTATAGGTGGTGGAAATATGAAAACTATACTTCTTGTCGATGATGAAACTCGAATGCTTGACCTTTTGGGCCTTTACCTCACACCAAACGGCTACCGATGTATCAAAGCCGAATCCGGTAAACAGGCGTTAAATTTTCTACAAAAAGAAAAATCCGACCTAGTTATTTTGGATGTGATGATGCCGGAAATGGACGGTTGGGTGACCTGCCAAAAAATCCGGGAGTTTTCAGATGTCCCAATCATCATGCTGACGGCCCGAAGTGAAACGGCAGACGTAGTGAAAGGGCTAAAAAAAGGCGCAGATGATTATATAACCAAACCATTTCACGAGGCAGAACTTTTAGCTAGAGTGGAAGCACTTTTAAGAAGAACCGTTCAAGACAACGACCATCATTTAATGTTTAAAGGACTGGAATGGAAAGAAGATTCAGTTGAATTAAAATATCAAAACCAGCCTGTTTCGGTCACTCCTAAAGAATTTGCTCTGATTGGTTTATTTTTAAAAAATCCACAAAAGGTATTCTCCCGTGAGCATTTACTTTCAACGATTTGGGGCCTAGAATCCAATATTGACGATCGCACCATTGATTCCCATATTCGTAACCTACGGGATAAATTACGTCATGCCGGGTTTCCGATTAATCAGCATCTTTTCACTGTATGGGGAGTCGGCTATAAATGGGTTAATGAGGGATCGGAATCGCAACGGAGTAAATCATGAAAATTTCGGTTAAATTTGGTTTATGGTTCTTTTTCTGCATATTAGTCATCGAAGTTTTTTCGATGGGGTTTCTACACAACAATTTAGTTCATTCACAAGTCGACCGGGAATTACATGCACTGCAGGCCAGAGGAAACAGTCACCGTGCTGTCTTAGAAATTAGTGCAGACCCCTCCACGCTGCATCATATTGGTTTAATGGAATCCCACACGGATACAGAGGTCGTGATTACAGATACAAAGGGAAATGTTCTGGTTTCTTCTGGAAATATGGATAGCAATATTCAAGCAGTACTAAAAAAGTCAATCCCTAACCTTCCGCGAAATGGAAGTATCATAGAAGATGATTGGCAAAAGGAGCCTTATATTGCAACTGTGACAGCTTTTAAAAGCAATGGAAATAAAGCCGGATATGTTTACATGTTCAAAAACACAGCTGAGGTTCAAAAACTTATCACACAGTTGAATAAGCATTTTCTTTTGGCCTCTTTATTAATTCTCTTCTTTATTTTGATTACGATTTTCTTTTTATCAAAGGTTTTAACGAAGCCGCTAATATCGATGACAAAAGCAACTAAGAAATTGAGCAAAGGGGATTTTTCCGTTACTCTTCCAACACCTTCAAAGGATGAATTAGGGGAACTGGCCCTATCGATTCAGACTTTAGCAAATGACCTAAATCACCTAAAAAAAGAACGAAATGAATTTTTGGCCAGTATCTCACACGAACTGCGGACGCCGCTGACTTATATTAGCGGATACGCTGATATTGCTAGCAGACAGGGGCTGGATGAAAAGGACAGGGCCCAATACCTGAATATCATCCAGGAAGAATCCCAGCGTGTCAGCGAATTATTAAAGGAGTTATTCGACCTGGCGAAGTTAGACCAAAACGCATTTTCTATTATTAAGGAAAAAGTGGAATTATGTATTTTTTTAAAGTCGGTCTATGAAAAAGTGCTGCCTGCCTTTAATAATAAGGGAATTCGCTTATTCGTAGATTGTCCGAAAAGTTTGTCTGTAGAAATAGACCCAGTTCGGTTTGAACAAGTAATCTTAAACCTGCTCGATAACAGTCTTAAATACTCGAAAGAGGGTACGACAACCTTTATCACAGTGCTGGAAGAGAACGAAACCATCCGGCTTAACATTCAGGATCAGGGAGTTGGCATACCTCAAGAGGACCTCCCTTATATTTTTGACCGTTTATATAGAGTGGATAAATCCCGATCAAGGGCAACCGGCGGCTTTGGCTTGGGACTTTCGATTGTCAAGCAATTGGTGGAAGCACATGGAGGAGAAATTATGGTTGAAAGTAAAGTGGGGCAGGGCTCTTGTTTTATCATAACATTAAGGAAATAAATAAAGGCAGCAGGAAATTGGTACTCCTCCCTGCTGCCTTGTCCTGCTTTATACATTTTTTTCTTAATTTGCTATACGTTTCTGTTCATCTTTTTCAGACTTTTTATAACCTTCAGCCCAGAAATCTGCATTCTTGATACCCAGTTTAGTTGAATTGAACTCTGGATCCAGCCCTTGCTTCAGCTGTGCTTCATAATCCTTTAAAGCAATATGTGCTGGTTTGAATAATAAAAGAATGGCCAGCAAGTTCAACCATACCATGATTCCAAGTCCGATATCCCCCATGGCCCACGCGGTTGCTGCTGTTTTTACAGACCCATAGAAAGTAGCACCTAAAAGGACAATCTTTAAAACTGTCATAGACAACTTCCTATTTTTACCCTTTACTAAATATGCTAGATTAGTTTCCGCAATATAGTAGTAGGCAAATATGGTTGTAAAAGCAAAGAAGAATAAAGCGATAGCAATGAATCCTGAACCTAATCCAGGCAGGATGGTATCAACTGCCGCTTGCGTGAAAGCAGGACCACTCTCCACTCCCTTGAGGTGCTCAACTAGGATTTTGCCAGTTTTTTCATTAATGGTATTATACGAATTTGTAAATAAAATCATAAGTGCAGTCGATGTAACGACTAGGAATACATCAAGATAAATCGAAAATGCTTGTACAAGTCCTTGTTTTGCCGGGTGTGATACTTCTGCTGCTGCTGCAGGGTGAGCGCCTGTACCTTGTCCTGCTTCATTCGCATATAGACCGCGTTTTACACCCCACATGATGGTCGAACCGAGAATTCCGCCAAACATTTCTTCTGCTCCAAAAGCACTCTTAAATATTAGGGAAAATACTTCTGGAATTCTATCAAAATTAACCGCAATAATGGCAATAGCAATCAATAAATATGCACCGGCCATAAACGGCACGACAAATTCTGCCACTCTAGCAATCCGCTTAACTCCGCCGAAAATAATTAGACCCATTAGGACCACAACTACTAAACCAGTAACCGTCCTGTCAATGCCAAATGCATTGCTGATGCCCTCTGCGATGGAGTTTGCCTGAATACCCGGCATCAATACAGCCATAGCAAGGAGAGTGGCAATCGCAAAAATAACCGCAAACCATTTCCATCCAAGCCCTTTTTCAATATAGAAGGCCGGACCGCCGCGATACTCTCCGTCCTGCTTTTCCTTGTAAATTTGCGCAAGGGTGGATTCCACAAAAGCGGATGCTGCACCAATAAAGGTAATCACCCACATCCAAAACACAGAACCTGGTCCTCCAAAGGCAATTCCCGTTGCCGTTCCAGCAATGTTACCGACACCTATACGGCCTGATAATGACATTGCCAATGCTTGAAAGGAAGATACACCCTCATTGGAACTCTTACCGGAAGAGATTAAACGAATCATTTCTTTAAAATGACGAATTTGCAAAAATCCGGTGCGGACACTAAAGTACAGCCCTACCGCAACGATGAAGACGATGAGTGGCGGGCTCCATAAATAACCTGTAATGCTTGTGACCAGTTTCTCAAACATAAAATCGCCCCTTTGTTATGTACTACATATTTTTTCCTCAAAGATGTTATATAACAAGGTGATAAAAAAATTATAAATTAATTGAAGAAAATATTCCAATAGAATATTTTCTTCAATTTAGATTTTACTGAAATATCTTTATTTATTGACTTTTGGACTTGGTTAATTTGAACTTTGCAAAAGACCTTTCAAGATTAATTTGGACGAATTAAAGTTTAAGTTAACAAGATTACCTTCTTTATCCTCATACTTTCTTCATTCTCGGGGAAATTTATTAAGGGTTTCTTTATAAAATCAAATTGCTGCTTTCATTCTCTGCAAAGGAGTGGTTGTCATTCATGACAATACAGGTAATAGTATGAACAGGGACTCATTGAAATGGCTGCTGGTGTCTACCTTAAAAGGAATCTCTCAAGTAATTTTAATTGAAAATGCCATCTCTGGGTTTATTATTCTGGCTGCGATCACCATCGCCTCCGTTTCTCTAGGGGTGATCACACTTTTATCCGCTGTTATCGGAACTTTAATCGGAAAAATTGGCGGGGCTAGTGCAGAAAGCGTCAATCAGGGGTTATATGGATATAACTCAGTACTCACTGGGATGGCCCTTTCCTTATTTCTAAGCGGTGATGACCGATTTCTCATTGCATTGGTTGGCGCTGCCATTGCATCCGTTTTTACAGCAGCGATGGTCCATTTCATGCGGCAAACGGGGATACCAGTTCTTACATTTCCATTTATTGTCCTAACCTGGTTCTTGCTGCTGACTACTTACCGCCTGGTTTCATTTAAGATAAGCCCAAATCTCACCCCGCAATCTTTATCCAATTGGACGTTAAATATCAAAGGGGAGACAGATTGGCTTGATGGTGCAGTAAATGGAATTGGACAAATTTTTTTCCTTGATAACAGTTTTTCTGGAGTATTACTTTTTATCGCTGTATTCTGGGCCGAATGGAGATTGGGAGTTTACGCTATAGTTGGAAATGCAGCAGCATTATTAACATCGTACGGCCTTGGGGGAGAGCATCATCTGATTTTTATGGGGCTTTATGGATATAATGCTATTTTAACAATGATTGCTGTAGCCATTGTTTTTAAGGAAACTGCCCGGTATCCGCTATTAACTGGTATTATCGCCGCCTGTTTAACTGTTCCCATTACCGGTAGTGTCGTGACCTGGCTTTTACCTTATGGACTACCGGCATTAACAATGCCTTTCGTATTATGCACATGGGTGTTTCTTGCTGCAAGAAAGATTATGCCAAGAATATAAAAAAATAAGGATGCCCATTATTATTGGCACATCCTTATTTTTAATTATTCCAAATGCTCTTGCATCATACCATAGACCTGACTTTCAACAGCACTTAAATGCTCTTCCTCAATCTTTTGTTTAGGATGCGGCTGGTACCAATGGATTTTATCATCTTTAACCATTCCCTTATACTCATGGCCATCAATACTTAGTGAGAAATGCGGGTGTTTCCGGACCGAATCATCAAATAAATGATTAACTTCAAAATTTTCAAACATGCCCCTTAACCTCCTTTTTTCAATTAGAGTTTTTCCATAAACTTAAAGACGTATGCGGAGGTTACATCCAAAGGTTAAATAAACCATCATTTACGCCTAGATTATACATATAGTAAAACCCAAACACAGTACTTACAGCGCCTGTAGTTAAAATCAAGGCCCTGCTTGTGACCATTTGTTTCATACTCATAATGAACGGAATGCCAATAATTGTTGTAAAAATTAACATGCCAATGACCGTACCTATGCCAAACACGATAATATATAATGCTCCCTGCCACACCGAATGAACCGTGCTCATCGTCAGCAGCACCATCGCCGCACTGCCGGCAAGCCCGTGAACAAACCCGATGAATAAGGATTTATAATATCTGCCCCGATTTACAATCGCAGGATTATGTACGTGACCATGTTCCCGGTGAGGCGTGCGGTTTTTTCGAATCGATAACATCGCTGCGACACCTAAGTATACCAGCATAATTCCGACCAAAAATTCCAACGTCATGGCCCATTTTTCCGGAATATCATTTTTCATTAAAATTAAAAAAATCCCAATAATAAATAGTGTGGCTGTATGCCCAATTCCCCAAAAAACGCCGGCAAGCGATGCATGCCAAAGCTTTTTGCTCTGGCTTGCAATCGTCGAAACTGCAATAACATGATCCGGTTCAATCGCATGCCTGATGCCCAAAATAAACCCTAACGTCAATACCGAAAAAAAGGTAACATCCATTTTCTTTCCTCCCCAACTTACTTTTATCTATCTATTAAAAACCCGGCAGCCATTTTGGTTTACCGGGTTAACAATCAATATTTTCTAAGAAAGCTTGGTTTCCTGCTAAACCATTCCTGGCTAATCATCCGATGAATGTCCGAAAAAATTTTTTCAATCACTTGAGTGGAATTCGCAAACACGCGTAACGTAAATCCTGGGACCGGCAGTGAGGACAGTCCAACTTTATAATCATTTGTATTCATTTCAATTGCCAAATATAACTGGTCAAGCAAGGAACTGCCGGACTGCGTCCCAACCACAAGCATCGAGCCCAAGTGGGAATACCCCTCCATAAAACCGAGACCACGTAAATTTTGCTGAGATGGTTTTAATTTTATATGGTCGTAAACTACTAGTTCATCATCAATGTAAATCTCATTCAACAATTGGATTGTTTCATAGCTAAAATGTTCTCCTTCCGGTGACCAGCCAGGGGTAATGATGTCCGAGTAAAGAAAAGTGGCAGTTTTGTCCATCCGAATCACATTTTTTTGTTTATATTTCGCATTCTGGTAAGCAATTAACGGATCAGGAATAAACTCAAGGTAGCTGCCTGCCTGAAGAGTAATCTCTGATTCCTGGTAGGCATGCCTATTCGGTGTTTTATAAATCTTTGTGGCTCCTTGTGTGGTTAACGTCATCCTGGCATTCTCACCGAGGGAAACCTTCATTTGATAGCGGTCACCATCCAAATAGCCGCCGCCAGGATTTAATAAATAATAGCAGGCCTGACCGGAATTATCATGGTAAATAGGGCGCATTACTTTAAATGCGCCCTGAAAATACACATTTTTCGCGACAGTCTTTCCTTTCCGTTCCTCTGCTTCGAGATGTAGAACACCTGTCCAGTCCTTCATGGTTAGGCCAATCCTTTTAATAATGCATTTTCCTTTAACCAATCAATCACATGATCCAGCCCTGAATCATCTTTTAGATTGGTAAAGACAAATGGTTTGTCACCGCGGAAAACCTTTGTATCTGACTCCATGACGTCAAGCCTGGCTCCGACATGCGGGGCTAAATCGGTTTTGTTAATAATAAATAAATCCGATTTAATCATTCCTTGCCCGCCCTTGCGCGGAATTTTTTCTCCTTGAGCCACATCAATGATATAGATTGAGAAATCAACCAATTCCGGGCTGAAGGTTGCTGCTAGGTTATCCCCGCCGCTTTCCACAAAAATCAACTCGACATCCGGGTGTTTTTCTTTTAGTTCGTTGATTGCCGCAAAATTCATTGATGCATCTTCACGAATGGCCGTATGCGGGCAGCCGCCGGTCTCCACGCCAATAATCCGGTCGGAAGGAAGTACGCCGTTTTGCATTAAAAATTTAGCATCTTCCTTTGTATAGATATCGTTTGTCACAACTGCCATGCTAATTTCATCATTCAATTTACGTGTTAATTTTTCCACTAACATCGTTTTTCCTGCCCCAACAGGGCCGCCTACACCGATTTTAATTGGATCCATATTGAAAACATCCTTTCTTTTTTTATGACATAAAAATTCGTATATTCACACGTTCATGCCTCATTTGGGATAATTCGATACCAGGTGAGACAATTCCAAAGTCCTCTTCATCCATCTGACCTATTTTTTCAACAGCTGCTATTAAAACAGCCTGAATATCATGAAGGATTCTCTGACCTGCCGTCTGCCCTAATGGAATCCCTCGTACGGCATTTTGAACAATGCTGGATACAACTGAATAGAGGTAAAATATAACAGTTGTTGGTTTTGGTACACCAAGATAATGGGCTGCCATCGTAAAGACAATCGCAGGATGACCAAATGATTGCTTTGCGCTAATCCTTTTTCTATAAATTGCTAGAACAGGTGCATCATATAAAGACTGAACAAGCTCTAACATCCGCTCACCCATTCTTTGGCTGCCCTCCCGCGTTTCCCGCGGCAAATTTTGGACAGTCAATAATCGATCCAGCTTCCAGACTTTGGCGAAATCATCCTCTTCCAATGCCTGATATACAAGGAGACTTGCAAGCCCATCTGAATAGATGAGCTGCTCGTCAATATAAACCTGCAGCCATTGTGAAAAGGTTTCAGAATTATGAACCGTATTCTCTTGGATATAGCTTTCCAAACCGAAGGAATGACTAAAGGCTCCTGTTGGAAAATTGGAATCACAAAGCTGAAACAGTGCTAATAATTTACTCTCCATGACTATGACCAATATGGCGAAACGCCTGCTTCACTTTTCGATTTTCCCGTTTATAGGGAATCTCCAGCTCCTTTAGCAGGTCTTCTACAAGGTAATCGTATTGCACCATCATCTCATCACCCTCAAATTGGGCTGGAAGGTGCCTATTACCCAATTGATGCGCGATGGTCCCCATTTCTTTCAAATTGCGGGGACTAATGACGATTAAATCATCAGCGATTACGTCAACGACAATCATATTTTTTTCATCCAAAAACAACACATCTCCGGCCACAAGGTCACGTGGATCCTTCAGACGAATGCCGATTTCCCGGCCGTGGTCAGTTTTAACTCGCTGAACACGTTTCACGAGATGATCACTTTCGAGGTATACTTTTTCAATATGGCGTCTGAATATTTCTTCCTTTTCCATATTTTCAATATTGGTTTCAATTCGTTCAATTAACATGCCTTTTCACCTCAAAATAGGAAATATCTTTGGGCCATCGGTAATTTTTCAGCTGGCTCACATGTGATATGCTCCCCGTTCACTCTTACCTCATATGTTTGCGGATCTACGGAAAGCTCAGGTGTTTCTGAATTAAGCTTCATGTCTTTTTTGGTTAGCTTGCGGATTCCGTGGACAGGCAGAATGACTTTTTCCAAGCCAAGTCTTTCGTGAACTTTACCTTCATAAGCTGCCTGAGACACAAACGTAATCGAGCTCTTCGCCATGGCTTTTCCAGTGGCTGCATACATCGGCCGGCAAACGACCGGCTGCGGTGTTGGAATAGAAGCATTGGCATCCCCCATCATCCCCATGACAATGAAGCCGCATTTTATTACCAATTCCGGTTTCACCCCGAAGAATGCGGGTGACCAAATGACAAGGTCAGCGATTTTCCCTACTTCAATCGATCCGACATAATCTGCAATCCCATGGGTAATCGCTGGGTTAATCGTATATTTTGCAATATAACGCTTGGCCCGGTTATTATCAGATAGTTTGTTGTCACCTTGCAAAGAGCCTCTTTGCAGTTTCATCTTGTCGGCCACCTGCCAGGTTCGGGTGACCACCTCGCCAACCCGGCCCATTGCCTGGGCATCGGAACTGGTCATGCTAAAAACCCCCATATCCTGCAGGATATCTTCAGCAGCAATCGTTTCCTTTCTTATCCTGGAATCGGCAAAGGCAATATCTTCCGGTACGGAAGGATTCAAATGGTGGCAAACCATCAGCATGTCAAGATGCTCATCAATAGTATTGATGGTATATGGAAGCGTCGGATTTGTTGAGGACGGCAGGACATTCATAAAGCTTGCTGATTTAATCAAATCAGGTGCATGCCCGCCACCGGCGCCTTCCGTATGATACATGTGAATCACACGGTCTTTAATCGCCGCCATCGTATTTTCAACAAAACCTGCTTCATTTAAGGTGTCTGCGTGAAGTGCCACTTGCACATCATATTGATCCGCTACCTGCAAAGCATGATCAAGGGCTGAAGGTGTAGCCCCCCAGTCTTCGTGAACCTTAAGTCCAATCACACCGGCCCGTACTTGTTCAGCCAGCGGTTCTTCGGTTGCCGCTTGGCCTTTTCCGGTCAAACCAACATTGATCGGCAGGCCCTCGACTGCCTCAAGCATGCGATGGATATTCCATTCCCCTGGTGTAACCGTTGTCGCCCTTGAACCTGCAGATGGACCTGTGCCACCGCCAATTAAAGTAGTTAGCCCCGCTGAAAGGGCAACAGGGACCTGTTCCGGATTAATAAAATGGACGTGTGTATCAATGCCGCCTGCTGTCACAATCATTCCTTCTCCGGCAATGATTTCAGTGGAAGCCCCGATGACGATATCTACCCCATCCATCACCAGCGGATTCCCCGCTTTTCCGATTCCGGAAATTTTCCCGTCACGAATCGCTAAATCTGCTTTAAAAATTCCGGTGTAATCTAATATAACTGCATTAGTTATCACGACATCAGGTATCCCATCGCCGCGGGTGACAAGCGGATGCTGTCCCATTCCATCGCGGATGACCTTTCCGCCCCCAAAGACAACCTCTTCACCATAGGTGGTATAATCCTTTTCAATTTGGATGATTAAATTGGTATCCGCTAGACGAATCGAATCTCCAGTAGTTGGCCCAAACATCTGGGCATATTGCTTGCGCGGCATTTCAAAACTCATTTTCCACACCCACTTTCAACAGACCCATCGGTTTTATTATTAAATCCATAAACCTTTTGTTCCCCTCCAAAGCAAACCAATTCTACTTCTTTTTCATCACCTGGTTCGAAACGAACTGCTGCCCCGGCAGGAATATTTAGCCGTTTTCCAAAAGCGTCCTCTCTATTAAACTTCAGGGCTTCATTTACTTCAAAGAAATGATAGTGCGAACCTATTTGGACCGGCCGGTCTCCTGTATTAGTTACTCTGACCCTGTGTATTTCACGGCCCTCATTGCAGATGATTGGTTCCTCTTTTAAAAATAACTGACCTGGTTCCCATTCCATTTGGATTATCCCTCCTGCTGCTTCTTATCGAATTGGATCATGAACAGTCACAAGTTTTGTTCCGTCAGGGAAAGTAGCTTCTACCTGAATGTCGTCAATCATTTCCGGAATTCCTTCCATGACATCATCACGCGTTAAGATGGTAGCCCCATATTTCATTAATTCCGCTACCGTCTTTCCGTCTCTTGCCCCTTCTAACACTTCATAGGTTATTAAAGCCACTGCTTCGGGATAGTTTAACTTCAAGCCTCTTTCCCGTCTTCTTCTAGCAAGATCAGCGGCTACCACAATCATCAGCTTGTCTAACTCGCGCGGTACTAGTAACACTGCCCAGCCTCCTTTAATAGTTGTCATTTTTGTAAAAATTAACCACCTCCAATAGATTATCCATATCGATTTCGTTTAATCAGTACATGAAATGTTTTTTTGGAAATACTAAGAATTAGTATTTGTTTAAAAAGGTTGACCTAGAATTTTTTAAGTCGTATAATACAAACGAAAGTTTATATGATAAACAAAAGTTCAAAATACTTAAATACAACTTAGGGAGGCACACAAAATGAAAAAACGTAAAATTGGTATGGCACTATCACTTGTTCTTGCAGCAGGCACGCTCTTGGGTGCATGTGGAAAAAGTAACGATAACGAGAACACTGGCGGCGGCAAAAAGGACACATTTTCTGTTGGTATGGTGACTGACATCGGAGGTGTCGATGATAAATCCTTTAACCAATCTTCTTGGGAAGGCCTGCAAGCATTCGGTAAGGAAAATGGCTTGAAAAAGGGCAGAGGCGGGTATGATTACCTTGCTTCCAAATCGGATGCCGATTATACGACAAACTTAAACAGACTTGTTCGTGAAAAATTTGACTTAGTTTATGCGATTGGCTTCTTAATGCCGTCTGCAGTTGAAGAAATTGCAAAGCAACAAAAAGATTCTAAATTTGCCATCGTCGATGCTGAAGTAAAGCTTCCAAACGTGGCGAGCATTCTTTTTAAAGAGCAGGAAGCAGGATTTCTTGCGGGAATAGCAGCGGCAAAAACAACAGCATCTAACCATATCGGATTTATTGGCGGAATGGAAATTCCCGTTATCGAACGCTTCGAATCTGGTTTCATAGCTGGAGTTAAAGCTGTTAAACCGGAGGTACAAGTCGATGTTCAATATGCAGGTGCATTTGATAAAGCTGAGGTTGGACAAGCAATCGCTTCTAAAATGTATTCTTCAGGAGCGGACGTCATCTTCCACGCTGCAGGTGCAACAGGGGTTGGACTATTCAAGGAAGCTAATGACAGAAAGGCAAAAAATCCGGACAAAGCAATTTGGGCTATTGGTGTTGACCGTGACCAATCTGACATGGGTCAGGATGTGGTCCTTACCTCTGCTCTAAAACGTGTGGATGTAGCAGTTAAAGACCTTGCCACTAAAACAAAAGACGGTAATTTCCCTGGTGGTAAAGTTGCGCTATACGGTTTAGCCGAAGATGGTGTCGGCCTAGCACCAATCAATCAAAAGGCAACAAACAAAGCCGATATTGATGCAACCGTTAAAGACTGGATTGAGAAAATCAAATCAGGTGCTGTAAAGGTTCCTGAAACACGAGATGAATTAAAGACATTTAATCCAAAACAATAATAGCACTGATTAGGGGAATTTTAGATTAGTGTAATTTATGGGGTGAGTTTATGCCTGAAAAACTGACTGAGAAAGAACAATTGATTCTCGATTTAATCCGGAAAAACCCCTATATTTCGCAGCAAGAGCTTGCGCAAAATTTAGAATTGTCTCGGCCTTCGATTGCTAACATGATTTCTGGGCTGATTAAAAAAGGCCATATTTTGGGTAGGGCCTATATTCTAAGTGAATCACAGCGTGTCATTTGCATTGGCGGAGCGAATATTGACCGTAAATTTCATATTAAAGGGCAGGCACAGCTGGGTACTTCCAATCCCAGCTATGTCACCCAGAATGCCGGCGGGGTTGCCCGGAATATCGCTGAAAACTTGGGTCGCTTAGGGCTGGAGGTTTCACTTATATCTGCTGCCGGCGCTGATAAGGACTGGACCATTATTGAGGATTCATCAGCATCATACATGAATTTAGAGACTGTCTCCAAATTCCCAGAAAAAGCAACCGGCTCCTACACAGCAGTTTTGGACTCCAACGGTGAATTAGTCATTGCGCTTGCGGATATGGATGTATATGAAGCCATTACACCTGAATTACTGCGGAAGCATGAGGGATTTTTCACACAATCAAAATGTATCATCGTCGATTTAAATTGCCCAAAAGAAACGGTCCAATATTTGTGTCATTTTGCCAAAAGCCATAACCTACCGATCGTCTTAATACCTGTTTCATCACCAAAGATGAACCGTTTGCCAGATGAACTTGATGGTGTAACATGGCTTATTACGAATCGGGATGAATCGGAAACCTATTTTCAGCATGAAATCAAAAATGATTCAGATTGGGAAAACGCCGTGGAAAAATGGCTGTCTTTGGGGATTTCCAATGTGGTCATAACTAATGGAAAAGAAGGCTCCATGATTGGGAATAAAGAGGAAGGCATTTTCCATGTACCCCCTATTGAAGCGAAGGAAATCGTCGATGTAACCGGGGCAGGAGATGCTTTTTCTTCGGCTGTTATTTACTCTTGGCTAGAAGGTAGGACATTATTGGAAATTGCTAAGGCCGGAAGTATCAATGCATCGAAAACCTTACAATCACCATATACGGTTCGACAGGATTTATCTGCAGAACAACTAATAAAAGACATGGGGGAATAAGTCATGAAAGAATATATTACATTATCTGAAGAAGTACGTACCGCAAAGGAACAAGGAAAACCAATCGTTGCCCTAGAATCTACGATCATTTCTCATGGCATGCCCTATCCGCAGAACGTGCAAACCGCCCGTGAAGTGGAGCAAATCATCCGTGACAATGGAGCCGTTCCAGCTACAATTGCTATCATTGATGGAAAAATTAAAATCGGATTATCGGATGAAGAGTTAGAAATGTTCGGGAAAAGTTCCGGAGTAGCAAAAGCATCAAGACGCGACCTAGCTTATTTGCTTGCGACTAAAAAACTTGGTGCAACTACAGTAGCAGCAACGATGATTTGTGCTGAATTGGCCGATATTCATATCTTCGTGACCGGCGGTATTGGCGGGGTTCACCGCGGTGCCGAAACTACCATGGATATTTCAGCAGACTTAGAGGAACTTGGACAAACGAACGTGGCTGTCATTTGTGCAGGTGCCAAATCAATTCTCGATTTAGGATTAACGATGGAATATTTAGAAACAAAAGGCGTACCAGTTATCGGTTATCAAACTGATGTCCTTCCTGCTTTCTACACACGCACGAGTGAATTTTCATTAAACCTGCGTGCGGATGATGTAGCTGAAATCGCCTCTACCTTAAAAGTAAAATGGGATTTAAACCTAAAAGGTGGAGCGGTGATTGCCAACCCTATTCCTGAAGAACATGCCATGGAAGAGGAATTTATTAATGGCGTTATCGAAACAGCATTGAAAGAGGCGGCAGAACGCCACATCACTGGTAAAGATGTGACACCGTTCATGCTCGGAAAAGTGAAAGAACTGACAGAAGGAAAAAGCTTGGACGCCAACATTGCTTTAGTGAAAAACAATGCTGTTGTTGGGGCAAAAATCGCTGTAAGCTTTAATGCGATGAAATAATGTTTGCACTTTAAAAGGAGCCGTGGCGGCTCCTTTTTTAGCTAATAGTAAATTAAACTACGCCTCTGTCTTCGTCCTTACAGACTCGCCAATCGGCGAGTTTTCATTTAATTACACGTACCATGCGGACTCGGACAGCCGATTGCTTCTTTTTCGACTTGGATTGTGCTGTGTTCAATATGAAAATCATCATGGAGAATTTTCTGCGATTGGGCAAGAATTTCATCATGAACCCCGTCATCATAAATGGTGACATGGCAGCTCAACACCGGGTACCCGGAGGTAATGGTCCAAATATGAAGGTCATGGACTTCTTTAACACGCGGAATTTTCCCTAGCGCCTCCTTCACCTGATTAATATCAATTTGTGTTGGCGCCCCTTCCATTAAAATATGAAAAGAATCCTTCGTGACCCGAAACCCGCTGATTAGAATCAGTACAGCAACAATAACGCTGGCAATCGGGTCGGCGATTCCCCAGCCGAGGAACATGATGAGCAATGCCGCGATAATGGCCCCAACAGATCCTAGCATATCACCAAGAACGTGGAGGAAGGCGCTGCGGACGTTCAAATTTTCATCCTTGTCACCTTTCATTAAAATCCAGGCAGCAATAATGTTCACGATTAGACCTGTAACGGAAATGATCAGCATCCCTGTGCTTTGAATCTCCGGCGGATTGAAAAAACGATGGAAGGCTTCATAAAAAATATAAATCGAAATTAGAATCAATGTTAAGCCATTTAACGCAGCCGCAATAATTTCAAATCGTTTATAGCCATACGTTTTTTCCTGAGAAACTGCCTTTTCCCCAAGCTTAATTGCATAAAAGCTCAACCCTAGTGCAGCGGCGTCGCTGAGCATATGCCCCGCGTCAGAAAGCAGTGCCAGGCTGTTGGTTAAAAGCCCGCCGATAACTTCCACGACCATGAAGGCCGCTATTAAAATAAATGAGCTTAATAACGCTTTTTTATTGCTTGTATGTGAATGACCATGTGAGTGGCCATGACCGTGTCCATGATGGTGATGATGATGGTGACCCATGTTTATCCCCCCATTAGCCTTTTTGATACGGGCCTGCGATTTCTCTTTTTCTAAAACGAAAATATTACGATTACGGTTAGTTTTTTCTGATCTTGATTTTTCGATACATACTAGAATATATCATCGTATCCCACAGGCCCCCTCTTGTTTAATCTTTAACCCGCAAGAGACGCAATCCATTTAATGTGACAATCAAGGTCATGCCCATGTCGGCGAAGATGGCAATCCAGAGGGTCAACCAGCCGGGTACGACAAGCAGCAGAGCCAAAAACTTTACCACTATAGACAGAGTAATATTTTGTTTAATAATCCGCAATGTTTTCCGGCTAAGCTTTATCGTAAACGGCAGCTTGTTCAAATCATCATTCATTAGAGCGATGTCGGCTGTTTCCAGCGCCGTGTCCGTTCCGACTCCGCCCATCGCGATTCCAACGGTCGCAGCAGCTAGGGCTGGGGCGTCGTTGATACCATCACCAACCATCGCCACTCTTCCAAATTGCGATTTCAATTTTTTTATAAAAGCTAATTTATCCTCTGGCAAAAGTTCAGCTTCAATGCTGCTAACCCCAGCATGCTGGCCAATCGACTCGGCCGTCGCTCGGTTATCACCGGTTAGCATAACAGTCTTATTAATCCCCAGCTGATGAAGACGCTCAATGACACCGCGGCTGCGGTCGCGGACCTCGTCAGCAACGGCAATCAAAGCAAGAATACCTTTTTCCGCACCGACGATCATTACTGTCTTACCCTGGTTTTGCAAAAAGGTAATGTGGCTTTGAATCTCCGCGGGAATTTCCGTAAAAAGCTTTGCGTTTCCGACCAGATATTCCGTGCCGCCCACTAAACCCTTAATACCCTTTCCAGTAATCGAGTAGAAGTTTTCGACCACGTATTCGGTGTGTACCGCTTTTTTTATAATCGCTCCTGCGAGCGGGTGCTGGGACTTGCTCTCAAGTGCAGCGACTTTTTCAAGGAGGTTATCGTCCCCGCTAAAATTAATAAAATCGGTTACTACCGGAACCCCTCTTGTCAATGTACCTGTTTTATCAAAGGCAATTGCCCTTAAGGCACCTGTCTCTTCTAAAAAGCTGCCACCTTTGATAAGGACCCCGTTTCGGGCGGCATTTCCGATGGCCGTTACGATTGCAACTGGAGTAGAAATCACCAGCGCACACGGGCAGCCGACTACCAGTACGGCGAGCCCTTGGTAAATCCACTCCTGCCAGCTGGCTCCGAATATTAGCGGCGGCATCACCGCAACCAGTGCTGCAACCGCCATAATGACCGGCGTGTAGTATTTCGCAAAACGGTCGACAAATGCTTGAGACGGCGCCTTTTCCGCCTGCGCTTCCTCCACTAAATGAATAATTTTTGCTATGGTCGTGTCCTCGCTCAGTTTGGTGACCTTTATTTTTAAAAAGCCTTCTTCATTAAGCGTTCCTGCGAACACTTCGTCATTGACGGACTTTTCAACTGGGACCGACTCTCCTGTAATAGCTGCTTGATTTACGGAGGACGCCCCTTCAACAATTACTCCATCCATGGCAATCCTTTGCCCGGGCTTGACGAGCATGATGTCGCCGATTTCAATGTCCTCGGCTTTTAACGTCAATTCCCGGCCGTTTCGGACAACCACAGCTTCTGCCGGCGCTATCTCCATCAGCGAACGAATCGAAGCCCGCGCTTTATCCATAGAGTATCCCTCGAGCACCTCGCTGATGGCAAACAGAATGACGACGACAGCCCCTTCACTCCATTCGCCGATGATGGCAGCCCCGATAATCGCAATCGTCATCAGCGTTTTCATATCAAACTCGAGGCGGGTTAGGTTTTTCAAGCCTGTTTTAAAAAGAGGGAACCCTCCCAGTAGAATGGCTGCGGCAAACAAAAGGTTAGTTGTAAAAAGGTACCCGGCAATCAGGAACAATAAGGACAGGCCCAGCAGCGAATACCGCTTCCAAAACGGTTCCTTTGGTGCAGGTGCCCGCTTTTCTTTTTCCGGGTAGATGGTTAATTTTTCAAACTCGCCAGCTTCATGTAGTTCTTCCAAACTGGCATTTCCATAGACAGTGAGCTTCGCAGCTCCGAAATTGACCTGTGCATCAACAACACCCTCCAGGTGTTTCACGTTCTTTTCGAACTTGGCGGCACAGCTCGTTCAGGAAAAACCCTGAACGCGGTAAACTTGTTTTTCAAGCGCTTCACCCACGGTCCATCACCTCTACCTGGTGCTCAAAGGCAATATGAATTAATTGTTTTACATGATCATCATCAAGGGAATAATAAACTAACTTGCCCTCTTTGCGGTATTTGGCGAGGCCAAGGCTTTTTAAATGACGCAAATGGTGCGATGCCGTTGCCGTCGTCGCTCCGACGATATGGGCGACATCACAAACACAAAGCTCGTCTTCGAGCGTAAGCGCATAGGCAATTTTCATCCGTGTTTCATCCGACAATGCCTTAAAAAGCTTGGTGACTTCTAGGATATGCGAGCTGTTCTCAAGCTGCTGCTGAACTCGTGCCGTTTTTTCACTATCCACACAATTAATCTCGCAAACATCGCGTTCCTTCATAGTAACACCTTCTTCATTCAAATATTCGTTTGAATATATCATATTCAAATACAGGTTTGAATGTCAAACATTTTTATTCAAATGGTAATTTGAATGTTAGTTTTCTGCTTTTTGAAGCTTTTTCATTATGTTTCTAAATAAAAAGCGTTGAGTCTTCGAGTTTTATTTGCAGATTTAAAGGAATTATTTGTGAATACCGGCCTTTTATTTGCGGAATCCCCTGTTTTTATTTGCGATTCTAAAAAAGAAGTGACGACCCCCATTTTTTATTTGTGGATTTAATAAATTTATTTGCGGTCCCGCCCCCTTTATTTGCGAAATCCTCTCTTTTATTTGCGATTCTAAAAAGGAAGTGACGACCCCCATTTTTTATTTGCGAATTTAATAAATTTATTTGCGGTCCCCCCCCCTTTTATTTGCGAAATCCTCTGTTTTATTTGCGATTCTAAATAAGATGGATTGACCCCTATTTTTTATTTGTAGATTTAATAAATTTATTTGCGGTCCTGCCCCCTTTATTTGCGAAATCCCCTGTTTTATTTGCGATTCCCATCCTAGATGAAGATGCTTCTCCCTCGCTATTTTCTGAAATATGCAAAGTAAAGAATTTTTTGGAAAAGAGCCTTAAAAAATAATAAAAAAGCCGCTCTGCCCGCAGAACGACTTCTTATATGATAGAACCGACTACTATTCCCGCCACCACCACAATCCAAGGCGGTAGTTTCCAATAAGCCAACATCGAAAATAACACGGCAGCAAAGGCAAAATCCTGAGGGGCATGAATCGAACTTGTCCAGATCGGAGTATAAAAGGCGGCAATCAGTATTCCGACGACTGCGGCATTAACTCCAGTTAACGCTCCTTTGATACGCGGGCTCCGCCTTAGGCTGTTCCAAAACGGCAGCGTTCCGAAAACGAGCAGAAAAGCCGGCAAGAAAATCGCTATTGTTGCAACGACTCCTCCCTTCCATCCATTGATAACCGCACCAATATAAGCTGCAAAGGTGAACAGTGGGCCCGGTACCGCTTGTGCTGCTCCGTAACCTGCCAGAAATTCCTCTTTTGACAGCCACTCGGTCGGAACGAATTCGCGTTCCAGCAATGGCAGAACGACATGACCGCCGCCAAATACAAGCGCCCCTGAACGATAAAAGCTGTCGAACAAAGCAAGCCCACTGGAAGAGACTACTCCCCTTAGCAGCGGAAGAACAATCAACAAGCCGAAAAAAATAGCTAGACAGATCATCGCAAAACTCCGTGATATAGGAAACTGGGCATTCGCTGCTTCCAGGTCATTTTCATGATTTTTAAAAATCAACAGCCCTACTACCGCAGATAGCAATATAATAGCTATCTGCGAATAAGCAGTTTGCCACAGTAATACTGTTACAATTGCCGCAAGCGCGATGGCCTTTGTCGGTTTATTCGGCGTCAGTTTTTGTGCCATTCCTAGTATGGCTTGGGCAACGACTGCAACAGCCACAATTTTTAACCCATGGATCCAGCCGGCATCATTTATTTCCATTCCTTTTAGAAAAAGAGCCAAAAGAATTAGGGCAACAGCCGATGGAGCGGTAAATCCGATGAAAGCCAAGATTCCACCTAATACGCCGCCTCGCATGACGCCAACACCAATCCCCACCTGGCTGCTGGCGGGACCGGGCAGAAATTGGCACAATGCTACCAGATCTGCATAACTCTTTTCATCAAGCCATTTCCGGCGCCGGACATATTCTTCATGAAAATACCCCAAATGCGCGATTGGACCACCGAATGAAGTTAATCCCAACCTTGTTGAAACAAGTAAAATTTCGATTAATGTCTTGATCACGTTATTTCTCCTATTTTTTATTAAACTTAAATTTCTGCAAGCTAGTCTTAGATACCTTTATTTTAGCAAATTAATGACCTTTTCCGATGAAATTATTGCTCTTAAAAGATGTTTGGCGGATTACTTTCGGATTTCCGCGGATACTTTCAAGAGTTCGGCGGATTTTCACCCAAATTTGGCGGATTCTATCCTGAGTTCGGCGGATAACCTGCGAAGTTTGGCGGATAACCGCAACACCAATCACTAAAACAAAAAAAGAGCCCAAAAAGGACTCTCCTTAAATAGGTATATTCAACTCAAAAACACCGCTCCATAACCAAGTGCCCCCATAATCACAAATGCGGGGTGGATTTTTAATTTTTCCATCAGTACATAGCTGGCAATGACCAGAAACAAGGTTTGCCAAATGCCGATATTAAAATAAGAGCCTGAAAAGAAGTTATAAGCCATGACCCCAAGCATAACGGCGATTGCTGGCCTTACGTATAGAGTCATTTTCTTCACTTTCGGGGAATCTTTAAATTTATACAACAAACCTAGCAGCGAAATCATCAGGATCAGTGATGGTGCAACTGTGGCGAACACGGCAACGATTGCTCCAAGAATACCGCCTTGCTGGTAGCCGATGTACCCCGCCATCTTTGTCGCAATTGGGCCGGGCAGCGAGTTTCCGAGCGCCAGCACTTCGCTGAATTCCTGCACCGTCAGCCAGCCGTAATGGTCCACCACTTCGTTTTCAATCAGCGGAATGGATGAAGGGCCGCCGCCATAGCCAAGAATGCCCGGGATAAAGAACGCCAAAAAGATTTTCCACTGAAGCATCATATCGTTTTCCTCTCTTTTTCAACAGCTTCGGTTTCCGCCTTTTTCTCGCGGCCAAATAACGCACAAGCCAGCAGGCCGGCAATAAGGACTCCCGGGTGAATCCCGAGAATTTCCATAATAACAAAACTCACTGCTACCATTGCCAAATTCCCTTTCCAGCCCATCCCCTTCTGGCCGTTTTGGAAAAATTGCCAGGTCAGGACAGCGAGCATAACACCCACAACCGGAACGACCGCTTTCGTCATTCCCTGTACCCACGGCTGGTCTTTAAAGGCAGACAACGACGTCAGCAAGATAATCATTAAGGCGATGGTCGGAAGAATCGAGGAAAGGATCGCTGTGAAAAGCCCAAGGATTCCTGCCACTCGATAACCGATATATCCTGCCATTTTCGTGTTGATCGGACCGGGAAGGGCGTTCGCAAGGGCCAAAGTGTCACCAAACTCTTCATCATTCATCCATTTAAAAGTTCCCACGACTTCTTTATGGACAAGCGGAATCGCAGAGGGGCCGCCGCCAAACCCAAGCATTCCTGACCTAAAAAAAGCCACAAACAAATCTAGATATTGTTTCATTCTCATCAATTCCTTTTCACTCGAAACTACATGTTAAAAGATATATGCCATATCATTTCGTTTGTTAACCAAAAAGATGAATATTATTAACAATTGTAATAATTTAGATTTTTCATCATTTTAACGCACATTTATAATACTGTCTATTATTTTCCCCAAAAAAATAATCCATGAAGGATGACCTCCAAGGATTATAGCTTTAATCCGGTACGGCTTTTGAAGCGGCGCAGCATAATCTGGCTTTCGACCCGGGTGATGCCTTCCACCGCGTAAAGCTCTTGGTTGATAAATTTTTCAAGCGAAGCAAAATCCTCAACGAGAACGTGCATATGCAGCGTACTCGGGCCTGTCATCTGATAGCAGCTTGCCACATTCGGGTTGTTGGCGAGGTTTTCCGCCACCGAAACGAGATACGCCGGCTCGCAGTCAACCTCAAAAAAAGCAGATACTTTTTTCCCGACCGCTTCAGAATTAATAACCACGCTGAATTTTTCAATAATGCCAGACTCTTCCATGCGATTAACCCGTTCGCGGACCGCCACCCGCGACAAATTCAGTTCCTTGCCAATATCAGCATAGGACGCTCGGCCGTTCTCAGCCAGGATGGCAAGAATTTTTCGATCCACTTCATCTATTTTCATCTAATCTCATTCCCTATAAATGGATGTTTTTGTTCATTTTATCATAATTCACAGGCAATGAAATTTATTTTTTAACCGCGTCATCTTTACCGGCAGCCCAGAACGCGGCAGCCACAGAAAGAAATATTACAATAAACGGCGCGTAAAACATTAAGAATTTTTCCAAATAGAAGCCCCCCCACTATACATGATCATTGCGGTTCCCTTGCACATAATCCTTGTTGAACAAAAACAGCTTGAGCAGCAGGTAAAGGGATGGAATAAGCAAACAGAGCCCGGCAATAAAGGCTGTCACCAACGCAGTGGCCATTGCTTTATTTGTAAAGCCGTCATAAATCGTAAGGTACGGGTACAACAGGTAAGGATAGTGCGATATTCCGTATGCGAGGAAGGCGGCCGTAAACTGCCCAGCCAATAGCACAAAGGCGAAACCGTAGGCAATCCTTCTCCAAAGCAAATACACGGTCCCAGCAAAAAACAAAACTGATAACCCGAACAGCCACCATAAATTAAGGAGACGCTCATAGTGTTCGGGATTATGCGTCCTCATCTCCACAATGATACCGGATGCGGTAATAATCGCCGGTCCCGCCCAAGCAAGGGCATATTTTCGAAGCAGATTTGCTGCATTATAATCCTTCGCCTTTTGAGCATACCAGGTCAAAAAGACGGCAGATATATATAAAACCGACGTCAAACTTAACACGACAATGCTCCACGATAATGGGCTGGTAAATAACACCCAGTAGTCGAGCTCTGGTCCGCCGTTTCTTATTGTGACAAAACCGCCCTCGGAAATAACCAGCACGATGGACAAGGAAGCAGGAATAAATAATCCAGTCAATCCGTACAGGATGGTGTATCGTCTGTACTTCAGGCCTCCATAGATTGTAAAAGCATAATAGGCGCCACGTATCGCCAGGAGTATCGTCGCAATGCTCGCCGGAACAAGCAGCGTCGACCCGTAGTAATAAGCTGTTTTTGGAAAAAAGCCGACCATCCCAACAAAGAAAAACACTAAAAACACATTGGTCACTTCCCATACAGGAGAAAGGTAACGTTGAATTACTCTGGTTAAAATGTGTTCTTTTCCCGTGACGACACTAAAGGCATTGAAGAACCCGGCGCCAAAATCAATGGAGGCAACGATGATATAGCCAAACAAAAATACGCCTAGAACCGTTATTCCAAGTATTTCGAGCGTCATTTTAGGTCACCTGCCTTTTCTGCGTCACGGTCCGCCAGTTCCTGTTCAACTGGATTTTTGCGGAACATCCGAATCAAGACTAATATGCTGCCAATCCCAAGGATCAGATAAAGCAGCGAAAACAGCATTAACATTGTGTCGACCTGACCGCTGCCCGTGGCTGCCTCACTTGTTCGCATGATTCCGAGAAGAATCCAGGGTTGCCGGCCTACTTCGGTCATCCACCAGCCTGCTTCAATAGCAATTACCGCCAATGGTCCGCTAAGCACCAGAAGCCAGCCAAACCATTTTTTAAAAATAAGCGGCCATTTCCGATGTACGCCAAGGACATAAACAAAGGCAAGGAACGTCAAGCCCATTCCTAGCGTGACCATTAGGTCGAATAAATAATGAATATAGAGAGGAGGTTCTTCATTATCAGGGAAACGGTCGAGCCCGATTACTTCTGC
This sequence comes from Neobacillus sp. S1115, assembly GCF_055385565.1. Taxonomy (NCBI): domain Bacteria; kingdom Bacillati; phylum Bacillota; class Bacilli; order Caryophanales; family Bacillaceae; genus Neobacillus; species Neobacillus sp. S1115. The sequence continues at coordinate 5,365,826 of NZ_AP038275.1, forward strand.
TTTTGGATTGCTGTGTGCCAAAATACTAAGACCAAATGGAATTTTTAAAGCATATTTCACTTCCCCATTATCAAGAACACCGTACAGATAAAGCGGTGCGCCTTTTTCTGTTTCAAAATGCCACTCCGCCGCCGCTAATTTTTCCGGCTGGTATTCAGCCAAGTATTTTCCGGAAAAATCGCCGATTACTGCGGTGGCCACGGAAAAGATCAAGCCTAGCTTCATCGTTAAGAAAAGAGCCTTTTTGTGATACACATGCTTGGAGCCCTTTATGAGAAGGCGGTAAGCCCCGATTGAGGCCAGGACAAACGCGGAGGTCATATAGGCCGTCGACAAGACATGGGCCACCTTTGTCGGCATTGCCGGATTGAACATCGCAACCAGAGGGCTAACATTCACCAGCTGCCCTTTTACAATGTCAAAGCCTTGCGGCGCGTTCATAAAGGCGTTGACGATGGTAATAAATATGGCTGAAAAGGAGGCACCCAATGCTACAGGAATTAATAGAAGAAGGTGCTTCTTCTGATTTTTGAAGCGGTCCCAGGTGTAAATGTAGATTCCCAGAAAAATGGCTTCAAAGAAAAAGGCGAACGTTTCCATGAACAGCGGCAGGGCTATGACATTTCCGGCCAACTCCATGAAATTCGGCCAGAGAAGCGACAGCTGCAGACCAATCGCTGTTCCGGTCACGACACCCACCGCCACCGTGATAACAAAGCCCCTTGTCCACCTTCTTGCTAATAAAATGTAGTGTTCATCCTGTTTCTTGATTCCCACCCATTTGGCAATCATAATCATCAGTGGTACCCCGACGCCAATCGTTGCGTATATGATATGGAAGGATAGAGTCAGCTCGGTTAGAACCCGGCTGAAAAAAACCGCTTCTTGGTTAACCATTTTCCTCACTGGACCACCTTTCTAAGAAAATGTTATGTATGTTTCATCCTTTGGTGGTATGGAATTTTTTCGAAACGTCCTTATGTTCTCCATTCCATCCGGTTTTCATTATCCTGAAAAAATCCGTCCGATGATGGATAGTGCCATAATGGCTGCTACCGTAAAGGCGAGCCAAACTAGCATCCGTTCCTGTTTTTTATAAATAGGAATCACTCTCCCATTGTCCAATAATTATTGTTAATTTACTCCAAAATGGTTTTTTATATAAAAACAGAAGAAGAGAAGCGTCTGATTCTTCTCTTCTACTCTATTTCATTTAAAATCGACATCTGAAGATGGTCTTCCCAATTCCCATTAATCTTAATATTTTTCCGCGCAATGCCTTCCTTTTCAAAACCTGCTTTTTCAAGAACGCGGATGGAGCCAATATTGGAAGGCATGACGCCTGCGGCAATCCGATGGAGTCCGAGTTCCTTGAAAGCATAATTTACTACCAGCTTCACTGCTTCCGTCATATATCCTTTACCGTTGTATTGACGGTCAAGGCTGTAACCGACATAACAGCTTTGAAATGAATCTTTAACGATATCGAATAATTCGATATCGCCAATTAACTCATTCGTTTTTTTTAAGAAGATCCCAAACGAATACTGCGTTTCTAGTTCCCGGCACTGGATGACAAACCGTATCGACCTCAATTGGTGCTCAAAGGAGTAAAAGTGCTCACTTCGCTTAGGTGAAGTTTCTTGAAAAAACTCGCGGTTTTTAATCGTAAGCTGCGTCATCGCTTTCGCATCCTTTTCCTCCAAAAAGCGAAGATAAATCTCCTTTCCTTCCAGTCTCATAATTTTTCCACTCTCCGATCCCGCTTCTATTTCTTAACATATGCACCAGCCATCATAAAAATCTATATAAACAAAATTATACACTCATGAAAAAAACTCCTTCTTCCTGCGAAAAAAGGAGCATTTGCACGATGCAAGTGTGACTTATGAAGTCCGGCTACCGACTGGAGTTATTCAATACTGTTAAGGATGTCAGGGAACGGTACCCGCTATTCCACAGTGTCAAGATTGCTAATAGTTTCAGGCCCCCGTATGTACTTCCGTACTGTCAGTGCTAAATCAGCAATGAAGTATAACATGAGGGCAGGCCATGTCCAGTTCCATAGCGTTTCTGAAGACTCATACATTTTGATAACAGCAGGATGAATCCATTTTAGACACACGAGCGAGAGCACGCCCCAGCAAAGGGAAAATGGTAGACAAATATGACCGTGCAGCTGCATGGGCGTGCCGGAATAATCCCACCACTGCTGTCTGAAAAATTTCTGCAGCGCACGATGCAAGTGTGACTTATGAAGTCCGGCTACCGACTGGAGTTATTCAATACTGTTAAGGATGTCAGGGAACGGTACCCGCTATTCCACAGTGTCAAGATTGCTAATAGTTTCAGGCCCCCGTATGTACTTCCGTACTGTCAGTGCTAAATCAGCAATGAAGTATAACATGAGGGCAGGCCATGTCCAGTTCCATAGCGTTTCTGAAGACTCATACATTTTGATAACAGCAGGATGAATCCATTTTAGACACACGAGCGAGAGCACGCCCCAGCAAAGGGAAAATGGTAGACAAATATGACCGTGCAGCTGCATGGGCGTGCCGGAATAATCCCACCACTGCTGTCTGAAAAATTTCTGCAGCAGGGTACCGCTTATATATTCCACCACGGTGGGAATCGTGAAACATAGCAGCAGCACGAGCACCCAATGGGATTCCGGTTTAGTTAGCAAAACTAGCAGTACAGGCGTAAAGCCATACATCGGTTTAAACGGCCCGTACAAAAAATTGGCTTTAATAAAAGTCCCTTTTGTAAAGAAGTTATAGCTGTTTTCAAGCACCCAGCCGAAAAAGGAGTAGATCGTAAAATAAAAAACGATGGAGGCAGCTTCTTCAAAAAGGACATTTTGCGCATTGATACCATTTAATATGCTAATTAGCATCGCAATCACCTCTTTAAATTAGAAAATCCATCGTTTAGGGTTAGCAGAATCCCGCCTAAATATTCGGAAATTCAATTTTATTCCCTGTTTTTTGGAAATACTTTCATCATTTTGTCGATTACTTTCCAGAAAAGAAGTTTTACTTTCCCAAACTGCATGTTTACTTTCCTGGTTTGACAAATTACTTTCCAATTTTGATACTTTACTTTCTAACACAAAAATCTTTTAACCATTTTTCAATTAATCAACATTGTGTTGATTAATATCCACACCATTATATATATTTAATTTAGATAATAAATATTTTTTGGAGGCACTTAAAATGGCTAACCAAACACATGATAAACGAGCTGCCCGAACGAAAATGCTAATTCGTGGTGCCTTGACAGAGTTAATGGAGGAAAAAGGGTTCGAAGGCGTCACAGTCAGGGATTTAACTGAAAAGGCACAAATCAACCGCGGTACTTTTTACCTGCATTACCGGGATAAATACGACTTGCTGGAGCAAAGTGAAGAAGAAATTCTAAAAGAAATAGAAGATAACGCAAGCGGAATCAATCCAAAAGATGCACTTCACTCTACGAGCCAGGATGAGCCATTTCCTGTCATTCTGAAGTTATTTGAATATTTTCAGGAGAATGCCCAATTTATGAGGGTAGTTTTGGGTCCAAAAGGGGATGCCTCTTTTCAAGTTAAACTGAAGGAATTAATCAAACAGCAATTTTTTCAAAATATCGCTTCAAAACTTAATTCGGAAGATATGCTTGTTCCTGCGGAATACTTCATCGCCTTTGTCAGTTCCGCCCAACTAGGGCTGATTCAGCACTGGCTGGAAACGGGGATGAAAAAGCCCCCGGAGGAAATGGCCTTAATTGCCGCTAAAATGATTTTATTAGGTCCAGGGCATGTGGCCGGAATCAAAAACTGACTCACTCCACGGGGCAAGCCCGCGTGGTTTTACGGGCTATTTCTATAACAATCAACACTTTGCCTCATATTGTTCATTGTAATTGCCCTGTCGGCATTTTAATATGGATATATAGAAACTCAACAATGTGTTGATTAAGGGGGGATCATTAAGATGAATCCAGCCATAAAAGTTGAAAACGTCAGTAAAAGCTTTAGCAAAAAAGCAGTTCTCCAGAATGTAGACCTTTCAATTGAAAAAGGGCAATTATACGGACTCATCGGGCCATCGGGAGCAGGGAAAACCACACTTGTCAAAATGATTGTCGGGATGGAAAAAGCCGATAACGGTGAAATCCAGGTTTTGAACACAAAAATGCCGAATCTCGACATCCTCCAGGAAATTGGCTACATGGCCCAATCTGATGCCCTATATGCCGAGCTTACTGGAGAAGAGAATTTGAAATTTTTCGCATCGCTCTACAAATTAAAAAAAGATGAACAGAAAAATCGGATTGCTTACGCTTCCGGGTTGGTCAACTTGACGGACGACCTAAAAAAACGGGTGTCCGCTTATTCCGGGGGAATGAAGCGGCGATTGTCGCTCGCGATTGCCTTGATTCAGGATCCGAAAATTTTAATCCTCGACGAGCCGACTGTTGGGATTGACCCAGAGTTAAAACTATCAATCTGGAATGAGCTGCTGCGGTTGAAAAACGCTGAGGGAAAAACCATTATCGTGACCACCCATGTGATGGATGAAGCGGAAAGATGCGATTATGTTGCGATGGTTCGCGATGGTCGAATTTTAACAAGTGGCACGCCGGCAGAATTAAAGGAGAAATACCAAGTAGAACGGTTTGATGAAGTATTTTTAAAAGCGGGGGTGAAGCAGTCATGAGGATTACAGCCCTGATTAAAAGAATTGCCCAGCAGCTGCTCCGTGATAAACGGACGCTGGGGTTAATGTTTGTCGCCCCGTTACTAATACTGACCCTAATGTTCTTTTTATTTAACGGCAATACGGTTGATCCGAAATTAGGTGTGGTCAACATTGATGAGAGTCTTGTTACAGTCCTCAAAAAGGCGGACATTACCGTAAAGGAATATGATAAAGCCGCCAAAAACACCATTACGGACGATAACCTTGACGGTCTGCTCGAACAGGAAAATGGAAAAATGAAATTAACACTGCAGAACGATGACCCATCCAAGGCAAAGGCCTTGCAAATGAAGGTCAACCAAGCAGCCGCATCGCTTGTTCAGGCAAAACTCATTCAGCAGAACCCGGCATTGGCGGGTATAGTGGGACAAAAGATGGAAACTAAATATGTCTATGGAGATACGGACACAGTCTTTTTTGATGTCCTGAGTCCGATTCTGGTTGGCTTCTTTGTATTCTTTTTTGTTTTTATTATTTCCGGGATCGGCTTGCTGCGCGAACGTACAACAGGAACGCTGGAGCGGCTGATGTCGACACCGATCCGCCGTGCAGAAATAGTTACGGCCTACCTGGTTGGCTATGGGATTTTTGCCGTCATTCAAACCATTATTGTTGTCCTATACTCTATAAATGTTCTCGATATCGTCCTGGTCGGTTCCATCTTTCATGTGATTTTGATTAATTTACTGTTAGCGCTGGTGGCACTTTCCTTAGGGATTTTATTATCATCCTTTGCCTCTTCTGAGTTTCAAATGATGCAATTTATCCCGATCGCCGTCGTCCCACAAGTGTTTTTTGCCGGAATTTTCCCGCTTGAGGGAATGGCCAATTGGCTGCAGGCCATCGCCAAAGTCATGCCAATGTATTATGCCGGCGATGCCTTGAAAAGTGTTATGTATAAAGGCGCCGGACTCGGTGATATTTCGGGAGACCTCACAGCACTTGTCATCTTTGCCGCCATCTTTATCGTGCTAAATATCTTTGCGTTGAAAAAGTACCGTACCTTGTAGAAAAAGGAAAGCCGAGGGATTCAGTTTCCCTCGGCTTTCTCCATTTTTATAGCATTACCCTGTCTTTTTCCCATATTTCCGTTGTTCCTGTACAAAAAGGATTCCGAGTTCATGGTGTTCACCCTCGAAAAGGGCGCGCTGGACGAAGCGGATCTCGCCGTTTGTATCGAGAACGTCAAGCTTGCAATGGGCACGATTCTTTTGGAGCGCCTCATAAAATGTTGACTCATCACGAATTTGCATTCCGTTCACTTTCGCAATGGTTTCCCCGACCTTGAGACCCATTTTATCTGCCGGCGATTGCGGAATGATGCCAATGATCATCAAGCCGTTATTTTTTTTCGAAAAATAAACTGGTTTGTTGTCATCCTTTAAGTAAGCGAATAATGATATAGCTTCCCGGCCGATGACGGCAAGTCCGACCGTCACAATCGAGCTGAGCGGATACCAATAGCCCGCGACTGAAAGCAAGGTAATCAACACACCAAGCGTAATGACTTGACGGCCATGCTTTTTAACGGCTTCGCTTGGAAGCATCCCTTTGATTTGCTGATGAAAGCTGATGGCGAAGGGTACTAGAATAAGAGAATAGTCTGTAACACCCAAATGGAATACCGGCCACCAATCGAATGGCAGTTTTAACGCATTTCCTGGTACCAGCATAAGCATGGGAAGCATCCAGAGGCGCTTCACCTCATGGGCACCAATGCTTTGGCCGCGTTTGCTCTTAACCAGCTTTGGTGAAGTCCCCTTGGTACCATTTTTTAAAATAAGGATCCCTTCAGCGATTATGAGGAAACCCAAAATGACCACGATGGATGGATAAATCCTGTCACTAATCTGGTTAAAGGCTTTTGAAAAAAACGGAATCGACCAATTGTTTTGTGCAAACAGGATAACCGCAAAGAATGCAGCCCCGACCGTGTAAGCCGGTGACATCCAGCGGACATTGGTGGTCAATGACCACAAAAGGGTCGTCCCCGCGATTAGCAGGATTGCCGCAAAGGGCACAGTGATTCCCACGGCGACTACAATGACCGACAGAATAAGACCGATGATAAGCCCGAGAGGAAACAGCTGCCGCAGCTCAAAATAGGCATCCTCCGCCCGAACATGGAAATTTTTCCGTTCACGTTTTACCCTCATCACACCCAAGATTCCTGCAAGGAAAACGAGATAGTATAAAACAGGATGAAGAAATAACTTGCCTGTCCCTTTGAGAAGTTCCACAAGCCATATTTGTACCAAATCCTGTCACCTGCCTCTATCAAAGTTTCTAGTAATGGAATTTAAAAGTCTCTAAGTTTTATTTTACCAAATTAAAACCATAAAACATATTGCTAGATTATAGAAACTTTTAAAATAGTTATTTTGGAGCGGTCAGGTTTTTTGTCTGATTGCGGTTATCCGCCGAATCTGACTGGATATCAGCCAATCTTGTGAAGTTATTATCCGCCGAATCTGACCATATATCCGCCAACCTGATAGAGCTATCCGCCAAAATACGAATGTTATCCGCCAAACACCAGATTCAGGAGCACAAAAAAGCAGCAGCCCCCGATCAAGATCAAGGGCCGCTGCTCTGCTCTAAAAAGATACCCTATTTCGCCGCCAGTCTCAACGCCGCTTGCAGCTGCAGGTCGTTTTTCTCTTTTTTCATTTCTTTCATCGCGGCTTCCTCTAGTTTGGAGGCCGTTTTCGCATCAATTTTCCCAGTTGCAGGAAGGTCGTGATTTTGCTGGAAGCCTTTCACGGCTGCTGCAGTTTCCTCACTGAAATAACCATCAGTCCGCCCTGGAGCAAGCCCCAATCCGTCAAGAATTTCCTGAGCGTTCTTCACCTGTTCATTGTTCATGTCCTTAACAAGCGGCTTTTCAATCTGAAGCGGATGAGTAGAGAAGATAACCGGCTGCTTAACGGCCACATCTGGCTTGATTCCCTTCTTATGAATCCAATTTCCATCCGGAGTCAGCCATTTATATAATGTCAGCTTGATGTTGCTGCCGTCCTCCATCGGCATCGCCTGCTGAACAGTTCCCTTGCCGAATGTTTTCTCGCCGACAATCGGGTAGCCGGCCGCTTCCTTTAACGCTCCAGCTAAAATTTCCGAGGCTGAAGCACTGCCTTTGTTTGTAAGAACGACTACCGGATACGGCTTTTTCTCGGTTATCGATGAAAAAAAGCGCCTCTTATCGCCGTTTCTCTCCTGAATTTGAACGTACGGCTTATCGTTTGGAATAAACTCTTTTAAAATCTCGTCAACACTCTCGAGGAGTCCGCCTGGGTTGCCGCGCACATCTAGCACGAGTCCTTTAATTTTGTCATCTTCTAACTCTTTTAAGCTCTTTTTAAAATCTTCATCTGTTTGATCGGAAAAAGAAGTAATCTCGATGTAGCCGACTTTTTTGCCGTCCTGCTTTTTGACGGAAGAATGGACAGTCTCAAGCGGAATTTCATCGCGCTTTACTTTTACTGTCAATGGTTCCTTGAGGCCTTTTCTGCCAATCTCCAAAGTGACGGTTGTCCCCTTTTTGCCGCGAATTTTGAGCGTCGCTTTATTCAGGTCGAGTCCTTCAACAGAGTCCCCGTCCACCTTTAAAATTTGATCATTCGGCTTGATTCCTGCTTTTTCAGCAGGTGAATTTTTAAAAGGCGAGACAATGACAATTTTGCCGTCGACCATTCCCACTTCGGCACCAATTCCTTCGAAGGAGGATTCCAAGGTTTGTGTAAATTGCTTGGCTGTATCCTTATCCATATAAACAGAATATGGATCCTTTAATACCGAAAGCATCCCTTGGATGGCGCCCTCGACCAGCTTATCTTGGTCTACTTTTTCGACATAGTTGTCTAGGATTAGTTCATAAGCCTTCTCCACCTTTTTCAAATCCTTGGCTTCCGTTTCGGATGCCGCCGTCTGGACATCGGCAGCTTTAGGCTTGTTTTGCGGGATCAATGCCTGTTCTAGCTGGGAGGATGCATCCTTTTTCTCTAAAAACTGCATACTCGCATATGTGCCACCTGCCCCTGTTATCAGCGACCCTGCCATCATCAAGGCTATCCATTTTCGATTCATTCAAAGGTCCTCCTCATATAGTACGCCTAATAATCTATTTTCTAAAAAGGCTCCGAATTCCTGCCCGATTATTAAGATATATGTAAGGAATGGACGAGTTATGAGTGGCAGAGAGGATAAATGAAAACTCGCCGTTTGGCGAGTCCGTTAGGATGGTTCACGAGGCAAAGTTGAATTTATACGTCCCATTAGGAAAAAAACAGGCGGAGCCTCTGCCCCGCCTGTTTAAGTTATTATGTTTACAACGGCACAATTCCCACCGGATTGATGGCCGCGTGATATTGCCATTTGCCTCTGTATAGCTCGAAGTGCAAGTGCTGGCCGTGGGAGTCGCCGGTATTACCCATAAGTCCGATTTGCTGGCCCTTCGTCACGGTAGTGCCTTCGCCAACCATTCTCGTGCTCATATGCGCATAAACGGTTGTATAATACTGACCATTGATATTATGCAAAATGTAAACGACGTTACCATAACTGCTTGAGAAATGGGATACATACACTTCCCCATCGGCAGCGGCTACAATCGGCACAGAGCCCGCCTTGGCAATGTCGACGCCGTAGTGGAAGCTGCCGCCCCTTCCGCCGAATCCCGAAGTAATGACACCCGCAGCCGGCCTTGTAAAGCTGCCTCCTGAAACTGGTGGTGCTGCAGTAGTACTACTGCCATTGCCGGACGTCTTAGCCGCTGCCGCAGCTGCTGCTGCAGCGGCGGCGGCAGCTTCCTGGGATTTAATGGATCTTTGAATTGCAGCCTCCTGAGCAGCAAGAATTTGCTCCTGCTCCTGCATGTCCACTACATATTCCTGTGCTTCTGCTTTTTCGTCAGCTATTGCAGCCAATAAATTATCTTTTTCAGCACGTTGTGCGCTTAATTGCTCGTTCATCTTTTTCAAATCAGCGACCATCGTTTCTAAACTAGCAAGATCAGATTCTACTTTTTTCTGCTTTTCTTCCACTTCAGCTTTGTCAGCCTCGTGTTGCTTTAAAATATCCTGGTCTGCCTGCATGAATGTGGCTACCGCGCTTGCCCGGTCGATAAAGTCACTAAAACTCTGCGACCCCAGCAAAACATCCAGATAATTTATGACAGTTCCATTTGCCTGATAACTGCGGACCCGGTCCTTCAAAAGGACATTACGTTTTTCAATCCGTTCCTGCAAGGCCTTTATATCTTCCTGAAACTTGGCGACTTCAGCCTTTGTTTCGTCAATCTTTGCATTTTTTTGATTGATTTTACTCGTTGTGTCGTTCATAGCAGCTTCAAGACGGCTAATTTCATTGTGAACATTGTTTTCTTGATTTTGCAGATCATTAATTTTTGCATTCGCATCGTTAATTCCTGATTTAAGTTCGGACCGCTGGCTGTGGATCTTATTCTGCTCACCCTTCAGACTGGAAATAGAGGCTGCTTCTGTTGTCAGCGGCAAGCCTCCAAGGACAGTCCCAAGTCCGACGGTGGCAGCAGCGGTCAGCGTAATTATCGTCTTCTTCATTCCGATTTCTCCCTCGTTTCTCTCGCTCATCGGTTAATCGTCCCTATTTTTCAAATGATTCTATTAAACACACAAAATCAGGAAGGAACAATATACGGTTCCCTCCTGATCTTATTAAACTTTTAAAAATTTCCTTACCGACATGACACTGCCCCAAACTCCGATAAAAGCACCCATTAATAGGAGGATACCGGCAACTTGGTAGAAGAATGGATCAAACGGAAGGATTTTGATAAATGTCCCAACCAGCTTAGGGCTAATATAATCGTAGGCTCGGTAATAAGCGATGCCGATTAAGATGATCGGCAAGATTGAACCGATAATTCCAAGCCATAACCCTTCGAGGAAGAACGGCCAGCGAATAAAGGAGTTTGTTGCTCCTACCAGCCTCATAATCTTAATTTCTCTTCTTCTCGCAATAATCGTAATTTTGATCGTATTGGAAATAAGGAAGATCGCCGTAAAGAACAAGCCTAGGATTAACACAACTCCGACATTTCGGCTGGCTTTAATGAACTTAAATAGTTTTTCAACCTTGTCCTGACCGTATTTGACCTTGGCGACATAATGGAGCTTTTCCACTTTTTTCGCCGCCTTCATCGTGTCGGTTGGATTTTTTGTTTTTACAATAAACACGTCATTTAAAGGGTTATCCTGTTCAAAAAGCTTAAAGGCTTTCCCTTCTTCACCCATGCTCTGAACTAAATCTTTCAATTCTTGTTCCTTAGGAGAAAATTTGACACTTTTCACCTCAGGAATGGCCTGAATCTGTGCCTTCAAGGCATCCTGATCCTGTTTGTTAGCAGCAACATCGATATGAACGCGGATTTGCACGTCCTCTTCAATCGTATCGGCCACTTTATTTAAATTCATCATAATCACAAAAAAGACACCGACTAAGATAAGGGTAACGGTAACGGCACCCACTGACGCAAATGTCATCCAGCCGTTTCTTTTAATACTTTTTAAGCTTTCCCGGGCGTGACGGCCAATTGTTCTAATTTTCATAACCGTATTCACCTCTTTGTTCATCACGCGCAATTCTTCCGCCTTCAATGGCGATGACGCGATGCTTTAAAGTATTAACAATCTCTTTGTTGTGGGTTGCCATCACGACAGTTGTGCCGCGATTATTGATTTCTTCAAAAATCTTCATGATCTCCCATGATGTATCAGGGTCAAGGTTCCCTGTCGGCTCATCGGCAATAACGAGTCTTGGTGAGTTAACAATGGAGCGGGCAATCGAAATACGTTGCTGCTCACCGCCGGAAAGCTCGGAAGGAAGCATTTTAATTTTATGCTTCAAGCCAACAAGGTCCATAACTTCCATGACACGCTTCTTGATTACCTTTGGCTGCGCCTCAATAACCTCTAAAGCGAATGCCACATTTTCATAGACTGTTAGACTTGGGAGTAGTTTAAAGTCCTGGAAGACGACGCCAAGGTTACGACGGAATAACGGAACTTTGCTCATCTTTAACTTCGCAAGATTCGCTCCATTGATCGTGATTGTTCCAGAGGTTGGAATTTCTTCGCGGTACATCATTTTAATAAATGTAGATTTGCCGGCACCACTTGGCCCGACGACATAAACAAATTCACCTTGATTAATCCGGACGTCAATCCCATTGATAGCAGAAACACCATTCGGATATTTTTTGTATACTTCCTGCATTTCTATCATATAAAATCACCTATTGTTTTAAGTTTGTTTTACAAATTTCGACAATACGGCCAAAATAACTACAACTATATGCATATTTCTGCATGATAATATTATAACATCATAATTTGTCAAAAAAAGTAGTATTTATATTACAGTTTCTTTTCAAAACAACAAAAAGAGACATGTTTTTTTCATATAACAATATTTTTAGTAAATACATGTTCTTTTGTCGAATTTCCTTTACGGACCATATTAGGATAACATACATAATTTGAATGTCCAAGCATTAGGGGGAAGGGGAATCTGGAAAAGGTGGTTATATTTAGAAAATTTCCAGGGGTAAAAAAATTAAAACGCCCTGTTAAGGAACAGAGCGTTTCATAGGTTTATTTACTTTTTCGCAGATAGCCATTCAGCCACTTTGTCAGCATCATCACCAGTAATGACGCCTGCAGGCATTCCGCCGCGGCCATTATGAATGATATCTAGGATTTCATCCTTGGAGTACTTAGAGCCAACCTTTGTTAGGTTAGGTCCTACTCCGCCTTTAAGGTCTCCCCCATGGCAGCTAGAGCATTTTTGATCAAAGATTTTAGCAGCTTCATCACCGGTTGCAGTGTCTTTACCACCGCCGCCAGTGTCCTTGTCCCCGCCGCCGCCACAAGCAGCGAGTCCCATTACTAATGATGTTCCTAATAACAACGTTAGCAACTTTTTCTTCATTGTTACTCCCCCTAATGTAAATAATCCCATCACTGATTAATTATACCAATGTTATGGGCGTTTGAAACCCTCCCCTAACACCTCTGAAGCATCCATAACCACGATAAATGCAGACGGGTCAAGGGTTTTGACCAATTGTTTCAATTTTGTGAACTCCGTTTGATCCACCACACACATCAAAACTGGGCGTTCATGCTCGGTGAAACCACCGTATGCTGATAGTTTTGTCACACCACGGTCTATTTTATGCAAAATTCCTGTACGAACTTCTTCTTGCTTATTTGTAATTATCATCGCCATCTTTGACCGGCCAAAACCGACCTGAACCAAATCAATGGTTTTGCTGGTTACATACAGTCCGATTAAGGCATATAAGGCTTTTTCAATATCAAAAACGATGGCCGCTGTGAGAACGATGAGGCCGTCAATCATAACGACACATCTACCTAGAGTAAAACCCGTGTATTTATTAATGATCTGTGCGGCAAGGTCTGTTCCGCCAGTCGATGCATTTCCTCTAAAGACAATCCCAAGACCAAAACCAACGCCAATCCCGCCGAACAAGGCACCAAGCAATGCATCATGAGTCCACGGTTCCCAACCTTTTGTTAAAAAAACTACAAATGGTAGAAAAACAGTTCCAGCTAGTGTTTTGACGCCAAATTGTTTTCCAAGCAACATAACTCCAGCGATAAACAATGGAATATTGAAAGCCCATTGGACGTAGGCGGGCTCAAGGCCGAGCACAGATTTTAAAATAGTGCTGATGCCGCTGACCCCGCCCGAGGCAATTTGGTTTGGCAAGAGAAAAACGTTGAACGTAATCGCAATAATGGCTGCACCGACCAGAACAAAAAGGTAGTCGGCGGCGATTCTAGTTTTTGGATAAGTGTTTGTTAAATTGCTCAATATATTCATGAAATGATACCTCTCTTATTAAATTCCGATTGAGAGTATAGCATGGGAAAAATATGGTGTAAATGGCATTAGGTTAACGCGATAAAGGGATAAATTTTTATTTAGCATTTGCTTCTTACGTCGAATTCATTAGAGATAAGAATTTTTGAGTCTAATTTCCCAAATGAGTTAAGTACTTGTCGAATGCTGGGGGCAAATTATGTTATCATTTTTAAATGAGGAGGTGAACACGATGGAACAATTAATAAAACAAATGATGGACCAGATGAATCAGCAATTTGCCAAAATAGACCAGCGGTTTGCCAAAATAGACCAGCAATTTGATCAAGTAAACCAGCAATTCAGCCTCATGAACTCTCGTTTTGACAGAATTGAAGATCGGATTCAATCTCTAGAAGAAACAGTAAAAAACAACGCTTCGGAATTTAGAAGCCATTTCCGACGTATCGAAGATAAACTGGAAAGCCATGATAAAATGTTTGAATTAATTTCTGGCTCTAAAAAATAACCTCTACGAAATAATCATAAATCAATCAGACCGCTCATTAATCTTCATTATATCCACCATGATCCGCAAATATTTTTCCAAAATTAAAGCCTTTGCCAACTAAGTCGACAAAGGCTTTAAAAATTATTATTTCCTATTATGAAATACGTGAACGTAAGTAAGCATTAATAAATTGATCCAATTCTCCATCCATGACAGCCTGAACGTTACCAGTTTCGGCATTAGTACGATGGTCCTTTACCATGGAATACGGATGGAAGACGTAAGAGCGAATTTGGCTTCCCCAGCCGATTTCCTTTTGCTCGCCGCGAATTTCCAACAACGCCTTTTCCTTCTCTTCAATTTCTCGCTGGTAAAGTTTAGATCTTAACATGTTCATGGCATGCTCACGGTTTTGAATCTGCGACCGCTCGGTTTGGCAGCTTACCACAATGCCGGTCGGGAGATGGGTAATTCGGATGGCTGATTCTGTTTTGTTAACGTGCTGTCCGCCGGCGCCACTGGAACGGTACGTATCTACCCGTAAATCCTCCGTCCTAATTTCAACCTCGATATCATTGTTTAGTTCCGGCATTACTTCACAGGATGCAAAAGATGTATGCCGCCGGCCTGATGAATCAAACGGCGAAATCCTTACCAAGCGGTGAACTCCTTTTTCTGCCTTCAGGTAACCATAGGCATTGTGCCCTTTAATAGCGAGGGTCACGCTTTTGATGCCTGCTTCATCACCCGGAAGATAATCAAGGGTTTCTACCTTAAAGCCCTTTTTCTCGGCCCACCTTGTGTACATTCTTAGCAGCATGGAGCCCCAGTCCTGTGACTCTGTTCCACCGGCACCCGGGTGAAGCTCAAGGATGGCATTATTTTTATCGTACTCTTCACTTAAAAGAAGCTGCAATTCAAATTGACCTAACCGGTCTGTCAACTGCTGAAGCTCTTCTTCCAGTTCGGTCTGCAACTCGACATCGCTTTCTTCTTTCACCAGCTCATAGGTCACTTCCAGGTTCTCAAATGATTCGTGCAGTTCATAAAACTCATGAACCTGGTCCTTCAATCCATTGGCCTCGCTGATTACTTTCTGGGCCTTTTCTTGATCATTCCAGAAATCGGGGTGGAGCATTTCGTCCTCTAGCTCTGCAATCCTGGCTTCCTTGTTTTCAAGGTCAAAGAGACCCCCTAAAGTCCGCTAATTTCTTAGCCGTAATTTCAAGTTCATTGCGAATTTCCGCTAATTCCATTTTCGTCACCTCTAAAAAGTTATAACGCTTATTATAGTGTATTCCTTAAATGCTTGTAAGTCCTTGTTCATTATAACTTGAGAAGTGGGAAAAGTTCAAAAAAAGGTGTGATTTGTTTTTTTGGTCATTTTTAGCGATAATCAAGAAATTATCCCCTAAAACCTTCGTATTTTCCTATATGAATCTGTCGAAAATGGTACTATTAAATATGAGCAGGTGTAAAATATGAATTTATTGGATGAACTAATTGATACATATTTAACGAACAATATCCGACAGTCTTACCTGGATTTAGAGACGAAACAAGTTGCCTATGACGGAGACCCACTCATAACCGGCGAAGAAGGAATAGACTGGGATGATGAGGAAAATATAGACCGTTATGTAGAGATTCCAAGTATCGAATCTTTTCAAGCATTTCGGCTAATGGAGCTATTTGCAGCACAGGTTAATATAGAATTTATAGAGAAAAAAGAGGTGTAAAGCGAGATGGAGAAACCAAGCCGGAATGAACCATGTCCTTGCGGGAGCGGAAAAAAGTATAAAAAGTGCTGCGGGGCAAGTGAAGCTGTGTCCATCACCCATTTACTTGAAAGTGAAGCCGACGAGCTGCAGAAGCAAATGATTCATTTTGCGTTCAATTATTTTGGCGCGGAAATCGAAGATGATTTTGAAATGTTCATGGAGTATAGCAGCCTCGAGCTAGAGGATGAAGAAGAACGGGAATTCTATGAAGTGGTTCATGCCATCTGGTTTTCCCTTTTTGAAGAATTGGATGACGGAAAAAAAGTTATTGAGAAATTTATTGCGGCCGAGGCTGGAAAAATTAAACGGCCGAAGCTGAAGCAAATTTTTCAAACATGGACGAATGGTCGAACGATTGCCGGGAAAGTCTTAAAAGTTGAAAACAACAAGCTGACAGTGGAGGATGGCTTTACGGGGGAAGAGCTTGAGACAATTATTACAGGTACGCCGGCTGACTTTGAGGAAGGCACTCTCTTTTTGGGTATGTTGGTACCATTTGGACAAAACTTTACGTTTTTCCCAGCGCCATTTGATTTGCCGGATTTAAAACCTGAGGTTGCTTTTTCTTATATTGAGGATAGCAGTATCGCCGCCGACTATCCGTCCCCACAACAGTATTTGGATGATTTTTTTATTGAAGTTTTGAGTGAACTGCCGATGGTTGGCGGCCTTATCGAAACGGATGACATCGAATGGCCCGCCCCGGTTTACAAGGAAGTTGCCGACCTTTTCAAAGCACAAGCAGAAGCTTTCGACACGCCTGCGCCAGTTGTGGACGCAGGGATTGTGCTTTGGTTTAGTTATTGCCAGAAGCGAAAAAAGCGGATTCAGAACCCGAATCTATATGCCGCCGGGCTGCATTATTTAATGCAAAAAATGATGCCGATGTTGGAAAAAGTATTCACACAAAAGGATCTTGGGCAGATATACAGTGTGTCCGCGAGGTCCATTTCCACCATCTTATCGGACATGGAAAATGTCCTAAGCCAAGAAATAAGCGAAATGATGAATATTGTGTACGGGGGTGACGAGGAACCAAAGTTTGAAGAGGCGGAGGTCATTGAGTTTCCGAAAGGAAAAGATGAAAAGGGGCGTAGAGGAAACCCAAGTAAAGCTTCCACCTTTACGATAAATATTCCTGATAAATTGCCCAAGAAGGTTTCAAGACGAAATGAAGACCGTGCTCAGGAATTAGTTTTTGAGGCCTTGCGTGCAGATGGGGTTAAAGTTCTCCACCTCATTCAAGAAGCAATCAATATCAATCCTTATTGTGTTGATGCTTTTGTTTTACTTGGTGATATCGCACAAGAACCGGAAGAATCCGCGGGATTGTATTGGCATGGCATACAGGTTGGCGAAAAACATCTCGGCAAAGAGTTTTTTAAAGAAAACGAAGGTTACTTTTGGGGGCTGATTGAAACAAGACCGTACATGCGGGCAAAGTTTAATTATGCGGAGACAATCTTTTTGTTAGGGAAAATCGAAGAGGCAATTGAGCATTATGAGGAACTGCTCAGGTTGAACCCAATGGATAATCAGGGTGTTCGCACTTCCTTGTTTTTGGCTTACATGGAAAAAGAAGTATTTGAAAAAGCCGAGGAATTGTTGGGAAAATTTGATGAGGAAACAACAGAAACCGCCTACAATAAGCTTTTACTTGAACTGCTCGTGAATGGCTTTACCATCAAGGCAAAAGCGTTGGTGAAGCAGGCAAAAAACAGTAATAGGTTTGTTTTATATTACCTATCTGACAAAAAGAAGCTGCCAAATCAAATTCCTGAATATTACGGTTTCGGGGATGAGAACGAAGCGATTGTATATGCTGCGATGCATTCGCATTTGTGGGGGAAGGTTGATGGACTGAAGGGTTGGTTGAAAAAGATATGATAAAGAAGTCAAAATCAAAGGAATTCTAAAAAGGGGCTACCAGAAAGCCAAATAATATGACTTTCTGGGAAGCTCCTTTATCTATTTTTGCGATTGTGAATTAATTCGCATGTGAATCTTCATAGCTGCCCTTCGAGTGACAGTTTGCACACTTCGAATGGATGTCCTTATGGACAGTATCCCTAGAGTGGCAGGATGTACAAGATGTATTTTTATCTTTAATCGCTTGCACAACTGCTGGATTCGTACTTTGGTGACAAGTATTGCAAGTGATTGGGTTGCCATTTGCATCTTGTCTGCCATCACGGGCATGTTCATGTGTTAGTGATTTAGCGTGACATCCTGTACAATCTGGTTCATTATTTGCCTTATGAAGTTCCGGAATATCGTGATTGTTCAAAAGTCTAGTTGGTGTAGACTGATACCCTGTATAGCCTTTGACCTGTGATCCTGGCTGGTGGCAAAGGATACAGTCATTCATTTCACGATTCTCCGTTACCCTTAACGGCATTGTAGGATCAACATTGGTTGGCTGATATTTGATCGATGGTGAAGATCCGTGTGGCGCGTAAGCAAATGTCCCATCAGGGTCTTCATGGCACTGACTGCAGTTAGACGGGACGGATATATAATTGTGACAGTTATCACAACGATTGTTTGAATGTGTTCCATTAAAATATAGCTTTTTGATATGAACATTTTCCAAGTCTCCGTTGCTTCCCGCAAAGCTATTCGCCGGATGACAGGTAGTACAGTTGGAAATATTTGAATCCTTCATATCTGGGTAGGTATTGGTATAGAATTTCCACTCTTTTGTGATAGATATACCGGAAAGGTCAGTCGCTGAAACGTAAACAGTATGATATGCTTCATTCTCCAAGTTTTCGGAAGGAGTGTAACTTACTAAGCCAGAAACTGCATCATATTGGAAGTCCAGAGGTTGTCCGTCCAATTTCACTACGATTGAATCGGCATTAACAGACCCGTTTGGTGATGTTACTACCGCAGAAATAGCAGGCTTTAAATTATCTACTCCGTATTTAAAAGGTGTTGCATCTGAAACTACAGGTTTGACTGCAACGGTAAACTTCCAGTTTCGGGTCATGCTGTTGCCCCATTTATCTTCAGTATATAATGACAGAGTATGTTCACCATTACGGATTGTTCCGGTATACGTAATATAAGCTGTTTTCTTGGATGTAACAACATAATCACGATAATCCTGATATCCTTCATATTTAAAGTCAAAACTTACCGGCATTCCATCCAACGTTAAACTCACATTATCCTTAATTTCCGTTAAATCCTTTAATCTCGCTGATATATTCAAGGTGCTGTTAGTAAGGGTGGCCCCATTGGTTAAGCCGCTAAAATAATCAAGAACTGGTGCTGTGTTATCAACAATAAAACTCCATGTTTTCGTGCTTAAATTACCGTTAATATCTTTTGCTTCCAGAGCCGCAGTGTAACTGCCACTGGCAAAATTTCTATTATATGTTACAGTACCAGTTTCGGGGTTAATATTTATGGAAGCAGTGCTCACATAACTATTATTTAATTTGAGCTTTACAGAACTCCAATCAACTGCTGTATTGTCCTTTATTGTTGCAGATAATTGACTCAAACTAGCCTGTTCACTTTTATCTGCAGGACTGATATTACTGAACTTAGGCGCTTCCTTTACGATAAAGGACCAGGAATCATTAAGAGTGTTCCCTGCATTGTCATTAATGCTGACTTCTACCGTGTTGGTTCCATCCTTTAAATCGGATGCTTTATAGAAGATGGTCCCTTCCTTGCGTTCGACTTTGTACGAAAATTGGGCATTTACCTGAGTGCCGTTTATTTTCATGCTCAAGCTTTGATCATCCAAATCATTTGCACTTTTTACATAGGTAGATATATCCGGATTTGAAACGGTAGTCGTACCATTACTGGAAGGCTTGTAATTCGAAAAATTGTTACTTAAAGCGGAAACATAAAATGTGCTTAGCATCAATATAGCAGCAATAAACACCACGCTGATACCAACCGATTTACGACTCATCTTAAAACTCCCCCATTTTGTGAGACATGTTTTGTCTCTCTTCTCTATTTACTTTTCTTTAAAACAAATGGCATTTTCCATCCTATCCCCCCTTTTGTTTTATTGATTAAAAAAGATCTAAAATTAGTAGATCTAATTCACTAATTTTGGATAATACAAAGAATTTAAAAACAGAAAAACACACGGTAATGAGGAGTCTCAATGTAAATATAATCCTGCCAAAATATCGATATTGAGCCTTTTTACTTATGTAATTATCTTTTATGGGTATTTATACCCATTTTAAAGATGCTAATATTATTTTCTTTCCCAAACGCACAAAAACGAGAGGAATTTTCCCTCTCGTTTTTTTACGGCTTCTTCTTAGGTGCATGGGCGGCCTCGATAAATGAATTATTGGTGCTATGGCATTTAGAACATGCCTGATCAATATCATTTTTATTATGGCCAACGATTGAATTGATGGCCTGACCTGCATCATCATAAATCGCATTGCCCTTTATACCGTAAATTTCAGTTGACCCATTATGGCATTTGGTACAGAACTCCCGTTCATCTACCGTATTCCATTTCGTCCCTGAAGTTTCATATTTATCAGTTACCGTTGGATTATTACCCAATATTTCCCGCAAATTATACAGATTGTTCGATCCATGTGTTACATGGCATTCCGCACATGGGATTGGGCCATTTAATTGGCTGCCATCTCTTTGAGTAGTTGCATTCACCGGAAGGCTAAAATTATGGCCAGAATTGGCATCAAGATAAAAGGATTCAATATCTGAACTAACCTTATTTTGTTTTTTCTTATCAAGATTATGGCACCTTAGGCATAAGGAATAATCTGAAATCGTTTTGTTAGGAACATCAAGATCTGTAGGTTGATTAAATTTAGTTGTTTCAGTGCCTAATGCAGTTAAAGACTTGTTATATTTTAATAGCTCATACATTCCTTTATCCGCAGGTATTCCAGCAAAATTTATCGTATTATCATGACAAGTTTCACAAGATGTATCCAAACTGTCCACCGTTAATGGGGTGGCTCCCATTTTCTCTTGATCTTCCGAATTATGTTTATAGACATAATGGTCTTTTAGCAAATTCGGGTTTTCCTCTGACCATTCCGCATGAGGGTTATGACAGCTGGTGCATGATGTTGCTTCCTTTAAATTGTCCTTTCCAGTTGATGAATACTCAACCGGATTATCATGATGGTACTTACTTGTTATTCCGTCAATTAGCGGTGCATTCGTAGTACCGTCATGACAGGCCATACAGTAGTTTTGTGAATCTTTTCCATTTGAATTTTCATTAAAATCAATAAGATAGGAACCACCTTCTCGGGAAGGAGCCATTTCACTTTTACCATCCAACTTATCATATGGTGAATCCGTATGTGTACTGTGACAAGATGCACACATATTTGTATTCAACTTGTAATGTCCATGAGGATTGGACGATGTGTGATTCTGCTTGTCAATATCATCCCAATCGGCATTTGTCTTGGTTGTAATTTTAAAAAACTTCGTAAATACCGGATTTTCCAAATCATCAACAAGTTCGGAATCTAGGTACACTAGATATGTCCTGTTTATTTTTAATTCACCAGCAGCAGGAGTAAAGGTGATATCGTAATAATATTTATTATTTTTTAAAACTGGCTCACCGATTTGAGTCGTTCCTTTAATAGAACCCGATCCCCATATTATTTTGATAGGGTTATAGCTGCCAGTGTCAATTTTGCTTTTAAGCTGATCCATTCTTTGGTCGTCAACAACAGTTATCTTGATTTTCGCATTAAGCGGAACGCTGGTTAAATCTTCGGACTTTTTTTCCGAATTGTCTGGGAAGATAATTTTTGCATCGCCAATGTATGGTCTAGTTAAAGCCAGGATAAAGGACGTTGTTGCACTAGCAATTTCACCTGTTACTTTATCGGTAATTTCCACCGATACGGTATGATTACCTTCCAGCAATGTCTTTGTAGAAAAAGTCCACTGTTTCGGCGAACTGGATTCATCAATCGTCCAATCGCCTGCATTGGCGGACGAATCGGAAATCTTATTTCCGTTTTCTAACAGAGTAAACATCAAGTTTGTTTTTGGTTCATCAGCAGTGTAGGTTCCTGAGATTAGAATATTTGTTGAATCAAAAATTTCAGATGTTGATGGTGTTGTTATGGAAATAGCAGGTTTTACAATTACGGTTGGTATTTTTATTGTAAAAGCGATAGATGCCGTTGCAGGATTGGATGTTGATGATGATTCTTCCAATTTAATAGTAATAGCATGAGCTCCTTCTGATAAGGCGGATGTTGAAAAAATCCATTTGTGATTTGTTTCATCAATCTGCCAATTGGAATCTGCAATTTCGACTCCATCCTCGGAAGCCGTAAATGACAATTCGGACTTTGGAAACTCAGAAGTATATGAGCCTAAAATCACAACATTTTGAGTAGAAAGTTCCTCATTCGAGACAGGGGATTCAATTGTTATGGCAGGATCACTGGCAGAGTATGCATCAATCGACGGAAACGATAGAATCGTAGTTCCCAAAAGCAGAACTATCATGAAAATATAAATATAGGATTTATTATACAAGGGGAAGACTTTCACCAGATATCATCTCGCTTATTATGGATTTATGTATTTTATGTAGGGTGTAGAGTTATTACAGGGATTACACATCTATTATAGCAGTGAAGATAGGTGGAAATTGGGGCAGAAATGAAGCAATTTATTGACGATATTTTGTCGAAAAGTTTGACAATTTTGTGTCCGATATAGGATAATAAAATTAAAGCAAGGCAACAGAAATTGCTGCCCTGCTCTTTGTGAGAATTAAAATATACTTTGTCAAAAGCTAACAAGTAGTGGCGCTATTTGTTGGCTTTTTTTATTCTCTAGTACCTGGTTGGCCTGGTTTTAATGGAGCTTCACCATCGTCATATTGAACTCCGTTTACATCAACAACTGCATGGCTACCATAAACAGCATTAGTAGGTCCATCAATTGCTTCGTTGGCAGGGTTGTTGATGAACTGACCGCCAGAACCGTGACAAGCGTAACATACTGACATACCAGTATAACGTTTTAATGCAGAAGATGGGTTCGGATCTACATAATAATCCAACTGTCCTTCATGATCGCCTTCAAAGTAAGATTCATCGTTGGAATCTTTCATGATTGTAGCATCAGTACCGTGACCGTAGTGACAGCGTACGCAAGTTAAATTGTCCTTACCAGTTGTATGGCGATGTGCTTGAGTATAAGTACCAGTTAAGTTAGTACGTACGTTAGACAAATAGTCAGTGTGACAAGATGCACAGTATTTGCTCATTTCTGTACCACTGTCATAAATGTAATTTGCAAAACCACTATCAAATAATGATCTAATATTAGTAGTAGTTTCAACATCAATACCTAAAGAGATTTGTGCCTTAGTAACTGTATCAACAGATGTGGTAGCACCAAATGCAAAACCATCTCTCCAAACAATTGTAAGACCAGTAGCAGGAGCACCAGTTAAGACTGTATTAGCAGCTTCGCGGCTGGAACCTCTTAACCATAGAGAGAAGTCTTTAACATAAGCTTTGCCACTCCATCTGTATGTTTGGATAACCTTTTGACCTACCTGAACACCTGCACGAGAATACATGTAACCTTCTTTTGTTTTATCTGTAGAAAGGTCAGCAGCTGTTATAGTTTTCTTAGCAACAACATATGGCTTAATGAATGAAGCTAATCCAGCTGGATTGGAATCTAAATCGATGATAGTAAGATCCTTGAATAATTTACCGTTTAAAGAATCTTTTTGAGCATCAGTTGCATTGTCAAGTGTTACATCAGTTGGTAATGCTTTGTATTCAACTCCGCCCCAGCCTAGTGGGTCCATGTTTAAGTTGTTTTCCATTGTCGAACCTGCTCCGTGCGGTGCGTGGCAGCTTGCACAGTTAAATTCTCCACCCCATACTGCTTGTGATTTGCCTCCACCAGGAGCAGCACTTACAGTAATTGAGCCGTCAGATTGGTGAAGTGAACCGTTGTGTGCGGAATCGGTTTTAATGTTAAAAGTACCTGCGATTTCTTTTGTAGTTTCTGCTGTCGATGTTGCAAATGCATTATATGCACCTGTTGTACCATCATGACAAGCTGAACATGTGCTGTATACGCCATCTTTAAACAATAAAGCTTCTCCTTGAGCAGCAGTGTGAGTTTGGTGACAGGCCGCGCAAGAGTTTGTGTTGTTTTGGTAGAAACCGTGCTTATTGCCGCCTTTGCTGGCAGCTCCAGGTACGCCGGTATGGTTGGCGTTTACAAGTCCCGAACCGTCAACGTCTACCATTCCAGGGTCATCAGCTACGTTATACAATTTCTTATTAGTATCATTTACAGTTGTAACACCGTATTTTGTTTCAGTTGCTAGTTCAGTGTCACCTGTTACATCAACAAGGACAAATTTGTATATGACACCAAGTTGGAAATTAACATTATCCGGTGTAACAGTAATTGTTACATATTCGCTCGCAGCCCCAGTTGGTTCTGGGTGAGGAGCTACTGCTGTTTTTTCAGGAGATGTATACAACGTATCGGTATAACCATCTTCGTTTGAATAAACTTTTACAGTGAAATCTTTAGCTTCATCGCTAGTGTTGATAAATTTAAATGACCATCCGCTGTTATCGCCAGATAAGCTGCCCCAAAAGGCGCCTCTAGCAAATACAGAAGTGCTAAGTATTCCCACTAGAATAATCGTTAAGACTAGTGAGAAGCTGAGTTTAAACTTACTCATTCCAGAAAACCTCCCTGTTTTCTTGCTCTTTTCTCTTTTCTCTCTCTATTAATCTGAAAACCTCATCTTTTCTTCTATTAAGGCATCACCTCCTTAAATGCAATAAGTATATTAGTAATAAAAGCCTACCCTAGCGTTTACTGTATCCGTAATTAACACTTCACCTTTGTCATCAACGAATAATCCGTTAGGAAGGTAAAATTGGTTTTTGTCACTTCCGATTCCGCCAAATTGGAAAATTTGCTTTCCATCCTTGTCAAAGCCATAAACATAATGGGTCATGTTGTCAACCATTAACAGCGTACCGTTTGATGCTACCCCAATTCCTCGTGGATTAACAAACTTGGAGTTGCCTTTATTGTCTGCTGAGCCATTGATAGTGCGCTTATATTTTCCTGTTTTATCATAGACAACCAGTCGTTGCTTTCCTGTATCGGAGACATAGATATTCTTGTCATCGTCAACGGTCACTGCATTCGGCGCATTGAGAAGGTCTTCTTTTCCTGTTGCAGTAGTGATCTCAAGCGTTTTTTTGCCTTGTAAATCAAAAACTACCACTCTATTATTTGGAATATCAGTTACATAAAGCTGATTGTTATATATCCGTAAACCTCCTGGACCTTTTAATTGATCTGCTTTATCGGCCACTTCAAAGTATTTGATGAATTTTCCCTTTTCATTAAAGATGGATATGTTGGCATTGTATAGGTCTGCTACATAGATGTTTCCATCCTTATCCCCGGCAATGCCGTAAGGAAATTCAAATTGTCCTTTATCAGTGCCCTCTTTGCCGAATTTAAAAACTGGTGTGCCAGACCTATCAAAAACTTGAACCTGTTTGTGATTTGTGTCGGTCACATAAACGAATTCTCCAACTTTTGTTACATCCATCGGTTTCTCAAGAGGATCATTCAAATCTCCTTGAATATAGTAACTTAAGGTTGGTTCCCCGCCAGTCTTCAAATTATCTGCTACTTTTATTGCGTCATCCTGAAGATGGAAAAAGTAGATGACTGCAAACAGCACGATGCTAAGTGCCACTATGGATCCCATCCATATATAGGTGGTCTTCTTTTTCATGGCATTTCCATCTCCTTCATTATTTGTTTTTAGACTTTATGCGATCCAATGCTTTGATTGCCGGTTTAAAGGTAGGGTCGTAAGAAAGTGATTCTTTGTAGATGTCCTCTGCCTCTTTTAGCTTTCCTTGGTCTTCCGCTACTAAGCCAGTCTCATAAATAACATCTGTATTGCCCGGTTTGAAACGATTTGCTTGTTCCAATGCAGCTGTTGCTTCTTTATACATTTTTAGCTTTCTATAGCTTCTAGCTTTTAGTAAAAGACTTTTATAGTCCTGCGGTGCCAGCTTCGCAGCTTTGGTGGCCATTTGCAATGCGTCATCGGTTCTATTCTCTTGGTCATATACAATGGCTAAGTTTAGGTAAGCCGCATAAAAATTTTTGTCTAGGTTTTTTGCTGTTTTATATTCCTTAATGGCGTTGTCATTTTCACCCTTTAAGAAGTAGGTATAGCCAAGCTGAACCCTTAGGCTCGGATCATTTGGTTTTTGCTCTACAAGCGTTTTATTATAGGTCAATTGTTTGGCAATTTCGTCATCCTTCTGGTTCCACAAATATCTTTCACTAATGTAATAGCCTGCAGATAAACATATTGCCAAGGTTCCCACAAGGAGAATAAGGGATTGCCACCATTTAAAACGGTCGGTTTTTATTTTTTTTTCTTTTTGGGTACTCCTCGTAGGTTCCTGGGCATTAGGCTGTAATTTCGCTTCCATGTTCGCCCTCCTAATCTGGTTAATTACTATTATTCTTTATGGCAAGATGTACATTTCGGCTTGTTGTGACAGGTATAGCACTGTTCAGTCGGTGCTGTAACCCCTGTAATGTCAATTGGATGGCGTTCCTTATAGTTTTTCCCATCATGCATGGCCGGATGACAGCTGCTGCATGCAATAGTCTTACTAGCATTGAAACCTGTTTTTTGGTAATCGTGGCAGGCAAGACATTTTTCCTTGCTATCTTTTGCTGTTGCACCATGTATATTGACGAATCCTTTTACGTGAGTTTCTGGTTTCGTCGTATGGCAGTTTTGGCAAAATGTGTTTTCTTTTGCATAGTCCTGAGCCGACACTTGTTTTGATTTGGTCGCTCCATTACTTAAAAATTGCTGTGAAGCCGGCTCCTCTTTTATGCCTTCTACTTCTGTTTCGGACATAAGTCCATGGCATTTATTGCAGCTTTTAATATCCTCTTTTGCTAAAGTGCCATGATTTTTTGTTTTGAAATCAGCCTTCTTGTGCGATTTAGGCTCCATTCCAGTATTATGGCATGTCTCACATGCATTGGAGACGTTACGAAGCTCATGACATTCCATACACGTTTCCATCTTCGTCCTGGTAAACTTCACATCACTCATCATCTGTTTGCCTAGTGCTGTATCCCACTTTGAGTAATCAGATTTAAACGTCACATTCCGTTCCGCAATTTTTCCGTGAGCCACTCCGCTGTGACACTGGGTACACTTGATATCCTTCGCAAGGTGTTTATCGTGCGGGATTATGATATCCCCTGAGCTGGTTACCTCACGGGTTTTCATATTATGGCATGACTCGCAGGCTGAATTTGGAATCTCTTTTGGCATCTGAATTGGCGCAGTATACGTATTTGCTTCTTTCTTATAAACCTTTAATAGCCCCTCGGCTTTATCCTTCGCTACATTTTCGACCCCTGACCCAATATGGCAATTGGCACATTCCACTTCGCTGTGCGTGGAGGCTTTCCAGGTATAATATTCTGGTTTCATCTCATGACAGGAAGCGCAAAACTTTGAGCCAGAGGACGCCTCCAGCCCTGAAAATCCGAGAAAGACGAACAGGGCCAGGAAGAACAATGCCAGCGTCAGAAATTTAAATCCTCTATAGCGAAAACGGGGAGGGGCCGTTCGTGTTTCTTTTTCTTCATCATCCATAATGCGTCCCTCCATTTTTGATTGATTAATTTTTAACTTCATCTTTAAACCCTGTTCTGTGGCAGTATTGACAATAAACATCTGTCGGTGCCTTAGCACTAGTTGAGTCGGCTGCCGGTTTTTCACGATCATGACAGACAAAGCATTCTGCTTTTTGATCTGCTGCTTTTGCTTTGTCAGCGTGAGCGGTCAGCCACTGATCGCTTTCACCGTGACCTTCAGGACGGTCGGCGTGACAAGCGGCGCAGAATTTATTGGTCCGGGCCTGATCTTTTGCAAGTGTTACGTTTGGTGTGTATTTAACCTTTTCATTGCCCATTTTGAGCAAGGAAATGATGTCTTCCTTCGGAATTTCTCTTATCCACTTGGAATCCTGGTGGCAGTTCATACATTGATCCAGCTTTTGAATGGCTGTCGTACCGTGGTTCTGATTCCAATCAACTGCTTTATGCGTTTTAGGAATGTTTAATTTTTTATGACAGGTTTCACAGGACATTGAGATTTTAACGTCCTTTTGCTGCTTACCGATTGCTTGTAAAATTAGCTCCTGCGTTTTTTCTTCATGGGCCTTTGCTAATTCTTCAGCCGTTCCGCTTCCGGAAGTTCCTTCTGCAGGTTTTGCTGTTGTTTCCTTCGCAGTTTCACCGACTGATTCTTTTTTAGTTTCATCAATCTTCTTCTCTACTTCCTCCGGATTTGGCGGAACAAGGTAGGCTACATCTTTCCAAGGCTTTTCTCCGTTGTTTACTTTGTCATGGCAGTCGATACAAGTACCCATATTCGGGCGCAGATATTTCTTTTCCATAATCTTTTCAGCGGTTTCTTTCGTAAAATTGCCACGAACCTCGTCCGTATTGATGCCGCGGGCTGCCATCTTGGCGTGAACGACACCGGCATGGCAGGAGATACATGGAATGCCTTCTTCAATATGCCCTTTGTGATTAACCTTTAGGTCACCTGAAGCGGTGACAAGGCGGTTCTTGGAGTGACATTGCATACAATTCTCGTTCGAAACAACCTCATCTTCTGTTTGGACAATTTGTTCCGGCACCCCGGTAACGTGATAGTAAACTTCTTTCAACGACTTAACCTTGTGAGTCAGCATGTTGATGGTGCCCGGCTTGATATGGCACTGGACACACGTGATATTATTGTGAGCACTGGCCGTAAAGGTTGAGTATTCTGGTGCCATTTCGTGACAGCTTGAGCAGAACGCCGGCGAGTTGGTGATGGCCAGTGCACCATAGCTACCGCCTCCAATTACAATCAACCCTATTAGTGAAATGAACATGACTTTCCATCTTGTGACCGGATCCTTCCAATCTATGTTTCTGACTTTTTGCCAAAGTCTGCGAAATAGGCCCACCTTTTTTCTATCTTCTCTTGCATCGGGATCGGTTTCTTTTTTCTTTTTCCCCCAAAAGGCCATTTTCCTCACCCTTCCCATATTTGATTGGTTCTCTATTTATTTTCCATTGCTACCTCTCTAAAGGTAGTATCTTACATTAAAAAGGAGAATCCAATGTACAATTTGTGAATATTTTTACATTCACAGAATTGATACAATTAGCTCAATAAACAACATATAAACGTTGTAATATAGAGGTTTAGTTAACAATATACACAGAGTGAAAAACTGCATTAGAACTTATTTTTATACATTAATATTTAAAAATATACAAACAATCATAGACTCTTAAAGGCAACCGATAAGTTCTATACATTTTTCACAGATTTGCCATAATTGAAGTGGATAATGGGACGTATATCCGGGAATTTTTGCTGTGTTTCTTCCATTGTTGTCACCTGCATAGTGGAAATGGTAAGATTAAATAGGAAAATTAGAGATTTTTATTGGATTCATTTTTTCTAAAAATGCTTTTGAGTCTCAGATAAAAGGAGCGTTTCATCAAATATGGGGATTTTAAATAAAGTGTTTGACCTAAATAAACGTGAGTTGAAACGGCTGGACAAGCTGGCTGTAAAAGTTGATGCGCTTGCCTCGGAAACCGAACGATTGACCGATGAGCAGCTGCGTGAAAAAACGGAAGAGTTCAAGGCCCGCTACCAAAAGGGCGAAACGCTTGATGACCTATTGGTTGAGGCGTTTGCGGTTGTCCGTGAGGGTGCCCGCCGCGTGCTTGGCCTTTATCCATACCATGTTCAGCTGATGGGTGGTATTTCTCTCCACGAGGGTAATATTTCCGAGATGAAGACCGGTGAAGGTAAAACATTAACGGCGACAATGCCCGTTTACTTGAATGCTTTGTCCGGAAAAGGCGTTCATGTTGTCACGGTCAACGAATACCTGGCAAGCCGTGACGCCACCGAAATGGGACAGCTGTATGAATTTTTGGGGCTGACCGTCGGTTTGAACTTAAACAGCATGGATAAGGATGAAAAACAAGCTGCCTATTCCTGCGATATTACGTATGGTACGAATAACGAGTTCGGTTTCGACTACCTGCGTGATAATATGGTCCTTTATAAGGAACAAAAGGTACAGCGACCACTCTTTTTTGCAGTAATCGACGAGGTTGACTCAATTTTAATTGACGAAGCGCGGACACCATTAATTATTTCTGGGTCTGCCCAGAAGTCCACGGTTCTCTATATGCAGGCAAATGCGTTTGTCCGTACGCTGAGAAGAGACCATGATTATACGTACGATGAAAAAACTAAAGCGGTTATGCTGACGGAAGAAGGCATTAGCAAGGCAGAGAAGGCTTTTGGCATTGACAACCTGTTTGATATGTCACATGTGACCTTGAACCACCATATCAACCAGGCGCTGAAAGCGATTGTGACGATGCACCTCGATGTTGATTATGTCGTTCAGGACGGCGAAATTGTCATCGTTGACCAGTTTACCGGCCGTTTGATGAAAGGCCGCCGCTATAGCGAAGGCTTACACCAGGCAATCGAAGCAAAGGAAGGCGTCGAGATCCAAAACGAAAGCATGACGATGGCAACCATTACGTTCCAGAACTACTTCCGCATGTATGAAAAACTATCTGGGATGACTGGTACAGCGAAAACAGAAGAAGAAGAATTCCGCAACATTTACAATATGAACGTTATCGTCATTCCGACGAATCGTCCAATTGCCCGAGATGACCGTGCCGATTTAATCTACGCATCAATGGCAGGCAAGTTCAATGCTGTTGTCGAGGATATCGCCGAGCGCCATCAAAAAGGACAGCCTGTACTTGTGGGTACGGTCGCAATTGAAACATCTGAACTGATTTCCCGGTTGCTTTTGAAAAAGGGTGTTCGCCATAATGTCTTGAACGCGAAAAACCATGCACGTGAAGCGGAAATTATCTTAGAAGCGGGTCAGGCAGGAGCGGTCACGATTGCGACGAACATGGCCGGACGTGGTACCGATATTAAACTTGGCGAAGGTGTTAAAGAGCTGGGCGGACTTGCAGTAATTGGTACCGAGCGTCACGAGAGCCGACGTATTGATAACCAGCTGCGCGGTCGTTCCGGACGTCAAGGGGACCCTGGTATCACTCAGTTCTACTTATCCATGGAAGATGAATTGATGCGCCGCTTCGGTTCTGACAACATGAAAGCAATGATGCAAAAACTTGGCATGGATGATACCCAGCCAATTCAAAGTAAAATGGTATCTCGGGCTGTGGAAAGTGCGCAGAAACGCGTAGAGGGCAACAACTTTGATGCCCGGAAACAGCTATTGCAATATGATGATGTGCTTCGTCAGCAGCGCGAGATTATTTATACGCAGCGTGATGAGGTACTCGAATCCGAGAATTTACGTGAAATTGTCCAGAATATGATTTTGCGCTCCATTCAGCGCCATGTTGAGGTCAATGCGCCTGGACATATGGATGAAGAAGAATGGAATCTTAAAGGGATTGTCGACTTTGCCCATGCAAACTTGCTTGGGGAAGGCGCTGTGACGGTTGAAGACTTGCGCGGCAAGGACCAGGAAGAGATGACCGAGTTTATTTTTTCTAAGTGTAAAGAGCACTACGAGGAAAAAGAAGAGCTTCTGTCACCTGAGCAAATGCGCGAGTTTGAAAAGGTTGTTACATTGCGTGCTGTCGATTCAAAATGGATTGACCACATCGATGCGATGGACCAGCTTCGCCAAGGGATTCACCTGCGGGCTTACGGACAAACGGATCCTTTACGCGAATACCAGCATGAAGGCCTTGCAATGTTCGAGGCAATGGTGGAGTCAATTGAGGATGAAGCGGCCATGTACATCATGAAAGCGGAAATTCGCAATAACCTTGAGCGCCAAGAGGTCGCCCAGGGCCATGCCGTAAACCCAAAGGAAGACGGCGAGGCTGTGAAGAAGAAGCCGAAGGTAAATAAAGAGAATGTTGGACGGAATGACCCATGTCCTTGCGGAAGCGGGAAGAAGTATAAGAATTGCCATGGGGCAGGGATATAATATTTGGATATGAGATGGAGTCGGCAATTGGATTGCTGGCTCTTTTTTTGGTTTTGTAGCATTCGAATTAATCCTCACTACATAAATTAGGGGGTTTACGACAAAGTTTCGAAGGTTCACAACATCGTTTTAAACATTCATGACACAAACCAGAGGTCTCACCACATTAATTGGTATAATTCGGATCCATGTTCTTTTTCCTATCTTCCTCCTACAAAATCTGCGGATCTCACAACATAATATCATGACAAAAAAGAGCCAGAGCGTACCACCCTGACTCAGTGTCTATGATCCCGGTTTAACCGAGGCCATTCCAAATTTTAAAATTTATTAGAATTAATGATTTCCGTTCCCATGTGCTTGTTCAGCTTTATTAGCGGCCTCACCATGCTTTTGGGCTGCTTGGGCTTGTTTTTCTTGAGCTCTTTGTGCTGCTGCAGCTTGTTTTTCAGCAGCTTTTGCAGCGGCTTGAGCTTGCTTTTCAGCAGCTTTTGCTTGAGCTGCAGCTTGGTGCTCTGCCCCTTTATTAGCAGATTCAGTTTGAACTGCAGTATCCTCGCCTTGGCTGCTTTCTTCTGTTACAGTTGCTGCTTCGTCTGTAGTTTGCGTAGTTTCTTCAACTGCTGTTTCGGTCTCTTGTTTCTTTTGCTTTCCTAGCGCTTTACCATGTTTTTTCACGGTTGCTGTTTGATCGTCGGAAACTTTTTCTTCAATCTGCTTCACTTGTTCAGCAAAATCAGCATCTTTCTCTTCAAGCTTGGCAAACTTCTTGTCAAGTTTTGCAAATGATTTTTGAATGTTTTTCATTAAAGCCTGTTGGGCAGTCGGATTTTTCACATGGCTAAGGGCACCCAGTAGCGCATCGATGTTGTTAGCTAACTTGCCTTCAACAGTACCTTCAGCAGTGGTTTGTGTATCGTCAGTTTTTTCAACATCAGCAGTTTGAGTGTCGTCTGCCTTTTCCACATCAGCGGCATCTGTGTCAGTGCCTTCTTCAGAAGCTGTAAGCTGCTCCGCTGCCTTCTCTTGTGTTGCAAGAGCGTCCTTAAGTAGCTGCTCCGCTTCGTCCGTTTTACCATCTGCAATCAACGCGTTTGCTTCAGCAATACGTTCTGCAGCAAATTGAGCCAATAGCTGTGCTTCTTTATAATCGTCAAAAGTAAATGCAAGGCGGATTTTTTCAGTGATGGTTTTTACAAAATAAAAGAAATCTCCAGGTACCAATGATGGCGCTTCAGCTTTTTCAACATCTTCTGTTTTTGCTTGGTCCTCTGTAGTTGCTTCATCATCGGCCGCCACAGTTTCGTCAGCATCAGTGTCTTCTACTGTTGCTTCGTCTGATGGAGTTTCAGCTTCTTCGGAAGTTGTTGTTTCTGTTGCATTACTTTCTTGTTCAGTAGTGGTTTCCTCAGTTGCGTTTTCAGTAGTCGTTGCTGTTTGATCTGTAACCTGTTCTGTAGTCGTACCTGTTACTGCAGAATCCTCCGCTGTGTCATTACCAGTAGCAAAGGCCGCCCCTGCTCCTACTGAAAAAATAAGTGAAGATGCCAGTACACCGCTAGTTACTATGTTTGTCAGTTTCTTGTTTTTCATGTCTTTTATTGCCTCCTTGTGAAGTTCTACTAAACTTTACGTCAGGTCTTTTTCTTTTTTGTAGGTGTTATTAAAAGTTTTTTGTAAAAGGTTATATTTACCTACTCATTACAAAAAGACGACCATCAAAATATAAGATAGCCGTCTAAGAAAGTCCTATTAAACTGAAAATTTATTACCAGATTGTACGTTTGTACCTTTTCCAACATGTTTGAAAAGGTTTATTGTGAAACAAATAACGCCTACAACCACAACAATGGAGCCGATAACCGCTACCGGCAGGGCCGCCATACTTCCAGTTAAAACCTGTGTTGCAATTCCGACCATCATCACCGGCAAACCGATATTATGGAACCAAAAATGTGTTTTTGCCAGCTTCGTGTTGGCTGCTTGCGGATAAAAATGATAAATAAGTCCGAATATCGCCATCGACACCCATCCAAGCAGGTTAATGTGAGCATGTACTGATGCCAGACGGAAGTCATGGATAATTCCCATCGTGATTCCTGCTAAAACCCCAATTGTAAAATAAATAGATGCAACCTTTAAAAATGCTTTGCCCATCCTCTTCCTCCAAAAGACCTATATTGTATACTTTTCCAATTTAATAGATTTTTACCATATTTTCAATAGATTTTGAGAAAAAACACTATGATGATAGTGAAAATTAACTAGATGATTTGAGCAAATGGAAAATACCCCCAATAAAAGAACCCTCCAGTAAGTGGAGGGCAATGTTTATTTCTTGTTATTCTTCATAAATTCAAGGACTTCTAGGTCAATCCAGCCCCTCTTTTGTTCTCTCATTTCGAAGTTTTCCGTATGAATAAAAGTGGTGAGCGCCTGATAGATTTTATCATCACTGCTGTCAGCGCCCGGAAGGTACCCTAAACGTTTTAAATGTTGTGTTACCTCTGTTTTAACTTCTCCTTCAACTGATGCTATTTTTTCAGGCTTAGATGGCGAAAAATAGAGCTGCTGAAGCTGATATATTCTGATTAACTCCTTGATTGGGTCAGGATGGTCGTCCACGCGAAGGTCGATGTACCGGTCGTTATAGCCGCCGTAGCCGCCTTTTTCTTTCACGACATAAAGGGCGGCAGATTGTTTGCCGCGGCTGTCACCGCCCGCTTCCTGCCCGGCATCTAAGGAAGCAAGAAGCCTTTCAGCCAATGTTCCCTCCGCTTTTTGAAAAATTTCAGTCATCGCCTGGACTGTTTTTTCATCCACTAAAATGTTTCCCTGCGCAGCAAAGTGTGGTCCTGTGACGCCACCGGCCCAGTTATAGCAGGCGCTTCCGGTAAATGTTGCGGCATTGCCATTTGCATCAATGAGTCCCACCTGGCGCATTTCTTTGTCAGGATCATCGGCAAGGATGACTTCAAGTGTTTCTTGTGCTGACTTTCCTTGTGCCATCAGTTCAAGAGCCCTTGGACCGTAAGCCGTATTGGCATAGGATTGGGTTGCAACCGCCCCGATTCCCGCTTTGGCCCACGGAACTACCGCTCCTACGCCTAAAAATTTGGATTGAACGGCAATACCCCATTCTTTTTCCACTGGGTCATAACCGACGATTGAAAATGTCATTTGATTTGCCTCTCCTTTTGAAGTAATCCGCTGATTTAGAGCGGATATCCGCCGAGTATGCTGTTTTATCCGCCGAATCTCGGAAATATCCGCCTAATTAGAATTGTTATCCGCCGAATTTTAAGGTTTATCCGCCGAACGGAGTTTTTTAAGACCATGTCCGAGCTTCCGCAGTCCTTGAATCACCAAGCCGCAACGCCCCCGTCTGTCCGTGGTTCAGTGCCGCCGATCAAAACGCCAGTATCCGGGTCACGCCAGATGATCTGCCCACGACCAAACGAGCCTGTGTCAAGGGCAACCTCAATCTGATGTCCTTTCCGGGCCAAGGCCTGAGCAATGTGGTTCGGAAAATGCGGCTCGACTTGAATTTTCTTCCCTTCAATCCACTGCCACCTAGGAGCGTCCAGCGCAGCCTGCGGGTTCAAACCAAAGTCAACCGTATTCATGATGACCTGCATATGGCCTTGTGGCTGCATATATCCGCCCATTACGCCGAATGGCCCAACTGGCAGATCTCCTTTTGTCAAGAAACCTGGGATTATGGTGTGGTACGTTTTGGAGCCCGGTCTTAGTGCATTGGCATGCGAAGGGTCCAATGAGAAATCGTGACCACGGTTCTGCAGCGATACCCCGGTGCCTGGCACCACAATACCTGAGCCGAAGCCCATATAGTTGCTCTGAATGTATGACACCATGTTCCCTTCACCATCGGCGGCAGCGAGGTAGACTGTTCCTCCACGCGGCAGCTCATACGGAAGCGGCTGGAGCGCTTCGTCAGTGATTTCCCGGCGTCTCGTATCACCATACTCGTCGCAAAGAACATCAGCTATCTTCATTTTCATAAAAGTTGGATCAGTGATATAGGCCTTGCCGTCGGTGTAGGCAAGCTTCATAGCCTCGATTTGCTTGTGATATGTATCGATGGTTTCCTTTTCAGTAAGTTCAAAGCTCTTGACGATATTCAATGCGAGCAGCGCCACTAGCCCCTGTCCGTTCGGCGGAATCTCCCACACATCGTAGCCGCGGTAGTTCAGCTTAATCGGCTCAACCCACTCGGCCCTGTACGATTCCAAGTCCTTTTTTGAAATAAATCCATTGTAGCGCTCGGAAAAGGCTGCTATTTGGTCGGCGATTTGCCCACGATAAAAGCTTTCAGCATTCGTATTCGCGATGGAGCGCAACGTTTCTGCGTGGTCCGGAGAACGCCAGATTTCGCCTGCCTTTGGCGCGCACCCATTAGGGGCAAATGTTTCAAACCAAGGCTGGAATTCTTCGCTGGTGAGCGTTTGTTTGTAATGCTGGTAGGCGCGTCCCCAGTTTTTCGCAAGAACAGGCGTCAATGGATAGCCGTTTTCGGCATAGTCAATGGCAGGCTGGAGTACCTCTTTTAGCGGGAGGCGGCCAAATTTTTGGGAGAGCTCTGCCCATGCTGAAGGTGCGCCTGGAACTGTTACCGGGATAAGACCATGTTCCGGCATTTTATCATAGCCGCGCGCCTTAACTGCATCAATAGTCAGCGATTTTGGGGCCGGGCCGCTGGCATTCAGTCCATGAAGCTTGCCCTTCGTCCAAACGAGTGCAAAGGCGTCACTGCCGATGCCGTTAGAGGTTGGTTCAAGGACCGTTAATGCCGCTGCCGTTGCAATCGCGGCATCGATGGCGTTACCGCCTTTTTTTAGGATATCAAGACCTGCTTGAGCGGCGAGCGGCTGGGAGGTGGCCACCATTCCTCGCTGTGCAAAAACGGTCGTTCGGTGGGATGGATACGGATTGTACTGATAATCAAAATTCATTTGAGAACCCCTCTTTCATTTGTATATTACTTCCATTATAAAGAAGATTCTGAATTTAGGGTACCGTAATATTTTCATAGTGATGCAAAAGAACCGTCCCCGTGCATCATCCCCGTGCATCACCCATTAAAAAACGCTGCCAGGGGATAGGCGCCCCAGCAGCGTTTTGATAGTTTATTAATGTGCTTCGATTAAACCGTAACGGCCATCTTTACGCTTGTATACAACGTTTGTACGGTTAGTGTCGGAATTTGTGAACACGTAGAAGTTATGGCCTAACATATTCATCTGCAGGATTGCTTCTTCGCTGTCCATTGGCTTAAGGTCGAAGCGTTTCGTACGAACTAATTCCAGCTCCTCATCGTCATGGACATCTGAAGTATTCGTAGTTGTGAATTGGAAATCAACATTTCCTTTTTCACGGAACTTGCGGTTCACCTTTGTTTTGTGCTTTCTGATTTGACGCTCTAGCTTGTCAGTGATCAGGTCAATCCCAGCATACATATCCTGGTTTGTTTCTTCGGCACGCAGTACTAAATTTGGAAGTGGAATTGTTACCTCGACCTTGGAAGTTTTATCTGGATTGAATCTAAGATTCACGTTAACTTTTGCATCAGGTGCTTCTGTAAAATAACGCTCCAATTTTGAGATTTTCTTTTCTACATACTCTCTGATTGCTGGAGTTACCTCAATGTTTTCACCACGTACGTTATAGTTCATGTGTGGAGTCCTCCTTTATTTTAAGGCTATGTATTACATTTCTATTTTACCCTATGATTATCCTGCTGAATCAATATAAATTGTTTGTCGATTTATTGACAAAAACAATGGGAAAATAGTGACAATGTTTTAAACAGCCTTTGACTTATGTGGGGAAATTTACTATTATGAATGGTTGTTCATCTTTATTTTAATATTCATTGGGACAATTTGCCACTAATATGTTTAGGGAATATGGGAAATTGATTTGAAACGATAGAGGATTGCCCTAGTTGTCTGGCTGAGGTGGACAGTGTTCACGAGCGGTGCCTGACACCATTACTCCTATCTAGCTATTGTTATTGACCAGACTGCGTCAGCGCCTGCTTGTTTAAGGAGTTTTGCAGCGTGCCTTAGGGTAGAGCCGGTGGTGTAGATGTCGTCGATAAGGATGACCTTTTTTCCATAGAGGTTGGTTTGGGCGTCGATTTGAAATACTTGGGGGAGATGGATTCGCTCCGACCTGGATTTTTTAGACTGCTTTTCGGTGTGGATCCGCGAAAGTATATCAGTTGGCATTATTCCTGATTCTTCCAAAATTGAGGCTGCCTGATTGAAGCCCCGTTCGTAAAGCCTTTCTTCGCTTAACGGGATCGGCACAAATAAATCAGCTTCCCACCCTTTTATAACCTCCTTGAAGTAATCTGCAAACACTTTTGCTAGTACATAGTCCCCGCGAAATTTATATTTGGCCATAACTTCCTTTAAAAAGTCATTATAAAGAAAAATTGAAGTATTCTTTTGAAGGAATCCTTGCCAGTCAGGATCCTCTTCCCAGCGTGTACAATCATGGCATAATTCGCCGTCGCGAAATTGCTCGTCCAACAGCCGGAACGGTCTGCTGCACATCCGGCAGATATCTCCTTCTATTTTTTCAAACTTCGCATCACAATCTGTGCATACACGGTGCTCTTTTTCTTTTGAAAAAATAGCTCCCCATCGTATATCCGGATATATTATTTCCTGGCAGATAAGACATCGATTTTGACTGAGAAAATTCATTTGTTCTATCCCTTTCTTTGAAAGTTCGATTACACGTCAATCAGCCCCCGCTTCACCCCCTCTCGGTTCATCGTGACAATCTGCTTTCTAGCCTTCAGCATCTCCTCTGTTTTTCCATAATGAAAAAAAGTCACCACTCCATCCGGGTAATCCTTGCTTCGTCCTGCTCTGCCGGCGATTTGCACAAGTGCACTTTCGGTAAAAATCAAATCCTCGGCACCCACAACAGCAACATCAATATTGGGAAAAGTAACGCCCCGCTCAAGGATGGTGGTCGTTAGCAGCAGTGGGATTTCTTTGGCCCGCATCCTTTGCACCTTTTCCTTACGTTCAGGGTCTTCCGCTTGAACGGCCTCGATTCTGGAATCGAGCTTGCGCAGTAATGGGAGTGCTTTTTCCATTAATTTTATATGAGGGAAGAAAACAAGTGCCTGTTTGCCGCTCTCGAGCCTGTCTTTGCTCCACCGAAGAACATTGGCAGGAAGCCTGCCTTTTTGGAGCTGCTTTTGCCAGTTGCCGCACCATGCAAATTCAGGAACAGGCAGAGGATTGCGATGGAACCGGGCCGGAATGGTAATAAACGACCGTTTGCCAGTGCGGCATTCTCTTTGCCATTTTTGATTAGGGGTAGCAGTTAGGTAAATCATCGCGGAAGACGGTTTCCGGGCCTGAACCGCTGCATGCTGGAGCGATTCCTCGACCGTGTAAGGGAAGGCGTCAACCTCGTCCAATATCAGCGCATCAAACGCTTGATAAAAGCGGAGAAGCTGGTGTGTAGTGGCGATGGTTAAAGGGGCATAAAGATGGCGGTCTTTGCTGCCGCCGTAAAGGGAAGCAACTTTGATATCGGGAAATGCTGCCTCTAGCCTTGGCGTCAGTTCAAGAACTACGTCTGTTCTCGGTGTGGCGATGCAGATTCTTTTTTGGACAGAGAGCGCAGCTTCAATTCCTGCAAACAACACCTCGGTTTTCCCGGCCCCGCAAACGGCCCAAACAAGCCACTCCTTTTTTTGCCGGATAGCCTCTACTACCTTGTCAGAAGCCAGCCGCTGCCCTTCTGAAAGAATACCATTCCAGGTCATAATTTTTTGTGGAAGGTCGGTTTCAGGCACTAGACCATTCCAGCCAATTAATGGAGTGCATTCACTGATTCTTCCCATCATGATACAGTGGCGGCAATAAAGGCAGTTTTCACCGCACCGAGAGCAAGAGAAGCCGGCGAACATCCGTTGATCCTTGTTACCGCATCGCATACACACTGGCTTTTTCCCGATATAGTCAATTCCTTTACGATATGTAACATAGCCATTTTCATAGTGCGATTGAATTTCGTTTAGTGGGAGTGGGATATCTTCAAGGAGGAGCTGCTTGCCGGTGAGAAGCTGTTGAAGTTCGCAGCTGTATGGAAAGTCAGGGTTTAATGACGGCTGCGGGATTTCTGGGATTTGTGTGATTCGATAGGAATCTTCTGCGGGAAATTTTTGCGGGATGAGTTTTTCATCCTTTATTTGAAAACGCATGGGGGGCACCTTCTTTTAACTTTTTATCAAAAAATTCGCATATTTTTGTTCATTTTCTAAAGTAGCCATAATATTTTGAGGCTCCCATTCCAGAAGTGGGAAATAAATACGCCCCCTCTTCTCTCCTTCATAGGGTAATTTCAAAAGACGAAGCTTTTTTTGGGCTGTATGGACTGTCGGCAGATGAAGAAAGCTGCGGCACTCTGCATTGGTAATTGATGAATTTATTAGAAGAAAGTAGTCTCTGATGGCATCAATAAAGGCATCTTTTGAGGTGTAAAGGCAGATTGGGCAAATCCAGCTTCTACGTTCGTACACCATCGGGATATGAAGGCAATCGGGGCATCGGACTCCTGACCGGATGTCATTTCTCGTCAAACCATATTCTTTTAAGATATTGATTTTTTGCGGAGTGTGATGACTTAATAAGAAATTTGCAATTTTATAGATAGTCTCTTCATCCACTCTTGGCTGGTTATATGTATTTTCAAAGGTTTCAATTTTTTTAAATATATCCCTTGATTTGCATACCTTTTTAAATGCGTTTGGATCATTGCTGTTGCTTTTTAAAAAGGTCTTTGTGCTGCTGAAAAAAACAAGCTGGTCGATAGGCAGAAAATTCATTCCGTATTTCGCCAACAATCTTCCTAATAATATACGCAGCCTTTCAGCCTGAACACGAGGATCTTCAAAAATCTCTTCAGTACCATCCGGTTTAACCCGAATTAATTGGTTAAATTGATTGTCGAATATCAATGTTCCAGCTATATTTTTCGCTTCAATAATGAGAATGCCGTTTCTTGAGATGAGAAGTGTGTCAATTTGGAAATGAAATCCGTTGTATTCGAGTTGAAGGTCGTGGAAGATAACATATTTTTCTTGGGGGAGTTGTTTTACAAAATTTCTTAAGGCTAGTTCACCTCGAAAGCCAGCTTTTCTTTTCGCGAGGTCTTTTTCGATTTCCGGTTGTTTAGGATGGCCGATTAAAATACGGTAAACCAGGACTTGGGTTAAAACCAGTCTCAGGGGGACGGGCAAGTCTCTCATTAACAATGGAATCATCGCTCCTTTATTAAAAAATACAACTACATTTTACAACTACTGTTTAAAGTTGTCGAATTTTAGCTAATGACGGTTTGATAGATTTATAAGGTGCGACCTCCTAAGCTGGGGTATTCGCCGAAATAGGTTAGTTTTTCGCCATTTATTAGGCAATATTCGCCCAACTATATTGGTTTTAACCGATTCTTTTAAGTTATTCACTGGTTCCGTTGACTTATTCGCCAATCCCTTTGATTACCTTTTTTCTCGACACGCTGGCCCAGTCTCCGGTTTGCTAGCTATTTTTAGCTGGCCATTACGTTATTCGCCCGTTTTGAACAGATATTCGCCAAACTTAGAAGGTTATTTCGCCGACAAGGTTAGTTATTCGCTGAAATTAGGTGACTATTCGCCAATTTATATAACTTATTCGCCAAACCTATTTACTACATAGTAACCCCCAGCAAATAAAAAAAACCATCCCAGCAACCCGGAATGGCCAGTACCTTCAAAAACCTATTTCTTCATCCACCCCATACCCATAGCACCTTCCCCAAGATGGGTACCAATAACAGCCCCGAAGTAGCCGATGGTAAAGTCGACGTTCGGATAGAGAGACTCAAGCTCCTTCTTCCACTCTAGTGCTTCCTCCTCGCGATTGGCATGGATCACTACAGCCTGGTAGCGGCCGCCGCCCATTGCATCCTCACCAAGCAAATCTGCAATTCGTTTCATCGCTTTTTTGCGGGTGCGAATTTTTTCAAAAGGGACGATTACCTTGTCCACAAAATGCAATAGAGGTTTAACCTGCAGCAAGCTGCCGATTAAAGCAGCTGCTCCTGATAACCGGCCGCCACGCTGGAGATGCGACAGGTCGTCAACCATGAAATAAGCGCGTGCTGTGCGCTTCAGTTCTTCTAATCGCGCCATAATCCGCTCGGGATCCATTCCCCTAGATGCCCATTCCGCAGCTTCTAATGCATAAAACCCTTGAACCATGCAGCTAATTTCCGAATCAAAGGAAAATACTTTGATACCCTCGACCATCGTTCCAGCCGTTACCGAGCCCTGATATGTGCCACTGATGCCGCTCGATAAATGGATACTGATAACCGCATCGTAACCCTCCGCCGCAAACCGTTCAAACAACTCCACAAATTGGCCGATCGGCGGTTGGGATGTCGTCGGCAGGTCCTTTGTCTTTACCTCTTCGAAAAACTGTTGACAGTGAATATCGACTTCTTCCCGGTAGACTTCATTGCCGAAAATGACATTCAACGGGATCATATGTATATTCCATTTATCTAGTAATTTCTTTGGAATGTATGCCGTACTGTCTGTGACAATTGCCGTTTTCATATGTATGTTTACCATCCTTATTTTTTTACAATAATACTGCTCATTATTTTATCAAAACAACTTTCTCCAAAGAAGAAAAAGAACACGCATTACGCGTGCTCTCCCATCATAACATAAAATTAGTTTTTCAGAAAAATAACTACCTAACTTCTACCCAGCCATTCTTAATCGCCACAACAACAGCCTGAGTACGGTCATTAACATTCATTTTTTGCAAGATATTAGATACATGGTTCTTAACGGTCTTTTCACTGATGTAAAGCGCTTCGCCGATACCGCGGTTGCTTTTTCCATCGGCCAGCATTTGCAGTACCTCGCACTCACGGCGTGTCAATAAATGAAGCGGACGGCGGATTTCAATCGTCTGCACGTAAGAACCTCCACGGGTCACACCTGCTGCTAGTTTGCGATATTCATTGACTAAATTATGAGTCACCTTTGGATGCAGGTAAGAACCTCCGTCTGCCACGACACGGACTGCTTCAATCAACGCATCGGCATCCATTTCTTTTAACAGATAGCCACAGGCACCTGTCTGCAGTGCGTGAGTGACATAATTCTCATCATCATGAATAGAAAGGATGATGATCTTTGTATCCGGATATTTAGCGACTAGCTCGCGAGTTGCCTCGACACCATTCATTTGTGGCATATTGATGTCCATAATGACAACATCAGGACGGTGCTCTTCAACAAGCGTTAATGCCTCGGTGCCGTCATCGCCTTCTGCCACAACCTGGAACGATTTCTCAAATTCTAGTATTCTTTTAACACCTTCTCTAAAAAGCTGGTGATCGTCAATAATAATAATTTTTGTATTCATGTGTAACGCCTCCTAGTTTTCAAAAATTCCCCATCAGAGAATGTTACTTTCGTTTTATAATCTAAGCTTAGTTCATTAACGGCACATGGATGGAAACAGCGGTGCCCTTGCCGATTTTCGAATCAACCGTCAAATCGCCTTCAAGCAGGTCGACCCTTTCTCTCATGCCCATCATGCCGAAGGAACCCGGCTTCTTTTGGTTCGTATCGAAACCGACGCCGTTGTCCTTTATT
This sequence comes from Neobacillus sp. S1115, assembly GCF_055385565.1. Taxonomy (NCBI): domain Bacteria; kingdom Bacillati; phylum Bacillota; class Bacilli; order Caryophanales; family Bacillaceae; genus Neobacillus; species Neobacillus sp. S1115. Next base: position 5,409,580 of record NZ_AP038275.1, read on the forward strand.
AACACTTTCACACTGGTGTCCGTCATTTCCAATTGAACTTTTATGGAGCAGGCATTGGCATGCTTGAGCGCGTTTTGCACCGATTCCTGAATAAGCCGGAAGAGGGCAACCTCATATTTCGTCGGAAGTCTCTTCTCATTTCCTATTTTCACAAATTCAATTTTTGAATGATTATGATATTCTTCAATGGTCTGCAAATACTTTCTGAGGGTCGGAACGAGCCCCAAATCATCCAATGCCATCGGACGCAGGTCGTAAATAATCCGGCGGACCTCATAAAGTGCTGAGCGAACCATTTTCTTAAAGCTCTGAATCTCTGCGAATGCATCATCAGGACCTTTCTCACGAAAAACACGATCCACAATATCAGAACGCATGATGACATTTGCCAGCATTTGCGCCGGACCGTCGTGAATTTCTCTTGAAAGACGCTTGCGCTCTTCCTCCTGGGCCTCAATAATTTTCAAGCCCAAATCCTGCTTCGCTTTGGCATTTTCAAACGCTTCGCCAAACTGTTTTAAGTCGCTCTGCAGGTAATTCATGACCACGCAGATTTGCGAAATCAGCTGCTCTGCACGTTCAATCGTATCATTTATACCAACAAGCCTGTGTTCGAGTTCTTCTCTTTTTTCAAGAAGCTGCTTTCGGTATTGCCAATTGATGGAGAGATCCATTTGCAGCTGATGCGCCTTTTCGTAGGCGTCACGTACCTCCTCCTCCGAGAAGGTTTTCATGTTCATGCTTACTTCTGAAAGTCTGTGCCTCGCGGCAGTAACCTGCGCCTCCAGCTGATTTCCTTCCTCAATAAGCTTAGCCATCACTTCCTTAATGTTCGCCAGCTCATTGGTGATGCTGTCAAAATCAGTACGGCATTGCTCGCTGATGCGGAAGATATCACTTTTGCTGCAGGTAACAGCTTCAATCATCGCTTCACGAATGTCATCAATCGATTTCAAATCTAATTGCTTTAAATTCATTTCAGATTCCTCCGGGGCTTTTTTTCCCTTAGGCCTTTAACATACTTTACCATTTTTTGAAATACTTTGCTAAGCTATAATTATTGCTTACGTGACTTTTGTAAAAAAGTAGTATAATTACTATATTAGACTACTACCTTTAGCCTATTACAAGGTACTATAAAGCTGTATTTATTATATCATTCGAACTTTACACCCATATTATAGGTATATTACATTAATTTTTTTAAAAAATATTATATTACATTAGTGTGACGTTTTTGCTAAAGAAAGGAGTTTAACATGCTGCCTCGTTACTTAACTGTAAAAGAGTATGGAGAACATGAAATAAATATCCAAAAGTCCCGTTTTATTGCCCAACTGAAAAGAGTGGAATCCGAACAAGATGCCCAAGACTTTATACAGGGGATCAAGAAAAAACATTGGAACGCCACTCATAACTGCTCAGCTTACCTAATTGGCGAGCATGACCAAATCCAAAAAGCGAACGATGACGGCGAGCCAAGCGGCACGGCCGGCGTCCCTATCCTTGAAGTTTTGAAAAAGAGACAGCTGAAGGACACGGTTGTCGTAGTTACCCGCTATTTTGGCGGGATCAAGCTCGGTGCAGGCGGCCTGATTCGCGCATACGGAAAAGCTACTTCTGATGGTCTAGATGCAGTCGGTGTTGTCGAAAGACGGCTAGTTCAAATTATGCAGGTGAAAATCGACTACACCTGGCTTGGGAAAATTGAAAGAGAACTGCGTTCTTCCGAGCACAAAATTAAAGATATTCTCTATTTAGATAACGTCCAAATTGATGTCTATGTCGAGGAAGATAAGGTTCAAATCTTTATGGACTGGATGGTGGAACTGACCAATGGACAATGTATGCTGGGCAAGGGCGAAACGGTCTATTTGGAACAAGATTTTATTAGGTAATTCAGGATGTTCTTTCTTTGAATTATAGTAGGACATTTGGCGGGAGGCAATTGGGAAAAAAATATTTGGTTTGGCCTTTAGGCCAAAAAACAGAATAGAAAAATTAAAGGGGTCCCATTCGAGACCCCTTTAATTTTTTTATTTTAACCTAAAATTTACAGTATTTTTATCCAGGATTAATTTATTTATGATTAAATAAAAGAAAAGGTACTTACAGAATGACTGTTTTTACTTTTTAGCCTTTAATAATTCCAAGTAATCATCCTTCAAGATTTTGTCATTATAGAATTTTGAGTTTTTAGCTAACTCATCATTTAAGTTTAATATTCCTTGTTCTTCCGCTAATGTTTTCCTATTTGAAAATAGATTTGTTCCGATTCCTAACCGGTCTCCTTCGATTTTAACACCAATACTCGCTAAAATTGTTGGATACATATCCATGGATGAAAATAATCTGTTTTTCGAATTTATTGGCTCAATAGCGGAATTTATAATTGCATTATAAATGGTTCTTTCATAGCCCTTATACATATGGGATTCGAAGTATTTAGGATCTTGCATACTGTGATGGTCTCCCATTATTACTAGAGTTGAATTTTCATAAAAATCCTGTTGTTTTAACCACTCTACAAAATCATTTACTTGTTTAGAAGAATACGCAAAGACATTTTCATATTGACTTTTGTATAAATCCTCAGCTGCACTCTCCATATACCCATCTGTAAAATGTGTATTAGCAGTTAGGAAGGAAAAGCTAAAAGGTTTATCCGAATTCGCTAAATTGGTTATTTCCTCCTTAGCCCAATCAAATAGATGGGTATCATCAAACCCCCACCAAACTTTTTCATCTTCGGACATTTTCCCCTCATTGATTGCAGTCTTAAGGTCAAATATCTTGTAATTTCCATGTCTTAAATAATAATTACTACGTCCTCCAAAAGTAGCTTCCGAACCAAACATAGCCTCTAGATTATATCCTTCTTTATGCAATAGATCCCCCAATGTATAAGCTCCCCCTAAAAAGTTATTAGAAGAAGTATACTCATTTCCATCAATAGGAATTTTCAGCGGAATACCTGAGGTAGTTGAAACAAGTCCTGCTACAGTCCATTGGGTGCCAGGAGCAAACAGGGCACCACCGATTTTATCAGAATTAGAGAAATTAATATTTTCCTTTGCAATACTTGCTAGCTCTGGAATAACAGAATATCCCCAACCTCCACCATTTTCCTTATCAATAAATGTGTTTTCAGTTGATTCCAAATATAAAATAATTAAGTTTCTTTTCTCATTAGGAAATGTAATAGAAACGTCGGCGGGATTAACATAATTATCATCAATTATTGATGAGTAATTTGTTATACTTTTGATGTATTCGTTCAAACCTAACATATTATAACTAAGAACTAATGAAGCCAATAGCACTGCGGAAGAATAGATGATTCTGTATTTATATAAAAACTTGTTTGGCAAAATTGTAAAACAGTACTTCTTATTTTTAATTTTAACATCAATAATATATTTCCTTTTTTTTAAGCGGATAAAGGGAATTAGTAAAAAGAGAAATAATAATAAAAATGGCACAAAACTTAATACTATGGCGTGTATAATAACATCGGTGGATGTACCATTTAGTCCATTAAAAAGATAATAAACCATTTCGTCCGCATTTTGATTCGCAAAATTTAACTTTATATGTATAGATGCTGAAATAATTATTGAGGTTATAAGCAATAACAATATTGAAAAGATATTAATAATAGTCTTATTCTTCTTCATCTTTTAATGTCACCACTCTAAGACCGATACTGAAATTTAATTCTAAAAACCGATAAATTATTGCAATTACTATTGCTATAAAGGTAGCCATGATACTATATTTCACTGTAAAACTGTCTGTGTAAATAAAAGACACTGTTTTTCTCAAGTATATTAAGAATGCATAACATATACAGTTTGTGATTAGGATAAATAAAACAGTATTACACAACCCGTCAAAAAAAGTTACTTTTTTTAATGTAAGTTTGGAATAGAATAGTAATCCTATTATTGAAGGCATAATTAATGCCATTACTTCATTAAAAGTCATTGGTACCCCCCCAAATAATAAACATAAAATTATACCGAATAAACTCCTCCGGAAAACGCATTAAATATTATTTTAGTTAATAATCAAATATTTTTCAAAGTGATTTTTTTCCAAAAAACTCCTTGTTAATTTGAAATGCCCTGTTATTGAGGTCAAAAATAAATTAAAAAGAGAGAACTATAAAAATTCTCCCTAAAAAACCATATACTATTTACTAAAAGGAATCATGATCTTCCTTTGGCTGATCCCGCCCTCAGTGTTTGTAAAATTTTCAAAATAGGACGATAATCTCTTCCAACTAAACCGATTTTTTCCGCAGTTATCTCAATAAACAAAATTATTAACAAAATTAAAAACAAAGCTCCACCAATCCTAGCCTGTGAATAAATAACAGCCATCAAACCAAAAAATGCTGACATCGCGTAAATAAGTAATACCGCCTGACGATGAGAGTAACCTATGCGCAGCATACAATGGTGTAGGTGCTGTTTGTCAGGTGCACCTAAAGGTTTTTTATGAATAATTCTACGCAAAATTGCAAAAAAAGTATCTGAAATTGGTACGGCTAGAACAATGACTGGAATTATAAATGAAATGAAGGTTACATTTTTAAAACCCATTAGCGAAAGCACCGAAATAATATATCCTAAAAATAGTGCCCCAGTGTCTCCCATAAAAATACTGGCAGGATGGAAGTTGTATATCAAAAAACCTAATGTACTGGCAAGGACAATTAAACCAACTATTGCAACAAATATATGTCCTTGTATAACAGCCATCCCGGAAATTGTAATTAACGCTATGGAAGATACCCCTGCAGCAAGACCGTCCAGCCCGTCAATTAAATTAATCGAATTAGTAATTCCTACAATCCAAATAATTGTAAAGGGGATACTTAATAAACCAAATTGAAGCTGAGCCCCGAACGGCAAATTAATAAAGACGACCTGCAGGTTTCCCCAAAAAACAACAACAACCGCAGCAGCCAATTGACCCAAAAGTTTGTATTTTGCCGAAAGCTCCAGAAGGTCATCCAAAAGGCCGGTCACGATTATGATAAGACAACCAATCAATATTGGAAACAAGGATGGATTGTCAGGACGCAAAAGAAAAATACCCAACATAAAACTGATAAAGATTGCTAAGCCACCAAGCCTCGGCATGATTGATTGATGAACCTTGCGTTGATTTGGCCTGTCAGTTGCCCCAATTAGAATGGCTAGTTTTTTTACAAGTGGTGTAATTACAACAGAAGCTACAAAACATAATATCATAGTGAGAAGAAGCATATTAAATCCTCCTTAAGAATAAGTTTGTCCATTAAAGAGGATTCGAAACACTAAAGGTTTTGCAAAAAAAAGGAAAATCGTGCAAAATTCAAACAGCAAAAAAGCGGGCTTACAAATTTTGAAAGCCCGCGCATTCTTTACTTATTTCGCAAATTTACTTGTCTAAAACCTCGAATCAGGTTTAACAATGGTTTGTAGTCTTCTCTGATAAGTCCTATTTTCTCAACAAATATTTCGATTATAATCAATATTGTGAGAAGAATAATGACTGACCCACGGATTGTTGCTTGGGAAAAGATAAACCCTGCTAGTCCAAAAACCGCACTCATTGCATATATCATTAAAACCGTTTGCCGATGTGAATAACCTGCTTTTAACAAGCAATGATGCAGGTGTGACTTATCCGGTGCCGATAATGGCTGCTTGTTCACAAGCCTGCGGATAATGGCAAAGAATGTATCAGAAACTGGAACACCCAATATTATGACCGGAATAACGAGGGACATAACCGTAATACTTTTTAATCCTAATAACGAAAGAACACTAATTAAAAATCCTAAAAACAATGCGCCGGTGTCACCCATAAAAATCTTAGCTGGATGAAAATTATATACAAGGAAACCAAGTGTAGATACAGCCGCTATTAATGCCACAATTGTAACATAAGGGTTCCCAGTAATATAGGCTATTCCTGCGATGGAAAATAAGGCAATTGAAGATACCCCTCCTGCCAAACCATCTAACCCGTCGATTAAATTTATTGCATTAGTAATACCTACAATCCAAACCATTGTAAATGGAATACTAAATATTCCAAAATCCAACTGTCCTCCGCCAAATGGTAAGTTAATGAATTCAACTTTTATGTTTCCATAAATTATGATAACGAGAGACGCAAGGATTTGTCCTAACAGCTTTACCTTTGGTGAGATTTCTTTCACATCATCAATTGCACCGGTAAGGATAATAATTAAACTTCCAAGTATTAACGCCAAATGGACATGTCCATTTGGATTTATGAGATGTAAATTGAAACTTTCATTTGGTTGAATAACGAATATTCCTATTAAGAAACTAATATATATAGCCAGCCCACCTAAACGCGGCATGATTTTCTGATGAACTTTCCTTTGATTTGGCTTATCGGTTGCACCAATTTTAAAGGCTAATTTTTTTACTAATGGTGTAAGGAAGATCGAAGCACAAAAACATATAAATAAAGTTACATATAACATAAAGACCCTCCGTGCTTATTTTATAACCAGATTTGAGTTTTATAGATATAAAATGTATAAAAAAGCCAAATTTCGATAAAATACTCCTAATGGATTATAGCATAGACTTACTCTCAATGAAACTATTAATTTGCTATATGTACAAGATTTACACAAAAGGAAAAAATTCTTATGTAAATATCGTATCCAATATTTCAGACGATACTTTGTGAATAAGGTTTCAATTATTTTTGAAAAAACCTAACCTTTAATAAAATAACATAAAAAAGGGATACATTAAAGTCAAAGATGACCAATTAACGTATCCCTTTCTCTATATGATTAATCTTTTAGTTCCTCTAGATAAGCTGCCAAAGCATCCTTCCAGCTTTGGAGCGGCGTCAGCCCTTCCTCTTCAATCCTCTTCTTACTAAGCACTGAATACTTCGGCCTTGCGGCTGGCCGCGGGAACTGCTCAGTCGTTAACGGGAGAACTGTTACATCCATCTCCGCTTGATTAAAAATTTCAATAGCAAATTCGTACCATGAACAAATTCCACTGTTCGTAGCATGGTAAATTCCGTATTTGTCCGTTTCCATAAGCTCGACCATGAACTTGGCAAGGTCGACTGTATAGGTTGGGGAACCCACTTGATCTGAAACAACGCCCACTTCGCCGCGTTCCTTCCCTAGTCGAATCATTGTTTTGACAAAATTGTTGCCATGTTTACCAAAAACCCATGCTGTTCGAACTATGAAGAATTCCTCTAGATTTTCTTGAACAAAAACTTCACCAGCTAATTTTGTACGCCCATATGCCCCTAGTGGTTTTGTAGGATGGCCAACCTCATATGGCTCCTCAGCTGTTCCATCGAATACATAGTCCGTACTGATATACATCATCTTCGCGCCAATTTGCTTAGCTGCCTGAGCAAGATATTTAGCTCCCAAGCCATTAACCTTATAGGCAGTCTCTTCATCCTGTTCTGCGGCATCCACATTTGTATAGGCTGCACAATGGAGAATGACATCAGGGCTCACTTCCTGAATAAATGCTTGCACTGCTGCTTCATTGCTTATATCTAACGTTTGGCGGTCAGCGCCAATAGGTTGATGGTTGTTTCGTTCCAATTCCAAAATAACATCTTGGCCTAATTGACCAGCTGCACCTGTTACAACAACCTTCATTATTCTACTCCCAGTCTGTCGCCATATTGGGATTTGAAATATTCCTGATATTCGCCAGAAATGATGTTTTCCCACCATTCCTTATTATTTAGATACCAATTAATAGTTTGTTCAATTCCTGTGTCAAAATTGTATTTTGGAGACCAGCCGAGTTCCGTGCGCAACTTCGTCGCGTCAATCGCATAGCGGCGATCGTGGCCTGGTCGGTCTTTTACAAATTTGATTAATGATTCAGGCTTTCCTAAATGCTTAAGGATTGTTTTTACAATATCAATGTTTGTGCGTTCATTATTGCCGCCAACATTGTATACTTCGCCCACACGGCCCTTATGCAGTACTAAATCAATGGCTTGGCAATGGTCCTCCACATGCAGCCAGTCGCGAACATTTAATCCATCTCCATAAACTGGCAGTTCCTTATCATTCAAAGCATTAATTATCATTAAAGGAATCAGTTTCTCAGGGAAATGGTAAGGCCCATAGTTATTAGAACAGCGTGTAATATTTGTCGGAAGACCAAAGGTCTCATTGTACGCACGAACAAGCAAGTCTGCACCAGCTTTACTTGCACTATATGGACTATTGGCTGCTAAAGGTGTTTCTTCTGTAAAGTATCCTGTCTCTCCTAGAGTACCATATACTTCGTCTGTAGAAACTTGAAGATATTTCTTTACACCAAAGGTTTTCGAAGCATCGAGTAAAGCTAGAGTTCCTTGGATATTTGTTTGGACAAAAATTCCAGGGTCAGTAATGCTTCTGTCAACATGGGATTCAGCTGCAAAGTTCAGGACATAATCGAACTTTTCTTCTTGGAATAGTCCTTGAATAAAGTCGCGGTCTGCGATATCTCCGCGGACAAACTTATAATTTGGCTTGTTCTCAATGTCTTTTAAGTTCTCTAGGTTACCTGCATAAGTTAATACATCTAAGTTCACAATAGTGTACTCTGGATATTTATTGACCATATAGCGGACAAAGTTGCTTCCTATAAAACCGGCGCCGCCTGTTACTAATAGTTTCATGTTTTACCTCCTATTTTTCATAAACGAAATTAAGATGTGTCGCTTCACTCAATCTTGGGTGTTTTGTATCTTTTTCTGAAAGAATTGGATTGTTTGTCGGCCAGTCAATTCCTAATTCCGGATCATTCCAAAGAATCCCCCCGTCGTGCTCTGGTGAATAATTTTCATCCACCTTATATGCAACTGTGGTGTCAGGTACCAAAGTGCAAAAACCGTGGGCAAAGCCTTTTGGTACTACAAGTTGCCGCTTATTATGCTCGCTTAGGATTACACCGACCCATTGTCCAAATGTCGGGGAGCCTTTGCGAATATCTACTGCTACGTCATAAATTGCACCTGTTATACAACGAACAACTTTCGTTTGGGCCTTCGGGTTGAGCTGGAAATGTAATCCTCTTAATGTTCCAACCGGTGCAGATAAAGATTGGTTATCCTGAACAAAGTCGTAATAAAGGCCCAATTTCTCAAAAATTTCTTTATTATAACTCTCCATAAAATAACCGCGATGGTCTCCAAAAACCTTAGGTTCCAAAATTTTAACGTCAGGCAATTTTGTCTCAATAATATTCATTTTTTTTACCTCACTCATTAGCTTTTAAATTCTTTGGTTAGCTATTTTTATTAAATATTGGCCATACTGGTTTTTCTTTAATGGCTCCGCAAGCTCCAAAAGCTTTTCCCTTGAAATGTAACCCATTTTATAAGCAATCTCTTCAAGACAAGCAATTTTTAAGGACTGTCTCTTTTCGACTGTTTCAATAAATTGTGATGCTTCTAACAAAGATGCATGTGTACCTGTATCTAACCACGCATATCCGCGACCTAACAGTTCAACATTTAATTCTCCCATTTCTAGATATGCTTTATTGATATCAGTGATTTCCAACTCGCCTCGAGGAGATGGCTGGATACTTTTTGCAATTTGTACAACACGATTATCATAAAAATAAAGCCCTGTTACTGCATAATTGGATTTTGGCACTTCGGGCTTTTCTTCGATGGAAACAGCTTTGCCATGGTCATCAAATTCAACGACTCCAAAGCGCTCCGGATCATTTACATAATAGCCAAACACAGTTGCACCGGTTTCTCTTTCAGCGGCTTTACGTAATAAATTCGTTAGGCCGTGGCCATAAAAAATGTTATCGCCAAGCACTAACGCCACGTTATCATCGCCAATAAATTCATCTCCTAAAATAAACGCTTGGGCTAATCCGCCTGGATGAGGCTGGATTTTATATGTAAGGTTTAATCCTAAATCTGATCCATCACCTAAGATTTGTTCAAATCTCCCTGTATCTTCAGGGGTGGAGATAATTAAAATATCTTTAATACCTGCTAACATTAAAACAGATAGTGGATAATATACCATTGGTTTATCATAGACCGGTAATAGTTGTTTAGAAACAACCTTTGTTAACGGATATAACCTAGTGCCGCTGCCACCGGCCAGAATAATTCCTTTCATTAAAGACAACTCCTCTTTTTACTTGTTAAGAACCTGATTTTTCGACAAATCTACCTACCCCATTATAATGAAGGTTATAGAAAAAATAAAATAATTATATTTTACCGTATATGTTTTCTTAAAATATTCCCAAAAATTCCTTTGTTTATGTTACTCCTGTCTCATATAAATCTTTACATAGAAAAAGGATATCTTCCTATGCCAAAGATATCTCCAATTCTAATCTTTTTACGATTTTGACATTGAAAAGAACTGTCGTAATGTATGCAAAGCAATCTGCTTATTTTTTACAGTCAAAGCCTGCTTTAAGAATCTTTTAAGGAGCTGAATCCGAAAAGAAGGTAATAATGCAGTTTTGTAATTTCTGTAGAAATTCAGTTCGGATTGCAAAATACTTTGGTAACGTTTCAGTGAGACCCTACTATAGTCCATTACAGATAATTCATGTTCGAGAACTGAATCGAGAACCCACACCTTTTTTCCTTTTGCATAAATCTCAAAGAAAAGCCAATGATCTAGGTAGTCTAAAGGAAATTCCTCATTAAATCCGCCGATTTCATTTAAAAAATCGATTCGAATTAGAGCACCAGAATTAATGGCCATTACTGGATTTTCTTGAATCCCTCTCTCTGGGCGATCCCCTAGCAAAGGACGAAGCGAATTACTATATACAGGAGAGATCATTGTATTTTCATTCATAATCTTTGGTACAACTGCTACAATCTCCTCTGAAAAATCCGCCAGGTTCATTACCTCATTCATATACTCTTGGCTTAACTCCGTATCATGATCCAGGAGGAGAATCCACTTGCTTCCATTTTCGTTCGCAATTTTCCAAGCATGATTATAAGCAGGTACAATTCCTAAATTTCGTGAGTCATGAACATATGACATATGTACCCCTTCATACTTGAGGGGATTAAATTCTTGTTTTTCCGGACTGTTGTCATACAAAATTAGCTCAAATTGATTGAATCCATTTTTGTTGGAAAATAAGGTTTGTTTCAATGTAAGGAAAGTTTTACTTTCTTCCGGTGTTTTCTTATACAAGACAAGAACAATCGTAAACTTCATACTAATTCCTCATTTTGTTTTAATTCCTTCTTGTTTTGAGAAACCACGAGCAGTACTATGAAAAAGCTAATACCGATAGGGTTATTGATAAATGGATTGATATTCGTTAGAAGTAAAACCCCCATAAATGCAGCCAATAAAGAAATGTCTAAAGTTGACAATTTTTGTCCGTTCTTATAGGCCCAATAATAGTTGTAGTAAACGATTAGGAATAAAAACCCCCATATGGCTAATCCAATTAAGCCTTGTTCAACAAGTATATCAATAAAACTTATTTCAATAGCGATTCTCCCAGCAATTTCAGTTCCATAACCAGCTCCAATAATGAGGTTTTTTGGATCTTTTAATATCTCCTTTGAGCTATTAAGAATGTCCATACGCATATTGACACTTACATCATTAACTTCAGTTTGAACTTTTTTAGCCTTAGGTTTTTTATTTAATTCAGTGGATGGATGCACTTCTTCAACTGCAGCAGTTTGTTCAAAACGTTCAAGCGTCATATATTTATAAAGGAACGGAACCGCGATTATTACCAGTAAAGAAATAGTGAATTTCTTCATAAATTGTTTGGATTGGATTAATTTTTTAAATTTACTCGATATCCCTTTGAATGGATCTACTATAACCTTTACGTCCAAAACTATAATTGTCAACAAGCTTACCATAAAAGCCAACAAAAAACCTCTAGTTTCAGACCAGAGAATAGAAACTGATCCAATTATAACAACAGCTATTTCCAATTTGCCGTATTTTTTACTTAAAAGATCATTTAAAGATACAATTAAACCAATCAAAACAAAGAAGTGACTTTTATAAAATACACTGTTGCTAGGTCTAAAAAATAAATCATCGTTCATGATAGTGTTCATGAAATTATAAAATGGAGCAAAATTATTACTAAATACAGTTTTTCCTAACAACGAAACCGTAATAGTAAAAATAGCAACAACTATTGCACTGTATTTTAGAATTTTAATGATTCGCTGTATAGTAAATCTCTCTTTTGAAATATAGTATGCCAAAGGAAAATAAACAGCAAAAAACGAAACCCTAAAAAAGTCAGTTACAATTACTCCAAGCGAATGCCCATTAATAAAACCAATTACTGAACTAACTAAAAACCAGAAAATTAAAACATAAACCCCAATGGTAACAGGATTTAACCTGAAAAATGTATTCTTTTTTTTATTAAAAATGGCTTTATCCTTTATAACCCGGACCATATACGTCCCTATGAGAAGTATAAATAAAAGCTGGCGGATAGATATAACCCCAAAGTCAATTAACCTGCCCCCACCGCCTACGAATAGTTCAACAAAAAAAACAGTTAATAATATTTTTTCAAACTTGTTCATGAAAGTAACCCTCTCCTATAACTTACTCGGAGTAATATCCTTTTCTTAAATATCAATTCCACCAACCGAATTTATATGTTTTTATTATTTGAATGATATCTGATTTTAATCAAAGACTTTTTTTCTGTGTTTAGTGAGAAGTTCTTCAATTTAAGCGCATTTTTCTCAATTAGATGCCATGAAATAAATGCAAATATCAATGTAAACGGAAGAGATAGAAAGAAGTCCTGCAAAGGTGATAGCTTATTATTAAAAAGATGAACCATTATTTGTTGAATTGGAAATGCATAAATATAAATACCATATGAAAAATCGCCATATTTACTAAAATTGTGCATCCCTAGCTTTGCTTCATAGCCTAAATAGAAAATAAGATAAGCACCAAAAATGGAAAATGCGGATTCAAAATAACCGAAGCTAGGTGCCAATAGTAGTATTATAAACGACAAAATAGCTATAGTTCCGTTTAACTTAATCTGTTTTCTGAATAGATAAAAAAGCATCCCCGAACTAAAATAACGAAATAAATCATAATATAAATCGTCTTTATTAAAGAAATGAAGGCCGGCGTTAAGAATAAATACAAATAATACAATCCTTTTATTAAGAAGCCTGGTTACTCCAAGAATAGCGACAACAATGTAAAAGAAAAATTCATACCATAGGGTCCATAACGAACCATTTATAGCTGTAGGCCATATATTTGTTTGAAAAACACCTGGCAGATCATACTGAATCCAATACAAACTAATAGTGCTTATATATTCATAAGTATCACGTGCTGTAAAGTAGTCCTTAAAGCTTAAATCTGTAAAAATGGGACCCAATAAAAAAATGGATAAAAACACAACAAAAATGAGTCCGGGGAAAATCCTCAAAAATCTTGCTTTAAAGTACGAAATTGGGCTCTTTGAACGTTCAAAGCTTTGTGTAATGAGAAATCCACTGATAACAAAAAAAATACTGACAGCAAATTCTCCAAATGTCATTTGTCCCTTGGTAAGAATTGCAAATGGTTCAGAACCATTGTTCCCTAACGTTAAAGGATATGAATGCGAGAATAAAACTAAGGTTGCTGCTATAAAACGGATAAAATCTAAATTGTTTTTTCTAGTTGTGATGTATTGTTCTATGTTTTTTCCTTTTAAAAACACTAAGCATCCACCTTTTCCATTGCTAAGTATTTTTTTCTTATACTCTAAATCCCAGCAATAAAGCTTTTTTACACACAAAGAAAATTATAGCATTATCTTGTTGAATTTTGTATCTTATATTTTCCTATAATGATATTTATATAACTATGTTACTCACAAAAAAGCCTTTACCAGTAAGGCTAGTAAAGGCAAATATAGTATCTTTTACTGTTTGCTTTCCAAATTTTGGCCACTTTTAGTATTATTTGTATTTGTATCCGGAAGCATATTATACTTTTCAACAGGTTCGGGAGTAAGTCCCAGTTGTTCACGTAATTGGTCCGAAAGACCTTGTCTATTTCCATCGCTTACAAGGAAATACCAGCCGCCGTTTATCATTTTACCTTCACCAGGAATTTCAAGCTTTTCAATGGTTTCTGCCGCCGGTTTATACGCAGATTGTATTCCAATAATATCGTTTAGAGTTAAATTAGTTTTAATATTGTTTTCCAGAGCACCTAGGATATCATCGTAATTTGTTAAAGTTGAAATTGATTTTCCTTTATCAATAATTTTTGAAATAACTTCGCGCTGTCTTTCTTGACGTCCTAAGTCACCACGCGGGTCAGCTTTACGCATTCGGGCATATTGCAACGCCTTTTCACCGTTTAAGTGCTGTGGACCTTTTTTAAGATATACTCCATCAAGTTCGAAAGCATATTTGTTATCTACATCAATCCCGCCAACGGCATCAACTATATCCTTAAAACTCTCCATGTTTACTTGAACATAATAATCAATTGGAATGTTTAAAAAGTGTTCTACCGTTTCAATACTCATTTCAATTCCACCATAGGCGTATGCATGGTTAATTTTATCGACACGAACAACCCTACCTGTCTTTTCAGGGTCCATAATTTTAGTACGAGTGTCACGTGAAATACTTAAAATTTTAGTAGTTTTATTTTCAGGGTTAACCGTTAAAACTACCATAGAATCTGTCCTGCCACTATCTCCTTTACGCTCATCGACTCCGACCATTAAAATTGAAATGGGATCCTTTTTGTGAAATTCAACTTGTTCAACACGTTTTTTGGAAATCTCTCTAGAAATTGGTTTATTCATCTTATTAACCGCACGGGCAACATCAGTATAAACGTTGTAGAAATATACACTTCCGCCAATTAATAGAATCAAGAGCGAATATAACGTATATCGAAGCCATTTCTTTTTCTTCTTATCTTTTTTCCTAACCGATCTCTCCATTTATATAGATCCCCTCTTTACAGGTAGTAAATTTCAATAGCAATCATAAACCAAATTATAATATTCTAGTTTTATAAGTTCAACTGGAAATAACAATATTCGACTAAAAAAGTACAAAATCTGACAATAATCTAATTGTATCTACTAACTCAAAAAAAAGTGTGTTTATCTAATTAGCAAACACACTTTTTTAATGACTATTTATGTTTTAAAAAGGACTTTATGAGCAAGTTCGAAATGGTGAATCTCCAGAGAAGCTTTTGCTTCAGAGTAGAATTATTTTCGACAGTTGTTACAGTTGCATCATGCCTTCGGTAATAAATCAATTTTTCGGGGATAAGAAGAGCAACGTGATTCATATCCGCCACCAACCCAATCCACATATCATGCATCGGGACATTCCTTGGAATCGGCAGGATTCTCGGCTTTAATTCTTTCCGAAATGACATGGCGCAGCCAATATAGCTGTTTTTAATAATATTTTTAATGACACCTGCACGGCTTCCTCTAAATTCATAGAAGGACTCGATGGTCGGGTTAAGCTGATTGTCAACAACAGTAATATCGGACATAATCATTTGGACCTTAGGATTTTTCTCATAGTAGGATTTAACCGTATCAACTTTTTCCGGCTTCCATACATCGTCCTGGTCACTTAAAAATATAATATCATTTTTTGTGTGCTTGATGGCATTCTCAAAATTGGAGGTCACTCCTGATTCATTGTTCATATACAGCTTGACCCGCGGATCTTCATTCATATAATTCTCGATAATAGAGATGGTTTGATCCTTTGAATGATCATCTGAAATAATCAGCTCATCATCTTTATCCAATTGTGAAAGGATGCTGTCGATTTGCTGTTTCAGATATTTCTCTCCGTTATAAGTGGCCATTGCTACTGAAACCTTCATTGTTTTCCCTCACTATTTGTTCCTACATAATAATGATGTTTTTTTTCGCCGGTTACACCCAGTACCTCTAGAACAAAGTAGGCAATTGAATAACGGTTTCGGATTGTTTTATCAACCGGTACATAAGGCGTCGACATAAATTCAGGCGGGACCTCAATATGTTCTCTGTCGACAATAACAATATTGTTTGGATGGTAAAAATCATAATGTCGGATATCTTTATTAGTTGTAATCAGCTTTTTATTTGCCCCAAGCATTTCAATAGTTCTCATCGTCAGACCTGTTTGATTTGGATGTTGAATATCAACGACAGCTCTTGACTGCTTCAACTTCTCGGTCAGCTTTTCGCTCGGCATCCCAATAAAAGAAAATTCACTAATATCACTGCCGGCAAAATCATTAGTCATAAGCTTGCGTTGGTAGTACATCAACTTACTGGGCAAATACATGAAGTAAAAAACCTTATGCCCATTCTGTTCAAACTGTTTTTTTACTTCTTTTAAAATCCGATAGCGGTCACTGTGAACTGTTCCGACAAAGAACAAATCGTAAATAAGGGGTGTGGTTTCCTTTGCAATCTGTTCATATTCAACATCGTAGAACAAAGGTCTAAACGTTAGACCCAACCTGTCACAATCCTTTTTATCAAACGAAAAAACTTCATCAAAGAATTCCAGCTTTTCGAGAGTGTTGACCTTATTGGCAACAGAGTCCCAAAGCATCAACACCATACGCGCAGCGGGATTGAGTCTTCTAAGTTCCTTTAGAAACCAAATCGGCGTTGCTTCTGCTTGGCAAATAAAAATACAATCGTATGTCTTAGTGCTTATTTTTTGCGTAATTTCTTCATAATACTTTTTAACTTGCCCTTTCACAAAATTACGATTAATTCGTAACAGTGCTTTAGACATTACTGTGTTGGATGGGCGCTCATCGAAAAAGTCGACTTCCGCACCCATTGATTCCATCGCTCTTATTATTTTTTTATGGTAATTAAAAAATAAAGGACATAAAAACAAAATTTTCTTGTGTTTTAACTTATCTTCCATTATTTATATAATCCCTTTTTCTTCATTTCTTCGATGGATTTTTGATACTGATCCTCGACAACCTCCTGCTGATTCACCCAATCGACAAACTTGCTGATTCCTTCTTCAAAGCTGACCTTTGGAGTAAATCCAAGCTTGTCATGGATTTTTGTCAGATCTGCGTAGTTATGGCGAATATCGCCTAAGCGGTAGTTGCCGCTGATGACAATCTCAGTATCGGACCCGTATTTTTCCTTTAATGTATTGGCAACGGTTAGAACATCTGTGCAGACACCTGTTCCGACATTGAAGCTTTCAAAGTTTGCCTCGTCTTTTTCAATTCCCAAAATGGTTGCATCGACAACATCATCAATGAACACAAAGTCCCTTGATTCATTTCCGTCCTCAAAGATATTGATGTTATTCCCATTTTTGATGATGGTGGAGAAGATGGACAGAATACCTGTATATGGGTTTTTCAACGATTGACCCGGTCCATATACGTTTTGATAGCGATATCCAACAACAGGAATGTTTAAGGATTTTCCGACCACCATGCACATTTGCTCCTGTACCTGTTTGGCAATGCCATAAACAGATGTAGGATGGATTTTTGTATCCTCTGTGGTTGCCATCAGTTCCACATTTTGATGGCATATCGGACATTTGACCTCAAAATCACCTTTGCTCATGTCTTCTTCAATTCTTGCAGTTGGATAGACAACACCGTGCTCGGAACAATGGTACATGCCTTCTCCATAGATAGCTCTTGAAGCGGCAATAATGATTTTTTTCACCTGATGCTCTTCATTAGTTAGAATATCCAATAAATTGGAAGTACCTTTAATATTCACATCTATGTATTTATTGATTTCGTACATCGATTGTCCTGTGCCAGTTTCCGCCGCTAGATGCACGACAACATCCTGACCCTTTAAAGCTTTTCTCCAGTCATCGCTATTCACAACGTCACCTTTAATAAAAGTCACTTTATCTCTTACTTTTAAAAATAACTCTGAAGAGGTTCCATCTTGCCCATGAATTTGTGGTGATAGGTTATCAAGAACGGTTACGTTATAACCTTTTTCCAATAATTTTAGAGCCAAGCTACTTCCGATGAAGCCTGCTCCGCCTGTAATAAGTACATTTCTTAGCATAGTGAATTCCTTCTTTCTTTTAGTTAAAAAGTGTTTTAATACCCTTTTGAGCTTCCGACTCCTAAAAGATTAATTATAAATTAATAATATTTTTCTCAAAACTACGTCATTCATTCACAGATGTATGATTGATGCAGAAAACGACAATTATTGACTTAACGAAAATTAATTATAACAGATTACAACAAAATTTGTACTTTAAAATGCGGTTAGTTAGTTCAATTAAATGACTTTGACTTAAGGAAATAAAGAAACTTACCCGCAATATGGTCATGATGATAATAGCCACCTTACATGAAAGGTCCCTATTCTTTAGGAATTTAATCATGTGATTGTTGATTGCCTAAAGTGAATATAATATACTTAAATAATGTACAAATTTTATTAACTTTAATTTATCAAAGGTAATAAAGGGAAATCAAAATCATGATTATTTAAATGAAAAAGGACACCAATTTTATTTACTTCTTACTCAGTACCGTTTTGTTCTTTTTATGCATAAGTGAAATTATGCAAGTATCAAATAGAATCATAATCTATTTATATTTACTTTTTACCAAAGTAAAGCTTTCGGAAAGGGGTTTGTATGAAGAAAAGAGTTTTATACCTTATGCACGTTGATTGGGGCTGGATAAAACAACGTCCCCATTTTATTGCCGAGAAGCTGGATACTGTATTTGATGTGACAGTGTTTTACCAGTTCGCACGGAGCAGAAAAGTAATCACTTCAAATCCTTCAAAAACTAAAAAGTTTCCAATAATCGTACTTCCATTGAAACGTATGAGGATTTTCCATTCTTTGAATAGCTTTATTCAACAGATGATTTTCTCAATAATTTTGAAAGTTATTAAGCCCAACATTATTTGGATCACTCATCCTTCACTTTATGACTATATTCCGAAAAGAAACATAAATAAGTTCAAAATTATTTATGATTGTATGGATGATGTCCAAGGGTTTAATTACATTCCGAGCGTAAAAAAAAATCTGGATATTTCTGAAAGACAGTTGTTACATGACTCTGACATTGTATTTGTCTCGAGTCAGAATCTCCAAAATAAAATTATTGATAGAGGCTGCAGTTCCAATAAAACAGTTTTAATCAGAAATGGTTATAATGGTAAGATCATTGATGCAATGGATAAAAAACAACAGCCACTAAAAGATTTTAAAGTTGCTTATATTGGAACGATCTCCGAATGGGTTGATTTTGATACTATCAAGAAAAGTCTTAATGAAATAAATAATTTGGAGTATCATTTTTTCGGACCAATAGAATGTGAAATCCCGGAAAATGAAAAAATAATTTTCCATGGACCTATAAACCATAGTAAGTTATATGATGTTGTTCAGGATGTGGATTGTCTGATAATGCCTTTCAAATTAAACGAATTAATTCAATCGGTTGATCCCGTCAAATTATATGAATACATCAATTTCAACAAAAATATAATTACTATTTATTATAAAGAAATTCAAAGATTTAACGATTTTGTTTGTTTTTATAATAATACGGACGAGTATATTAATGTTCTAAAAGGCTTAATTGCAAATAATGAACTGAAGTACAGTCAAGACCAAAGATTAGAATTTCTTAAAGAAAATACTTGGGATAAAAGAACCAATGTTATGATTGAAAAATTAAATGATCTGTAAAAAAGGCCTCTTGCCTTTTTTACAAACCTTCCATAATAAAAGGCTGTCTAATTCACAGACAGCCTTTTTATATTAGAAGAGGTAATTGGAACTACATAAAAATTTCTTGTCTATTCCTGTAGAAATAAGTATTATCGTTGTTTATAATAACGTTTAATGCTACTCTTATAAGGCAAATCATATTGATGATTCCGATAAAATGCTAAACAAAAAAGGATTTGATTCCGTTAAATGGGCAAACTTATATCAAATTATTTATTTACTGTCGTATATCAATTATTGATTGTTATAACACCATTTATTACTACTCCATATGTTTCAAGAGTACTTAAACCAGAAGGTGTTGGTACGGATGCGTATGTATTATCTATCGTTCAGCTATTCATAGTCTTTGCTGCTTTAAGTATCCCGATTTACGGTAGTAGACAAATAGCAACAAAATTAGACCAGAACGAACGTTCTAAAGAATTCTGGTCCATTTATTGTGTACAACTATCCATTTCATTGCTTACCACATTGTGTTATGTAATATTTATATTTACTGTCGCTGATAATAAAATGTTATTTTTCATTCATATTTTTACCTTAATCGCTACTACAATTGACATTTCTTGGTACTTTATAGGAATGGAACAAATTAAGAGCATCACAATGAGGAATATACTAATAAGAGTAGTAAGTATTATTTTAATTTTTACTCTTGTAAAAAGTATTGAAGATTTAAGTCTCTATATTTTGATTAATGCGAGTACGCTCTTCATGGGTCAACTAATTATGTGGATTCCATTGTTAAAAGTGGTTTCGTTCAAAAGAACAACTTTTAGAGACATTAAAGTGCATATTGCACCAATAATTAGCTTATTTTTACCCCAAATTATGATTCAGGTATATATTCTCGTGAACAAAATTGTTTTAGGACATGTTTCTGGAAAAGTTGAAGTTGGGTATTACAACCAAGCAGATAAGGTTATTCGAATAGCCTTAGGATTTATCACATCATTAGGTTCAGTTTTACTTCCAAGAATGGCAAAAGAATTTGCTCTAGGGAATATTGACTCAATGAAAAAATACATTAACTATGCCCTTCAATTTGTATTAATGATTACATTGCCTATGACATTAGGTTTGATGGCGATATCGTCTAATTTTGTTACTTGGTTCTTAGGAAATGAATTTAAAACAGTAATTAATTTACTTAATATAATGAGCCCAGTTATATTTTTTGTTGGTTTAGCAAATATATTTGGTATTCAAATACTAGTGTCAACAAACCAGAATAATAAATATGCTATATCCATTACTATCGGTGCACTCCTTAGCTTAATTGCAAATATCCTTTTAGTTTCATATATGGCAAGTACAGCTACAACTATTGCCCTATTGGTCGCTGAAGCTTCAGGTGCAATGATTCAGATGTATTTTGCTAGAAAATATTTTGAACTGAAAACTTTCTCAAAAATGTTTACAAAATATTTTGGTTTAAGTATTTTGGTTTATTTCTCTGTTAGTGCAGCTGGAAGTATGATCAATGTAAGCCCGTTCCTGCTGACCTTCATCCAATTATTTATTGCTGCAGGCGTATATTTGGCAGGGTTAATAGTAGTAAAGGATTCAATTGTTTTCATGATTTTAAATAAACTTAACAATAAATTGGTTCTAAGAGGCAGATAATTTTATTCAATTGATTTAATCTTTTCAAACCCTAATAGTGCAATGAATACCAAAAAATATAAAAAAGTGAGGGGAAATGGATTGGAAAATAATAATAAACCTATTCCTTCTGTTTATTTTGTAATTCTAAACTATAATAATCCGAACGACACAATTGCCTGTATAGAATCGGTAGAAAAAATAAACTACAAGAATTTTAAAGTTATTATCGTTGATAATTTTTCTAAAGATAATTCAGAAACTGTTTTAAAGCAAAGATTCCCACATCATATATTTATACAAACCGGGGCAAATTTAGGTTATGCTGGCGGGAATAATGTCGGCTTGAAAAGGGCTAAAGCTGAAAAGGCTGACTATATTTGTATCCTTAACAATGACGTGATTACGAATCCGGATTTTTTACAAAAATTAATGGACTATATGGTAACACATCCAAATGTAGGTGTTGTCGGACCAAGAGTATGTGAATTTAATGAACCTGAAATTGTGCAATCAACTGGTGCAATGATCGACTTTAATACTGGAAGAGTAAAAGTATTAAATAACAGAGTGCACGAGGACAAGGTTAGAGGAGAAATTATTTCTTGTGACTACGTTGGTGGAGCATGTATGTTATTTCATACTAAAATTCTCGACGAAATCGGGTATATTCCAGAAGACTACTTTTTATTCTATGAAGAAACAGAATGGTGTTTAAATATAAAGAAAAAGGGTTATGAAGTAATTTGCAACTGTAATGCAAAGGTCATTCATAAAGGATCAGCTTCAATCAATCAGGTTTCAGGATTGTCAGAGTATTTTATGTATAGAAATGTAGTATTATTTATGAAGAGAAATGCTAATTTAAAGCAGCTTTTTATTTTTTATCCTTATTTATTTATCTATGCTGTTTACCGCGGGGTTATTAAAAAAGATGGCTTAAAGTTTGCCAAGTATTTTTACCATGGTTTAACAGGTAAAAATAAATTTAAAGAGAAGTTACAAATTAAATAATGCAAAAAAGTAGTACACACCATAAGGTTGTACTACTTTTTTTGATCTTATTTATATACTGGATATTCTAGGAATACAGTATATGGTTGAATTTTATATACATCATACATAACTTGAACTTGTTTATACGCCCATCCAATATCAGAAGCATATTGATGTGAAGCTTTGTTTAATGTACTCATTACTTGTGGGTTCCAACGCATTTCATATAACGTATTTTGAACTATATTGTAATAGTTATTGCCATCTATATAACCATCGTTAATAAACGCAGCTCCGCCAACTATAGCATCGTAAGGTGTGAACCACCCTTTCTCATAAGCAGTTTTAGCTCCACATTCATCCGGACAGCTGTCGAGCGCACCTACTCCATACATGTTATAAACAGTTTTTCCGTTATATTCCATCCCTTTTGCAAGAGTCGAAGTACCATTTCCCGTTTCTAACAATGTATGTGCCATTAAATATACTTCATTAATCCCATATTTATTTCCTGCATCAATGAAGGCTTGACCTTGGCCTGCTAATATTCCTTTTCCAACAAGGTATTTATTTAAAGTCTCTGCTGAAACCCCACTCGGTTTTGTTAGGTCCATGAATTGAAATCTTTGTTTCTCATCATTTATAAAGTTAGTTGGATTCAAATAATAAAGGACATCTGAAGATGTTGCATTGCGCCAAGCCCCCACGCTAACTCTATCCCAGTCACTTGCTTCTTCTAAAACAATGAATAAAGTATCCTTCATTACACTAGCGTAAATATGACTGCTTGAACTCTTTTCAGCTCTAATATTAAGATAATCAACAGTAGCTTGGCCGATTCTCAAATTAGCTGTTGCAAGAGCACTGTGTACGTATAAAATCTGTCCATTGTATTCAACTTTATACCATCTTGTACTGCCTGAGTACGAATCACCGATAACATTTGCATCCAATACTTTGAATAATGTTCCTTTAACAACGTTAACAGCTACATTATCATTATTCAAAGTTGGAGAAGTCCTAAGGTTTACACTGATTCCAGTTATCGAACCGCCATTAAATACATTAAGGTATTGACTGCTGACATATGCAGGAGCATTTGCGTATTTATCAGTCTGTGGCATAACCTTCATTTGCATATTTAATGCATCATTTAGCGTAATATTATAGTAGTTAGTCAAATCCGACTGAATAAATGGTTTATTAGTTGGTCCTGGTGCAGCTCCGCCTTTTTCCACTAACATAATCTGAATGGCTTCTAATCGCTTCGACAGTCCTTGTGTTCCAGCCGATTCCCCGTTCTTAGCCCAATCCAGCCAACCATAATCTTGAGCATGAACACGATAATAAATATCGTAATGCTGCGCCATTTCACCTGTTAGGCTGATTTGAATCGCTTCTAACCGTTTACCTTCTCCAGATGTTCCAGATATAGCACCGTTTGATACATTATTTAACCAACCATACCCTTGAACGTGGGTCTTGTAAGTAATACCCCCGGAATAAGGAATCTTATCCAATGAAATCTTGATGGCTTCCATTCGTTTTGCTTGTCCTTGTGTTCCTGACAATTGTCCATCAGATACTCCCGCTAACCATCCATACTCTTGAACATGGGTTGTATAAACAACAGATGGATCCATAATAATTGGTCTATTTGTTGAACCTGGGGCTGCTCCACCTTTTTCCACCAAAACAATCTCGATTGCTTCCAAGCGCTTCGACAGTCCTTGTGTACCAGCAGATTCTCCGTTTTTAGCCCAATCCAGCCAACCATAATCTTGTGCGTGAACACGGTAATAAACATCATAATGATCTGCCATTTCACCAGTTAAGTTGATTTGGATCGCTTCTAGACGTTTTGCTTCACCAGATGTTCCAGAAATGGCTCCATCGGATACATTGTTTAACCAGCCATAATCTTGAACGTGGGTCTTGTAAGAAATACCTCCAGAATAAGGAGCATTTTCTAAGGAAATCTTTATAGCTTCCATACGTTTCGCTTGGCCTTGTGTTCCTGACATTTGTCCATCAGACACACCTGTTAACCACCCGTAATCTTGAACATGGGTTGAATAAACAACTGAAGGATTTTCTATGGGAGTACTTTCTGAAGCAGTTTGTACTGTATTGGAGTTATTCTCACTTTCTATTAAATTAGCATTAGTAGAGTTAACTATCCCAGATGGAGCTGCATCAGAGTTTAAGGAATCATATTCTTCTTTAGTAATTACTATTTTTTGATTATTTTCGTCAGTCGAATAGTATATTAAGCCTTTATTTTGAATTACTGTGCCGTTTTCATCAACTAAATCTACTTCCTCAATTGAAGTTCCGTTTTTATTTTCAGCTACAACTGTAATTTGCTCTTTTAAATCTACTGGCTTTACTTCATCAACTTGAAATGAATCAGACAAAGCTAATCTATATTGAATAATTTCACTTTCAGATATCGCTAAATCATTTAATTCATTATTAACATTTATCGTGATATCTTTTACTTCATTTGATGAATCTTTTTGAATTTCAATTTTACCATTTACAGCCGTTTTGGATTCATCTGTCCATCCAGTCAATATCAACTTTACATTTTCACGTAAGACTACCTCTTGTTCTCCACCATTATAATGAATGAAATAATAACTAGATCCTTCTACGAAATTTCCAGTATCGGAGCTTTCTATTGCATAAGCAATATTTCCTACAGTAGGAAACGCAGAACCCATTAATAGCGTTCCGATAAGGACTATACTTCTTCGCATTTATCATTCTCCCTGTAGTTAAAATTTTATACATAAAAACACGAATAATAACTTAATTCGACAATCTTCATGCATCAACCCTATTAGTCTAACATAAAAAACAGGTTAAAGACTATATATCTATTACTTTTTTTTACAATAAAAATATACCAAAAAACCCCAAAAGACACTTGGGGGTTTTAATGGATTAATATGCTTTAAAATATTCATCAATTGCATCAGCAATTGCTTTTGCCAGTGAATTTTGATATGATTCCGTCAATAATTTCTGGCGTTCGCTCGAATTATTTATAAAGCCAATCTCTAATAAAGTGGCAGGCATAGCCGATTCACGTAAAACTGAAAAATCTGCCCCATCAGTTCCACGGTTAGCGGCTCCTGTATAAGCAATCATTTTTTCTTGAATTAAATTTGCAAGTTGCATACTCTTTGCAATTCTGTCTGGATTTGTAGCCATAGCAGCATTGATTTTCGAAGGATTTGTTGGATCACATTCGTAAAAGTAAGACTCAATACCACTAACAGAAGTTGTTGATGTTCCCGTAGAGTTAGTGTGGATACTAACGAAGATGTCTGCATGCAAATTATTTGCCATTTGAGAACGATCCAGCAATGGTATAGATGTATTGTCATTTCTGGACATATAAACTGTATAGCCGCGATTTACTAATAATGCTTGGGCTTTTTTCGCAACAGCTAAATTTAAGTCCGCTTCTCGATACCCGCCTGCAGTTGCACCAGGGTCAGATCCACCATGTCCAGGATCTAAAAATACTATCCATGATTGTTTGAATGCCTCGTATACACTTACTGGTTCACCTTGGCCTTTAGGGACTAACTTGATTTGAATAGCTTCTAATCGTTTTGAACGCCCTTCGGTACCAGCTTTCATCCCATTTTTCGCCCAACCTAACCAACCATAATCTTGTGAGTGAACTCGATAATAAATATCATAGTAATTTGCTATTTCACCAGTTAGATTAATTTTAATAGCTTCCAATCTCTTGCTTTGTCCAGTGGTACCTGAAACTTCACCATTGGAAACATCTTTCATCCAGCCATAATCTTGAACATGAGTTGAATATATAATATCTCCATTATAAGGAGTATTAGGTAGAGTAATTTTTATTGCTTCCATACGTTTACCCTGCCCTTGGGTTCCACTCATTGCTCCGTCTTCTACATAACCCAACCAACCATATGATTCAACATGAGTTGAATAAGCAACAGATAGTTTTTTTACAAATGGTTGATCTGTTGAGCCAGGAGCCGCTCCACCTCTTGGCACTAAAACAATCTCAATTGCTTCCAAGCGTTTTGAAAGTCCCTCTGTACCAGCGGATTCTCCATTCTTTGCCCAACCTAACCAGCCAAAATCTTGTGCATGAACTCGATAGTATATATCATAATTTTCAGCTTGGGTACCAGTTAAATTAATTTTAATAGCTTCCAAGCGTTTTCCTTGTCCTGTAGTTCCACTTTCTTTTCCATCGGAAACATAAGGAAGCCACCCATAATCTTGAACATGTGTGGAGTATTTCACACCTAAGTCTTCTACATTATCGACTGAAATTTTAATACTTTCCAGTCGTTTTGCTTGCCCTTCTGTACCGGACAATTCTCCATCAGAAACAGGGTTTTGCCATCCAATGTCTTGTACATGAGTGGCATATTGAACAGAAGGTGTCCCCATCGTTGATTCTGCATTGGTGGAATTTAAAGCTTCTTCAGAAGTTCCTTCACTCACTACAGTACTGTCCTTCGTAGACGGGGTCTCACTAACTACAATACCGTCCTCCGAAGAAGAAGTCTCATTTACACTTTGAGTACTGAGAGTATTAGGTTCATTTGTCACTTCCTCAACGTTAAATGTATCAGACACTTCTAATCTATAAAATATACTTTCTTTTTCCGGGACTGAAATTTCCTTTAGGTCATTGGTAACATCAATCGTGATATCTTCCGTTTGATTTATGGAATCAGTATGAATATTAATCTTACCCTTAACAGAAGATTTTGCTTCATCTGTCCAACCATTTAACGTCAATGATACATTGTCATTTAGAACTGCCTCTTGATTTTCACCATTATAATGGATGATAAAATAACTTGAAACTTCAGAAGAATCCCCTAAATTTGTAGCATCTAATCCATTTGCATTACTTCCTTTTGGAAGGGATCCAAAAAAGATTAATAGTACTGAAAAAAATAACAAAACCCGTCTTTTCATCCTCCTACTCCTATTCTACAAAATTTTACAAACAATATTGTTATTCTATCATAAAGCTAGTAGAAATAATTGCGAGTATATTACTATTTTCACACAAAAAAAACACTATGAGTAATTAATTTTACTCATAGTGCATAATGAATATTTATTTTGGCATATTTGGTATTACAATTGATATTTGTTGATTTGACTTGCCATGAACTTTAATAAATCTTCTCGTAATTCCTCTTTCTGAAGAGCAAATTCAATCGTTGTTTCAATAAAACCTAATTTTTCCCCTACATCATACCTGTTGCCTTCAAATTCATAAGCAAACACCCGCTGAATATGATTTAGATTTTGTATAGCATCCGTAAGTTGGATTTCCCCTCCTGCACCAATTTCCTGCTTATCTAAAAACATGAAGATTTCAGGTGTAAAAATATATCTGCCGATAATAGCTAAATTTGAAGGGGCTGTGCCTAACTGTGGTTTTTCGACAAAGTTCCGCACTTGGTAAGAGTGGCCATGCTGTTCAATTGGATCGATAATACCATATCGATTTGTTTCCTCCTCAGGCACTCGCTGAACGCCAATGACAGAAGAACGAGTTCTGTCAAATTCGTTCATTAATTGTTTGAGGCAGGGAGTCTCTGCTTGAACGATATCGTCCCCAAGTAAAACCGCAAATGGTTCATCACCGATAAAATTCCGAGCACACCAAACAGCATGTCCTAATCCTTTAGGCTCTTTTTGTCTAATGTAATGGATATCAGCCATTCTTGATGGTTCTTGAACCTTTTCCAACAAGTCAAATTTTTCTTTACTAAGGAGGGTTTGTTCAAGCTCATATGCGTAATCGAAATGGTCTTCAATTGCCCTTTTTCCTTTACCAGTAACGATGATAATATCTTCGATTCCAGATTCTATCGCTTCTTCAATTATGTATTGAATCGTCGGTTTATCCACTATTGGCAGCATCTCTTTGGGCATGGCTTTTGTGGCCGGGAGAAAACGTGTTCCAAGACCAGCGGCAGGAATAATTGCTTTTTTCACATTTTTCATTATCATTCTTCCTTTCATCGACTTTAATGCACCAAACCGAAATCCTAGTTCAACATATTTATTACTAAAATTATTCCATAACAAATTAGAATATACAAGATGGAACAGAAATGGAAAAAAAACCAAAATCAAAAACCTCACTCATGATATTAGAGTAAGGTTGATTTGGGCACCAAAGTCATGAATGGCAGTTGCCCTGCTTGACTGGCAAAATCATGATCGGCCCGATGTCTCCTATTGATGACTTCTTTGTCATGGTAAATGTTAATTTACAACTTTATGATAAATAGAAAAAGACACCGAGCAAAGCCCGATATCTCACTTAACCTATTATTTATGAATCCAAACCGCCCCAGCAGAGTTATCCTTTGCTTCGCCAATAACTTGGACCTTAAGCGGGTACTGTGCCGGAACTTTTACTCCAGCATCTGGAATCATCGTGTTCATGTATGTTTTTGTAGAATCAAATGCTGTGACGCCTGGAAGTCCTAGGTATTCAAAAAGACCGCGGGACGGAGAATCAATCGTCCATGCAGGTGCCTGATCCAATGAGAACGCAGCATCCGCCACTTGGTATCTTGTACTTTGACTGATGGAAGGTTTACCATTCAGGGTACCTACAATTGCTTCAGGATGGGCATCAACCACACTCAGGAACCCTTCACCAGGGTGAACTCCGCCCCAGTTATCAGTGAACGTATCGTCACCATACCAAACTACTAAACCAGTATTATATTTTACACCGCGAGAGAATTCTAGTGCTTTATCGGAGCCAGCGTAGTTTCTCCATTCAAGATAGTAGTAGTGAGGTTTGCTAATCCAGCCATCTGATACTTCGAAACCGTTTAAGGTTACTTTTGCAGTCCCTTCTGCACCGTCAGAGAATGCAACCTGTCCATCAACTGTTAATTGCAGGTTATCGATTGCGAATCCGTCTGGTGCAAGGCCTCCATCGGTTACATATTCAAATACCAATTTGACTTTTTTGCCGGCGAATTGGCTCAAGTCATAGGACTTGTCCACCCATTTACCTTGAGTAGATTCGAATGCCGAGCCGCTGCGGACCACGTCAGAGTCATCCCCAATCACATCGATTACTTTTTCTGAACCATCATTGGCAACAGCTGTTACGTTCAAATAATCGTAATCTGTTTCGACCTCATAGAAAGCTTTAAAGTCAAAACTTGCACTGCTTGCGTTTGTTAAATCAAATTCTGGTGTTTCCATTACCGTATCTAGGTCATCACCTTTTGTACTATAATAGTATTTTGCGCCAAATTCAGGCTGGATTCCAGGAACTTTTTTAGCAGGAAGATTAACCTTCACGGTTCCAGGATTCTTCGATTTCGTTACACTCTGGTCAATGACTGCAGCCAAACCGTTTTGATCGATATCATTATAGTTTACTTCTGTAATATTCGCCCAGTTTCCGCCGATTGTTTTTTGGTAGAATTCTTTCACCTGCGGCGAGAAACTTGGTGGCTGTGTTCCGGCAATATGGCCGCTCCAGCTGCCGCCGCTCATGATCGACCATTGTGCAACTGTATCGCCATTTCCGGTATATTGTGTATCATACTCATCCGGAGCCCCTAAGTCATGACCATATTCGTGCGCGAATACGCCCACTGCTCCGTCTTCAGGCTCAACAGTGTAGTCATAAGCTGCCATTTTACCGCCCCAGTAATCTACGGCAGCTGTAGTGTTAGCGACAGGATAAACACCATTTAATGTCCAGCGGTGTGACCAAATCGCATCATCTCCAACTACTCCGCCGCCAGCCTCCTGGCCGACACCTGCATGGAGAACCATTAAGTGGTCAACTAAACCGTCTGGCTCGTTCCGATCGCCGTCACCATCTAGATCATATTGGTCGAATTTATCATAATCTGCTAAATTAATTCCAGATGCCACAGCTGCATTTAGTGCATCCTTAATAAGTCCGCGTGCTCCTTTTGTGCCAGGTTTATTATCATGGCCGCCTGATGGGCTGTCACCGCCATACTCAGCAGCGTTTCCTGGTACTGTCAACCAATCGGACACCGTACCGTCGACGGTGTAACTACCGCCTGATTGCTCTTCGTAATATTGTTTAAATGTTTTAATCTTGTCTCCGTTGAAGAGAGTGAAATCTTCATCGCCAAACAACATTTTTTCATAGTGCTCTTTATTGAAGTCATCTGCGTACATATATCCGTCTTCTTGTTCTACATTATTGTGCTTTAAGTCAGCATACTCTACTAAAAGCACAAGCACCTTATCTTCACGAACATCCCCGTTATATGCTGCCTGCTTTGCAGAGTCTACTTTAACTGCGCCAGTCGGCTTACCTTTTTTGAAGTTTTCGTGACCTTTGTTAAGCTGTTTAGCTAGCTTGTCCTTTTGCTTCGTTAAAAAGTCTTTTGCTTTTTTGTCCATTTCCTGCTGTTCTTTGGTTAAGGCTTTGTCTGCCTTGCCAGTCTTTTCGCCCTGCTTTTGATTGATGTAGGCCTTTACAGCCTTGACCACTTCTTCAGAAGTGGCGTTCTTTGAAATCAGCCCCCGCTCCTGTAAGGCTTTGGCGAGCCGGTCTTGATCAATAATGTTCAAGTCAACCGGAGCCGACTGAACCTCCGCCGCATATGCTGGCTTGGCTGAAAAGGGTGCTGCTTTTGTCCCAACAAAAGGCACTGTAAATAATGCCGACGCGGCTAACGTAGTCGCTGCGATGCTGGAAAATACCTTTAGACCGTAGTTCTTCTTCACTATGTATCCCCCCTAATAATAGACTCCCTTTTTTATATTTTCAGAAGAGTCTGATTTTAATTCTATCATTATGTAAAAATATTGTAAATAATATTAATATAATAATAATTCGAAAGTACTAGAAAAAAATTCCATAATAATTCGTAAAGTATGAAGTTTCCTTGTCATATCTATATTTGTAAAATTATTTTATTAAAACAGTTTAGGGAATTAATGGATTTTATCGTTACTTTTATAGTAGGATGATAGTAATATAAATGGAAATTGGGGTGCTATCGTGCTGACTCCTGCCCAACAAAAAGTCAAACAAGAGCTGGAGGAACTGAGAGCAAATGGTTCTTACAGGGACCAACTGATGAGCGAAAATCCCATTCTGGCTAAAACAAACTCACATAAAAACTGGATATTTGCAGCCCTCGGAATTATTCTAGTAATATTGTTTTCCTCTTTGTTAACGATGAATCTGGCAGGCCCAAAAAATGAAAAGATTATCTCCTATTTTAAAATAGAGCAAAGGTACCATAGGGAAAGTTTAACATTATTGGAGGATTGTCTGGAAAATAGAGCGTACGATCTTCAAGGCGCTAAAGCGAAGCAGAAAAATCTGATCACAATGTTAAAGGATTTGCAGCTTCCTTCGGGCTTTCGTGAATATAATCTGGATCAGCTTGGTGTTTATGAACAGCGCCTTTCTATTATCACGTATCTTGCTGAAACGAAAACGATCGACCCTGTCCTGTTTCAAAAATATTTATTCGAACTCGATGTTTTACAGGAATTAGCCAGAGAGAGCCTACAGAAGGCTTTCGACAGCGAAAAGATAAAATATCGTATACAGGATGATGGGTCGATTGAATATTGGATTAATGGGAAGTCTTACATTTACGAAGAATGAAGTGGACACCTAATTATATGGGGCTGCAAAAAAAGAGGTCACAGCGCTCTGTGACCTCTTTTTCTATTATTCTGCTAGTTGCGCCGCCTCAGTCTGTTCTAGCTGTGTTTGAATGCGTTTTTGCGCTGATTTTTCCATTAGGAATAAGATCATGTGTACAACCAGCAAGATCCCTGCAAATAGTTCGACGGCGTAGTCGATGTAATACCATGACAGGGTTGCTGTGATGTCGTAGAGGGAGTGAACCAGCACGGTCAGCCACAGGTTTCGTGTCCATAATAGGATGATTCCAAACAGAAACCCCATGTTAGCGAAGGTAACTATGGATCCTATTTTTACAGTCCATGACTGCTCGGTATCGAGTGTGTGGTCGATGCCGAAAAAAAGCGAGGTCCAAAATAGAGCAACCATTAGAAAGACATCCCTCGATCCGCTCTCCCACCGTTTTGGAAAAAGCTTTTTTAAGAAAACGAGAATAAGTATGATATAAGCTAACCGCCAAACCTCCTCTAAACCGGCCAGGGCGTCTGTATAAAGATCAGCGCCAATTGTATCGATTTTATCCATATAAGACCAAAATTTCGACTCTTCTGTTGCGGCGGTTCCCTTCTCTTCTTCTGGGTAGGTTTGCGTGTCAGTATAAGTTTGCACATATTGGTCATAATCAGAGTTAAAGTCATCATAGGTCATACTTGAATAGACGTTGATTACGGTGCTGCCAAGAATGAAAATCAAAAAAGCACCCGTAAACTGAAGGACCATCTGCCGTTTCGTTTTACTTGGGCCCTGCTCTTGCGGGGGTGCAAGCCTTCGGTGCAACTTGATGCCGATAAAAAGTGAAGCGACCATCACCGCGTCATAAAGGGTTCCGGCGAGATAGCTGAAACGGTTGAGATAGAGCAGGATTTCGGCTCCAAAGACCACAACCAGCATACCAATTAACAGCTTAATTGAAATAGGTTTAGTTAAATTCGTTGTCATTATCAACGTCATTCCCTATAGGTTAATTTTGGGGGGATTTCAAATTTACTTACTCAATAAATGTACAGCCAGGACCCCTAAGCCATTTAATAAAAGCAAGAATACGAAACAGGCAATAATCCACTTCCATGTTCTTGTCATGCGATTTCCCCTTTTTATTGGTTACTTGAATTTAAGTTTAATAGAAATAATTTAACATATTGTTATGTGATAAGCATCAAAATATTCTTACCATTATCCGTAAACCGTCCACACACCTCTGTAATCCCCCATTTTGAGGCACCAGAACCGTCCTCATGCATCACCCATCACTCGAAACTTGTCGATAATACTTTTATTTTATTAGACAAATATTTTATGAAAAATACGGAATGGTTGGTAGAATAGTATTATATAAAGAACATTTATTGTTTATTTATTGAACGAATTTCTATTAATAGATTTCAAGTAGGGGGTTACATAGATGTTGAAAAAGTGGATTTACATTTGTGCTGTGTTTGTTTTCATCTATAGTTCGGCGGGTGCTTACCGTGCCGAGGCTGCCGCCCAGATGGAGCTTTCTTCGAGGATTGAAGGGGTACTGGTGGTTGATGTCAGCAAGTCGATGCTGTCTAGTGACCCGAATGGTATTTCTAATGAAGCGATGAAGATGTTTGTGGACATGTCCTCTATTAAAGGAGACAAGATCGGGGTAATTGCTTACGGAAATGATGTCGAAAGCAAAAAGGGGCTCACGAAAATCCAAACGGAAGCGGATAAACAGGCTATCAAGAGTTTTATTGATTCGCTTGGTAAATACAATAACACCGATATTTCCGTTGGAGTGGCTGAGGCACTTAAATTTTTGGACACTGGCCATGAATCTGGCTATATTCCACTTGTCGTAGTGCTTGCTGACGGCAACAATGATTTGGACAAAACCAAGCCGAAAACCAATCAGCAGGCTGATGAGCAGCTCGCCCAATCGGTAGTGGAAGCGAAAGCGAAGGGCTATCCGATTTATGTGATTGGCTTAAACGCCGATGGCAAGCTGAATAAACAGCTGCTGCAGAATATTGCTACCGGTACGAATGGGAAATTTTTCGAAACAAATAATGCCGCTGACCTGCCAGGTATTCTTAGTGAAATCTTTGCTGACCATTTGAAGTTAAAAATGGTCCCAGTTAAAGATGTAACGGCGACCGAGGAGTTTGAGGATGTTCCGTTTACCGTTCCAAATGAAAATGTCCAGGAGGCCAATATTTCGCTAATTTCGAGTAAGCCGGTTGAGCTAAAGCTGGTTGACCCGTTAGGAAAAGAGGTCGCCATCCCTTCTGACAACATTTCGTTAACCAAGTCCAAAAATTATTCGATGCTGAAATTGCTTAATCCCGTTCAAGGAAATTGGACTTTGAAGGTGAAAGGCTTCCCGCAGGACAAGGTGGATGTGAAGCTTGTCTTCAATAATGACTTGCAGCTTAAACTTGCACCAATGGCAAAAAATATTAAAGCGGGCGATACCGTGAAGATCGAAGTTTTCTTTGAGGATAACGGCAAAAAAATCGTCACTAAGGATCTATATCCTACGCTAAAGGCTAGTCTTTTTGTAAAGGATTCAGCTTCAGGAAAAACTGAAGAAATCCCTCTAAAGGCTGGGGACAAAGGGTTTTTCGGCGAGTTTAAAGCAGGGGACTCCTCCAGCTATGAAGTGACAGTGAGGGCTGAAGGCAACAGCTTTTTCCGTGAGACCAAGCCGCAAACGATGAAAGTCACAGGGGCCGGCGGAGTAAATCTAAAGCCTATCGGCGGGCACGTGAAGGCAGCCATGATTGCGAAACCATTAACGTTACCATGGATTTATGCAGTGACAGGTGCAGCGGCTATTCTGCTGTTGGTAGTGCTGGTCATCTCCTATCGAGCAAAAAAAAGGAAGAAAAACCGCGGGTTCAGCGGACAACTAGTGGTAGAGGTAAAAGATGAAAATACAGGCGAAAGTACGGTACAAAAGGTGAAAAGACTAAAGGCATTTAAGGGTGAGTTTCACTTACGGCAGCTCTTCAAGCTTGATCAGGAATTTTCCGAAACCGACCAAATTACCTTTGTACCTATCACGGACAATACCTTGCTTCTCCTCAATAAATCCAGTTGCACGATTGACTTGGGCGGCGAGTTGATTGACGCCGAAACCGGCCACCGGCTTAGAAGGAATGACAAACTTTGTATTCATTTACCTGAATTGCATAAGGCTATTTTTATTGAGAATGTGAGTTAAATAAGTAAACTCCTGGCCGCCGATTTGCGGGCAGGAGTTTTTTTATTGTACGTTCGAATGCCTTTTTACTTTAACTCATATTATAATATTTTCAATATTATGATAAAATGACATCACCATAATTTTTCCATGGAGTGATAAAAATTGCTATCGTTTATCTTAGTTGTACTGGTCCTATTTCTTATTCCTGGTCCTGCCGTCCTGTTAACCGTCACACAAACTGCCAATGGCGGGCGAAAATCAGGGATCATCACGGGTGTAGGGATTGCTGTTGGGGACTTGATCCATACGGTTGCAGCGGTGCTTGGACTTTCGGCCATCTTAATGACATCCGCCCTTGCCTTTGAAATCGTAAAATATTTAGGGGCTGCTTATCTGATTTTCATCGGGATTAAATCGTTCTTGGAAAAAGCAAAAAGTCAAGCCGAGGCTATTAAGGCGGCTAAACCAAGCTCGGCGGTCACGTCCTTCCGCCAGGCACTGCTCATTGAACTGTTGAATCCGAAAACAGCGCTGTTCTTTTTGGCCTTTCTTCCGCAATTTGTTCATCACAACGGAACGCCGATTGTTCTGCAGCTGCTAACTCTCGGACTCACCTTCGTATTAATGAGCATCCTGTATACAACGCTTTTGGCCTTTTTGACAAGCTCCATCGGGAAGCGGCTCTTTTCCAATCGGAACAGCCGATTTGCCCACTGGCAGGGCAAAGTGGTTGGGACTATCTATATCGGCCTGGGATTGCAGCTGGTTTTGCAGAGCCAAAAATAATAAGGGGACAGCTGTCCCCTTGTTTTATCAAGAATTAGTGATTGGCGACTCCTAGATACCGAAAGCCAAGTTCCTCGATTTTGATTTTATTGAGCATGTTTCTACCATCAAAGATGATAGGCTGTTTCATCAATGACTTAAGGGCCGCCCAGTCTAAGGTTTTGTAGTCGTTCCAGTCGGTGCAAAGAATGACTGCGTCGGCGCCTTTCACAGTTTCCTCCACCTTCGAAAACTGTATTAATCCCGATGATTTTACGACGGGATCATGGACTTGAACCGCTGCCCGTTCCCCACGCAATTTTTCAATCAAAATCAAACTTGGCGATTCCCGTGTATCGTCCGTATTAGCTTTAAAGGCTAATCCCAGCACGGCAATTGTTTTATTTTCCAAGTTCCCGCCCAACACCTGCCTGATTTTTTGCATAATATAAAGCTGTTGTTCGTCGTTTACTTGAACCACCTTTTCCAATATTGAAAGCGGTCTTCCCGTTTCTTTGGACGTTTGGATTAAGGCATTGACATCCTTAGGGAAGCAGGATCCGCCGAAGCCCATTCCAGCACGGAGGAAATGCGGGCCAATCCGGTGGTCGAGGCCAATCCCCGTGGAAATATCATTGACGTTAATCCCTAGTGCATCACAAACCCGGGCTAACTCATTAATAAAGGAAATTTTCATGGCAAGGAAGGAATTGGCGGCATACTTGATCATTTCGGAGGCTTGCGGGTTGGTTTCAATGATAGGGCATTGAAAATCCTTATAAAGTTCGCGCATAACTGCTCTAGCTTTGTCACTTGAAGCACCAATAACGATCCGGTCGGGATTAAGTGCATCATGAAGGGCAGAACCCTCACGCAGGAATTCTGGATTAGATACGACGTCAAAAGGGATAGGGGCTGGTTGTTTCTCCTTAATCCAATTGGTGAC
Source organism: Neobacillus sp. S1115 (assembly GCF_055385565.1). NCBI lineage: Bacteria > Bacillati > Bacillota > Bacilli > Caryophanales > Bacillaceae > Neobacillus > Neobacillus sp. S1115. The sequence continues at coordinate 5,446,579 of NZ_AP038275.1, forward strand.
GTTTTCAGCTGTGCCCACGGGTACCGTACTTTTGGTCACAATCAACTTATAATGGTTCATATAGCGGCCGATAGTCCCTGCAACATTTTTTACAAAAGTGAGGTCAGCTTTTCCCTTGGCTCCCAATGGTGTGCCGACACATATAAAAATAACATCGTTTTCTTTTACTGCTTTCTCGGTGTCAGTTGTAAAGCGGATGTTTTGAGCGCTGACATGCTTGGTCAATAAATCCTCAAGACCTGGCTCGTAGAAATACAGTTTCCCCGCTTGCAGTGCGTTTATTTTTTGTTCATCGAGATCCAGGCCGGTAACTTGATGCCCCATTTTGCAAAAAATAAGTCCGGTCGTCGTCCCGACATAGCCTGTTCCGACGATTAATATTTTCAAAACGGATGTAGTCCTCCTTTTTCACGAAAGGACTGAATAAGGCCCCCTAGGCTAATTCTTCGGATGTTCCAATAAGCCTTCAGGCGAGCCTTGTCCTCCCCTCTAATTAAGCTAGTAATAATCTATTCAGAAAGTGATTTTAAGGAAGGTTGTTCTGCCTAGAAAGGGGGATAAATGGGCACCATTTGTAAAGTGCACGAGCTCAGCCATTTGTTCGGCCACCTCCCGCCCATTCAAAACAAGCATTTCAAGAGGGGAAAAATAAAGGTATCCACAGCAGATTTATGGCTATTCATAGTTTATAAACAAGTTTTTAACAGTATCCACATGGTTATCAACAGATTTATACAGGTTATCCACGTTTTGACCCCAAAAAATATTTTTCTAAAAAGTCAAATACCCACAAAGATACACTAGTTACCCACAATCAGCAAAGATTTATCCACAAGTTATACACGTTATGCACATAAAAATAGGAACTAGAAATTAGCTTCTAGTTCCATGGAGTTTATTGCTTCTGTGACCGTATTTCGGGCGACTGTTTTTCTTGATTATTTTTTACAATCTCCCGAAGTTCCCCTTCATCTCCTTTAGCATTAATAATTTCAAAAATTTGATTCAAACCTTCGCTTGTTTCGTCGTTTTTGTTTTTCAAAAAAAGCGCCTCCTTTTATTAATAGAATTACCACTATCAGCTGAGAAATTAGTATTTACACCATATAAATATTACTTTGCTCACTCATTCACAAATTGTTCAAGAACACCCCTATTTTGAGTGACCCGCATCACTAGAAGCATTTCTAATAAAAGTAAAATGAAAGTGTAATCATTTATCAAAAAAATAAATTAGGAGTTATTAATGGAGGGAAGTAAAATGGGTAAGTTTACAAAGGTTGCAGCAACAATGGTTGTCACATCTGCTTTAATTCTTGGTGCTTGTGGAAAAACTGATCTTTCAGTGGAAAAAAAGGTGGAGGCGCAGACAGACAAAGAAGCTGCAGTTGAAGTATTCGCACCCCATAAAGGCCTGAACCAAAAACCAACTCCTCTTAAAATGGAACGAATTGGCGAGCATGAAGTCAATATTGAAATGACCGCTCAAATTACTGACATTGAAATCAATAAAGGCGAAATGTATAAGGCTTGGACCTTTAACGGCGAAGCGCCTGGTCCAGTAATTGTTGTCAATCAAGGAGATAAAATTAATTTCACCTTAAAGAATATGGATCCATCCATTCCGCACAGCATGGACTTCCATGCCGTACATGCGGCACCTTCCGCTGATTTTGCGAATGTCATGCCGGATCATACTGGCAGCTTCAGCTATCCTGCTGACAATCCTGGCGTATTTATGTACCACTGCGGCACGAAGCCTGTCCTCGCTCATATTGCGAATGGGATGCACGGGATGATTATTGTCAAGCCGAAGGAAGGCTACCCTACAGACTCTCAAGTGACTCGCGAATACGCGCTTGTCCAAAACGAGTGGTATAAGTACAACAACCTAGAGGACTTTACAAATGGTGTTCCAAAATATGTAGTCTTTTCCGCGAAGGCGCTTAAAGGCGGCGACCCAAACACAAATGGTGCTGTTGGCTCCCTTGTTGACAAACCGCTCCTTGCCAAGGTTGGTGACAAAGTGAGACTTTACGTGGACAACGTTGGCCCAAATGAGGTTTCTAGCTTCCATGTAGTCGGAACTGTCTTTGATGATGTATATATTGACGGTAATCCCTTCAACCACATGAAAGGCATGCAAACCGTGCTTCTGCCAGCAAGTGGCGGCGCTGTGGTTGAGTTCACTGTAACAAAAGAAGGCAGCTATCCAATAGTAACCCACCAATTCAACCATGCTACCAAAGGAGCTGTAGCGGTTCTGAAGGTGACTAAAGACGGACATGATGATGGCAGCGCTGTAATGTCACATTAACATATATATTGATACAAAAAGAAATCGGCCCTAAGAAGGCCGATTTCTTTTATGTTGTGTCGAGAAAAGTGTCGAAAGATTCCTTGTCCCTCTGACATTTTTCATCTTATTTCACCTTAAGGATTTGCTATCTTAAAAGAAACCATTTTTCAGGTTATAGGGTTTAGTTTAAAACCAAGTTCAATCGCTTTGCTATTGTGATAGATTGCTTTAATCTTCAACTTCCACCTTAGCTTCTCGCATAAACAATCATGCTGCAGCAGCTCATTATGTCGGTACAGATAGACATGATAATAGTATTTTCCCTTTTGCCATAATTTCAACACATGAAAACCTCCTTACTTGTCTTTACATAAACCGCTGGAGTATTCGTGTTCGGTAGCTGGCTAGCATCGTTGTTAAACATTAGCCCCTATAGCTTTGCGTCACCATTTTTCAATAGTTTTGCCGTTTCGTACGATTTATGTGTTTGTAAACAGCATAAATAACCTACTTTAAAATGAAAAGAGTCTTGGGTACTAATTTTTTCGAAAATTCCCATAATGTTAGCCTTCTGACAATATGATCATGCGTTTGTTTATAGGAAAAAGGACCCTCGTTGTTAGTGGGGCTTATTTTTATAAGCATGTTTAAAAGTGGCTTTATTGTGTCCATGCTGTTATCAAATTCATTTTTAAAAAAGGAAGTTTGCGATGGTAAAAATATTTTCTGTGATAACTAGTTTGATGCTTCTCCTCTTCCCTTTAACCGGCTGCATGGGGAAAAGTTTTTTTTCCCAGGACGATAAAGGCGTAACGCGGACCGAATCTGATGGTAAGGACAACTCTTCATCCGCTAAGAAAAAGTCGGAACACCGTGATGGGCAGGTGCAAGAGGTTTTCAACCCAGAAAGTATTCCTGTTCTTGTAAATAAGTACAATATCTTACCTGAAAACTATCAACCTGAAGATTTAGTGTATCCAAGTATCCCATATATTTCTAATAAAAAAGCGGAAAAACAAAAAATGCGTAAGGAAGCGGCTGCGGCTATCGAAAAATTATTTGCCGCTGCCGAAGAACAGGGCATCAGTCTTGCCGGAGTTTCGGCCTATCGATCATATACCGCACAAAAGGCGTTGTTCAATTATTACGTCAATCAAGATGGCATTAAAAAAGCGAAAATGTATAGTGCCGAGCCTGGGACAAGCGAGCATGAAACGGGTCTTGCCATTGATGTGACGGGCGGGAACGGAAAATGCCCTGCGGAGGATTGCTTTGCGGGAACGGTGGAGGCCAAGTGGCTCGCGAACCATGCAGACGAGTATGGCTTCATTATCCGCTACCCGAAAGGAAAAGAATCCATCACCGGCTACAAATACGAACCATGGCACCTTCGTTATGTTAGTAAAGCCATCGCCAAGGTTATAAACAAACATGGGATTACTCTAGAGGAATACTATGATGCGGTACCGGTGAATAAGTGACAACGGTCTAGGGTTGCGGACAACGAATTCTGGGGTTGGGGGTTGACTCATGAAACGGGGGTTGGGCGAGTAAATCCTATCTTTTGACGAGTAAAACCTCAATTCGAGCGAGTAACTTTTAAAAAGGTATTATTAAGATCTCATATGTTACCTAAGCCAGGCTCGCCGCCTGGCTTTTTTGGGTAATCCCCCCTAAAAAATAAGTTTGGAAAGTAAACCAGATATTTTGGTAAGTATTCGGCCAAAAAGTGTAAGTAACATCATGAATGTGGAAAGTATTTCTGCCCATTTGGAAAGTAACCACACCTAATCGGAAAGTATATCCAAATAAATGGAAATCACACCAAAAAGGGTAATTGAAACGGCACCTTTTGGGTAGGTTTGGCCTCTCCATATAGGGTTGCGCGAGTAAATCATGAAATTAGGCAAGTAACACTCTAAAGTTGACGAGTAAAGCCTAGCTTTTGACGAATAAAATTACAAATCCAGCGAGTAATTTTTAAAAAGGTATTATTAAGATCTTATCTGTTACCTAAGCCAGGTTTGCCGCCTGGCTTTTTTGGGTAATCCCCCCTAAAAAATAAGTTTGGAAAGTAAACCAGATATTTTGGTAAGTATTCGGCCAAAAAGTGTAAGTAACATCATGAATGTGGAAAGTATTTCTCCCCATTTGGAAAGTAACCAAACCTAATCGGAAAGTATTTCCAAATTAATGGAAATCACACCAAAAAGGGTAATTGAAAAGGTACCTTTTTTGGTAGGTTTGGCCTCTCTAGATAGGGTTGCGCGAGTAAATCATGAAATTAGGCAAGTAAAACTCAAAAGTTGACGAGTAAAATCCCAAATCCAGCGAGTAATTTTTAGAAAGGTATTATTAAGATCTCATATGTTACCTAAGCCAGGCTCGCCGCCTGGCTTTTTTGGGTAATCCCCCCTAAAAAATAAGTTTGGAAAGTAAACCAGATATTTTGGTAAGTATTCGGCCAAAAAGTGTAAGTAACATCATGAATGTGGAAAGTATTTCTCCCCATTTGGAAAGTAACCACACCTAATCGGAAAATATATCCAGATAAATGGAAATCACACCAAAAAGGGTAATTGAAAAGGTACCTTTTTTGGTAGGTTTGGCCTCTCCAAATAGGGCTTGGCATAAAATCTAGATTTGGGCGAGTAATTTAGGAAATAAGGCGAGTAAATCTTTAAAGTTGACGAGTAAAGGCGGGGGGACGAACCCATGTCTTTTTTTGCTACGATACTCAGAGCGGTTTAAGGGCGAATTTTGTCTTACAAAAAAATAGCCCCCGCATCCTGAACGTGTCCATTGCGGGGGCATTTCTTATTTTCCCTTGATTTCAAGGAGTTTCAGTTTTAGATCGTTTTCCATTGTGGCAAGTTCTTGCTCGGCAATCCGGCGTTTGTGGCGTCCTTCCTCCTGGATCCTTAAAGTCTCTTCCAATGTGGAGATCAGGTTTTCCTGTGTTTTCTTGAGCGTTTCGATATCGACAAGACCACGCTCGTTTTCTTTGGCCGTTTCAATTGTATTTGTTTTCAGCATCTCAGCATTTTTCAGCAGAAGTTCGTTAGTAGTTTTGGATACCTGCTTCTGAGCCTCAACCGCATGGCGCTGGCGGATGAGTGTCAGCGCAATCGCTACTTGGTTTTTCCATAACGGAATGGCCGTGACAATGGAGGACTGAATTTTTTCCACTAATGCCTGGTTTGTGTTTTGAATCAGGCGAATTTGCGGTGCACTTTGAATCGTGATTTCTCGGCTTAACTTCAAATCATGGAGACGTTTATCGAGCCGGTCCGCAAATTGAATCATATCGTTAACTTCTTGATACTTCATCTGGTCATTTGTGGCTTCTGCCTCTATTTTTAGCTGAGGGATTGTCTTTTCGTGCATTTCCTCAAGCTTAATTTCACCGGCGGCAATATATACATTGAGAGCATGGAAATATTCTTTATTCGTTTCGTAAAGTTGCTCGAGCAATTTGATATCGGATAACAGTACGTTTTTGCTGCGGTCCAGCTTCACGCTAATTCGGTCAATTTGTGCGCCGGTCTTTTGGTATTTGGACAGAACCTCCTGAAGCGAACTGGAGATTTTTCCAAACATCCGTCCAAAAAAGGACGGCTTGCTGTCCTTTAGCTCGTCCGGATTCACTTCGTTGAGGCGCTTCATTAAATCGCTGATGATTTCTCCAATTTCACCAACGTCCTTTTGCTGAACATGCTCAAGCATGGCGTGAGAAAACGAGAGCAGCTTTCCTTGGGCCTGTGTCCCGTACTGAATCATCGCCTGATGGTTGGTCGGGTCAATTTGTTCAGCAAGCTGATAAGCTTTGGCGCGGTGTTCCTCCGGAATAACTTCGATAAGTTTTGTCGGCCTTGGGGCCTCCCCAGGCTGCTGGACCACTGGGCTTTTCGCAGGCTGAAGCCCGTCGCCAAACGGGTCAGCGAGAATGTCATTTAAAAAATCACCTTTTTGCAATGGATTATTTTCGGTCATTTTAACCACCTATTTTCTTCAGGGAATTTAGCTTCTTTTTGTTTTTTTATCGTATGTTTGGCAACATCAATTTCAAAATTTAAATGGTCCACATCATCTGAGACCACATGATATAAATCTTCCTCAAGTACCTTGGTAAGTTCATTCAAGGTCTGTCTTGTTTCAATCAAAGATTGATTAATTTCCAAGCTTTTTTTCGGCTGCGCTGAAAGAAAATTGTATTTTTCCGTCAGCTCGATAACTGAATCGAGATGTGAAAAATAAAACGGCTCGGCCTGATAGAAACGCTTCGGCTCCTTGAGAGCCATCTTTTGAATTTTTTTAGTGATACGAAGTATGTCAATTCTTTGCTTCACAGACGACAGGTCGCGAATACTAAAAAGCGATTTATTCAAGCGGCGGATTTTTTTCTGGGCATCCGCTAAATTTTTTCGAATATAACGGTATTCCCTCCATGACAGCTGGTGTTTTTTCAAAAACGTTGAAGTCATGATTGGCCCAAGGATTAAATGGGTTAGAACTCCTGCGGCAATCGCAATACCAATCGATGGCAGAAAGTTTATGTTCATAAAGAAAAAGCTGACAAAGCCCGCAATAATGGTAACAGGTACAGCCACAAACGAGCGGAGAATTAACGAAAGAATGGGATTCATTTTAATCGACTCCTGACTTTTCATCACTTCTATTAATACGTATGAAAGAAGTGAATGTTTCATTATTAAATGAATTGCCAACAAATGAAAGTTATTTCCATCTATTAATTCCACAATACATGAAAAAACTCCTGCCCGCCATAGACTTGAATCGCAAACAAACTACGACCTGAGACCTATTTTTTGAGGAAGCGGGTGGTGGCTTTTTCTATATCTCGTATAGTTCGATGGGAAGGCCGTCAGGATCTGCGAAGAAGGTGAATTTCTTGTTGGTGAGGGTGTCGATGCGGATTGGTTCCACTTCTATATGCTGCTCAGTTAAATGGTGAACTGCTTCTTCAATGTTTTCTACTTCAAAGGCGATATGCCTTAGGCCTGCTGCCTCCGGATAGCTTGGTCGCTCGGGTGGATTCGGGAAGGAAAAAAGTTCAATCTGATAGTGGCCATTCACTTCTAAGTCCAGTTTATAGGAATCCCGCTCCTTTCGATAAGTTTCACTTATTGGATTCAAGCCAAGAATCCTCACATAAAAATCCTTTGACTTCTCATAATTAGAACAAATAATGGCGATATGATGGATTTTCTTTAGCTTCATAGACAACACAACTTTCTACTTAAAAATAGGGATAACCCACTTGCCTCCTCGCAGGAGACAAGTGGGCTAAAAAGCTCAATACTTACAAAGGTTAGCCAGTTCAAACCTAAATTCAAAGAACGTCTGCCCCACATGGACAATGTCCACGAGCGGTGCTGACACCTCTATTGATACCCTTTAACTTTAAACCCCAAAGTCCTCTGGCCTATCCCCTCTTTTTCCAAAGTGGTAGAGGATGGCTTGGACGATGCGCCCAGAGGCGATGCCATCGCCGTAGGGGTTGGAGGCTTTGGCCATTTGGTCATGTGCAGCCGGATCCGTAAGCAATTCGTCGGCCATTCCAAAGATGGTTTCTTCATCGGTGCCCGCAAGCTTCAGCGTACCGGCGGCAATCCCCTCCGGACGCTCGGTTGTATCCCTTAGGACAAGAACCGGAACACCCAACGATGGTGCTTCCTCTTGAACACCGCCAGAATCCGTCAAAATCAAATACGCCCGTGAAGCAAAGTTGTGGAAATCAATGACATCCAACGGTTCAATCAAATGAATTCGGTCATTGTCTCCCAAGATTCGACCGGCAATCTCGCGAACAACCGGATTCATATGTACCGGGTAAACGACCTGGACATCATCGTGCTTTTCAACTAAACGGCGGATAGCATTGAACATGTTCTCCATTGGTTTCCCGGTGTTTTCGCGACGGTGGGCAGTCATAAGCACCAATCTATCTCCGCCAAGCCTGTCCAATACAGGATGTGAATATTGGCTTTTTACAGTCGTCTTCAACGCATCGATTGCTGTGTTGCCAGTTATGAAAATAGATTCTTCCTTCTTATTTTCCACTATTAGATTCTGCTTGGACTGAACCGTTGGCGAAAAATGAAGATCAGCCAATACACCTGTCAGCTGCCGGTTCATTTCTTCAGGGTAAGGCGAATATTTATTGTGCGTACGAAGCCCCGCCTCCACATGACCAATCGGTATCTGATGATAAAAAGCTGCTAAACTTGCCACAAACGTTGTCGATGTATCGCCGTGAACCAGCACGATATCTGGTTTAACATCAGCTAAAACTTGGTCAAGGCCTTCCAAGGCCCGGGTAGTCACACCTATCAACGATTGTCTTTCTTTCATTATATTTAAATCATAATCAGGCGTGATTTCAAAAATATTCAAAACTTGGTCCAGCATTTCACGATGCTGCGCTGTTACAGTTACAATTGACTTGATTTGCTCCGGATACTTTTCCAGCTCCTTCACGAGCGGCGCCATTTTGATTGCTTCAGGTCTCGTACCGAATACCGTCATAACCTTTATTTGCATATCTAATAAGACCTCCATTAGTTAATCTACAAACCATTATACCTTTCAAATGTTTTTTTGAAAAATTACTGCCAATTACCACTCCATCCATATAGACTTCCCTGTCAACTGCGCCCACAGCAAAATTTTGCAGGTACAAATTCCCGTTATCCAACCACCGAATATATTGCCATTGTTGGTTTTTCAAAAATTCCGAATATAGAGGTGAATCATGCATTGAAGAAGAGGGCCCTATTTACCATTCCGATCAGCTTACTGCTGATTGCGGCGATCGTCGCTTCCTTTGTCCTGATCAACATCAAGCCTGCCAAAGGGAATGTATCGCAAGCCCAAAGGCTGAATGAATACACGAAGCCTGCTGTGGTACGAATTATTGACTATGCATTGGTTGGGTGGCAGTTTAATGACTATAACCCTGAAGTCGAAGCAGTTTTGGAACAGCTAAAATATCAAACGCTTATCGGTGGGTCGGGTTCAGGTGCGATTATTAGCTCTGACGGCTATATCGTTACCAATGCCCATGTTGTCGAATATGGAAAAATGGCAGACCAAGAGGTGGCCGATGCAGCCTTCGAGCAGCTGGTGACCATCATGGCGGACCACTTCCAGGTTGATTACAATACTGCTTATAATTATTTAGTCGCCTATACTCAGTATACGGAAATTAAGCGCGTCACAAAGGTTATTTTACCAGGCGGAGATGTTCTCGATGGGGAAATTAAGAGCTACGGTGCGCCGATTAACCAAGGGAAGGACGCCGCCGTCGTTAAAATAGAGGGAAAGAACCTGCCGACCATCCCGCTTGGTGACTCTAGCGAAGTCCAAAACCAGGATAATATTTGGGTAAGCGGCTATCCGGCCGCTGCCGATTCGGACCTTTTGTCACCTGATTCATCTCTCGTTTCCACTATGAATGCAGGGCAAATTTCCGCGACTGACAAAAAGACCGACCAAGGAAGTCCGGTAATTCAAATTAACGCCGCGGCTACGCACGGAAATAGCGGCGGACCTGTCATTAACGAAAAAGGGCAAATTATTGGGCTTCTCACCTTTAGAGGCGATACGGTCAACGGTCAAGAAGTGCAGGGCTTTAATTTTGCCGTACCAGTCAATACGGTCAAGGAATTTGTGAACCAGGCCGGCGTCAGAAATACGAAGAGCGAAACGAATCGGCTTTATAAAGAGGGCCTTGAGTTGTATTGGGGCGGTTATTATAAACATGCCTTGGAAAAATTCGAAGCAGTTCAGCGAATTTATCCAAATCACTCGGAAATAAAGGAGTATATCGGCAATTCTGAGGAGAAAATGAGCAAAAGCAAGATGCTTTGGTCCGATTATGCCACCTTCTTCTATATTGGTGATGGCGTTGCCGGTCTGCTTGTTTTGATACTGTTGGTGTTCACCTTTGCCGGAGGCAGCGGGTCGAAAAATAGGGCGGCCGCGGCTGTGCTTCCGGCCGCTGGACCGAGTGCGAATATGGGTGGGCAGGGCTCGACGCCTACTGTGCCGCCAACACCGGCAGCACCAGAAATGAATCTAAACGTCCTGAATAAGGACGGCCGGGTGGATATCCAGGACCTACTGATTGCCCTGCAGGAGCAGCAGAAAAAACAAAATAAAGATGATAATGGGGAGTAAACACCTAGTCTAGTAGAAAACTGCTGATAGGGGATACAGTTCTATAAAACTGTATCCCCTTTTATTATGGTAAAAAACCAGGAATCTGTCCTATTATTTTAATCTCCATGAAACTATTAATATATCGCAATTGGATTTTTTTTCTAATGATGTTAATATATTGCTAACACTAACCCACATCACTATCAACCCACTATGAAACTAAATTGGAGGTCCATTATATGGAGGTTCACTCGAGGAAAAGCAGGAAGTGGATAAAAGCCGCGGGTATTATTCTATTACTAGTTTTTGTTGCGGCGGGGGTTTATGGGTATATGGTATATCATTCGCTCAAAGAAGCCGTAGTCACCATGCACCAGCCGGTTAAACGAACCGTGCCGGAAAAACGGGTACAGCCAGTTGCTTTGGAAAAAAAGGAGCCATTTTCTGTGTTAATGCTCGGTGTTGATGAACGAAAAGGGGACAAAGGCCGTTCCGACACGATAATCGTATTGGCAGTTAATCCAAATACCAATTCTGTTAAAATGCTCAGCATTCCGCGGGATACCCGGACCGAGATTGTTGGAAAAGGAACAGAGGATAAAATTAACCATGCCTATGCTTTTGGCGGAATTCCCATGTCCATGGCTACCGTCGAAGGATTTCTTGATATTCCAATTGATTACTATATGCAGATCAATATGGAAGGCTTTCAGGATATTGTCGATGCGGTTGGAGGTGTCAAAGTCTATAATGATTTTGATTTTTCCCAAGGGGATTTCCACTTTCCTATAGGAGAAATAAACCTTAATGGCGAGCAGGCTTTAAATTTTTCAAGAATGAGGTATGAGGACCCCCGAGGTGATTTTGGCCGGCAATTAAGACAGCGGCAGATCATTGAAGGAGTAATTGATGAAGGCATGAGCCTAACAAGCCTGACAAATTTCTCCTCCATTTTTGAAGCAATTGGAAAAAACATAAAAACGAACCTAACCTTCGATCAAATGGCAGACATCCAAAAAAATTATAAAGACGCCGGAAAAACGATTCAGCAGATGGAAATCAAAGAAACCGGGACAATGATCAATAAAATTTACTATGGACTGGTTTCACCAGAAGAAAAGACAAGAATCCAAACCGAACTAAAGAAACAATTGGAATTACAATAAAGGAATACAGCAGAAACACCCGACTGGCTAAATGGGCAACTTACCCCATTTAGCCAGTTTTTTTGATGCATGGGGACGGTTCTTCTGCCTCACAAAAGGAAACATTTCTGGGTTCGCGCATATAAAAATATAACTGTTTTTATGTTATTTTGAAAAGAAAGAAAAACATCGAGAAAGATAAATTTGTTTTTATAAAGGGAGGAAAAAAGGTGACTCAAAATCTGCTACTGGCCTTTGGGTTAACTTTATTTGCCGGCCTTGCCACTGGGATTGGCAGCATACTTGCATTTTTCACCTCGCACACGAATACAAAGTTTCTTTCGGTCACACTCGGATTCTCCGCGGGTGTCATGATTTACGTGTCTATGATTGAGATTTTTGCAAAGGCAAAAACGGCACTAGTGGATGCTATGGGAACCGTTCCTGGCAACTGGCTGACCGTCAGCGGCTTCTTTGCGGGGATGCTTTTGATTGCCAGCATCGATAAATTTATTCCCAAACAAAGCAACCCGCATGAACTTCGTACGGTCGAGGATATGTCCGATTCCGGCGGGGCGGTTGCGGTTGCCGGAAAGAAACCAGACTTACTAAAAATGGGAACTTTCACCGCTCTTGCGATTGGCATTCATAACTTTCCAGAAGGGATTGCTACCTTTACCTCCGCCCTCCAGGATCCAAAGCTCGGAATCGCTATTGCAGTGGCCATTGCCATCCACAACATCCCAGAAGGAATTGCGGTTTCCGTTCCGGTCTATTTTGCCACCGGCGATAAAAAAAGGGCGTTTAAGCTATCCTTTCTTTCGGGACTGTCGGAACCAATCGGGGCGTTAGCTGCTTACCTTTTCCTAATGCCTTTTCTTAACGATATTATGTTTGGGGTTATCTTTGCCGCCGTAGCCGGGATTATGGTATTCATTTCCCTTGATGAGCTGCTGCCAGCCGCCAAAAGGTATGATGAAGCACACCTGTCCATCTATGGGTTGATTGGCGGGATGGCTGTAATGGCGATTAGCCTGCTTTTGTTTATATAGATATATAGGGTTCGGTTCCTTGAGACCGTACCCTATTAACATTTTAAGCACATATCCGCTTTAAATAAATCTCCGTCCAAACAATAGATACATATTATAATATTAAAAAGTACATGTATAGGCAGTGATGACAATGGTCTGGTTGTATTATCTTGTTTCTTATATCGTTGGTAATATCATGTTCGGCTACTTGGTGTCCATGTTCTTAAAAGGGCAGGATATCCGCGAGCAGGGCAGCGGGAATGTCGGAGCAAGGAATGCTGGGCGTGTTTATGGAAAAAAGGCCTTTGTTCTAACTTTTCTGGGTGACGCTTTGAAAGGGGCAGCAGTGGTACTTGCCGGGCAGTATCTGCTGCAATTTTCGGAGACGGTTCAATTGTTAGGTCTGGTGTTTGTCATTGTTGGCCATCTCAAGCCGGTTTTCCTTAAGTTTAAAGGCGGTATGGGAATTTCGACCTTTATCGGCGGAATGATTGCGTTCGAACCTCTGATAGCACCCGTAATTGTTCTTTCATTTCTCGTACTCTATCCTTTTTTAAAAAGCTTCACTTTCGCAGGCTTGGGGTCGTTCCTTTTTATTCCTGTGTTCTTGATATTCAAAATAGATAATTGGGTTATACCTGCTATTGTATTAGGCATGATTTTCCTACTAATCCTGGTCCATATAGAAAACATTAAGGGAGGATTAAATGAAAACTCGCCGATTGGCGAGTCCGATAGGACGAAGACAGAGGCGTAGTTGAATTTATGCGTTAAGAAAGTTTATACTTTCTTATTAGCTAAAAAATAGTTCATCATTTCAATGTCCCGCTGTTCAAGCGAATAGCTTCTGCGATGCTTTGGTCGGTGATGTGGGGACTTCCCCCGAGGTCGGAGATAGTCTGGGCGAGGCGGATGATTTTGATTTGGGCTCGGTTGCTGAGCCCTTTTTTGTTTAATAGATTATTTAGGGTCCGCTGCTGACCCTCTGTCAGCGGGCTTGTTTTCATAAGGGCCTCATAAGGTTGTAAACTGTTCGTAATACATAAAAAGTCCTACTTGAAAATAATTATTTTATAAGGGGGGATATTTCTGAATGCAATAAGATTGCTTCAAAGGCTGGTTGGTGCAGCACTCTTGATTTTCGGTATTTACCTTATTTTCGGAACGCAAGAGTTCTTTGGGACCATATTGATTATCTTGGCTTTATTAATTTTCCCAAGCATTAAGAAAGAAAAATCCTCTGGCCATCACCATGATGATAGAGATTATTTACATGATACCGCTAATGATAACGATAATAATTATGGCAGTTCCGACAGTGGAGGCGATTCAGGTGGCAGTGGGGACTAATCATGTTCCATCTAGCAAAATGTCCCCGGTAAGGATACTGTTTACCGGGGACATTTTTCATTTTCTTTTTGAAAAAAAGTACAAAAACCACACCGCATGATTCTGTTCGTCCACTGCTGCCCTGCGAAAAACCTCTCTTATAAATGGGTCGTTTGCGGTATCGGAAATTTCCATATAAAAATCGACTGTTTTCTGTTCATCCACCAACGCAAACTCCAGCCCATTCACGTAATTACCGGGACATTCCTCGAGAATTTTCGGCTGCGGATGCTGCCCCGTTAGTCTTCGGTATATTTCCACAAACTGCTGATAATGTTTGATTTCATCCTGGCGAATTTCCAGGATTCGATCTCGCTCTCCCTTGTTAGAAGCCAAATTGGCCAGCTTGGCATAACAATCAATGGCACTGTACTCCCCATTGATCGCCCTCTCCACTTCACCTATCAATTTATTGCCTTGCCGGTTTATCGCGTCAAGGTAATTTGAATAAGGATACATAGAAAAAAACCTCCCACCCATTCTTATTTTATATCCTATGGGTGGAGGGGGGATTGGTGAAAGGTTATCATAGCTTAGCAACTTCAACTTAAAAAAGCCAAGGAAATTTGCGGTGTTATTTCTACAAAATTTCCTGGGAAAACTGCAAGATTCGACGCCTAGGGATGACTTTTTTGGCGCTTCTTGGCTGGGCGCCCGCAGTTAGTTGAGAGCAAGTTGGCTCTGTCGAGAGTATTTATCCTTTATCCGAGAGTAAACCGGCTTTATCCGAGAGTATTTGATCCCTATCCGAGAGTAACCGTCGATTATCCGAGAGTAACAGGACTTAACGACAATTAAAGTCGGTTATCCGACAGTTACGGTCCCTTATCCGACAGTTGCAGCTCGTTATCCGACAGTAAAACCGTGCAATCCGACAGTTACAGCCCTGCTACCGTCAATTAAAGTTGCTTACTCCATCTCAGGTAGGGTAATTCGGAATACCGCTCCGCCCAGTTCCCCATTACACGCCACAATTGAGCCGCCATGCCCTTCAACAATGGCTTTGGTAATGGCCAAACCGATTCCCGAGCCGCCAGCGTCACCGCTGTAAAAGCGCTGGAATACTTTTTCAACCTCGCCGGATGCAAAGCCTGGGCCGTCGTCACGGACTTCCATCACTAGCGTTAATGTCCTTCCATAATCCTCACCCATAAAAGCCGCTTTCACTCGCACCTCCGATTCGGCATAACGAATGGCATTCCCAAGTAAATTTATCAACGCGCGCTTCAGTTTTTCCTGGTCCACCTTTACGAACCCCGTTGACCCGGTCTCGGCCACAATCCTTACACCCCGCTGATCCGCAAGGGCCGCAACGCTTTCAACCGCCTCTTGAATCAACTGATCAAGCGGCCACTCTTGAAATTTAAAGCAGTCCTCCACATTCTCCAGCTTCGCCAAATACGTAATGCCCTCCACAATCCGCTTCAGGCGCTGACTTTCGGCGATGATGACGTTCAGGCTTTTGTTTACGTCCTTGCCCTTCACCACGCCATCCAAAATTCCCTCGGCATTTCCCTGTATCGCCATCAACGGTGTCTTCAACTCATGCGAGGCATTTTGAAAAAACACTTTTTGCTCCTCATCATACTGTTTAAGCTTGTGCGATAAGGCGTTGAAGCTGTCGGCCAATTCTCCAATTTCATCCCCTGAATTCAACCTGATTTCCTGGCCCCGGCCTCTAAGCGAGAAATTTTTCATATGCTCCGTTAAGTTTCTGAGCGGCCTTGTTAAACCTTTTTGAAAAATAAACCCTAATACAATCGCAATCACGGCGGATATCAACAAACTGAACAACTGGGATCGTCGCATCAAACGATTTACCTTCTGCACTTCATCAAGTCTCGCCACGAGGGTCACGTACCCAATCTTTTTCCCGTTTTTCGAAGTGACAGCCAGCGTTTCCGAGACAAAGTTCCGGCCAGGACCCTTACTTTCCCCCAGGACATCGTCCAAAGAAACCCCTCTTAAATCCGAATAAATAATGTCCCGATCCCTTGTCCAAATTATCATTTTCGAAGACATTAACCGCTCCGTTACCGCCAGTGCCCGGCGGTTTATTAGTTTTTCACGAACGGCTTCGCTTGAAAAAGAAGACCTGCTTAGCACCTGGCTGATTACTTTCGCTTCCTTCTTAAGCTGCACCTCCGTTTCCTTCAGCAAGTACCGCTGCGATAGGAAATGAAATGTAAAGCTAGTAATCAAAAAAATACTGATAATTAATATAAAATACGATAATAACAACTTTGATCCAATTTTCATCCTACTCATCCAGCCTGTACCCATAGCCCCAGATTGTGGATAGCTCCACGGAAGATTGGTGTTGATCTAATTTCTTACGGATCCGTTTAACCAAGTCGTCAATCAGTCGACCGTCTCCTGCATATTCGTAACCCCAAATAAACTCAAGAAGTTCATCCCGGGTAAATGGCTTTCCTTTTTTCCGGGCCAGAAACACAAACAGTTCATATTCCTTTGTAGTCATCTTGATTTCCTGCCCGTCTTTTTCTATGTATCTTCTTTCGGGGTCTATCGTGACGTCCCGGATACTTAATGTTTGCTTTGTTACGACGGCCATTGATTTTTCCAGCCGTTTCAAAATATTCTTCATACGTACTATTAGTTCTCTTGGACTGAATGGCTTCGTTAAATAGTCATCCCCGCCAAGCTCAAGCCCGAGAATTCGGTCGAATTCGCCGTCCCGTGCCGAGACAAAAATAATCGGTACATCACTAGCCGAGCGGATTTTTTTACAAAGCTCAAGTCCGTCGAGATGCGGCATCATGATATCAATCACCAGCAAATCAGGTTTCAGCCGCAACATCTCCTCATAGACTTGACGGCCGTCGGAAAACAGCGTTACCTTGTAGCCTTCATTTTCAATATATTTTTGTAAAATGTCTCGGATATTCTGCTCATCATCCACAACAAAAACATGCTTCATCGTACGGCTCACCTCACTTTTCAATTATATAATAAAGAAGGGACAGCGAAATACACCATCCCTTTTACCCTTATTGAAAAATGTCTATTAATTTGGCCAGCTCGGCGGCAATTTGCTTTAATTTTTCATTCACTTGCTGCTGGGTGGCAATTACCTCTTTAAAGGCCTCACTTCCATTGCCATTTTTCACAGCATCCTTTAAGGATTTCCGGTCGCTTCGGCCATCCTTCATAAGAGTTTTTAATTCCTTGTTCATTGATTTTAATTGCCGCTTTACATCCTTGGCCTGCTGAAACTTCTCTTTATTGCCGCTATTTTTAGCTTCCAGCACCAAGTCCAACAGCTGGTCCTTTTTATCAACGATTTGCGACCTCAGGCTCAGTCGTTCCTTTCGTTGCTGGTTGATTTGATGAATTTGGTCTTTATACTGGCTGGCCAGCTCAAGCTTCTTGCCAAAGTGACCGCCTGAGGCTTTCGTTTCCACTGATTTCGGATTGCTGGCAGCTGCTGAAACGCTTTGGATTCCATAAGCGCCTCCTAAAAGCGTGAGGGCGGCAACACCTGCAATTAGAGTTTTTTTCATTTTCTAACACTCCTTTACTTGTTTCTAATCTAAGTATAGACAAAGGGTTCGGGATAATTTTGGGAGAATTGTGTGAAAAGTGTGTGAAAATGGGCCAAGGCTCTTTTTTTAAAAAAACAACCCACCGTTGATGTAAATCACATACTTATTTTGACTGATAATTTAAACTATTTAAAAACTGTGAAATCAGGTGAATATTTTGTTGAAGGAAGTTTTTAAAGTAGATTCGTTTATGGAGACGCTTCATAAACTAGGAGTGGAATGTGTTTTTGGCTGTCATAATGATGGGGTTTTACCGGCTGAACATTCGGATATACGCTACATACAATTGCGGCATGAACAGGCAGCCGTTCACGCTGCCGACGGTTACGCCCGCGCTACCGGTAAGCCCGGAGTAGTCCTGATGACAACGGCCGCCGGGGTAACAAGCGGAATCACCGGAATTGCAACCGCCTATAGTGATTCTGTCCCGATCGTTGTTATTGCCGGGCCATTTTCAGCTAATCTATTAAACGGGGAATCCGCCAAAGAATTAGATATCTCGGGAATTACTATGCCGATTACCAAGTATTCTTTTAAAACTGAGGCGGGGCAGCTGCAAGGTGTACTTGATAACGCCCTAAAGCTTGCCGTCGAGGGACGGCCCGGACCGGTCTTGGTGGAGTTGACAACCAAAAGTGTGACAATGGGCGCCGAACGGATGAACCTTAGCCGTGCACCAAGGTGCGAAAGGACTAATGAAGCGGGCAGGAAATCTATTAATCATGCGAAGGAATTAATTGAAAACGCCAGGAAGCCGGTGCTTTTTGTCGGCGGCGGGGTAATTGCTTCGGGGGCTGCCAGCCATTTACGGGAAATCGCCGAGCGCTCGCGGATTCCGGTTGTTAGTTCAATGCTTGGGATTGGTGCGATGGATACGGGGAACCCGCTGTTCTTGGGGATGCTTGGGATGCACGGGACGTACGCCGCCAACAAAGCGGTGCACCATTGCGATTTGTTGATCTCAATCGGAGTTCGGTTTAGCGATCGGGTGACCGGAAAGGTGAGCGGCTTTTCGCCAAAGTCGAAAAAAATTCACGTGGACATAGACCCGGCTGAGATCAATAAAATCATTTCCGTAGACCTGCCGATTGTCAAAGACGCTGCTGAGTTCCTTTTTCAATTAAAAGAGGAACTGGATTATGAACGAATCAGGGCAAACGGCGAAATTTGGGTAAATGAGGCGGTGGATTGGAAGCGGACGGTGCCGCGCTTTGAGAAGTCGAAGAGCGTTTTGAGCCCGCAGACGGTGATTCGCACGCTGGCCGAGTTTTCTAGAGAGGACACAGTAGTAGTGACGGATGTCGGACAGCACCAGATTTGGACGACGCATCATTATCAGTTTACGAGACCGCGGACGTTGGTGACGTCGGGCGGGCTGGGCACGATGGGCTATGGGCTGCCGGCAGCAATCGGGGCGGCGGCTGGGGTGACTGGTTCTGCGGCTGAGGTCTCCGGGGCCGAGCGTTCGGGTTCGGGGACGCCCATTTTGTGCGTGTCTGGCGACGGCAGCTTTCAAATGAATCTGCAGGAGTTGATTACGGCCGTCAGGTACCGCCTGCCAATCAAGATTGCAATCTTGAATAACGGCTATTTGGGCATGGTGCGCCAGTGGCAGGAGTTGTTTTATCATGGCCGCTATTCTTCTGTAAAAATCGGCTCGCCGAATTTTGCAGGGGTGGCTGAAGCTTACGGCGTCGCTGGATTTCGGGCGCGTTCGGAGGAGGAGGCCCGACGGATTATTGAGGAGGCGATGAGTCTGGATGGTCCGGCACTGATGGAATTTGACGTGGTCGAAGAAGAGAATGTCTACCCAATGGTTCCGCCAAACCACAGCAACCATCAGCTGATTCTGTCGCGGTGAGGCTGGATGGATTTGGACGTCTTTTTATCCAATGACATCCCAGTCCTAAAATGACCTGAGTATGTTTCGCTCTCCTCTTTCTCGATTCGTGACAATCAAGCACCTTCTGCGATAGTATTAATCTATCAAGCTCTTTAAAGGAGAATGCTTATGCCTTCCTACGAAAATCTCCCGCGAGACGGGATTTTTCATGCGGTTTGCCCGCTCGACTGTCCAGACCAGTGCGGGCTTTTACTCCATAAACAGGATGGAAAAATTGTCAAGGTCGAGGGCGATCCAGAACACCCCGTGACAAAAGGACACATTTGCAATAAGGTTCGGAACATGGCGGAACGGATTCATGACGAAAAACGCCTGCAATATCCGCTAAAGCGCGTCGGGGCTAAGGGCGAGGGACGTTTTGCGCGCATTAGCTGGGACGAAGCGCTGAGCACCATCACGGACCACTGGAAGGAACTGATTCAAACGGACGGGCCGGAGAGCATTCTTCCCTATAGCTTTTACGGAAATATGGGGCGGCTCGCTGCTGAAGGCATGGACCGCCGCTTTTGGAATCGGCTTGGTGCATCAAGGCTTGACCGGACCATCTGCAACTCGGCCGGAGCGGTCGGCTACAAGTATACAATGGGCGGCAGCCTTGGCATAGACCCTGAGGAGACGATTCACACGAAATTGTTCATTTTCTGGGGCATCAATGCAGTGAGCACGAATATGCATCAGGTAGCGTTGGCGCAAAAGGCACGCCGCGAAAATGGCGCCAAGATTGTCGTCATCGATGTCCATAAAAACCAGACTGGAAGATTGGCAGATTGGTTTATTCCGATTTTGCCGGGCACGGACAGCGCCCTAGCCCTCGGCATCATGCACATTTTGTTTAACGAAAACATGGTCGATGATGATTTTTTGAAAAAATATACGGTTGGGTACGAGGAACTGCGGGAGCATGTGAAGCAATATAACCCAGCGGCTGTTTCGGAAATTACCGGGGTTCCAGTTGACGATATCTATAGATTGGCACGAATGTATGGGACAACATCGCCTTCTTTTATTCGGATTGGCAACGGCCCGCAGCACCACGATAATGGCGGCATGTTTGTCCGGACGGTTTCCTGCCTGCCGGCGTTGACTGGCCAGTGGCTTGTAAAGGGCGGCGGCGCCATCAAAGGCAATTCTGGATTCTTGGCCCATAATGCAGCAAGGCTGCAACGGCCAGATTTTTTGAAAAATAAAAACACACGCAGTGTGAACATGAATTCGCTCGGCGATGACCTGCTGACGCTTGACCCACCGGTGAATTCTCTATATGTATACGGATCTAACCCGGCGGTTGTGGCTCCTTCAAGCAAGAAGGTGCGTGAAGGGCTTGCCCGTGAAGACTTGTTTACTGTCGTGCACGATTTATTTTTAACAGAAACGGCCAAGTATGCGGATATCGTACTTCCGGCGACATCGTCGTTCGAAAACACCGATTTCTATACTTCGTACTGGCATCATTTTGTGCAGCTGCAGCAGCCTGTCATCGAACCGTTCGGCGAGGCTATGTCAAATGTCGAGGTGTTCCGACTGCTCGCTGAGCGAATGGGCTTTACGGATACTGCGTTTACTGAGACGGAAGCGGAAATGATTAGGGGTGCGCTCGATAACCCGCAGAATCCTTATTTGAGCGGTGTGAGCTACGAGGTTCTGGCTGAGCGCCATTATGTGAAGGCTCATGTTAAGCCGCTATTCTCGGGCAGACTGCCGACACCAAGCGGAAAAATCGAATTATATTCGGAGCGGATGAAGAAGGACGGGTACCCGCCCCTGCCAACCTACGTGCCATTAGTGGACGATGGCGAGGAGTTTCCGTTTCAATTTGTCCCGGGTCCAAACCATAATTTCTTGAACACGACTTTTTCAAATAATGAAAGGCACATTTCTTTAGAAAAAGAGCCGCGACTTTTTCTAAATTGGGAGGATGCATCGCGGCTGGGGATTGAAGATGGTGAACAGGTCCGGGTCTGGAATCATCGCGGCGAGATTGAGCTGAAAGCCGCTGTTGGGTACAGCGTTCTTCCGGGAGTGGTTGTGACCCAGGGATTATGGGCAGATGAAACCATGATATCGGACGCAACCGTAAAAACAGAAACAAAGCACCTAGTAAACATCCTCACTCCCGACCGAATTGCCGATATGGGCGGGGGCGCCACCTTCTTCTCCGGCCGGGTAGCAGTCGAAAAACTACAATGAGCTGTAAAAAACATACAAAATGTCCGCCCCACGTGGACGACACGCCAATTTGTCCACGCGTGGTGCCTGACACCATAAATGCCCCATCTTACAACTCTCTGTAAATTATAATAAAAGGAAGTTTCCAAATTCTAAAGAATGAGGACACTTCCTTTTTTTAAAGGCTGATTTTTTGATAATCATGAGGTTCCTAATTGAAAAATGTTACGGGTCGCATATGCAGATATTAGATTGAAGAAATTATAACTGAAGATGTATTTTAAGTTTTGCCAGTTCCCGTTCATTTCTAGCTGCCTTTTCCCAAATATGGTCCTGGTCTGCCTGCATGTCGGTTAGCTTAGCATGAATTTCCGCAAATTGTTTTTGGTTTTCGGCACGCATTTCCGAAAGTTCTGCTTTAATCCCTTGCTGTTCTCTCCGTAATTCTGACAGTTCTGCTTTTATTCCTTGCTGTTCACTTCGTAATTCTGACAGTTCTGCTTTTATTCCTTGCTGTTCACTTCGTAATTCTGACAGTTCTGCTTTTATTCCTTGTTGATCCCCTCGTAATTCCGACAGTTCCGTTTTAATCCCGCCTACCATTCCGATTAAATTAGAAAGCATTTGTTCTAACCTGTCTAATCGTTTCTCGTCCAACACAATCACCTCCCTTTTCTAAAAAATTATACTCCTATGTCCTTTTGATTACTATGCCAAAAACAGTAAACCTGTCGAACTATCACATATCATACAACATTCTGTCAGTGTCCACCTCACGTGGACAAAACGCCAATTTATCCATGCACGGTGGCTGACACCTATCCTGCCTTGTACCCCTTCCCCATCATTTCGTGGACATTGTGGACAGTGACGTATGCGTTTGGGTCAATGTCACTGACGATGTTTTTAAGTTGGACGATTTCTTGTTTGTTGATGACAATGTAGAGTACTTCTTTCTTCTGGCCGGTGTAGCCACCATATCCTTCGAGGACGGTGAGCCCGCGCGACATTTTTTCTGTGATGCCAGCTAAGACCACTTCCGGCAAATTAGAAATAATTAACACAGCTACCCGTTCATCGAGCCCTTCGACGATGAAATCTATCGCTTTCGCTCCGACATAGACAATCAGCAGTGTGAACATCGCTTTTTCCAAGCCAATGATGAATATCGACCCTGCCACCACGACAATGTCAATGATAAGCATCGCTTTTCCCATGCTCCAACCAAAAAATTGATTCGCCAGTCTTGCCAAAATAGTCGTGCCACCGGATGTTCCTCCCGCTCGAAAAATGAAGCCCAAGCCCGCTCCCACCAGCAATCCGGCAAACAACGAGGCAAGCAGGGTATCTTCCGTTAGCTTTTTTCCGATATCCTCTGTTAAAAATAAAAACCCGGAACAGGCTGCAAGCGAAACTAGTGTATAAACAAAAGCTCTTTTATCAAAAAATTTATATCCTATTAAAATTAGTACGGCATTTAATACGAAGTTCACAACCCCTGGCGACCAGCCAAACAAATAGTGAGCCACTATCGTGATCCCTAAAATGCCGCCTTCGGAGAGATGGTTTGGGATGGTAAAATAATTCACCCCTATCGCAAAAATAAGGGCACCGAGAAAAATATATAGGATGTCCTTGGCCGTTTTTTTCATGATAATACCGTCCTTCTTTTAAGTTCTTTCTTTAAGGATACAACATAATCTCAAAATTGTTTATGGAGGGGGAGAAATTTCCCACTTAAGTACATTTAGACCTACGACTTCCTTCCCTTACAAAACTTGAAAAAGTTATTTATGATGAAAAAGCTTGGATGAAAAATAAGGAAGAACTACCTAAAAAAGGACATAAAACCTCAATTAAGAACGTAGTTTTTTAATTGCGCTAGTTTTGTCCTTCAATAAGAACAAATTGGTACATAGACTCTTTTTTAGGGGGGATTCCATTTTTCCAGAAGTAAAATGATAGATTACTAGGAGGGCGACTTGGTTGAAAAAGAGAAATATAACTAAAGCAAAGAAATTTTTATCCGCAGCACTTGCCGTTTCACTTGTTACCGTTCCATTTTTTCCAACAGTAAAAGCTGGAGCGGCAGCCCCGAAAAACAGCAATGCCAATCCAAAAGTAGAACTGCGTCTAATGGAAACGACCGATCTGCATACCAATCTACTTAACTATGACTATTACAAAAATTCAGAATACTTAAAGGTTGGACTGGCAAGTACTGCCGCACTTGTAAAGGATGCCCGTAAAGAAGTAGAAAACAGTCTTTTGGTCGATAACGGTGACTTGATTCAAGGGACTCCGCTCGGTACCTACTTTGCAAAAATAGAACCGTTAAAGGATGGCCAAGTTCACCCGGTCTTCAAAGCGATGAACCAAATGGGCTATGACATGGCCACATTAGGAAATCACGAATTCAACTACGGGCTTGACTTTTTAGAAGAAGCTTACGATGATGCGAATTTCCCATTTGTAAACGCCAACGTTTATGTTGATGACCACGACAATAATCCGGAAAATGACATCAATAAATTTACACCTTATAGAATTATCAACAAAAAATTCGTTGATGAACGAGGTGGAAAGCATTTCATCAAAGTCGGTTTTATCGGCTTTGTGCCGCCGCAAATTAACGATTGGGATAAAGCCAATTTAGATGGCAAAGTCATTACGAAAAATATCGTTGAAACTGCCGAGAAGTTTATTCCGCAAATGCGTGAAGAAGGTGCCGATATCATCGTTGCGATGACACACTCTGGTTTCAGCGGCAACAAGGCTAACACGGAAGATGTCATTTATGCTTTAAGTGAAGTGCCTGGAATTGATGCGATTACCTTCTCGCATACACATAAGTTGTTCCCGGCAAAGGACGTTAAGTCTCTCGATGCGTTGTTCAAAGGCCCCGACGGTAACCCGCTTCCTGGGGTTGATAATGCAAGAGGAACTATTAACGGTGTGCCAGCCGTACAAGCCGGCTATGGCGGGGGATCGTTAGGAATTATTGACCTTGACCTTGTAAAAGAAAAGGGCAAGTGGAAGGTAGGAGATTCCCAATCTCAAACACGTGAAATCTATTCGCCAACCCAGGTTAAACCAGTTCAATCCATCGTAGATGCGGTTAAAGCAGACCATGAAGCAACCATTAATTACGTTAACACTCCAATCGGAAAAACAACCGATGACATTTATAGCTATTTTGCACTGGTACAGGATGACCCATCTATCCAGGTAGTAACGAATGCTCAAAAATGGTATGCAGAAAGGTACATTGCTACCAATAAACCTGAGCTTCAAAACCTGCCAATTCTATCTGTCGGCGCACCTTTTAAAGCTGGACGCAATGGAGTTGCTGAGTATACCGAAATTCAAGCAGGAGACTTAACGATTCGAAGCGCAGGCGACCTGTACCTATATGACAATACCTTGAAAGCTGTTAAAGTCAAAGGCTCTGTTGTCAAAGAATGGATTGAAATGTCCGCTGGGAAGTTTAACACTATTGACCCAGCAAAAACTGATGAACAGCCGTTATTAAATTCGGGATTCCCGGTTTACAACTTTGATGTTATTGATGGTGTACAGTATCAAATTGATGTCACAATGCCGCCAAAGTATGATAAAGATGGAAACGTGATTAATCCTAGTTCCAACCGTGTCGTCAATCTTACTTACAACGGACAGCCTGTCGATCCGAACCAAGACTTTATCGTGGTAACGAACAACTATCGTGCTGGCGGCGGCGGTAACTTCCCAGGTCTTAAAGGTGCCGAACTCGTCATTGACTCTGCGGATGAAAACCGTCAAGTTTTGATGGATTATATTTCTGAAATGAAAGAAATTACGCCTACAGCAGATAATAACTGGTCGATTGCTCCGATTCCCGGAAACGTAGACGTAACCTTTACATCATCACCAGAGGCTGAGAAATATATAAAGGATGGCGGCAATATCTCCTATACTGGTGATAAAGATCCAGCTGGCTTCGGCATTTTCAAACTAGACATTGGCGGGGCTCCTGTAAAAGTTCAGCTCCTAGGCTTAAATGATTTACATGGCCAGCTTGATACAGATACAAAAGTTGGCGACAGACTTGCCGGAAGCATGGAATATACAGCCGCAGCAATTCGTCAAAGAGAAGCGACAAACAAGAACACCCTTCTTGTTAACGCAGGTGACATGATTGGCGGCAGTCCGCTTATTTCAGCATTATTCCAAGATGAACCAACTGTTGAAGTAATGGAGTCTTTGGGCATGGATGTGGGAGCGCTCGGGAACCATGAATTCGATGAAGGAATTGCCGAATTACAGCGGATGATGAATGGCGGCGAGCATCCAGGAGGAAAGGGTACTGCCGGCTATGATGGAATGAACTTCCCTGTTGTAGCAGCCAACGCTTTTGATAAATCAACAGGAAAATTGATTACAGGGAAACCCTATGTGATTGAAGAAGTTGGCGGGAAGAAGATTGGTTTCATCGGAGTCATTACGCAAGAAACTCCTGACATGATAGTAACCAAAGGAAATGAGAACCTACAAATTACCGATGAAGCAGAAGCTATTAATAAGTACACGGCTGAATTGAAAGCACAGGGCATTAAAGCAATTGTCGTTCTTGCCCATAATCCTACTGCTCAAGATGGCTATGTTGATGGATTTGATGCTTCCAGAATTGCAGAAAATGTAGATGATGAAGTAGATGTGATCTTTGCTGCTCATAACCATGTTTATAACAATAAAGTAGTAGATAACAAACTAATCGTTCAAGCCTATTCCTACGGATCCGCTTTTTCTGATGTGGATCTAGAGCTTGATCTTGACACAGGTGACATCATCAACAAGCAAGCAGAGATTGTTACCGTTTTTCAAGACCAGTACACACCTGACCCTGCTGTTTCCGCGATTATGAAAAAGTATGAGGATAAGGTAGCGCCGATGAAGGCCGAAGTTGTGGGTAACTCGTTGACCAGCTTGACTAAGGGGTACCCTTCTGCTTTTGATGAAATTGGTGACAACGGACTTGGCAACTTGATTGCCGATGGCATGAAGGCAGCAATGAATTCCGACTTTGCATTGATGAACGGCGGCGGCGTCCGTGCCAATCTTGATGCCGGAGAAGTAACGTTTGGCGATTTATTTGCGATTCAACCATTCGGAAACGTGCTTAATAAA
Source organism: Neobacillus sp. S1115 (assembly GCF_055385565.1). Taxonomy (NCBI): domain Bacteria; kingdom Bacillati; phylum Bacillota; class Bacilli; order Caryophanales; family Bacillaceae; genus Neobacillus; species Neobacillus sp. S1115. Next base: position 5,473,431 of record NZ_AP038275.1, read on the forward strand.
GTAAATCTAAGCGGTGACGATATGGTAACTGTATTAAACAATCAAATTACCGATCGCGGCCTCGACTTCCATATCGCCGGATTCAAGTACACTTTCACTTTTAATTCTGTATCAAAAACTGGAAAAATCGTGGACATTTTTCTCCCGGACGGAAGCAAGATAGATCCGAATAAGGAATATTCCGTTGTCGTGAATAACTATATGTATGGAAATGCAAAATACGGAATCGGCGCTCTTTCAACAGGCCTTGAGGTTGGCCCAGAGGATTTAGAAGCAACCGTTGAATTTGTTAAATCCCTGCCAAAACCATTTGAATATAAGGCTGAGGGACGGATTCAAAAAGTGACACAATAATTGTTTTTTTAGATTGGCAAAGCAGTCTGACCTCGGGTTAGACTGCTTTTTTTACGCCTTATTACGTAATAGCGAGGTTTTACTACATAAAATGGATTTCTCACCACAAAATTTTAATGTCTCACTACAAAATCCTTTGCCCTCACGACATTTTCTGGAATTATCATCTAATAAAAACCCTTTGTCTACATTAAAAATAATTAATTTGTTAAATCAATCGAATACTTCCCAAACCCGCCACTCGATGGTCCGATGTATTGAATATTTTTAAATAGTTTCGTATAATCCTGCGCTTTTGGCGAGGATTCGAATACAGGGACCACTGTGCCCTGGAATTTTGCAATAGACCAGTTCTGGTCAGCAGACGGGTTAATCGTTTTGTTTTCGCGAATATAGTTCGTGATGATTTGGCGATTTTCATCCGGTGACTGAAGGATGACTTCACCCTGGCTAACCCCCGGAAAGGTTTTACTAGATGCACGGTAATTATTTGTTGCAACAATGAACCTCTGATCGGCAGTAATCGGTTTGCCCTGATAGGTTAGGTTCACGATTCGGCCCGAATCCGGATTAATCAGCTTCCCGTTATAATCATATTTCGCAGGCTTGGTCACATCCACCTGGTACTGAACACCGTCTATGATATCAAAATTATAGGACCGGAAATCTGGATTAATCAGCTGCTGCTCGCCTCCCGCCGTGGGATTCAGCTGATTGAACTGCCCCGCACTCATTTCGAGCCAATCCTTTAGCTGAGCTCCATTCACTAACACAGCGTGAAGCGTATTTGGATACAAATATAAGTCAGCGACATTTTTGATAGCCAGTGTTCCTTCCGGGATATCCGTGTAATAGCTAGACCCACCGCGTCCGCCGGCTTTAAATGGCGCTGCCGCCGAAAGGATCGGAATGCCTGCAAATTTGCTGTAGGTTGGATCCTTTAATTTTTCAACCAAATACTCCGTTTGCGCATTATTGACAATTTGCACAGATGGGTCGTCCTGAACAAGGGCAAAATAACTGAAAATCGGTGCGGTAGTCTCGCCAATCGGTTGGTTGACGTAATCAATCGTACCGATATGCTCCGGTAAGATTTCTTTCATTAACGCTTCGTCAGTTGCTACAAGAGAATTGCCTTTTTCATCGGCAATCGGCCTGAGCGTGCTCGTGCCGCCAGCGACTGCCCATTTTCCACGAATTTTTTGCAACTTAAGGTCAATGACACCCAAATGGCTTCCGAACGAACCCGCCATTACGACTGGTTTACCGTAGATAGTTCCTTTTTCAAGATTTGTATTTGGCAGATTCGCATAGAGCGGACCAGGGAATAAGTTATGCGAATGGCCGGTAAATACGGCGTCGATGCCCCTTATTTGTGTTAAGTAGTAGGCGGCATTTTCCATGTCAGGTGAATAGGGTTCAGCGCTAATTCCCGTGTGGGCAAGCGCCACAATCACGTCAGCCCCCTTCTTTTTCATTTCCGGGACAAGTTTTTTCGCCGATTCTACAATCGACTTAGTGGTAACCTTACCCTCTAAATTAGCTTTATCCCATTCCATGATCTGCGGCGGTACAAAGCCAATGACCCCGACTTTAATGACGTGATTCTGCCCCTCATCATCAATCACTTTTTTGTTAAAAATAACATAAGGCTCAAAATAATGTTTTCCTGTAGCAGCGTCGTATACATTGGCGTTAACGACGGGCATTTTCGCCCCTTCAAAGGCACGGGTCAGAAAGTCCAGCCCATAATTAAACTCATGATTGCCGATGGTGACCGCATCATACCCGAGCATATTAAAGGCCCTTGTAACCGGGTGGACATCACCGTCTTTTAGCCCTCTTACCTTTGCGACATAATCACCCAAGGGATTCCCTTGAATATTATCGCCGTTGTCAAAAAGCAAAGAGTTTTTTACCTCGCTGCGGGCTTGTTTTATCATAGTGGACGTTTTTACCAGCCCCACCTTGTTATCTTCTTTTGTCTGGTAATAATCATAGTTTGCTAAGAATACATGCAAATCGGTGGTTTCAAGCAGGCGTAATTGAACCGCAGGATCCTCCCTTACTGCGTTGGCTAATTTCGGAAAAATATGACCTGTGAGCTGCCCGGCTATCAAGAGCAACAAGACAGCCACAAACGTTATCCTCTTCATTAAAGAAAAATCCTCCCCTTACCTGTCAAAAATTCATACAAACAAAAATAGTATTTGTAGAATGATTTAGAATATGAATTAAAATGGAGAAATTTAAGGGAGACCAAGGCCATCAGCAAGTCTAATCGAGTATAAAATAAATTCCCGAAGACCAAAATGGAGGCTAGAGGAGGCACTTTTATGAGAGTTTTACTAATCCTGTTTTGTGCGGGAGCCATTTTTGTTTCTACATGTACATATAGCTTTGATCAATTCATACGGTTTGGGGAGATTCGGTTTGAGTGGGAACGTCATCCAAACTTATCTGTGTTCCTGGAGCCATTGCCATCCCACCTTAGTAGTGATTTTCTGCTTCAAAAAGTGGGGCATTTCAGCGCATTCTTCATCCTGACACTGCTGCTCCAATCACGGTTTCAAGCAAAAGGGGTGGCGCTGATTCTGGCCATTTCCTACGGGGTATTCACGGAGATTCTACAATTATACTTTACCCGCGATGGCAGACTGTTTGATATTGGGTTTGATTCCGCCGGCGTTTTGTTGGCGTTGGCTGTAGGTGATACATGGGGATGGTTCTCGCGTACCATCGACAATGATGCATGAGAACCGTCCCCATGCATCAATTAAAAAGGACTGCTCTAAAAGACAATTTTGTCTGTTAAAGCAGTCCTTTCAAATTATTTACCTGAGTTGCTTTTTGGAACAGTTACAGTAGCAGTACCTGTTGTGGTATTGCCTGCCTTATCAGTTGCCATATAGGTAATAGTGTAAATACGAGCATTGCCATTTCCATTTTTTTCAGCACGAAGGCTGAATGCTTTGTCCGCCGTTCCATAGGATGCACCCTGGATATCACTCGGAATAGGCTTAACTTCGTTAATCGTAATCGATTTTAAAACCACTGATTCAATGCCCGAGGTCGCATCATCGGAATCCAAGGATGCATTTATATCTACCATTTTATGATTTGGAGACCAAAGAATCGGCTGGTCGACCGACACTGTTAATGTTGGTGCTGTTTTATCAATCTTAACTTCCAACGACTTGATATCTTCGATATTACCCTTGACGTCTTTGCTGCGGTATTCCACTGTATGGATACCGTCAGAAGTCAATTCAATCGGCTTCGCGTAATCTGTCCATACTCCGCCATTTAAACGATATTCTGTCCACTTAACACCGGACATATCATCTGTAGCCGCCAGGCTGACGGTGACATCGGATTGATACCAGCCATTTTTGCCGGTTGGCTCTTTCGGATTCACTTCAGCAACCGTTTCCGGTGAGGTAACATCAGGAGTGCCAATTAGTTCCTTGGTATTTCGAACACGGATCCGCTCTCCTTGGGCAAATGCGCCAGAAAGGCCGACTGCCTCGAGCGTGTCACCTACCTGAAGTGCCGGAACCGGACCGCTTTGATTTATGATGTAACCGTCAGTAAACACCAACACGTCACCTGAACCGTCGTTAACATAATAAGAGTTATCATCAAACTTCCCTGTTACCAAGCCTTTAACCTTCACAAGCAGCCCCTGATTAGCATCCGTTGTAGCTTCACCAGTTGGAACCACTTTTGGCTGTACAGGCTCGGTCGTTCCAATTTTGATAACATCTTGTGCAAAGCTGCCAAATTCAAGTTCCTTATTATTTTCAAAGATCTTGATGTGGCCATAGACACGAACCTTATCCCCTTCTTTTAAAGAGCCCTCCGGCACTTCTTGGAAGGCCATGATTCCGCCAGTGTCATCCTGTAAATAGAATGCATCAAAGAATACTCCTGCTCCAGTGGTGACAGTTCCTTCAACCACTACCGGTGTCCCTTCTTCTAACTCTCTTGCATCTGCTAGCTTAGTAATAGACGTACCGCGATCTGCTAACCAGTTAATCGAGTTCAGCGCTACTTCGTCATTGCCTTTTGGATTGTAGGACTCATCCATTTGCTTATCATTCATGAAGTTCATGCCGGAGACGACGATTTTCCCTCCTAGACCAATCACTTCCGATGCAATCGCCGGAATAGCCGAACCTCCTTGAGTATCGGAAACACTATCATAAACGTAGTTGCCTGATGCCACACTGCCCTGATAGGTAGTTTCATTCCCCTTGGCAATAATCGTGACCGTGTCACTATCTGTTAATGGCTGGTGCCCAACCCTTTCCAAACTCGAACCGCTATAATATTCAATCGTATCGGCTCGGTCCGTGATATAGTTTGCTACCGGCTTCAAGTGCAGACGGACGGCAAATTTGGACTTAAGCGGATCAGACCAGAAGTTTCCTTCTTTTGTATCATCGTTAATGCCATCATCATTAATTTGAATCGTCGAGCCCATTTGTTCCAGCAAGTCATTATTAATGTTCGTATTGTTTTTAAAATTACTCTTATCCGTCAACAATAACGAACCGCCATTTTTAACAAAGTCTGCAACGGCTTGGTTTTCAGCGGCTGTTAAATCTACTTGTGGATGGGTCATAACCAATACCTTTACATCCTTTAAGGTATCAGCGGTTAACTGCTGCTTATTTTCGAAGACCGTATAACCTTCACGCTGGACCATTTTTGTAAAAGCAGTGAAGTTATTTTTATATGTTCCTGGGTCAGTTGATGTGTTTTCATTTCCATGTGCAGCATCAATCATAACCTTAATTCCTAATGATTGTTTGATCGTTATCGGTTTCCTAAATTCATTATCCTCAGGGCTATCGCCGGCCGGAGTGTTCACCACAGCAATCAGCGTATGATTTCCGGCAACTGGGTTGTCCCATGTCACACTTGCTTTTCCGACACCTTTAGAGGCTAGGGAAGCAATTGTGCCTTCACCGATAAGATTGCTGCTGTTAACTTCATCATAGTAGAACTTAACAGTTAAGTTAGAAAGCGCCGTTTTACCAAGATTGCTGATGCCGGCTTCTAATGTCGCCGGGTTGCCGGATACAATCGCTCCGCCAGCCACTTCCAAACCACTTACGCGGACGTCAACATCCTGCTCTTTTGTCCAAATTGGCGCAGAGTAAATTTGCTCTCCGTCCATTTGCGTAACCTTGACCACAAACCATTGTTGGCCTCCGGTAACCGTTACTTCCGGGTTCCAGGTAAAGTCTTTCGTCATCGGTTCAATAGAATTAACCACTTTTGAACCATTGGTTATGAGTTCGACTTTTTTCACTCGGTCATCAGACTTATAATCTGACGGCAGGAAGTTATATTCCGCGATGGAATTGGATTCAGCCACTGCGTCTGACCCTTTAATATCAAACTTTAGCGATTTGCTGTTCACAACCGAACCCATGTATTGGCCGTTTGCTAGCATATCTAATTTAAAGTTTGGATCCTCTTCCATATAAACACGCATATTCCGCATGGAGTGCAATAATGAATTTTGAGATAAATCACTTGCGACAATAACGGTTCTCTTCATGGTTTGACCCCATGTACCTTCATGGTTGTCCTCGCCATAGGTCGGCGCGATATGCCATCCTAAATCAAGGGCGCTGAAGAATTTTTTCTCGGCATTCGCATAGCCGTAATGTCCTGAACCGTTCCCTACCTCAAGCATGGTAAACAGTTTATCTACTTTTTGATCATAAGGCATAAAGTTATTAAAGGCATTGGCAGACATATCAGGGTGGTTAAATTGGGCTGCAATATTGTCATACGTTAATACCCATGCATAGTACTGATTCAAATCCTGATATTTTCCGCCATTCATTTTTCGATCTATAAAATTATCTGTCCCAAACACGTTTGAGTGGCCCCAAGTGGTGGTAGTCATTTCAAATGCTGGGAAGACAACATAATCGTTCTTCGTATACTGGGCGGCAAGGTCCTTAGTCAGCTGCCACTGGTTGCCGCCTTTTCTTTCAGGCATTCCATTTCGTTGAACGGTGTCTTGACCCACCGATTCTGGATCGATATCGTGTGAGTGATCGGAGAAGGCAAACCAATCATACCCATGGGCCTTTCCAGCTTTAAGAGCATCTTCAGGTGTACCGGCTCCATCATGGGAAATATTTGTATGGTTATGGGTCGTCCCGCGATAATGTTCCCCGCCAGTGAATGGTTTTGCCACTGTAAATGACCAAGAAGCCGTGCTTTGGTATCCCTTCGTGTCGTATGCCTCGACCGTAATCGTATGTGGGCCGATTGCCAGCGGTGTTGCCAGCTCTAATTGCAATGGATTAACGGATGTTTTAACGGATGAAGTTACATCACTTTCATCCAATTTTACCAACATTCTTGAAAAATTAATCCCACTCGGGTCTTCCAATTGGAAGCTGATATCCGGAGTGGTCGTTTCGACAATGGCATTATTGACCGGTTCAAACCCTGAAATTTCCGGGCCTTGGGTATCCGTTTCCACAGTGACAGCAAATGGTGCTGCCGAGGACCCAGCCGTCTTCACTTCGGATGAATTTCTCGCTTCAATAAAATAGCTGAATCCATCAAGCGGCAGGTTGGCCGCCGTTAGGACAGCACTATATTGATCCTGTTCGCCTTTTTCCATTGGCATCGAATGATAGTCTGTTTCTGATGTGCCTTTATAGTAAACAGTCACAGTCTCTGCCCCAGGTGCTGTGGCAGTAAATTGAGTGCTTGTTCCTTTATAAGCGGTTGTGATTGGGTCATGCTGTAAGGACAAAGCGAAATATTCCTGTACATCAGTTGCATTTCGTGGAAAAACTTGATAACCGCTTGTGTATGGACTTGTCGAGTCATACTGGCTTGCAATTCCGGTAAATGTATAAGTGCTATCCTTTTTAATTGTATCGACAACATTAATGCCGGTGGTTTGCATTACTCTTACCAATGTGCTTTTTCCTGCGTCATCAGTAATCGTTATATTGGAACCTCCACCGTTTGGGGACGCCGGAACATCAGTTACCTTTCCTCTTACCTTTACGAGCGTACCTTCGAGCGGCTCGGCGGTATTATAGTTATTTAGAACAGCTAGTTTTTTGATGAAATTAGGTGATACTGTATGACCACTGCTGATAACTTCGACACTTGTTGGAACGATTTCGGTTAGGCCTCTGTAAAAATCAACTTTACCGGTAATTTTCACTTTATTGCCTACTGTTACTCCCTGTGGGGAACCAAATATATTAACTCCTCCAGTAGCATCCTGGATGTAGAAGGTATCTGAGCCTATAGTATTGTTTGCAACTGTAACCGTTCCTTCAACAGTAACTGTTTGACCTAATAATTTAGGCTGTCCTGCGTTGTCATTGTCACGGACATTTCCGATATAAGTAGAACCTTCTGAGATTGGGTCCGGTGTGACAAATGCTGGTTCAATTGGTGAACTGGAGCCTTGCGGATTTGGATCCGCCTGCACAAAATCATTGGCATTGTCGTTGGTGTCCCAGCCATTTCCGTTTCCTGCCCCTTCAGTTGTTGGACTTGAGCTGTCATTGGCTAATCTTTCAACTGATTTGCTTGCTGATGGCGGTTGGGTGGTGCCACTGCCTTCTTTATCATTGGCTCCCCCGTAACCGACAAAGTCGACAACATTTGCATCTAATGAGCCGGAAACAGCTGCAGTTGTTTTTGCTAATGCTACTTTCCCGTCTGACCCTCCCATACCAATTCCACCATTTGTAATATCAGGATTTGGAAGATCAACAGTGCCGCCACTTCCAGCTTGTTCCTGGATCAAATAGTACCCATGCGCCTTAATAACACCTGAAAGAGGTGTCATATATTTCGTATTGGTACTAAAGGTGCCCCCTTTTGCAGCATACTGGACAGACCAGCCCTCAAGGCTGATATCTTGATCCGTAGGGTTGTACAATTCGATAAAATCATTTTTGTACGTGGCCCCACTGTTGCCTCCCCCGCCATACACTTCACTTATAACCACATTTCCAAACTGAGCCGCCTCAGCAAGGATCGTGTTAAAAGTAAAGTTAGGCAGGAATGACCCTCCCACCATTAGGGCAGTAAGTCCGATACTCCCCCATTTTTTCACACGATTGCTTCGCATGGTTTTCCCCCTCGTTTTTTTCTCTTACATTTTAAATCTATCACGAAATATATAAAAAGAATATTGAAATTACTAGATTGATTTTTTGGAAAATTACCCCTTTCATTGTAAAAAAATGCGATATTTTTCGGCAATTTTCTTATAATAGGAATGACACCGTTCAGGAGGAATTTAAGAAGTGGAGAATTTATTAAAAAATAGGTTTGGATTATTGCTTTTTATAATTCTGTTTACCATACCTGGCATTGGATACGCCCATGCGTTAAGTGCTGCATTTACTACTATTAACCTGGGACAGGACGAAACAGAGTTAGTTTATTCGATTGATACGCTATCCGTCATTGAAGGAGTCGGTGGTGACAAGAATGATGACAGCACCCTGAGTAAAGAAGAACTAGAAGACATCAAATTTAGGTTGGAAGAGTGGGTTGAGGATAGTCTCATTGTTGAGGCGGATGGGAAGCAGCAAAAGGGTGAGCTGCAGGGTCTAAAGCTGGAACAAAAAGGAGATAAGGTCGTCGTTACCCTGCAAATGAAATATCCTGCCTTTTCGGTTGGCCAAACGGTTAAATTGGTAGACGGGATTTTTTATCAAGGGCAAAACGCTGCCTATTATAATAATTTTTTGGCAGTTAAATATAATGGACAAGTAAGTGAAGCAGTCTTACACGGAAAAGACCGCGAATGGGCAATGCTGCTAGCGGAAACTCAGCAGCAACAACAGCAGCAGGATGGACATGCTGCTCCCGAACCATCCGTTGGAGAGAACTCAGCTGGGGGAGGGGGGCATTCATCGTGGTTTTCCTTTTTCACCTTAGGGATGGAACATATCCTAACTGGCTACGACCATCTATTATTCCTATTTGCCCTGCTGTTGAGAAAGCAAACCTTCAAGCAGTATGCAGCCATTGTCACGTCGTTTACACTTGCCCACAGCATCACGCTTAGCCTGGCTGTTTTAGGAATTGTGACACTGCCTTCCCGGTTTGTCGAGGCCGTGATTGCCTTCAGCATCTGTTATGTGACGATTGAAAACATTCTCCGTAAAGATATCAAGCGGCGCTGGGGAATCACCTTCCTGTTTGGATTAATTCATGGGCTCGGGTTTGCCTCGATTTTAAAGGAAATGAATATTCCAAAAAGCAGTTTGGCTGCGGCGCTCGTTAATTTTAATATCGGCATCGAGATTGTCCAGCTAGGGATTGTCCTGCTATTGCTGCCAGTGTTAACATACATGTTCAAGCTCAAAGCCTCTGATAAAATCATCCGCTACGGGTCGATTGTGATTTTTGTATTGGGAGCAGTTTGGCTGGTCGAGAGGATCTTTTTTTAGAAGGAGACCTAGAGAAGGGTGATACATGGGGACGGTTCCCTTGCATCACCCTTTTTTATTTTACAAGTTCATAAAGCTTTAGGCTTAATTCCTCGAGTTCTGCTTTTTCAAGCAATACATCGCAGTACTTTGTTGGCAGCTCTTTATAGCCACAGGCTAACCCTGCCAGTCCGCCTGCGATAGCGGCGACTGTGTCGGTATCATAACCTTCGTTAGTAGCGCCTATCACAACATCCAAGAAGGATTCGCTGTTGAGGAGCCAGTATAAAACCCAATGCATGGTGTTTACAACGAAACCATCCGGCGGAGGTGTTGGCCTTTGCCCATTTAAGGCAGGCTCATAGATGGTTCCCTTAATTTCAACTTGGATGGCCTCCTTCAGCCCTGCGCCTCGAAGGACATGAAAGGCAATCCTGCTATAAATAAGGCAGGCTTCGTCGGCTAAGGAGTCATAGTGCGTCATTTTAGATTGTTCCCTTGTCACCTCTTCAACCTTTTCGAGGTCCCGGTAGGATAATGCGACAGGCAGGCAGCGCATTAATGTGCCATTGCCCGCGGATTTCCTGCCAAGATAGTGGTTATGGGCTTTCTCGGCAGCGACTGCCCAACTGCCCCCGCCGTATGTACTTAAAACCGCACGAATGATATTTCCGATATCTTTAGGGTTTGTCGCATACCATTTTAAAAATTCTTCCCCTATCGATTCGATTGGGTTTTCTGGTTTTTTTAGGATTCCTTTTGCAACAGCCACGGCCATGGCCGTATCATCAGTGGTTTCTCCCTTTTCAAGGTTCCAGACTCCGCCGCCAATGATCTCCGTCACCTTCCCATATTTTCTGCGAATTTCATCCCTTGTCAAAAATTCCGTCGTGCCGCCCATTGCATCGCCAATGGCCAGACCGAAAAGGGCACCTTTAATTTTGTCTAACATATCCTCACCTCTTTGTTCATTAAAACTTATGGCGCATGGGTGGTGCATTAGGGTGACTGTACGCAACAGAAATGATGCATAAGAACCGTCCCCATGCATCATCCAAACGTGTTAATAATGCTAGCAACTAACGGGCTTGTCTTTTCTGGGAGATTTCCGATGTCAAAAAATCCAGCATCTAGTGTTTCATGTCCATCAATTTTGATATTTGCGTTTTTAATATCTTTTGATTTGTATGCAATCGTGACGGGATAGAATTGGTCGCCATTCGGCAGCTCAACAAAATACTGCTTTCCCGAGAAGACCCCGGCCAGCTCGAGTTCGCCAATCTCGACTCCCGTTTCTTCGAATACTTCGCGTCTTGCCGCTTCTTCCGCTGACTCACCTAGTTCCAGCAAACCACCAGGCAGCCCCCACATTCCGTTGGATCTTTTTTGGAGAAGAAGCCTTCCCTGGTTATCGAGTGCCCCTACACATGCGCCGACCAATATCAGCGGCCGTGTTCCAACAAGTTTCCGTAAATCTTCTATGTATCCCATTCAAGCCTCCAGTATATTGTTTATATTTATTTATTGTTCTTAATTCTGGAAACATCTATTAGTTTCCTCCATAACTAAAGGACAAACCTCAACAGCAATACAGGCACAGCCGGGACAACTGTCCGCCTGAGGCGGACACAGTCCACGAGCAGTGCCTGACACCATCTATTACTGACCATTGTAATCCCAAAGAATACACCATTTTTCTTTTTCTTTGACGGCGAAGACCTCTTGTTTGAGATCAAAGTTTCCGTATTTTCCTTTATAGGTTTGGGTAACGAGGATTTTGTAGACATTTTTGAAGGCAGGTCCTTCTTTCGACATTTCCCATTTATCCAGTTTCTCAGCACCATCAAGTGTATAGGTAAATGTTTCAACCCCGAAATGATTCATAAATACATGGGCGCGATCCTGAATATAGGCGCCTTTGCCAAATCTTTTCTTCATCTCGGAATGGAACAGCGCCCAGGAACTAGCGAAATCACCCTGCTGCTCATATTGATAAAACTCATTCACCACAGCCGCTGCCTGCTGGTCCGATGAAACAAAAACACATCTCACCAGCATCAAAACCGCAGCTATCAACAAAATCCCCATAAACAGCCCTTTTACTGGTACATTTCTTCTCCTCATGATGCACTCCTTTACGATGGAAAAGCCTATATATCAAAGAATATGTCTTAACACGTCCAAATAGTAGCAATTTAGACCAGGCGCCGCCGGGACAAGTGTCCACCCTGAGCGGACATTTGTCCACGGACGGTTACTGACACCTTTGTTTCCAGCCTTATAATAATCATTAAAATGTATGGGAAATATAAAATTACCTATTGCAAGTTTATTTAAATACGAATAATATTATAAAGTATTTATTATATCGTTCGTGTTTTGGAGGAACTAAGATGTTTAGACTTACAGAAAATGGTACAAACATGAGAACAGAAGTGCTTGCGGGGATCACTACTTTCTTCACGATGGTGTATATCGTCGTGGTAAACCCGGTTATTCTTGCTGATGCGGGCGTTCCGTTTGATCAGGTTTTCACTGCCACTATTTTAGCTACTGTTGTGGGCTGTCTTTGGATGGCGCTGTTCGCCAATTATCCAATCGCCATCGCGCCAGGAATGGGGCTGAACGCCTACTTTGCCTATTCCGTCGTTGGCGGTCAGCACATCAGCTACACTACCGCCTTTGCCGCTGTTTTTGTGGCCGGTATTATTTTTGTCATCTTGTCATTAACTCCCCTCAGGGAAAAATTAATTGAAGCCATTCCGGAGAATCTGAAGCATGGAATTACTGCCGGGATTGGTCTGTTTATCGCTTTTATCGGCCTGCGGCTAACCAAAATCATCGTCGCGGACCCAGTCAATCTAGTCCGTCTCGGCGATCTTCATTCAGCATCTGCTCTGTTAACCATTTTAGGATTAGCCGTTACTCTTATCCTTATGGTTTTAAGAGTGAACGGGGCTTTATTTTTCGGGATGATTATCACTGGAATTGTTGCCTTTTTCACCGGACAGCTTTCTTTTGATAAAGGTTTCCTATCCTTCCCTTCACTTCCAGAAGGGTTGATGGTCGCCAATCCCATCACAGCGCTTGGCGATGTCGTTCATCACAGCCTTTACGCGGTTGTTTTTTCTTTCATTTTAGTAACGATTTTTGACACAACCGGAACGATGGTCGGGGTTGCAAACCAGGCGGGATTAATGAAGGGTGACAAGCTGCCTCGGGCACGTCACGCTTTGCTGTCTGACTCCGTGGCTACAGCAATTGGGGCGATGTTTGGGACAAGCCCAACCACGGCCTATATTGAGTCAACATCCGGGGTTGCCGCCGGCGGCCGGACTGGCTTGACCACTCTTACGGTTGCCGTTCTGTTTATCTTGTCCGCTTTCTTTGGGCCGCTAGTCGGTGCTGTATCCGGGATTTCGGCGATTACATCTCCGGCGTTGATTATTGTCGGCAGCCTGATGATGGGGAACATTGCACAAATCCGCTGGAGCGAGCTTGAGGAAGCGTTCCCTGCTTTCTTGACGATTTTGGCCATGCCGCTCACTTCGAGCATTTCAACTGGTATCGCCCTTGGTTTTATCAGCTATCCGCTGTTAAAATTGGTGAAAGGAAAAGGGCGTGACGTACACCTGCTTGTCTATGTTTTTGCGGTGCTGTTCTTCATCCAGCTTGCCTTTTTACAGCATTAAAAAACGCTAATATGCAAAAAGTCCAATCCGCTGAATCGATGCGAATTGGACTTTTTTAATTTGATGGTGCTAGTTCTATTTAAAATGAGGCAAAAGAACCGTCCCCATGCATCAGTATCGCTGCTCCTGGTGCCAGTTCCAGGCGTCGGCGATGATGCGTTCTAGGTTGCGTTCTGCTTTCCAGCCGAGTTCGTTGAATATTTTATCGGAAGAGGCTACGAGTCTTGCTGGGTCGCCGGCGCGGCGGTCAGCCATTTCGACATTGGCCTTCACGCCTGTTACGCGTTCGCACGTTTCAATTACTTCTTTAACGGAGTATCCGAGCCCGTTGCCAAGATTGTAGATTTCCGCCGTTTTCTCTCCAGATAACAGCGCTTCAAGTGCGAGAATATGAGCCGAAGCCAAATCGGTGACATGAATATAATCACGGATACATGTGCCGTCCTCGGTATCGTAATCGGAACCGAAAACAGAAATCTTTTCCCGCTGACCCAGCAGCTGCTGTAGAATAATCGGAATCAAGTGTGTTTCAGGATCATGGCTTTCCCCAATCACAGCAGATTCATGTGCTCCTGCAGCATTAAAGTACCTTAGTACAACATAATGTAAATCATAGGCTCTTGAAAAATCAGCCAAAATCTGCTCGATCATTAGTTTTGAATGGCCATACGGATTAATCGGCGCCGTTGGCGTTGCTTCATTGATGATGTCCACATTCGGAATCCCGTATGTAGCAGCTGTGGATGAAAAAATAAAGTTTTTGACATTGTGTTTCATCATAACTTTTAATAAAGTTAAAGTAGAAGCAACATTGTTCTGATAATATTTCATTGGGTCGACGACTGACTCACCAACGAGGCTGTTTGCCGCAAAATGCATCACGGCCTGTATCGGATAACTATGAAAAATCATGTCCAAATCTTCTTCATTGCCAAGGTCGCCTTTTACAAAAATCGCCTGGCTGTCAACGGCATCGCGATGGCCGGTAGACAGGTTGTCCAATACGACTACCTCGTCTTTTTCAACTAGTTCTTTCACAAGATGGCTGCCAATATAACCTGCGCCGCCTACAACAAGGATCATCATTCATTTCCCCTTATATAAGATTCACGTGACTTATGTATTATACCATTATTAAAAAAATGATGCCCCATTTTCGGTTTCTTAGCCTTTTTCCAAAAAACTTTACAAAAAGTACTCCTTGCCCAGAAAGTCAGGAACATAAGCACAATGTACTAGGCCCGAACCAATTCAAACTCTTGCCATAGGATATATATGATAATAAGTGAAATGGAGGAGATGAAATGAAGATTTATTTAGACCCGGGGCATGGCGGAAACGACCCTGGCGCTCAAGGAAACGGTCTAAATGAGAAGGATGTCACCTTGGATATTGCATTGAAGCTGCGCTCCATTTTAGTCAATCAGTTTGAAAATGTATCGGTCAAAATGAGTCGTGAAAGTGATATCACCAAAAGCCTGGGTGCCCGGACAAGCGAGGCGAATGCTTGGGGCGCAGACTTTTACCTGTCAATTCATATCAATTCAGCGGGCGCTTCCGCCCAAGGTTATGAGGACTATATTTATAACGGCCTTTCTAGGTCCTCACGAACAGCCCAGATCCAAGGTATCATTCATGCAGAGGTAATGAAAGTAAACGAGTTAATTGACCGCGGCACGAGGCAGGCCAATTACCATGTGCTGCGTGAGTCCAATATGGAAGCCGTCTTAACGGAAAATGGCTTTATCTCTAACGCTCATGATTCAGCGCTAATGAAGCAAGATGCGTGGCGGCAGAAGGTAGCTCAAGGCCATGCGAACGGTCTTGCCGCAGCCTTTAATCTTGTTCGAAAAAACAATCCTGCACCAGCGCCGCAGCCAGCGCCCGCCCCAACACCTGCTCCTGCCCCTCAGCCAGCGCCTGCGCCGTCAACTCCCGTGTCCGGAACCCTCTTCAAAGTCTATTCCGGTTCCTTCAAATCAAGAGAAAATGCAGACGAGCGCGTCGCCAAACTTCGGTCCATGGGATTTGATGCCTTTGTGGCAACCACGACTATTTCTGGTGGAACGTGGTACCGCGTTCAGGTTGGAGCATTTGCAAACCGTGAAAACGCCGAACAGCGCTTGAAAGTCGTGCAAATTGCCGGATTTAATGATTCCTTCATTATTATCGAAGGAGGCGGAGGAATGGCTGCCAGCCCAGCAGAAGGAACAAGCAGCACAACGGATAATTCTGGGGCGACTGACAGCAATTCTGCGGATATTGCTCCTAGTCCAGATAACGCTCCTGATCCAGATACCGTTCCTAGTCCAGATGCCGGTTCTAGTACCGATAGTGTCACTAATGAAGCGAGTGAATCCGCCCCATCCGACACCGCTGACCCGAATAATGGTACTGCATTAGGTGGCGATTCTGACTCAAGCAGTCGCTCTGACATAGTCAGCGAAACCCCGAGCGCCCCTGTCCAAGAGTCATCTATTAACTCAATTTTCGGACCAACTTTCGTATCGCCAGAGCATATGAACCGATTTGTAAAAACAGTCAATCCAAGCGCACCTGATTTGGGAAGCCTTTATTTAAAATATGGCGAATATTACGGAATTCGCGGAGACGTCGCGTTTGCACAGGCCGTTCACGAGACAAACTTCTTCCGATTCACCGGCGTCGTCAAGCCGGGGCAGGACAACTTCGCCGGCATCGGAGCAACCGGGCCCAACAATCCAGGTGCCAGCTTCCAAACACCTGAAGAAGGGGTAATCGCTCACCTGCAGCACTTGTTCGCCTATGCAACCACGAACCCACTGCCAAACCAATACCCATTAGTGGACCCTCGCTTCCATCTTGTCAATAGGGGTTCTGCCCCGACATGGACCTCCTTAAACGGCAAGTGGGCTGTACCGGGAACCACGTATGGTCAGTCGGTTTTAAACCTGTATAAACGGATGGTGAATTTCTCGATTCAAAATTTGGATAGTATCCAAAAGGATATTCCATATTAAGGAATTTACCGCTAATTAAACGTTTGGGGAAAACGAGCAGTAGTTTCCCCTATTTTCATAGTTTGCATTATCTAATTGGAAGCCATAAGAGTTGATTGATTTACTGATTTTTTCAAAACTGAAAGCATATTTCCTCTTCAAACGTTTGATTAGATTGTTTTGAGCCCTTTTTATAAAAGGGTTCTTCTTTTTTACAATGGAGGATTACAAAATAATTATTTCCACAGCCTGCCCTTTTGGGGGCTTTTTTTATAAATAAAAGATGGAGAGGGTAAACAGCTGGCAGACACCGGCCCGAACCTTGTCCAACTTTTTTTCATAAGATATAGGTAAAGTTCAGAATGGAGGTGAATAAGTGAAAATTTATCTTGATCCAGGCCACGGAGGCACCGACCCTGGCGCCCAGGGCAATGGTTTGAATGAGAAGGATGTGACGCTCGATATCTCGCTTAGACTGCGCAGCATTTTAATCAATCAATTTGAAAATGTTGAAGTAAAAATGAGCCGGGAAGGCGATATCTCGAAAGGCTTGAAGGCAAGGACGAACGAGGCAAATGTCTGGGGGGCCGATTATTATTTGTCGATCCACATTAATTCCGCTTCAAGCGCTGCCCAAGGATATGAGGATTATATTTATAACGGCCTGTCAGATTCCTCGCAAACGGCAAAGTACCGCGAAATCATCCATGGGGAAGTCGTAAAAATGAACCAACTATTTGACCGCGGAATGAAAAAGGCCAACTTCCATGTCCTCCGCGAATCGGCCATGCCGGCAATGCTATCGGAAAACGGCTTTATTACAAATGCGCATGATGCCGCGCTAATGAAACAGTCATCGTGGCGCCAAGATGTCGCTCAAGGCCATGCAAACGGGCTTGCCAAGGCTTTTAATTTACAGTCAAAATCAGCCTCTGCCCCACCGCCCAGCACCAGCACACTTTACAAAGTAATCGCAGGATCTTTCCAGTGCAAAGACAATGCGGACAAGCAGGTGGCACTGTTGAAGTCGAAAGGATTCGAAGCGTTTGTCGATACTGTTGTGATCAGCGGGACAACCTGGTACCGGGCTCAGGCCGGGGCCTTCTCAAGCCGCGAAAATGCCGAAGAGGGGATGAACGCCATTAAAAATGCCGGATTTCCGGATGTGTTCATTTCAGTGGAATAAGCAAGTAATTTAATAAGAACAGGCAGCCCGCCTTTTGGAGTGGGCTTTTTTTGTGCTAGCACAATATATTTGTTGTATAACAGTATTTGGGAGTGACTTTCATGCAGAGAAGGATTAAAATCATAGGTAGGATTTTTTAAGTTTAGCTAGTTTAGGAGGTACCCCCTTATGAAGCTTAATAGTGAAGAAATTGAAATTCTGAAAATCATTGAAGAGAACCACAAAATTTCAACGGCGACCATCGCGTCCATGGTCATGAGCAGCGAGGAGAAAGTCCGCGACACGATCAAAAAGCTAGAAGAGCAAAAAGTCATCATGAGTTACCCAACATTGATCAACTGGAGCAAGGTTGAGGGGCAGGAACATACTATTGCCATGATTGACGTAAAGGTCACACCAAAGCGCGGGGTAGGATTTGACGAAGTCGCTCAAAGAATCGCCCGTTTTCCTGAGGTATCATCCTTGTATCTGATGTCAGGTGCCTACGATTTATCCATTACTGTCGAAGGAAGAACAATGCACGAAGTCGCTTCCTTTGTTTCAGCAAAATTATCGCCAATTGAAAGTGTTGTTTCTACAACCACTCATTTCATGTTGAAAAAATACAAGCATGATGGCGTTTGTTTTGACAGCGGCGACGAAAAAGACCGCAGAATGGTGGTTACACCATGAGTAATGAGATTTCGAAATATCTGTCAAATACAGCTAGAGAACTTAAGCCATCAGCAATACGGAAATTTTTCGATTTGGCCGCCGGCATGGAGGGCGTTATTTCGCTAGGTGTCGGAGAACCGGATTTCATCACTCCTTGGAACGTGCGTGAAGCAACGATATTATCCATCGAACAAGGTTTCACCTCCTATACGGCAAACGCCGGCTTGCTGGAGCTGCGTGAGGAAATTGCAGCCTATCTACAGAGAGGCTTTAACGTGGAATATAATCCCGTTAACCAAATTATCGTCACTGTTGGGGCGAGCGAGGCAATCGACATTGCCTTTCGGGCGATTGTAAACCCTGGCGATGAAGTCCTTATCGTTGAACCGTCGTTTGTTTCTTACGCACCATTGGTGGCATTGGCGGGCGGGACACCGATCCCTGTATCCACTTCACCTGAAAACGGTTTTAAAATCACGGCTGAGCAAATCGAAGCGGCGATCACAGAAAAAACAAAAGCTATTTTAATCTGTTCGCCAAACAATCCAACCGGCACGGCTTTAACGCGTGAAGATTTGAAGGAAATCGCCGCGACGATCGTAAAACATGACCTGCTTGTCGTTTCCGATGAAATTTATGCAGAACTAACCTATGACGAGGAATTTACAAGCTTCGCTGCGATAGAAGGCATGTATGAGCGGACAATTTTAATAAATGGTTTTTCCAAAGGTTTTGCGATGACAGGCTGGAGGCTGGGATTCTTGGCTGCTCCTGCTGAGTTTGTCGGGCATATGCTAAAAATTCACCAATACACGACCATGTGCGCGCCGCATATGCTTCAGCACGGCGCGATTGAAGCACTGCGCAACACATACCATGAGGTTGAAGCGATGCGAAACAGCTATCGCCGCCGCCGAAATTATGTAGTGGACACATTGAACAATATCGGGCTGGACTGCCATATTCCAGGCGGGGCCTTTTATGTGTTCCCATCAATTAAGGCGACCGGCCTAAGTTCCGAGCAGTTTGCTGAGGAGCTCCTGATAGAGGAAAAAGTCGCCGTTGTACCAGGCAATGCCTTTGGCGAAAGCGGCGAAGGCTATATCCGCTGTTCCTATGCAACTTCGATGGAACAGCTGCAGGAAGCTTTAAAGCGAATGCAGCGGTTTGTGGAGCGTAGAGTTGGGGCTGTGGTTAAATAGTTAATGGGACGGGTTCTTGGACCCGTTCTTTTTTATGATCCTACTGATTAAGAATCCGCCGAGTTCCAAGAGGTATCCGCCTAACTCTTCAGGTTATCCGCCATTTTCTCGATAATATCCGCCAAACTTCATAAATATCCGCCGATTTTATGATTTTATCCGCCAAACGCCTTTAAACGCTCCAAAACAGGTATTATTTTTTCAAAAAAAATGCCTGCTACCGCACAAAAGGCTGGTACCAGGCACTTTACTAAAATATTATCCAATATAAAACCCAATCTTCCCTAACTGCTCCGCCTTTTCCATCCGCTCGAAGGCCGAGCCGAACTCCTTTAATGAGTACATCCGGTCAACAACTGGCTTAATTTCATGCTTCGTTACAAACTTAAGCATTTCCTTGTATTCCTCTCCGCTCCCCAATGTGGTCCCAAACAACTTATACTGGCCGTAGAAAAAGTCGCGCAGGTTGAATTCGACGACATCACCCGCCGATGCTCCAAAAGTCACAATCGTTCCACCCGGGCGGAGCTGCTTCAATGACTTATTAAAGGTTGCCGCACCGACGCATTCGATGACAAGATCCATTTTTTCACCGCCAAGCGCCTGCTCCCAGTCCTCGTTGCTGTCAAACGCTTTATCCGCGCCAAGTTCGAGTGCCTTCGCACATTTTTCCGAAGAACGGGAAGTCACGTAAACAGTCGCGCCAGCCGCTTTGGCAAACTGCAGCAATAAGGTCGCGACGCCGCTGCCGATGCCGGGGATAAGCACCTTCATTCCTTCGCGAACCTGTCCTTGTGTAAATAATGCTCGGTATGCAGTCAAGGCTGCCAATGACAGCACACCTGCCTCCTCCCAGCTTAAATAGCCAGGTTTCAAAGCAACGTTATCGGCAGGAACGACTACCTGCTCAGCAAAGGTTCCATGGAATGGAAGACCAAGAATTTCAAACCCAGTCGGCGGTGCATCGCTCTTTTCCATCCAGCCAAGGCTCGGGTTGACCAGCACCTCATCGCCGACCTTGACATCAACAACTCCCTCACCGACCGCATCAACCACACCGGCGCCGTCCGATCCGATGATGAGCGGCGGGTCTGTCGGCTTGTGGCGCACCAGCACGAACAAATCACGATGATTTAGCCCTGCTGTTTTCAGCTTCACCCGCACCTCTCCAACCCCCAGTTGCAACTCTTCCATTTCCCGAACGGCTAACCCTTCAATACCAGCCTTGTCCGCATGAACAACTGCTTTCATTTTGCTCACTCCATTCCTATTCATTTTTTGAAAAATATGTACTAAATCCATAATACTCTGAAAATGGCATTTTTTAAATGAAATGGCTCTTAAAAATGGTTTAAATGTTGCGTGGACAGGCCCCCATACCTATGATACACTACATTGGAAAAAATGGATTTTGGCGGAAAAAGGATGATTGACTTGAAGAAAAATACTATAAAACTGCAAAAGAATTCCGTTCCTGACCGCGAGTTTCAACAATCAAACTACGATATCCTCTTTGAGAGATTAAAGCTCGTTTCCTATATGCTCATCTTCACCTATCCATGCTTTTTCATTGTTGACTTTTTCTTTTTGGAAAATCTCAATCAGCCTGCCTTTAAATGGACCCTTAAAGTGGTGCATCTATTTGGTCTGGTCATCTCCCTTGTATTCATCATGCTATACCGGCACAGTAAGCGCCGCACGGTTTCCAAAAGCTTCATTGTAAATTCCTATATTTCGCTGTATCTGCTGATTGGAGCCGTGTCATCCATTAACAGCCAGCTGAACACTGGAAACATCTACGCCTATCTGATTATTTTATTTGCGGCTGCGATTATTTTTCCCATCCGGCCAAAGCACATGCTCACGATGATGCTCGGCGCCCATCTCATTTCTATCGCCGTACTGGCCTTTTTGGGAAAAATTAATTATTCTTTCGTGTTAAATCTTGTCAATTCAACCGGAGCCGCCGTAATCGCGTTTACAATTGCTCTAACCTTTTACAGATTTCGAAAAAATGATTTTTTTAACAAAAGGAAGTTAACCAAAAACGAGGAGAGCTTCCGCCGCTTGTTCCAGCGGAATCCAAATCCGTTGATCCTTATTAATCTGGACAATGAAATCCAGCTGGTCAATCAGCAGGCTATCCACTACTATCAACTGGAGGGAAAAGAATTAGCTGCTCTCGATGCTGGTTTCTTGTTTGGCAATCCCGCTGAAAGACAAGATATTATGAAACGGTTGTATGAGGAGAAAAGTGTCAAAAATTACGTGACCGAGCAGCAGCTTGCTCCCGGTCAAAAGAAATGGTCGCTTTTGCATTTTGAGTTGGTGGATTATCATGATGAAACCTGTGTCCTCATTGACACTACCGATATTACCGACATCAAGAAAAAGGAACAGGAGCTTATGGAGCACGCTTCCATCGATGTGCTTACAGGGGTGCGGAACCGCCGCACCGGTATCGAGATGCTGCGCCAAGAGTTAAGTACCGGGACAAATTCCCGCAAGTTTATCCTTTGCTTCATTGATATTAATGGACTGAAAAAGGTCAATGACCACTTGGGTCATGCGATTGGTGACGACCTGATCAGGACATGTTGCGCGGAGATAAGCCGGCATATTCAATCAGACGATATCCTATTCCGTCTCGGCGGGGACGAATTCATCATTGTATTTCTTGAAAAAGACATAGCAAATGTCGAGCAGGTTTGGATGAATATCGAGGATGCGTTCAAGACCATGAACCAGACCGGACAAAAGCCGTACAAGATTTCCGCCAGCCATGGGTTTTACCACTATAAGCCGGGTACGCCGGTTACACTGGATGAAATCCTGGAAATCGCTGATCAGGAGATGTATAAAAGTAAATTCTCCTCTAAGGCGCAAAACGAAGGGGTAAATGCTTTTAAATAGGGAAAAGGAGGATCTCTGGAAGGTCCTCCTTTTCTAAAATTAATTCCCGATAACGTTCGCTTTTTCCACATTCCCATTTAACACATGAATTAAATTATCAGCCGCCATATGGGCCATTCCCAGGCGCGTCTGAACGCTGGCGCTGCCAATGTGCGGTAGCGCCACTACGTTTGGCAGGGTTAATAAGGGATTATCAAGCGAAACAGGCTCCTGCTCAAAGACATCGAGGCCAGCACCCCAGATGACTCCGTTTTTTAAAGCATCGTACAAGGCATCCTCATCGACAATCCCACCACGGGCAGTGTTAATAAGAATCGCGTTCTTTTTCATCAAGGCTAATTCTTCCTTACCAATGAGATGATGCACCTCGACGCTGTATGGAAGCATCAGGCAGACAAAATCAGACTGTTGCAGCAAGCCTTTGAGGTCTGTGTACTCGATACCAAGCTCCGCCTCTTTTTCCGGCTTTCGCGTTCGGCTATGGTAAAGAACCTTCATATCAAAACCCTTCGCCCTTTTTACGAGTGCTTCGCCAATCCGCCCCAAACCAATAATGCCGATGGTCGCGCCGTATATGTCCTGTCCGGTCATTTGCATGAGGGACCATGAACCCCACTTGCCGTTATGTAACACGTCGGATGCTTCCACAACTCTCCGTGCTGTGGCCATCAATAAAGCAAACGTCAAATCCGCAGTCGTTTCCGTAAGAACACCCGGTGTATACCCAACCTTGACACCCTTTTCAGCTGCAGCCTGGACATCAATGTGGTTATAGCCAACCGAGCAGGTGCTAACCATCTTAAGCTTTTTTGCCTGCTCGAAGACCTCTTTGTCGATTGTGTCCGTGATAAAACAATAAAGGCCATCAACTTCTGCTACTTCCTTTAATAAGGTCTCCCTTGGGACAGGGGTTTCTTCTTCTCCCCACATTCTTACCTCAAACTGACTTGAAAGCCTCCCATAGAGTTCTTCCGGCAGTTTCTTCGTCACATAAACCGTTTGCTTCAACCTTCACGCCACCTTTCAAGAGAATCGTATTTACTCTATTCTACTTTAAAATAAATTAATAGAACAATACGAGAAGAGGGGATGGTTTTTTTCGACCCATCCGAATAAATCTTAATTCTTACAAAAAATTAATATGGGACAAATGGATTATTTTGGCGAAATATGTTATTATTTATCATAATGTTTTGTAAAGGAATGATAGGATAATGGTACATAGTATTTGGAAAAAAGGAGCAATCGTTGCGGCTTTAGGACTTTCTTTGTCTGCATTTAGCCCTATTGCATTGACCGAAGCATCTGCTGCTACAACTGACTCAGCTCAAAAATTGGTAGATTCATTGAAGGCATTAGGTTTGAATCAAGTAGACTATTTATATGCTTATCTGCAATCTGTTAATCTTACAGACAGCGAATTCAATGATATTGTGAAGAATGCTGAACAAGCTGCAGCAAAATTACAATCAGTTTCACTTGAAAATCTTTCAGATGCAGACCGTGCAGAGGTTGGCCGTCTATTTTTAGACAGCGCCCAAAAAGCGCATTTACAGGTGGCATTTGTGGATAAAAACGGCCAAGCCATTGATTTAAGCAAGCTTAGCCTAAAAGATGCAAAGACATTAAACATTCAAGTGAAGGACCTTAACGGCAACCTATTAGCCGTGATTGATCCAAAACTATCTGATTTCACTGCATCAGCTTTAAACACGAAGCTTGTTGCACTGAAAACAGCAGTTGAAGCGAAGAAAAGCCTTGAAGCATCTGGAAAGTTTGTTCCAATGCCGGCTTCTCAATTACCAGAAACAGCTACAGATCTTCCACTTGGCATGGCGATTGGCGGTCTCTTAATTGTTTTAGGCGGAATTGCTTTTGTACCTGCTATGAGAACGATCCGCAGAATGGAGAGTCAAGCTTAAGCCATGAAACCTTCCAGGAAAAAAAAGAAAAATAGAGTGAAATGGATTTTACTTGGAATTCCCGCATTACTCATCATCGCAGGGGCAGCAACGATTGGATTCTTCGGCTGGGAAATGACAAAGGAAACGGCTCTATTAGCGAAAACCGTCATCAAGCCTTATAAGCCTGAGCAAAGCGCCAGGAAATTTAACACGGAGGCATGGCCAACCCTGCCTGAACCGGGTTCAAAATTAGGAGAACTATCCATTTCTTCTCTTAATTTAAGTTATCCTGTTGTTCAAGGAACACATGACAACGAACTGAAAATGGGGGTTGGCCATATGGCGGGAAGTACGCTTCCTGGCCAGGGCGGGCACGTGATTTTAAGCGGCCACCGGGACACTGTTTTTAGAAAACTGGAAAACTTAAAAGTCGGGGATGACATTACGTTCACGACCCCATACGGCGATTTTATCTACGAAACGACCGGATTTAAAATCGTGGACGCGGCAGATGAAACCATAGCGGTTCCAACCGATTACGAAACACTAACATTAACGACGTGCTATCCATTTCATTTTATCGGGAACGCACCACAGCGCTTCATCGTTTATACGAAACTGAAGTCGAATCCACTTGTTCAAAGTGCACATTCATAAAGAAAAGGACCGTTTCAGTTGAACGGTCCTTTTCTTTTCTCCAGTTTAACACTCTATGAAACTAAAATTAACGAACCTCAACATACTTATCATTTTGAACTCGTTCAATCTCTTCCTCTGTTAATTGAAAATAGGAAGCAATATCATGATTACGGGTGGGCTGGGGAAAAGTCCTTCTTCTTAATGAACCATATTTCCGTTTATTATAGGTACTCCACCATAATAATGACAGCGTAATTAATCCACTGTACAAAATGGTAAAGTTCACAATAGCATTAGCATTAGTAATACTCAGCCGATAAAATCTTAGACTAAATTCCGAACCAAAGTGGATTATAAAATAATAAAGAAATATTAAAAGAAAAAGCCAGCCAAAAATGGTTAATAGAATATCAAAGCACTTTCTTGCTTTAGACCTATTTAAATGAATAATCATGGGCTTCTCCTTTCTTCTTTATAAGTGAAGTCCGCGATCTGGACTTTCCCAGGTAGCAAATTCACTTTTACTCTCTTTTAAAATTTTAATTCCTTTAGGCAGTGCCATGATAACTAACAATGCATTGATATGCCAATAAATGATCGGGTACCAAATGCCCCACAACAAATAGGTTAAAATCCTTTTCTCGTACCTGCTTTCAATAAAGAGAGCAACCAGAAATTGCAGCAAACAAATAATCGAGAGATAATTTCCAATCCACATGATAGGGATTAAATTATTTTGATGAAAAATAGCTCGGTATAAAAAAATAATAGTCGAAATAAACCAAATAACGGACCATAGGATACTTAACACCTGTTCAATATAGATTGGATAAAGCCTTCTCTGCCGCCAGTCTAAAAAGATGTCTCGATGACGCAAGATTACTTCAATTCCACCCTGTGTCCATCTCAATCGCTGCTTACAAATCCCCTTGATTGTCTCAGGAACCAGCATCCAACAAAGAGCCCTTGGTTCATAACGGACATCCCAAAACCTTCTTTGCAGCTTCCAGGTTACGCCTATATCATCAGTAATTAAATCGGTATCCCACATTCCAGAGTCCAACAATGCTTTTTTGCGAAAAACAACGAAAACACCGGACACGGTCATCACTTTCCCAATTATTCTTTGGGTCCTTTTGATCAACCCAATAATACTGGAATATTCAACTAGTTGAATTTTAGAAAGCAAGCTTGTCCGATTTCTGATTCGAGGATTACCGGTTACAGCACCGACCCTCTCCCCATTATGCGGGGTGATAAAATGAGGGATAATATATCTTAGGGAATCCTTATCCAGGATGGCATCACTATCAATGGTTGCAATGAACTCCCCTTTAGAAGCTAGAACGCCCTGTTTTAAGGCATTAGCCTTTCCTTTATTGTCGACAACATTTACGACACGTAGTTTTGGATTCATATGCAATAATGATTTTAAAATTTCAAGTGTTCGATCTTTACTGCCATCATTGATGACGATTACCTCATAATGGGGATAATTCAAATGTGAAGCATAGTTTATGGTTTCTTCAATTGTTTTTTCCTCGTTATAAGCAGGGATTAATAAAGACACAAATGGTAATTCCTCATCACGATAATTTGGAAAATCCTGATTTCGCTCTTTTTTTACAAAATATATTAAACTGCCAATAATCCACACTACTCCCATAGCTAATGGATAATAAAATAAGAACAGAACTAGTACCGTTTTCAACGTATCACGCCCTAATAGTAGGTATTATTCAATAGATATAGTACCATGGATATGGATAAAGACCCTTTCGTATAGTTCTATCGACATATTTCTACTTATTATTATAGAAAATTACTTATATAAGAGCAATTCACAACTTTCGACACGTTTCTACGTCATCTCTTATTTTTTAAGTTTAACGCAATAAAGCGCAGGGTGCCTGACCCGGCGCTTTATTGCGTTGATGGCGTAGGGGTTAGGCCCCTAGCAGTTTGTTCAGGTAGGAACGTGTGGTTTCAGGTGTGTTGAAGTGGACGCCGTATTGGTATAGCTCGTTTGACAGTTCTTCTTTCCAGATGACAGTTCCCGGGAGGAGGATTTTGTCTTCTAATACATCTGAGTTAAGGGAGTAAATGACTTCTTGATCATTCCTTAAGTGTAAGTTTGAAATAAATCTCAACCCTCCTGGGCCTACGTTCTCGACGATGACGATGACATTCTCCAAATTTGCTTCAACATTAATAAGAGTCAGTTCAGATTCCAACGGAAAATGGATGTTGACCCTGAAATCCTTCTCTTTCGTTTTTAAAGCCATTGTAACCTAATCCCCTTACTTACGATTTTTATATAAAAAATTCTATGAATAATACTAATAACGGCCGTTTTCCAATCCCCGTTGAGCCTTTTTTCCTATTTTTCATATAAAAATCGATGCATGGGGACGGTTCTTGTGCCTCACTGAGGCACAAGAACCGTCCCCATGCATCAGTTATACTCCTTTTCAAAAGCTAGTTTTAGCTTTTTTATAATTCTTAAGTGGAGTTGGGAGATTCGTGATTTGTGTAGGCCAAGGATTCTGCCAACTTCGCTCATGCTTAAGTTTTCTTCGTAAATAAGGGACATGATTATTTTTTCCTTTTCGGGCAGCTCATCGATGAGGGAGGAGAGGATTTGGCTGCGCTCTTTCTCTTCTACCTGCTTTGCCTGGTCAACAACGGAATCATCGGAAAGAAAATCCCTTTTGAGAACAGTTTCCTCCCCACTCTCAACCGGCTCATCCAAAGAGGCTTGTTTTTCAAAAGAAGCCTGCGTAAGTATATCCTTGCACTCTTTCACACTCATCTTTAGAAATTCGCTGACTTCTTTTAGGGTTGGCTGCCTGAACAGCGTTTGTTCTAATGTTTCGAAGGCTTTCATAACTTCTCTTTCTTTTTTCCGCAATGTCCGTGACAGCGGGTCGTTTCGACGCAGTCCGTCATAAATTTCGCCGCGAATCCGCTGGGTCGCATAGGTTTCAAACTTGATATTGTCACGCTGGCTGTATTTCCGGAAAGCATCCAATAGGCCCATCATTCCAAACGAAACAAGCTCGTCTTCCTCAACATGGCGGGGCAGGCTTCTTTTCATAGCTTTGACGATTTTATAAACTAATGGCAAATAGCGATTAAATAACTCTTCTTCATGCTGCTGCTTCAACGGTACCTCCTCCTCTCCCCTAGATACTGTTTACTTTTTTACCACAAATTGAGACATCTTTTGGATAAACCCTTTGATTCCGGTGGCTGCCTGGCGTTTACCGCCATCTCCATGCAAATAAATATTCACCATGTCCTTCATCCACTTAGCCGCCTGAGATTTCGGATAGTTCAGGTAAAATGGCGTCTGCTCGAGAACGGATTGAAATACAAGGGAATCATTCGGCATAAACCCAAGAATCTCAATCTCTTTATTTAAAAATCTTTTCGTCACCGTCCGTACCCTGCCTGCAATTGCAATTCCTTCCTTGGAATTGGCGACACGGTTGACCACTAACCGAACGTTCAAGCTCGAATCCTGGTGATGGAGAATTTTTATCACCGAATAAGCATCTGTAATGGCTGTCGGTTCCGGCGTCGTCACTAAAATAATTTCATCCGCCGCCAGATGGCAGCGCTGCGACTCCTTGGAAAGGCCCGCTCCTGTATCAAACAGGATAATGTCGGCATACCCCTGCAGCCTTCCAAGTTCGGCAAATAAATAATCGGCATTATCATGGCTTAAATCCAAAATTTCCTCAAAGCCGCTCCCGCCGGAAATCAGTTCTAGTCCGTTCGGGCCTTTTTCAAGGACATCCCAGATGCTTTTTTTCTCCTTCACCATATCGATGAGATGGTGCCTCGGGGTCATTCCCAGTAAAATTTCAAGATTCGCCATGCCAATATCGAAATCAATTAGGACCACCTTTTGTCCGGATTCGCTCAGGCTGAGGGCAAAGTTTAATGCAAAATTGGATTTACCGACCCCGCCCTTGCCGCTAGTGACGGATACGACCTTTGTTGCTTTTTCGTGTTGTGGAACTGCATCTGTTATTGGTGTTATTCTGCGCCGGGCAGAAATTGCCGCTTCGGATGCTGCTCCACCACGGGCCTTTATCGCCGATTCAGCAGCTGGTTCCTGCTCCCTGCCATTAAAACGCTGATACAATTCTCTCAGTCTCTGCGCCTGATCCTGCACGTTCATCTACTCCCATTATCTTTTTCGCCATATATTGCGCCTCTGCCAGCATGATGTCCTCGGGAACCCCCTGACCCAAACAAAGGAAAGATAAAGGGTAGGGGTAGTGATAAACAAAATTTAAGGCCGCCCCAAAACAGGTGCTTTCATCCCACTTCGTCAGGATAATCTTGTCGATTTGCAGCGATTTCATCTTTTCCACAATCTGCTTCATATCTTTCCATCTAGTGGTCATGCTGAGCACAAGGTGGTTTTCCTGCTTGGACGCTTTGGAGAGAAGCTCATTCATTTCCTCGATATATTGCTCCTCCAGATAATTTCTGCCTGCTGAGTCCATAAAAATCATCTGGCAATGCTCTAGACGCTCCATTGCAAGCTTCACGTGTTCTGGACTATCAGCGACCTCAATCGGTACATTTAAGATATTTGCGTAGGTCCGCAGCTGCTCCACTGCTGCAATCCGAAACGTATCTGCGGTTAAAAGGCCGACTTTTTTGCGCTGATATAACACTTGCCTGGAAGCGAGCTTCGCAATCGTTGTCGTTTTCCCAACCCCTGTCGGGCCGATCAGCGTAATCATGTTGACCTCAGAATCCAACCCTTCCGATGCGATACCGTCCTGAAACAGTCCCGTTATGGCATCTTGGACCATTTCCCCCACTTGTTGTTCGGTTAGTTCCTCTAACGAAGAGGATTGTGTGATGATTTTCTTTTCAATAAAACGGATGACTTCCTCGTCAACTTCCTGCTCCTCTAACTTGGCAAGCCATTTCTGAAGCTTTTGGCCCGATTGTTTAGACTCCACAAGTGCTTCATTTTTCGAAAAATTCTCCAGCAGCTTCTCCACATTCTCCAACCGTTTCAGCACTTCCGATTCTTCCGCTTGCGGCTGTTTTGGCACCGGCAGCTCTTCAGCCTTCTTCTCTGCCACCTCCGAAGCAGCAATCACCTCTAACTGCTTTCGTTGAAAAAGACCGAAAAACCCGCCTGTTTTGATTTCCTTTGTGTTTAGAATGACGGCATTCTCGCCCAGCTCCTGGCGAATCAGCTGGATCGCCTGCGGCAGGGAATCGACTATATATCTCTTAATCTTCATTAGGCAACCACTCCAGCATGTTGAAAATGAACGACACCAATATTTTGCACTTCAACATCAGATTCCAGCTCGTTAAACGATATAACGGGCATATCGGCATTAATCCGCTCGACAATTTGTTTGAGATACATCCGGATCGCCGGGGAAGTCAAGATGATTGGCTGAATTCCCACGTTAACCACCTGTTGTACAGTATCATTAATGGCATGAACAAGCTGCTGAATCGTTTGTGGGTCCAGCGTCAAATACACGCCTTGCTCCGTTTCCTGAACATTCTCAGAAATCACCTTTTCCACATTGGCATTCACCGTAATTACTTGAATCATTTTATTGACGGCCAATTGGCCGGTAATTTGCCGTGCGAGTCCTTGTCTCACATATTCGGCCAAATAGTCCGGATTTTTTGTAAAAACGGCCCAGTCGGCAAGCGTCTCAAGAATAACTGGCAGGTTCCGGATGGAGATTTTTTCTTTTAACAGCTTTTGCAAAACCTTTTGAACTTGCCCGACCGATAACAGCTGCGGAACCAATTCCTCCACCAAGGATGGGTAATGTTCCTTCGCCTTATCAAGCAACTGCTTTGTCTCTTCTCTTCCCAAAATTTCATGGGCATACCGCTTGATCGTTTCCGCGAGATGGGTAGTAATTACGGATGAAGCATCGACAACAGTAAATCCGAAAATCTCCGCTTTCTTCTTCATCTCCTCCTGAATCCATAAAGCCGGCAGACCAAACGTCGGCTCAGTCGTTTCAATTCCCATAATGTCATGGTCCTCATCCTCCGGCGACAGCATCAGGTAATGGTTTAGAAAAATTTCCCCTCTAGCAATCTCGTTTCCTTTTAATTTGATGACATACTCATTGGACTCCAAATTAACATTATCGCGAATCCGAATAATCGGAATGACCAGCCCCAATTCCAACGCGACCTGCTTACGAATCGCAATCACGCGATCCAAAATGTCCCCGCCCTGGGAGGTGTCGGCTAATGGAATCAATCCTAAGCCAAACTCAAATTCAAGTGAATCGACATGAAGAAGGTTAAGCACATTCTCCGGACTATTTTCTTCCGCAGGAGGAGTATCACTGATCTCCTCCTGCGCTTCTTCCTCTTTTTCCTTCGCTTTTTGCATTTTATATGCAGCAAACGCAAGCAAACCGGCAATGCTCCAAGTCAACAAGATACCGATTGGCGTCACCAGACCGAATAAGGCGATACAGCCGGCTACCACATAAATCAGCTTCGGATAGGCAAATAGCTGGCGGGTCAAGTCATCGCCAAGATTACCATCTGAGGCTGCGCGGGTCACGATAATACCGGTTGCTGTTGAAATGAGCAGGGCCGGTATTTGGCTGACAAGACCGTCCCCGACAGAAAGCAGGGTAAACGTGCTTGCGGCCTGAGCAAAATCCATCCCCATCATCGTCATCCCGATGATGAAGCCACCAATAACGTTGATAAACAGAATAATGATACCGGCGATCGCATCGCCTTTAACGAATTTACTGGCACCGTCCATGGCCCCGTAGAAATCCGCTTCCTGCCCGACCTTTTCACGTCTCGCCCGGGCATCCTTCTCGCTGATGAGTCCGGCGTTTAAATCGGCATCAATGCTCATCTGCTTTCCCGGCATCGCATCCAAGGTAAAGCGCGCCGCTACCTCTGCGACCCGCTCAGAGCCTTTCGTAATAACGAGGAACTGGATAATAATCAGAATTAAAAAGATGATAAAACCGATCACAGGATTCCCGCCGATAACGAACTCTCCGAAGGTAGCCACAACTTGGCCTGCATGCCCATGCGACAAAATAGCCCTGGTTGTCGATACATTCAACGCCAAGCGAAAAAGAGTCGTGATCAGTAAGAGAGAAGGAAAAATAGAGAAATCTAAAGGCTCCTTGGTATTCATTCCTACTAATAAAATTGTGATCGATAACGAGATATTGATAATAAGCAAAATATCTAAGAGAAATGGCGGCAATGGAATGACCATCATAACGACAATCAGCAATACCGCAAGCAGCACGGAAATATCTTTAAATTTCATCTCTTCACCTTCTTTCTTCAGAATTTTCTTTTTAACCGGTACACATAGGCGAGAATCTCAGCCACCGCTTTAAATAAGTCCTCCGGGATTTCCTCACCGATTTCCACGTTTGCATATAACGCCCGCGCCAGCGGCCTGTTCTCTGTCATGATAACGCCATTTTCTTTAGCAATTTCTTTGATTTTCTGCGCCATGAAATCGACACCCTTGGCCACGACTATCGGGGCCGATGCTTTTGCAGCATCATAGGAAATCGCAATCGCATAATGAGTCGGGTTGGTGATGACGACATCCGCAGTTGGTACGTCTTGAATCATCCGATTCATCGACATCTCCCGCTGCAACTCTCTGATTTTCCCTTTTACTAACGGGTCCCCTTCACTCTTTTTATGCTCATCCTTGATTTCCTTAATCGACATTCGCAGCTTCTTTTCATGGTCATATTTTTGAAAAATAAAATCGGCCACTCCGATGACGACATATAAAATAGAAGTAATCAGCCCTAGTTTGATGATGAAGGTAAACAGATAGGAAATCATTTGTCCGGCTCCCATTTGCGAAAGCTGCAGGATGGTTCCTATTTCTTTTTTTAAAAGCCAGTAGGAAACGCCACCAATCAAGGTGATTTTCAGGATATTTTTCAGCAGCTCCACCAACGAGCGCATCGAAAAAATGCGTTTCGCCCCTTCGACGGGGTTTAATTTTTTCAAATTGAATTTAAGGTTTTCCGTTGTAAATAAAAAGCCGATTTGGATGTAGTTTGAAAATAACGCCGCTACGAACGAGACGAGCAACACCGGCAAGACGATTTTAAAACAAAGCATGGTCAGGTCTGCGAATAGCTTATCGATGCCAGCCGGTGACACCTCTCCTATTAAATAGGAAGAAAAAAGTTCGCGGAACAGAAAAAGCAGCTGAGTCCCTAGATATTTTCCGTAAATAAGAAGAAATAAGAAAAAGGCAGCAAGCATCAAAGACGAAGAAAGCTCCATACTTTTGGCCACTTGACCTTTATTTCTCGCTTCCCTTCTTTTTTGCGGGGTCGCTTTTTCCGTTTTTTCCTCTGAGAAAAATTGCAAATCTATTGTCAGGTAAAATGAACCCTTGGCCTTCATGATGACGCCCCCATGATGCGGATCATCTGGCTGAGTGATTCCACCATTTCTGAAAACAACGTATTGAGCAATAGGAAAAAGCTCGGCAATGCCACAAGCATGACAAGAAAATGAACCCCTATTTTCACGGAAAATCCGACCACCATTAGATTGATTTGCGGGGACGTTTTCCCGATGATTCCTAACACCAAATCCACCAAAAATAACGTAAACACGATGGGCGCCGCCAGTAAAAAGGCAATCACAAACGAGCTTTTGAAAGTTTCCAGCATAAACGTTGAGATTCTTCCGTCCGTAAAGGCAGGCACAAGCGCATCTACCGGAATCCAGCGGTAGCTTTCCAATACTCCTTGGAGCAGCAGGTGATGGCCATTCATCGACAGGAGAAACAGGGTCGCCATTACATTTTTCAGCCTGCCCGTTAAGTTGGCATTTGTACCAGATTGCGGATCAAAGACCGCGCCCATTGAAAAGCCCGCCTGCAGGTCAATCAGGGTGCCTGCCAATTGAATGGCGTAAAAGAGAATCGATGCGATGAAGCCAAGCACCAAACCTACCAAACATTCTTTAATAAGCAGCACGATATAGACGCCTGAAAAAGCCAGTGGTGCATGTGACGGTTCCACGGAAATGAATACAATGACGGCCATGAAAAACGACAGTCCAATCTTAAAGGGTGCCGGAATTGTTCTCATCATAAACACCGGTACAGTGATGAAAAAACAGATAATCCGCGCCAGGATAAGCAGGAAGTCGGGGATTTGATTTAACCATTCCATGCTGCTGCACTACCCTGTAAAATGGGACAGATTGCCCAAGATATTTTGCGTAAAGTCCAATAGATGCTGGAGCATCCACGGACCGAACAGCAGCAACCCGACAAACACTGCGATGATTTTTGGAACAAACACCAGGGTTTGCTCCTGAATCTGCGTCACTGACTGGAATATGCTGATGACAAGTCCGACCACCAACGCGATTCCCAAAACGGGTGCCGCAACTAATAGAGTGGTATAAACGCTTTGCCTGGATACTTCGAAGACCATTTCCGGTGTCATGATGAAGAAAACCTCCGTTATTTGAGGGAGTCAGACCCCCGGTACTTTAATGCGGTGAACCAGTGGGGGTCTGACCCCCTAAAAGCTAGTAAGCAAGGATTTGACGATCAGATGCCAGCCGTCCACCAGGATAAATAACAAGATTTTAAATGGCAATGAGATGAGGACGGGCGGGAGCATCATCATGCCCATCGCCATTAAAATGCTGGATACAATCATATCAATGATTAAAAAGGGCAGAAAAATCATAAAGCCCATTTGAAAGGCTGTTTTCAACTCGCTGATGGCGAACGCTGGCACTAGGACGTGCAAAGGAATATCCTGAATCGTTTTCGGTTTTTCCGATTTTGTATAATCCAAAAAGAGATTCAAATCCCTTTCTCTCGTTTGTTTTGCCATAAATTCCTTCAGCGGCTTGCTGGCAGTATCGAATGCCTGCTCCTGTGTGATTTTTCCATCCATCAATGGCTGCAAAGCATGCTGGTTGATATCAGAAAAAATCGGTCCCATTACAAACATCGTCAGAAACAGTGCCAGACCAACGATCACTTGATTGGGCGGCATTTGCTGCGTGCCTAGGGAGGTACGAACAAACGACAGCACAATTACAATCCTCGTAAACGACGTCATCAGCAACAAAATGGCCGGGGCCACCGAAAGAACCGTTAATAAGAGAATAATTTTAATCGATGAGGCCACTGCCTGGGGTTCGGATGATGTATTAATCCCAGGGATGGGGGAATTGAGAGCAGCAAAGCTGACATCTTGAAAAAGAAATAAGAAAATTGGTATGAAAATGAGAATTTTTTTTGCCAACTGAATCTCCGCCATTTTGTCTAGTCTTTTAGTTTGTTAATTGGAATGCTCGCTTGTTTCACTTGATTGATTTGGGACAGCAGGGTTTGCTCCCAGTCTTCTGTCTGTTGATATTGTATAGGAGCCCCTTTTTTAAAAAAGTTAATGGACTTTTTTTTGTACTCTGTCTGTTCAACAAGAGATTGCATAATAAGATCCTGTTCCTCACCTGGTTCGATTGTCTGCAGGAGGCGGACCTCGTTTCCGATGCCTAAAATATATAAGGTTTTGCCAATCATGACCATTTGTACGGACTTACTGCCGCCTAATGGGTATCCGCCCAGCGAATGGATGGGACCTTGCGATAATATTGGTTTCGATTTCGATTTTAAAAATTTCAAGCATAACAGCAGCAAAATGATGATCGCTGCAAATGAAAATATAAATTTTATAAAGGATGGGACAAGGGACGGCTGCTGCGGCATTGCGGCCGAAGGGTTCCCTTGTACGGTTTTAGTTTGCTGATCCTTGGAATAGGCATCATAAACGGTGCCGCTTCCTGCTCCGAACGCGACTTGATGACTATTAAATGAAGAAAAGAGGAACACCATTACAAAGGTAAGGCTGATTTTTTTTAAAAAAGAAACAATCTGCAACGTAGCCACCTCTAATCGTGCATTCTTTCTTCTCGTTCCTGCTTAGAAACGATATCGGTGATCCGTATGGCAAACTTCTCATCGACGACCACTACCTCGGCCTCAGCAACAGCGGATCCGTTAATCACGACATCCACATGTTCCCCGGCCAGCTTGTCTACCGGAATAATCACACCTGGTTTAATCTTCAGGATATCCTTCACCTTCATATGGGTCTTGCCTAGTTCAACGATGAGCTGTAGGTTTACATCTTCAATCGAATTTAATTCATTTCCTGCTCCGGAGGACTTTGCTTCATCAAAAAGAGGGGCAAATTGGACTGCTTTGATTTGTTTGATATGTTTTTCGTTCATTGGATTGCACTCCCTCTTAGTTTTTTAGACTGTTTTCGTGATTCACGTTCATTAAAGTGGTGGTTTTTTATGTAAAATTACACTCTATCAGCGTATTTTTGGGTTCTATCGGCGAATTGAACAGTTCTATCGGCGAATCAAATTCATCTGTTGTGAAAATACCGAATAACCGCCATCTCATCTAACATATTTTGCTCGTCCCGTTTCACTTTCTCAGAATATTCATCAAAGGACTTTTCCCGCCATGTTGACCAAACCTTCTCTTCCTGATTTTTCGAAAGCAGCAGCTGGTTTTTCAGATTGAAATCCCTCGTCAAATCCGCTACCTTCCTTTTAACCCGCTCGATTTGCTTGTCCAAGAAATAAAGGTATTGGTCTCTTTCGAGCATTTCCGTCACGCGAAGTGAAGTTTTTTGCTCGAAATCTCGTAAATAACTTTCTTTCCGTTCCACAAGCTCAAGCAGTTCCCTCTCGGCTACTTCCTTCTTTTTTCGTGCGACATTCATCTCATTTAGAGCCGATTCTTTTTCTTTTTCCTTCATATTTAATATCTTTTCAAACCGGAACTGAAAACTCATCTAGCCATTCCTCCAAATTGTTGAATCATCGCTGCAACCGCATCATCTAAATGAGAGGTTTCATTGACGCCCTGCTTCAAAAAGCTGTCTATCCAAACCTTGTACTTAATGGACAAATCAATTTCGGCATTCGTTCCTTGTTTATAGGCACCAATTTTAATTAGATCCTCTGCTTCTTTGTAAATGGCCATATGCTGCTTCAGAATTTCCGCGCTCCGAAGATGCTCCGGGTCCCCGATATCCTTCATCACCCGGCTGACACTGTTTAGCACATTAATCGACGGGAAGTGTCCCTGTTGCGCAAGCTTTCGGTCTA
This sequence comes from Neobacillus sp. S1115, assembly GCF_055385565.1. Lineage (NCBI taxonomy): Bacteria > Bacillati > Bacillota > Bacilli > Caryophanales > Bacillaceae > Neobacillus > Neobacillus sp. S1115. The sequence goes on from NZ_AP038275.1 coordinate 5,510,600, forward strand.
ACACAATATGTCCGTCGAGGATTCCTCTAGCCGTATCAGCAATCGGCTCATTCATGTCATCGCCGTCCACCAACACTGTGTAAAAAGCAGTGATTTCCCCGCGCGGTCCGGTTCCAGCCCGTTCCAAAAGCTTCGGCAGCATTGCAAAAACAGACGGAGTATATCCTTTTGTAGTCGGCGGTTCCCCGATAGCCAGGCCGATTTCCCGCTGGGCCATCGCATAACGGGTAACCGAGTCAAGCATCAGGTTGACACTTAAGCCCTGATCCCGGAAAAATTCTGCGATCGTTGTGGCGATGATGGCGCCCTTGATTCTCACCAAGGCAGGCTGGTCGCTCGTGGCCACAACCACGACCGATTTTTCCAAACCTTCCTTACCAAGGTCCCGTTCGATAAAATCAAGCACCTCCCGGCCGCGTTCGCCGATCAGGCCGATGATATTGACATCCGCGCTGGTGTTCCGGGCAATCATCCCGAGCAAAGTACTTTTTCCAACGCCGCTCCCGGCAAAAATGCCGACTCGCTGGCCTTTCCCAACTGTGAGCAGTCCGTCAATCGCGCGGACCCCGACATTCAAAGGCGTATGTATTCTCGGCCGCTTTAACGGATTTGGAGGATTATTGTTGGTGTCGACCTCGACCAATCCGGACGGAAGCGGACTTTCATCCATTGGCTTGCCTAAACCGTCCAACACCTTGCCTAATAATTCCATGCCCACTTTGACGGTGAGCGGCTTCCCGGTCGAGACCACCTCACAGCCGGGACCGATGGAAACAAGTTCACCTAAAGGCATCAGCAGAACTCGGTTTCCTTTGAAACCGACTACCTCCGCTTCTAAAGGCTTCTCAGAGGAAGAAGGATAAATAAGGCAGACATCACCAAGTTTCACATCTGGTCCCTGGGATTCAATCGTCAAGCCGATGACCTGAGTGACTTTTCCATTAAACTTGATTGGGTTGATGGTCTGCAGTGTTTGCAAATATTTTTCAATTTTCAAGAGCTTGTTCATTCGAATCATCCCTAAATGTGACCTGGAGCAGCCTGTTCATACGTATCATCCCTCAGCGTTTTCAGCAGTGCCTGTTTGATTTCCTTCAGCTGAACATCTATCCGGGCATCGATGCTTCCGTACGAGGTGCGGATGACGCAGCCTCCTTCTTCAATCGAATGCTCCGGCAGGATTTTCACCTCTACCTGCCCTTCCACAGATTCAAGAATTTGATTACGCTGGTTTTGCACAAACTCATAATCATCTGGACTGACACAAATCGAAATCGTCGACCGCTCATTCGAATACAGTAAGCTCTGCTTGATCAGATGAAGAAGCACCTCCGGGTTTGTTGCCAATTCCTTATGGATTACCTTGGCCGCAGTTTGAATGGATAAATCAATGACAAACGGCTCGGACTCCTTAATAATGGCCTTTTTCTCTTCATACGCTTTTTCGAGAACTTCCTGGGCCAGCTCGATTCTACCGGCATAGTCGTGATGAGCTTGCTGTAAGCCTTCTTCATAGCCCTGCTGGTATCCCTGCTGCTTGATTTCCTCCAGCTGTGCTATCACTTTTTCCTGCTCTAATAGCTTCCATTTCTCCAGATCTTCGGCCGCTTGTTCTTTTTCCATTGCCGCCTTCATTTGAGCCTGCACGATAATTTCCGCCGCCTGCTGTTCAGCTTCTTGCAAAAGCTCCTCGGCGCTTTGGTCCGAATGTGGAAAATAAGAATCCTTCCCTTTATGTAAAGATAAGTATTTCGTTTCAATGACCGGCGAGATGAATGTAGCTTTAAAAAGATTAGATGACAATTTCCTCCACCCCTCGCTCTATGATGATGGAGCCTTCTTCTTCGAGCCTGCGAATAATGCGGACAATCCGTCCCTGCGCTTCCTCCGCTTCCTTTAAGCGGACAGGACGGTCGAATTGGCTTTGTTCCTCGAGCGCCTCGGCACGTCGTTTGGAGATATTTTTAAAAATAGCTTCTTTGAGGTCTTCGCTGGCAATTTTCAATGCCAAGTATAAGTCTTCACCGTCCACATCCCGTAAAATCCGTTGAATCGAATGATTGTCGAGTAAGGCGATATCTTCAAAGACGAACATTTTGCCTTTGATTTCTTCGGCGAGACCCACATTTTGCCTGCTCAACGATTCTAAAATATGCTTTTCCGTGCTTCGGTCCACCCCGGTCAGGATATTGACAATATTGTCAATCCCGTTGTTAACTGAATAATCCTGCGAAGTCGTCGTCGACAGTTTTTCCTGCAGCACTTCCTCGACCTGCCTGACCACTTCAGGCGAAACTGTGTCCATCAAAGCAATTTTTGTGGCGATTTCCGCCTGCTTTTCCGGTGAAAAAGAAGACAGAATCGCTGAGGCCTTTTTCGGCTCCAAATAAGAAAGAACGAGTGCGATGGTTTGGGAATTTTCATATTGCAAAAGGTTGAGGATTTGAACTGGCTCCGCCTTTTGCGCAAAGTAAAAAGGCTTCTTTCGATTCTTTTCGGAGGAGCGGTTCAACATCTCCTTCGCCTTTTCTTCGCCAAAGGAGAGTGCGAGCACATCCTTGGCAAAGTGCTCACCGCCTGTCGAAACGACCTTCCGCTCAGATGCCATTTGGTAAAATTCTCTGAGCACATCTTCCTTCACCTTGGCATCGATCCATTGAAGATGGGCAATCTCCTTTGTAATCAATTCCACTTCGTCTTCCTTCAGCTGTTTCAAAATCGCTGAAGACCCCTCTTTCCCCAAAGCAACCAAAAGAATCGCAACTTTTTGAATTCCCGTTAACTTCCGCATGTTATCCCTCCTTTTCTTCCTTTAACCAGTACCGTAACAGGTCGACAAATTCATCCGGATTTTTACCAGCCAATTGATTTAATTCGTTTTGCACTGATTCCTTTTTGTTAATGATAGGCTCAAATTCGGTCAGCTTTTTCATTTCTAAAAATTCTGAGGCTGACTCCATGTCCTCTTTCTTTCTCCTTCTAAGCAGGGCGGCAAGAATTAAACCACCGACCAAAAGGAGACCTAATGCTGCTGCTCCAATCCAGATATAATTCATATAAGTTTCCTTTTGACTTAAATCCGTCTTGGCAGGCGTCAAATCCTTTTTACCAGCAAATTCTCTTGGGAATACGGTGATGCGGTTGTTAATATCGGCATCTGTTAGCCCTTTATTGTCCTTTATCGCTGTGTGTACTACGTTGGCAATAATATTTCGGATATTATCCTGCGTATCAGCTGTTAAGGATGCCGGATTTTTCGGATTCGGCGGTTCCACACCGACGTTAATGGTCAAATCGTCAATCGTATACGGGCTTTCGACCATTTCCTTTGTAATCCGGTTGAATTCATAATTGACGCGATTAACTTTTTCCTGGTAGTCATTTTTTCCGCCGCTGCCTTCAGCCGCATAGGCAGGCACATCGCCTTCACCGGCGCCGTCTACACCGCTCGGAACGGCCCCCTCGCCGCTGTAGGATTTCGTGACCTCTTCAACACTGACGGCCATTCCCTTATCGGAATTCGGGAGCGGTTCGACTAAGTTTTGCTGCGTCTTCACCTGGTCGAAGTTCATCTTCACAAAGGTCTGGACCAGCACTTTATCCTGTCCGAGCATCGTGCCGAGCATCTGCTGGATGCTGCGTTGAATGTCCGCCTCTACCTTTTGCTTAATCTCCCGTTGGCTTTCATAGCTATCCACCCCGGCAAAGGCATTATCGCCCGACTGCGGCAAGGAAAGAAGCTGGCCATTTTCATCGGTGATGACGATGTTTTCTTCAGGCAGATTCGGAATGCTCTTGGATGCCAAATGGTATAGAGCTTTAATCTGCTGTTTCTCCAATTGATAGCCGGGCTCGAGGTCAACAATAATTGATGCACTGGCTTTCCCTTCTTCCTCCGGCCGAATAAACACGCTGTCCTTCGGAAGAGTAATCATGACCTCCGCATTTTTGACGCCGTTGATTTTCGTCATCAAATTGGCCAGCTGCCCTTGAATGACCTCTCTCTCGATGGCATCAAGTTCGCGATCGGTGACGCCGAATTTCAAATCCTTGGTCTGTTCTGAAAAACTAATCGGACCGCTTTTTGGAAACCCTTCTGCCGCCAAGTTGACGATCAGATCTGCAGATTGCTCTTTCGGAACGAGAATTTGCGTGCCATTGTTGGTCACTTCTATGTCCGTAACCCCCTGCTTTTCCAAGACGGCCTTAATCTCGCCAATTTCTTTTTGACTCAAACTATTGGCATACAAAGGAACAAGGCTGGGCTTGGAAAAATAAAAAATACCAAAGCTGAGCAGGGCCACTAGTAAAATAAACGTCCCGATATATAATGTTTTATTTTTCTTGCTCGCGTTTTTCCAAAACTGCGAGAGTTTTTCCTTGAAATCATTAAATTTCTGATTCATAAGCCCTCCGCTATGCTAGCCAAGAATCGGCTGCACCTTTAAAACCTGCATTCTTCACATGACTTCCTGATAAGGTGATGCACAAGAACCGTCCCTTTGCTTCTGAAAAGTGATGCACAAGAACCGTCCCCATGCTTCACTTTGCCCTAAACTTGCATTCTCATGATTTCTTGGTAGGCTTCGACTACTTTGTCCCTTACTTGGGTTGTCAGTTGCAGGGCGATTTGTGCTTTTTGTGCAGCTATGGTGACGTCATGGATATTTTTTATTTCACCTGTGGCTATTTTTTCGGACATGTTTTCCGATTGGACAATTGTTTCATTTGCTTTCTGTAAGGCCTCGCTTAACGAGTTCGAAAAGGAGGTGCCTGACACGGAAGCGGGCCGTGCATTTTGAGTTTTTCCAACGATCGATGCTTGCGCCGGAAACAGCTGATCAATTCTCATTTTTTAACACTCCTTATCTGCCAATATCTAAAGCTTTCAGCGACATACTTTTTCCGACATTAAAGGCTGTGATGTTCGCTTCATAAGTACGGGAGGCTGTCATCAGGTCGACCATTTCTTTTGTAATGTCCACGTTTGGCATCATCACGTAGCCTTCATTATTGGCATCGGGATGGGTCGGGTCATAAACCGGCCGAAACGGAGTCTTGTCTTCTACGATTCTTGTGACCTTGACCCCATTTGAATTCATTTCATTTTGCAAGAATTGGCTGAACGGGGTTCCTCCCGTCCCATTCGCTTGCACCTCAACCATCTTCCGCCGGTAAGGCATCCAGACCCCATCCACCAATTGGCCCCGGGTGGTCGTCGCATTGGCAATATTAGAGGAGATTGTATCCATTTTTAACCGCTGGGCGGTTAGGGCTGAAGAACTAATATTTAAGGGTTGGAACATCGACATTATGAATCACCTACCTGCTCTTAATCGCTGTTTTGAGTAAATTGAATTCTTCGCTTATCTGATATGATAATGTTTGGTACCAAATCGAGTTTTTCGTCAACTCCGTCATCTCACTATCCATATCCACCCCATTGCCGCTATTTTGCATCACAGTAGGTTCCTGGGTAATCAAAGGCTGGCTCGAAGCAGATAGGCCGATTGGAATATGCTTGATATTCGTTCTCTTCCCATCAAAGCCAGCACCGGAAAGCTCTTGTTTTAAAATGTCTTCAAAAATAACTTTTTGGGGTTTATAGTTTGGGGTGTTCACATTGGCGATATTGTTGGAAATGGCATTATGTCTTAACACAGAGGCATCTAAAGCACGTTGGACGAGATTAATATTTTGAAGCATCGACATGGATCATCACTCCTATCAAAAATTCAGAATACTTAAATTTTTATTTTTAGGACATAAAAAAGACCATTCCGAAGAATAGTCTAATAGGGTAAACTATGAGTCTCTTCGGCAACTGGCTGGCGTAATCCCTTCGGATCCTTAGCCCCTATAGCTTTGCGTCGCTGGGTTTCCCCAGGTTTGCTATTATCGGATTGTATTTGTCGATTTTTGGAAAATTATATTGTCGAATTTTTCCTACAAAAATAATAATACAATGGTTTTAGTCAGTTGACAACAAAATTAATTAAAAAGGCCTACTTAACTAAAATTAGTTAAGCAGGCCGTACTATTTTCAGCGCTTCTTTCCAGGTATCCTGCAGTTCTGTTAACATTTTTTCCACTTCGATTAACAGCTGCTCGTCCTTTTTGATATTCGCCTCTATTAACTTTTCCTTCATGTAATCATAAAGTACTATAAAAGATTTTGAGATTTCGATATCCATATTCAGGGTAACCATTAATTCAGTGACAATTTTTTGAGCCCGCTGGATTCGGTCATTAGCCCTTTGCCAGTCTTTTTTCTCCATTGCCATTCTGGCCTGAAGGATAAATTTAATCGCCCCGGTATATAACAAAAGGGGCAGCTCTTCTTTTTTCGCATATAGTACTTGATTATTTTCGTAGGATTGATAGGCATTATTCAGAGCCATCATCTCACACCTTTCCCTTATTTTCGCTTGTCGTAAAAAATTCCGCTTACCGCTGCCGCAGTTGGTTCCCCGTACTGCTGTTTGATCGTTTTCTCTTTTTGTAGAGAGCCAATCGCCGCAAGAATCGTTTGCTTGGCCCCTGTTAATTTTTCCTGAAGCTTTCGTTCTAACGGGTGAATGCGCCGGAGCTCTTCCTTGATGGCTTCGCTCATGAGGATGGCACCGTTACGTTGATCTAGCTCGTTTACTTTCTCAATGCACTGGTCCCGTTCTTGGAGCAGCTGTTCAATAAGTTCTACTTCATTCGTTTCTAGTAGATTGCTTGTCAGCTGATAGTAATCTTTTAAAAACTGCTCTTTTTGTTTCTCCATCGATTACATTCCACCACCCATTTGCTGCATCAGCCAGCTGCTTTGCGTATTCGATTTCTGGATGGCCTGCTCCATCGCAGTGAACTGCTTCCAGTAATAGCTTTCCTTTGTCTGCAGGCGTTTCTCCCAAGAATCAATTTGCTCATCCAGCCGCTTTAACGCCTTTGAAAGGTAAGTGTCACTCGAATAACCGGCCGTCTTCGTTATGTCCTTCATCGTTTCGTTCAGCTGGTCATACAACCTCCAGGCGACCCCGCTGTTTTGAAACTCTTCGGCATTGTTCACCGTGTTGTTGGTGGAAGTCCCCATATCGTATTTCTTTGAAAAAAGCTGAGCAACTTGGTCTAGATTATTTTCCAGTGCCGCTTTCAATTTCGTTTCATCGATGACGAGCTTGCCATTATCCCGGTAGTTAGTACTTGAGGTGATGCCGATTTCCGCCAGCGTATCGAAGTCACTGTTCATTATGGCAGGGTCTTTGTCACTGACTTTGGAATAGAGGATGGACCGCATTTTGTCGAGAGCGGAGGCAATCATCTGGTCATTTGATAGTAGGCCGCTCTTTGCTTTTTCCTCCCACAGCTCGATTTCTTTGTCCTTCATATCCTTCTTCTGGTCATCTAACAAAGGGGTATAGTCTTTATAGCGCTTTTCGCCCAATTTGTCGTGAAGGGTTTTGATTGTTTCGTTGTATTTGTCAACAAAGCCTTGGATACTGTCAAAAATTGCATCAACGTCCGGTTTCTTCGTAACAGTGACATTGCTTCCGGCCGGCAGTTCGGTTTTTAGGTTAAACTGGATGCCGTCGTAGGTAAATTGGTTGCTTTTGATTGTGATGGTCGTTCCGTTAATGGTGACCTCGCCGGGTGTTGATGAGACTGGTGAGGTACCGACGGCCCCGCTGGCGTTTCCTGCTGGGAAGTCATTCTGCTGGCTGCCCACCGTACCCGCTGCAATCTTAAGCTGGTTTGAGCTGTTGGATACATTGGCAATACTGATACCCGTCTGGTCATCCTTTGAGGTGAAAATAATCGCGTTATCGCCGCTGGAATAAGTGGCCGTCACCCCTGTTTTGGTGGATAAAGCATTGATTTTTGCAATCGAGCTTTGGATTGTATCCTGTGCAGTAAGGCTGATAGATTCATTGTTCAGGGAAAAACTAAACCCCGATCCTAGTTCGGCTTTATCATTGGCTACTCCTGCCTGTGCGAATTTGACAGAGGAGGGCGTACCCGGCTGATAGAGTTTGGCAGAGGAAATCACGTATTCACTTCTGCTTGGGGTACCTGTAAGAGAAGCATCGACCTTGGCGGCATCCGAGGACGACAGCTTGCTTTTTTGAAAAGTGGATTCGAGCCTGAGCGCTTCCATCGAAGACCGCAAATCGAGAAATTTGGTATTCACATCGCGGTACGCATCCATTTTCCATTCCGTCATCGTCTTATTTTGAATTACCTTGTTTAAGGGGATTTTTTCCGCGTTCATTAATTTGGTCACAAGCGCCTCAGTATCCATCCCCGACGCCAGACCCGATAAGCGAAAATCATTTGAAATCATTTAAAAATCCTCCGTACCATCATTTCTTTGCTCTTAATAAAAATAACGGCAGGTTTTTGGGGAACGTTTAGTTCTTTTTGAAAAATTGGGAGCGTGTAGGGCGGATTTAATAAATTTGCAGATAAACTCGGAAATTCGTAGATATATTTGAAAATTTGTAGATATATTTAAAAATTCGTAGATAAAGATAAAAAATTCGTAGATAAATTTTTATAATAAAGAAAAAAGAAAGGCCGCTTCAGCCTTTCTTCAGGTCAATTGATTGTTTTATTTAAAATTTCCGTGATTCTAATCCCAAAATAGTCGTCGATGACGACCACTTCGCCTTTGGCGACAATTTTTCCGTTGATCAGGACATCGACCGGCTCGCCGGAGACACGGTCCAGTTCGATAATGGAGCCTTGTGTGAGTTCGAGAATTTCGTTAATTTTCTTTTTCGTCCGGCCCAGCTCCACAACCAGCTCCAACGAAATATCCATGAGCAAATCCAAATTAACGGAGTCGTCCGTTTCCCGCTTTTGCGGTTCATCCGGCAAGTCTTGAAAAATAAACGGCTTCGTTTCCTTTTCGGTATCGCCTAATAGAGCTTCCAATTCTTCTCTTGAAATTTTCTCCTCGTTACTCATCTTATTTTCCCTCTTTTTCTAAAACAGTTTCGATTTCGGCTGCCAGCCGTGTCTTCTTCACACCCGGTTTGACAAAGAATTTCACTTCTTTTCCCACCTTCGCCTTTAACGGTTCATCATACAACTGATTCAACTGGATGACATCCCCGACGTTTAACGATAAAAACTCTTCAATCGAAATCTTCGAGCGCCCCAGTTCGACGCTTAACGGGATTTCCAGTTCTTCAATTTTGGACTTTAACAGCTTGGATTCCTGCGTGCTTTTGGCGTGGCTTCGGGTCGAGAACAATTGATAGGATGATAGCTTTGGCAAAAACGGCTCCAAAATGATATACGGAATGCAAATGTGCATTTTTTCCGTCACATCGCCGATTTTGATCGTAAAGGCAATCACAATCACGGTTTCATTCGGGATCGCGACCTGTAAAAACTGGGGATTCGTTTCAATCTCAAACACCTTCAAATCGACGTTCATGAGATCCTTCCACGATTTCCGTAAATTCTCTACAAAGCCCTCGAACAGCTTATGAAGAATTTTATTCTCAATTTGCGTTAACGTTGTTTTATCATCGGAGGCTGGCGAAAGCTCCCTGCCGCCGAGCAAACGATTGAGGATGGCATAAGCCATTTGCGGCTTTAATTCCATAATCATGCGGCCTTTTTCGGACGTTTCAAAAACGTTTAAAATTGTATAAGCCGGCAGTTCCTTGATGAATTCCTCGTAAAGCATTTGATTGACCGACACCACATCCACTTGCACGATGGTTCTTAATTGCGTCGAAATTGAGGAAGCCAGCTGATAAGCGAAATTATCATGGATTCTCGTCAAAACACGAACCTGCTCCATCGATAAGCGAAGCGCTTTTTTAAAATCATAGACTTTGACGTCTTGGCTGTTTTGAATAATTTTTTCTTTCATTGCGTAGGTTCCACCACCATAAAATGATGCGAAGGGAAAGCAGTAATACTTTCCCTCCCTTATAAAAATTTGAAACTATTATCGTTTTAAATTCACCAATTCTTCCAAAATCGAATCGGACACAGTAATTACCTTCGCATTCGCCTGAAAACCGCGCTGTGCGGTAATCATTTCGGTAATCTCTTCGGATAGGTCCACGTTTGACATTTCCAGCTGGCCCGAAACAATTTGCCCGGCATGGTTATCTGAACGTTTGGCAATCAGATTATCGATATTGGTTTCTGTATCGGAATTTCCTGTTAATTCATACAGGGAACCGCCCACTTTTTTCAAGCCGCCTGGATTGGAAATAACAACCGTCCCAAGTGTAGCAATTTCATCGGCAGTGCCTGCTGGAGTGACCCCTTTAATAACCCCATTATAATCAATGGTGTAGGAAACATAAACATCCGAATCAATTTGGATAGGATTTCCACCAGAATCCAGCACTTTATATCCTTGTGGATTCACGAGGTTGCCGGCGCCATCCCGGTCAAAGTTACCGGCCCGTGTTAAGTACTTTGCCCCGCTGTCGCTTTGCACCACGAAAAATCCGTCCCCATCCATGTATAAGTCGGATGATAGATTCGTAGTCGTTGGACTTCCAGCCATGTGAATCGTGTCAATCGATGCCGTTTTCACACCTAACCCAATTTGCACCGGATTCGTTCCACCAGACCCGCCGACCGGATCCGGTGATGAACTGCCGCGGACCGTTTGGCTTAGCACATCCTGAAACATGATACGGCTTTTCTTATAACCAACCGTATTCACGTTGGCGATATTGTTACCAATGACATCTAATTTGTTTTGGAACGCCTTCATACCAGATACACTTGAATTTAAAGAACGAAGCATGTTACCTACCTCCAGAGTTTGTTAGTTTTTTGCAGAAATGATTGATTCGATCGGAATCTCTTGGTCATTTATTTTATAAAAAAATTGATTGTCTTTTTTGATGACCCCATTAATGATGCCGCTCGCCTGAAGACCTGTTTCGGCATCCAGCCAGGACGCTTCCTTGCTGATCATATGGGAATAGTAGCTGATATCTTTCGTGCTCGAGTTGGCGAATTGGGCAAAGGCCTGATTTAAGTTGGACATCTGTTCAAGGGTGCTAAATTGGGCCAGCTGGGAAATAAATTCACGGTCCTCCATCGGCTGGGTCGGGTCCTGATTCCGCAATTGGGTAGTCAGCAGTTTCAGGAAAGCATCCTTGCCTAATGAATTTGTGGCTTGGTTTGTCTGTTTGGCATTCAGCGTGTTTGAGAATGGTGTGGTTGTATTTACGGATGTCATGTTCTTCATCTCCTTTTATGCAAGAATATTAATCGTCGTATCGGACTCTCTATGCATATATGTGTCAATCGTGTTATGGCTCTGATAAAACTCATCACGATTCACTTTCTTTTTGGGCTGGCGCTGCTGGTGCTGATCCTGCTGCGACCGGTTGTCTTGCTGTGAAAACTGATTTTGCAGCATCTGGCCGCTTTGGGCGACTTCAATTTTATCCACTTGAAAGCCTTGCTGCTGCAAGGAAGCCTTCAATAGTGACATTTGCGAATCTAGCATTTCTTTTCCATGGGCAGAATCTGCCAGAAATTGCGCCGTTACCTGCCCCTTTTGAATTACAATTTTTATATCAATCTCCCCAAGGTGTTCCGGCGTCATTGAAAACCTCGCTTCGATGATGTCAGAGCTCTTATGTAGATTGGCATGGTTCTTTAATAAGCCCATCACCTCTGCTGCCAGTTGTTCCTTAGAAACCTTTGTTAGGTGGGTAGGTTCATTCTTAGCAGTTGGCTGGTCTGCACCTCCCGGGGGAGTTAGGGATTGAAAAATAACTTCTTTTCCGTCGAATTGCTGCTGTTTGAAATCAGAATCGGGTTCAAGTTTAGAAACAGGTAGATTTTGCTGTATCTCGACCGCATTCTGTGGCAGGTGAACTTGCTCCCGCACAAATTGGATTGGCTGTTGAAGCGGGTTCTGTACCTGAACAGTGTTTTGATTCGATTTAAGCTGCTCCTGAAATGACTTTATTAATTCTTGAGCTTGCTTCTGGCCCAATATTCCTTCTAGCTCCGTCTGCAGCGCCGGCAATGCTTGCTTCCCTTCGTTCTGGGCTGCCTCAGTAGTTTTCGTTTGAAGAAGAGCAAGTGCAGGATTTGTCTTTTCAAAAAATGAACTGATAAAAGCAAGCAAATCATCTCGAGTTTGCTGTTCGCTGTCTTGGTCCAGTTCCTGATTTGATGTGTCAGGCTGGTCTAAGACCTGGTCAACCATCGAAATAAGATTCTGAGGTGAACCTGTCCCATTTTTCAATGCATTCAACAGCTCCAAAAACGAACCTGGCTGTTGATTTTCCGGCTTACTGCTGCTAGTCTTCTCTGATAATTTGTGGCTTGTGGAACTCATCGAAGTGGATGGAATCACAAATTATTCTCCTTTCCGGCGAAAGTAGTTTAATCATAAACAAAAAAATTTGTATTTTCTATCATTTAAATTTTTAAAAAAATAGAGTAATATATATTAAAAACGGTTATTGTTTCCAATTACCAAATTACTTACAGAGGTATAAATCATGAGTTACAGTCCAGTTTCTTCCGAATGGTTTAAAAACATGGCCCTGCTTTCGATTTCAAAAAGTCTTGCCGGTAAAAGCATCAACGCTGAAGCGAGCCTTTTTCCGACAGGTGATATGTTTACGAATTTGTTGCAGGCTGTTTTGAGTGGGCAAGACCAGCAAAATACGTATGTCCCTGAGAATTCGAGTGGTTCCTTTATTACGAACAACTCTCCTATTCTGAATGGGATGAAAGATTACTCACATTTACTTGATGATAATATGACATTAGGTTTTACTGATGTTTCAACTGATAAATTAAATAGTGCCCTTAAAGGCAAATTGAGCAATATGGGCGAATTTTTTGTTGAAGCAGGACGAAGATATAATATCAATCCTAATCTGCTGGCATCCATCGCCGTTCATGAATCTGGCAACGGCAAGTCCCATGCGGCCAATGTAAAAAATAATATCGCCGGCATGATGGGCAAAAATGGCCTGCGCCAGTACGAATCCGTTGCGGAAAGCATTGCTGACATGGCCCGTAACCTAAGGCAAAATTATTTAGACAAGGGCTACGACACGATTGCCAAAATCGGTGCCAAATACGCCCCCGTCGGCGCTGCCAACGACCCAACAGGGTTAAATAACAACTGGGTCAAGGGTGTTAACAACTTTTTCTATTCGTTTACAGCGTAATCTATAAAGAGGCTGCCCCTTTCTAGGCTTTGGAGCAGCCTCTTTTTTAATTATTTAATAACCTTTACAGTCGTGCTGCCAACGACTAGATAGCCGTCAACCATCGCGCGGAATTCTAAATATTCCTCTTTATCATCCCAAACAAAATCTTCACGATTAAATTTGAATTGACCTTTTTTGGCTTGGTTTTCTAAGCCTTTGCTGTCGTTATTAGCTTGAACGCCATTCAGTTTTGTTGTTGATAAATCAACATTTGCGAAGTTATATGGCTTCGGTAGTGACACCTGAACCGTGAACGCGCCTTTGTTGCCGTTCATGACTTTAGGTAAAACCTCAATCGTTGCCTGGATATAAGCGGAAACGGTTCTTGTAACAGTCGTTTTTAGGCCGGCATTATCAATGGCAGTGATTTTAATCGTATAAGTGCCTGGTTTATCGAGTGTAACTTTACCAGTCGTGTTCACTACACCATTGACTTCCACAGATGTCTCTTTAATGCCTGATAGATTATCAGTTGCTTGGTAGTTTAAGTCTAAGACTGTTCCAAGGGCATATTCCTTTTCAAAATCAGCTATAATCGTTGGTGCTGTTTTATCGATTTTAACCGCTGCTGTCTTCGTTTCTTCAACATTGCCTGCTTGATCGACGCTGTAGAAGGAAACCGTATGGAGGCCTTCGTTTGCAACAGCGAAGCTAGTGCCCTCAGCGATTTTAGATCCATCGATAGTATAGTAGGTTGACTTGACGCCGCTTAGATTGTCGTTTGCAGTTAACCCTACATTCACTGTGTCTGTATACCATTTATCCTCAATATTGCTTACTGTCGTTGGAGCAGTTTTATCTGTTTTCACTTCAACCGTCTGACTTTCTTCAACATTTCCAGCATTGTCGATGCTGTAGAAGGAAATTGTGTTGACCCCTTCTTGATCAAGAACAAAGCTAGTGCCTTCTGTAAAATCAGAGCCATTGATAGAGTAGTAGGTTGCTTTCACTCCGCTTAGGTTATCGTTGGCAGTAAGCTCCACATTTACTCCGTCTGTGTACCACTTGTCCTCTACATTGCTTACTGTTGTTGGAGCCGTTTTATCCACTTTTACCTCAACAGTTTGTTTTTCTTCAACGTTTCCGGCATTGTCTATGCTGTAGAAAGCAATCTTGTTGACGCCTTCTTTGTCGACCACAAAACTGGTACCTTCAGCAAACTCAGAACCATTGATAGAGTAGTAGGTTGCTTTCACTCCGCTTACATCATCGGTAGCTGTTAGCTCTACGTTCACAGTATCTGTGTACCACTTGTCCTCGACATTGCTTACTGTCGTTGGAGCGGTTTTATCCACTTTAACCTTGACTGTTTGTTTTTCCTCAATATTTCCGGCATTGTCTACACTGTAATAAGTCACCGTGTTTATACCTTCGTTATCAAGCACGAAATCAGTACCTTCGGTAAACTCAGAACCATTGATAGAGTAATAGGTAGCTTTTACGCCGCTTAAATCATCCGTAGCGGTAAGGGCCACATTTACTGCCTCTGTATACCATTTGTCCTCTACATTGCTCACTGTTGTTGGAGCGGTTTTATCCACTTTAACCTCAACAGTTTGTTTTTCCTCGACATTTCCGGCATTGTCTACACTGTAAAATGTAATCTTGTTAATACCTTCTTTATCGAGCACAATGCTGGTGCCTTCCTGAAAATCGGAACCATTTACGGAATAGTAGGTAGAATGAACGCCTGATAGATTGTCAACTGCCGTTAATTCAACTGTGACACCCTGGCTGTACCAGTCACCAGTTGTATTAGCAGTTGTATTCGGTGCCTCTTTGTCAATCTTGACTTCGACTGTTCTTACTGCTTCAACGTTGCCCACATTGTCTACGCTGTAAAAAGAAACGGTGTGAACGCCTTCGGTTTCAAGAGGGAAGCTTGTTCCTTCGGCAAATTCAGAGCCATCAACAGAATAATAGGTTGCTTTCACGCCAGACAGATTGTCGGTGGCGGTTAACTCTGCTTGTACGTCTTGGTTATACCAATAAGCACTAGTATTGATAACGGTTTGAGGTGCCTCTTTATCGACTTTTACTTCAACCGTTTTCACTTCCTCCACGTTGCCTGCATTGTCCACGCTGTAGAAAGAAACGGTGTGAACACCTTCTTTATCAAGAACGGCACTCGTACCTTCTGCAAATTCTCCAAGATTGATAGAATAGTAGGTGGTTTTGACGCCGCTTAGGTCGTCAGTTGCAGTTAACGTAACGCCGACATCCTCTTTTGACCATTCTAAGTTGGTTTCAGCGGTCGTTACAGGCGGTGTGACATCGGAAGGTTTATCGATGTCTACTGTGACGGTTGCGTAGTCGATAGATTCTGTGCCGTCTGCTGTTACTGGGACGATTTGATACTCGTGAGTGCCTTGTTCTTCAGGAGTATCCAGTTTGAAGTTTGGATCGGTTGTTGTGCCTACAAGGACACGTTCACCATCAACTTCTTTATAAATGTTATAAGATGCTGCATCTTCAACTGGCTGCCAGGAGAGAGTGACGGAATCATCATTTACTACTGGCTGGCTAGCCTGTGGTGCCGGCAATACTGGAGAAACCTCAGCAACTACTATATTAGAGTATGTTGATTTACCGAAACGGTCTGACTTTGCGACCACGGTATATTCATGTTTACCTTGTTCAAGATCCTTTACAGAATAACCCGTTTTTGTAGTTGTACCAATTAATGTTGGTTCTCCATTTACTAATTTATAAACTTCATATTCAGTAGCATAAGGAACTGAAGACCAACTTATGATGGCGCTATTCGCTGTATCCATCGTTAAAATTGCTCTAGGAGCCTGCATCTCAGGAAAAACTACTGTTACATCGTATGTCTTAGGTGCAGATTCACCAAAGCGGTCACTTACAGCAACGATTTCATACGTATAATCTCCTTCTGGGAGGTTGCTCAAATAGTATGAACGACTTGTTGTCGTAGCGATTAAATCTTTTTGACCATCTTTTACTTGATAGACTTGATAATTATTGGCATATTTTACAGAAGACCACGTGAGCATTAAATCATTCCCGTTATAGAAGAAAGAATTGATTTGATCAGGTGGAAGCATTTCCGGATAATCGATTGAAACATTGATTTTACTGCCTTCTTTTGTTTCTCCAAATTTGGAACTAACAGCAGTGACTTCAAAAACATTGTCACCTTCCGGAATATTCGATATATATTGCCTTGTATTCGTAGTAGAGGCAACCAAATTTCTTTCTCCATCAACTATTCGATAGATATTATAGGACTCGGCATAAGCCACTTCTTTCCAGCTTAGAGTCGTATTATTTATATCATAAATATAAGATGACAAGTTTTCCGGCGCTGCCATTACGGGATACACTACGTTTACAAAAAGTGAACTAGTGTTTGATTCACCGTATTTATCATTGTAAGAGGATAATTCGTATTGGTGCTGCCCCTCGGACACATTGGTAAAAGTTTTGCTTGTAGTAGTTACAGAGGACAGCAAAACTCTTTGGCCGTCTTTTACTTCGTATATCTTGTATCCATTTGCAAACTCAATAGCATTCCATTTTAACGAAACATCATTGCCGTTAAAAATAGTGGAGGTCGCGCCGCTCGGCGGCTGCATTTCCGGATATTTAATTACAACATCAATAGATGATGATAATGGTGACTCCCCAGCACTATTAACTGCTGTTACAGCATACGTATGAGTTCCTGCCGAAACACTAGGAAAATAGCGATTGAGGTTTGAGGTCTGAGTAATTTGTACCTTTTCCTCACCTTTTATTTCATAAACACGATAAACCGAAGCACCAGTAACAGCATCCCATCTCAAAATAACATTATCAATTCCATCTAGAGAAGAACGCAAATTAGTTGGTGCTGTTGGTATACTGGCGGCTAATGCAGAGGTAATCGGTGAAAACAACTGCAATATTAAGACAGCCAGTATAAACAAAGAAAGTTTCTTCTTTATTTTTTGCATACCTTATCCTCCATCCATTTTTTAATAGATAGCTTAAAAAGAAGTCTCTCCTTACAAGAGACTTCTTTTTAATTTTAAAAAACTAGTAATTAACCACGAAGCAGCTGTAATACTCCTTGAGGCTGCTGGTTAGCCTGGGCAAGCATGGATTGTGCCGCTTGTGAAAGAATGTTGTTTTTCGTAAATTGCATCATTTCATTAGCCATATCTACATCACGTAAGCGTGATTCAGCAGCTGTTAAGTTTTCAGATGAAGTTCCAAGGCTGTTGATGGTATGTTCTAAACGGTTTTGAATTGCCCCTAGCTTTGAGCGTTCAGATGAAACAGTGCTAATTGCTCCATCTAAAACTTTCAATGCGTTTTCAGCACCTACTTCGCTCATAAGAGAGATATTTACTCCATCCTTTTTAAGGCCTAATGCCACTGAATCCATTGCGTTAATTCCGATTTCCAATGTTTGTCCAGAGTTAGCGCCAACGTGGATGGAAACTGTATTATTAGCTGTACCTACTGTAATAGTAGAAGTATCACCGGCAGCAATTGTATCTTTAAAGGATAATTGCAAGTTAGAAACTTTGACAACAGAGTTTGAGCGGACTGCAATCTTTCCGTCCCCTGCTCCTGCAGCCCCGTCACCATTAATATCCACTGAAGCAATATAGTCATCTTTGTTTCCTGCAACTTGAATCTGTTCAAGTCCGTCATTAGTTCCACCATTCATTTCTTGATTGAATGAAGTACGAGCAATTCCTTCTGAAGAAGATGCAGTGATGGTTAATGAGCTAATATCATTAGCGGCACCTGATTGGCCAGTAATTACCATTGAATTCGCAGCAGAAGCAGGCTGGTCTAAACCTAATGCATCTACGTCAGCAGTTGCAGTACCGCCTGCTGTATCCATTGATACATCCGCAGCACCTAATGTGTTTTTAACAGATGCCATAAAGTCGTCTAATGTACTTTCAGCTGTTACAACATAAACGGAGTTTTTCACTTCACCACCAACAACTGCAGAAAGGGATATTTCATCACCAACTTGGAGACCATAGTTGCTTGTGCCATCACCAAGGTTAGTTAATTTAGTTGTACCACTTACAGCTGCAGGAGCTGCACCATTATGATCCATTAAGGTTCCTGTTTGCCAAATAGCTGCAGTCGCTGCTGCTAATGGGCCAGTAGTTGTGACTGTAGTTGTACCTGCCGCAGCTGTTGCAGAAGCTACTACACTATCAACTGCACCACCAGTAGATTGAGCAAATTTAGCAGTTTTAGAGATATCACCATTTAAGATTTTAAAGCTATTAAATTCGGTGTCACTTGCAACACGATCGATTTCATCGATTAGTTGGTTTACCTCTGTTTGGATGTTTTGTTTATCCTGAGTTGTAGAAGTTCCGTTTGCTGCTTGGTTAGCTAGTTCACGAACACGTTGAAGAATACTGTGAGTTTCGTTCATGGCACCTTCTGCTGTTTGGATCAGGGAGATACCGTCTTGAGCATTACGTTGCGCTTGATCCAAACCGCGGATTTGCGCTCTCATTTTTTCAGAGATTGCTAGACCAGTTGCGTCATCTGCTGCGCGGTTGATGCGTAAGCCAGAAGACAATTTTTCTAAGTTCTTTGATGCGGCATTTGAGTTTGCACTTAATTGATGATAAGCGTTAAGCGCAGAAATGTTATGGTTAATTCTCATCTCTTTTTTCCTCCTAGTGTTTAGGTAAATTGGTTTATTGCCTTTCTACTATTCTTTAACGACACTTTTTGCGGAGTGGAGAGAGGATAAATGGCGTTTTTTATTATTTTTTTACTTATTTGGATAATTTCTTCGCAAAAAAAAGATGCTCCCGGTCCCCCGGAAACACCTTTAAATATTATCTTAAAAAATCCACCAGTGTAGGCTGGATTGCCTTCGCGCCTGATGACAGCGCAGCATTTAGAATCGTTTGCTGATTGGTCAAATCAGTTATAACCTTCGCCATGTCGGCATCTTCATTTTTAGAAAGAATGCTCTTGGTGGTGATTTCCGTTTCATCCAAACGGTTGACCATCATTTCCAAACGGTTAACATTGGTCCCGACTACAGAACGATGCGCCAAAAGGTTGTTCAGCTGTTTATCTAGAGTGCCCAATAATTGTTCCGGATTGTTGCCCAGATCCAGTTCGCCGGCAATTTTTTCAATAGTTTCAGATAAATTAAGTCCATCGGCTTGAAAATTAAAAATTTCCGTTCCGTTAACATTGACGTTCATATAGATGCCTTGGCCGACGTTCCAAGATAGGGAGTTCTGATTGGTATTCACAAACTTGCCATCCTGAAACGGCGCCGTGTCCGTATCGGTTCCAGCAAACAGATAGCGGTCGCCGATTTTAGCATTGGCGATATCGCCGATTTCACCGATGAGTTCCTTTAAACCTATGGCGATGGATTGCCTGGCTTCCTGGTTATTGACGCCATTTGCGCCTTGGACCGTCAACTCGCGCGCTTTTTGCATCACCTGCGTCAAGTCGTCCAAGGATTTATCCGTGGCCTCCAACCAGTCCAGCCCGTCTTCAGCATTCCGTTTAAACTGTCCCGTTTCTGCCAGCGCTGAGCGGTAGGACATGATTTGAATAGATTTTACCGGATCATCTGAAGTCTTGTTGACCGCCTTGCCCGAAGCAATCTGCTCCTGATACTGACTCAAGGAGCGGTAATTCTGTTGAATATTCCGGATCATTTGCGTACTTAACATCTTTTGCGTAACACGCACTTTACTCACCTCCGCGTATGACTAAACTCCTACACGACCCGTTCCGTTTATTAATTTATCCAATACCTCGTCCATGACCGATATGTATCGTGATGCAGCATTATAGGATTGCTGGAACCGGACCATGTTCGTCATTTCTTCATCAATCGAAACGCCTGATACTGACTGGCGGCGGTTTTCTGCCTGCTGCACTAACAAGTCCGCGTTATTTTCCATCTGCAGTGCCTCTTGCGTTTTAATGCCAATCTCGCCTGCCAGCGTCCGGTAAAATTGATTCAAGGTAGTAGACTGATTGGAAAAAGAAAGAACCTTAAATTTTAAGTCATTTAACTGATTGGCGTTTTGCGCGTCCCCTGCGCTGGCCTCTTGTGCCGCCGCGATTTTATTCAAGGAAGCTGTAATCAGTGGGTTAACCATGATGTCACCTGCCGTAGTCGGAGAGGTACCAGCCTTCGTCACAAAAAACGGGATTTGCTCCAGAGCGGCGTTTGGATCTATTTTTCGATTTTGAATATCATCCAGATTCATGGCATTGGCACCGGCATGGATGCTGTTTACTTCTGAACTGAATACCGTCACCATTTCATTGATTTTTCCCATATAAGAAGGAATATCCTGCGTTAAAGAATCCACCATGCCGGCCAACTCCCCAGATTTCAAGGAAATGTTCTGCCCGTTCAGCAATGGTTGGTTATTCGAGCTGTCAAAGGATACTGTGCTGCTTTGATCACCATTGACCAAATACTCTTGGCCTATAAAAATATCAACCATTCCGCCCGCCGCAGGCTTCACTTCAATGTCAGCCAATTTTGAAAGCTGGTCAATCATCAAATCGCGTTTGTCCATTAAATCGTTAGGCTCTTGTCCGGAAGCGACCATTTTTGCAATTTGCGTATTTAACCCACTGACCTGTTTGGCCAAATTATTCATTTCGGTCATTTTCGTTGAGATATTATTTTTTAAATCTTGACTTAATTGATCGATAGAATTGGAGATTTGATTGAAACGGTCCACCAGCGCGGTGCCATTGGATAGGACCACTGCCCTAGCTGATAAGCTGTCCGGCTCCTTCGATAAATCCTCCCAGGATTGCCAAAAGCGATCAAAGACTGCTTGCAGGCCATTATCGGAAGGTTCGTTTAAGGTCTGTTCGATTTTTGACAGTGTATCCTGTTTCACATTCCAATACCCAAGCTGCTCGTTTTGCGTCCGGAACTGTCCGTCCAAAAAAGAATCCCGGATCCGGGTGATTTCCTTTGTATCCACGCCGGTTCCCAGCTGATACGGTCCTTTTCCCGAATTCATGCCAGGGTAGGTAAGCGGATTGGATGCTTCGGTGATGGCTTTTTGTCTGGTGTAGCCTTCGGTGTTGGCGTTAGCGATATTATGCCCGGTTACACTTAAGGCCGTGGATGATGCAAAAATCGCCCGTTTGCCAATTTCAATTCCATGAAATGTTGAAGTCATCTCGCACCCTCCCCTTACACTTTTGCATCGAAAAAGCTTCTCGATGTGTTGGCCTGCATGTAATTTTTTGCTGAATAAGTCAGCGGCTGCTCTTGTTTTTGGGTAAACAATGACAGCATGCTATTAATGTATTCTAGTGAAGACTGCACTAACTGGCTGTTCAACTCATGCTGCTTCTCTAATTCTGTTAATTTTGCTTTAAGCTCGGTTTGATAGAATGAAAGTTCCGCAGATGGATGTTCTGCGATTAACTCACTTAAAGTCTCCATCTGAAGGGAATTGGTTTCCTGCTGACGACGCTCCTCGAGGTGGCTGATTTCTTTGATTAAAGCAGATTCCTTTGGAAAAACAGCAAGCAGCTGCTCGGGGTCACCTTTAATAAGAGCTGCCTGCTTTTCCTTCCCAACCGTAAGCAGATTTTCATAGACAGTAATCATTTCTTGCAGGATTGTTTTTAACAGCTCAACCGATTTCATTGATCCGTCCCTCTGTCCCAAGAATCCAATAATTTCTCGGCAATTTTCTTGCTGTCCACCTTGTACGTGCCGCCCTCAATTTGCTTTTTCAATTCTTCAATACGCTTTTCTCGTTCTGCGCTTATTTTTTCCTGTGCAGCAGGTGAAAACTCCACCTTATCTACCTGAACCTTCTTATTCACATCCTGCTGCGGCGTCTTATTAACCTGATTTTTATATGACTGATAAGCCTGCAGACGGCTAAAATCATTAATTTTCATACGACCGGCTCCTTTCCGGGTGAAGCATGGGGACGGTTCTCGTGCTTCATTGAGGCACGAGAACCGTCCCCATGCTTCATTCTTTATAATTTATTAACGGCCATTTCTTCAAAAGTGTTTAGCCCCTTTTCAGATTTGGTTTTGAATGGTAAATTTTTATTATTGAGAAAATATTAAGGGGAATCATAGTTGAGTACGACACATATTATCCTTAGCCTAAGTATAGTGGTATTGATTATTATTTTATATGCAGGGAGAACCTTTTTTCAAAAAGAAAAACATGTTGTTCCGAAAAAACCGAATCGCCGGACAGCTTTCCGGCTTAGCTTACTGGATCAGGATTGCTGGTTCTATCCTTCTTCTTCAGGGGAACCGGAATACAAAGGGCTGATTCGCGATATCAGCATCACCGGAATGAAGCTACATTCTTTGGTCGATATTGGTAAAATCGATGAAATAACGATCGAGTTTGCCTTCTTGCGGGAATCCTTCACACTGACCGGTCAGATCCGCAGAAGAAAGATTTTGGAAAATGATTTTTATGAATACGGGGTTCATTTTCATCCGCTAGATGAAAAAACAGAACAAAAGCTATTTAAGGTCCTCTGGGAGAAAAGTAAAGAAAAAATCGTGATTTAACTGGAAAAGAGCCGCGGAAAACGGCTCTTTTTTTGTAAAGATTAACTTCTAATAATCCCATTAGCAATCCCCATCATTTGATCGGCGAAGGAAATGGATCGGGAATTAAACTGGAAGCCGCGCTGTGTTGTCAGCATGTCCGTAATTTCTTTGCTCAAGTCGACATTGGATGCTTCAAGATAGCCCTGACGAATTTGCGCAGCCGGATTACCTAGCACTTCATTCGCTCCACCTGTAAACCGATAGACATTTCCACCTTGGTGGATTAATTGCTGAGGATTCACAAAGTCCACAACCGCTATCTGCCGGTTCGTCGGCGAAATAACGCCATTTTCATTAACGGAAAATGCGGCTCCTTCTGGGATTTCCACCGGGGCCCCGTTTCTGTCCATAAGGTAACAGCCGTCTGCGTTTACCAACCGGTATGTGCCATTCCCTGTCGGGCCCTGCTGGAATGACCCGTTACGGGTATAGAACACATCGTTCCCTTTCCCCACTTGAAAAAATCCTTTTCCATTGATCATAAAATCCAAAGGGTTGTTGGTGGCTTTGGCTGCCCCCTGTTCCAAATTCAACTGTGCTGCAGTGATGTGCACCCCAAAGCCTGTGCGGATCCCGTTTGGGGTCAATCTGCCGACTTCGCGATTGGCAGCCTTCTGATTATCGATGGAAATCGCCAAGTTTTCTTCGAAGGATGCCTCTCTTTTTTTGAATCCGGTAGTTTCGGCATTGGCCATATTATTGGCGATCGTATCTAACTTTTTCTGATAGGCATTTAAGCCGCTTGTGGCGATATATAGCGATGTATTCATGAGATTCATCTCCTTTGCTTGTGTGTCCATGAGGGGCGCGAGGATGAAGGACATTTTTTTGATTGTCACGGCCCCGTTTGTCCTTCATAACCTCGATGAAGGACATTTTCTTGCCTGCCACGACTCGTTTTGGCCTTCATATCCTCGATGAAGGACATTTCCCCGATTGCCACGATTCGTTTTGGCCTTCATAAACCCGATGAAGGACATTTCCCTACTTGCCGCGACTAGTTTTGGCCTTCATAAGCCCGATGAAGGACATTTCCCTGCTTACCGCGACATGATCCGTCCTTCATAAAAAATCCCCGTAAAACTCGTTAGAAACCAGTGTAAATTACACTCTACCAATCGAATTTAACAGCTCCAAAGACTTGTCATAAGCCTGCAAAACCTTCTGATTAGCTTCGTAAATACGGACGTTTTCCATCATGTTCGTCATTGTCATCGTAGGGTCGACATTCGATTTTTCAATCATCTTATGACGCAGTTGCACACCGGCCGGCAATTCGGTCAATAACGGCGGTGGGTTTCCGCCTCCCTGCAGCTTGAACAGACCGTTTCCTTCCTTGATCAGGTCATTAGGATTTTGGATCAAAACAAGCCCAATCCGATCCAGAACCGTCCTCCTAGAAAGGTCATCCGGATAAAGAATAATCTCCCCGTCCGCACTAACAGAAACATCACCGCCGGCCAATTCCGCACTCGTCCGAACTGGATGGCCATTAGGGTTTAGCACCGCATATCCTTCCGTTGTGCGAAGCTGTCCCGCCTCATCCACCGTGAACCTGCCGTTTCGGATATAGCGGACTTCACCAGCACCGTTCTCGACAGCGAAAAACGCACCAGGCTTTTGCCCATTTTGCACCGTCAAAGCTCGGTCATCAATGGCCATGTCTAAAGGATTGTCTGTGCTCACAAGGTCCCCCTGCATAAAGCTCGAGATATTTTCCTGTGCATAGACCCCCTGCTGCAGCGACCCAACCAAGGAGAAGCCTGTCGGATTCGAGCCATTGCCATTCCCAGAGTCATGAATCCGCTCAAGCAAAACCTCCGGGAAAGAACGTAAGGTTGTATCCACTTTTTTATAGCCTGGCGTTTCAATATTGGCTAAGTTATTCGTCAATGCCTCCTGCCTTCTTTGCAAGGCAATCATGCCGGACGCCGCCGTGTCGATCCCTCTAAGCATCGTCATTCTCCTTTTTTAAAAATTTTACTGAATCAACAGTTCCGTTGTATAAACGTTCATAATTTTTCCATCAGAGAACCGCTCGTTAAGCTTGTCTTTGATTTTTCCTTCGAAGGCAGCAATATCCTTAAAATCGTCTTTATTTGATTTAGACAAAATCTTGATAATGTCACTTTCGATGATTGGCTTTATTTTTTCTGATTGCTTCAACGTTTTCTTGGAATCCATTTCAATCGAAAACTGAACTTGAATTAGGTTTTCCGAATTAAGGTTGGTGCTGATTTGCTTCGTTTGAATGGTCTGATTAGCGAGCTGATCCAGCGTCTTATCCTGTGAGCTGGCAGGGTTATTTTTTTGATATTGATAGTAAAAAAGACCGCCCGCGATGAATAACACAAGAACTACACTTAGCGTTAGGATTTTTTTCATTATTTTCATCCTTTGGTGTCAAAATTACAGATAGAGGTCGATTAACAGGCCTTTGATTTCCCCTATCTTATTAAGCAATTGAATATTTGCATCCTCTTTTTCTAAAATTTCCTTCGACAGCTCCAACAAATTTCTATCAATCTCTTTAATAATTTTTAGTCTCCTCCCCCTATTCATTGACGTGAAAGAATCCGTTATTTCTAAAGAGAGGCCATTTTTTACAACTTCCTGCAAAAAGGATTGAATTAATTTCTTATATTTTTGAAGATCAGCAGCCGTTCGTGACTGAACCAATCGCTCCCCTTGCTTTTGAATCCCATCTAAAAGGGAGCTTAGCTGCTCTTTTACCAAATTGGTCTTTGAATCTGTCAAAATCTGTTGGAATGAGGATGATTCAGCTTGCTTCGTTTCTTTTGGAAAAAACATTTTTTCGTTTGTGACACCAAATCCGTTACTAACTTTCAAGGGAAAACACCTTCCAAACGCTTAAGTTTGTGATTGTCGATATTTGTAAAACTAAATTACAATAAATTATTAATTTTAGCAATCATTAGAAAAGGAGAAATTTATGACGACATTTATCGGTTTGATTCTGGCTATCGTTTCTATCGGTGTAGGGATGGTATTAAAAGGCGCGTCGTTTGAAGCGTTGGCGAACCCCGCCGCCTTTATAATTATTTTTGGTGGAACGATCTCTGCCTTGTTTGTCGCATTTCCCATAAGTGAAATAAAAAAAATTCCGATGCTGTTGAAAATTGCTTTTGTTGAGCCAAAGCTGCCGAGCCAAGACGAAGTCATCGAGATGATGGTGGAGTGGTCGATGGTGGCTAGACGCGAAGGCGTACTCGCATTGGAGGAAATCGCCGAGTCCGTCGAGGATCCTTTTTTAAAAAATGGCCTTGAAATGATTATTGACGGCAGTGACCGGGACCAAATGGAGGAAATCTTGTTCAGTGAACTGGAAGCAGCGGCAGAACGGCACAAGGCCGGCAGCCTCGTCTTCAGCCAGGCGGGGACGTACGCGCCGACACTAGGCGTTTTGGGTGCTGTGGTTGGTTTAATTGCGGCGCTCGGAAATCTTCAGGACATGGACAAACTCGGACACTCGATTGCCGCCGCCTTTATCGCAACGCTTCTAGGGATTTTTTCTGGATATGTCCTGTGGCATCCGATCTCCAATAAACTGAAGCGCATAGCGAAAAAAGAGCAGGACCTGAAATTGATGATGATGGAGGGACTCCTTGCCATCCAGGAAGGGATAACACCTAAATTGATTGAACGAAAGCTTGCTGTTTATTTGCCAACAAAGGCACGTTTGAAACAGGAGGAAATGGTTGTGAAAGAGGTTGAGAGTCTGTAAGACTGTGAGTTCAACCCTGGAAAAATAGAGGCTGCGTTTTGACTAGGATATCTTGTAAGAAAGGAGGAATAGAACGGTGAGGAGGCGGAGACTGCAAGATAATGAAGAGCATATGGACGAAAGCTGGTTAATTCCTTACGCGGACCTTTTGACCCTGCTGCTTGCTTTGTTTATCGTCCTATTTGCTTCGAGCAGTATCAATTCCGAAAAGTTGCAGCAAATCATGGTTTCGATGAATTCAGCTTTGAGCGGCAAAGGAAGCAGTTTGATTTTAAAAGAAAATGCCAGTTCGCCTGCGGTGAAGCCGCTCGAAAAAACTGCCGGCGAAGAAGAGAAACAGGAAGAGAATGAAAAATTGCATAGCCTGATGGAGAATATTCAAAGCTATATCGAGGCACGCGGCTTGGAGAAGGTCATCACCGTTCAAGACGAGCCTAAGGGAATCAAACTTTCCCTTAAGGATGTCATTTTGTTTGAGTCCGGCAGCGCCGAATTGAAGGGAAATTCCCCTGCAATTTTGGGTGACTTGCTGGATTTGATTAAAGGAGTGCAAAACCCTATCAGCATTGAGGGCCACACGGATAATGTCCCGATTACTGGGGGCAGATTCAGGTCGAACTGGGAATTGTCGTCTGCCCGTGCTTTGTCCGTTCTTTACTTTTTCGAGCAAAATGGCATCTCTTCTGATAAATTACAATTTGCCGGCTTTGGCGAGCAAAAGCCGTTGTATCCGAATGACACAGGAGAGCACCGGCAGGCCAACCGGCGGGTAGATATCATGATTCTAAAAGTCCAAGAATAATTTTTTCCCAATATAAAAAACGGGAAAACACTTGCTGAGACAAGTTGTTCATCGTCAAAATAGTAGTAAATCCATAAATCGTACGAAAAGGCAAACCCATTGAAAAATGGCGACGCAAAGCTACAGGGGCTAAGGTCATTGGTCATTCCGATCACCATGCTAGCCAGCTCCCGAATACGGACTCCTGCGATTTATGACAATAGAAAAGGGGTTGAAAATGGAATGAATACATTATTAGCTAAATTCAAAAAAGAGTGGCACTTGTTTAGGGTGAATTACCATGAGCTGTTGCTTGCAGACTGTCTTGACTATGAGTTGCAGTGCAAGCTCGAACAAAAGATTACTTACCATAAAATGAGATTAAATAGTTATTGTTGAGAATTAATTCCCCCCTTGATTGGTTTTGGACATGGAAAATAAAGGTCTACGAATTTCGAACAATATCTGCGATAATAGTAATAGATTTGTGAGAGTTCATTCAAAACACCATCAAGGAAGGAAGCAGCAATGAAACAATCTATAAGTTCAAAATCCATAAGCCTGGCGCTCACTATATCCATTATTGCCATATCGTTTTCGGCTATCTTTGTGAAATGGTCCGACGCGCCAGCTTCAATTTTAAGTATGTACCGAATGTTGTTTGCCAGTTTGTTATTGGCACCGATGGTCTGGGTGAAACGCAAGGAGTTTAAAAAAGTGAGTCCAAAGAATGGCGCCATGCTCTTTTTCTCCGGAGTTTTTCTGGCCCTGCATTTTGTTCTTTGGTTCGGCTCGTTAAAGTTAACCACGGTTGCAAGCTCGACCATCATTCTCGCACTGCAGCCGATTATTTCGCTGGTAGGCGGATTTTTTCTTTTTAAAGAAAGAACGACTGCTTCCGCACTGGCCACAATGGGGATTGCAATCATCGGAGCAATGATGATTGGCTGGGGAGACTTCGGTTTAAGCGCTGATGCCATCCGTGGCGATCTTCTCTCCTTTTTCAGCGTTATCGCGGTGGTCGGTTATTTATTTATCGGGCAAACCGTCGTGAAAAATGTATCCCACTGGATATACAGCTTTAGCGTGTTCCTCTGTGCGGGGATTGTGCTTGTTGTTTATAATCTGTGGGCCGGAGTGCCGTTTCTCGATTATCCACCGAAGGAATGGGGGATTTTCCTACTGCTAGCCATCGTTCCGAGCCTTAGCCATGTAATTAATAACTGGCTATTAAACTATGTGAACGCGACAACCATTTCGATGAGTATTCTCGGCGAACCAGTCGGCAGCACCATTTTGGCTGTCATCTTACTCGGAGAGCGACTATCAGGCTGGCAAATCGCCGGCGGCCTCCTCGTCCTGCTCGGCGTCTTCTTCTTCATGAGCAAAAAACAAAAAGCCGCCCCGCCAATGCAGAAAGCAGCTGAAAACGAAAACTTCCACATAAACGAAACCCCCGGGGCCTAAGCTCACAGGGGTTTTTGATGCATGGGGACGGTTCTTGTGCCTCATAATAGTGAGGCATCAGAACCGTCCCCGTGCTTCATGTTTATTTAAAGGAAAAGCCGTTTTGTTCAAGAATTTGTTTTAGGTTTTCTCGTAAGCTTGCTGAGGCCGCGATGGTTTCCGGTCTTGTGCATCTTCGTGCCGTGTGTTCGCACCATCCGTAATCCATCCCGTGCTTTTCAGGTTCTCCCGCCAAAGAGACCCTTCTTCCATCATACGTTCTCCTTGAAATCATAATTTGATCATATTCATTCAAATAAGTATCAATTTCTTCTATTGAATAAGTTTCAGCATGAACCGTGACTTGTTCAGGAAGCCGTGGTTTTACACCCCTTCTCATCCCCTCTTTCTCGAAACCGATCGCTAAACCTGCGACTGCATAAACACCCTCCGGTAAACCTAGTTCCGCCATAACTTCCTTTGGATTGTTCCGAATAGACCCTACCGGGACACTACCGAGTCCCAAAGATTCAGCCGCTACTAAAGCATTTTGCAGCGCTAAAGCAGCGTCTACGGATGAAAGCAAAAACATTTCTAGCGTCTTGGCAGAAAACGTATAGCCCTGTCTTTCAGTAACATATTTTAATCGGAAGATATCTGCACAAAAGATGAGAAAAACGGGTGCTTCCTTGATGAAACTTTGGTTTCCCGATAATGCAGCTAACCTGCTCTTTCTTTGCTCATCCTTTACCACGATTATGCTGTATGCCTGAAGATTGGAAGAGGTTGGGGCGCTTCGTGCGGCAGTAGTAATAGCCTGCAAAGCCCCCTCCGGAAGCGGATTCGGAAGAAAACCTCGTACAGATTCATGGGCTGTAAGTACTTCAATCGTTTCGTTAATCAAATCTTTTGAAAGTTTAATTCCCTCTAATGCCAACCTACTAGAAATCTTCTCTTGCAGCATGAAAACATACCCCCTGTTGAAAAAATGGCAGAGAGAAATGGAAAATCCCCCTGCCTTACTTTAATGAATTACCGTTTTATCAGAATGGGCTCATGCCCCCATTCATTGCCTCCGTCACTGCGAAATGATGCACGAGAACCGTCCCCATGCATCACTTTATATTATGATTTGTTTGCCGTCGATGTAGAAGGCTGGGTTTTTGACGACGCCGTCGATGTGGACGCCGGCTGAGATGGTGCCGCCGAAGGTGTTGTTGCTGCCGAAGGCGACGTGGATGGTGCCGTAGACTTTTTCGTCTTCCAGTACAACTCCTGTGATGCGGGCTTTGTCATTGGTACCGATTCCGAATTCGGCCAAACATCTTCCATCTCCGTCTCCCAGAATCTCCAATAATCTGCCAGCGTCATCCCCTTCAGCATTCACAATACGCCCTTCTTCAAGGGTTAATAAGACCGGCGTTTCCAAACGGCCGATTCCCGCCAACGAACCATCAATCAGAATTTGACCACGCGCACTTCCTTCAACAGGAGCAATGTAAGCCTCACCTGAAGGTAGGTTCCCGGACTCACCTTTATTCAAATACATGCCTGTGCTCGGAACCCCATTACGCCCTTCAATAGAGAAAGATAAGCTATACCCGTCCTTCTCAATCAGGACCTCGCGCCCTTCCGTCAAAAGCTCCGTAACCTCTTCAGTAAGCTCTTTAACCTTTGTATAATCAGCAGAAATGGCGCCTTCTAAAAACATATCCTCCGTAATCCCCGGCATCGTAGCGATTCTTGTACCAGCTGCTGCCGCTTGTTTGCGTGCCTGGGTATGTGTTAAGGAATGCTGCGTAATGCAGACCGCCACATCCGCTTCCACCATCGCGGCCGCAATCGAGACAGGAGGCTCTTCCCCTGACTTCTGCCGTTCCTTCATCACGACAATCATTGCTTCTGCGCCTAGCTTTTTACCTGCTTCATATAACGCCTCTCCAAGCTCTTTCTTGACATCGTCAGTGACAACAAGAAACAATTCGCCCTCTTGCAGTCCCAAACATTTTTCCAATACACTTTGGCTAACTTCTACTAACTGCTCTTTCATTTATGATCATCCTTTTTTTATTTAAATCATTTCTGATACTAATTTTGCCATAATTGCGTTTGAAAGGATAACTGGCAAGCCTGAAGCCTTCACCGCCAGTTCCCGCGCTTCCTCTGTATAGCCCATGCAGTCAAGCAAAATGATATCCACTTTACCTTTTAGTTCAATTGCCGCTGCCTCGTAGCCCGCAGGATCATTTTTATAAGGAGAAGCTACCGCAAATACTGGATCAAGCCCGAATGGAGTATATTTTGGTTTCAGGTTCGCCTTTTGTTCAGGAAGCGGCACGATGACACCAAACCTTCGGCCGCCAACCATCGCTTTTACCGCAGGCGGAATAATATGGTCCGGCTCAATCAAATAAGAAGCCTTCGTTGTTAGGCCGGGAAACACACCTGTACATAACAGAAGAATTTGCTTGATACCCATTCCCTCAAGCTCATCAATCTTCCTTTGTAAAATCGGTTGTATTTTTTCCCGAGACATCACAACAGATTCACCTGTCACTAATCGCGATGTCAGCACATAATCATCCGCTTCCGGAAATAAATGCTCTTCCACATACTCCTTGGTCATTCCGTCTAAGACGCCAACCTGGACGAGTTCTGCCCGATTCTCTAAATATCGTTCAATGATTGGGGCTACATCAGTCCTTGGTGCCTGCCCAATCGTAATCATACCCAATTTCTCCAACTCTTCACCCCTAAAGTAAAAATAAAGGAGGGCACTCGCCCCCCTTCTCTAAATTAAACCTGAGAAGCCTTCTGCCCCATGGTCTGCAGTTGTTTCATTGAACCATACAACTCTGTGATTTTTGCAAATTCATCCTTGCTGTACAGCTCACAGGTTCCGTTTGTAGCTTCCTTGGCCACTTCTACAGCAAAGCGAACGGCATCGGCAATGTCCGTTTCGTGGCTTGCGCCTGTACCGCAGCCAGGTACGATGGATTGAGCCGTAATCGCCACACCGACAACCGGAGCTTCTGTTGCGACAGCCGGCTGCAGGATAGAATTAATATGGTATAAATCATTGCCATATGGCGTAATATCCTGGGTCGTAATTGGGAATGTCACAGCCAATTGACCTGTTGCCATCTCCATTATGCGTAATAGATCATCGCTCACCCGCAGGATATAACCCTCTTTAACTGTTGGAGAAATAGCAATCCCCTTATGATTAATAACGCGATTACCCTTTGTTGTATCAATGGATAAAATAGCTTCCATTTCCGGTACCACTTCATATCTGTTCATGGTTAAAATATCAACCGGTGAATCCATAAAATCAACCGGTGTATGTGGGCGTGTCGGCGCATTTGGGCAAATATGTGTGGTGACAATCACGTCACCGACCAAGGTGTCCCCTTTTACCTGCATGTCCGCAAGCTTTAATGCAGAGGCAACCGCTGATACGGCTCCGTCCGCATCAGATACAAGACCGATTCGGTTCGGACGAGCGCCGATTCCGCCGAGGCGTCCAACGATACCAAAGGTTAGCGCATCTCCACCATTGCTTTTTCCATTTGATCCTGGAATCACAATTTTAATAAAATCAGTGCTGCCCTTTTCACCAGTCACCGTTTGAACCGTAACGGTAACGTTTGGATATGGCTGGAATAATTCCTTTACCGTTTCTCCTGACACATATGCATTATCCAATACATCAATCGCTGTTAAAGTTTGTTTTAGTACCACTCTTGTAACCTCCTAATCTATTAAAAGCAATATTGCAGAATTGACTTTTTCAGCACGTCCTCAACCGGCTTCATTAACTTTTCGTTTTGCATCGTGCTGCTTAAAATTAAGTTTTCCTTTGGTACGGCAATAACCGCTATTTGCTTCCCTTTTGCCATGGCAGCAGTAACGATCGGCTCCGCTGTTCTTGCATCAAGGGTCATGATTAAATCTGGGAATGTCGCGAAACGCTCGCCATTTTTCTCAATCGTCATGTACTCATTCCAAAAGGTTAACTCATAGGAATCATTGATGATGACAGTACCGACATCAAACCCGCCTGTT
This sequence comes from Neobacillus sp. S1115, assembly GCF_055385565.1. Classification (NCBI taxonomy): domain Bacteria; kingdom Bacillati; phylum Bacillota; class Bacilli; order Caryophanales; family Bacillaceae; genus Neobacillus; species Neobacillus sp. S1115. The sequence goes on from NZ_AP038275.1 coordinate 5,543,451, forward strand.
GTTTCAAGCGTGAAATCCGTGACAATCCCTTCGGTGACAACCCTGCCGCCAAGCTTTCTGACTACAGCATCAATGGCGGACTCGCCAACATGGCTTAATAAGGCTTCACCCACTTCGATAGCTTGGCGGATTGCACCCGGTGCCCCGTTCGCTTTGGCATAGGCAACCGTTACCGGGTTTCGCGCAACAGCCACCAAACCTCCAGCCTCTACAGAAGCTTTCCGGACCATTGTAGCTACCTTATCAAGGGAACCTGATAAACTTAGTTCCATAAAGTTCGCACCTTTTCCGCCAACAGCCGCCTGATGGGAAATATAATCGGACAGCTCAGAGAGATTCATCGACCCCATCGAGCCAGTTGGATGGGCCCGTCCATTACAAGGGATATCAATGACCGGAATGCCTGTTACAGCTGCTTGAAACCAGCCATTCACCGATGTTCCGGCGCCATTCTCATTTGTGATAATCCCCTGTATCGGCCGGCCAATTTTTTGCGAAAGCAGCTCCAGCGCTCTTGAATAATGAATTGGCTTTAAAAATTTATCCTTGGCTGCCGGTGCCCCGACTAATGACACGGTCACAAGCAAATCTTCATCTTGCAGTTCATCCACGGTATAAAGCTTAGGCTGCCCAACCTCGACAGCCAGATTGCCGATTTGCAGACCTTCTTCGATCCAGCCTCCGCCACCGCCGCCAAGAACGGCGCCACCATACACCGCATATTCGACCATTTTTTTATCTAAGGTAATCTTTGTCAAAATCTTTCGCCTCACTCTTGTAAAAAATCGTTAACGGCTAGGACCGCTATTTTTTCAAAAATTATTTACCCATCTTGAAGATCGAGTTAAAGAAGCTGAATAATGCATCTCCGGCAATGAAGCCTGCTGCCAAAATACTCATTGGTGCCTCTGCTTCTTTGCCTTTTGCTTTTGTCCAAATAATGCGGATTAAGATACCGCTAAGAACAGCCCAGCATGCATAAGGTGTTAGGATTAACAAACCTGTTGCAAACAAGACCCCTAATTGACGGCTTGGACCGCCGATAAACTGCACAATCGCACCAGGAATCGCCCAAAGAAGCAGTTTCAGGGCAACATCCGAGGAAGCGCCTGCTTCAATTGTTGAAACATACACCGTATCAATCGGCGGAACGAGGTTCTGAGCAAAATAACCTTTATACGTCACGATAACCGTTAATAATGCAACACCGAAGCCAATCATCGCGGTAACATATTGCTGTTTTCTGCCGGTCACCTCAAACTCTTTATCCTTACCTTCACCGCGAAGGATATAACCAGTCTTAAAGTCGTAGCCCATATCGGCGAAAGCAGGACCAGTTGCGGCACTGAAGCCTGCAAGCAACGCAAGGGCTACTGGTGGGAACCCAACCATCATCCCGATTAAAAGGGTAATAAAAGCAACAGCGAAAGCCGGGAACCAGCCGGAGTGCATCGCCGCAATACCGACAATCAATTCATGAACAAACGCAGCAAATGCAGCAAAAACCATGAAACCAATCAACATGCCTGCAGACATATGTGTGATCATCCCGCCTGCAAGGGCAATGATTAAAGCAATGGCTAGATACGCAATGAAACCAAGTCCAAGTGCCCGTTTTGCTTCCTTAATCGGGCGGGTAAACGCATCATCAGCTTCGACTGCAACAGCCACCTCATTCTTAGTGGCCTTAGAAGGACCCTTTTGTTTTGCAAAAATTAACATCGAAACCTGAATTAAAGCGACAATACCTGCGCCAATCATAATGCCGTGAGCGATATAAAGCTTGTTCACGTCAATTCCGAACCATGGAACAGAGTACTGGCGAATCATTAAGCCGATTCCGAACATCGTAAGAGCCCAAATATTTCCGATAAACGCAACCCCAAATGCCGACATTGGAATATGAAGGAAGGAACCGATTATACCAATCCCTGTCCCGATTCCGAGGAGTCCGGCCCGCTTGCCGCCTTTATCCCCGGCAAGAATGGATTCCGCGGTTGCTACACCAGGCGCCCAAGTGTTTCTTGCTGGAAAGAGCTTAGAATCGAACAGCCTATATAAAATCCCCGCGTCGACAAACATCGCTAACGCAGCACCTATTAACATCGGAAAAATTAATTCCGTTTTTCCCATTAAAAATGGAATACCAATTGGAATTAACAAGCTATTCGCTGCCCCGAATGTCGCAGAAGAAATCGACGTCTGAATAAGATTCTGACGGTGAATCGATTTAAATCTCTTAAAAATTTCAATTGGAATCCTTGCAATTAACATGGCGATTAAAGCACCAATGATCGAGGTATTAGGTGTTACCCCAAGGGTTGTAACGATTTGCATACCGATAATAGAACCAAATACTGCGGTGATAATCGTTAGAATGAGAGCTGCAGGCTCGAATACCCTAGGATGGCTTTTTTCGACTTTTTCATGATTCATATGATAGCCTCCAGTCAAAATTAGTGGTTTTAAAAAAAATTTGAAAGAATGCAAAACTCTCGATATAATTCGTATTATTTTTCCAATGCCTTGTTTGCCTGGAAGAAGTTTTTACTAAGAAAACCTCTTTGAACAGTTCCTAAAAGAATTCCGATAAACACAAGTCCCGCGCCACCCAGCTTGGCGCCCGTAAGAGGCGTCTGATTAATGAAAAAGTCCAGCAGCATCGTCATGATTGGCTGAAGATTAAGCACAATCGCGGCTTTCGCTGCCCCTACATCATTCATAGCCTTATTCCAAAGCAGCGACGTTATACCCTGGCCAATCAGCACGGACAGGACAGCAAACATCCAAATGGATATAGACGTGTTCCAGCCCACCTTCGTTCCTATGACTAGAAAGGGATCATAGATAACTGCAGCAAACAAAAAGCTATACGTTGTAATGATGAACGGTGATAGCCGTTTCGAAAGCAGCCTGACAAAGATGAGGTTACACGCAAACGTCGTCGTTGCCCCTAGCAAAAGTAAATCACCCACATTGAATCGGAATTGTCCTTTCACTGATAAAACAAAATATAATCCGATTATGGCTACTACACTTCCGAGAATCATCTGCGGTGTGATTTTTTCTTTTAGAAAGACCGCTGCCAAGCCGGCGGTAATGAGCGGCGCCATGCTAAAAATTAACGAGGCATTGGTGGCTGTGGAATACTTTAACCCGGTAAACAAAAAGACTTGATTGGCCGTCAGTCCGATCAATCCGGCGCAGCAGAAAAGGATGAACTCCTTCCGCTTCAGCCGGACAAAGGATTTGCTTAAAAAGGCGATGATGCAAAAGAATACCGATATCACCGTCAAGCTGAAGGCTGATAAAAAATAAGGAGAAAATTCCTTTAGCAAGAACTGCCGGGCCAGATAGTTACCAGCCCAAATTAGCACACAAGCAAAAAGGATGAGATAAGACTTAACCAAGGATTTACCCTTCTTTCAAAGGTGAACTAATGAAATACTTAACACCCATTACTAGACATTTTTTGAAAAAAGCTGTTTGTAAAGTGAGGACGCAAATAATCCTTCTGCCTCCACGGCATCAATAATCGGAACCTTTAATTCTTCCCTCAGCAGGCCAGCCAATCCAATCGTTGAGAACCCGGTGCAGGCAAACACAATTGCCTTCGCTCCTTGGTTTAATAACTGCTGCGCAGCCTTTAATCCTTTCTCTCGTCCGGACGGAGTCAGCAAATCTGTGGTGTTGGTTACACCTTCAGGGCGGACATAACCGACCAACTGATCGCCCAAGAGGTTCTTGATTACATCCGGCGCCGTTTCTGTAATCCCAAGAACGCCAACAGGCTGCCCAATTGTCAAAGCCGTAAGGGCCGCTGCACTTCCTGCTCCAATAACCGGGATGGAGATTTTTTCGCGAAGTTCCTTAATAGCTGGGTCGGCAGCACAACTAATCACCAAAACCTGACAGCCCTCCTGCTCCAGCTCTTTTCCCAATTGGACGATTTTAGGAACTGCCAGTTCCTCTGTTTCATCGTTGAAAATTCCTAAAGGCTGATCCGGAATGCATCTGCTGATAGTAGGGAGATCATAAATCTGGGATATAATTTTTCCATGCTGTTCAAGGATTTCTTCCTTGTCCGTTGTAAAAACTCTTATCACACCAATCATTCGAACAACTCCTTTCTGATTGACCTTTCTATAATTTCTGAAAAAATAGAAAGTATAGAATGTTTAAATTCTAAAATAGTTTTCCTCTCCTGAACACGTCCCAGCAAACCAAAAATAAAGAGGGTCCTTTGTGCCAGGAGCACAAAGGACCCAAAATAAGACTTATACATTTTTTAACAAATGATAGCTAAGACAAAAGAACAGAACGACTCTTTCATGACTATTTTCGATGTCAAATCCGAATAGCTCGAGGGTTTTATCGATTCTGTATTTTACAGAATTTCGATGTAAAAACATATGCTTTGCTGTTTCCTTCAGGCTTCCACGGGTAAATAAATAATAGTATAAGGTTTTCAATAAGTCTGTGCCATTCTTTTGGTCATACTGAGAAAGCCTTCCGATTCTTTTTTCAACAAATTTGTCTATATCTACATATTCCGCGGCATCCATGATTAACTGAAACAATTCGATTTCCTCAAAGGTAAAAACCTTTTTCATATTATCTACTCTCGAGCCCAACATAATCGCTGATTTGGCTTGCAAATAGCTTTGCTGCACGTCCCAAAGAAGCACCTTTTCGCCGAAGCCGAGCCGAATTCCCTTCCATTCACAAATACACGACTGCAATTTTTCCCGCCAAGCAGTCTGTTCCATACGTTGATGATTCGATTGGGATTCCTGATTGTGAGAACCAAGCAGCAAAATCAGCCGATCTCCCAACCAATGGATATGGGACTTTACAGGAAGCTTTTGTGATTCATCGGAAAGAAATCTACTTAGCTGTTCCATGAATGGAGAGATTTCTTCCTGGTCGCCCTCGACGATGACTATTTCCCACAAGGCATCTGGCTTTAAGCCTAGTTGGTTCCCTTTATTGATGATTTCCTGTTTAGACAACGGCAGACCGGACAGTAGTTCCTCAATAAAATTACCACGCAGCTTTTTCTCAGTATCTAAAGCTGTTTTTCTCCTCATTAATTCCAATGCAAAGACGAGCCGAGCTTGCTCGATACAAACCTGATCGAGTTCACCAAGTTTTTCCTTATCAACGAACAGTTTACCCGCCGTTTCCTTGTCCACCCTGATTACCCAGGAACGCGCATGGGGGGAAGAATGGAAGTGGGCTTCAGGTGGTGAAGCAACGATTGTTTCCCCAGTATTATCAATCAGCCAGATCGAAGAATTCAGCAATGCAGCAACATTATCTGCAACGGTTTGGATACCAGTGTTTTCGAGAACCAGCGTGGTAAGCATTTTATGAATTTCTTCCGATTTTCGAAGCAGGGAGGATTGCTTGTCGATGATTTGTTCCATTACCGCCTGCGTAATATCTATGTAGGGAATTCCTTTTGGAAGCTGGATGATGGGTAAATCAAAAGTATTGCTCATCTGAATCATCGCAGCAGGAATTTCATGGATAAAGCGTTCCGGCTTGATTGCTAGCGCCGCAGCATTAGCCTCCGCCATTTCCTTGACTAGTTTCGGAAGCAAGCCCAGTTCGTGACGGATGGAATAGGCAGTTGTCAGCAACAGCATGCCCTCCCGAAGCCAGCCACTAATATCCGGCACCTCCATGATATCGATATATCTAACAATCCGATTTAACCCTTTCTCCCCGCTAATCACCTTAGCATCCTTTAAAACCGGAAGCCGAAGCAGCTCCTTCAAAGTAATTCCCGCAGAATTCACCAATCTCACCTATTTCGTAACAAAATAAACTATCAACAGTGTACCACAATCATCCCGATTTATCGCATAAGCGAAGCACGGGGACGGTTCTTGTGCCTCACAATTGTGAGGCATCAGAACCGTCCCCGTGCTTCATTCCATGCTTCATTTTAGGAAAAATACATCCGAACTCCGATAAATATTAATAGTACGGACAGCATTTGGATTATGACTTTGCCGGGGATTTTTTGCGAGAGCAAGACCCCTATTTGTGAACCGACGATCACACCGATGCCGCCAAAGATGACAGCCGGCCAATCGACATGGCCATAGAATAGCTGCGCCATCACACCGATCGTTGAATAAAGACATAGCGAAAAAATGGACGTGGCCGCCGCATTGTGTGTCGGTACTTTAAATACATAGATTAAGATGGGAACGAGAAGCCAGCCGCCGCCAATTCCGAGATAACTGGATAAAATGCCGATCACTAACCCTAGTGGTATCAGCCATTTTTCAAACGAACGGCCATCTTCGTTATCTGCCGAATAAAGGGTATCCCCATTTCCGCTGGATTCACCTGCCGCTATGTATGCATACCCATCAGAAGGCTGGTGTCTTTTTAATTTATCCGGAAGATTTTTGGTAAATAAAAAGATACCCAATCCAACCAACAACGTAGCAAATATCACATAGAAGTAACTAGATGAATAGAGTTGGAGCAGCCAAACCCCAAGAAAGGAACCAGGCAGGGCACCAATAGCGAGCGTAAGCCCCGTTCGATATTGAATCTTCTCTTGCTTTGCGTAACCAACTACACCAGACAAAGAATTAATTAACACGATAATAAGCCCTGATCCTGCAGCAATCGCAGGCTCCATTTTAAAAAGAAGCAGCAGTGCCGGCACGAAAATAAAACCGCCACCGGCACCGACAATCGTTCCGTAACCTCCAGCAAGGATCCCAATAAGTAAAAGCAAGAAGCCTGTTGTTAGATCCATTTTCATTCCCCCAATCAGGAAAGTTACACCAGTTGAACAAACTTTTCACAGCATTTTTTGAATTTCTTCCCGCTGCCGCATAGGCAGAAATCATTTCTCTCGGGCTTTGGACGGCCTGCTTTAAGATGATTTTGTAACCATTGAAGTTTTATACCTTCTGCCAATCTTTCCATTCGTTCATGTCCATGCTTATAAACCTGCATGTAGCTTTCACAGAAATAATCTGGATTCACCGTCTCATCTGCTTGGTTCCAGGCTCGATTTCTTGGACAGCCGCCATGGCATAGCTTTAAGAACTCACAGCTTTTGCACTTTTCAGGCAAAGATGGTTTCAAGCCAAGAAAATTATCATATTTCGGGCTGTTGAGGATATCTATCAGTGAATCCTGACCAACATTCCCAAGCTTATAATCATCATTAATATAAAAATCGCACGGATAGGCATCTCCATTTTGTTCTAGAATCAACGTTTTCGGGCAGGTCTGACGGTGAATACATAATTCCGCCTCTTGATGCAGGTAGGCACTGAGAATGTTATCAAAAAAGCGGACAGACCGGTTTGGACTGCCGTCGTTATACCAAATGTCAAACGCCTCACATAAAAACTGACCGTATTGTACCGGAGTAATCAGATATTGCCCCGGCTTATTCGGCTCCTGCGCCCGAAAGTCCATACAAGGTATAAACTGCACATGAGAAAAGCCTTCTTGCTGATAAAACTCCATCAGCTCTTTCGCCCGCCCCACATTGTCTTGATGAATGACCGTTAAGATATTAAAATCGACATGATGTTTTTTCAAGTAATCAATTCCACGCATTACCCGTTCAAAGCTTCCCTTCCCATGCCCGGTCACCCTTCTCGCATCATTGATTTCCTTTGGGCCATCAAGACTGATACCGATGAGGAAATTGTATTGTTTAAAAAATCGTGCCCAATCCTCGGTAATCAGCGTAGCATTCGTTTGCAGCGAGTTGCTGATGATGGTATTTTTCGGGGCGTACTTCGCCTGTAAATAAACAACCTGTTTAAAAAAATCTAACCCGGCTAAGAGCGGCTCTCCTCCTTGCCAAGCAAAGGAGGCTACCCCATTGGTTATTGCCATATATTCTTTGATGAATTTTTCAAGGATAGCTGGATCGATTTTATCAATTTTCCCCGGCTGGCCGCCGCAGCCGCTATAATAGCAATAATCACAAGCGAGATTGCACGCTTCGGAAACGGTTTTCCACATGACACCGATATGTGAATGTTGTTGGGAAGTTAAACAGCCCTGCGCCATTTTGATTATCTCCTTCTTGTTGTAATATTTGGTCCTTCGTCCTTATGCATGTGAAATTCTCGGCATTGGCAGCTGCTCTTTATGCAGCTCTGCCCAGGCGTATTTTAATAGAAGCTCTTTTTTCAACTCTTGATAGTCAGGATGGTCCCATAAATTATTTACTTCCTTTGGGTCCTCCTTGAGGTCAAATATTTCACCATAGGTTTGCCGATAATAGATGGTTATTTTATATCGATCATCCACGTAGGTTTTTTGATGAATAGTCGTTGGCTCGTGGCGGAACTCACATAGGATGTGATCCCTTGCTTTTTCTTTGCTGCCAAGCCAAACATCCTTTTGGTTTTCGCCCGACATAATGGGCGGGACAGGGATGCCAGCTATTGATAAAAAGGTCGGAGCCAAATCAACCAGCGATTGCATGGCATGTGATTCCTTTTGCGCTGGAACCTTGCCAGGATAGCGGACAATAAATGGAAGTTTAATCAAATCCTCATAATGAAACCCGCCTTTGTACTGCAACCCATGCTGGCCGAAGAAATGACCGTGATCTGTTGTAAAAACAACAATGGTATCATCGGCGATGCCCAATTCATCCAGCTTATCTAGAATCTTACCAATATACTTATCCATAAAACTAATCATACCATAGTAGTTCGCCACTAATTTTTTTCGGTCGTCTTCCGGCAGCAGATGAGAGTGATACCCGTGAATGCCAAAGCCTGTTTCCGCAAGGTAGGAAAAATCAGGATTCTCCTCCTGTGTCTTTTGAAAATGCGGCGGATTCTTCTCATGTTCTCCCGGGTACAGTTCCGGAATCGTCAGTTGATCTGGGTCATACATCGAAGCCCACGGTTCAGGAACTAAATAAGGCGGATGCGGATCGGGAAAGCTCGCCCATAGGAAAAAATTTTCGTCCTGCTGCTGATAATTTTCCAGGAGCTCATTCGTTTTTTCCGCGATGAATGTATTATAGTGATATTCTTCAGGAATCCCCCATTGATAAGTGATGGACGGGTCCATCGTTCCGGTTGGCGGCATATAATACTGCTTCCAGTCATCATAGCCCTTCTCCTCCAGCCAAGCCACATAATGCTGACCTACCAAATATTCATTGGTATGGTTGCGAAGCAGTTCGATTTTTTCAAAGCCATAGAATGGCTGATTGTAAGATTTCCAGAACTCGATATCCTGAAGGAGCGGCAGCGATTCTAATGACGGGTATTCATCCGATGTGCGTGTCGGCTGAAAATGGGCTTTTCCAATGAGTGCGGTCCGATAGCCATTTTCAACGAAAACATCGCCGATTGTCAGGTGATCCTCGCTTAGTTTCGTCCCCAGTGTCCAGGCACCGTGCTGGCTTGGATAGGTACCGGTAATAATCGAAGACCTTGCCGGAGTACAAGTTGGATTCGGACAATAGGCCCGCTGAAATGTCGTGCCTTCCCTTGCCAGACGGTCGAGGTTGGGAGTTGAAATCTCCGGGTTAAAGGCACCGATGGTATCGTAGTGCTGTTGGTCGCTGGTGATTAGTAAGATATTTGGCTTTTTCATGACGTGTGCTCCTTATCGTTTTCAAAAACTTGTACTCTATTAAGGTATAAAAAGCAGTTGGGTAGGAACTAGCTTTAGATTTAACAAGGTTCCTCAACGTCGTAATTTTGCTTTTAAGTAGATTAAGGACATTTTCGGCTCTTTCTTAAGCCATTTTGTCTTTAAGAGGCCTCATCAAAGACATTTTTGACTTCTTTTCTGGCCATTTTGTCTTTAAGAGGCTTCTTCAAAGACATTTTCCGCTATTTCTCAGGCAGTTTTGTCTTTAAGAAGACTCATCAAAGACATCTTTGACCATTTTTAAGGCCGTTTTCTCTAAAAGGCTTCTTCAAAGACATTTTTGACTTCTCCTCATGGTGTTTTGTCTCTAAAGCCAGATTACTCTTTAATCTTTAGCTTAATTTCAAAGCTCTTCCCATTAGAATTCTTAGAGTCAATATGAATTAAAGCTTTTTTACTAGATACGGATACTTTCACACCCTCGCTTGCTTCCACTACTACTGGCTTCGGCAACGCAACTTCAAGCTTCATTTTTTCCAAGCTGAGCGTCGGGTCGGAGACCGCTACGGTTACCGTATCGCCATCCTTCCTTACAAGAATCGATGCTGGATTATAGGATGTTACATTACTAACCGTTCTCTTTTTATCACCAAAAAAGTTAAATCCTTTTAGCCCAAGCTTCGTCTGCTCAACAGAATGGACATCCTCGGTGTTAGCTAAAATTTTCACACCTGGATTATTTGCATACTGTTCCGTTTCGTTTTCACCAAAGTTCGGCAAAATTACATAAGCATATTTAGCATTTTGCGGATTTTCTCCATGATCCATTCCTAAGGTAAAGAAGTTTTTAGTAATCTTGGTATCTGGATTGCCAGTACGGATTTTTCTAAGGCTTTCCGTCACCATATTTGTGGAAACCTGGATATTGGAAGCCTCAGGGAAGTAATAACCTATCTTTGTTCCTTCTCCATTGGTATTAAAATGAATCCATTTTAGGTCGTATTGACCATTAGCCGGGTTCGCTAATTTAACATTTTCATAGGTTTCCCCAGCCACGGAACTCGTTTCATTTTTGTCGAACATACGGTTATCAATAGTAGAAATAACCTCTCTCCCCAGCTGATCCTGAATACCAGAACCTAACAAAACGATTTCATCATCAAACATAAAAGCTGATTTATTGGCATTGGCATTTTTATAAACTACAAAGTCTTCCGGAAGCAGCCCTGCCTGTTTATCACGATAGCCAATCTCATCCCCAAGCTGGATACCGGAAACTCCATATTTCCCAAGCTTGACTCCACCAGAGTAATGATTTGTTCCTACTGGAAAATAAACATAATCATTTTGCGACACAGAGGATGCATAGAAATTTAATGGATGATTTGTATTTTCATAGAAAAGCTTTCCATCATACAGCTCAGGAATGGTTTTTCTCTCCTCTACAGGGACAGTGGTCCCTGGGAGTTTATAAGGATCGATGGTTGCCAAATAATCGGCCCCAAATGACTTCGTCTGATCTCTTCCTGATAAATATAAGTAATACGCGCCATCACCTTGGAACCATGGCTTTAAGTTCTCGCCGCTCATATATTCATACTTGCTGATTCGGTCGGAGCTTCTTGAAAAAGCAAACGCATAGGAATCCCGCAAATGGACCGTTTTATCCATTAAATTAAACGCATAATGATTTTCTTCCGCAATCGCGTCTTTAGCCTCAATTTGGCTATCTGCCATGATGTTGTTAAAGGTAATAATGGCATTATAGGAGGTGAAGGAGTTTGGATTAATCCCTCCTTTGGACGTTTGCGCAATATATTTGATGTAGGATTTTAAACGCTTACTGTCTTCCTTATTTAATTTGTTCGATAAATATAGCATTGCCTCCACGATGCTTGTTACATCCTGATACCCTGTCCCCGTTCTTGAAACTGCTCGACCTTTGACGATTTCCATCATATACCCTTCAAAGATAACGGGGGAGAACCCTTGATATAACCAATTCTGAACGGTTGGAACCAATATTTCTTCCGGATTGTAAGAACTGCCGTTTAAAATATTCATGGTTTGCATAATCCGATTTAAGAGAACTTTTCCATAGGAACCGGTATAAGCAACTCGGTGGTGCTGGATAAATGAGCCGTCCTCATAAAATCCATCCGTATTTCCATTCACAATATGATTAGGGTCAATCGTTTGAAAGACAGTCAGGATATTGGCTACTGCCTTTGAAACCCGCTGCCCATCTCCAGTAAGTGCCCCTTGGATGATTCGGTTGGTGGCGATATCGGCAAGGTTGGCACCTGTGTGTTGACGGGCGGTTAAATCAATATCCCCGTCCTTTCCATTTCTTAAATAAAGGTCCATGGACTTAACATAGTTATTGATTAATTCTGGTTTAGAAGCTCTAATCTCATCCTCTAACAAAAGCAGGATTTTCGTAACATTGATCGGGGCGCCTATTTCCCATTCATACCAGTTCCCGTAGTAACCCTTTTCCTGGTCGGCAAAGTGATTGGCATACAGCCAATCCAACCCATCAATGACCTTATTGATCAGTTCCTTATTTTCGTAAAAATTATTCCCGGCTTGGCTAGGGTCTTTATAGGTCTTGGCAGCCAACGCCATTTGGTATAAATATAAAAAGGAGTTGCTTAAATTTTTGGGATCTTCTCCAAGAACGACGCCTTTGAACAGACCTTGTGCCCTTCCCTCTATTGGAAGGAAATCCCCGAGTCTAGTATTGGCTGTATTGTGGACAGAATTGATTTTATTGACTAGCGATGGGTTCGTATTCAAACTTTCATTGCCAACCAGATACTCTTTAAAGTTTACCTTTAATTGATTAAGGTCGTTTACAGTCTCTGCTGGGTTTGTCTCGGTGACAGCAGATGCCGACGGTTCAGAAGCCTGAACAGAGTTGTTGGAATCTATCGCCGGAACTGTTAAAAAGGTCGTTAATGTTACGGATGTCGCTAAAATTTTCTTTAGATTTTTCCCCATAAATACACCATCCTAAAAAGAAATTTTTTGAGACACAGATCTTATAACCCAAGTGGACAGATAGAGTTTTACCTCGCCAGCCAGCCGCCGTCGACTGCCAGAACATGCCCATTCATATAATCAGAGGCCTTGCTCGCTAAAAAAACAACGGTGCCCATCAGGTCAGACGGGTCTGCCCATCGTGCTGCCGGAATACGCGACAGGATTTCAACGTTTCGCTTTTCATCTGCACGAATTGGAGCAGTATTATCGGTCGCAATATAGCCCGGAGCAATGGCATTAATTTGAATATTATGTTCGGCTAATTCATTGGCAAATGCCTTCGTCAAACCGGCAACTGCATGTTTGCTGGCAGTATAAGGAGGGACAAACTTGCCGCCCTGGAACGAAAGCATCGAGGCGATATTGATGATTTTTCCGCTCTTTTGCTCCACCATCACTTTCGCTGCCTCCTGGCTTAACAGGTACAACGAATTCAAATTGACCTCCATGACGGTATCCCAATCTTCTTCCTTGTACTCAACCAGCGGTGAACGAAGGATAGTTCCCGCATTGTTGACCAAAATATCCACTTTCCCATATACCTTTAGACACTCAGGCACGACTTGTTTTACCGCTTCCCGGTCACTTAAATCTGCTTGAAAAAATTCGGCTCTGCGGCCCGTTTCTTCAATTAAGGCCCGAGTTTCTTCACAATCTCCGCTTCTCGCGACAACAAAAAGATCGGCACCGGCCTTGGCAAGCGCCACAGCATATGCCTGCCCCAACCCTTTATTGGCCCCTGTAACAATCGCTACTTTCCCAGCGAGACTAAAGTAATCCAGTGAAAATGATGTAAGAGTCATTCTATTTACCTCCAAAATGATATTTTTCTAGAATTTAACGTCTAAGCCCCGCAAAGCTAGCGCGCTTGTCGGGGCTCATGATGCATCTTCTGTGTTTTAATTAGCGCAAATCTTCCATTTTTACATGGTCCATGTCGCTATACGTAATGTTTTCGCCGCACATGCCCCAGATAAAGGTATAATTGCTTGTTGCGGTACCTGTATGGATGGACCAGCTTGGTGAAATCGTTGCCTGTTCGTTTTTCATGACTATGTGTCTTGTTTCATCCGGTTTCCCCATGAAATGGAAAACGCGAGTTTCTGGTTCCATATCAAAGTATAAATACACTTCCATCCGGCGCTCATGGGTATGGCATGGCATCGTGTTCCACACGCTTCCCGGTGCAAGCATCGTCAAGCCCATTTGCAGCTGGCAGCTCTGGCAAACGTTAGGATGCACATATTGATAGATTTTTCGCTCGTTCAATGTTTCCGGAGCTCCCATCTGCAGCGGATCGATTTTGTTAATATCGATTTTTACGGTTGGGTACGTATGGTGAGCCGGTGCAGAGTTGATATAAAACTTCGCCGGATTAGCCGCATCCTTGGATCGGAATAACACTTCCTTTGTTCCTTTGCCGACATAAAGACCGTCACGCTGCTGCATTTCGTATTCTGTGCCGTCAAGGACAACGGAGCCTTCGCCGCCAATATTAATAATTCCAAGCTCACGGCGTTCTAAGAAATACTCTACTCCCAATTCTTTGTCCAGCTTAATCGTTAATTCCTGATCAGCAGGAGTAACTCCGCCAAATATCATTCGGTCAACATGCGTATAGGTTAAATGAACCTGACCTGGTTCAAATAATGTTTCAACAAGGAATTCTCTTCTTAATTCCTCTGTTGTGTATTTTTTCATATCCTCCGGATGGTGGGCATAACGTGTTTCCATGATTCATATCTCCTTTTTTTATGATTTTTTAGATGATTACTGCCAATCGCCGATAGAACCTTGATATTCGCTGATAGAATGCTAAAATTCGCCGATAGAACACCGAAATTCGCCAATAGGAGCCTAGAATTCGCCGATAGAGTGTAAAATTACAACCTCCAAGCCAAAAAATCTTACCGCTTGATCGCTCCCGATTCCGCGGCGGCAAACTCAAGCACTTCTTCCCAAGAAAACGGATTACAGTCCCCCTCAACAGTGTGCTTTAATGCAGAGGCAGCTGTTCCGAAAGAAATGATCTGCTGTGCAGGGAGTCCTTCCAAAATGCCCGCCAAAATTCCTGCTGCAAACGAATCACCCCCTCCAACGCGGTCAACAATCGGGTCGATCCGATGCACTTTCGATTGAAACAGCTCCCCATTAACAAAGAGGTTTCCTTGCAATCGATTGCTCGATGCCGAAATCACAGTACGGAAGGTAGAACTCAAATATTCAAGATTCGGATAAAGTTCTTTTATCCTCCGATAATAGACTTTCAGCCGTTCCTCCGGAGGTACCTCCGTATCAACTTGAGGAAGTCCAAGCAAATGCACAGCGTCCAATTCACCACAGAAACAAATGTCGACATACGGCATCAGCTGTTGAAACGCTTCGGCTGCCTCCTGCTGCGACCATAGCTTGGAACGATAATTAAAATCAAAGCTGACTTTAATCCCCATATCCTTTGCTTTTTGAAAAATCTTCAAGACAAGCTCGCGTAAAGAGGCAGTCAGGGCCAAGGTGATTCCCGTAATATGGATTAAAGAAGCTCCAGCCAGGATCCTCTCAATCTCTACCTCTTCGGCTTCAAGCCCCGAAAAACTCGAGTACTTACGGTCATATGTCACCTGTGCACTTCGTTCGCCTGCCCCGGCTTCGATATAGTAGGATCCCAGCCGTTCTCCGCCTTTGATGAGGTAATCGGTTTGGACTCCATGGGATTTCAGATGCCGTTCGACCGCCATGCCTAACGGGTTGGAAGGAATCTTGCTTACAAAATAGGCCTGATAACCAAAATTGGCAAAAGAAACAGCAACATTTGCCTCTGCTCCCCCATAATGCACGCTCAATTGATCTGCCTGTTTTAGAAGAACTCCCTCCCGTGTCGATAACCGCAGCATGATCTCTCCCAGTGTGACAACCTTTTTCATCCTAAACCCCCGCGTGCTCTCTGGACTCTCTCTACATATTGCCTAGCAATCTCCGTAATTTTTTCATAATCTCCCGTCTTTGCCGGTGCAATCAGATTCCCTCCGACACCAACAGCGGCAGAGCCATTTTGAATCCATTGTTCTACATTATCGAGATTGACTCCGCCGGTCGGCATGATATTCACCTGTGGCAGCGGAGCCTTGACTGCTTTCACAAAGCCCGGTCCCAACGTATCACCTGGGAATAATTTAATCAGGTCCACTCCATGTTCCAGCGCATTCTTGATTTCTGTAATCGTCATGCAGCCCGGCATATAGGGAACTTGATATAAGTGGCAAAGCTTGGCTGTCGGTTCATCAAAGCAAGGGCTGACAACAAATTGGGCGCCAGCCATAATCGCAATTCTTGCGGTAACCTCATCCAATACCGTCCCTGCCCCGATGATGACTTCCGGACGATCCGCAAAATGTGAAGCCAGTTCCTTGATGACCGCCTCGGCATCTTGGATGGTAAAGGTAATTTCAATAGCGTTTATTCCGCCTGCCACACAAGCCTCAGAAATGGCAATCGCCTCTTCTTTGCTATCTGCTCTGATAACTGCGACAACACCAGACTCCATCACGCCGCTTAAAACTTTATACTTTTTCATGGCCACCCCTCCTTAAAAAAACTTCACTTTCTTGCCATCATTCAAAATGGTCAGTTTATGATATAGATGCACATCATTGTGCTTGTAAACCCGTTCCCCTTTTACCGTATCATTGGCCGAAAAATAAATATCATAGACATCGGAATCCAACTCAAGCCGGAACCCTAGAAACTGTTCATCAGCCGGCGGCCCATCACTCGCGCATTGCTCAATACGATGCTTCGTCACCACGAGCGGCTTTGCAGAAAAAATTGCTGTACTGATGCCGCAATGCTCAAAATTCTTTTCCTCTATTAATGTCGTTCGATTACCAAGACGGTTATAAATGTCCGAATAAATACTGTCCTGACAGTACGTATTGGCATCTTCCAAAAAATATGTATAGGCTTTATTCCGTTTACCGCTTAACTCCCAGCAGCCTTCCTGCTTGCTTACCTTCATCTCTGGATTCACTTGAAAGAATCGTTTCATCGTGTGAGAGCCTTCGCTGTCAACATGGTCGATGACAATCGCAATCCTTTCCTTCTTGATAAAAACAACCGTCCGCTGCACCATGTAGGCTGAATGGGAAAAGGTATTTTCCAGCACGATATAGTCTGCTGCATCTTTGACACGGTTCCCCAGAGCTTTCCCGACATAGTGGTAGGACCAAGAGTCTTTAACCGACATGAAGGGAACATCATCAACAAGGACGGTGCTGTGGCTTTGGCCCGATTTTAAAAAGTTTCGTACTGGTCCTTCCTGATAAGTGAATCTTCCCGAATCACATAGGACTCTCTCCCCGTTCAAAAACAGATTCAGATGGCCTAAACTCGCATGCGCGTGCCCGCTGCCATGGCGTCCATTCCAAACGCTGACAAAATCTTTTTCCGTTTTGTAGACAAAATTACCGCTATCCTCACCGATAAACAGCTCAGGCAAGTTCGGCTGCTGAAACTCTTGTAATATAGCAAATACATCCTGAACAAACACATAATCGCTGTCATGCTGCGGAACAACATAGCCATTTGGATAAATCATGTAATAGGCACCGTGAACAGCATGCTCGATGAGACCCTTTAAATCAAAGGAAATTGGCATACCTAAAGCTTGGGCGGTCCTGTAAATTTCGACTAAAGCAAACAGAACTTCAAAGTGATATAGCGGCGATTGCTCCCAGTGGACACCGTCCCCATGAAACTGGATGTCACATTGACGTTCAAGCTCTTCCCATGCCCACTTCACAATTTCCTCCGGGACCAAGTCTTCGCAAAGCATAACTGCCTGCAATATGCCGGAAATCTGCAAAGTGCCCCAGTTGCTTAACGTATAGCGGTCAAGGTATTGATTTTTCAAAAACAACACTTGTTGCTTGAGGGATTCAAAAATGGGATGCAGCTCATCATTCCGTAATTCCCCATAGATAAGTTGGAGGCTCTTCACCCAGCTTGAGCAGCGGATCCCTGTATCAATTGTCCGCCACGAGGTTCGTAGTTTCTCCTCGGAAAATGGATTCCGCTCAATCCAGTCAAAAACAAACCGCTTCCAGCATGCCAGGTATTTCTCGTCCTTTGAATCGGAGTAAACCTTTGCTAAGTCAATCAGATATTCATGCCGATTTAACATGAAAATCCATTCTTCATCCGCATTCATAGCCCGGTTCCAATCAATCTCTTGAAAGGAGTAGGGAATATAGCAAGCCTCCATATCCAATGGCTTTTTAAAAACAAAAATGTTGGAACACAAAAGATTGCTACTTAAATAGGAAGCTTTTCGTTCATTCTCGTTCAGAAAGGGCATTTGCTGTTGTGATGAGTATTTTGCAAGGTTTGCTTTTAATCGAGTAAGATCCAATTCAAACGCCTCCTGCCAATGAAAGATAATGAATCATGTCTTTGCACTCAGCTAAAGTCTGTTGAATGACAGCCGGAGCATCCTCTACTGCGACTTCTTGAAATTGAAACTTCATCGTTAACTCGGTCACCACACTTAACGGCATGCCTGAAATAAGGAATTGTTCGGGCGAAAAATGATGTTCAAGAAGGACCCTTGCGGCAATCTGGTGCGGGGCACCGCCTGTTAAATCGGCAAAGACCAGCACCCGGGGGTGGTTTTTCAAAAACTCGGATAACTCTGCTTCATACTGTTTGTGAGTCATCCCTTCAGAAAGCTCTAAGATGGATAGATTCGGATTGTCCCCCATTAAATAGCGGAGAGCGGATTGGATACCGGATGGAAATCCGCCATGTCCTGTCACTAAAATCTGGTACATGATTGCCCCTTCTTTCATGATGAAATTAAAATGTTAAACAGCAGCTGTCCGGCCATTAGTTTGAACTTTTCTTTCCGTATGAAACCCCTTTGATACCAAGGCATAAATCAGGTAGGCAGCAACGCTAAAGACTAACATTGAAGCTGCTGGGAAGTAAAAAACAATCCCCACCGCCCCGGCGATGATCACAAGGGAAAGAATCGTGGAATGAAGCTTGCCAATCGAAAGCAGCATGGCATTCTTGATCGCGTCTTTCCAAGATACCCGGTAATGAACGATGACAGGAAAAATCGTAATCGACGCAAACAGATAAACGATACTTAATAGGAAAAAAAACGCAAATAGTGCGTATTTTAGGCTCGAATTCATCTGATTGGTGATGATAAAATCACCGATCAGAAAACAGGTAAAGACGATCCATAAAGTGCCAAGAACAAAGCTTTGCTTAAAGTTTCCTTTAAAGTGACGGAAATAAGCTGAAATGACGCGAATATCTTTTTGCTTTTGCCATTCCCTGACCACCCCAAACATAGCCGTTGTGGCGGGGAAAATGGTCAGGATGGGCAGGCACATCACCAGCCAAAGTGCATTCAACAAAAACGCGTTCATGATAAACTCCATTGTTTTATAAAGCTTGCCATCCATCCTAACATTTCCCCTTTCAAATCATTAAAGATTTACCAGTACATCTTCCAATCCTTCACAAGTCTGATTAACGCTTCGAAATAGTAATAGTCGCCCCAGATGCAGCTTTCGTCCACGCCGCGGCCGCCGGCTTTGTAGTAGACCGCATGCTTGAGGATTCCATTGGCCTCACTGTCGATTTCGGTCCGATAGTTTTCATATAGTGACTGCACCATTTTTAAGGCAGCATTCTCATAGATTTGTTTTTCCGGGTCGGTTAACGGCAAGTGCTTTGCCATCTCGAGCAGGCCGCAGATCGTAATCGCTGCCGCTGAGCTGTCCCGCTCCTCGTCACCCTCTGTAAAAATTAAATCCCAGTAGCAAATCTCATCTTCAGGCAAACGGTTTAAATAATAGTTTGTCAGTTTCTTCGCTAACTCAACTAAACTCCAATCACTTGTATAGTGGTAGCTGAGCGGAAACCCATAGATACCCCAAGCTTGCCCGCGCGCCCAGCACGAGTCATCCGCAAAGCCTTGGTGAGTATTGCCGTACAATGGGTCGCCTGTTTCCGGATCCATGTAATACGTATGGAAAGTGGAGGCGTCTTCACGGACAATATATTTGGCCGCCTGCTTGACATGCGACTGGGCCATTTCCCGATAATGTGGCTTTCCAGTTACCTCCGATGCCCAATAAAGCAACGGCAGGTTCAGGTTGCAGTCAATGATCATCCGGCCGCGCTGCTTCGGATCGTTAAGGTCGCCCCAGGCCTGGATAATTCCGGCTTTATCGTAATAGCGGGTAATTAGCAAATCTGCTGCTTTTAAGGCGATTTCCTTTGCTTCTTCATTGCCAGTCAATTTATAGGCACTGACACAGCTTAATGTGTAGAGGAAGCCCAGGTCATGATGGTCAACTTCAATTCGTTTTTCGATTCGTTCTTTAAAACTCTGAATCTGCTTCTCTGCTACTTTCCGGTATTTTTCTTCCCCGGTGTACTCATAAGCAAGCCACAGCATCCCGGTCCAAAAGCTCGTTGTCCATTCCACGTTTTCAATCGGTTTGTAGACAAGATTCTCACTGTTGGAATCAGGAAACTTGTCTGTGAACACATCTAAGCTCTGGTCAATTTTAACTAAAACATGCTGAATAGCTTTTTCCACAAAAGCGCGGTTAACTGCCGGATCTTTTGTAAAACGTTCAAAGTTTTTAATGTCTTCCTTGCGTACTTCGGCTGCATATACGGTCATTTCATAACACCTCTAAGTTTGTTGTAAAAAGGATCATTTAAGTCGTTCAGCCAGCGGCACAGCTTTCCTTCAAGCACCACTGCGACCGGATGGCCGGATGGATCTTCAATCTGTTCCGGGTGAAACTGGTATTGATCATTTTTCAAATCATATAACAAACGGACCAATCCATCACCAGGGGCATAGCCATGGTGAATCACATAGGTAAAGTCATGGGTTCGAACGGCTCTCCAGCCAAATTCCCGATTATCCAGTCCCGCAACACGAAACGCTTCAATCGCTTCCTTGCGGCCCGGATAGGCGCTTATATACGCTTCCTCCGGTCCGCCGCTCTGGCGGTTCAGGATATACCTGGATAAATCCGTCCCCTCTACCGAACTAGGAATCTCTAAATCCAGCAGCCTCAACAGGGTCGGCATAATATCGACTGTGTTCAGCAGGAGCTCCGTTCTTGTTTGCGGAATCACCCCTGGCCAGCGAACACAAAAAGGAACGCCGATTGATTCCTCAAACCACACATGCTTCGCCATCAAGCCGTGGGAGCCCATCATTTCGCCATGGTCCGATGTCAGCACGACAATTGTGTTTTCTTCCAAATTTTCTTTCTTTAAAAATTGCAAAATTCTTCCGAACTGGTCATCGATTCCTGAGATGGCAGCGAAATAGTTTAATTGTTTGTCCTTTAATTCCTCGATACCGCCGTCCACTGGTTCCCCGGTATGCACCAAAAAGGTGGACTGGTTCACGTTTTCCCTTAAGGTAATTTGCTCCCGATCGTACAGCTTCCGGTATTTTTCCGGCACCTGATCGAACGGGCTGTGCGGGGGATTCCATGATAAGAATAAGGCAAACGGCTGCTCTTTATCCCGGTGTTGAAGATACTTAAGGGTCTGGTCTGTTTCATGCTCAACCGACCATTGATTGACTTTGATTTTTTCCGGACTGTCCTGCCAGTAATGCGGGGCAAGATGCTCATCCCATGCCCCGTAGGAATACCAATATTTGAAGCCGTGCCGTTTCGGTCCCGGCGGAGTATAGGCATCCCAGCCGGAGGCCCCGGATCCCGGCTTGTCGGTGACGTTTAATTCCGGCAAATCGAGATGCCATTTGCCAATATAGGCCGTCTGGTAGCCGTTCTCCGAGAGCACATCGCTGATACAAATTTCATCCGGACTCAACATAACTTCGGCGCCGACCTTACAATTGGTATAGACCCCCGTGCTGTTTGGATACCTGCCCGTCAGCAATGAGGCCCGATGAGGAGAGCACAATGGAGAGCAGGTGACGGCATGGGAAAAAATCGTCCCCTCCTGCGCAAAAGCATCGATATTTGGCGTAATCACCTGGTCCTCCTCTTCATAGCCGACAGCCTGACGGCGCCATTGATCGGCAAAAATATAGATGAGATTCGGTCTTTGTTGACTCTCCATTTGTCTCGCTCCTTTTTCTTACGTTTATCTAATCGAATGTGGACTGTTTCCTTTTACACTTGGAATCATTTTTAATTTGACAGTGAAGGACTTTCCATGTGCCTGGTTGACGTTCACTATTAATTTAATGGAAGGCTTCGTTTCCACAACCTGCACCTGTTCATCGGCTTCGAGTACCTCAAAGGCTTTTCCGTCAAAATCAATGTCAATCGTGCCGGTATTTTGCATCGTTGGGTCGGAAACAGCCAGTGCCAGCACGCCATCCTTCTCCTGCATCGTTACCGACGCCTTTTGATAAACAGTTAACGGCCCAACTGTTTGTTTTTCATCCAGCCAGAAGTTTGCCCCGATGATATTTTCCCTCAGCTCCTGCACTGCTTGAACGGCCGTGTCATTTCGTAAAATTGAAATCTCCGGCTGGGCGGCATATTGGCTTGTTTGTTCCGATGTTAAGCCCGGAAGCAGCACGTAAGAGTACGTGTCGTTTGCCGGATTTACACCGTGGTCAAACCACATTGTGGCGTAGGAACGCGTAATTGGTTTCGCCGGCTCGGTATAATTAATGTCCTTCCAGGCGCCAGTTCGCTGTTCTTTTTTCACAGTTAGGGTTTTTCCTTCAGGGAAGTAATAGCCGATATCAGCCCCCGGCACATTTCCTTCTAAGAATGCCCACTTGGCTTCAGTAGTATGGTTTTGCCCATCGCTTAAGTCTGGTTTTTCCCCATTAATAATCAGTTCGTTTGAGCCGTTATCGCGGATTTTTCGATTTTCAACAATCGTCTCGATCGTTCTGTTATCCCCGCTTGTGATTCCTGCGCCAAGCGCGACAATTTCGTTATCGAACATAAACCATGATTTTTTGGCTGTTAAGGAACTATTCCAAGCTTTGTAAGACATGCCTGCTGTACCAAATCGGTCCAGCGTGGAACCCCCAACCCAAGACTCTGGTGAATTATGCTCCCCGCTGCCGTCTGCCCGCTTCATTGTATCAACGGTCGTTCCAGGCATCCGATACGGGTCAACAGTAGGCCAGAAATCATCGCTGTACTGAGCGAGATCGGCATTGTACAAATAAGTCATCCCTTCGCCTGTGTACCAGCCTTTGCGGTTTTCATCATTCATATCTTCATAGTTTTGGATCCGGTTGGAATACATGCTGATGCCAAAAGCGTAGCCTGGTTTCCTGTTCACCACACGGTCCATCGACGCGAAGTTCTTATGGTAATCAAGCTCGCCCCTAGGCTTGATATCTTGATTTTGCAACAGCTCTTTAGCCAGGACCATGTCCTTGAAATTGCTGGAGCTTGAAAGATAATCTAGGTACTTATCTTCTTGAAGCCACGATTTGGCCATACTCTTATATTTCGCTGCATACGGTTCCGGTGCAAATTGCGCCAGCCGGATCACTACTTTGGTAATCGTTTGCCCGGCCTGATGGTCCTGAAGGAAACTGCGGGAAATCGCTCTTCCTCTGACCATATCCATCAACGCGCCTTTATACATGAATGGTTCAAAGGCGTTTTCAATCCAGTCATAAACATTAGATACCTTAGGGTCCGTTACAGCCCAGGTCGAACCGCTTAATAAATCAAGCATATCGGTCAACCCTTCGATTAACACATTTCCATAAGAACCGGTGTAGGCAACGTCCTCATGCTGAACAAACGAACCATCTTCATAAAAACCATCGCCTGACGTCACGTTTTCAAAGGTTTGGCTCAGTGCATCGCGAGCTGCTGCGATTTTCGCACCATCCTTCACAAGAACGCCGCGCACGCCAACTACCTTACTGACATCTATACGGTTGGCGCCGACTGCTTCGCGGTAATTACTAGGAGTCGTCGCACCTGATTTAGTCGGATCCGGCTGAAAATGATCAATCACATTCAGATAGCGGTGAATCATTTCCTGATCCAAATAATCATATAAAAGCACCATGATGCTGTTTAGTTCATTCGGCACGCCGATTTCCCAGTGCCACCAGTTGCTGTACTGCTGAATATTCTCGTTATAGCGGTTTTGATAAAGCCACTCTAAGGCATCCTCAATATCCTTTAACAATTGCGGGTTGCGATAAAGGGCCGAATGTTCATTGACAAATGCCTTGGTCATGGTCGTCAGATTCCGGTAGCTGTCACGAATATCGGCGGAATTATCAGTGCTTCTGTACTCATACCAAAGGAAGGAACGGTCTTTGTTTTTAACCATCGTCCTCCATAAGGACTGCACCGATTTCGTTTGGCTGGCCGTCATTTGCTGCATTCGTTCATTCGAAGCATCGTAGTAGTCGAGACTGGTCATTTGGTTTTCCCACTTATGACGAAGCTGATCATATTCGTCGACGGAAGCGGCGGTAACTATGACCTGACTTTCACTGTTGATTGTCCCATCGGCTGTTGTAACCGAAATGACCGCTGTTCCCGGCGACTTCGCTTCTACAAGACCGTTCTTTACTGAAGCGACCTCTTCATTGGAAGACTTCCAGACAAGCTGCCCGGTGTCTGCATTTTCTGGAGTAACCTGCGTTTGCAGAAGGCGGAGCTGCCCTGCCGTTAATGATAGTTCTTTTGGAGACAATTCCAATTGTTCAACCGCTGGCCGTTCAAGGGCGTCATTTCTTAAAACCTTGACCGTACTAGTGGCAGTCAGGCCATTATCCGTTACTGCCATAATCACGGCATCACCGGCTTTTACTCCTGTTACCGTGCCGTTGTTATCCACTGTGGCAACAGAATTGTCGCTTGAAAACCAGGAAATTTTCGAGCTGGCATCAGCTGGTTCCATTTTGGCATTCAAAACAGCTGTCTCCTGCTCTTTAATCGTTACTTCCTTATTTTCAATCGCAATTGATGTAGCCGGGTCAATCATCTGTAAGGAAACATCATCAAACATGACGGTTCCTGTTCCTGTTTCAAAGAAAAGCTGGACTCGGATGCTATCGCAATTTTGCGGAGGCTTTACCTCCATTTTGATTTGTGACCAATCATGAGTCCCAGTTAGTCTGGTTGAGTAAAGGAGGTCTAGCTGCTGCCCTTTTTCAAAGGTGGTCACTCTCATCCGCGCCCCCTGGCCGCTGACGATATTATCCGTCTTCAGCCACGTGCTTAATAAATAGGTTTTGCCGCCTTTTACAGGGACATCCTGATTTACAGATGCTCGTGCGGTTTCGGCGGCTGTAATTTTCAGCCCATATTTTCCAGTGTGGCTTGCATCCTCGGAAATCGACACAATTGGTTTTCCTGTCGGCTTCCACACGCTCCAGTTGGCTGCGCCTAATTGGTCCCATCCGGACGCAGCCTTCTGGGTTTCTTCAAATCCTGTGTTTACTAAACGATTAGCGGTATCATCAGCAAAAATCAATGGTACATTGACGGACATGGTAATGAGTAAAGACAGTATGATCAGAACAGACAATCCTTTTGCAGGCTTTTTGTTCATCATTTCGCTCCTTTATCCTTTGATTCCCGTGTTGGCAACTCCCTTGATGAAATGATCCTGTGCTAAGAAATAAACAATGATGGTTGGCACAACAGCCGATACCGCTGCCGCCATTAGCAGGGAATACTCGGTGTTATACTCAGTGATAAAATGCTGGATGCCCAGTTGCAATGTGTATAAATGATCCGATGTCAGATAGATTAACGGTCCCAAGAAATCATTCCAGGAATGCATGAATGAGAAAATGACGAGTGTCGCGATGGCCGGTTTGGATAATGGCAGAATAATCCGCCAGTAGATGCCAAACTCACTCAAGCCGTCGATTCTTGCCGCTTCCAGTAACTCATCCGGGATTGATAGGAAGAACTGGCGGAACAGGAAAACGCCAAATGGATTAAAGGCTCCGAGAATAATCAGCGCCCAGTGCGAATTCACGAGTCCAAGCTGTTTCATCAGCATAAATTGCGGAATCATCATGACCTGGTATGGAATCATCATTGTGGCAACATAGATAAAGAATAACCGGTTGCTTTCTGGGAATTTAATTTTGGCAAACGCATAGCCGGCCAGTGAACTGTTGATAATCACCAAAATGGTAGTGATGACGGCAATTTTTAACGTATTTAAGTAATAAATATGGAAGGGAACAGCGGTCCAAACTTCCTTATAATTTTCCCAACGGAAGGTTTCCGGGATCCACTTGATGGGAAATCCGAAAATCTCCGTTTCCAGTTTCAAAGAAGCAGACAGCATCCAAACAAACGGAAGGACCATCGTCAAGGAAACTAAAATAACCACAATGTACTTGATGGCTTGGCCAACCGCGAATTTTTTCTTCTTTTTTACTTCTGGTGTATAGACTTGAGCTTCAGTAGCAATATTCATACAAGACTTCCGCTCCTTTCTGTCGGTTTAGTCATAGGTTAATAGTTCACCCATTTTTTCTGCCCACTAAATTGGATGATCGAGATGATTAGAATCACCAAGAACAATACATAAGCCATCGCTGAGGCGTACCCGTACTCAAATTGTTTAAAGGCTGTATTGTAGATGTCGTAGACGAGCACATGGGTCGACCGGCCTGGTCCTCCCCCTGTCAGCACATAGATTAAATCAAATACTTTAAATGAGTTAATCACACCAATAATGGTCGTAAAGAACAATACAGGAGATAACGATGGCAGCGTGATATGGAAAAACTTCGTAATCGGTCCCGCGCCGTCCAATTCGGCTGCTTCGTAAAGATAATCTGGGATGTTTTGCAGTCCCGCTAAAAATAGAATCATATAATAGCCAACTGAATGCCAAATATAGACGATTGATACCGAGATTAACGCCCAGGATGGCGATGATAGCCAGCCGGGAGGTGAGTCAATCCCCAGCTTCATTAATGTTCCGTTAATCGGACCCATTGACGGGTTAAAGATAAGCTGCCAGACAGCTGCAACAGCAATTGTCGCTGTGACATACGGCAGGAAAACGGCCGTCCGGAACACTTTGACAAAGCGGATACCCCGGTTTAAGGCAATCGCGATCAACACCGAAATAAATAGCGTAATCGGGACAGAGATTAACATGAACAGGATGCTATTAATAAATGAAATTTTGAAATTAGCATCCTTCAACAGCTGCTTATAGTTATCTAGTCCAATAAATTCGATATTCCCAAAGCCATTCCAAGAGGTGAAACTCATAAAGAAGGAGGCAATCACGGGAACGAAGATAAATACCAGGAAGCCAATAATATTTGGCAGAAGAAAGGTATAAGCGGTGATTCGATTTCGCCTAATCGCTTTCGATTTTACAGCTTTACCAGGCTTCATACTGTTTCATCCTTTCTTTTAAAAAAATTGGCACTGCTGTATGAAGACCTTAGAGCAGTGCCAAGTTCGATGCTAATTACTTTTCTCCATACTTACTTGCCCATTCGTCTTTTACTCGTTTCGTGATGTCTTTGATGGTGTCATCAACTGATTTTTGGCCAATTAATGCAAGCTCTCCCTCTTGCTTGAAGATTTGTTCAACGACAACGTTTTTCACACCTGGCAGCATTGGGTATTCTGGATATTCTTTTGTTTCCAAGAAATAATGAAGGTTCTTTGGCTTTTGTGAACCGTCGCCAAGATAAGCCGCTTCCACATCCTTGTCCATATATCCAGTTAAATAGCCTGCTCCAGCAAGAAGCTCTGCCCCTTCTTTACCTGTCATGTACTTCAGGAATTCAAATGCTTCTTTCGGATGCTTCGTATTTTTGTTCATCATGATCGAAACTGGCAATGCCAATGAAGTATTCTTGGCAACGCCTTCTGGATGCGGAATTGGCACAACATCCCAATCAAACTTTAAGGTTCCTTCTTTTTCCCCCTGACGAAGCTGAGCAACATGCCAATCGCCAATGATGTTCATCGCAATATTCCCTTTTTGGAACGCGGCATTATAATGTGCTCCTGTTGATACCTGTTCAGACCATTTCATGATCGAACCGTCCTTTTCAAGGTCAACCCTTGTTTGCAAGGCATCCTTAAATGGTTTTAGGTCTTTATCAATAATCGATGCTCCCTTTTGAACAGCACCCATGTACCAAGTTTGCGGCCATTGCTGCAGGTAAGCGCCGTATACTTTGTTTTCTCCGCTGCCGCTTGTCATCTTCTTGGCTAAATCACGGAACTCATCCCATGTCATATCATCGCTTGGATATGGAACGCCTTTTTGATCGAATAAAGTCTTGTTATAGTAGAGCATCCAATTGGACTTACGGTAAGGAAGGCTGAGTACTTTTCCATCATATTTATAGGTGTCATACATCGACCCGTATCCGGAAACATCGACGCCGCTGTCTTTAATGTACTTATCTAGCGGTGCCAGAATTCCTGTGTCTACCATGTTATCCATTTGACCAGTAAATAGGTCATAGCCTTCTCCGCCAGAAAGCTGCATGCGGATTTTTTCATAATATTGCTGCTGCGGGAAGGTTTCGAATGTAATGTCGACATTCGGATGATCCTTTTTGAAATTTTCATAGCCTTGTTTAAAAATAGCTTCATCTGCAGGGAAAACGGCCATTTTCAAACTTACTTTTTCATTGGAACTCTTTCCGCCTTCTTCCTTCGCGCTGCTCTTTTCTGTTTCACTATTGGAACAGCCAACAATCAAACTAAAACATAAAAGCAATAATGCCACTAAACTAAAACGTTTTTTCATACATTGTCCCCCTTAAATTTTTTAATAGTTTGTTATATACTCAGTGTAAGGGTTTCCACTTTTCGAAATAAGTCGAAAATTTTCTTCCCCCTTTTTGCAGCCGGGAGTGACGATCATGATCTTTCTCTGCCTAGTTTTTATGGTATTTTTAATCTTTTTTATCTATAAATACCTTAGCAGCAGATCCATTTTCTTTTTATGTACATTGACAATTGGGTGGATTTTGGCCTATATTTCATTCACCCTCTATTTATCAAAATTTAATTATTACTATAATGTTGTCAATCAATTCATTGATTTTGGCCCAGGAACCTGGAACCGACTTGTCCTGAAAAACTTTGATGCTCATACGTTAATTCGGCTGTTTAACCTAGGGATTATCTTATTTTATTTTTCCTTCCTTAGTTTTTCTATTTCGTTCATCAGCAGTCTCAGGAGTCATCCTAGATTGCGTTTCGTCTACCTAGGACTCGGGATTGTCGGGATCATTCAGTTTCTTTTTTATGATCCAAGTCTTAATCTAATGCTTCAGGATTTGGCCTTTGAGACAGATAAAATGGATCTTTATGAGCAGTTGAGCCATACGGGCGATATTGTCTTTCAAGTGCTGAATGATGCTTATCTGGTGTTTAGCCTTGCCTTATTTTTGTACCATTACATCCGTTATTACCAATTAAGGTCGATTCGGGATCATACATTCTATATCTCTATTAGTTTGCTGCCATTAACCTTTGTACACCTGTTTATTTTTTACTGGGCACCCACCAACTTTGTCAGAATTACTTTTAGTAAAAGCTTTATCAATTATGTACAGCCTTCTATTAATTTGTTTTTAATGGAATATCGCTTTTTCCCGCTCTTGGCAATTGGAGCAATCGGCATCATGCTCTATAATATTTACAAATTCAAAGCAAACGAAGCGCGCTATTCCAACATCAATATCATTACCAAAAAGAAAATTGACACCGCCTCACTCGGGATTCGAGCCTTCACCCATGCGATCAAAAATCATCTTCTGGCGATCCGCTCCGAGGCTGAATATTTACAGGAGAAATTCGCGGATGATGAAGATGCACTGTACAGCCTGAAACTCATTACAGAATCGTGCGAGCAGTCGTTCCAAAGCATTAATCAAGCAAATGATAAGCTGAAGCAAATCACTTTAAACATTAAGGCCGTTCCGCTGGATGTCCCCATCGAAAGGGCCATTCAACGGTTTCGTTCCAATTTGACGAATGTTGAGATCCATTTTGAAAAAACAAATTCCAACATCCTTGTCTACATGGATGAAGATTACATCAATGAAGTGCTCAATAATCTCCTGAAAAATTCAGTGGAGGCACTGTCTAATGCCGGCGGGTTCATTTGGGTCAGCGTAAACTATGTGGATCAGTGGGGCACCATTTCGATTCGGGACAACGGCCCGGGAATCGAAGCCGAACACGTGGAAGAAATTTTCACCCCTTTCTTCTCTACAAAACCAAGCATCACCAATTGGGGAATCGGCCTATCATTCTGCCACAAGGTAATCACTGCACATGGCGGCAAGATTGAGGTTAAAAGCGAGATAGGTAAATATACACAGTTTGATATTCTATTGCCACTAGTAAAAAGGGTATAAAATATACCCCGTATCTGGGGGGAGGTATTTTCGTGGAAAATATTCATATTTTAATAGCAGACGACATGGAGGCCCATCGCAGAAGGCTTGAAAGAATCATCAACAGCGTGGACAACCTTTCAATCGCAGCTTCTGCCAAAAGCGGCTATGAGGCTGTCGCCTACGCGGCGATTAAGAAACCAGATATTGTCTTGATGGACATTGAAATGGAAAGTCAAATGGCGGGGATTAAGGCAGCTTCAGAGATTCATAAGATTCTACCCGATACAAAAATCATTATGCTGACGGTTCACCAAGATAATAATATTGTCTTTGCCGCCTTTCAAACCGGCATTGTCGACTATTTAATGAAAGCGGCTCCAAAGGAAGAAATCATTGAAGCAATTTATTCGGCTTACAACAACCAATCGCCCATCCGGCCGATTATCGCCGAAAAAATTCGAACGGAGTTTGCCCGCATCAAAAAATCAGAAGATCAATTAACGTACTTTTTTAAAATCATTGCCAACCTAACTCAATCCGAACTCGAGATATTAAAGCTGCTTTGCAGCGGTTTAAAGCGTAAGGAAATTGCTGACATCCGCGCCGTCGAAGTCGAAACCATCAAAAAGCAAATCAGCAGCCTGTTGAAAAAATTCGACAAAAACAGCACCAAAGAAATCATCACTGAAGTCAACGAACTTCGACTGTTTGATTTGATTAAGGATATATCATGATGCATGGGGACGGTTCTTCTGCTTCAAAAGCAGAAGAACCGTCCCCTCGTCTTATTTTGGCTGCAGGACAACTTCTAGTGGCTGTGCATCTTTGCAATCAAATTCTATTAAGGTGCGGTCGTTCTCTGCGGAAAGGATTCTGATACGAGAATCTGTTGAAGCAAGTGTCCATTCCCCTTCAATGGTTAGTTTCATCGGGCGCATAATGCTTTCTGAGTGGCGCCATGTACGGGAATAAATGCTGACTTCCTTTTGTACCCCATTCTCATCATATTGATCCGCTTCGGTACCCTCGTATAAGCGTAAATCAGGGTCAACCGCGCTAAGGACTAACTTTGCACCGTCCATCTTAGTCATGACCATTGCTGGTGTATCGACGGCACGCACAATTCCTTGATTGATAGAGTCGTTTGCTTCAAATAATGCGTAGCCTGTAATGCCAGTTGTACGGTCTTGGACAATATGGGCCAACCGATTCTGCTGGAGGACCGTGTAAGGGGTCTTCCCAGGGTCTTCCATGGAGGCAGCAAAATCGGCCATTTGATTTTCATTCGTATTCACCAAAACAGCATACTGGTACTTTCCATCCTTTGGTGCTTTCCCGTGATCAATCCAAGCCGTTGAAAAATTCCCTGACGTGTCTGATCCGTCCTTCTGGTTTTTGGACTGCTGCAAAGACCTTGAAATGGATATGGTTTGTCCGGACGGTACATAAAAACCATTATGCTTGTTGTCAACCAGCCAAGCGTCTTGGGTCAGAGTGAGCTGATTTTGATAAGGGAACGCTGAAATCGTACCTGTGCTGGACATCCACACTGGTTCCGCTTCGGTTTCCATATAGTTTTGGAACAGTGTCGTTTCCGTAGGATACTCACTGTTATTATTTTCAATATCTGAACCAAGAGCCACAATCCGATTATCGAAGAAGAAATAGGATTTTCGGGCCCGATGCGAGCCATCATATTTTGGATGCTCATGCAGCTTCATCGCAAACATGCCATTCTGTCCTTGAAGGCTCAAGCTTCCGGAATAGGTCTCATCGGAAATCAGCATTTCTTCGATGCCACTAAAACGGTCAACGTTTCGGACATCGGAACGCAATTTATCAAACGGCAGATGAATCGTCGTTGTCCCCGGCCAGCGGTTCCAATCCCAGCCTTCCTGCACATAGCCGCTGTCCCGGTGATTAGAGGCACCCATAATTTGCATTTGGCCATAGGACATATAGCGTCCATATAAATTTGCATCCTGATAGGTTTCATTCCCCCACAAATAACGGCTAAAGCCCTTTACACCGACAAGCCAGTTGTCCCGTCTTTGAATGCCAAGATTGGCGTAATTCATCGACCAAAATCCGGTTGGTGCTGCCTCTGCCGTAATACCCTGCTGCTTGAACTGCTTAGACCATGTATCATCTTTATCAATGAGCCTTAAATAAGCAGCCGCCACGTCGAGATCAATCGACTCTTTCCCATCTGGGGATCCCGCTAACGCCAAATACCGGAATGGAGGCAGTGTCAACGCACCTTTTCCGTCCGGATGGCGACCGGCTACACTGATCAGCCATTGGGTTTTATTTGAATACAGGCGCATCGACATCAATGCCTTTTTCAATGTTTCATGGGCATCCTCGGTAACTCTAAAAGGACCTCCTGATAATACATACATAATCGGTGTAACCCCAGTGAAGGCATCCTTTGCATAGGCTGGGTAATGATTGTCATGGTGATAGGCCGAACCGTCCTTCTTAAAGGCAGGGTCTAAACCTTTTGCCGGAACAAGTCCTTGCGACAGCCAAGAGGTGAAGCTTTCCATATCTCTTATTTTTCCCTTCGAATCCTCCCGGACAAGGATACTGGCCAGCATGCCATTTAAGGTGGTGTTTAGAATGTCGATATTGCTGACAACCTCTTCTTTAGGCGTATAGATCTTTCCCGCTCCGCTTAACCAGAACAGGGCTTTTTGGGTGCGCTCGAGGAGGCCGGCTTCTTTTAAAACATCCCGCATCAGGAAGGCGGATGAATAAAACCCGCGGATATTATAGCCGAGATGGTGCATCGTTCCTTGCCCGCTCCCGTCGGCCCAGCCTTGATCGGCCATATGGTCAGACAAGTCGATATACATTTGTTTAAGCTCATTTTTGGTCGTCTCATCCGTGGCAGACAGATACGTGTTAGCGACTAAATCCATGAAGTCAGTGAAAGCCCTAAGATCGGCTGTATTGCTAAGCTCTTTAAAATCCGGTTTTATGGCCGCCGGAGCCTGGTCAAAGTGCGGCATAAACAGGGAAGCACCGTGTATTCCATATTCATCACGGGATATTCCGAATGACGCATAGCGGCTTCGAATGTCAGCTAGCAGTGTATCTGTTACCTTTTGCTTTTTAAAAAGTAACTCTGTGAATTTTGTTTCGATTTGGCGAATACCAGCCAGGCTTTCTTCGGTTACATTGGTTTGAGGTTCTGGTGGTGTAAGCTTGGAATAATTCAGGAGACCAAGCCAATGGGCGTTTGCCGCTTCCATCACGTCCGGATTCACAAATGGTACTTGAGCATCCGGGGTATGGTGCCGCGGGTCAATTGGAGTTGATAGCATCATGGAGTCAAAATATAAGGTCCCGGATTGGGATTTCGGTGCGACAACCGTCATCCGGTTCATGTGCGGGTGTGGCGTTCCTTGCATATCACGTTCAAATGATACCCAGACGGTCCGCCATCCTGTAAAGTTCAGGTTCATATCAAACCAGCTGTCGACGTTATTGCCTCGGCCAAATTGAAAGGTGGCTGTGTTGTTGACAGGCTTTTCATTATAGACCCAGACGACAAAGGACTTGATCGATTGGTCTTGATTGTTAGGGACAAATGGTGTAAATCCAATTTTCTCATTGACGATTAATTTTGAGCCGCTCGTGTAGTTCCATTTTAGCGAGTGTTGGCCGTCCTTTGAGTGGTGGCCATCCAGTTCGAGCGCTGCCCCGTTGTCTGTTTTAAACGTCTTCGGGATGCCGTTTTCAAACAGGAACAGCGGGATTCCCAGGGCCTTTGCATCCTTCTCTAGCTGTGTGGCACGAGTTGAGAGGTCTTGCTCTCCTGCAGAAGTGGCTGTGCTGGAGGCGGCCAATGCCGTTTTCAGGCTGATTGTTTCAGGCGGTATAATCGTTAACGGCACTGCCAAGGCCGCTGTTAACGTCAAAGCGGTGAGCCGTTTGCCATAACGCTTGTCCTCTTTCTGCTTTTTCTTAAAATCTCTCATTCTTTTTTCCATCTCCTTCCCCTTCTATAAGCTAAAACGCTTACAATTACCATTCTAGGGAGAAATAAAGAGATTACGATAGTCGAAAACTTTTTACCCCTGCCACTTCACCGCATTAACGAAAATAGGCCAAACAGCCCAGCTTGTTAACGTTTAAAGCTGGGTATCAAGCCTTTTTTATATGTTCGATTCTGAGGTTGTATAGTATGGCAGTTTCAAAAAATGCCAACAGACACCGCCTAAAACTCGTACCTGCTTCTGACAATGAATGGCTATGGGGATCTGTTCCCCATGGCGTCCATGCGTTAAAGTGGTTGAGGCCAGACCTCTTTTATAAGGTCACCTACTAGTTTTGTTCCGTGTATTTCGCTTACTTGTAACTGACTGGCTATCATGTTTAAATTCTTATCGGTGATTCCCCCGCCAGGAAGGATAATGATTTTATCGCCTGCATATTCTATATACTCCTTTAGCCGATCCAAGTTGTCCTCAATTGATGTATGGCTGGGTCCACCGTGGGTTAAAATCCGGTGTACACCATTGGTAGCCAGCCAATCAATTGCTTGAAGCTGATTATCAGGTTTTATCCGGTCAAATGCCATATGGAAAGTAATATCGAGCCCTTCAGCTGATTCCAGCAATAGGAGCATGGCTTTCTCATCGATCCAGCCATGGTCATTTAAGCATCCGATTACAATCCCGTCTGTCCCTAATTGTTTAAATTGAGCAATATCATCTTGGATGATTTCTATTTCAGCTTTATTATAAATAAAATTCCCACCCCGGGGCCTGATGATCGTCATAACCTTACAATTATTACTGTGACAATAGGAAATCGTTTGAAAAGCCACTCCATGAGACTGACAGTGGTGCCGCCCACAGACAAGTTATCACACAGTTCAATCCGCCGAGCCCCCCTTTTTATCGCCTCCGGAACAACAGTAAAATTTTCCACACAAACTTCTTTTAACATAAGCACCTCTTATACCATGAATAAACTGATAATACGATTCTGATAAAAATAAACAGCACCGCCAACTCATTACAAAAAAAACAATTTGTGATGGATACTCCATGCACAATTAGTTTCTACGCTTGCTATTGCTAATATTCCTGCACTGGAATAATGGTGTTCCCATTAATTGAATTCCTTTACTGCACAAAAAAGTTCAAACGAAAATGAGGTCAGCCCCCGCTCTGTTAATATATTAATACAGTAGGGGTCTGACCCAGTTCTCAAAGGTATTTTAGTTAAAATATAAGTTTCTATTTCTTGCCTTCTTCTTCAGATCAGGAAAAGAAAAGAGGCCGCTGTAAAAATTGTCAATAACAAAGCGGTACTAGAGAGAACACCTGGGGCGTGTCCTCTTATTGGTTATCTAGGTGTTTAATCAACAAATTGCACCAAGCATTTTGTACTGCGCTTTTACTAATCCATAATACACCCCTTGTTTTGCCATGAGGGTGTCATGATTTCCCTGCTCAAGGATATTGCCATGGTCAAGGACAATAATCTTATCAGATTCTCTAATCGTAGAGAGCCGATGGGCAATCATGATTGCCGTTCTTCCTTTTAATAACTTTTTTAATGCACGTTGAATTTTCACTTCTGTCCCCGTGTCAATACTTGCCGTGGCTTCATCAAGAATGAGAATTTTTGGGTCAGCCAGGAGTGCTCTGGCGAAAGAAAGAAGCTGACGTTCACCTACGGATAACACATTCCCCCGCTCTTCCACCTCTGTATGATAACCGTTTGAGAGCTGGGTAATAAAAAAGTCAGCACCTACCGCTTTTGCTGCTGCAATCACATCTTCATCACTCGCATCCGGATTACCAAAACGGATGTTTTCCATGATGGTACCTGAAAAAATAAACGTCTCTTGGAGCACGACACTAATTTGCGAACGGAGACCTGCAATCGACAGTTCTTGAATTGGATGTCCATCGATTTTGATAACTCCTGCTGTCGCATCATAAAAGCGGCTTACCAAATTCGCAATGGTTGTTTTCCCAGAGCCGGTGTGTCCGACAAGTGCAACCGTCTCACCCGATTGGATGGAAAATGAAACCCCGTTTAATGCTTTCCTTGTGTCATTATAGGAAAACTCCACATCCTCAAAATCGATTTGCCCTTTAACGGAAGGAAGAACCAATGGATTGGTAGCTTCCTTCACAATCGGTCTTTCATCTAAAAACTCAAAAATCCTTTCCGAAGACGCCATCCCGATTAATAGCTGATTATACAGCTGCCCTAGCCTTGATATCGGCTCCCAGAACATACCTAAATAAAAGGCAAAGGAAACGAATTCGCCAACGGTACATTCCCCATTTGTGACCAGCATTGCGCCATACCAGATTAAAATAACGGTTCCCAAAGCATTTGTCATTTCAACAAACGGACCAAACATTGCATTTTTCCGAACCGCCTGTTTCCAGGTCTGGAAATTATCATGGTTAAGCGCCTTAAAAAATTGCGTGTTTTCGTTTTCCTGTGTAAATGTCTGGGTGACACGAATTCCTTGAATACTTTCATTTAAGTGTGAATTCATCTTTGACTGAATTGAACGTACTTGCTGCCATGATTGCCGGATTTTTTTCCGCAGGCTTGTTGAGATAAAAAACATAATTGGCAAGATCACCATAATTGCAATCGTTAACTTAGCGTTTAACGAAAACAATATAAAAATCGTCGCAAACAACAGGAGAAAATCCGTTAATAGATTAATAACCCCGCTTGTAAACAGCTCCTGCAGGGAGTTAATGTCATTCATAATCCTTACGAGGATTGACCCGGCTGAGCGCTGATCAAAGAATCGATGGGATAGGGACTGTACATGGGTAAATAAATGCCTGCGCAAATCATAAATCACATTTTGTCCCAGCTTATTCATCCAGCGAATCCTTAAGGCATTGACGACATATGACAATATATATAACCCAGAAATGATAAATACAAGCCGGATTAGCAGTGTTGTATCTTTTTCAATAATGGCCTTATCAAGGGTATATACCCCAATTAAAATTGGAATGATTAACCGAACTGCCGTTGAAATAATCACCGTAAGAAACGAGAGCGGCAATAAATTTTTTGCATATGGTTTGATATATTGCAATAAACGCCACATTTGTTTCCAGTTAAACGGTTTATCAATCACTTGGTCCTGTGAATATTGAAACCGCTCTAATATCAGCTGTTTCCTTCGAGTTTCTTCCATACTTCCACCTACCTTGCGGCCTTTTGCATAATTGCCTCGTGATCCTGGTATTGAATGTTATAAATCCTTCGATACGCTCCATTACCAGCTAGAAGCTCGTCATGTGTCCCGCGTTCAATAATACTTCCATTATCTAATACTAGAATTTCATCCGCATGCTGGAGCGAGGAAATTCGATGGGCAATAATAAAGGTTGTTCTCCCCTTCATGACTTCTTGAAGGGCTTTTTGAATTTGAAATTCCGTTTCCATATCCACAGCACTTGTTGCATCGTCTAAAATGAGAATGGCCGGATTGGTACAGATGGCACGGGCAATGGCAATCCGCTGCTTTTGCCCACCGGAAAGACCCATACCCCTTTCTCCCAGCATCGTATTATATTTATCAGGCAGTTCCATGATAAACTCATGGGCATCGGCACGTCTTGCTGCATCGATGATTTCTTCCATCGTCGCCTCTGGTCTTCCGTAGGAAATATTGGCTTTGATGGTTGAAGAGAAAAGGAAGGTTTCCTGTAATACAACCCCGATCTGTGAACGAAGTGTTTTTAGACTAAATTCCTTAATCAGACGGTCATCAATCAGAATATCTCCTGCTGTTGGTTCGTAAAAGCGCGACAAAAGCTGAATCACACTAGTTTTTCCCGAACCGGTAGCGCCGATAAGACCAATGGTTGAACCGGGAGGCACATCAAAGCTAATTTGGTTTAGTGCAGCCGTTTCCTCTGCTTGATAACGGAATGTCACCTTACGAAAGACAACATGCCCTTCAATTTTTTCAGTTTGTCTTATATTTTCTTCATCAAAAATGGTTTCTTTTGCTTCTAAAACTTCTAGGAGCCGCTCGCCGGAGGCCTTCGCCTGGGAGAACATATTAATGGTGAAACCAAGGTTCATGATGGGCCATAAAATATACCAAATCAAACTGTAAAACGCGACAAGCTCACCTGGTTTTAAGCTGCCATCAATGACTTGGTACCCGCCAAATGCCAATAAAGCAACGACAGATATATTCCCAATCAGCTCCATAAGTGGGAAGTATTTCGACCAAATCGAAGCAGTAAAAAGCTGTTTTGTACGATAGTCCTGGTTGGACTTATTAAAACGCTCAATTTCCACCTTTTCTTTTGATAGTGCCTTGACCGTATGGATTCCGCTGATATTTTCTTGGACCTTTGTATTCAATCGGCCGAACGATTCGCGAATCCCACGAAATGCAGGATGTACGCTTTTATCGAATTTGTACACTACCACGCTAATAAACGGAAGTGCTGCGATCGTTACACAGGTAAGGGAAACAGAATAATAAAACATCACACATAAACTAGCGCCGACTACAATAATAAAGCGGAGAACCTCCGAAAACCCGAATGACACGAAAAAGCGAAAGCCTTCGACATCTGCAGTTAAACGTGACATTAAATCCCCAGTCTTCGCGTTATCGTAATAACTAAACGACAGCCGCTGCAGTTTTTCATATAGGGCATTACGCAGACTGTACACCGATTTAATGCCGAACATATCTGCTAAATAGTGCTGAATAAAGGTCGACAATCCTTTTACAGCCATTACCGTGATAAATCCGAAGGAAATCCTCGGCACCAAGTCATACTGCCCACCAAGTACGACTTCATCGATTGTCATCTGCAATATAACCGGATAGACAACGGTAATGCCCGCCACAATGATCAAAAACAGCATTGACCAAATGAAGTCCCGTCTATAAGGAAGATAGAACGACTTTAATTTTTTGAAAACTGACATGTCTTCCTCCTTTGGAAAAATTTATCAACCTTCAAATCATATTGAGTTACTGCCAAAAATATTTCGTAAAATTGATATTCTTGTGCAAATTAATTCTGTCATTTCCATTCACCCCATTACACTTTTGAGCAATCCCATTTCTTGATTTGTCCCAATAGTCAAAGGGACATCGATATTTAAATGTCCCTTTAACACAGCCTTATTTATAGAGGAAAATTCCTCATCAAAAACAGGATTACTTTCATATTCGTCAACTTGTATCATAGACTGATAGTTGATGCCTGTTTAACCTCAACCACCTTACCGCCAGAGCGAATTGACTCTGTTGCAGCACAGCCGACAGCTACGCTCATTCTCCCAGCGAATGGTGTCGTCAAGGGCTGCTTGTTGTGCAAAACTAACTCGATGAAATCATTGCAAATTTTTGGGTCAGCACCGCCGTGACTTCCTTGTTCCTTTTTCATGTCATAGGTTATATCACTGAATTCGTTCCATGTATTTGATTTCCGTGTTTTTACATAAATTTTATTGTTGACATCATCGTTTTCCAATCGTCCTTTTGTACCGATAAAGGTATAATTCCTTGAATAGTCCGGTGTAAAATGACATTGCAGGTAGGATGCCTTAATTCCGCCTTCAAGCTCCATAATCAACATATTGTTATCCTCTACGTCAATTTCTTCTCGGAAAGCACATTGGGTCAAAATCTTAAGACTCGCCTCCGTACAAGTATCTTTTTCCTCACACGTTGGACAGGTTAAGGTATTTGGTTTATCCCCGCCATAGAAGTCGAGTCCACCAAATGCAGATACTTTTTTCGTATATTTTCCGGTAATCCAGTGAATGACATCAAGATCATGCGATCCCTTTTGTAATAGTAGAGAGGTGGTATTTTTAGCTGTACCATGCCAGTCATGGTAATAAAAATATCCGCCGAACCCCACGAAGTGTCTAACCCAAACGGCCTTAAGATCACCGATTACTCCTGAATCGATAATTTCCTTCATCGTTTGATACATGCTCATATAGCGCATATTAAATCCTACCATTAAGTGTTTTCCTGACTTTTTGGATTCTTCAATGATCCGGTCACAGCCTTCTACCGTGATAGCAAGGGGCTTCTCACAATAGACGTGTTTTCCGGCTCGAAGGGCAGCAATGGCATGTTCCTCATGTAAATAGTCCGGTGATAGAATGGCAACGGCATCAATATCCCTACGTGCTAATAGTTCGTTATAATCTGTAGTTATAAATGCATGTTCGTTAATCTTTTCTTGAAACTCTTTTAGCCTTGACATTGAAACATCTGCAGCTCCTACGACCATTGATTTTCCGCCGGGATTATGCCAATACTTCGCAATTCCACTCCGCAATCCAGCACCAATTATCCCTATTCTAACTGTTCTCATTATTTCCACTCCCACTCTTTTCAAGTAATCTTCCAAATCAATCGTGTTAAAGGTAGGTATAGTTTTTATTAAAGACTAGTAGATTTATTTTCCATGACATTCCCCTTTGACTTCGAAAGTGAATGTTCAGAAAACCATCTTTTCGTTGTATGATAGGCAAGATTTCTGTAACAAACTCCCCTGCCCGCAAAGCTTTTTCCGGTTTCCATACGCTTTGTCCTTCAATTTCTACCTCAGTGTAAGATGGGGCATCGTTGTCTCCTGACACGAATAACATATCGTACCTGCCTTTTGGAAGCTCAAGCAAAAATGTCTTTTCTGTTTCTCCACCAACGAAATCCCTGCGAATCTCATCGGGCCCTGCGCAATCAATCGCTGTTAAATCGCCAGCATTTTCCCATCCAAATCCTGTATACGGAGTAAATACCGTTTCTGACGATATTTTTCGAAAATCTTGACCGATTCCACCTCCCATATGAAGCTGTCTTGGAATCGCTTTGGAATAATCTTTTACGGGTTGATCCTTTGCCGTTCCAAAGTCTAATCGGTAAACGGCAGTTCGCGATTCTCGGTAATTGCCGGAATAATAATCGAATGTAAAATGATCCAGCATCTTCATATGATGTGTATCTTTATTTTTCCCTAAGAAAACTCTTCGGGACGTATGGGCTTCATGGATTCGTGGATAGGTCCCTTCGTCCCCTCTTTCACTCGGAGAAAGAAACGGATCTATAACAAAAAGCCGATTTGGATGGACATCCAAGTTCATACTGTCATCCCTTTGCGGGAAAATCGCATACTCTCCATTTTTTTCAGTAAAAAAAGAAACGTATTCACCCTCCTGGTCGTGCTCCATCCTCTCCCAAGATGCCCCGTCAAAACTTGCTACCGACAACTTTTCGCCCAATTCATATGGATTTCGCATAACGAACTTGTTTCCCACTAAGCTTTTGATTTGAACAAAGGTCGTTCGTCCCTTTCTCATAACGGCACTTACTTCGAAGGCTCCTTCGGCAAGCAGGCCACGGAACTCACAATCCTCCCATCTTTCGTACGTCCTCACATTTTTTTCGACCTCGTGATCGTAAAGGCCGACCTTACGTTCATTTTCGGGTTCCCCTGATGGAACAGCCGGGAAAACATCTATAATTCCGTTATAACTTTGCAGCAACATTTCGTTAACGGAGGCGACCATTTCGCCAGAAGCTTCCATCATATGCGGATAGTACAGCGGCTCATTTGTAATATTACAATAGTTAATCCACCGCTCCGTTTCCTCGGAAAATAAACCGTTTGGCCGTAATGATAAATCGATGCCTTGCTCATATAGCAGTCTTAGTGCTGTGTTCCCTTTCCCAAGCCTTGAAGCAGCACACGAGAGCCAGCCAAACTGAAACACACCGAACTCCGTATTTTCCTGTACATAACGCAGCGTATTTTCCGCCCTTTTTCTTATATGTTCTTCGCTATGTTTGTTGATTTCACCAATTGGATAAATCGGCATAAGGACGGATGGGTGCCTTAAATGTAAATCAGCAGGTGCCCATTCGGAATCTTTGATGATCTCGCCATATTTTTTAGAAATGGCTATTGGATAAGGAGCTAATCGGGCTAGTAGATCACTCCATTTTTCGCGATCGGCTTCCTCTTCACCAAGAATGACATTTGCCTCTATTGAAATATTTAATAAATAACCGACTGTCGCAAGCGTAATGGTAGAATTCATCGTTACAGGGCCTTGTTCTGGTGAAATATCAGGAAAGACGACGTAATGCTCTGTTTCATTGTCGATATGGAGATAACCTTCGAAAAATGTGAGAATTTGCTTAAACAACGGATAAGCTTTCTCTTTCAAAAAGTCTTGGTCCATGCTGAATTTGTAGTAATGCCATAAAAACTGGGCACACCAAGGCCATGTGCTTAAATACAAGGGGAACGGATAATCGCCCGCATACCCTTGTAGCCCGTGGAACTGCTTTGCCATTTTTTCAGCAAGAGATGTGAAAGACAACAAACCGTCATTAAATGCTTCGGCAATCTCAAGATGATTAGCAGTATAGAGAGGCCAAAAGGCAGCCTGAATGTTAACATCCCAATACCACATGCTGCCCCACTTCGTCGGTTGTTTTATATCCCACAAACCGTTTAACCCGCATGCCTGCTCATACATTCTTCCCCCTTTTCCACTACTGCAGGCAATGGCGTACAAATTAACGTACCATAAATCCTCCACCATTTTATCCGGTAAAGTAATCGAGGATTTCTTCCAAAAGTTTTCCCAATGCTGCTTGTGATGGGTGATTTTATCAGGCAAAAAGTGGGCAGCTTTGTCTAATCTTTGTGTAGCTGTCTGCAAAAGCTCCTTTGTTTCCTCTTCCGTAACAACTGTTGTGATAAGGGTGACTTTCTTCTCTGCATCGTGAATATGGATGTTCATACCATTTGATGCAATCTCAGAATGTCCCTTCGCTCCGATTAGCCTCATCATCACGAGAAAGCTAAACCGGCCGTATTCTTTATCTTCACCATCTGGATAGAACGAGCCTTTATAATAGAAAGTTGTATCGTTCAACTGGTGATATTGTATGGTCATATTTGCATATCTTCTGGAAGGGACAGACATAACGACCGCTTTCAATAGAGTTGAATTCGTCTGATTGATTTGGGTGACTACATAATCCTCGTTTTGGGTTACGATCGTACGTGCGTCAAGTTTGTTGCTTTCTTTCTCAATTTGGAAATCGATGCACGCCTTCTCGACATTAAGCTGTAGAGAGTAGTAATCAGAGTCTGTCAATTCCTCATGTGGTATAAGCTGAATTTCACCGGTAGGATAATGGGAAGATCCCCCTCCAGGTTTCCCATACCTTCTATAAAAAGTGCTGTTCCATAATGCATCGGTGTATAAAAAATACGAGCCTTGCTCGGGATCACGTTGCATTTCTTTCGCCCTTTGTTTCATTTCATCAAACGTAAAGCCAAATACTTTATCGAAATGAGGTCCTTCGCCGTTTTTATACTTTTCGCTGTAACGATGAAGTTTCTTATAGTAAACTTCATAATGATTTAAGGCTAAAGTCAGCCTATTTTCCTCGAAGAATACCATCCCCCCAAAATTTCCATTTCCAAGTGGCAAAGCCTCGTTCCAACCACTTTCTGCATTTTCGTATTTTACTACATGCATGGCTTTCCTCCGTTTTCTATTGTAGGAAATTTAAAATACACCTCTTATTCTCCGTTAATTGAAAAATCACGATTCGATGTAGTAGAGCCTGACCTATATCTGATAGCAACCTTGTATTTCCCTGAACAAGGATATTTTCAGATTGATAGTTTCCCAGCAGCTGATTCCTGCTTTGCTTTTTGAAATGCTAGGTTCGCGATAAACATCAAAAACCATGCCAATAAACTTACACTTAGGAATGGCAGCAGGCCTGTTACATATGACATAAAGAAATAAAATGCGACAAGCCCGCCGATCATGGAAATCCCGTGAAACGGGCAGGAAAGGCAAAACAAAAGAGCCATTTTCAGATATTGAAAGAAACGCAGCTGATAATGAACAAAAACCGGACCCAAGAACAAGTTTGTAATGAGAAAGACAAAGGTAATTGACAACACGAGAATATAGAGAATTACAGAAACTGCCCCTTCATGCGCTTTTAGAAAAACAAGATAGAAATACAGGATAAACCCTATCAGACTTATGATCCCGCCTAATGCGTTTACCCTCCAAAATTCTCTGCGAAATGTAACCCAAAACGTCTGAAAAAAGGGAAATTCCTCCTCCTGTTGGATCATCTTCCTAAGCACCGCAAACATGGCCATTGTAGCCGGAAATAGCCCGCCGATGACGAGTCCGGCTACACATCCGAGAAGCCATAGAAATTGTACATAGACGAGCTTTGAAATCCATTCCATTCCGTTATACAGCCTGCCCATTACCCCGTTTAATTCCATGATGAACACCGCCCCATTCCTTTTAAACTACCAGTATAATGTCCAGTTTTTCGTCAATCTAACAAGCGCTTCAAAGTAAAAATAGTCGCCCCACATACAGCTTTCATCGACCCCGTGGGCGAAATTTTTATTGTACACACTATGAAGCAATACGCCTTCTTCTGCATCTTCCTCACTAGAAACAT
Source organism: Neobacillus sp. S1115 (assembly GCF_055385565.1). Lineage (NCBI taxonomy): Bacteria > Bacillati > Bacillota > Bacilli > Caryophanales > Bacillaceae > Neobacillus > Neobacillus sp. S1115. The sequence continues at coordinate 5,588,000 of NZ_AP038275.1, forward strand.
ACTGTTTCGCTAACGAAGAAATAATCTTTACGGCTGCATGTTCATAGTATTTGCGGTCTTTGTCTAAAACCGGCAGCTGTTTGACCATTTCCAGTAATCCACATGCCGCGATTGCCGCGGCTGAACTGTCTCGTTCCTCTTCTCCCTCGATAAAAAACAAATCCCAGTAGCAGACATCATCTTCAGGGAGCCGATTGAGAAAATAATGAGTTAACTTTTTGCTCACTGAAAGTAACTTTTCATCTTTTGTGTAGAGATAACTCAATGGGAAGCCGTACATACCCCAAGCCTGCCCCCGAGACCAGCAAGATTCATCGGAGAATCCTTGGTGTGTATCACCCTTAATTGGCTCGCCAGTTTCAGGATTCATATAAAACGTATGGTAGGTAGACGCATCATCCCGTACAATATAGTCAAACGCCTGGAGAATATGCTGATAGGCAGCTTGCTTGTATTTAAGATTGCCGGTTTCTCCTGAAGCCCAATAGAGTAAAGACAGATTCATATTGCAATCGATAATCATCCGGCCCCGCTGCTTAGGATTGGTTAAATCTCCCCACGCCTGAATAATCCCTGCCTTTTCATGAAATCTTTCGAGCAAGAGGTCTGCGGCGTTCAAGGCAATCGTCCGTGCCTCTTGATTTCCCGTCAATTTATAAGCAGCCATGCAGGAGAGGGTATATAAAAAGCCGAGATCATGGGTATTGGTCATAATTCTTTTTTCGATTCTTTCCCGATAGCTATTCAGCTGAATTTCCGCGACTTCACGGTATTTCGGTTCACCCGTTACTTCGTAGGCAAGCCATAGCATTCCAGTCCAAAACCCCGGTGTCCACTCGAGATTTTCCGTAGCTTCATAGCGAAGATTTGTTGTACAAGGGGCTGGAAATTGCTCAGTAAAACGCGGTAGCTTTTGGTCTATTTTTTTTAATACATGGCGAATGGCGTTTTCTGCATCCTCCCTCGAAAATGCCGGCCGGCTTGCATAACGCTCTTTTCGCAGAATACCTTCATCTGTAACAGTTTTATTGAATTGTTTAATCATCATGTTCACTCCTCCTCAAACAGTTGATGCCGCTAGGATTCCCTTAATCTCAAAAACTTCTTTATTTTCATCGGTCACAATAACCAGATTGTCATTTCTAAAAACTAACCCAGGCTTACGCTCCCAAAGGAATTTTCCCCGTTCCGAATCACAATGACCTGCGACGGCTGTTGCGTATAGATGTGTTCCAGGGCTGATTTCTCCGTGTAAAGTCGGAATAAACGAAGTAGAAGAATGTAGTACATTTGTATTTGGGTCAGCTAATACTAAGGAAGACGACCGTTCTCCAAATAAATTGATGATTCCACTAAGCCCCCATGGGCAATGGGTAGCAATACCATCTGCACCTTCCAATTTCTGATGAAGGTGTTGAAGACTAATTTCCTTTTCACGGGCAATCGCAAACCCGCCTTCGGCTGTATTAAGCTTTCTTTCCGTTTGAATTTTATGAATTCTTACATGCCAGCCCTTCAGAGGAATCAGCCAGGTCTCCACCTCGACATTACTCCATGGCTTCCAGCGTGAAAAAATGGCTGCATCCTCCATCCTTACTTCTTCACATTTTCTGCGGCCGCGATAATACATATTTTCCTCACTGAAAACGAGCATCGAGTCAAACGCACCCTGGATCAAGTCATAGTTGCTTTTTGGCACACTGAATCCAAAAGCAGTCGAATAAGCAAACTTTGCATATTTTTCAGCCGTGTGGGCAGGTTCAAATAACGCATACTGTCCAGAGGTCAAAGCATACACATGGTCTTCATCCCTTGAAATGATCATGTTCGGGTGCAGCAGCCCTTTCGTGTGTTCGAGTTTAGGCAGTGGCTCCTCATCTGCAGCCCACAGCGGATGATTTTCATCCAAGGCAAGCAGCAGGAATATTTTCAGTGCCCAATAGGGTGAACCTGGAGCATTATACTTTTCCGCCATAATCAAATTCGGATATGCATACCCAATACTTAAAGTACCATCTGAATGATAGATTGGCTTACTTAGCCACCATCGTAAATGGCGCAGAATAATTCCTTTCATCACGCCCCATGAATAGACCTCGAGATCAGCAAACGCACACGCACTCCAAAATGACCCTTGGGCAAATCGATAGGTTAGGCTTCTGCCAAAAGGGATTGATGAGCCATTCTCGGAAAACCAATAAATAAAGTCCTTCGCAAAAACTTTTGCCCGATCTTTAAATCGCTTGGAGCGTTCCGGATCCTTATCCTTCATGACTTCTGCGTAAATAAGCCCATAAAAATAAAACCCAAACGGAATATAGTAATCAACCTGCGGGGCATTGCCATCTGAAAACCAGCCAACCCCTAAGTAGAACTCTTCTAATCTCGTTAACGTTTTCTCTTGAAGTATTTGATCATAGGGTAACCCCAACTTATCAAACGCAGTATTCACCATGACTCTAAAAAAAAGCCAATTATTATCGACAGGCTGTTTTTCATTTATTTGATTTAACCACTGATACAAGTTTTGTTTTTCCTGTTCCGTTAAAGGATGCCACAGTTTATCCGGAACGAGAATCAGCCCCAATGAGAGAGCAGCCATCTCTACCATCCGCTGGTCAACATCAGTAATGGGTCCCCAATATTCTTCATGATCCGGATTGGAGCCATTTCGGATGCCTTCGAGGTACACATTCTCTAATATTGGACATGTGCCGCCGCCCCTCCAAAAAGGAACCAACCCCCATAATGGACGTGAAAATCCTTCCATTTGGATGACTTGATTTCTTGAAATGGCGCTCGTTCTGCCAACGTCTAATAAAGACTTACCGTTTGAGTAAAAATCAACCAATGGCAGACAAAGTTGTTTTACTGCCTCCATTACATCTTCTCTCGTTTTAAGCGGATTTTTTAAAATCGGGTTCTGATTAAATTTCATATTCTTCTCCCATCCTCAGTATGAAATGAAGGTGTTAGTTCAGGGGGAAGAACTAACACCTCAGGGTCATAAAACTAAAAGAAGAGCTTAGCTATCTTGATAACGCTTATAAGCCTCTTTGTAAACTTTGATATACTCTTTATAGCCTATTTCATCCAATCGCTTTTTGAATTCTTCAAGGTTTACTGGATCTGATCCCATGATCCACTTTTGTACAGTTTCATCTTTATAAGTCGTGATTTGCGTTCCAATATCTGTAAGAATTTTTTCTTCTTCCGCGGTAAATGTCAGGTTCGGAATTTGTTCAGTAAAGTAATTGCCCTTTGTATATTCCTCAATCCCTTTCACCGCAATTGGATTCATCCAAAGCTTTTCATATTCAAAATCTTGATGGAAGGAGAACGGAACTTGAGCTCCGTAAGACCTTAGGTTTTCAACAATATTCCCATCTTTTGCCTTTAACGCCTTATCAGTAAACACCGGTTTCCCATCTTTGATTTCATAAGTTTCGCCTTCAATTCCATAGTTCATCAATCTTCGCCCTTCTTCACTATAGAAAAAATCAAGATATTTAATAATTTTTTCAGGATTTTCCGCCTGTGCACTAATCGCAACACCCAGATTATTTCCATAATCAGATCGTTTCGTCGGTTCAATTCGTTTGCCGTCTGCATTTTCAGGCGGTGCCATTACGACAAAATTGATACCTGGAACAGAATCCTTTAGTGCATCGTTATATCCAGCCGTACTTCCAGGATAATATCGGGATGCCCCGCCAAGGTTATTACCTAGCAAATATTCCCTTGATTTTTCTCTAGTGAAAATTTCTGGATCAATTAACCCTTCTTTATACCATTTTGACAAGTTTTCCATTGCTGTTTGGAACTTTGCTTCATATGGTCCATATTTTATTTCACCCTTATCAAGGTACAGGCCATCGAAGGCTCCCCATAATGTACTCAGACCAAGGATATTATCCTCCGAAAAATACGGGATTTCATCCTGTTTCCCATTTCCATTCGGGTCCTGTTCTTTAAACGCTTTCAAAACATTGTAAAACTCGTCCACTGTCTGGGGCATTTGAAGCTTGAGCTTATCAAGCCAATCCTGTCTGATAAAATATGTTTCCGCTACCAAGCCATCAGAAATATATGGCACCATATACAGCTTTCCATCCGGACCTTGATTCGCCTTTAAGAAACCCTCTTTTTCTTTTACGTATTTTTGGATATTTGGCGCATGCTTTTTGATTAAATCATTCAGCGGCAGGAAAGCACCTTCCATTCCGTATTTATTTAAGTATTTCTTTTGACCGTGGACCAAATCCGGAATCTCTCCAGATGCAATCATCAAGTTAAATGCCTCCGCACTGTTTGTCGACGATTTTGGCGCCGTTCCTTTTAGTTTGATTCCTGTCTTTTTAGCCGCTTCTTTAAAGGTGGCCCAATCATCATTGAAAATAAAATAACCATTGGATGCATGCATAAAGACCTTCAATTCCTCAACTTTTCCATCCTTTTTCGCATTCTTCTCTTTGCTGCTGGTGGAAGCAGCATCACTACAACCGCTTGCTAACATCATCATACTTGCAAGTAAAGGAACGACTAATTTTCTTTTCTTCATTTTTTTACCCCCGCTCATATATGTTTTTACTTGCTAAAGCTTCAACTAATAGACTGCTCTTTTAAGTGCCCTCAACGAAAAATTATTCTTTAATCCCGCCAATCATCGTCCCTTTCACAAAATACTTCTGAAGGAAGGGGTAAACCAGCACAATCGGCAAAATCGACACAATAATTGTGGCATAAATAAACGTTTCCTGTGACATCGTATTGGCGGCATTCATCGAACCTGTCAGTTCCTCATTTAAACTCATTTCAACAATCATTTTTTTCAGCAGTACCTGAAGCGGAATTTTACTTTCATCTTTCAACAGGATCATCGCCCAAAAGTAGCTGTTCCATTTGCCCACTGCATAAATAAGTCCTACGGTCACTAGGGCGGGCTTGGATAACGGCAAATAAATATACCGCAGGATTTGCAAATCATTGGCACCGTCCATTTTAGCCGACTCCTCTAAAGAATCAGGAATGGATTGGAAAAAGGTCCTCAAGAGAATGACGAGAAACGCTGAAACGGCAAACCCGACAATAATGCTAGTCCTTGTGTCCAATAACCCCAAATCTTTAAAATTCAAGTAAGTCGGAATAAGCCCCGCACCAAACCACAAGGTAAACGCGATAAAAAAAGCGACAAAGGTCCGGCCCCGGAGCCTGCTTTTTGACAGGGGATAGGCTCCGCAAATGGTCAATAATATACTAAAAGCAGTACCGGCTACGGTATAGAAAACGGTATTGCCATACGCCTGCCATAACCCCTCTTTCGCTAAAATAGATTTATAGGAATCAAGTGTGATGTCCTTTGGAAACAGTACCACTTCACCCGTGATGACCGCATTCCCTGAACTAAATGAAGCGGAAAGGACATAGACAAAGGGATACAGGCAGACAACTGAAAGCAAAATTAAGATTACTGCAATAAAGCCCGATGATAGTTTATCAGAAAAGGATTGCTTCATCTCATCACCTACCATAATCCAATGTTAGTCATTTTTTTACTTAAACGATTGGCTGCAACTACTAATATCAAGCTTACAACCGAATTAAACAAACCGGCCGCTGCTCCTACCTCATAGTTTCCGCCTTGAAGACCTGCCCGGTACACATAAGTGTTAATCACATCAGCCGTTTCATAAGTGGCAGGCTGGTATAACAGGATAATCGATTCATAGCCTACTTCGAGAAAACTACCGAGATTTAAGATCAGTAAAATCATAATCGTCGGCAGCATTCCTGGCAGGGTGATGTGCCACATTTGTTTCCACCTGTTTGCCCCATCCATTTTTGCCGCCTCATATAGGGCAGGATTGATGCCGGCAATCGCTGCCAAATAAATAATGGCGCTATAGCCTACATCCTTCCAAATCTGCATCGAGCCAATATAAATAGTACGAAAGAATTCCGGCATTGCGAGAAAATTGATTTTTTCTCCCCCCAATTTTTCAATTATAATGTTGACAATCCCATTCGTTGGCGCCAGAAAATTGGTGACAATCCCTGCGATAATGACAACCGAAATAAAGTGAGGAAGATACGTAATCGTCTGTACGGTCTTTTTAAACATCATATTCTTTACTTCATTTAACAATAAAGCAAGAATAATCGGTGCCGGGAAAGCAAAAATTAAACCCCAAAAATTGATCATAAATGTATTCACTAAATTTCTGATGAAATACTCACTGTGAAAAAAACGTTCAAAATTTTCAAACCCGACCCAGGGGCTTCCTGAGATTCCCTTAAATAAGCTATAATCTTTGAATGCAATTTGCAATCCGTACATCGGCTTGTAGGCGAAAATTAAATACCATAGAATAAATGGAATTAGCATTAAATAGAGGTATTTATCGCGCCAGATAATCGTTTTTGCTGCCTGTAGCTTCACTGCAAGGAGCGATTGTTTTGCTGGAACAATTGTTTCTTTTACTTCTGACAATGGACTATTCAACTGCAACCATCCTTCCTGCGTTTACTGCCAGCGAATGCGCTTTCTTATATTTTTCAATGAACTCCCCCTCCTGCTCTCTGTTATTCTCATCATAAAAAACCATGTCCACGGTTGCTATCTCCAATTTTTTAGGCTAATATTCAAATTTTTATTTTATTTTGAATATTTAAGTGCTGTAGCGGTTTTGATTTCTCCTATTTTGAAAGTTTTGTAGATATTCGAAAAAAATGAATATCCATTTTTTAAGAAAATGACTGTGGAGAAACGGTAAATAAACTAAAAAAGCATGGAATGGGACATTAAGTTCCAATCCACGCCAAAATGTTAACTGCTTTTTTCATATTGTCCCGGAGGCAGTCCTACATATTTCTTAAAAGTACGGATGAATGTGTTCACGTTGTTGAATCCAACCATCCCTGCCAATTCCTTTATTTTTACCTCTCTGTTTTCTAAAATCTCCTGCGCTTTTAAAATACGATATTTATTCAAGTAATCTTTATAATTTTCACCTGTATGATTTTTAAAAATGGTACTGATATAGCTGGAGGACAACCCAAATTCATCAGCAAGATCTTGAAGGGAGATATCCTTTTCATAGTTTTGCTGAATAAAATTTAAAAATTTCGTCGCAATCGACGTTTCCTCCTCACTTTCCTTTGTACTAATTTGCATTAACATCACTGAAAAAATCCAACGGATTCTCTCTTCTAATTGATCTTTATCATGAATTTGCTGAAGTTCGAAATGGAAAGTGGACATTTTATCACCGAAAATCTCTTTCGATGTTTTATTGGCTGCCTGCAATATCCGGTTAATTGTCCCTCTGATTGCAAACACGAATTGGGAGAGCGCATTCCTTGTCAGTTTCTTAGAATACAAATTTTCCTCAAGAATTCGATTTAGAATCGTTTCTGCTTTTTCACTGTTTCCCTGAACAACTAGCTGAATTAAGCTCCGTTCGACATCCAACGGAAAATAAAAGTTTGTCTGATCCAAATATGTGAAATCCTCGTATGAAAGGACTGTGTTCCTCTCCAAAGCGAATTTACTCTCCAAAATTTTCTGGGCACTTTCAAATGAATGATAAATTTGCTCCAGTCCGACTACCGGCTGACCGACAGCTGTACTAATATTAAGCTCTAATTCTTTATTCATCGCCTGAAATAACAGTGTCAATCTTGAAACAATATTTTCCACATCTTCCTGATGAATGATAAGCACAATTTTCTGATAGCCATATTCGAATAATTCACAGGCAAAAAACGGCTCAATTTCTTTTATAAGAATACCGAGAATTTGCTGCTTTACCGTCAAGATTCCCTCTTTCGAAAGACGTTCCTGAAGAATGACATTGGAATCAACCTCAATCATGATGACCTTCAAATTCCTCTGACTAACCTTGAGGGGAAAGCGCTTTAATTTCTCCGAAAAATCCTCTTGATTCATGGGACCCACAACCAATTCGTTAAGGAATTGCTGTTTGAGCGGCAGCTTGTTTTGCTCAATCGTCTCCTTCAGATTTTCGTTCATCGTGCTAATTTGATCGGTTGTATTTTTTATAAATGAAAGCTCATCATATCCTTCATAATTCTGGTATTGGGACAAATGATGAATAATATGTTGTATCGGACGATACGTTCGATTCACTAAATAAGCAGCTAATAGTATTCCTACTGTTAACAACGAAAGTCCAATTATAAAGGCTTTTAGATACACCCTTTTCATCGCCGCAATTGAAGCCGGCTTTGGTGAAAAATAAACATAATTTAAATTACTGAGAACAGTAGACTGTGTAAGATGAATATCGTACCTAGCATTTTCCGTCGTGACAGAGCCGGATTCAAAACTAAGCTCATCCAATTTAGCTAATTCCTTAGGATCTAGGATGTCCTTCACTTTGGCAGATTCTAAATTGGTCTGCAAATATTTTATTTCATCCTTAGTTACCAAACCAAACCCTTCCTTGTCCTTTCCATCCACGAAGGAAAAAAAACTTTTTACATAAAAAGAAATAAAGAATAATGTTTCTACTTTATTAAAATTTGTTTCCTTTTTAATTAATGTCAAATAATCACTATTATTTTCGTTCGCTAGGATCAAGACTTGATGATTGCCATATTGCGGCGTTGAATTATGTACATAATCCTCCAATGCTGAAATATTTTTTTTAGAAAATCCTAATTCCTTAAAAAACATTTCTCTGTTCACCGTTGAATCTTGTGTAACGACTACGTTATCAGCAAGGTTCAGTACGCCGCTTCTATATTCAAAATTTGCAAATGCTGAATTATTAATTTTCAACTGTTTCAACAATTGCAGCATTCGGTAATAATAGTCTTCTTTTTGATTTGGCCTAATGTAATCTTTAAATTCTTGGCTATTTTGTAACTGCATCAGTGCATTAAAAGCTACCTGGATTCTTGTATCAATACTTTTTTTTGCCTGCTCCAGCAAGATTTTCTGATGCTGACTTCGTTCCTTTTGGTACACTTCACTGCTCTCTTTATATAAGAGGAATGTTGTAACGGAAGAAAATAAGATAATAATTATACCGAAGTACATCAGCATCTGCCAAAATAACTTTCTCCTTTTCATTTTTACCTCCTAAATGTAATTAAGGTAGCGAACAGTAATAATTTCCTTCAATATTTTCAGTAAATCCCTCCAATTACGCGTACTTGCAGTTTTTATAGCGGATGAAAAAAGTTCGGCAGCTTAATATGAGACGAAAAGCCGGAATTCATGACGAATCCGGCCTTAAAACATTTGATATATTAAGATATTTCTTTTGACTAGCGATACATTCCAAGAGCGGTCTTTTCAAACCAAGAACTGGCCGTTTCTTTCAGGACTGCGTTCAGTTCTTGGATATTTCTACTCCCAGTGCCCTGGAGCCAAGCACGGCCTGCCTCTTCACCTTGTTCGGCAAATGGAGCAACACCGTTCTTCCAAGTAGCCCGGCCGCATAAGACACCGTTAAAGGTGGACCCGGATGCATTGGCAAATTTCAATGTTTCCTGGAATAATTGCGCACTTACGCCGGCGCTTAAGAAGATAAACGGAAGATCGGTTGCCTCGCTTTGTTCTTTGAAATAGCCGGCCGCCTCTTCCTTCGAATACGCAGCTGCTCCGTCCGTGTACCCTTCGACAAAGTTCATATCAACAGGAACTTCGACCTTCAAAACGTCTACTTGGTACTGCGGCTTAGAGAATTCCCGCATCGCTTCAATCACCTTATGCGGTTTCACTTTTGCGTACTCCAAACTTTTCGCATCATCGTTTTTGGCATCGTAAGTGACAATCTCAAGGAAAAACGGAATATCCTCTGCCGCACATTCAGAGCCTACACGTTCCATATACACATGCTTATATTCATTAATTTTTTCATCTTCATCCACATCGTAATACAGCAGGAATTTTACTGCATCGGCGCCGGCTTCCTTCAGGCGGCGTACCGACCATTCAGTCAATAAATCAGGCAAACGGCCAACAGCCGTGGCATCGTAGCCTGTTTTTTCATAGGCCACTAGTAATCCCGCTTCCGGATGACGGACACGTGCCGCAGGAAGCCCATATTCCGGATCTAATAGAATCGAAGTTGCATAGGGTGTCAGTTCTTCAGAAACTAATTGTTTAAAGCGGACGATCCCCTCATCGCCAACTGGACTTTTGCTGCCGGAGGCAATCATTTTCTTCAAGGAACCGCGCTGATCAATCGCTAATGCACCAATGATCCCATTTTCATCTGACAAACGTTTAAGGGCTTCTAGTTTATTTTTCGTTAGCTTTAACATAGACATTCACCTCTAGTAATCTATTTTTTCCACTTGAACCAATTCGAAAAATCGTCTGAAATGAGCTGTATTAATATGGCCTGTGGCTGCTTCCATCGTATTTAACATTCCTGTGGTCATCGCCGTTTTCAGCACAACCGTGGCGGGCTGCTTATGTTTCAGAGCAACAGCAAGCCCAGCTACCGTTGCATCCCCGGAGCCGACCGGATTCACTACATCAATCGGAGGGATGGTCACCCGGTAAAAATCTGAACCATGTTTAACAAAAGCACCTTCCCCACCCATTGATACGACAATCCATTCAATTCCCTGAAACATTTCGTCTCCTAACGCCTGCGACATGCTGCTAATGCTTTGCTCCACTTTTCTGCTGAGAAGCTGCGTTAGTTCCGTGATATTTGGCTTGATGGCAAATGGCTTTACTTTATGTAACAACACCTGACGCAGTGACTCCCCTGATGTATCAACAATGACAGGAATACCCTTATCCCGGCCCATCTCGACCATCCGCCGATAAAAGCTCGAAGGCAGACCTTTTGGTAAACTGCCAGAGATGGTCACCATAGAAACGTGGGGCAGAAGGTTTTCATATTTTGCTAGAAAGGCAGACCCGTCTTCATTCGTCAAGGTCGGACCTGCTTCCAAAATTTCCGTTTGCTTGCCGTCATGGAGAATCGCAATGCAGTTTCGTGATTCTTGGTTTATTTTTAAAAAATTGCTTTCAATCTCGTCTTTCGTCAATTCCTGAATGATGTAGTCGCCAATTGTTCCGCCTAGCACTCCTGTCGTGAGAACGTCCTCGCCCAACTGCTTGATGACGCGGGCCACATTTAGGCCCTTGCCGCCTGCGGTTTTGCTGGCGGCTTCGACCCGGTTTACATCATCGAGCTTGAAATGTGGGATTGGATAGGAAATGTCAACAGATGGGTTCATCGTGACCGTTAAAATCATCGAACTCCCTCTTTCTGCGTGAAGTTTTCGACCTTGTACCGACAAATACCATCAAGATACGTCGCCGCAAGCTCCAGGTCCGCTGTCAGCACAATAAAATCGGCTGCAAGACCATTGGCGATTTTGCCGCATTCCTCGTCCAGTTGAATGCTCTTCGCAGGTGCGGTGCTTGCCATATAGATGGCTTCCTCCGGGGTTGCAATTCCCCAATCGACGACATTTTTGACGGCATCGATTAATTGCAAAATACTGCCGGCCAAGCTTCCACTTTCTAGGCGTGCAGCCCCTTCCTTCACTACGACCGGAAATTCACCGAGCTGATAACGGCCATCCGGCATTCCGCCTGCCATCATACAATCGGTAACCAGAACCGTTTCCTTCCTGCCACGGGCATTCATTAAAATATTGGCGGCTGCAGGATGGACATGGTGACCATCACAAATAATTTCCGCAAACACATCCGGCAGAGCCATCGCCGCACCTGCCATCCCCGGCTCACGATGATGCACGCCGCTCATGCCGTTAAAGGTATGAACAAAGATCGATGCACCCTTTTCAACCGCCTGCTTTGCCTCTTCATATGTGGCATCACTATGTGCTAACGCCACCGTTACCTGATCCTTCACGGCATGTTCGATGAATTGGAGTGCCCCATTCCGTTCAGGAGCAAGCGCAATTTTTTTAATGAAACGATTCGATTTGGCTTGCCAGGTTTCCAGCTTCTCCACTGATGGGTCACAGAAATATTTAGTGTTTTGGGCGCCTTTATGTTTTTCTGTGAAAAATGGACCTTCTAAAAAGATTCCTCGGATTTTCGCTCCTGGAACGCTAGAATAATTTTCTCCAATCATCGTGACCACATCGTTCAATGCCTCCGTAGAAGACGTCAGAGTGGTTGGCAAAAACGAGGTCACACCGCACGAGAGCAGCCCCTCGGAAATTACCTTCAACCCCTCAGGGTCGTTGTCCATGACATCATGGTTTTGGAAGCCATGAATATGCGTATCAACCAAACCTGGAGCAATCCAATAGCCGGAATAATCGATGACTGTTGCAGACGGATTCGGCAGTTGATGATGGTAATAGGAAAATTTGCCCTCTTTAATTTCCAGATAACCAGGTCCTGCCACCCCATCCTCAAGAAAAAACTGATCTGCATAAATAAATAGATCCATACATGCACCTCTATGAATAATGGATGCGGATGACATCCTTGTTAATTTTTTGTCCCTATTCTAAGAGATTGTTGCTAATAAGGTTTCGCAAATAAAAATTGCAAAATCGCAAATAAAAGGGTTGAATTCGCAAATAAAATTCGTAAAATCGCAAATAAAAGTGCTGGATTCGCAAATAAAGCCTGAAAATTCCTCAAAAAAGTGTCAATATTACGCTTTGTTGCTTCAATTCTATAGAAAGAAGCAACAATATTTACGTTAACAGCCTAACTTTTATATTCGTGAATCGTTACCCCTTTAACCACACGGTTGACGGTTCCGCTCGGTGATGGGGTATCCGGTGTATTTCCAACTTTAATAGAAGCAAGCAGAGCGATTGTCTGCCCAACCATCACAAACGGCAGTGACAGATAAGCATCCGGTACAGTCCCTGCCTCACGGTCAAATAAGAATGTATCACCAGTATAATTGCTGTCCCCGTCAACAGAGATCGCACAAATGAGGCTTGCTACCTGATCCTGCTTCAATTCATTCAACATATCCAGATCGTACTTACGGGTATAAGGCTGGTTGGAAACAAACGTGAATATGACAGCTTTATCATTCACAAATGACTTCGGACCGTGACGGAATCCAAGCGATGAATCAAAAGCGGTAGCAATTTTTCCGGCAGTCAGTTCAAGAATTTTCAACTGTGCTTCCCTCGCCAAGCCTTCAAAGCCGCCTGATCCAAGATAAATAATCCGGTCAAAATCGACTCCAACCATTTTTTCTATTTCCGCTTCTCTGCAGATAACACTTTCACCCATGCCGCGGATGGTTTTGACAATCTGTCCTTTTTCTTCATCTGATAAGGAATCAAAAATTAGCAGAGCCGTTAAAGCCATACAGGTGTAGCTTCCGGTCATCGCAAAGCCTTGGTCATTGGATTTCTCCGGCATTAATAATAGAAGATTCTCATCATCCCCTGCTGCCCGCTGTGCCAGTTGCCCTTCCTTTGAGCAGGTAATCGTGATTTGGTAGAGATTCGTGACGATTTGCTGTGCAAGCTCAACGGTCGCCACACTTTCCGGACTGTTGCCGCTTCTAGCAAACGAAACCAGCAAAGTCGGGATATCGGCTTTCAAAAATTGATATGGGTTAGAGACAATCGCTGTCGTTGGAACACTCTGCACATCCCACTGTTTTTCATCGACTTTTCCTTTTAAATATGGTGTCACTGTGTCGCCGACATAGGCGGAAGTTCCAGCCCCTGTAAAAATGACGCGAACCCGTCCATGCTTTTCTGTTATGTTCTGCAAAAACACTTGGATTTTTTCAATTTTCTCATTATAAAGTGTAAACGTTTCTGCCCATAATTCAGGCTGTTGCTTGATTTCTGCTGTGGTAATCTCCGCACCTAACGGCTTTAATTTTTCCAAACTTAACGTAAACATTCTCAACACTCCCCTAATTTTCTTCAAATACCCTGAGGCCCGCTCCGACGATGCCGTTATCCTGCTTGATGGTGCTGACGGACATCCGCTGTAATACATGCTGTTGTTCAGGAATTTGATAGGATTTTAGTTTTTCTTTTATGATTTCAAGTAAAAAAGGATTATTGGCGATCACGCTGCCGCCAAACACAATTTGATGCGGATCTAATAGACAGGAAATCGAATAGAAACCCTGCGCCCAATGGTTCGTCACTTCATCGATAATTGGTTGGTACTCGGCCGCGCCCGCTTGATAGCGTTCAAAAACTTCCTTAGTCGATAGAGTCCCCGACAGTACCTTTTCGGCCAATTTTGCAATGGCTGGCCCGGCTGCCGCTTTTTCCAGGCGCTCTAATTTCCGACCAGCTACATTTGCTAGAATTGGAATTAATCCAAACTCACCGGCAAACCCCGCCCCTCTGAAAAAGGAACCTTGATGGATGATGGCACAGGAGATGCCCGTGCTGATGGTTACATAGACAAACGTTTCATTTCTGTTGCCGCCAGCCGCCTTCCACTCGGCAAAGGCGGCCGTATAGACATCATTGTCAATTTCAATTCGCTCGAGTCCAAATTGTTCCCTAAGGCGGTCAGCGACCGGAAACTGAGCCCAAGGCAGATTATTTTGAAAAACAGCGATTCCGGTCTCCCGGTCCACCTTGCCCGGTACGCCTACACCAATGCCTTCTATGTCAGTAATCGAAAAAGAAGAACCGTTCAGAACCTGTTCGATGGCTTCAACAACTCTAGTAAACATGTGCTCTCTATCTGAAGGATCACTTTTCACTTCGGCGCGCTTTAACAATTCACCGTTTTCCGAAATGATACCCGCCGCAATCTTTGTCCCGCCGATATCAAGGCCAATGGCTTTTTTCATACTTAGCACCTCGACTGTAAAAAAATTTATGTAAGGATGGGTTGTTGGTACAAGTTAATTTAAAGAAAAACTCATAGACACTGAAGCTATGAGTTCATTTACTTTGTAATTTTATTATAACATCCTTACTTGTAGGGTCAACCCAACAGATAAAAAAACTTCCTAAACGGTTCCGAGCAAATTCTTATTTTCCACCGGTAACGGCAATTCCTTCAATGAACTGCCTTTGCAGGAAGATAAACAGGATCAGCATTGGCAGGATGGCCAAGAAAGAGCCTGCCATGAGAATCGGATAATTGGTCAAATATTGGCCTTGCAGGGAGGATAAGCCGACTGATAATGTCATCGATTCCGGCGAACTATTAACAATCATTGGCCACATCAATTCGTTCCAGCTCCAAAGGGTAGTGAAAATCCCTAATGCAATTAATCCTGGTTTTGCGAGCGGCAGCATGATTTTCCAATAGATTTGGAAGTGGTTGCAGCCATCAAGCCTTGCCGCCTCCTCCAATTCCTTTGGCAGCCCCATAAAGAATTGGCGCAACAGGAAAGTTCCGAAAGCGCTAAACAATCCTGGCACAACAACAGCCGACAGCGTATTGAGCCAGCCTAACTTTACCATAATCATATATTGCGGCAGCAAAAACACTTGACCAGGTACCATTAACACGGTCAGCGCTAACAAAAACAAGACATTTCTGCCGGGAAATTCAATCCGGGCAAATGCATAGGCTGCAAGCGAACACAAAAACAGCTGGCCGACAGTCCGAAGCAGTGTGATGAAGACCGTATTATACATAAATTTAAAAAAAGGCAGGAGCCCAAACACCTCTTTGTAGTTCCCCCATTGGAACTCCTCAGGAATGAAAACGGGAGGCACATGAATGGACTCTTGATACGTTTTTAGCGAGGTGAGAATCATCCATAAGAAAGGCAATACCATTGCCACCGCTCCGACAATCAGGATGAAATGGATAAGGAATGTTTTACTTGTAACAAGCTGTTTTGTTCTTTGCAATGGTACCACTTCCTTTAATCATAATGAACCCACTTTTTCTGTAACACCATTTGAATCGCGGTAATAATTAGGATGACCACTAAAAGAAGAACCGCAATGGCCGCTGCATATCCTTTGTCATTCAATACGAAGGCATGCTGGTAGAACAAATAAACGATAGACTGCGTACTTTCTAATGCCGTACTTCCTTTTCCAATCATCATGAAAATCAAGTCAAACACCTGGAACGCCCCGATGAGAGACATGATGGTCACAAAGAAAATGACAGGTGAGAGCAGCGGCAGCGTAATCTTAAAGAATACCGTGATCGGGCCTGCACCATCGATTTCGGCTGCTTCATAGTACATTTTCGGAATTCCCTGCAGCCCGGAAAGAAAGATAACCATGTTATAGCCAATCCCACTCCAAATCGCGACGGCAATGACCGAATATAAGGCAATATGCGGGTCGGTGACCCATTGCGGCCCTTTGATTCCGATTAATGATAACAGATAGTTGAGCAGCCCGTAATCCGCGTTATAGAGCCATTTCCAAACCATAGCGATGGCGGCCGGCATGGTAATCACGGGTAAAAAATACAATGTCCGATAAACCGATTTCCCCTTAATATTCTGGTTTAACAAAACAGCGATTATAATAGATAGGAAGATTCCAATCGGCACAGTAAAGATTATATAGATGCTCGTGTTTTTAAAAGATTGCAGGAGCGTGGCATCCCCCAGCATCCGCTTGTAGTTATCGAGCCCAGTCCACTCATATTGGCCAAAAGAGCCCCATTCGGTAAAACTAAAGTAAAAATTTTGGATGATCGGCCACAGGTAAAAAATAGCCAGCCCCAGCATCGTCGGGGCAATCATCAGATACGCCCAAAAGTAATCTGAACGCTTTCTGGTCTTTGCAAGGCTCACACCCTTTAATTTTTTTGCTGGCTTGACTTCGGTCTGAAGAGGAATTTCTTTCACATGATTCCCTCCCTTTAAGGAAATGGAAGAGAAGAAATCAATTCTCCTCTTCTTTTTTTTACTACTTAGATAAAGCCTCATTTGCTTTTTTCGTTAATTCTTTTGCGGCATCTTCAATGCTTTCTTCTTGGCTCCATGCCTTTTTCAGGATATCGACCTCGTATTGCCAAATTTCTCCTGTGCTTTTCGCATTCGGCAGCGGCACAGAATATTCGCTTGCATCAATAAAGGCTTGAAGATTAAGGCTTGGAACAGATTTCACCCAAGTATCCTGCGCGCCGTTAAACGCTGGAATGACGGTTCCCGTTTTCGCATAAATCTCGGCAGCTTCCTTAGAGCCCAAGAACTGGACAAATTTCCATGCTGCATCTTTATGCTTTGTATTGGCCGCAATCACATTGGACAATCCATGAATCGCTGTTGCGCGTGTCTCTCCTTTTGGCAGGACGGTAACATTTAAATCAGGATTTTTCTTATATTCCGGTACCATCCAAGGGCCATCAAGCATCATCGCTACTTTTCCTGAAGAGAATAGTTCAGAAGCAGCCGTTTCGGTCATTTGTGCTTGTGTTGGCGATAAACCTTCTTTTATGAAACTTGTATAGAATTTAAGGGCTTCGACTGTTTTTGGATCATCAAATCCAGCCTTTTTGCCATCCTTGGAAATAACATAGCCGCCATTTTGCCAAATGAAATTATAATAGCCTTCTTGGTTGGCAATCGTAGACGCAAAACCCCAAACCCCTTTATCTTTGTTTGTCAGCTGTTTCGCCACATCTTTTAATTTATTCCAATCCCAGCTTTCATCCGGATACGGTACACCTGCATCGTCAAAAATCTTTTTATTGTACCAGAAACCGATGGTATCGTAGTCTTTTGGAATTCCATAAACTTTTCCGTCAACGGTATATAGGTCTATTAATGATTTCGGATAATTATCCAAGCTATAATTGTCTTTTTTTGCCATATCACTTAATGGAAGGATTACTTTTCCCTCTGCATACTGGGTAACGTGAGCCCCGTTCATCCACAGAACATCAGGCAATGCACCGCCCGTTGCTGCTGTTTCAAGCTTTTGGAAGTACTGTCCGTAAGGGGTAATCTCCGTTTTAACCTTGATGTTTGGATATTTTTCATTAAATAATTTAATAATATCTTCGATGGCTGGAAGTTGTTTTTTATCCCAAATGCCATAGGTTATTTCGACTTTCCCATCTTTAGCATCACTAGAAGCTTTGTCACTATCACTGCAGCCTGCAAGCCCCAATAATCCTAGAACCACAGTTAGAAGCATGATTAGCCATTTTCTCATCCTTTTGCCCTTCTTTCAAAAGTAGTTTAGTAGTTTTTCAATTCATTACTGTTTTTACACATAAGGGTTTTTCTAGATGATAAAAAATCTTCATGTTGATCCATTTAGGTTTCTCTTAACATATTTAGATAACGCTTACCACCTCCGTATCCAAACGTTTTCCTAATGTAGTTAATTATTCCATTCCTTCTTCTTGCTCTTAATTTATTATTGCATCACCACGAAAACGTGGTGTGACAATCCAATTTTTTCAACTTTAGGCTTTAATGGTTTCTTGTAAACTTTGATAATAGTCATCGATATTAATAGATTGTCCCTCATGCAAGCGGGATTCTTCAGCGGCAAATGCCATTAGGTGGCTTCTAACGGAAGCAGAAGCAGAAGAAACCCCGCCCTCGTTTTTGCCAATCTGGATCTCCCGGAGGAATGTTCTCATGATTCCATGATCACCGCCGCCATGTCCGCCCATAGGTCGATCGAAATGGATGACGGTTTCTTGCTTGGTCAGGAAGTCAAAGATAGACATCTTATTTTCTTCCATATTTCCGCGGATTTCTCCTTTTGTCCCCATAATCTGGACGATTCGCGTCTGCTCTCTTGTAAAACCGCACATGCTGAAGGTGGCTGTGGCACCGTCCTCGAACTCCATATTTACCACCTGATGGTCAACAACATTATTGTCGGAGCGGTACACGCATTTTCCGTAAGGGGTTTTATTTAAAGCTTTGATAATTCCTTCGTTTGTATGGTCCTCGGTGAATTTCTTTGCCCAGCCCTTTCCTTCGCCAAGATAATATCTACCAGCATGGAATGGGCACTCAAGCTCGGCAGGACAGCCATCCAAACATCGGAGTGGCGCACCAGCTGGGGCATTTTCCTCTTTGAAATGCATCAACGAGCCATAGGAGCTTATACGTCTACACTCTTTTCCCATCACAAACGAGATAATATCCATGTCATGGCAGGATTTCTGCAGAATCATTGGGCTAGACTTTTCTTTATTGTTCCAATTTCCCCTGACAAAGCTGTGCGACATATGCATGACTTCCACATTTTCATTCAGCTGCAGAGAGACCACTTCACCAATATCCCCACTCGCAATCACCTTTTTAATCGTGGACCAGAAATCGGTATATCTCAGGACGTGGCAGATGGTCAGCTGCCGGTTATATTTTTTCGCCTGCTGTTCCATCAAAATGCATTCCAATGGATCCGGGGACATTGGTTTTTCCAACAGAACATGATAGCCAAGCTCTAACGCTCTCATTGTCACTTTGAAGTGATCTCTGTCGAGTGTACAGACAATGGCGATATCAGCAATCGGCTGCTCCTTCTGCAACGCCTCTTCCCACGATTCATAACTATTTTCTGCCGGAATCTGATGGGCTTCTTGTACTTTTGTTCTTCTTTCGGCCCACGGCTCCGCGACACCGACAATCTTCAATTCATTCGGATAAGCCGCGGCATACGGCGCATAAGCCCTTGCCCCTCTGTCACCCGCACCTATCAGGAGTGCTGTCATTGTTTTCATAATCCTTCTCCTCTCATTTTGCATTCTTCGGAAAATTTTCCGTATTTTATCCAAACGTTTTCCGAAAGCTTTTAAAAAAGGAACCGTTTAGGTCCGTTTTATAGCAGATGACTCACGAATAACCAATTTAAAGGGCAAAATCATTTTAATAGGGAGTGTTACTTTTTCCTCTACCATTTCCATAATTGTTTTCGCTGCCATTTTTCCCATTTCATATTTCGGAATATCGACCGTTGAAAGCGGAGGTGATGAATATTTCCCCATTTCGATATTATCGACGCCAAAAAAGGCGATGTCTTCAGGAATTCTCAACTCATTTTCAATCACTGCCCTCATCGCTGCTATGGCCATCATGTCACTGGCGCATACCATAGCGGTTGGCAATGATTCAGGGTTATTTAGAATCAGTTGGTTCATTCCCTCATAGCTGTTTTCCATTTTCCACTTGGTGTTGAGGACCCAGTCCTGCCTAAGAGTAAGTCCCGCTTCGTCCACGGCAGCTTGGAAACCTTTAAACCGGGATTCATCATGCAAATCCTTATAGGTTTCATTTGCCCCGCCGCCAATAAACCCAATTTCTCGATGTCCTTGGCTAATCAAATGCTTAACAACCGTTTTAATGGCTTCCTTACGGTCATAATCGACAATGGCGATATTCTTATCCGTATAGAAAAAGTCCAGTCCTACCACAGGAATTGTTTTTCGTATGTAGTCAATCAGGCTGTCATCAATCCTGTCGATCAGCAGCAACCCTTCAATCCCCAAGTCATGAATCGCTTTAAGGAGCAGCGTTTCATTTTCAATCTCATCCTTGGTAATACTAATTAGGGTGTAATCATGATTGGTTAATGTGTCACGAATTCCGGTATAGATATCGGAAAAGTATGGGTTGATTTCCGCTTGCTTTGGATTGGCCACCCAGCCAATTTTCATCGTTCGTGTGTTGCTTTTTTGCTGTTTGTTGTGAACAAGATTCCGAGCATGCTGGTTCGGTGTATAACCTAACTCCTTAACCGCCTGCCAGATCTTATTTTTTGTTTCCTGATTCACATTCCGTGTTTGGTCATTTTGAATGACCCGCGAAACAGTAGAGATGGAAACGCCTACATGTTCAGCAATATCTTTTAATCTTACCACTAGTAAAACACCTCGAGGTCAAAGCTTACAACGGCAATCGCTTAAATTTTTTGAATTAATAAGAATATAGCACCATTCATAATTTTAAGTCAATAACCTTTGTAGTGAAATCTTGTTGAAAATTGTTTTCTAAAAAAGCCTCACTTCTGATTCTTAGTTGGTGAGGCCTTTTTGAAAAAATGAACTTTACGTAAGTTCTGTATAGAAACGACAGCGATCGCCGCGCACGATTGAACGGCAAAACTCCACCGGCTTCCCGCTCGTGTCAAAAGCAGTCCGTTCTAACAATAGAGCTGGTTTTCCGGCTTCTGTCTTTAGGTATTGGCTTTCATCTGGACGGATTAATACAGGTTCAAACGCCTCTCTTGCCCTGCTGACAACGACGTTAAATTCCGCCTCAAGCAAATCATACAAGGAGGTCTCCCCAACCCTTTTCAATGGCTCGATATTTGGTACAACCCTTTTGGGGAAAAAGGAGGATTCCAGAATATATGGGTCATCATCGACACAGCGAAGGCGCTTCATTTCAATGACCTGTTCATCGCCGGTTACCTGCAGTTCTTCAATGATCTCCGGGGTTGGTTTGACTTCCCGGATGTCTATGACAATGTCATTAGGGACCATCCCTTTTTCCTTAAAGCCCTTGCTGAAGCTGTATAATCCCATTAAGGATTGCTGCATCAGCTTCGGCTTCGCCACAAACGTGCCTTTTCCCTGAATTCGATAAAGCAGCCCGTCCTGAACCAGTTCCTCAATTGCTTTTTTTGCGGTATTTCTACTAACATTATAATCATTCATTAATTGATGCTCTGATGGAATTTGATCCCCAGGCTTCCAGTCACCACTATCAATCGACTGTTTTAATCTTTCCTTAAGCTGATGATAAAGCGGAATCACACTATCACTTTGCAATGGTTTCATCGTAATCTACCTTCCTCACGATATGACAGGCTCAGGCTCATTATACCATCAATTGTACCATCAATCCATCAAGTTTTATACAAAAATGATGCATAGGGACGGTTCTTATGCCTCAAAATAGTGATGCATGAGAACCGTCCCCATGCATCACAGTGGGGGCTGGACGCTTACTGGTTCGATTGCTGGTGTGTGCTTTTTGGATCCGAGTGTGTTGACGACGATAACTCCGGCAATGGCAACTGCGCCCCCGATGATGGAAATGAAGCTTGGCTGTTCATTGATCCAAATCCAGGCAATGAGGATGGCGAATACCGGTTCAAAATATATCATGCTCATAACCGACCCGGATTTTCCTAAGGAGAGGGCGATAGTCCATGTGACATAGCCAATCGCAGTTGGAAAAATCCCTAAATAAATAGCTGATAAATGGGCATCCAGGGTTGCGTGCTGCAGTTCTTGAAAATATCCCGGAAAGTAAATGAAAAAAGGAATCGTTCCAACCCAGGTAAAGTAGGCTGTTAATTCTATCGATGAATAGCGTGTCAAGAGAGGCTTTTGAAAGGCAAACATCACCGATGTCCCCAAGGCAGCGATTAATAGAAGGAACACCCCGCTGGAGATATGGAAAGACGAGCCTGCTGTTTCAAGTGCAATGATACCGATTCCCAAAAAGCCCAAACCTAAGCCAATCCAGCCAAACAACCCTAGCCGTTCCCTTAATACGAATAGAGCAATTAAGGCAGTAAAAATAGGCGTTGACGAAATCAGCATCGCCGCGACTCCTGCATTTACGGTTTTCTCACCGAAAGCAACGCCAATATGATAAATACTGATCCCTACAAACCCCAGTATCACAATTTTCAGTATATCCCCTTTTTGTGGCAGACGGAATTTAACACCGGGCCATAGCGCGTAAATCGCAAATAGTGCCGAAGCGATAAGGTATCGAGTGAGGATTAGATGCCCTGGAGAATAGCCTCCATGTAAAATCACCCGAATGGCAGGGAAAGATGCTCCCCATATCATAACGGTAAACAACGCAATGGTTAAAGCTTTTATGTTCAAAATCCCCTCACCTCTTTTTTTCTACATAATCTCAAGGTTATCACGGTGATCACATTGTTTCAATCATAAAAATATGGAGGAAACCATGATTAACCTTGCTGCATCACAGATGTGGGGACCAGAATGTCACTCTCCATTGATTACAACACCGTTCACTCCCGCCAATCCGGGTTATTTTTCAAAAATCCTTCCCATGCCTTTTGGCTTCCTTTTAAATTTTCTTCTCTTGTGGCTTTAAGCCGATTCTCGGTATCACCGTAGCCTATTTCTTGGCGGTTATTTTCGAAACCATGGAAAATGGTGTCGGCAAAATCGGCCAAAGGTGCCCCGAAGGTATGCAGTCCCGCCCCGCCTAAATCTGTATTCACTGCTGGTGGGAAAATTTCAACCACCTCTATGCTCGTTTCCGCTAATTGCTGCCTTAAGGAAACTGTAAAGGAATGAAGAGCTGCTTTTGTCGCACTATAAATCGGCACCCACACACCCGGCATCAGCGCCAATCCAGAGGAAACATTAATAATAGCCGCGTCCTTCTGCTTCGTTAACTGCGGGATTAAGAGCATCGAAAGATGAATGGGTCCTTCGACGTTAATGGCGATTTCATTTTGGTAATAGCCCCAATCCTTATCTGGTTTGAGGAGATTCACTCGCTGCTGAATGCCGGCATTGTTGACCAAAATATTTAAAGAAGGAAATTCTTTGGTAACCCATTCCGAAAGCTGTACCCGGTCCTCTAATTTAGATACATCACAAGCATGTATATGTAGTTTAGGATACTTTGCCTTTGCTTCTTCAAGCTTTTCCTGGCGCCGGCCCACTATGATGACCTCGTTCCCTCTTTCCAAAAACCGCTCCGCAAACGCCAGGCCAATACCAGAGGCACCGCCGGTTATTAAAATCGAGTTACCTGATAAATTCATCTGTTTACCCCCTTTTATTTTTTAAAATTAACTTTATCGAATAAAACAGGGGCCCTCCCCGCTGCTTTGCCGCATTAAACTTTTGCAGAAGCAGGGTTTCAGGCCCCTTGCCTATTTTATGATTCGTATATTGCCTTTTTCTATTCGTTTTCTTAGTGCGTTAATCATAAGAAATTTAACCGGCTTTCGGGTTGGAGGGAATAGGAGCAGGAAGCCGAATATGTCAGTCAAGAACCCCGGTGTTAACAGCAGGATTCCGCCGATCATGATACAAATGCCGTCCAAAACCGCTTCGCCCGGGATTTGTCCCATTCGAAGCTGCTCCTGGGCCTTCCTGATAGTTTGTAATCCCTCTCTTTTGGCTAAGTATGCTCCTAACACGCCGGTCAAAATAATGAGCAGGATGGTAGGCCAGACCCCGATTGTTTTTCCCGAAAGAAGCAGAAAACCAATTTCCGCTGCCGGAACGGCTATAATTAATAACAGTAAATACCGCATAAAGTTCTCCTTCCTAATGTGTCTGTTTCAAGTCTGGACCTTTTATTCATTTGGAGACACTTTCCGGGCAGCTTGTTTATATTCCTCATACCACTTTTTCCATTCTTCCATCCGTTCGATGGTTTCGCCTTCCATCATGGCCTTAATCACATCAAGGCATACATGCCAGCCGGCAAGGTCCTTTGGGGTATGGGGCGTGATTTTTTCAATCTTTTCTATTAAAAATAGCTTGCAGCCGGGAGCTTCCGTGGAAAGTTCGAATCGCACTGACATGTCGCTTCCCCAAGTAAATTCCAATACGGATTGATCTTTAAGGTCCGTGATGGCCATCTTCTCAAATTTTCCGTCGCCCATATCGAACTTCATAAACCCGCCTTCACGAAGCTCACCAACTCGAAGCTCGTTAAACCACTTTGCTAATTTTTCGTTGTCCGTTAACCAGGACCATACCTCCTCAACGGAGTGATCAAATTGCCGCTCGAATCGTGCGATGTAGCCATTTTCTGATTTTTCTATGACTGCTAGCATCGGTTTCCTGCCTCCCGTAAAGAATATTGTTATTTCCATTATAGGAGAAAAGGCGTTTATTTTAAAATAGGAACTCTATTTTTACCGTTCCCTTATTTTTTGGAACCTCACGGGTAATATAGGACGTCTATTTTTACCGTTCTCTCATTTTCGGAAACCTCACGGGTAAAATAAGGCTTCTATTTTTACCGTTCTCTCATTTTCGAGGGCCTCACGGGTAAAATAAGGCCCCTATTTTTTCCGTCCTCTCATTTTCGGGGATCTTACGGGTAAAATAGGGCCCCTATTTTTTCCGTCCTCTCATTTTCGGGGATCTTACGGGTAAAATAGGACCCCTATTTTTACCGACCACCTCAGGTTTTGAACCTCACAGGCAAAATAAAGGACAATTTTTCAAAAAGAAGCAAAAAAATAAGACTTGCCAAAACGGCAAGCCTCTAAACATATGACCTCAAATAGAGAATCAGGTCCCTTCTTCTTTTCTGTAGCCTCGCGGTGTGTTGCACTGTGGACAGGCAGCGTTGTTGGAGTCGAATGGGCTCCCGCAGTTTCGGCAAAAGACCACTCCTGCACCGGCAGCAGCGGCAGGCTTCTCTTTTTGCACCGAGGCCTCCACTGCTACAGCAGCTTGCCCAGCATCCAACATCACCGCCTCTTTTTTAAACTTCTTTAAAACCGCAATGACTACGATCAACGTAATAATATTCACAACTAATCCGGCGGCTGCAATGATCAAAACGAGAAGTGATGTATCTTTAAGCATGATTACGTCGCCCTCCTCTCATTACTTTTCAATGGTCTCGGCCCCATAAGTTTTCCTCTTCCGGACAAGGACTAGCGCCGTAATTACAGCTGCCAGGCTGCCGACACCGCCAATCGATCCCATAAACAAGGTCTTATTGTTATACCAGCGGACAATCGGGTTGGTGGAAACGAGAATGTCATTAACCTTTTTGCTCAGCTCGTTTCCGGCCGCATCTACCGCAATAATCTTCACATTCTGTTTGGAGTTTAAGCTTTGGATATCAAACGTGTAGTTTTCGCCGTCCGCCTTGTGCTCCACTTTTTTACCATTTAGATAGATTTCGGTATCCTTAAGCACAAGATTATCCTTAACAGAAACCGTTACGGCCTTCGTATCAACCGGATACTGCTCCCCGCTCTCAATATCGATCGGCACAATCACCGGTGCGGTCTTGTCGATACCAAAGGAAATTTCAGCCTGCTTCTTCTCATCGATATTTTCATTGATGTTACCTGCTGCATCTTCGGAATAAAGCGCAACGGTATATTTGCCATCGCCAGTGAACAGCGATTTTTTCACCACATACTTGTACTGACTCCACTGCCCGGCACCGCCGGTTTCAGTGACGGTATAATCCTTACCCTCTGCCAAGTCAGAAGGTGTACCGTTCTTCGTCATTTTGACTTGAATCGTATCGGCTTTCAGGCTGTCGACGTTCGTCTCGGTCACGATGACGTCCGTTTCCTTTTGCACATATTTTCCGTCAATCGCCTTCAGTGCATCATCGAACACATAAACCGAACCAAAGCGATTTACAGAGAAACGAATCGTCTTGGAGGTTTCATTTCCAGCAAAGTCCACAAGCGTCGCCGTTAACGTATAAAGGTCATCGATTTCTTTTTTCTTCTCGAAGTTTTTAAACGTAAACACCTGGCCGTTTGGCGCATCGGCATAGCTGCCATCGAGCGTCGCCGGGCCGTGATTCGCTCCGGTTAGCTTGATGCTTACAGCCTTCTGATTAAAATTCGTATCGGAATAGGTTATCACCGGAATCACGTCGCCGTTATTTGCCGACTGATCCTGAACGCCGGTAATTGTCAGTTCAGGCGCTGTTTGGTCAACGGTGAACTCCTCTGCCTTATAATCGGCCGCAATATTCCCGGCCTTGTCGGTAAAATCAATATCAAAGCTGTACTTGCCATCCACAGCATATTGAATAGTCGCTGTGTGGACGTCACCCTTCGAACTCCAGCCGCTCACTTTCGGGAATGCCGCGGCTGACCCATTATCGCTGGCCGTACCTGTCACCCTTACACGCCCGGCATCAAAGTTATGCTCGGTAATCGAAATAGTCGCGGTCCTGCTGGCCCGATAATAGTTGCCATTGGCCGCCGAGTTGTTGCTGTAAGAAACCTTCACAACAGGAATCGTTTTATCAATCGTAAACTTCTGTTGCGGCACTGCTGGTGCCGCATTTCCGGCATTATCCTTATACTTGATATCAAAGGTATAATCGCCATCCGCGCTGAATTTCACTGTTGCTGTATGTGTTGTCTTATCCGGGTCCGCCGTATTATAAGCGGTACTCCAGCCAACCAACGAAGGCAAAGCCCCATCTGTATTTGTAATCAAATGTTCGACATCTTTTGGATTAAAGTTCCGCTCGGTTATCACAACGGTTGCCGTCCGGTCAGCTTTGTAAAAATCAGGATAATCCTGATCCGGCGAATTATTGTCATAGGTCACTTTAATCTGCGGCGCCGTCTTGTCGATGCTGAATGTCAGCTCTTTTTCCGATGTGTTGCCGGCCCTGTCCGTTATCTTCACCTTCACGAGGATGGCGTTGCTATTATTGCTGACCGCAATCGTTTTAGTCATCTCGGTAACGAGGTTTTTATCAGTCTTCGCTACCTTCCAGCCGTCTGGATTGCTGCCATCCGCAAACGAGCCGTCATTATTAATCTGCAGGCGTCCGCCTTGGTTATTCGCCGTATCATAAGGTGCTACCACCGACCATTCTACTTCATTCAAGCCTGAGTAAGTGTCGGTCACGGTTAGCTTCACATCCACGTTATTCGGGTAAAGCTCGAGACCCTGATTGTCACGATAGGATGTTTCTGCTTTTTCAAGCGTAATATGTGCTTCTTTGGCGTGCTGCGCTTCATCCTCAATGACCGTCCCGTCCGGTGTGGCAAAAGCACTTGTATTATTGACATGGTCCGTCGCTTTAGCAAAAATCTGTCCTTTAAATGCTGCCGGAACGTTGAAACTAAATTCGCCTGTTGTTGGAACAGCCGCAATGTTGTTGACCTCAGTTGGTGCAATTTCCTGTAACGAACCATCCGCAAGCACCGCATAGATTTTGCCATTCTCATAATCTTGCAGATAAATCACCATCGATTGAACTTCACTTGTCGCTTCAAAGCCAATCACTGGGTCCTCGGCTTTCACCGTCACCCGAATCGGCTTTTTGAAAAAGAAGCCATATTCCGTGAGTTCAACTGCTTCCTGAAGACTCTCGGTTGCATCCTGCTGCTCCTCATCTGTTGAAAAATGAAAATCGGTAATCATTGGGCTCGATTGGTCTATGAAAATAGTTTTTTCAACCTGTGCCGCATTCCCAGCATTATCAACAGTTTCAACAGCGATATGGTAGGAACCATCTTCATTTCTGGTAATCCTGGAATCGCCGGTATCCGTCGCCGCCAAATCCGGGCGATGCTGGACCGTCAACTCTTCATGGTAAAAATACTCATCAACAAGCTGGTCGTTCACGTTGATTTTGACCGTATTGACACCAGAATCGGCATCCTGCACATCGACATCGTACATGACTTCGCCGTTGTAAAACTCTTTTGTATCATCAGCTACATAGGATGAAACACCGTTTTTAGCGGTAATATTGATAGCTGCAGCAGGTGCTGTTTTTTCAATCATCACAACACCGCTATCCTTGGCCTTGATATTCGAATTGCTCGAATTCACCAAATATGGCGTCTGGTTCTTGTTATTCACATTGTCCGTGACTTCGACTTGGAACGTTCCCTTGAAACGGTCCACATCCAGAGTGTAGGTCGCTTCGGCGGTTAGACCTTGGGTTTCAAAGCTTTCCCGAGTTAACGCCGGTGCCTCTTCCCCCGCGTTCTCTGGAACAGCATTTACCTTTAGATCCTTTATTCCGGAAGCGTCATCCTTGACCTTCACAGTCACTTCAATTTTTTTATTAAAAAATGTTCCAAAGCTAAGGTAGTTTAACACCTTGGCAATCGTGCTGTCGTTGATGACAGCAAAAGTTACTGCCTCTCCGTCTGCAAGAACCGGTGCGTTTTCATCAATAAAAATTTTCTTTGGCGCTGCATCCGTTTTATTGCCAGCATTATCTTTTACCGTAACGGAAAAATCGTATAAGCGATTTTCTTGGTCAAGCGTGCTTGTGTCAATCGCTTCAATCGCCGGACTTACTTGCTTTTCTTGTGAAAAATCATATTCTTTATATTTCTTGTCATTTAGGTTAATCGTTACCTTGTTAACTCCTGATTCCTGGTCTTCCGCCTTGACGTTCACTTTCACATCTCCGCTGTAAAACGCAGTATCATCGGCTACATACGGATCTTTTTCAGAGGCAACCGTTAATTCCGCGGTTGGCGCCTTTCGGTCAATCATGAAGTGTCCGTTGCCTTCCGGTTCGATATTCGTTTCGTTAACATCATAGGTTTGTTTGTTGTTGACATTGTCGGTTACCTCGACGGAAAACGTCCCTTCGAAACTTTCATCATCGAGGAGGAACACGGCCTCGGCTGTCCGGGTATCTTTACTGAAGGTTTCGGAAACCACTGGAACAACCTTTTTATCAGTCGAATTAGTTGATTTTGCATACAACGTAATCTTCTGAACGCCAGATTCCCCATCCTTGGCTTTCACCGTTACCTGAATACCTTTGTTAAAAAACATTCCAAATGTAAGGATGTTTAAAACTTGGGACCAAGTGCCGTCATTAATTTGTTCGACTTTCACAGCTTTGCCGTCAGCTAGTGTCGGGTTCGTCTGGTCGATGTTAATGTTGATTAGTTTTTCGGTGGATTGGTTCCCCGCCTTGTCAACAGCCCAAACTTTGTATTGGCCTTTTTCGACTGGGCCAAAGGTGTAGCGGTTGGTTTTTACATCGAATGTTGCCTCGCTTGGAGCAGCCGCTGCATCCGCGGCATTGCTGTAAAAAACTTTTTCAATAGGAGTAGAGTAGGCGACGCCGTCAAAGCTTTGGGTTCCGTTATCGATTTCACCGGAAACGTTCACGGTGTCACTGAACCATGTCACGTTATTGATGGTGGTTTTGTTTTTTCCATCCAGTGCAGGCTCTTTGACGGCCGGACCTTGGTTATCGAATACCAGCAAGATATCGCCATTCAAGTTAACCGTTTGCTCGCTCTTTTTCGTGCCTGCAATCTTCACCTTCATGTCATTAATTGAAGTGGATTTATTGAAGGTGTACTCCGTTTGCCATTTTTTGCTGGAGCCGGCGGAGGTTTGCAGATTGATAAGGTTGTAGCTTCCAATTGGTGCAACCTTCACCACAGCATCCTTGGAATAGACGCGGATTTCTTTGCCGCCTTCTTTATACGAGTCGAGTAAAGAACCAGCGGTTGGTGTGATCGAAACGAATTGCGACCAAGTTCCGTCTAGTGTCGGGATTTTCTCAAAGGTTACTTCGATTGAAATTGGCTCTTTAATGTTTTTAACCGTGTAAGAATAAGTCCCGTCCTCATTTTCTGTAAAATTCGCATCAGCGGCGAGATCCACAGCCGTTCCGTTTACCTTGATGGAAGCTACACGGTAGTCCTGGTTTGGTGTCATCGTGGCTGTTGCTGCGCCGTCATAATCGAATGTGGATTTATCCAGCTTCACATCTCCGTTGCCGCCGTTGACACTAGCCGTAACGGTATAGGTGTTGATGGCAAACTCTACCTTGACGTCGTGGTTTGCTGTAACATTTGTGAAGGTGTACTTATAGCTGTCTGGCTGGATTGGTGTAACATCCTTTGTCAGATCGAGGTTGGTGCCATCTAAGTTGATGCTCTCGGCATGAAACCCGGTTAACGGGGTAACAGTGAAAAACGAGTCCTTGCCGTGCTGGACGCTAACTGTTCCGCCCAGCGAGCTAATCGTTTGGTTTGCATCATCCTTTACCGTGCCTTCAAGTGCGTTATATTGGAAAGTAACAGTGTAGGTTTTTAAAACAAACTCGACTTCGATGATGGTGTTCGACGATATGGACGTAATTGTGTTGATGTAGCTTTCTTTGTTTGTTATCTTTTGGTCGATCCCAGCGATTTTGACAGCTTTGATGTCAAAATTCGGGTCTGGTGTTATTTCGATGTTAACGTTTGACCCTTCCTCCACCTGTACGGGCTCTACGTAACCTTCATTATTGATTTTTACTGTACCCGCGCCTGCTATAGTGTTAACTGAAACTTGATAGTTTACTTTATCAGGCGTGTCGGTTGTCCCTCCAGTGTCAGTTGATTCACTAGAACCTGTTGTTCCACTTGGAGCGGTTGAATCCGGTGTTGCGGTTTGCTCCCCTGATTCCGTTGTCGTTTTCGTTGTCGTTGTTGAGCCAGTTGCTGCAGTTTGGTCAGTCCCACCGTCTGTGGTGCCAGTTGTTTCTGCAAACACCGGCATGATGGCACTGGCTGGTATGTTATAGGCAACCAGCAAAATGGCAAGGATGACCGCCAGAACGCGCGTCGCCCTTGATTTTCTGTTTGTAAACACGCTTTCTCCTCCCCTTTGGAAATTCTATTCTATTAAAATATCTATTGATTTTTGGGCTCCAATTCCCCTGATTGATTTACCATTCTGGTAATCTTTTGGTGGTTTCGGGCAGCAATAGACCCCTGGTGGTTACCCTTCTGGGGATTTTTTGACCGTTTCGGGTGCCAATGGACCCCTGTTGGTTACCTTTCCGGGGATCTTTGCGCGTTTTCGGGCGCCAATAGACCCTATTGGTTACCCTTCCGGGGATCTTTGCGCGCTTTCGGGCGTCAATAGACTCTATTGGTTACCTTTCCGGGGATCTTTGCGCACTTTCGGGCGCCAATAGACCCTATTGGTTACCTTTCTGGGGATCTTTGCGCGCTTTCGGGCGTCAATAGACTCTATTGGTTACCTTTCAGGGGATCTTTGCGCGCTTTCGGGCGTCAATAGACTCTATTGGTTACCTTTCAGGGGATCTTTGCGCGCTTTCAGGCGCCAATAGTCCGTATTAGTTACCTTTCCGGACATATTTTCATAGTTTCGGGCGCCAATAAAGATTTAGACCCGCATTCCAAAACCTGCCTTAAGATCGTTCCCCGCTTCTAGATCACTTCATCCGTATGCGTAATCTTGATATCTCTAATTATCCTAAATTCTATCTTTGCAAGTGGGGCATCTTCTTCATCTTCCAATTCAACGGCAGGGTTTAATACGGTTGTTTCATTTGTTTCTATTAAAACCTCCGTGCCGCTTTCCAAGACTTCGGTTCCTGAATCCAGCAACACTACGCCAGGCTCAAATGCCTCTGTACTTTCGTACAGCACCTCCGTACTGCTCTCAAGAAGGACCTCGGTTTCATTTAAAAGGACAGCCGTACCTTCTGATAGGTGTTCATCAGCCTGGAAAAGCAACTCCGTCCCGTCATTTGCCAGCACTTCGGTTGCCTCAGAGGAACCACTCTCGAAAACTCTAGGATCTACTTTCCCTGTAAAGCCCGTGTTTATAGTATTAAACTCGTCCCCAGTACTTACCGTATTCCCTCTAGCACCAGTAAATCCTGGGGCAGCTGTGTCAGCCATGTTCCCTGTGTTCACAACAGAGCGCGCCGCATTCCCCGTATTCCCAGTTCTACCAACAGTATCCCCCGGTCTTGCTGTAGCTCCGACCAGGTTCCCGGCCCCAGACGTGTTCCCGTTCATGACCGTATTTCCCGTATTTCCAGTCCTGCCCGTATTCCCAGTCCGCCCTGTCCACAGCCTGCGAACCCCGACTGGCTCGGTCAGCGACCCGCGGTCGAGATTAAAGGCATCCGGCTGGTGGCGCTTGCTGCCCGTCATTTTGTTTCGTTCGCGGATTTCCTCAATCTGCCTGGCGGCGGTTCGACCAGACAAATCGCCGATGATGGCCAAAATGTTCATTTTGAAAAATAAAACTACCGCAACAATAAACAATACGGCGGCGAGGGAATATCCAACGATGGAAATGATCTGCCATGCTGCTCCCATGCTCGTCACCCCCTATTCCTTCCGAAAGGCGTTATCAACGGCTTTTTCGGTGAGGGCAAAGCGGTCGACAACGTCCTTCTTAATTGTTTCCGTCTTCTCTGCCGTGACCTCGACATCCTTGGTACTCTGCTTGACGGCCTCTGTCACCGCACGAAGGTCGCTTTCCTTCACGCCATCCAATTTAAACTTCCGGGCATAGGTTTCAATCGAATACATCGTCAATTTATAGAGTTCAAGTTTTACAATTTCACTCTCTTCTGGGCTTTTATCAACCATTTTAATCAGCCCCTTGATGTTTTCCCAATACGGCTTGTATTTGCCTTTGTCCGAAGCCTCTTCGATGTGGAGGGTGATATTCTGGTTAAAACGGCCGATATCGCGGTAAATGACGGCCATCTCGTAATAATCGCTTTTTTTCGAGCCGTACTGGACGGCATCCTCGAACCATTGGATGGAGCTTTTCATTCTCGTAATCTGGTTGTCGCTATTTTCACTTTTTCCATAATCGTAGTAATACCAATACATTTTCCCGACTTCAAAAGCGAGGTCCGGATACTCTGGATTGTCGCGAAACTCGATAAGGTGGGAGTTGATTTTTTTCTTAAACTGCTCCTCCTCCTCGACTGAAAAAGCGGCATCCCCTTTAAATGCGCCGAGCAATCCCAAATAGGCCTTCGTTTCCACCGGCTTAATATCAATCGCTTTTAAAAAATAATCAATTTTGGCCTGATCGGTGGCAGCTTTTTCCGCCATCTGAACCGTTTTATTGTAATCGGCATTATTCGTTTGAATATTCATCACCTGGCCAAGAATGCCAACGCCTAAGCTTAAAAAAGCAGCCCACGCCAGCGCATAAAAACCGCGCAGCTTCTTTTTTTGCTTGGCGCGATAAAGGTCATCAGCCTCTTCGTAATGGTTCAGCGCATACATCAGCTCGGCACACGATTGATAACGATCATCCGGATTCAGCTGGGTGCATTTTTCAATAATCCGTTCCAAACCGCCCGACAACGACGGGTTCCATTGGCGGATGGGGTAAAGCTCATAAGGAGGCTCGGATGGGTTGTGCCCGGTCACCAGATGATAGAGCGTCACGCCCAAACAGTAAACATCGGTCCGTGGGTCGGTCTGACCCTTCCCGCCGAACTGCTCCGGAGCCGCGTAACCCTTCGTTCCTAAGCTGACGGTATCTGCAAGATTCTGCTCCTTGTACTCACGGGCAATCCCAAAGTCAATTAGCTTCAGATTGCCATCCGGCTTCAGCATCACGTTCGCCGGCTTCATATCCCGATAAATAATCGGCGGATTGCAGGTATGTAAATAATCGAGCACCTCACAAAGCTGCTTCGCCCATTCAATCACCAGATCCTGGGGCTGGGCGCCATACTCCTCCATAATCTTGCTCAGAGGCTCCCCTTCGATATAATCCATGATGACAAAAATAACTTTGCCGTTGTCGATGATGTCGACAATCCGAGGCAAAGAAGGGTGGTCGAGGCGTTTAATCATGTTCGCTTCGGCGATGGCACTCTGGATAATGACCTCGTTGTTTTTGTCCCTGCCTCTTTTTTCAATCTCTTTCACGGCCCACTGCTTGTTGAGGCGTTTGTCCATGGCCAGGTACACCTTGGACATCCCGCCTTGGCCGATCTGCTTCAGTATTTCATATTTTCCATCTATAACGGATCCAATTGCTGCCACGTGAAATCCCCATCCCTACTGAATTTTTACAAGCAGCACAGTGATATTGTCTGTTTCCTGTCTTTGCTTATTAAGCTCCACTAAAGTGATTGCGTGTGTTTCCATTACCGCTTCGTCCGTCAATACCTGCGGGGAGAATGCTTGAAAAATTTCCTCCTCGGTAAGCATGTGGCGGAACCCGTCGGAACAAAGCATATAGACTTCGCCAGGGGTTGCACGGCCATGGATAAATTCAGGCTCAACCAGCTTTGATGCCCCGATGCACTGTAGGAGGACATTTCGCCGAGGGTCAGTTTTAGCCTGCTCCGGCGTAATCGTACCCCGCTTCAGGTCTCTAGCGACCACCGTCTGGTCCTCTGTCAGGATTTCAAGCTGCCTCTCCCCGATTCGATAGACGCGCGAGTCTCCGACATGGCCAATCAGCATGAACGTGGTGTCGATGAGAAGCAGCGCAGTAATCGTCGTGCCCAGCTGGATTCTCACCCTGCGCCCATACTCGGCAATCCGTTGGTTTTGCTCTTTGATGATTCGCTCCCAGCGATACTGGATATCGTCCCAATCCTTCCGGGCAAGCTGTTCTGGAAGTTCAGTTTCAAACCACTCCGAAAAAGCACGAATGACACTGGCACTGGCCACTTCCCCTTTGGAAAGTCCGCCCATCCCGTCGCAAATGACAGCTAAAACGACCTCTCCCATCGATGTTTCGGCAACCTTTATAAGCAGGCTGTCCTGATTCGTCGGTTTCTTAATCCCCTTATCTGTAACTGCCGTGGATAACACTTCCATTGTCTAAACTCCTTGCCTAAATAATCGGTACCTTGCCTTCGGACATTTCCTCTGATTTTTCCAACGGTTTTGTCCGTTGACCAAACAGTCTATATATAAAAAGTAAAGTCCTCATTAGCTAGGCGCAGCTTTGTACCTGAAAAGATTTCAATCTCCTTCATAACCGGAATCACCCGGCCATCGACATAAGTCTTGTTGGTAGAATTATTGTCGATGATATAATAGCGGCCGCCCTTTGTGATAATATCGGCATGACTGCGGCTGATGGCATTATTGCTGGAAACGAAATAATCGCAAAAGCTGCGCTCCTTACCAATCCGAAAGGCGGGTTTGTCGACGCTGATTTCTTCCTGCGTCTTCTCCCTGACCAGATAAGGGAAGCGGGGTTCTTCGTACACATCAGCCTCAAGTACCGTTGTCCCGCCAACATCCTCAACACCCAAAACCGTCGTTCCACTGAAATGTTCCGTTTCGGATGGCACTGCCGCAAAAGGCTCTTTTGTTTCCGCAGCAGCCTCAAGCCTGCCCGCCAGCCCCTCCAAGGGCGCCCCGCACGCCGAGCAAAATTTGGCATCCTCCATACTGTTGGCCCCGCACTGCGGACATGCCTTTAATTTTTTTGAAAAATCATATTGATTGCCAAACGGATTATAGGCAATGCTCGAGGGGCGAGCTTTTTCGCTGGCCGCATTCCCGGTCTTCCCAGCTCCGGTCCCATACCCAATCCTCCCGGATTCCCGCAGACCTTCGCCCACACTGCCCGTCGAACCGGACGGCAGGTACCCCTTGTTGTCGACTGTTTTCCCCAGCAATTCAAACAATAATTTTTCAAAACCATTAATTGAAAATGGGCTATGGCTGCGGAAATATTGCAAATAGGAGGTCACATAGCCATTGTCTTCGTGTTTATTAAACACCACCCGAAAGGTAATATCGTTAAAAAAGTCAGGCACTACACTCGCGTTTTGGTTGTTGACAATCGGCCAGTAAATGCATTTGACCTCTTTCGTCCGCGGGTCGAGAAAAATCGTTTCCCAATTCAACATGAGATTGCTTACATTTAGCAAGTTTTTCTCACATTCCTTGGCAACCGCAGCAATTCTGGCCATCGTCCCCAAGAACATTTTCTTACTGACAATCCCGCTGAAATAGGATTGCAGCGTCATCATCCCCTCGACATAGCACCTTAGAACGAGTCCCTTTTTCGTCTTCTCGGCCGTAACCGGCAAAAGACTGCCAGACAGTCCCGCTGCAATGCCCTTCAGTTCCCGTTCATTAATGGCCTCGGGTACAATCAGCTTGTTCACGACCAAATATTTATTTGCCTGCTGTTCAACAGTTGTTTTTCCCATAACTATCTCCTGCTTTAAAATACTAAACTTATAAACTATTCACTCGATCAATCGCCTTTTTCTGCGCTTTTTTATATTGATCGGCCACATACCGGAGCACATCCGCGTAATCCTTGAGTCTCTTTTGCAGGTTTACGGCTGTGGAACCGGTGTTATCCAGCTCATTCCATTTGGACTGAAGCCGTTCAAAATCCTGGCCCTGCCAGCCTGCCCCAAGGGAGGCTACCTCTTGATTCGCCTGTGACATCTTCTGTTTTTGCCTATCCACATAGTCCTCCACAGCTGAAGCCGCCTTTTCAAACTCACGGTAATCGACATCGATGAAAGAGCTCATTTTCCGTTCCTCCTATTTAAAAGAGTCTGCCAAATTTGTATTGACGGTCTCCGTCTTGTTGTAGCCGTCCGATACCTGCTGCACAAGGAATTTGGAATAGTTCTGCATCACCTGAAACCGGCTGTCTTTAAAAGCATGTTTAATAGAATGGAAACGGCCGATGACATGATCCGAAGCCCTGCTTTGCCAGCTGCCGTTCAAAAGCGCAATGGCCTTCTCCATTCGTGCAAACTCAGCATCGATTTGCTGATTGATAGTAGTAATCCGGCTGGCCGTGTTTACGACCTTCGCCGTATCAATTTTTATTTGACTCATCGCTTCACTGCCCCCTTATCAGCCTTTGCCTATCCCTAATTTCGCTAAAAAGGCTTCTGATAGATTAGATGGATTTACCCTGCTTAAGCTTCGCTTTGCCCTTTCACATTCCTCAATAAAATCACGGATGCGGGCCGCGGCGACTTCGCTGCCAATCCCTTTAAAATCATGGCGGAGCCCCGCTTCGATGGACTCAAGCTCGGAAATAATACTGCTTAATTCTGCTTTTGCACTGCTTAAACCGCTCATTCTTTCTCCCCCTGCCCTTAAATACTCATGATCCGATTTTCTGCTTCGTCAAAGTCGGCGGCCGTATCCCGCAAGTAATCTATGACTTTATTCATCTGCCTTTTTGTCGGCAGATTTTCTGCAATCGCCAAATGGATGATGTCAAGCAGGCCTTCTGATAGATAGAGATAATTCAATTTCGAATCGACTTCGGAAATCCGCGCTTTCACCGAATCCAGCCGATTCGCGTAAGCCCTGAGTTTATAGGTGTCAATCCGAATATGCGGCGTCGGAACAGCTTTCGGACTGGAACCAAACAGATTTTTCAAGCCGCCAAGAAAATGATTAAATTTCTCTGCCAGCATATCCCGGAATTCTGTCAGCTGTTTCTTGGTCCAGTTCGCAAATTGGGCCACCCCTTCGGCCACCCGGTCAATAATTTCCGGAATCAAGTCCGTGAACACATAGGCCGCAAACGCCGCAACTGCATCGGCAACATCACTTAGAACCTCAAACGCAATCACCGAAGCAACAAACAGTGCCACATATCCAATCGCAACAAACGCAAATTCCACCAGAGCAACGGTTGCCGCCAACAGAGCAGGACCCGCAACGATGGCTGTGACAACAAGAGCGACTGTCACGGTTACCGCTAGAATTTTTCCGGCAGTGGTCATTTTTCCATCTTGATATAAGGCGTTTTTTAGTTTCCAGCCTGCGTCAGTTATGGCGACCAAAGCAGTAGTTAAAAAAGAACCTACCACAGGACTAATAAGGCGGTCCAAGCCTTGCGTAAATGGCGATGTAATATACTTTGAGATGATGGTGGATAAAGCATTAGGCTGGTCGGTTCGCACAATATTGCCATTTTCATCAAAGTGTACATTTTCCGTACCATGCTGAACCGCACCTTCTCCGACTAAATCGGCATAAAAATAGTTCACCCCATCGGCATGCTGCAGTATGCCGCCTACCAGAGATTGCAGAACATGATCCATTTGTACCGTACTCTTTGCCAATGCAATTTCCTCTTTGTGCGCTTCCAAATAGTCGTTGGAGTGGCCCGGTCCATCATAGCTGATCGTTCTATCAATCCGGTCGGCCAAGCCAAGCTTTGCCGCGTAGAAGGTCGCGTGTTCCGCAAGATTTCCCCCTAACGAATGCCCGGCAAACGAAATATTGTCGTACTTGTCAAAATAGCCGTCTTTTTTAAGCTCATCGATAAATCGCTGCGCATCTCTTTGTTGGTCTGTAAGCCTGCCAGAGATTAAAGCAGCATCAGCCTTGAGCCAGTCCTGCTGAATATTTTGATACTCTGAGGGCGATTCGCTGCCGCGGAAGGAGACGATTAAGCCTTTATCGGTCTCGATAACGACACCATAGAAACCTGATTGCCCAGGGTTATTTTGGTCAAACGTTTTGACAATTTTCCAATCCATCGCTTCACTAGGCAGTTGATTGATTTTACCTGCATCTAGACTGACACTTTGATCATTACCCACGTCTTTGCCTTTAGTCAGCTGATCAAAATGGCCCTGTGAATAGTTTGAGCTACCGTCCGCCTTCATTTTCAAAAGCCCCCCGACAGTATTGTCCGGGCTGTGTCCTGCACCAACAGAACCAGGAATGTTTTTGCGCGATTTGTCTTTTAGGAGTTCCAAATCCAGATAAGCGATATCGGTGGCAAATTTCAATTCTTGCTCCGTTAAAGCAGTCTTATCTGCCAACGCTACTCACCGTCCTTAGCTGTTGCCGAAGCATCGGCAAAATGATAGCCATTGGCATCCGCAACTGCGTCAAATTCTTTTACAACGTTGTAGTCAATAAACCATGAACTGGTGACATAAGGAACCTCTTTAAATTTCTTTACACATTTGTCATATTCATCTTCTGCAATCACATGAACAGTCACTTGATAGGCGGTGTTTACCCCGGCTTGATAAGCCGCAGTCAGTGCCTTTTCAAACTGTTCCGGTGACAGATCAGGCTTTTCCTTGACAATGATATCTCCTGAAAAATAGCCTGGTTTATAAGCCTTAACGTATTCTTCCAAAGAAACATCCGGATTGGTCTCCGCCGAACTGTCTGCTTCCATCGCTACTGTGTGTGTTTCACTCTCAATTCCTGCAGAAGAAAGCTCCCGAGTGATAATTTGATTGAAGGACTTGCTAATCAGACTTGGAATATAGCCATCACTCACAAGCTCTCCATCCTTTGTCGTAACCGCCTTAAATACCAAGTCCTTCTGGTCCTTTGGGTGGACATAAGTGGTAACCGTATCATTCGTCGATGTCCCATATCGGCCGCCAATATGGGTCACTTCAAATTCCTGGTGATACTTTTTTTGGAGCAGCTTTTCGACATCGGCGGCCTGCTCTTTATCCATTTCGCTGCAGCCAATCAAGCTAAAAATTGATAGTCCCATTGCGATGACACTCACCTTTTTCAATATTTTTTTCAGCATATTGTTTATACCTGCTTTCATTCAGAAAAATTATATAAATTTATATCTGCTGCTTTAAATATCTTCATTTCACAACTCTGCGGGTCCTGTTAACAATTGCCTCATCATTATCGGTCATAGATGAAGAACCCATTCTCTTTAACCTGCAGTTTTATCTTTTACAATCATGCAGCCTGAAAAATATTCAGGGTTATAGACTTGGAGATATGAAGTCATTAAAGCCGCGTTTGACCAGAATATACTCCACCTTTGTAAAATCCCGACTATACGTATCTCTTAAATAGTTCAGCATTGCCTCCGCGTTATCTTTGTTTTCCTTTTCGGTTGGTTGCTTCATACACCCGCTTAATCCCGCTACTAAAATGATTAAAAGCAGGCTATAAAGGATTCTTTTCATCCTGACTACTCCAAATTTTGCAAACTTTTCATATTCTATATCAATCCAATCGGAATTGTTTTCGTAGTTAGGCTAAAGGCAACGGACCAGCCGTCACCTTTAGCATTGAGAAATTGGTTTATTTAAATGCGTCAGCCAGGTTAACGTTGGCTGTTTCTGTTTCGAAGTAACCTTGGTCAACATTGACACGTAAGAACTTTACATAGTTATCAAGAATGTCGTAATAGGTTTGGAAGTACTTCGCGGAAAACTCATCGTATGCTGCGTATGTTGCCTGGGCGGCTTCACCGTCCCATGTATTGGAAAGATTTTTGATTGTGCTTTGGCTGTTTTTTAATTCATCCATAAGCTGTTGGTTCAATCTTTCAATCGTATTCGCAATATCAGCCACCTGGGCCGTACTTACTTTAATAGAACCTGCCATTGTTTTCACACCTTTCTTAGTTTGTTAGTTTTCTCACTTGAACCATGTTGTTTTCTTGGGTAGCAGCGTAATTGGCACGCTGCGTATCAAGTGTGCGGCTTGCCGTTTGAAGCTTATCGGCCATCTGTTTTAAATCTTGGTTGAAGCCGTTGATCTGGTCAACGAAAGCAAGGTTATCCTCGCCCTCCCATGCTTCACCCATCGTGTTTGCTGCCTGCATAAGCTGGGTATAGATACCTGTATAGGTTTCGGATAGTTCGGCTAATTTTTTGGATGCCGCCTCAAGTTCTTGAGGTGTGACTCTAATTCTTTTCGCCATTTGTCATTCTCCTTTCTCTTTTTGTAAAAATTTATATCAACATGAGTTTCGAACCGTTCTTGATGCCCAGTTCGGCAACTGGCATGTTAATATTAAAAATAATTCCTGTTTCAGCATCACATAAAACCTCGCTGCCTGTCGCTTTGTACTTGCCATCGGACAGGTCGCCCAGAAGGGATGACACCAGCGTGAGGACCTCGCTCATTTGGCTTTCCAATGGAATATACACATCGTAGCTTTGGGCAGCAGCAGGAAGGAAAATTTCCACGAGTACTTTATTCATCGCTGTCATCATTCTCCTTTTGCGAGTTTAATAGCTTGACCTTGACAGCCTTCCCGTTTTGAAGGGAGTAAGCAAATTCTGCCGGCATCTCCTCGCGCATTTCGGATGTGGTCTTGGCCGGCTTGAGCTGGAATTGCTCGGTAATGCCGCTGCCAATCCAAATACCATTTCCACTGTGAATATGTTGTTTGTACCATTTGTCAAAGGTCAGCCCGGACAGATTCTTGGATTGTTCAGCAAAAATAACGGTCACGTTATACTTCGCGTCGCCCTTTTCCAGAATTAAGCCAAGTTTCTCAGCCCCCAGATTCGAAAGAGCATTTTTTAAAGCAGCAACTGAATTGATGATAATCACCTTTTGTTCAAATTGCTCCACTGTCCGGCCCTCTTCCAATGCCTCTTTGAAGGTGTTGTTGCGGTAGACGACGAGATCAAACAGGTCGGCCATTATCTCCTCAAACTCTTTGGTTGTTGAATAATATTTGAAACCAGCATTGTTTTTCTCAATAAAACTTTGCTCAGCGTCAATCACAGTTACATCTAAGCCTGCCTGTTGCGCCATGAACTGGGATAGGTCATGGACGAACAACTCGTGCTCCGTTCCAGCTGATAGAATCATATGGAGATAGGATTTGCCGAACGGATAATAGTGAATTTGCAGCGAGTTCTTTTCCACACCAATTGGAATGCTCAGACTTCCCTTTGAACCGCAATATTCAGCCAGGAATTCGTGGTCCACTTTTTCTGGCAAAATCGGAATCCTCTTTGCGGCTGTTCCTTTCCAGGCTTCCTGCAGCTTCTCGCATTCTGCTTTAATAGTTGGATATGGCACGGGTTCGGCGGTAATTTGCGCGACCTGAAATTCATAAATAGCATCCCGCTTGACGAGGCCGCGGCCTTTGAATTTCGATGGGAATAAGCCATCCGTCTTGCCAACGACCGTTGCATAATCGGCCTCATCATTTAATTGCAGTGTAATCAGCTGCTTGAAGTTCTGCAGCAGCCTGAAGCGGACAGCGCCCGTTCCCAGTGCAGTGAGGACGAAGTAGATTCCGTACTTGGTGCCTTCACGTGACAGGTATGAAACCGCCTCTTCCTTTTCATCGTAAATCTCAGTGAATGCTGAGAAGTTATGAATGGCGACGACAATCGCTGGAACCTTCTGGCCCGTTGCCCCGGCATAGGAGCGGTGATCCCCGCCGTAATCGGCAAACAGCTTCTTCCGTTTTTCCACTTCGCCCTGCAGCATTTTAAACAGGTTGCTGACCTTTTCACTTTCATACGAAAGGATGACATCCCCGACATGCGGCGCTTTGGAAAAAGCTCTCAATGTTTCCGAAGCAAAGTCTAATAGATAAAGATTGACTTCCTCCGGGGTATGCTCATGAATGAGCGAATAAACCATCGTATTTAAGAAGGTCGTCTTGCCGGTACCAGCCGCCCCGTAAATAATGGTATTACCTTCGTCGGTGAGCGGCAGGCGAAGCAGGCATTGCTGCTGGTGGACCGGATCGTCGTATTCGCCGATGACCGGATTAAGCCTATAGGACTCCGCTCGGCTAACGGCCTGTGCCGTTTTCCGTAAGTCAGCCTGAACAGTTTCCGATGCTGCCGCAATTTCACTGACGGCCTCTCGGAGATCAGCTGGCTTATTTTCTGGCGGCAGCCACTTACCATGATCCGCTTTGTATTTTTTCCGAATATCATCCAAGAGGATTAGTGCTGGAATCGGCTCAAGCCAGAGCGGACGAATCTTAATATTCTCCTCAGCCGCAATATTACTTAAATAATCAGTAATCACATCAAGTTGCTTTTTCGGATTTGTGAAAAGGCCCTTCTTTTTATCAATCTTCGCCTGTTTAACCGGACGGCCGTTCCGGTCAATAACGACAACGCTGTTATCTTTTTCAACAACCACCTTATCGGACGGATAATATGGCGCTCCAGCCCAGGCCGACTGCCCCATTTCAAACAATTCGTTATATCCGACCTGCAGGTAAAAACGCCCTGTATCGGTAAGCTCGGCTGCATCCGGACGTTTCAG
Organism: Neobacillus sp. S1115; assembly: GCF_055385565.1. NCBI lineage: Bacteria > Bacillati > Bacillota > Bacilli > Caryophanales > Bacillaceae > Neobacillus > Neobacillus sp. S1115. The sequence goes on from NZ_AP038275.1 coordinate 5,631,317, forward strand.
CATATCCATACTGTCGGCCCGTTCCTGCACCTTTAAGCTGACCCGGAATTTACTGTTACTCCAAATCTGGTCATCGACGACACCGCTCGGCTTCTGGGTTGCCAAAATCAAGTGGACGCCCAGGCTCCGGCCAATCCGCGCGGCGCTGACTAACTGCGTCATGAACTCTGGCTGCTGCGTTTTCAGTTCGGCAAACTCATCGGAAATGATAAACAAATGCTGAAGCGGCTCGCGGACGACTCCTTCGCGGTATAGTTTTTGATATTTATAGATATCGATATTGCTCTCGCCAACCAGCTTGCTGGCCTCGGCAAAAATAGCCTGGCGGCGCTTCAATTCACTTTCGATGGACACCAGCGAGCGTTTGATCGCCGCGCCGTCCAGGTTCGTGATGATGCCGGCTGTGTGCGGCAACTTTTCAAACGATTTCGCCATCCCGCCGCCTTTGTAGTCGATTAGAATAAACGCCACCTCATGCGGGTGGTAATTTACCGCCAGCGACAGGATATAGGAAATGATAAATTCACTTTTACCCGAACCCGTCATACCGGCGACTAGGCCGTGCGGGCCGTGGAATTTTTCATGCAGGTCAAGCTTGAACAATTCGCCGAGAGTGTCGACGCCAACCGGCGCTTCCAGTGACTTCGTCGGGTCGTTGTCCTTCCAGCGGGTCAAAGCGTTTAAGTGCTCCACCTTGCCCACACCGTATAATTCCAGGAACGTGACCATTTGCGGCAGGTTAAAGGAATTGGCCAGCTCATCAAGCGGAACATTGGCCAGCTTCACGCTCAACTGGTAAGGGTCGGCACCGTTTAGGAAGATATCCGGTGTAAAAGAAGTCGTCTTCCCAGTAATATCGTTTTTGTCGAACAGCTTCCCGCTGTTTTCTTCCAGCTCCACCACCATCGAGCACTCTTTTGGCAGGTTTTTCAGTTCATCATAAAAAGTGACGACGCCGATATGCAGGTTTTCTTTCTTGGCATACACCTGCTTCAGCATCTCGGCTTTGAAGGCGAGCTCTTTGCTTAGGGCAAACACGATGTAGTACGGCTTGACATCCTCCATCTCGCTGTCATTGGTATTCGCACGGATTTCGATTTCTTTTTCGATATACGCCGAAACTTCCTTCACCTCATTGTTGTTGGTGGCAATGAAGCGGAATTTATTATCGTTGCTCCACACATGAGGTAGCCATTTTGTAAAGCCGAATTGTGCTTCCTCCTCCTGGTCATAGACGAAAATCATTTTCACTTCATCGTAGCTGTATAAAGCAGCCAATTGAAAAATCAACCCTTTGGCAAACTCGATTGTCTGCTTGCGGGTGCCGATAACGCCGGAAATATGATTTTCATATAAAGATAGAGTGATTGGAATATTTTTCAAAACCTTTGGCGATTCCACCAAGGTGTACAATTCTTCCTGCAGGTTATCATCGTCAATCGAGAATTTTTTCTCCGAATAGGTAAGGTCTGCTGCAAGCAGGCCGCTGCCTGTGCCGACCCGTACTTTCAGAAAGTCGTTTTGGCCGGGGCCACGCTCCCACAGATTGCGCTGGACATTTTCAATCCGGTTGATGCAATCGCTGATGGGAACATGATTTTCCCGAAGAATTTCCTCCTGCTTTTCCGCTTCCTCATTAAAGACGACAGCGATTCGGTCGAGATAATCCTTGTATTTTTCCTGGCGAATTTTCTCTTTTTTCCGTCTGCGCCGCATATCGAACTTTTTGGTTAGGATTGGCCAGAGGATGGTTCCAAGCAGCATGCTGCACGACATGACGATCGACGGAATCGCCCTTGAAATATCGCCGGTCGCCATCGCGTTGTTGACAGCAAAAAGCGCAGTCGCCATCGAGGCCATCCCCATCGTCATCGACGGGCCAATCACCAGCATCATCGGCATCTCTTCGCCAATCGCATTCGGCGGCGGGGAATCGATCTTGATAACCGCTTTTTCGACATCGCGCTTAAAGCGGGGCGAACGGTAGAAATAGTCGGTTTCCGGTACTTCGTACTCTTCCTCTTCATCCGGGGTTTCGACCGTTTGCGGTATGAACGGCTTTAACGCATTGGTCCGGATTGAGAGTGTTCCATCCGGATTGTTAAAAGCAACAAAATAGCTGCCGATGATTATTTTATAACCCATTATGTATATGGTGTCGCCAATCTTTAAGGCTTTGTTTTTCACTCTTTCCCCAGCGACGAATGTTCCGTTTGAACTGTTTTGATCCTCGATACGCCACTGGCCGTTATGAAACGACAGCTTTGCATGGGATGCCGAGACAAAACGATTGGCCAGCACAATGTCGTTCTGTTCGGTCCGGCCGATGGTAATCTCGATATCTCGGTTAACCAAGTATTTTGTAAAAATTTGTCGGTCGTCCGTGCTCGGCTCTGTGAAAATGATCGTTTTTTGGTCCTGGGTATAAAGTCCTAAATTATATATGCTTAGCGGCTGCAAGACCGTATTTCGGATCGGCTTCCCGGTATTGTCGAGAACCTTCACATCCTTATTCGATTTTAAAATCCACTCTCCATTGATCCCTTCAATGCCGATCAGTTTTCTGGAGGATTTGCCATTGGAATCGTATATCCAATACTGTCCCCGCACCTTTTCCGGCAAGGCTATCGAGTGAATCCTCTCCTTATTAATTAACGTAACATTCATCATTCTTCTCCTTGCATGCTATCTCTAACGCTGCAAAACCAGCTTGGAATTCGCCATAATTATCCATAATCTTATTCTCACATAACTAATGTCCTACAAAAAGAGACTAAATTACCATTTTATAGGAAAGCGCTTTTATAAGGCGGGCAGGGAAGAAAGAGGTGCTGATCATTAAAAAAGTTGAGGGATTTTACCCAATGAACAGGCAGACTGATGCGAAGTGTAAAGATAGCCGGAGCAACAATGTTTACTATAGTAGCCTATAAAAAAAGAAGCCTCACCATTTTAGGGCAAGACTTCTAAATGATTTATTTTAAAATATTCTGCTGAGTTTGCTGCAGGTCGACTTGTTCGGTTTCGTAGAATTCCTTCGTATATTCCGCTTGGACGGCCTGGGCGTTAAGAATGTTTTCTAATATCAATATATAATCTGTACATTTTTCCCCTTTAATGCCCAATGTTTCCGCCTCAATCCGACCATCAGGAAAAATGCGGATTTGAAGTTTTTCCTCCATCTGCCCTCTTCACTCCCTTTTTAGAAATCGATTGTCCTACCGCCGCGGTTAAAGCGGACATCATCTGCATAACTTGGGCTATCTGCCTTTTCCAATCCGCCGCCTGGTACAAGCACAGGGTCTTTTCCATATTCTTTGAGATCCTCCTGCGGTGTGGCTGCAACAGCACGGACGTTGGCCCACTCGCGAATTCCGCGGATTTGCTCGGCCTGGGTCACTGACAATGGCACTGTGTTAGAGATGGCCTTTTCGAAATCTTGAAAGCGAATCGGGCGGTCATTGGAATATGCCTCAAATAAGGCATCAATGACCAGATGTTCGATTTCGGCACCAACAAAGCCGTCGCAGTTTCTTGCCAAGGTGTCCAGCACGTTATCCGTTAACTGGAAATCGCCCTTTACTTCCTCATCCTTGATGCGCTTCTGGATATGCACCTTAAGAATTTCTTTTCGCTCCCTGAGCGTCGGCAGGTCGACAAAGAAGATTTCATCAAAGCGTCCTTTCCGCATTAATTCCGGCGGTAGTCCGGAAATATTATTGGCGGTGGCGATGACAAATACAGGGCTTGTTTTTTCCTGCATCCATGTTAAAAATTGACCGAAAATCCGTGATGAGGTCCCGCTATCCCCGCCGCTTGTGATGCCGCTGAATCCCTTTTCAATTTCGTCAATCCAGAGGATGGACGGAGATATCGCTTCGGCAGTCTTAATCGCCTTTCTCATATTCTCTTCACTGCTGCCAACCAGCCCGCTGAAGATTTTTCCCATATCGAGTCTTAGCAAAGGCAGCTGCCACATTGAGCTAATCGCTTTACTGATTAAGCTTTTTCCGCAGCCAGGAACGCCCGTAATCAGCACCCCTTTCGGCGCGGGCAGGCCATATTTGCGGGCTGAATCGAGCCACGACTTGTTCCGCTTTGAAAGCCAGCGTTTGAGGTTTTCTAATCCGCCGACGTCCTCAATTTTCAAATCACTGGCGATGAATTCGAGAATACCTGTTTTCTTGATGATTTGTTCCTTCTCTTGCAAGATTACATTTAAATCATTGATGTCCAGCCGGCCATCTTCGACCATTGCTCGGGCAAAGGCATTCTCTGCCTCTGACAAGGTCAGCCCCAGCGCTGCTTTTGCGAGACGTTCCTTTTCTTCGGTGGTTAAGGAGATTTGGATTCTGCCCGTTTGCTGATTGACGCGAATCATCTCGTCGAGAACTGCCTGGATTTCCTGAAAGTTCGGCAGGTCGAAATCGACAATCGTGATGTCTTTTTGCAAATCATCCGGAATCACGAGAAACGGCGAGGTGAAGATGACATTGATTGGGCTCGGGCTTTGCTTTATTTTTAATAAAATATCCCTTAGCTTCCGGATCACCTGGAAGTCGGCATGCCGCCCCTGGCCGCCGAAATAGATATGAAAGTCCTGAAGCACAATGATGCTCGGTTTATCATGCTTTTCAATAAACTCGAGCACCTTCATCGGCTGTTTGCTGTCACCGATGCCGACCGACTGCCGGTTATGATCCTGAATCCCCTTTGTGATGCTCCAGGTAAACACTTCGCGCGGTGTTTTAATGAGCTCCGCGTCCTGGGCTACCGAGCGAATTAGTGATAGGACGCGGTCTTCCTCCCAGGTTTGGATATATAAATAAGGAAATCTGGCCTTCAGTAGGTTGGCCAGAAGTATTCTCGTTCCTTTTTGTTTGACGATAGCCATTTTTCTCCTCCTTATTTCCCCTATGTAAAAATAGGAAGCCGGAACCGCCCGGCTTGCCTACTTACTTAATAATCAATGACTCTTCCAGAATGGATATGCGTATCAGTATAGTCCGATTCAGAGAAAATCAGACGCTGTTTCATTTTTTCCAGCGTGTGCTCCTTCAATCCCATGATTTGCGCGAACTGTTCAAACGATTCGAAACCGCCCAGTTCCTCGCGTTTGACGACGGCTTTTTTTGCTAAAATAATCCCAATCTCAGGGATAGCGGCAATTTCCTTTTCCGATGCTAGATTAATATTAATCTTCCTGATTTCTTGGTCATTGGAAAAAAGCGGCTGGGTTGGCGGGGACATTGGTGAAGTGCTTGCCTCCCGCTGGTTCACGCGGGCCTCCCTTTTCGGCTGCGGCGGCGTTTGCGTCATGCCAAACTTCGCTTCCGCCTCCCGCCTAAGCTTCGAAACCTCTTGGTCCAAATACAATCTTTCATTAGCCTTTAACACATCCAATTGAACCAGATAGGCCGGGCGGATTTTAAAGGCATGGATAATCGGAACAATCCACAATGCCAGAAAAATCATTGCTTCAAATTCGGTGTAAGTCGGAATGAACGCCAGTAAGAAGACGGCCAAATAAATAAGTCCATAAATCCGCCAGCGCGCATTTTTAGCTTTGGTGCCGGCATAGAAAAATGCAATATAACTGGTCATGCCAATCGGCAGAAACGTGAAGAGGATCCACCAGCTGTTCAACATCTCCCATTTCCTGCCCCTGTCTGTATATACTTTCGCCAAGTCGTGCTCCCCCTTTTATCGATTCACCAAATAGGTGAGCTGGATGGAATGATCTTCGAGCAGTTCTTCTTTTTCTAAAACCATTCCCTGTTCCTTCGCCTTTTCTAGTAAATGTTGATAGACTCGCTGTTGCAGGTAATGGGTGTAGGAGCCCTCTACCTTCTCAATCCATTCCTCGAATGCCTTGATGTCGGCTGATTTCGGGAGGACAAGCGAGTAGCAGCCCTCTTCGTTGACGATAAACGTCACTTCGTTTTCATTGTTTGTTTTTAGTGAATCGAGTGTCTCTGCTTTTCGGAACGAGCAGCTCCACTCCTCGAGCGCTTGCTGGAGAAGGGACTCATCCTTCATCCTGGTTGGAAGGACGGTATAGTCCTGATTGTTTTTTTGCGAACGGTTGGCGATTCCTTCGACAACCTCTTTTGTGACCGCAATCGCCAACGGAACGAGTACAATTTCAAGACTCATGTTATTTATCTCCTTCTTTCGTAATCTAGTTCTAGTAACATATGTAAATCGATGGGCTCGGCCATTCCGTTGGCGGATATCGTTCCGTCAGGATGGAGCCTTATTTCTAGTTTGTTGGGAATCTGCGCCAGTTTGGTTTCAAGATGCTTATATGCATCCGTCAAGAAGCGGTACTGCTGGTTTTTCGAACCAACCCACGGACGGCTCAGGTCATGCTGGCTTTGGATGTAGGGGCCATCTATTAATAAATCCGTTTCTTTTAATAGGCTGGGCCAGCTTGGATTGGGCGACTTCAAAATCGTTTCATATTCATAGCCGGTAAATGTCACAACCGATAGCTTCAAAGCTTTTATTTTTTGCGCAAGGATGGTGAGGGCCTGGGCTTGGCTAAACGGCTCGCCGCCTAAAAAAGTGACGCCTTCCAGTTCAGGTGATGCTTCCAAGGTACGTTTGATATCTTCGTAGATTTCGTCAATATCCATTAAGATGCCGCCGTTAGGGTCCCACGTATGCGGGTTAAAGCAGCCCGCGCAGTGAATTGGGCAGCCTTGAACCCAGATACAGTACCTTAAGCCAGGGCCCTCCACCTTCGTTCTTTTTTCTATTCTCGACAGCCTTAACACAGGCAATGCCATCACCCACTTAAAAGGAAAATTCAGGTTTATTTTACCACAAGACCGTTAAGGGGGAGAAGGGCTGGGGGTAGGAATGGGTCTTTTGGCGGGGGAGGTGTTACTTCGGACAAAACTAGGGGCAAATGAATACAAAATGTCCGAATGACGAGCTTCTTCGGACAAAACTAGCAAAATTTTAACACGAATTGTCCGAATGACGAGCTCTTCGGACAAAATCAGGGGCAAATTAACACAAATTGTTCGAATGTACCGCTTCTTCGGACAAAATCAGCAAAATATTAACTCGAAATGTCTGTAGGACCTGCCGATATGGACAGTAATAGCCAAGAATTGCCGTGAAATTTCCCCAACCCTTTCCCAGAGCAGTGCGAGGCAGGCCACTGAATAACCGCTCCAACAAAGTCATATAGTTAGAAGTAGGAAGTTTTTGGGCGAGCCTTTTAAATTCGTAACAAAGGGGGGGAGTTTATGTTCAAGTTTTTTTCTCGGAAGAAGAAGCAGACGAAAAACGATGACGGAATAAACTCCCTTCTTTTAGATAAGCTGGACCGGATGATTGAGCTCCTCGAAAAGCAGCAGCAGGAACCAAACGGAAAGAGCATCCATATCGATAAAGTACAAATCGATTATCTGGAGAACATCACCTTTCAATTAGATAACATCGAAATTGATGAGTTAAGCGGGAAGCTGCTGATTGGCACGAACATTACCAGCTCTGATGATTTCGCCGCTTCGATTATCCAAAAGATTGACAAGCAGGAGCTAAAACAAGAGGCCATGTCTGAAGAAGAGGCCGCGCCCTCAAACGAAAACATTACCAAAACCTCTAAAGGCTTCCGTTTCCGAAATGGCGGCTAAAGGCAGGTTCCCCACGTCCCCCACGAAACCCCCGGCCTGCAGGTTCTTCGTTTGGACGGTTATACTTCCATTTTTTAAATTCATATGAACTGTGCTCGTATGGGTACATTTCGCCCAACCTCCGGAAAAGTTGTGTCATTCGCCCACACCCTGAATATGATAACGAAAAAAGAAATGGGCTGAATTCGGATGAAACTTTCATTGGGAAAGATCAGCATTACCAATATCAGCGACTCATCGGGGGTGTTCTTTGGTAAAAAGAATACCCATAAACAGTTTCACAGCGACACTACGATAAATGAAGTAATTGGGACTTTATCAGGAAATGAGAACACCCTAACTCACGGCTATTGGATCAAAACCAAAGGCAGGAAGGATGAGTAATCCGTGGCATCCCCCATTTTATCGCCGACTTTTCATATCGGCAACATCAAGATTGGCAGTATTCAAGCAGCCTCCGTGTTCAGTATCGGCAACAACTTCATCGAGGATTTTAAAAGCAATAAAAAACACAATCAGGGCTTGGGCAACATTCACGGCGACCGCAACAACTTTGCCCATACGAGTGCAGGGCTGACCAATTATGAAAAGGATCAGCAGGAACCCCAACAGGATCCCGCAAACAAACCTTAATTTTAAAAAAAGCCTCCAGAAAACAGGTGCCTGACCCCCGCTGCTTTAAAGTGTTAATGCAGCGGGGGTCAAGCACCCTTTACTCTATCGCATCAATTTCTACTAAATCCCAAGAGGTTACAATGGCGAGCGGTTTTTGCTGCTGTTCTCCGGTTTCTGTAATGATGACGGCCTCAAGCTTTTGATTTTTTAAGTGATATTGTTCAAAAATCTCTTCTACCTCGAAGATATCAATATCTTTGCCAACAAACTCGACACGGCGATTTCTTTTTTCAGAAAATAGCTCTCTTACTTCTACTTCGTCAATCACGATACTGTTGCCGGTTAGATGATTGGCAAACCAACCGATGATTTCCTCCGCCGTTAACAGCCACTTAAAACCGTTCTCATCATAAATAGGAAAAAGCGAAACGGATTTCTTTTGGATGACGGTTAAGATATCCTTTAGTTTAGCATTTTCATAATAGTAGAATACTGGTTTAGAAGCGATAGAATATGCCGCCTTTGGCTCTAAGAGCAACTCGGCAATCAGTTCGATTTTTTCAACTACAGCCTCATGCGGCTCCGCTATATAAAACCCTAGTTCCACCTTGTCATGGACAATGGAGTTCCTTAGTCGGGCAAACATTTTCAAGTCATGGTAGTACTTTCGAATAATCGAATGACGCGGAAACCCTGACCGAAGCAGGTCGGTAAACTTATCGGATCGTTCCTCCACTATATTCCGTTGCAGCCAGGCATGTATTTGGTTAAAGGCCACTTCGAATCGTTCTGATAGTTTTTGATTTTGCAATGTTTCCACGGATTTCAGCTCCCAAAGTTTCACAATCTATTATTCTCATATTATATCTTACAAACTTGTAAATCACTGCTTGGAAGTACCCTTTTAATTCAAAAAAAATAGAAAGGTGCCTGTCCAATATAACAGGCACCCTTAATCTTACTCCAAATTACTATGTCTCTTAAACGCATCGGCATGGTCAACTTCATTTAATTGGCTAAACAATAGGCAGATCGTGTCGAAAAGAATATGCACGCATTGGTCAAATAATGATCCAAGCGGCTGAATGGATTGCAGCTCGTTTTCACGTCGGTACTTCGTTGCTGCCGGCACATGAAGAATGTGATTAGCGGCACCAGCCAAGGCGGACTCAGGGTTGGTGGTAACAGCGACGACCTCACAGCCTAAAGATTTTGTTTTTTCAGCCGTCCAGACAACACTCTTGGTTGTGCCTGACCCCGAAACCGCAACCAACAGGTCACCCTCTGCAATCGAAGGTGTTATCGTTTCACCAACGACAAATACCGTCGCTCCCAAATGCATCAATCGCATCGCGAACGATTTCGCCATTAAGCCGGAACGGCCTTCACCAATAATAAAAATCCTTTCTGCTTTTTGCAGGCTGGCTGCCAATTCCTGCAGCTGTTCCTCTGATACCTTTCCTAATACCGTTTCTACTTCTTTTAAAATCGTTGGAATGAATGACATCTATACTCCCTCCAGCTGTAATCCGATTTCTTTAAATTTTGCCGCCGCCTCGGAGGGATTGTTTGCCTTTGTGATGGCTGAACCGATAATCACAACCGAGGAACAAAGTGATTTTTGCAAACCTTCAATGGAATCAAGCGTAATTCCACCTGCGGCTGCAAGTTCAACGCCTGCTTTTTGAAAAAATCCGCTGGATTCCTGGCCGCCGCGGTTTTGTGCCCCTAATGCCTCCTGCTCATCCTTACTCACATGCACACAAAAAATGGCATCCTGATAGCGGAGCAGTTCCCTTTTTTGTTCCTCAGTAGTATTCAACAGGTCAATCATGACCTTTTTATTGTATTTCTTGGCGACCTCCATACAGGCATCAATCGTTACCAGCGGTGATACGCCCATGACCGTGGCCACATCGGCCCCCGCTTGGAAGCACATCTCGAATTCATAGCGTGCATTATCGATGGTCTTTATATCGGCAACAATTGTTTTATGAGGAAATACCTGCTTTAACTCTTTCACACTATGGATGCCGAACTCTTTGATTAAAGACGTTCCTACCTCAACCCAATCAATCGACTCTTCAACAAATTGGGTAAGCTTGATAGCATCTGCAATCTCCATTCGGTCCAAAGCCAGCTGTATTTTCATATTGGGAATCTCCTTTCTTCAGTGATAAACCGTTTTACTAAATCGGTTTATTGAAAAATAATACTCTATCCTTGGTTCCCAATCAATAATGGGTAACTTATACCGTTTCTATGCGACCGAACCTTCTCGTTTTTTTAACTTATGGTCTTTTATTGCTCTGATAAACGACCATAAGGCTTAATTTTATTGCCTTACGGTCGTTTAAGCTACTGTTCCCCCGTTGTCCTATACTCTCCGGCTCGGAAAAACAATCTTTTCTGACACGATTTGCTCATTGTTAATTTGCGCAAACAGCAGTTCTGCTGCCTTGTTGCCCATTTCTCTGGCAGGCTGTACGATGAAGGAAATAGGAGCCTCTAGTAAATGCCCAAAAGGTATATTATCAAAAACAACGATTTCCAGGTCTCTACCCAGCTTGATGCCTTTTTCCTTCAAGAAGTCCATGACTACCAAAAAAGATCGGTCATTAGCGGCAAAAAGAGCAGTCGGCTTCTCTTTCGCAGAAAATAACGCCTCCAGATTACTTTTCATTTCCGTTAAACTTGCTTCAACGACAAGCTCCTCTTTCAAAGCCAAACCCGAATCAGCCAAAGCCTTTTGATAACCCGCAAGCCGTTCAATCCTCGGACTTGTGATTAGTGGCTGCACTACAAAAGCAATATTCTCATGGCCCTTCCCGGCTAGGTCCCGAACCATCTGGTATGCCGACTCGGTATTGTCCGTCACCACAGAAAACGCATCAAGGTCCTCCACTTTCCGGTCCACAAACACGAAAGGGTAGCCTTCCCGCTGCAATTTTTCATACAATTCATGATTCCGCCCGGTTGGAAAAATAATCAGTCCATCCACCTGTCTTGCTCGCAGCATTTCAATGTACCCTTTTTCCTTTTCCGGATCATCATCGGCGTTGCAGACAATCGCGTGGATTCCATGCCGGTGGCAAAAGTCTTCAATCGCCCTGATCACTTCTGTTGAAAAATAATGCAGGATATTGCCAACAATAATGCCGACCATCGATGTCCGCTTCTGCTTAAGGCTTCTCGCGATGATATTGGGTTGGTATCCAAGCTTTTCAATCGCTTCCTCAATCTTGGCCCTTGTCTTATCAGCCATATATTCATAGCGCTTATTTAAATATTGGGAAACAGTACTTTTGGATACGCCCGCCTCCCGGGCCACATCCGCCATTGTTACTTTTTCCATTATCAATCTTCCTCTTCTCTACTTTCATGTTGACTTCATTGTAACTATAAAAATAGTTATTTTCCAGTTGCAGTTTTGAAGAAGGAAGACGTGACGAATCCGAAAAATGCAGCCAACAGAAAGAAGGATGACTCCTAAGTGAATCAAGGTACCTGGTCCTCCGACGCACAACCAAGTCCTTGCCCCTCTCCAAGTCATCCACTCTTCCTTTATTGAATTTCTCTCTAAAACGTTCTATACTATTTTTGTGTGTTTTATCTATTGTTCAACCGTTTTGGCACAAATCCAAAACGGTTGATTTTTTTATGCACTTATTTTTACATTTGAAGATGCGCTGCCCATTTTTGCAGCTTTGATCGCCCAAACAGTCAGAATCGCTGAAACAAACAACGAACCTGCCATAAAGATGTATGATGCTCCGAATCCGCCGGTTGCCCCGTTCAAATACCCGACAATATACGATCCAACGAAGGAACCAAGCGCGCCCATACTGTTAATCAGGGCCATCGCACCGCCGGCCACATTACGAGGCAGGATTTCCGGAATGATTGCGAAGAACGGTCCATAAGGAGCATACATGGCGCCGCCGGCAATCACCAATAGGATAAAGGAAAGCCAGAAATTGCTTGCCCCGATTACATAAGAAACATAGAACGCAATCGCCCCAATCAGTAGGAACGGCCAAACGAACGCGCCGCGATTTAAAGTCTTATCTGAAAAATAAGATGCTGTAAACATAAGAATAATGGCTAAAACATAAGGTACAGAAGACAACCAGCCAGTTTCAATCATATCCATATTTGGCGCCGCTTTAATAATAGAAGGGAGCCACATCACAAATCCATAAACACCAATGCTCCATAAGAAGTACTGAGCACTTAACAAAATAACCGGTTTTGATTTAAACGCCTCGCCGTAATTTTTAACCGGCTTTATGCCTTGTTGTTCTTTTTCCAGCTGTTGTTCAAATTCAACTTTTTCCTTATCGGTTAACCATTTCGCTTGTCTTGGTTTGTCATCTACTAATTTCCACCAAAGGAATGCCCAAATGATGGCAGGAATCCCTTCAACAATAAACATCCATCTCCAGCCCACAGAGTTAACAAGGTAACCGGAGACAATTGACATCCATAACACAGTGGCAGGGTTTCCTAAAATCAAGAACGTGTTCGCGCGGGAACGCTCTTCCTTCGTGAACCACTGGCTGAGTAACACAAGCATCGACGGCATAACGGCACTTTCCACGACGCCAAGCGCAAAACGTATCACGAATAATAGCTTAATATTTGTGATCATTCCTGTAAAAGAAGCCAACAGTCCCCAGGCAATCAACGACCAGAAAATCAGCTTTTTCGCACTTTTCCGCTCCGCATACGAGGCACCTGGCACTTGGAAAAAGAAATAGCCCAAGAAGAATAGGGAACCAAGCAAGGAGGAAGTTCCCGCCGTAATGTGAAGATCCTTGGCCAATCCGGCAGCCGCACCGAATCCATAGTTGGCACGGTCAAGATACGCTAAACTGTAAGTGATAAAAGCAATCGGAATAAGGCGGAGCCATCTTTGTTTCGTAACCTTTTGATTCATGTTACTTCACTCCCTGGGAATTTTTTTCAATATAATTCAATAACTCTACTTTCGTTGGATAGCCATCGTTGTCGCCAGGAGCCTGAACAGCCAAGGAACCAATGGCGTTTCCTCGGACAACGGCGTCACGGATAGAAAGTCCCTCGAGCAGGCCGCTAATGACGCCAACCGCAAAGCCATCGCCGGCACCTACGGTATCAACCACCTTTTCAACTTTAAAGCCCTGAACGATTCCTTCTTCCACGGCAGTTTTATAATAGGCGCCGTCTTCGCCTAATTTGATAACGACGAGTTCAACGCCTTTTTCTAAATAAAAGGAAGCAATATCTGAAGGCTTGCGGTATCCGGTTAAAATTTCCCCTTCCGTAATCCCTGGAAACACATAGTCAGCCTCGATGGCCGCTTCATTGATGACCCTCACCATTTCTTCCTGCGACAACCAAAGTGACGGCCTTAAATTGGGGTCAAAGGAGACAGTCTTGCCGTTATTTTTCAAAAAAGATAAGGCATGCCTGGCAAAGTTCCGTGTCTCGAGTGAAAGGGCTAACGGAATCCCAGTCATATGAAGATGCTTGGCTTTTGAAAAATAAGCCTCATTGAAATCGTCCACTCCGAGATGGCTGGCCGCCGACCCTTTACGGAAATACTGAACCTCTGGGTCGCCCTCGGTCACCTTAGATTTCAGCTGGAATCCGGTTGGATAGCAATCATCTAATAGGACGCTTTTGATGTCAACGTTTTCATTTCCAAGCCGGTCGATGATAAATTTCCCGAAGGCATCATTTCCGACCTTGCTTACCCAGCCTGACTTCAGACCAAGACGTGCCAATCCAATTGCCACGTTCGTTTCGGCACCGGCAAGCTCCCTCGTGAATTGGCTGATTGTGTGCAAGGGACCAGGCTCAGCGGCCATAAACATCGCCATCGCTTCCCCAAACGTAATCGTATCTAGCTGCTGTGGCATAGTAAAGCCTCCTCCCATACCAATTCTATAAATTCTCTGATTCTTTCCTTGGGCCCAATCGAAAATTCAAGTGCCTTCACAATGTCTTGAGGGAAATGGTTCAACACCATTTTCCAGGTGTGGGTCCCTTCCTTTTGCAGCGGGATTGTCACCAGTTTCCCATTTTGCGTTTCAACCTGTTTTAAATGCAGGTAAACCACATACGGCGCGAGCTTCTGTAAAGCTTCTTCGACATCTTGGTTGGTATAATACCAGTTTCCCGCATCGAAGGTCATTTTAACAGAAATCACCCATCTGTCAGCGTTTTCAAAAAAGCTAAACAGGTGATGGACATTTCCGCCGTGAAAGGTCTGGTCATTTTCAACCAGCAGCTGGATTTCTTGGTGCCTTTTTAAAAAATCCCTTAAGCCGCTGAAATCGGAATGCTCTTCGCTAAAATGTCCCAGTGATACTTTGAGCCATTTCGCTCCAAGCATTCTGCCCTCTTGAAAAACAGTTGTTAATTCTTCTTCGTTTAATTGGTGACCCGCTTTCCACAGTTCGATTGGTGCAGAGTACACGGTGAACAGTCCGTGGCGATCAATTTCTTGCTTTATTCTACTAAACTGTGAACATTGTATTGGAGCTAGTTTCTGCCGGTTTTCTGTTATGTCAAACGATGAGACTGGTTCCGGCATAAGTTCGCGGCGAATCTCAATCCCATAAGCACCCGCTTCAGCTATAAGTCCGACAAAGGCAGCCTGGCCGCGTTCTAGGACCTTGGATCGATCAAAAGCATTTAACGGGACAATCACATTCTGCATGCTAAGGATCCTTTCTATGATGTGTTATAATTTTACTAAACCGGTTTAGTAAAACGATTTATCTAAATTATAAACCCAATGTAAGCGTTTTTCAACAATTATTTTTTCAAAGTAGCAAGGGTCAAACATTAAAGATTTTAGTAAGGATAAGGTGCTAACGCAGAAAAAGCGGGGGAACTGTTTCCCCCGCCGTCTTTTTTTATACTTTTTAGATTTTATTTTCATAGCAGCTAACAAAATCAGGCCCTCACTATAGCGGCAGCCTAACCTGTGCGGTGGTGCCGCAGTTTCCTTTGCTTTGGAAGGTGATCGTTCCATTGTGCTGCTTGATGATTCTAAAACAGATCATCAGGCCAAGGCCTGTCCCCTTTTCCTTGTTGCTGTAGAAAGGCTCACCAAGTCTTTTGATACGCTCTTCACTGATTCCAATTCCGTTATCGATTACCTGAAGCAGCAGCTGGTTACACTCAACCCCTACCGTGATTTTAATAAGACCTTTTCGTTTGGTATCCAACGCATCCATACTATTTTTGCAGAGATTCAACAGCACCTGTTTGATTTGGTTAGTGTCGCACATTATCGTCGGGAGATCTGGCTCTATTTCCAGCAGAATTTCCACATCCTTCAGGTGCGCCTCCGATTTGATTAAGGTCTCCACCTCTTTTAACAAAACTGGAATATTCACTTGCTTCAGCTGGATTTCCTGGGGTCTTGCCAGGGAAAGAAACTCCTTAATAATGTCCTCCACCCGGTCGAACTCGCCAAGTACCACATCAAAGTATTCGTCCCTGATGATTCCCTGCTGGAATAGCTGAATAAACCCTTTAATCGAGGTCATCGGATTTCTGATTTCATGGGCAACACCGGCCGCTAGCTCACCCACCAATGATAATTTTTCCGATTTCGATAGCAGCTCCTCTGCTCTTCTTTTCTCGGTAATATCATTGCTGACCACCATGATATGTTCCACTTCTCCATTCTCACCAATAACCGGCGTGCCATTACATTCCAGCAGTCTCCAATCCCCGTTCGCATGTAAAAAGCGAAGTTCCACTTTCATCGGAGATTTGCTATCCAACACCTCTGCAAATAGCTTCTCGATAAGCTGGGCATCTTCCGGATGAATCAGATGTGCCGTATTGTTTCCTATAAAAAATTCAGGAGCATAACCGAGTACGGTTTGATGAGACGGAGAGGCATAAACACTCTTTCCGTTCCGATCAAATAATATAATCAAATCGGTCATGTTCTCCGTAATCAACCGGTACTTATTTTCGCTATCATGCAAGGCTTTTTCCACTTTTCTTCTTTCCGTAATATCCACACACGAAGCGATGACCTCGACGACTTCCCCGCCTCGTTTAATCGGGCTTAACGCAGCAAGGTAGGTAACGCCATTCAGCTCGCCTTCGTAGGAAACATGTTCTTCCCCGTCCCAAGCCCTTTGATAATAAACTTCCTTTTCTTCGGCATACTCCTTAGGTAAAAACTCTGCTAAACTCTTTCCTACAACAAGACTAGGGATAAGGCCAAGCCGATACAGCAACTCCCCATCACACAGGGTATGAATGAAACGGCCATTAATTTTTTTATACTTAAAGGTCATCCCTTGCTGAAGGCGGATGGTTTCATTTAATTCTTTTCTCGCAATCCGGACGAATTCTTCCGCCCACTTGCGTTCGTTGACGTCTTGAGATAATCCGAATTCCTTCACCATCTGCTGAATGGCAAACCAATTGTTTTCAACTTCTTCGGCCGCTACAGGTTTTGTAAAAAAGTAACCCTGCCCTTCGTCACAAAGATGTTGCTGCAGGAACAATAACTGTTCCTTTGTCTCGATTCCTTCCGCTACCACACTCAAGTTTAAATTGTGCGCCATCGAAATGATCGTTTTGACAATGGTCTCGTCATTTGGGTTTTTGTGCACACGCTGGACAAACTCCTGATCAATTTTCAACGTATCCACCGGGAATTTTTGCAGGTAATTTAACGAACTAAATCCCTTTCCAAAATCGTCGATACTAATCCGTACACCAAGCTTTTTTAGCTTTTGTAACGTATAAATAGTCCGTTCAATGCTGGCCGTCATGCTTTCCGTGATCTCAAGCTCTAAAAATCGAGGCTCTAACTCCGTCTCGTACAAGACGATTGCAACGGTTTCATGCAAATTGGATTGCGTAAACTGACGGGCCGAGAGATTGACTGAGACCGTGGTGGAAAAACCTTTGCACTGCCAGTCCTTGCATTGCTTGCAGGCGGTATATAAGGCCCACTCGCCAATCGGAGTGATCAACCCAGTTTCTTCCGCAATCGGGATAAAGGTACCGGGAGCAATCATCCCGAATTCCGAATGGTTCCAGCGGATTAACGCCTCCACCCCGGTTATTTTCCCTGTTTTTAAATTCACCTTTGGCTGGTAATGAAGAAGCAGCTCTTCTTTTTCCAGCGCCTTATGGAGGTCCATCTCGATTTTTAATGGATTCATGTTGGATTTACGTTCTTTTTGGGAATAAAATTTAAAATTATTTTTTCCGTCATTCTTGGCATGGTACATAGCGAAATCGGCCTTTTTGATGAGGATTTCCACGTTTTCGCCATCCTCCGGGTACATGCTGATTCCAATGCTCGGAGATGTAAAAATATCATAGTTATCGATTTGGAAAGGCTCACTCAGAATATCGAGTATTCTTCTCGATACGATGGAAGCGACATCGCGATCGGCATTTTTTAATATAATGATAAATTCGTCCCCACCCTGTCTGAAAACAATGTCTTTATCATAGAGGGAAGATTTCATCCGTTCGGCTACTTCCTTTAACAATTGATCTCCTGTTGTATGACCAAGTGTATCGTTGATCAGTTTGAAGCGATCGAGATCTAAAAAGAGGATCGCCACCTGCTGGTTTCGTTCTTGAGCGAATAGCAGTTCCTTTGAAAGGGTCGAATTTAACTTATTTCGGTTGGGCAGGCCGGTTAAATAATCGTGGTAGGCCATATGCTCATTGATTTCTTCTATTTCGACCTGCTTCGTAATGTCCTGCGCAATGCCAAAGACGCCATTAATTTGCCCATCTGCAATGAGGGGGACAATGGTCACGTTGGCATGAACAATCAAGCCATTTCTATTTTTAATGGACGTTCGGAAATTTTGCGGTGTGCCATTTTTACATTGTTCAAAATGATAGATGGTATCTAGCAGTTTTTCCGAAGCAATGAACGAATGAAAAGAGATCGGCTTAAGTAATTCTTCTTTTCGATAGCCTGTAAGTTGTTCACATACGGAATTACAGCTTGTAAAATACCCATTTAAATCAAAAGAGTAGACACAGTTAGCATTATGTTCAAACAGCGATTTGTAACGCAGGTTATTGCCTTCTAATTCCTCCTGCAGTTTTTTATGTTTGGTAATGTCTTTGACAATACAATACACACCGACCATTTTGTCATCAATCATAATCGGAATGGTGGTTGTACTAGTGAAGAGAATGTCTCCGCTTTTATGGACGATTCTTAATTCCATCCGCTCGGAATGCCCATTTTTGGCAAGTTTATAAGCCCGATAGGTTTTAGGCAGGTCAGCTTCATAAACCCAATCTTTAAAAAACTTACTCATCAATTCTGTTTCACTATATCCAGTTAAAGCTTCACAGCTTTTATTAACACTCGTCACTTTCCCATTTAGATCCAGGGAACACACTAAATCATGGTTGTAGTTAAAGAGCGACTTATACCTTTTTTCGTTCATGATGAGCTGTTCCTGCAATTGTAGGGACTCTCTTTTTTGCTCGGTAATGTCATAGATAGACCCGCTAATAGCACTGACCTTTCCATTCGAATCCAAAATCGAATGGGTGCGATTCTCGATCCACCTTACTTCGCCATCCGAACGAATAATGCGATATTCCACGGTCGTCGGGCTGCCCGTAAGCTGCCGGGCGATTGCATGGTCAAGAATCCACCGGTCGTCCGGGTATACAGAGTTCCGCCACAGAAAAGGTTTATTCATAAAATCATCCTGTGTATACCCATAGATGGCGGCATTTCCCTTCGATACCCATAACGTATCCTTTGCCAAATCCCTATACCAAATCGTTAATTCCGGACTCTCAACTAATTTTCCTAACGCTTCATTCATCCCCATATGCTCATCAAAAAGGGCAGCAATCGACATGACCTTCATATGTAAAACTCCGCTCCTTCAAGACATATCCCTTAGCAGATACTGTGTTTTCCATTAATTGCCAAATATTCAAAATACTCTCCTTTCATTATACTATTTCTGCCAATAAAGAGAAATGGAAGAAACATAGGAAAAAGGTCATGATGCATGGGGACGGTTCTCGTGCCTCACTTCATAAACCGAATATTTGTCATAACTTCTGGTGAGATTATAAATAAGGTATATTTTTACAAATGGATGGTGAGTGTCGCGTGGTGGAGATTTTTGCGAGGGCGGTTGGTGCCTTTGTGGTGCTTTTTTTGTTAACAAGACTATTGGGGCGGAAGCAGGTTTCACAGCTTACGTTTTTTAATTATATTACCGGAATTTCGATTGGAACAATTGCCGGGTCGTTGACGGTTGACCCAACCTTGAAGGTTTCCTCAGGCTTTGTCAGCCTTTTAACATGGTGCGGACTGACTTTGCTGGTGGCTTTTTTCGATGTCAAATCAAGATCGTTCCGTAAAGTAGTAGAAGGTGAACCGGTCATTATTATCAAACAAGGGAAAATACTCGAGCATGTCTTGAAAAAACAGCTCCTCGACATGGATGAGCTGCAGGTCCTGTTAAGGAATAAGGATGTTTTTTCGATTGAGGAGGTGGATTATGCAATTTTGGAGACAAATGGAAAATTGTCTGTTTTGCTGAAGGAACAAAAGCAGCCATTGAAGTGCGGGGATTTACCATTACCGGCACAGGCATTAGGCGTGGTAGGGCCTCAAGCTGCACAGTTCCCGATTCCTATTCAGGTGATAGCGGACGGGAAAATCATTGATGAGAACCTTCAGCCATTTAACCTAGATATGGCCTGGGTCCATGAACAATTAGCCCAAGCAGGAACAGACCTATCAGAAGTCTTTTACGCAGAACTGCAAAAGGATGGCACTTTATATATTGATAAAAATACCGACCATTTTGTTCACTAAAGGTGAAGCAAAGGGACGGATCTCATGCATCATTTATGCACGAGAACCGTCCCCGCGTTCCATCTATTAAAACCATATCCTCTTATTATAATCATAGTCAGACACATCGTAATTCTCTTCTTCTATTGTTGGGGAATTTTCTTCACAAGGCTCCTCCGACGGGTTGTTGGCTAGTAGTTCCATTAATAGTTCCATTGCTGCATCCCCTTTCCTCTATCTATCTCTATTATAATGGAAGCGGTTACAACTTGTCCCCTGGTTTTTACTGGAAATGATAAACAAGGACGGCTCTTGTGCATCACCAAAATGATGCATGAGAACCGTCCCCGTGTATCACATTTCCTGCAGCAGACCGCGTTCGGCGAATAGTTGGCTTTTCATGGCTAGCTTGAGCAGCCCGGCGCTGCTCGGATAGAGTAAGCCGTCCTCTAGCAAATCTGGAATCTCGTTCACTTTAATAACTTGCAAATCCTTGCCCTCATGATTTTTCTTAAAGTTCATATCGGCAAATTCCAGGTTATCGACCACCAATAGAAACGAAAGCTCCGGCCTTAGCGAGACTAGGTCGACCACATTTCCGATAAACTCCAGATGCGCATCCTTCTTCTTCAGCAATTCTTTTATGTAAATAACGTCCTTGTGTTTATTAATGACCTCGAATTCATTCCCAGATTCATTATCCTCAAAATCCGCCCCATTAAAGGCCTCCTCAATCAATTCCCTAAATAAGGCCAACTCAATATTGAAATTTTGCTTGATGACAAGTTTTGAGGTAGTATCTTCTCTTTCAAAAATTTCAAAGCCGCCGGCCGGAATCAATTGCCAATAATTCGGCTTGATCGCTACGTCCTTCGATCGCTTAATCATCAGCGCCCGGTAGCTATTATTTTTATCCTTAAAAATCACTAGCATCTGTACACTTAACAAGGAATGGCGATTGCACCCTGTTGACACAACTTCCCTTTGTGTTTTCCCAGTATGGATTTTTTTTCGATAGGACAGCTCATTTAACAGCTCCTCACCCGATTTATCCAGTGCCTTCTCGCCTCTTTTTTGATAATACTTGTACATTTCATAATCGAGAATATGGCTGGTCACGACATTTTGCTCATACTGACATACTTTAGCTGAGAAACCTTCGATTCTATCGGCATTGTCCAAATAAAACTCATCCAATTCAAAGCCGACCAATTTTGGCCGTTTAATGGTAGATTTCATCATGTTAAAATACGCCTTTTGCCCCTTATCATACTCAAATTTTGGAAGGTCGGTACTATTCAGTTTTGCAAAGCCGGAAACCTTTTCATTGAAAGGATAGGAAAAATTATCTTTCGCTTCATGAATCAGAATCGGGTAGTCCCTGCCAAACAGGGTTAACAGGTTCAAATCGGAGTATATTTTTTTCAAGACTTCATTTTGCCATTTTACAAATTCTGGACTTGTGGATACCTCATAAAAATGCTCCCGCTTCAAATCATCTTTGTTAGGGCCATTTTTCTTACGGAAAAGATTGAGGATTGGCTTAAATAAATCCGCCAGCTCTTTTCCTTCCTTTAGAAGATACAAACCAGCTAGGATTATCACGGCAACCATGCCAATAACTTTCAGATTGGAATCCAAGATATATTTTATGATAAAGCCAACGCCTGGCCATTTTTCGATAATTGGCAACAACTCTTTCACAACAATCATCCCTACCTATGAATTAATCTATTAGTACTATGAAAATATTGAATTCAAAATATACATTACTATTATAATAGATAATAGGGAAAATTTACTATAAAAAATGAAAAGTTGAAACGGGAGTAAAGTACTTCGTAAAAAAAGCAATTTTGGGCTTTAAAACTAATAAAGCAACCTGCCGGTTATTAGCAAGCTGCTTTTAAAATGATGCATGTGAACCGTCCCCGTGCCTCAGAAATCCCCATTGCCTTTGAGGTCATATTTATAGGCATTATAATGAAAGACTTGTACCTTAACGGTAACTTTACTTAGGGATTTCTTATCTAAATAAAAGTTCTGTGATTTTTTTAATTGTTGGTATTGTTTAGCGTGGGCCCGATACCATTTTTCCCCGGCGTTTAGGACATCAATCTGGTCGTCTACCCCTTTTTTATAAATTGATTCAAGGTTCTTTTTTATATCGCTTTCAATTAATTTCTTTAATTTTTTCATGGGGATATCCTCTATTTTTTCCAGTAAATCAGCATGTGCAAAAAGCTCGATAGAAAACTTTGGTGAAGATGCGCCCTTTTCGTATTTTATTTTCATTTTTGGCGAAGTCAGCCTGACAGCAGCTACCAGCTTTCCGTTATTTATCACTTTCCGATCTAATGCAACCCTGTTTTCGAGCAGCCAATTAATATAAACTGCATCATTAAAAGGAAGAACTTTGATAAACTCTTTGTGCTGAAACACAGCATATCCATTAAAAAATAAAATGGGGAAGTTCTTTTTAGTCTTCCAGCTGTCTCTATCAATTTTAACTAAAGGCAGTTTGGCCGCCCCCATCGGTTCATAATAGTCTCTTAAAAAGCGCATGAGCGTGGTGGGTCTTATTTCATCCTCGGCCAGATCACTGCCATCTTTTTTAAAAATCACCGTATACACTGATGGATAATCGAATAATGCCTTTACATTAAAAACCTTTTGGATATCCTCATCTGTCGTTACGACTCTAAGTGTGGGGCGAAGTGAACGATTTCTGCCTACTTCTTTAATTACTTCTTTTGCCTTGTGTTTGATTAAACGCTGACTTAACACAAGTGTTTTAACGTGTCCAAAAAACAATGGCGGTTCTGACTTTTTATATAATTTACTTACTGCCAAATTTAGTGTTTCACCAGTGGCTGATGCCACAAAAGTCGGAATCGGTTCTACCGGCCTCCCTCCCTCTGTCTTTGCTACATTAGCAAAATTCAAACCTTGAATATACGCGGTATATTCCTTTTTTTTCACATCATAATCCATACCAATCGCCACGATATAAGTGATATCTTGAATATTTTTTATTCCCGTACAGCCGGTAAAGATTAGACAACATGAGAGAACCAATACGAGTTTCATTATTCTCATGATGGATTACCATCCCTTGTTGGATCATCTGGGCTCGTTGAGGCGGCTCTTGATTTGTATAAGCCATTAGGAAGTCTTAAGAATGACTTCATCACTTCTTTTAGGCTTATTGGTGCCACCGATGCGAGGTATGGAACCCCAAAGGAAGACAGCGTTGAAAAGTAAAAAATCGTTAAAATAAAGCCGCTCACCACTCCAAATAATCCGAAAAACGTACTAAGTAAAATAACAGAAAACCTGATAACCGTGATTCCTGTACTTAATGTTTGATTCACTAACGTAAAAGACGAAATATAGGTAATCGCAGTAACAACTAGCATGGTAGGAGAAGTTAATCCGGCCCTGATGGCAGCATCACCTACAATTAAGCCTCCCAATACCGCTACCGTTTGCCCAATCGCCCTCGGCAAGCGTACCCCTGCTTCATTAAATAGCTCAAATAAAAAGAGTATAATCACCATTTCGATGGGCGAAGACAAAGGCAGGCCGAAACGGGAGACTGCTATCGTCGCAACCATGGTGTACGGAATCTGTTCAATGTTAAAGGAGGATAAGGCAATCCACAAACCGGGTAAAAAGCCAGATATCATTAACCCTATCAGCCTGATGATCCTTTCGACTGAAACATACGCATAACTGATGTAATTGTCCTCAGGAGATTTGGTCTGTACCAGTAAACTAATGGGGGCGATAGATACAGTAGGATTCCCGTCCACCAGCAGAGCAAATCGACCTTGATTCAATCCCTGAACAATAAAGTCCGGTCTCCCTGTATAGTCCATAGTAGGAAAGACTGAATACGGACGATCTCGTACAAATGACTCAAGTTCATGAATACTCAATAAAATATCAGTTTCGACATTATCCAGCCTTTTGTGGATCTCATCAAGAACTCTTTGATCAATGACATCTTCTAAATACATGAGAGCGACTTTTGTTTTGCTTCTTTTCCCAATAATATATCTTTCCAAACATAAAGATGAGGTATTAAGTCTTCTCCGAATGAGGGAGATGTTTGTCTTTATGTCCTCAACAAACCCGTCCTTTGGGCCTCTTATCGAAGTCTCAAGCGCTGATTCTTCAGGGATTCGTTTCGGAAAGTCGCCGGCATCAATACTTAAAAGCACATCATCGATTTTGAATAGGACTCTTCCTTCAAAAAGTAAAGCGGATAAATCTTCAATTGTTCTCGAGGTGACATCATCTGCTTGAAAAAAGGATTTCAGTTTATATAGAACGGGAGCCTCTATATGAAACCCAAGTTTAGGCAATATGTATTGATCTAGAAAATTTAAATCGATTAAGCTTTGAAAATAAATGATATCAAAGCTTTCCCGTCCGGAAATGTGCACTTTAAAGATTAAATCCTGGCTCTTCACAAATTGATTTTTTAGCTCTTCAAGTTTATGATCAGCACTTCCGTTATGAGGTCGTTTCGAGCTTGGTGTCCTTGCCATGATGATCATCCCTTTTGTTAAAAACTAAAACAAGTACAACAGATACCAGGATTTGCACTAAAAAAAATGCCATGCATATCGGCAAAAAGTAATCATAAACAGCCTTATAGAAATAAAAAGTTTCGACTTTTATCATCATAAGACCGAATAAGAGGAGATACATAACGATCACAAGCTTTGGATTCAGCCTGTATGGTTGCTTCTTTGATGTGAAAAATGTGCATAGCAAATACATGAATAAGCCTACCCGGATTAATGCTCCACTCAGCCATTGGTATAAAGCAAAAAAGTCCAAATTGGAGATATATTCGCCGATACTTAAAATACGCCATTGCTCATAGGCAGGATAGCGAAAATTGACTGCGTCTGTTGGGCCAAATTCCATGATGCCTGCGGACAGCGGTCCCAATATTAAGCCCGTTAAAATGAATAATAAAACGAACATTTGTCTAAATTTAATCGGTTCTTGGGAATATGGCTGTAATAAAATAACCACGTATATCTCGAGGAGGCCGGCCAGTCCATAAATGGCCCCTTTCATTAAAGGGGCATAACCCTCGGCGAGAACGGGAAACAACAAACTAGGATCCTTATGATGAATGTTTGTAAATGCAATAAAGAACCCTAGCAACATCACAATCGGTAATAGGAATCCGCTCGCTATCGCCATTGCTTTTACCCCGCTTAGTGTGACAAGAAAACATACAGAAATTAGAATCATATTAATCATAAAAATGGGCGCGTCAGCTAGAAAATAGGCACTTAACCAAATCATTAAGTCCCTTAAGGTGACGTAGCAGCTGGATAACAAAAAGAGCATCATTGGAATGGACAGGATCGTCGAGAACACCTTTCCTAAACGTTGTTTCATCAATGAAAAGAAGCCCTCATTCGGACTTTTCTTGGCAATAAAGTAAACCAGCCATGAAAAGAAGATGGCAATCGGGTAAACCAAAATAACACTTAACCAGCTATCCCGACCAGCAGCAGTGAGCAAATTCGGGATAAGAATCACATGGTTAAGCAATCCAGTCGAAAGAATCAGCAACATAAACAACTGTCTTGGAAGCAAGATTTTTACTAAACTCTGCATATAAATCTCCATTTTGAGGATAAGTTGGCTTTATTATCCCCGCTGAGGGAAATTATATGTAGGTGAGACACGGGGACGGTTCTTTTGCTTCATGGCAGCGGGAGGGGATTTTCTTTGCGAGAATATGAATGTCTGCATCAGAATTTATATTTTCATAATAAATAAAACAGCCTGCCAATTTTTATTAGCAAGCTGCTTTCGAAATGGGGAATGAGACCGGCCCTATGTTTCCGGTTCTTGTACCTCAGAATAACGAAAATGAGGCACGAGAACCGTCCCCGTACATCACCCATGATTCAAAGCTTCCACTCCGGAAAGTCCGTCTCTTTTTGTTTTTCATACTCTCTCATTCTGGAGTATGAGTTTCCCAGCCTTCTTACAATGTTTCCTTGTTGGCTCGCTGTTACTTCCTTACCCTTCAACTCTTCATATTTATTCTTTGCAAACATGTTTGCCACATTAGCTAAACTTTCAATCGTGTCCATTAATTCAGGGTGATCACTGTTATACCTCTTGGCGATGGAGTAAATATAATCAAGTCTATTTTGAATAAGCTGAAGCGTTTCGATATCAAACTGTTCCTGTTCCTTTTTCATCACATTCCACTCCTTATCATATCCTTATGTTTAAAAAGTGATAATGGAACTAAATAAAAAATAAATAAAAGTGGAATAGTTTCATGTGATGAAATTACTATTTTGATTCCCAAGTAAAATAGTGATACAGCGAAAAGGGATAGCCGACGAAACCCACCCAAGAAGGACCTTTTAGAAAATTACATCAAAAGCAAACACACCAATCATAATCAGCTGGATAACGGCCTTTGCAACCGTCCCGCTTAAAAAGGCAAGCAAGGTAGCAAACGCCACTTTCGTGGATTCTAGGAAGGATTTTTTTTGCAGCATTTCCGTGATTAATACCAAAACAAACGGGACAATAATGACGCCAAAAGGCGGAACCACAAAGCTTCCGATGATTAGCCCCAGAGTTGCCGCCCGTGTCCCCCATTTAGAACCGCCAGCTTTATCGACAAAGTGTAGATTTGCCAAATAATCCGACAAAAATAAAACAATTGTCAATAAGGCAAGCATGGTCCACGAAAGCCAAGAAAGTTCGTTTGGGTTAATTCCAAAGTGATACAGCACTACCCCTGCCCAAATGAGCAGCACTGACGGGATAATCGGGTATACAAGACCGACAAAACTAAACAAAAAGCATGCAATGATAATAATCCAGAATACAATACCGAGAATAATAATTACCTCTCTCCATTTAAATTCTATCAACATCATTTCTATATTATGTAAAAATATTCCTCTTTCCAATACATATAAAAAAACAGCTTCCAACTTGAAAGCTGCTTTTAATAATGATGCACAAGAACCGTCCCCATGCATCAATGCATTGGCAAGAAATACCCGTCTTGGTCGAATTTCATTTCTTGGAGTTCTTCTAATACTTCGATGTTTTCTTTGTCTTTTAGTTCGTTGAAGATGACTTCTGATACATATAGTTCGCCGATGTGGAGGGTGTTTGGAATCCGTACGATTCTTGCTTCTTCCGGTGCCACTCCCCAGGTAGCGCGCAGTGCTGCTTTCAATGCTTCTTGGTCGTTGTCCAGGACAATCGGAATACTTGCACGTGCCAAGAAGGTACTGGTGACGACATTTTCGTTCATGGTTTTGATATCGATTTTTTCAAATAAACGCTTGGTAGTTAAATCCGCTAAGCCGATTCCTAAAGCGTTTCCGTGGCTGACCTCGCTTAAATTGGAGGCTATGACATATTTGATGCTTGGCTTTTTCGGCTCTTCTACGCCCAAGACCCGGATCCGGCCGATAATGTTTGTATCAAAGCCGGTACCGCTATAGTTTTTGCCGATTTCATCGACGAGCAAAATATCCATTTCGTCGACTGGCAGGCTTGGCATCAAGGTAAATGCTTTTTTCAATAATTCTCTTTCACGTTCTTCGATTTGGTCCGGTTCAATAGCTTCAATGATTGCCGTTTCTTCATGAGCATTTTCCACAATGCCAATTCCAAATAGAGTATTGGACTTGGCAATCGCCACTTTCCCTACTTCAGGCATCATTTCGCTGATTCCTTTAATGCCATAAGTATGTAAAGCCAGGGCTTGTTTATGCTTACCCATTCCGATGGACGCCATTTTTAAGACGCCGCTTTCAATTTTATTTTTAAAATCTGTATGCGGCTTGATGCGGCCCATCACGATGATGCCATCTGCATTGTAAGCTATTTTGTCTACATAAACAGGGATTCCTTCTGACGTTACGCCAACTTCCACGACATCCATGGAGGAACGGATTTCGCAGCCAGTGTATTCTTCGGTTACACCTAAGCTTTCCACCATCTCTTTTTGCCCTTCAGCTGTAGCACCGCCGTGGCTTCCCATTGCCGGAAAGACAAATGGAGTTGCGCCTCTCTTCCTAATTTCATCCGCCACGCTCTTCACGATTAACGGGATATTGTTAATCCCCCGGCTGCCAACAGTAATAGCAATCTCCATGCCCGGCTTGATTTTTTCATCGGCCTTGACAGCCGTGAATTGCTCAGTAATCGTTCCAGGGATATCCTGTAAGCTTTCCACTTGAAATTTTTGTCTTATTTTCGCCATTTTAGGAAAAGACATTGTACTACTCCCCTTTCAAAAATAAACACCGTATTCATAAAAGAATTTCACACATACAAAGGCAGCAAGAGATCAGATAATGACCTCTTGCTTCTATTTCATCGTATTTATATTGCCAAGTTCTCAGGAGCCAATTCAATGGCCATGCGGATTGCTTCTTTTAATGATTGCTCATCCGCAATATTTTTTCCAGCAATATCAAACGCGGTTCCGTGGTCAACGCTGGTACGGATTGTTGGCAGACCAACAGTAATATTTACGCCTGCTTCCAGACCCAATACTTTAATTGGTCCATGGCCTTGGTCATGATATTGTGCGACAACAATATCAAAATCACCGCGTCTTGCTCTGAAGAACAAGGTATCAGCAGGAAGCGGACCTTGTACATTAATACCTTCTGCCTGCGCTTTTTCTATAGCAGGAACAATTTTTTCTTCTTCTTCACCATGTCCAAACAGGCCATTTTCACCGGCATGCGGATTGATGCCGCAAACTGCAATACGCGGAGACTTGATCCCTGCTTTTTGCAATGTATCATGCGCAAGTTTGATGACCGTATATTGACGCTCAGCATTAATTTTATGAATAGCGTCAAGAAGGCCGATATGGGTAGTTACATGGATCACCCGTAGGTTTGGTGCAGAAAGCATCATCGCGAAATCCTTTGTATTGGTCAATTCAGCCAAAATTTCAGTGTGGCCAGGATACATATGGCCGGCTTTGTGAAGTGCTTCTTTATTTAAAGGAGCGGTACAAATGCCGTGAATTCTTTGTTCGTTCGCAAAAGAAATGGATTTTTCCAAGTAACGGAATGCTGCATTTCCAGCCTCTGGAGAAACTTGTCCCCAAGGTAAATCTTCGGAAACTAAATCTAGATCGATAATATCGATAGTTCCGTATTCATACTTGGCATCTTCAGGATTTGCAATGCTGTTTAATTGAAGATCAACATTGGTAACACCTAAAGCTCTTTTTAAAATTTTTAAATCGCCGACTACAAATGGGCGGCAGTTTTCATAGACGTTTTTGTCATTCAAGGACTTCACGATAATTTCCGGTCCGACACCTGAGGGGTCTCCCATTGTAATTGCAATAATTGGTTTATTTGCTGCCATTTTCGTTTCCTCCCGTTATTCTATTTTAAAAATATCTTCATATAAAAGAGTTGCAATTAGCCACACACATAAGACGGATCAGTATGACGCCAATCGCGGTTTTTAACATGAGCATTTACATCCGTTATGGTTTGTAAAGCATTGGCGAGGGCTTGGTCCGTTCCAAAGGCACCCGCTTTGGTCACAAGCGGCAAACCGTCAAAGAAGCCTCCGAACAATTTCCCATAAGGAATCCCGGCCTCCACTTCACCAATGACGCGAATCCCTTCACCGTTCAATACCTTACAGGCGGCTCCAGCAATATCCCCGCCGGTTAAAACTGCCCCGCAGATAGGCTTGCTATCAATTAATTGGCCGGCGATCACGCCCATCGATTCGGCAATGGTATATCCTACATCAAAGTTCGATAATCCAAGCTTCTGCTGTAGGTCCTTCACCCCATTAATAGCTTCTCGTTCGCGATTGGTCGTGACTACTAGATCGCCTTTTTCCAGCAACGCCTGGCCAGCTTTCACAATCCGTTCGATTTCCCGTTTTCTTCTATCTTCATAAAAGAATTCTTCCGGGGAAATGACAATTTCTTTGACATGATAGTTGTCTTTCAAGACTTGAATTTGCCGGTCAATGACAGGATTTACACTACCTGCAACGACCAGGACTGGAAGCCGTTCACCCGACTGTTGATGACGTAATCGCTCTTCGGGCTGGCCCGTATTGAAAAGATGATAGGCAATTCCAGCTGAACCTACCCAAAGGAAATTCTCCTTTAAAAATTCTGCAGCTTCGACTATAGTTTTTAGTTCCTCATCAGTCGTTGCATCTACAATAATAATTTTTGAAACACTTTCCGAGGATAGCTCATTCATTTTTTTAAATAAATGGTTTTTTCCTTTTCGTACATCGGAAATGGAAATGATTGCGACTTCCCGTTTGCTCTGCTCCTGCAGCAACTTGGGCAGGTAGCTTTCGGTTACTGGGCAGACTGGATCCTGAGCGATCGGTGTTTCCTCTAAAAGAACACCATTCACATAATGATTTCCGTTCATGGTCACGCGATTGCTTTTCGGAAAAGCCGGAACCACAAACGAGGTTTTTAACTTATATGCATCCATGACGGCATCGATTTCCGGACCAATATTTCCCCGCATGGTAGAATCAATTTTCTTGAAAACTTTTGAAACAGACAATTTATTCAATTGTGCAGCTAGATTAAAAACCGCTTCATAAGCCTTTTCAGACGTTAAGGCACGGCTATCTGAATTTAAGACAATCACATCTGCACGTAAATGTGCTGGCTGTAATTGCGTTTCGGCAAATAACACTGTCGTGTTTAACCCTTGTTTGGCAAATTGCACGCCCGTATCATTGGCACCCGTTAAATCGTCTGCTATAACCGCAAGTTTCACCTGCATCCCGACCCCCTTTTACGCTAATTCTAGTTTGTCTTGTCTCGAGTTTTATTATTTTTCAACTGACTTAAATCGCCTATACATACTGGTATGATAAGTTCTGCAACAGATCAGTTGATTTTTAATTAAAGGCTCTAGATGCCGTTTTATTTTTCATCTAAAAACGCTTTCAGCACTATTAATATTAAAACAAAATGTTGCATTTGGCAATATATATAGAAAAAATGTCATAAAAACTTTCATTTTATTGCGTTTTGCAACACATCTGCCACAAAAAAAAGACACAAGCTATTATTTAAGCTTGCGCCACAGTGTGGAGCGGTTTATGCCAAGGCGTTTGGCTGCTTTTGATTGGTTTAAGCCTTCTTCTTCAAGAACTTTGGTGATGACTTGTTTTTCAATTGCCTCTAATGTACCGGTTAAATCGATAGGAGTTAAGGCTTCATCCTTTTTCTCCGGCTGCTCGCATTTTGCTAAAACCGCCCCCACATCTTCTTTTTCAATGTAATAAGAACTTGTTTGTTTAAACAATTGTTCGATTACTTGCTTTAGCTGCTCCACATTACCCGGCCAATCATAACGGGCAAGCTCGGCCAAAGCATCGGTGCGAATTCCAACGACAGCGTTTCCATATTTCGGATGAAGGTCAGATATAAAAACATGAACTAAATCCTCTATATCCTCCCGGCGTTCCCGGAGTAGCGGGATGTAAATTTTTTGCTGACCGAGTGTAGAGTATAGGTCACGATCAAACGTGCCGGTTTTTATCTTTTCTTCCATGTTGTTTTCGGATGACACCAGCCACTTTACTTTTGTGTGATGAGCATTCTTGACGAAATGGTATAACTCTTTTTGCATATCTGCGCTCAATTGGTCAATGTTTTTTACATAAATGACTCCATGAGCATATTTTTCAAAAAAGTCACTCATGAAATTCCCCAGCTGCTCTTTACTTAATAAATCACCATGGAGCACAACAAACGGGTCGTACAGGTTATTCCTTTTCACATAAATGGTGTGGGCCGCTAATTCTTTTCCATTACCCTTCCCACCGGAAATCCACACAGGTTCATCGTTTGCACTGTATTGATCAATCTGTTTTAACACCTTCTGAATCGGCTCGCTTTTTCCCGAAATCGGGACATACGAAGCGGACGTATGGAATTCGATAGCATTTTTCGCTTCCCTCTCCCCAACCTGCAAGGCAGCTTGGTTCTGAATATTTTTTTCAAAAAATAAAGCAATCGCACCATTTTGCGGACAAGCAGTGATATTCCAGAATGACTGATTAATGTGAATGGTTCT
Organism: Neobacillus sp. S1115; assembly: GCF_055385565.1. Lineage (NCBI taxonomy): Bacteria > Bacillati > Bacillota > Bacilli > Caryophanales > Bacillaceae > Neobacillus > Neobacillus sp. S1115. Next base: position 5,663,539 of record NZ_AP038275.1, read on the forward strand.
TGTTTGCTTTTCCTTCATTAATACCGTTTCTTGAATCAGCTTTTTTATATCGTTGGAATTTTCAACAATCATCCAATGAAATTCGCGATTGAAACGTTCATTCCCGTAAATGAGTTTCTCCTCTTTGTTAAAAATACCGATTGGTTGTTCGTTACAATCAAGAATGGATTGAAATAATGAAACGTCCTGCTGCAGCTGTGAGAAGATGCGATGGGATCTTTTCGCTTCTTCCAATGCTTCCATAATCGCTTCCTTGCCGGAAGTGATCAGCACTCCGGTCAGTCCCAACTGTTTGGCAGCTTGGACCGTGACCACGTCACCGATAATCACTTCATAGCCATGCTTCTTTAAATTCGTTAAGATTTCTTTAACCTCAGTATCTTTTGAAATCGTTAGTGTTTTAATATCCAAATCAAGAATCTTACAGATTGTTGCAGCACCTTGGGTAATATTCGAAAATCCAACAATCGCCGATTTCCGGGAAAACCCTTTTACAAGAGTGATGATGCGTAATACATCATAGCCTGTCACCTGAATGTCAATCACAGGGATTGATACGGCCTCCTGAATCAAGGACGCTGTACCACCGCGGCTGATGATGACGTGATAGCCGTTATTTTCGGCTTCTTTTGCAACAGCCACCCCTTCATATAGGTTTCCTAATTCGATATCAAGTTGAAAATCTTTGACTTCCTGCTGAATCTCTTTCATCATTTCGTATAGCCCCTCATATGGGACAATAACCAACGCTTTAATCATGTTCCCCTCACCTACTAAATTTCCTCTATTCTTTTATTTTCCATCAGGATTCACCTTTAGTAAAGCTCGGTGTTAGTACTTTATTCATGCTGCCGCTCATATAGCCCTGAAGATCAAGAGTGACATATTTATAGCCAAACGCTCGAAGGTTTTCTTGGATTTCTTGGTGGTTTGCTAAAATTAACTGCATATCTTGAGGTTCAACCTCAATTCTGGCGATCTCTTCATGCGTCCGGACACGAACTTGCCGAATCCCTAGTAATTTTAAATACGCTTCAGATTTTTCTACCTTTGTTAATTTTTCCTGCGTGATCCGTTCACCATAGGCAATGCGGGATGATAAGCAGGCTAAGGATGGTTTTTCCCAGGTAGGCAGGTTTAATTGCTTGGAAAGCTCACGAATTTCCTCTTTAAAAAGATTCGCCTCCTGAAGCGGCCCGCGGACGCCATGCTCTCTCGCTGCACGGACGCCAGGACGATGTTCACTCATGTCATCGGCGATTAAACCATAGACCACGTTTTGAAATCCCTTCTCGTGCATAATCGGTACAATTTCTTCGAACAACCCATTTTTGCAAAAATAGCATCGGTTCCGGTCATTTTCTGCGTAGCCCGGAATATTCAGTTCAGAGGTTTCAATTACTTGGTGTGTGGCCCCGATCAGCTTGGCGAGCTTTTTAGCTTCTTCTAGTTCACTTGAAGGGTATGTTTCAGAATCTGCCGTTACAGCCAATACGTTTTGCACTCCTAAAACATCAACCGCCACTTTTAATAATAACGTACTGTCGACACCTCCGGAAAAAGCAACAACCACATTGCCCATCTCTATTAAGATATCTTTCAAACGCTCATATTTCTCGTTCATGCAGATTTCCACCTATCTATATTTTCGTATATATTTTATTGATGCAAAACAAACATTTTTAAAAAAACTTTTCTCTTTTGCATTTTGCAACACATTTTTATTATAAGCGAATTTCTCTCAAAGTAAAAGTAATTACTAAAGCGATTTCAAGAATATATCTTTTCAAAAAAAAGAACCATTTTATAGAATCTCTATAAAATGGCCCCCTTTTGTTTTTTATAAGAACATATCTAATATTAAAGTAAATACCAATCCGCAAACACCAACGATAGTGGAAAGAATCGTATAGGTACCGAATGCTTCTTTCAAGGTCATGCCTAAAGATTCTTTAACCATCCAGAATCCCGCGTCGTTAACGTGTGATGCGATGGCACTACCTGCACCAGTTGCAAGTGCAACTAATTCCAAGTTAACATTCGGCATAGTTGCTAGTAACGGAAGAACTAAGCCAGGAGTTGTTAAGGTTGCAACAGTTCCGGACCCTAGGCAGACACGAAGTAATGCTGCGACAATCCAAGCAAACAGAACCGGTGACATATGAGAACCTTCAAATATTTTAGCAACATAATCACCAACGCCGCCATCAACAATAACCTGCTTTAAAGCACCGCCGCCGCCAATAATCAATAGCAGCATTCCTAGAGCATTTACAGCGGAACCGCAAGAATCCATCAACTTGTTCATCGGAATTTTTCTTGCTATGCCCATTGTGTAAACAGCGAACAGAACGGAAAGAATCATAGCGGTGTCAGAGTTCGTGATAAAGCGAATAACGGTGATGAACGCATTTTCTTTTAATCCCAAAATATCGACAATCGCACCAATCGCCATTAAGATAACAGGGAATAAGGCAGTGAAAACGCTGATTCCAAAACCAGGTGTTTCTTCTAATTTAAATGATTTCGCGACACCAAAGGAAGAACTGACTTCTCTATTGAATGCAGTTGGAACAATTTTTTGAGCCATCTTAGGATACCAAATACCTGCAATAATAACAGTTGGTATCGCAACAATGATTCCGTACAGTAACATTAGACCAACATTTGCATGATATTCAGCAGCAACAGCGATTGGGCCTGGATGCGGTGGCAAGAAAGCATGTGCCGCCAATGCAGCCGTAACCATTGGAAGACCTAATTTGACAACTGAAACTTTTGCTTCTTTTGCGATTGAGAAGATAATCGGAATTAATAATACAATGGTAACCTCAAGGAATAAGGCAATACCGCATATGAATGAAGCGATTAAAACAGCCCATTGAATTCGTTTTTCACCAAATTTGTTAATTAACGTTGTGGCAATGCGATGCGCACCACCTGCATCAGCGATTAATCGGCCAAGCATGGCGCCAAGTCCAAAAATGATCCCGATGTGGCCAAGTGTTCCGCCTAAACCGGTTTCAATTGAATGAACAACATCCTTCACTGGAATTCCCAATAATAGGGCAACGATAAAGGAAACAATAATTAAGGATACAAATGTGTTCAATTTGAATCGCATAATTAAAAGAAGTAATAATAGTACCCCGATAGCAATTATGACTAAAGGCATAATGTCATCCCCCATGTAGTTTTTTTGTATTTTTTAAATGCTGCAACCTATCGTTTTACACATGATGCTTTTAGATTTATCATGCCTTAAAGTCTCAGTACTTTCACCGAATTCTCTTTTATCACACGTGCAAGTGCTTACAAATAAGAAGAAAAAATAAAGACTTGTTAGAGTCGTTTGTGAAAGCCTTTTTTAAACTTTGGTGCATTTTACCTAAATCATGGTAAATAGATAATATTTGCAACACATTTATCCGCTCAATGTTTCGAACAAAACCGAAATTAAAATAACGTTGGTATTTGCATCACATTGGGAACGTTATCATTTTATACTGTAACGAATAATCTTGTCAATAGGATAAAACAGATTGATTTTGTTTATTTTTTCAACAGTTATAAAACACGATCAGAAAATTACCACTTATTACATGCAACATCTTAATAAACTACTGACTAACGTTATTTTTCCCATTCTTTTTATTTATTCTCTCCTTATAAAATTGGTTTTAAAAAAAAAAAACGGATAAAGGGCTAATACCTTTATCCGCATTTCTTATTCAAAATTCCTATTGGTCTATTCTCCAATGATAACACGAAGAACATTTGGACGATCTTTGAAGGTTTTTGTGCCGGCTCCATAGCCAATGGCCTTTACTTCCATCGATGGAATCGTGCAAAACTCCTCTGCTAGTACGGCTGCAATGGCTGCACCTGTTGGGGTTGTCAGCTCAAATCTGACATCACTTTGTTCAATCGGCACACCTTTTAAAATTTCTAATGTGGCTGGTGCTGGGATTGGATAAATGCCGTGGTCGATATGTATTCTTCCTGTGCCGACAGGAATAGGTGAGGACTTGACTTTCTGTATATCTAGTTGATGAAGTAAGATTGCTGCACCAACAATATCAATGATGGAGTCGACGGCACCTACTTCATGAAAATGAACCTTTTCTAATGGCACACCATGAATATGTCCTTCCGCTTCACCAATTTTGCGAAAGATTTTTAACGAAGTCGCTTTTACTTCAGCTCCCAAATCAGACGATTCAATCATTTTTACAATATCACTGTATGACCGGTGGTGATGACCATGGTCGTGGTGATGGTCATGGTCATGATGGTGGTCGTGCTCATGATGGTGATCATGCTCATGATGATGATCGTGTTCATGATGGTGATCATGCTCATGATGGTGATCATGCTCATGATGATGATCGTGTTCATGATGGTGATCATGCTCATGATGATGGTCGTGCTCATGATGGTGATCATGCTCATGATGATGATCACCATCATGATGGTGGTCGTGCTCATGATGGTGATCATGCTCATGATGGTGATGGTCAGCTTGTATCAACAACACATCAAACTTCGTACTAGTAATGCCGTTCTTCACGATTTTCTGCCAGGTTAATTGATATTCATCTTCAAAATGAAGTTTTTTTAATTCTTTTTCTAAAATAGCTGGATCTGCACCTGCATCCAGGAGGGCGCCGATAAACATATCCCCGCTGACCCCTGAAAAGCAGTCAATATAAAGTGTTCTCATCCTTGGTTTGCTCCTTTTTTTGCGATGTTATCAATCAGGACAGCGTTGTATGCTCCACCAAATCCATTATCAATATTGACCACACTGATACCTGAGGCGCAGGAATTCAACATCGTCAGCAGGGCGGACAAACCGTTGAAATTTGCACCATATCCAATGCTCGTCGGAACGGCGATGACCGGATGAGAGACAAGACCGCCAACCACACTCGGCAGTGCCCCTTCCATGCCTGCAACAACGACGGAGACTGTCGCCTGTTGGATTTGTTCAATATTATCAAATAAGCGGTGGATTCCTGCAACACCTACATCATAAAAGCGGCGGACGTTACTGCCCAGCGCTTCGGCCGTAACCGCAGCCTCTTCTGCCACTTTCAGATCGGACGTGCCTGCGCAAACAATGGCAATATAGCCTTGATAATCATCCACTTTAGTGGTGTTCTTTTTCCAAAAGAGAATTTGCGCCGTTTCATTATAAATAAATTCCGGATGTTCCCGAAGGATATAATCCGCCTTATCTTTTGAAATTCGTGTCACCAATACATCGTTATCTTTTGACCGGATTGCATGGATAATGGAAAGGATCTGCTCTTGCGTCTTCCCTTCCCCATATATCACTTCCGGGAACCCCTGCCGATTCTTCCGGTGATGGTCGACCTTTGCAAACCCCAAATTCTCATAGGTAGCTAACTTTTCTTTTGCCTCAGAAACCGTTAATTTGCCACTTTGGACTTGAGATAATATCTCTTCTAACATTATTTTCACACACCTTAAACAAACTTGTTCGAACCAAACCATATCATCTATTATTTTCCTCGACTAGTCCAAACATACTTTGAAAGCCGCTATTTGCCGGCCCACCCAATTATAGAATAATCTTCTTTAAAAAGCACAACTGAAGGTTTTTACTTTTTCAAAATCAATAGGTGTGAGGCATGGGGACGGTTCTTGTGCCTCAAAAAGTATCGCGGGAGCCCTTTATAGGTATAAAGTCCGAGGGAATTTAGAGGGATATGACTTTTGCCTTTCATTTCATAAAATACATATATGGGGGTTAGCAATATGTTCAAAAAACTAATTATCTTGGTTATTCTTTTATCAGTTTTATTGGCATTGGTTTTGCTTAAAAATAATACACCTTCTCCTGTGAACAATACGCCAACGGCAAGCAGCGATTCCGCTGGGTTCACTACAATAGAATACCAAATTACCGATATTAAGGGTGAGCAATACTACGGTAAAGGTACCGACGGGACAAAAATCGAATTTTCAGCGGATAAAATCAGCGAGGGTGAAAGGGTTCAAGTTCACGATACGGTCATTTGCTATTTTGATAAGCATAATTTTGGAAAAGGGTTAGTGAAAGTTGAAAAGAAATAAGCATCTCTAACCCTGATGCTACAAAAAATGCACATGGGGTTTGGGATGCAAACCGCATGTGCATTTTTTATTGGCACCTTCAATAAAGACAGCCTACTAGAAAGTGATTTGGTCCGTTTCCCTTGATAGGGATTCGGGCTTTTTTACTGTTTTTGCTGATGAAACGCGAGAACCGTCCCCGTGTTTCGTTTTTCACCCTTGGCGATGATGCGCAAAAACCGTCCCCGTGCACCACTGAGTAGGTGGTACATGGTTGGGACAATGACGAGTGTGAGCAGGGTGGATGTAAGCAGGCCGGATATGACGACGATGGCGAGTGATTTGGAGATGAGTCCGCCTTCGTCGGATAGGGCCAATGGCAATAGAGCGCCGATTGTGGCAAGTGCCGTCATCAGGATGGGACGTAGGCGTGTTTTTCCGGCCTCAAGCAGCGCGGCTTTTAACTCCATTCCCTTCTGTTCATTTTGCTTCACCCGGTCCATCAACACAATGGCATTGGTGACCACGATTCCGATTAACATTAAAAATCCAACTAACGCCGGCATTCCTAGTGCCTGGTTCGTCAAATACAATCCCAGCAATCCGCCGGAGAATAAGAATGGCAGCGACGAGAGAATCGCAACTGGCATTAACGTGTTGCCAAATGCAACAAGCATCACGATAAATACCAACACAACAGCGACTGCCATAGCAATCATCATATTGGTAAAACCTTCATTCATTGCTTGCGCCTGGCCTTCTGAATGATAGGTGATTCCTGCCGGCAAATCCAAGGCTTTCATCCGTTTATCCACCTCTGCCTGCACACCCGAAGCGTTATCGGTGGTTATACGGCCCGTCACCTGCACATATTGCTGCTGATTCAACCGGTATAACGCAGACGGACTTGGCGCCTTTTTCAAGGTTGCCACTTCGGAAAGGGTGACCTGCTGCCCGATCGGATTTGTCATGCTTTGGCTCATGATTTTATCAATGGAATCTAACGATTCCCCTGCCAATGACAGATGGATGTTTGTCGTTTTCCCTTCCACCTGCATGTTGGCGACCGTATCTCCGGAAATCAACTCCCTAACATAACCTGCCACCATGATTGGGTTTAAACCCTTTTCCGCAGCTTTCTTATCATCGATTTCGAGCTGTAACTGTTCCTTCACTCCAGAAAGGTTGGATTCGACATTTTCCAGACCATCGATACCTTTCAGTTTTTCTGTGATCATTTTTCCAGCCTTCTCTAAATCCTCGGCGTTCCCGCCTTCAACCATTAACGCCAAACCGCTTGTTCCTACAAGGCCAACGGGACTAAGCGCTACTAGCATTTGAGAATCAAGCTTTTCTGCCTTGTTTCGGACCCGTTTCTCAAAATCAGTTGTTTGATTCTTTGTAGTGTCATCCTTCAGGTCAATCGATAAACGGACATATTCCCCATTCACAACGGTTTGAACATGTTTCACCTGTTTTTCCTGCTTTAGGATTTCTTCCATTTTTACAGCAATCCGGTTTGATTTTTCCAGCGAAGTTCCAGCCGGTAAATCACCTGTCAAACGGTACGATACGGCTTTTTCCTGCGGCAGGAAGTTTTTTGGAATTAGCGGCACCAAGACTAGCGATCCGGCAAATAGGACAACAGCCAAAATGATCGTGATTGCCCGTTTATTCAACACCCAGGCTAGCGTATGCCGATAGGCTTTTTCAAAAATGGATTCCTTCATCTCTTGGTGTTTTATTTTTAGTAAAAATAACTTCGCCAACAGCGGCACGACAGTTAGCGAGACGATCAATGAGAAAGCCAGTGCCACAATGACCGTAATGCCGAACGGGGCAAAGAAGCGGCCAATGATTCCAGGTACAAAGGAAAGCGGGCCAAAGACGGCAATCGTCGTCAACGTTGAAGAAGTGATGGCTCCGCCCACTTCCTTTGCCGCTGTCAGCACAAGCTTTTCATTTCGGTTCGGGCTTGTTAGCGTGCGGCGGTACACATTTTCGATGACCACGATTGAGTCATCAATGACGCGGCCGACTGCCACGGCGATTCCGGCGAGTGTCATCATGTTTAAGCTATAGTCAAAATACTTCAGCGTAATCATTGAGGCCAAGATGGACAGCGGAATGGAAAGCACAGCCACCAGCGTTGCCCTTATGTTACGCAAGAAAAGAAAAGTGACAATTACGGCGAACAATGTTCCGAGCAATACCTCGCGAAGCATGCCATCGACAGATGATTTCACTTCTTTTGACGTATCAAATAATTTCGTTAAGGTGTAGCCAGCTGGAAGATCCAGTGCATCCAGCTTTTCCTTTGCTTTCGAAACGACTTCAACGGTATTGGCGCCAGGCAGTGCCTTCATTTCTACAAGGACCGCAGGCTTTTCATTCAGGCGGGTATACACCATTTCTTGTTTGTTTGTGTAAGAAACGTCAGCAATGTCGGCCAGCTGCAGTTTTTCAACCGCGCCTGTTGGCCCCTGTGCTAAAATTTGAATTGCTTTTACATCCTCAACCGAATCGAGCTTGAAATCGGCCTGCACGTTGAATGTTTTTTCGTTGATATTAACTTGCCCAGCCGGGAATGAAAAATGGTGCGCCTGCAGTGTTTGCTTGACGGTCTCATAGGTCACACCGTGCTGCTTCATTTTTTCCGGGTCGAGCTTGATGGCGACTTCCTTTTCTGTTTCACCGGAAATATCGATGGAGCCAGCTCCGTCAATTCCGGTCAATGCCGGCTTAATCCGCTCGTTGATATATTGCGTCAGGTCGGATTGATTGGCGGTTTCCGACGATAGCGCAAAGGTGAAGACTGGCATGGCGGAAGGACCATCCTTTAGAATCTCCGGTTTTTCTGCACCGGCAGGCAGCTTGATGGCAGTGGCTGCGGTCGTGACTTCCTTCTCCGCTTCATCCATATCCTTGCTCATCTCAAACTCCAGAACTCCGACAACCACATTACTGTGAGCTTCGATATATAAGTTATCAAGCTTCTTGATTCCTGACAGCGTTTCTTCCAGCGGTTTGCCTATATCCTCTAATCCTTGCTCCGGAGTAGCGCCGACATACGGAACCTGGACAATGATATATGGAATGTCGACATTCGGCATTGACTCCATCTTCATCGTCTTGACTGAATAAATCCCCCCAGCAATCACCATCAACATGGCGATAAAAATTACCCCTGCATTCTTTAACGAAAACCTAATCCACGATTTCATAACTTCTCTTCCCCTTTATAATCAGATGCATTTGGATGTATTTACCTTTTTTATTATAGAGTTTCCAACCCTCCGCTAACCTCGGGCAGCTGCTGTAATTGCAACTAAGACCTCAGACCTAGAGGGAATGAGGCATGGGGACGGTTCTTGTGCATCAAAATGGCGGTGATAGTTAGGCTGAAATGAGGCATGAGAACCGTCCCCACGCTCTATTCCCACGCTCTATTTTCTATAAATCATGGTCGATAGGCCGATGATTATGGCGTTGTATAGGATGAATAAGGCCATTAGGTGGATGATGCTTGGTTCTGTTGTGAATTGGAGGATAGCGATGTCGCTTGGTCCGATTAGGTGATTGATGGTCAGGTTTTGGGCCATGTGGGCAATGGTGACTGGCAGCAATTTTCGGCCGCTTCGTAAATAGACATACAAAAGCGAGCAGCTGGCGGTCAGCAGAAACAGGATGAAAATCGGATCTAAGCCTTTGAATACATGTGACAGCATGAAAAACAAACTGGTAATCATGTAGAGCTTTACTGTGCTCAGATGCTCGAGGTTGGTCACCAGGTACCATCGGAAAAGCACCTCTTCCGTCAAGGCTGCCTGAAACCAGGCAAATGCTGCTAGCAACAGCAACAGGTAAAACGAAACGCTCGAAAACGCTGCGAGATTCCATTGAACCGAAAAATGATCCACTTTGGCAGCCTGATACACGTAAAATAGGACCATACCGGCCGTTAACAAAACGGAAAGTACCGAAAACAGCACATCTTTCCGGTTCAGCTTAAGTCGTAAAGTAGAAAAAGATTTTTTATCGACATATTTGTAGAAAAGCAGGATTGAAACGGTTTGGAGCACAGCCCCAATAACCGTAAGCGTCCCCCACTGGACGATGTTTAATTGGTCCATCTTTTTGCCCCAAACAACCATCAAGACGAAAAGTGTTAAAACATTTATCAAGACAATCGATAACGAGCGAATGTAATTCTTTTTCAATTTAAAAACCCCCTGTGAATTTGTATCTCTAATGTACCGCTTGAAACAGCATCATCGTAGTGCCGAAAAGTCATAACCTTTCAGGGGGGAAGATGACTTTTCGGTTACTTTCTACCATGACTTTTTTTCAATGATGAAGGAGGGGCTGGGTTTAGGCCCATTAAAAAAAGCTGCCAATATAGGTCAGCTTTTTGCTTCTATTTTCTCTTTTCCGGCAACAGGCATTCCTCCATTGCTTTTGTAATGGCAGCGGAGCGGTTTTTGACATCTAGCTTCGAATAGATGCTGGAGATATAATTTTTCACCGTGCCTAGGGATAAGAACATTTTTTCCGAGATGGCCTTGTTTTGGAAGCCATGAGAGAGAAGGCTCAGAATTTTCAATTCCTGCTGGTTTAGGTCATACGGGTTATTGGCAGAAGGTTCCTCGGGGGCAGCTGGTTGTGATTCGGATACGCTTTGAAAAACTTCTCTTGCCAAATGCTGCGGCACAAGCGATCCGCCGTAATAGACCAGTTCAATTCCTCTCAGCAAAAACTGCGGATCCACCGCTTTTAATATATAACCCTCTGCGCCCGCCTGAAGCGCGGTCCGGACGTGGTCAATATCTTCAAACGTCGTTAAAATGATAATCTTGGCTTGCGGCCATCTTTCCTTTATGACCTTTGTGGCCTGAACACCATCCATGATCGGCATTTCAATATCCATCAAAATCACATCTGGCACCGACCGCTCACAATGGGCAATAGCCGCCTTCCCATTTTCGGCCAATGCAATATCCTTTAAGTCCGATATGCTTTCCAGAACAATTTTTAAGCTTTTTCGAATTAATTCTTGATCTTCAACAATCATTAATCGAATCATCTTTCACTGCACTCCTTCGGAACTGGAACTGTGCATCTGACCGTCGTTCCCTGTTTTTCATTGGACTCAATAAGGAAGGAGCCGCCAAGAGTCATCAGCCGGTCTTTCATCGACTTTAGGCCGAAGCCATACTGAATTTGCTCACGGCCCACGCCATTATCCTTTATCCGCAAAAGAATCATCGCCTCGGTGAATTGAAGGGTAACCGTTATGTGCGTCGCCTGCCCATGCCGTTTCGCATTGGTCAGGGACTCCTGCAGACTGCGCATCAAGGCGTACTTTCCCCCATCAGTGATTTCGGTTTCATGCCCACTTACCTGAAAATCAACGATTGTCTCTGTATGGGTTGAGAAATCGTCGATTAAACTTTGGCAAATGGCGGTCAAGGCCTGGTCTCTCCAATCCCCTGACAGCTGATGGATCGTTTTTCGAACATCTGCCAAGCCTTTTCGAGTTAACTGCGATAGCTCCTGAATTGATGAGACCGCCGCCTCTTGATTGGCCTTAATGATAAACGGGAGCGCGTCCAGACTGGCAATCACCGATGTGAAAACATGTCCCACCGTATCGTGCATATCCTTTGAAACCCGGCTTCTTTCTTCTTTTATCACCAATTCTTCAATTCTTTTCGTATATTGCTCCAGGGTTTTATTTTTTTCACGGATGGAATTTAGCAGTTCATTGCGATGCTGGTTCATCATGCCGATCCTCCCGAGCATGAACCCGAAGCCATATAGCATCGCCATATCGGCAAACCGCCCCCAGGAATCCTGTTTGAAAAAATAATCGCCGACCAGCGCTCCTGTAAAAACAAGTACTGCGCTCAGGATGGGGGAAATCCAAATATATGGGCGGGACTGGCTGACAAAGGCGATGGTGAAAAGCGGGAAACTGATGATGCTTAGGATTTCCGGGCCCAAATGATAGAATTGGCTGACCAGAAAGATGAACATGCTGCCTGTCAGGGTCAATTCTGCGGTTAAATAGAGGTGGAGCTGAATCTTCCCCGGCCTGTAAAATAGGTAGGGAACAAACAAAATGAGCAAAAACCATAAGGCGAACAGCATTTTTTTATAGGGGTCTGGATAAAGCGGGAGCGCATTGATCGATACATTAAAGACAATCCAGAAAATCCGGATGAAAAAAATAAAGGTATCAAGCGAGGACCATGTTCGTTTTTCTATATGGACATCCATTTTGATCATCTTCCTTTAGAAGAGTTTTTCTAATTACATAGGAACCTGGCCCATTGTGCTATTAATCATTTTAACATTTAAACTATCGTTTTGGAATATTTATCCTTTTTTGATTCCATGATAAAAAAACTCCCGCAGTGTTGTGCTGAGGGAGTCTTGGGATATTTATTTTATTTTGCGGATGTTCTGGATGAGGCACGAGAACCGTCCCCATGCATCACGCCACTGGTGAGGCACGAACCGTCCCCGCGTATCCGAGTTTTATCTAAGCGCGACCAGGGTCATTTGTTGCCCTCTTTTTGCTTCAAGGGTTAGGGTCACTTGTTTTCCTTGGCGGTTAAAAAGTTCATTGATCATGTTGCCTGATGCTTTTGCACTGTAGGTCCGGCCATCAGGGGTGTTGAAACGGAAGACTCCGTTTGGGTTTACTCCGCCGATTTGCGCTGTTACGCTAATTTGACTTGGCGCGGAGGCAGTTGCCTCACCAGGGATGTTGATGGGTTGGCCAATTTTCAACTTGACCGGGTCCACTGTTGGATTAAGTGCCTGAATGGCTGCAACTGAGACCCCAAGCGCTTTACTGATTTTTGTAAAAGTATCCCCGCTCTTAATCACATACACAGATGTACTTGTCGTTGAGCTGTTGGGTTTACTAGGCTCATTATTTGCCAAAGTAGGTGCGTTATTAGTTAAATAAGCAGCACTTACGTACGCTGTTTTGCCATTGTATTGAATTTGCGCCCAGCCATAAGAGGTTGAGATAACAGACACTCCTTCGTTAAATTTTAACGAACCGAGTACGGCACCGCCCATGGAAGCAGATTCTCTAACTCTTAACGATGTGGCGGTCACATACATCGTTTTTGCTTGAGAAGCAATGACTTGTTTTTGCGAAAGGTACGCTGCACTAACATAACAAACGCGTCCGTTAATCAGGATAGCCGCCCATCCATTTTCGATAAATGCAACCTTGACATCTTCCCCTTTTTTATAGGTTCCAAGTATGCTGCTATCCGTGTTCGGCCGGGAACGGACATTCAGGGATGTGGCGGTCACAGTCCTGTCTTCCACTTTTGGCAATAGAATTTTTTTACCGTTAATGGATGTAATCCCATTGGCGTCTAATATCTCCTGTGCGGTGACTCCATGTTTTGCTGCGATGGTTTCAATATTTTCACCCGATTTAACCTGATAGGTGTATTCTTGAATAAATGCGGCATTCGCTGCACTTGTAAACAAACCAAAAACAACGGTAAAAATGCCTGTCACAACAAGCTTTTTCACGACATTGCTTTGAATCCATTCGTTAACCTGCGAAACATATGTATTCCAATTTGCCCGAATGTCTCTTAAGAAGCCTTTAACATCTAACACATTTCGGATATCAAACTGGATGCTTTTATAATATTCACGTTTTTCCATCCTTGAAGTGAATACTGGCAGACTTTGCATTTTCTTGCCCTTGCCGTACGTCACCTTCCTGCTAAGCGTCATTTCCCCATTTACAACAAGTTCTTGTGTCAAAATCATCATGTCTCCAATTCTCTCTCTATTTGGTTAAAACTGCCCCTCTATAGTAATCGTCACAAAGGATCATTTTACGTCCCAAAATTGTCATAATTAGTCGAAAATAGATGATGTTAGACCGATTTCCATGTTTTTTAACAGAAGTGGGTTGTCTTTGCTTGAAAAAGTGGAGAGGGAATTGGGGGCACAGGTAAAGCAAAGGGACGGTTCTTGCGCCTCAATTTTTGAGGCACGAGAACCGTCCCCATGCATCATTATCTGATGAGAGTTGGACCGACTAGTGCTTGTGGGTTTTCGCCTAATGCGAGTTTACTGATGTTTACGTAGCCTAATTGTTTGTAGTTGTTTAGCAATTGTTTTAGGTCACGGAATTTGTTGTCTGTTTTTAATTTTTCTATTTCACCATAATAAACTGACAGAACGTATTCATCCTGGGTTGCTGGCTCGTAATGGCTTGAGTCTTCCTCCATCAGTAAGGAACCCATATATTGATATCCATAATGAAATTGGCGAGTCAGTTTAATGATATTAATAAATTTTTGATAAATGGAAGCATTTAATTTTTCGATGGCTGTTTGCACATTTTTTAATTCGTTATAGCTTGAAACGATGACCATGTATTTCTCCCCCTTGATTCGTATTAATCCCATGGCTTATCTACTGTAAGTTTAGACACGAGTTCTTTGTTTTGCTGCCTTTTCAGCTTGCGGATTTGTTCACGTTCTTTGCCTGTTTCAAAAAGAAACTTTTCTTCCTCTGTTTCCGGAATCACCGCTGGCACTTCGATTGGCCGTTTATTTTCATCTAAAGGAACAAACGTAAAGAACGCCGTAGCCGCAATTCTGCGATTTCCTGTTTCCAAATCCTCAGCAACTACCTTGCAGAAAATCTCCATTGACTTTTTCCCTGTATAGCTGACAAAGGATTCGATGCAGACCGAATCACTGACGCGAATTGGTTCGATGAAATTGACGGAATCCGTTGATGCTGTTACACATTCCTTGACCCGTGTATGTCTGCGGGCAGAAAGCACTGCACAGGCATCCATTTTCTTCATTAGAACGCCGCCGAATAATGTATGGTAGTTGTTCAAATCATTGATGAGCACTTGGTCGGTTTGAACAACACGTGTTTCTTTCACTTTTTTTGTTTGCATTTCCATCACCCTATATATAAAAATGCCTTTCGAAGCGGCAGCCCCGTTGGCATTAATTTTTTTGACATAGAAAATTATAATACGGCCACTGTGTTATAATACAATGCCGATAGAACATGGTGTTCATAACAAAACTGTATGAAAGCGCCTCCTGTCAGGCGGAACCGAAAAAAGCTCCCCCTTTTACAAGAGGAAGCTTTCTAATAATTGCCAGTGGAGGGGTTTTCCTTCGCCAGTTTTACCCTCGCAAAGCGGATAAACTCTTTGGCAACCTTCGATAGGTGCTCATCCTTTTTCCAAATCAACGCCAGATTCCATTCAATCACCGGATTAGTGACAGGAATGGTTTTAAAATCATTTTTCAACTCCAAACAAGTAGTCTCAGGCAGTAACGTAATCCCGATATTGTAGGCAACCAATTCCTGAATAAAGTCCAACTGGGAGGTTTCAGAAATTATCGTCGGCTGAAATCCAGCCCCCCTGCAGGCCGTGATGACGAGATTTCGCAGTTCAAAATCCTTATTAAACATGATAAAGCTTTCTTCTTTCAGTTCCTGCAGTGACACTTCTTTTTTGGCTGCCAGACGATGTGATGGTGGAACAACCAGTTTCAGTTTTTCTTTTACAAACATATATTTGTCCAGAAGATCATTTTCTTCAGAAAGAACGATGACTCCAAAGTCGAGTAAACCATTGATAATCTTCTCTTCTATCCGTTTCGACCCATCCTCTTCTAATTGGAAGGTCACCTCTGGATATTCCTGATGGAACGATGCGATCAGCTGCGAGAAAAAAATCGAATTGGTGATTGTCGGTAGTCCGATGCGGACATGCCGCGTTTTTAACTTAAGCACGGTATCAAGCTCTTCGCTCAATAGCTGCAGCTGCTCCTCGACTTTTACGGCATGTTTGACGAGAACCCGCCCCGCATCCGTCAGCTCCAGTTTTTTCCTCGTCCGAATGAACAGAGGCGTCCCCAGCTCATCCTCCAACGACTTAATAATCCTGCTCAACGCCGGCTGCGTAATAAACAAATTCTCCGCCGCCGTCGTAAAACTCCCCGTCCGTGTAACCTCAATAAAACACTCCAACTGTTTAAACTCCAAGCACATCAAACACCTTACATAAATTTAAAATATTATTTAGTTTACCACAAATTGATGCATAGGTGATGCATGGGGACGGTTCTTGTGCATCAAAAGGACGGGTTCAAAGAGGCTGTTTTATGATTTTTTCGGGGGACTTTTACAGGTTTCCCGTTTTTCTTTTTCAACCAATCGTTTGGTTGAATCCTGACAAAACCCGTTATTATTACATTTTCCCTTGAATGCATTGGAAAAACTCGTCGAAAATTGCTTGGGAAATAGCGGATGCTTTTCCTGTATACTCAAACAAATTTCGAGTTTTCCTTTAGCAAAAAAACCACACTGCCTGAGATGTAAGCAAGCAGCTTACGAAAGTGAGGCACGAGAGCCGTCCCCATGACCTAATATAAATTTGCGTATGAGTACATAATAATAGTTGTGTGAGATCAGAAAAGTCTTCGGAACAGACCCTACCCAGGATTTCTTCTGTGTTTCCACAAAAAAGGGATACTGATTTGCTTCAGTACCCCCTTTTTTTCATGCCTTATTTGCGAATTTAAAAAAGACTAATCGGAAAGCGAGATGGAATGAATCGTGTCTAGACCAGGAATGCAGCGTGATCAAACGAGAGAACAAATTGAGAAACACGATAAAAGGAATGATATTGAATTAGGCAATGAATTTCAAATTGGAAACACCAATTCACAGAGTCAGAAAAAAAGCGGACGTCAAGCCAATAAATAATAACCTTAGTTTTTATGTATTAAACAAAGCAGCTTGCCCGTCAACGGGGACAAGCTGCTTTTGAAATTGAGGCATAAGAACCGTCCCTGTGCATCACATTCGGTTTAGTCGAAGGGCGTTTAGGACTACTGAGACGGAGCTGAAGGCCATGACGGCACCGGCGAGCCAAGGGGCTAGGAGGCCGAGCATGGCGAATGGGATGCTGATGATGTTGTATAGGAAGGCCCAGAGGAAGTTTTGTTTGATGTTGGTCATGGTGGCTTTGCTGATTTGGATGGCCTCGACCACCTTGCTCAAATCTCCTTTGATGACGGTAATGTCGCCGGATTCGATGGCCAGGTCGGAGCCGGTCCCCATGGCGATGCCGACATCGGCGACGGTTAAGGCCGGGGCATCATTCATCCCATCCCCGACCATCACCACCTTCTTTCCTTGCTTCTGCAATGCTCGGATGATTTCCGCCTTTTGCTGTGGTGCGACGGTCGCTTTCACCTTTGAAATCCCGGTCTTTTTTGCAACCGCCTTAGCGGTCTCAAGGTTGTCGCCCGTCAGCATGATGACGTCCAGTCCCATCCCTTTCAACCCAGATACCACCGCTTTCGAGGCTGGTTTTACCTCATCGGCAACTGCAATCATTCCGGCAAAGCGGTTCTGAATCGCAACCGCCATTACCGTCTTCCTTTCTTGTTCAAGCCTGGCAATCTCTCTGCATACTCTAACTGGAATGAAAAGTTTATTTTTCGAAAAATAACTTGGATTGGCAATCAACACGTCTTTTCCATCCACAAATGCCTTAATTCCAAAACCCGGGATCGCTACAACCTCATTTGCAATTGGAAGTCTTCCTCCCCTTCTTCGGACTTCTGCTACGATAGCTTTCGCGATTGGGTGCCCCGAAGATCCCTCCACCGCACCGATAATGGCAAAGAACTCTCCCTCACTAACATGCTCTACATACACGTCCGTAACGTGCGGCTCGCCTTTCGTGATCGTTCCGGTTTTATCCAAGATTACCGTGGTGCTCTTCCCTAGTAATTCAAGAAACTTCCCTTCTTTAAAAAGAATCCCCGACTGGGCGGCTCGTCCACTCCCGACCATGACCGAAGTAGGCGTCGCCAATCCAAGGGCACAAGGGCAGGCGATAATTAAGACGGCAATCATTTTCTCCAGCGCCTCGCTTAAAACTCCCGGCTGAAACATCCAATACCAAAGAACAAACGTAAGCAGCGCAATCAAAATAATAATCGGGACGAAAATGCCGGTCACTTTATCGGCGATATGCTGAATCGGCGCCTTAGATCCTTGCGCCTCCTCGACAATCCGAATGATTTGCGACAACGTCGTCTCAGAATCCCGTTTTGTAACTATTATTTTTAAAGTGCCGTTCTGATTGATGGTCCCGGCATAAACATCATGGCCGTTGCTTTTTTCAACAGGGATGCTTTCACCTGTTAACAAAGACTCGTCAACCATCGAGTTCCCTTCAATCACCTGCCCGTCAATCGGGATCTTTTCTCCTGATTTCACGATAATCACATGCCCCGGATACAACTGGTCCACAGGGGATGGAGATTCCTTTCCATTCAAAAACAACGTGGCGGTTTTCGTCTGCAATTGATAAAGCTGCTTGATTGCCTGTGTGGTCCTCATTTTGGTTCTAGCTTCAAGAAATTTTCCTAATAAAATAAATGTAATGATAAAAGCACTTGTTTCATAATACAACACTGGATGTTCTGTAGTATTTAAATGCGTGAACGTTAAATAATGGCTGTAAAAAAAGGCGGCTGATGTACTTAACACCACTAAAACATCCATATTCGCACTGCCGCTTTTCAGCGCTTTCCATGCCCTTTCGTAAAATTTGAACCCGATGACAAATTGAATAGGAATAGTCAAAGCAAATTGGAAGAGGGGCTGAAGAAAAAGCTCTGGCACTATAATAAAAGAAGCCCATGTAAAATGCGCAAACATCGCCCACGCCAAAGGTATAGTAAGTAAGGCCGAGACAAAAAAATGCCGCTTGAGAACCGTCATTTCTTTCCGTTTCTCCAATTCGGACTGAACATGATTCTGCCGGTCGATTTTTGCATCATATCCTATTTTAATGATTCTATTTATAATTTCTTGAATGCTTGTCCGGTTCTTACTGAATGTAACGCGTCCCTTTTCCGTTGCCAGATTGACTTGCACTTCCTCGACCCCGTCTAATTTAGAGACAACCTTTTCAATTCTGGCGGCGCAAGCGGCACAATACATCCCACTAATCTCTATATGGGCAGTTTCCTTCATCCTCGACATTCACCACTTTCAACTTCCTCAAATTAATATATTCTATTAACAATAGGAGAGCTTTAGAACGATGCATGGGGACGGTTCTTGTGCATCAAAACGAGCTAAAATGAGGCACGGGAACCGTTCTTGTTCATCAAAACGAATCGAAAATGAGGCACGAGAACCGTCCCCATGTTTCATTTTCGACAAATCTAGACAAATTCCTCAAAATCCTTTAATCTATGTAAGGGCAAAATCACTGAAAGGTGATGACGCAAAGCTATAGGGGTCTCTGTGATGGAACAAGGCCAGCCAGCTGCCATCAAATATATAGGGGGAATTTTGATGTCGAAGAGTTACTGGCTTACGCCGGAGGAAGTACTAAGAAGGAAAAAGATGAAGAAAAACCTTGTATATGTCTCTATAGTTTTTGCCACTATCGTTCTTAGTGCATTACTAACGATAGTCTCAAACCAACTGTAGATCCTCGATATCCGAAGCTACGGGCAGCATGTTATTGCTGCCCTTTTTTATTTGATACGTGGGGACGGTTCTTGTGCATTAATGAGGCACAAGAACCGTCCCCATGCCTCACTTCTGCCTTGTTTTAACCCAGTGGAGAATCGAAGTAATTACCGCTTCAAGTTCCTTCCCTGCTGGGGTTAATTCATATTCGACCTTCTTTTGCGAAGGGACAAGGACTTTTTTGATGACCAGGCCTTCTTTTTCAAGATCACGCAATCGTTCGGTTAAAAGTCTGTCAGAAATGCCAGGAATATTCTCCACTAGTTCATGAAAGCGTTTAGGCCCATTGAGTAATTGATAGATGATAATCCCCATCCAGCGTTTTCCGATAAATTCAATCGTTCCGTGAAAATCCTTACAAATTTTACTGATCTCTTGTTCGGTACAGGTACAGTTTGATTTTTCCATTTTCTTACCTCATTTGCTTTTCACCAATATTTTCACATTATATCACAATAGTTTTCACTTGACTCAATTACTTACTAATAGTAAGCTAAAACACGAACTAAAAAAGCTTACTTTTAGTAAGTTTTACTTTTCAAAAGGAGGCAATAAGAATGTCCACTGCAACTATGAACGCACAGAGTTTCAGCGATGTAATCAGAGAACGTCACTCTGTTCGAAAATATGATCCTACTTTTAAAATAGCCCGGGAGGAGATTGAAGAAATTTTAAATGAGGCTATCCTGGCTCCTTCTTCAAGCAATCTCCAGCCTTGGCGATTTATCGTGATTGAGGACCAAGAAATGAAGAAAGAGCTCCGGCAGATTGCAAACAATCAAGAGCAGGTCGAAACCTCTTCAGCCGTGATTGCGGTTTTGGGTGATAAGGAAATGTACAGAAATATTGAGAAGGTGTATAGAAGCGCTAATGAAGCCGGCTTTATGGATGAAGTCAACATGCACCGTTTAATCGCTGGTTCAAACAGCTTGTATCCCAACTTGCCCGAGGATGTCCGCAAGAGTATCGCGGCCTTTGATACAGGCCTTGTGTCGATGCAGCTGATGCTGTCTGCCAAAGCAAAAGGCTACGACACAGTCCCGATGGGCGGCTTCGACAAACAAAAATTTATGGACAAGTTCCAAGTATCCGACCGCTACATGCCAATGCTCCTGATCTCCCTAGGAAAAGCAGCGGCACCGGCATTCAAAACCACACGGATTCCTTTGGAGGACGTAATAGAGTTTGTTTGATGAGTGAGATGGTGAGGCGTGGTGACTGACGGTTCTCGTGCAGCATGTCGAGTGAGGCACAAGAACCGTCCCCATGCATCATTTGTATTTCGATAGGGGGATGTTAAAGTATGTTATTAAAAAAATGGTACATATGAAGCAGAGAAGCCAGGCTAAGATGGGCCTGGTGTGGTGGAGGCGCAGGCCAAAAAACATAAAGATCCAGACTATTAGAGACCACCAGAAATTCCATCCATGATCATAGGAGATGAGGTTTGCAGCCTTAAAAAGGCTTTCCAATGCGATACCAAAGATGACCCAGAAAGATATATATACTATCTGGTTAAGCATTTTTGCCTGAAAAGGGTATTTTGAAAGATATATAAAGGCTATTTGGGGGAAAATCAAAAAAGCAATGATAAAATCAACAATGGTATGGTTGGGAATAAAAAAAGATTCTTTATAAGTCCATAGTGGATATTCATACATAATAATAGAAATAAAAAAGTTCACGGTTACGAAAAAAAGAATGGTCGGATAGTAATCCTTCCGATTCCTCCAATCCCCCCATCGCCAGGAACCCAGCAAATAAAGAAAAGGCAGCGCAAATCTTAAATACGAAACCACAGTGTGTAACATTACGTTCCCTCAAATCCTTTTCGAAAAACAATTTTACTACCATTCCTATTATTTGCTATAAACCTAAAAATGAAACATGGGGACGGTTCTTGTGCATCATGATGCACAAGAACCGTCCCCACGCCTCACTATTTAATTTTCATCGTATGCGTTTAGCGAATTCACACTATGGGCCAGTGCAGCCCCTGCCTTTAATGCGGTTGCGACAAAGATGGCTTCGACGAGCTCTTCCTTCGTAACATCCAATTGCTTGGCCTTTTTCGTATGAGTTTCAATACAGTAGGCACAGCCTGTCACATGGGCGACAGCAACAGCAATTAATTCCTTCTCCTTACGGCTTAATAACCCGGCTTTCAAAGCTTGCGTATCAAACTTCACAAAGCCTTGAAAGGATTCTGGCCCTAATTCTTTGAAATCGCCAAATCGATTCATATTTGAGCGTTTGTAAAGCTCTTCTTCCCCATCCTCATCATAGGCATTCAAGGCATTTAATCCATGTGCCAAGGCCGAACCTGCTTTCAAAGCAGTCGCGACCATAATCGCCTCCAGCATCTCTTCCTTCGAAGCCTCTAGTTTTTTTGCCTTCGAAACATGACCATCAATGCAATAAGGGCAACCCGTAACATGTGCCACAGCGACTGCAATGAGTTCTTTTGTCTTTTGAGGAATCGCCCCTGGCGCTAAAGCCAATTGGTCAAACTTCACAAATGCTTTAAACGTCTCGGGCGCAAGCTTTCCTAATTCCGGCAATCTACGAATATTTGACTTTTTATATAAACTTTCATCTATCAAATCTTTTACCTCCATTTCATTGGATGCGGGGGGACGGTTCTTCTGCCTCACAAAGTGAGGCATGAGAACCGTCCCCATGCATCATTCCCATGCATCATTTTAGACTCCTATATTCTCCTTGGGGTTTTCAGTTGGGTTTACATGCCCGCCGAAGCCGAAGTGGCCTGGATCGTGGGTTATTTTTTTACCTACTATCATAACGTAGGATGCAGCCGCTACTATATAGACAATCGTCCCGATAATGATTGGCATAGATAATGATGACATGAGTAAATATCCTTGAAAAAATAATAGGGCAATTCCGATATAGACAACCGTATTTAAAACCATTGGCGACAGTTTAAATGGTGCCGCCTGATACAGCTCAGGGTGTTTCTTTGGTAATTTGGTGGCAGCAAAAACCGGAATCATATTCGCCAGCAGGAATACACCAGTGCCTAAAGCCGATATGATTCCTAAGGAAAGCCCTGTTACAATTGGAATTACTCCAATCACATAAAACAAGGTAAGTAACCAGTGCGGTGTTCCAAACTTTTTATTTACTTGCCCTAAGGATTTTGGCAGCCAGCCGTCTTCACAGGCAATCATAATCCCTTTAGTAACCCAGGAAAGAGTCGCATTTAATGTTGTTGCTAAGGCAAACATGGCTCCACCGACCATAAAGAAGATAAACAGCGGTTTTGGTAAAATCGTTTTGGCCACATCTGTTAAAGGCTTGTTCGCAACATCCGCAATCGGCAGCACCCCTGCAGCAATCGTCGCCATCAACGCATACAAGATTCCGACACCCAATGTCGTTGTGATGATCGTCAGCGGGATATCTCTCCCCGGATTTTTCATCTCCCCGCCTAGCTCGGCAATGACCTGCGCACCGCCGGTAGCAAAGGATAACAATCCTACAGCCATAAAAAATCCACCAAAGCCGCCTGAGAACATTTCACCTGAATTAAACACAGCGTAGTTCACCTCAGGCATTCCCCATACGACAAAAACAATCAAGGCAAGCAGCAAGACAAGAACCATTAATTTTTCAACAAGGGCTGCAAAATGTACGCCTACTAAATTCGCAATATAAAACACAGTCAGCAGCAAGAACGCGATCAGTTTTAGCGGTGCATTAGGCACCAGGCCTTGAACATATTCCGCAAAGGATATCGCATACATAGCCAGGGTTAACTGCGCAAGAATAAATAACGTTAACCAAAAGAACCCGACCTTTGGGGACAATAACCGGCTTGTATATCTGTACAATCCTCCTGTTGTTGGAATAGCTGAACCCATCGCGGCAATAGGAATAACCATAAACAAGGTAAAGATGGATGAAATGACAAAGGCTAATGAAACGCCGCTCCCAGTCATCCCAATGGCAATCCCGGTAAGGGCCATGACTCCCGCACCAATTATTTGTCCGATACTAATACTCATTACATCCCCAAGACCTAAAACCTTTTTTAAATTCGATTCTTGACTAGCCATTTCATTCACCTCTTATATGTTTTTTTTGGGATTGTTGCTGCATCATCGGATGGTAGCTGCTTTATGGCTAGGAGACTCGAGGTCGGCAAATTCCCTCTCGATCCGTTCCAATGCTTCCTTAATAATCGGTCTTGGGGAAGATACGCAAATCCGCTGGAAGTCTTGTCCCTCTTCACCAAACATACTGCCATCTTCCAATAAGACATTGGCTTTGTTGTAAATGCGATCATGAACCTCTTCTGGCGTAATGCCGTAGGCGCTGAAGTCCATCCACATCACATACGTTCCTTCCGGAATGTGTACCTTCACTTGTGGCATTTTTTCAGCAAAAAAGTCTTTAACGTATTCCATCGTTTCATCTAAATATTCTTTTAACTGTTCCAGCCATTCCTCGCCTTCATGGTAGACAGCGATTAAGGCTGAAACGGTGAAGGGCGAAGGTAATTGGAACCCCATGGCTTGACTGAAGATGTTCCTAAGTTCAGGATTCAGAATGATGACATTGGTGCAATGGAGCCCGGCCACGTTGAAGGTTTTGTTGATGGCCGTGCAGGTAATGATATGCCGTGTGTTCGCTGCCGCTTTGGCGATTGGGATAAAGGTTTGGTTCCGGCGAATTAAGTCCCCGTGAATTTCATCCGCAATGATAATAACCTGATTTTTTTCACAAATATCTGCTAATCTTGTTAATTCTTCTGGTGTAAAAATTCTTCCGGTGGGATTATGCGGATTGCAGAGGATAAAAAGCTTCGTGTTTTCATTTTGTGCTTTCGCTTCAAAATCTTCAAAATCAATCGAATAGGATCCATCCTGTTCGCGGATCAGGGCGTTATTGACAACCTGTCTCCCGTTCCCTTCAATCGCCGCAGTAAACGGAGGATAGACCGGTCTCTGAATAATGACCCCATCACCCGGCTCTGTAAAAGCTCGTACCGCCACATTTAATGCGTGGACCGTTCCCGGGCTATAGACAATTTCTTCGGTTTGGATGTCCCAGTCATGTCTCTTTTTAAACCAATGCTGAATCGCCTCGAAGTACTCCTTTGGAAAAATGGAGTAACCAAATATCCGATGCTCGACTGTTTGATGCAAAGCATCGAGTAAAGGCTGTGGAACGGGAAAATCCATGTCCGCCGTAAATAAAGGCAAAGTTTCTTGATCATACCTCTGGGTAATTCCCAATTCCTTAATTAAATCGCCGCCGTCCCATTTCAAGGAATACGTATTTCTTCGGTCGACGATTTGGTCAAAATCGTACTTCACTTGAAATCAACTCCCCCTCTTTTGAATTAAAACGCTTACAAATATTTTTTAAAAAAGTGCTTTTAACGATAGTTTAGTACCTAAACCATCTAAATATAGTTTAGCAACTATACTATATTTAGTCAATAAAAATTCTGAAAATTGAAATAATTATATCGAAATATAATTGTTAGGTCTTTCTTCTCATCGGTATTGGAGGCTATTCCATCTGATAAAAGTGACTGGAAAAATAAGTATTATGCTATAATAAAGATAAGAATCTATTAAATTTTTAAAAAGGAGCAGAAATGAAAAAGGAAGAGATTATTTATGAATTAATGGAATCTGTCTATGACCTTTCCAGACAAATTAGCTCCTACGAAAGTATACCTAGAAAGTACGGTACCGAAGATGAGCTTTATATGGTCGAAGCACATACAATCAATTTAATCGGAAACAAAACCCAAACAACTGCTTCCGAACTTGCCAATCTTACAAAAAAAACAAAAGGCGCCATTTCCCAAATGGTTAATAAACTAATTAAAAAAGGCCTAGTTTTAAAATCCAAAAACCCAATCGATAAACGAGAATACATCCTAGAGCTAACAGAAAAAGGGAAGATGGTTTACGATTTCCATTACCAATTAGATAAACAGGAATATGCCAAAATACTAAACAAACTACACCAATTTTCCGAAGAAGACCTATTAGTCTACATCAAAATATCATCCATCCTATCAGAAAATACGTCGAAATAGAGCACGGGGACGGTTCTTTTGCTTCACTTTGGAAGCAAAAAAACCGTCCCCTTTGCTCTAAATGAGGCATGAGAACCGTCCCCATGCCTCACCCAAGCCTCTTTAGCAAGAACCCTCCATTAAAGTGGGTGGGGTCGTAGGAGATGATGAAGGCTTTTGGTGATAGGGATAGGATGAGGTTTTTGAGTTTTTGTTCGCGGTTTCGTTTGGCCAGGATTTTCATGACCAGCCGCCTGCCTTCCTTTCCATCGGCCCCCCAAGAAGTGACTCCATAGCCCTGTTCCCTGAGTTTGTCAGGCAGGATACAGTCCACCGGCTCAACGATGACCTCCATCACGACGTAACCTAGAGCCAAATACCCTTCAATTTTACTGCCGACAAACACACCTAGTCCCCAGCCAAAGCAGTAGGCTGCGATGTTCATGGGTTTATCAAGATTATCAAGGACAATCGTCAGTCCCATCAAATAGACAAACACCTCACCCATCGACAGCACTGAGGCTAGAACCCGGTATCCTTTAATGACAATCATCACTCTCAAAGTAAATAAAGAAACATATAAAACGTTAATCACAATGATGGTAAGAATAATTGACGACATGACGTCCACCTCAGCTGTTAATCAAAAAGCATGTATTCTAGTTCACGAGGGTATTGGGTAATCGAAAAACTTCCTGTCTTGGTCAAAATAATCGTATCGGAATGCCTAAAGCCCCCAAGGCCCGGTACATACACGCCTGGCTCAATAGTGTAAACCATGCCCTCCTCGAGCACCAAGTCATTATCAAACCGCAAGTACGGTTCCTCGTGTTCCGATAATCCTAACCCATGTCCGATTCGATGATTCACATATTCTCCGTAACCAGCCTTTTTAAAAACCTGATACGACGCAATATCGACCTCTTTTGCCGTAATTCCCGGCTGAATCATTTCCATGCCGACCCGCTGCGCCTCGATCGCCAATTTCAATAAGTCCTTTTGTTTTTCAGATGGCTTTCCGACAAAAAACGTCCGCTCGTTTTCGGCTCGGTATCCGTTAAACCACACCTGACGGCTGTGAACGACAACATCGCCATCGGCAAATTTCCGCGTGCTGGAATAAAGGTGCGGCATGGCGCTCCGCTTGATTCCGGAACAGGTCCAATTCGCGTAGCCAATCAACTCCTCCGGATAGTCCTTTGAGGCAATTTCCAATAAAAACTTGTCACCATACGAATCGAATTCCAATTCACTAATTCCGGCCCGTGCATGTTTGAGCGATTCGCCGATCGCATAGTCGGACAGCTGGCCGGCAATTTTCAGCAGCTCTATCTCTTGTTCATCTTTAATCGCCCTCATGTTAATAATTTTTTGACCAACGTCGACAAGCTCAAAGCCCTGCTCTTGTAAAAATAAATAGACGCTCGCAGGCAGCAGCCCCAATTCAACGCCAAGCTTTGTTCCGGCAGGATATTTTTTTAGCAATCTAGTTAAATGATCTAAATAGGAAATCTCCTTGTGAGCCATATCAATCTGCTCATAATAAACATAGAGTTTGTCAACTTTCGCCTTTTCTAAGGCATGAAGCTCTTCCAGCCCTGGAACAATAAGTTCAGTTTTATCCGCATGGATGAGCGTCACAATGGGACGCGAATAGATAATCGCTCGAAACCCGCTTAAATAATATTGATTGTCGGGATCCCAAATCAAACTAAGTCTGACGCCCTTCTGCTCCATAAACTCTCGAAAAATTTGAATCCTTTTATTTATCTTCATTAAAACTCCCCCCCAAATCTACTTTTCCCCTCAAAAAACCCCCTGGCAGACTAGGTCTTCACCAGGGGATCATTTATATCATTTCACACTAGATCGCGCGGAATTTCCTTATTCCATTTTTTCGAAAAAACTTGCTCTTCACCCTCAAAAGCTGTCAATTCATTGGTGAGATAAAACTTAGAGACATCTGCTTTCATAGTACTCACACTCTCAAGACGTGTCTGCCAGCTTCCGCGGCCCACCGTCAGCGTCCATTCGCAGCTAACCTCGGCCGACAGCGGGTCGCCCTCTTTAATGGTGTAAACATTCCGATTCATACTGCCATATTCGAGACCATTACTAGGCAGGCGGCGGGCTCCTTCGTCTGAAAAGTCATCGAGCACCCATACTCCGTTAATTAAATCATGGTGGACTTTCCGGGTGCGGTTCTCGGCCCTAAGGATTTCCCGTTCGGCGACAGCGGCCGTTTCCGGAGGACCAAATTCAGGCAGTTCCTGATCTAGCGGCTGCGGCGGCCGTACCGGCAAGGTCACACGCGTTTTTTCACCGGTAAAAACTTTCAAGGTCACCGGTTCCGGCGATGGCCAGGCATGCGGCCAATAGGTTGGCGATAACGCGACCGACCAGCGGTGTCCTTCAGGCAGCACATGCCCAATCGCATTGAGCTTGACGGTTACGGTATAACGCTCACCTGGAACAAGCGGAGTTGGGAACTCATGGCTGTCCCGATGAGTTAAATTCAACATGCCCCAGCTGACCAAGGTTGAGGCCCCGTCTGGCGCGATATCGCAAAGCCGGACGGCAAGCAAAGCGTTCGGCCGGTCAGACGACAATTCCACTGTTACCTCCGGAAAACCGAGGATTTCCACCGGTTCCGTCATGGGTTCTGAAGCGAAGCACACCGACAGCCCGTCTTCGAGCCGTTGATCAGATGCAAGGTCGCCCGGCTGGCCAAATGGGCACCAAACACCGGAATAAAGTCCATGCTGCTGGGCACTGGAAACGAGGATTTCCTGTTTTTCACCCGGCACCAATTCTGACATTCTTTTTTCATCCAGCCAAAAATCCACAGGTTCGATCGCCGGCGACGGCCAGGCTGTTTCGGCCACCCACCGGCCAGGACGTTCCTCGTAATCTACTTGCGGCGGTACACTTTCCTGCACCCAAGCCCTCAGCATCGGCTCCTCCATAATGCCGGTGTCGATTCCCTTTAACCAATAATCCCACCAGCGCAAGGCTTCCTGTAAAAAGCCAATCGCCGGACCGGGAACTGCTACCTCCGGATACTCATGCGCCCACGGGCCGATTAATCCTTTCCGTGGTCCCGGCAGTCCCTCCAGCAGCCTCAGGATGGCATTCGTATAACCGTCTGCCCAGCCGCCAACAGCAAAGACCGGAATATCTATATCCGCATAATTTTCACAGACAGAACCATGCTTCCAATAGGCATCACGGCGCTGATGCTTCATCCACTCCTCGACAAATGGCGGCGTTTTTTCAAGGCGCTCCAGCCAGCTCGATCGCCACGTTTCCCCGACCACTTCCGGATCTGCTGGACGGCCATTATAAACAAGCATCGTCGAAGCCCACCAAAGCATATCAGACGCCAGCACGCATCCCCCCATATAATGGACATCATCGGCGTAGCGGTCGTCAGTCGAGCAAAGGGTAATTATCGCTTTTAAAGCAGGGTGACGCCTTGCAGCCACCTGAAGGCCATTAAAGCCACCCCACGACTTGCCAATCATACCGGCCGCTCCGGTACTCCATGGCTGTTCCGCAATCCAGCTTAATACATCAAGGGCATCCTCCTGCTCCTGTGGCAGGTATTCATCATAAAGAATTCCTTCCGAATCTCCAGCCCCCCGCATATCGACGCGAATGCTCGCATAGCCATGCCCCGCAAAATAAGGATGGCGGATCGAATCCCTTAATGCCGTAAAATCATTTTTCCGGTATGGGATATATTCTAAAATTGCCGGCACTGGATGCTGTTCGGCATCCTCCGGGAGCCAGATTTTTGCAGAAAGGCGCGTGCCGTCCGACATCGGAATCCAAACATGCTCGATTACACGGACCTTGCGCGGGAATTCTGTTTTAATAGAAAGATTCGAATCACGTACATTAAAAACCATGAAAAAACCTCCAAAACCGTTTCCAAAAATTTTTGAAAAGACCTCCTGATGAAGATAAGCGCAGCAGCCATGGCGGCACACTGCGCGTTAGCAATTAATTCTTTAAGGACTTAGCCCGCCTTTTCCTCTAAATCAACGTCTTTTGAGGCATGGCTGCCGTAATCTTGCTTTAACCACCGAAGCAAGGACACTGTCAGCAACAGATAAATGATGATAACCGGAACGGACACAATCACGGAGGAGGTTTGAATGACCTTCAGCCCGCCAATCATTAACAAGGCTACCGCCATAATGGCCAGAATGCCTCCCCATAACAGACGGTGCCAGCGCGCCGGCTCCTGCTCACCCACTAGTTCTTTAGTGGCAATAGCAGAAAGAATATAAGTGGCCGAATCCAATGACGTCGCTAGAAAAATAAAGCCGAGAACCACGAAGAAAATCAAGACAATGGTGCTGAGCGGCAGAGATTTTAAGACAGCGACAATCGCGGCAGGGCCTCCTTGTTTGTCGAGAATTTCTGTGATTGGGACAATATCATTCAGCTGAAGGTTCATCGCATAACCGCCAAACACCGCAAAGTACAGCCAGCTTCCTAACGAGCCCCATAACAGTACCGCGCTGATTAATTCCCTAATTGTTCTTCCTTTTGAAATACGTGCAACAAACAGACCCATAAATGGAGCGGTTGCAGCAAACCAGGCCCAGTAAAAGACGGTCCATCCCTGTGGGAAGCCTCCTTTATTAATCGGGTCTGTATAAAAGCTCATGCGTACAATATTTTGCAGCATCAGACCAAAGCTGTTTGTAAAATAGGACAAAATAAACAGCGTAGGTCCTGCTAGCAACACAAATAAGGCGAGCGCCAAGGCCATGTATACGTTAATGTCACTTAATTTACGAATGCCCTTATAGAGTCCAAGATAGGCGCTCGAGCAATATATAACGGTCCAGATAAGAATGATGATGATACTTAAGCCAAGTGATTGTTCCATTCCCAAAAGTTCGCCAATGACGGCAGAAATCATCGGAACACCAAGTCCCAGGGAAGTACCAAGTCCTCCGACCAAGCTCCAAATTACAAGGATATCAATGATTTTCCCAACTAAACCGTCGGCATGTTTGCCGAGAATGCCACGGCAGGCCGTACTGATTTTTAAAGAGGATTGCTTTTTCACAAAAAATGAGTAAGCAATGGTTACGGTCGGAAGCGCATACAATGACCATGCTGAAATCCCCCAATGGAATAAACCGTAGGTGACAGCCCACTCCGCCGCTTCAGGGCTTTTTGCCTTGATGCCGAATGGCGGGCCGGTATAATAATAGATCGGTTCCATGATCGACCAGAACATAATACTCGTACCCATCCCGGCGCAAAACAGCATCGCGCCCCAGCTGAAGTTGGAGAATTCAGGCTTTCCTTCGCCGAGTTTGATTTTTCCATAGCGTCCAAAAATCAGCCAAACTAGCAAGATAAATAATCCTGCGGTCAGAAACTGAAACGCCCAATCCAGCTTAAACGTAATGTCTGTCATCATGTTGTTTAATAACGGCTCCGCCGTTTCACGATTGAAGACCAGTAGTAAGGTTGCAGCAACAATAACAATTAATGAAGACCAAAATACAATCGGATCAATTTTTACCTTCCCCATTCTTCCACTCCTTTGTGAAAATTTCATTTCTAGTAAAATAGTTTCTAAAAGCCCCCAATCGTGGTAAAATTGGTTAAAATATAATCATGATTACTTTATAATTAAGATTATATTATTCTATCTGAAATTTTTCAATGAAAATTCTAAAAATTTGATATACTCAAAAAGATAATGGATGTGAGGAGAAATGGCTGTAATGAAGAAGAAAATCCAAATGAGCCGAATGTGGCAATATTTTGTGGAAGCGACGGCGGAAATTATTGAGGAAGAGGGCATTAATAAGATCACCATTCGGAAGGTGGCCGATAAAGCGGGCTACAATAGTGCCACTATCTATAATTATTTTTCCGAGATCTCACATTTAACTTTTTTCGCGGCGATGAAGTTTCTAAAGCCCTATACAGATGAAGTAGCCACATATATGGATAAAGGGAATAATCCCCTGGAGAAATACCTATTGGCCTGGGAATGCTTCTGCAAGCACTCGTTCCAAAACCCGCAGATCTTTCATGCTGTCTTTATCATGGACCTAGGAGAACAACCGGAAAATCTGCTTGAACGTTA
The DNA here is from genome assembly GCF_055385565.1 of Neobacillus sp. S1115. Classification (NCBI taxonomy): domain Bacteria; kingdom Bacillati; phylum Bacillota; class Bacilli; order Caryophanales; family Bacillaceae; genus Neobacillus; species Neobacillus sp. S1115. Next base: position 5,695,389 of record NZ_AP038275.1, read on the forward strand.
TTATCAGATTTATCCGGAGGAACTGATCACCATCCCGGAGGAGCTAAAACCGATTCTGTTCGAACGGAACATGTCCAAACGAGGAAGATCATACTTGGAATTAGCCCTAAAGGAAGGTTATATCAAAGAGGAAAATATCGATGCCATCAACGAAATCACCATCCTCATCTGGCAAGGCATGTTCACCAACATCCTAAACAACCGCAGGCAATACACACCAGAAGAAGCCATGCAAATGACCATGAACTACATCACAGAAATCGTCAGAAACCAAGCTGTTTTTAACTTTGGGTGAGGCACGGGGACGGTTCTTTTGCCTCATTGGCTGTTATATCACCGAAAAAAGCCCAACAAGCGGACGATAGCTAGTTGGGCCTTAGATTGTTATACGACGTTTTAAGCTCTTTTTTTCTATAAAAGTTTAGGCAAGCCCTCCCGGCGCACTTTTTTATTTTGGCTTATTCACGTAGTTATTTAACCAATCATAAAAAGTCAAATTACATAACTTAACCTTAACATTATGTTTTTAAGATGGGGGGTTATGCAGATGTACCATTATAAATATACGAAATTAGGGGAACAAAGGCAGTCATATAATAACCAAACTCAAACTTTGGCACCACCATTACACTTTCAGCAACAAATGCCTAAACCTAACCAACTAAATGGTCTTGGAATTCCAGCAGGCTGGAGTGGTCCAGTTAATCCAGTAGGTTGGTGGGGTCCGGTTAATAATGATCCTGGGCATCCGGTTAATTGGGCGGCGCATGTAAATCAGGCAGGTTTAAGTGCTCATGGACAGCCAGCCAGCTGGGCACCAGTGAATCAAACAGATTTAAGCGCTCATGGACAGCCAGCCACTTGGGCGCCAGTGAATCAAACAGGTTGGAACACTCAAGGGCAAATGATGGGTTGGGGAGGTCCTGGACGTCCGCCAGGCTGGGGAAATTATGGCTATCCAGCAGGCTGGGGTAATCCGAGAGTTCCAATGGGCTGGTGGAATAACGTGGGTCAAGGTCAACCGGGGATGTTCGGAGGTTTACTTAAGGTTGGAAAAGGAGCATTAGGCGGGCTGGGAATTCTCAGCAGTCTAATTAGTATCGGAAGATTTTTATTTTAAAGTGTAAAAAATACGATCTAAATTAAGAGAAACATTGGTATAAAAGGCAAAAATGAAAGCCATTCGCATATGAATTGGCTTTCATTAATATTTATGACCGAACCCAAATTACTTAGCAGGATTATAACCTAAACTCCATTCCCTCTTCTGCAATACGAAATCCATTTGCCACAATTTGGCTCCGAATCTCCTGCTCCGAATCGATTGCCGGATTTGAATGATTTAAATGGGTAAAATAAATCTCAGTCGTTGTTGTTAAATCTTGCAGAAGATTCATTGTTTCTGTCATGAGCGGATGGGGGATTTCGCGATAATCCCGGCCAATACTTTCAAGGTCTTTTTCAGAATGAAAGGTCCCATCGAGTAAACATATGTCTGCTTCCTCGCAAACGGAGTGAATGTCATGGTCCCACTCGTGCCAGCGATCAATATCTGGAACATAAAGGACTTTCTTATTTGGCCCCTTAATCCAAAAAGCAAATGTCTCCGAAAATTCATTTCGATGCGGTACTTCAACAGGTGTTACCGTAACCAGAGGAGAAACCTGAATGTCTTGGCTATCCTGGATTTCTTGGACATTTATATTGCCAAGCTTCGTTAATTGGCTCCATGGAGCCTGTTCTTCTAATAAATACTTCATTTTTGAACCGGCCATTACCGGAATTCCCTTTGCACCAATGGCTTCTCGTCCTAAAAATAATAAACCAGGGTAATGTCCCAAATGGGCATGAGTTAAAAAAATATGATCCATTAGCTTAGTTTGCAGATTGTATTTCATTTGCAGCCTTGCCATTTGCTCTTTAAGATCCGGTGTTGCATCAATCAAATGCCATGTTTGCTCATTGGGTTCGACAATCGCCAACGATGCGGCAAGGCGTCTAAACTGCGGGTTTCTGATTGCCTCTGAACAATTTTTACAAAAACAATTGGGATGGGGCAGCCCAGCATCTTGTGCAGTTCCTAATACACTTAAGATGACCTCACTCATAGTGAAACACTCCTTTTGTGATTTGTTTCGCGTTCATAGTTTTTCTTTGTAATCGTCCAACCGGTAAATCCGAATATAATATTCATGAGTGGGACAAGGAAGGCAAAGAACGCAAATGGAATAAATTCACCTGGACTAACACCGAGTATTCCCGCAGCAAATACAGCGGGTACCCCCCACGGAACTAGGTTGATTCCAACAGTTCCTGCAGCTTCTACACAGCGAGAAAGGTTCTTCGTATCAATCCCCATCTTTTTATAGTTTTTGACAAATGTTCTTGCTGGTAAAATGATGGCTAAAAATTGTGCCCCGCTGGCAAATGCGACTATAAAGGTAGAAAGAATGGTGGTGCTGATTAAGGTGCCAGTAGAATGAACTTTTGACATCAACTTTTTAGTTAATACTTCGAACGAACCCGTCTCTTCTAAAATTCCCCCAAGTGCGGTTGCTAAAATTAACAAGCCGATTGTCCCCAGCATCGACATAAGTCCTCCTCGATTTAACAAGGAATCTAATGCTTTTATTCCAGACTCTACATGGAATCCGCTTGTCATGACTTGAATGACAGTAGTTACCGAAGACCCCTGAACGAAGATGGCGAGCACACCGCCTAAGATACCTACACCCATTAATGCCGGAATAGCAGGTGTTTTTTTAACCATTAAAATAATGGTTAATACAGGCATCAATAATAGTAAGGGATGTATGACAAAAACATCATCCAAACCTGTTTTCATTGCACCAATAACCTTTGTATCTGCCCCGCCATGGATCCCTGCTGACTGGCCCACTACCCAATACAATAGAATGGAAAGTAGAAAAGCTGGAATCGTATCCCAAAGCATGTGCTTGACATGGCTAAACAAGTCGGTTTCAGCCATTGCCGGTGCAATGTTGGTTGTATCAGACAGGGGAGATAATTTATCACCAAAATAGGCACCAGAAATCACGGCTCCTGCTACAAGCCCTGGAGAGAAACCAAGGCCTTCTCCGATCGCCATGAAAGCAAGGCCAATTGTTGCAATAGAAGTAAAAGAGCTTCCTAGTGTGATAGAGATAATTCCGGTAACCAGTGCCACAATCGGTACAAACATGGCAGGTTTAATAATCGACAATCCATAGTAAATCATCGTCGGAATGACGCCGCTCGCAATCCATGTGCCAACAATAATACCGATAATAAGCAAAATAAATACGGCAGGCAATGCCCTTGCGACACCATTTACCATCATCTTTTGGACATCATCCCAGCTCCACCCAGCCATAATGGAAACAATGGCTGCTGCGATTACTCCAATCATTAACGGAATATGCATCCCCGCTTTCCAAATAAAAATAGAAAACGCAGCAGCGCCAATCAAAGCAATAATAGGAATGAGCGACTTCCCTGTAGACAGTTCCTTTTTCATGTACACCTTCTCCTTAGATAATTTAATAAAATAAAAACCCCCTATCCCTAAAAGGGAAGGAAGCTCCACGGTACCACCCTAGTTAACAGATTAACCTTCTGCTCGCATGTTTAGATAACGGCCGAAGCAGGCCCCTAGTTCCCTATCAAGCTCTGATTTAAAAGATGATATCAGTCGCTTTAATAGTTCAACGCTTTTATGCTTTTATGCTTTTACGCAGTTAAGTATATGGATATATTAATAGAATGTATCATCATAGTCAATCTTTTTTAAATTGGGTAAGTGATGCATGGGGACGGTTCTCGTGCATCATTCCGTTTTTTTGCGCAAAAAGGCCCAACCAGCGGACGATTTCTGGTTGGGCTTTAGGCTTTAATACGATTTTAAAGGTCTTTTTTTCCTATAAGGGTTTAAGCAATCCCTCGCAGAAAATCTACCAATGCCTTTGTAAACTCTTTTGAGGTTTCGATATTGGAAAGGTGGGAACCGTCTAGCTCAACATAACGTGCACCTTCAATTTGGCCGGTTAAGTACTTACCGTCACGTGGAGGAGTAGCCAAATCATCTTTACTTGAGATGACCAATGTCGACACGGTAATATTTTTCACCGTATCACGCTCGTCCATGTCACGAACAGCCGCACAGGCCGCAGCATAGCCATCGGCAGACGTGTTTAAAAACACCTTTTTGACCTGATCCACTTCTTTCGGCACTTGCTGCACGTAGGATTCTGTAAACCAACGCGCTATGACACCCTCAGCGATTGGCTCCATCCCGCTGTTTTGCACGGCAGAAATTCTGGTATCCCAAATTTCACGCGGCCCGATTAAGGCAGCCGTATTGCAGAGCGCCAGTTTCCCAAGGCGCTCGGGAGCATTCAGACCTAACCACATGCCGGTCATGCCTCCCATCGAAACGCCGGCAAAGTGGGCGCGTTCAATCCCCAAACCGTCTAACAGCCCCACAACATCCTGACCGAGCTGCTCAATGGAATAGGGACCAGCAGGGACATCGGAAGCCCCGTGACCGCGCGTATCATAGCGAAGCACACGGAAATATTTCGTTAACTCTTCTATTTGGGGATCCCACATGGTGAGATCCGTCCCCAACGAGTTGGATAGGACTACAACCGGAAGCTCCTCCGACCCGTCGAAATGGTAATGCAGACGAACCCCGTTTACCTCGATAAAATTCATGAAAAAACACCCCTGTAACTTATTATTAGCTTATTAAAAAAATGGGATGAGGCATGAGAACCGTCCCTGTGCATCACTTCAAATTGCATGAGGCAGGAGAACCGTCCCTATGCATCACCCACACATCACTCAACTTCTAAAAAATCGCTGCCTTCAAACCAGGCTGGGATGCCTGCAGTCAGTAGGGCAACTAGGGAGACGTCGGCGATTTCGGCGTCGGTTGCTCCGAATTTTTTGGCTCCGTTGATATGGAGCTCGATTCCTTTTGGATACATTTCCGCGACGTTGATTCCTACTAAAACTAGTTCTTTCAGTTTACGAGAGACAACATGGTCTCTTAGGACTGTTTTTCTTAAGTCTGCGTATCCTTCCAGACATGCCGGGTTGTATTGATGTAAAACCTTCACCCAGCCAGGAAGTTCTCCGCCAGCTTCTTTTTCATAATAAGCCAGAGCACTAACTGCTGCCTCGTCCGAAAATGAGGCAGAAGAACCGTCCCCCTGCTTCACTCCGAGTTCAGATACCGCGTATTCGAGGGCTTTTACGCCGGTGAACCAGGCTGGGATGCCTCTGGAGATGATGCAGACGGATAGGATGTCTGCAAGTTCTTCGAGGGTTGCGCCTGAATCAATAGCTCCCTTGGTATGATAAATCATGCTGCGTTCATAGCGGCGGGCCGCATTGATGCCGACTAAGATTAATTCTTTTTCTTTTTTGGAAAGGGCTCCGTCTACTAAAATTTCGCCCCGTAATTTTGTGTAATATTCAAGCGCCTTAGGAGCAAAATGATGCATTTTGGCTACCCATTCTGGAACCTGACCGTATACCTGTTCGAAAAATTCCAACCCATTAAATTCTGTTGACACTGTAACCATCTCCAAACATTTATTTTTCTAAGAGCCGCCCCGTGAACATTGAAAAATGATGCATAAGAACCGTCCCTCTGCCTCAATCTACCGAACGAAAAACTGTGGCGATTCCTTGTCCGCCGGCGATGCAGAGGGTGCCGAGGCCCCATTTGGCTTGTCTTTTTTTCATTGCGTGGATGAGCGATACGCAGATTCTGGCGCCGCTGTTGCCGATTGGGTGGCCAAGGGCGATCGCTCCGCCGTTGACATTTACCTTTTCCATCGGCAGCTTCAATTCTTTCAAGCACGCCAGTGACTGAGCTGCAAACGCTTCATTTAATTCTACCAAATCCAACTCGTCTTTGCTGATTCCAGCCATTTTTAACGCTCTTTCACTTGCTTCCACCGGGCCGATTCCCATCCGGTCGGGCTTTACGCCGGAAAGGCCTAGCGCCGTAATTTCCGCAAGTGGCTTGAGTTGATGTTTTTCGACCATATCCCCAGATACTATCAATAGCATCGAGGCCCCGTCATTTAATCCGGAGGCATTCCCGGCCGTCACCGTTCCGTCCTTTTTAAAGGCAGGCTTCAGTGCAGCCAATTTTTCCAAACTCGTCTTCCGAGGGTGCTCATCTACTGAAAAAACAATTGGCTCGCCCTTTTTTTGAACAATTGTCACAGGAACAATCTCATCCTCAAAAGCGCCGCTTTCGATCGCTTCATGTGCTTTTACCTGGCTTTCATAGGCAAAAACATCCTGCTCCTCGCGGGAAATCGCATAGTCTTCAGCCAGATTTTCAGCCGTCATTCCCATCACCAGCCGGCCATATTTATCCACAGGCTGTGAACCAGGCTGGCTTTCTTTATTCGGGTCCAAAATTTCCGCATTGCCGGACAAGAATCCATAGCGGCCATTGCGGATGTAATAAGGAGCAGCACTCATGCTTTCCACCCCGCCGACAATGTAGGCATGGCCGATGCCGGACCGGATTGCCATAAACGCATTATGGATCGCCTGCATGCCGGAACCGCAGGCGCGATGAACGGTATAGCCAGGCAGCGATTCAGGCAAATCCGCCATCAAAAGCGCCTTTCTCGCGATATTGGATTGGTCTTGGCTTTGCTTCGCCTGGCCAATGATGACTTCATCAATTTCTTCAACCGGGATTAAATTTTTCGCCAGTAAATCTTCAAATAACGGCACTAACAGCTCATCCGGCTGCAGGTCCTTCAATGTTCCTCCGATTTTTCCTACCGCCGTCCGCTGGGCGCTGACCACAAATACTCGATTATCCATTCTTTCCATCTCCCTACTGTAAGACAATAATCTCTTCACTTATTTCAAAAGACGCCTCGGTCTTTTCTCTGACTTCATCCAAGCTCACACCCGGCATTAATTCCTTCAACACGAGCTTTCCGTCTTCCATCTTAAATACCGCTAGTTCGGTAATGATGACATCGATCTTCCGAAGTGATGTAATCGGATATGAACACTTCGCGACGATTTTCGACTCGCCATTTTTTGAAGTATGATTCGTCGTAACAATGACCTTGCCAGCTCCGCTCAACAGATCCATTGCGCCGCCGACGCCCATAATGTTTTTTCCGGGAATCGCCCAGTTGGCAATGTAACCTTCCTGATCAACCTGAAGCGCGCCAAGGATGGCAACATTCACGTGCCCGCCGCGGATCATGGCGAAGGACTCGCCACTATTAAAATAAGAAGCGCCAATACCTTCTGAAATAGGAAGCTTGCCGGCATTGACCAAGCTTGGATCCAAATCCTCCTCGCTCGTCAGCTCCTCCACCCCGAGCATCCCATTTTCAGTGTGGAAAAAGACCGAACCCGGCTCAACATATTTCGCGACAAGCGTAGGGATGCCAATTCCAAGGTTCACAACCGAGTTTGGCTTCAGTTCTGCGGCCGCGCGCTTGGCAATCAACTCTTGAATATCTTTGTTGGTCATTTGGAAACAACTCCTTCTTTACTTAAAATCAATTGGCTTTCGACAATCGCGTCCACGAACAAATGCGGGGTGACGATTTCTTCCGGTGAAAGCTCGCCGGCTTCGACAATCTCATCGACTTCGGCTATCACAAAGTCCGCTGCCGTTGCCATTAACGGATTGAAATTTCGCGCCGTTTTATAAAAAACCAAGTTTCCTAGAGTGTCGGCTTTGGCCGCTTTGACAAGCGCGACATTGGCTTTCAATGGAGACTCAAGCACATAAAGCTCACCGTTGATTTCCCGTGTTTCCTTCCCTTTTGCCAGCTCTGTACCGGCGCTTGTTTTGGTAAAATAACCGCCAATCCCGGCACCGCCTGCACGAATCGATTCGGACATCGTTCCCTGCGGCATCAATTGAATTTCAAGCTTGCCTTGATTATAAAAATCGCCGACCTCACGATTGCTGGTAAAATAAGATCCAATCGCTTTTCTGATTTTTCCTTGGCGCAATAAAATCCCAAGGCCTTTTCCAGCCTCGCCAAGATTATTACTGATCACGGTCAACCCATTGACATCGTAGCGTGTCAGTTCGTCAATCAAAGTTAACGGTGCTCCGACAAGACCGAACCCGCCAACCATCAGGGTGTGTCCTGATTGAATTTTTTGAATTGCCTCTTCTGGCTTCATTTGTTTTTGCATGATTATCACCTCTAAAAATTGATTACATTTTTTCAAACAAAAAGCCCAGCCATCCCAAAAGAGAGCGCAACTCTAGTGCACTTCTTTTGGAAAGGCTGGGCTACCCTCATTAGTGTGAAAACGGGGATGCCGTTCTCACCGTGAAGATCTCAACTTTCCATCATCGCAGTCAGCTTGTGACCCGATTTCTTCTATTATATTATACTACTTTATTTTTACCCAAAGAATCCCCAAAGTAGAACAGCACCACAATAGATAATCCCAACCCAGAACATCATGACAACGGTGTAACCCATAACGTCTTTTAACTTAAGGTTCGATAAGGCCAGCGCCGGCAAGATCCAGAATGGCTGGACTAAATCGTTCCAGGCATTTCCGAGCATGACGGACATAGACGTATGGGCGATGGATGCGTGCAATTCTTTCGCTGCATCAATCATGAACGGTCCTTGAACGACCCAGTGTCCGCCGGCAGACGGAGCAAAGAAGTTGATGACGAATGAGCTGACCAGTCCCCAGAATGGCAGTGTGTGATTGGAAGAGAACTGCACAAACCAGTGAGCAATTGTATCAACCAGACCGGAACCCGCCATGATCGCCATAATCCCAGCATAGAACGGATATTGCAGGATGATACCGGAAATCGTCTTAATCCCTTCATTTAAACTAGCAACATAGTTTGCTGGAGTTCCTAACAGGATAATGCCAAGGAAAAGAATAATAAAGTTGATCATGTTTAAATCCAGTTTGCCGCCCTTTGTAAAGAAGGACACGACATAAATGATACCGATAATTCCAATTGCCAGTGAAAGCAAGCGGCTGTTGTTTAATTTCGTAGCAAACGTCACTTCTTCGTTGCCAAGGGCAGATGCTGCTGCCACCTGTTCACGCGCCTCAATCTCAGGATTGATTTCAATGACATTTTCCTTCGTTTTCGGGTGCAGCCATGCGTTTAATAATGGAAGAGTAATGATAACGATCAAGCTGGTAATTAACATTGGTATTGAAAAAATCGTCTCCGATAGCGGCACGACGCCCATTGCTTTTTCCATCGGGTGGCCAGGTGTTGAAATCAACACTGGAATACTAGCAGAAAGACCTAATCCGTATAACGTAAATCCGCTGTACGCTGCTGCGATAATCAGCGGGTAATGAACCCCTTTGACCTTTAAAGCGAGTTTCTTGGCGATGATTCCCCCAATTACCAAACCAAAGCCCCAGTTCAAATAACTGCCGATTCCTCCGACCAATGTCGCAACGATAATGGCCATTCGAGGAGTATGAACGAGTGAAACAATTTTGTTTAAGAACCGGTCAATAATCGGCGCCTTTGCCAGCACATAGCCCATCGCCAGGATGACTGCCATCTGGGTGGTAAAAGATAACAGATTCCAAAAACCTGCTCCCCAGCTGGTTGTAGCAGCCACGAATCCTTGCCCTTCGACAAGAACCGCCAAAATTAGTGTTAGGATGGTCAATCCAATTGCAAACACAAATGGATCGGGAAGATACTTCCTCATCAGATTCGTGAAAAAACCAGTAATTTTCTCCATGCTTTCGCCCCCTTGTTGTTTTAGAAAAATAGTTTAAGTTAACGCTTTCATTACATTCGAAAAAAATCCCCTTCGTTAAAGCTTCTATCCTTATTGTAAAGGAATCGAATAGGTTTCCTCATTAACAAATAATGGTTAACAGCGTTAGCTGTGCTGCCGCTCACCTCCATAAAGCCAATAAAAAATACCCAGCTGCGCCAAAAGGAATAAGAAAACACACGGTTTCCTCACTGTCTTTTGGAAAAGCTGGGTATTCTTAATTTAAGGTGGAATGGGTAATTCCATCGTTAAGAAGACGCTTTTCGAAAGGTATTTACTTTATAAAAAAACTATAATATATCTTTCGTTTAGTTGTCAAATTATTTTTTATTTTCCAATTGATTTATTTTTTCAAAATATCTTTTATGGGCTGCTTTCAAGGCGACAATCACAGAATTAACCGAAGGCGCAAAATAATGCTCTTCAATCCGATTGACCAGCTCGTCGACACCATTCGATAAATCATAACCAATCACTAGCCGCTTGATAAAATCCTTGGCCAAGTCGGTAATAAACGTAAACTCTGCGTCGACAATGGAATGGTTCGTCGGATCAACCTCTAGAACAATTCCGGCATGCTTATAAATCTCATACATCGCACTTCCAGTCGGCGCCTTCGCATAAGCAGTCACCAACACTGTGTTCATTTCATGTTGTGAATTCAAGTTCGACCCTCCCTTAATTTTACTCTTATTATACCAAATGTAATGCATGGGTGATGCATGGGGACGGTTCTTCTGCATCATTTTGAGCAAGGGAAGGGTTGGGGTTCCTGTTTTGCAAACGAAGGAAGTGAGGCACGAGAACCGTCCCCACGCCTCACTTTATGGTTTTAGGATTACCTTGACCCCGTGCTTTTGAACGCCGACTTCGAAGCCTTCGACTGCTTTTTCAAGCGGAAGGACATGGGAAACCAGCTTCAGATAAGGAAATTTTCCGGAAGAAGCCATGGCGATGGTCCGCTTCAAGGTTTGTTCGGTTACCCCGTATACCCCTTTGACCGTTACTTCCCCACGAACAATTTCGTTAGATGGCAGCACGGTTTCCTTGGCGGAAATGCCAACCAATAACAGTTCGCCGCCTTTTGTGCACATTCTGACCCCAGACACCATCGATTGATGGAATCCGCTAGTTTCAAACACATGGTCTACACCCTGACCGTTTGTCAGCTCGGATATGGCCTCCACATCGTTCACCTGGTCGGCATAGACAATGTCTGTTGCACCTAATTCTTTGGCCAGCTGCAGTCTTTCTTCATCAACAGACAAACCTGTTACGATCAGCTTTTTCAAGCCAAGGCTGGATAAGGATGCGATTAGGGAAAGACCGATAGGACCCGGTCCGATGACAACAGCCGTGTCGCCTGGCAGAATGTCGGCCCGTTCAAGCGCACGTACGCCAATGCCAAGCGCCTCGAGCATACCGGCCACCTCAATCGGCATCGTTTCCGGAATCGGCAGCACATTTTTGTAATGGATCGCCGCGTATTCGGCCATTCCGCCATTTTGCCGGAAGCCATATTGCAGGGATTTTGCCGGCACCTTGTCCATCGCGCCTTTACCATGGTCACAAAGATTCGTCCTGCCCCGCTGGCAATTCGCACATTCGCCGCAGGCCACATACGGATTGATGATAACCCGGCTGTTCAACAAGTGCTCATGGTCAGGATTGTTCACGCCAACGACCCTTCCGGCAAATTCATGGCCGAGAATGACAGGTGTCGCCACCCACTCATAGGCACGCATCCCCTCGTACATGTGCAGGTCACTCCCGCAAATGCTTACGGCCTCGACACGGACAAGCACTTCGTTTTCCTTCAGTTTAGGAGTTTCTACTTCCTTTACCTCTACCCCGTGATCTCTTGTTGTTTTGACAACTGCTTTCATTTTTCCTCACCCTTTCTGGATTATGCTTTTTTGCGTCAGCAAGCGACTATAAATCCTTTTTACGGACATTTCCTCTATGTTTTCCACCAGTTTTGTCCGAAGATGCCATTCCTTCGGACATTTTCCCTTCGTTTTTCACCAGATTTGTCCGAAGATGGTCTTCTGTCAAGAAAGTGGACAGTAAAATTTAAGACTTTTAGAAACCAAACCACTACCGCACTTCGTTTGGTACGGTATTAGAAATGATCAGTCGAAAAGCATGACTGCTCATTTCCTAACACCAAATGGCTATATTATGAGGTATATGCAACTTCATCTTGCCGGTGGTTTCTCTCGAATTGATTCGGTGAATTGTGCCCTAAAGTAGAGTGTTTTCGTTTTTCATTATAAAAACTATTTAAATAATGATTAATGGCTTTTACGGCTTCAGCCCTGGTCTTAAAGCGTCTTCTGTAGATCAAGTCTTTCTTGATTGTGGCATGAAAAGACTCAATACATGCATTGTCGTAAGGATCGCCCTTTCTGCTCATACTGATATGCATGTTTTTCCCTTTCAGGATGTCGATATAATCATTTGAACAATACTGGGACCCACGGTCCGAATGATGGATTAACCCTTCACTAGGCTGCCTTGTAACAATCGCCATATTTAATGCTTGTATGGATAGCTCCTTTTTCATATGTGAAGCCATACTCCAGCCTACGATTTTTCTTGAGAATAGATCCATAACGGATGATAAATAAACCCAGCCTTCAAGCGTCCAAATGTACGTAATGTCAGTTACCCATGCTCGGTTGGGCTTTTCAACATTAAATTGGCGATTAAGCAGGTTAGGATAAATGTGTAAATCATGATTTGAATTAGTAGTAATGACAAACTTTTCTTTTGGTGTGGCTGTTAAACCCATCTCTTTCATCATACGTGCAACCGTCTTTTGAGAAATGGTATAACCCCACTCCACCAAGTCGGCATGGACCCTGGGGCTCCCATACGTACCATAGCTCTCGTGAAATGATTTACTTATTTTTTGCTTGATTTCTTTACGGTAGGCATCTTTCTCAGATTGAGGTTTATTCTGGATCCTTAGCCATTTATAATAGCCACTTGATGATACTTTAAGAACTTTGCACATCTTCGCCACAGCGTGCTCATCAGAGTGGGCTTGAATGAACGTATAAATTACGCTTGGTTTTTCGTGAAGATGTGCATGGCCTTTTTTAGAATTTCGTTTTCCTCTTTCAATTTTTGTATCTCTTTCTCGTGTTGCTTTTTCAGTTTTTCAAGTTCTGTGGGTGTAAGATAGTTTTCTCCAGCTTTCCCAGCACTTGTTTTAGTCCTGTAAGCTGCCACCCATCGACTAACAGTTTTAGGGGAGATCTCGAGTTCAAAAGCTACCTGGGAGGCTTTTTTCCCCTCCTCAACGATTAACTTTGCAACATATTCTTTATACTCTTGAGAATGATGTTTACCCATGTGAACACGTCCTTTTAAATGATGATTGTATTATAATCTAAATCTCATTTTTACGTGTCCACTTTTTAGACTAACCTCAAAGATGCCATTCCTTCGGACATTTTTCCTTCGTTTTTCACCAGATTTGTCCGAAGATACTCTCCCTTCGGACATTTCCTCTTCATTTCTCACTAGTTTTGTCCGAAGACTGAACCTATTACCACTCTTCAACCGCAATCGCCCTGATTGGCGAACCTGTTAACCCCTTTAAATTCAAAGGAGTTCCGATAAAGTAGAAATGCTTTTGCGATAACTTATCTAAGTTGACGATATTTTCCATAATGAGAATATTTCTGCTCAGCAAAGTAAGGTGGACATCCCTTTGCATATTTTCATTGATATCGGCATTCGACAGATCCAGGCCGATTGCTTTGATTTTATTCTCGACGACCCAATCCCCGACAGAAGGAGCAAGGGATTTGCACTCATGAAAGCCTTCGCCGTTCCATTCCCCGTCCCAGCAGCGGAACAGAACAATACTATTCTCTTTAATTTCCAGTTGGTCCCTCTCAACCACCGCTTCTACCATTTCCCGCGTTACCGGTTCCGCAGGATTTTTATCCGAACAATCAATTAAAACTGCGTCCCCCATCGTTGCATCAATCGGAATCTGTTCGATCGTTAAGCCATCTTTGAAAAAATGATAGGGAGCATCCATGTGCGTCCCGCTATGGTCGGACATCATGAAAATCTTACTGGCATAGCCTTCGCAAGGAGCCGTATATCTTGGTTTTGAAAAATCGTGTGTGATATGATCCATGAACACTACTTTTGGATGGGATGGAAAAGAAACTAAGCCGTCGTACAACAATACTGATAAATCAACCGTTTTCATAATTACGCACCTCTAGTAGTTTATTTTTTATAAATGAGCAAGCCGCTCTACTTCTTCAGCCATTTCATCAATTGAAGCAGCTGGGCATTTTTCGTTTGAAGGGCGTCAGTTTGGGAATCCTTGTCCCAATCGTAAAACCCTTTGCCTGTTTTTGTCCCGAGCTCGCCATTTTGCACTTTTTCCGAAAGCAGCCGGGAAGGTTCGGTCCGGTTCTCCAAATCCTTATAAAGGTAAGACGCAATGTGGTGATGGACGTCCAAGCCGTTCAGGTCTCGCTGCTCGAGTGGACCGGTGAATAGAAGCCGGACCCCAAGACTCCAGCGGACAACCGTATCGATTTCCTCCGCTGTCGCAATCCCTTCCTCCAGCAGCGAAATCGCCTCACGCGCCATCGCATGCTGAATCCGGTTGCCGATGAAACCCGGGATGTCTTTTCGAATCAGGACAGGTTCCTTATGGATTTTTTTGAAAAAACTCATGACTTCATCACCGACTTGATTCGAAGTCTCGTCCCCGCGGATGATTTCCACTAACGGAATAATCGCCGCCGGCATGAAAAAATGCGTTCCGATAAAGCGTTCGCGGTGCTTTAGCTGTTCGCTGATTTGGTTAATGGATAATCCCGAAGTATTCGTTGCAAAAATTGTCGCCTGGTCGCAAATCTCTTCCAGCGTTTGAAAGAGAGTTTGCTTTAATTCCAAGACTTCCGGAATCGCCTCAATCACCATCCAGGAGTTTTGCGCATCTTGAAGGCTGTCTGAAAGTGAGATCCGGCCAAGTGCCTCATTCATTTCTTGTTCAGAAATAAACTCATATTCTCTTAGAATCTCATATTGGTCCCTAATTCTATCCACGGCTTCGTTCAGAATCCCTTGATTCTGTTCTACCATGTGAACGTTTACATGATTTTGCGCAAGTAATTGAGCAATCCCTCTACCCATCGTTCCCGCACCAACAACCGTAATTTTTCTATCTTCCATATGAGCGTGGTCCCTCCTTAATTTGAAAATAAAAAAACCCAGCCCCATAAAAAATAAGAACAAACCCATCCTTATCTTTCAATGGAAAGCTAGGTATCCTAAATTACATGAAACGGGTAATTTCACCATTAAGAAACTGCTTCTCATTCACTATTAAAGCTGTTTATATTATTATGATATTTCGAAATTCAATTGAAGTCAAGTCGTGTAACGGGGACGAGAGGTGTATCCTAATCAATCACATAAAACAGTACGTAAAAAGGCACAGCTAACTTTAATCCACTAGCTGTGCCTTTTTACGTACCAAAATTTTATAAAAACCTTCACTATGCATCATTCCAAATGGAACCCTTTGCTTTCCATAAATTCCTTCATGTGCACTCGTCTCTTCCCCTGCATGAAGTGGGCCATTGATTCAGTCCAGTTGGTATTTTTGTTATTAGTAGAACGCTGCTGATAGTAGTTGCTCATGGTTTGATCATAGTCATCGAGCAAACCTTCGTATTTTTCCTCGTTATAGACATTTTCATGGAGAATGGCGTCTAAAGGGAGTCTTGGTTTTACCTCGTTCTTTTCGGCAGGGACTCCTAAACATAATCCAAATAGCGGAAACACTTTGTCTGGAAGACCAACCAGCTCGCTTATCGGACCGGGATTATTCCGGACGCCGCCGATATAGCAGCCGCCGTAACCAAGTGACTCCGCAGCAGTGATGACATTCTGGGCAATGAGGGCGGTATCAACAGTGGCGACGATAAAATTTTCTAAATTATCATGTTCAATCACAATCCCTTGCTTCCGGCCAGCAGCTTCCAAGCGCTTTAAATCCCCGCAAAATAATAAAAATTCGGAAGCGTCACTGATATGCTTATTTTTGGCAAGCTCAGCGATTTGATCCCTTTTGCCTTTGTCGGTGATGCGAATAATCGAATACGCCTGGACAAAATGCGAAGAAGCTGCACTTTGACCCGCCTGAAGGATTTCCACCAAATGTTCTGTCGAAATCGGCTTTGCCGAATACTTCCGAACGGAAACATGCCTTTGCATCACTTTCATTGTTTCAGATAATGTACTTGTATCTTTCATCTAGTTCTTCCTTTCTTGAGGCAGAGGGACGGTTCTCTTGCATCACTGTGATTGGGTGAGGTACGAGAACCGTCCCCATGCTCCATCGTGCATCACTGTGATGAAGTGAGGCACAAGAACCGTCCCCATGCTTCACCCTTCTTTGATCTGGTTGCGAAGGATCCCGATTTTGCTTACTTCTATTTCTACGACATCTCCGGCTTTCATTAGGACTTGTGGGTTGCGTTTGAAGCCGACTCCGCCTGGTGTGCCTGTGACGATGACGTCGCCTGGCACTAGGGTAATGAAGGAGGAGACGTAGTGAATCAGTTCAGGTATGGAGAAAATCATTAAATCGGTTGTAGTATGCTGCAAAGTTTCGCCATTTAAACGTGTTTCGAGCGTTAATATCTCATTGTCTTCGATTTCATCGCGGGTCACCATCCATGGCCCAAACGCTCCCGTTCCTTCAAAATTCTTTCCAGGCCCCCATTGGTGTGTATGTCGCTGCCAGTCGCGGATCGTGGCATCATTATAACAAGCATAGCCGGCTACATGTTCAAACGCTTGCTCTTTCGGGATCCGTCTTCCAGGTTTTCCAATGATGACTGCCACTTCGCCTTCATAATCCAGTACATCCGATTCCTGTGGCAGCAATATCGCTTCATTATGACCAATCTGCGAATCAGCAAGGCGGAAGAAAATCACCGGTTTTTCCGTTTTATCGCGATTGACTTCTCTTCGATGAGCATCGTAGTTGACTCCGGCACAAAATATTTTATTAGGATTCGGAATGACCGGCAGAAAAGTCACTTCTTCGAATGTATAGTCCACAGGCTCATGTTCGAACTCCGAGGCCTGAGCTAAATCGGCGGCCAATAAAGACTTTAAGTCTGCAGCATCCAGACGCTTCGTTAAATCAACAATCCCGTTATCCTTCGCAATGCCAAACTTGTTTTGGTTCTCCACTTGATAGCTTACTAATTTCATATCTAACACCATCCTAATCTATTAATCATGTATTTGTGAAACTAAACGATTATTAAATTCTACTTTTTGTAAAACAGAGTCGATAATGTCACGCTCTACTTTTGGATACCATTTGCAATTACGCAACCACTCTCTAGGGCGTAATGGCAGCTCACTATGATAGGGACGCGGTTCAAAATACCCGAGGTCCGGAATATATTGGTCCATTTCCGTGTACAATTCGATTAAATTCAGCTCCGGGTCATGATGATAGGAAGCAAGATTATGTCCGGCGGTATGCCTGAATGGTCCCCAAACTAGCGGGATATTTTTACTGGCAAGAAAATCGGCACTTAACGTATGATGGCTCGAATCTTTCAATTGAAAAGCGATATGGTGCATGATTTTATGGCCAAAGTTTGAAATGTTCAAGACATGATGATCGGAATTACAAGTTAAAAAGGCTGCCCGGTTGCCAATCTTATCGGTTTCTAGAAATCCTAAAATGTCCCTATAAAAATCAACCGACTCCTGCTGCTTTTTTGAACCTAATGCAATATGCCCAAGCTTAAAAGGGGAAATTGAATCTCGCTTATACCCCGGTGCAGGCATGTCAATATGGTGGTATAAGTGGATGGTGTAGCCATCCGGATCGTTCAGCTCCAATAACTTCCTTATCCCCGGTTGATAATCGGATTTTATTACTGAATGAATCCCGGCATTCGCAAGGAACTTCTGAACATTTTCCAAAGAATCGGTTTCTGCGATTTGAAAGCCAAGCGTGGACAATTCACTTTCTCTACTGTTTCTTAACACAATATTATGATGATCTAAGCTGCTGCTAAGATATTTTTCCCCCTGATCGCCTTCTTCGACGAGCGACAGTCCGAGAACGTTTTCATAATAGTCCGCCATCTTGGACAGGTCCACACAGTTAAAATCGGCATAACCTAATTGAATCGTTTTAATCACACGATCATCTCCTAACCCGCAATCTTGTTTTTTTAAAATATTAACTCAGTACCTTGATCCCGAGGCCTTTTGCCAAATCCTCCAAAATATCTCCAGCTATTTCAGCTTCGCCTTTTGCATAGACATACCGGTCAGGACGAACAATGGCCACGTCCACGCCGTTTTTTTCAAACCATTCTGAAAAATGGGGTGTTTCCTCCAGGATTTGGCCTGCCTTTACGGGCTGCTGCGTGACAACCTGCAGGCATTCAAAAAAGTCGGTTAAATGGAGGGCGGCTAATTTTTGCTTTAATGCATCGAGTTTATTCTCTGAAACGTTTGCTGAAACAACCATGGCAAACCTGTTGCCAATCACATTATCTGATTTAGCTTGTGTGCCGTCTGCCAATGTTACAGTTGTTTGTGGGAACAAGGTCGTCTCGTCACTTTTTATAGTAGAATGGTGAAACCCTATGCCAATTGGTGAAGCGGCCTTTGCCAGGTTGTTTAATGCTTCTTTCACATTTGGAATGCTGTTTAAATAGTTAAATAGACGATCTCTGAAGTCCGCGATTTCTTGGTTGTTTGTTTGAATGATCTCACCCAGCAGGACCGCATGGCGCATAATCTTTTCTACATGCGGCAGTCTCTCTTCTTCATAGGAATCTAGGATGGATTCAGAGAAATCGTATTTGAGGATATGAGCGATTTTCCAGCAAATATTCATCACATCGCGAATTCCCGATGAAAGCCCTTGACCTAAAAATGGCGGCATTTGATGGGCTGAATCGCCGGCCAGGAATACCCGTCCTTTTCTGCCCTGCTTCGCCAACAAGGAGCGGAACACATAGATTATTTTTCTATCCACCGTGATGTCTTCCGTATTCATCCAATTAGACAGCAGTTCCTTGATCGATTCATCGGTTTTATACGTGCTCTGGGTTTCATATTCATGGAGGGCAATTTCCCACCTGTACATATCATTGCCCAGATAGATACAAGTAGCTGCCCGAGATGGATGGCAAAATTGCTGATTAATATTAGGTAAATTCAGCTCTTTTGGTGCTTTAATGTCGACAATTAACCAAGGGTGGTTAAAATTCATATCTTCTCGTTCGATTCCGATACATTCTCTTATTTTGCTCCTGGCACCATCGGCCGCGATTACATACTTTGCTTGAAACGTTTTTTCTTCTTTTGCGACTAAATCTTTCACTTTTACCGTTACAAGATCGTTGTGTTCTTCTACATCTAATACTTCATGATTGCTATACATTGTGACATTCTCATGCTGCTTCAGGCCGCTCCTTAATACCTCTTCAATCAAAGGCTGTCTGATGACCAGCGTGGTAGGATAGCCGTTGGACGTATTGCCTTCCACACGTTTGAAGCCGAACATCGGCGTTCTTTGTTGATTTAAAAATTTGTATCCTTTTGAAACAGTGGATAATTTGAGTATTTCTTCCTCAAGTCCTGCAAATTGAATAATCCTGGCAATATCATCATCGATTACTGCAGCTCGTGGGTTGGGGTATATATCCTTTAATTTGTCAAATACAATCGTTTTAAGCCCGTATTTTCCTAGAATATTGGCTGCCATTACCCCGGTTGGGCCGCCGCCGGCGATTATTACATCTGCATACATCATGACTTTCACCTCATTTAGTAAAAATTTTAATAGTTTTTAACGTATTCACCTGTAAAACAGTATTTAATATTCATAATTATCAAATATATTTTTTTGATTGTCAACAACTATTATCATAATTTGATAATTGATATTAATTATTTAAAAATTAAACCGCTTTATTTTATTATAATTATTAATATATGATTTTACGCAGTGGTTTTAACCGAATAGTATAGATTGGCCATTTTGCTTATTTTTCAGTATTATCATAATTTAATAAATGAAAATAGAATTATGCAAATTTTATATATTTTTTTAAAAATAATATTGCATTACGATAAACACCACGGATATAATGTAAATAAATTTTTAAAAAATTCCAATAATAAGGGGCGTGGGAAATTAAGTAACCAGTTTGCGCAATGGAAGCTGTTATTCTGGATCGGCCAAGGGGATTTACCAGTTTAAAAGTTTAAGATAGTATGAACTAATAGGAGGATTTACTGATGAATGATTTGAAAGCGCATTCTAATCCGAAATTAAGTAGAAATGCTTGGCTGACTATTGGCTTTCTATTTACTGTTTCCATTATTAACGTTGCCGATAAAGCCATTATCGGTCTCGCGTCTGTACCGCTTATGAAGGAATTGAATTTATCACCCTCCGAATGGGGAATTGTCGGAAGTTCCTTTTTCTGGCTATTTTCTATATCAGCCTTGTTGGTAGGGTTCTTATCGGATTATATTGGCACAAAACGAGTCATTACCGTGATTACATCCGTGTGGGCGGTCGTGCAATTTGCTACTATCTTTACGATGAGCTTACCGTATCTTGTCGTCACCCGAATGATTTTGGGAGCTGGTGAGGGGCCGACCTATGGCCTAGCCATGACGATGGCCGCAAAATCCGTTCCGAAAGAAAGAGTTGGCGTAAGCCTTACCTTAGTCTCCGTCGGCAATACAGTTGGCGCTGCGATTGCGGCCCCTGTGTTACTTTACTTTATTGTCAATCATGGCTGGCGTTCGGCCTTCATCTTTTTAGGTGTCCTCGGAGCAATTTGGACCTTATTTTGGGTTCTTATAGTAAAGGAAAATAAAGAAAATATTAAGCCGAAACAAGTAAAAAACGAGGACGTGGAGAAAGCAAGCTGGTCAGAAGTTTTGCCAAAGTTATTTTCACGCAATTTTATTCTCATATCACTATGTGCTTTTGCTTCTTATTGGTTTTTCGCCATTGAACTCGCTTGGTTCCCTAACTATTTCGAAAAAGCTCGAGGGATAGATGGTACGATGTTGCAGCTGGCGATTATGATTCCTTGGGTGTTGACTACCATTTCACAGCTGTTTTTTTCCTCAGTTTCTGATCGCATTTATGCAAAAACACAAAACGTTGTCCGTTCACGGGTATTTATTGTAGGGCCAATGATGTTGTTGGCTGCACTCTTTTACTTTCTGGCAACGGTCGTCGAATCAAGTACGCTTGCCGTTGCCATGTTAACGTTGGCGGTGGCACTAAGAAGTATTATTTTAGTGCTTGGACCAGCCATTTTAACAAGTGTTTTTCCAAAGAAACATTATGGCAAGGCGCAAGGAAGTTATACAGCTATCTATTATTTAGCCGGGATTCTCGCTCCTTTCGTGACAGGCCTGATTATCCAAAATGCCGCTACAACCATCGCAGGATTCCATCAAGCCTTTAATTTGGGTGCCGCTCTCATTTTTGTCACCGGCCTGCTGTTCTGGATTTGGGTTCGACCGCAAGAAGCGGCTCAATCGATTAATAGTCAGAAGGTTGGATGATTAGCAGACAGGAACTGGTTCGTCGGCCAATCAGAATAGGATCAATTTGAACCTAACAAACCCTTGAGGGAGTGTTGCTCCTTTAGGGGTTCTTTTTTTAGTGGGTGAGTTTTTTCGTGAAAAACAGTTATAATCTATATAAATAGAGGCTTGAGAGAGTGAAAGAGGTGTTGGGTAAGAAAATGTCGAGTCTTACGAAAATGTTAGCGATTCTTGATTTATTTACCGAAGAAAAACCGATTTGGACTGCGGAGGAAATTACCAATGAATTTGATTTCTCGGTACCGACCGGTTATCGATATGTCAAAGAATTAAGCACGGCAGGGTTATTGGCAAGGGTGAAAGGCGGATCGTATGTCATTGGGCCTAAAATTATTAAATTGGATCGGCAAGTTCGAATTTCCGACCCAATCATCAAAATTGGCCAGCCGATTATGGAAAACCTTGTGAATCTGACAGGCTGTGAGGTTTTATTGAGTAATGTTTTTAATGAAGAAATTTTGGTGGTACATACGGAAGCACCGGACAATAAACAAATGAATATCAGCTACTCGAGGGGGATTCCACACCCGCTTTTCAAGAGTTCCACATCCAAAATTATCGTTGCCAATTTGCAAAGAAACGATCTGATCAAACTGTTTGAATCGCGCCGGGAGGAAGTTGCGGAGGCTGGGTTAGGAATGGATTGGGAAGAGTTTAAAAAAGCCATATCGAAAATTCGCCGTGATGGCTACTGCATCTCTCATGGGGAACTTGATGCCGGACTCTCAGCCATTGCAGCCCCCATCTTCAGCAATAATCAAATAAAGGGAAGCCTAAGTTTAGTCCTGCCTACTGCCAGATTCTCCGTATTCAACACGGACAAACTCATCGAAATCGTCAAAGAAGCAGCCAATCTAATCTCAAACCTAATATCAGAACCACTTTGACGAGTGATGCATGGGGACGGTTCTCGTGCATCAAAATGGGACTGACTGAAGCAAGGAGAGGCATGAAGACGATTCTGGTGTTTACCAAAAGGTTTTCATAGAGGAATAAATGAGGCATAAGAACCGTCCCCCCGCCTCAACCGTGAAACCCCACGCTAAATATGTTATATTCCAGGTATCTAGAAAAATTGGGATTGGGGTTGACTACTTTGATAAAGTACACTGAGCTGCATCATGTAAGTTTGAATGTTACAGATTTAAGCAGGGCTAAGAAATTTTATAGTGAGATACTATGTTTAAAAGAACTTCCTCGGCCTGCTTTTGATTTTGAAGGGGCTTGGTACGGTATAGGGAATCAACAGCTGCACTTAATCGTCCTTCCCCACTCGCAAACCCTTCGGCAAGACAAAAGCTTAAGCAGCAGGGAAGGACACTTTGCCCTTCGAGTCAAAAACTATGCAGAAACTTTAGCTTGGCTGAAAAAGAATGGAGTAAACGTCCTAGAAAAGCCAAACAGCGTCAGCGGCTTTGCCCAAATCTTCTGCGCCGACCCGGATGGAAATCTCATAGAATTAAACGTCGACCAATCGGAGTTGTGATGCACGGATGATGCACGGGGACGGTTCTCGTGCATCAAAATTTCGAAGGAAAGAAAAATGAGGCAGGAGAACCGTCCCCATGCCTCATGCTCTAAATATGAGATTAGGCGATACCCCTAAAATTCTCGCTGCCTGTCGTTGGGATACACCTCTAATATTTTTTACTTTTTGAAAGACTTCCTTTCTTTGCACCCTTGGCAGTACCTTTACGTGAGTGATGTCCATAGGGCCAAGCAGTTTCTTAATGACGACCCTTGCCTCTTCGTCAGGCAGCCTTCTTCTTTTCTCTTCCAAGCATTCATCGTTGTTAATTTTTTCGTTATATTCTTTGAATTTTTCCATGGCAAAGGTTTGATCAAGGGAAATTTTTTCGATAATAAAATTTGCATCAAGCAGCTTTCTGTCATCACGATATTCACCATAATACTCACGGCAGCTGCTCCATCTCCATTCATTTAGTCTGTCTGCGATTCCAGCCTTAACGGGATTTTGATGAATGTACCTAGTAACTGTTAGTAAATACCTATTATCTTCTACATTTTCACTTCTGAATCGCCCCTGAAACAAATGCCCCGTCGTGTCGTACTTCCAGTTATAATACGAGGCATAGCTGACACCAATCCGCTTCATCGTATTGGAAATGGTTTCATTTCCTTCCCGGATAAGGAGATGGACATGATTGCCCATCAAACACCAAGCAAATATCTCCAATTCCGATTCCGCTTTATACTTTACTAAAATATCAAGAAACCTATTACAATCCTCATCATCATGGAAAATCTCCTGCCGATTCACTCCTCTCCACATAATATGGTAAACACCGCTCATACTCTTCACCCTTGCACTTCGGGGCATCACAATCACCTAACCTTGAATTTAAATGTGGAAACAAGGTGAAGCATGGGGACGGTTCTTATGTCTCAAAAAATGTACAACAGGCCGTATTAAATAAAAAGTTTTGTAGACCAAGATGGTTATCATTAAGGAAAAAGTCATATAAAAGTAGTTTAAAAGTGGGTTAATTAAGAAGCGCGAGAACCGTCCCTAGGTTCTGCCTGGTTCCGGGGGTTTATCTGAGGTTACAGCTCTATCATATACTACGTTAAATAGTTTTTCATCTTTTTACCATTTTAGGGGAGGTAAAAAAACAGAGGCATGAAAGCCGTCCCCACGCATCAGCGGCATATCGAAAAATGATGCATGAGAACCGTCCCCATGCATCAGCGGCATATCGAAAAATGATGCACGAGAACCGTCCCCATGCATCACTCAATCAATAGAGCCCATTGTTTGGAATACTTCGTTTGTTTGTGGGGTGACGTAGAGGGTTCGGCTTGGGAAGGCTATTTCTACTGCCTCTTCCTCTAGTATCGCCATGATTTCTAGATTGATTTCGTGTTTGATTTTTACGTGTTCTGCCCAAACGGTCGAGTTTGTGAAAAAGTAGATTAGAACATCGAGACTGCTCTCGTTATAGTGGTCGAACGCGACCATAATGGTATCTGGGTGGATTTCTTCATGCGTCCTTAGCAATTGTTCAATCCGCCTTACTACTCGTTCCAATTCTTCCTTCGTGGTTTTATAGTTAAGTCCTAAGTGAAAATCTATTTTTCTTTTTCCCATACGGCTCCAGTTCGTAATCGCTTCGTTCGCGAGTGTCGCATTTGGAACCGTCACTAGAGCTTGGCTAAAGGTTCGAACCTTCGTGCTTCTAAAATTGATATCTTCGACGATCCCCTCTACGCTCGGCGTCTTGATCCAATCTCCAATCGAAAATGGTTTTTCCGTGACAATGACGACCCCGCCAATGAGATTCCCGACAGCTTCCTTTGCCGCTAAAGCAAAGGCAAGTCCCCCTAAGCCAAGGCCGGCAACCAATCCATTGACATCATAATTAAATTCCTGCCCGATAATACTGATACTAATGGCGATAATAATGACACGAATCGTCCTTGAAATAAACGGAAGAAGAATCAAATCAATCTTATTGTTCATTTTTTCATTAACACTGATCAAAATTCCTGTGCTAGGAGAGGACAAATTAAACAATCCCCATGTAATTAAAACAATGATCATCGAACGCAAAAATTTGATAAACAGCGCATTTTGCTGCTCCATAAAAGGGAAATAATCCATCGCCAAGTACAACCCTACAATAATAAACGCCCACCCTAAAGGACGCTCAAAACTCAAACAAATCTGCGTTAAAAATTCAGTCGGTGTTTTACGGGCCAATTTTACAATCAACTGAAACACATATTTGGTAAACAGGTTCCTAAAAAGAATAAATACAACCAAAATCCCAATCGAAATTCCTAAATTTTTTAACATGTCATAGTCTATGTCCGCCGTTGAAAAAGCCAATACCAAAGAATCCAAAGACATTTCAAAAATACCTTCCCTCTACTCCAAGACTTTATAACATCATTAAACCATTACAACGAAATATAATAACTTTTTTAAAAAAATAATGGAATACATCAATAGTCTCAGATTGAAGCACGGGGACGGTTCTCTTGCCTCACAATTGCCTGTGGTGAGTCAGCTTTGAGGCAGAGGGACGGTTCTTATGTTTCAAAAAATGGTGTACTAGAGGACACAAATCAATCCGCTTATTACCAATAGTTAAGTTAGGGGAAAATGGCGGGTAACGACTGAAATTAGGCCCGAGAACTGTCCCTACGTATAATGGCGCGGAGTACGATAGTACATGGTCTGGTTAAAGGCTGGATAGATTGAGTTAAAGTGTATAAAGATGTTTGCATCGAGCAGTTCGGGATACTGACGGAAAAGACATTGGTCGCCATAGATGATAGCAGATAGGGCAAGGTTCAATTCACGCTGGAAGATCAGGAATCGCCGCTGTGCCGTTTGTTCATCAAATTCCCCTCCACTCACATACACATTTCCGCTTAAAATAGGCGCCCCCTTCTTTGTTGTCATCCATTCTGCTAGTACTTCATCACGCTTAGAAACGTTAATACCTTTGAAATCATAATGATAGCCAATGCTCAAAAACAAGTCACCTGTCGTATCGGAATGTGTCAAAGTGTATTTTCGGCCATAAACCTTCATCGATGATGAGGAAGGCAAACAGTTAACATGCAGCTTAGAAGGATTGAAATCCGGATTCATAAACATACTCCCTATAAAAGATTTAACCCTTTATAGAATATTTCGGAAAAATGAAGACTGTGAACCATTTTGGCGGTACTTTTGTTTAGAGTAGCAGGCGATGATGCATGAGAACCGTCCCCGTGTCTCAACACAAAATGATGCACGAGAACCGTCCCCATGCATCAAAAGACCTGTTTTTGCCCGATTTACAATATTCTCAAAGTCTATTAATAGCGGCTCAATATTTCTCCTGTATTTTTGTATATGAAATACATATTCTTACAGGAGATGATGGAAGAATGAGAAAGAGTTTAGTAGCTGGATTGGCTTGTTTGTCTTTGGCGGTTACTGTAGCCGCCCCTTATGCTGTTTTAGCTAAACCAATTGAAATTTCTCCGACTGAAAATGGACAATCGACTTTGCGCCCGCTTACCTCTGATGTGGCGGTGATTGCCCACCGCGGTGCCTCCGCCTACGGCCCGGAACATACACTCGCAGCCTACAAGCAGGCAATGACGATGAAGGCCGATTATGTAGAATTTGATTTACAAATGACCAAGGATGGTCAGCTGATCGCGATGCATGATGAAACACTGGCGAGGACAACGAATGCCAAGGATCTTTATCCGGACCGTTCCCCATGGCGGGTAAAGGATTTTACCCTCGATGAAATCAAACGTCTTGATGCAGGTTCGTGGTTTAACAAAGCATACCCGGACAAGGCGAAACAAGCGTACATCGGACAGCAGGTACCAACCCTTGAGGAAGCCATCGAGTTTGTCAAACAGCACGGAAACGGCAAAGTCGGCCTTTATATGGAAACAAAAGCACCAAACGTTTACCCCGGAATGGAAGAGAAAGTCATTGATGTTTTGAAAAAAACAAATGTCCTAGACAGTGAAATGCTTTTTCTAGAGTCGTTCAGCGAGGACTCACTGCGTAAGTTAAAAACACTTGCCCCTGATGTCAAGCTGATCCAGCTTTATACTGGAGCCATGCTGGCTGGCAAGGATGTCCATCAGGAAATGAAGCGAATCTCTGAATACGCTGCGGGGGTCGGCCCAAGTAAGGAGCTGGTTGTTCCGAAGCTGATGGAGGCTGCCCACCAGAACCAGCTTCTCATCCACCCGTGGACCGTCAATGCTCAGGACGATATGGTTTCATTGCTTTCCCTGGGTGTGGACGGTGCGTTTACCAACAATACGGACCTGCTTGTTGATTTAGTTGAAAAACCGTTTATTTCACATGGAGTGGCGAGCGGGGATGTAACCGATTCGTCTGCGATTCTATGGGCACGCACTAACGCGGCAACAAATGTTCAATTTGAAATTTCCACGGACAGCAGTTTTAAACATGATACCATCGTAAAAACAAGCCCTGCAGACGTGGAGCATGACTACACAGTTAATGTCCAGATTGACGGATTAAAGCCGGATACGACTTATTATTACCGGGCACATGCGGTTTCCAGCAAATATATCGTGAACGGTTCCTTCAAAACGGCACCGGAGGAAAACAGCTTGAAGCCGTTGACCATGGTATGGGGCGGCGATACGGGCGGCCAGGGAGAGATCCCTCCATTTAAATCGTACAAATCGATGGCAGCTTTAAATCCAGACTTCTTCCTGTTCAGCGGGGACACCATTTATGCTGATAATGCAACACCGGCCGTTCCGAATCCTCCGTCTGAAACCGTACAGGATTTCTGGGCGAAGTATAAGGAGAACCGGACCGATGCCGGGCTGCGCAGCCTTTTGCAAAAAACAGGAACCTTTGCCATTTGGGATGACCACGAGGTAATCAATGATTTTTCCGGACCGTACCAGCCGCTGACACCAACCGGATTAAGTGCGTTTAAAGATTACTGGCCGATTTCAGGTGAACGCAGTGAAGCAGACAAGCTTTATCACAAATATTCTTGGGGCAACACCATGGATATGATCATCCTTAATAACCGGGGATACCGCTCACCGAACACCGAGGCCGATGGTGCAGATAAAACCATGCTTGGCGATGAGCAGGTACAATGGCTTAAGCAGCAGCTTCTTGAGTCAGATGCCAAAGTGAAACTAGTCGCGACTTCCGTGCCAATCTCGATTCCGACCGGAAAAGCAATGGCGCGGGACGGATGGGCAAACGGCGACAACGTCAACCCGAATGACCCGACCGGCTATGAGAACGAGTTCAAACAAATCTCTGATTTTATCATCGAAAAAGGGATCAAAAACGTCTTTTTCGTCACGACTGACGTCCATTTTGCAGAAGTCATCAAATATGACGCCAACCACGACGGAAAAGCGGATTATAACGAACTCATAAGCGGACCTATCGGCGCAGTAAAAATCAATCCGGGAACATTAGACCCAACCTTCGGACCTGAAAAACTATACGCAGAAGGCAACTTCTTCAACTACGGCGTCTTCCGCGTCGACCCAGCAACACAACAGGCAACAGTAGAAATCCAAGACGAAAACGGCAAAACCCACTTCAGCCACACCTTCGAACTGGAGTGATGCACGAATGAGGCATGGGGACGATTCTCTTGCCTCAAAATAGGTGATGCATGGGGACGGTTCTTGCGTTTCAAAATAGGGGTCAGGCAATGCAACTACCAAAAAACAACGTACTAAAATGAGGCATGAGAACCGTCCCTCTGCCTCTTTCATAATTTACAGGGGATGATGTGCATGGAACAAGTAAAAAGGAATTTCAATTTTCTATTCCGGATACTTCCACGGGCTCTGCAACTATTTTTGAATGTGACGCTTGTCTTGCTGGCTACCATTCTAGCAATATTATTGGTGAAAGAATTACTCATTTTTGGCCGGATGTTAATGGACAATGGCAGCCATGACCACCAGCAGTTTTTTGCCAATATCCTGCTCTTCTTTTTATATTTTGAGTTCATCGCGATGATTGTTAAATACTTCAAAGAACAATACCATTTTCCGATTCGATACTTCCTATACATTGGCATTACCGCAATGATCAGGCTCATTATAGTCGAGCATGATTCTGCTATAAACACCTTAATCAACGCACTGGTCATCCTAATCCTTATCATCGGCTACTTCCTCTTAAACCTAACTCCCCGCGAAAGACCTGAAAGGATTTTGATGCATGGGGACGGTTCTTCTGCTTCAAAATAGGATAGAAGAACAAAATCACACAACGATGGCACTTTGAAAAACCTTTCATTCTTGCGAAGGTGCCACCAATTCCACTTTCATTCGATCCGGGTCTTCAAAATACACCGCATAATGGTCTGTTCCGCCGGCAAAGGGATGCTTGTCCTCATATAAAATCGGTACATTTCTATCTTTCAATTTACTCGTTATTTCCTCAACCTGCTGGCGGGAGCTTGCATGAAAGGCCAGATGATTGAGACCCACACGGCATCGGTGATATGCTACATCTAAAAATTTTTCTTCTGCCTGCACAAAAACGAGATAAGTTTCACCCAATTTCCAGCTCTGGCCCCGATCCCATTTTTGATACACCTGATAGCCTAATTCCTCCAAAAACCATCCCCAAAAATCAACTGTTATCTTTAAATTAGAAACATATAGCTCGATATGATGGATTAATCCTTGCGACACTTAAAATCCTCCTAATTGGCTTATTTGCATCATCCATTTACATCATAATCGAATTTCCTTGATAAAACTGCACCTATTTATTAGTGGAGGATTGGGTGAATTATGGTTTGGACTATGTACAGAATTGAGGCACGAGAACCGTCCCCATGCTTCACCCATGTTCCACATTAATAAATTAAGCTTGTCTGTTATAATGAAATTATTACTGAAAATGAGGCATAAGAACCGTCCCCATGCCTCAAAAGGTGGCTTGATTTTATGCATATTGAACAGTTTGAGTATGTGATTGAGGTGGCGAGGAGGGGGAATATTTCGAAGGCGGCGGATCGGCTGCATGTTTCTCATTCTGCTGTTAGCCAGGCGATTTCGAGCCTTGAAGCGGAGCTTGGGATTCCTATCTTTATACGGTCACGATCTGGGAGCACGTTTACGGACAAAGGAGAAGCGGTCCTTAAATTATCCTATGAAATTATGAATAAAATCACGGAGTTAAAAGAGTTAGGCCATCATTCGAAGGAAATGCCGGGCAGCCTATCCATTTCGGCATCCGCTATTTTCTTCTCTACATTTCTACTAGAAGCTATAAAATCATTCAAATTAGAATATCCACAGATCCAAATGGAAATCGATTCAAATACGCTTGTTCCCATTATCGAAAAAGCGAAAAGTTTCCAAACGGATATTGGTTTAATAATGGGTACTGATGAAACACATAAGGAAGTATCCCGTTATATGAATGCCCGAATTATTTATACCATCAAGCTAATGGTTGCGGTTAGTAAAAACTCTCCATTAGCTAATATGGATGTGATTACACCCAAAGAGATGTTAAACTTCCCTTTAGTCATCCGGAATGAACGGCCAAACCGAAAAACATGGGAGGATCTCTTTTCTAGGTATGGCCAAGGAAACATATTATGTTATACAAACAATGATGAAGTGATGAAAAATGTGATCGCAAACGATTTAGCCATCGGCTTTTTCACTGATTTGATGAAAAAAGATCCGTTGGTTGTACGGGGCGATATTTGCTTAATCCCTTATTTTGATCCAATCGAAGTGCCAAACTACCATCTCATCTGCATCCAAGCGAAGAATAAATATTCCTCCATCGTTGAGAAGGAATTCATTAAATGTTTGCTGGAGTCCATTGAATCTTACAAATCAGAATTATAATCTTTCTTTTTTGAAAAAAAACACTCTTAGCAGCCTATTATTACCTGCTAAGAGTGTTTTTAACAATTATATAATTTGGCTAACTTCTGAAGATTCTGCTCCTTTTAATACCCTCTTTTCACTCGGTTTAAGAAGTGTTAACGCGATAATCGAAATGATACAGCAAATCGTCACATACGTTCCAATGGCAGTAGTGCTTTTGAATTTTTCCAGCAAGGCTAATGAAATCGTCGGAGCAAGACCTCCGGCAATAATGGAGGCAAACTGATAGGCAATGGACGAGCCGCTAAAGCGCAAATGCACTGGGAAAATCTCGGAAATCAGCGCTGCCTGCGGACCGTACACCACGGCCGGCCCTACACTGGCAAGCATGGTCGCCAAAATAATTAGCCCCTTTTCCTCTGTATTCACTAAATAAAAATACGGGAAAGCCATTACCAATGTCATGATCATCCCAGCAAGCGTGATATTTCTCCGGCCGATTCGATCCGATAAATGAGCGGACAAAGGAACAACGACTAAGAACACGACGGAAACAAGTAATACCGCATTCGTAATGAATTGTTTATCTAGTTTGAGATGCACGGTCGCATAGTAAATGGCAAACGTCGTATAAATGTAGAACGGCACATTGTCCGCCAGTCGCGTAAACGCCGCCAGAATAATCTCTTTAGGATATCCTTTAATGGATTCAAGCACTGGTGATTTGGCGGTGCGGTTCTCCTTTTTCATTTTTGCGAATTCTGGAGATTCCTCAATTCCAAGACGGATATATAAGCCAATAAAGACAAGAACGATACTTAAAATAAATGGAATTCTCCATCCCCATACCCCAAAGTTATCGCCGGTTAGAAAGATACATAGCGAAACAATGGATGTAGAGGCTAACATTCCGATTGGAACACCCAATTGCGTCATACTTCCCATTAAACCGCGGGATTTTTTAGAACTCCATTCAACAGAAAGGGTAACCGACCCGCCCCATTCACCGCCAACACCAATTCCTTGAAGGAACCGGAGAATAACAAGCAGGACAGCTCCATACACGCCGATGGAATCGTAGGTAGGCAATAATCCCATCACCGTACTGCTGACTCCCATTAACAATAACGAAGTGACCAAGGCCGCCTTTCTCCCGATTTTATCACCGTAGGAACTAAAGATAATCGCCCCAAGCGGACGCGCCAAAAACCCGATAAATAATGTGATGAAAGATTGCAAAACCCCCATAAAGGCAGTTGATTCTGGAAAAAATAATTTCGGAAAAACTAACGCTGCCATGGTTCCGTATAGGAAAAAGTCATACCACTCGATCGAAGTTCCTACAATACTGGCTAGTGCCACTTTTCTCATCTGCTTCTTACGTACTTTTTCAGTTACCTCCATACCCATCCCACCTCTTGTTTCGTAAATTTATGATTTTTTTCAAACTAGCTTTTCACTAAAACGCTGGCGCAAAAGATTCTTATTATACTTTCCGTTGGCATTTTTAGGGATTTCATTTGTAAAAATATATTGGTCTGGCAGCCACCATTTAGGGAACCTTGCTCCTAACCACTGGGTAAGCTCTTCTTCTAGTAAACTTGTATTTTCATCCTGCTTCAGTACAACATACGCCAACGGGCGTTCCAGCCATTTTTCGTCAGGCATCGCGACAACACATGCTTCCGCCACTTCCGGATGGGCCATTAATTCATTTTCAAGCTGAACGGAGGAAATCCACTCCCCGCCGCTTTTAATCAAATCCTTATTCCGATCGACAAGCCGAATCGCCCCTTGTTTGTTAATGGTGGCGATGTCGCCGCTCTTCCACCAGCCATTGTCAAAGGAAGAGGCAGAACGTTCATCATTCAAATATTCGCTGGCAACCCATGGGCCGCGTGCCAGAATTTCGCCCATTTCTTGGTCATCCCATAAGATTTCTTCACCGAATTCATCGACGATTTTCATTTCGATTCCAGGAATTAAGATACCCTGTCTGGTGCGATAATGAATATTTTCACTCTCTGAGTTGTTTTCCTGATCTTTTCTAAAATGCAAAAATGTAATTAGTGGGGAAGTTTCTGTTGCGCCATAGCCTTGGACGACCGGAACGCGGTGTTGATAGAGAAATTTTTCAATAATTGCCTTCGGCGGTGCTTGTCCCCCAAGGAAAAGTGCCCTTAAACTGGAAATTTGATAGGGATGCTCTTCTAAAATATTGGCCATTTCAACGCCGATGGTGACTGCTGCTGCCGTTACGATGACACTCTCGGATTCTATTAATGACAATAGCTGATGAGCATTCGGGCGAGTACCCGGCAATACTAACTTTGCGCCTGTGGCAATAGCAGCATAAGGCAGCCCCCAGGCATTTACATGGAACATGGGAACAATGGGCATGATGCAGTCTTTTTCTGAGATGGCGGTTACATCCGTATAAAGCAAGGCTGAGGTGTATAAGTATAGGCTTCTTTGCGTGTAAGTAACTCCTTTAGGAAGCCCCGTGGTAGCAGATGTAAAGCAAATGGTGGCAGGCGTATACTCGTCCAGCATGTCAAACTGGAACTCCGGTTCCGCCCGATCTAGAAGCTCTTCATAACAATAAAGCGGCGAAAGTTTTGTTTCGGTATCGGGAAGGTTCCTGCCAAGGAAGACATATGCCTCGATATTAGGCAACTGCGGCGAAATCGCTTCCACAATTGGCAATAAATCCTCATCGAAAAATAAAACCTTATCTTCGGCGTGGTTAATGGTGTAGACAATTTCGGGATTCCCGTAACGAATATTAACGGTATGCAGCGCTGCACCATAACACGGGACTCCTAAATACAGCTCCAGATGCCGATGATTATTCCAGGCCATCGAAGCAATTTTATCCCCTTTTTCAATACCTAAAGATTTTAAAACGTTGGCTAATCTCTTTACCCGTTGATAAAATTCCGCGTAATTGTAACGAAAGATCGAATCATCAGACTCTCTTGATACAATCTCTTTATCAGGAAAAAACCTAGCCGTCCTCTCCAAAAACGTCCTTAAATTCAACTGTAACGAATTCATATCCATCCCCTTTCTCCAATAATCATAAAATTTAGAATTATCTACATTATAAATTTAATCTTGATAAATAAACAGTTAACCTTACCGACATATCTGTAAGTTTAACTTACATAAAAGTGATGCATGGGGACGGTTCCTTTGCCTCAAAATGGTAGGTTTCCATACTTGCGTTGACTAGCTAGTAATCTTAAGGATGGTTTTAAGAGGAGAATCTTGCTTTTTTTATGATAAGAAAAACCCACACAAAAGCCATCCAAATGTTATCTGGATGCCTTCCCTTTTGAGTATAAGTATTATAAGGTCAAACCGTGACTAGCCTCGCCTTATTTTTCTTATGAGGTGGAAATTTTTTATACGCCATTTTCTGGCCACGTTCCTCCGGGTCTTCCTCCAATTCCCTGCACATATGATGATAATAGGTGCAGTTCAATGCCTAATTTCGAAGCGGAGGTTTTTTACATGAAAAGGTGGTTAGCGGCTTTCTTTGCTGGTCTTTTGTTGCTTTTAAGCGGTTGTTCCTTTTTGAACAGCGCATATGATACGCTTGACTATGTAAAGGACGCCAAGAACTATTTAGAAAAGGTATCGCAGTTTTCCAATGAAATCCCTCCACTTATCACACAGGCTGCTGAGAGCCAAACAGCAGCAAATGGCCTCAAAACAAAGCTCCTGCAAATGAAAAAAGAAATTGAATCCTTTAATTCCCTCAAGGTCCCGGAAACGGCGGCTGAATTTCACCAGCAAATCATCCAGCAAAATGCCCTTTTAGCTGATCAAATTGACATTTATTTAAAAAATATAACGGACGGCAAACTTGACCCTTCTCTTCTCGAAGAAGCGAACGAACTGCTGCAGCCTATAAAAGAAATCAAAAGCATTGTGGAACAGCTCCAAAAGTTAGGGGCCCAAGTACAGGAAACCCTCGGGTCGAAGAGGTCGGCCTAGAAACCCGGTCACTGTTTATATGTCTATTAAGATCACAAAAATCCAGTTGTGAAGGACGTCACTCTCAGAAATTTCTATAACGACACATCCGGAAATCAAAAAAAATCCGCCTGACCCGCCGATTAGGGCTCCATAGAGAGCTCCGATTTGTCCAACCCCTCGGAGTGTGTGATGCAAAAGAACCGTCCCCGTGCATCACCGAGCATATTTCTTGAACTCTCTTAAAAATAGGCAGAACATAAAGATAGAAAAAGCACTGATAATGATTCTCGGTAATAATAAGAGCGGTTTCATTATCGTGATTTTTCGAAACTATACTTCAAAGGGGAGAGATTCATCATGATTTATGCAAATCCTAATACTGAAGGGGCAGTTATTCATTTCAAAGAAAAATATGATAACTTTATCGGCGGCAAATGGGTTGCACCGGTAAAAGGCCAATATTTTGATAACAAGTCCCCGGTTACGGGTGAAGTTTTTACAAAAGCAGCCCGTTCTTCAGCAGAAGACATTGAACTTGCTTTGGATGCGGCCCACGCTGCAAAAGATACCTGGGCAAAAACCTCTGCAACGGAACGTGCCAGCATTCTCAATAAAATTGCTGACCGTTTAGAAGAAAACTTAGAAATGATCGCAGTGGCTGAAACGTGGGATAACGGGAAAGCCGTACGCGAAACCTTAAATGCTGATATTCCTTTGGCTATCGACCACTTCCGCTACTTCGCCGGTGCCATTCGTGCACAAGAGGGCCGTACGACTCAATTAGACAATGATACGGTCGCCTACCACTTCCACGAGCCTCTTGGTGTTGTCGGACAAATTATTCCATGGAACTTCCCGATTTTAATGGCAGCATGGAAAATTGCCCCAGCACTTGCCGCAGGTAACTGTATTGTCCTAAAACCAGCTGAACAAACTCCAGTATCCATTTTGGTAGTAGTAGAGTTAATCCAAGATCTGCTTCCTGCTGGTGTGCTCAATGTTGTCAATGGCTTCGGTATTGAAACAGGCAAACCGCTTGCCACCAATCCAAGAATTGCAAAGGTTGCCTTCACTGGTTCCACTGCTGTCGGCCGTCAAATTATGCAATATGCAACCGAAAACATTATCCCTGTCACACTCGAACTTGGCGGTAAGTCTCCAAACGTATTTTTTGAGGACGTTATGGACAAGGATGATGAATTTTTAGATAAAGCCATCGAAGGCTTTGTGATGTTCGCCTTAAACTCAGGTGAAATTTGTACATGCCCGTCCCGTGCGTTAGTCCAAGAATCAATCTATGATAAATTTATCGAACGTGCGCTGGAACGCGTAAAAGCAATCAAAGTGGGCAACCCGCTTGATACAGAGGTTATGATGGGTGCTCAAGCTTCCCAAGCACAAAAAGATAAAATCCTTTCTTATATTAAACTTGGTAAAGAAGAAGGAGCCGAACTGTTGATTGGCGGCGAAGAAAACCATCTTGGCGGCAGTCTTGAAACTGGTAACTATATTCAGCCAACTGTCTTCAAAGGAAACAACAAAATGAGGATCTTCCAAGAAGAAATCTTTGGCCCAGTGCTAGCTGTTACCACCTTCAAAGATTTCGATGAGGCAATCGAAATTGCCAACGATACCTTATATGGTTTAGGTGCCGGTGTCTGGTCACGCAGCGGTGATATTGCTTACCGTAGCGGACGGGCTATTCAAGCCGGACGTGTTTGGACCAACACGTATCACCAATATCCAGCAGGAGCTGCTTTTGGCGGTTACAAACAATCTGGTATCGGCCGTGAAAACCATGCAATGATGCTCGAACACTATCAACAAACAAAATGCTTATTAGTAAGCTATGACCGCAAAGCACAAGGCTTCTTCTAAATCGAAAGGACGAAGGAAAATGGCCGAACGCTTGGCTGTAACAGACGAAGCACTTCAATTCATCGAGTTTATGAAAAAAACTCACGGGCCGATCTTGTTTTACCAATCAAGCGGCTGCTGCGACGGTTCCGCCCCTATGTGCTATAAAGAAGGCGACTTTCGCCTAGGCGATGCTGACATTTGTATTGGCAGCATCGGAGGCGTCCCTTTCTACATGCACAAAAGCCAACACGAATATTGGCAACATACCAAACTCATCATTGACGTCGGTGACGGGCGCGGGCCGGCATTCTCGCTCGATAGTGTAGAAGATAAACATTTTATTATGCGCATAGAGATATAAATGTGATGCATGGGGACGGTTCTTTTGCCTCAAAATGGTTTGGAAAATGCATGAGTTGAACGAGATTGTTGTGCCAATAAAGGCCCGACTAGCCACTATCCGCTAGTCGGGCCTTTTCATCGGTAAAGCCTCGTATTTCGACCTTGAAATGATGCACGGGAACCGTCCCACGCACCACTCCCACACACATGGAATGATGCACGAGAACCGTCCCCATGCCTCATCCATGCCTCACCCAATCTGCTCTTCCATGTCCCTAAGAATATTCTCTAATGTAACTACGATACCCTTATCGTCCTTGTAGCAGATATGGTTTGGGCGGAAGTGGACGGGGGAGTCCAGTCCGGCCGCTGCCGCAATTCGAAACAGCCCTTGTCTTAGGGTGACGAGGTAATTGACCACCCGGTATTTCTTCTCGTCGATCACGAGGGCCTTTTGCAGGTCGGGGTCTGTGGTGGCCACTCCCACCGGACAAGCATTTGAGTGACACTTTAATGTTTGAATACAGCCGACCGTAATCATAAATCCGCGGGCAATGTTGACCAAATCCGCCCCCATCGCTATGGCAATGGCAATCCGGTCAGGCGTGAACAATTTGCCCGAGGCAATGATTTTCACGCGGTCCCGCACGCCGTATTTTTTCAAGGTTAAGTCCAATATAGGAAGGGCTGATTTTATAGGAAGGCCCACGCTGTCGATTAATTCCTGATAGGATGCGCCCGTTCCACCCTCCCCGCCATCAACGGTAATGAAATCCGGACCTTTTCCGGATTCCTTCATATATTTGGCAAGTTCCTCCGCGCTATCGGGGCTGCCGATGACAATCTTCATGCCGACCGGTTTTCCGGTATGCTCGCGAATTTTTTCAATAAAATCACACATCGACTCGATATCGCCAAATTGTTTAAAGCGATTCGGGCTGTCTACCGATTTATAGGGCTCCACCTTTCGGATGGCGGCGATTTCCGGATTGACTTTCTCCGCGTCAATATGCCCGCCGCGGGTTTTGGCCCCTTGCGCCAGCTTTATTTCAAAGGCCTTCACCTGCGGAATCTCGCTTTTCCGCTTTAATTCATCCCAGTCTATCTCCCCATTTGCGTCGCGAACCCCGAACATAGCCGGGCCAATCTGCATAATGATGTCGGCGCCGCCCTCCAAATGATACGGGGACAAGCCGCCTTCGCCGGTATTCATCCAGGTCCCCCTCGCCAGGGCCAAACCTTTAGATAATGCTGTAATGGCGTTTTTCCCCAATGCGCCGTAACTCATCGCTGACATGCCGATTAAGCTTTTGACAACGAAAGGGTGCCTGGTTTTGGGACCAATCACGACCGCATCATCATCATGCAGCAAGTTGGCCAGCGCATCGTCATCCTCCCATTTTTCCTTCCGGTCCGTAAACAGCGGGTCATTTAGCAAAATATATTTTTTCGTCGTAACCATTGTTTCCTGGTCCATTTTGATTTCTTCGTTTAGTTTCGGGAACATAGAATTGCGGACAAAAAATCCCTCTTCATCAAAATCGCGTCTCGACCCGAAGCCCACGACATCCCGCTTATACTTCGCGCTCCTGACAATGTGCTCATAATCATCCCGCGAAAAAGGCTTTCCTTCCGTATCGCTATTAAACCAATACTGCCGCATTTCTGGGCCAATTTTTTCAAAAAAATAACGAATCCGACCCAACGCGGGATAATTCCGCAAAATCGAATGCTGCTTCTGATTCCGGTCGAAAATTAACAAATATCCAATAAAAACAAACACACCAAGCAGGATAAGCGCGATAAAAACAAACTCAATAATCACTAATATATTGGCAATTTCCATCATTCCAAAGCTCCTATCAAATCTAGAATTTAATATAGACTTAATATTCGCCGGTGTTGGGAAATTTATGTAATGAGTGATACGTGGGGACGATCGTGCATCAAAAATGGATGCTGGGCAGGGAACATAGACAGTTCTTATGCACTAAAATGGTGTACTCAGCCTTGAATGGTAGAACTACTGGCTGAAATGATGCATGAGAACCGTCCCCGTGATACGAGAATCTTTCTTTTCCAATAAGTTATAATAAACTCTAGCAATGGATAGGCAAAAAAACATGGAGGCGGTTCTCTCAAGCCAAAATTTAATAAGATTGATGCACGAGAACCGTCCCTCTGCCTCAAGAAAGGAAGGTTTAGATGAAAAACACAAATTCGTTATCTGAAACTATTAATGTAATGCAAAGTCATGTCTCTGTTCGCAAGTATTTGACGGAACCGATTCCGAAAGAACATTTGTTGGAAATCCTCAGGTCGGGGACTGGTGCGGCGTCCTCGCATTTTGTCCAGGCGTATTCGATTATCCGCATCACCGACAAAGACAAAAGGGATCAAATCGCTGAACTTGCCAAAAATCCTCATATTAAAGACGCTGCAGAATTCCTGTTATTTTGCGGTGATTTAAAGCGCCTAGAAGCAGCCGGCAGAAAGCACGGGATTGTGATTGAACATGATAATCTTGAGAATTTTATCGTGGCCACTATTGATACCGCCCTTATTGCCCAAAATGTCATTACGGCTGCGGAATCACTAGGTTACGGCGGCTGCTATATCGGCGGTGTCCGGAATAATCCCGGCCCGATTAGCGAGCTTGTCGGCCTTCCAGACAAAGTATTTCCACTATTTGGACTATGCTTAGGAGTTCCTGCCGAAAGGAACGAGGTAAAACCAAGACTGCCGTTAGACGCGATTCTCCATGAAAATGTCTACAATGAGGAGAAATACAAGAGTTTACTTGATGACTATGACCAAACCATGAGCAGCTACTATCAGCTGCGTTCTACCAAAAACAAAAATACTAACTGGACCGAGTCCATGGCCCATTTTATGAAGGATAAGAGAAGATCGCACATGCGGGAGTTTATGGAAAGCAAGGGATTCCATATGGAATAAATAGAGAAACGTATCCGGCGGCAATCTAGCGCCGCTGGATATTTTTGTGAATTTTGTATATAAAATTAGCGGGCAGTCCGGGTGTTGAGAATTCGAATATCATGAATAATGTCTCTTCCCTTTTTCATCGGAGTAAAAAGAATCTTTGAAAAGGGAATTAGAAGAAAAAAACGAGGCTTGAGAACCGTCCCCATGTGCTATGTTGAGTGAGTCCATATGTTTTGAATCCAGTATTTTATACTCTCTACTAGATTCTTGGCGTCATACCTGCCAAGGTAGTCTCCCATTCCATATAGTTTATAATCATACTGATTCTGGATGTAGGTAAATTCATTTTCACCGATATTAAAACTCACATAAATCTGTTCTTCTTCAATATTTGTTTTAATAGTTTTCCCAAGAAAGGGATTATTGATTAAATATAAAAATAGAACGTCATTAAATACTATCTTTATTCACTCCTTCCTTTCCCTAGTAATTTTAGTATTCCTTAAAACTATATTTAATAATCAAATGTATTATGTATCTTGCCATAAATATCTTCTAAAACATTTAAGAGTTTCCAGGCTTTATTTACACAAAATAAAAGACAACTGATTTTCCTCAATGATATGCTCCCCCTAAAGTAGACAGAT
The DNA here is from genome assembly GCF_055385565.1 of Neobacillus sp. S1115. Classification (NCBI taxonomy): domain Bacteria; kingdom Bacillati; phylum Bacillota; class Bacilli; order Caryophanales; family Bacillaceae; genus Neobacillus; species Neobacillus sp. S1115. Next base: position 5,735,998 of record NZ_AP038275.1, read on the forward strand.
GAAAAAACAAAAATCTGTCGTTACTTTAGGGGGATTTTTATGTCAAAAAGAAGTAAATACTCTTCGGAGGAAATCCCTTATGAGTCATTCCAGAAAATTATCCTTTGAGGAGAAAGTAGAAGCCGTTCATTTATGTATCAAGAATGGGCATAACTATTCAGTTGTCATAGACAAATATCAAATTAGCTATCAACAAATATACAGTTGGACAAAAAAGTATGAAGCGGGTGGACCAAAGTCCCTACGGGACCGCCGAGGAAGAAAGAAACCTGAAGAAGAACTGTCAGAACAAGAGATATTGAGGATTAAGATTAAGGAATTAGAAGCGAAAAATTATCGATTAGAAGCCGAAAATGCTTTATTAAAAAAGTTGGAAGAAATAGAAAGAAGGCGGTATTAAGCAAGGTTCGGAATGAAGTCGCTTATTGTGCAATACGTGAATTAAATGAAAAAATGAATTACCCTATTAAGCTTCTATGTTCAATTAGCCATATCAATCGATCTTCATACTATAAATGGCAGAATCGAAAAGAAACCGATCAGGAAAGTGAAATCGAGGATTACTTAAAGAAATTAAAGCAATTTATGACAAGGTGGATGGAATTTACGGTTATAGACGTATTACGATGAATCTCAACCGGAAAATGAATAAACATTATAATGTAAAACGAATTCGTCGTTTAATGAATTTAGTTGGACTACAGTCAAAGATACGACGGAAAAAGAAATGGGATCATCGGCCTTCTGATAATAACGTAAAAGAGAATATCTTGAATCGATAATTTACAGCAGCACATCCAAACGAAAAATGGGTAACTGATATAACCGAATTGAAATATGAGAATGGGCAAAAAGCTTATTTAAGCGCTGTTTTAGACCTGTACGACAATTCTATCGTATCCTTCGTATTCGGACATCGAAATGATAATAAGCTAGTCTTTAAGACGATTAATGATGCTTTAACAAAGAATCCTTTACATGATGAGAAACTTTTAATTCACAGTGACCGTGGCTTTCAATATACATCAAACGGATTTAAGAAAATAGTTGAAGAAAATCATCTTATCCACAGTATGTCTAGAGTAGGAAAATGTATTGATAATGGATGCATGGAATCATTCTGGGGGACTTTGAAGGTAGAAAGATATTATCTTCACCGATATCAATCCTTTGAGGAACTTCAAAAGGATATAAAAGACTACATTCAGTTTTATAATCAAGATCGTTTACAAGCCAAATTTAATGGCCTTAGCCCGATAGAATATCGAACTAAGGGCATTGCCTAATTTTATTTTTTTATACTGTCTACTTGACGGGGTTCAGTTCATCTTTTATGTTTTTCTTCTATTAAAATTTCTTAACCTATAAATGAGTTTTTCAAATAATGTTTTCTTTGATTGATTCAAATTCCTATCTTCTGGTTGCCAGAAAACCTTTGTTTTATATTTTCGAGCAACTTTACTTTTTTCAGTAATAGCATACCCACGCACGTAGATGAGACGTTTAACCTGCTCGGTAAAAAGAGAAATGGTGCCGTCAATTAATGTGTTAGAAAGCATTTCATCGATGCATATGCGGATTTCATTAAATCCTGGTTTTAACACCTCTGTATCAATCTCAAGTCCATCAACATGAGAAACAATTCTTACCTGAGTCGGTACCACGAAACGAAGGATACCATTTACAGGAACACGGCTTGGCAGCATACCCAAATCTAAAGTATGAGGGTAATTCCATATGCCTTCCTCATTTGATAAGCCTGATACTGTCCCCCTGACTAATATGTTTTCAAGACCTACTTGGATTTCAGGGTCTATTTTAATGGCACAACTATCCTCCATGTTATCCGATGTATTAGATTTATCTGTCACTTCAATTCGAAGATTTTTTAATTGGACTCCATCAGAAACTATGTGCACCCCAGGTCCTCGACGAACCCAAATAGTTGCTCCTCGGCCATCGATAGTGACGGGTTTATCAATGGTTATCGGTCCTTGAAATTCGCTGGGAAACAGTTGAATCTCAGAAAAATTATTATTATCAATAACATCCTGCAAGGAAGCTATCGGATTAAAGCCCACATTTACAATAACATCCTGCTGGTCATTACCATTTAGGTTAGATAGCCAATTAGCAAGTATTTGCTGCCAGCCAGCTATGAAGTCATTGATATCCACCCACAGAGCATTTGGAATATTCTTTTTATGAAGCTTCGCTGTTTCATTGCAGGCCACAATGATAAAAGGCTCAATAATATCGGACATATTTTCTAATTTCTTAATATATTTATAGATTGGTGTACCAGAGCGCTCGTTTAAAAAAATAATTGGTTTCACCCTTTGGTGGGAACGATCCTGTAAATCCTGAATAAGCGTTCCTAACCCCGCAGCCAAATCCAGTCCTGCAGAAGGGTTTGTGGTCCATTCTAAAATCTCCAATTTATCTTCTACTCTATTAAGTGCCTTAACAATAGGGGAAGAACTTCTATCTAATCCAATTGCATATAAATTGATATATTCTTTAAAAGAAAAACCATCCAAATGAAAATACAACAATTGAATGGCTTTTTGGATATCAGGCTGAATTGAACCATCTGAAGTTTTTGAAATATCTACTAGTAAGTATATGGCAGTATGCTTCACATTCAACCTCCAACATTAAACATTTACAATTTGCACAAAGGCTTTTCGCCCATGAGGATTAGTGGAGAATGTAATCTCATCTCCATCCTTCAATTCCAACCCCTGTCCCGGAAGGACTCTGTTCCCCTTTGCGGTTATCATATATGGTAGCTGTTGATTTACTAAAATCCATTTTCCCTGATAGAAGGAGCAATATCCAAGCGGAGTCCGGTCTGCATTTTCTCCTGGATATATATGATCATAGGCATGCCAATTGAAAAAATAGATATTATCGTAAAGTACTAACTGACCATCACTAACCCATTGGCCGGGACGAATTTGTTTTCTAAATTTAAGAATCGGAATGGTTTTAGGCTTATTCGGCTTAGTATTGCATGATGGACATCTAACATCACTAACATTATCAAGAATAAACCATTTATGATCACAGGATGGATTCTGACAAGGGTACAACATATCCCATGTTTTATTTAATCCCTGCTCCCACTCCATTGCCGTTGGACGCAAGTTGGGCTCATGCAGCCCATCGATAAACGCCCTTTCAATAATCGAGCTTATATGTGGACCTAATTTCTGATAAGGTAGTTTTACATTTTTAGGGCGATTGGATCGATCATGTGGATGTTCAATGAACAATGCCTTTTCACCCATGCTCATAATATTATCTTTTTCGGCAGATTCTGTACTATTAACCTTTGGACCATCGATAGGATGACGAAGCAGCAAACTCTCATAAATTAAGACAGCAAGTGCATGCTGGTCTGTTTGAATGCTTGGATTAATTCTATTTGGGTCATTGATTGGCAAATGCTGTGTTTTTATCACTTCCGGTGCAATATATCCGGCCGTTCCCATTACGTCTGGCGGGAAAATTCCAGGCACGACCAAGGAGTCAATATCAATGATAATACTCTCTCCTTTTACAGGATCAATCAGAACATTATTGCTTGAAAGGTCAGAGTGAGCTAACCCGGCTTGGTGCAGGCGTCGAAGCGCTCGGCTCATAGAAATACAGATCCGTAAATACTTCATAAAATCGCCGCGTTCAGATGCATGAAGGTTCGGCCTCAACTTAGGACTCTGAAACCAACGGCCCTTTTTTTCCAGTCCCTTTTGGTCGCCTGCTTTAAAAAAGTAGTTATCAGGATATACAGGTGCAACAATACCAAACTCTGGTTTTACAACTATTCCTGTCGGCCAACAGAATATGTTACTAAAATAGTCAGCGGAAGTATCGGTAGCTCCACGTGCGCCTCCTTTCCCCTCTGAAAGCGTAGGATTAAATCTGCCGATAATAGCCTGTAATCTTGTCATGCGTTCTTTCATATCCGCTTCAGACTGCTGCAGAAAAAATTGAACAGCATGCTTTTTATCCGGAGTGAAATACGTCTTTTTCATGGTTCCGGAAGGAGGATTGTCCGTTTCAATATATTCTATTGTGGAACCATCTAATAACGTTGCGATCTTTTTCTTACTCATTACTATCACCCTTATATAAGACCACCAAAGTCCGATCATCAAAAGAACCACGAACTTGATAGGAATCCAGCCAATATTTTAATCTCTCAGCCTGAGCATCATAGTCCTCTTCATTTACGTTCACAATAATTTTCTCATGGCATAAATCCTCATACAGGAGATTCATTCTTTCATTAGCAGGAAAATAATCATCAGCAACACCGTCTGTCATGACCATTAGTGCCCGAATGGCACCGTAACAAGGATAGGTCCTGCTCAACAAATAGTTTTGCTTCTCAAACTTTCTAGAAGTTAAAAAATCAGTTTCCCCGGAGTATTGTCCACCATCCGAAACGCCAAGGACGAAAACAGGATGTTTAGGATTTTCTGTTATAGCTACTGTGGCACCATCGCCAATTTGGCAGGCCAGTATAAAACTTTTACCATTTACGATTGTCTGAACGGCTAATAATAGAGTACAAGAAAGATCATTTACCTCTAAATCACGATGCAAAATCTCACGGTAAACGGAGGCTTCTTCACCATTCATACGTTCATTTACAGCTTGCTCCACCGCATGATACGCTTTGAAAAATGCAGTATGTAAGCTTTCTTCAATATAGGCTAAATCCTTGTTTACAAATTGATAGCTCTCAGGATCCCTTGAAAAATCGTTTCCTTCGCCCGTTATTTCCAGATTACAATTCTCCAACTGCTGCATTAAGAATTCAACCGCGGCCTCACTAGAAACTTTAGCCCCAACGCGAGAAAACTTCTTTGACCCTGCACCATCTGAAACTGCGATAACGTTCCATTTTCCGACAGATTCCATAGCAAACCAATCATCACAGTTTGTTCCTTCATGTTTATGTTTTTTGCCTCGAACACGCGCACCAATTAGAGTAATGGGATTAAAAGCATTTTTATCCCACTTCGAGAAGCTTTCCTCATGTTTATCTGGGCCATCTTCAATATCTAAATGGTTCCATTTAATTATAACCTCTTCAATTGGTTCAGAATCCTCGACAGAACCAATTTCTTGAACAGGGGGTTGTTTATCTTTAATAGCAGGCCCTTCAACTAGGTCCTCCCCATTTGAAGAAATCCTCTCAACATGTTTAGAGCCGTCTTGCTCCCTAATCTCATTAGGAAGTTCTTTACAATCTTTTATTGCAGTCTCTTCTACTTGTGTTGAAGGTGGTATTTCAGATGTTCTCTCACTATCCTTTGAGTTACTATCGTTTTTTACAGTTTCCTCAGTCAGACTATCAACTGACGCTTGTTCTTTAAGATGCACGCCTGATGATTCCAGCCCCTCAACTTGTATCATTAAGTCTATATTTTTCGACTCTTGAGAACTCTCCTTCTTTTTGAGCAACACTTCATCTAACTTTTGTTCAAAAGACGATATCAGTAATTCCAGCTTTTCTCTGTTGGAAGGTAACCAGTCTTTTTTATATTTATTTAATATAATATTTATTTTAAAAGAAATGGCTATTGGTGGATTTAGCATTATTTTTACAAACTGGTTTATTAATTCTTGCTTTTTCTCAGATTCTGAAAAATCCGGGGCAATATATGATAAGAACTCATAAAGGTAGCTTGATAAATCCCTATAAATTAATTTAAAAAACTTATCAAACTCATCAGTGTAGCGAAATTGACCCCAAGCATCATCATATTTAGTACTTTCATGTTCATAAGGATATTCGATTTTACAACGAAGGGCTTTAAGGAGTTGTTCCTTCATAAACGATTAATACCTCCATCTGCAATATAAAAAAAGAGGTCAGATAAGGCCCAACCTCTTATTTAAATGATTCTTAAGGAATAATGGTGATAGTTGGCGGCACAGGTGGCAGGCTGACAGGAGCACCCCCGTCAACTTGTGCTACCGATTGTGATGTCATTTTTATGGAACTTGAAACCCAACGGAAATATTGTTTGAATGCATCAGGCTGCAAGACATTTAATTCCAATACTATCTCAGTAATTTGTTTCAGCACTGAAGTGTCGGCATCTGACCCCACTGCACAAGCAATGATATTTCCTGGTTTTGATTTTTTAATACGGTCTGCTGCATGCTCCCAAGTATCTGTTGGCATACCATCTGTCATTAAAAAGATCATTGGCTTCCAATCACCTTTTTGACTCTCTGTCGTTTTCTGTACTTCACGTGCAATACAGCTCTCAAGCAGTGTTAAAGCCTCCCCAAGAGAAGTTGCTCCGTTAGCTTCCAATTTTGGGTCCTTAAAATTCATTAAATCCGTAAGTGGAACGACTTGTTTGGCTGAACTATCAAATGTAATAACAGAAATATAAGCTGTTTCCAACGCTTGCGGGTCAGTTTTTAAATCAGCAACTAACGCTTTAACTCCTTGACGAACGGCTTCAATCTTCTCCCCAAACATCGATCCAGAACAATCTAGTAATAAATAAACAGGTAAACGACGCAATGACATATATATCTCTCCTCTTTCGTAGATAAAAATTATATAAAATCATCCTTTGGATGGATGGTTTTAGTTAAGGTTAAAATGATCCTTCAGGAACGTGGAAAAACTTGCTTCCCAATTTTTCGTATGATTTAATTTTGTGATAAACAACGGGTGGCCATTTACTTTTGGAATGGTAATCTTAATCATACTTTCTTTCCTTGCAACGTTTTGTGTTCTTGCAAATTCTCTCGATGATAAAACTGGCAATATTACTTCTTCGAAGCCGGCCTTGTCATAAAAATGGGCTGCTCCTTCTTCTCCAAATTCCATGACTACAAATCTATCAAAATATATAAATACAATATTGGGTGATTCCAACTTGGAAACCTTCTCCATAAATTGGCTGTATTTCCCCCAAAATTCAAACCGCTGATTATCTTTATTAAAATAAGTTTTTAATTCCCGATTAATTAACCAACCTTTAACCTTATCTATTTCAGCGTCTTTAAGAAAGGTCCATTCCTCAGACCGTTTCCGGGGATCTTTTAATAAATACAATGCTTGTGAAAGTACTTCGTAATGAAACTGGTTTAACAGCCGGTTTTCTAAATAACTTTGGATTAACTCCGTATAAATTTCCTTTGGGTAACGGGCCAAAAGGTTTACAATCTGATGGATACCCTCGCGCGTAATAATCCAATTACTTCTAAAACCTTTTAAAAGCATATAGTGAATGAGATAGGTTTCTAGATTAGACCCTTCCCGAATATGCAGCAATGAAAGGTTGTCTTTATATGGACGGTTGTTTCGAATTAATAATTCACCCAGCCCGGCCAACGGTCCTTCTGGATGTTGGAACACTTCCACAAACGAAAATTCAGCGTCAACGTAATTCCCTAGGAATGAGCCTCTGTCCTTTTGAAAGATACCTTTAATTAAACCTTGAATAAAAGGATCATGACACTCCTGTTGAAACAGGCTCCACACCGCTTGTCCAATCCAGGGTTGGAATCGTTCAAGGAGTATATAATTAACATTTTGTCGAGTCTGCCAGGGGGCTTCAAAAAAAGGGTAACCTTTCATTAATAGCTTAATATCGTAAATGGATAACTCTTCTGCCAATGAGACAACTTGCTCTCTTTCCATATTTTGAATCAACTTCAACAAGCGCGGCAAAACAATTGGGCCTCTTGATTGAAGCACCTGATCTTCAATGTGTCGATAATTCTTTTCAGACTTATCCCTCTCTTTTCGCAATAGACTTGGAAAAAATGCGAAATCACTTACCATTTTCATTCACCATCGTTTGGATTTTTTCCAACATTGTTTCCTCTTTTAAACGAAATTTAAAAACAACACGTCGGGATTTTTCTAAATCGACTTGACCATTTGTAATAACTAAATCACTAAAAGAGCGGCCATTGGCGGTAATGATGGTTTTTAATGCTTCTTTATTTTCGAAATTAGGAAAATCATTTGAATAAATGGTTTCCACAACAGATAAAGCTCTATCTTGGGAAAGCTTGAGATTATATATATAGGTCCCTTCGTTATCGGTATGGCCTTCCACAATAATTTGCGCAATATTACCTTCAAATTGCTTAGATAATAAGACAGAGGCATATTTAGGTATAAACTGATTTAAATACTCTTTTCCAGCAGGTGAAATCGTGCTGCTGTCATGATCAAAGAATACACCGCCAGGAAACGTTATGGCTCCCGTTTGTTTATCGATCTGCAGTTCTCCATTAAACTCATCTACTAATTGACGAATAATTTCACCTTTAACACCGACAATTTCTTGGATCATCTGGTCGCGCTGCTCAATCTCTGCCTTTTGTTTATCTATTTCTTCTTGCTTATTCTTAAGAAAAGCCAACGATTCTTCATAATTTTGCTGCATAGTAAACAAAGTAACCATTAATACCAAGGCAAATATGATAAGTAATGCCGACATTAAATCGGTATATGATACCCAGCTGCTCTCTTTCTCTTCTTCGTGATGTATGACATGTCGTTCCATGCTTCGGAAATTTCTGGACACTTTCTATCACCCTACCGCTCTTTTGTTCAATTCATCTAGGGATACTTTCAGATCTTGCATGATATTTGGCAAATCGGAAACTCCGTATTGAATAGCATTTGTGCTTTCTGTCAGGTAGTTAACGGATTTGGCAAGTTCCACATCCACTTGCTTGAAAGCTTGTGTAAGTCCTTGATTCATATCCAAAACAAACTTATTCATCGATGTCGATAAGTCATTTGACGCAGAATCCCATATATCCTTCAAATCTTTCACATGCCTATCCATGTCTGCCGATTGCTCGGTCATTCTTGTTAGCAATTGTTCATAGAGCTCGTCATGCTTTTGACGATCATTTGATAAGATTTCAAATTGTTCCTTAATCTGGGATTGTAATTTGGTAAACATGGACCCATGATTTTGCATAGCAAACACAGTTTTGTTTAATTCCTTCGTCATGGATTGTGCATTCTCAGCTTGGTCGGTTAATGACTTGGATAGTACCATTTGGGAATTGCTTAAGTTTTGCATCAATTGTAGATTTTCTTCTAACTTACTTTGGTATTCAACTTGATGTTTTGTTAAATGCTGAATCGTATCGATATCAGATTGCAAATTAAACATATGTTTATCGTAAAACTCATGGAACAAATCTCGTTCCTTTGTTAATTTATCAAGTAAATTCGTTACCTCTGCTTGATAGGTATTCATTTTTCCTGTCACATCAGTAAATTGAATGACTATTTCCTCTAGACGGTCTGCATACTGAACTACATTATCTGAAATAGCAACATTTCGCTCACCAATTTTCAATTGGGTTTCAGCAGATTCCTGTATAGATTTAACCAAGGTTTCGACTTCATGATGAACACGTTCCTGCCACTCAATTGCTTTGTTTACGGTTTCACCAAGTTCTTTCATATGATCGCCAGCCATTTGGTTCAAAGAATCAATGAATTGATTGACCATATCAGAAACGCCTTTCTTCTGTATAACCAAAATACTGACCTTAATTTGCTCTATAGCAGGGACTAATGTATTTTTTATGTTCTCTCCCAAGCTTTTTGATAACTCAGGAATTATATCCTTACTCATAAACTCACGGTATTGATTAAAGCGGGTTTCTTCATTCTTTAACAGTTGATATAATACAGCGCTTTCTTCTTGTGTAGGAAAGGCATGATCTAGTTGCTGACGCAAGTTGCGGAAACTTTCAGATAATACAGGGTAACTAACTGCTTTATCATAAACTTGCCAGATGATAGACAAAGCGATACCAACAAGTGATGAAATAAACTTCCCTTGCATTCCTTCTAGCAATAATCCAATACCATCCTTTAAGGAATTTGCATCGCCTTTTATATCCAACATTGAAATTCCGACAGCAATCGAAAGGAATGTACCAAATATCCCTGCTGCTAAAAACATACCCGGAACAGCTTCAGCAAATTTCCGCTTCCCGTATTTTTGAACAAACTGTTCTTCGAGGAAGAAATCATAAACATCGGGAGTAAAATCAAGTTGGTTATGCTGGGAATAATAATATTTTCCCTTAAAATATTCCCATGCCGGCTGAACACAAGTTTTTATATACGAAGAATTCGTATCTTGAGAGATAAAGTGATCAAACCCTTGTACACGGCTTTGGATTAAATGACTGTTTTTAACAATATCCTTTAGTTTCTCTATAACAAGTTGGCTATCCTTATTGGCGTTTTTATATGGTTTCAGTACCTTAACCAACAAAACGAAAAATACAGTGATTAAACATGCTGAATAGACATAATAAAAAGCAGGTGAAATAAAAAATTGCATACAGGCACTCCATTCTTTTTAACAAGGTTCCATTTAATAATAAATTCCTAAATTTACTGTACGATTTCTATTATTCCTACAAAAGCAATAAGACAATTTTACTAGAACCCAATTAAAAATGATGTCGGTTTTTGTCGAACGAAGTTGTTTTTTTACTATTTTTGTTAATAGCAATTGGAGAAATTTATACCAAAAATACTAATTTTTTAATATCCTTTAAGATTGTATAATAAACTTAATGTGATAGTAGGTTATAAAGGAGAGAATATCTTGTGTAACGAGAAAATTAAAGACCTTACAGATGAATTTTTCACATTAGAGAGTTCAGAACGCGATTCCTTTTATGAAACACATTTACTTCCACTAATAAGAACAAAATTTAAGGATATCCAATCACGAAAACTAAAACATGAATATGAAGCGCTTATATTGTCTGTAGGTACTACCTATCAACCCTTATTATTTTCAATAGAGGCCGTTAAACCTAAAAAGATATATTTTTTATATACTCCTGAAACAGAAACCCAAATTGATAAGATTTTCAGCATTTTAAATTTAAAACCTAGCCAAATACATAAAGAGGAAATTGATCGAATTAATCCGACTTTCATTTATGATGCCATTAAAAGGATAGCGAGAAAAGTTAATGGTGGGAAAATTGCCATTGATTTCACAGGAGGAACAAAATCGATGGCCGCAGGAATGGCTATGGCTGGAGCAATGATTGGTGCGGATTTAATCTACATCTCCAGCAAGTGGAACCCGGCAATCAAAAGGGTAGAACCGGGAACTGAATCATTAGAGCTGGTAACTAACCCATACGATTTATTCGGAGAAATTGAATTTCAGCGCGCAGTAAAACTGTGGAAACAAGGAGAATATTTAGCGGCTGCAGAAATCTTAGACCAAATTTCCATACAGCTTCCCGACTATATCGATTATCCAATATTAGCGAAATTAGCAAGAGCTTACTCCTCATGGGAGTCTTTAGAGTTGAATCAAACTCTTGAAAACTTAAAATGGATTCTCAACGAAGGTAAGAAAAGTTTAATCAGGGTCAGAAATAACATCTTATCATATGAAGATTACGACCTGTTGGAAAAACAACTTGGAATAATTGAAATCCTAAACCAACATCTAGGAAAGAAAACCTTATCTCTTTATTCATTAAGCGATAAAGATTTTATGGAGAAATTAATCCTGTATTTTTATTCGGTAGCCATCAAACGCCAAGAACAAAAAAAGTTAGATTTATCAGCCTTATATCTTTATAGAATAATTGAAATGGTTTTTCAGCATCGATTAGGGGTAAGAGGAATAGAAAGTGACAAGCCCGATTACAGTCTAATTGGGAAATCAGAAAATGAAATAATAGACGAAGTTAATAAGGTATTAAAACAAGCAAATATAAAATCACCATGGACCGAGCTTCCTTGCCAGCTTGCTCTAATTAACAGCCATCTTTTGCTTTACGCTCTTGAAGATCCCGTCACAAGATCGGTTCATCCATCAAAGCTCCGCAATGCAACAGAATCAAGGAATTATAGTATTTTAGCCCATGGGTATTTGAATATCGACGAAGACATCTTCAAAAAAATTAAGGATGTTACTGATTCGCTCATCAAGGTCCTTCTTGAAGAAGAAGGAAAGTCGGTTGAACAATTATTAAAGAATTATCAAGTAATCATACCAACCTCCTTTAATTAACTTGATCAAATCAAAAAAAACCAAACAACCACAGTGTGAAACCCTTTGGCATGTTTGGTTTTTTGTTTCTATTCGGTTTTTTGAGCATCAATTATTTGCTGTAGCTGACGCGGTGTTGCTTCGGGGTTTATTATTTTTTCAATGCTTACCATTTGCCCATTTACATTAAGAATGTCGTCGACATTTTTTAGTTTCCCGTCTAGCAACTTCGAAATATCGCCAATGATTAATTCATTAGAAGCGGCTTTTTCTAAATATTGCATTGTGCGTGTTGGGTCAAAGAAATCCGGCCTTTTTGCCACTTCCCGTAACACATCTGCAGCCGTTTCCCCAAACTTATCAATCAAGAGCCCCGATGTAAGCTCTAGACCCTTTTGCATTTTTTCCTCTAATGTGAATTTTTCTGCTTTAGCAGGGTCAACCTCGAACTTTTCAATTGCTTTTACATATTCCTCATATGTTTTGAATCTTTCAGGCTTTAACTCTTCAACATCAGCTGCCGCTAATGCCCTTTCACCCAGATCTTCTGTTTTCAGATTAGGATTTTCAATTAAGCCCAGTGCTTTACAAACGGAAATCACCGTATGGGCAACGACTGAAATAGCTGAAGCAATAACTGTCAATGACCTTGCAATCGACACTGCGGCCGAAGCAATACTTAATAGTGCACCTAGCATTGTACACATTCCTTTCTATTTAAAAATAAGTGAGTATTCCCGGCTATTTGGGTTGGTTTCTTCTATATTTACCGAAAATTGATGATAAGAAGCGTCTGCCGCCCTTAAAATGGCTTGCTTATCACATTGATTATGATGAAATTTGTACGTTTTGACATTATGGTAAAAGCATAAGTTCCGCCACAGCTGTTCTGGTGTCATACCGTAATAATGACCAAAGTTCGTTAATCGACTAACAAAATCATCCCACTCTTCTTGTGTAATGGAAGCCGCCCGATTAACGACATCTTTGAAGGTACGATACATAATGTTTGCCTGTTCAACACTTTCAATTGGAAGCCCAAGCATACTTAGCATCGGATAAAATGTCTTGAAAAAAAGCTGTTTTTGCAGGGCTCCAATTTCCTGCAGGTGTTCGTCCTCAACCTCGTTATCACTGGTATCAGTAATTCGTTCAATCGCAATATGGACCGGCTTATGCAAGCCTTCTGTAAATAAGATTGCCTCCCCAACGTTTAAGCTAGATAGGAAATCCTTTTGTCGATTGTTCATGAGCATGGTATCTCCGATTACTTCTTTATCATCTTTGGCAAAAATACGATGAATAATTTTCGTATTCGTATTTTTTAAGACTTCACTTGCCAGTTTATCCGGAATTTGATCCACGATAATGAGGCCTTCACCATATTTACGCACCTCTGCCAGCATGTCGCTGAACGTTTCAACTGCTGCCTTTTTATTTGGCGAGTCGCCGTAACTAACTTTTGAAAGTAAACGGTGTGCTTCCTCAACAAGGGTAATATGTTTATAATTGCGATTTGCTTTATATTTCCGTTTTAACATTTCCCCAATGCGCGTTAGGATAAATCCCATCATCAGCGATTTATCCTCTTGAGATTTAATATCTTCCATTTCAATAATAACCTTTTTATCAAGCAGCAGATCAAAATCAACAGATAAATGACAATCAAGCATTAACCCTTTTGAGCCAATCGTTAAATTGGACATACGGCTTACAAGAGACCCTATATAGTTTTCACGAAGTTCGTTACCAAAGCCTTTTCGATTGACTACCTCACTAAGCTTTCCTACAAGCATCGAAAGGGTAGGGAAATATTCACCATTTACCGCCCAAGGATGTTGACAATATTCATTAGTATTATCTTCAAAATTCCACCCGCATTGTTTATAGCACTCGTACATGGCTTCCTCTAAAATTTGCGGCATGGCCGCCTCCATTGGAAAGGCTGTGGTAAAAGCTGCCTTAAGCATATCGATATGTGAAGTAATGCTTTCTCCTTCTAGAAGTTCAAATGGATTTAAGCGGAACGGTGAAAATTTTTCATTTCCCAATGTAAAAATAATCACATCGTTCATACCCTCCATGTCCACCATACTTCGATATTCCGTCTTGGCAGGCTCAATGACTATAAACGGCATTTTGGACTGTATTAATAATTTTTGACAGGTTGTCGTTTTCCCTGAGCCGGTCACACCGGCAATAAAAATATGCTTATTAATCTGCTGCTTTGTTAAACCAATGATTGAAGCTGTTTGCTTTTGCGACCGCTTAATTAAATAACCAAGGTCGACGACATTTTCCCCAGCTGCTTTCGCCGTAGTATTCAAGCCAAAGTCAACACCTTCCATTAACGGCAGGCCCATAATTTCCTTTTGCGGCATAGCTGCAATTAAGCTTAGCTCTTTAGGTGTCATGTAGGTGGCAAGCTCCATCTCGTTGCCTAACTGTGGAATCCCATGCAGGATGGCCGTTGAACGCTGGAATCTTGCCCCGAATCGGAGAAGCTGAAACGGGCTGATAATATCAGCCAGCCGTTGAACGCCTGTTATTTTTATTTCATTTACTCTCAGCGGAGTGATGGTTGGCTGATCACCTTGAAAAATAGCTAACATATTTGATTTTAATTTATCATGCTGATCCAAATTCTGACCTAAAATGTATATCGCTGCTTTAAATAATCCCTTTGTCATGCCAAGCTGTAGTCGCCCAAGCTCGACCTCATCAATATACTTTAATACCTCTTGTACCCGCTTGTTGACAATATCAATGGTCATCGATTCAGATTTGCCCGTTGACTTGTTTGTCCCATTGGTTTCGGATGAGCTGGTTCCATCTGTCTGACTATCATTCGTGCCGCGAGTATTTGTATTACCAGTCGATTTACTTGAATGATTGGAAGAGCTGCCGGTGGAATTGGATTTATTTTCATTAAAAGCCTTCGATTCATTAGTCCCCTTTGACTTTGAATGATTTTCGCCTTTGGTTTTAGAAGTGGACTCCCCTTCATTCACGTTGCTTGACACTTGTATGGATTGCTTGGATTGCAGATGCAAAAAATCGTATAAATTGTATAGGTCGTTCTGCAAATCCATCACGCGCTCCTGGTTCACTCGTTCCGCTACAAGTAGCAGCATCCACGTTTCATTCGACATACTATTAATCAGCCGATCTATGCCCTGGAAGTCTATGCTTTTGTTTGCGGATGATTCTTGAAGGGATGGAATCCCAGTTACAGAACTAATCCGCCGAACGTGCTGAAGCGGCTCGATAATCTCCTCTTCAATTTGATCGGCTGCAAGCTTTTCTAGGATACTTCCCTGAAAATAGCCCTCAAATGCCGCTTCAAGCTTCCTGCCATATTTCGCAACCGAGAAATCGGTTCCACCATCACTATTTTTAACGACACCCAAATAAATCGTAACCCGAGCCGGATCACCGGCTAATAAATAGACAAAATTAAAATGCTCACTCTCTAACGTTGACAGAATATTTTCCATTGCCTCACGATACGGAAACTTTTCATCATAGGTTAATGAACAGAGCTTAAAAAAACAATAATTCTTATAATCTATTTCTGTTTCTCCGCCTGAAGTAATTTCATAAGACTGCTGTATGGTAACAGCGTGCTGCATTTCATTTAAAATCGAAAGCATTTGCTTTGATCCCTCTTGAATCGCCTGCAAATGGCAGTCCCCCTTATTCTGCACAAATACCGCTTAGATAACTGATCAGCTCAGATGCTGTGAGCCTGTACATGGGAGCCGCTGAACTTTCCCTAGTATCAAAATAGCGATATTCATTTAGCCTAATTTCGTATTTGCTATTTTCATAAGAAATAAATAAGGTTTTATTTATGTCGTATAGTTTTTTCGTAATCGAAACTAAGGTTAAGGCATTTCCTAAAGTCATTTGCTGAAAATGCCTGGCATCTTGAAATGCCCCCATAAATTTGATTACGTCACCCGTTTTCATCCGGTCATAAATGAATAAAATCGTATGTTTAGAGTAATCCTTCATGTTTAGCTCATCCTTGATTTCAGCCGCCAAAAGCTGGCCTGCTTGACTGTAATCATCGTGATTTAGATAATACTCGTCTTCACATTTAATCCTTACTAATTCATTTTGGAACCGTTCTGTACGCTCATAGATTTGAAATTTTCGTTTGTGCGAAATGATAAAAATACAGCTCATGATACACCCACTTTATTCAATCGAAATTTCACGGACCGAAATTAAGTTATCCATTAATTCACCCGTTAAGTACGCGTTCACCACGAATGCCAAATCACTCATTTTCCATAAATCATCAGGCTTTTTCAAGTCAAACTGCAGGAAAGAACGAAGAGGCTCGTCAGCTTCTTCATAGCACCGGGCATCGACTTCACGTACATATTTCGCCAGCTTTCGCATTTTAGTTGAGCCAATCCGTAAACTCTTAAATTCCGGCGTTTCGCGAAGGGCTAAAATCGCTAATAGGACCTCGCAATAATCACGAAATACACGCGGCTTTAAGACCGCTTTACGTTTATAAACATGCTTGATGGTTGTATAAATCTCTTGGTACATCGTGTAGATAATCTTTGGATTAAATTTAAAAATATTATCCAATAGGTCGTGGTCCCGCCAAAGCGTATCACGCAAAGACCGGATTACTGTCTGTGGATTCTGTTTCACCCTTTTCTCTAAAAAAGCCAACAGCTCCTCATTATCGCTATTCTGATACAATAAAGCAATTCCAATCTTATCATCTAATTGGTATAAGTTTTCCATCACGTAATCCCAAACGTCCCCATGGATATGCTGGCCAAAACTGCTTAAGTAACGCCAAATATCACTTATAAAGGTCCGTATTTCCCATTTGTGGTCTGCATATAAATGGTCTGCAATGTAGTGATCAATTTCTAAGCAATAAGTAAATAAATCACTGTTATAGAAGTCATCAATGAACTCTTCAGCAAGTTCGTGATCTTGTACAACAATTCGGCGCAGGTGATAAATCGTACTATGGAAAATCCGATGGGCTCGCTTAATGGTCTCTTCATCAGCAAATTCCCTTGACAACCTGCGGCCCATTACTTTTTCGGTTGATTCCATAAATGATGATAGCTTTTCTACTTCACGTGCCAAATCCGCTTCATTCATGACACCTGATGGAATATCTAAATGGGATTTTGTTTGCAATTCCAATTCTGATTCTTCTACCCACTCGGCATCTATTTGCTTAAATGGAGCATCCGCATGAATTGGCTGAATAAATAAACGGTAACTATTTTCATAGCCATATTTATATTCAATAAAGAGTTTCACTTCCGTGTCTTTTCTTAGCGGGAAGCTTGGATTTTTTATAATAGCATCAAGCTCAGCATTTGAAGAGCCGCCACGAATAAGCGGGAAACGATATGTCTTTTGCATTTTAGGCAAAATCAAGTGCTCTTGCACCTTAAATACCTTACCCATTCCCATTGTATTTCCGATTGCTTCATCTTTAATTAATGGCAGCTTATAATAATGGCCATTTTTAACGAGCTCTAAGTTTAAGTCAGGTAAATATTCAAACCAAAGCGGCTGACTTTTGGCAAGCTTTTCATTGACAGCATCATTGACAACAGAAGCCAGGGCCTGCTCTGTATGAACAATCGCACAATAATTGACCTTAAATTGTTCCTTAAATAAATCTTTCAGCTGGTATTTATCAAATAAATGATCACCTAATACAACAATAAAATCGATATGCGAGACATGTTCCTCCCGAAGCGCCTCTTGAAGCTGATAAATGTACTGGGAAAAGCCGGTATTCCATCTCTTTTGCGCCTGCTCAGCCAGTTCATGGTCGTAAACGATCTCTATAGGCTTAGACATTTTATCAGTAATTAACAAAGCATCCTGCTGAGATAGAAGCATATTTTCAGCGATTCCACTGTTCAATAAATGTTCAATCTGTGCCTGCGTAAAAGATACCTTGAATTTATTCTGATAAAGCTTTAAATAATCCAGGAAATAGCCTTCAATGGTAACATCCGTACTTTTTCTTGGTGCCTCAAATGGCGGGTAATGCTGGAAATAATATTTATTTTGATACTTTTTTCGGATTAACTTGATAGCACTAGCCTCATGCCCATGAGTATCAATTACTAGAATCGTATTGGCCTTCGCTGATAAAATATCATTTTCAACCGCTAGTGCCCCGGCAACACTTCGCCAAATCGGAAACGATGTAGGAAACTGTACACTTAATGCCTTTTTGATGTCCTTTTGGGCAAACTCATCGATATTGTCAGGAACAAGGTAAATAAACGTTGTTTCCATCTGCGCTGGAAGCTGTTCACTTAGTTGACTCATAATCATCGAGTAACTTTGCATGATCCCCAGATATTGTTCATCCTTTGGATTAAAAGTATGGTATAAGCTGTACACTTTTTTATTACTTGAATACAAGTGAGCCGGATTTGGTGAGGAAAACATCGTTTCATTGCCATTGGTAAATTGAAGCATCGAATAGATACCTTTATTCCATGGTTCATCATTGACCATAAGCAAGGGGATTGCTTTTGTAAAATCCATTCCCGCATTTCTGATGATTAATTCTTCTTCCACTGCTTCTACCTTAGGCTGCATTGGATATTTTTTCTTTAGCTTCATCATTAAATAGTCAATAAATTGATTCATACCACTCATATCAGCAAAACTTTGTAAATCATAGGATGGCACATCTTTTGCTGAAAAAAGACCCAAAATTTTGATTGGAACGCCTCGATTAACTCTCATTTTTCCATCACGTTGCTCAAAATGGTAAGTCCATGACTCATGATCTTTTAATGAATAATCTGCCTTATCCGTTTTTCTCTCCCACTTCTCTAGTGTAAATTCAATGGTCATATCCTGATAAGAAATGGAAACGGATTGGGCAATCGGGCTTTGGGAACAATGGACGGCACTGATTCCTTTAGAGCTTTTTGACGTTTGAACGTATAGGACATCTTTCGATTTTAGCTTATTAAAAGTTGTCTCATCGAAAAGTGATTTATTGAAATAGACCTTTGGGTACTTCCTGGTTTTTATAAAGCCGAAGCCTTGTTCCTTACTCACCATAGAAATGGTGCCCTTTTCTAATGGGCTAAGGTAAAATCGAAAACTTGATATATTGCCATTTTCGAATTGTTCCAGCCCCAATACACCATCGGTATCATTAATTTTCCCTAAACTATCCTCAAGCATCCATTCCTCAAGTTGTGAAAGCCTTGAGACAATCTGAATAAACGTCGAAAAAACAAAACGTTCGAGTACATAACTCCAGCTGATATTAACATTATGCCTACGGGCATTTAATAATTGATAGGTCCGCCAAATAACAGAGTAATATTTATCACTGATCAGCATATTATTCGGCTGTGTTACAGGAATGGCCTGGACATCCCCTAATTCATTTCCCATTAGCTTTGGTACAGACTTTAAGAAATTCTCCATTTCGTCATTAAGCTCAAGGTCTCGCTCCTGCAAATCAAAAAGTTCTGAGTTAATTCCGTTTTCAAACCTGTTTCGGAATTCCATAATAAAACTCTTTAATACCTTTACAAAAACGGCATTTTCCTTTGTTTGAATCGAATAAACATTTTGCTCGGTTAACACACGGTTTTTACCCGCAAGCTTCTCGCGAATGTTTCGGCCCGGCTGTTTCGCAATCCAGTTCATAGTTTTCATCCTTGTAGATTTTAGACGATTCGGTGAAACCATTGCCGTTTCCTTCATCATTTTTTTACTAGGATTTTGTGAGATTTTTTCAATGGCCTTTGAGCTATAATCATATAACTGATGCAAAGTATCAAATGGTATTGGGCGGTTCGATGAGTGAAGCTCCAGTTTATTTAGAGCTTCAAACATCGTTGTCCATTTTTCGTACAGGACCGCATTATTGATTGGATCCCGTATAGAAATCGAATTGTATAAATGATCCACTAATTGCAAGGTATGAGCCCAAGCGCCTTCAAGAGTAGGATGGTTGCTTGATGCTAGTTTCTCCAATTGATCTAGCTCAGGAATAGTCGGAATCATCGTATCACATCCTAGTTTTCATGATCTTCTAAATATTTGGCACTACGCCACATGAAGATGCCGTTATCGTTATTCATGGCAAGCTCAAAATCTTCACTTAAACCAGGAGCAAATTCACGAATTTTTGCCGCAATCGGATCCAAACATTTACTGCGGGCGTAGCCCATATTGTACTCAATACCCCTGAGCTTTGGCGTCACCTTATGCACTAAAGCTTCTTCAAACGCCTTTTGAATCTCCTGGTCTAATTCGGTGTCATTTTGGTTTTCTTTCGCTTGGATAACCAGAGGATGGTTTGAGATATAGTTTTCAACTGATTGCCAAACGCGATGACCTAAGGCCCGATTGGCCCTTTCGAGGTACATATTGATTTCCTCTAGAGCTTCTTTGTATTTTTCAATTTCCTCATCCAATGTCACTTGCTTTTTTAACCACCCGTTCCAAACTGACTTTCTCAGTTTCGGGCTTTCAGAAGCAAGCTTCGGCTGTAAGCGTCTCTCAAATTTTCTTGGCCGCGGGAAGCTAATCAAGTTTCCACGGTCAATAACTTTATCCGATAACGTTTTTGTCGTTTCATCCTCGTTCATGGTCCCAACCCATAAAACGTTTTTGTTTAAGAGCACCTTGTACTTATCCATTCCTGCCCCTAAATCAATATCTAGGTGCACACCGTTCTCCTCACCGCGGCGGGTTTCCAACTTACTCAAGAGTTCACTAAAATAAAGCTCCACATAGGCAAGGTTCATTTCATCCAGTAAAACAAGTAGTAAGCTGTCATCTAAAGATGTACTTTGCAGATGCGCTTCCTTCTTCTCCTGGAACTGTATGAGCGCCTTGATGAGCGGCGTTGCATTAAAGCGGTTATCTACAGAGTTAAAGTAACCGAATAGCGACTGCGGACTATCCCAATCCGGCTGAACTGCTAACGGTAAAAAGTACAGGCCGCCAAAGCGGGAATATAATCGCGGCAATTCAGATTTACCTGTGCCACTGACCCCGGCTAAAACAGTCAGCGGTGAGTAATCGGATGTTTTCAGCGCTGTATGGAACGCATAGAATAGACGTTTATTAAAGCGGAGGCCTGACTTAATACAGTTCTCCTCAATCATATTTAGCCAATCAATTTCTGGAATATCCTCCGCCTTGAAAAACTCTTTTCTCTCAAATTCAGCTTCTTCAATAACACCAATACGTGCCTTCACCTCAGCCGGCTGCTCGTGCAATGCTTTTAAGCGATTCACCTCTGCCACGTATTTTTCGATTTGTGCCTGGATGGCCTCGCGGCGTTTTACCTCAATATCATATTTTTCACGCTCAATTTGCAGCTGCCCTACCGACATTTCATAACGATGCTTACTGCTTTGAAGCTGTTGCAGCTCCCTCTCAGACCGAATATACGCTTCATATAGTTCATCGTATTTACGTGCCTTTTCTTCTAAAGCAAGAACAATCTCCTCTGTCGGACGATTCTGCAATTCTTTCTTTAGCGAAGCAATGGTTTCCCTAAACTGTTCGATTTCTTTTAAGATATCCTCAGCAGAACGAGAGCCTATTCTTAGTTCTAGGCGCTCCTTTTCAGCTAATTCATTTTGAAGATAATGCAAACGTTCCATTAAGTTTGCTTGGCTTAGCTTAAGCTGATCAAATTGGCGCTGCTTCTCTTCTAAGCGGGCTTCCGCCTCTTCCTTGACTAATTCATCAAAAAGAGAACGATCTTTTTCGAGCATATCATAGCGGAAATTTACATCCTCCTCCCGAGCCGTCAGTTCCGCACTTAACTGCTGAAGTTTACCTTTCTCTGCAAACAGTTGTTCCTTCTCGCGTTGAATTGCTAAGCGCTCTGCTTGAATTTCCTTGCGGGATTCATCCAGGGCCCGCTCTTTTTCACGCAGGATATCTTCCATATCTTGCTTATATTTTGCTAGTCGGGCATCAAGTTGTTTCTTTTCCTCGCTATATTGCTTTTCCAAAGCCTTAATGCGGTCTTTTTTATAATTTTCAATGGCTTCCTCGCCCTTTTGTTGCTTTCGTTCAAGCTCTCGCTCGAGCTGCTCCATTTGCTGATCAATTTCTTTTCGTTTGGTATCAATCTTCTTTTGCAGCTGGCTTGAATAACCCTCGTAATCTTTTTGTAATTGGTCCTTTTTCTTTTGAAAGACACTAAGTACCTGTTCCTGCTGGGCAACAAATTCATTCTCCGCATTCAGCTCGCGCTTATTGAGTTCATCCTCACGCTGCGTGACTCTTAGGCGGCGTTTCTCAATCTGTTCTTCTTCCTCCGCCAGTTTCAGTTGTTTTTGCTTTAGCTTTTCCTCTTCATTATTTAGTTGTTCCATTTTCTCTATCAGCTGTTCAACAGGAAGGAGTTCTTCCTCATTTGCTTCATGCTCTATAACGAGTTCCTTTGTCATGATTTACCTCCGTATACACTCGACCTTTGCTTAACAAAATAAGGTTCTATTGTTTTTATAAAATCAAATAGCCGCTCTTCGATTTCAATCATTTCCGTCTCTTCCAATACAACATGTCCATGCTTACGTTTATCTGAAATTTCCGCAGTAACATGTATAAAATTTGGATAAATCTCCGCTAACTGCGACCACCGCTCTTCTTTTTGGACACTTATCGAAGCTAAATAAGCGTACACTTTTCTGCTCAGTACAGAGTTTTTTAACTTTTGTTTATCAAGTCCCAGACTTTGTAAATTGGCGTGTGTAAACGATTCCGGTAACCGTTCGACAGCCAGCTCAAACCCATATTTATTTAACATCGGTTTAATCATATGCAATGTTTGACGGCCGTCCTTTTTAATAAATTTGTCGGCACCCTGTAAGGATATTTGATCAAGCAATAGATTAAATGCTTCCTCTAAAACCGACACTGCCTTTAAAGTGAAATGATGATTCTTCGTTTTACGATAATAATGTAAATCCGTTAGGGCCTTAAATAATGTTTGATGTGTACGAATAGTTGATGAAATCTTCAAATCAACCATTTGCTCGCAAAGAAGACGCTCTTTTTTATCAATAATCAGCTCATCTTGATCATATTTTACTTCTCTAGGAATGGCTTCAACATTGATTGGCAAGTCCAGTAAAATAGATATAATTTTTAAAGTATAAAAGAATACTTTATCGGTAGTTTCGATATAGTAGGTTACATCTGTCGTATGGGCGAACTCGTTACGTTTTTCCATTAACCTGGCCAAATACTGAATAAAAATAGGTAAGGATTTCGCCAGTTGATGGAAGGTATGGTCCGATTGATCCCGGGCTGCAAGTAAGTGATACGCCATCAGCGGCTGCAGCTTCTTTGATTGCTCAACATATTTCACTTCACCCATTGATACGGCCAAAAGCCTTTGAAATACCTTGTCTTCCTCTTCAACAAAATCCGTAAAGCCTATTAATCTGGCGACATCATCAAGTAGTTGTGCATTTTTAATTCGATGCTTTGAAAGAAAAGAGCTGTAGCTTAAAACTCTTTTTTGATCTTTTACCTTATCAAGATATCGCATAATATATAGCGTTTCTTCGATAATTTCAGCGGATTGAATAAAAAATGTACTTAACTTCGACTGAATATCGTCAAAGTTACTGCCCCGATTTTCTTGTTTCATCAGTTTTTGAAGATCATAAAACTTCTTATATAGATTTACGGACTGGGTGACAATCGATGGGTATGATAAAAAACCTTGGCCAAAGACCGCTGTTAAATAATTTTGGGCTTCCTTCTCTTCCTTGGACATAGTTTCTTCACGTTCAATATCTGAAGTGCGAAGAGTTTCTGTTACCAAGTCAGTAAGGTGAGCACGCAGCAATTCGTTAGTGTTTCGCAAACGATTGAGATAATCTGTCAGCTTTGCGGATGGACCCTTGCCGAATGGATGACAAACCTCCCAATGGGATTTATTTATAAAATCTTCAGGCATATAAATAAATGTCGTCAAATAAATCGGTATCGGCTCTTCTAAGAATTGCACCTTCTCTATCCCGCGGGTCAAAAAGGAATCTACGGATTCTTCTAGGTATGGAGAACCTTGCTGCAAACTCTTCAAACGTCTCTTATATCGGTCTATCACAGTAATCGCATCGACCGCAGTCGGTGGGTCATGCTGTTCATCTGATGGCGGCAAAACTAGTGCCTGCTGTCTTTTAGGTGCATCAATTTTACCCATTTGAATAGTACGCATTCTATTTTTTTCAAAATCGGCAATGGCATAGTGTAAGTCGTCCGTTAAGGTAAAATGATCCCAATAGGTTCTTGTTAATAGATCAAAGAAGATATACCCAGTTTTCAATTCATACGGAGTATTTAATTCACCTAGGACCTCCTGACCCTTTTGGGTGACAATTCCACCCTTCTCTAACATCCCCTGCTTCATTAATTCATCGATGATATACTGAACAAGCTCTTCCTTAAGTAAAAGCTTCTCTGCAATATACCCTGCTGTTTTATATCCCGATAAATAGAGGCGCAAAATGGTTTGCTGAAAAAAGTTAAGGGGCTGCTCCTTCTCTAGCGGCACCAGAATTTTATAGGCAATGGTCGGCAAAAGAATCCACTTTCGTTTATTAATGGCTAATTGATCATCTCGAATCGAAGGCCCTTGATGTACAACGGGTGTCTTATCGTTAAATAACTTTTCCATATTGCACATTCTCCTGACATAGCTGGTAATAGTTAACAAGCGCTCCCACAGCATTCGGGGCATTCGGCGTTTCAAGCATTGCCTTATCTCCCGCTACAATAAGCATCTTCTTTTGCCGGCTCATACTTACACAAAGCCGATTTTCTACCATTAAAAAGCCATACTTCTTCCGAAGGTCTTCTTCCGTTTCATCACTTAAAGTATTACTTCGAACAATTGATAAATAAACGAAATCAAATTCCATCCCTTGGAAAGCGTCTACAGTGCCGATTCGAAGTTTCTCTATTTTCCGGCCCTTTACATCTTCCTCGGCATATTCCTTCAAAATTCTATATTTACCGTCTTCTTTTACAGCCATGCCTTGTTTGACAAGTTCTGCATAGATAGCTTCTACTTGATCCGCGTAGAAGGTGATTATCCCAAAGTTTAGCCCCCTGGCCTGTTCACTAGTGATCATTTGCTTTAAATGGGCAACAATGCGCTCTGCTTCTATTGGTCTGCTTTTGCTTCTCGCCGAAAATTCTGGTCCTTCTGAATATGGAATATCCATCCACACAGCCGCTTTATTTTCTAGCCCTGCAAGTTTATGTGCAAAGTGCTCAGCTGGCAGACCGCTCTCAATATGAATCTTATGAGGATCTTTTTCATAAAAGCTTTTACTCACAAAGTCACCAAGTACCGGATGGGTTCGATATTGCTTATCAAGGGTAATCGTGCGCTTGATGCCATCAGCCTTTTCAAGCTCTTTTAATTTTTTAAAGAGATATTCAAACATACTTTGTTGAATATTTTCTTGGATTGTTTCTGAAACCGATTTGTTTGCACCGACATTTTTTTCAATACTGCGCACAATTCCTTCGTCGACAATATGCGGAAGCTGACGATGGTCTCCAACAAGAATAATTCTGTCCTTTGCGCGTGCCATCGGAATAAATAAATCAAGCGGATTACTCCGTGCTGCTTCATCGATTAACACATTATCGTAATAAACGTCTGTTTTTCTTTTTTCTTCTTCAGGAATGATTCCCTGACGAACTTTTTCATTCTTAATGGCATCCCCGACAGACTGCTGGTTGGTTGCTCCTATTACGGAAATGTAGTTACTAATGGCATTGCGAATCGCAAAGGGATTATGTTCAAATTGTTGAATATAGTCAATTAGAACCAAATCTTCCCCCGACTGTGTTTTTAACAATTCATCATTTAGAAAATCAGAGATGCGGGCGAAAAGCTCTAAAATTTCTTCATTTTGCTTTGGTGTATAGAAAATTTCCTCCCTCGGCAGTAAAGCAACAAGGAGAGACTTTCTAGCCGTTTTTAACGCTTCATAGGCAGACTCGGTTTTGTCCTGATGCTGGAACTTTTCAATAACACGTATTTCATTTGCAAAAGCGTCCGCATATTTTCGTTTTAACCGGAATAATACTTCACGCAAAATCTGAGCACCGTTGTCTTCGTATGAAACAGGGTGCGTTGGTATACTATAAATTTTTCGAATTAAATATTCTTCCTCGGAATTTTTGTGACGTCTGCTTGTCATCTCTAACTTCCGGACAATTTGTTGTAATTCCTGCAATAAATCAATTGGCAGCTTCATTTCAAGCAGATCAATGATTTCCTTTAATAAACGGATGGTATTTTCCTTCGTATTAGCAGACAGCAAATAACTTTTATGCAATTGATCAAATTTTTTAATATATTTATTTTGCGTATAATGAGGGTATTTTTCAAAGAGTTTATACAATTTATCGCCAATCCAGCTGTCGACCACGTATTCAATTAAGCGATTATCGTCCTCATCACCACTACTTTTTTTACCGTATTTAATACTAGGTAACCCTAAAATTTCTAACCGGTCCACTACGTTTTGAACAGCATCATGCTGGAAGGCTGTTACCAGGTTCTTAGCAAACATGTGATCAGATGAATCAGAGATTTCGTTTATTCTTTCGAGCACGCCTAAAATGACAGTCGTTTTCCCTGTTCCCGGCGGGCCTTGAATTAATGCAATATCTGGTGTATTTAAGGCCAGTTCAATAGCTTCTTTTTGTTTAGGTGTCGGGGGATTCTTTTTAAATACCTTTTCCGCCGTTTTTTCTGAGATTGGTTCAATGTATGATCGATTAGGCTTTGAAACTGATTTTCCTTCCAGCAGGGAAGCTAAATGCGGCATACCAGATCTAGCTTGGATAATGTCTTCTCTTGCACGGTTACGTCGATTAAAATTTGACGCATGACCTGAGACAGATAAAAAAATGTAGCCCGATTGCGTTAAATTTTCGGTATTATAGTTAGTCCGTGCAAAAATACGGCCAGACTTAGCATCAATGGTCCCATGAATGGCATAATTTTTTAAAAAGGATGCACCTTTTCTGAAACCATTATATTTTTCTATTGTAAACCCCTGCAAAAACAGTTCCGACGGACTTATATCCGTAAAGGTCAGCTCTTTATCCTTATCGTCCAAATTATTTGCCAGCTTGTGTAATTTACTAATGTCACTTATATCAAATCGAACGATACCATTTCCGACCGGATCCCAATTCATATACTGAACAAAGCCAACATCCTGGACATGCAGCATCGTATTCTGCTCTTCAATTTCACCATATTTCTTCCAAATATTCATATACGCTTCAACGGAATCACCCAGCTGGCTCATTACCGCTAACGTTTCAAGACGTGCCTTTTCCAGATTCGTTTCATTCTTAAAGGCCAGTTCCCCGCGTAACAGAACAAATTTATAATCATTTTTTATTCTATCTACAATTTTGTCTGCAAAAAATGAGACATGGCCCTCCTCATCTACATGTCGTTTGACTAGTAAATAGCCTGTTTTCCCCACTAGTATAAAATGATTAAATAAATCCGTTTTATCAACATAAGTGTGAAAACCGATAACGGCATGTTGCTGTAAACCCGCTTGGATAATGAACATCCTAGCTAAGTCTAACTCAGGCTTTTGCAGGTCTTTCAGTTTTAATTTCCGCTTAATCTGTTCAACAAATTGGTCCTTCACGCCAAATTGAATATTAAATTGCTGACTCTGGGCAAACATCTTAATTTCGATATGATAAATATCCTGGCCATTCGAGCTTAAAAACTCAGCAAGATGCGGCAAATTACGCCCAACAACTTGCTTTAACTGTTCTTCATATTTCGGGGATAAGCCTTCAATACGATAAATCTTGTCGTCCCTATAGGAAGCAGCGAAGATGGAATGATTTTCTTGAAAAAGACGAATAGGGGTCCCTTTCACAAATGGCATTTTTGTATTAGACGTTACTTCTAAAATAAAGGATTGGCTGGCATGTCGAATATCTGAAATTTTCATCTAATCCCTCAGTTCAAATTTAATGTAGCGGGTTTTAAATTGTGTTAGAGGCACTGTAATAATGACATCCATAATGCGTGACACTTCAACACCTTGGAGATAATCAAGCTGCTTATTTTGACCATTAACCGTAACGATGATTGGTTTTTTTGATAAATTTTTTATATAGGTTGTGTTTCCTAAATCCAATTCGACTGTATTCTCGATCTCTTGTGTAAAAAATGCTGCCTCTGTATGACGGTTCGTTAAATAATGTTTGCCCTGCACGTAATCAAATATTTTGAAGGAGTCCCTTTTGAAAAATAAAGGGTGCTGTTCGGAATTTTGAACATCAAATTTTTCTGTAATGGATTCATCGTCTTCAAACATTTTTTCAAGGTGAAACCAATTATAAATACTTGCCTCAAGATGTTTAGGCCTCGCAGTTTGACAATGAGGGCAAACTTTTTCAATAAAATAATAGGTATGGAAACACCCATGGCAGATAACGGTGGCTTCACTTGCTTGCTGGAAACATTCATACCATTCCTCCATGGTTGGGCGTGAAGCCGGATATTGACGGCCTTCTAAACCAAATGTCTGCTGGAATAAATCAAACATTCTTTGCGTCAATACATGATTTCGATTAAATCCATATTGGGAACGATTGCTATCATCAAACCTGTCTTCAATCCACGGCAACTCTCCACGCTCTGCTAGTTCATAAGGGTCTGTTGTATCTGGGCCTTCACTGCTCCAATCATCTTCCCAATCATCATCTGAATCGTCAGACTCATCAGCTTCGAATCGGGCGCCCTTAAATGGATCAGCAAATGCCAGCATTTTAAACGCTAAGATGGCAAATGAGTAAACATCACTATACGTCGTATTGCAGCCTATCCCCTTGATCACCTCAGGCGCCCCATAGCCCGTTGTGGAAATAATGCTGTCAAAATTCATCATGTAGCGCATATTGTCTGAGTCAATGAACCAAACCTCTGTCTCTTTTGGATCTTTCGAAATAAAAATATTATTTTCGGAAATATCGCCGTACACAATCGGTAATGATTGTAAATGTGTGAACATACGAGCAAGCTTTGTCAATATTTGAAGTCGTCTACGCAAGCTTCCCGTCTCTAAGTAGTGCTGGCGGGGATTTTCTACGGAGGGCCGCAATAACAGTTCGCTGATTGGATCCATATTATTTAATAATCGCATGACGTAGCCGTGATAAGGCCTTTTCAGCATCAATTCGGGCTTGGCAATATTGACACCCTTAGGAATTGGCAAAATCCGAATATCATCGATTTTCGCTTTATACTCATCGTAGCTTTTCGGATCAGTGACTAACTGATCATCGTCGGTCATAACGACCTTTATCACCACATTTTCATCTTGTGTTTGATATACGGCACCTTGCGCACCTTTCCCAAGCTCTTTCGTAATGTAATGCTTATGATTTTCTTCATCAATTAAATACGCCGGTATTGTTGACTCTGCTGTTGGCATCTTCTTCTATCACCTTTCTACTAAAAATAATAAGGGTTTTATCATCCGTATTATTTTGATTCGCCCATGTTTTGAGCTTCTTCTTAATACACTGATTTCGGCGTTTTTGCATACGATAATGCGAGATTTCCCCTAATAAATACTGCATATAATCAGCCCTGCGATCCTCAATGATATCCTCAGCGACACCATCAGTTCCTAAGAACAGCACAAAGTCATCCTGTCCAACTTCAAATTGTTTAATGGTCCAATCATTTAATGTCTGTGCATGGTGTAAAGGCGTTGTTTCGTTAAAATATTCATCTTCCTTTTCCTTCAAAACATGAAGCTCATTTTGATGATGGAGCATGATAACCCCATCACCAATTTGAGCTAAAATTAAGGTACCATTATGAAGGTATACACCGAATAAACATGTTGTTGCACAATCATTGCTATCATATGGCTCAATATGCAATCCCCATAAGACATGAACGAGTCTCACGAGATGGTGTATAGGAGCATGATCTTTTTGATACCAATCCTTCACTGCCTCAACCACTGCCTTTGTTGCCGCCTTTGAACCAATGTTTGAATACTTTTTAGAGCCCATGCCATCCGCTACTACAAATACATAGCCGAATGATAGGGGCTGAAAACGGACTGCATCTTGATTTGGCAGATTTTTAGCAATGTGTCCCGGTCCTTTTACAGACCCGAATGCGTAATCAATTTTATTCATAGGTATAGGTTCCTTTTAAAAATATGGACTCGGAGATGGATCGTTACCGGAGTTATTGTTACCGCCATTACCCGATGGCAAAATATCATTTAGGATTGGTACGGGAATTTTATTTGGATCCTTTTGTGTGGAACGCATCTTTGTTGTATTGGTTAAAGTAGCAAAGAATTTGGCAATTCCAGCTGCATCTGAAGCTTCCATTACCCGCTTTTCTTGACCTGTAAGAAACTTCTCTAAAACAGAATAGTCAGCATCGTTGCCGATAGCCAACGCCCAACGGTCACATTGGGCAGTCCGGCCCTCTGTCACAAACTTCGTCAAAATTTCCTTATAATCATCGTTTGGCTCACCGTCGGATACCAAAACAACAGTAGGGCGGAAGCTTTTTTTCGGCCACCGCTCTTTATCATTTATCAGTTCCTCACATAGTTTTAACGCTCCACCTAATGGAGTCATTCCGTTCGCTTGTAAATTGTCGAATTTAATTAATCGGGATGGCGTTATTTCTGTATGTAAATTTACCCGGCCACCGAATGTAATTATAGCTGTATAAATTTCTGAAATAGTCGAATCCTCTTTTCCGAAGCTTTCAATCATTTTCTTTACAGCCAGGTTTAAAGAATCAATCTTTTCTCCATACATTGACCCGCTTGTGTCTAATAGCAGAATTACTGGTAATGGTCTAACTGGTGGTCTAATAAATGGATCACTCATCAAATATTCCTCCCTTTACGCTCCTATTTTTTAAAAGTTTGTTTTTTTAATCTGAAATTAATGTTCTTAAATAAAAGAATTTGCCCTATCACTAATTAACAGGATTGTAATAGAATAGGATATTTTTCCTAATACTAATATAACAAATGATAGGTGCCGGTTTTTGTCGAAATCTGTCAATCGATAGTATATTCCCACAAATTCACTCGATATTTTGTATATTTATAAACGGTGGTTTGGAATTCTCGGGAATATTAATTTAAAAGAAAGCCTTGTGGTTACTTGGATTTAAAACCTTTTCATTTAAAAATTCTAAAATGAAGCACAAGATATCATTTTCTGCATAAATGAAAGAGGACAAAGATAATGAGGCATGAGAACCGTCATATGCCTCACGTTATAATAGTCGCCCAGCCACTAGGCCCTGTTGGATCATCTAATTGAACCGCAGTATTTGGCTGCGTTGAGGTAACTTTTTCAAAACTACTCATCAGCCATGAAAACATGCCATCAGTTGCACCTTCTTTTATTTTTAATGGAGGACGATTATGCGGTGAAATGCTTTTTAAAAATTGGAAATTTGCCTGGCCTACTCCAACGGAAAAGAACAAGAAGTCTTTGTTATCCTCACCGTTCTGAATTGTTTTCGCAACGTTCTCCCATAGGAAGTCCCCTTCTTTCATATCAGTAGGCGCTCCATCGGTTACAAGGAATATCCATGGACGATAATACTGAACTTCTAGCGATTGGTATAACTTCTTCTGTTTTTCCGTTACTTTAATAGCTTCTAGTATGGCCTTTCCCATGGAGGTGGAGCCTTCTGCTTTTAACACAGGAGGATAAAACGTGTCAATTTTAGAAAACGGCTGGATCACCTTTGCATCAGTGGAAAACTGTATGACGGCAAGGTCAAGTTTACTTAGTGGCATCGCTGGTTCTTGTATAAATTCGCTGACCAAACTTTGGCCGTTCCTATATGCTTGTAATCCTGCTTTAAGATACTGAAGTCCAGCATTGATTTCATCAATTCGGCCGCCAGACATTGATCCTGAAGAATCTAACACTAAGATCACGGGGAACCTTGACTGAAGGAAACTAGTATTTTTATCAGCTGCTATTTGTTTAGCTGGAACTTTTTCCTTTATTTTATTTTTAATATCACTTGGCAACGAGTTAAACAATTCGTTTAATTTCATCCTTAGGACCTCCCTATTATTCACTCTTTATATTAGTAACGGATATTTCTTTAAGTTGGTATAACGATAACTTTTCAAAAGACGGTCGAACACGCCCTAAATAAGAGACAAATAAAGCGGGTCCCACATGCTTTTTATGTATAATAAAAATTAGATAATAAATTTTATGGAGTGTCAGGAATGAAGGCTGTTTTTTTTGATTTGGATGATACCTTATATGACCAGTTGGAGCCCTTTCAGGTGGCGTTTGATCGTGTTTTTCCTGGTGTTAATAATATTTCAATAGTAGATTTATTTACGAATAGTAGAGAGTATAGTGATAGAGTCTTTGCCCAAACAGAGTCGGGGGAAATGACCTTAGAACAAATGCATCGATATAGAATGGTACATGCTTTTCATGATTTGGGCAGGAAAATTTCGGATGATGAGGCTGATGAATTTCAAAAGGTGTATAAAGAACACCAATATAAGATTTCTCTTATTCCAGAAATGAAAAGGATTCTGCAGTATTTATATAAGAAAAACATTCCCCTGTATATTACGACAAATGGTCCGTCAGCCCATCAGCGTTCAAAAATCAACGCCTTGGATATAGGGAACTGGATCCCGTCTGAACATATCTTTATTTCAAGTGAGATTGGTTTTGCTAAGCCGGACAAGGAATATTTCGATTATGTTAATGCCAAAACCAAAACTGGCAGCACTCATTCATATATGATTGGCGACTCATTTGCGAATGATATCGCAGGTGCAGTGCAAGCCGAATGGAATGCGATTTGGGTGAATACAAAAAACCGGGCAAAGTCCCATCCTCATATCCAGCCCGAATACGAAGTAAATACCTATCAACAGCTGGAGGACATGATCAGGCAACTATTTTAAGACAGAAAAAATGGGGTGAGCCTGGTTTATTACGGCGAAACCCTTTTTTTGAAAAAATCGTTCCTCTTCTCCAACTAAAGCTGGGGAAAAGTGAGGCATGAGAACCGTCCCCATGCCTCACCCAAATTTAAAAAACCACCGATGGAAACGTTGAGCTGCGTATAGGGTGGCGTAGACTGAAATCCAAGAAACGTACCATTCCCAATGGATGTATTTAATAAGGTCTGTGAATTTTTCAAAAAAGACTTCTGAAATGATTAAGACAGTTGTGATAATAGATGTGTAAAATATACGTTTCCAAATACTTTTATGGACCGGATAATGCAAGACATAAAAAACAGTAATGACAGGATATACCCAAAACTCAAAGGTGAAGCTCGTTCTGTTAACCGAAGCGAACTCCCGAACGGGGTATTCGATCCAATTTAACTCTGCCACGATAAGGCCTAAAGACCAAGTTATTAACTGCTGATAAACAAAAATGACACTTGCTTCATTTAAACGTTTTCTAGGGATTAAAACCAATGAGAAGATGGTGATGGACCAGATTGCATAGAGGAATGTCACTTCCATTCTTCCGATCCTCCCACTCCATGATAAGCCTGTAGCTTTGTGGTTCCCATAAGCCAGACGATATATTTTCTGCAGACCCAAAATTCAAATACAAAATTAAAAAAGAATCTAATTAGTTGCTGGGCATCGACTCTCATAATTCTAGTAAACGTCGCTAGTAAATACATATATAAAATAATGCCCCCGGTGAAAAGAACGTAGTGGAGAATTACTCTTAGTTTCCCGCCCTGGTCGGGATACCAGCGATGAAAGACAACGGCCATGGTCGGATAGAACATAAACTCCGAGGTAAAACTAATTTTGGTTGCCTTTTCAAATAGGCGAACTTCCGTTGATAAGGAGCCAAAGGCTGTAAGGACAATGCCAAAAATCCAAGTTAATGACTGAAAAAAGAAAAAAACCGCCATATACTCCCGAATTCTTGGCCTCGGCACGACTATAAGCAAAGTGATAATAGAAACAATCCAAATCATTGCGATAATAAAATAATCGAAGTTCATATACTGCCTCCTTATGGAGGTAGTATTAGGAGTTTGTAGGATACAAATACTTTTGGGATTGTAAAAATTGTAAAAGACATGGGAAAAACCAAGGGGACGATTCATCTGGCTTTCGCCAGCGGTACAACAGTCCTTTTACTTTACAAACAAGTTTGAGGTACGAGCACCATCCATGACTGCTGTATAACTTTTCCTAAGAAGGCGGATTAAAGACTTTATTAGACATTTCGAACACGGTCCTGGCGAAATGTCATCCATGACTCCCCCCTGTCAAAGCCCTGCCTGTTTTGCTCGGATTGCGGCTTCGGTCCGGTCCACTACTTGGAGTTTGCTGAGGATGTTGCTGACGTGGTTTCGGACGGTTTTAGGGCTTAGAAATAACCGTTCGGCGATGTCAGAATTTTTTAGCCCATGGGAAATCAACTGCAAGACCTCTCTTTCACGATCACTTAATTCCGGAAAAACTTGAACGGGAACAATTGGCTGCATTTGATTGAAAAACTCCACCAGTTTGACCGCGATTCCTGGGCTGAAAATCGCTTCCCCGTCTGTCACGACTTTAATGGCCCGCAGCAAATCGGTGTGCTTCGCCCCTTTTAAAATATACCCCTTGGCCCCCGCCCGCATGGCGGCAAATACGGAAGAGTCATCCTCAAGCATCGTCACGACCAAAATGGCGATATGCGGGCTCATTTTCACGATTTGCCTAGTGGCTTCAATCCCATTGATGCCCGGCATTTGGATATCCATCAAAATGACATCCGGCTGAAGCTCGATCGCCTTCTTAATCGCCTCTTCTCCCGAATCCGCCTCTCCTATTAATACAATATCCTGACTCGCCTGGATCATGGCTCTCAATCCATCGCGAAACAGGGAATGATCATCTACGATTAACACCTTAATTGTCTCCATAACTATCCTCCATCATCGGAAAATAAACTTCTATTCTAGTACCTTCATTATCGATTGATTGAATGCGGCAGGACCCTCCGACCTCGCTTGCTCTCTCTTTCATGGAGGACAGGCCCACCCCTTTTTTGGAATCACGAACGATTCCCACTCCATTATCGATAATCGATATGGAGAGTCCCTTTTCATCCAGCTGAAACACAATTTTACAAAGTGTTGCTTTTGAGTGCCGGATCACATTGGTCACCGCTTCCTGGATGATTCGATAGGCGGCCACCTCGATTGCCGCCGATAAGGTAAGAACGGAACGGTTCGTTTGAATCTCAACCTCAAATGGCCGGCCATTCGTGTAAGGACGTTTTATTTGTGCAGCAAATTCTTTCACAGCCCCCAATAAACCTAAATCATCCAGACTGGGCGGTCGCAAATTATAGATGATATGCCGGATGTCGGTTAAAGTTTTTCCAAGGTCATCCTCCAGAGAGGCCAGGATTTCTTCCGCCGCTTTCGGATTGTCATACAGCAATTGCTTTGCTACCCCCACCTTGATGGTTTGAGCGGCCAGACTCGGCCCCACCCCATCATGCAAATCTCTACGCAGCCGTCTGCGCTCCTCTTCCCTCGTCAGCACCAATTTCTCTCGGGATTTTTGCAATTCTGTATTGATTAAAACAGAATGGGCGGCAATCCCAATCTGCTTCGCCAAATGGCCCAGGACCCTAAGATCTCTTTTTGAAAAATTTTCATTAGCCGTCGGATAGCCCACCTTTAATACTCCTATCTCTTCCCCCTGATGCATTAACGGAAAACGGGCAGAATCGCTGACAGCGGCAGTGCCTAAATGATGCGACAGGCCATTTTTTAAAAAAATTTCGATATAGGGGAGCTTCAACGCATTCATCGTCGTTTCCAAAATTGTCGGCAGGACGCTTTGAATCGGCAAAGTTCCTTCGAGTTGGTCGGCAAGCCGAGCCAGAATTTTCAGCGGTTCATCCCTGTCTCCATAAATAAGCCGGTTCACAATCCGCTGCAGATAGGCCGTAAGCGGCTGGAACATGACCGCAATAATGCCGGTTGAAACCAAGGAAATCATGAGATTGTTGGGGTCGAGGACCAAAGCGCCCAGCCCGCTGACAAAAAGGACATGAAAACTGACCACGATGACTGTCAGGCTGACATAGGTCAAGGTCCTGCTCAAAATCAAATCAATCTGCCACAAGCGGTATTTCAAAATCGCATAGGCTATGGACAGTGGAATCAAGCAGAGCGCCAATGTTTGGAGAACCACCGTCATAAAGAAGAATAGGCTTTTAAAAAGAGGATTGGTTCCCTCTGGCAAAAATCCGGTCAGGCCGGAAATAAAAATGCTTGCGACGAACAGGATCAAACCGAGGATAAACCACTTGATCTGCAGCCGCTCCATCGCCGAAACTGCCTTTTTATAGCGAAAAATTTGTGCAAAAATACAGCTGAACAGGAAACCAAAGAAATAGATGCCGCTCAAGGGTTCCGGCCAAGTGTCGCTGCTCAAAATGGAATCAGGAAAGAGGGCGTAAGGAATTTCTGTTATAATCCACAAAACCGATAAATATCTGGTCCATTTTGGGGTATGCTTGCCGTTCGGAAACAGGTAGAAAAACGGGATAAACAGAATCCAGGCAATGAGCTGGTGAAGCTTCACCGGCAATTCCCAAAGGTGACTGCTTTGCGGAAGGGTTCCGACCGTAAAGCTCGTTCCCAAATACAGGAGCAGCAAGGAAGTATACATCCCCATTAACGTGTTCTTTCTTTTTATAAAAATGAAAATGGCCAGCGCCGTAAAAATCAGCACGGTGAGGAGATTCAGAACGAATTTATAATGGGCATAGAAAGACATGGTGATTCCCGCCCGGGCCAATACTTCCGCCATAGTGGGTGGCAGCTGGCCTGTTTCATCGCAGCCCCCAGACGTGCAAATCTCCATTAATAAGGAAGGTCTTGATAAAAAACTGTTAAAGGAAAGAATAAGGGCAGCACCGGCCAAGATGACTACGGTAAGCTGTAAAAATGGAATAAATTTCCCCCTCATTTGATACTGCCCCCTCTTCTTTTAAAACTACTTGTTTACAACAATGTTATTCGAAATATCCCCATTCTTTTCCTGCTTTTTCAAGACCTGTGCTCCGATTAATGCATATAGCGCCGCTGCGACAAACTTTCCGGCAACCGGAACAAACAAGCAGAAGAACGATACGACAAGCATTAGGGCAACCCACCATGGAAGAACCCTGCCCGTCATGCAGCCAATTCCATAAATAATGGTTCCCAGCACGGCTAAAAGGATTCCGATTAAGAAGATGGGACTCAACGGACCGCCTTCGGCGAATAAAAACTGCTCTCCGACGAATCCATGATATACCACATTGATCATCGCCTTTGAACTCATTAAAACAGCACTGAGGCCTAACAGGGCAAGACCGATTTTCCCCACCCAGCCATGCTTGCGGCCGCTGATGACAGTGTGAGTTTTCGTTAAATAATGGGCCCCCATAAAAATGACCGCAAAATATAACCCGAAGGTTGCTTCTGACAGGTAATCAAAAATACTGTTAAAATCCTCAACATACCCTCCAAAAATCTCACCAACAGCCTCCAGCACCCAAAGCACCCCCGCCGCAAAAAACATATTACTCGCCGACTTAACCAACTTATTCATTTTTCCATTCCTCCTTTTATTTTCAACACCTTAACTATAAAAGGAAAAAGTCCCGTTCACACAGTTACACAAGGACCTAAAAAAGTCCCATTTTGAATGGGACATTTTTGGTGCATAGGTGATGCATAGGGACGGTTCTCATGCATCATTTTTGTGGTGGAACATGATTAATGAAAGAATAGAAATGATGGGTTTCATTGGAGATTGATATTTGGGGTTTACAGAATAGGAAAAACACTCCTAATTGTGAGTTTTCCAAAAAAAATGAACCCCGAAGGATTCCTTTTTAGAGCAAAAGTTGTTTTTATTTTCATCTTGCAATTTTTATCTATAGGATTGACTTCCTGCCAGCGAAGAGCGATGCAAAGGGACGGTTCTCGTGCACCAAAAATTAATACAAAAGAACCGTCAAGTTGTTTCCTCCAACCAACACCCAAACCAACATCCACCCTGAAGCGAGGCACGAGAACCGTCCCCATGCCTCACCCATGCTTAAGCGCCTTCATGCTGTACATGTTCTTATCAGCTAATTTCAGTAGGTCGTCAAATGTTTTTCCTTCGCTGGGATATAGGGCTGCCCCGATGGATACGCTAATTTCAAGCTCAACTGGTGATACATCCTTTAAATTTTGATGGATTTTGTCGATCATTTCAGCCAAGTTTTCCTTTTTCTTGGTTCCAGGGGTAATGATTAAAAATTCATCTCCACCCCACCGCGCGAGGATATCCTTTTCCTTTACACTTTTCTTTAATTGAGCAGCGATCGTCATTAAATATTGATCTCCAGCTTTATGGCCATAAACGTCATTGATCACCTTAAAATCATTCACATCCAGCAGCAAAAGAGCAAAGTTTTGGTCCTTTTGGCTAAAAATATATTTCTCAACAAATCTTCTATTATAAAGTGTCGTCAAGATATCCTTTTCTGAATAATAGATGGCAATATCATATTGTTTCCCGAACCACCAAGCAAACGCAAGCATGATTGGCAATCCGATTATTTCAAACCAGCTTACATATCCATCCCTATAAAAATAAAAGCTCATATACAAAGAATTAATGATTAAAACCATCAAGAACGTTACAACCCTGCCTTTAATCCCCATAAGACCAACATCCTTCTTAATCATTTAAAAAATGCCTTCCATTTCTACTGAAAGTTTCATATCGACTATTCTCACGTTCTTTAAAGTGTACTGGTGAAACGGTCCCTTTGTTTTTTGGCCAATAGGCTACCGACAGGAAAATGGTCGTTTCTCTTCATCCTGATGTCTTCTTTTTTCCATTCGAAGAGGCTTAAAAAAGCATCCGCAATATCAGGGTCAAATTGCTTCCCTTTATTTTTTTCAATCTCCAGCAGCGCCATTTCCACCGGCACCTCTGGACTGTAGGCACGTTTTGAGATGATGGCATCAAAGCTGTCCGCAACCGCGACGATTCGAGCGGCTAATGGGATCTCTTCCCCTTTTAGTCCGCTTGGATAGCCCTTTCCATCGAATCTTTCATGATGGTATAAAACGATGTCTAAAATCCCCTTTTCTTGAAACTCTTTCACGTGTTTAATCATTTCGCAGCCAATTATGGGGTGTTTTTTTATAAAAGAAAATTCCTTCTCCGTTAATTTTCCTGGCTTTAGCAGGATGGATTCAGGGACCCCGATTTTACCAATATCGTGAAGCAATCCTCCTATTCTGACGGCCTCAATCATCTCACTTGGCAATCTCAATTGCTTAGCAATTTTTGCGGCATAGTCGGAAACATTGTGGGAATGTCCCGATGTATAGGTATCTCTTGAATCTAAAGCATTTGATAAAGCAGAGATTAATTCTAAATGATCGTCTTTTATCTTCTGACTTTTTTTCATAAATCCAACCGAAATATACAGAATGATAAGATAAGTAACTTCTAGGATCATGAATCTTAGTAACGTGTTAGATTGCAGGTCAAGCTGGAACCTGCAATAAACCACCAACGTGGTTAAGGTAACCAAGAATAAAGTGGACCGCCGATAATAGCCTATTCCTAAAAAAACAACAGCGAGGATAAAACCAATATATAAATTTTGTTCCCTAAATTTAAGTAATTGAAAAAAGATATTAATCGCCATAACAATCATAAATCCATAACGAAAAATAACAGGCTTATTTAACAGGGCATCCATTCTAATCTTCAAATAATTCTCCCCCAAACACAAATCAATGGGTATATTTATCTACTGACAATTTTACTATATCTATCATAAAAAATAATTTTTCCCAGCCATAATTCAAAATTTCGACAAAAAGATGATGCATGGGGATGATGCATGGGGACGGTTCTCTTGCCTCACTTTAGCCAAAATCATCCATGGATGAAAAGATGCATGGGGACGGTTCTTCTGCCTCATTCAATCCAAAACCGTCTAAGAATGATGCATGAGAACCGTCCCCATGCCTCAAACCTAAAATTAACCCCCATAAAATGACAAAAAAACTAAACTCCACCATGTAAGCGTTTGATGTATACTAGAAGGAGTGTATTTTTAAAGTTTAGGAGAGTTTGCTATGTGGTTTGTTTTTGCTGTTTTGGCAGCTGCTTGTTTTGGGCTCCGGGGGATTCTTTATCATTGGACCTCGCAGCGGCCGATTGATCGTAATCTGATGCTGTTAGGCGTTTATATTTCTGGAACCGTTATCACACTAGCCAGCAATGTATTGTTCCAGCAGCCGTGGACTATCGAAGCATTGTTAGGTTTCTTTTTGGGGTTATTTTCGTTTATCGCAAATGCCTCGATGTATAAGGGTTATGCTGTCGGCAAGGC
Organism: Neobacillus sp. S1115; assembly: GCF_055385565.1. Lineage (NCBI taxonomy): Bacteria > Bacillati > Bacillota > Bacilli > Caryophanales > Bacillaceae > Neobacillus > Neobacillus sp. S1115. Next base: position 5,776,572 of record NZ_AP038275.1, read on the forward strand.
CTCGATTATCGCATTATTTACAGGATTGCCGCCGCTCGTAGTCGTGATTCTTGCCTACATCCTTTGGCGCGAGGCACTTTCAACGTGGCAGTTCATTGCATTCTTCATCGTGTTGGCAGGTTTGCTTTTAATCAAATATTCACAGGATCTCAAGCTCAATCAATTAAAAGGGATTCAATGGGGAATCTTGACGATGCTGTTTTTCGGGTTTACCGATACGACCGTAAAACTAGCTACCTTGTCTGGAGCGTCAACGTTTCCTGCTTTAACGGTCATGTTTGCAACTGGGGCTGTCTTGTTCGGACTATCATGGGCACTCGGCAATGCCAAAGCAAACAAGGCCCGACATGAAGCGGCGGCGGCTGTTGAGTCGGAAGATATGGGTCGTGCCAGCAGCTGGACCGTGAAAAAAACACTCGGTATTGGAATGGGAGTGGGGATCACCAATGCGTTGGGAATGATTTTAATCTTCCCTGCCTTCCGTGATGGGATTACCGGAATTGTCTCCGCCATCGTCGCCATGAACGTGGCCTTTGTCATTCTTTACGCCCGCTTCTACCTCAAAGAAGCCTGGAATAGACGCGAAGTCACCGGCCTCATCCTGGCCTTTATCGGCATCCTGATACTAAGGGTTTCCTCGTAGGATGATGCATGGGGACGGTTCTCATGCCTCATTTTGTTGATGCACAGGGGCACGTTTGGTGCACAAGAACCGTCAACATACATCAAAAAAGCGGCCAATTTCATTTTAAATGAAATTGGCCGCTTTATTTATTTTTGCTCATGTATTTGTCTCCATGTTTTTATTGATTGATCATGTTTTCTTCTGTTTGTTCCGGAAAATAGTCGGAAATACGGGTAAACAGGTAAGTGAGATAAGATTGAAGTTCAAATCGGTCTTCTTTTAAAAAGTCGTCAAACGAGGTTTTATTCTTTTCCACGTCTCTTCCCCTTTCTTCGTCGTGATTTGGAAATCTAGACATACACCATATCTAAATAAAAATAATTTTACCTTAAGATTTTAATCCTCGGTTAAATGCCTAGCCTAACAGTATCGGCCCCGCCCTACGCACAATACCATGATGGCCACACGCGCCATCCACCTGTTCTTATTATAATTGAAAACGGTTTCATATTCAAAGATTATTATATTACAAGTTTTGACAAAGTACACCAAACGAAGTGGAAACCACCAACTAACTGGAAATGGGCGGTTTTTTATAAATCGGCCCGTATAATAATTAGTGATGCATGGGGACGGTTCTTCTGCATCATTCCCCCTCCATAATCGAGTGAAAATGATGCATGAGAACCGTCCCTACGCTTCATATTCTTTTATTTGCTCTTTCAAGGCCAATATGTAGTTCATCATTGCGACTCTGACTATGGAAGGATAGTAACGGTTATAAAGTTCTTGTTCACATTCTTCTAAATCCATCTTTTTTACTTCGATAATCTTGTTTAATTCTTCTACTGTCATTAATAGCCACCCCTACCTTTTAAAATATCTCTATTTCTGCCAATCTCATAAACTTCCCCAAGATACTATATTTCAAGGATGGACATTTTTTTCATAGATTATACAAACTTGTCGTTTTTTATTTAAAAATTTTCCCCTTCTATTAAAACTGGATTAGTGGACCAATCAATCCAGAATCGTCTGAGAGCCCCATCAAGAATAATGCCAACTACCTTTTTGGGATAGCTGGCTTTTCTTCCTAAAAATTAGCACCAATTAACTCTAACAGCCCCCTAAAATGAGGCAAAAGAACCGTCCCCATGCCTCATATCCAATATTGATTCGAGTCGAACGTTCCTTTTATATGTTGGCCGTTTGTGGTAAGTTTTTTTCGGATTTCCATGTTTCGTTGGTGGTCCCACCGCCAGGGTCTTCTTAGTTCGGCGATGATATAGAGATTGTAAGTTAGTGAGTTTTGGACAAAGTGGATGAGGTCCTGGGGGGTGTAGTTGTCATGGAGATTTTCGATTAGTAGAATTTCCTCTTCAATCATATCGATGCCGCTTAAAAGCCATTGTCGCGCTTTGTCTTTATGCATTTCAAGCGAATCCGAATCGGCCGAATTGATAAAATATAAAACATCTCTCAAGTGAGAAAGTTGTTTTTTATGGATGGTAATCAAATACACATAGAGATTCTTATATCTTCTATTATTTAAACTCGAAAAAGTAAACCCGGCCGTTTGGTGGCTTTCCATTACCATTTTTTCAAAATTCTCGAAGTCTTGGTCAGTTAAAAAAATTTTTCAGAAATAGGAATCCCCACAAGATGAACAAGACGGTTGAGATACCATTCCGCATAAAAACTATAACCACTATAAATCTCAAATTGCTTCCGCAGCCCTTCTCTCCGTCTTTTTTCCTCATTCACATTCGTCGTCACGAAGACGATAAATATCGAGGTAAAGAAAAACGTCCGCAAATCCCATATCGCATCGTACCAGGTTTGATATTTTTCCATCATAAGACCAATTGGGATGATGACAAGACTAAAGACCACGGCACATGCGAAGACAATAATCAGGTTCCTTGACCTCAGCAGCACCCTTTTTAAGCCCCACAAAATTCGCCTGCTCAACAGCCAAAATAATTTCCCCCAAATATAAAGGCCATCCCGCAGATTAATTTTATACGTTGACTTCTTATAGTGGACCCATATATTCATTTTCCGTTCCAAATGGACAAATCCCTTCTATACGGATTTTTGTACCACTTATATATGTATGAAGGAAATGGCGGGAATATGACTTGATGCATGGGGACGGTTCTTGTGCATCATCTTTCTGTAGTCAAATAAAAGTGAGGCATGAGAACCGTCCCCATGCCTCACTTTGCCATACGCTGTGAAAGTCTTCCTAGTATGGTGATTCCAATGATGTATGGGGCTGTCCAAGAATGAATGATGCTAACTAGGTTTAAGCCCCAGATTCCCCATTGGTATAGCGTGTAAAGTGAATGAACGACATACCATGCTAGCAATACTGTTGAAGCCGCTAGGCACAGTTTTGGTAATCTGTGCAGAAGGAGTTTCTGCTTTTCTACAAATCTTCCTTTTGTGGATTTTCTTTCCTTAATCCAATCCATCCCATTCTCTATGACCCATACAATCGACCAACTTAATAACGGTCCTTTAATGATGTATCCGTACGCCACCTGTGTAGCTGGGTCGGTTAATATATTGCTGCCAAGTGCCAAATTTAATAATACAGCTAGACCGAGCGCCACAAAGAACAGAATGCCCATTCCTGTAAGAATCACTGACACATATTTGATCGGCCAGAGGTCCTTAGAGAGGAGCGTGTATATAACAAACAGTGTATATAGTAAGCCGAATATCCATTCTGCATGAAATAGTGCGGCCCCCAATGCTGTCATAACTACCCATATTGCGATTGTGGTTTCGGGGTCGCTCACCTTGCCTCTTCGGGACCGCTTTCTGCGATATCCTTTAGGGATAAAACTTTTAAGGCGGGGGATCCTAGTCCTAGTTTTCCTCTTGAACCCCTTAGTACCGCTGCCGGTATATACGCCGCCGTCATATCCATCGTACCATTCGTCATCCATGTTGAATTCCTCCATTGATGTATTGTTCCTGTTGTTTTAGCTGGGAAAAGGGATAGTGTTGATGTTAGAAGAATCCATAAATACAATTATACTAGAATAAAATTTTTCAACCAAATTTGGGGGTGCGAATGGAGTAAAACACCAACCGTTATCCCCCAGCCACTTTAATAGGGAAAAATAGCAGTTTGGAAAGTAAACTGGGGAATTCAGAAAGTAAAAAGGGATAATAGGTGAGTATTTGATTAAAAAGTGAAAGTAAAATCATCAAATTGGAAAGTAAACTGACCATTTCGGAAAGTATATCCAAATAAATGGAAGTACTTTTAAAAGTTTACCCTTGACCGCATGGTTTTGTCTCCGGTTTTGACCGAAGGCTGCACTGGTTCGGACATTTCTAACCTTTTCAAGCGGTTTTGTCCGAAGGTTGCGCAGGTTCGGACGTTTCTAACCCTTTTTCAAGCAATTTTGTCCGAAGGTCCCACAGGTAAGTAGCCACCGTAGAGAGTTTCTCAGTAATCTCGAACCGTCCCCATGCATCACACCCAAAATGATGCATGAGAACCGTCCCCATGCATCAATAGAGTCTCCAAATGATGCACGAGAACCGTCCCCATGCATCACCGAGCAGCCACTTTTGATAGATTTTCACTTTCAATCAATAATTCTGTTACTTTTACGTTTGCAGGCATTAATGGATGGTTTCGAATGACATCGGCATTATTTTGAATACTGTTGGATGGGGCTCCGTTCCCCCCCTCGAGCCATTCTCTGATGCTGCCTTTTGGGTGTTCTGGCATGGAGTTTTTAAACAGGTAATCCAGTGTTTGTATTTTGTCTTGTAATTCTTTATTGTTATATATTTTCTTAAGTGTTTCTCTAGCATTCTTCCGATTAGCTGTTGGAACGCTAACGAAGATTTCTTCAACATTTTCCCGATAGACAGCAAGGATGATGTCCCGCATGAGATCACTGAAGGGTGCAATGGATGGTCCATAAGATTGCAAGACTAAGATATTATTCGGCTCAAGACTGCTCATCTTTTCTATGATACTTTCCGGACTTTGCTCCATTCCCATCACAAACAGCACTTTCTTCTTTTCGTTCATATTCATTACGTTCACCCCGTTTTTGAATTGAATTCAGCCAAAATCCTTTGTTACGATGGTTCTTTCTCCAAATTCCCTGATAGTTTAAAAACCATGACCCGTTCGCCGGTTTGGGTGCTGATGTCGGTATGGAAACTGATGAGTTCCTGACCTGTTATCGAGAAAATAATTTGCTTTAGCTCCTCTTGACCTGATTCCACCAAGCCATTTCGGGTCGTCTTTATAGATAACAATCCCTCTTTATCTCTGCATAAGGCATATTCAGCAGGGGTTAGGATGCCATTCAATACAACAATCACCATATCCCGTAAAATGTCAGTCTTAACAGAAAGGGAACCCCGTCCAAGATAGCTTTTCTCCCATTGCGTTAATGCTTTACTAATTTCAGCTTCAATAGCGCCTTTTGATTTCTCCATATCGACTTTTATCCCTTCTCTACCATAAATGGCTATATTACTTTATAACCAAAGCTGTCTAAAAATATTTTACACCGAAGCAGCGTTAAGACCAGCTTTTCCAGTTCCCTTCCGGATCAATCGACGCAAGCCGCAGCCAGCCGTTTTGGACTTTTTGAAAAAATACCCGGTCTTGATTCAACAATCGTTCCACATATTCCTTTGGTGCCTGGATTACCACCAGCAGCCTTAACGGCGCATGATAGACTGTGTCGTCCGATTGCATCACGGACTGCCATGGGAGTCCGGATAATAAATCGCTGGCATTCCCCTGCATCACGCCGATTCCGGACGTCACGGTCTGGGTCGCTTTATTTCCACTTCCATAATAATGAGGCGCAACGGCCGATGCGTAATATTGCAGGTTAATCATTTGACAAACCGTTCCCGGTCCAGCAATGATACCGCTCAGCAGCGAACCATTTTTATCCTTTTTCCAGTTATAATTATGAAGAAACACTCTTCCCTCGAGATTGCACGCCTCGGTCAGGCTTCGTTCTCCAATCACAAACGCAGCATTACCGGCCAGCCCCCATTCCGGACGGATTTCACTCCAGTCCTCCGCCAACCGCTCCGCTTCCGCTTTCGGATTTTTCAAGTGGTCTTTGAGACCTGGCAATTCTCGGATTCGCTCGGCGTTAGCCTCCTCACTCACCTTTGGCAGGACCGCTTCGATGCGGGTATATGCATCTTCAGCCTTGCCCGAAAGGTGAGGAAGATAAACCCACTGCAACTCGTCAAGTGTGGTAATATGCTCGGCTGCTGCAAAAACGGTGTCTTCCGGAATCAAAATCCCCCTTGCTTTGAGGGCCTGCCGTACATTCGGAAGGTTGCACAACGCTGCCAGCACCCGCGCATTAAAGGCGCTTGATGTTCCACCGCATGCCCCGCAATCGAGCGAAGCAGCATAAGGATTATTGGTGCTGTGGCTTCCGTGTCCGCAAATCACCACAAATGGTGCGAAATGATCAGTAAGCCCGATTGTTTTTAAGGCTTGCTCCACATATTGTACTTTCTCTTCTTCTGAAAAACCAACCGGAATCTCCGATTCAGCAGGGTCCTCCATACGGTCAAGCGTCAGCTTCACATCCGGTTTTCTGAACCAGGTGTCAAGCAGTTTCTTGAACGTGCGTCCAGCCCTTCTTGGTAAAAAAGTCCGGGTCAGCGTCTGCATACTAAGCCACGGTCCGCTTACCTCCGGCAGTAACATGCTTGCAAGCATGTTGTGCTTCATGGTTTTAAAGGTACCTTGCAGTGAATTAACTGCCTGCAGCCGCTCGTGAAACGGTTGGTATTGCGATTCAGGCAAGTATTCTTTTACCTTAAATTGCGGTCTATTCAATACCGGCAAGGATGGATGGCTATGATGGCTATCCAGTTTGCAGGTTTCAATCGGCAAGCCGAAAAATCCAGCTGCCCCAAAGGTTTCAAAGCCTTCTGTCCGTTCGAGTTGGCGGCGGAAAGGCTCTGACCTTACATCGATGCAAAAAACAAATTGCGCCAATGAAGGCGATTTAGGCTCAGCCGCCGCCTGCTGTTTCGCGATGATTTTTTCCTTCAATTGCTGTTCATATGTTTGTTCCCAAGCTTCCATCCAAAGTCTGCTGCGGACAATGTGATCAAATTGCCAAGCAAGGTTCAAACGGGCTTTTTGCTCCGCGGCAGACAGTTGCGACCATGCTTTGATCGGGAAGTTCCCCCAATGAAGCCATGCAGCAATTAGAGATTCCAGGAGCACGTCCGCTTCCGTTCCTTGGGTGGGCAAAGGAAGATATGGCTTTATCAAGATTAGCTCCATTGAAATTCTTACTGCCAAATAGTCAGCAAGCAAGGAGCTTTCGTTACTACGTTGCTGCGAGCGCCAAAGCATCATTCCCGCCCAGCCTGGCAGGGCCAGCAAATGAGCTTCCAAGTATTCTTGCGACTCTGAAGGGTGGATTCCTAATTGGGACAAGGCCTCATTTAGAGCATTGCCCGCTTCTTTCGGCAAATTTTTGATCTGTCTGCGTTCCTCTAGCGATAAGGCCGGGTCTAAGGCAGCCATTCTCAGCCATGCCTGGTAGAAGCCTTCCTCGCGATTGGGCATTGACCAGACAGCCTGGGACTCATCCAAAAATAATTTACACCACTTAATCAAATGGCGGTTGAGATCCATTAACACCGAATCGCCGCCAATCTGTTCAAAACGCTGATTAAGAGTTTTTACCGATTGTCTTGTCTTTAGTTGATACTTAAAGCCACTAAGTTTCTTTGCCAATCGTTTTACTTCTGGTTGGACCGTTAAATCGGAAGACGGCAGATCCTTTGTTAGTGCCGACTGGCAAAACTCCTCTGCTGCTGTAAGCGGGAGTCCAAAAGAGTGCTGCTTAAGCCATTGCTGCAGCCCTTTTTCTAAAAAATTCATATCAATTTCGCCTTGGTCCCGTGCTGATTTTAATACAGAATCATGGGGAAATAGCTCGATATCAGAAACATCTTTAAACCGGCGTGCTGTCTGTTCAAAGGATAGCTGTTCCAATCCGGCCCAGGGGCTGCGTGCCGCAAACTTGCTGATCGGGCCGAGCGGTGCGATGACTTCGCTAGCTGATTTTACTAAATCATGAATATCAAGACTGAGATTTTCTTGTTCCTTTTCCCAACTTAATGTTCTGGCTAATGTCGGTGTCATCTGAATGACCTCCTATAAGACAAGTATTTTGGATGACTTTCTACTAAATCTTTGTGAGGCTCACCCAAATGGACAAGCCACAGATAAATAACCGTAAATGCCGTTGAGGAACGATGGCGCGCGAGCCATAATCCAAAAGCACTGCCGCCCAGCAAGATAATCAGGGCCAAGATGACCGTTGGTGTGGGTGGGTGCATACCAGACAGAACCGTTTCATGTAACAGACTGTCCAAGAGCGTATGGATGAATTTGAACATGATGACCGCTCCGGCAAGGAACGCAAGCCCTGCAACTCGGCCAATCCGGCCTGACCCAAAGGCAACGAGTCCGGTCCAAGCAAACATCACGGACCAGCCTAAGATGAGGGTGCTGATGATGTGATAACCCTCTCCACCGGAATTCAGCCAATAGCCAATCGAAAAAATAAGACCTAAAACTACTCCGGTGATCGTCCACAAAACGGGAAACGGACGGCCTTTGAAGGAATGAGTTTCCCGGTGCTGGATGGCGGAACCTGCCTGTAGAAAAAGGCTCGCTTTGAATAATCCATGTAATACAGCATGAATAATCGCTGCCAAATAGGCGCCTAATGCACACTGAACAAGCATGAATCCCATTTGGGCTATGGTCGAGCCGACCAACTGCCGTTTATAGTCTACATGGACTAGCATGATTCCGGTCCCAAGCAGGACGGAAATGCCGGACAGAACAAGCAGAACTATCTGGGCTGTATCACCGCCGTTAAAGAGCGGTGCAAAACGGGTAAACATCAGACCGCCGGCATTGACGATGCCGGCATGCATGACAGCCGAAACCGGCGTCGGCGCCACGACTGAGTCCAGCAGCCAGCGCTGGAAAGGAAACTGCGCTGATGGAATGATCATCGCTACAATCAATAGGAGGCTGATGCAGGTCCTCTCCCACGATGCAAGTTGAGCAAGATTATTTTTTTCAAGAATAGCCGATAATTGCCATTGTCCTGTCGTTTGTGTAATCCAGATAACAGCCACGAGCAGAATCAACCAGCTAAGTAAAAATATCCGGCCGGAGGAGGCAGCTGCTTTTCTGGCCACCTGCCACTCCTTATTTAATCTGATCAGCAGGGTCAAGCCCAAAAGGGTCAATCCCCAGCAGACCAACAGAATACGAAGATCATTGCTGAGCCAGACAAGGGTATCAGCAAATGTCGTGAGTGTCAGCAGCGTAAAATATTTTCGGTAAGCACGATCACCGAATAAGTACCGAAGTGAGTAGCGCTGCACAATGACACCAATGGTCAGGACAAAAAGGGCAAGGAGCAAGGAGAGCGAATCGAACCGCCAAGGCCCATACAGCACATTTCCATCGTGTTTGCTAGAAAACAGCCCCCACATGGCGACGATTGGCGGCAACGAAATGATGCCTATATGATATCGAACAAAATGTACAGGGACCTTTTCCCATAGCAGGAAAATGGCGCTTACCAAGGAAACTGCTAGAATGATAAAAAATGCAGTTGGTAATGAAATTAGCTCCAGATAATTGGACATCCTCGCTCTCTCCCTCTTAGATTTTGATAATATGAATCTCTTTTTTTAAAACAAAAAAACCGGCAAACTCTAAGCTTAATGGTCATACTCCAACCATTAAACTTTGAAGATTGCCGGTTTACCTTTAACTTCCCAATCGGGCTTTTAAATAGTCTACCTTAATCATATGTAATTCATTAAAAGCTTGAATTCCTTTTCAATACGATTCCTTTTTCATAAAAGCCAATAGATCATTATTAACCATATGCTAAAGTTCTATATTGAAAGAAATCACCTAAACACTATAATCACGTACTAAATATTACTATTTGTTAAAGATTCTGTCAAGTGAAGCATGGGGACGGTTCTCTTGCCTCACTTTGCGGGGGAGGCACAGGGACTGATCTCCGCTGTAGGAGACCGAATACTTTTCCAGTCGTATTTTAAAACTGTTCAAAAAGGGAATGTATTTTATCAAAAGCAAGACTTTCTGAAAAAAGATTAGCAAAACCAAATTTCGATTATTGGAGACAATCCCCTTTTAGCTTAATAAAAACCCTTGAATGGATACATATAATGAAAATAAAAAAACAACAATAAATAACCAACCTTTTGCTTTTTGCTCTTTCTGAAATTCTTCCAACCCCATCACTAACATGGTTAGACCTAAGAGTAACATCATTATATGACTTAACTCAAAATTATTTGTGATTAGTCCATAAACAGCAAAAAACAAAGTTACACCAGATAAAACATAACGTAGAATTTTCAACAAAAAACCACTCCCCCTTTCTTCCTTTAGAACAAACCCATTCCATAGACAGTTGAAATATATAAGATGCTTTACATTTGTATAATATCGTAAAAAGTCGAAAATGAGGCAGAAGAACCGTCCCCATGCTTCACTAAAATCTGCTCTTTTTCGGGTCACCGAGGTATGTTTTTAGTGTTTCGATGAATGTTTGCAGGGCTTTTGTTTGGTAGGTGGCGTGCGTTAGGATGGAGAAGTTGCGTTTAAACGGGAGTCCCTTTACTCGAAGGGTGCCGATGTAGCCGTTTGTGAGTTCCTTCTTAATCGCCCAGCTTGATAACAAACTGATGCCAAGTCCTGCTTCAACCGATTCCTTGATGAGTTGGGTGCTGCCAAATTCCATGACTTTTTTCGGGGTGAACTTGTACCTTCGAAATAGATTTTCTGCAGCCTCTCTTGTCCCAGAGCCCTCTTCCCTGAGAATCCACGTTTCTTCCTCCAAGTCAGCCAGACTTAACTCCCCCTTTTCGCCTAAAAGAGGATGACGAGGTGAAGCAACAATGACCATTCGGTCTTTAGAAACCACTTTCGAATTAAGAACATTTTCCTCATAAAACCCTTCAATGATGCCAATGTCCAATTGATGTTTTTTTACCAGCTCAATGATTTCCTTTGTATTTTGAATCCGAATCGACGGGTGAATATCAGGGTATCGCTCCTTCATTTTAGCAATAATATGCGGCAGGATATACTCGCCAAACGTATAACTCGCCCCAATCGCAATCGGGCCGCTCGCCTTATTGGTTAGGTCATCGACTAAGGACTGCATTTTAGTATAAAGGGCGATGATTTCTTTCGCATGGTGATAAACGATCTCACCCGCCTGATTGAGGCGGACAAACTTATTACTTCTTTCCAAGAGCCTTGTGCCAATCGATTGTTCTAACGTTCTAATATACTGGCTCACCGCCGGCTGGGTCATATGCAGCTCCTCCGCTGCTTTTGAAAAATTCTCCTTCTCCACCACTTTAATAAACACTTCTAAATGCTGATCCATCCTCTGCCCCCTTTTTCAAAAATAACCCATGTATATAAATTTACTTATCATCCCTATTATATATCATTATTTTTCTTATACACCAATCGCGAGTATGCTTAAGTTACAAAATCAAATTAATTTGAGGTGATTGGAATGGGAAGTCAAAGTGCAAGAATTTTACCTCATGACGAACAGAACGAACAACCTCTTAAAAAGCCGGAAACAAAAACTTCTGCTTATTTATGGCTGGGGGGAATTGCTTTTACCATTGTCATTGCAGCGTTGGGGTTTGCGTTAGCGAAAGTGCCCGGGTTTGATCGTGTCGGACCGCTTGCTTGTGCGATCGTGATTGCGGTAATCTACCGGCAATTTTTCGGTTATCCGGAAGTGTTACGCGCGGGGATTCAATTTTCTGCCAAACGCTTTTTACGTTTTGCGATTATTTTATACGGGCTCAAGTTAAACATAGATGTGGTGATTCATCAAGGGCTGGGGCTGATTGCCCGTGATATCGGTGTCATTGCTTTTGCGATATTGTTAACCGTATGGCTCGGAAAATTGCTGAAAGCAGAGTCCTCCCTCGTGCTTCTGCTTGGTGTGGGTACCGGTGTATGCGGGGCTGCCGCGATTGCCGCGGTTTCGCCCATTCTCAAGGCAAAGGACGAAGATACAGCCATCGGGGTAGGAATTATTGCCTTGGTGGGGACGATTTTTTCAATAACCTATACGATCTTAAGACCAATTCTCCCGTTATCAGTCATTGATTATGGCATCTGGAGCGGCATCAGCCTTCACGAAATTGCCCATGTTGCCTTAGCCGGGGCACCTGCAGGTCCAGATGGCCTGGCCATTGCCCTGCTCGCCAAACTAGGCCGGGTACTTCTGCTCGTTCCATTGTGCTTTATTCTTATGTATTGGATGAAACGACGCAGTTCCGGAAATGCAGGAGATACCAAAATTGAGTTCCCATGGTTTCTCATCGGCTTTATCTTGATGAGTTTGTTCGGAAGCTATATCCTTGGCAAATCCATCCCTGTTTCAAAGGCAGCTATGGATGGGGTTTCAACAGCAACCACCTTTATTTTGACATCCGCTATGGTTGGTCTCGGTTTAAATGTCAGCCTCCGTGACCTCCGGACCAAAGCAGCTCGGCCGCTGATCGCCATGCTGATTACATCCATTCTACTTTCCGTAGTTTCGTATTTTATTGCGTGAAAGTGAGGCATGGGGACGGTTCTTTTGCCTCATTTTTCCAACAATCAAATAAGACTGAGGCACAAGAACCGTCCCTTTGCATCATTAAAAGTCCCGAAGAAAAAAATTATCTAAAATGGGGAAAATCAACGGAATATATTGTTGTATAAAAATACCCAATGTTGTATATTTATTAATATCTAACTAAAGTTAGATATTTTTAATTTGATATATTCTCCTGGGGGATTTTCTATGATCATTCGAAAAGCGATAATGAGCGATACAGAAAGTATCTATAAATTAATATCAGAGTATGCCAAAGAGGGTAAGCTGTTGGCGAGAACTTATCCTTCTATCTATGAAAATCTGCAAAGTTTCGTTGTTGCCGTTTTAAATAACGAAGTGGTGGGGATTTGCAGCTTGACTATTCTTGACCGGAATTTAGCTGAGGTAAGGTCATTAGCCGTTAGCCCTGCTCATGTTGGAAAAGGAATAGGAAAAGCACTGGTAAAACAAATTATGAAAGAAACAGCAAACTTGGAAATTACTAAACTAATATCATTAACCTATCAAATTGAATTTTTTTCAAAGTTAGGTTTTAATGTGGTAGATAAAAATGAATTACCTCAAAAGATGTGGAAAGATTGCATAAACTGCCCAAAACTGCATTCTTGTGATGAAACAGCGATGTTATTGAACGTTTGATGATGCATAGGGACGGTTCTTCTGCCTCACAAAGTGAGGCAAGAGAACCGTCCCCATGCCTCATATGGCAGACTAGATATGTTCTTCAAACCATTCCACAATATAGTTCAGTCGATCTCTGCGAAGGTTTGGTTTACCGCTTCTAGATAGTTCATGATTCGCTTCCGGGAAACGGACAAATTTGGTTTCCCTGCCGAGTCTCTTCAAGCCTATGAATAATTGCTCTGCCTGCTCGATTGGACACCGGTAATCCCTTTCACTATGAAGAATTAACAATGGCGTTTCGATATTTTTAATATAGGCAAGCGGCGAATGCTTCCATAGAGTCTCGAAATCATTCAAATCGGCTCCAATTTCCCACTCCAAAAAATAATAGCCGATATCGCTGACACCATACATACTAATCCAGTTGGAAATCGAACGCTGCGTGACCGCCGCTTTAAACCGATTGGAATGGCTCACAATCCAGTTCGTCATAAAGCCGCCATAGCTTCCGCCTGTTACTCCAAGACGGGTTTCATCTATGAAATCATACTGATTTAAAACATAATCTACCGCCAGCATGAGATCTTGATAGTCCCCGCCGCCGTAACCGCCGCGGACTGCATTGACGAATTCCTGGCTATATCCATGGCTGCCCCGTGGATTCACGTACAAGACCGCATAGCCTTTTCCAGCTAAAATTTGAAACTCATTCATATACGTATTTCCGTACATCACATGAGGACCGCCGTGAATTTCAAGGATTAACGGGTACTTTTTCCCCTCCTCAAAGCCAACCGGTTTTATCAGCCATCCCTGAACATCCCAGCCTTTGGCTCCCTTATATTCAATGACTTCCGGTTTAGATAGAAGTAACTTATTTAAAGCCGGCCCATTGACATTGGTCAATTTTTCAAGCGTCTCGTCACCGTTCAATGATAACAAGTAAATGTCACCAATCTGATCAGGCTTACTGATGGCGGCCAGGGCTTTTTGTGAATCGGAATGGATGGAAAGTCCGTAAACATGCTGCTCTCCCACATACACAGGACGAATCTCCCCGCTAAGATTCCCAAAATAAATATTGACACTGCCATGGTCTGTTCCAACAAAATAAAAGCCTTTGCTATCACTGGTCCATAAAATGCCAGGAGACACCGCTCCTTGATGGAAATCGCCGACCATATAATCCCCTGGAAGCCCAGCCCACTCTGGTGATAAGCATGAGAGCGTCTTTCCTGCCGTTTCATATAGCCAAATCTTTGAATAGGTCGCATCTTCGAACTCACGGTTATGGCCAAACATCGCCAGATACCGGCCGTCAGGAGACCAGCATGCACTGCCGAATTCTCCCTTTCCATCCGTTATAAGAGTGAATGCTTTGCTTTCAATATCCAACAGATAAACATCCTGGTTGAACGCCAAATCGTCCTGTTCCGTTGCATTAGCACCTACGGCAAGATGATTCCCATCCGGGGACCAGCCATAAAGGGTCACATCATATTGACCGGTAGTGAGTTGAGTCAATTCTCCCGTTTTTACATCAACGACAGCAGTTTGTTTATACTGTCCTTTCCAAAAACCTTCCGCATCGGATTTGTATTTCATTTTCGCTACTTCAAGCGGTCTAAGCTTTTCTTGTTTCTTCTCTTCTACCTTTTCAAAAATCGATTGATTAGGAGATAAAGCTGTCGTGAAAGCCAATTTTGTTCCATCCGGGGACCATACTGGACAGCTGGCTCCATTAGGTACATCCGTTACCTGTCTCGCTTCCCCGCCCTTCACGCTTAACACATAAAGCTGGTTTTTACCGCTCCGATTGGAAACAAACGCGACCTCTGTTCCATCTGGTGACCATCTTGGTGTATGATTTTTCCCCTTTCCATACGTCCATTGGCAAGGCCCTTCATTACGTTCTACTGTTTGAAAAAACAATTGAGATTGATACTCTTCCGCCTCTTGGTCAATGGTAGTTTGTACATACACAAACGATTGCCCATCAGGGGAAAACTGCGGATTCACAACTGACTTTAATCGATACAAATCTTCTGCAACTACACCTCTTTTAACTGCCACTACGATTGCCTCCTTTAGCTTTATTTTGGTCTGACCCTTGCTTTAACGCTTTAATATATGGGGCCTAGGCCCCAAAAATGAAAAGCACAACTAGTTGAAACCGCCAGTTGTGCCTTTTTGTGCAATACTCCTGATTATCCTTCTATGAGAACCTTCCCCAAGGAACCAAAATCACCCTATTAAAGAGGAGAGTTGTACGTTTACGAGCAGCCCTAAATGGCAGACAGTCCTATGTGTCCAAGAACGTCTTTCCTTTTAATTGATTTAGGGTTACGACAAAGTCATAAAGCAGTTTGTAGGAGTTTTCCATATCCTCCAGGTCTACCACTTCGATTGGTGAATGGGTGTAACGGGAAGGGATGGAAATAACCCCGGTTGTGACGCCCTTGTCAGTCATGTGGATCGCGCCGGCATCCGTCCCGATGCCCATATATACTTCCAGTTGATATGGAATATTCCCTTCAATTGCCATCTTCTCCAAATGCTTTGTGACGAGTGGATGAGCAATCAATGATTTATCAACGATTTTGATGCACGGGCCATCACCCAGCGCTCTTGTTCCTGTCATGATGACATCATAAGTATCACTAGTTGGAGTGGTATCAAGGGCCAACGCAAAATCGGGCTGTACAGCTGCGGAAACAACAGAAGCTCCCCTTAAACCTACTTCCTCCTGAACAGTGAAGGCACCGTAAATATCGCCATGTTTAGCGCCTGTCTCATTTAAGTTTTGAAGCAGACGGATGAGCAGTGCACAGCCTGCACGGTCATCCAAGGCCTTGCCGACTACGCGGTTGCTGCCAATTTTTTTAAGCTCTACACCATAGGAACCAGGCTGGCCTACCCGAATGCCCATCTCCAATGCATCTTCAGCTGAACGGGCGCCGACATCAATATACATATCCCGATGATTGGTAATCCGATTTGGATCGTCCCATTTCACGTAGTGCATGGCTAGGGTTCCGATGACACCATCTACTCTTCCCTTATCAGAACGTATAAACACTGGCAAGCAATGCAAAACCCGGTCATCGAGGCCGCCCAATTTTTCAAAACGGATCAGTCCGTTTGGCTCAATTTTTTTAACAATAAAACCGACCTCATCTGTGTGGGCTGCAATCGCGAGAGAAGGGTAACTTGAATCGTTTCCATTCTTTTTAACGATTAAATTCCCGACTGGGTCAACAAAGTACTCATCGACATAATCTTTTACTTCATTTAAAATAAACCGCTGGACATCCTGTTCAAATCCGCTGGGACCGACAATATCGGATAACCCCTTTAATAACTCAAACATCGTAATCCCTCCTATGTAAAAGTTGTAAAAAAGTCCCCCTTTAAAGGGGGACCCATTTGCAAAAACCGACCCAACATAAACGGTGTTATTTGTTTAGGTATACTTTTGCAAATGTATCATTTTCCATTGGATGTGCCTCATAACCTTCAACAACGCTTGATAGTGCAATCGGCGGTGTTGTATGGGCGATCGTTACCCACGGCGCATCTTGGTGGAAAATTTCCTGTGCTTTTTTGTACAGCTTCTCGCGTTCTTTCTGATCAAATGTTACACGGGCTTGCTGCAGCAAACTAGTAAACTCGTCATTCACATAGAACGCACGGTTACTTGCAGGTTTTTTGGTATTGGTCGCGCTCAGGTTAGGGAATAGGAAGTTGTCCGGATCGGCCATAACCCCTGTCCATCCGTATAGTCCCATTGGATGTTCTCCGTTACCTGTTTTCTGCAGATAAGTTGCCCACTCATATGTCTTAATTTCTGCGTTAATACCAATCGCTTTTAAGTTCTCTTGAATGGCTTCAGCCACTTTTAAAGGCTGCGGCATATATGGTCTTGGATTATTCATGGTCCATATTTCCGTCTTAAATCCATCAGGATATCCTGCTTCTGCCAAAAGTTTCTTGGCTTCTTTTACATTATATTCATAGTCCTTCACGTCATTGTTATAGCCCCAAAGTGCTGGCGGAATTGGGTTTTTCGCTACTTCAGCATAGCCATTATAAAACGCATCTACAATTGATTTTTTATCGATTGCCATACTAACAGCCTGACGAACTTTCACATTATCAAATGGAGCCATTTGCGTATTTAGAACCAAGGAACCGATATTAAAGCTTGGACGCTTGACGATCTTTAACGCAGAATTTCCTTTGATTGTGTCAGCATCATCTGGATTGAGTCCGTCAATCATATCCACTTCGCCGCTTTGAAGTGCTGTCAGGCGGGAAGAGTTATCAGGAATCACACGGAAAATTAATTCATCAAGATATGGCTGGCCTTTTACATAATAGTCTTTATTTGCCTTTAACACGATTTTGTCATTGCGTGTCCAGCTATCAAATACGAATGGACCTGTACCAACTGGATGTTCATAGAATTTGTCCCCGTATTTCTTAATGGCATCCGGACTGGCTATACCAAACATCGGAATGGCCAAGTAGCTGATAAATGGAGCTGTTTTCTCTACTAGCTTAAATTCCACTGTCGAATCGTCAACTGCTTTGACATATTCAATTTTGTGTTTTGGGTCTCCTTTAAATCCGCCATAAAGGAATGGATAATAAGGGAATTCTCCTTTATGGTAAGGATTTGCTGGATCCATCCAGCGATCAAAGTTGAACACAACTGCCTCCGCATTAAAATCGGTGCCATCCTGGAACTTGATGCCTTTTTTAAGTGTAATTGTCCAGGTTAAGCCATCATCAGATACTTTATAGGAATCTGCTAATTTTGGCTGTAATTTTAAATCATTATCATATTCAAATAGTGTTTCAAAAATATTGTGGGTAACCCGGATGGATTCCCCATCTGTTATACTGATTGGATCCAGCGAAATGGAGTCGGCTCCCCGTGCATAAACGAGGCTGCCTCCTTTTTTAGGACCGCTATTGCTACTTTTTTCACCTGAAGATTCTTTACTTCCCCCGCCGCCGCAAGCAGACAGCAGCATGGAAAGCACCAGCAAAATGCTGGCAATGATTGAAAATTTGCCTTTCATAGGTGTTCCCCCTGTAATTTTTTTATAAAAGCAGGCCAGATCCGGCTAAAAGTATCCTAGAAAAAGCCTGCAGATTACCAAGATTCTAAAGTCTAGCTCTTGCTTTTCGGATCGAGAGCATCGCGTAAGCCATCCCCCATAAGGTTAAAGCCAAGAACAGTGAGCATAATCGCAACACCAGGAAAAATGACTGTCCACGGGGCTTGAATAATATACTGTCTAGAGTCTGCGAGCATTTTCCCCCATTCCGGCTGCGGCGGCTGTGCACCCATTCCAAGGAAACCCAGTGCAGCAGCTTCGATAATTGCTGTTGCAATCGCCAAAGTCCCCTGGACAATAACAGGAGCAAGACTGTTAGGCAGCACATGGTGTAACAGAATACGGCTGTCCTTCATGCCAATCGCTTTAGCTGCCATGATATACTCCTCTTCCTTTACACTGAGGACCCTGGACCTGATCAGCCTTCCAAAGTTAGGAATGTTAATTAAGGCAATCGCGATTAGAGCATTCTGCAAGGAAGGCCCCAAGACTGCCACAACGGCGATTGCCAGCAAAATGCTAGGAAAGGCCAGCATGATATCAAAAATTCGAGAAATGATGGTATCAACCCAGCGTCCGTAATAGCCAGCAATAATTCCTAGAAAACAACCGGCAACAATGGAACCCAAAACGGAAACAAAGCCGACCCACAAAGAAATTCGCGCACCATACAAAACTCGGGAAAAAATGTCCCGGCCAAAATCATCTGTTCCAAACCAGTGAGCAGATGAAGGTGCCGCATTCCTGTTGGATAGCTGCTGTTCACTGATTCCATACGGAGCAAGCAGCGGCGCTAAAATCGCAATCACGATAAAAAACAAGACGATACCAGTACCCACGAGAGCACCTTTATTTTTTTTAAAGGTCTTCCACGCTTCCTTCCACGGGGAAACAACCTCTTCGTGTTCTTTTATGACAATATTACTATCACCTTTTGCCAATACAGCCACATATAGTCCCCCCTCTGCCGGCTATTTATATTTAATACGCGGATCAATCGCTACATACAGAAGATCCACGATCAGGTTAATAAGAATAAAGATGGTGGCAATCACTAAAATCCCTGATTGAATGACCGGGTAATCACGGGCTGCAATCGCATCATAAATATAGCGTCCAATCCCCGGCCAGCCGAAAATTGTTTCTGTTAAAATGGCGCCGCCCAAAAGTAATCCCATCTGCAAACCGATTACAGTCAAGACAGGAATAACGGCATTTTTCAAGGAATGCTTGTACACAACCCAGAACATTCTAAGCCCTTTTGCACGGGCAGTACGGATATAATCCGCGCGCATCACTTCGAGCATGCTCGAACGTGTAATTCTGGCAATGATCGCCATCGGTATCGTTGCCAAGGTGATACCTGGTAAAATCAAGTGGCGGATAACCTCAACGAATTGATCCCACCGTCCAGTTAAAATAGTGTCAATCAAGTACAGGTGGGTGATGGCATGGACGGGATCTCGAACATTTTCCCTTCCTGTTGAAGGAAGCCAGTGCAATTGAAGTGAAAACGTCCATTGCTCCATTAATCCTAGCCAAAAAACCGGGATGGAAATGCCAATCAGCGCAAGTAGCATGGCAGCATAATCAAACCATGAATTCTGAAACCAGGCACTGATAATTCCGGCATTGACACCAATGAAAATCGCAATGAACATCGCCACAATGGACAGTTCCAACGTAGCGAAAAGGTATGTCCAAATTTCATCATTAATCGGTGCGGAGCTTCTTAATGAATTGCCCAAATCCCCCGTCAATAGACCTTTTAAATACTCGAAAAATTGGATATACCAAGGGTCATTAAGACCAAGCTTCTCGGTTAACGAAGCCACCGCTTCCTTGGTTGCCTGCTGCCCCAAGATGACTTGTGCTGGATCTCCTGGAATCGCCCTGATAATCCCAAATACGATTAGGGCCATACCGAAAAGAACCGGAATAAGCATAAAGATACGCCGAATCGTATAGGTAACCATAAAACCCCCCTCTTTCTTTTTATATTATCTAGTAATCTAGCATTTATTTTTTCTGGCAAGCTACGAAATGGCCAGGCTCAACCTGGATTAATCCCGGCCTTTCTTTTCCGGTATCCATCCATGAATCATCAATGGTGTACTGTTCCGGCAATGTTCCGAATTGGATGGCACTAGTTTGACCAGACTTATAATAGGCTGGGTCAGGAATAGGAACGGCAGATAGCAATTGCTGCGTATAAGGATGGAGCGGGTTTTGATAGATTTTCTCACTGTCCGCCAGTTCCACCATTTGGCCTTTATACATCACGCCGACACGGTCGCTAATGTGACGGACAACTCCAAGGTCGTGTGCAATGAAGATATAGGTTAGCTGAAATTCCTTTTGTAATTCTTTTAATAGATTGAGAACCTGAGCTTGAATCGAAACATCCAGGGCTGACACCGGCTCGTCTGCGATAATCAGTTTCGGATTGGTCATGAGGGCCCGGGCAATGCCAATTCTTTGCCGCTGCCCGCCGCTAAACTGATGCGGGTACCGTTTGGCATGGTAACCGGACAATCCCACGACTTCTAGCATCTCCCGCACTTTTTGTTTCCGTTCCTTTGGCGTGCCGATTCCATGGACAATTAATGGCTCCTCCAAAATTTTCTCCACCGTATGCCTTGGATTAAGCGAAGCATATGGGTCCTGAAACACCATTTGAATATTCCGTCTTACTTTTCGCATATCATTTTTGGATAGGGTACGCAGGTCCTGATGATCAAAAATAATTTTTCCATCTGTGGGTTCCAAGAGACGAAGCAGCATTCTTCCTGTAGTGGACTTTCCGCAGCCACTTTCGCCAACAATTCCTAGGGTCTCCCCCTCCTTTACGGAAAAAGAAACTCCGTCCACGGCCTTCATTTCACCGATTTGCCTGCCAAATAACCCGCCTGTAATCGGAAAATGCTTTTTTAAATTTTCCACGCGCAAGATCGATGTTGTCATACCGTCACCTCCTCTTGTTTTACTGAGTTCGCTTGAGGTTCATGAAGGAAACACCTTGCCCTTTGCCCTTCTCCTGTTACATATAGATCAGGCGTTTCACCGAAACATCGTTCAAATGCATGTTCACAGCGTGCTGCAAAGCGGCATCCTTCTTTGATGCTGCCCGGCTTTGGAACGTTTCCTGGTATGGAATAGAGCTTCTCTACCTTTTCCCTAACATCCGGTACGGATTTAATCAGTCCGATCGTGTACGGATGCTTTGGATTTTTAAAAATGGTCTCAATATCGCCTTCTTCGACCACTTTTCCTGCATACATGACAATCACACGCTGGCAAACTTCCGCTACAACACCGAGGTCATGGGTAATCATCATGATTGCCGTGTTATATTCTTTGTTTAACTGTTTCATCAGTTTTAAAATTTGTGATTGAATGGTAACGTCAAGTGCTGTCGTCGGCTCATCGGCAATCAATACTTGCGGGTTGCAAACCATCGCCATGGCGATCATCACCCTTTGCCGCATGCCTCCAGAGAGTTGATGGGGATACTCTTTTAATAGATTTTCAGCTCGGGGCAATCCCACAAGCTGTAAAATTTCAATTGCCCGTTCCTTTACTTGCTGCTTGCTCCATTTGTTATGTAAACGAATGGCTTCCATGATTTGATCGCCAATTGTAAATAGCGGGTTTAAAGACGTCATCGGTTCCTGAAAGATCATGGTAATGTCATTGCCGCGAATCTCGCGCATTCTCTTTTCCGATGCCTTGGTCAAATCTTCCCCTTTATAAAGGATTTGCCCTCCAACAATTTTTCCTGGCGGTTCCGGCACCAATCCCATAACGGATAGGGATGTAACGGATTTCCCACATCCGGATTCACCAACAATCCCGAGGATTTCTCCCTCGTTAATATGAAAATCTATATCATCCACTGCAGCCACTTCTCCGTTATCAGTAAAAAAGGAAGTACGCAGATTTTTGACTTCTAAAACAGGCCGATTGCTCATTATGACTCTCCTTTCCATTGCCTATTAGAATTTTTTTATAAGGAACTATTAATGCATCAAAGCTACATTGGAGTGGTTTTCATGGTTTGTATTATTCATGTTGTTTCAACAAACCCAGAAGAACCGTACCCATGGACTCTAAAAGTAATCGTAGGTATTTTTATATACATCCAGCTGAACAATGGTGTTCATCTCTGTTATATAAGGTAATTCATTAATTCGCCGAACCACCTCTATAATATCGTCCTGACCAGCAACCGCGATTTGGAGCAGCAAAGAATACGGTCCTGATGTCATTGTTATATACCGAACTTCCCGAAATTCCTTTAATGCTTCAATCGCTTTATCAAGGGATTGAGGAGTGACCTTTAATTGAATAAGGGCCCCGGATTTTATTCCCAGCGCCCTCGGGTTAACGACGCTGACAACTTCCATAACTCCATTGTCTAAAAGGTTCTTATAGCGCAGTCGAACCGTTTTTTCCGATACATTTACGCCTGCCGCAATATCCGTAAAGGACGTTCTTCCATCTTTCGAAAGATACTTTAATATCGCTATATCCAGATCATCTATTTCGTATCTCAAAACATTTCCTCTTTTCGGTCGTATTTCTTTGTAATATTCCCTAAATAAGTAATTAATATGAATTCAACGCCTATTTACATTATTCAAAGTTGATTTTATTATCTGAATTAGGAATTTAAGAATATTATAGTTATTCAATATTCAGAATGCAATAAATTTCTACAATTTTTTCACAAATTTGATATGGTAAATTCAAGGAAATAGCCAGAAAGTTGTCGAATCCTGACTAAAGTGAAGTAATTGATGTAGAAGGAAGTGGGAACCCACGGTTGATTGCGTACGTCATTTATCTATTTGTTACGTCGATTCTAATTTAGGTTTGATATGGGGATGTTCATAGGGGTCACTCGAAAGCTTTGCTCGTAAAAAGGCACAGCTAGTGAATTTACGCTAGCTGTGCCTTTTTATGCGAAACCCATGAAAATAACCAACTCTCCTGTTTTAGATTATTAGCCCCTTTCACCGCTACTTAACCAAGCACGCCTCCCCTTTGTCATCAAATGCCTGTCCAAAATCAAATGCATAAGGAGTGGGTCCATTCTGAATATAATGGCTGTATCGCTTGAAAGCCTCCTTCCATGACACATCCCATTGCTTCTCTGCCCACCACACTACATACGAAAGGTGCCTTTCTTGGTAAGGCTCCACCCATTTGCTTCGATCTCGCAACGCTTGCTTATGCAGACCTGAATAGGTAAAACTATATAAGCCTTCGAGGTTTTTCCATGTTGTTAAAGTAAGAACAGGGAATCCACTCCCCTTTTTAGCTTCTTCAGGTATAGGGACTCCTTCAGGTGAAAACACCTCTATAAGTTGTCCAGTTTTAGCTGCCTGATGAATGATTTCATTACCCACTTCGAAAAATTCACTTGATGCCGGGTGGTTGTACGGGTGATTGAGCCTGCCAACCGTATAGATTGCAACGAAAGCCATACACAGTCCTCCATCTATAGTTTTCACCTATTTATATTCAAGTAAGACGGGAACTTATACCCATGCTTCCGCATGAAACCAACCCTCTCATTCATATATTTTAATGAGAAGGAGAGGAGGAGCGCCTTGCATTACGGGAAATATATCGTCAGTGGCGTGATTTTAGTCTTGGTTATCGTGCTGTTTATTTTTTCTAGCACGAAGGTAGAGTCCGGTCATCGAGGAGTTCTGTTGCAATTAGGGGCAGTGAAGCCAACAATCTTGACGGAGGGCTTTCATTTTAAAATTCCATTCATTCAAAATGTGGAACAGATAGAGGTCCGGGTCCAAAAAGAAGAAAGCTCGCAAAGTGCTGCTTCAAAGGATTTACAAATGGTCACAACCAAGGTGGCCGTCAACTACTCAGTCGATCCAGGAGCGGTCAATAAGCTATTTCAAGAAATCGGTCTTGATTATCGTGCCCGCATCGTGGAACCTGCCATCGCCGAATCCTTAAAGGCAATTACCGCTCAATATACAGCAGAAGAGCTGATTTCAAAACGCCCGGAAGTATCGGCTAAAGTGAAGGAAATGCTGGACAAGAAATTAACCAAGTATTATATGCTCCTGGAAGATATCAACATTAAAGAATTTGCTTTTAGTGAGGAATTCAACAAAGCGATTGAATTGAAGCAAACAGCCGAACAAAATGCTTTAAAGGCCCAAAGGGATTTAGATCGAATCAAAATTGAAGCCGAACAGCAAGTCACACAAGCGCAAGCCGAAGCAGAGTCATTAAAATTGAAAAAAGAAGAAGTCACACCCGAACTGATCCAACTAAAACAAATCGAAGTCCAAGAAAAAGCCTTAGAAAAATGGGACGGACGCCTCCCAAGCGTAACCGGAGGGGCAACCCCATTCATTGATTTAAGCGGGGTAAAATGATGCATGGGGACGGTTCTTCTGCCTCACTTTGTGAGGCAATAGAACCGTCCCCATGCTCCAGAATTTCAGCAATTTGTTGCCCATGTGCAACCCAATCAAACGTTTAATTAAACCGTATAATATCACTTCCACTGGTGGATTTTTTCTTTACAATGACGAAGATGACTGTCGGTCAGACAAACGTTTATGTAAATTCGCTTAAAACGCTTGTATATAAATGTTTCTATCCCTATACACTTCTGCAGGAGCCGACTGGGTTCCTTCACTTAAGCCATACATTTTATCTAACCAAACTGTCACTGCGACCGCCACCATAAGTGAGAAGGACTTTCAAGCAGCTATTACAAATTATCAGGCATTCAGTAGTGCTATATGGTCAACTCAACAGGCAATATCTTTAATTATAAGAAATCCAACATAGTCCAACGGTTGACTTAATAGAGTTGCTATTGAAAGCAACTCTTTTTGTTATTTCTAAAGTTCTTCCACTAACCTGCCCCTTCGTGAAACAAAAAAATCTGCCACAGCATGAATCAACAGTCCTTTCAATTCAGAGGCAAGTGTTAGAACTCCCCTTCAAACGGGGTAAATGGAATGTTTAATCTGTTTTCCACTGCACGAAGCCTCCGATTTACTCGTAGTAAACGGCGGTAAAGTTGGTCAAATTCACTTTCTAGCAGATTAACTCTCCGTTCAAGCCGCTGCCATTGTGGCTGTTGAAACAGTTGCGATAGTTGTGGCAGTTGCGATAGTTGCCTGTCAGGTCCATATTGATTTTGCTGTACATATGGATAATACTCCAACTGAGTTTGTGGAATTTGATAATTTCCATAGGGATACATTTGGGCACCTCTCCTTTGGGTTAAATTCACTATAAATTATGTAGGCATTTTCAGTATGAAACGGCGAATACCCATAGATTCTTTTTTAAAAAAGCGACTGACGCTATTGTCGTATCTTTTACACCAACGGCTTGATGAGTCTTTTACTTAAATTCATTGATGAACTGACCCGTTTGAGAAACAAGAAAAGCGACTGGTCTTATTAAACAATCTCCCTGTTTGCTTAAGCTAAAAGCTTTATATAACTATTCCAAATATGTAAAAGACTTACTCAAAGAGTAAGCCTAACCGCGATATACACTGTCACATGTTCCAGCTTTTGGTTCGTAATAACAATGATTTTTAAATTGACCAGATTGAGGTTGATCATACCATGTAGGAGGGCATGGGGCATGTGGATTAAAGTACCAAAGGGCGTATTTTCCAGGGTGTTGCCTCCAATAATCCAAATTTTGTTTGGCTAATCTTCTTTCAGAAGTTCTTGCCCTTTGATAAAATACGTTCCCTTTTTGAACAGCCTCAAAGGAAAAATTCCCTCCTTGTACTTGAAAAATAACTGAGTTAATTGATCTTAACCCTTTAAAGTCTAAGCAATTTGCCACAAGACGATTCACAATTACATTTCCAACATATAACATTCCTAATTTTCCTTCACCTTCAGCTTCTGCTCTCATCATCCTTGCCATTAAACTAACGTCTGAACTTCGGTAATTTGCTCTTGGCATTTTTCCACCCCCAAAATATAGTATGAAAAATAGCCTACATTGTTGTCATTGTGTATCTAATAAGAAAGAATGATGCATGGGGACGGTTCTCATGCATCATTATTTCCACCTAATTAAATAAGAATGAGGCAGAAGAACCGTCCCCATGCTTCACATTGTCCGATGTATTTCAGCAATTTGTTGCCCATGTGCAACCTAATCAAACGTTTAAGTAAATCGATTCAATCCCATGCTACTGGCGGATTTTCCACTCCCCGATTACGAAATTGCTTGTCGGTCAGACAAACGTTTGAGTAAATTCCCCCAAAACGTTGATAAATTAACGTTCTGCTCCCTATTTCCGTGGAAATTTTGATGAACGCTGCCGGATTAAGGCGAATCATTTCTTGCAGGTGCTACACAAACTTGGAAATCCGCCAATTTCCACCGAATTCTACTACCGCTTTCCCTATTTAAACGTTTGGATAAAAGCTAAGAAACTATTGATTTAATAGACTTTTCACGCCTATTCCTCCAAAAATTTTGTCATTTAATCAAACGATTGAGTAGTATCAACTTGAGCCTTTGCCGCAACTGAATTTATATTAGAAATGGCAGCAGAAGAATGTCGAAATCTTTAATAGGATTCTACAAAGATGGTTCTAATGGTCTTTATTTTTTTCTCCCCCCCCGGAAAGGCCGGGCAGTTTAGTGAAACAAAAGGTGGTTCATTGTATTTGAAAGGGATTTATGGAAAAATTAGCGTTGAGTGTCGTAACTAATAAAAAGAAATTTAAATGATGGAGGTAACCTCGAATGTCGGACAACACTGCAAATAAAGCTACAGGTAAAATGCACTTTATGATACATGCTACTCCGCCTAGAACAACTTTTCATCAGGATATGACAGTAGAAGAACGGAACATTATGTTAAAACATATTGCCTATTGGACGGACAAGCAAAACCAGGGAATCGCCCTGGTCTTCGGCCCTGTTTTAAATCCTTCAGCCCCGCACGGACTTGCCATCATTGAAGTTGAAAATGAAGCACAAGTCCCAAAACTTATAGAAGAAGACCCAGCCGTAATGGCTGGTATAATGACAACTGAATTTTATCCGATGATGGCAACGCTGCCGAATCAACATGCTTAATTAGTTGAAAAGAAACTTGAATAGACAAAAATAAACGGCTCAGTTTTGTGAGCCGTTTGCTTTTTCATTACCAATATTGATCCACAACACATACAAATTCTTTGATGCATGAGAACCGTCCCCACGTCCCTACTTTAATTTAATGCCAATAAATTTCAGTTCTGTCATTTCTTCTATGGCATATTTAATTCCTTCTCTGCCTACACCGCTTTGTTTTACACCGCCGTAAGGCAGATTATCCTGCCGGTAGGTAGAGATATCGTTAATCCAAACACCGCCTATTTCTAATTGGTCGGCTACCCTGATTGCTCGGTCAATATCCTGGGTGAAGACACCAGCTTGCAAACCGTAAATGGAGTCATTGGCATATCCGATGACTTCCTCTTCCGTATCAAACGGAATAACTGATACAATCGGTGCAAAAACCTCTTCTGCGATGATTTTCATATTACGATCGACATCAGTCATGATGGTCGGGGAAAGAACGTTCCCCTTTCGATCGCCGCCAACTTCTATTTTCGCGCCATTTTTGACGGCATCATCAATCCAAAGCTTTGCCCGCTCGGCTTCTTTCTCGGTAATCATAGGTCCGATGTCTGTGGCTTCCTCCATTGGATCTCCAATTTTCAAAGCCCTAGTTTCTTTAATAAACTGTTCCAAAAATGCCTGATAAACATTTTTTTGTACAAAGATTCGTTGAGCATGGATACAAACTTGTCCTGAAAAAGAAAATGCTCCAACCACTAATCTTTTTACAGCCGTTTCTATGTCTCCATCTTCGAAAATGATATTAGGGGAATTGGAGCCTAATTCAAGGGTAACTTTTTTAAAGCCGGCGGTTTCACGAATTTTCTTTCCAACGGCTAAGCTTCCTGTAAAGGATATTTTATGGACTTTTTCATGCGTGACAAGAGATGCACCTACTTCTCCCGTTCCCATTAACAAATTTAAAGCCCCATCTGGAAGGCCTGCTTCCTGGAATAACTTGACTAATTTATAACCTGACACCGGTGTTTTCTCGGCAGGTTTGAAAACAATTGTATTACCCGCAGCGATCGCTGGTGCAATTTTATGCAATGACAAATTTAGCGGAAAGTTAAAGGGAGTGATGGCTCCTACCACACCTAATGGGATTCGTTTCACTAACCCCAATCGATTTTCCCCTCCAATGGCTGCATCCATTGGCAAGACTTCTCCGGTAATATTTTTGGCAAGTTCAGAAGCAAACCTTAGAACTTGAACGGAACGATTGATTTCATCCCTGCTATATTTGATTGGCTTACCAGCCTCTCGGACAATCGTGTCTATAAAATCCTCAGGCTTTTCCTCTAAAAGGTCAGCAGCTTTTCGCAAAATATCACTCCGTTGATGAGCAGGCATCATCTTCATTGTGGAATGAAAAGTTTCAAAGGCATTTTCTACTGCCTCATTCAGATCAGCTTCTGTCGCTAAAGCTAATTCAGCTACAATTTCTTGATTATATGGATTTTTTACCTCAAGTGTTTCTCGATTATGTTCATTTCGCTCTTGACCATTGATAATCGAACCGAGCCGCATGTTGACCCTCCCTTTCTTAGCATTGAAGATGACTTAATTTCTCGGTTAATTTCATGTTTTCACTATAATCAACTGGGCAATCAATAAAGACAGGCTTGTTCATGGCAATGGCCTTCTCTAATGCTGGTTTAAGTTCCTCTGCCCTGTTAATTTGCAAAGCTTCAAATCCGTAAGATGATGCAAGCTGAACAAAGTCAGGATTTCCAAATTTAATATGGGAAGGACGGTTAAACTTTTTCAATTGATGCCATTCGATTAAGCCATATCCTTCATCTCTCCATAATAAAACAATAATAGGGAGATTCAGTCGTTTGGCTGTTTCTAACTCTGCGCCGGTCATTTGAAAAGATCCATCCCCGCATACTGCTACAACTGTACGATTCGGCTGGGCAAGTTTCGCCCCTATCGCTCCAGGGACAGCAATCCCCATTGATGCCAAGCCGTTTGAAATTAGACAGGTATTCGGTTGATAGGTATGGAACATTCTCCCCATCCATACTTTATGTGCCCCCACATCTGAAATCACAATATCCTCTTCTTTTAAAACAGCTCTTAAATCGGAAATAATTTTCTGAGGTTTGAGCGGGAAGCTGGTATCGTCACTAAATTGCTGCAGCTCAGCTAGTGCCTTATTCCTAACGTTCAATACCCATGAATTATTCCTTTCTCTTGGGGAAAGAAGAACCTTATGAATCTTATCTAAATTCCGTTTGATATCTCCTACTACATTTAGTTTTACAGGATAATTTTGATCGGTCTCTGCTTCTTCTGTATCAATGTTTAAAATGGAGGTGGTACCATTAGGATTCCATTTTGATGGAGCATATTCTGAAATATCAAAACCAATCGCGATAATTAAATCGGAGTGATTAAATCCACAAGTAATGTAATCATTCCCGCCAATGCCTGCTGTAAATAAACTTAAGTCATGGGTCCAGGGAAGAGCTCCTTTTCCCATGAAAGTATGGACGACAGGGATATTGGACTTTTCCACTAGAGCCCTTAATTGTTCAGCAGCATTTCCTCTCGTTATTCCGTTACCAGCTAAAATGATTGGGTGTTCAGCTTGTTCAATTAGTTGAGCTGCCTCTTTAATGACCTGATCCCCTGCTTCTGTTAAAGTATGGACAGTTCCCTTTAAAGGAGTTCCCTGAACCTCCATTCCAGCAACATCATTTGGGAGATCAATGTGGGCAGCACCTGGTTTTTCCTGTGTCGATACTTGAAATGCTTTACGAACTGCCTCAGGTATGATTTCACCCTTTTTTATTTGTGCATTCCATTTTGTTACAGGTTCATAGATATGAATTAAATCATAATACTGATGACTAATTTTATGCTGCCGGTCCAAACTAGCCTGGCCTGTAATTGCTACAATTGGATTCAAATCCATGTTGGCATTTGCCACACCTGTTAAAAGATTTGTAGCGCCTGGCCCTAAGGTGGCTAAGCATACACCCGGTTTTCCCGTTAACCTTCCGTAGGTCCCTGCCATAAAAGCAGCACTCGTTTCATGTCGGGTTACGATAAAGGTAATCGTTGAATCCAGAAGAGCATCCATCAGATCGATATTTTCCTCACCTGGAATCCCAAAGATATATTTTACGCCCTCTTCCTCTAAACACTTAACTAATAATTCAGCTGCCTTCACTATTAAACACCCTTTACAATGGATTACGGAGAATTGGATGCTGCTTCTCCGTTCGTACGAATCATAACGTCGGCAATACTCATGATCATTTCCTTCATAAATAAACACTTAATATCCAGACATAAAAATGGAATATATATAGTTAAGATTCTCTTTATGGGGAAATTTATCCTTAATGATTTATGGTATCCTGTCCTTTTGCCTTGTTCTGCCATAAAAAGGCCTCCTTTATAAACTGCCTTCCGCCTTGCTGATACGTTTTTTTAAAAAGGTGTTATGCAATTATCTGGCCGTTAACATGAAAAAAAGCACAATTCTTTTCTGCAGAATTGCGCCTGATCGCGAAATAGCCACTTATCCTAGTATGTTAGCGACCTTCCAATGTTGTATTTAGCTTCGTTCCCGTGTAGTCCTAGCACCTAACATATTTACGTTTAAACCCAAGCCTCCCTCTATCAATCTCCTTTTGAATATTTTCGGAGGCATTCAGGATACTGCTCTTTTTCTTATCCCGCTTGATTTCGACTGGGCCAACAGCCTTTGCGGTTTCAACCGCCTTATCGTGGAGCTGCACATAGGAAATCGCAACGGTGTAGATAAAATTATTCATAGCAGATTTTGCTCGATCGGGAGCATCGTGAATCGTCTTTTCCACCTGATCCAGCATATCGGCAAGCTTACTTGCATCAAATTCATTGTCCTTTCGATTCCCCAATAGCCAGCAGTAACAGCTCCACCCTGCCGACATTCTCAGTTCTTCCCCGCTGGCAATCCATTTATCAGCAACAACCTGCGCAATATCGGCTTCTGCCAAAGTGACCGCCACTACATAATCGGACAGCATATAAAAATATGCCCCCTCCATCCAACGGTCAAAATCCTCCTCCGTCATGGACTTTGGGTCCGCAATGATGCCGGCAAAATACATGGCATCGTAGTTTCCGGTAGCGTAAAGCTGCTCGGCCAAAGGCTGATTCTTCTTGATTAGCTTCGAGAGCGGCTTCATGGCGCCAGTCGCCACGCCAAAAACTGGCTCGTGTGCACCATTGCTTATGTACATCTTTTTCAATCGCTCCTTGCCGAGTGCTTCCAGTTCCTGCATAACTGTTTCGAAATCCATCGTTTTTGCACTTCCTTCCCCGTATCATCATACCCACTTAATTGTAACCATATAGCTTCTATTCTTAATAATCATATGACCTGAAAACATTCCACGAATCTTGAAAAAAGGGGGGAAGTTCATATAAAAAGTCAATTATAGGGTACTTCTAGAGGGCGGTAAAAAGAGGGTGGAAAGTATATTGGAGGTATTGGAAAGTAAAAGTGGAAAATCGGAAAGTATTTAGCCAAAAAGTGAAAGTAAAATCAACAAAATGGAAAGTAACCAGACCAATCCGGAAAGTATATCCAAATAAATGGTAATTAATTCGGAAAGGTCATTAAAAAATTACCTAGGCTGGCTCTCCGCCTGGATTTTTGGAGGCATGGGGACGGTTCTAAGCATGGAACGGGGCATGGGAACGAGGCATGGGGACGGTTCTAATGCATCATTTTTTGGAATTCAAATAGAAATGAGGCATGAGAACCATCCTCTGCCTCACCCTAAATTTTGAAGCACGAGAACCGTCCCCATGCTTCATTATTTCTCAACAGTCTTCGCAATCACAGCCCCAAAAATAAGTGCCCAAACAGGCGCGCTGATGTGGAGAAAGGAAACCTGCGACAGAGCTATTAGAAATGCAGCTAATGCACTTAGGCGGTAGCGGTTTCCGGAAAACCCTTGCTGCAAACTGGAATGCAGCACCCCGATTAAGGCAAAGCCGGCCAGCAGCGACACAAATGCCTGAGGCAAGGATTGGATAAAGGGCACGATTTTCCAAGCAAAAATACCAAATAACATCACGAAAATCCCTGACAAAACAGATCCAGCATATCGTTTTGATTTTTCGCCTGAATCAGGGCCAGCGCATATGGCCGTCATCATGCCGGCAATGTTCGCACAATGGCCGCCGAAAAACCCCGTGATGCTTGAAAACACTCCGCTAATGGTGACAATTTTACGGATGGGTGGGTCAAAATCCTCGCTTTCCAAGGCGCCTATTCCCGGTGCCGCATCATTGCTGAGGACTAACATCGCCAGCGGGAGGGCCAAGGTCAATACCCCCATCCATGAGAATTCCGGAGCATGCAGTGACGGCAAGGAAAAAGGAATTCCCTGTGAACTCAAGTCGAGATCCTGTGTGAAAAAAAGGGCAACAAACGCCGCAGCTACCGCTGCCATGACGGCAGGAATCCGCTTGCTGTATTTGGTGCATACAAAAAAGCTGACCAAGGCAGCCAACCCGACCACCGGCATTTCTTGAATAGCTGGGATCAGTTTCACCACATATCCAGTGACCAATCCTGCCAGCATCGCCGATATCACTTCCTTCGGCACCCATTTGATGATTTTTGTAAAAAGACCCGACATGCCAACGATTAGGATCGTAAGCCCCGACAGCACATATCCGCCGATGAGTTCCGGAAAGGTAAAATGGGCCGTAACCGTTGCTAGGAAAGCTACACCCGTGATGGAATGGCCGCCGGTGATCGGCTTTCGAAAAAGAAGAGCCATCAAAACGCCAACTACACCGGGAAAAAAATTAGCGGCAAACATCC
This sequence comes from Neobacillus sp. S1115, assembly GCF_055385565.1. NCBI lineage: Bacteria > Bacillati > Bacillota > Bacilli > Caryophanales > Bacillaceae > Neobacillus > Neobacillus sp. S1115. The sequence continues at coordinate 5,809,668 of NZ_AP038275.1, forward strand.
AGGTAATTGTTTGCTCATTGGTAAAACCCCCGGCGGCTGCAGCCTGCAAAATAATTAACGCCGGTCCTGTCATAAGCAATGTGCTGGAAATAAGACCTGATGATAGATTTTGACTATTAATATCGTGAAGAAAAGATTTTCTTTTTCTATTGGACTGTAAACGAACACTTTCATCTAATTTTCCTGGTAATCCCATCTGCCTTCCACATGTCCTCTCTTTTTATACTATTATTAAAAAGGTAGGCTAATATATTTCGATTGTCAAACTTTTTGGAATAGTTCATCAGTTTTTGAGGCACGGGGACGGTTCTCATGCATCATCGTGGAGTGAGTGAGGCACAAGAACCGTCCCCATGCATCAGCGGAGTGAGTGAGGCACAAGAACCGTCCCCATGCATCATCGCGGAGTGAGTGAGGCACAAGAACCGTCCCCATGCATCACCCACTCAAATAAAGGCGAACAGTGTTTTAACTGTCCGCCAAGATTTATCATTATTTAGTCCATTTAAGAGACAAGATTTACTGTATTCTTTCCAGCCGATTTTGATTTATACATGGCTGAATCTGCAAGTTTAAGTATTGAAGCGGGAGTGTCTTCTGGTTGGCACATAGCAATGCCGATGCTTGCGGAGATTTTACAATCGTGTACGCTTATCTGCAGGAGGTTTAAGATCCGATTTGCTTCAGCTTCTGCTTGGTGTAAGCTAACACCTCTAAGCAATACTGTGAACTCATCACCTCCAAGACGGCCTACAAAAGTACCCTCATTTTCTATTTCTAGTAGTTTTCGGGAAACCTCTATTAAAAGTTGATCCCCAACCTCGTGGCCATATCGGTCGTTCACCCTTTTAAAGCCGTCCAAATCAATAAACATTAAATAGGATTGGTCCTTTTTCTTTAAGGCATTTTCTAACTCCCTTATAAAGTAATGTCTATTGGGAAGTCCTGTTAAAGAATCGTATAAAGCCATTTTGGTTAGTTTTTCATTTAACTCCTGTATTTTTAGCTGCCTATTTATGAGTTTCTCCGCTAATGCCCCAACCCCAATCGAGCAAGAAAGGGTAATCAACGAAATCCCAATATGCAATGCGGCGGTCTCATCAATCACATCTTCACTGTGGAATTTTTTCTCATAAAAGAACCAGATTAGATGATAGGCATTGACGATGATTCCAGCAAAAACACCGCCATACAACCCTAAATAATAGGAAAAGATGAAGCACGGGATAAGCAATGCAAACCAAGACATATCATCAATATAAAACCTTTCATAATCATCTAAAGAATCGGGTATGAGTATAATAAACACACATAACAAAAGAAGGGGTAACGGAATTTTCCGAGTATTTATCGACAAACTTTTCAAGTGTTAATCCTCCGCCAATCATTGCTCTTAGATAGAAGTTGGGAAAACGCAGCTACATCCACAGGCTTACTAAACAGATATCCTTGAATCAGACTACATTTGTGCTTTAATAAAAAAGTAAGTTGTTCTTCTGTTTCAACCCCTTCAGCTACCACCTTTATTTTTAGTTCTTGTGCCAAATAAAGGATTGATTTGATGATCGCTTCATCATCAAAACTAGAATGAATAGCATTAATAAAAGAACGATCAATTTTTAAAAAATCCACTTTAAATTTTTTCAAATAATTAATCGAGGAGTACCCTGTCCCGAAATCATCTAAGGAGATCGCAATACCACTCTCTTTTAAAGCATTGATGGTCGCTAAAACTTTTATTTCATTTTGAATAAGGGATGTCTCGGTAATTTCAAACTCCAACCATTTCGGATCGATGTTGGTTTCAGCTAGTATCATTTGCAATTTGCTAACGAGATCGTCTTTTAAAAAACGTTTCGCACTAATATTGATCGATATGGGAACGATTGTATTTCCATCCTCCAACCATTGTTTAATTTGCTTACAAACCTCAAGCATCACCCAATCCCCTAAATCAATAATTAAATTCGTTTCTTCTGCTAATGGAATAAAATGATCAGGAGGAAGAATTCCCCTTTCAGGATGGTTCCAGCGAATCAAAGCCTCGGCTCCCTTAATTTTCCTGGACTTTGGGTCCACTTTCGGCTGATAATAGAGGACGAATTGTTCTTCTTGAATAGCTTTTATTAAATCGTTGACCATCAGAAATTGCTGATGAAATTCAGTTGTCATCGAAGGAGTGTAAAACTGAATATTGTTTTTTCCTAGTCCTTTTGCGCGAGATAAAGCAATATCTGTATTGGCGCATAAATCATCCATGGACCTGCCATCACGTGGAAAAATGCCGATTCCAATACTGGTCGTAATGTGTAAGTGATAATCTTGAATGATAAATGGGGACTCAAATTCCCTTTGTATTTTTAATGCCACTTCATTTGAGGCTTCCGGATGACAATTCGTTAGAATAATGGCAAATTCATCGCCGCCGAGTCTTACTAACAGATCATTTTCAGTAAGATGGCGACCCAATCTTTTTGCTGCTTCTTTTAGAAGTTGATCTCCTCCAGAATGTCCTAATGTATCATTCACAAACTTGAAGCGGTCCAAATCCAAATAAAACAATACAAACTCTTCCTTATGTTTTCTTACCAAATGCCCTAATTTCTCCTCAAATAGCCTTCTATTTGGCAAATCGGTTAAATAATCGTGATAGGCATAAAAATTAATCTGATCATATTCTAATTTCTTGTTATGAATATCAGTAACTAGACCATCTAGACGTACTAAGGCTCCATCGGAGTCTAAAATGGGAAATGTCCGGGCCTCGACCCATTTTATCTTTCCCGACGAATCCACAATACGGTACTGATATATACAGTTTTTTCCCTTTTGGAGTTCCTTCTGGTTTTGTTCAAAAGTCTGTAAATCTTCAGGATAAATCAGTTCTTTCCAATTGCGGGAACCATTCATAAAATCTTCTTTTTTGATTCCTGATAAAGTTTCAATGCCTGAAGAAACATAAACAACTTTACGAGCACGGATATCCCAAGACCAAACACCTAAATGTAGGCTTTCATAAATTTGTTGAAATTGTGATTCCGTTTCCTTTAACCGTGTCTCAGTCTGAATAAGTCTTGAAATATCTTTTGCAATTCCATAAATACCTACTACTCTACCATTGGTAAACATAGGAATATTGGTAATGGTAACATCGACATGATATCCGTCTTTATGAATACAGCTGCAATTATATTGTTGTACGTGTCCATCTACAGCAAGTTGAAAATGACGCGATACCCGTTCCAGATCTTCTTTTTTAACAAATGCATGGTATGGCCCATGCATCTCATGTGAGGAGTACCCTAGAAAGCCTTCTATATTATCATTGCAGCTTAATAAATTTCCCATTATATCCATTGTGTAAATGGTATCAGGATAATGACGGAATAATGATTGATAAATATTTTGTTTATAAAAATCATCAGAGGATATCGATTGGTGTGTGGTCTTTGTAATTTGAAGTAAGCTCACTAACAGTTCTCCTCATATCAAGATTTTTGTGGTCATTTCTATTTAGAGGTAAATGATTTAATAATTGAATTTGAAAAATTAATTCATCTAGTTCTCTACTGCATTTCAACACTGTCGGACTGGAAAAGCCATATAAATAAACAAGACTTTCTAACTTGTTTTTCAGTTCTGTAATCTGTTCTAAGATCAATGAGGCATTATCCATTTTTTCCTCCACTTTTACTATAACTGCTTTATTTTTATAGTTTCATTATGAAATAACAGGAAAAAATAAAATATCACCAAACCTTCCCAATATGAACAATCATAAAAATAAGGAAGGTCTTCCTATATACAAACAGTCCTAACTACCCGTATTTTCCTTCAAAAAAAAAAAGGCCAATTCTGGCCCTTATTTCAGTTTATCTTTTTATATAATTTCTGACTGCTGCTAATGTTTTCATAGCAGTCGGCTTTCATTGTGTGGTTAATTGTCTCTTTATCACCGAGGCCAAGAATCCCCAACATTCCCAAACTTTCATAAAAGAGGGAATGGACTTTATCTTGCAGGTTTTTATTAAAATAAATTAACACATTTCTGCAGAGAATGACATGAAATTCATTAAATGAATGATCTGTCACTAAATTATGCTGGGCAAAGACGATATTCTTGGAAAGAAACGGATGGAATTTCACACCGTTATTGATGACCTGATAATAGTCAGAAAAAGCTTTTTTTCCACCCGCTAAAATATAATTATTCGTATATTTCCTCATCTGTTCTAACGGAAATACCCCTGATTTGGCAATTTTTAATACTTCCGCATTGATGTCGGTGGCGTAAATCTTGGTCTTTTCATAGATGCCCTCTTCATGGAGCAGCATTGCCATGGAATACACTTCTTCACCAGTCGAGCAACCTGCATGCCAGATCCGAATCGAAGGGTATGTCCGCAATTGGGGAACAACCTTTTCTCTGAAGTCAAGAAAAAACATGGGGTCGCGAAACATTTCTGTCACATGAATCGAGAAGTCCGAAATGAGCCTTTTTAAACAAGCAGGGTCATGTAAAATCTTTTCTAACAACCCAGTAATACTTGAAAGTTTTTCGGCATGGACCCTATGCCAGATTCTCCTTCGGATCGATTTATAAGCATAGTTTCGAAAGTCATAGCCGCACCATGTGTATAAACCTTGTAATAACAAATCGATTTCAAGTTTTTCTAAATCCTGTTGGGATTCTGTCGAATGATTACTCATAAGCCCTCTCAATCATTATTCTAGCTTCACCAAGAATATTATTTTTTATTGTATAGCCATACCCTTATCAGAGAAATCAGTTGATCCGGGTCAAAAGGCTTCACAATATAATCAGACGCTCCTGCCTTTATACATTTTTCTCGATCTTCCTTCATCGCCTTTGCCGTTAGGGCAATGATAGGTAAAGAAGAGTATTGCGGCTTTTCTCTTATTCTTTGAATGGCTTCATATCCATCCATTTCAGGCATCATGATATCCATCAATACCAAATCAAAACCAGGACCTTTTTCTAAAATTTCAATACCTTCCTTGCCATTCTCGGCAAATGTAATATCCATATGATAAGTTTCGAGTAAACTCATTAACGCGTAGACGTTTCGGACGTCATCATCCACGAGAAGAATCCTCTTTCCCTCAAGCTCCTTCTGAACCGTAACTTGATCGGCAGTGTCCGCGTTCCCATTTTCTTCCTCCTTTTCGCTTTCGGAATGCAAATATAATTCTAATTCATCCATTAACCTTTGCGGTGAATGTTGATCTTTGATAATGATGGTATTCGTGTATTTTAATAAATGGATCTCTTCTTTCGCAGTTAAGTCACGGCCCGTGTAAATAAATACGTGTAACTGTTCGTTGTCAGGGCTGGTCTTAATTTTTGCTAATAAATCCATTCCATTTGTATCTGTTAATCCTAAATCAAGGATCATAAAATCAAACTTGTTTACCTTTAACTCTTCCATTGCCTCCAAACCCGTTGAGACAGCTTTGATGACGACATTTTTTGCACCGACCAATTCCATTAAACTATTGCGTTGTCTCACATCATCATCGACTATCAAAAGCCTTTTTATCGGTTGATTGACATCTAACGTAAGGTCTTTTTCAGGTACACTGGTGGGTTCACTTATTTCCTCTCGCTTTACATTTGTAGATTCAATCGTTACGGCCACCTCTTTCAAGGGCTTAACCTGTTTTTGTTCCTTGGCCTCCTCTTGAAAATCCGCTACATAAAAAGAAAATCTGCTTCCCTTCCCCTGTTCACTTTCAACCACAATTTCGCCGTTTAAAAGATTGGCGATTTCTCGACAAATGGACAAACCTAATCCGGTTCCGCCAAACCTCCGACTCGTCGTACCGTCAGCTTGCTGGAAGGCTTCAAAAATAAGCTCCTGCTTATCATCTGGAATCCCAATCCCGGTATCAACGACAGAAAAAACATACGTCGGCTGCTGGACGATGTTAGGGGACAATCCAATCTCAAGCCTTACCTCACCTTGATTCGTGAACTTAAAGGCATTGGACAAGAGATTTTTTAGAACCTGCTGTAACCTTTGTTCGTCACTAATTAGTGATAGCGGCAGATCATCCTGTAAAGAAATGTGGAAGTTTACGTTCTTTTCATCTGCGATGGGCCTAAAACTATTTTCCACAAACTCTACTAGATCACTAATCAGTACTTTACCTGGATTCACCCTCATTTTTCCTGATTCAATTTTTGCCAAATCTAAAATATCATTTATAAGTACCAATAAATCACGGCCAGAAGAATGAATCGTCTTTGAAAAATTTACCTGTTTTTCGGTAAGGTTCCCCCCCGAATTTTCCGCAAGCAATTTAGAAAGAATCAACAAACTATTTAATGGCGTTCGAAGCTCGTGGGACATATTGGCCAGAAATTCGGATTTATATTTGGAGCTTAACGCGAGCTGCCTTGCCTGTTCTTCCAGCTCAGCACGGGCACGTTCTACTTCCCTGTTCGTCCATTCAAACATTTGATTCTTCTCTTCTAATATGGCTGCCTTTTCGATCAATTCCTTATTGGTTTGTTCCAATTCTTCCTGCTGATACTGCAGTGTTAGCTCTGATTGTCTTAGTGCTTGTGTTTGTTCCTCTAACTCTTCATTTGTAGCTCTGAGTTCCTCCTGCTGTGCCTGTAACTCCTCAGATTGTGCCTGAACCTCTTCCGTTAACATTTGGGATTCTTGCAGTAATTGAGCAAGTCGAATTCTTCCATACACACTCTCAAGAATAATCCCTAAACTCTTCGCGATTTCGTCCAATAATCCATTCTGTTCCTCCGTTAAAGCTTTAAAGGATGCAAGTTCTAATACCGCTTTTACTTCGCCTTCAAACAGAATCGGGAAAATAGAAAGATATAAAGGTGCTCTTTCCCCCACACCAGTTTTTATTTGTATATAGTCTGATGGGACATCTGTAAGAATAATGGGAGCTTTCTCAATGGCAGCCTGTCCGATGAGTCCCTCCCCAAGTTTAAATGTAATGGGATGCTGTTTATCGTTCATTTTTCCATAGGATGCAAGCAAGGTAAGGGACGTATCTTCCTTGCCGTACAGGACCGCATGACAGGAGTCAAGTAAAGGTACAGCCTTTGAAAGAAACGTTTGAGACAGTGTTTCTAGATTTTGTATACCACTTAAACTAGTGGTAATGTCCGCAATATTTGACTTTACCCAGAGCAAACTTTGTTCACGCATTCTTTGTTCCGCCAACGACTGCACCATCGTATTAAAAGAACGAGCGACTTCACCAACCTCATCATTGGATGTTACTTCAACCTTTGTGCGAAGATCAACCTTTCCAGTTGCGACATTTTCCATGACATTCGAAACTTTACTTAACCGATTCGCAAATTCCCACACGATACGGACGATATAACTGGATGAAAGAACAATGGCGATCAAGCTAATAAGACTGGTGATCGCTATTTGCCACTTGAAGCTTTTGGTTGAATCAACAAAAGATACGCTCATGTTGGTTTCAAAATGCTTGGTAAAGACTGAAATTTCCTGAAAAAGCTTGTCATGAATGGAACGCCCGTTGTTATCGATTATCTGAATCGCTGCAGCCTTATCACCTTTAGCATTAAGTTCGATTACTTTATCTTTATAAACATTAAATTCAATAATAATTTCCTTTAGATTATGGACCATATCTATTTGCTCGCTGGTATTGACTTTGGATTCCAACAAGGTAAGATCCTGACTCACTCTTTCACTTAACATTTCAACATGATCCAATTCCTTTTGAATCGAAGCTTTGTTAGTGAAAAGGACCACATTTCTTAAACCAATGGCCTCATCTTTTATTTCCTTTTGGATTTTTGTTGCTAACAATGCCTTCTCATAATTGAGTTGAGTAAGCTCCGTCAATTTCGTCAGATTTTGAATCTGTAATAACCCAAAAACGATGATGAGAAGAACAATGATTGGTTTACTGCTAATTCCCAGAATTAGCTTCGTTTTGAATTTCATAAAGAGCTCCTCGCACTAAATTTTACATGCTGAATGTCCTTATCTTATGCTTTAAGATTCTCACCCTCTTCAATACATGTTTGGTATACCTTTGCCATAGCCTGCAGGCGGTCATTGACGGCTAGTTTTTGAAAAATCCGTGTAATATGATTTTTTACTGTATGTTCACTAATAAATAACGCATCTGAAATTTCTTTATTGCTTAACCCATTTACTAAAAGCTTAAATACATCCATTTCTCTTGATGAAATAGCGTATAGTTGTTCAGTACGAAGCAGTGCTGCATCGAGAAGCGATGCACTTGAAAACCCACCGGAAGCTTCCACATGTCCACTCGTTAATTCCCCTTTATTATTCTTTTCCTTCTTTTCAAAACGGATAATTCCCTTGCGGTTCGTTGCTTTAGAGAGAGCCGGAACAAGAAACGCTTCGAATTCGGCAGCAGGTACAGGAGGAGAATAAAGGTAACCCTGGGCTTCGTCACATTGGTATTTTTTCAGAAAATCTAACTGTTCCTCTGTCTCAACACCCTCAGCAACCACCGACATATGAAGTCCGTGAGCTAACGAAATAATTGAAGAAATGAGCGTTTGGCTATGAGAAGCATCTTTGGAAATATCGCTTATAAAGGATCGATCAATTTTTATGGTATGGACAGGGAAACGCATGAGATAGCTTAATGAGGAATAACCTGTTCCAAAGTCATCGATACTGATCCGAATTCCCCATTTTCTAAGTTGGTTTAATGTTCTTGTGATAATCTCTTCATTTCCCAATATGGTTGATTCGGTAATTTCAATTTCTAACCATTCTGGGCCTAGTTCCGTTTCCTTTAAAATTTGCTGAATGTTGCCAACCAAGTCTTTTTGTAAAAATTGTTGGGCTGAGAAATTCACTGATATTTGAATGGGGGCATATCCTGCTTGCTGCCAAGCTTTATTTTGCAGACAAACAGACTTAAGTACCCAGTCGCCAAATGCCATTATGTCCCCCGACTCTTCTGCCAGCGGGATAAATTCTGCAGGAGAGACAGGGCCCCAATTCGGATGATTCCATCTTAATAAGGCTTCGGCATTTCTAACTTTACCCGTTTCAATATCTACTCGAGGTTGATAAACAATGGATAACTCCTCACGTTCGATTGCTTTTCGCAAGTCGTTCCTTAAAATAAAGTTCTTATATGATTGGATATTCATCCCGGAATGGAATACCTTATATCTATTTTTCCCTTGTTCTTTTGCACGATAAAGGGCTGCATCTGCGTTCCTCATTAATACTTGAGCATCCTCTCCGTCGTAGGGAAAGACACTAATTCCTATAGACGTGGTCATGTATAATTCATAGTTATCAATAAAGAATGGCTCTTTATAAACCTCTAAAATAGTCTCTGCTAGTTCAAGAGCGCTTTCTCGGTCCGTATCCGGTAAGAGAATCGTGAATTCGTCTCCGCCTAACCTTGCCACTAAGTCCTGGGCTCTTACAGTGGCCGAAAGTCTTTTGGCGATTTCCAGCAGCAATTTATCCCCTACAATATGCCCGAGTGAATCATTAATATATTTAAATCGGTCCATGTCCAAATACATCATCGCTAAAGGTTGATTAGACTGCCTGCCTTTATTTAGCATGAACGTTAATTGTTCGTTGAATAATCTTCTATTTGGCAGCTCTGTCAAACTGTCGTAATAGGCCATATGGGTAATCTTTTCCTGATCATGCTTCTTCTTGGAAATATCCCGAATCGTAACAGCAATAAGACAGCGATTCTGTACATATCTTTTACCAATTTGTATTTCGGCAGGAAAGACTGTTCCATCTTTTCTAGTAGCCTTAATCTCTTCCAGATTGTCATGACCTGATAGATAACTTACATTCTTTATCGTATTTAATAAACTATTAATATACTTAGTGGATTCCTCAGCTAAAAATAGCTCCAATACACTTTTTCCGATTATTTCATGCTCATGATATTGAAACATTCCTTTAATGGCCGGGTTGACTTTTAAGATCCTCCCACTTTCATCAATGACAAGCATGGTATCAATGGAGGTTTCACTGATCACATTTGCTAATGCTTCGGAAATGCGCAATTGAGAAGTCAAATTCGACAGCTCCTCATTAGCCTTTTCTAATTCCTTTGTTTTCTCCGTAAGAATAGCCGCTTGCTGTCTCAGCTGCTGATTTAATTTATAAATCTCAATAAAACGTTCGACTTTTGCTTTTAAAATAGTAGGTTCGAGAGGTTTCAGAATATAATCAATAGCACCGAGGGAATATCCGGTAAAAATATGTTCAGAATCCATATTGTTGGCGGTAATAAAAAGAATGGGAATGTTTTTCGTCTTTTCGCGTGCTTTAATAATCTTGGCTGTCCCGAAACCGTCTATACCGGGCATTTGTACATCTAGCAAGATTGCCGCAAAATCATGCCTTAGCAGGCATTTTAGTGCCTCCTCACCCGAAGATGCTTTTATCAAATTGTAATCTTCATGCTCAATAATCGCTTCCAAAGCTAATAAATTCTCGGGTCTATCATCGACTAATAGGATATTTATTTTACTATCAATGCTCATCATAATCCTCCCCTCTTGTAACAGGACCAAAAGGTATTCTTTATAAGTAATAAATTAGTATTATTCCGGTTAACACTATGTAGGTAGTGTTAACTATCATTTTACTTATTATTACAAAATTCGGATCATATTAACATAGTTTCGACAAATTTAGACAACGACAATTGTAGCCGATTTCCCTTTTTAGCAGACTAAGAGCCTGATTAAATTATGATAAATCGGACAAAAAATAAATATCACCTGTTATTCCTATCTTTTTCATTCCCGAAAAAAAGGGAATATACTCCTAGTAGTGATGCATAGGGACGGTTCTCTTGCCTCATTGTGAGGCAGAAGAACCGTCCCCAGCTCCACAAATCTAGTAAAATAAAAAAGAGGTTGAAACCAAATCAGTTCAACCTCTTTTTTACATATAAATTATTCCGCATCCATAAATGGATAAGCAATATCTACAGTTGGTGCAAAGTTTTCTTTGATCACGCGAGGGCTTGTCCAGCGGATCATGTTAAAGACAGAACCTGCTTTATCGTTTGTGCCAGAACCACGAGAACCGCCAAATGGCTGCTGGTTAATCATCGCACCAGTTGGTTTATCATTGATATAGAAGTTTCCAGCTGCGCCGGATAAGCGATTTTCTAAATGAAGAATGGCCCCGCGATCTTGGGCAAAGATCGAACCTGTTAAGGCATACATAGAAGCTGTATCTACTGCATGCAATGTTTCTTCTAATTGATCATTTTCATAAACATAGATGGTTAAGACTGGTCCAAAAATTTCTTCTACCATTGTCTTAAAGTTTGGATTGGTTGTCACAATGATCGTCGGTTGAACGAAATAACCAACAGAATCATCATAAGTTCCGCCAGCAATAATCTCTGCTTCTTCAGAAGCTGCAGCATAATCGATATAGCTTGTAATTGAATCAAAAGCAGGTTTATCAATAACTGCACCCATGAAGTTTCTAAAGTCGCGGACATCTCCAACTTTAAGCTTTGCTGTTTCTTCCACTAAACCAGCCTTTACTTCTTCCCACATGCTAGTTGGAATATAAGCACGAGAGGCTGCTGAACATTTTTGACCTTGGTATTCAAAAGCACCACGAACTAAGTTCACTACTACTTTGTCTGCTTGTGCCGTTTCGTGAGCAAATACAAAGTCTTTACCGCCTGTTTCCCCAATTAAACGAGGATATGATTTATAGTTTGCAATATTTCCCCCCACTGTCTTCCAAATAGTCTGGAACGTACTTGTTGATCCAGTAAAATGGAATCCAGACATCCGAGGGTCTGTTAATACCACTTCAGATACTTGTGAACCACGAGAAGGCACGAAATTGATGACGCCTTTTGGTAATCCGGCTTCTTCTAAAATGCGCATAAAGTAATAGTTTGCAAGTATAGAAGTTGTTGCTGGCTTCCAGACGACAACGTTCCCCATCATTGCAGGAGCTGCTGGCAAGTTTCCGCCAATAGCTGTGAAGTTAAATGGAGAGATCGCCAATACAAAACCGTCTAATGGACGGTAATCTAAACGATTCCATACATTCTTCATACTTTCCGGTTGAATTTGATAAATTTGATTCGCATAATCAACGCCAAAACGTAAGAAATCTGCTAATTCTTGGGCAGCATCAATTTCAGCTTGAATAGCTGTTTTGGATTGTCCTAACATGGTCGCAGCATTCATGACATCACGGTATGGACCAGAGATTAAATCAGCAGCTTTTAAGAAAATAGCGGCGCGATGTTCCCAGGCCATATTTGCCCATGCTTCTTTGGCAGCCATCGCCGCTTCTACAGCATCACGCAGCTCTTTTTCTCCGGCTTGTGAATAGTTTGCTAAAATATGTTGATGGTCATGTGGCATAACCACTTGCTTCACCGTATCTGTCTTAATATTTTCGCCATTAATAATCACAGGAATATCGACTACAATTTCAGATTGACGTTGTAATTCTGCTTTTAATGTTTCCCGCTCTTTTGTGCCTGGAGCATATGTATTGCCCGGCTCATTTGCAGGTGTTGGGATTTTAAAAATTCCGTTACTCATTCTCTAACATTCCTTCCTTTTAATGAAATAAAAAATTATACAAGTATATTAATAGAACGAATGACTTGGTTAATTTTTTTTGCTGACTCTTCCAGCTATAAACGCACCTGCACCAATTCCCAATAGGGTGTTGGTTCTCTTATTAAACACTTGTTTAAACACAAGATTTAAATTCTGTGGACGCTCAGCCAGACGGCGCATGAAATAGCCGTACCAATCCTTTCCGAATGGCACATAGGTACAGAAGTTGAATCCTTCTTTCGCAAGCTCCAACTGTAAATCTTTCCTGAATCCATAGAGCATTTGAAATTCATATTTATCCTTTGGAATTTGATGTTTCTTTGCAAATGCTTTTACATGATCAATAATCCGATGATCATGTGTGGCGATGGACGTAAACTTTCCGTTCAGCAAGTGGTATTCGATGAGCCGGATATAGTTCTGGTCAATTTCCCTTTTATCCTGATACGCTAAGTTTTCAGGTTCTTTATAGGCCCCTTTTACAATTCGTAACCGGTAGTCCTTGTATCTTTTGATATTTTCCTCAGATTCATAGAAGTAAGCCTGAATGACCGTCCCAATATTATCATAGTCCACGGATAGTTCATCAATAATGTCAAAGGATGGTTTAAGGTGGCCGTAATCTTCCATATCAAAGTTGATAAAGATGTTATACTCATGGGCTAGCGCTACAATCTCCCTTAGATTATCCAAGCAAAACGTGTATTCAATATCTAACCCAAGCTGAGTAGGCTTTAGGGAAATATGGGCATCTAAGTTATTGTCATGAATAGCCTCTATAACCGCTAGGATTTGTTCCTTTGCCTCTAGTGCCTCTTCTTTCTGAAAAACAAATTCACCCAAATTGTCAATGGTTGCGGAAATCCCATGAGCATTCAAAGCCTTTACACTTTCAACCATTTCTTTAATGTTTGTACCGGCAACAACCGACTGTGCCCCCATTTTCAAGCCCCAGCGTTTAGCTCCACTGTTTAAAGCTTTATTTTGCGAGAGGTAGATAAAAAAATCTCTAGTTAGTCCCATTGTGTGATTCCTCCAATTTTCCGATTGTCATCAAACATGCTATTTCAACAAAAAGTCCGTTTTTGTTTGTACCTATTTATAATGCAAGTATCATGCCAATGCAGAATCCCCTCATAAAAACTGTATCTTCTAAAAGTTATGTACAATTATCTTGTACAAAAGTGTAAACTAAGTGTAAAGAGGTAAACACTTTTGTAAACTATTAAATAATGTGTAAGGTGATGGTATGTTAAAAGAAAAAGTCTCACTAAACTCTCTCTCCATTCCGTTCGAGCAGGATAAAGTCAGTGATAAAGCAAAAAGAATTCCTGCCCATACTTTACTTTCCGAACTTGATCTTAGCTCTCTCCCGCTCCACCAGGATATTGTGTTAATCGATGAGGCTGGGAATCCAGGTGGTATAATACCTTTTGCCATTTTAATAAGAACAATTTTTCAAGAATGGAAGAATCTCACGAAGGTATATCAAACCTTCCTCCGTACCGTTGATGACGCTATTACCGTCGTAGATGCCGCCGGAAATGTCATTGCCTGGAATCCTAAGGCTGAAGAATTGTATGAAACCTCTGCTGAAAAAATCATTGGCGCCCAAATCACCGAATTTTTTAAAAAGGAATCAGTGGTATTAATGTCTACGTTAAATGAAGGCAAAGGAGTCTTCCAACAATACAACCAGCCGAAGGAAGGCGTGCACGTGTTGATCAACACTATGCCGATCATGGACGGGGACAAAGTGATCGGCGGGATATCTGTGGAGCGGAATATTACCGAAATCGTCAGGCTTAACGATGAATTGATCACGACGACTGCCTATATTCAGGACTTGGAGAATCAAATTGAAATCGAGGATACCTTTTATAAAATTAAAGGAAGAAGCCGTGCCATCAAGGATGCCATTACACTCGCCAGAAAAGTAGCCCAGACCGATGCGACTGTAATGATTACAGGGGAAAGCGGGGTCGGAAAAGAACTGTTTGCCCAGGCGATTCATAAAGCGAGTACCCGTTCCGAAGGGCCGTTTGTGGCGATTAACTGCGGGGCCATCCCAGCTGCACTGTTTGAAAGTGAATTATTCGGCTATGAAAAGGGGGCATTTACGGGTGCCGTCAAGGAAGGGAAACGTGGAAAAATCGATGCGGCCAAAAATGGCACTTTGTTTCTGGACGAAATCGGGGAACTGCCGCTCGAGCTTCAAGTAAAACTGCTGCGTGTTCTCCAAGAAAAGCAATATTACCGCGTTGGCGGCACCCAGCCGATTCCGGTTGACGTGCGGATCGTTTCTGCCACCAACCGGGATTTGGAAAAGCTGATCAAGGACGGCCAGTTTCGTGAGGATTTATATTATCGCCTCAATGTCGTGTCGATTCCGATTCCGCCCCTCCGCGAGCGAATTGAAGATCTGCCTGAACTCGTTCAATTATTTTTACAGGAGTCCGCCTTTAAATATAAAAAGCCTATCCCTGATATCGACCCAGAGGTCATGGTCACGTTCATGCATTCGTCCTGGAGCGGCAATATCCGCCAGCTGAAAAATACGATTGAAAGGCTGTTAATCCTGGCAGACGATAATCGCATCACAACAGCCCAGCTGCCAAATGACCTGGTCAGGCGGGATTATCAAACGCCACTCCAAGAAAGGGACAATGTTCACGCAGATGAACGATCAAAGTTAATCCACGCGCTGAAAAAAACCTACGGGAACAAAATGGCCGCCGCCAAATTGCTGGGAATTTCCCGCGTGACACTTTATAACAAACTGAAAAAATATGGTCTACAAGAATCATACAAATAAAACAAAGGCCGGGCTTAAGAAAAACCCGGCCTTTGTCACTGTTAGCATTCAATAAATAAGGATTGCACCCCAGGGAACTGGCGACAATCCTGTATCAACTTATTCAGTAGTAATGGTAAACGAGACCTTATCCGTTGGCAAATACGATTTGGCAAAGTGAATGACTTCACCCTTCTCGTCGTATGCCAGCTTCTCGATTTCATATAAAATATTGTCCTGAGTCAGTTGAAGCAGTTTGGCCTGCTCTACTGTCGGGTAGACGACATTCAATGTTTTATGGTTTTTAACAGCTTTGGTCGAATACCTGTCTTTTATGATGCTATAAATGGAGCTGGCTTCTTTTATATACTGATCCAAATAAGGAAACTTGGTTAAGGAATAATAGCTTGTTTCCAGATGAATCGGATCGTCATTGACTAAGTGGATGCGCCGGATTTCTAATACAGGCTCATTTTCTTGGACATCCAGGATCCCCGACAACCATGTGGATGCCTTCAGGACCTGCGTGGATAGTACCCTTGTTTTGGGCTGTTTTCCGGTCTGGACGAGGAACTCGGAAAATCCGTTAACGGAAACAAGGTCCCGTTTAATCTTTTTCGTGTTCGTCACAAACGTCCCAATTCCATGCTGCTTTTGTACGATCCCTTCCTTCTCGAGCTCGCTGATGGTCCTTCTAATCGTAATCCGGCTGACATTGTACATTTCGCACATTTCCATTTCTGTCGGCAGCTGAGTATCCTTCGCATATTTACCCGTACTAATATCCTTTTTAATTGTTTCTTTCAATTGCACATACAAAGGCTTTGGATTCTTCATTTCTTAATTCCTCTATTCAAAAATATCAACTTATTGTCTTTTTTATTATTAAAATAGAAAATTCATTCTCTCGGTTATTGTCGCTAAACATTAACGCTTAAAGCGCCTTCATAATCATTTAAAGCAACCAACGCGTAAAACTCATGATGAATTTTACCATATAATTACACTATATCACAGATAAGCTATTCTTGGCATTTTCCCTATCTCAGACACCGCTAGCAGAGTTATTTTTAAAGAACTCTAAGCTTTCTCTTACCTTTGATTCAGGATCAGCAAGATAGCTATTCCCGATTAACTCAAGCGTCAAATACCCGTTATACTCCATCTTTTCCAAGGTTTGAAGATAAGAAAAAAGCGGAAAATTCCCTTCCCCCCACGAAAGATGAGAAGAAGACTGACCGTCGCCGTCCACTAAATGGATATGCACCAAATCGTTCCCAAACTGTGTCGCATAATCCTCCAGCGAGTCTCCTGAGAGGACCATGCATGGAGTATCTACCATCGCTTTAAGAGCGGGAGAGTTGATCTCCAAAATCATTCGCTTCGTTTCTTCAAGATTGACGATTACATTGGTATATGGGTAAAAGAAAGGCTCCAGTGTCAAAACAATCCCTTCTTTTTCGGCCGTCGAGGAAAGCTCAAGAAGGGACTCCTTTGCCCTTTTCCACACTTCTTCCTTCTCCTCCGTAAATAACCCGTAACCGCCGCTCACCAAAACCATTCGGCACTCAAGCGAATTAGCAATCGCAATGCTTTTCTTAAAATATTCCACGCTTCTTTTTCGAAAGGTAGTATCGCCTGCAGCCAGATTAATTGGATAGGCACATTGTTCAGGTGTGAAACACACCAGCTTCAAATTTCTTTCCTTTATTTTTTTAAAAATAGAACTTACCGAATGAACACTGGCTTCCTCGACATATAAATGCGGTTCACCGGCCCAGAGCTCAATCGCATCCAATCCCACCCGGTCTGTAGAATCCAAAAAATAGTCAAGCGGATAGCGCTGATAAATCAAATTCATATTAGCCAGATTATGCATCAGCAGCGCTCCTTTACCACTGTACTTCGAGACCGTATCCAAATGCGCCATAATAACCGCATACTTTAGAAGCAAACTCAGCGGCTTTTTGAAGAGAATCTTCCATATCGCGAGTTACGTGATAATGAGCTAAGAACGAGGCAATAAACGAATCCCCTGCACCCATTGTATCGACAATCTGGCTGGACACCGGCTTCTGCTCATATCTCTTGCCCTTATGAAAAATAACGGCAGGCCGTTCACCGCGGGTCACCCCGACGACACCTACACCTTTTTTAGAGACAAATTCAATTAAATCAGTCACTTCCAAATCTGATAGATTACTGCCTGAAAAAAAGGCATAGGTTAAGTAAGGGGATACCTGTTCAACATACTCTTTCGTCCAATACTCGTTGGAAGAAAAGTCAAAGGCAATTGGCATATCCGCCAGTTTTGGCAGCTCCCTATCAATCCCAGTATTAATACTGATGGCCGCATGGATTAGCTCGTGCCGGTAGATGTATTCCAAGTCCTCTTGATTAAGGGTGAGAGATACAAGTGATGATACCCGGATATCCTTATTCGTCCCGACAAAGATCCGATCACCCTCCTCATTTAATGTCACAACGGCCTCTCCGGTCGGCCCCTGCACTCTCCGGACCCGGTTGATATCAACTCCTTCATCGCGAAGGCTCTGAAGCAAATGATCTCCCGCAGGATCGGTCCCAACAATGCCAAGATAAGAAGCCTGCTCCGCCCCATTCCTTTTTGCAAAAACGGCTGCGTTCACCACATTGCCGCCTGGGTAAATCTTATTTTGATCTTTGTAAAAATCAACCACACTGTCACCAATTCCGATGATTTTCATAACCATGTTTTCCTCCTTCTATCCTTTCACTCCGCCATCTGCAAGCCCGCGGACAAAATGCTTTTGCAGGAAAATAAACAGGACAATCAGCGGCAGGGCGGAAATAACCAGACCAGCCATTAAAACAGCCCAGTTTGTATAAAGTGCATCCCGGAAAGTCAGCAATCCTGACGTAATCGTTTTAACGGAGTCGTCATCAATAAAAATATTCGCAAATAAAAATTCATTCCAAGCCCAGTAAGCCGTTAGCAGCATCGCCGTTACGATAATCGGTTTGCTCAATGGCAGGAAAATTTTAAAAAAGATGCCTAAGCTGCTGCAGCCGTCTAGATAAGCGGACTCCTCCAGCTCCTTTGGAATCGTAAGAAAGAAGGAACGAATCAGCATCATGATCAATGAAATCCGAAAAGCGACATAAGGGATGACTAATGCCCAATAAGTATTGTAAATACCTAGGTTTTGAATCAGCTTATATAAAGGGATTAAACTCACCTGCGGCGGAAACATTAAGCCGACCGAGATCAGCCCTAGTAGAAAACCCTTCCCTTTAAACTCAAACCGGGTCAGCCCGAATGCACAAAAGGCACTGAACAGCACGGTGAAAAAGACCGTTAAGATGGTAACAACCGCACTGTTGATAAAATACTTGGACACACCCATCGTCCATGCCTGCGCATAGTTCCCGAACATCCATTTATCCGGCAAAGACCAGCTATTCGCAAAGACTTCATTCGTATTTTTAAATGAATTGATGACAATCCAAAATAATGGATAAATAACCGCTGCAAAAAGGAGTACAAGAATGATAGCAGTTACCGTTAGGCCAACCTTAGAAAAAAGCGATGGCTTCTTGCGAACCGCCGATTTGGATTTGGTTTTGTCGATACTGTATTCGATATTCACCTTATACTCCCTCCCCTGTCTTAAACAATTTGGATTGAACGAGATAGAATACAACAGAAATAATAAAGATCACATTGGCGATCGCCGAGGCATATCCCATTTCATTATCGACGAATGCTTTCTCATAGAGATACGTGCTCAGCACTTGGGTGGAATTACCCGGGCCGCCTTTTGTCAGTACATATACATCGGCAAAAACTAACATCGACTGGCTTAAGGTGAAAATAACAGCGACAAAGGTCATTTCCTTTACTTGCGGCACGGTAATATGGAAAAAACTCTGGATCTTGCTGCAGCCGTCGATTTTCGCAGCCTCATATAATTCATCGGGAATTTTTTGAATCGCCACGATAAACAGCATCGTTGTATATCCGAGTCCAATCCACTGTCCCATGGCAATGACGGCATAAAAAGCTGTTTCACTTTCCCCCAGCCAGCCAGTGGCCAGTTGTCCTAATCCAATGACCTCGAGCGCCTTATTCAACAGACCGATTTGAGGGTTATAAATAAAGCTAAACAACAGCCCGGTAACCGTAATTGGGATTAAGACCGGAAGAAAATAGACCGTTCTTAGCAATGGAGAAATCTTCCGTAATACTTTATCCTCCAAAATGGCCGCGAGAACCAGCGCGCCAAACACCTGAATGATGAGGGAAATAACGGCATGGGTAAGATTATTTTTTAACGCCGTCAGAAAAATGGAATCTTCAAACAGACGAGTGTAATTAGATAGCTGCACAAAATCCTTAGTGTCTGAAAAAGGGGTCCAGCTATAAAGGCTGGAATATAGATTTTCGATGACTGGATAGTAGATAAAGATCAAAATGATAAGCAGGCTTGGCGCAATGAAAAGAAAAGGAGTTATTTTCTTGTATGCCATAGGATCACACCCTTTCAAGTAAAGATTGGGAACAGTGATCATGGACGACCCTGTTCCCATTGAGAAATTATTTCGCTGATTCTCTTGTTTCTTTAGCTGCTTTTTGAATTTCCTTCATCAGTTCCTCAGGGGTTTTCTTATCATTTAGGATTTCCTGAATCCCTGACAGGTAAGGATTAAAGATTTTTCCGTCAAGAGCTGTATCAATCCAGATGGCCATGTCATTAGCACCTTCCACTTGCTTGATGACTTCATTCATTAACGGAGTGGAATTATCCGCATTGACAGCGCCCTTTGTCGTACTGATAACGCTAGTTTTTTCTACCCATTTGGCGGCCATTTCCTTGGAAGTAATGAATTTAAGGAATTCAACCGCCTCTTCAGGATGCTTGGATTGTTTAGAAACCATAAAGCCCTCCGGCGCACCAGTTATAACAGATGGGTCACCCTTTCCACCGTCAATTTCTGGGAAGTTAAAGGTACCCCAGTCAAATTTCGCATCTTTCACATACGGGAACTCGATCGTATGTAAAGGCATAATCGCAATTTGCCCATTAACGAACATGTTTCTTTCTTCTTCACGGCTAAGGGCATTGGGATGTTCGTTCATATAAGGGGTCAACTGTTTTAACTTATTCAAGGCCTCGACATACCCAGGATCGGTAAATTCACCTGTGGCACGGTTGTTATCTTTTGTCAACACAGCAGGGTCAACAATTCGTTGGTTCAATGTCGTAATATACAATCCGCCATTCCAAGGCTCTTTATTGCCGAGTCCAAGAGGAGTCACTCCGCTTTTCTTGATTTCTTTCAGAACCGTGATAAATTCATCCCATGTATTTGGCACTTCAAGGCCCAATTTCTTAAAAATCTCCTTGTTGTACGCCATCATCCGTACGTCCATTAAAACCGGTACGCCATACACTTTATTATCGACAGTAAACGGCTTTAATGTGGAAGGAATAATCTGATCAGACCACGCTTTGTCCTCTTCAAGGTATTTCGTAATATCCAGTGCTTTGCCTTCACGCACAAACTTATCGCCATATTCACCGACCCATGTAAAGAAGATATCTGGTGGATTGTTTCCAGCCAACTGAACATTGATCTTTTGCTTATAATCTTCGTTAATTACAGAAATAACATTAAATTTAACATTTGGATGCTCTTTCTGGAATTCTTTAATCGCCTCATCAAAGTACCCTTTAAATGGTTCATTCGGCCAGCGATGCAGAAGGGTAATCGTGACAGCATCCTTGCCGTTCCCACCGTTTCCTCCTGAATTAGCAGAATTACTAGAACTACATCCTGAAATAAGACCGAGAACCATGGACAAGATCATGACCAAACCAATAATCTTTTTCATTTTTAAAAAAACCCCCTATCATATAGTAAAAATACAATCCGGAATGAATTTTGGGAACAGCTCAGAATTATTTTCCAATTCTATTAAAGATTAATAATCTACCTTTTTCATGTACCTTCTGGCCGTCAGCATCGGATGCTGCCTTAAATCCGCTAGTTTATAAGCAAATTTCCACAGTACTTCGAAAAAGACAAGCGGTGTGAGGTAGGCTTGGAATTCCTGTTCTACACCCGTAAAGTCGATGTCTTTCGCATCCAATATCATGATTTTTTGTTCATCGCCGAATCTCTTCAAAAAGGCTTCTGCTCTTTCATCCATCGAACGCGTTTCATCTATTCCCTTTAACAAAACGAACGGCATGTCTTGATCCAGCACCTCAAAAGGACCATGGAAGAATTCCCCTGCATGAATGGCCTGTGAGTTAATCCATTGCATTTCCATCAACACGCAAATAGTGAAAGAGTAGGCTGCTCCATAGTTGGCGCCGCTCGATAATGTATAAATAACATCTTCCTTTTGATACTTTTGAGCAAATTCTGTGCTCATGTCGTTATATTGAATGAGAGTCTTGTCGATTACTTGCTGCAAATTGGATAAGCTCCTTGACAAGTT
The DNA here is from genome assembly GCF_055385565.1 of Neobacillus sp. S1115. Lineage (NCBI taxonomy): Bacteria > Bacillati > Bacillota > Bacilli > Caryophanales > Bacillaceae > Neobacillus > Neobacillus sp. S1115. The sequence continues at coordinate 5,831,571 of NZ_AP038275.1, forward strand.
ATAGCTTTTATCAATCCCGTCAAAGATATTTACAAGGCCTGCGTTTAATTGATATAACACGGAATAATTGCTGTTGACAGCATTGATAGGAATTCCGGTAGTATACGAGGATTCATACTGTACAATAAAGTCTGCCGCTTTTGCCAATGGCGAATTTCTGTCAGCCGTTAATCCAACGGTTAATGCTCCCTTGCTTTTCGCAAATTCAGCTGCCCTTACTGTTTCCTTCGTTGTCCCTGTCTGGGAGCAAAGGACAACAAGTGATTTTTCAGATAGAGTAAGAGGATTGCGGAGAATAAATTCGTCTGCATTATACACATCTGATCTTAGTGTCTTAGAATTTTGATCCAGGTAATACTTTACTGGGTACATAATGGCCAGTGACCCGCCACAAGCAACATAAAATACATGCTCTACCGTCCGATTTGAAACTGCTTTCAAAAATTCCTGAACATCTCTGCTTAAAGTCGTTTCCACATTAACCAATCCGATCAACCACCTTTTTTAGTATTCAACTTTTTGGGAGGGGTGTTCCGTTGCAACGTATTCACATTTTAAATCACCTAAAAGTTATTAAGTTGTCATATGACGTCATATTTGATTTTAGATTAAAGCTTCTCTAGGCAAGTGTCAATACTTTTCTGAAAATTAAAGCAAGAAGGGTTTGTATCGTTATTCTAAAATAGTTTTTCGATTGCAACAGAGGAATGTCGAATCTTATAAACGAACTTTAAATCCAAATGGCTGCATTCGGGTGTTGACCTTGGCACCTGTTCTAAAAATAAAAAGAGCCAACCATTCCTTAAATGATCAACTCTCTTCATTCACAATAATCATAAAACATTCTATAAAACAAGATTTTTCCGGGTGGTCACTAGGCACCGTTCCTAGAGATTTTTAACTATTTCAGGCCAACTGTTTCTCCATGGATTGGCTTGTTCATAAGCAGCTGTGGCTCGTAAAACCAAGGCATCTTTTACGTTTCTTCCTTTTAAAAATACTGTCAGCTTCAATATAGAAATGAAACTTCCTTCAACAAATCATGACAGTCTACTTCTTTTTTAATCCTTCTGACTTGCAATATTCACTAATACCGCAGGTTCTTTCCTAACCTTTGCTACAACGATGCCGATCAAGAACCCAATCAAGCCTGTGACAATCCACCCTGCTCCGTTTGTAAACAACGGAATAAAACCAAAGATTTGATTAATCGCTTCCGGTGTAATGTTGGCTTCCTTTAGGGCATCAAGGATTGCAACAACTCCTACCCCGATAATGGTGGAGACATAAACCGCTCTATGACCATTGAACAAACTATTTGCAAATACTAAGGCGATCAAGGCAATAGCTAAAGGATAGAGCAGCAGCAGAATAGGTGATGCTAAGGTTAAAATCGTAGTTAAACCGAAGTTGGTAATGATTAAACTCAAAACAGAAAACAGGATCAACCACTTCTTATAAGAAATGGAAGGAACAATCCTTTCAAAATACTCAGAAACGGCTGCTAAACATGCCACATTTGTGGTAATTCCTGTTAAGAAGATAACGGTTCCAATAATATAAATTCCCGCCTGCCCAAACAAGGCCATTGCGCTTAGCGCTATTACTTCTCCCCCGTTCTCTTTAAAACCAATGGCCTCTACACTGGAAGCCCCTATCCATGCCATCGAAATTTGCAAGGCAATTAATCCAATAATTGTAATCGCCCCTGCCTTAATAAATAGCTTGGACACTTCTTTTTCCGATTTAATCCCTAAAGAGCTGATTGATTTAATAAATATCCCCCCGAAAACAAACGCGGCAAGAACATCCATTGTGTAATACCCCTGAGTGAATCCTTTTATAAATACCCCGCTCAGATAATCCTTTTGAGGCTCACCAATACTTCCCAACGGGGTAATAATTGACTTTGCAATTAATACTATTAATAATATTGAAAAAATTGGAGTGATTAACTTCCCCAGCCGATCAACAAACTTAGTGGTATTCCATGATAGAAAAATCGTTAAGGCAATAAATAAGAAAGAGAAAACAAATAAATAAACACCAGTATTTTCTTTATTTTGAACTAATGGATTGACAGCAATTTCATATACGACTGAGGTTGTCCGCGGGATCACGTAAATGGGACCAAGGGATAGAAAAAGCAAAACAGAAAAAATGGTGGCAAAAAGCGGACTTACTCTTCCCGCAAGCTTTTCTACTGTACCCCCTCCGCGTGTCAATGCAACAATGGCTAATAAAACTAATCCAACACCCGTTACCAAAAATCCCCCCATCGCTAACCAGACATTTGTTCCTGCCTGCTGGCCTACCATTGGGGCGAATATCACGTTACCTGCACCTAAAAACATCGAAAATAGCATCAAACCGATTGCGAACACTTGTGAAAAAGGCAGTTTTTTATCCATTAAGGTTCCTCCTTTTTTGTTGAAAAGGGGAATGTAACGAGAGCTTCCCCTTTCTAGTTTTAAAGCTTTATTCTATTTTTATCTGAAATAAATAATTATACAAGTATATTAATATTCCAAAAGCAAATACTTATTTTTTTCTGGCTCTTCCTGCTATAAACGCACCTGCTCCAATTCCCAATAGGGTGTTGGTTTTCTTATTAAACACTTGTTTAAACACCAGATTTAAATTCTGTGGACAATCAGCCAGACAGCGCATGAAATAACCGTACCAATCCTTCGCTATTTCAACAAAAAGCCTTCCTTATATGGATCCGTTGCATCCAGTGAAAATTTATGAATGCCGGTTACCCAGGCAGAGCCGGTGATTTTCGGAATAATCGCACGGAAGTCTTCCACTTCGGTGTGATCCACCACCGCCCCTTTAAATTGGGATCCGATAATACTTTCCTGAATGATGTGCTCGCCAGGCGTAAGGTCCAGCGTCGAAAGCTTTGCACAGGTGCCAGTTCCGCAAGGTGATCGATCGATTTGTCCGCCTCCAAAAACAACTGTATTCCGGTAATAATTCTCGCCTAACTTTAAACTAAACTCGACGAGGTCGATGGTGTTGATTTCAGGTATTCTTGGATGGAAGACAGTTAATTGTTCGTTTGCTGCCTTTCTGATGGCCATACCAAGCTCGGTGATTTTGTCCTGCTCTTCAATCGTAAGCTCGAGACCAAATGGCTCAGCATCCACGATCGCAAAAAAGCTGCCGCCAAAGGCTATATCCATTTTTACATAGCCGGCATTTTCCACAAGAACGCTTACATCCTTTTTAAATAAAAAGGCCGGAACATTGATAAACGATACTTCTGTCACCCGATTATCCTCGTATCGGACATGGCATTCGACGATTCCAGATGGTGTATCCAGCAGTACCCTATCTTTTTTTTCAATCAGGCCATTATTTACAGCCACTGTAACAGAGGCAATCGTTCCATGACCGCACATGTTTAAATAGCCGCCGCTGTCCATAAATAAGACACCTAGGTCGCACAGTGAGTTGCATGGCTTGGTTAGGATGGCGCCAAACATATTTAGGTGTCCCCTTGGTTCATGCATTAGCAGCTTACGTATAGGATCCATATTCGATATCATATAGTTCTTTTTATCCATCATGGACTGTCCATGGATCTCCGGTATCCCGCCTACTACTATTCTAGCTGCCTCTCCCATGGCATGGGCATCAATCGTTTCAATATAACTTTCCAATTCGACCATTATCGATAACCCCCATTGTACAAATTTGCAAGTATATACCTTTATATGCAACTATCGTGCCAACTTGAATAAGAGGATTATCCCTAATCTATTGCTGTTATTTTTACAATACAGTAAAATGGTAATGTTCAATAACTTTACAATATTGTAAATATTATAATTACACTTTACACTTAACTCCGAGGTTGATAGCTATGAACAATCGTTCCTTTGAACACTCCCTTTACTATTTAAGAACTTTAATAGAAACTAGTTCCGATGCCATTGTGATCATCAATTCAGTTGAGGAAGTGGAACATTGGAATCCGCAGGCTGAAGAGATATACGGAATCCCGCTTTATGAAATTAAACAGAAGAAGATTAGTAAGTTTTTTAAAAAAAAGGATTTGAAATTGCTAGAGATCCTCGAAACCAAGGAACCGGTTTATAACGTCTATCACCAGCCAAGGCCTGATAAGCACGTATTAATCAGTGCTGCTCCTATCTTTGATGAAAAAGGAGAGCTAATCGGAGCCATCTCCATCGACCAAGATATTACAAACATTGTAAAGTTAAATGAGAAGCTCACTTTACAGACGACAGAATTACAAAAAATAAAGCAGCAATATAAATTACAGGAACAAATTGGCCCTCTATCTGAAATCAAAGGGCATAGTGAGGCCATCCAACAGGCAAAAGGATTGGCGCTGAAAGTAGCAAAGACGGATGCAACCGTTCTCGTTCATGGAGAAAGCGGAGTAGGCAAGGAACTGTTTGCCCAAGGGATTCATGAAGCAAGCTTAAGAAATAAACAGCCGTTTATTCCCATTAATTGCGGGGCCATTCCCGAAGCCCTTTTCGAAAGCGAGTTTTTTGGCTACGAAAAAGGAGCTTTCACAGGTGCACACAGGGACGGTCGGCCCGGTAAAGTGGAAATGGCCCATGGTGGTACTTTATTCCTTGATGAAATTGGCATGCTGCCGCTCGATATGCAGGTAAAATTATTAAGAGTTCTTCAAGAAAGGGAAGTTTATCGCATCGGCGGAAATAAGCCTATCAAAGTGAATATCCGCATTGTCGCCGCCACAAATAGCGATCTAGAGGACATGGTGAAACAAGGTACCTTCCGCGAGGACCTTTACTATCGTTTAAATGTCGTTACCCTAACCATTCCTCCGCTCCGAGAAAGAAAAGACGATCTCCCACTATTAGTGAAAAACTTTGTTCAAGAATATGCGACAAAATACCAAAAGGAAATGCCTGCTCTTGCTGAAAGTGCGATGGAAATGTTTATGAACCACCCGTGGCCCGGAAATGTAAGAGAACTGAGAAACGTTGTCGAACGAATCGTCATTTTTACAGATAAGACGACTATATATGCAGAAGATATCATCCCGATCTTCCCTGCCTCAGTAAATAAAAATGAAGGCAAGGAAGGATTGGCAAAGGAAAAGGCACTGTTAGAGAAGGAACGGATTGAGGAAGTGCTGAAAGAAACCTATGGCAACAAAAGTGCAACGGCCAAAATATTGGGGATTTCGAGGGTAAGCCTATATAGTAAAATCAAACAGTACAAGATTGAAACTTAAAACTTGCCACGAAACCATGATGTGGCGGTATGTATTCGGCGGACAAAGTTATATGTGGCCTGCGGAAGATCTGTACTTACACAAGAGGCAGGAGTCATTGACCGGAATGTAGTTGGAATACGGAGAGAAAAGCCGAGTTCATTGCGAAATCGGTCTCTTCCATCCACTACAATTCATAATAAACTTCATCCTCGGACTCATATTTTTAAACCACGGAGAAAACACAAACAGGTTCACTTTAGAGGTGCAAACAATCAATTAAGAGGAGCATTGTATTGTGGTACTTTTTTAAATGTTTTTATTCATATTAGAGTAGCCAATATTAATCATTGGCTACCCAAATTGCTCCTGTTCCTCGATTTCGGTCACCAAGAGCCTCGATTGGTTACCCAGATTGCTCTTGTTCCCCGATTTCGGTCGCCAAGAGCCTCCATTGGCTACCCAAATTGCTCTTGTTCCCTGATTTCGGTCACCAAGGGCCTCCATTGGCTACCCAAAATATTCCTGTTCCTCGATTTCGGTCACCAATACCCTCGATTGGCTACCCAAAATACTCCTGTTCCTCGAATTCAGTCGCCAAGAGCCTCGATTGGCTACCCAAAATACTCCTGTTCCTCGATTTCGGTCACCAAGAGCCTCGATTGACTACCCAAAATACTCCTGTTCCTCGATTTCGGTCACCTACACTCTCGATTGGCTACCCAAATTGCTCTATTAAACACATTCCAGTCGTCAAACCATATGTAATTTGTCTTGAGAATTTAGTAGTGAAAAACCTTGCAAATGAGCCAGTAAATTGACATGTTTTTTCCCTTTTTTCACCTTAAAAGTAAACCCGCTAGTAAAACAAGGAAACGGTTCTCATGTATCATCAGCGAGGAGTGAGTGAGGCAAAAGAACCGTCCCCATGCCCCATCTCCCCGTGGTTTACGCCTTGTTTAGCTGATACAATTAAACTAAGACGTCAGTTTAATAGATAAAAATAAACGAGGTTATGAGTATGCCAAGGAAATTCGCAATAAGCGACATACATGGTCAGCTTGATTCACTGATTGCTCTGCTTAAAGCAGCAGACTTCAATCCTTCTATCGACCAATTAGTTTTCGTGGGTGATTTAATTGACCGCGGTCCTGACTCAGTGGATGTGTTAAAGTTTGTGAAGAACTTGCAAGAGCAAAATCCCAAGAATATTTTTGTGATATTCGGAAACCACGAAATCATGATGCGGCAGTATGTATTCGGCGGAACAAGTCATCTGTGGCTGCAATATGGGGGGCAGAAAGTGATTGAAGAAATGAAGACCTGTTTCGAAGGAATAACGGAACGAAATGATCACCTCGTTTGGCTGGCGAACCTCCCTCTTACCCATCTAGATGAGGAGTATCTGTATGTTCATGCTGGGATTGATCTGTCTCGTGATATGAATAAACAGGATGAAGATTGTACCTTTATGTCACTGAATGAATTGTATTCTATCGATCCAGATGATGTAAAGAAAACATTGGGAAATCGAACCATCGTCCACGGGCATACACCGTACTCTTCGGTATACCGTGCAGGCAACTTCATCTCCTGCGATACCGGAGCTTCTATTTTGCCAGACGGAAAACTATCTTTGGTCGACCTTACCAATCAAATCTACTATTGTAACGATACTCATTCTACTAGAGTTCTTCAGTTATCCATCCAAGCGCTTGATATCAAAGAAAGAATCAAATAATTCAGGTTGGATGTGACACGGGGACGGTTCTTATGCTTCAATTGGTGGTGAAATTGCATTGGTATGCCCCACTTTGCCTTAGGTTATGATGCACGAGAACCGTCCCCATGCATCACTCCCTTTTAATTTGGAATAATTCTGTATATAATGGAAATATAATAAAAAAAGAGAAGTGCTGGAACACTTCTCTTTGCAACTGCTACCGTCAGGGTGGTGGTTGTTAATGTGGATTTATTTTCGCGAACCACCCTTATGCTTGCTACGGCGCGGGGTGGTTTTCTCGTCTTCTAGGACGTTTTTTCGAAAAAAATAAGCGCTGGTTTCACGCAAAATTCCTTTCAAAACTTCTCGTAGAATTTCAAGAAAAGTTTCCAGGGACATCACCTCCTTTCCATAATAGAGGAAAAGGAAGATCAACAACCTGGCCACCCTCACAATATTCAGTTGCAACTCTATTCTAGCATTTTCTAAACATAAAAAACTCTATCAATCTTCGACAAAATTCTAGTCGTGACCACAGCAACCATTCATTATGTTAGTGAATATGAAGGCAGAATAAAAGCCTTGCACACTGTCAATTAAGGGTAATTTAACAGCCTTCCCCTCGTAGGCAAAATCAAATCCCCCCCCAAATCGCAAGATTGTATTCAATCCCAGCATTCCAATAAATGATGCACGAGAACCGTCCCCATGCATCACCCTATAAAATATTTAAATAACAAATATAAAAAATGCTAATACGGATGGAGAGAGCATATGAATTTAAATAAACTTGATGCTTTTGTTTTGGTTGTAGAGAAAGGGAGCTTTTCCGAGGCGGCAGCGGCTCTTAATAGTTCACAGCCCGCCATCAGCCTTAAGATTAAAAGTTTGGAAGAGGAACTCGGACTCCCCCTGCTTGACAGGGGGATAGCGGGGATTCAGCCAACGACTGCAGGCACGCTGGTTTACCAGGCAGCGAAAGAATTACGACGAAGATGGCAGAAACTTGAGGATGATCTGCATGGACTTCAAGACAACCTAACCGGAAACCTGACCATCAGCGCCATCACGATTCCCGGTACATACCTAGTTCCCGGTTTAGTAAAAGCTTTTCGTGATCATTTTTCAAACGTCGAGGTATCAATCGATATCAATGATTCTGAGGACTCCCTTAAAAAGCTACTCGACCAGCAAGTGGATATCGCGATTGTAGGGATGAAGCCTGCTTCTCCCAAACTAAACTCCCGCCAGCTTACAAATGATTCGCTCGTGTTAATCACGCCGAACGATCACCCGCTCGTCCATAGGGCGGAGGCGGATTTCAGCCAGCTGCCCCACTATGAATTTGTCGTCAGAGAAAGCGGTTCGGGCACCAGAAAGAGAATGGAAGAATTTCTCGCAGGACATGGTTTGGAGTTATCTGATTTAAAAATTGGCTTATCGATTGGAAGCACTGAGGGGGTGATTGCCGCTGTCGAAGCCGGGCTTGGCATCAGCTTTATTTCAAAACTGGCTGCACTTCCTGCCGTAAAGGCTGGCCGTGTCCAAATGGTGGAAAATATCGATCCAATTCAGCGCAGCTTTTATTTTACCACCCTCAAAGAAGCTGATAGTCGGCCGTTAATCAAAGAGTTTGCCAATTTATTATTTAAATAGTTTTTAGAGGGAGTGGAAACCATGAAAACCAGCAAAACGATGATTTTAACCTATTCGGCAATGGGGATTGCCTTAAATGTGATTTTAGGTACCGTCGTTTCATCTTTAAAAATTCCACTTTTGTTCTTAGATACGATTGGCACCGTGTTAATTGCTGTTTTATTCGGGCCATGGTGGGGAGCGTTGGCGGGCGCCTTAACAAATGTGGTGCTCGGCGTGACTACCGGAGGTTCCGCCATTTTCTTTGGGCTTGTGAACGTAGCGATTGCCTTAGTGGTTGGTTATATCGCGAAAAAGTTTGATTTTACCAAATGGTATGTTGCACTGATAACAGGACTGATTTTATCAGTTGTGGCCCCATTAATCGGCACGCCCATTGCCGTTGCCGTTTTCGGCGGTTTGAATGGCAGCGGAATGGATGTTGTGGTGCTCTGGCTCCGGGCTGCCGGTGATAGTGTGTTTGCTTCCACGTTTATTTCCAGAATTACCGGGAACTTTGTCGATAAAATTATTACCTGCCTGCTCGTAATGTTCATGATCACCAGGCTGCCGTATTTTGCAAAAATGGTAAAGAAGGAGAACCGAAATGCAGCGTAGCAAACAGATCCTCATTGTTTCCCATTGTATTTTAAACCAAAATACCGTCATTCCGGATGAGGCCAGAGCAGCGGGAGCAATTTTTTCAGCTGTAGAATGGGCAATGAAACAAGGCTATGGATTGCTGCAGCTTCCCTGTCCGGAATTTACTTTTCTAGGACTGGACCGGCCGCCAATGACGTACGAGCAATATAATACGCCGGAATACCGAAAACACTGCCGTGAAATTTTGAAGCCTGTTTTGTTTCAAGCCGAGGATTACTTAAAAAACGGCTATGAGATTGCAGGAATTCTTGGCATCCAAAGCAGCCCCTCCTGCGACCCCACACGCGGCATTTTTATGGAAGAATTGACCGCCATGTTTGCGGAAAAGGCCATTAAACTAAAGACCCTTTGGTATTTGCCCAATACCAGCGAACCGGTTTTTGACAGCGATAAACATTTTGTAAAGTGAGGCATGGGGACGGTTCTCATGCCTCAAAATTACTTTTTTCATGGATTCACTCACAAGCAATTCCATCGACAAAATGGTATTTTTATAGTGAAGGAAGAATGTCTAGCTCTCCCTATTTGAAGATTTTGTTCCTTTTTTTTTCTTAGGTTATAAACTATACGACCTTCTTGGTCTAAAATCTATAAATTCAGGCCTTCTTCCATGTTCCTTTCCATGTTCAAACATTCTTTCCCTTACAGCTGAAAAACACTGTTTCATAAATTCATTATCCAAACCTTTTGTTCTCAATAACCTTTCATTTTCTTGTCTAGATTCATTTTTTCCATCAATAAGTTCTTGATATTCATTTGGAAATTGTTCATCGGTAATACCACTACCTACAGTAAACCCAAGCCAGAACATTTTATAAAACACATTCTCAAGAGCCAATCCAAAATTGTTATCTGAGAAGGTTCCTCTCAATTTATTTAGTTGTGCCGTATCTTTCATTTGAACCAAAGTAATCAACGCATAAATCTCTCTTTCTAAATGAAATTGATTCACTTCAACTAAATGTTTCTTTAACCCATCCCAGTCTAAATTAGACATTCTTCTTTCTTCGTCTCTCATTTGCGCAGAAATCTTAACGTTCCTCTTTAAACCATCAAAAAAACCCATAACCATTCTCCTTCATTTTATTTGCCGCATACTTTTGGCAATTTGATAAAAAACTAACTTCTAGGAATAAAGACCTGATAAATCTATTAAAACATCTATTTAATACCATTATAGGTCTTTTAAAGTAATAGCGTATTAGGTATTTTTTAGAGTATTGTAAAATTTAAACACTTTACATGATGGTACATAAGTTATAAAAGATTTCACTTTGCCAACAGTTGTAAAACTTTAGAAAATACAAAAATTCCAAGTAAACATGATGCACGAGAACCGTCCCCATGCATCACTTGTCACATTTATTGTTGAAATTTATAAAAAATTGTTGTAATTTGCCGGGTGAATATTTTACTATAATAATTGAAAATATTACCTCAATTTCATTGATTGCGTAATTAATTGATATAAAAAATTGAATATAGGTGGGCAAGTAGAGATGGTGTATGATGGGATTTTGTTGGCTTTGGTTGTTGGGTTTATCCGGAAAGGGAATCTGAGGGGGCTGGCCCAATTAAAGCTGAAGTGGGGCTGGGTTTTTCCTTTATTGTTGATTGTTCAAATTTTCACCTTTGTCTATCAGAATGATATCAAGATGCTCGGAAAAGCCAGTGAATCTATTTATATGGTAGTATATATCATTGGTTTGCTATTTTTATACTTAAACCGAAACCACAAAGGGTTTATGATTATTTTTATCGGTGTGTTTTTAAACTTTTTGGTGATGGTGGTAAACGGGGGAAGAATGCCGGTATCGGAAGAAGCAGCAACTGTGCTGGATCCCATGTATATCCAGGCCCTTAAGGATGGGTTATACGGTAAACATGTTCTATTAACCGACTCTACGATATTTGGGTTTTTAGGCGATATCATCCCATTAGCTCCCCCTTATCCCCGGACACAAGTCATTAGCATCGGCGATGTGGTGATGAATATTGGTGCATTTCTGTTTATCCAATATTTAATGCTCCAGCCAAATAAAAAAAATAATGAAGATATCTCCCTTTCATTGAAAGGGGGTGAAACACGATGAAGAAAGCTCAAGGCCTTAAGATCACTGGTTTACTTTATAATGCAATCATTATTGCTTCTGCTATTATTGCTTTAACTTCAGGATTCAAATTAGGGGAATAATTAGAGTTATAAGGAGAAGTTATTTTTATAACTTCTCTTTAAAAATTTATATATGAGAAGTGAAAAATATGCAATTCTTTAAAATTCCAGCTAATAAATATCTTTTCTTTATTTCACTAGTAGGTATTATCGTATTTTTCTCAATTGGTAACTATGGACACTACAGTAGTAAGGAATGGACGACCATTTATGCATTGATTGGTTCCATTCTGTTGCTTAATCATTATAGTATTCTCCTTCCGCCAAAGGGCAATGCCCTTTCAATGGATTCTTCCATTTTTTTAGCATCCCTTTTTCTCTTTGGGCTAAATTTAACACTAACTGTTTTAATGATCTATTCAATTATTTTTACATTCTCCCACCGAAAAATGATTTGGTGGAAGCATGCCTATAATTTTTCTATTTACACCTTAATGATTACAGCAGCTTATTATGTATTTATTTTTCTGGGTGGAACAATTGGTACGATTCAAACAAATAATTTAACTCCTTATATTGCATCTTTAGGTGTCTATTTTGCAGTAAATGTCGTTTTACTTGGCATTTACTTTATATTGGGTGCAACTGAAAGTTTAAGTAATGTGTTAACAGAAATGATCAAAGAGGCAATTGCCCCCTATTTTAGTACGTTGATGTTTTCAATCGTGTTAGCTATCTTAATGAATTCTCACACCATTTTTGGTCTTTTCCTTTTTACTTGTATTTCCTTTTTACTATCGTTGGCATTCCAACAGCATTTTGAATTATTTAAAAAGATCTCTGAAAAAGCGAACAGAGATTACTTAACCGGTCTAAATAATCACGGATATTTCAAAGAACTACTGGAAAAAGAAGTCAAGATTGCCAAGGACTCGGAGCAGCCTTTAAGTGTGGCGCTGCTTGACCTTGATGATTTTAAAAAATATAACGATATTCACGGGCATATCCAAGGAGACCAGCTGCTAAAGGAGTTCGGTGCTCTTTTAGAAAAAGAAGCAAAGTTGAACAGCTATACGGTTGCCCGCTATGGTGGAGAAGAATTCTCCCTTCTTATGCCGAAGACTAGCCTTCGTCAGGCCCATTCTTTTATCAATGAACTTAGAAAGAAAACTAATGATACCCACTTTAAAGGGGTTGAAAAATTGGCCTATGGCTGCTTATCCTTCTCAGCTGGAATTGCTGCCTGTTCGAAGGAAACATATAGCATTTCTGAGCTGTTAAATCACGCAGACCAGGCCATGTATTCCGCGAAGGACCAAGGGAAAAATCTCGTCCAGCTCTTTAATGAGCATTCCGAATATACGGTGCAGCACTCCCTTTCGATGGACAAGGAGCTCGAAGAAGCGGAGCAACAGCTCAAAATCTTCCTTTCGAAAGATGTTTACACCTATCGTCACAGCAAACGGGTGTACCAGTATGCGGTTGATTTTTCCCGCAAGTTAAACTTATCGGATAGTGAGCGTAAGAATCTGATCCTTGGCGCTCTCATTCATGATATTGGCAAGCTCGAAATTCCACGGGATATTTTAAATAAAAAAGGAAAACTTGAGCCCCATGAATGGGAAATGATGAAAAAGCATGTGACCTGGGGCAAGGAAATTATCTCGACCAATAAGAAACTGGAAGATTTAATTCCGTTAGTCGAACTCCATCACGAACGGTATGACGGGAACGGCTATCCTTATGGCCTAAAAGGAGTATCGATCCCTAAACTAGCACGGATTTTATGCATCATTGACTCCTTCGACGCCATGACAACCGAACGGCCATACCAAAAAACAAAAACATTTAAAGAAGGCATCGTGGAACTAAGAGCCTGCTCCGGAAAGCAATTCGACCCCCAATTCGTCGAACCATTCATTGAAATAATCGAACAGCTCGAACTCGTGGAAGAAGCCAATGCAGCTGAAAAAGTGGCGGTGAATTCCTAAAATGATGCATGGGAATGATGCATGGGGACGGTTCTCATGCATCAAATATTGTTAGATGATGCTCGGGTGAAGCACGGGGACCGTTCTTTTGCATCAAAGATGATGCACGGGGACGGTTCTTTTGCCTCAAATATGGGAATGCTGACATAAAAATTTCTATCAATCTTAGACAAAATTCGGGCGGAAACAGTGGCACCCGAATTTTTTCTCTTTAACCGCATTCCTATGGTATAGTGTAAAAAAAGCAGGGGTTGATAGGATGTCTTTCTTGGGACTATTCCAGCAGTTGCCCATAAAAATTTTAACGGTGGCACTGCTTATTATATTTACGGTCTATTTGATCCGCAAATCCATCAGACTTTTCTTTGACAAAACGAGCTTGTTGGATGAAAAGCGGGAAGAAACATTGATGCATTTCGCCAACCAGGTGACAAAGGTATTGGGACTGGTGTTTTTCTTTATTTATGTCCTTAGCCATTTCTTTAAACTGGAAAAGCTTGTCACTGGTTCGGTCGTGGTGGCAGGTGCCTTGGCATTGATCTTTCAGCATATCATCCGCGATTACATTATGGGGCTGACTTATTTGTTTGAGCGCCAAATCCAGCTCGGGGATTATGTCATCATCAACGGAAACCATCAGGGGGAAATCGAGGGAATCAGCATGCGCCACTTGAATATCCGCCAGTATGACGGTTACCTCTATACAGTCTCCTATAGCAACATCACGGAACTTCAGAACGGGAGCCGGGGAAGGCGCCGGGTGAACGAAAGTCTTGTCCTCGATTATAAGCAAAATCCGGACGATGCCTTTACGGTGATGGAGGAAGTGGCACAAACATGCAACGAGAAGTACGGTGAATACCTTTTGAAGGATGAGAGCGGCGTTCCTGTGGAGAGGTTCCAATTCAACCAAATCACTGAGCTGAACGTGGAGTTCAGTGGACACCGGTATTCATTATCAGGTCTTGTGAAGGAAGCGGATTACGTGGAAGCGGGCAAAAAGGTAAGGTATGAACTGGCGATGGCGGCATACAAGAATGACTTGATGATGGCAGAGAGCCCTAACACTAGCCATTAAAAATCATAATCTCTAGCTTTTATTCTGTTTTTTTATAGCAACCGTGAAAAGCCTGTGATAGAACCAATCACGGGTTACTTACGCTGTTTGCATAAAAGCTGGCTTACTCGATGGGTAAATTTTTCCAACACAAAACTTGCTAAGTTAATCCGGAGATACCAATGTTTTATTGTTTTCAGAACCCATAAAGGCACTTGGATGCCAGAAATGAAGGAATAAAAGTTTTTATATGTCCATACAAGATGTTCCCAGCGGCGGTCGTTTCCCTCTTTAACATATTCCGAAACGTCTAAAACTTTTCCTCTTCCATTTTGCAAAAGGATGTTTTTTAGGTGAATATCTCTCGGATTCAATCCTTGACTACGGACATACTCCCGAGCTTCCTCTACGTCCTGAATCGCTTGCTCAGTGATTGGAATGCCTTGCAATAGACAATCATAAAAAGTTATTCCCTCTTCGAAACTTAAAACGATGTAGTTGATTCCGCTCCCATAAAATTGTGGGAAATGACGAGACCCCTTTAAATGTTCGTAGACATATTTCTCCACTTCTTTTTTGTTTAATGCTTGATGGGAATATACTTTAAATACACAGTTCGGTGTCAGATGATAATGAAAAACGGCAGCATCCGTTCCGATTCCGATACATTTCAGCCCTTCAGCACACCCAATAATGGTAACAGGTTGATTATTTTCATTACCTTGCACTTCAATGTTCCTGAGCGCTTCATCCGCCAGTTTCCAATCTGGAATCATGAAAACCTCCTTCTTGTTTCGCTTTTTACTTTGACAACAATTCCCCTTCCCAATTTCAAGCATTTATATTTGTTGAGTTTTTCTAGGTTCAAACAACCCGTGGAAGATTGAGCATTTAGCCCTCACATAAAGTTATACGATTATTGAAAAGGGAAGTTTCAGAATTATTCCAAACACCGAAGATAGAAGGAAAAAGCCATAGGCGGGGGTCTGACCCCTATTTTCTGGTACTAAGGGATGATGCACGGGGACGGTTCTCATGCATCAGCGAAGTGTGAGTGAGGCACAATAACCGACCTATTCCCCAGTTGGAAAGTAAAAGTGGAATTTTGGGAAGTAAAAGTAGAAAATCAGTAAGTATATGCTCGAAAAGTGAAAGTAAAATCATCGAATTGGAAAGTATCTACACCAATTCGGAAAGTATATCCAAATTACTGGAAAACTCTCTCAAAAAGGTCATAAAAAATTACCCAGACCAGATTGCCGCCTGGTTTTTTTGCTGTTTAGAAGCACGAAGGGAAATATTCAGTAAAAAAAATTCCCCCTCCCCTCCTTTTAGCCTTTAAAACACTAAATAAAAGGTTAATCCCCACTTTTCACCCCCTCGTAAAGTACCACTTTCTCAGCCCAATAGATAAAATGATGCACGAGAACCGTCCCCATGCATCTTTGTGACAATCCAATGAAAGTGCTTGCACAAAATAGTAAACTATGATATTTTTGACTTGTTTAAAAAATAGACATGTCTAAAAAAAATACAACTAAACCAAGGAGCAAACAAACGATGGTTACGACTAAAGAAACACCTCATATTAAACCAAACGGAGTGGAAATAGCGGAAACGGTTCTGTTACCTGGGGATCCGTTAAGAGCGAAATTTATTGCGGAAACCTTTTTAGAAAATGCCCAGTGCTTTAACGAAGTCAGAGGAATGTTAGGGTATACAGGCACATACAAAGGGAAGAAAATTTCTGTTATGGGCACTGGGATGGGTGCACCAAGCATGGGGATCTATTCTTGGGAATTAATCAATGTCTTTGGCGTTAAAAATTTAATTCGAATTGGTACTTGTGGTGCCATGCAAGAAAACATTGATTTATATGACGTTATTTTTGGGATGGGAACCGCAACGGATTCAAATTTTGGACAGCAATTTAATTTACCTGGACAATTTCCATTAACGGCTTCTTTCGAACTTTTGGAAAAAGCAAAAAAAGTAGCTGACGAAAAAGGCCAGAAAGTTCACATTGGAAACATTTTATCAAGCGATGTATTTTATAGTGCTGATCCAACAGCTATCAAAAAATGGCAGGATATGGGCATTTTAAGTGTTGAAATGGAGTCTGTAGCACTATATTGGAATGCCATCCAAGCACGTGTAAATGCATTATGTATTTTAACAGTAAGTGATCATTTAATTACGGGTGAACAGACTACCCCTGAAGAACGTCAAACGGCATTTACGAAAATGATGGAAATCGCCTTGGAATTAGCATAACAATCAAAAGCAGCCAAGCACCCTTCACCTCACCAAATATGATGGGTGCTTGGAATAACCGACAAGCAAACAGTAAAATACTAATTTTTTTAAAACAATTAGAAAGCGTTATCCCAGCCCCAAACAAACATAATTTACGTCGGAGGTATATTCATAATGAATAGCTCAATTGATCAAAAACCAATTGTAAACGTAAGCAAAATAGTTCCGGTTATCTTAACGTTAATGATCTTTTCACTCGTGATCGATAACTCTTTTAAAATTATTTCCCCAGATTTAGTCAAGTATTTTGGGGTATCAGCAAGTACGGTTAGCTGGCAAGTAACGCTTGCGGGATTAGTCATCGGGATCGGCGCCGTAGTTTATTCTTCCCTATCTGACTCAATTAGTGTTCGAAATCTATTAGCAGCAGGTATTCTATTAATTTGTGCAGGTTCCTTACTTGGTTATATTGTACACACGAATTACTGGTTAATCGTGGTTTCGAGAATCATCCAAGCTGCTGGTTTAGGGGCGACTGAAACACTTTACCTAATTTTTGTCGCTAAATACGCAAGTCTAGAAGAACAAAAAAAATATATGGGATATAGTACGAGCAGCTTCCAGCTTGCCACCGTTATTGGGATCGTAACAGGCGGATTTGTTTCTACTTATCTGCAATGGCAAAACCTGTTTTTAATTCCTTTACTAAGCTTATTATTATTGCCATTCATTCTTAAGTATCTACCAAAAGAAGAACGAAAGAAAAACAATGTAGACTTTATCGGTCTTATTTTAATTGCAGCAGTTGCTACCTCCATCATGTTGTATATGTCCTATTTTAACTGGAGTATTTTTATTCTCTTCATCGCAGCTGTCGTTGCTTTCTTAATCTATATTAGTAAAAAGAAAAATGCTTTTATAACTATTGAATTCTTTAAAAACAAACAATTTTTATTTGTATTAATCGTAGCCTTTATCATTTATTCTACCTATGCTGCTTATGCGCTAAATACACTCTCGTTCCTGTTAACAACTGTTTATGATATCAAATTGGATACTGTTTCCTTGATGTTCATACCGGCATGTTTGTTAGCAGCACTCGTAGGGGCGTTATCCGGGAAAATAGGGAAATATTTAAGCAGTAAGCAATGTGTTTATTTTGCCATGAGTTTAATTACGATCAGTATCTTAATGGGCACCATCTTTGTAGATACATCTATTGCCATATTTGTCATTTCTCTTATTCTATTTTCTTGCAGCTTTGCCTTGTTGTATGCGCCGTTAATCGATACAAGCCTTAAAAATGTACCGGTTGAAAAGTCAGGGACTGCATTAGGATTCTATAATTTATGCATCAATATCGCGATGTCAGCGGGTTTCACCTATTCAGCCTTTTTAATTGATAAGAAAAATTTACAATTTGGATTTTTAAAATTTACGTCAGATAATGCAGTAGCAGTGAATTATGGCTCAATCATCCTCATTATTGCAGCCATTGCCTTATTTTCTATCATTTTATTTTGGCTTTTAGTTGATCGGAGAGTAGAAAAGAATACGATTCATAGGAAGAATGCAGCATGAAGAAATTTAAACGAATACACTTGATCGTTATGGATTCAGTAGGCATCGGTGAAGGAAAAGATGCAGCTCAATTTAATGATGTCGGTTCTCATACGCTGTTGCACATTGCCGAGTATATGAATGGACTGAATGTACCTAACCTGGCCAAATTAGGTCTTTCTAATATTGAAGAAATCCCAGGTGTAACAAAAACGGACAAACCTCTTGCCTATTATACGAAATTACAAGAAAAATCCGTTGGGAAAGATACGATGACAGGTCATTGGGAAATCATGGGCTTAAATATTGATCAACCATTTAATGTGTATCCTAATGGTTTCCCTGACAAATTAATCAAACAAATCGAAGAAATAACAGGCCGTAAAATAGTAGCGAATAAACCTGCAAGCGGTACAGCAATCATTGATGAATATGGGGAGCATCAAATGAAGACGGGCGATTTGATTGTCTATACATCAGCCGACCCGGTCCTGCAAATTGCAGCTCATGAAGACATCATCCCTCTAGAAGAATTATATGATATTTGTGATAAGGTTCGCGAAATCACCAAAGACCCTGCCTATTTGATCGGCCGAATTATAGCGAGACCCTATGTAGGCAAACCTGGAAACTTTACCAGAACATCCAACCGTCATGACTATGCGTTAAAGCCATTCAGCAAAACCGTCATGAACAGCCTGCAGGACGAGGGCTATGATGTCATTGCCATTGGAAAAATTAATGATATTTTTGATGGTGAAGGCGTTACTGAAGCTATTCGTACGAAGGACAATATGGATGGAATGGACAAATTGCTTGAGGTCATCGAGAAGGATTTTTCAGGTATGAGCTTCTTGAATTTAGTCGACTTTGATGCCTTATATGGCCACCGCCGTGACCCGGAAGGCTATGGGAAAGCGTTAGAAGCGTTTGACAAACGTTTAGATGAAGTATTAGAATCAATCCGGGAAGATGATCTGTTAATCATTACGGCTGACCATGGCAATGATCCAACATTTCCAGGTACCGACCATACACGTGAATATATCCCCGTGTTGGCTTATTCGAAGCAATTAAAGGGCTCTGGCAAACTTCCTGAAAACGATACGTTTGCGGATATTGGTGCGACGATAGCAGACAATTTCGATGTAGAAATGCCTAATCACGGTCAATCTTTCTTACCATTTTTAAAATAAAGGATCTGAATGAATGGATACGGTACCGGACAAATTGAAAAGACCACTATATATATATGTATATGACGAGCTTCTTCTTCAAATTACGAAAGGTGAATTTCCTGTAGGCTCAAGGCTTCCTTCAGAACCAGATTTAGCAAAGAAACTAGGGGTGAGCCGGGCAACATTAAGACAAGCGCTGGCCCTTTTGCAGGATGATGGAGTAGTGAGAAACATGCCAGGCAAGGGAAACTTTGTCATTGATTCCTTTTACAAACAACCTGATCGTGTTCAATTAGAAAAACTAAGTAACCCTATGCATAAGTGCCATATAGGTCCATTTGACCGAATCGATACACATTATCGTCTAGAAGCGGAAACAGAATATACGAAACAGGTGTTAAAAATAAATTCCTCCAGAGTAGCCGCTGTCGAACGTTTATATCGAACAGGGAACGATTTAGTAGGCTATGCTTTTACGTTTATGTCCATGGAAACAGTAGAAAGTTTCTCTTTGGACTTAGATGATAAAGAACAACTCCTGGACTTTCTAGAGAACCAGGTGTATGTGGATGCGAATCATGGAGAAATCGAAATAAGATATACACATACCGTTAATTTAGCCGATCGGAAAGAAAAATTAATTGGCCATAATGAGTGTTTTCTACTATTAGAAAGTCTATACGGCAATGGAGATCATCCATTGATTTATAATAAATTTTATATACCACAGCAGTTTTCGAATATAAAATTAAATGTTTATAAATAGGTAATAGAAAAACACACAATTAGCCGATATCATTATTGAAAACACTAAAGATGAATTCGGTAAAAATCATTATTGCAAAAAGAATTGGATAAATGAACTTAAAACCCGTACAATTGTTTCAAACCGAAGCGTCACAACACTTGTAAAATAAAAAGCCACCTCTTTGAGTAACGGGGGCTTTGGCAAATTGAATGGGATTGCTCTTTTGCTTTTAAATATTCCATCATCGAGCACAATTCTGCAGCAAGGATTGTGCTCTTTCTAAGTGGGGGCTTATCCCCGACTAGAAACTGAAGAATTCTCCACCTTCCTTCTTTGGATTTTCAACATCTTGTTTTGTTCTTATAACATCCATAATTCCAATATACACGTATATGGAACTCCCAATAAAAAATAGAATTGCACCGATTAAAAACAATGCTGATTTGTTATAAGAATAATCTGCATCAGATTGTTGTTTCACGGTTACAGTACCCCTCTTGCCCGTTTTACTTAAAGCGTATCCATCCATCTAGTCCACCGCCTTTATTTACCTTAACTGCCCGATACCATATACCTTCCTATACCGGGATCAATTTTTCTTATTTATAACCTGCCCATAATTCTTGCCCTTCTTGGATTTCATGCGTTTTTTCTTCACTTTTGTTATGTTTTAGATAAAACCGGATACATTCATGCAGATTAAAGATTAAAAAGCAATTTATTAAGTAATTTATGATTTAAAGACAATAAAGTAGACACGAAATTTATAGACCTATTCATGAGTAAACAAAACATGGGGACGGTTCTTGCGCATCATTTGTTGAAACGCTAGAACCTTCCCCATGCATCACTCGACTTTGAAGACCCCCCAGGATCTTTCGAAGTTTTTTAGTTTTTCAAAGATGGTTTGATTGCCATATAGATGCTCGATGTTTAAGCCATCGGAGCTATAGTTAATGATAATTTTGGAGTCTGCTTGTTTACTTCTTACCACATATTGTTTGAGTTTTTCGATATGGTTGTCTAAGAAAATTTCCAGACTTTCTCTTCCTTCAAAAAAGTCCATGGTTGATAAGCACAAGTCAAATCCTTCTAAAGTAATATCGGATAGCTCTTGCAGCACCACTTTAGTGGCATAATTTAGAAAGGAAGAAAACGCTGCTGTATCCATTCCATCAATATCGCCATCATATACAAATAATTGATCCAAGCTGATATCCCCCCTTTTGTTAGTTAGCCTTTAAATCCGCCCTTCACAAAAAACTCCAGCCGTTCTGAAGGAGAGTTGATTAACTTTTTCCCCCAACCTTCGTTAATCCCTTCTTTTACTTCTTTCAGCGCCCTATTTTCATCCATATTATGTAGTCGGCAAATTTCTTTTATATATTTAGTCACGTCCTCAGACAAGCCTGAGAATGTTTGGGCAAACAAGAATCCCATAAACGGAAGCTGTCCACGCTGCACTCTTCCATAACGAACAGCACAGTCTAATTTCACCATTAAAAGGAGGCTTAAGGTTTTTGTGAACTCTATCGCATAGTTTTCATCTTGTAAAATAGCGGCTCGTTGTTTTGTCACATAGTCTATCATGACTGGTATCAATTCCTCTTCAAGAAAGAACCAGTATTTCCTTACCTCCAAATATTGGGTATCTGGATTATATGATTGAACTTCCTTTTTTAAGGCTTGATATAGCATTTTAAATTGGTCTATTTCTATTAAACCCGTATGATCTTTAAAAAAACTTAGATACTTGGGTCTGCTGTCCTCAAAATTAGAAGTAGTGGATGGTGGAAATATATCGATCCTTTTATTGCCGGCTTGCTCGAAAATCGTTTTGGCTTCCGCTTTTAAGCGGGCTCTGGCCTCTTCTTCCGTTTCTATTTGATTAGAAGTGGTTGACGGAACAGTATTTTCTTCCTTTATTTGCACCTTATCCTTCGATACGCCTTCTCGCTTTGTCTTTGCTACAACTGCCGCTTTTGCTATCGCTTCCGCTGCTGCTTTTCGTTTGGCCATTTCGATAGAGTCGGAGTTGCTGGAATTGGTTGGAGGTAGGGTATTTGCTTCCCTTTTTTGCTCCTCATTTACCAATTCGCCTTCTCGCTTCGTTTTTGCTACAGTTGCAGCTTTTGCCTTCGCTTCTTCTGCTGCTTTTCGCTTGGCCACCTCTAAATCTTTTTCATTTTCCGTATCCCATTTGTCAATTTGGTTCCTTCCGCCCTGGTATGAATTGTTATTAGAGCTCGATCTCATAGCAAATAATACAAAAAGGATAATGACTAAAAGGATAAGTAGAAACATTAAGTTCACCCCTAAGAAGTTTATATATTACTATAATAGCAGATTGCTTCCAGAAAAAGAAAAAACATAATACTTTTTGACTACCTACTATGTAGTTGGAAACTGGATGCCCCCAAGAATTGTTTTTTGAACAGTCTTGAGGGCATTCTTTTTACTAGTTGGTTCATTTATTCAATTAAAGTTCAGCCAAATAAAACGTATTATCCAATTTTTATTGTAGTTCCGTCAAATTTAGTTAGAGTGAATCCGTTAAAATTCTCATTATAAGTCTTTTTGTAATCCTGTATGATACCGATAGCAACTGCTTCACCCAATTTTAGCCCTTCAATGCCATCAGAACGCCAATGGACGCCGGCAGCATCCCGCCCAATGGCGATGTTAGATGCAAGTTTGTTTAATTCTCCTCCTATTGTCAAAGAAGGTCCTTGGAAAGGAATCAATGACAGACCATCAGAAGAAGCCGCAACGGGATTAGGGAGAACAAACCCTTCATTAAAAAATGCCTTTAGCATTGTTACTCCAGCCCCGACCATACATGCATGTCCAGCTGGATAGGATGGATGAGTGGGGCAACCTTCGGAATAAGCCTGGGGCAAAAGATAGGTTCCAAACTTGCTATGAACCTGGGGAACTACTTGGGAATTAAGAAGTTCTGTGTGAATAGGATAACAGGCAGCTCCGGTCAAGTGATTGTGGAGGCGCCCACCAAACTCTTCTGGCCTCAGCCGCCGGTGGACCAAAAACTTCTGGAACCAACCAGCCTCTAATGCTGACCTCGCAGCCTTAGCCACCCAATCCAGAATATGTGGTATTCCAAAAGTGATGAAACCAACCTGTGTTTTGGAATCTAGATAAGGGTTAGCTGGGTCAAGTGCAGCATTTCCTAAGCTGGATAAAATTAAACAAGCACCAAGTATAGATTGGTAGTTAAAATCCTTGTGAACAAATGCGGCTAAGTCACGGCCATTACGGATATAGCGAGGAGTGGGATCGATAGTATTTTTCGTTGTTGGGGATAATCCGTCCTGAATATTTAACCATTCTTGATAGGAGGTCATGTGATCGTCCCCTGCTAGTGTGGTTCTGTATCTCTGGATAATAGTTGTGGCCCCATAGGGAATGTCATTCAACAAAAACTGGGAGATATATGGTCCGATTAGGTCTCCCGGCGTTACACCCCGGAATAATGTATCGGTAGAAACCAATCTATTAACCTTTGGTCCCCGGAAATCCGAAAATTTGGATAGGTCCGCGGCTGCCAATAAGGTCAGATGATTGGTATTATATTCCTCAAAAGGGACATCGCGTGTAAGCGCCTGCCAGTAAACTTCTGCAATCTCACTTGCCTCACATGCACTGCTGAATGACGGAGGAGCCTTTACACTTAAATGGTGACTATCAGGTCCAACTAGTTCAAATGCATAAGAGGCTTGAGGGTTGGAAAGTTTGACAACTCCGCCTATTGGAATGGATTCAAAATCACATGGACTGCCTGTCCTTAATGAATGAATGTAGGATTTATAAGCCTTAAGTTCGACCTCTCCGAGTGAATTGTGAGGAAGCCCTTTGGAATAGTTTGCAATTTTATTAAAAAACAAGTGTTCATCGTTATTACAGTAATGTTCCGGGAGGGGGGCCTTTTTTTGGAATTCTGCAATTTCTCCACGAACATGATATGCCTCCTTCCGACGCTCTTTTGCATCGTTAGGTCCAATTACACAAGAGTTTTGCTGCTTTATATCCCTCTTTGAATCTTCTTTTTTTGCCATTTAATCACACCTTTTTTCTTATCGTCATCTATTCTTATATAGACTCAATATAAGGTATTCAAATATATTTCCATGGCTTAGATTCTTTTACTAGTTTTCTATCACTCTTTTTTCTTATTGTTTCCCCGGCGCCCTCCTCCAATTTGGAGTACCCGCTTGATTTAATACGCGTATATAAGGAGTAAACTTCCACTTAACTATCCTGCTCTTACTTCCAAAAATGAATAACAAATTTGGCAAACAAATCTCTATTTGATCGAATTTCTTAAAATCGGCTTCAATTTTAGATTTTCTAAGCAAAATAAACGGATTTTGAGTAGGTTTTTCGTGCCAAATCAGAATTGGTGCAATTCGATCTTAATAAATATTAAAAACCAAACTGTTGACTGAATACAATTTTTAAAAAGATTTAAAACGGTAAGAATCTCTGCTATATGTTGTTTTATTCCTTCCTCGTTATAAATCATCTGTCCACCTCTTCTATAAGTACATTAATATATCTGCAATAGATATTTAGCTAAAACCGATACCTGTGATGGAATGCAAAAAATTAAAAACAGCCCTTTAAAAGGCTGCTTCATGATTGTACTTCATTTTTACTGTTCATGAGTCCAAGAGACTGCTTCTCCTGTGGATGGGCAGCTTGGGAATTTTTCTCCTTGGTTAAGTACTACATGTTCGCCATCTGCATCTACATAATGCCCTGATTCCATTACTGTTTCACCAGTTCTATGAGTGTGGCTTTCGTGCGTCCAGGTTGTAGATTTCCCTGTTGATGGGCATTCAGGAAATGTTTCGCCTTGACGAAGTTCTTTCCTCTCTCCATCTGCATCTATATATTGCCCAGATTCCATTACTGTTTCTCCTGTATGATGATGGTCTGTGAAGTGACTCAAAAATAACTCCTCCTTTGAATTAGTTAACCACCATAGTCTCCCACAGACCCATTATTTTATTCTGTTAAAAAGGGTTTGGAAAGTAAATCGCTAATTTTGGAAAGTAAAAGTAGAAAATCAGAAAGTATTTGCCAAAAAGTGAAAGTAAAATCATCAAAGCGGAAAGTAACCACACCAAACCGGAAAGTATATCCAAATAAATGGAAAACACTCCAAATAGATCATTATGTTTTCTCTTATTTTCACTGATCATTCACACAGTAAATCATATCCCTCTTCGTAAGACCGCAATTTTCATTGTTTTGTTACGATTTTAGTGCTAAATCAGGTACGAAAACACAACTTCGATGAAATGGAATGCGATATTTGGTGCAAAATGCATACATTTACAAAAATAAATCACTTTAAAAGAGAGAAACAAATTTCTTTCACCCCATTATGTTAATGTCCCCAACATTCCCACACAATTAACATCCATTTTCGAATCAATTTGTCACGACTTTCCCCTGGTTGTTGGTTCAAAACATCAAGAACAGTCAATGAATAAACGGATTGATCTGGTGCCTGCAATTTCTTTTGAAAAAGGAACCTTGGATTACCCCTGAACCGGTGTTTGTCTGATACCTTGACTCCCCTTTCTTGGTCAGGTTCCCAATAGTGAGCCAAATAAAAAAGCAAAGGTAAAAAAACTTTACCCTTGCTCAGAACATTAACCATTACAGATCATTAAAATATTACCATCTAAATCCTTGAAATTAAAATAAGCAAAATCACCTATGCGCTCTATTTCTTTAACAACTATTATTCCTTTATTTTTAATAAACTGGTATGCTTCATCAATATCTTTGACGAAGAAATTAAATAAAACGTGGTCTGAGGGCTTCAATTTAAAGCCTGGGTCAAATGTGTGATCATCTAAAGTAAGCCCGGTTTCTGATGTTACAGGGACATTGTAAACAGGAGAATGAACTTCTTCCTTATTAAATGGTAACCCAAGTAAATCACTGTACCATTCTGCAGATTTTTTTAAATCACTAACATGAATAAATACATTATTTACCTTACAGGCAATCGGAGAAACCGTTGAGTTCATATACTTTCCACCTTTTTACTTTTTGTATATTAGTAATTCAACAAAAAGTAAACAATAACCTCTTAAAATTTAAAGTTTATGAATGCATAGTAGCGGGCTCCATCGTTAAATGAACTCACCTACCGATTTTTTGTAAATTTACATCCTCTATCGTCTGCCCCATTAACTTCTTCAAGGTAAATCGCAGTTTGATGAGGCACAAGAACCACCTCTATGTGTCTCTTGGAAAGAAGTTAATAGTTACAATAGACTTATTGTGTGAGAGAATGGAAAACTGAGGTTATTTCACAAAAAGGAGGTTTTCATAAATGAAAACTCAAAAAAGGAAGAAAAAGTGGGTCAAAATTACGCTCATCACTCTTCTTGTGTTGTTCCTATCGTTTGGAATTTATAGTTATACAGTTTATAAATCTTTTAAAAGCGCAGTTGATACCATGCACCAGCCAATCGAGCGAAAACAGTCAGATAAACGACAAGAGCCAGTTGAAGTAAAGAAGGATCCATTTACTGTCTTAATGCTGGGGGTTGATGAACGGCAAGGTGACAAAGGTCGTTCTGACTCCATGATCGTATTGGCTGTAAACCCACAAAAACAGTCGGTAAAAATGTTAAGCATACCGCGTGACACACGCACTCAAATAGTCGGCAAGGGAAAAGAGGACAAGATCAATCATGCTTATGCCTTCGGCGGAGTACCGATGGCAATGGATACCGTTGAAAACTTTCTCGATATCCCGATCGATTATTATATCCAGATTAATATGGAAGGCTTTAAAGACATTGTTGATGCGGTTGGCGGGGTGAGAGTTCAGAATGACCTGGACTTTACTGTCGGCCAATACCATTTCGCAAAAGGGAATATCAACCTAAATGGCGATGAAGCGTTAAGTTATTCGAGGATGAGACACGAGGACCCTAGAGGGGATTTTGGCCGACAAGAAAGGCAGCGTCAAATCATTCAAGCAGTTATTAAAGAAGGTGCCAGCCTTTCTACCTTAACAAATTTCTCTGATATCTTCTCCGCACTTGGTAAAAATGTCAAAACAAACTTAACCTTCGACCAAATGGCAGCCATTCAAAAAAATGATAAAACGGCCGGAAACAGCATTGAACAAATCGAAATAAAAGAAACAGGCACAAAGATTAACAAAATTTATTATGGAATAGTCGCTCCAGAAGAGAAACAAAGGGTACAAAGCGAATTAAAATCACAATTGGAGATAAGCAATTCTAACTAAACCAATGTAATTAATGCTCGAATTAAGGTGATTCTCCCAATCCAGCCCACACCTAACAATAACAGCCAACAACCTTGAAAGGTTGTTGGCTGTTTCGAATCAATATACCACTTTCTACTAAAAGAAAAGTTGCCTTTTTATGGTTAGCAAGTTGCAATATTACTCTATGTCGTAAACTGACCCTCCTGATTATACGCCGAAGGTGCTGCCGGGACTCCTCTATTAAGTTCGATTTTATTTACAATCAAGAAGGTTAATAGGCTGGCTACGCTTCCGGCAATGACAGCCATGATACCGAATGGTTCTTTTGCCAGCTGCCATCCGAGCCCGATAACGGTTCCTGCAATAATAGAGTACAAACCGGCTTTTGGTGTAACTTTATCCCATACCAATCCTAGTAGATATGCTGCAAATGGGCCGGTTGAACGAAGGGTAAAGGCAAAAACAAGCAACGGAATGATTTGTTGGCTGAATAAAGAAATGCCGACCGCCACAAAACCTGAGATTACCACAAGCATTTTACTTAATTTAAGCTCTTTATGAGGTTCCACGGCTTTCTTCGTAACAATAGGATAAATATCTTTTACGAATACACTTGCTACAGCAAGTAAATTTCCAGAGGCACTAGACAAAGTTGCTGAAATGACACCTGACAGGAGAAGCCCTGAAATAAGCGGCGGCAATAATTCAACAGAAACGGTGGCCAATGCATCATTGGCATTAATCGTTGGAAACACAGCTAACGCAATTAAACCAAGAACAGCCGGAATGAAGGCATATAATGTCATTAAGATGCCGCATAATAGTGAACCTGTTACGGCTACTTTTTGATTTTTTGCGGAGTAATAGCGCTGTACCGCTTCCTGTCCAGTCGAAAAAGTCATAAAGTACATAATGGTTAATCCGATGATGGTTCCCCATCCAATCTTGGTAAAGCCTAGCTGTTCTTTCGGCAGATTGGACATGACCGCGTCCACGCCCCCCGCACTGTGAAAGGCAAAGGGGACAGCAATCGCAAACCCAAAAACAATAAGGAAAAATTGCACAAAATCTGTAAGCGTAACACTCCACATTCCACCTAGATAGGTGTAGAACACAACCCCTATTCCTGCAATCAGAATCGCCCATGTTACACTAAAACCTGTTAATATATGGACAATTGATGCCGTTGCTGTAATTTGAACTGCAGCCAAGGCAGTTGAAGCAACAAAAGACAAGAAACTAGAAATAGCATAACTGCTTTTACCATATCTCCGGCCAATAATTTCCGGAACAGTTGTCGCCATTGCCTTCCGCATATAAGGGGCCACAAAAGATACTAGTAATATACCAATCCCGGCCGATACCACATACCAGCCAGCAGACAGCCCCCAATCACCATAAGCTTTAGAGGCGACACCAACAGAACTTCCTCCGCCGATCTCAGTTGCGGCCAATGTTCCTGCAAGCATAATTGGACCTAATCGACGGCCAGCAAGGTGA
Organism: Neobacillus sp. S1115; assembly: GCF_055385565.1. NCBI lineage: Bacteria > Bacillati > Bacillota > Bacilli > Caryophanales > Bacillaceae > Neobacillus > Neobacillus sp. S1115. The sequence goes on from NZ_AP038275.1 coordinate 5,860,501, forward strand.
TAATCGTTACTATCCTTGACCTTTGTTTTTGCATATAACCCAATTCCAATCATGGCTGCCATATAAACGATAACAATTGTCCAAATAATTCCCATAAATCAATCCTCCTTAGAAATAGCTTGCATGATAATCTACATTTCAGCTCTGTTCTTAACGGGACAATAACTCTTTTTCATTAACTCCTTGAACCCCTGGATAATGACGGCGAATCACCTTTCCCACAGGTTTCCGATAAGCCTGCTCACCTTGAATGACAACCTCACCGTTGACGATGACTGTATCAATTCCAAGATTGAACTGGCGCGGTTTTTCAAATGTGGCTTGGTCGATAATTTCGTCTGGGTTAAAGATGACAATATCAGCGGCCAATCCCTCCCGTAAGATCCCGCGGTCCTGCAAACCTATGATTCTCGCAGGCTGAGATGTCATACGGCGAATCATATCTTCTAACGGGAGAACCTTTTCTTCCCTTACATATTTTCCAAGAATCCTAGGAAACGAGCCGTAGGCACGAGGATGTGGTTCACCGCCTAATAAGCCGTCACTTCCAATCGTCCCAGCCGGGTGTGCAAGGATCGCCTTAACGGATTCCTCATTCATGACAAAATCGATCATTCCAACGCCATTTTTCTCATGGAGAATCAAATCCAGAGCTACTTCGGCACAATTTTCCCGTCCATCTAATTCAGCAATTTGTTCAATCGTCTTACCTACACAATACTGTTTCTCAGCAGATTCTACGGATGTAACAATAATTCCATCCCAACCGGCCCACTTCGACATGCTATCCCAGCCCTTAAAGCCTGTTGCCATCTCCTGGATCATTTTCTTACGAAGCCCTTCATCAGCAAGGCGTTCGAGCAGTTGATCAGTGCCGCCAGCATGGACCCAAGGCGGCAGAATGGCACTCAGCATCGTACTTCCAGCAGTGTACGGGTATTGGTCAAAGGTTACTTCTAACCCTTCATCCCGAGCTTGGTCAATCCTTTTTAATACATCCGGTGTCTTATGCCAGTTATCCTTGCCGCAATTCTTTAAGTGTGAAAAATGAAGGTGAGCTCCGCACCGCTTCATCATGTCAATCAATTCCTGCATGGATTCTAGAATTTCGTCCCCTTCACTTCTCTGATGGATGACAAGCGGCACCCCGTACTCCGCAATTACTTGGCATAATGCCTCTAATTCTTTCATTTCAGCAAAACAGCATGGCGGATAAATTAATCCGGTCGATAAGCCAACTGCTCCTTCATCTAATGAACGGCGGAGAACATCTTGCATTTGTTTAATCTCGTCATCTGTAGCTGGACGGTTGTCCAGTCCCATAACCTCCATCCGGATATTCCCGTGCGGGGCAAGCACCGCCAAATTGTAGCTTGGATTGTTCTTCTCAATCTTATCTAAATATTCAGAAACTGTTGTCCAGTCCCATTCAATTGGCGGGTTGCCATCTAATCCAGCCAAATTTTTTCTCCATGGCGAAACATATTCCTTCGGCAGCGGGGCTGCGGCAATTCCGTCCTGCCCCAGCAAGTCGGTTGTAATTCCCTGGCGAACCTTTGCCTCAATCAAAGGCTCATCAAGAATAACAAGATCGGAATGGGTATGCATATCAATAAATCCAGGACTTACAACTTGATTTTTCGCATCAATTTCTTCCTTAGCCTGGCAATTGGTCAATTTTCCAATCTTGGCGATTTTTCCGTTCTCAATCGCCAAGTCCCCGTAGTACCATGGCGAACCTGTTCCATCAATAATTTTCCCATTGCGGATGATTAAATCATACATGTTTTGCAGTCTCCTTTTCCTTGGTATGAATGACTGTTAACGCTCTCATAATAGCCGAGTAGCCTGCTGTAGCTTTTACCAATTGCTCAATCTCGATATATTCATCATCAACGTGGGCCTGAGATTCTAAAGACGGACCAAAGCCGATTGTTGGAATATTTGCTTCACCTGCAAAGTGACTTCCATTTGTACAGAAGGAATAATGAGACAGCTCAGGTGTGAGTCCAATCGCTTCTAATTCTTTTAATGGAAGCTGGACAAACTCTTCGACATCATCATATAACCATCCCGGGAAAAATCGCTCATCACTAATTAAAGCCCCTGTATAACAGCGTTCCTCGCCGAAAGCGTACCTTACGCTTGCTTTAAACTTCGGATCCACCAACTGAAGTTTATCAATGAGGTCCTGGATTGGCGCCAAAACAGATTCCTTTGTTTCCCCCACTAGCAACCGGCGGTCAAATGTCACTGTACATAAGGATGGAACAACAGATGCCCCAGGATAAGGAGAGGATTTGATATCCGTTAATTCAAGTATTCCCTTTCCTAATACCTCATGTTCATTCACTGGCAGGTTCCGAATCTCAGTAAGGAGCTTCATCATATGATAGACCGCATTAATTCCTTTTTCCGGATTAGAGGAATGGGCAGGCTTTCCAACGGTTTCGACGACGATTTCCGCACGGCCCCTTTGTCCCCGATTTAGTTTTAAATTCGTAGCCTCTCCAATAACTACATAATCTGGGTTTACAATTTCACTAACCCGTCTTGTTGCTACTCCCTCAAAGCACTCCTCATGGACGCTGCATGAAACAACGACCTTACCAGGAAAAGCTTTCTTTGTATCTTCAGCAAAATTGATTGCAGCAGCAATCATGGCACTGACAGCCCCCTTCATATCGGAGGTTCCTCTGCCGTAAATTTTTCCATCTCTTATTTCGCCTGAAAAAGGGTCGACGGTCCACTGCTCAGTATTTACAGGCACCGTATCAATATGGCCATCTAAAAGGACGGTAGGTCCCTCCATGTTCCCGTTCATAACGAGCATGACATTCCCGTACTCATCCACAATGCATTCATCAAAGCCATGCTGTTCAGCATATGCCTTAATCTCTTTTGCCACCAAATCCTCTTGGCCGGAATAACTTTTTAATCTCACTAATGATTGACAAAGCTTAATGACGCTTTCTTTCCGATTTTCTGATAACACCTTGTACTCCCCCTATAGAAAAAATGTCTTCCTTTTCCAGATCGACTCTTAGGCTAGGCACTTCACCGCGTCATCCAAAAACATTGAAGATATCCGCTCTAAAAACCTTAGCCCGAGTCCCATTTTAAATCGGACAGCGTCCTTCCCAAACAACCTTTTTATAATGGTCCGGGTCAGTATCCCCTTCTGTGCTAATCAGCAAGATTCTTGAATTTGAGTCTAGTAATATCTCATCATTTACAGATTGGTCTGCTTCCAGTTTCCGTAAATAGTAGACAAGCCCGAGAGTCACCGCGCCTGATTCACCAGAAATAACCCGAGGGTCATCCTTCAGCGGATTCCCGTAAAGCCGCATCCCCAACGCGGAAATATTATCGTTACACGAGAAGGCAGCCTTGGCGTATTGACCCAATATCCGAAACGCCCTTGTATTCGGTTCCCCGCAAGCTAGGCCGGCCATGATGGTGTCCATATCCCCGCCGACAACCTCGCGCTTCCCTTCTTTATTCGCAAAGGACCTGTAGTAACAATCAGCTTTTTCCGGTTCCACTACGATAATCACCGGCGGATTATCTCGATAATGCTGAACCATATAAGCAGCGATTCCAGCGGCAAAAGATCCAACTCCGGCCTGCAAGAAAATATGTGTAGGTGGTTCTCCTCCGGCGCTGCCCATTTGATCAACCACTTCTTTAGCCATCGATGCATATCCCTGCATGATCCAAAGCGGAATTTCATCATAACCTTCCCAAGCGGTATCTTGAACCATCACCCAGCCATTTTTATTTGCAAGGTTAGCACACATTCGAACAGCATCGTCATAATTTAACTCTGTAATATCCGCCTCTGCTCCTTCGTTCCGAATCGCATTCAGACGAATCAAGGAAGAACCCTTTGGCATATAAATGATCGATTTATGCCCCAGCTCTCTTGCCGCCCAGGCAACCCCGCGGCCATGGTTCCCGTCCGTCGCAGAAATAAAGGTGACTTCCCCAAGCTTTTCTTTTACCCGAGGGGACTGCAGTTCTTTAAATGAAAGGTTCTCAATGTTTTCGCCAAGTTGATTGGCCAAGTACTTTGCCACCGCATAAATACCGCCCATTACCTTAAAGGCATTAAGGCCAAAACGGTACGATTCATCCTTCACTAGGATTTCGGAAATATTTAGGTAGCCTGCTAAATTTTTTAATGAATGCAAGGGTGTTTCTGTATAGGATTCATGGGATTTTTGAAACTGGTGAATCTTTTCAACCTCTTTATCTTGAAAAAATGATAATTCATCGTCGTTATAGACAGGATCATAAAATGCATTGGAAACCCATTTTATATCCTTTCTCATGGTACTCTGCACGAACAACCCCTCCTTTTCTATTTTGTTACTGCAATGACTTCGATTTCCACCTTTGCTCCTTTAGGGATGGCAGAAACCTCGAAACAGCTTCTTGCAGGCTTATGTTCTGAAAAATATGATCCATACACTTCATTTACACTTTGAAATGAATCAATAGAATCAAGGAAGATCGTCGCTTTCACAATATCCTCTAAACCCAGATTTAACTCTGACAGCAATCCTGAAATATTTTTCAAGATTTGCTCTGTCTGTTCAGCTGTGGAATCCCCTACTATATTCCCAGTTTCACAATCTAGCGGCAGCATGCCTGATAGAAAAACAAAACCATTGGCAATGATTGCTTGAGAATAGGGGCCTACCGCTGCTGGTGCTTTATTTGTTTGAACTTGTTGCAGCATATATTTGCTCCTCCTTTAGAGTTTTTCTATCCTTATACATTGCAAGTCGCGTGCCAAAATGAAAACCCCTTAAGTAAGCGCTTTAATAAAAATGAAAATCTAAAAAAAGTACCATAATGATACTCGAAGTAAAAAATTCAGACCAAACTTCCTAGTAAAACAAAAAAGTCTCATTTTGATATCAAATATCAATTTGATACTTTTTTATTTTTCGAAACAGCGTAGCTCGTCCAATTCCTAATAATTGGCTTGCATCCTCTACGTTAAGCTGATGATTGTGAACGTATTGAAGGGCTTTTTTAATCAAATCCTTTTCCATTTCAACTAAGGAGAAAGATGTAGAGGTAAGCGGAATCTTCTGTTTTTCCATTTCAAGCTTTCGTTGAATTAATTCACCTGCCGCCTCCATGGTAATCCACCCATTGGAAATAAAATTAAATAGGTATTCAATAAAATTTTTCAGTTCTCGAACATTACCCTTCCATGGATAATTTAACATGGCACTTATGACGTTCTTTCCAAACCCTAATACATTCGCATGAAATTGTTCATTGAACAAGGTAATAAAGTGGTCACTCAGAGCAATGATGTCCTCCTTCCTGCTTCTAAGCGGCGGAATCACGATAGGAATGACATTAAGCCGGAAATACAAATCCTCCCTAAACAGCCCATTGTTCACCATTTCCTGCAAGTCTTTGTTCGTTGCCGCGATCACCCGTACATCAACTGAGATAGTATGGGTACTGCCAAGACGTTCTATTTCCTTCTGCTGGAGAACACGCAACAGCTTCACTTGTAACAGCGGAGGCATCTCCCCTATTTCATCTAAAAAAATCGTCCCTTGATGGGCTAATTCAAATTTACCCGGCTTCCCTTTTTGATTGGCACCAGTAAACGCTCCTCGATCATAGCCAAACAACTCACTCTCTAATAAGTGCTCGGGAATAGCACCACAATTGACAGTAATAAAGGCATTCTCCTTTCTCATACTCGCATGGTGAATGGCTCTGGCGAATTCCTCCTTCCCCGTACCGCTTTCCCCTTGAATTAAGACGGTGGAGTCAGATTGGGATACCTTAAAGGCGTATTTTTTTACCTCTGCGATTTGTGTGCTGACACCAATAATTTGGTCAAACGGTTTCTTTTGGTCCTCCGCTGCCATTTCTGCAAGATTTCGTATCTCTTTGACATCCTGAATACTAATCAAATACTCCGTCTGATACGATGCTGGCGAAGATAGTTTTTGTTTGGTCAAAAGCAAAGATTTCTCTCCCCTGCTGGTTACAAGCGTAACGGTTCGACTCAACACCCCTGACTCCCAAGCAAAATCACGAATTAAGTTTTGTACATGGAGAGGAACGGCCTTGTTTTCTGCTCCCAATAGCATTTCAGCTTTTAGGTTCATTTCATTCAGCTTTCCTTTTTCGTCAATCAGAATCATTCCTACATGGACAAGATCCATCAATTTTTCCATTTTTTCTGAGTTGCTTGTAAGCTGTTGATTCAGATGGTATAAATGCAATTTACTTGATAAAAGGTCTGCCATTTTCCTTAAAAAGGTCAATATGCCATCCGTGTTCTCAAACAAGCGCTGGCGCTGCTCTTCGTTAAATGCCAATAGCCCAATCACACCGATCGCCCGGTTATCATATGTAATTGGCGTGCAAATCTCCCCGGTCTCTGAGCAATTTTGGAAAAATTGGCATCTCTGACAAACCTCTGCATACCCAGGATTTGTGATAATGACTGGCTGCCCGGTACGAATGGCAGATTTATAGACAAGATCTCCTTCCATTTTGTGAAGGACACTTACCCTTTGCTCCCCTGTACCTGCAACTCTAATAAAATGATGATTGGCAATTTCAACCTCAATCTTTAAAACAGCCGCTATCGCATCTGCAATACTTTGGACAACAGGCTGAATATTCATTAAATCCATTCTTTCACCCCTACCGTCAACTAGTATAGTATCAATGTGATACTAATTTTATATTCGCAATTTTAACATGATTTAAATTTTTATAATATATATAAAATTACTACAATTTCCGTTTTACAACTATGCACGTCCGAATTACAGACAAAAAAATGAAGCATAAGAACCGTCCGAGATTACTAAAAAAACACGCCAAACATTGGCTTATTAAAGATAAAACCGCCTCGACTGAAGGTGATAATGTCTTTAATCCGGCTTATTAAAAACAAAACTACCTCGATTTAGGACGAAAATGTCTTTAATCCACCTTTTTCAGTGGCCTCGAGCCGTCCCCATGCACCACAAATTGTTCGTGGTATTTCAACAAATTGTTGTCCCAGTGCAATCTAAACAAACGTTTATGTAAACCGATTCAAAGCCTTGCCACTGGCTGACTTTTTCCTCCACTATTACGAAAATGGTTGTCGTTCAGTCAAACGTTTATGTAAATGGGATTAAATGTTGATACATCAACATTCCTAGTCTTATTCTCCTAAAAATTTTGATGAATATTGCCAGATTATGATGCTCCATTTCTTGAAGGTCTAACACACATTCAGAAATCCGCAAATTTTCATCAAAATCTACTATTGATTTTCCAATTAAACGTTTGGTTGAAAACTAAAAATCTATTGATTTAATCGAGTTTTCCTCCCTTTTTCGCCAAAAATTTTGTCATTTAACCAAACGATTGATTAGAATCGGCCTACCCCTTTTCTACAACTGGATTTATATATATTTTTGCAGCAGAGAACTGTCGAATCTTGCTAAACATTTGAGAAAAATCCATATCAACAGGTAGAGGAAGTCGGAGATGGGATTAAGCTGGCATCAACGACTGCTTTAGATAATGCCGGTCAGTTCATCGATGGGGCCGTAAAAGGCACATACGGAGTCATCAAGAAAGACGACCAGGCAAAGAAAGAGGGCTTCAGCGATTTGAAAGACTCTGGCGGCAGAACGCTTAAAGGGATCGGCAGCACCATCACCTACACAACAAAAAGCGCAGGCACCACGTTTGAAGGCTTAAAAAAAGGCGATAAGGAAAAAGCCTTTCAGGGTGTTAAAAACATCGGAAAAGTAGCGGCTATTTCCATGTTAGCGGTAGGTTTAATGGATCTTATTGATGGGGCCGATATTGTTGATGCAGAAGACCTCGATACAAGAAACGACCATTTAAATGGAGAGCTTCATCCCGAAACAGGAGTACCCTTTATCGAGAAAACCGTAGAATTACCAAGTGGTGAATACGTGACAGGTACCTTCCCTGTATTTGAAAGTGACGTTGAAGTTCAGTTGCCGGAAGAGCTTTACCTTCAATCAGACAATGTCCATTTCTCCTTCGCGAATCATGAATTATATGAGGCAATCCAATCCGATTCAGCTCTAGCCCAACAAATAGGACTAGACCAACATGATATCGCACAGCTAGGACAAGGGAACACTCCTGAGGGGTTCACCTGGCACCACAATGAAGAACCAGGCGTCCTTCAACTCCGTCGATGAAGACGTCCATCAAAACACTGGCCATACTGGCGGCAGGGAACTTTGGGGCGGCGGAGTTAGGTAAGTCCCCAAAAAAGTATATCCTAGGTGGGATATCTTCTTGGAAAAAACAAAAGAAGTGCTGCTAGCACTTCTTTCTATTACTTCTTTCAATTATTTTAAAGCCAGGTCATCTACAAAAAGTTCGGGTGGCTTCGGAGTGGCATAACACACAATTATTAAGCTTTATACTTTAGCCAATTAGGAGAGACCCCATAGACAAAAAACTATTTAGTTTGCATAAATGCAAATACCTTCCACCCGTTATCTTCCTTTATCGTGTAGAAATGAGTATCTTGTTTTGAACCATCTTTCAATTCCAAGGTAACAGAGACACGTGCAACATTCTCTTTAAGTTTTTTATCCAATAGACCTGCTTTTTTTAAATCTTCTTCGCTTAAATCTCCCATATCAATTTCATCGTAAAAATCAGCTAATAAATCGTCAAAGTTTTCCTCCTTAGTTATTTCATATCCTTCCAAATTTGCATCACTAAGGTACCGAAAATCTAGCGGAAAGTTAGATGCCCGTTCATATATAGGGCCTAATCTTGTATTAAACTCATTAAAATCTTTGTTCCCTTCGGATACCCAATATTCTTCTTCACCATTTTGGTTATCATTGTAGGCATCAATAAAATCACTAACAGCACCAGAAGGCGTATCATTACCTCCAATGCTTAAAAAAACAATTAAAATAACAAGAATTAAACCACCGAGACTTAATAAAGCCTTTTTACCTTTTAGTAGATTCCGCATTGTTATGATCCTCCATATGAATTTCTTCCTATTATCCCGGAATTAACCTAAATCAAATTTTTCTAGTTTTTAATAATATATTACTACTATTTTCGACAAAATTCTGTGAAATTATAGAAATAAGAATGGTTGATTGGTAATTTTCCCGCATGCACCAGCCAATCGAACGAAAACAATCAGATAAACGACAAGAGCGAGTTGAAGTAAAGAAGGATCCATTTACTGTCTTAATGCTGGGTGTGGATGAACGACAAGGTGACAAAGGTCGTTGGGGACGGTTCAGAATGACCTGGACTTTACTGTCGGCCAATACCATTTCGCAAAAGGAAAGATCACTCTAACTGGGGATGAAGCGTTAAGTTATTCGAGGATGAGGCACGAGGACCCTAGAGGGGACTTTGGACGACAAGAGAAGCAGCGTCAAATCATTCAAGCAGTCATAAAAGAAGGTGCCAGCCTTTCTACCTTAACAAACTTCTCTGATATCTTTTCCACCGTTGGTAAAAATGTCAAAACAAACATAACATTTGACCAAATGGTAGATATTCAAAAAAATGATAAAACAGCCGGAAACAGTATTGAACAAATGGAGATAAAGGAAACAGGCACAAAGATTAACAAAATTTATTACGGAATAGTCGCCCCAGAAGAGAAACAAAGGGTACAAAGCGAATTAAAATCACAATTGGTGTTAAGCAATTCTAACTAGAAATATTATTGTTGCTTTGTTTAAAAACTTTTACAAAAACATTCTACAAAAGGTTAAACTCGCCAGATTGGCGAGTTTTTCTTTTTGCCTTCAGAGTATTAGCCTCTCTTTATGTTCCAAAAAAATCAAGGAAATCTCTATCATTAACACAAAAATTATTTAATCTAGCTGCACGTTGAAGTTCAAATGCACATAAGTCATTTCTCCATACATAAAACTCTATCAATCTTCGACAAAATTCAAGTAATGACATTGGTAATATGCACTAATGGTCAGGCACCTTTTTAAAAAATTAAGTTGGAATACCAAAAGTTAGTCAACGCACCTAGTCGTTAATATGATGATGCATGGGGATGCATGGGGACGGTTCTCTTGCATTAGCGAAGAGTGAGTGAGGCACAAGAACCTCCCCATGCTTCACCCTGCTCCTGTTTGGAAAGTAAATGTGGAATTTTGGAAAGTAAAATTGAAATAGCCGAAAGTATTTGCTCAAAAAGTGAAAGTAAAAGCATCAAATTGGAAAGTAACCACACAAACCCGGAAAGTATATCCAAATAACTGGAAATCACACCCCAAAAAAGCTCATAAAAATGTTACCTAGACCAGGCTTACCGCCTGGTTTTGGCTGTTTAGGGGGCATGAAAGGCAATATTCTATAAAAAGTTTTCCCTCCCCTGTCCTTTTCGCCTCCAAAACACTAAATAAAGGGTGAAAGGAGGTGAACGACAATGGCACAAGCATTGTTAGAAGGTTCAAAGCTTCGCTTGGCATTCCAGGTAGATCTTGACGAACAAGGGAACCCAATTGAAAAGACCAAAACGTTTAGCAATATCAAAAAGGAATCAACTGCTGACCAGTTATTCCAGGTTGCACAAGCCATTTCTGCACTATGCAACTACCCGCTAAACAAAACCGAGCGCAGCGACAGCACTGAACTGACCGCGTAAAGAATGAAGCAGAGGGACGGTTCTAGTGCCTCAAACCTTAGGTAAAGAAGCGCAAATCTAACAAGGAGGTAATCAGTAAAAAGTGAAGCAAAAGAACCGTCCCCATGCCTCAAAGAAAGGAGGTGAATATAAATGGCAAAGACGTTGGAGTTAATGTTTGGTACGGAGTTTGGCAAGACTGCCCGCATTGCGGTGGACAATCCGAAGGAGCCGGTTGATGAGGCCGCTGTCAAACAAGCGATGGAACAGATCATTGCTGCGGATGTGTTTACATCGGCCAGCGGCAGATATGTTGCCTCAAAAGGCGCACGAGTGATCGACCGTAATGTAGTGGAATATGAAATTGTTTAATTGTATGAGGAATCTATTCAAAATCAATAAGTTTAAGGGAGTGGCCGGATTCTTTAGCGAAACCGGCCACTTTTAAAATATAATCGGAAAGGAGAGAATTTGCTGTGGAACAAATCATCTCATTTATCAAAGAGGTGGGCTTCCCTATCGTTGTGACCCTCTATCTGCTCTATCGAATAGAATCAAAGCTTGATTTAGTCGTCCAGTCGATTCAGAGCCTGCCTGAGCGAATGAAGGGGTGAAAGTCTTTAACGCTCTGTAATCCCAGAATGACTAGAGCCAACTACCTTTTCTATTGGGCAGTTGGCTTTTTATACGGAAGTATTTCCAAAAAACTTGAAAATCCCCGGCTCTTTAAACTTATCCTTTATTATTCTATTAAAGCATTCCATTAAACAACAACTTCAAGAAAATCTCGCGATAATGCACCTAAGAATAACGTTGTTCCATCACGATTACAAATTTCTACTTCGAGATGGCTGTCATCATAGACTGCTAAAATTGTCCAAATTCCCCTTGGTAATACCCTCAATAGGGTTATCCTTTATAATTTTAACTTTCTCTGATGCACCCTGAGAATTGTGATGAGTAAATTTACTTATTAGCTCACTTAAAGGCATTAAGTGCAACCTCTGCCGCTTCTGCGATCAGCGCATTGTCAAAGGCGGCATTCTGTGTATCGCGGCTGGATAGAACTGCGATCACAATAGGAGCTCTATTCGGCGGCCACACAATCGCAATGTCATTCCGCGTTCCATAGCTTCCTGCCCCGCTCTTATCTGCGACTTCCCAGCCGGTTGGTGCACCAGCCCGGATCAAGGCATCTCCAGTGGCATTTCCTCGCATCCAATCTGTCAGGAGCGTACGTTTTTCAGCGGGGAGCACGTCGCCGATTGCGAAAGCCCGGAGGCTGGTAGCAAGTGCTTTTGGCGTGCTGGTGTCACGTCTGTCTCCAGGAACAGCTGAGTTCAAATCCGTCTCGTAGCGATCAGCTTGGGTTACGTGATCGCCAATCTGCCTCAATGCTGCTTCAAACCCTTCAGGGCCTCCCAATTTCTTAAATAAAAGGTTCCCTGCAGTGTTGTCACTATAGCGAACAGCAGCCTCGGCAACTTCACGAAGAGTCATCCCGGTATCTACGTGAAGGCTTGTGACGGGTGAATACGTAACGATGTCCTCGCTATTGTATGTAACTAACTCGTCAAGCTGATCAATAGAGTATTGCTGTAGCAATGCACCTGCGGCTAGAGCTTTGTAAGTAGATGCAAAAGCGAACCGCTCTTGAGGCCGATAGGAGATCTTCCGATTTGTACCTGTATCGATTGCGTAGACTCCAAGACGGGCATCATATTTGTCCTCAAGCTTTGCAAACTCACGGTGTAACTGGGGTGCTGGCGTTTTCCTGACTACCTTTTCGGTCTTGTCAGAAGGGTTATCGGTAGTCATCGACCAGCCGGCTAGCGGAACAATGGCAACCACTAGCACAAGCAGGGTAATTATAAAGCTTTTTATGTTGAAAATATCATTTGTTTTCCTCATAATCTTTACCTCTTTCTATTAATATTAGAAGTTCTGAAATTAGAATAAGCGGCTTATTCTATTCAATCTCACTTTTTTATCTCTTGGCTCTGTTATTATTCATTGTTGATTTTCCTGTAGGTATGAGAATTCATAGGCGGAGAATTTCCGGCTAATGTATATAGATGAAGATTAAGAAGCAGATATAGACGGAGAATTTCCGATTAACTGCTCTAAATAAGACAAAATCCAAAGATTTCGATCATATAAGAGGAAAAACTCCCCTTATTTTTAAGGAAATATAGGTATTTCCCAATTTAAACGGAATTTTTCCGTTTATTTTTAAAACACAGTGAAATCAACATTATGCTATAACAGAGCCTATCTCTTAAAAAATTGCCCCGAAACGCTGGGGGAGAATTTCCTCCTTTCTACAATTTGATTCCATGCATAATAGTAGGCAACACACATAATACTACATATGTAGTATTTACTACACACTAAATACTACGTTTGTAATAAAAAGATGTCAATCATTTTGCAGTTGGCTGTCCTTTTTCATGAAGGGCAAAATACGCCCGAAAAACCCGTTGGCTGATGATATTAGCTGCACTATGAGGCTGAGCATAACCATCGCGATAGGCATTTGGCACAATAACGGCAATGGCAATCTCAGGATCATCGAATGGGGCATAACCAGCAAAAGAAAGATTCCAAGTCTTCACCCCATTTTTATAGGATTCCGAGGTCCCGGTTTTACCCGCAGCATTGTACGGTTCGTCTTTAAAATATCCTCTCGCTGTTCCTTGGGAACCATGGGTGACCAGCCAAAAACCCTGTTGAACCCGCTTAAGCATCTCCGCATTCATATCCACCCGATTCAGCACTACTGGATTAATTTCATCAATCAAGCTGCCCGGTTCATCGCCATCCACATTGGGTTCGCGAATCTCCTTTACCAATTGGGGCTTCATCCGGTATCCTCCATTGGCAATTGTGGTAATATACTGGGCAATTTGCAGCGGTGTATAGGTATCTAATTGTCCGATGGCTATTTGAAAGTAGGTGCTTGGATTGGTACCTTTAATTCCCGCCGTTTCATTATCAAAACCAATGCCGGTCGGGATGCCCAAACCAAATTGATTAAAATAATAGCGGATCGTTTCAATTTTTTTCGGATCGATATTTAATGTGCCATTGGGGACATACTTGCCGCCCATCATTTCAATCGCAGTTTTCCACATATACACGTTTGATGAACGCTCTAATGCCTTTAAATCGTTAATTCTGTTCATGACTTGGTAAGAGGAGAAGGTTCCCGACCCCTTAAATCGCATGACTTCATCCAGCTCCGTTTCCCCGAAATCCCTGACACCCGTTTGGTATCCGGTTAATACGGTCGCTCCTTTTACAACGGACCCCTGTTCAAACGCATAAGTGAAGGTTCCCGGTGTAAAATCGGTGAACTCCCCGGACTTCCTGTCATACACTTTTCCTGACATCGCAACAATACGGCCTGTTTTCGGTTCCATGGCCACGACAAAGGCAGTGTCAAGCGTATCCGTATGAGGCTTTTGGATGGCATTGACCAACTCTTCCTGCATGATTTTTTCCACCTGGGCCTGGAACTCCATATCTATGGTCAGAACAAGATCCTTGCCGCTCTTCCCTTCAGATACAGTCTCTGTACTTACCACATTTCCATTTTGATCGGTCACCGTTTTTACTATTTCCTTTTGGCCTTGCAGCACACTATCGTAAAGCTCTTCAATATAGCTTTTTCCAACGCGGTCATTCAGTTTGTACCCTTTAGCCGTATAGTAATCTACCTTTTCTGCTGGAAGGCCTTCATCTGCACTCGTTACTTCCCCTAGCATATTCCAAAACGTTTCCCCGTAGGTGCGGCCCCTCTTCCAATCGGTCGTGACATCCACACCCGGCAGGTTGTTCAGATTTTCATTGACCTTTGCAAATTCTTCCTCTGTTACATTCTCATTTTTGACCATCGTCGGTGTTAACGCGGTGGCGGACGATAGTTTCCGGTAGATGGCCGCCAGGTTTTTGTCCATTTTATCGAGATCGCTTTCTGTAATCCGGTTCAATTTTAAATGATATAAATCCTTATCATTCAGCTTTTCCTGTTTGTATAATTTCTCCTCCTTCTTTGTGATTAAATCCGTTCCATTGTTATGTTCTAGCAGCCATATATCTTTCAAATCCCGATCGGTCACTTTATTAATCTCTTTATCAGTCATGACCAGGAAGGTATTTAACTTCATGGCCAGTTCAAGCAGTTCGCTTGGCTGCGGATTTTTCGGCGGTGTAAAGATAATCGCCTTTTCCGGAATATTGTAAACTACTAACCTATTATTCGTATCATATATTTTTCCACGCGGAACAGAATAACTGACGGGCGTCACATCTGTCTTCTCAACTTGAGCCGCAAAGGCTTCTCCTTTTAAAATTTGAATAAACCCCAAGCGGAGAATTAAGATGGAAAAAAGTACAAAGACCACGAAAAAGAGACTAGCCAATCTCCATCGAGTTTTGCTTTTCACTATATTTTCTTTTTGCTTCAAAACTTATCAGCCCTTTCCTATGTCTATCCCAAATACTACAGTTGTAGTATTTAACCCAAGAAAGTCCCAAAAAGGAAGAGTAATCCTTTCTGGGGTTCATTATTAATAGATCTTTTTATCATGCAGAATCTGCTTAGCAATCTTAGCCGCCTTGCTTCCCTGGGCTTGACCATCCTTATCTTGAATATTAATGGCAAAATAAAAACGATTCTCACCTTTATCGACAAAGCCGATAAACCAACCATTTACATTCTTGCCATTAACCATACCGGTTCCCGTTTTACCGTATAACCGCCCATTTCTTTGCTCATCTATAAAAAGTGCCTTTTGTACCGCTTGGATATTTTCCGCTTTAAAGCCCCATTGATTTTCATCTAATTGAGATAATAATTGGACTTGTTCAATGGGTGATATTTTTAGAGAAGATTCCATCCAGTAACTGTCCAAATTCCCTGAAAGATCTTCATTTCCGTATTTAATCTTATGAAAATAATCTTGCAGCGGCTTTCTGCCTACCTCTCGATCGGTATTCTGGAAATACCAATTCACGGAACGGCTTAAGGCAGTCGCTAAATTTTGATCTTGATTCCATTCCAGGAAGGGATAAATTTCCCCATCCCAAACCTGGTTATTGTTATTCGGGGAAATCACATTGGATTCCAATGCAAATAAGGCCGAATATACTTTATAGGTACTATCAGGAGAAACCCTCTGTTCACTCATCTCTCGATTATATATTTGATATTGGTTTTTAGAGGGATCATATAAAACAAAGCTTCCCTTGTAGCCCTTAAAATAGGAGCTTAGATCTTCATAGTCCGCATTCTTCCCGCTAAACTGATACACATCATTTGGGCTGGCAATAACGTTGGTGAATGGAGCAAGGAATAACACCACAATTCCTAAAACAGCAAAGATGACCTTGCTTTTCCATTTCAATAACAGAGAATCTCTAGAGTAGCTTGCAATACACTGGATTCTTTGTTTGATTTGTTTTTTTGTCCCGCCTATACCTGGAGCAATCTGTTCAAAGGAACGACCCTGCTTTTTATCGGCAAAACGAATGATCGTATACCCATATTCGATATATCCGCTCTCATCCAAAAGATTTAAAACGGATGCATCACAGGCCAATTCTCGGTCCATTCGAATCCTTTTTGAAGCATACCAGACGACCGGGTTAAACCAATACATAATCTGAACCAGCCACAGGCCGTAATTCACGAACAGATCTTTGCTTTTATGGTGGTGCAGCTCGTGCAATAGCACGTATTTTAATTCATTTAACGAGAATTCTTCCCGCGTTTTGCTTGGTAAAAAGATATAGGGTTGAAAAATCCCGAACGTAATCGGCGAGGAGATAAGAGAACTCTCCAGCAGCCTTATGTTTCTTTTCACGCCAACCATATCTTTGCACACTTCTAATAGTTTGTTTATCTTATGGTCATCAAAAGCCGCAGCCGACTTTTTGATTTGATAGATTTGATAAGTTGAATAAACAGCAGCCCCTACAAAAAGAACCACTCCAACGACCCAAACTGTAAAAAATGTATGATAGACGAAATCTGGCGCTGATTTGTTTACCGAAACCGTGAAATCATGTAATAAATCGCTGTTTGACGCCTGAGAGGCAGCCACTCCATTGATCCTTTCATTGTCCATTGGAGCTTCTCTATGGAAAAATAGTAAGCTTTTAAAATCTCCAAGGCTAAAATAATGCCAAGGTAAAAAGGCAGCAAGCATTGGAATGCAAAGAAAATACCAAATATGGTAATGTGCTTTTACTGTCATATGCTGGTTTAATAGCTTTTTGACTAACAGAATGATAAAAATAAGGAGGGATACCACGATGGTACTGACGAAAATTCGCAGCAGCAGTGTATCCATTATTTCTCCCCTTCTTTCTTTTCCCTCATGGACAATATTTTCTTTAGTTCCGATATTTCTTCGTTCGATAACTGATCATTTTCAATAAAATTTAAGACCATTGAATGTAACGTACCGCCGAAAAACTGTTGCAGAAAGGATTTACTTTTTTGCTCAACATATTGGTCTTTTTCAACCAATGAAGTATATATGAACACTCGGCCATCTTTTCTTGCATGCAAAGCCTTTTTCTTCACGAGGCGTGCCAGCATCGTGTGAATGGTATTGGGCTTCCAATCACTATTCGATAATTTCTCCACTACCTCAGGAGTCGAAATCGGCTCATAGCTCCATATAACCTTCATCACTTCATATTCTGCTTCTGATATTTGTGGAATCTCCTTCATGATACCTCTCCTACTTTTACAACTGTAGTATTTATTATAGCAGGAAGGGCCAGGTATATAAAGTATTGGGGGACTTTAACCTATGGTAAATAATCCCCCTGTGTGCTAAGGATTTATTCTGATCCCATTTTTACTATATGATTTGGACGTTAATAATTGACCTTAATCAAGGTCACGCTAAAACGGCTTATGCACATGTTGTTTATAAAAAAGAATGAATTAAGAATAGAATTGCAAAAGCAACACCAGACCGTAAATGCCACTTCCGGTCCATCCTTTGATATCGAAATAGTCCTGATATAGGAACGGGAAGCAGGACGATCAAGGAAAGCAATCCACTTATATTATTAAAATCAAATTTGAAGCCGTGCATAAAGATAGCTACCGTATGCAAGATAATAAAAGCGATGGCGAGAATCGCTACTGGAGTATGCCATCTTCGGGCAAAGCGCAGTAAAGTGGACAACCTTTTTTTCACATTGGCTTGACCTTTTAAAAAATCAAGCTTAATAACACGAAGAAGCACATAATAAGCAAGTACAAAAAATAAGGCAATTCTTGCATTGGAGCCAAAGTCTTTAAATGTATGTTCGAAATGCCTACTGTGCAGAGTGGTTAATGGAAGCTGTAATAGTCCCTTAAGTTCCCAAAGCATGATCGAAGCAGCGATAACAATCGCCACGATTACCCATATGCGTTCCTTTTTAGGAATCCAGCCTTGTTTTTGAACCTTGATTGCCCGTGTATTCATTGGTTTGTCCTCCTATTAATTAGAGTAATGTTTGCATTTTTAAATCCAAAGGCAACTTTTAGATTCTTAATTCTGGTCATTGTCACCGAATCCTATTTGCTCGGAAAACAAACCATCTAAAGTTAAAATAACCTTCAATTTTATTTAAATACAATGTAGCACGATAAATGAATACATTTTCCAAATTAATGAATTTTTAATTATAAATTAAGTTAAAAATAAGAAGCGACAGTAGATACTAATAAAAACTTTTTCCTTTTAAGAGGAGTTATGAAAACAATTGGTATTAGATTAGTTAATTGGAGGTGAAAAAATGGATCAACACCTGCATCACGTAGAAGAACATTTTTCTGGGTCTGACTTCATTCGGGATGTTGTCATTGGTATGTCAGACGGATTAACCGTACCATTTGCATTAGCTGCTGGTTTGTCCGGGGCTGTTGATACAACAACATTGATTCTCACGGCAGGAAGTGCTGAAATTGCAGCGGGGTCAATTGCAATGGGACTCGGCGGATACTTGGCAGGAAAAACAGATGCGGAACATTACGAATCTGAACTTGCTCGTGAACAGCGCGAAATAATAGATTTTCCAGAACGCGAAGAAGAGGAAGTATCCGAAATTTTTAGGGAATATGGACTTGAAGAAGAACAAATCAAATCTATTACAGAAACCATGAAAAAGAACCCTGAAAAATGGGTGGATTTTATGATGAGATTCGAATTAGGGTTGGAGAAACCAGAGCCTACAAGAGCAAGGAACAGTGCGATTACCATTGCAGTTTCTTATATTGTCGGAGGATTAATCCCTTTGTTCCCTTATTTTATCCTAAAACATCCTGCAACAGCATTAATGGTTTCTGTAATTGTCACACTTATCGCCTTGATGATTTTTGGATACGTAAAAGGAAGGTTCACGGGAACTTCGCCTATCAAGAGCGCTGTTCAAACGATGATTATTGGAGGACTTGCAGCAGCAGTTGCGTTTGGTCTGGCGAGAATTCTCACTTGAAGGTAGAATGTAAGAAACCTCACAAACTTACTCAACAAAAAAGGCAATGTCAATTAAACATCACCCAAAAATACTTCTAGATAAAATTAATCTTCTGTTCCTAAAACATCTGTATTGGGGGGCTCATAACCCATCTGACGGAGCATGGCTGCTATTTGTCCCTTGTGATGAAACTCGTGAGTAATGGTGTGCATGAGCAATTTTCGAGGAGTAATAGATAATAGTTCAGGCGTTTCTCTCCAAGGGATCTCTCTCTCAATTAACACGTTTAATTCATGGCCATGTAGTTCTAATAATTCATTTACGATTGAATCTACTTGTTCAAATCGTGCTTTTATTTCCTCTAAACGGAGATTATGTAATTCTTCTCTTGGAGTAAGTGGTTTTTTAGTCTTCAATAAAACAAATGAGCCAAGCCATGCAACATAGCAATCTGCTATATGAACTAATGTGTTTCTTACACTTTGCCAACCGATATCATTCGTTTGAGTAAAATGATTAGGATCTAATTTCCCACAAAAATCTAACAGAGTTCCTCTAGTCTGCCGAACCCATCCATATTCCTGTTGAAGCATCCAAACACCCACCTTTAACAGATATATACTACTTATTCTTTATATGTATAGAAAACCCTTTCCATTCTTTCACCCGAACAGCATTTCCTAAAACTACATACATGTTCAATTTTTGGTTATCCTAACAAACTAGGAGCAGTTAGCCTATACGGAAAAAGGATGATCATGATGTCAGTAAAGGTTCAAAGGATTTTAAATATTGCTATGGTCTTAATTGCATTGGCAACATTACCTTTTATGGGGTTAAAAAATATAAAGCGATTTTTACCGATTTCAATCCTTATCGGTGGTATAGAAGTCATTAATGCAATCATTGGGAAAAAACGTAAATGGTGGGTCTTTTATAATAAACCAAATTCATACTTATTTAATGAATTTCCATTTAATATAGGTATGTTTTTGGTAACTTCACTTTGGATTATGAAGTGGTCATATGGAAAATTCCTAAAGTTTACCTTACTTAATGCAATCGGTAATGCTCTTTTTGCATATCCATTCGCCAAATTCGCGAGGAAAATTAAGTATTTCACATTAGTTCGTCTTAATCATTTACAATTCTTCATCTATTTCTTTTCTAAGGTATTTCTGTTTTATGGATTGCAATACCTGTTTGAAAAGTACAAAAAGCCTGATTAAAGTAAGAAAATGCGTTCTTGAATGATTCAGCCACTTAATTAAATAAACCAAAAAGGCTGCCATTTGCAACCCGATTTTCAAGTAATGCATTCGTTTCACAATCTGTTTCGTAAATCAAACATGTAAAAAGGCGATGCCTTGATTCAAGCATCGCACTCGTATATTGAATGGAATTTATTTTTTTTCCATTACTGCAAAGTAATTATTTTCACTATCTGCAAAATTGAATACTCTACCTGAAGGCATATTTACAATTTCTCCGACTGTAACGTTTTTGTTTGATAAGTCACTATATAAATTATCGAAATTTGTTGAGAAGAACATTAACGATGGTGTTCCAAGATTTAATCCAGGCGACATTTTCGCAACAAAATCCTTATTATGGAGAATAATGCTTGTTTCAGCTTCTTTAGTTGGAGCAATTTCGATCCATCTCATACCTTGACCGTTATCTTCCTCTGAAATTACCCTAAACCCTACTATTTCTGTCCAAAACTCCCTTGCTTCATCTTGGTTATTTACATACAACATGATTTGACCAACTTGACTAATCATTGATTCTTACACTCCTTTATATATTAATTATTAGTCTCAATGCTCCTAAACCTTACTAACGCTGAAAACAGCGTGACGATAAATCTACTTCAGCGACTCCACCAGCTCGTTCAAACGGTCCCAAGTTTCGGTGATGCCCTGTATCATACCCATGTCCATGACGGTCTTGAGGGCCTCTTCGGAAACATATTCAGCACGGTTTATCAGCTTTGTCTTTCCACCCAAATCGATGAATTCCAATGTGATCTCGGTCGACGGCATGGATTCATTCACATTGCCTTCGGCATCTGAAAAGTAATCGGTATAGACGATCTTCTCCGGCTCGATAATCTCCTTATAAACCCCTTTACCCCAGGATTCCATACCAAAAAATTGACCCTGATTCTGATCGACACACTTCATACAGTAATGCCAAACGCCTCCCGGACGGAAATCGACGGTGCAAACAGGAATCTCCCAGCCCCTCGGCCCCCACCAGCGTTTCAGATGCTCCGGCTCTTTAAACATCCTGAATACGAGATCTCGTGGCGCATCGAAAACGCGCTCCAGTACCAATACCCGATCATTCTCTACTCTCGATACCATTGTGTTGTTTGCCATTGTATTTCCTCCTTGTTCAAATGTTTTATATTTTTTAAAGTTGATATTAAGTTTTATTTTTCTTCTTTTTCTTGCATTACCTTTAAATAATCGTCCAAGCTATCAAATCTTTCTTCCCAAATTCGGCGATAAGACTCAAGCCACGCATTTAATTGGATAAATGGCTCAGGTCGTAATTGGTAGATGCGCCGATTTGCATCAGCGTGTACTTTAACAATTCCGGCATCACTAAGAACACGAAGGTGTTTAGAAACTTGTGGCTGACGGATTTGTAAGCGTTCGGAAATTTCCCCCACTGTAAGGGGACCTTCTCGCAAAAGTTCTACAATCTGTAAACGATTGGGTTCGGAAAGAGCGTTCAGTGTTGTAGTATCCATTTATAGAACCCACCCCTATCCATAAAACAGCTAAATTTAATATTCATTTAACCCTATTTAATTTAATTGTAAAAAGTACTCTGTCTCAATATCCCCACCCAACTGTACACAATTCTCCAAAAATGAAGTTCTAATAATATTCCTTAAATGGAATATAACACAATTAGAATATTCCTGTAAAGGAATATTGTGATTTTATTTTTAAAAAATTAAATCTTTTGTTTCCTTTTTATAAGGATAGCCTATCAGGTTGACAATTTATCTTACTGGAGAAATGTACTGTGACATCAAATCGTTTGGAATAAAAAAGAATCCATATTAATCACTCTTGATTAATATGGATTCTTTTTCTTTTCATGCGGATCTTAACAAGCAAACCAACTTTCCCCCACGTCTAAAGCATGTTCTCCTTTATTGCAAATGCCGCAGTTTGTCGGGATTGCCCACTATATAGATGGTCTGAATCCGATTACCATTAAAAGCGAAGGAATAGACATACTTCAGGTCATCATCCATTGTTAGGATCAGTCCTGGACTCCCATTGATGGTGGCAAAGGAGAAGGTAAACTTATCTGCAAACATTTTCAACATGCGATAGGCTAAAGAAAAAAGCAGAGGTTGATAGGCTTGATACAGTGTTTCTACACACATGAGTATCCCCATAACTATAGATAGGGGTTTCGAAAGAATAAGCTTTAAAAGCCCATTGTCTTTTCGTGGGCTACCACAAGTCCCGCTAATACATCAGGCCAAAGCCTTCAGCTTTGCATGTTTATTCTTCATTATGATGATTTTCTTTGGGGCTTGAAGGAACTGCTTTCTTTCAAGTCCATCAAATGCATCCTTTACATGTTTGCGAACAATATTAAAGGCGCCATTTACATCGGCATGAATGGAAATTTTCGATCCTTTTATCTTGTAGAAAGCCCTACTACACCGATACCCACTAAAAAGTGGATGGTTATCATCTCCGAAGGTTGGAATCGGATCATTGTCCAAGAAGCTAGACTTGCTGGTAAAACTTTCTTCTCGTTCGATGACTTGAATTCCTTTCCGTTCAGCCTTGTATCGTATCATTTCAATGAACGTGGCATACGGAATTTGGATGAAGGTTTGCTTATTTGACTTTTTCAATGCGACCTCCGATTTCCAACCAACATTTCTTCCTATGATAATAGTATCAAGCGTTCTTTCTGAAGCAATCTCCACTACTTTTGCACTGGCCTTGTGTAAAAAATCCATGACCCGATTATTCCTTTTTCGATCCAATGAAATCAAGCGATTAGTGGTAAATATCCCTTCTTTTGGACCTTTTCCATTTCTTATAATACACATATAATTTGCCCTTAATTTGTTATAGTATTGATTGACCGATTTTAACCATGTACCCTTGATAAGCAGAGGTTTAAGCCCCGTGTTATCGATAATAGTTGCCAGGTTATCCACGCCCAAATCAATACCCATTACCCGTCTTGGCGGAAATACAAATTCATTTTTTTGTTTATCCGTTCTCTTGATTTCCTTTTCTTGTTCTCCTTTAAAAACAATCTCTATTACATAGCGGCCATAGGACGGTACAATCCGAACCTGTTGAAATTTCCCTTCAGAATAAGCGACCTTTCCCAAGTTTAATGGAAGATGAGTTACTGGTAATTTTAGAATACTGCCATCTTTTATTTCCGTAATTTGGTTGGTTAAATAACACGTTGTGCGGCCATTCTTCGGTTTATATTTTGGAATTTTTGGTTTTCCAGAAAAGCTGGCAGGATTGAGTTTATATTTCTTAGAGGCTTCAAAAAAGCTTTTCCAATCATCATATACTTTCTTCATCGTTTGTTGATTGGACTGAGAGGGCATCGAGGTGTAATCAATCTGTTTCATAACCTTAAATAACGCTTCTAAAAAGGCGTATCCAATGAATGCTTTCTCTTGGGTTGGCATTTCGAAAAGTTTCAACTTTGGTTCTATTATTTTGCCTTTTTTGTCTACTTTCATAGGGTTGGCTTTTGCTTTTTCATAGCTTTTCAGGCGAATTACATTCATTTGAGGTAAATAGGTTTCAATATCTTGTAACACTTGAAGTTGATTTTCATTTCTAATTTCTTTTCTTAATGATGTGTAAACCTGACGAATATAATAATTGGTAATGTTGTACAAATTTTTCGCCTTAAAACATAGTGAATCACAGTATTCAAACAACTCATGTTCAGGATGAATTTGTATTTTATAGGACCTATACATCGTATTCACCTCCCTTTAAACAGGAACAAATGTTCTGTATTTATTTAAATTATATCACATTATACTAAAAAGTATAGTGAGATTACTAGATTTCATTGAAAAAATAAACAAAAAAGCAGCTTATATCCCCATATCTAAAGCTAGGGGTTTTACGCTGCTTATCGTTAAAAAAGAATCCCTTTTAATCAATCTTGATTAAAAGGGATTCTTTTTTTTTACATGCGGTTCTTAACAAGCAACCAACTTTCCCCTACGGCTAAAGCATGTTCCCCCTCTATTGCAAATGCCTCAGTTTGTCGGGATTGCCAACTATATAAATGGTCTGAATCCGATTACCATTAAAGGCGAAGGAATAGACATACTTCAGGTCATCATCTGTTGTTAGGATCAGTCCCGGAATCCCATTAATGGTGGCAAAGGAGAAGGCAAACTTTCCTACATACATTTTCAACAGGTTTTGTAGCAATCGGATGACGCCTGCAGCGCCGAAAATAGGCACCCTTGCTGTTGGTACCTTTCCGCCTCCATCCGAGTACATCGCGATATCATCGCTGACAAGCTCCAATATTTGCGTAATGTCTCCATTTATGAAGCTGTGGACAAACTCTTTTATTTTTGATTCCAAAATCGTAACGGATGGCTGTTGGTCAGGGGTAAAGTTCATACTTTTCTTGGCGCGGTGGAAAATTTGCCGACAGTTCGCACTGCTTTTATCGAGAATTTCTGCGATTTCCTCATAGGAGTAATGAAAAGCCTCGCGAAGCAAAAAGACGGCCCGTTCGTTGGCGTTGAGCTGCTGCAGCAATAGCAAATAGGCTGTGGAGATAGACTCTTGTTGTAAAAAGGCTTGTGAAGGGTCGGTTGCCGAGTTCTCTTTTTCAAGCAACGGTTCCGGCAGCCAAGGTCCGACATACACCTCGCGTGTCTTTGCGGATGACCGGATTAAATCAAGACATCGATTGGTGACAATCTTGCAAAGATAGGCTTTTTTGTTTTCAATCGTTTCGCGGTTAGGGAGCTGATTAAAGGCAATAAATGCTTCTTGCACAATATCCTCCGAATCCATAACGCTTCCCGACATGCGATAGGCCAAAGAAAAAAGCAGAGGTTGATAGGCTTGATACAGGCTTTCTACACACATATTTCGGTATCCTTTCTGACGTCCAATAGCTGTGAAACAGCACGTTTCGCACTGGCCACAGATGCGTCTACGAGCAGCTCCCCATGCGATGCCCAATCACCGGCGACATAGAACCCTTCAATTTCAGGTACTGTGGGACCTGGATTTTCGATTCGATTCAGATGAGGAAAATCATGAACCACCGTCATTTTGGGCAGATACTGCCGGGCAACCACGTGATTTCGCCAACCGGGCTGAGCAAGATCTAACACCTGCTCTAACTCTCTTTCATCCTGTTCCGGGTCCGTTTGCGGGCCCTGATATTTGAAAAGCGAAACTACTTGTATTTCATCGTCGCTTAGGATGGCTGGACGTGGTTTTCCGTCACGTGAATGATTGGAATATAAAATGGGTTGATCTACGCCATAGATAAATTGGTGTTTAGGATTGGGCAGCTGGCGTAAGCCAACATCTAGACAGGCGCCGGTAACAGCGATTGCTTGCTTTTTCCACGTATCGAGTGCCGTTTGTTCTGCATGAGGGACCAGGTTGTAAGAAATAGCTGGGGGTGTAGTCAAAATAACATTGGTTGCTTCTATTTTACTGCCATCGGCACATAAAATGGAGCGGACTTTTTGCTCATGATGTTCGATTAAAGCCACTTTACAATTGGTTACTACTTTTACTCCCAACTGGACAGCGTGCTCATGAAGCTCATCTACGAGAGACCCCCAACCTTTATCCAGATAGAATACACCAAGCAATGCATGTTGCATATGCTTTAAAGCCGGTCCGGCCGGATGTAAATCAAGTGCAGCAGTATAAGTCGTTGTTCGAAGCAGTGAATAGAACAGGTTGCGCAGCATCGGGTCCTGTATTTCAGTTTCAATCCAATCCCGGATGCTAATTTGATTCCAGATTCTCGTATCCATTTTCCCAAATTTTATAAACCATTTTGCAAATTCGAGTTTTCCTCCCCAACTTAGAAGCGGACTTTGAACGAGGGATGAAATATTCGTTGGCATGGTTAATAATTGATTTTTCCATAATCCATATGCATCAACAGAAGGTGAGCTCCCCTCCAATTGCAATCCGAGTTGACGAAATGTCTTATATGCCTCCCCATTATACAAGGCATGACCGCCTAAATTAAAATAGACACCCTGTTTTTTATTGGTAATGGCCCTGCCTCCCAACCGTTTGCTTTGTTCCAAAACGATCGTTTTCTTTCCTGCCTTTGCTGCATAAATCGCGGCAGTTAAACCCGCAATTCCACCGCCTACAATCGCAACATCATATTTTGTCAATGTAATCACCCTTTTCGATGTTTACAAACATAACGAGTGAGCGAGTGATTTTGTGACAAAAACAAGCAAAACCTTTTTGAAGGTCACTACAATACCTATTCTGACCTTGATTCGCGTTTGTATTTGAACTACAAAAGTTAACACAATTCCTAACAATCTTGGCTGCAAAAGGATTCCTTTCCAGAAAGGAAGGTAATGAAAGTAGAGCTCCCAGTACATGAATTAGAGATTTCAACTCATAATGATAGTAGGGAGGTTTAAACATATGAATTTCAGTTGGATGCTTGGGCTAATAATGTTATCTCAACAAGTGACGATGCCAGGAAATTTAGTGATCACTCACAACGGTCATCCAATCTCAGTTGTTAACGGTACTAATTTTGCGATACACTTGCCATTCTTAGCCATTATCGATTCAGAAAAATTTCAAAAATTCATGGACGAAATCGATCGGCAGGTTTCGAAAAACCCTAAAAACGCAATGATAGATATTAATGGGAATATTATTCCGGAACAAGTCGGTTACCATTTAAACCGCGAAGTTTTTACAGAAAAAATTTTTTCTTATTATTTTAACAATACTTCATCTGAATTCGATGTCCCTTTACAAACCACTTTTCCAATGGTCGACAGTGAATTACTTGAAAATATAAGAGCAAAAAAAATTGGGGAATATGTTACATTCTTCAGTTCCAATAACAAAGAAAGAAACAATAACATTTATCTTGCTGCAAATGCCATTAATAATTATGTACTTTTTCCAGGTGAAACATTTTCCTTTAATAAAGTGGTTGGTGAAAGGTCCGCAGGAAAAGGATATCTTCCTGCCACTGTCATCGTGAAAGGGGAATATACAGAAGACCTGGGCGGTGGAATTTGTCAAGTATCCTCTACCCTTTTTAATGCAGTGGATAATGCAGGTTTAAAAGTCGTTAAGCGTTATTCACACAGTAAAGAGGTTACCTACGTTCCACCAGAGCGGGATGCCACCGTCAGTTGGAACGGGCCTGATTTCATCTTTAAAAATGAATACAACCAACCTATACTCATTCATGCAGAAGCGTTAAAACACAAATTACAAATTGATATCTATTCTTCTGATGTCATCACATATACACCTAAGGAGGTTCCATACCTTCCTGGTCGGTAGCATCCCCCAAAGTAAAGAAAAACTTTGGGGAATTTGCGTTTTCATCAAAGGGATTGGGTTTTCATGGCAGTAATAAAATTTTACCCGTACTTTTTCGGCTTTCTAGATATCGGTGAGCTTCTTGTCCATCTCTTAACGCAAAAGTTGTTGGCTCCGATACTTTTACTTTTCCTTCTTCTATCCATCTAAACAGCTCTTTTGATCGTGTCACTCTTTCTTCCCTAGAAGTGAGAACATTCCAAAGATCTCCCCCCGTTAGAGTTTTTGAGGTATCCATCAACATACGGGGATCAACTGGGGCCGGATCTCCGCCTGCCATCCCATAAAATACAACTGTACCACCGATGCGCGTAACAGCAAAACTGTCCATGAGTGTTGAGCCTATTGATTCATAAACAACATCCACCCCTTTGCCGTTCGTTTCTTCCAGAACTTTCTGCTTCCAGTCATCCCTGTACTGAAGAACCAAATCCGCTCCCACTTTTTTTGCCGCTTCTACTTTTTCCTTGGAAGATGTTAAGCCTATTACCTTACCACCAAGAAGCTTTACAATTTGAACAAGAAGCTGCCCGACACCTCCGGCTGCTGCGTGTACTAAGACAACATCATTATTTTTTACAGCATAGCTGTCCCTTGTAAGATAATGTGCAGTCAGCCCTTGAAGGAGTATAGAGGCAGCCTCCTTAAATGAAACTGATTCTGGCAGAGGTATCAATTTTTCATATGGAACAGCTACTAGCTCTGCATTGGCAAATGGAACATCAGCAAATGCAATACGGTCTCCCGAGCTTATGCCTTGCACCGCTGCTCCTACTTTTTCTACCATTCCGGCACCTTCATAACCTAAAATATAGGGAGGCTCCCCGGCCAGATGATAATTTCCTTTCCTTCTATAAATATCTGCAAAGTTTAGGCCAATTGCATTCATTCTTACAAGAATTTCATCCGGACCGATGACAGGATCCTTTACTTCGCAATATTCCAGGACTTCCGGACCTCCAAATGTATTAAAAACAAGTGCTTTCATATATAAATACCTCATCTCTAGGGTTAATTTAGAAAGGCGGTCATACTAACGTGAGACAATATAATTAAAACTATATTGTTATCTCTATAATTACGAACCAGTTCATTTTTAAAATCACTTTCTTTTATTGTTAGCATAAATAGGTCGGTATATCTACTACTTAAAAAGAACTTGTCTCAGTATGGCCGTAAACAATGGCGGATGGGTGAAAACCTCTGAAGAGGATTCGGATTAGCACCAAGACATGGAGGCGGTTTTCTTGTTTCATCACAAGTAAACCGCCCCCTCCTTCGCGCTTTTTCAACTTTGAGCGGGGCTCTACCCCCGTTTTTCAAAAGATTAGTCAATTCGTCCTTCTTCTTTTAATATTTGTTCGAAGGCCCACACCACTTCTGTATCATAATGAGAGCCAGCCAGTCTCTTAAGTTCATCTATTGCAATTTGTTCTTTAGATGCTTTCCTATAAGCACGATCTTCTGTCATTGCATCGAATGTATCGCTCACTGCGATAATTCTTGCTTCCAAAAGAATCTCATCTCCGCTTAATCCATAAGGGTAGCCACTGCCATTTAGCCTTTCATGATGCTGTTCAATAATTGGAGCCAACTCCTGATAATAAGAGTTTTTTATCATTGTTGCTCCATCTATAGGGTGCTTTTTTATAATCTCAAATTCTTCATCCGTTAATCTTCCTGGTTTATTTAAAATCTCAATTGGCACATGAATTTTACCAATGTCATGAAGCACAGCAGCCACAGTTAAATTCTCCAATTGTTCTTTACTTAGTTTTAATTTTTTAGCTATTTTCACAGAATACTTTGCCACTCGATCACTATGCTTATGAGTATATCTATCTTTTAATTCTACTTGTTTCGTAATTTCCATAAGAGAGGATATGTCCTTACTTATATGAACAAAGGTTTGTTCCGTAAACACGCATAATAAGGTTACTTTCGAAAGGGCGGTAAAGTGGATTGGATTTTTAAGACCTCTTGCGGAAAAATAATCTTCAGGACCTAATGTTAACTTTTGATTATCAAGTTCACAAACAACTTGGCCTGATAATAGATAATAAAACTCCAGAGCATTAGCGTTCTCGCTGGGATAAATATAGAACATTCTTCCTTCTTCTATCCCTTGGTGGATAATTTCAACTCCATCCCCTCGAGTTAACAAACTAAATACTCCATTATTTTCGAAATCTACTTTTTCGACAAAAGTTCCTTTTTTGCCAATCATAAATCCTTCCATGGTATCCCGCCTTAATACGAATAAAAACGAGCTCAGGTTCGAACTCGTTTTTATTTTACTATATATTTTTCAGAAATGTGAAATAAATTTAGCAGCCGACTATTCTAATAGGATCAATCCATACCCACTTATCAGCAAAACGGACTAGCTTCCAGCTGCATTCAGCTTGAACACCCTTTTCAGCAGCCTTTTTTATTGTTTCTGCTGACATATTAAGCGTTTTATCATAAATATCAGTAATGGTTTTTTGAAGGTCGCTCGTAAACTTTTCTGTTTTTTCTTGATACTTTTCAGATCTTTTATTTAACTTATCATTTAGTTTACTAATCTTTTCTTCTATCTTTTTTGAATCCTTATTGTCTACTGTTACCAGCTGAAGGGTCGCTTCCATTATATCCTGATTGATTTCATTAATTTTACTATTAATTTTTGCTTGTTCATTTTCAATTTTTGCAGATATTTCCGTTAACTTTTTGTTTAGTTCCTCTTGTTTTTTCGTATCGTTTTGAGCTGCTGCTAAGTCAGACACAACTTTTTCTTTTTCATTTTTTAATTTGATTACTTGATCTCCCTCTTCAATTTTACGAACATCAAGAAGATAATCAGCTTGTAACTTATCAGCCTTTTTTACTGCTTTTTCAATTTCTTCATCGATATCTTTGTTTGTCTTTTCAATTAATTTGATTGCATTTTGAACATCATCACTTTCAGCTGCAAAAGCAGGCGATCCTACTCCTAAGAATATGGCAACTGAAAATAGTATCAAGAAAACTTTTTTCATTATATTACTCCTCTCAACCCTTTTCTTCCAATATAAACACCCAAAAAGACCTATGAAAAATTTGTCAACCTCCTAGCATAGTTGGTTTCAATTTTAGTCCCTATAGCTTTGCGTCTTATCCTTTTAGGTAGGTTGCTATGATTCTTATGGAATGTCTACCATTATTATACAGGGACTAACTACCTAAATCTATGTCTATTTTTGTAATATTTTGCATTTTTGTTAATTATATTTACCTTTATTGTAAAATCATGATTACTTAGGATGTTAAAAAAAAGCTGAATTCAAAGGTTGGAAGAATCTTTTCCCTTTGAAATTCAGCCTTTTAAATTAGTTATTTCTTTGTCTTAATCGCTGCACCATGAATAGTGCTCCTCCGAGCAGAATGAAAAGAATACCAGCAAACAGCCAGTTATACATATTGGTTGAAGTATTCGGTAAATCTGATTCTTTCTTTTTAACTGCTAGGTCATTAGGATGGAAGACGGCATAGGTGCTAAAGTGATTAGTCATGGCCTTAATCATACCATTTTCATATACTCCGCCTACTAATTCCCATGCCTTCTTACCTGTGTTCCAATAGTAAACCTTCAATTCTTCAGGATGATCAACGCCATCAGTTGGATAGGCAAGTTCTATTTCATGATCAAACTGGCTGATAATTTGATCTCCCCTTTTAATCGTGAAATCATAAACAGCACTCACCGCCAAATTAGATGAAGGAAGCTGCGCTGGATTTTTGTCTAGTTTCTCCAAACTAAACGTAAGGTCTTCCCCTTTAGCAAAGTTAGCAGCTGGGATTGAGAGTTGGACATCATTTTTCAAAATATTGATCACTGCATGTCTATTGATTAATGTTTCTAGTTGCTCACCTGTAAATTTAATGGTATTTATCTCATCGAGATTCTGCTTTAACTCTACAACGAGTGCTCCATTATCATCAACCAGGTTGACTTGATCATCTGATACAGTTCCTGTTATCCCATTTTTTGCAGTAACGGCAGGGACAACCTTCTGCAAACGAGTCACCGTAACAGTATAGACTGCTTTTTGACCATTTTGAGCCGTTACTTCAATTGCAATCGTGTTTTTCCCGGCGTTCAAGGCGATATCATCACTTGCTTGACCGCTCGTCACTTGTTTCCCATTAATTTTTACTGTTGCATTCGCATTTGCTGTAGCCGGAGTTAGATTAATCGTCTTCACACTTTCCCCGACCATCATAGAATATCGAGTCGTCTCCGGTTTAAATGCAGGATCTAGGTTGCCTTTGCTGCTTGTTAATTGGCTAAGGGTGGTATCACTTGAAAGAATATGGACTGTAACCGTTTGAACGGCAGTATACTTCCCATCGTTCACATAAATCGTCAGTGTGTGCACAGCTTTTGC
Source organism: Neobacillus sp. S1115 (assembly GCF_055385565.1). Classification (NCBI taxonomy): domain Bacteria; kingdom Bacillati; phylum Bacillota; class Bacilli; order Caryophanales; family Bacillaceae; genus Neobacillus; species Neobacillus sp. S1115. The sequence goes on from NZ_AP038275.1 coordinate 5,892,672, forward strand.
TGCCGCATCTAAAAGAGAAGCCTTTGCTAACGTGATTTCGCCAGTCGCTTCATTCACTACAAAGATTCCTTTGTCATTTCCGGATGCAATCGAATACAAGGCAGCATCTCCATCAGCATCACTTGCCGTAATGGTACCTATACTTAATCCGTTTGCGGACTTTTCATCAATTGTAAAATCCGCATCCGCTGAAACTGGTGGATTATCATTCAGATTCGTTAAGTTGATCTTCACGTCTGAGGTTGCTTCATGTGTTCCATCACTGACCTGTACCTTTAATGTAAAACTTTGGACTTTTTCATAATCCAGCTGGCTGCTGTCTGCCACTGTTATTTTTCCAGTAGACGCATCCATTGCGAACGCTCCTGCATTATTTCCTGTTACGATACTGTAATGCAGCTGATCTCCATCAGCATCCGTTCCGCGAACGATACCAGCAGTTGCTCCGTTTGTCGAATTTTCATCAATAGTGAATATCTCGTCGTTTAATGCAGGAATATTATCATTCAAATTCGTTAGGTTGACTGTTATGCTTGTCTCCGCTGTATGTGCACCATCACTGGCTTGGACGGTAAACGTAAAGCCTTGAACCGTTTCATAATCCAGTTTGGACTGGTCGGCAACCGTGATTTTTCCAGTTGCAGAATCAATGGCAAAAGCATTTTCTTCATTTCCAGAGACGATTCTGAAGCTAAGCTGGTCGTTATCCGCATCATTAGCTGTTACAATTCCAACCATTGTTCCGTTAGCCGTATTTTCATTCGTTTGGAAAAATAATGCTGACCCTGCAACCGGTGAATTGTCATTCAAATTGTTTAAGTTGATTGTCACAGTGGTATCTGTTGTATTCGTAGCATCGCTTACTTGGACAGTTAAGTTAAAGCTTTGAACCGTTTCATAATCCAGTTTGCTAGAATCGACTACTGTCACTGCACCACTGCTTGGGTCAATGGTAAAAGCGCCAGCTTCGTTTCCGGAAGTGATGCTATAGGTAAAATGACTGTCAGCATCCGCATCTGTTGCGTTTACCGTTCCAACCAGTGATCCGTTTGCTGTATTCTCGTCAAGGCTCTTTGTAAATCCTTGCGGTACAGGGTGGTTGTCATTTAGATCATTGATATGAATCGTAATGGTGGCAATGTCTGTTGCAGTATTATTGCTTATTAATGCCCTTAATAATGAGTAGGGCGAAGCCAACGTATTTTGCTCATCACTGGCTTTTACCTTTAACTCATAGGATGTTTTCGTTTCGTAATCCAGTTTACTGCTATCGGCAACGATAATGTCTCCAGTCATAGAATTAATCGTGAAGGCACCTAATTCATTGCCTGAGATGATACTGTAATTTAGTTGATCTCCATCAGCATCACTACCGATGACCCTTCCAATCCAGGTTCCAAATACGGCGTTTTCATCAACATGGAATACCGCATTGTTCATAACCGGCGAATTGTCGTTTACATTAATTAAGTAGACCCCTGCGGTTGTATCAGCTGTATGTGTTCCGTCACTTACTTGGACGGTTAGTGTATAATTTTTTACCGTTTCAAAATCTAGTTTACTAGAATCCGCTACCGTAATTTCACCGGTATTCGAGTTAATGATAAAAGCACCTGCTTCGTTTCCAGCCGTAATCGAGTAGGATAACCGGCTTCCCGCATCCCCGTCCGATGCTGTTACTGTTCCAACCGTCGTACCATTAGGCGTATTTTCATTCATGAACACGTTAAAGCCAGCCGGTATCGGATTATGGTCATTCACATCATTCACTTGGATTGTCACTTTTGAAGTAACAGAATCAGTTTGATCACTAACTTGAATGGTTAATTCATAAGAATGAATATTTTCATAGTCTAATAATCTTTCATCAGCTACAGTGATGTCTCCGCTTTGATTGATCTCGAAAGCGCCGGTGTCATTCCCACTAATAATTCTGTAGTTCAGACCATCCCCATCGATATCGGTTGAAGGAACCCTGCCAACTAATGTTCCCTGAGACGCATTTTCATTAACTGAAAAAGAACTATTTGATGTAACAGGCGGATTATTCCGTTTCACAACAATGGTATAAGTCGTGGTAGTTCCGTCTTGGGCAGTAACCTCAACAGGAATCGTGTTATCTCCTTTATTTAGGTGAATCGGCGCCGTCTGCTGCCCGCTTATAACAGGACTGCCGACAACGTTTACTGTTGCATTCGAATCAGCTGCTACTGGTGTGAAAGAAATGCTGTCAGTAAGATTTGGTACACGGATGCTATAATTCTTTATTGATTCATTAAACACTGGGTTCAATGTCCCTGTGCTGGCTGTTAAATTACTTAGATTTCCATTACTGGATTGTGCTTTATTGACAGTTACCGTATAGGTTTTTGTTGTTCCATCTTCTGCCGTAACGATTATAGTAATTGGATTTGATCCTACATCTAAGTGAATCGGCTGACTGACAGTACCACTGTTCACAACTTGTCCATTTACCGTTATCGTTGCATGTGAATCGGCAGCCGTTGGGGTTACCTGGATGTTTTCCACGGCGTTCCCGACAAATGCTGTGTAATCTGTTGTTGGTGCTGAAAAAACTGGCTGCAATGTTGCTGCATTTAATGTTACATTGCTTAAATCAGCATTTTTAGATTTTTCAGGAGTCATGAGTCCTTGGACACCAAATACGGAAACACGTCCTATACTATATTCCGCCACGTAAATTTTTGTCCCATTGAAAGCTACTTGAATCGGATTGAATAATGGTCCACTCCCTGTATTATTCCAGACTGTTTTAAATTCACCATCTGAATTAAACACTTGGACACGACTATTACCAAAATCCCCTACATAAATATTATTGGAAGAATCGGCAGCAAGTCCGTATGGTGCTTGAAACTGACCGTTTTGAACTCCTGTACTCCCCCATTGCTTGATTAATGTCCCCGTAGGGCTGAACTTTTGAATTCGATTATTAGATATATCACTTACAAAAATATGACCTTCAGAATCCACTGCCACTCCAGCTGGGGAAGAAGAGCTTCCTGTATTAAACGTCTTTAGAAGGTTTCCGTTTGAAGTAAACTTTTGGATTTGCTGATTGTACATTTCTGCCACATAGATATTATTATTTGCATCAATTGCAAGTCCCCATGGCTCACCCGAGGCACCCCATTGTGCAATTTGATGATCAGATGAATCAAATTTCATAATCATATTAGAGCAACTATCCGCAACATATATATGATCTTCTGAATCAATTGCCAATCCAGAAGGGCAACCAATAGTAGAAATCCCCTTTGAAAACTCCCCATTCTGATTAAATTTTACGATTCGTCCATTATATATTTCTGATACATAAATTTCCCCTTTTGAATTTTTGGCAATTCCATAAGGGGATTGGAGTGTTCCGTTATCACCAATAAATTGAAGGAACTCCGGTCCCCCCGTCGTCTCCGCCTTTGCCTTCATTACACTTGGGCTCCAAGGTAGAAAACTGGAAAATATTAAGAGAAAACAGAGAATCAAAACACCTATTTTATGTATATGTATTTTTCCTTTCGAACTTCCCATTCATTTCATTCTCCTCTTTATTAAATAGATAAATAGACTGATTTCTTGCTAGAAATTTAGAAGAACTGCGGTCAATTGCCTCCTATCTAATAATTCCTGTATAATTCATTCAATTTTTTAAAAAGTGTCGAAAATTATCGCAATTCGTTGAAAATTATACCACGTTAAACGTGACTTTAGACACATTTATTTAGTGTTTTTATACATTTTTTTCAAAAAGCGGTAATATTCTTATCTCTGTTTTCTTACTTTTTGTTTTATTAATGATCCGGTCTAAAAAGAAGCATTTATATTTTAAATTGATCATTAATCCCAGTATTGTATGCCTGTCCATTAGGGAAACCAGTTGTTTCTACGTCTCACAAAACTCTATCAATCTTCCAAAAAATTCAGCATGACAGGCATGGGTAATAAGTACCAAACCCCTATTTATGTTAAAATATATTTACATATAATGGGGGATTTTGTTAATGAAGAAAGCATTAGTGCAATTACAGAGTGATCTAAGGTTTTTGACATATTTAAACAATTTTAATAGGGAATATTTTCAGGATTTAGGTGCAGGCGACTATGTTGGAAACGATTTATTGTTTTTTATCGTAACTAGCCAGGCCGTTAAGAATAATGATATGGCGGTAAAACTAGTAGAAGCTTCTTCTTATAAGGACTATGTTGTTGGGGAGTTCCTAAGAGAATACTTCAATCTTAAAACAAATAAACATTTTGAAATCTTAAAATCGATTGATTCAAAAATGAAAGAATCCGCGGCTATTTTCCTATTGGGCGCATTGTTTGACATTAGCGGTCTGGGCTTGATGATTAGAATGGAGGACGCCAAGTCTGCAGCCCAGATACGAAACCAACGAGCGCTCTTAAGACAGCAGTATCGGGAAGAAGCAAAAGCGCATATTAAAAAAATCAAACAACGCCGTCGGCAGCAAAATCCTTGGAAAAAACGATCGCTCATCCAATTTTTCACTTTCAAGAAACCTAAGCTGCAATCCAAAAAGACATTAGCCAATGAACTACATTCTAAAACACCTGCAGCAGCAACCACCAAGACCAAAGCTAAAAACAACGATACGCTTAACCTAAAGAGATTCAAGTTCATTGGTCAGGTAACCTACTTAAGAAAATATAGTGATGACATGATGGAGATGAAAATAGAGTTCATAAAAGGAGAATTAAAACTTAACGATCGGGCCGCGATTCGGTACAAAGGAAATGGAAAAGCCCTGGATTACGTATGGATTAAAGACATAAAGGAATGGAATAACGGCTACCAACCAGTCCATTCTGCCAAAAGGGCAGGCATTTATTATATCTATTTTTATTCATCAGGTGGTAGCGGCGCCTTAGTTCACGGAGATATGAAACAGTTATTATTAGTTAGAGAATAATAGATAGGAGCGATTGAGGTGGCTTTTTTTCGGACAGTTGGTAAAGGTATTGGCAGTTTGGCAGGCGGTGTTGTTGGAGGCGGCGTCAAACTAGCGGGAAAGGCAGTTAAATCCGAATGGGTAGAGGAAGTCGGTGATGGAATTAAGCTGGCATCAACGACTGCATTAGATAATGCCGGTCATTTCATCGATGGAGCCGTAAAAGGCACATACGGAGTCATCAAGAAAGACGAGCAGGCAAAAAAAGAGGGCTTCAGCGATTTGAAAGACTCTGGCGGCAGAACGCTTAAAGGAATTGGCAGCACGATCACCTACACAGCAAAAAGCGCAGGCACCACGTATGAAGGCTTAAAAAAGGGCGATAAGGAACAAGCACTTCAGGGTGTTAAAAACATCGGAAAAGTAGCGGCCATTTCCATGTTAGCGGTAGGCGTAGCGGATCTTATTGATGGAGCCGATTTTGTTGATGCAGAGGACCTTGATACAAGAAACGACCATTTAAATGGAGAGTTTCATCCCGAAACAGGAGTACCTTTTATCGAAAAAACCGTAGAATTACCAAGTGGTGAATACGTGACAGGTACCTTCCCTGTATTTGAAAGTGACGTTGAGGTTCATTTGCCGGAAGAGCTTTACCTCCAATCAGACAATGTCCATTTCTCCTGCGCGAATCAAGAATTATATGAGGCAATCCAATCAGATTCAGCTCTAGCCCAACAAATAGGACTAGACCAACATGATATCGCACAGCTAGGACAAGGGAACACTCCTGAGGGGTTCACCTGGCACCACAATGAAGAACCAGGCGTCCTTCAACTCGTCGATGAAGACGTCCATCAAAACACTGGCCATACTGGCGGTAGAGAAATCTGGGGTGGCGGGGTTAGGTAAGTTCTCTAAAAAATTTCTAGGTGGGATATTTTCTAGGAACAAGCAAGAGAAGTGTTGCTAACACTTCTCCCTGCACCTTTTACCGTTAGGTTGGTGGCTTGTGACTGTCACCTACTGATTACATTGTACTAACTGCCAGATCACAAACTTACTCAACGAAAAAGGCAATGTCAATTAAACATCACCAAAAATACTTCAATATTAAATTAATCTTCTGTTCCTAATACATCTGTATTTGGGGGCTCATAACCCATCTGACGGAGCATGGCTGCTATTTGTCCCTTGTGATGAAACTCGTGAGTGATGGTGTGCATGAGCAATTTACGGGGAGTAATAGATAATCGTTCAGGTGCTTCTCTCCAAGGGATGTCTCTCTCAATTAGCACGTTTAATTTATGTCCATGTAGTTCTAATAATTCATTTACGATTGAATCTACTTGCTCAAATCGTGCTTTTATTTCCTCTATACTGAGATTATGTAATTGTTCTCTTGGAGTAAGTGGTTTTTTTGTCTTCAATAAAACAAATGAGCCAAGCCATGCAACATAGCAATCTGCTATATGAACCAATGTGTCTCTTACACTTTGCCAACCGAAACCATTTGTTTGAGTAAAATGATTAGGGTCTATATTCCCACAAAAATCTAACAGAGTACCTCTAGTCTGCCGAACCCATCCATATTCATGTTGAAGCATCAAAACACCCACCTTTAACAGATATAACTACTTATTCTATACATGTATAGAAAAAACCTTTCCCTTCTTCTTCACCAAACAGCATTTCGCAAATGAATAAATTGGAAGTACCGGTTTGAGTTCAGAGATTGATTTGGAAACAGGGTGGAGATAATCTAGTTAATGTAAGTCGTTTTGAAAAAAAAAGACAACCAATTCAGGTTGTCTTTTTGTTTGCCCGGCAGCGTCCTACTCTCACAGGGACTTGCGTCCCAACTACCATCGGCGCTGAGAAGCTTAACTTCCGTGTTCGGGATGGGAACGGGTGTGACCTTCTCGCCATTACTACCGGACCTATTGAATTAGAGGTTTCATTCCCTCAAAACTAGATAATGCAGAAGAAGTATATAAGAACGAGTTCACCTTACTTAATTATGACTTGGTTAAGTCCTCGATCGATTAGTATCAGTCAGCTCCACACGTCACCGCGCTTCCACCTCTGACCTATCAACCTGATCATCTTTCAGGGATCTTACTAGCTTGACGCTATGGGAAATCTCATCTCGAGGGGGGCTTCATGCTTAGATGCTTTCAGCACTTATCCCGTCCGCACATAGCTACCCAGCGATGCCTTTGGCAAGACAACTGGTACACCAGCGGTGCGTCCATCCCGGTCCTCTCGTACTAAGGACAGCTCCTCTCAAATTTCCTGCGCCCACGACGGATAGGGACCGAACTGTCTCACGACGTTCTGAACCCAGCTCGCGTACCGCTTTAATGGGCGAACAGCCCAACCCTTGGGACCGACTACAGCCCCAGGATGCGATGAGCCGACATCGAGGTGCCAAACCTCCCCGTCGATGTGGACTCTTGGGGGAGATAAGCCTGTTATCCCCAGGGTAGCTTTTATCCGTTGAGCGATGGCCCTTCCATGCGGAACCACCGGATCACTAAGCCCGACTTTCGTCCCTGCTCGACTTGTAGGTCTCGCAGTCAAGCTCCCTTGTGCCTTTACACTCTGCGAATGATTTCCAACCATTCTGAGGGAACCTTTGGGCGCCTCCGTTACACTTTAGGAGGCGACCGCCCCAGTCAAACTGCCCACCTGACACTGTCTCCCACCCCGATCAGGGGTGCGGGTTAGAATTTCAATACAGCCAGGGTAGTATCCCACCGACGCCTCCACCGAAGCTGGCGCTCCGGCATCTCAGGCTCCTACCTATCCTGTACAAGCTGTACCAAAATTCAATATCAGGCTACAGTAAAGCTCCATGGGGTCTTTCCGTCCTGTCGCGGGTAACCTGCATCTTCACAGGTACTATAATTTCACCGAGTCTCTCGTTGAGACAGTGCCCAGATCGTTACGCCTTTCGTGCGGGTCGGAACTTACCCGACAAGGAATTTCGCTACCTTAGGACCGTTATAGTTACGGCCGCCGTTTACTGGGGCTTCGATTCAGAGCTTCGCTTGCGCTAACCCCTCCTCTTAACCTTCCAGCACCGGGCAGGCGTCAGCCCCTATACTTCGCCTTGCGGCTTTGCAGAGACCTGTGTTTTTGCTAAACAGTCGCCTGGGCCTATTCACTGCGGCTCTTCGGGGCTATTCACCCCAAAAAGCACCCCTTCTCCCGAAGTTACGGGGTCATTTTGCCGAGTTCCTTAACGAGAGTTCTCTCGCTCACCTTAGGATTCTCTCCTCGCCTACCTGTGTCGGTTTGCGGTACGGGCACCTTTTATCTCGCTAGAGGCTTTTCTTGGCAGTGTGGAATCAGGAACTTCGGTACTATAATTCCCTCGGCATCACAGCTCAGCCTTAAGGTGAACGGATTTTCCTATTCACCAGCCTAACTGCTTGCACGCACATATCCAGCAGTGCGCTTACCCTATCCTCCTGCGTCCCCCCATCACTCAAACGATAAAGAGGTGGTACAGGAATATCAACCTGTTGTCCATCGCCTACGCCTTTCGGCCTCGGCTTAGGTCCCGACTAACCCTGAGCGGACGAGCCTTCCTCAGGAAACCTTAGGCATACGGTGGATGAGATTCTCACTCATCTTTCGCTACTCATACCGGCATTCTCACTTCTAAGCGCTCCACCAGTCCTTACGGTCTAGCTTCAACGCCCTTAGAACGCTCTCCTACCGCGGACACCACAAGGTGTCCACCCACAGCTTCGGTGATACGTTTAGCCCCGGTACATTTTCGGCGCAGAGTCACTCGACCAGTGAGCTATTACGCACTCTTTAAATGGTGGCTGCTTCTAAGCCAACATCCTGGTTGTCTAAGCAACTCCACATCCTTTTCCACTTAACGTATACTTTGGGACCTTAGCTGGTGGTCTGGGCTGTTTCCCTTTTGACTACGGATCTTATCACTCGCAGTCTGACTCCCACGGATAAGTCATTGGCATTCGGAGTTTGTCTGAATTCGGTAACCCGATGAGGGCCCCTAGTCCAAACAGTGCTCTACCTCCAAGACTCTAACTACGTGAGGCTAGCCCTAAAGCTATTTCGGAGAGAACCAGCTATCTCCAAGTTCGATTGGAATTTCTCCGCTACCCACACCTCATCCCCGCACTTTTCAACGTGCGTGGGTTCGGGCCTCCATCCAGTGTTACCTGGACTTCACCCTGGACATGGGTAGATCACCTGGTTTCGGGTCTACGACTACATACTAATTCGCCCTATTCAGACTCGCTTTCGCTGCGGCTCCGTCTCTTCAACTTAACCTCGCATGCAATCGTAACTCGCCGGTTCATTCTACAAAAGGCACGCCATCACCCATGAACGGGCTCTGACTACTTGTAGGCACACGGTTTCAGGATCTCTTTCACTCCCCTTCCGGGGTGCTTTTCACCTTTCCCTCACGGTACTGGTTCACTATCGGTCACTAGGGAGTATTTAGCCTTGGGAGATGGTCCTCCCTGCTTCCGACCGGATTTCACGTGTCCGGCCGTACTCAGGATCCACTCAGGAGGGAACGAAGTTTCGACTACAGGGCTTTTACCTTCTATGGCCGGCCTTTCCAGACCGCTTCATCTACCCCGTTCCTTTGTAACTCCATGTTGAGTGTCCTACAACCCCGAAAGGCAAGCCTTTCGGTTTGGGCTGTTCCCGTTTCGCTCGCCGCTACTCAGGGAATCGCGTTTGCTTTCTCTTCCTCCGGGTACTTAGATGTTTCAGTTCCCCGGGTCTGCCTTCAATACCCTATGTATTCAGGTAAAGATACTGCTCCATTACGAACAGTGGGTTTCCCCATTCGGAAATCTCCGGATCGGCGCTTACTTACAGCTCCCCGAAGCATATCGGTGTTAGTCCCGTCCTTCATCGGCTCCTAGTGCCAAGGCATTCACCGTGCGCCCTTTCTAACTTAACCTAAAAGGTTTTACTTACTCTTAAAAATAAGAGAGAAAAACTAAAATGGCGATTACTCGGTTCTTACTTGGTTACTTCTTCTATACGATTATCTAGTTTTCAAAGAACGAAAGTTTTGAGAGATTGTTCTCTCAAAACTAAACAAACAAGAAACAGTCAACTTCTTATCAGTCCATAAGGACTGCATTATCCTTAGAAAGGAGGTGATCCAGCCGCACCTTCCGATACGGCTACCTTGTTACGACTTCACCCCAATCATCTGTCCCACCTTAGGCGGCTGGCTCCTTGCGGTTACCCCACCGACTTCGGGTGTTACAAACTCTCGTGGTGTGACGGGCGGTGTGTACAAGGCCCGGGAACGTATTCACCGCGGCATGCTGATCCGCGATTACTAGCGATTCCGGCTTCATGCAGGCGAGTTGCAGCCTGCAATCCGAACTGAGAATGGTTTTATGGGATTGGCTCCACCTCGCGGCTTCGCTGCCCTTTGTACCATCCATTGTAGCACGTGTGTAGCCCAGGTCATAAGGGGCATGATGATTTGACGTCATCCCCACCTTCCTCCGGTTTGTCACCGGCAGTCACCTTAGAGTGCCCAACTGAATGCTGGCAACTAAGATCAAGGGTTGCGCTCGTTGCGGGACTTAACCCAACATCTCACGACACGAGCTGACGACAACCATGCACCACCTGTAACTCTGTCCCCCGAAGGGGAAATTCCTATCTCTAGGAGTGTCAGAGGATGTCAAGACCTGGTAAGGTTCTTCGCGTTACTTCGAATTAAACCACATGCTCCACCGCTTGTGCGGGCCCCCGTCAATTCCTTTGAGTTTCAGCCTTGCGGCCGTACTCCCCAGGCGGAGTGCTTAATGCGTTAGCTGCAGCACTAAAGGGCGGAAACCCTCTAACACTTAGCACTCATCGTTTACGGCGTGGACTACCAGGGTATCTAATCCTGTTTGCTCCCCACGCTTTCGCGCCTCAGCGTCAGTTACAGACCAGAAAGCCGCCTTCGCCACTGGTGTTCCTCCACATCTCTACGCATTTCACCGCTACACGTGGAATTCCGCTTTCCTCTTCTGCACTCAAGTCCCCCAGTTTCCAATGACCCTCCACGGTTGAGCCGTGGGCTTTCACATCAGACTTAAAGGACCGCCTGCGCGCGCTTTACGCCCAATAATTCCGGACAACGCTTGCCACCTACGTATTACCGCGGCTGCTGGCACGTAGTTAGCCGTGGCTTTCTGGTCAGGTACCGTCAAGGTATCGGCAGTTACTCCGATACTTGTTCTTCCCTGACAACAGAGCTTTACGACCCGAAGGCCTTCATCGCTCACGCGGCGTTGCTCCATCAGACTTTCGTCCATTGTGGAAGATTCCCTACTGCTGCCTCCCGTAGGAGTCTGGGCCGTGTCTCAGTCCCAGTGTGGCCGATCACCCTCTCAGGTCGGCTACGCATCGTCGCCTTGGTGAGCCGTTACCTCACCAACTAGCTAATGCGCCGCGGGCCCATCTGTAAGTGTCAGCCGAAACCGACTTTCAACCTTCCCTCATGTGAGGGAAGAAATTATCCGGTATTAGCTCCGGTTTCCCGAAGTTATCCCAGTCTTACAGGCAGGTTGCCCACGTGTTACTCACCCGTCCGCCGCTAACCACCGGGAGCAAGCTCCCAGTGATTCGCTCGACTTGCATGTATTAGGCACGCCGCCAGCGTTCGTCCTGAGCCAGGATCAAACTCTCCAATAAAGTTGAGTTGATTAGCTCAAAAATGTTACGTTGGCTCATGTTTATCTATATTAAATAGAAGAAACATGATCATTATTGTTTGTTGACGTTTTTGTTTGTTTAGTTTTCAAAGAACTATCTTTGTCATTTGTAAAAGTGACAGGAATTATATTGTATCGCATTTCTCGCAATCTATCAACCATCAATTATTTCCAATTGCAATTGACTTGAACGCTCTTTTCAAAAGCGACTTTTACATCATAACACCATTGGTACTATAATTCAACTAAAAGTTTTTTTCATTTAATCAAGATAAAAACATTATTGTTTCATATCCTAATGTATTTCGTCACCAAAAAAAGTGACTGGAGTAATAATATATACCCTTTACGCATGGATTTCAACTGGTAATTTCATCCTATTGGATTATCTCATAATAAGAATGGAGGACGAACAGTTTCGAGATTCGCCACTAAACGAAAGCCCCGAAAAACTGATCAATCAATTAGAAAATGTTAAATCCGCCGGATACGCAAATCTTCACGGCCACAGTAAAAAAAGGAATGCCGTTGATGTTGAAACTAAAAGAATAAATTTCAATATTGGAATTGTAAAGCACAGGGACGGTTCTTCCGCCTCAAAGTGAGGCAGCAGAACCGTCCCCATGCTTCATTTACTTCTCACTATCTGCATACGTTGGTTAAATAACGTTGGATAAGACAAGAACCCAAGCATGATACTTGTGATGGATGCTGTCGTTAATAGCAGGAACAGCACGAGCAGCTGGAATTGAACGGCTTGTACAGGGCTCGCACCTGCGATAATTTGGCCGCTCATCATCCCAGGGAGCTGAACCAGTCCAATCGTTTTTTGACTCTCAATTGTTGGAATCATACTTGCTTTGATCGAGGTCATCAACTGGGTGTGGACGGCCTGTTTAGGTGTTCCTCCAAGAGATAGGATCAGTTCTGCCTGGTCCTGATGGGACTCGGTCTCCGCAATAAACCGATTAAGAAACAGGATAGCCAGGACCATTCCATTGCCAATCATCATTCCGCTGATGGGAATGATATATTGGGCGGTATGGGGTGTAATATTGAACCCAAGTAAGATGCTTTGAGTTAACACTTCGATAAAAATTAACGTAACCGCAATTTTCCACGTGATCCCTTTAATCGCTGCTCCTTTTTTACGTGCATTTAAAGTCGCAGCAATAATCATCACCGCAACCATTAAGAATATGTAAATAATGCTTTTGGTGTCGAACACAAATTTAAGAATATAACCCACAGCAAGCAATTGGATGATGGAGCGGACGACGGCGATCGTCGCATCTTTTTCCAGGCCAAGATTCAAGGTCTTCGATAATACAATGGGAATGAGGACGAAAATGAGCGAAAAGATTAAGGCCATGGTGCTCATCCCAATTCCCCCTTAACAAACTGCCTTACTCGCTCGTTGCTTGGCGATTCTAATAATTCACTTTTTCCCGTTTCAACGATTTCCCCTGCCATCATCACCCATGTATACGTCCCGACATCTAAAGCCTGTTTTAAGTTGTGTGTGATCCAAACAATCGTCACGCCATACTTCCGGTTGATTTTGACAATCAGTTCCTCAATTTCCTTTTGCGAAACTTGATCGAGAGACGAAGTAATTTCATCCAGTAATAATATCTCCGGATGATTCACCAACGTACGGGCGATCGATACTTTCTGACGCTGCCCACCAGATAATTCCTTACTGTTCCTTTGTAGGAAATCCTCTGACAAACCCACATCATTTAATAAATCTATGGCTTGTAAATCTGGAAGCTGGTTTCCCTGCAGTTCTAGGGGCAGTGCTAAATTTTTATGTACACTTCCATCAATCATCGGCGCACTTTGAAGCGCCATCCCAACCTTCCGCCGCAATTCCACGGGGTCATAATCATTTATGTTTTGATCATGCACGATAATGTCTCCATCCTTTGGCGACAACAGCCCATTGCACAACTTCAACAGTGTCGTCTTCCCAGCCCCCGAAGGCCCCACCAAAGTCGTAATCTCCCCATCATAAAAAGCCCCTGAAATATCCCTCAAAATCGGCTGACCATCAATAGAGTAATTAACATCATTAAATTGTATAGCTTCTTTCATTCCGTTCACTTCCTTATGAAGCATGGGGACGGTTCGAAATCATTGAAAAAACACGCCTAACATTGGCTTATTAAAGACAAAACCGCCTCGATTTAAGGTGAAAATGTCTTTAATCCGGCTTATTAAAGACAAAACTCCCTCGATTTAGAGTGAAAATGTCTTTAATCCGGCTTATTAAAGACAAAACTACCTCGATTTGGGGTGAAAATGTCTTTAATTCGGCTTATTAAAGACAAAACTACCTCGATTTGGGGTGAAAATGTCTTTAATCCAACTTATTAAAGACAAAACTTTCGATTTAGAGTGAAAATGTCTTTAATCCATTTCAGTGGTCTCGGACGATTCTTCTGCTTCATATTCATTTAGGTGACAGGCACCTCTTAGGCAATCTTACCAAACATTCGCTCCCGTTTGCTAGTTCACCCTTTCCTTCCATTGTGAATCTCAACAAAAGTGGATTAATGAAGCAATAGGAATTAGGTTAACGGGTTCGGCTTCTGATCACAAGAATAAAAGGTTCAAATCGCATATGATTTGAACCTTTTATTCTTGTGGATTTAATTTTATAAAATAACTGAACATTGATTTCACAGTGTTTGAAAAATAAACGGTAAAATTCCGTTTATATTGGGAAATCCCCAAATTCCCTTAAAAATAAAGGAAGTTTTTCCGTTTATATGATCCGAATCTTTGGATTTTGTCTTATTCAGAGCTGTTAATCGGAATATGTCCGCTTATATCCGCTTTTTAAGCTTCCTTTTATACATTACCCGGAATTTCTCCGCCTATGAATTCTCATACCTAAATGAAAATCAACAATGAATAATAACAGCTAATTCTCAACGGTACCAATGCAAGTTATGCAGGAAGTTTACTAATCCTTTCACAAGGACGGTTCTGATCGGCTCAAGAACCGTCCCTTCGGTCACTTCCTACAATCACTTCCCGCCTGGATTTACTCCCAAGGCATAATCAGGAATCTCATCATACACTGCAGGGTCTACGTTTTCAATGGAACCATCGGCCAAGCTGTTTAGGACTGCCATGACTGGCACTTTCGCGGTTTCCTTCAGCATTCCGTTTTGCTTTTGGCCCAATGTCTGCGTCTGACCTTTGATTTCAATCAGCATCGTGGCTGTACCATTTAACTGAATCGCCCCCAAACCTGAGCCCGGATAGTTCACCTGAGGGTATTTTTGAATGGCGCCATACGATGAGTTTCCGCGCTGTAAGGATTCATAAGCAACGGCGTTCACCTTTTTGCTGAGTGTTTCCACATCTGGATCCACCGAATATGTTTTTCCGCTGAAAGGATCTGTATATGGCTTCGTCGTAAACAGGCCTAACAGCTGAATGGAGACGGAACGGTTGTCTTCTTCCGATAATTGGTTGAATCCACGGTGATGAATGTCGATGGCGACATCCGGAGCAAAGTCCTTTACCAGTTTGGTCAAGGCACGTGTTTCCGGTGAGAAGACCAGCGCTGCCTGTGAACCATTGTTTGTATTAGAGTTATTCAAGATATCCGCCACTTTTTGTGGATTTTTCTTTATCTCTTCATTTACGTCAAAGTCATAATTCGGGTGGAAATCCCGGTTTAGGTCAAACCCCGGAATGCCATAAACAACGTTTCCATCATTATTGACAGCCCGTTCGCTTCCCTTGGCATTGTAATACCAAGGAGCTTTAGTACCTTCCGGCAGACCTAGTTTTACTGGATCAAATGTTTGATGGGAGTATCTTGTAGGGTAAGGCTTGCCTTCAAATTGATTGGCGGTCCCGTCCGGATTGATACGCGGGACGAACCAAATGTTCACCTTGTCCAAAATTTGCTCAGCTTCTTTTCCGCCGGCAGAAAGTTTTTGAATTAATTCGACTGCCGCTTCCGTACCAAGCGGCTCATTGCCATGGATTTGCGTATAGACCAATACGCGTTTCTTGTTTGGATTATTATCTCCCAGTTTTACCACATATAGCGGGTAGCCGTCGTTAGAAGTTCCAAATTGCTCGAGCTCTACTTTTCCGTTGGATGCTTGCTCCAATTGTTTCAATTTAGCTTCCAATTGCTCATTCGACATCAAGCCTGCAAAGGAAAGATTTTGCTGGTCCTGTACCCAAGGTCCATTTGGTGTAGTCGTTGGTTCGGCAAAAACCGACGTTGCCCCCAAAATAATTGTCGAGGCCAATACCCCGCTGGAAATTATGTACCCAAGTCGTTTCTTCTTTTTCATCCTAATCCTCCCGGAATAATTTGATTATTCCAAATAATAGCATATTTAGATTCCCTAATAAACTATAAATCTGTAAAATTTTGATAATAATGGATAAACAGAACCAAATACCTATGCCGATAGAGTAATTGAGAGGAAAACAGGATAACAACCATGACTTTTGTCGGGCGTTTTAACCTGTACAAACATATGAACAACAACTCGATCATTCCATCGGATTAAAGAAGCCCCGATTGGGGGGGCTGACCACCAATCTAGGCATTTCACGAACAAAAAAATAGGGCCATGCCCTTTGCACAACCCTCACGCTTTAACGCTTTAACCGAGTCGGGGTCTGCCCCCGCCTAATTATGACCGCTTTAACTTAGTAAGGGTCTCATCCCCCCTACTTATAACCTCTTTAACTTAGTAAGGGTCTCACCCCCCTACTTATTACCGCTTTAACTTAGTAAGGGTCTCACCCCCTACTTATAACCTCTATAACTTACTCAGAATTTGACCCCCGATTCGCCCCTCTATTGGGTCTATCAACCGGTGCCCCCGTCTTAAATCTCCAAACATCCGACACGGCTGTACCACCAAATTTATCGGTCACCTTCGTATACCAGCTGCTGAAGCTATTTCCCGGAAGCTTCTTCCACTCCACACTAGCAGCCGATCCGCTTTGGATGTTCTCACTTGTGCCGATTTGTTCATCTGTATATACATTGACACCAATATAATCAGTAGCCACTTGTTTAGCGGTAGGTCTTACTTGGTAATCAATGTCAAATTCATCTTTGCCTGGTTCGTCAAAGAAGTTTTCGTCATCCTTGTATGGCGAATACGTATTGACATGAATTTTTTGATTATCAAGGTCAAATTGAAGGAAACGCATATATCCGCTGCCGCCTTCTAATCCAGACTGATAATCGGACAACATTTCGACAACCGTTCTGCCATCATCCGTATGTTTTACATTATAGGCCACCCCGTGATAGTGGCCGCAAAGGACCATAGATACATTCTTATTTGGAGCGACAATGTCAGTCCAAATCTTCTGGCCGTCCCCTCCATAGGCACCGCTTGGCGTAATGTAAGAATGAGTGGCGATAATGGCTTGACGATCAGGATATTTTTGCAGAACCTCATTCGCCCACTTAATGGTTTCCCCTTGAACATCCCAGCCTAAATACATAACGATGAAATCCTGGCCATTTTGAGAAACAAGATCATAATGGTCACGGTTGTTGTGGTTGTCACCGCCATACGTTGGCTGCTTCTCAAACCGATCTCTGCCGAAATACTTGTAATACTCGGAGTAATCCGCTTCAGAGAAGTTGACGTCATGGTTTCCGGCAACTACCCCGTAGTTCATACCCGCATCATCAAGCAGTTTCATACTTTCATCGGCAACAGCCCATTCGTCCGGACGGTACCAATCGTCTACGATATCCCCTGTATGAATCGAATAGATAATTTTCTTTTCATCCTTTTGATCAACCAGATATTTCATCATGGTTCGATAAATGTCTGGATAGGCGTCTGCATAATACTGGGTATCACTCACCCATGCAAAGGTGAAATCTACATCTTCTGGTGATGGGAATAAATCTTGAATTAACACATGCACCGTATTATCGCGCACCATGTCCCCTGCATTCACTTTCGCTCGTAATTCAAAGTCCTCATTGCCAATTCCGGAAGTAGCCCTTTCCCATTTTAGAGTATTATAGTTCCACGTATACATCGTTACTTGGCGCCCTTCAAGGGAATGACCATTCCATACGACCTCTACTTCATCAGTTGGCGAGAGCTCTTTATCGATTGTAAAATCGAATCGGTGATAGGGAAATTCACCATTTGTATCGTTCACGAAATACTGGCCATCTTTCTCTTTTACCTTTGCAATAGCATCTTTAGAGAAAGCTTCCTCTCCGGAAGGAACTAATTCTAATGGCGGCTCGCGGTCAGTCTTGTTGGAATAAGCAGCGATCTGTGATCCTCCAGCAAAGTCGTATTTATACGCTTTGTAAAAACTAACATCCATGGCATCGCCGTCTGGGTCGGTCACTTTGACACTAAGATCCGCTTTGCCATTTACCTTCGAATCACCGGAAGGCTTTGCTTCACTTGGCTGATCCGGGTTATGGTTAATCATCGTAAAGGATACTTTTTTCGTTGCTACATTTCCCGCTTTATCTGTTACACTCACTTCCAATGTATGGGCACCAGCCTCCAAATTTGGAGAGAAAGGAAGCTCTACCGGTTTTCCATCCAATAAGGCTGTGATTTTCTCTACTCCAGAACCAGCATCTGTTGCAGTCACACTTAAGCTCACTTGCTCTTTATAGGATTTTCCGTCTTCAATAGAAAGATTTTCAATAATAGGTGCCGTGTTATCTACAACCACTTTTTTCGAAATCGATTCACCATTTGCGCTGGTAAGCTGCAGCTGATGCTCTCCATCTGTTAACGTTGTTGTATCCATTTTTTTTGCAACAGCAGGGAATGCAGACGCAGGAATATCAATCGTATAGTGGATCTGCGGCAATGTATCCTTAATGAGGATTCTTGCCTTCGGATCCGCAACTGGTGTTAATTTCCCGGTATCTGACTGAATTTGGGCAGTGATCGCTGGTTTGTCCCCATTCCAAAGCAGGATTTCCACATTTTGCAGCCTGTAATCATCGTTATTTCCTTCTAATCCTTTAGGATCAATTTTATTCCCTGAGGTCAAGGTTATTTTGTTTACTCCAGGTTTGATCATTTCCTTTGGTAATGGCAGCATAGCAGATTTATAATTGGTCACACCCGGCATGATTGAAGCAAGTTCATCATTAACAAATAGCCCGTTATTAAAGGAGGCTTGCATATCCTGCGCTTCAAATGAAATATACGCATCTTCCGGCATAGACGGCTGCGTTTCAAGCACTTGACCATCGATCGACATACTTAAATGATGATCAGCTGTCTTGCTGCGCCCCTCCAAAACCTCAGTTCCACGCAGGTATTCACCATCCTTAATGTTTAACAACAATGGCTCCGTTTGACCAGCAAAGGTAAGTTGATAAGGCTTACCGCCATCATCCAGGGTAGATACAGCATTGAATCCGTCCGTCGCCGTGAAATAGTATTCAATAGATTCTGCATTCAGTATTTGGTAACGCGGAATGAGTTCAGAAACATATTTTCCATCATCTGAACGGAGCATATTCACACGTGTATACTCGCTTGCACCGTTCCGTTTAAAATACAAATTCACTTGCTTAATAGATTGGTCATCGGTTACCTTTGCTTCCAAAGTAAAATCCTTTATCTCCTGAGCTTCTGTTGAAGGCTGATGAGATATGACTGGACTCACTTCGTCTACCGCCACTTCCACCGGCACATCCGGCACTTGGGCATTTACCAGCACACCTGGTGTCGGCTGTTGACCAGAGCCTCTTAAGAACATCCGGTTACTTCCATCCTTTGGATACTCATAGACAACACTTTTTCCATCAATGGCATCGTCCTGTGTGACACTGAACCATGCTTGAGAAATGATCCCTTTATCCGCATGTGAAACAGGATAAGCGGCATCGGCAGCAATCAGAATTCTGCCCTCATCGGCATCCGGCAGGCCAAGACCATTCCAATAAACAGGCAGTACCTTGCTGTCATCAAGTTTTGTACCATAGTGAGCTTTGAATTGGGCAACACTCTCATTCTTACTGTCATAGGATTGAAGCCAGACAACGGCAGTTTCCTGAGCTGGTAAAACAAAATCAGTTGGAATATCGATCAGCGTTGAAGCACCGCCTCGATTTTCAAAAAGAAGTTTATAATCTTCTAGATTGATTTCTTTGTTGGTATTGTTGTAAACCTCTACATACTCATACTTCTCCGTACCAACATTGGCAGGAACAATCTCGGTAATCAATAGACTGGATTCAACCTGCTTGTTCGACTTAACAACCTGAATCTCGAACAATTTTCCTTCTGTATCCAATGTAGTTCCCACATTCAAACCATCTGTGGCTTCAATATAGTATTGAAGCTTTGTAGTCCCTTCCAGCGCCTCTTTAGGAATGACGGCATGATATTGACCGTCCGTACCGGAAGTCATCGGGATTGATTGGAAGGTTTCATCTTCTTTTTTCTTATAAAATAAATTTGCTCCCTTTACATTTTGGTCATCTGTCACATAGGCAGTAATAGGTACATCCTGTACCTTAGTAGAACCCGTTGGAATCATATGTTGAATGATTGGCTTTAAAAAGTCCTCCGGAAGCTGCACTTTCTTATCCGGCATTTGCTCAGGCAAAACCGTTCCTGGTGTTGGCGAGACTTTACTAGCCATCTTCGTCATGAGTGGATCACCAGTTGGTTCGGCTTTATAAACAGCACTTTTGCCATTTTGATCATCTGATTTATCCGTAGAACTTCCTTGCAGATTATAAGTAACCTTCGAAACAATTTCTCCTGTTTTGGTCATTAAGGTAAAATTGTGTCCACCGGTATTAACAAATCCATAAAAAGGTTCTAAAATAGCAATCTGATTCTCGGAAATGACTCCGCCATAGTTGGCGATAAAATCTTGAATAGTCGCATCTTGGTTCGTTTTTTGGTTCCAAAGGACAATCGTTTCACCGGGCTGCAGAATTCGATCACCAGGAATCTCAAACTCATTAAGTGAGGGATTCGCCCAATTTCCGTATCTAAGCTTATATTGATTCAAAGGGATGGGCCGGTTGCTGTTATTATAAAGTTCAATGTATTCGTAGGACTCGCCCATCGTTGAACTATAATCCAAGGAGTTAAACAAAACCTCAGTGATTTGCAAATAAGGCCCTTCGCCACCCACTTCTTCACCAATTTGAATCGTATATAGTTCGCTTGGTTCAGCAGGATTCCGGGTAACATTCACCCCATCCGATGCTTCAATATAATACTGAAGGCTAGCAGCCCCCTCGATGGCAGATTGCGGAATAGTAACCGCATAGTCTGTAAATCCATTCCCATCAACGGTTCCGGCCGTCATGGGCATCTTTTTAAAATCGGTATCGTTTTTCGTTTTGTAAAAAACATTTGCTTCCGTGATGGCTTGATCGTCTGCAATTTTTGCTGAGATACTGATATCTTCCGGTTGTTCCAAGTTCGTCACTGGCGTATGATTGATTTGTGGGGCAGAATTGGATTGTACCTCTTGTTCTGCTGGTTTTTGGTCAGTTGGTGCACCGCTTTCTCCTGCCACGGGTTCTGCCGGTGCCCCACTTTCAACTGGTACTTGTTCAGTTGCTGCCCCTGTTCCTCCTGGTACCTGTTCCGTTGACGCCTTACTTTCTTCTGGCGCTTGATCCGTCGGTGTCACAGTTTCTCCTGGTACCTGGTTAGTTGTTTCAATAGCTAATGCTTGTGGTGAGAACAAACTAATAGACATCGCCATGACGGATAGCGATGAAAGCACACGATTTTGCTTCTTCCTCATCTTCTTTTTCATCTTTTTCTTCAATGCCTCTCCCCTCAATCCCTTACGTTTTTGAAATCTACGAATCTTTAAAACGATAAAAGTCAGATTACGATAAAATCCCCTCCTTTTTTTCTAAAAAACCAATAAAGTGACATTTTTGACACCCCAATAAAATATATCAATCGAAGATTAAGAGAATTGTATGAAAAGTGTAATGATTCTTTAACTAATTGTAACTTTGTTGTAAAACTAGTAAAATTTATCCAGTACTTTTCGATTAGCTTTGTCGAACCACGTCTAAGCATGGTATATCCACAACTTTTAACAATTGGAACCCTCAAGGATGAACAATCTACATACACTTCTAATAGAAAGCAAAATACCACCCAATCCCTCAGATGTTGCTAGAAGGCGGGTGGTACATTTGCTCTTATAATAATTGAAAGTGATTCATCAAGAATGACAGTCGGGTTACTTTATCAACAGTCTAAAACAATGTTCGCTCAATCAACCAATACAGACCGATGATGGCAATACCTCCTGACCCAATAAAGGCGGCCTGACGATACCATTTCCGCCGGCTGACCATGATTAAAAGCGGCAGAAGGACCGCTGCGACAATGATCTGGCCGATTTCAACCCCGAGGTTAAAGGAGAATAAGGATAAAATATAATGATCACCCAGTGTGCCTTGAAGGATCTGGGCAAAGCCGAATCCATGAATAAGTCCAAAACTAAGAGCTAGTAGCCAGCGCCACTTAAGCTTCTTAATCCAAATATTTTCAATGGCAACGTAAACGATACTTAGTGCGATTAATGGTTCAATGATGCTTGCCGGTATCCTGAAAATATCCAGCGCAGCAATCGCAAGGGTAATACTGTGACCGACCGTAAATGACGTTAAGATTTTGATATAGTTCTTCAATGGCTGTTGTAATATGACAAGGGCTGCTACAAACAATAAATGATCATACCCTGTCCAAATATGTTCGACTCCTAGCTTTACATACTCCCACATCGTATTCAGCCAGCTTGGAATGGTGATTTCCGTTGTAATGGTCCCCGAAGATACACCCGCAACCTGACCGGATACAGAACGGTGATCTTTGTTAAAAACCTTCTCCACTTCCGTATCGCCTATATGTATAGTGGCAAAGTTTTGATGAAGAGCATCAAACTGATCAAAAAAGAACTTGTAATCTATTTCATATGCATCAACAGGCTCCGCAAATACATAATTCAGATCAATGAGAACAGTTGGGCCATCTTTTCGTTCGGCCATGGATATTCCCTTAATACTCGGTTCTGCAGTTTCTCCATTGTTAGTTACAGTTAGGAATTCACGGATGAAAGGTTTGAGATCCTCCTCCGTCCAGCTTACCTCCGGTTTAGAAGCTTCATTTTGTGATGCTTCGCCGATAACAAAAACTCTTTTCGATTTCGCATCTACCCATTGGGCTACTTCACTTGGATCAAGGTATAATTGGTATTCGATCGTCTTGTCATGGATCTCAATATCGGAAAAACCAACTGTATTCATGTGCGCTTCTACCCCTCGAGGATTACCGCAAAAAAGAATCACATTAAGAATCATTAATGATAATAGGCTAATGATTTTTCTGCCTTTTAGCATAACCAAAACTATCACCCTCCTAAACATGTCAGAATATATACTATCAATTAATTATTAAGTTGATGTATATGCTATGTTAAGAAAGTCTAAATAGTAAAATAGTAGAAAATAGTTTATTATACTGCAGCTCTTTAGATGTCCCAGGTCTGTTACCACTGAGGAATTAATTCATAAAAAAAGGTCATGCATTTTGCACAACCCTTACACTTTAACCCCCTGCAACAACACCGCTTTCAGGCAAAATGACCAAGTCTCGGAGGGAACAGTTCCCTTGGCAGAGTTATCCTGCTCACCGTTTGTGGTGCCCTTTGCCTGCTCTATCTATTAGAATCAGAGCTAGATTTGGTGGTCCAGTCGATCCAGAGCCTGTCTGAGTTGATGAAGGCGTGAAGATCATTCTGCCATTTTAGGCTCTATCATAAATAAAGCCAACCACCCTGTTCAGGATAGTTGACTTTTATTCATCGAGAGTATTTTATGTGTTGAAAAATTACCCTTCCAATCACGCAGAATGACCTTTGGTATTATTTACAATTGGTTCTACAGAGGTGTTATTTTGATATGGGTCATACATTTTTTCTCGGATAAATAAAGCTGGAATAATACCTGCTATTGCATAAGCTATTCCAAGTGTGGCTAAACCAAATCCAATGGATTGAGCTTGTGAAATAATACCTATGCTAACAGGCGCGATCGCGGCACCAAACCGTCCAATGTTATATGCTCCTCCACTAGCCGTTCCACGAATGTGTGTAGGGAAACTTTCACTCATGTACGTACCATTCACCCCATAGGGTGTTCCATAAAGGAAGCCAAAAATGGTAAGTAATATAATGATATTGCCTGGTGTATGATACATGATAAGGAATGGCAAGAAAATCGCAGTAGCTAACCCGCCAATTGCATATACAGCACGACGACCTATTAAATCTGCTAACCAGCCGGCAAGAATCTTGCCAAAAATTAATGCTGTATAGGTTCCCACAAGATATCCTGTCATCTTTTTAAAATCGAAACCTAAATCCTCTACAAGATAGGTTGGAAGCCATGTTCCTACACCATAAAAACCAAACTGTAAAAAGGTTGAAGTAAAAATCCAGAAGATAAAGATAGATCTTACTTTTGGTTCTTTGAAGATGGCTACCCACTCGTTTTTCTTAATCTTTTTAGGTTGTTGTTTTGCTTCAACCCATCCTTGTGGTTCAGGAATCTTCCGTCTGATATAAATGGCTAAAACAACTGGTACTATAGATAGGAAGAAAAGTGGCCTCCAACCGTAAACTGGCAAGATCGCATTTGCTAACAGGGCTGCCACTAAATATCCCACTGAATACGCTGCTTGTAATGACCCTAATATCGTCGTTCTTTTTTTTGTTGGTACATATTCAGCCATTAGCATCATAACTATAGAATATTCTGCCCCTATTCCAATGGCAGAGATAAAACGAATGACTAGGAATTGCTCGTAAGTTTGAGCAAACCCTAGGAATGCCGTGCCAACAGAGAAAAGTACCATCATATAGACCGCCATTTTCACCCGGCCATATCGGTCAGATAACCAGCCGCCTACAATCCCTCCAACTGCCATGCCGATTAAGGATAATGTACTGATAAACCCTGCAGCTGCTTTTGTGATTTGAAATTCTTCCATTAAACTTGGAAGAGTTAATGATAGCATTTGTATATCCATTCCATCTACGATGAGGCCTAGAAAACAAGCGATAAATACAATCATCCAAGGTCGACTTACTTGTGTTTTTTCCATAGATACACTCCTTTTTTTAAAAAGTTTAATTTAAAGCGGTTACATTATTGAAATAAAAAATGGCTATCCCAAACATTACTATTAAAAACTTAATAGTAGTTGTTTAAGATAGCCAGATAGTTCACTAGTTTATATTAAAAAAGGTTATTTTTTTAATAGCTAATGAATAGGCAATAATGATTTTAATAATTTTATTTTACACCAATTTTCTAATAATTCAATACATAATTTATAAGCTTTGGCTATCCCAGAAGATATAGTTAATTTTGTAAATAATTATCGTGATATTTTTGGCGGGCAACTTTTAGCGCAACAATCAAAGCTCCTTGAGATTGAATCAAAAAATCCTGCTCGATCTCCTTAAGCAATGAACTAATATCCTTGCTAAAATCAGTTCCAATGACAATACGCTTTAAATAGTCTTTTGCCAAATCTGTAATAAAGGTAGCATCTGCATTCACGATAATATGATTTTGTTTGTGAATCTCAAGCATAACTCCGATCTGCTTATTATTCTCATACATTGGTGTGTTTTGCGGTGCTTTTGCATAAGCAGAAATAAATACTGTTGGCATTCCCATTACTCAACATCCTTTCAAGAGTAAGATAGTATAAACCCAGGACAATCATTGGAAAATCAGCTTAAACTATAGGAATAATCCCTTGCGTAATGCTTCACTTTATCTAAATCGATTTCCATTCCAAAACCTGGTCCGTCTGGTATGATCACTTCAAAGTTTTTAAAACGGAGATCGTTTACGGTAATGCGATCCTTGAACAACAATGGACCAAAGATTTCTGTACCGAATTCAAATTCTGAAATCGTTGCATAAACAGCTGCACAGGCAGCAGATCCAAGACTGGATTCAATCATGGTACCGCCATACAAGCCAAATCCTGAGCCTTCCGCAATGGCCGCCACCTTTTTCGTTTCCATTAACCCGCCATGCTTGCACGGTTTAAGAGCGATACAATTCCCATAGCGATGCTTGGTAATTTGAAATACATCATGGACTGAATTGGCTGATTCATCTGCCATGATTGGTACCTTAAACCGCTCGGTTAACCGAGCCATGCCTTCGTAATTCCAAGTTGGCAGCGGCTGTTCCACCATGGAAACTCCACCATCCTGCAACTCCTCAATACAGTAATTAGCGGTTGTTTCATCCCAAGCCTGGTTAACGTCAACAGTCACCCGGGCTTGATTACCTACCGCAGCAATGATTTTCAATACATGGTCCACATTTTTATATGGATCGCCTTTACCAATTTTCAATTTAAAAATCTTGTGGCGTTTTTGCTGTAATAATTCTTTTGCTTCTTCAATATCCCTTCCTGTGTCCCCGCTTGCTAACGTCCATGCGAGCGGGAGAGAATCATGAATTTTTCCACCTAATAGCTCATAAGCCGGAATATTTTTACTTTTTGCCGCTAAATCGATCATCGCCTCCTCGACCACAGCTTTAGCAAAATGGTTCCCTCTTACAGCCTTTGAAACCTCAAACATGATTTTAGAAAAATCATTTGGATTCCTTCCAAGTAAATGTGGTGTGATATATTGATCAATATTAGCTTTGATAGCTTCCGGTGTCCCTTCCCCATAGGAAGCACCGCCAATTGTCGCCACCTCTGCCCATCCATCCAGACCATCTTCATTCGTGATCCGGGCCACAACAATCGATTGTGCTGTAATCGTATGCATTGATAACTGATGAGGTCTAACGGTTGGTATATCTAAAATAAAAATATCAACTGAACGTATCTTCATTTATTCATCTCCTATTTGTTCAATATAATCTGCTTCTGTTTTGACGCAAACCTCTAAATCAAAATCTCATTGCCGTTAATTGTCTTCTTATATAGCTCCTTATGTTTAGCACTCTTTTGTTGTATAGGTGGATGTACTTGAGGGTAGGACCTCCCACAAACATAACGCATAAAAATAAAAAAGGCCTTTTAAAGATGGCGGCTCCCATTTGCGGACAAATGGAATCCCTCATCTTTAAAAGGCCGTTACGTTTACTAAGGTTAATTAAAAATGGTGAATTTTTAATCGTTAATAAACAGGCTAATTATTGTATGCGTTTTCTATATTATGAAATACTTTTATCATATTTTCAAGAGTTTTCTTGCTATTTGTGTAATCGCCACAGGATTCGTTCTCCAAGAAATAGGCAGCGGTCTCCCGCACTTTACTCCCACCTATACATAATTCGGGTGATTACAGAGCACCAATCATGAGGCTCTCATCTCCTGAATTTTCACTACCGAAAATGAGCACAAATAATAAGAATAAGAAAAGAACATGGCTTAAAGTTACAGGAATTACGGGAAATATAGATCACTTATTTTTACCGTGGGCCCTACTTTTCTAGTACTCACGGGCAAAATAGACATCTTATTTTTACCGATGCCCTACTTTCCTGGCACTCACGGGCAGAATTGGACGGCCCCCAATTCTCATTCCACCTTAACCCCATGCAACAAGACCGCCTTCAAGCAAAAATCCTGCGGCACCCCCTCCTCATCGAAGGAAATTTGAAATGTCTCCCTGCATAATGGCGCGGCGTTCTCGAGCATCGAGATAATTTCTTTTTGCGCTTCAGCTGATGTACCTGCCCTTTCAATCCAGCTGGCATATTCAAGGGGCAAATTCCATTTTAATCGCTCCGAATAATGTAAGGAGTTTTCAGCAAACATTTCCTTCCATTCAGAAAGGGAGCTTTCGCGCACTTGTGAAGGATCGCGGAGCTTATTTACTTTGTTTATGAAATGATCGAGGATCTTGTCCTCCGGGGCGTAATGATCGACAAGTAAGAAATGCCCACCCTTCTTCAGAACACGAGAAATTTCTTTCACCGCTTTTCGTACATTTGGAAAGTGATGGGCTGCATAACGGCACGTAACGATATCAAACATTTCATCTGGAAAAGGGAGAGTTTCGGCGTCTGCCTGCTGGAACGTTACATTTTCACAACCCCGTTCCTTCGCATAATCAACTGCCACCTTCACCATTTCTTCCGTGATGTCGACTCCAATGCACTTCTTAACGAACGGCGCAAAGGCGAGCGCCGTATGCCCGGCAGCTGTGCCTATATCGAGTACGTTTTCCTTGCCTGTTAACGTTACTGCTTTAACCATTACGTCCAGTTCCTGGCCTGCGGCAAACAGCTTCTCGTCCCGGTATTTCTCGGGATTTTTTGCAAACTGTTGCTGGACCTTATTTTTCGCATCTGCCATCGTTTATTCCCCCTGGGAAATTACTGTTCTTATATGTATATTATCGATTAGACACGTATTCGTCTAAGATATATAATCTATGAAAGTCATAGATTTAAACTATGGAGTTGGTATAGATGGAGATACGCTTATTACAATATGCAGTGGAAGTCTATCAAAAAAATAGCTTTACAAAAGCAGCCGATAGTTTACATATTGCCCAGCCGTCGCTGAGCCAGCAAATCCAAAAACTTGAAAAGGAAATCGGTGTCCGATTGTTTTCACGCGGACAAGGACGAGTCATTCCAACACCTGAAGGCATCCGTTTCATTGAGAAAGCGCAGCAGATCTTAAGACAGCACGACGACCTTTTGCGTGAGATGCACGAACATAACGTGGGTATCGGATCGGAATTGACAATAGGCGCGCCTGCCGTCACAGGTGGTCACGTGCTGCCATTGCTAATAAAAAACTTTTTGAAGCGATACCCGCAAATGAAGGTGCGTCTCATTGAGGAATCAACCGAGGAGTTGGAAAATTTAACAATTCAGGGTGTTGTTGACCTGTCCATTTTACCATTACCGATAGAAAGTAACCGGTTGGCCACTCGTCTGATGCTGACAGAACCATTGCTGCTAGCGGTTCCACGGGAAGAAAAAGACTGGATGTCGGAGCAAATTCGCCATTTCGTTCGTTCTGCAGATGAAAATGACCAAGTCTCGGAGGGAACAGTTCCTTTGGCAGAGTTGTCCTGCTCACCGTTTATAGTATTAAAACAGGGATTCGGCTTTCGGCGGATTGTGTTGGATCTCTGTGCTGACAGCGGATTTCAACCGCAAATTGATTTCGAAACAAGCAATATCGAGACAGCTCAATCTCTCGTCGCATCCGGATTGGGAGTGACAATTGTTCCAAAGATGGTAATGCGGCAAAATGCAAATTTTAATCCGTTGTATATTCCGCTTCAATCACACCCGACTCGAACAGTAGTATTTGCTTATTTGAAAGAGCGATACTTAAGTCTAGCGGCAAGGGCATTTATGGACGTTTATGAATCGCAAAATCCGGTACCATAAAAAAGGAGAGGGAAGTAAACTTAGAATCCATACAATAAATTTATGGAAGGAGCCACTTTAAAAGCAAAAAAGATGCACCGAATGGTACACCTTTAAAAATCTGGCTCCAGATGTTCTCCAATCCAAATGCGCAACCTAACTATACGTTTATTTAAAACAATTCAAAGTCTTGCCACCTGCGTACTTTTTCTTTCACTATTGCAAATAACGTAGTCGATTAGACAAACGTTTATGTAAATTGGACTAAAATGCGCGATCCATTAACGATTCTGGTTTTATCCTCTTTTCATATCATATAATAAGCAACAAAATGACGATTGAGAATTACATATATTCTCTCATTTCTTCTTTAAGTTGATTAATGTATTTATCATATAATCTATTCTTACTATTCAGCTCATCCTTTTTCCTTTTACCTAATCTCCTCTTATCCAAGGTTACCCCAATTTTCTTTCTCTCTTTTATATAAGTGGTTAATAAAAAATCAATTTCTTCTTTCTTATCCATATCATCATTCATCCCAATATAGGCAGCTAAAGATAATACAACCAATATAATGCTTAAAAATACTTGTAAAACGTGAAAGGAATTCCATAAGCTATTTCCATTCGTTACATCAAAGGAAAAGTTAAAAAAAGTGACTGATGAACTATATAAGAAGTAATCCTTATAGTCTTTTATAATTTGAACTTTTTCCAGACTAATGGGGCCTGGGCAAGTTCCATCAATTTGTAAAAAGTTCTTAAAATCACATGGATTTTGCCCGTAATGAATATTGACCATAAATAAATAAAAGAGAGTAAATAATAATATAACTTCAATATAGGAATGAACTGCTAAAGAAATCCTTTCGGGTCTTCTGATTGAAGAGGACCTCCAATAGTTTATAAACTTTCGATGGCTGCTTCCCCAGTGATTTCCCCAGAAAGCTCTTGATTTAACTTCCACAACATCCTTATAAAAGGCATATGAAATTTCAAAACTTCTTGAAATGATACGTAAAACTAACACTAAAAATATGATTTTTGTTATCTCTAACTCTATGTATGAATAGGAATACATCAACGCCAAGGAAAAGATAAGAGCAAAAACTAAATTTGTCCAATTGGAAAATATGATGAAGTACTTCCTCCTAACCTTCCTTTGCTCCCACGTGTATTCACAAATTCCCTCCATATCCAATCTGCACCCGGCTTGGCTGCACTCAATATCAAACCCTTTATTATTTAATGCTTTTTTAAACAAATTAGCCATAACATAGTCTGGGCTAATTAAGGAAAGAGCCATTAACCGCATTCTAATATTATCCTTAGATTTTAAGACGTCCATATTAATTATCTTTTGATCTTCATATTTTAAATAGATAATAAAAAAAGCAATATAATGAATAAGAAAAGAAAAAATCAGATTAATAAATATCATAATAGCAATTAATAATATATTTAATTTTATAAATAACATTAATAAAAGAGAAATTAATAGTATCAACAGAGTACTTAAAAATATATCCCAAAAGTTCCAAAGCATTATAAAAAACAGCTTTATACTTTTTAAAAATTTTTCAGTACTTTTCAGCCACACAAACATAAGACCGAATGCTAAAACAAAGGTACCCACGACACCTATAACTACCAACCATTTAACAACATCCATACTGTTAGAAATGGGCAGAGGAAATGCCCGAGACTTTAGGTATGGCACTAAATAAGAGATTGATAGAAATACACAAACTAAAATTAAAAATACATTCTTTACTTTACTAAAAAGATTCTGTACATCTAATAATTCGCCTTTTAGGTCAAACCATTTATCATCAAAAAATGACATAACTACCATTCCTTTTCTGTTCCCAGTCCAGTCCGTACTCGGGATTCTCCCGACTGCATCTTATTCTTTTTATGTTTCTAGTCCAAGCATTATTATATCTAAATTTTCCTCGTCCAATAAACTTTTAAATCACTTCGATACTTAACAGCTGCATCCTCAATAAAAAAACATCGAAACATCTTCAACTAAATTTCCTGACAGAAACAGAATACACAGAGATGGTTTCCCCTCCTCAAGTATTGCTCAGCTCCCGAAAATCTCCCCATCCGAAAATAAGATAAATCTAACTCTACCTTTTTCCCTAAAGTCATGTTTGCTAATATTTCTCCAAACACACTTCCGAATTTAAAGCCATGTCCTGAAAAGCCGCTGGCAATGGCTACATATGGGCAATCAGGATGATGGTCGATGATAAAGTCTTCATCTGGTGTTCGGGTAAACAGACAGACCTTTCCAACCTTTAGTTTTCCAGCAGCATATGTGCTTGTACAAAAGACCTTAAGTCTTCTTCATCCTCCGGGTAGATGCCAAAGGTTCGTCCCACTTGGTCGGGATCAATGTTCTGCCTTCCATCCATTCGTCCCACCTTAACACCGCTCCCATCGATAAAAGGAAAACCATAGAACATTTAAGGGTATTTCCCGCAAAGAGTCCTATTTTTTTACAAAAAGCGATATAATTCTACTAGATTAATAAAGCAATGGGGGAGAAAAATGAAAAAGATTGGCATTTTTATAGGTGGGTTAGTTATCTTGCTACTTGGTGGGGTGATTGGACAATCTATCAATGTAAACGCCACTAGTAAAGTTGAACTAGAGGAATTGGTACAGAAACAACAAGTAACTATTGATCATTTAACCACGAAGTTAGATGAAGTATCTAAACAACTATCTGACACAACAAAAAGACTTGAAGTATTAGAAAATAAAGAAAGCAGTACAGAAGAAATTGAGACAAGATTAACAAAGGTCGAAAGTGTACTTGGTCAGTGGGATTCAGAAATGTCAGTAATTCAATATCTCAATGACCTCGATAACAGATATAATAAAAGGGTTTTATTATTAGAAAAAATTCATAAGGTTGATCATGATTCAATTCAACAATACGTCACAAATTTTCCTCAACTTATTTCAGACTCCATTGATAGAAAAATAAGCAGTGATTCCTACTGCTGGTCTGGTTGTACCTATCCTATTCAGAAAGATTCACTGGTTCTTGATCCAGCCTCTTTCATGCTAGGGTCATTTAATTTTAATGTTCTAGACTATATTTCAGAGGAAAAAATCAAAGAAATTGCTTTAAATGCTTACAATCAACAAAATAAAGTAACTTATAATAATATCCAAATATATATAGTTCAGCCTTTCGATCTAACATATAAAATCATTGACATTCCATTACAATAAAACATTTGTTAAAAGCCCTCCGATTAAGGAAGGCTTTTTTTCTAATAACCACTTACTATGTTGTCAATACCTTTGAAAAACTCCATTGGGATATTGAATCATATGGTCACACATTTCCAGCAATAACGGTTAAATAAATTTGTTAAGGATGGGGTCGTGAGAGATTGACAAATATAAACTTCCCAGAAGCGCTCCATCTATGTAGAATTTAGCCATTTGATTACCTAATCTTGAAAAAATGTTATTTCTAGTGGAATCCGTGTAAAATGAGGATAATGATTAAAACTTTAGGCAAAAAAGAGCCATGCCTCCTAGCATAACTCTTATACTTTACCAATATAAACTTTAGCTGAGTCGCGTTCTGACCCCGTATTTAAAGCTTCTTAATCCGCCCTTTGAATCGATCAATAAACCGAGCGTTGGCCTTGTCGCCGCCTGTTGCATTCCCACTCATCCAAATCGGCGGGGTTACTCCTTGCTTGACTAGCAGATTGATAGTCTCTGCGACCAAAGAATTTAATAAGAAGGCATTTGCGAACGTGGACATTGCAGCCACACGCTGGTCTAGTCCGTCTATTTGCACCACTGCATCTCCTACTTCAATTTTGCAATCAAGCACGATATCAACTAGATCATGTAGGTTTTTCTTAGACGGATGGCGTGCCTCATGTTCTTGAGGAGTGGACAATGCGTGATGAACCGAGGTGACCCCTATAGTTTTTACCCCTCTTTTTTTCGCCTCCAAAGCTGCATCAATCGTTGCAGAGTTAATTCCATATGCATTGATGATGATGAGCAAGTCTCCTTCTTTTAACCCGTAGTCATCCATGACGATTTGTGCATAGCCTGGGGTTCGCTCTACCGCCATAGAACGTAAAGCCCCACCACTAAGAAGGGTCCCCTCATCTAACATGGCACTAACATGCATCAATCCGCCTGCCCGGAAAAAAATTTCTTGGGATCCTAGGTTTGAATGTCCTCCTGGACCATAAGCAAACACCAGTTTATCCTGCATAATGTGTTCTGCAAGCATTTTTGCTGCTTCTTGTATGGCTGGTTGCTCATCATCATGTAGTCGTTGCAAATGACTCATGATTTTTGATAAATATTGACCTGTAACTGTATTCATCACACTTTCTCCTCCGCTTGTTTTTGGTAGACGCGGTTTCCTTGTTTGATTGTTTCAAGAATCTGAATTTTCCCTTGATCCCAATTAAACAACACAAGATCCGCCGGTGCTCCAATCTTGATCCCTGCCTGAGAAGGAAAATCCATTAACATAGATGGCCGGATCGACGCCATTTCCCATGCATCCGTTAAATCGGTTAACCCCAATTGCACGAAATTTTCAATTCCCCTGCAAAGCATTTGTACTGAGCCTGCTAATAATTGAGGGGATTCCGCCAAATGTAATTTTCCTTCCTTTGTTAACACAACCTTGCCTCCAATATGTGTCTGGTATTCCCCTGGAGGATATCCAGCAAACATAACAGCATCACTCACCAAGATGGCTTTTTTTCCTTTTACCCGCAGTACCACTTTGAGGACAGATTCTGGCAGATGGAAGCCATCGGCAATGACACATGTCCATAATTCATCGGCGGCGAGCTGCTCCCAAAGATAATTAGGGTGCCGAGGAAGCATTAAGTGTGCGCCGTTTCCAAAGTGTGTCGAGACCCTTGCTCCAGCAGCTATAGCTTCACGGATTTGCTCAACCGTTGCATTTGTATGACCAATTGACACCTGTACACCAGATTCCACGCAACGGGAAATAAAATCAGAAGCCCCAGGCCACTCAGGTGATAATGTAATCAGCTTAATTGCTCCAAAAGCCTTTTCCTGCCAATACTCAAACAAGTTCCAATCAGGTGCTTTCACGTAATCTTTCGCGTGAGCCCCGCGCGGACCGTCTACAGGAGATAGGAATGGACCCTCCAGATGAATGCCTCTAATCGTCTGTCGTACCCCTTCGTATTCTTGACATGCTTTAGCAATCGTGGATAACGCTTGAGCTATGTTCTTATCACTATTCGTGATGATAGTAGGTAAATATGTCGTCACTCCTTCTTGCCACATGGCATTAGTTGCTCTGTAAACGAGATCAGAAGAAAAAGGCAATGTGTTAAAATCCAACCCTTTAAATCCATTAATCTGTAAATCTACTAAACCAGGACCAATGAAAGGAAGGGGTTCAGTATGGTTTCTTTCCTTTATTTGAATATCCGCGATGCTTCCCTTTTCAAGACGGAGGACAATCGTTTCTCCAGTCAGATAATGAATACCCTCAACAATTTCTCTACCCTTAAGATTCTCCATCGTTCCTAAACCCCATACGAGTCTGAATCCAGATATAGAACACAGTTTTGGTGGCTGCGCAGAATCGAAGCAGGACAATCTGTCGAGATTGGCCCTTTCAATGTTTTTTCCACCGCATTTCTCTTAGAGCTTCCTGGTACCATGCAATAAAGATAATTTGCGGAAAGAATGGTCGGGATTGTAATGGTTAGGGCATGTGTAGGAACGGAATCCACATTAGGAAAACAACCATCATTAACCTGTTGTTGTCGACATACATCATCTAATTTGACCCATTTTATTACTTTGGGATCAGAGAAATCTGCTACTGGTGGGTCATTGAAAGCCAAATGGCCGTTTTCCCCAATCCCCAAACAGATGATATCAATGGGAGCTTCAGTAAGTAGTTCAGCATACCTTTGACATTCTTGTTCAGCCGATTGCGTTGAGTTGATCAGATTCACGACACCAGGCGAAACCAGATCAAATAATCGATCACATAAAAATTGGCTGAACCGTTGGGGGGCACCCGCCGGCAAACCTATATATTCATCCATATGGAATACGGTAATCCGTGACCAATCAATTCCCTCTGCAACAGAAAGTGCAGACAAGAACTCGTTTTGAGAGGGAGCAGCAGCGAAAATCATGCGGATATGTTCTTTCTGTTGCTGCAGTTCCCTGATTTTATCGGCGACCTCTCTTGCCGACTCGGCACCCATTTGCATACGATTGGAATATACTTTCACCTTTAATTTATCGGCGATTTGTGTGTTGATTGGACTAATAGCTTGATTCAATGCAATTCTCCTTTCCTAGTAAATCAATAATCTTTTCTTTTATCACCTGTTCGATTGAATGGTCAAAACAGCTGGGCAATCCGAAGTATGGGGTAGAATCAACGGCTTCATATCCGCCTTCTTCAAGTTGCCGTTTTGTTGGGATGTAGCCAATCATTCCGTTCGTATATGGAACCGGCAGTACACCCGGGAAGTACTCTTTAATATATAACCCGTATTCTACTACCATCTCACTATTAAAGCTTAGTATAGAAAAATGATTTGTAAGTGTCAGGTATGTCATCTCTAAATTTATCGCTGATTTCCCTTTTTCCGGATGTTTTAAAAGTCCTCGGGCCCACTCTCCAGTAATTCCAGGCTCCCTACTTTTTTCCTGCAATTGATCGATCGTTGGCACCTTTTGGACCTTCAACGGCACGGAAACCGTCTGACCTGACCGTAACTCGGGAACATGGGGGACCATTGATTTTTCTAAAAGTGAAAACACATGATGAGATAATGCCTCTCCCAATTTTCTGACATCTTTATCCGTCCCCCGATAGAAATCTTCCCCATTTACCAATGAAGGGCGGATATCCCCGCAGCATCCTTGCAGAAATGCGGCTACACAAGACTCACCTAAATGTCTTTCGATCTTCTCCATCGCATACCCAGTGTACTCAGAGGATAGAAAGGGTTCGTCCGTTGTGGTCGGATGGCACGTATAGTGAATAAGAAGTGCCTTGGTTTTATGTAACTCCGTTTGGAATCGAATCACGGTTAAATCAGGGTCCACAGGACCCATATGATTAGGAGCCATACGAATCTCCTGGTCCACCCATTTTCTGCGATGGATGCCAATCTCACACATTCCTTTCTGAGATTCAACACTTACAGTCTCTAGATTTCCAATGGCGAGCCCAATACCTTTCGAAATCTTCTCCTCAAGCGAATCCAGATATGCACGGCACGGCACACCAAGCGATTCCGTAAAGCAAGTGCTTGTTTGAGGTCCTGAATGACTATGGGTTCCATGAAGAAAGACCGATGACTCCTCAATCCCCCATTCTTTTTCAATACGTTGTTTGAATAGGGGGACCCGATCGGACCCCCACCAAATTAAATCGGCCGAGACGATCAGTGCCTGTCGAATCTTCTCTTGATCGTCTTTTTGACGAAATACCAATATCCTTGCATAAATGGGGCGAATGATAGATTCATACGCTCCTTTGCGGTGGGCAAAACCGGCTAAAGGTATAGGTGATTCAGGGGTAATATCAATTTTGGCAACCCCCAACTGAAAGCTATTCCCCATTACTTGTTTCCTCCAGCAGTTCAACAATCAGCAAAAGGTTTCGTAAGATATGGAACGGGTCCTTTACTGGCAAAGCCACGACCTTCTCCATCGGCTCCCCTTTCCGATTGCGAATTTGAATCCATTCTCCTACTCTTGTATCCAGATTAGGAAAAATGCGAAATACATACTCATGTGTCATTTCATAAAGTTTTAGAAATTTCTCGTCACCGGTTTCTTTATAAGCTAAAAGCAGAGCGTACAGGGCCTCTGAATGAGGCCACCAAAGTTTGCTATCCCAAGTATCCAAAATCAACTGCTCATAAGGATCGCCAGTGTACTCCCCCTTTGGGGCTCCTCCTTCCCGATCGACGAATCGTAATAATCCCCCATATTTTTCGTCCCATCCCCGCAGAAATGCATTTTCGATGATATGGCAGGCCTTTTCAATATAATGATTTTGTTTGAGCCGTTTGGCAGCTGCAATAACGAACCACATGGATTCGATGGTATGTCCAGGATTAACATGCCGACATAGTATGTTGTCTGGAACCGGTCCAGACAACGGCAATACCTCAGCCATTCTGCCATCCTCACATGCGAAGACTTCCATAATGTCAGTAAGATACGATTGACATTTCTGCTCTAAATCTTCGATATGAACCTTATCAAGAATCTCGGCGGCTTCCAGTAGCGTTTGGGTAACGTTTAACATAATCATCGGAACCGAGTGAACTTTAAATCCTTTTGGTATCGGGTACGGCTCGCTGCGAACGCTTCCAATTGCTAACCGCTTAATAATCCTGTCATACAAAACTTTAGCTTCCTTAAAAATCGCAGCATCAGAAGCCACTCTTGCATACTCGGCAAGGCCAATCACAACGAAACAGTCAGCATAAAAACTGCTATCATACCCCTGCCCCGGTACACTTTCCTTCTTATCTCCGGTTTGCGTGAGAAGATAAGCGCAATTGCCATTGTCCAGATACACATGTTGAAGGAGAAAATCAATCGTCTTTTTGGCAAAAGATAAATAGTTGTCAGCATCGCCAGTAAGATCGTTTCGATTGACACAATCTGCGATTCTTGACCATAACCATACAAATCTGCCTTGAGACCAAGTATATTTATCTGTACTCAATTGTTTCGCCCCGTGATTATCAAAACAGGTAAAAACACCACCGTTTTGTTCGTCAATCGCCTTCTGCCAAAAAGGAATCAAATCCATTTCAATGTGATTTTGATAAAATTGCCGTAGATTCATGTTTGCACCTCACTTTCATACTCAAAGAGGAAGGATGCTCCCTTCAAAAAACAACCATTCATCAAAGTGAATAAGTATATAAATGTCCGATTATTTCGGTATATGCACCGAAGAAGAATCTGGTTGATCTAAGGAATCGATATCGTAATTTAAGGATTCCATCAATTCTTCCACCTCTGGTTTCAGTGGTTGATTGCGATTCAGCCAGCCCATTCCAATATATAAAATGGCTGAAACTAATACAGGAGCAGCTACGGTTCCCGCGGTGCCTGCATTAATCCCATATTTCACCAAAGCAAAAGTAAGAATTCCCGCTAACCAAGAAACGATGGCTGCTTTCGAATCACTATGACGAAAGGCAGGTAGTAATCCTAATAGCATTGGAATAGAGATAGGACCTACAAGTGCACCAAACCAAACAAGGATTAATCCCAGCACTCCACCAAAAGAATTGGCATTAAGCCCAATAATTAAGGTGAAAAATGTAAAAACAACGGTAATGATTCGTGCGACACGAAGGGAACCTTTTCCGGTCATATGACGGAATTTATTTGAGATTGTTGGCAAGATATCTCTTGATACCACTGCTGTGATGGCAGTTGCATCAGAGGTAGTCATTGCCATCGTATGGGCAAACATGGAAGCCAATACTAGTCCAACGATTCCAGGCGGTAAAAACTCCTTGGCCATGAGCGAATAGGATTGAGTCGGATCTGCTAAGTCCGGGTAGAATAAAGGTGCGGCCCACATTGGAAAGAATAGGATTAGCGGCCAAATCAAATACAAAGCTGATGATAAAAGGGCCGCTTTTCGTGCGTCGGATCCTTTTGGAGAGGCAATGTACCGCTGTGCTAAGTTCCAAGTCCCGCCGTTATAGCTTAAAAAGTCAATTAAAAGGTAAGCCAATACGAACCCAACCGTATACGGACCTACAAACGGCTCCGTGTGTGAAGGTGGGAGTTTGTCCCAAATTCCCATAAAGGAACTGATGCCGCCCAGCTTGGCAGCAATAATGACAAACATCGCAATTCCTGCGATTAATTGAACGATGAATTGGGCAAAATCAGTCCATGCATCTGCCCAAAGACCACCAATAGAACAATAAGCTAAAGAGATCACACCTGATGCGATAATTCCAACAACCATGGGAATTCCTGCAAATACATTCAATATGACCGCAATAGCTGCCAATTTTGCCCCTACATCAAATACTTTCAGTAAAACTCCACTCCAAGCCATAAGCTGTTGGGTTGGCACGTTGTAACGCATTGCTAAATATTCCATTGGAGACTCTACATTTAATCGTTGACGTAGTCGCGACCACCGTGGTGCTAATAAAAATGAACCAATAAAGATGGCTAAAGACACAGGGATAGCCCACCAGATGTAAAGGGTAAATCCATACTGATAAGCAACTCCGGCATACGCAACAAAGACTGCCGCACTATAACCAGACATATGGTGGGAAATACCAGAGAGCCACCATGGCATTTTACCTCCTGCTGCAAAGAAATCTTGAGTACCGCTAATTTGACGATAAGACCAAATACCAATTCCAATCATAACTAAAAAGAAAAGACCTAATACAAACCAATCTAGCACTGACACGTTTACTCATCTCCTTTATTAAATTTAATTAGTCCTAGTCTAGGACTAATTAGTTAGAAGATAACACAGGGATGCTAAACCAGTCAATATATTTAAAATTTTCATATAATTCAACCACTAATAGATTCCTGCTCAAAGTCTAAAATCACGGCCAAGGCAGCTCCCTGTTCCGTACCGAATTGGGAATTGATAAATAGAATTTCCGAGTGCTCAAACGGAAACTGAAGCGTTCGCTCTCTAACAGATTTTAAAGTCTCCTCACAGAAAGAGGTTACTTGTTCCAATGGACTATCAACAATCACGTATTGAGGGTTAAAAAGATGTATGATTTGGGAAATGGCTACCCCCAAATAGGCTCCCCGCTCGCGAAATATTGCCTCTTCTCCATTCACAATCAAATCTGTAAGTGAAGAGTTTTCTGAAGTATCTTTCATGATATTTGGTATACTCACCAATGATTCTAAGCATCCTCTTTGGCCGCAAGTACACAATGGCCCATCCGATTTGACAACAAAATGCCCGATTTCCCCAGCTGTACTGCTAACACCATGGAAAAGGTCATTTTCAATAATCAAAGCCCCCCCTATACCCTTTCCTATGCGAATGTAAAAAGCACTTCGAATTATGCCATCCAGAATCCTACTAATAGGTGCCAATGCTGAAGCCTTAACATTATTCAACACCTTAACAGGCACCAAAAGACCGGATAGCTTGTCCTTAAGAGGAATGTTTTTCCACCCTAGATGGGATGAATAATGAATAATTCCTGTGAGAGGATCGACAAGACCCGGAATACCTATACCAATTCCTAATGCCTCAGGATGACGATTTAAAAGAGACTCGCAAAACTGATATAATCCTGCGCACCATTGATCCGTATCATCAGCAGATAAGGTAAAGTCTCCTTTTTCAAGGATGTTCGAGCAATAATCCGTCACCACAAATTGCCCAGATGTTTTTTGAACAAAGATTCCAATGGATTTATAGCTAGTAGAAACCAATGTGAGCTGTTTGCGTGGTCGACCAACTCCACCTTGCTCATCTATCCCCGTTTCACGTACAACTCCCTCTTGGATAAATTTTTCTACAATTAGTGAAACCGTATTTTTGCTCACTCCTAGCGCTTTCCCGATTTCTAACCTAGTGGTAATAGGATGCATCCGTAAAAAAGATAACATTTTTTTTTCATTTTTCTGTCTTAACCATGCCGTGCCTTTGTTCATCCCACACACTCCTTCTTCCCTATACATTACTATTTACAATAAACACAACAAAATGAAAAGCTATCATAAATTCAAAAAGTCCTCGAAAGTGCATTCGATTAAAACTATATTACTATTATCTTATATTACCTATCCTAGTTTCCACAAATTAACTCTTCCTCCGGCATCGGATAGGAGAAGCCTTTTACCAAATCAATTCTTCCACTTTCCAAAACCTTATCTAGAAGCTCATTGGCAATTTCTTCGATTCGCGGCTCTAACTCTTCTACTGCACTTGGTGTAAAGGATCGATTAACGAGGGAACGCAGCTTTGTATGCCGAGGTGGGTCCGTAGAAATTAGAGCTTTGTCTTGCTTCTGTTTTATTTCGAGTGGTAGAACCGTCCCTTTGCATCATTAAAAATGTTTTTCTACTGGAATCCATGTAAAATGAGAATACTGATTAAAAACTTGAGGTGTTTAATATGACTTGGAAGGTTAAAAGTTCTACAAATGAAAAGGTGGACCGTTTTCAGCTAACAATGGATCAGGTCGTTCTCCCAAATGGGGAGGAAAAGACGTTTTCCTATATAGATTTTGCTAAAGGTGTGTGTGTCCTCCCGATTACCGATAACAATGAAATTGTCTGTATAAAACAATATCGCCACGCCATGAAAAGCTGGCAATGGGAGCTGCCAGCGGGAATGATTGACGATACCGACCCTACTCCTCTGGAAACGGCAAAAAGAGAACTAGAAGAAGAAACAGGCTATAAGGGTGAGCACTGGCTGGATTTAGGAAGCTTCTACCCTTCTCCAGGTTCTACAAGCGAGGAGATTCATTTATTTGCAGCAGCAGGGTTAACAGCAACGGAGCAAAACCTGGAAAGTAGCGAACAAATTGAAGTACATAAAATCTCGATGAAAGATTTAAATAACCTAATTAAATCTGGAGAATTCAAGCACGGCGCAGGGCTGGCGGCTGTATTGCGATATAAGCTCATTGTGGACTAAACGGGAACATTGCCTTATTGTTAAGCACAAAAGAGGCGTCTGTACAGACTACTCTTTCATAGAAACGCTGAATATTAAAAGAAGCTTGAGGATCTATTATTCCTTAAGCTTTTTTATTAGGTGAAGTAACATCAATCGAAGGCCGGTACCCGCCATATCCCACTCTGTAACTTCCGGTGATACACTTTGG
The DNA here is from genome assembly GCF_055385565.1 of Neobacillus sp. S1115. NCBI lineage: Bacteria > Bacillati > Bacillota > Bacilli > Caryophanales > Bacillaceae > Neobacillus > Neobacillus sp. S1115. Next base: position 5,934,660 of record NZ_AP038275.1, read on the forward strand.
AAGATTGCTCAAAAATTCGGCGTAACCACCCAAGCCATTGTCGATGCCAATAAACTGGAACCAACTGCATACCTTTATATTGGCCAAAAGCTAATCATTCCATCAAAACCGTAATAGTAAAAGGTAAGCGAACGTTATGACCCCCATCACTAATTAAAACTTTAGTATTATGATAGGCTTAGGTAAAAAGGGATGTACTTAAAATGAAACTATTAAATAAATTATTTAACAAACAAATCAAGACAGATATAGAATTTTGCCAAAAAAATCTTGACCTGTTCCTAACAGAGGAGAACTATGCTGATTACGATACCTTTTTACAATCAAAGTACATCAACTATAAAGAATATGAGTGTCAAAGTCGATGCAAAGAATGTAAGCAGGCTCCATATGCAATAATCGATGGTCAGTTTATCTCAAAAGAAAGTTCAAAGGAATTATTAGAAGCTCTTCAACAATTGATTGAACGTAAAAGGAAAGAGTAGAAGAATCCACTAATTAATTAGTGGTTTTTTTATTTGACTAGGGGTCTAACCCCGGATTTAAGGGCTTTTTTTTAAAAAGGAACTCAGACTGGGGGCTGAACCCGGCTAGTCCTGAAACAAAGGTCGACATTCACGACCTGGTGTCCCCTCAGAAAATCAGGGCAGCCGCCCCCTTCCTTAATTCAGCAGAAAAAAGGAGGGTAAATCCCGCATCATCCCTTGCGGGATTCCCTCTTGCTCCACAAGTAAACAACCTATTCTTCAAACCAATTCTTAAGCATAATCGTTCACTACTTTTATTATTCGATTGATTTCAACAAATTGTTGCACCTGTGCAACCTAAACAAACGTTTATGTAAACCGATTCAACGTCTTGCCACTGGTGGATTTTCTTTTCCGGTATGACAAAAATGGCTGTCATTCAAACAAACGTTTATGTGAACTGGGCCAAAATGCTGATAGATCTACGTTTCTACACCTAATCTCATAAAAATTTTGATGAATGTTGCTAGATTACGGCGTTGCATTTCTGATAAATGTATCACCAACACGGTAATCCGCTAATTCCCACCAAATTTCACTACCGTTTACCTTACTCAAACGTTTGATTAAAAGCTAAAAAACTATTGATACAATGGACTTTCACTCCCAATTCCGGTAAAAGTTTTGTCATTTAACTAAACGTTAGTATAGTAATAGCCTAAGCCTCTTCAACAGCTGTATTTCTATTGATTTTGGCAGCAGAAGAATGTCGAAATCTAATTTGAGTGGTACCTGCCACTGTTTGGCATGTAACCCATTTACATTATAGAAGAAGTCACGTTAACAGCAAAAAAGATGCACCGAATAGAATGGTACACCTTTAAATTACCTACCTATAAACAAGGTTTCTGAAAGTTTGGTCGTATTCATTAATCATATCGTTCATCTGCTCTAAGAATTCTTCGTCAATTCCCTTTGGCAGCTCTAAATTTTGTTTTTTCTTAATGGTTACTTGACCATTCACTATATCAAAACGCACTTCATCCCCTTGACCGATTCCCAAGTGTTCCAACACTTCCTGTGGTAAGGTAACCCCTAAACTATTCCCGATTCTTGTTACTTTTCTTTCCACTTCTCTCACCACCGTTAGAGTCATAATCGTTCCACCCCACTATTTATATACGCTTTCTAGGTGGTTTATAACCGTTAAACAAATACTTTATACTAATGTTATAACGATAATAACGCATTAACGTTAATATTCACAGGGGTATAATTCCGTCAAATAAGGACATTGACTGACAGGCATCATTGAAAAAATGAAGCAAGAGAACCGTCCCCATGCATCATTTTCAATGTTTGTTCTAATGCATACCCAAATTGATATAATTCTGCTTCATGACCATGTTTTCCGATTAGTTGGACACCGATTGGCAGTTTACTAGATGACAGTCCACAAGGAATGGATAATGATGGACTACCTGTATAGTTTGTTGGCGATGTTAACCTTAACAATGCGTGGCGGACCGCCTCGGCTTGATTTCGTATAACCACATCGCGCTGCCCAATATTCGTTGGAAGAATGGGCAGGGTCGGTGTTAATAAGATATCGGCTTTGTCAAAGATTTGATTAAACTCTGCAATGATTTGCTTCCTTTCAATTTGAGATTGAACATATTCAAAGCCTTTGACTGCTGAACTTGCTACTAATCTTTCATAAACTTCATCGTCAATATCATCTTTGTGGTGAATTACAGTATCAACATGGACAGCCGCTGCTTCCGATTGGATCGTCACAAGCTGAGCCTTTGCCACTTTAGCCATATTAGGAATATCCACTTTCATGATGACTGCTCCAGCCTGTTCATAAAGATGAATACAATTCATGACCGCTGCATGCACCTCTTCATCAATCATTTCAAAATAAACAGAAGGGATGCCAATCACTTTCCCTTTAACGTCATGACCGATAAGACTGGAATAGTCCCTGCTTTCCGTATGTAACGAATATGGATCCTCTGCATCATAGCCAGCCAGAATATTCAGCATTAATGCATTATCCCTCACATTTGTGGTCATAGGACCAACATGATCAAGCGTATAGGCTAAAGGAAAAGCTCCGTTTTTGCTTACCAATCCAAAGGTTGGTTTCATTCCAACTATTCCACAGGCAGCTGCTGGAATCCGAATGGAACCGCCTGTATCCGTCCCTAAAGCACCCATTACCATCCCAGAAGCTACTGCTGCACCCGATCCGCTGCTAGAACCGCCAGTAATTTTATCTAAATTATACGGGTTACGGCATGGACCAAAATAAGAACGATCGCCAATCGGGCCATAGGCAAATTCATGTGTATTTGTTTTCCCAATAATAATAGCTCCTGCATTCTTTAATTTTTGAACGACTGTTGCATCAACATCCGGGACAAATTGCTCATACACTTTCGACCCCATCGTTGTGCGAATCCCTTTTGTAGAAATTAAATCTTTAACAGCGATGGGGACGCCATGGAGCGGACTTCTTATTTCCCCTGCGATTAATTCTTTCTCTAATTCTCTTGCAGCCTGCAATGATTCTTTTTCGCAAACTGTAATAAAGGCATTATTCTTCGGGTTTTCTTCCGAAATTTTGTCTAACGTTTTCTTGACTAATTCAACAGGGGACAATTCCTTATTTTTAAACAATATGGAGGTAGAAACAATATCCACTATGCACCCATCCTTTTTAACTCAATTTTACTTGCCGTTGACCTGGTTTAACAAAGAACATAGCTGACATTCCAGCTGCCGCCGCAATCGCCGCCGCTACAAACATCGAAGAGCAGCCAAAGCTAACAACTAAGAATAACGGTTAACATTGGTGCGATAATGGTGGCATTTAAAAGGAAAAGAAGATCAACAACCGGCCACCCTCACAATATTCAGTCGCAACTCTATTCTACCATTTTCCATACATAAAAAATTCTATCTATCTTGGAAAAATTCAGGTGGTGACAGGCATCATCCCTTTTGGGACAGGTCTTGTATAGTATAGATCCCCCGATTAACGCCCATACAATTTAGTTTGGTACGGCAGTATATCTTCTACTAGTATTCTTGAATTATTCATCCATAGCTTGATAAAGAGGACAGAATCAACTAATTCAGGTTAGAATCCTGCTGAATTTGGTCATCGTCGGAATCTAACCTTTATTTATTGAATAAGGAACCTTGTTTTATCCCTGAATAAGTGCCTGCCTGATATCTTGCCTATGTTTTCTTTGATAGTTTGAGATTAGGATACACAGATTGAGGCTATTTTAAGGGCGAGCAATATAAAAGCCGTATGGAATACAATCCCTTTCGGGATGTAGTCGGTCATTAAAAATGAGCCCCCCCTATACCAAATGCACGAATGAGACTCTAGAGTTTTTTTCCCTGTCGCGTGTCAAAGATAAGTTCTTCCTTGTTCCAAAGAGCGTAATGCCCTCCCCCATTTACCCAAAAATGAAGCACTAGAACCGTCCCCATGCTTCAATTTAAAAACTATCAAATTGGTACGAAATTCACGAAAACCCCTTTATCATTTCCGATTTGGAGCCAAAAATCGCATTTTCCTACCCAAATTCGTTCCAAATTGGAAATGAGGCAATTCGACTAATTCTACCAAACCCGATATCTTATGGGTGAAGCACGGGGACGGTTCTCGTGCCTCAAAATGGGGTTCACACCACACTGGAGGAAAAACCGATGACGAAATTACTAATGAACGAAGCGCCCATCATGATCATCCCTTCGCTCGCTGTCAAAATGGGCCTGAACGAAGCCATCGTGCTTCAGCAAATTCATTATTGGATCCAGACCAGTTCCCATTTGATTGAGGGACAAAAATGGATATACAACTCCTATAAGGATTGGCAGAAACAAATGCCATTCTGGTCGGAGAGTACCATTAAACGAACCATTCTCTCACTCGAAGAACAGGGTTTCCTGATCTCGTCCAATTGGAACAAGCTTAAACTCGATAAAACCAAATGGTATACGATTGATTATCAACGCCTGGATTCCCTGGAGGAAGGTCCCACCATCGTTGACACAACACCCACAACACAGGTACAAGCTGACCTCTTCACAACTTCTGGCCAACCGTCGGTTCAGACTGACCTGTCTGAGAGTCCAGACTGGACCACAGAAGAAATCAACCTGACCCAAGCAATACCAGAGATTACTTCAGAGACTACCACAGAGAAAAAACCTATTGTCGACATCGTCGACTACCTCAATGCCAAAACGAATGCCAGTTACAAATCAGGAACGAAGAAAACGAAACAGCTGATTCAAGCTAGATTAAGAGAAGGCTTTACCGTGGAGGACTTTAAGAAAGTCATCGACATAAAGACAGCCGAATGGCTCGATGATCCACATATGAGTACATACCTGAGACCGGAAACATTGTTTGGAACCAAATTCGAATCGTATCTCAACCAAAAGCCGCAAGCGAATCCCCTCTTTGAAAAACGAAGGGGCCTAACTGCAACCAAACAAACCCTTAACGAGGAGGATTTCGATCTCAATGATGAAGCGTGAAACGTTTGAGCTTTTAAAGGCCATCAACACTTTCTACGACCAATTTATCGTCAATCAGGAAAAGGTGAACCTGTGGCATGAAGTGCTCAAAAGCTATGGACACGACATCGTGCAGGAAAGACTGTTTTCGTTCGTAAAAGAATCACCCTTTCCGCCTAAAATCGCCGACCTATTGCCAAAATCGTCCGGCGCCATGACCGTCCCTAATGCCAGCGAGACCAGATTCATCATGGCCACCAGGCATAAGCTAGCGAGTGAAGAAGTGGTCCAGCGAGAACTGGCAAACATGAGGGCCATTCTGGGAATTCAGAGGTAGAGGAAAAAGCAGACTTCTCAGTCCTTGTCGGGGCGGGCCTGTCACCGCCCCCCTTATCACATATCATGACGGACGCGCAAAGCTCAACTCGGGAGCAGCACCCGTCAGTTGGTCACTACTACGTAAAAGTGATGCACGAGAACCGTCCCCATGCATCACTGTTAGGAGGCACGATTATGATAAATCAAACACAAACACAAGTACCGTCATGCTTTAGCCAGGAGGTGGAGGAGGCTTTCGTGGGGGCGTTGTTTCTGGACGGCGGGCTGGTGAAGGAGGCGGCGATTCTGCCGGAGCAGCTTTATTTTCCGCAGCTGAGACTGATTTATTCGGCGATTCGCAGCCTGGATGAGAAGGGAAAGCCGATTGATTATGTCTCGATGATTGACGAGCTCGGCGTCGACAATCTGCAATGGATTGGCGGGGTTAGCTATTTGAATCGACTAGCCGGGAGCGTGCCGACCACCACCAACTTTCCCTTCTATCAGCAATCCGTTAAGGAATATGCGCAAAAGCGAAAAACGATTCACATTGCCTCGCGCCTCATCGAGCAGGCAAACGGAAAAGACATCCAAAAGACGATCCACACCGGGATTCAAGAGCTAATGGCCATCGATGACCAGCTTACCGACGAAGACACCGGCAGCATCACCCCGTCCTTGGTGGATTTGTTCATGGATTGCGAAAAGGATTTGGGCGAGATCGTCGGCATTCCCTCCGGCTTCCCTAATCTCGACATGCTCACTGGCGGCTTTCAAGAATCCGACTTGGTGATCATCGGCGCCCGCCCGAGCATGGGAAAGACGGCCTTCGCCCTGAATGTCGCCCTTCATGCAGCCAAACAGGACATCAGCCTGATTTTCTCCCTAGAAATGTCCAAAAAGCAGCTGCTAAAACGGATGGCAGGATTCACCGGCTTAATCGACAGCCGGAAAATGAAAAACCCGAAGAAGGAATTTCAGGAGGAAGATTGGCAGCATTTTACCGATACCATCGGGGCGCTATCCAAACTGAATCTCCATATTTTTGACAAAGCCGGGATGGATATCCCCTATATTTGGTCCAAGGTTCACAAAGCACGGCGGGAATACGGCCAAGAGCAGCGAATCCTCGTCGTCATCGATTACCTCCAGCTGATTGAAGGAGACCGCAGCTTCCGCCAAAACCGCCAGGCGGAAATCAATGAAATCTCACGGTCCCTGAAAACCATGGCGAGAGAACTGAACGTAACTGTCATCGCCCTGTCCCAGCTGAGCCGAGGCGTCGAAAGCCGCCACGACAAGCATCCCGTTCTCTCCGACCTGCGTGAAAGCGGGCAAATCGAGCAGGATGCCGACCTGATCGCCTTCCTATATCGCGATGATTACTACACCAAAGACTCACCGTACCGGAACAAAATCGAAATCATACTCGCCAAGCACCGCAACGGCCCTACCGGCACCATCGAACTTGGCTTCCAAAGAGAATATGGCCTGTTCACCCATTTGGAAACATAACGAAGGACAAAGATCGAAGACGAAGACGAAGGGCTTTTTTTAAAAAGGAACTCAGGCTGGCGGCTGAACCTGGCTTGTCCTGTACAGAGGTTGGCATTCATGACCGAGTGTCCCCGCAAGAAATGAAGACAGCCGCAGGATTCATGATACCAGGAGGAAAAGAGGGTTTCGTGTCCCGCTATCATCCCTTGCGGGATTCCCTCCTTTCTCAACTGGTAAGCCTTCGGCAGCTAAGGCTAGTCTTTGAATTTTTTCTTGTTAAGGTTCTCGTTCGGGACAATCGTCCACTCGTTTCCGTTTTGAATAACGGTATGTCCCGGGTAGGCCTGTTCAAACATTTCTCTGATCGATTCATCACTCAGGGTATTCCTGGAGAGTTGTTCAAGCGACATACTTTCTTCTTTCTCCACCTGCCTGCTTAACTGGTGGTCTCGCTTTTTTTGAGAGTCAGCCATACTCACTTCGATCAAGCCATATTAGGGAAAATAGACAAAGCTTTTCTTTTCGCCAATACGCATGAAGATCACGCTCCTTACTACCACATACAATTAAACAACTAAGTTATTCTCCTTGTGACAAATTTGGTAATCATGATACGTGGCACATGCAAAATAGCCCCTCTACGGCTCATCTTTTAATAATTTTCTAAAAATCAATACATTGCCCCAGTCCCCTTAAGCTTTACATCCGTTTTCACCTTAAATTCCAGATTAGAATAGATCGCCTTCCACTGGCTTATGTCATTATTTGTTATCCCATATTTGGCCTGATACTTTAGCCCAAGTCCTAGTGGGTCAACCTCTAATTCTTGAAGATGAACAAGAAACTCCTTTACCCTTGAGCTAATTTGGCTAGCAGCCTTCTTTTCATATTTTGCAAGATCACTCCGTCTATGAAGGGTCAATTCTGATTCCTCAACAATACCATGAATCTTAATATAAAGAAGAACATAAGGTTTCCCCTTTTTCGGGACAATTATTTTCCATTTCGTGTCTGTGTGTTCGGCATTTACAAAAAGTCGCTCATTCCTCTTCCCAACGTTGATTAAGGCTGTTTTCTCATTGTTCAGAAGCTCATTTAACAATCTAGTTTCATTTGGATTTAACTCGGCTTTCATCTTTTTCTCTTTAAATACCACGGCTTTATTAATTCTAAAGGACCCTTTTATGGGCTCGATAATTGGTAAATAAGGGTCAATCCCATCTTCTCTAAGTCTCATATAATAGTCATTAAGAATATCAGACATTACATATGGTGAATTATTGGTTACTTCATTAAATGCTAAAATAAGGGCGTTTGCAGGCAATCTCTCTGATTTCACCTTCCAAGATAGCACTTTTTCTGCCGACGGCTTTCCAACAGCTACATATGAAATCCCTTGTATATCAGGGCGCTTTATAAACCATTTGATTACGGCTAATTGATCATGCCGCAAAATATCTTCATTTAAAATAATCACCCTGCAATGGCCGAAGTCTAATTTTTTATCCACCATTGACTGGATGATCCGAATAGCTTCCGGAATAGAATTAGACTCTTTTTTAATAATTTGAAACCTCGATTTTCCAGGCTCGACCTGAGCCGAAGGAATCGCTAATTTCACCATGACACGGTAGGGATTTTTTTCATCTTGTGTTAAATCCACTCCGATGGCAACCACAAAGAAACGTTTATCTAGATCGTTAAATTGACAGCCAGATAGGAAAAATGAGGTAAGGACCACTATCTGTGCAAACTGTTTCCTCACGTCTTCCGCCTCCTCGATAAGAAAAATACCAAGGCTACCAACATCATCTCGGCAGGAAAGCGAATGTTTAGCCACGTCTTTACAATATAGAAAAATTCCCGTTGATTTGTAAGGGATTGGAGGATCATCGTACAAAGCCCAATACTTATCAGGAATACATATTTATAGATCTTTTTCCTACCGTTCCTTTTCATATTTCTCCCTTCAATTATTCCCTCTAAAAGCTTTAGTCCAACATGCCATGTTATAATCCCGAACACTAAAATGAGAAGCAGATACAAGCACAGGATTAAATATAGCACCCTTTCAATGAAGCCAAATTCCATCCTTAAAGAGTCACTTATGAAGATCCAAGGAAATACCACATCGTTTACACCATCGACGCCCAGAAAAGCGATTGGTACAAAAAATGTGGAAATTATCACTAGAAACCCTATGATGGGAAGAATCCATATAAACTTTAAAACTTTTTTTGAATTGATAAAACGATTCATAATAACCAAATTTATGTACCCAATAAATATATAGGTAGCCGCAGCGATAGAGCTATAGCTAGGAAATTGCCAAATGTTATGGAGCATTCTAAAAATATGCTCCCAATAAAAGTATTTGCTGCTAAAAGCCTTGAATAAAATAAACGCCACTAATGGTGCAGCAGGGAGAACAACAATTTCAACTAAGAAAAGAATGGAGTCCGTTTTTTTTAAAGCACCAAATATGACAATAATAAGTAAAAAGCCAAGAATGACCCCCAGACTCATATCCGGGCTGATATATAGCTTAATGACATAGCTGTAGGAAATTAAGGCAAATGACCCAGCAGCTATCCACATTAAGGCCAAAAAGGCTAAATAGGGGTTACGAATAAAAGCCGGAACCCTTTCAAGGAGGAAAATTTCAGGGAGGCCCATTTGTGGATATTTACCCATAGCAAATATAAATATGATCACCAATAAGCCTCCGATAAAAACACTTAGAATCATAGACATAATCGTGCCGTCAAACCGTTTTTGAATTAAAACAGCTGGCACATTTACCATGATGTTTATCATCATTGTCAAGATGACGATATAGTAGAAATGACGAATCAACTATTGATGACCCCCCTTTGGACTCTCGCTTATGGTTTCAATCTTATCCGAAGAGCCCCAATACAAAGATAAAAAGGGTGTTCCAAAGCTTCGCATATCAACTAAAACACATATCGTCACAATGATGCCTGCCACCAGCCCAACAATTCCGAAAAAGGATGCTGCAAGAATTAAAGGATAGCGAATGCACCGAATTGCAAAGCTCATAGCGTTAATCGGGATCGTGAAATTGGCAATGGCCACAAATGCCGTAATAATAATCATAATTGAACTGACAAGCTCTGCCTGTTGGGCGGCCTGTCCAAGAATTAGTCCCCCCACCGTTGTCGCTGTTGGCCCGATTGCCTTTGGCAGCCTTATACTTGCTTCCACCAACATTTCCACTACCAGCATCATAAATAGAACTTCGTAGAAAGATGGATAAGGCACCCCTGCCCTGCTTCCAGCAATGGTTAAGGTAAGCTGTGATCGCAGTATTTCAGGATTATACGATGTTATTGCGATATATAAAGCAGGCAATGCCAGTGTAATAATCAATGCAGCATAACGAATAGTAAGCATGAGTTTCTTAATCCAATAAGCATGGTACAGATCATCCATTGAAGACATAAAATCAAAGAAAACAGCCGGAAGACTTACGGCAAAAGGCGTTCCGTGTATCACGATGACAATTTTCCCTTGTGAAAGATTGAGTATAGCCCGATCGGGTCGTTCTGAAATCATCGTGGTCGGAAATAAGCTAATCTTTCTTCCCGTTAGAGCATTATTTAATTGACCGGCAGCTTGAATAACATCCATATCTATTTCACTTAAACGCTTCTTTAACTTTTTTAGGACAGTAAAATCTACATAATCGATATCATAAAGAAGGGCGATTCTCGTCTTGGATAAAGACCCGACCTCTTGGTATTCTACTTTTATCTTGCTGCTTGGGTATCGTTTTCGAATAAAGGTGATATTTTGATCCAAATCCTGCGAGAATGCTTTTTGAGGTCCTTGAACAGACATCTCTACCGACGAATCCTGAGCCTCAGTATTGATTTCTTTTTGAGCCTTATAAGAATAAACAGAACCCGAAATAAAAATTAAGACACACCCATCAATGACTAAAGACTGCAGGTCCTCACCGTTCTGAATGTCATTTGCAGATGGTAACGACAAAAGGTGCAAAAGAAATTTCGATTCTTTCTCACACATCATTAAAGGTTGGATTATATCAGTCTTAATTTTCTGACTGTCACATAGGCTTTGCAGATACACCAAAGAAATTTCCTGATTAAAATATACAAAGGAGTGCGTTATTAAATCTTTTGTTTCTTGCAACTGGAGCTTCAGGTTTCTAATTGTTTTATTTTGACCCTTCATATAACTCACCTTTTAGTGTGGAGAATATTAATAGTATGAGTTATAAACGGTTTTCCATTCACACTGGGGATTGACGGATAATCTGTTATACATCGGGTTTGAAAATTAAGCGGAGAAATTTCTCTTAATTAGCATTCCTGTAGATCGTTATTTTTCGACTTTGAAAAAAATAGAGCTCCTCAGTAAGATATGAGTATAGAGACCAATCTAACTCAAACCTTAAGGAGGAACCCCTATAATGAAGTTTAAAATGCAAAACAAACAAAATCAACTAATAGAAAGAATTTCAGTTAAACATCTAGTTGTTGGAGTTGATATTGCGCAACAATTTCACGTAGCTAGAGCTGTAAATTTCCGTGGAATTATAGTCGGAGATCCAATTACATTTAAAAATACCGAAGAAGGATTTGCTAGTTTTCTAAAATGGATTAAAAATCTTCAAAGATTAAACAACCTGGATGAAGCTATTGTTGGGATGGAGCCAACTGGACACTACTGGATCAATCTTTCAAAATGGCTTTCTAATCAAGATATTGAAGTAGTAACTGTAAACCCACATTTAGTAAAAAAGAATAAAGAAAATCGTGATAATACTCAATCAAAAAGTGATAAAAAAGATGCCTTAGTTATCGCTGATATGGTAAAGAACGGTTATTATTCTGAAGTTAGGTACACATCGGAAACATTCGAAAAACTTAGGATCCTGATGTCTAACCGTGATGTAGTAGTTAAACGCCTTGTTAGTTCTATTAATCAATTAAACCGTTGGGTAGATATTGTCTTTCCTGAATTCCGACAGGTATTTAAGGATATTACGGCTAAAGGGGCAATCACAACCCTTCGTTTATTCCCGTCCCCTATGGACTTAGAGAATATGCAGCCTCACGAGGTTATTACAGGTTGGAAATCTGTGATGAAGAGGCACCCTGGATTAAAGAAAGCCCTATTACTCCTCCAGTTGGCTAAGAAATCTGTAGGTACTAGACAGGCACTTGATGCCTATAAATTTCATTTAGAGCAGCTATTAGAGGAATATGACTTAGCCGTAAAACAACTCGAAAGAGTGGAACAACAAGTTACCGCTGCACTAAATAAAATACCTTTCGCTAAGATGTTACTTGCCATAAAGGGGATAAGTGAAATTTCTTTAGCTGGGATATTGGGTGAAGCGGGGGACTTAAGTCGTTTTACTCACGGTAATTCCCTTCTTCGCCATGCTGGATTGCATTTAGTCGAAGCAAGTTCAGGGAAATGGAAAGGTCAAATTGTCATTTCCAAGCGAGGACGCTCCAGACTAAGGCGATTCCTTTACTTAGCTACAATTAGTCTTGTAGTGAATAACCCAGAATTTCGGGCATTACATTCTCAAAATGTCAAAGTAAAAAAAATGAAGAAAATAAAATCAATTATGAAGTTAATTGGCAAGTTGGCCAGGATCTTTGTAAGTATATCTAGACGAAACGAATCATATTGTCCTGATAAAATCAAACCATTATCACCGTTGGCAGCTTAATGAAATTTCAGAAATAAAGATTATTTATCGCCCTGAAATAAATAATATTGGACACTCATATTAATCGAATGTTGGCATATTCGCAGGATTTCAAATATGTACGGAGTACCAGATTCTATTTTCGTAAGGGCACAGACCCATTTAATTAGCAAAACTGGCCTCCACCCCTTGGATAGGCATGACGAAGGAATGATAGGGCAGACGACCCGTTGAGACATGGGAGGGAAAGCCTCCAGGGGAGGCGTGGAGATGTACATTATATGGTAAAATATGGGGAACTAATTCGCTCCTCTATTTGACTATGCCTTCACGAAGCCATAATGATTTAAACTTATTTCATTTTATCGTTAACGCTAAATCAAGGGTTATGAAATCCTGCGAATAAGCGAGTATTCGAGAGAAAATCGTATTAAACTGAGGGAGAAAATAGCTTAATTAGACGGAAAGATTCCGACTAATAACCCGAAAAACGTGAAAATGAGTAATTTTGCTTTGCTTAATCGGAAAACCGCCGCTTCATAATTCAACAAAATCCCCCAATCCCCTCCTAATCTAACCACCAAATTTGACAAATTCACGAACAAAAAAATAGGGCCATGCCCTATGCATAACCCTCACACTTTAACGCTTTAAACTTTAGCTGAGCGGGGGTCTGATCCCACTAGCCCCGTCACTGTCTGGCAAACAAACTAAGACAATACTTCTCCCTCCTTTGCTCCTTTGTTCCTTCGTAATAGTTTAATAAAATATCTATATTTAAAAAACTTGGCGGTTGGGAGTTCTGGTACTTAAATAAATGAAAGCTACTCCACGGATAAAATTCCGGCCTTCTGACCATCCTGGCTTCTACCGGATTTAAATGAATGTATCGGCTGACCTCCAACATCCCTTCCTTATCGTCAATAATTTGATCAAAATATCGTTTTTCATAAACATGGCCAGTTAAGTGATATTTTGTATTATAGTAATTGGCGTACCTCTTATTAATGAGTGCCATCAATCTTGAAAACGGAATTTCTTGTGAGCGTATTTGTAAATGATAATGGTTGGTCATCAAACAATATGAGGCGATTTCGAAGGGAATCTTTTCATGGAGTTGCCCGAGGATGTGGAAAAAGGCTTCAAAATCGGAGGCATTACGGAACAACGGATCGCGACGGTTGCCTCTACAGACAATGTGGTAAAAGTGGTTTGGTATCCAAATTCTTTTCTCCCGTGACATTTACGTTTCCCTCGCAATTGCATATGATTTGTGCAAACCCCATCGTCTTAAAGTCATCGCTTCCCAAATAGCTGAATCACTAATAACATCCTCCCCTTTTAGGTCTGATATTGTACGGGCCAAACGAATAATTTTGATTTGAACTCGATTGCTCCAATTTTGCTTCACAGCAACGTTTGTCAGCATTTTTTGCCGCTCGTTTGTTAACGGACTTGTTTCCATTAGAATTTCAAATGGGACTTTTGCATTCGACATTTCCATTTTATAGCGATTATATTGAAGTGTACGGGCTTGTTCGACCCGCATTCGAATTTTCTCAGATGTTTCCTGGAATCCTGCCTTCTGATCTAGATTTACAGACTGCAAAGTCAATAGTATATCAATCCGGTCATAGACCGGCCCTGATAGGCGATTTCGGTAGCTTTGTATTTGTTTATCAGTACAGGTGCAGTAATGGAAGTTGGAACCCAGATACCCACAAGGACAGGGATTCATAGCACCAATTAATAGAAAGGAAGACGGATAGGTAACGGTGGAATGGGCTCTGCTGATTGTCACCTTTCCTGTCTCAAGCGGCTGTCTTAACATATCAAGTGTCTTTTTGGGGAACTCTGCCATCTCATCTAAAAACAAAACTCCATGATGGGCAAGGGAAATTTCTCCGGGTCGGGGAGTCGAACCGCCGCCAATAATGGCAACTGATGAGGCAGAATGGTGTGGATGTCTAAATGGGACTGTTTGATGAAATATCTTTCTCTCTCCTGCAAGCTGATAAAGGCTGAGGACTTCCAGCTGGGCTTGATTGGTAAGGGTAGGAAGAATAGAAGGGAAAGATTCAGCCAGCAAGCTTTTTCCACAGCCGGGAGGACCGCTCATCAGCACATTATGTTCGCCGGCAGCAGCTATTTCTAACGCCCGTTTTGCTTGCTCGTGGCCAATGACATGACAAAAATCTTTCTGTGGCGAATTTGGAAAAAGTGGTTCTTGGCTATGCGGTGCTAGTTTTGGAAGGAGAGAAAAACTTTCTTGCCCTTCTAGGTGATTTACGACTTCTTCAATATGCTGAACAACAATACATTCCAAACCCTGGAGCATATGAACTGGTATTGAAGGGTCGTAGGGAAAATATACCCGTTTTAGCCCTAATGCTTTCGCCGATATCAAAGCCGGCAACATCCCCTCCGCTTTTACAATGGTTCCATCCAACGATAAAGCACCGATAAAGGCCGTTTCAAACGGTATTACTCCTTTTATGACATTCAGCTCCTTTAAAGCAGCAATGGCAATAGCCAAATCAAACAGTGGTCCATTCTTCTTCTGTTCAGCCGGTGAAAGATTAACCACTACCTTCTGATCGGTAACATCCATATCGAAGTGGCTTAGGGCAGCAATAACTCGTTCCCTCGATTCCTTCACTGAAGCATCAGGAAGACCAACAATCACCATAGATTCAGTACCAGGTGTTATCCGCACCTCCACTTGAACAAGATAGCCCTCGAGCCCTTTTAAACCTATGCTCGATACTTTTACAGTCATATAGAAAAACCTCCTAACAACCAATTATTAAAAAAACATTATTTCAGCCTAGGAATATAAAACAATTGAGGAAAATGTAAAATTACTTGTGGAATCTGACAAATAAAAAAAAACATTCTGAACGTCCAGGGGAGTGTAGATGGGCTCAAGAAATACAAACGGAGAACAACAAAATCTATCAACATTAGCCTTCACCAATATTCTATCACTTTCTCCCAATATAAAAACCAACCAATCTTCGACAAAATTCGGGTGATTTCGGGTGGTGACAGTGCACGATAACAACTTCCCATCAGGAATATTTTGGTGTATAATAGGCGTATAATAAAAAAGAGAGAAGTGTTGAACCACCTCTCTCCCATGCAGCTGCTACCGTCAGGGTGGTGGTTGTCAAAGATTAATGTTTATGAGAACCACCCTTTAGCTTGCGACGGCGTAGGGTGGTTTTCTTGTCTTCAAGAACGTTTTTCCGAAAGAAATATGCGCTTATTTCACGCACAACTCCTTTTAGAATTTCTCGTAAAATTTCAAGAAAAGTTTCCAGGAATATCACCTCCTTTCCCTTAATAATGAAGGAAAAGAAGTAAGACAACCTGGCCACCCTCACAATATTCAGCTGCGACTCTATTATACCATTTTGTAAACTCCTAAAATCCTATCAATCTTCGACAAAATTCGGGCAATTTCGG
Organism: Neobacillus sp. S1115; assembly: GCF_055385565.1. NCBI lineage: Bacteria > Bacillati > Bacillota > Bacilli > Caryophanales > Bacillaceae > Neobacillus > Neobacillus sp. S1115. Next base: position 5,950,668 of record NZ_AP038275.1, read on the forward strand.
GTGGTGACAGGCACCATCCCTACGTTCCTCCCCCAAGGAGTGAGGCAGCAGAAGCAGAATAAAACCCTATAAAACCCTATCATTCTTCGACAAAATTCGAGTGGTTTCGGGTGGTGACAGGCACCATCTTTTTTCTATTTACTGATACAATAGAATAGGGTGGTGACAGGCACCGGAAGTTAAAACAATCTTATTTTAGATTTCCTAAAAGGTATACCTTTATAAACAAAAAAAGATGAATAACCACTTATCCATCTTATCTTAAATCATATTATTCTGGCATGCTAACTTTTATCTTGTTATATTGGGATTCAAGTTCAGTTGAAAGGCTATTTATATCCCTTGTGTAGGTTAGGTATGAACCTTTTGGGGTTAATGCTAAATTTGAATACTTTTCATAGATACCATAGAAATCTAGTAATTCATTATAAATATCTTTATATTTATCTGGTCGATTCTTTAACTTACCTAATTGTGCTATTATTAATTCATTTTTTTCTTCGATTTTCTTTATATTACCTTGTGATTCAGCTAAGTTCCGTATAATAGCTAAACCCGTATTAAAATCTCCTTTTCTAATATAATCCCCCCTAAAAGAATTTGTTCTTATCCTATCTTTTGGGGAGTTTTCTAATACTGTAGCTTCATCCATGCTTAAATACTTTGCTAGTGTTTTTAAAAATAAATCATTTTCAATTGTAGCATTCCAAACCTCCACATTAAGTTTAGATAAAATTTGCTGTGCCTTATACATAGTATTAATATTTTCTGTTGTTTCTTTCAAAAGATTAATATATTCCTTTTCCTTTTTTGCCTGCTCTTTCGCCTTAACTTCTAAATTGTGTTCTCTTACAAAATAACCACCAATCCCCACTCCTATTACAAATATTGCTAAAATAATAAGGAATTTTTTTGATTTAAAGAAGGTTACTTTAGCTTTTTGCTCATTATTAATCTCTAAATTATCCATGCAAATTTCCCCCTTAATTTTTATCTCTAATATATCCTAAGAATAACATATCTAGGAATTTCTGTTCATATTTCCCCCAATATATCACATCTTTTCAATCAAAAGTTCACACGTAAAAATTATGCCAATAAACAGGCTTTTTTGACCACGTAAGAGTTTTTTAACAAAGTTCGGGAATAGAATACATAAAATTTCTCTGTTATATATTTAGAAACAGAAAAAATAACCAAGCATTTTTGCTTAGTTATTATTTATATCATTTTTATAAATAATGTTTCTATAGCCATTCAAGTGATACTTTCTTTTAATTCCTTGTTTGCTGAATAGAACGTCAGTAACAATAAATCAAAAAAAACGCCTCCACATCGCATAAAAGGAACTCAGGCCGGCGGCTGAACCTGACTAGTCCTGTACATAGTATGGCATTCATGACCTATTGTACACCAAAAAATCAGGACAGCCGCACGAGTCATGATTCCTGCAGAAAAAGAGGGTTTTTGTGTCCCGCATTTCCATTCCTTGCGGGATTCATGGTCCTACCCACAGAACATCCCTATGTCTCACGGCAGGTCCACAGCGCATCGGAAGCCGATGTTTCCGGTAGAGCTGTCGGGTGTGTTTTGGGTTCGGGCAGCTGCGCGGTATCTGTTGCAGTAGGATTGATGGCAAAGGTAGGAGCCGCCTTTCATAACCTTGGCTGTTCCCTCACTTGGTCCTGTTGGATTCTCCGTTTTCTCGGTGGTATGCTTAGCAGAAAACCAGTCTGAACACCACTCCCACACATTTCCGACAACATTGTATAAACCAAAGCCGTTGGGACGGAAGGAATGGACAGGTGCAGTAGATAAATACCCATCTTCCAGGCTGTTTTCAATTGGAAAATCACCTTGCCAAATATTGCATTGATGCTCCCCGGAGATGAGCAGTTCATCACCCCAAGGATAAATCCTCCCTTCTAATCCTCCGCGGGCGGCGTATTCCCATTCGGCTTCTGTTGGCAGCCTTTTGCCGGACCATTGGCAATATGCAAGCGCATCATTCCAAGAAACATGGATGACAGGGTGATCCATCCTATCGTTAATGGAAGAATCCGGCCCTTCTGGGTGCTTCCAGCTCGCCCCTTCCACCACTAACCACCATGGTGTCCCCATGACACTTTGCTTCACTGACTTTTTCACGGAATCCGATACAAGCATATGAAACACAAACGACCATCCATACCTTTCCGCTTCCGTCACATAATTAGTTTCGGCAACAAATTCACTAAATTGCTGGTTCGTTACAGCATAGCGATCAATGGCAAAAGGCTTGAGCACGACCTTTCTCGCAGGACCTTCACCATCCGTATCAAAGCCTACCGCATCATCCGTTCCCATGGTAAATTCTCCACCAGGCAAAGGAACTAAATTCTCTCTATGCTTCATTGAAGTATGGTTTATAGCGGAAGTCAGAAGAGGTTTTTTCTCCTGGCTTTCCAAGTAATCTCGGTTGATACTGCAGCATGATGTTTTACTCATAAACTCATCCCCAATCGATGTTTTTACTTAGACTAAGTGTCCCTGTAAAACTTTTCTTCCCATCTCAAGAATCGAAACAGTATTTCTTTCGAAAAAGTCATAATAGGCATCGCAATAATAAAGCTCAAATTCATTAGTTTGCTTATTTGGGACTTTATACCTCTTGCATCCACCTCTGCATAGCGCCAGGTGTTTACAAGATTTACACTTGTCGCTTAAGGGCACCGATTCTTTTCGAAATTGAGAAGCCACCGCCCCGTTATACATCTCCAAATAAGCATTTTCAGTGATATTCCCCATTTTATAGGCATCCAACGCATAGAAATCACAGGGAAATACATCTCCATTAGCCTCGATAACAAAATAAGTTGAACATGAACCTGCCATCGAGCAGCTTTCTGGTGCAAACCCCTGGCCCATCCGAACATAATTATCAAACAACCGATCACTAATATAGTGCCCGTTATCAAAGTTTTCTTTGTAATAGTCAAACAGCGTATTCAATGTATCCTTATATTGCTCAATACTTAGTGCGAATGAATCCGCGGCGTTCGGCTCGTCCATTTGATTAAGGCACGGAATGAACTGAATATAGTGGAATCCTTCTTTCATAAAAAACTCATAGACTTCATGAATATGTTCAGCTACGTCCTTCGATAAAACACATAATATATTAAACGGTACATCATATTCTTGTAGTAGTCGAATATTTCCCATGATCCGTTGATGAGTGGGCTTTTGATGATTTGTTTTTCGCATTTCATCATGGATATGGCTCGGTCCATCAACAGACACACCTACTAAAAAATTATTTTCCTTAAAAAACTTGACCCATTCTTCATCCAAATTATATCCATTCGTCTGGATCGAATAACTGACAGCGGCATTTTTCGTATTATAAAATTTGGCCTTCTCTACAAAGCTTTGGTAGAACTCCAATCCGGCAAGAGTAGGCTCCCCTCCCTGAAAGGCAAAGGAAATGAGGCTGGCTCCACTCTCAAAAGCTTTTTCAATTAACGATAATTGAACATTCTCCTTCATCATTCCGTAACTTGAAGTGGTCCGATGATTCGCAACATCATGGTAAAAACAATAACTGCAATCCAAGTTGCAACTGGATGAAACTGGTTTCATTAATATGGTTAATGTCTGCATGCTGCACACACACTCCTCAACCTAATACAAAAGCGGCATTTTTCGTTCGTACTTATTCATTTTAACCGTGAATCGTAACGTTGTTAGATGCGGTCTCGTAATCGCACTTCCGACCACAACGGCATGTGCACCTAAATAGAGGCTTTGAATGGCTTCTTCCGGTGTATTGATTTTGCCTTCCATCAGCACATATCCCAGACCCTCACTGACTCGAATGATTTCAGCAAGCATCTCAAAATCAGGACTGTCAATCGATTTAGGGTTGTCATTAAAACGATAAAGAGTTGGAGCCACCAGATCCGCCCCAAGTTGCAGCGCATGGAGAGCTTCCTTGGAATTTCGAATATCTGCCAAAATCACGATATCAGGAAATTCTTTTTTTATACAAGGAATAATATCAAAGGCTTTTCTTCCTTCTTCCGTCAAACGGTCCGTTGCATCCACTGCCACAATATCGGCGCCAGCCTCTATGACCTCTCTTACAGCCTCCATGGTAGGAGTAATAAAAACAGGGCTGGTTTCACTATGAATCTTCCACAACCCAATAATCGGTAAATCAGTGTTTTTCCTTACTGCTTTTATATCCTCCGGTGTATTTAACCGCAATCCTGCAGCCCCGCCCCAAATGGCAGAGCTGGCCATCGCTTCAATGATGCCAGGAACGTAAATGGGATCATCCTTCTTTGCCTGGCACGAAACGATTAGTCCGTCTTTTAACTGGTTTACTACCTGCAGTTTTTTATCCATGTCTATTCCACCTTTTTAGAAAATCTAACGACGATTATTCTAGAGAAAGACACCCTTTTTGTTGAAAGGATGTCTCATACATGTTCTTAATCGAACTTAATAATGTCTTTTTCCATGCTCGATACTTGTTGTCCTGTCTTTAATAACTGACACTGTTTCCCATTCGTAAACACCACAATCACATCAGTGGCAGGGACTTTATCTTTTATTCTTCCAAAATCAGCAGTGATTAACAGGTCTCCCTGCTTTACCGATTGGCCTTCTTGAACATGAAGGGAAAATCCTTCCCCATTAAGCGATACGGTATCAATTCCCACATGAATCAAGATTTCCGTTCCATCGTCTGATTTGATCCCCACTGCATGCTTGGTTGGAAAGGTAAATTCCACTTTTCCGCTGACAGGTGAACAGATGTTGGATTCCAAAGGTTCAATAGCGAACCCATCTCCCATTGCCTTAGAGGCAAAAGCCTCATCCGGAACATCAGCTAGCTCTTTAAGTATTCCTACCACTGGACTGACAAAACCGGCTTTCTTCTTAAATAGCTTTAACAACTGTATTCCCTCGCTTTTACATAGTCATTTGGGTCCTTGGAGCTAGGATTAATACATTCTTGCTTATTAACCTTCCAACCCTCTTTGACTACAATATTTCCATTTAACAATGGATCATTTGTTTTCTCTTGATACTCCACTAATTTTTGCCGCATCTCTTTGAGCACATCGGCATAACGCGGCTCATCGGCCACATTATTTCGTTCACCTGGATCGTATAACAAATCATAAAGCGCTTCTTTATACTTCACAACCTGGTCTAAACCATTTTCTAAATAATAGCTTTTTGAAGGAGAGTTATCGATATTGGACATGTTCACCTTTAAATACTTTTCATCATAATAGCGAATGTATTTATACTTACTTGTCCGTATGCATCTCGTTGGTTCGTAGGAGGTGTGGAAATTCACTTCTGCAAAGACTTCCTCCCTGACTTCCACTTTTGGGTCCTCAAATATTTCTGCAAAAGATACCCCCTGCAGGTTTTCTGGTTTTTCTATGTTTAATAAATCACAAATAGTTGGGAATAAATCTACCTGCGAAACTAGACTTTCGACTACTTGGCCTTTTGTGTTGCTTTCGGGAACACGCATAATGAAGGAAACACCAATTCCCGTATCTGTCAGATTACACTTGCTGAACGGGAAAGCAATGCCGTGGTCCGTTGTAAATATGATAATAGATTCATCATATAAGCCTTCACGCTTTAACGTATCGATGACGATTTTAAAAGAATCATCGAACCAGGAGCTGGATTTTAAATAGCCTGCATAATCTTCCCTAGTGACTTCATTATCTGGGATTGGATACGGCGGCATGACATATTTCGAATCAATTCCATTCTTTTCGCCAGTCGGGAACTTCCGGTGGGTGGCAAATAGCCCATAGGATAAAAAGAATGGCTGCTCTTTGTCTGCCCCTTGTAACCACTCGCTGACACGCTGAGCATTCAAGTAATCCCATTTCACCAGCTCTTCTTCAGGATAGTTGTCATTGTCAGCTGAAATATTTTCATCATAGCCGATTGTTTTGGCCCCTTCTTCTGGGTTCAAATAACTGCCTACTTCATGCTGAATCCCACATAAAACGGTATAATAATCTTGTTTTTTCAGAAATTGTACCAGATGCTGTGAATAGTCCTGTAAGCCAAATCCACGTTGCGCCAAGCCGAGCATGCCGTTACTATGCGGATACATCCCGGTCAATAAGCCTGCTCTGCTCGGAGAACAGGTTGGCCCAACACAGTAGGCTTGTCGAAACAGTGTTGCATCCTCGGTAAACTTTTTCAAGTTCGGGGTTGGAACGTCATACCCATACGGACTTAGCATTCTGCCGCTATCATGGGTATGAATGTAGATAATATTTTTTTTCAATTTAATCACCTATTCCATCATCCTGTTTTGTTCTTCTGTTGTGCTCATGTAAAAGGGAAAGGAGAAATACTAGAATACTTTTTATCTAGTATTTCTCTCCTGTTCTTCTATGAAATGGATTCTAAATATTCATCAATTTCTGCTCGAACGAGATTTACTTTTGGTCCAAAAATAACCTGAACCGATTTACCACGGACAATAGTATTGTAAGCCCCCACTGATTTTAATGCTGCAGCATCAATCACGTCCGGTTTTACCACACTAACCCGAAGACGTGTAGCACAGTTATCAATATCCGTAATATTGCTCATTCCGCCTAAAGCAGCGATGATAACTTCGGATTGTCCGGCTTGCGTTTGGAAAGAACTATTGAGTTTACTTTCTTCCTCTGTATCAGATGTGTCATCCCGTCCAGGTGTTTTCGCATTTAATTTTAGAATGGCTGTTTTGAAAACAAAATAATAAACAATCGCAACAGGAATACCCAGTGCAAGTACCCAGAGATAGCCTGTCTTGTCATTGCCTTGGAAGACACCGAATAATAAGAACTCGATGGCCCCTGCTGAGAATGTCGATCCAATCGTAATATGCGTTAGGGCAGCAACGACAAACACAGAAGCAAACAAAAGAGCTTCAAGAACGAATAAGATTGGAGAAGCAAAAAGCAAGGCGAATGAGATTGGTTCTGTAACACCGGTAATTAACGAAGTTAAACCGATGGATAATAAGAAACCTGCCGTTGCTTTACGCTTCGGTCCAGCAGGAATGGCTTTGTACATGGCAAAGGCTACTGCCGGCATACCAAACATCATATGGAAGTAACGGCCACTATTAAATAATGCAAGGTTTTCAAAGAACTTAGTGGTATGTGGATCAGATAATTGCGCCAAGAAGATATTTTGGAATCCTTCAACGACTTTTCCACCTACTTCAAGCGTACCGCCTGCAGAGGTTGTCCAGAATGGAAGGTAGAATACGTGGTGCAATCCCAATAAATAAAGAGTACGTAATAAAAGACCATATAGGAATGAACCTACAACACCTAAGCCTGTGGCAAATTCGCCAAAAGCAGCAATTCCGTGACCGACGAATGGCCAAACTAAGAACATGATCGCTCCAATTACGAGAAACACAAAGGTATTAACAATCGGCACAAAACGTGAGCCGCCAAAGAAAGCTAGAAATTCCGGCAAACTCTTTTTGTAATAGCGGTCATGAACGAAAGCTGTTCCAATCCCGGCTAAGATCCCGCCAAATACCCCCATTTGCAAAGTCATAATCCCAAATTGAAGTCCTTGACCGTATGCACGGGGATCAGCACCCTCCGGAGGAAGACCGCCGGTAACCTTTAATAAAGCATTAATGGTGATAATTAATACGAAATAACCGACGACAGCAGCCAAACCAGCTGTCCCTTTTTCTGCCTTTACGAGGCCAACTGCGATACCAACCGCGAAAATAAGCGGCAGTGCCGAGAAAACACCGGATCCGGCAGCATTCATAATCTGTAAAATCGCCTGAAGAACCGTATTGTTCAGGATTGGATACGCCTGAATAACAGCAGCACCTGATAAAGCGGAGGAAATACCGAGTAATAACCCGGCTACCGGCAAGATGGCGATAGGCAGCAAGATGGCCTTCCCCAGTCTTTGACCAAAGTCCAGTAATCTTTGTCTTACAGTCATGCAAAAACCCCCCAAATAGTCATTTTCATTTTGCGAATAGTGGAATTATTCAGACTCAATAATATAAAAAAATATCATTCCGAATTTCCGCCTTTCTATTCCCCTTACAAAATGTATTCGCTTTCTTGATGCTATTATAATTGCAGCTTTTGAATTAATCAATACATTTGTTAATACATTTCATTAAATGTAAATATATTTTTAAAAAAAACAGTAAATCACACGGATTTACTGCTCATTTTACTTTTATCGCCTGATATTGATATTTAGGGGAATTTAATACTAATACGGAATGATCAGCAATCTCTCCCGTTTCCAAATAGGTCGTATTTAACACTTTTAAAATTGGCTGTTCCGGATCACATTGAAAATGCTTTACGATTTCTTCTGAAGGAAAAATGGGCACAACCGCTTGATGGACATAACTAATCTGGACCTTTTTTGATTCCTCTACATATTTATAGCGGGAGTGTAGCAATTTTTCATAGGATAAATCAGGATACTCGGATACACTCATGTGAGAAGTCTCATGCATAATCGGTTCACCATCCGCCCTACGTAGACGTTCTATATAATAGACTGGTGTTTCCGCTGGTACATTTAATTTGGTACTAATGTACTTGGAAGCAGGAATAATTTTAAACTCGAGCACTTCCGAGGTAACGGTTTTATTCAAGGCGTTCATCTCATCTGTAAAGCTTTTAACATTCGTTGTTCTGCCGATCAGAGTGGGCTCTGCTACAAACGTCCCGCTCCCCGGATTACGGATCAGGTAGCCTTTGGCCACTAAGTTATTCGTCGCCTGTCTGACAGTAACCCGGCTTACATTATGCTCTTTCGCCAACTCCTGTTCAGTCGGGATTAATTGCCCTTTGGTATAAAAACCGCTGTTAATCTTACTTAACAGCTCATTTTCTATAATCTTGTACTTGGCTAATCGTTTCTGGTTTTTCATGTGATACTCCTTTGCAGGATCGTTTTATTTATTCATTGCGGATAAAATGGATAAACTGGCTTAAACCTGTTTTTTGAAAGCGATGATTTTTCCGCACCATCCATAGGTCCCTTGTTAAATGAAAATTAACTATTTTGATTTCACATAACATACCGTATTTTAATTCTTTTAATACTGTCAACTTAGGAAGAAGGCTGATCCCTAGCTCAGCCTCCACTGCATTTTTTATCGATTGGTAGCTGCCGAGTTCCATTTTACTTTCAATTTTACCGATGATTCCATGCTTTTCAAGGGCTTCTTCCACGATCAACCGCGTACCTGACTCCACTTCTCTCCAAATCATCTTCTCTTCAGGCAGTTCCGTGATATCAATTGTTTTTCGTTTGCTCCAGCGGTGCTGCGATGCCACAACGAGAACAATCTCATCTTCTGCAAACTTTTCAATTTCAAAGATATCGTTTTTTACAGCCCCTTCCACTAACGCAATATCAATTTCATGATTGTCCAACTTCGAAAGGATCGATGGGGTGTTGGCAATCGATAAGCTGAATTTTAACTGTGGAAAGTTCTTTTGAAAACTTCCCAGTAAGCCTGGTAATAAATATTCGCCGATGGTCAAGCTTGCCCCCATATTCAGAACGGTATCCTGCTTTCCCATAAGCTCCTGAACGGCTTCAAATGACCGTTTGGTATATTCTATTATTTCCTTTGCATAGGGATAGAGTACCTTTCCTGCATCAGTAGGCAGCAGCTTTCCATCAACCCGTTCAAATAACAGCGCCCCATAATTTTCTTCAAGCTGATGAATTTGCCTGGTGACAGCCGGCTGTGAGACAAAGCTTATTCGCGCCGCCTTACTGATACTTCCTTCGTCCACCACCGTACAAAACATCTTTAAACTATCAATATTCAACACTCCATCCCCCCTTATTCCGTATTAGTTTCAAGAATAGATCATAAAAGCAACGAGGTATTTCTTTAATTGATTAATACATTTAGATTAATAGTTATAACATTTATTTATACCCTATAAAAAAATTCGATTATACAATGACCTCTTTATTTGTTAATTTAAATATATCGTGTAAGGGGGGGTTTTGTCATGGAAATCTCAACTGGTTTGCTGATTTTAGCCGTGGGAATGATTGCCGGAGGCTACGGTACAATCGTTGGAGCCGGCGGGGGATTCATATTTGTGCCAGCACTTCTCATTGTTTTTCATATGGATCCTGCCATCGCAGCAGGATGCGGAATTGTAATTGTATTAATCAATTCATTATCAGGTGTGGCTGGATATGCCAAAAGGAATATGATTCACTATCGTACGGGAATTATTTTAAGTTTGGGGGCATTTCCTGGTTCTTTACTTGGCGTCAAGCTACTGCAAATGTATTCATCCAGTTACTTCTATGTTATTTTTGCAACGGTTTTAGTAGCTTTGGGCATTTTTTTATTTGCAAAGAACTCCTATGTTAGCTTTCGAAGAGAAAATGGCCGCCTTTCTATTGTTGAAGTGGGAAATACCGATTCCACAGCCGCGGATCCATCAAAGCTCACTGTCACACGGCTGCTTCCACTTGGTTTTTTTATGGGGGTTTTATCCAGCTATCTAGGGATTGGTGGAGGATGGCTGCTCGTTCCGATTTTAATTTACCTTTACAAGGTTCCGACCCATCATGCAACTGCGACATCGATTTTTTCACTTGCCCTCTATTCCACAGTGGGTGTCGTATCACAAATTTTTTATAGCAGCATTGATTGGGTGACCGTCCTGTGGGGAGGCATTGGAGTCATCATTGGTTCTCAGGTTGGTGTGGCCCTATCACAGCGCATACCGGGAAAAATGATTATCCAGATGCTTTCCATCCTTTTAATGATCATTGGGATCCGGATGTATTTTAGTTAGGACATCGAGCAACAGGCACCACCCATAAAATTCCAATTAACAGCTTGTTTATTAAAATTATTCCTCCTCAACAAATTCGCAATAATATTCAATCGTTTTCTGATTTTGCAGGATAAAGCTCTCTGGCAGGTCATGGAGGTTCAGGAATGGGAAGGGTAATAGATTAGCATTTTTGTAAAATTTGTAGCTGCTGTAAGGATAGTATTCCATCCGGACTACCATTGGCTTCTTGGTGCTGATTGGGTTTCAATGGATATATTTACTTACTTGGAGAAGATCCTGCGGATATGGAACAGGGGAACTGTTAAATCGCTGTTGAAAAACATGTCCTACACGACGGTATCGTCCATTAAAATAATCAGTATAGCGTTTATTAAAGATCCCCATGATTTTAGAAATAGATACCTCTTCCGTTTTCAAAAGTAGGTGATAGTGATTTGTCATAAAGCAAAAAGCACAAATTGAAATCGGTGTTTCATTATGAATCATCGTTAATAGCCGGAAAGCCTCTTGCATATCAGTCTCATCACAAAAGATGTTTTGCCGATTATTTCCTCTTGAATATATATGGTGATAGGCATGCGGAATCCACTCTCGTCTTTTTCTTCCCATGGCGATTCCCCTTATCAAACTCCGGCTGGCTGCACTGCTTCAGTTTGGGATTGTATCTTCCATTGTACTGCCTCTTTTAAAGAGTGATCTGATATTTTGGTTTCAAGTTGAAGGTCGCTAATAGTGCGGGCTACGCGGATGATTTTGACCTGAGTACGGTTACTCCACTTATTTTCTCAGCAAACTTGATGTAAGTAATCCAATTGGTCACTGGTGATTGGGCTTTTGCTTTGGATTAATTGAAACGGGACACGATTATTTAAGATTCTTTCCCCATAGCGCTCATATTGGCTTTCTCGCGCCTTTGTCACTCTCTCTTTTATAGAAAGGGAACTCTCTACCATTCTATTTTGCTGCTTAAGGGAAACATTACGTAATGTCAGGTGAAAATCAATCCGATCCATAATTGGTCCTGAAATCCGCTGTTTGTAAGAGGCAATCTGTTTAGGAGTACATACGCAGTAATGATGGGAGGAGCCCTGGTAGCCACAAGGACATGGGTTTGTTGCAGCAATTAGGACAAAGTCAGCTGGATAGGTGACAGATAGTTTTGCCCGATTGATAGTAATACGTCCGCTTTCCATTGGCTGCCGCAGCATATCGATTGTCTTCTTCGAAAATTCCCCCATTTCATCAAGAAATAAAATGCCGTGATGAGCCAATGAAACTTCACCAGGCCTCGGATACGTTCCTCCCCCAAGGAGTGAGGCAGCAGAAGCAGAATGATGCGGATGTCTAATTGGCGGCTGCTTCACAGAAGGCAGTTCCTCTCTACCCAACTGATAGATCCCATATAAATCCAGCACTTCTTCTGGAGTTAGGTCTGGGAAAATCGAAGGAAATGCTTCAGCCAGCATACTTTTTCCACAACCCGGAGGGCCGCTTAACAAAACATGATGCCCGCCCGCAGCTGCAATTTCCAATGCCCTTTTCGCGTGGGTATGTCCAATCACCGATTGAAAATCAATTTGCGGTTCTTCATGTATTTCTATAGAAGATACTGGCTCAGTATTTGTATTTGGAAAAGTAAATAAATGCTCTGCTGTAGTTTGTCCGCGTAAATGCGAAATGAGTCCGGATATGGAGGAAACTTGAATTAATTCTATTCCTGCTGATTGAGGAAATATGCGGGTATTAATGGGAGGAATAAAAATTTTCTTGAAACCAAGCTTGATGGCATTCGTCACAACTGGAATAATTCCTTCAAACGGTTCAATATCACATTCTAAAGATATGGCACCGATGATGCATGTATCTTCCAAATTTACTCCATCCAGCTCACCAACAGCTTTCAATACAGCAATCACCATCGCAGCATCATAACCCGGGCCTGTTTTTTTATATTCTGGAGGAGATAAATTCACAGTAATCTTCTTCGTATGTATATCTGCATTCTGTTCATACAATGCACTCCAAACCCGCTCCTTCGACTCCTTCACCGAAGCATCAGGCAAGCCTACAATCACAAAAGACTCCTTATCCGTCCGCGCATTCGCTTCAACCTTCACCTTGTAACCATCCATGCCATTCAAACCAACCGTCATCACAGAAGACGCCAAACCCCTAACCTCCTTCAAAACTCATAATCTATTAAAAATTACATCTATATTATACTCCACTAAATGTAAACAACAAAGAAATAACCGGAACTATTTAACATGAAATCAACAAACTGGAAATTCCCTGGATGGTGCCTGTCACCCATTGTTCGAAGGAAATGCTTCAGCCAGCATACTTTTTCCACAACCCGGAGGGCCGCTTAACAAAACATGATGCCCGCCCGCAGCTGCAATTTCCAATGCCCTTTTCGCGTGGGTATGTCCAATCACCGATTGAAAATCAATTTGCGGTTCTTCATGTACTTCTATAGAAGATACTGGCTCAGTATTTGTATTTGGAAAAGTAAATAAATGCTCTGCTGTAGTTTGTCCGCGTAAATGCGAAATGAGTCCGGATATTGAGGAAACTTGAATTAATTCTATTCCTGCTGATTGAGGAAATATGCGGGTATTAATGGGAGGAATAAAAATTTTCTTGAAACCAAGCTTGATGGCATTCGTCACAACTGGAATAATTCCTTCAAACGGTTCAATATCACATTCTAAAGATATGGCACCGATGATGCATGTATCTTCCAAATTCACTCCATCCAGCTCACCAACAGCTTTCAATACAGCAATCACCATCGCAGCATCATAACCTGGGCCTGTCTTTTTATATTCTGGAGGAGATAAATTCACAGTAATCTTCTTCGTATGTATATCTGCATTCTGTTCATACAATGCACTCCAAACCCGCTCCTTCGATTCCTTCACCGAAGCATCAGGCAAGCCTACAATCACAAAAGACTCCTTATCCGTCCGCGCATTCGCTTCAACCTTCACCTTGTAACCATCCATGCCATTCAAACCAACCGTCATCACAGAAGACGCCAAACCCCTAACCTCCTTCAAAACTCATAATCTATTAAAAATTACATCTATATTATACTCCACTAAATGTAAACAACAAAGAAATAACCGGAACTATTTAACATGAAATCAACAAACTGGAAAATCCCTGGATGGTGCCTGTCACCCATTGTTCTTGTAGAGAAAATTAAATTTAACAAATTTATAGATAAGGATAGAAAAAAGGTACCCTCCCCATAATGTAGGCGGAAAAGTACCTAATATAAATAACATATCAACTTTATTAAACCAAGGATTCCTGCTTTTGACCCATTGTATATAAATTCCCATAATTGTAATATTTTATAGATTCACTATTAATTTTCACACAATTTTTTGTATCAAATACCACTGGGTTTCTCATTTTTGTGTGAATTTTGACTTCATCTAAACCTTTAAATTCATTGTGGTCAGTTAAAATTAAAATTAAATCAGCCTGATTAATAGCCTCATCAAATGTTGAGAGAGGGAAATGTACTTGCTCTTGTTTAGCGTGAGGTTCATATATTGATAGTTCAAATCCTTTTTCTTGTAACAATTCTACCACTTCTAATGCTGGACTTTCACGAACATCATCAATATTACCTTTATATGTTAAACCAAAAACTGCAACTTTCCCGTTCTGTCCTACAATTTTTTCGATATGTTCTACTACAAACTTAGGCATTGAGTTATTAATGCTTCTTGCATTAAAAATTAATGGTGATTCATCTGGAGCTTTTTCAATAATAAAATAAGGATCGACAGCCAAGCAATGTCCACCCACTCCAGGACCAGGTTGATGTAAATTAACCCGTGGGTGTCTATTAGCCAAGTTAATAACTTCAAGTGCGTTGATACCAAGTTTATCCGAAATTTTAGCAAGTTCGTTGGCTAATGCGATATTGACATCACGATAAGTATTTTCCATTAACTTCGACATTTCTGCAGTAACTGCACTAGTTTTAATAATATCTCCTGTTACAAATGAACCATAGACTTCTGCAGCCTTAATTGCAGATATTTCGTTAATTCCACCAACTATACGTGTGTTTTCAACTAACTCTATTAAAATCCTCCCTGGTAAAACTCTTTCAGGGCAGTGTGCTAAATAAACTTCTTCCCCAACCTTCCAACCTTCAGCTTTAATAATTGGAGCAACAAAATCATCAATTGTTCTAGGTGGTATTGTTGATTCTACGATTACTAAATTCCCCTCTTTGAGATAAGGCAATATATTTTCAGTTGCTGCCTTAACATACTCTAAATTGGCGGTATGATCTGGATAATTTGGAGTTGGAACAGCAATGATAAAGATATCAGCATTCTCTGGAGAAAGCGTTGCTCTTAAACGACCTTCTTGTACTACCTTTTTAACTAATACGCCTAAGCCAACCTCTTCAATATGAATCTCCCCTTTATTGAGAAGATCGACTGCTCGATTATTTATATCTACACCTACCACTTCAAACCCTGATTTTGCAAACATTGCTGCTGTAGGTAATCCTATATACCCTAGTCCAATTATACAAATCTTTTTCATTTGTTTTTTTTCCTCCAAACATTAAAATATTAAGCTACAAAAAAATATTTGCCTATAATAATAGTATAATCACATTTTACTCTAATACATTTAGAAATATTTGGTTTTATAATATTTATTAGTTAAAGTCTTTTCATTTCAAAATTGCTCCTTAGATTTTATTGCATAATACTAAACTGTTAATTTTAAGCGGTTTTTATAAGAACCGCCTAAACATTAAAAAGGCCTGAGATAATCCCTCCAGCCCCCATTAAACTTTTCTAATAAATTTATATACTAAATTGTATTTAAAAAGCTTCAAATCGTCGATTATCTTCAAATTTAATAATCATTACCTTTTACTAAAATTTTTATATTTTTTAACATAATGTCAAGGTCTTTTCTCTTAATAAAAATATATGAAACATACGCGAAACCATATATTAACAACGTGAACACAGAAGTGATATACCAACTACAAATAATAAACACTACTGTCATAAGAAACTCCAAAACACTATCTTTTGATATTGATATATCTAGAATTTTTGATAAATAGGTTTCTGATAAAATACATCTAATAGCCAACAAAATAACAATAGACAATACTGCTAAATCTACGCTTTTGATAATAATTGTTGTAACAAATGTTATAACAATACTAACACATAAAGTTAGTAGATTAACCCACAACATTAGCTTTTCCTTCCTAAGAGTTTTTAAATACGTATTAATTAATAATGACATTTTCCCCTCATAAATGCACATTGGGAATAAAATTGCCATATATTTAAGACCTTCTGAATAATTGGGCAACCAAAGTGATAATGTATATTTGAATGGATAGTATATTATTAAAAGGCCAAATAATCCAACCATCAATAAATCTCTAATTGAACTATAAATTCTCGGCAATTTACTTTCATTAGTTCTTCGTAATATTGGAAACATTACTAATCCAATAGCATTAATGAAAATCATAAAAAAATTAGAAATACTAAATGTAAGTGAAATCTTTCCAAATACATCAGGATTCCATGAACGTTCTATACCAAATCTGACTACTCCTATTATTAACATACTTGCAATATTTGCAAACATAAGTTTTATTCCTGTAGTAATGTTTGCTTTAGCCTCAAAAAGGTTATATTTAATTGAGACAAACTTACTGAAAACAATTTCTCTGCACATATAAACAGTAGAAATAAGAGTGATAATTTTGCCTACCATGTCGGCTATTATCAATAACTTATAATCTCTTATTCCAATTAGAAGAATTACTACAACAAATATACAGTATATTACCCTTTCAAGAAGCGTGGTTTTAGAAAATTCCTTTATTCTGTTAGTGGATTGTAAGACATAAAGCAAAAAATTTCGTGGTACTAATGAAATGAGACAAAATGCTACCATCAAAAATATAAACTGTTCATTGTAATCCGTTATATAAAGAAAAGAATAAAGTGCTATTAAACTACCAACTATTAGAATATATATTGTAAAGGACCAAAACTGAGAAGAAAAAAGATTCTTATTTAAGTTACTATACTCAAGACCACCATATCTAAGATAAATCCCGTCTATCCAGCCAATACCAAAAAAGCCTAAATATGCAGTATAAAATAAATATATTTGCCAATACCCATAATCTGTAACCCCTATTAACTTTGGAACTATTAAAATTATTATAGTAGATATAACCATTGAAACAAGGTTTGATGTTAAAGTATATGAGAAATTTGTTAGAATTAATTTGAATTTTCGGTTCAATTTATTCTCCTCTAGTTTCTAATATATTTGCAAAGATTCCTCTCAAAAACTGGATATTATAACTTAATAATCAGCCTTTTTATTAGAAACTTTATGAAAGCACTCCAGGACTACATCTATATTTGTTCTATCAATTTTTGTAGTACAATAATACTTATATTTATTTAATACGTTTCTGTCTATCTTTTCAAAATCAATACTCATTAATTTCTCAATAATATCTTCTGTAAATCTTCTTCTTATAATTCTCCCTCCTGCATAAATTGAATAAGGAGGTATATCTTTTGTTACTATACTACCCGCACCAATTACACTACCTTTCCCTATTCTTACTCCAGACAATATAATTGAACCTACCCCTATCCAAACGTCATCTTCAACAATAATTGGCCCGTTAGACAACGCATCAGCTTCTATACCAAACTCTTTTTCTGGGAAAGGGAAACTAGTAATTCTTTCGAAATCATGTTCACCACTTAATAAAAATATTACATCACTGGCAATTGAACAGTAATTACCAATAATCAACATTTCCTCCTTATTTCTATATGAATAAATATTAAGTGTAGCATATGTCCCCTTTCCAACTTTCACTTTATCGATTGGAAATAAATTATTGGGTAAAGTATCATTATGTGAGTTATGTTTTCTCCATTTGTACCTAAAGTTAGCTAGATTGCAATAGCTTTTTACGGGTTTTAAATAATATCGTATTAGATTACCGATCATCTAATTCTTCCTCACTTTCAGCAATATTACACTGATAAGTTGCCTCTAAATAGGCATAGCCATATTCCCTATCTGGTTCTAAATAGGCACCTTCTCCCCATTCATTCCATGCATTAATAAATACAATATTATCTTCTAAATAATCGTTCCTATTTACATAGTTAATAGCATCATTTAACCATTGCTTATATAATTCCGGGTTGCTGCCATAATATATGATACCATGTTGATTTCTACGTGGTGTGTTATCCCAAGCTGGCATAACAGCTGGATATACTTTGTTTTTTTGATTTTCGATTTTATAAGGTTTCTTTTTGATAATTTCAGAATAATCGTAAATTACACCTTTAAAATCATCTCTCATTGTTTTAATCGATGAAGTTATATCTGTTAGCTTATTAGCAACAGAACCAGGTTGAAACTGTGAAGCTGCATCAAAACCATAATTTAACCAATTTGTTTCAATTTTTGCTTCAAGTGAAGCAATTATATATAAATCTTTTCCTAGTTTTTCTTTTACTCTTTTTCTCCAATATTGTAATGTTTCCTTATGGTTTGGAACTTGAGATGGTCTATATATAACTAATACTAATTTATTATCAATTTTTAAATATCTATCATCATCCATATATGGTATCGCATCATCAATGAACCTTCTATAACTTTCTTCAGTTGAATCGATTTCTAATAACACTTCACTACTTATCCCTGAATACCTTTTTGTCCAATTTTCATTACACCAACAGATACAATACTCAATGTCCATTTCCTTATTTGACATAAAAATATCAAGAGGTGTTTCTAGTGCCCGCTCTCCATTAAACCAGTAAAAATAAAAGGAAAAAACATCCACTCCATAGTTTTTAGCTAGTTTAATTTGAGCCAGCATATTCTCTGGTAACCTTAAATCATAAAACCCTAATTCTCCTGGTAGTTTTGGCTGAATATGGCCTGTAAATTGCGGTACTGTTTTAGTAACGTTGGTCCACTCAGTGGTTCCTTTTCCCCACCAAAGGTTATTTTTTTCGGTTGGATGATATTGGGTCAAATAATAAGCTATAATCTTAGATCTTTGCTTTTTATTGTGTGTATGTTCCTCGTATTCAATATAACCTTCATTACGATAAATAGGAGTATTAAGAACATGTTCTATATAATTTACATATTGATTTTCGTTTTGACCTGTAATTATTGCCTTTTCATTAATTTCAGTTACATCTTTGTTCCTCGGGAATAAGTCTCTTATTTTATTTTTCAATTCCATCGATAGTGGTAATTTCCAATAATATAATTTCAATTTATCTATAACTTTCATTAAAATATCTCCTTAATTACTTTTCCTATTAATTAGCTTTGAAAACAATATAACCAAACCAAATGTTCCTAAATACTGTGTTATTCCACCTAATAAAGAAGGCGTATTTACCAATGCTCCACTTACCATTCTTAACATACAATACCCAAACAAATATTTAGTTTCAAATGACTTTGCATGAATAAACTTTTTGTTAAAAAAAGTAGCTAACCAAATATTTAAACATAGAGTAAACGGAATTCCTAGTAAACCAAAAAATATATATCCATAACTGATACTAAATATTACGTGTCCATTTAAATACTGACCAGAGTATAAATATAAGTTATATAATTGACTAGTAGTATATCCATGATTTTCAAAGATCATATTAAGTCCAAATATTGATCTTAAAAAGTCAAATATTAGATTAGTAATATCCACGTCAATAAACTGGGTAAATATTTCAACTGGCTGTGCGAGAGAAATTGGTCCCCCATAATATATTTGGGTCCATGCTGCCATTGATTCGAAAGTGTTGATCCATTTAGAATAATCACCTTCCCGATAATTAGTAATCATAATTATAATGATTATCAATACGGTAACTATAGAACTTCCCATTGCTTTTTTATATTTAGGAAACATATCATTTAAAATCAAAATCATAATAAGAGCTACATAAACTTGTGAAGTTCTGCTTTCTCCCTGTATTACACAAACAAACAATAAGGCTATAAATAATGAAAATATAACGTAAATGCGTTTGTTAGTATAATCATACTTTTGTTTACAATAATTAAATATTAGAAGCACTGTCATACAAATTGCTATTATTATAATATACTTAATTAAAGTAATATAAGCACTGTCAATTGAAACTGATTCCGAAATTGTAATAAAATTCAATATGTTGTAATTACGCCCAATTAAAATATACAAAATAAAAGCAAAAATTATATATATAAAATAGATATACTTATTCCCGCTTAACTGAAAATAAGAATCATATAAATCCCTTTTTTGAAACTTAACACTCCTTATTGATACTTTTTCTAATAAATAAATAAAGAAACCAGTTGATAATAATTCAAATATTCCAAAAAACATTACCTTTTCAATAGTACTATTATTGACATGATAATGCTGTATTCCTACAAAGTTACTTGTTGTGAAAGAAACTAGAATGGGATAAACTACATATCTCATAGGAAGTACAAAATATATTATTAAATTAAGTACGATAAAATGTGTTTTTTTTATCTTCAAGTTAAGAAAAATAAATGCATATATAATGGTATAAGTTATTGGCCATAGACATAAATATTTATAATTTGTGTTTATCTGATTCGACAAATATACACAAATTAAGCTTATTAATATTAACCCATATAAAAAAATTACTTTAATAGCTTTTTTTTTCATTTTCACACCTTTTTAAAATTTCCTTCATTTACGAAATTAGAGACTATTTATTTTACCTAACGTGATTAATTAATGTAATAATTCCTCCCTTATAATATATAAATTGATATAATACGCATAATTAATTTTAAATATCTATGCTTATTATAAAGCCTACACTACTTTAGTAAGTCTACAACTTATATTAAATTCATTCTTACTTCACTTCTAAAAATTCATTTAATAAACTTCTCATTCCTTCATCCCAATATTTAAAATCACACTTTTTTAAGTTAGCAACTATATTGTGCCACTTATCTAAATTGGCAGATAACTCATCGAGTAATCTCGTTAATCCTTCAGTATCATGGTAAGGCAATCCAAAACACGTTTTATTTTTAAGAAATTTTTCTGCAGTTATAATTTCTATATTAGCCAAAAATGGCGTATTTGTAGCTAAACAATCTCCCCATTTATTTGGCTCAGCTAGTTGGTTTACCTCTGTTACTGGATCATAATAGGTAAATGCTAAATGAGAATTATAATATAACGCCAATGCTTCCTCATTGCTTACATTTCCATAATATTGAACATTAGGTAACTTTAATAGCTTATTCGCAGCTTCACATCTGGGATAACCGGCTACTATAATATTTATTTTATTATTGCATTTTTTTACTGACTGATATATTTGTTCAATTCCCCTAGCTTTTGTTAAATAGCCATTAATATATATAGTAAATATTTCTCCCCTTTGGTACCCTTTTTCTGATGCTATTTCAATCGCTTTTTTATGAATAGAACTTGTGGGGGTATTAGGAATGATTCTGGTGTTTACTTCCATTATATTAATCCGTGAAAAACCAGGAACAAGATGGTATGATGCCTGTTTAGAACAAAAATTCTCCAATTTATTAATTACTCTTTCTAAAAATCTTGACCATCTATAACTTTTAGAAATATTATCAGGATTATCAAAAATAAAATTTCTAGTAACAAATAAGTTTATAACTGCAGTTGGAAAAGCAGTATCAAATCCTAAACAATAAAAGTAGTCATTCTTATTACCTCTAAAAAGAACATTAAAAAATACTTTTATTATCCATACAATATAAAACAATACTAAACTTCTCTTTCCTTCTCCACCACCAGTTAATAACATTCTTTTATTAACCGCTTCAAAGTCTTCATTTCCTTTATTAACACTCCTGTCCCATCCCCAAAAATCAATTAATATATTCGGTGATTCTAACAAGATATCTGTTAATTTCCTTAGTCTTACCCGTTCTTTTAAATTGGGAAGCGGTGCGATAATAACTATCCTTTTTACTTTATTATTATTCATAATTTTAACCTCTTTTAATTTAAAACTAAAATATTATCGACTTCTTTTATATAAGGGCTACAAATTTATTTGAACATAAAATGTTAATAGATATATAACCGGAATCAATTAAGGGTATATACATTTACATCAATGCTTTTACTTAGGTAAACAAAGAGAAATTTATGAAACAAATCTCCACAACTCTACTCAAACAAACTATTAAAACAGTATACTAATCATTAGTTACATGGTATTACCAATTAAGTTTTATATGAATATAACGACGTTTTATACAGCAACAAGGACGATTGAATTAAGGTCATTATCAATTCGTTTTCAGAGTAGTGAGTAAGGATTTATATCATTTTAACTATAGTAAACATTAGATCTTACATTAAACGTAAAATCTACTTTCTATATGGAATAACAAAAATTGTATCATTTTAAAATAAGCAATACCAAACCACTAAAACAATGGCAATTTCTAATATATTAATGCAATGAGAGTTTGCTGAATTAGATTTACCGATTTAAGAAGAAACATTTCTTAACGTAGAATTGTTTCTCCCTAATGAATATTATCGCTCAAAAAAGTAAAATAGTTATTTTCCATCCCTTAGATAGAAATTAATAGAGTATTTGAAAGCCTCTAGTTCAATTTATATATGGTTAATTATTTTTCTCCCAAACAACCCTATTGATATAGTCTGTATATGATATTATAATTCTAAGAACCTTATCTGATACATTAGGCATACTATAATCTTCAACAATTCTCAATGTACTATTATCTTGGGATTCTAATATTTCTAGACCTTGCATTATTCTTTCTTTCTTTAAGCCCACCATCATGACAGAAGCTTCTTCCATTGCCTCAGGTCTTTCATGAGCTTGTCTTATATTAAGGGCCTTAAAACCAAGAATCGAGGATTCTTCACTAATAGTACCACTATCACTAAGAACTGCTTTAGCTTTGATTTGAAGCTTAATATAATCATTAAACCCTAAAGGTTTCATTGTTTTAACTAATGGATTAAACTCTACCCCTTTAGCATTAATCATGTTTCTAGTTCTAGGATGTGTACTAACAATTACAGGTAAATGATATTTTTCAGCAATTGCATTTAAACTATCGATTAAGTCCATAAAATTCGTTTCAGAGTTAATATTCTCTTCCCTATGAGCTGATAAGACGAAGTAATTTCCTTCTTCTAGACTAAGTCTCTCTAATACATTTGATTTCTCAATATCATCTTTTCTTGTGGTAAGAACTTCAAACATCGGGCTTCCTGTTTTAATGATTCTATCAGATGGAAATCCCTCTTTAAGCAGATATTCTCTAGCAATGTCGCTGTAAGTTAAGTTAATATCAGATGTATGATCGACAATTTTTCTGTTGGTTTCTTCTGGTACCCTTTGATCAAAACATCTATTCCCTGCTTCCATATGGAATATAGGAATGTGTCTTCTCTTTGCTGCAATTGCACATAAACAGCTATTTGTGTCCCCTAGCACTAATAATGCATCAGGTTTTACCTCTTCCATAATAGGATCAATTTTCACCAATATGTTCCCAATAGTTTCAACCGCTGTTCCAGTCGCAGCATTAAGAAAATAATCTGGCTTTTTCAAATGAAAATCATTGAAAAATACTTCATTTAACTCATAATCATAATTCTGGCCTGTGTGCACCAAAATATGTTCAATTGCTCTAGATTCTTCTAATTTATTTATAACAGCCGACAGTCTGATTATCTCTGGTCTTGTACCAACAACTGTCATGACTTTTAATCTCTTCATAACTAAACCTCCAAAAAGTAAGTGTCTGGCTTTTCAGGATTAAAAAGCTCATTTGCCCACATTACTGTTACTAAATCGCTTTCCCCAACATTAACAATTGAGTGAGTATATCCAGTTGGAATATCCACTACTTGCAACTTTTCGCCACTAACTCTATATTCAATAATCTCTTCAGAACCAATCTTTCTAAATCGAATTAACCCTTCACCACTTACTACTAAGAACTTTTCATTTTTAGTATGATGCCAATGCTGCCCTTTTGTGATTCCTGGTTTTGAAACGTTTATAGATACTTGACCTCTTTCTGAAGTCTTAATAAATTCAGTAAAGGATCCTCTATTGTCACAATTCATTTTAAGATCATAAGAGAATCTGTCTTCAGGTAAAAAGCTTAAATAGGTACTATATAACTTCTTTGTTAAAGCATCTTCCATATTAGGAACACTTAAATTAGTTCTACTATCCTTAAAGCTTTTTATTAAGTCTGCTAATTCTCCAAGTTTTATTGTATGTGTTACAGGAACAACACAATGATCCCCTTGAAAAGTTGGATTACCATTTAAAGCTCTTAAAAACTCATCTAATACATCATCTATATAAGATAAAGTAAGCTTTGCATCCGGGTTATTTACTTGGATATCTAAGTTTCTTGCAATATTGTGGCAGTAAGTAGCTACTACTGTATTATAGTTAGGTCTGCTCCACTTACCGAATAAATTAGGCAATCTATAGACATACACTTTTGCATCTGTTTCTATACTGTAATTAAATAATATTTCTTCCCCGGCTTTTTTACTTCTTCCATATGGATTATCCTTATCTGCCTGAATGGATGAAGTAATAAGTATCGGAACCTTATTATTATGCTTTTTTAGAAGTTCTATCAATTGAGAGGTTAATCCATAGTTACCCTCCATGAACTCCTCTTCAGCTTTTGGCCTGTTTACCCCAGCTAAATGAAAGACAAAATCACATTCCTTTGTATATGATTCAAGTAATGAAACGTTACTTTCTCTAGTAAATTCAAATATATTGTTATATCCTCTATTTTTAAGTTCTGAAACTAGGTTTTGACCCACAAAACCTTTCGCACCTGTAACTAGAATATTCATTATTAATTTCCACCCTTTAGTTCAATACGTGAGCCCGTTTATTCCATTCCTTTAATTCGGTTCGAACATACTCCAATTGAAGCAGCTTTTCTTTAATCTGCTCAACGGTAAGAATTTCAGTATTATCAGAGTTATATTCTGCGACTGTGGTTAGCTTTTTGTTACCTTCATCAAAATACTTACCATAGTTAAGGTCTCTTTGATCAGCAGGAACTCTATAAAAACCGCCTAAATCCTCTGCAACAACATATTCCTCTTTAGTAAGCAATGTTTCATAACGCTTTTCACCATGACGTGTGCCAATGATTTTTATTTCATTATCTGCATTAAACAATTCCTTTACAGCTTGAGCGAGGTCACCAATTGTACTTGCTGGAGATTTTTGAACCATAATATCTCCTGCCTCAGCATTACGAAAAGCAAACACAACTAGCTCAACCGCCTCTTCTAAACTCATAAGAAATCTTGTCATATTGGGATCAGTCACTGTTAAAGGCTGTCCATTTTTAATCTGCTCAATAAATAACGGTATAACCGAGCCACGAGACGCCATTACATTACCATATCGAGTTCCACAAATAAGTGTCATTTCCGGATCAACAGTTTTAGATTTAGCAACATATACTTTTTCCATCATTGCTTTTGAAATACCCATCGCATTAATTGGATAAGCTGCTTTATCGGTTGAAAGGCAAATCACCTTTTTAACTCCATACTCAATAGCCGCTGTTAAAACATTATCTGTCCCAATAATATTTGTTTTTACTGCTTCAAGAGGGAAAAATTCGCATGAAGGAACTTGTTTTAAAGCTGCCGCATGGAAAATATAGTCCACACCATGCATGGCATTTTTGACACTTGCCAAATCCCGCACATCACCTATATAAAACTTTAATTTATCATTTTTATAAAGCTTTCTCATATCATCTTGCTTTTTCTCATCACGAGAAAAAATACGGATTTCCTTAATATCTGTATCTAGGAATCTTTCCATTACCGCATTTCCAAAAGAGCCAGTACCACCTGTAATTAGTAAAGTTTTATCTTTAAACATCCTTATCCCCTCAAGTTTAATAGAGTATTTTCTAACACCGATATAAATTTATCTTTGCTGTAATTGTTAATGTAATAATCTGATGAGTTATTCGCCATATTCTCTTTACTATCACTACTGCAAAACTTTACGATTAAATCTGCTAATTCATTATAATTTTCAGCATCACAACAAAAACCACATTCAGCTTCTTCTATTACACGTCGTGCCTCACCATTAATTGCGCCAATTATAGGTTTGCTAGCTGCCATGTAAGATTGCACTTTACCTGGTAGCGTGTATGAAATGGTTTTATTATTTTTTAAAGTAATTAACATGGCATCTGCTAAACTATAATATTTTGGCATTTCACTTAACGGTTGTCTTCCATAGTATATAATGTTGTCTAACGAAAGCTTGCTGCTAAGCATTTTACACTCTTCTAATTTAGACCCGTCCCCAACAATGTGAAAAGTAATGTCTTTATCTTCACGCAATAAATCTGCCGCTTTAATTATGGTTTCAACACTTTGCATGTCACCTATATTTCCCGCAAAAACAAAATTGTATTTACTCTGTTTAGAAACCTCGGGTGTTCTAGTGAATAAATCTTCAGCATATTGAGGTAAATGGTGTATTTCTTCCTTATTCACTTTTAAAGTGTCTTTAAAATAATCCTTAAACATACTAGAAGTAACCGCTATGGAATCTGCTGAATTATAGATCCATCTAGAAATTCCTAAGAAAAGTTTGTATACTAACGAACTTTCCTTGATTCCGCCAGCAGCTAAACTATCTGGCCATAAATCTAAGCAATATAGAAGAACCTTCCTTTTATGCTTCTTCTTATATGTGATTGCCGGTATTCCCATCATAACGGGTGAAAGTTGGTTGACCATGATTACATCAAACTTTTCTTTCATAAACAATGCTTTAAATGATGCTGATAAGGCAAAACTGAAATAATTCAAGAAAAGCTTAATTTTTTTGTTTCCTCGACCAATTTCATAACTTCTTATTACTCTTACACCGTTAATTATTTCATCTCTTTTTTTCCCATTTCGATATTCGCTAAGAATCTTACCCTCAGGGTAATTAGGGAGGCCAGTTAAAACTGTCACTTGATGCCCCTTTTTTACCAGAGATTCACAGATATCTGTAATTCGAAAAGGTTCTGGGTAGTAATATTGACAGACAACTAATATTTTCATAGTGAATTTTTAGCCTCCAAAATCTATTGAACTAGTTTACTTTCCTGAAGTACCGGTCATTTTAGTACTCGCAACTTCCTTCTTAGCTCCAGTTCCGC
The DNA here is from genome assembly GCF_055385565.1 of Neobacillus sp. S1115. NCBI lineage: Bacteria > Bacillati > Bacillota > Bacilli > Caryophanales > Bacillaceae > Neobacillus > Neobacillus sp. S1115. Next base: position 5,977,871 of record NZ_AP038275.1, read on the forward strand.
CTTCAATTACCCCATCACTTTTCAATACACTAATGATTGTCAGAAAAAAACATTTAACGTCTATCCAAAAACTAATGTTCATAACATACTCGCCATCTAACTTTGCCTTAATGACAATAGGAATTTCATCCCTGCCATTAATCTGAGCCCATCCAGTCAAACCAGGTCGAACGTCATTAGCCCCATACTTATCACGTTCTGCTATCAAGTCATATTGGTTCCACAAAGCCGGTCTTGGACCAATGATACTCATCTGTCCCACAAAGATATTCCAGATTTGCGGTAGTTCATCAAGCGATGTCTTTCTTAGAAATTTACCCATCTTCGTAATGTATTGTTCTGGATTGTTTAGTAAATGAGTCGGCGTGTCCTTCGGAGTATCGATTCGCATTGTTCGGAACTTTAATATATTAAAATGGGTTTTATTAATCCCAACACGTTTTTGTTTAAACAGCACCGGACCTTTGGAATCAACTTTTATTGCTATTATCAAAATCAAAAAAATGGGTGATAAAATAATTAATCCTATTAAAGAAAGAATGATATCTATCAATCTTTTAATAATTAAATACATTGAAGAACTCCCCTTTGTTTTTTAGTAAATTAGTACTTAAGCGAGTATCAGGTTTTTCAACTAACTACTAACCCACTAAAAGTTTCAGAATATTAGCCCATGTTCATTCAAATGCACACAGGCCTTATTCCTCTTTTATTTCACTTTCATCTCATCCATATGCTCTTCAAGATAAGGAAGCAGTTCTAATCTTAAATTACAATCCTGTAAAGCAAACTCAATAGTCGTCTTCACAAACCCAATCTTCTTCCCAACATCATACCGATTACCCTCAAAATCTAAGCAAACACATGCTGTATCTGAATCAACTTCTGAATTGCATCCGTCAACTGAATTTCTCCACCAGCACCAGTCTCCTGCCGCTCCAACAACATAAAGATTTCCGGAGTAAGAATATACCGACCCATAATCGCTAAATTAGAAGGCACCGTTCCCGGTGCGGGTTTCTCAACAAAATTATGAACCTGATATTTTCTTCCTTCTTGAACTGAAGGCTCAACAATCTCATATCGATGTGTCTCATTATCCGGAACTATCTGAATCCCAATAACAGATGACTGAGTTTCTTCATATATTAATTAGCTGTCTCAAGCAAGGTGTTTCACTTTGCACGATATCATCACCAAGCAAAAACACAAGCGGTTCATCCCCAATAAAATTTCTTGCATACTATACCGCATGCCCTAAACCTTTTGGCTCTTTCTGCCGTATATAATGTATATTAGCTAAATTTGTGGAGTAACGGACTTTGTCGAGTAAGTCGGTTTTTCCTTTTTCAATTAAGTTTTGTTCAAGTTCAGGAGCGTAATCGAAATGGTCTTCAATCGCCCGCTTTGTTTTACCAGTAACAATAATAATATCTTCGATACCAGAAGCTACCGCTTCCTCAGCGATATATTGAATCGTGGGTTTATCAACAATGGGCAGCATTTCTTTTGGCATTGCTTTTGTAGCAGGCAGGAACCGCGTTCCTAAGCCTGCTGCTGGAATAATCGCTTTACGTACTTTTTTCATTTTTATGTCACCTTCAACTATTTTTACGGTCAGAAATTTATCGAAACGATCGAAAACTCTATCAAGAAACGATTAATAGGCAACAGCTATTAACGAAGAAGTATCATACTTATTGTTAGCAACAGCTATTAACGTATCGTGCATTTCTAGCTCAGACATTTTTAATAATTCGTTTATTAAACGATTTAAAACGTCGGCATTAATAACATTAGCCTTGCCGATATGAATCTTAGGGAAAACCTGCTTTTGATGAATTTCATTGGCATTGAGGAGCTCTTCGTACATTTTCTCTCCAGGACGAAGACCTGTAAATCGAATCCCGATTTCTTCTATTGAAAATCCTGATAATTTAATAAGGTTTTTAGCTAGATCGACAATCTTTACGGGCTCACCCATATCTAGGACAAATACTTCTCCCCCACGAGCAAGGGTGCCTGCCTGAATAACAAGTCGTGAAGCTTCAGGGATCGTCATAAAGTATCGTGTCATGTCTTGGTGTGTAACAGTAACCGGTCCGCCTGCTTGAATCTGCTTTTTAAATAACGGAATGACACTGCCGCGGCTGCCAAGTACGTTTCCAAACCGAACGGCAACAAATTTTGTCGAGCTTTGCTGCGCCAGACTTTGAATAATCAGCTCCGCAAACCGTTTTGTTGCCCCCATAACATTTGGAGGATTAACCGCCTTATCTGAAGAAATCAACACAAATGCATGAACACCAAATGTATCCGCAGCTTCTGCCACATTCCTTGTCCCGAAGATATTATTCTTTACCGCTTCTCTCGGATTGTATTCCATTAATGGAACATGTTTGTGTGCAGCCGCATGGTAAACGACAAACGGTTTGTGTTCTTCCATCACTTCAAAGATCCGGTTCCGATCCTGAATATCACCGATTACAGGAACAATCTCAATTTGTCCTTCGTATTGACGGCGCAGCTCCATATCAATCAAATAGATGCTGTTCTCGCCATGCCCTACTAGGACAATTTTTTGAGGATTGAATTTGCAAATCTGCCGGCAGATTTCTGAACCAATCGAACCACCTGCTCCAGTTACCAGAACTGTTTTTCCCGACACATATTCTGAAATACTATTAATATCTAACTCTACCGGTTCCCTGCCTAGTAAATCCTCCACCTGGACATCGCGGAATTCATTTACGGATAGTTTACCGGTCATTAGGTCTTCCAACTTTGGAATGATCTGTGTTTTGGCCTTTGTTTTAGCACATTCATCAAAAATGCGATTGATTTCCTTTTTGCTTAAAGAAGGAATCGCGATGATAATGTTATCAATTTTGTATTTTTCAACGGTCTTTACGATATCGCTGGAATTCCCAACCACCGGAATGCCTAGGATATCCAATTTATACTTTCTTGGATCATCATCGATAAACGCCACCGGCTTTAAATCAATGTCATGATTATGAAGCAGCTGACGCGCAACCATCGTTCCGCCTGAACCAGCCCCGATGATGAGCATTTTTTTGATATCTTTCTGTTTGTTCATGATGTTATCGCGGAACATTCTCCATGAAAAGCGTGAACCGCCGATAAACAGGACATGGATCATCCAGGTGATCATCAAAGCCCGGACATAAATATTGTCAAACACGACCTGTTGCATAACGGCCGCTGCCGCAATCGTCAATGTCACGGCTTTTACAATCGCGATTAATTCGCCCACACTCGCGTATTGCCACGCTTTGTTATAAAGCTTGTAATAAAAAGCAAATAGATGATGGCAAATTAATAATGTCAGCGCGGTCACGAGCACAATCGGGCTCTCGAGAATTTGAATCATCGGATTAAGCGTCCAGTAGCTTATGTAGATTGCTGTCAGGATGATTGCCGAATCCAATAGCGCCAGTGTGGTCAGTCTCTTCCCATATGTCACCGATATTTTCCCCCTTTTTTTCTATGTATATTTGAATATCGTTTGGACAAAAAAATAAATACCTAATGGAAATGCAGGTGCCTTTACACCTATCCTTTCATTAGATATTTATTGTTTTTTTGTTTATTTTTTAAACCGGGCATCTAACCCGCCCTCACATCACGCTCCTGACGACATGCGTCTAAGGACCTACTCTTTGCCGAAGAGAAGCCCCACAGCATGACCGAGTGCTCCCTTTGATAACGGACAGGGAAGCCTCACCGTTCAAGGCATGCATCATGCCCTGAAATGAATGTTTAATTTTCCAGCCTTTTCTTATCGGCTTAATCGGTTAAAAGATACCAAAAAGCTTCTTCTTTTTAATCTTCTCGGGTACTTCTTTGTACACATGATACCCGTTCACGACATTGGCTGCATTTTCTTGAAAAAGGTAAACCATTTCATTTCCGTACGTTCTTTGAATGATGTCGTAGGCTTCACGTATCCTGAACGTGCGATTCTTCACATTGTGGGCATCGGAAGCGATAAAGTGCGTTAAGTTTGCTTCGATTAATTGCATCGTGATGCGTTTGATTTTTTTCCCAAAATCACCGCAGATGCTGGCGGCCGTTACTTGGGTTAACGCCCCTTTTTCAACCATTCGATACAGGATGTCCGGCTGTTCGATGATTTGCTGGTTTCGTTCTGGATGGACAATAATCGGTATCAGCCCTTCCAGCTGCATATCATAAAACAACTGGTTGGCATAACGCGGGACGTGATTGGAGGGGAATTCCACCAACACATAATTCGTGTTGTGAATCGGCTGGATTTCGCCCTTTTTATGACCATCGAGCAGTTCGCCGTGAAGGCGGACCTCCTGACCTGGGAGTATCTTTATATCTATATTTTCTTGTTGTAATTGGCGGTTTAACTCAGCTGTTTTTTCCAAAATGATTTGTTTTGGGTTTTCGTACTGATTATTTAGATGATGAGGTGTCGCCACGATAGTTCGAATCCCTTGCTTGACTGCCGTTCTTGCCATCTCGATACTTTCTGACAAATTCCTCGCCCCATCATCAATTCCAGGCAAAATGTGACAATGTAGGTCAATCATCGCTAACACTCTTTTCTGATAATTTCCTCATTTATAACACTTTCCACTATATTACCACATATATAGGGATGAAGTCTGACGAATTGTGTCGAATGATGTTAATTTTTTGTGCCATATGCCCCATAATAATAGTAGTAGTCGCTCTTCTGAACTTCTTTGTGATTTAATACCACACCTAACAGCTTACTTTGGGCGGTTTGTAACAATTCTTTTGCTTTCTTCGCCAGGTCGATTTCTGTTTTTTCACTATAGACAACCAAAATCGAGCCGTCGCATTGATTCGCCAGAATTTGCGGGTCTGCTACCGCTAGTAATGGCGGTGTGTCGAAAATCACATAATCGAATACGCTTTTAGCCTCTTCGATAAACTGCTCCATCGATTTGGAGCTTAAGAGTTCCGCAGGGTTTGGTGGAATCGGTCCGCTTGTTAACACATAAAGATCCGGCTCTTCCGTCTCGTTGATCGTGTTTTCAAGCGTTCTTTGTTTTGTTAGGACAGTTGTAAAGCCAAAAAGATTGGTGACGCCGAATGTATGATGAACGGTTGGCTTACGCAGGTCTGCATCGACTAAAAGTACTTTTTTACCAAGCTGGGCGAAGGTCACCGCCAGATTGGCTGCTGTTGTCGACTTTCCTTCGGCGGGACCGGAAGAGGTTACCATGATCACTCGAATTTCTTTATCGACCGATGAAAATTGAATATTGGTACGGACTGTCCGATATTGCTCAGAAATCGGCGATTTTGGTGCAATCGATGTAATTAACTTACGGCTTGGGTCCTTCGTTATCTGTTTCTTTTTTCGTCTAAGAGCCATAAGTCTCACCTCTTACTCCTGTTTTTTTCGCGGCTCTGCGCTGTTTTAACTCTTCGATTTTTTGATCATCGATTTGGGCAATGACGCCAAGGATCGGCAGGCCTAGCTCTTTTTCGACATCTTGTTCGTTTTTGATGGTGTTATCGAAATATTCTAATAGGAAGGCCAGACCGACACCTGCCATTAAGCCGACCACTAAGGCGATTGCCACATTTAATAATGGTTTTGGCTTTATCGGTGATGGATTTTCAACAGTTTGTGCTTTTGCCAGGATGCTGACGTTGTCGACATTCATGATCTTGACGATTTCCGATTGGAACACTTCAGCGGTTTTGTTGGCAATCAAGGCTGCCGTGTCCGGGTTTGAATCCTGTACGGATACGTTGACAACCTGAGAATCCTTTTCACTGCCGACAGTGATTTTTTGATTTAATTGGGTCGCGTTCAAGCCTAATTTGAGATCGTCCGCCACGATATCTAAAATAGCCGGGCTTTTGATGATGACATTGTAGGTGTTGATTAATTGCAGGTTTGTTTGTACTTCGCTTGGGCTGTACGCCGTTTGGTCATTTTTCGTTTGGTTAACAAGGATTTGCGTTGAAGCTTGGTAAATCGGGGTTAAGAAAAAGAAACTGACCACACCGCTGATGATTGCAGCAATGAGGGTGATGGATACAATTAACGCTAAACGCTTTTTCAACGTTTCGAGCAGCTCTTTTAAACTAATAGTCTCTTCCATTTCGTCCTCCTGAATAACTAGTTACAATAGAGTATTATAGCATAATTTGTCATGTTTATGCGAAAATTGTCAAATAAAACTCACTCACTCTATTAAACACCTTTTTGTAAGAAATTAGAAGAGGATATGTGGATTTGGAAGCAATTTCTTTTTTCGCTGTCTTTAGTCACAAGTTTTTGGAGATTTTTGTTTGATTAAGGAGGAAATTGGAATTATTTTCAGATTTTTTCTGTTATAATAGGGGAGCAACGTGGATTGGGGGTTATATGTAGAGATGCAAAAAGTGATGGTAGTATTATTAGGAATTATTTTTATTATAGTTTTATATTTTGGGCAGTCGCACTGGAAACAGCAAATTAAGGACACATCCGCGAATATGAAGACCGATTATTATACGACGCTTCAGAAGGACTATAAGAAGTCGCGTGGCGGGGCTGCTGGTTCGGCTGCTGCTAAGGGGCAGGAGGATGTGCTCTCGCTTACGAAAAATTGGCCTTCCGGCGCTGTGGAGCGGTTTAAGAAGACGCTTGCTGATGGGGCTAAGTTTAAGATCTTGTTTGTTGGGTCGGGGGCGATTGGCTCTGAAGGTGACGGGACTTATCCGCTTGTGAAGAAGCAGCTTGAGGATGCGTTCGGCACGAAACATGTCGAGGTAGATTTGTATACATATGGCTCAAACTCTAGCCAATTTTTGAAGGAGAATAAAGAGAAAGACGTTGCTAGACTCGGAGCTGATTTGGTTATTTATGAACCGTTTATTTTGCAGAATAACGGTGCTGTCGGGATAGATAAATCATTAGCGGATTTAACGGCCGTGATGGAGGCTGTGAAGGCAGAGAAACCTGGCGTCGCCTTTATCCTGCAGCCGTCCGTTCCGCTATATAAAGCAAAGAATTACCCAGTTCAAGTAGCGCAGTTGAAGGACTATGCAAAGAAGAACGGAATTGCCTATCTGGACCACTGGACAGCATGGCCAGATGCAAATACCGAAGCGATTAAAGAGTACTTATCGCCGGACCAGACCGGGCCAAGCGACAAAGGCGCACAACTATGGAGCGAAGCATTGGCTGCGTATTTGATCAGTAAGTGATGCATGGGGACGGTTCTCGTGCATCATAATTAGCAATAGTGACTATGGGAAGCGCGGACCGAGAGGTTCGCTTTTTTTGATGCACAGGGACGGTTCTTCTGCCTCAAAAAGGCGGTGCTAACCAGAACCAGGCTGGCCCTCCCTGAAAAAAGGGCACAAAAAAACTGCCAGCTTTTTAGCCCAGCAGTCTTCCATATATTATTAAAGTGCTACCAAATGTCTAAGGTCTTCTTTTAAATCCTCGATTAATTGATTCAGGGAAATTTCTTTTTCTTGCATGGCCTTGTCATATGTTTTTTTGACAATCTCTGAAAAGTCAGCCTTCATGCTGACGTTCTCTACATTCTTCTCCACTCCGACCTGTCCCTCCATCATCTCATTGTTTTTCATAATAATAGAAAAGTAGTGGAATGTAAATAGATTTCCAGTTGAATTTTGTAACAAATTTATGAATTTTGTAGAATTTTCTGTAACAGTCGTGTTCTTTTGTTAATTTCTCACAAATTTTTCGACTTTCGAACAATAAATTAGCAATCTATGGTAAAATACATAGAAAAATAGAATAAAAGAGGTGACTGATTCGTGAGTAAAACCGTCGTTCGGGCTCTGTCGACAACCGCCCTTCTCTCTATCGCCTATGCGGGCGCGGCCCATGCGGATACATATAAGGTACAAAAAGGCGACACTTTATCAAAAATCGCCAATACATATAAAACAACTATTAATGATATTAAGTCGTTAAACGGGTTAAGCTCGGATCTCATTTATGCGGGACAAACGTTACAGATTCCCGGTCCTGGGGCTAGTGCAGCTCCTGCTCCTTCTCCATCTGCTCAGCCAGGGGATACCTATACGGTTATGAAGGGTGACGCCCTGATCAAGATTGCCAACCGCTTCAGCGTGACAGTCGGCGAGCTTCAACAGTGGAACAGCCTTAGCGGCACGTTGATTTTTCCAGGACAGGTATTGAAGGTATCGAACCCGAATGCTGTTGCAGCTGCGCCAGCGCCTGTGGTGGTTCTACCGCCTGCTACCTCAGCTCCCGCTCCAGCCCCTTCCCCGTCTGTGAACGGGACTCAGGATTATACAATTGTCTCAGGCGACAGCCTGAGCAAGATTGCACTAAAGTTCGGCACCACCGTGCAGCAATTGAAATCATTAAATGGTCTTAGTTCGGATCGAATTTATGCTGGACAAACTCTGAAGGTGCCTGGGCAAAATGGTACCGCTCAAGCTCCTGCCCCTGCAGCACCGGCACCGGTAACTCCGCCTCCAGCAGCAGCGGACGTTTCCGATTATGTGATCAAAAGCGGCGATACACTCGGTTCCATTGCCACTAGGTATAATACCACTGTCGATAACCTGAAGGCGCTAAACAATTTAACTTATGATATGATTTATGCCGGCCAGACAATTAAGGTGCTAGGGCAGACGCCGGTTCCGGCGCCAACTGGTGATGTTAGTACGCAGATGATTTCTGTTGCCAAGAGCTTAATCGGTGTGCCGTATGTTTGGGGCGGCAGCAGCCCGTCCGGCTTCGACTGCAGCGGCTTCGTTTATTACGTGGCCAATCAGGCTGGAAAGAAAATCAGCCGCACTTCCGCTGCCGGCTACTACGACCGTTCGTATTATGTCGACCAGCCTAAGGCGGGCGACCTGGTGTTTTTCTCTAACACCTATAAGCCAGGAATCTCCCATGTGGGCATTTACATGGGCAATAACCAATTCATCGACGCTAACGACGGCGGCGTGAAGATTTCCAATTTAAGCAACGCGTACTACGCTTCGCACTTTGAAGCATTTAAACGATTCTATTAAATTTTTTTCAGCCAGCCTCTTTTGTGGGCTGGTTTTTTATTTTTCGATTGTAAGGTTTATTTAAAAAATTAAAGAGTTACGGGCACAACCATTTAGCTTGCTGCCATTATAGTGGTTCGTTTAAACGTATTTTCTCCATCTTTTTTGGTACCTCACACTCTTTCATCTGCCATTTATTCAAACGTTTTGCCATTGCCTCATCCCCCCTCGCTTTTCTCATGATCGCTAGCATTAGTTCTATTGGCTCAATCATTCAAAAGTTTAATAGGAAAAAAATATTAGCTAATTTTAGCAAAATATGTTAAATTCTGCAAAATAATAACGAAATAGCGAACATTTTTCCGATATTTGAAGAATTGTATTTGTGGGATTGAGAAAAAATGACAATTATAATTAAATTGTTCGTTATAAAAAATATTGGGGGTATGAAAGTGAAGTTGAGACGCATTTCTATTCTTTTCATCCTTATGCTCGCGCTGAACACCTTCTTTTCGGCATTTGCTTTTGCAAACAATGACGAAAACAAATGTCAGTGCAGTATCGTCGCATTAGGGGATTCTATCACTGCAGGGACTGGTCTTGCAGCAGGCCAAAAGCCTTTTCCTAGTTTAATTGGAAAATTAGGCGCGAAAGAAAACAACGTTACTAATCTCGGAGTCTCTGGCCAAACATCAACACAATTGCTAGCAAACTTTGGCAATGCGAAAACTTCAGATGCTGTTAAAAATGCAGATGCCATTACATTGTACATAGGCGGCAATGATCTTTTGCAGACTACCGGTATTCAGAACCTACTAGAAAATCCAGAAATTCTTGGATCCATGACAGAGGAACAACTTGCAGCCCTTGTGGCAGAAGCAGCTGCCGGTGTACCTCAGTTAGGTGATAATCTAGTTAAGATTGTCGGAAAAATTAGAGCACTAAACAGCTCTGCTCCGATCGTTCTTTACAATCTTTATAATCCAGTTCCGGATAACCAACAACTTGCTATCTTCCATCAACTTGGAGATCAGTTAATTTCTTTGGTTAACAAAAGCTTAATCGAACCTGTTGCCAATCCTGATAAAGGAGTCTATTTGGCGGATGCATTTAAAGCTTTTAACGGAAAACAAGCTCAATATGTTTTAACTAATGAAGTTCCTCAATTAGGAATTGGGGTTCACCCAACTGCTGCAGGCCATCAGGCGCTTGCAAATTTGGCAGACAAGATCTTAGCACCGCTTTTCCCTGAAAAAGTGCTTACGATTCAATTGACTCCATCAACGGTTGAAGCGACTAAGGACCCAGTAACCATTAAGGTTCAAACCAACGCTGACACCGTACAAGCTCTGAAATGGCTTCCAGGTACAAAGGCCGCTCAGGACTTCCAAGCTGCAGGCACCGACATTAAAGACGCTGCCTTCCAAGTAACAGAAAATGGTGTTTATACTGTTTATGTAAAAGATGAATGTGACAGAGAAGCAGTAGGAACCATTGAAATTAAGAACATCGAAAAACCAGTTGTCGTGGATCCAACACCAAACCCTGGTGGCACGGATACTCAGAATCCAGCACCACAAGGGAATACAAATACGACAACAACTACCACACCTGTAAAGGCAGCTACAGCAACAGCTGCAGCTACCACTGGCCATGCACTGCCAAATACGGCTACATCTATGTATACCTACATGGTTATTGGACTAGCTTTAGTTGCAGCAGGATTCATGGTTCTAAGACTTCAACGAAAAAGCACCAATATATAGGCTAACAGAAAATGAAAAAGGCCAGTCCATCTCAAATTGAATGGACTGGCTTTTTGTGTTGAATCATTATATATGTCTTCCCCCCTATTAAAATACTCTTTTTACATTTACTCGTCACTTTGTCGGGTTTATTGTTCTATATTCTGAATATACTCGCCTGATTTTGTTTTTTACTCGCCTAATTTCGGGATTTAATCCTCGAAATTTGCATTTTACTCGCCTACCCTATTTTTCCGCTATAACCAAACAGCTAAAAAGCCAGGCGGGCAGCCTGGCTCTGGTAATATTCCATATTAAGTTGCTCTCATCTTCTTCCTTTTATTTTTTCGATAAACATTGTTTTCCATAAGCTGCCCGATTAATCCCATCACCAGGCCGAAGAAGATTCCGTTGAACACGGGGGCGTCGAAAAGCGGCAAATTTTTCAATATGGGACCGTCATGCCAGAACAGGCCAAAATCCATCCCGAGGACGATTCCGAGAAAAAAGCCCGACAGATAAGTCCTGTTCTCCACATTTCCTTCCAGTTTCTGATTATTCGTCTTGGCCGTATTGTAGGCGTGCCAAATGGCGAAGCCATAAAGTGACGGATAAAACAATCCCCAGCTGTAATCGATCGGCGGCTTGGCCCCCGGCAGGTTCCCATCAAATGAGAAGATGAGGGCAAGATTTAATTTCGCTTTCACATTGATGACGAATTCCAATATCAGCAACGTAAATCCCATTATATAATCGCGGTTGTAAAATTGTCCGAACCCCGGCAGTACCGTCGACCACAACATCGCGGCATAAGGAGATCTATATTGGTGGGTAGTTCTCATTCAGTCTTCCTCCCAAAAGAAGTATATTTATATAATTTCAGCGCAGAAGTGGAAATCTCCTTCTAAATTCACAAATTTTGGGAATTTTGACATACAACTTTCTACTACTTAGGCAGTAGTACCTAAGGTGTAAAGAATTTGTCAGTCATCGGACAATGAAAGCAGAATTTGAGCTGTGAGCTCGGATTGTTCACGGGCGGTGCCTGACACCAATTTTTAGGGCTTTTTGGTGAAATGATACCGTTTTTCGTAGAGGCTTGAGCATTTGCTCCTCGTGTTGCGGATTTTTGGGTATAATAGAGGAATATGGATTTTTTGGGTAAAGGGAGCGATGCCTGTGAACGAGGTGTTACAGGGGCTTGCGGATGAATTGAAGGATATACTGAATGCGAATGCGGCGGATGATGCACGGCTGGTTCAGAAGGGGATGATGCTGTACCGGCAGGGTCTGGTGACGCAGCTTCGCTTTGAGAACGGGGAGTATACGGCGGTGGTGCAGGATGTGTCGCCGGCGAAGGTGCGGTTGGACCCGGAGTTTTTGGGGATGAGTGATTGCTCGTGCCCTGGTGAAGAGCTTTGCCGGCATCAGTTGGCCGTGTTTTTTGCAGCGTATGCAAAGGAAGCGAGTGTTTCGGATTGGCTTGCGGAGTGGCGTGAGCCGGTGCGGGAGACGAAGTCGGTGGCGAGCTGGGGTCTGCAGGCCGCGAAGGATTTGGTGAAGGCGGCTGGGCTTATGAAGCCGGACTATGACCGCTGGGTGCAGTCGTTTGAGTCGAGTTTTGATGCGTTGGTTGCCTCTAAAAAGCATTCGAACCCGTATGTGGTCTCAGAGCTGTTCGGGATTCATATGAAGCGGGTCGGGGCGAGTGCGCCGGTGGAGAAGGAATGGCGCCTGCTGTATGAGCTGGTCGCGTCGATCGTATCGTTTCGGAAGCTGCTGGTGTTGAGCGAAGAGCTTGGTTTTGAGGAACATGTCGTAAGGAAGGCTTATGGGCATTGTTTTGAAAATTTGCTCGAGGATACGGCGGATTTGGTGGAACGGTTGGTCGTACAGACGATGCCATTTGCGTTCGATGAGTTTATTGAGCGGCTGCGGGATGAGTCGTTTGAGGTCCTGACGTGTGTTGCGGGGTATGAAATTGAACGGGTATATATGCACCGCCAGTTGTGGACTGAGCTGTTCAGGAAGAAGGAGTGGCGGCAGGAGGAAGCGCTCCGGATTGGTTCTAGGTTGAAGGCGCTTGAGGAGTCAGAGAACCCGCTCCCTTTTCAGGTGACGATGATTCATCTGTATTTCTTGCTCGGAAATGATGATTTGGCGTTGAAGCTGGCCGGCGGTGTAACGGATGTCCGGTTTGTGCCGTATATGGTGTTTTGGATTGAATATTTTACGGGTCCGAAATTGTGGCGCCGCGTGGAGCCTGTGATTGAGATGTTTTTGGGAAAGCTGAAGGAGTATTTGGATGGGCTTGTGTCATATCAAAGCTGTTCAGTATTTGTACGAAGTGTGATGCGGGCAATTGCGCCGTATTGTTCGGAGAATGGCCGATTAGATTTGTATGAGCGGGCTTTATTGGTATCACTCCCCTACAGCTTTGCGGATTATGAGTATTTGTTGTTCGAGCGCGGCGATTATGACCGCTGGGGTGAGCTTCAGGCGTTTGTCGGGTTCGATTATTATGAATTGCCGAAGGATCGGGTTAAGGTCGTTGAGAAGGAACGGCCCGAGGTACTGCTGGGAATGCTGCATCAAACGGCGCAGCGGGAGATTGACCAGAAAAACCGTTCGAGTTACCGGGCGGCAGTAAGGCACTTGAAGAAACTGCGGACACTGTACAAGAAGTTGAAGCGCGTTGATGACTGGGAGTACTTTATCGAAGGGCTGCTGGAGCGTACGAAGAGGCTGCGGGCTTTTCATGAGGAGTGTCAGCGGAGTAAGTTGATATAGTATTGGGGCCGAATGGCTCCAACTATATTTTGTTACGATTTTTGGGTTCAGAGTCGAGTAATTTTTCGATTCGCTAATAAAACATGAAAATTCGCTAATAGAATGCTGATATTCGCTAATAGAACCCGTCAATTCGCTAATAGAGTGCCAAAATCCGCTAATAGGCTGAATTTTTTAAAGGACTGAAGACTTTTTTGCTGAAAACAGGTAACTTATAAAACTTTTTTGCAGGCAATTATAGATTTACTACATACATTTATTTTTAAATTACCTTTTTTAAAGAAAAAGGTATTCGAGGGTCTAACTTTAAGCGGCCCTCCTATAAAGGAGCACGTTTTCCATGCTTAAAACCAGGTTTTTGAAATTGCTGACAACTAAATTAGGTGATGACCGGTTTCTGCTGACGGCCCAAGATGAGCACGGCAGGTCCATGAGTCCTTTCAGGTGGAAGAATCTTGTCTTCAGCAGCCACGAGGAGAGTTTTTTCGGGACAGTCCTGGATGAGATGACCGTGGATGGTGTCGAAGGCGTGGTTGTGAACGGTTGGCAGCTCGTGTCGCTCTTTGCCAAGGAATCGTTCAACCGCTTTATCGAGTGGGACTGGAATGAAGAGTCCGAAATTTGCTTGGCGGCCGCCGACTCCATGTACGAGGGCATTGTTGAAAAAGACTGGCACCCGGACTTTTCCGTATGGGGCCCGGACGGCGAATTCCGCTGGAAGCTGCCCGAGCGCGTGATGGATGAATTCCATCCCGAGTTTTGGGAACAAATGGTGCACGGGGACGGTTCTTCTGCATCATCGCAGACGGATGAAATGGTGCATGGGGACGATTCTCGCGCATCATCAGAGGCAGATGAAGTGAGGCATGAGAACCGTCCCCCTGCCTCACCTACCGCTCTCAGCTATATTTCAGATTTGTATAACAGTGCGCTGGATTCTTTTTTGACTAGGAATAATGCGGCGAAGGAGCTGTTTGGGCCGAAGCTTGATTTATTGAAGAAACAGAATTTGTCAGGCTTGGAGCTGGCGCGTTACTTTGATGAGGAAAGCTGGCTCGAGTGGGTCGGAATCAAGGAGAGCGAGGCTCCGTTTACGATTGGCTTGCGGCTGGATGAGCCTGAAGACGGCGAAGGCGACTGGAGCCTGGATGTGTTTTTGCGCGGGAAGAAAAATGTCGATGAGATTGTCGATGTCGAAGATGTGAAGCGGATTCCGGCGAAGTGGCGCCCGTTTCTGGATAAGGTTGACCGTGAGCAGGCCCGCTGGGTACGGCTGTTTCCATGGCTTGGCGATGGGGCTTCGACGGATGCGGATGACGGGAGCAGCCCTGCTGCGTTGAAAACAGAGCTCACCGAGGAAGAAGCGTGGATGTTTTTGACGGACGCGAGCGAAACGCTGTTGGCGCTGGATGTCGAAATCCTCCTCCCTTCCTGGTGGCAGGCGATGAAAAATGCCAATTTGCGCGTGAAGGCGTCACTTAAGGGAACGTCGAGCCACCGGCCGTCGTTTGTCGGTCTGGATGCGATGCTCGATTTCAACTGGCGCTTTTCAATGAATGGTGTCGATTTGTCCGAGGATGAGTTCCATCAGCTTGTCGAGGAAAAGCGGAGGCTCGTCTATATTCGTGGCCGTTGGGTGAAGCTCGACCCGCAGTTCATTCGACAAATTCAGGATTTGATGAAACGTGCCGAAAAAGAGGGACTGCAGGTTCGGGATTTGATTGAGCAGGAGCTAGTTAATTCAGGTGATGGCAGCGAAGAGGAACTAGAGAATCCCAAGGTGTTCGCAAAGATTCAAATTGAGCTGAACCGGCAGTGGAAGCAGATGGTGAAGCAGTTGTCGGAGGCAAATGAAATTCCGCTTGTGGATGTGCCTGAGGGATTGAACGGAGAATTGAGACCGTATCAGCAGCTTGGGATGAGCTGGCTATGGTTTTTGCGGCAGTACGGGTTTGGTGCTGTGTTAGCTGATGATATGGGGCTCGGGAAGACAATTCAGTTGATTGCTTATTTGTTGAAGGTAAAGGATGACGCTGGGGAGGTTGTGAAGGTGGTTCCGGGAGAGGTTGTGGAGGCGCCAGTTGTGGCTGATACGCTGGATAGCCAGGCTACGGCGCCTGAAACCGATGCCGACGTTGACACTGTTTCTACCGTGGAAAGTCTAACCACGGCTGCTGAAACGGAAACCCCTATTACACCTGCGGTTGCAAAACCGCGCCGCAAGAAAAAAGAGGATGCCGCCCCTGCCAAGTTACCGACGAACGCAGCCTTAATCATCTGCCCTACCTCCGTGCTCGGCAACTGGCAAAAGGAAATTGAGCGGTTTGCTCCGGAGATGAACGTGTACCTCCACTACGGCTCGAACCGACTTAAAGAGGCTAACTTTTCAGAAAAAGCTCAGGATGTGGATGTGGTCCTCACCTCCTACGGCCTGAGTCATCTAGATTCCGAGGAATTCGAGTCCGTTCAATGGAGCACGATTGCCATCGATGAAGCGCAGAACATTAAGAATGCCCAAACAAAGCAATCCAAAGCGGTACGAAGATTGCGCGGACGCCATCATGTGGCCCTGACCGGGACGCCGATGGAAAACCGCCTATCCGAACTGTGGTCGATCTTTGATTTTACCAATCATGGCTATCTTGGCAGCTTAGGCCAGTTCCAGAAACGGTATATCATCCCGATTGAAAAGGATGAAAAGAAAGATAAAATCCAGCAGCTGCAGTCGTTGATTCGGCCGTTCCTGCTGCGGCGGACGAAAAAGGATGAGGAAGTAGCGCTGAACCTGCCTGACAAGTTGGAGCAAAAGGAATACTGCCCACTTACGGCTGAGCAAGCATCGCTTTATGAGCAGCTCATTCACGATACATTTGAACAGATTGAAAAATTGACTGGCTTTGAACGTAAAGGGTTAGTGTTGCAAATGCTGGGCCGCTTGAAGCAGCTGTGTAACCACCCTGCCCTCTACTTGAAGGAAAAGTCAGCGAGCCGGGAACTTCTCGAGCGATCGAACAAGTTGGAAAAGCTTGTCGAGCTGGTCGATTCGGTTTTGGACCAGGGCGAAAGCTGTCTGATTTTCACCCAATATATCGAAATGGGCGAAATGATACGGAGTGCCCTGAAGAAGAAATTTGGCATCGAGGTACCATTTTTGAACGGAAGTGTGCCGAAGACGCAGCGTGATACAATGATTGAGCGTTTCCAGAACGGGGAGTTCCCAGTGTTCCTGCTGTCGTTAAAGGCTGGCGGTACCGGGTTGAACTTGACGGCGGCAAACCACGTCATCCACTACGACCGCTGGTGGAACCCTGCCGTTGAAAACCAAGCGACCGACCGGGCCTACCGGATTGGCCAATCACGCTTCGTGCACGTGCACAAACTCATCTGCACCGGCACACTCGAAGAAAAAATCGACGCCATGCTGGAGAAGAAGCAATTTTTAAATGACCAGATTATTCAGAGTGAGAACTGGATTACGGAGCTTTCTACGGATGAGCTTAGGGATTTGGTGCATCTTGGATAATGGTGTCAGGGACCGCGCGTGGACATTTGGACGCATGGGGAGGACAGCGGCTTTAGAGGCCGCTGTTTTTTTATAAACCATTATAAAGAAACTAATTCTAATTATAAAAAATGTCATAATTGAAAATGATTGAATAAATAGTAGGAGTAGTTAAATGATGAATACAGAATGAAAGGATGGAATCATTGTGATCCCATCCTTGGTCTGTTTTTGTCAGGATTCCATAAAATCATGTGCTCCTATTCCACTTTAAGTGTCATTTCTTTTCCTGTAAATCCTCCACGTACTTTAAGGACAAACCTTTTGCGTCAGCAGGGACACCAAAAACAATCTCCCCTTCTTGTGTTAATGCAAGTGGTCAACCTACCGTTGTAGTTGTCGATCTAGTTACAGGAGTTATCCCCCCCTCTGCACTGTTACAGTAGTTGTTGCACTTACAGGAGCTACTCCATCTGCAATCGCAGTGGCGATATTTGTAACAGAAGGTCCTGCAGAACCTAGCACCCTTACTACAACCGTTATAGTGGCAGAACTTGAAGGAGCAAGTGAAGGTGTTGTGAAGGTTACCAATGTTGGGTTTCCGGCTGGTGTTTCAGTAGTGGTAAATCCTACTGGGGCATTCGTTGACACAAGGTTGGTACTTGCTGGTATCGGCTCGGATATCAGTAAATTGGTTAGGGGTCCGGTTCCCGTATTTGACACCACAATTGTGTAGGTAAGCAGTTGCCCTACCTGCACAGGATTTGGCGCTGCCGCTTTCGTCATTGTCAGGGTACCAACCCCCGTTGGAGTTGTGGTGATAGTTGGGATTAAATCTAGGATATTTTCAAACTTGAACTCCAACAGCATTTCTTTCTTGATGACGTCACGAAGGGTCCTTTGAACACTTGTATCAGTATCAAGAAGATTAGTCAATGAAACGGTTGCAGGGGAAAATGTAGTTCTTGTTGGGGTTAATGTACCAAGAACAAGTTGAAGTTTTTCAGCTTCTGCATTCAAAAGGTGAGCAAGAGCCAACTCCTCAAGAGCAACAGAAGCCAGTAACAATGGAACAGTTTGCCCCACACTAAGCGAAATGGTAGGCGTTATATTCGGTATGCCGGGTAAAGACACTACTCTTCAACTCCTTAAAATTATAGTCCTTGATATTCTACTGGATTTTTTTTAATGAGTCTGTGCAATTGTCCCTAATGGATAAATTTCTTTATCTTTATCGGCCCAATGCCCGATCTCCTTTCGCTAAACGTACTGGACTTACTGTTGATGAAGTTAGAAGCATAGCAAAATCTAAGGAGAACTAAACATACTCAAAGTCTGAAAAGAAAAACAGCCCTTATACATTATAATGACTGTTCTTCCTTCCTAAGCCGCCTAGTCTATCCCTTCCCGTCTTTTAAGATCAATTCGGGCGGCAGCTCAAATATAACAAACGTGTTTTTCCCGCGTAATTTAGCTTTATACATGGCGATATCCGCATTTTTTATTAACGTCTTTGCCTCTATTCCGTGTTCTGGGAAAAAGGCAATCCCGACACTGGTCGAAGTACAAATTGGATTTTCATTGATGGTGACAGGCTTGTTAATTTCACTGATGATTCTTTCCACATACTCTAATACTAAAGGTTTATCTGTGTTTGGAAGGTAAATGATAAATTCATCTCCCGCAAAACGTGAGACCGTATTTTCTTTACCTATACATCCCATAAGTCGAATTCCTATTTCCTTCAATAAAAGATCGCCAACATCATGCCCATACGTATCATTTACCTGTTTAAACCCATCAATATCAAGTAACAAGACAGCCCCAGTATTGCTTTTTCGCATAAGAGAATGGCTTAATTGCATATCAAAGTAACGACGATTCGAGAGCCCTGTCACGGGGTCATAATAGGCCAGCTCTTTGTACTTTTCTTCCGCTCTCTCTAACGTAATCCGTTGCTTCATCACAATAAAGAGGAAAGGCATAAAAATTAAAACCGTAACAATGATGTCAATGATTTCTTCCATTCCATCCAACGGTATCTTCCAAATCCAATGAATGATTCGTTGCAATACAACTGCTTCTGAAACTTTTATAAACAGCAAACCTATTAATATCAAAATAATTTTAAAAGACCATTTTGTATACTTCTTTTTCTTTATTTCCAAATGAGTTTCTCTCCCATTTCTAATTTCCTTAAACAGATTACTAAAACAATAGTACAATATCAATTAAGGATTTATTCCATTGACATTTTGTGCTTATATGTTATCTTTTACTTATAACATTGAAACGGACACAGTTACTGACGACAAATGTGGAAACGACCACAAGGAAGCTGTGTTTTATATAGTGTCGGGTCGTCTGGGCAGAGATAAGGATTATATCCTTATCTCTTTTTTATTACATTTTTTCAGGAGGGCTTGTTATGGAAAAAATCATTTTGGATGGAAATGTCGTTGCGACAGAAATTAAGGAAGGCTTGAAAGCACGAATTGAAGTTTTAAAAAATAAAGGCATCACGCCATGCCTCGCAACGATTTTAGTTGGCGATAATCCCGCTTCAGAGACCTATGTAAGAATGAAAGGAAATGCCTGCAAAAGACTTGGCATGGAGTCTATTCGCGTGCAATTATCCGCAGAAACAGGGACTTTAGAGCTGATTGAAAAAATTAAAGAGTTAAATAACGATCCAGCGGTTCATGGCATTCTTTTGCAGCATCCGGTTCCATCGCATATTGATGAACGTGCTGCCTTTGAAGCCATTGATATTCGAAAAGATGTGGATGGTGTCACAAGTGCAGGCTACGGACAGACAGCACTAGGGTTTGGCGAATATCCTTCCTGCACACCAGCGGCCATTATGAAAATGTTAGACTATTACCAGATTCCAATTGAGGGTAAACATGCTGTCGTAGTGGGCAGAAGCCCGATCTTAGGGAAACCTGTTTCCGCGTTACTTCTTAATGCCAATGCGACCATTACGACATGCCATTCAAAAACAGCCAATTTACCTGAAATCTTAAAGCAGGCAGATATTGTTGTGGCAGCGGTGGGACGGCCTAAATTTATTCAGGGCAGCTGGTTAAAGCAGGGTTCCGTTGTATTAGATGCAGGTTACAATAAAGGCAATGTCGGGGATATTGATTATGACACATGTTACGAAGCAGCAAGTGCCATCACTCCTGTTCCTGGCGGCATCGGACCTATCACCATTGCGACTTTGTTGAAACATACGGTTGATTCCGCAGAAAAAATGTCGATCTAAGTTAAGTTAACGGGTTCGAATGATGAGGAGAAAGACGCTAAAAACAATGTAAATAACAAACTAATTAACATATGTTTTAACAGTAAATTAGCAATATGAATGACAAGTAAAAACGCTCAGATTTTTCTGAGCGTTATTTGGCGTAATCATTAGCAAAATTTTAGGTATTTCCCGGGAATTTGTTGAAATTTGAAGAATAATGAATCCAACTATTTGAAACAAAGGAATATTCGTTTTGATTTGATTGTAATATCGTCTAGGGGCTTGTCTGTATCGGGTATCGATATAACGCTCCGATTTCAGATTGAAAAAGAAGTTAATTGTACCTATATCGCATAGCGATACGAAACAAAAAAACTTAAATAGTCCTCTTATTTTCGGAATAACAAAAAAAGCGTCTCCCATATCCCTTTAGGTTTTTGTATCGCTTCCTCTAAGCGTTTATTAAAATCATTTTGTGAATACCATTCTTTTTTCTGTTCGTCACGCATATTTTGTATTTCTGCTTGTAAGAATTCGTTCATTTGTTTTTCTTGTTGAAGTAATGTTTCATATTGGGTCATTTGTTGTTCAGATAATTTTTCAATTTTAACCTGAGTTTTTTGCGCCGAATTTGCAATATTAGAACTTATGCTGTGATGATCTTGTTGTAACCGAGAAACCGCGGTTCTAAGCTGTGACATATCGTTTGTCAGTTGGACATTCATTTCACGTGTGGCTGCGAGCTCATTGACTAAAAACCTTAATACCTCTTTTAATTGATTGGGGTCTTCAGGTAAATTTTCATATGTATCGGATACCGCTATCTCTGTTTCATTGAATCTTTCTAGTCTTTCTTTTTGTTGATATACAAGTTCTTTAGCTGTATCGTCTAGAGGCTTGTCTGTATCGCGCAACGATATAAGTGCTTCGAGGTCGGATTGAACAAAGATACGCCGATCGCCATCTTTTAAAAACTCATATCCATTTCGTTCTAAGATTTGGCCATACTTTCGGACAGTAGGTGTTGCAATCCCCACTTCTTCCGCCACTTCTTTGGAAGAGAAAGCTCGCTCATTCGGTTGTATATCACGTCTCATATCGGACCTCCTATTCTATTACATTATGAAAGTATTTTCGATTTATTTCAAGCTATATCGCCCAGCGATACAAAGCTCCTTTCTGGAGGAACTCTATTAAGGATGACGCTTGTTTTTGATTGAGTTTCTCAACCGCCACAACGCCCTTTTTAGCCTCCTTCAAGTTTAAATGCATATCGCCAAAATAGATCTCCAATAATTTTTCTTTTTGTTAATGCGCGAAGCCTTTAGCTGTATCGTCAAGGGGGTTATCCGTATCGCGTAACGATATATACGCAAGTCATATCGCCCAGCGATACTAAACACAAAAACGATCACTTCATCTATGGTTATGAAAGTCAAAATTCCACATTAAGTATAGTTCGACAAACTTGGACAAATTTCCTGCAAGAACCGATATTGAATATATGAAATGGTTCCTGCTTGATTCGAAGTCATTTTTCATTGTGTGACCAACCAAATTATTCGAGCCTATATAAAAAGACCCGGCACGCTCCAGTACCGGGTCTCCGCTTCACATGAACTTTATTTTTCAAAAATTAATTTAAAATAATCAGCTTAACGGTTCTTCTTCCCCATGCTCTTGCTTCTGCACTGTTTGGCTTGAGGATGTCGATGCGGTGGCCTTTGATGGCGCCGCCAGTGTCTCCGGCAATCGCTTCGCCGTAGCCTTCGACCCATACACGCGAACCAAGCGGGATAACAGACGGATCGACTGCAATCAATTTCATATTTGGATTGGCCTCGATGTTATAACCCATTGCCGTTATCGAGCCTGAATCTTCATGGCTGTACGCGGTTGCGGTTACGTACATTTCCTTTCCGCTAAGACTAGCGCTAGAGGTATCCTGCGCTGGTGCGGAAGCTGGGCGTGCGCTTGCCTGCTGCTGGGCAATTGCCGCTTGAATACCGGCCATTTGTGACTGGATTTTCGCTTTGTCCTGCTCGGCTAGAGCCAATTGTTGCGTAATTTGATTATATTTATCCTGCATGGCCGTTAGGACTTCCTGACGCTTTTGCAGGTTTTGATCAAGTTCAGCTTGCTTTGCGGCAAGAACGTTTTGCTGCTCCAGTAAAACCTGTTCCTGCTTATCGATTTCCTTTTTGTCGTCTTCAATTTTCTGAAGGTCTGCCTTTTGGGCATTCAAAATGTCCTTGTCAGCATCCATTAATGTCGAGACAGCGCTTGCACGCTTAATGAGATCGGAAATGCTTTCAGATTCTAAGAATACGTTCATGATGATATTGAAATTGTCGCTTTGCTGCATGGCCACGGCCCGCTTTTTCATGATTTCGCTACGGCCGAGGATCTTGTCCTCAAGCGCAACAATCTCTTCTTTCTTTTGTTCAATCAGCTGGTTCACTTCGTCGATTTTGGCCTGAGTTTGGGCCATTTCTTCTTGGTTCTTTGTAATATATGCATATATTGAATCTAGTTCTTTCTGAATTCCTTGTATTTCTTGATTAACAGCTTGCTGTTCTTGTTTCTGCTGATTAACAATTTGCTGTTTTTCCTGGAGCTGCTGTTGAGCATTGCGAAGTGCTTCACTGCTTGTTTGTGCATATGTAACCATGGTGCCTGATGCGTATGTAGCAATTGTAAGTACTACTAGTAAAATACGCTTGATCGTGGATTGCATATACTCCCCTCCTATTAATCTATTTATAACAGACAAACTTACCAGTTATGTTACAAAAATATTAAAAGAATATCACAAATCGACTTAAACTGGATAAAAATGGCTGTTTTATGGCAAAAAGGTGTCATAAATCAAAAAAACGGGGCCATTTTGGAAAATGGTGGGTAAAGGTGTCAGGCACCGTTCGTGGACATTTGTCTGTGTGGGGTGGACACTTCCATTGAGGTGAGAGCCCAGTATTGGGGCTGAAATTTACCTTTTATTAAAATTTACTCGTCGATTTCGTGAGTTTACTCGTCAAAAATGAGGATTTACTCGCCAACCCCCTTCTCAAGCGGACCCCAACTACCTAAAAAGCCAGGCTCAGGTATTTTTTCAATTACCTTCTTGGGATTATTACCATTTATTTGGATATACTTTCCGATTTGGTGAGTTTACTTTCCAAATGGGGGTAATTACTTTCCACTTTTATCATTTTTCTTCCGCCTTCTGGCCAAATACTTACCGAAAAACCTGATTTACTTTCCAACTTGATTTTCAGAGGAAATCCATCCAAAAAAGCCAGGCGTCCAGCCTGGCTCGTGTATTTTTCCAATGACCTTTTTGGGATTATTTCCATTTATTTGGATATACTTTCCGATTTGGTGAGTTTACTTTTCAAATGGAGATAAATACTTTCCACTTTCATCATTTTTCTTCCGCCTTCTGGCCAAATACTTACCGAAAAACCTGATTTACTTTCCAATTTGATTTTCAGAGGGTATCCATCCAAAAAAGCCAGGCGTCCAGCCTGGCTCGTGTATTTTTCCAATGACCTTTTTGGGATTATTTCCATTTATTTGGATATACTTTCCGATTTAATGAGTTTACTTTCCAAATGGGGATAAATACTTTCCACTTTCATCATTTTTCTTCCGCCTTCTGGCCAAATACTTACCGAAAAACCTGATTTACTTTCCAATTTGATTTTCAGAGGGTATCCATCCAAAAAAGCCAGGCGTCCTGCCTGGCTCAGGTACTTTTCAATGACCTTTTTGGGTTGTTCCCGCTATAAACTACAATTTCCGAAGTATTCCTCCTTCTAGTTTAAAACAATCACTAGTATCTTTAAGTTTCTTTTCCGCTGACACGGTACGCCGTTTTTTCCTTATTAATAGACTTGTTTTTTCAAAAGGGAAATGTCGAAGGGCTGTCACTTTGCTTCCTTCAACCAGAACAAAGTGACTCAGAATCTCATAGATTACCTCCTCCGGGAGATCTTTTTCACCTACTAGAATCTGTATTTTATTTTCGTTGTATATTATTTGGAAGTCTTGATCACAGAAATTAATGGGCATTTTCCCACCGTTTTCAAGGGGGATATATTGGTATGAGGGGTTCATAGTTGTGTGAGATAACTGCAATGAAAGTATAAATATGTCAATAAAACTAGGTTTTCTTTTTAATCGCCATTCCTCGCTGCTAATTTGTTCACCCACTATTACTAAAAAAGTTTTTTCCATGAAAGACCTCCTGTTTTGACATTTATCTACACCATTTCATATTATTCGACAATAATTTTAATATTCCTTTTCAATAAAATTGGGGAGATCATATTTTTTAATCAACGTGCACCCTTCTCACGACACTCGATGTGAAGGATACGCACATTTGGACTATGGGCCATTTTTTCCGTTAAGGTAAAGTTAGGACTTGTTTTTATGATGGCGGTGAAAAGGATGTCTCTAGCGGAAAAATTGAAGAAGCTTCGTGATCGGCAAAACTGGTCCCAGGACACGCTGGCCAGCATGATGAATTTGCATCGCTCGACAATCAGCCGATTTGAGAACGGCCGCAGCGTACCCACTTATCAAACATTGCTGTAGTTTGCGGAAATTTTTAAAATAGACGAGGATTATTTGCTCGGGGAGTTGAATCAGGGCGATTTCCCACAGGTGGAGCCAGGCTTTCTTACCAAGGAAACCCTGGAGAATCCCGATTTGGCGATTATTTATGAATTGCTTCAAAAAGAGCCTGAGTTAAAGAGGGCCCTGGTGGAGCTCCACTTAATGGCACCTAAGCGCCGGGCGTTTTATGCGGATATGATCGCGAGCCTCGTTAGGGCTATTAAGCGGCATAGGGATAAGATTTAGCGTGAGGTTTTAACAAAATCGAAGAAGCCGCTGACACGAGGTCAGCGGCTTCTTTTTAAAAAACAGGGGGTTTTGCTATTAGTATGGTCAAATCGTGGGTTTTTATACCAATCCCTTCATACAAAAAAAATCCCGGCAAAAAACTGCCGGAATTCCCAAAAATGAGGCTGGTTCAGGAGAGATGTTTGATTCTCTTTTTCAACGGAGGCAGTTCGGGGAAATTGGTTGAGAATCGTGACCGACAGACTTTCCTTGAAAACAGGCAGCGGCGCCGCTGCCTGCATTTACTTTTACCAAAATCTCCGCCAATCCAGGGTCGCAATATGAGCCCACCTACGAGTAAATCCGAATCGGGCTGCGCTCCCTTTTTTCCTGCTGCTGTTCCTTGATCAGCCATTCCAACTGGCTGACCCGTAGCTGCAGGCTGTCGACCTTTTGATTGGCCTTTCCAACCATTTTGATTAACGTTTCGAGTAACTGCTCGAGGTTATGGACGTATTCTTCTTCATGAGCACCCAAGGTAGAGCCCCTCCTTTTTTCCATCTCTTAAAATGGTAATGATGCAGCAATCGATTCAGCTGTTGGGGCTGGCCCGGGTGCAGCAGCTTGGGACTGGACCGCTGCCCCCGAAGTTCCGGATGCCGCGGTTGAACTTTGTCCAGGGGGATTCGTCCCCTGCCCATTTGTAGCTCCAGAAACCGGCACCGAAGACCCAGCTCTAGATTCCCCGGCCCCTGCCCCCTGCGGCTTCGTACTCAAAAACCGAATCGTTTCCGCCACGACCTCTGTTACGTATACCCTTTTTCCATCCCGCCCGTCATAATGGCGGGTTTGCAGCCGTCCGGTGATCCCGACGACCGCCCCTTTTCGACAATATTTGTACGTGTTTTCAGCGGCATTTCGCCACAGGGTGCACTGCACAAAATCCGTGTCAAATTCGCCATTGTGATTGCGGAAGTTCCGATTCACCGCCAAGGTAATGTGCGATACCGGCGTTCCCTCCGTCGTTTGATTCAATTCCGGGTCCCTCGTCAAGCGGCCAACCAGCGTTACTTGATTAATCAAGGTATCATCTCCTCCAACATTTGATGATTTCATCTTAGACCCGGGCCAAAGCAAAGTAAAATCGCGATACAGCCCGTTTCAAAGTCGATTTTTCTCGAAAAAGCAATTTTCGAGATGGTTTTTGTCACAGACGGGGTCATTTTTTTACAAATAAATTAAAAATCCTATTTCGGTCAAATATTTTTCGACATTTGCTTCTTTTTTGCGTATGTTATAATTAGGAAAAAACAAACAGGAGGTTGGTAATGAAGACGTTTAAATTATTCTCGCTGGAAGTTGTGGAAAATGACAAATCGGTTGAAGTTCCGCTTGAAGACGGCCTGATTCTCAACAAAGAAGACGAACGCTCCACCTGGCTGATTGAGGCGTACACCACTGATCTCTCCCTGTATGATTATTTTAAAAAAATATCTGAGCAAAACCGCGAAGTCATTGTCGAGGCCGTTATTACGAAGAAGGAAAACGCACCCGCTTATTTTCAAACGAAAATCGCTTCACTGACGAAATTCGAAAAACACGCAAGCGTTCTGTTTTTAGGTCACCTGCGCCGCAACAAAAGCGACTATTCGGAGCTTCTGCTCGACAGCCTCATTCAAAAAGGGTTACAGGGCGACGCCCTCCTTGCCGAATTCAAGGATAAAATGCAGAGCAAGCCGAAGCTGAAGGTCCAGAATACGTAAAGTTTATACCAGTCTTCGGGCTGGTTTTTTCTTGGAAAAATTATCTTGCTTTTTCGACAAATCCTCCCCATACTATTGATATATATGGAGAAATTTGGGAGGGGGCAAAAGAAAGAGATGAGTTGGACTAGTTGGATTGTAAACGTCATAATTGCCATTTTTTTAGCCGTGGACGCACCGAAGCGCGGCAAGCGGCCATGGCTGTGGGCGATATTGGGATTTTTCTTTGGGGCCATTGCGCTTGGAATTTATTTAATTCAAACCGGACGAAAGGTGCTTGGCTGGATTATCACAATTTTGGCCATCATCGTTTATATTTTGGTTATCATTTTTGCTATTCTTGCGGCAGCTTTAATGATGACGGGATTTTCTTAAAAAAAAGGGGACAAGGCGCGCCGTTTTGGCACCTGTCCCCTTTTGCCTTATTCGTCTTTGTTGTCTCTGTCTTTGCGGTCGATATCATCCTCGATAATATCTTCCTGCTTGGTGTTGTTGTCCTTAATCCAGTCCTTGTCAGTTGGTGTGTTCTTGTCCTCAGACTCCGGATAATGGTTGCGTCGATCCATCGGATTGTCATTTAAATCGTTGTTCAACCGGTTATTCATCCTGTCGCGGTCGTTCAGGTTGTTCCGATTATTCAGGTCGTTGCGATCCATATTGTCATTCAAATCGTTATCAACCCTCGGCGGCGGCGGGTTTATGTCGTTCCTTGCATTATTACAGCCAACCAGCATCATCGCTGACAAAACAGAACCGGTGAGCAGCATAAACAGCTTCTTCTTCAAGCAAAAAACTCCCTTCAACTTTCATGTTATTGCCTAACACTTATAGCTTTCCCGTTGTTTTTTAAAATTTGAATGGAATTTTTTTGCATGTAAAAAAGGCCGAGGGTTGTCCCTCGGCCTTTACTCGTCAGTTCTGTAGTTTTACTCGTCTAATTGCGGGATTTACTCGTCTAAAATCAAGTTTTACTCGCCAAATCCCATTTAAACCTTAAAATTATTCCTTCTTTTCCCCAAGCGCAAAAGTAATTTCCGCTTCACAGGCGATTTCACCGTCAACCGTTGCCACGGCTTTGCCCTTGCCGATTGGTCCGCGCAAACGCACCATTTCCACCTCAAGGCGCAGCTGGTCGCCCGGCTTTACTTGCTTTTTAAAACGGCAGCTGTCAATTCCTGCAAAAAACGCCAGCCGGCCGCGGTTTTCTTCTTTTTTCAAAACGGCAACTGCCCCGACCTGCGCGAGTGCTTCAACGATTAAAACCCCAGGCATAACCGGATAATCCGGAAAATGGCCGTTGAAAAATTCTTCATTGGCGGAAACATTTTTAATGCCAACCGCTCTTTTTCCCTCTTCCACCTCTAAAATTCGATCTACTAGCAAGAATGGATAGCGGTGCGGGATGATTTCTTTGATTTCATTAATATCAAGCATTTAGTTTAGTACCTCCTACTAGGAACAGATATTTATTTCTTATTGTACTATTTGTGATATGTAAAAGGGAAGGGCTAAGCCCTTCCCGGTTTATTTTTTATCAACTAGATCTTGAATATGTGTCCAAGTAGATCCCTTAAAAACATCGGCTGCATTGCCGCCGCCAAGGATACCGTAACCGACCGCCGCCCCAGCCACAAGACTGACAAAGAAAAACACCACCAAGAGTACGAGGCGAAGCCAGATTGGAATTAGCCGCACTCTGATGCGGGCATGGTTCTGCGGCTCTGCTTCCGCTGTGTGTCTTTCTTTAACAGCGGCTGTGTCCACCTTTTGCAAGGTATCTGTCTTTGCCTTTTTATATTCCTCTCGCGATTGAAATTGCTGTTGTTCTACATTATTTAATGACATTTTAATTTCCCCTTTGAATCCCGCCATTCCTTTTCAAAGGATTTTGCCTAACAACCAACACGGGATTAGAGTTAATACATATTATAACCATTTTGAAGCCACACACGATGCACATTTTATTCTATTATAAAAAATTATTCATGATTATACATTAACTTTTTGCAAGAAAAAGTAAATTGATGTTAAAAAGGCGCAGAAAATGGGGACAAGCTGAGGTTCAGGGGGTGTTTTCTGGAATTTGATTTCCAATACTTTCCGAGTTTGAGGATTTACTTTCCGATTTTTGAATTTACTTTCCATTCGGGTGTTTTACTTACCTATTTTTAAAGTTTACTTCCATTTTCGGCCCATTTACTTTCCTGAGTCCATTTTGAGGCACGAGAACCGTCCCCATGCTTCACCCAAAAGTGAGGCACGAGAACCGTCCCTATGCATCACCCATGCATCAAAAAAAGCCCAATGACCCAGGCTTGTCCAGCCGTTATCATTAGACTTTTGTAAATTGGTAAGAGGTCTTACCACATTCAGTTTTATTATCCTAGCTTACGGCCTGGAATTCGGTCGATGTTATCTAGCATGATGCCTGTTCCGATGGCGACACAGTCCATTGGATTTTCCGCTACTAAAACAGGTACCTTCAGCTCTTCCGCAAGCAGCATGTCGATGCCGTGCAGCAATGCGCCTCCGCCTGTTAAGATGACGCCACGGTCGATAATGTCTGCTGATAGCTCAGGTGGTGTGCGCTCAAGAACGCTTTTTGCAGCCTGAACGATGACTGACACAGATTCCCGCAATGATTGCTCGATTTCTTCCGAACGAACAGTGATCGTGCGAGGCAGACCGCTGACCATGTCACGGCCGCGAATTTCCATTTCCTCAGAACGAGAGCCTGGGAAGACAGTAGCGATGTTGATTTTGATGTTCTCAGCTGTGCGCTCACCAATCAACAGCTTGTATTCGCGCTTGATGTGGTTCAAGATTTCCATGTCGAACTTGTCGCCCGCCATTTTGATGGAGGAAGAAGTCACGATATCGCCCATTGACAGAACGGCCACATCCGTCGTTCCTCCCCCGATATCCACTACCATGTTGCCGCTTGGCTGGAAGATGTCCATGCCCGCGCCAATCGCCGCCACTTTTGGCTCTTCTTCTAAATAAATCTTTTTCCCGCCGCTTTTTTCAGCAGCTTCCTTGATTGCCTTTTGCTCAACACTTGTGATGTTGGTTGGGCAGCAAATTAAGATGCGCGGCTTCGATAAAAAGCCTTTAACGTTAAGTTTATTAATAAAATGCTTCAGCATTGCTTCTGTTACATCAAAGTCAGCAATGACGCCGTCCTTTAACGGGCGAATTGCGACGATGTTTCCTGGTGTACGTCCAACCATGCGGCGTGCTTCTTCGCCGACCGCCAAAACCCGGTTCGTGTTTCTGTCGATTGCAACTACGGAAGGCTCGTTTAATACGATGCCGCGGCCCTTCACGTGGATTAACACGTTGGCTGTTCCTAAATCAATCCCAATATCCCTTGCAAACATTCTCTTTCCTTTCCTCCTCAAGACGGATTCCTTCTACCTAATTGTCTATTCTATCACATTCATTAAAATATCCATAACATTTTAAAACAATCAATGTAATTTTTTGCTGAATGTTGTCGGAATCGGAAATTCTATGAGAAGGTGGGACATTTTTTTGTAAAAAAAAGAAATGGTGTAAGGCACCAGTTCTTTAATTGGCATTTATTTTTGAAAAAATCTCGGCTTATTTGACAGCCTCTCCTTCTTTTTCTTCTTTCTGGTACTTCATTTTGGTCGCCTCGCCGCCCCTTAAGTGACGAATGGATTTATGATAATCTAGAATTTCTTTCACTTCGTTTGCAAGCTCAGGATTAATCTCAGGTAGTCTCTCTGTTAGATCCTTATGGACTGTAGACTTGGATACGCCAAACTCCTTCGCAATGACGCGAACTGTTTTCCTCGTCTCCACGATATACTTCCCAATCTTGATAGTCCTCTCTTTGATGTAATCGTGCACACTCTCGCCCTCCCTAAATTGGATGTGAGACGTGTGAAATGAGACCCGCTTATCACTTCGACTGAATACTGCTTCCGTGCGAGCTGCTGACTGGCTCATATTTGCGCTTACGCGAATTTGGAATTGTCCACCCCACGTGGACAGTATCCACGAATGGTGTCAGGCACCAAATTTCGCCCTGCATGTCACACGGCAGAAAGTTTTCACTTTCTGATCATACGATGAATAATCATGTCCCCGGCTGGATACCCGCTAACTTCAAACGACTCCTCACCTCAAACACTCTCTTTGTATAAAGGTTTGTAACATTGTATTAGCTTGGATACGGGTTTATGCACAAAATACACAAACGGGACAAGGTATTGGACAATTTTTAGAAAATTCAAATATAAGGTGATTTTTCGACATTTAGGAAAAAAGCCCCGAACCCGCGCCACGTCTATGGTTTATTTAGAAATAATCGCGGGCCGCTCGTTATTTCCCAAGAAATTTGTCGGATGAAAAATATATGTGTTTGATATGTTTGTGTTGTGAAAATTTGGGGTTTTGGTAAAAAAACATTGAAATGTGGTAAGTAACATTGAAAAAGATGTAGGGTTTCAAGTTTTCTGTAGTGCCTGTGATATTGAATCGTTTTTAATATTATATAATGTGGTTAAGTTATTTAAGAAAGGATTTTACGACAGTGACACCTTTTACGGAAAGAGTTATTTCGATTATAAAAAATATCCCCCCGGGGAGAGTCATGACATACGGACAAATTGCGGGGCTCGCCGGAAGTCACCGCGCCGCCCGCCAGGTCGTCCGCGTCCTCCACTCCATGAGCAAGAAACACCGCCTGCCCTGGCACAGGGTCGTCAATGCCCAAGGAAAAATCGCCCTGCAGGATGACGAGGGCTACAACGAACAATGGCTGTCGCTAGAGGCCGAAGGCGTGGCAGTGGGTTTAAATGGGGTAATTGATCTTGAAAAATATCAGTGGCATCCAGAAACCTAAGCACGCGGATTTCCTGTGAAAAATGGGTTGGAAAGTAAATCAGGTATTCTGGTAAGTATTTGGCTAATAAGTGTAAGTAAAATCATAATTCTGGAAAGTATTTGTCCCCATTTGGAAAGTAAACACACCAAATCGGAAAGTATATCCAAATTAATGGTAATCACTCCAAAAAGGTAATTGAAAAGTTACCATTTTGTGGGTGGTTTTGTCGCTCGAGATTGGGTTGGCGAGTAAATTGCAAAAATTGGCGAGTAAATTTTAAAAAGGACCTCATATGGTTACCTAAGCCAGGCTCGCCGCCTGGCTTTTTGGAGTGAATTCCCCCTGAAAAATAAGTTTGGAAAGTAAATCAGGTATTCTGGTAAGTATTTGGCTAATAAGTGTAAGTAAAATCATGATTCTGGAAAGTATTTGTCCCCATTTGGAAAGTAAACGCACCAAATCGGAAAGTATATCCAAATTAATGGTAATCACTCCAAAAAGTTAATTGAAAAGTTACCTTTTTTGGGTGGTTTTAGTCGCTCGAGATGGGGGTTGACGAGTAAATTTTAAAAAGGATCTCATATGTTACCTGAGCCAGGCTCGCCGCCTGGCTTTTTGGAGTGAATTCCCCCTGAAAAATAAGTTTGGAAAGTAAATCAGGTATTTTGGTAAGTATTCGGCCAAAAGGTGTAAGTAAAATCATGATTCTGGAAAGTATTTGTCCCCATTTGGAAAGTAAACCCACCAAATCGGAAAGTATATCCAAATTAATGGTAATCACTCCAAAAAGGTAATTGAAAAGTTACCATTTTGTGGGTGGTTTTGTCGCTCGAGATTGGGTTGGCGAGTAAATTGCAAAAATTGGCGAGTAAATTTTAAAAAGGATCTCATATGTTACCTAAGCCAGGCCCGCCGCCTGGCCTTTTGGGGTGAATTCCCCCCTGAAGAATAAGTTTGGAAAGTAAATCAGGTATTCTGGTAAGTATTTGGCTAATAAGTGTAAGTAAAATCATGAATCTGGGAAGTATTTGTCCCCATTTGGAAAGTAAACGCACCAAATCGGAAAGTATATCCAAATTAATGGTAATCACTCCAATAAGTTAGATTGAAAAGTTACCTTTTTGGGGTGGTTTTGTCGCTCAAGATGGGGGTTGGCAAGTAAATTTAAAAAAAAGGTAATTTTCAATGGCCACAGCGCTCCCAAACCAGGTACTTTCCCCACAAAAAAGCACCCGGCTCCCAGGCCAGGTGCTTCCACATACAAACTTATTTCCATTTCATATAAATATTCTTCACCATTTTCACCGGAATGCCCGATCCGCCCCGGTCTTTTACGTTCTCGACCATCATGGCCACCATCAGATTCGGCGAATTGACGTTCCAGCCGATAAACCAGCCATTCTCGAGCCCGGTTTCGCCCTGTTTCTGCTTGAATTCCGCAGTTCCGGTTTTACCAGCAAGCGGCTTGTCGGCCATTTCTGCAGCATGGGCAGTTCCTCCGGCATCACCAACGACCTTGCGTAAGTCCCCTGCAATCAAACCAGCATTTTCTGCAGAAACAACGCCTTCCTTCCACACCTGCCCGCGCTTCTCTTCATCCAATAGAATCGGCTTAATCATATTTCCATTATTGACAAATGGCGTATAGGTACTCATCAAATGAACAATGCTCATCTGCACCTGTCCCTGGCCATAACCTGAGTCGGCTAGCGCAATATCGCTTCCCAATGAACCAATTTTTGAAGTCTCAAGCGGATAGGCGAACGGTAACTGCTCTTCAAAGCCGAACTTTTTCAAGCCATCAGAAAAGCCATCTTTCCCCATTTTCAACGCTGCCTGTGCAAAATAAATATTATCCGAGAACACCAACGCTTTTTCGAGATTGATTGGGCTGCCCTCGTGTACCCGGGTTACGAAATAGCCGCCCCAGGATGCATCCTTCTGCCACTTCGGCCCGAGAATCTGCACGCCCTCGTCCGGCTTAATCGCGCCGCTTGCGAGCCCCACAGAGGCCGTTATCGGCTTCATCACCGAACCCGGCGCAAATGCCTGTTTAAATCGCGTTAACAGCGGCTGGCGGGCATCGTCCTGCAGTGCCTTCCATTCGTCCGCAGAGAAGCCCAGCGCCGCCTGATTCGGGTCAAACGACGGGCTGCTGACGAGCGCCAGTGTTTCCCCGGTCACAGGGTTCATTGCTGCCGCCGTCCCGACCTCGCCAGCCGGAGCCCCAGCACCAGCCGTACCGACAGCCCCGCCAGTCCCAGCGGCACCTGTTCCACCACTCATCTCCGCATACACCACCGCCTGCAAATCAGCATCAATGGTCAGCTTGACATTTTTTCCATCAGCAACCGGTTTTTCCGCGAGCACTTCCTCCCCGCCGGCCTTCTTCTTAATCACAATCTTCACGCCGCTCTGGCCCTTCAGCTGCTCATCCAGCACCTGCTCCAGTCCGCGCTTCCCAATCACATCGCGGCTCGTGTAGCCCTTGTCCTTCCGCTTCTCAAGCTCATCCGCGGTAATCTGCCCGACATAGCCAATCAACTGCGCCGCGGCCTCCTTGTACGGATAAATCCGCGCGTCCACCTTGCGCGTCTTCACCGGCTCGAGCGCCACCAGCTGGGCAATCCGCTCAGAATCGTCCATCGACACCTTCTTCAAAGGCACAAACATCCCAGGCTGTACCCAGCTCGCCTTCAACGCCTTGTCGACCTGATCTGGCGTCATCTTCAACAAAGAAGCAAGCTGCTCCATCACCGGCGCCGCAATGTCCCCGGCCGTCACTCCGACTTCGTACACCTGGCCGTTCACCGCCATCCCCGTGCCGTTCCGGTCAACAATTTCGCCCCGTTTCGCCGGCACCGTGCTCAAGCTCAGCTTGTCTCCCTCCTGCATTTTTGGAAAAATGAACCCCGGATTCCAGTCCACAAACCAGTTTTCCTTATCGTCCTTTTTTTCCTTTTTCAACAGGGCTTCTTCGGTAAAATTAATCGGCCCCGCGACACTATTCATTTTGGCGCTAAAAGAATACTTGGCTTTCTCTCCGTCAGCCTGTTTATCTTCTTTTGGCTTTTTGAAGTCAATCTTGAGGTCAGTAATCTGTAAATCGTCGTAGATTTTCTTATAGCGGTTCGTAAAGTCATCTTTGGAGATTTTCTTTTTGGCATCATTCGAAAGGTAATTATACATGTCAGCAAACTTTTGCTTATTCCATAACGCTATGTATTCCGAGAATCGATCCTGTGGCGTCGGCTCCTTGCTGCAGCTGGCAAGCAAAACCCCCAGCATCACCGCAAGCAACAGCCCGGCAACTTTTTTCAAGACAAACCCCTCCTTTATTTTCCATTTTAACACAACCATAGACAGATTTCTCATTAAAGCAACGTAGGTCATCCTGTATACCAGGTATAATCAGCTGACTCTTTAACATATGCCCAAGCCCTCCAATCTACCGCAACAAAAACTCCCCACCGCCAATTTCAGGACAAAACTCCTAAGGAAAATAGCTGCATTAAAAAACCCCGGCTATTAAACCGGGATTGCCTTGTGACTAGGTGAATGAAATTAATAATAGGTGCTTTCTGCGAAACCGCACTTTCGGCATTTCCTCATACCGTATGTTTCGGAAAATAGATGCCGGCAATGTTGCTGGATGTTTTCAATTTCCTTTTCCAAAATATGAATTTTTTGTTTTAGGATGTCGATATCTTTTCATTACCTTAATGGAATTCGTCTCATCGATAAATTCTTGATCCATCATGAATAAATTCCTCCGCTTTTTTCCTCATGCCTTCTTCGATGTCCACTTCTTTACTCGCTGCCTTTTCCCGAATGTCATGTGATATTCTCATCGAACAGAACTTTGGCCCGCACATGGAGCAAAAATGGGCTGTTTTCGCCCCCTCCGAAGGCAATGTTTCGTCATGGTATTCCCTTGCACGCTCCGGATCCAAAGAAAGATTAAACTGGTCTTCCCATCTAAATTCGAAACGGGCTTTTGATAAAGCATTGTCTCTTTTTTGTGCACCGGGGTGCCCTTTGGCCAAATCAGCGGCATGAGCGGCAATTTTATAAGCAATGACTCCTTCCCGGACATCATCTTTGTTCGGTAAGCCTAGATGCTCTTTGGGTGTCACATAACAGAGCATCGCTGTTCCAAACCAGCCGATCATCGCCGCTCCGATAGCTGAAGTAATATGATCATATCCTGGTGCGATATCGGTGGTTAAAGGTCCTAACGTATAAAATGGCGCTTCTTTACAAATTTCCATTTGCTTATCGACGTTCTCTTTGATCATATGCATCGGTACATGACCTGGCCCTTCAATCATCACCTGCACATCATGTTTCCAGGCAATCTCCGTTAATTCCCCCAGCGTTTCAAGCTCTGCGAATTGTGCTTCATCATTTGCATCAGCAATACTGCCTGGACGGAGCCCGTCTCCAAGAGAAACAGAGATATCATATTGTTTCAGGATTTCACATATTTCTTCAAAATGAGTATAGAGGAAATTTTCCTTATGATGAGCCAAGCACCATTGCGCCAAAATCGAGCCGCCGCGGGATACAATGCCTGTTGTCCGTTTTGCCGTTAAAGGAATATATCGCAGCAAAACGCCGGCATGGATTGTAAAATAGTCGACCCCTTGTTCCGCCTGTTCAATTAACGTATCGCGGTATATTTCCCATGTTAAATTCTCGGCAATCCCATTTACCTTCTCAAGTGCCTGATAGATTGGGACCGTTCCGACTGGTACGGGAGAATTGCGAATGATCCATTCTCTCGTTGTGTGGATATTTTTTCCGGTCGATAAATCCATGATGGTATCGGCGCCCCAGCGAGTTGCCCACGTCATTTTTTCAACCTCTTGCTCTATAGAGGAGGTAACGGCCGAATTCCCGATATTTGCATTAATTTTCACATGAAAGTTTCGTCCAATAATCATCGGTTCGCTTTCCGGGTGATTGATATTGGCTGGGATAATCGCTCTCCCGCTGGCAACTTCTGCACGGACAAATTCCGGGTCCCTATGTTCACGAATGGCTATGTACTCCATTTCAGGGGTAATCATGCCTTTTTTGGCATAATGCATCTGGGTGACATTTTTTCCTGTTTTAGCTTTAAGGGGTGTTTTATTTACATTGGGATACCATTCAAGGTTTGCACGTTCGTCCCCTTCATGGAATCCGTTATCCTTGGCCTTTATTTCTCTTCCAACATATGCCTCCACATCATTCCGCTCGAGAATCCAATCCTTGCGCAATGCTGGAAGTCCGCTTTGAATATCGACCTGATAATTCGAATCAGTGTAGGGGCCGCTCGTATCATAGACCCGAACAGGCTCATTTTCTTCTTCTCCAAAAGCAGCAACGGTTCGAGTAAGTTGAATTTCTCTCATCGGAACCTTAAGATCGGGTCTTGCCCCTTCGACATATACCTTTTTACTTCCAGTGAATTGTGATTTTAACTCGATGTTCCCTTCCACTTGCTTCTGCATGTAACTTCCTCCTTCAAAATGGTTTGATTTTGCACCCTGGGAGTTACAGCGCAGTTCATTACTGGAAAGTAATGGAGGACAATACAAAAAGGTTCTGTTTGCACAGAACCTGATTTTTTCATCCAAAAGTAGCGGTACCCAAATTAAACCACGGACACCTTTGATACTACTTCCCTACGCTGGTATAATCCAGATCAGGTTCAAAGGGTCAAAGAATTTATGCATTCTTCTCTCAGTCCGAGCCATCGGACCCCCCCAGTAGAGCATTTCAAACAATATTAAGTTATAATCTTACAGTCAAAATATATCAGAAATTTTTGGAAATGGAAAGCTTTTTGGTAAACTTTGTGGTTATCGGAACAGATAATTCTCATAACTGTTTTTCAAACTTTCACCTTTTGTTCATAGTTTGTTCATATCTGGAGGGTAAGATAAAAGTGTGAAAAGGACAATCTCAGTCACACTTTTTCATAACCCCCCCTTTTAATATATCGTGTTGGATCCGGCAATCGGCCGGGTCCTATTTTTTTGCGGAATCTGGCAGGCGAACCAGATTCTTTTTTTTGAAAAAAACGCAAAAAAAAGAGGAAGTACTCCCCTTCCCCTTATACTTTCAATATTATGAATTTGTCTTTTCTTTTGAGTTAGTGGACTCGTCTTCTTTAGTGCTGCCGTCGTCTGTTTCCTTATCGGAAGACTGGTCGTCGGAGCCAGCTGGATCCTCCAACTCCTGCTGCTTTTTTTCGCTAGGAGTTTGCATGGATTCCTTGCTGTTTGAAGGAGTCGCTTCTTGTAAAGAACTTACCGGTTTGTCGATATACTTACTAGGGTTAACCGCGACGCCATCTTTACGAATTTCAAAATGGACGTGTGTTCCAGCTTTTTCATTGAACATGCTTTGCCCAGCCTTGGCAAGAACATCTCCCTGTTTCACCTTGTCGCCAACTTCAACTTTAATGTCTTTCACGGACTGATATTGTGTTACAATACCTTTGTCGTGTTCAATTTCGATGACATTTCCAAGCACCGCGTCTTCTTCAACACGAGTGACAGTTCCGCTGAGTGATGCTAATACATCAAACGTTTCGCCGTCCTTCATGGTGATGTCGACACCAGTATTCGGGTTGTATGTGTTCTCGTAGAATACTAATGCGGCTTCCTGGTCTTCAGCTTTCGCACTGAAATCATAGAACTTTGTCTTGATGACAGCTGTTGCTGCATCCTTCACCGGCATTTTGACGTTTTCTAAAGCCGAGTTAACTTCAACTGCAGGCGGGTTGGTCTTTTTGCCAGTAATATCAGTAGACTTGTAATCGTATTTGTCTGAGTCTCCTGCGCTGGACTGGTACCAAAGAACACCTGTTAAAATGATTGCTGCACTTGCGATATAGATGGCTGGAAATACCCAACGCTTCTTGAAAAAGCGTTTTACGCTGGAACTTTGAGAAGATCGTTTGTTTTCTTCCTCTCTCATTTTCATCACCTCAGCAATCATTCTGAACAGATAACTAGAATTATATACACTAGTCTGAAAAAAATTTTATTTTTTGTAATTGCCTGCGTTTTTATGCATCTTTTTGAAAAATTTTTAGGGGGAATTGTTTCATGAACGTGTTAAAATGGGTGCTGCGGGTCCTGCCCGTGCTTTACATGGCAGCCATCTTCATTCAATCGAGCCTGCCGTCGGACCACTTCGTGCGCCTGCCCGATTCGACGATTGACCACACTATTAAAGAATCATTGCATTTAATAGAGTTTGCGATTTTATATGTATTACTAGTCCTCGCATGTTTGACGTTTAGACGCGGTAACGCTGACCTGCGCAGCAATGCTGTCGCCGGTTTCAGTTTTACGCCAGGCTGGAACTTGGCTTGTGCCCTGTTTGCGGCCTTCTACGGCATCAGTGACGAAATCCACCAATCGTTCTATCCATACCGCTCCGCGTCGCTATTTGACCTATTTAAGGACTTCCTCGGCATCAGCGTCTGCTACTATTTTATTCGTGGTGCGCTGTATAAGGGTAAATTTGCGGGGCTGGCGAAGCTGCTCGGCCGCGTTCGGTCTGTTTCTTAAAACCACTGCTGGTTGGCGGTGGTTTTTTTATTGCAATACGGGATGATGGTAAACACGGTCTTTAAATGTACCACTATGGGGGAAATCTGCGGTCGTTAGAAAATGGCTGGCCACTCTTATCGAATCTATATGGAGAAACTCTCTTAGCTCAGAATTTGTGATAGTCGGTTTTATTAAAAGGAAATAATCGTTGATGGCTGGAATATGGGCAGTTTTCGATTTGGCGTTACACTTTGGGCACCACCAGGTTCCGGAATGATAAGTCATCGGCAAAAAGCGGCAATCGGGGCACTTCACACCAGTGGGGATTTCTTTAGGAGACAGGTGGAATTGCTTTAATATATCGGGATTATCGGGAGTGTGCTTCGATAGAAGTAATTTATTTACCTTTTTTAAATCCTTGGAGCCTAGCTTATCTATCTTTTGAAATTCTTTAATTTGTTCTATTTTTTCTATTAAAAATTCACTATTACATACATTCCGAAGAATCTCTTCATTCCCGTGCTCCGCTGTAATCAATGTTTTTTCATTACTGTTTACAAAAAGATAATGGATTGGAACGTTTGGAAAATGGTGCTCTTGCAGCCACCCGTTTAGCTTTCGCGCCTGGAGCTTGGCCTGCAGCACCGGATTCTTTATGCGTTCCTCCTGACCATTCTTTCGCAAAAAGGCCTGGTTTAATTCTCTTTTAAAATGGATCTCCCCGCTCCTATTCTTCACTTCCAACGCTAGGCCAAACATCGTACACAGTAGCAGGATGTCAATTTGAAAGTAATACTTTCCATAAAGCAGGCGGATATCGTGGTAAATTTGATAGTCGGCCTCGGGAAGCATGCTCAAGTAAAAGTCCACGGATTTCTCGCCATGATACCCTGCCATCCTATTTTTATATTCGTGAACCAAATCCGGCCAATCGGGGTGATTGGGATCCATCCTTCCATCAAAAAGTGCCTGTAATTTCTTGATTCTTAATGACATTTCACAAGGTTTTGCAAACAATCGGACCACTCCTTTCAATTTGCACTTACATTTCCTTTTTTACTTGCCAATTTCCTGCAAAAATCGACACGAAATTTGAACTTTTTATGGCATTTTATCCAATTAGATCTGACCCGAGGTAACTTTTCAATAACCTTTTTTGAGAGATTGCCATTTATTTGGATATACTTTCCGATTTGGTGTGGTTACTTACCAATTTAGAGCACTTACTTTCCACTTTAACGATTTTACTTACACTTTTTGATCAATACTTTCCAAATTTCCTGTTTTACTTTCCAAACCCTTTTTAGAGCAGCATCAGCCTTCCAACCGCCACCCCAAAACAGCTAAAAAGCCAGGCGACGAGCCTGACCAAGGTAACTTTTCAATTACCTTTTTAAAACAATTACCATTTATTTGGATATACTTTCCGATTTAGTGTGGTTACTTACCGGTTTAGCGCACTTACTTTCCACTTTGACGATTTTACTTACACTTTTTGATCAAATACTTTCCAAATTTCCTCTTTTACTTTCCAAACCCTTTTTAGAGCAGCATCAGCCTTCCAACCGCCACCCCAAAACAGCTAAAAAGCCAGGCGGCGAGCCTGGCCCAGGTATCTTTTCAATTACCCTTTTTGAGAGATTACCATTTATTTGGATATACTTTCCGATTTAGTGTGGTTACTTACCGATTTAGCGCACTTACTTTCCACTTTGACGATTTTACTTACACTTTTTGATCAAATACTTTCCAAATTTCCTGTTTTACTTTCCAAACCCTTTTTAGAGCAGCATCAGCCTTCCAACCGCCACCCCAAAACAGCCAAAAAGCCAGGCGGCGAGCCTGGCCCAGGTATCTTTTCAATTACCTTTTTCAAAACAGTTACCATTTATTTGGATATACTTTCCGATTTAGTGTGCTTACTTACCGATTTAGCGCACTTACTTTCCACTTTAACGATTTAACTTACACTTTTTGATCAAATACTTTCCAAATTTCCTGTTTTACTTTCCAAACCCTTTTTAGAGCAGCATCAGCCTTCCAACCGCCACCCCAAAACAGCTAAAAAGCCAGTCGGCGAGCCTGGACAGGTATCTTTTCAATTACCTTTTTTGAGAGATTACCATTTATTTGGATATACTTTCCGATTTGGTGTGGTTACTTACCGATTTAGCGCACTTACTTTCCACTTTAACGATTTAACTTACACATTTAGATCAAATACTTTCCAAATTTCCTGTTTTACTTTCCAAGTCCTTTTTAGAGCAGCATCAGCCTTCCAACCGCCAC
Organism: Neobacillus sp. S1115; assembly: GCF_055385565.1. NCBI lineage: Bacteria > Bacillati > Bacillota > Bacilli > Caryophanales > Bacillaceae > Neobacillus > Neobacillus sp. S1115. The sequence goes on from NZ_AP038275.1 coordinate 6,019,493, forward strand.
CCCAAAACAGCTAAAAAGCCAGTCGGCGAGCCTGGCCAGGTATCTTTTCAATTACCTTTTTTGAGAGATTACCATTTATTTGGATATACTTTCCGATTTAGTGTGCTTACTTACCGATTTAGAGCACTTACTTTCCACTTTGACAATTTTACTTACACTTTTTGATCAAATACTATCCAAATTTCCTGTTTTACTTTCCAAACCCTTTGAACAACCCTGCACCCATACAAAAAAGCCAGGCGCACCCACCCGCCTGGCTTCCACACACACACCCTATTTCTTCGCCGTAATCGTCGCCATCATGTTCTCCGCTGAGGTCACCTCGACGCCCTTGTAGTAGTACTGGACGATATCCTTGTAGTTCTTGCCCTCCGCGGCCATTCCGTTCGCGCCGTACTGGCTCATGCCTACGCCGTGGCCATTGCCGCGTGTTGTGATCACAATATTATTCCCCTTACGCTCCCACGAAAAGTCGGATGACTTCAAGTCCAACTTATCGCGGATGTTTCTTCCGGTCAATACCTTGCCATTAAAGTCAACCTTGGCCACGCGCTTGCCCTCGGTCCGGGCGACAATTTTTCCAAGCGCATTACTTGACCCGATTTTCACTCCTAACCGTGATTCAAACTCTTTCACGGTTACAACCTTCTGATTGGTGAATTTAGGGGAATCCTTATCCCAAGGACTTGAAACACTCCGCAAATACGGGATACTTCCAGACCAGTAGTCCTCCGAATTCTCCGTAAAACCGTTGCTGGTGGAGAAAAACAACGCATCAATTGGTTCGCCATTATAAGTCAAAATCTGTCCGCTTGTCGACCGGACAGCCTCTAGTATCTTTTTCTTTTTCCATTCATAATCTTTTCCCCAGTTCTTCCTTTGCTGCGCGTCATCTATGTAGGCTTGATGGAGCTGTGGGGTGTCCGTTACCTGCGAACCTTTTGGGGCACCAATCGTATCCCCTTTAACCAACCGATTAACAATATACGTCCGTGCCGTCAGCGCCTGGGCCTTGAGCGCCTCCTCATTGAAATCAGCCGGCATCTCGGCAGCGACTACCCCGACAAGGTAATCTTCCAGTGGGGTTTCTTCAATCGCAGATTTGGCAGTGCGAAACACGGCCACGTCAATTACCGCGTCAGAGGATGGAGCAGTAGTTTCCTGGGCCGCCGGCTTCTTGGCGAGGTCCTCGCCCAGCTTGCCGCTCGCCTTCTCGCTCGAAAAGGGCAATACCAACACAGCGGGGATAATCAGTGTCAAGGCAATAAGAAATGCTGCTAGTACGATGAGTGGTTTGATATTTTTCATGATTGTGCCTCCAGTTTGTAAATTCACAGCCCACTTGCGCCCGGGATGCGTCACATTACAACATATGGGAGCGGACAAGCATTTATTACTTCTTTTTCGAAAAATCAACTCGTTGAAAAGTTATCCACAAATCACAAAGTTATTCGACTTATCCACAGAGTTATCAGACACAATTGGGTATAATTCCACGTTATTTATAAGGAAAACCGAAACCGCTTGTGGACAACCCGCAACACCCCCTAAACAAATACAAAAAAAACAGGACCCGTTATTCCAGGCCCCGTTGCTTTGGTTGTGTTCAGTTGTACCCTTAAAATAGGATTTAAGCTGGGTATAGAACTAAATACCCGCGGCATTTAGTCCAACTTTAGAATGGAACTTTGCACGCCCCTTAGGCATTTAGATCCGTAACATATTTTCCAAGTTCGATAAAGGTTTCATCTGCTTCCTTCACACGCTCGATGTCAGCACCTAAACCAGCCAGCTTTTCGTGGAAATTCACGTAGCCGCGGTCCAAATGCTTCAATTCAGTTACACGTGTTACACCTTCAGCAACCAGCCCGGTTAAAATCAATGCAGCTGCAGCACGAAGGTCAGTTGCCGCCACTTCAGCGCCTTGTAAGTTAGAAGGACCATTTAAAATTACAGAACGGCCTTCAATTTTAACATCGGCATTCATGCGGCGGAATTCCTCAACATGCATAAAACGATTTTCAAACACAGTTTCCGTAATCATTGACGTGCCGTCTGCACAAAGCAATAACGCCATCATCTGTGACTGCATATCAGTTGGGAAGCCTGGGTGCGGCATTGTCTTGATGTCGACCGCCTTCAAGCGCTCTGGCCCAATGACACGAACGCCATCCTCTTCCTCGATAATCGTCACACCCATCTCCTCCATTTTTGCAATCAATGAAGAAAGATGTTCCGGAACTGCACCCTTGACAAGCACATTTCCACCCGTAATCGCAGCCGCCGTCATGAACGTACCTGCCTCGATCCGGTCCGGAATAATATTGTGGTCCGCGCCAAACAACACATCGACACCCTCGATGCGAAGTGTACCAGTGCCGGCACCCTTCACGCGCGCACCCATTTTATTTAAAAAGTTCGCTAAATCAACGATTTCTGGTTCTTTTGCAGCATTTTCAATCGTGGTCGTACCTACCGCAAGCGTTGCTGCCATCATAATGTTTTCAGTAGCGCCAACACTTGGGAAATCTAAATAAACCTTTGCTCCATGCAGACGGCCTTCAACCTCCGCCTCGATAAAGCCATTGCCCACCTTGACCTTCGCACCCATGGCTTCAAAGCCCTTCAAATGCTGGTCAATCGGCCGGGACCCAATCGCACAACCGCCAGGCAAAGCCACCCGGGCACGGCCATTACGTGCAAGAAGTGATCCCATGACAAGCACAGACGCGCGCATTTTGCGAACATACTCAAAAGGCGCTTCCTCTTTTAACACTCTAGATGCATCAACAACAACCGTATTATGATCAAAAGCCACTTCAGCGTTTAGGTTACGTAGCACTTCATTAATTGTAAATACATCGGAGAGTGTCGGTACATCACGTATCACACTTTTTCCATCACTTGCTAATAATGTTGCAGCGATAACAGGCAGAACGGCATTCTTTGCTCCTTCAACTTTAACCGTTCCGTATAGCCTTTGTCCGCCGCGGACGATGATCTTTTCCAAGAGTATTCCCCTCCGCGTCCATTTTCTCTATATTAATATTCAATCGTAATGATAGGGGTTCCTACTACAACCGTAGTCGGACCGCCCAATCCTTCGGAGCGTAAGCCAATTTGCAAATTCATGTTATTTTTCATGTCAATCGCGTCTGTAAACATCGGCGACATGGCCGAAACAGACATGAAATTCTCCTCTTTTAACGCCTCGATCTCTTTAGCTTGAAAGCCCGACATCAGTTTACTAGCCGTTTTTTCTAAAGCCTTATCAATCTTATCACTCACAACGCCTTTCATACAAGAAAAAACTGTTGGTTTACCACGAAATATGTCATTTAGCCTATTTCCAAATTGACCGCTCATGATAAAGGATTTAGAGGCCTCGTTCCACTCATTGCCCCTTACACTATATACTATATACGCAGTCGTAGGTTGTTTTGTGCGGGTTGCCAAGAATTGAAGCTTTTCCGTGTGGTGGTTAGATGCTGTGGATACTGCTGTCATCTCCCAAGTCTCGCTTGTTGTCCTCTCCGTCCAACGCCAGTCGGGAAACTTCTTCCGTAAAACATTCGCGTATTCCTTCACGTCAATACCAGCCGCCTGCTCCCTTGCATAAATAGACCAATCCTGAAGCATAATATCTTGGGCCTGAAAAACAGCTGCCATTTTTCCAAGATCCTTTTCTTCTTGGAAAAATACCTCGCGGACGCCAGCATCGCCTTGTGTCTGGGATACGGTTTCGCCGACGCTCGTTTCTCCCTTAAATAAAGATGCGATATTCAAATCCAGGCCGCCGTTTGCCTCAGTGGTTCGGTTCCCCATCACAACCAGAATAATACTAAAACATATAATCAGGCATATATAAGTGACTCTATTTCTGTTCATTCTCTCGTCTCCCCCTTACTACCATTGTTTCCAAGGAGAGAGAGAGCATACTTGGGAATTCTCGTCACTTTTAGACAAAATCCCGTTTTTTATCTATAGGTGGTAAAACGTCTGACAAGTTTCAGGTTATTTTTCCACATAAATTTGATTGTACTCAATCTATAACCATTTTGGAACCTTTAATTTTTTTCCAATTAATGTTTTATTGAAACATTAACGGCAGCTGACGCGACCATTGCAGGTAATCAAGGAAAAAGTTACTAACAGATGATCCGATGAAGATTGCCAATAATATGTACAATAAACGTGCTTGAAATACATGGTTAGGCTTCAGCAGTTTATCCAGGCGAATCGCCTGCAGGGCCCACCAGGAAACCGCGATACACACCAAATGAGACAGAATGCTGACTAACGCAATTTGCCCAAAATCATCCATCTATTTCGCCTCCTTTTCACACAATCCCTATTCTACCATACCCTCCAACTTATTTCCTTTATTTAGGGGTTATTTAGAGAGGAGACTTTTGCCCATAATAAATTACCTGCCTAAGCACGATTGAATCGGTTAAACGTGTTTAGGCAGGTAATTTAAGGATAGCCAATTTACACCTCATTCCATATCTGCTGTAATCTTAGTGGTACATACACCCTTTCTCCATGAATTTCTCGATGAAGGATGGGCTCCTCGAAAAATTGCTCCAAGTGAAGCCTTGCCCGACTTTTGCGCCTTGCTCTGGTGCGTTCTCCCATTAATTTTTCAAATTTTATTGATGAAGTTTTCATAAAAATTCTCCCTCCCCTTTTTTTTAGTGAGCCGTCGCCCTATTAATTAGGGCGGCAGCTCTTTTCCTTTAACCCGTTAAGCTGATTTTCCCGCAACGACGACGACTTTTCCTCGGTCCAATTCTTCTTCATAGCGCTCCGCCTCAAGCGGCGACATCCCTAATGACTCCAGTTTGGCGCGCAGTGCGTCTCCCCTTGTCCGAAATACGTTGGCAACCGACTCCAATACACCTTGCTCCGCCACGCCAATATCCTTTATATCTAACGAATCACTTAAATCCTCAGACCGGTTTTTGTCATGTGCCAATAAATAAATTTCATTCTTTGAATAACCATGCATGATTAAATCATCAATTTCCCTTTTAGCTTGTACACCATTTTCTACTACTTTAATTATATTCATGTTCCATTCCTCCTTTTAACGTTGTACAGGTTATATAACCGCTCCGTTGAAAATTGAAACCTAATTTTCGAATTTTTTTGAAATGAGGCATGGGGACGGTTCTCGTGCCTCACTTTGTAAGGCACGAGAACCGTCCCCATGTTCACTAAATGGTTTCATTTTCATTACAAACGGGTATTTAGTCTATATCTAATTGAAAGGGGAGATTATTTATGGGTTTTATTTGGTCATTAATTATTGGAGGCGTAATCGGCTGGCTGGCCGGACTGATTCTTGGGCGTGATGTACCGGGAGGCATTATCGGTAATATTATTGCCGGTTTTATCGGTGCTTGGCTTGGATCGTTTCTGTTGGGGAGCTGGGGACCGGTAATTGGCGGCTTCTACGTCTTTCCGGCCCTAATAGGCGCAGCGGCTCTGGTCTTTATCCTCAGTCTGATTCTAAGAAACGCCAAACATTCTCATTAATAATAGTAAGAAAAAAGAGACTGTCACCGCTGGACAGTCTCTTTTTTGCATTTCACCCTGCCCCATTACCTTTACGATAAATTCGTTCCTGGGCATTGAATTCTTCATAGTGCAACCCTTTTGGCAAAAACAGGATCGACTCCTTGCTGCCGAGCCCGATAAAGCCGCCGCTCGCCAGACTGCCGTAAAAGAGACGGTGGACCTGCTGCTGCAGGCTATTGTCAAAATAAATCATCACGTTCCGGCAGAGAATCACATGGAACTCATTGAAGGATCCATCCGTCACCAAGTTATGCTGGGCAAAAATCAGGTTATCGTCCAACAGTGGTTTAAAATAAGCATACTGGTGGTCGGTCGTATAGTATTCCGAAAATGCCTTGCGCCCGCCCGCTTTCAGGTAATTTTTCGTATATTGCTGCATTTTCTTTAGCGGGAAGGCACCTTTTTGGGCAGCCTGAAGCGCTTTTTCGTTCATATCAGTTGCGTAGATTTCCGTTTTGTTCGCAAGCCCCTCTTCATGCAGGAGGATGGCCATCGAATAAACCTCTTCCCCGGTTGCACAGCCGGCATGCCAAATCCGGATTTCAGGAAGCTCCCGCAAGAGCGGAACCACCTGCTCGCGAAACGCCGCAAAGAAGCTGGGGTCGCGGTACATTTCCGTCATTCGGATTGACAGATCATTCAAAAGCCGCTCCAAAAAGCCCGTTTCGTGGAGGACTTTTTCCAACAAGGCCGTAATCGTCGGCAGTCCTTCTGCCTTCATTCGGTTTATAATCCTCCGCGTCAACGAGGCCCGAACATAACCGCGAAAATCGTAGCCATACATTTGATACAGCCCCTCGATCAGCAAATTCAGCTCAACCTCCTGTACTTCCGTTAAGGCAAATGGTTCGGTCTCTGGTGATGGTGTATCACACGTATCGCTCGGCGATATGCTCGTTTTGTTACTCATCTGGATTCACCTGCTCTGTCAGCCAAACCCGCATCAATGAGAATAGCTGCTCTATATTCAATGGCTTCATGATATAATCAGACGCCCCTGCTTCCATACATTTGTCGCGCTCGCCCTTCATCGCCTTGGCGGTCAAGGCAATGATTGGCAGATTGAGCAGCCCGAGTTCGGTCCGTATTACTTTCATGGCCTCGTAACCGCCCATCACCGGCATCATGATATCCATAAAAATCAGGTCAAAATCGGCTTGCTCACGTAATCTTTCGATCGCTTGTTTTCCGTTTTTCGCCACTTGTACGATAATCCCCTTGCGCTCAAGGGCCGTAACCAACGCATAAATATTGCGGCCGTCATCCTCAACAAGAAGGACCTTTTTTCCATGAAACAGCTCGTCATCGGTGCAGTGCTCTGCCTTAATGATATCGGCGTCCTGAACTGGCTCTTCCGGAAGCTGCTCCCTCGGCACCTCGACCTTACGGGTTACCGCCACTTCCTCCAGTGCCGCGAACACCACAGGCTCCGGCTCCAACTGGCTCGGAATATACAGGGTAAACGTACTGCCCTTTCCGACCTCGCTCTCGACCTCGATGACGCCTCCAAGCAGGCGGGTAAATTCCCGGCAAATCGATAAGCCAAGTCCGGTGCCGCCATATTGACGGTTCGTCGTCCCGTCCACCTGCTGAAACGCTTCAAAAATAATTTGCTGGTTATCATCCGGGATGCCGATTCCTGTATCGGCTACCGATATGGCCAGAACCGGACCGCCGCAACGCAGCTGCTCCGCTTTTTCCGGAGGCGATACGGCAATCTGGACGGTGACTGAACCCTGCTCTGTAAATTTAAACGCATTCGACAATAGGTTTTTTAAAATTTGCTGCAAGCGCTGGCCGTCTGTTGAAATTACCGGCGGCACGTTCGCGTCTGTTAGGACCTCAAACGCCACATTCTTTTTGGCTGCAACCGGATTGAACAGGCTTTTTAACGTCTGCGGCAGCTCGGTCACATTAACCTCGTCTGTCAGGATTTCAATTTTCCCCGCCTCAATTTTTGATAAATCGAGGATATCATCAATAAGCCGTAACAAATCACCGCCAGCCGTGTTGACGACACGGGCGTATTCCTCAATCTCGTCTTGGTCCATGCCGCCGTTTTCCATCAACATTTGCGACAAAATCAAAATACTGTTCAGCGGCGTCCTTAGTTCATGTGACATATTCGCTAAAAAGTCGGACTTATACTGCGAGCTTAATTGCAGCTGGCGTGAATACTCCTCGAGCTCGTCCTTCGCTTTTTTCAGTTCAAGGGCCCGCTCTTCGGCTAACCGATTCTGCTCCTCTAAATATTCATTCGTGTGCTTCAACTGCTCCTGCTGCATTTGCAATTCCTCTGACTGGGCCTGCAGCTCTTCGGATTGGGCCTGGAGTTCCTCCGTCATGACCTGTGATTCCGCAAGCAGCCTTTCGACCTCCATCCGTCCGAGTACATTGGAAATAGAGGAGCCAAACTTGTCCTGCAGGAGGTCGAGCAATGTCAGGTGCTGCGATTGGAACGGCTGTAGTGCCGCAAACTCGACAACAGCTTCGACCCGGCCCTCATAGATAATCGGCGCCACCAATAGATTTCTTGGTGACGACGCCCCGAGGCCGCTGGTCACTTTCATGTGATCTTCCGGCAAACGATCAATTAGAAAAATTCGCTGGTCCAGCGCCGCTTGGCCGACGAGCCCTTCTCCAAAGCGGAAGCTGGCCTTAACGCCAGCCTCATCGGCGACGGCATAGCCTGCCACCTTGACGAAGTCGACCTCGCCGCCCTGTTCCCGGCGCAGATAGACCACGCCGTAACAGGCTTCAAATAGCGGTGCCAGCTTGTTGATGACCCGCTGCGCCAGCTCATTAATATCGGTAATTCCCTGATACAGCATGGAAATATCTGTGAGACTTTTTTGCACCCATTGCTGTTTTTCGAGGCTGCCGAGCAGGCTGTTCATGGCCTCGGCTAGCTCGCGCGTCTCATCGTTCGCTTTCACACTGATTCGTGTCGTCAAGTCGACCTTTGAATCGGTGATGCTTTGAATGGTTTTTACGACTTGTTTTATCGTTTTGACGATGGAGTTTGACAACAAAAGCGCCGTTACGATAGTAATCAACGTTACTAAAATAATAATCCCATATAGGATGATTTTTAAATTGCTATTTTTTTGCAGGAGATCCTCCGTACGCTTTAATGTCAACTGTTTTTCTTTTTCTAAAAAAGAATCCAATTGGGTGCGGATCTGGTCGGTCACCTTTTTCCCAGTTTGTTCTTTAAAATTCTTGGCCAGCTCCGTTTCGTTCCCTGCCTTTTTTTGATTGATGGTAAATTCACCCGTATTCATGATCCATTTTTCAATCACCGGCTTGATCTCTTCGAGGTTCTGCTGCTGGTTGCTGTTATCGTTGAGCAAGGAATGGAGCTTGTTGTAGTTGTCGAGCCAGCTTCGATTTCCCTCATGATACGGCTCGAGATACTCCTCCTGTCCGGTTAACGCATAGCCGCGGATTCCGGTTTCCATATCGAGGACATTTTTTTGAATCTGATTTGCCAGGTCATGGACCTCAATGTCGTGCTGCGAAATGAATTTTATTTCATCTTGCAGCGCGGTCATCCGGTTCACCACAACGAGCAGGGACAGCACAAGGCAAATCAGGATTGCGAAATAGCCTGTGATAATTTTTGCATGAATGCTGTAATGGACGCCTTTCATTGCGTCACCCCCCTGTGTTTTTTTCTTAAAACTATCATATCGTTTCTATTACATTCGCCCAATGAGTCGCAGGTCCCGAGAGTCAGACGGGACGATAGACCCTTTTAAACATTTATTGTTTCATGCGCCTGAAAGACGGGTAAATACTTAAGTATCATCATGAAATTGGAGGTTATTAGAATGGAAAATACTAGAATGAAAGCAAAGGATAAAAGCACACGATTAGCCAATACGATGAACAAGCAGGTGGCCAATTTCTCGGTCCTGTATATGAAATTGCATCATTACCACTGGTACGTAAAGGGAGAGAATTTCTTCACGCTGCATGTAAAATTTGAGGAATTGTACAACGAGGCGGCGCTGCATGTCGACACCATCGCCGAGCGGATGCTGGCATTGGGCGCTGCACCGGCATCCACACTCGAAGAAACTTTAAAGCTTTCGTCGCTTGAGGAAGCACTTGGCGACGAATCCGCAAACGACATGGTTCAGACACTGGTTGATGATGTGAACACTATTTGCAGAGAGCTTAGCGAAGGCATCACGATGGCCGAGGAGCACGAAGACGAGTCAACCGCTGACTTGTTCACGGAGATTCGAGCTTCGTTAGAGAAACATGGGTGGATGCTGAGGGCGTATTTGGCGTCGTAGCTGGCGGATAAGGGTTGGTTACTGACACACGATGTTTCAACTTGCGGATAAGTGATGGCTACTTGCGCATACGGACGGCCTAATTGCGGATAGGGCCGTCTTACTTGCGGATAACGTTTGGCTACTTGCGTATGAAGTTCCAACTTGCGGATAAACAGTTGCAACTTGCGGATAAACGTTTCTTATTTGCGATAGCGCGCATTACATGTCGGATAAAGTGTTATTACTTTCGCTCATAACCCATACCAACGTCCGATAGGGGTGTCAGCTCTCAGCCGGCACCCTCTCATTTGCCAGCCCATCTAATTCGCCGAAATCATCACCAGACACAGGTCATCCTTCTGCTCCTTCAACGGCTCCGCGCCCGGCAGCAGCTGCTCGAGCAGGCGCTCCGGATTGTCGTTCTGCCGCAAACCGCTGATCAGCTTTTCCCATGCGTCCTCGTATTCCTCCTCCAGCCATTCCGACAGTCCGTCGGTAAACAGCAGGATCCGCGCATCTTCCTTATAAGAAATCACACCCTTGGTTACCTCTATTTTTTCAAAAAAACCAATTGCAGAAGAACCTTGGTCAAGCTGCTGCACTTCCCCATCAATCAGCGCAAGCCCTGCCGGATGCCCCGCATTCACATACTCGATGGTCTGTTTTTCCGTATCCAGCACAAAATAAATCGCAGTGAAATAATAGTTTATCAGACTTTCAGGCATATGCAGCTGATTCATGCGCCGATTCAGCTCCTGCATCACGGCCGCCGGGTCGCCTATTCCTGTAATCGCGTCCTTTAATGCAGAATATATGTACATACAGACAAGTGACGAGGAAATACCATGCCCCATCATATCAAGCAAAATAACCCCATAGCGATGGGGGCTGATTTGGTACCAGGCGTACAGGTCGCCGGCCAGTTCAAAGGAAGGCCTATAAACGGCAGAAATCGTCACATCTTCGTTCTCAAGTGGACTGCCAAGCACGCTGCGCTGGACCTGTTTGGCCAGATCCAGCTCGAATTGAATCCGCTTATCTCGTTCCTTGCGCAAATTCTTCTCATGTTTTAGCCGCAGCACCGAGCGAATTCGCGCCAGCAGTTCAACCTTGTTGATGGGCTTCATGACATAATCGAGCGCTCCGGCATCCATTGCTTCGGCCATTTTATAGGAATCACCCATAGCCGATACAAAAATAATCGGCAGGTCGTGGAAACGCTCGTTGGCGAGAATCGTCCGGCACGCCTCGATTCCGTCTATTCCCGGCATCATCAAATCCATAAGTATTAAATCAACCGGAACTTCTTGCGGTCTATCCGCCTCCAGGTGCAAATAGTCATAAACTTCCCTAGCTGATGTCAGCAGCACCAATTTATCGTAACCAGCCTTCTGCAGGATTTTTTCTATAATCATCAGGTTTGTACGATTATCGTCAACAATTACAATATTCATAGTTGCTCCCCCCAATCTATTGATGCTTATTTCAGAGTGCATCGAGGTCCTTCCTGTCTCCCGGCGATTACCCTCATACTCTATCGGAGAGGCTGACCCTGGGCCGATCACCGCGCCAACTTATTCAAGCGGCTAGGCCCAGTTTCTTCACCGCGCCACCTCATCAGGTGCACGACTCCCCACTGCTCTCCGCAATTTTTCAAGCGCCTTCTTCTGTAGCCGGGAAACGTGCATTTGTGAGATTCCCAGAAATTCTCCGGTTTCCCGCTGGCTTTTGTTTTCGATAAACGTGAAATGGATGATCAGCTTTTCGCGCTCTGACAGTACTTGGAGCGCGTCTTCGAGCAGGAGCTTCTGGTCAACCTTTTCAAAGCCTTCATCGGGAGCACCGACAATATCCAATACGGTCACCGTGCTGCCGTCCGAGCCTGCTTCGATCGACTGGTCGACAGAAGATGCCTGATAGCTCTTGCCCATTTCCATCGCCTCCAGCACTTCCTCCTCGGAAATTTCCAGATACTCGGCAATTTCATGGACTTTTGGCGACCTCTGATACTGATTCGTCAGCTCATCCACCACCGTTTTGAGCTTCGGCCAAACATCCTTGACCCGCCGCGGCACATGTACACTCCAGGTTTTATCCCGTAAAAACCGTTTAATTTCCCCGATCACGGTCGGTATTAAAAAGGTCTCAAACGGCCGGCCAACGCTTGGGTCAAATCTTCTGATTGCCGATAACAACCCAATCATCGCCACCTGCATGATGTCCTCATGAAAGCTTTTCCCCTTTGAATATTTCTGCGCAATGCTTGCGACCAAAGCGGTGTAATGCTCGACTAAGATATTCTGTGCTGATGGACTTTCATTTTTTTGGAATTCGGCAATCAGTGCTTCGATTTCTTCCTTAGTTCGTTTCATGGTTTGCGATGGCTGTGTCATGATTTTCACGCTCCCCGCCCAGATACTTCGCCATGAAGACCGTCACTCCAGAATTGTTCAACACTCGGACTTCATCCATCAGCGTTTCTATTAAAAATAGTCCTAACCCTCCCTCTGTCAATTGCTCCACAGTACTTGATTCGGTGTAAGGACCCAGTTCATTTTTTGCCTGAATAAAATCAAAGCTCTTGCCGCTGTCGGCCACCGCCATTTCCAGCTTGTCCTCGTAAATGCCAAAGCCGACAATCACTTCTCCGCCCTCATCCTTGGTGTACGCATGCTGGACCGCATTTGTAACCGCCTCGCTCAAGGCAATTTTTAAATCCTCAATTTCCTCGTATGTATACCCCATCCGGCTGGCAATTCCCGATAACGTCAAACGCATGACACCAACATACTCCGGCTTGGCTGGAATCTTCATTTCAATATAATCCATCATATCGTCGTTCCCCTATCCTTTAATTTCCATAACATGACTCAATCCCGTAATCTGAAAAAGCCGCTTCAGCCGCTCTGACATTTCAATCAGCCTGAGCTCGCCGCCGTTATTTTTCAATTGCTTGAACAAACCGACAAACACGCCAAGCCCGGTACTATCCAAATACGACACGTCCTTTAAATCGATGGTAATTACTTTATTTTTTCCATCCACAAGTGCCGCTAATTCCTCTCTAAGCTTTGGTGCCGTAAACGCATCAATTTCCCCTGACGCTTTAACTACCACTTCATTCTCATTTTGCTGCTTGTCTATCGTTAAATTCATCCATCCTCACCTCTAAATGATTTATAGGATATATACCCACGTTGTTTATATCTGAAACCTATTGTTTTGAAAAAATTTTTTCTAGTATTATACCAAAATATGCTAAAGTCCCGAATCAAGCGGATGGCCTAGATCAATAGTGGGAGAATCCGCACAAAAAAAAACACGCCCTAAAGACGTGTCCTATTTAAAAAACGATCCTCTCTTTTTCCCTTTCAACAAGTCCCCGGTCCAGCCTTTCATTTTTAAATAGGCATACAATAAGGCGGTCGATACAACAATCAACACAAGCGATAGAATATAGCCAAAGCGCCACTCGAGCTCTGGCATGTGCTTGAAATTCATCCCCCATAACGCCCCGAAGGCCATAACCGGCGTAAAAATGGTCGTCATCACCGTCAATGTTTTCATAATTTCATTGCCGCGATGTGAGGAGATGACCTCCTCCAAATTAATCATCGCCTCAAGCTCGTGCTCATACTCGCCAAGCAGCGCCATCGCCCGCTCAATCCGCCTGCAGGTGCTCTTATATACCTCGCTGTTGCCATGAAGATTGATCTCTTCAATCGCCATCCGCAGTTCTTTGATTGGAATTAATACGTTCTTCGCCACTAATAATTCATGCCGGCGCGTGTAGAGCAGCTCGAGAATCTTCGTTTCATTTCGTTTTCTCACGCCCCAAATCAACGTTTTGAGCGCCACTTCAAACTTATCAATCTCCACGAGCAATCCATTGACAATTTCCCCGAGGAAAAATAAAAAGCCGTCGACAGCGTTTTCCGCGCTGCCCAACTGCTGTTGTATTTCTTCCTGCTCATCCCCCGGCAATTCCAGACCGACCGTCACCAGCTGGTCCTTTTTCAAATAAAAATGAAAGATTTTAAAATCCCATTCCTCACTAAAGTTCTGTTGATAAATCAGCGATCCTTTCAATACCTTTTCACCGTTTTCAAGACTGCCGACCTCGACATAGTTGGTTTGACTTTTACGGGCATGTTCAAGCCAGGCATCCGAAGCAGGATCTTGAGGAAGCGGCGGATTGATATTCTCCAGCTCCATTTGATGCAGCGACACCCATTTCCAATTCTGTTTGCCAAAGTACGTCTCCAAACTACTCGCTCCCTTCTCAAAAACTCCTATTTTCTTTTTCTCCCCAAAAATTAGCCGCCCCAAACACGTTTCATCTGAGGGAGCTTGGGGTATGCATATAGAAAATCGAGAAGGAGGCTTTTATTATGAAACGAGTTGTAGGTATAGGATCGTTAGTGGCAGTAGGAGCTGGGGCCTCGGCGGCTGCGATGTGGCTATCAAATAAACCGAACCGCCTCAAAGCGGAAAGCTTTCTAAGAGACATGAAGCGAAAAGTGATGCCGACAGTCTTTGAAAAAGCGGAACAACTCCCAATCCATAAAGGCGGCCACCCCCACCCGCACGACATCGAAGACAACAAAATGGTCGACGAAGGCGCCACCTACGCCGTACAATTCTACAACGAAAAAATGCAATGATGCATGGGGACGGTTCTCCTGCCTCATTTTTGGAGTGATGCATGGGGACGGTTCTCCTGCCTCATTTTTGGGGAAGAAACAGCGAAATCGTTCACAAGTACATCGAACTTTCATTAGTAGCCGATTAAAACCAAATTCGAGGCTTATCAAAAAATGAGACAAGGGAAGCGCCCCTTGTCTCATTCTTCTGTCTTAACTGGAGGTGACCATGGTAGCTGTTTTCCTATTCATTTATTTCGTAATCATTTTAACCGTGATAGAAATTTTTGTGATTTTGTTTCGTTTGACAGGTTTAAAGGTGGAGATATCGAGGTTTCAGGTGATTTCGATGATGACCGGGACAGGGTTCACGACTAAAGAATCGGAGTTAATCTCAGGGCATCCGATTCGCCGCAAGCTCGCTATTTTTCTCATTCTGTTTGGCGCTTTTTCCCTTGCTGTGATCATCTCTTCCATCAGTGAATTCCTTTCGAACGGATTGCGAACAAGGGAGATTCTTCTGAGTGCTACGGCTGTCCTAGTTGTTTTTGGGATCCTTAGACAACCCCACGTTAAAAAGCACTTATCCAATCTTTTTAATCGAAAAATGAAACAAAACATCGAGCTCGCCGATCTGCCGATAAGGGAAGTATTTTTAAAAAACCATCAAGACACGATGCTTTTTCTTACCATTTACCAAGATTCCCAGCTTACTAACTGTACCATCCGGCAGGTACTTCCTGACATCGATGCCCTCGATCTTGCAATCGTGTTCATCAAGCGAGGTGACATTGTCATTCGGAAGAAAGTCTATGACACTCCACTCCATGAAGCCGATCAACTCCTGCTATACGGCAATAAGCAGGTGATATTCGAAGCATTAAAGCATGATATGGAGATTATGGAGAAACATTAGAGTTTACTGAACCTTAGACATTGTGTGCCCCAATACTTCAAAAAGGCAACCATCACAGGCAACCCGGATTAAAGACAATTTAGCTCAAATCCGGGCTGTTTTGTCTTTTAGAAGTGCTATCAAAGACATTTCCCCCTCAAATCCACTCCATTTTGTCTTTTAAAAGCCTTATTAAAGACATTTTCAACCCAATCCCACTCCATTTTGTCTTTTAGAAACCATCTTGCATTAAAAAGTGAGGCACGAGAACCGTCCCCATGCCTCACTTTTGGACATCCAGATACATTATGTGGGATCCGTTTGCTTCATTGATTTTGAAGAGCCAGCCTTGGGTTTCGAGGGTGGCGCCGGTTCCGAGTTGGGGGGCGTTGTGTTGGGTGAGGAACCAGCCGCCGATGGTGTGGACGTCTTCGGCTGCTAAACTTGTGTCGAGAAGGTGATTGACCACGTCGATTGGAACTTTGGCATCTATTAAATAGTGGTTTTCCTCTACCCGCCGAATGTCAGCGACTTCATCGGCATCAAATTCATCCCGCACTTCGCCGACAATTTCCTCGATGATGTCCTCTACCGTCACCAGCCCCGAGGTGCCGCCATATTCATCGTGTAAAATCGCCATATGAATTCGTTCCATCTGCATTTTGACCAGCAAATCATGAATCGGTATCGTCTCCAACACCGTAATCACCGGCTGGATGTACGATTTAATTTTCCAATTTTCATAGATACCTTTATTCATCAATCTCGCTGTTAAAAACCTTTTTACGTTAAGCACACCGATAATATGATCCTTATCCCCTTCGACAACGGGATAGCGGGTGTACCCCTCCTCCTTCAACTTTCGGAGCACCTTCGAAACAGGCTCATCGACGGTGATGCAGCTCATATCCACCCGCGGTACCATAATTTCCTTGGCCGTCCGTTCATCAAATTCAAAAATATTGCTGACATATTGGTACTCATTCTGGTTAATCTCCCCCTGCTCCAAGCTTTCCGCCAGCAGCAGGCGCAGCTCTTCCTCTGAGTGGGCCAGTTCCTGTTCCGTTGCCGGCTTAAAGCCAAACAAACCGACGAGCGCACGTGCCGAGCTATTCAATGCCCAAATAAATGGATGCATGAGTTTATTGAACCAGATCATCGGCCGGGCGAACAGCAGTGTAATCGCCTCCGCTTTTTGGATTGCCACGGTCTTTGGCGCCAGTTCCCCGACCACGACATGCAGAAAGGTCACCAAAACGAAGGCTAGCACAAAGGCTAGAAAATGCGAAACAGATTCATTTAAATGCAAGACGCTAAACAACGGATGCAGCAATTTTTCAACGGTCGGCTCCCCTAACCACCCGAGCCCGAGCGCGGTAACAGTGATGCCGAGCTGACAGGCCGAGAGGTATTCATCGAGCTTGGTAACGACCTGCTTTGCCGGCACCGCCCCCTTCTTCCCGGCGAGCACTAATTCATCAAGCCGCGACGGCCGTACCTTGACAATCGCAAACTCCACCGCCACAAAAAATCCCGTCAGGATTATCAAAACCGCGATTGTCACTAATTTAAAGATCAGCATTGACGACTTCCCTCCTTTTTTTAAAAAAATAACAATCCGAAATCGGCGGATCGATTCCGGATTGTAATCTTCCATTAATGGTTGTTTCCTCCTTGGTCCAGTTTGTTATCAAGCTTGCGTAAATATTTCGCTGCAAAGTCTTTACCGCCAAGACCAAATGACAGGCCGAACGCCAGGGCCAAGCCGCCTAAGAGGAGGATAAACGCAGCATTGACAATGGAATGAGCGACGCCAAGCTGGTCGAGCGTCATAAACACACTAACTGCAAAAATGGCATACTTAGCAACCACCGCTAGCGTACGGGCATAGCTTTTCTTGACCACATTCCTAATAATGCGTTCAACCAAGTTCCCGACGTACAAGCCAACCCCCAGAATCACAAGGGCTGCGAACAACATAGGCAGGTAAGCCAGCACCGCCGACGCAAGGGTCACTAAGAAGTCTAAGCCGACTATTTGTAATGCTTCCACGGTAAATAACAGGACAATCACGATTTTCACAAGCATCCCCACAAGCTGGGACAGGCTGTACTTAGCTGACTCAGGACCAACAGCACCACCAATGCCCAGTTGGTGCAGCAAACCATCAAACCGCAGACGCCACAGCATTTGCGCAACCAGCTTTTCGAGCCACTTGCCAAGCCAGATTCCCGCCAAGATGAGCACTACCGCGACCGCGATATTTGGAATCAATGCCACCACTTTTTCCAGCATCGCAATCGCCGGAGCCGATACCCCTTGCAGGTCCAACTTTTCCAGGGCGGTAATAATGGTAGGAATTAAGATTAAGATAAACGCAATATTTCCGACGATCCCAGCAAGGTCCAGGCTTCCCTTCATTCCGAACCGTTCGCCAAGCTTTTCACTGCCAATGCTTTTTAATAAATTCGTTAAAATATCACGGACCAATTTCGCCAGCAGCCAGCCGATGAACACAATTAACGCGGCCGCAAACAGCTTCGGAATAAATGATAGGAAGGTTGTCAGAATTCCAGCGACCGGCTCTGATACGCCTTCGATTTGCAAGGCGCCGAGCACCCCTGGCAAGAACAGCAACAGGACGAAATAGAACAGCGCTTTGGCGATTTTCGCCACTTTTTCGCGGCCATCGATTTCGGTTTTGGCCAGCTTCCATTTGGCTAACCTGTCTGGCAAATGAAGCGCCGTCGCCCCTTTTTCAAATGCCTTGCGCAGGACGGTCGCGACGATCCAGGCAAACAATAGGATTAACGCCGCTTTTAATACGTTGGGAATCGCGCCGGTAATCGACGACAGCATATGGACCAGCGGCGACGCAATATAACTTAAGTTCAACATATTAAAGAAGATAATCCAGACAAACACCAGTAATAGGTAGTAAACAATTTTTCCAATGATTTTTTCTGAAGAATACTTTCGACTTCCGTAGCCTGAATAAAGCTTGTCATCGAAGCTTGTTTTCTTGAGGGCGGCTTCCGTCACTTTCCCCATTTTTTTGGCCACCAGCCAGCCTACTATTAATAGAAGTAGTGCGAGGATCAAGATCGGCAGCCGATCCGTGTATATGTACCACTCGGCCAACATGTCGTTTACGTTCATATTCATCTCTCCTTTTTGTTTGTCGTGCTCTGATACGTATTTAACCCCGTTTGGAAAAATTGAAACCTCTTTTTCTAGCGGAAAAGTTTTTTCAAAAAAATGTTTCATCCCTTTTTTCGCCGGGAATATAGATAGTGCACGGCAAACGAACCCGGAGGCGTCAAGCTAATTTGGTTCGTTAAAAATTTTTGGGAGGGAATAGAATGATGTTGAATCGCAAGAATTTAGCTGTTGCCGGAATGGCTGCGTTATTGACATTTGGCGGGTTGGCCGGCTGCGGCGACGGTGTCGACCAGGATAATGGTCTTAGCGATGGCAAACAAAAGGATCAGATTGATAACGATACAAAAGCCAGCGCCAAAGGCACCATGCAAGAGGCAAAAGATAATATTAAAGAAGCGATGAAAGATGTTGAGCAGGAAATGAAGGAAAAAAGTCAAAATTAAAGTTTTTCTAAAAAAGGTTTCGCTGTAAACACAATAGGGTAACAAACAAATTAAAGGAGGCTATAAACCATGAATAAAGAAAAAGTAACAGGCAATGTTGATCAGGTGAAAGGTGAACTAAAAGAACAATGGGGCCTTTTAACCGATGACGAGTCCAAGGTCGTAGAAGGTAAGGTCGACAAGGCGAAAGGAAAAGTAAAGGAAGGATACGGAGAAGTCAAGGACAAGCTGTCGGACTAATGTAAGCATGGCATCTAGTAATCTATTAAAAATAGAGGAGGAAATGAAATGGACAAGCATATGAAGAATGTGGTTGGTGTATATGACACGGAACAGGAAGCGATTAATGCGATTGACCGACTATTAGATCAAGGCTACCACAAGAATGAAATCTCTATGATTGGAAAAAACGTTGAACAGGTTTCCGTAGACACAGGTACTGCGATAGAAGAAACGGCAGCGGCCGGAGCGGCTGTCGGCAGCGCCCTTGGCGGAATCCCCGGGTTACTGGCGGGAGCTGGCGCCCTAGCTATACCTGGCGTTGGTCCCTTTATCGCAGCTGGACCAATTGCGGCCGGGCTTATGGGAGCCGTTGCCGGTGCTGGCATTGGCGGCTTGGCTGGCGCGCTTGTCGGAATGGGGATTCCCGACGACGAGGCAGAGCACTATGAAAACTCGATTAAAGCAGGAAAAATTTTAGTATTAGTTGAGAAGCGCTATGATAATCGAAATGACCGGAACTATTTACATGAGGATGCCGGGCTTGATCACCCTCCATTAGTTGGAGTAGATGGGCGGAATCGCAAGGAAGATGAGTTTATTGCAGAAGAACCGCCATACCCGGGCTCAAGCAATAAATTTCGTGAATACGGATCGAGCATGGAGAAAGAGTCGCCGTTAAAAGAGGACCACGACACCTTAAAGAAAGCAAACAATAGCTCAATGGCCCAAGACTATTCCGAAGTGAAGAAGCTTGGCCGTGAAATGGAACAACAGCCTACAGAGGAAAAGCTCCGAGACAAACATCTTAAACCAGACCCGCTGCAATCAACTAAAAAAGCTTAAGATTCATTCACCCACTACCATCTACCATCCTAAAAAAGAGGCTTAGGCCTCTTTTTTGTGCGCATGAAGCATGGGGACGGTTCTCGTGCATCTTTTTTTCGCCGTTGAGACACGAGAGCCGTCCCCGTATCCCATTCAAATGTCCCCCTCCCCCATGCATAAGAAACCACATAATGGAAAATAGTAAACATGCGTGAATTAATTTCCAAATGGGCTTTTCCTTTTAAGGGTGATAAGGATGAAAGTTGAAAAAATCAGCCCGCTCCAGCTTTTTTACTTGATGACTGGGTTTGTATTAGGGACTGCGATGATTTTAGGGCTTGGCCATGAAGCAAAACAGGATTCGTGGATTTTTATTCTAATCGGTATGTCTTCCAGTTTGATTTTAATGGCCGTCTATACTCAATTGGCTTCCTATTATCCGGGTGATTCGCTGGCCCAGATGCTTCCTAGGCTGCTCGGGAAGTTTCTTTCCTATCCAATCATCCTGTTGTATATTTTCCATTTTACCTATTCGGCTGCCAGAGGGAGCAGGGAATTGGGGGAATTGATTGACTCGACCATATTAAGTGAAACCCCGTTGGTTGTGATCATCGGAAGCTTTATGGCACTGATGGTGTATTGTCTGCGGGGCGGAGTGGAAACGTTTGGCCGCATGGCCGAAATCGTCTTTCCAATTTACTTATTTTCTCTCATTCTAATTTGGATTCTTTTGTTTAGTGTTGACCAATTTAGTTTAAAAAACCTCACTCCCATACTTGGAAATGGTGTAACACCGGTTTTAAAAAAAGCAGTCCCTGCCTCAATCAACTTTCCATTCGGCGAAACCATTGTCGTCCTGTTGTTTTTCCCGTTTTTGACCAACAAGGGGCAGGTTCGAAAGATTGGCATGTCCTTCCTTTTTATAGGAGGCGCCCTGTTAACGATTAATGCCATTATGTTGATTGCCATTTTGGGACCGGAAATTTACAACGTCGACCTTTTTTCACTGCTCTCTGCGACGCAGATGGTTTCTGTCGCTGATTTCCTCGAGCGATTTGATGCACTTGTTATTTTAATGATGGTATCTGGCGTATTTTTTAAGGTTGGTGGTTTCATATTAGCGGCAGCTATTGCCACTTCTCATTTGTTTAAATTAAAACAAACCCGTTCTGTCGTGCTGGGACTTGGTACCATCATTGTCCCTTTATCGTCGATAACCGCGTCAAGTTATGTTGAACATTTAGAATTTGGATTTAAGTTTTATGTCCCATATGTCCATACCGTTTTGCAAATTATCTTGCCGATTCTGTTTTTATGTATGGCCTTCATTCGTAAAAAACTAGGGTCCAAATAGGTGGTGCCGCCTTTGCGATTTTTCAAGCGACAAAAAAAATTACCAGCTTTTCTTCAGGAGCAAAGTGAAAATAATCCATTATCAGGAAATCTCGAGGAAGACCTTCATCGGTTTAAACAGCTTTTTGAAGGGGCTGCTGATTTTAGTTATCGAGAGCTGCAAATTGGTTCTAACTATTCAGCCGTTGTTTTATACCTGAATGGATTGGTTGATATGGAAAGAATGGAACTGAATGTCATCCAGCCTTTGATCAGCCGAAACGAAGAACTGCTCCAGCATCCTGAGCCGGCCCTTGACCAATTTAAGGGCGTTCTGAATGCATCTCAAGTGGTTCAGGTAGAAACGTTCCAAACAATCGTGGACCAACTCTTGGCAGGCGGCACCATTGTCTTAATTAATACGTTTAAAAAAGTGCTTGTTATCAGCGAACAGAAATGGGAGCAGCGCTCGATTGATGAACCTGTTTCTGAAGCGGTTGTGTTGGGCCCGCGCGAAGGGTTTACGGAAAATATCCGGACGAATGCCAGCATGATTCGCAGACGTTTAAAAACAACGAAACTGAAATTAGAATATATGAAGTTAGGAAATCTCTCGCAAACGAATGTGGTGATCGTCTATCTTGAAGGAATCGCAGATGCCTCCATTGTGGAGGAGGTTCGCAGCCGATTAAACAGGATTGAGATTGATGCGATTGAGGACAGCAGTTATATTGTTGAGTTTATTGAGGATGAACCGTTCTCCGTGTTTCCCCAGGTTTTGCAAACGGAACGGCCCGACCGGCTTGCTGGCAACCTGTTGGAGGGAAGAATCGGCATTATTGTGGACAACAGCCCGTTTGCCCTCATAGTTCCGGTCACTTTTTTTCAAATGATGAACTCTCCGGAGGATTATTATGGAAGGTTTATCATGACAACGTTTATTCGCTTAATACGATACTTATTTTTATTAATTGCTTTATTATTTCCTTCTATTTATATTGCCGTGACCACGTTTCACCAAGAATTGCTGCCTACCAATCTCTTGTTCAGTGTCGCCGCCTCAAGGGATAAGGTACCTTTTCCGGCGGTTGTGGAAGCCTTATTGATGGAAATCACCTTCGAGGCGCTGCGTGAGGCCGGGCTGCGATTGCCAAGACCCATCGGATCGACAGTCAGTATTGTCGGAGCGTTGGTCATTGGCCAAGCATCAGTTGAGGCGGGAATTGTTTCCGCTCCGTTAGTCATTGTTGTAGCCACAACCGGGATTGCATCTTTTATGTTTCCTAGTTATCCATTGACAGGGGCCATCCGGCTTCTTCGCTTTTTTATGATTTTTATGGCTGGGACGCTTGGATTTTATGGAATTCTTCTCGGCGTTTTCTTTATCTTGGTTCACCTTGTGCAGCTTCGCTCGTTCGGTGTCCCCTATCTTTCACCGCTCGCACCGTTTCATTTTAATAATATGAAAGATATCATCATTCGCGTTCCATGGTGGAAAATGAATGAACGGCCGCATGAAACAGGAAAAAGCAATTTAAAGAGGATGAATTATAAACCTCGTAAATACTAGTTTGTTTTTTTAAAAAAGGGCAGGGATACGAATGAACGTGATGAGGCTGTTTTTCCTATTGGTCATAACCGTGTTTCTGACAGGCTGCTGGAACCGTATTGAAATTAATGATATTGCCATCGTAACGGCAATTGGATTAGACCTAGTGGAAGACGATAAGGTTCATCTCTCCCTTCAAGTAGCCATTCCATCGAAGCTGGGATCGACAACAGGAAGCGGCGGAGAAAGCGGCAAAGGTTCATTGGTTATTTCCGATACCGGTGTCACGATTTCTGAAGCATTCCGAAATATTCAAGGCAAGCTTCCAAGACGGATTTTCTTTTCCCAAAGCCGGGTTCTGTTAATTGGCGAGGATTATGCAAAAAATGGCGTTACCCCGGTTATCAATTTCCATACAAGATACAATAAAACGCGGATCAACAGTTTTATTATGTTTACAAAAGGCGAAGCATCTAAAGTCATCAATAGCATGCCAAAGTTTGAGAATATTTCCGCCGAAGAAATAAAAGAACTTAACAAGCTGAACATTGGGCTGAAAGTTTATATACGAGATTTTCTCAATATGCTTCTTACAGATGGATTGGAGCCATACGCACCACTGTTTACATTAGAGGCATTGGAGGTAAAACCGAAAAATAAATCAGAGCACGTCCAAAGCATCAAGGGAACGGCCGTGTTTAAAGGGGACAAGCTAATCGGCTGGATGGATCAATTGGAAACCCGGGGTCTTTTATGGCTCAAGAATGAAATAGAATCAGGGATTGTTTCCATTAAAATACCGAAGGAGCAAGGCGGAGGAAATATCAGTATGGAAATCCTCAAAACAGATACAAAGTTGGAACCAAAACTAAAAAATGGTCATTTACAAATGAACTTAACTGTCTCCACTAGATTGAATTTAATAGAAAATGATTCGCAGTTGAATATATTTGATACAAAAGTAATCAAGGATTTGCAAAACAAAGTGGATAAAGAAATTGACGGACGTATTCAAATGACGGTTGATAAGGTCCAAAAAGAGTATCAGTCAGACATTTTAGGATTCGGGCAAGCGGTCTACAGGAAATACCCGAAACAATGGAAAACCAGCTATCAAAAGAACTGGGAACAAGAATTTCCGAGATTGGCGGTCACCATCCACACGAATTCTATTATAAAAAGAACCGGTGTAACTAAATAATTCCAAAAGGGGACATAACCATGCTAAGGACCCTTATCATCGCCCTCGTTTTTGTCGTCATTTTCATTTGGGAAACATCAGGGTTATTGAGAAAAAAGGAAATAAAAGAACTCATTATCTTTTCTTTTTTAACTTTGATCGGATTAGTATTATGTATCTTTGGTTTGATACGGGATTTAATTTGATTTTTTTGTTGTGGTGGTGGAAAATTGATTGTTTTACTTCAGATTAGTTACTTCTTAGATTACCATTACCTTTTTCCATTTACTCGTCACTTTACCAAGTTTACTCGCCGAAAATTAAAATTTACTCGCCAACTTTTACGATTTACTCGCCCAAATCTAGATTTTACTCGCCAACCCCCATCTAGAGCGACTGAACCATCAAAATCAGGTAACTTTTCAATTGCCCTTTTTGGGGGTATTACCATTTATTTGGATATACTTTCCGATTTGGTGAGCTTACTTTCCAATTGGGGAGAAATACTTTCCACATACATAATTTTACTTACACTTTTTAGCTAAATACTTACGAGAATACCTGATTTACTTTCCAATCTTATTTTTCAGGGGGAATTCACCCAAAAAGCCAGGCGGCGAGGCCTGACTCAGGTAGCATATGATATCTTAATAATACCTTTTTAAAATTTACTCGCTGAATATGAGGTTTTACTCGTCAAAAGATAGGATTTACTCGCCAACTTTTGACTTTTACTCGCCCAAATCTAGATTTTACTCGCCACCCCCCTTTCTAAACATAAAAAAAGCCAGGCGATCAGCCTGGCTTAGGTAATTTTTAACTAAAGAAATCCTGAACAATATCCAGGTTATTATGCATAAAGTCAAGCGCGATGTTTGGCATGATACCGAACAACACCGAACCAACCACTGCCACAATCAATACAACCACAATTCCGAACGGCATGTTGAATTTGCTGCCATTGCCATTGCCCTCACCCTCGCCTTCAGATCCAGCCGGAGCCGGACGGAAGAAGATTTGCGTCATGACGCCGAAATAATAGAAGTAGGACACGACCGTGGTCGCAATCATCACCGAAGCCAACACGTAATGCGGCTGACCGGCAAAGGCGCCCACAAAAATGTTTAACTTACCGATGAAACCCGCAGTACCCGGAAAACCAGCCAAGGAAATCAACAGAATTCCCATTGTCACAGCCAGCCACGGTGAGCGGCGGTACAAGCCGGCAAAGTCCGCAATCTTCGTGGAGCCTGTTTTTTCCGACACCACCTGAATCACTGCGAATGCGCCCATGTTCATGAACAAGTACGCCAGCAAATAGAACCAGATAGAATAGAACATATTAGATGTTAAAGTTGTCACTGCAACTAGCAGATATCCTGCGTGCGCGATACTGGAGTACGCGAACATCCGCTTAATATCAGACTGCCGCAATGCCACAACGTTACCGATAATCATCGTAGCCGCTGCAATCACCGCAAGGTAATTTTGCATATCCAACAAAATTGGAATCGAACCAGGGCCATTTGTTGCCGCGGAACCAAATACTGTTAACAAAATCCGCACAACAATCACAAAACCGGCTGTTTTCGAAACAACGCTCAAGAACGATGTAACCGGCGTTGGCGCACCTTGGTACACGTCTGGTGCCCACATGTGGTATGGAGCAGCCGCCAATTTAAACGATAAACCAACCAAAATCATCAAGAACGATAAGCCAAGCAAGTACGCCTGCTGCCCGTCCATTAGCATCGACAGCTGGCCCGCAATTTCCAGCAAGTTCGTCGAACCAGTTAATCCGTACACATAGCTCATCCCGAACAAAGCGATCGCGGAAGAAATGCCGCCGTTGATGACGTATTTCATGGCGGACTCGTTGGAGCTTAACCGGTCCTTCTGAATCCCCGCCAAAATATAAGACGGAATCGATAACAGCTCAAGGCCGATATAAAGCGTGATTAAATCGCCGCTTGAGGTCATCACCATGGCGCCTAATAACGCCGATAATAATAGGTAATAAAACTCGCCCGTATATCTTTCCAAGCCATCAGTCGCTTTGTAGCTGGTCGCCAAGAACAATACCAGCGCCCCGCCGCCTAGAATTAGCAGCTTAAACGCGATCGCAAAGCTGTCAAGGCGGAACGTGTCATGCAGGATTGACTCGACGTGACCGCCGGCCATTCCGAAGACCGAAACCATCGCCGCAAGGATGGCCGCAATGCCGATCCAGCCAAGGATTTTCCGGTCCATATGTTTTGGCATAAACAGATCCATAATCACCAAGATTGCAATCACAGCAAGGATGATGAATTCCGGTGTCATGATGCTCCAGTTTAACGATTGAAATTGCTCAAAACTCATCCTTCATCACCCTCCTAACCCAAGCAAGATAGTCTCAAGTGTGGCTTGAAGCGGTGAGCTTAGAACACTTGGGTAAACACCAATTAACACAATTAACGCAGTCAAAACCACAACTGGCACGAATTCCACGCCCTTCAAATCGACAAAGCCGATGAACTCGCGGTGCGCCTTACCAAACGTCATGCCAAGGACAGCACGAAGCAAGTACGCTGCGGTCATGATGATGCCGATCGTTCCGACTGCGGCCACCCATGGAAGTTCCTTGAACAAGCCAAGGAAGGCCATGAATTCGCTGACGAATCCCGACATGCCCGGCAAACCAAGCGAAGCCATCGCGCCCGCCAACAAGAAGCCAGCTGCAATCGGCATGCCCTTTGCTATACCGCCGAGGTTTTCGATGAGCGACGTATCGGTCCGCTCGTATAAAACTCCCACTAAGAAGAACAATAAAGCTGAAATCAAACCATGCGATACCACTTGGAAAATCGCACCTTGGACGCCGGCCTCATTCATGGCCGCCAGTCCGATTAACACGATACCCATATGGGAAATCGATGAGTATGCCAAAACCATTTTAAAGTCGGATTGAATAAACGCCAGGAACGCTCCATAAAGCAGGTTGATCACGCCAAGAATCGCAATCAAAGTCGCAAGCGTTTCGAATTGCTTTGGAAAAATTCCCATCCCAAAGCGGATTAAACCGTACGCACCGATTTTTAGTAGAATTCCAGAGTGAATCATAACTACGGAAGGCGGTGCCTGCACGTGAACTTTCAACATCCAGCTGTGCAGTGGGAAAATCGGTAATTTGACACCGAACGCAATTAATAAAGAAATCAATAAACCTAGTTTTAAGTCATCTGACAGCGGCGCACTTGGGTCGGCCATGATTTTTGTCAACAGGTCGATGTTGGTCGTGCCTGTTTTGGCAAAAAGAATCATGATCACGATGAGCAGAACCGCTGAACCTAATCCGTTATAGATTAAGAAGCTGTAAGCTGCTTTTTCTTTTTCAAAATAACCCCATTTTCCAATCAGGAAGAAAGTAGGGATAAGCGTAATCTCGAAAAAGATGAAGAACAGGATTAAGTTTTCCGCTGTGAACACGCCGAGCATGCCGACTTCTAAAAGAAGGAACAGCATGAAGTAGCCTTTCCATTCTTTTTTCACAAACCGTGCTGCAATGGCCGCAAGTGTTGCCACAACCGCGGTTAACACGACGAGCAGCAGTTGAAAGCCGCTTAAGCCAAGCTCATAATACACTGAAAAAATTGGCGCATCGCCGCTCATACCGCGGAATTGAATCCATTCATGTCCAAATGTGAAATCCGATAATTTTTTTCCGGCAAGATAGTGAGCGTACGCAGCAAGCGCTAAAGCTAGTGCCGGCAGTGTTGCCAGGAAGCCGACGAATTTGATCGCTTTTTCCTGCGATTTAGGCATAAAAGCTAACACGACAATACCTAGTAAAGGGGAGAATACTAGTGTTGTCAGAACCCAAGATAAATTCATTTCAAGTACCCCCCTGTTAATGCAAAGATGACCGCTAATACTGCGAGTCCGATAAAGGCCACTGCTCCGTAGGTTTGCACCTGTCCATTCTGCATTTTCGAGCCTGTTCTGCCAAGCCCTTGCACGAACCCGGCCACGCCTTTGACGATACCTTCAACTAAGAACACGTCAATGAAGCGCAGGAAGTAGCTGAAGCCTTTAACAAAATTAACGACGATTAATTGATAGAATTCGTCCACATAATATTTGTTCAGTAAAATCGTATGCAGTGTGCCGCCTGCGCCGCTGAGCCAGTCGCGGGCTACACTCCGCTTGCTGTACATTAACCATGCCAAGAAGATTCCCAGCAAGGAAACGACGGTGGCAGCAATCATGATCCATGCTGGACCTTCGATATGGCTGTGTCCGAGTGCTTCGTTGCCGTCAACAAGCCAGTCGCCAAGGAACGAACCGAACCATGGTGTGTTCACGTAACCGCCGATGATAGCTAAAACGCCAAGGACAAGCATTGGCAGAGTCATTACGGATGGTGACTCGTGAACATGTTTTTGTTCGCCGCGTGCTTCGCCAGTGAACACCAGGAAGAACAGGCGGAACATATAGAATGCGGTAAAGAAAGCCGCGATTAACGCTAATAGGAATAGCACCGGATGGCCGCCTTCCCATGCAGCGACTAGAATTTCATCTTTACTGAAGAAACCGGATAGTCCCGGTACCCCGCTGATTGCGAGTGTTCCGATTAAGAATAACGGACCAGTAAATTTTAATTTTTTCCAAAGGCCGCCCATTTCCTCGATATTCTGAGTGTGAACCGCATGGATTACGGAACCGGCTGCCAAGAATAGCAATGCTTTGAAAAATGCGTGTGTCATTAGGTGGAACACACCGGCCACATAACCGGCAGAACCGAGCGCCAGCATCATGTAGCCAAGCTGTGAAACCGTCGAGTACGCAAGAACACGTTTAATATCCGTTTGCACAAGGCCGATGCTTGCGGCGAAAATGGCCGTAAATGCACCGATAGTTGCTACAGTCAACAGCGCTGTTTGGCTCGCCTCGAAAAGCGGGAAAAGCGCAGCAACCAAGTACACACCGGCGGCAACCATTGTGGCGGCGTGGATTAACGCCGAAACTGGTGTCGGACCTTCCATCGCGTCCGGAAGCCAGGTGTGAAGCGGGAACTGACCAGATTTACCAACCGCTCCGATAAAGATTAAGATGGCTATCAAGGTAATCATCGTCTGTGATACAGCGCCGCCTTCCACCGCCTGGAAAATTTCGCTGTATTCAAAGCTTTTTGTTTGCCAGAAAAGAAGAATCATCCCGATAAACAGACCCACATCCCCGATACGAGTCATGATGAAGGCTTTCTTAGCGGCCGCCTTCGCTTCTTCTTTGTAAAAATAAAAACCGATTAATAGGAACGAACCGACACCGACAAGTTCCCAGAAGATATAAGTTTGGAGCAGGTTCGGCGAAATGACGAGACCGAGCATCGCAAACGTAAATAATCCTAAGTATGCATAGAACACTGGAAAGCGCTCATCCCCATGCATGTACCCTTTGGAGTAGGTATGTACAAGAAAGCTGACAAGCGATACGATAAACAGCATTAATGCATTTAATTGATTCACTTCAAAGCCCGCTGTTAGATGCAGATCTCCTATCGTGAGCCAGTCAAACTTGTTGATATAGGTTGGCTCTGAAAAGCGCTCGAATAACACGAGAATTGAGAAAACAAGCGATGCCAGCGTAAGCAGAATCCCCACATACGCACTCGCCTCCCTCAGCCGCTTACCGATGAGAAGAAGGATCAAAAACGATAATAGCGGGAAAAGCGGTATAAGCCATGCATTTTCCATCATTATCATCCTTTGTCTGGGTGGTTGAATGCCCCACCCGGAATTAGTCGAAATTGGCGTCGTGTCTACCGTGGGCGGACAAATGTCCACACACGGAGCCTGACACCCTTAGTGTGCTGTGCACTATTGTTACAGTGGCAATGCCCGCCTGACCGGGCCCATCTGCCACCTTTTAGTGTTTCATTTGGTCCATTTCGTCAATATTGACCGTTTTCCTGTTACGGTAAAGCGACATTAGGATAGCCAGACCTACGGCTGCTTCGGCAGCAGCAACGGCCATGGCAAACAACGCGAAAACCTGTCCGGTGATGGACGGGCTCAAGCCGTATTTGCTGAAGGTGACGAGGTTGATGTTCACAGCATTCAGCATCAATTCAATGGAAATCAACACGATCACGGTATTTCTTTTTGTAAGAGCACCGTACAAGCCGATGCAAAATAAAATGAGTGCTAGTGCCAGGAACGCTGAAGCGGGGACTGAACTCATTTGCTATCCCCCTCCTTATCCTCTCGTTTAGCTAGAATAATCGCGCCGATCAGAGATGCTAATAGTAAAACAGATACAAATTCAAATGGAATAATATATTTGCTGTATAATGCTTTACCAACTTCCAGCGTGTTGTTCTCGTGCAGGGTTGAAGGAACCTGCTCGATTGGGAAATTGTAAATGCCGACGTAAACGGCAAAGGCAAAGCCCACAACACCTAGGAATAGCAAGATTTTTCTCCACTTGCTGCCATGAGAGCCACTATCACCCTCATCATCGTACGGCTTCGTTAACATGATCCCGAACAGCATGATGATCGTAATCGCACCGGAATAGATCAGTATCTGCACCGCTGCCACGAATTCGGCATTGAGCAGAATGTAGATTCCGGCAATGGCCACGAATGTGAAGATTAAGGCCACGACCATGTGTACGACTTTGTTCAGGTTCAGTAAAAGCACGCCGCCGATAATCGCCACAAGCGCAAGGGCCATAAATGCGAAAAACTCGCCTGTTAATGTCATGCTTTATTCACCTGCCGTACGTTTTCGTCGTTCTCATCCAAATATTCAAGGTTCTTAAATAACATGTCCCGGCTATATTCTGCCAGCTCAAAGTTATTCGTCATAACGATCGCCTCTGTCGGGCAGACCTCTGTACAAAGGTCGCACAGGATACAGATTTCAAAGTTAATATCATATGTGTCGATGATTTTCCCTTTTTTCGTTGGGTCCGGATGCTTCTTACCCGTTAACTGAATGCAATCCGTCGGGCAAATGTTAGCACACTGGTTACAGACGATACATTTTTCAGGATAAAACTTCTGAATCCCGCGGAACCGGTCCGGAAGCGGCAGCGGCTCATTTGGATAATCATAAGTAACCTTCTCACGAGACAACTGCTTCAGGGTATACTTCAAGCCTTTAGCTAATCCAAGCACGTTTTTCACCCCTTTTAAAAATTTTCACTTCTATTAATATGTGGTGCCCATATGCGGTGCCTGACACCCATTTATTTTTTTAAAAAAATAACGATTTGATGATGGCCGTCAGCATAATGTTTGCTAATGCCACTGGCATTAAGATTTTCCAAGCGAATTCCATAAGTTTATCGGCGCGCATCCGTGGGAATGTGCTTCGGAACCACAGATAGAGGAACAAGATCACACAGAACTTCAACGCGAACCAAACGGCTCCCGGGATAAAGTCAAGGAATCCGAATGGGGCCATCCAGCCGCCAAAGAATAATACGGTAATTAAGGCCGTCATTGCGAACAAATACACATATTCTGCCAGCATGAAGAATGCCCAGCGGAAACCGGTGTACTCGGTATGATAACCAGCAACAAGCTCGGACTCTGATTCCGGAAGGTCAAACGGTGTCCTGGACAGCTCCGCAGTCGATGCGATTAAAAACACGATAAACCCGATTGGCTGCAGTAAAATGAACCAGCCGTGCTTTTGGGCATGAACGATATCATTTAGGTTCAAGCTGCCCGATAATAAAATAACACCAAGAACGGACATAACAAGCGGAATTTCATATGAAATCATCTGCGCTGTTGCCCGCGCTCCCCCAAGCAGGGAGTATTTGTTGTTGGAAGCCCAGCCCCCAAGCAGAATTCCGAAAACCGTCAATCCGGATACGGCCACATAGTACAGCAGCCCAACGCCAAGGTCAGCGAACTGAAAACGGTCTGTAAACGGAATCGTTGCCAGTACCATGAACGATGGTGCGAAGGCGATGACCGGTGCCAAAATAAACATTGGGCGGTCTGCCAGTTTCGGGATGATATCTTCTTTTAATAAAAGCTTTAAAACGTCGGCAACGGTTTGCAATAGTCCAAAGCGTCCGCCGAGCTGGTTCGGACCGTGACGGAGTTGAATGTAACCCATAACCTTCCGTTCCGCCAGGATAGAGTACGTAACAAACCCTAATACAACTAGTAGTAAGACAGCTCCAAAGATAAAGAAGAAGAAAAAGTTAAACCAACCAGGACTTGATTGCAGCAGATCCTGTATCATTAGCCATCCACCTCTCCAAGGACAATGTCAATTGCCCCTAAAATGGCAATCATGTTTGCAATGTTTTCTCCCTTTAATAGCTTCGGAAGAATTTGCAAGTTATAGAAAGATGGTCTTCTAAATTTTAAGCGGTACGGTTCTTTCTTCCCGTCGCTGTAAATATAGCATCCAATTTCCCCGCGTGGCGATTCAATTCTGACAAAAGCTTCCCCTTTTGGCGCCTTGATGATTTTCGGCACCTTCGCGAGGATTTCGCCTTCCTCAGGGAACTGCTCAGCAGCCTGTTCTAAAATTTTCAACGATTCTTCGATTTCCGCCAGACGGCACTGGTAACGCGCCCAGGCATCACCGGTTTCCTGAACCGGAACATCAAAGTCGAAGCGGTTGTAGATGGAATACGGCTCGTCTTTGCGCAGATCCCATTTCACGCCGGTACAGCGCAGGTTAACACCGCTCAAGCTGTATTGCAGCGCGTCTTCCTTCGAATACTTGCCAATTCCTTTTACCCGGTTTAAGAAAATCTCATTCCCGGTTACTAGGTCGTGGTAGCCGGCAAGCTGTTCGCGCATATACGGAATAAATTCTTTTACTTTTTGAATCCAGCCCTCCGGCGAATCCCACTTGACGCCGCCGACACGCATGTAGTTAAACGTCAATCGTCCGCCTGAAAGCTCGTTCAGCATATTTATGATCATTTCCCGCTCGCGGAATGCATAGATGAACGGGGATGTTGCCCCAAGGTCAAGCAGGTATGTACCCCACCAAACCAGGTGACTCGCCACCCGGCCCAATTCCATCGCAATCACGCGCAGGAAATCCGCCCGTTCCGGAATCTCGATGCCCATCATCGTTTCTACTGCGTGACAGAGCACGTAGTTGTTGGTCATCGCCGACAGGTAGTCCATCCGGTCTGTGTACGGAATAATTTGTGTATATTGCAGGTTCTCAGCCAATTTCTCAGTCCCGCGGTGCAGGTAACCGATGACAGGCTGTGCTTCGGTAATGATTTCCCCGTCCAGTTTAACGACAAGCCGGAATACGCCGTGCGTACTTGGATGCTGAGGACCTACGTTAAGCATCATTTCTTCTGTTTTGATCACTGGTTACACCTCCACATCATACGGCTCATAGTCTTTTCTCAGTGGATAGCCAACCCATTCTTCGCCAAGCATAATCCGGTGCAGGTTTGGATGCCCGGTAAACTTGATGCCAAGTAAGTCGTATGCTTCACACTCAGGCCAGTCAGCGCCCGCCCAAACTGGCTGTAAGGATTCGATGATCGGCTCATTCCGGTCAATCTTCACCTTGAAGGCGACGGATTGACGGTTTTTGTATGAGTATAAGTGAACATAAATTTCCATATGTGTTTCAAAGTCAGTTCCGTGCAGCTCTGATAAATAGTCGAAGCCTAACAGCTCATTATATTTTAAAAATTGTGCAAGCTTAAAGTAGGCTTCCCGCTTCACCACAAGGGTAGGAACATCCTTAGATAGTTTATTAATATAAAAATCTTCTAAAACATCTGAACCCATGTTTTCTTCGATTACCTTCACGTACTTGTCTAGGTACGGCTGGTTCGGTGATGGTTTTGCTTCAGCTGCTGGTTCTGTAGCTCCTGCTCCGGCTGCCCCGCCTTTTGCTGCGGCTGCTTTGGCCTTTGCTGCAGCTACTGCGGCTGCCTTCGCTTTCGCGGCGGCGATAGCTTTTGCTTTTTCATCATCACCCGCTGGTGCATCTTCTGCTCCGCCTTCGCGTTTTGCTTTTGCTGCGGCTGCTGCTTTGGCCTTCGCTGCTGCGGCTGCCTTCGCTTTTGCTGCTGCCGCGGCTTTCGCTTTGGCGTCGTCTCCGCCTGCTTCTGCCGCAGGTTCTGCGCCTTCGTCCGCGCCACCCGCTAGCTCCATTGCTTTCCGTTTCGCTGCTGCGGCTGCTTTTGCTTTCGCTACAGCTGCGGCCTTTTTCTTCGCCAGGTCATCGGCGTCCCCGCCTGCTCCTGCGTCTGCTGCTGCCGGTGCTTCTGGTGCTGCAGCAGGTTCTGCGGCCTGGTCTGCATTACCGGCTAGCTCCATCGCTTTCCGTTTTGCTGCTGCGGCTGCTTTTGCTTTCGCTACAGCTGCGGCTTTTTTCTTCGCTAGGTCATCAGCGTCGCCCGCTCCTGCGTCTGCGGCTCCTGCGGCCTCTGCTGCTGGCTCTTCATCCGCAATCCCTTCGCGTTTCTTTTTCGCTAACGCTGCGGCTTTCGCTTTCGCAGCTGCTGCGGCTTTTTTCTTCGCTAAATCGTCAGCGTCGCCTGCTCCTGATGCAACAGGTGCCTTTTCCGGTTCAACAGGCTTCGGCTCAGCTTCTTGCTTTGGAGCAGCTGACTCAGCCGGCTTCTGACCTGGAGCTTCCCCGGCTGCACGGGCTGCTCGTTTCGCTGCCGCTTCGGCCTTTGCCTTTGCCACGGCCTCTCGCTTTAATTGTTCGAGATCTTTTTCCCCGCTCATTTATCAGGTCACCTTCTTCCCAGTCTTCGCTTCATAACGAATTTTTTCCTTCAATTTATTGATTCCATAAATTAAGGCAGCTGGGTTTGGCGGGCAGCCTGGGATATACACGTCAACCGGCACAATCTGGTCAACACCCTTGACGACGGAATACGATTTTATGTACGGTCCGCCAGCGGTTGCACAGGAACCCATCGCGATTACCCATTTTGGCTCTGGCATCTGGTCATACAAACGGCGTAAAATCGGCGCCATCTTTTTCGTAACTGTCCCAGAAACGATCATACAGTCAGACTGACGCGGTGATGGACGGAAAAACGATCCAAACCGGTCCAAGTCGTAGTGAGCCGCACCCACACCCATCATTTCTATCGCACAACAAGCCAGACCAAATGTCACCGGGTACAGCGAACTGCTTCGCGCCCAGGCCTTCACTTGCTCCAGCGAAGTCATAAACACATTCTGTTTTAACTCCTGCATCTCCAAATCGGTAACGCCATCTAGTTTTAGATCCATCGTAGCACCTTCTTTTTCCAAGCATACACTAGGCCTAATAATAGTAAGAATACGAAAATTAACATTTCGATCAATGCGAAAACGCCTAGCTTATCATAGGCAACCGCCCATGGATATAAAAACACCGTTTCCACATCAAAAATAACAAACATTAGGGCAAAAATATAATAGCGGACATTGAACTGTACACGGGAATCGTGAAATGGCTCAACACCGCTCTCGTATGTGGTCAACTTTGCTTCGCTAGGTTTGTGCGGACGCAAAAGCTTACCTAAATATAATGCCACCACCGGCAGCAACACCCCGAGACATAGGAACACGAAAACTATCAGATAATTATTCTGATATACATTCAAAAGTTCCATGCCTATCCCCTCCAATGTTGTGAATTTTCATTAATATGATTGTAACCGAATTCATTATAGCATTGTTACAAACCCATGTCGACAAGCCAATCCTTTAATTTGGAAATCTATTCACAAACTCAATTTCCAAATTAAGGCTGTTAAAAAACTGCCCCTCAAAAAGGTATTTTATTACATAATTTTTCGGGTCTTTAGTCCTCCGATTACCCCACAATGCCTCCTAATTCGACAACTACCCCTATTTAAAACCAAAATCCCGCCCGTGTCAGTGAGGTTTGTCATTTTTAGCCCAAACCTTTTTAAAAAATTACTGTTTGATTGGTTTTTCACATAAAAATTAGGCCAGACTTCGCAGTTTGTACTCCCCGCTCCCTACATTCATATTCCAAAAATCAAAATTCATTCATTTTAGGTTGGAAAGCAGACTTTTATAGCAGGTAATTTCCAGTCAATTGACAATACTTTCCGAATTTGAGCATTTACTTTCACTTTTTATGTACTTACTTTCTTGATTGGCCTATTTACTTTCCATTTATAGCAGTTTACTTTCCAGTTCAAGCCATTTACTTTCCTCTTCACAAAACTCAACATATTCTTTTGATGCATAAGAACCGTCCCCATGCCTCAATCCGTAACCCCAACAAAAATAAAAACCCCTCCGACCGGCGTCTATGGCCGGCCAAAGGGGTTGGATTCATTGTATTTACATATAAGTACGAGAACCGTATTATACAACCCGTATTATAGATTATCGGTTATCCGACACATTCAAACGGTTGACCGCGCGGCGCAATGCCAGCTCAGCACGTTTGAAGTCGACATGCTCCTGCTGCGCCTGCTGGAGACGCTGTTCAGCACGTTCTTTTGCACGCTGCGCACGTTCCACATCGATATCTGATGCTTTTTCAGCAGCCTGGGCAAGAACGGTTACCTGTTCAGGACGGACTTCTAAAAAGCCGCCGCTGACTGCGATTTGCTCTTGTTTGCCGCCAGCCAATTTCAAACGGACAGCACCGATTTCTAGTGGTGCCACCAATGGAATGTGGCCTGGCAAAATGCCTAGCTCGCCGCTTTTTGCTTTTGTACTCACCATTTCCACATCTGATTCATAAACCGGACCATCGGGAGTTACAACACTGACTTTAATCGTCTTCATATTTTACCCCTCCCTGAAAGGTTAGACCTCTACGCCCATGCGTTTTGCGGCCTCAACCACTTCTTCAATGCGGCCGACAAGACGGAATGCATCTTCTGGAAGATGGTCATATTTACCTTCAAGGATTTCTTTGAATCCTTTAACTGTTTCTTTAACAGGTACATATGAACCTGGCTGACCAGTGAACTGTTCAGCAACGTGGAAGTTTTGTGATAAGAAGAACTGGATACGACGCGCACGGGCAACGACTAACTTATCATCATCAGAAAGTTCGTCCATACCAAGGATCGCGATGATATCCTGTAATTCACGATATTTTTGTAATGTTTGCTGTACTTGACGAGCAACATTGTAATGCTCTTCACCAACAATATCAGGTGATAATGCACGAGAAGTAGAAGCAAGAGGGTCCACCGCAGGGTAGATACCCATTTCAGAAAGCTTACGCTCAAGGTTTGTTGTTGCATCTAAGTGAGCGAAAGTTGTCGCCGGAGCCGGGTCAGTATAGTCATCGGCTGGTACGTAAATCGCTTGGATTGATGTAACAGAACCTTTATTAGTAGAAGTAATACGTTCTTGCAATTTACCCATTTCAGTTGCAAGTGTCGGCTGGTAACCAACGGCAGATGGCATACGGCCAAGTAGCGCGGAAACCTCAGAACCTGCTTGTGTGAAACGGAAGATGTTATCGATGAACAATAACACGTCTTGTCCTTGCTCATCACGGAAATATTCAGCCATTGTCAAACCAGTCAAGGCAACACGCATACGTGCTCCTGGCGGCTCGTTCATTTGTCCGAATACCATCGCTGTTTGCTTGATAACGCCGGAATCTGTCATTTCGTGGTAAAGGTCGTTACCCTCACGAGTACGCTCACCTACACCTGCGAATACAGAAATACCGCTGTGCTCTTGCGCGATGTTATTGATTAATTCCTGGATTAATACGGTTTTACCTACACCGGCACCACCGAATAGACCGATCTTACCACCCTTAATATATGGAGCAAGAAGGTCAACTACCTTAATACCAGTTTCAAGAATTTCAACCTCAGTTGAAAGATTTTCGTATGTTGGTGCTTCGCGGTGAATGGAATCACGACGTGCACTTGCTGGAATTTCCTCTTTTAAGTCGATTGCTTCACCTAGTACGTTAAATACGCGGCCAAGTGTCGGCTCTCCAACTGGTACGGAAATTGGCTTACCAGTATCTTCTACTTCTAAACCGCGGGTTACACCATCAGTAGATGCCATCGCGATTGTACGAACTGTATCATCACCTAAATGAAGGGCTACTTCAAGGGTTAGGTTAATATCTACTTCAGATGCGTTTTGCGCTTTTCTCACGACTTTAAGCGCATTATAGATCTCAGGAAGATGACCATTTTCGAACTTAACGTCAACAACCGGACCCATAACCTGAAGAACATGTCCTTTGCTCATCATTTTTCCCTCCTAACTTACTCTTTGCAAAAACTATCAAATTGGCGCTAAACACCAAATACTTACTATTCTAACGCTGCGGCACCGCCGACGATTTCCGTGATTTCCTGCGTGATCGCCGCTTGGCGGGCACGGTTGAAGCTTAATGTCAGGCTTCGGATCAACTCGCCCGCATTGTCGGTTGCATTACGCATTGCCGTCATCCGAGCAGCATGCTCACTTGCTTTACTGTCTAACAGCGCGCCATAAATCAAGCTTTCGGCGTATTGTGGAAGAAGAACTTCTAAGATCTCTTCTGCACTTGGTTCGAACTCATAGGAAGTGAGCTTATGAGAAGTTGTAATATCCGTTAATGGAAGCAGTTTCTTCTCAGTTACTTCCTGTGAAATTGCACTGATATAGTGGCTGTAATAAACATATAATTCATCGAATGTTCCGTCAGAGAACATGCCGACAGTTGTGCTTGCAA
Source organism: Neobacillus sp. S1115 (assembly GCF_055385565.1). Lineage (NCBI taxonomy): Bacteria > Bacillati > Bacillota > Bacilli > Caryophanales > Bacillaceae > Neobacillus > Neobacillus sp. S1115. The sequence goes on from NZ_AP038275.1 coordinate 6,058,291, forward strand.
TGTCTTTAATGTCCTGGAAGCTTGGCTGGTCGTTAACCCCGACGATATCAAGGACAACGTTGTAACCCCGCTTCACAAAAAAGTCACGCCCCACTCGTCCAATCGCAATAATCGCAAATTCGTCATTGGATGTATGACGGCTTTTGATTGTTTGATGGACGCGGCGGATTACGTTACTGTTAAAAGCACCAGCAAGACCGCGGTCGGATGTTATCACGATGTAGCCTGTCTTTTTTACAGGACGATGGGTCAGCATCGGATGACTCACTCCGCCTGCACCAAGAGCAATCGATGCAGTAACTTCCTGGATTTTTTCCATATAAGGCACGAATGATTTCGCGTTCATAACACCGCGATTCCACTTCGCAGCAGAAGTCATTTCCATTGCCTTTGTAATTTGACTTGTCTTTTTCGTCGAATTAATCCGCGTTTTTATATCGCGTAATGAAGCCATTAGGTTCTCACCACCCTCATTCAAAGAATGTCAGGCGATGGCTAAAGACACCGGGTCTAAAAACCATCGCCGCCGTTCAAATTGCTAGACCTTATTGCTCAGAAGCAGCAAACGTCTTTTTGAAGTCGTTGATTGCTTTAGCCATATCATCGTCTTTCGGAAGATCCTTCGTAGTCGTGATTTGGTCTAACAGATCTTTACGGTTGTGGTCTAACCAGCTATGGAATTCTCCTTCAAAACGGCGAATATCCTGTACTGGAATATCGTCAAGGAAACCGCGAGTTAATGCATAAAGAATCATAACTTGCTTTTCAACAGATAGCGGCTTGTTAAGATCCTGCTTTAGAACCTCAACTGTACGCGCACCACGGTTAAGCTTTGCTTGAGTTGCCTTATCAAGGTCAGAACCGAACTGAGCAAATGCTTCTAATTCACGGTAGGATGCAAGGTCAAGACGCAATGTACCGGCAACCTTCTTCATTGCCTTGATTTGCGCAGAACCCCCTACACGGGAAACGGAAAGACCTGCGTTGATCGCTGGACGTACGCCAGAGAAGAAAAGGTCGGATTGTAAGAAAATCTGTCCATCAGTGATGGAGATAACGTTTGTTGGAATATAAGCAGAAACGTCACCTGCTTGTGTTTCAATAAATGGCAATGCTGTGATGGAACCAGCGCCAAGCTCATCATTTAATTTTGCAGCGCGCTCTAGTAAGCGTGAGTGTAAGTAGAATACATCCCCTGGATATGCTTCACGGCCTGGAGGACGGCGAAGTAACAAGGAAAGCTCACGATATGCAGATGCCTGCTTTGTTAAATCATCATATACGATTAATACGTGCTTACCGTTGAACATAAATTCTTCACCCATTGCAACCCCTGCATATGGTGCTAAGAATAGCATTGGAGCAGGCTGTGATGCAGATGCAGAAACAACGATAGTGTATTCTAATGCGCCATTTTTACGAAGTGATTCAACGGCGTTACGTACTGTTGATTCTTTTTGTCCAATCGCAACATAGATACAGATCATGTTTTGACCTTTTTGGTTGATGATTGTATCGATTGCAACAGATGTTTTACCTGTTTGACGGTCACCGATGATTAACTCACGCTGTCCGCGTCCGATTGGCACTAGTGCATCAATCGCTTTAATACCAGTTTGCAGCGGCTCATGAACGGATTTACGAGCCATAACGCCAGTTGCTACTTGCTCAACAGGGCGGGTTTTCTTTGCATTGATTGGACCCATGCCATCGATTGGTTGTCCTAATGAGTTAACTACACGTCCAATAAGTTCCTCACCAACCGGAACCTCCATGATGCGTCCTGTACGGCGAACCTCGTCACCTTCTTTGATGTCAGTGAAAGGTCCAAGAATAATGATACCGACGTTATTTTCTTCAAGGTTTTGTGCCATACCCATAACGCCGTTTGCAAATTCAACAAGTTCTCCGGCCATGACATTGTCAAGACCATGGATACGTGCGATACCGTCACCAACGGAGATAACAGTACCAACATCTGTCACTTGAATTTCTGCCTGATAGTTTTCAATCTGCTGCTTTATCAGGGCACTGATTTCTTCAGCTTTGATGCTCATGAGTTTCACCCCTTATCTACGATAACAATTTACGTTCTAAACGGCTTAACTTGCCGCGTAATGATCCATCATATATACGGTTTCCGATGCGAAGCATAACGCCTCCGAGCAAATCGGAATCCACGATATTTTCAATTCGTAATGATTTCTTCCCAATCTTAGCTGCAAATGTGGCAGAAATAGCTTCACGCTCCGCGTCTGAAAGCGGGCGGATGCTGGTCACTTCCGCTTCGGCAATGCCGAGTTCATCATTTGTCAACTCCGTGAATTGATTCACAACTTCCACGATTTCACCTTCACGATGGCGTTCGATTAGGATCAATACTGTATTTAAGACATATTGATTTACAGATGTAAAAGCGTTTTTCACAATCTCTTTTTTCTTTTCAATAGGAAGCTTCGAAGATTTGAGAACAGCTTTTAAATCAGGATTGTATTGTAAAACTTCCTTGACTACACGAAGTTCTTCTTCTACTGTACTTAGAATCTGCTGTTCCTTTGCAATTTGAAAAAGAGCCGACGCGTAGCGTTTTGCTACTAGTTGGTTGCTCATCGCCCTTCTCCTGCCTCTTTGATATATTCGTTAATAAGCGCATCTTGGTCCGCTTGAGATAATTCTCTTTCAATTACTTTAGAAGCAATTAACACAGACAAGGAAGCCACTTGTTCGCGAATAGCGGCAACAGCTTTTTCTTTCTGTTGTTCGATTTCAAGCTTGGCAGAATCCTTTTGGCGTTCCGCTTCTTGTCGGGCCGCTGCGATGATTTCCTCACGCTGGATATCGCCTTGCTTTTTCGCACTTTCAATTAAGCTCTGTGCTTCTGCACGGGCTTCTTTTAAAAGATTTCTTTGTTCTTCTAAAAGCTTCTTCGCTTCTCCGCGGCTTTCTTCAGCTGCGTTGATTTCACTTGCAATATGCTCTTCGCGCTGTTTCATGATGCCCATTAATGGACCCCACGCAAACTTTTTCAGCAATGCCAAGAGGACAATAAACACGATCAGTTGGAAGAAGATATCTCCATAATTAACGTGGCCGGCGCTATGCTCGGCTGCACCTAATACTAAACTGCTTGTTAACACCCTGGGTTCACTCCTTTCAAGAGTTGCTCACTATGCAAAAACAGACATAATAGAATGGCGAAGGTTGTCTCTTAAAAGTCCGCTTCGCCATTTGGAGTTTTTTAATTTTATCGGTTTAAGACCATGAACGCGATAACAACGCCGATGATCGGTAATGCTTCTACTAACGCAACCCCGATGAACATTGTAGTTTGTAGTAAACCACGTGCTTCTGGCTGACGAGCGATACCTTCAACTGTACGTCCTACGATAAGACCGTTACCAATACCTGCGCCTACTGCTGCTAGACCAATTGCAATTGCTGCTGCTATAAGATTCATTATTTTGTTCCTCCTTAAAATGTATAAATATGTTTTATTTTTTATAAAAAATTATATTAATGGTCATGACTCACTTTGTGTGCCATATAAACCATCGTTAACATAGTAAAGATGTACGCTTGGATGGATCCGACGAAGATTGAGAAGCCTTGCCATACAAGTGTAAGCGGAATGGCGGCGATTGTGCCGGCGATTCCTTGGTGTGCTAATCCCGCTGCCAAGAGCGATAGAAGCAATTCACCAGCGTAAATGTTACCGTAAAGACGCAGACCAAGCGTCAATGTGTTCGCAAATTCCTCGATAATCTTTAACGGGAATAAGAATTTCATTGGAGTGAAGAAGCCTTCTCCATATCCTTTTGCGCCCTTTAGCTTGACGCCGTAATAGTGGGTAAGACCCAAAATCATGACCGCTAGGGTTAACGTAATAATCGGGTCAGCTGTCGGTGATTTCCACCAAAGCTTATCGTCAACGACGATTGCGAAAGGAAGACCCAGCATATTTGATACAAAAATATACATGATTAATGTAATCCCCAGGATGTGGAATCGCCCGCCTTCTTTCCAATCCATTGTGCTGTTGATGATGCCTTTTACAAAGTCCATCACCCATTCCATAAAGTTTTGCATCCCCGTAGGTTTCATTGCCAGCTTGCGGGTTGCTAATACGGCAATAAGAAATACAATTGCACTTGCAATTGTGATCATAAGAACGTTTGCCCCGTTAAACCAGAGACCAAACAATTCAAACTCAGGAGCCCCATGATGCATATAAACTCACCTCGCTTCCCTTCACTTTTGAGCATGCAGAGCATGATAAAAATAATCTATCATAATGACAATATAGGCTGTCATTAGTCCCAAAACAACACTAACTATTTGAAAATAATCAGGGTATTCTAACGCAATCATTACCGCTATTGCCGAGATCGCCATTCTTTGCAGCGAGCCCAATGATTTGACCTTTTTCCCTGCCGAAACGGCTTTGTCGAATTTCTCTGTCTTTCTCACTAACATCCAAAGCATAATGAAGCTAAAGCATGTCCCAAGGATCAACCCAAGGAAAGTCGTTTTGTATGTAGTGAAGCCCCAGCCAAGAACATAAATGGACAACAAGTAAAACATCCATTTTCTCTGCCTGTTGTACATTTCTCTGAAATCTGGCATGGTTATTTATCTCCTGAATAGAAATGGCGGATTGAGACAAGCATAGAATAAACCCCTGCCGCAAGACCCAGGAGCAGTCCGATTATTAAGAATATTGGTTCTGTACCCCATTTTCCGTCCAGCCACCTTCCGGCAAAAATGCCAATCAGAATGGAGCCGACCAACTGGGAAACAATAGCAGACATTAAAGCCATGGCTTGAAAAGGATTGCGGTTCTTTTGCATAATAAAATCATCCTCACTGCGTAGAGAATGAAAAACAAAAGGTGATTATGATAAATCATGCGCGGGATTTTGTCAAATTAAATTTTGATGAAAACCCTACCATGCACACCCTTTGTTAGCATACAATAGGCACCATGCATTGTCAATGAATTTACGTGAATTATTCCACAAACAATTTCCCAATTTTTTTGCGATTTGGAAGTGAAAGTCAACACTCTTATTGTATTGTAATTTTTGAAGTTTTTTTGGCTATTTTGTGTCCATTTTGTGAACATTTCTTTCTGACTTTTTAAAAAATTTCCCAAAGGTTAGGTGGAATTTCAGGCGGCATTCTCACTTCGTTTGCCGCCCTAATTTTTGTCTTAATTTTTATAAATAGAAATCATCGTTTCAATAAAATCCTCTTTGCCCGCCTTTTTGGCGAAGACTTTGGCTCGGTAGGTCCCTTCGTATGGAAGGTCTTCAGCTTTGAAGGCTTTACGGATCAGTCCCTTCTTTACATCGGTGCTTGTGTCAAGAAAGCCGACAAAGCGGTAATCGTCAGGGTTGAATAAGGCGATTCCAAATTCCTCCGCTCCCCCCGGTACGTAGACCTCATACTGGTAAGTGCCTGGCTCATCTCCTTCTGCAAAATCAAAGCCCATAATCCGAGGGTATCCCGGCTCCTCAAGAACATACAAAAACGGGATATGGATGGACTGGCTCCCAGCATGTAAGGTTAGAAAACCATCGTGAATTTTCCCTTTGAAAATCTGCGGGTCGACGGCGAGCTCCACGGTAATTTCTTTTGTTTCTTTCGGCTCAAGTGTGAACGCGAGCGGGAAACGCCACTCCAAGCCGTCGATGTGCTGCGGGATGTCAAACGTGTAGCGTTTTGGACTGTCGCTGATATTTTCAACTTTTAATTGGGCTTTATGAACATTTTTCAGGCTGCTAAACTTTCCAAACCGAATGCTGCCCGGCATGACCAGCGATTCCGTCTGGATCGCGTCATCGACCTGGATGCGGCCGGCCCCCTGCTCGTATGTGCGGTAGTAGGGTCCGGGGCTAATCTTGGTTTTGTTTTGGTTCTTGCCGATTGGACCGATTTCGATTGGTTTCCGCGTTGTTCCCGGGCTCATGCTGCTGCTTGGCTCACCAGGTTCCTTTGCCAGCGGTTTGGCGGTATTCATCAGCGCCGCCTTAATCTGCTCCGGCGTCCAATCCGGATGGGCCTGCTTGATCAGTGCACAGGCGCCGGCTACATGCGGTGCCGCCATGCTCGTCCCCTGCAGGCTTAAGTAGCCGCCAGGAATCGTCGAATTGATGGCCACCCCTGGGGCAACGAGGTCCGGTTTGATATCCCATGTATCCGTGACGGGACCCCTGGAACTGAAGTCAGCAAGCCGGTCAATTTCTTCATTTATTTTGAGTCTTGCCGTCACACTGGTGTTTTTCAGTTTTTTTCGTAAAAATTCCCCCTCGCTTTTGGTAATCGACCCAATCGGTATAGCAGCAGGCGCATCGAGATTGCCGATAAACGTGCCCTTTAGATTGTTGGCGACCACGACGGCCTTAGCCCCGGCTTCATGGGCATTTTTTGCTTTTTCCGAAAAAGTCAATTCGCCGCGCTTCATTAGAACGATTTTCCCCTGAACGTTCTCGAGTTCGCTGGGTTGGCCGATGCCGCCGTCGACGATTGGGAGCGTCCGGTCAAGCGCCCAATTCCCCGACCCCTCCATTGGCTGAATCCGGAGCGGATTTTGCATTCCTTCTATTAATAGTTGGGGAATTTCCATGGTAGGCGTTGATGCGCCGACCGAAATTGCTTTCGCGGATGTTCCCGGAGAACCGACCGTCCACACATTTGGTCCGGAATTGCCCGATGCCGCAACGGCGACGATCCCATTTTCGACAGCACGGTCGAGCGCCTGACTGATTGGCAGGTCGGGACCGTTAATGCTGTTGCCAAGTGAGAGGTTCATGATGTCGACCTTGTCTTTGATGGCCTGGTCAATCGCTGCCAGCACCTGCTCCGTCGTTCCCCCGCCGCCTGGACCAAGCGCGCGGTACGCAACAATTTTTGCCTCCGGGGCCACGCCTTTGATTTTTCCATTGGCGGCAATGATGCCGGCGACATGGGTACCGTGGATCGTAGCCCGGCCTTGCGTGAGTGTTTCCATCGGGTCTTGGTCGTTATCGACAAGGTCATGGCCGCCCGCATAATTCCGGGCAAGGTCCGGATGGGTGTAGTCCACCCCGGTATCGATAACCCCGACCGTCACACCGCGGCCGGTCAGACGTTCATTCTTTTTTGAAAAAAAACCGCGCACCGCCTCGCCGCCAATGATTTTCACGCTTTCCTCGGTCTCGACCCGATACTCTGTTACCGGGGAGACATGCTGGATTTGTGTTTGCTGGCGGTTCCGGGTCTGGGCATCTAGACGGGCGATTGCACTTGGCGGCCCTTGAATCGAGAAACCGTTAATGGCCTTTTGGTAGACCCGGCGCAGCTTGATGTCTTTATAGGGTGCGAGCAGCTGCTTGATTTCCTGTTCTGTTTTCGGATGGTCAAGCATAACGATGGCGACGGTATCTTTTGTTGATTTTTGGATTGGGGGATGGATTAGGATTTTCGGTATGGCCGGGATGCCGGTGGTCCCAACATTAATAGTTCCGAAGGTGAGGAGCAGTGCGAGTACCAATTTCATGTGAAAATCCCCCTTTTTTCCATATCGTTTTCTTTGGAAGGGGAAAGTATGCAGGTAGCCTTGGATTCTAGCTCGTTATTTTTGTTGGTTATTTGCAATTTTTGGATTTACTTTCCGATTTTTATGATTTACTTTCCAAATTAAATCGGACACTTTCCACTTTGTGCCTTTTACTTACACTTTTTAGCGAAATACTTTCCAAAATCCCTATTTTACTTTCCAACCCTATTTTTCACGTGGAATTTCACACAAAAAGCCAGGCGTTCTGCCTGGCTCAGGTAACTTTTCAATTACCTTTTTTGAAGAATTTACATTTATTTGGATATACTTTCCGAATTGGGAGATTTACTTTCCAAATTAAATCGGATAATTTCCATTTTGTTCCTTTTACTTACACTTTTTAGCGAAATACTTTCCAAAATCCCTATTTACTTTCCAACCCCATTTTTCACGTGGAATTCCACACAAAAAGCCAGGCGTTCTGCCTGGCTCAGGTAACTTTTCAATTACCTTTTTTGAAGAATTTACATTTATTTGGATATACTTTCCGAATTGGGAGATTTACTTTCCAAATTAAATCGGATACTTTCCACTTTAATGCCTTTTACTAACACTTTTTAGCGAAATACTTTCCAAAATCCCTATCTTACTTTCCAACCCCATTTTTTCACGTGGAATTCCACACAAAAAGCCAGGCGTTCAGCCTGGCTCAGGTAACTTTTCAATTACCTTTTTTGAAGAATTTCCATTTATTTGGATATACTTTCCAAATTGGGAGATTTACTTTCCAAATTAAATCGGATACTTTCCACTTTAATGCCTTTTACTTACACTTTTTAGCGAAATACTTTCCAAAATCCCTATCTTACTTTCCAACCCCATTTTTTCACGTGGAATTCCACACAAAAAGCCAGGCGTTCAGCCTGACTCAGGTAATTATTATAGAATTATTTCGTCCCAAACAACCGGTCTCCAGCATCACCAAGTCCTGGTACGATGTAGCCATGGTCGTTCAGCTTCTCGTCAAGGGCAGCGATGTAAATGTCGACGTCAGGGTGCGCCTCTTTCAGAGCTTCAACGCCTTCTGGTGCGGCAATCAAGCACATAAATTTGATATTTTTAGCTCCCCGCTTTTTCAAGCCGTGAATCGCCTCAACGGCTGAGCCGCCAGTTGCGAGCATCGGATCAACTACGATGAAGTCGCGCTCTTCAACATCACTTGGAAGCTTGACGTAATATTCAACCGGCTTTAGCGTTTCCGGATCGCGGTATAGACCGATATGGCCCACTTTTGCAGCCGGGATTAATTTCAAGATTCCGTCCACCATGCCAATACCAGCGCGTAAAATTGGCACAAGGCCGATTTTTTTACCAGAAAGAATTTTCGATTTTGCCGGACACACAGGTGTTTCGATGTTAGTTTCTTCAAGCGGCATGTCTCTTGTGATTTCAAACGCCATCAGGGTTGCCACTTCGTCGACCAGCTCGCGAAACTCCTTTGTTCCTGTATGTTTATCACGTATGTAAGTAAGCTTGTGCTGAATGAGTGGATGGTCAAAAACATATACCTTTGCCACAGCGATCGCCCCTTTTTTAAAGATTTAATTTTTGCAGTCGTCTCATTTTACAGAAAAAAAAGCCCGCGAGCAACTCGCAGACTGATGTTAGATTTTTCTGAAACAAAAGGACGGTTCTTTCTGCCTCACAAAAGTGAGGCAGGAGAACCGTCCCCATGCATCAATATTCAGGGTAAAGGGTAAATTTGCTTGTTAATGCGTCAACTTGTTTGCGTGCTTCTTCAAGCTTTTCTTCGTCTTCGTGATTTTTCAACGTGAAGGCGATGATGGAAGCAATTTCGTCCATATCTTCCAACCCGAAGCCGCGGCTTGTTACTGCAGCTGTACCAATGCGGACACCGCTTGTTACGAATGGGCTGTTCTGGTCGAACGGAATCGTGTTTTTGTTAACGGTAATGCCGACTTCGTCAAGCACTTTTTCAGCCACTTTTCCGGTTAAACCAAGGCTTGTCACATCCACAAGCATTAAGTGGTTGTCTGTACCGCCGGAAACAAGCTTCAAGCCTTCTTTTTGCAGGCTTTCTGCTAAACGCTGAGCGTTCGCCACGATTTGACCCGCATATTCCTTAAAGCTGTCCTGAAGCGCTTCGCCAAAAGCAACAGCTTTTGCAGCGATAACGTGCATAAGCGGACCGCCCTGGATTCCAGGGAAGATCGACTTATCGATTTTCTTGCCCCATTCCTCAGAGGTTAGAATCATCCCGCCGCGTGGACCGCGAAGGGTTTTATGAGTAGTCGTTGTGACGAAATCAGCATATGGCACTGGGTTTTGGTGCAGACCTGCCGCAACAAGACCGGCGATGTGCGCCATGTCGACCATTAGGTATGCGCCAACTTCATCAGCGATTTCACGGAACTTCGCAAAATCGATTTCTCTTGGATACGCGCTGGCACCGGCCACAATCATCTTTGGCTTGTGCTCAAGGGCTTTCGCACGAACATCAGCATAATCGATGCGGTGTGTTTCTTTGTCGACACCATAATCAACGAAGTTATATTGAACACCACTGAAGTTAACTGGGCTACCGTGTGTTAAGTGGCCGCCATGGGATAAGTTCATGCCAAGCACGGTGTCACCTTGCTGAAGGACGGTGAAGTAAACGGCCATGTTTGCCTGTGCACCAGAGTGCGGCTGAACGTTGACATATTCTGCTCCAAAAATTTGCTTAGCGCGCTCGCGAGCTAAATCCTCAACAACATCAACATATTCGCAGCCGCCATAGTAACGGCGTCCAGGGTAGCCTTCTGCGTATTTATTCGTTAAAACGGAGCCTTGGGCTTCCATTACGGCTTCACTGACAAAGTTTTCGGAGGCAATCAGTTCAATTTTAGAACGTTGACGGCCCAATTCTTGCTGGATTGCTTGAAAAACCTGTTCATCGGCTTTAGGTAAATGGTTCATGATTCATTCCCCCTCATATGTAAATAAAAGACGTTAGAAAATTTCCTCTTTATTGTAACATGTTTTTTTATTATGTAAACACGTAAGATTTCATTTTTGTTATTTTTATCGTTCGTGTTTTACATAACAAATAAGTTACACTACAGCTAAATCGTTCGTGTTTAGTCAAATATTTCTAACTGCAGCTTGAATTAGCGTCGGTCCGTTCGTAAACCGCGCGGGCCCCGCCGATAAGTTTTGGTCTTGTTTTAGCCAGCGTCACATGGGCATGTCCCAGGAACTTTTGTTTAACGCGGACGGGGACGGCAACATGTTTCAGGTGCATGCCGATCAGGGTGCTGCCAATGTCAATGCCTGCCTCCGCCTTTACAAACTCGACCACAACGGCGTCGTTCATTTTTTCAAAAGCAAATGTTGCCATCGCTCCGCCTGCCTTCTGGACCGGGACGACCGAAACCTCTTCGAAGCCTCGCTCTATGGCAACCGACCGTTCCACCACGAGTGCCCGGTTCAAGTGCTCGCAGCATTGAAAGGCTAGGTGAACTCCAGTTTCAGTTTGGAATTTTTGCATTTGGCGAAAAATCATTTCGGCTACTTCAATCGTTCCGGCCGTTCCGATGCGCTCGCCAATTACCTCGCTGGTGCTGCAGCCGATCACGAGAAGCTGCCCCGGACTCAAGGATGCCTGCTCCTTAAATTCCGTTAAAATTGCTTCAAGTTCGTTCTCCCATTGCTGAATCATACCCATTGACCTCCCATCATTCATGTTCCAAGAGTCCTGGCCCCGCCACTTTAATATTACTCTCTTGGGGGACCTTTCTCCAGCCACTCCGCTGCTTAATCCGATGTGGTTTCTATTGGTGTTTATCCTCATAATCCGTGATTTTACCGACGCGGTTGGAGTGACGTCCACCTTCAAATTCGCCAGTGAGCCATATTTGGGCAATATCACGGGCCAGTCCAGGACCGATGACGCGTTCGCCCATCGCCAAGATATTGCTGTCATTGTGGGCACGTGTTGCTTTTGCACTAAAAGTATCGTGCACAAGTGCACAACGGACACCTTTCACCTTGTTAGCGGCAATGCTCATGCCAATTCCTGTCCCGCAAATTAAAATCCCGCGGTCAAACTCGCCGCTCGCTACCTTTTCCGCTACAGGCAGGGCATAATCCGGATAATCAACAGACGACTCGCATTCGCAGCCAAAATCCACATACTCAATCTTTAATTCCTCAAGCAAGCTGGCAATTTCCTTACGAATATTCATGCCGCCATGGTCAGACGCTAAAGCCACTCTCATCTCAAAAATCCCCCTATTCATAACATCAATCTGTACTTAATTTTGACATACAGCCTTAAAAATATAAAGCAAGAACACCGCAACGAAATCAAATAGTAAAAAACCCTACGAAAAACAATAGAATTCTCACAATGGAAAAAAATGTGTCCATTCCACATGGACAAAATGACAATTTGTCCATGCTTGGTCCCTTTACCTAACATAGAAAAAGGCCAAGAGTAAAACACTCCTGACCTTTTTCTATGGCTTTATTTTTTCAATCGCTTTGTCAATCAGCTTATCGAGTTCTTGGTAGGTTTCTTCATAGATAGAGAGGCTGCCGCCGTACGGATCGGTGACGTCGTGGTCGAAATCTTCTCCTGTAAATTCCTTTAATGTAAACACTTTTTCAATCGCCTTTGGGTATTGCTGCTGGATGGCGAACTTATGCGAGGTTGTCATGGTTAAAATCAAATCTGCCCAGTCGACCTCATCACCAGACAGCAAGGTGGAGCGGTGATTTTGCGTAATCTTGTTGTTCGCGAGCACCTCTTTTGCGTTCGCCGAGGCATCGCTTCCGCTTGCGGCATAAATTCCGGCGGACTTGACCTCGATTCCGTCCAGCTGTTTATTTTTTAAAATGGCCTCCGCCATCGGACTCCTGCAGGTATTTCCTGTACAAACAAATAATATCCGCTGCATATGTACGCCCCCTTCCCCACCTATTATAGAACAATTTTCCACATTCAAACCGTTGCAAATGTCCCTTTTACAAAAATTTCTTATAAAAACGCAGCCATCAGCTTAATGCCGAACGCCAGTAAAATCGCTCCCCCAAGCGCCTCGCTGTAGGCACCGAGCCAGCTCCGGACTTTTTTGCCCAAAAGCAGGCCTGCCCATGTCAGCACGGTGGCCATAACACCGAAACAAATCAGGACCAAAACAGTTTTTGCCCCATAAATCCCCAGCGTCAAACCGACGGAAAAGCTGTCCAGACTTACGCTCAACGCAAAAAACAAAAGGCCAAAGCCGACCGGCGTAATCACCTTTTCATCATCGTCCTTCAGGCTCGACCAAATCATCTGCACCCCTAAAAGGATTAACAACAGGCCGCCGATAAAGGAGGACAGCGCTCCAAATTGTTCCGATAAAAATCTTCCAGCCGTCATGCCAGCTAGCGGCATCAACACATGAAAGATTCCAATGATAATTCCTATTTCAAATATTTTTCGAAGCCGCAATTTGTACATCCCCATGCCAAGGCCGACTGAGAAAGCATCCATTCCTAGAGCCGCTGCCATCAACATGAGTGTGATAATTTCCCCAACCATTTCAGACATTCTGACTTCTCCCCCTTGGACTAACTATTTCAGCATATGCACGTCCAAATAGGTTTAGAAGCCAAGCTGGGAAATTAGCGGAAAGCCTTTTTTTAAAAAAAGACCAGTCCTCCATTTAAAGAGAACTGGTCTAGATGGTTATTTTTTATTCCTTGATCACTTTATTCCCGGCCGCCTTTTCCAACCGGTTCATAATGGCATATCCCACGCCTTCATACGGGAACATTTCGCTGAAAATCACATCGACCTGCTGCTCATTGAATCGACGCAAAACATCGTAAAGCGCAGCTGCGACGGTCTCGAGCTCAGCGCGTCTTCCACAGGTGAGGACGACATCAGCTTCGTACTCGTCTGCATGCTCCTCTGTCGTCAGCACCCCGACACGCAAACCTTCCGTACGTTTTTCGGCAGCAAGCCCCTGCAAAAATTCCCGGGTGCCTGACACCAAATAGAGCGGTGCATTTGGCGCGTAGTGGCGGTACTTCATACCCGGCGCCTTCGGTTTTGCCGCTTCATTTTTTAAAGCTGGGTCGATGTGGACCTCTCCTATTACCTCCTCAAGCTGCTCCTTGGTCACCCCGCCTGGCCTTAATATGACCGGAAAGGTTTCCGTACAGTCGATGACAGTTGATTCGACACCGACTCCGGTCGGACCTCCGTCCACCACGCCGGCAATTTTTCCTTCAAGATCATCCAGCACATGCCCGGCCGTTGTCGGGCTCGGTTTACCCGAGGAATTCGCACTTGGTGCGGCAATCGGCAGCCCGCAGGTTCGGAGCAGCGCCAGTGCCACCGGGTGGTCCGGCATCCGCACTCCAACCGTCCCGAGACCCGCTGATGCTTTTTCCGACAGCACGCCTTCCTTCATTTTAAAAATAATCGTCAGCGGCCCAGGCCAAAACTTATCCATTAGGATGGCCGCCTTCTCAGGAACCTCTGCCACAAAGCGGTTCAACTGTTCCTGTTCAGCAATGTGGATAATCAGGGGATTATCCGCCGGCCGCCCCTTTGCTGCAAAAATTTTCGCGACAGCCTCATCATTCTCGGCATTCCCGGCCAACCCATAAACTGTCTCCGTCGGCATCGCGACGACTTCATTTTCCCGCAAAAAATGGGCGGCATCCACAATATGTGGATTATTTTCTAAATTATCCACATACTTATCCACTTTCCAGACTTTTGTGTTCATTTTATCCACCTTCAAAACCTATCTCGTTTTTTATCGAATTTTGACGAATTTCGGCGTATAGACTCATATTTTTCGCATGATACGTTTGAAAGTATAAAAGAAGGCAGACCTAAACACAAGTGATATCCACAAATTGTGCATAACTTACCCGAAAAAGTGGATAACTTTGGCGATATATCCACAATATTATATCGTTAGTCTCAAAAACAACGAGTTATCCACATTTAAAACGTGTCGAATGTGCTCAGATTGATAAAACCCGACCGGCAGTTCCCCCCGCCCAATCTTCTCAAACCCCATCAGTTCAAAAAACGGCAACGCCGCCCCCTTATTTGTGGCCAAAAACAAGCTTTCCATTCCCTTTTCTTTAGCGAGCTTCACCATTTGGTCAAACAGAACGAAGATTTCCTTTTCAGCTTGCCCCGCCGTGACCACAAGCGAGCGCAGCAGCCCAAACTGTTCACAAACCTCCATTCCAAGCGATCCGACCAGCTCTTCCTGCTCGTCCTCTAGCAACAAAAACCATTCTATCGTTTCATCAGTCAGCCCATCCGTCCCAAGATTAGCCCTCGTAAGAAAGTTCCTCAGCCTGTCCAAATCCCCTTTAGTTGCCTTGCGAATCAACGCCTGCATCCCATCCACTCCCATTTTTCAGATTCTACTCTATGAATATGAAAAAATAGAAAAAGTAGAACAGTTTGGGGCTATTTCTAGCATATTTTTTGGACATTCGGACCTAGGAGAGAGAGTATGGGGACAACTCTATTCAATTTTTAGTCAGGAATGTCCGGATCAGTTCACCTTCGGACAGAATAGCTTGAAAAAGCGGCAGAAGTGTCCGAACCAGTCCAACCTTCGGACAGAATAGCTTGAAAAAGCGGCAGAAGTGTCCGAACCAGTCCAACCTTCGGACAGAATCACTTGAAAAAGCGGCAGAAGTGTCTGAACCAGTCCAACCTTCGGACAGAATCACTTGAAAAAGCGGCAGAAGTGTCCGAACCAGTCTAACCTTCGGACAGAATCACTTGAAAAAGCGGCAGAAGTGTCCGAACCAGTCTAACCTTCGGACAGAATCACTTGAAAAAGCGGCAGAAGTGTCCGAACCAGTCCAACCTTCGGACAGAATCACTTTAAAAAGCGGCAGAAGTGTCCGAACCAATGCACCCTTCGGACGAAACCGCTTGAAAAAGAAGCAGAGGTGTCCTCATGAACCCTATATGAGAACACTTCCTCTCAATTTTCCAATCCATTTGTCCTCATACACACAAAAAAACAGCCCCCTCACAGAGCTGTTAGTTAAAAAGCTTATTCCACATCTCAACCACAAAGAATTTCACTTTTACCGGCTGCTCGTCCTCCGAAACGTAAACTGGCTTATCCTTCTTTACTGGTTTCTTAACCACAGTTGCTTCAGCCTTTTCTGAATCCTGCTTCTTCACCACAGCCGTTTCCGTTTTTTCAAAATCCCTGCTCTTCATCACAGGTATATCATCAGTATCCTTAACTGAACGCGTCTCGTCAAAGTCCGGCCTTTGCACCTTTTTTACCTCAGTATTCTCTTTCTGAAAAGCTACTTCCTTTTTTCCTTCCACAGACTTTGTTTTCACACCGGACCGCTTCTCTTCCACCCGGACGGCTACAGGAGCTTCCTCTTTCGCTTCCGCAACAGCAGCCGTTTCTTTTTCCTCAAACCCTTCACTGACAGCTACCCCATTTGAAAAATCTAGGAAGCATAGCGGCGGGTACAGCACGCACCACCAGTTCGCCCCTTCACCCGCACCCAACGTAATTAACACTGCTTGATACTTTCCTGCAGGATACAAAAACTGACCATACAGCTTCGTCGGGAACTGCACCTTGCCAAACTCTACCTTGACCGACTGATCCGAACCTGAATCGCTAACCACCTTTTCGGCAATCCCTTGAATCTCTGGCAGATGCCCCTTGATCACCTTGCGAGCCTCTTCCATCGAAGTTAAATCCTGCACCCACAGTGTAATCTGTGCGTTCACCGCATCGCGGACCTTGCGCTTAATCGCCTGATCCTCTTCAAAATCGCTGTTAGCCAAAATCCTTAAGCGAATCGCCTCTCCTGGAATCACAATCGACTCCTTCTGAGCTGCTTCTGTTTTCGGCATATATAAATTTAGCATTGTCGCTAACGATAAAACCACCAAATATCCCCAAACTACCAGTTTCCCTCTCATCTCTAGCACCGTCCCTTCCCTTTGCCTTACCATTGTGGACAAAATGCCAGAATCTTAAACTATTAAATTTTACTATTTTTAAGATACAAAAAAAGCCCCGGGTCCTCAGCCCCCGAAGCCAATCTCCGCAAACACCATCCGGTCCTTGCCGTTAATATCATTCACTACTTCAACCAAAACATTCTCAAATGCTTTTCGAAAAAGCTCCGCTACCGCTTCGCCCTGACCGGCCCCAATCTCGAAACATACCAGCGCGCCCGGCGCGAGCACCTGCGGCAGCTCCACCATAAAGCGGCGGTAAAAATCCAAGCCGTCCGCTCCAGCAAAGAGTGCCCGGTGCGGCTCATACTCCGTCACTACCTCGGACATCTCAGCCATGTCAGCAACCGGAATATACGGAGGATTCGACACCACTACATCCAGCATCTCACCGGCCGCCATAAACGGTTGCAATAAGTCACCTTGGATGAATTGGACCTCCGCGCCAAGCAGGCGGGCATTCTCTTTCGCAACATCTAGAGAGGCTTGTGCAATATCAGTAGCAGCAACCCTTAAGGACGGCTGCTCCAATTTTAAGGTAATGGCAATTGCTCCACTACCTGTTCCAATATCAGCAAGCCTAATTTCCTCGCGCTCACTAAATAGCCGGCCGATCCGCTGCAATGTCCCGTAGACCAGCTCCTCCGTCTCCGGCCTTGGAATGAGCACTTCCGGCGTAACCACAAACGTCCGACCATAGAACTCCTCCGTGCCAATAATATATTGCACCGGAACTCCCGCAGCGTGTTCGTGGACTACTTTTTCAAAAAGCTCCCACACTTCAGGCTCCAACTCCTCGCGCACATTGGCAAACAACTGCGACCGCGTCATGCCGGTAAAATGCCTTAGCAGCAATTCCCCCGCATTTTCATCCCGTCCTGCTTCAACTAAAAAAGAAGAAGCCCATTTCAGAGCTTCGAATACCTTTTTACTCATTTGATGCATTTTCCAATCTTCTCGCTTGGTCATCGAGTACCAAAGCTTCAATAATTTCATCGAGCTTACCTTCAATAATTTGGTCAAGCTTTTGGATTGTTAACCCGATGCGGTGGTCAGTCACCCGATTTTGCGGATAGTTGTACGTACGAATCCGCTCGGAACGATCACCGGTACCAACGGCAGATTTCCGCACTTGGTCATACTCAGCTTGGGCTTCCTGCTGGAATTTATCGTAAACCCGTGCACGCAGAATTTTCATCGCTTTATCCTTGTTCTTATGCTGCGAACGTTCGTCCTGAGATGTTGCGACAATACCGGTTGGAATGTGCGTCAAACGAACCGCTGACATTGTGGTGTTAACGCTCTGTCCGCCCGCACCGCTTGATGCAAACGTATCAAAACGGATGTCTTTATCATGAATCTCAATATCAAATTCTTCGACTTCCGGCAGGGCTGCCACCGTAGCAGTTGAAGTGTGAATTCGGCCGCCAGACTCGGTTTCAGGCACACGCTGCACCCGATGTGCGCCATTTTCAAATTTCAATTTGGAAAACGCGCCATGGCCTGTAATCATGAAAATAATCTCCTTAAAGCCGCCAAGTCCAGTCTCGTTGGCATCAATCACTTCCGTCTTCCAGCCCTGCGCTTCCGCATATCGGCTGTACATGCGGTATAGCGTACCGGCAAATAGGGCCGCCTCTTCACCGCCTGCTGCGCCGCGGATTTCCATGATAACGTTCTTGTCATCGTTAGGATCCTTCGGAACAAGCAAAATCTTCAGCTTCCCTTCAAGCTCTTCAATCTGCGCCTCAAGCTCGCTGACCTCTTCCTTGACCATTTCGCGCATTTCCGCATCAAGCTTGTCCTCAAGCATCACCTTTGCGTCCTGCAGCTGAGTTTTTGCATCTTTATACTGGCGGTACACTTGCACAGTCTCCTGCAGGTCCGCCTGTTCCTTCGAATAATCACGAAGCTTTTTAGAATCATTTATAATTTCCGGATCGCTCAGCAGCTCATTAAGCCGCTCATAACGGTCCTCTACCGATTGTAGACGATCAAACACAGTCATTCACCTCAAATTAAATTCAAAACTTCTATCTAAACACCCGCAACACCGGGCCGAAAATTGTCCATAACATTCTAATTATAGTATAGCTAAAAACCCGCGTCAATGTGATGCATGGGTGATGCATGGGGACGGTTCTTGTGCCTCACAAATTGATGCACAGGGACGGTTCTCATGCCTCACAATTTCTGTATCGTATCCGAACTGATACTCCAGGAAAGTAAAATAGGAAAGTTGGAAAGTATTTGTTCAAAAAATGTAAGTAAAACCGGCAAATTGGAAAGTACCCACTCTGAATTGGAAAGTAAACGCCCCATATCGGAAAGTATATCCAAATAACTGGTAATTCTGATGCACAGGACGGATCTCGTGCATCAAAAGGGTACAAAAGAGGCACTTCCAATATCAGAATTGTGTTAGCTGGCGAGTAAATTTTAAAAGTTGGCGAGTAAATAGATAAAAATGACGAGTAAATTCTAAATTTGGGCGGGTAAACCGCCAAACCAGACCAGTAAATCCCTAAATCATGCGAGTAAGATACTTTTTTTAAAAAACCCCCTTATTTAACTCTATAAATTACCTCTAAAATCTCCAAATATACACACATCACATCAAAAAAACATGCCCTGGTCCCCAGAGCATGCCCATTATCTCCTATCTTCCTGTACATTAACTTCAATATTATAACGCGGCAACGCACGCATCAGCTTCTTATGCAGCCTAGCCTCTGCATCCCGTTTGTCACCACTAGAAAGCATCCCTTTTTTGTAAACTTTCACCCACATTCTGTCGCCATTAATCCAAACAGAATCCGTCACAAATTCATGCGTGTCTGCAATCACCTGTTTGGCCTTGGCGATATCGTTGCCCTGGTTGTTAGCACCGGCTTCGCTGCCGCTTCCGGTCCCCGTTAGGTCAAGGAAGTTCGGGTTTTGGTTGGTCACATCGTCCTCGACCATATGCTGGTCGTTGATATCGTGATTGGACACAAGATTCCTCGTCTGTCGGTCGCCGCGCAAGTCGTTAGCCGCATCATCATCAGCACTGCGGCCATTTTGGCAGCCCGTCGCCAACAAAAGCATGACACCGACAAGAAACATCCACTTTTTCATCGAATTACACCTCCATGGTACTAGCATGCCCTGCCACACGCAGCCATTCCGAGTGAATTCTTTCCAACCTTAAACACAGTCTTAATACAGCAAAAGGTAACAGGCACCTTTACAAAATTTCACATAAATACCTGTCACTCTACCCAGCCATTGCCGCCCGCCTCCTAAAAACAACAAAAAGGTGCCCGGCACCACGCGAACATGGCGACACTGACACCCTTCAAAAATCAAAACCTAAACTTATACGCCCTCTTCAACCGCCTGGCGCACCGCCGCAGTCCTAGGCACTTCATGATGATGACGACAGCGCGGCTCATACGCTTCCGAAGCACCAACCAAAATCACCGGATCATGGTAGGAAGCCGGATGTCCGTCAATCAAACGCTGCGTCCTGCTTGCCGGTGATCCGCAAACAGCACAAACAGCCTGCAGCTTCGTCACTGACTCGGCAATTGCCATCAGCTTCGGCATCTGTCCGAACGCCTCGCCGCGGAAATCCTGATCAAGCCCCGCAACAATCACGCGGTGGCCGGAATCCGCCAGCTGCTGGACAACCCTTACGATGCCTTCATCGAAAAACTGCGCCTCATCAATTGCGACAATATCCATATCCGCTTCCACATGATGCAAAATCTCAATCGAATGGGAAATCGGCTTCGCCTCAAAAGAAGTGCCATTATGGGAAACAACAGACTGGTCATGATAGCGATTATCGATTTTCGGTTTAAATACAGCTATTTTTTGTTTAGCAAACTGGGCACGCCGCACGCGCCGAATTAACTCCTCTGATTTTCCAGAAAACATACTGCCGCAGATAACCTCAACCCATCCGCTTTGCGTCATAACATACATTAACGGCGTCTCCTTCCTCAAACGAAACCATCTCTATTTATCATATACAAAATCATATTTTTATTATTAGCCAATAAAAAACAGGCAAGCCAATGTTGCATCTTGCCTGTCTTTGCGCGAATTATTGTTGATTCTTAAGACCGTATTTTTTGTTGAAACGGTCAACACGTCCGCCTGCTTCAGCGAATTTTTGACGACCAGTATAGAATGGGTGGCACTCAGAGCAAGTCTCAACGCGGATCTCGTTCTTTACAGAACCGCTTTCGAAAGTGTTGCCGCATGCGCAAGTCACCATTACTGTTTTAAAATTTGGATGAATTCCTGCTTTCATTCTTTTCATCTCCTTCCGCCCTGAATCATTCGAAACAGAGTTATATACAGTGCTTGTCTTAACAAGTCACAGAATTACAAAAAACACACTGACCACATTATAACAGCCAGACTAATTGTTTGCAAGCTGGGATTTTCAGCCTTTTTGAAAAAACAAAACCAAAATATCGGGTTCGTTCGAGACCTCGCCCCCAACTCAAAACCTAAGAGCGGCGCGCCTTAAGCTCCTCACCAAG
This sequence comes from Neobacillus sp. S1115, assembly GCF_055385565.1. Taxonomy (NCBI): domain Bacteria; kingdom Bacillati; phylum Bacillota; class Bacilli; order Caryophanales; family Bacillaceae; genus Neobacillus; species Neobacillus sp. S1115. Next base: position 6,079,397 of record NZ_AP038275.1, read on the forward strand.
CTGATCGAAAAACTCCTGGTTGGACTTCGTCTGACGCAACTTTTTCAAGAAGCGCTCGGCAAAATCTGGGGAATCTGACATTGATTTGCGAATCGCCCATAATTTATCCAAGTGATCCTTCGGAATAAGAAGCTCTTCCTTACGCGTACCGGAACGACGGATATCAAGCGCCGGGAACACGCGGCGTTCTGCAAGCTGTCTGTCAAGGTGCAGTTCCATGTTACCAGTACCTTTAAATTCTTCATAAATGACGTCATCCATACGCGAACCGGTGTCAACCAGCGCCGTCGCTAGGATCGTCAAGCTGCCGCCCTCTTCGATATTACGGGCCGCCCCGAAGAAGCGCTTCGGACGGTGGAACGCAGCCGGGTCAATACCACCGGACAATGTCCGGCCGCTTGGCGGAATCACTAGGTTATAGGCACGCGCCAAGCGAGTGATGCTATCCATCAAGATAACAACATCGCGTTTGTGCTCAACAAGACGCATCGCCCGGTCCAAAACAAGCTCAGCAACCTTGATATGGTTCTCGGGAACCTCATCAAACGTCGAGCTGACCACATCACCGGCAACAGAACGCTCGATGTCGGTCACCTCTTCCGGACGCTCGTCGATCAACAGGACGATTAACTCGACATCCGGGTGGTTTGTGGTAACGCTGTTAGCAATTTCCTTCAGAAGCATTGTTTTACCAGCCTTCGGAGGCGCAACAATCAGACCGCGCTGGCCAAAACCAACTGGTGCCACAAGGTCCATAATCCGGGTTGATAAATGCTTTTGCGTTGTTTCGAGCTTCATCATCCGGTTCGGATATAAAGGCGTTAACGCCGGGAAATAAACGCGTTCTTTCGCAGATTCCGGATCTTCACCGTTAACGGCTTCTACATGAAGCAATCCAAAATAACGCTCATTTTCCTTCGGAGGACGAACCTTACCGGATACCTTGTCCCCATTGCGGAGGTCGAAACGGCGAATCTGCGATGCCGAGATATAAATATCCTCAGAGCTTGGCGAATAGTTGATCGGGCGCAGGAAGCCGAAGCCCTCTGACTGGATAATTTCCAGAACGCCTTCCATGAAGAAATAGCCCTGCTGCTCGGCACGGGATTTTAAAATCGCAAAAATCAATTCTTTTTTCGTTAATTTGCTGTAATAGGTCACTTTATATTCGCGCGCAAGCTCATAAAGCTCCTTCAGCTTCATATTTTCTAAACTTGAAATCGTTAATTCCAATGTGTACACCACGCTTTTAAATTTTTCCTTCATATCCGCTGTCAATTAGGAGCGAGAAATGATAGTAAGATAATAGAGTTGAGGAAATGAATAGAAGTTGATAGAAATGAATAGATTGGCAGAAAACTTGCATGATAAAACAATCTCTATTTTACCCTCTCAGCGAAAAGTTAATCAACTTATTTTTCAAACATCCCTTATTGGAAATATTTTCTGGAAGGAATCCTCATGGAGAATGGGGAGATTTCTGCAAATTTCGGGTGGTGGAAGGCACCACCCGATGTTCGCTACCTATAGTACTAAATTTGGTTTTTTGTTTAGGCTGTGTCGGCCGTCGATGAAACGAACAGTCCCGGACTTTGCCCGCATAACAACAGAATGGGTCGAAGCATGAGAGCCCTTGAACTGGACACCGCGCAACAGTTCCCCGTCCGTTACGCCTGTTGCCGTAAAGATAGCGTCGTCGCCTTTGACCAAATCCTCCATGCGGAGAATGCGGCTCACGTCTAAGCCCATTTTTTTACAGCGTTCAAGCTCAGCATCATTTTGCGGCAGCAATTTGCCGATGAGTTCACCGCCAAGGCATTTCAAGGCGACTGCTGAAATAACACCCTCAGGTGCACCACCCGAACCGAACAGAATATCAACACCGGTATTATCAAAAGCAGTATTGATGGCCCCAGCCACATCACCGTCATTAATCAGTTTAATGCGGGCACCCGCTTCACGAATTTGGGCAATGATATGCTCGTGGCGCGGACGGTTCAGCACAGTCGCTACCACGTCTTGAATGTCTTTATTCTTTGCTTTCGCGACAGCCTTCAGGTTATCAATGACAGGAGCGTCGATATCAATTAGCCCAACTGCTTCCGGTCCGACTGCGATTTTTTCCATATACATATCTGGAGCATGGAGCAGGCAGCCATGGTCAGCCACAGCGAGAACAGCTAATGCATTCCAGCCGCCGGACGCCAAAATATTGGTACCTTCAAGTGGGTCAACGGCAACATCGACACGAGGCCCGTAGCCATTCCCAAGCTTTTCTCCAATATAAAGCATTGGCGCTTCGTCCATTTCCCCTTCACCGATGACAACGGTTCCTTTCATCGGAATGGTGTCAAACACATCGCGCATCGCCGAAGTGGCTGCTCCATCTGCTTCGTCTTTTTTACCGCGGCCCATCCAGCGTGCGGAAGCAAGCGCTGCTGCTTCAGTTACCCGGACAAGCTCCATCGTTAAACTTCTTTCCATTGTTCTCCATCCCCCATTTTTTTCTGATGAGACTTCGTTCCTTCATAAGTATATCTCATTATGTGTTTTTAAGGTGCTCTAATTCTTCTTGCGTTAATGCCTCCCGCCAGACGGTGGCGCCGAGGCCGTTTAATTTTTCGACCAGGTTGCTGTAGCCGCGGTCGATGTGGTCGAGACCGGTTACTTCGGTGATTCCTTCCGCCATCAGACCGGCAATGAACAGCGCTGCTCCGGCACGAAGGTCGCTCGCCTTGACTTTGGCGCCGTGGAGCTGGATCGGTCCGTTGATAATAGCAGAGCGTCCCTCCACTTTAATGTTGGCGTTCATTCTTCTTAATTCATCAATATGCTTAAATCGGGCACCATAAATAGTGTCAGTTACCACACTTGAGCCCGCTGCCTTTGTTAACAGGGCTGTAAATGGCTGCTGCAGGTCGGTTGGAAAGCCCGGATAAACAAGCGTTTTGATATCGACGGCTTTCAGGTTCGAAGGGCCGTTGACAAACACCTGATCATCGCCAGATTCGATATTCACGCCCATTTCGCGAAGCTTAGCAATCAACGATTCCAAGTGCTGTGGAATGACGTTATCAATCAGCACGCCCTCGCCCATTGCCGCGCCAAGAATCATATAGGTTCCGGCCTCAATCCGGTCTGGAATGATCGTGTGTCTGCAGCCGTGCAGGCTGTCCACCCCGTCAATCCGGATGACATCGGTTCCGGCCCCTTTGATTTTCGCACCCATATTCGTGAGCAAGGTCGCAACATCAATAATTTCCGGCTCTTTGGCGGCGTTTTCAATTATCGTCCTGCCTTTCGCTCTTACCGCTGCCAGCATGATATTAATCGTTGCTCCGACACTGACGACGTCTAGATAAATCCGGGCACCGCGAAGCTCGTCCGCGCGCAGATAAATAGCTCCCTGCTCGTTCGTGATTTGAGCACCAAGCGCTTCAAAGCCTTTGATATGCTGGTCAATCGGTCTTGGTCCCAAGTGACAGCCGCCGGGCAGACCAATCACTGCCTTTTTGAAACGGCCGAGCATCGCGCCCATTAAATAATAAGAAGCGCGCAGTTTTTTAACTTTGCCATTTGGCAGCGGCATGGAGATCATTGCCGATGGGTCGACCGTCATTTCATCGTCTGTAATACGCACTGTTCCGCCAATTTCCTCAAGCAAGTCCTTTAAAATTTCAACATCGGAAATATCAGGCAGTCCTTCGATTGTAACGGGTGATTCCGCTAAAATCGTCGCAGGTATAAGGGCAACAGCACTATTTTTGGCACCGCTGACCCTTACAGTTCCCTTTAATGGATATCCGCCCGCAATTTTAAGTTTTTCCATTTTCGACTCCCTTCTAAGCCCTATATAAAAATTGATTTATCGATTGAATGGAATGGTACCTTTTTGACCGTGAAGCAAGTCTTTTTTTCACCGAGCTTTTCTAGCAGACTGCCCGAAAAAAAGCACCTTTAAACCAAAATAAGGCCTCAGGTATATTTTTCCAACATTATAAGTCAAATTCCGACAGGTTGTCTAATTTATAGTTTACACGAAAATTATATTTTCATGTATGACAAATAAAAAAATTTACACGAAAATGGAAAAGCAGCGGAACCATTATGCCTTTTTTACAGGGAGTTCAGCATTTTAAAAAGGCGGAAATTTCCATAAAAGTCTTACGCTTCTTGGCGGTTATTCCAATCTTTCAAGAAAGCTTCGATCCCTTTGTCTGTTAGTGGGTGCTGAGTAAGTCCCATCAATACTTTGTAAGGAATGGTCGCGATATGCGCACCTCTTAATGCTGCCTCCGTAACATGCAGTGGGTGGCGGATAGACGCCGCGATGATTTCCGTTTTAATGTCATGAACGGCGAAAATATCAGCAATCGTGGAAATTAAGTCTAAGCCGTTTTGGCCGATATCATCCAGTCTTCCTAAGAATGGAGATACATAGGTTGCGCCGGCGCGGGCAGCAAGCAGAGCTTGGTTCGCGTTGAAGATTAAAGTTACGTTTGTTTTAATGCCTTTTTTTGAAAAAGCATGGACCGCTTTCAGGCCGTCTGGAGTCATTGGAACTTTGACGGTGATATTTGGTGCGATGGCAGCAAGCTCGAGGCCTTCTTTGATCATGCCTTCTGCATCAAGGGCAATAACTTCCGCGCTGACTGAACCAGGTACAAGGGCGGTAATTTCTCTTAAACGGTCGTGAAAGGAAACGCCTTTTTCTTTTGCCACAAGGGATGGGTTTGTCGTAACTCCTGCTAATAAACCAAGGTCATGCGCTTCGCGGATTTCTTCCAGGTTGGCTGTATCAATAAAAAATTTCATGTTGCTCTCCTCCATTTTCGCCTAAATTTTCTATATACTTTGAACACACGGAAACCGCCCTATTGGTAGGGCGGTTTTATTTTATCATAACTACAAAAAAGCGCTTCTTAGGCTTTGCCTGAAGAACCGAATTCGCGCATTTTGCCAATAACAGTTGCTTTGATGGCATCGCGAGCTGGGCCTAAGTATTTACGTGGATCGTATTCGTTAGGTTTTGCTGCTAGTACTTCACGAACTGTTTTCGCAGAAGCAATTTGGTTTTCAGTGTTTACGTTAATTTTTGCAGTTCCAAGTGAAACAGAACGCTGGATATCCTTAGTTGGGATACCAGTACCACCGTGTAATACTAATGGCATACCAGTAAGGTTACCGATTTCTTCCATTTCTTTGAAACCAAGATTTGGTTCACCTTTGTAAGGACCGTGTACAGAACCTAATGCAGGAGCTAAGCAGTCGATACCTGTGCGTTTAACTAATTCAACACACTCGTTAGCGTCTGCATAGATAATGCTTCCAGAAACGTCGTCCTCTTGTCCGCCAACTGTTCCTAGTTCAGCTTCAACGGAAACACCTTTTGAATGAGCGTAGTCTACTACCTTTTTAGTGATTTCCACGTTCTCTTCAAATGGGTGGTGTGAAGCATCGATCATAACAGATGTAAAACCTGCATCAATTGCTTCTTTACATTTTTCAAAACTTGAACCGTGGTCAAGGTGGATAGCCACTGGTACCGTAATTTTATAATCTTCCATTAAGCCTTCTACCATTTTCACAACGGTTTTGAATCCGCCGATGTAACGGCCAGCGCCTTCAGAAACACCAAGAATTACAGGTGAATTCTCTTCTTGAGCAGCTTGAAGAATAGCTTGTGTGAATTCTAAGTTATTGATGTTAAATTGCCCAACAGCATAGCCTTCTGCTTTACCTTTGTTGAGCATTTCTGTCATGGAAACTAATGGCATATCTCTTCCTCCTTAAATTCGGTCGGTATCTTTCAGAAATGAGTTTATCCATATTGATTTTTCCCATCATATGGCTGATTATGTATCGTTTCCAAAAGATAGCAGCCAATCAATTTTTCAATATGTATCATATCAAAAGAAAGTAAGAATTGCTATTAATCTAACAGCGTTTTGTAAAAGTGTCATAATGAAAACGCCGTCATTCCGCTGGATGAAAAAAAGCAAACGATATGACGTTGCTTTTTTTCAAAAATATATTAATTCGTTTTTTGCGGGATATGTTTTCTGACGGCAGCGCGAATGTCGTCGATGTCAAACGGCTTGGCAAAGTGGGTGATGGCGCCAAGGTCTTTTGCTTCCTGAATCATGTCCAGTTCGCCGTAAGCGGTCATAATAATGACACGAATGTCCGGGTCGAGCACTTTCATTCTTTTTAAAATTTCAATCCCGTCCATGCCTGGAATTTTCATATCCAACAGCACGAGGTCCGGGTCATGTGTTTTCACAATCTCCAGCGCCTGTACTCCGTTGGCTGCCTGAAAGGTCTGATACCCCTCTTTTTGAAAAACCTCATTCAATAAAATGCGGATGCCGAACTGGTCGTCAACGATTAAAATTTTCTCCTTCATTCTTCCACCTCTTCCCTCATTTAATAGATTCAATATGTATATATCATTATTAAATTCTCCTCCTCGAGGAAAAAATCCTGCATCATTTTTAGAAACTCATCATGTTATTTTATGGAAATTTATTTATTTTGGCATTTTTATAAAAAGGTCTATAATATTAGTGCATATGAGGAGGGTTTTTATGTTAAAAATGTTCACTACTCAATTAATGGGTTTATTTAAAAGAATAGAGGAAAAAGAAGAGTTTGCGTTTGAGGATGCGGCCCGCCTGCTTGCCCAGGCCCCTGTCGGCGACGGCTCTATTTATATTTATGGTGAAAAAGAAATGAATGCTGTTTCAGCTGAAGCGGTGGATGGTGCTGAGCCTTTAAAATCAGCGAGAGCTTTGTCTATGGAGTCTGCGGCTGACCTGGATATCGCCGATCGTGTATTGATTTTCGCGCGGACTTCTGCGGATGAGGCTGCTCTGTCGATTGCGGCTCAACTTCAGGAAAAAGGGATTCCGTTTGTGGCTGTTTCCACTGTGATGGATGTTTCTACAGGTGGACTAGCAGAAATTGCTGATGTTCATATTGATTTGCGACTGACAAAGGGCTTGCTGCCGGACGAGTTTGGGAACCGAATTGGCTATCCGTCCTCGATGGCTGCCTTGTTTGTGTACTATGGATTGAAATTTACGATTGAAGAGATCTTAGCGGAATACGAAATGTAAGCGAAACGGTCCTTGTAATGAGGGCCGTTTTGATTTACTCGCCGCCCATTTTTAACCAAAAAACAAAGACCAGTCCCGCGCCCGGATAACTGGTCTTATTATTTCAAAAAATTATTTCTGTAAAGTAGCCTTAATAAAGTCACGGAACAAAGGCTGCGGGCGGTTTGGTCTAGAGATGAATTCCGGATGGAACTGGGATGCCACAAACCATGGGTGATCCTTCAACTCAATGATTTCCACTAAACGGCCGTCTGGGCTTGTCCCTGAGAAGACAAAGCCTGCCTCTTCCATTTCTTGACGATAATGATTGTTGAACTCATAACGATGACGATGGCGCTCGTAAACGACATTATTTTCGTACGCTTCATGGGCTTTTGTTCCCTCAACAACACGGCAAGGGTACAGACCAAGACGTAACGTTCCGCCTAGATCCTCGACATCCTTCTGCTCTGGAAGCAGGTCAATGATCGGATGCTGAGTTTCCGGTACGAACTCAGAAGAATGAGCATCTTTATAGCCAAGCACGTTGCGGGCAAATTCAATGGTCGCCAGCTGCATGCCTAAGCAGATGCCAAGCAATGGCTTTTTGGACTCTCGCGCATAGCGGATCGCTTCAATTTTCCCTTCAACACCGCGGTCACCGAAGCCGCCTGGAATCAGCACTCCATCTACCTCATCAAGAAGTTCCGCCACATTTTCGCTAGTCACTTCTTCAGCATTAATCCACTTAATTTCTACATCGGAATCAAACGCGTAACCAGCATGCTTCAACGCTTCAACTACGGAAATATAGGCATCCTGAAGTTCCACGTATTTACCGACTAACCCGATACGAGTCTTATTGGCAAGATTCAACACACGGTCAACCAGCGCTTTCCACTCGGTCATATCCGCTTCCCCAGTTTGCAGCTTCAAATGGTCGCAGACGATTTGGTCCATGTTCTGTTCCTGCAAAGCAAGCGGAATGGAGTATAGCGTATCGGCATCACGGCACTCGATGACTGCTTTTGCATCAATATCACAGAATAACGCTAGTTTATCTTTCATATCCTGCGAAATTTCCATTTCAGTACGAACAACAATAATATTTGGCTGAATGCCAAGGCTGCGCAGCTCTTTTACGCTGTGCTGGGTTGGCTTTGTCTTCATTTCACCAGCCGCTTTAATATAAGGAACAAGTGAACAGTGAATATACATGACGTTTTCACTGCCAATATCGCTTTTAATTTGACGGATTGCTTCTAAAAACGGCAGGGACTCGATGTCACCGACAGTACCGCCGATTTCCGTAATTACCACATCGGCATTTGTTTCTTTGCCGGCACGGAAGACACGGTCCTTGATTTCGTTAGTAATGTGCGGAATAACTTGCACGGTTGCGCCAAGATAGTCACCGCGGCGCTCTTTGCGAAGGACAGTGGAATAAATTTTTCCAGTTGTCACGTTGCTGTACTTGTTTACGTTAATATCAATAAAACGCTCATAGTGGCCCAAATCCAAATCGGTTTCCGCACCATCATCGGTTACGAACACTTCGCCGTGTTGATACGGGCTCATTGTTCCCGGGTCAACGTTGATGTACGGGTCTAATTTTTGAGTGGTCACGCTTAAGCCGCGATTTTTCAATAAGCGTCCTAAAGATGCGGCGGTAATCCCTTTTCCAAGCGATGAAACAACACCGCCAGTTACAAAAATATACTTTGTCATGTAAATATTCCCCCTCAGATACAGTTTGTGCATTATTCAGAATGTTAAAGGGTATTTTTGCAAAAATTATTTTTCTGCTGCTCCAAAAAATAAAAAACCCCATAAAAGCTGGGTTTTTATCAAAATAAAAAGCGCTCCTCTTACGCATTGTAAGGGAGCGCGTATACATTCGTTCGAATGGTCCTTTTTAAGGAGCCCAAACAAGATGATACAAGGGGCTGATGAAAAAGTCAAGCCTATTCATCCCGAGATGAGATGTTTAAGATTAGAGATCCTCGTCCTCTTCCTCATCTTCTAGTTCAAGTTCTTCTTCCTCTTCTAGGTCATCTTCAAGTTCTTCATCATCTTCGAATTCAAGTTCTTCGTCATCCTCAAGAACGTCATCTTCATCTTCGAATTCGTCGTCGATTTCATCAATCTCGTCAAGGTTCTCCTCTTCATCGTCAAGGAGATCATCTTCCTCTTCAAAGTCGTCGACATCGTCGTAGTCTTCGTCATCGATTTCTTCAAATTCGTCGATTTCATCGATATCCTCGTCTTCGACAACCTTCTTCTTCTTCTTCTTCGATTTGACGACTGCGACAACTTCTTCCTCCTGGGTATCAACCGGATACCAAACGCGAAGTCCCCAGCGGTTTTCACCTAAAGTCAAGAATCGGCCATCGATATTTAAATCGGTGTAAAACTGTGCCAGACGAGCACGCATTTCTGATTCAGAAATACCCGCAGCCTTGGTAATTTCCTTCACTAAATCTGCGAAGGCGACTGGCTGCTTACTATTTTTCATAAATTCATAAGCCATTTCGATGAGCGATAACTCTTGCAGCTCCTCTTTTGAGTACATTGCTAAACTCAATATCGGCACTTCCTTTCTCTATTTAACACTCTTAGTAGAGTGAATAACGGCTATTTCAAAGTTTTTCCTTAAAAACGCATATTCCTCATTATAAACAAATTCCAGAGGTTTATGCTAGTTCTAGCTGTTTGTTTTACTTGATTTTTTCCTTTTTTGGCTTCTCTTCATCCTTTTTAATCTGTTCTCTTACTATTTTTATCTCTTTAAGAGATATGTACAAAAAGAAGATGGCCAGCAACAGGAACGAAACAGCACCTAGTTGGCGTTCATAAAGATAATATAATGGCCAGGCTGTAATTATTAAAACCATGATTATGTGATTGACTCTCATAAGCTGACACCTGCCCATAACCTCTGGAGGTAAAATACTATATTGATTATATAGGATATATCATAATATTGGAAAATATTTTTTACAGAACAAAAAAGGGGGAGTGCCCCCCTTTTGATTAAGTCTCCATTCATTACATATTACGGCGATACTGTCCGCCTACTTCGTATAGCGCGCGTGTGATTTGGCCGAGACTGGCGACTTTGACGGTTTCCATAAGTTCGGCAAAGACGTTGCCGCCGCTTGTGGCCGCTTCCTTCAACCGCTTCAGCGCTGCAGCGGATTCTGCTGCGTGCGCATCCTGGAAGGCACGCAAATTGTGAATCTGCAGCTCTTTCTCCTCTGTCGTCGCCCGAGCCAATTCCATATTATCAATCGCTTCCTCGGATGGAGGATTTGGATTCAAATACGTATTTACCCCGATAATCGGCAGTTCGCCCGTATGTTTTAACATTTCATAGTGCATCGACTCATCCTGAATCTTGCCGCGCTGATACTGGGTTTCCATTGCGCCCAGGACGCCGCCGCGGTCATTCAGCCGTTCGAATTCTTGAAGCACAGCTTCTTCAACTAAATCAGTCAGCTCTTCTACGATAAACGAGCCCTGAAGCGGATTTTCATTCTTCGTCAAGCCGTGCTCCTTAGTGATAATCATCTGAATCGCCATTGCCCGACGGACCGATTCCTCGGTCGGTGTCGTAATCGCCTCATCGTATGCATTCGTATGCAGCGAGTTACAGTTATCTTGCAGCGCCATCAATGCTTGAAGCGTGGTGCGGATATCATTAAAATCGATTTCCTGCGCGTGCAGCGAACGTCCCGATGTCTGCACATGATACTTCAGCTTTTGGCTGCGCTCATTGGCACCATACTTGTCACGCATGACGGTCGCCCAAATGCGGCGCGCCACCCGGCCAATCACGGTATACTCCGGATCCAAACCATTCGAGAAGAAGAACGACAGGTTTGGCGCAAAGTCATCAATGTTCATGCCGCGGCTTAAATAGTACTCAACGTAGGTAAAGCCGTTAGACAAAGTGAATGCCAGCTGCGAAATTGGGTTCGCGCCCGCTTCGGCAATATGATAGCCGGAAATCGATACGGAATAATAGTTACGCACCTGATGGTCGATGAAATATTGCTGGATATCGCCCATCATCCTTAAAGCAAATTCTGTTGAGAAAATACATGTATTTTGGCCTTGGTCTTCTTTTAAAATATCAGCCTGGACCGTACCGCGGACGGTTTTCAGCGTGTAGGCGCGGACTTCAGCAAATTCTTCGACGGTCAGAACGCGGCCTAGTTCAGCTTCTTTACGTTTCACCTGCTGGTCAATTGCCGTGTTCATGAACATCGCCAGGATGATTGGTGCCGGACCATTGATCGTCATCGATACGGATGTTGACGGATGACAGAGGTCGAAGCCATCGTACAGCTTTTTCATATCGTCTAACGTACAAACGCTGACGCCGCTTTCGCCGACTTTACCGTAAATGTCGGGACGGTAATCGGGGTCTTCGCCGTATAGGGTTACTGAGTCAAACGCCGTACTTAAGCGTTTTGCCGAATCGTCCTTCGATAAATAGTGGAAACGGCGGTTCGTCCGTTCCGGTGTTCCTTCGCCGGCAAACTGGCGTTTTGGATCCTCCCCTTCACGCTTGAACGGGAATACGCCTGCTGTGTACGGGAACGAGCCTGGCAGGTTCTCGCGGTACACCCAGCGCAGGATTTCGCCGTAATCCTTGTATTTCGGCAGAGCCACTTTTGGAATATCAAGCCCTGATAAGCTCTTTGTTTTTAAAATTGTAATGATTTCCTTGTCGCGGATTCTCGTGACGAACTTATCAGCTGTGTACGCTTCTTTTGTTTTTTCCCAGCCGTCAAGAATATGCTTTGACTCCGGTGTCAGCTGCGCTTCGGTTTGCTGTTTAACCGCTTCAAGGGCCGCAACGACTTCCGGCTGGTCCTTCACCGCTTCAATAGCGCCTTCCAGCTGGAATAATTTCCGGGAAATATTCGCCTGCTGCTCGGCTTTTTTATGATAGCCGCGAACGGTTTCGGAAATTTCCCGTAGGTAATAACGGCGGTCCGTCGGGATGATGATGTTTTGCTTTTCTACCTTCGCCTCTTTGCTGTATGATGTCACCCAATCGGTCGCAGCTTTTTCATTGATTTTTTCAACGAGAGCCGCAAATAAGGCATTCGTGCCCGGGTCATTGAACTGGCTGGCGATTGTGCCGTACACCGGCATTTCGGATGGGTCCTTTTCAAAAAGCATATGGCTGCGCTGGTACTGCTTCTGCACCTGGCGCTTTGCGTCCTCGGAGCCCTTACGCTCAAATTTATTGATGACAATCAGGTCGGCAAAGTCGATCATGTCGATTTTTTCAAGCTGGGATGGCGCCCCGAACTCACTGGTCATGACGTACATCGCGACATCGCAAATTTCCGTGATGCCGGCGTCGCCCTGGCCGATTCCGCTTGTTTCGACGATGACCAAGTCAAAGCCGGCTGCCTTCGTGACCGCTACGGCGTCTTTAATGGCCAGCGACAATTCGCTCCTTGATGCACGGGTTGCCAAGCTGCGCATATAGACGTTTGGTGAAAAAATCGCATTCATACGGATTCGGTCGCCAAGCAACGCACCGCCCGTTTTTTGCTTGGTTGGGTCAACTGAAAGGATCGCAACCTTTTTGGCTGGAAACTCGTTGACAAAACGGCGAATCAATTCGTCGGTCAGCGAGCTTTTTCCGGCCCCGCCCGTACCGGTGATCCCGATAACCGGAATCGACTTCTCAAGCTCCTTCACTTTTTCAAGAACCTGCTCAGCCGTGGCAGCCGCCTCATTTTTTTGGTCAACATGATTTTCAGCAATTGTAATCAGCTTGGCAACGGCATTCGTGTCACCCGTCGGCAGCTTTTCGATTTGCTCTGGGATATTTTCTGAAGCAACCGTTGAAAAATCACACTCTTGAATCATCAGGTCGATCATGCCCTGCAATCCGAGCTTTCGGCCGTCTTCCGGCGAGAAGATCCCGGCAATGCCGTACTCTTGGAGTTCATTGATTTCTCTTGGGATGATGACGCCCCCGCCCCCGCCATAAATTCGGATATGCGATGCGCCTTTTTCTTTTAATAGGTCGTACATGTATTTAAAGTATTCAACATGCCCCCCTTGATAAGAGGAAATCGCAATGCCCTGGGCATCTTCCTGAATGGCGGCGTTGACAACCTCCTCGACCGAGCGGTTGTGGCCAAGGTGAATGACCTCGGCCCCGCTTGATTGAAGGATGCGCCGCATGATATTGATGGAAGCATCATGGCCGTCAAACAAACTCGACGCGGTCACAAAGCGAATATGATGCTTCGGCTGATATTTTCCGGTTGTACTCATCTCAATTTGGCCCCCTTGTTTTTTTAAATTCTTAAATGACTTCTTTTAACCGTCTCTTTTTACCCCAAGCCCTTTAAAAATAAACTCCGTCTGCAGTTCAATGTATTCGTCCAAAGTAAACAGCTTCCGGAGCGCCCAGCGGCGGAAGCCCCACATTTGCCCTTGGACAAAAATATCGTGGGCGATGATTTTGATTTGTTTTTCCGACAGCTCAAGTTCGCCGTTCTCCACACATTTATGGAGCATATTTTCAAACATGGCGACCATCTCTAATTCCTTTTTTAACACATACGGAAGGGCATCCTTGGATAAGGATTTTACTTCCTGATACATGACGAGGATTTCGTCCTGCAATTCATCCATAACATAGAAAAAGTTTGCAATTCCCACTTTTAAGCTCTCTAATGTCCCTTGCTTGTGATCAAGGTTCTCCTCGAGCTGCTCCTTCACATGATCATAGATGCTGTCGCACACCAGATATAAAATATCTTCCTTTGTCCGAATGTATTCGTACAACGTCCCGATACTAAAGCCCGCCGCTCTGGCAATTTCCCGGGTCGTTGTCCGATGAAACCCCTTTTCTTTAAAAAGTGCAACGGCCCCTTTGATCATTTGATCACGCCTTTTTTGCACAAGGCGTTCGTCTTTGACCGAGGCCTGAACCTCCCGTTTATTCATACGCTCGAACCGCCCCTTGTCTAGCTACAGCGCCTAGGGGCTCGGGTCATAAGCCAATCCGTCAAGAAGGCTAAAAAGCAGCCTTCTCGCCGGCTCGTCTAGCCTCGTGCCCCTGGTCAAGGCGCTTCCGCTTTTCGTTTTACTTCGTAATCATTCTAGAAATAACAAGGCGCTGAATTTCCTGAGTGCCCTCGTAAATTTGCGTGATTTTCGCATCGCGCATGAAGCGTTCGACCGGATAATCCTTCGTATAGCCATAACCGCCAAACACCTGGACTGCTTCTGTTGTTACCTTCATCGCGGTATCGCCTGCAAACAGTTTGGACATAGCGGACTCTTTACCATACGGAAGACCGTTGGACTCAAGCCATGCTGCCTGATAGGTTAATAGTCTTGCTGCTTCAATGTTTGTCGCCATATCGGCAAGCTTGAAGCTGATGCCTTGGTTGGCGGCGATTGGCTTGCCGAACTGAACGCGTTCCTTCGCATAGTCAACTGCTGCATCAAGAGCGCCTTGAGCAATTCCGACCGCCTGCGCCGCGATGCCGTTACGGCCGCCATCCAGTGTCATCATCGCCACTTTAAAACCTTCGCCCTCTTCGCCAAGTCTATTTTCAACCGGAACCTTGCAATCTTCAAAAATAATTTCTGTTGTCGGTGATGAACGAATACCCAGTTTCTTTTCTTTTTTCCCAACAGAGAATCCTGCGAAATCCTTTTCAACGATAAATGCTGTTGTGCCGCGCTGCTTGTTGGATGGATCGGTTAGTGCAAATACGACATAAATGTCGGCCTCGCCGCCATTGGTAATGAAAATTTTTGAACCATTCAGCACGTAGTGGTCGCCCTCAAGACGTGCCATCGTTCTCATCCCGCCTGCGTCAGAGCCGCTGCCCGGCTCCGTTAAGCCATATGCACCGATTTTCGTACCTTCTGCCAGTGGACGAAGGTATTTTTGCTTTTGCTCTTCATTACCGAACTTGTAAATTGGCCAGCTGGCAAGAGATGTGTGTGCAGAAAGGGTAACCCCGACTGACGAATCGACGCGGGAAAGCTCTTCAACCGCGATACAGTAAGCAAGATAATCACTGCCGATGCCGCCGTACTCTTCCGGCCATGGAATTCCCGTTAAACCAAGCTCCGCCATTTTGTCAAAAATCTCCCGGTCAAAGCGCTCTTCCTCATCACGCTCAGCGGCCGTCGGAGCAATCTCGTTTTGCGCAAAATCGCGCACCATTTTGCGAATCATTTCATGTTCTTCGGTTAATTTGAAGTTCATTTTGGGTATCCTCCTCAGTTTTATCTACAATTATTGATTGGATATCTACAAATTTTTAAATATATCTACAAAATTCCAAGGGATATCTACAATTTTTAAAATATATCTACAAAATCCCAAAGGATATCTACAATTCCATACTTAAAGATGCTTGCTAATCACAATCCTCTGAATCTCGCTCGTGCCCTCATAAATCTCCGTTACCTTGGCATCGCGAAAGTAGCGCTCAACTGGGTAATCCTCAGTATAGCCGTAGCCGCCGAACACTTGAATCGCCTCGGTAGCCACCTCAACCGCTGTTCTTGTTGCAAAAAGCTTCGCCATCGACGCCTCCATACCGCACTTCAAGCCTTGCCCACGCAAATCTGCAGCTCGGTAGACTAGTAATCTAGCAGCCTCCACATTTGTCGCCATGTCGGCAAGTTTAAACCCGATCCCCTGTTGGGCGGCAATCGGTTTCTCAAACTGATGGCGCCCCTTTGCATACTCGGTTGCGGCCGACAGTGCGGCCTCGGCAATTCCAAGCGCCTGGGCGGCAATTCCGATGCGGCCGGCATCGAGGTTAGCCATCGCGATTTTGAAACCCTCGCCCTCAGCGCCTAGCAGGTTCTCAGCTGGAACGCACATATCTTCAAACGTAAGCTGCACCGTTCTCGAGCCATGCAGGCCCATTTTCTTCTCGTCCTTGCCAATCACCAGTCCAGGGGTATTTTTTTCAACAATAAAAGCAGATACCCCTTTGGCGCCCAATTCCGGATTTGTTTTTGCAAAAACAATGTAAACATCAGCCTCGCCGCCGTTAGTGATGAATACCTTAGAACCGTTAATCACATAATGGCCGCCGTCGCGAACCGCTCGCGACTTCATGCTGGCAGCATCCGATCCAGCGCTCGGCTCAGTTAAGCAGAAGGCCCCAAGATACTCGCCTGAAGCAAGCTTTGGAACGTACTTTTGCTTTTGTTCCTCGCTGCCAAAATATAGAATAGGGTTCGTGCCGACAGAGGTGTGCACCGACAAGATCACGCCCATTGTTGCGCTGACCTTGGACAGCTCGTTGATGGCGATGATATAGGAGGTGAAATCCATCTCAGCGCCGCCGTATTGCTCAGGAACCGGGATGCCCATCAGGCCAAGCCCGCCCATTTTGCGGAGAATTTCACGTGGGAACTCTCCTTTTTCCATTTTTTCTATAAACGGCGCAACTTCGCTGGTTGCAAAGTCGCGCACCATTTTACGCATCATTTTTTGCTCTTCTGTGAATGTAAGATTCATGCTGAACTCCCCTTTTGGAGAAAGTAGTGTGACCGAACTCATTTTTAAAGCCCCTTTCTCGAGGATACTGTATTCTTTGCTTGAATCTTGCTGCTCCTATTTTTAAGACCCCTACTGCTATTCTTGAAAAAATTCTCTCCCGAGTAGACCATATCGTTATCTCTATCTTTCTATTTTTGTAAAATTCGACGACTTCAAAGCTTATTCGTATACATAAAATCCGCGTCCAGTTTTCTTACCCAGCCAGCCTGCTTTTACATATTTACGCAGCAGCGGGCATGGGCGGTACTTGTCATCGCCAAAGCCTTCGTGCAATGTTTCCATGATGTAAAGGCAGGTATCCAAACCGATAAAGTCAGCGAGCGTTAATGGTCCCATTGGGTGATTCATGCCAAGCTTCATTACTTCGTCGATGGCTTCCTTCGTGGCTACGCCCTCGTACAATGTATAGATTGCCTCGTTAATCATCGGCATCAGCACGCGGTTGGCAACAAAGCCAGGGAAGTCGTTTACCTCTACGGGCACTTTGGATAACGTTTTTGTCATGTCCTCGATGACCTGATACACTTCGTCAGCCGTTGCCAAGCCGCGGATGATTTCTACCAGCCTCATGACAGGCACCGGATTCATGAAGTGCATACCGATGACCTTTTCCGGGCGCTTCGTTGCTGCTGCAATTTCCGTAATCGGCAGCGAGGAGGTATTGCTTGCTAAAATCGCATGCGCCGGTGCAATTTCGTCCAGCTGAGCAAAGATTTTTGTTTTGATTTCCATGTTTTCAACAGCTGCTTCGATGACAAGATCCACGCCGGATGCATCTTGCAGGTCTGTTGATGGAGTCAGGTTGCTAAGCACCTCTTGCTTTTGCTCCTCGGTCAAGCGGCCTTTGTCAACGTTGCGGGATAGGTTTTTGTTGATTACTCCGAGTCCTCGCTCAACAAATTCCAATTTCAAATCGTTTAAAATAACCTTATAACCAGCTTGTGCACATACCTGGGCGATTCCCGAGCCCATCTGTCCAGCCCCAATTACCATTACCTTTTCAACCTTCATGTTTTCCCCTCCGATTCGCGGCCGAAAGACGGAAACCGGCTGCGATTTTTTGTATTATTTTTTTTACTCGAGAGTAATTCCCTCTCATGCGAGAGTATGTTCGCTCTATCCGAGAGTATTTCTTCTTTATCCGAGAGTAAGGCCACTCTATCGAGAGTATTTCTCCCTTATCCACGAGTAAGGCCACTCTATCCGAGAGTATCTCGCTCTTATCCGAGAGTAAACCCACTCTATCCGCGAGTAAGCCTCCACCAGCCTCACCAGTTACCTCTTCGGCACCTCAATCATAATCGCATCGCCCTGGCCGCCGCCGCTGCAGATGGCCGCGATGCCAATCCCGCCACCGCGGCGCTTTAACTCATGCAACAAAGTAATGATGATGCGCGCTCCGCTTGCGCCAATTGGATGGCCAAGGGCAACCGCACCACCGTTGACATTGACTTTTTCCGGATCCAAGCCGGCGATTTGACCGCTTGCCAGCGCTACGGCCGCAAACGCTTCGTTAATTTCAAACAAGTCAATTTCCTCAAGGCTTCGGCCTGTTTTTCGCAAAATTTCATTGATAACAAGTCCCGGTGTTTGCGGGAAGTCCTTGGCTTCGACCGCAATCGCAGCTTGGCCGATAATGACCGCTTCCACCCGCCGGCCTTCACGCTCTGCACGTTCCTCGCTCATCAACACGAGTGCACCGGCTCCATCATTGACCCCTGGTGCGTTTCCGGCTGTGATGGTACCTTCGCCATTAAACGCCGGTCCAAGCTTCGCTAATTTTTCCAACGAGGTATCTTTCCGCGGCGCTTCATCATGCTCGACTACTACCGGTGCCCCTTTGCGCTGCGGCACCTCCACCTTCACAATCTCTTCGGCAAACTTGCCGCTCTCGATTGCTTCAATTGCCCGCTGGTGGCTTCTTAATGCCCACTCATCCTGTGCTTCGCGACTAAGCGACATCTCTTCAGCAGTCGAGTTTCCGTACGTTCCCATATGCACTCCGGTAAAGCTGCAGCTCAATCCATCGTGAATCATCAAATCCTGAACTGCCGCGTCGCCCATTCTTAGGCCCCACCTTGCTTTTGGCAAAATGTACGGTGCATTTGACATTGATTCCATACCGCCTGCAACAATCACTTCTTCATCGCCGGCGCGGATGATTTGGTCAGCAAGCGTGACGCTGCGTAAGCCTGATGCACAGACCTTGTTAATCGTTTCTGTTTTCACTTCCCATGGCAACCCAGCGCCCCGCGCAGCTTGGCGGGATGGGATTTGCCCTTGTCCACCCTGCAGGACTGATCCAAATATCACTTCTTGCACGTCTTCCGGATTCACATTAGCACGTTGTAACGCTTCTTTAATGGCTATACCGCCTAACTGAGAAGCGCTAAAGCCGCTCAATGCTCCGCCCAATTTGCCAAAAGGCGTTCTAACCCCGCTTAAGATAACCGTTCTGCTCATTCAAAACATCCCTTTCCCCTGTTTTTATTTCAAAAAACAATTATGCCTTTTCCCAATTTTCAGTCACAGGTACATAAAAAAATGGGAGCGTGCTGATTTCATCATCGACTGAACGCTCGCTCAACACGGCTGCAAAAACTAACGCAGGTCCAGGGGATCACCCTGCCCACGCATTTAATTAAAAAAGGAAATGTAAGCGTTTTAATCCACTTATTCTATTTTACAAAAAAAATAGCAGAAGTTGAATTGTTTTACACAAAATTCCTAAAATTTTTTCGCGTGTATGCAATCAACCTCTGCTATTTTAAAATTCAATTTTCAGTCTTACGATGCAACTGCCGCAGGCTCGCCGCAGACAGCTTTTTCAAGAAGCTCAGCCACGTCGTAGGTAGCAACCTTGTCTTCAACCTCTTTCGCCTTCGTACCGTCTGACAGCATTGTCAAGCAGTATGGACAGCCGGAGCTGATGACAGATGGGTTCACCGATAATGCCTGCTCTGTACGTGCCACGTTGATGCGGTGTCCTGTTTCTTCCTCCATCCACATCAAGCCGCCGCCGGCGCCGCAGCACATTCCTTTGTCACGGTTCCGTTCCATTTCCACCAGCTTCACGCCTGGGATGGCCTTCAAGATTTCACGCGGCGGATCATAAACGTCGTTGTAACGTCCTAAGTAACAAGAATCGTGGAACGTTATCGTTTCGTTTACGGCATGCTTTGGCTTCAAACGGCCATCGCGGACAAGTTCGAAAAGGACCTCCGTATGGTGGTAAACCTCAGCCTGCAACCCAAAATCAGGGTATTCATTTTTGAAAATATTGTAGGCGTGCGGGTCAATCGTCACGATCTTCTTCGCTTCTGCCTTTTCAATTTCAGCGATATTATTGTTAGCAAGCTCTTGGAACAAGAACTCGTTACCTAAACGGCGGACCGTGTCGCCAGAGTTCTTTTCTTTGTTTCCTAAGATAGCGAACTTGACGCCAGCTTCATTTAACAGCTTCGCGAACGACAGCGCAATCTTCTGGCTGCGGTTGTCGTAAGAGCCCATTGAGCCAACCCAGAACAGGTACTCGAACTCTTCGCCAGCTTTGTTCATTTCTTTTACAGTTTTAACTTCAACATCTTCACGGGCTTCGCGCCATGTTTCGCGCTCTTTTCTGTTCAAGCCCCAAGGGTTGCCCTGACGCTCGATGTTCGTGATCGCGCGCTGTGCATCAGCGTCCAATTTTCCTTCTGTTAAAACTAGGTAACGGCGAAGATCAATAATTTTTTCAACGTGCTCGTTCATAACCGGACATTGGTCTTCACAGTTACGGCAGGTTGTACAAGCCCAGATTTCTTCTTCGGTGATGACATCGCCGATCAGGCTTGGGCTATAGACGGAAGTTGCTGCAGTTTCAGAAGCGCCTTGGCCTGCTGCGGCAAGTGCAATCTGGTTACCTTTGGTGCCAGCGAATGCAAATGTCGGCACCCATGGCTGCTTTTGCGTCACAGCCGCACCATAGTTGGTGAGGTGATCACGCATTTTCACGATTAAATCCATCGGTGACAGCATTTTGCCTGTGCCGGTTGCCGGACACATATTTGTACAGCGGCCGCATTCTACGCAGGCATAGAAGTCAACCATTTGCAGTTGTGTGAAGTCTTCAATTTTTCCAACGCCAAATGATTCTGCGGATTCGTCTTCAAAGTCAATCTTTCTCAGTTTGCCTGCTTTATCCAAACGATTCAGGTAAACGTTTGCAGGACCGGCAATTAAGTGAGCGTGTTTTCCTTGCGGCACATATACTAAGAATCCCAATAAGAAAATCAAGTGCAGCCACCATGCCACATAAAGGATGGATACTGCTGCTGTTTTGCCGATACCGGCGAAGATGATTGAAATGAGCGATGCAACTGGTTCTGACCAAGAAGGTTCTTCTCCATGCCAGATCAGGTCCATTCCATTTCCTAAAAGCACCCAAATCATTAAGCCGCCGATAAAAATTAAGACAAGACCTGATTTAAAGCCTCGCTTTAAGCGGACAAGTTTCTCAACATAACGGCGATGAAATGCCCAGAAAGTTGCCACTAAAATGACTAAAGTGACGATCTCCTGGAAGAATGTAAATGCGGGATAAAGCGGACCAAGCGGAAGATGTGAGCCTGGTGCAATCCCTTTCCAAATAAAATCAATCGCCCCAAATTGGACGAGGAGGAAGCCGTAGAAGAACATAACGTGGATGGCACCACTCTTCTTATCCTTTAAAAGCTTCTTCTGCCCGAATACCATAACCCAGATTTTTCGCATACGTTCTTTGACATTGTTGTCAAACTCTTCCTTTTTGCCAAGCTTCATATATTCGATCCGTGTTTTGACAACATAGACGAACAGGCTGAGCGCGTAAGCGGTTACGGCCAAGAAGGCAATAAGGTTGACCCATAAAAGTCCATTCATGTAAAAAGCCCCTTTCGTTGATTTCTCCCCTAAGTTTTTTACTTGTTGTTAAAAATAACAAATTTTCTGAACTTACCTTAACTCTATTATAATATGAATGAGCATTCAGTCAATCCATTTTTACTAACTTATAGAAATGTTTGTTGTTGGAAAAACTAACGAAACTGATTGGAGGAAGGTTTTCCAATGAATTTTTTCGTCATTTTTTTCGGAATTGTCTTACTTTTCATTATATGGCTTATTCTGGACTTTTGTCTAGGGCGACATAAGCATCATTCTTCTGTAAGAAAAATGGAAACTCCCATCCTGCATGGTGATTTTGACATTTTTCCTCATGGCAAGGAACTGTTTCACGACTACTTCTCCGTGCTTCGCGAGGCAGAAAGACATATCCATGTGTTGTTTTATATTGTAAAGGATGATGCCTTTAGTCAGGAATTTCTTTCAATTTTAAAAGAAAAAGCACGGACCGGAGTTGAGGTTCGCTTGCTGCTGGACCGGCTTGGCAGCTGGAAAGTAAAAGGAGCTGAGATAAAAGAGCTACGCGCGGCGGGGGTCGAGTTTGCCTTCAGCAATCCGGTGAAGCTCCCCTATCTTTTTTACTCGATGCAGGTCCGGAACCACCGTAAGATTTCGATTATAGATGGGCGAATTGGCTATCTTGGCGGGTTTAATATCGGGAAGGAATATATTGACGAAGAACCAAGCCTTGGCCCATGGCGTGATTATCATCTAAAAATCAGCAGTGAAAGCGTCAATTTTCTACAAAGTGAGTTTCTGATTGATTGGGAGCGATGCACGGGGGTTGACTTGCAAGGTGAGTCCAAATATTTCCCGAAATTGCCTAAGGGCGCCGTCCGTCAGCAATTTATTCCGACAGAAGCCGATCAGCTGGAATGTATGTTCATCAGTCTTATCCAATTGGCCGAAAAATCAATTACCATCGGCACACCTTACTTTATTCCAAGCAGGAAGATTTTTACGGAGCTGCAGAAGGCGGTGCAGCGGGGCGTCTGTCTGACAATCATTGTACCGGCAGTTTCTGACCACGCACTCGTAAAAGAGGCGTCGTTCAAGTATTTACGAACGCTGCTTCGCGAAGGCGCATTGGTTTATGAGTATAATAAAGGTTTTTACCATGCCAAAACCATCGTCATTGATGACAAGGTCGCTGACATCGGTACCGCCAACTTTGACAAACGCAGCCTCTTTTTAAACCAAGAAATCAACTGCTACATCTACGACCCAAACTTTATTGACCGAATAAAAGGCATACTGGACAAAGACGTCCACGACTCCACCCGGCTCACACTCGAGCAACTGAACAAACCAAACTTGGCCAGATCGATGAAAGAAGCTGTTGCTGGAGTGGTTTCTTACTTTTTATAAGGTTTCAGGCACGGCTTTGTTGACAGTGGGGGTTGAACTATTTCTATGGGAGGTGGTAATAATGAGAATTCGCTTTGGGTATGTTTCGCATGCGATTAGTTTATGGGATGCCTCTCCGGCCAAGACACTTACTTTTACGCGATATCAGCAGCTAAGCTCTGAGGAGCGGATGGCCAAGCTCCTCGAGATTACAAAACAAAATCTGAACCACACACTGCGGATGCTCCATTATAATGTGGCTCATGAACTGGAGCTGTACCGCTGCTCCAGCTCGATTGTTCCGCTTGCCACCCACCCGGAGGTGCGCTGGGACTTCGTCACCCCATTTCGCAGTGAGTGGCAGGAAATTGGCGACCTTGTGAAAAAGCACAACCTAAGGGTCAGCTTTCACCCGAACCAATTTACCTTGTTTACCTCGCCAAAGCCGCAAATTACGGAAAACGCAGTGATCGACATGACCTACCATTTTCAAATGCTGGACGCCATGGGAGTTGCGGCGGACAGCTTGATTAACATCCATATCGGTGGTGCTTATGGTGACAAAAAGCAGGCCCTTTCCCGTTTTCATCAAAACCTGAAAGCCTTGCCTGCTCATATAAAAAATATTATGACCTTAGAAAATGACGACAAAACGTATACCGCAGAAGAGACGCTGGCTGTATGTGAAGAAGAGACGATTCCGTTCGTTTTTGATTACCATCACCATATGGCCAATCCTTGTGCCAAGCCGCTTGAGGAACTGATATCAAGCATTTTCCAAACCTGGTCCCAGCGGCCGAGCCTCTTGCCAAAGGTACACATCTCCTCTCCCAAGTCGGAAAAAGAATTCCGCTCCCATGCGGATTTCGTCGACCCGGAGTTTATCATGCCATTTTTAAAATTGCTGAAAGAGGCTGGGCAGGATGTTGATTTCATGATTGAGGCAAAAGCGAAGGATCAAGCCTGTTTGAAATTGGTGGAGGATTTAAGCAAGATTCGCGGCTTTAAACGGATTAGCGGAGGTGCGCTTGAAATTAAATAACTCCAGTAAAAAGAGTCCCCGACCCCGGAGACTCTTTTATTCTTCAATTAAGTTTAAGACAGGAACGTCCTGCTCGTGTTCAGGGTCCGTCCTGGAATATATCCGCGCCATTTTCGATGTTTCATCCACATGCTGGATAATGACCGGTGTCCCTTCATAGGTCACATTAATCATATCCGCGGATTCCAAAATTTCCTTCGCTCTACCTACATTCATGCGTTCGGTTCACTCCTCACAAATAAGTACACTATTACTATTTGCATTTTTTTGGAGGGTATTCATATTTTTAGGGACTATTTAATAAAAATCAAGGGCCGTTAATCTAATTTTGTGCGTCATTTTTTGCTTACTCGTCAGTTTCTGGCATTTACTCGCCAAAATCCCCCATTTACTCGCCAGCCCCAATAAAAAGGCCCCCTTTTCAAAAAAGGAGGCAATTCGAATATTCACAAACCTTACATCTTCTCCGGAGCGCTTACCCCAATCAACGCCAGCGCATTCCGTAACGTAATCTGCACAGCGTTCACCAATCCAAGGCGTGCCTTAGTCCGCTCAGGCTCACCAGCCTCGAGCACCTTTTCCGCATTGTAAAAGCTGTGGAACGTCGAAGCCAATTCAAAAATGTAATTGGTAACTCGGTGCGGCACGCGCTTCAACGCCGCTTCGCCAACCGCATGCGGGAACTCGCCCAACTTTTTCAACAATTCGATTTCCTTTTCAGAAGCCACCATTGAAAAATCAGCGCCGGAATCAACTGCAAATCCCTGCTCCTCGCCAGACCGCAAAATTGAACAAATCCGCGCGTGAGCATACTGCGCATAATACACCGGATTTTCATTGGACTGCGACACCGCCAAATCCAAATCAAAATCCATATGCGTATCCGAGCTGCGCATCGCAAAGAAATAACGCGTCGCATCGAGGCCGACCTCATCGACCAGATCCCGCATCGTGACAGCCTTTCCGGTCCGCTTCGACATCTTCATCTTCTCGCCGTTTTTATACAAATGAACAAGCTGGATGATCTCAACCTCGAGCGCTTCGCGGTCATAGCCGAGCGCCTGAATCGCCGCCTTCATCCTTGGTATATAACCGTGATGGTCCGCTCCCCAAATATTGATCAATTTTTCAAAGCCGCGCTCTAGTTTGTCCTTATGATAAGCAATATCCGGCGTCAAATACGTGTAAGAGCCGTCCTGCTTAATCAACACGCGGTCCTTGTCGTCGCCAAGTTCGGTGGAACGCAGCCAGGTTGCCCCGTCCTGCTCATAGATATAGCCGCTCTCCCGCAATGCCGCCAGCGCCGTGTCAATTTTTCCATTTTTATAAAGGGATGTTTCCGAGTACCACACATCAAAGCGGACACGGAAGTCCTCGAGGTCCCTTTGAAGCTTTTTCATTTCATATTTCAAGCCATACTCCCGGAAAAATTCAAACCGCTCCTCTTCCGAGACATTTACATATTTATCGCCAAACTCTTCCGCAAGCTGCTTGCCGATCCCCACAATGTCCGCACCATGGTAGCCGTCCTCCGGCATTTCTTTTTCCAGACCAAGCGCTTGGAAATAGCGCGCTTCAACAGAAAGCGCCAGGTTGTTAATCTGATTTCCCGCATCATTGATATAGTATTCGCGGGACACATTATAGCCAGCCTTGGCCAAAATGTTGCTTAAAGAATCACCGACCGCCGCACCGCGTGCATGTCCTAAGTGAAGGTCGCCCGTTGGATTCGCCGACACGAATTCCACTTGGATTTTCTGGCCGCCGCCAACTGTCGTCTCGCCATACTTGTCCCCAGCCTGCAAAATCGTCGGAATCAGCTCAGTCAAATACGAATTATTCATGTAAAAATTAATAAACCCCGGCCCGGCAATTTCCATTTTTTCAATAGAAGCCTTGGAACGGTCGAAGTTCTCTACAAGGGCCTCGGCAATCATCCGCGGCGCTTTCTTCGCCACCCGTGCCAGCTGCATCGCCATGTTGGTCGAATAATCGCCATGCGCCTTTTCCTTCGGGGTTTCGAGAATCACATCCGGAATCTGCTCTTCGGACGCAAGCCCTGCCTTCAGCACCGCCGCCCGAATTTCCTCCTTAATCTTTTGCTGCACTTGTCCCACAATATTCATTTTTGTTCCTCCTGAAAACTTATTTCTAAATGGTATGTACCGGCAGGCGTCCCCTGCATGGCAAAATCATATAGGATGCTAATTTGTCCGTTGCCATTGTCGTATGAATAGTCCAGCTTCCGCGCCTTTGTCGTTGTCTCAAATGTCCCAAACGCCAGCTCATAACTGCCGCGAAGCTTCCGATTCAGTTGAAAGGGCAGGCGCATCTTCAAAGGGCCGCTTCTTAGGATCAGGGCCTCGTCTTGAGATGTTTTCACAATCGTGCGCACCGTCCCCTCCTCCAGCACTTCCTCATACTGCAGGTAGGATGCCTGATCTTTTTGAAAGTAGCGGCCAAACACCGTCAGTTCAAACGTCTCCTGTTCATCAATCGTCGTCTTTACATTAACCTTTACCGGAATCTCCATGTTGCACTTCCTTTTTCTTTTTAAAAAGGAACTTTGATAAGCTCATTTTTCTCTGTCCATGTCTATAACATTGACTTACACGCCGTTTCGCATACTTTTCCTATTATAAACTTGGAAAGCCTGCAAATCAAAAGAAGCCTACCCAAAACTAGGGCAGGCATCTTGTAGGGGTCAGTTCCCCTTTATTTTTTCGCGTTACTTCATCGGAGCCAGATGACCCCCACTACTTATTTCACCCAGCCAAGCAGCATTTCGCGAATCAATTTGCTCGCTGTGTTCGCTGTTTGCTCGGATACATCGTAGATTGGCGCCACTTCAACAAGGTCGCAGCCGACCACATTTACCTCGGAACGGGCAATCGCATGAATTGAAGCAAGCAGCTCTTTTGAGGTGATTCCGCCCGCATCGACGGTACCAGTTCCTGGCGCATGCGCCGGATCGAGGACGTCGATATCGATTGTGACATAAACCGGACGACCTGCAAGCTTCGGCAGGATTTCCTTTAACGGCTCAAGCACTTCAAACTTGGAAATATGCATGCCGTTTTGTTTGGCCCACTCGAATTCTTCCTTCATCCCGGAACGGATGCCGAAAGAATACACGTTGTGCGGCCCAATATGCTCAGCGATTTTACGAATTGGTGTAGAGTGCGATAACGGCTCACCCTCATAATTTTCACGCAGGTCGGTATGGGCATCCATATGGATAATCGCCAAATCCGGATATTTTTTAAAAACAGCCTTCATAACCGGCCAGGAAACTAGGTGCTCCCCGCCCATGCCAAACGGGAACTTCTCGGCAGCCAATACCTGGTCAATGAAATCTTCAATAATATCAAGGCTCTTCTGGGCATTCCCAAACGGAAGCGGAATATCGCCCGCATCGAAATATTTTACTTCATCAAGCTCGCGGTCGAGGTACGGGCTGTACTCCTCAAGCCCAATCGACACCTCGCGAATCCGTGCCGGGCCGAAACGGGAACCCGGGCGGTAGCTTACCGTCCAGTCCATCGGCATTCCATATAATACAACCTGACTCTCCTCAAAATTCGGGTGGCTCTTAATGTACACATTCCCCGAATACGCTTCATCAAAACGCATCATTTATTCCCCTTTCTAACGGGGGTACGCCCCCCAATACATCACCGGATCATTTTATTTCAACAAATCCCCCACAAATTTCGGCAGAACAAAGGCTGCCTTGTGAAGTTCTTTTGTGTAGTATCGTGTTTCAATGTCGTGGAAGCGGTCGTCGCTGACTGCGAGCGGATCGTATTTTTTCGATCCGATGGTAAATGCCCACAGGCCGCTTGGATAGGTTGGGATGTTGGCAATATAAAGGTTGGTCAGCGGGAAAATTTCACGGACGTCACGCTGCACATTGCGAATCAGATCCGCTTTAAACCACGGGTTGTCTGACTGGGCCACGAAGATTCCGTCTTCTTTCAATGCCTTAGAAATCCCGGCATAGAAGCCCTTTGTAAACAGGTTCACGGCGGGTCCAACCGGTTCAGTCGAGTCTACCATAATGACATCGTATTCATTTTCACTATTGGCAATGTGCATAAACCCATCATCAACGCGGACATCGACACGAGGATCGTCCAGCCAGCCGGCAATCTCAGGCAGGAACTTCTTCGAATACTCGATTACTTTCCCGTCGATATCGACAAGCGTCGCCTTTTTCACACTTGGGTGCTTCAACACCTCGCGAATGACACCGCCATCACCGCCGCCGACCACCAGCACATTCTCCGGATTCGGATGCGTAAATAACGGCACATGTGCGACCATCTCATGGTAAACGAACTCATCTTTTACCGAAGTCATGACCATGCCGTCTAGCAAGAGCATGTTGCCCCACTCGGCTGTTTCTACCATTTCCAGCATTTGAAACTCGGTTTGTTCTGTATGTAAAGTTTGATTCACTTTCATCGTAATCCCAAAGTTCTCGGTCTGCTTTTCCGTAAACCAAAGTCCGCCCATCTAACCATCTTCCTTTCCTCTTTTTTCTAATAAACACTTCAAATTTATACTACCCAAACTATTGAATTACAAACACATGAAAAAGTCTAGCAAAAATGTTTCAAATTCCTGCAAAAAATTGTTTAAAAAGAGTCTATTTTTTCAATACTATTACTATCGGTTTTTTCCAAAATCCAAAATTTCCCGTCAGAACGGTATTACAAACAAACAGGGGGTGAAGTTAGCATGGAAGTCATGACGAATCACGGTTTTCGAAAAACAGTTAAATATTTGCGTGCTCTAATCATCATCAGCTTGATTGGCATGATTTGTATGCTTGTACTTTTCCTCGGCGTCCTCGCCTATGCGAAAATACTAGGACCGCCGCCGCTCGCCGTTCCGCAGTCGACTTTATTCTTCGCTGACGACGGAACGCTGATCGGCGAAAGCAATAACGGCCAGAAGCGCTACTGGGCAAAGCTTAACGATATCTCTCCCGATCTCGTCAATGCGACCATCGCGATTGAGGATAAAAATTTTTACGAGCATCATGGGTTTGATTATAAGCGGATTGCCGGGGCAGTTCTCGCCGATATCAAGGCCTTCGCCAAGGTTCAGGGGGCAAGTACCATCACCCAGCAATACGCTCGGAACCTTTTCCTCGAGCATGACAAAACTTGGACACGAAAGCTGACTGAAGCCTTTTATGCGATCCGCCTCGAGATGAACTATTCTAAACAACAAATTCTCGAAGGCTATTTAAATACGATTTATTACGGCAACGGCGCTTATGGGGTCGAAGCAGCAAGCCAATATTATTATGGTAAAAAAGCAGCCGACCTCTCGCTGGCAGAAGCAAGCCTGCTCGCCGGCATTCCGAAGGGGCCGGGCATCTATTCACCGCTCCGGTCTATCGAAAACGCGAAAGCTCGGCAAAACATTATTTTGCAAAGCATGGTGAAAAACGGATACATCAAGAAAGATGCAGCCCAAATTGCGGCCGGGCAGCGCCTTATTTTTGTGGGAGAATACCCGACGCACAAAGCCAGGACCGCCCCTTATTTTCAAGATGCGGTCAAAAAGGCCTTGAAAAATCAGCTTCATCTTGATGACCGGACGATCGCCCTCGGCGGCCTAAAGGTCTATACGACACTGAACATGAAGCAGCAAGAGGCGGCAGAGCAGCAAGTCAATAAATATGTATCGAAGTCTTCGGAAATTCAAATCGGCCTTGTCGCAATGGACCCGAAAAACGGCAATGTTAAGGCGATGGTAGGCGGCCGGGATTATGAAAAAAGTCCGTTCAACCGGGCCGTTCAGGCGGTCCGCCAGCCTGGCTCGACCATCAAGCCGCTCCTGTATTACGCTGCCCTTGAGCACGGTTTCACGCCATCGTCAACGATGCGGAGCGAGTTTACAAAATTCCAATTTGACGACGGCCAGGCCGATTATACGCCGCATAATTTTAACAATAAGTATGCCGACGGCGAGATTACCCTTGCCCAGGCCCTTGCGGTTTCTGATAATATTTTTGCCGTAAAAACCCACCTCTTTTTAGGGGAAGAAACGTTAATTGATACAGCGAAGAAATTCGGCCTGTCGACCAAAATGTCGAAAGTGCCGTCACTTGCGCTTGGCACCTCAGGCGTCCGGGTGATTGAAATGGCGAACGCCTACAGCATGTTCGCCAATGGCGGCAAAAAGGTCAGCCCGAACTTGATTACGAGAGTGGAAGACTTTAATGGCAATGTCATTTATGAAAAGGAAAATAAAGAGGAAAAGGTGTTGGACCCAGCCAAAGCATTCGTCATGACGCAAATGATGACCGGCGTGTTCGATCCAAAGCTAAGCGGCTATGCCAGGGTTACGGGAAGCACTATCATCAACGACTTGACCCGCCCCTATGCCGGAAAATCCGGTTCGACGGAAACGGACAGCTGGATGATCGGCTTCTCGCCACAGCTGGTGACCGCCGTTTGGGCAGGCTATGATATCGGCAAACCGCTTGATGTTACTGCCGAAAAAACGTATGCGAAGAACGTTTGGGCGAATTTCATGGAGGAGGCTTTGGACGGCAAGCCCGTCAAAGCATTCAAGCCGCCAAAAGAGGGTGTCATCGGGCTTTACGTCGACCCGACGAACGGCAAGCTGGCGACCAGGGATTGTCCAGTCCGCCGCTTCACCTACTACGTGACTGGCACGGAACCAACCGAATATTGTACCGAGCATATCGGCAAGGGCGGTTCGAAAAAGCATGATAAGAATGGCGATGACCAAAAAACCCCATGGTACAAACGCATTCTTCCATGGAGTTAAATGAAAACTTGCCGATTGGCGAGTCCGATAGGACTGTTCATGAGGCGTAGTTGAATTTATACCTTCATATTAGCTAAATGAACGGAAAAAGCTCCGGGTTCAGCCCCGGAGCTTTTTCCTGTCCTAGTCTTACAGTGTTTTCACACTTCTTATAATACTACCCATTTTTGAAAAAAACTACAAGAGTTTGACATCATTTATTTTTGTAAAAAAATGTTCATAATTAGTGTTCAAAAGGGGCTTGATTTTTCCAAAATATACTATTCTGCCTGCAAGCCGTTTTTCAATTCATCGGTCGAATTCTTCCATAAATCTTCGTTATGGCCGCGCAAGAAATCGGCTAGCACCTTTTTCGATTTGTCGTCCATATGGTCGACGATAATGTGGCGCTTCAGCGATTTATCCATGCGGTTAACGTGCTCTGGCAGCGACTTGTAGCCGCGGCGGATTTCACGGTCAACAGTCATATAACAGGCCGTCACTCCAGCATAATAAGGACCTTCAGGCTTGCGGTCAACTGTCACCCACACAAGCCAATAGGGCTTGCCGTTTGGCACATCGTCCTGATTCGGGAGGAATTTGATCCCTTTTTCAACGACGCTGCGGGCATGCATCGCACCGACATCAATCTCTGCTTCTCCGGCATTGACGTCAATAATGACCGGCGATACATTATCAAGGCTCAACGCACCCTTGCCATAGCCCTTGTGCCCGTCCGTCGGGTCATTTTTAATAATATTAAAACCTAGTTTTTTCTTGTTTTCTTCCATTGATGCTATAAACCTCCTTTAAAAAAACAAACCATAAAAGAAATTGCTTAATCCACCAGCCACCCACGGGACGACAACATTAAAAATCGGCTGAATCGTATAGCTGTCGAGCGGTGTGATGACTAATATCAGAAAAATTAATATCCCATACTGTTCATATTGTGTCATTTTGGCCCGGACTTCATTGGGCGCCAAATCTTCGACAATCCGGTAGCCGTCAAGCGGCGGCAGGGGAAGCAGATTAAAAATAAACAATACCACATTGAGCTGAATAAAGATTTCAAAAAAATCATATAAACGATCTGGTGCATTGACCCCAAACCGGTTCAGCCCATAGGCGATGATAAAGCCGAGGCAAGCCAGCACCAAATTGCTTAGCGGCCCGGCGACTGACACAAGCACTCCGGCAAGGCGCGGCTTTTTAAAGAAAAAGCGATTGACCGGAACAGGACGGGCCCAGCCAAAGCCAGCGATAAAAATTAAAATGGTCCCGAATGGATCAAGATGCTGCAGCGGGTTTAACGTCAGGCGGCCTTGCTTTTGGGCAGTGTGGTCGCCGAATTTATAGGCAACATAAGCATGGGCAAATTCGTGAAATGTAAAGGCAAACACGAGCGTAATCGCGACGTAGGGAACCAGCTCCAACGGGTATGCGAAAAAGCGACTAAAACCTTCCAAATGGGTTTCTCCTCTCTCGTGAAAAAACAGCTTGGTATCTCTCTAGTTTCCTTTAAGTATACATGAAACCGCATGGAAAAAGAAAACCAAATGTGCCGACGATTCTTGCACATTTTGGCTGTTTGTGGAACACTACAATCATGACCCATTAAAAGGAGGAAGTTAGTATGCCATATGTAACTGTTAAAATGCTTGAAGGTCGCACTGAGGATCAAAAGAAAGCGCTCGTTGAAAAAGTAACCGACGCTGTCAGCGAAACCACCGGCGCACCAAAAGAAAACATCACCATCTTCATCGAAGAAATGAGCAAAAACCACTACGCAAGAGCAGGAGTTCGCTTCAGCGACAAATAGGGTTTCAGGCACCGCTTGCTGACTTTTGTCCGCCTTGGGTGGACACTACCCCGAATAAAATCAATAAAGTGTGAATCCGCTAAGTCTTGCTTTGGATTCACACTTTATTTTTTATACTTATAGTTTAAAGTCGTTTTTTGGGCTTTCCAGCTGTATTTTTT
The DNA here is from genome assembly GCF_055385565.1 of Neobacillus sp. S1115. Classification (NCBI taxonomy): domain Bacteria; kingdom Bacillati; phylum Bacillota; class Bacilli; order Caryophanales; family Bacillaceae; genus Neobacillus; species Neobacillus sp. S1115. Next base: position 6,112,158 of record NZ_AP038275.1, read on the forward strand.
CGAGTTCGAGCCTCATTTTTTCCGTTTCAATTAAGTAGTTTTGGTGCTTAACCTTTTCAAGTTCCAACTGATCCTTTACCATCTCGGCGTGCAATTTTGTTTTCTTTATTGAAAATGCCCCAACAATCGCTACAATTGGGATCCCCAGTGACATTATAATTGCCACCAATCCTGTAAAATCACCCACGTTCCATTCCTCCATCACCCATTCTGATAGTCAAATCATAACAAATTTTAACAAAAATGGATATGGACAAGATAAAAATTCCCTACAAAAAACGCCTGGACATCCTAAACGGGTCCAAGCGCTTCAACCTACAATCCTTATTCGATTACTTTTTTTTTCAATACTTCAATATACCGATAAGCCTCATCGACTTCTTCCTCAGTGTAGCGCTGGCTGCTTTTTAAAGTGAACACCTTCTGGGCAACCTCTTCCTTTGGAAGATTATCAAAATATAAAACCGTCGAAACCAGTTCAAGGAATCTAGCATTCTGGTCATTCATATCGGTCAGGCAATCCTCCAAGCAAGGCATGTCCACTTCGTTTAGACTCAAAAACTCCTTGCCTGAATCGGTCAATGTATAGCGATATTGATAATATCCGCCCTTTTTCTCCTTCACTTCATTAAGAAACCCCATATTGCAAAGCTCCTCCACACGAGTGGTCAATTCCTCAGAGTATGGGCCGTAAAAGTGAAATTGGAAGCGGTCTTGAAACGGAAAATCAATTTTTTTAGCAATATATATCATCTTCTGCAGCTTTTTTCTTCCGATTATTTCACCGGAAACTAGAATTGCCTGCATCAGTTTGGCATGATCTTTCAGCAATGTTCGTCATCTCCTACTCCATTTAACAATACTTATTGTAAAAGGGCGCGAATTTTCTTTTTCCACTCTGCACCAATGGCAGTGTCCTCAAGAAAATCAGCCGGATAGTAAAGCTTGTGGTCCGTTCTGCGTTTTCCCGAAATTGCATCGACGATTTCCGATTCACGTGAAAGCTCCCGCAAGTCCCCATTTTTCATCAACAGATGAATCGGCAGCCGTTCCTCTTCCTCACCTGGACGGTAAAAGTCATATGGCAGATCTGATGAAGAATCGACCACCAAGTAATATTCGGGATCAATGCCTGCTTTTTCAAAAAGCAACGTTAATTCGGCGAGCTTTTTATATTCCTTGGCAGGATCAAATTCGGCATACTTAAATAAATTCCGATTGACAAAACGGCGGCAGAGGTCGCTTATAATGGGGTCGGCCTCCTCCTGCCACATCTGAAAATAGTACATAATCACAGATTCATCTAATTTTAAATAGTCTTCTAACGTCACTTGCTCCGTGAAAAAAGAGATAAAGTGAATCGGTTCATGTTTAAAAGAATAGTTTTTCTTAAATAATTCCTTGGCGCGGTGGAGGATTTTTGTCAAAATAACCTCCGCACTGCGCGAGACGGGGTGGAAGTAAACCTGCCAGTACATTTGGTAGCGGCTCATGATATAATCCTCGACCGCATGCATGCCGCTCTTTTTAATGACGACCTGGTCCTCGCGCGGGCGCATCACCCTTAAAATCCGCTCCATGTCAAACTGCCCATAACTTACCCCGGTAAAGTAGGCATCGCGCTGTAGATAATCCATCCGGTCGGCGTCTATTTGACTGGAAATCAGGCTGACGACCATCTTCTTTTCCGAGGTTTTCGCGATTACTTCGGCTACCTGCTCAGGAAACTCCGGGCTGACTCTTTGGAGGACCCTGTTTACCTCTGTGCTTCCGAGGATAATCGCACGGGTGAAGTCCTCATGGTCAAAGCCGAACACTTTCTCAAAGGCGTGGGAAAACGGACCGTGGCCGAGGTCGTGCAGCAAGGCCGCGCAAAGCGTGAGAAGTCGGTCATCGTCGTTCCATTCCGGTCTTCCTTCGAACACGTCATCGATAATCCGGCGGACAATTTCGTAAACGCCAAGGGAATGGTTGAATCGGCTGTGCTCTGCACCGTGAAAGGTCAAAAAGGTCGTCCCCAGCTGCTTAATGCGTCTTAAACGCTGAAACTCCTTCGTCCCGACCAAATCCCAAATTGCCCGGTCGCGGACGTGGACATAGCGATGGACGGGGTCCTTAAACACTTTTTCTTCGCTCAATTTTTCCGCCGAATACACCATTGATTTCCCTCTTCCTGATATTCTTGCTTCTATTATATCCCCACTAAAAGGGTAAATCATCCAAAATTCAACAATTTTCTTCAGTATTTTTCGACAAGGCTGTGGTGTCAGGTACCGCCCATGGACATTGTCCGTCGGGTGGACATCTGCCGTTCACACAAAGAAAAATCACCTTAGCCCAGTGTTCAAAGGTGATTATTTTAGCTTTTTATTGATTTTCTCCATTAATTCCTCTTCTGTCAGGGCCGCGAGCGGGCGGTTATTGACAAAGGCGAACGTCTTTTTTCGGCCGGGTCCGCAGTAAGACTGGCAGCCGATTTTGATTTCGGCATTCGGGTCAATCTCTTTCAGACGAGGGATCAATGTCTTTAAATTTACGGCTTGACAATCGTCGCACACGCGAAATTCATTGGACATTTATTACAACCCTTTCTACAAAAACAATCTATAAATAATAGTTTAACCAACTACCATATTGAAATTACAATGAGAAAAATCACATTTTGAAAAAAATTTAAAACCTCAGTTCCGCACATTGAACTACTAACGTATTTTACATTTTCTCTGTTTTCAATGCAAGTTGCAAAGTTTAGCAATTAGGGTTCTACTTCTCAATAAACCGCCACACAACAGCCGCTAATCGGCATAACTAAAGCAATCACCCAAATCGCTGCTTTATATTTACCTATTAGCAAAAAAATCTATTATCCTTTTAACCATTTTGGTATAAAGCCTAGAAAACTTGTCCATCATAAGACTAGAACTTTTTATAATTTCGCCGGAATTTGCCCGGCAAATCATTTGGAAATTATGTTAGGGAGATGAAAACATATGAAAGTTCGTCAAGATGCATGGACAGATGAAGACGATTTGCTATTGGCTGAAACCGTCCTCAGACACGTGAGGGAGGGCAGCACCCAGCTGAACGCATTTGAAGAGGTAGGAGACAAATTGAACCGGACCTCCGCAGCCTGCGGTTTCAGATGGAACGCCGTTGTCCGCCATCGCTATGAAAAAGCGTTGCAATTAGCGAAAAAACAGCGCAAACAAAGACAAAGAATCCTAGGAAAGGATCAGGGCGGCAAGAAAAAGCTTCTCTACAATCCGCCGGTTCCAGTCTCCGAAGATTTAGGAGTTTTAAACGTTCAGAGTGAAGTGATGCCTGAGGCCCCTGCTGAAATGCAGGACATGACGGTTGAAATGGCAGTAGAAGCATTGGTGCAGACGCAAGCGCAAACAGCGCCGGTACAGACCTACAGGCCAGCCGTGACAACATCCGCATCAGGTCTCACAATGGATACCATCATTGCTTTCTTGGAAAACTTTAAACATTCCAATCTGCAAAATGATGTATTAAAAACTGAGAATGAAAGATTAAAAAGAGAAATTGCTGACCTGAGACAGCAGAATGAGGAATTGAGCTCGAAAGTCAGGGATCTTGAGGATAACCGCGAAACGATGCAGGAAGATTACGAGACCCTCATGAAGATCATGAACCGCGCCCGCAAGCTTGTTCTTTTTGAGGAAGAGGAACGTCCGGCAACAAAGTTCAAAATGGACCGCAACGGGAACCTCGAAAAGGTAGCCGAATAATTCTCTAGACAGAAAGCACTGGGAGAGAGACGCACAGCATCTTTATCAAAAAAAGCCGTACATTCTTTAACAAAAGATGTGACGGCTTTTTTGCTTGGTTTGAAAAATAAGCTCCGTGAATCCACTCCACGCCAGTTCCAACTTGCGGATAGGGCCTGCCAACTTGCAGATAAAGCGCGCTGACTTGCGGATAGAGCCTTCCAACTTGCGGATAAGGCCCACCATTGGCGGAAAGCTGTAACGGCAGCAGGCTTTGCCGGATTCGCTACATCTCCGCCAGCTTTTCATTCCGCTCGACAATTCTCTGGTGGTAGCCAGGCAAAAGCTCCAGCTCGTATTCATTTAACGTGCCGGCAAACAGCCTGTCACTGTTATTTTTCAACTCCGTTAAGAGCCTGAGCATGACATCTCCTATGCTAAGTTCAACTCCGAGCAGTTCTGACAGTGAGGCCATGACTTCCGGGACGATTTCCGGATATGCAAACCTAGTTTGCTCATCCCGTTTGGCAATCTGATAAAATTCGCGAACGAGTTCGGCACGCTCCGACCCTCTCCCGTTTACACAAAGATAAATCTGGACTGCCACCCCTTTTTTCAAACGGCGCTGCGAGATGCCGGCAAATTTTTTCCCGCCGATGCTGAGGTCATAGCTGCCCGGGCAGTAGGAACCGACGATTTCCCTCGCTTCAATTTGCTGCGTGTAATCAGCAAACATCCGCTGGATTAGCACCCACATCGCATCATAGCCGCGGTTGATGTCGATTCCTTTTTCCGCCTCCGGAAGAATCAACGAGATGTTAAGGACTCCTTCATCGAGAACCACGGCAAGTCCGCCGGAATTCCTGACGATAGACTGATAGCCCTTTTCTTGTAAAAATTGAATGCCCTCCTGTAAGAATGGCAGTTTTGTATCTTGTATGCCGAGGACGATCGTGTTGTAATGCACCCACGTGCGCGCTGTTGCCGGGGCCTGTTCCGCTCCGACCGAGGCACACAGTGTGTCATCAATGCCAAAAGACTGAAGCGCCTGAAAATGCGGCCCGACCGAGGACTGGTCAATAATCCGCCACTGTGTTTGTCGCAATAAACCTTCCATTTTGGTTGCTCCTTGTACGGTATGATGGGGTTATTTTATCAAAATGCTACAGGAAAAAATAGTTTGGGCTCTCTTAAAGGAGGATATCGACACGTTTCTGTCTTATATCAACAAATTTCTGCAACTTATCTACAAAAATTTTTCAGATATCTACAATTTTCACGATATATCTACACAATTTCGCAAGATATCTACAAATTCTAATCGGGCCCGAAAAAAAGAGCCAGTCCAGCCTCGGACCAGCCCTCAAAATATCATTACAATCCCTGTGCCGCCGTAATCAACGCCAGCTTATAAACGTCCTCTTCGTTACAGCCGCGGGAGAGGTCGTTCACCGGTGCGTTCAAGCCCTGAAGAATCGGGCCGACGGCTTCAAAGCCGCCTAAGCGCTGGGCAATTTTATAGCCGATATTTCCCGCTTCCAAACTAGGGAAGATAAATACATTCGCGTCGCCCTGCAGCACGGAGCCAGGCGCTTTGCTTTTTGCCACAGAAGGAACAAAGGCAGCGTCAAACTGGAATTCCCCGTCGAGCACAAGCGACGGTTCACGGCGCTTCGCCTCTTCAACAGCGGCCACAACCCGCTCCGTTTCTTCCGACTTCGCAGAGCCCTTCGTTGAGAACGATAGCATCGCAACACGCGGCTCAAGATCAAACTTCTCCGCCGTTTTCGCGCTTTCAATCGCGATTTCCGCTAAATCCATACTGTCAGGTGCAATGTTAATCGCGCAATCCGCAAACACATATTTCTCGTCCTCGCGGACCATAATGAACACGCCTGAGGTTTTCTTCACGCCAGCCTTTGTCTTGATGATCTGCAAGGCCGGGCGGACGGTATCGGCAGTTGAGTGGGCAGCACCGCTGACAAGCCCATGTGCTTTATTTGTATATACCAGCATCGTGCCAAAGTAGTTTTCATCTAATAAAATCTTGCGGGCATCCTCTTCGGTTGCTTTTCCATTGCGGCGTTCCACAAACGCTGCCACAAGTTCATCCATTCCCGCGTAGTTCGCCGGGTCATAAATTTCCGCAGCATCCAAGGATACGTCAAGCTCCTGCGCTTTTGCCTGAACCTGCTCAATATTCCCAACCAAGATTGGCGTAAGCAGGTTTTCCTCCGCCAAACGGCTGGCCGCTCTGACAATCCGCTCATCCAATCCTTCAGGGAAAACAATTTTCAAGCCACGTCCGGAAATTTTTTTCTTCAATCCTTCAAACAAATCCACACCAAACACTCCTTTAAAAAAACTCCTTTAAATCAGGATACTTTACCAAATTAATTTTTCAAGCGATGTTCATCACAGACAGCGTTTTCACTGAGAAGTTTATTTTTTCAAAAAATGACACTCTACTTTTTACTATTCTCTTTTTTTCATAAAAATATCCACTAAAGGTTTATTTGGGGAAACCTTGGTCAAACTATGGTATAGTTATGGTTGTTTAAGAAGAATGATTACATAGGAGTGATTTTAATGAGTGAAGCAGCACAAACGCTTGACGGCTGGTACTGCCTGCATGATTTCCGCACTGTGGACTGGACCACCTGGAAGATGCTTTCTGAAGATGAGCGCCAAGCGGCGATTCACGAGTTTTTAAGTCTGATTGAAAAATGGAACACCACCCAAGAACGCAAAGAAGGCAGCCATGCTTTATATACAATCGTAGGCCAAAAGGCAGATTTCATGATGATGATCCTGCGCCCGACAATGGAAGAACTGAACCAAATTGAAACCGAATTCAACAAAACCAAATTTGCTGAATTCCTCGTGCCGGCTCATTCTTATGTGTCCGTTGTCGAGCTCAGCAACTACCTGCCTGCCGGAGAGGATCCGTACCAGAACCCGCAAATTTTGGCACGCCTGTATCCTACTCTGCCAAAAACACAGTATGTCTGCTTCTATCCAATGGATAAGCGCCGCCAGGGCAATGATAACTGGTACATGCTGCCGATGGAGGAGCGCCGCAATCTAATGCGAAGCCACGGCATGATTGGCCGCCAATATGCTGGCAAGGTCCGCCAAATCATCACCGGTTCCGTCGGTTTCGATGATTACGAGTGGGGTGTAACCCTGTTCGCGGAAGATGTGCTGCAATTTAAAAAGCTTGTTTATGAAATGCGTTTTGACGAAGTCAGCGCCCGCTACGGCGAATTCGGCGCATTCTTTGTTGGCAACCTGTTAGAGGAAGAGCGCATTCCAAAGTTCTTACACGTATAACTCGTTCGTTTAAAAGCTCCCAACTCAAAAAGCTGGGAGCTTTTTTCATTTGCACCTCGTCCTAAAGTCATATCCTCGAACTTTCCCTCATACTAATAAAACAGCGAGAAGTAGGAACCAATTATAGGTTTCCGAGTATGTATAGATTGTTGGGCTATTGATTTATATTTTAGGAGGGAAAAAAATGAGCCAATATTATAATCCTCAAGGATTTCAGCCCTATACTGGTGGTGCAGCCGGAATGCAGGGAGCCCAGCCAATCGCTGGCGGGCAGGGGTTTGTTCCCACTCAGTCAGGAGGCTTTCCGCCGGGAGGAGCTGTTCCACCAAGACCGCCAGCAGGAGGCGGCGCCGTTCCAGGCATGCTGCCAATTGAACAATCGTATATTGAGAATATTTTACGCCTAAACAAAGGCAAGCTTGTATCTGTATTTGCTACATTTGAAGGCAACACACAGTGGAATGCCAAAGAATTTAGAGGAATTATCGAGGCAGCCGGCCGCGACCATGTCATCTTAAGCGATCCGCAAAAAGGCACCCGCTTCCTGATTCCAATGGTAGCCGTCGATTACATCACATTTGCTGAAGAAATAGAGTATGAATATCCTTACGGCGCAGGTCCGCAATTAGGTACTTACCCGCCTAGATAATATGAGAAAAGCATTGAGCAATAAGGTCTCAATGCTTTTTTTCATGATTAAAATTGTTTTACCGCTCCAAGTATCATCAATACCCAAGCCGCTAGGAAGCAAACGCCGCCGATTGGGGTGATGGCACCAAGCGGGCCAATTTTTGTTAAGCTTAATAGATACAAGCTGCCGCTGAATAAAATGATACCAACAAGCATTAACCAGCCTGACCAGGTAAACAAAGAGCTAGTTGCAACTTTTCCAAGCAGCAGGCCAATGATTAAAATACCGGTTGCATGAAACATTTGATAGGTAACGCCGGTTTTCCAAATCTCAAGATAATGAGCATCTAATCTGTCCTTTAGTCCATGTGCTCCAAAGGCACCAAGTGCGACTGCCAAAAAGGCATTGATGGCGCCAATGACAATAAAAGTTTTCATGTTATTATTCTCTCCTTTTGTCTAGCTGCAGCGCCTAGCCCCTCTGTGGTCTACAGACAATCCGTCAAGAAGGCTATAGAACAGCCTTCTCGCCGGCTTGTCTTATGCTTGTCGGGGCTGGTCAAGGCGCTTCCGCTTTTCTATTTAAAAATCAAACAGTGAATCACCATTAGCCTCATCGTCCAGTTCCAATTTTTTTGGCTGTGGTGCAGTGACTGTTGGCTGTTGAAAAATCGGCTGCGAAACAGCGGGCTGATAGGCTGTATGCTGCAATACTTGAGTTGCTGTTGCTTGCTGAATAGCGGCCGCAGCAGGCTGCACATCCCGTCCGGTCTGCTTTTCTTCCAATATCAATTCGCATAATATTTTAATAGAGTAAACCCTTTCCCGCAAGCTTTCTTCCTTATGGCTTGCCCGTGCCTGATTCAGTTCTTTTTCCATTTTGGCTAATAATTTTTGGACAGATATATTCACGTTCAAATACTCCTCATTTTCGGTCTCTATTTTATTCTACATGAGTATCGGCTTTTTTTCGAAAAAATAGTCTTTTACAGGCTTTCGACATATTTCAAATGTTCCACGTGAAACTTGTTGAAATATGTAAAACCCGTATCTTAAAAGATTCGGGTTTCTTAGTTTATCCTAATATCCTTTGATAAATTGTTTTCGCATGGGTCAAATCTTTTGTGCCGTGAATAAGGGCCCGGCCGTCTTGGAAGATGACCATCCGCTCCTCGCCCATTTCCACTGACACTAAATATGGATTGCCTTTTACATAGTAGCCGAGCGAGCTAAGCTGGCCTGCGAGCCTTTCTAGCGAAATTTCCCCAGGTGTGGCAGGACGAATTTGCACAGTATCGCGGCCGCACAAGACTGTGGTCTTTGTCATATTTTCACGGTCGAGATAAGGATATGTCCGCTCCTCGCCGCACGATAGGCAGCCGGAGTATTTGGCCTTTGACATTTTCATGCTTGTATATTGATTTCTCCATAAATCGAAGCTGACAAAGGCCTGGCGGACTGCATCCCAATCCTCGACCAGCATCTTCAACGCTTCCGCAGTCTGGTGGGCAATGACCATTTGCACGGCAGGAGAAATGATGCCGCCCGTATCGCAGGTCATTCCCTGAAGCGGAATCGTCCGTAGCAGGCAATTTAAACACGGTGTTTTTCCCGGAATGATGGAAAAACTCATCCCATAGCTGCCGACGCAGGCCCCGTAAATCCAAGGAATGTTGTATTTCTGGGAAACGTCGTTCATCGCCATCCGCGTTTCAAAATTGTCAGTCGCATCTAACATCAGGTCGACCCCCGCAGCCAGCTCCTCGAGTAGCTCCGGAGTGGCGTCGCCGATGATGGCGTTGATTTCAACATCTGAATTAATTGCTTTTAGACGCTTTTTAGCTGCTGCTGCCTTAGGTAGTTTTTCTGTAACATCTTCTTCAGTATAAAGCTGCTGGCGCTGCAGGTTACTGGCTTCTACATAGTCCCGATCGACGATGGTTAATCTGCCGACACCGGCGCGGGTCAAGATTTCTGCATTACCCGAACCCAGAGCCCCGGCGCCGATGATTAACACATGCTTATTTCTTATCTTTTCTTGGCCTTCCTTGCCGATTCCCGGAAAAAGAACTTGCCTTGAGTAGCGTTCGTTCATAAAGATCCCCTTTCTAGAAGAAAACTCGCCATTTTGGCGAGCTTTTAGGGTAAAATTAGCTGTTTTTAATTGATTTATATTTAATGCCCGCGAATTTCGTGATTCTATTAGAGAATTTCTGTTTCCAGCAAGGAAATTCATTCTTAAAAGGACAAGTTTCCATTCTATCGGCGGATTTTTGCAATCTATCGGCGAATTTCAGACTTCTATCGGCGAATCGAGGCTCCCAATCGGCGAATTTTAACGTCCTATTGGCGAATCAAAAAATCAGCCCCCGCTGACCGGCGGGATAAACGCGATTTCGTCCCCATCCTTAATCACTTCATCATTAGAAGCAAACTCTTCATTAATCGCCGTCATCACCGTTTCCATCCGCGGCAAATCGTACGTCTCAGAGAGTTCCGCCTTCAATTCAGCCACCGTTTTGCCGCTGGCATCAAGCCTCAGGAACTCCTCGCCAACCGCATCGCGCAAATGGGCGAAAAACAAAATTTTATTCACTTAAATCACCTTCCTCAGGCTTTCCGCTCGGATAGGCCTTCGTTTCGAGCTGGTTGCCGACCCATTCCTCGCCGTCCTCCCAGTGCTCTTTTTTCCAAATTGGGACAATTTCCTTAATCCGCTCAATCGCATAGCGGTTCGCCTCATAGGCATCAGCCCGGTGCGGCGTCGACACCGCGATCACTACCGCGACATCGGTAATATCCAAGCGCCCGACCCGATGAGTAATCGCAACTTGAGAACCCGCCCAGCGCTCTTCAATCTCGCGGCCAATCTGCTCCAGCTTTTTCACAGCCATCGCTTCATATGCGTCATAGATTAAAAACAACGTCTTTTTTCCATAGGTCAATTCCCGGACGGTACCGATAAACGTCGTAATCGCGCCGGCTTCGCGCTGGACCACCTTGTCGATAACATCCTGTATATTAATTGGTTCTTTTGAAATCTCGTAAAGCTTCAATTATTTCACCTCTTCAGCCAAGCGCTTTGGCTCGGCGTTTTCCACCACTTGATAGCCGCCGATATTCTCCACCTGAGCCTTGAAGGCAGGGGAATGGATGATTTCCGCTAGCAGCTTGAACTGTTCGCTTTCGTAAAAGCTTCTGGTCATGACTAAATCGTATTCTTCGTCGGAAACCGGAACGAATTCCAAGCCCATTGCCTTTGCCGCCGGATAAATGCCGAGGCCAGCGCCACAAGCATCACTGTTCACTTCCGCAGCCACTGCTAAATGCGAAAACATTTCGCGGTCATAGCCCTTAATCGCATCCGGCTCAAGCCCCGCTTCCTCCAGCAGCATATCAAACAAAATCCTCGTGCCGGCGCCTTTTTGGCGGTTCACAAAGTTCGCTCCCTTTTCCACCAAATCACGCACGTCACGGATTTCAAGCGGATTGCCCGCTGGCAGTATCCAGCCCTGTTTGCGCTTCAAAAATGGATACAGGACAACCTCCTGCCCGGCTAACAACCTGCGTACATATGATATATTATATTGTTTTGTCTCAGGGTCAAGCAAATGAATCCCCGCTACATGGGCCTCGCCTTTTCGGATTGCCATAATGCCGGCCATGCTGCCGACATGCGAGGAGACAATTTTCATCTCGGTCCGCACCCGCTTCAGCGCCGACGACAATAGGTCAATCGTCAAATCGTGGCTGCCCGTAAACATGATCGCATTTCGGATTTCCTCAAGCGGCCGCAGCAACTCCACTTCCGCCAGCTCTCCTTGTTCATAGCCGATTACATCTGGCGGCACCACCAATAACCCATCTGCCCGCACATACGACATCGTCACCCCAGCCGCTCTTGTCAGCGGATTAGCGACAAATTGGCCATTCACATAGCCGATATTCATTCGCACAAAATCCTCAGCGCCCATCGACGAAACGATGCGCCGGCCAAGCTTGACGGTAACCTTCTGCCGCTCTGGCTCCGGCACACCTAAGTACTTGCAGACAAGCGGCCTCGCGAACCATTCCAGCGCCAGATAAGCCGAAACCGGATATCCCGGTACGCCAATCACAACCGTACCATTAATCTTACCCAAAATAACCGGCTTGCCCGGCCGTGCCGCAACGCCATGGGTATAAACCGTACCAAGCTCCTGGATGATATGAACAGTATAATCCTTGCTCCCCGCCGACGACCCCGCATTGATGACGATAAAGTCCGAAGTCTCAGAAGCCTCCAAAAGCGCTTCTTTAATCTTCTCCGGCTCATCTTTGACAATCCGGTGCAAGCGCGGCTCGCCGCCCCACTCTTTAATAAAATTGGCAAACACCGTCCCGTTAAATTCAACAATTTTTCCTGGCGCCATTTCTTGCCCTGGTTCAACTAACTCATTACCGGTCGGAATCACGGCCACAACAGGTTTTTTCACAACCGGAACCGAAAGCAGCCCTGACGCAATTAGCACGCCCAAATCAGCAGGCCTTAATGCATGACCCTGCGGAAACAGCATTTCCTCCTGGACAATATCCTCGCCAATCGGCCGGATATGCTGCCAAGGAGTTGCCGGCTCGATGATTTCAATCGTCTCCTCGTCCAACACCTGGACGTGCTCAATCATGATCACCGCGTTAAACGGCGACGGAATTGCATTTCCCGTATCAACATGAACAAACTGTTCGCCCAGCTTTAAATGAAGCGGGTTCTGCTCATGCGCCGTATACGTGCTTTCCGCTACAACCGCCACACCGTCCATCGCCGAAGCATGATAGTGCGGCGTCGACACAGGTGCAAAAATCGGTTCAGCCGTCACACGCCCTAATGCATCTACTGTCGGAATCAGTTCCTTTTCCGGAGTACTCTCAAAAGCAGCGAGAATTTCATCCCGCGCCTCGAAACGTGGTTTATCTTCCAAGTAAATTTTCCGTTTATACATGACTGTCGCTCCCCTTACCTGGACAGAATCACAGGAACATACTCACCCTGCGAAACTCCTTCTTTTTCTGAACTGATTTCCACAATCCCGTCGCTCTTCACCAGCGTCGTAATCAACCCGGACTTGCCGATAATCGGCTCCGCCCACCATTCGCCGTCCCTTTCCTCAAGCCGGACTCTGATATAATCCGACCGGCCCGGGCTTGACGGGATGTTTTTCGTTATTTTTGCAAAAATATGCCCAGGCTTCGGCACGAGATGTTCGCCGGACAACTTCTTCAAAATCCGCTCGCCAAACAGCTTGAAGATAATCATCGCCGACGCCGGATGGCCAGGCAGTCCAATCACTGGTTTGCCGTCCGCCACCGCTAAAATCGTCGGTTTGCCGGGCTTAATCGAAATACCGTGCACAAACACGCCAGGCTCACCCAATGTTTGAATGACCTCAGTTGTATAATCCTTCGCCCCAACAGAGCTGCCGCCTGACATAATCAAGCAGTCTACTTGTTCGTAAAGTTCGCGGGCCTTTTGGCTGAATTCCTCATAGTCATCGCGGACAATGCCGCCGTACACAACCTCGACATTCCAATCGCTCGCCAAGCCAGCAATCGTCAGCCCGTTAATATCGCGGATTTGTCCGACCGCCAAGTTCTCCGTTTGGTAAGGAACAATCTCATCACCGGACGACAGGTAGCCGGCTTTTATTTTTCGAAAAACGGTGACATGGGTAATACCTAAAGAAGCAAGGGCACCCAATTCCTGCGCGCGGAGTTTCACCCCTTTTTCAAGGAGAATCTCGCCCTCGCGGATATCCTCGCCGGCCCGGATTACATTTTCCCCGGGCGCCACTTGTTTATATGTATTGAGGAGTCCCTCGACATCCTCACAATGTTCAATCATCATCACGCTGTCACTGCCAACCGGAAGCATCCCGCCAGTCGGAACGTAAACAGCTTGTCCAAGGCCGACTTTTACATCGGGGACCTCGCCCATCTTGACTTCCCCGGCAACGTTCAGGAAGCCGGGCATGGACTCGGAAGAACCATACGTATCTTTCGCGCGGACAGCATATCCGTCGACCGTCGAGCGGTCAAAGCCGGGAACATTCTCCTTCGCAGTCACCGGCTCGGCTAGTATATAATGAAGGGCTTCGGAAAGCTCTCTTACTTCTGTTTGTTGGGTTGCCGGGATCATTTCATCTATCAAGGCAAATGTTTCTTCCACTGTTTTTACTTTGAAAAATTGCATGGTTCTCTTTCTCCCCCTAATGTTCGCTTTCGGCCCACTTTTTCGCGTCTTCGTATTCCTCCGGGCGGTTCATGTTGAAGAAGACCCGCTCCAATTCTGTTTGGCTAAAGCCTGCTAGCTCTTTTTCTGTTACATAAAGGACATTTAGACGGTCCAGCAGCTGTTTCATGCGGAGATTCCCCGCCGCAATACAGCTTTCCGCCACAGCTTCGACTGATTTTCTAAAAACAGCAAATAACGGATGCTGGTTCCCGTTGATAACAGGGATGACCGCATCATAATCGCCGCATAGCTTTGCCATTGTCTCGGCGAGTTCCCCGGACACAAACGGCATGTCGCAAGCGGCGACAAAATTAACATCGCTTACGGAAGCTTTCAAACCGGCATGGAGTCCGGCGAGCGGCCCCATACCGGGATAGTCATCTGCGACCATTTCCAATTCTAAAAATTCATAATCATCAAAATGATTGGTTACCAGAATTATACCATTAAAACGGTGCTTAAGTGTGTCTCTAATTCTTTCAATATTAGTTTTCTCATTTATTTTTAATAGAGCTTTGTTGGTGCCCATTCGGCTGGATTTTCCACCTGATAAAATAATTGCTGAAGCGTTCATCGACAGCACCTCTTACTTAGTAACTTTTTTCTCGCCCACCGCCGTAAATCCGTTTTCCTGTGCAACAAAATCGAGATGAATCGAATTTAAATCAATCATGGCAGCAGACGGCTTTTCTATATATTGCCTTGTATCAATAATTTTAATATAGCCGTTGCACTCCTCGCAAATCTGTATTTGCGAAACGGCGTCCCCTTCAATCGTTAAAAATTTGATTTTTTGATAGTCTTCATTGCCGCAATGCGAGCACTCCAGGCGCTTGGCATTCCAATGGGCGAGGCAGCGCGGACATTGGCAGACCTTTTTACCCTCATCCTCCAAAACTGCCAGTCTTACAGGCTCGCCGCAGACAGGGCAGCCTGAACCCGGTACGGCACGGTCGATTTCCGGCTGGACTTTTTCAGCCACTAGTTGAAGATACGGACGGAGCGCGGTTTCTGCTAAAAATTGTGGAATCCATGGTTCCAGTCCATTTTCCTCAGCAAACCTTTCAAAGTAGACGCTATTGAAGGAATATGCCTCCTCTATCCAGCGGATGGCCGTTTCTTCCTTGAGCATACTGCTAATATCAGCGAGTTTTGGTTTCAAATCTGGGTTGGTCTCTATGAGGAGGGCTGTTATCTCCTCTACCCACTGTAAGAATAGTGAAATTTCAAAGTCAATCGCCGTTAACGCGGCAGCAGGTACCCCTGCAGCCAGCGCCGCTTTGTCCAGATTAGGCCTGACCGTATCCGGATTAATCATCTGCTTCCATTTTTCCTGAAGCTGAACAATTTCCTTTTGCAAGCTCTGGTATTCCTTTGAAACAACGGATTTAATCATCGTTGTTGCACCTCTTTTTTTGTGATATTTTTGGATTCGCCGATAGATGGCTGCAATCCGCCGATTGAACTGTGAAATTCGCCGATAGAAAGTCTTAATTCGCCGATTGAAGCCTGAAATTCGCCGATTGAGTACGGAACTCCTTGTTTTTCGCTCTAAAAATTGGCGGATGAAACTCAATTCGCTAATAGAATCCTGAAATTCGCTAATAAACTCTTAAAATTCGCTAATAAACCATTAAAATTCGCTAATAAAATGACAGTACTCCCACTAAAGAGTCTACTTTTTAATGGGAATGGCTGCCTTTGACAGACAGCCAGCCCCTTTCCTCATAAAATTAAGCGCCTTTTTTATGTTTCGGATCATCCAACTCAGGGAAGTTACCCTTTTTGACCTCTTCTTCATACCATTCTTGGTAATGATCCTTTGCCCACCGTGCAGGAACCTCGCCGGTAATGACACCGGAGTAGCCTGGTCTTGAATTTTTATGAATCACACTCAAGTAAATGTGACCGACAATGACGGCAATTCCAAGAGCGAAGCCGACGTTGTGGAATAAGTAGCCCCATTGCACAAGAGCTCTCGGGAAATACTCAGGAAACCACATTGTGAAGCCTGAACAAATAACCAAAATTGCACAGAACATCTGCAGAATCGAGTTAATTTTTTCCCCGGCGTTGAAGAAGGTTTGTTTTATATGCTTAAACTTAAAGCCGAACAATTCTTTAACGAAACTGCCGAAAAATTCAAGGTCGCGCTTTTTCCATGTAATTAATTCTTTTAGCCAAAGCATCAGGAACTTCGGGCTAAAAATCAACAAGATCAAGGTTGGCGTTATAAATGTGACGGCGAAAATTCTGTGCAGCAGCCGGGCGTTGGCCGGGCCGCCAAACACCGGATACAGCCAGTCAAAGAATTCGGTATACATTGGCAGTGCTGTAATGTACAACGCAAAGAAGGAAATCCCATTGATTGCATGGGCCCAAACAAACGCCTTTGGAAAGCGGCGAACTTTTACATCAGGTTTTGTCTGATTACTCATTGCTTCCACCTCCGTCTTGCTCCTTGCCTTCTTTATTGAATAGCTTGTTTGTCACAAACGCACCGACAAGAGCCATCGTGGTGGCACCCAGCATCATCTTGCCGATTGGCTGTGCGTAATCCTTCCAAGCAACTGCGGAGGTTGGAACTTTTGGATTTTCCGGAAGCCCGTAAACTGACGGCTTTTCTGCTAAAACATAAACGGTGTGTGTGCCTCCAACGCCTTGCGGATTGTACACCTGGGCATTAGGATAACGGTCTTTGATTTCTTGGACGCGCTTTTCAGCTTTTCTGATCATCGCATCTTTATCGCCAAATTCCATTGCTCCAGTATGGCAGGTCGTTACACAGGCAGGCTGCAAGCCTTCTTCCAAACGGTCGGTACACATTGTACATTTGTGAGCTTTACGGTACTCTTTACCGTTTTTATCTTTGTATTCCTTTAGAGAAATCACTTCGAACGGACAGTTTTGGACGCAATAGCCGCATCCTACACACTTGTCTTGATCGATGACAACGGAACCAAAATCGGTATAGCTGATGGCATTCTCAGGACATACCTTTTCACACGCCGCATCCGTACAATGGAAGCAGGATGAGTGGCGGAACAAGTAATCCAGACCGCCTCCCGAATTCTCATGCTCAATGTACTGAAGGACGTTCCAGGTATCGGCGGTTGTTTTTGGATGGGACTGAGCACTGCCCTGGAATGCTGTCTCTTCAACAGGCAGGTCGTTCCAGTTTTTACAGGCCACCATGCAGGCTTTACAGCCGTCACATTTGGTCACATCAACGAATTTCACATATTCTTTAGCCATTAGTCAGCCCTCCTAACATCACAGAGGAATGCTTTGTATTCAGGAATTTGCGTGTTAGCATCTCCAATGTGCGGAGTCAGGCGGTTAGCTGTATCTCCTGTAACATATCCCTTATAGCCAAAATGCCATGGCATTCCCACTTGGTGCACGACTTTGCCTCTTACTTTGAAAGGTTTATAACGTTTTGTAACCATTGCGTATGCAGTGATTTCACCTCGTGCTGAGCTGACCGTGATTTTATCTTTGTTTTTAATGCCTTTTTCTTTTGCGAGTTCTTCACTTATTTCAACAAACATGTAACCGGCGATTTCCGACAGCCATTCTTGGTTTCGGGTCATCGAACCGGACTGCCAGTGTTCAGATACCCGGTAGGTGGTCGCTATGATTGGATAAGTTCCTTTTGAGCCTTTCTTGTTAAAGTCGCCTTCATGAATCACCACGGCCGGGTTTAATTCCACAGATGAGAAGGCATTTGGAACCGGGCTTTCAAACGGCTCATAATGTTCAGGGAAAGGACCTTCATTCATCGTTGGTGCATAAAGCAGCCCTACTCCGTCTTTATTCATCATGATTGCGCCTGTACCTCCTGGTGCTGAAGGTGCCAAGGTTGCGTTAAAGTCAGGAACGTCTGTGCCGACCCATTTATTCTGGATGGCATCCCACCAGATGATGGCTTTTTCCTTGCTCCAAGGATTGCCGTTTGCATCTGCTGCAGCACGGTTGTATAGAACGCGGCGGTTCATCGGCCAAGCAAATGACCAATTTAGATAGTTATGTCCACCCGTGTCTTTATTGTCGCGACTTTTTGATTTGTTCTTATCTTCTTCAGGATAGAAGCCGCTATAAATCCAGTTTCCGCTGGTAGTTGTTCCATCAGCTTTTAAGGCACCGAAACCAGGAAGCAGCTTGCCTGTTGTCAGGTCATAACCATTGATTTCCTTGGCAACTAGATCAATGTCACATTCCTCACCTTTGCCAAAATTCCAATCAAGCGCCAGGAATGGAGCAGCTTGTGCACTCAAGTCACCGGCATAGAGCTTTTTAAGCTTAAGTGCCAGCTCATGGATGATATCAAGGTCTGGTCTTGCTTCGCCTTTTGAATTAATAGCTTTCCAGCGATATTGCATCCAGCGTGAGCTGTTGGAAATACTTCCTTCTTTTTCAAATGAAGCGGATGCTGGGAGCAGGAATACTTCTGTATTGATTTTCGATGGGTCGCTGCCCGCTTCTTTTTTCCAGAAGGCCGCTGTTTCTGTTTCCCAAAGGTCAACGGCAACCAGCCATTTTAAGTTGCCAAGTGCTTCTTTTTCCTTGCCGGCATTCGGTCCGCCGACAACCGGGTTAGTACCCCACAGGAACGCACCGTCAAGCTCTTTATTGTACATTGCTTTGAATAAGAAAATGTGCGAGTAGTTCTTTGCCCCCGGTTTAGGTAAATATTGATAACCAAATTCGTTCTCGGCTGTTGCATTTTGCGCGTACCAAGACTTAAGTAGGCTGACCACGAATTTTGGTCTGTTGCTCCAATAGCCTGATGGAGGTGTTTCTTTCTTTAAGTAGCCCTCAAGTGTCGCGTGCTCAGGTACTGATGCTTTAGGAATAGCCAAGTAACCTGTCAGGTTATCCCATAATAATCCAAAGTCAGTGGAGCCTTGTACGTTTGATTCGCCGCGCATTGCGTTAATTCCGCCGCCTGGCAGGCCAATGTTGCCCAAGAGCATCTGGATAATCGCATAAGCACGGACGTTTTGCGAACCGACTGTATGCTGGGTTGTACCCATTGCATATAGAATGGTTCCTGCTTTGCCTACTTTGCTGGTTTCACAGAATGTCTTGTAAACCATTAATAAATCTTCTTTTGGTGTACCTGTTACAGATGAAACCGTATCCAAATCATAGCGCGAATAATGCTTCTTCAGTAATTGGAAAACAGTACGAGGGTTCTCCAGGGTTGGATCCGTTACCGGTTTTCCATCCGGTCCCGCAGTAAGAGCCCATTTTGTTTTATCATAAGTGCGTTTTGCTTGGTCATAACCAGAGAATAAGCCATCTTTGAAATCATAGCCATCCGCTACGATAAAGGAAGCGTTTGTATAGTTAATAACATATTCTTTGTGAATAAGATTATTTTCGAGTGCATATTTTATCATTCCGCCCAGGAACGCAATGTCTGTTCCGGAACGAAGAGGAGCGTAAATATCAGATACTGCTGATGTCCGAGTATAACGCGGGTCAACACTGATAATTTTACCGCCGTTTTCTTTTGCTTTTGTCAGCCATCTGAAGCTGATTGGATGATTCTCAGCAGGGTTTGCGCCCATAATTAGCGCTGCATCTGTATGCTGCAGGTCATTCCAATGATTTGTCATTGCTCCACGTCCAAACGATGGTGCCAGACCGGCAACCGTTGAACTGTGTCATATTCGTGCCTGGTGTTCTAAGTAAACAACGCCAAGCCCTCTCATTAATTTTGAAACCAAATACGTTTCTTCATTATCAAGTGCCGCACCGCCAAGGCTTGCAATCTTTTCAGTTCTATTTACCGTAACGCCGTTTTCCGAAACGATAAACGACTTATCGCGGCTTTCTTTTGTACGTTTGGCAATGGTATCGAGCATCCATTCCCAGTCTTTTTCTTCCCATTTATCGCTGCCAGGAGCCCGATAAAGAGGTTTCGTCATCCGCTTTTCAGAAGTGTATAACTGTCTGAGTGTCGTTCCTTTGCTGCATAGCTTGCCTTCATTAATTGGGTTATCCGGGTCCCCCTCCGTATAAACCACTGTGTTGTCCTTTGTATGGACTAAGATCCCGCAGCCGACGCCGCAAAAACAGCAAATGGTTGGTGTTACAGTAGCTTTGGCAATTTTGAATTCCTTTGATTTCGCATAGGCTTTTTGCTCATTAAAGCCCAGTTCGACAACCGCTAAAGTGGCAGCGGTTGCACCGGATAGCTTTAAAAATTGCCGGCGATTTAAGTTCATTTCAACCATTTCCAATCTCCTTCCCAAGAGTAATGAATAGAACATCCCATTTTTTTGTTTATCTATATAGTTCTACCGGCTGATTCCCCCCTTCAAAGCTTCTCTCCAAGAGCGGCTCTGGATTTACATCGTTTTCGACCCGTCCTGCCGCGGTATAGATCATCGCCATTTTCCCTCTTAAATAGCCGATTACTTCTATATTTAAGTACCGCGCCAGCTGGATAGCCTGCTTGGTTGCGGCCGTCCGCGAGCCGATAACAGGAAAGCCGAATTTAGCTGCTTTTGAGAGCATTTCATATGAAACCCTGCCGGTTGTAAGAAGTACAAGCCGGTCGGGTCGTAAGCGGTTTCTCAAGGCGTGTCCGATAATCTTATCGACGGCATTATGCCGGCCGATATCCTCTCGAATGGTGATATTTCCCTCTTCATCCACAATGCAGGCGCCATGCATGCCGCCTGTTTCCAAATAAAAACGGGAGTTCTGAGCAAATTCGCTGCGTTTTTTTAAAAGATAGCTAAGCTGATAGATTTGATTTGATGTAACCTTATCGAAGTTCTTTACATCAGTCATTGAAAAAAATGTGACGCCCCTGCCGCAGCCTGCTGTGTAATGCTTCTTCTTTGAAAAGACTTGCTCTTCATCAAAGGCTGCGCTTAAAGTGACATGGATGCTCCCCATATCTTCATTGATGACGATGGCCTCAATATCATTTGCTGCCTGAATAAATCCTTCAGAAAACAAATAGCCATATGTCCAATCCTCGAGATCAAATTTTGTCAATTGGAAAATCGCCATTTCGTACCCATTAATGATTAATGAAATGGGATATTCGTCGGGACAACTTTTGTGGTTCATTGTTTTCCCACCACCTTTGAAGAGTATTTCTCATTAATAGAGTAATTTTGGAGGAGTCTTTTGAAAGTAATTTTTATCACTATGAATTGATTAAAATAGTAAAAAAGTTGGATATTTCACTTTTTTGTCAAACACTTTCGACAGGCGAAAAAAATCATTTGCACCATTGTAAAAGTTTATTTTGGTTGTTTTTTTGCTGTTGAATTATAATAATAGGGTGATTATTAAGCCTTTTTTAGGAGGAGTACATAATGAGCATTAAGAAGGTAATGACAATTGCCGGTTCAGATACGAGCGGCGGGGCCGGAATTCAAGCGGATTTGAAAACATTCCAGGAGCTTGGCGTATACGGCATGACTGCTTTGACTTGCATCGTCACAATGGATCCAAAAGATAACTGGCATCATAATGTGTTCCCAATTGCGGCAGATGTTCTTGAAAAGCAACTGGAAACCGTCCTTTCTGTTGGCATCGATGCGATGAAAACAGGGATGTTGGGCACAGTTGAACTGATTGAGATTGCCGCGAAAACAATCGATGCGCACAAATTGGAGCGGGTTGTGATTGACCCTGTCATGGTGTGTAAAGGCGAGGACGAGGTGTTAAACCCGGAAACGACCGATGCGATGCGTGAGCTTTTATTGCCTCGCTGTTTGGTAGTGACACCAAATCTGTTTGAGGCTGGACAGCTTGCCGGCATGAAAACGCCGAAGACAGTGGAAGAAATGAAGGAAGCTGCTGTAAAAATTTTCGACCTAGGGGCAAAAAATGTCCTAATCAAAGGCGGCAGCAAGCTTCAATCTGAGGAAAACGCCGTCGACCTTCTATATGATGGCAAGGAATTCCGAATTTACGAATCACCAAAATATAATACAACCTTTACGCACGGCGCCGGCTGCACCTACTCATCTGCGGTCACAGCTGAACTTGCGAAAGGAAAATCCGTCTTTGAAGCAGTCGAAGTGGCGAAAGACTTTATCGCCGCAGCCATCGAACAGGGCTTCCGCCTCAACGAATACGTCGGCCCAACCTGGCACGGCGCCTACCGCAGTTCAAAAAGCAAAACCGAATACTGCGAAGACTGCGCAGAATAATTTCCTAAAGAGCTGAACACGACGTTCGGCTCTTTTTTCTTTAAAAATGTGAAATGATGCTAAACTTGTTGATTGGAGCGGAGGGCACTCGACTCCTGCGGGATAGAGAGGTCACTGGAGACCCCACAGGCGCTTTCAGCGCCGAGGAGGCTCCAGGACCTCCCCGCGGAAAGCGAGTGCCCGGAGCGGAAATCAACTCTTAACCGAGCATTCATTTCGCATTTTTTATCCAATTTTAGTATGATAGTTACATTCTTAAAGAAAAATATCTCGTAGACTAAATCCTATTTTTTATAAGAAATAACGGGAAGGAGGAATCAGCTTGGAACTAGTGAACACCAATCAAGTACAGGAAGCCATTAATAGCTTCGTAAATAAAGAAGTATATATTCACCTTGAAACCACAAACGGTGCCTATGCATCACATCGCGATCAATCATTCTTTTCGGCAGGCGCTTATATCCGAAACGCCAAAGTCCAATATGAAATAGGGAAAATCACCGGAAAAGGTCCTTACCGGGTGGGCTTAAAAATTAACCTTGGCTGGATTTACGCTGAGGGCATCACTCATTTTGAAATCGATGAACTGGGACGGCTGCTGCTTGCCGGCCATGACAATGAAGGGAAACTAGCCGTCGCATTGGAAATCAGCCCGACTCCCTTTGAATAGTGGTTTCATGCGTCAGTCCTGAAAGGAGAATGTAAAATGGAAAAAGAACGCCATGTCCTAGTTGTCTTTCCACATCCGGATGATGAGGCATTTGGAGTATCCGGGACAATAGCCACCCACATCAAAAATGGCACCCCTGTTACTTACGCCTGCTTAACCCTTGGGGAAATGGGCCGCAATATGGGGAATCCGCCATTTACCAATCGGGAAAATCTCCCGAAAATCAGAAAAGCGGAACTAAAGGAAGCTGCCCGCGCTTTAGGCATCCAAGATTTACGCATGCTCGGCTACCGCGATAAAACTGTAGAATTTGAGGATGAAGAAAAGCTGGCCGACGTTATGTCCGCCTTGATTGATGAACTGAATCCTTCTTTGGTTATCACCTTTTATCCCGGCTATGCTGTACATCCCGACCATGACGCCACCGGCGCGGCCGTCGTCCGCGCTGTCGAAAGGCTTCCTGAAGCCGCACGGCCAACCTTACACTGCGTTGCCTTCTCGAACGATTGTATTGAAAAACTTGGTGAAGCTGACATCATTAATAATATCAGCCCTGTCGCCGAAATAAAGCTAGCCGCCATCAAGGCACACCGCTCGCAAACGGAGCAAATGTTTGCCGACGTGTCCGAAAAACTAAAAAACCAAGACCCACAAATTATGGTCTGGATCAACAACGAGCGCTTTTGGACGTACAAATTTGATTAAATATATAAAGGGACCCGTCATCTCCACTTTTAGAGTGGTGACAGGTCCCTTTCCTTTTAATATTCTTTATGGAGCAGCGTGCAGAATTTGCACCAGTCAAGGATGATGATTTTCCGCGATTTCAAATCAATCATTTCCTCTTTTTTAAGTTTGGAGAAGACACGGCTGATGCTTTCACGCGAGGTGCCGACGACGGTGGCGAATTCCTGTACGGTTAACGGTATTTCAACTTCCCAGCGTTTGAAGTCTGGGTTAAACTTCCGTCCGAGCCGCTCCAGCATCTTTACCGTTTTTGCATAAACATCGAGCAGGACCACATCCCTTAACTGTGAGGTCATTTCTCTTAAAGCATCGCTCATATAGCGGATCATTTGCATAGAAAGCTCCGGATATTGGTAAAGATCCTGCTCGAGCTCTTGCTTATCCAAAAAGAACAGCCGGCCATCCTCAAGCATCGTTGCTGTTGCCGGGTAACATTCTTCCTTCCGTGTGAATAAACATGCTTCGGCGAAAATATCCCCTTGCTGCTTCACACAAACGATAATTTCATTCCCGTTCTCATCCTGTTTGGCGAGCTTAACCGACCCGGAATGAATGAAGAAGACTCCTTTTGCCTTCTCATCCTCTTTGATAATCCGCATCCCTTTTTTCACTTCAAGCGTTTGAATCCGCCTTTCAATGATATTTAGCGATTTCGGGGATAAGTCTTTAAAAATCTCAATTTTTCGAAGTAATCCTTCTTTGTCGACTTCCTGAATCACTGATAAATTCGGCTCCAGTAATTTTTTGATGCGCTCCAACCTTCCCACCACCTTTACCTGGCTTATTTTCCTCTAATTGTAAGCTATTTCTCACGTTATAGAAGTGAAAAGGGTCACAATACTGCAAATCGCAAATACATCATGGAAAAATTGTTTTTCACAGAACGTTCATTTTTAAAAAAACGCTTTAGATATATGCTTTTGGGGCCCTTTCACAGAACGTTCAAAAACCCTTCATTTCGTGTGACGAACGTCACAAATTTACAAAATTTAATGAATTAGGATGAAACTGTTCAATTGACTAAAAGGAGGGGGAACAAATTTGAAAAAAGCTCTTATTAGTTTTGCCATTAGCCTTGTGCTCGGCTTCGGGCTTGGATATCTAGTATTTGATGTCATCATGGGGAACTCCAGTGACTCAGGAAAGGCACCGCAAACCGCCCAGGCTGTTTCGAAGGAAAAAGCGGCGGATGATTCCAGCAAACCTAAGGAAACAGCCTCAACTTCCAGCGCGAATGACGATAACATCCTTAATAAAAAGGGATGCCTTGGCTGCCATAGCGTGGAAGCGCTCAACATAAAAGGCGGTGCAGTCGGACCGGATCTTTCCCAAGCCTTTGTAAACGTTGAAGGCAAGCACGGCAAACCAATTGAGGAATTCTTAAAACAGCCTACATCCGCTGTTATGTCAGGTGTTATCGGCAAAAATCCATTAACCGAAGAAGAAGAAAAGCAAGTACTAGACCTGCTCAAGCAGGCATCTGAAAAATAAGGTGGTGTTAACCGAATGAAAAAATGGGTTCCAATCGCATCCGGCCTGCTAGCCGGGTTTGCTGCAGCAACACTGTCGTTCGCTGATTTTTCGTCGAACAACACGAAGACTGAGGCCGCAAACGCCAGCAACAAGAGCAATGCCGAAAAGGTTTATGTACCATTTGGCAAAAAAGATGATTATTATTTATTCGCATCCGGCGGCCACTCCGGGCAAATGTTTATCTACGGTGTGCCTTCGATGCGCAAAATCAGAACAATTCCGGTCTTTTCTCCGGATTCCGCTACTGGCTATGGCTTTGATGAGCATTCCAAGAAAATGATGGGTGATTATACTTGGGGTGACCTTCACCACCCTGCTTTCTCGGAAACAAACGGCGACTATGACGGCAAATGGATGTTTGCCACTGATGTCGGCAACAGCCGTGCCGCAGTCGTTGATTTAAAAACCTTTACAACAAAAGACATCCTTAATGTTCCAAACACAGCCGGCCCGCACTGTGCCGCGTTTGTAACGGAAAATACCGAGTATATGTTCCTCCCGACACGTTTCGCCGTGCCGCTTGGACAACAATATGAATCTCTAGATGATTACAGCCAGAAATACCGCGGTGTGATGTCAGCCGTAACCTTTGACGAAAAGAATGTAAAGCTGAACATCGCTTACCAGGTGGCCCTTCCACCTTGGTCCTATGACCTTTCTGATGCTGGGAAAAAGAGTTCAAAAGACTGGGCTGTGATGACAACCTACAATACGGAAGAAGCAACAACTACAATGGAAGTCAATGCCTCACAGGCTGACCGTGACTACATCGTTCTGTTCAACTGGAAAGAGCTTGAGAAGATGGTCAAGGAAGGCAAGTACGAGGATGTTGGCGGTCAAAAAATGATTTTCCCTGAAAAAGAAAAAGGCGGCATTTATTTAGTGCCGGTTGCCAAATCGCCGCACGGTGTTGACGTAACCCCAGACGGCAAATATTTCATCGCTTCCGGCAAGCTTGCTCCTGCGATGACTGTATTCTCATTCGAAAAAGCCTTTAAGGCCATCGAAAAGAAAGAATTTGCCGGCGACCGCAACGGTATTCCGATCTTAAAATATGAATCCGTAATGGAACGTGAAGTGAACCCAGAAAACGCACTTGGACCACTTCATACACAGTTTGATGACAAAGGCATGGCTTATACAACCATGTTCATTTCTTCAGAAATTGTAAAATGGGATCCAAAAACCGGTAAAACTTTGGACCGCGTGCCTGTTCAGTATTCCCCAGGCCACTCTGTTGCTGCTGAAGGCGACACCGTTGCACCTGATGGAAAATGGCTGATTGCCTTGAACAAGATTGCCAAAGACACCTATTTATCGGTCGGACCTTCTCATCCAGAATCGATGCAGCTAATCGACATCAGCGGCAAAATGAAAGTCGTTCAATCAGCACCGGTTGACCCTGAGCCGCACTATGCACAGATGATCAAAGCCGACAAAATCAAAACGATTAACGTTTATCCGAAGGATCCAAACAATAAGGATGCAGTCTATAAACAAAGTGACACCAAAATTGTCCGCAACGGCAATGAAGTCCATGTGTACGGAATTGCGATGCGCTCGAGATTCATCTTCGACAGTAAGTCAAAACGACCTGACGTCATTGAAGTGAACCAAGGTGACCATGTCTTCATCCATTTGACGAATATCGATTTCGATGAAGATATTACCCACGGTTTTGCGATTAACAGCTATGACTTAAACATGGAAGTTCAGCCTGGCCAAACCAATACAATGGAGTTTACCGCTGATAAAGCAGGTACCTTCCCGCTTTATTGCACAAACTTCTGCTCGGCTCTGCACCAAGAAATGAACGGCTACTTCTTGGTAAAACCAAAAAATTAACGGACTACCGCGAGGCACAGGCTTTCGCTTAAAAAGCTAGTAACTTTCAACTTTTGGGCGAGGCTGTCTCAAGAAAAGCGCCGGCCCCTCTTTATGTGAGGGCCGGCCTTGAAGGAGGCGGCCTCTCCGTCTTATTAAGCATAAAAGGAATGGTTAACTTGAATGATAGTAAAAAAGGCAATAAATTATCGATTACATCTGCATTGCTAATCGGACTTTCAGCCGTATTAATTGTCATCTCGATATTTTTCCCGTGGTGGAAGATGCTGTTTTATGCGCCGCAATATCCCGAAGGTTTGAATATTATTGTCTATCCCAATAAGCTAAAAGGTGAAATTGATATTATTAATGGGCTTAACCACTATATTGGCATGTCCAATTTCAGCGCAGAAAATTTCCCAGAACTGGGATACTTGATTTACCTTATTAGCGGATTAGCGCTGCTCACTCTGATTACAGCCATCCTCCGCAATAAAAAAGTTCTTTACGGATTAATTAGTGTATTTGTGATCGGCGGACTTGCCGGGGTATTGGACCTCCATTCTGCCTTAAAAAAGTATGGAACCAATTTGGACCCTAAAGCACCGATCCATATGGACCCGTTTGTTCCGCCGATTATCGGCCAAAACACAGTGGCAAACTTTACTACCCATAGCATCTTAGGTACAGGCGTTTACTTCGTGATTGCCGCGTTTATTTTATTACTAATTCCGGTATGGAAGGATCGAAAAAGATGAAAAAAACAGCGCTCCTGTTTCTTGTTTTTTCTCTAGTGTTATTTTTCAAACCTGAGGGAAAGATGGCAGCCGATAATTTGCAGGCAAAAATCGACTCCATGAAAGAGGGGGCGGTATTGAAGCTTGACAATCAAACCTATATGGGCAATATCGTCATCAAGAAACCAATGACGATCATTGGTTCGAAAAACACCGTGATCAAAGGAGACGGAACCGGCAACGTGATTTCCGTTAAAGCGGCTCATGTCAGCTTGAAAAACCTTACCGTGTCTGGCAGCAGCATGGACCGCAACTCCTCCGAGGAATACGCGGCCATTAAGGTTTATACCAATAACAACGTGATTGAGCACATTACCATCCGCCATTCCTTTCACGGTATTTATTTAAGCAAAGCTCACCACAATATTGTACGCTATAACAATATTAAGGGTATGGGAAAGGGAGAAATTGCTGCCCAGGGAAACGGGCTCCATGTTTGGTACGCCGAAAATAATTTGCTTTCCCATAATACAATTGATGGCACCCGGGACGGCATGTTCTTTGATTATTCCAGCCACAATAAAAGCTTCGACAATAGCATCAGCAATACCCGGTACGGCTTGCATTATATGTACTCCGATGAAAATACATTTAAACGAAATACCTTTACAATGAATGAGGGCGGCGCCGCCATTATGAATTCCAACGGCCTTACCCTTACAGACAACCGATTTATCGTCAACTATGGAAACAAATCATTTGGTTTATTGCTAATGCAGGCCAATGATAACCAGATTGAACACAATACGTTTTATATGAACCAACGCGGCTTGTACATTGACCAAGCAACGCGGAATCTGATTAAAGACAATAAAATCATTCGCAACCAAATTGGCGTTGAACTGTGGTCAAGTTCCAATGACCAGATTTTCACATTAAACCAAATCTCTGAAAATACAATCCCTGCTGTCACGATTGGCGGCAAAGGCGAGCACAATGTCTGGAGCCAAAAGGGCAAAGGCAATGATTGGGGTTCCGCCTTCCCGCTCACCGATTTAAACCAAGACAGAATTGGGGATTTTCCAATAACCTACCGTTCAGCCCTCCATCAGTTGATTGAGGATCAGGAATTAACCAATTTCTTTTTAAAAAGCCCGGCGATTGCCATCTATGAAAAAATCAACGCCAGCCTTAATGAAGATGAAGTTATGTTTAAGGACCCGCACCCGCTCGTGCCGAAAAAAGGCAGGCGTTCCACTTCCGCCATTTTCTTCGGTTTGGGAATCGCACTTGCCGCCGTGCTGGTCTTGATAAAGGGGAGACAGCGAATATGCATTACATTTGGAAAGAATGGAAGGAAAATATAAGGGGTAAAGGCCTATGGCTAAGTTTAAGTATCATAGTGCTGATTTCAATCAGTATTTTATTCCGTTCCGCTGACCTTTCGTTCGATAAAGGCTTTTATATTCTGCTAATCAATTTGTTTGATACAATTATTTATTTCATTCCGATATTATGTTTATTTATCGGTGCGTTTTCGATTTTTCAAGAAAAAGAACAAAAGACCTTAATCATGCTGTTGACGAAGCAGGACAGCTATGGCAGCTTTTTGCTAAGAAAAAACATGGGGCTTTATACGGTGGTCCTGGTGCCTCTTTTTGCCTGGTTTCTACTATATGCACTTTTGTTAAAGTTCCAATTCCAGCTTGATTTCGGCAGTTATTTTATTTTTCTTTATAGTATTTTAGTGATGGTGCTGATCTTCCTGCAAATGGGGACGGCGATTGGCAGTTTTGCCCGCTCGCGGATGCAGATTATCGGCTTCACGATTTTTGTCTGGTTTTATTTTTTCTTTCTGCACGATTTTATCCTGCTGTCGTTTTTGCCGGATGTCACCTATGAAAATGTGAAATTCTTTTCGCTTGTCTATTTTTTAAATCCGCTTCAGGCGGTCCGAATGTTTTTGGAAACAGGCATGGGTGTTTACTCCTTCGGCCATATGTCACGGCTTTTGGAAGCATTCATGTGGACAAAACCGGTATTTTTCTTATTCGGGAATTTGCTGGTTTGGCTCATCGTCTCGTTTGCGAGCGCACTATTGTTTAACCGCAAGGAGGGCTATGAATGATTAAAGTCACGAATTTAAATCAATCATTTGGGAAGAAACTAGTATTAGACTCTGTCAATCTCGAAATCGGCCAATATGAAATCTGTGCCCTTGTTGGCCGCAACGGTGCCGGAAAATCGACGCTGATTAATAGTTTGCTTGGACTATTGCCGGTCAAGCAAGGCGAGATTACGATTAACTTTCAACCTGTCTCCAAGAAAAACAGTGAATGGAAAAAGGCCATTGCTTACCTGCCGGAAAAATTCATGCTCTACCCGATGCTGACCGGCCTTGAAAATCTGACGTTCTTTGCCGAAGCGGCCTCAGGAAAGGCGGATGCCAGGCGGATGGAAGAGGTACTGCGGGCTGTCCGGCTTTGGGATGACCGCGATGAGCAGGTAAAGAAGTATTCCAAAGGGATGCTGCAAAGGCTGGGTCTTGCCATTACCTTGTATCAGGAGTCGAGCATTCTGATTCTCGATGAACCGACGAGCGGAATTGACCCAATGGGCCGGAAGGAAATTTTGGAGGTGCTGAAGGGACTGAAGGACAAAACGATCCTGCTCTCGTCACACCATTTGGATGAAATCCGCCAGGTTTGCACCCACGTTGCTTTTTTAAACGAAGGTAAAATTGAAAAATATACAGTTAGAGAGTTTTTAGACACACATCAATTAGGAGGTTTGGGATCATGAGGAAAAGGTTTATGCCCGCGGTGCTGTTGTTGGTCATGATAGTAGCTTTTGCGGCTGTCATGGCTGGCTGCAGCTCGGGGCCTGATTATAAAATTGACGTGACCAAGGAGCTTTATTTCCAAAAGGAAAAGGCGTCGCCGTTTGAAATCAAGGTGACCGAGAACGGAAAGGCGGTAACAGGGCTTTCTGTATCCGTCGAATTATCGATGTCCAACATGGACCACGGCACCGTAAAGGCCAAGTTTGCTGAGGGCAAGAGCGGCACTTATTCAGCTGACGTAAAGGTGCCGATGAACGGCAAATATGAAGCGGTTTTCACCTTGGAGAAAGACGGGAAAAGGACTGAAAAGGTGATCTCCATCGAGGCGGCAAAGCCTGAAGGTGTTGCCAAAGTAAACGGAAAATGGATTACCAATGAGGATGTTACTTTTTATAAGCTAATCAACCGGCTCCAGCTTGAGATAAACCGGGAGGCAGCCAAGAAGAACTACAGCGGGGCGCAATTAGACGAGGAGCTGGCCTATTTGGATTCTCAGGAGAAATTAGCTGAGGACAAAAACCAGCTATTAACACAGATTATCCGCCTCCGCTCGATGGCGATGCTGGCTGAGGAAAAAGGCCATAAGGCCGAGGCTGCTGAGGTGGATGCAGCGGTCGAAAAGGCGCGCGGACAATACGCACAATTCCCATCAGCTCAAGCGTTAATCAAGCAATATGGTGAAGAAAGATTTTGGACTGTTGAAAAGCAGCAATACAAACTGATTGTCTTGGCCCAAATGGTCCAAAAGGATTTAGTTGACCAAGCCAAAAAAGAAAACCCAAAGGCTGGAGACCAAGAAGTTTACTACCAAGCCCAAAAGAAATACGAAGACCTGCTGGTATCACAAATTAACTCGCTTAAGATTGAAATCTTATAGCCTTGTAAAAGGTGTCAGGCACCATGTAAATTTTTCACGCGGTGCCTGACACCTTTTCCTATTTATTTCAAATTTCTCACCAAAACCCGGTATAGTTTATCATCTTTTTCATCCGGGGTACCGCGCCCATCGGTGTTGTTGCTAACGAAATAAAGGTAGTTGCCATCTACAAAAACATCGCGGATCCGGCCCAATCCAGTGATGACTGCTGTGGTGCGGCCGGCCTCGAGGTCAAACTCGCGGACCGCATTCCCGCGCAGTGCAGCCACATAAAGTTTTCCATTATGTGCGGCCATCCCGGACGGCGCCCATGTTTCATTCCCGGACTGAAAGAGCGGCGTCACCATTCCCGCCTTCCGTTCCGTCCCTTGAATCACCGGCCAGCCATAATTCGCCCCGGGCTTGATCCGATTGATTTCATCGTGTGCCGATTGCCCGTGTTCACTTGCATAAAGCGTCTCACCAATCCAGACAAGTCCCTGCGGATTCCGGTGGCCGTAGCTGTACACAAAAGAGTTCGGAAATGGATTATCCACTGGTACAGACCCGTCCAAATTCATGCGCAATATTTTCCCATTGATGGAGTTCCTTTTTTGCGCCGATTCCGGAACAGTCGCATCACCCGTTGTCACATAAAGCTTTCCGTCAGTGCCAATTTTGATCCGGCCGCCATGATGGTAGGCCGCACTCGGGATGCGGTCCAACAGGATCCGCCCCTCAACCCATTCAGCACCGTTCCAAGTTAACACAACAACCCTGTTAAACTGGCCCTCTTCCGAATATGTGTAATAGGCGTAGGCCTGATGATTTTCTGCAAACTGAGGATCCAGTACAAAGCCGAGCAGCCCGGCTTCCGCCGCTTCAGCCAGCGGCTTCCGTAAAACGACCCGCTGCCGTTCTATATGGCCGTTTTCGATTTTTGCGATACTTCCTGTGCGCTCACTGATGTAGAATGTTCCATTCACTTTGTCAATTGACCATGGGACAGACAAATTCTCAGCGACAACCTCAACATAAGGCTGAAGGACAATGGCTTCATCCCCCGCTTGTTCCTCTTCTTTTTTTTCAAAAAAGGAACAGCCTGAAAGCAGCAAAATCAAGACAACCAAAATAGACCTGGCTTTGTACATTTGGAGCCTCCTTTTTATAAAACTTCCAGGATCGCCTTTCCTACACCGCTATTTTCATTTGTATCAGTAATCCAATCGCACAGCGACTTAATATGCGGGCTGGCATTGCCCATCGCAACGGCCCGTCCAGCCTTTTCAAACATTGAAACGTCATTAAAATTATCGCCAATCGCCATTGTTTCAGACAAATCTATCCCTTTTGCGTTGACGAAGGCCTCAAGCGCAATCCCTTTTTGTGCATTTTTATGGGTTATTTCAATATTTTCAATGCCCGATTTCGTAACCTCAAGCTCGCTAAACTCTTTTATGGCGCTGGCAGCATCGCCAAGTTTATCTAAATCAAAGGAGAAAACTAAAAACTTATAAATCTGATACTCATCACTTTCAAAAAGAAGTTCATAATTCTCAATTGGATGAATCAAGCCATCTCTGATTCTTCCTCCCGCCGCATGAACGACATATTCCCGGTCAGCTTCAGGATTGGCGCTCATCACGATGTCCACGAGAATGGAAACAGCCTTGTCGGTATCGACGGAAAAAGCTCCTTTATTGGTGTAGACCTCAAAATAGATATCCTTTTCATACAGGACTGTTGCTGCATTCTTGGCCATTTGTTTCGAAATCGGGGAGGCAGATATAATTTCGCCTTCTTTTGAGCGGACCTCAGCCCCATTCACACAAATAACTGGACATTTCAACCCAGCCGCATTTAATACATAGGTGGCTTCCTGATAGGATCTGCCGGTAGCAACTACCACTTCAACCCCGGCCTCCTGCGCCTTTAAAATTGCCTGTTTATTTTCCTCGGAAATAACCTGCATCGAATTCAATAATGTGCCATCCATATCTGTAGCAATACATTTCATCATGATGTTCTCCTTCATCTTTTCATTATCGCCATTCTACCATGAACAAATGGGATTTTCTCCTAATTGGCTCATTTTACATACTTGCTGCCTTCCCGAATGCTTAGAGGCGCTAATTGGTGACCCTCGATAAACCTCCCGACGGACCCAGGATTTGTCTTCGAATATTCCCGTAATGCCCAGCCAATTGCCTTTTGGATAAAAAATTCCTTGCTTGAGGCGTTCTCACGTATGTATTGATAAAGCAGCTCCTCATCCGTTTTTTCTTTATATTTCAATTGAAAAAGAATCGCCGCTCTTCTTAGCCAGAGGTATTCATGGACGGACCAGCCGTTTATGGTCTCCTCGATTACCTCAGGGAAGACTTGTGCAATTGTTCCAACCGGCTTTGGAGCAATGGCATCGACCGTGTCCCACCAGGATTTCGTTGTGATCAGGCACTCCATAAACGGTAAATCTGACTTGTCCAATTTTTTTAGTGACTTTTCCATATAAACAAGCGCGGTATACTGATATTCCCGTTCTTCCTTTTCCCACAACCCCCAAACAAAATCTTGATTAAATGGCTCCTTCAAAATCCCGGTTTCTTTAAAAAATTGCTTTTCCAGCTCGCTTCGTAAAGGTTTTTTTATGCCGAGAAACAGGAAATGCCCTTTCATATATTTTTCCATCGGCCCTGCATTTTCTTCATTTCGGTTCTCCTCAAACAGTTCGGTTAAGAGTGCGATCTCTTTCAATAAACGTCATCCTTTCTTTTTACCTTATTTTTGGTGAAGAAACTCGTGTATAAACTATTAGGCAGACGACAAACTAACAGGTGCAGAAGGAGGGATGATGATGACGAAGAAATTTAATAAAGGCAGCAACAATCAAAATTCAGCGCGTGCTGGTCACGCTGAAGCGGAAATCGCCGCCGAATTCGTAAGCGGCGATAATAGCAAAGGAAACAAACGCAACAAAGACCAGCAGAGCAAAACAAAACAAAACCACACGCATAACGGAAATAGGGCCTGACCCGCAGCTTTACTCACTAATAAGAAAAAGAACCAAGGGAATTAGACCCCTTGGTTCTAAGCGTTTACCCCAGCTAATGCATTGATTTCTGCAGCAATATTATTTTGAATTTTTTCGACCACAGAAAAATCCATTGCGGCGATATAAATGTCCTCAAGTTCGTCATGGAGCTTTTTTGCCTTGGCGAGCCAGCTTGTGGCCTCTGTCATCTTGTTTCTATACTTGGTGGAAATTTTGCTGATAAAATCGGCAAAGATCTCATCTGTTCCCTGTTCGATTAAAATTTCATACATATCAATGATTTCATCGCCGTCGCGGCTTGGGAAATACTCGTGCGGTGCGGTGCTGTCGAAAATGGCAATCCCCAGCTCTCTAAAAATACACATATCGAGGCTATGCGGGTCAAAGCCGCAATGATAGATTTCTACATCGACGCCGCGCTCCTCTGCTGCAGCAGCCAGCTTTTTAAGCATCGTGGACTTGCCAGAACCTGGCCGGCCCTTAATAAAATAACGTTTTTGAATGTCTTCCGTTAAATTAGGGACAAAATCAACTGCACCTTTTGGTGTGGCAGCCCCAAGGAAACGGTGGCGGACATCGGCTTGTTTGCTTAACTTCATTTTTCCAAAAAAGGTATCAATCAGCTTTTTAGTCAATTGGTCAGCTTTTTGGAAGTTCATGCTGTTTATATAGATTTTTTCCCAATCATCATGAATTTCAAGCGCTTCTTTAAAAGTAGCGTAGGCTGTCGCAAAGGCCTCACTGATCTGGTTGGTTAGCTTTTTAATTTCGCCTTTATGAGCACTTAGGGCCTTCGCATCCCATGCCTCGCCCAGATTAATGTATTCTTCCACAGCACCTGGCGCTTTCGGCTCAATGACGTGCGGAGCAGTTCCGTCAACAATGCCCACCTTTAAAGCCGGAATTAGTACGCCATCAATAGAATTATTATCAGATGAACAGTGGAGCAGCTCGATGTCATAGCCTTTTTCCACCCATTCCTGGCCGATTTTTTTCATGAGCGACGATTTGCCCGTACCAGGCCCGCCTTTTAAGATAAACAAAC
Organism: Neobacillus sp. S1115; assembly: GCF_055385565.1. Taxonomy (NCBI): domain Bacteria; kingdom Bacillati; phylum Bacillota; class Bacilli; order Caryophanales; family Bacillaceae; genus Neobacillus; species Neobacillus sp. S1115. Next base: position 6,147,612 of record NZ_AP038275.1, read on the forward strand.
GGTCAAGTCCCTGCAGGTTGGAATCGTACAAATTATGAAATCCCCTGGCTGTGTTACCGCCGGCAAAATAATTTTTAATTTTCCCTGCCATTCATTAACACTCCCTTTTTAAAAATCAACATTGCCATTAGGCAATTTCAATCACAAAGATTAAGTTCACCATATCTTATGCTTTTGTTGTTTATAGGTGAATGCCTATGCGAAAAACTGACTTTTTTTAAAAAGGAAAATTTATTTTATTACATCAGCCAACTCAGCGTCGGTGATTTCTTGTAAGTGGTTCGGTTCGAGCACAATTTGCATGCCTATTTTCCCCGCACTGACGACGATTGCTTCAATTTCTGAGCAGCTTTGGTCGATGAAGGTCCGGTATTGCTTTTTCATGCCGACGGGCGAGCAGCCGCCGCGGATGTAACCGGTCCATTTTTGAATATCCTTCACCGGAATCATTTCGACACTCTTCTCCCCGGCCGCTTTAGCCGCCTTTTTCAGGTTTAATTCCTCGGCAACAGGAATGACAAACACATAAAGGTCTTTGCTTGCCCCTTGCGTGACGAGTGTCTTATAGACCTCTTTCAGATTTCTGCCAATTTTCTCAGCAACGGACACTCCATCAATTTTTCCATCCTTATTTTCGTATGTAAGCACCTCATAATGAATCTTTTTCGCGTCCAAAATGCGCATTGCATTGGTTTTGGCCTGTGCCATTCTAATCATCCTTCTGATTTTTCCTCTATTTTAGCAAAAAAAGAGGTAAATTTTAAAAAAACAGGTCTTCATTATCCAGCTTTTTGGAAATACTTACACCTTTGCTCGATTTACTTTCCTCTTTTTTTAAATACTTACATATATTCCGGATTTACTTTCCACAACTTATAAAATACTTTCCAAATATACCACTTTACTTTCCAACCTAAACTTTTTGACGTGGATGGTAATTGGCGGTTGACGAGTAAATGAAGAAAACGACCTTAAAAAAATGGAAAGTTACCTGTGCCAGGCTGACCGCCTGGCTTTTTTTAGGTTGGCCCGAAATTAGACAATTAAATTCAAAAAAAAGAGAGCTCGCGCGTTGAGCGAGCTCTCTCCTAACAAAACAATTGCAGCCAACCTGGCTTTGTTCTCAGAAAAAATAAATAATACTCCTACGTCAACGGCACAAGCTGATTCTGGACAGCATAAATGACAACCTGGGACCGGCTTTTGACGCCGAGTTTTTTGAATATGTTGGACACGTGGATTTTGACCGTTTTGTCACTGATGAACAGTGTTTGGGCAATTTCCTTGTTATTCATGCCCTTGACCAAGCAGAGAAGCACATCCTTCTCCCGCTCAGTCAGCGTCGAATCCGCAGACTTTTCTTCCTCAGCTGGCTCCGGTTTAGCCGGAGGCTGGAAAAAGCCCAAAAACTTCTTCGTCATTGATGGGTGGATGACCGACTGCCCGTTTGCCACCGCGCGAATCGCATCGATCACATGCTGGGAAGGGGCATCCTTCAGCAAATAACCGTCGGCCCCTTCGCGAATCGCTGACATAAAGTACTCATCATGGTCAAACATTGTCAGAATCAGGATTTTAATAGACGGGTACATTTTTTTTATAATGCTCGTTGCTTCAATGCCATTCTTCTCTGGAATGTTAATATCCATCAATATCACATCCGGCATTGCCTCTTTTACCTTTTCAATTGCGTCATTGCCATTGATGGCTTCCGCAATCACCTCAATATCGGTTTCCAATTCCAAAATATTTTTCAACCCATCCCGTAAAACGGCATGATCATCGACTAGCATAAGCTTGATCACGCAAATCACTCCCTTCAATCCCCATTCTTGGCACCGTTAAGGTTATCTCTGTTCCGGCTCCTTCGCGGCTGTCTACCTGCAGCGAGGCCTGAATTTTATCAGCCGATTCATTCATATGTAATATTCCAAAATGCGGGTGCTCCCGGGCCTTGATCATGGCCTGAAAAAGCGAAAACCCCTTGCCATTATCCTTCACCTTCAAAAGCACATTTTCTTTTTGATAGCTTAACAGAATGTCAATTTTCGAGGCTTCTGCATGTTTAACGGCATTCTGCACACTTTCCTGACAAATATCGAAAATAATTTTTTCAACCATCGAGCTCAGGTGGAATTCCGGACCTCTTGTCTCCAAATTGATATCCAAATTATGCTCCCGCTTGACCGCATTAATTTTTGCAGAAATTGCCAACAATAATCCCACCCGCTCAGTCGGATAAGGTCTTAACGCATAGATGGATTCCCGCACCTCTTTCAGGCTGCGCCTCAGCTTCTCGGTGCTTTCGCCTATTAACCGAAGTGAATCGTCCGGCATTTTCGCAAATTTCCGCTGCGCCGTTTCAAGATTCATAATCGCGCCGGCGAGCGACTGGGCCACCCCATCATGGATATCCCGGGCAATACGATTCCTTTCTTCTAAAATCAACCGCTTCTCCTGCTCGGCAAACAGCCATCTTGTTTTAATCAGGACAGCCAGCTGATTAGCAAGGGTAGCCGCAGAACGCATATCCTCCTCGCTAAAACTGTTGATCCGGCTTCTACCAAAAACAAACATCCCAACCAGCTCTTTTTCTAAAATTAATGGGGCATAAAGTATTGACCCTATTTCCTTCTTAAAAAAAATCCCAGCCGGACTCGGGTCTCTTTTGGCATTATGATAAACGGTTAATTTTGTCATTTTATCCAAGGCGGCAGCCGTTTCCTCCGACATCTTTAAATCTTCCTTGACAGGGCCAGCCGCAAATCGGAACAACCAGCCTTCCGGTGGACGTTTCCACAAAATCCATGCATCAACATCGATAAATTCTTGAAGATTATCTTTTAAAAAAGTTAACCAATCAGACCTCGCAATTTTTTTATTGAGTTCGGATGAAATGCTGAACAACGCTTTCAGCTTCGCCTTTTCCTTTTTTAAATTAGCAATAATCGAGCTTAGCAGGGCCACACAGACCAACGGGATAAAAAAGAAGAAAAAAGAGAAAACATCAATCGTTCCTCGCTTTTGATTTCCCAAAACATGCAACAAAACAATATAACCATAGGAAATAAGAAAACTATAAACCTCAAAGAGCGCTTTCATCTTCCAAATTTTCAGATTATACGTTTGTGGCCTGATAGCAAAAACAAGATCCACAATGAGATTATTCATGAAATAAAAGGGGATGATGAGCAAATTAAAATGGATAATTCCCTTCAGCACCCTTGACAGCCCTTCGATTGGCATCTGCGGATACAGCCACTGGCAAAGCAGATGAGCAATAAAAAAGCTAATGACCTGCATGGCCGGATTAAAGAAAATAATTCGGAGCGGTCGTCTATTCATAATGTTGATAGCTGCAATGATAATCCCATAAAAAACAATCGTATAGGCTAATCCATCCATGAGATATATGGCATAGACCAATGGAAAAGAGATGGTAATATGCCCTTTCCAGACTGGAACAGGAAATAGCTCCACAATAAAGAGAAACAACACCAGCAGTGCCAAAATCATTGGCTCGCGCGGTACCATTAAATTAAACAAGCCATATTGAAAATAAATACACACTCCAAAGACAGAGATAAATAGTAGGAATTGCCTTGATAGCTTCTCTTTTTTTTGCAAAATGCCGATATCGCCCAAAGCTTCCCCTCCAAATTCTGTGACGATTTACTTAATTTTCTGTTTATTCTAGTTTAATGTATTTATAGATTGAAAACAATATGAATGATTGTTCAGTCGGCCAAACGTCCGCAAAAAATAAGGACCCAACCCGGTCTAATGAATCACACTGACCGGACTAAGCCCTCGGCAAACCAGATTGGTTTGATATCCACTATTATGTCATAAACCACTATGCGTTTTCTATTTGGCAAAAGGATTATTCTTGCCTACTACCTTTGTATTAAATTTATTCGGCACAAAGTTAACCAAAATTTGTCACCTGATTGTCACTCTAGCCAACAACTATTATAGTAAACTAAAGTAAACAGCGATAATAACATTAAAACACCTTGTGAATTCCCTCACAAATCCTTTCTTGAAAAAACTTTATATATATACCCCAAAAGGAGTTATTACACTATAAATCAAAGAGGTGTTTCCCATGAAATACGATTTAGTACTGCTGCATGCTCCAAGTGTTTACGATTTCCGAAAAAATCCTTTGCTTGCCGGACCGATCAGTGATGTTGTTCCATCTTCGCCCGTTTTTGAAATGTACCCCATCGGCCTGACGAGCATCGCCGACTATTTGGAACGTTATGGACTCCGCGTCAAAATCATCAATATCGCCAACCGAATGCTCATGAACCCAAACTTTGATGTCGAAAAAAAATTAAAATCGATCAGGGCAAGTGCGTTTGGCATTGACCTGCACTGGCTGCCACATGCCCACGGCAGCATTGAGCTTGCGAAAATCGTCAAACAGCTTCATCCGGACACCCCAATTATTTTTGGCGGATTGTCGGCCACGTATTATCACAAGGAGCTAATTCAATATCCATTTATTGATTTCGTGATGCGCGGGGACTCGACAGAAAAGCTGATGCTGCTGTTGATGAATAAGCTGGAGACTGGAAATACGCATTTCGCGGATATTCCTAATTTAACGTGGAAAAAGGGCACCGAGACTGGCTATAATCCGTTAACGTACGTGCCAAAGGACCTCGATGATATTGATGTTCCGGGGTACCGCTACACCATTCGGTCCGTTTTTAAATACCGAAATTTCCTCGACCCGCTGCCATACAACGGCTGGCTGCAATATCCGAACACCGCACTGTTGACCGCACGCGGCTGCACGCAAAACTGCCTGATTTGCGGCGGTTCAAGAGAGGCTTATGGGCAAAACTGCAACCGTCATACGCTAGCATTGCGGTCACCGAAAAAGCTCGTCGAGGATATTCAATTTATTTCCCGGTTCAGCCGCGCGCCGATTTTTATCCTCCATGATCTAAGACAAGGGGGACAAGAATATGTTGAGGAATTTTTTAGCCGGTTGAAAAAATTGAAGCTGAAAAACGAAATCGTCTTTGAGTTATTTCAATATGCGGATGAAGAATTTTTCCGGCTGATGAATGAAAGCGTTCCTCATTACAGCATTGAAATTACCCTCGAAACCCATGACGAAAAAATCAGGAAATATAACGGAAAATTCAGCTGCTCAAATGAAAAGGTGATCGAAACACTGCAGTTCGCTCTCAAAAATGGCTGTAAAAAAATTGACCTGTTCTTTATGGTCGGAATCCCTGGGCAGACGTATGAAAGTGCTGTCGAAAACATTGAATTTTGTGAAACCATCCACCTGGCCAGCGGGAAGGACCCAAGAATCTTTTACTTCGTTGCCCCGCTCGCACCATTTTTGGATCCGGCGAGCCCGGCGTTTGAGCACCCGGAAATCCATGGCTATAAAAAATTGTGCCAGACACTCGAAGACCATCGCAAGGCCATTACCCAGCCGTCCTGGAAGCATATGCTTAGCTATGAAACAGAACATATGACGCGTGAGACAATCGTTGGGGCCACCTATGAAGCCGCACAACGGCTGAACGAATTCAAATTAAAATACCAGCTAATTGATTTAGCCGGCTACCAGGATATTAAAGAGAAAATTGAAAAATCGAGGGCTTATATTGGAAAAATCGACCAAATTCTATCCCTTCCGACAGAAAAACAAACTGAAGAGCTGGCTAAGCTTGCCAAAGAAATTGAGGAACTAAACTATTACAGCATTTGCGGCAAGAACGAGCTAAAGTGGGAGGTCCAAAAGAATTATGCTAATTTCTTCTCGCTTGCGTTAGTAGGGCTCGAGCAATTGTATGTCGAATACAAAAGCAAAATCAAGCACTCATTCCAGCCGAAACATCGTTTTCAATTTACACTTGATTCGGACCAGCAAAAGGTTTAAAGGTACCGGAGTTCACTCCGATACCTTTTTTAATGCCCGCCGAGGTAGGCTTTTCTAATTTGGTCACTGGCACTGAGTTCTTCAGCTAAACCAGAGGCAACTATTTTTCCTGTTTCAATGACGTAGGCGCGGTCAGCGATGGATAACGCCATGTTCGCATTCTGTTCAACCAGCAGGATCGTTGTTCCCGTTTTATTGATTTCCTCAATAATCTGGAAGATTGTTTTGACCAACAGCGGTGCAAGACCCATGGAGGGCTCGTCCAATAAAAGCAGCCTAGGGCGTGCCATCAGCGCCCGGCCCATTGCGAGCATCTGCTGCTCACCGCCTGAAAGTGTACCAGACAGCTGCTTTTTGCGCTCCAGCAGGCGCGGAAAGAGCTGATAAATTTTTTCAAAATCCTCCTGAATACCCTTCCTATCCTTGCGCAAATAGGCGCCAAGCTCCAAATTTTCCTCAACCGACATATTGGCAAATACGCGGCGGCCCTCTGGAACCTGGGAGATCCCGCGCTTCACAATCAATTGCGGCACCTTGCCGGCAACATGTTCGCCTCCAAACACAATCTCGCCAGTCTTCGGTCTCAAAAGCCCGGAAAGGGTCTTTAATAGCGTACTTTTACCGGCACCATTCGCACCGATCAGCGTCACAATTTCACCCTGGTTAATATCGAGGGATACTCCTTTTAATGCATGGATATTTCCGTAATAGACATTAATATCGTTGACTTTAAGCATACTAAGAGACCTCCTCGCCAAGGTACGCTTCGATGACTTTTGGATTGTTGCGGATTTCCTCCGGAGTACCATCGGCAATTAGCTGTCCATGATCCAGTACATAGATTCTTTCACAAACACCCATGACAAGATTCATATCGTGCTCGATTAACAGAATGGTTAACGAGAATTTTTCGCGAATTAACGCAATCAGGTTCATCAGTTCATCAGTTTCCTGCGGATTCATCCCTGCTGCCGGCTCGTCCAAAAGCAATAGCTTAGGATTTGCTGCTAATGCCCGGGCAATTTCCAAGCGGCGCTGCTGCCCGTATGGCAGGTTCTTCGCCATTTCATGCTGGACATTATCAAGCTTAAAGATTTTTAAAAACTCAATTGCCTTTTCTTCCATTTCCCTTTCACCGGAAAAATGAGAAGGAAGGCGGAAGATTGAACTGAGAATGGAATGCTTCGCAAGCGAATGATAGGCAACCTTAACATTATCGAGTACCGATAATTCCCCAAACAAGCGGATGTTTTGGAAGGTACGGCTGATTCCTTTTTTGGTAATCTTATAAGGCGCATGCCCGTTTAATTTTTCACCGGCCAAAGAAATTGATCCCTCGGTTGGAACATAAACACCTGTTAACAGGTTGAAGAATGTCGTCTTGCCGGCACCATTTGGCCCGATCAGTCCGACGAGTTCTCCCTGCAAAAGCTCTAGGTTGACCCCGGATACAGCCTTTAAACCGCCAAAGCGGATGCCTGCGTTCTCTACTTTAAGCAACTGTGTTTTTGTTCGCATCATGAGACCCTCCTTGCGCGGATTTTTCCAGCTTGAAGAAAGACGTAATTTCCTTTGTTCCCATCAATCCTTGCGGACGGAACAGCATCATTGCAATTAGTACAAGGCTGTAGATCACCATCCGGACTTCTGGATAATTGGCTAGGAATGTTGAAATGATCGTTAATAAAATCGCTGCAAGCACGGAACCGGACATACTGCCAAGTCCGCCCAGCACAACAAAGATCAAAATATCAAAGGATTTTAAGAAGCCAAAGTTGGTCGGCTGGATAATGTAAAAGTTATGGGCATGCAAGGCACCTGCCACGCCGGCAAAAAAGGCACCAATGATAAATGCCATTACTTTATAATAAGTCGTATTAATCCCCATCGCATCTGCAGCGATTTCGTTTTCGCGAATCGAAATGCAGGCGCGGCCGTGGGTAGAATTCGTAAAGTTGACAATGACAACAATGGTGATGACCACACAGGCAATCAGCCATGGCCAGGTAATCAGGTGGGAGACCGTCATCCCGGATGCGCCGCCAACATAATCAATATTCAAGAAGACAATTCGCATGATTTCCGCAAAACCTAGAGTAGCGATGGCAAGATAGTCGCCTCGGAGCCTTAGGGTAGGAACCCCGATTACTAAACCGGCAACAGCAGCGGCCGCACCGGCAGCCAGAATCGCGACCGGGAAGGGCAATCCTAATTTCATTGTGATAATTGCTGAAACATATGCCCCCACGGCAAGGAAACCGGAATGGCCGATTGAAAACTGCCCGGTAATACCGATGATTAGATGAAGCGAAGCGGCAAGGATGATATTAATGCCGATTGAAAATAGAGCATTTACATAAAAGGGGTTTAACGTACCTCCATTGATCAGGAATTGGACGACAACGGCAAAAATAACCGCTAAAACAATGGAACCCCAAAAGCCTTTTGCGTTATTTAACTTTTTCATCTACCAAGCACCCCCTAGACCTTTTCCCTGACGTTTTTGCCAAAAAGACCAGCAGGGCGGAAAATTAGGATTAGAATTAACACAACAAAGGCAACAGCGTCTCGGAATAGCGAGCCTCCGGCCGCGCTGACAAGGGCTTCAATGACACCCAATAATAATCCTCCGGCCATTGCCCCAGGGATAATTCCAATTCCTCCTAGAACAGCGGCAACGAAAGCCTTCAGACCTGGAATGATTCCCATCAATGGCTCAATTTTTGTATAGTACATTCCAAATACCACTCCGGCTGCACCGGCAAGGGCAGATCCGATTGCAAAGGTGGCAGAGATGGTGTTATTGACGTTAATTCCCATCAATTTGGCCGCATCCTGGTCGTGGGAAACAGCGCGCATCGCCTTACCAATCTTAGTCTTATGAACAATAAATTGAAGAATAATCATTAAACAAAGGGAAACAGCCAAAATTAGAATGGACTGACCGCTAATCTTAACACCGAAGACCTCCAGGCTTTTCAATGGAACGATATTGCCTGGATAGGCTTCCGGCTGGGCGCCGCGGATATAGATGGTGCCATATTCGATGAAAAGCGAAACTCCGATAGCGGTAATCAATGCCGCAATCCTTGTTGCATTCCGAAGCGGCTTGTAGGCAATCCGCTCAATCAATACGCCGAAAATTGCGCAGGCCACCATTGAAATCAATAATGCCGGGAAAAATCCTAAATGGAGAACAGTAATAGAATAAAAACCGATAAAAGCTCCGACCATGAAGACATCCCCATGTGCGAAGTTGATTAACTTGACGATACCATATACCATTGTGTACCCAAGGGCAATCAATGCGTAAATACTTCCCAATGAAATGCCGTTGACTAGCTGCTGTATTAGTTGTTCCATGTCGCAACTCCTTCCAGTGGGAATAGGAAATTTTTCCTAATCCTTATAAATTGGAATAGGGAACATGGACATGCTCCCTATTCATTTTGACTATTATAAAATTAACTACGGATTAACCTTCGTTTTGAAAGTCTGTTCGCCGTCTTTGTACTCTAAGATAACAGCTGATTTGATTGGGTTGTGGTCTTTATCAAGCTTCATTTGTCCTGTTACTAGTTCAAGGCCACTTGTTTCTGCAAGAGCCTTTTGAATTTTCTTAGAATCGCCGCCGCCAGCACGTTTGATGGCATCAGCAAGGAAATAAGCAGAATCATAACCTAAAGCATTGAAAGCATCTGGAGATTTGTCCTTGTATTTTGCTTTAAAGGCTTTTACAAACTCTTGAACCTTTTGGTCGGAGTCACCAGAAGAATAGTGGTTTGTAATAAAGGTGTTATTCAAAGCATCCTTGCCGGCAAGTTCTACTAGTTTAGGAGAATCCCAGCCGTCAGCACCCATCATTGGAGCGTCAAGACCTACTTCACGAGCCTGCTTGACAATTAAACCAACCTCTTCATAATAGCCAGGGACAAAGACGAACTCTGGGTTTTTCCCTTTAATATTCGTTAATTGGGCATGGAAGTCTGTATCCTTCGCCACATATGCTTCTTGAGTGATAACCTTGCCGCCTTCTTTTTCAAACTTTTCTTTAAAAGATGCTGCCAAGCCTTTAGAATAGTCACTTGAGCTGTCAATGAATACAGCAGCCGTTTTAACCTTTAATTCTTTCGCTGCAAAGTTTGCTGCGACAGTACCCTGGAATGGGTCAATGAAGCAGGTACGGAAGACAAAATCATTTAATTTGCCGTCTTTAACCGTTACGTCAGCAGCCGTACCAGTCGGCGTAATGATTGGAACATTGTTGCTTTGCGCAATTTCAATCTGTGCTTTTGTGTTTCCGCTTGTTGCTGCCCCGATAATGGCTGAAACCTTGTCTTGGCTGATCAGCTTTGTCGCACCATTAATCGCCTCAGGTGCTTCAGACTTATTATCAACGACAACCAGCTTCAATTTCTTGCCGTCAATTCCCTCTTTATTGATTTCTTCAAGCGCCAGGTCAATACCCTCTTTAATGGACTGGCCATAGGATGCTACCCCGCCGGAAAGCTCAAGGTTGGCACCGATTTTGATTTCACCGCCCTTTTCATCCCCGCCGCCTGAACTAGTGGATGTGGATGATCCACAGCCGGCCATTACGCCTGCAGCTAGCATAAATGAAGCAAACACGCCTGCTAATTTTCTTTTTCTCACGAAATTACCCCCTGTTTTTTAAAAGTTCCCTAAATTGTTGTGCAATTCTTCCCAAAACATATAATATTCTGAAAACATTGTACATAATAATTAGGTGTTCGTCTAGTACCTGTATCCACTATTTTAAAATAATTTTGAAAATAATAAAAAAGGCTGATTTCTGGGCGTTTTTATGCGTTATTCCGCTAAAGCAGAACAGTATTTGTTTTTACTTTAAAAAGCAAACTATTTTTAAATTATTTTGTCTAAATATAGATAACTTCCTCGATTTTCCAGAAATAAAGGACCCTTGAAAAAGGGTCCTCCAATAAATCATTATACCAATTCTTGTTTTTTTGTTTCTTTTCCCAAAAGAAACACTGCCAAGGCACCAATTAAAACGGATATACAAAAGATTGTAAAAATGGTCGAGACAGCATATTTTTGAGCCACTAAGTAGCCAACCAATAATGGGCCGAGGACACCACCGATACGGCCGATGGCAGCAGCCATTCCGGCACCCGTACCGCGGATTACCGTTGGATACTGCTCCGGGGTATATGCGTAGAGTCCGCCCCAAGCGCCAAGGTTGAAAAATGATAATAGAATTCCTGCTGTCATTAACAGTGCCGTAGAGTCTGCGGTTCCAAAGAAATAAGCGCTGGCAGCCGTTCCGGTTAGGTAGACAACCAAGACAAACTTCCGGCCAAACCTTTCAATGCACCACGCCGCTGTAAAATAACCTGGCAATTGAGCTAGCGTCATAATCAACACATACTCGAAGCTTTTAATCAAACTGAAGCCCTTCATCACCATGACACTCGGCAGCCATAGGAACATGCCGTAATAAGAGAACACGACACAAAACCAAACAACCCAAAGCATCGCAGTCTGTCTGCTATACTCTTTTGACCAAAGCTGCGTAAGGTTATGGAGGACAGAGCTCTTGTCCTTCGTTTTAACTGCTGCAAAACGTGGTGAGTCAGGAAGCCCTATCCGCAAATATAAGGCATATAGGGCAGGAATCGCACTGATTAGCAACGCGGCCTGCCAGCCAATCGATGGGATGACGAAATAGGAAATGACCGCCGCAATCAGCCAACCGCCTGCCCAAAAGCTTTCCAATAGAACAACGATCCGGCCGCGTTTTTCAGCCGGGACACTTTCGGAGACAAGCGTTGAAGCAACCGGCAGCTCTCCTCCTAAGCCCATTCCAACTAAGAACCGGAAAATTAAAAAGACAGTCAAGGAGCCTGCGAATGCCGATGCACCGCTTCCTATCGAAAATAATAATAAGGTAATGATAAAAACATTTTTCCGCCCGATTCGGTCAGCCATTAAGCCGAAAATAAGTGCGCCAACAGCCATTCCAATCGAGTTGATGCTGCCAATCCAGCCCATTTGCCCGGGCGTTAAACTCCATTCTGCCGCCAATGCCGCAATGATGAAGGAAAGCATCCCTACATCCATGGCATCAAACATCCAGCCCATCCCGGCAATACCGAGCAGTTTCGTGTTTGATAATTCCTGTTTCTTTCCTGATTTCATCTTAATAAAATCACTGCTAGAAACACTATTTGTGTTAGCCATCTTAAGCCCCCCTCTATTTTCAGAGTTTCTGATATTATTCCCCAATACGTTTCTTTTTAAGAAAGAACTGTTTAAGTCCCTGTCCTGACATAATTCTAACAGATGTCTTTACACCAGTCAGCAAAAAAAGAGAAAATTTCAGTTTGAAATTTTCTCAAGCTACGCTTCATTGGCTTCCGCATTTTTAAATTGATTTGAAAACAAGGAAAAATATTTCTCTTTTTTCGCCATCAGTTCCTCATGGCTGCCTGTTTCTACGATTTCCCCGTGGTCAATGACCATGATGGCATCGGCATCACGAATGGTGTTGAGGCGGTGAGCAATAATAAAACTGGTTCGATTTTCCATTAAAGACAACAATGCCCGCTGAATGTGCAGTTCCGTTCTCGTATCAATGCTGCTCGTCGCTTCATCCAAAATCAGCAGCGACGGTCGTGCCAAAATAACCCTGGCAATCGCCAGCAGCTGGCGTTCTCCCTGACTGAGGTTACCGCCGTTTTCCGATAGGAGGGTGTCATATTGCTTGGGCAGACGTTTGATAAAGCCCTCGGCACCTGCCATCCGTGCCGCCGTTTCCACTTCTTCCTGCGTCGCGGCGGGATTTCCGTACATGATATTTTCTTTGATTGTCCCCGAAAAAAGGTAGGTATCCTGGAGCACAAAGCCAAAGCTGCGCCGCAGGCTGTCCCTTGTGTAGTCGCGAATATCGCGGCCATCCAAAAGGATCCGGCCCCCTGTCACATCATAAAATCTTGTCAAAAGATTAACAATGGTCGTTTTTCCAGCACCGGTCGGACCAATCAGGGCGGTGCTGGTTCCTGCCGCCGCCTCAAAGCTGACGTTTTTTAAAATCGGCACATCAGGGCGGTATCCAAAGCTGACATTATCAAACACAACATGGCCTTTCGGATTCTTAAGCGGCACAGCGGCAGGGGAATCCACAGGTTCCTCCTCTTCATCAATGACTTCAAAGACCCGCTCTGCTCCGGCGACACCTGATTGAAGAATGTTAAAAATATTGGCCAGATCATTGAGCGGCCGGACAAACTGTCTTGAATAGGTGATGAAGCTGGCGATCGCTCCAACCGTGATATGCCCTTTGACAGCCAAGATGCCGCCGACAATAGCGACGACCGCAAAGCCAAGGTTATTGATGACGTTCATAATCGGCATTAAGAAACCGGACCAAATCTGCGCTTTGAGGCCGACCTCGCGAAGCTTGGCATTAACCTTTTCAAATTCCTCAATGACTTTTTCCTCGTGATTAAACGCTTTAACAACCTCAATGCCGGAAATCGATTCCTCAATATGTCCATTTAATTTTCCCAGCTGAACCTGCTGGTTTTTAAACAAGACGCTCGTTCTTTTGGCAATCGTTTTGGTTAGCAAAAAGACAAGCGGCACGGTAATCAGGCTGGCCAGCGTGAGAATCGGGCTCAGTATTAACATCATGATCAGCGAGCCGGCGATGATAATGACACCGGACATTAACTGTGTCGTCGATTGGGATATCGTATTGCTGATGTTATCAACATCATTTGAGAGCCTGCTCATCAGTTCCCCATGTGTCCGAGAATCAAAGAAGGCAACAGGGAGCTTTTGCAGTTTTTGAAAAAGGGATGCTCTTAATCCTTTGACTATCCGTTGGGCTACCCCAGCCATCAGCCAGCCCTGCAAGAAGGTGAGGACGGCATCGCCGACATAGGCGCTGATAAGAACGACAATCATGACCTCAAGAAAACTGAAATCCACCTTCCCAGACTTTAGGGTCATGGCATCAATGGCTTTACCGATGAGAAAAGGGTTAAGCAGCATTAAAGCTGCATCAACTGTGATGAACAAGAAAATGAGGGAAAGCATTCCCTTTTCGCGGCCAAAATAGTCCCAAAGACGTTTTAAGGTACCTTTAAAGTTTTTTGGCTTAACCACCGGACCGCGGTGGTGGGCACCTCCGCCAGGCCTAAGCGGCGGTGGACCAGGAGGGGGGGTTCTTTGCGGTTGATTCGTGTTATTTGCCATTTTGCAGACCCTCCCTGCCCATTTGTGAGCGATAGATTTCTTGATATACCTGACAATCCTTGATCAGATCTTGATGGGTGCCAATACCCGCCACTTCCCCCTGGTCAAGGACAATGATTTTATCTGCATCGATAATCGAGGATATCCGTTGGGCAATCAATAAACAGGTCAGTCCGCTGGCGAATTTTTTTAAGGCGGTTTTCATTTTGGCTTCAGTGGCCGCGTCGACCGCGCTTGTGCTGTCATCCAAAATGAGGATTTCCGGCTGCTTCACCAATGCCCTGGCAATGGAAAGCCGCTGCTTCTGCCCGCCGGAAAAATTGACACCGCCCTGACCGATTTTTGTGTCATAGCCTTCTGGTGAGGCCTCGATAAATTCCGTGGCACTGGCTACGGCTGCCGCTGTTTCAATTTCCTGCTGAGAGGCATTTTCCTTTCCCCAGCGAATATTCTCGGCGATTGTCCCGGTAAACAAAATATTTTTTTGTGGAACAAAGGCAATTTTCTCCCTTAGATTTTTCGGGTCTATGTCCTTAATGTTCGCGCCATTTACCTTTATCGACCCGCTTGATGCGTCATAAAAGCGGGGAATCAGGCTGACGAGCGTCGTTTTCCCAGAACCGGTAGAGCCGATGATGCCGACGGTTTCCCCGGGAAGAATAGTAAGCGAAATGTCTTTAAGCACCGGCTCGCCGGCAGCCTCATCATAGGAAAAAGAGACATTTTCAAAATCAATTCTTCCTTTTTCACCAGTTAGAGATTTCATTTTATCGTTTTTCCACGTAATGTTGACTTCCTCAGAGAATACTTCACCAATTCTTCCTGCTGAGGCCTTTGCCCTGACAAACATGGTAAACACCATGGAAATCATCATTAGGGAAAATAAGATCTGCGTCATGTAATTGATAAAAGCAATAATATGGCCAACCTGTATCTTTCCCGACTCAACCCCAAGGCCGCCCATCCAGAGGACAACGACAATCCCGATGTTAACTGTTAGCATAATCGCCGGGCTGAAAACAGCCATCAGTCGGTTGGCGGCAATCGATTGCTTCTGGAAATGCTCGTTAGCTTTTGAGAATTTAGTTGTTTCTACTTCAAAACGGTTAAAAGCTTTGACAACCCGGACACCGGATAAATATTCACGAAGCACACCGTTCACCCGGTCCATGGCATTCTGTACCTTGGAAAACAGAGGAAAGCCAAGCTTTAAGTTAATGATGATAAACAATGCCACAATCGGCACCACCGCCGCAAGGACGACCGCGAGGTGAAGGTTAAGGCGCGTGGCCATGACCAGACCGCCAATCGCCAGTAATGGAGCTTTTACGAAAATCCGCATCGTACCGTTTACAAACACTTGGACCTGGGTCACATCATTTGTAAGCCTTGTGATGAGCGACGCGCGGTCGAAGGTGTTCAGGTTTCTAAATGAAAGAGATTGAATTTTGCTAAACAGGTCAGATCGTAGTTCTGTTCCAAAATTTTGCGAAACGATGCTGGCGATGATGCTTCTGGTGGAAGCGGCCACAGCCCCAATAGCGGTAATCAGGAGCATCAGGCCGCCCATTTTTAGGACATAATCGATGTCTCTGTTGGCAACACCCTCATCAATAATTTTCGCCATCACGGTCGGCTGCAGCAAATCGCAAATTGCCTCAAAGGTGAGGAATAGAACCGCAATACAAAAGGACTTCCAATACTTTTTTATGTACTTTGCAAAATGCTTCATGAGGTCTCCCCCTGCTCCTAAACTGCCAGACAAATGTAATAAACCTATTATAAATTCGGGCTCTTAAAATAGACAAGCAAAGGGGCCTGCCCCCGCATTGCTTTCGCTTATCGCATTAAAGCAGGGGGACAGGCCCTTTTCATTGATTTTATTTCACCGGGCTGAATTCATGAACCCAGACGCGCATTTGCGGAAGCCACGGCATTCCTGGATGAATGGAAAGAATTGATTGTTTGTATTCTTCCACATTGTTAAAGCCTTCGCGGCGGGCATCATCATCGGTCAGCTCGCCAAGGCCTTGAGAATAGACCTTATCCACCACAAACTGGCGACCTTCCAGGGTCATAATTTCGCCTGGGTCTGCATAGCGGCCATTGCGGCGGGTTGCTGTTTTTTCACCGGCAAGTACCTTTTTAACGTCTTCCTCCATTGTTACCAATCGGTCAACGGAACAAGTTTTTGGTGGTAATGTATTGTTTTCATGTTGAGTCATTTTTAATATCCTCCTTTTTCCAATTCAGTTATTTATTTTAACACTATTGCTATTGTAATAAAAACGAACTGAAAAAAGCAAAGAAGAGGCCGTGAATTAGACTACCTGCCCGCCGGTTTGCCGGTATTTGTCGATGCCTTCTGCGCAACGGTAAGCGAGGGCGCCGACGGTTCCAGTCGGGTTGTACCCGGAATTGTGGGCAAAGTTAGCCGCGCCCACCACAAATAAATTGTCCACATCCCACATTTGTAAATAATTATTGACGGCAGATGTGGACGGGTCTGCCCCCATAATGACACCGCCTGTATTATGAGTGGACTGATAGGTTGTAATATCGTACGGGCCTAACTCCTTCAGTGAATCAATATGGTTTGCGCCCATTTCCTTCAAGATTTGTGCGGATTTTTCAGCTAGGAACAAAGCCAACTTCCGGTCCTGATCCTCGAAATCAAAGGTAATCCGGATTAACGGGTCGCCGAATGCATCCTTATAAGTAGGGTCCAAATCGAGATAGTGATGCTTAAACGGCATGGATGAGCCTTGACCGCCAACGGAAAGAAAACGGTTGGCATATTTGAGTGACTGTTGTTTGAACTCTTTGCCCCAAGCTGGCGTGCCCTTCGGAACAGGATTATTTTGAATCGGCCTTAACCCTGTTTGGGTGAGTGATATGCTGCCCCCATGGATAAAGCCCAAGTTTGAATGATCAAAATTGTCACCGTTGTAATCATCAAGGACCATTCCAAGTGACCCGGCACCGGCAAAGGTACTGAATTCCTTATCATTGAAAAAGCCGATGGCATTTCCTTTCATCACTTGATAAGCATAATTTTTCCCTATAACACCAGTTCCTGTAGTAGGATCATACGGTCTGCCAAGCCCCGACATTAGCAGCAAGCGGACATTACTAAATACATAGCTTGTCAGCACCACAATATCGGCTGGCTGTTCAATTTCCTCACCTGTTGTGGTGTCGACATATATAACCCCGGTTGCCTTTCCTCCCGTATGTAAAATCCTTCTGACATGGGAATGAGTCCGAATTTCAAAATTCCCCGTTTTCTTGGCAACCGGAATAACCGTGACGACTGGGTCTGCCTTTGCCCCGTATTCGCAGCCAAACCGCTCGCAGTAGCCGCAGTACTGACATGCAGCCCTTGAGATGCCGTCCGGGTTTTTATACGATTCCGATAAGTTAGCTGACGGCATCATATAAGGATGCAGCTTCAAGTTCTTTGCCGCTGTCTCAAACATTTTAATAGCCGGTGATTTCTTCATCGGCGGGGTTGGGAATTTATCCGACCGCTTTCCGGCACCAGGATGCGGGTTCTCCTCACCGGAAATCCCGCAGGTTTTCTCAAATTTGTCGTAGTAAGGCTCCAGCTGGTCATAGGTAATGCCCCAATCCTGGATAGACATTTCCGCAGGGATTTTGTTTTGCCCATATTTTTCAATCGTTTTGCTGCGAATTTCAAAATCATAAGGGAGGAACCGGTAGGTCTGTCCGTTCCAGTGAACACCAGCGCCGCCTAAACCGTCCCCGAGCAGAAATGAACCATACTGCCTCATCGGCAGTGCGCGGATTCTTTCGTTACCTCTAAAAGTAATCGTTTCTTTGGAAAGATCCTGGAATAGATCATAGCGAAGTGCGTATCTAAGTTCATCATGAACCATGAAATAATCTTCGGTCTTTCTTTCCTTGCCTCGTTCCAAGCCGACCACCTTCAGGCCCTTTTTCGTCAGTTCAGAGGCAATAATTCCGCCAGTCCAGCCAACTCCCACCAGAACGACGTCAGCTTTCGGTAATTTTCTCGCCATTTTTCCACCTTCTTTTTTAAAAATAAAATCTATTAATACCGGTACTTGAGCCCTTTCCTTTAATGCTTCATATGGCTTTGCAGGCTTTGCGGTTTAATCTTCTGAAAGTCCTTCTCAATAATCTCGGCATAGGCCATTTGGCTGCCAGGGTAGTTTCGCATTTTCCAGCCACCCATATTTTTATTTCCTCCATATAATGGATCGCTGTAAACTCCCTCTAAGGTTGCACTTCTCAGCAGCTGGAAAAAGCCGCTAGGAGATATGGTCGTTAAATTCACCTTATCCTCTTCAAAATCTTTCAAAATTTTGTCCTGCTCCTCACCCGATAGTTCTTCGAAATTTTTCTTACCTACTGTGTTACTGTAATTTTGCAGCTCACGCAGTCCTATATCAAAAATATCTCTTCGTTTTAAGCGCCCCTGATAGCCCTGAACTTTTTCACCAGGAAAAAAGGGCGCCTGCATATAGTCCCTGGCATTGAAGCCCCAATCACCTGCTAACTGGTGATCAATAAAATAGGCAACGCCCAATGCCTTTGCCCCCGGTCCGTTATCATCTTCAGGAAATATTCGTTCGGTGGCAGCTTCGGTAATCCTGAATTGTTCCGGAGTAAAGTACATCAGCGCTTGATTGAAATCTTGGTCTTGAGGCGCCGGCGGATTGTTTTTGTTATCATCCTTTCCCCTTGGGACCAAACTTCCCAAGATCCCGCCAACAGCGAGTCCCCCTACGGTAAAACCGGTATTGCGGAGAAATCTTCTTCTCGATAATGTTTCTTGCTTTTCTTTGTTTTCTTCAGCCATGGAACACACCTCCAAGGAAATTAGAAAAGCGGAAGCGCCTTGCTCAGCCCCGACAAGCATAAGACGAGCCGGCAGGAAGGTTGCTTTTTAACCTTCATGACGGATTGGCTTATGACTCGAGGGGCTAGGCGCTGCAGCTAGACAATAAACAACATTATTTGAAAAATACGGCAGGGCCGCTATTGCTTGATAATGTTCCCAAAATAAAGCATGTATACGCACAAAAAATCAGGGGAATTTATTTGTTAAAAAGGAGGAAATAAAATGAAAAAAATTAGTAACATGTGGTATGTGCCGATGATTGCTGTGCTTTTAATTGTTGGCGCATGCTCAGCCCATCAGGAATTGAAAGGAAATGCCGAAGATCTTCATCAACAATCTTTAAATGAAAAAGGAAATGGTCACGTTCATGGCCAAAATAATGTTGACGTGATTCCAAGCGTCGACAGATCGAAGAAACACACGACAGGTACAAACAATCAAACGGCGGGCCTTGGAGAAAATGTTTACAGTTTAATTGGAAGCTCAAGCCTGCATGACGGCGGTATCTCATCCCATTTAGAATCCAGGCTTGCGGGGCAGGGGATTACTGGTATCAAGGTGTTTGTCCTTGATGACACGGTGATATTGGCTCGGGCGGAACCAGCGACAACCTCCACCAGCTATGATGAAATGCAAAATAAAGTATTAAAAAACACAACCGGTTCTTCCGGAAAAGGGACCCTTGACGGTGTCGATGTCAATAAGCTGAATACTGATGATAATTTGGCAAAGGCTAAGGATTTAATGAACAAAGCTTTTAACGGACAAGTTCAGGTTCTTTCCATTACCAATCCCAATGCACTAACGCTTATCGATGGCATCAAAGCCAATATCAAAGCACCATCACCATCCTATAGCAAGCTATCAAGCGATATTATCACATTAGTTAAAATGGCAAACGAAAAATAAATTCAGAAAAGGACCTGGTGCCAGGTCCTTTATTTTATATATTCAAATCTTTCTTTTTATAAAAGAAAAAGGTAACAGCCGTTAATGCTGCGAACAAAACAATGGATAATAGGACAAAGCGGGTGTCCAATCCACCCCCATACATCATATTTTTTGCCTCAAAGTATTTAAACGGCGTCACATATTTCAGGAACTCGATGCTTTTATTTAAATCAATGACTACTGATAATACAAAGGTAAGCAACAGGATTCCTGCCGCCAGTGATGCGGCCTTTTTCGGTTTTCTTTTTAAAGCGGAGACGGCACTGCCAATGGCCATAAACAAAAGCTGCAGGATGAACATTCCCATCATGGTGATGGCAATATCACCATTCACCGACTCTCCATCAGCGTATTTCGCAACGATGACAATTGACGACCCCCAGGTAACGAGGTTAAAGATTAAGATATTCGTAAGGGCCGCGAGCAGCTTAGCGATAATGATCTTTGTCCGTGAAACCGGTTTGACAAACAGGAATTCCGACGTCTTATCCCGCTCCTCCTTGGAAATGATGGTTGCCCCGAGCATGGCCGCATGAATGGTTGCCATCAATAATAGATAGATAAACAGCATCCCGTAGTAGCCGCTGACCTTATTCATGTCAAGCGCACCAACACCCATCACCACCTGAAGGGACTTAGGCATATCTTGAAACAGGTCATTCAGCGATTGGCCTGAAGATGATAACCCAGCGTATTTTTGCATCCCGGAAACCACCATCAGAAAGACGCCAATGCACCAAATGATAAGCGATTTCCGATGGGACTTCAGTTCTCTTACATAGATATTCATTTGTCCGAGCCCCCTCCTAAACAGCATGGATATCCTTTTTTGTGTAAACGAAATAACTCGCCGCCACTGCCAGCAGAATAATCACCGCACCCACAATCATAAATGAGGCTTCATAGCTTGAATGTTTTAAAATATAATCGTTATTAAAATATTTGAACGGTGAAAAGTAGCGCTTCGCTTCATCATCCGTTGTGGCGCTGATTGCGCCAATAAAATAGAACGCAAAAACTGTCCCAAGTGACACGGGCAGCACGGATTTTATTTTGTGTGAGATTACCGAAACAATGATGCCGATAGCCAGAAACATCAGCTGAATGAAAAACATCGTTAGCGAAAGCAGGATGAATTGTTTCATGTTAAAATCGGCTGTTTTCATCTGAGCGGTGATTACCGTTGCAGCTGCAATATATACAACATTCGTGATGACGAGTGAAGTGAAGGCTGCCAGCAGCTTGGCGGTTAACACCTGTTTTCGGGTAACTGGTTTGGTCAATAGAAAATCCGCCGTTTTTTCCCGGACCTCCTTGCTGACAATCGAAGTTCCCAGATTCATTGCCTGAATCGCCCCGCACAGGATGATAAACGTCAACGCATAACAATAGAATCCTAGAATCGTAAATAAATTGCCCAAGTTGAGGCCGATTGCTTTCCTTAAAGGTTCCGGATAGCCTTCCAGCAGCTTTTTGAATTCATCAGCATCCTTTGAGAAGGCCGGAAACATGGACATAAACAGCGCAAATACGGCAATTAGCGAAATCGTCCAGATGATCGTCGACTTCCGGTAGGCCTTTAATTCATGCAAAAAGATATTCATAGTTTCCTATGCCTCCTTTTCGTAATAATGGAGGAAAATCTCTTCAAGGTCTGGCTCTTCAATCCAGAGGTTGGTTATTTCGATATCTGCGATTTTCCCCAGGACCGCATTGATATCGCCTCGAAATAGAAAACTCGTCACGTTGCCCTTAGTTGCCAAGTTGTTAACTCCGTTTATATTAAAATAGTTTTGATCAAGCGGCGCCTTTGTTTCGACTTTAAACTTTTTATAATTGTTTTCTTTTAATGTACTAATCTTTTCAACTGTAACAATCTTGCCCTCTTTAATGATGGCGACGCGGTTACATAATCTCTGAACCTCGCTGAGAATGTGCGACGAAAAGAGGATAGTAGCTCCTTTCTTATTCTCTTCCTCAAGAAGTTCAAAGAATTTCTGCTGCATCAAGGGGTCGAGGCCGCTTGTTGGTTCATCGAGAATGATGAGCTTCGGTTCGTGAAGCAGCCCCTGGACAATGCCAACTTTCTTTTTATTTCCCAAGGAAAGGTCGTCGATTTTTTTATTCAAGTCGAGGTCCATGATCTCCGCTAATTCCTTGATCCGCTTGCTGCAGTCCTTTTTGTAAAAACTGGCCGAATACTTCAAAAGGTCCTTTACCTTCATGTTGTCGTAATAGAACACTTCCGACGGAAGATAGCCGATTTCCTTTTTGATTTCTGGGGCAAATTTGATGCAGTCCTTTCCGAAAATAGTTGCGCTCCCGCTGGTTGGATAAATAAGCGACAGCAGTGTACGAATCGTTGTCGATTTGCCCGCCCCGTTAGGCCCGATGAAGCCGAAAATCTCACCTTCCTCCACGTTAAAGCTGATATCAGTGATTCCCCGTGCTTTGCCGTAGGTCTTGGTTAGGTTTTTAATTTCTATTACGTTCATGTTTGAGGCCTCCCTCTATTTGGCTAATACGCATAAATTTGACTAAGCCTCTGCCTGCGCCATCTGCTTGTCAGTCAGCAAGTCTTCATTTATAAAAACATTTAATTAAAACCTCGAAATATTCTTCTGCTTCTCGGCTGACCTTTTGATAGTCAATTTTGTGGTCCGGCAGCAGCTTTGCTTTGTAAAGCTCCTCATCGCTCATTTTTTCAAAGGTCCAGGTAATGATTTTTAAGATTTTTTGAATGTCGACATCATCCCGAAACTTGGAAAAATCAATACCCTCGTAAATTTTTCCGAAATTCAAATCGAGTAGTTCCTTCTTCTTTTTTTCCATTTCCACCTTGATTTCTGTAGAATCCTCCATCATCGCAATTTGGATAAAATCGAAAAGGTCCGGATATTGCATCAGCAGGTCCATCTTAATCTTGATGGATTGTCTAATTCTCGCGAAAAAGTCCAATTCAGCAAGATTGATTTTTTTATAAAATTCAACTGCAATGAGTTCATAGCAATATTCGAACAGAAATAGATACAGTTGCTTTTTGTTCTGAAAATAATGAAACAACAGTCCCTTCGAGATTCCCGCTTCCTTTACGATTTCGTTAGTGGATGCCTTATCATAGCCTTTCTGGGCAAATTCTTTGATGGCTGCATTTATTATTCGGTCTTGTTTTTCTTGATCTAGGTTGAGGAATTTCGAAAACATTTGGGTGCTCCCACTCCTTTGATTTTAGACGTTGACCGTACTGGTCAATTACATTTTATTCCTATTGACCATTTTGGTCAATAGTGGTCAATCCTATAAATTTTTACAAAAAAATGAACTTATATTGATGGCGATAGTATGGGGATTTGGTGTGTGGTACGATGCGGATGTACGACAAAATTTTAATGGAGGTGCTCATGAAAGACAGAGATCGATCATTAACGTTAGAAGGTTTGATAGCCGCCCAAAATAGGCTGCCAACTAATCACCCAATGATTCCTGTATTATCCGGAAAGCAGGCTTCCGTTGAGGCCGGTATTGCCGGGGAGGAGCGGGTGGCAGAGATTTTTCGAAAAACTTCATTTTCCTTTCCGCACCACGCTTACCACGATTTACGGCCTTCCTCAGATGTAAAATTTCAAATCGACTCCTTTGGACTGACTCCCTGGTTTGGCAATATTCTTGAGGTCAAAAACATCGCTGGGGTCCTCGAATTTAAGGATAATCCACCACAATTAATTCGAACCCGTGATGATGGACACAAGGACGGCTTCGAAAGTCCGGTCGTACAATTGGAACGAAATTACGAATTATTGAGTGATTGGTTACGGAAGCACAATATCCGCATTCCTATTTACGGTTCCGTTGTTCTTGCCTATCCGAAGCAGATTGTTGCAGTGCCTCCAGCGAAAACGCGGCTGTTATTCCCCAACTTAATTCCCTCATTCATTCGAAACATCCCGCAGCCAGACTTTAAGTTGGACGCAGAAACCTTCCATTGGCTTTCTTTAGAGCTCCTCAAAAGCCACCAGCTTTTTATTCCAAGGCCGATCTCAGAGTCCTACAAAATCCCGCGGGGTGATTTTAAAAATGGCATCCGGTGTGGTGTATGCGGTAAGTTCGGAATGGTGAAGGCACCTCGCACATGGATTTGCCCTTTTTGCGGTGCAACAGACCATTTGGCCCATCAAAGGACATTATTGGAGTGGTTTTTGGTGATGAGTTGGACCATTACGAATCGGGAGTGCCGGGAGTTTTTGGGAGTGGATATTCATACGGCTACGCGAATTTTAAAGAGCTTGAACTTAGAAAGTGAAGGTACATTTAAAAATCGTATTTATCTTTTTGATAAGTCTTCTCAGGAGTCAAAACCGTCTCTAATTAAGTTATAGGTAACACCATTCACGAGTATTTGACTTGGTCCGAGAGTATTTCCACCTTATCCGAGAGTATTTTCCTCGGTCGAGAGTTAATTCGCCTTATCCGAGAGTATTCGCTGCTCATCTGAGAGTATTTCCACCTTATCCGAGAGTATTTTCCCCGGCCGAGAGTAAATTCGCATTATCCGAGAGTATTCGCTGCTTATCCGAGAGTATTTCCACCTTATCCGAGAGTATTTTCCCCGGTTGAGAGTAAATTCGCCTTATCCGAGAGTATTCGCTGCTTATCCGAGAGTAAATCTAAAACGGGCTCACCATCCCCTTCAAATACGTGTATCCGCTCCCATAAAGTGATATGATAATCATGAAAATATATAAAAAGGGAGTGTGCTAACTTGAAAGAGGAATTGATTCAACGATTTACTTCCTATGTGAAAGTGGATACGCAATCCAACGAAAGCAGTGAGACTTGTCCATCAACGGAAGGGCAGTGGACGCTGCTGCGCATGCTTGTCGAAGAACTTAACCAAATCGGCATGCAAGAGGTGACCATCGACGAGAACGGATATGTGATGGCGACGCTGCCATCCAATACCGATAAAGATGTGCCAACCATCGGCTTCCTTGCCCACGTAGACACAGCGACTGATTTTACTGGCAAAAACGTCAATCCGCAAATTCTTGAGAGCTATCAAGGCGGGGAAATCGTCCTTAACGAGGCCTTGAACGTCATAATGTCACCAAACGACTTCCCGAGCCTAAAATACTATAAAGGCCACACGCTCATCACAACCGACGGCACCACGCTGCTTGGGGCCGATAACAAAGCTGGCGTCACCGAAATTATGACAGCGATGGCGCATCTAATTCAAAACCCAGATATTAAGCACGGTAAGGTCCGCGTTGCGTTCACGCCTGATGAGGAAATCGGCAGGGGACCTCATAAGTTTGACGTTGCGGCCTTCAATGCGAAGTACGCTTACACTGTTGACGGCGGTCCGCTAGGCGAGCTTGAGTACGAAAGCTTCAATGCCGCGGGTGCAAAACTCACGATAAAAGGTAACAATATTCATCCTGGTTCGGCTAAAGACAAAATGGTCAACTCGATGAAAATCGCGATGGAATTACATAGCCAGCTGCCGACCCAGGAGGCACCGGAGTACACAGAAGGGTACGAAGGCTTCTTCCACTTGCTGTCCTTTAACGGCGATGTCGAGCAAACCAAGCTCAACTACATCATCCGCGACCATGACAGAGAAATTTTTAATAAAAGAAAAGCGACGATGGAAAGCATTGTCCAGCAGCTAAACGAAAAATACGGCAGCGACACCATCCAGCTTGAGATGAAAGACCAATATTACAACATGCGCGAGAAAATTGAGCCAGTCAAGCAAATCGTCGATATTGCCCAGGAAGCGATGGAGAGCTTGGACATCAAGCCGCTTATTAAGCCAATTCGCGGCGGTACAGACGGTTCCCAGCTATCATTCATGGGTCTGCCGACGCCAAATATCTTTACCGGCGGCGAAAACTTCCACGGCAAATACGAATTCATTTCCGTGCAAAACATGGTGAAAGCAACTGAAACCATCATTGAAGTCATTAAGCTTTTTGAAAAAAAAGCTTAAAAAAAGAAAGCTAACCGCTCTAGGTTAGCTTTTTTGTCTATAAATCAGCAAGCGCCTCCGCGCACTGCCTTAAACTCGAAACCGTCTCCTGCAATTGCCTCTTCAGCTGCTCCCTCGACCACTTGCCAGCGTCAGCCAACAAATCTTTTTGAATCAACAGAATCATCCACATTGAATACACGGCAGAAAATAAATAGTATTCCCGAATAAACGCGGCACCTTCCAGTTCCAGCCCGACAGCATTAAGATACAACCCTAGCACCTGCTCTCGAAACCTCTTAGTTACCTTTTTGGGGAAAATCGGATGCGACATATCCAGCAAATGATATAAATCCCAGAAGGGCGTATTCAAATGGGCGTGCTCCCAGTCCAGAATGATCAATTTCCCCTTCACGACAGCGTAATTCCCCAAATGCAAATCCCCGTGTGATAATACCTGAAGCTTTGAAAATAGGAAACTATCAAGCTGTTTAAACACATGAAGAATATGTTTTCCAGTGAGCCCCAATCGTGGAAGCATCCCAAGGAGGGTATCCTTATTCTCACAGACCTCCTCCGCCACCGCCTCAATCCGAGGCTTCAACCCGGTCAACGGAACATCCGCAAACGACTTCAACGGAAGGGAGTGCCACCAGGCCATCCACTTTGCCACAGCAAGGACCGTTTCCTCCGTAAACTCATGCGAAAGCGGGCCGAGGTCCTCGAGAATCATCCAGCTTAAATCAGGGTTATCATGCTTGGAGTAAGCCAAAATTTTTGGAAAAATGGCCGGGAACCGGCTGAGTACATGCTCATGAATCCAGGTCTCTTTACCCATCTGGGCGTTATTCGTCAGCGGTTTAAAAATGTAGCTTTCCTTAGGAGACAAATAAAACCGCTCAACGAACCTGCCGTTCATGCCCTGATAAAGGCGTTCCTTTTTTAATATCAAACTGGCATTTAAACTCCCATCCTCATGGACGATATCGTTTGGCAGCGCCATAGCCCCACAACCTTTTTAGTAGGTTTTCACTATGAATATAATGCCAATTCCATAATTTGGCAAGTTATTTATCCGCGACAGCAGGACCTTCTTCTGGAAGGGGAAATACCTCCGATAATCGCCTAACCTGGCCATCCGTACCCATAAAAACAATATGCTCACGGGTAAATTTTCTAGGGGACTCTAGGCCGCACGCCGCCGCTAGGGCAAACAGCCCCTGCCGGATGCTGATAATATAGTTCATGACCCGCCATTTCTTCTCCTCAGGCACGAGAGCCTCCTGCTGCTTAGGGTCGGTCGTGGTGACGCCGGCGGGGCATTTGCCGGTATGGCATTGCAGTGCCATAATGCAGCCGTTCGCCATCATAAAGCCCCTTGCAGAGTTCACCGCATCGGCGCCAATCGCGAGGGCAATTGCTATTTTATCAGCCGCAATCAGCTTTCCGGAAGCAAATATCTTAAACCGATCGCGGATGCCGTATTCATGGGCCTTGTCAACCACAGCAAGCAGCGCCGGGTAAAGCGGCAGCCCCATTGTATCGGCCATCGCTTTGTACGTTGCGCCCGATCCGCCCTCACTGCCGTCCACCGTAATAAAATCAGGATAAATCTGAAGCCTCTTCATCGCTCCAAAAAACTCATCCAAAACCAACTGATACCCCACAACAATTTTTATGCCAACCGGTTTCCCGCCTTCATCCTGCAATCGTTTAATAAACTCCAAGGCTGCCTCGGCGTTACGCAAAAACGAAAAGCGGTTTGGGGAAATAATCGTCTCGCCCTCTTTCACCTTGCGAATGCTGGCTACCTTGGCCGTCACCTTCGCGCCCTCAAGGTGGCCGCCCTGAATTTTTGCTCCTTGGCCAAACTTTAGTTCAAAGGCTTTAATCGCCGGCTCCGAGGCAATTTTTCTAAATGCCTCGATTGAAAAATTGCCCTCATGATTGCGAAAGCCAAACAAGCCAGGTCCAATCTGTGCCACGACATCAGCCCCGCCGGACAAGTGTTCCGGAGCAATCCCGCCTTCGCCTGTATTCAGCCAGGAGCCTCCAGCCATTTGACAGCCATACCCAGTAGAAAGAATATAGTTCTCACCAACGGAACCATAGGAGGTGGCCGATGCACCAAATGGGCCGTAGAGCTTCCATGGCTCCCTCCGCTCACGGCCGACCACAACAGCCTCCTCCTCTTGAAAAAGCCAGCGTGGAATCTGATCTTCCGCTAAGTGCTCCTTGCGGAAAAATAAACCCTCATGGTCAATTTTGTATTTCATCCCCTCGGCCTTATCTTGATTGTCGACCCTTAATTCTTCCTTTAAAAGAGGGAACAGGCCGTTGGCAATATAGTAGCCGGGCTTCTCAAAGTCCCGTTTCGAACCAAAACTGATTAAATCAGTTCGATATTTCGCTGAAAAAACAACCCCTAAATAATCGGCACGGGAAAACGGTCTGGCACCATTATCATCATCAAACCAATACTGCCTCAGCTTTGGACCCAGCATTTCCAGCGCATAGCGGATCCAACCAAAATAGGGATAGGCCCGGATAATCGAGTGCTGCGGCTTTTTCGCCAAATTACGTAGCCATAGGAAAAAGCAAAGCGGCCCGCCAATGAAGACTACCAATAGAACAGTCAAAATTGTCCATAACACCATCAAAAGCCTCCTTATTTATTTGGCGTACAGTCCAAAAGTAACAAGGGCATCCTTAATACATATGTATGATGGTTATGGTAATATCCATCGACTGTCTATTAGCGTCATTTTTTTAAAATTAAATTTGAAATCGGTCCAGCATGCCAAAAAACTCGCTTAAAAACTCATAAAACAGTTTTTCAGTAGGCAAAAGGCTGCGTTCTGCCGGGATGATGACGCCGACCGTGCGGCTAACATTAGGTTCTGTTACAGCAATCTTAACCGTTGAGCGGGGAAGGCTGTCGATAAGTGTGATTTCAGGAATCAGCGTAATGCCCAGTCCGGCAGAAACCAACCCCTTAATGGCATCAATATCCTCGCCCTCGAAGGCCACCATGGGCTCAAAGCCAAGTTGCGCGCAGGCATCCACAATGATCTTACGCAAAATAAAGCCCTGAGGAAACACGATAAAGGGTTCATCCCGCAAGTCGCTTAACTTCAATACTCGTTTACTAGCTAGTGGGTGGGACTCGGGCAGTAAGGCCACAATGTTTTCGGTAAAAAGCGTTTTCCCAGTAATTTTCTTTTCCTTCTTTGGCACCGGGCCCATTAGCGCCATATTAAACTCTCCCTTTATTACCCCTTCAATTAAATAGGCATAGGATCCCTGATTTAAATGAAACTTTACATTAGGATACCGCTCTCTAAAGGCTGAAATCGTTGTTGGCAGCGTATACCCCGCTAGACTGCTGGGAAACCCAATACGGATTGTCCCTTTCTCAGGATCAAGGAATTCCTCTACCTCACTTGTGGCATCGTCAATTAGCTTGACCGCCTGCTCCATATGCTTTAAAAACATTTCACCAATCGGCGTCAGTTTAACATTGCGCCCTTCACGGATAAATAAGCTGACCCCGAGCTCCTCCTCCAGGTTGGAAATCTGCCTGCTGACTGCAGATTGCGCAACATGGAGCCGATACGCCGCCTCTGTCACATGCTCCCGTTTAGCCACTTCTATAAAATATTTGATTTGCCTGAGCTCCATCTTTTCCACGGCCCTTCCAATCAATCTCATTCCTATATTAATTATATCTATTATTAGTATTGATTAGATTAATTTTACATAATAAAATTAATTGATGCAAAAAAACAAATATTCAGTATTTAGGTCGAATTTATTATTTTAAAAAAAGGGGTGATTTCATGCAAACTATTGAGCATGTAAAACAGTCAGGATCACAGGCAGCAAGGGATTATGTAAGTGAAGTTTATGAAACGGTGAAGAGCCGCAATCCATTCGAGAGTGAATTTCATCAGGCCGTTAAGGAAATTTTCGATTCGCTTGTGCCTGTATTTGCGAAACACCCAAAATATATGCAGGAGGGCATTCTTGAAAGAATTGTTGAACCTGAGCGGGTAATCACTTTTCGTGTTCCATGGGTAGACGATGCCGGAAAGGTCCATGTAAACCGCGGTTTCCGAGTCCAGTTTAACAGTGCAATTGGACCTTACAAGGGCGGCTTGCGTTTTCATCCATCTGTTAATGCCAGCATTATTAAATTTTTGGGCTTCGAGCAAATTTTAAAAAATTCTTTAACTGGCCAGCCCATCGGCGGCGGCAAAGGGGGCTCTGATTTCGACCCTAAAGGGAAATCAGACCGTGAAATCATGCGCTTCTGTCAAAGCTTTATGGCAGAGCTTTATCGCCACATCGGCCCGGATATCGACGTACCTGCAGGGGATATCGGCGTCGGTGGCAGAGAAATCGGCTATCTTTTCGGTTATTATAAAAAAATCCGCGGCGGCAATGAGGCTGGCGTTTTAACCGGAAAAGGCATAGGCTACGGCGGGAGCTTAACAAGAACAGAAGCGACCGGCTACGGTACCGTTTATTTCGTACAGGAAATGCTGAAAAATCAAGGCCTAAGCATCGCCGGCAGCACCGTCGTTGTCTCTGGATCTGGCAATGTTTCCATCTATGCGATCGAAAAAGCTACCCAACTTGGCGCTAAGGTTGTGGCCTGCAGCGATTCTTGCGGGTATATCTATGATGAAAACGGCATTAATGTCGAGACAGTGAAACAAATCAAAGAAGTGGACCGCAAGCGCATCAGCGAGTATGTGAAATACCACCCGGAAGCGCAGTACTATGAAGGCTGCTCCGGCATCTGGTCGATTCCATGCGATATCGCTCTTCCTTGTGCAACACAAAATGAAATCAATGAAGAGTCTGCAAGAATGCTGGTGGCAAACGGCGTGAAAGCTGTTGCCGAGGGCGCTAACATGCCATCCACTCTTGAAGCAGTCGATGTATTTTTAAATAATGATGTTCTGTTTGGCCCTGGTAAAGCAGCCAATGCCGGCGGTGTGGCAGTTTCTGCACTAGAAATGGCACAAAACAGCCAGCGCTTATCTTGGACGTTTGAAGAAGTCGATGCTAAACTGCATCAAATCATGATTAACATTTACCAAAACGCTGTGAAGGCTTCCGAAGAGTATGGCTTCCCTGGCAACTTAGTGGTTGGAGCCAATATTGCTGGATTCACTAAAGTTGCTGAAGCGATGATTGTGCAGGGCGTTATTTAAGGTTTTGGTTAAGATCCCCTTTTTGTGAGGGGATTTTTTTGTGTCTGCATGTTTTTGGGAGTGGTTGGTTACATTAACCATTGTTCAGTTTAAATAGGAGGTTCGAATAATGGATAAAAATCTTGAAGGCAGCACCCATGAGTTTGTTGAAAAGCTACATGAAAATCAGGCAAAGGATTTAAAAAACAGACAGAATCAGGGCAGTGATACGCCTAGTAAGAAATTGCCCAATAAAACGCATTAATAGTTGAAAAACCAAGCCATAACTCAGGTTGTGGCTTGGTTTATTTTTATTTTGCTGCTATTAAACTAGGAATCTAGCTTTTTTTGTAAAGTCCATTAATCCACACCTGAAAAAGCATTGGCATTAATAGGCCTGCATGACGAAGCCAGGAGGATTCCTCACCCCGAATTTTAGCATACAAAAGGCACCTCTTCACAAGGTGCCTCATCTTAAACCTTATTTATTCATACTCGCCAAAAACCCGCCCAGCAGGTCATCGGCATCAAGATCCTTCTCGTCGGCTTCATCCTCAGTAGGGGACATGGCCTGGTCGATGGTCTCGAAAGCAAACTCGTCCAAATCATCATCAGCCAAGTCGAT
This sequence comes from Neobacillus sp. S1115, assembly GCF_055385565.1. Taxonomy (NCBI): domain Bacteria; kingdom Bacillati; phylum Bacillota; class Bacilli; order Caryophanales; family Bacillaceae; genus Neobacillus; species Neobacillus sp. S1115. The sequence continues at coordinate 6,179,400 of NZ_AP038275.1, forward strand.
TCCTGCAGCTATTTCCTCTTCAAAAGGGCTCTCCGATAAGGAAAGTGGCTCAGGAGACGGGAAAACCGTATTCTCTTGCAGATACAACGCCTCATCAATATCAACCGCATTACTGTTCAACGAGGCCAGCAGTGCGGTCGACCTTACTGGGTCGGAAATCAACTGATAAAGAATGCTTCCCAGCAGTGCTTCGGAATGCTCGTGCTTCAGCCAATCACGCTGTGCTTTCGTTAGTCCCTTGGGGAGGGGGATGGTGACCGTTTCCTTTTCCCGGGAAAAGGACTGGCTAACACCCTCCATAACAAACGAAGCAATTTTGCTGGAAAAATTCCGGCGTTCTGTTTCCTTAATTTTTTGAAGCTGTTTTAATATGTGATCCGGAGTATCAGAAGGGATGCGGAAGGATAAAGCCTGGCCCCTCTTGATTTCGTTATCGGATGCCTTTTTCATAGAATCACCCTAAAATTAGCTTTTTACTGGTGCTTTATCTTGGGGAGCCTTTTGCCTCTCAGTTTTACGAACAAAATCCGTAATTAACTTATAATAAGCATTCGACATCATCCAAATGCTTTCCTTCTCGTCCTCAAAGAAATCAATGTTAAAACCATCTAAACCGTTATTCAATGCTTTTAAATATTCCTTTAAAATGATGGACCCGCCGCCGACAAAGTAGCAGATTTCCGTCTGCGAGTTCTTAGACCAGACATTACGCAGCAAGCGGTATTGTTTTTTCGCAAGGTCTAGCAGGATCCGGTCGGTGATGTCATGGACACTTGTCCGGCTTCCTTTCACCATGATGTGATTGCGGTCGTTTTTCTTCGTAATAATTTCTACGACATCGCGGCGGCTGTCGAGCTCCACACCGTGTTTTTTGCGAATTTCCTCACGAATCATTTCTAGCGATTCGGATACCCCAAGATTAAACCCTTGCGCCTTGTCATCGTCGACATTGCGGTTTTTAATGACGGCGATGTCCGTGGAGAGGCCGCCGATATCTTGGATTAAAATGCGTTTATCGATTAAGTCCTTATTAATAACTTTTAAATTATTATCCATGACAAGGTTGATGTATGCCGCAAAGCCTTCAGGATAAACCTTTACTTCATTGAACCTAATATTAACTTTAATGCCTTGGTATTTTGGGGTCACAAGGAATTCAACCTGATGGACATTACCAAGCAATTTTGAACGGTAACCGGCATCCTTGCCTTCCTTTACTTCACGAAGCGGCAGGCCCGTCCCTAATGTGTAATTGGCATCAATAATGTTTTTCGTGCGCGGGAATTCGGCTTTTACGGCATCCATTGCCAATGTCGTAAAAAGCATAATTAATGTTTGGTCTTCCTCAGACTTGCTGCTGCCTGGATCTAGTTCAGTGGTGTTATTGCTTTTTGTCGCCAAATTTCCGACACGGTAGATAATATTATTTTCCTTTAGGGCAGGGGAGTGCACTTTAATATGTATCCCATCTAATGGGTCTTTGCTGTCCAGTTCTTCAATGCCGATGACAGGACGGTCCTCGGTGTCTCTTGCGATAATGTTAGGAATATTTAATTCATATTCTAATTCACCAAAAATAGCCTTGATGGAGTCATTACCTACATCGATAGCTGCAATTCTGGATTTAGTCATGTTCATCATTCCTTTTCATTTAATAGACTTGCAATCTAGCACTTTCTATAAGCGTATAGAAGATTACTAGTTTCTTCAATGAGGCTAGCCGAAAAGAAACACAAGTGTAAAATTGTAAACAGGATGTAAACATGGGGAAATTTGTAAACGTGAATGTTTACAAAAATAACAAAGTTGTATACATGGCGGAATAACTGAATGTATACAACTTTGTATACATGTAAACATATTTGTATACAAAATGTATACAAAAAGTAAACACGTTTACAGATTGTAAACAACATTAGATTATTACAAATATTTCAGAGAAACTAAAAAAGGGGACCCATTTTTAGGGACCCTAAAATCTACTTTCTTTCGTTTTTACCTGTTTATCGAATCGTTCTCGATCCGGTTACAAAGTGCGATAGGCTGGTTCTTAAATTTCCTGTTACAACAAAGCCTCGCTATATAGTTTTACTTTGCTCTGCCTTCCGAAGCCTTAAGGCAGACCAATCATAGTCGATAGCGCTCTGCCGGACAGGTTCATAGCCTTCATCAACCAGTAGATACATCTCCATGTCGTGGCTGCAAATCTGAACTTTTATAGGTCTTAGAAGGCTTTTTCGGATAGCATCGCCAGAAAAGCCCGGCTTTTACGGACCGTTTAGCGCTATCTGCTGTAAACGACAATGTTTACAAAAATTACAAATCTGTATACATGGCTAGGTGTCAGGATGTAGACAACTTTGTATACTTGTAAACGGATTTGCAAACAAAATGTATACGAAAAGTAAACATGTTTACTCATTGTATACATAGGTAGATTATTACAAAATTCCAGGTGAAACTTAAAAGAAGATACCCAACACGAGTACCTTCAAATCCGTTTCTTAGCTTTTCAATATATATATGGGGAAGAAAGAGTGTGTTCGACTTATTTGCCTAATCTTCCGTCCGCTCTTTTCCTTTTTCCGTAACAGCAAAGCTTCGCTTCATGGTTTTAATATTCTCGGTCTTCTTAAACCTTAAGGCAGACCAATCGTCGTCGATGGCAATCTGCCGGACAGGTTCGTAACCTTCATCTGCCAATAAATACATCACCGTATCGCGGCTGCAATCAGAACCTTTATAGGTCTTTGAGGACTTTTTCGGATAGCATAGCCAGAAAAGTCCGTCTTCTTTTACGAATTTCTCTGCGCTCTTTGCCAAAGCCCCCAATTCTTCATTGCTTGTCCCAAATACCTGTACGAAATCATAGCGTTCCATTACCGCCTCGCGGTGGACTTCACCTTCAAATGTTCGAATGACCTCATCGTAGGACTGTGGTGCGTTGACAATGAACACCGGTTGTCCCTGGTCCTTAAACTGCAACTTCTTTAGCACTGACATTGAACTTCCTTCCTTTCCTATACACCTACAAACATTTTAAACTTTTCCTTTGACTTATCATACCTTTCATGTAAAAAGAAGACACTTCATGAAGTGCCTTCTCCTTGCGATTCTTAATTTTGTACAAGCTTATTACTATCTTTGAGGAAATTTTTCGCCATATCGGCATTAATGTAGAGATAGTACCAGTTATTCTCGAAGTTCAACCAGCCAGTGACAAGAGTAGGGTTTTTCTTTAAAAAGTATTTATTCCCGCCAATATCCGTCCACCCGGTATTTTCCGTAACAACAGGATCAAAGTCCTCAAGCCTGCTGATGACGGTGTTATCCATCACGCCATTGGAGTTAATGTAATACCATTTTCCTTTATAATTAATCCAGCCGGTCTTCATGCCTTCAATTTGGTCAAGATAGTACCATTTTTCTCCATCTTTCACCCACCCGGTTTGCATCACTCCATCGGCGGCAAAATAATATTTCTTGTCGCCCGCTTCAAGCCAGCCGGTCTTCATGGCTCCGGTATTATCTAAATAATATCTATTTCCGCCGTCCTCCAGCCAACCAGTTTTCATCGCGCCGGCAGGGTCAAGGAAATATTTCATTCCGCCTTCCTCGATCCAGCCGGTTTTCATTGCCCCGGCAGCGTCAAAGTAATACTTATTGCCACCGTCTTCTAACCACCCCGTTTTCGCTGCACCGTCTTTATCAAGATAGAATTTTTGACCGCCATCTTCCAGCCAGCCGATCTTCATCACACCATCATTTGCAAAATAATATTTCTTCCCTTTAATCTCTTGCCAGCCTGTTTTCAACACACCGCTGCTATCCAAATAATATTTCTTGCCGCTATCCGTCAGCCAGCCGGTCTTCATTATTCCGTTTTTATCAAAGAAATATTTTTTGCCATTTATCGTCTGCCAGCCTGTTTTTACCGCTCCATTTTCATAATAATACTTATTGCCACCTGCTTGCACCCAGCCGTTTTGAATTTGTGGTGCCGGCGTACCTTGATTCTCCCCATTAACTGGTACGGTTACTCCGTATCCATTAGCCATGGCGATAGTATCAAAACTATCACCGGAATGGGTAATAACCACCTCAGTATAATTTTGAATTCGGTCAAAAAGCCATCGAATTTCAGAGTTATGCATACGCACACAGCCTGAGCTGACGTACCGGCCGATGGAGCTTTCATTGTTATTCCCATGGATGCCATAGGTGGTTCCATAGGTTCCTCTTGCCTCAAGGCCCATCCAGCGGTCGCCTAGTGGGTTGCGAGGGTCCCCTCCGGCAATATGGCCTGTATAATAAGGGCGATTTACAATTTTATTAACAATCCTAAATTTCCCTTCGGGAGTTAAGTCCCTTGACCTCCCTGTCGCCACCTTAAAAGTCCTTACTAATGTGCCTCCATCGTAATATGCTAGGGTATTTGTCTTCTTATTAATAATAATTAACTGAGAAGTAGCAGCCTCTGATTGGCTTGAAAAGAAAAAGAAAGTTAATACAAAAATTAAAACCGCAGACGAAAATTTCCTCATATTTCTCTCCCCAATTCTGTTGATGATTATAAAGTACCACGAATCGGAGGAATATTTTGTCAAATTTTAGCAATAAATTTGTAAAATTTCTAATTTTTTAACGTAGGTGGAAATATTGTAAAGATTTTTTAATAAAAAACCTCCCATGGCCTTAGGACCAAAGGAGGGAGGGGATTTCTGAGTATATCTTCTTGTTAACTGTATCTTATCGGTTATCCACCTTTTCAGGATAAAGGTCATGATTCATCAACCGGAATTGGGCCATTTCTTCATACTTGGTTCCCGGTTTACCATAGTTGCACCATGGGTCAATGGAAATTCCGCCGCGCGGCGTAAATTTGCCCCAAACCTCAATGTACCGTGGATCCAGAAGCTTGATTAAATCATTCATGATGATGTTGACACAGTCTTCATGGAAATCGCCGTGGTTACGGAAGCTGAACAGATATAATTTCAGCGACTTGCTTTCAACGATTTTCTGATCCGGGATATAAGAAATATACATCGTTGCAAAATCCGGCTGTCCCGTCAGCGGGCAAAGGCTTGTAAACTCAGGGCAGTTAAACTTTACAAAAAAGTCGCGGTTTGGATGCAGGTTATCGACAGCCTCCAAGACCTCCGGCGCATATTCAAATAAGTATTTGGTGCCCTGATTTCCGAGCAGTGTTAAATCCTTTAAACCTTGTTCATCTGTACGTCCAGACATAAAAAAACCTCCTGTAAATGTGCCCCAGCACTTTCACAAGAGAGGTTCTTCACCATTCTAATCAAACTAAGGGGATAAAAGCAGAAAAGCCACATCCTTATGGACATGGCTTTATTGACATGAATCCATAGTTTTTTATAGAGGGTATCAGCTATGAACCTCTCCCGTTCGATACGGGTATTCTATTTTCTATATAATACTATAATGAACACTTTCCTATACGTCAAATGGAAATCACAGGGGAGGTTCTTTTACATCGGAAGCAAAAGAACCGTCCCCCTTGCATCCTTTTTATGGTAAGTCATTAATTACCTCTTTCGCAGCCCTTTCCCCGGATTCCACCGCTCCGTTTAAATAGCCTGGATACTTAATGGAGGTGTGTTCACCAGCGAAGAAGATATTGCCTTCCCGCTCTCCAACTATTCCGGCAAATTTTGTGTAATTGCCTACTTTCCAGTAAGAATAGGCTCCTTTTGACCATTGGTTGCTAAGCCAGTGATCAACCGTGGCTAAACCATTCCAATTACTTGTACTTCCTGGCAACACGGGGTCTAACTTGTCCAAGAAACTTTTAGCAATCTCATTCTTTTCTGTTACTGTTAACGCAGAAAGTTTGGCTGCTGTTTCGCCTCCCGTATAATTGACCAAAATTCCTGAAATGCCTTGTTGGGTACGTGAGGATTCGAAGGTCTGCTGGTAGCCAGTATCCGTAAAGGTTTCTCCATTATTCCCAAGGTCATTCCAGAATCGCTTAGCAAACTGTGCATGGAGCTTTGTATTTACACCCATTCCCAATTCTTCAATCGCTATTTTCTTTAAGTCTCGAAAGCTGGCATTCTCAAAATCTATCGTTTTTAAAATCTTAAATGGTATAGCCAGAATAACTTTATCGGCCAAAACCTCCCATTCCTTTATACGATTTCGAAAGGTAAGTCTTATTTCATTTTGGCTGGTTTGTTCAATTTTTATAAGAGGGGAATTTAACTCGATTTGTCCTGTAAGATTGTCAGCTAATAAGGTGGGGAGCTGATCATTTCCACCTCTAATATGAAAGCATTCATCTGAGTCTCCATATATGTGAAAATGATCCTTTTGGGCAAAGCCCAACATATAGAGGAGATTTAATGCACTCTGCAGACTTGCATCTGCTCCATTTTCGACGGTATATGCAACTTCCAATAATTTGCCGAATTTGGATTGAATTCCTCCCGGTACAATTTCATTAATATAATCCAACACTGACATATGATCCAGTTCATACCCACGGTCAGTATAATGATTGTAAAGTGTGGTCTCACCAACCTCTAATAAATCCTTTTTGAGTTTAGGCAAAATATGCATAAAATCATTTGTGACTTCCTCAAAGGTATAGGAGCAGCCATCAAAAAAATAAAATGGCATTGTCCCTGTTGGTTCTGCCATCACTACATTATCAAATTTCAAGCCAAGCTCTTTTCCCAATTCTTGAATCTCTTTATGACCTGTATCTATTAATTCCCCACCGCGTTCGACGATTTGGCCGTCTTTAAAATGCCCCCTTCTTGTCCAACAACGCCCCCCAACACGATTGGCCGCTTCATAAATCGTTGAGATAATTCCCTCTTGTTTAAGACGAAAGGCGCTCGTGAGTCCCGCTAATCCTGCTCCCACAATGACTACCCTTGGTGCTTTATGAAAACCATCACTCTTTTTTATTAACTGCTTTATTTCCTTTGCTTTAATGACTTCGACTTTTTGTAATGTGGCATCTTCCTTCAAATTAGCTTGTCCAGTGCTTTTTTCCTTTTCCACTGCGGCACTGGCCACAGCAAAAGACTTCTGCAAAATACCTGCTAATGGTGTACGTGCCAAAGCCTGTCCTCCTTTTGCAAAAATAGATCATGCTAATGATTGAATTACTATCCTGTGATAGTAATATCTATCAATAAAATATGCATGGCTTCTCTTTTTGGCTTTAGGCAAGCAGTAGGTCATCTGGTTTATTTTTATCAACGGACTGGGTGACCTGTAGATACTTAGGAACACAATGGCTAGCAGCATGGCCAGAATTCCCATTTATGCGGCTTTAGCAGGGAGTAAAAAATGACTGTTTTTAGTTTATAAACGCAAAAAAGGAGCCCCTTTTTTGGGACCCCAACTACTGATGCTTACAATGAAACAGGCTGTTTAACTGCTTTGTTTGTTTCGCGTCGAACAACCGGCGCCACCTTGGTCGCCAAAAGTTCGATGGATTCTGCTACCTTTTTAAATGGCATGCCGCCGATATCCATTTGCGCCATAAAACGTTGATGCCCGAAAACCTCATATTGGCGGAGGATTTTTTCAGTAATCTCCTGCGGACTGCCGACAAACAGGGCAGTTTCCGGTCCAGTAAGCTTATCAAACTCCTCTCGCGCCATGGCATTTACTCCGTGTTCCTGATTGAAAAAACCACGATAATTTGCGTAATAAGGGAAATAATTGTCTTTCGCCAGTTGGCTCGTCTCTGAAATAAACGCATGTCCCGTTACGGCCACCTTTAAATCATCAAGCGCAAACCCAGCTTCTGTTGCTGTCTTGCGATATACTTCCACAATCTGCTTAAATCTCATCGGATCACCGCCAAGGATCGCCATTGTTAAGCCCGCGCCATATTTACCTGCACGAATCGCGCTTTCCGGCGAACCGCCGACTCCTACCCAAAACGGAATCCCCTTTTGGACAGGCCTAGGGGCGATTTCTACATCCCTTAATGGGGTTCTAAATTTTCCCGTCCAAGTCACTCTTTCATTTGCATTTAACTTCAAAAATAAATCGATGTTTTCCTCAAACAGCCCGTCATAATCATCCAAATCATAACCAAACAGTGCAAAGGATTCCACAAAGGCCCCGCGGCCTGCAATCACTTCTGCCCGTCCACCTGACAAAAGGTCCAGCGTCGAGAAGTCTTCAAATAACCGAACTGGATCAACGGTCCCTAAGACGGTCGTTGTACTTGCCAGTTTCACCCGCTTTGTCACTTGAGAAATGGCGGAAAGAATCACAGGGGGTGAAGACGCCGCATAGTCGAGACGATGATGTTCACCAACACCAAAGACATCGAGGCCGGCCTCATCGGCAATTTTTGCAGCTTCTAAAATTTCTCCCATCCTTTGTCTGGCACTAATGGTTTTACCTGTTTGCGGGTCTGGTACCAAGTCTCCTAGTGTATATATGCCAATTTCCATACCGTTATTTTCATTTATATTATCTGTCTTCATTTGCGGTATCCTCCCAAAGTTCTGCAGCAAACAAAACTTACTAATAGTATTGATTACTTGACAATATCCATTCATTATTCTATCATAAATCTCAGATTAAAGATATTTTAATTCAAGGGAAACGATTTGTAAAGGCGCCTAATACACTTCATTTACCTTTGTTTATTTAGGTTTTATTTTTTGCAAAAAAGCAAAAAAATAAGGTCACAAGCCTAACATCAAGAAAATACAAGGTGGTGCAGCAGCAATGGGTTTTATAGACAAATTATTTGGCAATTCAGCTAAGGAGGAAAACAAAATGACAACTGAAAAATTAAATATCGGTATTATCTTAGGAAGCACTCGTGAAGGACGTGTAAGCCCGCAAGTTGGCGAATGGGTAAAAGGGATCGCTGACAAACGCGGCGATGCTAATTATGAAATCGTAGATATCGCTGATTTCAACTTACCATTCTTAGGAACAACTGATGGAACAGAACCAGGAATCGCAAAATGGAATGAAAAGCTTGCTAACTTAGATGGCTTTGTATTCATCGTTCAGGAATATAACCACAGCATTACTGGCGCTTTAAAAAATGCACTTGATTTTGCTCGTGAAGCATGGAACAACAAAGCAGCAGGTATCGTAAGCTATGGTTCTACAGGCGGCGCTCGTGCGGCAGAACATTTACGAGGTATCATGGGCGAGTTAATGATTGCTGATGTTCGCGTTCATCCTACATTATCCTTGTTCACTGATTTTGAAAACGGATCTGTTTTCAAACCACAAGCATTACACCTTGATAACGTAAATGCTATGCTTGATCAAGTAAACTCTTGGAGCGGCGCGTTAAAAACTATTCGATAATATTTAATCGAGTAGGAGGGGGTGACTAACCCCCGACCTCTCACACCACCGTACGTACCGCTCGGTATACGGCGGTTCCATTAAGATTGACGTAGAAATTCATAACGATTATATAGACTTCTCAACCCTCGTTGACTCCAATATGAGTTATCGAGGGTTTTGTGTAATATTGGACTACATGCGATTCTCCAGTAGTTCTTTCGGGAATTGCCCCATTCATATGCTTTGTAATCAGGGACACCTAAACCCATTAGTTTCCTGACTCTGGTTTTAGGTTTCTTCCACTGTTTCCATTTGCACATTCTGAGTCTTCTTCTTATCCATTCATCGAATTCTTTAAATTTGCTTGGTGTGTCAGCTAAGGCGAAGTACCCACACCATCCTGTTAGATAACGGTTTAACATTTCAATCCTTACTTCCATTGGAAAAGATTTTGACCGAGAGGTAATTTCTCGGATCTTCGTCTTAAAGCGTTTAATACTTTCTTTCGCAATTCGTACCTTCGGTTCTTTATTTAAAGTAAAGCTGAAACCAAGAAATTTCCGTTTCCACGGGCGGTCAACTGCCGACTTATCCCTGTTTACCTTCAACTTCAGTTTCTGCTCGATAAACGTCGAAACGGATTCCATTACACGTTTTCCTGCTTTTAATGACTTAACATAAATGTTGCAGTCGTCCGCATAACGGACAAACTTATGTCCTCTGGTTTCCAATTCTTTATCTAGTTTATCAAGAATTATGTTTGAAAGGAGAGGACTCAGAGGTCCTCCTTGCGGAGTACCTTCCTCCGTTGATTGAACGACACCGTTGAGCATTACACCTGATTGAAGATATTTCCGGATTAGTTTGAGAAGTATGCGGTCTTCGATTCTTTTAGCGAGTATCCCCATCAATTTGTCATGATTGACCTTATCAAAGAATTTCTCTAAGTCCATATCAATTACCCAACGGAAACCCTCCTTGATAAATCCCTTTGCCTTTCTTACCGCATTATGGGCACTCCTATTAGGACGGAAACCATAGCTGTTTTCAGAAAAGGTTGGGTCAAAGATTGGGGTTAATACTTGGCAATTGCCTGTTGGATGAAACGGTCTGTCACAGTTGGTATGCCTAAAAGCCTTATTCCTCCGCTTGGTTTCGGGATTTCGACACGGCGAACAGGGGAAGGATGATAGTTACCTGTTCTCAAAGCTTCCCGAAGGGAATCCCAGTTTTCATAGAGATGTCGTCGTAGGAATTTTACGGACATTCCATCTATGCCGTGACTTCCTTTGTTCTGCTCTACCCGTTTAAGGGCAGTTAAGAGATTTTCTCGTGACAAGATTCGTTCCATTAACATGATGATATTCCTTTCCACGTGAATGAAGGCTCTGTTTATGCCGACTCTTGCTCCACCCTCCTAGAGTCCCCAGCGGATTCACCGCTTCCTCCTTTAGGTAGGTCCTTTCGGATTGTCTGTGTTCAATGCAATTGCCGAATGTACAGACTTCATTCTCTCTTAATAGTTCAGTCCTCCCCATTCATTCTCGAGTTAGAATGGTACTATGACCTCTGCTGACTTCTGATTGTTCAGCTATCCATTGCTAGACAGGTTACCAAGTGTACTTGGCTTGTCAATCAGACCTCCCCGGGTAAGAGTGCAGTCTTTCCCTCCATCTATCTGCTTCATTTACTCTGTACCACCTTCGGCAGTATGGACTTTGTTTTGGATTGCAAACTCATCCAATGATACCTAGCCTTATATGAAGTTCGTGTTCCTCAGACCGGAGGTTTGCCGTTCGCTTCCTTCAGATTCCGCGTCACCACGGACACCCTTGCGTTAAGCTAACCACTACTACTGCCTTCATGGCTCGGGACTTTCACCCTAGAGACTGCACCCATGCCGGGCGCGCAATCAAAAAAGGAGATTGCATCGGCAATCTCCTTTTCATATCGCTATTTTTCCGACTTTCTTCCAAGGTATGCTTCGACAATTCTTGGGTCTTCCAACAGTTCCTTCGCCTTCCCGTGAATGATAACCTTCCCGGTTTCCAACACGTATCCATAGTCAGCTATTTTCAAGGCCTGTTTCGCATTTTGTTCGACGACAAGCACAGTAGTGCCGGCATCTTTGATTTCCTTGATAATTTTAAAAATTTCCGCCACGATCAATGGAGCTAGTCCCATTGAAGGCTCGTCCAGCAATAATAATTTAGGACGTGCCAGCAATGCGCGGGCGATGGCAAGCATTTGCTGCTGTCCGCCTGAAAGTGTTCCGCCAAGCTGATTCTTCCGCTCTTTTAAGATAGGGAATCTTTTCATGACATCTTCCAGGTCCTTTTCAACCTCTTTATCTTTTCTTTGGTAAGCCCCCATATCAAGGTTTTCCATGACAGTCATTCCCGACAATATGGCCCTTCCCTCAGGAACAAGAGAAATCCCTTTTTTAACTAGCTGGTCCGGTCTCAAGCCAGTGACATTTTCCCCAAGAAACTCAATGGTTCCGGTCTTCGGCTTAATTAATCCGGCAATTGTTTTCATCGTTGTTGTTTTTCCGGCCCCGTTCGCCCCTAGGATCGTGACAATTTTCCCTTGTTCCACTTCCAGGCTGACTCCTTTTAGGGCCTGAATTTTTCCGTAAAATGTCTCAATTCCAGATACTTTAAGCAATTTCATCATCTCCCTCTGATCCGAGGTAGGCTTCAATAACAGCTTGGTTATTTTGAATTTCATCCGGTGTTCCCTCAGCAAGCTTTTTACCGAAGTTTAAAACGGTAATTCGATCACACAGCCTCATGACAAGCGGCATGTCATGTTCAATTAACAGAGTTGTGATGCCTCGCTCCTGGACCTTTTTAATCAAATGATATAAATCAGCTGTTTCGGTATCATTCATACCAGCAGCGGGTTCATCCAATAATAACAGCTTTGGATTGCTTGCTAAAGCTCTCGCAATTTCTAGCCGTCTTTGCTGGCCATAAGCTAGGTTTTCCGCAATCGCATCCTCAAACTCCAATAAGCCTACTAATTCGAGAATCTCCTTCGCAGTTACACGTAATCTTTCTTCTTCAGCACGCTGTCCCTTTGTCCTCAGTACACCGCTAAAGACACCTGATTTACTGCGGGTGTGCCCTCCAACCAACACATTTTCCAGAACCGTCATTTGAGAGAAAAGACGAATGTTTTGGAAGGTCCGGCAAATTCCCTTATTGGTAATTTTATGTGGTTTAAATCCGGTAATTTTTTCATCTAAAAAGGTAATTTCGCCCGATGTTGGAGGGAACATATTCGTAATCATATTAAACATAGTCGTTTTCCCTGCACCGTTTGGACCAATAAGACCGTAGATTTCTCCTTCCTTAATGGAAAAAGAAACATCAGTTAACGCTGAAATACCGCCAAAATTTTTCGTGATGTTGTTAATTTTTAGAACCATGTTTACCCCTCCTTTTTGACAGCTGAAACTTCTGTAAAAGGGGAACATCAATAATTCCCTGTGGGCGGAATGCCATCATTAAAATCAAAATGGCACCATAAATCATATAACGGTATTCACTGATAAAACGCAATACCTCTGGCATCAAGGTCATAAAGGCGGCACCAAAAATAGAGCCCCAAATGACTTCGCTTCCGCCGAATACCGCGAAAATCAAAATCTCAACGGCGCGATGGTAGGAAAAATCAGCAGGGCTGATATAGCCCATAACATGGGCGAATAATGCGCCCGCAAAACCTGATATAACCGCCCCTTGAACAAAAGATAAAACTTTATAATACGTGATATTGACTCCCATTGCCTCCGCCGCTTTCTCATCCATTTTAATGGCTGCAAAAGCACGGCCGACACGGGATTTATTTTGTCTAACAAGGAACCAGATTAAAAGAATATTGATGATGACCAATATAATTAGTACCAGTAAATAAACGTACTGATTATTTTTTAAGCCAATGTCCAGCGGATTAAATCCAGCATCCCTGGAGACCTTTAGCAGTTCCCTGCCGATTTGCGGAATACCTGAAAGACCAACTGCACCCTTAGTAAGAGATTCCCAATTAATAAGGAACACCCGAATGACTTCACCGAAACCAAGGGTGGCAATCGCCAAATAAACCCCCGTTAACCGAAGTGACGGAATTCCGATTAGAATACCGACTAGTCCTGCAACGATAGCTCCTGCAATGACACTGACAACAATGGGCAGATCGTAGTTAATGGTTAATAATGCTGATGTATAGGCTCCAATCCCCATAAATCCGGCATTCCCTAAAGAGAGTTGTCCGGAAGAAAGGGTAACATAAATACTTAAGCCTAAAATAATGTTAATCATAATAAACGAAGCGACTTGAAGGTAGTATGGATTTAAAAAGTCTCCAAGCATATCATCACGGCCTTCCCTCAGATGTCTTTTGGCCGAATAGTCCCTGCGGCCGGATTAAAAGAATCACGATGATTGCGAGGAATGCAATAGCATCCCGATATCCTGAATCTCCATAAGCGACAATGAGCGTTTCGGCTAATCCAAGAATCAATCCGCCAGCCATAGCGCCTTTCACATTGCCCATTCCACCAAGGATAATGATGGCAAGTCCTTTAAGCCCCATCGATAAGCCCATTTGCGGGTTAACGGAGTTAAACGCCATCCCAACAAGAATACCGGCAATTCCGCCCATCGCGGATGCCATCACGACTGTTAAAGTGATGATCTGTCTCGTATTGACACCAAGGATACTAGCTGTATCCAAATTTTCCGCTGTCGCACGGAGGGCTTTCCCTGCTCTTGTTTTAGACAGCCAATACGAAAGAGCCATCATTAACACAACTGAAATCACAAAAATGACGATTTGCACTACATAGATAGTGATAGAACCAATTGTAAAATGTATTTCAGCAAACGCATTTTTAAACGGATGATTACCCGCGCCGAATAAGTGATGCGATAGATTTTCCAGTAAAATTGATACCCCGATTGTGCTGATTAATGGGGCAAGGTGCGATACGCCCTTTTTTCCGCGAAGCGGTCTTAAGGCAAATCGCTCAAGCATATAACCTAAAATTGCGGTGACAATAATTGCAGCTAGAAATGCCATCCAAATCGGCCAACCCAATGTACTTGTGACCATGACGCCTACAAAAGCGCCAAACATAAAGATTTCGCCATGCGCCATATTAATGATGCCAAGAACTCCAAAAACCAGCGTAAATCCAAGGGCAACGATGGCATAGATGCTTCCTAGCGTGATTCCGTTTATTAGCTGTTCTAATAGCAAAACATCTCACCCTCTAACTCCATTTTTTCAAAAACCAGTAGTAGTAATTAAAGCCCCCCGCCTTTAGGCTTTGGCAGCCTGTAGCGGGGAGCAGCTGATAGTAGTGATTCATTGTTCTGTTTGATAACCTTCAAACTATCGAACGTTCAAGCTTATTCGAAAATTTGGAACTTCCCGTCCTTAATAATAAGAACGGTTGGATCCATCACAACGTCTCCATCCTTGTCAAAGGAGAATTTACCAAGGATCCCAGGGAAATCCTTAATTTCAGCAAGAGAATCACGCAGTGCATCGCGGTCCGCTTCGCCTGCATTTTTTAGTGCTTCAGCCATGATATAAAGCGCATCATAAGCCTGTGCTGCGAATTGGTCTGGTTTCTTGCCATATTCGGATTCATACTTTTTCACGAACTCTTGAACTTTTGGATCTTGCTTATCGCCAAACCAAGGAGTTGCCACAATCAGTCCATCAGCAGCCTGTCCAGCAATTTGAATAACCTGTGGAGAGTTAAATCCGTTACCGCCGACAAATGGTACATCAATTCCCAGTTTGCGGGCCTGGTCCATAATAACAGCACCTTCATTATATAGAGCTGAACATAGAATTAAGTCCGGTTGAAGGCCCTTAATTTTTGTTAATTGTGCATTATAGTCAGCCTGACCCTTTTGGAAGGTTTCAGTTGTTACTACATCAAGCTTCATTTTTTCAGCTGTCTTTTTCATCGTGTCATAACCGGACTTTGTAAACACATCATCATTTCCGTAAAGAATAGCCACTTTCTTCACTTTGTATTTATCAACTGCTTTTTTCACTGCTGCAGGAATAGCTAGTGCTTCTGGCAGTGAGTTTCTAAATACATAGTCACCGATTTGTGGGATTCCTTCAGCAGTAGTAGATGTACCCATGATTGGAATACCATTCAAGTCTGCCTCAGGGCCGACAACATTCATTTCTGTACTTAAAGTAGGTCCCAATAGGGCTACAATACTATCGTCACTCATTAACTTTTGAGCTGCAGATAAAGCTTGTTCCTGTTTACCTGCTGAGTCTTCAACAACAAGGTCGATTTTGACATCGCCTTTTGCATTAATTTCTTTTTTCGCTAAATTAAAACCGTTAGTAATAGCTTCACCGTAAGCTGCTCCAGGTCCAGTTAAATAGGAAACAACACCGATTTTTGCTTCCACGGCCTTGCCGCTTTCTTTCGTATCGCCCTTTTTGCCAGAAGTTTCTGAATTATTACTGCATGCTGTTAAGACAACAAGTAAAAGAACAGTAAAAAGCAGAAACGACTTATTAAGGATTTTTCTCATGTCCTTCTTTCCCCCTATTTTTCGACAAAATTAGTTATATATATCTATTAAATACTAATATTATTTCAATGTAAAGATTTTGCACTGAATTTTTAGAATCTTATTTCTATTCGAAAAAATAGTTAAACGCTTTCATTCTTGTAATCTAGCGGAATTTATTAAAAAAATTAATAGAAAAAATTTTTACTTTAAAATGATGGAAAGGTATTTATAACAAATCGACAGTTGTCTCGCAGTTTCCTTTAAAAATAATTACGAATATTATTAATACTGTTACAATAGGAGAAAGGTGGTTATTCTTAGAAAGCACAAAAAAGGAGGATTTCCATGTTTGAATTATTAGTTACGATGGTAGAGCGGCTTGGAATCCTTGTGATGATAGCCTTTGTGTTGACAAGATTCCCTTTCTTTCGCGACATGATTTATCGGGAGGAATTGAATCGAAAACAGCAAGTGCTTGCGATAGTCTTCTTTGGCTTCTTTGGGATTATCGGCACGTATTCAGGACTGACACTTAGTACAAATAGTCTTCAATTTAATCGCTGGATCTCGGAGTTAAATTCGGATGAAGCGATTGCCAACTCCCGGGTCATAGGTGTCGTTTTAGGAGGTCTTCTGGGCGGCTATCGTGTCGGCATTGGCGCCGGATTAATTGCGGGGCTGCACCGCTTTACATTAGGTGGGTTTACAGCCATATCATGCGGGCTTGCCACGATTCTCACCGGAATACTGGCAGGATTCTTCCATAAGAAAGACAAGCATGTAAAACTAAAGTCTTCTTTTCTGCTTGGTGCCATTGCAGAATCTGTACAAATGCTGGTCATTCTATTAATCTCCCGGCCGTTTGAAAGAGCGTGGGATTTAGTTGAAATTATTGGCCTGCCGATGATTATTGCAAATGGGATTGGCTGTGCTCTTTTCCTTCTCATTATTAAAAGTGTCATAAATGAAGAAGAGAAAGCAGGGGCCCTGCAAGCCCAAAAAACACTGCGTATCGCTGACAAAACTCTGGCCTTTCTCCGGAATGGACTCAATACCGAATCGGCCAAAGTGGTTTGCCACATTCTCCATAATGAAATGAATACGAGTGCCGTGACCATGACAAATTCAGTGGAAATATTGGCCCATGTCGGCCAAGGCCATGATCATCATTTACCACATCAAGCGATTCAAACCAACATCATACAGGACGTTATAAAGAAGGGGGAAATTACCACTTCACGGCGAAATACCCTTTGTGACACCGAGGGATGTCCGCTTGACGCCGTCGTCATTGCACCTTTAAAACAACGGAGAGAGACAATTGGAACCTTGCAATTTTTCTTCCGCTCAGAAAAAGAAATCACCCCAGTCATCATGGAACTGATCTCTGGTCTAAGCCTGCTATTAAGCAACCAGCTTGAGATTGCTGAAGCGGATAAATCCTATCAACTGGCAAAGGAAGCGGAAATTAAGGCTCTTCAAGCACAAATAAGCCCACATTTTCTATTTAACTCGTTAAATACGATTCTCTCACTCATTCGTATCAATCCAGCAAAGGCACGGGAACTGCTTGTCTCACTGTCGCATTTTTTACGGCAGAACCTATCCATCACAACTCAAAACATGACAACACTTGAACAGGAATTGCGACATGTGAAAGCCTATTTGGCGATTGAAGAAGCAAGATTTATCAATAAATTGAAAGTTATCTATGAAGTAGAAGAAGACGCCCTTCTGCAACAGATTCCGCCCCTGACTCTGCAGCCAATTGTTGAAAACGCCATCAAGCACGGGATTAAAGACAAGGTCAGCAATTGTGTTGTAAAAATTACAATTCAAAAACTGCAAGAGTCGGCATACGTGAAAATTGAGGACAATGGGGTTGGAATGAGCACGGAGCGGGCCGGGCAGATCAGCAAAGCACCGATAGCTTCTGAATTTGGAAACGGGTTAGCCCTTTATAATGTAAATCGCAGATTGACGATGGTGTTTGGCGAAGAAGCTGCCCTTGATGTAAAAAGCGAAATTAATATCGGGACAGAAATTTCCCTTTCTATTCCTTGTTTGGAGGTGGGCTAAATGGAACAATTGATTAGAACCTTGATTGTAGATGATGAACTATACAGCAGGGATGAACTTAAACACCTGTTAGGGAATTTCCCTGCTATTCAAATTGTCGGGGAAGCAGAATCCGGCCAGGAGACAATCATGAAGGCCATTCAGCTTCAGCCAGATGTCGTTTTTCTGGATGTTGAAATGCCAAAAATGAATGGGATGAGTACCGCAAAATTATTGATGGAATTAAAAAAGGCACCATTAGTCGTGTTTGCTACGGCCTACCCGCAATTTGCCGTGGAAGCTTTTCGCTTTAATGCCGTAGATTATCTGCTAAAGCCTTATGACGAGGAACAGTTAAAGGAGACGGTTAGCCGTATTATAAAAAATAGGAGCACTCCCACAGATGCGGATGCGGACGCAGGTAAACAATCCGGAAAGCTGGCCATTGAAACAGAAGGGGAAATTTTCTATATTGAACCAAAGGATATCCTTTATATTTACAGGGATGACAAATGGACAAGGCTGATCACGAACAACGGTGAGTTTGAAACGAAAATTCCTCTTAAGGAATTGGAGGTTAGGCTGACCACTTTTGGTTTCTTCCGAATTCATAAAAGCTTCCTTGTGAATCTTGACTATGTAACTCGCTTGACTCCTTGGTTTAATGGTGCCTATCAGCTGCAAATCGAAGGAAGAAAGGAAATGCTGTCTGTTAGCAGGAATTATGTAAAGGGATTAAGAACAAGACTCGAAATTTAATATGTAAACAGATAAGCAAATATTTTAAATTTCAGCATCTTAGACCTAAAAGAAAACATGTTAATCCCAAAAATCTACCTGTTAGTCACAAATTACCCATATCTCAATTTCTCTCTTTTATACTTAAATATGTAAACGCATTCATCCGTTTGTAAAGAGGGGGAAAAAACTTGTATACATTTCTTGCAGGGATTGCCTTGTTAATTATCGGTTATTTCACGTATGGCAAATTCGTTGAAAAATTGTTTGGCGTCAAAGAAAGCAGAGCAACACCGGCCTTTGTCAATAATGATGGTGTTGACTACTTGCCAATGAGTACACCAAAGAACTCTTTAATTCAATTATTAAACATTGCCGGAACTGGACCAGTTTATGGGCCCATTTTAGGTGCTTTATATGGGCCGGTCGCCTTTATCTGGATTGTGGTTGGCTGTATTTTTGCCGGTGCGGTACACGATTATTTAACTGGAATGATTTCCATCCGAAACCGTGGCGCCCATCTGCCGGAGCTTGCCAGTAGATTTTTAGGAAAAGTAATGAGACACGTTGTCAATGGCTTTGCTGTCTTGCTACTTCTATTAGTAGGTACTGTATTTGTGACAACACCAGCCGCCCTTTTAAATGTCTTGATGGATGGCAAGGTGGCTTTAGCAGTTATTATTGGTGCTATCTTTCTCTATTACATTTTGGCTACACTCTTACCAGTTGATAAAGTTATCGGCCGTCTTTATCCCTATTTCGGTGCGCTGCTTTTAATCAGTGCCATCGGCGTAGGAATAGGCTTAGTCGTTACCGGCCAGCCAATTCCAGAACTTTCTTTTAAAAATTTCCACCCTGCTGGCGCTTCGATTTTTCCATTATTGTTTTTCACGATTTCATGCGGCGCTTTATCAGGATTCCATGCAACACAAACACCGATCATATCACGTACAACGCAAAATGAAAAAGAAGGCCGTAAAATTTTCTACGGTATGATGATCACAGAAGGAATTATCGCGATGATTTGGGCTGCTGCCGGAATGAGCATGTTCCATGGCTATAATGGCTTACAGGAAGTCCTTGCTGCCGGCGGACCTGGTGCAGTGGTCAGTCAAGCCTCCACAACACTGCTTGGTGCAATCGGCGGTACACTCGCTGTCCTTGGTGTCGTTGTCCTGCCGATCACTTCAGGGGATACTGCTTTCCGCAGTGCACGGATGATCATTGCAGAATACTTAAATATCGCGCAAAAGAAATTATCCAGCCGTTTATGGATTGCTGTTCCACTTTTTGTGATTTCAGCAGCATTAACTCAAATCGACTTTAATATTTTATGGAGATACTTTAACTGGGCCAACCAATCAACAGCGGTCATTGCTTTGTTTGTCGGCGCTATGTATCTCTATATTGCGAAGAAAAACTACTTTGTTCCGCTGATTCCTGGAACGTTCATGCTTTTGATGGTTATCACTTATATTCTAAACGCACCAATCGGATTCGGATTATCCGTAACTGTTTCATGGATTGGCGGTGTCATCGGCACATTAATCCTGCTCGCATTATTCTTTAATGCCGCTAAAAAGGCTCGTGCCAATAATCTTCCTCTCGAAGAAGACATATCTGGCTGGAACAAGGTGGCCTAATGGGCTGCTGTAACCCAAACTATCGGAAAGTAGTGAACGAACAGGAAGAACAGCTTAATCAAAAGGGAAACAATTCTCTTCCATTGATCGCAAAAATTATTATTATTCTCATCACAGCTGGTGGGCTCCTGGCGCTCTTCCTGCGATAGGCTGAACCCTGGGGGCGGTTCTTTTGCTTTAAAACAAAAGAACCGCCCCCATGAATCATTTAGGGTAGAAAATTATGAAAATTTGTGATACGATGTAATAAGTTTAAAAGGCCGTGTGTAACTGGCGAAACGCGGATAACCGCGAGGGAGCACACGGTGTCGAAGCCGTTCGCCTGGGCAGAGGTAAGGGAATTAACTCCCTTACCTCTTTCTGCTTATAAAAGGAGGAAGAAAAATGAGCACTATCGCTGTAGAAAAAGTGAACACCATCAAAACCCTTAATAATATCGCGGAAAGAGGGCTAAACGTATTCAATAAGAACGGCTTTCTGGTTGACAACGGCAGTGAAAATCCTGATGCCATCCTTGTTCGCAGCTTTAATATGCACTCGTTAGAATTCGGTGAAAATTTAAAGGCAATCGCAAGAGCAGGAGCAGGTGTCAATAATATTCCGGTCGATAGATGTACAGAGCAAGGTATTGTTGTGTTCAATACCCCTGGGGCAAATGCCAACGCTGTAAAAGAAATGGTCCTTACCTCATTAATAGCTTCTTCCCGTAACCTTTTTGCCGGTGTAGCTTGGACTAAGTCGTTAGATGGTGAAGGCGAACAAATTCCAAAGCTTGTCGAAGCAGGCAAAAAGCAATTTGTCGGAAAAGAAATTAAAGGGAAAACGTTGGGTGTTATTGGATTAGGAGCGATAGGTGCACTTGTGGCCAATGATGCGCTGGATTTAGATATGGATGTTATCGGATTTGATCCATTTATCTCTGTTGATACCGCTTGGAATTTGTCCCGCAATGTGCAGCGGGCCATGACGATTGAACAGTTATTTGCAGAATCAGACTATATCACTGTTCACGTACCGCTAACCGATGACACAAGAGGAATGTTTAACCAAGCAACCTTCAGCATCATGAAGGCTGGTGTTCATATTTTAAACTTCTCCCGTGGTGAACTTGTCAATGAAACAGACATGGCTGCCGCTCTCGAAAGCGGAAAAGTTGGAAAGTATATTACCGATTTTCCGAATGAAAATGTGATCAAAATGAAAAATACAGTTCCGATTCCACACTTAGGCGCCTCTACAATAGAATCAGAGGAAAATTGTGCGATCATGGCAGCTCGTCAGGTGAAGGAATTTTTAGAAACAGGCAATATCAAAAACTCAGTGAATTTCCCAAATACCAGCCTGCCTTATACTGGTAAGCGGCGCGTAGCAGCATTCCATCAGAATGTTCCAAATATGGTTGGACAGATTACATCTGCAGTATCCAGCTATCATTTAAACATTGCTGATATGGTCAACAGAAGCCGCGGGGGTTATGCCTATACAATTATTGACATTGATAATAAAGTAAACGGTGAAGTTATTCCAGGATTAGAGGAAAAAGTAAAACAAATTCCTGGAATGGTGACAGTTCGGATCATTTAATTAGGAAAAATTAAGTTACATCAAAATGGAGCCTGGTTTCAATACCGGCTCCATTTCTTTTACCCAATTTGATTCTATGCTGATAATTTTAATTTTTTCTCTTTTTTCCTTCTATAGGAATACAAAGCAAATAATAGAATAAACCATAGTGGTGTCAACAATAGGGCCGGACGGGTAGCGTCGGCGAACAGCATGATGATGAGAATCGCCGCAAACAAGGTCAGGACCGCATAATTAACAAATGGTGTAAATGGTGCTTTAAATTTTGACTTTGCCTGTAAGTCCGGACGAGTTTTCTTATACCTTACATGACAAATCAGAATGACGCCCCAAACCCAAATAAAACAAATGGCACTAATGGTTGTCACAATTCCAAAAGCCTGCTCCGGAATAAGCTTGCTAAGGAGCGCTCCCCCTGTCAGGACAAGAGTCGAAATCAACAACGCGTTACTTGGCACATGATTTTTATTCAGTCTAGCAAAATTGGCTGGTCCCTGGCTATTGTTGCTTAAATTATATAAAATCCGGCTTGTTGAAAACATCCCACTGTTACAAGCAGAAGCGGCAGAAGTTAAAACGACAAAATTAATAATTCCTGCGGCAATCGGTATCCCGACTAAACTAAACGTTTTGACAAACGGACTTTCAGCGGCATTCAGTTCTGTCCATGGATTAATACATAGAAGAACAATCAATGCGCCAACGTAGAAAAATAAAATCCGCAAAGGAATTTTATTAATGGCCGATGGGATATTTTTTTCCGGATTGGCTGTTTCCGCTGCCGATACACCCACTAATTCCACACCAAC
The DNA here is from genome assembly GCF_055385565.1 of Neobacillus sp. S1115. Classification (NCBI taxonomy): domain Bacteria; kingdom Bacillati; phylum Bacillota; class Bacilli; order Caryophanales; family Bacillaceae; genus Neobacillus; species Neobacillus sp. S1115. The sequence continues at coordinate 6,202,110 of NZ_AP038275.1, forward strand.
GAATGCGAAAACGACCATTTGGAATGAAAGCAAGAAGCCTGTCATTCCATTTGGAAAAAGGCCGCCATGTTCCCAAAGATTTTTAATAGAAACCGCCCCTGCATCTGTCTTGAATCCCATCACTAGCAAAATGATCCCAATTCCGATTAAGGCAAGAATGGTAATGACCTTTATTAAGGCAAACCAGAACTCCAATTCTCCAAAAAGCTTTACCGTTAATAGATTGAGGCCCAATAAGACGACCAAACAGACAATTGCAGGTATCCACTGTGGGATATCAAACCAATATCGTACATATACACCAACAGCAATCACATCAGCCATAGCGGTCATAATCCAGCAAAACCAATAGGTCCATCCCGTTACAAACGCAACTCGCGGTCCAAGGTAATCTTCGGCAATGTCAGTAAAAGACTGATAGCCCGCCTTAGACAGCAGGAGTTCCCCCAGCGCCCTCATCACAAAGAAACAGGCAATACCTACGATTAAATAAGCAAAGATAATGGATGGGCCAGCCAGTTGGATGGCTTTACCCGACCCCAGGAATAATCCGGTACCAATGGTGCCGCCAATTGCGATAAGTTGAACGTGCCGATTTGCTAAATTCCTCTTTAATTCTTGCTGTGCCAACCTTGACTCCCCCTTAAAATTTAAAAAACCCAATAAAAAAAGAGATTGGATGTCCTCCAATCTCTTAGGTCTAAGAATAACAAATAATACTTATTAAGCTGACAATTGTCAGCATGACAAATATATATTCAGTACTCTTCTGTCCTTTTGCCTGAGATTGTGAACCCTTCGGCGCCGCGGAATCCGCGGTCTCTCCAGAAGCTGCTCCTGCTATAGTGTGATCCATAGCAATCATAGCTTGCTAATTATTAAGTTTTTTAGATAATATTGTTGAATAATTTTTAATTTTAGTAGTATTAAATTATTTTGTCAACAACAAATGACTCTTAAATATTTTAATGACTCTCTGGAATTAATTTAAATCCCAGAGATAAGAATTTGAATTCGCTTTCATTAAGTTGTAATAGAAAGCCAAAGAACAGAAAAAGTATGTTATAATAATTGTCGAAATAAGTAGCTTTGTCTATAAAGGAACAGAATATATAAACGGGAAGGAACGTGAAAGAATGAGTAACGGAATTTTCAAAATCCCAACACCTACAAACGAGCCGGGCAATTCATATGCGCCAGGTACAAAAGAACGGGAAACATTAAAAGCAGAATTAAAACGCCAATCTGAAATGGTGATCGATATCCCTGTCATTATTAATGGCGAAAATATAAAGACGGATACAGTGAAGCAAGTGGTTATGCCACATAATCATCAACATGTTTTAGCAAACTATTCTCAAGCTGGAGAAAGAGAACTGCGTGATGCTGTTGAAGCGGCGATGGCTGCTAAAGAAGCATGGGCTAATATGGCTTGGGAACACCGTGCAGCTATTTTCTTAAAAGCTGCTGATTTAATCTCTGGACCATACCGTGATGTCATGAATGCTGCGACAATGTTAGGACAATCCAAAACAGCTGTTCAAGCTGAAATTGATTCTGCACAAGAATTAATAGACTTCTTACGCTTTGGCGTTGATTATGCAAATCAGGTTTATCAAATTCAGCCAAGCAGCATGAAGAATGTATGGAATCGTACCGATTACCGTCCATTAGATGGATTTGTTTTGGCGATTTCTCCATTTAACTTCACAGCCATTGGCGGAAACCTTCCAGCAGCGCCTGCCATGATGGGGAACGTAGTCGTGTGGAAACCTGCAACAACTTCAATTCTAGCAAACTACTACTTTATGCGTATTTTAGAAGAAGCAGGATTACCAAAAGGTGTCATCAACTTCGTGCCTTCTCGTGGTTCACAAGTATCAGAAGTGGTATTAACAGACCCTCGTATGTCTGGATTCCATTTTACTGGGTCTACAAGTACGTTCCAAACGATTTGGAAAACAGTAGGGGAAAACATTGCAAGCTATAAATCTTATCCTCGTTTAATTGGGGAAACAGGCGGTAAGGACTTCGTATTTGCTCACGAAACAGCACAAGCAGACAAAGTTGTAGCTAACCTTGTTCGTGGTGCGTTTGAATACCAAGGTCAAAAATGTTCAGCCGCTTCTCGCGCCTACATTCCAGCAAGCTTATGGGAAGAGGTAAAAGCTGGTTTAGTGGAACAAACTGCAAAGCTTAAAGTGGGAGATGTCCGCGACTTCAGAAACTTCATGGGTGCAGTTATTGATAAAGCGGCTTTTGATTCCATTACAAGCTACATCGACTATGCAGCAGCTTCTGAAGAAGCAGAGATTATTGCTGGCGGTACTTATGATGATTCTGTTGGATATTTCGTTCAACCGACCATCATTGTGACTACAAATCCAAACTTCAAAACAATGGTGGAAGAAATCTTTGGACCAGTCTTAACCATCTATGTATATGAAAATGATCAATTAGAAGAAACATTGCATGCAGTAGATACTGCTTCTATGTATGCCTTAACAGGTTCGATCTTTGCCCAAGATCGCGGGGCCATTGTTCACTTAGAAAACCGCTTATCCGGCGCAGCTGGAAACTTCTATATCAATGATAAACCAACTGGTGCGATGATTAATCAACAGCCATTTGGCGGTTCTCGTGGATCTGGTACAAACGATAAAGCAGGTTCTGTATTCAACATGATCCGCTGGACAAGTCCTCGTGTCATCAAAGAAAACTTTGCACCAACTGCAGAAGTTGCTTATCCATTTATGGATGCAGAATAATAAATAATGTAAAAAAGAGGTTGAAACCAAACGTTTCAACCTCTTTTTTTATTTTTCTAGCCGGCACCAATGCCTTTATACTCCCCATTATTAACCATTTAAAATAAAATACTTTTCTCACCGAATAAACAATTGTTTTCAATCTAGGATTCGACACCTTTTACTATTACCATATGGTAATATTTTCATATTGCTTATTACTTATATAAGCTCTTTTTTTTGTGAATCTAGAACATGGATGGACCAAATTTGAGTGAAAAGAAGGAGGCCCGTTATGAAAGACAAAATTGTAATTATTACAGGTGCAAATTCCGGGATTGGAAAAGCAGCTGCCTATAAATTTGCATCAGAAGGCTATCATGTAATTATGGCTTGCCGCAATATGGAGATTAGTACCGCCGAACAAAGAGACATAATTGAAGCCACCAAAAATACCGATGTAGATCTGATGGAACTGGATGTTTCTTCCTTTGATTCTATTCGTGCATTTTGCTCAGCTTTTAAATCCAAATACCCGCGGTTGGACATCCTCATCCACAACGCCGCCTACTTAAATCACGGTGTAAAAGAATATAAACTTAGTACCGACAATATCGAATTATCCTTCGCTACGAATACATTTGGTCCTTTTTTAATGACTCATTTATTGGCCGATCATCTTGAAAAATCACCAGACCCGAGAATACTCCATGCTTGTACGACAAACATCAAAAATTTCTTCGACCCGAAAAGGAAGATTGAATTTGACAATTTGCGTGGAGAACTGAAGGACACCCGGCCTTATAGCACTTATAAGATGTATGGTGATTCGAAAATGGCACTATTAATGCTGACCTTCAAAATGGCAGAAGAATTGAAAAACAGAGGGATTAAAGTTAATGCCCTGCAAATTAATCGTGTAAAACTTTCAAAAGAGACGATTGAAAAAATGAATTCTGTTTGGAAAGTATTTGCAAGGGTACAAAATCTTACGAATCCTCTACCATCAGGCATGGCCGATACCTATTTTCACATTTGCACATCAGATGAATTTAAGGATGTGACCGGGCAGCTTATCAACCATAAGAGAGAAATTGCTAAACCAGCAATAAGCGAAAAGGGCTTTACTCAATTGAAAAACATATTCGGCTTAAGCACTTATCCCAAGTACGCAATAGATCCTCAAAATGTTGAACAGATATGGTGGTTGAGCACGACGCTTACTTCCAATCAAACATATTAAAGAAACATTCCATTTAAGGCTGAAATATACAGTTTATATCTGTATATTTCAGCCTTTTCTATTTTACATAGATAATAGTTTTTTCTAAAAAAAGCCATCCTAAAGAAGAAAACGTTGCTTCCAAATTCCAATGTTTGATGAATCCTATACTACCTATAATTGAAGGGAGATTTAGCTGTGAAACTGTATCAAGTAAGAAAAGGGCAATTTGTGTACTTTAACAATGAGCTACACAAGGTATATGGTGTAAAACCAATGTATAAATTCTCCGTTCATCTTATAAAGCTAAGAGATTTAACACAGCACATAACCAATGCAGCGAGTGTGGAGAGATATATACCGAAGGAAAATGACAGTTTTATTTTTGATCATAAAGTATACACACTCCGGAACAATCAAAGACCTCAAGCTGGAGACTATATTTTAATTAATAATCCCGCCCCCGATACCCTGGATCATTACTCTTTAAATGAAATTGAAGTGGTTGAAACTGTTGATAACAAAGGGGTCATTACAAGCGATTTAGATGGTATCAAGCATAACGAATATTTATTGATGGTACCTGGCCGTGCACCCGACAGTCATCCTATCGATTATAAAGACATTGCAAATCTTGAAGAAGGCTTGGATGACACCCTCCCGCAAATTGTTCATCCATATGGGGAGTTATCGGCACAGTTGGGAGACATTTATAAAAAGAAGGATAGTGATGTATTAATAGAGGCTATGGTGATTGCGATTAAAGGGCAAACCATTTATCTTGGCGGCGGGTTAGAGGTGCCGCATGAAGAGTTGATTAATACGGATAGGTGGGAATTTCAATACAACCCTTTTAATAACTGACCGAGCTAAATCTATTTAAATAAGTATTCATCAATTGCAGGAGGTTTCCATGGAAAAGTTTAAAGAAAATAGTGTATTTATTATCTCTTTATTGCTGACCCTCATTTTTATTATCTGGGGAGTTTTTTTTACAGATAATCTTACCAAAGTTACCAACGCCGTTTATAATGGCTCCATTGATTACCTGGGTTGGGTTTATCTCGGTGCCACTCTATTCTTTGTCTTTTTTTCTATCTACTTGTTGTTTTCAAAGTATGGGAATATCCGGCTGGGAAGGAGAACTGATAAGCCTGATTTCTCTACCGCTTCTTGGCTGGCAATGCTGTTCGGTGCTGGTATGGGGGTCGGAATTGTATACTGGAGCGTCGCTGAACCAGTAACCCATTACACAGCTCCTCCGTACGGGAAAGGTTATACGATTGACGCAGCCAACACCGCAATGAAATATACATTTTTCCATTGGGGCCTGCACCCATGGGCCATCTACACTGTTATTGGGTTAGCCCTTGCTTTTTTTCAATATAATAAAAGGCTCCCTGCAGCGATCAGTTCAGCGTTCCATCCAATTTTGGGCGACAGGATTTACGGCCCGATTGGCAAAACGATTGATATCCTGTCCATCTTTGCAACAGTCTTTGGAATTGCAACCTCCTTGGGGCTTGGGGCGATGCAGGTTACTGCAGGTATGCATGACATATTTGGCATTCCTAATACATTATTTATCCAGTTGATTGTCATTGTGGTCGCAACAGTCCTTTTTATTATTTCCATTAATACAGGCCTGGAAAGAGGAATTAAATACTTATCCAATGCAGCCATCATCTTTTCAGTGGCAATCCTTGTGCTGATTATGTTTGTCGGTCCAGCCCTAACCGTTATTAAAGTCTTTTTTAATACAACAGGCCTGTATTTAAGTGACTTTATACATATGAGTTTACGGTTAAGTCCTTTTGGAAAAGGTGAGAAATGGATTGCTTCGTGGACCTTGTTTTACTGGGCTTGGTGGATAGCCTGGGCGCCATTTGTCGGCATGTTTATCGCCCGGGTGTCCAGAGGGAGGACAATAAGGGAATTTGTTATTGGCGTTTTGATTGTTCCGACACTTGGAACCTGTCTCTGGATGTCCGTTTTTGGCGGTTCAGCACTTGAGCTTGTTCAACATTCTGGAAACCATGATTTGGCAAAACATATCGCCGAAAATGTGTCCTTGTCCATATTTATTTTCTTCGACCACCTGCCATTAAGTTCCTTGTTAAGCATTTTAGGTTTCGCGGTAGTAGCTATTTATTATATAACTGTTGCCGATACCGCGACCTTTGTATTGGGGATGCTTAGTGAAGGTGGAACGTTTAATCCTTCTAACAAAATAAAAATGACATGGGGTGTCATCCAATCTGCTTTAGCTGCTGTTCTGCTGCTCGCGGGCGGTTTGGAGGTTTTGCAAACTGCTTCCATTGCAGCCGCACTTCCATTTGCCATAATCATGCTCGCCATGTGCTACTCCTTGCTGACAGGCCTAAAAAAGGAAGCTGAAATGCAACAAGGCAATAAAAGAAGTGCGCAGCACTATAGCCTAAAGAACGAAAATAGTTGATTAAATAATAAGTAAATTTGTTCGGCAAAAGACTCCTTCAGACCGAATTCCCCCTATGTTTTTTATGATAAATATCACAAGATTATCAGCACTTTTAGCGTATGCTTTAAGAAGTGGTAATGAGATGTGACTTGAAGCCATCATGGATTTATAAGATTCTCAGATGCATGGTGAAGGAAGAATGAGGAGGGGTTTGACGATGGAGGCTTCGAAAGTTGTATTAAGTGCCCCGCTGCAACAATTAAAGGACGAGCATGTATCGCTTCGGGCAGATATGGACTTTATCTCTGAGATTTCTGAAGAGATAGAATTCAATTCAGGTTCTGCTGTGGTACGTCTATTTGCGAAATTGTACGAGCGGGTTTTGTCTTTCCATGATAATCTGATGGAACATTCCAAACGTGAAGAGGAAGGATTGTTCCCTATGATGACCCGCCGCCTCGGGGAGAATGACAGAACAATCGAAACGATGGAATATGAACATGATAAGGCAGAGCAGCATCTAAAGGATTTTCTAACTGAAGCCGCCCTGACTGGCTTGGATATTAATGAAGACGATGCGCAATCGATTACAGTTTACGCTGTCCAAGCGCTTGCTACCTTAACACAACACTTTGCTAAAGAAGAAAAAATGCTGTTTCCATTGGCAGAGAATATACTGTCGGTTGGCGAGAAAGAGGAACTTGAACGACTGCTTCAGACGCGATAAGCAAGCAGCGGTTTTTGACCAAACATTAATCCACTAAATCAAAGGCCCTATCCAGTTTTAATTTGGATAGGGCCTCTGATTTTACCTTTTCATGGTAATAAAAAGTGTTTTATTTTAATATGTCATTAATGGAATTTGTCACATGAATCGCCCGTGGTTTATAGTCTGAGAGATAAGTGACTGCCCCTTGACCACCAAGGTAAAAGGCAATGTCGGTTTGCTTTTCAGCAAATTGATCCAATCTCTGCAGCAGTTGAGGATCTGTTTCAAATGGTATCGCGGTTGTAGCGGACAACAGAACGACATCCGGCTTTAACTTGCAAACCAATGATTCAATCGCACCTGGTGCAGGAGAAGCCCCGATTAACTGAGTTTTCCATCCCTTCATCATGAAACGCAATAGGATCAGATGCAGTGGTACTTCATGTTGTTCAGTTGGCAGACATGCTCCGAGAACGAATGGAGCATTTTCCCGATATTGATAATTTCGTCGAATTTGAACCAAGAAATCTCGTACTACCAGACTCGATACAGATTCCTGATATTCATCCCACTCATGACTCTCCCACTTTATTCCTACCTCTTTTAAAAAAGGTACCACGATAGTGGTTAGAAAACGCTCTATCCCTACATGATGAAGCGCTTGTTTTAAGATAAAATTTAATTCTATTTCATCACAGTGCCTGCCTTTTTCCAGAAGCTGAAGGACATACTCATTCCATTGCTCATAACGGGGGGAATTCTCCATTTGTACCGGTACTGGGTTTTCATCAATCTCTTTTGCAAGCATGGCGGCTTGTTTTAGCGAGTGGCCTTGTTCCGAAAGTAGTTTGATTTTTAAAAGCGTTTTGACATCCTGTTGGCTATATATTCGATAACCATTCTCCAATCGCTTCGGTTGAATAATCCCATAACGCTCTTCCCATTTTCTAATCACTTGTTTTGATAATCCGGTCATATCTGCAACTTGTTGAATTGCAAATAGTCCTTTTTCATCAGATTGATACATCCATTTCATCCCCTTAATACCTGGTCCGTCCCCCATAGCCATACTTAGTATATCGAATCTCTGTACTTTGTACAACGTTACCCCATAAACGTTATACAAAGATTGAAGATAAAAAGTTCCCTCAGTTATTATAAAATCCCAGAACTTTTGTATAATGTTTTGTATATTTTATTATACAAACATTTGACAAAAAAGATTATCTCCGTTAATAATTAAGTAAAATTGGAATTTAATACTTTCGAGAAAGGGAGTGACGGGGTGTTTTTAGCCTGGCAGGAAATTAAAAAAAATAAACTTCGTTTCACTTTGATTACGGGGATTTTAATGCTCGTTTCCTATCTTGTCTTTTTTCTTTCTGGACTTGCAACTGGTCTCGCCAGTCTGAATAGGGAGGCGGTTGATAAATGGAGAGCGACAGCGATTATCCTTACCGAGGAATCAGATAAAAGCTTGTATCAATCATCCATGTCAATCGATCAGCTAAACGACATTAAAGCGAAAAAAACGGCGGTAATCGGTCAGCAAAATGCAATTGCCAGCAACGGCGATAACAAGCAAAATATCTCTCTCTTTGGTATTAACAAAGGTGAATTTCTAATGCCAAATGTGGAGGAAGGCAGAGCTTTTAAAAAAGCAAATGAAGTGATTGCTGACGGTTCACTCAAAGACAAGGGATTCAAATTAGGTGATACATTATCACTGTCCTCCAGTGATCAACAATTAACAATTGTTGGATTTACAGACCATGCCCGATTTAATGCTGCACCTGTTCTATATGCGAATCTTGCAACCTTCCACCAAGTCAAGTTCGGTGAAGCAGCCGATCAGAAACAAGATCAAATTAACGGAATTGTTGTTCAGGATGCTTCTATTTCAAATCTCACCCAAAATGATGATCTGAATTCCATTGAAATTGAATCATTCATTCAAAATCTACCGGGTTACACTGAACAAAAACTCACCTTAAATTTCATGATTTACTTCCTCTTTGCTATTTCTTCCGTCATTGTCGCCATTTTCTTGTATGTGCTGACCGTGCAGAAGATTAGTATGTTTGGGGTCATGAAGGCGCAAGGTATTTCCAGCTCTTATTTATCTTGGTCTGTTATAGCCCAAACCTTTATTTTAGCGTTCATTGGAACGGCGGCAGGGTTTGCCTTCACACTCATTTCAGGAGCCTTTTTACCGGCAGCGGTTCCTGTTTCATTTGACCTGGCCTTGATGGTCTTCTATGGCTTAATTCTAATGGTTGTTGCCACTGCTGGTGCCGTTTTCTCAGTCTTAACAATTGTTCGAATTGACCCACTGAAAGCGATAGGAGGATAAACCATGGCAGTGTTGGAGTTACATCAAGTAGAGAAGAGTTTTGGAAGTGGCCATAAGAAAGTGGAAGCCTTAAAGGAAACAGAATTTCTTGCCCACCGAGGCGAGTTGATAGCAATTATTGGCCCTTCGGGGTCTGGAAAAAGTACCTTTCTCACGATTGTCGGGGGGTTATTAACCCCAACCTCAGGGGATGTAGTCATCAATGGCCAAAACCTAACCACGTTGAATGAAAAGGCACGTTCACAAATCCGACTCAAGGAAATCGGATTTGTGTTACAAGCGTCGAACCTAGTCCCATTCCTCTCCGTGGCCAATCAATTGAAACTATTAGACAAAGTAAAAAAGGGAAATATGTCAAAAATGGAGCGGAATCAACTGTACGAGGAGTTGGGAATTAGTGACTTACTAATGAAATATCCATCCGATTTATCCGGCGGGGAACGCCAGCGTGTAGCCATCGCTAAGGCTCTGTACAGCAACCCTTCGATTATTTTAGCTGACGAGCCGACAGCCTCCCTTGACTCAGACCGTGCCTATGAAGTCATGGAGCTGCTGAAAAAAGTCACGAAGCAGAAACAAACGACAACCATCGTAGTGACGCACGATATTCGGCTTGTCGGCTATTGCGACAAAGTCTACCGAATGACGGATGGTGTCCTTTCAGCAGTTTCAGAGGAGTCCTCCAAAATGAACAAAAAGGCACAACTATAAGACTGACAAAGGCTTGGTTTTTACCAAGCCTTTCCTTTGAGATTATGACCTAATCCGAGTACACCTATAAATCCAGTAGACCTCAGTATTACCCAATCACGATAATCCACTATTTACCTCCAAATTCAACATATAAAATTTTTTTATAACCTATTATATATTTTTTGCATTTTATTTATTTTCATTATTGCTTTATGATTGGTCTGTAGCAATTGATAATTACTTCCTTAAGCCTTGGATTAAAACCTTATGAAAGCAAGGTTTAACTTAACGGAGCATATTTATAGAAGTCTCTGTCTGCAGGACAGAAATAACTTAAAAATAAGGAGAGGAATTTTTATGTGGATTATAACTTGTTATTTAGATTCAAATATTTCTATGTTTGAATTTAAAACAGAACAAGAAGCAAGAGAGACTCTCAAAAAAATGAAGGGCTATAACGTTCTTTCTGAAGTTGTATACTTCAATGATCCTTGTTTTCAGCAGGAATCAGCATAAGATTAAGGCTGGTTCATTTTAAACATATAACGAAAAGGCCAATGTTTTGAACATTGGCTTTTTCGTTATCTATATAATCTCCTAATATCCAAAGCCTCATTTACTTATGGTAAGGTTCTCCTCGGTTAATTCGAAACGCCCGATAAATCTGTTCAACCAATATCAACCTCATCAACTGATGGGGGAAAGTCATCGGTGAAAAGGACAGCTGTTCGTTCGATCTTTTTACCACCTCATCACTTAACCCCAATGATCCGCCAATTACGAAAGCTATCTTACTTTTTCCATAAGTCGCAAGCTTATCCAAAGTATCTGCCAGCTCTTCCGATGATTGCATTTTCCCTTGAATCGCCAACGCAATCACATATGTATCCTGACTAATTTTCCCCAAAATCCGTTCACCTTCTTTGTGTTTCACCTGCACCATTTCCAGCTCGCTTAATTCTTCCGGGGCCTTCTCATCGGCAACCTCGACGACTTCTACTTTCGCATAGGCCGATAATCTTTTTAAATACTCCTCAATTCCCTGCTTCAAATACTTTTCTTTCAGTTTACCAACCGTAATAATAGAGATATTCACAATCCACAACCCTTTAACATTTGATTACAAACAGTTTACAAACAACTTATCCACAGAAGTTATCCACATATTCACAATTTTTATCCACATCTTGTATGGAATCATTTGTTCCCCACAATATATACAGCCTGTTTTCGACAATATTCACAGGTTGTTGATAAATTATCCACACCTAATTTATTTAAAATTGGATAGGTTTCATATTCCTCCAAAATTGTATCCATTGCCTCACTCACATGTTCCTCACAACAATAAATCATTTTATTACACCATCCCGAACAATATTCAATCATCTATAGCTTTTACCAAACCAATGTGTTCAAAACAAGCTAAAAGCCTCATTTATCATAGCAAAAAGAAAAAGAGAAGTGAATTATCACTTCCCTAAATCAACAGCATTATTGAGTTTTATCACTAGCCAATGTCATCGTTACTTCTTTGAGCTTGCCGTCCCGATAGAATTTAATCATCATCTGCTCACCGATTTTCTTTACCTGATATAAATGCTTCCTTAGATCAATGACATCATTAATTTTCTGTCCGTCCATTTCAACTATGACATCCAATTCCTGTAGACCTGCAACCGCTGCTGGTGAGCCTGGAACTACCTGGCGAATCGCTACCCCATGCGTCACATCGCGCGGTAATTTTAATGCTTCCTGCTGGTAATAGGCAGGAATTTCATCAACCGATTTTAGATCTACACCCATATATGGCCGCTTGACGCTGCCGAATTGTTCTAAATCGTTAATAACCGGCTTAGCTGAATTTATCGGAATCGATAAGCCGATTCCTTCAACGGCCTCCTGGGAAATTTTCATCGAATTAATACCGATTACCTGTCCTGCCATATTAATTAAAGCACCGCCGCTGTTTCCTGGATTGATGGCAGCATCGGTTTGCAATACTTCTGATTGCCAATCAATGATGCCGTCCTGATTGATATCAACCGGAATCGTCCGCTTCAATCCAGATATAATTCCCTGTGTGACTGAACCAGAGAAGGTAGGACCAAGCGGGTTGCCGATGGCAATAACCGGTTCACCCATCTTTAAGCTGTCAGAATCACCGAATTCCGCAACCTTTTTAATCTTTCCAGCATCCACTTCAAGCACGGCCAAGTCTGTCCAAATATCGCTTCCTAATAGCTTGGCCGGTATCTTTGTACCATCCGAGAGACTAACCTCGAGCTTTGTAGCCCCCTCAACGACGTGGTGGTTTGTTACCACAAAAGCCCTGCTGCCAGCAGCCTTATAAATCACCCCTGATCCGGTTCCTGCCGGATCCTCTGTATTATTTTCTCCGTTATCCCAGAATCCTGATGACTGAATGTTATTAATTCCAACAACAGCAGCAGCTGTTTTATCAATAGCATTGGTAATATTGGTGTTAACATCATACGAAATTTGCTTATGTACAACATTTTGCTTAGATGTATTATCAGTTTCTGTCACAGTACTCTGCTGCGGCTCTACATTGTAGGGAAGTACACCGTGGTTGGCAAGAGCAGGGATGGAGACAATCACCAAAATGGCTCCCAAAACGGCTCCAACCAGGCTGGCAATAAAAATTCCACTTTTATTCCCTTTTTGCTCCCGATAGCGATTTGGAGAATGATTATCATAATAGCCCAATTTACACCATTCCTCTCTTCAGAACCATTGCTAACGTTTATTTTGGCTTATATAAACAATTATACTCCAATACAAGTAATTTACTAAAAATTTGAATAATATTTCATAAAATTTCATCTTTTGTTCATACTTTTTTCATAATAAAAAAAGAGGCGCCTTCAAATGAAAGCAACCCCATTATACTGCAGTTAACACAGTTGGTATTTTTGGATCTGTGTCAAACAGGTCAAATTGTTCACCGACTATTAATCCGCGGCTTTCCAATGTCTGTGACACTGACATTCTCGCTAAATCCTTCATATTGTTATCTAGGCTTAAATGCGCAAGATAAATTCGTTTAGTCCGGTCACCAACGACCTCACTCATCGCAAGTGCTGCATCTTCATTGGAAACATGGCCGACATCACTTAAGATTCTTCGTTTAATGTTCCAAGGATATCTGCCCATCCTCAGCATTTGCACATCGTGATTGGATTCAAAAATATATACATCGGCATCTTTGATTATGCCCTTCATCCGATCGCTTACATAACCGGTATCTGTAATTTGCACGAGCTTTTTGCCGCCGGAATGATGGAAAATATAAAACATTGGCTCAGCCGCATCGTGGGAGACCCCAAAAGATTCAATTTGAACCGAACCAAAGCTTTTTACCGATTCCATATCAAACACAAACTTCTGCTCAGTTGGGATTGCACCTACTAAACCATCCATGGCCCGCCAGGTTTTTTCATTTGCATAGACTGGCAGCTTATATTTACGCGCTAAAACGCCAATCCCTTTGATATGATCGCTGTGCTCGTGGGTTACAAAAATGGCAGAAAGCTTGCTGATATCCCGGTCGATTTGCTGAAACAGTGCCTCCATTTGCTTTCCGCTTAAGCCTGCATCGACTAGAAAGGAGTGCTCTTCAGCCTCTACATATAGGGCGTTGCCTGTACTGCCGCTTGTAAGAATGCTATAACGTAAAGACATACATTTCACTCCACATTAGTTTTTTCATCGCTTTTGAATTGGATGATTTGCCCTTCAAAAGCATTTACAAATAAATTTTCCTTATCATTGACCACAAAGTGCCAGGTTGGCGCCAACACCTGGGAGGCTGCTAATTGGATACGTGTTGAGTAGCCAAGCTCCACCTTGGTAATCTTGCTTTTTGGTTTGATGTCTCCCTTTTGGTGCAACGTTTCAATCGCTTTTAACGGCGTGAGTATTTCTTCCTTCGCCGCCATCTTTTCGAAGCCCTCAAGATAGGTCTGCTGATAAGAGACGATTTGATTTTCAGAATTATACGTAAAGGTAATCATCCCATTAATATTTTTGTATAATGGAAAGCTTTCATATTGTTGAAAATAGGTGATTGTACTCTTTTTCTCATTTTTCTCCCCAAATTGATACTGATCTCCGTACAAAATATTGTCCTTTAAAAAGGAGGCCAATTCGGCAGGTTCGAACTTATTGCTTAATGCAAACGGCTTTTCAAATTCCGCTTGAAGGGTGGTACCAGGGTCCTTTAGGGTAACGGACTGCCCTTTCAGCTTTGCCGTATCACTTTTTGTAAAAACCTTTGGTTTTGCACTTAAGTACTGCGACTTTATTTTCGCTGTCGGCAGTTCTTCGTATTTAATTTCGTCAGCCTTTAGTTTCTCTTCAAAAGTAGTTTCAGTTACGAATTCATATTTATTGGCATCACGGATTTTCATAAATTGAAATAACAGATATACATCTAGGATTAAGAATGTAACGATGAAAATTGTCTTAATTTTACTCCAATCCATGTGCCGGCCCCCCTAGGTCATCCATCGTAAGCTCTCCCCATTGTTTATCGTAGCGATAGAACCAGGCAGGCTCTAAAAGGATTAACTGGTTTTCCTCCGAATCCCGATCCATTCGATACCCTAATACTAACTCCTCGAGAAGATCTGACTTAAAATTCCTTTTATTCTCCAAGAAATTTAACACATCATGACCGGAAGCCCGTTTCACCGTTTTCATTTCGGTTGTCAGCGGCAGCTCCAAGGAAATGTTGGGCCGTATATATTTAGTAAGTTCATTTCGGCCCCATACCTCTGTAATCTCAGAAATGCCCCGTTCACTAAAAACTGGGTAGCCATCACCGGTATAAAGACGAAAAACAACAGTGGCACTGTATTCATTTTTTGAAACATAATGATAGGAATCCGTCCAACCGCCATGTTCGTTGATTAAATCAATACTGCGCTTCACCAAGTCATAGGAATTATCGAAAAAGTCATCATCTGCAGTCGGATTGACGTATGAAAGTATATTCGTATCATCACTGACTGTCATTTTACTTGAATCGCTCGTATATTCCTCCCCTGCACGAATCGGGTTCTTCTGCACATTGCTTGGGTCCCGGAACAAGGCTTCTTTAAACTTTTCCGAATTAAGCGTAACAGGCAAATACTTATACGTTTTCATCTCTGTTTCGCCTTCAGGTAAAAAGATCGTTTTATTTTCCGAGGGTTTATACGCAAAATATCGCGGTAAGCGAGGTGCATTTTTAAAAAAGTCCCGGTTAAAAGCAGTTAAATTGGCCGGTGAAATATGACTGATATAAACCTGTTGGTTTTCCGACGAAACAAAATAGACAATTCCATTCTCATTACTGGAATTCTCCACATTGATAATCATCCTATTAAAATTAAAGGAAGGAACCTTTTTCCCCTCAATGTTTAAGACACCACGATATAAAGCGATTGGGACCTCACCCGGAAAGATTAATTCTGCGTTTCCGGGACTGTGAATAAGGTCATTTATGTTTTCAACATTGTCGGTATAGTTTTTTATATCAAAGATGGACCATTTGCTAATTTCCTTAATTACGTTGTCGATTTCATCCGGATTATTGGTCCCATAATGATCATTTCTAATATGAAACAAAATTCGGTCAGGACGAACGATTTTCTGCAGTTCTTGCTTTTCACTCACCGAGACTTCTGCCACATAGCTGTCATTTTCCATCGTGTCGAAGTTAGGCTGGTATGTCCAAAGATTCCAGGTTAACAAAATACTGATGAAAACCAATATTGTTAAGATAATGGATTTTATATTTTCATATTTCATGACCATTCATCCTCTTCAGCACTTTCATATGGCAAGGAAAATGAAATGGTAGTTCCTTTCCCTTCCTTACTAGATGCCCAGATATTTCCGCCATGAGCACTGACAATTTCTTTAGCAATGGCCAGTCCCAAACCTGTTCCGCCCATTTTCCGCGTTCTTGCTTTATCGACTCGATAAAAACGGTCAAATATTTTTCCGATACTCTCTTTGGGAATTCCCATTCCTTGGTCTGAAACGCTGACAATAATCGTCTCATTTTTTTCTTGTATAGTGAAGGTCACCTGTCCACCTTCAGGAGAATACTTCAGAGCATTGGAAATGACGTTGTATAAGACCTGAGTCATTTTATCTTCATCCATTTCAACGAAGATGCCATGCTTAGGGAGAACTCTTTTAAATGTTACGTTTTGCTCCTTTGCCATTTCAAAACGGTCAATAATTCGGTCATAGAAATCAACAAAGTTTACCCATTCCATTGTCATTCGATAATCAGTGCTGTCCATTTTTGACAATGTCAACAGGTCATTGACAAGGCGAATCATTCGTTCCGTTTCCTTGCTTGTCACTTCCAGAAAGTTCGGGGCAATTTCCTCATCACGCCATGCCCCATCTGCTAGTGCCTCCAGGTAGCTTCTCATTGTTGTTAACGGGGTCCTCAGCTCATGGGAAACATTGGCCACAAACTCCCGTCTTTCAAATTCAATTTTTTCCTGCTCCGTAATATCATGCAGAACGCAAATCAATCCGTTTACAAAGCCTGTTTCCTTTTGGATAACGGAAAAATTGGCCCTAAGGATGTATCTTTCCTGCTTAGTACTATAATCCAGAATGAGCGAATCATTCTCCTCCAACAAATCTTCGAAGGTATTGGTGTCATCCAAATCTAATAATGACACAATCGGCTGGGAGAGCACTGTTTCACGTGAAACATCCAGCATTTCCGCTGCCGGTTCATTTATGAGGATAACCCGGCCTTTTCTATCCGTAGCAATAACGCCATCTGTCATATAGGAGAGGACAGAGGATAGCTTTCTACGTTCTCCTTCCGTCATCGCCTGGGCTTCCTGCAGCTTCTTCGTTAAATTGTTAAAGGTGATCGCCAGCGTTCCGATTTCATCGTACCCATACACCTTAACCTTACGAGAAAAATTCCCTTTGGCCATTGCCAATGCCTGCTTTTTCATATCGGCAATCGGCCTTGTAATGGTCTGGGCTAACAAGATCCCTAATACAGCTGTGATTGACATGGCAATGGCTGTCCCTGTAGCAAAAATTTTATTAATAGTTTTCATTTGTTCAAAAACACTTTCAATTTTTGCGACAAGATAAATGGCCCCGATGACCTTCTTGCCGGATTTAATTGGAGTAGAAAGGACCCAGATCCGGTTTCCCGTCTTCTTATCAATTAACAGGGCACTTTGGTCTTCTTCCAAAACCATTGATTGTTTAATGCGAAGTTCAGTTGTTCTTTGGCCCACTACCCCTTGATTGTCTGAATCAGAGGTTCCGAGAATCTTTAGTGACCTGTTTTCAATCACCCGCACCTCTGAGATATCCCCGGCATTATCAAAATCCCTAAGGATTTTATTGATATCTTCCTCAAGCGTCGGGTCTTCCGAAGTTCTTTGTTTCTCTATTTCCTCGCGGATATTATATCCTAGCAAATTCACACGCTCTTTTAAGGCCGTTTGGAAATTTGTCCTCAATGTTTCCTCCAGCTGCCGGACAAAATAAACACCTATAATCTGCATCGCAACTAAAAGGAGGAGCACATAGATAATCACAAATTTAACGTGTATCGAGCGAAAGAAGCCTACTTTTTTCACCAGTCACTACTCCTGTTCAGGATTTCGTAAGTAATAACCTACCCCGCGTCGCGTCACAATCCAGGCAGGATGACTCGGACTATCTTCAATTTTTTCACGAAGGCGGCGTACCGTAACATCGACTGTCCGAACATCGCCATAATAATCATAGCCCCAGACCGTTTGTAGTAAATGCTCACGTGTCATAACCTGCCCAATATGCTGTGCCAAGTAATAAAGCAATTCAAATTCACGATGGGTAAGCTCAATGGTTTCCCCACGTTTAGACACGACATAGGCATCCGGATGGATGACAAGAGCGCCCACGACTATTTCATTCGTTTCATTTTCGGCATCAGGCTGTGCAATGATTTGCTGATGGCGGCGCAAATTCGCCTTCACACGGGCGATTAACTCTCTAGTGCTGAACGGCTTCGTCACGTAATCATCAGCACCAAGCTCAAGTCCCAGGACTTTATCAATTTCTGAATCCTTGGCTGTCAGCATGATAATTGGCATTTCGTACTTTTTTCGTACTTCGCGGCAAACCTCCATTCCATCTCTTTGCGGAAGCATAATATCTAACAGGATTAAATCTGGTTGGATTTCTTCAACTAATTGAAGTGCTTGGTTTCCATCATAGGCGCAATAGACATCATATCCTTCCTTTTTCAGGTTAAATTGAAGGATATCAGCAATCGGTTTTTCATCATCAACAACGAGAATTTTCTTTTCCATACCATTGCTCCTTTTTGTTTTTATTGTCTATTTTTTTCTTTTTAAAGTCATAACTACTCCATTTTACTTTACCACTGTTTCGCCTGAAATTCATCTATAACAAGTATTTGGAAGACTCCTTCCAGTTAACTACTAGGGTTTCCAAAAGAAAAAGCCTCTAGTTAAAACTAGAGACTGTTATCTACTTAGATAAGAAAGTGGGTTTACCAAGCCGCCATTTTTGTATACTTCGAAATGGAGGTGGACACCAGTTGCATCTCCGGTTGCACCCATAATACCAATGCCTGTTCCTTTGGAAACTGTCTGGCCGGCTTTGACATTAATGGAGGACATATGTCCATAGAGGGTACGCATTCCATTTTGGTGGTCAATGATGACTTTATTTCCATAGCCGCCGCTGTCCCAGCCTGCTGAAACAACTACACCATTATCGGCTGCTTTGATTGTTAAATTGCTTGGTCTGGCAATATCGATTCCTTTATGCTTTTTGCCCCAGCGGAAGCCCATTTCACTGGATACATACCCGCCGACAGTCGGCCAAGCAAGTGTGCCCTCACCACGGGAAGGAATGGCCTTTGTTCCTTTAATGATAATATTATTTACAGGCTGCTGCAGAACTTGCTCACTAGTAACGTCCTTTTGGGCAGCAACACCATTTTGTTCCGAAATATGGTAGGTTACTGAACGAGATCCGTTTTGTCCTTCTTGTTGTACTTTCTTTTCTCCCTTAGGAAGATTTGCGTCTTCTTCGATTTGCGTTTCAAATGGAATGGTTTCGTTTTGGTTTACTTCTTTTTCAACGATTACATCCACGTATGGCTTTAAGGCCGTAATATTAATTTCCTGGCCGATTTTTATTAATGAATCTGCTGTTAATCCAGGATTTAGGGCTAGCAGTTCCGGAACTGTCAATCCATTTTGATGGGCAATTGATTCAAGTGCATCGCCATCTTGAACAGCGTACTTCTTTTCTTCCAAAGTGCCATTTTGTAAAAGGGTAACAGCCTCAGCAGGAGTTACAATTTTTTGCAGCTCTACATTTTTCGTTTCCACAGATACATTTTTTGAAAGACTTACATTTAAAATACGTGTTTCATTTTCATTTAAAGCGGGTAATGTACTAGGGTCAGAGGACTTAAGAGCTTCAAGATCTTGCAGCTGCTGTTCAGTAACATACTGCAATTTAAGATTCTTGATTACGTCTTCTGCCGCACTCTTATTTTCCAAATAAACAACTGGTGCTCCATCGATCACAATGGCAGCCGCTTCTGCTTGAACTTGGAATGTATTTCTTAAATTTTGAAGAGTTTCTTGATTGTTTGCATTGGCGCTGAAAACTTGTTCAGGTACATATTGAACCTGTTCGCCAAGCTTTATGTTAAGATCTTTGATGGATTCCTTCATGGAATCCAGTTTCTCTGCAACAATTTTATCAACAATTGCTTTATCCGTTACATTACCTATGTATGTACCATTGAGATAAACATGATAAACAGTGCTTAAATTAGATGAAGTAGCCAATGCCACCGGTCCGCTGCTAAACGCAATAACAGATGCGGCTACTGCTGATGCTATGGTTGTTTTTATTAATAATAGTTTTTTAGAATTATTTTTTTTATTTAAAGAAAACATTATTTCCTCCTAAACCACGGTAAAACACAATGAAAGGGTTTCCCAGAATTTTAGCCTCTCTTACTTTACCATAGTTTTATAGAGAAGAGATTAATAGTCTCCATAATGTAACACAATTGTATAATTACTGACATTATCCTACGTCTTTTGAAATATGTTGGTCATTTTTTCCTGTTTTTATGTGCGGGTAATAGGTGGAAATCCCTATTATATCAGGGTTTTATCCAATATCGGGGTGATTTTACAAAATAAGACAAGTTTCTATACCTTTTGTAAAAAATAGGATTTTTTATTACACTTATGTAACAAATGTAATAAAAAAGAAGTCCGCCACGTGTGCGAACTTCTTTTTGGGATGGCTCAGGACGGAATCGAACCGCCGACACAAGGATTTTCAGTCCTTTGCTCTACCGACTGAGCTACTGAGCCATATTTAGATGGTTTCCTACAACAAGTATGAGGAAAGTCCTTTGCAGACATCTCAGAAGGCTTATTCAAGGAGCGTCTCGATGTCTGCCCTGAAGTATTTCAAGGAAGCTTATTCGATCGTGCTCTACCGACTGAGCTACTGAGCCATACTATTTTAGTGGCGGTCTGGACGGGACTCGAACCCGCGACCTCCTGCGTGACAGGCAGGCATTCTAACCAACTGAACTACCAGACCAATTTATAATATGGTCAGCCAGCAAGGAGACCGTCCTTGCCAGTCATTTAGCGGCCGACCAATGCCGATGACCCCTACGGGATTCGAACCCGTGTTACCGCCGTGAAAGGGCGGTGTCTTAACCGCTTGACCAAGGGGCCATTCATAAAGAATGGTGAGCCATGAAGGACTCGAACCTTCGACCCTCTGATTAAAAGTCAGATGCTCTACCGACTGAGCTAATGGCTCGTATTTAGATGCCGTTTGTGACGACGCTTTTTATATTATCATGGTGGTGTTTATTAGGCAATAGTTTTTTTAAAAAAATTTTAAAAAAGGGACGGTTCTTCTGTTTTGATGCAGAAGAACCGTCCCCATGTCTCATTAAACTTGTCTCCACGGGTTGCTGACGACGTTTGTTTGGGTGCGGTCAGGTCCGACTGAGAAGGTGGATAATGGGATGCCTGTTAATTGGGAAACACGCGCTACATAGTGACGGGCGTTTTCAGGCAGTTCATCTAAGGATTTGCAGCCGGTAATATCTTCTGTCCAGCCTGGCAATTCTTCGTAAATTGGTTGACATTGAGAAAGAATCTTTAGGTTGGCAGGATATTCTGTAATGACTTCTCCATTATATTGGTAAGCTGTACAAATTTTTAATGTCTCGATTCCTGAAAGAACATCAATGGAATTCAACGAAAGATCTGTCAAACCGCTAACACGGCGAGCATGGCGGACCACAACGCTGTCAAACCAGCCAACACGGCGTGGACGTCCTGTTGTTGTACCATATTCACGGCCAACTTCGCGGATTTGGTGGCCGATTTCATCATGTAACTCAGTTGGGAATGGACCATCACCAACACGGGAAGTATACGCTTTACATACACCAACAACATGAGTGATCTTAGTTGGGCCTACACCTGAACCAATTGTTACACCGCCGGCAACTGGGTTGGAAGACGTAACAAATGGATAGGTTCCTTGGTCGATATCAAGCATGACACCCTGGGCGCCTTCAAACAATACACGACGGCCTTCATCCAAAGCATCATTTAGAACGACGGATGTATCACAGACATACTTCTTAACCTGCTGGCCGTACTCATAGTATTCATCAAGAATATCTTCGACTTTGAAGCCGTTTGTTTCATAAATGCGTTCAAATAAACGGTTTTTTTCCTCTAGATTACGCACCAATTTTTCTTCAAAAATTTCACGGTCAAGCAAATCAGCGATGCGAATGCCGTTGCGGGCTGCCTTATCCATGTATGCAGGACCAATTCCCTTTTTAGTTGTACCAATTTTATTAGCGCCTTTGCGATCCTCTTCCACTTCGTCCAATTTTATATGGTAAGGAAGGATGACATGGGCACGATTACTGATGCGCAGGTTATCGGTTGTAATTCCTTTTTCATGTAAATAAGCAAGTTCTTGAATAAGTGCCTTTGGATCGACGACCATGCCATTTCCGATGACACAAATTTTTTCCTTATAGAAAATCCCTGAAGGAATCAAATGCAGCTTATAAGTCTCACCATTAAACTTGATGGTGTGGCCTGCATTATTTCCCCCTTGATAACGGGCAATTACTTCTGCATTTTCTGAAAGGAAATCAGTGATTTTCCCTTTTCCTTCGTCTCCCCATTGCGTACCAACAACCACTACTGATGACATGTAAGGCACCTCCGAATTTTTAGCTTTCATTAAATTAATTAATTCCCTTACATAGTTTATCAATTTTTTATGAAAAAAGTCAATTAAACACGAACGATTTATATTAAAATAGTAAAATATGTTCGTAAACTAAAAATCTACTAAAAAGGGGTCTGACCCCGCTGCAGTAAAACCCTAAAGCAGCGGGAATCAGGCCCCATTACGCCCCTGGAGATTCATATCTTGTCTCCAGATTTACGAATTTATTATATTCTTTCACGAATGCCAGCGAAACCGTACCCGTCGGACCATTACGTTGCTTAGCAATGATAATTTCGATAATATTTTTGTTTTCCGATTCCTTATCATAGTAATCATCACGGTAAAGAAAGGCAACAATATCAGCATCCTGCTCGATCGACCCAGATTCACGGATATCTGACATCATCGGCCGCTTATCCTGACGCTGCTCCACACCACGGGATAGCTGCGATAAGGCAATTACAGGCACTTGCAGCTCACGGGCTAATTGCTTAAGGGAACGGGAAATCTCCGATACTTCCTGCTGGCGGTTTTCACCAGAGCGGCCGCTTCCTAGAATAAGCTGCAAATAGTCAATTAAAATCATTCCCAGGCCGTGCTCTTGCTTTAAACGGCGGCATTTAGAACGAATATCACCTACTCTTACCCCAGGGGTATCATCAATATAGATTCCTGTGTTTGACAAACTGCCCATTGCCATCGTCAACTTACCCCAGTCTTCCTCTGTCAGCGACCCAGTACGAAGCCTTTGGGCATCAATGTTCCCTTCGGCGCATAAAAGACGCATGACCAGCTGCTCAGCACCCATCTCTAGACTAAATATGGCAATATTTTCGCCTGTTTTTTTCGCGACATTTTGCGCAATATTTAAGGCAAAAGCTGTTTTACCAACAGAAGGACGAGCACCGACAATAATTAAATCATTGCGCTGAAACCCTGCTGTCATCTTGTCAAGTTCAACAAATCCCGTCTCAAGGCCGGTAATCTCCCCAACACGTTTATGCATTTCCTCAATATTGTCATACGTCCGAACAAGGACATCCTTAATGTCATGGAAGGCTCCGGCATTCTTCCGCTGGGCTACTTCCATGATGCTTTTTTCAGCTTCGCTTAAAAGCGATTCGACTTCATCTTCCCGAGTATAACCATCTGTGGCGATATTAGTCGCCGTGCGGATCAATCTTCTAAGAAGGGATTTCTCTTCTACGATTCTCGCATAATATTCAATATTGGCAGCCGTCGGCACAGCGCCTGCTAGTTCACTTAAATAGCTGACACCGCCTATATCCTCGATTAATTTAGCTGCAGCCAGTTCCTCAGTAACAGTTACCAAGTCAACTGCTTTACCTTCGTCATTCAGCTTCAGCATCACATTAAAGACTTTTTGGTGGGCGGCTCGATAGAAATCCTCTGGAATCAAGATTTCCGAAGCCATCGTTAAAGAAGAAGGCTCTAAAAAAATTGCACCTAATACCGCCTGTTCTGCCTCTATATTTTGTGGAGGCATGCGGTCAGCAAACAAATCATTCATCTATTAAAACCCCTCCTAACTAGAGAGTGATTATTAAACTTATAAAAATAATCATATCTTAAAAAGAAAAAAGTGACCAGATAAACCGATCACGTCTCTAAGCTTGCTTTTTTATTTTATCATGATTCATCTAAATTTGAACTGGCAAATTTTATTCTCAACAGGCTGTCTTTTATTTTCCTTCTTTCACGTGAACAGTCAAGGTGGCTGTTACGTCATGATGGAGCTTAACTGGAACCTTCGTATGTCCTAATGTCCTGATTGCATCATCGAGCTCCATTTTCCGTTTGTCAATTTTAATGCCATGCTTCTTTTGCAGTTCCTCAGCGATTTGTTTTGAGGTAATAGAACCAAATAGACGTCCGCCCTCACCAGCCTTTGCTGTCAGCTCAACTGTAATCTTATCCAATGTTTCTTTGAGCTTTTTTGCTTCAGCAAGCTCTTCGGCCGCTTCCTTTTCCTGCTTTTTCTTTTGCGCATCCATCGTGCTGACGTTAGCGGAGTTTGCTTCAACAGCAAGCCCCTGCTTAATTAAAAAGTTATGGGCATAACCGTCCGCCACATTTTTAATTTCACCCTTTTTTCCTTTTCCTTTTACATCTTTAAGAAAAATTACCTTCATTCCTTTGTACTCCCTTCTAAATAATCCTCAATTACTTGCTTCAACTGGTCCTCTGCTTGTTCGATGGTAAGTCCTGTCAGTTGGGTGGCTGCATTTGTCAAGTGGCCGCCGCCTTTCATCCCTTCCATAATGACCTGTACATTTATGTTTCCTAGTGAACGAGCGCTAATTCCAATCAGTTCCTCATTTCTTTTCGAAATAACGAATGAGGCCGTCACTCCATTCATCGTTAGAAGCGTGTCTGCTGCTTGGGCGATAATCACTTGGTCATTGAAATCCTGCTCTGTGCCCTTGGCAATGGCAATTCCCTCATGATAGAAATAGACGGATTCAATGAGCTTCGACCTTTTGATGTATGTACCGACGTCTTCTTTCAGGAACTTTTGCACAAGGATCGTGTCAGCCCCGTGAGCCCGCAGGTAGGATGCAGCATCAAATGTCCTTGATCCCGTCCTTAGCGAAAAACTTTTGGTATCGACAATAATTCCCGCCAACAGCGCTGTTGCTTCAATTACTTCAATTTTACCTCGTTTTGGCTGATATTCCAAAAATTCCGTTACAAGCTCTGAAGTAGAAGAGGCATACGGCTCCATATAAACGAGCAATGGGTTTGCGATAAAATCCTCACCGCGGCGGTGATGGTCGATAACTACGACATTATCGATTCTATTGAGCAGCCGCTCCTCCATAACAAGGGAAGGTTTGTGGGTATCGACCACAACAAGCAGTGTTTTATCAGTGGCAATTTCTAAGGCCTCTTCCGGCCCTATAAAGCGGGAATATAACTTCTCCTGATGGCGGATTTCCTCCATCATCCGTTTAACGCCACTCTCCATTTCCTGCATGTTGACAACAATATAAGCATCCTTTTGATTGAGTTGAGCCACTTTATAAATCCCAATGCTTGAACCAATGGAATCCATATCCGGATTTTTATGTCCCATAATAATGACCTTGTCACTGGCTATAATCAAATCTCTTAATGCGTGGGAGATAACCCGTGCCCTCACGCGCGTACGCTTTTCAATTGGATTTGTTTTTCCGCCGAAAAATTTCACCTTGCCGTTTGGAAGTTTAATCGCCACCTGATCACCGCCGCGGCCTAACGCTAAATCGAGGCTCGATTGTGCTAACAATCCCAATTCCGGCAGCGAAGATACACCTGTTCCAACACCAATACTTAGGGTGAAAGAGGTATTTTGCTTCGAGGTCATTTCCCTTACTTCGTCTAAAATTGAAAATTTCCCTTTTTCAAGGCTGTGAAGAATTTCCTCATTGAAAACAGCAATAAACCGTTCTGACGATATTCTTTTTAGAAAAATCCCATTATCGTTTGCCCATTTATTTAAAATAGAGGTAACCAAATTATTAAGACTCCCGCGCATTTGATCGTCCATTCCTTGTGTCAGGTCGTCATAATTATCTAAGAAGATGATGGCGATAGCCGTTCGTTCATTCTGATATAACTTTTCAATCTCAGCTTGTTCAGTTACATCAAAAAAGTACAAGAGCCGTTCTTCAGGTTTATGAATGACACGGAATTTCTTATCATGAAGGGTGATAACTTCTGTTTTGGCCTCCTGTTTAATCAATGGAATCAGGCTGTCAGCGACATCGTAAAGCGACTTGCCTAGCAAGGTATCCTCATCGAAACACGAGGATAAATAAGGGTTTGCCCACTCGATGGTATATTCTTCATTGATCAGCATAATCCCGATTGGCAGCTCAAGCAGCGCTTCCTCGCCAACCTTTTTAACTCGGTAAGAGAGGGTTGCAATATACTCTTCCATTTCCTTTCGCTGGCGCCGATCAACCACAAACATATAGTAAAGAGGGATAAACATGGCAAAGAACCCAGCCAAGCTTAATATCCAATTGTATAATAGCAGGACAATGAGCAGTACCACTGTAACGCCGATTAACCCATAAAAAGGATAACGTATCGATCGTTTTTCTAAAAATGCAGGCAAAGTTTTCAGCTCCCAATCACAGTAGTCATGACTCTTTTTTAAACTTTTTCCGTAAATCAAAGCCTAAATCAATTATACCTAATATCCCTATAATATAAAGAAAAATCGGAATAATGAAGGAGAAAACAGCCAGGATAACTGCTACTGATTTAGAGATTCCTTTCGCATCAAGATAATAAAACATAAAGGTATAGCCTTGAAAAATCATCAAGAATTGCAGTACATATGTAAGATTTAATAATACAGCAAATAGATATGTCCCTTCCTGAGGGTTTAGCACCATATTTGCTAACAGGGTAATCAGAAGATACCACAGCAGACTTCTTGGCAGGATGAGGTCTTTAAACGGCTTCCACTTTTTAACCTCAACTCCAAACCTTTTTACGATTGGATAGGATACCAGTTGAATCATCAATGTCAGAATAAACGAGGTTAATACAAACAATGTTGGAATCAAGGTTCTAACCATTTCTAATCCTCTAGTGAATTGTTTTACTGTATTTTCTGCTTGTTTTTCCTGACCCAAATTTTTCAACATGTCGGTTGATATTTTAATGGAATCCTTCATGGTAGTAATCATTTCATTGATGATGTCCATGTTAAAAAAGACAATACTAACGGCATACATCCCAATGATATTAATTAAAAATACAAATGAACTGGCAATGAAAATTGTCATTCGCTCTTTTTTCTTTTGAATTAAGTACCCCATTACTGCTCCTGTTGTTCCAAATGACAAGGCTAATGGAAGGGAGAGGAACGACCCGACAATAATGGAAAGAAGTATAGAGGCAGCAACAAATACAATAATCCATTTTCCTTCATTTTTAGCCGCAAACAAAATAAAGGGAACGGCTAAAAATAAACTTGAGACCATTCCGACAAATGGTAAATACATCGATATTAGAAACAAAACCGTAAAGGCCGCTAAAAGCATGGCGCCTTCTGTTAACTTACGGACATTTTTCACTTCTTCACCTCGAAACTAAACCTTCTACTTCTTAATTTTAGCTAGATATAGCAGGCTATTCAAATTTTTTGTAAATGAAAACTCGCCGATTGGCGAGTCCGATAGGACGGTTAATGTGGGGAAATTGAATTTATACTTCCTATTAGCTAATAAAAAGACAGCCAGGGCTCTCGCCTTGGCTGTCTTTTATGCAGCTTTATTATTCACCTGCAACGAATGGTAATAAAGCCATTTGACGTGCACGTTTGATTGCAACAGTCAATTTGCGTTGGTATTTAGCGCTAGTACCAGTCACACGACGTGGTAAAATCTTACCGCGTTCAGAGATGAATTTTTTTAGTAAATCTACATCTTTGTAATCGATGTTAGTGATACCGTTTGCTGTAAAGTAACAAACTTTACGGCGTTTTGCGCGTCCGCCTTTGCGTCCTCCTGCCATGGAAATTCCCTCCTTCACTTTTTAAAAATTAATCCGATCTATTAAGGCTACATTAGAATGGTAGATCATCGTCGGAAATGTCGATTTGACCGCTTCCTGCAAATGGATCATCATTTACTTTTGTAAAACCTTGGTTAGAATTTTGTCGTTGATTCTGATTGCCGCCGCCAAATGGATTTCCTTGCGGTTCCAATGGAGGTGCACCGTAGAAATCGTTGCCTCTTCCGCCGCCACCGCCGCCTGATGCGCCTTTCGGTTCTAAGAACTGAACACTTTCTGCTACAATCTCTGTAACATATACGCGTTTGCCATCTTGTCCTTCATAGTTGCGGGTTTGAATCCGGCCGTCAACACCTGCTAAACTTCCCTTTTTTAAGAAG
Organism: Neobacillus sp. S1115; assembly: GCF_055385565.1. NCBI lineage: Bacteria > Bacillati > Bacillota > Bacilli > Caryophanales > Bacillaceae > Neobacillus > Neobacillus sp. S1115. The sequence goes on from NZ_AP038275.1 coordinate 6,230,519, forward strand.
TTCGCCACATTTTCTGCCGGCTTCCGCCATACGACACAGTTAATAAAATCTGCTTCGCGTTCCCCCTGCTGATTCGAAAATGCCCGATTTACAGCTAAAGTAAAGGTAGCAACTGCAACGCCGCTTGGTGTATAGCGAAGGTCAGGATCTTTAGTTAAACGGCCAACAAGAACGACACGATTCATCATCAGAATCAACTCCTTTTCTCCCGGAAATGTTTCACGTGAAACATTTTTTACCAGAAATTTTTATATTTGTCTAGCTTCAGCTCCCATCGGCTAGTGCCCTTCGCTCTTCTCCCTACGATAAGTCAACATCGAATCGCTATCGCTCTTCGTGTTTCCTTTATCTCAGTCGAAGCGCTCCAGGTCATACGCCGATAAACAGTCGCTTCCGCTTTTCTATCTACTCTTCTTCTTTAATTACGATATGACGAATGATATCTTCGTTGATCTTTGCAAGACGTGCAAATTCTTGAACTGCAGCAGACGAAGATGTTGTCTTAACGATTTGGTAGTATCCGTCACGGAAATCATTGATTTCGTAAGCAAGACGGCGTTTACCCCAATCCTTCGATTCAGCAGCTTCCGCGCCATTTTCAAGAAGAATGTTGTTGAAACGCTCTACAAGAGCTTTTTTTGCTTCATCTTCAATGTTTGGACGGATGATGTACATGATTTCGTACTTGTTCATCACAGTCACCTCCTTTTGGTCTAAAACGGCCCGAATATGGGCAAGGAGCAATTATTCATTACTCACAAGTTGAAATTATAGCACAGAGCGACACGAATTGCAATTCCCTTCACTGGAATGCCATAATCTTCATTAAAAATGATGAAAGGCTGACACCTGTCAGCCTCAATAAATTATACGTTAAATCGGAAGTGCATGACGTCTCCGTCTTTTACTTCGTATTCTTTACCTTCCAAACGGACTTTGCCTGCTTCTTTAGCGGCATTATAACTACCAGCAGTCACTAGGTCATCAAATGAAACTGTTTCTGCACGGATAAAGCCACGCTCAAAATCAGAGTGGATGACCCCCGCACACTGAGGAGCCTTCATTCCTTTTCTAAAAGTCCAGGCGCGAACCTCCTGCACACCGGCAGTAAAATACGTAGCTAAACCAAGCAAATTGTAAGCAGCGCGGATTAATTGATCAAGCCCGGATTCTTCAATTCCAAGTTCCTCGAGGAACATTTGCTTTTCTTCGCCTTCAAGCTCGGCGATTTCCTCTTCAATTTTAGCACAGACAACAATTACTTCAGCATTTTCTTTAGCCGCATATTCCCGGACCTTTTGAACATATTCATTTCCGGACGGGTCAGCAACATCATCTTCACTGACGTTTGCCACGTAAAGGACTGGTTTAATAGTCAGAAGATGGAGGTGTTTCACTACTTTTAATTGCTCTTCTGTAAATTCGACGGACCTTGCAGGTTTTTCTGATTCAAAAGCGTCGCGGAGCATTGCTAGCACTTCAAACTCTGCTGCAGAATCTTTATCCTTTTGCTTGGCCAATTTTTCTGCACGGCCGATACGTTTTTCCACCGATTCCATATCAGCAAGAATTAATTCCAAGTTGATGGTCTCGATATCAGAAATCGGGTCAACCTTACCGGATACATGGGTAATATTTTCGTCGGCAAAGCAGCGTACCACTTGGCAGATTGCATCCACTTCACGAATGTGAGAAAGGAATTTGTTCCCTAATCCTTCCCCCTTGCTGGCGCCTTTAACAATCCCGGCAATATCGGTAAATTCAAACGCTGTCGGAACTGTCTTTTTCGGCTGAACAAGCTCCGTTAATTTTTGCAAACGATAATCCGGTACCTCTACAATCCCAACGTTAGGGTCAATTGTGCAGAAGGGATAGTTTGCCGATTCCGCTCCCGCCTGGGTAATTGCATTAAATAATGTGGACTTGCCCACGTTTGGAAGCCCCACAATACCCGCTGTTAAAGCCATTTACGTTCACTCCTCAAGATAAAATATCTATTTCAATTTTATTCGTCCTAAAAATTACAAGCCTTTCACCATTATAGGCATTTGTTTATAAAAAGACAAGAATGGACCTTTCCTGACTAAAGTACACGACATAAAACCTCATAATCAAAGAAAATGTGAAAAAAACGCCGTTTTATTGCAACAATTTTCCTTAAATTTCTCTACTAAATTAGCAAATATGGTAAAATTTAATATAAATCTATTACTTTTTCCTTAACGTTAGGAAAAAAATACATATTTATGAGTTATAGGGAGGAGAAATGGAAAAACAAGAGTTATTACCAAGCAGAGTAGAAAAGTACAAAAATTCCCGTCCCCAACCTAGTGTTGTAAAAAAGGCCATATTGCCGACGTTTTGTTTTGCGGTTCTGTCAGCGGCTGCCTTCGAAGAAGCCGTCTTTGCTGAATCCAATTCGACACAAACAAGCAATGTCCAATCAGCCATTACAAAGTATGTAAATGTTGATAGCGGCTCACTTAATTTGCGAAAAAGTGCTTCGACAAGTTCAGCTGTACTTGCCGTTTTACCAAAAGGAACGGCTGTAACAGTTTATTCCGAAGTGAACGGCTGGGCAAGCGTCGCAGCAAGTGGAAAAAGCGGATATGTCAGCTCAAAATTTTTATCAAATCAAAATCCAGCTGCCCCTGCTGTACCGCCAACAACAGCAACAACATTAAAATATGTGAATGTAGTCAGCGGCTCACTTAATATGAGAAATAGTGCATCAACAAGTGCCACCATTATGGCAAAACTCGCTAAGGGCACAGAGGTGAAATTTATTTCCGTAACAAACGGCTGGGCTAAAATTGAGGTAAATGGAAAAACTGGCTTTGTCAGTTCAGCCTATTTGGCAGACAAGCCTTCAGCAAGCAGCAGCGTTACAGCACCGGCTCCACAACCGGCAGTAACTAAATATGTGAATATCGATTCCCGTTCCAAATTGAATGTGCGAAAAAGCCCTTCCACTAGTTCTGCTGTTATTACAAAACTGACAAATGAAACAGAAGTAACTGTCTATTCTGAAGCAAATGGCTGGGCAAAGATTAACGTAAATGGCCAGGAAGGTTATGTCAGCGCTGAATATCTGGCCCCAGCAAAAGCAAACACAAATACTGAAGTCAAAAAGGAAGAACCCGTATCTGTAACCAAGTATGTAAACGTCGGCTATGACTCCTCCTTAAATATGCGAAAAGGTGCCGCGGCAGATGCTTCGGTATTGGTTAAGCTGGCCCGCGGAACAACGGTGACAGTTTTATCAGAAGAAAATGGCTGGGCAAAGATTGAAGCATATGGACAAACAGGCTATGTCGATCCGCAGTTTTTATCGGAAACAAAGCCGGCTGCCGGTACGGAGCCCGCTCCAGAAAACAATCCAGCACAAGAAGATAATGCAGTAGTGGAGAAATATGTAAGTGTCGTCTATGGCTCTAGCTTAAATATGCGTGCCGAGGCTTCAACAACAGGTGCTGTCTTGACAAAGCTTGCTAGAGGCACGATTGTAACCGTCAACTCTGAAGAAAACGGATGGGCAAAGGTTACAGCAAATGGACAAACAGGTTATGTTAGTGCACAGTACTTATCTGCTTCAGAACCATTTAATCCAAATGTAACCAACAACAACATAGATAAAGTTTACGAAAACTATAATATCAGTCTGACTGACATGGTAAAGCTAGAAATGGGTGTTAGTCCGCAAACAGATAAGAAATACACAGCCTTCATCCGCGCTGATGCCTTAACGTTAAACGGCCCTGCAAACGGAACCGTAAATGGTGCCGTCTGGAATGTAAGGGGCGGCGCCGGCACAGACTATTGGTCAATCGGTCAGGTGAAGGCACAGGAACAGCTGCAAATACTTGGTATAGTAAAAGGGACAGACGGATATGACTGGTACCAAATCGCCTACAATAAAACATGGGTAAATGCGAGTCCAGAAGATGTCACCTATTATGTTAATCCAAAGAATTTCCTAAGTACGACGGTTGATTCCCTGCAATTTTTAAAACTTTCGGCAACAGCCAATCTTAATGCGGATGAGGTAAACCAAAGAATCCTTTCCGGAAAAGGGATTTTGCAAGGAACGGCATCATCCTTTATAACAGCTGGCCAAACATACGGAATCAATGAAATTTATTTAATTTCCCACGCCCTATTAGAAACAAGTAACGGCACCTCCAAGTTAGCTACCGGCGTAGAGGTTAATGGGAAAACAGTTTACAATATGTATGGAATTGGTGCTTACGATAATACCGCTTTAGAAAGCGGCGCCCAATTTGCCTTTAATGCCGGATGGTTTACACCTGAGGCTGCCATTATTGGCGGTGCCCAATTTATTGCCAGCGGCTATATTAATGCAGGTCAGGATACTCTTTATAAAATGAGGTGGAATCCAGGTTCTGCTGCATCAAAGGGTGCCGCAGCACATCAGTATGCTTCTGATATTGGCTGGGCGGCAAAGCAAGTTTTCCAGATTCATAACTTATATAGTTTACTAGACTCATATAAACTCATTCTGGAGATTCCAGAGTATAAATAATTATTGCAAAAAGGGGCTGCCATCTTTTTATGGGAGCCCCTCTTTGATGATTATATTTTTTCAATCGCAACTAGACAATCGTATAAAGTACTTCCGAGCCCATTGTCAGACTCTCTGCTGGAGGTTAGGTTATTGACAGACCCGCCAAATTCTTTCCAAATTCCTTCATCGATATTAATCGTATTCGGATGGGCCGTTACCAAAATGGACACATAACCCTTTACTTCACCACGGTCATTCCAAACCCTTACATAATCATCGGGTTGCAAGCCATGAGCGTCAGCGATATTTTGCGCTACTTCCACTTTCAATTTAATTTTTCCACCCAATAAATGATAGTTCTGTGAGTGGTTTGACCGAAGTGGGTGAATCGTTAGCAGACTGTAAGGAAATTTTCCTGCCAAGCTTGGATTAGACCATTTAGACTCATCCGGTACGGCCAGCTTCAGCAATCCGCCAGCCCCTTTTTGTTTCCCTGTCAGAGAGGTAAATTCGAATTTTCTCGACGGTGTTTGAAACTTCCGGTCCTGCCAAGGAATTTTCTGTACGGGTAACTCTAACGCATGCTGTTCTTTTAACCTTTCCAGCGTAAATCCTTTGCCTGCTAATGTTTTTAAAGTCAGCTTCAGCCATTCATCCCTTGAAAAATCAAAATCCTCACCAAACCCAAGCCGGTCAGCTAACCGCGCCCATATCCATAAATCCGGTTTGGCCTCCCCTGGGGCCTCAACTAGTTTTGGTCCGTAATTGACATAATGATGGTACATCGATGAATAGTAGAAATCTTCTTCTTCAAAGACGGTTGTTACAGGAAGAATATAGTCAGCCAGCTTCGCCGTGTCGGTCATATATTGCTCCATCACAACAAGCGTTTCAACAGATGAAAATGCTTTTGTCACTAAGTTTGAATCAGGGACTTGGGTCAACGGATTCCCGCATGTAACGAAAATCATTTTAATCTCTGGGTTCACAGCCGACAAAATTCCTTCTGCCTGTTTCATGATTGAAAATAAGCGGTGCTTTTGCCTGCGGCTTGGCATGGTTAATTCTGCAAAATCAAAGCTTTGTCCAACTTGAAGATTGGCATAGTTGGCACCGCCGCCTGGAATTCCGATATTCCCGCTTACTGCAGCAAGGGCGTCAATCAAGCGAATCGTATTGCCGCCATTTTGGTACCGCTGCAGGCCAAGACCCATAAAAGTAGCTGTTGGTTTATCAGCATAAAGATATGCTAGCTCTGTTATGTTTTCACGAGAAACTTCCGTCATTTCACTGATGGTTTCTATAGAGACTCCATCAAGAAGTTTCCTTAAATCAGCAAAACCAAACGTAAAGTCCTCGATAAAACTTCGGTCTTCCAGCCCTAAACGAAGCATTTCCTTGATAATACCAGCGGCTAATATACCGTCCATCCCCGGTTTTATCGTTATATGTTTATCAGCAATTTTTCCTGTTGCGTTAAAGAGCGGGTCAATCACATATAGCTTGGCGCCCTGCTTTTTCACTTCCATAAGCTTTTCATAAAAATGCATATTAGTCCGGGCAGCATTTCTCCCCCAAATAATGATATTTTTACTGTTCATAATATCATTGGGTTCATGGCTCCAGGAATTGCCGAAATCCCATTTCTGCGCTTCGATTCCAGAGCCCCAGCACAGGGAACCATAAAGTTCGGTAACGCCGCCATAACAATTAAAAAAGCGCTGGTCGAGATTTTTCAAAATGCCGTTATTAGCGTAGTCATGGCTGTGAAGCACAGCCGTTGTTCCAAAACGTTCCTTTATATCGTGCAATTTAGCTGCTATTTCATCCAGAGCCTGCCCCCAGGAAATCTGCTCAAATTTGCCATTTATCTTTTTTAAAGGGTGCAAGAGCCTTTCTGGTGAATTCGTTCTTGTTTCAAGCATCCGGCCTCGGCCGCAAATCTTCCCCTTTGTGATCGGATGGTCAGGATCTCCTTCCACCTTTACCACTCGGTCATTTTCCAAAGTAACCTTTAAACCGCAGCTATCCCAGCAGTTCAATGGACACGCAGCCTTGACAACTGTTTGAACCAATTTCTCCACCCCCAAACTGTGAATCTACTATTCTAACTTTAATATTAAGGATAATACACGTTAATAAAAAAAAGAAGCATGAAATATTATCCTTCATGCTTCACAAGAATCTTCTTCATTTTCCGGGAAAATTCCCTTCTTGGGATGAGAACACTATGGCCGCAGCCTTCGCACTTAATCCGGATATCCATTCCCATCCGAATGATTTTCCAGCGATTAGTTCCGCATGGGTGCTGCTTCTTCATCTCAACAATATCATTAATCCCATATTCTTTTTCTTCCATTTCTATCACCATCCTTTAAACTCCAGTTACTGGATCCTTTGATAGCATCACAACACGTGGATAGGAAATATCAATTCCATTCTGGTCTAATTCCAGCTTAATATCTTTCCGCATGTTCCTGGCAAGTGCTGCGTGTTGCATCGGTTTTGTTTCAGCAACAATCCGTAAGGTGACTTCTGTTGGGCCAAGATTTTGTACGCCAAGAAGTTCGGGGCGCTTCACTAATTCACCATACCTTTCCGGCATTGTTTCCAAGAGACCTTCAATGACCCGCTGTGCCTTTTCTATATCCTCTTTATAAGGAATGGCAATATCTACAACAGCGACACTATTATTTATCGAGAAGTTCGTTACTTCTAAAATGCTTCCATTAGGGATAATATGAACTTCGCCTGTCCAACTTTTAATTTTTGTTGTCCTTAATCCAATTGTTTCGACATTTCCTTCAAACTGGCCAATCCTCACATGATCTCCTACCGAAAACTGATCTTCAAAAATAATAAAGAAGCCGGTAATAACATCTTTTACTAAACTTTGCGCACCAAACCCTACCGCTAAACCAACAATTCCTGCACCTGCAAGCAGAGCCTTGACATCAATGTTCATAACCGAAAGAATCGTTAGAAAAGCAATAAAATAAACCACATAAGATAGAATATTATCCAGAAGCTTGGACAATGTTTCTTCGCGCCGGACATTTGTTCTTAGCGGGGAGATGTTTCTAATTTTAAAGATATTATGAATCATTACTTTCCCAAACCGAATTAATAATTGTGCCACAATAATAATAGCAATGATTTTAAGAACGCCTTCGCCAAAGGTCAGCCATGTATCTTCATTTTGCAATTTGGCAATGATTTTTTTAAATCCTTTTTCTGTAATACTCATTAAGACACCTTCCTTTAAGCTAACAACTGCCATTACTATTTTAACAATTTTTCAAAAGAGTTAATAGCCATCTGAATTTTTCTTTTTCTGTTTGGATATGTATAGTTTCTCTAAATTTTCCGTATACTGTTAAGGCAGATGAGCGAAAAGATTTAGGGAGTGGACTTAATGAATCTGAAAGCTTTCATGTTTGATAGGAAGGCTAAGACGCAGTTCATGCATGATGACCTGCATGCCGATGAAAGTTTAGCTGATGAACTGCTTCAACATATTCCGTCAGTAACAAGCCGTCCCATTGTTTTTGTTTGCATTGGTACTGACCGCTCAACAGGAGATTCATTAGGGCCACTTGTTGGGACGTTATTGGAGGAGAAGAAGCTCGAATCCTTTTATGTGTATGGAACTTTAGATGAGCCAGTTCATGCTGTTAATTTAGCAGATAGACTGGAGGAAATAAAAACCTTACATTCAGACCCCTATATTATCGGTATAGATGCCTGCCTTGGCCGCAATAAAAATGTTGGTGCCATTCAGGTGGGTCAAGGTCCTGTTAAACCAGGGGCAGGGGTGAATAAGGAACTGCCGCCGGTTGGCGAGCTTCATATAACCGGAATTGTGAATGTCAGCGGGTTTATGGAGTTTTATGTATTGCAGAATACCCGTCTAAATTTAGTTATGAAAATGGCCAAAACCATTGCAAATGGAATTTACCAGGCCGGCCTGCTGTACAATAAACAAAGCTGGACGAACCTGGAATGGATAGAGGAAGAGAAAACAAATTAAGAGCAACGGAACATTTTCCATTGCTCTTTTTATTTTTAGCTAATAAGAAGGTATAAACTTTCTGTCGAAAGCTTTATACTTTCTTAACGCATAAGTGCAACTACGCCTCTGTCTTCGCCCTTAAGGGCTCGCCAATCGGCGAGTTTTCTTTATAAATATTGATGGTAGTTATATAAAATCGTCACAATCGCTCCGGTCACCAGTATGGCAGGGAGGAGGTTGGCGACTTTGATTTTGGTTATGCCTGTAAGATTTAATCCGATAGCAAAAATCATGATACCGCCGACTGCAGTCATTTCAACAATAAACTGGTCCATCAAGGCCTTCGGGACGAACCTGTCGATTTGAGTGGCGAATAGCGCAATCAATCCTTGATACAGCACGACTGGAATAGCAGAAAAAATAACGCCTATTCCCAATGTCGTAGTTAAGATTAAGGCGGTAAAACCGTCGATTAAGGCCTTTGTATAAAGAACATCATGGTCGCCTCGGATCCCGCTGTCAAGTGCCCCGATAATGGCCATGGCGCCAATTACAAAAATTAACGTAGCTGTGACAAAGCCTTCAGCAATACTGCCCTTTCCATTTGAACCAACCTTATTTTCCAGCCAGCCGCCAAGGTCATTTAATTTTTCTTCAAGCTTTAGGAGCTCGCCAAACACCGCCCCTACAACAAGACTGATAATCACAATTAGGAAATTTTCACTTTTTAAACCCATCTGTAAGCCTAAAACCATGACCGATAAGCCAATTGCATACATGACGGTTGTTTTCATGCTTTCCGGAATGCGGTTTAATAACTTGCCCAGAAGGGTACCAATAACAATTAACAATCCATTTACTAGTGTGCCTAACAAAAACATGCTGTCCTCACCTTTTTTCTCTATTATGAAAAGGAATCTCTAAAAAAATAAACCATCCCGAAGATGGCTTAATCTGTATCATCTGGTCCCAAAAGCGATAGAATTCGTTCCAAATCCTCCTGGGAGAAAAATTCAATTTCAATTTTCCCTTTATTCTTTTTTTGTTTAATGTGCACTGATGTTCCAAACCGTTCCCTTAATGAATGCTCCCGTTCTTTGATAAAGACATCCTTTTTCTGATCCGGATTTTTTGTTTCACGTGGAACATTTTCATTTAGCTGCTGAATCAGTTTTTCAAGCTGCCTTACGTTTAATGATTCCTTAACCACCTTATCGACTACTGCTGAAAGCTTTGCCTTTTGGCGAAGACCAAGCAAGGCACGGCCATGTCCCATCGTTATTTTCCCTTCAGAAATCAACGCTTGAATGTTTGCTGGCAGGGACAATAGACGGATATGGTTAGCTACATGCGGCCGGCTTTTTCCAAGACGTTTGGCTACTTCTTCCTGGGTCAATTTCAGCTTGTCCATCAGGTTGTTGTAGGCTTGTCCTTCTTCAATTGGATTTAAATCCTCCCGCTGAAGGTTTTCAAGGACGGCTAATTCCATCATTTGCTGCTCAGAAAGCTCTCGCACTACAGCTGGGACGGTTTCAAGCTTTGCTTCTTTTGCAGCCCTAAACCTGCGTTCCCCTACGACAATTTCAAAGCCCTTTATACTTTTTCTTACAATAATTGGCTGCAGGATTCCATGTTCTAAAATGGAAGCTTTCAATTCTTCAATGGCTTCTGGTTGGAAATGCTTGCGAGGCTGGTAGGGGTTTGGACGTAAATCCTTTAGTTTAATTTCTTGGATTGTCTCCTCTTTGCCAGCTTCCATTGTAAAAAATGCATTCAGGCCTTTTCCTAAGCCCTTAGCCATGCGAGACCACTTCCTTTGCTAAATCTAAATATACTTCAGCGCCCCGGGACCTGGCATCATAATTAATGATTGGTTCCCCATGGCTTGGAGCCTCACTTAGACGAACGTTTCTTGGAATAATGGTTTTATACACTTTATCCTGGAAGTACTTCTTCACTTCCTCAATGACCTGGATGCCAAGATTAGTTCTTGCATCTAGCATTGTTAATAATACACCTTCGATTTTTAGATCTTGATTCAAGTGCTTTTGCACCAGCCTTACCGTGTTCAATAATTGACTTAATCCCTCCAAGGCATAATATTCACACTGTACAGGGATTAGCACGGCATCAGATGCTGTTAAAGCATTAATCGTCAATAAACCTAAAGATGGCGGACAATCGATGATTACATAATCAAATTGATCTTTCACCTCTTCCAAAGCTCGTTTTAAACGAACCTCTCTGGAAATGGTCGGCACCAACTCAATTTCAGCCCCTGCCAGCTGAATCGTGGCCGGGATGGCGTATAAATTTTCCACGGCTGTCGGCTTAATGACTTCCTTCGCTTCCACATCATCTACTAAAACATCGTATATACACTGGTCGACTTCTGCTTTTTCAATACCGATTCCGCTAGTTGCATTTCCTTGAGGGTCAATATCTACTAATAAGACCCGTTTTCCTATATGTGCTAAGCAGGCGCCCAGGTTGACAGAAGTAGTCGTTTTACCGACTCCGCCTTTCTGATTCGCGATTGCAAGGATTTTACCCACGATGTCACCTACCCTTTAATTCTCCCAAAATTTCAATCTCATATTCTATTAAAATACCCTTATTTTGACATTATCCACCAAATGATATGGAAAGTCCATTCCTTTATTTTATCATGAAATTCGGCAGATTTTGTTTTTTTTCAAAAAATAATACAGCCAGGTCGAATACATATTTTTCCCTTAATAGGATATTATTGATGGTTAATGGAGATTATTGTAAAAACAAAAAGAACCAAACAAAAAATTGTCTGGTTCTTACCATTTTAGTTTATATTATTTTTTCTTGGGAATGCGAATTGTAAATTGATAGAAATCCTCAAATTCCTCTTCTTCAGAATTCAGGTTAATTCCGCTATCAGAAACCATTGATAACGATTGGCGAATGGTATTGACAGCAATTCGCATATCTTTGCTGAATGCCTTCCGCTTCGCTTTCGGCTTTTCATTTTTTTCCTCTAGAAGTTTGAATACCCGGTCTTCCGTCTGTTTAACGTTCAAGTTTCTCTCGATTATTTCTGCAAGCAAAGCCACTTGCTTTTCTGGATCCTTAAGCGGAATAAGAGCGCGGGCATGGCGCTCGGTAATCGTCTTATTTAATAAAGCATCCTGAATAGGCTGAGATAATTTAAGAAGACGCAGCTTGTTGGCAACGGTTGACTGCCCCTTGCCAAGGCGTTGAGCCAAAGCCTCCTGTGTGAGGTTGTGAAGCTCAAGCAGCTTGCTATAAGCAATCGCCTCTTCAATCGGCGATAGCTCTTCCCGCTGAAGGTTTTCAATAAGAGCAACGGAAGCGGTTTGCGAATCGTTAAGATTTTTTACAATAGCCGGAGCTTCATCCCAACCTAATTTCTTCATCGCCCGCCAGCGGCGTTCCCCCGCGATAATTTCATATTGGCCTGAAGCAAACTCTCTTACAACAATCGGCTGTATAATACCATGTGTATGAATGGTTCTGGATAATTCCTCAATTTTCTCTTCATCAAAAACTGTTCGCGGCTGAAATCGGTTAGGAACAATTTGGTCTATCGGTATTTTCTTAATTTCTTCGTTTCTCTCTATATTCAGCTCTTCTTCAAGCTCAACAGTTTGTTCTCCCTTATCAGCAAAGCCAAAAAAGCGTGTAAATGAATTTTTCATCCCCGACACCACCTTTACGAAAAACTCCCTTTTACTTTATTCTCTATGTCGATATATTCTTCCTGCCTAGGATATCATTTTTATCGCAAAATTGTCAGCCCTAAGAAATATCCAATCCCATCCGAACCTTCAAATTCATCTATTCAATTGGGGTTTTTCCAGGAGCACCCGGCTTACGCGGGTATTTTTTTGGCGTTTGTTTTTCTTTTTTAATGATGATGATCGTTCTGTCGAATTCCTCAATCGGCAGGTTAAAGGTATGAGAATTGAGGAGTTTGCCGCCAAGTGCTGCAATTGCCTTTTGGCCCGTCTTTAATTCTTCCTCCGCATTGACTGCTTTTAATGCCAGGAAGTGACCGCCGACTTTGACAAGCGGAAGGCAAAGCTCACTTAACACAGACATTCTGGCAACCGCCCTCGCTGTCACCACATCAAAGCTTTCCCTATAGTTTGGATTGACACCAAACGTTTCCGCACGGTCATGGACGAATTGAACCTTTTCTAAATTTAATGTAGCTGCCAGGTGATTTAAAAATGTGATCCGCTTATTTAGCGAGTCAACAATCGTTACATCAATATGAGGAAAGGCAATCTTTAACGGAATGCTCGGAAATCCAGCGCCTGCCCCAACATCACAAAGGCGAAATGGTTTGGTAAAGTCGAAATAAAATGCTGCTGAAATGGAATCATAAAAATGCTTTAAATAGACTTCGCCTTTTTCCGTTATTGCCGTTAAGTTCATTTTTTCATTCCACTCAACCAGCGTTTCATAATACTTTTCAAACTGGCCAAGCTGGGTGCTGTTTAGGGCAATTCCTTTTTCCTTTAAACTTGTTTCGAATTGTTCGATATTCATAAAAGTTCCTTCCTCACTCCATTATTCATTGGCGATTCTGGCAATCCGTCCTTGTTCCAAATAAACAAGCAAAATAGAAATATCCGCCGGATTTACCCCTGAAATTCTGGAAGCCTGAGCGAGTGTTAACGGCCTGATTTTCTTCAGCTTTTGCTTTGCTTCTGTTGCTAACCCACTAATGGCATCGTAGTCGATATTTTCTGCTATCTTCTTATCTTCCATTTTCTTTAACCGCTCAACCTGCTGTAATGATTTTTCAATATAGCCTTCGTACTTAATTTGGATTTCCACCTGTTCCTTGACTTCATCATCTATAGGAACTTCTGACTTCGTCAATGTCTCAAGCAGTTCATACGTCATTTCCGGTCTTTTCAATAAATCGGAGGCTCTGATTCCATCTTTTAATTCGCTGCCGCCTGTGTTTCTGATTAATTCTTGGACTTCCGCTGAAGGTTTTAAAATAACAGAACGCAATCTTTCCTTTTCCGCTTCAACAGCTGCCTTTTTAGCTAAAAATGCTTGATACCGTTCATCGCGAATCATGCCAATTTTGTGCCCTATTTCGGTTAATCGCAAATCGGCATTATCATGACGAAGTAAGAGGCGATATTCTGCCCGTGAAGTTAACAGGCGGTATGGTTCATTCGTACCCTTTGTAATTAAATCATCAATCAGTACACCAATATATGCTTCGGATCTGCTTAGTACAAGCTCTTCGCGGCCAAGTGCATTTAATCCGGCATTAATTCCCGCCATTAAACCTTGTCCTGCTGCTTCCTCATAGCCGGATGTTCCATTAATTTGCCCGGCAGTATAGAGGTTTTTGACAACTTTCGTTTCCAAAGTCGGCCACAGTTGTGTGGGAACAATGGCATCGTACTCAATGGCATAACCGGCCCGCATCATCTGTGCATTTTCAAGTCCTGGAACGGATTTAATAATTTGCTGCTGTACATCTTCAGGAAGACTTGTCGATAATCCCTGGACATACACTTCCTTTGTATTTCTTCCTTCCGGCTCCAGGAAAATTTGATGGCGCGGCTTGTCGTTAAAGCGAACCACTTTGTCCTCGATGGATGGGCAATAACGCGGACCTGTTCCTTTGATCATCCCTGAGAACATCGGTGAACGATGAAGGTTTTGGTCAATGATGGAATGTGTTTGATCATTTGTATAGGTTAACCAGCATGGAAGCTGATCGGTAATGTATTTTGTTGTTTCATAAGAGAATGCCCTCGGCTCTTCATCGCCAGGCTGAATCTCCGTTTTGCTGTAATCAATGGTGTTGCTGTTTACCCTTGGTGGTGTTCCTGTTTTAAAGCGGACCAGCTCAAAGCCAAGCTGTTCTAAATGCTCTGACAGCTTGATGGATGGCTGCTGGTTGTTCGGGCCGCTGGAATATTTTAATTCGCCAATGATGATCTCACCGCGAAGGAATGTCCCTGTTGTAATAACAACGGTTTTCGAACGGTATACTGCACCCGTTTTGGTAACTACACCTGTGCAAATTCCGTCTTCGACAATCAATTGCTCAACCATACCTTGAATTAACGTTAAGTTGGTTTCCTCTTCCAAGGTCTTTTTCATTTCATGCTGGTAGGCAAATTTATCGGCCTGGGCCCTAAGTGCACGGACGGCTGGACCTTTACCTGTGTTCAGCATTCTGATTTGAATAAGGGTTTTATCGATATTTTTGGCCATTTCCCCGCCAAGTGCATCAATTTCCCGGACCACGATACCTTTTGCCGGCCCTCCGACTGAAGGGTTACATGGCATGAATGCCACCATATCCAGATTGATGGTAATCATTAAGGTTTTCGCACCCAGTCTTGCCGCCGCGAGGCCCGCCTCACAGCCGGCGTGACCGGCCCCAACGACAATGACGTCGTAATTTCCTGCTTCGTATTGCATGGTTTTCCTCCTTTTCCGTTTTCAAACGGAAAAATTACTCTATATTGTGTATCCATATTAATCGACGTTTTTATATCCGCCAAATACTGTTAAATATCCGCGGAATTCCATCGTATATCCGCCCAATTTTAGTTTTAATCCGCCAAATTTCAATGGATATCCGCCGAGTTCACTATTTTATCCGCCAAACCGCTATAAACAATGATAGCTGAAGCCTCATCTTACCCCTGGCAGGCCGCATCGCCGCACTGCGGTCTTACTTTCCTAAGCAGAACTGCGAGAATAACTGGTCAATCAGACTTTCATGGACGCTGTCGCCGATAATTTCCCCGAGCAGCTCCCATGTTCTTGTTAAATCAATTTGCACAATATCGATAGGCGTCCCAATTTCCACACCTTCAATCGCTTCCTCTATGGCACGAAGACTTTGATTCAACAGCGCAATATGGCGAGTGTTAGAAACGTAAGTGGCATCCTTCGCTTCAATTGAACCAGCAAAGAATAAAGCAGCGATTGCTTCCTCCAGTTCATCAACGCCGCGGTCTTCCAATAGAGATGTCGTGACAATCCTATGGTCTTTTGCTAATTCCTTAACCCGGTTCATATCAATTTGTTGTGACAGGTCAGTTTTGTTGACAATCACAATTACATCCATTCCGTTTACTGCTTCAAAAAGATTTTCATCCTCTTTTGTCAGTTGATCGGAATAGTTTAACACCAGCAATATAAGGTCCGCCTCTTTTAAAACCTGGCGGGAACGCTCGACGCCGATCCGTTCAACGATATCTTCCGTTTCCCTAATACCAGCTGTATCCAATAACCTTAGCGGCACACCGCGCACATTTACATACTCTTCGATAACGTCCCGTGTTGTCCCTGGAATATCTGTGACAATCGCTTTATTCTCCTGAACAAGACTATTCAATAAAGAGGATTTTCCAACATTAGGCCGGCCGACAATTACAGTCGACAACCCTTCACGTAAAATCTTTCCTTGCTGGGAGGTTTGCAACAGTTTATTTAATTCTTCCCTTACATAATGAGCCTTCGGCAAAAGCATTGTATGTGTCATCTCTTCTACGTCATCATATTCCGGGTAGTCAATATTCACTTCAATGTGGGCAAGAATTTCAAGAATCTCCTGTCTTAACCGGCGAATTAGCTTGGAAAGACGACCTTCCATTTGTCCTAAGGCGACATTCATCGCCCGGTCAGTTTTTGCCCGGATTAAATCAATGACTGCTTCCGCCTGGGATAAATCAATCCGTCCATTTAGAAAAGCACGTTTCGTGAATTCCCCTGGCTCAGCAAGTCTTGCGCCGCTATTTAAGGCAAGCTGCAGCACCCGATTGACGGAGACGAGTCCACCGTGACAGTTAATTTCCACTACATCCTCTTTTGTAAAAGTCTTCGGGCCCTTCATCAAGGAGATCATAACCTCTTCAGCCACTTGGCCGCTTTTCGGATCAATGATATGACCATAATGAATTGTATGGGAGGAGATTTCCGCCAATTTCTTTCCGCTGACACTTCTAAATAGCTTATCTGCAATTGGAATGGCTTCATTTCCGCTCAATCGTACAATCGCAATGGCTCCCTCCCCCATCGGTGTCGATATGGCCGCAATTGTATCAAACTCCATTTTTTTCACCTCGCAAGCATTACAATATTTATATAAAGTTTCGATTTCGATACAAAATAATAGAATACCACAAAAAAGCCAGCCTTTGCAGTTAACTGGCTGGAATTATCCACACTTGATAATACCTTGTATTATTTTAACTTATCCACATGTGAATAACAATAAAACACATTTTACTCAATAAAAAGTTATTCACAGCGATTTTTTTTTAAAACTGCCAATAAGGCTGTTGAGTTCCGCTCCAATCAACAGGTGTTTTATATTTTTCTTTTCATAATAAAAAAACACCCTGCCTTTTGGCAGGATGTTATCTTGTTCTCACTGGTGAAATTACAATATGGCGATGGGGTTCTGTTCCATCGGAAGATGTTTTGACCCGTTTATTTTCGGATAAGGCAGTATGAATAACTTTACGCTCGTAGGATGGCATTGGTTCAAGAGCGACGTCTTTTCCTGTTTGAACAGCTTTTTGCGCCAGGCGGTTGGCCAGTTGGATGAGTGTTTCATTTCGTCTGTTTCGATAATCCTCAGCATCCAGAATCACGGTAAAATATTGCTCCGAATGGCGGTTTATCACTAATTGCGTCAAATATTGAAGAGAGTTCAGTGTTTGTCCCCGCTTCCCAATAAGCAGCGCAATTTTCTCGCCTGTCATAACAAACAGCACCTGCTTACCATCGCGCTTCACATCAATACTTACAGGTGCACCCATTTGTTCGCCGACTTGCATCAGAAATTTCTTAGCTTCTTCAATCGGGTCATGGATTACGGTCACCTTTAC
Organism: Neobacillus sp. S1115; assembly: GCF_055385565.1. NCBI lineage: Bacteria > Bacillati > Bacillota > Bacilli > Caryophanales > Bacillaceae > Neobacillus > Neobacillus sp. S1115. The sequence continues at coordinate 6,247,938 of NZ_AP038275.1, forward strand.
TACCGCCGGCCGTGATCCAAAAATGCCAAAAATCCCTTTCTTACCTTCATCAATGATGTTTATTTCAGTGCGGTCCTTTGAAGTCTTTAATTGAGCTAAAGCTGATTCTACTGCTTCTTCGACGGTTTGTCCTGTAGCAGTTACCTGTTTCACTTTTTTGCTCCTCCCGCATTACCGGATGTCTGCGCCTTTAAATCCGGTCCTTTAATAAAATAGGTTTGCACAATCATGAAAATATTTCCGACAACCCAATACAAGGAAAGAGCTGCTGGGAAATTGAAAGCAAAAATTACAATCATAATTGGCATCATCCAAAGCATCATCGCCATTTGCGGGTTCTGCTCCTGGCCTGCCATCATGATTTTTTGCTGAATAAATGTAGTGATTCCTGCAACGATCGGCAAGATATAATATGGATCCTTTTCACCAAGGTCAAACCAAAGGAAATTATCCTGGGCAATTTCTCTTGTTCTCGAAATCGCATGATAAAACCCAATTAAAATCGGCATTTGAATAATTAGTGGGAAACAGCCCGCCATTGGGTTAACCCCATGCTTTTGGAAAAGGGCCATCGTCTCCTGCTGGAGCTTTTGCTGTGTTTTTGCATCTTTTGAACTGTATTTCTCACGAAGCTTTTTCATTTCCGGCTGCAAAGCCTGCATTGCTTTTGAGCTTTTTGTCTGTTTAATCATCAGCGGCAGGATCACCAGGCGGATTAGAATAGTAACAACGATAATCGATAATCCAAAGTTTCCACCAAGTAAAAAAGCCATTTCTTTAATCAGCCATGATAATGGATAAACAATGTATTCATTCCAAAAACCTGTGCTCTCTTCTGTAATCGGTTTATTGAATTCACTGCAGCCAGTCAGCAGCAGGAATACAGAAAGCAGTCCGAATAACAATAATATTCGTTTGTTCAACCAGTTTTTCCTCCTTGTTTCTTTATAATAGATAATTGCTTGTCCTCTTTTATGTATTTCCCCCGATGCTTTGTTTCAAAGGTATTTTATCATTTTTTTACAGGTTATGTCTGCTCAGTTTGTGCTGAAATTGGCTAATTCCTTAACAATTATCACCTAATCATTTTTTCTTAAAACCTTACCAACTTTTAATACATGGGTTAGACTGCTTTTGATCTCAAAAAAGTCCATTTCGCTGGCAGGCTTCCTGGCGATAATCACATAATCATTTCCTGGCGTTAATTGTTCTTTCAGCTCGAAAATTGCTTGCCTGACATATCTTTTAATTTGATTTCTTGTTACGGCATTGCCTAGTTTTTTACTGACAGACAATCCAATTCGAAAATGGCTCTGTCCTTCTTTTTCTAATGAATAGACAACAAATTGCCGGTTGGCAAAAGAACGACCCTTTTGAAAAACCACTTGAAAGTCCTGATTCTTTTTAATTCGGAGCTCCTTTTTCATAAAATCGAACAGTCCTCCTTATTCTAAAGGCCCTGTAAAACAGTCTGTTGATTTCCGCTCCAGGCGCAAGCGGTTCGCGGGCGGTCAGGGGAGCCTCCTCGTCGCTTTGCTCCTGTGGGCCACCCCTATCCCGTACTCCCGCAGGAGTTCGCACCTTCCGCTCCAATCAACGTTGTTCTGAATCAAAAAGCATTTTTTATAAAATGATTTAAAAAAAGACCACTGAGACGTTTCAGTGGTCTAAGCTGATAATACTTTTCTTCCTTTACGGCGACGGCGAGCAAGAACTTTACGTCCGTTTGCTGAACTCATGCGGCTGCGGAAACCGTGAACTTTGCTGTGCTTACGCTTATTTGGTTGATACGTTCTTTTCATTATATTACACCTCCCAGAGGATAAGCCTATAAATTTAAAACGACAGTCTTACTTATTATAAAGATGTTAACTTTAAATTGTCAACTACTGTCCTAATATTGTTACCTTTTCCCAGATTCCTTTGATTCGATTCGGCAAGAATTATTTTGCCCGTTTAGATAAAAAATAGCCTGAAGGCTTCTCTCAACTCTCTGTGGATAAAAAATCGACAAATTTCGGACTATCCACACAAGATATTGACAGGATTTTCACAAATTATCAACCTGTGGACAATTTTCATACACACCCTGCGGGGGTTGTGGATAAATCTCGAAAAACCATTGCAAACCTTGATATTATTTGTTATTATATTTGTGTTTTCACTCTGAATAACTTTGTCACCCTTAACCTTTATCCACAAACTGTGGATAATATGTGGATAGTTTATACAACGGTTCTGTAAAAACTTGTCCACAAGAGGTGGATATTG